>NZ_CP166793.1:4715000-6756841 GCF_059695915.1 Pseudomonas sp. LBUM1662 | reverse complement strand
GGATATCCCCTAAGTTGAAAGCCGGTGAGGCAAAAACAAGCGGCCATTGTAGCGGCCAGACGCCCACTTATCCACATGCAGGTTGCGCACAGACCATGATTTATCAACGCGTTAACCGCCAAAAAGACGACCAATGGTATGTGCATAAGCTCTGTGGATAACCGCCCATGAGGGCACTGGACAAGTGGGGGCGAAACTCGGTGGATAACCTGCCTGTGGATAACTGGTCATTCCACACACAGCTTATCCGACAGCACAGCACAGGCTGCCCCCTGTTTTCCACCGTAGTTGTCATTCTCTGTACAGCACGAGATAGAAGGGCCGAAGGCAGTTATCCACAGATGATCGCCTCCCTAGATTTTATAAGCTTTACAGAAAAGCTTTAAATAACTTCCTTCTTTATTTCTATATCTAGCGAAGGACCGTCGGACGAGAAAACCCCTGGAGATCTATTTATAAGGAAACGTTGGTTGGAAATTGACCTAGAGGCTTGCTTTCTCTAGAATCCCCGGTCTCTTAAAACGGGGGCCATTCCGGCCCGTTGTGGACGAACCAGGTAACACGACAATGAAACGTACTTTCCAACCAAGCACTATCAAACGCGCTCGTACCCACGGTTTCCGTGCTCGCATGGCTACCAAAAACGGTCGTGCCGTCCTGTCGCGTCGTCGCGCCAAAGGTCGTGCGCGTCTGGCAGTTTGATAATCCGGCACTGGAGGTGAGTCAGGACTTCAGTCGGGAAAAGCGTCTGCTTACCCCCCGGCATTTCAAGGCAGTCTTTGACTCCCCTACCGGCAAGGTTCCGGGGAAAAATCTCCTGCTCCTTGCGCGCAACAACGATCTCGATCACCCCCGTCTTGGGCTGGTTATCGGGAAAAAGAGCGTAAAGCTCTCCGTCGAGCGCAATCGCCTCAAACGTCTGATGCGCGAATCGTTTCGCCTGAACCAGGATTCACTGGTCGGATGGGACATCGTTATCGTCGCGCGCAAAGGTTTGGGTGACGTAGAAAACCCCGAATTGATTCAGCATTTCGGCAAACTCTGGAAGCGTCTGGCACGTAGCAAGCCGGTACCAGCAGTCAAAACCGAAACTGTAGGGGTAGACAGTCCCGATGCGTAAACTGGCACTCGTTCCGATCCAGTTTTATCGCTATGCCATTAGTCCCCTGATGGCCAGTCACTGTCGTTTCTACCCCAGTTGTTCCTGCTACGCGTATGAAGCCATAGAAAATCATGGCCTTCTGCGCGGTGGCTGGCTGACCTTTCGTCGTTTAGGTCGCTGTCATCCGTGGAATCCCGGTGGTTATGACCCGGTTCCATCTATCCCTACCTCCCGTTCTTCTTCGATGGCCGAGTAATCATGGATATCAAACGCACGATCCTGATCGTCGCCCTGGCAATCGTGTCCTACGTTATGGTTCTTAAATGGAACCAGGACTATGGCCAGGCTGCCCTGCCGACTCAGAATGTTGCTTCCAGTACTACCGCACCGGGCCTACCGGACACGGCGACTGGCAATAATGCTTCTGTCAGTGACGACATTCCACGCGCCGCAAGTGATACCAGTGCAACTGCACCTGCTGAAACACCAGTAGCTGTAAGCAAAGACCTCATCCAGATCAAAACGGATGTGCTCAACCTGGCTATCGATCCACAGGGTGGCGATGTTGCCCAGCTGACGTTGCCGCTGTATCCACGTCGCCAGGACCATCCGGAAATTCCATTCCAGTTGTTCGATAACGGCAACGAGCGGACTTATCTGGCCCAGAGCGGTTTGATCGGCACCGACGGTCCGGACGCAAGTCCAGCTGGTCGTCCGGTTTACTCCTCGGAGAAGAAGATTTACCAACTGGCTGACGGTCAGGACCAATTGGTCGTAGACCTCAAGTTCAGCAAGGACGGCGTCAACTACATCAAGCGTTTCACCGTGAAACGTGGCCTGTATGACGTAACCGTTTCCTACCTGATCGACAACGAAAGCGCCAAGCCTTGGTCGGGTGCGATGTTCGCCCAGCTGAAGCGTGACGCCAGCTCCGATCCTTCTTCCAGCACTGCCACCGGCACCGCGACTTACCTGGGCGCCGCCCTGTGGACAAGTAACGAGCCGTACAAGAAAGTGTCGATGAAGGACATGGACAAGGCTCAGCTGAAAGAAACCGTTAACGGTGGTTGGGTTGCCTGGTTGCAACACTACTTCGTGACCGCGTGGATTCCGGCGAAGGGCGAAAACAACGTCGTCCAGACCCGTAAAGACAGCAAAGGCAACTACATCATCGGCTACACCGCTCCGGCAGTGACCGTTGCACCAGGTGCAAAAGCTGAAGTCAGCGCTGTTCTGTACGCCGGTCCGAAAAGCCAGGCTGTGCTGAAAGAGTTGTCCCCAGGTCTGGAATTGACCGTCGACTACGGCATTCTGTGGTTCATTGCCCAGCCAATCTTCTGGCTGCTGCAACACATCCACGCGCTGGTCGGTAACTGGGGCTGGTCGATCATCTTCCTGACCATGCTGATCAAAGGGATTTTCTTCCCACTGTCGGCTGCCAGCTACAAATCCATGGCGCGCATGCGTGCAGTGGCACCGAAACTGGCCGCGCTGAAAGAGCAACATGGCGATGACCGGCAGAAAATGTCGCAAGCCATGATGGAGCTGTACAAGAAAGAGAAGATCAATCCGCTGGGTGGTTGCTTGCCAATCCTCGTGCAGATGCCGGTTTTCCTTTCGCTGTACTGGGTTCTGCTGGAAAGCGTTGAAATGCGCCAAGCGCCGTTCATGCTGTGGATTACTGACCTGTCGATCAAGGATCCGTTCTTCATTCTGCCGATCATCATGGGTGCAACCATGTTTATCCAGCAGCAGTTGAACCCTACTCCTCCGGATCCGATGCAGGCCAAGGTGATGAAGCTGATGCCAATCATCTTCACCTTCTTCTTCCTGTGGTTCCCGGCTGGTCTGGTGCTGTACTGGGTAGTCAACAACTGCCTGTCCATCGCCCAACAGTGGTACATCACTCGTAAAATCGAAGCGGCTACCAAAGCAGCTGCCTGATTTACACTGTGGATAACCACTCAAAACGCCCCCTAGTGGGGCGTTTTGCTATCTGTCACTTTTGTCTGGATACCGGTTTATGAGCGTTCCTCGGGAAACCATCGCAGCTGTCGCCACCGCTCAAGGTCGCGGTGGTGTGGGCATCGTCCGTATTTCCGGGCCGTTGGCGAGCATTGCGGCAAAAGCGATCAGCGGTCGCGAACTGAAGCCCCGATTTGCCCACTACGGCCCCTTTCTCAATGAAAACGAAAGGGTGCTGGACGAAGGCATCGCCTTGTATTTCCCGGGACCGAACTCTTTTACCGGCGAAGACGTGCTTGAACTGCAGGGGCATGGCGGGCCGATCGTTTTGGACATGTTGCTCAAACGTTGCCTGGAACTGGGCTGTCGTCTGGCACGACCAGGTGAATTCAGTGAGCGCGCCTTCCTCAATGACAAACTCGACCTGGCCCAGGCGGAAGCCATTGCCGACTTGATCGAGGCCAGTTCCGCACAGGCTGCCCGGAACGCGTTGCGCTCCTTGCAGGGCGCCTTCTCCCAGCGTGTGCATAACCTCACCGAGCAGTTGATCGGGCTACGCATCTACGTCGAGGCGGCCATCGATTTCCCGGAAGAAGAAATCGACTTCCTGGCTGACGGCCATGTACTGGCGATGCTCGATAAAGTGCGTGATGAATTATCCACAGTGCTTCGCGAAGCCGGGCAAGGTGCCTTGCTGCGCGATGGGATGACCGTGGTCATTGCCGGCCGGCCGAATGCCGGCAAGTCCAGCTTGCTGAATGCCTTGGCCGGTCGAGAAGCTGCGATCGTCACCGAGATTGCCGGTACTACCCGGGACATTCTTCGTGAACATATCCACATCGATGGCATGCCGTTGCATGTGGTCGACACCGCCGGCCTGCGGGATACCGATGACCAGGTGGAAAAAATCGGCGTCGAAAGGGCACTGAAAGCCATCGGCGAGGCTGATCGCGTGCTGTTGGTGGTCGATGCGACTGCTCCTGAGGCACTTGACCCATTCGCGTTATGGCCGGAATTCCTCGAAATCCGCCCGGATCCGGCCAAAGTCACGCTGATTCGTAACAAGGCTGACCTGACCGGTGAAGCGATTGCCCTGGAAGTCAGTGACGATGGCCACGTCACCATAAGCCTCAGTGCGAAATCCGCCGGCATGGGACTGGAACTGCTGCGCGAACATCTCAAGGCCTGCATGGGCTACGAGCAGACCTCGGAAAGCAGCTTCAGTGCTCGAAGGCGTCACCTTGAGGCACTGCGACATGCCAGCGCATCCCTTGAGCATGGCCGTGCACAGCTGACCTTGGCGGGGGCCGGTGAACTGCTGGCCGAAGATTTACGCCAGGCTCAGCACTCTTTGGGTGAAATTACCGGAGCGTTCAGTTCAGATGACCTGTTGGGACGCATCTTTTCCAGCTTCTGCATCGGTAAATAGTCCTTCCGTTGTACACAGACAGGCCATTCGCGCCTGTCTGTTCCCTCCCTTCTCTTGGATTTTCCTCCAGTGCTGAGCAGATTCTTTCTGCTTGAGCGGATTTTCCGTGTGCGGAACAGGCTCGTTCAACGCTTTTCTGTGGATTAAGCCCTGTGAGTAACTGCCACTAAGGGCAGTTGATAACAGGGCCTGAAAACTGAAGATAACCACCCCTGTGGATAACCACCCCTTTCATCCACAGGCTTAAACCGGTTATCCAAGGGCCTCCTTGGCACATGACCACAGGGTTTTGAATCTCTGTACATATTGAATATAAAGGCCTGTAGAGATCTATCCACAGAAAGTAGGCTCAGTAGAAATAAACATAAAAACAAAGATTTAATAAATTTCTCTCTTTTTAATTTCTATAACCCCGACTTCTCCACAGCTGGTTAAATTTTGTGCAAAGGGTTCTTTAGGAAGGGCGAAGTCCCTATACTTGCCGACCAGGTATAGAAACCTGAGCTCAAACTATTCCTGATTACCTGACTGAAGCAGGCACGAGGTGCGTGGTGGATTTCCCTTCCCGTTTTGAAGTGATCGTCATCGGCGGCGGTCATGCCGGTACCGAGGCAGCACTGGCCTCAGCACGTATGGGTGCGAAAACCCTGTTGCTGACGCATAACGTGGAAACCCTCGGTGCCATGAGTTGCAACCCTGCCATTGGCGGGATCGGCAAAAGCCATCTGGTTAAAGAAATCGATGCCCTCGGCGGCGCGATGGCCATGGCTACCGACAAAGGTGGTATTCAATTTCGCGTATTGAACAGCCGTAAAGGCCCGGCCGTGCGTGCTACTCGCGCTCAGGCAGACCGGGTTCTGTACAAGGCCGCTGTCCGCGAAGCACTGGAAAACCAGCCGAACCTGTGGATATTTCAACAAGCAGCTGATGACCTGATCGTCGAGCAGGAACAAGTGCGTGGTGTTGTCACCCAAATGGGCCTGCGTTTCCTCGCGGATTCCGTGGTGTTGACCACTGGCACCTTCCTCGGTGGACTTATCCACATAGGCATGCAGAATTATTCCGGCGGCCGCGCCGGCGATCCGCCATCGATCGCCCTGGCTCACCGCCTGCGTGAATTGCCACTGCGGGTTGGTCGTCTGAAAACCGGTACACCTCCGCGGATCGACGGTCGTTCTGTGGATTTCTCCGTGATGACCGAGCAAGCAGGCGATACACCGATCCCGGTGATGTCGTTCATGGGTTCCAAAGAGCAGCATCCGAAACAGGTGAGCTGCTGGATTACCCACACCAATGCCCGCACCCACGAAATCATTGCCGCGAACCTCGACCGTTCGCCGATGTATTCCGATGCAGGGCAGATCGAAGGCATCGGCCCGCGGTATTGCCCGTCGATCGAAGACAAGATCCACCGGTTTGCCGACAAGGAAAGCCACCAAGTCTTCATCGAACCGGAAGGTTTGACGACGCACGAGCTGTACCCGAACGGGATATCCACATCCCTGCCGTTCGATGTGCAATTGCAAATCGTGCAATCGATCCGCGGCATGGAAAACGCGCACATTGTTCGTCCGGGCTACGCCATCGAATACGATTACTTCGACCCGCGTGACCTGAAGTACAACCTCGAAACCAAGGTCATCGGCGGTCTGTTTTTCGCCGGACAAATCAACGGCACCACCGGTTACGAAGAAGCCGGTGCCCAGGGTTTGCTGGCCGGCGCCAACGCCGCACTGCGTGCGCAGGGCAAAGACGCCTGGTGCCCGCGTCGCGACGAGGCATACATCGGGGTGTTGGTCGACGACCTGATTACCCTCGGTACCCAAGAGCCATACCGGATGTTCACATCCCGTGCCGAATATCGCCTGATCCTGCGTGAAGACAATGCCGACCTGCGCCTGACCGAAAAAGGTCGGGAGCTGGGTCTGGTGGATGACGCGCGTTGGGCGGCGTTCTGCAAGAAGCGCGAAAGCATCGATCTCGAAGAGCAACGCCTGAAAAGTACCTGGGTTCGCCCGGGCACCGAGCAGGGCGATGCGATTTCCGAGAAATTCGGTACGCCGCTGACCCATGAATACAATTTGCTCAACCTGCTGAGCCGTCCGGAAATCGACTACGCTGGTCTGATCGCCGTCACCGGTGGGGGTGCAGAAGATCCACAGGTCGCCGAGCAGGTCGAAATCAAGACCAAATACGCCGGTTACATCGATCGTCAGCAGGATGAAATCGCTCGTCTGCGGGCTAGCGAAGATACAAAACTGCCTGTGGATATCGATTACACGAACATTTCCGGTCTCTCCAAAGAGATCCAGAGCAAGCTCGGCGCGACCCGTCCAGAGACATTGGGCCAGGCATCACGAATCCCGGGCGTCACGCCGGCAGCGATTTCGCTGTTGATGATTCATTTGAAAAAACGCGGCGCGGGCCGTCAGTTGGAGCAAAGCGCTTGAGTTCGTTGGTCACCTCGCAACATGCCGAAGAGTTATCCACAGGTGCCCGCCAGCTCGGTGTCACGCTGACAGAAGCCCAGCACGCCCAGCTGCTGGGTTATCTGGCCCTGTTGATCAAATGGAACAAGGCTTACAACCTGACTGCCGTGCGCGATCCGGACGAAATGGTCTCCCGTCACCTGCTCGATAGTTTGAGCGTGATGTCGTTCGTCGAGAACGGTCGTTGGCTGGACGTCGGCAGCGGCGGCGGCATGCCGGGTATTCCGTTGGCCATCCTGTTTCCAGAGTCGCAAGTGACCTGCCTGGACAGCAACGGCAAGAAAACCCGCTTCCTGACCCAGGTCAAACTCGAACTCAAACTGGATAACCTGCAAGTTATCCACAGCCGTGTCGAAGCGTTTCAGCCTGCCCAGCCATTCAACGGGATCATTTCCCGGGCGTTCAGCAGTATGGAAAACTTCAGTAACTGGACTCGCCACTTGGGCGACGCCGATACACGCTGGCTGGCAATGAAGGGCGTTCATCCGGCCGATGAGCTGGTAGCATTGCCGGCAGACTTCCACCTCGATAGCGAACACGCCCTGGCCGTACCTGGTTGCCAAGGCCAACGCCATCTGCTGATACTGCGCCGCACGGCATGATTGGGAACACAAGCAAGAATGGCTAAGGTATTCGCGATAGCGAACCAGAAAGGTGGTGTGGGTAAAACCACCACCTGCATCAACCTCGCAGCTTCCCTGGTCGCTACCAAGCGCCGGGTGCTGTTGATCGATCTCGATCCACAGGGCAACGCCACCATGGGTAGCGGTGTGGATAAACACGGGCTGGAAAACTCGGTCTACGACCTGCTGATCGGCGAGTGCGACCTGGCCCAGGCCATGCACTACTCCGAGCACGGCGGTTACCAGCTGTTGCCGGCCAACCGCGACCTGACGGCTGCGGAAGTGGTTTTGCTGGAAATGCAGATGAAGGAAAGTCGCCTGCGCAGTGCGCTGGCGCCGATCCGTGAAAACTACGATTACATTTTGATCGACTGCCCACCGTCGCTGTCGATGCTCACATTGAACGCTCTGGTCGCGGCTGACGGGGTGATTATCCCCATGCAGTGCGAATACTTTGCGCTAGAAGGCTTGAGCGACCTTGTGGATAACATCAAGCGCATCGCTGAATTGCTCAACCCGAACCTGAAAGTCGAAGGTCTGTTGCGGACCATGTATGACCCGCGCCTGAGCCTGATGAACGATGTGTCGGCGCAGCTCAAGGAACACTTCGGCGAGCAGCTGTACGACACCGTCATCCCGCGCAACATCCGCCTGGCCGAAGCACCCAGTTACGGCATGCCGGCACTGGCTTACGACAAAGCATCGCGTGGCGCTATCGCCTATCTGGCCTTGGCCGGCGAGCTGGTTCGTCGTCAACGCAAAAACTCACGCACCGCCGCCGCTCAGGCAACTTAAGGAATCCCCATGGCCGTCAAGAAACGAGGTCTCGGACGTGGACTGGATGCACTGCTGAGTGGTCCGACTGTCAGCTCGCTGGAAGAACAAGCGGTGCAGGCCGATCAGCGTGAGCTGCAGCACCTGCCCCTGGACCTGATCCAGCGCGGCAAGTACCAGCCGCGTCGGGACATGGACCCTCAGGCCCTGGAAGAGCTGGCGCAGTCGATCAAGGCCCAGGGCGTGATGCAACCGATCGTGGTTCGTCCGATCGGCAGCGGTCGCTTCGAAATCATCGCCGGTGAACGCCGCTGGCGCGCCAGTCAGCAGGCTGGCCAGGAAACCATCCCGGCGATGGTTCGCGATGTGCCGGATGAAACCGCGATCGCCATGGCGCTGATCGAAAACATCCAGCGTGAAGACCTCAATCCGATCGAAGAAGCCGTGGCCCTGCAGCGTTTGCAGCAGGAATTCCAGCTGACTCAGCAACAAGTGGCCGAAGCTGTGGGCAAATCCCGCGTGACCGTGGCCAACCTGCTACGCTTGATCGCGTTGCCGGAAGTTATCAAAACCATGCTGTCGCACGGCGACCTGGAAATGGGTCATGCGCGTGCTTTGCTCGGTTTGCCGGAGAATCAACAGGTTGAAGGGGCGCGACATGTTGTCGCACGGGGGCTGACTGTGCGCCAAACTGAGGCACTGGTTCGCCAGTGGTTGAGTGGCAAACAGGAGCCTGCCGAACCGGTGAAACCGGACCCGGATATCGCCCGACTCGAGCAGCGCCTGGCCGAACGCCTAGGCTCTGCGGTGCAGATCCGCCACGGAAAGAAGGGGAAAGGGCAGTTGGTCATTGGTTACAACTCCCTCGATGAGCTTCAGGGTGTGCTCGCGCACATTCGCTGAAACATTTCCTCATGTAGCGTGCAGTCGGAAATCACTACCTGACAGTTGAATAGGGGCTGAACCGCCCCTATACTCTGCGCGCATTTTGTCGGCACAAATTATGCCAAGTTATTGAATTCTGGCAGCCGACCATTGGGGAGTAATTGTGATGGAAAGCCGCACGCCAAACCGCTTGCCGTTCCATCGCCTGGCAGTTTTTCCGGTGTTAATGGCTCAGTTTGTCGTTTTGCTGATCGCCGCTTTGGCGCTCTGGCAATGGCACGGAGTCGTTGCCGGGTACTCAGGACTCTGCGGAGGCCTGATAGCCTTGCTGCCCAATGTTTATTTCGCTCACAGGGCATTTCGGTTTTCCGGCGCCCGAGCAGCCCAAGCCATCGTCCGGTCTTTTTATGCCGGTGAGGCGGGCAAACTGATTTTGACGGCAGTGCTCTTTGCATTGACGTTCGCAGGTGTGAAGCCATTGGCGCCGCTAGCTGTATTCGGCGTCTTCGTGTTGACCCAACTGGTCAGCTGGTTCGCGCCCCTGCTGATGAGAACAAGACTTTCGAGACCTTAGGGCGTTTGAGGCAACCATGGCAGAGACAACCGCTTCGGGCTATATCCAGCACCACTTGCAGAACCTGACCTTCGGTCAGCACCCAACTGGCGGGTGGGGTTTTGCCCACACCGCAGCAGAAGCCAAAGAAATGGGCTTCTGGGCTTTCCACGTCGATACCCTCGGCTGGTCGGTTGCGTTGGGTCTGATCTTCGTTCTTCTTTTCCGCATGGCGGCAAAGAAGGCGACTTCCGGTCAGCCTGGTGCTTTGCAGAACTTCGTTGAAGTATTGGTCGAATTCGTCGATGGCAGCGTGAAAGACAGCTTCCATGGCCGTAGCCCGGTGATTGCACCGCTGGCACTGACCATCTTCGTCTGGGTCTTCCTGATGAACGCCGTCGACCTTATCCCGGTCGACTGGATTCCTCAGCTGGCCATCCTGATCACTGGTGATGCGCACATTCCATTCCGTGCCGTATCGACCACTGACCCGAACGCTACCCTGGGCATGGCCCTGTCGGTGTTCGCGTTGATCATTTTCTACAGCATCAAGGTCAAGGGCATCGGCGGCTTCATCGGCGAACTGACCCTGCACCCTTTCGGCAGCAAGAACATCTTCGTTCAAGCCCTGCTGATTCCGGTGAACTTCCTGCTGGAGTTCGTGACACTGATCGCCAAGCCTATCTCGCTGGCACTGCGTCTGTTCGGCAACATGTACGCCGGCGAACTGGTCTTCATTCTGATTGCTGTGATGTTCGGCAGCGGTCTGCTCTGGCTTAGCGGCCTGGGCGTAGTTCTGCAGTGGGCGTGGGCTGTGTTCCACATCCTGATCATCACCCTGCAGGCGTTTATCTTCATGATGCTGACCATCGTTTACCTGTCGATGGCGCACGAAGAGAACCATTAAGACCAGTCTCGACTAGTCTGATGTCCCACCCGGTCAAACGGGTGGGTGCCCGAACAGGGCTATGAAACGATTTGTTTTACCGCTTTAAAATCTAAAAAACCTAAACCATACGACGTAAAAGTCGGGAGGAAAGATGGAAACTGTAGTTGGTCTAACCGCTATCGCTGTTGCACTGTTGATCGGCCTGGGCGCACTGGGTACCGCAATTGGTTTCGGCCTGTTGGGCGGCAAGTTCCTGGAAGGCGCAGCGCGTCAGCCAGAAATGGTTCCAATGCTGCAAGTTAAAATGTTCATCGTTGCCGGTCTGCTCGACGCCGTAACCATGATCGGTGTTGGTATCGCTCTGTTCTTCACTTTCGCGAACCCATTCGTTGGTCAACTCGCTGGCTAATTACTCGAACCTTCGAGTAATTGGTGTGATGTGCAACGAACGAGCGAGGTGTTGGCGTGAACATTAATGCAACCCTGATTGGCCAGTCCGTTGCGTTCTTCATTTTTGTACTGTTTTGCATGAAGTTCGTGTGGCCTCCGGTCATCGCGGCTTTGCACGAACGTCAGAAGAAGATCGCGGATGGACTGGACGCTGCCGCCCGAGCAGCTCGCGACCTGGAGCTGGCCCAAGATAAAGCGGGTCAGCAACTGCGCGAAGCAAAAGCTCAGGCAGCCGAAATCATTGAGCAAGCCAAGAAACGCGGTAACCAGATCGTTGAAGAGGCTGTTGAAAAAGCCCGTATCGACGCTGACCGTGTGAAGGTTCAGGCTCAGGCCGAGATCGAGCAGGAACTGAACAGTGTCAAAGACGCGCTGCGTGCCCAACTGGGTAGCCTGGCAGTCTCTGGCGCCGAGAAGATCCTGGGTTCCACAATCGATCAAAACGCGCACGCGGAGCTGGTAAACAAACTGGCTGCTGAAATTTAAGCGAGGGCGATCATGGCAGAATTGACCACGTTGGCCCGACCTTACGCTAAGGCAGCCTTCGAGCACGCCCAGGCCCACCAGCAACTGGCCTCTTGGTCAGCCATGCTCGGCCTGGCTGCAGCAGTGTCGCAAGACGACACCATGCAGCGCGTGCTCAAGGCCCCGCGACTGACGAGCGCAGACAAGGCCGCCACGTTTATTGACGTGTGCGGCGACAAGTTTGATGCCAAGGCACAGAACTTCATTCACGTCGTTGCCGAAAACGACCGTCTCCCGCTTCTGCCGGAGATCGCCGCTCTGTTTGACCTGTACAAGGCCGAACAAGAGAAATCGGTAGACGTTGAAGTGACCAGTGCTTTTGCATTGAACCAAGAACAGCAAGACAAACTCGCCAAGGTTCTCAGTGCACGACTCAACCGGGAAGTGCGCCTGCAAGTCGAGGAAGACAAATCCCTTATCGGGGGCATTGTCATCCGCGCCGGCGACCTGGTTATCGATGGCTCGGTTCGCGGCAAACTCGCGAGCCTTGCCGAAGCATTGAAATCTTGAGTTTGAAGGGGCAGCAGAGCAATGCAGCAACTCAATCCTTCCGAAATAAGTGAAATTATCAAGGGCCGCATCGACAAGCTCGATGTGACCTCCCAAGCCCGTAACGAAGGCACTGTCGTCAGCGTATCTGACGGTATCGTGCGGATTCACGGTCTGGCCGACGTCATGTACGGCGAGATGATCGAGTTTCCGGGCGGCGTCTTCGGTATGGCTCTCAACCTGGAGCAAGACTCCGTAGGTGCCGTTGTATTGGGCTCCTACCAGTCTCTGGCTGAAGGCATGAGCGCCAAGTGCACCGGCCGCATCCTCGAAGTTCCGGTTGGTAAGGAACTGCTGGGTCGCGTAGTCGACGCACTGGGTAACCCAGTTGACGGCAAAGGTCCGCTGAACAACACCGAGACCGATGCGGTCGAGAAAGTTGCTCCAGGCGTGATCTGGCGTAAGTCGGTAGACCAGCCTGTACAGACTGGCTACAAGGCTGTCGATGCCATGATCCCTGTCGGCCGTGGCCAGCGTGAGCTGATCATCGGTGACCGTCAGATCGGTAAAACCGCTCTGGCGATCGACGCGATCATCAACCAGAAAGACAGCGGCATTTTCTGCGTCTACGTGGCAATCGGTCAGAAACAATCGACCATCGCCAACGTGGTTCGCAAGCTGGAAGAAAACGGCGCACTGGCTAACACCATCGTCGTGGCAGCGAGCGCTTCGGAATCTGCAGCACTGCAATTCCTGGCACCGTACTCCGGTTGCACCATGGGTGAATTCTTCCGCGACCGCGGTGAAGACGCGCTGATCGTTTATGACGATCTGTCCAAGCAAGCAGTGGCTTACCGCCAGATTTCCCTGCTGCTGCGCCGTCCACCGGGCCGTGAAGCTTACCCAGGCGACGTGTTCTATCTCCACTCCCGTCTGCTGGAGCGCGCATCCCGCGTTTCGGAAGAATACGTAGAGAAGTTCACCAACGGCGCAGTGACCGGCAAAACCGGTTCCCTGACCGCACTGCCGATCATCGAAACCCAGGCTGGCGACGTTTCCGCGTTCGTTCCGACCAACGTGATTTCCATCACCGACGGTCAGATCTTCCTGGAATCGGCCATGTTCAACTCCGGGATCCGTCCTGCTGTGAACGCCGGTGTTTCGGTATCCCGTGTGGGTGGTGCCGCTCAGACCAAGATCATCAAGAAGCTCTCCGGTGGTATCCGTACCGCTCTGGCTCAGTACCGTGAACTGGCGGCATTCGCCCAGTTCGCTTCTGACCTGGACGAAGCGACCCGTAAGCAACTTGAGCATGGTCAGCGCGTTACCGAGCTGATGAAGCAGAAGCAATACGCACCAATGTCGATCGCTGACATGGCGCTGTCGCTGTATGCCGCTGAGCGTGGGTTCCTGACTGACGTCGAAATCGCCAAGATCGGCAGCTTTGAACAAGCGCTGATTGCTTTCTTCAACCGCGATCACGCCGATTTGATGGCGAAGATCAACGTGAAGGGTGACTTCAATGACGAAATCGACGCTGGCATGAAAGCCGGTATCGAGAAGTTCAAGGCCACCCAAACCTGGTAAGCCGCAGCGGGAGCCGCAAGGCTCCCGCTTGCTAACCTGATAGGTGTTACATGGCAGGCGCAAAAGAGATTCGCAGTAAGATTGCGAGCATCAAAAGCACGCAAAAGATTACCAGCGCCATGGAAAAAGTGGCGGTCAGTAAAATGCGCAAGGCACAAATGCGCATGGCTGCTAGCCGTCCTTATGCGGAGCGCATCCGCCAGGTTATTGGCCATCTGGCCAACGCCAACCCGGAATATCGCCACCCGTTCATGCTCGACCGTGAAGTAAAGCGCGTCGGTTATGTCGTGGTGAGCAGTGACCGTGGTCTGTGTGGTGGCTTGAACACCAACCTGTTCAAGGCTTTGGTCAAGGACATGGCGGTAAACCGCGAAAACGGCGTCGAGATCGATCTGTGTGTTGTTGGTAGCAAGGGTGCGGCTTTCTTCCGCAACTTCGGCGGTAACGTCGTAGCAGCTATCAGCCACCTGGGTGAAGAGCCGTCGATCAATGACCTGATCGGCAGCGTCAAGGTGATGCTGGATGCCTACCTGGACGGCCGTATTGACCGCCTGTCCGTGGTGTCCAACAAGTTCGTCAACACCATGACGCAAACGCCTACCGTGGAGCAGTTGATTCCGCTGGTGGCAACCCCGGATCAGGAACTCAAGCACCACTGGGATTATCTGTACGAACCGGACGCCAAAGAGCTGCTTGACGGCTTGATGGTCCGTTACGTGGAGTCGCAGGTCTACCAGGCGGTGGTCGAGAACAACGCGGCTGAACAAGCTGCGCGGATGATCGCGATGAAGAACGCTACCGACAACGCCGGTGATTTGATCAGCGATTTGCAGCTGGTCTACAACAAGGCGCGTCAGGCTGCGATCACCCAAGAGATCTCGGAAATCGTCGGCGGCGCTGCCGCGGTTTAACGGTTCAAATATTCAGAGGATCCAGCTATGAGTAGCGGACGTATCGTTCAAATCATCGGCGCCGTTATCGACGTGGAATTTCCACGCGACAGCGTACCGAGCATCTACAACGCGCTGAAAGTAGTGAGCGCGGCTGAAACCACCCTCGAAGTTCAGCAACAGCTGGGCGACGGCGTGGTTCGTACCATTGCGATGGGTTCCACCGAAGGCTTGAAGCGCGGTCTGGAAGTCACCGACTCTGGCGCTGCCATCTCCGTACCGGTCGGTAAAGCGACTCTGGGCCGGATCATGGACGTTCTGGGCAACCCGATCGACGAAGCTGGCCCGATCGACACCGAAGAGCGCTGGGGCATTCACCGTCCTGCGCCAACCTTCGCTGAACAAGCGGGCGGCAACGACCTGCTGGAAACCGGCATCAAGGTTATCGACCTGGTTTGCCCGTTCGCCAAGGGTGGTAAAGTCGGTCTGTTCGGTGGTGCCGGTGTAGGCAAAACCGTAAACATGATGGAACTGATCCGTAACATCGCCATCGAGCACAGCGGTTATTCCGTGTTCGCCGGTGTGGGTGAGCGTACTCGTGAGGGTAACGACTTCTACCACGAGATGAAGGATTCCAACGTTCTGGACAAAGTGGCACTGGTTTACGGTCAGATGAACGAGCCGCCGGGTAACCGTCTGCGCGTAGCACTGACCGGCCTGACCATGGCCGAGAAGTTCCGTGACGAAGGTAACGACGTTCTGCTGTTCGTCGACAACATCTATCGTTACACCCTGGCCGGTACTGAAGTATCCGCACTGCTGGGCCGTATGCCTTCCGCAGTAGGTTACCAGCCGACCCTGGCCGAAGAGATGGGTACTCTGCAAGAGCGTATCACTTCGACCAAGAACGGTTCGATCACCTCGATCCAAGCGGTATACGTACCTGCGGATGACTTGACTGACCCGTCGCCAGCGACCACCTTCGCCCACTTGGACGCCACCGTCGTTCTGTCCCGTGACATCGCTTCCCTGGGTATCTACCCGGCGGTCGATCCACTCGACTCGACTTCGCGCCAGCTGGACCCGAACGTAATCGGCCAGGACCACTACGACACCGCTCGCGGCGTACAGTATGTTCTGCAACGTTACAAAGAACTGAAGGACATCATTGCGATCCTGGGTATGGACGAGCTGTCGGAAGCCGACAAGCAGTTGGTAAACCGTGCTCGTAAGATCCAGCGTTTCTTGTCGCAGCCGTTCTTCGTGGCTGAAGTCTTCACCGGTGCATCGGGTAAATACGTTTCCCTGAAAGACACCATTGCTGGCTTCAAAGGCATCCTCAACGGTGACTACGACCACCTGCCAGAACAAGCGTTCTACATGGTCGGCGGCATCGAAGAAGCGATCGAGAAAGCCAAGAAACTGTAATCCCGGCGCCCGGCAACGGGCGCTAATTTAGGTTGAGGCAATCAGATGGCTATGACAGTCCATTGCGATATCGTCAGCGCGGAAGGGGAAATCTTTTCCGGTCTGGTCGAGATGGTGATTGCGCACGGTGCACTGGGTGATCTTGGTATCGCCCTGGGTCACGCGCCGTTGATCACTAATCTCAAGCCGGGCCCGATCCGCCTGGTCAAGCAGGGCGGGGAAGAGGAGGTGTATTACATCTCTGGCGGTTTCCTCGAGGTTCAGCCGAACATGGTCAAGGTTCTTGCCGACACCGTGCAACGTGCAGCCGACCTGGATGAAGCCTCCGCTCAGGAAGCCGTTAAGGCTGCCGAGAAGGCCTTGCATGAACGTGGTGCAGAATTCGATTACGGTTCTGCTGCCGCACGTCTGGCCGAGGCTGCAGCTCAGCTGCGCACCGTCCAGCAGATCCGCAAGAAGTTTGGCCACTAATAGGCCATTGCTTGTTGCGCGATTGATTAAAAAGGGTAGCCTCGGCTACCCTTTTTTCTTTTCCGATTTTCATAACCTGGTCGCAGCCGCTGACCACCCAGGATTGGTAGCCAGTCATGTCTCTTGAAATCGTTATCCTCGCTGCCGGCCAAGGCACTCGCATGCGTTCGGCGTTGCCGAAAGTGCTGCATCCGATCGCCGGCAACTCGATGCTGGGCCATGTTATCCACAGCGCCCGTCAACTTGATCCACAGCGCATCCACGTGGTGATCGGCCATGGTGCCGAAGCGGTGCGCGAGCGTCTGGCCGCGGACGATCTGAATTTCGTCCTGCAGGACAAGCAGCTGGGGACCGGTCACGCAGTGGCTCAGGCCGTGCCGTTCATCGAGTCCGACACCGTTCTGATCCTGTACGGCGACGTACCGTTGATTGAAGTCGAAACCCTGCAACGCCTGCTCAAGAAAGTCGCGCCGCAGCAACTGGGCCTGCTCACCGTCGAGCTGGATGACCCGACCGGTTACGGCCGCATCGTCCGCGATGCCGCCGGCAAGGTCACGGCCATTGTCGAGCAGAAAGACGCCAACGAGTCCGAGCGCGCGATCACCGAAGGCAACACCGGCATTCTGGCGCTGCCTTTCGCACAGCTGGGTGGTTGGATGAGCCGTCTCTCGAACAACAATGCTCAAGGCGAGTACTACTTGACTGACGTGATTGCGATGGCGGTCAGCGATGGTCTGGTGGTGGCCACCGAGCAACCCCATGACGCCATGGAAGTGCAGGGCGCCAATGATCGCAAGCAGCTCGCTGAACTCGAGCGTCACTATCAGTTGCGTGCCGGTCGCCGTTTGATGGCTCAAGGCGTGACCCTGCGCGACCCGGCGCGTTTCGATGTCCGCGGTGAAGTCACCGTCGGCCGCGACGTGCTGATCGATATCAACGTGATCCTCGAAGGCAAGGTCGTCATTGAAGATGACGTGGTGATCGGTCCGAACTGCGTGATCAAGGACAGCACCCTGCGCAAAGGCGTGGTGATCAAGGCTAACAGCCATCTCGATGGCGCGATCCTGGGCGAAGGCAGCGATGCCGGTCCATTCGCTCGCCTGCGTCCAGGCACGGTGCTTGAGGCTCGCGCGCATGTGGGTAACTTTGTCGAGCTGAAGAATGCTCATCTGGGTGAAGGCGCCAAGGCCGGTCACCTGACCTACCTGGGCGACGCCGAAATCGGTGCGCGCACCAACATTGGCGCGGGCACCATCACCTGCAATTACGACGGCGCCAACAAGTGGAAAACCGTGTTGGGTGAGGATGTGTTCATCGGCTCCAACAACTCGTTGGTGGCGCCTGTGGATATCTCTTCCGGTGCGACGACGGCGGCCGGTTCGACCATTACCCAGAATGTGGATAACGCACAGTTGGCGGTGGCTCGGGCACGTCAGAAGAACATCGATGGCTGGAAACGGCCGGTGAAGATCAAGAAGAGCTGAGTTATCCACAACGATTTGATCAGGTTTGAGATATTCACAGCCTGATCTATCGTATTCGCGAGCAAGCCCGCTCCCACATGAGATCGTCAGCGCACACTGCCTTCGTGTTCGACACAGATCCAATGTGGGAGCGGGCTTGCTCGCGAATGGGTTATCCACACATATTTTTTCTTGCACAGCTTGACGAAGTTTCGCCGATAGGTTTTGATTGCTTCCGTTATCTTTCGAATCGAAACTTATCAGCTCATGTCGAAACGCAATACTCCCCAGCGCCGCCACAACATCCTCGCCTTGCTCAATGAGCAGGGCGAAGTCAGTGTGGATGAACTGGCCAAGCGCTTCGAAACTTCGGAAGTTACGGTTCGCAAGGATTTGGCCGCGCTTGAAAGTAATGGCCTGTTGCTGCGCCGTTATGGCGGAGCGATCACGATGCCTCAGGAGCTGGTCGCCGACATCGGCCAACCCGTCTCCAAATACAAGCAGGCCATCGCCCGCGCCGCCGTCACGCGGATTCGCGAGCATGCGCGGATCATCATCGACAGCGGCAGCACCACCGCCGCCATGATCCCGGAACTCGGTCAACAACCGGGGCTGGTGGTGATGACCAATTCCCTGCATGTGGCCAATGCGTTGAGCGAACTCGAACACGAGCCGGTGCTGTTAATGACCGGCGGCACCTGGGACCCGCATTCCGAGTCCTTTCAGGGGCAGGTCGCCGAGCAAGTACTACGCTCTTACGACTTCGATCAGTTGTTCATCGGTGCCGATGGCATCGATCTGGTTCGCGGTACCACCACCTTCAACGAACTGCTGGGTTTGAGCCGAGTCATGGCTGACGTCGCCCGCGAAGTGATCGTGATGGTGGAGGCCGACAAGATCGGCCGCAAGATCCCCAACCTGGAACTGCCCTGGAGCAGCGTCCATACCCTTATTACCGATGATCGCCTACCCGTTGCGGCACGCGATCAGATTCAGGCCCGCGGCATCAATTTGATTTGCGCGGCTGTCAGTCAGGAGAAATAGCATGTGTGGAATTGTCGGCGCAGTCGCAGAACGTAACATCACCGCCATCCTGCTCGAAGGCCTCAAGCGCCTGGAATACCGTGGCTATGACAGCGCCGGTGTGGCGGTCTTCACCAACGACGAGAAGCTTGAGCGCATGCGTCGCCCAGGCAAGGTCAGCGAACTGGAACTGGCCCTTGAAGCCGAACCGCTGATCGGTCGCCTTGGCATCGCCCACACTCGCTGGGCTACACACGGCGCACCGTGCGAGCGCAACGCGCACCCGCATTTCTCCGGCGACCTGGCCGTGGTGCACAACGGCATCATCGAGAACCACGAAGCCCTGCGCGAACAGCTGAAAGCACTGGGTTACGTGTTCACCTCGGACACCGACACCGAAGTCATCGCTCACCTGTTGAACCACAAACTCAAGGACCTGCGCGATCTGACCGTGGCCCTCAAAGCTACTGTTAAAGAGCTGCACGGTGCTTACGGCCTGGCTGTTATCAGCGCCGATCAACCGGATCGCCTGGTTGCAGCGCGCAGTGGCAGTCCGTTGGTGATCGGTTTGGGCCTGGGTGAAAACTTCCTCGCGTCCGATCAGTTGGCCCTGCGTCAGGTTACCGACCGTTTCATGTACCTGGAAGAAGGCGATATCGCCGAAATCCGCCGCGACAGCGTGCACATCTGGGACGTCAACGGCCAAGCCGTCGAGCGTGAAACCGTGCAGTATCGCGACGGCGCCGAAGCGGCCGACAAGGGCGAGTTCCGCCACTTCATGCTCAAGGAAATCCACGAGCAACCGGCCGTGGTTCAACGCACCCTCGAAGGTCGCTTGAGCCCGAACGGTGTGCTGGTACAAGCATTCGGTCCACAGGCCGCCGAGCTGTTCGCCAAAGTACGTAACGTGCAGATCGTCGCCTGCGGCACCAGCTACCACGCCGGTATGGTTGCCCGTTACTGGCTCGAAGAACTGGCCGGTATCCCGTGCCAGGTCGAAGTCGCCAGCGAATTCCGCTACCGCAAAGTCGTGGTGCAGCCAGACACCCTGTTCGTCACCATCTCCCAGTCCGGCGAAACCGCCGACACCCTGGCCGCCCTGCGCAACGCCAAGGAACTGGGTTTCCTCGCCAGCCTGGCAATCTGCAACGTCGGCATCAGCTCGCTGGTGCGTGAATCCGACCTGACCCTGCTGACCCAGGCCGGTCGCGAAATCGGCGTGGCCTCGACCAAAGCCTTCACCACCCAATTGGTCGGCCTGCTGTTGCTGACTCTGTCCCTGGGTCAGGTTCGCGGCACCTTGGCCAAAGGCGTCGAAGCCACGCTGGTCGAAGAGCTGCGTCGCCTGCCAACCCGTCTGGGCGAGGCCCTGGCCATGGACAGCACCGTGGAGAAAATCGCCGAGCTGTTCGCCGAGAAGAACCACACCCTGTTCCTCGGTCGTGGCGCGCAATTCCCGGTAGCGATGGAAGGGGCCCTGAAACTTAAGGAAATCTCCTACATTCACGCTGAAGCCTACCCGGCGGGCGAACTGAAGCACGGCCCGTTGGCGCTTGTGGATAACGACATGCCCGTGGTCACCGTGGCGCCGAACAACGAACTGCTGGAGAAGCTGAAGTCCAACCTCCAGGAAGTCCGCGCCCGTGGCGGCCAACTGATCGTCTTCGCAGACGAAAAGGCTGGCATGACCAATGGCGAAGGCACCCACGTTGTCCACATGCCGCACATCCACGACATCCTGTCGCCAATCCTCTACACCATCCCGCTGCAGTTGCTCTCGTACTACGTGGCGGTGTTGAAAGGCACGGACGTTGACCAGCCGCGGAACCTGGCGAAGTCGGTGACGGTGGAGTAAATCGAAGGACGCGGGAGCATGATGAGTGCTCCTGCGTCTTTGTTTCCCCATGAAACGCCAGACAATGCTCGAAATGTTGTAAGAAAAATCCCTGAAAAAATCCGCGAAAAACCGTCAATCCAACAAAATCAAACACACTGTAAGATAGGTAAATAAAGGCTTTAAAGGTAGTCTGGAATCCGCGAAAAAATCCGCGAATTTCGGAGGCCTCATGAGTGCTGAGTTCGTCACGGGAATCAACTGGCTAGAACCTCTCATGCCATCGTTTCCGGCTGAAATTCTACAGTTGGCAGAACAAGTACCGTTCCAGGCTGGAAAGCTGAGCGCCATGGTTGCGCCACAGATGATCCAGCGAGTCGGCGGCTTGTTGCGCGTGACCAGTAGTTTCTACAGCAACCTGATCGAAGGCCAGTTCACCGAGCCTGTCACCCTCGCGCCGTCCGCTCCCAAGCGTAATCGAAAGGAACTGAATGAGCTTGCGATGACGCATATCGGGACCCAGCACGCTTTCGAGAGAGCGCTGACATGGCACAGCCAACTGCCATGGGATTCGCTATTCAGCTCGACATTTGTTTCTCGTGTCCATAAACGACTATTCCATGGCGCCTCGGATGAACAACTGCGCTTGAGTGATGACAGCCGGTTTATTCCTGGTCAGTTACGCGATGTCTCAGGTAAAGACGTCTTGGTAGGAAATCATGCGGCGCCTTCCTGTAAGGCGGTCACGCCGATGCTTGACCGGATGCAGCAGGTATATGGACGATTGCCCGATGCACGCAGCCGATTGATTGCAATCATGGCTTATCACCATCGATTAGCTTGGGTGCACCCTTTCGCAGACGGTAATGGTCGTACGGTGAGGCTGGTTACTCACTTGCAGTTGCATAAGTTAGGCCTTGTTTCACCGCTTTGGTCGTTGTCTCGTGGCCTCGCCAGGCAGCAGGACCTTTATTACGCCCGTCTGGCCAATGCGGATAAAACTCGTCGGGGCGATCTCGATGGTCGGGGACAGCTGACTCAAGCCGGATTGTTCGAGTTCGTTGGATTTATGCTGGAAACCTGTCTGGATCAAATGAGCTATACCGAGCAGGCACTTAATATTTCGAACATGCGCGAAAGGCTTCACACGATATTTGCTTGGGACGAGCGGATAAAAAGATCCGGCCTGAAACAAGAGGCTGCACGAGCACTGCATATCCTGTTGACGCAAGGTACGGTCAGCCGAGCCGATTTCAAGATTTTTACCGGTTTGCCTGATCGAGTGGCGACTGATCAGCTTAGAAGCCTTGTTCAACTTGGACTGGTTGAGAGTCCAACACCCAAGGCCCGTGACCTGTATCCAGGATTGCCAATCTGGTTTGCACAGCTGCTGTTCCCAGATTTGCACCAGCGAATGGTCACCGCCCATTAGGAGTTAACTCATGGACCGATTCCAGGAAATGCAGGTCTTCGTCGCCGTCGCCCAGGACCAAGGCTTCTCCGCGGCAGCGAGGCGTTTGGGGATGTCGGCCGCCAGTGTCACCCGGGCGGTGGCGGCGCTGGAGACGCGCATTGGCACGCAGTTGCTGACGCGGACCACCCGCAGCGTGCATTTGAGCGAGGCGGGGCAGCGTTTTCTGGAAGATTGTCGGAGGATTCTCGCCGAGGTGCAGGAAGCCGAGGATTCGGCGGCCGGCAGTCATGCGCAACCTCGTGGGCAACTGACGATTACAGCACCGGTATTGTTCGGTGAGTTGTTCGTCACGCCGCTCACGGTCGGTTACCTCAATCAGTTTCCTGAAGTCACCATCAACGCGTTGCTTGTCGACCGGGTGGTGAGCATGGTCGAGGAGGGCATCGATGTGGCGGTGCGCATCGGTGAGTTGCCTGACAGCAACCAGCATGCGATTCGTGTGGGCGAGGTGCGGCGGGTGATTTGCGCCTCTCCGGCGTTTCTGGCGAAACGCGGCAAGCCTCTGCACCCGAATGATTTAAACGGTGCGCCGATTATTGCCACCTCGTCCATTGGCCAACTGAGAACCTGGCCATTTCTTGAGGCGGGGGGGCCGCTGAGTGTTCGCCCGGAACCACGGCTTGTGGTCACAGCCAATCAGGCAGCCATTACCGCCGCGAGCCTGGGGCTGGGCCTGACCCGAGTCCTGTCGTATCAAGTGGCGAGCAAGGTTGCCGCTGGTGAGCTGGAAATCGTGCTGGCTGACTTCGAGCTGCCGCCATTGCCCATTCATGTGGTCTACCAGGGTGGGCGCAAGGCGCCGGTGCGGGTCCGTAGTTTTGTGGACTTCGCCGTGAAGGAGCTGCGAGAGCACCCGGCCTTGCACGGCTGACGGGTTATTGCACTGGCTGAAATAATGGATTGCGTTTGCTGGTTATTCTGTTGTTTTGGATGAGAGGGGAAGATAGCTCCCCATCGGCGCTGATCTTCCCTGAATGGCGCCACCACCCAGCGGAGTCGACCATGCAAGCCATCAAATTCTACAACTTCCCACGCTCTGGCCATGCTCACCGTGTAGAGCTGATGCTGTCCCTGCTGCAACTTCCGACCGAGGTGATCTTTGTCGATCTGGCCAAAGGCGCGCACAAGCAGCCGGATTACCTGGCACTCAATCCGTTTGGTCAGGTGCCGGCGATTGATGATCAAGGCGTAGTGCTGGCCGATTCCAACGCGATCCTGGTTTACCTCGCGCAGAAATACGGCAACGGTCGCTGGTTGCCAGCCGACCCCGTCGGTGCGGCCAGGGTTCAGCGTTGGTTGTCGGTCGCCGCCGGGCCGATTGCCTTTGGCCCTGCAAGAGCCAGGTTGATCACAGTGTTTGGCGCGTCTTACAACGCCGAAGAAGTGATCGCTTACTCCCACACCTGGCTCAAAGTGATCGATCAGGAACTGGCCTCCACCCAATACCTTGTCGGCAACGAGCCGACCATCGCCGATGTCTCGGCCTACAGCTACATCGCCCATGCTCCGGAAGGCAATGTGTCGCTGGATGACTACGCCAACATCCGCGCCTGGCTGGCACGCATCGAAGCCTTGCCAGGGTTTGTCGGCATGCCGCGCACCGTCGCCGGTTTGCAAAAAACTGCCTGATGTTTACGGCCCGACTCGATCGGGCCGTTCTTGTTGCGCGATAAGCGCAGGGGAGAAGCCGTTATGGACCGTTCACCTTGGCACGCTGGCGAAAAACAGTTGCAGGCTCACGTGGGTGTGGCCGAGCGAATGGACACATTGGGTCGTAGGGTGATTCGCGGCGAGATGCCGGATCAGCACCGCACGTTCTATCAGCAACTGCCGTTTATGCTGTACGGCGCGGTGGATGCTGACGGCAACCCGTGGGCCAGCATTCTTGAAGGGCCGCCGGGTTTTGCTCATTCCCCAGAGCCTGCGTTGTTACAGTTCGCCAGCCTGCCCGGCAACGACGACCCTGCGCAGTTGCAAGAAGGCGCGGCGATCGGTCTGCTCGGCATCGAGCTGCACACCCGGCGCCGCAACCGCATGAATGGCCGAGTCGGCGCTGTCACCGCGCACGGCTTCGGGGTGACGGTGGAGCAATCATTCGGCAATTGCCCGCAATACATTCAACTGCGCCAGTTTCGCTCGGTGCCCTTGGCGGATCCGGCCACCCGTGTCGCGCAGCACCTCAATGGGCTGGACGACGCGGCCCAGGCCATGATCGCCGGCGCCGATACTTTCTTTGTCGCCAGTTATGTGGACGTTGAAGGCCAACGCTCGGTGGACGTTTCTCATCGGGGTGGCCAGGCCGGTTTCGTACAGGTGGAAGGCAATCGCCTGACCATTCCGGACTTCGCCGGCAACCTGTTCTTCAACACCTTGGGCAACCTGCTGATCAACCCTCGGGCCGGTTTGCTGTTCATCGATTTCAATACGGGCGAACTGCTGCACCTCAGCGGTCGCGCGCACGTCATCCTCGAAGGCCCGCAGGTCGAAGCCTTCCAAGGGGCCGAGCGGCTGTGGACCTTCGACGTGGAGCGCGTGGTGCGTCGGCCTGCGGCGCTGGCCTTGCGCTGGCGCTTTGACGGCGTGTCGCCCACCAGTTTGCTGACCGGCACCTGGGCGCAGGCGAACGCACGCCTGCAAGCCAAGGCTTTGGGCGATCACTGGCGGCCGCTGCGGGTGGCGCGCATCGAACAGGAGAGCCACACCATCCGTTCGATCTATCTGGAGCCTGCCGATGACGCCGGGTTGCCGGTGTTTCAGGCCGGGCAGCATTTGCCGCTGCGATTCAACATTGCCGGCGATGTGCATATCCGCACGTACAGCCTGTCGAGCGCGCCGTCCGATGACTTTTTTCGCATTAGTGTGAAGCGTGACGGGTTGGTGTCTTCGCACCTGCACGAACACATTCGCGTCGGCGATCTGCTGGAAGCTCGCGCACCTCAGGGGCATTTCACCGTGGCAGCCAATGAACGTCGGCCGCTGGTGCTGTTAGCCGCTGGCGTCGGCATCACGCCGCTGCTGTCGATGGTGCGTGAGGTGGTTTACCAAGGGCTGCGCACGCGGGGCATCCGCCCGACCTGGTTTTTCCAGAGTTCGCGAACCTTGGCCGATCAACCGTTTCGTCCTGAGTTGGACCGTTTGTTTGATGGCCTCGGTGATGCGGTGCGCGTGCTGCGGTTGCTCAGCCAACCGGAGCCGGAGGCCCTCGAAGGCGAGGATTTCGACCTGACCGGGCGGATTGACGGTGACCTGCTCAAGACGATGCTTGAGGTGGAAGACTACGACCAAGTGGATTTTGTCCTCTGCGGCCCGGGCAGTTTTACCCAAGGGCTGTACGACACCCTGCGGGACATGGACATTCGCGACTCGAGGATTCATGCCGAAACCTTTGGGCCTTCGACGTTGCATCGCACGCCGGACCCGGACGCCGTGGTCATCGAGCAACCACCGGCCGCCACGGTTTCGGTGCCCGTCGTGTTCCAGCGTTCGGCCAAAGAGGCGCGCTGGCAGCCGGAGGGCGGCAGTTTGCTGGAACTGGCGGAAAGCCGTGGCTTGCGCCCGGAATTCAGCTGCCGCGGAGGTTCATGCGGGACCTGCAAGACCCGCCTGATCAGCGGGGAGGTGAATTATCCACAGCCCCCGGCGGAAGTGCCCGATGCGGGAGAGGTGCTGATTTGTTGTGCGGTACCGGCGCAAGGATCGCAACCGTTGGTGTTGGATCTGTAACCAATCGGGAATGCACAGGAGATCCCTCTGTAGGAGCGAGGCTTGCCCGCGAAGGCGGCATGTCGGTCGACATCAATGTTGAATGACACGCCGCCTTCGCGGGCAAGCCTCGCTCCTACAGGTTCAGGCGTAGGACAGGGATTTTTCTTCGAGCAGCTCTTCGTACAACGCGGTCCACTTGCGGCCCATTTCATCGGCTGTGAATAACTGCCGATACCGCGCTTCAGCCTTCACGCCCATTTCCGCTGCACGCGTCGGGTTTTCCCACAGCGTGCGCATCGCTTCGCGGAATGCCTGTGGATTACTCGGCGGCACCACCAGCCCGGTTTCGTTGTGGATGTTGATGTAGCTGGTGCCGGTGCCGATTTCGCTGGAGATCATCGGCTTGCCGTACATCGCGCCTTCGAGCAGCGAGATGCCGAACGCTTCGGAGCGCAGGTGCGACGGAAACACCACCGCGTAACTCAACTCCAGCAACGCCACTTTGTCCTCGTCACCCAGACGTCCCAGGAAGTGCAGATTCTGCAGGCCCAAGGCCTTGGCCTGAGCATGCAGTTCAGCTTCCAGTGGTCCGGCCCCGACGATGACTACCGGATAATTCAGCCCTTGCATCGCGTCCAGCAGAATATGCAGCCCCTTGTAGTAGCGCATGACGCCGACGAACAGAAAGAACCGGTCACCCAACTGTTTGCGCCAGCGTTCGGTGCGTTCCGCGTCGGGCTGTGGATAACCTGACTTGTCCAGCCCGTAGGTGATGACGCGGGTTTTCTCGCGGTACTCCTGAAGCACATCACTGGTATGAAGGTAGTTGGGGGAGGCCGCGACGATTCGGTCGGCGCTGTCGAGGAAACGGCGCATCAATGGACGGTAGAGCTTGAGCAAATGGCGCTGGCGAATGATGTCCGAGTGGTAGCTCACCACGCAGGGTTTTTTAGTGGCGCTGAGAAAATGCACCAGGTCCATGAAGGGCCAGGGGAAGTGGTAATTGACCACGTCGGCCTCAGCCGCCAGCTCACGAAACTGCTTGAAGACGCTGTAGGAAAAACCCGTGGAGGCCATCTGAAAATCCATCCTGGCCTGATGAACCTGATGCTGACGGATCTGTATCGCACCAGGCGCCGGATTGTTGCTCAACGTCAGTACCGTGCTGTCGACCGAGTGCCGCGCACCGCTCTCGCACAGCTGAAAAATGACCTGTTCGATGCCACCCATCGAGTCCGGCAGGTAAGTCTTATAAAAGTGCAGTACGCGCATATCAGTCTCCCATAGCCTGGCGGTAAGCGCGGGCCGTGGCCTTCGCACAACGCTCCCAGGAAAAAAGCTTCGCTTGTTGCAAACCGGCTTCGCGACAGACCTGCCAATGCAGCGGGTCGTCGATGAGGCGGCTCATGGCATCGCGCAAGTTGTCTGGATCGTCCGGCGTTACGTAGCTGCCTGCGGCGCCCGCGACCTCCGGCATGGCCGAATGATTGGTCAGAATCACCGGTGTGCCGCTGGCCATGGCTTCCAGGACGGGCAGGCCGAACCCTTCGTACAACGAGGGAAAGATCAATGCCCGGGCGCCGGCCAGTAGCTGTGCCAGTGTTTCATCAGGCAGATACCCCAGCAGGCACACATCGCCGGTGGCCAGGGCGGCGCGCAACTCATCACTGAACTGTTCGCCCTGCCAACCGGCCATGCCGGCGATCAGCAGGGGAAAACGCTGGCGCACCGCTTCCGGTAATCGGGCGTGGGCGCGCAGGGCCAGCGTCAGGTTCTTGCGCGGTTCCAGGGTGCCGACACAAAGGAAATATTCCCGCGCCTCGACGCCATGGGCCTTGAGCACCGCGTCGATGGCTTCAGGTTCCCGCGGATGGAAACGTGCGGCCACGCCCAGCGGCGCGACGACAAAACGCTCGGCCGGCAGCGCGAAATACGCCTGGGCTTCGTCGGCAATGCACTGCGAGTCGGTAAGAATCAGACTCGCCCGGTGCACGCCGTCGGCCAGCCGCCGCTCGATTTCTCGCAAGCGCGAAGGTGGCTGCGTCTCGGGGTAATGCAAGTGCGTGAGGTCATGCAGGGTGATGACTGTCGGGCCGTCGAACGACAGCGGCCACAGGCTCGGTTCGTGATAGAGGTCGATGGTCTGCGAGCGACCCTGATCGAAGCGTTTCTGCTCCAGCCAGCGCCGCGCCTGATAAGCCCCCGGAATTTGCCGCAGCAACGGCGTCAGTCGCGAATAACCGGGCATGGCGGCTTCCGGCAAGTCCGAACTCCAGCCCCAACCGTGGAACAGCGTCAGTTCGACATCGGGCTCATCAGCCAGGGCGGTCGCCAGTTCGGCGACGTAATGGCCGATGCCGGTGCGCGGGGCTTGCAGGATCCGGGCGTTAAGGGCAATTCGCATGTTGCCTCTCTTGCACGACCGGCGCCTCTACCAGATTGCGCAGGGTTCGCTCGGCCAGTTGCGCGCTGGCTTCACGCCAGCCGATCCACTGCCAGTCCGCGACGTTGCGAGCTGCGGGGAATTGCCCGGAACGTTCGAAATCGGTGACCAGGTTTGCCAGGCTTTGCGGTTCGGTGAGGTCAAAGTACGTCATGAACTCGCCACCGATTTCGCGAAAGATCGGAATATCGCTGCCCATGGCCGGCAAACCACGCTGCATCGCTTCGACCAGGGGCAGGCCAAAACCCTCGACCCAGGACGGAAACACCAGTGCGCTGGCGTGGGAATAGGCGTGTTCAAGACTGGTGTCGCTCAGGTCGTTGAACATGAACAGGCGCTGGTTCAGCTGCGGGTGGTTGCGCACGCGGGCGAGCAGGGCATCGCACTTCCAGCCGATGCGCCCGGCGATGCACAGGCGGGCTTGCGAACCTGAGGCCCAGGCGCGTTCGAAAGCGTCGAGCAGGTAATCGTGGTTCTTGCGCGGCTCGATGGTGCTGACCATCAAGAACACCGGTTCCGGTGTTGTGAACACGCGGGTCAGTCGCGGCTCGACGGTAGCGGTGGCTTCGCTCAGGTCCAGCTCGGAGCCGAGGTGAAAATAATCGAACCACAACGTATTGGCTTTGGCCGGGCCCAGCCGACGCTGCAACTCTTCACGCACCTGATCGCGCACCGTCGCGGAAATCGCCACGTAGCCGTCGGCGGTTTGGGTGACCCAGTTGAACCACTCGTTGAAAATCTGCACCAGCCGCGTGTCGTAGAACTGTGGGTGAGTCAGCGGGATGAGGTCGTAGATCACCGAAACGATGCCCACGCCTTCACGCTTGAGCTGTTCGGCAAACGGGAAGAAATCGCTGTGCCAGGAAGAGTCCAGCAACACCAGTTGATCGCCCGGCTGATGCTGCAGCGGCGAGCAGCGTTTGGGCAGTTGATACTGGTTGATGGCCTCGATCAGCCGTATCGGCAGGCTGAAACAGGTGATTGCCGTGAGACGGTAGGCCACGTGCAGCAGGCGCTTGACCACTCGCGAGTGGCTGCGATTGTGCAAACGTTGATGCAGTTGCCAGAAACGATGAGCCAGCCGCCCCAGGCGTCCGCCAAAGGTCATCAAGCCATCGAAAAACGGGATGTTCAACGCGCCGAGTTTCAGCACCCGATAGAGCTTGCCCTTGAGCATCACCACCGGGATGCACTCGACACCGTCGACAGTGTCCGGCAGCTGATTGATGACGTTGCGCACCACCCGCTGAATGCCCGAATTGACTTTGGGGTGCTGGAATACGTGGGTGCACTCCACCAGAAGACGGGTCATGGCGTGCGCTCCGAAACAGTCGATTCGGAGCGGGTAATGGTGGTTTTCGCCGCCAGCCACGAGCAGCCGACGAAGTCTTCATGCCGGTTGTTGATCACATGGAACACCAACCCGTAATCGCGCCATTCGTAGTTGCGGTCCAGATGAGAGTCCAGCCGCGACAGGCTCAGGGACACGGAATAGTTGCCCTTGCCCAGGCCCATGACGAAGGCAAAACGGTAGGTGTAGCGTTCTCCGGCGTGCAGATCGGTCAGGGCCTTGTCCTGACGATGGGTGTTGATGCCATACATCATCTGACCCAGGCGGTCCTTGAGGATGAAGCCAAGCACCAGGCGCTCGATGTCCTGACGGACTTCGACCTGGACTTCCAGCACCACGGGCTGACCGACCTCGGCGGCGTCGATGGAACGGTCATTCTCGTCCAGCAACCGCACGCTGAGGATGCCCGCTTCACCGGTGCCGGAAATCGTTTGCACTTCCCCGTCCGCGAGCATTTCCTGACGCACGATCTGGCCTTCACGTTCGGCCATCATCGCGTTGTAGTAGTCCAGGACCGCTTCGGGTTTACCGTGCATGGCCATGCGGCCGTCCTTGAGCAGGATGGCCGAATCGCAAATCGCCTGGATGGCCGAGCGGTCGTGGGACACGATCAGCAGGGTGGTGCCGGCCTTGCGGAAGCTGCGGATGCGTTCGAAGCTCTTGTGCTGGAAGTAGGCATCGCCCACGGACAGCGCTTCGTCGACGATCAGGATGTCCGGACGCCGAGCGGTGGCCACGCTGAACGCCAGGCGCATCTGCATGCCGCTGGAGTAGGTGCGCACCGGATGGTCGATGGCTTCGCCGATCTCCGCGAAATGTTCGATCTCGGGCATCAACGCTTCAATGTCATCGACCTGCATGCCCAGCAATTGTCCGGCCATGATTGCATTCTGTCGGCCGGTAAAGTCCGGGTGAAAGCCCATGCCCAGTTCCAGCAGCGCCGCCACCCGGCCTTCGAGTTCAATCTTGCCGCAGGTCGGTTGGGTGGTGCCGGTGATCATTTTCAACAAGGTGCTTTTGCCCGCACCGTTGACCCCGACGATGCCCACCGCTTCACCGGGGGCGATCTCGAATTCGACGTCTTGCAGCACCCAGTGCTGGTGGTGGCGCTTGGGCGAAAACGGAATCAGCCACTCGGCCAGTCGGCTCCAGCGGTTCGGGTATTGCTTGTAGGCCTTGCCCAGGCCGGTGACGCGAATATGCCCCATCAGAGTTCATCCACCATTTCACCGACGCGCTGGCGAAACAGACGCAGCCCGATCAGACAGAACACCACGCCGGTGACAAAAATCGGCAGCAGCGAACTCCAGACCGGCCATTGCCCGTAGAGAAACATGTTTTGATAGCTGACGATCAGGTTGGTCAGGGGGTTGAGTTGCAGCAGGCGCTGAACCCAGTCCGGCAGGATGCTCATGGGGTACACAATGGGCGTCAGCCAGAACCAGAATTGCAGGCAGATGCCGAAGAGTTGCCCGACATCACGGAAGAACACATTCAACACGCCGAGTACCATTCCCAGCCCGGCACAGAACATCATTTGCAACGCCATCAGCGGTATCAACGCCAGCAACGCCATGCCCGGCCAACGTCCCGTGACCAGCAGAAACCCCAGGAACAAGCCGATGATGATCGCGAAATTGATGCCGGCGTTGATCAAGACAATCACCGGCAGACAGACCCGCGGGAAGCTGATTTTCTTCAACAGGTTGGCGTTTTCCAGAAACATGTTCTGGCTGCGCAGGGTGATTTCCGCAAACAGTCCCCAGGCCAGCAAGCCGCCGCACAGGTACACGCTGTAGGCCATGCTGTCGTCCACGCCCGGCAGGCGGGCGCGCATGATGTGAGAAAAAATCACGGTGTAGACGACGATCATCGACAGTGGATTGAGTACGGGCCACAGGGCTCCGAACAGCGAATTTCGGTAACGCGCCTGAAACTCTCGCTGGACGCTACCGAGGATGAACCCTCGGTGGCTGCACAGTGAGCGGTATAGGGAAAGCAGCATTCAAACCGTCCTGCCATATTGGTCTTCGAAGCGAACGATATCGTCCTCTCCCAGGTATTCGCCGCTTTGCACTTCAATGATCACCAGATCGATCACGCCCGGGTTTTCCAGGCGATGCTTGTGGCCGGCGGCAATGAAAGTCGATTCGTTCTTGGCCACCAGGTGGGTGCCGGTGCCATTGTTGGTGACCTTGGCCATGCCTTCGACGACCACCCAGTGTTCATTGCGGTGGTGGTGCATTTGCAGTGACAACTTGGCGCCGGGCTTGACCACGATGCGCTTGATCTTGAAGCGCGGGCCTTCTTCGAGCACGGTGTAGGTGCCCCAAGGCCGACTGACCGTACGGTGCAGGCGATAGGCCTCGTGTTTTTTGTCCTTGAGCTGCTTGGCCACCCGGCGCACATCCTGGGCGCGATCGGCGTGGGCCACCAGCACCGCGTCGGCGGTGTCGATGATGATCAAGTTATCCACACCCACCGCCGCCACCAGCCGGTCTTCGCTCTGGACAAAATTGTTGTGGCTGTCGATGAATACCGCGTCGCCGGTGGCGCGGTTGTTTTGCGCATCCGCCGGCACCAGCGTGGCGACCGCGCCCCAGGAGCCGATGTCGCTCCAGTCGAAACCGGCGGGTACCACGACCACTTTGTCGGAGCGTTCCATCAAGGCGTAGTCGATGGAAATGTCAGTGATCTCGGCGAACAGCGCCGGGGACAATTCCTGTTGCAGGCACCCGGCCGTTTCAACGGGGGCGCTTTGCGCCATGCAGGTTTGCGTCTGCTCCAGCAGCTCTGGGGCGTGGATCTGCAATTCGGCCAGCACAGTCGAGACGCAGAAGCAGAACATCCCCGAGTTCCACAGGAACTTGCCGCTTTCCAGGTAATGTGTGGCGGTTTGCAGATCCGGTTTTTCGACGAAACGCTGGACCTTTGCGGCGCCTTTTCCGTCCAGCGCCGCGCCGGTTTCTATGTAGCCGAAACCGGTCTCCGGGGCGGTCGGCACCACGCCGAACGTCACCAGGAATCCATCCTTGGCCAGTGCCACGGCGTGTTCAACCGCCGTTTTCAAGGCGTCTTCGTTGAGGATCAAATGGTCGGCGGGCATCACCACCATGATCGCTTCATCGCCGTGCAGGGCTTGCAGTGACAGGGCCGCGGCGGCGATGGCCGGGGCGGTATTGCGACCTGTCGGCTCCAGCAGAAAGTGCCCGCGATGGCGACTTAGCTGCGCCTCCTGATAGTGATCCTTGCTCTGGAAGTAGTAGTCGCGGTTGGTCACCGTGACGATATCGCCCCAGCCATCAAGCAGCCCGGCCGCCCGCCGATAGGTCTTGCCCAGCAGCGACTGGCCGTCGGGCAGGGTCATGAACGGCTTGGGATGGCCCTCGCGGGACACCGGCCACAGGCGAGTACCGGCACCGCCGGAGAGAATCACAGGAATCAGCATGGCCTACTCCTTGGCGACGCGTTTCATGTCCGCATCCATCATCATGCGGATCAAGGTATCCAGATCGGTTTTTGGCTTCCAGCCCAATACACGCTGGGCTTTGGCCGGGTTGCCGAGCAGCACTTCGACCTCGGCCGGGCGGAAGAACGCCGGGTCTATTTTCACGAAGTCGCGGTAGTTGAGGCCGACGTGATCGAAGGCGATGCGGCACATTTCACGCACGGTGGTGGTCACGCCGGTGGCGACCACGAAGTCGTCGGGCTTGTCCTGTTGCAGCATCAACCACATGGCTTCGACGTAGTCGCCGGCAAACCCCCAGTCGCGTTTGGCGTCGATGTTGCCCAGGCTCAGTTCCTGCTGTTTGCCCTGCTTGATGCGGGCGGCGGCGTCGGTCACTTTGCGGGTCACGAACTCGATGCCGCGCAGCGGTGATTCGTGGTTGAACAGGATCCCGCTGCTGGCGTGCAGGTTGAAGCTTTCGCGGTAGTTCACGGTGATCCAGTGCCCGTACAGCTTGGCCACGCCGTAAGGGCTGCGCGGGTAGAACGGGGTGTTCTCGTCCTGTTGCTCGGCCTGGATCAGGCCAAACATTTCGCTGGTCGACGCTTGATAAAAACGCGTGTGCGGACTGAACTGGCGGATCGCTTCTAGCAGGTGGGTCACGCCCAGCCCGTCGACGATGCCGGTGGTGACCGGTTGATCCCAGGAGGCCGCGACAAAACTTTGCGCCGCCAGGTTATAGATTTCGTCCGGGGCGGACTTGATCACCGCACGCTGCACTGAGCAGGCATCGGCCATGTCGCCGTCCAGGTAAATGATGTCGCCCTCGACCCCCATCTCACGCAGACGCCAGCGCGCATCGCTGCTGCGCCGTGCCACCAGGCCGTGGACCTTGTAGCCCTTGTCGAGCAGCAGTTTGGCCAGATACGCGCCGTCCTGACCGGTGATCCCCGTGATCAATGCACTTTTTGTCATTCTTCTTTCACTCGCTTCTCCCAGTCGGACAGGATCGCCCGCAGGGATTGTTGTGTTGTGATTTCAGGCGTCCATCCTGTGGTCTGGGCAAGCTTGGCAGAGCTGCCACAAACGCGACGCTGATCCGCGCGGCGAAGGCGCGCCGGATCCTGAATCAATTGCATGTTGACCTGGGCGAGGTCCCCCAGTTGTTCGATCAGGCTGCGAATGCTCTGCTCGCGCCCCGAGCAAATGTTGTAGACCTGCCCCGACGTGCCCTTTTCCAACAGCGCCAGATAGGCCGACACGACATCGTCCACATCGAGGAAATCGCGTGTGACGTCGATGTCACCGACTTCCAGTTGCGGGGCTTGCAGGCCTTGTTTGATACGGTTGATCTGCCGCGCGGCGCTGGCGATGACAAAGCTGTCTTTCTGACCGGTGCCGATGTGGTTGAACGGGCGGGCGACCACCACCGGCCAGCCTTCACTCAAGCCCCATTGCAGACTGAGGAACTCGGCCGACAGTTTGCTCACCGCATAGGGATTGCGCGGGCAGGGCGGCTGGAGTTCGGTAATCGGCAGGTCCGACTCCATCACTTGGCCGTAGACGTCGCCGGAGCTGACGTACAGGAACTTACCTTTAAACCCCCGCGCCTTGAGTGCCTGAAGCAGGTTCAAGGTGCCGAGCAGGTTGATCGTCAGCGTGCGTGCCGGGTCGCGGAAGGCTTCGGGAACGAAGGTCTGGCCGGCCAGGTGAATGACCGCGTCGGGCATCTCGGGCCAGAGGCCGTCGAGAGTGCCGGGCTCAGCGAGATCGTAACGGGCGGCGACAGGCAGAAGCTCCCATTCCGAGGCATCGGCCTGCAGGCGGGATTGGATGTGTTGTCCTACGAATCCACTGAGACCCGTAACGAACAGACGCTTTTTCAAACAGCGGCCCCTTGGTCATAAAACTTCGTCCATTCCCCACAGGCTCTATGGAAATGTCTGACAGACCGGGTGGATTCCTTGGTCGAAAGACAGGCGAAGTCGTTGTTGTAGTTGTTTGGTAGCCAATCTGTGCCAATTGCGCGGCAATTTCAACAGGTCCCACCGTGACCGGTCAGTTCTCGTTAGCGTAGCCCGATTTATTCTCGCCGGGCGGTTCACGAATCCTCAGCGGATGTGTTTAGAATGCCCCTCGTCACGATTACCCAGGGTTCGGCCGGGTGGTATTCACACCCCGCGAAACTGACCATTAAAACAAGAACGTAGACGGGCAAGAAGACGATGGACGACGACCGGCAAACCCCGGGTCGATCCGTGGCTTTGCCGTCATAGAGTGGGGCTGCCGGGATGGCGGTTTCATCGTGGGATGCCATGAATTTCATTCTTTACTCGGACGTCAACGACAGCTCCATCAGCCAGAGCCTCGGTCGTCCCGAATACAGTTACTACTTCGTGCTCAAGGCGTATCGCCCGGTGCTCGAAAGCCTCGGGCGGGTGCATGTGGTGTCCTCCACCGCCGAGGTCGATCCTCTCTATCGCCAATTGCTGGCCGCCGGCCAGGACAGCCTGTTCCTGTCCTTTACGCCGCCGCAGAAAACCCCGAACGATCTTGAATGCCCGACGATCTGCGTGGTGGCCTGGGAGTTTGACTCGATTCCCGATGAGCAATGGGACAACGACCCGCGCCAGGACTGGACGCAGATGCTGGCACGCCAGGGCCGGGTCATCACGCTGTCCAGCCACACCGCCCGGGCGATTCGGCGGGCCATGGGTGAAGACTTTCCTGTGCTGGTTTTGCCCACGCCGCTGTGGGAGAACTTCGCGGCCATTCGCAGCAACCACACCAGCGTCCCGGTCAATGGCGGTTCGACACTGGAGATCAAGGGCTGCATTTTCGACACCCGTACCCTCGGGCTCAGCGCCGACGCACTGATCCCTGTCGTGCCCACGGCCGAAGAAATCGCCGCGCGAGAGGCTGCAGCGGAAGCCGCGAAGCCACCGCCGCTGACCTTGAAACGCCGCTTCGTCATTGCTCGCCATTACCTGCACCTGTGGCGCCGGGACATGGGCAAAACCCTGCCCGTCCCGGTGCATCGCACGCACTTTCTGAGCCAGTGGTATTGGGAAGGCATTCGCGACCTTCTTTCAGAGACCGCCCATGAACGGCTTGCCGGATTCTTGCCGGCCATCGCTGGCCCGCAGACGATGGCCGTGCATGAGCCTGAACCGCGTCAATGGCCGGACACCACCGGCCAGGTCGAGACTCAGGTCGACGGCGTGGTGTACGTCACGGTGTTCAACCCCCGGGACGGTCGCAAGAACTGGCATCAATTGATCACCGCCTTCTGCTGGGCCTTCCGCGAAACGGAGGACGCCACGCTGGTGCTGAAGATTACTCAAAGCGACCTGTCGTCCTATTACGACGAACTGATGACCTTGCTCGCGCAACTCTCGCCGTTTGCCTGTCGGGTGGTGGTGATGCACGGTTACCTGGACGATCCGCAATACGCCCGGCTGTACGAAGCGGCCAGTTATTACGTCAACGCGTCACGCTGCGAAGGCCTGTGCCTGCCGCTGATGGAGTTCATGGCCAGCGGTAAACCGGTGATCGCCCCGGACCACACCGCCATGGAGGATTACATCGATGAGCGTGTGGCGTTTGTGGTCAAGTCCAGCGAAGAGCTGACCATCTGGCCCCAGGACACACGGATCATCTATCGGACCCTGCGTTATCGACCGGACTGGGGTTCGCTGAAAATCGCCTACGAAAACAGCTACCGGATGGCCAAGGAGCAACCGCTGGCGTACCAGCGCATGTCTGCCGACGCCGTCGAGCGCATGCACGACTACTGCGCCTTCGCCCCGGTGCAGAAGCGCCTGGCGGATTTTTTCGGGCTGACGCCGCAGGTTTTGCCGGCAGCGGCCGTGACGGATAGCGCCTCATGCTGATCATCATTCATTCGGAAACCAACCAGCACACCATCGCCCAGAACCTCGGTCGTTCGGAGTACAGCTATTACTTTGTGCTCAAGGAATACCGGCCGGTGCTGGAGCGATTGGGTCGTGTGGTGGAAGTCAGGGACCCGCAGAGCGAAGTCGATGCCTTGTACCTCGACGCGCAGTCCCGTGGTGAAGACTGCGTGTTCCTGTCGTTCTCGCCGCCGCATTGCACGCCGGTGCACTTCGCCTGTCCGACCTTGCCGGTGTTCGCGTGGGAATTCAGCACCATTCCCAACGAACCCTTTGCCGGCGAACCGCGCAATGACTGGCGCACGGTTTTGCGTGCTTCAGGCGCGGCGATTACCCATTCCGGCTATACGGTGAACGCCGTGCGCGAGGCGATGGGTGCCGACTATCCGATCGTCGCGGTACCGGCACCGGTGTGGGACCGATTCTCGGCGCGTGGCGCCCAGTTGCAGCGTCAACCGCTGGCCAGTGAGGTGCGACTGAAGATCAAAGGCCTGGTAGCGGACAGCCGCACGCTGGACTTGCGGGCCTTTGGGCCGGCGCAGTTACGCGAAGGTGAAGGTATTGATTTCGAGGCGCCGCCCCGTGAACACGAGTTGGTGCTCGACGGCGTGATCTACACCTCGGTGTTCAACCCCGGTGACGGGCGCAAGAATTGGGAAGACATGCTCAGTGCCTTCTGCGTGACCTTCCGCGAGGTCGATGACGCGACGCTGGTGCTCAAACTGACCCACCACGATGCCGAAGCGGCGCTGACCGACATCCTTCACCATTTGTACAAAAACCAGTCTTACCGCTGCCGCATCGTGCTGATTTACGGCTACCTCGCGGATGCGGACTACGAGCAACTGGTGCAGGCAACCAGCTACGTGGTCAACACCTCCTACGGCGAAGGCCAGTGCCTGCCGCTGATGGAGTTCATGTCCTGTGGCAAACCGGCGGTGGCGCCACGCACCACGGCGATGATCGATTACCTGGATGCCGATAATGCGTTCCTGATCGACTCCACCGACGAACTGACGGCCTGGCCTCATGACCCGCGCAGGGCATTCCGGACCCTGCGTTACGTGACGAACTGGGCGTCGTTGTGCCGCGCTTATCGCGCCAGTTATGACGTCGCCAAAAACGATGCCGAGCGTTACGCGCAGATGTCCGCGCATTCGGTGGCCAGCCTGGAAAAATTCTGCAGCCAAGCCATCGCCGAGCAACGACTGAAAGCCTTCTTCGCGCAGCTCCTTGAAACCCGCGTCGCCTTGGATACCCCCGAAGCATGATCCGCCCAGCGTTGACGCGAGTGGATAGCGCAGCAGCGTCCAGGAGGACGACATGAGTAACGACCGACGGATCATGGACATCGAGTTGCTGCGCGGCATTGCGGTGCTCGGCGTGTTGTTCCATCACCTGCAAGACAGCCTGTTTGCGGCCCCGGTGCCGCTGTTGCAAGCCATCACCGCGTGGGGGCAGCCGTGGTGGGGCGTCGATCTGTTTTTCGCCATCTCCGGATTTGTCATCGCGCGCAGCCTGATCCCTGCTTTGCAGGGTTGCAGCACGCGTCAGGAATACTGGCAGCAGACGCGCAACTTCTGGCTGCGCCGAGCCTTTCGATTATTGCCGTCGGCGTGGTTGTGGCTGGCGCTGATGTTGCTCGGCTGTATTTTTCTGAATCGTTCCGGGGCGTTCGGCACGCTGCACGCCAACCTGCAAGCAACCCTGGCCGGGGTCGCGCAGTACGCCAACTTCCGGTTCGCCGACAGCTTCTATAACTATGAATACGGCACCAGTTTCGTGTACTGGAGCCTGTCGCTGGAGGAGCAGTTTTATGTGCTGTTCCCGCTGCTGATTCTGATCTGTCGCAAACACCTGGTCTGGGCCTTGCTGGCGTTGGTCGCGGTGCAGTTGTTCACGTTGCGCACGCCGATCCTGATGGTGGTTCGCACCGATGCGCTGGCACTCGGTATCTTGCTGGCGATGTGGAGTGCGCAACCTTCGTATCTGCGGTGGGAGCCGACGTTCTTGCGCCGTCCATGGGCCGGTGTGACGGCGCTGGTCGTGCTGTCGCTGGTGCTCAGTTTCATGGCGACGGATCGCTTCACGTTCACGAATTACCGCATCGGCACGATTGCCGTGTTGTGCGCGGTGCTGGTCTGGATCGCTTCCTACAATCGCGATTACCTGCTGCCACGGGGCGTGTTCAAGAATGTGATGACGTGGGTCGGCAGCCGCTCCTACGGGATCTACCTGATCCACATTCCGGCTTATTTGCTGGTGCGCGAATTCACCTTCCGCTTGCAGGGCGCTGGTCTGCCCAACCCGGCCGGTCACCCGATTCTGACGCTGATGATTGCTGGCGGGTTGATCGCCTTGTTGAGTGAACTCAACTACCGCTTTATCGAAATGCCCATGCGCAACCGCGGTGCCTCGCTGGTCAAACGCCTGGGCACGTCCCGAACAGCCGCCCAAACCTCTGGAGCTACCTCATGCTGAGCCTTTTGAAGAAACTCACGGCGGGTACGCCCGCTCCCGTGACGCCTGTGGCGGACACGGTCGAGAAGGTCGATCCGTACATGCTCGGCCTGCACGACGCGATGCTCAGCGGCTGGTTCAATCAGCAAACCGGCGAGCTGTTCACCGGGTTCCCGGTGACCGCCGAAGACACGCTGCTGGACGTCGGCTGCGGTGATGGCGGCAACGTGCATTTCTGCGGCATGCGCGGGGCGAAGATCATCATCGCCGACATCGACGCGGACAAGGTTGAAGCCACCCGCCAGCGCCTGAGTGACACACCGGCGCGTGACGTCGAATGCCACGTCACCGACTGCAATCCGCTGCCGATTGCCGATGCCACGGCCACCCGCGTGGTGTCCACCGAAGTCATCGAACACGTGGACGACCCGGCGCAGTTCCTCGCTGAGCTGGTGCGTGTCGGCAAACCGGGCGCGCTGTACTTGCTCAGCGTCCCGCACCCGAGCTCCGAAGACCTGCAAAAAGACATCGCGGCGCCTGAGTATTTCCAGAAGCCCAACCACATTCGCATCATCAGCGAAGAGCAATTCAAGGCGATGGTCAGCGACGCCGGCCTGGAAGTGCTCAGCCACAGCCAGTACGGGTTTTACTGGTCGATGTGGATGCTGTTGTTCTGGGAAGCCAAGGTCGATTTCAGCAACCCCGACCACCCGTTGCTCAACCACTGGGCCGACACGTGGCAGGCCATCCTGGCGTCGCCTCGTGGTGCGCAGATCAAGCAGGCGCTGGATGCAGTCGTGGCGAAAAGTCAGGTGATCATTGCCCGCAAGCCATTGGTGTAGGCACTCTCTGTAGCAGCTGCCGAGCAGCGCGAGGCTGCGTTCGGCTGCGAAGCAGTCGTAAAATCAGGCGACGCGGTTTTTCAGATAAATCGTGCATTCAGGGTTTACGACTGCTGCGCAGCCGAACGCAGCCTCGCGCTGCTCGGCAGCTGCTATAGAGAAAGGGGATTCATGGATTTTTTTGTTCGTCTGGCAGCGGTGCTTGCCGCGTTGGTGCTGCTTAACGGTTGCGAGCAAAAGGACGCGCCACCGCTCGATCAGCAACTCTACGTCTGGCAACGGCAATGGACGTCGGCGCATGACGCCGCCCTGCAAGACAGTCGCGCGGACTTCTCAACCTTGCGGGTGCTGGCCTTGCAGGCATTTCCTCAGGCGGGCTGGAGCCGGGCGCGGATCGATCCGGCGTTGCTCAAACGGGATGGCCGGCCGCTGATTGCGGTGATCCGTCTCGATGGCCAGCTCCAGGCGCTGGATCAGGACGACGTCACGGCGCACATCCAGCAAGTGCTCAACGACTGGCAAGGGCAGGGACTGACGCTCTCCGGCGTGGAAATCGACCACGATGCCGGTAGCGCCCGGCTACCGGCTTACCGCGAATTTCTCACGCACCTGCGCGCGGCTATACCCGCCGCTTTGCCGTTAAGCATCACCGCATTACCTGCATGGATCGACAGCCCTGAATTGCCGGCACTCTTGGCGACTGTCGACAGCAGCGTCTTGCAGGTGCACGCGGTGAGCGATCCGCGCCGTGGGTTGTTTGATCCCGATCAGGCCAGGCTATGGGCCAAGGCCTGGAGCCGCATCACCTCGAAACCCTTTTACTTGGCGCTGCCCGCCTATGGCGTGGCCCTGTTGCCGGGCGCCAGCGGAGCCCCCGTCGTTGAAAGCGAAGTGCCTGTCGGGCGAACCGGCAAACGTCGGGAATTGCTGGCGGACCCTTTGCAGCTGAGCACGCTCGCCGCCGAACTGCGCGCCGATCCACCGGCGCATCTGGCCGGCCTGATCTGGTTTCGTCTACCGCTGGCGGGTGATCGCCGGGCCTGGAGCCTGAACACACTCGGCGCTGTCGCTCGCGGAGATTCGCTCGACAGTCGCTTGAGTTTGAAACTCAGCGCGCAGGACGACCTCTATGACATCAGCGTCAGCAATCACGGCAACCTCGACAGCGCCTGGCCCGAACGCGTAACACTGGCGGTTCGCGGCTGCGATGGCGCCGACGCGCTGGCCGGTTATGCGTTGCAACAAAGCCCGGATCTGCTTACCTTCACCCGCCTGCGCGACGGTCGAATACCGGCCGGCGAGCAGCGCGCCATCGGTTGGGCACGCTGCGCACACATTGATCAAGGAGGTTCGAATGTTCACCCGTAACTGGCCCCGCCATTTGCTTTGCCTGAGCCTCAGCCTGCCGCTGGGTTCAGCGCTGGCCTGCGGGCCGGACTTTCCGATGCGTTTGCTGGACAATCGCGCCCAGTCGCTGGCGGAGCTGCCGGAAGGCAACTTCCAATTCGAGATCAATCGCCTTGGGCATGTGATCGCAGGGCTCAAGAACGTTGAGACGTCCCCTTACAGCATGGAGTTGACCGACTACGCCGAGCAGCGGGACAAGGCCGAACAGGCCGGATTGACCGAGCAGCAGCAAGCCCTGGTCAAACAACTGCGCGCGCTGACTGATGCCCATCAAGTCGAAACCGAGGGCGCGAGCCTGCCGGCCGAGCTTCGGTTCTACCTGGCGGGTGCGGTGGCGTTCAACGCCGGTGATCACGCCCTGGCCGCCGAATACTTCCAGAAAGTGCTGGCGCTGCCGGCGGATCAGCGCGCCTTGCGCAGCACCTGGGCGGCTTATTCGCTGGGCCGGACGCTGTTTGCCATGAGCGCCGAAGCGGACGCGGCGTCCGACCTGTTGGCGCAGTCGGAAAAAGCCTTCGAACAAGCCCTTCAGCTGAGCATCGAGGGTTTCAACGACCCGCTGGAACTGGGTGTCGCCAGCCTCGGCGAACAAGCTCGCGTGGCGCGCACCGCTGGCGACTGGAACCGCGCGATCAATCTGTACGCCACGCAAAATCGTCACGGTTCGGCGGTGGGTTACACCTCGCTGAAGCTGTTGATGGCAGACCTGCTGGCGATGCCCGAAGATCAATTGACCGGGCTGCTCAAGGGCAAACCGGTGCAGCAACTGGTGACCGCGTCGCTGATCAGCCGCTTGGGCTGGTCATTCGGTGATCAACCGCCGAACGAACTGAAACTGATCAAACTCCTGCAAAGCAGCACGCGCGGCAGTCTGGACAACGCCGACCGGTTGGCGGCGATGAATTATCAACAGGGCGATTACGCCAGCGCCAAAGCATTCCTGGAACATGCCGGAGACGGTGGTCTGGCGTGGTGGCTGCGGGCGAAACTGGCGCTGCGTGACGGCGATAAAAACGCAGCGGCTGCGGCGTATGCCAAGGCTGCCCAAGCCTTCCCGCAGAACGAGTCGTGGGGCGAGCGACGCACGCCCGACTACGATTTCGAAAGCCTGCAACCCAAGTGCCGGGTCGAAGGTGAAAGCGCGATCCTGGCGCTGCAACGCGGGGATTACCTGCAAGCGTTCGATCAGCTTTATCGCAGCCAAAGCATCTATTGGTTCGACGCCGCGACCGTTGCCGAACGCGTGCTGACTGTCGATGAACTCAAGCATTACGTCGACACCCAGGTGCCGGCGCCGCCAGTGCTGAGTCAGCAGGATCGTGACAACTACGTGCCGTTGCCGGTGGCGGCACAACTGCGCAATTTGCTCGGGCGTCGGTTGTTACGCGAGGAGCGCTACGACGAAGCGTTGGTGTACTTCGACAATCCCGACCTACAGAAAAAAGCCCGGTTATATGCGCAGCAGCGGCAGTTGGCTGATGCGGCGTGGTGGCCGACCAAGCGCGCGGCGGCTTTGTTCAACGCAGCCTGGACGGCGCGCGAGTGGGGCATGGACATTCTGGGTTATGAAATGGCCCCGGACTACGCCACGTTTGGCGGCAATTACAGCCTGGAGACGGCTGAACTGAAGGTCGGCCCATTGGTGGCCGAAGGTGAAGTCCAGCGCCAGCAAGCCAGCGCCGCGAAGCCTGACGAGCGCTATCACTATCGATTCGTCGCAACGGCCTTGGCCAACCGCGCCGCCGATAACCTGCCTCACACCAGCCAGGCCTTTGCAGCGGTATTGTGTTCGGCGGCAGGGTGGAACAGCAGTCTTGAAGACCAAAGTGCGCTGTACCAGCGCTATGTCAAAGAAGGTCCTTACGTGGAGTGGGCGGTGGATTTTGGCCACCAGTGCCCGTATCCCGACTTCGAGAATGCGAGCAAACGTTATGTCACCCAGGTGACTGACGCCACGCGTTCGGTGCTGCGGCCGTACAAGTGGCCGTTGCAGATCGGCGGGGTTATCGCGGTGGTTGCCGTGGCGCTGTTGTTGATCAACCGGCGCCGCGGTCGCAAGGCGCAGTAAGGTTCAGGCCTGTTGAACAAAGGTCAGCCGCAGGGCGAAGCCGATCAACAGGCTGCCGAACAACCACTGTTGCAGGCGCTGGGCCGAAGGACTGCGTTGCAGCCAGCGGCCCAGTGCGGCGCCGGTCAAGGCGTAGGCGCTGTCGAACAGCAAACCGACACCGACCAGCAGCACTCCCAATACCGCAAACTGCGCGAGCACAGGTCCTGCGTGAGGGTTGATGAACTGCGGCAGCAAAACCGAACAGAACAGCAACGCCTTGGGGTTGAGCAGGTTGGTCAGCAAGCCGCGCTGGATGGACGCGCGCCAACACGATTTTTCGCCGGTTGCATCGGCGCCATTCAGGTTCGGCAACATCGTGGTTCGCAGGCACTGAATGCCGATCCACAGCAGGTAAGCGGCCCCCGCCAGACGCACCACGTCAAAGGTCCACGGCGCAGCCTTGAACAGCGCCGCCAGCCCCAACGCGGCCAACGCCACATGACAACCACGGGCAACGCCCAGGCCCACCGCCGTCGCCAACGCTGCACCTTTGCCCTGACGGGCGCCGGTTTGCAGCAGCAGAATCATGTCCGGGCCGGGCAACAGATACACCACCGCCAATGCCATGAAAAACAGCCAGAGTCCTTCCACGTTGCACCCCATTCGTTGTCGATTCGGTAGCGCCAGTCTAGGGTGCAAGGGCGGGGCAGGTGCTTGCGTAGTCAGCTTCTAAAGCATCAATAATTGGCATAACCTGCCACTTCGCAATCATCAAACCATCAGGATCTGCCAAACCATGAAACTGGACGCCTACGACCGCAAGATTCTCGCAGCCCTGCAACGGGACGGTCGCTTGAGCAATGTGCAATTGGCCGACGAGATCGGTTTGTCCGCTTCACCGTGTTTGCGCCGGGTGCGAATGCTGGAGGAGGCCGGTGTGATTCGCGGCTATCAGGCCAATCTTGATCGTGATGAGGTTGGGCTTGGGCTGACGGTGTTTGTCGGGGTCAAGGTTGAGCGCCACAACGATGAACAGGCCGAAGCTTTTCGCCTGGCCGTGACGGCATTGCCGGAGGTGATTTCGGCGTTCCTGGTATCAGGGGAATCGGATTTTCTGCTGCAAGTGGTGGTGCCGGATTTGCGCGGGTATGACCGTTTTCTCACGGAGCGACTGCTGAAATTGCCGGGTGTGAGCGATATCCGCAGCAACTTTGCGATTCACACGGTGAAGACGCCGGGGGCGTTGCCGTTGGGGCATTTGCCGCTTTAGACCGAGTCGACCAATTCGCGAGCAAGCCCGCTCCCACAGGGGATTTGTGGTGTTCACAAATCCCCTGTGGGAGCGGGCTTGCTCGCGAAGGCGGCCTGACTGGCACCATCAATCTGGCAGGCTCACTTACATCTGCGTCGCCATCCCCTCCACATTCATCGCCGCCTGACGCAACGCCTCGGACCGCGTCGGATGCGGGTGGCACGTCAACGCAATGTCCTCCGCCGAAGCGCTGAACTCCATCGCCACGCAATATTCACCAATCATTTCACTGACGCTTGGCCCCACAAGGTGCACGCCGAGAATCTCGTCGGTGCGCTCATCGGCCAGCACCTTGGCGAAGCCTTCGGTCTCGTGGTTGATCTTCGCCCGGCTGTTGGCGGTGAAGGGGAATTTACCAACCTTGTACGCGCGACCTTCAGCCTTGAGCTGCTCTTCAGTCTTGCCGACGCTGGCCAGCTCGGGTTTGGTGTAAATGACGTTGGGGATCAGGTCGTAGTTGACCTCGCCCGCCTTGCCGACGATCTGCTCGATGCAGGCCATGGCTTCATCTTCGGCCTTGTGGGCGAGCATTGGCCCGGAGGTGACGTCGCCGATCACCCACACGCCCGCAGCGTCGGTGCGGTGGCCCTTGTTGGTGAGCATGCCGCGCTTGTCGGTGGCGAGGCCAACGTTCTCCAGCCCCAAGCCCTTGGTGTAAGGCCGGCGGCCGATGGACACCAGCACGTAATCGGCTTCGAGCAGCTCGGCGGTGCCGCCCGCTGCCGGCTCCACGCTGAGCTTAACGCCGTTTGCCGAGGTAGTGGCGCTGGTGACTTTCGAGCTCAACTTGAAGCTGATGCCCTGTTTGCTCAATGAACGCTGCAGGGTTTTGCCTGCTTCACCGTCCACACCGGGGCAGATGCGGTCGAGAAATTCCACCACCGTCACTTGAGCGCCCAGGCGTCGCCATACCGAGCCCAGCTCCAGGCCGATCACGCCGGCACCGATCACCACCAGGTGTTTCGGCACTTCCGCCAGTGACAGCGCCCCGGTGGAGTCGAGGATGCGCTTGTTATCGATCTCGACGCCGGGCAGGGGAGTGGGCTCGGAACCGGTGGCGATGATGATGTCCTTGGCGGTCAGTTCGGTCTTGCCGCCCTGGCTGTCGGTCACCGTCACTTTGCCCGGCCCGTCGATGTGGCCCCAGCCTTTGATCCAGTCGACTTTGTTTTTGCGAAACAGAAATTCGATGCCCTTGGTCAGCCCGGTCACGCTTTCATCTTTCTGCTTCATCATCTGGGCGAGGTTGAGGGTGGGTTTGACCTCGATCCCCAGGTTGGCGAATTCGCTGCCCATGGCCGCGTCGTAGAGTTCCGAGGCATGCAAAAGCGCCTTGGACGGCATGCAACCGACGTTGAGGCAAGTTCCGCCGAGGGTCGCGCGGCCTTCCACGCACGCCGCTTTCAGGCCCAGCTGACCCGCGCGGATCGCTGCGTTGTAACCGCCGGGGCCACCGCCCAGTATCACGACGTCATAAGTGCTCATGGATGTTCTCCTGGACTGAAAGGGAAATGGGCTGGATAACCGTAGTCTTTGATTAAAATTACGGACGTAATATGTGCGTTCGGGGCTATTTCGGTCAAGGCTTCAGCAAGGCGACAGGTTGAGCGTCTTTAGATAGAGCGATTTAGTACAAAAATTTCACCACTTTCGTTATATCGTAACGAAATACGAAGTAGCCAATGATCAGCACTGGGGTGGTATGCAAGTCGATCTCGAAGTCGATGGAACGCAGGTAGCCGGGCTGCCGCGCTTTCAGCAGGCGGTCTTTCAAGGGCGGCGATTACGGCAGTACGCCATCGGCCTGAGTGCCTTGGCGGCGGTCGGGTTGTTGTTGGCGTTTTTCGTCGGGCTGTTTGCGCCGTTGTCGCTGTGGGCGCCGTTGCTGGTGAGTCAGAGCGCCGGTTTGCTGGTGCTGATCGCCGGTCTGCAATCAGCGTGGTGGGTGACTCAGTGGCGCGTGCAGGCGATGAGCCCGCCGCCGCCGGTGGTGGTAACGGAAGAAGCCGTTGCTCCTGAAGGCTGGTATGAACGACTGCTGGAGCGACTCAGTCAGCGCTGGGTGCGCATGCTCGGGCAGATCGGCGCGCCGACCCTCTGGCTCGGCGGCTGGGCGCTGCTGTCGATCTTCAGCATCAGTCAGTTCTGGAACCTTGCGTTGCCGCCCGCTGCGTTGGGATTGTCGGCGAGCGTCGGCGCGGTGCTGTCGTTGTTGCTGGCCTTCGTTTTGCTGGTGCTGGAGCGTCAGCTCGCCCAGGAAAACGTCGCCCAATGGCCAGAAGCGGGGCAGTTGGCCCAGTTGAGCCGGGTGGCGATCATTTGCCTGGTGTTAAGCGCGTTGTGCTTGTTGTTCGGCAGCGAAACTTCGGTGTGGCCGGTACGCCTCGCCGTGTTGATCGGCTTGCTGCCAGGGCTGGTTGCGGTCGAGTTGTTGCTACGCGCCGTGCTGTCGCTGTTCAGCCCGCGCCGTGAACAACTTGAACCGACGTTGCTCGCGCGCAGTTTTGTCGCCGACATGCTGCGCTGGCCGCCACAACCGTTGCTGGCGTTGCAGCACGAATTGCATAACCGCTTTGGCATCGACTTGCGGCAGATTTGGGCGTTCACCTACATGCGCCGGGCATTTTTGCCGGTGATGTCGGTGGTGGCGATTGTCGGGTGGTCGCTCACCGGCATTCACGAAATACCGCTGCAAGGGCGTGGCATCTACGAGCGTTTCGGCAAACCGGTGGAAGTGTTTGGTCCTGGATTGCACGCCGGTTTGCCGTGGCCATTGGGCCGAGTACTGAGCGTTGAAAACGGCGTGGTTCACGAGTTGGCCACCAGCGTTGGCGAAACGTCGGCGCCGGTCGTCCTGGAACCGGCGGAAGGCCCGGCGCCGGCGATTGCCAATCGCTTATGGGACGCCAGCCATGTGAACGACAAATCCCAGGTCATCGCCAGCAGCCGTGCCGACAAGCAGAGCTTTCAGATCGTCAACATGGACGTGCGTTTTGTCTATCGCATCGGTCTGACCGATCAAGCGGCGCTGGCCGCAACGTACAACAGCGCCGATGTACCGACGCTGATTCGCAGCACCGCCAGCCGGATTCTGGTTCACGACTTTGCCTCGCGAACCCTCGATGGTTTGCTCGGCGAAGACAGGGTAGGGCTGGCCGGAGAGATTGGCCGCGCCGTGCAATCTGATCTGCAAAAACTCGACAGCGGCGTGGAAATTCTCGCGACGGTGGTGGAGGCGATTCATCCGCCGGCCGGTGCGGCCAACGCTTATCACGGGGTGCAGGCGGCGCAGATTGGTGCCCAGGCATTGATCTCCCGCGAGCGCGGCGCGGCAGCGGAGGCGACCAATCAGGCGCAATTGCAGGCCAGTATCGCTCGCGATCAAGCCACCGCCAGTGCCCATGAAATCAATGCCACCGCTCAGGCGGCTGATCTGAAATTTACCGCCGAACAGAAAGCGTATGCCAGCGCCGGTCAGGCGTTCGTGCTGGAGCAGTATTTCAGCCAACTGACTCAGGGCCTGGCCAACGCCAAATTGCTGGTACTCGATCATCGTCTGGGTGGCAGCAGCAACGCGCCGACCATCGACCTACGAACCTTCACGCTGCCGGCCGATCCTGCGTCGCCGCGCACCAGCGCTCAGCCAGGAGCCACCCATTGAGCCAGTCGCACTCTCACGATCATGACGACCACGCCGGCCACGATCACGGCCATGGCGGACATCACCACGGTCACCATCACCATCATCACGGCGATCCACAGGAAGCCGGTCCATTCCCGTGGCGGCGCATGGGCTGGGCAGCGCTGCTTGTAGCATTCGCGATTGCGGCAGCGAGTCTGGTGCAAGTCCGATCGGGGGAGGCCACGGTGATCACTCGCTTCGGCAATCCTTCGCGGGTGTTGCTGGAGCCGGGTCTTGGCTGGCGCTGGCCGGCACCGTTTGAAGCGGCCATTCCTGTCGACTTGCGGCTGCGCACCACCTCCAGCGGCTTGCAGGATGTGGGCACGCGCGACGGTTTGCGGATCATTGTTCAGGCGTATGTGGCGTGGCAGGTGCAGGGCGACCCGGACAACGTGCAGCGCTTTATGCGCGCCGTGCAGAATCAGCCGGACGAAGCGGCGCGGCAGATTCGCACGTTTGTCGGTTCTGCACTGGAAACCACCGCGAGCAGTTTCGATCTGGCCAACCTGGTGAACACCGACGCCAATCAGGTGCACATTGCCGACTTCGAAGCGCAGCTGCGTAAACAGATCGATCAGCAGTTGCTGACTACGTATGGCGTTCGGGTGCTGCAAGTGGGTATCGAGCGTTTGACCCTGCCGTCAGTGACACTCACCGCCACCGTCGATCGCATGCGTGCCGAGCGTGAAACAATTGCCACTGAACGCACCGCCATCGGCAAGCGGGAAGCCGCGCAAATCCGATCCGCTGCCGAACGTGATGCGCGCATTGTGCAAGCCGATGCGACGGTGAAGGCCGCCGACATCGAAGCTCAATCCCGCGTCGAAGCTGCGCAGATTTATGGCCGTGCCTACGCCGGATCGCCGCAGCTTTATAACTTGCTGCGCTCCCTCGACACCTTGGGCTCGATCGTGTCCCCGGGCACCAAACTGATATTGCGCACCGATGCCGCCCCTTTCCGGGTGTTGGTTGACGGCCCGCCGACCCTCGAAAACAAGTCCGGGTCGCAGCCATGAATTTAGTTCCACGTGGAACACATGAGTTGAGTAGCCCCTGGATTCAGGCCGGGCGACTGGCTTTTCTGGCGCTTTACGCAGTGACAATTCTCGCCGCGCTAGCCTGGGCGTTCTCCAATGTGCGGCAGATTGATCCGCAGAATCGCGCAGTGGTTCTGCACTTCGGTGCGCTGGATCGTATTCAGAATGCCGGGTTGCTGTTGGCTTGGCCGCGCCCCTTTGAACAGGTGATTTTGTTGCCGGCAGCCGATCGGGTGATCGAGCGTCGGGTGGAGAATCTGCTTCGTAGCGATGCCGCTTTGCAGGCAGATCGGGTGGCGTCTTTCGCGACACCGCTGAGCGATGCGCTCGCTGGCTCGGGTTATTTGCTGACCGGTGATGCGGGCGTGGTGCAACTGGATGTGCGGGTTTTCTACAAGGTCACCGAACCCTACGCCTTCGTGCTTCAAGGTGAACATGTGCTGCCGGCCCTCGATCGGCTGGTCACTCGCAGTGCCGTTGCACTCACCGCCGCGCGAGACCTCGACACCATTCTGGTGGCGCGGCCGGAGCTGATCGGCACCGACAATCAGGCGGCCGAACGCCGAGAACGTCTGCGCGGTGATTTGGTACAGGGCATCAATCAGCGACTGGCCGAGCTGACCGCGACGGGGCAGGGACTGGGCATCGAAGTGGCGCGAGTCGATGTGCAATCGAGTCTGCCCGGCCCTGCGGTTAATGCCTTCAATGCGGTGCTGACTGCCAGCCAGCAAGCCGACAAAGCCGTCGCCAATGCGCGAACCGAGGCCGAGAAACTGACCCAGACGGCCAATGAACAAGGTGACCGAACGCTGCAAGTCGCCCACGCTCAGGCGAGTGAACGGCTGGCTAAAGCCTCGGCTGATACGGCCACGGTGTTGAGCCTGGCCAAGGCGCAACAACAGGGCACCGACCCGCAAATGTTGCTGCGCATTTACCGTGAGCGAATGCCGAAGATTCTTGGCAAGGCCGGCTCGGTGACGACGGTCAATCCGAAAGACGATTCCCGCCTGATCATTCAGGGAGCAGCACAATGACCGCCCAAACAGCCGCCGCACCAAGCATGTTGTCTTCGGCTGAACAACGCAGTGCTGCGCGCCATTTGACCCTGGCCATGCTCGCACTGGGCTTGCTCAGCCTCGGATTGATTTGGCGTTGGTTATCACCTGAGCAGACCGGCGTCAGCCAATTACTGCTCGGATTTGCTTCGCTGCTGGTGGCCGTGCCGGTGATGCGTTCGGCGTGGTACAGCCTGCGTTATCCGAGCCTGCACGGGATCACCGATCAGCTCATCGCCCTCGCCATGCTCGGTGCCTGGGCTACGGGTGACCTGCTGACCGCTGCGTTGCTGCCGATCATCATGATCTTCGGCCACGTACTGGAGGAGCGCAGCGTGATCGGTTCACAGGAAGCGATTCGCGCCCTCGGCAAACTGACCCGCAGTCACGCACGCAAGGTTCAGGCGGACGGTGCCATCGTCGAGGTCGACAACGGCACACTCAAGACTGGCGACATTGTCGAGGTGCGCGCGGGTGACCGTGTGCCGGCTGATGGTCGGGTGTTGTCCGGTCAGGCGAGTCTCGACACGGCATCGATTACCGGTGAGTCGGTGCCGGTGGAGGCGGGCGTCGGCATGCAGGTCTTCGGCGGGGCAATCAATCTTGACGGCCTGCTGCGCCTCGAAGTGACGCGCACCGGCAACGAATCGACCCTCGGGAAAGTCATCGCCCTGATGCAAAGCGCCGAGCGTTCGAAGCCGCCGATCACCCGTTTGCTCGAACGCTATGCCGGCAGCTACATGGTGCTGGTGTTGCTGTTGGCGGCGGTGACCTGGTTTGTCACCAACGATGCCCAGGCGATGCTCGCGGTGCTGGTGGCGGCGTGTCCTTGCGCGTTGGTGTTGTCGGCACCGGCCACGGCAATTGCCGGCGTCGCGGTGGCGGCGCGGCACGGGATTCTGATTCGCAGTTCGGCGTTTCTGGAAGAGTTGGCGGACCTGACGTCGCTGGTGGTCGACAAGACCGGAACCCTGACGTTTGGCACCTTGCGCTTGCAGTCCATCGACAGCCCGTTGGAGGACCGTAGCCACGTAATGAAACTCGCGGCCAGTCTCGGTTCGGCCAGCAGTCATCCGGTCAGCCGTGCGCTCGCCGGTCTGGTTACGCAGGAACATTTTCTGCTGCTGTCGGACATCCGCGAGCGCCAGGGTCTGGGCGTGGTCGCGATGACAGAGCAGGGTGAAGCGGCACTCGGTCGCCCGGAGTTGTTCGCGCAACTGGGCATCACCACGTCGGCTGTTCCCGAACACGACGGCCCGATTGCCGGGCTGGCACTTAACGGTGAATTCCTTGCCTGGCTATTACTGGCCGACAGCGTCAAACCCGAGGCGCGTTTTGCCTTGAGCGAGTTGCGTGAACTTGGCTTGGGTCGTCAGTTGCTGCTCACCGGCGATCGGAACAGCGTGGCGCACACGTTGGCGCGTGATGTCGGCATCAGCGACGTGGAAGCGCAGGCCTTGCCCGAGGACAAACTGAATCGCGTGCTGACAGAAATCGGTAACGGTTTCCGGCCTATGGTGGTGGGGGATGGCATCAACGATTCGCTCGCGCTCAAGGCCGGCGTCGTGGGTGTGGCCATGGGCGCGGGTGGCGCAGACATCGCGCTGGCGTCGGCGGACATCGTGCTGATCGGCAGCGACCTGCGTCGCCTCGGCACCTGTGTCCGGTTGAGTCGCCAATGTCGACAGACCTTGCAGGTCAACGTGATCATCGGCCTGGGCTGGACCCTGGCGATTGTCGCCTTCGCCGCGTTCGGCTGGCTGGGTGCTGCGGGGGCGATGATCGCGGCGTTGCTGCATAACCTCAGTACGTTGCTGGTACTCGGTAACGCAGGGCGTCTGCTGCGCTTTCAGGAGCCTTTACTGAAAATCAAGGACGAGGCTTGAGCGCCTCTAAACCGAGGGTATGAGGGCAAAACCAACTTTTTAGAACTGTGCATAAAGTTTGTAGTCATCTAGGGTGAGGACCATCTGCTTCTTGGACTCCTGACGGCTGGTTGAAGCGCCGCGAGTTATAGAAAAACGCTATTAAATCGATAGCCAGCTATTTTTCCAGGATGGTCTACCCTCACATCAGACGTCTGAAACAAGGGGGATTTTCCATGCTCGCGCAACTTCCACCGGCCTTACAGAATCTGCAGTTACCGCTACGCCTGCGACTCTGGGACGGCCATGAATTCAACCTGGGGCCGACGCCCAGCGTCACTATTGTGGTCAAGGACCCACAAATGGTTACCCAGTTCACTCATCCAAGCCTGGACGCGCTCGGAGCGGCGTTTGTCGAAGGCAAGCTTGAACTCGAAGGCTCCATCAGCGATGTGATTCGCGTCTGTGATGAATGGAGCCAGGCATTGCTCGGTGACCAAGACAGTCAGCCCGTGCGCACCGTCCACGACAAGGAAACCGACGCGAAGGCGATTTCCTACCACTACGACCTTTCCAATGCGTTTTATCAGCTGTGGCTCGACAGCGACATGGCGTATTCCTGCGCCTATTTCGAGACCGGCAGCGAAACGCTGGAGCAAGCCCAGCAAGCCAAATTCCGTCACCTGTGCCGCAAGCTACGGCTGCAACCGGGTGAATACCTGCTGGATGTCGGTTGCGGTTGGGGAGGGCTGGCCCGCTTTGCAGCCCGTGAGTTCGGCGCGAAAGTGTTCGGGATTACCCTGAGTAAAGAGCAACTGGCCCTGGCCCGTGAAAGGGTGACCGCCGAAGGCCTGGACGATCTGGTCGAACTGCAATTGCTCGACTACCGCGACCTGCCTCAGGACGGGCGCTTCGACAAAGTGGTCAGCGTCGGCATGTTCGAACACGTCGGCCACGCCAACTTGGCCGAGTACTGCAAGACCTTGTTCGGCGCGGTGAAAGAGGGCGGCCTGGTGATGAACCACGGGATTACCGCCAAGCACACTGATGGCCGTCCGGTTGGACGCGGTGCCGGTGATTTCATCGAGAAATATGTGTTCCCCAACGGCGAGTTGCCGCACCTGTCGATGATCTCTGCCGAGATCAGCGAGGCCGGGCTGGAGATCGTCGACGTCGAGAGTCTGCGCCTGCACTACGCGCGCACCCTGGACCATTGGAGCGAACGCCTGGAGGACAATCTGGAAGCGGCATCAAAACTGGTTCCGGAACAGGCGCTGCGGATCTGGCGGTTGTACCTGGCCGGGTGCGCTTATGCATTCGCCAGAGGCTGGATCAACCTGCACCAGATCCTCGCGGTGAAAGCCCACGCCGATGGCAGCCACGAACTGCCCTGGACGCGAGACGACATCTACCTTTAGAGAATCGGTGAAATAAGCCGGGCGATCCGCATGCCGACCTGTTGCAGGCGGCGGGTCTCCCGGCTTTCTTCTTTGGCGATCTCGTGGGCCTGGGCGAAGTCATCGTTTAGCATCTGTTCCACCTCGGCGGCAAACGCGCTGTCGACGGTCAGCAGCATCACTTCAAAATTGAGCCGGAACGAACGATTGTCCAGATTGGCGCTGCCGATCGCGCTGATTTCGCTGTCGATCAACACCACTTTCTGATGCAGGAAACCCGGTTCGTAACGGAACACGCGCACGCCTGCGCGCACCGCTTCGAAGGCGTAGAGACTTGAGGCCGCGTAAACGATTCGGTGGTCCGGTCGTGACGGCAGCAGCACCCGCACATCGACGCCGCGTAGCACCGCCAGTCTCAACGCTGCGAATACCGCTTCGTCAGGGATGAAGTAAGGGCTGGTGATCCACACCCGCTCTGTTGCCGCATGGATGGCTTCGACGAAGAACAATGAACAGGTTTCGTAGGAATCAGCCGGGCCGCTGGCGAGCAATTGGCAGAGCACGCCGTCGTCCGGATACACGTCCGGCAGGATCAGCGGTGGCAACGAGCGAGCCGCCCAGAACCAGTCTTCGGCAAACGATTCCTGCATGCAGGCCACCACCGGCCCGCACACGCGAACGTGGGTGTCGCGCCAGGGCGCCAGCGGAGGCTTTTCGCCCATGTATTCATCGCCGACATTGTGTCCGCCGACGAAGCCCAGAATGCCGTCGACGACGACGATCTTGCGGTGATTGCGGAAATTGACCTGGAAGCGGTTGAGCCAGCCGCTGCGGGTGGCGAAGGCTTTGACCTCGACACCGCCATCACGCAACGGTTGCACGTAACTGTGGGGTAGGGAATGGCTGCCGATGCGGTCGTAAAGCAAGTGGATCGCCACGCCTTCAGCGGCTTTCTTCAGCAGCAGGGTTTGCAGGCGCTGGCCGAGGCGGTCGTCGTGGATGATGAAGAATTGAATCAGCACCGCTTCCCTGGCGTTGTCGATGGCTTCGAAAATCGCGTCGAAGGTGGCTTGGCCATTGATCAGCAAACGCACTTCGTTGTTCGCCAGGCAGGGCATGCGTCCCAGTTTCGGCATGGCCCTCAAGGACGCATAGGCACTGGAAGCACGAGCGGTCAGCGCTTCTTCTACCCAGGGGCGCCAGTTGAGCTCGGAGATGGCCTTGCGCATTTCCTCGTTGGCCTGTCGCCGCGCCTTGATGTAGCCATCGAAGGTGCTGCGGCCGAAGACCAGGTACGGAATAAGGGTGAGGTAAGGCATGAAGATCAGCGACAGGGCCCAGGCGATAGATCCCTGGGCGGTCCGGACGGTGAGTACGGCGTGAATGGCTGCGATCAGGCCCAGCGTATGAAGCAGTGCAATCATGTAGCCGAAAATGTGCGGTCCAAAGTAATCCATGGGGCAGCCTTGCTCCTGAAGATTCAATGCTTAACAGACCATGTTCCGTGCAGAATGTCGCTATTTAATTGGCCCATGAACCGAAGCCATTGGCTGACGTCTAACGGCCACTACTGATCAGGAGTTACTCGATGAACGTTCGTCTGCTGGGTTTGGCCGTGGCTTTTGGTTTGGCACTTCCTGTGGCCGCACAGGCGCAGATGCTGCAGCCAGGTTTGTGGGAATTGACCACGAGCAACATGAAGGTCGATGACCAGAACCTGCCGGACTTGCAGTTGATCCTCGGTCAGTTGCAAGGCCAGATGACCCCGGCACAGCGCGCGCAGCTGGAGAAGCAGGGCATCACCATGGGCGGAAAGGGGATTCGGGCGTGTCTGACGCCGGAGCAGGTGAAGTCGGACAATATCCCACTGACGGATCCGCAATCGGGCTGTAAACAGGAAATCACTGAGCGCAGCGGCAATCAGTGGAAATTCCGTTTCAGCTGTCCAAAAGCGCAGGGTGCGGGTGTCGCCACCTTCCTCAGTGATCGTGAGTTCACCACCAAGGTCAACGGTACGTTCAATGCGACCGGCATTCAGCAGAAGGGTAGCCTTGATACTCGTGCGGTGTGGCTGGGTCAGGATTGCGGAACGGTCAAGCCGAGGGCTTAACAGCTTCGCGGGCAAGCCTCGCTCCTACTGGGTCGATGTAGATTCTGTGGGAGCGAGGCTTGCCCGCGAAGAGGCCGGCTCAGACACCCTCAATGCCCGTTGACCTCAGCCAGTCACACACCGCCTCAACAGCCATCCTGCCGAAATCCTCTCCGGTACGGCTGCGCACACTGACAAACCCACCTTCTTTTTCTTTCTCCCCGATCACCACCAGATACGGCACCCATTGGCTGTGCTCGCGGATCTTGTGGCGGACTTTCTCGTTGCGCAGATCCGCACGCGCGCGCACGCCGCTTCGGCGCAAGGCTTCGGTCACCGACTGTGCGTAATCCGCCTGACGCTCGTCCATGCTGACAATGACCACGTGCGGCGGCGCCCGCCAGTCTTCCAGTTCCTGTTGGCAGGACCAGCACGTGCCATAGATCCGTTGGGGTGCCGTGCCGCTGATGTGATCGAGCGCGAATGCCTGCAACACTCTGGTTGCAGGAACATGCGGGCCCGATGACACACATTCGAAATCCCCGAGCAAGTAGGGCAATGACCTCTGCGTGGGCGCTGAAACGGATACCGGATTGCGGCGCCGGATCGAATGGTTGGTGGCTGCCAGGGTCCGCATGCGTGCTTCGATGCTGGCAAGGTCGACCAAGTTTAACGGACGCTCAAGAGCAAACTCATAAAAGAAGCCGTCACCCAGCGCCGATCCGGTCTGCAATTGCGCTTTTGGATAGAGCTGCTTGATGGCCACCGCCAGCATCAATGCGCAGGAACGTCGCAGGATTTCCAGCCCATCGGGCTCCTGAGGCGTGACGATGCTGACGCGGGCGTCGGCCTCGATCATGAATTCACAGTCGACCAGAACGCCGTCCACCCGTCCGGCCACAGCCGCTTTGGCCAGCCCGGCACCGATGCTCGCGGCGAACTCATACACCGACAACGGTTGGTCGTACTCACGCAATGAACCATCGCTCAGGGTGATGTGAATCATGTCGATGCTCTCGAGTGCTATAAACGCGCGCTAGCGCATGAACCGTAGGGGAAAACCCTGACAGTTGTCATTAAGACGTTTGTCGTGCCAGGCGATTTGCCCCGAGACGATCGTGGTGCTGACGCGGTGACGAAAACGCTGGCGGGCGAAGGGCGTCCAGCCGCATTGCGACAAGACCGGCTCCCTGGAAACGGCAACGCCTTCCGGCTCGGGTTTGATCAGAACCAGGTCAGCCCAGTAGCCTTCACGCAGATAACCGCGGTCGGGAATGGCAAACAGATCAGCCACGCGGTGACTGGTCTTGGCCACGAGGGTAGTTATCGGCAGAACTTCATTAATCACCAGTTCCATTAACGCGGGCAGGGCATGTTGCACCAATGGCAAACCGGAGGGCGCCTGGCGGTAGGGGCGCTGTTTTTCCGCCCAGGTATGCGGCGCGTGGTCGCTGCCGATGACGTCCAGTCGATTGCTCAGCAAGGCATGACGCAAGGCATCCCGATCAGCTTGGCTCTTGATCGCCGGATTGCACTTGATCAGGTTGCCAAGGCTTGGGTAGTCGCGATCATCAAACAGCAAATGATGCAGGCAGACTTCAGCGGTGATGTGTTTCCGGGTCAGCGGTTTGTCTTCGAACAGCGCCAGCTCGCGGGCGGTGGTCAGGTGCAAAACGTGCAGTCTCGTGCCATGCCGTTTTGCGAGGTCCACGGCCATTGAGGAGGATCGAAAACAGGCTTCGGCGTCGCGAATCAGTGGATGGACGGCGGCGGGTATGTATTCCCCGAAACGCTCGAGCACCTTCGCAGTATTGGCTTCGATGCTTGGCGTGTGTTCGCAATGGGCCAGCAGCAGGGTTGGCACTTCGGCGAACAATCGTTCAAGCGTCTGCGGATCGTCCACCAGCATGTTGCCGGTCGAAGCGCCCATGAACACTTTTACGCCAGCCACTTCGCAGGGATTGAGCGCCGCGACGGTGTCGAGGTTGTCATTGCTCACGCCGAAGTGGAAGCCGTAGTTGGCGACAGAATTGATCGCCGATCGACGCTTCTTGTCAGCGAGTGCTTCGAGGGTCAGGGTGGCCGGGTTTGTGTTGGGCATGTCCATGAAACTGGTGATGCCGCCCGCCACGGCCGCCCGGGATTCGGTGTAAAAGCTGCCCTTGTCCGGCGCCCCGGGATCGCGAAAATGCACTTGGTCGTCGATCATTCCAGGCAGTAGCCACTGCCCTTGAGCGTCGATTTCGACGTGGGCATTTTCGCCGTCAATGCTGCTGGCGATCTTCACGATCCGGCCGTTGCTCACCAGCAGATCGCCTTCGAATTCCCGACCTTCATTCACCATTCTGGCATTGCGAATCAGCACGCTGCTCATGGTCAAAACTCGTTCTGCAGGGCTTTGTAGCCGCGCACCAGATCGACGTTGGTGCGCGCCACGTCTTCGGAAAACTCCGAGGCACTGACGCTCACCGGTGGGAATTGCGAGAGGTCGGTGTTGGGGCCGATGCGAGTGGTGGAGGGCACGTAGAAGTCCTCAGGCAAGTCGCGACCGTCGACCACCGAGTTGTGTCGCACCACGCAGCCATCGCCGACCGCGCAGTTGAACAGCACGCTGTTGAACCCGATGAACACTCGGTCGCCAACAGTACACGGGCCATGAACGATGGAGCGGTGAGCGATCGAACTGAACTCGCCGATGGTCACCGCCGCGCCGGACTTGGAGTGAATCACCACGCCATCCTGGATGTTCGAATTGGCGCCGATGGTGATCGGCTCCATCTCGCCTGACGCGTCCACTTCATCGGCGCGAATGACGGCGTAGGGACCGACGAAGACGTTTTCGCCGATCACCACCTTGCCGCAGATGATTGCAGTTTTATCCACGTACGCGGACTCCGCAATCAGTGGCAAATCGCCTGATGGATTCTTGCGGATCATGGTTTCCTCAATGCGTCGTAGAGGGTGTTGAGGTTGTATTCGAACAGGCCGGCGAAGGTACTCGCCGGACCGGTCGCGGCGAGCGCATCGGAGTACAGCGTGCCACCGATGTGCGCGCCGCTTTCGTCGGCAATCTGTTTCAGCAAGCGGGCGTCCTTGATGTTTTCCATGAACACCGCTTTGACCTTGGCTTGGCGAATCTGGGTGATCAGCGCAGCGACTTCGGCGGCCGAAGGTTCGCGTTCTGTGGACAGGCCCTGCGGTGCCATGAAGTCGATGCCGTAGGCCTGGCCCAGATAACCGAAGGCGTCATGTGACGTCACGATCTTGCGGTTGCCCGGTGGCAACGAACCAAGCTTGGCCTTGGCTTCGGCGAGCAGCGCGTAGATCTGTTTCAGGTAGGCCTGGCTGTTGCGTTCGTAGTCGGCCTTGTTCGCCGGGTCGGCGGCGATCAGCGCCTTGGTGATGTTGCTGATGTACAGCTCGGTGTTGGCCAGGTTGTGCCAGGCGTGAGGGTCGGGCACGGTCTCGCCGTCTTCATCCAGAGAGCGCGGGATGACGCCGTGGCTCGCGCTGATGACCGGGGCTTTGGTCTCAGTGCTGGTCACCAGACGGTCCAGCCAGGGTTCGAAGCCCAGACCGTTTTTGATGATGAGCCTGGCCTTGAGCAAGGCTTTGGCATCGTCCGGGGTTGGCTCGTAGGTGTGGGCATCGGCGTCGGGACCGACCATGTTCGTGATCTGGATATGGTCACCACCGACCTGATGGGTCATGTCGGCGAGGATGCTGAAACTGGTGACCACCTGAAGTTTTTCCGCAGCACACAGCGACATCGACAGCATCAAACTGAACAGCACGAGTAAAGCGCGCATCGGAAAACACCTCATTGGGATGTGAGCAAAGGCGGGCGGCGCAGCAAGCCGTGCACCGGACCGAACACCACGGACAGCAGATAAAAACCACCCGCCACCAGCACGATCGCCGGGCCGCTGGGCAGCGAGTAGTAGAACGACAGCAACAAACCGAGCCACACCGAAAGGCAGCCGAGCAGGGCGGCGATCGCAATCAACACCGGTAAACGACGACTCCAGAAACGCGACGCGGCGGCGGGCAACATCATCAGACCGACCACCATCAATGCGCCGATGGCCTGGAAACCGATCACCAGGTTCAGCACCACCAGAGTCAGGAACACGCCATGCGCCAACGGACCGAGGCGACTGACGGTTTGCAGGAAAAGCGGGTCGAGGATGTCCAGCAACAACGGTTTGTAGATCAGCGCCATGGCGATCAGGCTGAACCCGGAGACCCACAGCATGCCTGTCAGCGTCGGCCCATCGACCGCCAGTGCCGAGCCGAACAACAGGTGAAGCAGGTCCAGACGTTTGCCCGCGATGCCGAGGATCAGCACGCCGCTGGCGAGGGATATCGGGTAGATCGCGGCGAGGCTCGCGTCTTCGCGCAACCCCGTTCGGCGGGTGATCCAGGCCGCGAGTCCGGCCATGCTCAGGCCTGCGCCGAGGCCGCCGATGGTCAGTGCCGGCAGACTCAGACCGGCGAACCAGAAACCGAGCGCTGCGCCGGGCAGGATGCCGTGAGCCACCGCGTCGCCGATCAGGCTCATGCGCCTCAGGATCAGAAATACCCCCAGCGGTGCCGTACTGCAGGCCAGGACCAATCCGCCAACGAGTGCCCGGCGCATGAATACAAACTCGTGGAACGGTTGCCAAAGCTGAGCGGCAGCGAGCATCAGGCCACCTGCGTTTGCGGTTGCTGTCGGATCAGTTCGGTACTGGGTCCAAGGACGCAACCGCTGCTTTTGATCAACAGGCTTTGAGGGATGTGTTGGCGAACCGCGGCCAGGTCATGACACACGACCAGCAGGGTCCGACCTTCGGCGTGCCAGGCGTGGATGTGCTTCCAGAGCAGCGACTGACCCAGTTCATCGAGTGCAGCGTGGGGTTCGTCGAGCAACAACAAAGGGGCTTCGGCGAGGCTCAAACGGGCGAGCAGGGCGCGCTGTAATTCGCCACCGGAAAGGGCCATCAATGGGCGTTGTTCCAGACCGCTCAGGCACCAATCTTCCAGCACGGCTTTGAGGCGTTGGCGGCGTAGCTCTGGTGATTGTTTGCTGCCCCAGAAACCGGCAGCCACCAAGTCCTGGAGGCTGATGGGGAATTGCCGGTCGAGGTGTTGCTGCTGGGGAAGAAAGGACAGGGAGCCCTTGCGTGGAACATCGAGGCTGACTTTTCCTGCCAAGGGTTTTTGCAGCCCAGCGATGACTTTCAGCAGGCTGCTTTTACCGGAGCCATTGGCGCCGATTACGGAAGTCAGACTGCCTTTGGGTAACTCGAAATCGACGGGCGGCGTGAGCGGGTGACCGGGCGCGCCCCAGCGCAAGGCCTGGCAATGGATCATGCGGCCTCCCAGTTCCATCGGCTTTCGGCGACAGCATCGTGGGCATGAAGGCTTTCGGCGTGAACGACGCGTATGTGGAAGGCGTTGATGCCGGGCGAGCGTTTCAGGGCCAAATTCAAGCGGCGGGCAGCGTCTTCGCAGAACATCAGGTTCTGACCATTGGCCAAGGCGAAGGCTTGTTCATCGGCGCGTTTTACGGCGGTTTGCACGGCGGTTCCGAGTGCGGCTTCGGCGTCGTTGATGAACGCAATCAGCGGCAAGTCATCCAGGTAGTCGTCCAAGCGCAGATGTAGAAGTGCGTTGCTGCGTTGGCTGTGAGGCGTCGCCACTATGCCTTTTGTAGAACCTAGCCACGCCAATACATCGGCGTGTTGCAGTGACTTGTTGGCAAAGTCGTCGACGAATTGCTGCTGAATCAACTGTCGGGACAGTGCGGCTGAACACGGACACGTTGAGGAATAGGGGACGTCGATTTTTAGTTCCACGTGGAACATCGTGTTTTTCAACCGCGCTTCGATGCTCACCGGATAGGTTTTCCAGCCAGCCAATGGGCTGATGAGCGCCGGCCTTTTGAGGAGCAAATCCGCATCAATTTTTAAGTAGGCGGTGTTGGACAGTCCTTCATGACTGTCGAGGAAACGTTGCAAAACTCTCCGCAGAAGGACGGGTGTCAGGTTTTCCTGTTCGAGCATTTCCAGCGCCAAATACAGCCGGGACATGTGAATGCCTCGCGCTTCTCCATCATCGAGGCTCACGCCGGCGTCAGCCTTTGCGCTCAGCCGTTGGCCATCGAACAAAACAGGAAGGGCGATGCCGCACATGCCCACCCAATCGAGTGGCAGGGCTTGGCGTGAAGCCTGCGCGGCGATATCCGGCAGAGTCAGCGCATTCATGAGCAGGTCCATCGTAGGAGTCGGTTTCTAATGTTATGTTATTACATCTGAATCGACTACGCCTTTTTCACGAGCGGCTCTCAAGTTGTCCTGTCGATCGCTCAGCTATTGGCCAAGCGCTTGAAGCGCGAAAAGGGTTTCGACGTGAAACTGGTGCGCAACGATGATTTCTTCTTGCCGCTGCGCAAGCGTGTCGAGATTGCCCGCAAGCACAATGCCGATATGTTCATCTCGGTGCATGCGGACGCGGCGCCGCGTCTCACCGCTTCAGGTGCCTCGGTGTATTGCTTGTCGGAAGGAGGCGCCACTTCGGCCACGGCGCGTTTCATGGCGCAGCGGGAGAACGGCGCGGACTTGTTGGGCGCGACGAGTCTGCTCAATCTCAAGAACAAGGACCCGATGCTCGCCGGGGTGATTCTCGACATGTCGATGAACGCCACCCTCGCTGCGAGCCTGGCGTTGGGCAGCACCGTCCTCGGCAGCTTGGCGGGCATCACCACGCTGCATCAGAAACGCGTGGAACAAGCGGGGTTCGCGGTGCTGAAGTCGCCGGACGTGCCGTCGATCCTGGTGGAAACCGGCTTCATTTCCAACGCCCGTGACAGCCAGCGACTGGTGACCGCGCGCCATCAGCAGGCTGTGGCGGACGGTTTGTTCGACGGATTGCAGCGTTATTTTCAGAAGAACCCGCCGCTCAACAGTTACATCGCCTGGCAACAACAGCAGAAAAAAGCGCAGGCCTAGCAGCCGGCGATCCGGCTGCAGGTGAACTTGGCGCTGCTGCCGCCGGAGCTGGAAAAACGATTGATCGTGGTCCAGCCAACCCGCCGGTTGTAACCGACCCAGGCTTCGCCATCGGAGGCGATACCGGTGAAGAACGTGAGCTGTCCGTAACGGCTGTTGGTCTGGGCCCAATAGCGTTTGCCCACTTTTTCGAAGCCGCGCAAATACAGCGTGCTGCCCACGGTGTTGACGCTGTAGGCATTGCCATCGGCGTCTACGCAGGCGAGCAGATTGGCGCTTCGAGTGCATGTGGCCAGGCTCGGAATTTGCGCCCAGGCGTCTACGGCGAACAACAGCGGAAGGCTCATCAGCGCTGACTTCAGGGCAATACGCATGGGAATTCTCACGGGTTGGACGGGTTTCAGCATCGTGCCCTTTATCGTGGAGGGCAAGAGTGGGCTGGCTTGATTGCATTGTTATACTATAACATTGAAATCAGCCCGACACTGCGATCGGGCATCTCTGTGAGGAATTCCTGATGCCCAATCGTCTCCCCGTGACCGTCCTGTCGGGCTTTCTCGGCGCCGGTAAAAGCACGCTGCTCAACTACGTGTTGCGTAACCGCGAGAACCTGCGAGTCGCCGTGATCGTCAACGATATGAGCGAAATCAACATCGATGGCAGCGAAGTCCAGCGCGACGTCAGCCTGAACCGTGCCGAAGAAAAACTCGTGGAGATGAGCAACGGCTGCATTTGCTGCACGTTGCGCGAAGACCTGCTCGAAGAAGTCAGCAAACTCGCCAGGGATGGGCGTTTTGATTACTTATTGATCGAATCCACCGGCATCTCCGAGCCATTGCCCGTGGCCGAAACCTTCACTTTCCGTGATGAAGAGGGGCATAGCCTGGCCGACATCGCGCGGCTCGACACCATGGTCACGGTGGTCGACGGCATGAACTTCCTGCTCGATTATCAGGCCGCTGAAAGTCTCGCTTCCCGCGGAGAAACATTGGGCGAGGAGGACGAGCGCTCGATCACCGATCTGTTGATCGAGCAGATTGAATTCGCCGACGTGATCCTCATCAGCAAGATCGATTTGATCAGCAGCCGCGAGCGCCAGGAACTGATCGCGATCCTTGAACGCCTCAACGCTCAGGCAGAAATCATCCCGATGGTCATGGGTGAGATTCCTCTGAAAAAGATCCTCAACACCGGTCGTTTCGACTTTGAAAAGGCAGCCCAGGCGCCGGGCTGGTTGCAGGAATTACGCGGTGAACATGTGCCGGAAACCGAGGAGTACGGCATCGCCTCGACGGCTTACCGAACCCGCCGACCGTTTCATCCGCAGCGTTTTTTCAACTTCATCGATCGGCCTTGGGTAAACGGCAAACTGCTGCGCTCCAAAGGCTTTTTCTGGCTGGCCAGCAAGCACATGGACGCCGGGAGCTGGTCCCAGGCCGGTGGCTTGATGCGCCATGGCTTCGCCGGACGCTGGTGGCGTTTCGTGCCAAAAACCCAGTGGCCGCAGGACGAAGAAAGCACGGCCGGGATCATGGAAAACTGGACCGCCGCCACGGGCGATTGCCGCCAGGAACTGGTGTTCATCGGTCAGAACATCGACTTCGCGCAACTCACCGCCGAGCTCGACAATTGCCTGCTGACCGATGATGAAATGGCCTTGGGCGTGGAAGGCTGGCGCCTGCTGGCAGATCCGTTCGGCCCTTGGCACGAAGAGGTGGCCGCCTGATGTTGGCGCCCAGTCTGAAGCGACGGCCGATCGTTCAACAGGTTCAGGGTGAAACGCCGCAAACGCTGACGCGAATTCTTGAAGACGGTGTGAACCTCACCGTCTGGCAGCGCCAACTGCCGGCGCACATCGATGATTTCGGACGCTTGCTGTTGTGCCTGAACGAGCCACTGGCTGAATCGCTGGTCCTGGAGTTGTACAGCGATGACGCCGAACCCGATTTGCAGGGATTGGCCTCAGGATTCAGCGATCTTGAAGGGTATGCCGGTTTCATTGCCGACGTCTCCTGGCTGGTCAGCGCGTTCGCCTGTCTGTTGGGCACCAGGCGCATCGGCCTGCGCGTGCGGGTCCTGGACAAGGCCATGTGCCCACGCTTTCACGTCGATCATGTGCCGGTGCGGTTGATCACTACGTATTCCGGCGTCGGCAGTCAGTGGCTGAAAGAAGGAGTGATGGATCGCCGGCAACTGGGCAAACCTGAGGCCGAACCCACTGAGGATTCGCTGATCGAGCAACTCGCCAGCGGCGAAGTGGCACTGCTCAAAGGCGAGAAATGGCATGGCAACGAGGGTTTCGGCCTGATCCACCGTTCGCCGCAACCCGCGCCGGGCGAACGCCGTTTGATTCTGACCCTGGACTGGCTGGCCTAAGGCTTGAGCCAGTTGCCTTGGCTTTGGCCTTCGCAAAACGGCTTCAGATACGCCGCATCGGTGGCCACGCCGTAATAGTGAATATCCTGCCGGTAAGGCATATTGGCGACTTGGGCGTTGCTGCATACGCCGAACGCGCCGGCGGGGCATTGGTCGACGTATTGCACCTCGACGTTCTGCCCGGGCAGGTTCGGTTGGCAGAATCCGTCGGCGAAGAGCTTTTGCGGGATGTTGCGGTTTTGCTGGCACACTTTCACGTCGAGTCGCTCGGCTGTGCTATGTACCACGCAAGCCTGGGCCAGCGCTTCGCCGGAACACAGGGCCAAGAGCAACGACAATCCCATCAACCGCATCCATTACCTCCTTCAGTAAACATCGACCATGCTGCAGAACATTCCCACTCACGTCATTGCCGGCCCGTTGGGTGCCGGCAAGACCAGCCTGATCAAGAACCTGCTGACACAGCGGCCGATCGGTGAGCGCTGGGCGGTGCTGATCAACGAGTTCGGCCAGATCGGCCTCGATGCAGCGCTGCTGACCCAGGACGCCGATGGTATCGCACTGGGGGAAGTGGCCGGGGGCTGTTTGTGTTGCGTGAACGGTGCGCCGTTTCAGATCGGCCTCGGGCGGTTGCTGCGCAAGGCGCGGCCGGACCGGTTGTTCATCGAACCTTCCGGATTGGGCCACCCGGCGCAGTTGCTCAAGCAATTGAGTGAGGCGCCGTGGCAAGGTGTACTGGCGGTACAGCCTTGTGTATTGGTTCTGGATGCCCAGGCACTCGCCGCTGGCAAACCACTGCCCGAGGCGCAGCAGGAGGCGTTGAGCAGTGCCGGTTTGTTGGTGCTGAACAAGGCGGAAGGTCTCGATCTCAATGATCGCCAGCGAATCGCCGCGCAACTGCCTTCTCGTCCTTTGTACTGGACGCAGCAAGCGCTCTTGCCGTTGAGCAAATTACCGGGGCTTGGCGCTCGGGCGGTGGCGGGTGTGGATAACTTCGTCGTGCCCAAGGGATTGGCGCAGATGCCGGCCATCTGGACCGATCCGGTGCTGCCGATTTGCCTAAGTCAGGCGCAGGAGGGCGGTTGGAGCGTCGGCTGGCGTTGGCATCCGACGCAGACCTTCGATGTGGCGCGCGTCGGCCAGTGGCTTGAAAGCATTGCCTGGCGGCGGGCGAAGCTGGTTATCCACAGCGTCGACGGTTGGGTGTCGGCGAATGCGCTGGATAACTCGGAGCTGGAATGGCAGCCGAGCGAATGGCGCCAGGATTCGCGGATCGAGCTGATTTTCAGTGAGCAGCAGGATGTTGCTGTTCTGCAGAAAAGCTTGGCTGCGTGCCGGGTTTCATCAAGTTAGCGAGTTTTTGTGCTGCTTTTGAGGGCCTCTTCGCGAGCAAGCCCGCTCCCACACTGGAACGCATTTTACCTGTGGGAGCGGGCTTGCTCGCGAATCGATTTAACTGACGACATCAATCATCAAGGACGCCACTTGGTGTGTTCCTGCCGCCACTGGCTCAGCTCGATCACTTCAGCGCGAGGCTTCACCACGTCGACCACCGCAGGCGTGTCGTCGAACGGCATTGGGTAGGGCGCCAGTTCGATCTGCGCGCTGTGGGCGCCGAACTGGGTGATGGTGCCGTTGTGGCGGGTTTCGCCGGTCACGGTGAACTCGAAGTTATACACACGGGCCAGGCGCCGCCGGCCGTTGGCGTCTTTGATGAACGCGATCTTTTTCAGCGCCACGTTGCCGTCCAGCAGTTCGATGCCGAGCTTGGTGCAATGCAGCTTGACCCGTTCCAGCGCGCGCTCGCGCAAGCCGTGGTTGTGCCACAGCCACGCGCCGCCAGTGGCGAGCAGCATCAGCACGAAGATATTTCCGAGGGTCAGCATCAACAGGTTGCTCCAACAAGATAGTGCCAGCTTAACTGCGTCGCCGGTCTGTCGTACAGGCCGTGTTTCGTCGCATACTGCGCGGCTCGAATTTCAATCGTTTGACGGAAAACACACCGCATGAAACGTACCCCCCATCTGCTCGCCATCCAGTCCCACGTGGTGTTCGGCCACGCTGGCAACAGCGCCGCGGTTTTCCCGATGCAGCGGGTCGGGGTGAATGTCTGGCCGCTCAACACCGTGCAGTTCTCCAACCACACGCAATATGGCCAGTGGACCGGTGAAGTGCTGGCGCCGCACCAGATCCCCGATCTGGTCGAAGGGATCGCGGCGATTGGCGAGCTGGGCAATTGCGATGCGGTACTGTCCGGTTACCTGGGCAGTGCGGCGCAGGGCCGGGCGATCCTGACCGGCGTGGCGCGGATCAAGTCGATGAACCCCAAGGCGCTGTATTTGTGCGATCCGGTGATGGGCCATCCGGAGAAGGGCTGCAGCGTGCCGGCCGAAGTCAGCGATTTCCTGCTGGAAGAGGCCGCCTCGGTAGCGGACTTCATGTGCCCGAACCAGCTGGAGCTGGACAGCTTCTCGGGGCGCAAGCCGCAGTCGTTGTTCGATTGCCTGGCGATGGCCCGAGCGCTGCTGGCTCGCGGGCCGAAGGCTGTGTTGGTCAAGCATCTGGACTATCCCGGCAAGCCGGCGGATGGCTTCGAGATGCTGCTGGTGACGGCTGAAGGCAGTTGGCACCTGCGTCGTCCGCTGCTGGCGTTTCCGCGTCAACCGGTGGGCGTTGGCGACCTGACGTCGGGGCTGTTTCTGGCGCGTGTGCTGTTGGGCGACAGCCTGCTGGCGGCTTTCGAGTTCACGGCGGCGGCGGTGCATGAAGTGCTGCTGGAAACCCAGGCCTGTTCCAGCTATGAGCTGGAACTGGTGCGCGCTCAGGACCGGATTGCGCATCCGCGGGTGAAGTTCGAAGCGACTGCGATCAGCCTTTAAAAGCTTCGCGGGCAAGCCTCGCTCCTACAGGTTCGGGTCGTTTGTGTGATCAACCCGAACCTGTAGGAGCGAGGCTTGCCCGCGAAAGCGATCTAAAGCCCGAACACGTCAGGCATCACCCTTGATTTCCTGATACCGCTTTTCCAGTTCCTGCCGAATCTGCCGACGTTGCTGAGCCTGGATGAAGCGGCGCTTGTCTTCGCTGTTCTGCGGTTGCAGCGGCGGGACAGCGGCCGGTTTGCGGTCGTCATCCACCGCCACCATGGTGAAGAAGCAGCTGTTGGTGTGGCGCACCGAGCGCTCGCGAATGTTCTCGGTCACCACCTTGATGCCCACCTCCATGGAGGTGTTGCCGGTGTAGTTGACCGAGGCCAGGAAGGTCACCAGTTCGCCGACATGAATCGGTTCGCGGAAAATCACCTGGTCCACCGACAAGGTCACCACGTAGCGGCCGGCGTAACGGCTGGCGCAGGCGTAGGCCACTTCGTCGAGGTATTTGAGCAGGGTACCCCCGTGAACATTGCCAGAGAAGTTGGCCATGTCGGGGGTCATCAATACCGTCATCGACAGCTGGGCGTTTCCGGGTTCCATAGCGTTCTCACGGGTCAAGGCAGAATGGCGGAAGGGCGGCACCTCTGCGAGTGCCTGGTCGGTTTTTTTAAACCACAGTTATCGGGACGCCGGGCGGGTGGTCGCCGTCACGCCGGATCGATCTGTTTCCATATATTGCACCGCCTTTCTGGCGGAAGTCGCGGTGTTAACCTCCGAAAGTCCACCTCAAGGAGCCCCACACCATGCATGCCATCAGTTTTATTCAGGATCTGGCAGTGATCATGTTGGTCGCAGGTGTGGTGACCGTGCTGTTCCATCGCTTCAAACAGCCGGTGGTGCTGGGTTACATCGTCGCCGGCTTCATCATCGGCCCGCACACGCCGCCATTCGCCCTGATCCACGACGAAGACACCATCAAGACCCTCGCTGAACTCGGGGTGATTTTCCTGATGTTCTGCCTGGGCCTCGAGTTCAGCCTGCGCAAGCTGTTCAAGGTCGGTGCCACGGCGTTCATCGCGGCGTTCCTGGAAATCGTGCTGATGATCTGGATCGGCTACGAAATCGGCCAATGGTTCGACTGGAACACCATGGACTCCTTGTTCCTCGGCGCGATCCTGGCGATTTCCTCGACCACCATCATCGTCAAGGCGCTCAACGACCTGAAGATGAAGAACGAGCGCTTCGCCCAGCTGATTTTCGGAGTGCTGATCGTCGAGGACATCCTCGGCATCGGCATCATTGCCTTGCTGTCGAGCATCGCGGTCAGCGGCACCGTCAGTTCCGGCGAGGTGTTTTCCACGGTGGGCAAGCTCTCGCTGTTCATGATTGTTGCATTGGTCATCGGCATCTTGCTGGTGCCGCGATTACTGGCCTATGTGGCGAAGTTCGAGAGCAACGAAATGCTCCTGATCACCGTGCTGGGCCTGTGTTTCGGCTTTTGCCTGCTGGTGGTCAAACTCGAATACAGCATGGTCCTGGGCGCGTTCCTGATTGGGGCGATCATGGCCGAGTCGCGGCAATTGCTGAAGATCGAGCGCTTGATCGAGCCGGTTCGCGACCTGTTCAGTGCAATCTTCTTCGTGGCCATCGGCTTGATGCTCGATCCAATGATTCTGCTGCAATACGCCTGGCCGATCGCGGTCATCACCGTGGCCGTTGTCCTCGGCAAAATGCTTTCCTGTGGCCTCGGTGCCTTTATCGCCGGCAACGACGGACGAACCTCACTGCGTGTAGGGATGGGGCTTTCGCAGATTGGCGAATTTTCCTTCATCATCGCCGCGCTGGGCATGACGCTGCAGGTCACCAGCAACTTCCTGTACCCGGTCGCCGTAGCGGTCTCGGTGATCACCACGTTGCTGACGCCGTATCTGATCCGCGCCGCTGACCCGCTGTCGATCAAGCTTGCCGCCGTGATGCCGCAGCGGCTGGCTCGAGTGTTGGGAATGTACGGCGAGTGGCTGCGCAGCATCCAGCCTCAGGGCGAGGGCGCGTTGCTGGCGTCGATGATCCGGCGGATTCTGTTGCAGGTGGGGGTCAATCTGGCGTTGGTGATTGCGATCTTCTTTTCCGGCGCGTACTTCGCCGAACGTATGTCTGCTTACCTGCAAGACTGGATCAGTGATCCGAGCTGGCAGAAAGCGTTGATCTGGGGTGGGGCGTTGCTGTTGTCGCTGCCGTTCCTGATCGCCGCCTATCGCAAGCTCAAGGCGCTGTCGATGCTGTTGGCGGAGATGGGCGTGAAGCCGGAGATGGCGGGGCGCCACACGCAGCGAGTGCGCCGGGTGATCGCCGAAGTGATCCCGATCCTCTCGCTGCTGGTGATCTTCCTGCTGCTGGCAGCCTTGTCGGCCAGTATCTTGCCGACCAACAAGTTGCTGGTGCTGATCGTCGTGGTCGCTGCGGCGGTGGCGGCCGTGCTCTGGCGCTGGTTCATCCGCGTGCACACGCGGATGCAAGTGGCCTTGCTCGAAACGCTGGACAACCACAAGGAATCGTCCGGGCATTGACCACGCGGCGCTTCAGGCGGCTCAGCTTTCCAGCCAGACGTCCCGCGCCCAGTGCCACACCGATTCCCAGGTTTCTTCGGCAATCAGCTCTTCTTCGGCCTGCCACAGCACCACGGTGCCGTCTTCTTCAACGAGGTAGTAATCGTCGCCGTCCTGGCAGATCGGGATCATGCTGCGGTCGACGCCAGCGTCCCAGGCGTTGGCAGCAACGTCCGGCAGGTAGGTGTGCGATTGCGGGTCGGTGACGGTCACCGGCTCCAGGCTGCCGTAGACGACGTCGCTGACGGTCAGCAAAAACTCTCTGAAGACGAAGGGAATGTCGATGAACAGCTGTTCCTCGATTTCCACGATCTGGTCTTCGTCAGGCAACTCCAAGGGGACCGGTACCGGTTCGTTGGCTTCACGCAGTTGTTCGATGATTTCTTCCACGTCCGGGATCCTCTTGCTTGGTGGCGCGGTTTATATGGGGCGGTTTATACAGTAGCTCGCTATAGATGTAACCGTGAAATAGAAAAACCCCGGCAAGCCGGGGTTTTCATTACAGCATGCTAGGTTCTGTCTGGAACGTGCCTGCGCGTCGATCATACTGCGTTAAAAACAAGCTCGGATTGCTCATTGACTAACGTCAACTCCGCTTCCTCGCTTGTTTTTGCCTTGTCTGATCTTAGCTCGGCACCTTCCAAACAGAACCGGGCGGTTATCAGCCGTTCTGGCGGATACCGGCCACCAGCCAAGGCTGGTTTTCGCCCTGCGGACGTTCCATGTTCCAGCTTTCGCTGAACACTTCGCCCTGGTCGAAACGCGAAGTCTTCGACACGCCGGTGAAGGTCAGGGTAGCGATGGTCTTGTCGGCACGATCATCCACGCCGTCCAGTTGAACATTGAGGTTATCAATGTAGGTGGACTGGAAACCTTCGCCCAGATCGGCACGTTCGCGCTTGAGGAACTCCAGCAGTTGCGGGGTCACGAACTCGGCGATCTTGTCCATTTCGTTGGCGTCCCAGTGTTGCTGCAGGGACTGGAAGTGGTTGCGGGCCGCTTCAATGAAGTTCTGTTCATTGAACCAGGCCGGGGCATTGATTACCGGACGAGCGGCAGCAGGTGCTGCCGAACCGCCGAAGATCGAACCCATGCCTGCTGGCTTCTGCTCGAACACTTCACGCTGCATCGGCGCGCCGGCTGGAGCCAGATGCTCCTGCTGCTTGCGACGACGAGCGGCGATGAAACGGAAGACCAGGAAGGCAATCACGGCCATGATCAGGATGTCGAAGATCTGCATGCCCTGGAAGCCGCCGCCCATGAACATGGAGGCCAGCAGGCCACCGGCAGCGATGCCGGCCAGAGGGCCGAGCCAGCGCGAAGCACCGCCGGCCTTGGCGGCAGCGCCAGCGGCACCGGCCGCGCCCGCAGTGGCGGCAGCGCCGCCAGCGGCAGAAGAAGGAGCCATTTGGCTGGTCTGGTGAGTCGGCGCAGCGCCGGAGCTCTTGCCGCCACCAAAGCGCTTGGCGTTGGCGTCGAGGCTCATCGTCAGGCCGATGCACAACGCCATGGCGATGCTAAGAAAACGTTTCATAAAGGGAATTCCCATTTGTGGATGGCACGCGCGCCATGTTGCACAGCTGAAGTGTTACTGGCTAGCGGCAGAGTGTTTCGGGCTTTTGCCTGACAGGTTGCGTTCAGCTTCGGTCAGCGCAATAGGGCCTGTTAACTTTGGTCTGTAGGGCGAGGAGATAAGTTCTGTAGGAATAGGCCGCAGAGGGCATAGCGCAGATCAAATTGTGGGAGATTCTATGTTGCAGGGGAACCCTGCTGCCTCAAATTCGGCTGGTATTCGCTCTGGTTTTTCATGAGCGCGAATGCCACCCGGCACAGCTTGCGAGCGAGGATGACCAGGGCTTGGGTTTTGGCCAGGCCTCTGGCCAGATAGGATTCATAGAACGGTTTCCAGGTGAGAGACCTGCAAGCCGCCATTGCCGCGTTGTGAGCCAGACGCCGTAACTCTGTATCGCCTTTTTTGCTCAGGCGACGGGGGCTGTTCTTTTTCCCGGAGTCTTTGGGCCTCAAGTCCATTCCCAAAAAGGCAATGAACGCATCGCCGCTGGCGAAGTGGCCGCGCATGAAAGCGGTCGCCAAGCCGATAGCCGTCAGATCACCAATCCCCTCAATGGCTTTGCAGCGCTTGATGTTTTCGGTAATGCCGGCCCTTTTACTGACTTTGAACAGTAACTTCTGAATGGCCTGTTCAGATTGTTTGAGGGACTTCAACAGCCGGGCCAGCTCATCGTTCAAGAGCAGTTCGCTCGACCAGCTCAGCGTGAGACTCACACGCAAGTTGACCAGTTCTGCGCGTCGATGCAGCAGACTTTTCAACACCTTGTAGTCCTGCGGAGGTGGACTCCAGACGCGCAGCCGCTGCTGTTCACTGCTCAGGTAACGCGCCAGAAGGCGCGCGTCACAAGGGTCGGTTTTCGCCCGCTGGCCAATGCTTTCGCGGTAATGGCTCAGCCGATAAGCATCCACCACGTAAACCCGGTGCCCCATTTCATGGGCCAGTTCAACCGTGTCCAAGTGGTAAATGCTGGTGGCTTCCAGGGCAATTGAGCTTTGCGCAGGCAGCATTTTGAGCCAACGGCCAAGAGCCTCACGGTCGTTGTTGATGTGTTGAGTGGTTTTCAGGTCTTCGCGGTAAGCCACGATTTCGGCCTTGGCCACATCGATACCAATCACCGTTGGTGAAGTAAGGATTGTCATGACGAATCCTCGGAGCTAGGGTTTAGGTGCTTGTCGGGGTTTACCCTTGCGCTGGCTTGCCTCTATCGTCGGTTGTACCGATGAATTCCTTATCGGCGCTTTGGGTAGAAAGGGCGGGACGAGAAGTCTCCCACGGTCCGTACTGGCAAGAGTCGGAATCGAGCTTTTAGTCCCGCCCACCCCTTCAAGTCTAAACATACAAGCGAGCTTGCTCGCGATGAACGATGACGCGGTATTCCTGATACACCGCGGCGGCGCTATCGCGAGCAAGCTCGCTCCCACATTGAATCATTGGAGGGCTTTAGATCGCTTCCAGCTTTGCGTAACCCAGCATCAGCCACTTGCTGCCTTCGCTGAAGTTCACCTGCACCCGGGCCTGGGCACCGGCGCCCTCAAAGTTGAGGATCACGCCGTCGCCAAACACCGAATGCCGTACGGCCTGACCGAGGCTGAACCCGGTGTCCGGAATCTCGCTGCCGCCAAACAGGCTGCTGGAGCTTTGCTGCTGACCGCCGCCGAACGGACGGCTGACGCTGTTGGACAGTCGCACTTCCTGGATCAGGCCTTTTGGCACTTCACGTACGAAACGCGACACCTTGTTGTACGTCTCGCTGCCGTACAGGCGTCGGGTTTCCGCGTAGGTCATCACCAGGTTCTGCATCGCCCGAGTGATGCCGACGTAGGCCAGACGGCGCTCCTCTTCAAGACGCCCCGGTTCTTCGAGGCTCATCTTGTGCGGAAACAGGCCTTCTTCCATGCCCACGAGGAACACGTAAGGGAATTCCAGGCCCTTGGCGCTGTGCAAGGTCATCAGCTGAATGCTGTCTTCGTGCTCGTCGGCCTGAGTGTCCCCGGCCTCCAGCGACGCATGACCGAGGAATGCCGCCAATGGCGTCAGGTCTTCGTCTTCTTCAGCGTTTTCGAAGTTGCGCGCGGCGCTGACCAGTTCCTCAAGGTTTTCTACCCGGGCCTGGCCTTTCTCGCCTTTTTCCGCTTCGTGGTAGGCAATCAGCCCCGACTGCTCGATGACCGTCTGGGTCATCAGGTGCAACGGCATTTCCATGCATTTGGCAGCGAGGTTCTCGATCAGCTCGATAAACGCGCCGAGCGCGCCCGCTGCGCGACCGGTCAGGCCTTTATTGGCGACCAGCAAGCGCATCGCTTCCCACATCGACACATCGCTGTGGCGCGCATGGTCGCGAATCGCTTCGACGGTTTTCTCACCGATACCGCGAGCCGGAACGTTAATCACCCGCTCCAGCGCCGCATCGTTACCGCGACCTTCCAGCAAACGCAGGTAGGCCATGGCGTTCTTGATTTCCGCGCGTTCGAAGAAGCGCTGACCGCCATAGATGCGGTACGGAATCCGCTCGCGCAACAAGGCTTCTTCCAAAACGCGCGATTGGGCGTTGGAGCGGTACAAAATCGCGATATCGCTGCGGGCCAAGCCGGTTTTCAGCGCGCTTTCGATGGTTTCCACCACATAGCGTGCTTCATCGTGTTCATTGAACGCGGCGTACAGATTGATCGCTTCGCCTTCGCCGCCATCAGTCCACAGCTCTTTACCCATGCGCCCGGTGTTGTTGGCGATCAGGGCGTTGGCAGCTTTGAGGATGCCGGCGGTGGAGCGGTAGTTCTGCTCCAGACGAATGGTCTCGGCATCCGGGAAGTCGTCGGAATACTGATAAATGTTTTCGATTTTCGCGCCGCGCCAGCCGTAGATCGACTGGTCGTCGTCGCCCACTACCATCAGGCTGTCGCCGCCCTTGGCCAGCAGACGCAACCAGGCGTACTGCACGGCGTTGGTGTCCTGGAACTCGTCCACCAGAATGTGCCGGAAGCGCTTCTGGTAATGAGCCAGCAGGCCCGGATGATCGCGCCACAGGTCGAGGGCCCGCAGCAGCAATTCGGAGAAGTCGATCACGCCGGCGCGCAGGCAAGCGGCCTCGTAGGCCTCATAAATGCTGCGCATGGTCGCCAGGAACAGGTCGCCGCTGGCTTGAATGTGTTGCGGACGCAGACCTTCGTCTTTCTGTCCGTTGATGAACCACTGGGCCTGACGGGCCGGCCAGCGCTGCTCGTCCAGCCCCAGCTCGCGGATCACCCGCTTGACCAGCCGTTGCTGGTCGTCGCTGTCGAGAATCTGGAAGGTCTGGCTCAGGCCGGCTTCCTGCCAGTGCGCCCGCAACAAGCGGTGCGCCAGGCCGTGGAAGGTGCCGACCCACATGCCGGCCGGGTTGAGGCCCATCAACTGCTCGATGCGATGACGCATCTCGGCAGCGGCCTTATTGGTGAAGGTCACCGACAGGATCGAGTGGGGCGAGGCGTTCTCGACCTGGATCAACCAGGCGATACGGTGCACCAGCACTCGGGTTTTACCGGAACCAGCACCGGCCAGGACCAACTGACGACCCACGCGGGCAGCTACGGCCTGGCGTTGGGCATCGTTGAGGGAGTTCAGCAGAAGGGAGAGATCATCGCGCATCGGGGCATTCTAGGGTGCGCCGTCACACCGGGCAAACCGAGCTTTGCATTAGCCGATGAAAGAAGCACGAATGACGACCGGTCAGTCACTGGCTGCAAGCGTTGACGGGGCTCGCTCGAAGGGTTTTCAGGGGGTGGCGGGGGCCTGAAATTTTGTCGATTTTATGATCCGGGGCAGTTTGGTAAGGGCATTGGCTTGTGTATGCTCCGTCCACGTTTCGGGCTCATGCTCATCATTATAAGAACAAGAACATTGCCTATGACCCTCAGCTCCGACCTGTCGGGCCCCTCTGTGGAGCCTCGGGTTATCCGTAAACAGTACGCCATGGAAATGGCGGTCGAGCGCACGCGCCTGCTTTACCAGGGCTCGTTGCTGCCTACGCTGTTCATGCTGATCAACGGCCTGGTCTGTGCCGGATTGCTCTGGAGTCCACAGCGCTACTTCATCGTCAGCGTCTGGCTGATCTGGCTTTTATCGCTGGTGGCCTTGCGGGTGATTCAAGTCGCGGCTTTCGATTCGGCCATTCCCAACCGCCAGGCCCATCCGGTCTGGCGTCGCATGTTCCTGTTGGGCTCTGCCATGACGGGCCTGACCCTGGCCGGTGCCGGTATCGCCCTGGTCCCCGCTGACAATTTCATGCAACAGGCCTGGGTGTTTGGCCTGATCGGCGCTGCAGCCTTGTCGGCCAGCGTCGCCTACGCGGTCAGCCTGCCGGCGTTCCTGTCCTTTACCTTGCCCTGCCTGTTGCCGGCCATTACCTATCTATTCTGGGGCGGCGATCAACAAGGCCAGGGTTGGGGCTGGTTCGGGCTGATTCTGTTGGGGGCGTTGAGCGTGGTGGCCTGGCAGGTCAATCGGCTGATCGACAGCGGCTTGCTGCGGCGCTTTCAGAATCAGGCCCTGATCGAACACTTGCAGCAGGCGCAAAGTTGCAGCGACCAGCTCAATCACGAATTGGCCAAAGAGATCGATCACCGCCGCTGCGCCGAAGACAAATTGCGTGAAGCTCAGGTCGAGCTGGAAAACCGTGTCGCCCAACGCAGCCTTGAACTGGACGCGGCCAACCAGGCCCTGAGCAAGAGCGAAGCGCGGCTGGCGCTGGCGTTGAAGGCCAGTGAGCTCGGTCTGTGGGACTGGAACCTGCAAACCGACGAAGTCCATCACACCCAGCTTCAAGAGTTGTTCGGCCTGGAGCCGGAATTCGTGACCGCGATGCTCAGTCACCTCAAACCGCGCCTTCACCCCGAAGACTTGCCGTCGTTGCGCCGTGCCCTGGTCGAGCATTTGAAGGGCCGCAGCGAGGATTACCAGATTGAATACCGCGTGCGGCATGGCGACGGCCACTGGGTCTGGATCGAGGACCGTGGCCGAGCGGTCGAGCGCAGTGAAAATGGCCGGGTGATCCGCATGGTCGGCACCCGCCGCGACATCAGCGCGAGCAAGGGCCAGGAAGAACAGCGCCAACTCGCGGCGACGGTGTTCGAGGCGGCCAGCGAAGGCATCGTGATTTTCGACCCGAATTACGCGCTGATCGCGGTCAATCAGGCGTTCAGCCGCGTCACCGGCTACGACATTGAAGACATGCTTGGGCGCAACGTCGTCGAGTTGCCGTGCAGCCGCGATGCGCGCCGGCACTATGGCGCGATTCATCATGCGCTGGAACAGCACGGCACCTGGCAGGGCGAGCTGGTGGAAACCCGCAAGAACGGCGAGCTCTATCCACAGTGGCTGCAACTGAACGCTGTGCGAGATGCTCGGGGAAAGGTAAGCCATATTGTCGGCTTCTTCGCCGATCTGTCGGCGCGACGTGAATCCGAAGAGCGCATGCGCTACCTGACCCATTACGACGAACTCACCGGCCTGGCTAACCGTTCACTGTTCCGCGAACGGCTGCGCGAGGCTCATCAGCGAGTGCGTCAGGGCGGGCGTCGCAGCCTGGCGCTGCTGCATATCAACCTGGATCGTTTCAAGCTGCTCAACGACAGCCTTGGCCATGAGGTCGCGGACCAGTTACTGCAGAAGATGGCCCGGCGGCTGGTCAACGCGTTGCCCGAGGCAGACACCATTGCGCGGCTTTCCGGTGACGAATTTGCGGTGATATTCGACGCCTACGGCAACCTGTCGAGCCTGGCCCGAGTGGCGACCCGATTGTCGACCAAATTGCGTTTGCCGATCACCGTCGATGGCCATGAGCTGGTGGTCAGCGCCTCCATGGGCATCAGCATGTTGCCGGACACCGCCCGGGAAATTTCCGCGTTGGTCAGCCAGTCGAACATTGCCATGCAACATGCCAAGCACTTGGGCGGCAACAATTTCCAGTTCTACACCGAGAGCTTGCAGGCCAGCACCCTTGAGCGATTGCAGCTTGAAAATCAGCTGCGCAAAGCCATCGATGAAAAGCAGCTGCAAGTCTATTACCAACCCAAACTCTGCCTCGCCACGGGGCGATTGAATGCCGCGGAAGCCCTAGTGCGTTGGGATCATCCGACCATGGGCAGCGTGCCGCCGGGGAGTTTTATCGGTCTGGCCGAGGAAACCGGCTTGATCGGTCCGATCGGCGAGTTCGTGTTGCGCCAGGCTTGCTGGCAGGCCTGCGAATGGCAGCGGCAAGGGCTTGAGCCGATTCGCGTGTCGGTCAATTTGTCGGTGCATCAATTGCGCCAGGGCAAATTGGTCAGCCTGGTGCGGCAGGTGCTGGAAGAAACCGGCCTGGCGCCGCACTACCTGGAACTCGAACTCACTGAAAGCCAGTTGCTGGACAGCGTCGAGCACATCATCGCGACGTTCCAGCAGCTGCGGGATATTGGCGTGAAGCTGGCGATCGATGACTTCGGCACGGGTTATTCGTCCCTGAGCTACCTCAAGCGCATTCCGGTGGATTACGTGAAGATCGATCAGGCGTTTATTCGCGGCCTGGGGCAGGGCAGTGAGGACGCGGCAATCACCCGGGCGATCATCGCCATGGCGCATGGCTTGTCGCTGAAAGTGGTGGCTGAGGGTGTGGAGCGGGCAGAGCAGCTGGAATTCTTGAAGGCCGAGCGTTGCGATGAGGTGCAAGGTTATCTGGTCAGTCGGCCGGTCGAAGCCGATGGCCTGGCTGCGCTTTTACGTGAGGACGCAAAACCCTTGTAAGTGCTACATGGAGCGCATGTGGCGTGGAATGGGGACATCGAGTTACGCATTGAGCAGGCAAAAAGCCGATTCATGTAGTATAACTACAAGCTTGCTACATCTCCGGCACCTGCCAATAACAAAGAGTCCAGCCCTTTGAATCTGCTGCAACACATCGCCCAGTCACGCCACCTCTTACGCAAGTCGGAGCTCAAGGTCGCCGACCACGTGCTGCTTGATCCGGCGGCGGTGATGCACAGCTCCATGGCCGACCTGGCCCACAGCGTGGGCATCAGTGAGCCGACCATCGTGCGCTTCTGCCGCGCCATCGGTTGTTCCGGTTTCCAGGACTTGAAGCTGAAGCTGGCGCAGAGCCTGGCGGCAGGCGCGAGTTTTGGCCAGTTTGCGATCCATGAAGACGATTCGGTCGCCGACTACAGCCTGAAAATCTTCGACACCACCCTGCACACCTTGATGGAAGTTCGCGAGAAGCTCGATCCGGTTGAGTTGCAGCGAGCCGTGTCGCTGATGTCCCAGGCTCAGCGCGTCGAGTTCTATGGCTTTGGTGCATCGGGTGCGGTGGCGGCGGATGCCCAGCACAAGTTCTTCCGTTTGCTGCTGACGGCAGCGGCCTATTCCGACCCGCACATGCAGGCGATGTCGGCGGTCACCTTGAAACCGACCGATGTGGCGATCTGTATTTCCCAGTCCGGGCGTTCCAAGGATTTGTTGATCACGGCCAACCTGGTGCGTGAGAGCGGCGCTTCGCTGATCACCCTGTGCCCGAGCCAGACGCCATTGGCCGAATTGTCGACCGTCAACCTGGCGATCGATGTGCATGAAGACACTGAAATCTACACCCCGCTGACTTCGCGTATCGCTCACCTGGTGGTGATCGACGTGTTGGCGATGGGCGTGGCCATGGCGCGCGGGCCGAGCCTGGTCAACCACCTCAAGAGCGTCAAGCGCAGCCTGCGCAGTTTGCGGCTGTCGCCAAAATCGGTGAAAGCGCTGGATGATTGATCCTGCGGAAGGTCGTTCCGACCTTCATTCGCGAGCAAGCCCGCTCCCACATTGGAATGCATTTCAAATGTAGGAGCGGGCTTGCTCACGAAGGCGTCTTCAGCTTCGCTACATCCTTGGGTAATGTTCACATCCCTGTAACCCACTCGCCGCCAAACCGTCATCCCCCGCGCCTATCTTGAAACTCCGTAATCGCCTTGGGAGACTCGAAATGGCCCAGCCCTACGAAGAACGCAACAGCGCCGTCAAAACCCGCCGTCAGCAGGAAGATCAGCGCCGCATGGAATTTCGCCGCGCCATCGAAGACCGCTGCGAGCGCCGCCAGCTGCTGGCCGAAATCGGTGACTTTCCCGAGCTGGAACTCAACTACTGGCAGGCTGCTCCCGCAACTTCCCGTCGAAACGCTCAACCAGGGCGCTGATCTGCACGCGTTCGCTGCGGATAAACGCAAGGAACGCGTGGGCCACCGGCGACAGCCGTTTGGCCTTGGCCTGCACCAGGCACCAACTGCGAAACAGCGGCAGCTCCTCGACCGGTAACTCGATCAAGCCGCCGGTCGCCAACTCAAGGTTCAGGGCGTGGCGCGTCAACAGCGCGACGCCCAGACCCGCCAGCACACATTCACGCTGGGCTTCAGCCGATGAAACCTCCTGCGTCTGGTTGAAGTGCACGCGTTTTTCCTTGAAATACTCTTCGCACGCCAATCGCGTTCCCGAGCCGGGTTCGCGCAGCAACAACGTGTACGGCTCAAGGTCTTGCAGGCGCAGCGGCCCCATGTGACACAGCGGATGATCCGGCGGTGCCACCGCGACGATCGGGTTATTGAGGAACGGCAGAAACTCCAGCCCCATGTCCTGCGGCACCATGGACATGATCACCAAATCGTCGCGGTTGTCGGAGAGGCGCCGAATCACCTGCCCCCGGTTGACCACCGTCAGTTGCAGATTCACTTCCGGATGTTGGCGCTTGAACGCGGCAAACAGATGCGGCACGAAATACTTGGCGCTGGATTCCACCGCCAGTTTCAGCTGGCCCTGCAGCGATCCCTGCATGTCCGAAAGCTGCATGTCGAGGTTTTCCAGGCGCCCGAAAATGTCCCGGCTGGCACGCTGTAGTGCTTCGGCGGCCTCCGTCATGTAGAGTTTTTTGCCGACGTAATCGAACAATGGCTGACCAATCAGCTCCTCGAGTTGACGAATCTGTAGGCTGACGGCCGGTTGTGTGAGAGACATTTCGTCGGCTGCGCGGCTGTACGACCGCAAATCACAAACCTCGTTGAAGATCTGCAATTGACGCAATGTCATACGCATCAATGACTTACGCATTATCTAGAAGCTCCCGCCCCAGGCTGATGAATCAACTATAAGTCTTTACTTATGGCTAACCCAATTATTAATCATTTTTGTTAATCCCTTGCGGGGGCTAGTGTGGGGCTGCGACTAAATTGAAACATTTGGTCACGCGTCGACCTGGTCTAGCAGGTCGTGGGTACCACCGGCTCAAGGGAACCTCCAAGTGATAAAAAAGATCCTGATCGCCAACCGTGGTGAGATTGCCGTACGAATCGTGCGTGCCTGCGCCGAGATGGGCATTCGCTCGGTCGCGATCTATTCCGACGCCGACCGCCATGCCCTGCATGTGAAACGCGCGGACGAGGCCCATAGCATCGGTGCCGAGCCACTGGCCGGTTACCTGAATGCACGCAAGCTGGTGAATCTGGCCGTGGAAACCGGTTGTGATGCGTTGCATCCCGGCTACGGTTTCCTCTCGGAAAACGCCGAGCTGGCAGACATCTGCGCGGAACGCGGCATCAAATTCATTGGTCCATCGGCTGAAGTCATTCGCCGCATGGGCGACAAGACCGAAGCGCGCCGCAGCATGATCAAGGCGGGCGTGCCGGTCACGCCAGGCACCGAAGGCAACGTCGCGGACATCGCCGAAGCTTTGGTCGAAGGCGATCGCATCGGTTATCCGGTGATGCTCAAGGCGACTTCTGGTGGTGGCGGCCGTGGCATCCGTCGCTGCGACAGCCGTGAAGAACTCGAACAAGCCTTCCCGCGGGTCATCTCCGAAGCCACCAAGGCGTTCGGTTCGGCGGAAGTGTTCCTGGAAAAATGCATCGTCAATCCGAAACACATCGAAGCGCAGATCCTCGGCGACAGCTTTGGCAACGTCGTGCACCTGTTCGAGCGTGACTGCTCGATCCAGCGCCGCAACCAGAAGCTCATCGAAATCGCCCCGAGCCCGCAACTGACCCCGGAACAGCGCGCCTACATCGGCGACCTGTCGGTGCGTGCGGCCAAGGCTGTGGGTTACGAGAACGCCGGCACCGTGGAGTTCCTGCTCGCCGAGGGCGAGGTGTACTTCATGGAGATGAACACCCGGGTGCAGGTGGAACACACCATCACCGAAGAAATTACCGGCATCGACATCGTGCGTGAGCAGATCCGCATCGCGTCCGGCTTGCCACTTTCGGTGAAACAGGAAGACATCCAGCACCGCGGTTTCGCGCTGCAATTCCGGATCAACGCCGAAGACCCGAAAAACAACTTCCTGCCGAGCTTCGGCAAGATCACCCGTTACTACGCGCCCGGCGGCCCCGGCGTGCGCACCGACACGGCGATCTACACCGGCTACACCATTCCGCCGTTCTACGACTCCATGTGCCTGAAACTGGTGGTGTGGGCGTTGACCTGGGAAGAAGCGATGGACCGTGGCTTGCGCGCCCTCGACGACATGCGTCTGCAAGGGGTCAAGACCACCGCCGCGTACTACCAGGAAATCCTGCGTAACCCGGAATTCCGTAGCGGCCAGTTCAACACCAGCTTCGTTGAAAGCCACCCTGAACTGACTAACTACTCGATCAAGCGCAAACCCGAAGAGCTGGCCCTGGCCATCGCCGCCGCCATCGCCGCCCACGCAGGCCTGTGAGGAATAGAACAATGAGCAACTCTCTACCTACAAAGCGTATCCACGTAACCGACACGATCCTGCGCGACGCCCACCAATCGCTGCTCGCGACCCGCATGCGCACCGAAGACATGCTGCCAATCTGCGACAAGCTCGACAAAGTCGGCTACTGGTCGCTGGAATGCTGGGGCGGCGCGACCTTCGACGCCTGCGTACGCTTTCTGAAAGAAGACCCGTGGGAGCGTCTGCGTCAGCTGCGCGCCGCGTTGCCTAACACACGCCTGCAAATGCTCCTGCGTGGCCAGAACCTGCTGGGCTACCGCCACTACAGCGACGACGTGGTCAGAGCGTTCGTCGCCAAGGCAGCGGTCAACGGCATCGACGTGTTCCGTATCTTCGATGCGATGAACGACGTGCGTAACCTGCGCGTGGCCATCGAAGCGGTGAAAGCGGCGGGCAAACACGCTCAAGGCACCATCGCCTACACCACCAGCCCGGTGCACACCATCGATGCGTTCGTGGCCCAGGCCAAACAAATGGAAGCCATGGGTTGCGACTCGGTGGCGATCAAGGACATGGCCGGCCTGCTGACCCCGTACGCCACTGGCGAACTGGTCAAGGCGTTGAAATCCGAGCAGTCGCTGCCGGTCTTCATCCACTCCCACGACACCGCTGGCCTGGCCACGATGTGCCAACTCAAGGCCATCGAAAACGGTGCCGATCACATCGACACCGCGATCTCCAGTTTCGCCTCGGGCACCAGCCATCCTGGCACCGAGTCGATGGTTGCCGCCCTTAAAGGCAGCGAGTACGACACCGGCCTGAACCTGGAACTGCTGCAAGAGATCGGCCTGTACTTCTACGCCGTGCGCAAAAAGTATCACCAGTTCGAAAGCGAATTCACCGCCGTCGACACCCGCGTGCAAGTCAACCAGGTACCGGGCGGGATGATTTCCAACCTGGCCAACCAGTTGAAAGAGCAGGGCGCCTTGAATCGCATGGCGGAAGTACTGGCCGAAATCCCGCGGGTTCGTGAAGACCTCGGCTTCCCCCCGCTGGTGACCCCGACCTCGCAAATCGTCGGCACCCAGGCGTTCTTCAACGTGCTGGCCGGCGAGCGCTACAAGACCATCACCAACGAAGTGAAGCTCTACCTGCAAGGCGGCTACGGCAAAGCGCCGGGCACCGTGAACGAAAAACTGCGTCGCCAGGCGATCGGCAGCGAAGAAGTCATCGACGTGCGTCCGGCCGACCTGCTCAAGCCGGAAATGACCAAACTGCGTGCCGAAATCGGCGCCGTGGCCAAGTCTGAAGAGGACGTGCTGACCTACGCCATGTTCCCGGACATCGGCCGCAAATTCCTCGAAGAACGCGCTGCCGGCACCCTGACCCCAGAAGTGCTGCTGCCGATTCCTGAGGCGGGCGGCGTGGCCTCGGCCGGTGGCGAAGGCGTGCCGACCGAGTTCGTCATCGACGTCCACGGTGAAACCTACCGCGTCGACATCACCGGTGTCGGCGTGAAGGCGGAAGGCAAGCGTCACTTCTACCTGTCCATCGACGGCATGCCGGAAGAAGTGGTGTTCGAACCGCTCAACGAATTCGTCAGCGGCGGCAGCAGCAAACGCAAGCAAGCCTCGGCTCCGGGTCACGTCAGCACCACCATGCCGGGCAACATTGTCGACGTGCTGGTCAAGGAAGGCGACACCGTGAAAGCAGGGCAAGCCGTGCTGATCACCGAAGCGATGAAGATGGAAACCGAAGTCCAGGCTGCCATCGCCGGCAAAGTCACCGCCATCCATGTGGCCAAGGGCGACCGGGTGAACCCGGGCGAAATCCTGATCGAGATCGAAGGCTGAGTTAACAGCCTCGATACAACGCTTTAAACCTCGGGGGGGCATGTGCTCCCCTTTTTTTTGTCCGCAGTTTCGCATTGGAAAATGTGGGAGTGAGCCGGCTCACCCCCATAGGGACTGCGGGGAATCAGTGATTGATCAGAACGCCATCCGCCATTGCCCCGTCACGCCATGATTGCGGCTGTCAGTGCCGATCTCGCCGTTAAGGCCGACACCCAACGTATGTTTCGCCGACAAGCCAAGGTCCAGTCCTGCATCCACCAGCAGACTGTCACGGTCCAGCGGCGCACCGGAAACGGTGAAGTTTTTCCCACCCGTTACCAGTCGTTGACGGGTATCGCTGTAGATCTCTCCATACGTGTGTTTCCAGCCGGCACTGAACCGAGGCGTCAGTTGCATGCCGTTATCCAGCGTGTTGATCTTCGCCAGTCGCAGGCCGAACGTGCTGTTGAGGTTGTTTTGAGTTTGACCGTGGACTTTCAACGCTGCAGCGCCACCTTTTTCGGTGTAGCCGTCGCGCTGATAGCGTTGATAGCCAACGCTGGCAAACGGTTCGATGCTGACATTGGCCCGCCCCAGGTTGTAACCCACTTCCGCGAAGGCCTGCTGGGTGCTGGCGTCGTAGCGGCCTTCGGGACGATCGCTGAAACCGTTAAAGGCAACCCGACGTTTAGTGCTGCCGTCGTGATTGCTGTAAGTCGCGCCCAGGCGCAACGCCATGGGGCCGTTCTGGCGCAGGGCATAAGCGCCCAAGTGCCAGCTATCGAGGTTGCCATCGAGTTCACGGCTGTCCAGGCGAGTGTCAGACTTGCCGCCCATCACACCCAAACGCCAATCCTCATCAACGCGCCAATCTGCGCCCAGAACGAGGCCTTTGGTCGACGTTTGCAGCGCGTCGTGATCGCGGTCCAGCGTTCCGCCATGACCCAAGGCTTGCAGCCAGACTCTGCCGTTTTCTTCGTTGCCGGCGGCGAGGCGTGGGGCACCTTTCTGATTGCCAAAACCGGCTGCGCTGTCCACTTGGCGCATGGCCGAAAGCAGGGTGGCGCTGACCGGGCTGTCACTGTTCAGCGTTGCCTTGGCGAGGTTGGCGTTGCTATCACCGGTCAGTTGTTCGAGGGCGTAAGTGGCTGTGGCTTTATCGGTGGAGAGCAGGGCGGTGACGGCAGCATTGGTCTCGCTCGTTTTAGCCGCTGGCTCTTCCACGCTTCGACCAAACTCACGAGCATTGTCGTTTGCGGCAAAACTCTCGATCGGCACTCCATTGCGAGCGTAGTTAAGGACCACATCAGTCTTGGTGTAAGACAGTGTCGGTGTCATGTACGCCAGATTGCTGGTGACTCGGCCGAACTCGCCTTCCACCAAGCCAGCTTTGAGCACGGTGTAATCGCTGCTGTCGGGATAGTCGCCCGGCCGTGCAGCAACCTCCAGTGAGGCATCCTCCAGCGCTGCAATACCCTCGACCATGATGGTGGGAGATTTGCCGGTAGCCGTTACGGCGTAGGATAGTGTGGCGTCCCGAGCGAACGTCAGGTCTCCTCTGATATGTGGGGCACCGAGGGACTCACTTACCAGCAATGCACCTTCTACGTAAAGATCGCGGACCTCGCCTTGACCGCCGTAGCGACCACCTTCGTAAACAATGGCATCGCCTGCGATACTGCCCATGTTGAACAGCGTTGCGCCGTCCAGCACCTCGGCCCCGCGGTTGAAGTCGCCTTTACCCGTCAAGGACCAAGCTCCTTGCGCTACTCGCAACCCGAAAAAGTTACTGGTTTTGTCGAGTGTGCCGCCATCGGGGGAGTCGAGCAGTATTACGTTTTTCCCGCCACCCCCCTGGATTTCCCCAGCAAAACTGACACCGTGGTTAACGATAAACAGGTCATCTCCCTCCCCCAGTTTCAGCAAGACGCCGTCGATGTTTTCGTACTGCTCTGCTGCAAGGATGCGCGTGGTGCTATCGGCATTCGCGAAGTTGTCGAACGTGATCGGTAAATCATCCTCAACCGTTTCGACCGCGTCGTCAGCGGGCTCGGGGAATTCGTAAGGATGTGCCGCCGAATCCAATGGTTTCGCAGTAGCCGTAAACGGTGAGGGGGGGCTCACTGTCTCTTCTGACGTAACCGGACTGGCTTCGCCAGCGTGTTGCATCGGGTCAACGGAATTCTCCGTTGCGAGCCGAGCATCAGTGGCCGGCCTGGGGGAGGTGCTTTCCTCTGCTGGTTCAGGAAAGTCGTAAAGATGGGCTGCAAGATCTACAGGTTCCGGAGCAGGCGGAACAGATGGCAATTGAGTCATCGGTTCTTGTGGCTTTAGCGAAGCGGGTTTGACGGCATGTTCCATCGGGCCAATGAAAGTTTTGATCGCGAAAAGATCATCTCTTTTTGGCCAAGCGGCTACTCGAACTTTCTTGGCGGGTGCTTCGATCGCGGCATCAACCTCTGCTTGTTGAGCCATCGATATATCGATGCAGCCAAGAGAGAGGGTAATTGCCAGGGCGAGTTGGTGCGGGCGATGAATGAAAGGTGTGGGCATTGAATTCGACCTCGTTTTTCTGAAGGTCGAACTCTAGGAGGGAGCTCTGGTGCTTGAATGCCGGGCGTTTCCGGCATTTTTGCAGGGTCTTGGACATTCGGTTGTAGCAAAAATCCCGTTCCGAAGCTTACGTGTGCATTGGCCTTCACGCGGTGGGATTTTTGCCTACAACCTTTCAGGTTTAACCTGTTTTTTATAGATCAAAAACTCATCTGCCACTGCCCAATCACCCCATGATTGCGGCTGTTGCTCCCGATCTCCCCGCTGTAACCCACTCCCACCGAATGCCGCGCCGAAATCCCCAGATCCAGTCCGGCTTCCAGCACCAAACTGTCGCGATCCAGCGAACTGCCATCGACACTGAATGACGTTCCGCCGACCACAAACGCCTGGCGCGTCGAGTTGCTGACATCGCCATACGTGTGCTTCCAGCCGGCGGTCATGCGTGGCGTCAGGCTCATGCCGTTCTCCAGTGAATTCAGGTGTGCCAGGCGCAGGCCGAAGGTGCTGCTGAAGTTGTCCTGGGTTTGTTCATCGACCTGCAACGCTGCGGCGCCCCCTTTTTCCTGGTAGCTGTTGCGGTGATAACGCTGGTAGCCGAGGCTGGCAAAGGGTTCGGCGCTGAGGCGACCGCTGCCCATCGCGTACCCTAGCTCGGCGAAGGCCTGTTGGCTGTCCGCGTCGTAATCGCCTGTCGCTCGGTCGCTGAAACCGTTGAAGGCGACGGTGCGTTTGCTTTCGCCTTGATGGCCGCTGTACGCGGCGCCGAGACGCAAAGCGAAGGGGCCGCTTTGGCGCAGGGCGTAAACGCCGGCGTGCCAGCTCTCGACGTTGCCATCGACTCCCGTGGCATCCAGATCGGTTTTCGAATAGCCGCCGAGAACTCCCAATCGCCATTGCGGATCGAGCGCCCAATCAGCTCCGAGTACGCTGCCTTTGGTGCGCTGTTCCAGACCGCTGCTGCCATGCTCGCCATCGAGCTTGCCGTAGCCGCCGATGGCTTGCAGCCAGAGTCGGCCTTGGGCGTTCGGGTCGTTGAGGTTGCGCGCTTCGGACGGGACGCCGGTGGCGGCGAGTACCGGGGTATCGCGCTGATCCAGGCCAACCAGCAAGCCTGAACCGCCCCCCATTTGTTGCATCGCCGACAGCATGCTGCCGCCGATCTGGCTGCTGGCGCCGAGGGTGGCGCTGGTCAGGTTGGCGTTGCTGGCGCCGGCGAGTTGCTCGATCGCAATGCCGGCCGTGGCGCTGGTGGTGTTGAGCAGTGCGTTGTAGAGCGCGTTGTTTTTGCCCATCGAGGCCAGGCTGTTGGCAGCGCTGCTGCCGTTGCCGGTGACCGCGAATTCGTTGAACGCGACATCGTTGCGCGTGTAGGTCAGGTCGACCTGGGTCGGGGTGTACGCGAGGGTCGGCGTGAGGAACGCATAGTCGCTGGTGACTTTGCCGAAGGTGCCGTTGACGCTCGCCGCTTGCAGCACCGTGTATTGGCTTTGCCACGGATAGGTGCCGCTACCGGGTTTCACCGCCAGGGTGGCTCCGTTCAGGTTGGCCACGCCGCCGACCTTGACCGGCGCGCTGCTGCCATCGGCATTGACGCCGTAGGCCAGGGTGGAACCGCTGCCCATGGTCAAGTCGTGAAGAATCGTCGCGGTACCGAGTTGAGTGTTGGTCCGTAAAGTCCCGTTGACCCGCAAGTTGCCGACCGAACCACCGCCGGCATACACACCGCCCGCGTCGACGGTCAGGCTGCCGGCGATGCCGCCCTGGTTGATCAGCGTCGCGCTGGTGCGCACCGCGCCGCCATCGCTGAAATCACCGCTGCCGGTCAGCGTCCAGGCACCTTGCTTGACCTCCAGCCATTCGAAGTTGCGACTCGCGCCGAAGCTGCCGCCCGCCGCATCGTCCATCACCACGCGATCGTTACCGCTGCCGCCGTCGACCACACCGACGAAGCGACTGCCGTTGCGCAATGTCAGGCTGTCGTTGCCGCCGCCCAGGTCCAGCGCCAGGCCGTTGCTGCCGCTGATGGTGCCGCCGTTGATTACGCTGTCGGCGAACTCACCGACGAACTTCACACCGAACCCGTCGAGGCCCTGAATGGTGCCGAAGTTTTCCAGCGTGGTCGCCGCCACGCCCGAACCGCCGCTGCCATCGTCCACCAAAATGGCACTGTTGGCGCCGCTGATCAGTGCGTCTTTGGCGTTCAACACATAGCCGCCGCCCAGCGCGATGCCTTCACTGCCGTTGGCGAAACCACCCTTGTCGACACCGCCCGCGCCGACACCCTGAATGGTGCCGTAGTTTTCGATGTGGGCGAGCTTGTCGATGTCCACGCCATCGCCGTCGCCATTGGCTTGCAGGCCCGAATAAGCGCCGGTAATCGTGCCGTGGTTAATCACCGTGCCGTCGCCATCGGAGCCAAAACCCGAACCGTTGCGACCGGTGATTTGGCCGAAGTTGGTCAGTGTCGCGCCGAGGTCGGTGGTGATGCCGTGGCGGCCGCCGGAAATGCTGCCGTAGTTGGTCACCGTCACACCGGTCGCGGTGTCGATGTCAATACCGTCGAACTTGTCGTCGGCGGTTCGAGAGTCGCCGGTAGAGATCTCGCCATAGTTGGTGATCGTCGCGTTGGCGCCAGTCTTCATGCCATCGCTGGCGTCCCCGCGAATCAATCCGCCCGCGCGGTTGATGATCGTCGTTTTGACCCCGGCACTGCGCAGCGCATCCAGGTCCAGCCCTTGGCCGGTGGTGGAGCGGACGGTGCCGCTGTTATCGATCAACAGACTGCCGCTGGCAAAGTTGCTGTCGATGCGCAGGGCGTCGTTGAAACCGAGGATCTGCCCGCCGGCACGGTTATAAATGCTGTAGTTGCGCGCCTGGGTCAGGTCGCCGCTGCTGTCGATCGCCCGGCCGCCAGTCGAGATGATCTTGCCCGCGTTATCGATCACCACACCGATGCCGCTGGTGCTGTCTTTCAGGCTCACCGTCTTGCCAGCGTTGGTGATGCTGCCCGGCGCGGAAATCGTCAGCGTGTCGGCGCCGCCGAGGGTTTGCGCGGTGGTGATCGGCGTGTTGATTTGCACATTTTTCACCGGTGCAGCGTGGGCGCCGGTGCTGATCAATAACGCGATGCTGAATGCCAGGCGCTGGGGAGAGAAGGGCATGTGAGACGGCCTTTTTGTTATAAGCGGGTCGTCTTGTATAGCTGAGGGTTTTTACAAAATGATGTCCGTGCATCACCTGTATCTGCATTATTTTGCATATTCCAACTGCCAACAGTTCTCTATCTGCATTTTAATGCGGTCAAGCGAGTGCCTAGGGCATCACAAATGCACTATATTGCACGCAAGGCTTAAAAAATCTCCCAAAAATGCATTTAAATGCAGGTGGCGATGGCATGTACAACCTGACTTTACAAATCTTCATTACAGGGAAATGGCACGACGCCATGGTCTTGAGCTTCGACAGTCCTGAAAAAGGATTCGAAAGTCGATGTAACTTCGGCTACGCAACACCTTATCTCGTCGAAAATATTGAGGACATTGGAGCTCCATTTGCCAAGGCAGTGAGTGCCAGGTTTCCCTTGGAATGGGAGGGCAAGCGATCCAATGCACCAGCATTTCTTCACGACATTGCACCCGCCGGTGCCGCCAAGAAATTTCTGCTGGCACACGTAGGTCGCGACAAGCCTGCTGACGTCGGTGCCGACCTCTATTTACTGGCCAAAAGCACTCTTGCACCGATAGGCAATATGCGCATAAAGGAATCCGCCGAGGCGGTAGACCAGCGCGAGCCTATAGGGTTTAAACGCCAAGACGTCATTAGTCGTGATAACCGGTTTCTCGAATATGCCTATGAGCAAGGCGCCGCTATTGGTGGGGCAACGGGGGCGGGGGGCGAGGCGCCCAAACTTTTGTTAGCTCAGTGTAAGGATGGAAATTTATACCCGGATGCAGTGCTGGACGACGCAGACGTTACCCAACACTGGTTCGTGAAGTTCTCTCGCAACAAAGGGAACAGGAACGATCAAGACATCCTCAGAAGCGAATACCACTACTACAAGGCACTACAAAAACTAGGCATCGAAACGGTGGCAGAACAGGGCTTGGCGTTGGAAGAGGCGACCAAACCGAGTTTGTGGATGCAGCGTTTTGATCGGCAAGTGACCCCTCAGGGTGTCGAGCGTTTTGCCGTGGAGTCGATCTATTCTTTGGCACAAATAACCACGCCCGGTAGTGCGATGGACCACATGGACGTTATCCGGCTACTTGCCAGGCTCTGGCGTGATGCGGGGCAGACGGACCAAATTCCGGATCTTGTTGCTGACTACCTTCGTCGGGATCTGCTCAATAAAATCCTCGGCAACTCAGATAATCATGGCCGCAACACTGCAGTCATTCGGGACACAGCTTCGTTTCGTTTAGCACCGATCTATGATCTGGCGCCTATGGTGATGGACGACGAAGGTGTGACACGCACTACCAAGTGGCCAAAAGAGCTGGAGAGAGCAGGTGACGTTGATTGGCGTGGCGTATGTCGAGCATTGGCCGACATTACCGATCCAAATGATCCATTAGCTGCGTTGAGTGACGCGCCGAACTCTTTTGAGCGATTGCGCGAGGATGCCAAGTATCTGGCAGCACTCCCTGACATTTTGACCGCCAGTGGTTTGCCTGACGCGACAATGAATCACCCGCGAATCGCCTTGAAAAATCTGGAGCAGCGTTTGAAAGAGTGGGACCTGAAATGAGCATGACCGTTGCCGAGCGTACTGTACTCATCGAAAGCATCCAGGAAGCGCTGGCTCAAGGCACTCTTGAGATCAGCGAAGCGGTTCGCCGATTAAGAGTAGAGGTCACAGGTCTGCACCAGACCCAATTCGCAAAAATGTGCAAAATCTCGGTGCGCACGCTGGTGCATATCGAACATGGAGAAGGGAATCAGACGCTGAAATCGCTGAATGCCGTGTTCAGACCGTTTGGACTGAAGATGGGCGTAGTGCGGATTCGGCGCGACTTAAGCTGATTCTGCACCACGCACTGGCGCCCCCTTAAAGATGGCGTCCATGGATTGCTGCCCTTCGGAGGCAGCGATCCTTAAATTAACTCCGACTCAAATACGCCTTCCCATATTGCCGCTCCATTCTCGCCTGAATCAGCTCCAGCCCGATCGACATCACCCAGTAAATAATCGCCGCCGTCGTCAGCATCTCGATATACCGATAGCTCGACCGCCCGTACGATTGCGCCAGGAACATCACTTCCCAAACCCCCATCACCGAGATCAGCGACGAGTCCTTGAGCATCGAGATGAATTGGTTGGTGGTCGGCGGGATGATGGTGCGCATGGCCTGGGGCAGGGTGACACGCCAGAAGATCACGGTTTCGCGCATGCCCAGTGCCAGGGAGGCTTCGCGTTGGCCGTGGGGGACGCCGAGGATGCCGGCGCGGAAAATTTCGCTCAGGTAGGCGCCGTAGTTCAGTGACAGGGCGATGATGCCGGCGGTGACTGCGCCGGGGACGACGCCCAGTTGCGGCAGGCCGAGGTAGATCAGCAGGATCTGGATCAGCAGCGGTGTGCCGCGAAAGAACGAGGCGTAGAAACTGGCGATGCCGAAGGCCACGGCGCTTTTCGACAGCCGCGCCAGGGCGGTGATGAAACCCAGCAGCGACGACGTGACGATTGAGGCCAGGCACAGAAACAACGTCAGCGCTGCGCCTTGCAGGAAGCCGTTTGGCGCCAGGTGCAGGCCGATCAGGTTGGGCAGTTTGTCGAGGATGATCGAGAACTTCAGGTCGAAGCTCAGGAAGAAACTGGCGAACAAACCGAACATCGCCGCCCACGTCAGGTACAGCCGTGTGCGGAAACCGAAGACGCGTTGCAGCCGCGACTCAGCCACCGGTTGCGGCGGCTGAGGAGGTGTCGGGAAAGAAGTCATTGGCTGATGTCGGCGCCGATCCATTTTTGCGAGAGCTTGCTCAGGGTGCCGTCCTGTTTCAGTTGCGCAAAGACTTCACGCACCTTGGCGTCCCACTGCGCGTCGCCTTTCTCGATGGCCACCGAGTTCGGCTCCGAGTACAGCGGCTCGCCGGCCAGCTTGAAGCGTTTGTCTTCGGTCAGGCGCGGTTGCGCGGTGACGAGGTTGGTGAGGATCGCATCCAGTCGCACGCCGGCACCCAGGCCCAGGTCCTGGAACGCCACGTTGTCGGTGTCATACGGCGCGATCTGCACGTCCTCGAACGGGTACTGCAGTTGGGTGTCTTCAGCGCCTTCGATCACCAGGTTTTTGTTCAGGTAACTTTCGTAGCTGGAGGCGCTGGTGAGGCCGACTTTCTTGCCGCTGAGGTCTTTGGCGCTGTGGATGCGATCATCCTTGGCGTTGACCACGATCACCGCTGGCGAAGCGTAGTACTCGACCGGGAAATCGAAGACTTCGGCCCGTGCCTTGCTCGGCGTCATCGAGCAGACGCAGATGTCGTAACGGCCGCTCCAGCGGCCGGCGGCGATCACATCCCACGATGGGGTTTCGAGGCGCAGTTTGACGCCCAGTTTGTCCGCCACGGCTTTGGCCACATCAACGTCAAAACCGTCGAGCTGGTTCTGATCGTTGAGGAATGAAAACGGTGGATAGCTTTCCATCAACACGCCCACCAATTCCTTCTTTTGCTCGATGCGGTCCAGCGTGGCTCCGCCAAAGGCTTGGGTGGAGGCAGCCAGAATCGTCAGGCCCAGGGCCAGGAGTGGTTGAAATTTCACAGTCGATCCCTGAAAAAAATTGGTTGTGATTAACCGAATGGTGCGTATTAAATAGTTATAAGAACGACTCTGGTAGTGAGTTATTTTCATAAGCATATGAGTGAAAAGCATATGAGCGCAGCAAGCACGGTAATTCTGGATGGCGGCATGGGTCGCGAGCTGCAGCGCGCAGGGGCACCTTTCAGACAGCCCGAATGGTCGGCGCTGGCCTTGAGCGAAGCCCCGCAAGCGGTAGAGGCGGTGCACGCGGCTTACATCGACAGCGGCGCCAATGTGATCACCAGCAACAGTTACGCGGTGGTGCCGTTTCACATCGGCGAAGAGCGTTTTGCGGCTGAAGGGCAGGCCCTCGCTTCGCTGGCCGGTGAGTTGGCGCGGCGTGCGGTGGACGCTTCGGGCAAGGCCGTACGCGTGGCCGGTTCGCTGCCACCATTGTTCGGCTCCTATCGTCCAGACCTGTTTGACGCTGCTCGGGTGACTGAATTGTTGACGCCGCTGGTTAACGGCTTGGCGCCACATGTCGATCTGTGGCTGGCGGAAACCCAGAGCTCAATCGTCGAGGCGCGAGCCATACACGCCGGTCTGCCGAAGGACGGAAAGCCGTTCTGGCTGTCGTTTACCTTGAAGGATGAGGACACGGACGAAGTGCCGCGCTTGCGTTCGGGTGAGCCTGTCGCTGAGGCCGCTGCGGTGGCTGCCGAGCTGGGTGTCGAGGCGTTGCTGTTCAACTGCAGTCAGCCGGAAGTGATCGGCGCTGCGATTGATGCGGCGCGGGAAACCTTCGAGCGTTTGGGAGTGACGATACACATCGGCGCGTACGCCAATGCCTTCCCGCCACAACCGAAAGAGGCCACGGCCAACGACGGTCTGGACCCGTTGCGTGAGGATCTCGATCCGCCGGGGTATCTGCAGTGGGCGGCTGACTGGAAAGCACGCGGCGCCAGTCATCTGGGCGGATGCTGCGGGATTGGGCCGGAGCATATTGCGGTGCTTGCCCAGAAATTGGCGTGAAGTCATTCGCGAGCAAGCCCGCTCCCACATGGGGTATCTGTTGATCACAAAAGTGTGGTCAACACATAACCCATGTGGGAGCGGGCTTGCTCGCGAAGACGTCAGTACAGTCGACGAATTACCCGCGGCACTCAGCCAGGGTTTTCACCTGCCCGGACCCCGTCTGGTTCTCATCGGATAGCCACCGCTCAAACCCCGCGCCAATCGCCGGCCATTCCGAATCCAGAATCGAATACCACGCCGTATCCCGGTTCTGCCCCTTGACCACCATGTGCTGACGGAACACGCCCTCAAAACTGAACCCCAACCGTTCCGCCGCGTACTTGGAGCGGGCGTTGCCGTTGTTGCACTTCCACTCCAGGCGCCGGTAGCCCAGCGCAAACGACTCCTTGGCCAGCAAGTAAACCGCCTCGGTACTTTTCGGCGAACGCTGCATCGGCGCACCGAAGGTGACGTGACCGATCTCGATTCGACCTTGCGCCGGGACGATCGACATCAGACTGAGGATGCCCTGCACCTCACCGCTGGCACGGTCGATCACACTGAAGAAATACGGGTCGCTATTGGCCGCATGGTTGTTCAGCCAATCGTTGAAAGCGCTGCGCTCCGGGAAAGGACCGTACGGCAAATAGTCCCAGAGTTTCGGGTCTGATCCCGGGCCTTGCAGGGCTTTCCACAAACCCTCGGCGTGACGCGCCGGGTCGAGTTTTTCCAGGCGGATAAAACGCCCTTCGAGGGTTTGAACCGATGGCGCCGGGACGCCTTTCCAGTCTGCGAGTGAAGTCGACATCGTGTTCTCCTTGAACCTTAAAGGGCTTTGCGAAACTGGATGAAACCTGGGCGTTCGGCGATGCGCTCGTAGAGCTGGATCGCGGTGGCGTTGGTTTCGTGGGTCAACCAGTGGACCTTGCAGCAACCGTCCGTTTTGGCGGTGGCGTAGACGAATTCGATCAGCTTGCGGCCGATGCCGGTGCCGCGAGTTTCCGGCGTTACCAACAAGTCTTGAAGGTAGCAGGAGTTTTCGATGCTCCAGTTCGAGCGATGGTAGATGAAGTTCACCATGCCGACCGCTTTGCCGTCGACCCACGCCAACGCCGAATGAGTCGTCTCATTGCGGTCGAGCATGCGCTGCCAGGTGCTGTCAGTGACCGCCTCGGGCAACTCGGTGTTGTAGAAGCGCAGGTAGGCTTGCCACAGCGGCAACCAGGCGGCGTGATCGTCGGCGCTGACCTGGCGAATTTCAATCTGACTCATGTTCATTCCTTAAACCATCAAGAGGGCGAGGGCCTGGTCGTGCACATCAGGGCTGGCGGCGAGCCCCTCGCGCACACCGGCGATGTCTGCGGTGCTGCGGTTCTGGCTGAGTTTTCGCTTGCCTTCCAGACGCTGGATCGGCAGGGCAAACCCGACGATGGCCTTGAGCATGCCGTCGATGTAATCAGCGGGCGCATCAGCAACCTTCCACGGTTGCGCGCGGCCGGCTTCGTGACGATCGGTCAGCGCGCTGACCAGGTTGAGCAGGCGATCGGCATCGGTGAATATTTCGGCTGTTCCGTAAGCGTGTACGGCGATGTAATTCCAGGTCGGCACGACTTTGCCGTGTTCGGCCTTGCTCGGGTAAAACCCCGGGCTGACGTAAGCATCGGCACCGGCAAAAATCACCAGGGCTTCGGCGCCGTTCTGCAGTTCCTTCCACTGGGGATTGCCCCGGGCGAAGTGGCCGTAGAGGGTGCCATTCGGGCCCTGTTCCGGATTGAACAGCAATGGCAAATGACTGGCTTGCAGACCTTGCTCACCGTGGGTGACCACCATGGCGAGGCGCGTGTCGAGTATCTGCTGCTGCAGTTCAGTCAAATCTTTGATGGCAAAGCCGCTGGGGTTGTACATGGAAATAATTCCTTGGCGAATGCGTTCATCCTAGGCAGGCTAATGGTCTGTTGTAAGAGCCATTAATGACCAATTTCATAGGTCCATTGTCATGAGCGAAGCGCCGCTGTCCCTGTCATTCAACCCCGCTGGTATCGAGCTTGATCGTCGTCAGGGCTTGAGTCGCCAGCTCTATCAGGCTTTGCGCCTGCGGGTGCTCGATGGACGATTGGCCAGTGGGACGCGGTTGCCGGCCAGTCGTGACCTGGCAGCAGCGCTGGCGATTTCCCGCAATAGCGTGGTGCGAGCCTACGATCAGTTGTACGCGGAAGGGTTTATCGAGGGGCGGGTCGGTGACGGGACTTACGTTGCTCAATTGCCCGAGACCTCGGTCTCGGCAAAAAAACTATCCACAAAAGTATCCACAGGGTTTTCAACAGGGTTACCCACAACCTTATCCACAAATTGGCTCGATTTGCCTGTGGTTTCATCCAGTAAAGTTATCCACAGCGGTGCGCTGGGACGCGTTGAGAAGAACCATTTGCCGACACCGCCAATCGGTCCACCCAAGGCTTTTCGGGTCGGCGTTCCGGCATTCGATCTGTTTCCTTTCGAGGTCTGGGCCAAGCTGAATGCGGCTTTCTGGCGCAAACCGGATTTGCAGCAACTGTGTTACGGCGATCCGGCGGGTGACGAGCGTTTGCGCGGCATGATCGCCGCATATTTGCGCAGTTCGCGAGGCATGCAGTGCTCGGCTGAGCAAATAGTGATCACCAGTGGCGCGCAGCAGGGGATTAGCCTTTGTGCACAGCTGCTGGTGGAGCCGGGCGATGGGGTGGCGATTGAGAATCCGGGGTATCGGGCGGCGGGGCATGCGTTCGCCGTGGCGGGTGCGAAACTGCATGGCGTGGCGGTGGACAGTGAGGGCATTGACTGCAACGAATTGAATGGCCTCAGCGACTGTCGGCTGGCGTATGTCACGCCGTCACACCAATACCCGACCGGCGTGGTGATGAGCCTGGCGCGACGTCTTGAGTTGCTGGCCTGGGCCGAACGCACCCAGGGCTGGATCGTCGAGGACGACTACGACGGCGAATACCGTTACAGCGGCGCGCCACTGGCCCCGTTGGCCGCACTCGACCGGCAGGGCCGGGTCTTGTATGTCGGGACGTTCGGCAAAGTCGCGTTTCCGGCACTACGCCTGGGTTACCTGGTGTTGCCGCCAACGCTGGTGCAGGCGTTTTCTCAGCGTCGAGCGGTGGACGTCCGGCATTCCGAGGTGAGTACCCAAGCGGTTATGGCCGAGTTCATGGCCGCCGGGCATTTTCAGCGACATATCCGCCGCATGCGTCGCGCGGCGCTGAGCCGACGCAATACCTTGCTGGCCGGTTGGCCGCCGAACATTCCCGGCATCGGCAGCCTGCCGAGTGTCGCGGCAGGGCTGCACCTGACGGTGGCGGTCGACTCACAGGCCCGCGAGCGCGAACTGGTGGAAAAAGCCGCCGGTGCTGATGTCGAGATCAACGCGCTGAGCAGCTACTGGTTGCCGGATTCTGCAAAACCTGCGGACCAGCGCGCCGGGCTGGTACTGGGGTTCGCGGCGGTGCCCGAGGCGGCGATCCTTGCTGCACTTGGGCGACTGGAACAGGCCTGGCGCGGTTGAGCGATCAAGTCGAGGAGCCCGCCTTGGGCTCCAGGTCCAGAAACAGTTTGCGTAACCCGGGGGCTTCGATCCTTCTGAACACTCCATCGATGGGCTCGAAGGTATTCAAGGCCTGCTGCAGTTCAGGTGCCAGTGTTTTCAGATAGTCATCCGACACTTTCATATGGGCGGCCGTTGGCGCACTCGCTGCACTCGTCAAGGTTTCATAGTGGAAGTGCGCCACCCATAACGGCTTGTTGCTGGTCTTCTCGACAATCCGGTATTCCTGGAAAAAGTCGCCGAGTCCTCGGGTCTGGATGCGCCCTCGTTTGTCGCGGCTGATATCGAGCTGGCCGTTTTCATGCAGCCATTTGAAAGCGCTTTGGGTCGGTTTGCGCCGTTTGTACAGCCCCGCCCGGACACTGACGCCTTCCTTGCGCAAGCGGGTGGCGGCCTCTCGCAGTCCGACACTCAGGGTGGCGACGGGGGGTGTGGAATCTTCGGTCTTTTTGAGGTTGATCAGGGCTTGATCAACGCTGCTGGCAGCCTGATCCAGTTTCAGTGCCTGTTGATCGAACAGATCCTGCATGTCCGCCGGAATGCGGCGGGGCAGTAGCGCATCTTTGCGGGTGATTTCGATGAACTTGCCGGCGTCCGCGCTCAGCTCAAGCCCCGCCTCTAACGTTTCCAGATCGTCCAACACGGGGGCAGGTGCGTGGTAGATGGCTGGCGTAAATGGCTTAAGCGACTCCTCCTTCGATTTTGCGGTTTCGTTTTTGCCGGCGTCCCGTGGCCGGGTCTTGCGCACTTTGACCGGTGGGCGGGACGGGCCCGGTTGCGCTCTTTCTACAGGTGTTTGCGGCGCGAGCGGCTCAGGTTCCGGCAACAACATTTGCAGTCGGTCTTGTGCCAGTTGTGCGAACTCGTCGATGAGTGCGCGCAGGTGTTCGAGCCGGGGCTGCCTGACCAGCCCCGGATAAGTGTCCGGCAGTTCGAGAATGCGCTGTTCGGCATCGGCAAACGTCTCCAAGAGATGGCTCAACGCTTCGACGTTCACTTGAACACCGGAGTGCTCGTTTTTGATTTTCGCCAGCTCCGCTATTTGAATCGCGGCCTTCGCGGCGCTCACAACGATCTTGCCCACCGCGTTCCGGGCTTGCTGCATTAAGGGGCTGGCCTGCTCGTTGATGCACAGCTCCTGCGCCATGCCGATCTCGTTGGCCTTGAGATCCAGCACGGTAAACGAAGGTGTCAGTTTTCTGATTTCAATGGCGCGCTCTATGCCAGGTCGCCCTGCCGCGTGCATCCCCTCGAGTGTCGACGTCGACAGGTTCAGTTTTTCAATCATCTCCCGGCCGACGTCGGTCGCTTGCTGGATGTTGTCGACGTAGGTTTGTCTGGGGACCGGTTCTGTCTGTCCTGATTGAGTCATGACACTGATGGCCTGACCATATTCGGACCGTTTGATGACAAACCACAAGGACACGTTTTTCTGCAACACAATGCTCATGCGCAGCAAATTTTCCCGGTAGTTTTCCGTCCCGCCGAGGGCACGCCATTCGCCTAGTTGTTGTAGCGCCTGGCGGTATTCGTCGATCGTTGCATCGAGTTTTTCCAGGTACGCCGCCGTTTTTTGATCATAGTCTTCGGCGCCGGTCTGATGGAGTTCGGTATAGAGCCTGAGCAGCTCGGCTTCCTTGTTCTTTTCCTCGTTTTTAAAGGTGTTCAGGGCGTCATCCAGATTGATTCGGCGCTGCTCGTTGGCCGCCTCCTGATGGCGGCTGAACGCATTCCCGCCACCGCCTCGCAAGCGCAGACTCAGGTCGAGCACCCATTGCCCTTTGCCGTTATCCATCAGCATCGGACCGTTTCGCGCAGGCTGATCCGGGTAAACGATATGAGCCCCTTCGTCGCCTTTCACGTCGATGTAAAACCACCGATCCCCCACCTGTGCGTAGTTTCTGAAGTTGTATTGGTAATAATGCGGAGGCGCGTCCTTAACTGTTGTCACGTTTTCGCTGGAAATATCAGGGGCCGCGACTTTGAGTGTGTCCAGGTAGACGCCCAGTGCTGTCGGTGTTCGGCGTGGAACCGATCCTGCCAGTTCCAGCGAGGAAAGGTGACTGGGCGGAAGGTCCGGGGGCAGCGGGGAGGTATCGTGCGTGACGGTCACGGGCTTGACGATGGATTCTGGTGCTTTCTCCTTCGACAACGGTTCAGTTCGAGGTTTGCTTGAAACCCTTTTCCGTCGCATCACGGCGTGATGGCTGAGGATAATGCCGATCGCCAGCAGAACGTCCGACACCGAAGTCCATTCGATGAAGCGATCATCCCGGTCATGGGCATCAAGTGCCTGTTGAATCTGATTGATGGTTTGCCAGACCCAGACAGCAGTGCCTACGGCACCACTAAGGAAGTTCGAGGCGACGTTGAACAGTGCCCACCCACTGTCCTTCAACACACTCCAGCGCCGTTCGGCATTGGACTGCGATTGCCGGTCAGCGAGGCTGACCAGCGCCCGCGCGTTGCTTTTGAACAACGCCGACAGAATATCGCCGGTGATCTCGACACTGTCGACAACCACGCGCCCGAACTTGTCTGCCCGCTGCAAGGGATTGACCACTTGTTCCGCGATCAGCCAGGGAGAGGGCAGCCCGGTTGGGAACACATACTGCGCGTATTCAACGCTCAGGGTTTTATCGGGCAACCACGCCAGTACCGAATCCCTGAGGTCGCCGGGTTGGTGCAACGCGTACAAAAGGTTTTGCCTGGAAGGAAACTGCAGCAGCGAATCATCAAGCATCGGGCGATACAGCAGGCAAGGCCCATTGTGTGCGTCTCGCGGGCTGATGATGAACATGTTGTCCACCGTGTCGCTGCTGCTGATCAAGCGATGTTGCGGCGTCATCGTCAGCGAGTAGAGCGCGATGGTTTTGGTTTTGACATCGGCGTCGAACAGCTCGCAGACGTATTGATAGCCGCGTTCGTCCACACCGGTTTCAGGATTGAATCTGGCCTCCAGTGCCAGAAGCGGCAGCAGGGAACTCAATTGACCGCGATAGAAGTGTTCCTGACGTCTGGAAGCGACCGGGTCTTCCAGAAGCTTGGGCTTGATCAGTTCGGGATACGCTTTGCCAACGTCCAGTCGGGCTGACAGGGTGGTCAGAAATTCCGCTGTCAGCCAATCCGGAACCGACTCCCCACCCTTGAAAAACACCGTCGCCATGTAGGGCGCTTCGTTCTCCAGCGCGAACTCGGCCAGCGTTTCAATGCGCTGATCGAGAGGGTTGGGGAGGATGAAATTGTCGGCGGTAAAACTGTTGGTGATTTTGATCCGCAGATTATCCAGCGCAAGATTCTCGGCGCCGACCGCCAGGGGGTCAGCGATGATCGCTTCACGCATCCGCCGCTGAGCGTAATCGGTGATGGACGGAATCTCGGATCGGGCCAGTTTGCTGTCCGGTTGACGATACAGCTTGCCCAGAGCGCTGATGTAACGGCTGTAGTCTTGAATCTCGTTGGACGAGGCGTTGCGCAACCAATCGGGAATCGCGTTGTTCAGTTGCAGCAGTTGCGCTTTCTCGGTGGGGCTGAACCCGGTTTCGAGCTCGACATCATCGTTTGTCGGCGTTTCAAGAAACGGCAATGCGTTGATGGCATCCAGTTGTGAGGACACCAAAGCCCATGCCATGTGGTCGAAGATGTTGCCTTGCGGTTCGTAAAGCCGCCACGTCAGGGCGTGTCCTGACTGTTGTTCTTCCAGGCGTGCGGGAAGCACGTTACCCAGTTCTTCCATCGAACTGAACGACTCGTAGGCGCGCTCGATGGTGTACATCACCAGCAATTGGCGCGAGCGATACGTGGCCTTGAGCACCAGAGCACCGCCAATCAACAGATGGCGAGGGATGTCATTCTCGACGATGTCGATATCCAGCAGGCATGCCTGAATGGTGGAGAATTCGTTGTTTGAATTTTTGCGGGTGGTTTTGTCCGGGGCGCTGAACACCTCCCGCGCCATCGCGCATTCATCGGCGTCCCAGCCTTTGACCGTCTGCACGTTCAGGGCCTTGCGCAGCGTGTCGGAAAGCTCTTGCCAGCGGGGGATCGCACGCCCCTTGGCGTTCCAGAACGCCAGTTGCCGTACTTGAACCTCGACGAACAGTATCGACGCCGAGTCATTGAGCATTTTTGCGATGTCCTCAATGCTGACAGCGAGGTGAACCGGGTTTTTGCTGTCCGGCTCGAGTGTCAGGAAATGCTCGCCTTCGAAATAGTTGGCTTTCGTTCCATACAGGCCTTGGCGCATCAATGCCAAGGTCAGTGATTCGAACCCGGTCGTGCCTGCCTCGATGCGGTCGTTCACGATGAGCCATTGAGGCGTGGCGACGTAGGTTTTATCAGGGTCGAGCTGCAATTGCGGCCAGGACTTTTCCAGTGTCTGGCGCAGCTGGTGCGAAGCCACTTCGCTGAGCATCGGGCCGTGGCTGGTCAGGCTCACCAGGTCACTGGTTTCCACCAAGGGCGTCGAATCATTTTGAGGCGGTGAAGTGGTGTTGCTCATGGCGGATACCTGAGGGCAATGACGAGGCCAGGAAAGCCTCTTGGTGCACCGAAGGTAATCAGGCGCCGCCCCCTCGAGGTGGTAGATAAATATCGCGGGAAAAAAAGACCCGCGAATGCGGGTCTCCGGTTCAGCGCATCGTATGGCTTACGATCCTGAGGTCGAGGCCGGCACTTTTGCGAAGAACAGTGTGGTCGCCAGTTGCGGACTGATCTCGCTACGGTAGATCGAGATCGCCTGGAGATCGTCATTCGCGCCGCGAGCTTCGGATGCACCCCCCAGCAGCCGTTGTTGCACGGTTTTCAGGTGCGCCGCCGTGAAGGTTTGTACAGGCGATGCGGGTGCCGAATAGTGGAAGTGGGCGTACCACAGCACTTTTTGAGTGCTGCGATCACGGATCTCAAATTCCTCGAGGTAGTCTCTTTTGCGGCTTTTGAGCAAGCGTCGACCGGGGCTCTTGACGATGTCGACCTGCCCCGCGCTTTGCAACCACCGGACGCGCTCCGCCGTCGGCAGTTGTAGTTTGGTCATGCTGATTCGGGTCTCGCGTCCCTGATTGTAGAGTCTGGTTGCCCCGTCGTTCAGCTGCTTGGCCAGCGTGGCGGCAGATCCCGGGCCGCCCTCGGTGGAGTTAATCGCGGTCAGCGCTTCGTCGATTGCGCTGGCGGCGTCCTGCAGTCGATGGGCCTGCAGATGAAACATCTCCTCTATCTCCACGGGTATTCGCCGCGTGCCTTTTGAGTGGGCTTGCGTTCGACGAATGAACGCCTCCAGCCCATCCAGCAATGACTGACCGTGTACCGTACTTGCGCTCAGGTCGGGTTGGACGACGACGGAGGAAACCGGTTTTGGTGACACTCTTTCAACCCAGACGCCCGGGGTCTTCTCATGAAAGGTCGAGATGACTTTGCCGGTCAACGCCGAGGTTACGTCGATCAGTTCTGGCCCCTGCGCCGTGGGGTTGGCGCGTAGCTGGCCCACCACCGTCCCTTTGTAACGGGTCTTGATGATTCGCTTGGCGGGAACCGTCGGCAGGCGTGAGGGGCCCGCTTGCGGCTCCAGAACCTGGCGTTCGCGCAGCAGACTCGCCAGGTGCTTCACGGTGCGCTTTTGAAACCCGTCGATACGTTGGCGCATCAAGTCGAGCGGTGGTTGCAGGAACTGACCGGGAAACTCGGTGGGCAAATCGACGATGCGCTGGTCGGTGATCGTGAGTTGCTCCACCAGATCGCTGAGCCCATCGATCCGTTCCGGTAAACGCCGCACCTCTTCGTCAGTGGCCAGGTCCAGTGAAGCCTGAATGGCGAGGGCGGCGTTTTCGACAACATCCTCCAGGGCCTGGCGCGCTTCAGGCTCGGCCGTAATCACGTTGTCGAGGCACAGCTCTTGCCCCAGTGTGATCTGGAACAGTTTGAGGTCCTGTAAATCAAACGACGGCATGTTGGATTTGACGTCGCGAATCACTTCGATGGCTTCTTTGCCGAGCAGGTTCAGCTGCTCGAAACGCGAATGCGCGAACTCGATTTTGCTGATGTAGCCTTCGGTCAGGTCGCTCGTGTGCTGATAGGTGCGTCGGGCGGCCTGGGCGTTTTCCAGGGGAGGTGTGTCGAGAAGAGCGAGGGAAAGACGCATCTGGTTTTCGAAAACAGGACGCTGGTGGGCGAACCATTTTTCCAGCAGCGATAGCTGGACATCGAGGCGGCTGACCATCGCTTTTCGATAATTGGGAATGGCTTCGCGAGCATTGAACGCGTTCATCTGTTCGATGTTGGCGCTGAAGGAAGAGATCTGCGCGTCGAGCATTTCGAGGTACAAGCGGCGATGGGTGTCGGTAGCGGCAGGCGCCTGCGCGTTCTTTTGCGCTTCCTTGAGTTCTGTCTCCCGGATTTTGGCCTGGCTTTCGAACGCAATCATTTGCTGTTTCAGTTCAGCCTGGCGTTGCCTGTTTTGTTGTTCCAGCCGTTGTTTCTCTCTGCCCCCGGCCCTAAGCCTCAGCCGTGTATCGATGAACCATTCGCCTCTGGCGTTCTTGATCAGCAACGGGCCGGTGCGTGCGGGAGACCGGCGTGAGTCAATGATTTGTACATCGCTATTGTCGTTGAGGGTGACTTCGAACCATCGCTGGCCAACCTTCGCATACCATTTTCCATTGAGTGAACTGAGGTGTTGGTGAGGACCGGATACGCTGGAGGCGGCTGCCATTCCCTTGGGTTCGGCGATGGCCAGTTCATCAAGCAATACGCCCAAGGAGGCAGGCGGCAGCGTAGCGATGGCGTGCAGAGTCGTCTCATGGGAGGGCAGAAGCTGGCTGAGGTCGGGCAGATGGCTGACCGTGACTTTATGGGCAGACTTGCTTTCGGGCGTTACGGCTGGCGGCTCGATTTTTTCTAATGGCCGCGAAATCGGTTTATTTCGAGTGGCCGCCCGATGGGCCAGTACCATGCCGAGCGTCAACAGCAGATCGGTCAGGGCGGACCAGGCGAGTTGGCTGTCGTCGTCCTCTGCGGCATCGGTAACGTCCTGCAAGTCGTCCATGATCTGCCAGATCCACGCGCCAACCCCGGCGGTGCGACCAAGGAAGGGCAGCGCGACATTGAACAGCATCCATGCGCCGTGCTTGAACGTTGCCCAGCGAGCTTGCGCGTTGGACACCGATTGACGGTCAGCCAGGGTAACCATGGCGTTGGCGTTGGCTTTGAACAGGGTCGCCAGTGGCGCGTCATCAAGGGGTGCAGCACTGAGCGACACCGCGCCCATCTTGCCCAGGGCTGAGGTGGGATCGACCAGCAATTGGGTCAGCGTCCAGACCGAAGGCAACTCACCCGAAAACACATACTGGGAGTAGTTGAAGCGCACATCATCGGACAGCCAGGCCAGGATCGATTGGCGAAGGGTTTTCTCGTGCTTGATCGCATACAGCAGGTTGGCCTCGTTCGGGTACTGCGTCAGCGAGGGGGCGAGCAAGGGCCGGTAGAGCAGGCACGGTCCTTTGTCGGTGGGCCGCGGCCCAATGACAAACATGTTGGCGACTTCATCGCCTTTGCTACCCGGGCGATCACCGGTCATAAAGGCCAACGGTCGAATGACAATTTCCTGTCCGTTCACACTGCGATCGGCAGCGTTTTCCTGCAGGGCCGCATTCACGTACTGGTAACCCCGCTCATCAATTCCGGCCTCGCCGCGCATCTTGTGTTGCAGTGCCTGCAAGGGCAGCTGGACACGCAGGTGGCGGGTGTAAAGTGCCTGGCGGCGTAACGTTTCGTGCGGGGCGTCAAGCAGTTTGCGCTTGATCAACGCTGGATAAACCGCACCGATATCCACCTGCGTGACGAGGTTTTCCAGATAGGAGGGAGTCATCCACGCAGGCACTGCGTCGCCGTTTTTGTAACTCACCGTCTTGTTGCCCAGCGGAACGGCCATCAGGTTTTGCAGCGCCAACTCGATCAGCGACAGCGTGGTGGTTTGCGTCTTGCCAGGTACCACGACTGCGCCCAGCACCACGACGCTGGTGATGCTGATTTCAATGTCTTGCAGGTCCAGGCCTTTTGCCGTTGGATGATCCTTGATCATCTGCTCTCGCAAGGTTTGCAGCGCAAATTCGGGCAGTGACGCGATGCCTTCGTCGAAGGTTTTTCCGGCGTCCTGTTCCCGCAGCTGCGCCAGGTCCATCAAGTGTCGGCTGTAGCGGGTGAGGTCCGCCGACGAAGCCTCTTTCATCCATCCGCTCAGTAACCCCTGAACCTTGTTGAAGCGCGACGACGGCAGGGCTTCAAACTCAGTGAAGCTTTTTGCTGCGGCACTGACTTGGGGTGAAAGCCTCGTAGGAGAAGCGCGCTGAAACGTAGTGAACGTACCGATGGCTTCGACTTCGAGTGCAATCAGCGCGCAAGCCTGCTGGTGAAAGAAATTGCCCTCGGGTTCATACAGACGCCATTGCAGAGTCAGCTCGCGGCTTGACGTTCCAGGGTGGGCGAACAGTGTTTCACCCAGTGCCGCCATTGAGTCGAAATACCTGAACCCTTCAGCAATCGAGTGCGTCAGCACCAGGGTTCGCGTGCCCAATGTGCCCACGAACACGGCGATATCCAGAACACGCAGATGTTCGCTCACCGCGTTTTCCATCCGATCGATTTCGATCAGACAGGCCTTGGTCTGGTACTTGTCCTGTGATTGTGATCGCCGTGTTGCACGATCCGGATGATTGAACACGGCTTGGGCCATCGCTTGTTGATCAGCATCCCGATTCGAGGCGGGATCGGGGCTCCAGATGTTCTGCAGCGATTGCGAAAGCGAATGCCAGCGCGGGGTCGAAGGGCCTGTCTCCTGGTTCCAGTAATCAAGTTGCTGTTGCTGATAAGCGATGAACAGCTGCGGTGCGAGCGTATTGAGCAAGCACCCGATGCCATTGATCTTCACAGGCAGTTGAGCCAGCGGTTCAGTGCCCGGTTGCAGGGTCAGGAAATGTTCACCATCGATGAGCGTCACGGTCGATCCCGACAAACCGAGTCGTACCAGCACGTCGGTGAGCGATTCATACACGTTATGGCCGGGCACGACCTCGGTGCCGGTATCGATCCAGGTCGGGGTGACGACCGTGGCGAGCGTCGGGTCAATCTTCAACAGCGGATACAGCGCGTCGAGCGCCGGGCTCAATGCGGTCGCTGCGACCTCTCTGATCGAGGGGCCGGTGACCAGTTGGGTCAGTACTTCTTCTGCACTTGGGGCAGTGGTGTCTGGCATGGTCGTCTCCTGACTGAGGACGCGCCGCTTTTGAGTGTGCAGCGCGGGGTCAGGGGAAGGTATCGGGCGTTCCGATGTGTCTGGCGGTACATAAATAGTGCAGGCAAAAAAAGACCCGCATCGGCGCGGGTCTCGGTTTTCAGGCGTTGTTTCAGGTCCCGGACTTGATCTTCGTCCAGGCCCGGGTCCGCGCACGTTCGGCATCGCGCGGCAGCGGTTGCAGGGTGTAAAGCGTGCCCATCGCCGCTTCGGTCGGGTACAGGTTCGGGTTGTTGCGGATCGCCGGGTCGACCAATTCCGTGGCGTCCTTGTTCGGATTTGGATAGCCGACGAAATCGCTGACTGGCGCGATCACCTGGGGTTGCAGCAGGTAGTTGATGAAGGTGTAGGCGTCTTCCGGGTTCTTCGCGCCTTTGGGAATGGCGAGCATGTCGAACCAGATCGGCGCGCCTTCTTTCGGCAGGCGCATGTCGACGATCACACCGTTCTTGGCTTCCTTGGCGCGGTTGGCGGCCTGGGAGAAGCTGCCGGAGTAACCGACGGCGACGCAGATGTCGCCGTTGGCGATGTCGGCCATGTATTTGGAGGAGTGGAAGTAAGTGACGTACGGACGGATTTTCATCAACAGCGCTTCAGCCTTTTCGTAGTCCGCCGGCTTCTTGCTGTTGGGGTCCAGACCGAGGTGTTGCAGGGCCAGCGGCAGGATCTCCGACGGCGAGTCGAGCAGGGCGACGCCGCACTGCTTGAGCTTGCTGATGTTCTCTTCCTTGAAGATCAGGTCCCAACTGTCCACTGGTGCGTTATCGCCCAGTGCGGCCTTGATCTTGTCCGGGTTGAAGCCGATCAGGATGGTGCCGTACATGTACGGCACGGCGAATTTGTTGCCCGGATCGTTCCCTTCCAGCAGCTTCATCAGCTTCGGATCGAGGTGGTTCCAGTTCGGCAGTTTGCTGCGGTCCAGCGGCTGGAACACGCCGGCTTCGATCTGCTTGGCGAGGAACACGTTGGATGGCACCACCACGTCATAGCCGGAGTTGCCGGTCAGCAGCTTGGCTTCGAGTGCTTCGTTGGTGTCGAAGATGTCGTAGACCAGTTTGGTCTGGGTGTGCTGCGCCTTGAAATCTTCCAGCGCCTTGGGCGTGATGTAGTCGAACCAGTTGTAGACGCGCAACGTTCGCTCTTCAGCGTGGACGGCGCCACTGAGCACCGCAGCGCAAAGCGCCGGTGCGATAAAACGCTTGAGTCTGTTCATTGTTCTAATTCCTCATTGGGCGCTTTCAAAACCTTCGAGAACGTTCACGGCATTGATGCCGATTTCTTCTACCGCGTAACCGCCTTCCATCACGAACAGCGTCGGTTTGCCGAGCTTCGCGATGCGCTCGCCCATGGCCAGGTAATCCGGGCTGTCGAGCTTGAATTGGGAGATGGGATCGTCCTTGAACGTATCGACGCCCAGGGACACGACAACGATGTCGGCACCGTACTTCTCGATTTCTTTGCAGGCCTGTTCCAGCGCGGCGCTCCAACTGTCCCAGCCGCTGCCGGCCGGCAAAGGGTAGTTGAAGTTGAAGCCTTCGCCGGCCCCTTCACCAAGTTCGTCTTCATAGCCGAGGAAGAACGGGAATTCGGCTTCCGGATGGCCGTGAATCGAGGTGAAGAGCACGTCGCTGCGTTCGTAGAAAATCGATTGGGTGCCGTTGCCGTGGTGGTAGTCGACATCGAGGATCGCGACCTTTTTGTGGCCCTGATCGAGGAACGCCTGAGCGGCGATGGCGGCGTTGTTGAGGTAGCAATAACCGCCCATCAAGTCGCTGGCGGCATGGTGTCCCGGTGGACGGCACAGGGCGAAAGCACTGCGGGCGCCGCGTTGAATGGCGGCTTGGGCGGTGAGGGCCACTTGCGCTGCGCTGTACGCCGCTTGCCAGGTGCCGGCGGTGATCGGTGCGCCGCCGTCGAAGCTGTAATAGCCGAGCTGGCCGTGCAGGCTGGTGGGGATGATCCGGCGCAGGGTGCGGGCTGGCCAGGTGTAGGGCAGCAAGTCGCCGTCGGTATTGAATTCGGTCCAGCGCGCCCAGGCACCTTTGAAGAAGTCGAGGTAGTCGCGGCTGTGAATACGCGCGATCGGCTCCAGGCCGAAATCCTGTGGCGCTTCGACCGGGCCGAGGTTTTGCTTTTGCACACGTTGCAACACATGGTCGGCCCGCGAGGGCATTTCGAAGCAGGGCATCAGTTGCCCGTCCATCAATTCACAACGGCCGTGGTGCAGGTGGTGATCGTCCGAGTAGATCGTCAGCATTTCTTGTTCTCCGCAGGCTGATTCGGTTGAACACAGTCTTGCGGGAGGCGGGGTTTGGGAGAACGGCAGGAAAGGCCAAAAGGGGATCGATATGGCCAAAAGATTTGACCGAAATTCGCCCCTTATTGGAGCGACTGTGCCCCGGTGTTGGTCACCCACCCCTGTAGGAGCGAGGCTTGCCCGCGAAGCTTTGGGGTACTTGAAGGCGCCTTCGCGGGCAAGCCTCGCTCCTACAGAGGGTTGGGGTCAGGGTCGGAACTGGCTGGGTGCCACGCCGCTCCAGCGCACAAACGCATGGCGGAAACTTGCGGTTTCGCTGAAGCCCAGCGCTTCGGCGATCCGGTAGATCGGCAGTTGATCCTCGCAAAGCATCTGCTTGGCCTGCTCGAAGCGTAACTCGTCGAGCAGTTCCTGATAACTGCACCCCAGGTCCTTGAGATGCCGGCGCAAGGTGCGCGCGGAGCAATTCATTTGTTCGGCCAGCCCCTCGAGGCCCGGCGCCGCATTGAGTTGAGCCCTGAGCAATTGACGAATCCGCCCCAGCCACGCCTGGCGACCCGTGAATTCGGTGTTCTGCTTGCGGCAGCGTTCGACCATGGCCTGATGAGTAATCACATCGGCGAGCGGCAAGGCTTGGTCGAGCCAACGCTTGTCAAAGGCGAAGGCGTTGTCCCGCGCCTCAAAGTGCAGCGGGCAATTGAAGTGTTCGGCGTAGGTCGCCTCATAGTCGGGCGCGACATGTTCGAAGCGAGCAGCCAGCAATGGCAGGGGATGGCCAAGCATGTCGTCGCAGATGACTTTCAACGACACCAGACAGAATTCGGCATTGAACACCGCCAGCGCCGGGTTCTCCCGGTAATCGGCAGCCACGAACCAGATGCGCTCGCCGTCATCTTCCAGGCTCAACTCGAAAAGTGTTCCCAACAACGCCGGATACCGCATCGCCAGACGTAAAGCGTCACCGAAGGTGGCACTGGTGAGCAGCGCATAACCGAGCATGCCATAGGACGAAACGTGCATCCGCCGGCCCAGTTCCAGGCCGATATCACGCTTGAGCGCGACGGCGTTGGCGCAGACCTGCATCTCTTGGTTGGTGGTGATGCGCGTGTCCGCCCGGTTCAGATCCGCAGCGCTGATGCCGCTTCCCGCCAGTAATGCGTCGCGGGCCGGGCCTTCGGCCTTGAAGGCATTGAGCACCAGAGAGACAGCGTTGAGGGTGGTGAGGTGGGAGTGGAGCATGGGATGTTCCAGCCTTGGGATGCTGGAGCGGCAGCAAGTTATATGCCGAGCGCGAAACCCTGTAGGAGCTGTCGAGTGAAACGAGGCTGCGATCTTTTGATTTTGCTTTTTAAAAACAAGATCAAAAGATCGCAGCCTCGTTTCTCTCGACAGCTCCTACAGAAGCGGTGAGGTGTCAGCTGAGTTCGCCGCAGAGGTCGAGTTCGACCAGGCGCCGCACTTCAGCGGTGTCCAGCCCGGCCCCCAGCAACCCATGCAACTTGCCGAACGCCGCTTCACGGGTCATGCCGCCGCCCGACAGCACGCCAACGCCGCGCAACCGGCTGCCGGCCTCGTAAACATCCAGCTCAACGCCACCTTCATGGCATTGGGTGACGGCGACAACAACCACACCTTTGTCCCGCGCCCGCTCCAGAGCAGCCAGAAACTCAGGGTTGTCACTCGGTCCGGTGCCACTGCCGTAGCATTCCAGCACCAAGCCTTGGATACCACTGTTCAGCACGCCATCCAGTTGCTCGGCGCCGATGCCCGGGAACAGCGGCAACACCGCGACTTTCGCCAGTTGCTTGCCTTGGTTGTAGTTCAATTGAGCCGGCAGTGAAGTGGCCTTCACACCACCACCCTGACGTTCCAGCCGCTTGAACGGGTGACGGCCGAAGCTGCGAACTTTCGCGCAACGAGTCGGGTCGAGCAGTTCGCCGTGGAAATACAGATGAACGCCCGGCGCCAGGCCATGGCCGAGGGCAACCAGCGCACCGCTGAGGTTTTCCCAGGCATCACTGTCGGTCACGCCGGCCGGCAGCATCGAGCCGGTGAACACCACGCGGGCATTCAGGCCGAGCAATTGAAAACTCATCGCGGCGGCGCTGTAGGCGAGGGTGTCGGTGCCGTGCAGGATCAGCACGCTGTCGCAGCCCTGGACATCAACGGCGTCGACCACCGCTTCACGCAGTTGCTGCCAGTACGTCGGGCTCATGTTGGCGCTGTCGATCAGCGGCGACATTTCGCGAAAGCGCCACTGCGGCACCACGAGTTCGGGCTGGCTGTGCAGGTATTCGCGCATCCGCGCTTCGAAACCTGACGCCGGGGCCAGGCCATTGGCACTGGCTTGCATGCCGATGGTGCCACCGGTGTAGAGCACCATGACGTGCTGCGCGGCAGGGTAGGTCGAGGAATTCATGGAGACTCTCCGAGAACGATGAGTTCCTGTGGGAGCGGGCTTGCTCGCGAAGAGGACGTAACATTCAACATCATCGTTGACTGATACACCGCTTTCGCGAGCAAGCCCGCTCCCACAAGGGGTTTCGCACTTTAACCGATCAGCGTTGCGCTGCGGGTACGCCTTGTGGCTCGGCTTCAGCCTTTGGAGCCACGGCCGGCGGATTGGCTGGCCAGGCTTTCAGGTCCAGGTCCAGGTCCGGGAACTTGCTCGAATCGAACACCGGCGTCTTGATCCCGGCAGCACGCTGGTCGTCGTAGTCACGCAGGATGCGCATGCCGACCTTGAACAGCAGGAACAGCGCGATCAGGTTCACGAACGCGAGCATCGTCATGGTGATGTCGGCGAAGGCGAACACCGTGCCGAGGTTTTCGATCGCACCCCAGAAGATCAACACCAAAACCAGCGCGCGATAGCCGATCAGCGCCTTGCGGTTTTCACCGATCAGGAAGCGCAGGTTGCTCTCGCCCAGGTAGTAGTTGTAGAGGATCGAGGTGAACACGAACAACGACAGGGCCACGGAGATGAAGCTACGGCCCCAGTCACCAACCACGGCGGCGAGCGAGTTCTGGGTCAGGGCAATGCCGTCGCCTTCGAAGCCCGGGGTGTAGAAGCCCGACAGCAGAATCAGCAACGCGGTGCAGGTGCAGATCACGAAGGTGTCGAGGAACACGCTGAACGCCTGAACCACACCTTGTGCCACCGGGTGCTCGACCGACGCGACCGCAGCCACGTTTGGCGCACTGCCCAGGCCCGCTTCGTTGGCGAACACACCACGCTTCACGCCCATGACAATCGCGCTGCCGATCAGGCCACCAAAGGCTTGATCCAGACCGAAGGCGCTTTTGACGATGGTCATCAACATCGCCGGAACGTGGTCGAATTGCAGCACGATCACATAGATGGTCACGCCGATGTACACCAGGGTTTTGACCGGCACCAGCAGGTCAGCGACCTTGGCGATGCGTTTGATACCACCGACGAACACCAGGCCCAGCAACACCGCCAGGGCCAGGCCTGTGTAGGTGGTGTCGAGGCCGAACGCGTTGTTCAGCGAGTGAGTCACGGCGTGGGATTGCAGGCCGTTGAAGGCAAACCCGAAGGTCACCAGCAACAGGAACGCCATAATCATCCCCAGCCAGCGTTTCTGCAGGCCGTGCTGGATGTAATAGGACGGGCCGCCACGGTAAGTGCCGTCGGAATCGCAGCGCTTGTAGAGCTGGCCGAGGGAACACTCGAAGAAGCTGCTGGACATGCCGACCAGTGCGGTCACCCACATCCAGAACACCGCGCCTGGGCCACCCAGGGTCACGGCGATACCGACACCGGCGATGTTGCCCGCGCCGACGCGGCCGGCGAGGCTGAGCATCAGGGCCTGGAACGAACTGAGTTGCCCGGCGCTGCTTTTCAGGCTGTCGCGGAACACCGCGAACATGTGGAAGAAGTGGCGCAATTGAACGAAACGCGAGCGGATCGTGAAGTAGCTACCGAGCCCGACAATGAGCACGATCAGTACTTTCCCTGAGAGGAAGTCGTTAATGACTTCGAGCATGGATTATTCCTCGCTGTTTTTTGTTTAGGCAAATGTTGGGCAGGCAGAAACATCGCGTTACACCGGTGTGCACGTGGCACAACAGTGAGGCGAGTGTTCGTCCCGGGCCCATATCGCAGGTTTGTTATTAGTTCGGGTTTCGCATGGGTTTGGGCCTCGTTACCGACGACCGCTCACGCGAAGAGGGGCGGCACTATACCTAGGAGAGTGCCGTCCGTCTGCACGGTTGTGGTGCAAGCGATATAACGAAGCCTTTGAAACACCTGACTTTTTTGAGCCAGGTTATGTGGGAACTGCTTTTCTGTGGGAGCGAGTTCGCTCCCACATTTCTCAGCCTCCAGACATTCATTTGCTGCCAAACAGTTAAAAAAAAGGGCTTGGAGAGTGATCTCCAAGCCCTCAAAAGGTGAGAGGTGTCTAGTCCCTCGACCTGGTGAGCGGTGCTACAAGTAACGCGTCGGTTCAGGCTTTAAGCGGAACCAGGCGCGGAGCAATCATGTTTTCCGGGCGCAGGATGTCGGCGAGCATTTCGTCGTCGAGCAAACCTTCTTCGCGCACCAGTTCCAGCACGCCGCGGCCGCTTTCGAGGGCGATACGGGCGATGCGGGTGGCGTTTTCATAGCCGATGTACGGGTTCAGCGCGGTGACCAGACCGATCGAGTGCTCGACCAGTTCGCGGCAGCGCTCTTCGTTGGCGGTGATGCCGACGATGCAGTGCTCGCGCAGCATGTCCATGGCGCGTTGCAGCAGACGGATCGAGTCGAAGATCTTGAAGGCGATCAGCGGCTCCATCACGTTCAGTTGCAACTGGCCGCCTTCGGCCGCGATGGTCAGGGCCAGGTCGTTGCCGATGATCTGGAACGCTACCTGGTTAACGGCTTCCGGGATTACCGGGTTGACCTTGCCTGGCATGATCGAGCTGCCTGGCTGACGCGCTGGCAGGTTGATTTCGTTGATGCCGGTGCGTGGGCCGCTGGACAGCAGGCGCAGGTCGTTGCAGATCTTCGACAGCTTGACCGCGGTGCGCTTGAGCATGCCGGAGAACAGCACGAAGGCGCCCATGTCGGAGGTGGCTTCGATCAGGTCGGCGGCCGGAACCAGCGGCTGACCGCTGATCAGTGCCAGACGCTGAACGGCCAGGTGCTGGTAACGCGGGTCGGCGTTGATGCCGGTGCCGATCGCGGTGCCGCCCAGGTTCACTTCGGTCAGCAGTTCAGGTGCCAGTGTTTTCAGGCGCGCCAGGTCTTCGCTCAACGTAGTGGCGAAGGCGCGGAATTCTTGACCCAGGGTCATCGGCACGGCGTCTTGCAGCTGGGTACGGCCCATCTTCAGGACGTGGCTGAACTCGACACCCTTGGCCGCGAACGACTGGATCAGGCTGTCGAGGCTGGCCAGCAACGCGTCGTGACCCAGCAGCAGACCCAGACGGATCGCGGTCGGGTAGGCGTCGTTGGTCGACTGCGCCATGTTCACGTCGTTGTTCGGGTGCAGGTATTGGTATTCGCCCTTCTGGTGACCCATGGCCTCCAGCGCGATGTTGGCGATGACTTCGTTGGCATTCATGTTGGTCGAAGTGCCAGCGCCGCCTTGAATCATGTCCACCACGAACTCTTCGTGGAAATCGCCGCGGATCAGACGGGCACAGGCTTCGCTGATGGCAGCGTGCTTGGCTTCGCTCAGGTGACCCAGCTCGCGGTTGGCGTCAGCGGCGGCCTGTTTGACCATCGCCAGACCGACCACCAGCTTCGGGTAATGCGAAATCGGAACGCCGGAGAGACGGAAGTTATTCACCGCTCGCAGGGTCTGGATGCCGTAATACGCTTGAGCAGGTACTTCGAGTACGCCAAGCAGGTCTTTTTCTGTGCGGAAAGATGCAGCGGAGGACATGATAGAAATCATCTCGATAAGGACCCGGTCTGTGCCGGAACGCTGCAAATGCTAGGCTTGTGGAGAATTTTCGGCCAATGCTGTTAAACACTAGCCTATGCACATTCGGCATAATGCCCATGTGACGCCGTGTCTGCGGCGAGCGTGTGACCTAAATTGGTGCGTGTCCGGGAGGACGTGATGAATCTGGAAAGTAAATGGCTCGAGGACTTCAGCGCCCTGGCCGCCACCCGCAGCTTCTCCCAGGCTGCGGAACGACGCTTCGTGACTCAGCCCGCATTCAGCCGCCGAATCCGCAGCCTTGAAGCCGCGCTGGGGCTGACGCTGGTCAATCGCTCGCGCACGCCCGTCGAACTGACGGCGGCGGGGCAGTTGTTCCTGGTGACTGCGCGGACCGTGGTCGAACAGCTCGGCGAAGTGCTGCGCCACCTTCATCATCTGGAAGGCGGGCAGGGCGAAGTGATGCAAGTGGCTGCCGCTCACTCATTGGCGTTGGGCTTTTTTCCGCGCTGGATCGCGCAGTTGCGCAATGAAGGCCTGAACATTGCCACGCGGTTGGTGGCAACTAACGTCGGCGACGCGGTGCATGCGCTGCGCGAAGGCGGTTGCGATTTGATGCTGGCGTTCTATGACCCGGACGCGGCGTTGCAGATGGACCCGGAAATCTTCCCGTCGCTGCACCTCGGCGACACCGAGATGCTGCCGGTGTGCGCCGCAGATGCTGACGGCAAGCCGCTGTTCGATCTGGAAGGCGAAGGCAGTGTGCCGCTGCTGGCCTACAGCGCCGGTGCATTTCTCGGGCGTTCGGTGAACATGTTGCTGCGCCAGCGTGCGCTGCGCTTCACCACCATCTATGAGACCGCCATGGCCGACAGCCTGAAAAGCATGGCGCTGGAGGGATTGGGGATTGCCTGGGTGCCGCAACTCAGCGTGCGCGCCGAACTGGCTCGCGGTGAACTGGTCGTCTGCGGCGGCCCGCAATGGCATGTCCCCCTGGAGATTCGTTTGTATCGCTGCGCGCTAGTGCGCAAGGCGAATGTGCGGTTGTTGTGGCGCAAACTTGAGGGCGGCGCCGCGCAAGGCACAACCGGTTCCTGAGACTTGCGAATATCTAATGTGGGAGCGGGCTTGCTCGCGAATGCGGTGTGTCAGTCGACATCAATGTTGCCTGACACACCGCATTCGCGAGCAAGCCCGCTCCCACAGGGGGATTTGAGTTGTATTTGACTGACTCTTAAGTCAATAAAACCGGCACTTTGCGCCGTATGACAGATGGTCGTTTCGGGGGCTGTTTATCTGCTTCATTGAGGTATACTGCGCGGCCTTCGGCCGGTTCGTCCGGCCATTTTTCGTACAATCAAGCCACGCATTTTGCGTGGCTTGTTGTTTTTTGACGCGCCTGCGGGCGCCCAGAGAGAAGAGGCACGACGATGAGTGCACTGGTTGGCGTGATCATGGGCTCCAAGTCCGATTGGTCCACCCTTAGCCACACCGCCGATATGCTGGAAAAGCTCGGCATCCCTTACGAGGTGAAAGTGGTCTCTGCCCACCGCACCCCGGACCTGCTGTTCCAGTACGCCGAAGAGGCCGAGGCGCGTGGCATCGAGGTGATCATCGCCGGTGCCGGTGGCGCGGCCCACTTGCCTGGCATGTGTGCGGCCAAGACCCACCTGCCGGTGCTGGGCGTTCCGGTGCAGTCGTCGATGCTCTCGGGCGTCGACTCGCTGCTCTCGATCGTGCAGATGCCAGCGGGCATCCCGGTTGCCACCCTGGCCATCGGCAAGGCCGGCGCGATCAACGCCGCCCTGCTGTCGGCGAGTATCCTCGGCGCCAAGCACCCGCAGTTCCACGCCGTGCTGAAAAAATTCCGTGCTGAGCAGACAGACAGCGTCCTGGAAAATCCAGACCCACGCATCGCCTGAGGTTGTTGACGATGAAGATCGGTGTAATCGGTGGCGGCCAGTTGGGTCGCATGTTGGCGTTGGCGGGCACTCCGCTGGGCATGAACTTCGCTTTCCTGGACCCGGCGCCGGATGCTTGCGCAGCCGCGTTGGGCGAACACCTGCGGGCCGATTACGGCGATCAGGATCACCTGCGCCAGCTGGCCGATGAAGTCGATCTGGTGACCTTCGAGTTCGAAAGCGTCCCGGCTGAAACCGTGGCGTTCCTGTCGCAATTCGTCCCGGTCTACCCGAGTGCCGAAGCCCTGCGCATCGCCCGTGATCGCTGGTTCGAGAAGAGCATGTTCAAGGACCTGGGGATTCCCACCCCTGCGTTCGCCGACATTCAATCGCAAGCCGATCTGGACGCCGCTGTCGCTTCCATCGGTCTGCCCGCCGTGCTGAAAACCCGCACCTTGGGTTACGACGGCAAGGGCCAGAAAGTCCTGCGCACTCCGGAAGACGTGGTCGGCACCTTCGCCGGACTGGGCAGCGTGGCCTGCCTGCTGGAAGGCTTCGTGCCGTTCACCGGTGAAGTGTCGTTGATCGCCGTGCGCGCTCGCGATGGTGAAACGAAGTTCTATCCGCTGGTGCACAACACCCATGACAGCGGCATCCTCAAGCTGTCCGTGGCCAGCACCGACCACCCCCTGCAGGCTTTGGCCGAAGACTACTCCAGCCGTGTGCTCAAACAGCTGGAATACGTCGGCGTGATGGCGTTCGAGTTCTTTGAAGTCGACGGTGGCCTCAAGGCCAACGAAATCGCCCCGCGCGTGCACAACTCCGGGCACTGGACCACCGAAGGCGCCGAATGCAGCCAGTTCGAAAACCATCTGCGGGCCGTTGCCGGTTTGCCGCTGGGCTCGACGGCCAAGGTCGGCGAGAGCGCGATGCTCAACTTCATCGGTAAAGTGCCGGACACCGAGAAAGTCCTGGCCATCGCCGATTGCCATCTGCACCACTATGGCAAGGCGTTCAAGGTCGGCCGCAAGGTCGGTCACGCCAACCTGCGTTGCGCAAACCGCGAAACGCTGGCCGCGCAGATCCTCAAGGTCGAAGCGCTCATCGCCGAGTAAACAGTTTCATGTGGCTGCGGCGGAACCATTCAGGGACCGCCGTTCTCTCATGGCAGGATGCGAAAGTCTGACTAGGCTTTCGCATAGCCACTTACTCAGAGGGAAATGTCATGGGAATTATCGGAACCATCTTTATCGGCTTGATCGTCGGCCTGCTGGCCCGGTTCCTGAAACCGGGTGATGACAGCATGGGCTGGATCATGACCATCCTGCTCGGTATCGGCGGTTCGCTGGCGGCCACTTACGGCGGCCAGGCTCTGGGCATCTATCACGCGGGCGAAGGTGCAGGCTTCATTGGTGCGCTGGTCGGCGCGGTGGTGTTGCTGGTGATCTACGGCTTGATCAGAAAGAACTGATTCAAGCGACGAAGTCCTCTCCGCGCCGCACGCGGGGAGGGCTAGAATGCTCGGCGTTGCACAGACCTCTCCTTTGCCGAGCACCTTCATGCGCCGTCTTCTGCTGACTTTTCTTCTACTGGGTACGGGCCTTGCCCACGCCGGCGAACTGCCGGAAACCGACTGGCTCGAACTGATGCCCAAGTCGGACCAGAAAGCCCTCGAGGCCATGCCCGAAATCGACCACAACTCCCCCGAAGGCGATGGCACCTTTACTGAAAAAGGTGGCATGAAGCAAAGCAAGGGCTTGCCGGCGGTGATGTATTCGACCAAAACCGTGCCGTCGATGAACGACAAGAACATCCGCATCGGCGGTTATCCGGTGCCGCTGGAGTCTGACGCCAAGGGCCGCAGCACGCTGTTCTTCCTCGTGCCGTACCCGGGCGCCTGCATCCATGTGCCGCCACCGCCACCGAATCAGTTGGTGCTGGTACGTTATCCGAAAGGCTTGAAGCTGGATGACATCTACACGCCGCTGTGGGTGACGGGCACGTTGAAGATCGAGAAGGTCAACAATGATTTGGCTGACGCGGCGTATGCGCTGGATGCGGCGAAGGTGCGGGTGGTGCAGGAGTCGGATCTGTAGCCACAGCAAAAAAGATCGCAGCCTCGTTTAACTCGACAGCTCCTACAAGGACCGGGGTAGGAGCTGTCAAGTGAAACGAGGCTGCGATCTTTTGATCTTAAAGGGGTTTGCTGGCAATGCTCACACCGAGGGTATGGCTCGCACCCGGCGCCAGTGTCACCACATCATCCATCACATTCGCCGTCTCGATGCACAGCATCTTCTGCCAGCCATCGTCGGCCATGTCGCTGAACGCTGCGGCACGATCAATCCACGGGTTCCAGATCACCGCTGAGCGCGAACCGCTGCTGGTCAGCTCGATACGCCGTTCCCAGGCCGGGTCGACAATGCTCAGCGTTGCCGGAGCATTGAGGTAAATGCGGTCGGTTTCGCCAGTGAAACGCAAATCGCCGCTCTGAGTGACGGTTTTCCAGTCATCCAGCGTCTCGATGTAACTCAGGCCATCCAGCCCTTCGACATGCACATTGCGCACATCACTGACGGCGAAGTAACTGTGCAGCGCCTGGCTGAGGGTGACTTTATCAGTGCCCTGGTTGTGACTGGTCAGGCTGATGTGCAGTTGCTCATCCAGACGGATGCTCAACTTCAGACCCACCTGATGCGGCCAGCCGGGGAAGCCACCTTCGGGGTAGGGTAGGACGAATTCCACCATCAGGCTCTCGCCCTCGGTTTCGATACCGCCCAATTCCCAATCCATCGCCCGGACAAAACCGTGGGCGGTCGGCGGTTCATTGCTGACACGCATCGCCTGGACGCTCTGCGGGTTGCGCGGGAAATTGCCGAACCACGGCCAGCACACCGGCACGCCGGCCCGGATGCTCTTGCCGGTCTTGAACACGGCCTCGTCGTTCAGCCAGATCAGCGGCGGTTGCCCGGCCAATTGATAACTGAGGATGTGCGCGCCTTGCTGGGCCACCAGCAATTCGGCCTGGCCGTGGCGGATGCGCCAGCAGTTCAGTTCATCCAGTTTCACGGCTTCAACGTTGGGCGTGCTCATGGGGCAACTCTCGATCAGGAACAATGACTGCAATGGACCGCAGAAAGCTTGCAGTGTTTAACGCGCGCGCGGAGGAACCGAACGCGTACGGCCGCTGCCATCGATCGCGACAAACACAAATACGGCTTCAGTCACTTTACGCCACTCGCTGGACAGCGGATCGTCGCTCCAGACTTCGACCATCATCTGAATCGAGCTGCGGCCGATTTCCAGCGCCTGGGTATAGAAGGAGAGCTGAGCGCCCACCGCCACCGGAACCAGGAACGCCATGCGATCAATCGCCACGGTCGCTACGCGTCCGCCAGCTACTTTGCTGGCCATTGCGGTGCCGGCCAGGTCCATCTGTGCCACCAGCCAGCCGCCGAAGATATCGCCGAAGCCGTTGGTTTCACGCGGAAGCGCGGTGATTTGCAGGGCCAGGTCGCCTTGCGGGATTGGATCTTCTTGTTCGAGCTCTATCATGCCGGGGGTGCCTCTGACCCGTGACTCATCGTAGGTGTAGCGGGTGAATAGCCGTCTCAAGGAAAAACGATTCAGCCCGAACATACTACGTTCGTCACGTTTTTCGTAAGGCGCCTAAAGGGAAACTCTGCGAAAGCGACTGAACCACGCAATTACCTTGCCTGACAGCCAGCGCGTTTTCGCACAGCAACCCCTTACAAATGCCGCAATGCAGCGAGTATATCGGTCGGTAGACTCCGAGACGACCGTCCGGTTCTCATTTTGACCGTCAAATACGCACCTCTATGTGCTTTTTCGAACAATTTGCTATCGTGCCGGACCTGCCCAAGCCTCAGCCAGCGTTGTTGGGGTTGCAGATCCGACTATAAGAGAAGCCCTTGCCATGACCACAGCGCCCTCTAGCATCGCGCAGCCGACCCAGCCCGCGCGCCCGTTAACCCGTAGCGACTACAAGACTTTATCGCTGTCTGCCCTGGGCGGCGCGCTGGAGTTCTACGACTTCATCATCTTCGTGTTCTTCGCCACGGTGGTGGGCAAACTGTTCTTCCCGGCGGACATGCCCGAGTGGCTGCGCCTGATGCAGACGTTTGGCATCTTCGCCGCCGGCTACCTTGCTCGCCCGCTGGGTGGCATTGTCATGGCGCATTTCGGTGACCTGCTGGGCCGCAAGAAGATGTTCACCCTGAGCATTTTCATGATGGCGGTGCCGACCCTGATCATGGGCCTGCTGCCGACCTATGCGCAGATCGGCATGTGGGCGCCGATCCTGTTGCTGCTGATGCGGGTGATTCAAGGCGCGGCGATTGGCGGTGAAGTGCCTGGCGCGTGGGTATTCGTTTCCGAACACGTGCCCGCGCGTCACATCGGTTATGCCTGCGGCACCCTGACGAGCGGTCTGACGGCTGGCATCCTCCTGGGTTCACTGGTCGCTACCGCGATCAACAGCATTTACACCCCACTGGAAGTGTCCGATTACGCTTGGCGGATCCCGTTCCTGCTGGGCGGCGTGTTCGGCCTGTTCTCGGTCTATCTGCGCCGCTGGTTGCACGAAACCCCTGTGTTCGCCGAGCTGCAACAGCGCAAGGCCCTGGCCGAAGAAGTGCCGCTGCGTGCCGTGTTGCGCGACCATCGCGGTGCGATCCTGATTTCCATGCTGCTGACCTGGCTGCTGTCCGCCGGCATCATCGTGGTCATTCTGATGACCCCGACCGTGCTGCAGACCGTTTACCACTTCTCGCCGACCACGGCGCTGCAGGCCAACAGCCTGGCAATTGTGTTTCTGAGCTTTGGTTGCGTGGCTTCCGGTGCTTTAGCTGACCGCTTTGGCGCTGGGCGGGTGTTCGTGTTCGGCAGTGCCGCGCTGTTGCTCAGCTCGTGGACTTTCTATCACAGTCTGTTCAATCACCCGGACTGGCTGTTCCCGATGTACGCCCTGACCGGCTTGTTGGTCGGCACCATCGGCGCGGTGCCGTACGTGATGGTCAAGGCCTTCCCGGCGGTGGTGCGCTTTAGCGGGTTGTCGTTCTCCTACAACCTGGCCTACGCCATTTTCGGTGGTCTGACCCCGATGGTTGTCACCTTGCTGCTCAAGGAAAGCCCGATGGGGCCGGCGTATTACGTGGCGATCATTTGCGGAGTCGGGATTCTGGTGGGTGCTTATCTCTGGAAGAAGGGGCGTTAAGACTGACGCCTTCGCGGGCAAGCCTCGCTCCTACGATCGCATAGACCTGTAGGAGCGAGGCTTGCCCGCGAAGAACGATGACGCGGTATCCCTTCAAAACATCGAATGCTGGCCTTTCATCCAATTGTCATATTTCAGCCATAGAGTGTTCACACGGCCTGCTGATACTTGGCCCCGACTTAACACACCCTATCTGCTAGGAGTAAGGCATGAAACTGAAGCGTTTGATGGCGGCAATGACTTTTGTCGCTGCTGGCGTTGCGACTGCCAACGCGGTTGCCGCTGTTGACCCTGCTATCCCGAGCTACACCAAGACCACTGGTGTGTCGGGCAACCTGTCCAGCGTCGGCTCCGATACTCTGGCCAACCTCATGACCCTGTGGGCTGAGAACTACAAAAAAGAATACCCGAACGTCAACATCCAGATTCAGGCCGCTGGCTCCGCCACTGCGCCACCTGCGCTGACCGAAGGCACCTCTAACCTGGGCCCGATGAGCCGCAAGATGAAGGACACCGAACTGGCTGCCTTCGAGCAGAAGTACGGCTACAAGCCAACCGCAATCCCGGTTGCCGTGGATGCCCTGGCTGTCTTCGTTCACAAAGACAACCCGATCCAGCACCTGACCATGGAACAAGTCGACGCGATCTTCTCGTCCACTCGTCTGTGCGGCGCTAAAGCCGACGTGAAAACCTGGGGCGACCTGGGTGTGACCGGCGACCTGGCCAACAAGCCGGTTCAGCTGTTCGGTCGTAACTCGGTATCCGGCACCTACGGCTACTTCAAAGAAGAAGCCCTGTGCAAAGGCGACTACAAGCCAAACGTCAACGAACAACCAGGTTCGGCCTCGGTCGTGCAGTCGATCAGCTCCTCGCTGAACGGCATCGGTTATTCGGGCATCGGCTACAAGACCGCTAGCGTGAAGACTGTTGCACTCGCCAAGAAAGGCAGCACTGACTTCATCGAAGACACCGAAGAAAATGCCCTGAACGGCAAATACCCGCTGTCGCGTTTCCTCTACGTCTACGTCAACAAAGCCCCGAACAAGCCTCTGGCCCCGCTGGAAGCCGAGTTCGTGAAACTGGTTCTGTCCAAACAGGGCCAGGAAGTTGTAGTGAAAGACGGCTACATCCCACTGCCGGCCAAGGTTGCTGCAAAAGCACTGGCTGACCTGGGTCTGCAGGAAGGCGGCGCTGAAGTCGCAAAAAAGTAAAACCCTGAGTCCGGATCAAACCCGGACTCTGTAGGAGCTGTGTAGGAGCTGTCGAGTGAAACGAGGCTGCGATCTTTTGATCTGGCTTTTTAAACTGCAAGGTCAAAAGATCGCAGCCTCGTTTCACTCGACAGCTCCTACAGGGCTTTCTACGCCCCCCCAATTTTCTGTCCTCTGCCAGATAACACCGGCGGCGGATTTGTTGCGTCACTGCATTGTCATCTTTCTGTCATACAGGATCGCTAGGGTGTGCGCATGAATGATCTGGCCAATTCCACCATGACTACTAATCCCCCCAAGCGAATTGATTTCAATACGCCTGAGCTGCAACGCAAGCGCCGCATCCGCGCGCTCAAGGATCGACTGACCCGCTGGTACGTCCTCGTGGGCGGCCTCGCCGTTCTCGGCGCGATCACGCTGATCTTCTTCTTCCTCGCCTACGTCGTCGCGCCACTGTTCCAGGGTGCCGACCTGACCGCCAAGGACGCCATCACGCCCGCCTGGATGCAAGACGCCGGCAAGCCGTTGATGATCTCCCTGGAAGAGCAGAACCAGGTCGCCATGCGGGTTTCCGACAAAGGGCAGGCGCTGTTCTTTGATATCGACAGTGGCGCCGAACTCAAGCGCGTCGATCTGCCGATCCCGGCTGGCACCACGGTCACCTCCATCGGTGAAGACCAGCCCGGTCACCCATTGGTGGCGGTCGGCTTGTCCAACGGCCAGGCGCTGGTGTTCCGTCACACCTATAAAGTCAGCTACCCGGATGGCAAGAAAACCATCTCACCCGCCATCGAATACCCGTATGGCGAAACCCCGATTGCGCTGAACGAGGCGGGCGGTGCGCTGGAACACGTCAGCCTCAACGCCACCGACACCACCCTGATGCTGGTCGGCTCCACCGGTTCGCAACTCAATGTGCTCTCGCTCACCAGCGAAGAAAACATGATGACCGGCGAAGTCACCAACGAGCAGAAGCGTATCGATCTGCCGCAGATGACCGAGCCGGTGAAGAACATCTTCGTCGACCCGCGTCAGCAATGGCTGTACGTGATCAATGGGCGCGCCCAGGCCGACGTGTTCAGCCTGCGCGACAAGAGCCTCAACGGTCGCTACAAACTGCTTGAAAACGGCGAAGCCGAAATCACTGCCAGTACTCAATTGGTGGGTGGTATCTCGCTGATCCTCGGCGATTCCAAAGGTGGCCTGGCCCAGTGGTTCATGGCCCGTGACCCGGATGGCGAGTTGCGCCTGAAACAGATCCGCACCTTCCAGATGGGCACCACGCCGATCGTTGAAATCACCGCCGAAGAGCGTCGCAAAGGCTTCATCGCCCTCGACGCCTCTGGCAAGCTCGGCGTGTTCCACAGCACCGCTCACCGCACCTTGCTGGTGGATCAGGTGGTCGACGGCCAGGGCATCTTCGGTCTGTCGCCACGGGCCAACCGTGTGATCGTCGAAGCGGGCGGCAAGATTCAACCGCTGCTGCTCGACAACCCGCACCCGGAAGTGTCGTGGAGCGCGTTGTGGAGCAAGGTCTGGTACGAGAACTACGACGAGCCTAAATACGTCTGGCAATCGACCGCCGCCAACACTGACTTCGAACCCAAGCTGAGCCTGTCGCCACTGACCTTCGGTACATTGAAAGCCGCGTTCTACGCCATGCTGCTGGCAGCGCCTCTGGCCGTTGCCGCCGCAATCTACACCGCGTACTTCATGGCCCCGGGCATGCGCCGCAAGGTCAAACCGGTGATCGAGCTGATGGAAGCGATGCCGACGGTGATCCTCGGCTTCTTCGCTGGCCTGTTCCTCGCACCTTATGTCGAAGGGCATTTGCCGGGCATCTTCAGCCTGCTCATGCTGCTGCCGATCGGCATTCTGGTCGCGGGTTTCACCTTCAGCCGCTTGCCTGAATCGATCCGCCTGAAAGTGCCGGAAGGCTGGGAAAGCGCGATCCTGATCCCGGTGATTCTGTTCGTGGGTTGGCTCTCGCTGTACATGAGCCCGTACATGGAAACCTGGTTCTTCGGCGGCGACATGCGCATGTGGATCTCCCACGACCTGGGCATCACCTACGACCAGCGCAACGCACTGGTGGTCGGTTTGGCCATGGGCTTCGCGGTGATCCCGAACATCTACTCCATCGCCGAAGACGCCGTGTTCAGCGTGCCTCGCGGCCTGACCCTCGGTTCCCTGGCCCTCGGTGCCACGCCTTGGCAGACCATGACTCGCGTGGTGATCCTCACCGCCAGCCCGGGCATCTTCTCGGCACTGATGATCGGCATGGGCCGCGCGGTCGGTGAAACCATGATCGTGCTGATGGCCACCGGTAACACCCCGGTCATGGAAATGAACCTGTTCGAAGGTCTGCGCACGCTGGCCGCCAACGTCGCGGTGGAAATGCCGGAGTCGGAAGTCGGCGGCAGCCACTACCGCGTGCTGTTCCTCTCGGCGCTGGTGCTGCTGCTGTTCACCTTCGTCATGAACACCCTCGCGGAACTGATTCGTCAGCGTCTGCGCAAGAAATACTCGTCGCTTTAAGAAAGGTAGAAGTCTGTGAAACAGAACTCCCTGAAAGGATGGTTCAAGAGCGGCGCCCCCGGCGTCTGGATCAGCGGTGGCGCGGTGTCCATCGCGGTCATCATGACCATTGGCTTGCTGGCAGTGATTGCCGTGCGCGGTCTGGGTCACTTCTGGCCGGCCGACCTGGTGCACGCCAGTTATGACGTGCCGGGCCAGGCCAACCACCTCGTCATCGGCGAAGTGGTGCAGAAAGAAGAAGTGCCACGCGAGCGCCTGAAAAGCGCTGGCCTGCCGGTGCCCGATCAGGGCCCGGAGTTCATGACCCGCGAGCTGATCAAGGTCGGCAACCGTGATCTGAACGGCAACGACTTCACCTGGATCGTCGGCGAGTGGCTGACTAACCAGAAGACTCCGCCGGAACTCATGACCATCGAGCGTCGCGAGTGGGGCAACTTCTACGGCTACCTGGTCAACGTCAAGCAGGATGGCAAAGTCGTCGCTGAAGGCGAAGCCGCATGGCCTGAGTTGCAGGCCCGTGTCACTCGCGTCAATCAGCTCGCGGCACAGCTCAAGACCCTGGAAAAAGTCGACATCGGCGCAATCAACTCCGGTCTCGAACGTGTGCGTCTGCACGGTCGCAAACTGGAACTGGCCGGCCAGCTCGACGCCGCCGCGCAAGCGGACATGGAATCCGAGCGTGCCGAACTCAATGCCCGTTATCAGGACATCGAAGCACGCCTGAACGACCTGCATGCCCAGTTCAACCGCGACAGCCTGACGGCCCGCGATGCGAACGGCAAAGAGATCGAAATCGGCATCGGCAAAGTGGTTCACGCCTATCAGCCGAACGCCATGGGCACGTTCACCAAGATCGGCTTCTACTTCAGCAAGGTCTGGGAATTCCTCAGCGATGACCCGCGTGAAGCGAACACCGAGGGCGGGATCTTCCCGGCGATTTTCGGCACCGTGATGATGACCCTGATCATGGCGATGATCGTGACGCCGTTCGGTGTACTGGCGGCGGTTTACCTGCGTGAATACGCCAAGCAGAACGCGCTGACCCGGATTATCCGCATTGCGGTGAACAACCTGGCGGGTGTTCCGGCGATTGTTTACGGCGTGTTCGGTCTGGGCTTCTTCGTTTATGTACTCGGCGGCTCGGTTGACCGCTTGTTCTTCCCTGAAGCGTTGCCGGCGCCGACCTTCGGTACGCCGGGCCTGCTCTGGGCGTCCCTGACCCTGGCGCTGCTGGCGGTTCCGGTGGTGATCGTGGCCACCGAAGAAGGCCTGGCGCGGATTCCTCGCACCGTGCGTGAAGGCTCGTTGGCCCTCGGCGCGACCAAGGCCGAAACCTTGTGGAAGATCGTGCTGCCGATGGCCAGCCCGGCCATGATGACCGGCATGATCCTCGCCGTGGCGCGTGCCGCCGGTGAAGTGGCGCCGCTGATGCTGGTGGGTGTGGTGAAACTGGCGCCGTCGCTGCCACTGGACGGCAACTACCCGTACCTTCACCTGGACCAGAAGATCATGCACCTGGGCTTCCACATCTATGACGTCGGCTTCCAGAGCCCGAACGTCGAAGCCGCGCGGCCGCTGGTGTACGCCACGGCGCTGCTGCTGGTGCTGGTGATCGCCACGTTGAACCTGTCGGCCGTTTATATCCGTAATCACCTGCGCGAAAAATACAAAGCGCTGGATAGCTAATCACCGCCGCTCCCAGTAGGAGCCAGGCTTGTCGGCGAAGGCGATTTCAAGGACGCCTTCGCCGGCAAGCCTGGCTCCTACAGAACGGCAACACCGCTGGCCCATTCTGTGAGGCCAGCGGCAACCGAACCGAATTTGTCAGCACAGGGAGCCTCCCATGCAGCACGAAGCACATACCCACGGCATCAACATGTCTGCCCTGGGCCGCGACAAACAGAGCCTGAGTCTCGAACAGGAAACCGTGGCCATTGAAGTGCCGGGCCTGAGCCTGTTCTACGGCGACAAACAAGCGCTGTTCGACGTCAGCATGAACATCCCGAAACAGCGCGTGACCGCCTTCATCGGCCCGTCCGGCTGCGGCAAGTCCACGCTGCTGCGCACCTTCAACCGCATGAACGACCTGGTCGACGGCTGCCGCGTAGAAGGTGAAATCAACCTGTACGGCAACAACATCTACCGCAAGGGCGAAGACGTGGCCGAGCTGCGTCGTCGCGTCGGCATGGTGTTCCAGAAGCCGAACCCGTTCCCGAAAACCATCTACGAAAACGTGGTCTACGGCCTGCGCATTCAGGGTATCAACAAGAAGCGCATCCTCGACGAAGCGGTCGAGTGGGCATTGAAAGGTGCGGCGCTGTGGGACGAAGTCAAAGACCGTCTGCACGAGTCGGCACTCGGCCTGTCCGGTGGTCAGCAGCAACGTCTGGTGATCGCGCGCACCATCGCCGTAGAGCCGGAAGTGCTGCTACTCGATGAGCCGTGCTCGGCACTCGACCCGATTTCGACGTTGAAAGTCGAAGAGCTGATCTACGAATTGAAATCGAAGTTCACCATCGTCATCGTGACCCACAACATGCAACAGGCCGCGCGGGTTTCCGACTACACGGCGTTCATGTACATGGGCAAACTGGTGGAATTCGGCGACACCGACACTCTGTTCACCAATCCGGCCAAGAAGCAGACCGAAGACTACATCACCGGTCGTTACGGCTAGGAAGCTGTAGTTGCTCACTGAACTGACGCTGCGGTCCACCGCACCTTACCGGACGCTCCAAGGACGCCAACATGATTAGTAAAGAAGGCCTTACCCATCACATCTCCGCGCAGTTCAACGCTGAGCTGGAGGAAGTTCGCAGCCACCTCCTGGCCATGGGCGGTCTGGTGGAAAAGCAGGTCAATGACGCGGTGACCGCGCTGATCGAGGCCGACTCCGGCCTGGCCCAGCAGGTTCGCGAGATCGACGACCAGATCAACCAGATGGAACGCAACATCGACGAAGAATGCCTGCGCATTCTGGCCCGCCGTCAGCCGGCCGCGTCTGACTTGCGGCTGATCATCAGCATCTCCAAATCGGTGATCGACCTGGAACGCATCGGTGACGAAGCGACCAAGATCGCCCGCCGCGCCATTCAGCTGTGTGAAGAAGGCGAGGCCCCGCGCGGTTACGTCGAGGTTCGCCACATCGGCGACCAGGTGCGCAACATGGTCCGTGACGCCCTGGACGCCTTTGCGCGCTTCGACGCCGACCTGGCGTTGTCGGTGGCCCAGTACGACAAGATCATCGACCGCGAATACAAGACCGCGCTGCGCGAGTTGGCGACCTACATGATGGAAGACCCGCGCTCTATCTCGCGGGTCTTGAGCATTATCTGGGTGCTGCGTTCGCTGGAGCGCATCGGCGACCACGCGCGCAATATCTCGGAGCTGGTGATTTACCTGGTGCGTGGCACGGACGTGCGGCACCTGGGCCTCAAGCGCATGAAAGAAGAAGTTGAAGGCACAAGTGGCGAAACCGCTAATGTTCCGGGCAAAGCTGACGATAAGTAAGACTGCCCAAGAAAAACGCCCGGTCCTTTGGCCGGGCGTTTTTTTGTGTGGTTTTCGACTTCAACAGCAGCACCCGCGAACGAAAAGTCCCGGCGTGACTGAAGGTTTTTGGCAATGTGCCATCAGCAAAACGGTATGCTTGCCGGGATTTTTTCGAGGGGTGATGGATGAGCAAGATCAGTGTGTTGGTGGTGGACGATGCGGCGTTCATTCGTGACCTGGTAAAGAAGTGCCTGCGTAACTACTTCCCGGGTATCCGGACCGAAGATGCCATCAACGGCAAAAAGGCCCAGGCCATGCTGGCCAAGGAAGCGTTCGACCTGGTGCTGTGCGACTGGGAAATGCCGGAAATGTCTGGCCTGGAACTGCTGACCTGGTGCCGCGAGCAGGACAACCTCAAGACCATGCCCTTCGTGATGGTGACCAGCCGTGGCGACAAGGAGAACGTGGTCCAGGCGATTCAGGCCGGCGTTTCCGGCTACGTCAGCAAGCCCTTCACCAACGAACAACTGCTGACCAAGGTCAAGCAGGCGCTGAACAAGGTCGGCAAGCTGGACGCCTTGATGAACGGTGCACCGACCAAAATGAACTCGGCCTTCGGCAACGATTCCCTGAGTGCATTGACTGGCGGCAAGGCTGCCGTAGTCGCGGCTCCAACACCGGCGGCGGCACCGTCGCGCGGTTTGCTCAACAGTCCACCGGTCAAGGCACCGGTCGCTGCTTCCGCGCCGGCCAGCGGTCGGGGTCAAGGCCAATTGCGTTTGCCGAGCGGCATTCAGCAATGCGTGATCAAAGCCTTGAGCATCAAGGAAGCGCTGCTGGTGGTGAAACGCACCGACACGCTGCCGCAAGTGCTCGACAGCGCCGTTCTCGACCTGGAGCAGGGCGACAACGCCGAAGTCGCTCGCCTCAATGGCTACCTGCACGCCATCGTCGCGTTTGAGCCGAAGCCTGACAGCGACTGGCTGCAACTGACCTTCCGCTTTGTGGATCAGGATGCGCAGAAGCTCGACTACATTTCGCGCCTGATTGCTCGTGGTACGGCGCAGAAGCACTTCGTTCCAGGCGCGTAACCTTCGTCGCCTGACAGTCCGTCTTCGCGGGCAAGCCTCGCTCCTACAGATCACACCGACCTGTAGGAGCGAGGCTTGCCCGCGAAGGGGTCCTCGAATTCACCGCACGTCTCCTTCGCTGCCCATTTTGAAACATCTGCCGACTACCCGGGTCCATTGCACCTGCTAGGCTCCTCCCCAGGCCTTACTCGACAGACTCTTGCCCATGCTCGCGCGCCTGCTGTTTTTCTGTGGTCTTTTCATGGCCTCCACCTCGGCTGTGGCCATGACGATCTACAAGTCCAAAGACGCCAATGGCGTGGTCTCCTACAGCGACCGCCCCACGAAAGGCTCCCAGGTGTTCGTTTTTCGAGATCGCATGGTCGAGCACCTTGAGCGCCAGGTGTACCTCGATATCAAGAAGCAGAAGGGCATGGACATGGTGTTCGTGCGCAACGACCTGTATGCCCCGGTCGAGATCGAGCTGAGTTTTGCCGGGCTGCAGAATGTCAGCGGCGCGCCGAGCCGGCCGATCCGCCGGGTCATGCCTGCGCGCAGCAACATTCGTCTGGCGCTGCTCACGGCGACGAAAGCTGGAAGGCCGCTCGCGTACACCCCAAGGTTCGAATATTCCCTGGGCGACCCGTCAGGGGCCGCCATGGCCTATCGGTATCCGCTGCCCTGGCGTGGCGGGCCGTTTCGCTTGAGTCAGGGCAACAACGGCCAGTACAGCCATTTCGGCGCGAAGAACCGTTACGCCATGGACATCGCCATGCCCGAAGGCACGCCGATCATTGCGGCACGTGGCGGGGTGGTGGTGAAAACCGAGAATGCCCAGACCGGGCGCGGCACCGACCCATCGGGCAATTTCGTGCGGGTGCTGCACGATGACGGAACCATGGGCGTGTACCTGCACCTCAAGCAAGGTTCGGTCAGCGTTCGCGAGGGTCAACGGGTAGCGGTGGGGAGTGCGCTGGCACTGTCGGGCAATACCGGCAACAGCAGCGGGCCGCATCTGCACTTCGTGGTGCAGCGCAATACGGGGTTGGGGCTGGTGTCGATTCCGTATCAGTTCAATCAACCGGTGGGCAGCCTGCCGAACTTTGCGCTCGGCAAGCAGTGATGTGTTGTCTGGTCTGACGCCTTCGCGGGCAAGCCTCGCTCCTACGGGATGAGTCATTCCTGTAGGAGCGAGGCTTGCCCGCGAAAGGGGCGACACCGGACTGAATCAATCCAGCATCAACACCTTGGCCAGAATGATCTTCGGCCCTTTCATCTTCTTGATGATGATCCGCAAGCCTTCGACTTCCAGCACTTCTTCCTCTTCCGGCACCCGTTTCAGGGTTTCGTAGATCAGCCCGGCGAGGGTTTCGGCTTCGATGTGGTCCAGGTCGATGCCCAACAGGCGTTCAACCTTGAACAGCGGCGTATCGCCCCGTACCAGCAGCTTGCCCGGCTGGTAAGCGAGGATGCCGCGCTCAGCCTTGCGGTGTTCGTCCTGAATGTCGCCGACCAGCACCTCAAGCACGTCTTCCATGGTCAGGTAGCCGATGATGTTGCCATCGGCTTCTTCGACGAGGGCGAAGTGCGAACCACCTTTGCGGAACTGCTCCAGCAACTGCGACAGCGGCATGTGCCGCGACACGCGCTCCAGCGGACGGGTCAGTTCGGCGAGGTTGAACGACTCGGGAATGTGGTCCAGGGCCGCCAATTCGAGCAGCAGGTCCTTGATGTGCAGCAGGCCGACGAACTCCTGGCTGTCGCTGTCGTACACCGGGTAACGGCTGAATTTGTGGCGACGGAACATCGCCAGGATTTCCTTCAGCGGCGCATTGAACTCCAGCGTCACCAGGTCTTCCCGGGAGTTGGCCCAGTCGACCACTTCCAGCTCGCCCATTTCCACGGCGGAAGCCAACACACGCATGCCTTGGTCGCTCGGGTCCTGGCCACGGCTGGAGTGCAGGATCAGTTTCAGTTCTTCACGGCTGTAATGATGCTCGTGATGCGGGCCGGGTTCACCCTGGCCGGCGATCCGCAGGATCGTGTTGGCGCTGGCGTTGAGCAGGTAAATCGCCGGGTACATGGCCCAGTAGAACAGGTACAGCGGCACCGCGGTCCAGAGCGACAGCAGCTCGGGTTTGCGAATGGCCCAGGATTTCGGCGCCAGCTCACCGACCACGATGTGCAGGTACGAGATGACGAAGAACGCGGCGAAGAACGACACGCCTTTGACCACTTCGGGCGACTGCACGCCGACGGCTTCCAGCAGCGGTTCGAGGATGTGCGCGAACGCCGGTTCACCGACCCAGCCGAGGCCCAGGGAGGCGAGGGTGATACCCAATTGGCACGCCGAGAGGTAAGCATCGAGCTGACTGTGAACGGTGCGCAGGATGTGTCCGCGCCAGCCGTTTTTTTCAGCGATGGCCTCGACCCGGGTCGAGCGCAATTTGACCATGGCGAATTCCGCCGCAACGAAAAAGCCGTTGAGCAAAACCAGGATCAGAGCAAAAAGAATCATGCCGAAATCGGCGAAGAGTGTCGCGAGGGTCAAGCCAGGGGAAGGGTCCATGATGGAGTTTTGCGGGTTCCGTGTATTCGAATAGGGGTCAATGCGGTGCCTGAAGGGCAGGCACAAGTCAGCCAATGTAGCGGCTGACTAAGTGATTGCCTAGTGGCGAGTGCTGGCCGGTATCAATCGGCGGTGCTGATGACCCGGGTTTTGGTGACTTGAGCGGGCGCGAAATGGCAGGTGAACGTGCTGCCATGCCCCGGCACACTGCTGATTTCCATCCGTGCACGGTGGCGCAGCAGCACGTGCTTGACGATCGCCAGGCCGAGGCCGGTGCCACCGGTGTTGGAGTTGCGGCTGGAATCGACGCGGTAGAACCGTTCGGTCAGGCGCGGCAGGTGTTTGCTGTCGATGCCGATCCCGGAATCTTGCACGCTCAGGTGTGCGCCTTGCTCATCGCCCCACCAGCGAATGCGGATATTGCCTTCGGCCGGGGTGTATTTCACCGCGTTGAACACCAGGTTGGAAAATGCGCTGCGCAGCTCCGCCTCGCTGCCCTTGAGCAGAATCGTCGGGTCGGCTTCCAGGGTGATGCGCTGGTTTTTCTGGCCGGACAACTGTTGGGCATCCCCCTTGATCGATTGCAGCAGGCCGTCGATGGCCACGGGCTGATTGTCCGAGGGGTAATCGGTGGCTTCCAGTTTGGCCAGCAACAGCAAATCGTTGAGCAGGGTCTGCATGCGCCCGCCTTGCTGCTGCATTTGCTGCAAGGCACGGGTCCAGCGCGGGTTCACTTCCTCGACGTTGTCGAGCAGGGTTTCCAGGTAGCCGCAGATCACCGTCAGCGGTGTGCGCAACTCATGGGAGACGTTGGCAATGAAGTCTTTGCGCATCTGTTCCAGCTGATGGATGCGCGTCACGTCGCGCACCAGCATCAGGTGTTCGTTGTTGCCGTAGCGAGTGATGTACAGCTGAATGCGCAGGCGATCGTTGATCGGCGAGGGGATTTCCAGGGGCTCGGCGTAGCTGTCCTGCTCGAAATATTCCTTGAAGCGCGGATGGCGCACCAGGTTGGTCACCGGTTGGCCGCTGTCTTGCGGGGTCTTGAGGCCGAGCAAGGTTTCGGCGGCGCGGTTCCACCATTCAAGGTTGCCGTCGCTGTCGAGCATGATGACGGCATCTTTCAGGGCGGCAGTGGATTCCTGGACCCGATCGATCACTGCTTGCAGGCGTCCGCGCACGCGTTGGTCGCGACGTTGCAGGTGGTAGATGCTGTCGAACACTTCGCCCCACAGGCCATAGCCGTCGGGTGGTGCTTCGTCGGGTTTGTGCAGTCGCAACCACTCGTGCAGCCGCAGCAATTGCTTGAGGGTCCAGGCCAGGTAAAGGCCCAGGCCCGCGGCGAGGCTCCAGCCGTAGTAGCCGGTAATCAGGCCGATCACCAGACAGCCGGTCACCAGCAACAACATGTGGCGAATCAGGGTGCCATGCCAGTTCTGGTTCAATTGAACACGCGTCCTTGTCAGCTTGTCGGGCGGTAAAGGTCTTGGTCAGGCTTTGGTCGAAAAGCGGTAACCGGTGCCGCGCACGGTTTGTACCAGACTTTCATAGGCATCACCGAGGGCTTTGCGCAGACGACGGATGTGCACGTCGACGGTACGCTCTTCGACATACACGTTGCCGCCCCAGACCTGATCCAGCAACTGGCCACGGGTGTAGGCCCGTTCCTGGTGAGTCATGAAGAACTGCAGCAGGCGGTATTCGGTCGGGCCCATCTCGGCGGGTTTGCCGTCGATGGTCACGCGGTGGCTGATCGGGTCCAGCAGCAGGCCGCCGACTTCAATCGGCGCCTCGCCGTCGGTAGGGCCGGCACGGCGCAGCACGGCTTTGAGGCGCGCCACCAGCTCGCGGGGGGAAAACGGCTTGGTGATGTAATCGTCGGCGCCGACTTCCAGACCCTGGATCTTGTTGTCCTCTTCGCCCTTGGCGGTGAGCATGATGATCGGGATGTCCCCGGTCAGCTCATCACGCTTGAGGCGCCGGGCCAGCTCGATGCCGGACGTGCCAGGCAACATCCAGTCGAGCAGGATCAGGTCCGGCTTGCGGTCGACGATGATGGCGTGGGCCTGCTGGGAGTTCTCAGCCTCCAGGCAGTCATAGCCGGCCATTTCCAACGCAACGGCGATCATTTCGCGAATGGGCGCTTCGTCGTCGACGATCAGAATGCTCCTGCCAACCATGCCATTAATCCTCTTGTCATTTAACTGTCTTGCGCCGCATTAGATAACGGAATTATTGCAGTCGTGTGACAGTATTTTAGTCGCCCTGCGATTGTCATGATCCTGAACTAAGCTCTAAGTCCGAATCCTGACAACCACAAAAGGAAGGTTTCCATGAAGCACATTGCTCAAACCTGGAAGGCACTGCTGGTGACTGCAGCGTTAACGCTGCCGACCATGGCCTTCGCCGCCGACCCGGCGATGATGAAAGACGGGATGATGGTCGACCACAAGGGCATGACCCTGTACACGTTTGACAAGGACAGCGGCGGCAAGTCGATGTGTAATGACGAATGCGCCAAAAACTGGCCACCGATGATGGCCCCGGCGGGTGCCAAGGCTGAGGGCAAATGGAGTGTCATCAAGCGTGATGACGGCACGAGTCAGTATGCCTACGACGGTAAACCGCTTTATACGTTCGTGAAGGACAAAAAACCCGGTGACATGGTGGGCGACAATATGAAGGATGTCTGGCACGTCATGCACGAGTCGCAGAAGTAATTGATCAAAGCCAATAGCCGCTGCCGAAACATAAGGTCGGCAGCGGCTGGGCTACTCAGCGAGTTGCGTAATCCAGCACAATCCCCACAAAAATCGCCAACCCGGCCCAGTGGTTGTGCAAAAACGCCTTGAAGCAACGCATCCGGTCCTTGCCGCGGGTGTACCAGAACTCCCACGCAAAACAGCCCGCCGCCGCCAGTAGCCCGAGGTGGAACCAGCCACCGAGCTCGAATTTCGACCCGGCCAGCAGCAGGCAACCCAGCGCCAACCCTTGCAAGGTCAGAATGATCGCCCGGTCCGCATCACCAAACAGGATCGCCGTGGATTTCACGCCGATCTTCAAGTCATCGTCGCGGTCAGTCATTGCGTAGTAAGTGTCGTAGCCCACGGTCCACAGCAGGTTGGCGATCCACAGCAACCATGCGGCGGCCGGCAATTCACCCGTCTCGGCGGTGAACGCCATCGGCATGCCCCAGGAGAACGCCGCACCCAGCACCACTTGCGGGTAGTAGGTGTAGCGCTTCATGAACGGGTAGCTGAAGGCCAGCGCCAGACCGCCGAACGACAGCCAGACCGTGGCCGCATTGGTGCACAGCACCAGCAGGAAACTCACGCCCATCAGCAACGCGAAGAACACCAAGGCTTCTTTGGAACTGATCTTGCCGCTGACCAACGGGCGCTGTTCGGTGCGTTTCACGTGGCCGTCGACCTTGCGGTCCGCCCAGTCGTTGATCACGCAGCCGCCGGCGCGGGTCAGCACCACGCCAAGCACGAAAATCACGATGTTGGCCAGGGACGGCGAACCTTTGCCGGCAATCCACAGCGCCCACAGCGTCGGCCACAGCAGCAGGTAAATGCCGATCGGCTTGTCCATGCGGGTCAGCTGAATGAAATCCCAGGCCCGTGGATTCAAGCGATTCAGGGACTTGAGCAGGCTCTGGTACATCAGCAGTTCTCCGGGTGGGCGCGGGTGGCGAGCCACAAGGTCGGCAAGAAGATCTCGGCCACGAGTACGCTCAAGGCGCCACGGTCGAAACGTGAGCGACGGCCCCACAATTCAGGGGCCCGGGACGCCAGCGGCAGCCATTCCTGAGGATAGTGACAAACCTCGATGGCGCGACGCTGAAACGCATGATCGCAAAACAGCAATTCGCCCAAGGAACGGCTGCCCAATTCATCCATGTGCAAGCCGTCGCCCTGCAAGGCGCTGCGCGCCGCCACGCTGCGGGCAAACACCCAGGCTTCGCCGTGACCGCGCAGATACACCTCGCGCACCCAGCCTTCACTGCCTTCGTCCAGGTCCAGCGCGGCACATTCGTCGGCGCGCAGCGGTTGCCAGCCTTCAAACAGCGGCGTGACGCTGAAACCGTCATTCGACAAACGGATCAGGCGTCGGGTCAGGGAACCTTCGTCGAACAGCCAGTCAAGGGTAGACGTGTCGGGGAGGGGCGTCAGTTGGCTTTGAGGGAGCCACAGCGGGGTTGCGGAGGGGGATTTTGAGTGCGGCACAGTGAGTCATTATTGGCAGCAAATGAGGCGGCGAGCTTACCATGGCAGCCAGCGATTTTGATTGATCCGGGCCGCCGTTGCGCCGAACAGGCTTGCATCTGCCGGGCCCGATCAGTACAAAACGCCCCTGAGCCGGACGGCATCGCTCCATCTATCGACCGTTCGCGCCGGCAACAAGCCTGAATCCTGAGGAAATACCTGAATGAAAAAGTGGCAATGTGTGGTCTGCGGCCTGATCTATAACGAAGCCGACGGCTGGCCGGACGACGGCATTGCGCCGGGCACGCTGTGGCAAGACGTACCGGAAGACTGGCTGTGCCCGGACTGCGGCGTCGGCAAGATGGATTTCGAAATGATCGAAATCAACTAAGAAGACATCAGAGGAGTAAGGAATGAACGCACCTGTCGTGATCGTCGGCACCGGGCTGGCTGGCTATAACCTGGCCCGCGAGTTTCGCAAGCTCGATGGCGAAACCCCGCTGCTGTTGATTACTGCCGATGACGGACGCTCCTACTCCAAGCCGATGCTCTCCACCGGTTTCGGCAAGAACAAGGACGCCGATGGCCTGAGCATGGCCGAGCCGGGCGCCATGGCCGAGCAATTGAAGGCCGAAGTGCGTACGCACACGCGTATCAGCGGCATCGATCCGGGCCACAAACGCCTGTGGATTGGTGAGGAGACGGTGATTTATCGCGACCTGATCCTGGCCTGGGGGGCGGAAACCGTGCGGGTGCCCATCGAAGGCTACGCAGCGGACGCGGTTTTCCCGATCAACGACCTGGAAGATTACGCCCGCTTTCGTGCCGCAGCCGCTGGCAAGCGCCGGGTGTTGCTGCTCGGTGCCGGCCTGATCGGTTGCGAGTTCGCCAATGACTTGATCGTCGGCGGCTACGAGGTGCAACTGGTTGCACCGTGCGAGCAAGTCATGCCGACCCTGCTGCACCCGGCGGCTGCCGCTGCGGTTCAGGCCGGGCTGGAAAGCTTGGGCGCGCGTTTCCACCTTGGGCCGGTGCTCAACCGCTTGCAACGCGTTGCGGACGGTCTGGAGGCGCATCTGTCCGATGGTCAGGTGATTCCTTGCGACGTGGTGGTCTCGGCCATTGGCCTGCGTCCCCGTATCGATCTGGCGGCTGCCGCTGGTGTGCAGGTCAATCGCGGCGTGGTGGTGGACCGTCACCTGAAAACCTCCCATGCCAATATCTACGCGCTGGGCGACTGCGCCGAGGTCGATGGGCTGAATCTCTTGTACGTCATGCCCCTCATGAGCTGTGCGAGAGCGCTGGCTCAGACCCTTGCCGGAAACCCTACGGCGGTGAGTTACGGCCCGATGCCGATCACCGTGAAAACCCCGGTCTGCCCACTGGTAGTTTCGCCGCCACCACGGGGCGCTGAGGGTGTCTGGACCGTCGAAGGGCAGGGCGCGGACATCAAAGCATTGTGCCGCGATGCCAGCGGAAAACTGCTCGGTTATGCCCTGACAGGCGCGGCGGTGATGGAAAAACTGGCCCTCAACAAAGAGCTTCCGGCACTGCTGGCGTAAATACCGGTCGTTCTGTCGGAATCACCCCGCTTTTGCCCCTACAAAGGTCGCGCCGAGACTGGCGCGGCTCTTCCGTGCGTGCCATTCTCACTCCCGTCTGCCGCAGAGTAGAGCATCTGCGGCGCCTTGGGCGCTGTTCCAACGAGAACAGCACGGACATAACAACAAAAAACCGTCAAAGGGGCTTCACTAATGCGTAAACCAGAACTCGCCGCTGCAATCGCTGAAAAAGCAGACCTCACCAAAGAGCAGGCCAACCGCGTTCTCAACGCCGTTCTCGAAGAAATCACCGGCGCTCTGCACCGCAAAGACAGCGTCACGCTGGTGGGCTTCGGTACCTTCCTGCAACGCCACCGCGGTGCCCGCACCGGCAAAAACCCGCAAACCGGTGAGCCTGTCAAAATCAAGGCCAGCAACACTGTTGCGTTCAAGCCAGGCAAGTCGTTGAAAGATAGCGTTAATCCGTAACACCTACCGACTTCCCGCGTAACGCGGGAGCGGAATAAAAAATGGGCACGCCAACTTGGTTGGGTGCCCATTTTTTTGTGGGTGGCGGATTAGCTGGCCCGGCTGTGTTTCCTGGCGAGAATCGCCGCCATTTCCGGCTCGTCGAGATGATCCAGCGCTCGCTCCACCAATAAATGCACGCCGTCGGCCATTCGGCTGAGCGCCAGGGCTACGGAACGACGTGAGCCGTCCACATCGTCCGCGAGGTCGGCGGCGATGGCACTGATGGACAGCAAATCTTCCGAGGCATTGGCGAGGAGTGCTTCAGTGTTGATGCCGGGGCAGACGCTGAAGAGCTGGCCGCTGCGTTTCGGTTGTTTTGGTTCCGCTGGCGGGAAGTGATGGTCGCGGATGCGTCCCACGTCATCGTTGAGTTTGTTTGAATCAGGGCATTCGTAGGGGGAGATCGGATCGGTATCCGGTGGGTTCGGTGTGACCTTGAACATGATTTCAATTCCTGGAGTGATGCTGACAACACTTCGCCGACTAAACGAAGGGGTGGCAGCTGTGCGCAGGTTAGTCGGACCGGGGAATTGAAGAAGCCGGCGCACCCGAAGGTGCCCTACGCACAGCCACCATCAAAAGCAGGTAGGAAACACTTGCCTGACAGAAGCTTGTGCAACTTCAATTACCAGCGGGCGACTAAACCCGTCCACTGACGATCAGTGACAGGAATCAAGTTACCGGCCGGCCAAAAGGCGCACAAGCCGGCGGATTCTGGCGTAGCCGTAGGCAACGGCGCAAGGTGTTGTAGCTTGCAGGACGTAACCTTGAGGCGTTTTAAACAGGCGGTGTCGAGCGGTGTTTAAGTCGCAGAGAAGCAACACCTGAACATCCTGAAAATCTTCACCAGACCGAGAATGTTAACGACGGCGAAAGCACTCTTTGCCGTTGCCAAAATCTACCGCGAGGCAATCAGGCTCGATGGCGAGACGCAGGTCCTGAAACAGAAGGGACAACTCACCATTGGCGGGCACGGCGTAATCCTTCCAATCCACACGCATCCATCTCATATCAGGCAGCGTATCAAGCCACTCGATTTCATCCTTTGAGCCTTGAGTGCGCAAGCCGATCTTCTCCAAGGTCCTCGTGGGAGAGTAGGGCAGGGATAACCTCTCTTGCTTCGAGTCCACCCAGACCTGTTCCTCGGTAGAGCCGTCCTGAAACCTCCAGTACACATCGACAGGCGTTATGGCTGGCGTGCTGATTGGATCGAAGTGATAAACCGTGATGAGGTAATTCTTCAGAATGCGACCTTGTTCGTCATCGTTCAGATCACGTTGAATTTCGGCCAGTCCCTTTTCTTTACGCGGGCTGAACGCGATTGGCTGGGTTTTCTCTTTTTTCCAGCCAATACCGAACCAGCGGCTATCCGGCGAAACATCGAACCATTGAGTTGGGCCGGAATTGCGGGAGGTTCCGAAGCCGATTTTTGTTAGCGTTCTTTCTGGGTCGTAAGGCAGCCACAGGTCCGTTGTTTCATTTGACTCCAATAACTGCTGGCTCCCGGGGCCTTCGGAAAACTCGAAATAAAGGTACACGGGGTCGATGGCTGGGGGTTTTGGGTGCCGGTCGTACTGCATCTGCAAAATGTAGTGAGTCTGGGCGTAGTTAGCCGTGTCGTTATCGATCTCGTCGTAATTGCCGTGTTGGATTCGATAACTCTCCTCCAATTCAGCCAGGTTCCTTGTTCTGGGCATTTCGAAAGCTAGCTTTTTAGCTGCGTGAGGGTCAGCTTCACTTGTGAGCGTCAGCGTATTGCTCTCGATACTCCACGTTCCCTTCGCAGCACCGTTGGCACTCCCGTACGCAGCGGCTGCTGCAAAAGATCCGTCCTTTTTAAGAACCAGCCTGGCGGCCATTTCCATGGCGCCGTACAAGTAATAATCCCCCTCTAGTGGGCGGGGCTCTGCGGCGTTAGCAACAGGCAGCCACAAAAGCGCTACGAAAAATGATGTTCTTAAATCCATTTGATTTCCTCTCCTTACCAGCTTCCGAATGGAATGCCGAACTTGTCGATATAGGCTTTGGACTCTTCTGAAAGCGGTCGATGCTTTCCGTTGGACGTGCCCCCGTAAGGGCCTTTGGGACTGATCGTGCCTTGGACTCTGGTGACTTCGGTCGATTTAAGACAGGGCCCACCCAACCACACCTTGGCGATTCCTCCTGGCGCCAAGCCGATAGTCAAAAACTTTCGGTAATCGGTTTTCCATTTGCCTACCGCACCGCAATAAGCTTTTTCACCCTTGAGCATGGTGTCCCGCGCAGATTGGGGGATCTCGATGAAAGCCCTGTAGGTTTGCGGTTCTGCCATGGACTGCCAGCGCACATAGACCAAACGAGGCAGGTTAGCCCCCCTTACATATCGCCCCTTTCCTGTTGGATCCTCAAACCAGCCTTTAGCATCGCCCTTGAAGACAGCTGGTATGCCTTTACTTAGCCCCCGGGGATAGCCAGTCGATGGGATTCCGCTACCGGCACCCCAGAACACATGGTCATTGATGTCCACGACGTCAGCGGTTTCAATCCAGACCTCCATATAGTCGGGGTTAAAAAAATCGAGGCTCCACGCGTCGTAAGGTAATGATCTGCTTTCGTAAGAGGCACATCCTCCTAATAGCGCGAATAGCAGCGCACTGCCGGTCTTGAACATGTATGAGCGCCTACGCATCGGAATGCACAACGCGCTTATTGTTTTCGGCAGGCCGATTAATAAACACGATGTTCAGATCACTGTTGTTCCAGCCTTTGGCAGCATTCCAGTTGGCAGACAGATGGATGTAACGGCGACTGAGCAATTCCTCTTCGTCGAGGCTAAGGTTCGTGCGGCGAGTGGCGCCTAACACGTAAGCCATCAGTTTTTCGGCAATCGATTTCAGCTCTGTCGGTAATGCGTACGTTTGATCCTCTTCGTCAATAACCTTGAACGGGACGTCGTGCCTGGCCCCCAACTCGCGCATGATTCGCAAGTAAACCAACGCCAGATCGTTGCGCACAGTTCGCTGGCTGCGCACTGCTGCATACACATTTTTCGACTTGGATCTGTCGCCTTTTGCGTTGTTGATTACCTGCACGTCCCAGGTCTGCACCTCCAGTGCAAGCCCATACAGGTTAAGTTGATCCTGAAGGCGACCTAGCTCTTGCTCAGCCCAACGATAGGCGGGTGACGCTGTGGAAGGCACGTGAAGTTCCATGTCGCGGCTGCAGCGCGGCTTGCTAAGCAGAACTCGTTCAATGAAGTTTGGTATATACCCTCCACCCAAGTCGGAGTGGACGCCGGGCAGCTCGATATCCGCAGCGCCAGCACTGTTGAGTGAGAAGTTATGGCGTCGCTCGTCCCGCGCCACCAGATGCACGACTTTTTTTGCGATATCTGGTGCAAGGTACAAATCGACGCCGGGGTTGTTGGCGTCGTGGACGCTAAAGTCACCGTCGACCACGCTGGCTACTGCGGCAGCGGTGTCGAAGATGCCTATAAAGTTGATGGAGACATCGGTGTTGGTGCGCCAGGAAAAATCCTCGGTAAACAACGTCGCATTGGCTGGTAGTAGCGCTGCCAATGGACTCTTCTCTCCTTTCTGTACTTCATTGGCAAAATGCCGTGCAGCTGCGGCCCCTCGACTGAAACCGAAGATATCGAACTCGACACGTTCAACCTTTCGATCAGGATTAGATCTCTTGAAGCGCTCGATACTTTCAAGGATAAGCGCTGGACTCTGCGCAACCCGCGCTGATACACCGTGTGCACCGACGCCGGTTGCTAGTGAAAAACGTGAATCCCCTTCGCCACTGCTGGTACCAATGCCTTCCAGATAAACCGGAATGTAGCCGATGGTTTCCTCAGCAGCCAATTGCCGATTTCGGTCATCGGTGTAGAGGTCATACAGCTTCGCCACATTACTCGTGTCATTTCCATAGCTGGTATCCGGCGTATTCCCTTGACCGTCGTACCCGTGCGTCCGGCAAAACTGCCGAATATCCTCAGCTTCCTCAACCAGATTCACATCCCGCGCATAACACCCGGCAACCATCTCACTGTTGGATCGGTTATTCCCAGTCCCATCGAAGAACACCCCGATCCGCAAAGTAGTCCCTTCCTCTTCGACTTCCTCCTCTTCTTCTTCCAGCTCATCCGATTCGTTCTCTTCCAACGGAGGTGGCTCAGGCACAACAGGCGCCAACAACCCCGCCACTGTCCCCGGCAACAACGCATGCGCTGCCATCCCTGCCACCGGTGAACCACCCACCTCAATCGCGCTACTGCTGAAAACCCCGTCAGCATCAATCACGATATGGTGACCGCCCGCCTTCAACGTAATGCTGGCGCCGGCATCCAGCACCAGACTGGCCCCGGCCTTGATATGAACATGCTCGCCAGCCTCAACCCCCAGCGCTTCACCAATCCGGGTATGGCTGCTCCCGGAAACCTGCAAATAATCGCTGGCCTTGAGTTGAACCTTGCGATCAGCCGTAACCGTTCGATGTTCTTCAGCGCCGAGCACCGAAATGCTATTTCCCTTGATGGTTTCCCGACGCTCGTTGCCCACTTCCAATCGGCTGTCGTGTTCGACCTTCTGCTCCATATCCCGCTGGGCACGCAGGTAGATCAATTCCTGCCCGGCGCGGTCTTCAATCGACAGTTCGTTGTAACCACCGGTGTGCGGAGAACTGTGGCTACGCAACACGGTTCTGGTTTTGTTCTCGGGTAAGGGGTAGGGCGCTGGCATGACCTTGTTGATCAGGCAGCCGGTTATCAACGGGTTATCAGGATTGCCTTCGAGATAGGTGACGAGGACTTCCATGCCAACGCGTGGAATGGTCACCGCGCCGAAATGATCCCCCGCCCAATTGGAAGCCACCCGCAGCCAGCAACTGCTCCTTTCGCTGTTGCGTTCGGCCCTGTCCCAGTGGAATTCGACTTTGACGCGGCCGTACTCATCGCAGTAGATCTCTTCGCCAGCCGGCCCGGTCACGCGGGCGGTCTGACAGACCAGCACACGTCTTTGTGCAGGCAGCGGTGGCCGATAGAACACGTCCCATGGAATTGCGCTAAAGCTGTTGCGGTAGCCCTGGGTAAAACCGTCCTCAGGTGCGGTATCGCTGGTGATTGACTCTTCAAGCACCTGAGGCTGTTTCCCTGAGTGGGTAACGCTGAGTAGAAGCCATAAATCGTTGTACGTTGCGCGTGGGTGATCCGTCAGTCTGAAAAGGTAGCCGTTGCGCAGGAACGGCTGATCGCTTTCGCCCTCCGCCAATTGGTAATCGGCTCGGTGTCGTTCCAGTGCCTGCCGGGCGAGCTGTTTTCCGCGCTTTTCGCTCTCCAATGGCAGCGGGTAGCCATAGTCTTCCAGCTTGGGGCTGAACTCGGCGGTGAAGCGACTTTCCAGCAGAGCATTCGGGCGTTTCAGATCGTAGTCACGGCGGGTGACTATGCTGGGGCGGGTGTTGAAACCCATGGAAAGCCGGCTGACAACCGGATGCTCCGCCACCATGCCCGAGCCCTGCTGATAAGGCGTTTCACCCAACTCAAGGAAGAACGCTTGGTCATCGGTGAACACCAGCACATGACCTTCGGGAGAGTGTCTGTGATGCCAGGCAATGCCGTCCTCGGCGCAAAGCCGCTGCACGAACTCAAAATTACTTTCCCCGTATTGGGTGCAATATTCGCGCTCGGCACTCGTTCTGGTGTGGAAGGTATAAGCGTCGGCCTGAATGCCAAGGCCTTTGAATACCCGGGCGATGATTTGCGGCACCGTCTGGCGCTGGAAAATCCGCTGATCGTGGCTGAACTGCAAGTAGTGCAGGGCCGGTACAAGGTTCACGCGATAGCGGGTCAGGCGTTTACCGACCTCACCAGCGGACACCCCTGCGATATGGCCATGAATGCCCTCGCCTTTGAAGCCGAATTGTAGAAATGCAGGTTGGTTGACCAGGATTTTCAGATCGAAGTCGGGGTATTCGCTGACCAGATCGACGTGAATCGAGTACAAGGCGCTGATGGTTTCAGTGCCTTCGAAGGCCAGTACTTTGAAGTCGTTGTGAACCGTCGGGATCACAAGGGTGAAGTGAGGGGCATTAGCCGGTGCGAACATGCGCTGATCCTTTTGCTTCGTAGTCGCTCGTCCTTGAGCGCAGAGAAGTGATCGCGGCGTGCAGCCATGACTTGGCCTGAGCGCGCGATGATGTTCTGCACGCTAACAAGGCTAGGCAAAGCGGTATGTAAGACCGGGCCTGAAACTCGGTGAGATCTTTCTGGATGTCAGAATGTTGCGTCAGTGTCAGCGAAGTTCATGCAACCACAAGGTGTATTGCCGAAGTTGAGTATTTATTCAAATGGAAGTGCCATCAACGTGATGGCACTTTTTTATATCTCAATTGTCGGATTATGTTTTTTTAGAATTTCGGAAACATTTCGGAGGTTTCCTACATTCATGCTTGGAAATTATTGGCATGCTGCGCAGCTGTCGCTGGGGGTGAAGCTCATTATCTCTGTCGAATTTTACGGGTGGCTCTAGGTCGATGGTTTCAGGGTGATCAGGTGAGGAGGTGATTATTAATGCGACATCAGGGAATCCCCTTACACATATAGGGAAAACTCCTACACGCAATAAACAACACTTCGTCTTATTGTTTAATCGGATGCTTGCTAGTGGCCATCATTGTGATTACGATGCGCGCACTTGAAAGAGCACGAACTCAATTGGATGAGATTCATCGCAGCTCTTTGATACTGTCCCGCGCCGCTGCAACTGCAATTGGCGTTCGACCGTAATCCTAAATAAAGGCCATGGATGTCCTACTCAAGCAAACTTTCTGCTCATTACCTTGATCTCGCAAAAGCCTCTGTTTCCAAAGAGAATTTCGCGGGCGAGGACGTTCGCTTTTCAAGCGAATATGAGGCATTGGAAAGCGAGCTGGCGAAAGCCTCGTCCATGCACGAAAGCGGTCAGATCGACTGGCTGAAAATCCGCGAAAACAGCGAAAACCTGCTGCGCACCCAGTCCAAGGATTTGCGGGTCGGCGCCTGGCTGACCTGGGCCTTGTACCAGCGCGAATCGTTCCAGGGCCTGCTGGCCGGCCTCGGTTTGCTGCACCACTTGTGCGAAAACCACTGGGCCGACGTTCACCCGAGCAAGGCTCGTACCCGCTCCGCTGCGATCAGTTGGCTGGTGCCGCGTCTCGAGCAGGTGCTGACCGAAAACGTCGCGATCAAGGAGCAGTTGCCGATGTTCCGGCGGCTGGTCGAACACCTCGAAGGCCTTGATGCCGCCTGCACCGAGCATTTGGGCGACGATGCGCCGCTGCTGCTGCCGATCTCCCGTCGCCTGAAAAACATGGTGCAGCGCGCCGCCGACAACCAGCCGGAGCCCGGCGTGGTGGGTGCCGCGGTAGCCCAGGTCAAGCAGGCTGCCACGCAGTTGTTTACCCCCGGCGCACCGATCGACAACGAAAAAGAAGCTCACAAGGCCCTGCGCGCCCAGCAGGAAAGCGCCCGTCCGTTGTGTGCCTGGTGGCTCAAGCAGAAAGCCACTGACCTGCGCGCTCTGCGCCTCAATCGCACGCTGCTGTGGCTGCCCATCGACGCGGTGCCTGAGCGCAACGCCGAGCAAATCACCGTGCTGCGCGGTTTGCCCGCCGACAAGCTCAAGGCCTATCAGGACCGCTACGATCAAGCCAAATACGCCGACCTGCTGGTGGAGCTGGAGGCGAGCCTGGCGAAGGCGCCGTTCTGGTTCGATGGCCAGCGAATGGTCTGGGAATGCCTCCAGGGCCTGAACGCCGAGATGGCAATGCGCGAAGTGGAAATCCACTTCGCGCTTTTGATTCAGCGCCTGCCCGGCATCGTCGAATTGCGTTTCCACGACGGCGCGCCGTTCGCCGATCCGGCCACCCGCGCCTGGATCAGCGCCAACGTCATGCCGCACCTGCAAAGCGCCAGTGCGCCGCGCAAGGTCGAAGTCGCCGACTCCCAGCCCGCCTGGGAAGTGGCCCTCGAAGAAGTCCTGCCGATCCTGCGCAAGGACGGCCTCAAGGCCGCCGTGCAGATCCTCAAGCAGGGCCTGCAAAGCGCCCACGGTGGACGCGTGCGGTTCTTCTGGCAGTTCGCCCTCGCGCGGCTGTGCTTCATGGCCAAGAAATACGAACTGGCCAAGACCCAACTCGAAACCCTCGACCAAACATTACAGGACTCAGGCCTGAACGCCTGGGAGCCCGATCTTGCGCTGGAAGTGCTGCATTTACTGCATAGCTGCTGCGAGTTGTTGCCGCAGAACCATGCCGTACGTGAACGCAAGGAAGAGATTTATCGCAGGCTGTGCCACCTCGATCTCGAAGTGGTACTCGAATAGGCCCCAGGGCCACAACCGCAAGGAGAAAAGCCATGGCCAAAGAAGGCTCGGTAGCCCCCAAGGAACGCATCAACGTCACTTTCAAACCTGCCACCGGTGGTGCACAGGAAGAGATCGAACTGCCGTTGAAACTACTGGCAATCGGTGACTACACCCACCGCAAGGACGAACGCAAAGTCGAAGATCGCAAGCCGATCAGTATCGACAAGATGACGTTTGACGAAGTGCTGGCCAAGCAAGAGCTGAGCCTGACACTGAGCGTGCCGAACCGTCTTCAGGAAGAAGGTGACACTGAAGAACTGGCCGTGAAACTGCGCGTCAACTCGATGAAGGACTTCAACCCGGCCTCGCTGGTCGAGCAAGTGCCTGAGCTGAAAAAACTGATGGAACTGCGCGACGCGCTGGTGGCCCTCAAAGGCCCACTGGGTAACGCGCCTGCGTTCCGCAAAGCCATCGAAGGCGTTCTCGCCGACGACGAATCCCGCGGTCGCGTACTGGGTGAGCTGGGCCTGAACGCCGCAGCCCAGGACGCCTGAGTCTCTATCAGCCAAGGAAGCCAAGACAATGAGCACTAGCGCAGCACAGCAAAAGAGCAAAGAGAACGGCGAATACAGCATTCTCGACAGCATCATCGCCGAAACCCGCCTGACGCCGGACGACGAAGCCTACGACATCGCCAAGCGCGGTGTGTCGGCCTTCATCGAAGAGCTGCTCAAGCCGCAGAACAACGGTGAGCCGGTCAAGAAGGCCATGGTTGACCGCATGATCGCCGAGATCGATGCCAAGCTCAGCCGCCAGATGGACGAAATCCTGCACCACCCTGACTTCCAGTCCCTGGAATCGTCGTGGCGTGGCCTGCAGTTGCTGGTCGACCGCACCAACTTCCGCGAAAACATCAAGATTGAAATCCTCAACGTCTCCAAAGAAGACCTGCTGGACGATTTCGACGATTCGCCGGAAGTCATGCAATCGGGTCTGTACAAGCACATCTACACCGCTGAATACGGCCAGTTCGGTGGTCAGCCTGTGGGCGCGATCATCGCCAACTACTTCATGTCCCCAAGCTCGCCGGACGTGAAACTGATGCAGTACGTGTCCAGCGTTGCCTGCATGTCGCACGCACCGTTCATTGCGGCTGCCGGCCCGAAATTCTTCGGCCTGGAAAGCTTCACCGGCCTGCCGGACCTGAAGGATCTGAAAGATCACTTCGAAGGCCCGCAATTCGCCAAATGGCAGAGCTTCCGCCAGTCGGAAGACTCCCGTTACGTTGGCCTGACCGTGCCACGTTTCCTGCTGCGCAACCCGTACGACCCGGAAGAAAACCCGGTCAAATCGTTCGTGTACAAAGAAACCGTCGCCAACAGCCACGAGCACTACCTGTGGGGCAACACCGCCTACGCGTTCGGCACCAAGCTGACCGACAGTTTCGCCAAATTCCGCTGGTGCCCGAACATCATCGGCCCGCAGAGCGGTGGCGCGGTTGAAGACCTGCCGTTGCACCACTTCGAAAGCATGGGCGAAATCGAAACCAAGATTCCTACGGAAGTTCTGGTTAGCGACCGTCGTGAATACGAACTGGCCGAGGAAGGCTTCATCTCCCTGACCATGCGCAAAGGCTCCGACAACGCGGCGTTCTTCTCCGCGAGCTCGGTGCAGAAGCCGAAGTTCTTCGGCATCAGCGCAGAAGGCAAGGCGGCAGAGCTGAACTACAAGCTCGGCACCCAACTGCCGTACATGATGATCGTCAACCGCCTGGCTCACTACTTGAAAGTGCTGCAGCGCGAGCAACTCGGTTCGTGGAAAGAACGCACCGACCTCGAGCTGGAACTGAACAAGTGGATCCGCCAGTACGTGGCCGACCAGGAAAACCCAAGCGCCGAAGTGCGTGGCCGTCGTCCACTGCGCGCTGCCCAGATCATCGTCAGCGATGTCGAAGGCGAGCCTGGCTGGTACCGCGTCAGCCTGAACGTGCGTCCGCACTTCAAGTACATGGGTGCCGATTTCACCCTGTCGCTGGTTGGCAAGCTGGACAAAGAGTAAGAGGAGCCTGAGTCATGACTGGATACGGCAGCCTTTTCGAACGCCTGGGTGGCGACGCGGACAAACGCGTCGGCTGGAGCCGCGAGGTCTCCGCCATGGCGTCCGTGGCTGCCCATCTGGCCAAGATGCTCAGCACCCGTGCGGGCAGCGTGCAAACGCTGTCCGATTACGGGCTACCCGATCTCAATGACATGCGTCTGAGCCTGCATGACTCCCTGAGTCAGGCCCGTCTGGCCATCGAAAATTTCATCGAAGCCTACGAGCCACGCCTGAGCAATGTGCGTGTCATCTCCCTGCCGCGTGATCACGATCAGCTTCGCCTGTCCTTCAGCATCGAAGGCTTGCTGGAAGTTGATGGTTTCAAGCGCCAGGTCAGTTTCGCCGCGCGCCTGGATGGCAGCGGTCAAGTCAAGGTCAACTAAGGAGATTCGTATGTCCGGCAAACCCGCAGCCCGCGTATCCGACCCCACCGCTTGCCCGCTCCCCGGCCACGGCACCAACCCGATCGCCGCCGGTTCCGGCGACGTCTTCTTCGACGGCCTCGCGGCCGCCCGCCAAGGCGATGCCTCGGCGTGTGGTGGTGCGATGTCGGGCGGGTTGGCGACGACGGTTTTGATTAACGGCAAACCGGCGGCCACGGTGGATTCCGTTGGGACTCATGGCAACAAGGTTACGGCCGGGTCGGGGACGGTGATTATCGGGAATTCGCATTCGCCGGTGCCGTTTGTGGCGCCGTTGCCAGTGATTATTCCCGGGATATTCAATCGGGTTTTTGCTTTTAAAACAGCCAGCGGAAAAACGGTCGAGGGGCTGAACTACCGAATTGTTTCCGAAAGCGGAATTGAAAAAGTGGGCACGGCGTTATCTGGAATGTCCGAATGTTTTTCATCTGGCCTGAAGCCTGAAGCTGTCACCATCTTAGTAACGTCGGAGTAAGGTCTTGGAAACAATTGTTGAAGTTGACGGCGTTCCTTACACCTTTGTTACCGAAGATGGCGGTACAGCGTTAAGGCTCGATAACAAAACTACTGCCAGCGACGATACAGATCCGGAGAATTTGAATCTTCCGGAAGTCTGGTTGATAACGCGCTCGAATGGTGTGCCTTTGTTTGCGGTGCGACCGGACGATGGAGATAAACCCTTTCGAATCATAAAGGCCGAAACGCTCTATGCAGAGGCGATCCAGTGGTTTGAGCCGTTGGCTGATTCCTATCGTGAGCGGGTATGGGTCAATCCGGAAAGTAGCGTCGAGGGGTCTGAAGCATTTGGCGCCTACAAACAACACACCTGGCAATCGATCATCGATTTCGCCATTGTCGATCGCGAGTCGCTTATGTATTACCGAAACATGCCTGGTGATTGGAAGAAGCAAAAAGAGGGCGGTAGCGGGTTCTTGCTTTGTCTCGTGGAAGGAGACCCTTACTGGACTGATGGATTGGGCCAGATACCCTTTGCCGTGGATACATTTCGAATGTATTGGCAAGAAACGAATGACATCGATTCTGCAGTCAGAAAAACCGGGGTGACCGGCCTGGAATGGGCAGATGGATCGCTCGGTGGGAAGGACGATGGAAGTGAAAACGTCTATGACAATTTCATCATTATCAGAGCATCGTTGTGGGCATCCAAAAACTTCCGACGGGTCGCAGGCACAAAGAGTTTTGGTGGGTTGCGGGGTGCAGGCGGGGATATCCCAGAGGTGAGTACTGTTTTTGAACCTACCTCGGTTGATCTTCTTAGAACATCGATCTCTGCGGATGTTCTTGCAAAATATAAAACGTGGACGCCATGACTTTGAAGATTTTAGCGGGACTTGTTATTTATCTACTGGTGGGTGTGCTTTATTTCTTTGTTCATGATTATGGTGTTGCTTTTTATAAGTCGCATATGGGTGGGTTTACCGCTAGAGGAGCCGCGATTGGCATAACCGCCGAATTAACGTTCTACTTCTTCATCTTCGTAAATATGGTTGTTTTTGTATTGCCGAAGTTCGCTGCAAAAATCTTGGCAATAGCGTTTATGGTCGCCGTTGTTCTTTTCTATTTTCTTCCCGAAAACCCGGTCAGGGCGATGGCGTATAGCGGTCTTACAAGCAGCATGAGCCTCTTGGCGCTGATCGCTCGGTCAATAGTCGAGCGACTGATTTCCCGACGTAATTTATCTTCAGGCAGCTAATTCATGTCCTTTAACCACTACTACCAAAGCGAACTCACCGCACTTCGCCAGTTAGGTCGTCGATTCGCCGAGCGTAGCCCGGCATTGGCGCCTTTCCTTGGCCAGGCCGGGCGAGATCCGGACGTGGAGCGGTTGCTTGAGGGCTTCGCGTTCCTGACCGGGCGCCTGCGCCAGAAGCTCGATGACGAACTGCCAGAACTCAGCCATTCCCTGATGCACCTGCTGTGGCCCAACTACATGCGGCCGCTGCCGGCGTTCAGCATTTTGCAGTTCGATCCGTTGAAGCGTTCGGGTCCTGCGCTGATGGTCGAGCGCGATACGCCAGTCGAGAGCGTGCCGGTCGATGACGTGCGTTGCCGCTTCCGCACTTGCTACCCGACCGAAGTCTTGCCGCTGGATCTGGCTGCGCTGAATTACTCGGTGAAGGGCGACGGCTCGCTGTTGAGCCTGCGTCTGGAGATGAGCGCAGACGGCCACTTGGGCGAGCTGGAGTTGAGCCGTCTGCGTCTGCACTTCGCTGGCGAGCGCTACATCAGCCAGATGCTGTACCTCAGCCTGCTACGCAATCTGGAAGGCATCGAGCTGATCCCGCTGGACGGCGCCGGCAAACCCATCAATGGCGTCAACGGCCTGCCGATGGCATTCAAGATGCCCGGCGACCGCGTGCAGCCGGTGGGTTTTGCCGAAGAAGAAGCGTTGATCCCGTATCCGCTGAACACCTTCCGCGGCTACCGCTACTTGCAGGAATATTTCGCCTTCCAGGACAAGTTCCTGTTCGTCGACGTCAACGGCCTGGACATGCTCAAAGCATTGCCGGAAGACACGCTCAAGCAAATGCGCGGTCTCGAATTGCGTTTCGACATTCGCAAGAGCGGCATCATGCGGATGCGTCCGACGCTGGACAACGTGAAGCTCTACTGCACGCCGATTGTGAACCTGTTCAAGCACGACGCACTGCCGATCCGCCTCGATGGCAAGCAAGACGAATACCTGCTGCTGCCCGCCGAATTCGATCTGCAGAACTGCGGTGTGTTCTCGGTGGAAACCGTGACCGGATGGAAGCCCGGTGGCCTCGGCTATCAGGAATACGTGCCGTTCGAATCGTTCGAGCACGACCCGAGTTTCGACGTGCCCAACAGCCGTCCGCATTACAGCATCCGCCAGCGTTCGTCGCTGTTGCACGACGGCCTCGACACTTATTTGAGCTTCGGCATCCGCCACACCGAAGCCCACGAAACGCTGTCGATCGAGCTGATGTGCACCAACCAGAACCTGCCGCGCAAGCTCAAGCTCGGCGACATCAGCCAGGCCTGCGAAGAGACGCCAGAGTTCCTGAGTTTCCGCAACATCACTCCGGCTACCCCGAGTTACGCGCCGCCGCTGAACCGTGACTTCCTCTGGAAGCTGATCAGCAACATGTCGCTCAACTACCTGTCGCTGGCCGACGTCAATGCGTTGAAGGTGATTCTGGAAACCTACGACCTGCCGCGCTACTACGACCAACACGCTGAGAAAGTCAGCAAACGCCTGCTGGGCGGGCTCAAGTCGATCAAACACCAACACGTCGACCGGTTGCACCGAGGGTTGCCGGTTCGCGGGTTGCGCACCGAGCTGACCATCGACCCGGAAGGGTATATCGGCGAAGGCGATCTGTTCGTTTTCGCCTCGGTTCTTAACGAGTTTTTCGCGCTTTACGCCAGTCTCAATTCGTACCACGAGCTGCGGGTAAAAAGCACACAGGGAGAGGTGTACCAATGGACACCACGTATGGGCCTTCAGCCGCTTCTTTAAGCGGACTGACCCGAGGAATACGCGAGTACTCGCTGTTTCAGGCCGTGCTGCTGGTGGTTGACCGGCTGCGCGAGGCCCACCCGCACCTGAGCCAGGACGATCTGTACGACCAGGTCGAATTCCAGGCCAACCCGAGCCTGGGTTTCCCGGGCAGCGACGTCGATCGCGTGGAGTTTTTCCACGAACACGGACAGATGCGCGCGCGCCTGCGTTTCAACCTGATCGGCCTGGTCGGCTCCGGTTCGCCGCTGCCGGCGTTCTACGGTGAACAAGCCCTGGGCGACAGCGAAGACGGTAACCCGACCCGCAACTTCCTCGACCTGTTCCACCATCGCCTGCAACGGCTGATGCTGCCGATCTGGCGCAAGTACCGCTACCGCGCCAGTTTCGAAAGTGGCGCCCTCGACCCGTTTTCGGCGCAGCTGTTTGCCTTGATCGGCCTGGGCGGCGAAGAGATCCGCAAGGCCCAGGAACTGAACTGGAAACGCCTGCTGCCGTACCTCGGTTTGCTCAGCTTGCGGGCGCACTCGGCGGCGCTGATCGAAGCGGTGCTGCGTTACTACTTCAAGCACGCCGAACTGACCATCGAGCAGTGCATCGAGCGCCGCGTGGAAATTCTCGACGAGCAGCGCAATCGCCTCGGCCGCGCCAACAGCCTGCTCGGCGAAGACCTGGTGCTGGGCGAACACGTGCGCGACCGCAGCGGCAAGTTCCGCATCCACATCCGCGAGCTCGACTGGCAGCGCTTTCACGAATTCCTGCCGATCGGTTTCGGTTACCAGCCGTTGTGCGCGCTGGTGCGGTTCACCCTGCGTGACCCGCTCGATTACGACATTCGCCTGGTGTTGCGCCAGGAAGAAATCCGCGAACTGCGCATCGGTGAGCAAAACGCCTGTCGCCTGGGATGGACCAGTTGGCTGGGCCGCGAAAAAGCGGACGGCGTGGTGACCCTGGGCAGCAAAATTCATTAAGGACAGATGACCAATGATCAACGTAGACCTGCAACAACTTATCCAGGCGCTGGACGCCGAAACCCGTCGTGATCTGGAAAGTTCTGCCGAGCGCTGCGTCGCCCGTGGCGGCAGCAAAATCCTCGTCGAAGACTTGCTGCTCGGCCTGCTGGAGCGCCCGCAAGGCTTGCTCGCACGCGCGCTGCAAGACGCGGAAGTGGATGCCGGTGAGCTGAGCGCCGCGTTGCAATCGCGGGTCGAGCACAGCGCCTCGCGCAACCCGGTGTTCGCCCCGGAACTGGTGCAGTGGCTGCAAGACGCGCTGCTGGTGGCCAACCTTGAACTGGGCCAGAGCCAGGTCGAGCAAGCCGCGTTGATCCTCGCGCTGCTGCGCAACCCGATGCGCTATGCGGGCAGCCGCTACCAGTCGTTGCTGGCCAAGCTGAACATCGAGCGCCTGAAAGAATTCGCCCTGTCGCAGAAAGAGCAACCGGCCACCGGCAAACCCTCTGTGCCGGGCGAATCGCTGCTGGAGCGCTTCACGCATAACCTGACTCAACAGGCCCGCGACGGCAAACTCGACCCGGTGCTGTGCCGCGACGGCGCGATCCGTCAGATGGTCGACATCCTCGCCCGTCGCCGCAAGAACAACCCGATTGTGGTTGGTGAAGCCGGCGTTGGTAAGACTGCGATCGTCGAAGGCCTGGCCTCGCGCATTGCCGCCGGTGAAGTGCCGCAAGTCTTGAAAGGCGTGGAACTGCTGTCGCTGGACATGGGCTTGCTGCAAGCCGGCGCCAGCGTCAAAGGTGAATTCGAACGTCGCCTCAAAGGCGTGATCGACGAAGTCAAAGCCTCGCCGAAACCGATCATCCTGTTCATCGACGAAGCCCACACGCTGATCGGCGCGGGCGGCAATGCCGGCGGTTCCGACGCGGCCAACCTGCTCAAGCCTGCATTGGCCCGTGGCGAGTTGCGCACCATCGCCGCGACCACCTGGGCGGAGTACAAAAAATACTTCGAAAAAGACCCGGCCCTGGCCCGTCGTTTCCAGCCGGTGCAACTGCACGAGCCGACCGTCAGCGAAGCGGTGACCATCCTCCGTGGCCTGGCTCAGGTCTACGAGAAGAGTCACGGCATCTACCTGCGCGATGACGCAGTGGTTGCGGCAGCCGAGTTGTCTGCTCGTTACCTCGCAGGCCGTCAGCTGCCAGACAAAGCCGTCGACGTGCTCGACACCGCGTGCGCTCGGGTGCGCATCAGCCTCGCCGCTGCCCCGGAAAGCCTTGAGCGCCTGCGTGGCGAACTGGCTGAAGGTGGCCGTCAGCGCCAGGCCCTGCGCCGTGATGCTGAAGCCGGTTTGCTGATCGATCACGAAGCGCTGGACGCGTTGGAAGATCGCCTGGCGACTGCCGAAGAGGAAATGGTCGCGCTGGAAACCCTGTGGACCGAACAGAAAGAGCTGGCCGAGCGCCTGCTGGATCTGCGTCAGCAACTGGCCAAGGCACGCGAAGCGGCAGCCGTCGAGCCAATCGTCACCGTTGAAGAAGACGCCGAAGGCACCGTGATCGAAACGCTGCCGGTGGACGAAGCGCACAGCGTCGAAACCCTGGAAGCCGCACTCAACGAAACGCACAAAGCGCTGACCGAGCTTCAGGTCAAAGAACGTTTGGTGAGCTTCGAAGTGTGCCCGCGTCTGGTCGCCGAAGTCATCAGCGCCTGGACCGGCGTGCCATTGGCGCAACTGGCCCGTGAACATAACGCCAAGGTCGCCAGCTTTGCCACCGACCTGCGCACGCGCATCCGTGGTCAGGAACAAGCCGTTCACGCCCTGGACCGCTCGATGCGCGCCACCGCTGCCGGCCTGAACAAACCTGACGCGCCAGTGGGTGTGTTCCTGCTGGTCGGCCCGAGTGGTGTCGGCAAGACCGAAACTGCACTGGCTCTCGCGGACTTGCTGTACGGCGGTGATCGTTTCATCACCACCATCAACATGTCCGAGTTTCAGGAGAAGCACACCGTCTCGCGCCTGATCGGTGCGCCACCGGGCTACGTCGGTTACGGCGAGGGCGGCATGCTCACCGAAGCCGTGCGCCAGAAGCCTTACTCGGTCGTGCTGCTCGATGAAGTCGAGAAGGCTGACCCGGACGTACTGAACCTGTTCTACCAAATCTTCGACAAAGGCGTGGCCAACGACGGCGAAGGACGCGAGATCGACTTCCGCAACACGCTAATCCTGATGACCTCGAACCTGGGCAGCGACCGCATCAGCGAACTCTGCGAAAACGGCGCACGCCCATCAGCCGAAGTGCTCGAAGAAACCATTCGCCCGGTGCTCAGCAAGCACTTCAAACCGGCGTTGCTGGCGCGGATGCGCGTGGTGCCTTACTACCCGGTCGGCGGCCCGGTGCTGCGTGAGCTGATCGAAATCAAACTCGGTCGTCTGGGCGAACGCCTGAACCGTCGTCAGCTGGACTTCACCTACTCGCAAGACCTCGTCGATCACCTCGCCGAACGCTGCACCCAAAGCGACAGCGGCGCGCGTTTGATCGACCACTTGCTCGACCTGCACGTGCTGCCGTTGGTGGCCGACCGCTTGCTCGACGCGATGGCCACCGGTGAAAGCCTCAAGCGTGTCCACGCGACGCTCGACGGCAACGCCAGCGTGACGTGCGAGTTCGCCTGAGGTGGGTGTGATGTTCACTCAAGTGCCGCAACCGCTGGTCTATGCCGAAGCCTTGCTGGCGCAGTTCGCCAGCCTGTCGCGCGCGGCGGACGGCGCTGCGTTGCTGGGTGACTTCGTGCGCGGATTGGCCGAGCTCAGCGGTTGCGAGCTGACGCAGTTGTACCTGCTGGACGCGACTCACACCTGCCTGGGGATGAACGCCGAGTGCCTCAACGGCATCCTGCAACCCCGTGAAGCGGAGAGCCTGCCGGCGGATTACAACGGTGAACAACTGCTGCAATTCGCCCTGTGCCAGAACCGCGTGGTGAGCCTCAGCGAGTTGAGCGGCAGCCTGCACGAAACCAGTTTCCTGCCGCCGCAGGCCACGCCTTGGCAGTCGCTGTTGTGCGTGCCGCTGGTCAATCAGCAGAAGGCCGTCGAAGGCTTGCTGCTGTGCGCCAGTCGCCGGCACATCGACCTGCAAGGCTTCGCCGATTCCCTCGGGCAACTGGGTTCGTTCGTGCTTGGCCAGTTGCATTTGCTCCAGCGTTTGCGTCAGCCGAGCGGTGACGTACGACCGATGAAGGTCAGCGTCCCAAGCGCCAGCGGTTACGGTTTGATCGGCAAGAGCAAGGCCATGCGCCAGACCTATTCGCTGATCAGCAAAGTCCTGCACAGCCCGTACACCGTGCTGCTGCGCGGCGAAACCGGCACCGGCAAGGAAGTAGTCGCACGGGCGATTCACGACTGCGGCCCGCGCCGTTCCCAGGCGTTCATCGTGCAGAACTGCGCGGCGTTCCCCGAGAACCTGCTGGAAAGCGAACTGTTCGGCTACCGCAAAGGTGCGTTCACCGGTGCTGATCGCGACCGTGCCGGGCTGTTCGATGCGGCCAACGGCGGCACCTTGTTGCTCGATGAAATCGGCGACATGCCGCTGTCCCTGCAAGCCAAGCTGCTGCGCGTGTTGCAGGAAGGCGAGATTCGTCCGCTGGGTTCCAACGACACCCACAAGATCGACGTGCGCATCATCGCCGCGACGCACCGGGATTTGTCGGTGCTGGTCAGCGAAGGCAAATTCCGCGAGGACTTGTACTACCGCCTCGCGCAATTCCCGATCGAGTTGCCGGCCCTGCGTCAGCGCGAAGGCGACATCCTCGACCTGGCCCGCCACTTCGCCGACAAGGCCTGCTCGTTCTTGCAGCGCGATGCGGTGCGCTGGTCCGATGCGGCGCTGGATCACCTGTCCGGTTATGCCTTTCCCGGCAACGTGCGCGAACTCAAAGGCCTGGTCGAACGTGCTGTTCTGCTGTGCGAGGGCGGCGAGTTGCTGGCCGAACATTTCTCCCTGCGCATGGAAGCCATGCCGGAAGACAACAGCCTGAACCTGCGCGAACGCCTGGAGCAGGTCGAGCGCAGCCTGCTGCTCGATTGCCTGCGCAAAAACGACGGCAACCAGACCCTCGCCGCCCGCGAACTCGGCCTGCCGCGCCGCACGCTGCTGTATCGCCTCGGGCGCTTGAATATCAACCTGGGTGATTTCGATGGGTAGGCAAATGACCGTCGATTTCACCTCATCCGCTTCTAACAGCGCCGCCCAACCGGGTCGGCGCTTTGTGCTTTGTCTACCCATGGAGACCCTCTGATGCCTGTTCGTCACTGGCAAGCCGTCCTGCTGACCCTCGTCGTTCTATGCGGCCTCGGCGGCTGTAGCGGCAATTACAAATTCAACGACAACACCTATCGCCCCTTGGGTGATCCGCAGGCGGTCAATCGCGGCAAGTGACCGCAAGGAGTATCACCATGGAACTGGTTTTCGAAATGCTGAACACCAAGCAGTTCGTGCCCACGGATTTGTGCCAGAAGACCTTCAAACAGGCCGGTGGCGTGATCGGGCGGGGCGAGGACTGCGACTGGATCATTCCCGACCGCAAGCGTCACCTGTCCAACCACCACGCGGTGATCAGCTACCGCGAAGGCACGTTTTTCCTGACCGATACCAGCAGCAACGGTATCCAGGACAGCGAAAGCGGCGCGCGCCTGCGCAAGGGCGAAGCGATGCGCATCGAACACGGCAGCGTGTACGTGCTGGGTGATTTCGAGATCCGTGCGCGTCTGGTGCGCGACCCGGCGACCTTCGACGTGGAAGTCGGCCGTCCGCAAGCGGCCGGCAGCATCATTCCGGACGATGCGTTCCTCGACCTCGATCCGCTGAACGCCCTCGATCAGCAGGAGCGCGTGTACTCGGAAATCGACGAGCTGATCTCGCCAAACAACGCTCCACAGGACACCCGTCAGCGCGCCGATTACGCCCGCATCGACATGGAAAGCCTGATGGTCCCGGAGCTGATCAACGCCCCGGCAGAACCGGAGCCAGCACCGGCACCGAAAGCGGTCGAGCGTCAGAGCGACGGTTTCTGGGAGCACTTCGGCGCGGCACTGGGCGTGGACCTCAAAGGCCTCGACCACGACGCCCGCGAAGCCCTGGCGCTGAACGCGGCACGCCTGCTCAAGCAGAGCGTCGGCGGTTTGCAGCAGAGCCTGCGTACCCGCAGCGAACTGAAAAACGAACTGCGCCTGGCCCAGACCATCGTTCAAGGCACAAACAAAAACCCGCTGAAATTCGCCGTTGATGCCGGTGAAGCGCTGGGCATTTTGTTGCAGCCGAACAAGCCGGGCCAGTTGCCGGCCGAGCAGGCGATCTCTCGCTCGTTCCGTGATTTGCAGGCGCATCAGGTGGCCTTGCTCACCGCCAGCCGCGCCGCCGTTCGCGGCACGCTGGAACACTTCTCGCCAGAGCAATTGACCCTGCGTTTCGAGCGCGACAACAAGCCGATCATGGCCACGTCCGGCAGCCGCTGGAGAGCGTACGGCCGTTATCACCAGGCTCTGCGCCAGGACGATGACTGGAGCGAACGCTTGCTGGCACGCGACTTTGCCCAGGCTTACGAAGAACAGATCCGCCTGATTTCCACCCTTCACACCGACCACCAAGGATGATGCGCATGTCTCGCTGCTCGACCGCTTTTTTCAAGACGCTGACGGCGTTCGCGGCCCTGGTGCTGCTGGCCGGCTGCTCGTCGTTGTCGCCGTATTCCCACGTTACCAAGCTCAACCTGAAGCTCACCGCCAGCGATCAGCTGAACCCGGACCTCAACGGGCGTCCGTCGCCGATTGTCGTGCGTCTGTTCGAGCTCAAGCACCCGGTGACCTTCGAGAACGCCGACTTCTTCAGCCTGTACGAGCGCGCCAAGGAATCCCTGGCCCCGGACCTGGTGGCCAGCGAAGAACTCGAGCTGCGCCCGGGTGAAACCGTCGAGCTCAAGCTCAGCGTGGAGGAGGGCAGCCGCTACGTCGGCATCCTCGCCGCCTACCGCGACCTGCCGGAAACCAAGTGGCGCTACACGGTGCAGATCACTCCGGTGGAAGTCACCGACGCAGACCTGACCCTCGATCAGGCCGGTATTCGCAACAGCAACGAAACGCTCGCCAAGGCGGATGACTGAACATGAATTCCCATAAAGTCATTTGGCAGGAAGGCATGCTGCTGCGTCCGCAGCACTTCCAGCATAACGACCGCTATTACGACCACCAGATGAAGACCCGCACCCAGTTGCTGGGCAGCTACACCTGGGGCTTCCTGAACCTGGACATCGACTTGCAGTTCCTCAACATGGGCAAACTGGTGATCAGCCAGGCCTCGGGGATTCTGCCGGACGGCAGCCTTTTTGAACTCGGCGGCAACACCGAGCCGCTGGCCCTCGACGTACCGCCGAACACCGGTAACACGCCGATCTACCTGGCGCTGCCGCTGGTCACCGGCAACCACATCGAGGCCCGTCGCCCGGAGCAATCCGACGTGCTGGCGCGCTACACCGCGTACGAAGCGGAAGTGGCCGACTCCAACGCCGGCGACGATTCGGCCAGCCAGGTCAGCTGTGGTCGCCCGGACTTCAAACTGTTGCTCGGCGAGCAGCAGAGCGACCAGGCCTACGTGAAGCTGAAAGTCTGCGACGTGCTCGACACCACGCCCGATGGCGTGATCAGCCTCGATCCGGATTTCGTGCCGACCTACATTCAGGCGCATGCCTCCAGCTACTTGCTGTCGTGTCTGAAAGAAGTGATCAGCATGCTCGGTCACCGGGGCGACACCATCGCCGAGCGCATCCGTTCCAACGGCAAGGTCGGTGGTGCGGAAGTCGGCGACTTCATGATGCTGCAACTGATCAACCGCACCGAACTGCTGCTGCGCCATTACCTCGGCCTGGAGCAGGTTCACCCGGAAGAGTTGTACCGCACGCTGCTGACCATGCTCGGCGATCTGGCGACCTTCTCCAGCGACAGCAAACGCCCGCGTCTGGACAGCCGTTACCAGCACAGCGACCAGGGCGCGAGCTTCCGCAAACTGATGGAAGCGATTCGTCAGGTGCTGTCGATGGTGCTCGAACAGCACGCCATCGAACTGGTTCTGCAAGCGCGTCAGTACGGCATCATTGTTTCGCCGTTGCACGACCACAAACTGCTGGGCTCGGCCTCGTTCGTGCTCGCCGCCAGTGCCAACTGCGACTCCGAAGAACTGCGCCATCGCTTGCCGGCGCACCTCAAGGTCGGCCCGGTGGAGCGCATCCGCCAACTGGTCAACCTGCATCTGCCGGGCATCAAGGTCAAACCGTTGCCGGTGGCGCCTCGGCAGATCGCGTTCCACTCCAACAAAACCTATTTCATTCTCGAACTCAGTTCCGAAGACCTGGCACAACTCGAGCGCTCCGGCGGCTTCGCGTTCCACGTGTCCGGCGAATTCGCCGAGCTTGAACTGAAATTCTGGGCCATCAGGAACTGACCGACATGATCAAGGACATGGAACACAACCAGGACGATAAAACCGTCCTGCTCGACCGCCAGGGCCACGGCCCGGCGCAGAGTCCGCTCACCGATTTCGCTGCACCGCCGCGTTTCGAACAGCTTGAAGAACGGATGATCTACGCCGCGCGATTGCGCCCGGCGGAATCCTTCAACATCAGCCTCAATTCGCTGGTGGCTGCCGCGTCCGATCTGTTGTCGGAAGTGGTACGCCTCAAGCACAGCGACACCCGCGAAGACATGTACGCGCTCAACGAGCGACTGACCGCCGGGCTGAAACTGTTTGAAGTGCGCGCGCTGCACAACGGCGCCGAAAGCAGCCAGGTGATGGCCGCGCGTTACGTGCTCTGCACCGTGGTCGACGAAGCCGTCGTGACCACGCCGTGGGGCAACGAAAGCGAGTGGTCGCAGATGAGCCTGCTCAGCAGCTTCCACAACGAAACCTTCGGCGGCGAGAAGTTCTTCCAGCTGCTGGATCGCCTGTCGAAAAACCCGGTCAAGCACCTGCCGATGCTGGAGCTGATGTACCTGTGCCTGTCCCTCGGTTTCGAAGGCAAGTACCGCGTGCAAGCCCGCGGCATGCTCGAACTCGAAGGCATCCGCGACGCCTTGTATCGCCAGATTCGTCAGTTGCGCGGCGACGTGCCTCGCGAATTGTCGCCGCACTGGGAAGGCTTGAACGATCAGCGCCGCAGCCTGGTGCGCATCGTGCCGGCGTGGATGGTGGTGCTGTTCACCGTGGTCTGCCTGGTGGTGATGTATTCGGGTTTCGCCTGGGTGTTGGGCGAGCAACGCGAAACCGTTCTGCAACCTTTTCAGCAGCTAGATCCGGCCGCGGTCCAGCCGCAGTCGCAGCCGTAAACAGGGACGTGTGATGAAAAAGTTTTTCAAGAAAGTCGGCGCATTCTTGCGCAAGACCTGGGTCTGGACCTTGTTGGTGGTGCTGTTTCTGGCGCTGTTGGTGTGGTTCGTCGGGCCGCTGCTGGCGGTGGATGACTACAAGTTCTGGGAAGGTTCGACCTCCCGTCTGCTGACCATCAGTGTGCTGTTCCTGATCTGGGGCCTGACGATGGTCTTCGTCAGCTGGCGCGCTGGCGTACGCAAGAAAGCCATCGAAGACACCGAAGACGGCCAGGATCGTATCCGCCGTGACGAGCTGATCGACGAAGAGCAGAAAGAGCTTCGCGTGCGCTTCAAGGATGCGTTGAAAACCCTGAAGACCTCCAGCCTGTATCGTGGTCGCAGCGAGCGCTGGCGCAGTGACTTGCCGTGGTACTTGCTGATCGGCCCGCAGAGCAGCGGCAAGACCAGCCTGCTGGACTTCTCGGGCCTTGAGTTTCCGATCAACAAGATCGACCGCAAACTGACCCGCGACACTCTCGGCACCCGTCATTGCGACTGGTATTTCGCCGACCACGGTGTGCTGATCGACACCGCCGGGCGCTACTTGACCCAGCCGGATGCCGAAGTCGATGGCAGCGCCTGGAGCACCTTGCTCGACCTGCTGCGCAAGCGTCGTCGCAACCGCCCGTTGAACGGCGTGCTGGTGACCATCCCGGTTGAATTGCTGCTGGGCAACACCGAACAGGATCTCGACACCCTGGCTCGCCAAGTGCGTGCGCGTCTGCAAGACGTGCATCAGAAACTGCACGTCGATGTGCCGGTGTATCTGGTGCTGAGCAAGGCCGACAAGCTGCTCGGTTTCGACGAGTTCTTCGATCAGCTGACCCGCGAAGAAAGCGATCAGGTGCTCGGCACCAGCTTCCGCAAAGAGCAGAGCGGCACCGACGTCGCCGTCCTGCGCGCCGAGTTCGAAGAGCTGCTGCGTCGCCTCAACAGCCAAGTCATCATGCGCATGCACCAAGAGCGCGACACCCAGCGCCGTGGCCGCATCCTCGACTTCCCGCATCAACTGGGGCAGATCGGCGAGCGCCTGTGCCTGTTCGTCGACATGGCGTTCACCGGCAACCGCTACCAGCGTGTCAGCCAGCTGCGCGGTTTCTACCTGACCAGCGCTCCGCACCTGACTCAAGAGATGGACCAGACCACCGCCGGCATCGGCGCCAGTCTGGGCATGAGCGCCGGCATGCTGCCGACCTTGCGCAGTGGCCGCTCGCGGTTCATTCACCATTTGCTCAGCCGGGTGATTTTCCCCGAGGCCGACCTGGCCGGTCTGGACAAGCGCGAACGCAGCCGCATCCATTGGGGCCAACGTGCGCTGTACGTCGGCGCTCTGGCGGCACTGGCGTTGTTCGGCATGCTCTGGGCGGGCGGTTTCTCTGCCAACTACGAGCGTCTGGAAAACCTGCGCAACCTGGCCACTAACTGGACGCAGCAACGCTCGGCCCTGACCGCGCGTGATGATTCCATGGCGGTGCTCAAACCCCTCGATAGCAGCTACGCGGCGACCCAGGTCTTCCCGAAAAAAGGTGACGTGTCGTACCACGAGCGCGGCGGCCTGTACCAAGGTGAAGAGGTCAACCCGGTGGTCAGGGACGCGTACGAGCGTGAGCTCGAAGCGCAATTGCTGCCGAAAGTCGCGACGCTGCTGGAAGGGCAGATCCGCGCCAACATGAAGGACCGCGAACGCCTGATCAACAGCCTGCGCGCGTACCTGATGCTGAACATGAAGGATCGCCGCGACGGTCCGTGGCTCAAGGATTGGGTCGCCACCGAATGGTCCCAGCGCTACGCCGGCAACACCGCGGTGCAGAACGGTTTGAACACGCACTTCGAGCGTTTGCTCAAGCAGCCGTTTATCTACCCGCTGAACGATCAACTGGTGGCGCAGGCGCGTCAGGTGCTGCGCAGTGAGTCTCTGGCCAACGTGGTTTACCGGATGCTGCGCGAGCAGGCCCGCAACCTGCCGGAATACCGTCTGAGCCAACACATGGGGCCGCAGGCTTCACTGTTTGTCGGCACTGATTACGTGATCCCGGGCTTCTACACCCAACAGGGTTATCAGCAGTATTTCTCGGTCCAGGGCAGTGCGCTGGTCACCGATATCCTGCGTGACAACTGGGTGCTGGGCGAAGGCGCGGGCATCAGCGGCATGGACTTGCGCCGCCTGATGGTCGAGCTGGAGCAACTGTACTTCCGCGACTACGCCAACTTCTGGAGTGAAGCGGTCGGCCAGGTGGCCCTGCCACCGATCAACGATGCGGGCGAGGGCGCCGAGCAACTGGCGGGCCTGACTTCTGCCAATTCCCCGGTGCTGCAACTGCTGGTGGAAGTGCGCGAGAACACCCGGTTCCCGGCAGACGCCGAACCGGTTGATCAAGCCGCTGACGCCGCAGCAGCGCTGGGCGAGCAGAAAGGCAAGCTGGGCAAGCTGGGCAAACTGGCGTCTGCTGCAGCGGACCAGGCTGCGGACATGGCAGCGATGAAAAACCTGCCGGACACCGCGAAGAAATCCCTGCAACGTCGCTTCGAACCGCTGCACCGTCTGCTGGATGACAACAACGGCCCGGCCGCTGATTTGACCCCGGCACTCGCCGCGCTCAACGACCTGCAACTGCAACTGGCGAGCCTCGCGCGTGCCAGTTCCCCGGATCAGGCCGCGTTCGAAATGGCCAAGACCCGCATGAGCGGCCAGCGTGATGCGCTGAGCGCCCTGCGCAATGCTTCCAATCGTCTGCCGCGTCCGGTCAGCGTGTGGTTCAACGTGTTGGCCGAAGACACCTGGCGACTGGTGCTCAACGATTCCTACCAGTACCTGAACCAGCGTTATCAGAGCGAGCTGTACAGCTTCTACGGCAAGGCGATCAACAAGCGTTATCCGTTCAGCGCCCACAGCACCAGCGACGTCGCGATCAGCGATTTCCGCGAGTTCTTCAAGGCGCAGGGCATCAACGATCGCTTCTTCGAGACCTACATGCGTCCGTTCGTCAGTGGCGACCCAGGCAACTACCGCCTGCGCACCATCGACGGTCACAGCATGCCGATCTCCAAGGTCTACCTCGACCAGATGGCCGCCGCCCAAGTGATCCGCCAGAGCTTCTTCTCGGTCAACCCGGCCGAGCCGCAAGTGCAGTTCAAACTGGAGCCGTACACCCTCGACCCGGCCGTCAGCCGTTCCGAGTTCAAGTTTGGCGACAAGACCATCGAGTACCGCCACGGCCCGATCGTGCCGGTGTCGTTCAAATGGCCGACCGACGCTGAAGACGGTCGCACCAGCCTGGTCCTCGACAAAATGGCCGGCCGCCCGATCGGTATCGAAAAGAACACTGGCCCCTGGTCGCTGTTCCGTCTGTTCGACCTGATGCAGACCGAGTACCTGAGCGGTCGCGACGTGCTGGTGCTGAAAGCTGACGTGGGTGGCCTGCGCGCCAATTACCTGCTCAGCAGTCAGCGCACGCCGAACCCGTTCGACATGGGCGTGCTGCGCACCTTCCGTATGCCGGTGCAGCTCTGATGCTGGTTGCCAGTCCCTGGCGCAGCGCTGCGCGTACCGATGCCGGCAAGGTTCGGGCGCGCAACGAAGATGCTTTTCTCGACTGTCCACAGCAGGGGCTGTGGGTGGTCGCGGACGGCATGGGCGGTCATCAGGGTGGCGACATCGCAAGCCAGTTGATCGTCGCCAGCCTGGCGGAATTGCCGGTGCAGGATGACTTCGACGAACGACTCAAAGGCATTCGCCAGTGCCTGCACTGGTTGAATCGCCGCCTGGGTCAGGAGTTGACCGTCACCGCCGGGCGCCACGACAGCATCATGGGCAGCACCGTGGTGGCGCTGCTGGTGGAAGGCAACCGCGCGGCCTGCATCTGGGCCGGCGACAGCCGTTGCTACCTGTGGCGCGGCCAGCGTTTGTATCAGCTGTCCAAGGACCATTCGCTGCAACAGCAACTGATCGACGAGCAAAACATGAGCATCGAAGACGCCCGTGCGCATCCATCGGCCCATGCCCTGACCCGTGCGGTCGGCGCGGCTGATGTGTTGACGCTGGACGTGCTCGAACTCGAGGTTTACCCCGGCGATACGTTTCTGTTGTGCAGCGACGGTTTGTACCAAGGGCTCAGCAGCGATGCCTTGGGCAATGCCCTGAGCCTGACCGCGCCGCACGTTGCGCTGGAGCGTCTGTTCGACGGCGCCCTGCGTGGCTCGGCCCGGGACAACCTGACTGCCGTGGTGATCCGACAATGAACCAACTCATGCCGCCGCTCGACGACCTGCTGGTGACCGACGAGGAAGCCAATAACCTGACTTACTTTGCGTTTGCCAAATCTCATCAGGCGGAACCTGCACTGGCGCCAACCAAGGCCAGCATCGGCGCAATGCCCGACGTGCTTGCAGGCCGTTATCGCATCGAGCGTCTGCTCGGTGCCGGTGGCATGGGTGCGGTCTACCGCGCACGGGACTTGCTGAGCGAACAGTTCGGCGATCCCGATCCTTACATCGCGCTGAAAATCCTCAGCGAAGAATTTGCCGAATCGCCGGATGCCAGCGCCTTGCTCTACAGCGAGTTCGCCCTGACCCGACGCTTGCGCCACGACAACGTGCTGCGCTTTCACACCTTTGAAGTGGACACCGACTGCCAGCGCGCCTTCATCACCATGGAACTCATGCGTGGGCTGACCCTGGATAAATTACTCTGCGAGCGGCCCTTGGGCCTGCCGTGGAAAGAACTGCGCGACATCGCGCTGCCGCTGCTCGACGCGCTGGCCTACGCCCACGCTCGCGGCGTGCTGCACGGTGACATGAAGCCGAGCAACGTGATGCTCAGCGAAGAAGGCGTGCGCCTGTTCGACTTCGGCCTCGGCCAGGCCGAAGAAGGCATCTTGCCTGGCCTGCCACACCTGAGCCGCGACCGCTTCAACGCCTGGACCCCGGGCTACGCCGCCGCGGAACTGCTCGAAGGCCAACCGCTGTCGGCCAGTGCCGATGTGTACGGCGTGGCCTGTGTGCTCTACGAGTTGGCGGGCGGCAAACACCCGTTCCGCCGCTTGTCGTCGATCGAGGCCCGCGACGCGCACCTCGACCGCGAGCTCCACGCGCCACGGAATCTACCGAAACACTGCTGGCCAGCCCTGCGAACGGCGCTGGCTTTCGATGCGGCCAAGCGCACCATCACCGCCGCCCAACTGCGTGACGCCTTGGGCGCCACTTCGTCTTTGCTGCAACGCCTGCGACTGCGGGCGTAACGGATGACTACCGAACAGGGAGCAAGCAATGTTCAACTCCGCTAACGAAACGCATTTCAGCCTCACAGTCGAAGACTATGCCGGCGACCTGCAAGTGCTGTCGTTCACCGGCACCGAAGGCATCAGCCAGCCGTATCGCTTCGACCTCGAACTGGTCAGCGAAAACCCCGATCTGGACCTGGAAAAACTCCTGCACAAACAGGCGTTCCTGGCGTTCGATCCGCAGGGCTCCGGCATCCACGGCCAGATCTACCGCGTCGCCCAAGGCGATGCCGGCAAACGCCTGACCCGCTACAAAGTCTCCCTGGTGCCGCAACTGCAATACCTGCATCACCGCACCAACCAGCGCATCTACCAACAGATGTCCGCGCCGAAAATCATCGCGCTGATCCTCGACGAGCACGGCATCAAGGGCAACGCCTACCGCTTCCAGCTCAGCCAGCCCTGCCCGGACCGCGACTACTGCGTGCAATACGACGAAACCGACCTGCACTTCGTCCAGCGCCTGTGCGAAGAGGAAGGCATTCACTACCACTTCCAGCACAGCGCCAAAGGTCATCTACTGGTCTTCGGCGACGACCAAACGGTGTTCCCGAAACTAGGCCAGCCAACGGCGTACGTGCAAGGCAGCGGCATGGTCGCCGACGAACCCGTCATCAAAGGCTTCAAACTGCGCCTCGAAACCCGCACCGGCCGCGTCACCCGCCGCGACTACGACTTCGAAAAACCACGCCTGCAACTCGAAGCGGCGTACAAACCCGACGGCGAAAGCACCGAACCGGATCTGGAAGATTACGACTACCCCGGCCGCTTCCTCGACCGCGCGCGCGGCAAATTCCTCAGCCAGCGCGCGCTCGAACGCCACCGCGCCGACTACCAGCAAGCCGAAGGCCACGGCGACCAGACCAGGCTGATCAGCGGCCACTTCCTGGAAATGTCCGACCACCCGCGTACCGAGTGGAACGACCTCTGGCTGCTCACCGAAATCGTCCACGAAGGCAAACAACCGCAAGTCCTCGAAGAGTCCGTGACCAGCGACACCACCGACAACAAAGACGACTTCCACCAGGGCTACCGCAACCGCTTCCTCGCCACCCCGTGGACCGTGTTCTACCGCCCCGCGTTGCAACACCCCAAACCCCGCGTCCTCGGCAGCCAGACCGCCATGGTCACCGGCCCCAAAGGCGAAGAAATCCACTGCGACCAATACGGCCGCATCAAAGTGCAATTCCACTGGGACCGCGAAGGCTTGGCGGATGACAAAACCAGCTGCTGGATGCGCGTGTCTTCGAGTTGGGCCGGGGATCGGTATGGCGCAATTGTCATTCCGCGTATCGGCATGGAAGTGCTGGTGACGTTCCTTGAAGGCGACCCCGATCAGCCACTGGTGACCGGTTGCCTGTACCACAAGGAAAACCGGGTTCCCTACGAACTGCCGGCGAACAAGACTCGCACCGTTTTCAAAACCCTGAGTTCACCGGGGGGCGGCGGGTTCAATGAACTGCGCATTGAAGACAAGAAAGGGGCGGAGCAGATCTTTATTCATGCCCAGCGGGATTGGGATGAAAACATTGAGCATGATCAGAAAATTCGCGTCGGCAATGAGCGGCATGACACGGTGGTGAAGAACACCTACACCGAGCTCAAGGCTGAAGAACATCGCACGACGATTGCTGATCGTAAGGTTGAAACGCGGCTGGATGATCACCTGACAATTGGGCAGAGCCAGCATGTGAAGCTGGGGACTGCGCAGCTGACCAGCGTTGGGAAAGAGATTCATCTGAAGGCTGGGGCGAAGATTGTTATCGAGGCTGGCAGCGAACTCACCATTTTGGGTGGCGGGAGTTTTATCAAGCTGGATGCGGGTGGGGTGACGGTTGTTGGGCCGGTGGTGAAGATTAATGCGGGTGGATCGGCGGGGAATGGGGCGGGGATCGGGATTAAGCCACCGGTGTTGCCGGGGGCTGCGGATAAGGATAAGGCGGGGAGTTTGATGGATCAGGCGTTGGGGAATGCGGTGCCTGAGCAGGTTAAACCGAAGGCTTTTTTTGTGTTTTCTGAGTAAGAAAAAATTAAATCAAGGGTTTAAAAAATGAAAGCTCAGCAACGTTTCAGTTTTTTTATTTTGGCCATAGTGCTTGGTTTGTTCTCCGTCAGTGTTCAGGCGGCTAGCAGTGGTGCAACTTTATGCCCCTCAAGGGAATTCACTCAATTTTTAGCTGCATTTGCTGAGAGCTCTTCAGTTCAGGAAGAGTTTACCAATTTACCGCTTAAGAAAATTATCACTGTAGATGCGGAGCCCGAGCCTAAACAAGAAGCCATACTCATTGAAAAGACAAAAATGGTATTTCCTGTAATGCCTGACAAGAAACGCCAGGAGGCGAGTGGTCTTGAATTGCAGGTTCTAGATAGTACAAGTGAAGTGGCCACAGTAAAATTAGAAAAGCCTGATACAGACTACCAGGTCATTTACGTATTTAAGCTCAGCTCGTGTTGGTTTTTGGACGAAGTCAAAGATTATTCACTTTGATTGCCATTTGAAAAGGAAGTTTTATGTCTTTCGCTGAAGTGATGCTTCGTGTTTTACCACCCGTAAATGGTCAGCAACCACATATAACGGGTCATTATGGTGAACAACGCCCTAGTGGCCCCCATGGTGGTACCGATTTTAATTATATCGGCGGGCAGGCCGGTATAAATTTGCAGTATCCGAAGGTCTATGCACCAATAGCTGGTGTAGTCACATTTACAGGCGGAACATACGGCACGATTAAAATCAAGGATGCAGAGGGTAATAGCCACGAGATCCTGCATACAAGCAGCCACATAGTAAGCGTGGGCGCAACTGTTGCTGCGGGGGATGAAATTGGCGCTATGGGTGGGCAAGGGCCAAATGGTGCTGCCCAGTACCCTCGTCACGTTCATTATCAAATGAAAAGTCCCACCAACGCGTTGATTAGTCCTGAAATATGGTGGAATGAACAGTCGGTCCCACCGACCACCCCCACAACTGCTCCTGGACCAGTTACATTCAGCCCTTTGAATTTTCAGTTTCCAATACGAAAAACAGGCGGCGCTCAGTATAAAGATGTAGACGAAATTTTTACTGCCATCCAAGCTGAAAATTCTGGGCACTATCTACTGGGGAATCACAAGTTTTGGCACGGTGGAATACATATAAGCAATTTAAGCGCTCCCCAATGCATTAGTGATGAACCGGTCCGATGCATGGCTGATGGTGTCGTCGTGGCCTATAGATTGAATAAAGACTATCTGGAATCGACATTCGAAGGTGGTGGCGGTGCAGAAGTGCTTAAGTATTCAAGCTCTTTTTGCTTGGTGCGACATGACTACAAATCCCCACCCAACACTCAGGTGACTCCGAATACGAGTAATACACTGACTTTTTATAGTTTATATATGCATTTGCTGCCATTTAATCGCTACCCCCTCGAACCCGGTGACGGAACGAAAGCTCGGTCAAGGCCTGGCTATTGGCAGGGCAAAGTACGGGCAAAAGTAGTTGGTAGTGGATTAACGCTTAGAAATGCTCCAGCGAGTTTGACTCATGGAGCTAATGCAGGAACAAAAAAAGGTAGTTCTATGGTCCTGTGCACCAATAGTATTATCGAGTTCGATAGCGCGAAGGTGCTCAATCTAAAGTTAAACGGCAAATTGCTCCGAATGGCGGAGTGTATATTCATTCCGAGTTCTTCAAATCCGCCAACGGGGCTCAAGAACCTAAATACGCCAGTACCATCTTCATTTTGGGCTTGCGTAGAGGATGTGAGCCCTAACCGAGTAGTTGAATGGCAAGAGTTAATACCTGCAAGTTTTGATATCGTCGTCCCAATGAACATGAAGATTAAAGCGGGCGACACAGTGGGGTATTTGGGTCTAAACGAAGTCCTGGCTACCCCCAATGGAGGAGTGGTCCGTAAGCATCAAGTGCATCTAGAGATTTTTACAACAGATCAAAAAATCAACGACTTTCTGATAAACCATGCTGGTGTGAAAAAAGGTAAGCGATATCTCTATTTAGCGAGCGGAACACTATTGACGAAAAAAGCTCCAGAGACAGGAGAAGTGGCACTGTCGGCAGACCACAGTGTTGAATTAAGCAAAGCTCCAATATTCAAAAACCCTACTGAATGGTATGAGGTCTCTGTAAAGGAAAACAATCAGACAATCACCGGGTTAGTAAAAAAAACGGAATCTAAAATTATCAGTCAGCATGATTGGGAAAAATTGGGTTTTCGTATAGTTAAAGAAGTAAATCCTAACGCCGATGGTTTTTTAGATCCGGATGATATGCCGCCTTTCTTTAAAAAACTATATGATGATTTGGACGCGTTGGGCAACCATGATCAAACAGTAACACCTGAAGATTTTCCAGAGGCTTTGAAGGACGTAGAATTCAGAGATCACTGGTCAAAACTAATTGCGTTTCATCCTACAGAATGGAAGGAAAAATCAAATTCGACTAAGTGGAGTCGACTAAGTCAAATTCTTGAGAGCTCTCCGGTTGTTCTTAAGCATGAAAAAGATCGAATTGATAAGCTTGTTTTTTGGGAGGATCCTGTAATTCAAGATGCAGGGCTGGGCGACGGCAATATTTGGCACTTCCATCCAGTTGCTATGGTCGGTAATTTTTTGGCCAAGGAGTCGTCGAAAGCGGGGCAAATAACTTACGACGCAGAAGGCAATGATATTCCGGGGTCGCCTTATTTTAGTCGTCATATCCATTGGCCAGGAAATGACTTATCAGGTGTTACTTTAGGTCGCGGTTACGATATGGGCTCAAGAACCGAAACAGAAATATACAATCATATGATTGCCGCTGGAGTTGACTCGGCTCAGGCAACGAAGATATCCAAAGCGCATGGATTAAAGGGGTCTAGTGCTAGTAACTTTGTAACGCATAATCGTGCCGATATTGGAAATATTACGCTTGACCAGCAAGAGGCGTTATTTGACTTAATTTATCCGGACTATGTTGCTAAAGCGATTGTCAATTACAATCACTGGACAGCTTCTCTTTCTGAACGTCTGGAATGGGATGCCTTGAGTTCTATCGTTAAAGATATTTTGGTGGATTTTGTGTACCAAGGGTTCACAAAAGGCGCAAATCCTATGAAGGCGGGAATGAAGGACGATGTCGATCAATTGATTAGCTATATCGAAAATACTCCCGCTATAAGCCAATATGAGCAGGGTAGAAAACGGGCTGCATACTTGAGAAAAAATCGCTAGGAGATAAGCATGAAACAATTTCTATTGCTGGTTGCTCTGTTAATCCCTCTGTCAGTAGTTGCAGCACAAAATGATTGCGGAAACATTTCTACAAGTCGACAAGTGGATGCTTGCGCAAAACTGGCAAAAGAGTCAGCAGATGCTAACCTTAATGCTAGTTATAAGCAGCTAATAAGTAGAGTGAAATCTCAGTACCAAGCCGATCCAGCTCTTGGCGAAAATTTCATGGCTAAGCTTAAAGACTCTCAGCGTGCTTGGTTGAAGTTGCGTGATGCGAACTGTGCTCTCGAAGCATTTGAGATTGACGTAGGGCAACCCGCCTATTTGACTACAGTGAATAATTGTATCGCGCGAATGAGCTTGGAGCGTTCAGGTTATTTAGATAAGACACTACCAGATCTTTAAAGAAAATGGGGCGGATTTATTTAAGGTGGATTAGGTTTTGGTAAATGAGTCTGTCCCCATTTTCTGAATAAGCGGTGTTGTAAACGAGAAGACTAGAATAGCCATTGAGCATTGGTTGGATAATGATTACAGGTGCCCAGTTGTGTTTGAAGCATGGGCGATGAGTCAGAGTGTAAGAAGTAACTTGGCCCAGGCGGGGTGTAATATATGGGCTCATGATAGTTTCACTCCCGGAGCGCCCATAATTCTAGTTAGAGATTTTTCAGATTATTTCGAGTTTCCTGCCGAGCGAACTCAAGTCGATTATCAGTCCGTAGGGTATTACCAGTCAGGTAGCTTTGGCGGACCCAATGCTACTAAGGCACATAGTTGGTCCCCTGAAGCTGATATGTCGGTTAAAAATATAACGGGCGCAGCAATCAACCCTTCTCAGCTTAATACTCCTGCGTTATCAACATATCGCACGACCCGAGTGGTAGCAGAGGCAGAATGCTTTGGACGTTTTGATGTGTTGAACGCGTGGGATAATGCTTTGATCTCCGCAGGGCCATGCCACTGGACTATGGGGCTTTTTAACAATGGAAAGTATGGGAAAGGGGAGTTTGTTGGATTTATTGCGTATTTAAAGCATAAAAGCAACGAGACGTTCAATAAGGTTTTTGGAAATTTTGGCTTGTATCCGATATATGATTGGGGCGACTCCAGATTGTACGCGGATGATTTGAAGACTTATTCTGGGTGGGTTAAGCTGACGAATGACACTTTTGTTCAGGCCCAACAAAGTCATGCAGATACAGAGTTTGATGAATTGTTGAAAACCAAGGAAGAAGCACATTATTTAAAAACATGGCACTGGTTTTATAGAATGGGCATGGCCGGCAGAACATTACAAGATTACAAAACCACTATGTGGTCGATGGCCAGGGTCAGGGTTGCAGATATCATGAAAAAAGAAATCACTTTTCATGTTGGAGCCGCGACCGTAACCAGTACCTTAGGTAAAGTCTTTACTTCGGAGAAATCGGTAGCAATTCTTCTAAGGTGGCATGTCTATCGCCCATCTCATGTCGTAAATGATGACTATGAGAAAATCACGCCAATCGTACAGCAGGCGGTAAATGGAACAGTCGGTGTAAACTGGCAGTCTGCGGTGGCTAGTTGGGGGGACGCGCATGAGGTGGCGCTGACAGAAAAATTGTTGTCGGCTGCTGCTGCCATCAACTCGACGATTACCACAAGTATCGCTTTTGGTGCAACTCAGCCTCAGGGCTCAGTTAGAACTGGTAGAAATACCTTTGTCTTGGAAGTTTAACTATGAAATACATTTTTGCTTTTGTAGTGTTTTCTCCTTTGGCTAGCGCCGCCACTGTAGATGTTTGTGATACGTCTGGAGGGGCGAAGCACTTTATTTCAAAATGGTCCGAAGACGGGGATTCGATCGACACGTTATCGAGGCTGACCGGCGATAAATTTTCAGTTCAAGAAGGAGAAGTAGTTTACAACGGTGATCTCAACGGCGATGGCATAAAAGATTTTATCTTTACTTCCTATGGTAGTGAAGGCTCTAGCAAAGATAAAACATACGGCTTTCTAATTCAGTGCAAAGGTTATTTGAAGTTTGTGGGTGGCGACTATTTTGCTAAAGTTGAGGTTTTAGACAAATCTCCTGAAACTATAAGTGGTTTCAAAGATATAAAAGTTTACTCCTATCAGAGAGATGGTGATGGGAATGTTCGTTATAAGGGAAAAGACGCTTTGACCTCGCCTCACAAGTGGAGCTTTAATCCGGAATCAAAAAAGTATGAGGGGGAGTCCGAGTAAGCTATTTCGAAGAGGGATGGATTTAATTATTTGGCGCATTCGCTATCGATAAATAAATCTGTCCCCTTTTCACTTTATGAGGAGGACGAAGCCGAAGAGTATTCGTATTTGTATAAAGAAGGTACTGCACGCTACAAAGCTATGTTTATCGGGCCAAACAAACCGATATCGGGGCAGGAAAGTATTGTTGCGCTGTTTGATGATCAGGTTCATGACTCTCGTGCATGGTTTATGAATACCTCTGCTATTGGTCCGCGCGAGCCATTTACTGACTACTTCCGTATTCGCTTGGTGCACTTCGACAACGAGTCCAACAAGCAGCTGTCCCTGCTAGCAACTGCCGGTCGAGTTATCGGAGTTGGCATCGCCTTGGCCAGCGTTGGATTGAGTATTAAGAAAAAAGACCCACGTATGCTATTGGGGCTGTTCCTACCATCGTTAGCTCGTCCTGTACTCAGCGGAAAAGTTGGGCTTCCAGAAATCAGTGCCTTCGATCCGATCACGGGTATAGCACTACCGATGCTCAACAACCTCGATTCTCTGAGGACATTCACCAAAGAACCAGGCGACTTGGTGGCCAAAGCCGCTGCCTTACCACCGCTGAAGCCATTGACTGCAGCCACCGCTAACACCCCGGCTCTGCAGAAAATTCTGGTAGCCCATCAGGCGCTTGAAGCAGTGGAAGCTGCTCGCAAGAAGGATGCTGGTGCTTTGGCCAGTATGGTGGCGAAAGCGGCTAACGATGAGGACAAGCCCGGTGGTTGGCTTGACTTGGTGGCCGATCAGGCGAGTAACTTGAAGTCTTCTGAAAAGAACGTGTAACTGCAAAACGATAAAAGGGCGGCTCTGAATGAGCCGCCCTTTTTCGTGCGCTACACCTTCGCCCGATGCTCCGCCGGATCCGGCGAATCAATGTGATCCAGCGCTCGCTCCACCAACAACCGAACCCCATCCGCCAGTCTGCTTAGTGCCAAGGCTAAGGAACGTCGTGCGCCGTCCACGTCGTCGGCCAGGTTGGCGGCGATGGCGCTGATGGACAGCAGGTCTTCAGAGGCGTTGGCCAGGAGGGCTTCGGTGTCGATATCGGGGGAGACGGCGAAGAGGTTGCCTTTGCGAGGCTTGGGTTTATCGCCGGGTGGTGGGGCGAAATGGTGGTTGAGCGCGCGTTCGGCGGCTTCGTGGAGTTTCTTCGAATCTAGGGATTCGTAGGGGGATGTGGCTTCGTTTTGTGGTGGATTGGGTGTTGGCTTGATCATAAGTGTTATCCCGTAATTATGGTGCCGACACCGTTTCGCTTGCACTTCGAAAGAGGTGGCAGCTGTGCATAGGTGTGCAAGACCGGCGGGATTACCCGGCAGACCCGAAGGTCTCCCATACACAACTGCCATAACGGTTCGCGAGCATAGGAAAATGCTCGATGAATTGCCATAACCATTGTGTATCCCGCCGGACTTGCACGTCCGTGTCACCGATTTTGCGGCGACGAACAAAGACTATCGGCGAAGCCAAAGGCTGCCTAGTTCACGAACAGCACCGCGTGTTGAAGGAAATCTCCGATGGGGTTGAGTGTAGAAAGATCAAAAGATCGCAGCCTCGTTTCACTCGACAGCTCCTACAGGGGTGGGGTTTGTTTCACAGATTGCATTCCAATGGGAGCATCTGGATTGCGTGACTTGGTAGTCATTGGCGTCAAAAAGATGGGCATCTTCTTCTATCGCTGCACAACAGTGGCGTTCTCGCTTGAAGCCGCTACACTGCGCCGGCCGTTCACTTTTCTCTTGAGGCTGTGCGCATGAAATTTCGTTTTCTTCTGTGGATGCTGGGTTTGTTGATGGGTAAGGCCAGTCGGACTAATCCTGCGTTTCAGCAGCAGTTGGGTGACAAGGAATTGGTGTTCCAGCTACAGACCCTGGACGGGAAAGTGGCGCGGCATTTCTTTGTGAAGGATCAGCGCATTACCAGTAAGTCGGGCGTGTATGCCGAGCCGGCGTTCGCGATTGCGTTCAAGGATGCGGCGTATGGCTTTGCCACGATGCAGGCGAAGAACAAGCAGTTGGCGTTTATGACGGGGATTCAGGACAAGTCGATTCAGATCAAGGGCAATCCGGCGCTGGTGATCTGGTTTCAGGGGTTGACCAAGTATTTGAAGCCGCGGAAGGCGAAGGCTAAAGCCAAGGTTTGAAGTCTTTCAGGTAGACCGAGTTGGATTCATCGCGAGCAGGCTCGCTCCTACAGGGATCACTTAAACCCTGTGGGAGCGAGCCTGCTCGCGATTGCTTTTAGGCCTGGCTGAACTGTGAAGCCAGTTCGCGCAGCAGCACTTCAGCCTCAAGCACTTTGCTGACGACGTCGTTGGCTTTCTCGCGGGTCAAGCCTACACGCTCCAGCAAGGCGTCGGGGATGTCTTCGTCGGGGCCGGAGCCGATGCCGCGGCTGCGCAGCAGGCGTACGGCCAGGCAGACGAGGTTCGGGTACTCGGCATAGGCACCGTCGTAGGTTGGGTCGTGCTGGAAGCGCAGCGCGGTGGCGAGTTCGTCGGGCATGTCCCAGTAGCGCATCAGCCAGGAGCCGATCTGTTCGCGGCTGATGCCGAGCAGGTGTTGCTCGACGTAGCTGTGGCACAGGTGCGGGTTAACTTCCAGGTGACGGCAGATCAGCGAGAAGTGCGGCGGGAACACGTGGGCCAGCAGCAGGTAGCCGAAGTTGTGCAGCAGGCCGGCGAGGTAGGTCAGGCCGGCTTCCGGGCGCTGGGCGCGGGGCATGGCGCGGGTCAGGCCTTCGATGACGGCGGCGGTGTAGATCGATTGCTGCCAGTACGGCGTGGTGTGTTGCGGGTGGTCTTTGGGCAGGCTCAGGGTTTTGCCCAGGGCCAGGCCCAACGCGAGGTTGATCACCAGGTCGAAACCCAGCACGCGCACGATCGCGTCTTCCACTGAACGGATCTTGCCCGGCGACGCGTAGTACGGCGACGCCGCCCAGCTGACGACTTGAGCGGCCAGCGCCGGGTCGGTTTCGACCACACCGGTGATGTCGTCGATGGTGGCGTTGGGGTCGACACGCAGTTTGATGATTTTCTGCGCGGTCTCGGCCAGAGGCGGAATTTCGATGGTCGCTTCCAGGCGTTGCTGGATGCGTCGCGCGGTGAACGCCTGGACGGCCTGGGTGATTTCCTCGCGGTCATCGTCGGGGCGGTCGAGGTTCGGGCGGATGCTGGTCAGGTTCTCGCCGAAGTTGGCGGCGCTGGCCTTGGTCAGCATGGTCTTGAAATCTTCGCTGGTGATTTCCAGCAGCAGGCCCGGCTCGCCCGAGTTGATCAGCAACTTCGGTTCGCGCAGCAGGCTTTCTTCGTACAGGCACGGCGAACTGGTCAGCGCCGGCAGGCCGGGCAGCAGGCTCAGGTTGTGCTTGCCGAGCATTTTGATCAGGCGTTCGGTGGGCACGGCGGTGAGGCGGCGACCGGTCAGTTCGGCGAGTCGATTAAGGTCCAGCAACTGGCTTTGCGGGAATAGCACCATCAAGGCGCCGACCGCGTCGTCCACCAGCACCGCCTGCACTTTGCGCGAGGCGTTGAGGCCGTGGTGATCGAGCACTTCTTCGTAGGCAATGCCCAATTTGCCCAGCAGCAGCCGAATAACAGACGGAGCGTGCAGGGTGTCGGGGGCGAGGGCAGCTTCTGTCATGGTCTGTATCCGTATTCAAACAATTGCAGGAGTATAACCAGCTTGTTTAAAAGCATCGCCGACAAACTGCGACGGTGCTCACACTTGGCCGTATTGCTGCCCATGGCGCAGCCAGCGGTCCAGCAACGGGCTGACGTGATCCGGCCAGCGCTCCAGCAACGCCTGGGCGGCGTCGCGCACGGCGGGCAGCAAATCGGCATCGCGCATCAGGTCGGCGACCTTGAATTGCAGTAGGCCGGTCTGGCGCGTGCCAAGCATTTCGCCGGGGCCGCGCAGTTCGAGGTCTTTTTCGGCGATGACAAAACCGTCGTTGGTTTCGCGCATGATGCCCAGGCGCTGACGGCCAATCTGCGACAGCGGCGGATGGTAGAGCAGCACGCAATGGCTGGCGGCGCTGCCTCGACCGACACGGCCGCGCAATTGGTGCAGCTGCGCGAGGCCGAGGCGTTCGGGGTTTTCGATAATCATCAGGCTGGCGTTCGGGACGTCAACGCCGACTTCGATCACCGTGGTGGCGACCAGCAGTTGCAGATTGCCGGCCTTGAATTCAGCCATGACGGCGGCTTTTTCGGCGGGCTTCATACGGCCGTGAATCAAGCCGACCTTCAACTCGCCGAGCGCGGCGGTGAGGTCTTCGTAAGTGGTTTCGGCGGCCTGGCAAGTCAGCTCTTCTGACTCTTCAATCAGCGTGCACACCCAATAGGCCTGACGCCCTTCGGCACAGGCACCGCGTACGCGTTCGATGACTTCAACGCGCCGTGTATCAGTGACCAATACCGTGTTGACCGGGGTTCGGCCGGGCGGCAGTTCGTCGAGGATCGAGGTGTCGAGGTCGGCGTAAGCGCTCATGGCCAGCGTCCGCGGAATCGGCGTGGCGGTCATGATCAGCTGATGCGGACACATCCGCCCGCCGACGCCTTTCTGCCGCAATGCCAAGCGCTGCTGCACGCCAAAGCGGTGCTGTTCATCGATGATCGCCAGTGCGAGGTTTTTGAACTTCACTTCGTCCTGGAACAGCGCGTGCGTGCCGACCACCATCGGAGCGCCGTTGGCGATCTGTTCAAGCGCGGCCACGCGGTTCTTGCCCTTGAGCTTGCCGGCCAGCCACGCGACTTCGATGCCCAGCGGTTCGAGCCAGCGTTTGAAGGTGATGAAGTGCTGCTCGGCGAGGATTTCCGTGGGCGCCATCAGCGCGACCTGATAACCGGCCTCCAGCGCCTGAAGCGCGGCAAGGGCAGCGACCACAGTTTTTCCTGCGCCGACGTCACCCTGAATCAGGCGCAACATCGGTTCGTGCTGGCTGAGGTCGTAGGCGATTTCGTTGCCGACCCGTTGCTGTGCGCCGGTTGGCGTAAAGCCCAGATTGGCCAGGTATTGCGCCGGCAGTTTGGTGGCTTTGGGCATCGCCGGCGCGCGCAGGGAACGCATGCTCTCGCGCAGACGCTGCTGGGACAGCTGATGGGTCAGCAGTTCTTCGAAGGCCAAACGGTGCTGCGCCCAGTGATGACCGAGGGCGAGTTCGTCGACGTCGGCATCGGCGGGCGGGTGATGCAGGTAGCGGATCGCATCGGCCAGCGGCGCGAGTTGATAGTCCCGGGCCAGTTCGGTCGGCAGCCAGTCGGGCAGGCTGGTCGGGCCGAGCATCGTCAGGGTTTGCATGCACAACTGGCGCAAGCGCTGCTGGGTCAGGCCTTCGGTGAGCGGGTAGACCGGGGTCAGGGTTTCATCCACGGGCGGCGGTTCGTCACCGGTGATGGCGCGGTATTCCGGGTGGTAGATTTCAAGTCCGGAAGCACCGGGCCGCGCTTCGCCGTAGCAGCGAATCCGCGTGCCGCGTTTGAGGCCTTCTTTCTGGGCGTTGCTGAAATGGTAGAAGCGCAGGCTGAGCCCGCCGGTGCCGTCCTGCAGACGCACGACGAGGCTGCGGCGACGGCCCATGACCACGTCGGCGCCGCTGACGGTGCCTTCGATCACGGCGTCTTGCCCCGGTCGCAAATGGCCGATCGGGACTACACGAGTGCGGTCCTGATACCGCAGCGGCAGGTGAAACAGCACGTCCTGGAGATTCTCCAGGCCGACCTTGGCCAGTTTCTCGGCCATGGCCTCGCCGACACCCTTGAGTGCCGTGACCGACACTTGCGACAACTCGGTCATGACAGCAACTTACGCTGCAACCACCGGCACCGGCGGCTTGGCCACCGAGCACAGGCGAATGGAGTCAGCGAGGATTTCAATTGCCTTCGGCCGCGGGAAGCTCGCACGCCACGCAATGGCCACGGTGCGGAATGGCACCGGCGGCGACAGCGGGCGCACTTCGATCACGCCGGGGGCGTAGTGATGGCTGTCGACGGCCGACAGCGGCAGGATCGAAATGCCGAGGCCGGACGCGACCATGTGGCGGATGGTTTCCAGCGAGCTGGATTCCACCGTCGTGTGCTTGGCGCCGTCGTTGCCTTTGGCCAGGGTCGGGCAGGCTTCCAGCACTTGATCGCGGAAGCAGTGGCCTTCGCCGAGCAGCAGCAGGCTCTTGTCGTTGAGCAGGGCGGCGTCGATGGATTCTTTTTGCGTCCACGGGTGCTGGGCCGGCATCAGGACGTAGAACGGCTCGTCGTAGAGCTGCAGGGTCAGGACGTCGGCTTCGTTGAACGGCAGGGCGATGATGATCGCGTCGAGCTCGCCGTTGCGCAGTTTGTCGCGCAGCACGTGGGTGAAGTTTTCTTCGATGTACAACGGCATCTGCGGGGCGACCCGGTGCAGTTGCGGAATCAGGTGCGGAAACAGGTACGGGCCGACGGTGTAGATCGCGCCGACTTTCAGCGGGGCGGTCAGCTGGTTTTTGCCAGCCTGGGCCAGTTCGCGAATGCCTTGGGCCTGTTCCAGGACTTTCTGTGCCTGGGCAACGATGCCTTCGCCAACCGGAGTCAGGCGCACGGCACTCTTGCTGCGCTCGAAAATCAGCACACCGAGTTCGTCTTCAAGCTTTTTCACACCCACCGACAGGGTCGGCTGGCTGACATGGCAACGCTCGGCCGCGTGGCCGAAATGCTGCTCTTGGGCGAGGGTAACGATGTAGCGTAATTCTGTGAGAGTCATAGCAAGCGTCCATGAAGTTGCGAGCCAAGCATACCGGCTGCAATCGATAGACGCACGTTATCAGACTGCATGTGTTGAGTGACACCGGGTAATGCCGGTTTGCCGCTGGCGGATACGCAAAAGGCACCTTTCGGCGCCTCTTTGGCTGGAATCTTCCGGCTGGTGGATTACCTTGTGGGAGCGGGCTTGCTCGCGAATAGGGTGTGTCAGTCAAAGTTGTGGCGACTGTCACACCGCTTTCGCGAGCAAGCCCGCTCCCACAGGTGGTTTTGTGTGCGAGCTAGCGGCGGCGTTTTTCCAGGGAATAGAGGAACGGCGCCGTGATTTCGATGGTGCCATTGGTCAGCATGTCGGCCGGCGGCTTGGGCAGCGGTTGGGCGCGGCGGATCATTTCCAGGGTGGCCCGGTCCAGATCGGCAGTGCCGGAGCGGCCCACCAGTTCGAACGACAGCACATTGCCTTCGGCATCAACGACGAAGCGCAGACGGTTGGTGCCTTCCTTGCCCCGATTCTGCGCGCTCGCCGGATACTTCTTGTACTTGCCCAAGTGCGCGAGCAGGGTGCCTTCCCAACTGGCTTTGGCCGCCTGTTGCGCGGGCGATGGACCTGGTGCCGGTTGCGCGGATTTCTCCGTCGGCGCCTGGGTCGGTTGCGCGTCGCTAGGCTTCTCCTCGGACGGCTTCTCCTTCGGCGGCTCCGGCTTTTTCTCCACAGGCTTGGGCGGTTGCGGCTTCGGCTTGGGTTTGACCGGTTTCGGCACAACGATCTCGGCCTTCGGCACTTCAGCCAGTTTCGGGATCGGCAGTTCTTCCACCGGGGCCGGTGGCTGTGGCGGCGTTATCACCTTCGGCGGGGCCGGCGGTGGCGGGGCCGGAACCGGTGCCAGCTCGACCATCATCGCCTGCGGAGGCAGCTCGATGGGTGGGCGCGCGGTCCAGTTCATCGCCAGCGCAATGGCCAGCGCATGGACGCCCAGCACCACGGCCAGGCTCCCGCTGTAACGCGTCAGCTTATGGCGCGTCGTGATCATTTCTTGACTGCCGTCTCGAGCCCGACCAGACCGACCTTCAGGTAACCGGCGGAGCGCAGGTTGTCCATCACGCTCATCAGGTCGCCGTAATCCACGCCTTTGTCGGCCTGGAAGAAGATCGTCGTGTCTTTCTTGCCCTGAGTCCTGGCGTCGAGGGTGGCGCCGAGTGCTTCGGCCTTCACTTCTTCTTCACCGAGGTACAGGCGCTGGTCAGCCTTGACGCTGAGGAACACCGGTTTCTCTGGCCGCGGCGCCGGTTTGGCGCTGGAGGCGGGCAGGTCGACCTTGATGTCCACGGTGGCCAACGGAGCGGCCACCATAAAGATGATCAACAGCACCAGCATCACGTCGATGAACGGCGTGACGTTGATTTCGTGGTTCTCGGCCAGATCGTCGTCTGCGCCTTCTTTCAAATGCAAGCCCATGGCTGATTACCCTACTTTGACCACGTGGGGTTGCGCAGAGCGCTCGGCGGTCGGCAGGTGATCGAGGTCACGGCTGACCAGCAGCAGGACTTCAGCCGAAGCATCGGACACTTGCGCCTTGTAGCCGGCGATGGAGCGAGCGAAGACGTTGTAGATCACAACAGCAGGAATCGCCGCAACCAGACCCAGCGCGGTCGCCAGCAGGGCTTCGGCGATGCCGGGCGCTACGACGGCGAGGTTGGTGGTCTGGGTTTTGGCGATGCCGATGAAGCTGTTCATGATGCCCCACACGGTGCCGAACAGGCCCACGAACGGCGCGGTGGAACCGATGGTGGCGAGGACGCCGGTGCCGCTGCTCATGTTGCGACCGCAGGCAGCCACCAGGCGCTCGAGACGGAAGGCAACACGTTCCTTGATGCCTTCTTTTTCGCGGCTGTTGACCGACAGACGCATCTCTTCCAGGGCGTCATGCACCAGCAGGTTGGCGAGGGTGCCTTGCTTGGTCGCCGTCGCGCTGGCTTCTTTAAGGGTGGTGGCTTTTTTCAGGTGGACGATTTCAGTGCGCAGACGACGCTTGGCGCCCATCAGCTCGAAGCCCTTGGCGATCCAGATGGTCCAGGTGATGATCGAGGCGATGGCCAGACCGATCATCACGATTTTCACGATGATGTCGGCGTTCTGGTACATGCCCCAAGGCGACAGGTCGTGGGCCATGCCCAGGGTATTGTCGGCTTCGAGAACTTCAGGAACGTCTTCAGCGTCTACTGCCTGGGCCGGGTCGGTTGCGGCTGGCGCTACGGCGGGGGCGGCATGATCAGCCGGGGCTGGCGCAGCGGCAGCGGCCGGAGTAGTTGGTGTGGCTGGCGCTTGTGCGTCAGCGAAAGCGGCGGTTGGTGCCAGCATCAGGCTGAACAGCAGGGCGGCCACTGCGCTCCAGGCGCGAGGTCGTTTGGTTGGCGAAGCGGGGAATTGATTGCGTGTCATGCTGGCCGGACCTGAAATAGAAAAACGGTAAATGCTCTTCCAGGCCTCGTAAGGCCGAGAACAAAAGTGGCGTGCATTATTGCAAGTAATTCTTGTTAACAAAAGTAATAGAGTATCTTTTTTTCCTTCATTGCTAGCCGCTCGTCCATTGCCGGCGCTAGTCTGTGCCTTTCTGATGGGAGTTTTCTGATGTCTGCGCCTTCTGTTTTGATTGCCGGTTGTGGTGATGTCGGCAGTCGTCTGGCCACGCAATTGGTGGCTTCCGGGTGGGAAGTTCATGGCCTGAGGCGTGACGTTTCGCGCCTGCCCGAGGGAGTCATTGGCGTTGCCGGCGACTTGTTCAATAAGGACTGTCCTGAGACGTGGCCCATCGGTGCGGTGGATTACCTCGTGTATTGCGCGGCCGCTACCGATCATGATGAAGCCGGTTATCGCGCTGCTTATGTCGAGGGCTTGCAGCATGTATTGGAATGGCTGAACGACTATGGCCAGGTGCCCAATCGCTTGCTGTTCGTTTCCAGCAGCAGTGTGTATGGGCAGCAGGAGGGTGAGTGGGTCGACGAGACTTCGCCGACCATTGCATCAGGCTATTCGGGCCGATTGATGCTCGAGGCCGAGCAAGTGGCACTCCAGAGCGGCATCCCGGCGAGCATCGTGCGTTTGACCGGCATTTACGGCCCCGGCCGCGAATGGCTGCTGACCCAAGTGCGTCGCGGCTATCGCGTGGCCGTTGACCCGCCGCTGTATGGCAACCGTATCCACGCTGACGATGCGGCGGGGCTGATGGCGTTTCTGCTTGAAGCGGATCGGCGCGGCGTGGCGCTGGATGACGTCTATATCGGTGTCGACGACGCGCCCGCGCCGCTGGCCGAAGTGGTGGGCTGGTTGCGCGAGTATCTGGGTGTCACTGAATGGGCTGAAGATCAGAGCGTGCGTCGCACGGGTAGCAAGCAATGCAGCAATGCCCGGGCAAAGGCCTTGGGCTGGACGCTGAAGTACCCGACCTATCGCGAAGGCTACGCCGCGATTCTCGAAGGCCGCGGCTGACTTCCATACACCCAAAACAACTGTAGGAGCGAGGCTTGCCCGCGAAGGCGTCATAACTTTCAACATCTCTGTTGACTGTTACGTTGCCTTCGCGGGCAAGCCTCGCTCCTACAATTGGTTTTGTGTTGGCTTTTAAAAGCGGGTTACTGCTTTTCCAGTAACCACTTACGCTCGCCCGGCGTGAACTGAGGCATCTCGTCCGCCTGAGCCGTGTTCACCGCCTGCACAATCTCCAGTTCCTTGCCCTTGCGCGCAAAGATCCAGGTATTGCCCTGGCCGTTCACTTGCAGCCACATATTGTCATTGCCGCCGCTCATCGACGCGCAATCGCCCGCCAGGCACAGGGCATAACGATCGGCCCCCGGCAAACCGGCAACCTGGCCATCGGCCTGGAATTGCACGGAATTGCCTTCGCCCGGACCGCTGACAATTTTCCAGCTGCCGCCCATGTAGGCGGTGTACAGCGCGCGTTCGAAGCTCGCGCCAATCGGTGCGCCGTCCGGCACTGGAATCAGCGCGCGGTCAAAGACCTGCTCCGGCTCGTTTTCGCTGGCAGCCTGGCTCAGTTGTTTGCCGTCACGCTTCAGCTCACTGGCGGAGCTGCCATAAAAGTCGACTTTCCAGGCGCCGGACTCTTCGCCCAGCAGCTTGCCGTCCACGTTTTCAAAACCGTTGGTGTAGCGGGCCTGGCCGGCCTTGGTGTTGACGTCCCATTCCAGGTTCGGGCCGTAAGCCTGGAGCGCTTCACGCAGGGGGCCGCCTTTGGACGCAGCGTCGATCGCCACCTGATTGATCCAGGTGCCGCTGATATCACGATCGGCAGGGTTGCTGGCACAACCGCCCAAGAGAAGGGCGACCAGCGAGAGAGCTAGCGCATGGCGCATGGTGGAATCCTTTCAGAACGAAGTCGGCGCAGCCTCGAAAAGCTGCGCCGGATGTATTACTCGATGACCAGGATGGCATCCATTTCAACCTGCGAACCCTTTGGCAGGGCAGCTACGCCGATGGCGGCGCGGGCAGGGTATGGCTGGTCAAAGTACTTGCCCATGATCTCGTTGACCTTGGCGAAGTGGCTCAGGTCGGTGAGGAAGATGTTCAGTTTGACGATGTCCTTGAACGAACCGCCAGCCGCTTCGGCGACGGCTTTGAGGTTCTCGAACACCTGGACGGTCTGGGCTTCGAAGCCTTCAACCAGTTCCATGGTTTTTGGGTCCAGAGGAATCTGACCCGACATGTAGACGGTGTTGCCAGCCTTGATCGCCTGGGAATAAGTACCGATAGCGGCCGGGGCCTTGTCGCTGGTAATAACAGTCTTGGTCATGAATGACTCCTTGTAAGGGTGGGCTTAGGCGCGCATGCGGGTGATGCGAATCACCCCGGTCAGTGCGCGCAGTTTCTTGATCACGCGGGCCAGGTGCACACGGTCGTGCACGCTGACCACCAGTTGGACCACGCTGATGCGACCATCGCGCTCGTCCATGCTGATTTTCTCGATATTGCCGTCGGCCGCGTTGACGCTGCTGGCCAGCAGGGCGATCAGGCCGCGCTGGTGTTCCAGTTCGACGCGCAGCTCGACGTTGAATTCGCCGGTGACATCCTTGGCCCACGAGAGCTGGATGCATTTTTCCGGGTTGTGACGGATTTCGCTGATGTTGCGGCAGTTGTCCAGGTGCACAACCATGCCTTTGCCCGCCGAAAGGTGACCGACAATCGGGTCGCCCGGGATCGGTGTGCAGCACTTGGCGTAGCTGAGGACCAGGCCTTCGGTGCCACGAATCGCCAGCGGGCCTTCCGGACTGGGCAGCTGTTCGCCTTCGCCGAGCAGGCGGCGGGCGACCACGTAGGCCATGCGATTGCCCAGGCCGATGTCTTCCAGCAAGTCTTCAATCAGTTCGAGACGGTATTCGGTGAGCATCGCCTTGACGCGGTCGCCCGGTACTTTTTCCAGCGAGCTGTCGAAACCGTTGAGCACTTTGTTCAGCAGGCGTTCGCCGAGGCTGATGGATTCGGAGCGGCGTTGCAGTTTCAGCGCATGGCGGATGTGGGTCCGCGCCTTGCCGGTGACCACGAAGTTGAGCCACGCCGGGTTCGGACGCGCACCGGGAGCGCTGACGATCTCGACCGTGGAGCCGCTTTGCAGCGGTTCGGACAGCGGTGCGAGACGACGATTGATCCGGCAGGCGATGCAGCTGTTGCCCACGTCGGTGTGTACCGCGTAGGCGAAGTCGACCGCCGTGGAGCCTTTGGGCAGCTCCATGATTCGGCCTTTGGGCGTGAATACGTAGACCTCGTCCGGGAACAGGTCGATCTTCACGCTCTCGATGAATTCCAGCGAGTTGCCGGCGCGTTGCTGCATCTCCAGCACGCCTTTGACCCACTGGCGCGCGCGGGCGTGGGTGCCTTTTGGCTGCTCGTCGCCGCTGGATTTGTACAGCCAATGGGCGGCGATGCCGTTGTTGGCCATCTCTTCCATTTCACGGGTGCGGATCTGGATCTCGATCGGAACACCGTGCATGCCGAACAGCGTGGTGTGCAGCGACTGGTAGCCGTTGGCCTTGGGGATCGCGATGTAATCCTTGAAGCGTCCCGGCAACGGTTTGTACAAATTATGCACAGCACCCAGCACGCGGTAGCAGGTATCGACCTTGTCGACGATGATCCGGAACGCGTAGACGTCCATGATCTCGTTGAAGGCCCGACGCTTGCCGCGCATTTTCTTGTAGATGCCGTAGAGGTGTTTCTGGCGACCGCTGACCTCGCCCTGAATGCCATCGATGGCCAGGCAGTGGCTGAGGGACTCTTCGATCTTGTTGACGATTTCCTTGCGATTGCCCCGGGCGCGCTTGACCGCCTGGTTGATCCGCGCGGAACGCATCGGGTGCATGGCCTTGAAGCCGAGGTCTTCGAATTCTATGCGGATGGCGTGCATGCCCAGCCGGTTGGCGATGGGCGCATAGATTTCCAGGGTTTCCTTGGCGATCCGCCGGCGCTTTTCACCGGACAGGACTTCCAGCGTGCGCATGTTGTGCAGGCGGTCGGCGAGCTTGACCAGGATCACGCGAATGTCGCGCGCCATGGCCATGGCCATTTTCTGGAAGTTTTCGGCTTGGGCTTCGGCTTTGGTCTCGAAGTTCATCTGGGTCAGTTTGCTGACCCCGTCGACCAGCTCGGCCACGGTTTCGCCGAACTGCGCTTGCAGCGCTTCCTTGGCAATGCCGGTGTCTTCGATCACGTCATGCAGCATTGCAGCCATCAGGCTCTGATGGTCCATGTGCATGTCGGCAAGAATATTCGCCACTGCAAGAGGATGCGTGACGTACGCCTCACCGCTGCGGCGGCGTTGGCCGTCGTGGGCTTGTTCGGCGTAGAAGTACGCTCGGCGGACCAGGTTAACCTGGTCTTTGCCGAGGTAGGTCGATAAGCGATCGGCGAGGGCGTCTATGCTCGGCATGATGACTCCTGCCGTTCGCTGTGACCCCGCGCCGTGCTACGTCGACCAGGCATAGGCTTAGACGGCCTCGTTGGACTCGTCCTCGAACGCTGCGAACAGCGGTTCGTCTTCGACGATTTCAGCATTGGCGATGAACTCGTAGCTCATCAGGCCTTCAGCGATTTCACGCAAGGCTACAACGGTAGGCTTGTCGTTTTCCCACTGTACCAGTGGCTCTTTGCCGCCGGTGGCCAGTTGACGGGCACGCTTGGTGGACAGCATGACCAGCTCAAAACGGTTTTCCACGTGGTTCAGGCAGTCTTCAACGGTTACGCGGGCCATGGTATTCCTCGGAGCGAATGCAATATGCGCGCTGCCCGGGTGGGCGAGCGGACTCAACAGTTTAAAAAATCACCAGCGATTAGGGAAGCGCTGATTTTTTGACCAAGCCCTTCAACGCGCTGCAAGTGCCAATGTAAAGCCCTTGCAGCGGTTTTGGGAAGGGCTCTTTAGCCGAGCAATTCAGCCAAAAGTTTTCCGTTACGCTGCTGCTGACGCTTCTGATGCAGCTGATTGGCACGGAAAATCGCCTGCAAATCCTTCAGCGCGTGGGCGAAATCGTCGTTGATGATCAGGTAGTCGTAGTCGACGTAGTGGCTCATTTCGCTGACGGCTTCGCGCATCCGGCCTTCAATGACTTCGTCGCTGTCCTGGCCGCGATTGTTCAGGCGCTGGTGCAAGGCTTGCAACGACGGCGGCAGAATGAAGATCGAGCGAGCCTGGGGCATCAACTTGCGCACCTGCTCGGCGCCCTGCCAGTCGATTTCCAGAATCAGGTCGTGGCCTTCATCCAGAGTCTGCTGCAGGTGGCTTTGCGAGGTGCCGTAGAGGTTGCCGAACACTTCGGCGCGCTCAAGGAAATCCCCGTGCTCGATCATCTTCACGAATTCGCCGCGTTCGACGAAGTGATAGTTCACGCCGTTCACTTCACCGGGACGCATGGCGCGGGTGGTGTGGGAGACCGAGACGCGGATCTCCTGATCAGCGTCGGTCAGGGCCTTGACCAGGCTGCTCTTGCCCGCGCCCGAGGGGGCGGAAATGATGTACAGGGTGCCGGTGCTGTGGGTCATGTCAGGTTTGCCTTACTCAATATTCTGCACTTGTTCGCGCATCTGCTCGATCAACACTTTGAGGTTGACCGCTGCCTGGGTGCTGCGCGGGTCGAAGGCTTTGGAGCCCAGTGTGTTGGCTTCGCGGTTGAGTTCCTGCATCAGGAAGTCCAGGCGCCTACCGGCAGCACCACCGGATTTGAGCACCCGGCGAACTTCAATGATGTGAGTGCTCAAGCGATCCAGTTCTTCGGCGACGTCGCTCTTTTGCGCGAGCATGACCATTTCCTGTTCCAGGCGCTGCGGGTCCATCTCGGCTTTCATGTCGGCAAACCGATCGAGGACTTTCTGGCGCTGGGTGGCGAGCATCTGCGGGACCAGTTCGCGCAGGGTCACTACGTCTTCTTCAATGGAGGTCAGGCGATCGTTGATCAACCGCGCCAGCTCCGCGCCTTCGCGCTCGCGGCCGGCCTTGAGTTCTTTCAAGCCTTCATTGAACAGCGCCAGTGCTTCGGCATTCAGGGCTTGCGGATCGGTGGCGTCGCCCACCAGCACGCCGGGCCAGGCCAGGACTTCCAGCGGGTTCAGCGCAGCCGGATTCTTGATCAGGCTGGCGATGGTCTCGGCGGCAGCAACCAATTGCGCGGCGCGCTCGCGGTCCACTTGCAGGGGTTTGTCGGTGTTTTCTTCGGTGAAGCGCAGGGTGCATTCGAGCTTGCCCCGGGAGATCCCCTGGCGCAGCGCTTCGCGGACCGCACCTTCGAGGTCGCGAAACGACTCCGGCAGGCGCAGGTGGGGTTCCAGGTAGCGGCTGTTGACCGAGCGCAATTCCCAGCTCAGGGTGCCTTGGGCGCCGGCTTTTTCAACGCGGGCGAAGGCGGTCATGCTGTGCACCATGGAGGTACCTCGCAATTCAGGTTTGCGTTACCAAAGGTTTCGCGGGACCTGATATCTGTGAATTAAAGCCGACAGGCAGCAAAGGCGCAGGATTGTAGCGCAGTGGGGCGGATGCGCCCAAACACACGGTGTGACAAAGGGCTGCAGGCCGTCGGTAAAGCGCTGTTCTAAGCTCTAGTCAGCGCCTTCAATCGTCGGGTGGATTTTTTAGAAGTGCCCAGTCTTGGCGCGCGGCTCTATAATGCTCGGCAGTTTTCCGTCCCCCGTACAGGTATTCCCTATGAAACGTCCAAGTGGTCGCGCTGCCGATCAGCTCCGCTCGATCCGCATTACCCGCAACTACACCAAACACGCCGAGGGATCCGTACTGGTCGAGTTCGGTGATACCAAAGTCATCTGCACCGTCAGCGTCGAGAACGGCGTGCCGCGTTTCCTGAAAGGCCAGGGCCAGGGCTGGTTGACCGCCGAATACGGCATGCTGCCGCGTGCCACTGGCGAGCGTAACCAGCGTGAAGCGAGCCGCGGCAAGCAAGGCGGTCGCACTCTGGAAATCCAGCGTCTGATCGGTCGTTCCCTGCGTGCTTCGCTGGACATGTCCAAGCTGGGCGACGTCACCCTGTACGTCGACTGCGACGTGATCCAGGCTGACGGCGGCACCCGCACCGCGTCCATCACCGGCGCCATGGTTGCACTGGTCGATGCCTTGAAAGTGATCAAGAAGCGTGGCGGCCTGAAAGGCGGCGACCCGCTCAAGCAAATGATCGCTGCTGTTTCCGTTGGCATGTACCAGGGCGAGCCGGTGCTCGACCTCGACTACCTGGAAGACTCGGCTGCCGAGACGGACCTGAACGTGGTGATGACCAGCACTGGCGGCTTCATCGAAGTTCAGGGCACGGCCGAAGGCGCACCATTCCAGCCGGAAGAGCTGAACGCTATGCTTGAACTGGCGAAGAAAGGCATGACCGAGATCTTCGAACTGCAAAAGGCCGCACTGGCCGACTGATCGGATGTTCCACGCAAGGAGGACACCATGAGTGACGAGCAGCAGTTACTTCCCATCCCGAGCAAAGAGGTTCGGCAATGGGCAATGTTTTGTCACTTGTCCGCCTTGCTGGGGATATGGATTCCGTTCGGCACGTTGATCGGCCCGCTGATCCTCTGGCAGATGAAGCGCGAGATGGACCCGTTTGTCGATGCGCAGGGCAAGGAGGCGCTGAATTTTCAGATCACCGTCGCCATTGCCTCTGCGATCTGCTTCTTGTTGATGGTAGTGATTGTCGGGTTCTTCCTGTTTGGTCTGGTGGCGATTGGTGCGTTGGTGCTGACGATCATCGGTGGCGTGAAAGCCAATGAAGGGGTGCCTTACCGGTATCCGTTCACCTGGCGCTTGATCAAATAAACACCGCGTCCCTGTAGGAGCGAGGCTTGCCCGCGAAGAGGCCGGCACATTCAGCATCCGTGTTGGCTGTTAGATCGCTTTCGCGGGCAAGCCTCGCTCCTACAGAAAATCATTGCGCACAAAAAAGCCGACAGCGATGTCGGCTTTTTTGTGTCTGCGAAAAGACGCTTAGATGGTTAGCGTCCAGTCGTAGTCCACGATCAGCGGTGCGTGTTGCGAGAACCGTGGCTGGCGTGGCAGGCGTGCGCTGCGAACAAAGCGGCGCAGGCCTGGGGTCAGCAACTGGTAGTCGAAACGCCAACCGAGGTTGAGCATTTCCGCCTGTTCGTTGTCCGGCCACCAGCTGTACTGGTCGCCTTCACGGCTGACTTCACGCAGGGCATCGACATAACCCATGTTGCCGACAATCTCGTCCATCCAGGCACGTTCAGGTGCCAGGAAGCCCGGGGATTGCTGGCTGTCGCGCCAGTTCTTGATATCCAGCTTCTGTTGCGCCACGTACAGCGAGCCACAGTAAATGTACTCGCGACGTTTGCGTCGCTGTTTATCCAGATAACGGGCGAAATCGTCCATTAGCTTGAACTTCTGGTTCAAGTCTTCATCGCCGTTCTGCCCCGAAGGGAGCAGCAAGGTCGCGATGCTGACCTTGTCGAAATCGGCTTGCAGGTAGCGCCCGTAGCGGTCGGCCGTCTCGAAGCCGAGACCGCTGATGACTGCCTTCGGTTGCAACCGCGAATACAAAGCCACGCCACCCTGGGCGGGAACTTCGGCTTCGCAGGCATAAAGGAAGTAGCCATCCAGTTGGAAGGCTGGATCGTCCAGTTCAAAGGCGGAGGCGCGGGTGTCCTGCAGGCAGATGACGTCGGCATTCTGTGCTTGCAGCCAACTGAGCAAACCTCGCTCCACTGCAGCCTGAATACCATTGACGTTCACACTGATGATCCGCATAAATGGCCCCAAAAATCGCGTGCGTGTATGATACACGGCGTCAACCTAATTAGCTAAATCCGTGGTATTTGGGGTTTTTTTCATGCAAGCGTATCAGCGCGATTTCATTCGTTTTGCCATCGATCGCGGCGTTTTGCGCTTCGGCGAGTTCACCCTGAAGTCCGGGCGCACCAGTCCTTACTTCTTTAATGCCGGGCTGTTCAACTCGGGTTCGGCCCTTGCGCAGCTGGGTCGTTTCTACGCGGCAGCCATCGTCGAGAGCGGTATTTCGTTCGACGTTCTGTTTGGCCCTGCGTACAAAGGCATCCCGTTGGCGGCAACCACTGCAGTGGCCCTGGCCGAACATCACGACCGTGACCTGCCGTGGTGCTTCAACCGCAAGGAAGCCAAGGCCCACGGCGAAGGCGGCAGTCTCGTTGGCGCGCCGTTGACCGGCGAAGTGCTGATCATCGACGACGTGATCACCGCTGGCACCGCCATCCGCGAAGTGATGCAGATCATCGCTTCCCAGGACGGTGCCAAGGCCGCAGGCGTGCTGATTGCCTTGAACCGTCAGGAGCGCGGCAACGGTGAGTTGTCGGCGATCCAGGAAGTGGAGCGTGACTTCGGCATTCCGGTGATCAGCATCGTTTCGTTGAACCAGGTGCTGGAATTCCTGGCTGACGATCCGCAGCTCAAGCAGCATCTGCCTGCCGTAGAAGCCTACCGCGCCCAGTTCGGCGTCTGAAGAAAAGGCCCTGTGAAAACAGGGCCTTTTTTGTGAGTGTCGGTGTCAAGGTGACCGTTACTCCCGAAGGTGCAAGGCGCGCAATAAGGCATCAATCTGCCCGAAAGCGTCTTGTTGCCACTGATCTGCTGTGCGATCTCCCAGGATTTGGCTGTCTTCGACGAAACGTCTTACTGAGGTCGGGCCGTAGCCCTCGACGATATCAAACTTGTCGCAAATAAACTGAAAACCCTGTTCGCCACTTCCCGTTTCAAGTACTGGCCGACACTCTTCTGCAAGCGCTTCTATGCCTCCGGGATAATTACGAACGCAATAGTAGATGTCGTAGGCGTCCTTCTGTTTATGCCTCCCGTTCAGGGCATATCCCTTCATTGCAAGCAGTGCGGGGACCGAGCACACAGCGACCTCGACACGATTTTTGCCGCCCGTAGGCATGGGGCCTTCAATCGCAACCATCTGATAGAAACGCGTGGCCAAGTCGGCACCGTCGGCGCGTTGAACTGCAAAGTCGTTGAGAATGGGTGGCTTGTTTTGGATTATTTCAGCGTCGCGTGGCATTAAGAAGTCCACGATCACATCTATTGCAGCTCCACCATCCTGTACGGGAACCTGACGAACGAGTTGGAATCGCCGAAGTTCTCCTCTTTGCTCGTATCCATTGCCCATCAGTGCTTCGATCAATGTCGCGTATTCGCCATCACCGAGAGCCTCTGCGTCCAGGCTCAAATCGACATCAAGGGTACCAACGTGTTGCATATCGTCATTCGCAAGCAGAAGCCACGGCACCGCTCCACCAATCACTGCAAATTTGCCTCTGAAGGAGCCTAAAATTTGACCCATTTCGATTAATACCGCTTTCACTGCATTCGTCGTTCTGTCGTCATAATCTGAAGCGGATTGAGGGTCTAGCGGAGCCATGTCAATTTTTCCTGTCGTAGATACTCGGCGGCTTCCTTTCCGCGCTCCCCTGCAACCGATAGATCCAGATAGGTCTGAACTGGACTGGTGCATATGGCGCCTGGCGCTGCTTCAACGGTATCCAATAGAAGTCCTTCGTCCTTGGGTAAAGTGATCACTACGTTTTCTCCCTTTGATGCGGGAACCAACTGTAATGCTTTGACCAATTTATCTAGACCTTGAATGTCCGCATAAAAGTAATTCGTGCTGACTCGAGCATAGGGCGCGAGCCATTGAGCGGCAGAAAATGACGAAAAAAGCGCGTGTCCGTTGCTACTTTCTCCGATAGCGTTCCGCGCCGCATTTTCCAATGCGCTGCCATGTAAGGTGGTATAGAACTTTTTACGGTCCCCTGATGGAGATTCGTATGTTTCGGCCCATGCATCCAAAAGGGCTTGAGGATCGGATAGACATACACCCTCGTTTGTTGCTCTTGCCCACTCTCGATTCAGCAGCGCTGTACGGACATTGCTGACTTGACCCAGACTCGCTCCGGCAGCTTCGGAAAGTTCCATCACCCGCCAAGCTCGGTCCGGCTCCCGAAGCATCATACGAATGATCTGAGCTGATTTTGGTTTGAAGAGAGACTTCAGCTCCCTGTTCTCCGAGGGAGGCCTGTCAGCAACTTGGTGGTCAATGAATATGCCATCGAATGAAATCCAGGAATTACCCTCCAGGTCCAGATATCCCACACCTTTTTCCCGGCACGCTTGTCTGGCAACGGGTGAAAGATAAGGTGCGACCACGATAGGCGTAGCCTCGGTGTTCCGCTCGTTCACGTAGTCGCGAAGCTGCAGTATGGCTGCGTTTATGAATCTGGGCTGGCCACTAGCTTTCACCTCGCAGACCAGAGAGTGCGATTTTCCTGATGTGTTTACCTCGACAATGAAGTCGGGAGTCCAGGCTTTTGAAAGCGGTGCGGATTTCAGGCTTTTAATTTCGAGGATCGGTATTTTACCCAGGAGGTTTCGCAGTGCGTCTCTTGAGTGAATTTCGAGCTCTTTCATTGATTAGACCCTTTTCAGCGAATGCTGAAAATAACTATTCTGGTGAAAGCTGTCGAGGAATTTTCACCCAATATGATGATTTCAACGAATGTTGAAAATTGGGTAAATATTGAAATATGTAAAACGGATGTGCTGCTAGCCCAGCTTCCGCCATTTATTGATGAGCCGCGCAGCGAGCCAAACATTGAAGAGCGCAAACAGCAGCAACGCCAGGACGACGAACACATAAAGCGTGCGATCGACGTCGAAATCCCACAAATCCAGCGTGCTGCTGCCCAAGATTTTCACAGCGGCAGGCAAGTTGACGTAAAACAGCGCCAGGAAGGCGCTGGTCAGAGGGAGGGCGCAGGCGAACAAAACGTTCATTACCTTCTTCCGGCTACGTTTTCTGGCGAGCGGACCTGCCTGCTTTTCATCCAGCTCCAGCGCTTCATCCAACTTGGGCCAGGCCAGATTGAACATGAAGGTGGTCAGGGTCAGCAGCAAGCCACTGACCGCGACGATGTCACTGAACGGCATTCAGGCCCAGTGTCCGGCACAACAGCGCGTGGGAGTCTTCGCTGATCTCGAATTGCCCGGCACTGCCTTTGCGTTTGGTGATGGGTTTGAAGGTCGGCTCGTTCTGTGTGATCAGCATGTTCAGTTCATCGCGGATGACATCCGAGCTGATTACCACCAGATACACGGTCTGAGCGTGTTCCGCAGACTCGATCACGGCTCGCATGCTATGTCGCAAGATCTCGTCCAACTGGTTGCGAAAGCGTGAAACCGTGTTTTTCAGCAAGGTTTTGCTTTGGCTTTGGGTCAGCTGGAAAATCGTCGAAATCTGCGATTCAGTCGGCAACGTTTGCCCGAAGTAGCTTTGAATCAGGTACAGCAAGCGATCTTGCTTGGCCTCATCCGCTCTGCTGGGCATGCCACCTTCGACCAGCATTTTTAGATATTCGGTCAGACTCGCCTTGGCTATTCGCTGTAGGGCGTGAGCGATTTCGTTGTCGGAAATCCTCAAGGTCTTTTTGACCGGTTCCTTTTGCTCCTGCTCGAAAGCCTGGGCGTCGATCGTGAACGAGATCTGCATGGCTCAGTCCTCCGGCGCTATTTTTTGCTGGCAGGGCTGGAGGTTTCGACCTGTTTGATCCCGGCGGGTTTGTCGGTTTTCTTCGGGTATGGATCGATCACGGCGTCGCCCTGGCCGGTCAGAACTTTCCAGCCTTTGCGCGTGTGCGTGTCTTTTTTGAAATAGGGGCAGGGCGGGATCGAGGTTTTTGCCTGATTCGAATACGGATGTCCGCAGTCCACGCATTCAAAGGTGCCTGCTGAAACATCGCTGCCGTAAGGGACGTAGTCTTTTTGCATGAGGTCTTTCTCCTGTGGATACAGGGAAGATCCTAAGCGGATGGATGCCGGCAGGATGTCGGACGTTTCGCTGAGTCAGGTCGGACGTTTCCTGCGCGCATAAAAAAGATCGCAGACTTCGTCAGCTCCTACAGAATTTTCGTACATTCGTAGGTGCCGGCGAAGGCTGCGATCTTTTGCCGTGCTTGAATCAGTGACGCTTGCGATTGCTGATCAAAGTACCCACACCGGTGTCGGTGAAGATCTCCAGCAGAATCGCATTTGGTACGCGACCATCAATGATCAGCGAGCTGCCGACGCCGCCCTGAACCGCTTCCAGTGCGCAACGGATCTTCGGCAGCATGCCGCCGTAGATGGTGCCGTCAGCGATCAGGTCGTCGACCTGTTGAGTCGTCAGGCCGGTGAGGACCGTTCCTGACTTGTCCATCAGGCCGGCGATGTTGGTCAGCAGCATCAGCTTTTCGGCTTTCAGTGCTTCGGCCACTTTACCGGCCACCAGGTCGGCGTTGATGTTGTACGACTCACCGTTGGCGCCGACGCCGATTGGCGCGATCACCGGGATGAAATCGCCTTTGACCAGCAGGTTCAGCAGGTCGGTGTTGATGCCGACCACTTCGCCCACCTGGCCGATGTCGATGATTTCCGGCTGGGTCATCTCCGGCGTCTGGCGGGTCACGGTGAGCTTCTTCGCACGAATCAGCTCGGCGTCTTTACCGGTCAGGCCGATGGCGCTGCCGCCATGACGGTTGATCAGGTTGACGATGTCCTTGTTGACCTGGCCGCCGAGGACCATTTCCACCACGTCCATGGTCTGCGCATCAGTGACGCGCATGCCGTCGATGAAGTGGCTCTCGATCGACAGACGCTTGAGCAGGTCGCCGATTTGCGGGCCGCCGCCGTGAACCACCACCGGGTTGATGCCGACAGCTTTCATCAGCACGATGTCGCGGGCGAAGCCGGTTTTCAGCTCCTCGCTTTCCATCGCGTTGCCGCCGTATTTAATCACCAGCGTCTTGCCGACATAGCGGCGGATGTAAGGCAACGCTTCGGAAAGGACCTTGGCGGTGTTGGCGGCGGCTTCGCGTTCGAGGGTCATTCAGGGCTCCGGCACTTCGATAAAAGGCGCTTCAATAAATCAAAACGGTAGTTGGAGATCAGGTGCAACACGCTTCAACTGGACTTTGAACACGTCCTTGATGCGCTGCAATTCCGCCTCGTCATCAGCCTCGAAGCGCAGCACCAGCACCGGTGTGGTGTTGGACGCGCGCACCAGGCCCCAGCCTTTGGCGTAGTCGACTCGCACGCCGTCAATGGTGGTCAGGTCGGCGCCTTCGCCCCACTTCGCGTCGTGCAATGCATCAATGATGCTGAATTTGCTCTCTTCGGTCACATGGATATTGATTTCCGGCGTAGAAATATCGTTCGGGAAGGTCGCAAACAGCTCTTCCGCGGTGGATTTTTCTTTGCTGAGGATCTCCAGCAGACGCGCAGCGCTGTAAATGCCGTCGTCAAAACCGAACCAGCGCTCCTTGAAGAAGATGTGCCCGCTCATTTCGCCGGCCAACAGGGCGCCGGTTTGTTTCATTTTCTTTTTGATCAACGAATGACCGGTCTTCCACATTAGCGGACGGCCGCCGTATTCCTTGATCAGCGGTGTCAGGCGACGGGTGCATTTGACGTCGAAGATGATTTCCGCGTCAGCGTTGCGCGCCAGTACGTCGCGGGCGAACAGCATCAGCAGGCGGTCCGGGTAGACGATGCTGCCGGTGTTGGTCACCACGCCGACGCGGTCGCCGTCGCCGTCGAAGGCCAGGCCGAGGTCAGCGTTGGTTTCCTTGACCTTGGCGATCAGGTCCACGAGGTTTTCAGGCTTGCCCGGATCCGGGTGGTGGTTCGGGAAGTTGCCGTCGACGTCGCAGAACAGCGGGATGACTTCGCAGTTCAATGCTTCGATCAGTTGCGGAGCGATCACGCCGGCCGCGCCGTTGCCGCAGTCGACCACGACTTTGAGGCGGCGAGCCAGTTTGATGTCCTGGACAATTTCGGTGTTGTAGCGGTCGAGGATCTCGACCTGGGTGACGCTGCCCTTGCCGCTGCTCAGGTTGTTGGTCTTGAGGCGGTCGTGCAGGGCCTGGATCTGTTCGTTGGCCAGGGTGTCGCCGGCGATCACGATCTTGAAACCGTTGTAGTTCGACGGGTTGTGGCTACCGGTCAGCATCACGCCGGATTTGCCGGCCAGGACGTTGGCGGCGTAGTACAAGGCCGGGGTTGGCACCAGGCCGACGTCGCTGACGTGGCAACCGCTGTCGGCCAGACCTTTGATCAGTTGCTCGACCAGTTCCGGGCCGGAGAGTCGGCCGTCGCGGCCAACGGAAACGTTCGGTTCGTCCTGGGCCAGGCTCTGGGCACCGATGGCGCGACCGAGCCAATAAGCGGTTTCAGCGTTCAAGAATTCCGGGACGGTGCCGCGAATGTCATAGGCGCGGAAAATGCTGTCGGGGAACTTGGGTGCGACTTGGGCTGGGGTGCTCATTACTGGAAATGCTCCATCTCGAAGGTGGCTGGACCTGTCTGCGAAGAACTCGTCAGCAGGCGCAAACTGAAGGGTATGACGGCGTTTTCCACTGAGAGTTCGTGGTGTGTAAAGGCCATGACCCCGGTTTCAGCGAGCATTTGGCCGGCCAATCCCCTGATTTTCGAAGCTAAAACGATCGCTGATGCTGACGCAATTTTTGTGGCAAGAGAGCGTCCCCTGTAGGAGCTGCCGAAGGCTGCGATCTTTTGATCTTGAAATCGAAAATCAAAAGATCGCAGCCTTCGGCAGCTCCTACAGGGAGGACATCTATCGGATCAATGGCTGCCGGAATGCCCGAAACCACCCGCGCCGCGTTCGGTTTCTACGAACTCTTCGACCATCTCGAAGTGCGCTTGAACCACCGGCACCAGCACCAGCTGGGCCAAACGTTCGCCAACGACCATGGTGAATTCGGTCTGGCCACGGTTCCAGCACGAGACCATCAGCGGGCCCTGGTAATCCGAGTCGATCAAACCGACCAGATTGCCCAGCACGATGCCGTGTTTATGGCCCAGGCCGGAGCGCGGCAGGATCAGCGCGGCCAGACCCGGATCGCCAATGTAGACGGACAGGCCGGTCGGGATCAGCACGGTTTCACCCGGTTTGATGACAGTGTCTTTTTCCAGCATGGCGCGCAGGTCGAGGCCGGCGGAGCCTGGCGTGGCGTACTGCGGCAGCGGGAATTCGGTACCGATGCGGGGATCGAGGATCTTGGCTTGCAAAGCGTGCATGTAAATTAAACCTGGTTCAGACGTTCGGCGATAAAAGTGATCAGCTGGCGAGCGATTTTGCTCTTGCTGGTCTGGGCGAAAAGTGTGGCGTGCAGTTCACGGTCGATCACGCTGCAGGCGTTTTCTTCGCTGTTGAAGCCAATGCTCGGGTTCGCAACGTCGTTGGCGACGATCAAATCGAGGTTCTTGTCTTTCAACTTGCGTGCAGCGTAGTCGAGCAGATGTTCGGTTTCGGCGGCGAAACCGACACTGAACGGACGGTCGGGGCGTGTGGCGATGGTGGCCAGGATGTCCGGGTTGCGCACCATCTGTAGCAACAAGCCGTCGCCGTTCGTAGGGTCTTTCTTGAGTTTCTGTGGGGCGACGACTTCCGGGCGGTAGTCCGCGACCGCTGCCGAGGCGATGAACAGGTCGCAGGGGATCGCGGCTTCGCAGGCGGCGAGCATGTCGCGGGCGCTGACCACGTCGATGCGCGTGACGCGATCCGGAGTCGGCAGGTGCACCGGGCCGGTGATCAGGGTTACGCGGGCGCCGGCTTCCACCGCGGCTTCGGCCAGGGCAAAGCCCATTTTCCCGGAGCTGTGGTTGGTGATGTAGCGCACCGGGTCGATGTTTTCCTGGGTCGGGCCGGCGGTGATCAGTACGTGTTTGCCGGTCAATGCCTGACGCTTGAAGCAGTCCGCCGCGCATTGGGCGAGTTCGACGGCTTCGAGCATGCGGCCCAGGCCGACGTCACCGCAGGCTTGGCTGCCGGAGGCCGGGCCGAAGGCTTTGATGTCGCGGCTTTCGAGGATTTGCAGGTTGGCCTGGGTCGCCGGGTCGCGCCACATGGCCTGGTTCATCGCCGGGGCAACGGCGACCACGGCATCGGTGGCCAGCACCAGCGTGGTCAGCAGATCGTCGGCAATGCCCTGGGCCAGACGGGCGATCAGGTCCGCCGTAGCAGGAGCGATCAGCACCATGTCGGCCCACTTGGCCAGCTCGATATGGCCCATGGCAGCTTCAGCCGCCGGGTCCAGCAGGTCGAGGTGGACCGGGTGCCCGGACAAGGCCTGCATGGTCAGCGGGGTAATGAACTCGCTGCCGCCACGGGTCATGACCACGCGCACTTCGGCGCCTTGGTCGATCAGGCGGCGAACCAGGTCGGCGCTCTTGTAGGCAGCAATGCCGCCGCCGACGCCCAGAACGATGCGTTTCCGATACAGCCGCTGCATAGGTCTGCCTTTCATTTCGTTGATGACTGCGTGGCGATACCCCCTCCCCAGGAGTGAAATCGCTCGCAAAAAAGATGGGCTACGATATCACAGCGACCGCTATGGAACAGCGGCGCCCACAGACCATGGAGGTGCTATGAGTATTCGGGATTGGCCGGCGGCGGAACGGCCGCGGGAGAGGTTGCTTGAGTTGGGCTCGGGGAGCCTCTCGGACGCCGAGTTGCTGGCGATTTTTTTACGAACCGGCGTGGCGGGTAAAAGCGCGGTGGATCTGGCGCGGCACCTGTTGAATCAGTTTGGCAGCCTGCGTTCATTACTTGAGGCCGATCAAGCCGCGTTCAGCAGTCAGTTGGGGCTCGGGCCCGCGAAATTTGCGCAGTTGCAAGCGGCCCAGGAAATGGGCCGACGGCATTTGGCCGAGCGTGCGCGGCAAAAATCGGCGCTGGAAAATCCACAGGCCGTTCGGGATTACCTGAAATCAATGTTGCGCCACGAGCCTCACGAGGTGTTCGGCTGTCTGTTTCTGGATTCAAAGCATCAAGTACTGACCTTTGAAGTGCTGTTTCGCGGCTCCATCGACAATACCAGTGTCTACCCGAGGCAAGTGGTCAAACGGGCATTGGCCCACAACGCTGCAGCGTTGATCCTCTGTCACAACCATCCGTCGGGTAATACCAACCCCAGTCAAGCCGACCGAACGCTGACCAAGCGCCTGCAAGAAGCGCTGGATCTGATCGATGTGCGAGTGCTTGACCATTTCATCATCGGTGATGGCGATCCGCTGTCGATGGCCGAGTATGGGTGGATGTAGCGGGGCGAACACAAATCCACTGTGGGAGCGGGCTTGCTCGCGAAGGGGCAGTGTCAGTCGACATCAATGTTGAATGTCACACCGCATTCGCGAGCAAGCCCGCTCCCACAGGTTTTGTGTAGGGCGGGCTACTTGAGGTTTACCTTGGAGTAGTCCTGGCGGCCGAATGGGCTCACCGAGTAACCCTCGACGTCTTTACGCGTCAGCGCAAAAGCAGTCGGATGCGCCAGCGGCAGCCACAACGCCTGCTGCTGGATCTGCGCCTGGGCTTGTTCATAGAGCTTGGTGCGCACCCCTTGCTCGCCGGTGGTCTTGCCGGCGCTGATCAGCTTGTCCAGCTCCTGGTTGCAGTAGCGGGCGAAGTTGGTGCCGGATTTAACTGCGGCGCAGGAAAACTGCGGCGTGAGGAAGTTGTCCGGGTCGCCGTTGTCACCGGCCCAGCCCATGAACAGCAGGTCGTGCTCGCCGGCCTTGGCGCGGCGGATCAGTTCGCCCCATTCGATCACCCGGATTTCAGCCTGAATGCCGATTTCCGCGAGGTCGGCTTGCAGCATCTGCGCGCTGAGGCTCGGGTTCGGGTTGAGCAGGCTGCCGGAAGGTCGGGTCCAGATGGTGGTCTGGAAACCGTCCTTGAGCCCGGCCTTGGCCATCAAGGCTTTGGCTTTTTCAACGTCATGGGGGTAGCCCGGCAAGCCTTTGGCGTAGCTCCAGGTGTTCGGCGGGTACGGGCCGTTGGCGGGCTCGGCGGTGTCTTCGAACACGGCTTTGACGTAGTTGGTCTTGTCGAACGCGAGGTTGATGGCCTGCCGCACTTCGGGTTTATCCAGCGGTGGGTGCTGGCTGTTGATGCCGACGAACGCGGTCATGAAGGCGTCAGTCTTTTCCACTTTCAGGGTCGGTTCTTTCAGTGCTGCCTGTACGTCCAGAGGTTTGGGTGACAGGGCAATCTGGCACTCGTTGCGGCGCAATTTCTGCAAGCGCACGTTGGCATCCGGGGTAATAGCGAAGATCAGCGGGTCCACCGACGGTTTGCCACGGAAGTAGTCCGGGTTGGCCTTGTAGCGAATCGACGCGTCTTTCTGGAAGCGCGTGAACACGAACGGGCCACTGCCGATCGGCTGGCTGTTGAGCTTCTCGGGCGTGCCGGCCTTCAACAGCTTGTCGGCGTATTCGGCTGAATAGATCGAGGCGAAGCCCATGCTCAGGGTCGCGAGGAAGGTCGAGTCCGGGTGATCGAGGGTGAAACGCACGGTCAGCGGGTCCAGGGCGTCGATCTTCTTGATCAGCGCCGGCAACTGCATCGACTGAGCGTGCGGGAAGCCGCTCTGGGCGACTTTGTGCCAAGGGTGAGCCGGGTCAAGCATACGGTCGAAGCTGAATTTCACGTCTTCGGCGGTCAGTTCACGCGTCGGGCTGAAATACTCAGTGCGATGGAATTTCACCTGCGGGTGCAGCTTGAACACGTAGGTCAGGCCGTCGGGCGTAACTTCCCAGCTGTCCGCGAGGCCGGCGACCACTTTGCCGCTGGCCGTGTCGAAGTCCACCAAACGGTTCATCAGCACATCGGCTGAGGCGTTGGTGGTGGTCAGCGAGTTGTATTGCACCACGTCGAACCCTTCCGGGCTGGCCTCAGTGCAGACGGTCAGGCCGGCGGCATGGGCCATCGGGCTCAGCAGTAGTGGGGCAAGCAACAGCGGTAGGGCAGCGAGGCGCATGGTCGGATTCCTTTACACATCGAAGGCCCATCTGCAAGTGCAGTCTGGAAAAGGCTTACCCTAGTGGGCTCTTTTGCAAATGACTATCCCCTTTTTCATTTTAAGGGGACTATGTGCGCTTGTTTTCGGTGATGCGGGCCGAAGAAAACCCGGAATCGGTCGATTGGCCGATTCTCTGCGACGAGCGGTCTTAATCGACGACAGCCTTTATCCAAGGCGCTCGGCGCCGGAAAAACGGGGAATTTATCAAGTCCGCGCACACGGAATGTTGTTGCTCTTCAGTCTTTCTGGTATAAAGCAGCGCTCTTTTCTAGGGGCCCGGTTCCTTCACTGTAGGTGTAGCCGGTAAGACCTCTAAAGAAACGCGGCGCCTGGCGCCAAATGACTGAGAGATTAAGCGGCCAACCCATGCCGGGTTGGGCATGTGGTTTTAGAGGGCTGAGGCATGTCGAGAGTATGTCAAGTTACCGGTAAGGGTCCGGTGACTGGGAATAACATTTCCCACGCAAACAACAAAACCCGTCGTCGTTTCCTGCCGAACCTGCAGCATCACCGCTTCTGGGTTGAAGAAGAGAAACGTTTCGTGCGTCTGCGCGTATCTGCCAAAGGCATGCGTATCATCGACAAGCGTGGCATCACTGTCGTGCTGGCCGAAATCCGCAAAGCCGGCAAGATCTAAGGGAGCTAATCATGCGTGAATTGATTCGTTTGATTTCGAGCGCCGGTACTGGTCACTTCTACACTACCGACAAGAACAAGCGTACTACCCCGGACAAAATCGAGATCAAGAAATTTGATCCGGTTGTTCGCAAGCACGTGATCTACAAAGAAGGCAAAATCAAGTAATTGATTTTTCCTCCTTACGAAAAAGGCCCGTATCGCGAGATACGGGCCTTTTTTGTTGCCTGCGATTTGTGTTGCCTTCCAGGACGCCTTCGCGGGCAAGCCTCGCTCCTACAGGATGGACGCAATCCACTGTAGGAGCGAGGCTTGCCCGCGAAGAGGCCGGCCCGGCTGATACAAATCCTCAGGCCTTCTGTTCAAACGCCACATAAATCTTGCGGCACGTTTCCAGCACTTCCCAGGTGCCGCGGAACCCGGCCGGAATCACGAAGCGATCGCCTGCGCGCAAGGTCTTGCCGTTGCCTTCGTTGTCGCGCAGTACTGAAACGCCCTGAATGATTTCGCAGTACTCATGCTCGGTGAAGTTCACGTGCCACTGGCCAACAGCGCCTTCCCACACGCCCGCATTCAACTGGCCGCAAGGGCTGTTGTAGTGGTTGTAAACGACTTGTTCGGGATCGCCCTTCAGGATTTTCGCCTGATCCGGTTTGTAGCGCTCGGGCTCGGTAGTGGCGAGGCTGAAGTCGACGACATCCTGGATATTCATTGTTGTAATTCCCCGTGATTGCGGCGCGATGGCTGAAAAGACCCAAAGTCTATGTTTATTAAAATGAACATCGCAAGGCCGTTTGCCGGCCTTGTGTCAAATATATTGAAACTACACCGGCCGCTGGTTTAGGGTGGCGGTTGCCTTGGGCCGAAAAATCAGGCTGGCTGGGCAGAATTCCTGACAGCGCCCGCGAAGACCGCGGGGCGCTCGTATTCAATAAGAGGAGGACACTCGAATGACCACCCTGACTCGTGCCGATTGGGAACAACGGGCTCGCGATCTGAAGATCGAAGGCCGCGCCTACATCAATGGTGAATACACCGATGCCGTCTCCGCCGAGACCTTCGAGTGCATCAGCCCGGTCGATGGCCGTCTGCTGGGCAAGATCGCCAGCTGTGACGCCGCCGACGCCCAGCGCGCTGTTGAAAACGCCCGCGCCACGTTCAATTCCGGCGTCTGGTCGCGCCTGGCGCCGACCAAACGCAAAGCCACCATGATCCGTTTCGCCGGCCTGCTGAAGCAGCACGCCGAAGAGCTGGCCCTGCTTGAAACCCTGGACATGGGCAAGCCGATCAGCGATTCCCTGTACATCGACGTTCCTGGCGCGGCGCAAGCCCTGAGCTGGAGCGGTGAAGCCATCGATAAGATCTACGACGAAGTCGCCGCGACCCCGCACGATCAGCTGGGTCTGGTGACTCGCGAGCCGGTTGGTGTTGTCGGCGCCATCGTGCCGTGGAACTTCCCGTTGATGATGGCCTGCTGGAAACTCGGCCCGGCGCTGTCCACCGGTAACTCGGTGATCCTCAAGCCGTCCGAAAAATCCCCGCTAACGGCTATCCGCATCGCCGCACTGGCCGTTGAAGCCGGCATCCCGAAAGGCGTGCTCAACGTTCTGCCGGGTTACGGTCACACCGTCGGCAAGGCCCTGGCCCTGCACAACGATGTCGACACACTGGTGTTCACCGGTTCGACCAAGATCGCCAAACAACTGCTGATCTACTCCGGCGAATCGAACATGAAGCGCGTCTGGCTCGAAGCCGGCGGCAAGAGCCCGAACATCGTGTTCGCCGATGCCCCGGACCTGCAAGCCGCAGCCGAAGCGGCGGCGGGTGCCATCGCCTTCAACCAGGGCGAAGTCTGCACCGCCGGTTCGCGTCTGCTGGTCGAGCGTTCGATCAAGGACACCTTCCTGCCGCTGGTGATCGAAGCGCTGAAAACCTGGAAGCCGGGCAACCCGCTGGACCCTGCGACCAACGTCGGCGCACTGGTGGATACCCAGCAGATGAACACCGTGCTGTCCTACATCGAATCCGGCCATACCGATGGCGCCAAACTGGTGGCTGGCGGCAAGCGCACGCTCCAGGAATCTGGTGGCACCTACGTTGAGCCAACGATTTTCGACGGCGTGACCAACGCGATGAAAATCGCCCAGGAAGAGATCTTTGGCCCAGTGCTGTCGGTGATTACTTTCGACACCGCCGAAGAGGCCGTTGCGATTGCCAACGACACGCCATACGGCCTGGCCGCTGCGGTGTGGACCAAGGACATCTCCAAGGCGCACCTGACTGCTCGCGCGTTGCGTGCCGGTAGCGTTTGGGTCAATCAATACGATGGCGGCGACATGACCGCACCGTTTGGCGGCTTCAAGCAGTCGGGTAACGGCCGCGACAAGTCGCTGCATGCGTTCGACAAGTACACCGAGCTGAAGGCGACCTGGATCAAGTTGTAAGCCAGTGACGGAGCCCGGTAACCAACCGGGCTCCTGAGCGACGCAGATCCCCTGTGGGAGCGGGCTTGCTCGCGAAGGCGCCGTAACAGCCAACGATGATGTTGGATGTGATGGCCTCTTCGCGAGCAAGCCCGCTCCCACATTTGTTTTGTGTCATCTGTGAAAAAAATATCCACAGGAGCGTGGGAAATGCGTTGGGCGACTTATTTCGCCGTGTTGGCGTCGGTCTTGAGTGTCGGCCTGGCCCTGGGTGTCAGCATGCCGCTGGTGTCGTTTCGCCTGGAAGGCTGGGGTTACGGTTCGTTTGCCATCGGCGTAATGGCTGCCATGCCAGCGATTGGCGTATTGCTGGGGGCGAAGATCTCCAGCCATCTGGCCTCGCGTCTTGGCACGGCCAATCTGATGCGCCTGTGTCTGTGGGCCGGGGCGGTGTCGATCGGTTTGCTGGCGCTGTTGCCGAGTTACCCGATCTGGCTGCTGTTGCGCCTGATGATCGGGGTGATCCTGACCCTGGTTTTCATCCTCGGCGAAAGCTGGATCAACCAACTTGTGGTCGAACAATGGCGCGGGCGTTTGGTGGCGCTGTACGGCAGCAGCTATGCGCTGAGTCAGCTCGCCGGGCCGTTGTTGCTGGGCGTTGTGGGCACCGAGCACGATTACGGCTTCTGGGTTGGCGTGGGTTTGCTCACGGCGGCACCGTTCCTGTTGCTGGGCCGTAGCGGCGCACCGTCCAGTGAGGCTGCCGGTGTGACCTTCAGCGACTTGTGGAGCTTCTGCCGAGGTCTGCCGGCGATTGCCTGGGCGGTGTCGCTGTTCGCGGCGTTCGAAGCGATGATCCTGACCTTGTTGCCGGTTTACTGCCTGCGCCAAGGCTTCACCACGGAAATCGCGCTGGCGATGGTCAGCACCGTGGTGGTGGGGGATGCCTTGCTGCAACTGCCGATTGGCGCCTTGGCGGATCGCTTGTCGCGTCGCACGCTGTTCACCGGTTGTGCGGTGGTGTTGCTGGTCTCGAGCCTGGCAATCCCGTTGCTCATCGACACGTTGTTGATCTGGCCGTTGTGGGTGCTGTTTGGCGCCAGCGCCGGAGGGTTGTTCACCTTGTCGCTGATCCTGATCGGCGAACGCTATCGCGACGATGCGCTGGTGCGAGCCAACGCGCACATTGCGCAGCTGTGGGGCATTGGTTGCCTGATCGGGCCGTTGGCTGCGGGTGCCGGCAGCCAGTGGATCAGCGGGCATGCGTTGCCGCTGCTGATGGCGGCGGGGGCGTTCGGGTTGGTGATTCTGCTGATGCGTCAGGGCGCGTTTGGCACGGTTGCTGAACCTGCTTAAATCCAAACTGCCAACCAACCACATACCCCCTGTGGGAGCGGGCTTGCTCGCGAAAGCGGTGCATCATCCGACGATGATGTCGACTGACCCACCGCTTTCGCGAGCAAGCCCGCTCCCACAGGGGATATATGGCGGGTATTACAACATCCGCTCCAGGCCGACCGCCGTGCTGAACCAGGAATTGAAGCGGCGCCACAGGCTCCCGGGCTCCTTGGTCAGCACGTGCATTTTGCCGTTGTCTTCGGTCTCCCAGACGATCCGGTCATTTTCCAGTTTCACCTGATAACTCAAGGGTGGCGCCATACCCTCCATCGCCGCTCTGCGCACATGCGCGGCGAGTTCGGGGCTGTCGACCAGAACCCCGACTTCGGTGTTCCACAGCACCGAGCGCGGGTCGAAGTTGAACGAGCCGATGAAGGATTTCTGCTGGTCGAAGATCATCGCCTTGCTGTGCAGGCTGGAATCGGAACCCCGGTAAGACTTGCTGTAGAAAATATGCGGCCCGCTGCCGCCACCTTCGCCGGGTTGGCGGCGCAATTCGTACAACTTCACGCCATGTTCCAGCAGCGCCCGGCGATAAGGCGCATAACCACCGTGCACCGCCGGCACGTCCGTGGCTTCCAGCGAGTTGGTCAACAAACTCACCGACACCCCGGCGTCGGCCCGGCCGGTGAGGTACACCAGCCCCGGCTGCCCCGGTACGAAGTAAGCCGAGATCATGATCAGTTCTTTACTGACGCCGGTGAGCTCAGGCGCCAGTTGCGTGGTCAGCAGCAGATGCGGGTCTGGTTCGCCGTCCGACAAGACCTTGCTCGGCGCATCCCACAACGCCTGGTTCCACGCCCAGATCAGCTCCCGGCGCCAGATGTCCAGGCGTGGCCTGGTGGTGTAAGTCATCAACTGCTGATACAGCGCGTGATTCTGCTTGCGCGTCTCTTCCAGCGATTCTTCCAGGCGCGTGCGGGTGTTTTGCAGGTCCTTTTGCGTCGGTTTGCTCGACAGGAATTCGTCGATCGGCTTGCTCAGCGCGCTGTTCCAGTACTGGTCGAAGCTGTGGCCAAGCTGCTCGGCCACCGGCCCGACGCTGAGCATGTCGATGTCGGTGAAATTCAGGTTGGGCTCGGCATCGAAGTATTCGTCTCCCAGATTACGACCGCCGACGATGGCTGCGCTGTTGTCTGCCAGCCACAGCTTGTTGTGCATGCGCCGGTGTTGCAGCGACAGGTTGAACAAGCGGCCCATGGTACGCGTCACGCCGGTGGCGCGGCCCAAGTGCAGTGGGTTGAACAGGCGGATCTGGATCTGCGGGTGTGCGGCGAGGGTAGCGATGATCCAGTCCAGGCCGTCGCTGGTGGTGTCATCGAGCAGGATTCTCACCCGCACGCCGCGATCCGCCGCTTTGAGCAATTCGTCCACCAGCATCCGCGTGCTGATGCCGTCGTGCACGATGTAGTACTGCAAGTCGAGGCTGCTTTGGGCGTTGCGGATCAGCTCGGCGCGGGCCATGAAGGCTTCGCTGCTATTAGACAGCAATCGAAAGCCGGATTTGCCCTCATGGGGCGCGGCCTGGGCCTGGATTGAACGACCGAAGGCCGAGTCGCTGGCGGGCAGCGCCTGGCTCGGTTCGCGCTGAACATCGAAGTTGGCGCAACCGCCGAGGAACGAGGCGAGTAGCAGAAGAGCGAGCAGGGGCTGTCTGACTCTCACGTGGGATCGTTCCGATTGGCGGCAAATGTCGGCATATGGACGCTGGATTCCTGAGAAAGGTCAGTCGGTGCTGTAATCCGATTCCGCCAGCAGTTTGATCGCCGCGGCGCCGACTTTGCGCACCGCCTCTTCGATCAGCGGTGTTGGCTTGGCAGCGTAGTTCATCCGTAGGCAGTTACGGTACTTGCCCGAGGCGGAAAAAATGCTGCCGACGGCAATCTGTACGCCTTGGTCGTGCAGGGCGCGATTCAGTTTCAAGGTGTCGAAGCCGTCCGGCAGTTCAACCCACAGCATGAAGCTGCCTTGCGGGCGGCTGGCGCGGGTGCCGGCGGGGAAGTAGCGCGTGACCCAGTCAATCATCAGGTCGCGACTGCGCTGGTATTGCGTGCGCATCCGTCGCAAATGCGGTTCGAAATGCCCGGCCTTGAGGAATTCGGCGATCGCAATTTGCGGTTGCGGCGCCGTGGAGCCGGTGCTGATGTATTTCATGTGCAGCACCCGTTCCAGATAACGTCCCGGCGCGACCCAGCCAATGCGCAGGCCAGGCGCCAGGGTCTTGGAAAAGGAACTGCACAGCAGGACGCGGCCGTCTTCGTCGAAGGATTTGATCGTGCGCGGGCGCGGGTAGCTGTAGGAAAGTTCGCCATACACATCGTCTTCGATAATCGCCACGTCGAAACGCTGTGCCAGCGTCAACAACGCGCGTTTGCGCGATTCCGGCATGATGTAGCCCAGCGGGTTGTTGCAGTTGGGCGTCAACTGTATGGCCTTGATCGGCCACTGCTCCAGGGCCAGTTCGAGTGCGTCGAGGCTGATCCCGGTGATCGGGTCGGTAGGGATTTCCAGTGCTTTCATGCCCAGGCCCTTGAGGGTCTGCATGGCGCCGTGAAAGCTCGGCGAGTCCACCGCCACGATATCCCCCGGCTCGCAGATGGCACGAATGCTGGTGGACAGCGCTTCGTGGCAACCGGTGGTCACCACCAGATCGTGGGCCGTCAATTGGCAACCGGAATCGAGCATCAGGCGGGCAATCTGTTCGCGCAGTTCAAGGGTGCCGTAGATGTTGTCGTAATACAGGCCGGGCATGTCCTGCCGACGGCTGATCCGCGCCAAGTTGCGCAGCAGCGGTTTCATGGTCGGCGTGGTGATGTCTGGCATGCCGCGCCCGAGTTGCACGACATCTTTGCGTGGGACGGCTCGGATCAGCTCCAGCACTTGATCCCACTGGGAAATATCGACTGGGCGCTGGGCCGGGCGGCCAATAGCCGGCAGCTCCGGCAGTTCGCGACCCACCGGCACGAAGTAGCCGGACTTGGGTTTGGGCGTCGCCAGCCCACTGTCTTCCAGCACGCGATACGCTTGCTGCACCGTGCTCAGGCTGACTCCGTGCTCGACACTCAACGCCCGTACCGACGGCAGCCGGTCACCGGGGCGATAGAAGCCCTGTTCGATACGCGTGCCGAGCAATTCGGCGAGGTTGACGTAAAGGGTCATGGCGCAGCCTCGGTGTGGGTGATTCAGTTAACCAATACAGATCGGGCGTAATTATAGGATTCAGACGCTAAATCGGTAAATCTGTATGGAGTTAATACAGTCTCGTTGAATCTGTAATGCTTTTTGCCGTCCGCGCATCATGAAAGCTCTGGCTACCCAAGTAAACAGGAGCAATCAAAATGAACGGCTTGAGCGATGTGCGGCTGACGATACACAGTCAGGAACTGGCGGCAGGGCAAATCAACGGCGCACGCGAGGCGGTCATGCGCAACGCACCGACCGGCCTGAGTCGCTGGGGTCTGTTCTGGCATCGTCTGCACACGCGCAAGGCGTTGCTGACGCTCACGCCGGAGCAGCTCAGGGATGTCGGATTGAGTCGGGAGCAGGCGCGGGAGGAGGGGCTCAAGCCTTTCTGGCGGATCTGAGTCTTGTGGTGTTTTTGCGGGCCTCTTCGCGGGCAAGCCTCGCTCCTACAGGGTTAGCGTTGATTTTCCGACCGACACTTGTAGGAGCGAGGCTTGCCCGCGAAGGCGTCCGCAAGACCGCAACAAATACCTCAGACCAACTCTTTAAGCCGATGCCAAAGCATCCCCAACGCCAGCAACGGCGAACGCAAATGCTTGCCCCCGGGGAAGGTGATATGCGGGACCTTGGCAAACAGATCAAACCCGCCTCCCTGCTGCCCGCTGATCGCCTCGGCCAGCAACTTGCCCGCCAGATGCGTGGCATTCACGCCATGACCGGAATAAGCCTGGGCGTAATACACATTCGGCTGATCCTTTAACCGCCCGATCTGCGGCAGGCGATTAGCGCCGATGCCGATCATCCCGCCCCATTGATAGTCAATCTTCACCCCGCCCAGTTGCGGGAAGACTTCCAGCATCTTCGGCCGCATGTACGCGCCGATGTCCTTCGGGTCGCGACCTGAATAGTGGCAAGCGCCGCCAAACAGCAAGCGTCGATCCGCCGAAAGTCGGTAGTAATCCAGGGCCACCCGTTGATCGCAGGCCGCCATGTTCTGCGGCAGCAGTGAGTGCGCCAGTTCTTCACTCAAGGGTTCGGTGGCAATGATGTAGCTGCCGGCGGGCAGCACTTTGCCGCTGAGCTCGGGGTTGAGTTCGTTGAGGTAGGCGTTGCAGCCCAGCACCAGCGTCTTGGCGCGAACCGAGCCTTGGGCGGTATGGACGGTGACTTCGGTGCCGTAGTCGATGCGAGTTACCGCTGATTGTTCGAACAGCTTCGCCCCCAACTGCTGCGCGGCGGCGGCTTCGCCCAGGGCCAGGTTAAGCGGGTGAAGATGGCCCGAACCCATGTCGATCAGGCCGCCGACGTAGCGGTCCGACCCCACCACCGTGTGCATTTCACTGGCTTGAAGCAGTCGGGTTTCGTAGCGGTAACCGAGGCCGCGCAGCTCTTCGGCATCTTCAGCGAAACCTTCGAGGTCGCTGGGCTTGTTCGCCAGGTCGCAGTAACCCCAGGTCAGGTCGCACGGGATTTGAAAACGCTCAACGCGCTGGCGGACGATTTCTACCGCTTCCAGGCCCATGAATTTCATCTGGCGCACGCCGTCCGCACCGATCACGTTGGTGAATTGATCGAGGCCGTGGCCGACACCGCGAATCAACTGCCCGCCGTTGCGACCGCTGGCACCCCAGCCAATCTTGTGCGCTTCCAGCAGCACCACGCTGAAACCGCGTTCGGCCAGCTCCAGCGCGGTGTTCAACCCGGAAAACCCGCCGCCGACCACGCACACGTCCGCCACCAGGTCGCCTTGCAGCACCGGATGGTCGGGCTGCGACAGGCTGCTGGCGGCGTAGTAAGAGGCGGTGTGCTGGGCACGGGCATTCATGTGAGCGTCCCTGATTCGTGTGTCTGGAAAATGTGACGGAGCATAAGCCGGACCTTCCGGCACGGGCAACATTGGTCGGTTGATGCTGTCTGGATCGCGGCTTTTGCGTCAGACTCCCGGTCTATTCCGCTTTTGGTTACCGCTTCGATGAGCTGCAACAGTCAGAAAATCCGCACGTTGCGCCAGCAGATCCCCTCGTTCGAGTGCGTGCCCGGCTGCCATGACTGCTGTGGGCCGGTGACCACCTCCCCGGAAGAAATGTCGCGCCTGCCGCGCAAGACCCGGGCCGAGCAGGATGCGGCGATGGACGAGCTCAACTGTGTGCACCTTGGGCCCAACGGCTGCACGGTGTATGACGAGCGGCCGCTGATCTGTCGGCTGTTTGGCACCACCAAGACCTTGCCATGCCCCAATGGGCGGGGGCCGGTGGAGCTGATTCATCCGCGGGTGGAGAAGCAGATTCATGAGTACATGGCCAGTACTCGGCAGGTGTTGGTCTAGAGGTGTTGATTCAGGTGGACCGAGTCGCGGCCTTCGCGAGCAAGCCCGCTCCCACATTTGAGCTTCAGTGAACATAACTCCTGCGTAACGGAGATCCCCTGTGGGAGCGGGCTTGCTCGCGAAGAGGCCAGCACAGGCAACAAATATCTCAATCCGGAATCGGCAGGCACAAACTCTCCTTCACCTCTTCCATCACGATATAGCTCTTGGATTCCCGCACATGCGGCAGCTTGAGCAAAATGTCGCCCAGCAACTTGCGGTACGACGCCATCTCGGAAATCCGTGCCTTCACCAGGTAGTCGAAATCCCCTGACACCAAATGGCACTCCAGCACGTGGGGCAGTTTCAGGACCGCGCGTCGGAACTCTTCGAAAGTATCGCCGGATTTGTAGTCGAGGCTGATCTCGACGAACACCAGGAGACTACCCTTGAGGTGCTGCGGATTTAGCCGGGCGTTGTAGCCCATGATGATCCCTTCGCGCTCCAGGCGCCGGACCCGCTCGGTACACGGCGTGGTCGAGAGCCCGACCTTTTCCCCAAGCTCGGTGAAGGAGATACGCCCGTCCGCTTGCAGGATCCGCAGGATGTTGCGGTCAATCTTGTCCAGCTCACGTTTGGTCTGAGTGTTGGTACGCATAGGGGATGCGCCTCCGTGAAAAGGGTTTTTGCCGAGAATTCTCGCCAAATATAAGCAGTTATATAGTGAAAAGCACTGCCTAATCTTTTTTACACTGCGCACATCAGTGCTCTACAACTACGAACGTCAGCGGCGAGCCGCGATGAGGGATATGAAAATGCGCGTTATGGTCTTGGGTAGCGGCGTCATCGGTACCACCAGTGCTTATTATCTGGCGCGTGCCGGGTTCGAAGTGGTGGTGGTGGACCGTCAGCCAGCCGCTGCCATGGAGACCAGTTTCGCCAACGCCGGGCAGGTATCGCCGGGTTATGCCTCGCCGTGGGCCGCGCCAGGTGTGCCGCTCAAGGCCATCAAGTGGCTGCTGCAGCGCCACGCACCGCTGGCGATCAAGGCCACCGCCGACATCGACCAGTACCTGTGGATGGCGCAGATGCTGCGCAACTGCACCGCCAGCCGTTACGCCGTGAACAAGGAGCGCATGGTCCGTCTGTCCGAGTACAGCCGTGACTGCCTCGACGAATTGCGCGCTGAAACCGGCATTGCCTACGAAGGCCGCAGCCTCGGTACTACCCAACTGTTCCGCACCCAGGCTCAGCTGGACGGCGCCGCGAAAGACATTTCCGTACTGAAAGAGTCCGGCGTGCCGTTCGAACTGCTCGACCGCGCCGGCATTGCCCGCGTTGAGCCGGCCCTGGCCAGCGTCACCGATATCCTCGCCGGCGCCCTGCGCCTGCCGAATGACCAGACTGGCGACTGCCAGATGTTCACCGTTCGCCTGGCCGAAATGGCCGTGAAACTGGGCGTGGAATTCCGCTTCGGTCAGGACATTCAGAAACTCGACTACGCCGGTGATCGCATCAACGGCGTGTGGATCGACGGCAAGCTGGAAACCGCTGACCGCTACGTGCTGGCCCTCGGCAGCTATTCGCCGCAACTGCTCAAGCCGCTGGGCATCAAGGCCCCGGTGTATCCGCTCAAGGGTTACTCCCTGACCGTGCCAATCACCAACCCGGCGATGGCTCCGACTTCGACCATTCTCGACGAGACCTACAAGGTCGCGATCACCCGTTTCGACAACCGCATCCGCGTCGGCGGCATGGCTGAGATAGCCGGTTTTGACCTGTCGCTGAACCCGCGTCGGCGCGAAACCCTGGAGATGATCGTCAACGACCTTTATCCTCAGGGCGGCGATCTGGCCCAGGCGAGCTTCTGGACCGGTCTGCGTCCGACCACCCCGGACGGTACGCCAATCGTTGGCGCTACGCCGTTCAGCAACCTGTTCCTGAACACCGGTCACGGCACGCTCGGCTGGACCATGGCGTGCGGCTCCGGCCGTTTGCTGGCGGACCTGATGGCGAAGAAAACGCCGCAAATCAGCGCCGAAGGCCTCGATATTTCCCGTTACGGCACCAAACTTCAGGAGTCCGCAAAACATGTCAATCCAGCGCCAGCTCACCAATGAGCGCATGAGCCAGATCGTTGTCCACAGCGGCACCGTTTATCTGGCAGGGCAAGTCGGCGACGACATGAGTGCCGGGATTGAACAGCAGACCCGCGAAACCCTGGCCAATATCGAGCGTTTGCTCGATCTGGCAGGCACCGACAAGAGCCGTTTGCTGTCGGTGACGATTTACCTGAAAGACATCGACGCGCATTTCGAAGGCATGAACGCGGTGTGGGACAAGTGGCTGCCAAAAGGCGTCGCCCCGGCCCGCGCAACCGTTGAGTCGAAACTGTGCGAACCGGAAATCCTGGTTGAGCTGTCGGTTGTAGCCGCTCTGCCATAAGCCTGTCAGAAAGATCCCTCTCCCGGTGCTGTTGGCGGTTCACGCCGTCAGCCAGCGCCGGTTTTTATTCCCATGACCGCCTAGAAGTCTGCCGCCATGCGTCCAGCCCGTGCCCTGATCGACCTTCAAGCCCTGCGTCACAACTACCAGATCGCCCGTGAAGTGACGGGGGCCAAGGCCCTCGCCGTTATCAAGGCCGATGCCTACGGCCATGGCGCGGTGCGTTGCGCCCAGGCGCTGGAAGCCGAGGCGGACGGGTTTGCCGTCGCCTGTATCGAAGAGGCTTTGGAGCTGCGGGCCGCCGGTATTCGTGCGCCGGTGTTGTTGCTGGAAGGTTTTTTCGAGGCCGATGAGCTGTCGCTGATCGTCGAGCATGATTTCTGGTGCGTGGTGCATTCGTTGTGGCAGCTCGAAGTCATCGAGCAAGCCGCATTGAGCAAGCCGATCACGGTCTGGCTCAAACTCGATTCGGGCATGCACCGGGTGGGTCTGCATCCAAAGGATTACCAGGCGGCCTATCAACGGCTGCTGGCCAGCGGCAAAGTCGCGAAGATTGTCTTGATGAGCCACTTCGCCCGCGCTGATGAGCTGCACGATCAGAGCAGTGCCGAGCAGGTCGCTGTTTTTGAAGCGGCACGTAAAGGTTTGTCCGCCGAGATCAGTCTGCGCAATTCGCCGGCAGTACTGGGTTGGCCACAGATCCCGAGTGATTGGGTGCGCCCGGGCATCATGCTCTACGGCGCCACGCCGTTTGAAGAGGCCAACGCCGTGGCTTCCCGTCTGCAACCGGTGATGACCCTGGAATCGAAAGTGATTTGCGTGCGTGAACTGCCGGCCGGCGAGCCGATCGGTTACGGCGCCAGGTTCATCACTCCCAAGCCAATGCGCGTTGGCGTGGTGGCCATGGGTTACGCCGATGGCTACCCGCGTCAGGCACCGACCGGCACGCCAGTGTTGGTCGCCGGGCAGCGCAGCCAGTTGATCGGCCGCGTGTCGATGGACATGCTCTGCATCGATCTGACCGATGTGCCGCAGGCTGGCCTGGGTTCGACCGTCGAGTTGTGGGGCAAGAACATCCTCGCCAGCGAGGTGGCTGCCGCCGCTGACACGATTCCCTATCAGATCTTCTGCAACCTGCGCCGGGTGCCAAAGCTCTATTCCGAGGGTTAGCGGTCAGCGGTCCGTGCCGGAAGTCGCCTGGCTGAACAGGATTCAGGCCAAAGTGTTGTAAATACTGAACGCTGTCGCCATGATAACGCTCAATATTTCTACAACCTGAATCCCTGGAGGCTCCAGCATTGGACGTCGGTGAACGACTGCAATCCATCCGTAAGCTCAAAGGTCTTTCCCAGCGTGAGCTCGCCAAGCGCGCGGGCGTCACCAACAGCACGATTTCCATGATCGAGAAGAACAGCGTCAGCCCCTCGATCAGTTCGCTGAGGAAGGTACTGGGCGGGATTCCCATGTCCATGGTCGAGTTCTTTTCCGAAGAAATCCTGCAGGAAAAACCGACGCAGATCGTCTACAAAGCCAACGAGCTGATCGATATTTCCGATGGCGCAGTGACCATGAAACTGGTCGGCCGGGCGCACCCGAGCCGGGCTATCGCATTCCTCAATGAAATCTACCCGCCTGGCGCCGACACCGGTGACGAGATGCTCACCCATGAGGGCGAGGAAACCGGCATTTTGGTGGAAGGACGACTGGAACTGGTGGTCGGGCTCGAAACTTTTGTGCTCGAAGCCGGCGACAGCTACTACTTTGAAAGTACCAAGCCACACCGTTTCCGTAATCCGTTCGATGCGCCGGCGCGACTAATCAGCGCAGCCACGCCCGCGAATTTCTAAGAGAAGAGGCGTCCTGCCAGCACGGCAGCGGCACCCGAAGCGTTTTTCCGCCGCGCAACAAGACCCCTTCGACTTTGGGGTTGTTTCAGTGCGGCGGGCTTACCGTTATACTTGCGCCCGCCTGCGAACCGTGGCCGTGGGCGTGACTAGCCACCATTGAGGGTGAACGCGTGAATCTAATTATGAAAATGCTGGCTGCACCAGCAACCGTATTGGCCCTATGGGCTGTCAGCGCTCAAGCTGCGACGAACGACGATATTGCAAAACGCCTTGAGCCCGTCGGCCAGGTCTGTGTGACGGGTCAAGAGTGCAAGGGGATGGAAGTCGCTGCTTCGGCGGGTGGCGGTGATGCCAAGACCCCTGACTCTGTGATTGCCAAACATTGCAACGCTTGCCACGGTACCGGCCTGCTGGGCGCGCCGAAAATCGGTGATGGCGCTGCGTGGGGCGAGCGTTCCAAGAAGGAAGGTGGTGTTGACGGTCTGCTCGCCAAGGCGATCTCCGGCATCAACGCCATGCCGCCGAAAGGCACCTGTGCCGATTGCACCGACGCCGATCTCAAAGGCGCCATCCAGAAGATGTCCGGCCTGAAATAAGCCTGCATCTCCAGCGAAAAAGCCGCTTGCGAGCGGCTTTTTTGTGCCTGCGATTTGCCCCGTGGGACTATTCTTTGCAGCAAAGGCCCGGCAAGCTCGGTCCAACCCCAATTCACGGAATGTAAGGGAGGATCAGATGGTGCAGCTGTGTTCTATCGAGCAAGCGGTCGATGACGTATTGGCGCGGTTGCCGGCGCATATCCACATGGGCTTGCCCCTCGGCCTGGGCAAACCCAACCACTTCGTCAACGCGTTGTTCCAGCGCATCGCGCAATTGCCCGAACGGCAGCTGACGATTTACACCGCCCTGTGCCTGGGCCGTCCAGCCTTGGGCGATGGTTTGCAAAAGCGCTTTCTCGAACCCTTTATCGAGCGGGTCTTTGGCGATTATCCGGAACTGGATTTCCTCGCCGGCCTGCACAAGGACAGCCTGCCGGCGAACATCCATATCCAGCAATTTTTCATGCAGCCCGGCAGCCTGCTTCACAGCGCGTCGGCCCAGCAGGATTACGTGAGCAGCAACTACAGCCACGCCGCGCGGGACATCAATGCCGCTGGCTTGAATATCGTGGCGCAACTGGTGGCCAGCCACTCCGAGCATCCGGATCGACTGAGCCTGAGTTGCAACCCGGACATCACCCTCGACCTGTTTCCGATGATCGCCAAACGGCGGGCGGCGGGGGAGACGATCCTGTTGGTGGGCCAAGTCCACAACGACTTGCCCTACATGCCCGGTGACGCCGAAATCGGCATCGATGCGTTCGACCTGCTGATCGACGAAAAGGACAACACCACGCTGTTCTCCACGCCGAACATGCCGGTGGGTTTCCAGGATCACTTCATCGGCCTGCACGCCAGTACGCTGGTGCGCGACGGCGGCACCTTGCAGATCGGCATCGGCGCCATGGGCGATGCCCTGACCGCCGCGTTGCTGGCGCGCCAGGCCGACAATGACGGTTACAAGGCGTTGCTGGCGGAGATCAATCTCAGCCAGTGGGCGCAGTTGATTGACCGCGAAGGCGGCATCGAACCGTTCGCCAAGGGCCTTTACGGTTGCAGCGAGATGTTCGTCAACGGCTTGCTGGTGCTGGCCGACGCCGGGATCATTCGGCGCAAGGTCTACCCGGACGTGCCGACCCAGCAACAGGCGAATGCCGGCACCCTCGACGAAGCCGCGCAAACCGACGGCATCAGCGTGCATGGCGGGTTTTTCCTTGGGCCGCGCAGTTTCTACGAGCGCCTGCGCGAGCTGCCGCAAAGCAAGCGCCTCGAGTTCAACATGACCCGCATCAGCTACATCAACGAGCTCTACGGTCAGGAAGAACTCAAACGCTTGCAGCGCCTGGATGCGCGCTTCATCAACACCGTGTTCACCATGACCCTGCTCGGTGCGGGCGTGGCCGATCAGCTGGAGAGCGGGCGGGTACTCAGCGGCGTTGGCGGGCAATACAACTTCGTCGCCCAGGGCCATGCCCTGGAAGGCGCGCGGTCGGTGCTGCTGCTGCGCAGCTGGCGCGAGGCGGGCGGTGAGGTCAGTTCGAACATCGTCTGGGAGTACGGCCACTGCACGATCCCGCGGCATTTGCGCGATATCGTGGTCACCGAATACGGCATCGCCGATCTGCGCGGCAAGACCGACGCGGCAGTGATCGAGGCGTTGCTGAACATCAGCGACTCACGGTTCCAGTCGGGGCTGATCGAGCAGGCGCAGAACGCTGGCAAGTTGCCGAAGAATTTCCGCATCGATCCGCGTTTTGCCGACAACAGCCCGGAGCGCTTGCAGGCGATTCAGGCGCGGCATGCGAAGTTGTTTCCGGAGTATCCGCTGGGGTGTGATTTCACCGCTGAAGAGCGGGACTTGTTGCGGGCGCTGAACTGGTTGAAGAGCAAGTTCAAGCTGACGGAGATTCTGGAGCTGGGCAAGGCCGCGCTGGACGCGCCCGAGGCTTCGGAGTTTCCCGAGCATTTGGAACGCATGCAGCTGACCAACCCTGAGGGGTTGAAAGAGGATCTGTTTCAGCGCTTGTTGCTCACCGGCCTCAAGGCCACCGCTATTTAACCGCCAACAGAGATCAAATGTGGGAGCGGGCTTGCTCGCGAAGGCGGTGTGTCAGTCGACATCATCATTGACTGACACACCGTATTCGCGAGCAAGCCCGCTCCCACAGTGGTATTGCGGTGTGGCTTTATTCGATGAACGTCACAACGCCGCCAACCAGCGACTGCACCCGAGCCAACGACTCAACCCGATAACCCTGCGCATCCAGCTCGGCACGCCCGCCCTGGAACGACTTCTCGATCACGATCCCCAAACCAGCCACGGTCGCACCGGCCTGTTTGATGATCGAGATCAGCGCTTGCGACGCCTTACCGTTGGCCAGGAAGTCATCGATGATCAGCACGCGGTCGCTGCTGGTCAGGTGGCGCGGGGAAATGGCCACGGTGCTTTCGGTCTGCTTGGTGAACGAGTAAACGGTCGCCGACAGCAGGTTTTCAGTCAGGGTCAGGGACTGATGCTTGCGCGCGAAGATCACCGGTACGCCGAGGTTCAGGCCGGTCATGATCGCCGGGGCGATGCCCGAGGCTTCGATGGTGACGATCTTGGTGATGCCCGAGTCCTTGAACAACGCAGCGAACTCGTCGCCGATCAGCTTCATCAGGGCCGGGTCGATCTGGTGGTTCAAAAAGGCGTCGACCTTCAGGACCTGATCGGAAAGCACGATGCCTTGTTCGCGGATTTTCTGGTGCAGTGCTTCCATGAAGCGTTCCTCTACTGACGCCTTATGCGCCTAGCTTGTCAAAAATGCTTGGTTAGAAAGTATTCGGTTAAAAAGTGCTCAATTCTAGCGCTTTAACATCGCCCGTATATCGGCCAATGCGGTATTGCCGCGAACGGCTTTGACTTCAACAGGCGTGTCGTCGGTGCCTTCCCACGCCAGGTCGTCCGGCGGCAGCTCGTCAAGGAAGCGGCTCGGGGCGCAATCGATGCTCTCGCCGTATTGCTTGCGCTTGGCGGCGAAGGTAAAGGCCAGGGTCTGACGCGCCCGGGTAATCCCGACGTAGGCCAGCCGGCGTTCTTCTTCGATGGTGTCGGCTTCGATGCTGGAACGGTGCGGGAGGATTTCCTCTTCCATGCCCATGATGAACACGTAGGGGAATTCCAGGCCCTTGGAGGCGTGCAAGGTCATCATCTGCACGCCTTCGGCGCCGTCTTCCTCTTCCTGCTGACGTTCCAGCATGTCGCGCAAAACGAGTTTGCCGATGGCGTCTTCGACGGTCATCTCGCCTTCTTCGTCTTTTTCGAGGGTGTTTTTCAATGCCTCGATCAGAAACCACACGTTGCCCATGCGGTAATCGGCAGCCTTGTCGCTGGAGCTGTTGGTGCGCAGCCAGTTCTCGTAGTCGATGTCCATGACCATGCTGCGCAGCGCGGAGATCGGGTCTTCGCCGGCGCACTGCTCGCGGACCTTGTCCATGAAGCGCTTGAAGCGCGACAAGCGATCGGTGAAGCGTGCATCCAGGTGCTCGCCCAGGCCGATTTCGTCGGTGGCGGCGTACATCGAGATTTTGCGCTCGGTGGCGTAGTTGCCCAGCTTCTCCAGCGTGGTCGAACCAATCTCCCGGCGTGGGACGTTGATTACGCGCAGGAAGGCGTTGTCGTCGTCAGGGTTCACGATCAGGCGGAAGTAGGCCATCAGGTCTTTCACTTCCTGACGTCCGAAGAAGCTGTTGCCGCCGGACAAGCGATACGGAATCTGGTGGTGCTGCAGCTTCAGCTCGATCAACTTGGCCTGGTAGTTACCGCGATACAGGATCGCGAAATCGCTGTACGGCCGGTCGGTGCGCAAGTGCAGGGTCAGCAGTTCCACGGCCACGCGCTCGGCTTCGGCGTCTTCGTTGCGGCAGCGGATCACGCGGATTTCGTCACCGTGGCCCATCTCGCTCCACAGCTGCTTCTCGAATTCGTGCGGGTTGTTCGAGATCAGCACGTTGGCGCAGCGCAGGATGCGGCTGGTGGAGCGGTAGTTTTGCTCGAGCATGACGACTTTCAGGGACGGGTAATCGTCCTTGAGCAGCATCAGGTTTTCCGGACGGGCGCCACGCCAGGCGTAGATCGACTGGTCATCGTCGCCCACCACGGTGAACTGGTTGCGCGTGCCGATCAGCAACTTCACCAGCAAATACTGGCTGGCGTTGGTGTCCTGGTATTCGTCCACCAGCAAATAGCGGACCTTGTTCTGCCACTTTTCGAGGATGTCGGCGTGTTCCTGGAACAGCTTCACCGGCAGCAGGATCAGGTCGTCGAAGTCGACCGCGTTGAACGCCTTGAGCGTGCGCTGATAGTGGGTGTAGACGATGGCGGCGGTCTGTTCCTTGGGGTTGCGCGCATTTTCCAGGGCTTCGGGCGGAAGGATCAGGTCGTTCTTCCACGAGCCGATCATGTTCTTGATCTCGTCGACGCCATCGTCGCCCGAGTATTCCTTCTGCATGATGTCGGTCATCAGGGCTTTGACGTCGGTTTCGTCAAAGATCGAAAAACCCGGTTTGTAACCCAGGCGAACATGTTCCTTGCGGATGATGTTCAAGCCCAGGTTGTGGAAGGTGCACACCGTCAGGCCACGGCCTTCGCCGCCCTTGAGCAGGGTGCCGACCCGTTCCTTCATCTCGCGCGCGGCCTTGTTGGTAAAGGTCATGGCGACGATGTACTGGGCGCGGATGCCGCAGTTTTGGATCAGGTGCGCGATTTTGCGGGTGATCACGCTGGTCTTGCCGGAGCCTGCACCGGCGAGCACCAAAAGAGGGCCGCCGACGTAGCTCACGGCTTCTTGCTGCCGGGGATTGAGTCGGGACATACGAAATCAGGGAGTCATTTGTGAAATGGGCCGGCATTTTAACAGGCTCAGCGAATTGTGCTGCTCTCTCCGACTTGTGACGCAACACGCTATCTCTAATTGCCGGTTTTGATACTTTCAAGCAGGATGCGCGGTGAATGTGCGGCTAATGTTCGTATTCCAGACACAAAGCCACATCTGATAACTGATGTCATTTGGTCATTGGTTGATGGCGCGGCATAATGCCTGCCGCCTACATCTTTGCAGAGTCTAGGGAGCTAGCTTGTCTACGCCTGTCGAACCCTTGCGTTTGCTGCTACTGGCTGAAGAGCCGGCGTGGACAGCGTTGTTGCGCGAGTGTCTGGCTCCGATGGGGAGCTCGGCCGTGCTCATCAGCGCGCCGAGCTGGGAGTCGGTCAGCAGTCTGTTCGATGACAACCGCAGCGCGGTGTTGTTGACGATTCCTGCGCTTCAGCCGCTTCCTGGTCGTTGCAGCTTGCCGACGGTGTTGCTGCTGGAGTACGAGCCACTGGCGCCGCCCGATGGCGTGAGCGACTGGCTGGTGCGCGATCATCTCGATCCCGGCATGCTGCGCCGCTGCCTGCGCCATGTGCGCGAACGCGGCTTGCTGGAACACACTCTGCAACGCCTGGCCGAGCAAGATCCGCTGACCGGCATCGCTAACCGCCAGGGTTTCCAGACCTTGCTCGCCGCGCGCCTGGCGGAAAACGACGGTCGCGGACTGGCCCTCGGTCACCTGGACCTCGACAACTTCCGTCACGCCAACGATGCCCTCGGCCACCAGGCTGGCGACCGCTTGATCCTGCAAGTGGTCGCGCGCCTGAAAAGCCAGCTTGAGGCCGGCGATCAACTGGCGCGTCTGGGCAGCGATGAATTCGCCCTGCTGATCGACACCCGCCGTGCGCCTCAACGCGCCGAATGGATGGCTGAACGCATCACCGAAGCCCTGGCCGAGCCTTACTGGGTCGACGGTGAAAGCCTGTTGATCGGTTCCAGCCTTGGCATTGCGCACGCCCGGGCCCAGGCCGGCGCCGACCCGCTGATGTGGCACGCGCACATCGCCATGCAGCAAGCCAAAAGCACTCAAGGCTGCACCTTTCACATCTTCAACGAACGTATCAACCGCAATGCCCGCAGCATGGCTGATCTCGAAAGCGAGCTGCGCCGGGCTTTGCGCCGTGATGAACTGGAGTTGCATTACCAGCCACGCCTGAACCTTGAAGACGGCCAGATCGTCGGCCTCGAAGCCCTGGTGCGCTGGCGGCATGCCGAACGCGGCTTGCTGGCGCCCAGCGAGTTCGTGCCACTGGCCGAGCAAAGCGGCTTGATCGTGCCGCTCGGCTACTGGGTGATTTCCCGGGCCTTGCGGGACATGCAGGCGCTGCGCGAACGCGGTTTGCCGGCGCTGCACATGGCGATCAACTTGTCGTTCCGGCAGTTTCAGGACAGCCAATTGCTGTCGACCCTGAGCCGGCTGATTGCCGAGCGCGGTGTCGAGGCGCAATGGTTGGAATTCGAGCTGACCGAAACCGCCGTGATGCGCCGCAGCGACCTGGTGAAGCAGACCATGGACGCCCTCGGGCGCCTGGGCGTGCGCTTCTCGCTGGATGACTTCGGCACCGGGTTCTCATCCTTCGTGCACCTCAACAGCCTGCCGATTGCCTTGCTGAAGGTCGACAAGAGCTTTGTCGGCGGCATGGAAGAGCGCGAAGAGAATCGCAAACTGGTGCACGCGATGATCAACCTGGCGCACAACCTCAATCTTGAGGTGGTGGCTGAAGGCGTGGAGACGGCGGAGCAACTGGATTTGTTGCGCGGGTTTGGCTGCGATCAGGTGCAGGGGTATCTGATCAGCAAGCCGTTGCCGTTGACGGAGTTGGTTGAGTATCTGACGTTTGGCAGCAACCAGCAGCCTTCACTGGAAGTCGTGGTTTAAGACGGTTTGCACAAAACCTGTGGGAGCGGGCTTGCTCGCGAAAGCGGTGTGTCAGTTAACGTAGATGTCGACTGACACGGCCCCTTCGCGAGCAAGCCCGCTCCCACAAGGGGATCTCAGTCTGGCTGTGCGATTTGGAAACTTGTTCCTGACGCCGGCTCCCGCCGAATCATCCGCTTCATTTTCCACTCAAACGCCAGCGTCAAACTCACCGCCGCGCACGCCAGCCCCAGCGCCAACCCCCACCAGACGCCCGTCGGCCCCCAGTTCAGGTTGAACGCCATCCACCACGCCGCCGGCGCGCCGATCAGCCAATAGCAAGCCAGCCCGACCAGGAACGTGGTCTTGGCGTCCTTGAGCCCGCGAATGCAGCCCATGGCGATGGTTTGCGTGCCGTCGAACAGCTCGAACCACGCCGCCACCGCCAGCAGGCTCACAGCCAGGTTGATGACCTCTCGAAACGCCGGATCGTTATGGTCGAGGAACAAGCCGATCAGCTGATTCGGCAGGAACCAGAAGACCATCGCAAAACCCAGCATCGCCGCCGCGCCAAAGGCAATCCCGACCCGTCCGGCCAACCGCGCATCCAGCAACTGCCCGGCGCCGTAATGCTGGCCGATGCGCATGGTGATCGCATAGGAAATGCCCGCCGGGATCATGAACGCCACCGAAACAATCTGCAGGGCGATCTGGTGCGCCGCCAGTTGCGTACTGCCCATGGTGCCCATGCACAGCGCGGCGAACGCAAACAAGCCGACTTCCACCGCGTAGGTGCCGCCGATGGGCAGGCCGAGGCGCCACAGCTCTTTCAGGTACTGACGGTTTGGCCGCGACAGACCCTGGCGCAGCGGATACGCGTCGTACGCCGGATGCCGACGGATGTGCAACGCCAGCGCCACCGCCATCAGGTTGGCGACAATCGCCGTGACCAGCCCGATGCCCACCAAGCCCATTTTCGGCAGGCCGAACATCCCGGTGATCAACGCATAGTTGAGCAGGAAGTTGGCCACGGTGCCGCCGAGGCTGATGACCATCACCGGGGTCGCCCGGCCGATGGCGCTGGTGAAGCCGCGCAGGGCCATGAAACTCAGATAGCCGGGCAGGGCGAACGGCAGGATCAGCAGGAACTGTCCGGCGGCCTGGACGTTGGTTTCGGTCTGGCCAAACAGCAGCAGCACCGGTTTGAGGTTCCACAGCAGCAGGCCGGCCACCAGCGCCATCAACCACGCCAGCCATAACCCGGCCTGGGTCAGCCTGGCGGCGCCGACGATATCGCCCGCGCCCTGACGGATCGCCACCAGGGTGCCGACCGCCGCGATCACGCCGATGCAGAAGATCGACACGAACGAATACGTCGCCGCGCCCAGGCCGCCACCGGCCAGTGCTTCCGGGCTCAGGCGCGCCATCATCAAGGTGTCGGTGAGGACCATCAGCATGTGCGCCAACTGCGAGGCAATCAACGGCCCCGCCAGCCGCAGGATGGCCCAGAGTTCGGTACGCGCTGGATGCTGCATGGTCATCACGCCTCGATTTCAGTGTTAACAGGAGAGAGCCGATTCTCGGCGCTCTGCGGGCTTTTCACAAAGGGATAAAAAGGATGGGTGGCATGAGTCAAACTCATGCTGGCGAGTTTCTGCTACCGTGGCGTGACCGCGCTATAGGAGCTTTCCGAATGTCTCGTCGTCTTCCTCCCTTGTATGCCCTGCGCGCATTCGAAGCGGCGGCGCGGCATAGCTCGTTTACCCGCGCCGCTGAAGAATTGTCGATCACCCAGAGCGCGGTCAGCCGACACATTCGTACCCTCGAAGAGCATTTTGCCTGCCGACTGTTTCACCGCAGCGGGCGCAACCTGCAACTCACCGAGTCGGCGCGGCTGATTCTGCCCGGCATCCGTGAAGGTTTCACCGCGCTCGAACGCGCCTGCAATACGTTACGCGCCGAAGACGACATCCTGCGCATGAAAGCCCCGTCGACGTTGACCATGCGCTGGCTGTTGGCGCGCCTGAGCCGCTTCCGCCACTTGCAACCGGGCAACGAAGTGCAATTGACCAGTGCCTGGATGGACATCGACACCGTGGACTTCAACCACGAACCCTTCGACTGCGCCGTCATCCTCAGCAACGGGCATTTCCCGCCGGATTGGGAGGCGACGCTGTTGTTTCCAGAGGAGCTGATTCCAGTGGGCGCGCCGAACCTGCTGAAGGATCAGCCGTGGGACGTGGCGCGTCTGGCGAGTACCGAACTGCTGCACCCGACGCCGGACCGCCGGGATTGGCGAACATGGCTGGCGCGCATGGGGCTGGACGATCAGGTGTCGCTCAAGGGTGGCCAGGTGTTCGACACGCTGGAGCTGGGCATGATTGCCGCTGCGCGGGGCTACGGCGTGTCCATGGGCGATTTGCTGATGGTCGCGGAGGATGTCGCGCAGGGTCGCCTGAGTTTGCCGTGGCCGACGGCTGTCGCCAGCGGAGAGCATTATTACCTCGTCTGGCCGAAAACCCGTCCGGGAGGTGAACGTTTGCGCCGTCTCAGCGATTTCCTGCAAGGCGAGGTCCGGGTCATGGAATTACCGGATGTCGAGCGCTTGAGCTGAATCGTTAGAGCCCCTGCAATAGAGGCCTTGCGCCATATCCCCGCTAATTACTCAAGTATTCAGGTTTGCCGCCGAAAATCTGCAGGTGGAACCTTCGTGCAGGTTCGTCGCAATTCCCATTTGAATTTTTGCCGAGTGCGCATCGTGATCAGGATGATCCGGTCACTCGGCCAGGAGCTGTCATGTCTCAACCTCGTGCCCGGATCGCCTCACAGCTTGGTCTTGCGCTTGCCGTGATACTGGCGATTGTCATCACTGGCAGTACCGTGTTCGCCCTGCGTTCGCTGGATACCGCCAACCTCGCCACCCGCGAAGAGCACCTGGCCAGTGAAGCCCGGCTGCTGGCCGATCAGTTGAGCACCTTTCACGGCACGTTGCGTGAAAGCACCCAGCGCCTGGCCGGCCTGTTCGAGAAGCGCTTCAGCGCGGGCCTGAGCGTGCATCCGGACGAACCGGTGGCCGTGGCCGGCACCCAGACCCCGGGCCTGCACCTGGGCAGCGAAGTGCTGAACAACAACTTCAAGGAAGTGGACGAGTTCAAGCAAATGACCGCGGGCGTTGCGACGGTGTTTGTGCGCAGTGGCGAAGACTTCGTGCGGGTCAGTACTTCCCTGACCAAGCAGGATGGCAACCGTGCCATCGGCACCTTGCTGGATCACGCTAACCCGGCCTACTCGCGCTTGATGGCGGGGCAGAGCTATGTCGGCCGCGCCTTGCTGTTCGATCGCTCCTACATGACGCAGTACACGCCTGTACGCGACAGCAGCGGCAAGGTGATTGCCGTGTTGTTCGTGGGATTCGATTACACCGACGCGCAGAACGCTCAGTTCGAGAATCTCAAGCGCTTCCGCATCGGCCAGACCGGCTCGCTTGCGTTGCTGGATGAACAGCGCAAATGGCTGGTGCCGATCGCCGGCGTACAAGCGCTGGATCAAGCAGTCCCGGCCATCGTCGATCTGGCGAAAACCCCGGGCAAGGGCGATTTCTGGAGCGACAAGTCCGAAGACTTCTACAGCGTGGCCGTGCCGTTCGATGGCGGCCCGTGGTCGGTGGTGGCGAGCATGCCAAAAGCCGAAATCAGCGCCGTGACCTGGAGTGTCGGCATTCAGTTGGCAATCGGCAGCCTGCTGGCGATGTTGATTGCGGTCGGTTCGGCAGTTTGGCTGCTGCGCAGCAAACTTGCGCCGCTGGGTGATCTGGTGCGTCAAGCAGAAGCCTTGGGTGCCGGTGATTTGAGCGTGCGCCTGAGCGTGTCGAGCAATGATGAAATCGGTCAGTTGGCCCGCGCCTTCAACCAGATGAGCCAGGCCTTGTCGACCATGGTCGAGCACATCCGCAAGGCCTCGGGCGAGGTCAACAGCCGCGCTCAGGCGTTGTCCGGCCTGTCCGGTGGTGCCTATGAAGGGATGGAGCAGCAGTCGGGCGAAATCACCAGCATGGCCGGCGCCGTGGAAGAATTCAGCGCGACCTCGCTGAACATTGCCGACAACATGGGCAGCACCCAGCGCCTGGCGCAGGAAAACGCACAGCAAACCCAGATCGGTCGTACGTCGATGGACGAGGCTTCCTCGTCGCTGGAGCAAATCGCTGGCGCCTTGAACAGCACGGCAACAGTGATCAATACCCTGGGTCAGCGCTCCCAGGAAATCGGCGGCATCGTCGGGGTGATTACTTCGATCGCCGATCAAACCAACTTGCTGGCGCTCAACGCGGCCATCGAAGCGGCCCGTGCCGGTGAGCAGGGTCGTGGTTTTGCGGTGGTCGCCGATGAGGTGCGTAACCTGGCTTCGCGCACGCGTCAGGCCACTGACGAAATCTCCGGGATGATTCAAAGCATCCAGCAGGAAACCGGCAACGCCATCAGCACCATGGAACAGGGCAATGTGCTGATGCAGGAAGGCTTGTCGCGTAATGCCAATGTGGCCTCGGCCCTGGCGCGGATCGATGAGCAGAGCCGTTCGGCGGGCCAGCAATTTGCGGCGATCACCACCGCGACTCAGGAGCAGAGCAGCACCGCGACGTTGCTCAGTAGCAACCTGCAAAGCATTGCGTTGGCGAACAGTGAGCAGCGGGAAGTGGTGTCGAACCTGGCCGTGACCGCCAAAGAGCTGGAGAAGCTGGCGGCGGACTTGCGCCAAGAGGTTGACCGGTTTCGTTGAGTCGTCGCTGAAATAGCTTTCGCGGGCAAGCCTCGCTCCTACAGGTTTTGTGTCGTTCACAAAAGAGTGGAATGACACAAAACTTGTAGGAGCGAGGCTTGCCCGCGATGGGCTCACCTCAATTTCTGATCAGACGATCAGTCGCACTTGGCATTGCTCGACACTTCCTTGCTCGCCAGTTTCAACTGCTTGCCCAATTCCGCCGCGTTGGTGCTGCTGTAAACCCGGCCGCCGGTGTTTTCCGCGATGCAGCGTGACGGGCCACCGGCGCCGATTTTCACCACGTTGACCCGCAGGCGCGGTTGGTCTCTGGCGATTTGACGGGAGACTGCGCACACGTCTTTCTGGCAACCGTCCTCACCGTCGACGAACATCACGATCACCGCATCGTTATTGCGCCCGTCCACGGTGCTTGCCGCGTGGGCCAGGCTGTCGGCCAGCGGTGTGCCGTCGTTGGGCACCAGGCCTCGAATCCCGTTGATAAGCCGCTGACGGTCGCCAAACTTGAACACGCCCTGGTCCGGTGTGGCGTTGCAGCCAGCGAAGGTGATGAGGCGCGTGTCGATCTTCGGGTCCAGCCCGTTGATCATGCCGGCCAGCGAGTCCTTGGCGACGTCCATGCGGCTGGGCTTGGCGAAGATCTGCATGGTGCGGTTCGCGTCCAGGTACTTGTTCAGCTCATTGCCGAAGAACCAGTCCTCATCGGCTTTCACGGACTTGATGTTCAAATCCATCGAGCCCGAGGTGTCGAGCACCACCACGAATTGCGGGATCTCTGCGTTTGGCGCTTTTTTACGGCACGCGAAGTTGTCCAGCGTCGGCGCCGGTGGCGGGGCGACGACCACAGGTTTTGGTGGCGGGACTGGTTTGGGTTCCGGCACTGGCACCGGTTCTGGCACGGGTTCCGGTTCTGGTTCTGGAACGGGTTCAGGTTCCACGACAGGCTCGGGCACCGGCTCAACCGGTTTCTCGATCGGTGTTACAACGGGCGCGACAGGCGGAACCACGACGACGGGTTCACGGTGCATGAACCACCAGTAAGCCCAAAGCGCCAGAAGCAGCAACAGCAACGCCAGCAAGGCCGCGGCGATCCACCAGCCACGGCGCGACGGCGGTACGACCGGCACCACCGGAACAACCGGCGGCACGATCGGTTTCGGCGGACGCTGATTCCAGCGCACCACCAGCGGCTCGCCGTTGAGGCTGTAGAGTTTGTCCAGCTCGGGCGTGCCGAGCAGGCTGCGCAGGTCATCCGCTACTGTGGGCTGACCGCGTTTTTGCAGTTCGTCCGCCAGCTGTCCGAGGGACGTCTGACGCACTTCATAGGTTTCCAGCAAACGTCGCTGCGCGTCCTCATTGAGGTCGGCATAGGGCGTGGGTTGGCCACCCAGTTCGGTCCACCATTCCAGCACGTCACCGCTGCCCATTCGCGGGATCGCGAAGAGGCTGGCGACGGTCGGCGGAAAGTGTTTCTGGATGAGGGCGACTTTGGCTTGCAGCGCACTCATCCCCTCCGGTGTGGCTTGCGCATCCCTGATAACCCGCTGCATGACGACGATTCCTGAAAAGGGTGCGGGCCTCCATCGGGAGGCCTGCGGGGTGAAAAGTTACTCTTCGTAACCGAGGCTGAATTGCAGCTGATTCACTTTCTTCTGCAAGGCCTTCAGTTGTTCCTGCTTGGCAGCCAGCGTCGCTGGAGACGCCTTGGTCACGGGCGCCGCCTGCGAGGCCTTGAGCTGCTGCTCAAGCCCGGCAATCTGCTTCTGCACTTGGCTTTGATTGCCATGTCGGGCCTTGAGCGAGGACAGCAACTGACTCAGCGACTGGTTCAGCGCCGCCTGGGATTTCTGCTGGCTGGCCAGGTCGGTTTTGGTGCTGAGCTGCTGGGCCTGAATGTTCTCGTACACCTGGCGGAACATCGCGTTTTCCTGACGGGACGCGGTCAGGGCCAATTCCTTTTGCTTGACCTGATCGCTGTAACCACCGGAGTAGTCACAGTTCATCTTGGTCAACATGCTGCTGTCGCGATTGGTCGCATCGCATTCGCCGGGCTTGGTCGCGCAACCGCTCAAGGCCAGGACGGCGGTGAGGACCGCAAGCGTTCGTAGAGTCATGTGCTTAGCCCAGGGTGATCGCGGAGCGCTGGCTGTACAGACCGTCGACTTCCTTCTGCAGGGCGGCGACTTTCTGGTTCATTTTCATAATGTTCATGTCCACCTGCTTGATCTCGGCACCGGCGGCACCTTGGGCGCGCTCGGCATCGGCCACTTTGGTGTACTCGGTGACCTTGGTGCGCATGTTGCCCAGGTCTTTACGCAGGCGCGCGATGTTCTGGTCGATCTCGGCGATTTGCACTTGGGCCTTGGCTTTGTCGACCTTCTTGTTGGCGATGTCTTTCTTGATCTGGGCGATCTGCGCCTGATCATCATTGATCACTTGCTGAGCGGTCGCGGTACGGGCGATCACGTTCTGGGTGTCTTGCTCGACGTCGCTGTTCATCTTCGCCAGGCGGGTGGTGGTGTCGGAGTATTCGCTGCGACGCTGATCCAGATAGTAGTTCGCGCCCATGGCCACGCCACACGCGGTAATACCGGCGGCGATGGCGCACACGGCCTTGTTGCTGCTGTTGGACAGCGCGCAACCAAGGATGCCGACACCGGCACCGACCGCGCAGGCCTGGTAGCCGGACTTGCTGAAGAACTCCGCGTCATTACCCTGGGTCAGGCGCGGGTCGGCACCTTCGCTGCCACCGAGCATCGAGCTGCCGGTGTTGGCGCAACCGGTCAGCAACAGGCTGCCGGCGACGACGAATGCGATCTGTAGCTTGAAGCGAGTCCAAAGGCTGCGCGACATGGTGAAACTCCTTGGTGACGGTGTTGGCTGTTTTTGTTGAGGTGAGTTATTGAGTGACGGTTTTGCAACTGGTCAGCCAGGCCTCAGTGTCGATCTTCTGTTTTTGCAGGAAGGTCTTCTGATTCGCCCAGTGAGTGCGCAAATAGGGTTTGAGTTCTTGCAGCTGTTTGTTGCGGGTGATGATTTCTTCCATCACCGGCACCTGCGCTTCCAGCAGTGGCTGACCGTACAAAGTTGCGGACTCCACCAGGCTGCTGGCGTAGTAACGGCTGAGTTTGTGCAGGCGATCCTTCTGCTCGTCGAGCTTGCCTTTGCGCATGTCGCAGCTGGCGTCTTTTTCTGCGCTTTCGCAGTTGAGCTTGTAGTTCTTTTGCAGGAAGTCCACGTACTGGCCGTCGTCGAGCATCTTGGTGCAGAGGAACGCACCGAGGTTGAGGCTGGCGCGAATCGCCTGATCGCGGGTTTCTTCCTGCTGCTGGTTGCTGGCGCGCAATTGGTTTTCCAACGCCTGAAGCTTTTCCTTGAGGGCTTTGTCTTCGACACCCGAGGCCAACGTGCTCAGGGATTGCACCGTGCCTTTGTCGGCAGATTCGGTTTCCTTGCTGCCGGTGCCGAGTTTCTTCCAGCTGCTTTCAATGCTGGCGACACGTTCGCGTGAAGTCAGGGTCGGCGAGACCAGGACCAGTCGCATACCGGTGGTTTTGTTTTTCACCTGGCCTTCGGCGTTGTAGTACGGCTCTTCCTTGCGCAGCGCGGTGCGCAGGTCGGCTTGAGCGGTCAGGTAGTTGCCGCCACGGACCACGTAGCCGCCGGCCTGGCCGTGCTGGCGGTCGAGTTTGTTCAGGCGAAACGGCTCGAACATCATCTCGTCGACGTTGCCGAGCATGTCGTGCAAGCCCAGCGGGTTGGGTTTTTGCAGGCCGGACAATTGCAGCTTGCCGTTGGACGATTGCGCCCCCGCGAACCATTCGTAAGCGTTGATGCCCTCGGCCATCGGATAACGCGTGTCGCGGAATTCCGCCGCGCCGACTTCCAGGCCACCGCGCGCTGCGAACTCCCACTCGACTTCCGTCGGCAGGCGCAGGAAGCCCAGCGCGCCGTCTTCTTTCGGCAGCTTGGCCGCGGCATTTTTGCGCAGCCACAGGTTGTACTTGTCAGCCGCTTCGACGGCTTGCACCCAGCTCACGGACACTTGCGGCAGGCGCATTTTTGTCGCGGCAGTGGGGCAGGTTTCGTCGGTCAACGCCGCGTATTGGAGCTGACTCATCTCGTACTTTGCCATCAAGTAGTAGCGGGATTTGTCGTTCTTCGCGCCGGTGAAACTGCCTGCAATGAACGTCGGTCGAGTCTGTTCGACATAGCCGTATTCCGCGCCGTCCTGACCGATGTTGATCGGATAGTCGTCAAGCGGCCCGGCGACCGGAATGAACACCTTGCGAAACACCATCGAGCCTTCGCAGGGCATCGGCAACACAACGTCGCTGGCCTCGGGCATCGGGTTGTAATACTTCTCTTCCCAGCCCGCCGCCGAGGCGTCGAGCAGGTAGCCGAGGCTCAGGGGCAACAGCAAGCCCAAACGTTTATAGCTCACGCAGACTCTCCGCAGGTTGGATGTTGATCGCTCGCACAGCGCCGATCACGGCCACCAGTGCAGCGACCAGAAAGGTCAGGAGCAGGGCGGCGAGGCCGTGCCAGAGTGTGATGTGGCAGACAAAGGTGCCGGTGGCCTGGCTGCTGCCGAGCAGGTAGTCGAACAAATGACTGCCGACGGCATAAAACCCCAACCCGCCGAGGTAGCCGGCGAGGCTCAGCACCAGCGCTTGCAGGACCACGAAACCGCCGACCGCCGTGCGTTTGAAACCCAGCAAACGCAGGACCGCGAGGCTTTTGCGCTTGCGGTCGATGTTGGCCAGGAACGCACCGACCATCGACGCCACACAACCGATCAGCGCCGCCAGGGCAATCACCCCGAAGATCAGCCCCAGCACATGGTTGATGGCTTTGACGTTGTCGATGTCGGCCAGTCGGCTTGAGGTCTCGATGTGTTGTTCGTTGAGCCAGCGTTCCAGCGGTGCAACCTGGTCGATGTCACGGGCATAGAGGCGGGCGCGGGCGTACAGCGGTTGCAGATCGCCCAGAGGCTTGCCGGTTTCAATGCCGAATGCGCTGACCTGATAACCGTCGCGAAAGCGCTCCAGGTCCAGCAACAACGGTGGGGCGACGAACCCGGCCGCGCGACCGAAACGTGCACCATCGAGGACCGCCAACACCGTCAGCGTCATCTCGCCACGCTCATTGACGCCCTCCAGACGGCGCAATACGCGCATTTGCACGCGGTCGCCGACCTTGGCCTGCAAGCGTTGCGCGGCGCGCTCGCTGAGTATCACTTGGTTGCCGGTGGGATTGAGTTGCGGCAGGTTCAGTTGCGGGTCGCCGGGTTCGGTGGCGATGATTTCCGCACCTTCGACAAACCGTTGCATGCCGATCAACAAATCGGCCTGAGTGTTGAGCGAGCGGGTCTGGCCGAGAGCAAAACCGGTCTCGGGACGCTGGCGCACACGTTCGATCCAGGCGCTGTCGTAGTTGCCGTTGCTGAGCATCTTCACTTCAAGGTTGCGCGGGTCGCGCAGCAATTCGTCCTGCAACTGGCTGACCACGCCGTGCTTGAGGCCGAACAACAGCAACAGCGGCGCGATCACCGCCACCAGCGAGGCGGCGATGCACAACGACACCTTGCGGTCGTGCCAGAGGTCTTGCAGGGCCAGCGTTCCGAGCAGGCTCAAGCGGTCAGTCCATCGGTTCAAACAGAGTCTCTCCCTGACGGCTGATAGCGCCGAGTCGCGGCAAGCCGAAATCCTTCAGCAAGGCCCAGTCATGGGAGACCACCAAGGCACTCAGGCCCATGTTGGATACCAGACTCAGCAGCAATTCGAACAAACGCCGGGCGCTGTGCGGATCGAGCGCTGCGGTTGGCTCGTCGGCCAACAGCAGCAGTGGTTCATGGGCAATCGCCCGAACGCAGGCAACGCGCTGGCGTTCGCCGATCGACAGCGCCTGCGGTTGTTTGTCCAGCAAGCCTTGCAGGCGCAGCACCTCGACCGCGTGATCGACATGCGCGCTCTTGACCGGCATGCCGAGCAAGCGACGCGGCAGGCTGATGTTGTCGCGCACGCTCAGAAACGGCAGCAACCCGCCGCTCTGCAAAATGAACCCCAAGTGCCGCGAACGCACCGCCGCCAAGGCGTGCTGGTCGTCGCTGGCAAGCAGTTGGGCGATGTCCTGATCCTGCGCTGCACCCAGCCGAAAGCGCTCGAGTTCGACCGGCGCGAGCAACAGGCCGATGGCTTCGAGCAACGTGCTTTTACCGCTGCCGCTCTCGCCCGTGATGGCGAGGATTTCCCCAGCACCGACCTGCAAGCGCGGCAGGCGCACGTGATGGGCCAGCGCGCCTTCACCACGGCGCACCAGCAGGTTCTTGATATCGAGCATCGGCGTCTCGTTAAGGCATCATTTCCAGTGGCACGGGATAGACGTTGTCCCGTGCATCGCTGTCCTTGGCTAAAGCCACCCAGCGGTCGACGTCAGCGTTGTAACGCTGGTAGTGCCGCAGTTTGGTATTGAGCGTGCGGATGAATTTCTCCTGCGCCAGGCCATCCCAGCTCTTCCAGGTTTCTTCGTCCAGGTTCAGCACTTCGCTCTGGTACGGCAGGTCTTCGAGGTACTCGCCGAGTACGCCCATGTCCGCCAGTTTGGCGTTGCCGTTCTGCTTGAGCTGGTTCGGGTCGGCGCCCATGGTCGCGGCCACCGAGCGCAGGCGCTCGAACATTTCCGTCGGCGAGATCAGGCCTTCGTTGGCCGCGTCGAGGATCTTCTTCATCACGTCGCTCAAGTCACTGAGCTGGGACTTGGTCAGCAGCACCCGCACATCGGTGGTCGGGATGTTCTGCTTGATCAGGTCACGGTCGGTGATCCACGCCTTGAATACCGGCGGGGCCTTGCTGTTGGTCTTCTCGCCCAGATAAGCGAGCTGCATCGCGTGGCCGATCAGTGCCGCGTCTTCGAGCATTTTCTTCTCGGCCGGGTCCTGCTTGGCGTTCACCGCGCTGCCGATGGCGTCTTCGCCCATGTAGGCGGCTTTCACCTGGGAGGTGATTGCGGTGGCCAGGGAGTCAACCTTGCGCCCGAACTCCTGAATGTCGCCCGCGTTCACCGGGTAATACAGTGAAGTGTTGGTGCCCGGGTAGGTCGACAGGTCCTGGTACTGCGCTTCGGCCTTGGCGTGGTCCTTGGCCCCGGCTGGGGTTTTCAAGTGCAGGGTGTAAATCGCCACGCCCGGGTTGGCGGCTTCCATACGCACCTGCGCGGCGCTCAAGCCCGTCTTTGACAGCTTGTCGTCGCCTTCGATGGCGCCCGCATCGGTGATCAACACCACGTAACGCGCGCCGAACTGGCTCCAGTCGACCTTGTCGATGCTGTCCATGACGCCGGCAAACGAGTCTTCATCGAAGCTGCTGCTGGAGACTTTGGCTTGTTTGAGGTCAGCGATCTTGGCGAAAAAGTCGGCGCTGTCTTTCACCTTGGTAGGGTCGGCGTACATCTTGGTGGTGTATTCCAACCCCGGCACCGCTTGGGTGTTGGAGCGGAAAGCGACCATGCCGAACTTGACCTGCTTGCCGAGGTTCTGCGATTCGATCTGCTGATAGACCTTGCGGATCGCCTCACGGGTGCGGTCGATGTACGGGTCCATCGAGATCGTCGAGTCGATGACAAACACCACCGCCGCGCTGAATTCCTTCAGCTGGCTGGCCGCTTTGTCTTCGGCTGCCTTGCTGCCTGCCGCGCCGCTTGCAGCACCGCCCTTGGCATTCTTGTCATCGGGCTTGCTGACCGACGCGACGTTGAGCAACCGCGTGCGGAAACCGCCTTCGGTCATCACTTCTTCGCCGCTCAGTACCGGCAGCAGGTAGAACTGCTTTTGCAGGTCGACGAAGTATTCAGGTTCTTCGGCGAGCACGCCGGGGGCTTGCTTGCCCTTTTTCAGCGTGGCACGCAGCGGCGCGACCTTACTGACCGGGTCCGGCGCATCGAGGATGCCTTCGACCGTGGCGCGTTCCTTGAAGAACAGCAGTCGGTCGCGGTTGGCCGGGTTGGTGAAGGCCAGTGTCAGCTGCATTTTCCAGTCGGTGGTGCAGCTCGCCGGCAACCAGCCAATGGTTTTGCCAAAACTGTCCGGGCCGACTTTCAGCCATTCGGCATTAGCCGCTTGCGCGCGTTCGTACACATAGAAGCGGCTGAACACCGGTTGCTCATCGCCTGCGGCGCCACCCGCTGTCGGGCTGATCTTGCAGCCCGGGGTGGTCAGCACGCGCTGGAACAAGGTTTTTTTACCGGCCTGGATCAGCGGCTTGTCATCGGCCTGGGACAACGGGCTGATGCACAGCGCCAACAGCGCGGCGCCGCTCAGCAGGAAACGACTCACGGAAGAGCGCATCACTTCTGCAACTCCTCAAACCGCTGCTTGGCTTCGGCGTTGTTCGGGTCCTGGGTCAGGATCGTTTCATACCAGTAGGCGGCGGTGGCGTTGTCCGCAGTCGGGAAGCACTCGCTGGCCTTCAGGTATTTAGGGTCGTATTCGCGGGCGTAGGCGTTGGCGATCAACGCGTCACCGGCCTGGGCACGGTTGGCGTACAGGCGCTGGGCGACACCGCAATGCTTGCCGGCCTTGGCTTCGTTGATGATTTCCAGCAGCTTGGCGCTGTCCGGCGCGGCCTTGATGCAGGTCTGGACGAAGGTCAGCTCGGGCAGGCTGTTCATGCTGTCGAGTGTGCAGGCTTGGGCGTCGGCACCGGCCGGTGCGGCGGCAGCAACCGCCGGGACAGGCGCCGGAGTGCGTTTGTAAAACCAGAATCCGGCCGCTGCGGCCACCAGCAACAGCACGACCAGTGCGAGGCCGATGAGGCCTTTGTTGCTTTTCTTCACCGGAGGCGGAGGAGGGGTGTAGGCGGGTTCGTTGGGCACCGATTCCAGTTCGATTTCTGGCTCGGCGGTGTTCAGGACCAATTCCGGCAGCTCTGGAATTTCGGGTTCCGGTGCAGCAGGTGCGGTCAGCTCCGCGCCACCGTAAGTCGAACGCGTCTGGCCCCCCGCAGTCGACGGCAACAGGCCCACGCCGGGGCGAACCACGCCTTTATCGCTATGATCGAGGCTTTGCTCACGCAGTTCGATCTGGAATTGCGAATTGGCGCCGCCTTCGAGCAACGGATCGACCACTTCCGGGCCGACCTGGGCTTCAAGGGCTTCACCACTGGCTGCAACGCTGAAGCGCGAAACCTTGAACCAGAACGGATTGTTGCTCCAGGCCTTCTGGTCCTGGAGGTAGAAACCGTCCTGGTTACGCTGAATGGAGAACTCCAGCTGTTCTTCGCCACCCTGCCATTTCTTCACAGTGAGGCACGCCTGGCCGGGCACGTTGGGTTCTAAGGCGAGCAGGTCGACACGAATTGGCATTGCTTATCTCGCTGTGAAGGCTGTGAGCACATGGCCCAGCCGTTCATTCTGTTCAGGGGTGATTTCGCGACCGGCACCATGGCCGGCGTTGTCCTGCGTGATGTACGCCAGGCCCGAAAGCCAGTCGCCCAGATACCGCTGCGCCTGGTTCGCCGGTTGCGGCGGCAGCACCGGCACTTGTCCCGGACCGATGTCGGTGTAGAACGAGAACAACGGCGCCTTGGCACCCGCACGACTATTCGGGCGCTCGTTGACCGGTTTCTGCAGGTAGCCGAACCAGGACACGAAATCGCGCAGCACGCGTTGCACTTCCAGCACTTGGCGCTCGACCAATTGATCGCGCCGCGCGCCACTTTGCGCACGCTTGAGCACCGCGCGGCTCAGTTGGCCGGGCAAGTCCTGGCGGTAACCGGCGGTGATCAGTTCGTCGACCACGGCTTCGATCAACGCCTTCTCCAGCCCCAACAGGTTGAGCAGGCTTTGCCGGGTGGTCAGCTCGCGCAGGTGCGCAATCCAGGCCTTGAACGCGGCTTTGGCAAAACGGTGTTCGTTGCTTTGCAGTTCCGGCACCGGGGTGTTGGTTTTGCTGCTGACCGGCGCTTCGTGGCTTAGGTCGTCGCCGAAATCGAAGTCGAAACCGGCGTCGTTGCCGTACAGGCTCTGACTCGGTGTCGGGGCGGCTGGCTCATCGCTGGCGGCGGGCGCGTCATCGGTTTCGTACACACCGCTGAGGTACAGGTCGCGCACCGATTCGCTCGGCATGTCGAGTTCATCGATGAACTCGCCGAGTACGGCCGGGCGACGGCCCAGACCGGTCAGAATCATCTGCGCCTGAGCTTTCTTGGCGGCTGCGGCGCCGTCACCGTCGGCGTGATACCAGGTGCTCAGGCCGTGAGTGGTCAGGCCTTCAAGGCATTCGTTCAGCTGCTCGCGGATGCGTTGCAGTTTGAATTCGATGTTGGCCACGCCTTTGAAGCTGCCGCTGAAGTGGCTGATGCCACCGTCATCGTTGCGCAGCATTTCTTTCCAGGCATTGGCAGGACTGTTGATGTGTTTGCACACCAGCTCGTTGCCGGCAAAGCTTGCGCCCAGGGCGTCGACGCGCTCCTGGTAGCTGGCGTTGAGGCCGGTTTCGGCGCCGCTGGCGTCTTGCACGATGAACGCCGCATCCATGCGCGGTTTGCGCACCAGGAAGGTGTTCTGGAACGGCGTGCCGGCCCAGTCGTTCATCCAGCTCAGGCTGCCAAAGCGCTCGAGCATGGTCAGCTTGACCATACCGTTCCAGCTCTCGTCGTACTGATCAGGCGTCAGGCTCAGGGAGTTGGTGATGCGCAGGTCGAGCATGGTCAGCGCCCAGATCAGGCCGGTGTCGCGTTTGCTGCGGGCGGCCGCGTCGGCGCCCTGGGTCTTTTCGATCCAGCGCGTCAGCACCGGGCCGACGTCATTGACGTCGCTCTGTTTGGTCGAGCCGGTGCAGACCACCAGCGCGTTCATTTCCTGGTTGTCGGTGTAGCGTTCGAACAGGTACGCGACCTTGCCGCGCAGGATCAGCTGCGAGACGGAGTTGTCCTTGGTGGCGGATTCCGGGTCGCTGGAATTGGCGATCTCGTGCAGTTTTTTGCGTCCGCGATAACCGGGGAAGTCGAGCAAGTCGACTTGATTGACGATGTCGTCCGCCGGGGCTTCGATCAGGCCGAAGGTCATCTCGGCAGTCAGTGCCGCCAGTTGCGCGACCGGGATACCCTGACTGTTTTGCAGGCGTCCGTCGACCTGGGGCCGCACGTCGATCGGCAGATCACGCGGGCTGCCGAAGCGCTCGAGGATGTCGACGTTCATGATGCTGTCGCGCTGGCTGTAGGTGTCGTTTTCGAAACTCACCAACGCTTGCAATGGCGCGAACACGGTCTCGGGCAAGCCGAGCTTGTGCAGTGCGCCGGCCAGTTGCTGGTACACGCGCGTCAGCTCGCCTTGCTCACCCCACAGAATGGAAAACAGCTCGGCACGTTCCTGGAAATTCAGGCGCGGCGCCAGTTGCAACGCTGTCGGCCAATACAGGTGTTCGAGTTTCTTCACCGAGTTGCGGAAGTTGTCACGCAGGTAATCCCACAGCGACACCAGATCATCGGCGCTGACGCCCGGTTGCATCGGCCCGGTCTCGCGGCCTTCAAACGGTTTCAGCACGCGCTGGATGCGCTCTTCGTCGATCTCGTAGGAGATCCGTTCAAGGTCGAAGTCCTTGAACCAGGAGTTGGCGAGAATCTTCGCCAGCTCGATTTCCTTGAACAGCGTCAGCTCGACCGGGAACTGCGGATCCTGGCTCGGCGTGGCGCGGCGACTGAAGCGCGTCACCAGGCCGGTGGCCTCCTTGCCGCCACCCACCGGATTGATGTGCTTGATGAAGTCCAGGCGCTGGCCACCGAAATCGGTTTCCAGTTTGCCGTTCTGACCCGCCGCAAGCGCCGAAATCAGATAGGACTTGCCGGCCTGTGACAGGCCGAAAAAGCCAATGGTCATCGGCGTGCAGGCCACGCGACCGAGGCTGTGAGCCAGGTTGCGGGCGCGGTGCAGGCGAATGTTCAGGTTGTCGGCTTCGCTGTCCAGACGTGGCGCGTTGCCGCGCGTCTGGCCAATCCATTCCAGCGCCTGACCGGCACCTTCATAAACAGCGGCCCAACTGGCGGATAGCTGAGTTTGTTCGGGGGTCAGGTCATTCATTTGCGTTTCACACTTCCACTGTCGAGCCAGTACTTGGTCTCGCTCAGGCCGGCGTCGAGCATGGTGTTGAGTTCCAGCTCGAGGTCGCTGCGCGGGTTGAAGTTGACGTTGTTACTGTTGGATTCGATATCGCGTACCGAGAGACGGTCGCTGACCAGATCCTGTTTGCGCGTGTACTTGTCGGCTGCTTTCACCTCGAAGCGCACCTTGAGCAGCGGCGCACTGCCGTTTTCACCGATCGCACGGGAGAACTTCTCCCGACCGGCCTTGGTAAACCGCAGGGTGTACAGCGGCGAGGCAGCCCAGCGATCGGCCGCCAACTGGCGGAAACCGAGGCGCAGGTCGCCGCGCATTTCCAGTTGCGGCGTGTCGGCGTCATCGCCGGTGCCGATTTCCGGCAGCTTGATTTTGTAGTCTTCGGACTGGATGTCGCGGTACAGCACGTCGGCATCCTTGATCACGTTGTTCAGGTCGATCACGCCGATGTGCTTGACCGTCGAATACGGCTTGAGCGCCGAAGAGCGGAAATAGAAGTTCGGCACGCTGTGGTTGGCGCACAACAGGCACAGCATCGCACCCACCGAAGCGGTGCTTTTCGGGTCGTCGATGCGGCCATTCTTGTGGAACGGATACCAGCCGCCGGTGCGGTAGTTTTGCAGCGCCAGAATGCGTCCCGGTGGCAGCGGCAGCACCTTGCGAATGAACGCCTGGATGCCGGGCAGGCGCGAAGGGCGGCCGGTCAGCAGCAGAACGTCACACGGGTAATGCGCGACCACTTCACACAACGCGCCGAGGATCTTGGTGATGTTGATCTGGTCGTTGAGGAACGCGGCGTGGAGCTTTTGCAGGTCGAAGCCGATCTGCGCTTCGTACAGGTCGAAACCGCTCTGGCCACCGACATCGCGGCGCACGGCGGCGTTGACGTAGTCGAGCACGGTCTGGCTGATCGCATTGTCGCCCAGCAACTGGCGATAGCTTTGCGGGCTGACTTCCTGCGGGACTTGCGGGTCGTAATGTTCGTAAGCCTTGAGCAGCGCCAGGCCCAGTGGTGCGAACACCTGCAGGTTCAATTGCTGGCGCAGGATCATGTCCTGGGCGCTGACCGATTCATCGCCGCACAGCCGCGACATCAGCGAATCCGGGGCTTTCACCCCGGCGTTCTGCAAGGCTTTCTCGAAGCTTGGCAGGATGAAGTCCTGAATCACGTCCAGCAGGATGTCGTCGCCGGCCACTTTGAAGCCATCGCGAAAACGCTGCTCGGGCACGATGTGCACGTTGCTGCCGCTGCCGGTGTTGCCGGCGCGGTCGAGGCGATAGTCAGTGATGACCAGGTCGGTGGTGCCGCCGCCGATGTCGATGGTCGCCAGGGTGATGCGTTCGCGGTCGGTTTTGTCCGGCCGGGCGATGGTGTCGAAAAACTCTTCCGGGTGGCCGGCAAAGTTCTCGTTGACCTCGGTGTACAAGTACACCAACTGGCCGCAGGAGGCTTCGTCCCATTCCACGCGAATGCTCGGAATCGGCGTGCGCGGGCTGACAGCCTGGTCCTGATGCGGATCTTCCTCACCGGCATGCCAGCCGAGGCTTTTCCACACCAGGCCGATGGCTTGCTGCATGCGTTCGTTGAGAATGCTGCGCTCGGCCTGGGGCATGCCCGGCGGCACGGTCAGGGTGATGCTGTTGAGCTGGCGCGGCACGCGGGTGTGACCCTGACGCGAACGCTGGGCCGGGCTGTTGATTTGTGACAGTGCCTGGGCCAGCACCTCAGCGAGCATGAAGGTCATCAGCGAGCTGCGCGAGTAACGCGGCATGAACACGGGCAGACGATCGTCTTCTTCGAGGCTGTAAAGCGCCTCGCCGGTTTCATTGATCAGGTGCGAGAACGGCGCGGCGGTGGCGTACGGCTCGTTGTCGGTCTTGATGTAGGAGCAGTTGAAACGCCAGCCGTGGCCGTAGGCGTTTTCATCCCACAGGTAACGTTTCGGGCTGGACAAGCCAGTGGAGCCTTCGGTGCCGCGACGACGGCTGGCCAAGCGGCTGGCCTCGTTGCCGACGCGGGCAATCGTTGCCCACTGGAAGGCATCGTGACGACCGCTCTTGACCGAGCAGTGGTCCTTGCCGAAATACGCCTGGGCGAATTCGACGCGGCTTTCGAAGGGCAGGTTGTAGGTGTGTTCGGGGGTGATCAGGTCGCGCAGTTCCAGCACGTAGTTCTGCTTCAGCCCGGAGCCGGCCTGACCGTGGTTTTCGATCAGGATGCCGCAGGTGCGCGAGTTGCCGACGTCCAGCACCAGGTCCACCGGAATCGGTTTGACCAGGCCATTGCTGTCGTTGGCGACCACTTTCAGTTCAGGGATTTCTACCTTGGGCCGGGCGGTCGACTGCGCTGCCGCCGACGGCGTACTCAACAGACTCAGCAGGTTGAGGTAGTGCGCCAGGTGATGGTTGGCGCGGATGTCGATGTCCAGCTCTTCGCGCGAACGATGGCTATTGCCCTCGTTGAACACTTCCAGCAGCCATTCATTGACCCATGGCTGGGCGAGGAACCAACGGGTTTCGCTGGCCTTGGTCGCCAGTTTGAAGGACACGCCGGAGCTGATGTCCTCTTCGTTCGGCGCCAGGTAGGCGGTGCCGTCACGCTTGGGCATGACGCGGCTGTCGAACGCCATCGTCAGGCGGTGGGTGTTGCCGTCGATGTCTGGCGTGGCCAGTTTCACCAGGCGCATGCGCGACCAGTTGGTCGGGCCTTCGTCGAAGCGGTGCGGCGGCATGAAACGGAAAAACGGCGTCGGCAGCCAGACACCGTCCAGCAGTTCGAGGCTGCTTTTCATGTCGACGCTGAACGCCGGCTTGGCCTTCTCGACCTTTTCCGGTTCCGGCTCGTAGAAGTAGAAGTCTTTCTCTTCGTTGTACATCAGCCGGCAGATCAGCCCGCTGATCATCGGCGCGAACTCGCCCGCCGCTTCCTTGCGGGGATCCAGGCGCAGGGCGAAATCCATGAACTGGATACCGGTGTCACTGACGAGCGTGACGGTGTCTTCGAATTGGGTGACTTCAGGCAACATGTCGGGTTATTCCAGTCTTATTCGCCCATCTGCCGCATGGACATGGGGAATTGATCTTTTCCGTAACCGCCGGTGCAGTCCGCGACCGTGGTCGCCCCTTTGCGGCAGTTGACCTTGGGCATGTCGTACGTGCTGCCATCGCCGCACACGGCCTGGCCCTGGCTGTCGATGGCGAGGCTGCCGCCCTTCATGGTGGCGCTGACCGGGCCGCTGCATTTCGAGCCGTCGGCCTGATGCACGGTGACTTCGCCTTTGCCGTCCTTCAACTGGTATTCCAGACGCAGCGGCTTGCCGGTCCGGCGATCCTGAATGCCGGCACCGGCGCGGTACTGGCCGTCGAGGAACTTGGCGGCGCCGTCGGCGGCGTCAGGTGGAATGCTCAGGGCCGGGCCCGGTTTTGTGGCTGCGGCTGCGGACTTTTGTGCGTCGGGTGGAGTGACGGCAGGCGCCTCGGTTTTGTTTTCGGGTGGAGCGGTTGGCGTAGTTGGCGCGTTGGGTGATTCGGCGGCCGGGTCTTGGGTGACGTCGGCGGTCGCGGCGTCCGCTTCGTTACCGGCAACGGCTGGGGCTTCTACACCATGAGTGCCGGTTACGGCTGCGCCAGTGGTGGAACCTGCGACGGTACCGGTCACTGGAACGCCATTCAGTGTTGTGGCATTGCCGGTCAGTTGCGGTTCTTCCAGGTGGTTTTCCACCGGCACGATGCCCTCAGGCAGCAAGTCCACCGCGACTAGAGGAATCGGCACGCAACCGCGCAGGCCGAGCAACAGCCACAACAGCAGCAACAGGAACGGCAGCAGCAACAGCCACCACCAGCGCCGCCACCACGGACGAGCCACCACCGGCACGACGGGTGCCACAACCGGTTCTTCGACCACGGGTGGCAGCGTGAATACGGGCGGAACCTGATAAAGGCAGTGCAGGGGATCGCGATTGCCGGTGCCGGCGTGCTCGAAACCCCAGAAGGTCAGGACCGGTTTGCCTTGCACCAGGTAGACGAAGTTTTCGTCAGGGAAATGAATGACGCGCTTGAGCAGCTTGCCGAACACGGCTTTGTCGCCTTGCTGCTGTTCGCCCGGATCCGTGCCCAGGAAACGCTGGCTCAATTCTTCGAGCGCAGTCTTCAGGGCTTCAAGTTGGCGACGGGCCGGCGCGCGTTCTTCTTCGGTCGCGCTGCTCCACGGGATGACATCGCCGTCGAGGCCGCTGTACCAATCGATCTGGTTGCCAAGTTCGTCGCTTTGAGGAATGGCCAGGTGATCGACCATGTCGGGGTTCTTGCGGCGAATGGCTTCGCGCAATTGCAGGGCAGCCCGGTAGACCGGTTGACCTGTTTCGCCCAGGGCTGTGAATGACCCGCTCTTACCGCTGCGTAATAGTGCCCCGCGCATCCAAACTCCATATGATCCGTTGCGCAAATGACAGGCAAAAGTGCCTGTTCTTGCTCCTGCATTTAGCTGGCGACCTTAATGTCATAATGATGTCGCCGTCAATCGGCCGTTAGGCCAAAACCGTATGAGATTAGCGTAACAAAGCGGGCGTTGCTTGGGGTCGTTGAGTATTTGCGAGGGACGGTTGGTGCGTGTGCATTTTTTAATCTTGCTGAAACGTTTCATCAGCGCTATAAAAAAAGCACAACTCCAAGAAAGGCTTCCCTCATGACCCCGCTCAAACTCGTCATCGCCCTCGGCGCGCTGACCACTGCCTCTCACGCCATGGCCTGGGATTATGTGCTGCTCGACACCGACAAGGCCGCCCAGAACTGGCGGATCACCAGCCAGCAACTCGGCGTGAAAACCGACAAACCTTTCTCCGTGACCCTGCGCACCTTGCACGGCGGCAGGCAGGAGGGCGTCAGCATTGTCGACATCGATAACGGCACAATGAAACTCTCGGTGGTGCCGACTCGCGGGATGAACGTCCTGCAGGCGTCGGTCGGTGATGTGCGCATGGGCTGGGATTCGCCGGTCAAGGACGTGGTCAATCCGTCCTTCATCGAACTCAACGGTCGTGGCGGACTGGGCTGGCTCGAAGGCTTCAACGAACTGGTCGCCCGCTGCGGCTACGAATGGGTCGGCCACCCCGGCATGGACAACGGCGAACTGCTGACCCTGCACGGCCGCGCCGCCAACATCCCGGCCAGCAAAGTCACCCTGCACATCGACGAAAAACCGCCTTACGCCATCAGCCTGCGCGGCGAGCTTAAAGAGCAGGCGTTCAAGAAAGTCGACTTCTCGGTGGTGACCGAACTGGTCACTGAGCCCGGCAGCGTAGCGTTTGCCCTGAACGACACATTGACCAACAACGGCGACTATCCGAAGGAATACCAGGCGCTGTACCACAGCAACTTCAGCACGCCATTCCTGGAGCAGGGCGCGCGTTTTGCGGCGCCGGTTAAACAGGTGTCGCCGTTCAACGACAAGGCCAAAGGTGACTTGCCGGATTGGCAGACCTACCGTGCGCCGACCAAGGACTACGACGAAACGGTTTACAACGTCGTCCCTTATGGCGATGCCAAGGGCGATACGCTGACCGTGCTGCATAACAAGGCCGGGAGCCTTGGGGTGTCGGTCGGATTCAATACGCAGCAGTTGCCGGTGTTTTCGTTGTGGAAGAACACGGATACGCAAGGGCAGGGGTATGTGACCGGGTTGGAGCCGGGGACAAGTTTTTCCTACAACCGTCGGTATCAGCGGCCGATTGGATTGGTGCCGATGATTGGGGTTAAAGAGCAGAAGCAGTTTCAGATCCATTACAGTTTGCTGGCGGATAAAGGGGCTGTGGATAAGGCTTTGAAGCGGGTTAGTGAGATTCAGGGTGGGCGGGAGACTGAGGTAAGGCAGGCGCCGTTGGTGGATTTGACCAAGGAGTAGTCCATCGACAATGCGAGATGAGCAGTGGACGTTTGCGTTCACCGCTCATCAAAAGGCTAAAAAGGAAGTCTCATTTCTGAGGCTTGTGCCGCATCAAACAGACGCCGGATGAAATCGAAGTCGTTCCAGGTTTGGTTGGTATAAAACCGATGCTCCTTATTTCCGATCTCATCGATGTAATAGATAACGTACTCCGCATATTTCTCGTCGGCGTTGAAGCTGTAACGCAATGAAAGAGAAAAGTCATTTTCCTTAAGTTTCACAAAAGAGTTGTTGTCGTCATAACTCCAAGAGAATTCGCCTCTCTCCGTTCTCGCGGTGAGTGCTTTGATGAAATCGAGAAATCTAGGCGGTAGCATATTGACGCCCTCTGGCCTCTTAATAGTGATCTGAATGATTTGCTGTGATGGTCATCAATTACGCTGAGGCCGGCCGATATTGCAGCGCTTCCGCCAAATGCTCGCGTGTAATTGCATTTACCTGTTCAAGGTCTGCCAATGTGCGGGCAACCTTGAGCAGTCGGTGGGCCGACCGGAGTGACAAGGTCAAACGCTCGCAAGCAGTTTCCAGCCACGCCTCGTCGGTTGTGGATAACTTGCAGTGTCGACGCAGCCCTGGCAAATCAAGGAAGGCATTGGCGCAACCTTGACGTTTGTGTTGCCGCTCCCGGGCGTCGGCGACCAGCACCGCAGCAGTGGCAGTGTCATCACCGGGTTTGAGCGCAGGATTCAACGCCGTGGCTTCCCGAGCGACGGTCAGATGCAGATCGATCCGATCCAGCAGTGGCCCCGACAATTTGTTGCGATAACGTTGAACCATGTCCGGTGTACAACTGCATTTACCGCTGGGTTCGCCAAGATATCCACAGGGACACGGGTTCATCGCGGCCACCAATTGAAAGCGCGCCGGAAACCTCACGCGATCCTTGGCGCGAGAAATCACGATGTGGCCGGACTCCAGTGGTTCCCTTAAAACCTCCAATACCTTGCGATCGAATTCCGGGAGTTCGTCGAGGAACAGCACACCATGATGGGCGAGGGTGATTTCGCCGGGTTGTGGCTTTGAACCACCACCCACCAACGCCGGGCCGGAGGCCGAGTGATGGGGCTGGCGGAATGGTCGTTGCGGCCAGTGGCTCAAGGGCACGCAACTGGTGACGGATTGAATGGCGGCGACTTCCAGCGCCTCGTTTTCGGCGAGCGGTGGAAGCAAACCCGGCAAACGGCTCGCCAACAACGTTTTTCCGGTCCCCGGCGGTCCGCTAAATAGCAAGTTATGAGCCCCAGCCGCCGCAATCAGCAATGCGCGCTTGGCCGAGATTTGCCCCTGCACCTCATTCAAGTCCGGATAGGGTTTGCTGGCGTAGAGCAAGCCATTGGAAACGTAGGGTTCAACCGGTGTATGTCCATTGAAGTGCGCAACGGCTTCCAGCAAGTGATCCACGGCAAACACCTTCAGCCCCGACGCCAGGCAGGCTTCCTCGGCATTCGCCCGCGGCACCATCAGCGAGCGCCCGGCCTTGCGCGCGGCCAGCGCAGCCGGCAACACGCCTCTCACGGCACGTACCGCGCCTGACAGCGCCAATTCTCCAAGGCATTCAATGTCATCCAGCGTCAACGTCGGCACCTGCACGCTGGCGGACAGAATCCCCAGGGCAATCGCCAGATCAAACCGGCCGCCGTCCTTCGGTAAGTCAGCGGGAGCGAGATTCAGCGTGATACGCCGCGCCGGAAATTGCAGGCCTGAATTGATGATCGCGCTGCGTACCCGGTCCTTGCTTTCCTTCACTGCCGCCTCGGGTAAGCCGACCATCGTCAATGACGGCAGACCGTTGGCCAGATGGACTTCTACGGTAACGGCGGGCGCATCCACGCCAATCTGGGCGCGGCTGTGAACGATGGAGAGGGACATGGTCGTTCCTTGAGCTAAACGAGAGGCCGCTTCCTGCGGGTTTTTTAAGGGTAGACGGGGAGAGGAAATTGGTAGGGCGGTTACGCGAGCAAACTTTCGCGGGATGTTACGGCTACGAACAAGAGCATCGGCGAGGTACAAAAAAACCGCCACTAGACGGTTTCTTTCTCGAAAAAATTCAGCTTCGTCCACCGGCCAACCAACCGCTTGGCTCAAGTTCTTTGCCATACGCGATGGCGACTTCAATAAAGCGTCGTTGATTGGCCGATAAATTTCCAGCCAAGCGACGTGCTTCGGCGTGAAACTCGGCAATTTGTAACAGCTTCGCCTTTCGCTTTTTCGGGCTCATTAGCACCTCCTGGGATTGGATGTTTGTTTGGCGGAAAGCGTAGAGGAACGGGTGCGAACTATTAAATCAGGCTGGAGAGCTGCTTTTTGTAGGACCGTGCCTAAAAAGTTGAAGGACGACGGTGAAAGAGCGTGGATGGTCTTGCGATCAGAAGGTTGCTGCTTATGATCTCGCTGAAACAGCCGTGGAAGACGCGAATGAAAAGGAATGGAATGCGCCCGATTCATCCAGGTGAAATTCTCAGCGAAGAGTTTTTGAAGCCGCTGCATATAGCAACCGAGGTTTTGGCTCGATTGCTGAACGAGCCAGAGGCGGAAATAGGCGATGTTGTGAGTCAGCAGGTCGGTGTCAGTGCAGGTCTGGCGAAGACGCTATCCATCCACCTGAACACCACGCCCGAGTTCTGGCTGAACTTGCAATCGACTTACGATCTGCGTAAAGCCGAAATCGAACGTGGTAGTGATTTAAGTACTTAAAGCGATTGCAGCACCTGTGACGCGCGCTTCCACCACGGCGTATTGACCGCTCGCTTTGGCCGTTCACCATCCGCAAGCATGTGCGGAACATCCTGCAACCGAATCCACGGCTGATTATTCCAGTGCAGCAAACTCAATGACATCTCCGGCCAGTTCAACAGACTCAGGACCGGGCGTTCGCTTGACGTCGGTTGTTGGGCGTCTCTGAGGGCTGGCACTACGTCGTGTGTTAGCCACTCGCGCAGACCTCGGTATTCGGGGCAGTAGTGGTAGACCAGCAGGGCGTAGACGCCGGATTCGCTGATCAGCAGGGTGTTTTCGAGGGTGCCGTGGATGACGACTCGCGCGGATTGATGTTGATCGGGATCGAGTTTTCGGACGGCGCGTTCGTCGAGGAAAAGGCGAAGCAGACGGCCCAGGTCTCGGGCGCTGAACCAAGGCTGGTTTTCGATCAACAGCGCGTGGAGGTGGAGTTTGTGGCGGGTGAAGACGTGAGGGATTAGATAGTTTTCATTCATGGTGCATTCTCGGGGTCGAGTGAAGAAAACTGCTTCTGATCGTCGCCAAACGAAAAGGGTGGCAGCTATGCGCGGGTTGGCGAACCGGTGACACCCGAGAACCGGCAGACCCGAGGGTCTCCCACGCATAGCCGCCATAATTCGTGATGGGAATAAATTCCTCGGTCGAATGTGGTCGCGGTGCGTCGGGGTCTTCCAGGTCGCCAAACCCAGTGCTGAATATTCAGCTGGGGATGAGCTTAGGAACCTAGGCTTCGCGGCGCTATCGGACGGCGGTGGTGATCTTTGTAGGACGTTGCCGAGATGGTGGCGGGGCGGAAGATCAAAAGATCGCAGCCTGCGGCAGCTCCTACAGGGGAGTGGTCTGTCCAGTGTGGGATGGCTGGACGACCGAGGTGACTTCATTCGCGAGCAAGCCCGCTCCCACATTGGATCCGGTTTCAAAGTGGGAATTGCGGGGTTACTCGGTGGGCGGGTTCAGCTTCGCTTCCAGCTCGGCGACCTTTGCTTCGAGGCTTTCCAGCCGTGCCCGGGTCCGTGCGAGGACAACCATCTGGCTATCAAACTCTTCACGACTCACCAGGTCCAGCTTGCTGAAGCCGCTCTGCAGCAGCGCCTTGAACTGGCTTTCGATTTCGCTTTTCGGCAATGGGGTTTCGCCGCTGAAGAGGCGGGAGGCGGTGCCGGTCAGGGCGTCGAGGAAATCTTTGGGTGCGAGCATGGGAAATGTCCTGTCAACAATGGCGGGCAGTGTATCACGCAGTGTCTATAGTCAATTCCGACAGCAGGGATGCACGCTTTTCGCGCATGTGGGTGGACGGCCGCGCACTGTTGTTGTGCGTAACCGTCGGGCCGTTTGAGGGAAGTGGCTGTCGGAATCGGTCAAGGGATTGAATTCAGTGGGTTTTGGCGAGATGGCAAGCTTTCTGCTTAGTCGGTAGTGACCCATGCACTGATGCAGTCGCTGTGACGAATGCAGTGCGCCAAGCGGAACGGGGGAAGTGTTTCGTGCGGAGTGGTAGCAGGCGTCGGACGGGCAATCAAAGGCCGACGATGCGTTACAAAGCCAGGCACTGCGCTTAGACTTGAGACGGGTTTGTTTTCCTGGGGCAAGTCCACCAATTCGGGAGAGAGTTTTCATGAAGCTAGTCACTGCCATCATCAAGCCGTTCAAGTTGGACGACGTGCGCGAGTCGCTGTCCGAGATCGGCGTGCAGGGCATTACCGTTACTGAAGTCAAAGGCTTCGGTCGGCAGAAGGGTCACACCGAGCTGTATCGCGGCGCGGAGTACGTGGTCGATTTTCTGCCCAAGGTGAAGATCGATGTCGCCATTGACGACAAGGATCTGGACCGGGTTATCGAGGCGATAACCAAGGCTGCCAACACCGGCAAGATCGGTGACGGCAAGATCTTCGTGGTCAATCTGGAACAGGCGATTCGCATCCGTACCGGCGAAACCGATACCGACGCGATTTAAACGCCGCCACAAACCCAACGCCCCAGGAGAAAACAATATGACTCTGCGTAAATTCGCAGGGCTAGGAGCCCTGTTGTCCCTCGTAATGCCCAGCCTGGCTATGGCGGCAGACGAAGTGGCGGCCCCAGTCCTCAATTCCGGCGATACCGCCTGGATGCTGACCTCGACAGCCCTCGTGCTGTTCATGACCATTCCCGGCCTCGCGCTGTTCTACGGCGGCATGGTTCGCTCCAAAAACATTCTTTCCGTGATGATGCAGTGCTTCGCCATTACCGGTCTGATCAGCATTCTGTGGGTCATTTATGGCTACAGCATCGCGTTCGACACCACCGGCATGGAGCAGGGCGTCGTCAACTTCAACTCGTTCTTCGGCGGCATGGGCAAGGCATTCCTCGCCGGTGTCACGCCTTCGAGCCTGACCGGCCCCGCGGCGCTGTTCCCTGAGGCGGTGTTCATCACCTTCCAGATGACCTTCGCCATCATCACCCCTGCGCTGATCGTCGGTGCCTTCGCCGAGCGGATGAAGTTCTCCGCCATGCTGATCTTCATGGGCGTGTGGTTCACACTGGTTTACGCACCGATTGCGCACATGGTCTGGTCCGGCAACGGCGGCCTGATGTGGGACTGGGGCGTGCTCGACTTCGCTGGTGGCACCGTGGTGCACATCAACGCCGGTGTGGCCGGTCTGGTTGCGTGCATCGTGCTCGGCAAGCGCAAAGGCTTCCCGACCACGCCGATGGCGCCGCACAACCTCGGTTACACCCTGATGGGCGCCGCAATGCTGTGGGTGGGCTGGTTCGGTTTCAACGCCGGTTCCGCTGCTGCGGCCAACGGCACCGCCGGTATGGCGATGCTGGTCACCCAGATCGCAACCGCCGCTGCTGCACTGGGCTGGATGTTCGCCGAGTGGATCACCCACGGCAAACCAAGTGCACTGGGTATCGCTTCGGGTGTCGTGGCCGGTCTGGTCGCCATCACCCCGGCCGCTGGCACCGTGGGCCCGATGGGCGCGCTGGTCATCGGCCTGGCAGCGGGCGTGGTGTGCTTCTTCTGCGCCACCACCCTGAAACGCAAACTCGGCTATGACGATTCCCTGGACGCCTTCGGTGTGCACGGTATCGGCGGTATCCTCGGCGCGATCCTGACCGGTGTGTTCGCCGCACCGTCCCTGGGTGGCTTCGGCACCGTTACCGACATCGCCGCTCAAGTCTGGATTCAGTGCAAAGGTGTGGGCTTCACGGTGATCTACACCGCGATCGTCACCTACGTCATTCTCAAGGTCCTGGACGCTGTCATGGGCTTGCGTATCACGGAAGAAGAAGAGGCCGTCGGTATCGACCTGGCACTCCACAACGAACGCGGCTACAACTTGTAAGCACGCGCATAAAAAACTTGCCCGGCTTGCCGGGCATTTTTTTGTCTGGAGTTTGTCAGTGAAGCGACTGCTGAAAGGTTTTTTCGTACACGTTTAGTGGCGTTTACGACGGGCGTTTTTCTACGGCCAATGGCTTACATGATTGAAGGAATATTAGGGCCTTTGTTTTTTCCCAGAGCGCGCTAGAATGCGCCCCGAACGTGCGGAGAACTGTATGTGGCAACAGACTCTGATTACCCTGCGGGCAAGGCCCCGGGGCTTTCATCTGGTAACGGACGAGTTACTCGCCGGCCTGCCTGAACTCAAGGCGTGTCGGGTCGGTCTGTTGCATCTGTGGCTGCAGCATACCTCGGCGTCGTTGACCATCAACGAGAACGCCGATCCGGCGGTACGTCGCGACTTCGAACGATTTTTCAATCGTCTGATCCCACAAGGAGCAGACGGCTATGAGCATAACGACGAAGGCCTGGACGACCTCCCGGCGCACTTCAAGGCCAGCGTGCTTGGCTGTCAGCTCAGTTTGCCGATTTCGGCAGGCCGACTTGCGCTGGGGACCTGGCAAGGCGTTTATCTGGGCGAGCACCGTGATTTTGGCGGTGCCCGTAAAGTCCTCGCCACCGTGCACGGTGAAGAGGCATGAACCGCTGGTCACCAGTGGTTATTGAATTTTTCCGGCAGCTGTCGACAGACGGTAAAGCTGGGCTATAACTAATCTGCTTTTCGCAAGTCATGAGGTAGAACATGAGCGACGATGATCTGGAAAACGACGACCTCGAAGTAGGCGACGAAGACGAGGCTGAAGAAGGTCTGGAAGCAGCAGCGGAAGACGTTGCTGACGACGATGGCGGTGAAACGCCCGTTCCGACCGCCAAAGGTAAAGCCAAGGCTGCGGTGTCGGTTGACGAGCTGCCGAGCGTCGAAGCCAAGAACAAGGAACGCGACGCCCTGGCTAAGGCCATGGAAGAGTTTCTGGCACGGGGCGGCAAGGTGCAGGAAGTGGAGGCCAATGTGGTCGCCGATCCTCCCAAGAAGCCTGACAACAAGTACGGCAGCCGGCCTATCTAAGCGTCTGCCCTTGCTTGCTGAAAAAGCCCGCCGTCGCTGCGGGCTTTTTCATGGCAGAAATAAAAGTCTGGGGCGTGACGCGATTCAATGTGGGAGCGGGCTTGCTCGCGAAAGCGTAGTGTCAGTCGACATCAATGCTGTCTGACACGCCCCCTTCGCGAGCAAGCCCGCTCCCACAGGGTTTTTGTGTGTTCTCAGGATCAGTGTCGGGAATTCCACCGCGCCAACAACGCCGGCAATTCGGTCAGGCTGCGAATCTCGGCATCCGGCGCCTTCTGCGCTTCCCACAATTTACCTTGCGGGTTAAACCAGATCGCGCGCAACCCAGCCTGCTGCGCCCCGGCAATGTCATCCCCCGGATGATCGCCGATATGCACCGCTGTCTCCGCTGTCGCCCCGCCACGTTGCAATGCCTCATGAAACAGCCGCGCATCGGGCTTGGCGATGCCGATGTCTTCGGCGCACAACGCAAACTTGAAGTAATCCGCCAGCCCCAGCCGGCGTACATCGGCGTTGCCGTTAGTGACCACGCCCAAGGCGTAATGCTTGGCCAGTGTCTCCAGCGTCGGTTCGACTTCGGGGAACACTTCGATTTGATGCCGCGCGTGCAGAAACACTTCAAAACCCTTGTCAGCCAGGTCTGAAGCCTCGCCATGGTCGTAACCGGATTCTTCAAGCGCCTGGAAAAGCACCCGGCGCCGCAGCGCGCTGATGCGGTGCTTGAGGCTCGGTTCGCTGGTCAGGATCCGCTCACGAATGGCCCACAGATGCTCCACCGGCACCGCGCCCAGGTTCGGTGCATGCTCGGTCAGCCATTCACGCAGTATGGCTTCGGCGCTGACGATCACCGGGGCGGTATCCCACAGGGTGTCGTCGAGGTCGAAGGTGATCAATTGGATGGTCATGAATCATCGCCCTTAATGCGTTTGGCCCGTGGATGGGCGCTGTCGTAGACCGTGGCCAGGTGCTGGAAGTCCAGGTGGGTGTAGATCTGGGTGGTCTTGATGTCCGAGTGGCCGAGCAATTCCTGGACGGCGCGCAAGTCTTGTGAGGATTCCAGCAAATGGCTGGCAAAGGAGTGTCGCAGCATGTGCGGGTGCAGGTTCTGCCCCAGCTCACGCTCGCCAGCGGCCTTGACCCGCACCTGAATTGCCCGGGGGCCAAGGCGCCGGCCTTGCTGGCTGACAAACACCGCGTCATCCGCCGGGTTGGTCATGGCCCGCAGCGGCAGCCACAGTTCCAAGGCTTCGCGGGCCTTTTTGCCCACCGGCAGCAGTCGAGTCTTGCTGCCCTTGCCGAGTACTTGGACCATGCCGTCGGCCAGGTCCAGCTGATCCAGATTGAGTCCGGTCAGCTCCGAAAGACGCAAGCCCGAGGAATAGAACAGCTCCAGAATCGCCTGATCCCGACGCGCCAGGAAATCATCCTCCACCGCGCCTTCCAGCAGTTGCAGCGCACGGTCGGTGTCGAGGGTTTTTGGCAGTCGACGTTCGCCCTTCGGCGGCGCCAGGCCATTGGCCGGATCGTGATCGCACAGGCCTTCGCGGTTCAGATAGTGATAAAGCCCGCGCACTGCTGACAGCAGGCGCGCCAGGCTACGGGACGATTGACCCTGTGAATGCAGGCGTGCGATCAGGCTGCGCAGGCGCTGGATATCAAGCGCGGCCCAGCTGCTGATGTTCTGTTTGACGCACCAGCCCAGCACTTTGTCGAGGTCGCGGCGGTAGGCGTACAGCGTGTGGGGCGACACCTGCCGCTCACTGCGCAGGTGTTCGCAGTAAGCGTCCAGTTGCCGTTCCATGGTCAGCGTACCGAGCGCAGGGAGTTGTTGACCCGTGGCAATACCCGGCCCATGACTTCGGCGATGTAGCTAAGGAACAGGGTGCCGACCGAGCTCTTGTAGTGCTGCGGGTCGCGACTGGCGATGGCCAGGACGCCGTGGATGCCTTGAAAGCTGATGGCGACGACGGCGGTGGAGCCGATCTGCTTGCGCTGTTCTTCGCCGAACAGGAAGTCCAGCTCATGCTCACGCAGGCTGCCGCTGACGCTTTTGTCTTCCGAGAGCAAGCCGCCAATGGCTGTTTGCGCCTCGGCATGGGTGACCCAGCGACCGACCGGCATCGGGTTGTCGCCCAGTAGGATGAGGCTGACGAAAGGCACCTGGAAGTCCTGGCGCAGACTGTCTTCGACGCTGATCACCACGTCTTCCAGGCTGTTGGCATCCATCAGCGCGAGAATCAGGCGGCGGGTCTTGTCGAAAAGGCGGTCGTTGTCGCGGGCCACGTCCATCAAATGCGAAAGGCGATGACGCAACTCGATGTTGCGGTCGCGCAGGATCTTCATCTGACGCTCGACCAGCGAGACGGTATCGCCGCGCTGGTGCGGAATGCGCAAGGCCGGGAGCAGTTCTTCGTGTTCGACGAAGAAATCCGGATGAGCCTCCAGGTACGCGGCAATCGCCGCCGCCTCAAGGCTTTCGGAAGGGGATTCGTCGGGCTGTGGGGCGGGAACCTGGGGCTTATCTTTCATGGATTCGACTCTCTCAAAGACGCACTTGTCCTTCATAAACGCGTACTGCCGGACCGGTCATCATGACCGGGTGGCCAGGGCCTGCCCATTCAATGGACAGACGCCCGCCGGGCAGGTCGATCAATAGCGGCGAATCCATCCACCCCTGGCTGATCGCGGCCACTGCGGCAGCGCACGCGCCGGTGCCGCAGGCCTGGGTTTCCCCGGCACCACGTTCCCAGACGCGCAACTGCGCACGGTTCCGGTCGATGACCTGGAGAAAACCGACATTGACCCGCGCCGGGAAGCGCGGGTGATGTTCGATTTTCGGCCCCAGTTCATGCACCGGTGCGTTGTTGATGTCGCTGACCCGCAGCACGGCATGGGGGTTGCCCATGGACACGGCGGCCAGTTCGACCGGGGTGCCATCGACGTCGAGCGTATAGCTCAAGGCCTGTTCTGGCGCCTCGAATGGAATCTCGGTCGGCATCAGACGCGGAGCGCCCATGTTGACGCCGATCTGGCCGTCGCTGCGGATATCCAGTTCGATGATGCCGCTTTTGGTCTCGACGCGAATCTGCCGCTTGGCGGTCAGGCGCTTGTCGAGTACGAAGCGGGCGAAACAGCGCGCACCGTTGCCGCACTGTTCCACTTCGGAACCGTCGGAGTTGAAGATCCGGTAACGGAAATCCACGTCCGGGTTGCTCGGCGCTTCGACGATCAGCAACTGGTCGAAACCGATGCCGGTGTGCCGATCGCCCCATTGCTTGGCATGTTTGGGCAGGATGTGCGCGTGCTGGCTGACCAGGTCGAGGACCATGAAGTCATTGCCCAGGCCGTGCATCTTGGTAAAACGCAGCAGCATGGGATTACTCCGGCAGCAGGCTTTCGCCAGCAAACAACTCGGCTACCGTCTCACGGCGACGCACTTCAAATGCCTGATCACCGTCCACCAACACTTCAGCGGCGCGGCCGCGGGTGTTGTAGTTGGAACTCATGACAAACCCATAGGCGCCGGCCGAATGCACGGCCAGCAGGTCGCCTTCTTCCAGAGCCAGTTCACGATCCTTGGCCAGGAAGTCGCCGGTTTCGCAGATCGGGCCGACGATGTCGTAGGCGCGAGCGGCGGTAGTGCGCGGGCGCACGGCGGTGACGTCCATCCAGGCCTGGTACAGCGCCGGGCGGATCAAGTCGTTCATGGCCGCATCGACGATGGCGAAGTCTTTGTGTTCGGTGTGCTTGAGGTACTCGACCTGGGTCAGCAGCACGCCGGCGTTGGCGACGATGAAGCGGCCCGGCTCGAACACCAGCGCCAGGTCACGACCGTCGAGACGCTCGCGCACGGCTTTGATGTAGTCGGCAGCCAATGGCGGCTCTTCATCGCGATAACGCACGCCCAAACCACCACCGAGATCGATGTGGCGCAGGTAAATGCCGCAATCGCCGAGGCGGTCGACCAGGCCCAGCAGACGGTCGAGGGCATCAATGAACGGCGGCAGGGTGGTCAGTTGCGAACCGATGTGGCAATCGACGCCGACCACTTCCAGGTTTGGCAGCTGCGCGGCGCGGATGTACACGTCTTCGGCGTCGGCGATGGCGATACCGAACTTGTTCTCTTTGAGACCGGTGGAAATGTACGGGTGCGTGCCGGCATCGACGTCCGGGTTCACGCGCAGCGAGATCGGTGCGCGAACGCCCAGCTCGGCGGCGACCACTTGCAGGCGTTCCAGCTCATCGGTGGATTCGACGTTGAAGCAATGGACGCCAACTTCCAGGGCGCGACGCATGTCGTCACGGGTCTTGCCGACACCGGAGAACACAATCTTGTCGGCGCTGCCGCCAGCGGCCAGTACGCGTTCCAGCTCGCCACGGGAAACGATGTCAAAACCGGCGCCGAGACGCGCCAGGACATTCAATACACCCAGGTTGGAGTTGGCCTTGACCGCAAAGCACACCAGATGCGGCATGCCGGCCAGCGCATCGGCGTAAGCCAGGTACTGGGCTTCGATGTGGGCGCGTGAGTAGACGTAAGTCGGTGTGCCAAAGCGCTCGGCGATGGCGGACAGGGCAACCCCTTCCGCGAACAGCTCACCGTCACGGTAGTTAAAAGCGTCCATGGCGTTCCCTTATTGGTAGACGTCGTGCTTGTGAGCTTTGGACGGCTGCTTTTGCGAGGACTGGGCCTGCTCGGCAGGGTCCTGGGAATCGTCAGGCAGGTACAACGGGCCTTTTTGACCACAAGCCGACACAAGACAGGCAACCGCGAGGAGCGCGGCAAGGGAAGAGATCAGGCGCTTCATGGCGAAATCCTTGAAAATGCGTTAATTGCGCCGGAGTATACCGGCCACCCGGCGGATTGCCTATGCGACGGGGCTCCCGTCCGGCGGGGCTTGGCTCGATGCCAGTCGGTTATGTGCAATCCACTGTGGGAGCGGGCTTGCTCGCGAAAGCGGTGTGTCATTCGACATTAATGCTGACTGACACACCGTTTTCGCGAGCAAGCCCGCTCCCACAGGTGTACCTATATCGATGCCTGATCGTTATCCTTTGCAATCACCGGGGCTCGCCCGTATCTTGCGGCGCTTGAGCGTGAACAGACACTTTTTGAGGTTGCCGCAATGAGTTTGACCGAAGCCCGTTTCCACGACCTGGTCGATGCCACCCAGCAAACGCTGGAAGATGTTTTCGATGACAGCGACCTGGATATTGATCTGGAGAGCTCGGCCGGTGTGCTCACCGTCAAGTTCGAAAACGGCAGCCAGTTGATCTTCAGTCGCCAGGAGCCGCTGCGTCAGCTGTGGCTCGCGGCCGTCTCGGGTGGTTTCCACTTCGATTACGACGCCGAGAGCGAGCGCTGGATGTGCGACAAGAGCGAAGAGCAGTTGGGCGAAATGCTTGAGCGCATCGTCAAGCAGCAGGCTGGCGTCGAACTCGATTTCGAAGGTCTGTGAGATCGTGACGCAACCTGCGCCTGCTCGTGCGCCCAAACCGCTCTACAGCAACGTCAGCCCGGCGGTGCCTTCGCCGTGCAGCGGTGTGTGTCGGCTGGACGAGCAGAAAGTCTGCCTCGGGTGTTTTCGCCATGTCGAAGACATCCGCGAATGGCGCTCGGCCGACGATGATCGCCGCCGTGTGATCTGCGCCCAGGCAGTCCAGCGCAAAACCTTGGCCTGATACACAAACCTGTAGGAGCAGAGCTTGCTCGCGAAAGCGGCGTGTCAGTCGATTCCCATGTTGATTGACACACCGCCTTCGCGAGCAAGCTTTGCTCCTACAGGTTTCATCGGAGTTACCGAAAGTCGGGTCCGTCGCCCCTGACTTGTATATTTATTGAGCTGTGATAGTGTCCAGAAACGCCTCAACCCATCGAGGCTCGTGAAAACCCCGCCTTTTTCTGGCGGGGTTTTGCTTTTTCTGTGCAGAAGAAAGGAGTCTGCCTCTATCATGACCGCACCTTCCATCACCCTTACCCGTCTGGACGTGCAACGTCTGGAGCGCCTGATCGACAGCCTGGATGACACGCTGCCGGGCGTTATCGCGCTGCAAACCGAACTGGATCGCGCCGATACCCTGGTCGGTCACGATGAAGTGCCCGCCGACGTCGTCACCATGAATTCCCGTGTGCATTGCCGCGAAGAAGGCAGTGGCAAGGACTATCACCTGACGCTGGTTTACCCCAAGGATGCCAACGCCGACGAAGGCAAGATTTCCATTCTGGCGCCGGTCGGCAGTGCGTTGCTCGGTCTGAAAGTCGGCCAGCACATCGACTGGCCGGCCCCGGGCGGCAAAACCCTCAAACTGACCCTGCTGGAAGTCGAATCGCAGCCGGCCGAGGGCGGCCACTTTCCGGAATAAACCGCTTAGACCTGCTCGAGCGCCTCATTCAACGCGCGCTCCAGGTCGGCCTTGTAGCGCAAATACAGATTGCTTGAACTCTGACCATCACCGAGCAGGCCCGACAGGTCCAGGTCGGTGATGTAGCAGCGATAGCGCTCGGTTTCCCGGCGCTGCTCGACGATCTCCTGAGCGACCACGCTGAACAACTGGTCGCCATGTTCCAGCTCTGAAAACTCCCGCTGATTGCAATACAACGTGACCTGCACCTGTCCCGGCGCGGCTTTGCCGATGATCGCCTGCACGTCGTAGAACGGTTTGTTGATCGGGGTTTGTGGCGCCGGCCGGGGTTCGACCCGACGCGCCCGGCCGGAACCTGACGGCAATAGCTGGTAATACAACGTGTCCAGGTTCAGCGGCTGGGTGGTGTTCATCGGCAGCAAGGCGTCGCGTCGGTACTGGATCGATTGCAGGAACCGTTGCAGCGGCACCAGCAGGCTTTGCTCGTCGTGATAGGGCAAACGCTGCTGCCACAGGGCATTGAACTCATCGAGCACGTACAGATCCGCCTGCTGTTCGGTGATGCGATAGAACACCTGGATGCATTCGGGCTGGCCCATGGGCAGGAGCAGCGCCAGGTCGTGGTCTTCCAGCGCCATCGGGTCCAGGTGCAGCGGGCTGTAGCTCGCCAGTTCTTCACCCAGGTAATCGAATAACGCAGGCAGCGTGGCGAGGGCGACGTGATTGACGTGGCCGGGTACCAGCTCCAACACGTGATAATGCTGCTGGACCTGAACCAGGTAGCGATGATTGAGCTTGCTCAGCAGCAGGTTCTGCGCGGTATCGAGGACCTCTTCGACTCGCCGGGCGATGAATTGCGCGCGGTTGTGGCAGAAACAGCGAACCCGCAGCTTGGGCTGTTGGGCGCCGCTCGGCAGGTTGTTGAGGTAATCGCGCAGGCAGTCGAGCAAGGCGTGCGGGCCGTCGTAGCGGTTGACCAGCACTTCGTTCCAGCTGTTGAGCGTGACCTGGTCCAGGGTCAGCACCAGGTTTTCCCGCACCCCGGCGTAACTCAGGGAATCGGTGCGCTCGGTGGTCATCAGGATGTTCAGGTCGCGATGGTGCTTGAGCGGATCGACGCCGACGTTCACCAGAATCAGCACTTCACTTGGCACACTGGCGCGCAGCAACGGCTCTTCAGCGACGGTCGTCAACGGCAGGGCGATGCTTTGTTGCAGGCTGCCGAGCAGGTTGAACAGTTCAAATTCGCTCAAGTCGCTGGTGCCGGGGTGCAAGGCGAGGCGGGTGCTGCTGTCGATCACGCCGTTGCGGTGGCACCAGGTCAGCAGTTCCAGCAATTGGCGGCTGCGCTTGATCGGCGCGAAATGCTCCCACTCGTGGGCCGTCAGGCTGCCGTTGTACAAGCCCCACTGAGTTTGCCCGGGTTCTTTCTTGTTCGGCGCTTGCACCAGAGTCAGGGTGTCTTCGGCCAGATCCGGGGCGATGCCGGGGTTGATGAACTCGACTTTGTCCGCTTTGCGCTCAAAGGCTGCATACAGCCGTCGACCCAGGACGTTGAGGTCGCGTTTGTTGATCAGGCTGACGGTTTGCTCGTTGCGGGCGAACTGGGTCAGGAACCGGTAGCTGTGATTAAGCTCGTTGACCAAGGCTCGGCGTTCGGTACTGACCTGGCGGACTTTCCATTGGCTGCGGCTGTCGAGCAGCGCCAGTTGCCGCGGATCCCAGTTCCATTCGTGAGCCAGCCGCTCGAGCAGTGAACGTTGCCAGCTCTGGGTGCGGCTGCTGCCGGTGAGCTTGCGGTTGACCTTCAGGTACAACGCGCGGCGCACCAGCTCCAGGCGCTCTGGCTCGCCACGCGCGGTGAGGTATTCCTCAATGCGTCGGTAAACCACGATGTAGGGGTCGAGCTCGTCGAGGTCCAGTTGATTGGCAAACACCGCTTGCTTGAAGCGCAAGCTCAGGCAATGAACCTTCGGATGTTCGCTGGCGTAAACCTCGATCAGCAGGAGTTTGAGTACGGACTTGTAAGGCGACTCGATGCCCTTGAACAACTGCCAGAGCCCGGCGCCGATGAATTCGCCGGGCGGGATGTAGGCCAGATGCCCCAGGTCCAGCGCCTCGTCAGCGCGGATGAAGCGCTTGGACAGCAGCGTGTGGGTGTAACGGTCGTAGGCGGCTTCTTCGTAGACCGGCACCAGCCACCAGATCGGCGTGCGACCGGCCAGCCAGATCGCGGTGCGGTAGAACTCATCCAGCAGCAGGTAGTGCTGGGTGGTGCCACAGTCTTCAGAGCTCAATTGCGTATCGCGTTCACCGAGCACGAAGCGGGCCGGGTCGATCAGGAAAAAATGCGCTTCGGCGCCCTGGCTGGCGGCCCAGACCTCGAGCAACTGGCACTTTTTACGCAGCTCGGCGAGTTCGGTCTCGCTCAAGTCCGGCCTGTGACAGACCCACACATCCATGTCGCTTTGATCAGCCTGGGCCAGCGTGCCGAGGCTGCCCATCAGGAACAGGCCGTGAATCGGTCGCGGTGGATTGCTGCCGTGGCGCGGCTTGTAGGAGAACGATCGGGTCAGGCGCTGGGCTTCGGCGAGGGCGTTGGCGTCGGGCTCGAAATTCGACAGCCCGGCCGGCGTGCTGCCCGACACATAGCCGGGCAACAGCGGGTGATTCACGTGGAAAAACAGCGGCAGCAGCGTCAACACTGTTTGCTGGCGGGTCGACAGCCCCTCCATGGCACGGGCCATGCGGCCTTCGTTGAGCTTGAGAAAACGTGCGCGCAGCTGGCCGAGAACCTTGCGGTCGATTCCCTCGTCCAGATCGGGGCGGATTTCATGGGTGCGGGTCATGTCAGCTCAAACCGGCTCGCGAGGCTCGGACGTGGGGTCTGCGGATGAGGGGCAGTTTAGCGCCTCGGGCCCGGGACTTTTAAGCTGATTTTGTTTTTTGACGCCAGATTTCTACCGTGCGGCGACCGCAGGTCACAAAGTGTGCCCGCGGAAATCCCGTAGCAGGGGTTTCCGTGGGCGATGCACTGATACTCAGGCTGTTTCCTGGACGCTCAGAATCGTCAGAACGGTTTGTACATTTTGCGCGGCGTCACGACCCAGACTGGTCAGATAACCGCCATCGGGCTGGTCGATCAGGTCTTTTTCGAAAAGGCGTTTGGCGGCGGCGATGTGTTTCGGGGCAGCGGTCTGATGAATTTTCAAACCTTCCTGGGAACTGTCCAGGTTGAAGAGTGCGAGGACTTCCAGTTCGGCAACCAACTCAGGGGTAAGCGACATAAGGACTCCAGACTTTCTAGGAATTGGACGACAGCGCCCCTAAGGTGAGCCGACTCGTGCGGCATGTCCAGTGCCTGCATCAGGGTTTTTTCACCACGGGATGCGTTCCCCGGCGGGAGGTGCGGCAGCGGGGTGCGTAGGAGCGAGGCTGCCCGCGAAGAACGATGACACGGTTTGTATGGAAAAACCTCAGTGCGCCCTTCGCGGGCAAGCCTCGCTCCTACGGATCGGGGTTATTTCTTTTCCGGCGGCAGCTCTGGCAGCGCACGCAACGCTGTTTCGTACCACTCGGTGTTGAACGCGCGGTCTTCTTCGAGGATCGCGTCGATTTCTACCGCCAACACGTGGGCCATCAGGTTGAGGATTTCTTCACGCTCGTAACCCACCAGGGTCAGCTTGTTGAACGTCGCCTTGGCCGCAGGCGGGTTGTCGCTTTCGATCTGGTTTTCGATGGCTTCAATCAGGGTGGTTTCGGTGAATTCTTCTTCGTCGCTATCGATGTCGGTTGGCTCGCTCATGGCAGGCTCCTCAAGTTTAAGGCGGCCAGTTTACCTGCATTCAGCGCTGTGATGCTGCTGGCAGGAATCGCCCCGGCGTTCTATAAACAGGCACTGCCAACCCCGCACGGCCTGGAGGCTATGTGATGCTCAAGCTTTATGGATTTTCCGTCAGTAACTACTACAACATGGTGAAACTGTCGCTGCTCGAGAAGGGCGTGCCGTTCGAAGAAGTACCGTTTTACGCCGGTACAAGCCCGGAGGCGTTGGCCATCAGCCCACGCGGCAAGGTGCCGGTGCTGGGCGTCGAACAAGGCTTTATCAACGAAACCGCCGTGATTCTTGAGTACATCGAGCAAAGCCAGAAAGGCACGCCGCTATTGCCGAGCGATCCATTTGAGCGGGCGCAGGTGTTGGCGCTGGCCAAGGAAATCGAGCTGTACATCGAGTTGCCGGCTCGCGCCTGTTATCCCCAGGCATTTTTCGGCATGCAGGTGCCGGACGCGATCAAGGACAAGACCAAGGCTGAACTGTTGCTGGGGTTTGCGGCCCTGGGCAGGCACGGCAAGTTCTCCCCTTATGTGGCGGGGGACAGTCTGAGCATTGCGGATTTGTATTTCCTGTACAGCGTGCCGTTAGCCTGTGCGGTGGCGCAGAAGCTGTTCGACCTGGACTTGCTGGCAGAAATGCCGGCGGCCAAGGCGCTGTTGGAGCGTCTGGAGCAGAATCCGAACGTGCAGCGGATTGCAGCGGACAAGGACGCGGCGATGCCGGCGTTTATGGCGATGGTCGCGTCCAAGAAGTAGGGTTTTATAGCGTTCTTGAGTCAGTCTTCGCGGGCAAGCCTCGCTCCTACGGGATCTGTGTCGTTCGAATTGCAGGACGACACATAACCTGTAGGAGCGAGGCTTGCTCGCGAAGCTTTTAACGGCTGGCGAGCAATGCCTGACCGCGCGCCACAGCCTGCTTGACCTGCGCCGGCGCAGTCCCGCCGATATGGTCACGGGCGTTCACCGAGCCTTCCAGGGTCAGCACGGCAAACACGTCCTGATCGATCTGGTCGCTGAACTTGCGCAGCTCTTCCAGGCTCATTTCCGCCAGGTCCTTGCCGCTTTCCACGCCGTACTTCACGGCATGGCCAACGATTTCGTGGCAGTCGCGGAATGGCAGGCCACGGCGTACCAGATAGTCAGCCAGGTCGGTCGCGGTGGAGAAACCCCGCAGCGCCGCTTCGCGCATCATCGCGTGCTTGGGCTTGATCGCCGGGATCATGTCGGCAAAGGCACGCAGCGAATCGCGCAAGGTGTCGGCGGCGTCGAACAGCGGTTCCTTGTCTTCCTGATTGTCCTTGTTGTAGGCCAGTGGCTGGCCTTTCATCAAGGTCAGCAGGCCCATCAGCGCGCCGAAGACGCGGCCGGTCTTGCCGCGAACCAGCTCGGGCACGTCCGGGTTTTTCTTTTGCGGCATGATCGAGCTGCCGGTGCAGAAACGGTCCGGCAGATCGATGAACTGGAACTGCGCGCTGGTCCACAGCACCAGCTCCTCGGAGAAGCGCGACAAGTGCATCATCGCGATGCTCGCGGCCGAGCAGAATTCGATGGCGAAGTCGCGATCGGACACGTTGTCCAGCGAGTTGCCGCCGACGGCGTCGAAGCCCAGCAGCTGCGCGGTGAATTCGCGGTCGATCGGGTAGGTGGTGCCCGCCAGTGCGGCGCTGCCCAGTGGCATGCGGTTGGTGCGCTTGCGGCAGTCGACCAGACGCTCGTAGTCGCGGCTGAGCATTTCGAACCAGGCCAGCATGTGGTGCCCGAAGGTCACCGGCTGCGCGGTCTGCAGGTGGGTGAAGCCCGGCATGATGCTGCCGGCTTCGCGCTCGGCCTGTTCCAGCAAGCCTTTTTGCAGGCGGGTGATTTCGCCCAGGATCAGGTCGATCTCGTCACGCAGCCACAGGCGGATGTCGGTGGCGACCTGGTCGTTACGGCTGCGGCCGGTGTGGAGCTTTTTACCGGTCACGCCGATGCGGTCGGTCAGACGCGCCTCGATGTTCATGTGCACGTCTTCGAGGTCGATGCGCCAGTCGAACTGGCCGGCCTCGATTTCACCCTGGATGGTCTTCAGGCCATCGGTGATGCTGTCGCGTTCGGCGTCGGTCAGCACGCCGACCTTGGCCAGCATAGTGGCGTGTGCGATCGAGCCCATGATGTCGTGGCGATACAGGCGCTGGTCGAAAGTGACGGAGGCGGTGAAGCGGGCGACGAAGGCGTCGACGGGTTCACTGAAGCGGCCGCCCCAGGACTGATTGGTCTTGTCAGTGCTCATGAATTCGCTCGTGTCGGCTGAAGAAAAAATGACGGTGGAAGCTGTCGCGGATAATAACAGGGTTGCCAATCCTGTCGCTGACGCTGGTCGACAGGTTTTTTTCGCGGGGCGCGGTCCATACTCAGGACATGCCTTGTGGGGAAATTGCGCAACGATATTTTTCAATTGAGCAATATCGTCCCGGCAACCGTCTACAGTTGGACAGTAGGATCAGCGCACTTCCTGGCGCTGCGGCTGACTATAAGAAGAGGGGGTGTTCATATTGTGTATCGGCAAACCCTATGGCGATACCTCGCTTACGCGGGCCAGAGCCTCCAATCACTCGGCAGATGAAAATTTAGCCGCCGGTCTCGCGGCACTTTTTGGCCCTCGCGCTAGTCTTAGCGTGGATCGCGGTGACGGACGTCACTTCACCTGTCTACGCTATCCTTGTGCGAGACTCACGCAGGAATCCAGCGCAATATGAATGTCCTGATCGTTGATGACGAACCCCTAGCCCGCGAGCGCCTGAGCCGAATGGTTGGCGAACTCGAGGGATACAGTGTCCTGGAGCCCAGCGCCACGAACGGCGAAGAGGCGTTGGCGCTGATCGACAGCCACAAGCCGGATATCGTGTTACTCGATATCGGTATGCCAGGCCTTGATGGCCTGCAAGTGGCTGCCCGGTTGTGCGAACGCGAAACCCCGCCCGCCGTGGTGTTTTGCACCGGGCCCGATGAATTTGCCGTGGAAGCCCTGCAGGCCAGCGCCGTGGGCTATCTGGTGAAGCCTGTGCGAACTGAACATTTACATGATGCATTGAAAAAAGCTGAGCGGCCCAACCGCGTCCAGCTCGCCGCCCTGACCCGTCCCGCCGCCGAAAGCGGCAGCGGCCCACGCAGCCACATCAGTGCCCGAACACGTAAAGGCATTGAGCTGATCCCGTTGGGTCAGGTGGTGTATTTCATTGCCGATCACAAATACGTGACCTTGCGCCATGAAGGCGGCGAAGTGCTGCTGGATGAACCGCTAAAGGCCCTCGAAGATGAATTCGGCGACCGTTTCGTGCGCATCCACCGCAACGCTCTGGTCGCGCGCGAACGCATCGAACGTCTGCAACGTACGCCTCTGGGGCATTTTCAGCTGTTCCTCAAAGGCCTCAATGGCGACGCCCTGATCGTCAGCCGTCGCCACGTAGCCGGCGTGCGCAAGATGATGCAACAGCTTTGATTCGCTGATTACAGGCGAACTTCACCCCCGTTTGCTGGACGTTCGAGGCCAGGGAGGCCACGCGGTTTCTGATACAAGTCAAAGTGGATTTGGCTGAGCTGTTATTATCCGCCGTATCTATTCAGTACGGATTGATCCATGTCCTCTCGCGAAATCCGCATCGCCACCCGCAAAAGTGCTCTCGCCCTGTGGCAGGCCGAATACGTCAAGACCCGTCTGGAACAGGCCCATCCGGGTCTTCTCGTGACGCTGGTGCCCATGGTCAGTCGTGGCGACAAGCTGCTCGACTCACCCCTGTCGAAAATCGGTGGCAAGGGCCTGTTCGTCAAGGAACTGGAAACCGCGCTGCTGGAAAACGAAGCCGACATCGCCGTGCACTCGATGAAAGACGTGCCGATGGACTTCCCTGAAGGTCTCGGTCTGTTTTGCATCTGCGAGCGCGAAGATCCGCGCGATGCCTTCGTTTCCAATACCTACACCAGCCTGGATGAGTTGCCCCAAGGCAGCATCGTCGGCACGTCCAGCCTGCGCCGTCAGGCTCAGTTGTTGACCCGTCGTCCGGACCTCGAAATCCGCTTCCTGCGCGGCAATGTCAACACGCGCCTGGCCAAGCTTGATGCCGGCGAATACGACGCCATCATCCTCGCTGCCGCCGGCCTGATTCGTCTGGGTTTTGAAGATCGCATCACCTCGGCAATCAGCGTCGACGACAGCCTGCCGGCTGGTGGCCAAGGCGCAGTCGGCATCGAATGTCGCAGCGTTGACAGCGAAATTCACGCGCTGCTGGCGCCGTTGCATCACCAGGACACCGCCACCCGCGTGACCGCCGAACGCTCCCTCAACAAACACCTGAATGGCGGCTGCCAAGTGCCGATCGCCTGCTACGCCGTGCTTGAAGGCGAGCAGATCTGGTTGCGCGGTCTGGTGGGCGATCCGAGCGGCGGCTTGCTGCTCAGCGCCGAGGCCCGTGCGCCACGGGGCGATGCAGAAGCCTTGGGCGTGCAAGTGGCTGAAGACCTGCTGAGCCAGGGCGCCAACGATATTCTCAAGGCAGTCTATGGCGAGGCAGGTCACGAGTGACGGGCTGGCGCCTGCTGCTGACGCGCCCTGCGGATGAGTCAGCGGCGTTGAGCGGTGTTTTGTCGCAAGCGGGGATTTTCAGCAGCAGCTTGCCGCTTTTGGAGATCGAGCCGATTGCAGCCTCTGACACAATGCGCGAGGTGATTCAGGGCCTGGATCATTACTGTGCGGTGATTGTGGTCAGTAAACCGGCCGCCAGAATCGGCGTGGACCTGCTCAATCAGCATTGGCCGCAGCCACCATCCACACGCTGGTTCAGCGTGGGGGCGGCGACTGCGCAGATCCTCGCGGATAACGGACTGAACGTGAGTTTCCCCGCAGAGGGCGATGACAGCGAAGCATTGCTTGAGCTTCCCTCGTTGCGCGAGGCTGTTGCCCGACCCGATCCGCGGGTGTTGATCCTGCGCGGGGAGGGCGGGCGCGAGTTGCTGGCTGAGCGTTTGCGCGAGCTAGGTGCTAGTGTCGAGTATCTGGAGTTATACCGTCGCGGCCTGCCTCAATACCCGTCGACGGTGCTGCCTGAGCGGATCGAAGCGGAACGCTTGAACGGGCTGGTGGTCAGCAGTGGACAGGGTTTCGAGCACCTGCGCCAATTGGCGGGCGATGCCTGGCCTGCGCTTGCGCAGTTGCCGTTGTTTGTTCCAAGCCCCAGGGTCGCCGAGTTGGCACGTGCCGCCGGGGCCCAAACAGTTGTGGATTGTCGTGGCGCCAGTGCCGCGGCTTTGCTGACGGCGTTACGGGAGCATCCCGAACCCGTTCTCTAATGCAAAGGATGGATACGTGAGCGAAACAGCCTTGCCAAAAGAAGACGTGCTGCCGGTGCTTGAAGCGCCGGTTGAAACTCCACCCGCTGTTGAAGTGCAGCGCCGAGGTAATGGGCTGGCAATCGTCGCGCTGCTGTTGGGCGCCGCCGGTGTTGCCGTCGGCGGTTGGGGTGTCTGGCAGGTGCGTCACCTGCAAGCCAACAACCAGCAGCAGTTGAGTCAGGTCCAGGCGTTGAACGATCAGGCGCAAAGTCTGAAGCTTAACGAACAGCGTCTTAGCGCGCGCCTCGAGCAAATGCCTGCGGCTGAAGAACTGGACGCTCGCAGCCGTTTGGTGACGCAGTTGCAAGGCGATCAGCAACGCTTGAATCAGCGTCTGGAAACTGTCCTCGGCGCGAGCCGCAAGGACTGGCGCCTGGCCGAAGCCGAGCATTTGTTGCGTCTGGCCAGCCTGCGCCTTTCTGCGTTGCAGGACATCAGCAGTGCTCAGGCCCTGGTGCAGGGCGCCGATGAAATTCTGCGCGAACAGAACGACCCGGGTTCCTTTGCCGCTCGCGAGCAAGTGGCCAAAACCCTGGTGGCGCTGCGCAGCACTGAACAACCGGATCGCACCGGGTTGTTCCTGCGCCTGGGTGCCTTGCGCGATCAGGTCATCAACCTCACCGAACTGGCGCCCGAGTACAAGGATCGCGGCGAATCGCTGTTGGGCCTGACGGCCGACGGTGACGGTGCCAGCCGTTGGGCGCAGTGGTGGGACCAGATTTCGCGCTACATCCGCATCGATTTCAATGCTGACAAGAATGTGCGCCCATTGCTGGCGGGGCAGAGCTTGAGCCAAGTGCGTCTGGCCCTGAGCCTCGCTTTGGAGCAGGCGCAATGGGCCGCGCTTAATGGTCAGGCGGCGGTTTACACCCAGGCGCTGGCGGAGGCGCGGGATGTACTGACGGGCAACTTCAACCCGGACAACCCTCAGAGCAAAGTCATGCTTGAGCAGGTGGGCGAGTTGAGCAAGCAGCCGGTGACGGTAGTCACGCCGGACCTGACCGGCACATTGAGTGCGGTTCAGGGGTATCTGGAGCGGCGTAACGTCAACGCCGAAGACTCGATCAAACCCATGGCAAAACCGGCCGCGAACACCGTGCAGGAGGCCACGCCATGAAACGCCTCTATGTGATCGTGTTCCTGGTCATCGCCGCGGCCGCCGCATTGGGCCTGGCGATTGCCGAGCATTCCGGTTACGTGCTGATCGCCTACAAGACGTTCCGTTATGAAGCGAGCCTGTGGGCCACCCTGGCGTTGGTCGCGGTGCTCTGGCTGGTGTTCTGGGGCATCAAGGCGTTGATCGAGCTGGTGACGACGTCCAGTGGCGTGGTCAATCCCTGGTCGCGGCGCAATCGCAGCCGCCGGGTGCAAGTGGCGATCGAACACGGTCAGCTGGACCTGGCGGAGGGTCGCTGGGCCAGTGCGCAGCGTCACCTGCATCGCGCTGCCGAAGCCGAGCGCCAGCCACTGCTCTACTACCTCGGCGCTGCGCGCGCCGCGAATGAACAGGGTCACTACGAGGAATGCGACAACTTGCTGGAGCGCGCCCTCGAGCGCCAGCCCCAGGCCGAGTTGGCGATTGCCTTGAGTCACGCTCAATTGCAGAACGACCGTGGCGACACGGAAGGCGCCCTGGTGACGCTGCAAGCCATGCATGAGCGTCATCCTCATAACGTCCAGACCTTGCGCCAGTTGCAGCGTCTGCATCAGCAGCGCGGCGACTGGTCGGCCGTGATTCGCCTGCTGCCGGAGCTGCGCAAGGATAAAGTCTTGCCGCCCGCCGAGCTGGCCGATCTGGAACGCCGGGCGTGGGGTGAAAACCTTTCCCTGGCGGCGCATCAGGAAGCCGATGGCACGGTCGGTTTGCAGTCGCTCAATCGCGCCTGGCAGCAACTCACCTCGGCTCAGCGCCAGGAACCTCAGCTGGTGCTGGCCTATGCCGAGCAGCTGCGGCAACTGGGCGCGCAGGTTGAAGCGGAAGAAGTGCTGCGCACCGCGCTCAAGCGCAAGTACGACAGTCATCTGGCGCGTCTCTACGGACTGGTGCGCGGTAGCGATCCGGCTCGTCAACTGCAAACGGCCGAGGGTTGGCTCAAGGATCATCCGGCGGACCCAAGCCTTTTGCTGACACTGGGCCGTCTGTGCCTGCAAAGCAGTCTGTGGGGCAAGGCGCGGGACTATCTGGAAAGCAGCTTGCGGGTGCAGCGCAATCCGGAAGCCTGTGCGGAACTGGCGCGGTTGCTCGCGCAGCTCGGCGACACAGAGCGCAGCAATCAGTTGTTCCAGGAAGGTCTGGGGCTGCTGGACGAGCGCCTGCTGGCGGCCCCACTCCCAGCACCCGTTTACGCCTGACGCGCTGCTTTTGTAGCAGCGGGCGCAGCCTGCGGCTACAGGGGCGGGAGCCGTTCCTGAGCGCGATCCGGCCGCTCGAATTTCGTTGAATGTTTAGCGTTGTAGTCCCTGATCGGCTTTGTCCTACAGGGGACTACATCAAGTCCTCTCGACGCTGTCGGGAATTCCCTACACTTCTGGTGAAGTGTCCGTGCCGGCCTGCCTTGAAAGGCTGGCGCGCTTTCCTCTACCGTAACCGCCTGTCTCCACTGTTACGGATAAGCCATGTTTTTGGCCTGCTCACGCTCTTTGTTTTTCATGGCTTTTATTGCAGGTGCCCTCGCCTTGGGCGTTTCCTATTACCTGGAATATGCAGTCGGCCTCAAGCCTTGCGGGTTATGCCTGCTGCAGCGAGTCTGCCTGGCGTTGTTTGCCGGAGTCTGCCTGACGGCTTCGGTGCATGGCCCCGGCCGCTTCGGGACTTTTCTTTATTGGCTGCTCGGTCTGTCATGCAGTCTCGCGGGTATGGTCATGGCGTGGCGGCAGGTCTTGTTGCAAAGCGATCCGGCGCATCAGCTATCGACCTGCTCAGCCCATCCGGAGGCTTTGTACGAGAACCTGCCCTGGCTGTGCCAGGTGACGCGGATGTTCAAAGGGGACGAAGACTGCGCAGAAATTTCCTGGACGCTGTTCGACCTGAGCCTCCCGGAATGGAGTCTGCTGCTCTTCGTGGCGCTGACGATTCTGGGTGTTTATCAGCTGCTGCGCGTTGTCTGGCTGGCGTGCGAGCGACCGCTCAGCGGCGTGTCGTCGCACCGGGGGCTGGCGGGTGATTAAACACTTGTATGAACTTTATCTCCTGCGTACCTTGAAGCCATTGTCGCGCGGGCATAATCTGGCCCGCACGTGTCATTGGAATTATGTTGCTCGATGACGCTCTGCCTGGCCGATTCTTGGTTTTCAAGTCTGCGACAGGTGTAGGGCAGCATGACCCACAAGGGAAGAGAGATCACCATGCTCGAAAGTTGTCAGAATGCTCAGGAACGTTGGGGTGGAGTGCATCTGCTGATCGATCGCTGGTTGCAGGAGCGTCACGAACTGGTTCGGGCCTATGATGATCTCGGCGCCAAGCCTGAGTCTCTGGGCGAGAACCGCAAGCCGTTGCAGGAATTCTGCGGCGTGCTGGTCGATTACGTGTCTGCGGGGCACTTCGAGATCTACGAACAGCTGACCGGCGAAGCCAAGGCTTTTGGCGATACTCGCGGGCTGGAGCTGGCGGAGACGATTTACCCGCGCATCGACGTCATCACCGAGAAGCTGCTGGCGTTCAACGACCTGTGTGATGCAGGCAAGTGCGTCGCGGAGAAGTTCAAGGAGTTGGGCGGGTTGTTGCACGAACGTTTCGAACTGGAAGATTGCCTGATCGAAGTGCTGCACACGGCTCACAAGGAAGAGGATTCGGTTCAGGCCTGAACCTCTCCTGCAAGACTAAAAAACGGTGCGCTTTGCGCGCCGTTTTTCGTTTCCGGTTTTCAGCTGGTGGCACCACGCAATTCGACTTCGAACACCAGCGGCGTGAACGGGGCGATCAGGTCGCCGGCACCGTCCGCGCCATAGGCTTGAGACGATGGAATCACCAGGCGCCATTTCGCACCGACCGGCATGTTTTGCAATGCGCTGCGCCAGCCACTGATCACGCTGTCGAGACTGAACCACTGCGGCTTGCTGTTCTGATCGAACACGGTGCCGTCGGGAAGGCGTCCGACATACAAAACTTCGACCTTGCCATTAGGGCCTGCCTTGGCACCCGTACCCGGTGCCAACTCGGTCAGCAGAATTCCATCTGCCAATTCTCGAACACCCGGTTTGGCTTTTTCCTCGGTGAGAAAACGCTGCTCTTTTTCCAGCGCGACTTCACTTTGCGCGATAGCGGGTTGCTCGGCGACCTGGGCTTCGTGCTCGGCCAGAATCTGTTCGATCTGCTCGTCTTTCAGGGCCAGTGGCTTGCCTTGATAGGCTTGTTGCAAACCTTCGAGCAATGCCTGGAGTTCCAGGTCCGGCACTTCCTGACGCAAGCGTTCACCCAGGCTCGCGCCCAGGCTGTAAGCAAGATCGTGAGCCTCATTTGGGGTGGTTTTTTCGGCGGCCTGAGCCACGGAAAAACACACACACAACGATAAAAAAAAGTAGCGCGACATGGGCACACTCCGATCTGAGATGCGGTGGATTATGCCAGTGTGGATGCGCTCAAAGGTGAACTGGTTTTGCGCCAGCGCAGAAGAATTTCAATCTGTTGCAACGCAGCGCTTTCGATACTGTCAACATGCGCTAGCGGCGGTGTCAGCAGAGGTCTAGTATGAGCCGCACCCACGTCAGCCAGGAGGTAAACCATGTCGGCCACCAAGAAGCCTGTAAATACCCCGTTGCACTTACTCCAACAACTCTCGGGCAGCCTGCTCGAGCATTTGGAAAACGCTTGTTCGCAAGCCTTGGCTGATGCTGAAAAACTGCTCGCCAAACTGGAAAAACAGCGCGGAAAAGCGCAGGAAAAATTGCACAAGTCCCGTACCAAATTGCAGGACGCTGCGGCAGCCGGTAAAGCCAAGGCACAAACCAAAGCGAAGGGTGCGGTGAAAGAACTTGAGGACTTGCTCGATGCCCTCAAGGATCGTCAATCCGAAACGCGCAGCTACATTCTGCAACTCAAGCGCGACGCTCAAGAAAGCCTGAAACTGGCCCAGGGTGTCGGTCGTGTACAAGAGGCTGTCGGCAAGGCGTTGTCCCTGCGTTCGGCCAAGCCTGCTGCGGCTCCAGCCAAGAAAGCCGCTGCCAAACCGGCTGCTGCAAAAGCACCGGCCAAGCCTGCTGCCAAGGCTCCAGTGAAAGCTGCCGCCAAGCCTGTCGCCAAACCTGCAGCGAAAAAACCGGTTGCTGCCAGCGCTGCAAAACCGGCGGCTAAAACGACGGCTGCCAAGCCTGCCGCCAAGCCAGTTGCTGCAAGAACAGCGGCCGCTAAACCTGCTGCAAAAACCGCTGCTGCGAAACCGGCTGTGGCGAAAACCACAGCGGCAAAACCCGCTGCAAAATCGGCAGCAAAACCAGCTGCTAAAACGGCCGCTGCAAAACCTGCTGCCAAGCCAGCTGCAAAACCTGCCGCTGCAAAAACCGCTGCAGCCAAGCCAGCTGCAAAACCTGCCGCTGCTAAAGCCGCTGCCGCCAAACCAGCCGCAAAACCCGCTGCAAAAGCTGCGGCGAAACCAGCTGCTAAACCCGCTGCCAAAACTGCCGCCGCGAAACCTGCTGCCGCCGCGAAGCCAGCCGCTGCCGCCAAAGCAGCTGCAGCGAAACCAGCAGCCAAACCAGCCGCAGCCAAACCTGCTGCCGCGAAGCCAGCTGCAAAACCTGCTGCCAAGCCAGCCGTGAAAAAACCGGCCGCTACTGCCAAGCCAGCGACTGCACCCGTTGCCAAGCCAGCGACTCCAACTCCGTCGCCAGCTGCATCGGCTTCGCCTGCTCCAGCAGCCACCACCTCGACCCCATCGTCTGCGCCAACGCCAGCCGCATCGTCGAGCACCAGCACCACCCCAACCAGCGCTTCCTAAGTGCCGGTTGCCGCGACGCGCAGCTGATGCAGCGCGTCGCGGTCCAAGTGGGCGGCGCCTGCCGCCACACCTTCCAGCCAGGCCGTTGAGTCGGTCACCTCACACTGCGGCCAACTCTGCGCCGATCGCTCCAGCCGCAACAACAGATGTCGCTCGGCTTCCAGCTCAAGCTTCTTCACTTGTTCGCGCAACGTCTTCAATTCGGCGTCCTCAGTCGCGACGGCTTTCCATTGCATGCGCAATGCGCGCAACGGTCGCACGACATCGGCATCCCAAGGCTCGGCCACGTCGCGAAGCAGCTGCAAGCGTTGCTCATTGCAGGTGACGCCTCGGTCTCCCAGCCATAACCCACAGAGCAGCAGGCACACATTCACGCCTGCCGACTGCAATTGCAGGCAGGCATCCTCAACGCCAGGACGCGCGTAGGTGGTAAGGGAAAAGCTCCACAGGTCAGAGGACATAGTGCTACTCGCGCCAGTTGCGAGCGAAGCTGGTAGACTCCGCCGCCATTATGATTCGACTTCAGAACCTGACTTTACAGCGTGGCCCTCAACGTCTGCTAGAAGACGCTGAGCTGACCCTGCACGCCGGCCACAAAGCCGGCCTCATCGGTGCCAACGGCGCCGGCAAATCGAGCCTGTTCGCCTTGATCCGTGGCGAACTGCACCCGGACTCGGGTGACTGCTTCCTGCCGGCCGACTGGCGCATCGCCCACATGCGCCAGGAAATCGAGACCCTCGAACGCCTGGCGGTCGACTACGTGCTCGATGGTGACCTGCGCCTGCGTGAGGTGCAACGCGACCTCGCCGCAGCCGAAGCGGCGCATGACGGTGCGGCTCAGGCCCGCCTGCACTCGGAACTCGACAGCGCCGACGGTTACACCGCCGACGCCCGCGCCCGCAAGTTGCTGGCCGGCCTTGGGTTCACCAACGAGCAGATGGATCGTCCGGTAGGAGATTTCTCTGGTGGCTGGAGGATGCGTCTGAATCTGGCGCAGGCTTTGATGTGCCCCTCGGACCTGTTGCTGCTCGATGAACCGACCAACCACTTGGACCTCGACGCCATCATCTGGCTCGAAGAGTGGCTGAAAAGCTATCCGGGCACCTTGTTGCTGATTTCCCACGACCGGGACTTCCTCGATGCTGTGGTCGATCACGTGGCCCACGTCGATCAGCGCAAGATCACCCTGTACCGCGGTGGTTACAGCGCCTTCGAACGCGCGCGTGCCGAACGTCTGGCCCAGCAACAACAGGCCTACGAGAAGCAGCAGGCGCAACGTGCGCACATGGAAAGCTACATCGCCCGTTTCAAGGCCCAGGCCACCAAGGCCCGTCAGGCCCAGAGCCGGATCAAGGCGCTGGAGCGGATGGAAGAGCTGTCTGCCGCCCACGTCGACTCGCCGTTCGACTTCGTCTTCCGCGAATCGCAGAAAATCTCCAGCCCGCTGATCGATCTGTCAGACGCTCGTCTGGGTTACGGCGACAAAGCCGTGCTGGAGAAGGTCAAGCTGCAACTGACCCCTGGCGCGCGGATCGGTTTGCTCGGCCCGAACGGCGCCGGTAAATCGACCCTGATCAAAAACCTCGCCGGTGAACTGTCGCCGCTGGCCGGTCGCCTGACCCGTGGCGAGAACACCGTCGTGGGCTATTTTGCCCAGCATCAGCTGGACTCCCTGGATTCCAAGGCCAGCCCGTTGCTGCACTTGCAGCGCCTGGCACCGACCGAGCGCGAGCAGACTCTGCGCGACTTCCTTGGCGGTTTCGACTTCCGTGGCGCGCGTATCGATGAGCCGGTACTGAATTTCTCCGGTGGCGAAAAGGCCCGCCTGGCCCTGGCGTTGATTGCCTGGGACCGGCCGAACCTGTTGCTGCTCGACGAACCGACCAACCACCTCGACCTGGAAATGCGCCTGGCGCTGACCATGGCCCTGCAGGAATTCAGTGGCGCTGTGCTGGTGGTCTCCCACGATCGTCATCTGCTCAAAAGCACCACTGACAATTTCTATCTGGTGGCGGACGGCAAGGTCGAGGAGTTCGACGGCGACCTCGAAGACTATGCCCGTTGGCTGGTCGACTACCGTCAGCGCAATGCCCCGGTCAGCAACACCCCGGTCAATCCGGACAAGACCGACAAGAAGGCCCAGCGCCAGGCCGCTGCTGCGTTGCGTCAGCAACTGGCACCGCACAAGCGTGAGGCGGACAAGCTCGAAGCCGAGTTGGGCAAGCTGCACGAGAAACTGGCGAAGATCGATACCAGCCTCGGCGACAGCGACATTTACGAACCGATGCGCAAGAACGATTTGCGTGATCTGCTGGCTGAACAGGCCAAGCTGAAGGTGCGTGAGGCCGAACTCGAAGAAGCGTGGATGGAAGCTCTGGAACTGCTCGAAAGCATGCAGGCGGAGCTGGAGGCGCTGTCCTGATGGAAGCGTTCAAGCTACCGCTGCCGGCAGGGTGGGGCGAGCCGATCTGGTTCGCCGCGCAAATCCTGCTGATCCTGTTGGCCGGTTACTTCGCCCAACGCTTCGTTGCCAAATGCCTGACTCGCCTGGGCGAGCGCTATCCGTTTCCACCGCAGCTGCTGATGCCGCTGCGTGGCGGTTTGCGCTGGCTGATCATGGGCAGTGCGCTGATTTTCGTGCTGGAACGCCTCGGCGTCTCGGCCACCGTACTCTGGACCGCGTTGTCCGGTTTTGTCGCGGTGGCGGCCGTGGCGTTCTTCGCCATGTGGAGCGTGCTCTCCAATCTGCTCTGCGCGATTCTGATCTTCACCGTCGGCCCGTTCCGCATCGGTGACGTCGTGGAGTTGGTGGACACCACCGACAAGCCCGGCGTCAAAGGTCGGGTGGTGGCGATTAATCTGCTTTACACCACGTTGATCGAAGCGGAAGAACTCGGGACCGGCAGTGCGATGGTGCAGGTGCCCAATAGCCTGTTCTTCCAGCGCTCGGTTCGACGCTGGCGCGGCACGGATGTGTTTCCGTTGAGCGGGATCGAAAAGTAAGCCCTCTTTCGCCTGGCAGTCCGCCTTCGCGAGCAAGCCCGCTCCCACAGTAGACCGAGTCTCTCAACAAGAACCCGGTCACCTGTGGGAGCGGGCTTGCTCGCGAAGGGGCCCTAAAGTCATAAAACGCTGGTCGGCAGTCGCTCTGTCCGACAAAAAACCAGTAGTCATGCGCCCAAAGCCGCATTAGCTTAGACGTCTGTCACGAATCTGAGTCGAGGTGTGCAATGGAGCTTCAAACATGGCTGGCGTTTTTTGCCGCCTGCTGGGTGATCAGCCTGTCTCCCGGTGCCGGCGCCATTGCGTCGATGTCCAGTGGTCTGCAATACGGTTTCTGGCGCGGTTACTGGAACGCCCTGGGCCTGCAATTGGGCCTGGCGGTACAGATCGCGATTGTCGGCGCCGGTGTGGGCGCGATTCTCACGGCATCGGCCACGGCTTTCTACGCGATCAAATGGTTCGGCGTGGCGTACCTGGTTTACCTCGCGATCAAGCAATGGCGTGCGCTGCCCAGCGACATGAGCGACGACGCCGCCGTGCGTCAAATCGGCAAGCCGATGGCTTTGGTGTTCCGCGGGTTCCTGGTCAACATCAGCAACCCCAAGGCCCTGGTGTTCATGCTGGCGGTGTTGCCGCAGTTCATTGATCCACACGCGCCGTTGCTGGCCCAGTACCTGATCATTGGCGTGACCATGGTCTGCGTCGACCTGATCGTCATGGCCGGCTACACCGGGTTGGCGTCGAAGGTGCTGCGTCTGTTGCGCACGCCCAAGCAGCAAAAACGCATGAACCGCACGTTTGCCGGGCTGTTCATCGGTGCTGCGGCGTTTATGGCGACATTGCGCAAAGCCGCAGCGTAAAAACGGTCAGGCACAAAAAAGGCGACCTTTGCAGGTCGCCTTTTTCGTTTCAGGGGTCAGCGCAAGATGACCGGCGCGGTATCCGGCGGCAGGTCGTTGCGCGGCTGCGGTTGTCCTGACGGCACATAACTGCCATCCCCGAGCTGTTCGCTCAGCTGACGCGCCACGTCCTCGCCCAACGACCTCGACACGTCCCGCACCACCCGTGGCCGGTTCAATGAAACGTGGATATCACGATCATTCACCAGTTTGGTGTCCTGAGCTTCGCCCATGGCCGTGAACGCCGAGGTGATCTCGTAGGTCTTGGTGTTGATCAGGCTGAAGTCCGCCACCAGCGTCAGTGCCAGCACCGCCGAGTAGCTGTCGGTGTTGGCCAGCTCATTCATGTCCTGGGTGAAATCGATGTCCGACAGCGTGCCGAACAGCACATAGTCGGCACCTTTGAAGTGGCCAGCCTTGATGCGTTTTATCACGTCGTACACATCGCTTTTGGCGCTGGCGGTGTAGGGCGTGCCCTGAATCAGTTGGAACATGCCGGTCTTGAGCATCTGTCCTTTGATGTCACCACTGAAACGGCGAATTTCGGTCTGCTCCAGGTAGCTGTTCTGCGTCGTGTATTCATCATAACTGGACGAGCCACTGGCGCCGTAATAGTCCTGCTGATGATTGTCCCGGGCCGAAATTACGTGAACGTATTGATCCACGCTGGCCTCGTAGGCAAGGTCGGTGACGGCGATTTTCGGGGCCGCCTGCACGCCAACGGCGCAGGCCAGGGTCAAGATGCCAATCCATGCACGCATTGCTCAGCGCTCCGTAGTCTTGCGGATTTCTTTCTCGTCCATCCACTCGGCCAGCCCGCTTTCGACATCGACCAACTGCAGGCTGAATTTGTAGAAGACGTCCTTGTAATCGTTGCTGCGCTTGACGATGGAGCTGATCGAACCTTCCAGGCGATAACGCGCGGCGATCATGTTGCCGGTCTTGGCCACCGTGCTTTTCTTGTACAGGCCGCTCTGGTTTTGCAGCTTGAGGTGGTCAACCTGGCTCTGCATGTCGGTGTTGTCGCTGGCAAAGCGCGCGGTGCCGGTGCGCATCAGTTGGGTCTTGATCGACGTAGTGATCTCGCGGGTGTCGATGTACTCGCTGGTCTTGTTCATCACGTCGTACACCTGAACCACCGGACGGCCTTTCAGAACGCCGGACTGGGCGAGGGAGCGGGTCATGCTTTCCGCGATCATCTGCAGGTCGGTCGAACCGAATTCGTTGGTGACCAGTTCCACGGCTTTCGGGTCGCCATAGCTGATGTTGCCGCTGCCCAATACCGGCGAGCGATTTTCGGCGCAGCCACCCATCAGCAGCGTAGCCAGGGCAAGGAACGAAACGCGTGCAAACATGGGCAAAGTCTCAAGTGGGCGGTTCACGGCGTATTGATCTCCAGGCGGAAATCCACGGCTTGGGGCACGGGAGCGATGGCCGGCAGAAAACTCGTCTGCTCGGCATACAGGGTCAGGTTTTTCCAGGTGTCGGCTTCGGCCACGGGGAAGCCTTCCGGTCCCAGCCACAGATAGCGGTAGTAGAGCGTTCGGTTGTGGGTGTCGGTGTTGCTCAGCTGCGTGTTGACCGTCAGGAAACCGTTTTCCCTGGCCATGCGCATCGGGCCGATGGCCACGTTCTCGATCGGTCCGGTGGCCAGGACTTTGCTGGCGGCACTGCCCGGTTCTGGCGGAGGTGGCGGGGTGGCGCAACCGGCCAACAAGGCCAGCGCGACAACGGCGAAGCATTTCAATCCCATGAAAATCTCCGTTCAGGGTTGGGCAGGGCTGATTGCAGCCTGCGGTGCGGGAACAGTGTCGAGTTGCAGGGCGACATCGGCGGCGAATCGGCGGTCACCCACGGCGCGCAGGCTGAAGGCCTGATGGGTCTGATCCACCTTGAACCTGACCGGTGCTGCGTCCGGCGCGTTGGGCAGCGTCACTTGGTGCTGGCCTTTCTTGAGCCGTATGCGGGCAACCAGCGTCTTGTCCGGCAAGGTACGCCAGACGCGGGTATCGGCATCCTCGCGTTGAAGTTGCTGCAGGATCGTTTCCTCAAGCTTCTCGGGTCTGTGCTTTTTCAGATAGGCCAGGTATTCGACATTGGACCGGGCGCGATGGAGCGTGCGCTGGATGATACCCGGCATGTCATCACGCAAAGTGCGCCGCGACATGTCGCCAAAGCTGTTGAGCAACGTCAGTTTCTGTTTTTTGCCATCCACCATGACGAAGTCCACTGGTGGCGTGGACGTGTCGGGGATGAGGATCGGGAACGACATATTGGTGATGTAGGTTTCACCTTCGACGTCCACCGAAATCGGCACGCGCACTGAACTGCGCGCCGGCGCCAGGCCGGTTTGCACGATCAGCAAAACGTCGACCTCGCCGGCCTTCAGCGGGGATTTGGCGAGGTTGCGCAAGGCTTGTTCGAGCAGTGGCGTATTGGGGCGCAGTTCGATGGCCTGGCGATAGCCCGGCGCGGCGAGGTCTTTCTCGTTCAGCGATTCATAAATGAAACCAGCGAGGTAATGGCTGAACGCACTCTGGTAGCTGTTCTTCAGGGCGATCACTTCGGGGGCGTCGAGGGTCGCTACCGGGTAGCCCTGAAGGTCCTGGAATTTCATCGCGACCCCTTCGTCCTTCGCCTGGTTTTCCAGTTCCAGGTATTGCTTGTCACGCTTGTCGGCAATGGTTGCTTCGCGCTCGTGGGTTTTCTTGATCATCACGCGCGCCAGTTCCGTTTCAGAGCCGGACAGCAGCATCAGGGCCATTTGCGTGGTCAGGGCGACTCTCTCGAAGTCGTAGCCATCGTATAAGCGCACCTTGTCGTTGGCGCTGTAACTGTTGAACTCGGTAAATTTTTTGAAGGGGACGAACAGGGGCGAATTGTCCCACCCTTCGATCAGCCGGTCGGCGTAGTCCCAATGTTGATAACTGTCGGGGAAATTACCTGTGAGGCGCAGCAATTCGCCTTTTTCGAAGTGGTAAAGGAGGTCGCCCGGGGGAATAGGGTTGTTGCGGTCGAGTACGGCAACCGCGCCGTCGAGCTGCCCGGCCTTGAAATAGTCGAGTGTCTCGTTCAACTCCGCGTTGTAGTCACGCATCGTGGGACAGCCGCTCAGTAGCAGGCATGCACTGAGTACAAAAATGAAGCGCAGGCGGGTGGCCATTTGCTGTGTGTCTTCCTTGAAAATAAGCCGCCATGAGGCGGCAATTTATAGACTTGGATGATGGCACTTTGTTCCTGTGCTCCAGCGGCCTTCGCAGACAAAGCTTGAGTGAACGTCACTGGAAGTGAACAATGTGTTACTTCGTATTTCCAATTGAGATTCATTCATGACTGCCCCGTCCCGTTTCCTGGCCTGGCTGGTGTTGCCGCTGTTTGCCTTGTGCAGTTTCAATCTGCTGGCCGACACCGTGGAAGGCGCGCCGCAAGCCCTGCATTTGCTCGACTACATCGGCGCGGACTACCCGCAAACGGTGCAAGGGGGCAAGGTCATCGACGAGTCCGAATACCGCGAGCAGCTGGAATTCATCAAGGTGTTGCAAGGCTTGATCGCCGCAATGCCGGCCAAACTGGAAAAAGCCGGGTTGGAGCAGGGCGTCAGCACGTTGCGCAACGCCATCGCTGCCCGTCAGGACGGCGCGGACGTGGCCCGTCAGGCGCGGCAACTCGGCGCGAAACTGGCCGTGACTTATGAAGTCAGCCAGGCGCCGATCATTACCCCGGACCCGACTCGTGGTGCGCCGCTGTACGCCCAGCATTGCTCGGTTTGCCATGGCGATACGGGGGCCGGCGACGGCCCGGCGGGTGTCGGTCTGACGCCGCCGCCGGCCAACCTGCGTGACACGGCGCGTCTGGATCACCTGAGCCTCTACGCGATCTACAGCACCTTGGGCCTGGGCGTCGAAGGCACGGACATGCCGGCCTTCGCCGATCAGCTGGATGATCGTCAGCGTTGGGACCTGGCGACCTACATCGCCAGTTTCAGCGCCGACCCGGCCGCAGCCACCTCCGAAAAGACCTACAACATCGCCGACCTGGCGCGTCAGACGCCGGCCGAAGTGCAGGCCGCCGATGGCCCGCAAGCCGCCGCGACGTTCCGTGCGCAGCGGGCGCAACCGCCGCAGGTCAAGCGCGGCCCGGCGCAGTTGCTCGACTACACCGCTGCAACCCTGGACAAGAGCATCGCCGCCTACCGGGCCGGCGATCACGATCAAGCCTATGACTTGTCGGTGGCGGCCTATCTGGAAGGCTTCGAACTCGTCGAGAGTTCGCTGGACAACGTCGACGCCAACGTGCGCAAGGACACCGAAAAATCCCTGATGGCTTACCGTCAGTCGTTGCAGGACAGCCTGCCGGTGGCCCAGGCCCAGGAACGCCTGGACGCGGCCAAGGCCAAGTTGAAAGAGTCCGCCGGGTTGCTGGGCAGCGATGGCTTGAGCTGGTCCTTGAGCTACATCTCCGGATTGCTGATTTTGCTGCGCGAAGGCCTGGAAGCGATTCTGGTGCTGGCGGCGATCCTGGCGTTCCTGCGCAACACCGGCCAGCAGTCGGCGGTGCGCAGCGTCAACGTCGGTTGGGGCCTGGCGTTGTTGGCCGGTCTGGCAACCTGGGGTTTGGCGGCGTATGTGATCGATGTCAGCGGTTCGCAACGTGAACTGCTGGAAGGTGCGACGGCACTGTTTGCCGCGGTCATGGTGCTTTGGCTTGGCGTGTGGATGCACGATCGTCGCCATGCGGCGGTGTGGCAGGATTACATCAAGAGCAGCCTGGTGGGCGGCGGTGGACGCTTCGGCTTTGCGACACTGGCGTTTTTCTCGGTGTATCGCGAGTTGTTTGAAGTGATTCTGTTCTACGAAACCCTGTGGCTGCAGGCAGGTCCTGCGGGGCATAACGCGGTGTTGGCCGGTGGTGCCACGGCGCTGGTGTTGCTGGTCGGGTTGGCGTGGGTGATCCTGCGCGGCTCGCAGAAACTGCCGCTGTCGTTGTTCTTCAGCATCAACGCCGGTCTGCTGTGCGCGTTGTCGGTGGTGTTCGCCGGACATGGCGTGAAGGCGTTGCAGGAAGCCGGGATCTTCGGCACGCGGCCGGTGCCGTTCTTTGACTTCGACTGGCTGGGGATTCACGCGGATGCGTATTCGCTGAGTGCACAGGCGGTGGCGATCATTGCGATTATTGTGTTGTATGGCCGTAGCTGGATCGCAGAGAAGCGGCGGGTGCAGGTTTCTTAAGAGCATTCGCTACGCTCATATTCGCGGGCAAGCCTCGCTCCTACAGGTTATACGCGGCCCCATATAACGCGCGAATCCTGTAGGAGCGAGGCTTGCCCGCGAAGCTTTTAACGGAGGGAAACACAATGCGTGTCTGGATCGATGCCGACGCTTGCCCACGGGCGGCCAAGGATCTGGTGGTGAAGTTCGCCCTCAAGCGCCAGTTCGAAGTGGTGCTGGTGGCTGGGCAACCGCAGATCAAACCGGGGCTGGCCCTGGTGAAGCTGATCGTGGTGCCCAGCGGTCCGGATGCCGCTGATGATTACCTGGTGGAGCACGCGGTGCCGGGTGAGCTGGTGATTTGCAGCGATGTGCCGCTGGCCGATCGGCTGGTGAAGAAGGGCGTTGCCGCGCTGGACCCACGGGGCAAGGAGTTCGATGCGCAAAACATGGGCGATCGCTTGGCGGTGCGAAACCTGTTCACCGATCTGCGTGAACAGGGCCAGATGAGCGGCGGGCCGGCGCCGTTTGGTGAGCGCGAGAAGCAGGCGTTTGCCAATGCGCTGGACCGGATACTCACGCGGCTGACCCGCAAAGCCTGAGCCTTGCATAGAACCCTGTGGGAGCGGGCTTGCTCGCGAAGGCGGTGTGTCATTCAGCATTAATGTCGATTGATACACCGCCTTCGCGAGCAAGCCCGCTCCCACATTAGTCAGTGTCAGGCGTCGTTTTCGTGGGTCAGTTCGAGCACGCGGTCGACCAGTTTGTTGATCCCCGATGCAGCCTCACTGATGCTCTGCGCCAGCATGTAAGCCGGGGTGCAGACCAGTTTGCGCGCCTTGTCTTCGACGATGTCGCTCACCGCGCAATCCTGGTGGGTGGCGCCCATCTTGTTCATGGCGGCGGCGGTATCGGCGTCGTTGCCGATGGTGCAGGTCACGCCCGGTCCATAGATTTTCGCCGCCAGTGCCGGCGAAATGCAGATCAACCCCACCGGTTTGCCCGCTTCGGCAAACGCTTCGGTCAGCGCCAGGACGTCCGGTTGAACCGTGCAGCCGGCGCCTTCGATGGCGAAGTTCGACAGGTTCTTGGCCGCGCCGAAACCGCCGGGCACGATCAGGGCGTCGAAGTCTTCGACGCTGGCCTCACGAATATCCTTGATGTTGCCGCGGGCGATCCGCGCCGATTCCACCAGCACATTACGTGACTCGGGCATTTCGTCGCCGGTCAGGTGATTGATCACATGCAATTGCGCGATGTTGGGGGCAAAGCACTGCACCTCGGCGCCACGCTGGTCCAGACGCAGCAAGGTAATCACACTTTCGTGGATCTCGGCGCCGTCATACACGCCACAGCCGGAAAGGATCACTGCAATTTTTTTGCTCATGGGTTTTTCTCCAGATTCATGGCGTTAAATGTCCACTAATTTGTCACTCGTTGCCATAGGGTTAATTCGCGGCTACACCTAGCATCTGTCCTCAAGATTCCGATCCGGGCGCGTCAATGGACTTCATTCTGTATGCGGTGCCGTTTTTCTTTGCGCTGATTGCCGTCGAGCTGCTGGCTGACCGTTGGCGCGGGGTCAGAAATTATCGGGTGGCGGACGCGATCAACAGCATCAGCACCGGGGTGTTGTCGACCACCACGGGCCTGCTGACCAAAGGCGTCGGCCTGGTGACCTATGCCTTTGCCCTCAAGCATGTGTCGCTGTTCGAGCTGTCGGCCGACAGCGTCTGGGTCTGGGTGTTTGCCTTCGTCCTCTATGACTTTTGCTACTACTGGCTGCATCGCATGGGCCACGAGCGCAACATCCTTTGGGCCGCGCATTCGGTGCATCACCAGAGCGAGGACTACAACCTCTCCACGGCCCTGCGCCAGACCAGCACCGGCTTCCTGCTGAGCTGGATTTTCTACCTGCCGATGGCGGTACTCGGCGTGCCGCTGCTGGTGTTCATCAGCGTCGCCGCGCTGAACCTGCTGTATCAATTCTGGGTGCATACCCGGCACATTCCCAAGCTCGGCTGGTTCGAGTGGTTCTTTGTCACGCCGTCCAATCATCGGGCTCACCATGCACAGAACGCTCTCTACATGGATCGCAACTACGGCGGGGTGTTCATTATTTGGGACCGTCTATTTGGCTCGTTCCAGGAAGAGGACGACAACGAGCCGGTGATTTTCGGCGTGACGACACCGTTGGCGAGCTGGAATCCGTTGTGGGCGAACGTGCAGTTTTACGCACAGCTGTGGGATGACGCGCGGCGGGCTGAAAGCAAATGGGACAAGCTGCGGATCTGGTTCATGCGCACCGGTTGGCGGCCGGCGGACGTGGCGGCCAAGTACCCGATGAACAAACCGGACCTGAGTCAGTTCCGCAAATTCGAGGTGCCGCTGGACGGACGCCAGCAGTTGTACGTGGCGTTGCAGTTCTGCGTCTACATTGCGCTGGGCAGCTACTTGATGAACCTGGAATCGCGTTTGCCGAGCGCCGCGCTGGTGTTGGGTTGGGGCGCGGTAGCGTTGGGCTTGTTCACGTTGGGCATGGCCCTGGAGAATCGCCCGCAGGCATTGAAGCTGGAGCTGCTGCGGCTGGCATCGAATGTGCCGCTGGTGTGGCTGGCGCCGGTGGTCGGGCTGTGGCCGGCCAGCGCGGTGGGCTGGATCGGCCTGCTCAGTTACAGCCTGCTGAGTGGCATCGGTCTCTACTGTTGCAGGGACCGTTTCACTCGATTGGCGTCTTAGTCTCGGCGGCCTTGGCCAGTTCGGCTTGCTCGTCGGCGTAGATCTTCTTCGCCAGACGAGCATTCTTGAAGCGCCGACGCAGCCACAGGCCCAGGCCCAGTATCAGCAGGGCGCCGAGCACCCACAGCTCGTACTTCTTGACGCTGCCCAGCATGCCCTCGAGCACCGCGCCAAAGTGATACGCCGCCGCAGCCAGTGCGGCCGCCCAGATCGCGGCACCAATCCCGTTCAGCAGCAAATAACGTCCCGGCGGATAACCCGACAGGCCGATCGCCACCGGCATGACCGTGCGCAACCCATAGACGAAGCGGAAGCTCAGCACCCAGATGTCCGGGTGTTTGCGGATGTGTTCCAGCGCCCGATCACCCATCAATTGCCAGCGCGGTTTGCGCGCGAGCAATTTGCGGCCGTGTTTGCGCCCGAGGAAATACCACAGCTGATCGCCGGCATAACTGCCGCAGAACGCCACGATCGTGACGATCTTGATGTCCATGTATCCGCGGAACGCGAGGAAGCCTGCGAGCACCAGGATGGTTTCGCCTTCGAAGAACGTGCCGAGAAAGAGGGCGAAGTAGCCGAATTCCTGAAGAAATTGTTGGAGCATTGTCTGGATGCTGGCGAAATGAACGCGCAGCCTAACCCTTCGAGCACATTCATGAAAGTGTCCAAATGTGTCTCGACGTGAACAATTCCTACAAGGACAATGGAATGCGGCTACGTGTCACAGGGCTAAGCACAACTGTCATCTGTTCGTCATAATGGCCGCTTATAACTGTCACGCTCGCCTGCCAGCGCGGGCTCAGGAGTCTGCCGTGAGCTTTACCCCCGCCAACCGTTTGTTTCCTGCAACCCGCCTGCGTCGTAACCGCCGTGATGATTTCTCGCGTCGACTGGTCCGTGAAAACGTTCTGACCGTCGATGACTTGATCCTGCCGGTGTTCGTGCTGGACGGTGAAAACCGTCGCGAAGCGGTGGCGTCGATGCCGGGCGTAGAGCGCCTGACCATCGATCTGTTGCTCGAAGAAGCGGCCAAGTGGGTCGAACTGGGGATTCCAGCGTTGGCACTGTTCCCGGTGACGCCGCCGGAGCTCAAGTCCCTGGACGCCGCTGAAGCCTGGAACCCGAACGGCATCGCCCAGCGCGCCACCCGCGCCTTGCGTGCGCAGTTCCCTGAACTGGGGGTGATCACCGACGTCGCCCTGGACCCGTTCACCACCCACGGTCAGGACGGTATCCTCGACGAAGAAGGCTACGTGCAGAACGACATTACCGTCGACGCACTGGTCAAGCAGGCCTTGTCCCACGCCGAGGCCGGCGCTCAGGTGGTGGCCCCGTCGGACATGATGGACGGTCGCATCCAGGCGATCCGCGAAGCGTTGGAGCTGGCCGATCACGTCAACGTGCGGATCATGGCCTACTCGGCCAAGTACGCCAGCGCCTATTACGGCCCGTTCCGCGACGCGGTGGGTTCGGCGCTGAACCTGGGCAAGGCCAACAAGGCCTCCTATCAGATGGACCCGGCCAACAGCAACGAAGCCCTGCACGAAGTGGCGGCGGACTTGTCAGAAGGCGCGGACATGGTCATGGTCAAGCCAGGCATGCCGTATCTGGACATCCTTTACCGGGTCAAAGAAGAATTTAAAGTGCCGACCTTTGTTTATCAGGTCAGCGGTGAATACGCCATGCACATGGCGGCCATCCAGAATGGCTGGTTGAGTGAAGGGGTTATCCTCGAATCCCTGACCGCTTTTAAACGTGCAGGGGCCGATGGCATCCTGACTTACTTTGCCGTGCGTGCCGCTCAATTGTTACGAGAGCAGAAATAGCCCTCCCAGGAACATTCCATGAATACCGAAGGACTCACTGAAGTTGCCGTAAAAGAAGCTCAACCCGTGGTCGAGCAAATCGCCGAGACCCCGCCGGAGCTGGAGCCCGCTCCACCTGCGGCGGTCACCGAACCCGCGACAGCGGCGCCGGCGATTGCCATTCCCGGCCTGGATGACAGCAGCCTGTATATCCATCGCGAGCTATCGCAACTGCAGTTCAACATTCGCGTGCTGGAGCAGGCGCTGGATGAGTCCTACCCGTTGCTGGAGCGGCTGAAGTTTCTGCTGATCTTCTCCAGCAACCTGGACGAGTTCTTCGAAATTCGCGTGGCCGGCCTGAAGAAGCAGATCACCTTCGCCCGTGAACAGGCCGGCGCCGATGGCCTGCAACCGCATCAGGCCCTGGCCCGCATCAGCGAGCTGGTGCACGGTCACGTCGACCGCCAGTACGCGATCCTCAATGACATTCTGTTGCCGGAACTGGAAAAACATCAGGTCCGCTTCATCCGTCGGCGTCACTGGACCACCAAGATCAAAACCTGGGTGCGCCGCTATTTCCGCGACGAGATCGCGCCGATCATCACCCCGATCGGCCTCGACCCGACGCACCCGTTCCCGTTGCTGGTGAACAAGAGCCTGAACTTCATCGTCGAGCTCGAAGGCATTGACGCCTTCGGTCGCGATTCCGGTCTGGCGATCATCCCGGCGCCACGCCTGTTGCCGCGCGTCATCAAGTTGCCGGAAGAAGTGGGCGGCGCGGGCGACAACTATGTGTTCCTGTCGTCGATGATCCACGCGCACGCCGATGACCTGTTCCAGGGCATGAAGGTCAAGGGCTGCTACCAGTTCCGCCTGACCCGAAACGCCGACCTCGCGGTCGATACCGAAGACGTGGAAGACCTGGCTCGCGCCCTGCGCGGCGAGTTGTTCTCCCGTCGCTACGGGGACGCGGTGCGTCTGGAAGTCGCCGACACGTGCCCGAAACACTTGTCCGACTACTTGCTCAAGCAGTTCAACCTGCACGAGACCGAGCTGTATCAGGTCAACGGCCCGGTCAACTTGACTCGCCTGTTCAGCATTACCGGCCTGGACAGTCAGCGCGCGCTGCAATACATGCCGTTCACGCCGCAGATCCCGAAACTGCTGCAGAACAGCGAGAACATCTTCAGCGTGATCAGCAAGCAGGACATCCTGCTGCTGCACCCGTTCGAGTCGTTTACCCCGGTGGTCGACCTGCTGCGCCAGGCCGCGAAGGACCCGCATGTCTTGGCGGTCCGCCAGACGTTGTACCGCTCCGGCGCCAACTCGGAAATCGTCGATGCGCTGGTCGATGCCGCGCGTAACGGCAAGGAAGTCACTGCGGTGATCGAATTGCGCGCGCGGTTCGATGAAGAGTCCAACCTGCAACTGGCCAGCCGTCTGCAAGCGGCCGGTGCGGTGGTGATTTACGGCGTGGTCGGCTTCAAGACCCACGCCAAGATGATGCTGATTCTGCGTCGCGAGGCCGGCGAGATCGTGCGTTACGCGCATTTGGGCACGGGCAACTACCACGCGGCCAACGCCCGCCTGTACACCGACTACAGCTTGCTGACCTCGGACGACGCCTTGTGCGAAGACGTCGGCAAACTGTTCAGCCAGCTGATCGGCATGGGTAAAACCCTGCGCATGAAGAAGCTGCTGCACGCGCCGTTCACGTTGAAGAAGGGCATGCTCGACATGATTGCCCGCGAAACCCAGTTCGCCCTCGACGGCAAACCGGCGCACATCATCGCCAAGTTCAACTCGCTGACCGATCCGAAGATCATCCGCGCGCTGTACAAGGCCAGCCAGTCTGGCGTGCGCATTGATCTGGTGGTGCGCGGCATGTGCTGCCTGCGGCCGGGCATCGCCGGGGTTTCGCACAATATCCATGTGCGCTCGATCATCGGTCGCTTCCTGGAACACACCCGGGTCTTCTACTTCCTCAATGGCGGCGAAGAGCAGATGTTCCTGTCCAGTGCCGACTGGATGGAGCGCAACCTCGACAAGCGTGTCGAGACTTGCTTCCCGGTCGAAGGCAAGAAGCTGATCATGCGGGTCAAGAAAGAGCTGGAGCTGTATCTGACCGACAACACTCACAGCTGGAGCCTGCAGGCGGACGGTCGCTACATCCGCAACACCCCGACCGGCAACCAGAACCCGCGCAGTGCGCAGGCGACGTTGCTGGAGCGGTTGGGTAGCCCGATTTTGACAGTTCGTTAACGCAGATTCGGCTGGGCAAAAAAAGGGCGATCCATATGGATCGCCCTTTTTTTCATGTCGAACCGCGTTCCCTGTAGGAGCTGTCGAGTGAAACGAGGCTGCGATCTTTTGATCTTGTTCTTTATAAAAGCAAGATCAAAAGATCGCAGCCTCGTTTCACTCGACAGCTCCTACAGGTGACTTAGCGGACGTTTAGCACAAAGCCGACGCGAGTCAGCCATTCCGCCTCGAGGGCGAAGTCGGCCTGGGTCAGTTGGTTTTCGTCCAGCCAGTTTTCCGGGAACAACACATCGAGGCTGTCGCGGCTGGCGTGCAATACCACCTGCGGCATTTCCTGGGTGCCACGGATGTGATGGAACAGGATCGCAAAGCGCAGCAGCACGCACAGGCGGATCAGCTTGACGCCTTCATCGCCAAAATCGGCAAACCGGTCCTTGGGAATATTGCGCCGGTGACCACGCACCAGCAGCGCGAGCATCAGTTGGTCTTCCCGGGAGAACCCGGCCAGGTCCGAGTGTTCGATCAGGTAGGATCCGTGCTTGTGGTACTGATAGTGAGCGATGTCCAGGCCCACTTCATGGACCTTGGCAGCCCAGCCGAGCAGTTCGCGCCAGACGCCGTCGTCCAGATCCCAATCCTTGGCCACTTGATCGAAGGCATGCAGGGCTTTGCGCTCGACGCGTGCCGCTTGTTCCAGATCGACGTGGTAACGCTCCATCAGCGAGCTGAGGGTGCGCTCACGGACGTCTTCATGATGATGACGGCCGAGCAGGTCATAGAGCACGCCTTCGCGCAGGGCGCCTTCACAGTGGTCCATGCGTTGCAGTTCGAGGGCGTCGAAGATCGCTTCGAGAATCGCCAGGCCAGCGGGGAAGATCGCGCGGCGGTCGGGCTTGATGCCCTCGAAGTCGATTTTCTCGACATCGCCCAGCTTCATCAGTTTGCGCTTGAGCCAGGCCAGGCCTTCGGCATTCACCTCGCCCGCGCCATGACCGCCGGCCTTCAGCGCCAGACCGATGGCGCGGATGGTGCCCGAAGAGCCGATGGCTTCATCCCAGGTCAGGCGATGCAGGGCGTGTTCGATGCTCATGATCTCCAGCCGCGCCGCGGTGTACGCCTGGGCGTAGCGGGCCGGGGTGATCTTGCCGTCCTTGAAATAACGCTGGGTGTAGCTGACGCAGCCCATCTGCAGGCTTTCGCGCAGCAGCGGTTCGAAGCGCTGGCCGATGATGAATTCGGTACTGCCGCCGCCGATGTCGGCTACCAGGCGTTTGCCCGGGGTGTCGGCGAGGGTGTGGGAGACACCGAGGTAGATCAGGCGCGCTTCTTCACGGCCGGAGATGACTTCCACCGGGTGGCCAAGGATTTCTTCGGCGCGGCGGATGAATTCGTTGCGATTGCGGGCTTCACGCAGGGCGTTGGTGCCGACGATCCGTACGGCGCCGGATGGCATACCGTTGATCAGTTGGGCAAAACGCTTCAGGCAATCGAGCCCGCGCTGCATGGATTCTTCGTTGAGCTTGCGCTCTTCGTCGATGCCGGCGGCCAGCTGAACCTTCTCCCCGAGACGTTCGAGAATACGGATTTCGCCGTTCTGGGCCTTGGCCACGACCATGTGAAAGCTGTTGGAGCCCAGGTCGATTGCGGCGATCAAGGACAGATTCTTGGCTTGGGATTGCGGCATGGTCATGGGGTCTCGGTCGATAACCTCGACATCGTGCCACGATCAAACGCTGACGCCAACGCGCAGGAGCTGTCGAAGGCTGCGATCTTCTGCCGCGGGAATGTTTGCGGTGCTGCTGATGGCCTCTTCGCGAGCAAGCCCGCTCCCACATTTAACCGCGTACCTCAGTAACGACGCGGTCAACTGTGGGAGCGGGCTTGCTCGCGAAGGCGGCCTTCCGGTCAACAAAGATCTATCAGACCGCCGCTTCTACCGTCCCGATGAAATTCGCCAACTCCGCCGTCTGCGGATTCGCAAACAAAACCTTCGGATCCCCCACCTCATGCACCTTGCCCTGATGCATGAACACCAACTTATCCCCAACCTCCCGGGCAAAGCGCATTTCATGGGTGACCATGATCAGCGTCATGCCTTCTTTGGCCAGTTGCCGAACCACGCTCAGCACTTCATTGACCAGTTCCGGGTCCAGCGCCGAGGTGATCTCGTCGCACAGCAAGACTTTGGGCGACATCGCCAACGCCCGGGCAATCGCCACGCGCTGTTGCTGTCCGCCTGACAATCGATCCGGGAAGGCATCAAACTTCTCGCCCAGCCCGACCCGTTCCAGCATCTCCCGCGCCAGCTCGACCGCTTTGGCCTTCGGCACTTTCTGCACCACTTGCGGCGCGAGCATCACGTTCTCGCCGACGGTCAGGTGCGGGAACAGGTTGAACTGCTGGAACACCATCCCGACTTTCTGCCGCAGGCTGCGCAAGTCAGCGCGGGCGGCGTCGAGGTATTCGCCGTCGACTTCGATCACGCCGTCGTTGATCGACTCCAGGCCATTGAGGGTGCGCAGCAAAGTGGATTTACCCGAGCCGCTGCGGCCGATGATCGCCACCACCTGGCCTTCCTCGACGCTCAGGTCGATGCCTTTGAGTACGTGGTGGTCGCCGTAATATTTATGCAGGGCGGAAATTCTAAGCAGAGGCATGCAGTCTCCTTTCCAGGTAGCGCGCGCTGAGGGACAAGGGGTAGCAGAGCAGGAAGTAACCGAGGGCGACGAGGCCGTAGACCATGAACGGTTCGAAGGTCGCGTTGGCGAGCATGCCGCCGGTCTTGGTCAGTTCGGTGAAGCCGATGATCGAAGTCACGGCGGTGCCTTTGACCACTTGCACCGAGAAGCCCACGGTCGGCGCCACGGCAATCCGCAGCGCTTGCGGCAGGATCACGTAGCGCAGCTGCTCCAGCGGATTCAGCGCCAGGCTCGACGAGGCTTCCCACTGGCCGTTGGGAATTGAATCGACGCAGCCGCGCCAGATCTCCGCCAGATAGGCGCTGGTGAACAGCGTCAGCGCCAGCGCTGCGGCCATCCACGGCGAAATCTCCACGCCAGCCAATGCCACGCCGAAGAACACCAGAAACAGCTGCATCAACAGCGGCGTACCCTGGAACAGCTCGATGTAGGTACGGGCAAGGTTGCGCGGCAGGGGCTTTTTCGAGATGCGCATGACCATGATCAGCAAACCGATCAACCCGCCACCGATAAACGCCACCAGCGACAGCGCCAGCGTCCATTGCAGGCCGGTGAGCAGGTTGCGCACCACGTCCCAGAACGTGAAATCGCTCATTGGCTGCTCCTCGAAATGTAGCGGCGACCGATCCAGTTCAACAACTGGCGGATCAGCAACGCCATGCACAGATAAAGCAGCGTGGTCAGCGCATAGGTTTCAAAGGCGCGGAAGTTGCGCGACTGAATGAAGTTGGCGGCAAAGCTCAGCTCTTCGGTGGCGATCTGCGAGCAGACCGCCGAGCCGAGCATGACGATGATGATCTGGCTGCTCAGGGCCGGCCAGACCTTGCCCAGCGCCGGCAGCAGGATCACGTGGCGGAACGCTTCGAATCGGCTCATCGCCAAGGCTGCTGCGGCTTCCAGCTGTCCTCGGGGAATTGCCTGGATGCCGGCGCGGATGATTTCAGTCGAGTAGGCGCCGAGGTTGATCACCATCGCCAGCACCGCCGCCTGCCATTCGGAAATCTGCACGCCCAGCGACGGCAAGCCAAAGAAGATGAAAAACAGCTGCACGAGGAACGGCGTATTGCGGATCAACTCGACGTAGACCCCGAAAATCGCCGAGAACGGACGAATGTTCCACGCCCGCACCAGCGCCCCGACAATGCCCAGACCCACGCCGAGTACGGCGCCGATGGCCGTCAGTTCAAGGGTGAACAGCGCCCCGCGCAGCAGCAGGTCAGTGTTTTGCACCACCGGCAGAAAGTCGAACTGATAGGCCATATCAAGTCTCCCGGGCGACGATCAGAGATCGGCCGGCAATGGCTCTTTCAGCCAGGTCTGGGAGTTTTTTTCCAGCGCACCGTCGGTCTTGGCGGTGGCGAGGATCTGATTGACCTTGCCCAGCAGCGCCGGCTCGTTCTTGTTCACGCCGACATAGACCGGCGAGTCCTTGAGCTTCACTTTCAGCGCAGGCACGCGTTTCGGGTTTTTCTCGCTGATCGCCACCATCACCACGTTGCCGCTGGCGATCAGGTCGACTTGCCCGGCGAGGTACGCGGCGATGGTCGAGTTGTTGTCTTCGAAGCGTTTGATGGTCACGCCTTCGAGCGCGACTTTGGTCAGCTCGATGTCTTCAATGGCGCCCCGGGTGACGCTGACGGTTTTGCCCTTGAGGTCGTCCAGGCCTTTGATGTCGGCGTCTGGTGGACCGAAAACAGCGAGGTAGAACGGCGCATAAGCGCTGGAGAAGTCGATGACTTTCTCGCGCTCGGGGTTCTTGCCCAGGCTGGAGATCACCAGGTCAACCTTGCCGGTGGTCAGGAACGGGATGCGGTTGGTGCTGTTGACCGGGGTCAGTTCGAGTTTGACCTTGAGCTGGTCGGCCAGCAGTTTGGCGGTGTCGATATCGAGGCCGCGAGGTTTCATGTCCGGGCCGACCGAGCCGAACGGCGGAAAGTCTTGAGGCACGGCCACCTTGAGGACGCCGCGTTTGACCACCTCCTCCAGGCCGTCGGCGTGAGCGGGCGCCTGGGTCAGCATCAGGCTGGCAAACAGGGCGGTGAGAAGGGCGCTGTAACGCAGGGTCATGGCGAATCTCCGGATCGGCGAGGAATGAATGCTGCGGATCGACAGAGCATGGGCCATGCCAAGAAGCGGTTTTGGATGGTGCAGGCCCCGGTTTTACTGGGTCCGTTCGGTCTTACTGGTCTGAACAGTGGCGGGACGTTTCGCACCCTCATGGCGCATCTGTGAAGGGTGCCGAACCCCCATGGGGCACGACTTGCCGGGCGCTGCGAATAGCTTTACAACTAGCCGCTCATTGTCCTGGTTCGTCTGAAAAACCATGAATTCGATCTCTCGTGCCGTACCTGAAGTGGCGCTGCAAGCCATCCGTAAACTGATCACCGAGCAGGGTTTTGCGCCGGGCGATGCCTTGCCATCGCAGCGGGATCTGGCGGTGCAATTGGGGGTCAGTCGGGCATCGCTGCGTGAGGCGCTGTCGTCGTTGAGTGCGCTGGGCGTGATCAGCATCCAGCCGGGCAAGGGCGTGTTCGTGCAGTCGCCGGTCGATTTGCCGCGCGGCGATGGGGCGCTGAGCTGGCCATTCGCGGCCCAGGCATCGCCGTTGGATATTTTCCAGTTGCGCTACGCCCTGGAAGGCTTTGCCGCCGGTTTGGCCGCGGTCACTCTGAGCACGCACGAGCTCGATACGCTGGAAGACAATGTGGCCGCCATGCGCAATGAATTGAAGGCGGGCGACTTCGAAGCGGCGGCGCGACTGGATTTCGATTTTCACCGACGCATCCTGCTGGCCAGCGGCAATCAGGCGATGCTGAGCATCCTCACGGCCAGCGCCGACATCTTTCTGGAGAGCCAGAAGCTACCGTTCATCCGGGCCGAACGCGCCATGGAAACCTGGCAGGAACACCGCAAGATCCTCCGCGCGCTGGCCCGTCGCTCGTCCGGTGCGGCGCAGAAGGCCTTGCAGGAACATGTGCGCAACGCGGCCCTTCGTACTGGAATTGCCTTCGTCGCTCCCGCCACCCCGTGACTTGAGCTATACCCAAACTCATGCGGCACCATAGCGAGACTCAATCAACTGCACCTTCCTGAACGAGGGAAGGGCGGCTATGATGGGCCACGTTTTTTTGCTTACAACCTGGAGACTTCCATGAGCAGCGATCTTATCAAACACGTCACCGACGCTAGCTTCGACGTCGACGTCCTCAAGGCCGAAGGCGCTGTACTGGTCGACTACTGGGCTGAATGGTGCGGCCCTTGCAAAATGATCGCTCCTGTCCTGGACGAAATTGCTGAAACCTACAAAGGCAAACTGACCGTTGCCAAGCTGAACATCGACGAGAACCAGGAAACCCCGGCCAAGCATGGCGTGCGTGGTATCCCGACTCTGATGCTGTTCAAGAACGGCAACGTTGAAGCGACCAAGGTCGGCGCACTGTCGAAGTCGCAACTGGCTGCTTTCCTCGACGCCAACATTTAAGCGTTGTTATAAAGCGTCATGAAAAGGCCCCGCATATTGCGGGGCCTTTTCGTTATTGAGGGCTAGACGCTCCGAAACTCAGGTGGTACATTCGGCCCCGCACTGGTTTCTCCATTGCCCCCTGCTAGCCGTCGCCGACGCACTCCTTTTCGAATAAGTACGCGATCCTGTCGCCTTCTCTGCGGCGCGGCCTCATTAAGCCAAAAGCTTAATTTCCCCCCCTCCATAAATGATTACGTCATTCCTATATGAATCTGACTGAACTCAAGCAAAAGCCGATTACCGAACTGCTCGAATTGGCCGAACAGATGGGCATAGAAAATATGGCCCGTTCGCGCAAGCAGGACGTGATTTTCTCCCTGCTCAAAAAGCACGCGAAAAGCGGCGAGGAAATCTCCGGTGATGGCGTGCTGGAGATTCTCCAGGACGGCTTCGGCTTCCTGCGCTCCGCTGACGCTTCCTATCTCGCCGGCCCGGACGATATCTACGTCTCGCCGAGCCAGATCCGCCGATTCAACTTGCGCACCGGTGACACCATCGTTGGCAAGATCCGCCCTCCGAAGGAAGGCGAGCGTTATTTCGCGCTGCTCAAGGTCGACACGATCAACTACGATCGTCCCGAGAACGCGAAAAACAAGATTCTCTTCGAGAACCTGACCCCGCTGTTCCCGACCGTGCGCATGAAGATGGAAGCCGGCAACGGTTCCACCGAAGACTTGACCGGTCGTGTCATCGACCTGTGCGCCCCGATCGGCAAAGGCCAGCGCGGTCTGATCGTTGCACCGCCGAAAGCCGGCAAGACGATCATGCTGCAAAACATCGCAGCCAACATCGCGCGTAACAACCCTGAAGTTCATCTGATCGTATTGCTGATCGATGAGCGTCCGGAAGAAGTAACCGAAATGCAGCGCACCGTGCGCGGCGAAGTGGTTGCCTCGACGTTCGACGAGCCGCCAACCCGCCACGTGCAGGTTGCCGAAATGGTGATCGAGAAGGCCAAGCGCCTGGTCGAACACAAGAAAGACGTGGTGATCCTGCTCGACTCCATCACCCGTCTGGCTCGCGCCTACAACACCGTGATCCCGAGCTCCGGCAAAGTACTCACCGGTGGTGTCGATGCCCACGCCCTGGAGAAACCGAAACGTTTCTTCGGCGCCGCGCGGAACATCGAAGAAGGCGGTTCGCTGACCATCATCGCCACCGCGCTGGTTGAAACCGGCTCGAAGATGGACGAAGTGATCTACGAAGAATTCAAAGGCACCGGCAACATGGAACTGCCTCTGGACCGTCGTATCGCTGAAAAACGCGTCTTCCCGGCCATCAACATCAACCGTTCCGGCACCCGCCGCGAAGAGTTGCTGACCGCCGATGACGAGTTGCAGCGCATGTGGATCCTGCGCAAGCTGCTGCACCCGATGGATGAAATCGCTGCCATCGAGTTCCTGGTCGACAAGCTGAAAACGACCAAGACCAACGACGAGTTCTTCTTGTCGATGAAGCGTAAGTAAGACGGTTTTCAAACCGCTAAAAATGGCGTCCTTCGGGGCGCCATTTTTTTTGCGTAAAAAAAATGGAAGGTTTGAGATTAATTCCGGTCAGTTAGAAAACAAAAAACGATCGTAAAAACAATCAACTGACTGGCCATACTGTTTATGAGCACGCTTGCTTATCGAAGGGACATTGACGGCTTACGCGCAATCGCCGTGATTGCCGTGGTGCTGTTCCATTTTGGTGTTCCGGGGTTTACCGGCGGATTCGTCGGCGTAGACATTTTCTTTGTGATTTCCGGCTACCTGATCACCTCGATCATCTGGAACCAGCGTCAGGCCGGGCGCTTCAGCTTTGTCGATTTCTGGGCCCGTCGCGCCCGGCGCATTCTCCCCGCGCTGTTTGCGATGATCATTGCCGTGCTGGCGGTGGGCTGGTTCCTGCTGGCACCCAAGGACTATGAAGAGCTGGGGCGCTCGGTGCGTTACCAGGTGATGTTTGTTTCCAACATCCTGTTCATGCGTCAGGACGGCTACTTCGACGTTGCTTCCGATCTCAAGCCGTTGCTGCATACCTGGTCACTGGCGGTTGAAGAGCAGTTCTATATCGTCTTCCCGCTGTTGCTGACGCTGTTGTCGAGCCGCCTCAAGCATTGGCGTCTGGCGCTGTTCGCGGTGTTGCTGGTGTCCTTCGGGCTCAGCGTCTGGGCCGTTGCGCATCACCCTGAGAAAGCGTTTTTCCTGTTGCCGATGCGTGCCTGGGAGCTGTTGGCCGGCGCGATGCTGGCTGTTGCGCCCAGAAGCCAATGGCGCCTGACCACCGCTGGCGCACAAATGGTCAGCCTGGCCGGGTTCGGGATGATCTTGCTGGCGGTCGTGGGCTACGACAGAAGCACGCCATTCCCCGGTGCAGCCGCGTTGCTGCCGACCCTGGGCGTGGTTGCGTTGATCTGGGCCAACGGCCATCGGCAGACCCTGGTGGGTGGGCTGCTGGCCAGTCGCGTGCTGGTCGGCCTCGGGCTGATTTCCTATTCCTGGTACCTGTGGCATTGGCCGGTGTTTGTTTTTTCCAGTTACGCCAGTGTCGAGGAGCCTGGTCCGTTTGATATTGCCGGCTTGATTCTGCTCAGCCTGGTGCTGGGTTACTTGTCGTGGAAGTTCGTCGAGACGCCGTTCCGCGAGCGGCGGCTGTTGGCGGGGCGTCGGCAGATTCTGCTGGCGGCAGGTGTCGGGGTGGTGGTGTTGGGGCTGGCCGGTCAAGCGCTCCGCTGGACCGATGGCTTGCCCTCGCGCCTGTCCGATCAAGCGTTGCAGTACGCCAAGGCGAAGGAATGGCGACCGGAACTGATGCGTTGCCTGGCGGACGACAAGACCCCTGACGACAAACTTTTCTGTCATTACGGGGCGCCAGCACTGTCGTCACGGGTGCTGGTCTGGGGCGACAGTCATGCCACCGCGCTGATCCCGGTGTTCGATGACGGGGCGCAAAAGCATGGCGTCAGCGTCATTCTCACCAGTTCCCCGGGCTGCATTCCGGTGGAAGGGCTTGAGCACGATCAACGGTGCGTCCGTTTCAATCGTCGGGTCGAGCAGGCCTTGAAGCCACAAGCGGTGGGCGACGTGGTGCTGGTCGCGCGCTGGAGCCTGTATCTCTATGGCGATGCGAAGGGTGATCTCGGGCATGCCCTGAAGGATTCCCGCGGACATTACGACCGGGCCAACGCTGAGCAGCAACTCGCCGAAGGATTACAGGCGACCGTCCAGCAATTGCGCAATGGCGGGCACCGCGTCTGGTTGATCAAGGAAGCGCCGCTGCAACAGTTCAGCACGCCGTACCGTCTCAGCCGCCTGGCCATGATGCATCGCCCGACCGATGACGTCGGGCTGGCAGTAGCTGAGCACTTCAAGCGCCAGGCCTTCATCAGCCAACTGTTTGCGAAAATAGCGGCCGCCAACCCGGGCGTGACCGTGGTGGATCCGGCGCCTTTGCTGTGCGATCAAGCGGGCCTGTGCCGCGCCGAACTCGACGGCCACTCGCTGTATACCGACGACAATCACCTGTCGGAGGTCGGTGCGCGCTTCATCGCGCCGGTGCTTGAGCCGCTGTTCAACCACTTGCAAGCCCGGACGACACTGGGCAATGGCAACGTAAATGCGGCCAAGTAAGCAGCGATAAGCTGCCAGCGGACGGCAGAGCAGGTAGGATGTACGCCTATTTTAGGGGTGCCATCGTCAATGAAATTCAAGGATCTTCGGGATTTCGTGCAGCAGCTTGAGCAGCGCGGAGAGTTGAAACGCATCCAGATCCCCGTCTCTCCAGTGCTGGAGATGACCGAGGTCTGTGATCGCACGCTGCGGGCAAAGGGCCCGGCGCTGCTGTTCGAAAACCCGACCGGCTACGACATTCCGGTACTCGGCAACCTGTTCGGCACCCCCGAGCGGGTTGCCATGGGCATGGGCGCCGAGGCGGTCAGCGAACTGCGCGAGATCGGCAAGCTGCTGGCCTTCCTCAAAGAGCCTGAGCCGCCGAAGGGCTTGAAAGACGCCTGGTCCAAGCTGCCGATCTTCCGCAAGATCATTGCGATGGCCCCCAAAGTCGTCAAAGACGCGGTGTGCCAGGAAGTGGTCATCGAAGGTGACGATGTCGACCTGGCGATGTTGCCGGTGCAAACCTGCTGGCCCGGCGACGTCGGCCCGCTGATCACCTGGGGCCTGACCGTCACCAAAGGTCCGAACAAGGACCGCCAGAACCTCGGCATCTACCGTCAGCAAGTGATTGGCCGCAATAAAGTCATCATGCGCTGGCTGAGCCACCGTGGCGGCGCGCTGGATTATCGCGAATGGTGCGAGAAGCATCCTGGCCAGCCGTTCCCGGTCTCCGTGGCATTGGGTGCTGATCCGGCGACCATTCTTGGCGCCGTGACGCCGGTACCGGACAGCCTCTCCGAATACGCCTTCGCCGGTCTGCTGCGCGGCAACCGCACCGAGCTGGTGAAATGCCGCGGCAACGACCTGCAAGTGCCGGCCACTGCCGAGATCATCCTTGAAGGCGTGATTCATCCGGGCGAAATGGCTGATGAAGGCCCGTACGGCGACCATACCGGTTACTACAACGAAGTCGACAGCTTCCCGGTGTTCACCGTCGAGCGCATCACCCACCGGATCAAACCGATCTACCACAGCACCTACACCGGCCGTCCGCCGGATGAGCCGGCGATTCTCGGCGTGGCGCTGAACGAAGTGTTCGTGCCGATCCTGCAGAAGCAGTTCCCGGAAATCACCGACTTCTACCTGCCGCCGGAAGGTTGCTCGTACCGCATGGCCATCGTGACCATGAAGAAGTCGTATCCGGGCCACGCCAAGCGGGTAATGCTTGGTGTGTGGTCGTTTTTGCGACAGTTCATGTACACCAAGTTCGTTATCGTCACTGACGACGATATCAATGCGCGGGACTGGAACGACGTGATCTGGGCCATCACCACGCGCATGGACCCCAAGCGCGACACGGTGATGATCGACAACACGCCGATCGACTACCTCGACTTCGCCTCGCCGGTCTCCGGCCTAGGCTCGAAGATGGGCCTGGATGCCACGCATAAATGGCCCGGCGAAACCACTCGCGAGTGGGGCCGGGTGATCGTCAAGGACGACGCCGTGACCCAGCGGATCGATGCCATCTGGAATCAGTTAGGAATAGATTGATGCGTGTAACCTTGCAGCCGTCCGGAGCAGTGCTAGAGATTCTGCCCGGCGAGCGGATTCTCGATGGCGCGCGGCGTCTGGGCTTTGAATGCCCGCAAAGCTGCCGCAACGGTAACTGCCACGTGTGCGCGGCGTTGCTGGTGGAAGGTCGGGTCGAACAGGCCGGGCATGTGCGCGACCATGGCGAGTTCTACACTTGCATAGCAGAGCCGCTGGAAGACTGCATCGTGCTGTGGGATGGCGTGCTCGCGCTGGGAGAATTGCCGGTGCGCAGCTTGTCGTGTCAGGTCATTGAATGCAGGGACGTGGGCGGCGATACCTTTCGCGTGCATCTGCGAGCGCCGGCCGGCAAGCCGCCGCGTTATCACGCCGGCCAGTATTTGATGATCGAACGCGAGAACGGCGAGAAATCCGCCTTCTCCCTGGCCTCGGCACCCCATGCCGGGCGCGACCTGGAAATCCATGTGCTGGCGCGCGAAAGCAGTGCGCTAAACCTGATCGAGCAACTGCAGCGCAACCCGATGGTGCGCATCGAGATGCCGTTCGGCGATACCCATCTGGCGGAACTGCCGGACGGTCCGCTGGTGCTGATCGCCGCGGGTACGGGCATGGGTCAGATCCACAGCCTGATCGAACATTGCCGGGCGACCGGGTTCAAGCATCCGGTGCATCTGTATTGGGGCGTGCGTCGGCCGGAAGACTTTTATGAAATCGAGCATTGGGATGAATGGCTGAAACTGCCCAATCTGTTCCTGCATAAGGTCGTCAGCGATCAATGCGGCTGGCAGGGGCGTTGCGGGATGCTGCATGAGGCGGTGTGTGAGGATTTCCCGGATCTGAAATCCTTGCATGTGTATGCCAGCGGCTCACCGGCCATGGTCTACGGCACGCTGGATGCGCTTGTTGAAGCAGGGATGGATGCTCATCAGATGCGTGCGGATGTGTTTGCGTACGCGCCGCGCTCTTAATCGTTATAACTTCCCATATAGCCGATCGGTATTTATAAATTTATATAAATGCCGGTAGGTTATATCTCAACAAGGCAATTATTTAAGAACTGTGCCATGGCACTTAAATTGCCTTAAAACATATGTGCCTTATTGTTACAGCGGTGCGTTCTATTAAGTAATTCTTTATCCGCGGGGAGCTGAACGCTATTCGCCATGAGCGCCATTGAATCTGCAATTTTGAATCTGGCTTACCCTCCGCGGCTCGATCTGGGGCCGCAGCTTACGCACGAACAATTGCTCAGCTCGATGCAGTCGACCATGGCGCGTCACAAGGGCGGGCCGGTCTGGTTGTTCGCTTATGGTTCGCTGATCTGGCGCCCTGAATGCCCGGCGGTGGAGCGAGTGCGCGGTCGCGTGCATGGTTACCATCGCGGCTTGTACCTGTGGTCCCACGAACATCGCGGCACGCCGGAAGTCCCTGGTCTGGTCTTTGGCCTGGATCGCGGCGGTTCTTGCAGCGGTTTCGCCTATCGATTGCCCGAAGAACAACTGGAAGCTTCGCTGTATGCGCTTTGGCAGCGCGAAATGCCGTTCCCGTCCTATCGCCCACACTGGCTCAACTGCCGTCTCGAAGACGGAAGCCAGGTTCAGGCATTGGGATTTGTCCTGGAGCGGCACCTGCCCAGCTATGCCGGCAACTTGCCGGATCATGTGCTGAGCCATGTGTTCGAAAACGCTTGCGGGCGTTACGGCACCACTCGCGATTATGTCGAGCAGACCGCCAACGCCCTGCGTAGCCACGCCATGCCAGACCGGAATCTGGAGGCGCGGCTCAAGCGCTGCCAATCAAAAGACGATCAGGCGATCGCTTCGCGGCTCTGACTGGCGACGTTCTTGTGACCCAGCGTGGGTGCCAGGAACGCCATCGCCAGCAGGCAGGCAACGACCAGCAGGATGAAACCGCCATCCCAGCCGAAATAGTCCACGGTGTAACCCATCAGGGCACTGGCCGCGACTGAACCACCCAGATAACCGAACAGACCGGTAAAGCCCGCGGCGGTACCGGCGGCTTTCTTCGGTACCAGCTCCAGCGCCTGCAAGCCCACCAGCATCACCGGGCCGTAGATCAGGAAGCCGATCGCGAACAGCGAGATCATGTCGACCATCGGGTTGCCCGGCGGATTCAGCCAGTACACGATCGTCGCAACGGTCACCAACGCCATGAACACCATGCCGGTCAGGCCACGATTGCCGCGGAAGATCTTGTCCGACATCCAGCCGCACAGCAGCGTGCCGGGAATGCCCGCCCACTCGTACAGGAAGTACGCCCACGACGTCTTGTCGAAGTCGAAGTGCTTGACCTCTTTGAGGTAGGTCGGCGCCCAATCCAGAATGCCGTAGCGCAGCAAGTAGACGAAGACGTTTGCCAGGGCGATGAACCAGAGCATTTTGTTGCGCAGCACGTATTTGACGAAGATGTCCTTGGCGCTGAATTCTTCTTCGTGGCTGGCGTCGTAGCCTTCCGGGTAATCGTTTTTGTACTTCTCGATCGGCGGCAGGCCGGTCGATTGCGGCGTGTCGCGCATCACAATGAACGCAAAGACAGCGACCAGCAGCGCCACGGCGGCAGGGACGTAGAACTTGCTGTGCCAGTCGTTGAACCAGCCCATGCCGAGAATCGCCAACGGGCCGATCAAGCCACCGCCGACGTTATGCGCGGTGTTCCAGACCGACACCACACCGCCGCGTTCTTTCTGCGACCACCAGTGCACCATGGTCCGGCCACTTGGCGGCCAGCCCATGCCTTGTGCCCAACCGTTGATGAACAACAGGATGAACATCATGGTCACGCTGGACGTCGCCCATGGCGCGAAACCGAACACGAACATCACCCCGGCGGAGACCACCAGGCCGAAGGGCAGGAAGTAGCGCGGATTGGAGCGGTCGGACACGATGCCCATCAGGAACTTGGACAGACCGTAGGCGATGGCAATCGCCGACATGGCCACACCCAGTTGACCCTTTGTATAGCCTTGGGCGATCAGATCGGGGAACGCCAGGGTGAAGTTCTTGCGCAGCAGGTAGTAACCCGCGTAGCCAATGAAAATACCGGCGAAGATCTGCCAACGGAGTCGTCGGTAGGTGCTGTCTATTTTTTCTTCAGGCAATGGAGCCTGATGTGCGGCAGGACGAAAGAAAGCAAACATTCAAGAGCTCCAGATTTCTTGTTTTGACTGCGGATGCGAATGTTACAGTTTCGTTACCGAAAATAGCACCGGTTCGCATCGACCAAACAGCGGAAATGTGGGAGATCGCGTGTTCCTTTATGAACATGTCGCACAGGTATAAGTGAAGGGCGTTGTGGGAAACGTCCCGAGTGGTCATTGATGACGCATTTAGGTCCGAGGTAGGACGCGGCTTTGGGAAATGTCCTGCGAATGAATGGGAAGGGGCGACGTTCTGTTTTGAGTCGCTGATCCATAACCTGTGTGCAGGTGCCAGGCCTGGCATTTCGAAAGCAGCGGGGAGTGGGTATGCGGTGGGTTGCGTTGGTGTTTTTGCTGGTTGCGTCTGTCTGTGTATGGGCGGAGGAGGTGTTTCTGATACCCGAAAATAATCCGAAGCCGATCTACCCCAGCAAGCTTTTCAGGGAAGGGATTACCGGTGAAGTTCGGGTCAGGTTCACCGTGAGTGCCGATGGTTCGGTCAACAAGGTGAGCATTCTGCAAAGCGACCATCCTGATCTGGCCGAAGCGTCCCGGGAGGCAATCGCGCAGTGGCGTTTCAAACCGTGGGTGGTCGAAGGTGGCCTGCCCGCCGAGCAGGAGGTGACGGCCCCCATAGTTTTCCGGCTGGATCTGGACACGCCCATTCACGCTAACCAGTGGCTCAAGAGGTTGAGGTGCCGGGACGTCAATGAGGCGATGGGCGACACCCCGGAACACTCATGGGTTGATGCAGCCTTGTTTGCTTACACGCGGGCCTATTTGTCGAACGTGATTTATACGGAGCAGTTGGAAAATGAGCAGCGCCTGGCGCTGATCGCAAAACTCAACAAGCGAGTGCCGAGAATAGTCAGGGAGTGTCGGGCGGGCCCGGTTCGCAAATACATAAGCGTACTGCCGGAAGAGATTCGCAAGTTGATTTGACTCCGGACAATAAAAAAGCGGCCTGGATAATCCAGACCGCTTTTTTTTCAGGCTCAGCGAACCTGAACCACCACTTTCCCGACCGCCTTGCGCTGGCCAAGATCATTGATCGCCTGTGCCGCATTGTTTAGCGGATACACCTGCGACACGAGCGGCTTCAACTTGCCTTCGGCAAACCAGCCAAACAATTGCTGGAAGTTTGATGCGTTGTCTTGAGGCTGACGCTGGGCGAACGAGCCCCAGAACACACCGACCACTGCCGCCCCTTTGAGCAGAGCGAGGTTCACCGGCAGTTCCGGAATGCGTCCACTGGCGAACCCGACCACCAGCAAGCGGCCGTTCCAGGCGATGGCGCGGACGGCCTGGTCGAACAGATCACCGCCGACCGGGTCGTAAATCACGTCGGCACCCTGGCCGTCGGTCAGGCGTTTGATCTCGTCCTTGAGGCTGGTTTCGCTGTAGTTGATCAGTTCATCGGCGCCGGCCGCCTTGGCCACGGCGAGTTTTTCGGCGCTGCTGGCGGCGGCGATGACGCGGGCGCCCATGGCTTTGCCGATTTCCACCGCGGCCAGGCCGACGCCGCCGGAAGCGCCCAGCACCAGCAGGGTTTCGCCCGGTTGCAGGTTGCCCCGTTGCTTGAGTGCGTGCATCGACGTGCCGTAGGTCATGCTGAACGCGGCGGCGGTGTTGAAGTCCATCGATGGCGGGATCGGCAGCACGTTGTAGCCCGGGACCGCGACCTGTTCGGCAAAACTGCCCCAGCCGGTCAGGGCCATGACCCGGTCTCCGACCTTGAGGTGGCTGACCTTTTCACCCACCGCACTGACCACGCCGGCCGCTTCGCCGCCCGGAGAAAACGGGAAGGGCGGCTTGAACTGGTATTTGCCCTCGATGATCAGCGTGTCAGGGAAATTCACCCCGGCGGCATGCACGTCCAGCAGGATTTCATTCTTCTTCGCGACAGGACTGGCGACGTCTTCCAGCACCAGCGATTCGGCAGGGCCGAAGGCTTTGCACAGCACGGCTTTCATCAGGGCTATTCCTTTGGGAGTGATGGCCGATAAGTGTAGGTGTGTGAGTCGATGGGTCAACGAGCATGCCCGACCCTGATAGCCAGCCATAAGCTTGTGCTTGAGCGGCGGGTCGTTATGCTAGGCCGCAAACCGGATAAGGAGCGAATTGTGAAAGCGTGGATCATGTTGTTGCTGGCCCTCTCTCTGCCCGTGGCAGCGATGGCCGAAGAAGCCAAAGAAGGTGAAGCTCCGAAGGTCAATTACATCACCCTGAGCCCGCCATTCGTGGGCAACTACGGGCTGGACGGCACGCCCAAGCTCAAGGTCTACAAGGCCGATGTGGCATTGCGTGTGACCGGTGACGAGGCGACCAAAGCGGTGAAGGCCAACGAGCCGTTGATCCGTAATCAGCTGGTGGCGTTGTTTGCGCAGCAGACGACCGAAACCATGAGCAACGTTGAAGCCAAGGAAAAGCTGCGTCAGGAAGCCCTGAAACAGACCCAGCAAGTGATGAACGATGAGACCGGCAAGCCGGTGGTTGAGGATTTGTTGTTCAACAACCTCATCATTCAATAAGATTTTTGTTGGCCGCAATGGCCCCTTCGCGAGCAAGCCCGCTCCCACATTTGATCTCGGTCTAATGAGGGAGCGGGCTTGCTCGCGAAGGCGGACTTTCAGGCACCGCATGGCTCAAGGCCTCAGTGCAATCACCGCCGCCCACTGCTCAGCAGTAACCGGCATCACCGAAAGCCGCGACCCCTTCTGCACCAACGGCATCTCGGCCAACGCCGTCTGCTGCTTCAAATAATCCAGCTTCAATACCTTCGCAAACGTCTCGACATGCGCCACATCAATCGCGCTCCAGGCGTTTTTCTCCGCTGTGGCCTTTGGATCGTAGTAATGACTTTCCGGCTCCAGGGCCGTCGGGTCCGGATACGCCGCTTCAACAATTTTTCCAATCCCGGCAATCCCGGGCTCAGGGCAGCTGGAGTGATAGAAGAAGAACTCGTCGCCCACCGCCATCGCCCGCAAAAAGTTACGTGCCTGATAGTTGCGAACCCCGTCCCAGCGCGCTTTGCCAAGCTTCGCAAGGTCTTTGATCGAGAGTTCATCGGGCTCGGATTTCATCAGCCAATAGGCCATGGTTTTTGCTCCTTGCGAGGTGAGTGGGCAAGTTGTCGGGCAATTTTATGACAAACCGACAGTCGGTTGACGCCAGCGTTTGCGTGTCAGTTCACGTTGTCGCAAAATGCCGGCCTTCTAAGCTTGACGCTGCTGCACGGCCTACACCTACAACGGAAACCGCTGCTGTCATCGTGTTGATGTGCCTTTGGGGGGCAATCGATGAAACGCAAACCGGATTTACTATGGATTTTGGTTATTTTGTTCGGCCTCGGCGTCGTGACCACCGGCTATGCCCAAAGCCTGTGGAACAACAAGACCGACGCGCCGATCGAAATCGCGCAGCAACAACAGCCGTCGGCCTTCAAGCGCTGATCCTGGCTTTCGGACGCCGCTGATTGCGGTGGCGTCTAACCTGCGAAATACCACGCCTTGTCTGTAACCGTTCCTTGCAACGGCACATCCCAGCTCGCCTGAGCCAATCGTTCTACTTTCTGACATTCATGGGCCAGCCCCAGCAACGTCGGCTTGCGCCAGTTTTTTCGGCGCGCCAGGTAGGCGAGGCTTCGATCGTAGAAACCGCCGCCCATTCCCAGGCGTCCGCCGACATCGTCAAACCCCACCAATGGCAACAGCACCAGGTCCAGCGCCCAGACTTTGCGCTGGCGGGCGAGGTTATGCCGGGGTTCGAGAATACGAAAGCGGTTGGGTTTCAGCTTTTCACCGGGACGAATCCGTTGGAACACCATCTTGGTTCGCGGCCAGGCACTGAGCACCGGTAGATACGTCGCCTTGCCCCGACGTTGCGCCGCGCGCAGCAAAACACGCGGGTCGATTTCACCGTCGGTGGGCAGATAAAGAGAAATGTGTTTTGCCCGGCGGAACAGCGGCTGCTGGGCCAATTGCTTGTATAGCCCGCGAGCAGCCTGGCGCTGTTGACTGGGTGTCAATGCGCGGCGTGCCTTGCGCAGCATGCGTCGAAGTTGCGGGCGGGGCAGCAGCGCAGGTTCGGTCATGGATTCAGGCTTCGACAGGACGGATACATAAAGCGTACCCGTAAAAAAGCCGATGCCGGTATTTAAACCCTCATCGGACTGGAATCAGGCTCCCCGGATGAACCGCTGCTGACTTAGCCCTTGAACCCGAAAGTTCAAGGTGGAAGATGCAGTAGGCTTTAAGGCTTTCCGTCTAGCGGACATGCACACCAGCCCAACGTGCAGCCTCCAGGGTAGTGCGAATCGGCTCAGGGACGTGGTCAACTGGCAAGCACCCCAGGGAGTGTTGCGAGTATACCCCAAGCGGTTTCGTGTTTCAGCCCTTGGTGACGTCCGGATCGGTAGCGAGTACCAGATCGACGCGATCCAGCAGGTCGCGAACCTGCTCGCGCGTCGAGCCGCTGGCCTGCACATCCGGGCGTTCTTCCTTGTGCAGAAGATCGTGGGTGATGTTCAGCGCGGCCATCACGGCGATACGGTCGGCACCGATGACTTTGCCGCTGCTGCGGATCTCGCGCATCTTGCCGTCCAGGTAACGGGCGGCGCTCACCAGGTTGCTGCGCTCTTCCTGGGGGCAGATGATCGAATACTCTTTATCGAGGATCTGCACGGTAACGCTATTGCTTGAACTCATGAGTCTTGCTCCAGGGCCTTGAGGCGCGAAATCATTGATTCGACCTTACGCCGGGCGATTTCGTTCTTTTCAATGAGGTGAGCGCGTTCCTCGCGCCAGGTTTTTTCCTGAGCTAATAGGAGTCCGTTTTGACTCTTAAGTTGCTCGACTCGGCTAATTAGCAGTTCGAGTCTGGCCATCAGCGCTTGCAGGTCGGTGTCTTCCATTATGTCCACTGAAAATTGAGTCTGATGAGTGGTAGCTGGCGGACAGCCTTTAATAGTCTTGGCGAGTCTGTCGATGTAGGATACAAGGCCTTCATTCTAGACATAGCGCCGTCTGGCGCCTAGCTGCCCATGCCCATTCAGAATTCCCCGTACCAAGCTTTCGCCACCCTGCTGACTTCCAGCGGTCATAACGTCTCGCCTGCCGAACTGCATGGCCTGCTGCTCGGCCGCAGTTGCGCCGGTGCCGGCTTCACTGCAGAAGAATGGTTGATCGATGCCGCCGAGCTGCTCGAAACCGAGCCACAGGATAATGTCCGCAACGCCTTGATCGGCTTGCAGGAGATGGTCAAGGGCGAGCTCACCGGCGACGACGTGACCGTCGTTCTGCTGCTGCCGACCGATGACGAGCCACTGGCTGACCGTGCCGCCGCACTGGGCCAATGGTGCCAGGGTTTCCTCAGCGGTTTCGGCCTGAACTGCCGTGACAGCAGCATGCTGAGCACCGAAGCCACCGAAGTGTTGCAGGATCTGGCCGCTATTTCCCAGGTGCAAGACGCCCTGGAAGAGTCCGAAGACGGCGAAAGCGACTACATGGAAGTGATGGAATACCTGCGCGTTGCGCCGCTGCTGCTGTTCTCCGAAACCAAAAAAGCAGATGCGCCGGCTGCGGCCAAGCCGTCGCTGCATTAATCGTTTGCCAGGGAAAGCCATCTGCCCATGATTCATATCCCGAAATCGGAATACAGCCGTCGCCGCAAGGCCCTGATGGCGCAGATGGAACCCAACAGCATCGCCATCCTGCCCGCCGCCGCGGTCGCCATTCGCAACCGTGACGTCGAGCACGTCTACCGCCAGGACAGCGATTTCCAGTACCTGAGCGGCTTCCCCGAACCGCAAGCCGTCATCGTGCTGATGCCCGGTCGCGAACATGGCGAATACATTCTGTTCTGCCGTGAGCGCAATGCCGAGCGCGAGTTGTGGGACGGCCTGCGCGCCGGCCAGGAAGGTGCGATCCGCGACTTCGGCGCCGACGATGCGTTTCCGATCACCGACATCGACGACATCCTGCCGGGCCTGATCGAAGGCCGCGATCGGGTGTATTCGGCCATGGGCAGCAACCCGGAATTCGACCGGCACCTGATGGAGTGGATCAACGTGATCCGCTCTAAAGCGCACCTCGGCGCCCAGCCGCCGAACGAATACGTTGCTCTGGATCATCTGCTGCACGACATGCGTCTGTATAAATCGGCGGCAGAAGTGAAGGTGATGCGCGAGGCCGCGCGGATTTCCGCCCAGGCGCACATCCGCGCGATGCAGGCCAGCCGGGCCGGGTTGCACGAATTCAGCCTCGAAGCCGAACTCGACTACGAGTTCCGCAAGGGCGGGGCGAAGATGCCGGCTTACGGTTCGATCGTCGCCGCCGGGCGCAACAGCTGCATCCTGCATTACCAGCAGAATGACGCGGTGCTCAAGGACGGCGACCTGGTGTTGATTGACGCCGGTTGCGAGATCGACTGCTACGCCAGCGACATCACCCGCACCTGGCCGGTCAACGGCAAATATTCAGCGGAGCAGAAAGCGATTTACGAGTTGGTGCTGGCCTCGCAAGAAGCCGCATTCGCCGAAATCGCCCCGAACAAACACTGGAATCAGGCGCACGAAGCCACGGTCCGGGTGATTACCACCGGGCTGGTGAAGTTGGGCCTGTTGCAGGGCGACGTCGACGAGTTGATCGCCAGCGAAGCCTATAAGGCGTTTTACATGCACCGCGCCGGCCATTGGCTGGGCATGGATGTGCATGACGTCGGCGAATACAAGGTTGGCGGCGAATGGCGTGTGCTGGAGGTCGGCATGGCGCTGACTGTCGAACCGGGGATCTACATCTCCCCGGACAACCAGAACGTAGCGAAGAAATGGCGCGGCATTGGCGTGCGCATTGAGGACGACGTGGTGGTCACCAAAACCGGTTGTGAAATCCTGACCCAAGGCGTGCCGAAAACGGTCGCCGAGATCGAGGCCTTGATGGCCGCCGCGCGGACACAAGCGGCATGAGTCGAGTCAATCTGGCCATTATTGGTGGCGGTCTGGTCGGTGCCAGCCTGGCATTGGCGTTGCAAGCCGGGGCCAAGGCTCGTGGCTGGAAGATCGTGTTGATCGAACCGTTTGCCCCCGGCCACACCTATCAACCGAGCTACGATGCCCGTTCTTCGGCGTTGTCCTACGGTGCCAAGCAGATTTATCAACGGTTGGGCGTGTGGCAGGAGATCTCCCGTCGTGCCGAGCCGATCAAGCAGATTCATGTCTCCGACCGTGGACGTTTCTCCACCGCGCGATTGTCGGCGATGGAAGAGGGCGTTCCGGCGCTGGGTTATGTGGTGGAAAACGCCTGGCTTGGCCAATCTCTCTGGCAAGGCCTGGACAAGGATGTAGTCACATGGCGTTGCCCGGCGGAAGTCACGCGCATGGAGCCGCTGACCGATGGCTATCGCCTGACCCTCAACGACGAAACCACCCTGGAGTGCGACCTTGCGGTACTCGCCGATGGCGGCCGATCCGGTCTGCGCGAGCAATTGGGCATCGGCATCATAAAGCGTCCGTACAACCAGAGCGCCTTGATCGCGAACATCACCCCGAGCGAAGCGCACAACGGCATGGCCTTCGAGCGCTTCACCGACGACGGCCCGATGGCGTTGTTGCCGCTGCCGGAAAACCGCTGCGCCCTGGTCTGGACCCGACTGGGCATGGACGCGCAACGGCTGGCGGCACTGGATGAACGCAGCTTCCTCAGCGAGTTGCAGGGCGTGTTCGGTTATCGCCTTGGCACCCTGAAACAAGTGGGCGCGCGGCATCTTTACCCGTTGACGCTGATCGAAGCCGAAGAGCAAGTGCGACCGCATCTGGCGATTCTCGGCAACGCAGCCCACAGCCTGCACCCGATTGCCGGCCAGGGTTTCAACCTGTCGTTGCGTGATGCACAGGCTCTGGCCGATGCGCTGCTGGCGAGCGAGACCTCGCCCGGCGATTTCGCGACCTTGCAGGCCTATCGCGAACGTCAGCGCATGGATCAGAACCTGACCGTGGGCTTCTCCGATCAGGTCACCCGTTTGTTCGGCAGCACGCAGCCACTGGTTTCGCTGGGCCGCAACATTGGCCTGCTCGGCCTCGATCTGTTGCCGCCGGCCAAGCGCTGGTTCGCCCGACAGGCCATGGGACTGGGTACGCGTCCCGATGCTTAAGTGGCTGGTTGGCACGTTCGGCAAAGCGCGGTTGATGCGTTGGTTCATGTCCTTCTATCCGCCGTACTTCGGTGCCGGGGTTCGGGTGCGGCACATCAGCGATGACTTCCGGGACATCCAGGTGTCCATGGGCCTGAGCTGGTACAACCGCAATTACGTCGGCACCCAGTTTGGCGGCAGCCTGTATTCGATGGTCGACCCGTTCTACATGCTGATGCTGATGGAAAACCTCGGGCGTCGATACATCGTCTGGGACAAGGCCGCTGACATCGATTTCATCGCGCCGGGCAAAGGCCCGGTGTTCGCCCGTTTCAGCATCGACGAGACTTTGCTCGACGAGATCCGCCGGCAGACAGCAAACGGCGAAAAATACCTGCCGCAGTTGCAGGTCGATGTTCATGACGGTGCCGGCGCCTTGGTGGCGCGGGTGCGGAAAACCCTTTACGTGCGGCTCAAGCCGCAAGCGAGACAGGCTTAAAGCATGGAATTGCGCGCAGATCTGCTGATTGTCGGGGCCGGAATGGTCGGCAGCGCCCTGGCGCTGGCGTTGCAGGACAGCGGGCTGGAAGTCCTGTTGCTGGACGGCAGCCCGATGAGCGTCAAACCCTTCGATGGCCAGGCGCCGTTCGAGCCGCGGGTGAGCGCGCTGTCGGCCGCCAGCCAGCGGATTCTCGAGCGCCTCGGCGTGTGGGACGGCATCGCCAATCGGCGCAGCAGCCCTTACACCGAAATGCAGGTCTGGGACGGCAGCGGCACGGGGCAGATCCATTTCTCGGCGGCCAGTGTGCATGCCGATGTGCTGGGCCATATCGTCGAGAACCGCGTGGTACAGGATGCCTTGCTCGACCGCTTGCACGACTGTGACCTGGGGATGTTGGCCAATGCGCGCCTGGAGCAGATGCGGCGCTCCGGCGATGACTGGCTGCTGACCCTGGCCGATGGCCGCACCTTGCGCGCGCCGCTGGTGATTGCGGCGGATGGCGCCAACTCGGCGGTGCGGCGTCTGACCGGCGTGGCCACGCGCGAGTGGGATTATCTGCACCACGCGATCGTCACCAGCGTGCGCAGTGCCAAACCTCATCAAATGACTGCTTGGCAGCGCTTTACCGACAACGGTCCACTGGCATTCCTGCCGCTGGAACGCGACGGTCAGCAGGATTGGTGTTCGATCGTCTGGTCGACCACGCCAAGCGAAGCCGAACGGCTGATGGCGCTGGACGACGCCGGTTTTTGTCTCGAATTGGAGCGCGCCTTTGAAGGCCGGCTCGGCACGGTGCTCAGCGCCGATCCGCGCGTGTGTGTGCCACTGCGTCAGCGCCATGCCAAGCGTTATGTGGCGGAAGGCCTGGCGTTAATCGGCGATGCGGCGCACACCATTCACCCGTTGGCCGGGCAGGGCGTGAACCTGGGTTTCCTCGATGCTGCCGTGCTGGCCGAAGTGTTGCTGCAAGCGGCGGAGCGCGGTGAGCGGTTGGCGGACGTGAAGGTGCTCAGTCGTTATGAGCGTCGGCGCATGCCGCACAACCTGGCGTTGATGGCGGCGATGGAAGGTTTCGAGCGCTTGTTCCAGGCCGATCCGTTGCCGGTGCGCTGGTTGCGTAATGCCGGGTTGAAGATGGTCGACCAGATGCCGGAGGCCAAAGCGTTGTTCGTGCGCGAGGCGTTGGGGTTGATCGGGGATTTGCCGGCGCTCGCCAAGGCCTGAATTTTGCGGTGAGGCTTAAGGCCTCTTCGCGGGCAAGCCTCGCTCCTACAGGTTTAGTGTCATTCTCTAATGTTGCGATTGACTCCATACCTGTAGGAGCGAGTCTTGCCCGCGAAGGGGCCGGTACATCCGCCACATATCTCACACTGTGCAACATCTGGTAACTCCTCCGCCAACTGATCGATTGAGATGGTAAATGTGAGTCCTTATCATTTGGCCTCACTTTTTCAATCGAGAGACCGCTCCCATGTTGGCACCGAAGCGTCTACTGACCGCACTCGCCCTGACCCTGATCGGCAGCACCGCTGCCCAGGCCGCCGACGAGGTGGTGGTTTACTCCTCGCGTATCGACGAGCTGATCAAACCGGTCTTCGATGCCTACACCGCCAAAACCGGCGTGCAGGTGAAGTTCATCACCGACAAGGAAGCGCCGCTGATGCAGCGGATCAAGGCCGAGGGCGAAAACGCCACCGCCGATCTGCTGCTGACCGTCGATGCCGGCAACCTCTGGCAGGCCGAGCAGATGGGCATCCTGCAACCGTTCACCTCCAAGGTGATCGACGCCAACATCCCGCTGCAATACCGCTCCTCCGCTCACGCCTGGACGGGCCTGAGCCTGCGGGCGCGGACCATCGCCTACTCCACCGACCGGGTGAAGCCGGGCGAGCTGACCACCTATGAAGGGCTGGCTGATAAAAACTGGGAAGGTCGCCTGTGCCTGCGCACCGCGAAGAAGGTCTACAACCAGTCCCTCACCGCCACCATGATCGAAGTGCACGGCGCTGACAAAACCGAGAAGATCCTCAAGGGCTGGGTGAATAACCTGTCCACCGATGTGTTCTCCGATGACATCGCGGTACTGGAAGCGATCAACGCCGGTCAATGCGACGTGGGCATCGTCAACACTTACTACTATGGCCGCCTGCACAAGCAGAAGCCTGACCTGGCGGTGAAGCTGTTCTGGCCGAACCAGGGCGACCGTGGCGTACACGTCAACCTGTCGGGCATCGGTTTGACCAAGCATGCACCGCACCCGGAAGCGGCCAAGGCCCTGGTTGAATGGATGACCACCCCTGAAGCGCAGAAGATCTTCGCTGACGTGAACCAGGAGTTCCCGGCCAACCCTGCGGTTCAGCCGTCTGCTGAAGTGGCGAGTTGGGGCAAGTTTGTGGCGGATACATTGCCGGTGGAGATTGCCGGCAAGCGTCAGGCTGAAGCGATTCGCATGATGGATCGCGCTGGCTGGAACTGAAGATCAAAAGATCGCAGCCTCGTTTCACGACAGCTCCTACAGGGGGCCAATGTAGGAGCTGTCGAGTGAAACGAGGCTGCGATCTTTTTGCGTTTTCCCTAAACTTCACGATTTTTCCGTGAGAGACCTTTCTTGGCCCACCCCGCCCAACGCCGCTGGTATCCCCTGGTCTTCGCCATCGCCGCGCTGGTCCTGCTGCCCCTGAGCGTTCTGTTTTTCTCCTGGCAAACCATCGATCACCAAATCTGGTCCCACCTCTGGGACACCCAGATGCCGCGCCTGCTGGGCAACACGCTGACGTTGGTACTCGGCGTCGGTATCGGCGTCACGCTTCTGGGCGTGAGCCTCGCCTGGCTGACCAGCCTCTGCGAATTCCCCGGTCGGCGCTGGCTGGACTGGGCGCTGATGCTGCCGTTCGCCATTCCCGCCTACGTGCTGGCCTTCGTCTTCGTCGGTCTGCTGGATTTCGCTGGCCCCGTGCAAACCCTGCTGCGCGAATGGTTCGGCAGCGGCCTCAGGTTGCCGAGAGTGCGTTCCACCGGCGGCGTCATCCTGGTTCTGGTGCTGGTGTTCTATCCCTACGTTTACCTGTTGGCACGCACCGCGTTCCTGGCCCAGGGCAAAGGCCTGATGGAAGCGGCGCGCGTGCTGGGGCAATCGCCGTGGCAGGCGTTCTGGCGCGTTGCCTTGCCGATGGCGCGGCCGGCGATTGGTGCCGGTGTGGCGTTGGCGCTGATGGAAACTCTGGCGGATTTCGGTGCGGTGTCGGTGTTCAACTTCGACACGTTCACCACGGCCATCTACAAAACCTGGTACGGATTTTTCAGCCTCTCCACCGCCGCGCAACTGGCCAGCCTGTTGCTGCTGGTGGTGATGGTCGTGTTGTACGGCGAACGTCGTGCGCGCGGGGCCAACCGCACGAGCAATGAGCGACCCCGGGTCAAGGCGCTTTATCACCTGCGGGGGTTCAAGGCGTTGGCGGCCATGAGTTGGTGTGGGCTAGTGTTCGCCTGTGCCTTTGTCATTCCGATGCTGCAACTGGTGGTGTGGTTCTGGCAGCGTGGACGCTTCGATCTGGATGAGCGTTACGCCGGGCTGATCGTCCACACCCTTTACCTGGGCGGCATGGCGGCCTTGATCACCGTCGGCGTTGCCCTGGTGCTGGCGTTTGCCCGGCGACTGGCGCCGACCCGGGCGATCCGTTCCGGTGTCAGCCTGGCCAATCTCGGCTACGCCCTGCCGGGTTCGGTGCTGGCGGTGTCGATCATGCTGGCGTTCAGTTATCTGGATCGCGAGCTGGTCATCCCGTTGTCGGGCTGGCTCGGCGGCGCGGGCAAGCCATTGCTGCTGGGCAGTCTGTCGGCGTTGTTGCTGGCCTATCTGGTGCGTTTCATCGCAGTGGCTTACGGGCCGCTGGAAAGCAGCCTGGCGCGAATACGGCCTTCTTTGCCCGAAGCGGCACGTAGCCTTGGCGTCAGTGGGCCACGACTGTTTTTCAAAGTGTATCTGCCGTTATTGCTGCCCGGCACGTTGAGCGCCGCGTTGCTGGTGTTCGTCGATGTGCTCAAGGAAATGCCCGCAACCCTGCTGATGCGCCCGTTTGGCTGGGACACGCTGGCCGTACGGATCTTTGAAATGACCAGCGAAGGCGAGTGGGCGAGGGCCTCGCTGCCGGCCCTGACTCTGGTTTTAGTCGGACTATTACCGGTCATCGGATTGATTCGACGTTCGGCGCATCGAAACGCCTAGGTGTCAGTCCTACACCTTGAGGCTACAATGCGCGGCATTCGGTGCGGTCCGTCCTACGGACTCGGTAGCTGAAAGCGGCTGTAAGCCTTCTATATCAAGGCTTTCACCCGTGAAGCACTTGCCCGCACCTTCGCCACGCCCGGAAGGAGAAACCCATGGGACAGCGTACGCCTCTGTATGACCTTCATCTCGCCCTCGGCGCGAAGATGGTCGATTTTGGCGGTTGGGATATGCCTCTGCATTACGGCTCGCAGGTCGAGGAACACCATCAGGTGCGCCGCGATTGCGGGGTTTTCGATGTATCCCACATGACCGTGATCGATGTCAGCGGCCCTCAGGCGAAAGCCTGGCTCCAGCATTTGCTGGCCAATGACGTCGAGCGCCTGCACAGCCCCGGCCGTGCCTTGTACAGCACCATGCTCAACGAGCGCGGCGGCATCGTCGACGACATGATCGTCTACCGTCTCGAGGAAGGATATCGGCTGGTGGTCAACGCCTCCACACGCAATCAGGACCTCGCCTGGATGCAGGCCCACATCGATGGTTTCGATGTGCAGCTCAACGAGCGCTCCGAACTGGCGATGCTGGCGATTCAAGGCCCGCATGCCCGGCACAAGATTTCCGAACTGGTGACCCAGTCCCGCGGCAACCTGATCCAGATGCTCAAGCCTTTTGAAGGCCAGCCTGACGGCGACTGGTTCATCGCGCGCACCGGTTATACCGGTGAAGATGGCCTGGAAATCGTGCTGCCGGCCAATCAGGCCCCAGGGTTTTTCAACGACCTGGTGGGCGCGGGCATTTCTCCTATCGGCCTGGGCGCCCGGGATACCTTGCGTGTCGAAGCCGGCATGAACCTGTACGGCCAGGACATTCACCAAGACGTTTCACCACTGGCCTCGAACATGGCCTGGAGCATTGCCTGGGAACCGGCCACTCGCCAGTTCATCGGTCGCAGCGCCCTGGAAGCCGAGCGGGCGGGTGGTGTGCAGCACAAACTGGTCGGTCTGGTCCTTGAGGAGCGTGGGGTTTTGCGCGCTCATCAAGTGGTCCGGATCGCCAATGTTGGCGAAGGAGAGATCACCAGTGGTAGTTTCTCTCCTACGCTTAGCAAGTCGATAGCACTGGCGCGCGTGCCGATGGCGACAGCCGACCGCGCAGAAGTGGAAATCCGTGGCAAGTGGTACCCGGTCCGAGTGGTCAAACCGACCTTCGTACGCCATGGCAAAACCTTGATCTAACCTTTTTGGCGGGCAACGACCGCTGACAATTCTCTTGAGGACACAGAACATGAGCGATATTCCTGCCGACCTGCGTTTTGCCGAAAGTCACGAATGGGCCCGCCTGGAAGCCGATGGCACCGTCACCGTGGGCATCAGCGATCACGCTCAGGAAGCCTTGGGCGATGTGGTGTTCGTTGAGCTGACCGAAGTCGGAAAAGTCTTCGCTGCCGGTGATCAATCCGGTGTCGTTGAGTCGGTTAAAGCCGCTTCCGACATTTATTCCCCGGTTTCCGGTGAAGTGATCGCGATCAACGAAGACCTGGGCGCTTCGCCTGAGCTGCTCAACACCGACCCGTACGGCGCGTGGATCTTCAAGCTCAAGCCAAGCAACCCGGCCGAGCTGGACAAGCTGCTTGATGCAGCTGGTTACAAGGCCGCCATCGGCGAGTAAGCCTTAAGCTTCATCCCAAAGCCCCGACTTGTCGGGGCTTTTTATTGCCCGATGATAATCCCTGTAGGAGCGAGGCTTACCCGCGAAGGCGGTGTGTCAGTCGATAGCTGATTGGCTGACACGCCGCCTTCGCGGGCAAGCCTCGCTCCTACAAGGGATCGCTGTCGGCAGCGGCTGCTATGCTGGTTTGACCGTGTTGCATCGACGTTGAGCGCCAGTCAAGAGAGAGCCCGTCATGTCCCAGTTGCCGTCCTTGAGCCAGTTACGCGACCCCAATGCCTTTCTTCGCCGCCACCTCGGGCCCGATGCCGCCGAGCAGCAGGCGATGCTCGACAGCCTCGGCCTCGGCAGTCGGGTTGAGCTGATCGAGCAGACAGTGCCGCCGGGAATCCGCCTGAACCGGGCGCTCGATTTACCACCCGCCCTTGACGAAGAAGCCGCGCTGGCCAAGCTGCGTGGGTACGCCGAGCAGAACCAGGTCTGGACCAGCCTGATCGGCATGGGCTACCACGGCACGCTCACACCGACCGTCATTCTGCGCAACGTGCTGGAAAATCCCGGTTGGTACACCGCCTACACGCCTTATCAACCGGAGATCGCCCAAGGCCGGCTCGAAGCACTGCTGAATTTCCAACAATTGACCATCGACCTGACAGGTCTGGAGCTGGCCAACGCATCGCTGCTCGATGAAGCCACGGCGGCGGCGGAAGCCATGGCGTTGGCCAAGCGGGTCGCCAAGTCCAGAAGCAATCTGTTCTTCGTCGATGAGAACTGCCATCCACAAACCATTTCCGTGGTGCAGACCCGCGCTGAAGGCTTCGGTTTCGAGCTGATTATCGACGCTGTGGATAACTTGAAGCAGCACCAGGTGTTTGGCGCGTTGCTGCAGTATCCCGACACACACGGCGAGATCCGCGATCTGCGCCCATTGATCGATCACCTGCATGCCCAGCAAGCGCTGGCCTGTGTCGCGACGGATCTGCTGAGCCTACTGTTGTTGACCCCGCCGGGGGAGCTGGGCGCCGACGTGGTGTTCGGCTCATCCCAGCGTTTTGGCGTGCCGATGGGTTACGGCGGACCGCACGCGGCGTTTTTTGCCAGCCGCGATGAGTACAAACGGGCGATTCCCGGGCGGATCATCGGCGTCTCGAAAGACGCTCGCGGCAACACCGCGTTGCGCATGGCCCTGCAAACCCGCGAACAACATATCCGCCGGGAGAAGGCCAACTCGAACATCTGCACCGCCCAAGTGTTGCTGGCCAACATCGCCAGTTTCTATGCGGTCTACCACGGTCCGGAAGGGTTGAAGCAGATTGCCCAGCGCGTCCATCGACTGACCTGCATCCTCGCCACTGGCCTGGAGCGTCACGGCATCACCCGCCTCAACACACACTTTTTCGACACGCTGACGCTGGAGGTCGGTGGCACACAGACGGCAATCATCGAAAGTGCCCAGGCCGCACAGATCAATTTGCGCATTCTCGGGCGCGGGAAACTGGGGCTGAGCCTCGACGAAACCTCCGACGAAACCACGGTGGCGAAACTGTTCGATGTGTTCCTCGGTTCCGATCATGGGCTGAACGTCGACGAACTGGATGCTGAAGTGCTGTCTTCCGGCATTCCCGCAGGTCTGCTGCGCACCTCGCCTTATCTGCGTCATCCGGTGTTCAGCGCCCATCACAGCGAAACCGAGATGCTGCGCTACCTCAAGCAACTGGAAAACAAGGACCTGGCGCTCAATCAATCGATGATCCCGCTGGGCTCCTGCACCATGAAACTCAATGCCACCAGCGAGATGATCCCCATTACCTGGCCGCAATTCGCCCATCTGCACCCGTTTGTGCCAAAAGAGCAGGCGGTGGGTTATTCACTGATGATCGAGGAGCTGGAGCGCTGGCTCTGCGCGATTACCGGTTTTGACGCGATCTGCATGCAACCCAACTCCGGCGCGCAAGGCGAGTACGCCGGGTTGCTGGCGATCCGCAAATACCACGAGAGCCGTCATGAAGGGGCGCGAGACATCTGCCTGATCCCGTCCTCGGCCCACGGCACCAACCCGGCCTCGGCGCAGATGGCCGGGATGCGCGTGGTGATCGTCGAGTGCGATGAGGCGGGCAACGTCGATCTGGATGACCTCAAAGGCAAGGCTGCGGACGCGGGCGACAAACTCGCGTGTCTGATGGCGACGTATCCGTCGACTCACGGCGTGTATGAAGAAGGCATCAGCGAAATCTGTGAAGTTATCCACAGCCACGGCGGCCAGGTGTACATGGATGGCGCCAACCTCAACGCGCAAGTCGGATTGGCGCGGCCGGCGGATATTGGCGCCGACGTGTCCCACATGAACCTGCACAAGACCTTCTGCATTCCCCATGGCGGCGGAGGGCCGGGCATGGGCCCGATTGGTGTGCGTGCGCACTTGGCGCCGTTCGTCGCCAATCATCCGGTGATGCCGATTGAAGGACCGCTGGCACAAAACGGCGCAGTCAGTGCGGCGCCTTGGGGCAGCGCGAGTATTTTGCCAATCAGCTGGATGTACATCGCGATGATGGGGCCGCAATTGGCGGATGCCAGCGAGGTGGCGATCCTCGCCGCTAATTACCTCGCGCAGCATTTATCCGGGGCGTTCCCCGTGCTCTATACCGGGCGCAACGAGCGGGTAGCGCACGAATGCATTCTGGATTTGCGACCACTCAAGGCGCTGACCGGGATCAGTGAAGAAGACGTGGCCAAGCGCCTGATGGATTACGGTTTCCATGCGCCGACCATGTCATTCCCGGTGCCGGGTACGCTGATGGTCGAGCCGACCGAGAGTGAGTCAAAGGCCGAGCTGGACCGGTTTATCGGCGCAATGCTGAGCATTCGCGCGGAAATCACCGAGGTGCAGAACGGTAACTGGCCAGCTGAGGACAACCCGCTGAAGCGAGCGCCGCATACCCTGGCCGACATCACCGGGATTTGGGAACGGCCTTACAGCATCGAGCAAGCAGTGACGCCGGATGCGCACACCAAGGCGCACAAGTATTGGCCGGTGGTGAATCGGGTGGATAACGTCTATGGCGACCGGAACCTGTTCTGCGCCTGCGTGCCGGTCGACGATTACCGCTAATAATACCGACCCCTGTAGGAGCGAGGCTTGCCCGCGAAAGCAGTGTGTCAGTTGACGTAAATGTTGAGTGTTAAATCGCTTTCGCGGGCAAGCCTCGCTCCTACAGGGGTTTTGTGTTGGGCGAAAAAATACCGCTCATGTGAGCGGCATTTTTTGTTCGGCTGAAATGCTTACTCCGAAGCCACGGCGTTCTTCGCCAGGATCGCATTCGCCAGTTCCATGTCCGTCGCCTGCAGGCCCGGATTGTCGGCGCGGACTTTCTGCATTGCTGCTTCCAGGTAAGGGCCGCGAATGCCGCCGTCACTGGCGACGAAGCTGCCGGCATCGTCCTGCGCGGCAACGATCAGCTTGTGATCCTTGAAGGTCAGGTAGGTCGAACCGGTGGTCGCACCGGACGAAATGACGTTACGCCAAAAGCTATCGGCCATCGCCGAACCGACTGGAAGGGACAACAAGGCGATGGTAGCGACAGCAAGTTTGAGACGCATGATGGGTGACTCCACTGGTTAACTACGGGGTTGGATCGCCATTTCCCCAATCCAGTTCCATGACGGCCGCGCCTACTTTTGTTCGCTCTGCGGCGTTACTCGCAATACCTCCTCGATCGTCGTCAACCCGGCGGCCACTTTCTGCGCCCCCGACAACCGCAAACTGCGCATGCCTTCCTTGAACGCCTGACGCCGCACCGCGAGCAAATCGGTGTCGGGGTTGATCAGTGCTTTGACCCCATCCGTCAGCTGCATGATTTCGTAGACCCCGGCGCGGCCGCGATAGCCGGTGTCGCGACATTCCAGGCAACCGATGGCGCGCTGGGCATTGGTGGGCAGCGGCGCTTGCCAGGGTTTGGTCAGGGTTTGCCAGTCTTCTTCACCCAACGTCAGCGGTGCCTTGCAGTGCGGGCACAAAGTCCGGACGAGGCGCTGGGCCATGACGCCGAGCACCGTGGCCTTGATCAGGTAATGCGGCACGCCGAGTTCCAGCAGGCGGCTGATGGCGCTGGGCGCATCGTTGGTGTGCAGCGTCGATAGCACCAAGTGACCGGTGAGCGCAGCCTGAATCGCCATTTCGGCGGTTTCGAGGTCGCGGATCTCGCCGATCATGATGATGTCCGGATCCTGTCGCATCAGCGCGCGCACGCCGGCGGCGAAAGTCAGGTCGATGTTGTGCTGGACCTGCATCTGGTTGAACGCCGGTTCGACCATTTCAATCGGGTCTTCGATGGTGCAGAGGTTGACCTCCGGCGTCGCCAGTTTCTTGAGCGTGGTGTACAGCGTGGTGGTTTTGCCGGAACCGGTCGGCCCTGTCACCAGAATGATGCCGTTGGGCTGGCGGGTCATGTCCTGCCAGCGGCGCAGGTCTTCGGCGGAGAAACCCAGCTGGTCGAAGTCCTTGAGCAGTACTTCCGGGTCGAAGATCCGCATGACCATTTTTTCGCCGAACGCCGTCGGCAAGGTCGACAGCCGCAACTCGACTTCGCCGCCGTCCGGGGTCTTGGTCTTTACCCGGCCGTCCTGGGGTTTGCGTTTTTCCGCGACGTTCATCCGCCCGAGGCTTTTCAGGCGGCTGACGATGGCCATCGTCACTTGCGGCGGGAATTGATAGACGTTGTGCAGCACGCCGTCGATGCGAAAGCGCACTGTGCCTTGCTCGCGTCGGGGTTCGATGTGGATATCACTGGCGCGCTGCTGGAAGGCGTACTGGAACAACCAGTCGACGATGTTGACGATGTGCGCGTCGTTGGCGTCCGGTTCCTGGTCGCTGGCGCCGAGGTTGAGCAGTTGCTCGAAGTTGCCCAGGGAGCTGGTTTGCTGATCGGCATTGGTCGCACCGCTGACCGATTTGGCCAGGCGGAAAAACTCGACGCTGAAGCGCTGAATGTCCACCGGGTTGGCCACTACGCGTTTGATTGGCAGCTTCAACACGTGGGTCAGGTCAGCTTCCCAGCCGTTGACGTAAGGCTGGGCGCTGGCCACGGTCACCGCGTCGCGGTCGATGGACACCGCCAGGATCTTGTGGCGCTGGGCGAAGGCGTAGGACATCAGCGGGGTGATGGCCGCGACGTTGATTTTCAGCGGATCGATGCGCAAGTAAGGCTGACCGGCCTGTTGTGACAGCCACAGGGTCAGGCTTTCCAGGTCGAGGTGTTTGCCCGGACGGCTGAGGTCGTCCAGGTGCTGGCTGGCGATGAACTCCAGGGGATGCATCTGGCCATTGGCGGCATGCCGGCGGCGGGCATTGAGCGCGTGTTCGGCCGAGTCCTGGCTGATAAAGCCTTGGGCGACCAGTTCACGCAGCAAATCATTGAGATCCAGCCAGCGGTCCTGAATGGCAAGTTGAACGGACATGCGGGCTCCTTATGAACAACAGTTCGCAAAGGATAGTCGCGGACCCGCCGACCGTTGGGCCACTACCCGACGAAGCCGTGTCGAGGTTTGTCAGCCAGCCGCCTGAGCCGGCTCATTCCATGCCGAATCAGCGGCTTGCAGCTCGACCGAGCACACGCTGATCAGGTTACGTAATTTGTCCGCAATCACTTCGGCGCGATGCCAGCTCAGCCCTTCCATGACGATGTCGATCGACATCAAATCGTCCATCCGCTGCGCATTGACCCGTTGCGGCGTCAGTAACTGTAAAGCGAAAAAGTTGAGCGCCCGGCACAGCAGGTCCGGCTCTGCTTCGGCCAGCAGTTGGTAATGAACGCGGCAGTGCGCGTTGCCGGCGCTCCAGACATCGGCGCGGGTGGGCGAGGTGTTCACGGCTTCCAGGTGCGGCATGGTCGGTCTCCAAATCAATGGAGAAATTTTTACATTCGGTGCGGGGCATTTCTTATCTATGATTGGGCTTATTGGCTGTTTTTCGAATTGTTTGATTCGGTTGGTTATTAATCACGGGTTTATTTATGCACAACGAGCTGGATGGCTACGACCGCAAGATTCTCGCGTTGCTTCAAGAAGACTCTTCGCTCTCCAGCGCGCAGATCGCCGAGCAGGTGGGGCTGTCCCAATCGCCATGCTGGCGACGGATTCAGCGAATGAAGGAGGAGGGGATTATTCGGGGGCAGGTGACGTTGCTTGACCGGAAGAAGATTGGCCTTAACACGCAGATCTTTGCCGAGATCAAACTCAACGCGCACGGGCGCTCGAACTTCACCGAATTCACCGAGGCGATTCGTGGTTTTCCCGAAGTACTGGAATGTTATGTGTTGATGGGGTCAGTGGATTTCTTGCTGCGGATTGTTACGGCGGACATCGAGGCGTATGAGCGGTTTTTCTTTGAGAAGCTGTCGATGGTGCCGGGGATTCAGGAAGTGAACTCGATTGTGGCGTTGTCGGAGATCAAGTCGACGACGAGTTTGCCGGTCTAGGGTATACGGTGAATGTGCGGGCCTCTTCGCGGGCAAGCCTCGCTCCTACAGGGATTGCATAAAACCTGTAGGAGCGAGGCTTGCCCGCGAAGGCGTCATCACATACGCAGCAGCATTTTCCAGGCACGATTCTGATAAACCGCAATCGCCTGCTGCTTGCGCGCATCCAGCGATTCATCGGTGATCGGTTCGTTAGCCAATTGCGCCAGTTGCTTCAGCTCGCCGTACAGGCGATCCATTTCCGGGATGTCCAGCACGCCACGGGCATGGTGCAGCCAGGCCTGGATGCGCTCGATGCGCGGCAGTTGCTCGGCCAAATCTTCCGGCTGTTGCTGATAACGCTGCAATTGCAGGGACGTCGCTTCTTCACCCAGCAAACGCGGCAACCAACTACCCAACTGCGCAGCGCCCTGGCGATTGCCACGAACGTTGCGATCAGCCGCCCAGGTGCGGGCCAGCAACCAACGGGAAGTGTTCAGCGAGAACAAGCCCCAACGCGGGTCTTCCAGTTCTTCGAGGAACTGCTCCGGCGCGGCTTTGCGTACGTCTTCGTCGTCGATACCGGCTTGCACCAGCGGACGCCAGTCTTCGAGCAAGGCATCCAGTGCGACGCGCAGATCGTGAGTCGACTGACGCGGTGCGGCTTGACCCAGGCTACTGAGCAAGGCGCGCAACTCAGCGAGGTTCTCGACCCAGTCCAGCAACAGGCGCCAGTGGCCGTTGAAGCGATACTGCTCGGCCAGACGCTGGCTGCTGCTCAGCAAATGCCAGCTCAGCGCGGCGAATGCGTCATCCAGCGGCGTCTCAGCGGTGATTTGTGGCGCCGGCAGGCTCAACGAATAGCTGTTGGCGTCGTACAAACGATAACCACGCTCGGCCTTGCTGATGTCACACGGCATCAGGGCCAGGGTCGCGGCCAGTTCGGCGGCCAGTTCCAGCAGGGCAGCCGGCTCGCCTTCGCGCAGTTCCAGTTCCAGCTCGCAGATTTCTTCTTTCTGCTTGCCGACCACCACGTGGCCCAGGTCCAGCGCGGCTTCGATGACCACTTTGGTCTTGCCACGGCCCCAGGCGATTTCGGCGCGTTCGCGAACGAAATCGGTGGTGAAGATCGGTTTCAGGGTCTTCTTGTCCAGCTCGGCCAATTCTTCTGGCCAGCATTCGCCGTCGAGTTTTTTCACGTCGAGCTTGGCTTTGGGCAGGTTCCAGTCGTATTCGTTACGCTCGGACAGACCGGCGACGCTCTGGCCGCGGGTCTTCAGCGTTTGAATCACTTCTTCGCCATCCTTGCGCAGGCGCAGGGCAACCTTGGCGCGGGCCAGGTCGCGCTCAGGCGTGTCGAAGTATTGGTTCATCAACTCACGGCGTTCCCAGCCACTTTTGTTGCGTTTTTTCAGGAGCGGGTGCTCGCGCAGGGCAGCGAGGGTTTCGCGGCTGACGCGGAGTTTGATTTCGGTTTCTTTCTGCATGGCCGGAAAATCCAAGATCGGGAGCGCAGCCGGGGGGAATGTGTGGCTGCCAAGGTCGTGCAGTGTACAGGACTGGCCGACTCTACGCGCCGCAGCGGTTTATTCCTGTCGCCAGATGGTTCTATGATGGTCTTCAATTCGCGAGTGGGAGTCAGCGATGCCTTTGCCGTCCATGAAAGATCAGTTCGCTGCGCTGATTGCCGCGCCATCGGTCAGCTGCACCCAGCCCAGCCTTGATCAATCCAATCGTCCGGTCATCGACTTGCTGGCGACGTGGCTCGGTGATCTGGGTTTTTCCTGCGACATCCAGCAGGTCAGCCCCGGCAAGTTCAACTTGCTCGCCAGTTTCGGTTCCGGCCCCGGTGGCCTGGTTCTGGCCGGTCATAGCGATACGGTGCCGTTCGATGAGGCGCTGTGGCAGACCGATCCGCTGAAACTGACCGAAGTCGATGGCCGCTGGGTGGGCCTGGGCAGTTGCGACATGAAAGGCTTTTTCGCCCTGGCCATCGAAGCGGTGATTCCGTTGCTGGATCAGCCGTTCAAACAGCCGCTGCTGATCCTCGCCACCTGCGATGAAGAAAGCTCGATGTCCGGTGCTCGTGCTCTGGCAGAAGCCGGCCGACCGCTGGGGCGTGCGGCAGTGATTGGCGAACCGACCGGGCTGAAGCCGATCCGCATGCACAAAGGCATCATGATGGAGCGCATCGACATCCTCGGGCAGAGCGGCCATTCCTCGGACCCACGCCTGGGCCACAGCGCCCTCGAAGCCATGCACGATGCCATCGGCGAACTGCGTGGCCTGCGCCTGTTGTGGCAGCGCGAATTCCGCAATCCACAGTTTGGTGTGCCGACGCCGACCATGAACTTCGGCTGCATCCATGGCGGCGACAACCCCAACCGCATCTGCGGCCAATGTTCGCTGGAGTTCGACTTGCGGCCGTTGCCGGGCATGGACCCCAAGGCGCTGCGTGCCGAGATTCTGCAGAGGCTCAAGCCGGTTGCCGAACGCCATCAGGTGAAGATCAATTACGCGCCGCTGTTCCCCGAAGTGCCGCCGTTCGAGCAAGACGAGGACGCCGAACTGGTCCGGGTTGCTGAAAAGCTGACCGGGCATCTTGCCGAAGCAGTGGCGTTCGGCACCGAAGCGCCTTATCTTCAGCGTCTTGGCTGCGAAACACTGGTGCTGGGCCCGGGCGATATCGCCTGTGCGCACCAACCGGGGGAATACCTCGAAATGTCACGTTTGCAGCCTACCGTGCATCTATTACGACAATTGATTGAACATTACTGCCTGACACCGGCCAAACCGCCAATGCCAGTCGGTTAAGACGCAGAACCCTGTGGGAGCGGGCTTGCTCGCGATGAGGCCAGATCAGTCAACATTGATGTTGAATGTAAGACCGCTTTCGCGAGCAAGCCCGCTCCCACAGGTTCTGTGTATTGGCTGACTAAACGGTTTAAATCGTCAGTGTCCCAACCCGTATTCATGAGGAGAGCGCGCGTGTCGCCAAGCCTGTTCCGACGATAACCATCAGCCCGCTGTGCGTTTTCAGTTTCGCCCATTTTTTGGCTGCTATTTATTACAGGCCCAGGTTCATGCCCGAATACGTTAATTGGCTTCGTCACGCTTCGCCGTACATCAATGCCCACCGCGATTGCACCTTTGTCGTCATGCTGCCCGGCGACGGCGTTGAGCACCCGAATTTCGGCAATATCGTCCACGACCTGGTGCTGTTGCACAGCCTCGGCGTGCGGCTGGTGCTGGTTCACGGTTCCCGTCCGCAAATCGAAACCCGCCTCGCGGCGCGCGGCCTGACCCCGCATTACCACCACGGCATGCGCATCACCGATGCCGCGACCCTGGAGTGTGTGATCGATGCGGTCGGCCAACTGCGCATCGCCATCGAAGCGCGGTTGTCGATGGACATGGCCTCGTCGCCAATGCAGGGCTCGCGCCTGCGTGTTGCCGGCGGCAACCTGGTGACGGCACGGCCGATCGGCGTGCTGGAAGGCGTCGATTATCACCACACCGGCGAAGTGCGCCGGGTCGACCGCAAAGGCATCAATCGCCTGCTGGACGAGCGCTCCATCGTGCTGCTGTCGCCGTTGGGTTACTCGCCGACCGGTGAGATCTTCAACCTCGCCTGCGAAGACGTCGCCACGCGCGCGGCCATCGACTTGGGCGCGGACAAACTGCTGCTGTTCGGCGCGGACCTGGGCTTGATCGATGAAAACGGTCGACTGGTGCGTGAGCTGCGTCCGCAACAAGTGCCGGCGCATCTGCAGCGTCTGGGCAGCAACTATCAGGCGGAACTGCTGGATGCGGCGGCTGAAGCCTGCCGGGGCGGCGTGGCGCGCAGCCATATCGTCAGCTACGCCGAAGACGGCGCGCTGCTGACCGAACTGTTCACCCGTGACGGTGGCGGTACGCTGGTGGCCCAGGAACAATTCGAGATCGTGCGCGAAGCGGCCATTGAAGACGTCGGTGGTTTGCTGGACTTGATCAGCCCGCTGGAAGAGCAGGGCATTCTGGTGCGTCGTTCCCGCGAGGTATTGGAGCGTGAGATCGAGCAGTTCAGCGTGGTTGAGCGCGAAGGCATGATCATCGCCTGTGCGGCGCTGTATCAGATTGCCGATTCGGACGCTGGCGAGCTGGCCTGTCTGGCGGTGAATCCGGAGTATCGCCATGGCGGTCGCGGTGACGAGCTGCTGGAGCGCATCGAGACCCGCGCCAAGGCGCAGGGCCTGAAAACCTTGTTCGTGCTGACGACCCGGACCGCTCACTGGTTCCGCGAGCGTGGGTTCGTACCGAGCAGCGTTGAACGCCTGCCATCGGCGCGAGCGTCGCTGTACAACTATCAGCGTAATTCGAAGATCTTCGAAAAAGCTCTGTAAGCGGAGTGCTTCCTGCAGAAGCTGTGTAGGAGCTGTCGAGTGAAACGAGGCTGCGATCTTTTGATCTTGATCCTTAAAAAAGCAAGATCAAAAGATCGCAGCCTCGTTTCACTCGACAGCTCCTACAGGGGTTTTGAGTGTTACTGCTGTACGAATTTCGCGCTGACATACGGCGAATAATCCGGCAGCACTGTCTCTACCTTCCCTTGCTCCTTCAAGAACTTCGCCGTCTCGCCAATCGCCTTGGCCGTGCCGCCGTCCAGCAGCGCGGTGGTCTGTTGGGCCTTGGCATCCGGGAACGCGGAACCGGCCAGTAATTCGGGCACGTCAGCGGCATTGGCACCGGTCAATTTGGCGATTTTCTGCACCGGCACCGAGTCCGCCGTCCAGCTGTCTTTATGCGCAGCATAGTCAGCGAACGAGTCCAAAGTGACCTTGGCGAATTTCGCCACCACGTCTGGATGCTTCTCCGCGTAATCCTTACGCGCCACCCATACCTCGAACGTCGGAGCGCCCCACTGACCCACTTGTGCGGCGTCGGTCAAGGTCTTGCCCGTCTTGCGTATTTCCCCCAGTGCCGGCGACCAGACAAACGCGCCATCGATGTCGCCGCGCTTCCAGGCAGCAGCGATTTCCGCCGGTTGCAGGTTCACCACTTTGACTTTCGAGGCGTCCAGGCCCCAGTGCTTCAGCGCGCCGAGCAAGCTGTAGTGGGAGGTTGAAACGAAGGGGGTGGCGATCGTCTTGCCGATCAGATCTTCCGGTTTATTGATGCCGCTGCCGTTACGCACTACCAGCGCTTCGGCGGCGTTGATCTGGGCGGAAACAATGAACGCCACGATCGGCAGATTGCGCGAAGCGGCGGCTGCCAGCGGGCTTGAGCCGAGGTTGCCGATCTGCACGTCGCCGGAGGCAATGGCCGTCACCACTTCCGGGCCGCTGTTGAAACGACGCCAGTCGATTTTCTCGCCGATGGTCTTTTCGTAAACGCCGTCAGCCTGAGGGACTTTGCTCGGATCGATGCCGGTTTGATAACCGACCGTGAGGTTCGCCGCTTGCGCGCTGAGGGAAAATAAAACCGATACACAAACTGTAACAATTGGTCTGGATAGTGCGCGTTTGGTCGTCATGGCATCGCATTCCGGTGGGGTTTGTTTCCGAATTGCGTCAAAGCTAATCGATCTAAAAAAAGGCTAGCAAATACCTTTTAGGAATTAGCTTATGAGCCAGCCGCTCTGGCACGGGACGGCAAATGGACCTGAGCTAAATTCCTAAAAGGTATGAAAAAAGAACTGAACAATTCTTTTTGGGTTTATGACGAACTCATGACCCCGCAAGGACCAAAAAACCGGGGATTAGACCATGGTCGTAGACACACATAGTTACGATTGACTTGTGGGTCACGGTCTGGCGCTAATCGCGCATCTTAGGATCCGAGGCAATTGACCCCGGACCAGGAACACAAGAATTAGAAACGATAGGAGCGAAGCAATGTACAAGTCCACCTTGGCTTTGGCCGTGGCTGTTGGGGTTTTGGCGCAGCAGGCAGGCGCCGCGGGTTTCATCGAAGACAGCAAGGCTTCTGTTAGTTCTCGTACCTTTTACTACGACGCCGACAACCGCGAAGGTGCCAAGACTCCTGCTAACCGGCAGCGAGAGGCTGCCGAGGGCCTGAAGTTCGATTACAAGTCGGGCTTCACTCAAGGTGTCGTAGGTTTCGGTATCGACGCCCAGGCAATGGTCGGTATCCATCTGGACGGTGGCAAGGGCCATCACCCGGACAATAACTCCTTCAGCCCTAGCGACTCCGATGGTTCGGCAGAGAGCTCGTGGACCCGTGCGGCGGGCAACGTCAAGGCACGATTCTCGAAGACAGAGGCCCACTACGGTGGCGCTCTGCAACCAAACATGCCGATCCTGATTGCGAACGATAGCCGCGTGCTGCCACAGACCTTTGAAGGTGGCACCATCACCTCGAAGGAAATCGACAACTTCACCTTTAACGTAGGTCAGTTGGAACACGCGACAGGTCGTGCATCCTCCAACAGCACTGGCCTGGCCGTGGCGGGTGGCACTGAGGACAGTAACCAGTTCCGCTACGCCGGTGTTGACTGGGCGGTCACCAAAGAGCTGACGCTGCAGTACTACTACGCGAACCTGGAAAACTACTACAAGCAGAATTTCCTCGGCCTGGTGCACGTCTACCCGATCGCTCCGAACCAGTCGTTCAAGACCGATCTTCGTTACTTCGACAGCAGCTCCGACGGCAAGAACGGCGACGCCGGCTACCAGTTCAACAACAACAGCGGCTACGCCAAGGAAAGGGGCGTGGTCGATAACAAGACCTGGAGCGCCACATTCACCTATACCCTGGGTGGCAGCGCGTTTCTGCTCGGGCATCAGCGTGTCAGCGATGACGGCGGCTTCGTTTTCCTGAACCAGGGCAACGTGGTTGATGGCAGAGGGCGCAACGAAGGTGCTGGCGGCGCCAGCTTCTACTCGTTCACCGACGCCACGGTCGGCAGCTTTATCCGTGCCGGTGAAAATACCTCGTATGGCCAGTATTCCTATGACTTCGCTTCGTTGGGTGTGCCAGGCTTGAAAGCTTCGGCTGCTTACTTGTATGGTCAGGACATCAAGGCCACCAGCGGTGTGGGTAAGGACCTGAACGAGCGCGAAACCGACCTGCGTGTGGATTACGTGATTCAAACGGGTCCGCTTAAAGGGTTTGGCACGACGCTGCGTCACGGTATGTATCGCGGCAACACCAGCACCCTTGATCAGGATCAGACCCGTCTGATCTTCAACTACACTTACAGCTTCATGTAACAAGTCGTCAGAAAAAGCCTTGCCGGCAGGCGAGGCTTTTTTTTTGTCTCTATATATTCCAAAAACAACAGTATTGATTATTTTTTATTCTTTTTAGTTTTTTTTGCCAGCGCCTAAAGTAGGCCCCGTCCGGTACTCAGCACGGAGCCCGGCGTTAAGCAAAATAATCCCCCGTTAGAAGAACAGGTTAAGGAATCGGCTTTTTAGCCGATACCTCGGATCTGTGCTGCCCAGGCATATTCCGTATCGCTATGAAAAAGAATCCCACAATTCTTTTTGGCTTTATGACGATGTATCCTGCGCGGCCAAAACGACCGGGCTAGAGAGTTCGGCAAAAATTGCGCGTCTTAGGATCCAGGGCATTCGACCCAGGACCAGGAACACAAGAATTAGAAACGATAGGAGCGAAACAAATGAACAAGTCCACCTTGGCCCTGGCTGTGGCCGTAGGGGTTTTGGCGCAGCAGGCAAGCGCCGCCGGTTTCATCGAAGACAGCAAGGCCACTCTGGGTCTGCGTAACTTCTACATCAACACCGATAACCGTGATGGTCCGGGCGCGAACAAGAACGAAGAATGGGGCCAAGGCTTCGATCTGCGCTTCATCTCCGGTTACACCCAAGGCACTGTCGGCTTCGGTATCGATGCCATCGGCCTGCTGGGCGTGCGTCTGGATTCGGGCGGCGGCACCAATGGTGCAGCCAACGGCGCGGCTTATGGCGGCACTGTGTTCCCAAGCAAATCGAACGGCGAAGCGGTTGATAACTTCTCCAGCCTGGGCCTGACTGCAAAAGCCAAGATCTCCCAGACTGAATTGAAGCTGGGTACTCTGCAGCCAAAAAACCCGGTCATCGTCACCAACGACGGTCGTCTGTTGCCACAAACATGGCAGGGTGGCCAGATCACTTCCGGCGAGATCAAGGACCTGACTCTGGTCGGTGGTCAGATCGAACACGTGAAAGGTCGTAACTCCAGCAACAACGAGCAACTGTCGATCGGTGGTGCAAACCCTCGTATCGCCAACAGCAACAAGTTCATCTACGCCGGTGGTGACTACAAAATCACCAAAGACCTGACTGCCCAGTACTACTACGGCAACCTGGAAGACTTCTACAAGCAGCACTTCCTGGGTCTGGTTCACAACTGGGCTATCGGCCCGGGCGTTCTCAAATCTGACCTGCGTTATTTCAACAGCTCGGATGACGGTGCCAACTCCAACACCGCTGCTTACTTCAGCAACGGTAACTACAGTGGCGTGCCAAGCGGTAAAGGCCAGGTCGACAACAATCTGTACAGCGGCCTGTTCCTGTACACCGTTGCCGGTCACACCTTCGGCGGCGGTTATCAGGTCAGCAATGGCAGCAGCGACTTCCCTTGGCTGAACCAGGGCGACGGTTCGTCGAACTACACCATCACCGACATGCAAATCCAGAAGTTCGGCCGTGCCGGCGAACGCACCTGGCAAGCACGCTACTCGTTTGACTTCGCCAAAGTCGGCGTTCCAGGCCTGACCGCAGGCATGGTTTACCTGCGTGGTGATGACATCGATACCGTTGGCACCCGTGGCGCACAAGTGGCTAACAACGCTTCCGAGTGGGAACGCGACCTGACTGTCGGTTACGTCGTACCGGAAGGCCCGTTGAAGAACGTTGGCTTCATGTGGAAGAACGCTACCTGGCGCACCAACATCCCGGGCGTTCGCTCCCAGGACGAAAACCGCCTGATCCTCAGCTACTCGATCCCGCTGTTGTAATAGCGCTCGCGTAACCGAGGTAAAAAAAGCCCCGCCCGGCATCTCGCCGGGCGGGGCTTTTGCGTTTTCAAGGCGGAGTCACCCCCGTAATCCCGCCTTGAACATTTCCCTCTTTGCAGCAACTCAAGGCCTTCTCGAACCTTGTCGGCGATGTTCGTCGTGATGGGCTCGCAGGTCCAGTGAACAGATATTTAATATTCACTTATGATCTAAACAAATCGATATTTATTCTTTTTAATCTATAAGGAACGCAGGCACAGTTGAGCTCAACAAGCACTCATCAGGAGCAGCACCATGAGCCTCAGACTGGGCGATATCGCCCCCGACTTCGAACAGGATTCCAGCGCCGGCACCATCCGTTTCCACGAATGGCTGGGCGATAGCTGGGGCGTGCTGTTTTCCCATCCGGCAGACTTCACGCCGGTGTGCACCACCGAACTGGGCTTCACCGCAAAGCTCAAGGATGAATTCGCCAATCGCGGTGTGAAAGCCATCGCCCTGTCCGTCGACCCGGTGGACTCGCACCACAAGTGGATCGAAGACATCAATGAAACCCAGAACGCGGTCGTCAATTTCCCGATCCTGGCGGATGCCGATCGCAAGGTCTCGGACCTCTACGACCTGATTCACCCGAACGCCAATGACACCCTGACCGTGCGCTCGCTATTCGTGATCGACCCGAACAAAAAGGTTCGGCTGACCATCACTTACCCGGCGAGTACCGGTCGTAATTTTCACGAGATCCTGCGGGTGATCGACTCGCTGCAACTCACCGACAACTACAAGGTGGCCACCCCGGCCAACTGGCAGGACGGCGATGAAGTGGTGATCGTGCCGTCGCTCAAGGACGAAGACGAAATCAAGAAACGCTTTCCCAAGGGTTATCGCGCGGTGAAGCCGTACCTGCGCCTGACGCCTCAGCCCAACCGTTGAGTGAAAACTGTTCCCTGTAGGAGCGAGGCTTGCCCGCGAAGAGGCCATCACATCCAACAATGATAGTGGCTGTGGCGTTGCCTTCGCGGGCAAGCCTCGCTCCTACAGGAGAGCGATGCAAATTCCATAAAGCAGGGGATTTCAGGCCGTTTCTACGGCCTTTTTTTTGTCTGGAAAAAGGCTTTTCGTATAGATCTACAAAGAATAACCAAATGAATAAATATGATTTATGGATATAACAATCACCTGTTAAGGTCACTTCCATCAAAGCGAGATCGCAAACCGCGAATCGCCAACACCGTTCAAGGAATCATCTGAATGCTGGTCGTCTCACTCGGTGGAAGTCCCAGCCAACGCTCCCGTTCCGGGGTGCTGCTGGAGCGCTCCCAACGCTGGTTGCAAGCGCAAGGTGTGGAAGTGGTGAGTTACCAGGTGCGGGACTTCCCGGCCGAAGACTTGCTGCACGCACGCTTCGACAGCCCGAAGGTGATTGACCTGCTGCAACAGATTGAAAACGCCGACGGCCTGCTGATCGCCACCCCGGTCTACAAGGCGTCGTTCTCCGGTGCGCTGAAAACCGTGCTGGACCTGCTGCCCGAGCGCGCGTTGGACCACAAGGTGGTTCTGCCCATGGCTACTGGCGGCAGCATCGCGCACATGCTGGCGGTGGATTACGCGCTCAAGCCGGTGCTGTCGGCGCTGAAAGCCCAAGAGATGTTGCATGGGATTTTCGCGGTAGACAGCCAGATCGCTTACGGCGAAGGCAGTGCCCAGGCGCAGTTGGCGCCGGAGCTGGAACAACGACTGAATGAATCGCTGGAGCTGTTTTTCAGCGCCATGGCTCGACGGCCCAAGCCGCTCGATCCAAACCTGTTGAATGAACGTTTGTTGAGTGCTCGCTGGAGCATTTAAGCCTCACCCGAATTAGCTTTACTCCACCTTACTCAGCCGCCAACGGCCAAGCAGGTGCAGCCAAAACCCAACTGCAAAAAGGAGAGCGCCATGCGCACTGTCATTTTGCGTCGTGGTCTGGTCGCTCTGTTTGCAGCGGCTGTCACCTTCGGCGCCATTACTCAAGCTCAAGCCGAGACTCTGCGAATCGGTTATCAGAAATACGGCACCCTGGTGTTGCTCAAAGCCAAAGGCACCCTCGAGAAACGCCTCGCCGCTCAAGGCGTGGATGTGCAATGGACTGAATTCCCCGGCGGCCCGCAGCTGCTCGAAGGCCTGAACGTCGGCTCCATCGACTTCGGTGTCACTGGCGAAACCCCGCCGGTATTCGCTCAAGCCGCCGGCGCCGATTTGCTCTACGTCGCCTACGAACCGCCAGCGCCGCACAGCGAAGCGATCCTGGTGCCGAAGGACTCGCCGATCAAATCGGTGCAGGACCTCAAGGGCAAAAAAGTCGTCCTGAACAAAGGCTCCAACGTTCACTACTTGCTGGTGCGCGCACTGGAAGACGCCGGCCTCAAATACACCGACATTCAGACCGTCTTCCTGCCGCCGGCCGATGCCCGCGCCGCGTTCGAACGTGGCAGCGTCGATGCCTGGGTCATCTGGGACCCGTACCAGGCTGCCGCCGAACAGCAACTGCAAGCGCGCACTCTGCGCGACGGGCAGGGCATCGTCGACAACCACCAGTTCTACCTCGCGACCAAGCCTTACGCACAGAAAAATCCTGAGGTGATCAAGACCCTCGTGGAAGAAGTGCGCGCCGTCGGCGAGTGGTCCAAAGCCAATCCTGAAGACGTGACCAAACAGGTTTCGCCACTGCTCGGCCTGCCAGCGGACATCACCCTGACGTCGGTGAAACGCCAAGGCTACGGCGCGCTGTTTCTAACGCCTGAAGTGGTCGCCGCCCAACAGAAAATCGCCGACAGCTTCTACCAGCTCAAGCTGATCCCGAAACAGCTGAGCATCAAAGACGTGATCTGGACGCCACCGGCAGCCGTTGCCAAAGCGCAGTAATTCGATTCCCCAAGGAGACCACTCCATGAGCCTCAACATTTTCTGGTTCCTGCCTACCCACGGCGACGGCCATTACCTTGGCACCGCCGAAGGCGCCCGCGCCGTCGACCACGGTTACCTGCAACAAATCGCCCAGGCGGCGGATCGCCTGGGCTTCGGCGGGGTGTTGATTCCCACCGGTCGTTCCTGCGAAGACTCGTGGTTGGTCGCTGCATCGCTGATCCCGGTGACCCAGCGTTTGAAATTCCTTGTCGCGCTGCGCCCCGGGATCATTTCCCCGACGGTGGCCGCGCGTCAGGCCGCGACCCTGGATCGACTGTCCGGCGGCCGTGCGCTGTTCAACCTGGTGACCGGCGGTGATCCGGAAGAATTGGCCGGCGACGGTTTGTTCCTGACCCACGAAGAACGCTATCAAGCCTCGGTGGAATTCACCCGCATCTGGCGCCGCGTGCTGGAAGGCGAAACCGTTGATTACGACGGTCAACACATCAGCGTGAAGGGTGCCAAGTTGCTCTATCCGCCGATCCAGCAACCGCGTCCGCCGCTGTACTTCGGTGGCTCGTCGGAAGCGGCGCAAGACCTCGCGGCAGAGCAGGTCGAAATGGTCCTGACCTGGGGCGAACCGCCGGCCGCCGTTGCCGAGAAGATTGAACAAGTGCGTGCCAAAGCCGCGAAGCTCGGTCGTACCGTGCGCTTCGGCATTCGCTTGCATGTGATCGTGCGCGAAACCAATGACGAAGCCTGGCAAGCAGCGGATCGGCTGATCTCCCATCTCGACGACGAAACCATCGCCCGCGCCCAGGCGTCTCTGGCGCGCTTCGATTCGGTCGGCCAGCAACGCATGGCCGCGCTGCATGGCGGCAGCCGCGACAACCTGGAAGTCAGCCCCAATCTGTGGGCCGGTGTCGGCCTGGTGCGTGGCGGTGCCGGTACGGCGCTGGTGGGCGATGGTCCGACCGTGGCTGCTCGCGTGAAGGAATACGCAGACCTGGGCATCGATACTTTCATCTTCTCCGGTTATCCACACTTGGAAGAGTCGTACCGGGTTGCGGAATTGCTGTTCCCGCACCTCGACATCGAACGTCCGCAGCTGCCCCAAGGCGCCAATTACGTCAGTCCGTTTGGCGAGATGGTCGCCAACGATATTCTTCCCAAAGCTGCGTCCCAGAGCTGAGGCGCGCCATGAAGAGAATTATCCACACCCTCGCGCCCTGGGCGTTGCCGGTGTTGCTGCTGGCGGTGTGGCAGTTGTCGGTGTCGGCGGGCTGGTTGTCGACACGGATTCTGCCGGCGCCCATCGCCGTCATCGAGGCCGGCGTGAGCCTGGTGCGCAGCGGTGAAATCTGGACGCACCTGGCGATCAGCGGCTGGCGTGCCGCGTTGGGCTTCACCATCGGCGGCAGCATCGGCCTGGCGTTGGGCTTCATCACCGGGCTGTCGAAATGGGGCGAACGCCTGCTCGACAGTTCGGTGCAGATGATCCGTAACGTGCCGCACCTGGCGCTGATTCCACTGGTGATCCTGTGGTTCGGCATCGACGAGTCGGCGAAGATTTTCCTGGTGGCGCTGGGCACGTTGTTCCCGATCTACCTGAACACCTATCACGGCATCCGCAATGTCGACCCGGCGTTGGTGGAAATGTCGCGCAGTTATGGCTTGTCCGGTTTCAGCCTGTTTCGTCAGGTGATCCTGCCGGGTGCGTTGCCTTCGATTCTGGTCGGCGTGCGTTTCGCACTGGGCTTCATGTGGCTGACGCTGATCGTCGCGGAAACCATTTCCGCCAGCTCCGGCATTGGCTATCTGGCGATGAATGCCCGGGAATTCTTGCAGACTGACGTGGTGGTGCTGGCGATCCTGATGTACGCGGTGCTCGGCAAACTCGCCGACCTCGCGGCCCGTGGACTTGAACGGGTGTGGCTGCGCTGGCATCCGGCGTATCAGGTTGCCAAAGGAGGTGCCGCATGACCGCTCAACAACCTCCACGCCTGCTGCGCGGAATTCCGCTGGTGGTGCGCAAGCTGCAAAAGACCTTTGGTTCGCGGCAAGTTTTGCGTGAGATCGATCTGCACATTCCGGCGGGTCAGTTTGTTGCCGTGGTCGGTCGCAGTGGCTGTGGCAAAAGTACCTTGCTGCGCTTGCTCGCCGGTCTCGACAAACCCACCGGCGGTGAATTGCTCGCCGGCTCCGCGCCGCTGAGCGATGCTCGGGAAGACACCCGGTTGATGTTCCAGGAAGCGCGTTTGCTGCCATGGAAAAAGGTCATCGACAACGTCGGTCTCGGGCTCAAGGGCAACTGGCGGCCTCAAGCGCTGGAAGCCTTGGAATCGGTGGGCCTGGCGGATCGCGCCAACGAATGGCCGGCGGCCCTGTCCGGTGGCCAGAAGCAACGCGTAGCCCTGGCCCGCGCGCTGATCCATCAACCGCGCTTGCTGTTGCTCGACGAACCGCTGGGCGCGCTGGATGCCCTGACCCGAATTGAAATGCAGCAACTGATCGAACGGCTCTGGCAGAAGCACGGTTTCACCGTGTTGCTGGTGACCCACGACGTCAGTGAAGCGGTAGCGATTGCCGATCGGGTGATCCTGATCGAAGAGGGCGAAGTCGGCCTCGACTTGCACGTTGAGTTGCCACGCCCTCGGGTCCGTGGCTCCCATCGGCTGGCGGCGCTGGAAACCGAAGTACTCAATCGCGTACTCGCACTGCCCGGCCAACCGCCGGAGCCGGAACCTGTTTCACCCTTGCCTACGCAGTTGCGTTGGGCGCAATAACTCAAGCCTTATCCAACGACAGGAATCAACATCATGACTATCAAAGCCATCAACGTTCGTAACCAGTTCAAAGGCTCGATCAAGGAAATCGTATTGGGCGACGTGCTGTCGGAAATCGACGTTCAGACCGCTTCCGGCATCGTCACTTCGGTGATCACCACGCGTTCAGTGAAAGAGCTGGAACTGGTGGTCGGCAGCGAAGTGATTGCGTTTGTGAAATCCACCGAGGTGTCGATCGCCAAGTTGTAGTCAGTGACATCGGCGGTGCGGCCTTCGCGAGCAAGCCCGCTCCCACATTTAATCCTCAGTGAACACAGAAAGTGCGCACAAACGGGTCGAATGTGGGAGCGGGCTTGCTCGCGAAGAGGCCCGCACAGCCAATAAAGAAATCAGGCTGGAATGACGCGCTTGGGCAAATACGGCGGCAAGTACAGCCCCAGATACGCATCAAACACCCGCATGCCTTCCTCCGCCATGCGCGGCGTGATCTGCCCATGCTGCTGCACCGAACGCGCGTACACCCGATCCCCCAGCTCCATCGCCAGCGCAAAGACATCGACATCGCCCGGCAACTTCGGCAGCTCGAAGTGATGATCGAACAGCTTGTGCATCAGGTCACCAAGCTCGATGTCGTGCTGGCGGTCGGCCTGGGTGACTTCGGTCAGCCCGTGCTGGGCGAGGATCAGTTGACGGGCAGCGGCATCTTCGTCGTAGATGTCGAGCATGCGCTGCTCGACGATTCGCGACAGGTCGCGCCAGCCGCTGAGGGCGTTGTGGTCGATGGGTGCTTGCAGGCAGGCGCGGAACGCGGCGTGGACGTCGGCCGTCAGGGCTTCGAGCAGCGCAGGGACGCTGGCGAAGAAATGGTAGACGGAGGAGGGCGGGATCTCCGCGCGCTCGGCGACGCTGTAGATCGACAGACTGGCCACGCCTTCGGCAGCCAGCAGCGTGCGGGCGGCATCGAGTATCGAATCGATCCGGGCCTGGCTGCGGGCGCGGGGTTTGCGAACGGTGGCGGTGCGCGTCATTGGAGTCCTCCTGCGGGGCAGGGGGCATTGTACGAGCAGGGTTGTGTGTTGTCTTCTCGGCCGCCTTCGCGAGCAAGCCCGCTCCCACATTTGATTGGTGTCGAACACAAATTTTATGTTCACAGAAAATCCAGTGGAGCGGGCTTGCTCGCGAAGCAGTCGCCTCGGTCCAACTGAATGAACCCATAAAAAAACGCCGCAAGCTGTAAGGCTTGCGGCGTTTCTTTTTACTGCAACCGCTTAAACGGTATGCAGGTACCAGTTGTACTCAAGGTCGGAGATGGAGTGTTCAAACTCCTCCAGCTCGCTTTCCTTACAAGCCACGAAGATATCGATGTATTTCGGATCGATGTACTTGGCCATGACTTCGCTGTCGTCCAGCTCACGCAATGCATCGCGCAGATTGTTCGGCAGGCTTTGCTCGTTCTGCTCGTAGGAGTTGCCTTCCACGGGAGCGCCCGGCTCGATCTTGTTAGTCAGGCCGTGATGCACGCCTGCCAGAACCGAAGCCATCAGCAGATACGGGTTGGCGTCGGCGCCGGCCACACGGTGTTCGATGCGCACGGCATCGGCGGCACCGGTTGGAACGCGGATCGCCACGGTACGGTTGTCCAGGCCCCAGCACGGCGAGTTCGGCACGTAGAACTGTGCGCCGAAACGACGGTAGGAGTTGACGTTCGGGCAGAGGAAAGCCATCTGCGCCGGTAGGGTCTCGAGCACACCGCCGATCGCGTGACGCAGTGCGGCGTTCTGCTCGGGATCCTCGCTGGCAAAAATGTTTTTGCCTTCTTTATCAAGAATCGAAATGTGCACGTGCAGACCATTACCCGCCTGGCCTGGGTAAGGCTTGGCCATGAAGGTGGTGTCCATCTCATGGTCGTAGGCGATGTTCTTGATCAGGCGCTTGAGCAGGACCGCGTAGTCGCAGGCCTTGATCGGGTCGGCCACGTGGTGCAGGTTCACTTCGAACTGCGCCGGGGCACTTTCCTTGACGATTGCATCGGCAGGAATGCCTTGCTCCTTCGCACCTTCCAGAATGTCCTGGAGGCAGTCGACGTATTCGTCGAGGTCGTCGATCAGGTACACCTGAGTCGAATGCGGGCGTTTGCCGGACACCGGCGAGCGTGGCGGTTGCGGACGACCGTTCACGTTCTCCTGGTCGATCAGGTAGAACTCCAGTTCGAACGCGGCACAGATGGTCAGGCCCATCTCGTCGAACTTGCGAACCACATTGGCCAGCACTTCTCGCGGGTCGGCAAAGAACGGCTGGCCTTCGAGTTCGTGCATGGTCATCAGCAGTTGCGCAGTAGGGCGCTTCTGCCAGGGTTCATTGCACAGGGTGTCAGGGATTGGATAGCAGATTCGGTCAGCATCGCCGATGTCCAGGCCCAGGCCGGTGCTTTCCACCGTCGAGCCATTGATATCCAGAGCAAATAGAGAGGCCGGCAGGTTGATGCCTTTCTCGTAAACCTTGTGGAGACTGGTGCGTTCAATGCGCTTGCCGCGCACCACACCATTCATATCCGCAATCAGAAGGTCAACGTACAGAACCTCAGGATGTTCCTTAAGGAACGCGTTCGCTTCGTTAAGCTGAACGGCACGCGGGGGTACCGACATGATGCAACACCTTTGTTGTTAAAAATATCAATCATTGATCTCTTCGGGTTTCAGTCAACCCGAACGGCATGCCGAAGTCAAGCGAGGCCTTTTTTGCCCTAAAAAAGCGCTCGTAGGGCTTTTTTGAGGCAGTTTGGGGCGTTTTTATGCCTTTGAGCGCTTTAGCGCCCGCGGGCTTGAGCGGGCCGTGTTGTATTTTTTACGGGGGTGTTGTGTAAAAAAATGAACAAGGCTAAGCTCGATTCAAACCCATAACAGCAATAATACCGGGGTGCTTCATGTCTCGCCTGCCGTTAATCGGCGTCGCCATCTGCTCAAGGCAGATCGGTCTGCATGCTTATCCCATCAGTGGCGATCGTTGCGTTCACGCCAAGGCAAGCGTTGCCAACGGCGTGGCGTCGACTCTTCCTTCCCCGGTGAATCTGCTGTCCCCGTCCGATATTCTGGACGGTCTGCACGACATTCTCTTTACTGGCTCTCTTTCCAATATAGAACCGTTTCACCTTGGCAGCCCGACCAACGCGTCGGCTTCTGCTCATGATTCTGCACGTTCCACTACGCTCTCGCTGACCCGCGCCATTACCCGAGTGGGTAGTTGCGCGCGGCCATTGCAGTGGCAATCTGTATCACGCGACGCCCATGCGTCAAACAACGCCTGACTTACAAGAGTCAGGAAACTCAGCCTAAGAGGCATTTATGAGTAACAACCTCGACCAGCTCACCGATTGGTTGAAAGACCACAAGATCACAGAAGTCGAATGCATGATCGCCGACTTGACCGGGATCACCCGGGGCAAGATTTCGCCGACCAACAAGTTCATTGCCGAAAAAGGCATGCGCCTGCCCGAGAGCGTTCTGTTGCAGACCGTGACCGGCGACTATGTCGAAGACGACATCTATTACGAACTGCTCGACCCGGCCGACATCGACATGATCTGCCGCCCTGACCAGAACGCCGTTTACCTGGTGCCCTGGTCGATCGAGCCGACTGCCCAGGTGATCCACGACACCTACGACAAGCAGGGCAACCCGATCGAGCTGTCGCCACGCAACGTGCTCAAGAAGGTTCTGAAACTCTATGCCGACAAAGGCTGGCAGCCCATTGTGGCGCCGGAAATGGAGTTCTACCTGACCAAGCGCAGTGACGACCCGGACTACCCGTTGCAACCGCCGATTGGCCGTTCCGGGCGCCCGGAAATCGGTCGTCAGTCGTTCTCCATTGAAGCGGCGAACGAATTCGATCCGCTGTTCGAGGACGTCTACGACTGGTGCGAATTGCAGGAACTGGACCTCGACACGTTGATCCATGAGGACGGCACAGCGCAGATGGAAATCAACTTCCGTCACGGTGATGCCCTGTCCCTGGCCGACCAGATCCTGATCTTCAAACGCACCATGCGTGAAGCCGCACTCAAGCACGACGTGGCCGCCACTTTCATGGCCAAGCCTATGACCGGCGAGCCGGGCAGTGCGATGCACTTGCACCAGAGCATCATCGACATCGAAACCGGCAAGAACGTCTTCTCCAATGAAGACGGGACCATGAGCCAACTGTTCCTGCACCACATCGGTGGCCTGCAGAAGCTGATTCCCGAGTTGTTGCCGCTGTTCGCGCCCAACGTCAACTCGTTCCGCCGCTTCCTGCCGGACACCTCGGCGCCGGTGAACGTGGAATGGGGCGAAGAGAACCGCACCGTGGGCCTGCGGGTTCCGGATGCCGGGCCGCAAAACCGTCGGGTGGAAAACCGCCTGCCGGGCGCAGACGCCAACCCGTACCTGGCGATCGCCGCGAGCCTGCTCTGCGGTTACATCGGCATGGTCGAAGGCTTGAACCCGAGTGCGCCGGTGGTGGGGCGCGGCTATGAGCGCCGCAACCTGCGCCTGCCACTGACCATCGAAGACGCGCTGGAACGCATGGAAAACAGCGCGACCATCGAGAAATACCTGGGCAAGAAATTCATCACTGGCTACGTCGCGGTCAAGCGGGCCGAGCATGAAAACTTCAAGCGCGTGATCAGTTCGTGGGAGCGGGAATTCCTGCTCTTCGCCGTCTGATGCGCCGGGCGCTGCCGTTGTCGGGCGGCGTCCTCACCTGATTTTTTTAGGAGATTTGTATGACCAGCAACAATCCGCAAACCCGTGAATGGCAAACCCTGAGCAACGATCACCACCTGGCCCCGTTCAGCGACTTCAAGCAGCTGAAAGAGAAAGGCCCGCGGATCATCACCAGCGCCAAGGGCGTTTACCTCTGGGACAGCGAAGGCAACAAGATCCTCGACGGCATGGCCGGCCTGTGGTGCGTGGCGATCGGCTACGGTCGCGATGAACTGGCCGATGCCGCCAGCAAACAAATGCGCGAACTGCCTTACTACAACCTGTTCTTCCAGACCGCTCACCCGCCGGTACTCGAACTGGCCAAGGCCATCGCCGACATCGCACCGGAAGGCATGAACCACGTGTTCTTCACCGGTTCCGGTTCCGAAGGCAACGACACCATGCTGCGGATGGTCCGCCACTATTGGGCGATCAAGGGCCAACCGAAGAAGAAAGTCATCATCAGCCGCAAGAACGGCTATCACGGTTCCACCGTGGCCGGCGCGAGCCTGGGTGGCATGACCTACATGCACGAACAAGGCGACTTGCCGATCCCGGGCATCGTCCACATTGCCCAGCCGTACTGGTTCAGCGAAGGCGGCGACATGACACCGGAAGAGTTCGGCGTGTGGGCAGCGAATCAGCTGGAAGAGAAGATTCTGGAAATCGGCGTGGACAACGTCGGTGCCTTTATTGCCGAGCCGATCCAGGGCGCCGGCGGCGTGATCATTCCGCCAGACACCTACTGGCCGCGCATCAAGGAAATCCTCGCCAAGTACGACATCCTGTTCGTGGCGGACGAAGTGATCTGCGGTTTCGGCCGCACCGGTGAGTGGTTCGGTACCGATTTCTACGGCCTCAAGCCCGACATGATGACCATCGCCAAAGGCCTGACTTCCGGCTACATCCCGATGGGTGGCCTGATCGTGCGTGACGAAGTCGTCGCCGTGCTCAACGAAGGTGGCGATTTCAACCACGGTTTCACTTATTCGGGTCACCCGGTGGCCGCTGCGGTGGCGCTGGAAAACATCCGCATCCTGCGCGAAGAGAAAATTATCGAGCGCGTTCATGCCGAAACGGCACCGTATTTGCAGAAACGCTTACGGGAACTGAACGATCACCCGTTGGTGGGGGAAGTGCGTGGGGTCGGTCTGCTGGGGGCGATCGAACTGGTTCAGGACAAGGCCACTCGCAAGCGTTACGAAGGCAAGGGCGTCGGCATGATCTGCCGCACGTTCTGCTTCGACAACGGCCTGATCATGCGTGCCGTGGGGGACACCATGATCATTGCTCCGCCGCTGGTGATTACCAAGGCTGAAATCGATGAACTGGTGACCAAGGCACGCAAGTGCCTGGACCTGACCCTGAGTGCGTTGCAGGGCTAAGTGCTAGGCTCTGGGCGGGAGTCATGAAACTTTCGCTCAGAGCAGTTCTAAAGGGTGGCCTTTCCTTGAAAGACCGCCTCGGATCTTGCCAGACTAGCCGCGGTTCCAGTTGTCCGTGTTCGGCCGCTGAACAAAGTGGTTCAAAAAAGAAAAATTTGGAGCATTACGCATGAAGGCATTAGGAAAAAAGCTTGCTGGCAAGACACTTCTCGCCATGTCCCTGATGGGCATAATGGCGGGTGCGGTACAGGCGGACGACAAGGTGTTGCACGTCTATAACTGGTCCGACTACATCGCTCCGGACACCATCAAGAAGTTCGAAACCGAGTCCGGTATCAAAGTCGTCTACGACGTATTCGACAGTAACGAAACCCTGGAAGCCAAGTTGCTGGCAGGCAAGTCCGGCTACGACATCGTCGTGCCGTCGAACAACTTCCTGGCCAAGCAGATCAAGGCCGGCGTTTACCAGAAGCTGGACAAGTCCAAGCTGCCTAACTGGAAAAACCTGAACACTGACCTGCTTAAAGCAGTATCGGTGAGCGACCCGGGCAACGAACACGCTTTCCCTTACATGTGGGGTTCGATCGGTATCGGCTTCAACGCCGAGAAGGTCAAGGCTGCACTGGGTGCCGACGCGCCAACCAATTCCTGGGACCTGCTGTTCAAACCTGAAAACGCCGCCAAGTTGAAGTCGTGCGGTATCAGTTTCCTCGATTCGCCAACCGAGATGATTCCGGTGGCGTTGCACTACCTGGGCTATCCAACCGACAGCCAGGACAAAAAACAACTGGCCGAAGCCGAAGCACTGTTCCTGAAGATTCGTCCTTCGGTGGGCTACTTCCACTCGTCCAAGTACATCTCCGACCTGGCCAACGGCAACATCTGCGTAGCCGTGGGTTACTCGGGTGACATCTACCAGGCCAAGTCCCGCGCGGCTGAAGCCGGTGACAAGGTGAAAGTCAGCTACAACATTCCGAAAGAAGGTGCCGGCAGCTTCTACGACATGGTCGCCATCCCTAAAGATGCCGAAAACGTCGAAGGCGCCTACAAGTTCATGACCTTCCTGCAGAAGCCGGAAATCATGGCTGAAATCACCAACGCCGTACGCTTCCCGAACGGAAACCAGGCAGCCACCGCATTGGTTGATAAAGAAATCACCGCCGACCCGGGCATCTACCCGCCGGCAGACGTGCTGGCCAAGCTGTACGCGATTGCCGACTTGCCGGCCGCGACCCAGCGGATCATGACCCGCAGCTGGACCAAGATCAAATCGGGTAAATAAGCCGGTTTGAGGCAATAACCTGTTGCCGTTGCCTGCGCGGTGACGGCAACAGGTGTAATTAAATGACAGAAAGTTTTGCTGGAACGGTTTTTCGAGGGTAAGTTGCGCGCCGGTTTTGTTGCTGGGCAGCCATGCCTGTCATGTAACGCGGGGCAACTTGGGCCCAACTAATTTTAGAGGACCTCCACTTGCCTATTTTTTCTTTGTTGCGCAATGCCATGCTGGTCGGCGCCGGGCTGACACTCGCTGTCAGTGTCCAGGCCGCCGGCACTGTGCATATTTATAACTGGTCGGACTACATCGGTGCGACCACCCTGGCCGACTTCCAGAAAGAGACCGGCATCAAACCGGTTTACGACGTCTTCGACTCCAACGAAACCCTGGAAGGCAAGTTGCTGGCCGGGCGTACCGGTTACGACGTGGTCGTGCCGTCCAACCACTTCCTCGGCAAGCAGATCAAGGCCGGCGCTTTTCAGAAGCTCGACAAGAAGTTGCTGACCAACTATTCCAACCTCGATCCGGTATTGCTCAAGCGTCTTGAGCAAAACGATCCGGGTAATCAATACGCCGTGCCGTACCTGTGGGGCACCAACGGCATCGGTTACAACGTCGACAAGATCAAGGAAGTGCTGGGTGTCGACAAGATCGATTCCTGGAGCGCGGTGTTCGAACCGGAGAACATCAAGAAACTGCACGCTTGCGGCGTTGCATTCCTCGATTCCGCCGATGAAATGATGCCCACTGTCCTCAACTACATGGGCCTCAACGCCAACAGCACAGATCCCAAGGACTACGAAAAGGCCACGGCCAAGTTGCTCGCGGTGCGTCCGTACGTCACGTACTTCCATTCGTCCAAGTACATCGCGGACCTCGCCAATGGCGACATCTGCATCGCCATCGGTTTCTCCGGTGACATGTTCCAGGCCAAGGCCCGTGCGGAAGAAGCCGGCAAGGGCATGAACATCGCCTACTCGATTCCCAAAGAGGGCGGCGCGCTCTGGTTCGACATGTTGGCGATCCCCAAGGATGCGGCCAACGTCAAAGAGGCCCACGCCTTCATCAACTATCTGTTGAAACCCGAGGTGATCGCACAGGTCAGTGATTCTGTTGGCTATGCGAACCCCAACCCTGGCTCGGACAAGTTGATGGAGCAGTCCATCCGCACCGACGAGTCGGTTTATCCACCGCAAGCGGTACTCGACAAGACCTACGTATCCGTCGAATTACCACCAAACATTCAACGTTTGATGACCCGCAGCTGGACCAAGGTCAAGTCGGGTAAATAGCTTCAAGGCTCAAACTATCCAAGGTTGGCTCACCTTGAGCGAACTGCACTCTTTTTTCTGGGAGTTTCGTAAATGGCAGTTGCCTCCGGCGCCTATAAGAAAGCCCTCGAGGGCGACCAGACACCTAAACAGGTGCTGGTCAAAATCGACCGGGTCACGAAGAAGTTCGACGAGACGATTGCCGTGGACGATGTGTCCCTGGAAATCAAGAAAGGCGAGATTTTCGCCCTGCTCGGCGGTTCGGGATCGGGCAAATCCACGTTGCTGCGCATGCTCGCAGGCTTCGAACGGCCCACGGAGGGGCGCATTTTCCTCGATGGCGTAGACATCACTGACATGCCGCCCTACGAGCGGCCGATCAACATGATGTTCCAGTCCTACGCGTTGTTCCCGCACATGACCGTGGCGCAGAACATCGCCTTCGGCCTCAAGCAGGACAAGCTGCCCGCCGCTGAAGTCGATGCCCGCGTGGCGGACATGCTCAAGCTCGTTCAGATGAGCCAGTACGCCAAGCGCAAGCCGCATCAGTTGTCCGGTGGCCAGCGTCAGCGTGTGGCCCTGGCGCGGTCTTTGGCCAAGCGGCCGAAGCTGTTGCTGCTCGACGAGCCGATGGGTGCGTTGGACAAGAAGCTGCGTTCGCAAATGCAGCTGGAGCTGGTCGAGATCATCGAGCGCGTCGGCGTAACCTGCGTCATGGTGACCCACGACCAGGAAGAGGCCATGACCATGGCCGAGCGCATTGCGATCATGCACCTGGGCTGGATCGCCCAGATCGGCAGCCCGATCGACATCTACGAAACCCCGACCAGCCGCCTGGTCTGCGAATTCATAGGCAACGTCAACATCTTCGACGGTGAAGTGATCGACGACGCCGAAGGCCACGCGACCATCACCTGCAAGGACCTGGACCGTCAGATCTATGTGGGCCACGGCATCAGTACGTCGGTGCAGGACAAGTCCGTGACCTATGCGATCCGTCCGGAAAAACTGCTGGTGACGCCGACCATGCCGACCTGCGAATACAACTGGTCCAGCGGCAAGGTGCACGACATCGCCTACCTGGGCGGCCACTCGGTGTTCTACGTCGAGCTGCCGAGCGGCAAGATCGTCCAGTCGTTCGTCGCCAACGCCGAGCGTCGTGGCCAACGCCCAACCTGGGGTGATCAGGTTTACGTGTGGTGGGAAGACGACAGCGGCGTGGTACTTCGCTCATGAACATGCGCAAATTCAAACGCCGCCTCAATCGAATAATTCCCGGTGGCCGCCAACTGGTCATCGGGGTTCCGTTCATCTGGCTGTTCCTGTTCTTCATGTTGCCGTTCTTCATCGTCCTGAAGATCAGCTTCGCCGAAGCCGATGTGGCCATTCCGCCGTACACCGAGATCTACAGCTTCATCGACCAGAAGCTCCAGGTGCTGTTGAACCTGGGCAACTACGCGATGCTGGCCGGCGACGAGTTGTACATCGCCGCCTACCTTGGCTCGCTGAAGATGGCGCTGATCAGCACCATCCTCTGTCTGCTGATCGGCTATCCGATGGCCTACGCCATTGCCAGTGCCCGTAAAGAGCTGCAAACGGTGCTGGTGCTGCTGATCATGATGCCGACCTGGACCGCGATCCTGATCCGCGTGTATGCGTGGATGGGCATCCTCAGCAACAACGGTCTGCTCAATGGCTTCCTGATGACCATGGGCTGGATCGATGAACCGCTGCAGATCCTCAACACCAACCTCGCCGTCTACATTGGTGTCGTTTACTCCTATCTGCCGTTCATGATCCTGCCGCTGTACGCCAACCTGGTGAAACACGACAACAGCCTGCTGGAAGCCGCGTCCGACCTCGGTTCGAGCACCTTCAACAGCTTCTGGAAGATCACCATCCCGCTGTCCAAGAACGGCATCGTCGCCGGCTGCATGCTGGTGTTCATCCCGGTGGTTGGCGAGTTCGTGATCCCGGAACTGCTCGGCGGTCCGGAAACCCTGATGATCGGTAAAGTGCTCTGGCAAGAGTTCTTCAACAACCGTGACTGGCCGGTGGCGTCTGCCCTGGCGGTGGTGATGCTGGCGATCCTGATTGTGCCGATCATCCTGTTCAACCGTAGTCAGGCCAAGGAAATGGAGGGTAAAGAATGAAGCGCTTCCGTTTCTCGAGTTTCATGCTGATCGCGGGCTTGCTGTTCATCTACGCGCCGATGCTGATCCTGGTGATCTACTCGTTCAACGCCTCGAAACTGGTGACGGTGTGGGGCGGCTGGTCGATCAAGTGGTACGTCGGCCTGATGGACAACACGCAACTGATGGGCTCGGTGGTGCGCTCGCTGGAAATCGCCTGCTACACGGCGGTGGCGGCGGTGGCACTGGGTACGTTGGCGGCATTCGTCCTGACACGCATCACCCACTTCAAGGGTCGCACGCTGTTCGGTGGCCTGGTCACCGCGCCGCTGGTGATGCCCGAAGTGATCACCGGTCTGTCGCTGTTGCTGCTGTTCGTGGCGATGGCGCAGATGATCGGCTGGCCGCAGGAACGCGGCATCGTCACCATCTGGATCGCTCACACCACGTTCTGTGCGGCGTATGTGGCGGTGGTGGTGTCGGCGCGCTTGCGTGAGCTGGACTTGTCCATCGAAGAGGCGGCCATGGACCTCGGTGCGCGGCCGTGGAAGGTGTTCTTCCTGATCACCATCCCGATGATCGCGCCATCGTTGGGCGCGGGCGGCATGATGTCGTTCGCCTTGTCGCTGGATGACCTGGTGTTGGCGAGCTTCGTGTCGGGCCCGGGTTCCACGACCCTGCCGATGGAAGTGTTCTCGGCGGTGCGTCTGGGGGTTAAACCCGAGATCAACGCCGTGGCCAGCCTGATTCTGCTGGCGGTATCGCTGATGACCTTCCTGGTCTGGTTCTTCAGCCGCCGTGCCGAAGAAGCGCGCAAGCGTGCGATCCAGCAGGCGATCGAAGAAAGCGCTGCCGATTCCTGGAAACAACCGGACGTGCGTCGCGCCCAGGCGCCGGAAGCGGCTTAAAAGTTGTCCACGGATTCGTGGCCAACCCAAATCCCATGTGGGAGCGGGCTTGCTCGCGAAGAGGCCGTGTCAGTCGATAGAGATGTCGACTGACAGACCGCTTTCGCGAGCAAGCCCGCTCCCACAGGTTTTTTTGGTAGTCAGGAAACCCAAGGGGATTTGCGGATGATCTCGACGAAGTTCATCGGCTTGAACCCCGGCTCGCTGTCCACCAGCACATCGGCGTTCACCGTGCCGAACGTGGTGTCCGGTTTGTGTTTGAAGCCATTGGCGAACGCACACAGGATGCACTCCTTGAACCCTTCACCCCGTGGGTGCGCATGCACCACCGCCTCACGCTGCACGGTGGGGAATGCGGCGTAGTCGATACCCAGCACATCCATTTCCACACCGGCCGTGACCAGTGCCACGTTGGGCCGCAAGTGTTGCGGCACGCCCGGCGTGGTGTGCAGGGCAATCGACAGCCACACCTGCTCGATATCGCCATCCGACAAACCATACGGCTTGAGGAACGCCTTGGCGGCGTTGGCGCTGTCGACTTCGAAACGCTCGTCGTCGGTGCGATGACCTTCCACCAGGCCCAAGTCATGGAACATGGCGCCGACATAGAGCATTTCCGGATCGTAGGCCAACTGCTTGCGCTCACCGCTCAGGGCGCCGAACAGAAACACCCGGCGTGAGTGGTGGTAAAGCAGGTCGGACTCGGCGTCACGGATGTATTCAGTGGTGGCCCGGGCCAACGCGCTGTCAGGGATTTTGATACCGGCAATGATGCTGCTCATGGTGCTTTCCTCGTGGGGAACGCCGTGGCGGCGCTGATGGAACAAGTCTGTTCCCGCCTCCCAAACCGGACAATCGATCCATGGCTGCGATCCCGGCCAATGAGCATGCATATCGCGCCAACCTCGCTTGTTGCGCCTGGATTGGCTAGGGTTGACGCAGGTAACCCGGGTTGTATGCATGCCCTGTAGCAGCTGCCGAGCCTGCGAGGCTGCGTTCGGCTGCGAAGCAGTCGTAAACCCTGTATACGCGGTTCACCTGGATGATCGAGTTGCCTGATTTCACGACTGCTTCGCAGCCGAACGCAGCCTCGCAGGCTCGGCAGCTGCTACAGGTCGTGTGATGGCTCACAATTGAGGCGATTCCTGCCATGAGTAAAACCGTTGCCATCGTGGTATTCGCAGGCGTCCAGTCGCTGGACGTCACCGGTCCCATGGATGTGTTTTCCGAAGCCAATCGTTTCCTCGAGCCGCACGACCATTACCGGTTGGAGGTCATTGGTGTCGAGCGCGGGGTGATGCCGTGTTCCAACGGTTTGTCGCTCAACGCCCATCGGCATTTCAGTGAAGCGCTGGAGGCTTATGACTTGCTGCTGGTGGCCGGCGGGCCGCAGTTGCCGTTCCTGGATTTTGGCGCGGCCTTCGATGCCTGGTTGCGTGATGCCTGTGCGCGTTCGCAACGGTTTGGCTCGATTTGCAACGGCGCGTTCATGCTGGCCCGGGCCAGATTGCTCGAAGGGCGAACCGTCACCACCCACTGGGATGATGCAGCGGCGCTGGCTACGTTATGCCCGTCGACCCAGGTGGATGCCGATCGCCTCTACGTGCAGGACGGCGAGCTCTTTACCTCGGCCGGGGTGACGGCGGGGATCGATTTGTCGCTGTATCTGCTGGCGCAAGACCACGGGCCGGAAGTGGCGCTGAGCGTGGCCAAGCGCCTGGTGGTGTTCACCCAGCGTTCGGGCGGGCAATCGCAGTTCAGTCCGTTCCTCACGCCCCACGCCGAACCGACGTCGGCGGTGGCGTTGGTGCAGCTCTACGTCCTGGCCAACCTTACCGGCGACTTGACCATTGCCGATCTGGCGAACGCGGCCAACATGAGCGCGCGCAATTTTTCCCGGGTGTTCGCCAAGGAAGCGAAAATCACCCCAGCGGAATTCGTCGAGCGGGCGAGGGTGGATGCGGCGCGGGTGTTGCTGGAAAGCACTCATTCACCGCTCAAGACCGTGGCGTATCAATGCGGGTTTCGCGATGCCCAGCATATGCGCACGGTGTTCAATCGCCGGCTGGGGGTGACGCCGCAGCAGTTCAGGCAGAATTTTGCGGCGATGGTTTAGCTGACATTTGTGTTGCCTGTGAGGGCCTCTTCGCGAGCAAGCCCGCTCCCACATTGGAATGCATTTCAACTGTGGGAGCGGGCTTGCTCGCGAAGGCGTCAGCCCAGACAACAAAAATCTAAGGCGCAGCCCGCGCCGGCAAAAACTTCAACGTACTGCGCGTATTGGCCGTGACTTCTTCGTTATTGAAATGCGCCTCGTAGTAAATCCCTTCGACATACGCCTCAGCCTGGTCATCGTAATGGCTGTCGAACGGCACGCCGCTCTGGCCGACCGGGTTGATGGTCAGGCTGTGGGCCGGGTCGGCAAAGTCCACCAGGCGCCGGGTCGACGGGCCATACGTCACCGGCCACGGCGCCGGGCCGATCTTGGCCGAAAGATTGTTCGGCACTTCATGGGTGCCGGGCGCCGCGAACGGGCCGACGTTGAAGATCCGGTCCAGCGGCTTCTGCACGCCCAACGGGTGGCCGTGAGTCAGGGTGTGCGCCTTGCCCCACTGCCATTGCGCGAAATCAGCGCCAAGGGTGGTCTTGAGATGAGCGATGCTCGCTTGCCACGCCACCTTCACCGTGTCGGCGCGGGTTTCCTTGCCGAGGGTGTTGCGGTTGTCCCACCACGGCGAGTCGGCAGTCGCAGCGAGGCGCGGCAGCGCGGCGTCGATCACGCGAGTCGAGAGCAGGGTTTCGAAAAAGTCATCGCCCAGCTCATCGTGCATCGTCGCGTCGGCCAGGTTGAACAGGAACTGGTTGAACAGCGTGGCGCTGGTGGAATCCAGCGGGTAATCGCCTTTCCATTGCGCCAGTTGCTCGACCAGTTTCAGCTCGGCCGGATCGCTCACCACTTCACGCAATACCGGCAACAGCGGCGCCAACAGACGCGGGCCGTACGCGGTGGTGGTACCCAGTTGCAGCTTCTGGTTGGCCTCGTTGTCCCACTTCACATTCTTGTCGCTGAGCTGGCGATTGAGTTGCTGGCCGCGATCGGCAAGGTTGTAGTAACCGGGAATCTCCATGCCGGTCGGCGAGACAGGCTGGAAGTTGGCCGAAACGATGTAGCCGCGCGCCGGGTTCTCTTCCTGCGGGTTGGCGCTGAATGGGTAGAAACCTTCCTTGTCCGCCTGGTTGGTGCTGCCGTCGAGGATGAAGCCGGGCTTCACTCCGGCCGCGCGTTTGGGCAGCAGCGCCGAGGCCCACCAGCCGATGTCACCCTTGGCGTTGGCGTAGACGATATTCAAGCCCGGCGCCTGAACCTTGGCCGCTGCGGCGCGGGCCTTGGCCAGGGTGTCGGCGCGGTTGAGCTGGTAGAAGCCGTCGAGGATCGGGTTCGGCGTTTCCAGGAACGCCCACCACATGGCCACCGGCGTCTTGCCGGCGGCGGTGCCGAGTGCATCGTTGATGATCGGGCCGTGGGGCGACTGGCGCAGCGTCAGCGTGACTGGCGCCTGGCCCTTCACCGCGATCTGTTGCTCGGTGTTGAGCATGTCGACCCATTTGCCGCGATACCAGACCTGGTTCGGGTTGTCCGGATTGACCTTCTCGGCGATCAGGTCGAGGTCGTCGTTCTGGAACATCGTCAGGCTCCAGCCGAAATCCAGGTTGTGACCGAGAAAGGCAAACGGCACCAGCGCCTGATGGTGGCCGTAGAGCTCGAAGCCCGGCGCCGACAGTTGCGCCTCGTACCACACCGACGGCACCGAGAAGCGAATGTGCGGGTCACCGGCCAGCAGCGGCTTGGTACTTTTGCTGCGGCTACCGGAGATCACCCAGGCATTGCTGCCTTCGAATTGCGGCAGGCCGTTGTCGGCCAAGGCCTGTTCGCTCAAACGGGCGAGGGCGTTCAGGTCTTTCCAGTCACCGGCGGCGAGGGCGGGGCCAGGCGTTGAGCGCGTCTTGGCCAACACGCCTTTGGGCTGCCAGTCGAGTTCGAAAACGTTCAGGTACTCGGCGCCCAGTTGGTCGCGCACAAATGTCAGCAAAGGTTCGGTGCGAAACGCGGCGGCAAAGCTGTAAGCCATGTAACCGGCGACGCTGATGCTGTCTTCAGCCGTGAAAGGGCGCTTGTGGATGCCCAGCACGTCGAACTCCATGGGCGCCGCGTGAGTGTCCTGATATTGATTGATGCCATCCAGATAGGCTTCCAGCGCCTTCCACGCCGGTGACTGACGATCCAGCGCGGCCACGTAGCTCTCGGCGCGTTCACGGATGCGCAGGCTGCGGAACAGTTTGTCGGTGTCGATCAGTTTCGGTCCGAGGATTTCAGCCAGCTCACCCCGGGCGAGGCGGCGCATGGCTTCCATCTGGAACAAGCGGTCCTGGGCCTGCACGTAGCCGAGGGTGCGGTAGAGGTCGGTTTCGTTTTCGGCGCGGATGTGCGGCACGCCGCGCTCGTCGTAGCGCACGGTCACCGAGCCCTGGAGATGCTGCAACTCCACCTGGCCCTGGCGCGTCGGCTGCTTGATGTACACGTACCCGCCGACCCCGATGACGAGCGTGACGATCAGCAATACAAGTACGGTCAGGACGCGTTTCATGGTGACTCCTTGTTCTTCGGGATTGCCGCCCGTGCGGGCTGCAAACATGTAGCACAGACCTTCTGTGCCGGGCATCGCGGTCCTGGAAAAGTCAGGATTGCCTTACTTCACTTCCTCCGGCCAAGGGCAATAGCAACCGACCGCCAGCGTATGGGTGGCGCCCACCGCGCGACCTTCGCTGAGTGCTTGCAGGATGGGTTCAATGAAGCTGTTGTTCGAATTGCAGGTCAGGCCTTCACTGTACGGGCCGAAATACGCCAGTTTGCCGCTGCGGTCCCAGATCGCCACCGCCGGGCTGGCGGGGATCTGTTCGGAACCCGGAAGCACGGTGATGCTTTTCAGGCTGCTCAAGGTGCTGGGCAACTGACCGTGACTACCGGGTTTTTGAACCGCGTAAAATTCCACGCCCTGCGGTACGTAGTGCTCAACCAGTTCGGTCAGGTGTTGTTGGTTGCCGACATTGCACGGGCAGGCCGGGTCCCAGAAATGCACCAGGCGAATGGCGCCGGGGCCGGCGAGGTCGTCGGGCAGGCGCAGCGGATCGCCGGAAAATACCGCGGTGTGCGAACTGAAGGCGCGCAGGTAGCGACCCTGAAACCAGTCATACGCCGCCCACAACACGCCGGCACACACGAGGGCGAGCAGGCTGGCAAGCAGTGTGGTGCGGTAGGCCGGACGCATGGGTTTCAATCCTCGAAGGTCGGCTAGCTTGCCATGCTTGCCGCGACAGATGAATATCGCAGACCCATAAAGTCTGTTTAGCGCTCTGGAATCGTTCATGCCTGCCACTTTCGACCCCGATCATTTGCGTGCCAGCCTGCGGCCATTGGCCGAGTGGCAGCCGCTTTCGGTGGAGGCGCTGGCCTATCAGCGGTTCTACGGGCTGGATTTTCCGGGGCGAACGCAGCGCAGCGGGTTGGGGCGTTTCGAGGTCGATGGCTATGAGGTGGTCAGCCAGGTCTGGTGGCCCGAGCGGGCGAAGGCGACGCTGTTTCTGTTCCACGGTTTCTACGACCACACCGGGCTTTACCGGCATGTGATCGAGTGGGCGCTGGATCAGGGTTTCGCGGTGATTGCCTGCGACTTGCCGGGGCATGGTCTGTCCAGCGGCGAGCGGGCGAGCATCAAGGATTTCGCCGAGTATCAGCACACGCTGCAAGGGATGTTTGCCGAGGCGCAGTCGCTGGACCTTCCGCAGCCGTGGCACCTGTGCGGGCAGAGTACCGGCGGGGCGATTGTGATCGATCATGTGCTCAACCAGGGCGCGAACAGTCCAGCCCAGGGGCAGGTAATTCTGTTGTCACCGCTGGTTCGACCGCGCGCCTGGGGTTGGTCGCAGCTCAGTTATTACTTGCTCAAACCCTTCGTCAAAGCCATCGCCCGGCGCTTCAGCGAGAATTCCAACGACCCTGACTTCTTGCCGTTCCTGCAAGCTGATCCGCTGCAACCGCTGCGACTGCCAACGGCTTGGGTGGGTGCGCTGGCGCGGTGGATCAAGCGGATCGAGGCCGCACCGAACAGTCCACGGCGCCCGCTGATTGTGCAGGGGCAGGCGGACATGACGGTGGATTGGGAGCATAACCTTGAAGTGTTGAAAGCCAAGTTTGATCGGCCGCAGGTATTGATGCTGGCGGAGGCGCGGCATCATTTGGCGAATGAAACTCTGGCGATGCGGGAGGAGTATTTCGGGTTTTTGACGAAGCGGATCAAGGGTCGGAATCTTTAGCGGCAGATAGGGCCTCTTCGCGGGCAAGCCTCGCTCCTACACGGGTATGTGGTCATCTGTAGGAGCGAGGCTTGCCCGCGAAGGCGGTGTATCAGGTGCCGAAGATTACTGGCTGAGGCTCGCCGGATTCTGCCCCACCGCCAACCCCGCCCGAATCGCCGCCAACGCGGCCTGGTAGTACGCCTTGCCTTCAGTGGACTCGGCAAACGTGGCGAACTCTTCCAGTTCTTCATCCGACAAATCGCGATAGACATACAACAGCGTGTTGTTCAGATCGGCCCCGATCTGATCCATCAACCGCTGGCGCTGTCCGTTCAACATCCCCTGCGCCTGACCACCACCGAGCAAACCCGGAATCATCGAACTCAGGCTGTCGGCTGCGACGCCGGCAATCGCCAGGCTGACCTCGGCGCCGGCTTCGCGAGCGGGCAGGGCCTGGGCCAGGTGGCCGATGATCAGCATGCGGCTGTCGCTGGCTTGAATCTTCGGCAGGCCCTTGGCATTTTTCGCCAGCTGATCGCGACGGGTCGCCAGCAATTCGGCGGCGACGATTTTCTTGCCCAGGGGCGATTGAAAGAAAGTCAGTGCGGGTTTCGGATCGGCGAGGCTTTTGCGCAGTTGCGCTTCGGCGCGCTGGTCCACGGCCTGGGGGGCGAAGCGTTGATTGCTGTTGTTGACCAAGGCTTGAAACACCGCCGGTGGCAGGCTGTTCTGGTAACGCTGCTGAGCGGCTGAGAGGGCGTCGTTAAAATGCGCGCGCTGATCTGGCCAACCGGCGACCTTGTACAACTGGTCGTGGCCGTCTGCCCAAGCGGGCAACACACAGAGCATCAGCAATGAAAAAAGCAAACGGCGCATAGGGACTCCTGTCAGCAGGCGACTATTCTCCGTGCGGCTTGGGTACTTGTCGAGAATTCGTATCAGTAATCCGACAAATCCTCCGCCGCGCGGCTCTGTCGGATTTGCAGGCACAGGAATACTATGCGCGCCATGCAAATATCCTCTGATCACCCGCTGCTGTTACGTATCGTCGACGACCTGGCCGAGCGCGGCTGGTCGCAGCAGAATATTTTCCTGCCTCTGGGTCTGACCCGGGAACTGGCGGCTGAGTGCCGTAAACGTGCAGCCGAGGGTGAACTGGCCCCAGCGGCGGTGGGGCGCGGGCCGACGTCGGAGATTCGCGAGGGGATTCGCGGCGACCACATCCAGTGGCTCGAGCCCGGCCAGGCCGTGGCGTGCGACAGTTACCTGGGCTTGATGGACAGCCTGCGCGAGGCAATGAATCGCGGGCTCTTCCTGGGCCTGGAAGATTTCGAAAGCCATTTCGCCCTGTACCCGCCCGGTGCGTTTTACCTCAAGCATGTCGATCGTTTTCGTGATGATGACCGACGCATGGTCTCGGCAGTGATCTATCTCAATGACGCCTGGCTGCCCGAACACGGCGGCCAGTTGCGCATGTACCTGGAGGGCGGCGTCGAACACGATGTGGTGCCCACCGGCGGATGCCTGGTGGTGTTCCTGTCGGGCGAAGTGCCCCACGAAGTCCTGCCCGCGACCCGGGATCGCCTGTCGTTGACGGGTTGGTTCCGCCGTCGTGGTAACGAGCCGTTCTGATCATGCAGAAAATCCTGGTAAGCCGCTGCCTGCTGGGTCACCGCGTCCGCTACGACGGCGGGGCGAGCGGGCCGTTTGATCAGCTGCAACAGTGGCTCGATGAAGGTCGAGTGGTGCCGCTGTGCCCGGAAGTGGCCGGTGGCTTGCCGACACCCAGGGCCGCAGCGGAAATTCCGGGCGGGCAGGGGAGTGAAGTGCTGGATGGCCACGCCTCTGTGATCACCACCGAGGGTGAGGACGTCAGCGCCGAGTTTCTTTCGGGGGCTTATCAGGCGTTGGAACTGGTGCAAAAGCACGGCATCAGGATCGCCGTGCTCAAGGCTAACAGCCCTTCGTGCGGGAATCTGTTGACGTATGACGGGAGCTTCAGCGGCGTGAAGGTCAGTGGTGAAGGCGTCACCGCTGCGTTGCTCAAACGCAATGGCGTTCAAGTCTTCAGTGAGTTGGAGTTACCTCAAGCGGCAGCAGCATTGACCGCACAAGACTAACGCCCCCACACAAAACCCCTGTAGGAGCTGTCGAGTGAAACGAGGCTGCGATCTTTTGATTTTGCCTTTTAAAGACAAGATCAAAAGATCGCAGCCTCGTTTCACTCGACAGCTCCTACAGGGTTATTCATCAGTCTGGGATCAGGGTTTCGGCGCCGCACTCGCATCCGCCCCAAACCACTTCTGCTCCAGCGCCCCCAGTCGCCCATCCGCCTTGATCCGCTTCAACGCAGCTTCCAGGCTGGCGTGAAATGCCGGGTTACCCTTCTGAAACGGAATCGCCAGGTCCACGGCCGGGGCGGCTTTTGGCTTTTCTTCCGTCAGCGACTGCACCAGCAGGATCGAACGCGGCTCTTCTTCTTTCTGCGCGATCAATTGCGCGTTGGTGCGAGCGTAAGGCTCGGTGAAGTCGAAACGATCCTTCAGTTCCGGGGTCATTGCTATGTGGTTGATGGCGATGTCGTACTTGCCGGTTTCAACACCGGGCAACAGATCATTGGAATCAGTGACGACAAAGTCGGCCCGCACATCCAGCTCATTGGCCAGCAGTTGGCCTAATTCGACTTCGAAACCAGTGAGTTTGCCGTCGTCCTTGAAATTGAAGGGCGGTGTATTAGCCTCAAGAGCAATGCGCAATTCGCCGCGGTCGAAAACATCGTCAATCAGTTCGGCATGAGCCAAAGGGCTCAAAAGGGGTAGCAGGCAGATCAGGCCAGGCAAAAAACGCATGGTCACTCCTTTGAATTCATTATTGCGACGCGCTGGTTCAGGCTCGCTTTGCTATGGTTGTCGAGATCCTTCGACAACGAATGGCCGTGAAGTTGTCTCGGCCACGCGGATTTTACGGAAAAACTGGAGAAGAGAATGAAAACGTTTATGTCACGAGCAGCATTGGCTGGCCTATTGATGGGCGTTTCGGTACTGGCCAGTGCGGCTACGCCGGCACCCAAGGGTGCTGAAGTGTCCATTGTTTCTCCTGAAGATGGTGGGACTGTTCCGCAAACTTTCAAAGTCAAATTCGCTGTTGAGAACGTTGCGTTGGCGCCAGCAGGCGATGCCACCAAGAATACTGGCCACCACCATTTGCTGGTCGATGCCAAGGAAATAGTTGCGGCTGGGGCGGTCATCCCGGCAGATGCCAATCACGTTCATTTCGGCAAGGCGCAGACAGAAACCGAGCTGACGCTGACACCTGGCAAGCACACCTTGCAGTTGGAGTTGGGCGACATGAACCATATGGCCTTCGATCCACCGGTCGTCTCCGAAAAGATCACCGTCAACGTTAAGTAACGTTAGTAGCGCCCATGAAAAAGGGAGCCCTTAGGCTCCCTTTTTTTGTCGCTCAAGTCGCTATCAGAACAACACGCGGCAACGAATGGTGCCGTTGATGTGCTGCAGCTTCTCTTGGGCAATTTCCGAGTAATCGGCGTCGACGTCGATCACCACGTAGCCGACTTTCTCGTTGGTCTGCAGGAACTGACCGGAGATGTTGATGCCGTTTTCGGCGAAGACCTTGTTGATCTCGCTCATCACACCCGGGATGTTTTCGTGGATGTGCAGCAGGCGGTGCTTGCCAGGGTGAGCCGGCAGGGCCACTTCCGGGAAGTTCACGGACGATACCGACGTACCGTTGTCGCTGTACTTGACCAGTTTCTCTGCCACTTCCAGACCGATGTTGGCTTGCGCTTCAGCGGTGGAACCGCCGATGTGCGGGGTCAGGATCACGTTGTCCAGGCCACGCAGCGGGCTTTCGAACTCTTCGTCGTTGGAGCGAGGCTCTACCGGGAATACGTCGATGGCCGCGCCGATCAGGTGCTTGTCCTTGATCGCGTCCGCCAGAGCGTCCAGTTCGACCACAGTGCCGCGAGCCGCGTTGATCAGGATGCCGCCCTTCTTGATGGCGCGGATTTCCTTCTTGCCGATCATCCACTGGGTCGCCGCGGTTTCCGGAACGTGCAGGGTGACGATGTCGGACATGCCCAGCAGCTCGGTCAGGTTACCGACCTGAGTCGCGTTGCCCAATGGTAGCTTGGTCACGGTGTCGTAGAAGTACACCTGCATGCCCAGGCCTTCAGCCAGGACCGACAATTGAGTACCGATCGAGCCGTAACCGACGATGCCCAGCTTCTTGCCGCGGATCTCGAAGGAGTTGGCCGCGCTCTTGATCCAGCCGCCACGGTGGCAGGAAGCGTTTTTCTCAGGAATGCCGCGCAGCAACAGGATCGCTTCGGCCAGCACCAGCTCGGCAACGGAGCGAGTGTTGGAGTACGGAGCGTTGAACACCGCGATACCGCGTTCGCGAGCCGCGTTCAGGTCGACCTGGTTGGTGCCGATGCAGAAACAGCCGACAGCCACCAGTTTCTTCGCGTGATCGAAGATCTCTTCGGTCAGTTGAGTGCGGGAGCGAATGCCGATGAAGTGCGCATCAGCGATCTTTTCCTTCAGCTGGGCTTCCGGCAGAGAACCAGTGAGGTACTCGATGCTGGTGTAGCCCGCCGACTTGAGAACGTCGACAGCCGATTGGTGGACGCCTTCGAGAAGAAGGAACTTGATCTTGCTCTTATCGAGAGAAGTCTTGCTCATCTGCGTAAACCTGTATCCCGGAGAAAAATGGCAGGAAATGGTCAACAGACGCTGACCCCGACGGCAAGAAAGCCGTCGCCACAGAATAGCCGTTGGGCACTACCCTGCGGGGTCGGTATGCTAGCATACGCACCCCGCTAAACACTCATTCCTGCGACGTGAAGCGTTCTCAGGATGACCATGAATTGTTCGAGAGTTCTGTCGATGACCAATCCTGCCCTGATTGATGAGCTGAAGACCCTGGTTGAGCCTGGCAAGGTGCTGACCGACGCCGACTCCCTGAATGCTTATGGCAAGGATTGGACCAAGCATTTCGCCCCGGCTCCCACGGCCATCGTGTTTCCCAAGACCACCGAGCAGGTCCAGGCCATTGTTCGTTGGGCCAACACGCACAAGGTGGCGCTGGTGCCGTCCGGCGGTCGCACCGGACTGTCCGCCGCTGCCGTGGCGGCCAACGGCGAAGTGGTTGTGTCGTTCGACTACATGAACCAGATTCTCGACGTGAACCTCACCGACCGCACAGCCGTGTGCCAGCCAGGCGTGGTCACCGAGCATCTGCAGAACGTTGCCGAAGAAAAAGGCCTGTATTACCCGGTCGACTTCGCCTCTGCAGGTTCAAGCCAGATTGGCGGCAATATCGGCACCAATGCCGGCGGGATCAAGGTGATTCGCTACGGCATGACTCGCAACTGGGTGGCCGGCATGAAAGTCGTCACCGGCAAGGGCGACCTGCTGGAACTGAACCGCGACCTGATCAAGAACGCCACCGGCTACGACCTGCGTCAGCTGTTCATCGGCGCCGAAGGCACCCTCGGTTTTGTGGTCGAAGCGACCATGCGTCTGGATCGGGCGCCGAAAAACCTCACTGCGATGGTCCTCGGCACCGCCGATTTCGACTCGATCATGCCGGTGCTGCACGCATTCCAGAGCAAACTCGACCTGACCGCCTTCGAATTCTTCTCCGACAAAGCCCTCGCCAAGGTCATGGCCCGCGGTGACGTGCCGGCAGCGTTTGAAACCGATTGCCCGTTCTACGCGCTGCTGGAATTCGAAGCGACCACCGAAGAAGTGGCCAACCACGCCCTGGAAACCTTCGAACACTGCGTCGAGCAGGGCTGGGTGCTGGACGGCGTGATGAGCCAGAGCGAAACCCAGCTGCAGAATCTGTGGAAGCTGCGCGAATACATCTCCGAAACCATCTCCCACTGGACGCCGTACAAGAACGACATTTCGGTCACCGTATCGAAAGTCCCGGCGTTCCTGAAGGAAATTGACGCGATCGTCGGCGAACACTACCCGGACTTCGAAATCGTCTGGTTCGGCCACATCGGCGACGGCAATCTGCACTTGAACATCCTCAAGCCGGATAACCTGAGCAAGGACGAGTTCTTCGCCAAGTGCGCCACCGTCAACAAGTGGGTGTTCGAAACCGTCGAGAAGTACAACGGCTCGATTTCCGCCGAACATGGCGTGGGCATGACCAAACGTGATTACTTGACCTACAGCCGCTCGCCGGTCGAAATCGAGTACATGAAAGCGGTCAAAGCGGTGTTCGACCCGAACGGCATCATGAACCCGGGCAAAATCTTCGCTGTTTGACTTTCGAACTTACGAGCTACGAAACAGGAGTCGGAAATGAGCTATCAGCACCAGTATGTCGACGGTACGCGTATTCATTTCCCGCTGGGGAAAGTGGTGTGCATCGGCCGTAACTATGCCGAACACGCCAAGGAACTGGACAACCCGGTGCCTACAGAGCCGCTGCTGTTCATCAAGCCAGGCAGTTGCGTAGTGCCGCTGGAAGGCGGTTTCAGCATTCCGACCGAGCGCGGTTCGGTGCATTACGAAGCGGAAATCGCGGTGTTGATCGGCAAGCCGTTGTCGACCAAGCCAAGCCGTGAAGAAGTGCTGGATGCGATCTCCGGCTTCGCCCCGGCACTGGACCTGACCTTGCGCGATAAGCAGGCCGAGCTGAAATCCAAGGGCCTGCCGTGGGAAATCGCCAAGTCTTTCGACGGCGCGGCGGTGATTGCGCCGTTCGTGTCCGGCAGCACCTTTGCCGACCTGACCGACATCGGCATCCGCCTGACCATCAATGGCGAAGTGCGCCAGGACGGCAACAGCAGCGCGATGCTCAACCCGATCGTGCCGATGATCCAGCACATGGCCGGCTGCTTCTCGCTACAGGCCGGTGACGTGATCCTGACCGGCACGCCAGTGGGCGTCGGCCCGCTGAATGTCGGTGATGAACTGGTGATCGAATTGCCCGGCGCCAGCAGCTTCACCAGCAGCGTGCGCTAACCGCAACACCGCAAACCCTCTGTGGGAGCGGGCTTGCTCGCGAATTCGGTATGTCAGGCAACTCATACGTCGGCTGACACACCGCATTCGCGAGCAAGTCGAATCGTCGCACCGCCGCTCCCACATTTGTTTTGTGGTTTTCCGGAAGGGCAATCCCGCCATTTCCCGTTTTTTTCACATCTTGTCTGGATAATTCCGCGGATTCTGGCGTCTGAGCCGGTCCCAATTGTGCTATTACCCGTAGCCTGAATTTCTGGAACGCATCCTGAATGGCCACCCGACCGCTGCCCACTGTCAAAACTGCCCGTCGCTCGCGCTTCGTCATGCGTTGGTATTCCTGGCTTTTGCTGGTGGCGGCCGCCGCTTATGGCCTCGCCTTTGCGATGCATTGGGACGATCGTGGTGTGCTCTGGCTGCGTGAGCGTTTTGAAAGCCCGGCCGAGCGTCAGGAAAGTATCTGGCTGCCGGATTACCGCGCAGTGATCGACGCCAAGTTGCTGCCGGGCATGGAGAAGGACGAAGCGTCGGACCTGGCCTACGACCCGCAAACCAAAACCCTGTTTTCGGTCATGGGCAAGAACCCGTTCCTCGTTGAGCTGAGCTTGCAGGGCGACGTCCTGCGCAAAATGCCGCTGGTGGGCTGGAGCAACCCGGAAGGCCTGACCGTAATGGGCAATGGTCTGCTGGCCATCGTCGATGAGCGTGAACACATGCTTTCCATCGTCAAGGTCGATGCCGACACGCGCGAGCTGAACATCGCCAACTTCCCGAAATACGACCTCGGCCCTTCGAAAGACCAGAACAAGGCCTTCGAAGCCATCGTCTATGACCCGCGCAATCAGCAAATCCTCCTGGGTGAGGAGCGTCCGCCGGCGCTGTTCAGCTGGAAAAGCGACGGCAGCCAGATCCTCAAGGGGGACAAGCAGAAACTCGCCGATGATGAGCTGGACATCCGCAACCTGTCGGGGCTGGCCGTCGATCCGCGCACGGGCCATACCCTGGCGCTGTCCGCCGACTCCCACTTGTTGCTGGAGCTGGACGAGAAGGGCGAGCAGGTCAGCTTCATGACCTTGCTGGGCGGCTTCAACGGCTTGAAGAAGACCATTCCCCGTGCCGAAGGCGTGACCATGGACGATGCGGGCAACCTGTACATGGTGAGTGAGCCGAACCTGTTCTACCGTTTCGAAAAGCAGAAGTAGGCGCTCCGAATCCAGCAGTTGTGGTCAAAGGCAACTGGCCATTAAGCTTGAATTCATACAGGCGTGATATTTCATCCGCCTGTTTCTGTTTCCGAGCTCGCCTTAATGCGCCGACTTGCCCGTCCCAAACCCCTTATTTTGATCCTGACAGTGATTGCACTGGTCGTGCTGGTTGCGATCGGTCAATACATGCGTCTGTTCGAGCGCGCCTGGTTCAACCTGCACACCCTCTGGCAACCGTTAAGCAGCGAGTCCATCGGCCTGGACCAATATCGGGTGGAAATCGAAGCCCGGGTCATCGACGGGCTGAACGACGACGTTTCCGCGCTGACCTTCGATCCGGTGCGCAAAAGCCTGTTCACCGTCACCAACAAAAACGCCGAGCTGATCGAGCTGTCGCTGGACGGCCAGATCATTCGACGCATTCCGCTGGTGGGCTTCGGTGATCCTGAGGCGGTTGAGTTCATCAGCGCCGACACTTATGTGATTACCGATGAGCGCGAGCAGCGGCTGATCAAGATTCATCTGGAGAAGGACACAACCTTCCTCGACGCGGCGGATGCCGAGCAGATGACCCTCGGTGTGCACATGAGCGGCAACAAGGGTTTCGAAGGCCTGGCTTACGATTCGGTGGGCAAGCGCCTGTTTGTCGCCAAGGAGCGCGACCCGATGCTGATCTACGAAGTGCAGGGCTTCCCGCATTACAACCCGGAGAAATCCTACGCGGTGCACGTGGTCAACAACCCCAAGCGCGATGCCGGGATGTTCGTGCGAGACCTGTCGAGCCTGCAATACGACGAGCGCAGCGGCCATTTACTGGCACTGTCCGACGAGTCGCGGCTGATTCTGGAACTGGATGTGGACGGGCGACCGCTGAGCACCATGTCATTGAGCAAAGGGCGCCAAGGGTTGCAAAAGACTGTGCCGCAAGCGGAGGGCATCGCCATGGATGACGACGGCACGATGTACCTGGTCAGCGAACCCAACCTTTTCTACGTCTTCAAAAAACCAGCACAACCCTGACCAACACCGCAAAACCAATGTGGGAGCGGGCTTGCTCGCGAATGCGGTGTGTCAGTCGACATCTCTATCAACTGACACACCGCATTCGCGAGCAAGCCCGCTCCCACAGGTTTTGCGTTTGGCTTACTGAGCGCGCAGGGTTTTAACGCCTTCACTGGTGCCCAGCAGCAGCAAATCCGCCGGACGCGCCGCGAACAAGCCATTGGTGACCACGCCCACAATCGCGTTGATCTGCGTTTCCAGCTCCACCGGGTTGGTGATCTGCATGTTGAACACGTCGAGGATGATGTTGCCGTTGTCGGTCAGCACGCCTTCACGGTAAACCGGGTCGCCGCCCAGTTTCACCAGCTCGCGCGCCACGTGGCTGCGGGCCATCGGGATCACTTCGACCGGCAGCGGGAACGCGCCAAGTACTGGCACCAGCTTGCTGCCGTCAGCGATGCAGATGAAGGTCTTGGCCACGGCCGCGACAATCTTCTCGCGGGTCAGGGCCGCGCCGCCGCCCTTGATCAGGTTCAGGTGCTCGTCGCTTTCATCGGCGCCATCGACGTAGAACTCCAGATCGCTGACAGTGTTGAGCTCATACACCGGAATGCCGTGGCCCTTGAGGCGGGCGGCGGTGGCTTCGGAACTGGCGACTGCGCCATCGAATGCGCCTTTGTGCTTGGCCAGGGCGTCGATGAAGCAGTTGGCGGTGGAGCCGGTGCCGACCCCGACGACGCTCTTGTCGTCGAGTTTCGGGAGGATGAAGTCGACGGCGGCCTGAGCCACTGCCTGTTTGAGTTGATCCTGGGTCATGCGGGCTCCGAGGTGCCGAAGGAGGGAACGAAAGGCCGGCATTATAGGCTTCGGGGCAGGGAAGGTCATTGCCCGATTGGCAGGCTGTGACCGTTACCGGCACCCCCAACCGTGACCGTGACCCGTAGGAGCGAGGCTTGCCCGCGAAGAGGTCGTTACATGCAGCGTAAATGTTGGCAGTCAGATCGCTTTCGCGGGCAAGCCTCGCTCCTACAAGTGTGGTCGTCCGGCCGAAAGCCGGGTTAGACTCCTTGGCCCTGCCCAACCCGCTCAGTGATGCTTTCCGATGCTCGAACAGTACGTCAAAAAGATCCTCACCTCGCGCGTTTATGACGTTGCCGTGGAAACCCCATTGCAGACTGCCCGCCAGCTCTCCGAGCGGCTGGGCAACTCCATTTTGCTTAAGCGCGAAGACTTGCAGCCGGTGTTCTCGTTCAAGATTCGCGGCGCCTACAACAAGCTGACGCAGTTGAGCGATGAAGAGCGCGCTCGTGGCGTGGTCACCGCCTCGGCGGGCAACCACGCGCAGGGCCTGGCCCTGGCGGCGAAAGTGTTGGGAGTGAAAGCCACCATCGTCATGCCCAAGACCACCCCGGAAATCAAAGTCGAAGGCGTGCGTTCACGTGGCGGCAAAGTGGTGCTGCACGGGGATTCGTTCCCGGAAGCGCTGGCCTACTCGCTGAAACTGGTCGACGAAAAAGGCTACGTCTACATCCACCCCTACGACGATCCCCACACCATTGCCGGGCAGGGCACGGTGGCGATGGAGATTCTGCGCCAGCACCCGGGGCGTCTGGACGCGATCTTCGTTCCGGTGGGCGGCGGCGGGCTGATCGCCGGGATCGCGGCGTACGTGAAATACCTGCGCCCGGAAATCAAGATCATCGGCGTCGAGCCGGACGATTCCAACTGCCTGCAAGCAGCCATGGCGGCCGGCGAGCGCGTGGTGCTGCCGACCGTGGGCCTGTTCGCCGATGGCGTGGCGGTGGCGCAGATCGGTCAGCACACCTTCGACATCTGCAAAGACTACGTCGATGAAGTGATCACCGTGAGTACCGATGAAATCTGCGCGGCGATCAAGGACATCTACGACGATACCCGCTCGATCACCGAGCCTGCCGGCGCCTTGGGCGTGGCGGGGATCAAGAAGTACGTCGAGCAGCGCGGCGTCACCGGGCACACTTTTGTGGCCATCGACTCCGGCGCCAACGTCAACTTCGACCGCCTGCGCCATGTCGCCGAACGCGCCGAGCTGGGCGAAGGTCGCGAGGCGATCATCGCCGTGACCATCCCCGAGAAACCGGGCAGTTTCAAGGCGTTCTGCGAAGCCATCGGCAAACGCCAGATCACCGAATTCAACTATCGCTACAACACCGGCAGCGAAGCGCACATCTTCGTCGGCGTGCAGACGCATCCGGAAACCGACCCGCGCAGTGCGCTGATCGCCAGCCTCGGCGAGCAGGGTTTCCCGGTGCTGGACCTCACCGATAACGAACTGGCCAAGCTGCACATTCGCCACATGGTGGGCGGTCGCGCGGCCCACGTGGTCGATGAAGTGATTCTGCGCTTCGAATTCCCGGAGCGTCCGGGTGCGCTGTTCAACTTCCTCAACAAACTTGGCGGGCGCTGGAACATCTCGATGTTCCACTACCGCAACCACGGCGCAGCGGATGGCCGTGTGGTCGCGGGCCTGCAAGTGCCTCACGACGAACGTCATCTGGTTCCTGCAGCACTTGAGGAAATCGGCTACCCGTACTGGGATGAAAGCGACAACCCGGCCTATCAGCTGTTTCTTGGCTGAGCGGCTACGCTGATCGACAGGTCATAAGGAAATCGAACCATGGATACGTTAACCGCCCTGAAAATCTCACACATGGTGGCGACGGTCGTGTTGCTGGTGTGCGCGCTGGGTCTGGGTATCTGGGTGTGGCGCACGCGGCGTAATGGCGATGCGACGGCACCTGCCCGCACGTTACAGCGGCCGCGGGTGCTGATCTGGCTGTTGATGGGGCTGGCGCTGGTGAGCATGCCGTTCACGGGGTGGTGGATGGTGCATCTGGTGGGCTGGCCGCTCGGGCAGACGTGGTTGCTGGCGTCGAGTGTGCTTTACACCTTGGCGGCGTTGGCGTGGTTCTGGCTGTTGGTGCGGTTGAATCGGCTACGAACTGCTCCGGGAAGCAATGGCAAGTTCACCTTTGCCCTCGCACTGTTCAGCTTCGTCTGTTTCATCGCGATTGCCGGGTTGATGGGTGCCAAGCCGGTTTAAGGCGTTGGACCGCGTTGACCCATTCGCGGGCAAGCCTCGCTCCTACAGGATTTAGGTTATCCGTAGGAGCGAGGCTTGCCCGCGAAGGCGATATCAGTCGCGCAGAGTCATCACCGGCCAGCCACGCTTCTCGGCTTCGGCGCGCAAATTCGGATCAGGATCGACCGCCACCGGATTCGCCACTTGCTCCAGCAACGGCAAATCATTCATCGAGTCGCTGTAGAAATAGCTGTCCTCCAGCGAATACCCGGTCTCTTCCAGCCAACGATTCAACCGCGTGACCTTGCCTTCGCGAAAGCACGGAACATCGGTGCTGCGCCCGGTATACCGGCCGTCAACCATCTCGCATTCCGTGGCGATCAGGGTTTCAACCCCCAGACGCTGGGCAATCGGCCCGGTGACGAAGCGGTTGGTCGCGGTGATGATCACCAGTTTGTCGCCAGCTTCACGGTGCCTGGCCAGCAGTTCAATCGCCTTGGGCAGCACGATCGGCTCGATGCAATCGCGCATGTAATCGCGGTGCCATTGATCCAGCGTGGCCATCTCGGTGCGGCCGAGGACTTCCAGGCAGAAGTTCAGGTAAGCGTCGTTATCCAGCTTGCCGGCCAGGTAGTCCTGATAAAACTCGTCGTTGCGTGCCTTGTAGGCGACGGCGTCGAGGAAACCGCGCTCGCACAGGTAATCGCCCCAGGCGTGGTCACTGTCACCGCCCAAAAGCGTGTTGTCCAAGTCGAATAAAGCCAGCCGCATTGCAGTTACTCGCTGAAAAGTCTGTAGAAAGGCGTCCAGAATACGGACTTTTCACAAGAGTGCACATAAGGTAGGTCGGCTCGTTGCTGCCTTCACAACCTTTGTGGAACAATGCGGCGACATGCGTTTGCGAGGTTGTTGCCGTGATCGACCCCGATGGTTTCCGCCCCAATGTCGGGATCATTCTCACGAATGATGCCGGACAGGTGCTATGGGCTCGCCGTATCAATCAAGATGCCTGGCAGTTTCCACAGGGCGGGATCAACCCCCAGGAGACGCCGGAAGACGCCTTGTATCGCGAGTTGAACGAAGAAGTGGGTCTTGAGCGCGAAGATGTTGAAATTCTCGCCTGCACCCGGGGCTGGTTGCGCTATCGTTTGCCGCAACGTCTGGTCAGGACGCACAGCCAACCGCTGTGCATCGGCCAGAAACAGAAATGGTTTCTCCTGCGCCTGATCTCCAACGAGCAGCGGGTGCGGATGGATTTGACCGGTAAACCGGAGTTCGATGGCTGGCGCTGGGTCAGTTATTGGTATCCGTTGGGCCAGGTGGTGACATTCAAGCGCGAGGTGTATCGACGCGCTCTCAAAGAGCTTGCCCCGCGCCTTTTAACGCGCGACTGACGACGGAGTTCGACCCCGAGCCATGCTCAATACGCTGCGCAAGATCGTCCAGGAAGTTAACTCCGCCAAGGATCTCAAGGCGGCGTTGGGGATTATTGTGTTGCGCGTCAAAGAGGCCATGGGCAGCCAGGTCTGCTCGGTCTACCTGCTTGACCCTGAGACCAACCGCTTCGTGCTGATGGCCACCGAGGGCTTGAACAAGCGCTCGATCGGCAAAGTCAGCATGGCACCCAACGAAGGTCTGGTCGGCCTGGTCGGCACGCGTGAAGAACCCCTGAACCTCGAAAATGCCGCGGATCACCCGCGCTACCGTTACTTCGCCGAGACCGGTGAAGAACGCTACGCCTCCTTCCTCGGGGCGCCGATCATTCACCACCGCCGCGTTGTCGGCGTGTTGGTCATCCAGCAAAAAGAACGCCGTCAGTTCGATGAAGGTGAAGAAGCCTTCCTCGTGACCATGAGCGCGCAGCTTGCCGGCGTTATCGCCCACGCCGAAGCCACCGGTTCGATTCGTGGCCTGGGCCGTCAAGGCAAAGGCATCCAGGAAGCCAAGTTCGTCGGCGTACCGGGTTCGCCGGGCGCGGCGGTCGGGACCGCGGTGGTCATGCTGCCGCCGGCCGATCTGGACGTGGTGCCCGACAAGACCATCACCGACATCGAAGCCGAACTCGGCCTGTTCAAGACCGCCATCGAAGGCGTGCGCGCCGACATGCGCGCCCTGTCCGCCAAATTGGCCTCGCAGCTGCGGCCCGAAGAGCGGGCCTTGTTCGATGTCTATCTGATGATGCTCGCCGACGAGGCGCTGGGCAACGAAGTGACCACGGTGATCAAGACCGGCCAGTGGGCCCAGGGTGCGTTGCGCCAGGTGGTCACTGAGCACGTCAACCGTTTCGAACTGATGGACGACGCCTATCTGCGTGAGCGCGCCTCGGACGTCAAAGACCTCGGCCGCCGTTTGCTCGCCTATTTGCAGGAAGAGCGTCAGCAGAACCTGGTCTACCCGGAAAAAACCATTCTGGTCAGCGAAGAGCTGACGCCGGCGATGCTCGGCGAGGTGCCGGAAGGCACGCTGGTCGGTCTGGTCTCGGTCCTCGGTTCAGGCAACTCCCACGTCGCGATCCTCGCCCGGGCGATGGGCATCCCGACGGTGATGGGCCTGGTCGACTTGCCGTATGCCAAGGTCGACGGCATCGAACTGATCGTCGATGGTAATCGCGGCGAGGTCTACACCAACCCCAGCGACGTGCTGCGCAAGCAGTTCGCCGAAGTGGTGGAAGAAGAGAAACAACTGGCGCTCGGTCTCGACTCCTTGCGCGACCTGCCGTGCGTGACCCTCGATGGTCACCGCATGCCGCTGTGGGTCAACACCGGTCTGCTGGCGGACGTGGCGCGAGCGCAGAAGCGTGGCGCCGAAGGCGTCGGCCTGTACCGCACCGAAGTGCCGTTCATGATCAACCAGAGGTTCCCGAGCGAAAAGGAGCAGCTGGCGATTTATCGCGAGCAGCTCGCCGCGTTCCATCCTCAACCGGTCACCATGCGCAGCCTGGACATCGGCGGTGACAAGTCGCTGTCGTACTTCCCGATCAAGGAAGACAACCCGTTCCTCGGCTGGCGCGGCATTCGCGTCACCCTCGACCACCCGGAAATCTTCCTGGTGCAGACCCGCGCGATGCTCAAGGCCAGCGAAGGCCTTAACAATCTGCGGATTCTGTTGCCGATGATCTCCGGCACCCACGAACTCGAAGAAGCCCTGCACCTGATTCACCGGGCCTGGGGCGAAGTCCGCGACGAAGGCACCGACGTGCCGATGCCGCCGATTGGCGTGATGATCGAGATTCCGGCGGCTGTGTATCAGACCAAGGAACTGGCGCGGCAAGTGGACTTCCTGTCGGTCGGCTCCAACGACTTGACTCAGTACCTGTTGGCGGTGGACCGCAACAACCCGCGAGTGGCCGACCTTTACGACTACCTGCACCCGGCAGTGCTGCAAGCGTTGCAGAACGTGGTGCGTGATGCCCACGCCGAAGGCAAGCCTGTGAGTATCTGTGGTGAAATGGCCGGTGACCCGGCGGCAGCGGTGCTGTTGATGGCGATGGGCTTCGACAGCCTGTCGATGAACGCCACCAACCTGCCGAAAGTGAAGTGGATGCTGCGTCAGATCAACCTGAGCAAGGCCAAGGAATTGCTGGCCGAGCTGATGACCATCGACAACCCGCAAGTTATCCACAGCTCGCTGCAATTGGCGCTGAAGAACCTTGGGTTGGCGAAGATGGTCAATCCGGCTGTGGTCAAGGCGCTCTAAAAGGCTAATGGCCCCTTCGCGGGCAAGCCTCGCTCCTACAAGGGTCAGGTAATCCCTGTAGGAGCGAGGCTTGCCCGCGAAGACATCCTCAAACACCCCACAAATCTAAACCCTGATCTCCACTTCCCCAAGATGCCCGCCATACGGCCCGAAACTCCGTTCGACCATATGCCGCGTCCCGTCCGCCTGCACAATCAACGCCGTACTCGCCCGCGTCCCGTACGTGGGGCTGGCAATAAACACGCTCGACAACAACGTCTCGGTCGCCAGCCCGACCCCGGTGTCCGGCAACTCGGCAAACGGGGCGGTCTGCGGATCATTCAGCAACGCCAGTAATGCCTCCGGCTGCGGATCCTCCAACACTCCCTCCAGCGCCAACCGCGCCTTGAGCAGTTTTGGCCAGGGCGTATCCAGCCCTGCATTCGATAACCCGTAAACCCCGGGCGCCAGCATCACCGCCTCAGACTCCCGCGCATTGAAGTACCACAGTTCGTTGGTATTGCCGATCAGCAGATTAAAGCCGGCATATTCCAGCGAACGTCCGACAACGTCGCTCAAATAATCATCTATCGGCATGTCGCCTAAAAGAAAACCGGCCACCAGCTCACCCCGGGATTTTCGCGAAGGAGACTGGTGCGGATCACGAATGTTGGTCAGCGCCGCAAAGCGCCCGTTGGCCCCGATACCCAGCCAGGTGCCGCCCGCTTCCAGATCCCGGCCGGCGTAAACGTTCGGGGCGTGTGGCCATTGCGCCAGGGGCAGGCTGGGCCGGGCATAGAATTCGTCGCGGTTGGCCGCGACGATCAGCGGCTGGGCGTGGCCCGGTCGCCAGGCAAAAACAATCAGGCACATAAGGTGGTCCTTGTGTGTTTTTTGCCCACTCTACGCAGTCGTCGCCTGTCGATCCATCGCCTTGCACAGTGGAGCGCGAGCCCCTGCATCCGTTACCATGCGGCACTTATTTGGGGATGCGGTCATGGAATTTCTGCTCTATCTGGCGCTGGGCGCCTGCGCAGGCGTGCTGGCCGGGCTGTTCGGGGTTGGCGGCGGGATCATCATCGTCCCGGTGCTGGTGTTCAGTTTCACCTTGCAGGGCTTCGACGCTTCGATCCTGACCCACCTGGCGGTCGGCACATCCCTGGCGACGATTATCTTTACGTCGGTCAATGCGGTCCGCGAACATCACCGTCGCGGCGCCGTGCGTTGGCCGATTTTCGTGTGGATGACCGTGGGCATTCTGATGGGCGCCGGTTTTGGGGCGCTGACGGCCGAGGCGATTTCCGGGCCGAACCTGCAGAAAATCATTGGTGTATTTGCGCTGATCATTGCCGCGCAACTGGCGCTGGACGTCAAACCCAAGGCCAGCCGAACGGTGCCCGGCAAACTCGGTCTCACCGTGGCCGGCAGCGTGATTGGCTGGGCCTCGGCGATTTTCGGCATTGGCGGTGGCTCGTTGACCGTGCCGTTCCTGACCTGGCGCAGCGTGCCGATGCAGCAAGCCGTAGCGACTTCGTCGGCGTGCGGTCTGCCCATCGCCTTGGCCAGTGCATTAAGTTTCATGATTCTGGGCTGGCACGATCCGCTGCTGCCGGCCCATAGTCTCGGTTTTATCTATTTGCCGGCGTTGCTGGGGATTGCCCTGACCAGCATGGTGTTCGCCCGTCTCGGTGCGCGACTGGCCCACAGACTGTCGCCGAAGTTGCTGAAAAGGCTGTTTGCCGCTTTGCTGTTCTGCGTAGGCCTGAGCTTCCTTCTCTAGCCCGAAATGCTGGCTTAATCCTGAGGTGGCAGCGTCGCCCGGGAATTCTGGTTTCAACTTTTAACAAGGAGTCGCAATGCTGCCTTACCCGCAGATCGACCCGGTGGCCCTGGCCATCGGTCCGCTGAAAATCCACTGGTACGGTCTGATGTACCTGATCGGCATCGGCGGTGCGTGGCTGCTGGCATCGCGCCGGCTCAACCGTTTTGACCCGACCTGGACCAAGGAGAAACTCTCCGACATGGTCTTCTGGATGTCGATGGGCGTTATCGTCGGCGGACGCCTGGGCTATGTGCTGTTCTACGATCTGCACGCTTACCTGGCCAACCCGACGCTGATTTTCGAGGTGTGGAAGGGCGGCATGTCGTTCCACGGCGGCTTCATCGGCGTGATGCTGGCGGCGTTGTGGTTCGGCAAGAAGAACAACAAGTCGTTCTTCCAGCTGATGGACTTTGTTGCGCCGATGGTGCCGATCGGCCTAGGCGCCGGGCGCATCGGCAACTTCATCAACGCCGAGTTGTGGGGCAAGGCGACCGACGTGCCATGGGCCATGATCTTCCCGCCGTTCAGCGACCCGGCGCAGCTGCCGCGTCACCCGTCGCAGCTGTATCAGTTCGCCCTCGAAGGCGTGGCGCTGTTCGCCATTCTCTGGTTGTTCTCGCGCAAGCCGCGGCCGACCATGGCGGTGTCCGGGATGTTCGCGCTGTTCTACGGCATCTTCCGTTTCATCGTCGAATTCGTCCGCGTACCGGACGCGCAACTGGGCTATCTGGCCTGGAACTGGCTGACCATGGGTCAGGTACTTTGCGTACCGATGATCGTCGGCGGGCTGTTCCTGATCTGGCTGGCGTATCACCGCGCCCCGGCGACACCAGCGGCCGCCGTATAAATTCGAATCCCGGGGTGACGACCCCGGGTTCAAGGACACAGGTAACTCATGAAGCAATATCTCGAACTGGTCGCCCACGTCATCAAGAACGGCACCAAACAGGCCAACCGTACAGGCGTGAACACCATCAGCTTTCCGGGCGCGATGCTGCGTTATGACCTGAAAGAAGGTTTCCCGGCGATCACCACACGCAAGATGGCCTTCAAATCGGCCATCGGCGAAATGTGCGGTTTCCTGCGTGGCGTGAACAATGCCGCCGAATTCCGTGCGCTGGGCTGCAAGGTCTGGGATCAGAACGCCAACGAAAACGCCCAGTGGCTGGCCAACCCGTTCCGCCAGGGCGAAGACGACCTCGGCGAGATCTACGGCGTGCAATGGCGCAAATGGCCGGCGTACAAGCAGATCCCGGTCAGCAACAAAGCCGCCATCGAGCAGACCCTGAGCCAGGGTTATCGCCAGATCGCCGAAGGCGAAGAAGACGGTCAGGCCTACGTCGTTCTGTACAAGGCGATCGACCAGATCCGCCAGTGCGTCGACACCATCATCAAAGACCCAGGCAGCCGCCGCATCCTGTTCCACGGCTGGAACGTCGCCCAGCTCGATGAAATGGCCTTGCCGCCGTGCCATTTGCTGTACCAGTTCCACCCGAATGTAGAGACCAAAGAGATTTCTTTGACCCTCTACATCCGCTCCAACGACCTGGGCCTGGGCACACCGTTCAACCTCACCGAAGGCGCCGCGCTGCTGAGCCTGATCGGCCGCCTGACCGGTTACACACCGCGCTGGTTCACCTATTTCATCGGTGATGCCCACGTTTACGAGAACCACCTGGACATGCTGAACGAACAGCTCAAGCGCGAGCCGTTCCCGATGCCGAAGCTGGTGATCAGTGACCGAGTGCCGGAGTTTGCCAAGACCGGTGAGTATCAGCCGGAGTGGCTGGAGTTGATCGAGCCGAGCGATTTTTCGCTGGAAGGCTACGAGCATCACCCACCGATGACCGCGCCGATGGCGGTCTAAGCTCCACCGCCGGCCAACTGTGGGAGCGGGCTTGCTCGCGAAGAGGGAGTGTCAGTCGACAGAAGTGTTGTCTGACACACCGCATTCGCGAGCAAGCCCGCTCCCACATTGGGTTTTGGGGTGTGCTTAATGGCCGTGACTTCGGCCGACATGGGAATGCTCCACATCCGTCGCCACAACCCCGCCACTCACTTCCAGCCTTTGCAAAATCCCGCACTGCTCAATATCCGGCCCTTCGCCACAGCGTTGGCGCAGGTCGAGCAGTTGCGTCTGCAACGCCATCAGCCCATCGATCCGCGCTTTCACGTGATGAATGTGCTCGTCGATCAACGCATTCACGCTTTCACACTGATCCTGCGGACTGTCGCGCAGGGCCAGCAGGCTGCGGATCTCTTCGAGGGTCATGTCGAGGGTGCGGCAGTTGCGGATGAAGGTCAGGCGTTCGGCGTGGGCCTGGGTGTAGACGCGGTAGTTGCCGTCGCTGCGGGCCGGTTCCGGCAGCAGGTTTTCGCGTTCGTAGTAGCGGATGGTTTCGACGGCGCAGTCAGTGAGTTTCGCCAGTTCTCCGATCTTCATGACGACAATCTCCAAATAGGTGCTTGACCCTATAGTGGCTACAGGGTCTTTACTTGGCAACAGGCACCTTCATGGACGCAACCAATGAGCGATTCCCTTCACACCCACAAACCCGAGGCTGATCACGATCACGATCACGATCACGATCACAGCCACAAGCTGCAGCCTGTGCAAAAGCATGACCATGGCGGGCACGGCGATTCCTGCTGCTCCTCAAAAGTCGCAGCGCCTTCGCTGATCAAGTTGAGCGACAAGCCGACCGACGGCGCACGGCTGAGCAGTTTCCGCATCGACGCCATGGACTGCCCGACTGAGCAGACGCTGATCCAGAACAAACTGGGCAAGCTCGCGGGTGTGCAACAACTGGAATTCAACCTGATCAATCGGGTGCTGGGCGTGACCCATGACCTGCCGAGTACGGCGCCGATCATCGAGGCGATCAAGTCGTTGGGCATGGTGGCCGAGCCGATGGAGCAGGGCAGCGAAGCGCCAGCGCCGATCCCCGAGAAAAAACACTGGTGGCCCCTGGCGCTGTCCGGCGTAGGTGCGTTGGCCGCAGAAGTGATTCACTTCACCGACGCCGCACCGACGTGGGTGGTGGCAATCATCGCGCTGGTTTCGATCCTCAGTGGTGGCCTCACCACTTACAAGAAAGGCTGGATCGCACTCAAGAACCTCAACCTGAACATCAACGCGCTGATGAGCATCGCGGTGACTGGCGCGATCCTGATCGGCCAATGGCCGGAAGCGGCGATGGTGATGTTCCTGTTCACCGTGGCCGAGTTGATCGAAGCCAAGTCGCTGGACCGGGCGCGCAACGCCATTGGCGGCCTGATGCAGATGACCCCGGAACAGGCCACGGTGCAACTGGCTGACGGCAGCTGGGTCGAGCAAGACGTCAAAACCATCGAGCTCGGTGCGCGTGTACGGGTGCGTCCCGGCGAGCGGATTGGCCTGGACGGTGAAGTGGTGTCGGGCAGTTCGACCATCGATCAGGCGCCGATCACCGGCGAAAGCCTGCCGATCGAGAAGAGCGTGGGCGATAAAGTTTTCGCCGGCACCATCAACCAGGCGGGCTCGCTGGAATACACCGTGACCGCCGCGGCCAATAACTCGACCCTGGCGCGGATCATCCATGCCGTGGAACAGGCTCAGGGCGCACGGGCACCGACCCAGCGCTTCGTCGATCAGTTCTCGAAAATCTATACCCCGGCGGTGTTTCTGCTGGCCCTCGCCGTGGCCGTGATCCCGCCGCTGTTCATGGGCGCTGTCTGGTTTGACTGGATCTACCGGGCACTGGTCTTGCTGGTCGTCGCTTGCCCGTGTGCGTTGGTGATCTCCACCCCGGTGACCATCGTCAGCGGCCTTGCGGCAGCGGCGCGCAAAGGCATTCTGGTGAAGGGCGGTGTTTACCTGGAGGGCGGTTACAAGCTCGATTATCTGGCCCTGGACAAGACCGGCACCATCACCCACGGAAAACCGGTGCAGACCGATTATTTGTCGCTGGATCCCACCGCTGACGTAACGGCCCCGGCAATTGCGGCAGCGCTGGCCGGTCGCTCTGATCACCCGGTGTCACTGGCCATTGCCAATGCGGCTGTGGATAAACAATTCGCGCCGCGGGTTGTGGATAACTTCGAAGCCCTGGCCGGTCGCGGCGTTCGCGGTGACATCAACGGTCAGACCTACCACTTGGGCAACCATCGCCTGGTGGAAGATCTTGGCCTGTGTTCGCCGGCGCTGGAAGAGAAGCTGTTCGCGCTGGAAAAACAGGGTAAATCGGTGGTGTTGTTGCTCGACAAGACCGGCCCGTTGGCGCTGTTCGCCGTGGCCGACACGGTCAAGGAATCCAGCCGCGAAGCGATCCAGCAACTGCACGATCTGGGCATCAAAACCCTGATGCTGACCGGCGACAACGTCCACACCGCTCAGGCGATTGCTGCGCAAGTCGGCATCGACGAGGCCAAGGGCGACCTGCTGCCGACCGACAAGCTGCAGGCCATCGAAGCACTTTATGCACAGGGGCATCACGTCGGCATGGTCGGCGACGGCATCAACGATGCGCCGGCACTGGCCCGGGCCGAGATCGGTTTTGCGATGGCCGCCGCCGGCACCGATACCGCCATCGAGACCGCCGATGTCGCCCTGATGGACGACGATCTGCGCAAGATCCCTGCGTTCATCCGTCTGTCGCGGCAAACGTCGAGCATCCTCAAACAGAACATCGCCCTCGCTTTGGTCATCAAGGCGATCTTTCTTGGGGTAACCTTCGCCGGGATCGCCACCATGTGGATGGCGGTGTTTGCCGACATGGGCGTGAGCCTGTTGGTGGTGTTCAACGGTTTGCGCTTGTTGCGCAAATAGACGATGAGGGACGGGTGTGCTGAGTGCCGAGCTGAAGGCGTTTTACATGGTGGCCCGCTTGGGCAGCATTACCCTGGCGGCGAAAAAGCTCGGCCTGAGCCAGCCCACGGTGACCACGCAGATCCGCAATCTGGAAAGCCAGTACTCGGTTGAACTGTTCTACCGTGGCGGCCGCCGCCTCAGCGTCAGCGATGAAGGCGCGCGGTTGCTGCCGATGGTCAAGGCGCTGTTGCAGCAGGAAGCCGACATCGAGTTTTTCCTGCGCAACAGCGGCCAGGTCGAGGGCACATTGCGCATCGCCGCCACCGCGCCGTATTACATCCTCGACCTGGTGAAGACCTTTCGCGAGCGCTTGCCGCAGGTGGAAGTCTCGGTGGAAATTGGCAACTCCCAGCAGGTGCTGGAGGCGCTGGAGGATTACCGGGTGGATGTCGCGGCGTCATCGCAGTTGCTCGACGATGCGCGGCTGATTCGCCGGGTACTCGGCAGCGATCCGCTGGTGCTGGCGGTGCATCGCAATCATCCGCTGGCGGCGCATGACCATGTGCCGCTCAGCGCATTGGCCGGGCATACGTTGTTGATGCGCGAGTCGGGCTCGACCACACGCCGATTGACTGAGGAATTGCTGGCCAGCGCCGGGGTGAGTTTCGGGCCGTTGCTGGAAATTGGCAGCCGAGAATCGATTCGTGAGGCGGTGCTGCGCAACATTGGGATCAGCATCATTGCCAGGCAGGAAGTGCCGCATGATCCGCAGTTGCGGGTGCTGACGATTGAGAATGCCCCGCAGATTCCGGAGTATTTGTACTGCCTCAAGGAGCGCAAAGGCGCGCGGTTGCCGGCGGCGTTTCTGGGGTTGGCGCAGGAAATGGCGCCGGCCTGAGATTTGTGTTGAATGTGAGGGCACCTTCGCGGGCAAGCCTCGCTCCTACAGGTGATCGCATTCCCCTGTAGGAGCGAGGCTTGCCCGCGAAGGCGTCCGTCAGTGCACCAACGTATCCAACCCAAATCCCTGAATACCACTATCAGCCGTTTTTGCCTCACTGCCACATGACCGACGCATTACAAACCTAGGATGGCTCTCATCTGCTTGATGAGGTCTGTCCATGAACCACTCGATCGCAACTGCCCTGACCAACCCCGGCGCCCCGATGAAAGTGCGCGGCGTGCAGAAGCGCTTTGGCGCTTTCACCGCGCTGGATAATGTTTCCCTCGACGTGGCGGCCGGTGAACTGGTGTGCCTGCTGGGCCCGTCGGGTTGTGGCAAAACCACCTTGCTGCGCTGCATCGCCGGCCTGGAGAAACAAGACAGCGGCGAGTTGTACCTCGGCGATCGCGACGTTTCCCACCTGGCGCCTCAGGCACGGGACTACGGCATTCTCTTCCAGTCCTACGCGCTGTTCCCCAATCTCACCGTCGAAGCGAACATTGCCTACGGCCTTACCGGCAGTGGTCGCGATGAAGTGCGCAAGCGTGTGGGTCAGATGCTGGAACTGGTCGGCCTGACCGGCAGCGAGAAAAAGTACCCCGGCCAATTGTCCGGCGGCCAACAGCAACGTGTGGCACTGGCTCGCGCGTTGGCGCCGGCGCCATCGTTGTTGTTGCTGGACGAACCGATGTCGGCCCTCGACGCCCGGGTTCGCGAGCACCTGTGCACCGAGCTGCGTCAACTGCAACGCAACCTCGGCGTCACCACCCTGATGGTCACGCACAATCAGGACGAGGCCATGTTGATGGCCGACCGCATCGCCGTAATGAACAACGGCAAGGTCGAGCAGTACGCCACGCCGCAGGAAATCTACGACCGCCCGGCCACACCGTTTGTGGCGGAGTTTGTCGGCCAGGGCAACTGGCTGCCGTTCAGCCGCAGCAGCGACAGCCACGCCCAGGTCGGCGGGATGAGCATGCGCCTGGCGGATGGCAGCGCTAAAACCACGTCGGGTCGGCTGTTCTGCCGCCCCGAAGCGATCAACGTCAACCCGCCGGTACACGAAGAAAACCTGTTCCCGGCCAAGGTTCGCGAGATCACCTTCCTCGGCAACCGCTGCCGCATGAGTTTCGAACTCGATCAACTGCCGGGCCACGCTTTGCTGGCGGAACTGGCGCCGGAAGCCATGCCGCGCCTTGGCGCGCAGCAAATCATGGTCGCCTTGCCGCCACGCAGCCTGCAGGTGTTTGCCTGATGAGCGCGAACATCGCGCTGCCGATACCGCACAAGCAGGTTCGGCAGACCTCCCGTGCCGAGATCGGCGACCGGGTGTTCGTGGTTGGCGGCAAAGTCCTTTTGCTGGTGTTGCTCGCCATCGCGGTGCTGATGCCGTTGCTGGCGATCTTCTGGCGCGGTTTCAGTTCGGAGGCGGGGCAGGGCGGTGGCGTGGTCGCGGCTCGCGAACTGGTGACCAGTGCGAATTTCCACTGGTTGTTGGGCAATAGTTTGAAAGTTTCCCTCAGCGTCGCAGCGATTGTCGTACCGCTGGCCTACCTGTTTGCCTACGCGCTGCAACGCACGTTGATTCCCGGCAAAGGCATCTGGCGCGGCATGTCGCTATTGCCGTTGATGGCGCCGTCGATGTTGCCGGGCATTGCGCTGGTTTACCTGTTCGGCAATCAGGGCATGTTGCGCGGTTTGCTCTCGGACAATATCTACGGCTTCTGGGGCATTGTTCTGGGCGAGGTGATCTACACCTTCCCACACGCCTTGATGATTTTGCTGTCAGCCCTGTCCCTGGCGGATGCGCGGCTGTTCGATGCCGCCTCCAGCATGGGCGCCAGTCCGGCCAAAGCCTTTCGCAGCATCACCTGGCCGGCGACCCGTCAGGCGGTGTTCGCGGCGTTCTGTCTGGTGTTCACCCTGACCATCACCGACTTCGGTGTGCCCGTGGTGGTCGGTGGCGATTATCAAGTGCTGGCGCTGGAAGCTTACAAAGCGGTGGTCGGCCAACAACAGTTCGGTCGCGGCGCGTTGATCGGCATGGTGCTGTTGCTGCCGGCGCTGTTCAGTTTCGGGGTTGATGCCTGGCTGCGTCGGCGTCACGGCGATTCCATGAGCGGTCGGGCTCAGGTGTTTCAACCGGCACCGTCGAAACTGCGGGACGGTTGCTACCTGGCGATCGTGCTGCTGATCTGCGCGGTGTTGCTGCTGGTGTTCGGCATGGCGGTGTATTCGTCGCTGGTGAAATTCTGGCCGTACAACCTGTCGCTGTCGCTCAATCACTACCAGTTCAACGACACGGCGGGCGGTGGCTGGCTGGCCTACGGCAACAGCGTGAAGATGGCCTTGTGCACGGCGCTGATCGGCAGCGTGCTGATCTTCACCGGCGCCTACCTGATGGAAAAAACCAAGGGCCAGCGCGGACTGAACTTGACCCTGCGCATGCTCAGTTTTGTGCCGATGGCGGTGCCGGGTCTGGTGCTGGGCCTGGGTTATGTCTTCTTTTTCAACCTGACCGGCAACCCGCTGCATGTGCTGTACGGGACCATGACGCTGCTGGTGGTCTGCACCATTGCTCACTATTTGACCACCGCGCAAATGACCGCGACCACGGCATTGCGTCAACTCGACGCCGAGTTCGAAGCCGCCGCACTGTCGCTCAAGGCGCCGCTGTATCGGCATTACCTGCGGGTCACCGTGCCGATCTGCCTGCCGGCGTTGCTGGACATCGTGCGCTACCTGTTCGTCTCGGCCATGACCACCGTGTCGGCGGCGATCTTCCTCTACAGCCCCGACACCATCCTCGCGGCGGTGGCGGTGCTGAACATGGATGACGCCGGCAACGTGGGCGGTGCGGCGGCGATGTCGACCCTGATTCTGTTCACCTCGGCGGGCGTGTCCCTGCTGCTGGCCTGGGCTTCGCGCGGTTTGCTGCGCCGTTCCCAGGCCTGGCGGCAGACCGCGCCCGGCAACTGATTCTGTACACCCCCCTCAACTCACAACAGGAAAAGATCATGTTCAAGCCCCTGGCCCTGGCCGCTGCTGTCCTCACCGCTTTCAGCCTGAACGCCTTCGCGGCGCAAACCGAGTTGACGGTGTACACCGCCCTCGAAGCCGAGCAACTGAAGACCTACAAAGAAGCCTTCGAAAAAGCCAACCCGGACATCGAGATCAAGTGGGTGCGCGATTCCACCGGGATCATCACCGCCAAACTGCTGGCCGAAAAAGCCCGCCCGCAGGCTGACGCGGTTTGGGGCCTGGCGGCGTCGAGCCTGGCGATCCTCGATCAGCAAGGCATGCTGCAAAGCTACGCGCCGAAAGACCTGGGCAAGATCGGCGGCAACTACCGCGATGCCGCCAACCCGCCCGCCTGGGTTGGTATGGATGTCTGGGCCGCGACCATTTGCTTCAACACCGTCGAAGCCGAGAAGCAGGGGTTGACCAAACCCGTGAGCTGGCAGGACCTGACCAAGCCTGAGTACAGAGGCAAGATCGTCATGCCCAACCCAGCCTCGTCCGGCACCGGTTTCCTCGACGTCAGCGCCTGGCTGCAGACCTTCGGCGAGAAGCAGGGCTGGGCGTACATGGACGACCTGCACCAGAACATCGGCCAGTACGTTCACTCCGGTTCCAAGCCTTGCAAACTGGCGGCGGCGGGTGAGTTCCCGATCGGTATTTCCTTTGAATACCCGGCGGTTCAGCTGAAGCGCCAAGGCGCGCCGCTGGACATCATCCTGCCGAAGGAAGGCCTGGGCTGGGAGATTGAAGCGACGGCTGTGATCAAGGGCACACCGCATGAAGACGCGGCGAAGAAACTCGCTGACTTCTCGGCCAGCCCGGCGGCGATGGAGCTTTATAAAGAGAACTTCGCGGTGCTCGCGCAGCCGGGTATCGCCAAGCCGCAGACCGAATTGCCAGCGGATTATGAGCAGCGTTTGATCAAGAACGACTTTGCCTGGGCGTCGAAGAATCGCGACGAGATCCTGACCGAGTGGCGCAAGCGCTATGACGGCAAGTCCGAGAAAGTGGCTGCCAAGTAAGATCTTCATCCGCTGTGAGGGCCCCTTCGCGGGCAAGCCTCGCTCCTACAAGGAACGCGTATGCCTGTAGGAGCGAGGCTTGCCCGCGAAGGCGGCTTCGAATTCAGGACAAAACTCCATGACACAACACCAAGACATGCTCATCGTCGGCGCCGACATCCTGGGCCTGTCCCACGCCGCCGCCAGACGCGGTCACTGGCGTCGGCATGAGTGTCTGGCCGGCGATGGCCGAACGTAATGTCGCTTAACTGTTGGGGGAAAACTGATGGTGCGTCATGAACAAGTGATTGCCGAGGTGTTCGGTCTGTACGAGCGCTTTGGCGACAGTGATTACATCGGCGAGCCGGTGTCGCAGATCGAACACATGTCCCAGGCTGCCGAACTGGCCATGGCCGAAGGCTTTGATGATGAAGTGGTGCTGGCCGCGTTTTTCCACGACATCGGGCATATCTGCGGCGAGAGCGCCGAGAACATGGGTGGCTTCGGCGTGGTCAGCCACGAGCGTCTGGGCGCCGATTATTTGCGTCGGGCTGGTTTCAGCGAGCGCCTGGCGCGGCTGGTGGAATACCACGTTCAGGCCAAGCGTTATCTGACACTCAAAGAGCCCGGGTACTACGAGCGATTGAGCGAAGCCAGCCGCCGGACCCTGGAATATCAGGGTGGGGTGATGACGCCTGTCGAGGCTGAAGCTTTCGAGCAGGACCCTTTGTGTGAAGTCAGTTTGCGCATGCGGCAGTGGGATGAGCTGGCCAAGGAGCAGTGGGTGCCGGTGATGGATCTCGAGGTGTTGAAGCGCAAGGCGGCAAAGCTCTTGTCCGGCGAGTTGCGTTGAGTTGTCTCACAGGCAATAGCGAAATGGCGGATCGATTACCTTGCGGCAACAGCTCAGTCTGGGCTTTTGGCAAGGAAGCGCACGGATGCGTTATTTGGAAGTGATTGCACAGGATCGAAGCGGGGCTGGGGCGGCGGACACGGTTCGTTTCCGGTTTCATGAAGAGCAGCAGGTGCCGCGTGAGGCGACAGTGACTGACCGACAGCGTCTCAAGGCGTTGGGCAACACCTATTTGAAGTGCGCCTGGTTCAACGCCGGCGAGCGCGAGGATCGGCATCTGCGGATATTTGCTGAAAACACGACCGGCGACGGCACGCCGGAAACGGTACGGCTGCACTTTCATGACGGGCCGGTGATTGCCTATAAAGCCGCCGCCCGTGATCTGGATAACGACGGCGTGTTCGAGCTGATATTGGTTTCGGATGTGGACAATGATGGGCGGGCGGATCGCACGGATCGGCGACGAGTTGTGTCGCTGGCGAGGGAGTTTTTGAAGATCAGCGTATAACCGCGGAACCGAGTCGCGGCCTTCGCGAGCAAGCCCGCTCCCACAGGTTTTGTGGTGGACACAGATTTTGTGAACACCGCCGACCCTGTGGGAGCGAGCTTGCTCGCGATGGGGCCGCTTCCGACACCACAGAGCTAAAGCTGCTGCGCCAACGCCTCTATCTGCTCCTGCCTTTCTGCCTGACTCAACTTGGGATGCGGGTTCAGCGACGACCACTGCGGATGCGCCCGGGCCTTGTTCAGGGCTTCGGGCAGTTTGCCTTCGCGCCAGGTCTTGTCCTGCGGCGTGGCCACCTGGATGCTGTCCATCGCCGCATGCCCGCGCACGTTCAACGCTTGCAGCAACTGCCGCTGACGCAAGGCCAACAACCGCAGCACACTGTCGTCGACCGTCAATTCTCGCTGGCCTTTGATCTTGCCCATCAACCGGCTGCCATAACTGCGCGCGGTTTGCAGGGCGCCGCCGGCAATCGCGCCGGCCAGTGCCGCCGCGCCGAGGGTCAGGCCACCGACCAGCAAGTCGACCCCGGCACCGGCAGCCGCGCCAGCCGCGATACCGCCACCAACCCGAACACCGAGTTGCTTGAGGGTTTCCGGGTTGAACAAATCATCGCCCCAGCGGCCATCGAGCAGCGGCAGATCACTGGCCGCCGCGTCTTGTGGGCGGAAGGCATAAAGCTTGAGCAAGCCTTCAACGCAGCGCTGCTCACGTTGCCGAACGGCTTTGCGCAGCTCGCTGATGGCCTGCTGTTCCTGCGCCGCATCGCTGACCACGCTGCGCCGGCACGCGGCGCAATCGATCAGCAATTCGGCAATCAGCCGCGCTGCACTTTGCTGGCGAGCCAGGCGCTGGGCCTGTTGATCGGCGATCAAGCGCTCCAGTTGTTCGCGGGAGCTTTCCAGCAGCAAGGCGAGGCTTTCGTAGAGTCGACGCTCGCCATCCTCGGGCGGTGCAACGCTGTCGAAACGCACCAGGGCATGCAAGCCCAAGCGTGCCAGGGCTTCACGCCAATCCGGCTCGCGATGGTTGGCGCTGCTGACGAAATTCAGCACTGGCAGCAGCGGTTTGCCGCAGCTGGCCAGCACTTCCAGTTCGTCGCGGTACTTGGCCAGGACCGGCTCCCGGGCGTCGATCACATAGAGGCCGGCGTCCGAGGCGAGCAATTGCCGCAGCACTTTGGCTTCCTGTTCAAAGCGCTGCCGGGCTTCGCTGCTGTCGAGGAATCGGGCCAACCGCGCCGGACCGTCGAGGCGCTCGCCCGGACGTTCCAGGCGTTCGAGGTAGTCGAGCAGGGCGATGGCGTCTTCAAGGCCGGGCGTGTCGTAGAGATCGAGCAACGGCTCGCCGTCCACCGACAACCGCGCGCCTTCGACATGGCGGGTAGTGCTGGGGCGATGGGACACTTCGCCGAAACCGACATCGCGGGTGAGGGTGCGCAGCAACGAGGTTTTACCGACGTTGGTGTGGCCGACCACCGCCAGTTTCAAGGGCGCTTTCCAGGTATTAGTCATGGCCGGTCTCCAGCCAGTTCACGGGCACGCAATCGGCGAACGGCAGGTCCAGCTGTTGCAGCGCCACATGCCAGTCGCCGAGGCGTTCGGCATCCAGTGCTTCGCCGGGAGGCGCTTGCAGCAACCAGACACGGGTGGCGGCGGCATTGCGCGCCAGTTCGGCGATCAGCGCCAGGCTGCCACGGTCCGGTGAGCGTCGCGGATCGCAGGCAATCGCCAGGCGTGCCGGGGGGAAGCGACTCAGCTGTTCGAGCAGTTTGTTGCGCGACTCGCGACTGTCGAGAATGCCGGCGTTGTTCACGGTTTTCGGCAGTGGTGGCGGCCACGGGCGTTGATCGTCCAGCTCGATGGCCACCAGCAGCGCGCCGTCGCTTTGCTGTTCACTGACGCCGCTTTCGACACGATGCAGTTGCGCAGGTGCGGCATCGCTGATGCCGAGGCGTTCGCTGGTGGGCATCAGGCGCTCGCGCAACTGGGCATAACCGGGCAGGTTCAGATCCAGGCGCAAAGCCGCTTGGCCGGATGACCAGCGCCAGCGGCAGAACAGCGCCAGCAACAGGCGCGGCAATACGCCGTAGACCAACATCACACCCACCAGCCACGCGGCCCAGGCCTGACGGGCGCTTTCGATGTTCAGCGCGGCATCGCCACTGGCGCGGATCATCTCCACGCTCGGCACACTGAAACCGAGCAAGGCCGGCAGGGCACCAAGAGCCTGGGTCATGGCGACGAAGGTGTCGCCGCGCAGAATGGTGGTTTCCCAGACGAAGCCGTAACGCCGGGTGGCCATCAACGTCAGCAAGATTGCCAGGGCGCTGAGCATCGCCAGCAACCACAAGCCGTTGACCAGCACGCCGATTGCCCAGCGATTGAGTTTGCGGCGCTGCAATAACAGCAGCAGGGCCGGCGCCAGTTGTGCGGCTTTGGCATCGCGAGCGAGTTTTTCGCTGAGCCACAACCACAAGCGTCCGAGGCTGGCGCCGTGTTCACCGGCAAACACCAGGCCCAACGCCCAGCTCAACAACAGAATCAGATCGAGCCCCAGCAGACTGCCCAGGGCCCAGAACACATTCACCGGAGTCTGGCCGTCACCCAGTGCGGCAAACGCCAGGCCCGCGCCGCTGACGATGGCCAGCACCGCCATGACGATCAGCGCCAGTCGCGCGCCTTGCAGCCAATGTTTGAGGGCGTCGGCCAAGCCATCGCGCTCGGCCAGCCACACCGCCCGGCGCTGAATCCGTGTCGGCAGGTCGCCGCCTGCGCTGCGGGCCAGTCGGTTGGCTTCCAGATCATCCAGGGGGCCGGCGTGTTCTTCACGCAGGCGCACCGTCTCGGTCAGCCAGAGGTTTTGCAGTGGAGTCAGTTCCGTCACGCGGCATCCCGTCGCTCAATTGAGCTGTGAGCATAACCGCTGTGGCGCTTATCGGGGTACGGGAGGCTCTGGTATCCTCGCCGGCATGACTAAATCACTCCCCCTCAGCCTGATCGCAGCCCTCGGTGAAAACCGTGTGATCGGCGTCGACAACAGCATGCCCTGGCACTTGCCGGGGGACTTCAAATACTTCAAGGCCACCACCTTGGGCAAGCCGATCATCATGGGGCGCAAGACCTGGGATTCCCTCGGTCGTCCGCTGCCGGGCCGGTTGAACATCGTGGTCAGCCGTCAGGCGGATCTGGTGCTGGAAGGCGCGGAAGTTTATCCGTCGCTGGAGGCGGCCGTGGTTCGCGCGCAGGAATGGGCGAACGAGCAGGGCGTCGATGAGGTGATGCTGATTGGCGGCGCGCAGTTGTATGCGCAAGGGATGGCGCAGGCTGATCGGTTGTATTTGACGCGCGTGGCGTTGAGCCCGGAGGGGGATGCGTGGTTTCCGGAGTTTGATTTGAAACAGTGGAAACTGGTGTCGGAAGTGCCGAATCCTGCCGAAGGGGATAAGCCAGCGTACAGCTTCGAGATCTGGGAAAAAGCCTAAAAGCTTCGCGGGCAAGCCTCGCTCCTACAGGATTTGTGTCGATCGCGAAAATTGCGTGCGACACAAATCCTGTAGGAGCGAGGCTTGCCCGCGAAGAGGCCAGCTCAGACGCTAAAGAACTTAAGCGTGCGCCAACTCCGCATGCTCATCCGCCTCCAGCAGCTCTTTATCCGTCTGCTGCATCATCTGGCTGGTAATCGCCCCGGCCGTGATCGAACCACTCACGTTCAACGCCGTGCGGCCCATATCGATCAGCGGCTCAACCGAAATCAGCAACGCCACCAATGACACCGGCAAACCCATCGCCGGCAGCACGATCAACGCGGCAAACGTCGCGCCACCGCCCACGCCCGCCACACCGGCCGAACTCAAGGTCACAATCGCCACCAGCGTCGCGATCCACAGCGGGTCCAGCGGGTTGATGCCGACAGTCGGCGCCACCATCACCGCCAACATCGCCGGGTAAAGACCGGCACAGCCGTTCTGGCCAATGGTCGCGCCGAACGAAGCAGCGAAACTGGCGATGGACTGCGGGATGCCCAAACGGCTGGTCTGCGCTTCGATGCTCAGTGGAATCGTCGCCGCGCTCGAACGGCTGGTGAAGGCAAACGTCAGCACCGGCCAGATCTTGCGGAAGAACCGCAGCGGGTTGATCCCGGCCGCCGAGACCAGCAGGCCATGGACCACAAACATCAGGCCCAGACCGATGTAGGAAACCACCACAAAACTGCCGAGCTTGATGATGTCTTGCAGGTTGGAACCGGCGACCACTTTGGTCATCAGCGCCAGGACGCCGTACGGGGTCAACTTCATCACCAGACGCACCAGACGCATCACCCAGGCTTGCAGCGTGTCGATGGCGTTGATCACTTTCTGACCTTTCTCGACATCGTCCTTGAGCAGTTGCAGCGCCGCGACACCGAGGAACGCCGCGAAGATCACCACGCTGATGATCGAAGTCGGCTTGGCGCGAGCGAGGTCGGCGAACGGGTTTTGCGGAATGAACGACAGCAGCAACTGCGGCACATTCAGGTCAGCGACCTTGCCCGCATAGTCGTTCTGAATGGTTTGCAGACGGGCCATTTCCTGCGTCCCGGCGACCAGGCCTTCGGCGGTCAGGCCGAACAGGTTGGTCAAGCCGATGCCGATCAGCGCCGCGATGGCGGTGGTGAACAGCAGCGTGCCGATGGTCAGGAAGCTGATCTTGCCCAGCGACGACGCGTTGTGCAGACGGGCCACGGCGCTGAGGATCGAGGCGAACACCAGCGGGATGACGATCATTTGCAGTAACTGCACGTAACCGTTGCCCACCAGATCGAACCAGCCGATCGAGGCTTTCAGCACCGGGTTGCCGGCACCGTAAATCGTGTGCAGCGCCACACCGAACGCCACGCCCAACACCAGTGCGAGCAGAACTTTCTTAGCTAAGCTCCACGTCGTATGACGGGTTTGCGCCAAGCCAAAGAGCAGGGCGAGGAATACCAGCAGATTGAGGATCAGCGGCAGATTCATGTGAACTCCGAGAGAGACTTGTGCCAGCCACCTTCCGGGGCAGCTGCGAACCGGCAAGCCTAACAGCTTGAAAACTAATGAATTAATATCAAAAAAGTCTGTTAACTGTCGTTTTTGGAATAAGAGGGTGTCGTTGTCGGGGATGCAGCTGACGCGGAAGGGACGCGGGCGGTCGCAGGCAGACGAGGACTGTCACACTAATTTGATAGCGTCGATATCTTTGAATCAGGGAGAAATACAGATGAAGTTCGCACCAAAATTTCTGGTTGCTGCACTCTGTCTTGGCCTCGCCGGCCAGGTACTCGCCACGGATCTGAAGCATTGGCCCGCCGATCAGGCCAAGGCGCTGGACGCGATGATTGCGGCCAACGCCAACAAAGGTAACTACGCGGTGTTCGACATGGACAACACCAGTTACCGTTACGACCTCGAAGAGTCGTTGCTGCCGTACATGGAAAACAAGGGCCTGATCACCCGCGACAAGCTCGACCCCTCCCTGAAACTGATCCCGTTCAAAGACACCGCCGACCACAAGGAAAGCCTGTTCAGTTACTACTACCGCCTCTGCGAAATCGACGACATGGTGTGCTACCCATGGGTCGCGCAGGTGTTCTCCGGTTTCACCCTCCAGGAACTCAAAGGCTACGTTGATGAGCTGATGGCTTCGGGCAAACCGGTGCCGGCCACTTATTACGAAGGCGACGTGGTGAAGAACCTCGACGTCAATCCGCCGAAAATCTTCACTGGTCAGAAAGAGCTCTACAACAAACTGATGGAGAACGGCATCGAGGTCTACGTGATGACCGCTGCCTCCGAAGAGCTGGTGCGCATGGTCGCTTCCGATCCGAAGTACGGCTACAACGTCAAACCGCAAAACGTCATTGGCGTGAGCCTGTTGCTCAAGGACCCGAAATCCGGAGAACTGACCACGGCGCGCAAGCAAATCACCGCCGGCAAGTATGACGAGAAGGCCAACCTCGGCCTTGAGCTGACCCCGTACCTGTGGACCCCGGCGACCTGGATGGCGGGTAAACAAGCGGCGATCCTGACTTACATCGATGAATGGAAAAAACCGGTGCTCGTGGGCGGCGACACACCGACCAGCGACGGTTTCATGCTGTTCCACAGCGTCGACGTGGCCAAGGGCGGCATCCACTTGTGGGTCAACCGCAAGGACAAATACATGACCCAGATTAACGGCATGATGGCCAAGCACGCAGCGGCCCAGGCCAAGGAAGGGTTGCCGGTGACGGCGGACAAGAACTGGGTGATCGTCAAGCCTGAAGAGATTCAGTAACACCGAGGCGCATCAATCGCGGGCAAGCCTCGCTCCTACAGGATCACCGCTGACCCGTAGGAGCGAGGCTTGCCCGCGAATGCCATCACTCGATCCTTCAGAATAATCTCAGAAAAGATATCAATTGCGAATCACTCGCATCTTCTGCTAGCGTGCGCGCTCCTGAACGACCCCCGATCAAGGTAGTGCTGTGCCCTCCTGGAATACGCAGATTGCTCGCCTGTTCGCCGAACAAAAGAAAGCCCTGGAAGCGTTCGTCACCCGCCGCACCGGCAGCGCTCAGGTGGCGGCCGATCTGACCCAGGAGTCTTTCCTGCGCCTGGCGCGCCTTGAATCCGGCGAGAAAATCGACAACCTCCCCGCGTTTCTTTTCACCATCGCCAGCAATCTGGTGCGCGATCATCAGCGCCAGACCATTCGCCGCGAGCGCATGGAAATCGGCGAGCCCAGCGAAGATTTGCCTTGCTCCAGCCCGTCGGTGGTCGAGCAATTGTCTGCCTGTCAGGACGAATCCCTGATGCGCGATGCCATTTCGGCGTTGCCAGAGGCGACCCGCCAGATTTTCCTGCTCTATCATGTCGACGAACATTCCTACCGGGAGATTGCCGAGCGTCTGGCTATCAGCCCGCGTAGTGTCGAATACCAATTGCGTCGAGCGCTCATCGATTGCCGGGCCTTCATCCAGGTGCGGCTGGCGAGCGATGACCGAGGATCGCGGCCATGACTCGCGAACCCGTAGCCGTGGAACCCCTGATGATTGAACCCAATGCAACGGCCCCGGCCGATGACCTGTTCGCCGAGGCGTCCGGCTGGTATTTCCGCCTTCAGGCCGAAGACGTAAGTGCCGCTGAACTCGACGCATTCGCCACATGGCTGGCTCAGGGTCAGGCGCAGGACGATGCCTGGCAGGAAGTTCAGGCGCTGCTCGGTGCCTTGCGCCAACCCGCCCGGGCCGTACGCGAACTGGAACAGCAGCAGGCACGCTGGCGTAAATCGCGTACTCGCCAATGGCTGGAGTGGTCGTGTGCTGCTGCGATATTTTTGATGGTCGGGCTGGTGGCGCTGCAAACACCCTTGATCGATCGCTTGCGCGCCGACTATGCGACCGGCACCGGCGAAATGCGCCGGGTTGAACTGGCCGATGGATCACAACTGCAACTCAACACTGACACTGCCGTGCAGATCCGCATGAGCGCCGGCGAACGGCATGTGCGTCTGCTGCGGGGTGAGGCCTGGTTCGTGGTGACCAAGGATGCCGCGCGGCCGTTTATCGTCGAGTCTGGCGATGGGCAGGTGAAGGTAGTCGGTACGCAATTCAGTGTTGCTCAACGCAATGACCAGACACGCGTACAGGTCGCCGAAGGGCGCGTCGAAGTGAATGCCGGGAGCGGTGATCCGGTCTATCTGGAGCCCGGTCGAGCGGTCGAGTATCAGGATCGTACTTTAGCGGCGGTTCATGGTTTCGACCCGGCGGCCGGGTTTGCCTGGCGTCAGCGACAACTGGTGTTTCGCCAGCAACCGCTTTCCGAAGTGGTCGACGAGTTGAACCGCTACTGGCCTGGACGCACGGTGGTGTTGGGTGATGGCTTGCGCGATCGGCGTGTTTCCGGGGTGTTCGATATCGACAAACCCGACTCCGTGATCAAGGCGCTGGTCTACACCCTTCATCTGCGTGCCGACCATTACACCCCGTATTTGCGAGTCCTGCGCGAAGGCTGAGGGTGGTGTTTCGCAAGTAGCTGCAAATAATTCTCAAATAGTTTCAGGGTTTTCTCTTGGGTCGTCGTCCTTGAACACTGAGGCGTAAACAATAAGCACTCTCAAGTAGTGCCGCGCCGCAACACCGACTTCGATCATTGGGGAAACATCCATGGGACATCCGATTGCTGCCCGGCACCTGCCGACTGTGTTGACGCTGGCGCTCGGCCTGGCGGTGACGACTGCGCAGGTTCACGCGCAGACCGCGCCGGCCGCACAGGTCCAGACCTATCGCTTTGAAATTCCGGCCCAGTCGCTGGATGCCGCGCTCGCCGCGTTCTCGGCAGTGACCCGGGTTCAGGTGCTGGTCTCGGCGGACGTGACCCAGGGCGTGCAATCCCCCGGCCTGCGCGGCAGCTACGCCAAGGATGAAGCGCTGGCGCGGCTGCTGGCGGGCACGGGGCTGGAAGCGAGTTTCATCGACAGTGACAGCGTGACCGTGGAACGGCGCCTGGCCTCGGGTTCGGCGCTGGAATTGGGCGCCACCAATGTCAGTGCCCAGCGGTTGGGAACCACGACCGAGGGGACGGGCTCCTACACCACCGGCCTGGTCACCCTGGGCCGGGGAGAGCAAAAACTCAAAGACATTCCCCAGTCGGTCAGTGTGATGACCCGTCAGCAGATGGACGATCAGAACACCACCAAATTATCCGAAGTGGTGAAGCGCACCCCAGGCCTGACGGCCACCAAATCGCCGGGCCCCGGGATGTTTATTTACTCGCGCGGTTTTGAAGTCGGCACCTTGCAATACGATGGCGTGCCCATCCCGCGCAACACCTATGCGCTGGGCAGCTACCTGACGGAAAACATGGCGATTTACGACCGTGTCGAAACCCTGCGTGGCCCCGCCGCCCTGTTGCAAGGTGCAAACAGTCCGGGCGGCACGATGAACCTGGTGCGTAAACGCGGCCAGCAGACGCCCACCGTCACCCTCACCGGCAAGGCCGGTTCCTGGGATCATTACGGTACTCAGGTCGATGCCGGCGGCCCGCTCAATTCCGAAGGAACCCTGCGTGGCCGCGCCGTTGTCGACTACGACACCACCAACTCCTTCGTCGATTACGCCGGTGGCTGGAACCAGACTGTCTACGCGGCCGTCGATTACGACTTCACCCCAGATACCACCGTTGGCATCGGCATCAGTAACCAGAAAGGGCATTCGCGGCCCAACTTCATGTCGCTGCCGCGTTATGCCAGTGGCGCCGACATCGGCCTGCCGCGCTCCACGTTCGTCGGCGCGAGCTGGAACCGTAACGTCAACAACCAGACCATGGTCTTTGCCGATCTGGAACACCGTTTTAATGACGACTGGAAACTGAAAGCCGCCGCTATCTCGACGAGTGAACACAACGACGCCACCTATCAGGCGACATGGGATGAAATCCCTGACCCTGGCACCACAGGCAACGTGCGCTACGTGGATTGGGTGACTGACTTCAACACTGAAAGCCGCGGGCTGGATATCTACGTCAACGGTAAGTTCGAGGTGCTGAACTTCGAGCAGGAGTTGGTGCTGGGGGCTAACTATTCCAAGCTCACCACCGATGATTTGTATGCGCGGGATGCGACCGATGGCGCCGACATCTTCAACATTGACCACCACCGCGTACAGCGTGACAAAAACGAACTGCTGGCGGACGGAAGCGGTGCGAAATCCTGGTACGACATTCGCCAGAAAGGCATTTACGGCACCTGGCGGGTAAAGCTGCTCGACCCGTTGACCCTGATTCTCGGGGCGCGAACCAGTTGGTATGACTTTTCCTACAAGGACCAAAGCGGCTTCCAGGGTGTTTACGATCCGGTCACCGAAAGTACGACGCAGACCACCGGGCGCGTTACGCCCTACGCCGGTCTGGTCTATGCCCTTAATGATCAGTGGTCCGCGTATGCCAGTTACGCCGACGCTTTCGAACCTCAGACCAACATCACCGTCTCCGGGACGATGCTGAAGCCGATCGAAGGCAGCAATTACGAACTCGGCATCAAGGGTGAATTGGCCGATGGTCGCCTGAACACAGCCTTCGCGGTGTTCCGATATGACCAGGAAAACCGGGCGGCCCAGGACCTTCAAGGCGGCATGAATTGCAATGGCTGGTATTGCTCGGTGGCCTCGGGAAAGGTGCGTAGCCAGGGTTTCGAAGCTGAACTCAGCGGCGAGCTGCTGCCCGGCCTGCAAGTGGCTTCGAGCTATACCTACAACACCACCAAGTTCCTCAAGGATGACACCTACGAAGGCAAAGTCTTCAGTACCTGGACGCCCAAGCACATGGTGAAAGTCTGGGCCGATTACAAGCTGCCGGGTGACTGGGAACGCGTCAGCGTCGGTGGTGGCGTGACCAGCCAGAGCAGCACCGAGTCATACGACCGCAAATTCAGTGTGCCGGGCAATGCAATCTGGGATTCACGGGTGGCCTACAAGATCAGCGATGAAGTCACCGTCGCTGCGAACCTGAACAACGTGTTCGACAAAAAGTATTACATCCCTGCGTATAACGCGATCTGGGGCAGTAACTACTACGGCGATCCACGCAATGTGATGTTTAGCGTCACATACAAACCTGAATTCTGACGCGGTCCTGTGGGAGCGGGCTTGCTCGCGAATGGGGCATCACATTCACCATTGATGTTGAATGACACACCACTTTCGCGAGCAAGCCCGCTCCCACATTGACCGAGGTCGCCACAAAAAAAATGCCCCGCACTTGGCGGGGCATTTTTATTTCTGCGACTGACGCTTACAGCCCGTCGAGCATCGCCTTGTTACGCACAGCACCTTTATCGGCGCTGGTTGCCAGCAGGGCGTAGGCCTTCAGTGCGGTGGTCACTTTACGTGGACGTTTTTCCACAGGCTTCCAGCCTTTTTGGTCTTGCTCGACACGGCGGCCAGCCATTTCCTCGTCGCTGATCAACAGGTTGATCGAGCGGTTCGGAATGTCGATCAGCACTTTGTCGCCGTCCTGCACCAGACCAATCGCGCCGCCCGCTGCTGCTTCCGGGGAAGCGTGGCCGATGGACAGGCCGGAGGTGCCGCCGGAGAAACGGCCGTCGGTGAGCAGGGCGCAGGCTTTGCCCAGACCTTTGGATTTCAGGTACGACGTCGGGTAGAGCATTTCCTGCATGCCCGGGCCGCCTTTCGGGCCTTCGTAACGGATGATCACGATGTCGCCGGCCTTCACTTCGTCAGCGAGGATGCCGCGTACGGCACTGTCCTGGCTTTCGAAGATTTTTGCGTTGCCTTCAAACACGTGGATCGACTCGTCAACGCCCGCGGTTTTCACCACACAGCCGTCCAGCGCGATGTTGCCGTAGAGAACGGCCAGGCCGCCTTCTTTCGAGTAAGCGTGTTCGACACTGCGGATGCAGCCGTTTTCACGGTCGTCGTCCAGGGTTTCCCAACGGGTCGACTGGCTGAACGCGGTTTGCGTCGGGATGCCCGCAGGGCCGGCCTTGAAGAAGTGATGCACGGCTTCATCGTCGGTCTGGGTGATGTCCCACTTGGCGATGCCTTCGGCCAGGGTCTTGCTGTGCACGGTCGGCAGGTCAGTGTGCAGCAGACCGCCGCGAGCCAGGGAACCGAGGATGCTGAAGATCCCGCCGGCACGGTGCACGTCTTCCATGTGGTACTTCTGGATGTTCGGCGCGACTTTGCACAGTTGCGGTACGTGGCGGGAGAGACGGTCGATGTCGCGCAGGTCGAAATCGATCTCGGCTTCCTGGGCCGCGGCCAGCAAGTGCAGGATGGTGTTGGTGGAACCGCCCATGGCGATGTCCAGGGTCATGGCGTTTTCGAACGCCTTGAAGTTGGCGATGTTGCGCGGCAATACCGACTCGTCGTTCTCGGTGTAGTAACGCTTGCACAGCTCGACGATGGTGCGGCCAGCCTGCAGGAACAGCTGTTCGCGGTCGCTGTGGGTGGCGAGGGTCGAACCGTTGCCCGGCAATGCCAGACCCAGGGCTTCAACCAGGCAGTTCATCGAGTTGGCGGTGAACATGCCGGAGCACGAACCGCAGGTCGGGCAGGCGCTGCGCTCGTACTCAGCGACTTTCTCGTCAGAAGCGCTGGAGTCGGCGGCAATCACCATGGCGTCGACGAGGTCGAGACCGTGGCTGGCCAGTTTGGTCTTGCCGGCTTCCATCGGGCCGCCGGAGACGAAGATCACCGGGATGTTCAGGCGCAGGGACGCCATCAACATGCCAGGGGTGATCTTGTCGCAGTTGGAGATGCAGACAATGGCGTCGGCGCAGTGGGCGTTGACCATGTATTCGACGGAGTCGGCGATGATCTCGCGGCTCGGCAGCGAATAGAGCATGCCGTCGTGGCCCATGGCGATGCCGTCATCCACGGCAATGGTGTTGAATTCTTTCGCTACACCGCCGGCGCGTTCGATTTCGCGGGCGACCAGTTGGCCCAGGTCCTTGAGGTGGACGTGGCCCGGTACGAATTGGGTGAACGAGTTGGCGATGGCGATGATCGGCTTTTTGAAGTCGTCATCTTTCATCCCCGTGGCGCGCCACAGTGCGCGGGCGCCGGCCATGTTGCGGCCATGGGTGGATGTTTTCGAGCGGTAATCAGGCATGAAGCACTCCGGGCGGCTAATCAGGTATCAAAAGGGAAGTGAGCTTCTATTGACGTCTGGAACACCCAGAAATGGCCGTGTGTCCGGAAGTTGCCGATAACTTTGCGGGATCGCCGCGCGCTTCAGCTTGAGCTCATAAACCCGCCGGGGGATGACTGGCGATGAATGTCGCGATTCTACACGGCTGGCGTCAGGAGGGAATGCCGGGAAGCGTTGATCCAGCGCTGACACAACGTGCGGGATGACGACTGGCAGGTTTCATCCGGCACTCAGCGCCTGATGCCGACGGATGATCAGTACATTGAGGCCGGCGCCAAAGGTGCTCAATATCAGGAAACTTAATCCAAGCGTGATTTGCAAATGACTCCCGCTCAAATTGATGAGGGCACTGATAACCCCACCGAAGATAAACACCAGGGTGTTGCCGACGGAGGCCGACGTGCCAGCGTAGTCCGGGAATATATCCATGGCTTTGGAGGTGGCCACCGGGCGGGCGATGGTCGTGCCGGCGGTGCAGATGATCATCGGGACCAGCACCGTCAGGATTGAAAGCCCCATCAGGGTGGACAGCAACAGCATGACCAGCCCCGAAAAAAAGATCAGGCCCAGCCCCACGACAATTTGAGTGTCGGGCGTTACCCGGTTGGCGAGTAACCTGGCGACGACCCCACCAAAAAGGTAGGCCGCACCATAAGACAGCAGGGTCAGGGAGAATTCGTACGGCGACAGTTGCAACTGCTCCATGAAGATCAGGGGCGAGACGACAATGAAGGAGAAGTGGCAGGTGAAGGCAATGGCGGCGATCAGCCAATAGCCGAGGAAACCTGCGTCGCGACAGATCATCCGGTACGACTGGACGATGCCCAGGCGCGCAGCTGTAACAGGGCGCAGGTTTTCAAGAAAGAAACAGGCCTTCACAAACACCGCGGCGGCCAAGGCAATAAAGACAATAAAGCTGCCGGGCCAGTCCATGGCGTGTTGCAGCAACGTGCCCGCCAGTGGCGAAACCGAGATGAAAATCCCGCTGGCGGTGACCATCAGGATCCGCAATTGTTCGCGATCCTTGCCGTGGAACAGATCCTGGACCAGCGCCTGTGAGAGCACAAAACAGCCGCAGCCAATGGCCTGGATCACCCGGAACATCAGGAACCAGGCGTACTCGCTCGACAGGACACAACCTATGGCGCCGATCATCGAGACGGCCATGCCGGCCAACAGCAAACCCTTGCGCCCGATGGCATCCGACAGCGGCCCGATCAGCAACTGAGAAACGGAAATGCCGATGGCAAACAGGCTGATGGAGAACGCGATGTTGGCCGGTGTGGTCTGGAAGTGTTCGGCCAGGGCCGGGAAGGACGGCAGCAGGACATCAAGGGGAAAGACGCCGAGCAGCACCATCGTCATCAACAGAATCACCGCGGACTGACGTTTTTTGGCGTCGACTGCATTGTTTCCTTCATTCATCGAGAAGCCCTGCCCTGGAGAAAAGTTGCCGATTGGCAGGCAGATCGAAGAACCCGGCTTTTTTCATGGCGTCGAGCGTGGCGCCGGCACCCGACCGTGCACGCAGACGCTGTGCTTGCGGGCCGGTCAGGTCGCAAAGAATTTGCGCGACAGACGTTTCACTCAGGCCGGCGCTGCGCAGGCTTTCGCCAAGCCAGCGGTCATCGACTTCAAAGAAAATCAGCAGGATCTCCAGAAGCAATCTGGCGGTGAACGTGCGTTGGCCACAGCTCAGTTGCAGCCACAGGAAATGAAACACCTCGCAAAAGTAGCGACTGTGTCGGGCCTCGTCGGCAAGGTGATCCCTGAGCATTTCCTGAACGCTGCTCACCAATGTGTCGCGGCAAACGTCGAGCAATTCCTTGGCGATTATCGTCTCCGAGACGAAGCCGGCAAGAAACCACGCCAGTGCTTTGTGCCTGTCCGGTGTGCGATCGAGCAGGGCGTTCAGCCGGCTTATCCGCTGGGGCATCACCGGGCGATCAGTCATGCCGTAAATATCAGCAATCTGCTCGGCGAGGCTGTTGGAGAACAGCGCGTGATAAGCCTCGTCTGTGTAGAGCTGCAGCGCGGCGGTTTTCATCCGTTGAGGGATGGAAACACCCAGTTCGTTGTGGACGATGGTTTCCACGGATCGGTTGACGATACGGTGTTCGAGCAGGGTGGTGTAGTCGAGGAAATGCACCAAATGGTTGGCGGACAGGCGATGAACGATCGCTCTGCCTGCTGCCTTGATCGCCGGGTGATTCAGGTAAGGCAGAAAAGCCGGTGGAAACCAGTGGCGGGTTTCCAGTTGCCGTTGCAGGTCCGAAGACAATTGATAGGCGTGTTCGCTGCTGCGCACCGAGGCTCGGGTATTCCAGTCTCCAAGGGTGAAGCGATTGGCCCATGAAGCGGGGGCGGACGCAGTGTCGATGGGGGATTCGGTCATTGTTGCTGCCCCCGATTGCTCAGCAGCGCTTTCAGCTCCTTGCACATCACTTGCCCGTCACTCTGTCCGCAGCCGACAAAAAACAACGGTTGCTCTGCGCTGTCTTCCAGTCCCAACAGTGCTTCGACCCGATCATCCGTCAAGGCGCCGGTCAGCCAGGTGTTCAATCCCAGCGAAGTGGCCGCCAGTTGAAAGGTCTGGGAAATATGGCCGGCCTCGACGTAGGCCATTCGGTAGGCCCGGGAGTGTTCATATTTCCACCACAGCTTGTCGAATCGACTGGTGATGAACAGGCCTGCGGGCAGGTTATCGATGAAATGTTGCCCACACATCAATTGCCCCAAAGGCTCACTTGGCAACGGATTAACGAAACTCAGTGCGTGCCCGATGGGGTGATAGGCGTAGAGGCCGGGTTGCAGGCCGATGACGTTTTGCACCAGCAGAAAGCCTTCGCAGGCATTCAGTCCGCCCCCGGACGGGCTGCTTCGTCGGGCGCCGAGGCCTTCGACAATGCTGTCGTCGACGTCGTTTTCGCGTTCATGCAGGTAGCCGAGGGACAGGTACAGCAATGTACTGACCGCTTTGAGGGAAACCGCTTCACCCGTGAAGGTGCGGCAGGTTTTCCGGTTCACCAAGGCGTTTGCCAGGGAGCCTTGCGGCAGGCAGGACGGTTTTGGCAGGACAATCAGCTCGCCTTCCAGGCGTTCCGAGCGCCTGGCTTTCGGCGAGGGAGTACTCAGCACATCGGCGCAATGATCAAGATATTGTTTTGACCATTCATTAATATTTTGCGGAATGTGTTCGCAAGGAATGTTCTTGGTGCCGATATGAAATATCTTCGACAGTTCGTCCCAACCCCACTCAATATTGTCGGTTGTTGCTGTTGTCAGTATTCCAGCGCTCAGTAGCTGGGTGTCAATTGTATTGCGTTCGTTGAACTTGTCGGGGTTGTCGATAAGTTCGGCCAGGCGAGTGGAGTATTTGAGGTTCAGTTCAAACTGTTTGTGGTTCTTGTAATCCCAAACTATTTGACCGGGCGTACGAGGAAGTATGAATAGATGAGGGCTGATCTGCATGATGGGCGGTTCGCTCTGGGCAATGCCATGGAAAACGCTGGGTAGCCGGCACTCCCCAGCGCCTCATTTACTTAACGGGCTTTAGGGGCAACCAGAAAAGCCAGGTTCGCGATGTTGTTAGCTTCCAGAGTAATTGCTTTCATTTGGAACTCCTTGTAATTGAAAGTGAGTGTCACTTCGTTGTGACACGCTTAATCATAGAGTGAAACGAGCGCTTATCAAGGCGATATTGGGTAGGAAACTTCCAGTAATTTTGTCGGAACGATCTTTGGTATGAACAAGTTTTGTCAGTCGTATTCTTTTTAATAAGAAACACAGAGAAACGTCCTGCAAGTTCACAGGAACGCAAGCGTAGGAAGTTTGAAGGGGATTCAATAACAGATAATAAAACGGGGAGCCCATCGGCTCCCCGTCAAACCGGTGTCATCAGCTGTTTGGCAGCAACCGGCAGGTGATGCTCTTGATGTAGCGGGTTTCGGCGATGGCCGGGTGAACCGGGTGATCCGGGCCCTGACCGCCGCGTTCGAGCATCTGGATGTTGCGGTCCAGGTGACGGGCGCTGGTCAGCAGAATGTTCTGCAGATCGTCTTCCGGCAGGTGCATCGAGCACGATGCGCTGACCAGGATGCCGTCCTTGCTGAGCAGGCGCATGGCTTGCTCGTTCAGGCGACGGTAGGCGCCTTCACCGTTCTTCATGTCTTTCTTGCGTTTGATGAAGGCGGGCGGATCGGCAACGATCACGTCGAAGCGTTCTTCGCTGGCTTTCAGCTCTTTGAGGGCTTCGAACACGTCGCCTTCGATGCAGGTCATTTTCTCGGCAAAACCGTTCAGCGCGGCGTTGCGCTCGACGCCGTCGAGGGCGAAGGCCGACGCATCGACGCAAAACACTTCACTGGCGCCGAAAGCGGCAGCCTGCACACCCCAGCCGCCGATGTAGCTGTACAGATCCAGCACGCGTTTGCCTTTGGCGTAAGGGGCCAGGCGCGCGCGGTTCATGCGGTGGTCGTAGAACCAACCGGTTTTCTGACCCTGGATGACCGGTGCTTCGAATTTCACGCCGTTCTCTTCCAGCGCGACCCACTCCGGCACCAGGCCGAATACGGTTTCGACGTAGCGGTTGAGGCCTTCGGCATCACGGGCAGCGGAGTCGTTCTTGAACAGAATGCCGCTTGGCTTGAGCACTTGGGTCAGCGCGGCGATCACGTCTTCTTTATGGGCTTCCATGGTCGCCGAAGCGATCTGCACCACGAGGATGTCGCCGAAGCGGTCGACCACCAGGCCTGGCAGCAGGTCGGAGTCGCCGTAGACCAGGCGATAGAACGGCTTGTCGAACAGGCGATCGCGCAGGGACAGCGCAACGTTCAGGCGATGGACCAGCAGCGACTTGTCCAGCGGCAACTTGATGTCGCGCGACAGCAGGCGAGCGCAAATCAGGTTGTTCGGGCTCATGGCCACGATGCCCAGCGTCTTGCCGCCGGCGGCTTCGAGGATCGCCTGGTCGCCGGCTTGGAAACCGTGCAAAGGGGTCGCCGCTACATCGATTTCGTTGCTGTAGACCCACAAGTGGCCGTTTCGCAGGCGACGATCGGCGTTGGCTTTAAGGCGCAGGCTAGGCAGGGACATGACGTCGCTCCGGAAAAAAGAGCGGGAGTATAGCGTGTTGAGGGTTGTGGCGGGCCGGGCGGGCGATGAAACGCTGATGGCCTCTTCGCGGGCAAGCCTCGCTCCTGCCGGATCGTGTAAATCTGTAGGAGCGAGGCTTGCCCGCGAAAGCGATTTCGATGGCTATGCAGAAATGAAACTTTGGCCGATGTGCAGGCCGGTGTGTCGGATCCAACTTTATAAAGGTTAGAATCGCCACCTGGCCCAGAGTGTGTACTTATGTCCCAAGAGCTGACTTCCGAACAGATTCAACAGTCCCTGCAAGGCATCAGCGTGCCTGCTCAGCCGCAAATCATGGTGGATTTGCAGATGGAGCAGTACATGCCCGACCCGGACCTGGAAACGATCGCGAAGCTGATCTCCCAGGACCCGGGGCTCTCCGGCGCCTTGCTGAAGATCGTCAACTCGCCGTATTACGGCTTGAGCAACAAGATCGCCTCGATCCAGCGTGCGGTGAATCTGCTGGGCAGCCGTTCGATCATCAACTTGATCAATGCGCAGTCGATCAAGGGCGAGATGAACGACGACACCATCGTCACCTTGAACCGGTTCTGGGATACCGCTCAGGACGTGGCAATGACCTGCCTGACACTGGCCAAGCGCATCGGCGCCCAGGCCGGCGATGAAGCGTACGCGCTGGGGCTGTTCCACGACTGCGGCGTGCCGCTGATGTTGCAGCGTTTTCCCAACTACATGACCGTTCTGGAAGAGGCCTACGCCAACGCCAGCGCCGAATGCCGGGTGGTCGACACCGAGAACCGGGTGTTCAACACCAACCACGCGGTGGTCGGTTATTACACGGCCAAGTCCTGGCGCCTGCCGGAACACGTGACCGCCGCGATCGCCAATCACCACAACGCCCTGGCGATTTTCAGCGATGAGTCTTCGCGCAACGCTCAGCTCAAGAACCTGCTGGCGATCCTGAAAATGGCCGAGCACATTTGTGCGTCCTACCGGGTGCTGGGTAATCAGACCGAAGACCACGAATGGAACAGCATCGGGCATCTGGTGCTCGATTATGTCGGCCTTTCGGACTACGACTTCGAGACCCTCAAGCAAACGATTCGTGACCTCGGCGCTCATCGCTGAGTAGCGGCTGCTTCATTTATTCGAGAGCTCTGATTCGAGAACACCATGCCTGAACTGCCAGAAGTCGAAACCACCCGCCGCGGGATTGCGCCGCACCTGGAGGGCCAGCGCGTCAGCCGGGTGATCGTGCGTGACCGTCGCTTGCGCTGGCCGATTCCTGAAGACCTCGATGTGCGCCTGTCCGGCCAGCGCATCGTGCTGGTGGAGCGGCGCGCCAAGTACCTGTTGATCAATGCCGAAGTCGGCACGCTGATCAGCCATTTGGGCATGTCGGGCAACCTGCGGCTGGTGGAAGTCGGTATGCCGGCGGCCAAGCATGAGCATGTGGACATCGAACTCGAATCCGGCCTGGCCCTGCGCTATACCGACCCGCGTCGGTTTGGCGCGATGCTCTGGAGCCTCGACCCGCTCAACCACGAACTGCTGATTCGCCTGGGGCCGGAGCCGCTGACTGACCTGTTTGATGGCGATCGCTTGTTCCAGCAGTCCCGCGGGCGATCCATGGCAGTCAAGCCGTTCATCATGGATAACGCGGTGGTGGTTGGCGTCGGCAATATCTATGCGACCGAAGCCTTGTTCGCCGCCGGCATCGACCCGCGACGCGAGGCCAAGAGCATTTCCCGGGCGCGCTATTTGAAGCTGGCGATCGAGATCAAACGCATTCTGGCTGCCGCCATTGAACGTGGCGGCACGACATTGCGGGACTTTATCGGCGGTGACGGTCAGCCGGGGTATTTCCAGCAGGAATTGTTCGTCTACGGACGTGGCAGTCAACCGTGCAAAGTCTGTGGCACCGAGCTGCGGGAAGTGAAGCTGGGGCAGCGCGCCAGCGTCTTTTGCCCACGCTGCCAGAGCTGATACGTCCTACGGTCTATAGTCAGTGTTCTCACTGCCAGCCGAAGGACCGTGCCATGAATTCGTTTCGAACCCTTGTTGTTGCGCTGCTGCTGAGCGTCGGTGCGCCCGCGCTGGCGGCAAGCAGCGGCAGCGGTGACCCGCGCTACACCATCCAGAATCCCCCGGCCTACGCCATGCTCGGCGACTTGCTGATCGCCCGACCCTTGTTGGTCGTGGCGACGGTGATCGGTGCCGGGGCGTTTGTGGTGTCGTTGCCTTTTACTGCCTTGGGCGGCGGTATTGGCGATGCGGGTCAGGCGCTGGTGGTTGATCCAGCGAAAGCGGCGTTTGTGCGGTGCCTGGGGTGTATCGGGGAGGGGTTTGAGCAGCGGGAGTGAAGCCTTGAAAGCTTCGCGGGCAAGCCTCGCTCCTACAGGTTATGCGCCATTTGCACTAATCCTGTAGGAGCGAGGCTTGCCCGCGAAGGCGTCCTCACAGACGCCAAGGAATCAAGCCTTGCCGGTAATGATCCGATACTTCGCCATCAACTGCTCTTCGGTCTCCGGATGCGCTTCATCCAGCGGAATGCAATCCACCGGGCACACTTGCTGGCACTGAGGTTCGTCGTAGTGGCCGACACACTGCGTGCACAGGTTGGGGTCGATCACGTAGATCTCTTCGCCTTGGGAAATGGCGGCGTTCGGGCACTCGGGTTCGCAGACGTCGCAGTTGATGCAATCGTCGGTGATGATCAGGGACATGCTAACTCCAGCCGGGGCGCAAGGCCCGGGCGCAATAAACCAATGCGCGCAATTGTGCCGCATTGGCGCCCGCAGTGCACGCGGGCGCCGCTTGAGCGGTCGTTACTTCTTGAAGCGTTCGGTAAGGGCATCCGCCACCGCAGGGTGGACGAACTTGGTGATATCGCCGCTCAACGCTGCGATTTCACGGACCAGCGTCGAGGAAATGAACGAATAACGCTCGGACGGTGTAAGAAACAGACTTTCCACATCCGGCGCCAGTTGGCGGTTCATGTTGGCCAGCTGGAACTCGTATTCGAAGTCCGACACCGCGCGCAAACCACGCAGGAACACGTTGGCGTTCTTCTCTTTGGCAAAATGCGCCAGCAACGTCGAGAAGCCGACGACTTCCACGTTCGGCAGATGTTTAGTGACCTCGCGGGCCAGCGCCACACGTTGTTCCAGGGGAAACAACGGGTTTTTCTTCGGGCTGGCAGCGACGGCGATGATCACATGATCGAACAGGCGCGCGGCGCGTTCGACCAAGTCGCCATGGCCCTTTGTAATAGGGTCGAAGGTACCTGGGTACAACACTCGGTTCATCGCGTCGTCCTGGCGGGAGTCCGTTGGGGAGTCGGATGGTATCGCAGCCTTCCCGGTCGGCCAAGTCGCCTTTTGGGTAAGAAAGCACTATAGACGATAGGAATATTCTCGCTTTTCATGGGTTTTTCAAACGATCAGCGAGTGAAGTCGCCAGTTGCGCCGTCAGTCCGTAGACCGACAATTGCGGGTTTGCGCCAATGCTGGTGGGGAACAGCGAGCCATCGTGGATCGACAGGTTGCTGATCTGGTGATGCCTGCCGAGGCTGTCGGTCACGGCGTTTTTCGGGTCTTCACCCATGGCACAACCGCCCATCACATGAGCGCTGCCCAGGCGGGTGCGATACAACTCAAGGCTCAAGCCGTCGATCAACGTGCGCGCTTCGGCCAGGGTTTTCACATATCTCGCGTCGGCGTGCATCGGCATCACGGCCTTGGCGCCACCGGCGAACTGGATCTCGGCCATGCTGTGGAACGCCCGACGCAGGCCATCCCAGGCATAGGGTGACACCTGATAGTCGAGCACCGGCGTGTTGTCGCCGCGTAACTCGACACTGCCGCCGGGGCTGTCCGGGTGGAAACCGTCGCGCAACAACGCCAGCATTGCGTGGGTGTGGGGCAGATTTTCCATGTGCCCGGCGTTTTCCTGGCCGAAGCCCCCGAGCAGGGTCGTGGCCAGCGCCGGGTGCAGCGGCGGCACTTCGAGTTTGTAAGACATCTTGCCGGTGGTGCCGTCCTGCCATTGGAAATGGTCGGAGTAGATCGACTGCGGCGCGCCATAGAACGGGTTGATCACCTCGTCGAACAGCCCGGCGGACATGTTCACCAAGTGCAGGAACGTGCGCTTGCCCAGCCGCTGGTGCGGATCGGGCGCCTCCGAGCGCAGGAGCAGCGCCGGGCTGTTGATCCCGCCGCCCGCCAGCACGTAATGCCGTGCCTTGACCGTAATCGTCTTGCCCGTCGGAGCGACGCAACGGTCGTCCATCGCCACGCATTGCAGGCCCGTGACCTTACCGTCCTTGATCGAAAGCTTTTCGGCGCGGGCCAGATAAAGCAGCTCGCCACCTTTTTCCAGGGTCGCGGGAATGGTCGTGACCATCATCGATTGCTTGGCGTTGGTCGGGCAGCCCATGCCGCAATAGCCAAGGTTCCAGCAACCGCGCACGTTGCGCGGTATCACATGCCAGGAATATCCGAGTTTTTCGCAGCCTTTGCGGATCACGTCGTTGTTGGCGTTGGGCGGCACCATCCAGGGCGCGACGCCCAGGCGTTGTTCCATTTTCTCAAACCACGGCGCCATCTCGGCCGGGCTGTGGCCTTTGACGTCATGCTCCCTGGCCCAATGCTCGAGCGTCGGGTCGGGGGTGCGAAAGCTCGATGTCCAGTTGATCAGCGTGGTGCCACCCACTGCGCGGCCCTGGAGGATGGTGATCGCGCCGTCCTTGCTCATCCGACCGATACCCTCCTGATAGAGGCTGGTGTAGGCCTGGTCTTCGAGCATCTTGAAGTCGCTGCTGGTCTTGAGCGGGCCTTCTTCGATCAGCAGCACCTTGTAGCCGGCGGCGCTGAGGATTTCGGCGGTGGTGCCGCCGCCCGCGCCGCTGCCGATGATCGCCACGTCCGCTTCGAGGGTCAGGTCCTGGGTCAGTTGCGAGCCGTTGTGGGTTTTCCAGCCACGGGCCATGCCTTCGCGGAACGGGTCGGGTACGGGCATCTTCGGGTTCTCTTGTTGTTATGGTTTTGGATACGGTGGTGAGGCGGCTGACGTCTTCGCGGGCAAGCCTCGCTCCTACAGGATCGAGTAAGCCCTTGTAGGAGCGAGGCTTGCCCGCGAAGGGGGCGACTCGGTCTCAGACAGTAGGCGGCCCGGGATACCCGCAATGCGCCCACGATTCCGCCCGGCTGTACCACGCCATCATCACCAGTTGCAGCAACGAGCTATGCCCCATGCGCAACAGGCTCAACGAACTGTTTTCCCACCGATCGAGAAAATGCCGGATCTCATCGGCGCTGGCGTTTTCCCAGCTTCCCCAAATCCCGGTCAGCGGCCCACGGGTCACCGCCATCCCCAGCACGTCGAACAATTGCTGAGTGAGCTTGAGCATTTCCGGCGACAGGTGATTCAGGCTGTTATCCAGGCAGTGCAGGGTTTGATCGACGGCTGTCGGCATCTTTTCGGCCGCCACGGCGCCCTCGAGCATCACCGGGATCAGCGCCCGCAGAAACAGCAGATCGCCGCTGCGCAGAATCGCGAAACCACTGGCCGGAATGCTCGATGAGCAACCGCTGAGGCTCGCGCCCAATCCGGCCGTGGCCAGGAAAGCACTCGCGCCGAGGCTGAATTTAAGCAGGCCGCGCCGTGACAGCGCGGGTGTATCGGACAGGCTTGGGCTCATTATTGTTATTACCCGACGGTGTGATCGTTAGCGGATAAACAGCTTCTGGATCAGTTTCTGAATGGATTTTCCGTACGGCGGGTAAATCAGTTTCGCCGCGTTGAAGCGTTGCTTGATCAGCACGCCTTTGGCCTTGCTGAAGGTCAGGAAGCCCTCATGGCCGTGGTAATGGCCCATGCCCGAGGCGCCGATGCCGCCGAAAGGCATATCGTCCTGCGCCACGTGCAGCAAGGTGTCGTTGAGGCAAACGCCGCCGGAATGGGTTTCGTGAAGGACGCGGTTTTGTTCGCGCTTGTCGTAGCCGAAGTAATACAGCGCCAGCGGACGAGGTCGTTGATTGATGTAGGCAAACGCCTCATCAAGATTTTTGTACGGCACGATCGGCAGCAGCGGGCCGAAGATTTCGTCCTGCATCACCGTCATGTCGTCGCTGACGTTAAGCAGCACGCTATGACCCATGCGCCGGCCCTGGCCCTGATCGAACAGCGGAATCAGCAGCGCACCCTTGCTGGTGGCATCGCTGATGTAGTCATTGAGCCGCGCCAGTTGCCGGTCATTGATGATTGCCGTGTAGTCCGGGTTGTCGGCCAGTGTCGGATAGAACCCGCGAACCGCGTGGCGATAGGCTTCGACGAAAGCGCCTACGCGGTCTTCCGGCACCAGCACGTAGTCCGGGGCCACGCAGGTTTGTCCAGCATTGAGCGTCTTGCCGAAAGCGATGCGTTCGGCGGCGTCCTTGAGCGGTACGTCGAGGGACACGATGGCCGGGGATTTGCCGCCCAGCTCAAGGGTCACCGGCGTGAGGTTCTCGGCCGCCGCGCGCATCACGTGTTTGCCGATGCTGGTGGCGCCGGTGAACAGCAGGTGATCAAAGCGCAATCGGGAAAACGCGACACCGATATCCGCTTCGCCCAGCACCACGCAGACAAAGTCTTGCGGGAAGATCCGACCCAGCAACTCCTTGAGCAACAAACCGGTGGCGGGGGTCGACTCGCTGAGTTTGAGCATCACCCGATTGCCCGCCGACAACGCACCCACCAACGGCCCGATGGCCAGGTACAGCGGGTAGTTCCAGGGCACGATCACACCGACCACGCCCAGCGGTTGGTAAACCACTTTGGCCGACGCCGGCTGAAACGCGATACCGACCTTGCGCCGCGAGGCTTTCATCCAGCCTTTGAGGTGCTGACTGGCGTAGTGAATGCCGTGCAGGCTGGGCATCAGTTCGGCGAGCAGGGTTTCATCGGCGCTGCGGTGGCTGAAATCCTGGCTGATGGCATCGATCAAGGCCTGGCGTTCATTGCTCAGCAGATCCCGCAGGGCTTTGAGCCATTGCTGGCGCTGGGCGGCCGGTGGCATCGGGTTGGCTGCATACGCCGCACGCTGTGCATCGAACAGGTCCTGGAGCTCGTCCAGAGGCTGTTGCAGGTTCTGCAGGTAAGCGATGTCGGCGGTCATGATCGGCTCCGGTTTTTGTTGTATTGAGGCACTTTTTAGAGTCTATGCTCTAGAAAGTCAAATGGCATCCTGAGTACAGCATGGTTTTATCCACTCGCCGATAGGTCGTAAGATGCCCGCCAACGCACTCTGAATTAAAGCTCAAGCCATGGCCCCTCGGATCAAAACCAGCGAGCGCATCGTGCAGAACAGCCTGGAGCTGTTTAATCAACAGGGCGAGCGCAGCATCAGCACCAACCACATTGCTGCCCACATGGAGATTTCTCCGGGCAACCTGTACTACCACTTCCCCAACAAGCAGGCGATTATCGCCGTGCTGTTCAGTGAGTACGAAAGCCTGGTGGACAGCTTCCTGCGCCCGCCCCAGGGCCGCGCGTCCACGGTGGAAGACAAGCGCTTCTACCTTCAGGAATTGCTGGCGGCGATGTGGCGCTACCGGTTTTTGCATCGTGATCTTGAGCATTTGCTCGACAGCGACCCCGAGCTCGCCGCCCGTTATCGGCGTTTCTCCCAGCGCTGCCTGATCCATGGCACCCACATCTACGCCGCCTTCGTCGACGCTGGCATCCTGCAAATGGACAAGGTCCAGATCGAATCCCTGACGCTCAATGCCTGGATCATCCTGACGTCCTGGGTGCGTTTTCTGTGTACCACTCGGGAAAATTCCAATCACCTGAGCGAGCAGGCGATTAAACGCGGGGTGTATCAGGTGCTGGTGCTTGAGGCCGGTTTCGTCACGGACCAGTCTCGTGACGCGGTCAACGCGCTGTACGAAGAGTTTTACGTGCCACTGGCCCAGGCCCTCGAAGAAGTGCAGTAGGATTCAAGACCGACTTAATCACAGGAGCCCTTTATGCCCATTGCGCAACTGATCAGCCCGCAAGCGTTGGACCTGAAAAAGGATGTGCCCGGGCTGGTGATTCTGGATTGTCGTTTTGCCCTCGAAGACCCCGACTACGGCCAGCGCAGCTATGCCGAAGGGCATATCGCCGGGTCGAGCTTTGCCGACCTTGAGCGTGATTTGAGTGGAACCGTGGTCAAGGGCGTGACCGGGCGCCATCCGTTGCCTGAACCTGAAGACTTGATCGAGCGCCTGCAAGCCTGGGGCATCAACGCCGACAGCGAAGTGGTTTTGTACGATGACGGCCCCGGAGCCTACGCGGCGCGGGCCTGGTGGTTGCTGGCCTGGCTGGGCAAGCGAGACGGCGTGTTCATCCTCGATGGCGGGCTCAAGGCCTGGCACGCGGCCGGTTTGCCGCTGAGTCTGGATGCGTGCGACATCGAGCGTGGCACCTTCAGCGGCAAGCCGGACAACTCGCTGTTGTTGAGCGCCGAGCAACTGCAACAACGTCTCGGCCAGCCGGCGCTGACCTTGCTCGATGCCCGCGCCTTGCCGCGCTTCAAGGGCGAAGTCGAACCGATCGATCCAGTTGCCGGGCACATTCCCAGCGCGCAATGTGCGGCGTTCACCGAGAACCTGGGCAGTGACGGGCGTTTCCTGCCGGCTGAGCAACTCAAGCAGCGGTTTGCCGCGAAACTCGGCGATCGCTCGCCGACTGATCTGGTGGCGTATTGCGGTTCCGGCGTGACGGCTTGCCATAACCTGTTCGCACTGTGCCTCGCGGGTTATCCATTGGGCTCGTTGTACGCCGGGTCGTGGAGCGAGTGGATCAACGATCCTCAACGCGGCATCGCCACCGGCGAGTAAACGCTGATCCCCTGTGGGAGCGGGCTTGCTCGCGAATGCGGAGTGTCATTCAGCATTGATGTTGTCTGACACACCGCATTCGCGAGCAAGCCCGCTCCCACAGGGATCGCCGTCGTTATCAGGATTTATGTGAATGCCGGGCACTTCGATACGCCCCCGGACCCACCCCGTAAACCTGCTTGAACTGCCGACTCAGATGGCTCTGGTCGGCAAATCCCAGCTGCATCGCGACTTCCAGCGGCAAACAACCGTTCTGTAACAACGCCCGTGCCTGGGCGATGCGTTGCTGCATCAACCAGGTGTGCGGTGGCATGCCCGTGGCGCGGCGGAAAACCCGGGCGAAGTGGAACGGTGACAGGTTGACCGCTGCCGCCAATTCTTCCAGCGAAGGCGGCGCGGCCAACTGTGCTTGCAGCACATCCTTGGCCAGCGTCACCGCCCGGTGTTCCTTGCCGGGTTTGCCGGCAACCGGCACGGCGGCATGACGTTGCAGCAACAACAGCATCATCTCGCGCCAGACCGTCTGCTGTTGCAGGGCCGTGGACGGACTTTCCAGCAAGCGATGCAATTGACAGAAACCCTTCACCAGGTCCGGATCGCGATACAGCGTCGCGCCAAACCCCGGCAGGTTGCTGGTCGGCAGCTCCAGCTCGTCCAGCAGCGAGAGAATCTGCCCGCTGTCCGGATAAAACGCCCGGTACAACCAACCATCCTCCGTGCCTTTGTGGCCGGTGTGCAGCTCATCGGGGTTGATCAACACCAGCGTGCCGCTGCCGGCCAGGTGTTCGGCGCCGCGATAGCGATAACGCTGGGCGCCGGCCATGATCATGCCGATCACATAACCGTCATGCACGTGGGGCGCGAAGCGGTGTTCGATGTAGCGTGCGGACAATAACTCGACGCCGGCCAACGGTGCCGTTTGCCAGAAACGGATCGACTCGCCTTGGTCGGCGTCCATGGCTTACCTGCGACCCACGGCGCTCAGCCACTGCGGAATACGGCGTTCCAGGTAATAACCCGGTTGCCGGAACGAGCCATCGACAAAACCGACATGCCCACCCTTGGCTTGTAGCTCGAATTGCGTGGAGGCGGACAATTCCGACGCGTGCGGCAGGCTATGGGGGAATACGAAAGGATCGTCGGCCGCCTGGATGATCAGGGTCGGCGTACGGATCTCTCCGAGGAAATACCGGCTCGACGCGCGGCGATAGTAATCCTCGGCATCGACAAAACCATTGAGCGGCGCCGTGACCCGGCCATCGAAATCCCAGAAGGTGCGCATGTTCTCCAGCGAGCCCAGCGCCGCCAATGCCGCCAGTCCATCCTCGCGGCCGTCGTGCTGGAACTGGCGCTCTTTGTTCCTGATGTAGGCGACCATCTCGCGCATGAAATGCGCCTGATAGACCTTCGAGAAACCCTGGCCGATGCGATCGGCACATTGATCGAGGCGAAAGGGCACCGACACCGCCACCGCACCCGACACGCCGCTGTCACTGCCGGTTTCGCCCAAATGTTTAAGCAAGATATTGCCGCCCAGGGAATAGCCGACCACATACAGCGGTGCGAGAGGGCGCTTGGCCCGCAGGTGTTTGATGGCTTCGGCCAGGTCTTCGCTGGCGCCGGAATGGTAGCTGCGCGGCAACAAATTCGGCTCGCCCGAGCAGCCGCGCCAGTTCAACGCGACGCTGGCCCAGCCCTGGGCACCTAGCGCTTTCTGCACCCCGGCCACGTAAGGCGAGTTCGAAGAACCGGTCAACCCGTGCAACACCAGCACCAGCGGCGCATCAGCGGTGTGCGGGCCGTGCCAGTCCATGTCGAGAAAGTCGCCATCCTCAAGCCACAAGCGTTCGCGCTCGCGTTCGATGTGCGTGGTTTTGCGCCACAGCGGTCCCCACAAGGTTTGCAGGTGCGGGTTGCCGAGGCCGAAGGCGGGGGTGAAACGTTCTGACGGAAAGGACACGATTGCTCTCGATGCAGCGGTGCGCAACCGGTGCGCACCTTTTTCAGGCCGGTCGATTAACCGGCGATCTCTGCCATACGTTGCCACAACGCGTAATACACCCGCCCGGATTTCTGCTCCCGGTGCAGGCGCCAGTTGCCTGGCAAGCCAAGGCTCGACGGCGCGTTTTCGCTTTCAGTGTAGATCCAGGCTTCATTGGCCAGCCACTGACGCTCTTCAAGCAGCGTGCAGACGGTCGGCAACAGATCCTGGTTGAACGGAGGGTCGAGGAACACCAGGTCGTAAGCGGTCGCGGTCTGGGTTTCCAGGTAGCGCAGCGCATCGGCCGTCTGGATCTGGCCGGTGGTGCAGCGCAACGTGCCCAAGTGTTCCTTGATGCTGGCGACCGCGATGTTGCTGGCGTCCAGCGCCTGACCCATCGCCGCGCCACGGGACAGGGCCTCGAGGAACAACGCGCCGCTGCCGGCGAACGGGTCAAACACTTTGGCCCCGGCCACGTACGGCGCGAGCCAGTTGAACAGGGTTTCGCGCACCCGGTCCGGGGTCGGACGCAGGCCCGGGGCGTCCGGGAAGCTCAGCTTCCGGCTGCCCCATTCGCCGCCGATGATGCGCAGTTGGTTCACGCCGTTGTGTACGTTGTGAACGGGTTTTTTAGGACGAGTGGCCATTAATGCTCCGGAACCCCGAGCGGCTGCTCGGCAGGTTTATCAGTTGGGGCCGGTAACGGCTTTTGCGGCACGGTCGGGCCAGCGCTGACGATGACCATTTTGTCCGTGCTCAAGTGTTTGTTCAGTGCGGCTTTGACCTGCTCGACGGTCAGGCTCTGGGACTGGCGCATGAAGTCATCCAGGTAGGTCAGAGGCAGGTTGTAGAACCCCATCGCACCCAGTTGGCCGACGATATCGGCGTTGCTGGCGGTGGACAACGGGAAGCTGCCGGCCAGTTCACGCTTGGCGTCGTCGAGTTCTTTCTCGGTCGGGCCGGTTTTAAGGTAGTCGGCGAGGACGTCCTGCACCAGTTTCAGCGTGCCTTCGCTCATCTCGGCGCGGGTTTGCAGGTTGATCATGAACGGGCCGCGCGCCTGCATCGGGGTGAAGCCCGAATAAACGCCGTACGCCAGGCCACGCTTCTCGCGCACTTCGCTCATCAAGCGGGTGCCGAAACCACCGCCGCCGAGGATCTGGTTGCCCATGGACAGCGCCGCATAGTCCGGATCGTCACGGTCGATGCCCAGTTGCGCAAGCATCAGGTTGGTCTGCTTGGACGGGAACTCGATGTGGCCGATGCTGGCTTTCGGTTCTTCAGGCTGCGGGATCTTCGCCAGCGCCGGGCCTTTGGGCAGCGCGCTGGAGACTTGCGCGGCAATCGCCTCGGCTTCAGCGCGGGACAAATCGCCCACCAGCGCAATCACCACGTTGCCGGCGGCGTAGGCTTTCTCATGGAACGCCTTGAGTTGCGCTGCGGTAATCGCCGGAACGGTTTTCGCTGTGCCATCACTGGAATGCGCGTACGGATGATCGCCGTACAAGCGGTTCATCAGCTCCAGGCTCGCCAGTTTGCCCGGGTTCTGCTTCTGGTATTCGAAACCGGCGAGCATCTGGTTCTTGATGCGCGCAAAGGAGTCGGCAGGGAAGGTCGGCTTACCGACGACTTCAGAGAACAGCTTCAGCGCAGGTTCACGCTTGTCGGGGGCGCTCAGGCTGCGCAGCGAAGCCAGTGCCATGTCCTTGAACGCGCCGTTGCCGAAATCTGCGCCCAGGCCTTCGAAGCCTTGGGCGATGGCGCCAACATCTTTACCGGCCACACCTTCGTTTAGCATCGCGTTGGTCAGCATCGAGAGACCCGGAGCGTTACCGTCCTGGCTGCTGCCAGCGGCGAAGATCAGGCGCAGGTCGAACATCGGCAGCTCACGGGCTTCGACGAACATCACCTTGGCGCCTTCGGCGGTGTTCCAGGTCTGTACGTCGAGCGAACGGTGGCTCGGGGCCTTGCCGTCGAGTTCGGTCAGCGATTGCAGCTTCTGGCTGGACTTGGCCTTGTCGAGTGCTTCGCTGGCCTTGGAATCATCGCTTTTCGACAGATAAAACGCAGCGGAGCCAATCAATACGGCGGCGATCAGGCCGATCAGGGCCAGACGGGGTTTTTTACGCTCACTCATGAGTCGTCTCCAGTGGCAGTACATGGGCGACGCTGAGACGTTCGCGGGTGAAATACAGCTTGGCGGCTTTCTGGATGTCTTCCGGTGTCACGCTTTCGAGGTCGGCGAGTTCGGTGTCCATGAGCTTCCACGACAGACCGACAGTTTCCAGTTGGCCAATGGAGGTGGCCTGGCTGGTGATCGAGTCACGCTCGTAGACCAGGCCGGCGATGACCTGGGCGCGGACGCGTTCCAGCTCTTCGGCGGACGGCGCCGTGGTTTTCAGCTGTTCGAGCAGTTTCCACAGACCGGCTTCGGTCTGGGCCATGGTTTTCTTTTTCTGGATATTCGGCGTGGCCGACAAGGTGAACAGGCTGTCGCCGCGGGTGTAGGCGTCGTAACTCGACGAACCGCCGGACACCAGCTCTTCGCCGCGTTCCAGTTGCGTCGGGATGCGTCCGCTGTAGCCGCCGTCGAGCAGGGCCGAGATCAGGCGCAAAGCGTTCACCGAGCGTTTGTCTTCGGCGGTGGCGATGCTCGGCACGTTGAAGCCCAGCATCAGGCTCGGCAATTGGGTCTGCACGTGCAGGGTGATCTGGCGTTCGCCGGGCTCGGCCAGTTCCAGCGGGATTTTCGCCGGTGGCACGTCACGTTTGGCGATCGGGCCGAAATAGCGCTGGGCCAGGGTCTTGACCTCGTCCGGGGTCACGTCGCCGACCACCACCAGCGTGGCGTTGTTCGGCACGTACCAGGATTGGTACCAGTGGCGCAGCTCTTCGACTTTCATGCGGTCCAGGTCAGCCATCCAGCCGATGGTCGGCGTGTGGTAACCGCTGGCCGGGTAGGCCATGGCCTTGAAGCGTTCGTAGGCCTTGGACATTGGCTTGTCGTCAGTGCGCAGGCGACGTTCTTCTTTAATGACTTCGATCTCGCGAGCGAACTCGTCGGCCGGCAGGCGCAGGCTGGCCATGCGGTCGGCTTCCAGTTCGAAGGCCACGCCGAGGCGGTCGCGGGCCAGCACCTGGTAATAAGCGGTGAAGTCATCGCTGGTGAACGCGTTCTCTTCGGCGCCGAGGTCGCGCAGGATCAGCGAAGCTTCACCGGGGCCGACTTTCTCGCTGCCCTTGAACATCATGTGTTCCAGGGCGTGGGACAAACCGGTCTGGCCCGGCGTCTCGTAACTTGAGCCGACCTTGTACCAGACTTGGGAAACCACCACTGGCGCACGATGGTCTTCGCGCACAACGACCTTCAGGCCGTTATCCAGAGTGAATTCGTGGGTGGGTTGTGGATCGGCAGCCAGGGCCGAGAGGGGCAGACAAACTGTGCTGAGCAGCAGGCCTGCAGCGCGGCGGGCTAAAGCATTCATTCGTTTTTAAACCTTTGGGACTGCCCGCTAGGTCTTAGCGTCGGCGGGCGAGAGGGTGCTAGGATACTGGTCCGTTTTACTGGCGGCCACGCCTATCAGGCCTTTGATCGGCCGGAAGGTTGCATGGGTTACCTGCGGAAGCTTTGAGTTTGTCAGCTAAACTCTGCGTTTTCGCCGACGATGCCGTTCCAGTCCTTCGTATTAGTCAACCTTTGAGGTGCAGTTTGCACCTCGACAAAATGTTGCGCGTGAACAAGCTGGGTCAATCGCAGTCTGTTCTGCATTGAATATTTATTTGCCGGGGCGCCCTTAGGCGCGTCGCTACCGTGAGATAGCCGTCCTCCATGTTTGGTTCCAACGACGACAAGAAGACCCCAGCTGCGGCTGGCGAGAAGAAAAGCCTGTTCGGATGGCTGCGCAAAAAGCCGCAGGAACCCGTCGTCGAACAGCCACAACCACTTCCTGAGCCAATACCTGCGCCGGAAATAGAAGAAGAACCTGCGCCGGTTGTCCTGCCGATGGCCGAACCGGTGCTGCAACCGGTCGCTGAGGCTGAACCCGACGTTGTTGCCGAGCAACCGCTGGCACCCGCTCCAGAGCCTTGGCTGACGTTGCCGGTGGCGGAAGAGCCGGTGGCCTTGGTCGAAGATGAGCTGGCGCCGCATGTGACGCCGCCGATTCCTGCGCCGACTGCCTTTGCCTCTGAGCCCGTTCAAGCGCCGGTTATCGAGCCTGTCGTTGCACCAGTTGTCGTGGCCGAGCCTGAGCCGGTAGTTCCGGAACCTGTGATTCCTGCGTTCGTCGCTCCTGTGGTTGAAACGCCTGCGCCTGCTCCCGTGGTTGCTCCGGCAGTCGCTGCGCCCGTCGTTCCCGTCGCTCCTGTCATTCCCGTCGAAGCCCCGGTCGAGCCACCGCGTACCGAAGAAACCAAAGCCGGTTTCTTCGCCCGCCTGAAGCAAGGCCTGTCCAAGACCAGCGCCAGTATCGGCGAAGGCATGGCCAGCCTGTTCCTCGGCAAGAAAATCATCGATGACGAGCTGCTCGAAGACATCGAAACCCGTCTTCTTACCGCCGACGTTGGCGTCGAGGCGACCTCGGTAATCATCCAGCGCCTGACCCAGAAGGTCGCGCGCAAAGAGCTGGCCGACGCCGACGCGCTGTACAAATCCCTGCAGGCGGAACTCGCCGCGATGCTCAAGCCTGTCGAGCAGCCGCTGAAAATCACCTCGCAGAACAAGCCCTTCGTGATTCTGGTGGTTGGCGTCAACGGCGCCGGCAAGACCACCACCATCGGCAAACTGGCGAAGAAACTGCAACTCGAAGGCAAGAAAGTCATGCTGGCGGCCGGTGATACCTTCCGCGCCGCCGCTGTCGAGCAATTGCAGGTCTGGGGCGAGCGCAACAAGATCCCGGTCATCGCCCAGCACACCGGCGCCGACTCGGCTTCGGTTATCTTCGATGCCGTGCAAGCCGCCAAGGCCCGTGGCATTGACGTGCTGATCGCCGACACCGCCGGTCGCCTGCACACCAAAGACAACCTGATGGAAGAGTTGAAGAAGGTTCGCCGGGTCATCAGCAAGCTCGACGCCGACGCGCCGCACGAAGTGCTGCTGGTGCTTGATGCCGGTACTGGCCAGAACGCCATCAGCCAGGCCAAGCAATTCAACCAGACCGTCGAACTGACCGGCCTGGCGCTGACCAAGCTCGACGGCACCGCCAAGGGCGGGGTGATTTTCGCCCTGGCCAAGCAGTTTGGCCTGCCGATTCGCTACATCGGCGTCGGTGAAGGCATCGATGACTTGCGTACTTTTGAAGCAGAACCCTTTGTCCAGGCATTGTTTGCCGAGCGGGAGCGTTCATGATTCGTTTCGAACAGGTCGGTAAACGCTACCCGAACGGTCACGTCGGCTTGCATGAGCTGAGCTTTCGAGTCCGCCGGGGCGAGTTTTTGTTTGTCACCGGCCATTCCGGCGCCGGTAAAAGCACCTTGCTGCGCCTGCTGTTGGCGATGGAGCGTCCGACCACCGGCAAATTGCTGCTGGCCGGCCAGGACCTCGCCACCATCAGCAACGCGCAGATTCCTTACCTGCGCCGGCAGATCGGTGTGGTGTTCCAGAATCACCAGTTGCTGTTCGATCGCACGGTGTTCAACAACGTCGCGCTGCCGTTGCAGATTCTTGGTCTGTCGAAGGCCGAGATCGTCAAACGCGTGGATTCGGCGCTGGAGCGCGTGGCGCTGTCGGATAAAACCGATCTGTACCCCGGCGACCTGTCCACCGGTCAGCAACAGCGTGTCGGCATCGCCCGCGCCATCGTCCACCGTCCGGCCTTGCTGCTGGCGGACGAACCGACCGGTAACCTCGACCCGCGCCTGGCGGCCGAGATCATGGGCGTGTTCGAAGACATCAATCGTCTGGGCACCAGCGTGCTGATCGCCAGTCACGACCTGGCGCTGATCGCGCGCATGCGTCATCGCATGCTGACCCTGCAACGCGGCCGATTGATCGGTGACGGGGAGGCGGGCGTATGAGTGCGACGCGCAGCCCCAAGGTTTCCGAGCGAGTGGCGCCAAAAGCCGCCGATCCGCAACCACAGAAGAAAAAACGCGACGATGACGACGGTCCGGACTTCGCCACGCTATTCCGCGCCTGGGTTGAAAGCCATCGCGCCAGTTTGCTGGACAGTCTGCGTCGGTTGGGCAAACAGCCGATCGGCAGCTTTTTCACCTGCATGGTGATGGCGGTTGCCCTGAGTTTGCCGATGGGCCTGTCACTTTTGCTAAGCAACGTCGAACGTCTGGGTGGTTCGTGGCAACGTGCGGCGCAGATCTCCCTGTACTTGCAACTCGAGGCCAGCCCTGCTGAAGGCGAGTCGTTGCGCGAGCAGATCAAAGGCATGCCCGGTGTGGCTGATGCGGAATACGTGGGTCGTGATCAGGCGCTGGAAGAGTTCCAGCAGCAGTCCGGCCTGGGCGAGGCGCTCAAGGAGTTGCCGGAAAACCCGCTGCCAGGCGTGGTTCTGGTAACCCCGAACGAGGTCGACAAGCCTGCGCTTGAAGCATTACGACAAAAACTTTCCGAGCTGCCGAAGGTACAACAGGCGCAACTTGATCTAGTCTGGGTCGAGCGTCTGGCAGCGATCCTCAAGCTGGGTGACCGATTTGTCTTCGGTCTGACCGTGCTTCTGGTTTCTGCATTACTTTTGGTGATAGGCAATACCATTCGTCTTCATATTGAAAACCGCCGCACAGAGATAGAAGTGATTAAACTCGTCGGCGGCACGGACAGCTATGTGCGCAGGCCCTTTCTGTATATGGGCGCGTTGTATGGCTTCGGTGCGGGGATACTTTCCTGGGGCTTATTGGCGTTTGGCCTTGATTGGCTGAACGATGCAGTAGTCGGGCTGGCCGGTTTGTACGGCAGTGATTTCGCGCTGGCCGGAGTGCCAGTGGCCGATGGTCTGTCTCTCTTGCTTGGCGCGGTGCTGTTGGGGTATATCGGTGCATGGATTGCAGTCGCACGCCACCTGAGGGAGCTTGCGCCTAAGTAGTATCATTTTGCTCGTATTGACCTTTCAGCGTTTATGGGAACTTGTCTTTCGGTTTCCGGTCAATTTTCGCAGTGCTGAACTGCACGAGTTATGTAAGTCGGAGGTTTTTTCGTATGACCAATTCTTTGCAACCTGCATATGCTCTGGTCCCGGGTGCGAACCTGGAGGCCTATGTGCACACCGTGAACAGCATTCCATTGCTGACGCCGGAGCAGGAGCGTGAACTGGCCGAGAGTCTCTATTATGAGCAGGATTTGGGGGCGGCTCGGCAGATGGTGCTCGCCCACCTGCGTTTTGTCGTACATATCGCCCGTAGCTATTCCGGCTACGGCCTGGCTCAGGCTGACCTGATCCAGGAAGGCAACGTCGGCCTGATGAAAGCCGTGAAGCGCTTCAACCCGGAAATGGGTGTGCGTCTGGTTTCGTTCGCTGTGCACTGGATCAAGGCGGAAATTCACGAGTTCATCCTGCGCAACTGGCGCATTGTGAAAGTCGCGACCACCAAGGCCCAGCGCAAGCTGTTCTTCAACCTGCGCAGCCAGAAGAAACGCCTGGCGTGGCTGAACAACGAGGAAGTCCACCGTGTGGCGGAAAGCCTAGGCGTAGAGCCGCGGGAAGTGCGCGAGATGGAAAGTCGCCTGACCGGCCATGACATGGCCTTCGACCCGGCCGCGGAAGCGGACGACGACAGTGCTTTCCAGTCGCCGGCCAACTATCTGGAAGACCACCGGTATGACCCGGCCCGTCAACTGGAAGATGCTGACTGGAGCGACAACTCCAACCACAACCTGCACGAAGCGCTGGAAGTGCTGGACGACCGCAGCCGTGACATCCTTTACCAGCGCTGGCTGGCGGAAGAGAAGGCCACGCTGCACGACCTGGCGCAGAAGTACAACGTGTCGGCCGAGCGTATTCGTCAGCTCGAGAAGAGCGCGATGAACAAGCTCAAGTTGTCGATCGCTGCTTAACGCAGCGAACAGGCAATAAAAAACGCCCCGATCATTGATCGGGGCGTTTTTGTTTGTGCCCGCTTTTCCAGAATCACCATAAATCAATGTGGGAGCGGGCTTGCTCGCGAATGCGGTGTATCAGTCAACATCATTGCTGAATGACACACCGCATTCGCGAGCAAGCCCGCTCCCACAGGGGACCTTCAGTGATCAGACAATCGTGATCGGTTACTGGGACCAAGGCGCCCGGCGATCATTGATGCCAACCAGATAGCTATCGCCCCCCAATTGACTCATCTGCTGCCGAATCCACCCGGCCCGTCGCGCAACATAGTTGGTCGGATGACTCGCACTCCAAACCCGTGGGTTCGGTAATACGGCGGCCAGCAGGCTCGATTGTTGACGGCTGAGTCCTTTAGCGCTCACGCCAAAGTGATGCCGGGCCGCCGCTTCCGCGCCAAACACCCCTTCATCCCACTCGACGCTGTTCAGGTACACCTCAAGAATCCGCTGCTTGGGCCAGAGCACCTCGATCAACCCGGTGAACCAGGCTTCCAAGCCTTTACGCAGCCAGCTGCGCCCGGACCACAAAAACAGATTCTTCGAGACTTGTTGGCTCAATGTGCTGGCACCGCGAATCGAACCACCGAGTTCGTTATGGGCCAAGGCCTTCTGGATCGCCCCAAAGTCAAAACCCCAATGCTCCGGGAATTTCTGATCCTCGCCCGCAATCACCGCGACTTTCAGGTCGTCAGAGATTTCATCCCAGGGTTTCCAGGTGCGTTGCAGGTCAATCGGCTCGCCGTCGAACCAGGATTCGACCTTGCGCTCGACCATCAGCGCCGTTCCCGGTGGCGGGACCACGCGAAAAATCAGCACCAGCAATACGCTGCCGCCCGCGAACCAGAGCAGGGCCTTTGTGAATCGTCGCAAAAATATACGCAGCATAGAGATGGCTTGGCCGAACCCGTTGAGCGGGCCATTATACAGACCCTGTTGATCGAGTCTGACTGGAGTTCTTCATGCTGCGTGGCTTTCTGATGCTGGCCGCTTTCTTCGGCTTCACTGGCGTTGCCCTTGGCGCGTTCGCCGCCCACGGCCTGAAAAACCGTCTGACGCCCGAATACCTGGCAATTTTCCACACCGGCGTCACTTATCAACTGGTACACACCCTGGCGCTGCTGGGCGTGGCGCTGCTGGCCACGCAGATTCCGGGACGTCTGATGACGTGGGCCGGCGCCTCGTTTGCGATCGGCATCCTGCTGTTTTCCGGCAGTCTGTACCTGCTGACCCTGACCGGCATCAGCAAGCTCGGGATCGTCACACCCTTCGGCGGCCTGGCATTTCTGGTCGGCTGGTTCTGCCTGGGGCTTGCCGCCTGGCGGCTGTAGGAACGAGGCTTGCCCGCGAAGGCGTCAAGTCAGCCAGCATCTCCTTCGACTGACACTACGCGTTCGCGGGCAAGCTTCTCTCCTGCGGGGATCGTGTTTCAAGACGAATGGCTTGGGTCGCCAAGACTGATCGGGCTAGAATGCCAGCCCCTAAAAATGATGGCGGCTTCTTGCATGCGCATTCAGTTGAACGGCGAATCCCTTGAACTGCCCGACGGTGAAACCGTTGCGGCCCTGCTGACCCGTCTGGAACTGACCGGACGCCGGGTGGCGGTCGAACTCAATCTGGATATCGTCCCGCGCAGCCAGCATGCGGACACCACGCTGAACGACGGCGATTCCGTCGAAGTGGTTCACGCCATCGGCGGCGGCTAGTCGCCCGGCCCAGAAGGGCACAGAATTCTGCAAGAACCTCACCCCTACAGAGGATTTCCCATGAGCATCGTTCGTAGCGACAAGCCCTTCGTCCTGGCCGGTCGTACTTACCAGTCGCGTTTGCTGGTAGGCACCGGCAAGTACCGCGACATGGAAGAAACCCGTCTGGCCATCGAAGCCTCGGGTGCCGAGATCGTCACCTTTGCCGTGCGCCGCACCAACCTCGGCCAGAACCCGGGCGAACCGAACCTGCTCGAAGTCCTGTCGCCGGATCGCTACACCTTCCTGCCGAACACTGCCGGTTGCTTCGACGCGACCGAGGCCGTGCGCACCTGCCGCCTGGCCCGTGAGCTGCTCGGTGGCCACAACCTGGTGAAGCTGGAAGTGCTGGCGGACCAGAAGACCCTGTTCCCCAACGTGATCGAAACCCTCAAGGCCGCCGAAGTGCTGGTCAAGGAAGGCTTCGACGTGATGGTCTACACCAGCGATGACCCGATCATCGCCCGTCAACTGGCGGAGATCGGCGTTATCGCGGTCATGCCGCTGGCCGGTCTGATCGGCACGGGCCTGGGGATCTGCAACCCGTACAACCTGCAGATCATCCTCGAAGAAGCCAAGATTCCCGTATTGGTGGATGCCGGTGTCGGTACGGCTTCCGACGCCACCATCGCCATGGAGCTGGGTTGCGAAGCGGTACTGATGAACTCGGCCATCGCCCACGCCCAGCAGCCGATCATGATGGCTGAAGCCATGAAACATGCGATCGTCGCGGGCCGTCTGGCCTACCTCGCCGGCCGTATGCCGAAAAAACTCTATGCCAGCGCCTCTTCGCCGCTGGATGGTCTGATCAAGTAAGAGCCATTGATGACTGAATCAAACGACACGCCAATCCAGACGGAAGAAGGCGACGAGCGCCAACACCGCCGCATCAAGAGTTTCGTGATGCGCGCCGGGCGCATGACCGAAGGCCAGCAACGCGGCCTGGACCAGGGCACGCCGCTGTTCGTGCTGCCATTGGCCGACGCGCCGGTGGACTTCGACCAGGTGTTCGGTCGCTCGGCACCGCGCTCGCTGGAAATCGGTTTCGGCATGGGCCATTCGCTGCTGGAAATGGCCGCGGCCTCGCCGGAGCAGGATTTCATTGGCGTGGAAGTGCACCGTCCGGGTGTCGGCGCGCTGCTCAATGGCGTGCTGACACAGGGCCTGACCAACCTGCGGGTCTACGATTGCGACGCGATCGAAGTGCTCAACCGTTGCGTGGCCGACAACAGCCTCGATCGCCTGATGCTGTTTTTCCCGGACCCGTGGCACAAGAGCCGTCACCACAAGCGCCGTATCGTTCAAGCATCGTTTGCTGAACTGGTGCGCAGCAAGTTGAAGGTCGGCGGCATCCTGCACATGGCCACCGACTGGGAACCGTACGCCGAGTACATGCTGGAAGTCATGAACGTCGCACCGGGTTATCGCAACCTGGCCGAAGACGGCAAATGCGTCCCGCGCCCGACCGAGCGCCCGATCACCAAGTTCGAACGCCGCGGCGAACGTCTTGGGCATGGCGTGTGGGACCTGAAGTTCGAAAAACAGTCCTGATCGACCCGAAACCTGTAGGAGCGAGGCTTGCCCGCGAAGGCGTCATATCAGTCACCATCATCGTTGACTGACACGACGCCTTCGCGGGCAAGCCTCGCTCCTACGGGTTTTTTTGTGCCTGTGATTCAGCGGCGGTCGGCGACTACGCCGATCAGCACCAGCACCACCAACAACACCGGCGCCAGGCTGTAGTTGTTGAACTGGCTCAGGCCTTTGATGATCCATGGCGTGGCGTAGATCAGTGCCACGCCGCTGCCGATCATGCACACCAGAGCGAGCAACGGCACGCGCAGGGCGCCGGCGATGCTGCCCAGGCGTTGGTCGACCCAGCCTTTGATATCGGCGCCAAACAGCACCAGCAGACAGCCCACCAGTGCCAGAGAAATCTCCGACAGGTTGCTGCGGCTCCAGCGGGAGACGGTGGCGAGCAGGTCGAGTATCAAATCCATTCGTTTTCCCCTAAAGCTGAAATCAGCTCAAAAATGTTTGCAGCAAGTCGTTGAGAAACAGCTGTCCGCGATCGGTTGCCGCCAGACGTGACGGTTCGACCTGCAACAGGCCGCTTTGTTCGGCTTCCCGGCGGCCTTCGGCGAGGCTGTCCAGGCTCAGCCCGGTGCGTTCCGGGTACAGCCGCGACTCGACGCCCTCGGTCAGGCGCAAGGCATTCATCAGGAATTCGAACGGCAGCTCTTCGTTGGTCAGCGCTTTCTCGCCGGCCTTGAAGCTTTTCGCCGGGTTCAGGTAATCCTTCGGCAGACGCGTCTTCCAGGTGCGCACGATGCGCCCGTCCGGATGACTGAGCTTGCCGTGGGCGCCGGCACCGATGCCGATGAAGTCGCCGAAACTCCAGTAATTGAGGTTGTGCCGCGCCGGGCGACCCGGTTGCGCATAGGCTGAGACTTCGTATTGCGCGTAACCGTGTTCGGCGAGCAGCGCCTGGCCGGCTTCCTGAATGTCCCACAGGGTGTCGTCTTCTGGCAGCGTCGGCGGCTGGTTCCAGAACACCGTGTTTGGCTCCAGCGTCAGCTGATACCAGGACAGATGTGTCGGCTTCAGGGCGATGGCCTGGCGCAGGTCACTCAACGCATCGTCCAGCGACTGATCCGGCAAGCCGTGCATCAAGTCCAGGTTGAAGTTATCGAACCCGGCCTGACGCGCCATGCCGGCGGCTCGCACCGCTTCGTCGCCGTTGTGAATCCGCCCCAGGGCCTTGAGTTTCTCTTCCTGGAAACTCTGGATGCCAATCGACAGGCGATTGATGCCCAGCGCGCGGTAGGCGATGAATTTCTCTTGCTCGAACGTGCCCGGATTGGCTTCCAGGGTGATTTCGATGTCGCTGGCAAACGGAATGCGTTGCTCGACGCCTTTGAGCAAACGGCCCAAGGCCTCGGCGCTGAACAGGCTTGGCGTGCCGCCACCAAAAAAGATCGAGCTCAGCTCGCGACCGTAAACGGCGTGCAGGTCCTGATCGAGGTCGGCCAGCAACGCGTCGACGTACTCCTCTTCCGGCAGCACCGGGCTGGCGGTGTGGGAGTTGAAGTCGCAATAAGGGCATTTGCGCACACACCACGGGATGTGGATGTACAGCGCCAGGGGCGGCAGCATGGGGAGCGCGGCCCGAGGCGATGAGGCGGCACCGCCGAAGATCAGCGGTGACGCGGATGATTCAAGGGTCATATCAGGCCTAGACGCTGGCGCAGCAGATCCATTGCACGGGCGCGGTGGCTGATGAGGTTCTTCTCGCTCGGGCTCAACTCGGCGCTGGAGCAATCACGCGACGGCACCCAGAACAGCGGATCGTAGCCGAACCCGTGCTCACCACTGGCGGCATGCAGAATTCGTCCGTGCCACAGGCCTTCGCAGAGGATCGGCAGCGGATCGTCGGCATGACGCACCAACGCCAGCACACAAACGAACTGTGCGCCGCGCTCGGCTTCCGGCACGTCTTTCATGGCGTCGAGCAGCTTGGCGTTGTTCGCCGCATCGCCCTGGCCATCCGCGTAGCGGGCCGAGTAGATGCCCGGCGCACCGCCAAGGAAATCCACCGCCAGCCCGGAATCGTCGGCCAGCGCCGGCAGGCCGGAGATGCGCGCGGCATTGCGGGCCTTGAGGATGGCGTTTTCGACGAACGACAGGCCGGTTTCTTCAGGCTCGACGCTGCTGAACTCGCCGATCGAGCGCAGTGTCGCCGACCCGCCGAGCATGGCCTGGAGTTCCTTGAGTTTGCCGGCGTTGTGGCTGGCGAGTACGAGTTGCGTGAAGTTGTTCATTCGCCGGGGAAAAGCTCTTGGTTGAAATTGATGGTGTTGGTTTTGTCGCCGCTCTGCACCTTGATCTCGAAGGTGCGGACTTCTTGCTGATCGACCGGGAACTGGGCGATGTAGTAGATCGCGCCTTGTTCGGTGATCTGTTTGAATTTCAGCGGCACGCTTTGGCTGGTCAGGTCTTTGACCGTACCGCTGACTTGAGCCATCAGTGGCTTGCCTTCCTTGATCACCGAAACGTTGATCACGCCTTGGTTCTTGCTGCGGGTGAGCTCCGCGGCTTTAGCGATATCAGGGGTCAGGAAGGTGGAGTTGAAGGTGTTGTAATGCACCGTCACATCGCCAAACTTTTCCTGACGATCACCTTTGATGACGTCGGCGGCCATCGCAGTAACGCTCAGGCAGGCAGTAAGTACAAACAGCGCTAGACGACCCATGATCGTTCTCCTTGGAATGTCGTGGTTCAGACCGCGATCTTGTGATCCTGCAGCCCGGGGCTGCTGACGCGGTAAATACCGATTTCACCTAATAGATTAGGCCATAGCTTACTGGCCCACCCGTGGCGGTGCTGTTGATCCACGGCAAGCCGATCAATGACCTTCGCTTCACGTTCGCGGCACAACGCTTCAAAGTCTTCGAAGGTGCAAAAGTGGATGTTCGGCGTGTTGTACCAGGTGTACGGCAGAAAATCGGATACCGGCATCCGGCCCTTGCTCGCCAGGTACCAGCGGCAGCGCCAGTGACCGAAGTTGGGGAAGGTGATGATGCATTGGCGGCCGACCCGCAGCATTTCGTCGAGGATCTTGTCCGGGTAGTGCACGGCTTGCAGCGCCTGGGTCATGACCACGACGTCGAAGCTGTTGCTGGCAAAGTTGCCCAGGCCCTTGTCCAGGTCCTGCTCAATGACGTTGATGCCCTTGGCCACGCATTCGGCGATGTTGTCCGGGTCATTTTCCAGGCCATAGCCGGTGACTTGCTTGTGGTCGCGCAACCAGGTCAGCAACTCGCCATCGCCGCAACCGAGGTCGAGCACGCGGCTGCCGGCGGGGATCCATTCCTGGATGATTTCCAGATCAGCTCTCATGGCTTTCTCACAACGTAATGCGGTTCATGTAATTGCTGAAGGCCTGCAGGTAACGCGGGATCGGAATCAGGAAGGCGTCGTGGCCTTGCGGAGCATCGATCTCGAGGTAGCAGACGTCTTTCTTGGCTGCCATCAACGCGTCCACCAATTCCCGCGAGCGGGCAGGGGAGAAGCGCCAGTCGGTGGTGAACGACATCACGCAGAACTTGGCTTGGGCGTTGGCGAAGGTTTTCGCCAGGTCATCGTCAAAGTTCGCCGCCGGATCGAAGTAATCCAGCGCCTTGGTCATCAGCAGGTACGTGTTGGCGTCGAAACGCCCGGAGAACTCCTCGCCCTGATAACGCAGGTAGCTTTCAACCTGAAACTCGACGCTGTGGAAGTCGTAGTTGAGCTTTTCGCTCTTGAGGCCACGGCCGAATTTTTCGCCCATCGAGTCATCGGACAGGTAGGTGATGTGCCCGACCATCCGCGCCAGCATCAAGCCGCGCTTGGGGATCACGCCCGCTTCCTGGAAGGAGCCGCCGTGGAATTCCGGGTCGGTGAGGATCGCCTGGCGCGCCACTTCGTTGAAGGCAATGTTCTGCGCCGACAGCTTGGGGGCCGATGCGATGGCCAGGCAATGGCGAATTCGATCAGGGTAGGTGATGCTCCATTGCATCGCTTGCATGCCGCCGAGACTGCCGCCGATCACGGCGGCCCATTGGTTGATGCCGAGCAGGTCAGCCAGACGCGCCTGGCTGTGCACCCAATCTTCCACGGTCAGCACCGGGAAGTCGGCGCCGAAGGGCTTGCCGGTCTCCGGGTTGACGCTGCTCGGGCCGGTGGAGCCGTTGCAGCCGCCGAGGTTGTTCAGGCTGACCACGAAGAACTTGTGGGTGTCGATCGGCTTGCCGGGGCCGATGCAGCTGTCCCACCAACCGGGTTTGCGGTCGTCGGGGCTGTGGAAGCCGGCAGCGTGATGGTGACCCGACAAGGCGTGGCAGATCAGCACGGCGTTGCTCGCCGTGGCGTTCAGCGTGCCGTAGGTTTCGTAAATGAGGTCATAAGCTGGGAGCGAACGGCCGCAGGCCAGGGCCAGGGGTTCACTGAAGTGCGCCACTTGCGGCGTCACCAGACCAACAGAATCGGCGGGAAAGGCAGTTGGCATCGACCCTGCTCTCGTTGAAATGAGGCGTAAGTCTAAAGACCGGTGGGGTTAGCGGCAAGCAAAGGGCGGGGCTGATTTCATTCAGCTGGACCGAGGTGCGGCATTCGCGGGCAAGCCTCGCTCCTACAGGGATTTCGTAATCTTGTAGGAGCGAGGCTTGCCCGCGAAGAACGATGACGCGGTGAGCGTGCCGATCAGATCAGGCCGAGCAGCCCCATTGGCATGAGGGCGAGGTTCGCAAGGCGCGGGATCAGCCAGCTTTGCAGCAACTGGATCACGATGAACGCGAAGATCGGCGAGATATCGAGGCCGCCCAGGTTCGGAATGATCCGACGGAACGGCGCGAGTACCGGTTCAGTGATCTGCGCGACCAGCTCTGCACCCGGATTGTGGCTCCCCGGGGCAACCCAGGACAGGATCACGCTGATGATCATCGCCCAGAAAATGATATTCAAAAACAGCGAAAAGAGCGCGATCAGCGCCCACGGCACCAGGAACAGCCAGTCGACCATGAAGCCTTTGAGCAGCAGGATCACCGCAATCAGCAGCATCTGAATGATCAGCGCCAATACCAGTGACGACATGTCCAGCCCGAACATGCTCGGGATGACCCGGCGCAGCGGCTTGAGCAGCGGTTGAGTGGCTTTCACGATGAACTGGCAGAGCGGGTTGTAAAAATTCGCCCGAACCAGTTGCAGGATGAAGCGCATCAGCACGATCAGCAGGTACAGGCTGCCCAGGGTTTTGATGATGAAAATGGCAGCGTCATTGAGTCCAAGCATCATTGATTCCTTTGTAAGAGCTGATTAGCGGCCAAGTTGCTCAGCCATCTCGGCCGAGCGGTGCGCAGCGGCGCCGAGTGCTTTTTCGACCAGCGCTTCGAAGCCGCCGGCCTGGAACGATTTGATTGCCGCTTCCGTGGTGCCCGCAGGGGACGTCACGCGACGACGCAATTCAGCCGCGTCGACATCGCTGGCAACCGCCATGTGTGCGGCGCCCAATGCGGTTTGCACTGTCAGTTGGGCGGCGATGTCCGCTGGCAGGCCGAGCTTCACGCCAGCAGCGGTCATGGCTTCGATCAGCAGAAAGAAGTACGCCGGGCCGGAGCCGGAGACGGCGGTGACCGCGTCCAGTTGTTGCTCTTCGTTCAGCCACAGGGCAATGCCGACAGCCGACAACAGCTCTTCAGCTTGCTGGCGTTGCTCAGCGTTCACTTCGGCCGTGGCAAACAAACCGCTCACGCCCTGACGCAGCAGCGCCGGGGTGTTGGGCATGCAGCGCACGATCGGCTGGGCGCCGAGCCAGTTGTTCATGCTGGCGCAGGTGATGCCGGCCGCAATCGAAACCACCAGTTGATTCGGTTTCAGGCTCGGGCGAATCGCTTCGCACACGGCTTTCATCGCTTGGGGTTTGACTGCCAGCACAACGACGTCTGCACCTTGAATGGCATCGGCGTTGTCGGCGAATACTTCAATGCCGTGTTCGGCCTGCACCTTGGCGCGGGTTTCGGCGCCGGGGTCGCTGGCGCGGATCTGTGCAGCGTCCAGGCCTTTGGCGCGCAGGCCGCCGATCAGGCTGGCAGCCATGTTTCCGGCACCGATAAAGGCAATGCGTGTCTTGCTCATGTCAGGTCCTTATAGAGAGGTGTGTCAGCCATGGCTCAAGGCTGACTGTAGTCGCGAGCGCCGAAAAGGGCCGTACCGATGCGGACCCAAGTGGCGCCCATGGCAATGGCCGACTCGAGGTCGTGGCTCATGCCCATGGAAAGTGTGTCGAGCGGCAGGTTCAGGCTGGCTTGCAGGCTTTGCACGGCAGCAAAAGCGGCGTCCTGGGCGGCGCGATCTTCAGTCGGCTCAGGGATCGCCATCAACCCGCGCAGCTTGATGCGCGGCAATTCGCTGATGGCCTTGGCCAGGGCCGGCAGGTCGGCCGGGGTGCAGCCGGATTTACTGGCTTCACCGCTGACGTTGACCTGGATGCAGATGTTCAAGGGAGGCAGATCGGCAGGACGTTGTTCGGACAGGCGTTGTGCGATTTTCAAGCGATCCACGGAGTGCACCCAGGCGAAGTGCTCGGCGATAGCACGAGTCTTGTTCGATTGAATGGGGCCGATGAAGTGCCAGATCAAGGGCAGGTCGGCCAATTCGAGCTGTTTGCCCAAGGCTTCCTGCAAGTAATTCTCGCCAAAATCGCGCACGCCGGCGGCATACGCTTCGCGCACGGCCTCGGCAGGCTTGGTCTTGCTCACCGCCAGCAGTTGAACGCTGTGTTCGTCGCGGTGGGCGGCGAGGGCGGCAGCACGGATGCGCGAACTAACCAGTGCAATGTTGTCTGCTATCGTGGACATTCAAGAGGCGCCAGCGGTTCTGAGGTTGGCGGCATTCTACTGGAATTGAGGAGCGCTATGGATATCACTGAGCTGCTGGCCTTCAGCGCTAAACAGGGCGCGTCCGACTTGCACCTGTCTGCCGGCCTGCCCCCGATGATTCGCGTTGACGGCGATGTGCGGCGCATCAACCTGCCGGCCCTGGACCACAAACAGGTGCATGAGCTGATCTACGACATCATGAACGACACCCAACGGGTGGACTTCGAGAAACACCTGGAAACTGATTTTTCCTTCGAAGTGCCCGGTGTGGCGCGCTTTCGGGTCAACGCGTTCAATCAGAACCGGGGGGCGGGCGCGGTGTTCCGGACCATTCCGTCGAAGGTCCTGAGCATGGACGACCTCGGCATGGGCGAGGTGTTTCGCAAGATCACCGAGGCCCCGCGCGGCCTGGTGCTGGTGACGGGCCCGACCGGTTCCGGCAAGTCCACCACCCTGGCGGCGATGATCGATTACCTGAACAACCATCGCCATCACCACATCCTCACCATCGAAGACCCGATCGAATTCGTCCACGAATCGCGCAAATGCCTGATCAACCAGCGCGAAGTCCATCGCGACACCCGCAGCTTCGCCACGGCCCTGCGCTCGGCGCTGCGGGAAGACCCGGACGTGATTCTGGTGGGGGAGATGCGCGACCTGGAGACCATTCGCCTGGCGCTGACCGCCGCCGAGACGGGTCACCTGGTGTTCGGTACGCTGCACACCACGTCGGCGGCAAAGACCATCGACCGGGTGGTGGACGTGTTTCCGGGGGACGAGAAGTCGATGGTGCGTTCGATGCTGTCCGAGTCGTTACTGGCGGTGGTATCGCAGACACTGATCAAGAAGATCGGCGGCGGGCGGATTGCGGCGCACGAGATCATGCTCGGCACGTCGGCGATCCGTAACCTGATCCGCGAAGACAAGGTCGCGCAGATGTATTCGTCGATTCAGACCGGGGGCAACCTGGGGATGCAGACGCTGGACATGTGCTTGAAGGACTTGGTGACCAAGGGCTTGATCAGTCGGGAGCATGCGCGGGAGAAAGCGCGGTCGCCGGATAATTTCTGACTGCTTCAGAAATGTCTTCGCGGGCAAGCCTCGCTCCTACAGGTCATGCGCCATTTTTGCGGCACATGCTTAACCTGTAGGAGCGAGGCTTGCCCGCGAAGGGGACTTCAAATCAGCGCTGAACCACCTGAAGGGTGTTCTTCTCTTTCGGCAGAACCCGCTTGGCAACCACGTAGTGGCTTTCCCAGTACGGTTTCTTCAGGGTGTCGATGGTCACCGACTTGCCACGACGCGGTGCGTGGATAAAGCGGTCGTTGCCCAGGTAGATGGCAACGTGATTGACCCGACGGCTCTTGATGTTGAAGAAAATCAGGTCGCCCGGCTTCAGATCCTTGCGATCGACTTTCTCGCCATGACCGCTGGCCATCGCGTTGGACGTGCGTGGCAGGTCAAACGTGGCGTCGTTGAACGCGTATTTCACCAGGCCGCTGCAATCGAACCCTTTACTTGGGCTGCTGCCGCCCCAACGGTAAGGTGTACCGAGGACGTTGACGGCGCGACTTAGCACGTTGCTGCTTTCCTTGGTCGCCATCGGCGGAACAAGGCTGCTTTTGCTAGCCAGCTGTGGAACACGTTTTTCGGATTTCTTGTTTTTGCTCGTAGGAGCAGAAACATGGGATTTTTGGGTGTAACCATTAACGTTTGGAAGACGTTGCTCACGATTGGTGGCGTGGGCGGCCAGTGGCATCAAAAGGCAAATGGTTAGCCATGTCTTGAAAAATGGACGCATTAGGCAAGGCTCATATGGGTTAGCGCGCAACTTTATAACAGAGTTTTTTGCCCTTCCGAGGCCGTTGGTCGATTCAAGTTGTGGTCAACGGAACCAAATAAGCGGCAAATGGACGCAATTGTCGGACAGAACACAGGTGGTATAAGGCTTTGACGGAACCCACGTTAACATTTGCCATACGTCGGCAACCTGTAAAAAAGTCACAAAGAATTCAAGAATATTTATCTATCGCGTGAATCGAGGACCCTCATGAACACCTATCAACAGGCTGGCCAGCAGCAAGACACGCACAGCAAAGTGATCGGCTACCTGCTGTGGATTTTTGGTTTTACCGGGGCTCACCGCTTCTATTACGGCAAGCCGGTGACCGGGACGATCTGGTTTTTCACCTTTGGATTGTTGGGTATTGGCTGGCTGATCGACGTCTTCCTGATCCCGGCCATGGACCGTGAAGCGGACCTGCGTTTTACCGCCGGGCCTATCGAGTACAACGTGGCGTGGATTCTGCTGACGTTTCTCGGGGTATTCGGCGTACACCGGATGTATCAGGGGAAGTGGATCAGCGGATTACTGTACCTGGTGACGGGCGGGTTGTTCTTTCTGGGGGTTTTGTATGACTTCTGGACGCTGAATGACCAAGTGTGTGTGCGCAACGCTCAGAATCGCGGCACCTTCCAGTAAGTCTTCGCGAGCAAGCCCGCTCCCACATTTGACCGAGTTCCCTCCAGAGGAATGCGGTCGAATGTGGGAGCGGGCTTGCTCGCGAATGCAGGCGACGCGGCTTTACGCCTGGTGGCTAATCCGCCCATCCACCAGGGTGTAGCGCACGACGCCCGGCAGGGTATGCCCAATAAACGGGCAGTTCTCACCTTTGGACAGCCAGGTCTCACCGGCCACGGTCGAAGCCGCCGGATCAAACAGCACGATATCCGCCGGTCCGCCTACGGCCAGCTTACCGGCCGGCAGGCGCAGCGCCTCGGCAGGCCCTGTGCTGAGTCGAGCCAACAACGTCGGCAGATCCAGCAACCCATCCTCCACCAGCGTCATCGCCAGCGGCAGCAGCAGTTCAACACTGCTGATGCCCGGCTCGGTTGCGCCAAACGGCGCCAGTTTGGCGTCCCGCTCGTGCGGCTGGTGATGGCTGGAGATAGACGAGACCACGCCCGACTTCACCGCCGCACGCAAGCCATCGCGGTCGGCGCGGGTGCGCAGTGGCGGCTGGACGTGATAGAGGCTGCTGAAGTCGATCAGCGCTTCGTCGGTCAGGATCAGTTGATACAACGCCACATCGGCGGTGACGGGCAGGCCGCGAGCCTGAGCTTGAGCGATCAACGCCACGCCGCGAGCGCTGGTGAGCTGGCTGAAGTGCGCACGCACGCCGCTTTGCTCGACCAGCAACAGGTCCCGGGCCAACGCCACGGTTTCAGCGGTTTCCGGAATGCCCGGCAAGCCGAGGAAACTCGCGGTCGGGCCTTCGTGGGCCAAGCCACCTTCGGCTAGGTCATGGTCCTGCGAATTGAAAATCACCGTCAGGTCGAAGGTCGCCGCGTATTCCAGCGCCCGGCACAGCGTGCGGGTGTTGCGGAAGCTCTCCAGACCGTTGCCGAAGGCCACGCAGCCGGCATCGCGCAAGGCGACCAACTCAGCCAGCTGTTCACCGTCCAGGCCTTTGCTCAGGGCGCCGATCGGAAAAACCTTGGTGTTGCCGGCCTCGCGGGCGCGGTCGAGGATCAGCTCGGCCACGGCCGAGGTGTCCAGCACCGGTTTGGTTTTCGGCGGGCAGCACAGGCTGGTCACGCCACCAGCTGCAGCGGCGCGGGTTTCACTGACGATCGAGCCTTTGCGGCTATAACCTGGTTCGCGCAGGGCGACGTTCAGGTCAACCAGGCCAGGGGCGGCCACCAGGCCTTTGGCGTCGAGGGTGTCGACGGGTACAAAACCGGCGGGCGCGGCGCCAAGGGCAACGACCTTGCAGGCTTCAATATGAATGTCGGTAACTTTATCCAGGCCGCTGGCTGGATCGATAACGCGTGCGCCGAGAATGCTGAGCTTCACTGGGCGTTCTCCTGCTCGAATTGACGTTGCGCAGTCTGCCCGCTCATGGCCATGGACAACACAGCCATACGAATGGCGATGCCGTAAGTGACCTGGTTGAGGATCACCGAATGCGGTCCGTCGGCCACCGCCGACTCAATTTCCACTCCACGGTTGATCGGCCCCGGGTGCATGACGATGCAATCGGGTTTGGCCCCGGCCAGACGCGCGGTGGTCAGGCCGAACAGGCGGTAGAACTCACCCTCGCTCGGCAGCAGGCCGCCGGTCATGCGTTCGCGTTGCAGGCGCAGCATGATCACCACATCGACGTCTTTCAGGCCTTCGGTCATGTCGGTGTAAACCTTCACGCCGTATTGCTCGATGCCGATCGGCAGCAGGGTTTTCGGCGCGATGACGCGGATGTCCGGGCAGCCGAGGGTTTTCAGCGCGAGCATGTTCGACCGCGCGACCCGCGAGTGCAGGATGTCGCCGACGATGGCCACCGAGAGGTTTTCGAAGCCGCCCTTGTGCCGACGGATCGTCAGCATGTCGAGCATGCCTTGGGTCGGGTGCGCGTGACGGCCGTCGCCGCCGTTGATGATCGCCACTTGCGGGCAGACATGTTCGGCGATGAAGTGTGCTGCGCCGGAATCACCGTGACGCACGACGAACATGTCGGCGGCCATGGCTTCCAGGTTGCGCAGGGTGTCGAGCAGGGTTTCTCCCTTGCTCGCCGACGATGTCGACACGTTCAGCGTGATCACGTCGGCCGACAGGCGCTGGGCCGCCAGTTCGAAGGTGGTGCGGGTGCGGGTGGAGTTCTCGAAGAACACGTTGCACACGGTCTTGCCGCGCAGCAGCGGGACTTTCTTCACCGCCCGGGCGCCGACTTCGAGGAACGAGTCGGCGGTGTCGAGGATTTCCGTCAGCAACTCGCGGCGCAAACCGTCGAGCGAGAGGAAGTGGCGCAGCTGGCCCTGATCATTGAGCTGCAGCGGGCGCTTGGTTTCTAGAGGCGTCATCGCGAGGGGGACTCTCAATAGGGCGAATTAAAGGGCGAGGTCTTGCAGTTCGAGCTTGAGCTCCGGGCCGGACAGCTTCACCCGTTCGTGGGCAGCCAGTTCCAGCGTCGCGCCGACCACGTTCGGGCGGATCGGCAGCTCACCGGCATCCAGGTCCAGCAGGCAAACCAGCGTCACGCTGGCCGGGCGGCCGTAGTCGAACAGTTCATTCATGGCGGCGCGGATGGTCCGACCGCTCATCAGCACGTCGTCGATCAGCACCAGGTGCTGGCCTTCGATTTCGAATGGCAGGGCGGACGGGCGCACTTGCGGGTGCAGGCCGTTCTGGCTGAAATCGTCGCGGTAGAAGGACACGTCCAGGGTGCCGAGCGGCGAGTCGCTGCCCAGCTCCTCGAGCAACGCCTGGGCGACCCAGACGCCGCCGGTACGAATGCCGATGTAGCGCGGTTCGCTGATGCCACGGTGTTCCAGATGTGCCTTGAGACGGATCGCCATCTGGCTGATCAGTTCGGCGGGATTGGGCAGGCTCATGGTTGCTCCTTCTTGGGCCCGAGCCCTGCCTTTGAGTAAGGCTGCGGGGTTTGGCTCGGGTTGTAGCTAAGAGAGACGCTATGACGGCTCTTCAGGATTCGAACAGTGCGGTGTTTTCGTCGAGCCAGCCTTGCAGCAGCAGGGCGGCGGCGATGGCGTCGACCGGGTTGTCGCGGTAGCTGCCCTTTTGTCCGCCACGATCACGCCGTTCACCCTTGGCTTCGAAGGTGGTCAGGCGTTCGTCATGGGTATAGAAGGGCAGGTTGTAGCGGCCATTGAGGCGACGGGCGAATTTCTCTGCGCGCAGGCACATGTCGCTTGGCGTGCCATCCATGTTCAGCGGCAGGCCGACCACCACCGCGTCGGGCTTCCACTCTTTAATGAGGGCTTCAACCTGATTCCAGTCAGGAACACCGTTTTGCGCTTTCAAGGTACACAGCTCGCGGGCCTGGCCGGTAATCACCTGGCCGACCGCAACGCCGATCTGTTTGGTGCCGTAGTCAAAACCCAGAATCAGTCGCAGGGCCATCAGGCGTGGCCCGCCTGGCTGGTCAGCAGGCTGAGATTGACCCCGAGGTGCTTGGCCGCCGCTTCCAGGCGCAGTTCGCTGCTGGTGTTGAACAGGATGTCGGCGTCGAACGGGCAGGTCAGCCAGGCGTTCTGCGCCAATTCGGCTTCGAGCTGCCCGGCTTCCCAGCCAGCGTAACCGAGGGCGATCACGCTTTTGGCCGGGCCGACGCCGTCGGCGATGGCGAACAGCACATCCTGGGAGGTGGACAAGGAAAGGTCGCCTTCCAGATCAACGGTGGCCTGAAAGGTCTTGCCCGAGGGGTGCAGGACAAAACCGCGATCAGTCTGCACCGGGCCGCCGATAAAGATCGGCACATGCTGGCAGAGCACGGGCGGTTCGATGTCGGGGCGCAATTGCTCGAGGATATCGGCCAGATTCAGGTCTTGCGGGCGGTTGACCACCAGCCCCATGGCACCATTGGCCGTGTGCTCGACGATGTAGGTCAAGGTGTGCGCAAAGTTCGGGTCGGCCATGTGAGGCATGGCGATCAGGAAGTGATGCTTGAGGTAGCTGGGGCTGACGTTCTTCATGAGCGCTAGTGTGGCGTTGGAGGGGCGAACTGACAAGCTGGGGATGCCGCAATTTGCCAGTCGACACAGTTCAAATGTGGGAGCGGGCTTGCTCGCGAAAGCGGTTAATCATTCAACATTGATGTTGACTGACACGACGCCTTCGCGAGCAAGCCCGCTCCCACAGGGGATTTGTGGGGTGTCAGTTGCTGGAAAGTCTGTCGCCGCGGGCGAATTTCCAGGTGCGGATGATTTCCAGCCGGTCAATGTCCGACAAATCCCCGGTAAACGGTGAAAACGGTGCCGCCAGTCGCACAATGCGCTGCGCCGCCTGATCCAGCAGCGGTTGCCCGGACGATTCCAGCACCAACACCTCGTACAGCGAGCCATCGCGGTTGATCGAGACCATCAGGCGCAAATTGCCGTAGATCTGCTTGCGCCGCGCTTCGTCGGGGTAATTCAGGTTGCCGATGCGCTCGACCTTCTTGCGCCACTCGTCCTTATACCAGGCGCCCTTGTCTTTCATGGTCGAAGCAGCGCTCAGGCGGTGGATGCGCGGGCGCTTGGCGTACAGCTGTTGTTCGTTGGCCAGTTCCGCTTCCAGGCTGGCGATGTCGCTGGACAGCTGCTCAGTGTCGAACGTCGGCGCCGCCACGGCGGGTTTGGTGATTGGTTTGACCTCTTCGTTCTTGGCCGGGGCTTTTTTCGGCTTCGGCGCAACGGTGGTCACGGCAGCCTTGGGCGCGGCTTCCGGCACTGGCGGCTTGGCGGCCGGCGGTGGCGTGACTTTCTGCACCTTGTTGTCCTGGAACGGCGCGACCTCGGTGGTCTTGGGAATCGCCTTTTTATCCAGGGTGCCGCTGCCTTCCTGATTTTCCTGGGCGAGGAAATCAGCTTTCGCAGGCTTCTTTTCGCTCTTGAAGGTGGCGAGGGTGATTTCCAGGGTTTTGCTGATCTGCTGGGGTTCGACCATCGTGAACCCGACGCCCAACAGCAAGGCCAGGTGAATCAACGCCGCCAGAAACAGGGTAAATCCGAGGCGATCGGCCGGGCGCACGCCACGATGGGCGAGTTCAGCGGGCAAATCGGACGGGAGCGTCATGACAAAAAAACCAACATCGCGTTTTTCACAGGCCGCGGATGATAACGCAATGTTGGTCGTTTCTTGGCTGTTCTATATCAACGAGCCTTTAGCTTCTGATCGATGGCATCCATCAGCAGGCCGCCGATGTCGGTGCCGAACGCATTATCAATCTCGCGAATGCAGGTCGGGCTGGTGACGTTGATTTCCGTCAGGTGCTCGCCGATCACGTCCAGGCCTACGAACAACAGGCCTTTTTCACGCAGTGTCGGGCCGACTTGTGCCGCGATCCAGCGATCCTTGTCGCTCAGCGGACGGGCTTCGCCACGACCACCGGCCGCGAGGTTGCCACGGGTTTCACCGGCAGCCGGGATCCGCGCCAGGCAATAATCCACCGGCTCGCCGTCGATCATCAGGATGCGTTTGTCGCCGTCCTTGATCGCCGGCAGGTAGGCCTGGCCCATGATCTGCTGGGTGCCCAGCGCGGTCAGGGTTTCCAGAATCACCGACAGGTTCGGATCGCCCGCGCGATGACGGAAAATCGAAGTGCCACCCATGCCGTCCAGCGGCTTGAGGATCACGTCACCGTGCTTGTCGGCGAATTCACGCAGCACGTCGGCACGGCGGCTGACCACGGTCGGCGGCGTGCACTGCGGGAACAGCGTGGCAAACAGTTTTTCGTTGCAGTCACGCAGGCTTTGCGGCTTGTTGACCACCAGCACGCCCGCGCGCTCGGCTTGTTCCAGCAGGTACGTGGAGTAGACGAACTCCATGTCGAACGGCGGATCCTTGCGCATCAGGATCACGTCCAGATCGCTCAGCAGCGTGTCGGTCTCGGCTTCCAGCTCAAACCATTTTTCCGGGTTGGCGAACACTTTCAGTGGACGCATCCGCGCCCGGGCTTCGCCTTCGCCCTGATACAAATCGCGCTGTTCCATATAGAACAGTTCCCAGCCGCGCTTCTGTGCGGCCAGCAGCATGGCCAGCGAGCTATCCTTTTTATAGGAAATGCTGGCAATAGGATCCATGACAATCCCGACGCGAACGCTCATGGGTTTTTCCTCGAATTTGGGGGCCGGAGCGGCTTTTAAAAAGTGGCGTCAGAGTGGCGCTGAGTGTGTTCCCGGTCAAGGAAAAACCACTGCACCAGTCGCCCGATAGATTGGTTTTAGAGACTGTGCTAAAAAGGCTGCCATATCGTTCTGGCCCTTAAACATCAAGGGTTTCGAGCCTCCGGTTATCGGAAATGGACAATTTGATTCGCAAAGGCGACGGCAGAGCATTTATGGACCAGCATTCCAGCGCCTTGAAGGTCATGGTGATCGACGATTCGAAGACGATTCGCCGCACCGCCGAAACGCTGTTGAAGAACGTGGGGTGTGAAGTCATCACGGCCATCGACGGTTTCGATGCCCTGGCGAAGATTGCCGACAATCACCCCGGGATCATCTTTGTCGACATCATGATGCCGCGCCTGGATGGCTATCAGACCTGCGCGTTGATCAAGAACCACAGTGCGTTCAAGTCCACGCCAGTGATTATGCTGTCGTCCAAGGACGGGCTGTTCGACAAGGCCAAGGGGCGCATCGTCGGCTCCGACCAGTTTTTGACCAAGCCTTTCAGCAAGGAAGAACTGCTGAACGCGATCCAGGCCCATGTACCGGGCTTCGCCGCCGTTTTGCCGCAGTAGGACACGCACAGTGACGCTCGGCCAGCGGGCCCGGCGTCGACAAGAATGGGGAAGACCATGGCACGTATTCTGATCGTCGATGACTCGCCGACCGAAATGTACAAACTGACCGGCATGCTGGAAAAGCACGGTCATGAAGTGTTGAAAGCCGAAAACGGCGCCGACGGCGTGGCCCTGGCCCGCCAGGAAAAACCCGACGCCGTGCTGATGGACATCGTCATGCCTGGCCTCAACGGTTTCCAGGCGACCCGCCAGCTGACCAAAGACCCGGACACCGGGCACATCCCGGTGATCATCATCACCACCAAGGATCAGGAAACCGACAAGGTCTGGGGCACGCGCCAGGGCGCCAAGGATTACCTGACCAAACCGGTCGATGAAGAAACCCTGATCAAGACCCTGAACACCGTGCTGGCCGGTTGATCGTCCGGCCATGACCGAGTCGCTGACGGCTTTCGAACTGCTGCTGCAGATCGACCAGCGCTGTCGTCTGCTGGCGGCGGATCTGCCGTCCCAGCCGACCCGGCAGGATCGCTGGAGCGGCATCGGTTTTCGCCTGGGCGAGCACTGGTACGTCGCGCCCATGGGCGAAGTCAGCGAGGTCCTGCACGAACCGCGCTTCACTCAGTTGCCGGGCGTCAAACCCTGGGTCAAGGGCGTGGCCAACCTGCGTGGGCGATTGCTGCCGATCATGGATTTGTGCAGTTTCTTCGGTCATGAACAGTCGACCCTGCGCAAACAGCGGCGGGTGTTGGTGGTGGAGCACAACGAGGTGTTTGCCGGGTTGATGGTCGATGAAGTCTTTGGCTTGCAGCACTTTGCCCAGGACAGTCTGGAACCGGTGTCGACGGCCGATCTGCATGGGCCGATTGCAGCGTTCGTCCAGGGCCGGTTTCAGCGTGAGCAGACGTGGCAAATATTCAGCCCGTTCACGCTGGCGCAGTCACAAAGCTTCATGCATGTAGCGCTGTAATCAAGGCAACGCCGCAATCCTGTAGGAGCGAGGCTTGCCCGCGAAGAACGAAAACGCGGTGTTCCTGTAAGACCGTAGCGCCTGCTTCGCGGGCAAGCCTCGCTCCTACAAGGGCGTCGTTGAATTGGGCAGTACAGGCGAGGACCGATGATAAAAACTAAAACAGGCAAGCCGGAAGGATCGCGCAGCCGTTCGCAGATCATCGTGCTGTTTATCGCGCTGATCATCTTCATCATGCTGCTGTTCGCCAACTTCGCTTACCTCAACACCCAAGCCACGTACGACAAACAGTACATCGGCCACGCCGGCGAGCTGCGCGTGCTGTCCCAGCGCATCGCCAAAAACGCCACCGAAGCCGCTGCCGGCAAGGCTGCCGCGTTCAAGCTGCTGAGCGATGCGCGCAACGATTTCGCCCAGCGCTGGGGTTACCTGAAGAAAGGCGACCCGGCCACCGGTCTGCCGCCGGCGCCGTCCACCGTGCGCCCGGAAATGCGCGCGGTGCAGCTGGACTGGGAACGCCTGCTGAAAAACACCGACGCGATTCTCTCCAGTGAGCAGACCGTTTTGTCGCTGCATCAGGTCGCCGCAACCCTGGCTGAAACCGTGCCGCAGTTGCAGGTCGAATACGAAAAAGTCGTCGAGATCCTCTTGCAGCGTGGCGCCCCTGCCGCTCAGGTCGCCATGGCCCAGCGTCAGTCGCTGCTGGCCGAACGCATCCTGGGCGCGGTGAACACCGTGTTGTCCGGCGATGAAAACTCGCAACAGGCCGCCGACGCGTTTGGTCGTGACGCCGCGCGGTTCGGTCAGGTGCTCAACGGCATGCTCCAGGGCAATACGTCGCTGCGGGTCAGCCAGGTCGAAGACCGCGATGCGCGTGCTCGGTTGACCGAGATTTCCGAGCTGTTCGAATTCGTCTCCGGCTCTGTGGATGAAATCCTCGAAACCTCGCCCGAACTGTTCAAGGTTCGCGAATCGGCGACCAACATTTTCACCCTGTCGCAAACCCTGCTCGACGAAGCCTCACACCTGGCCACCGGGTTCGAAAATCTTGCCGGCGGGCGCGACACCGACACCATCGGCGGCTATGTGCTGGGCCTGCTGGCGTTGATGTCGATCATCCTCATCGGCCTGGTGATGGTGCGCGAAACCAATCGCCAGCTGCGTGAAACCGCCGAGAAGAACGAGCGCAACCAGAACGCGATCATGCGCCTGCTCGACGAGATCGAAGATCTGGCCGACGGTGACCTCACCGTGACCGCTTCGGTGACCGAAGACTTCACCGGGACCATCGCCGACTCGATCAACTATTCCGTCGACCAACTGCGCGACCTGGTGGCAACCATCAACCTCACCGCCGGCCAGGTTGCCGCCGCCGTGCAGGAAACCCAGGCCACCGCGATGCACCTGGCGCAGGCTTCGGAGCATCAGGCGCAACAGATCAGCGAAGCCTCCACCGCGATCAACGACATGGCCCAATCCATTGACCAAGTGTCCGCCAACGCCGCCGAATCTTCGGCGGTGGCCGAACGTTCGGTGGAAATTGCCAACAAGGGCAACGAGGTGGTGCACAACACCATCCACGGCATGGACAACATTCGTGAGCAGATCCAGGACACGGCCAAGCGCATCAAGCGCCTGGGCGAGTCTTCTCAGGAAATCGGCGACATAGTCAGCCTGATCGATGACATTGCCGACCAGACCAACATCCTCGCCCTCAACGCGGCCATTCAGGCCTCGATGGCTGGTGACGCCGGGCGCGGTTTTGCGGTGGTAGCTGACGAGGTGCAGCGTCTGGCCGAACGTTCGTCCGCCGCCACCCGGCAGATCGAAACCCTGGTGCGGGCGATCCAGACCGACACCAACGAAGCCGTGATTTCCATGGAACAGACCACCACCGAAGTGGTGCGCGGCGCGCGTCTGGCGCAGGATGCCGGAGTGGCCCTGGAAGAAATCGAAGGCGTGTCGAAGACCCTGGCGGCGCTGATCCAGAGCATTTCCAACGCCGCGCAGCAGCAGACGTCTTCGGCCGGTCAGATTTCTCTGACGATGAACGTGATCCAGCAGATCACCACGCAGACTTCATCGGGCTCCACCGCCACCGCCGAGAGCATCGGCAACCTGGCGAAAATGGCCAGCCAGCTGCGGCGTTCGGTGTCCGGTTTCACCTTGCCGGCGGCCAAGGCGCAGGCGGCGGATAAAGTGTGAAGCGCCCGCAGGCGTACGGGTTTTTTTGAGTAGAGCAGTGATTTGGAGTGGTTATGGGTGATCGGCACGACTATGTGGCCCTCGAGTGGGTCAAAGGCGAGATTGCCGAAACGCTGAAAGTGGCTCATCAAGCAATCGAAACCCTGCTTGATGACCCCCAGGCGACGCACGCCCTCAGCGAATGCCTGGCGTGCATCCATCAGGTTCACGGCAGTTTGCAGATGGTCGAATTCTACGGCGCGGCCCTGCTCGCCGAAGAAATGGAACACCTGGCCACCGCCTTGCAACAGAACCGCGTCAGCCATCGCGACGAGGCGCTTCACCTGTTGCTGCAAGCCCTCGGGCAACTGCCGATCTACCTCGACCGGGTGCAAGGCGCGCGCCGTGACCTACCCTTGGTGGTGCTGCCGTTGATCAACGATTTGCGCAGTGCCCGCGGCGACAGCCTGTTGTCGGAAACCAGCCTGTTCAGTCCGCAATTGCTCGACCTTCCGGCGCTGGACGAAGAATCGCTGGCCCTGCTTGAACCGACGGATTTACCCAATGTGCTGCGCAAGCTGCGGCAGATGCTGCAAATGGCATTGGTCGGGTTGCTGCGCGAACAGGATGACGACACTAACCTGGGTTATCTGACCAAGGTTTTTTCACGCCTTGAAGGGTTGTGCGGCAATGCGCCCCTGAGCCCGTTGTGGCAAGTCGCCTCGGCGCTGGTCGAAGGCATGCGCGGTGGCTCGATTGCCAACAGCCCGGCGCTACGCAGCCTGTTCAAGGACGCCGACAAAGAACTCAAACGCCTGCTCGAACAGGGCATTCGCGGCATCAATCAGCCGGCACCGCCGGAGTTGCTCAAGAGTTTGCTGTTCTACATTGCCAAGGCCGAACATCCCACCGGGCAGATGCTGACCATGAAAGATCGTTACTCACTGGACGACGCGCTGCCTGACAGCGCAATGGTCGACGAAGAACGCGCCCGCCTGGCCGGCCCCGACCGTGACGCCATGCGCTCGGTGCTGGCCGCGCTCTGTGAAGAACTGGTGCGGGTCAAGGAGCGCCTCGACCTGTTCGTACGCAGTGACCGCCAGCACACCTCGGACCTCGAAACCCTGCTGGCGCCGCTGCGGCAAATCGCCGACACCCTCGCGGTGCTGGGTTTCGGCCAGCCGCGCAAAGTCATCATCGATCAACTGGCGGTGGTGCTGAGCCTTGCCCAGGGCCAGCGCGAACCCAACGACGCCATTCTGATGGACGTCGCCGGGGCCTTGCTCTACGTCGAAGCGACGCTGGCCGGCATGGTCGGCACCGTGGAGCCGGAGAGCCAGGAAGAAAGCCACCTGCCGACCACCGACCTGACGCAGATCCATCAGATCGTGATCAAGGAAGCGCGCATCTGCCTGCAACAGGCCAAGGACATGGTCGTCGACTACATCGACGCCGACTGGGATCGCCAGCATTTGCAGGCCTTGCCGGCGTTGCTGACCCAGGTGCGCGGCGCGCTGTCGATGATTCCGTTGAACCGTGCGGCGAGCCTGATCGAAACCTGCAACCACTTCATTCGCGAGCATCTGTTGCTCGATCCGGGCCAGCCCGGCTGGCAGGAACTGGACAACCTGGCCGACGTCATCACCAGCATCGAATATTACCTGGAGCGCCTCAGCGACGACCCCGAGGCACCGGGCGAACAATTGCTCGACGTGGCGGAAAAGAGCCTGGCGACACTCGGGTTTTTCCCCAGCGAACAGCATGTGCCGATGCTCGAGGATGTGCTCAGCCCGAGCGAAGCCCAGGTGATGCAAGACCTGCAGGAACTCGATGACCCGGACACCGTGCAGTCGCTGGCCGACGTGTTGGCCAGCCCGGTGTCTTCGGTCAATCCGCCGGCCTTGACCACCCCGGGCAGCCTGTTGCCACCACCCGCCGATGAAGAACCGGTGGACGATGAGCTGCGGGAAGTCTTCCTCGAAGAAACCGATGAAGTTCTGGAAATCCTCCGCGAATACTTGCCGCGCTGGACGGCCAATCCGGACGATAAAGCCGCGTTGAGTGAACTGCGCCGAGCGTTCCACACCTTGAAAGGCAGTGGCCGGATGGTCCGCGCGCTGGTGCTGGGTGAGTTGGCGTGGGCCGTAGAAAACCTGCTCAATCGCGTGCTGGAACACAGCGTTGCGCCTGGGGCGGCGGTGCAACAATTGCTCCGCGAAGCACTGGACCTGCTGCCGGGACTGGTGGCTGAATTTGCCGCCAATGCCCAGCGCCAATGCAACCAGGTCGACCAACTGGCCGCTCGCGCCCATGCCCTCGCCAAGGGTGATTTACCGGCCAGCGATGAAGACACCCAGGACGTCGCGGCCCTCGATCCGCTGTTGCTGGAGATCTTCCGCAAGGAGGCCGAGACCCATCTCGCCAGCCTCAACCGTTTCCTCGATCAAGCTGCCGAGCATGTGCCGTTGCAGGCCAGTGACGAGTTGCAGCGGGCATTGCACACCTTGAAGGGCAGCGCCTCGATGGCCGGCGTGTTGCCAATCGCCGAGCTGGCGACGCCACTGGATCAACTCGCCCGCGAATACAAGGCACACCTGATCGCCCTCGACCTCGACGAAGTCGAACTGCTGCTGGAAGCCGAAGGTCTGTTCCGTCTCGGGCTGCGGCAACTCAAGGATGATCCGCTGGCTGAGATACCGGATGCTGATTTGCTGATCGAGCGCACCAAGGCGCTGCTCGCCGAGCGTCTCGACTCGCTGCTGAAAGCGCCGAACACCGCGCTGCGAATCAAGCGTGATCCGCAGCTGATCAACAACTTCCTGGCCCAGGGCATGGACATCCTGCTCGACGCCGAAAGTCTGTTGCAGCGCTGGCAGCAGCACCCGGGCGAGCGTCAGGAACTCAGCGCGTTGCTGGATGAGTTGACCACTCTGGGCGAAGGCGCGCACCTCGCCGATCTGCACCCGGTGGATGAACTCTGCGAAGCGTTGCTCGACTTGTATGGCGCGGTGGAAGAAAGCAGTCTGGCGGTCAGCGACCGGTTTTTCCATGAAGCGCAAAGTGCCCACGAAGCGCTGATCAACATGCTCGACGAACTGGCTGCCGGCCAGGAAGTCAGCCCGCAACCGGAACGCATCCGGGCCTTGCGTGGCTTGCTCGATGAAAGCCTGGATCCGTCGTCCATGGGCCTGATTCGCAGCGACGGCAGCCGCACCCTGAGCATCCGCGAGCTGGGCAGCGCCACCGCGGAACTGGAGCAGACTGCGACTCAGGTCGAGCTCGACGATGAAATCGTTTCGATCTTCCTCGAAGAAGCGGTGGATATTCTCGAGAGCGCCGGCCAGGCCTTGCAGCGCTGGCTGAGCGACCCGGACAACGCCGCGCCGCTGTCGTCCTTGCAGCGCGATTTGCACACGCTCAAGGGCGGCGCGCGGATGGCCGAGGTCGAGCCGGTCGGCGACCTCGCCCATGAATTGGAAAGTCTTTACGAAGGTCTGGTGGACCGCCGTTACAGCCACAGCGAAACCCTGGCGCAGCTGCTGCAACAGAGCCATGACCGCCTCGCGGTGCTGCTTGAACAGTTGCAGAACCAGCACGCCCTGAGTGCCCCGAACGAGTTGATCGAAGCGATTCGCGAGTTCCGCCAGGGCAACACCCACACCGTCGAAGCGGCAGAACCCGTGCCGGCCAATGATTCGCCGGGCCATGACCCCGAGCTGCTGGACATCTTCCTTGAGGAAGGTTTCGACATCATCGAAAACTCCGGCGCGGCCCTTGTGCGCTGGCAAGCCGAGCCGTCGAACCGTCAGGAAGTGGAAACCCTGCTGCGCGACCTGCACACGCTCAAGGGCGGCGCGCGGATGGTGGAAATCGCCCCCATCGGCGACCTCGCCCATGAGCTGGAATTTCTCTACGAAGGCTTGTCAGCGGGCGTGCTGCAACCGACCCCGGCGCTGTTCGCGCTGCTGCAAAGCAGTCACGACCGACTGGCGCAAATGCTCGATGCCAGCCGCGCAGGCCAGCCGTTGCCGTCGGCCGATCGCTTGATCGACGCGATCAAGAATTTCAGTCATCCATCGGTTCCCGATACGCCGGTGGTGGTGCCCGCCACGCCGAAACCCGACACCGCGGCGCCGCAAGTCGAAGTGGGCGCCGACATGGTCAAGGTCTCGGCGGAACTGCTCGACGATCTAGTCAACCTGGCCGGCGAAACGTCGATCTTCCGTGGCCGTATCGAGCAACAGGTCAACGATGCGCAGGTGGCCCTGAGCGAGATGGAAACCACCATCGAACGCATGCGCGATCAGTTGCGCCGGCTCGACACCGAAACCCAGGGGCGGATTCTCAGCCGCCAGCAAGTCGACGCCGAGCGCCTCGGTTACGAAGAATTCGATCCGCTGGAAATGGACCGTCACTCGCAGTTGCAGCAGTTGTCGCGGGCGCTGTTCGAGTCCGCCTCCGACCTGCTCGACCTCAAGGAAACCCTCGACCGGCGTAATCAGGACGCGGAAAACCTGCTGCAACAGCAGGGCCGCATCAACACCGAATTGCAGGAAGGCCTGATGCGTACGCGCATGGTGCCGTTCGAGCGCATGCTGCCGCGCTTGAAACGCATCGTCCGCCAGGTCTCCAGTGAGCTGGGCAAAGACGTCGAGTTCGTGGTCGGCAACGCCGAAGGCGAGATGGATCGCAACGTGCTTGAGCGCATGGCGGCTCCGCTGGAACACATGTTGCGCAACGCTGTGGACCATGGCCTGGAATCGACCGAGGTGCGTATCGCGGCGGGCAAACCGGCTCAAGGGCGGATCACCCTCGACCTGTCCCGCGAGGGCGGCGACATCATTTTCGACATCCGCGACGACGGCGCGGGCGTGCCGCTGGAAGCGGTGCGGCGCAAGGCGATCAAGCGCGGCTTGCTGGCCCCGGACGCCGACATCAGCGACCGCGACGTGCTGCAATTCATCCTGCAACCGGGGTTCTCCACCGCCGAGAAAATCACCCAGATTTCCGGGCGTGGCGTGGGCATGGACGTGGTTCACGAAGAGGTCCGGCAGCTCGGCGGCACCATGGTCATCGACTCGGTGCCGGGGCAGGGCGTGCACTTCCGGATCCGCTTGCCATTCACCGTGTCGGTCAACCGCGCGCTGATGGTGCAGTGCCTGGAGGATCAATACGCGATACCGCTGAACACCATCGATGGCATCGTTCGCGTGCTGCCCAACGAACTTGAAGGGCATTACCGGCTCGATCCGCCGACCTACGAATACGCCGGGCAGCGTTATGAGCTGTGTTATCTGGGCGAGTTGCTCAAAACCAGCACCCGTCCGAAACTGTTGGGTCAGAGCCTGCCGCTGCCGGTCTTGCTGGTGCAATGCAACGAGCGGCACATTGCCGTGCAAGTCGATTCGATGGCCGGCACCCGCGAGATTGTGGTCAAAAGCCTCGGTCCGCAGTTTGCGTCGGTGCAGGGATTGTCCGGGGCGACGATTCTGGGCGATGGCCGGGTGGTGCTGATTCTCGATTTGCTCGCGCCGATCCGCGCCATGCAGGCCCGTGTACCGCAACAGCCGGCGACACAGGACGTTGAGGTCGAGCCGCATAAACCGCTGCTGGTGCTGGTGGTCGACGATTCGGTCACCGTGCGCAAGGTCACCAGCCGTCTGCTGGAGCGCCACGGCATGAACGTGCTGACCGCCAAGGATGGGGTCGACGCCATGCTGCTGCTTGAAGACCACCTGCCCGACGTGATGCTGCTGGACATCGAAATGCCGCGCATGGACGGCTTCGAAGTGGCGACTCAAGTGCGCAGCGACGAACGTTTGCAGCACTTGCCGATCATCATGATCACCTCCCGCACCGGCCAGAAACACCGCGACCGCGCCATGGCCATCGGCGTCAACGACTACCTCGGCAAGCCGTACCAGGAATCGGTGCTGCTCGACAGCATCGCGTTGTGGAGCAAAACCCATGCTTGAGCATCGCACCAGTAACCTCACCGGCCTGCTGCTGCCCCTGGCCGACCGCAACCTGATCCTGCCCAACGTCGCGGTCGCGGAGCTGATTGACTATCAACCGGGTGCGTTCGATCTGGATACGCCACCGTGGTACCTGGGGCTGGTAACGTGGCGGGACCGGCAGATTCCGTTGCTGAGTTTCGAATCGGCGTGCGGCCAGAAGATCGTCATCGGTGAGCGGGCGCGGATCGTCATTCTCAATGCCCTTGGCGGGCGACCGGAGCTGAAGTTCATTGCGCTGCTGGTGCAGGGGATTCCTCGCTCCTACAAGCTCGACAGTCAGTTGAGTTACGTCGATGTGCCGTTGTGTCCGCTGGAGCAGGCGGCGGTGCAGGTGGGGGAGCAGGTGGCGAAGGTGCCGGATTTGCTCGCGTTGGAGGAGTTGTTGGTGAGTGCCGGGCTAGTCTGACGGGCCCCTTCGCGGGCAAGCCTCGCTCCTACAGGTTTCGCGTGGTCCTTGTAGGAGCGAGGCTTGCCCGCGAAGGCGGCCTTCAATTCACCGCAAAACGAACGGCTAAACCTTGGCCTGAGCCCGCAACTGCATCTGCAACGCCTCGTTATGATCCAGCGCCCGCTCCACCAACAACTGCACGCCATCAGCCATTCGGCTGAGCGCCAAGGCGACCGAACGGCGTGAGCCTTCCACATCGTCCGCCAGATCGGCCGCAATGGCGCTGATGGAAAGCAAATCTTCGGAGGCGTTGGCCAGAAGGGCTTCGGTGTCAATATCGGGGGAGACGGTGAAGAGAGGGTGTTTACGGCGTTTGGCCGGTTTTTCCTGGGCTGGCGGGAAGTAATGGGCGAAGGCGCGGTCGGCAGCTTCCTTGAGTTTTTCGGCTTCGAGAGATGCGTCGGAGTCGGCGTCGGTTTCCGGGGGATTGGGAGTGGCTTTGAACATTGTGAATCTCCGTACAGGGGTGAAGCTGACCCATTCGGTTTCCGAGCGAATGGTGGCAGCTGTACGCGGTTGGAAACCCGGGGTACGGCCCGGCAGACCCTAAGGTCTTCCGCGCACAGCCGCCATAACGGAATGCACACTTTGAAGGTGCGCAAGCATACGTTATGAAGGACGCTTTTGCGCCCCGTACTCATGGGGTTTCCAGCCCCGGTCGCTGAATTGTCAGCGACCCCCAAACAATAAAGCTCAGCACAAAACCCCACCAGTCAGCGGCTTCCGGCATTGCTGTAGGTGGCGACGTCACACCGTGTAGCCTTTCACCCTTGCAGCGGACAAACTTTTAAACACAAACCTCCAATCGGCTGGCGAAGGTTGAAGATTCCCAAAAAGGGACCTATCGTTCCCTTTTTGGGACTCATCGGTTGTCACTGTGAAAAACCTCTCCCTCAGCGAAGCCTTGTTCACCACCACTCAGCAAAAAGTGCTGGGCTTGTTGTTCGGTAAACCCGATCGAAGTTTTTACGCCAACGAAATCGCCCGCTGGGCTCAAGTGGGTAAAGGCAGCCTCATGCGCGAGCTGGATCGATTGCAACAGGCAGGCGTGTTGACCCTGAGCCGCCAGGGCAACCAGACCCACTATCAAGCCAATCCGCAGTGCCCGATCTATGCCGAGCTGTTGGGCATCGCCCGCAAAACCTTTGGCATCGCCGAGCCTCTGCGTCAGGCTCTCCACCCCTTTGTCGAGCAGATCACCTGGGCATTTGTGTACGGTTCAATCGCCAAGGATTCGGCAAGCGCATCCAGTGACATTGATCTCATGCTGATCGGCGAAGGCCTGCACTACAGTGAAGTGATGGAGCGGCTTATGCCTCTGGAAGAGCAATTGGGCCGCGTCCTCAACCCGACGCTCTACACCCCCGACGACTGGGCCGCAAAACTGGCGGCTGAAAACAGCTTCGTCGTGCGGGTAGCGCAGCAGGACAAGATCAACCTGATGGGGGGAAACCCTTTGGAGTTCAAGGATGGGCAGCGTGTGCAGCAGATAGCCGGGCCGCAATTCCCTCATTAAGAACTGCGGTGATCGATCTGGCCCCTTCGCGAGCAAGCCCGCTCCCACATTGATTTTCTGTCGTCCATAAATGTTGTGTTCACTGAATTCTAATGTGGGAGCGGGCTTGCTCGCGAAGGGGCCGGTACAGTCACTGCAACTCTTCGCGACCATTACCCTGACCGTAACGATCCGTCTCTCTGCTTGATTGATGCCCCCCACCCAACGCTCCTAAGGTGACTCCCACGACAGCGAACCCGTGGAGTGGTCATGACAACAACAATATCCCCCGACTCGCGATGGACGCGGCGGCGCAGCGAAAAGCAGCGGCGTCTCGAACTGGTGCGAGGCCTGGCCGACGGTGTGGTGCTGCCCACCGACAACATCGTCGCGGCGCTGGAGGCCTTGATCCTGCCTGGCGACCGCGTGGTGCTGGAAGGCAACAACCAGAAGCAGGCGGATTTCCTCTCCCGTTCCCTGGCCAAGGCCGATCCCGCCAAGCTGCATGACTTGCACATGATCATGCCCAGCGTCGGCCGTTCCGAGCACCTGGACCTGTTCGAACGCGGCATCGCCCGCAAGCTCGACTTCTCCTTCGCCGGCACCCAGAGCCTGCGCATCAGCCAATTGCTGGAAGACGGTCTGCTGGAAATCGGCGCGATCCACACCTACATCGAGCTCTATGCACGGCTGGTGGTCGACCTGATTCCCAACGTCGTGCTCTCGGCCGGTTTCATGGCCGACCGCGCCGGCAACATCTACACCGGCCCCAGCACCGAAGACACCCCCGCATTGATCGAACCGGCCGCGTTCAGCGACGGCATCGTCATCGTCCAGGTCAATCAACTGGTGGACGATGTCAGCGACCTGCCACGCGTCGACATCCCCGCGTCCTGGGTCGATTTCGTGGTGGTGGCCGACAAGCCGTTCTACATCGAACCGCTGTTCACCCGCGACCCGCGTCATATCAAGCCTGTGCACGTGTTGATGGCGATGATGGCGATCCGCGGGATCTACGAGAAACACAACGTCCAGTCCTTGAACCACGGCATTGGTTTCAACACCGCCGCCATCGAATTGATCCTGCCGACCTACGGCGAATCCCTCGGCCTCAAAGGCAAGATCTGCCGCAACTGGACGCTCAATCCGCACCCGACCTTGATCCCCGCGATTGAAAGCGGTTGGGTCGAAAGCGTGCATTGCTTCGGCACCGAACTGGGCATGGAAAACTACATCGCCGCGCGGCCGGACGTGTTCTTCACCGGGCGCGACGGATCACTGCGTTCCAACCGAATGTTCTGCCAGCTCGCCGGGCAATACGCGGTGGACCTGTTCATCGGCGCGACCCTGCAAGTCGATGGCGATGGCCATTCTTCCACCGTAACTCGCGGACGCCTCGCCGGTTTCGGCGGCGCGCCGAACATGGGCCACGACCCGCGCGGTCGCCGGCACAGCACGCCAGCCTGGCTCGACATGCGCCATGACGATGCACCCGAAGCCTTGCTCGAACGCGGCAAAAAACTCGTGGTGCAAATGGTCGAGACCTTCCAGGAGGGCGGAAAACCGACCTTCGTCGAAACCCTCGACGCCATAGAGGTGGCGAAGAAAAGCGGCATGCCGCTGGCGCCGATCATGGTCTACGGCGATGACGTCACCCACCTGCTGACTGAAGAAGGCATCGCCTATCTGTACAAGGCCCGTTCGATGGAAGAACGTCAGGCGATGATCGCCGCCGTCGCCGGAGTGACCGCCATCGGGTTGCGCCACAACCCGAAAGACACCGCACGCATGCGCCGCGAAGGCCTGATCGCCTTGCCCGAAGACCTGGGCATCCGTCGCACCGACGCCACCCGCGAATTGCTCGCCGCCAAAAGCGTGGCCGATCTGGTCGAGTGGTCCGGTGGCCTCTACAACCCGCCCGCCAAGTTCAGGAGCTGGTAATGCACGCATTCAACCTGCAACCGAAAACCCTGTCCCTGGCTGAACGGCTGGCGGACCTGGCCGTGGACGCGCTGATCGACGAAGCGGACCTGTCGCCGAAACCGGCGCTGGTCGACCGTCGTGGCAACGGCGCGCATACCGATTTGCACCTGGGGCTGATGCACGCCTCGGCGCTGTCCCTTTGGCCTGCGTTCAAGGAAATGGCGGAAGCGGCCATTGAGTGTGGCGAAGTCGGCGTGCCGTTGCGCGAAGCCATCGGGCGCATTGGTCGGGAAGGGGAGCAAGCGATGCTCGCCACCACTGGCGGCGTGAATACGCATCGCGGGGCGATCTGGGCCTTGGGGCTTTTGGTCACTGCCTGCGCGCTTGAGCCTGAATCCAGTGCCGCAGGCTCAATGGCTTTGCGCGCAGCACGCCTCGCGTTACTCGAAGACCGTTACGCGCCACGTCCACTCAGTCACGGTGCCCAAGTTGCCCAACGCTACGGCGCTCGCGGCGCCCGTGAAGAAGCCCAACTGGGTTTTCCTTCGGTGCTGCAACGCGCGCTGCCACAACTCAAGCGCAGCCGCGCCGTTGGCCATGGCGAGCAGAACGCCCGGCTCGATGCCTTGCTGGCGATCATGACGAACCTGGCGGACACCTGCGTTCTGTACCGCGCTGGCGAACAAGGCTTGCAGACCATGCAACTCGGCGCCCAAGCGGTACTCGACGCGGGCGGCAGTGCCAGCCTCGCCGGTCGCCGCCGTTTGCACGAGCTGGACGAACAATTAATCGCATTGAATGCGTCGCCCGGCGGTGCTGCGGATTTGCTCGCCGCCTGCCTGTTTATCGACCGCATCGAGTCCGGAGCTTTCTGATGGAAACCTTATCCTTTGAATTTCCCGCCGGGCAGCCGCCCCGGGGCCGTACGCTGGTGGGCTGTGTCGGCTCGGGCGATCTGGAAGTGCTGATCGAACCGGGTCAGGCCGGCAAACTGACGATCAAGGTGCAGACCTCGGTCAATGGCGCCGAGCAACGCTGGCAGCATCTGTTTGCACGGATGTTCGACGGCCAGACTCCGCCAGCGATGGCCATCGATATCCACGATTTCGGCGCGACACCGGGCGTGGTGCGCTTGCGTCTGGAACAAGGCTTTGAGGAGATCGGCCATGACTGATCTCCTCAAGAAACATAGTTTCGTCGAACTCGGCGCCCGGCAACGGGCGAAAGCCTTGCTCGACGCCGGCACCTTCCGCGAATTGCTCGACCCGTTTCAACGCGTCATGTCGCCGTGGCTGTCGCGTCAGGGCGTGGTGCCGCAAGCCGATGACGGCGTGGTGATCGCCAAGGGCAGCATCGGTGGGTTGCCGGTGGTCATCGCCGCCATTGAAGGTGCGTTTCAGGGCGGCAGCCTCGGCGAAGTCGGCGGGGCGAAAATGGCCGGCGCGCTGGAACTGGCCGCGGAAGATAACCGCAACGGTATCCCGACCCGCGCCGTGTTGCTGCTGGAAACCGGCGGCGTACGTTTGCAGGAAGCCAACCTCGGGCTGGCGGCGATTGCCGATATTCATGCGGCGATTGTCGATCTGCGCCAATACCAGCCGGTGGTTGGCGTCGTGGCCGGCAGCGTGGGTTGCTTTGGCGGGATGTCGATTGCCGCCGGGTTGTGCAGCTATTTGCTGGTGACCCAGGAAGCACGGCTTGGCCTGAACGGTCCGCAAGTGATCGAGCAGGAAGCAGGGCTTGAGGAATACGACTCCCGTGATCGTCCTTTCATCTGGAGCCTGACCGGTGGTGAGCAGCGTTTCGCCAGCGGTTTGGTGGACCGTTACGTTGCCGATGATGTGGCGCAGATTCAGCAGCAGGTCGGCGAATTGCTCAAGCAAGGTTTGCCGGAACAACAACGCAGCCGTCAGGCCGATCTGTTCCTGCAACGGCTCGCCCGATTGGACGCCGAGCCGCAAATCGAGCCGTCAGTGGTTCGCGATCTGTATCAAGGAGAGCGCTCATGAGCACGTATTCCCTGAGAGGTTTGAACTGGTTCAACGCCTTGAGCGCGGGCGCGAAACCGGTCGAAAGTTTGCCCGCTTCATTGAAAGTAGCCGACGGTGTATTGGGTGATCAGCCGGCGCGGTTTATCGCTGTGGTGGCTGATCCCGACAACCGTTTCGTCCGCGCCCGCAATGGCGAAGTCGGTTTGCTGGAAGGCTGGGGTCTGGCCAAGGCTGTGGATGAAGTCATCGCCGCCGATCTGGATAAACCGCACAAGCGCGCCTTGATCGCCATCGTCGATGTGCCGAGTCAGGCTTATGGTCGGCGCGAAGAAGCGCTCGGCATTCATCAGGCTCTGGCCGGTGCGGCGGACAGTTATGCCCGCGCCCGGTTGGCCGGCCATGCGGTGATTGGTTTGCTGGTGGGCAAGGCGATGTCCGGGGCGTTTCTGGCTCATGGGTATCAGGCCAATCGCTTGATTGCCCTGCGTGATCCCGGCGTGATGGTGCATGCGATGGGCAAGGCGTCGGCGGCGCGGGTGACGTTGCGCAGTGTCGAGGAGCTTGAAGCTTTGGCCGCCAGCGTGCCGCCGATGGCCTATGACATCGACAGCTACGCGAGCCTGGGATTGCTGTGGGAAACCTTGTCGGTCGAGCAGATTGAACGGCCAACCGCAGCCGACCTGGCGCGAGTCACTGAATGCCTGAATCAGGCAATCGGCGATGTTGCCGCGACGGGGCGCGACCTGAGCGGCCGGTTGGGCGCGAGCAACCGCGCAGCATCGAGCAAGGTGCGTGAACTGCTGAGAGCGCAGTGGTGAATACCTTTCTGGCCCACGACCTGCTCTGGGGCATGACGCCAGAGCAGCTGCCGGTGGACGCGCCTGCGTGGGTGATCGAGTCGATCAGTGCAGGGCAACCGGTGGTGGTTCGGCGTGCGTTGAGTGCGCCGGATCACATCGCGGTCGGGGTGCGTGGGCGGTTGCGTGAACAGCGCTTTGCAACGGTGATGTCGATCGATGCGATTTCGCGTCGCGTAACACCCGAAGAGCTTTGTCATGTCTCGATTGACCGGGATTTGCCGGCAGTCCACGCCCTCAATCAACTGCGGCCAATGCTTGATGATTGTGGTTGGGTGTGGGGTGTCAGCGGCAGTGCCGGGTTCGAATTGGGCAGCGGTTTTCAGGCGTTGCACGAGGGCAGTGATCTCGACTTGATCCTGCGCATGCCGCAACCGCTGGATCGATTGAAAGCGCAGGCGCTGGTGAAGATTCTGGACACGGCTGCCTGCCAGGTAGACATGCAATTGCAGACACCTTTCGGCGCCGTCGCCCTGCGCGAATGGGCCGGTCCTGTCCGTCGGGTTTTGCTGAAAAACGCCCGTGAAGCCTGCCTGGTCATTGATCCTTGGGAGCAAGCAGCGTGAGCAGCTTGCTGGTGTTCCCAGGGCAAGGCGCGCAGCAGCCGGGCATGCTCCATCGTTTGCCTCGCGAAACCGTCATCGAGGCGAGTGATGTGCTGGGTGAAGATACTTTGCTGCTGGATTCCGCCGAGGCGTTGAAATCGACACGGGCCGTTCAGCTTTGCCTGCTGATTGCCGGCGTCGCGGCTTCACGCCAGTTATCAATGGCGCCGGATTACGTGGCGGGATTGTCCATCGGCGCCTACCCGGCCGCGGTGGTGGCGGGTGCGCTGGGCTTCAGCGATGCGCTGCATCTGGTCAGCCTGCGTGGCGAGCTGATGCAACAAGCTTATCCACAGGGCTACGGCATGACCGCGATCATCGGCCTGGAGCTGGCGACGGTGGAAGGGTTGTTGGCGCAGGTTCACAGCGTCGATACGCCGGTTTATCTGGCCAATATCAATGCCGATAACCAGATGGTCATCGCTGGCAGCGATGCGGCGATGAAAGCCGTCGCTGAGCTGGCTCGAGGCTGCGGTGCCGGGTTGGCCAAACGCCTGGCCGTCAGCGTGCCGTCGCACTGTCCTTTATTGGAAGCCCCCGCTAAAACCCTGGCCGAAGCCTTCGCCAAGGTGCAACTGAAAACACCGACGTTGGGTTACCTGAGCGGCAGTCGCGCCCGGCCCATCATCAACACCGAAGCCTTGCGCGACGACCTGGCGTTCAACATGTGCCGCGTGGTGGATTGGCGCGGCACGGTGCAAAGCGCCTACGAGCGTGGCGTACGTCTACAGATCGAACTGCCGCCCGGTGCGGTGCTGACCGGGCTGGCGCGCCGGGTGTTCGAGCAGGGCACCGTCATTGCCTTCGACGGTGCGCGACTCGACACCTTGCAGGCGCTGTTGCGTGAGGAGGGAAGCCGCCAACCCTAGACCACCGACTCAGGCCTTCGAACAACAAAAACAACATTCGACGATGCACTTTGAGGACAACAACAATGATTATTTACGGTGTGGCGCTGTTGGCGATCTGTACGCTGGCAGGGGTGATCATGGGTGACATGCTCGGCGTGTTGCTGGGGGTGAAATCCAACGTCGGCGGGGTCGGGATCGCGATGATCCTGCTGATCTGCGCGCGGTTGTGGATGCACAGGCGCGGCGGCATGACCAAGGAGTGCGAGATGGGCGTCGGCTTCTGGGGCGCGATGTACATTCCGGTGGTGGTCGCAATGGCCGCGCAACAGAACGTCGTGACGGCGCTGCACGGTGGCCCGGTGGCGGTGCTGGCGGCGATTGGTTCGGTGGTGATCTGCGGCTGCACGATTGCGCTGATCAGCCGCACTCACAAAGGCGAACCCTTGCCCGATGAGCCCGAGGAAATCACGCCAGTCGGCACGCCAGTAGGAGGTCGCTGATATGTGGGATCTCATCGAGAAAGGCCTGGAACATAACGGCTTGGTTACGGCGTTCGCCTTTGTTGGCGTGATCATGTGGGTGTCGGTGGTGTTGTCCAAACGGCTGACGTACGGGCGGATTCACGGCTCGGCGATTGCCATTGTCATCGGGCTTGTTCTGGCCTGGGTCGGCGGCACCATGACTGGCGGGCAAAAAGGCCTGGCGGATTTGTCGCTGTTCTCTGGCATCGGCTTGATGGGCGGCGCGATGCTGCGGGACTTCGCCATCGTTGCCACGGCGTTCGAAGTGCAGGCCACCGAAGCGAAAAAGGCTGGTTTGATTGGCGTGATTGCGCTGCTGCTGGGCACGATCCTGCCGTTCATTGTCGGTGCGAGCATGGCTTGGGTATTCGGTTATCGCGATGCGATCAGCATGACCACCATCGGTGCGGGTGCAGTGACGTACATCGTCGGGCCGGTGACCGGGGCGGCGATTGGTGCGAGTTCGGATGTGGTGGCGTTGTCGATTGCCACCGGGTTGATCAAGGCGATTTTCGTGATGGTCGGCACGCCGATGGCCGCGAAATGGATGGGCCTGGATAACCCGCGCTCGGCGATGGTGTTTGGCGGGTTGGCCGGCACTGTCAGCGGTGTGACCGCCGGGTTGGCGGCGACGGATCGGCGGTTGGTGCCTTATGGCGCGTTGACCGCGACGTTCCACACCGGGCTTGGGTGTCTGCTGGGGCCTTCGTTGTTGTACTTCATTGTTCGCGGGATTGTGGGTTAAGCCGCGGGATCTTCGCTGGCTGTTCTGGCGCTTTCGCGGGCAAGCCTCGCTCCTACAGGATTTGTGTCGTGGCCCAATCCATGGCGCACGCACATCCTGTAGGAGCGAGGCTTGCCCGCGAAGGGCGCGGCGCGGTATCAGGCCTGGCGATTGGCATACATCCGACACTCCGCCAGCAACGCCAACAGATTCGGATCGCGCTCCTTGGCCTTCAAAAACACCACGCCAATGTGCTGCTGCAACCGATACTTTTCCTGCAACGGGATCAGCTTCACCCGGTTCTCATACACCGCCGCAATCCGCCCCGGCAGCAGCGCATAACCCACCCCCGAGCTGACCATGCTCAGCAGGGTGAAGATGTCGTTGACCTGCATCGCCACCTTCGGCTCGAACCCCGCCTGCTTGAACACCCGATTGCCGTCCTGGTGCGTGGCGAAGCCTTGGGTCAGGGTGATGAAGGTTTCGTCGCGCACTTCGGCCAGGTCAACTTCCGCCCGTTGGGCAAACTTCGAATCTGCCGGCGTGGCCAGGAAAATGTCATCGGAAAACAGCGGAATCTGCTCGCAGTCCGGGTCGTTGACGCTGTCGTCGAGAGACACCAGGATCGCGTCGACTTCCATGTTCTTGAGCTTGTACAGAAGGTCGAAATTCGAACCGAGGATCAGGTCGATGTTCAGTTCGCTGCGGCGGATCTTCAGGCCCATGATCAACTGCGGTACGGTCTTCACCGTCAGCGAATACAGCGAGCCGAGCTTGAAGCGTTCAGCCGAGAACCCGGCCGCTTCACGGGTCAGGCGCACGGTTTCGACCACGTCCTGAATCAGCTTCTGCGCGCGTTCTTCCAGCACATAGGCGCTCTCCAGCGGTGTCAGATTGCGGCCTTCGTGTTTGAACAGCGGGCAGCGCAGGGCGCTTTCCAGGGAGTGAATGGCACGGTGCACGCTGACGTTGCTGGTCTGCAACTCGGCAGCCGCCCGGGCCAGGTTGCCGGTGCGCATGAAGGCGAGGAACACCTCGAGCTTTTTCAGGGTCAACTCTTCGTCGATCAGCATGGCGTGGACTCTTATTCGAATGGCTCGATTGTGCACGCATGCAGGTACGTGTGGGAGCTGTGTAGGAGCTGTCGAGTGAAACGAGGCTGCGATCTTTTGATCTTGCTCTTAAAAACAACATCAAAAGATCGCAGCCTCGTTTCACTCGACAGCTCCTACAGGGGGATTTGTGGTTTGAAACATTGCGCTTTTACACTCGAGGCCTGAGCCTTGCGCGATGTTGCAGTGAATTTTGAGGTGGGCACTACATGTATCACGGGGAAAGATTGAACGCCTGGACGCATCTGGTCGGGGCAGTGGCGGCGACGGTCGGGGTGGTGTGGATGCTGGTGATCGCCAGCATGGACGGCAGCCCGTGGAAGATCGTCAGCGTGGCGATTTACGGATTTACCTTGATGGTGCTGTACAGCGCGTCGACCGTGTACCACAGCGTGCGCGGGCGCAAGAAAGCGATCATGCAGAAGGTCGATCACTTTTCGATCTACCTGCTGATTGCCGGCAGCTACACGCCGTTTTGCCTGGTGACCCTGCGCGGGCCGTGGGGCTGGACGCTGTTCGGGATTGTCTGGGGGCTGGCGCTGATCGGCATCCTGCAAGAGATCAAGCCGCGGTCGGAAGCGCGGGTTCTGTCGATCGTGATTTATGCGGTGATGGGCTGGATCGTGCTGGTGGCGGTCAAGCCACTGCTCGCGGCGCTGGGCAGCACCGGTTTTGCCTGGCTGGCGTCAGGTGGGGTGTTGTACACCGTGGGGATTGTCTTTTTTGCCCTGGATCATCGGCTGCGGCATGCGCACGGGATCTGGCATCTGTTCGTGATCGCGGGGAGTTTGCTGCACTTTGTGGCGATTTTGTTTTATGTCTTGTGAGGCGGAAGATCAAAAGATCGCAGCCTCGTTTTACTCGACAGCTCCTACATTGAAATGCGATCTCCTGTAGGAGCTGTCGAGTGAAACGAGGCTGCGATCTTTCAAGATTTAGAAGTCACCCCAAAGCTGCTGGGCCACCGCCAACGCCACAACCGGCGCAGTCTCGGTGCGTAACACCCGCGGGCCGAGGCGGGCGGCGTGGAAGCCACTGGCCTTGGCCTGATCGACTTCGGCATCCGACAACCCACCCTCAGGCCCGATCAGAAACGCCAGCGTCGCCGGCTTCTCATGACTCACCAACGGCTCAGCCACCGGATGCAGCACCAACTTCAATTCCGCCTCGGTCTGCTTCAACCAGTCCGCCAGCAACAGCGGCGGATGAATCACCGGCACTCGTGAACGCCCGCATTGCTCGCACGCGCTGATCGCCACCTGGCGCCAGTGCATCAGACGCTTATCGGCGCGCTCGTCCTTCAGGCGGACTTCACAACGGTCACTGAAGATCGGGGTGATTTCAGTGACGCCCAATTCAGTGGCTTTCTGAATCGCCCAATCCATGCGCTCGCCACGGGACAAGCCTTGGCCGAGATGGATCGCCAGCGGCGATTCGACCTGCCCGGCGAAGCTTTCGTCGATCTGCACGACAACGCGCTTCTTGCCGACCTCCACCAGCGTGGCGCGAAACTCATGGCCCGAGCCGTCGAACAGTTGCAGCGCATCGCCCTCGGCCATGCGCAGCACGCGGCTGATGTAATGGGCCTGGGCCTCGGGCAACTCGTGTTCGCCGGTGCTCAAGGGGGCGTCGATAAAGAAGCGGGACAGTCTCATGCGGGTTCTCTTTGATTTGATCGTTCCCACGCTCTGCGTGGGAATGCCTCACCGGACGCTCTGCGTCCGCTTTTGGGACGCGGAGCGTCCCGGGCTGCATTCCCACGCGGAGCGTGGGAGCGAGCACTATACAATCAGCCCGGATCGCGGAAGCCGGGGTGGAAGTCTTTCGGCACCGACACGCTGACGCTGTCACGGGTCGCGATGTCGATGCCTTCACTGGCCACTTTCGCCAGAAAATCGATCTGCTCCGGCGTAATCACATACGGCGGCAGGAAATACACGACGCTGCCCAACGGTCGAAGTAAAGCACCGCGCTCCAACGCATGCTGGAACACCTTCAAACCGCGACGTTCCTGCCACGGATAAGCTTCCTTGGTGGCCTTGTCCTTGACCATCTCGATGGCCAGCACCATGCCGGTCTGGCGCACTTCCGAAACGTTCGGGTGATCGACCAGGTGCGCGGTGGCGCTGGCCATGCGCTGCGCCAGGGCCTTGTTGTTTTCGATGACGTTGTCTTCTTCGAAGATATCCAGCGTCGCCAAGGCTGCCGCGCACGCCAGCGGGTTGCCGGTGTAGCTGTGCGAGTGCAGGAAGGCGCGCAGGGTCGGGTAGTCGTCGTAGAAAGCGCTGTAGACATCTTCGGTCGTCACGCAGGCCGCCAGCGGCAGGTAGCCGCCGGTCAGGGCCTTGGACAGGCAGAGGAAGTCCGGGCGGATGCCGGCCTGTTCACAGGCGAACATCGTCCCGGTGCGGCCGAAGCCGACGGCGATTTCGTCGTGGATCAGGTGCACGCCGTAGCGGTCGCAGGCTTCACGCAGCAATTTGAGATACACCGGGTGATACATGCGCATGCCGCCAGCGCCCTGGATCAGCGGCTCGACAATCACTGCCGCGACGGTGTCGTGATTCTCGGCCAGGGTCTGTTCCATGGCAGCGAACATGTTGCGCGAGTGTTCCTCCCAGCTCATGCCTTCCGGGCGCAGGTAGCAATCGGGGCTCGGCACCTTGATGGTGTCCAGCAGCAGCGCCTTGTAGGTTTCGGTAAACAGCGGCACGTCGCCCACCGACATCGCCGCCATGGTTTCGCCGTGGTAGCTGTTGGTCAGGGTGACGAAGCGCTTCTTGTTCGGCTGGCCGCGGTTGAGCCAGTAGTGAAAGCTCATCTTCAGCGCGACTTCGATGCAGGACGAACCGTTATCGGCGTAGAAGCACCGCGTCAGGCCTTCCGGCGTCATCTTCACCAGACGCTCGGACAACTCGATCACCGGTTGATGGCTGAACCCGGCGAGGATCACGTGCTCCAGTTGATCAACCTGGTCCTTGATGCGCTGGTTGATGCGCGGATTAGCGTGACCGAACACGTTGACCCACCAGGAGCTGACGGCGTCGAGGTAGCGTTTGCCTTCGAAGTCTTCAAGCCAAACGCCTTCACCGCGCTTGATCGGAATCAGCGGCAGCTGTTCGTGGTCTTTCATCTGGGTGCAGGGATGCCATAACACCGCGAGATCGCGTTGCATCCACTGGTTATTCAGGCCCATGTTCAGTCTCCTCGAGGCGGCTCGCTGGTTTCGCGGGCAAACAATCGCGCAAGCCTATGCAATGCATCGCACCGGGACAACCCATTGTGTCGATTGAGCTACTTTGTATAGGTCGATAGACGTTGCTGGCGGCCTTTTGATGGCTGACGTATTCTTCGCGGTTCTTTGAGTCGTCTGACTCGTGAAACCGCTATTTCCTCGTGTATTTCCGGAGTTCGCTGAATGTCTGCTGGTTGGCTGCGCGCCTGTGCGCTGGTGATGTTGGGGCTGTTCAGCGTGTCTGCGCTGGCCAAGGATAAAACGGCGATCGTGATCGGCGGCGGGCTCTCGGGCCTGACAGCGGCTTACGAACTGCAGAACAAAGGCTGGCAGGTCACTCTGCTGGAAGCCAAACCGAGCCTGGGCGGTCGCTCCGGCATGGCCACCAGTGAGTGGATCGGCAACGACAAGACCCAGCCGGTGCTGAACAAATACGTCTCGACCTTCAAGCTGAGCACCACGCCAGCTCCTGAATTCGTGCGTGTCCCGAGCTACCTGATCGATGGCGTGTATTACACCGCTGCCGATCTGGCCACCAAGGAACCGGCCACCGCCGAAGCGCTCAAGCGTTACGAAAAGACCGTGGATGACTTGGCGCGATCGATCGAAGATCCACTGAACCCGGCGGCCAACAACACGCTGCATGCTCTGGATCAGATCAACGTCTCCAACTGGCTCGACCGTCTGAGCCTGCCGGCCACTGCACGTCAGTTGGTGAACCAGCAGATTCGTACCCGCTACGACGAACCTTCGCGCCTGTCGCTGCTGTACTTCGCACAGCAGAGCCGTGTTTACCGTGGCGTTTCCGACCGTGACCTGCGCGCTTCGCGCCTGCTCGGCGGTAGCCCGGTGCTGGCCCAGGCCTTCGTCAAACAGCTGAAAACCATCAAGACCAGTTCCCCGGTGTCGTCCATCACCCAGGACAAGGACGGCGTGACCGTCAAAGTCGGCAGCGTGGGCTATCAGGCTGACTACGTGGTTGTCGCGGTGCCGTTGCGCGCACTGAACAAGATTGTCATGACCCCGTCCCTGGATGCCCAGCACATGGGCGCGATCAAAGGCACCAACTACGGCTGGCGTGACCAGATCATGCTGAAGTTCAAGACGCCGGTATGGGAAAGCAAGGCGCGCATGTCCGGCGAGATCTACAGCAACACCGGCCTGGGCATGTTGTGGGTCGAGCCGGCACTGAAGGGCGGCGCCAACGTGGTGATCAACCTGTCCGGCGACAACGCACGCGTCATGCAGGCATTCGGCGACAAGCAGATGGTCGATCAGGTGCTGATTCGTCTGCACGCGTTTTATCCACAGGCGCGCGGCTCGTTCACCGGTTATGAAATCCGCCGCTACAGCACCGACCCTTCGATGGGCGGCGCTTACCTGGCGTTCGGCCCGGGCCAGATCAGCAAATACTGGCGCCTGTGGGAACGTCCGCTGCAGCGCGTGGCGTTCGCTGGCGAACACACCGACACCTTGTACCCGGGCACCCTGGAAGGCGCATTGCGCACCGGTCAGCGCGCGGCCAGCCAGGTTGAAGACCTGGCAGCGGGCAAATCGTTTGAACCGGCGAAGGTTGTACCGGCAGCGACCGCTGTAGCGGCCGGTGCAGTGGCGGCGAAGAAAGGTAACTTCTTCACCAACCTGTTCGGTGGTTCGTCCGATGACGACAAGAAACCGGAACCGGTCAAGGCACCAGAACCCGCGGCTCCGGTAGCACCGGTTCCTGCTCCAGCGCCAACTCCGGCCCCTGCACCGGTTGAAGCGCCGAAGCCAGTGGTTCCGGTGAAAGCCGAGCCGGCCAAGAAAGCCCCGGTGAAAAAGCCTGCTGCCAAGACCGAAGCCAAAAAAGCGCCGGCCAAAGCCCCGGCTAAGAAAGCTGAACCGGCGAAAAAAGCTGCGGCCAAACCCGCTGCGACCCCGGCAACGGAAACCAAAGCGCAGTAAGCTTTTGGCACTCAAAGAAACGCGGCAGAAATGCCGCGTTTTTTTATGCCTGGAAGAAACCCGTATCAAGCATCGAATAAATCCTGTGGCGCAGGTGTTCCTTGTTTGGGCTTCATTTTTTCTCACACATTGGTCTTTAATCTTTCCTTAACGGATCCATTTCAGACTCTTGATCGTATTTCTCGATATTTCAAAGCAAAATTTTCCGCTTTAATTCGATAGATAAGTGGATAGTCTTGGTCGCAGTTCTCACAGGATTTGGGCAATGCAGCTACGTAACTCTTCTTCCCGCTACGGTTGGGTCAGCATCTTCATGCATTGGGGCGTGGCGCTGGCGGTCTTTGGTTTGTTCGCGCTGGGCTTGTGGATGGTCGGTCTCGACTACTACAGCACCTGGCGCAAAGACGCGCCGGAATTGCACAAGAGCATTGGCCTGGTGTTGTTGGCCGTCATGGTGCTGCGGGTGCTGTGGCGCGTTGTCAGCCCGCCACCGCCGGCACTGGATACGTACAGCCGCATGACGCGGCTAGGCGCCAAGTTCGGTCATTCGTTCCTGTACTTCGGTCTGTTTGCTGTGATGATTGCCGGATACCTGATTTCCACCGCAGACGGTGTCGGGATTTCGGTGTTTGGCCTGTTTGAAGTTCCTGCGCTGCTTTCCGGACTACCGGACCAGGCAGACACCGCCGGTGTGATCCATCTGTATCTGGCGTGGGTGCTGGTAATTTTTTCCGGTCTCCATGCGTTGGCAGCATTGAAGCACCACTTTATCGATCGTGATGCGACCCTCACTCGTATGCTGGGCCGCAAAGCCTGAAGTTCAACCTCGACTCCAAAGGAATAGAAAGCATGTTGAAAAAAACACTCGCTGCTCTGGCAATCGGTTCGGCTCTGCTGTCCGCCAACGTGATGGCGGCTGACTACGTCGTCGACAAAGAAGGCCAACATGCCTTCGTTGACTTCAAGATCAGCCACCTGGGCTACAGCTACATCACCGGTACCTTCAAGGACATCGACGGCAAGTTCAGCTTCGACGCTGCCAAGCCAGAAGACAGCAAGATCTCGTTCAACGTGAACACCGCCAGCGTGTTTACCAACAACGCTGAGCGCGACAAGCACATCTCCAGCAAAGACTTCCTGAACGGGTCTAAAGCCACGTTCGTTTCCACCAGCGTCAAATCCACCGGCAAAAACGCGGCTGGCAAAGACACTGCTGACGTGACCGGCGACCTGACTATCCTGGGCGTGACCAAGCCAGTGGTGGTCAAGGCTACCTTCCTGGGCGAAGGCAAGGATCCATGGGGCGGCTACCGTGCCGGCTTCGAAGGCACCACCAGCATCAAGCGCTCCGATTTCGGCAAGCAGAAAGACCTGGGCCCATCGTCCGACGCGGTCGAGCTGTACGTGACGTTTGAAGGTGTGAAAGCGAAATAATTTTCGCGCCTGACACAAAACGCCCCCGGCCTCACGGTCGGGGGCGTTTTTTATTGCCGAACATAATCTTCATGGGCGCCACAAACCCCCTGTAGGAGCGAGGCTTGCCCGCGAAGGCTTCACCTCGGTTTCCGTGGTGTCGCAGATGACGCTTTCGCGGGCAAGCCTCGCTCCTACAGGAATTGTGGTGAAGCATAAAAAATGCCCCGGATCGTGAGATCAGGGGCATTTTTCATTGCAGCGCTAAATCAGCGATTGCGTGTCAGCAACGCTGGCTTCTCACCGCGTGGACGGCCTGGCAATTGATCCAGTTGCTCAGGAGTCGGGAACCGATCGGTTTTCGACTCTTTATGGATAATCTTCGGTGCCGGACCGCGCGGGTTCTGCACGGCAGGTTCCGAACGCGGCTGGTCGTCGGTGCGAGCCGGACGACGGTTGCGCGACTCTTCGCGACGGGCCTGGCCGTCACGTGGAGCACCGTTGCGTGGACCGCTGCGCTTGGCTGGCGGTGTGCCGGTGGTGGCGCCATCGCTGCTGCGTGGACCGCTTTGGCGACCCTGAGGCTTGCCGCCGGTGCGCGGAGCACCAGCACCAGCGCCAGCGCCCGCTGCCGTGCCTTGTGCCGGAGCACCCGGACGGCGGCCACGGCCCTGGGCCGGTTTGGCTTGAGGCACGTAGTCGACGCGGTTACCGAAGTTGTCGATATCGTCGTCCAGGAACTCGTCTGGAGCACGATCAGCGGCAGCGCGTGGCGCCGGGCGCTGTTGCTCGCGAGCCGGGGTGCCTTCGCGTGGCTTGTGTTCACGGGCCGGGCGATCACCACGGCCAGTGGCAGGCGCTTTTTCCTTGCCGCCCTTGTCCTTGCCCTTGTCTTTACGACCGCCGCCTCCGCCAGTGCCGTTCGGACCGTCGCCGCGTGGGCCGCGTGGGTTGCGCGGGTTACGCACATCCGGACGCTCGCGGACTTCTGGTTTCTCGGCTTCTACAGCGCTGGAGTCGAAGCCCATCAGGTTGCCATCGGCAATCTTCTGCTTGGTCATGCGCTCGATGCTTTTCAGCAGCTTTTCTTCGTCCGGAGCGACCAGCGAGATCGCCTCGCCCGAACGACCGGCGCGGCCGGTACGACCGATACGGTGCACGTAATCTTCGTCGACGTTCGGCAGTTCGAAGTTGACCACGTGTGGCAACTGGTCGATGTCGAGGCCGCGAGCGGCGATGTCGGTGGCGACGAGGATGCGCACTTCACCGGCCTTGAAGTCGGCGAGGGCTTTGGTGCGGGCGTTCTGGCTCTTGTTGCCGTGGATCGCGACGGCGCTGAGGCCGTGTTTGTCCAGGTACTCGGCCAGGCGGTTGGCGCCGTGCTTGGTGCGGGTGAACACCAGGACCTGTTCCCAGGCGCCAGCGGTGATCAAATGCGCCAGCAGCGAACGCTTGTGGTTGGCTGGCAGGCGGAAGACGCGTTGCTCGATACGCTCGACCGTGGTGTTCGGCGGCGTGACTTCGATGCGTTCCGGATTGTGCAGCAGCTTGCCGGCAAGGTCGGTGATGTCTTTGGAGAAGGTCGCCGAGAACAGCAGGTTCTGACGTTTGCTCGGCAGACGAGCCAGGACCTTCTTCACGTCATGGACAAAGCCCATGTCGAGCATGCGGTCGGCTTCGTCCAGCACGAGGATTTCCACGTGGGACAGATCGACGCTGCCTTGGCCGGCGAGATCGAGCAGGCGGCCGGGGCAGGCCACCAGCACGTCAACACCGCGGGACATGGCCTGAACCTGAGGGTTCATGCCGACGCCGCCGAAGATGCAGGCACTGACGAACTTCAGGTCACGAGCGTAGACCTTGAAGCTTTCGTGGACTTGAGCCGCGAGTTCGCGAGTAGGGGTCAGGACCAGTACGCGCGGTTGGCGCGGGCCGTGACGCTGGGATTTGTCCGGGTGACCGTTAGGGAACAACCGCTCCAGAATCGGAAGGGCGAAGCCGCCGGTTTTACCAGTACCTGTCTGTGCCGCGACCATCAGGTCGCGACCTTGCAACACGGCGGGAATAGCCCGCTGTTGCACCGGAGTAGGCTCGGTATAGCCCGCTGCCTCGATGGCGCGGACTAAAGCCTCGGAGAGACCGAGGGAAGCAAAGGACATGAGTAATCCTGTTTTAGTTAGGGCTTGGCCCAATGGGAGTCTTGCCTGGCGCGAATGGCGTTTAAGAGGAACGCAATCCCGTCCGGTCCTGCTGGGCCTTGAAAGCTCGTCTGGAGTGCTCGCGCGGGCTGAAAAGCTGCGCTGTAGCGGATCGAGATGCCTTGAACAAGTCCGAGCGTCCGGGCGTGAGCCTGGCGGGAACGCCGGAGTATAACAGAGCAATCACTGCGCGCCGCTTTCCTGCTGCTCAACGGTTTTTACCGTGGCGGTGGTGGCGGTGGTGGGTTGCCCTCCGGTGCCGGGACCCGCGCCATACCGGGCGCTGAGTTCAGCGTAGGCGGGCTCGCGCTTGAAGCGCTTGAGTTCGGCACCGAAGCGCTGCACCAGTAAATCCATGCCGGCATTGCGCCGTACCGCCAAATACTGGCTCTGATGGCTGATGACGGTGGGGTTTTCGGTGATCTTGTCGCGGATGCCTAATTCGTCGAGCAAATGCTGACCGACCCGGCGATCGGTGATCAGCAGGTCGATCCGTCCGCGCACCAGTTTGCCGAAGTTGGCTTCATGGGTCGGCGCCGGCTCGCGGGTGAACTGGGTCGATTCGCTGAAATCCTTGCTGTAGAGATAGCCCGGCGAGGTGCCGACGGTCAGGCCTTTCAGGTCTTGCAGCGTGCGGAAGGGATGGGGGCGTTCGTTGGCGTAAAACATCACGAACTCGACTTCCGACAGCGGTTCGCTGGGGTAGAGCAAAGTGGCGTCGCGTTCATCGCTGTGAAAAATGTCCAGCGCGCCATCCGCCTGGCCTGTTTCAAGCATCGACAGACAGCGTTTCCATGGCAGGAACTGCCAGTCCACTTCGATCCCGAGGCGCTTGAACACGATCGCCGTGGTTTCGTAATCCAGGCCCAGGGATTTGCCGTTTTCCTCATAGACATAAGGCGCCCACGGCTCGGTGACAATGCGCAGCTTCTCGCCCCGGGCGGCGAAGCTCAGGCAAGAGAAAAGAAACACGGTGAGTAACTGTGCGATCAGAGGCATGGCTTGAGATTACGACGAGATGTCATAAAGAGCCAGAAACCGGGTCCAGAAGCTCTGGTTCGGGCGTTAAACGCAAGAGATCGCAGCCTCGTTTCACTCGACAGCTCCTACATAAATCTTTGTAGGAGCTGTCGAGTGAAACGAGGCTGCGATCTCTTGATCCTGCTTTTAACGAGGCAACTTCAGGTTGTTCCACACCGCCAGGCTCGCTTCAGCCTGATTCAGTGTGTAGAAGTGCAGCCCCGGTGCGCCACCTTGCAGCAGGCGTTCGCACATTTCGGTGATGACTTGCTCACCAAAGCCTTGAATGCTCTGGGTGTCGTCGCCGTAGGCTTCCAGCTGCTTGCGGATCCAGCGCGGGATTTCCGCACCGCAGGCGTCGGAGAAGCGCGCGAGCTTGCTGTAGTTGGTGATCGGCATGATGCCGGGCACGATCGGGATGTTCACGCCCATCGCCCGTACACGCTCGACGAAGTAGAAGTAGCTGTCGGCGTTGAAGAAGTACTGGGTGATCGCACTGTTGGCGCCAGCATTGGCCTTGCGCACGAAGTTGTTCAGATCGTCTTCGAAATTGCGCGCTTGCGGATGCATCTCCGGATAAGCGGCGACTTCGATGTGGAAATGATCGCCGGTTTCTTCACGAATGAATTGAACCAGGTCGTTGGCGTGGCGCAACTCACCGCTGGCCATGCCCATGCCCGAAGGCAGGTCACCGCGCAGGGCAACGATACGCTTGATGCCGGCTGCCTTGTATTGAGTCAGCAGGCCGCGCAGGTCGTCCTTGCTGTCGCCAACGCAGGACAGATGCGGTGCAGCCGGAACTTTGACTTCGCTTTCGAGCTGCAACACGGTGTTGAGCGTGCGATCACGGGTCGAACCACCAGCGCCGTAGGTGCAGGAGAAGAAATCGGGGTTGTACGTAGCCAGCTGACGGGCAGTGGCGAGCAGCTTTTCATGCCCAGCGTCGGTCTTCGTAGGGAAGAACTCGAAGCTGTAGCGACGGTCTTGGGACATGGGAATACCCTTGAAAACGCGTAAGCCTTGCAATCGTCACGCTGACTGTAGGAGCGAAGCTCACTCGCGAAGAGCGCGACGCAGTGCTTCAGAAACAGCGCGGTGTCGCGTTCGCGAGCAAGCTTCGCTCCTACAGGAGAGCGTGGGTTCTGCATAAGTCCGCTCCCATGGGGAGCGGACAGCAGGTCAATCAGTAGCGGTAAGCGTGCGGCTTGAACGGGCCTTCGACGGTCACGCCGATGTAGTCGGCCTGGGTCTTGGTCAGTTGAGTCACAACGCCGCCGAAACCGCGGACCATTTCCAGGGCCACTTCTTCGTCGAGTTTCTTCGGCAGTACTTCAACAGTCAGGCGCTCGGCTTTCTGGGCTGGCGACAGGTCGGCGTACTTCTGGCCGAACAGGAAGATCTGCGCCAGCACCTGGTTGGCGAACGAACCGTCCATGATGCGGCTTGGGTGACCGGTGGCGTTACCCAGGTTAACCAGACGGCCTTCGGCCAGCAGGATCAGGTAGTCGTCATTCTGGGCATCGAATGCGCCAGGACCGGTACGGTGGATCTTGTGAACCTGTGGCTTCACTTCTTCCCATGCCCAGTTCTTGCGCATGAAAGCAGTGTCGATTTCGTTGTCGAAGTGGCCGATGTTGCAGACAACAGCGCGCTTCTTCAGGGCTTTGAGCATGTTTGCGTCGCAAACATTGACGTTACCGGTGGTGGTCACGATCAGGTCGATCTTGCCCAGCAGGGCTTTGTCGATGCTCGCTTCGGTGCCGTCGTTGATGCCGTCGATGAACGGCGAAACCAGCTCGTAGCCGTCCATGCAGGCTTGCATGGCGCAGATCGGGTCGACTTCGGAAACTTTAACGATCATGCCTTCCTGACGCAGGGACTGAGCGGAGCCCTTGCCCACGTCACCGTAACCGATGACCAGCGCTTGCTTGCCGGACAACAGGTGGTCGGTACCGCGCTTGATCGCGTCGTTCAGGCTGTGACGGCAGCCGTACTTGTTGTCGTTCTTGCTCTTGGTCACCGAGTCGTTGACGTTGATGGCCGGGATTTTCAGCTCGCCCTTGGCCAGCATGTCCAGCAGGCGGTGAACGCCAGTGGTGGTTTCTTCGGTGACGCCGTGGACGCGGTCCAGGATCGCCGGGTATTTCTTGTGCAGCAGCTCGGTCAGGTCGCCGCCGTCGTCGAGGATCATGTTGGCATCCCAAGGCGCGCCATCTTTCAGGATGGTTTGCTCCAGGCACCACTCGTACTCTTCTTCAGTCTCGCCTTTCCAGGCGAAAACCGGGATACCGGCAGCGGCGATAGCGGCAGCGGCCTGGTCTTGAGTCGAGAAGATGTTGCAGGACGACCAGCGCACTTCGGCACCCAGGGCAACCAGGGTTTCGATCAGCACGGCAGTCTGAATGGTCATGTGGATGCAGCCGAGGATTTTCGCGCCTTTGAGTGGCTGCTCACCGGCGTACTTGCGGCGCAGACCCATCAGGGCTGGCATTTCGGATTCGGCGATGATGGTTTCGCGACGGCCCCAGGCAGCCAGGGACATGTCGGCCACTTTGTAATCGTTAAAATCTGCAGGCGTGATAACAGCGCTCATGAAGAGCCTCCATTCGTAATGTATGCGAATGGGCGCCGTTGTGCGTTTAGTGTCCGGCCGATCTTGGCCAGTCAACGCCCCATCCGAGCCTGACAGGTCGAACCTGCTGCAGCGCCCCTCGGACAGGTGGCGGGAAAACGGTATCAATCGAAGATGACCGTTTTGAAACGGTGGCGATTATAGCGGGCTATTCTTATCTTCCAAAGCGTTTCTGTTGATGAATGTCCGAACGGTAATCGAGGCCATAGTCGATGCCCAATAGAGCTCTAGGCCGGGCTCTGCCATGATGCCCCCCATCATTCGGCAAGACGCTCAGGAGTGAATATGAATTTCCACACCCGCAAATGGGTAAAACCCGAAGACCTCAACCCCAACGGCACACTGTTCGGCGGCAGCCTGCTGCGCTGGCTCGACGAAGAAGCGGCGATCTATGCCATCGTTCAATTGGGCAATCAGCGTGTGGTCACCAAGTACATTTCCGAGATCAACTTCGTCAGCGCCTCGCGCCAGGGCGACATCATCGAACTGGGCATCACCGCCACCGAGTTCGGTCGCACCTCGATCACCCTGAAGTGCGAAGTGCGCAACAAGATCACTCGCAAAAGCATCCTGACGGTCGACAAGATTGTCTTCGTCAATCTGGGTGAAGACGGCTTGCCTGCGCCGCATGGCCAGACCGAGATCAAGTACGTCAAAGACCAGTTCAAGGATGATATCGCCAGCGAGTAGTTCGAGCCCCGTAGGAGCGAAGCTTGCTCGCGAAGGCGTCATTTGCGTCACCACCAACACCGAGGTGAACCCTTCGCGGGCAAGCCTCGCTCCTACAGACCCGGTTTCGTTTTAACGGGTCAGTGAACAGCTCCGAACGGCGCGTGTCGTACCTACATGACACACCACCGGTTCCGGAGCTTTATGGACGCCAAGAAAGAAGGCAAGACCCCAAACCTGTCGCCGGAAGAACAGCACGACGTCGACAAGAACCAGCCACCGCGCGCCGCGGTGCTGCACGAAATCATCCGCACCCAGGGCGATCAGGAACTCGAGCGCAGTGTCGCCGCCTTGTGGTGGTCGGCCTTGGCCGCCGGCCTGACCATGGGCTTGTCGCTGATGGCCATGGGTCTGCTCAATTCCCGACTGCCGGACGGTGAAGGCTTCAAGGTCATCGCCAGTTTCGGCTACTGCGCAGGTTTTCTCGCGGTGATCCTCGCCCGTCAGCAGTTGTTCACCGAGAACACCCTGACGGCCGTGCTGCCGATCATGACCAAACCGACACTGAACAACTTCGGCCGGTTGCTGCGGCTGTGGTCGGTGGTGCTCATCGGCAACCTCTGCGGCACATTGCTGGTGGCCTACGTCATGTTGAATCTGCCGATCTTCGACAGCAAGACCGACCTGGCCTTCCTCGACATCGGCCGCAAGATCATGGAGAACGATGCCAGCCAGATGTTCGCCAAAGGCATCGTTTCAGGCTGGATGATCGCCACCATGGTCTGGATGATCCCGTCCATGGAGAGCGCCAAGATGTGGATCATCATCCTCATCACCTACCTGATGGCGCTGGGGGATTTCACTCACATCGTGGTCGGTTCGGCCGAGGTCTCGTACCTGGTGTTTGCCGGCGAGTTGCCGTGGAAGGATTTCTGGCTGGTGTTCGCCGGGCCGACGCTGGCGGGGAACATCATCGGCGGCAGCTTCATCTTCGCGCTGATCAGCCATGCGCAGATCCGCAGCGAGAGCGGGCCGCCGAAGAAGTCGGCGGATCAGGGTTCGGAACCCGATCCGCAGAAGAGCAAAAAATAATCAGTGATGCTCAGCCTGTGCCGCTGGCGCAGGCTCATCCCGGGTCACGTGCTTGACCAGTTTGCCGATGCTCAGACCCTGCAACAGGATCGAGGACAGCACCACGATGTAGGTGATGCTCAGTAGCAAGTCACGCTCCGGGCCCAGCGGCAGGGCCAGGGCCAGCGCCACCGAAACACCGCCGCGCAAACCACCCCAGGTCAGAATCCGGATCGTCCCGCGCGGGACTGTGCGCCAGCGCCGCAGGAGCAGGATGGCCGGTGCGACTGTCAGCAGGCGCGAAAGCAGAATCGCCAGTGCCAGCAAACTCGCCGCCAGCACGTGCAGCCAGTTGAACGGCAGGAGCAACAGCTCCATGCCGATCAGCGCGAACAGCAGGGCGTTGAGCATGTCGTCGAGCAGTTCCCAGAAACCGTCTAGGTACTTTCGGGTCATGTCGTTCATCGCCAGGTTGCGGCCCAGGTTGCCGATGATCAGACCGGCCACGACCATCGCGATCGGTGCGGAGACGTGCAGCTCCGACGCCATGGCCGAGCCGCCGATCACCAGCGCCAGGGTCAGCATGACCTCGATCTGATGCTGCTCGATGCTCTTGATCATCAGGTACACCAGATAACCGATCAGCCCGCCAAACAGCACGCCGCCAATCGCCTCGTGGGCGAACAGCATGGCAGTGGCGCCAACGGTCGGGGTTTCGCCGAGTTGCGCGATGCCCAGCAAAACGGTGAAGACCACCACGGCCGTGCCGTCGTTGAACAGCGACTCACCGACGATAGTGGTTTTCAACGGCTTGGAGGCATTGGCAGTCCGCAGCACGCCGAGGACCGCGATCGGGTCGGTGGGGGATATCAGCGCGCCGAAGAGCAGGCAATAGAGGAAGCTCACGTGCCAGCCGAACAGGGCAAAAATGTACCAGGCGAGGCTGCCGATCACCGCGGTCGCGATCAATACGCCGACAGTCGCCAGCAGGCCGATGGGCCAGCGATAGCTGCGCAGGTCATTCAGGTTGACGTGCAGGGCGCCGGCGAACAGCAGAAAGGACAGCATCCAGTTCATCAGCAGGTCGCCGAAGTCGATCTGGCCGATCAGCTGTTGGATACGTTCTTCGAGGCCGGGGTAGCCGAGGAAGCTCAGGCCTTGCAGCAGCAGGGAAAACATCAGCGCCGTGACCATGACCCCGATGGTCGGGGGCAGGCCGATGAAACGGAAATTTACGTAGGTGAGGAGGGTGGTGAGGCAGATAAAGGCAGCGACAAGTTCGAGCATCCGGGGTCCTTGGATGGAGAGGTGGGGAACGGGAGTTCAGTGTTGGGCAGTTACACCGCGTCAACTTCTTCGCGAGCAAGCCCGCTCCCACAGGGATCTGTAAACGACGCAAATCCAATGTGGGAGCGGGCTTGCTCGCGAATGCGTTTTCATGAGCGACACAGCAACTCAGCCGGACACATTGACCGCAGCCGCGCCGCGACGTTGCAGATAGATGAAGAACAGCGCCGTCAGCACCGTCAGGCCACTGACCAGTGCACCGGTCCACGGCAGGTGCGCCAGATCGGCACCGCTGGCAACCACCAACCCGCCAATCCACGCACCGGCCGCGTTGCCGAGGTTGAAGGCGCTCTGGTTCAACGTCGAACCGAGGTTCGGCGCTTCATGCGCCTGATCGATGATCAGTAGTTGCAGGATCGGGCACAGGGCAAACGCGAAAATCCCCCACAGCACCAGCGTGATCGCCGCCGGAATTACCGAGTGACTGGTCTGGCTGAACGCAGCCAATACCACCGCGACGGCCAGCGCCATGCCGACCAGGGAAGGCAACAAACGGCTGTCCGCCAGACGACCACCGAGCATGCTGCCTGCCGTCAGGCCGACGCCAAACAACAGCAGCATGATCGTCACGCCATGCGGGCTGACACCGGTGATGTCCTGCAGGATCGGCGCGATGTAGGTGAACACGCTGAACAGGCTGGTCGACGCCAGCACGCTCATGCCCAACGCCAACAGCACATTGACCTTGCCCAGAACCTTGAACTCGCTGGCGAGGTTGGCCTTGTCCATCGCGATGTCCTTCGGCAGCCAAAGCCACTGTGCGAGTGCTGCAATGACGCCGATCACCGACACCGCCCAGAACGTCGAACGCCAACCGGCGTATTGCCCGAGCGCGGTGCCCAACGGCACGCCGAGCACGTTGGCCAGCGTCAGGCCGGTGAACATCATGGCAATGGCCTGCGCCCGTTTGTTCGGTGCGACCAGCCCGGCAGCGACCACCGAGCCGATGCCGAAGAACGCGCCATGGCACAGCGCGGTGACCACTCGCGCGGCCATCAACGTGGCGTAGTTTGGCGCCAGTGCGCACAGCACGTTGCCGAGGATGAACATCAGCGTCATGCCCAGCAATGTGGCTTTGCGCGGCATGTTGGCGGTGCCGATCGCGAGGATCGGCGCGCCGAACACCACGCCCAGGGCGTAGCCGGTGATTAGCAGGCCGGCGTGGGGAATGCTCACGGAGAGGTCGCGGGCGACGTCGGGCAGCAAGCCCATGATGACGAATTCAGTGGTGCCGATGCCGAACGCGGCAACAGCGAGGGCAAGCAAAGCGAGTGGCATGCGCAAGGTCTCTGTCGGTAGTCTTGACGCTCTGATCAGGCATACGCATGCCGATGACCGCGCTCGATGAGTGCGGGCAGGGCAGAAATTATTGGAATTAGTCTGTGCGCAACTGAGTGCGGCGTGGTCGCTTGCAGTATAAACAGCTGCTGACCTATGGCGAATCAATTATCCCGCCGGATTCTGTAGCCGGATTCTGTAGGAGCTGTCGAGTGAAACGAGGCTGCGATCTTTTGACTTTGATCTTTTAAAAAGCAAGATCAAAAGATCGCAGCCTCGTTTCACTCGACAGCTCCTACACAGCTCCTACAGGGAGGCGGGACAAAATAAGGAGTGTGCCGTGCTTGCGACGGCTCTGGTGTTGGTGGCGGCGCTGTTGCATGCGGCGTGGAATACCCTGATCAAGTTCAGCGCAGAACGGCTGCTGGTGGTGGCCTGCATGGACAGCGTCGCGATGCTGTTTGTCGCCCTGATGCTGCCATTCGTGGCGCTGCCGCCGACTGAAATCTGGCCGTGGATCCTGGCGTCGGCGGCGTTCGAATTGCTCTATCGCTATCTGCTGATCCAGGCCTATCGGGTCGGCGACCTCGGGTTGGTCTATCCGCTGATGCGTGGGTTGTCGCCACTGGTGGTGCTGGCGCTGACGCTGATCTTCGCCGGGGAAGTGCTGACGAACCAGCAGATCTTCGGAATCCTGTTGATCCCGTTTGGCATGCTGTGCCTGCTCTGGCAGGGCGGCGGCGGGGCGCGCCTGCCGTGGTCGATGTTGCCGGTGGTGGCGCTGATCGGCCTGTGCATCGGCTGCTACACCTTCATCGATGGCCAGGCGTTACGGCGCTGGTCGCACCCACTGGACTATCTGGTCTGGGTCACGTTGCTCAGCGCCTGGCCGTTCCCGTTGCTGGCGCTGGTGCGCAAACGCCCGGCGTTCATGCTGTTCTGGCGTGAACAGTGGCGGCTGGGGCTGGCGGTCGGATTCTGCGTGTTGTTCAGCTACGCTCTGGTGCTGTGGGCGATGCAGCTGGGGTCGATTGCCGAAGCGGCGGCGTTGCGCGAGATCAGCGTGATCCTGGTGGTGCTGTTCGGCATGCGGTTCCTGAAAGAACCTTTCGGCCGGCCAAGGCTCTTAGCCTGTGGGTTGGTGCTGGTCGGTATCTTGGTAATGAAGTTCTGACGGGTATTCAACATTCTAAAACTGAAGAAAGGACTGCTTTATGACGGTTGCTCTGTGGTGCATTTTGATCGCGCTTTTCCTGCCTTATCTCTGCACCGGCATCGCCAAGGCCAGTGGCGGGTACCGTCTGAAAGACAACCATGACCCGCGGGACTTTCTCGAATCGCTGAATGGTTTGGCTCGACGCGCGCATGCGGCGCAACTGAACAGTTTTGAAGTGACCCCGGCGTTCGCGGCGGCGGTGATTGTGGCGCACCTGGTGGGCACGGCGCAGTTGGTGACGGTCAACGTGCTGGCGGTGCTGTTTATCACCAGTCGGCTGCTGTACATCATTTGCTACCTGGCGGACTGGGCGATTTTGCGTTCGTTGGTGTGGTTTGTGGGGATGGGCTTGATTGTCAGTTTCTTTGTGGTGTCGGTCTGAAAATTCTTCGGTGATTGTGCTGGCCCCTTCGCGAGCAAGCCCGCTCCCACATTTGATCTTCAGTGCACATTTGATTGGTGTGCAACCTGTATTAAATGTGGGAGCGGGCTTGCTCGCGAAGGCTATGCATCAGCCACCGCAGAATTCAAGGTTTGTCTTTAACCGCATCGGCAACTTGAGGTACCTGCGGCAACGCCGCGCCTTTAGGCCAGAGCATCCAGATCTGCCCTTGCTGCTTCATGTCCCCGGCCAATTGCCCGGCCGCCTCGCCGGTGCCCCAGAACAGATCCGCACGCACTTCGCCGGCAATTGCGCCGCCGGTGTCTTGCGCCGCCACGGGTCGTACCAGCGCGGTGCCGTCCGGTTTAGTGGTGGATAACCACAGCAGACTGCCCAGCGGAATCACCTTGCGGTCCACTGCTGCGCTGTAACCGGCCGTCAGCGGAACGTTCAGCGAGCCGCGTGGCCCTTCGTTGCTGTCCGGGTTGCGGGTGAAGAACACATAACTCGGGTTGCTGCCCAGCAGTTCCGGAATGCGCGACGGGTTGGCCTTGGCCCACGAGCTGATGGCGCCCATGGTCACGTCTTCTTTCTTCAGCTCGCCTTGCTCCACCAGCCAGCGCCCGATTGGCCGATACGGATGGCCGTTCTGGTCGGCGTAAGCGATGCGCAGCTGGCGGCCGTCGTCGAGCTGGATGCGACCCGAACCCTGGATTTGCAGGAATTGCAGGTTCATCGGATCGGTCAGCCAGGCAACCACTGGCGCCTTGACCCCTTTGGTCTCGATTGTTGCCGCATCGTCGTAAGGCTTGAGCACGCGACCTTCGAGGCGGCCGCGCAGGCGTTTGCCTTTGAGTTCCGGGTAGAGGCTGTCCAGGGAGACGATGATCATGTCCTCGGGCACGCCGTACACCGGAATGTTCGCCACTTCGGTCTGGGTCAGGCTGCCGGGGTAGACCGGCTCGTAATAGCCGGTAATCAAGCCGTTGGGATTGTCATTGGCGGCGCGCAGGCCATAGACGTCGAGGTTCTGTTTGAGGAAGCCGCGGATGTCATTGGCGGTTTGCGGCACATTGGCCGAAGCCGCGCAGGTCGAACCCCAGACCGGGTCAGCCTTGAGTCGGGTGCAGGCGCTGCGCCACGAACCGAAGCCGGCGACCAGATCGTCGTCGGACACGGCCGGCAACGCTTCCCAGGTGGCGCTGGAGTAGGTCGCCAGTGCGTGGGTTTTAGGCGTGTTTTTATCGCCGCCGGTGCAGCCTGCGAGCAGGGCCACCATTGGAAGAGTCCACACGAGGGGGTGACGCCATGCCTTGAAACGGCTGTTCATGGAGTAATTCCTTTGCCGGTTGCCTGAGTGCTCCATGCGCTCAAACAACCCGTATTGATAATAGGGCTATTGGTCTTTGCCGATGACGCGAGGATACTGGCCGCCGTTTCCCGTGACCTGAAGCCACCATGACTCTTAAAAGACTTTCTGTTGTATTGCTGGCCTGCCTGACCTTGTCTGCCTGCGGTGGTGTCGACCCGAATTCGCCGCTGGGCCAACGCAAGGCGATCTTCAAACAGATGCTCAAGACTGGCGAAGACCTGGGCGGCATGTTGCGTGGTCGTATCCCGTTCGACGGTCCGAAATTCGAGGAAGGCGCCGTGAAACTCGACACCTTGTCCCGTGAGCCGTGGAAACATTTTCCACAGGTGCGCGAAGAGGATCACACCAGCGCCAAGGACAATGTGTGGCAGCAGCAGACACGCTTCCAGGAAATGGCCCGCACCCTTGAAGCCGCCACCGGTGAATTGGTGATTGCCAGCAAGGTTCAGCCTTACAAGGCCAGTAACCTCGGCCCGGCGGTGCAGAAAGTCGAAGATGCCTGCAGTGCCTGCCATAAAGAGTTTCGGGATCATTGATTGGAGGTGCTCTGGCTGACGCTTTCGCGAGCAAGCCCGCTCCCACAATGGAATGAGGTCAAATGTGGGAGCGGGCTTGCTCGCGATGGCTGCCTCAAGATCAACACAAATCCTGGGCTTTTACCTTTTCTTACTTATCCAGCTCATCGAGCGCGTCCTGCAATTCCTTGCGGGACTCGGCGAGTTTGTCTTTGCGCTTGTTGATCTTCTCCGGATCGCCTTTCTTCATGGCTTTGTCCAGATCGGCCTGACGCTTGCTGACTTCATGCTTGGCGTCGAGCACCTTGTTTTCCCGTTCTTTCTTCAGCGAGGCGTCGGTGCAATGGGTGGTGACTTCGCTCAGGGCCGTTTCGAGGCCGGCCTGCTGTTCGGCGTTGCCGTGGGATTTGGCCAGTTCGATCTGATTGATGATCCCCTGTTTCTTGGCGGCGCAGCCGGTCAGTTCCGGGGCTTCTTCGGCGGCCATCAGGGGAGCGGCCATCACGCTGCAAAGGGTCAGCAAGGCGAGCGGTGAAAGAAATTTCATAAAAGCTCCATGTGCAAAGACAATCGGGTCGATGTGGCGATGGGCGTTTGAGCCCGTCGGCACCTTTGGGTTCCCGGGCTGCCGGGTGTCTCGGCGTTTAAAAGCCGTCAATCCCGGCCATGCGTAATGTTTGGCTCAGAGCCAGGACGTGCGGGTCGCGAAAAAAGGCGTTCAGTTGCGCCGCGCGTCCTGGGCCGATACCTGCTTCTGCCTGCCATTGTTCGGTGTTTCGATTCGCCAGTTCCTGCCATGAATCGGCAAGCCGTGCCTGGCCGGTCGGTGGTAACCCCAAGGCTTTGAGCCAGCGAGCGAAAGGGCGTTGCCGGGCGCTATTGAAGCTGTTTAACAAACGAGCCGCGCTGCGTTCGCCGAAGCCATCAATGTTAGCAAGCTCTTGAGCATCGAGGGTCAACCAATCCAGCAGGCTGTTGAGGTGGCCTGTTTCGAAAAGTTTCTCCCAGGTGCCTGGGCCGAGATGGGGTAAAGCCAGTCCCTGCTTGCTGCTGAGCCAGGTCAGGCGTGCAAGGAATTGGCTCTCGCAGCCTGTTGTCGGTTGCCAGCAACTCAATTGATGAAAGTCTGCCGCCGACGGCACGTTCAATTCAGTGCGTTCGGTACTGCGCAGCACGACGCCATCGAGCCTCGGAATGGTCAGGCCCGCCAGGCTGATGGACACCTGATCCCCGGGGCGGATATCCAGCGCCTCCCAGCGTCGTAGGGAGCTGACGCTCACACGCTTGATCTGCCGGTCATCGAGCTTCACTGGCGTTAGATCCAGCACCGGTGTAATCCGGCCCGTGCGGCCGATTTTGAAATGGACCTTGCGCACTTCGGCCAGTGCCTGGGCGAAGGGGTACTTCCAGGCAACACTCCAGAATGACGGACGCGCCTGCCAGCGCTCGGCCGGTGGACGTTGGCTCTGACGCAAAACCACGCCATCACTGGCAAAGGGCAAGGGCGTGCGATACCAGTGATCGCGCCATCGTTGCGCGTCGGCGAATCCCTTGATCGGCTGACTGTAAGGTGCCGTACTCGGGAAGCCCATTTCTTCGAGCGCCGCCACCCGGGCCGGCAGACTTGCCGGGCCTTGCGGCCAATCCCAGACAAACAACCCGATACCACCGGCCTGTTCGGCATTCAGCTCCTTGCGGGCCATCAGCCCGGCTACCGTGGAGCGGGCGTTGAGGCTGCCTGCTTTGCTTTGCACATGGTCGGTCAGGCGCCAATAGAGTTCGCCTTGCACCAGTAAATCCAGTGGTTGTGGCAGTTGCCGGGGGATGGAATCGATCAGTCGGGCTGAAGTGGTCCAGTCCTGGCCGTTTACTCCGTCGCCTCGACTGATCGCCTGATGCAGGACGCCGTTGCGATAGGTCAACGTCACGGCCACACCGTCGACCTTGGGTTGTATCCAGAGGTCATTGCGCTCGCGTAGCCAATCCTCGACCGCCGGACCATCACGCAGTTTTTCCAGGCCGGTGTGGGCGATGGGGTGGGCAATCTTGCCGCCCGCCGTGCGCAAGGGGGCTGGCGCCAGGCTCAAATCAAAACACTCACGCCATTCGCTCAATCGCGCGCGGGATTGATCATAGATTTCGTCGGCGATCAGTGAGCGGCCGTTGCGGTGATAGTGGTCGTCCCAGAAATCGATCTGTTGTTGCAGGGCCGTGATTTCGTCCAGGGCTCGGGCGGGTGACCAGTCGGGGCAGTCGTTGGCCGTTGAGTTCAGGCAAAACAAGGTCAGGCACAAAGCGGAAAACAGGCGCAGCAGCATCGTGAGCGTCCTTGCTCGGGGGGAATGCTTTGAAGGGTAGTCAGCTTTCGGGCGTCGGATGCGAGGATGTTTTTCGGTGTGTTTCTGGATGGGAAGATCAAAAGATCGCAGCCTCGTGTCACTCGACAGCTCCTACATTGGAATGCGTATTCCTGTAGGAGCTGTCGAGTGACACGAGGCTGCGATCTTTTGATCTTCGGGCAATAAAAAGCCCCGCACGGCGAACCGTGCGGGGCTTTTGGTACCGCCAGGAAAGTCTTACAGGCCGGCTGCAGTACGCAGGTCGTCGGCGCGGTCGGTCTTTTCCCAGGTGAAGGTGGTGAAAGTATCTTCGCCCACAGTCTTGGTCGCCGGGGTGCGACCGAAGTGGCCGTACGCAGCGGTTTCCTGGTACATCGGGTGCAGCAGGTCGAGCATGGTGGTGATTGCGTATGGACGCAGGTCGAAAATTTCGCGAACCAGTTTGACGATCTTGTCGTCGCTGATCTTGCCGGTGCCGAAGGTGTTCAAAGAGATCGACGTAGGCTGGGCAACACCGATGGCGTACGAAACCTGGATCTCGCAGCGCTCGGCCAGGCCGGCAGCAACGATGTTCTTGGCCACGTAACGACCGGCGTAGGCTGCCGAACGGTCAACCTTCGATGGATCTTTACCGGAGAACGCGCCGCCGCCGTGACGGGCCATGCCGCCGTAGCTGTCGACGATGATCTTGCGACCGGTCAGGCCGCAGTCGCCAACCGGGCCACCGATGATGAACTGGCCAGTCGGGTTGATGTGGAACTGGGTGTCTTTGGTCAGCAGTTCGGCAGGCAGCACGTGCTTGACGATCAGCTCCATCACACCTTCGCGCAGGTCTTTGTACGACACTTCAGGGTTGTGCTGGGTCGACAGAACAACAGCGTCGATACCGACAACCTTGCCGCCTTCGTAACGGCAAGTCACTTGCGACTTGGCATCCGGGCGCAGCCAAGGCAGCAGGCCGGATTTACGGGCTTCGGCCTGGCGCTGCACCAGCTGGTGCGAGAAGGTGATCGGTGCTGGCATCAGCACGTCGGTTTCGTTGCTGGCGTAGCCGAACATCAGGCCCTGGTCGCCGGCGCCCTGATCTTCAGGCTTGGCACGGTCGACACCCTGGTTGATGTCAGGGGATTGCTTGCCGATGATGTTCATCACGCCGCAAGTGGCACCGTCGAAGCCGACATCGGAGCTGTTGTAGCCGATGTCCAGAATGACGTTACGCACGATTTCTTCCAAGTCGACCCAGGCCGACGTGGTGACTTCACCTGCAATGATTGCCACGCCGGTTTTAACCAGGGTTTCGCACGCTACGCGGGCGAACTTGTCTTCAGCAATGATGGCGTCCAGCACCGCATCGGAAATCTGGTCGGCGATTTTGTCCGGATGCCCTTCGGACACGGACTCGGAGGTGAAGAGGGAGTATTCGCTCATCTCGATTTTTTCCTGAATTTACCGATGGTGAGTGTCGCCAGCCGGTCGCTGAAAATGGCGGACCTGGATCTGGAAACCATTACGTAAGCCTACATAGAGGCTTTCCCCGGGAACGAGTCCCGCAGCGGTGGCCCAACGGGCCAAATCGTCCTGTTCAAACCCCAACCACAGATCACCGCAGGCCTCCCTGGCCCAACTCTGGTTGTGGCTACATAACTCTGTCACGAGCAGGCTACCGCCCGGTTGCAGCAAGTCGGCCATGTGCTTGAGCGCTTCGGCCGGCGCGGCGAAATGATGCAGCACCATGTTCAGTACAACGCAATCGGCCTGAAGGCTCACACCATTCAATGCATCGGCCAGTTGCAGGCTGACGTTAGCCAGCGTTTCACGTTCGCAGACCTGGCGCGCCAGTTCGAGCATCGCCGGGCTGTTGTCCAGCGCCGTCACCTGAGTGAAGCGGCGCGCCAGTTCCGGCAGGAATTCACCGTCGCCGGGGCCGACTTCGATGGCTGTCGCGCCGTCACTGAAACTCAGCTTGTCGAGCAGCGCCACCACGCTTTCGCGGTATTGCGGCAGGCCGGCGATCAAGTCTTGCTGGGCGCGAAATTTCTCCGCCACCCGTGAGAAAAAGTCCTGGCTGGCCGCCGCTCGTTGCCCGTGGACCTGAGCGATCCGCGACTGCACATCGGCCGGAAGGGTCAGGTTGTCCACTTCTTCAAGCAAGGCGGCGTGCAGCTTGCCGCCCAGCTGGTCGGTGTGGGGCAGGGCGCGACGGTAGAAAATCGCGTTGCCTTCACGGCGGGTCGCCACCAGGTCGGCCTGGGCCAATACCTTGAGGTGGTGACTCATGCCCGACTGACCCATCCCGAAGATCTGCGCCAGTTCCAGTACGCCAAACGAATCGTTGGCCAGTGCGCGCAATACATTCAGCCGCAGAGGATCGCCGCCGGCTTTGCACAGGGCCGCCAGCTCATCGCAATCGTCATGTTGAATGGAAGGCACGCGTAAATTCATAAGGCCAGCAGTCTAGTGACGGTCAGAAATCACCGCAAGAGCAATATCAAAAAGTTTTGATATTGGTCGATAGATGGCACTTCCAGACGTTAGGTTCAGTCAACAAACGAACTGCAGAAAGGTTTCATCAGTCGAAACCGCTGTTAACAATTGGAAAAACGCCTCCAGATGACTATCTGTCATTGCCCCGAGGCGGCCCGGTGAGGGAAAATGCTCGCCTTTTTTCCGTTTCGTTTTATTCAAACCCTAGGAGATCAGCGATGCCCAGCCGTCGTGAGCGTGCCAACGCCATTCGTGCCCTCAGCATGGATGCCGTGCAAAAAGCCAACAGCGGCCATCCCGGTGCCCCGATGGGTATGGCGGATATCGCCGAAGTACTTTGGCGTGACTACCTGAAGCACAACCCGAGCAATCCATCGTTCGCCGACCGTGACCGCTTCGTGCTGTCCAACGGTCACGGCTCGATGTTGATCTACTCGCTGCTGCACCTGACCGGCTACGACCTGTCGATCGATGACCTGAAAAACTTCCGCCAGCTGCACAGCCGCACCCCGGGCCACCCGGAATTCGGTTACACCCCGGGCGTTGAAACCACCACCGGTCCTCTGGGCCAAGGCCTGGCCAACGCCGTAGGTTTCGCCCTGGCTGAAAAAGTCCTGGCGGCGCAGTTCAACCGTCCAGGCCACAACGTTGTCGATCACCACACCTACGTGTTCCTGGGTGATGGCTGCATGATGGAAGGCATTTCCCACGAAGTCGGCTCCCTGGCCGGTACGTTGGGCCTGGGCAAACTGATCGCCTTCTACGATGACAACGGCATCTCCATCGACGGCGAAGTCGAAGGCTGGTTCACCGATGACACCCCGAAGCGTTTCGAAGCCTACAACTGGCAAGTGATCCGCAACGTCGACGGTCACGACCCGGAAGAGATCAAGACTGCAATCGAAACCGCGCGCAAAAGCGATCAGCCAACCCTGATCTGCTGCAAGACCACCATCGGTTTCGGTTCGCCGAACAAGCAAGGTAAAGAAGACTGCCACGGCGCCCCACTGGGCGACGCTGAAATCGCGCTGACCCGTGCTGCGCTGAAATGGAGCCACGGTCCGTTCGAAATCCCGGCTGACATCTATGCCGAGTGGGACGCCAAGGAAGCCGGCCGCGCCGCCGAAGCCGAGTGGGATCAGCGTTTCGCTGCCTATTCCGCGGCTTTCCCTGAGCTGGCCAATGAACTGGTCCGTCGCCTGGGCGGCGACCTGCCGGAAGACTTCGCCGAAAAAGCCTCGGCTTATATCGCTGAAGTCGCGGCCAAGGGCGAAACCATCGCCAGCCGTAAAGCCAGCCAGAACGCACTGAATGCCTACGGCCCGCTGCTGCCTGAACTGCTGGGCGGCTCCGCTGACCTGGCCGGTTCCAACCTGACCCTGTGGAAAGGTTGCAAAGGTGTTTCGGCTGAAGACGCCAGCGGCAACTACATGTACTACGGCGTTCGCGAATTCGGCATGAGCGCGATCATGAACGGCGTGGCCTTGCACGGCGGTCTGGTGCCTTACGGCGCGACCTTCCTGATGTTCATGGAATACGCCCGCAACGCCGTGCGCATGGCCTCGCTGATGAAGAAGCGCGTGGTGTTCGTCTACACCCACGACTCCATCGGCCTGGGCGAAGACGGCCCGACTCACCAGCCGATCGAGCAACTGACCAGCCTGCGCAGCACGCCGAACCTCGACACCTGGCGTCCAGCCGATGCCGTCGAATCGGCGGTTTGCTGGAAAGCAGCCATCGAGCGCAAGGACGGCCCTTCGGCGCTGATCTTCTCGCGTCAGAACCTGCAGCATCAGGACCGCAGCGCGCTGCAGATCGCCGACATCGCCCGTGGCGGTTACGTGTTGAAGGATTGCGAAGGCGAGCCTGAGCTGATCCTGATCTCTACCGGTTCGGAAGTGGGCCTGGCGGTTCAGGCTTACGACAAGCTGACCGAGCAAGGCCGCAAGGTTCGCGTCGTTTCGATGCCGTGCACCAGCGTGTTCGATGCCCAGGACGCCGGCTACAAGCAAGCGGTTCTGCCGTTGCAGGTCAGTGCCCGTATCGCCATCGAAGCCGCACACGCGGACTACTGGTACAAGTACGTGGGCCTGGAAGGCCGCGTGATCGGCATGACCACCTACGGCGAGTCGGCGCCTGCGCCAGCCTTGTTCGAAGAGTTCGGCTTCACCCTGGAAAACATCCTGGGTCAGGCTGAAGAGCTGCTGGAAGACTGATCCAGAAGTTGCGCCATCGGGGCTGACGTCTTCGCGGGCAAGCCTCGCTCCTACAAGGGATTGCGTTGTTTTGGAGGATTGGGATTACCCCGATTCCCTAAACAACCGAAGACCTGTAGGAGCGAGGCTTGCCCGCGAAGGCGGCAGACCTGGCGACTACATTCCCAAGCTGCATCGAGAACCCCATGCCTCAACCGCGTCCTTACAAAGTTGCACTCAACGGCTACGGCCGGATTGGTCGTTGCGTCTTGCGTGCGTTGTTTGAGCGAGGCTCGGCGGCCGGGTTTGAAATTGTCGCGATCAACGATCTGGCTGACATGGCCAGCATCGAATACCTGACACGCTTCGACTCCACTCACGGGCGTTTTCCCGGTGAAGTGAAGGTCGACGGCGATTGTCTGCATATTAATGGCGACTGCGTGAAGGTCCTGCGCAGTGCCACCCCCGAAGGCATTGATTGGGCGTCGCTGGGCGTCGATCTGGTGCTGGAATGCTCCGGCGCTTACCACACGCGTGCCGATGGCCAGCGGTTCCTCGACGCCGGCGCGCCCCGTGTGCTGTTTTCCCAGCCGATGGCCAGCGAGGCGGATGTCGACGCCACCATCGTCTATGGCGTGAACCAGGATTGCCTGACCGGCGACGAGTTGCTGGTGTCCAACGCGTCCTGCACCACCAACTGCGGCGTGCCGCTGTTGCGCCTGCTGGATCAGGCCATTGGTCTGGAATACGTGTCGATCACCACCATTCACTCGGCCATGAACGATCAGCCGGTCATCGACGCCTATCATCACGAAGACCTGCGCCGCACGCGTTCGGCATTCCAGTCGGTGATTCCGGTGTCCACTGGTCTGGCGCGAGGCATCGAACGCCTGCTGCCGGAACTTGCCGGGCGAATTCAGGCCAAAGCCGTGCGGGTGCCGACGGTTAACGTGTCGTGCCTCGACATTACGATGCAGACCGTCAGCGACACCGACGCCACCGAGGTCAACCGGATTCTGCGTGAGGCCGCCACCAGCGGCCCGCTCAAAGGCCTTCTGGCCTACACCGAGCTTCCCCATGCAAGCTGTGATTTCAACCATGACCCACATTCGGCCATCGTCGATGCCAGTCAGACCCGAGTTTCCGGCCCACGGCTGGTGAACATCCTGGCCTGGTTCGACAACGAATGGGGTTTTGCCAACCGAATGCTGGATGTTGCTGCACACTATCTGCAGTCAGCTGGCTCTCCAAAACACTGCTCCCAAAAACAGTAGGAAATGCGACCCATGACCGTGTTGAAGATGACCGACCTCGATCTGCAAGGTAAGCGCGTACTGATCCGCGAAGACCTCAACGTCCCAGTCAAGGACGGTGTAGTCACCAGCGATGCGCGAATCCTGGCCTCGCTGCCGACCATCAAGCTGGCCCTGGAAAAAGGCGCGGCCGTGATGGTCTGCTCGCACCTTGGCCGTCCGACCGAAGGCGAGTTCTCGGCCGAGAACAGCCTCAAGCCTGTTGCTGACTACCTGAGCAAGGCCCTGGGCCGTGAAGTGCCGCTGGTCGCCGATTACCTGGGCGGCGTCGACGTGAAAGCGGGCGACATCGTGCTGTTCGAAAACGTGCGCTTCAACAAAGGCGAGAAAAAGAACGCTGACGAACTGGCCCAGCAATACGCTGCCCTGTGCGACGTGTTCGTGATGGACGCCTTCGGCACCGCTCACCGCGCCGAGGGTTCGACCCATGGCGTGGCCAAGTTCGCCAAAGTCGCCGCTGCCGGCCCGCTGCTGGCCGCTGAACTGGACGCATTGGGCAAAGCGCTCGGCGCCCCGGCCCAGCCAATGGCTGCCATCGTTGCCGGCTCCAAGGTCTCGACCAAACTCGACGTACTGAACAGCCTGAGCCAGATCTGCAACCAACTGATCGTTGGCGGCGGCATTGCCAACACCTTCCTGGCCGCTGCCGGTCACCCGGTCGGCAAGTCCCTGTACGAACCGGACCTGCTGGACACCGCGCGCGAAATCGCTGCGAAAGTCAGCGTGCCATTGCCGGTGGACGTTGTGGTTGCCAAGGAATTCGCTGAAAGCGCGACCGCTACCGTCAAGCTGATTGCTGACGTGGCCGCCGACGACATGATCCTGGACATCGGCCCGCAGACCGCGGCGAATTTCGCCGAGCTGCTGAAGTCGTCCAAGACCATCCTGTGGAACGGCCCGGTCGGCGTGTTCGAGTTCGACCAGTTCGGTAACGGCACCAAAGTCCTGGCCCAGGCCATCGCGGAAAGCTCGGCGTTCTCGATCGCTGGCGGCGGCGACACCCTGGCGGCCATCGATAAATATGGCGTTGCCGATCAGATCTCCTACATTTCTACCGGTGGCGGTGCGTTCCTCGAGTTCGTGGAAGGCAAAGTGTTGCCAGCCGTTGAAGTCCTGGAAAGCCGGGCCAAGGCTTGAGGTCGTCCATTTGACCACGCAACGGAGTGTTCCCATGGTCAAGACGTTAGCGCTGTTGATCGCTGCGGGTATGCTGGTGGCTTGCGGGAGTAACCCGAAAGCCAAGCCGGAACCTGCGCCGCAGTCGGTGGAAAAAGGCTGCTACCAGGCCGACTGGCAAGCGGAAACCAACCCGGTGATCAACAAGCGTTCCGGGCCTGATGGCCTGGAGAAATACGAGACACAGACACCGGCCAAGGAACATGGTTGCCCTTGACGGGTCTGACACATTACTCAGGGCTGGCGGCGTGCGCCGTCAGTCGAGGAACATGGATGAAAGGTTTTATCGCCGTTATGGCGTTGGCACTGCTGGCAGGTTGCTCGAATTTCAACCTGTTCAAGCCTGCCGAATCGACGGACAACTGGACCACCTGGACCTGCGACAGCCAGGCAAAAGTGCTCTGGCGCTACACCGACGACACCCGCAAGGAAGTCGACGTGCGCCTCGGCGGGGCCGATCAGGTCTACCGCTTGAAGCTTGAACCGGGCGCCGAAGGTTCGCTGTACAGCAACGACATGCTGGCGTTTCACGTAAAAGGTGAGGAAGGCCTGGTTTACTGGGTCGCCACCAATGATTTGATTGGCCGCGGTTGTAAAGCGCAGTAATTGAAGGCTTGTGCGAAACCTGTAGGAGCGAAGCTTGCTCGCGAAGACGTCATCACATTCAACACATGTGTTGCCCGTAAAACCGCTTTCGCGAGCAAGCTTCGCTCCTACGGGAATTCGATGGCTTATAGAGATTTTGGCAACACCGAATTCGCAGCCCGGGCCAACCCCCGATCTGCAATAACTTGAATAGCCGCCGCCGCTACGGCAGGCTGGCACGATTAACGACCCAAACCGGGAGAGAGACACACAATGGCACTTATCAGCATGCGCCAGATGCTGGACCACGCAGCCGAGTTCGGCTACGGCGTTCCAGCCTTCAACGTCAACAACCTTGAGCAGATGCGCGCCATCATGGAAGCCGCTGACAAGACTGACTCCCCGGTGATCGTCCAGGCTTCGGCCGGTGCTCGCAAATACGCCGGTGCACCGTTCCTGCGTCACCTGATCCTGGCCGCCATCGAAGAATTCCCGCACATCCCGGTGTGCATGCACCAGGACCACGGCACCAGCCCTGATGTCTGCCAGCGCTCCATCCAACTGGGCTTCAGCTCGGTGATGATGGACGGTTCCCTGGGCGAAGACGGCAAGACCCCGACCGACTACGACTACAACGTGCGTGTCACCCAACAAACCGTGGCCATGGCTCACGCCTGCGGCGTCTCGGTAGAAGGCGAGCTGGGCTGCCTGGGTTCGCTGGAAACCGGCATGGCCGGTGAAGAAGACGGCATCGGCGCCGAAGGCGTTCTGGATCACAGCCAAATGCTGACCGACCCGGAAGAAGCCGCTGACTTCGTCAAACGCACCCAGGTCGACGCCCTGGCCATCGCCATCGGCACCAGCCACGGCGCGTACAAGTTCACCAAGCCACCTACCGGCGACGTGCTGGCCATCGACCGCATCAAAGAGATCCACAAACGCATTCCGAACACCCACCTGGTGATGCACGGTTCGTCTTCGGTTCCGCAAGACTGGCTGGCGATCATCAACCAGTACGGCGGCGACATCAAAGAAACCTACGGCGTTCCGGTTGAAGAGATTGTCGAAGGCATCAAGCACGGCGTGCGCAAGGTCAACATCGACACTGACCTGCGTCTGGCATCCACCGGTGCGATGCGTCGCCTGATGGCCACCAACCCAAGCGAGTTCGACCCGCGTAAATTCTTCGGCGCGACTGTGACGGCGATGCGTGATGTGTGTATCGCTCGTTATGAGGCTTTCGGTACTGCCGGTAATGCTTCGAAGATCAAGCCGATCTCGCTGGAAGGGATGTATCAGCGTTATTTGAAGGGTGAGTTGAACGCTAAGGTTAACTAAGTTTTCAGCGTTTTAGTCGCATAAAAAACCCGCCGAGAGGCGGGTTTTTTTGTGGGCGATCATTTCAGACTGCTCCCATGCTCTGGATAAATAAATCTGTCCTCTTTGTTCCAACACGCCATTCTGGGCATTTAGCTTCCTGCTTACTTGTAGTAAAGGGTGAAGCATAGTAGTAGGCAATCGATTAAATAAATCTGCCTCAATTTTAGACAATATTTTTTCGAAAAAACTGTATTTTTATAGCGAAAAGATATTGATGACTGTCATTTATTACAGGTGACCGTTTACATTTATCGAGCTAGCCTTGTCTACGAAAAACAAAAAAAGAATAGAGACCATAAATAAATCTGTCCCCTTTTTTCTTTTTTCGCTTTATTAAATAAACCTGTCTCAATCCACCAGAAAGGGAATTACACATCATGTCTGCAACCATCGACTTAGTCAAAAGTAGCCCGGGCGCGATCATTGTATCTGGACGAGCTTCTAAAGGGTATAGAGTGTATTTACACAAAGCGCATACAGGCGAACAGCTTGGTTCTGGCGTCGCTGACGGCACGGGGAAGTATGACTTTGTCACGTACGAACAGATTATCCAAAACTTCAAAGATCAAGTAATTCCGGTTTGCGTGCGACAAACACTAGACAATATGACGTATTCCGATTGGAGCCTTGCAAAAGATGTATATATCCACCCGCCTACCGGTATCCATGATGCATAATCAAGGATCAAATTGTGGCGTGGGTCAAGTATAATTGTCTGATCTTTTCTCTGTTTTTTCGTTTGTTGCGCTAGTCGCTGGCGGATCTGTTTGATCAATAGATCCGTCACTTTTTGTTGGACGCTTTTTTCGTGAGTGAATGACAAAAGGGGAATTTATTTAATCGTCCTCCTTTAGTGCCTACATTCGGTTTACTTCGCAGGCCGGCCTCGCGTGCGATGCGATATTCGCGTCCCAGTGATTTGTTCTATCTCATCTGTGAATCGTGGGCTCCCCGTCAATTGTCCGCGCTGAAGGGCGCCTCTGATTAACTGCGTTCGGAGGAAATAATCGTTTGTTCCAGAAAAAGGTGCAGCGGGCAAGGCGCCAGGTATGGTTCCTTTGGTTATCAAATTATCGCGAAAATGTATTAAAAACTGTCATGTTTTACAGGTGAGCTTTTGAGTTCTACAGCCTATCGTTTATCGCATGGCGGGAAGATGGAGAGGATATGTCGATAAATGGATTTGTTCCTCTTCTTTTTCTTTTTTTTCAGTCTCGCGTTATAAGAGTGAGAGGGTTATATATTATGAGTAATGCGATATCTCAGCGGATAGAAGAATCAACTATTGGAAAGCCTATATATGTGAAGGCTAACGTTTATGATTCAGATTTAAATAGCTATGTGCTTCGAGAGTTTAACAGCATACTTCGATCGGTAGATGCGTCAATGATTACAATCTCTACCGAGGAAAATCCCTATGAGCTGAATATTCTTCGTCGGAATATTTTGAGTCTAAAAGGGACCCGGACTACGGTGTTTGGCGTGGAGTGTATTCACATCGAGCTTCATGGTGGGGAGGTATTTGATGTGTTCGCTGATTCCTCGGACTCCATTGAGAATATAAAGTCGAAGATACAAGATAAAAAGGGATTTCCGCCTGATAAGATTAGATTGATTTATGAAGGCAAACAGCTTGAGGACGGGAGGACATTGTCGGATTACGGCGTTGGAGACCACTCAACCATACACCTTGAAATGAGGTCGGTATAGAAGTGGATTTCTAGAGTACTGGCACATTAGAGTCGATATTGGGTCAGTGCGAAAATTAGAAAGTGGGCAGATTTGTTTAATCATCCTTAATAAAACCCGCATTGCTGCGGGTTTTTATTGCCTGTCTGTGAATCGGCTATTGAGCTTTCGTTACGTCAAACCCACGCTGCTCAATCACTCCAAACACGTCAGCAATGTCCTGAACCATGATCCGGGCGATGTTGGTGACGGTGTTGATGTCGTTCTCAGCGTAGTCCGGCAGGCTGGTGCAGGCCATGAGGTTCAGATATTTGAGGACGGCGTTGAGGCGTTCGCTGAGGCAGTTGTGCAGTTCGCGGATCGGGGCGTCGCTGTCGATGAGCAGGACGGGGTAATCGGTGGCGAATTGGGACATTGGGGTGAAGCGGCGTGGCGGATTGTTCATTGGCATTAGTAAATCTTCCTCGTATCTGAAAGAAGAGCTACTACCGTTCGCTGCGAAACGATTGGGGTGGTAGCTATGTGCGGGTTCGCAGACCAGGGATACGAGGAACCCGGCAGACCCGAAGGTCTCCCACACACAGCCACCATGAAAAGGAGGACGGGTGCTGATGCACCTCTCTTTTTCGAGGCGCTAGGTTACTACACGTATCACGAGGGCTGCGAAACCCTATCGCCGACGGTGTCAGCGACAGGCCAACTTTAGGCAGCGATTCGGGTAGCCGCAACCGGGCTGTAGGACGTGCAGGTGGGCATTGTGGCGAGGTAGCTCGCTATCGTTCGGCGGCGCAGGCGCCGTAAATCGGGGGTGTGGTGTGTCTATGGGAATCGGGTGGCAGGATTTTGGGCTACTTCGTAGCCCTGCGGGAGCAAACCCCCTCACCATGGTCGGAGGCGTCCTACGCGTTTTTAGGACGCTGTAGCAGCTGTCGAGCCTGCGAGGCTGCGTCCGGCCGCGAAGCGGTCGCAATCCGGTAAACACGTTGTTCCTGAAGAAACGCGTCAGCCGGTTTGCGACTGCTGTGCAGTCGGACGCAGCCTCGCGCTGCTCGTCAGCTGCTACAGAGGTTGCGGGCTGCGGGGGTTACTTATCGTGATCAATATCCAGCTTGCTGAACGTCACTTTCCCACCTTCACTCTTGTACCCGGTGTGGTCCTGCACATAAACCCCAGCCTTGAAGTACAGCGGCTTGTCGCGCCAGGTCTTGCTGATGTCGGTGTCCCACTGATAACCCGCCGCGCTGATGCCCAATGCACCGCCAGGGCTCAGGTGGATGAGGTAGGAAAACTCGCGGTCAAGTTTCACCCCAGTGGCGATGGTGATGACCCGACCTTCGCCGTCATCCGGGTGCATGCGCACCTTGGCGACGATGTTGCCGGTAGAGGTGCTGGTCTTGTACTGGTATTCGAGCTTCACCAAGGGTTTCTGGCTTTCATAGGCGTGGATCTGGCCGATGACGATTTTGCCTGAACTTGGTACCTGGTTGACCGCGAGGGTGGCGCGCAGGGAGTTGTCGGCGTCCGGGTAGAGCCAGTTTTTCAGGGTGCCGTTGCTGTAGGTTTCGCGAAGTTCGGTGCGGGGGTATTTTGCATTTTCAGTTTTGGAACCGGTGACCGGAGCCCAGAAAAACAGAGTGCCGGTGTCGGAGTGGAAGTATTGATCCTTGAAGCCTTTCACCAGTTTGGCGGTTTCAACGGTGTAAGGCGGGTTGCCGACAGGAACACTGAGGTTCCAGGTTGCGAGATCAATCATAGACAAAAGCTTCCACGTTTTTTTACTGCACGCACGTTCCAGAAGCTCTGGCACGCGCCTTGGGGCCATCCTTATAAGCGCAGAAGTTCAATTTGTTAATGAGTAAATGACAAACGGATGGCGTCAAAATCCTGTTAAAAGGCCATCTTTCCCGGTTTCAGGGGGCTGTAGAAGCGACCGTTAGTCGGCAAATGTACGTGATGGTTAAATGATGGCGCACGGACAGCTTCTGCTTTTGTGGATCCCGGTCTAGAGTGAAGTCTCAGTATTTGTCCGGTTTTCACGAGAAACCGGCCTGACGCCCCGAATAAGAGAAGCAGCATGGAATGCGCGCAACCCACGCCAGCCGAAGGCAGCTCGATCCTTTTAATTGTCGATGATTACCCTGAAAACCTGATCAGCATGCGCGCCTTGCTCCAGCGCCAGGATTGGCAGGTCATTACTGCGGCGTCCGGTTTTGAAGCCCTCAGTCTTTTACTCGAACACGACGTCGACCTGGTGCTGCTGGACGTGCAGATGCCGGGCATGGACGGTTTCGAAGTCGCACGCCTGATGCGCGGCAGTCAGCGAACCCGTCTCACACCGATTATTTTCCTCACCGCCAACGAACAGTCCCAGGACGCCGTGATCAAGGGCTATGCCAGTGGCGCGGTGGATTACCTGTTCAAGCCGTTCGACCCGCAAATCCTCAAGCCCAAAGTCCAGGCGTTGCTCGAGCATCAGCGCAATCGCCGTGCGTTGCAGCGCCTGAGCCGCGATCTGGAGGTCGCTCGCGCGTTTAACGCCTCGGTGCTGGACAACGCCGCCGAAGGCATCCTGGTGGTGGGTGAGGACGGCCTGATCCGCTTTGCCAACCCGGCGATGTCGCGGTTGCTCAACGCCACGGTGAAGGACCTGCAAGGCAGAGAGTTTCTGGATTTCCTGCAAAAGCCACATATCCCGGTCTGGGCGGATTCTGACCTTTACACCGGTTACAAACGTGGCGAAACCCTGCGACTGCACGACGCGCTGCTGCGAACGGCGCCCGGCCAGCAAGTGCCGGTGGCGCTGTCTTGCGCGCCGTTGCCCAGCGAGCAACATGCGATGGTGGTGACGGTGCTGGACATGTCGGTGGTGCGCCATCTGCATCAGCAACTGGAATTCCAGGCGGTGACGGATCCGCTGACCGGGCTGCTCAACCGTCGTGGTTTTTATCAGACGGTTGAAAATCTGCTGCTGCGCGGCGAACGCTCTGACAGTGCCTGGGTGCTGTTGTACCTGGACCTCGACGGCTTCAAGCGCGTCAACGATTCCCTCGGTCACGATGCCGGCGATCGGGTGCTGCGCTGGGTGTCCGAGCAATTGAAAGCCTGTCTGCGGCCCTTCGACATTCTGGCGCGCATGGGCGGCGACGAGTTCACGGCGCTGCTGGATCTGGAATTCCCGGAGCAAGCGGCGAAGATTGCCGAGAAGCTCATTGAGCGCGTGTCGATCTGTCAGCAGATTGATGGCCTGGATATCGCCTTGGGCGCCAGCATCGGCATCGCCACGTACCCGGATTGCGGCTCAAATCTCGATGGCTTGCTGCGTGCCTCGGACATCGCCATGTACGAAGCCAAGCGTGCGGGCCGGCAACAATATCGTTTCTACGACCACGACATGAATGGTCGGGCGCGCTCGCGGCTGATGCTCGAAGAAAGCGTGCGTGCCGCCATTGAGAACCGTGATTTCAACCTCGTGTATCAGCCGCAGGTGGCCATTGGCAGCGGGCAGATTCGTGGCTTTGAAGCGTTGCTGCGCTGGCAGCACCCGAGCGTCGGCGACGTACCGCCGGGGCTGTTTTTGCCATTGCTGGAAGAGGCGCGGCTGATCAGTCGTCTGGGCAGCTGGATTTACCACCGCGGGGCGGGCCAGCGCAAAGCCTGGGAAACTTTGTTCGCCGAGGATCTGGTGCTGGGCGTCAGTTTGAGCAGCACCCAGTTCGGCATGCCCAATCTGGTCACTGAATTGCGTCAGGTGCTGGAACGTCACGGTTTGCAGCCGCGTCATCTGGAAGTCGAAGTGACGGAAGAAGCGTTGATGCAAAACCCCGAAGAAACCCGCAAGACCCTGCGCCTGCTGCGCAATCTCGGGGTGCGGGTAGCGCTGGATGATTTCGGTTCCGGGCCGTGCTCACTGGCGCATCTGCGCGACCTGGAGCTGGACACGCTCAAGCTTGATCGGCATCTGATCGCCCGATTGCCGGAGTCCGCACGGGATGCGGCACTGGTGCGCAATGTGATCGACCTGTGCAAGCAATACGGCATGCTGGTGATTGCCGAAGGGGTCGAAACCGTCTCGCAATATGAATGGCTGCAAGCCAATGGTTGCCAGTACGTACAAGGTTTTCTGGTGGGGCGGCCGATGATGGCCGAGGACGCTGGCGACTTTGTGGAGCCGTTTGACTGGAGCGCGCTGACCGGCTGAATTCGCTACACTGGCGACCTTTTCCGTGATTGTGTTGCCGCCCCTGATGACCGCGTTGAAATACCTCCAGGCCTATCCCGCTGCGTTGCAAGACCAGGTGCGCCAGTTGATCGTCGAAGATCGGCTCGGCGACTACCTGAGCCAGCGCTACCCGGAAAAACACGCGGTGCAGAGCGACAAGGCGCTGTACACCTACGCGCTGGACCTCAAGCAGGAATACCTGCGCAATGCGCCGGCCATCGACAAGGTGCTGTTCGACAACCGTCTCGACCTGACCCATCGCGCCCTCGGTTTGCACACGACGATCTCGCGGGTGCAGGGCGGAAAGCTCAAGTCGAAAAAAGAAATCCGCGTGGCCTCGCTGTTCAAGGAAGCGCCTTCCGAGTTTCTGAAAATGATCGTGGTGCATGAGTTGGCGCATTTTAAGGAATCGGATCACAACAAAGCGTTCTACAAACTCTGCGAACACATGTTGCCGGGGTATCACCAGGTGGAGTTTGATCTTCGGGTGTACCTGACGTGGCGGGATATGCAGTAAAGGGAGTGTCTGGATGGATGTCAGCAAGACCAAGAGCAGTTTCTATCGCCGGTTGTACGTGGCGTACTTGATCGACAGCGGGTTGGCGAGCAGCGTCCCGGCGCTGACCGACGTGACGGGCATGCCCCGGCGCACGGCGCAGGACACGATTGCGGCGTTGGCGGACCTGGACATCATTTGCGAGTTCGAACAGGAAGAGGGCGCGCGCAATCATGCGGGGCGCTATCGGATTCGTGAGTGGGGGGCGATTGATCGGGGGTGGATCGAGCGCAATTTGCGGCAGATAAAAGCGGTGTTGGAATACCCGTGATTTGTGGCGATGCAGCTGACGCCTTCGAGGGCAAGCCTCGCGCCTACAGGTGCGGTGAAATCCCTGTAGGAGCGAGGCTTGCCCGCGAAGAGGCTCTCAGGAACGACGCATCCCGATATGCGGAATGTCATCCTCCAGAAACTCCTCTCCCGACACCACAAACCCGTACCGCCCGTAATACCCCTGCAAATGCGATTGCGCCGAGAGATAGATCGGCATTTCGGGCCAATGCTTCCCGGCCTGCTTCAATGCCTGGGCCATCAACTCATGTCCCAGCCCGGTGCCGCGGGCGCCAGGGGCAATAATCACGCGCCCGATCACCACGTCGCCGCCCTGCGTTTCCGGGTCGAGCAAACGCAGGTAGGCCACCAGCCGATCCCCGTCCCACGCCATCAAATGGCAGGTGTCACCTTCCAGATCCTGGCCATCGACATCCTGATAAGCGCATTTCTGTTCGACGACGAACACTTCCGCGCGCAACTGCAGAATGGCGTACAGCTGCTCTTTCCCCAGATCGCTGTGGTGTTTGCAGACCCAATCGATTGTCATCTTCACTTTCCTTGAGCAACGTCGTTCCGATACTAAGCGTCCCGGCGGTATATGTCTTTATGGCGAAGAAATCTGTGACAAAGGCCAAAATGCCACCATTCATTTCGCGCGGCGCTGTCTTCTTTGTGTAATCTGCGATGAAGCGCTGTGCAGTGGCTCCAATGAGCTAATGTTGAGTACCTGAGTGTCGGTACATGGTTCTTGGAGTTTTGGCAGAAAAATACGCCGGGCAGCCCGCCCGCTAAGGATTTTCTAGCATGCCGCGATTGCATCGAGCGTTTGCTTTGATTGGATTGCTGTTGCTGACACAGAGCGCGGCAGCAGAAAGGCTGCGTCTGGTCGCCGACGCCTGGCCACCCTTTACCGACGCCACGCTGGTCAATGGCGGGCTGGCCACGGACATCGTCAGCACCGCGCTGGCCCGGGCCGGTTACGCCAGCGATTTTGAACAAGTGCCGTGGGCGCGAGCGTTGCTCGGGGTGGGCGAGGGCCGTTACGACGTGCTGGTCAACGCCTGGTACACCGAGGAACGCACAAAACTGGGCCAGTTCTCCGGCGAGTATCTGCTCAATCGCGTGCGCTTTCTCAAGCGCAAAGACGCGCCCATCGAATACAACAACTTGCAGCAATTGCACACTTACCCGATTGCGGTGGTGCGCGGTTATGCCTATTCATCGGAATTCGATGAAGACGTGTCGTTGCAGAAAGTCCCTGTGCATAACTTCGCGATGGCCGTGCGCATGGTTGCGGCGGATCGGGTCAAGTTGACGCTGGAAGACGAATACGTCGCCCGTTATTACCTGGCTCGGGAATCTTCCAAGGTGCGTAATTCAGTGGAGTTCCTGCCCAAGGCGTTGAGTGAGAACAGCCTGCACATATTGGTCAGCCTGAAAAATCCGCAGCATGAACAGATCGTCGCCAGTTTCGATCGCGAGATTGCGGAGATGAAGGCTGATGGGAGTTATGAGCGGTTGATGAAGCAGCATGGGATGTGATGGTCGGTTTTTGTGGTGAGGCGGATGGCCCCTTCGCGAGCAAGCCCGCTCCCACATTTGATCGCGGTCCCCTGTGGGAGCGGGCTTGCCCGCGAAGAGGCCCGCCCAGCCACCACAGATCTCAGGCCTCGCTGGTGTCCTTGATCAGATGCGCCGCCAACGTCCGCAACGGCCCCAACTGCCGGCAAATCAACGCCAACTGCGTCTGCACCAGCCGCTGCCCTTCATCGATCTCATCCGGCATCTGCTCAAGCGTATTGGCCAGCGCCTCTTCCGCATCGCTCTGAATCGCAATCGGCTGTTTGCTCGCCAGCCCTTGGGCGATCTCGTCGATGCTGGCCGCCAGGCTCACGCCCGCGCCGTCGATCAAATGCTCGCGCACATCCGCCGGTAGCTGGGTTTCACGGTGTGCACCCAGGCCCGACAAGTAGCTGAGCAAGGTGTGCGACAGCACCAGGAAACGAAACCCGACATCCGCTTCCTTACGGAAATGCCCCGGCTCCATAAGCATGTTGGCCAGGGTCGTCGACAATGCCGCGTCAGCGTTGTGCGCGTTGCGTCGGGCCAGGCGATAGGCGAGGTCGTCGCTTTTGCCGGCGGCGTATTGCTGCATGATCTGGCGCAGGTAAATGCTGTTGCAGGTCAGGGTGTTCGCCAGCACTTTGTTCAGGCGTCGGCCCTGCCAGTCCGGCAGGAACAGGAACACCGCCAACCCGGCGATCAGGCTGCCGAGCAAGGTATCGAACAGCCGCGGCAGGAACAGTCCGTAACCATCCCCGACCTGATTGAAGCAGAACAGCACCATCAGGGTGATCGCGGCCGTGGCCAAGGTGTAACGGGTGGTGCGGTTGATAAAGAACACCACGCCGGCAGCAATCGCGAAGCACGACTGGACCAGCGGATTGGGAAACAGATCGAACAACGCCCACGCCACCGTCAGGCCAATCGCGGTGCCGATGATCCGCTGGCCGAGTTTGCGCCGAGTGGCGCCGTAGTTCGGCTGGCAAACGAAGAGCGTGGTAAGGATGATCCAGTAACCCTGCGACGGGTGAATCAAATGCACCATGCCGTAGCCGATGCTCAGCGCCAGGGGCAGGCGCAGTGCATGACGGAACAGCAGCGAGGTCGGCGTCAGCTGCGTGCGCAAGCGAATCCACACATCCTTGAGGTTGCGCGGCGAGCGGTCGAGCAGGCTGCTGTCGGTGGCGTCGGCGAGGGCGTCGGGGTTGCTGGCGTCGCTGAGCAAGCGGTCGAGGGTGCCGAGGTTGGCGGCCAAGGCTCGTAAGGAACGCAGCAAGCCGCGCCAGGCCGGGTTGCTCTGGAAGCGCAGGTGTTCGATGGACGCGTGCAGGTCGCTCAATGCTTCGGCGAAGCTGGCGTCATAGATGAACGGCTGGCGCATCTGGATCGATTCCGCCAGCGCCCGGCAAGCCTTGCCTTGCTGTCGCAGCAGGCGCTGACAGCGGAAGAGTACGTCGCTGTGGAAGAACGCCTCGGCCAGTGCGTTATAAGGGTAGTGCGAAGAGCTGGCGCGCTCGTGGATGTCCTGGGCGAGGAAATACAGCTTGAGGTAGCGGCTGACTTTCGAGCCCGGCCGACCGTTGCCGACCCGGTGCAGGATGATTTCCTTGGCGGCGTTGAGTGCCGCCACCACCCGACCGTTTTGCTGGGCCAGTTCCAGGCGGCGCGCTTCTACGTCCATCTGCCGGATCGGCTCGAACAGCGATGCTTTGAGTTTCAGGTAATAACCCAACTCGCGGAACAACCGCGCCAGGCTCTGCTGCACCGGCTGGTTGGAAAACATCGCCTGCCACAGCACCGAGAGCAAGCCGTACCAGGCCGCACCGGCCACCAGCAGCACCGGTTCGTGCCAGAAATCGGTGACTGCGCCGCCGCGCTGGTCCACGCCGATCATGGTATAGACCGACAGAATCAACGTCGCCGAGGCAATCGCGCCATAACGTTCGCCGAGGGCGCCGAGCATGGTCAGGCAGAAGGCGGCGAGGGCGAAGGCGATGATGAAAAAGACGGGATAAGGGAACAGCAATTCGACCGACAGCGCCGCGACCAGAAAACACACCAGCGTCACGGCCAGCGCGTTGAGGCGGCCCTGCCAACTGTCGTCGGTCTCGGCCAGGGCGCTGGCGATGATCCCGAGGAACAACGGGATCAGCAGTCCCATTTCATCCTGATACCAACAGACGGCCATGCTGCCGGTCAGGGCGATGAACACCCGCACGCTGTAGCTGAATTTATCCAGCGCCCAGAGACGGCGCAAAGACTGACGAAATGAGGTCGATGACATGAAGTGCGAAGGCCTTCCGAGGCAATGCCGCTAAATTGAGCCAGTAATGACGCCGACGCAATGGCGCCGATCACATCTGACAGCAAAATCTGTTCCTTCCCTGGCGAACATCACCTTGAAATGTATTCCCCTGTAGGAGCTGTCGAGTGAAGCGAGGCTGCGATCTTTTGATCTTGTTTTTTGGCAATTTCAAAATTGCCGAAGATCAAAAGATCGCAGCCTCGTTTCACTCGACAGCTCCTACAGGGAGCGGGGTTAGGCAAATTGTGCAGCCGCGTAACCCGAGGCCCAGGCCCACTGGAAGTTGAAACCGCCCAGATGCCCGGTGACATCGAGGACTTCGCCGATGAAGTACAAGCCAGGGCTTTTCAGCGATTCCATGGTCTTGGACGACACTTCCCGTGTATCCACGCCGCCCAGGGTTACTTCAGCGGTGCGATAGCCTTCAGTGCCGGCAGGAACCACTTTCCAGCTCGCCAGTTTTTCGCCGATGTCGGCGATTTCCGCGTGGGTGTATTGCTTCATCGGCTTGGAGACGAACCAGTTGTCCGCCAGCAGGTTGGCCATCTTCTTGGTGAAGATTTCACCGAGCAGGGTTTTCAACTCGCTGTTCGGGCGGTCGGCTTGCTGTTGTTGCAGCCAGCTCGGCACGTCGTGGTCCGGCATCAGGTTGATCTCGACGGTGTCGCCGGATTCCCAGAACGAGGAAATCTGCAAAATCGCCGGACCGCTGAGGCCGCGGTGGGTGAACAGGATGTTTTCGCGAAAGCTCTGATCGTTGCAGCTGACCAGGCAATCCACCGAGGTGCCGGACAGCTCGGTGCACAATTCCTTGAGCTGATCGGTGATGGTGAACGGCACAAGGCCGGCGCGGGTCGGCAGCAAGTCGTGGCCGAACTGCTTGGCCACTTGATAACCAAAACCGGTGGCGCCCAGGGTCGGGATCGACAGACCGCCGGTGGCGATCACCAGGGATTCACAGGTGATCTGGCCCAGCGTGGTGTCGAGCAAGTAACCGCTTTCGAGCTTCTCGATGGTCTGGATCGAGGTGTCCAGGTGCAGGCTCACGCCGACCTGATCGCACTCATTGAGTAGCATCTCGAGGATGTCGCTGGATTTGTTATCGCAGAACAACTGGCCGAGTTTCTTCTCGTGGTACGGCACGCCATGCTTGGCGACCATGCCGATGAAATCCCACTGGGTGTAGCGCGCCAGTGCGGATTTGCAGAAGTGTTCGTTTTGCGAGAGAAAATTGCCCGGTTCGGTGTACATGTTGGTGAAATTGCAGCGGCCACCGCCCGACATCAGGATTTTCTTGCCGGCCTTGTTCGCATGGTCGAGCAACATCACCTTGCGCCCACGCCCGGCGGCGGTCAGCGCACACATCAACCCTGCGGCGCCAGCGCCAATGATCACGACTTCGGTAGAGCGCAAAACGGTGTCCTCACACAAATCTCAGGGTTTACCCCGATCCCTGTAGGAGCGAGGCTTGCCCGCGAAGCTTTTGGCGGCCTCGCGGTCCCCTTCGCGGGCAAGCCTCGCTCCTACGGGGGGCAGCGGTGTTCTTACAGGATACGCACGCGCAGCGAACGGCCTTTGATCTTGCCGTCGTTCAGGCGCTGCAAGGCTTGCTTGGCGATCCCGCGTTCCACGGCCACATAGGCCTGGAAGTCGAAAATCGCGATCTTGCCGACCTGAGCGCCCGGAATACCGGCATCGCCCGTGAGTGCACCCAGAATGTCGCCCGGACGAACCTTGTCTTTACGGCCGGCGCCGATGACCAGCGTGCTCATCACCGGCAGCAGCGGTGCGCCGCCCTGGGACTTGAGGTTTTCCAGCTGATCCCAGCTCAACGGCGAGTTCTGCAGTAGCTCGATGGCTTGGGCGCGGTGGGCTTCGGACGGTGCGACCAGGCTGATCGCAATCCCTTTCTCGCCCGCACGACCGGTACGGCCGACACGGTGGATGTGGATTTCCGAATCACGGGCCAGTTCGACGTTGATCACCATGTCCAGCGCATCGATGTCCAGACCGCGCGCGGCGACGTCGGTGGCAACCAGCACCGAGGTGCTGCGGTTGGCGAACATGGCCAGTACCTGGTCACGGTCACGCTGTTCCAGATCGCCGTGCAGGCCGACGGCGGAGATGCCTTTGGAGGTCAGGTGGTCGACGGTTTCCTGAACCTGCTGCTTGGTGAAGCAGAAGGCGACGCAGGACGCCGGACGATGATGTGCGAGGACTTTGACCACGGCGTCCATGCGCTCTTCCGGGGAAATCTCGTAGAAACGCTGTTCGATCTGCGTGTCGTCGTGGAACGCCTCGGCCTTCACGATCTGAGGGTTGCGCATGAACTTCGCGGCCAACTGCTTGATGCCCGTCGGGTAGGTGGCGGAGAACAGCAGGGTCTGGCGACGCTCCGGGCACTGGGCGATGATTTCTTCGATGGAATCGTAGAAGCCCATGTCGAGCATGCGGTCGGCTTCGTCGAGGATCAGCGTGTTCAGGCCATGGAGCACCAGCGAACCTTTGCGCAAATGCTGCTGAAGGCGGCCCGGGGTGCCGACGATGATGTGCGCGCCGTGCTCCAGAGAGCCGATCTGTGGGCCGAAGGACACGCCGCCGCACAGTGTCAGGATCTTGATGTTGTCTTCGGCGCGGGCCAGACGACGGAGTTCCTTGGCGACCTGGTCGGCCAGCTCACGCGTCGGGCAGATGACCAGCGCCTGGCAACCAAAGAAGCGCGGATTGATCGGGTTCAGCAGGCCGATACCGAAGGCCGCGGTCTTGCCGCTGCCGGTCTTGGCCTGGGCGATCAGGTCCATCCCTTTCAGGATCACCGGCAAGCTTTGCGCCTGGATCGGCGTCATCTGGGCATAACCGAGGGAGTCGAGGTTAGCCAGCATGGCGGCGGACAGCGGCAAAGTATTAAAAGCGGTGGCGATGGTGGTCACGGGACTGGCCTGCAAAACAAAATGTCGCGCAGTGTATCAGTCCCGTGGCCATTCGCCCGTAGTTTCCAGACGAGAAGTCGCCGAGCGAAGGCCAGGCAAGGCGAAAACAGGCGAGCAAGCGGAGTTGGCTTTAGCCAATGAGCATTGCGAGCCTGTTTTCAACGCAGCATGGTCGAGCGCAGGCACTTATCGTCTGGAAACTAAGGTTCTATGTGTTCTTCCGGACTTCTGACGCGCCGTCCGTCTTCCTTTGAAAGCTGCGAGAAGATCGTCGCGGCCAGCATCGCCATGATCCCGACCGTCACAAAGGTCAGCTGGAACGCGCCCAGCACCGTGTCCACACCGTCGTTGCCGATCTCTGCGGTAAAGCCGCCGAGCAAGGCGCCGGCGCAGGCAACGCCGAGGCTCAGGGACAATTGCGCAACCACCGACAGCAGGCTGTTGCCGCTGCTGGCGCTGGCGTCGTCGAGGTCGATCAGGGTCACGGTGTTCATGGCGGTGAACTGCAAGGAGTTGATCGCCCCCAGAATCGACAGCATCACCAACAGCAGCCAGTACGGCGTCTGCTCGCTGACCAGGCCCATACTCGCGAGCATCAGCCCCAGCGCCAACGTGTTGCCGGTCAGCACGATGCGATAGCCCAGACGCTCAATCAGCGGGCGCGCCACCGACTTGGCGACCATTGCCGCAGCCGCCAGCGGCAACATGCTCATCCCGGCCTGGGACGGTGAATAACCCAGCGCCACTTGCAGCAGCAACGGCACGAGAAACGGCAGGGCGCCGCTGCCAAGTCGGGCGAACAGGTTGCCGAGGATGCCCACGGCAAATGTCCGGGTCTTGAACAACGACGGCGCAAACAACGGATTATCGATGTGCCCGGCCCGCAACCAATACGCCGCCAGGCAGGCCATGCCGCCGAACAGCAGCAACATCACGCGCAAGTGCGGCAGGTGCAGTTCGCCGAGGCCTTCCATGGCGATGGTGATCAGCACCATCGCCGCGCCAAACAGCAAGAAGCCGAGGCTGTCGAAACGCGTGCGTTCGCTGCCACGCAGGTCGGGGATGAACCGCCACACGGCGTAGCAACCGATGGCGCCCACCGGCAGGTTGATCAGGAAGATCCAGTGCCAGGTCAGGTATTCGACCATCCAGCCGCCCATGGTCGGGCCGATCAACGGGCCGAGCAGGCCGGGAATGGTGATGAAGCCCATGATCCGCACCAGCTCCGAGCGCGGGTAGGCGCGCAGCACCACCAGTCGCCCGACCGGCAGCATCAGCGCACCGCCCAGGCCCTGAATCACCCGGGCACCGATCAGCATGCTCAAGGTGCTGGACAAGGCGCAGAGCAACGAGCCGAGGCTGAACAGCAGGATCGCGCCGAAGAAAATCTTCTTGGTGCCGAAGCGGTCGGCGATCCAGCCCGAGGCGGGGATCAGCAAGGCGACGGTGAGCATGTAGGCAATGATCACGCCCTGCATGCGCAGCGGATCTTCGGCCAGGTCGCGGGCCATGGCGGGCAGGGCGGTGTTGAGGATGGTCCCGTCGAGGGATTGCATGAAGAAAGCGATGGCGACGACCCACGGCACCCAGCGGGCGGTGACAGCGTCGAGAGGCGGGCGGTTGGGCATGGGACCTCTTGTCAGTGTGCGTCAGATAATCCGTGGTGACTTTCTTCGCGGGCAAGCCGCGCTCCTACAGGTTCAGCATCGGCCGAGAAACCTGCGGCAATCCCCGATCCCGTAGGAGCGAGGCTTGCCCGCGAAGCTTTTATAGGGTCAAGGTCAGCTTGCTGACGAGCGCACCCGGCAACAACGCCGAGGCCGTGGCCCGCTGGCTATAGGTGCTGGCCGACAGCATCAACTCACGCTCCTCGGTCAACGCTTCCAGCTGCGAACCAAGCAAGCTGTAAGCGCTGTCATCAAAGCGCATGGTGCTCACCGGCGCCTGAATCTCGCCGTTCTCGACCCAGAACGTCGCAAACCGCGTCATGCCGGTCAGGCGCGCTGCCGGTTGGTCCGAGTAGTTCAGGTACCAGAGGTTGCTGATGTACAGGCCCGTGCCCAGTTGCTTGAGAATCTCTGCGTCAGGCAACGTACCGGCCGCCATGTTCACGGCACTCGGCATTTCACCGCCGCTGGCGCCGTTGGCGGTCAAGCCGTACTCGGCTGCGCTGCGCGAGCTGACCATCTGCGCGCCCGCCTTGCCTTCGACGATCAAGCCAAGATCGCTGCGTGGATAACCTTCGCCGGAAAACGCCGGGCTCAATGAGCCACTGACTTTTTCATCGACCGACACCAGCGCGCTGAACGAACTGTCGCCCGCATACAGCTTCTGCAGCGGACTGTGTTTGCTGGCAATCGACTGCGCCGAGAAACCGCCCCAGCCCAGCATATCCATGATTTCCCCCAGCGCTGCCGGCGCCAGGTAGGCGCGGTACTGACCCGGCGCCAGAGTGCGTTGCGGTCGGCCGAGGAACGCCAACTGCTCGCGCGCCTGTGCAAAGCGTTTGGCAAACCCTTCGCTGCTCCAGTCGTGCCCGGCGTAGCTGGCTTTTACCGCTTGGCCATTGTCATGGAACAGGCTGAAATCGAAATTGAAGCTGTTGGCCTGATGCCAGCCAAACGCGCCCGAAGAACTGGCGAAGCCACGACTGATCGGCCCGGCGGCGTAGAAACCCACCAGATCCAGACCCTCGGCCGCCTGAGTGATTTCGGCCACCACCTGCTCGGTGTCCGGCAGCGGATGCGCCTGCACGTTTTTGCTCTGCCAGCCATTGTGGTTGAGCAGCAGGTACGGATCCTGGGGCAGCAGCGGCAAGGTTTCGCGCAGCTGTTGCAGGCCTTCGGCCAACCGCTGACGGTCGACTTCCGGGTCACCGGCCAGCGTGATGTTGAGGTCGGCATGCCGGCCTTCGTTGATCAGTTTGAAACCGACGCTCGCTTGTTGCACCTGACCGGCCTGACGCACCTTGGCGTGATTGAAACGCACGAAGGCCGACGACTCGGCGGCGTAGCTGAGGGTGAATTGCTCCGGCTCGCGAATCGCATCGCGCAGCCAGTTGACCAAAGCCTTGAACGACTCGGCCTGAGTGTTTGAAGTACTCATCAGGCGTCTCCCCCAAATACATCGACGTTGCTGAACACGCAGGCCGGCGAGGCATGGCCGACGCGGATCACCTGATTCGGTTCGCCCTTGCCGCAGTTCGGCGTGCCCAAGACCTTGAAGGTGCTGGCATCGCCGACGGCGCTGAGGCTCTTCCAGAAGTGCGCGGAAATCGCCCGGTAGTTAGGGTTTTTCACCACGCCTTTAAGCTCGCCGTTTTCGATCAACTGCGCCCATTCGCAACCGAACTGGAATTTGTTGCGCGCATCGTCGATGGACCACGAGCGGTTGGTCGACATCATGATGCCGTGCTCGATGTTGCCGATCAGTTGTGCCAGCGGTTGATCGCCGGGCTCGATATTCAGGTTGGCCATGCGGTCGATTGGCGGACGGTTCCAGCCGCAGGCGCGGCTGTTGGCGACGCCATCCATGCCTGCACGAAATTGCGACAGCGCGCCGCCCAATGGACGCAGCAGCAGGCCTTCTTTGATCAGGAATTGCTTGCTCGCGGCAGTGCCGTCGTCGTCATGGCCGTAGCTGGCGAGCTGTTCCGGGATGTCCGGGTCGAAGGTCACGTTGAGCAGTTTCGAGCCGTATTGCAGATGACCGAAGTCTTCTGCCTTGACGAAACTGGTGCCAGCGTAATTGCGCTCGTCGCCGAGGATGCGGTCCAGTTCCAGCGGGTGACCGATGGATTCGTGGATCTGCAGCATCATCTGATCCGGCATCAGCAACAGGTCGCGCGGCCCTTGCGGGGTGTTCGGCGCCAGCAGCAATTGCAGCGCTTGATCGGCGACTTTTGGGCCGGCACCGACCAGACCGCAGCGGCTGATGACGTCGGCACTGCCTTGCTGTCCGAAGTTCTCGCGGCCCAGGCTGCGGGTCTGGCTGTCGCTGCCGTCGTAGGCGGTGACGTCGAGGCCAGGGTAGACGAAACGTTGGGCCTGACGCAGTTCCGCGCCGGCGCTGTTGAGGTAGATCTGCTCGACGTGGGTGATGCCGATGCTCACCTGCCAGTTCACCAGGCGCTCGTCCTTGGGCACGGACGCGGATTCGGCGCCGAGCAGTTGATAGCAATCGCTCAGGGACGGGAAGGGCTGGTCGAGGTTTGGCGAAAAGTAGTCGGCGCGGTCGCTGGAGACGGCTTGCTCGCGCAGGTCGAGTAGCGCGTGGGGCTTGAGTCGACGGGCTTGTTGCTCGGCTCGTTCCAGCGCGGCTTGCAGGCCTTGTTGCGACAGGTCGTTGGTCGCGGCGTAGGCTTCGACGCCGTTGACGCGCACGGTCAGCATCGCGCCTTCGTCACGGCTCAGGCTTGGAGGTTCGGCGACATTCTTGCGCACCGACAGGTACTGGCCGGACTCGCGCACATAACGCAGCGAAAAGAATTCAGCGCCCGTGCGCAAGGCAGCGAAGCGCTGCTTGAGCTGGGGGTGGAAATCGAACATTCGGGAACCTCCTTGGTCTGGAGTGGCGGTGCAGCGGTGTTGCGAAGGGGGGGTGAAACGATTGCGTGGCGCTAGATTAGGCCTGCGCGGGGGGTAGGATCAAGCTTGGATCGGTGTAGGAAGGGATTGCCGGGGTGTGTCAGAAAGAGATGTGTTGTTGGGTCGGGCCTCTTCGCGAGCAAGCCCGCTCCCACAATGGATCTTCAGTGAACACAAACTTTGTGCACACCTGAGATCCAATGTGGGAGCGGGCTTGCTCGCGAAGGCAGCACCGCGGTGTTACGACTTACTGAGCGGTAAGGCTCACATCCCGCAACGGCTTGCCACGCACCGGCGCATCGCCGGCCACGAAGTAATCAGCCGTGCTACGCGGCAATGGCTGGCGACCACGGATCTTGTCGGCGATTTTCTCGGCGATCATGATCGTTGGCGCGTTCAGGTTGCCGGTGGTGATGATCGGCATGATCGAAGCATCGACCACGCGCAGGGCTTGCATGCCGTGCACACGACCTTCGCCATCGACCACGGCCATTTCGTCGGTGCCCATCTTGCACGAGCAGGACGGGTGGAACGCGGTTTCGGCGTGCTCGCGGATGAACTTGTCGAGCTGCTCATCGGTTTGCACGTCGATGCCCGGGCTGATTTCGCGGCCACGGAAAGCGTCCAGTGCAGGCTGTTGCATGATTTCACGGGTCAGGCGGATGCCGTCGCGGAATTCCTGCCAGTCCTGCTCGGTGGCCATGTAGTTGAACAGGATGCTTGGGTACTCGCGCGGATCCTTGGACTTGGCCTGGATGCGACCACGGCTCGGCGAACGCATGGAACCCATGTGCGCCTGGAAACCGTGCTCTTTCACGCCGTTGCTGCCGTTGTAGTTAATCGCGACCGGCAGGAAGTGGTACTGGATGTTCGGCCAATCAAATTCTTCGCGGGTACGGATGAAACCGCCGGCCTCGAACTGGTTGCTGGCGCCGATGCCGGTGCCGTTGAACAGCCATTCGGCACCGATGGCCGGCTGGTTGTACCAGAGCAGCGACGGGTACAGCGAGACCGGTTGGGTGCAAGCGTATTGCAGGTACAACTCGAGGTGATCCTGCAGGTTTTCGCCGACGCCTGGCAGGTCATGGACCACCGGGATGTCGAGCTTGTTCAGCAGTTCGGCCGGGCCGACACCGGAGCGTTGCAGAATCTGCGGCGAAGCGATGGCGCCGGAGCACAGCAGCACTTCTTTGCGGGCACGGGCTTCAACGCGCTCTTCAGCGGCGCCAATCAGGTAACGCACGCCAACGGCACGCTTGCCTTCGAACAGGATCTTGTCGGTCAGGGCGTGGGTGACGATGGTCAGGGTCGAACGCTTCTTGGCGACGTCCAGGTAACCGCGAGCGGTGCTGGCGCGACGACCGTTCGGCGTCACGGTACGGTCCATCGGGCCGAAGCCTTCTTGCTGGTAACCGTTCAAGTCTTCGGTGCGCGGGTAACCGGCTTGCACGCCTGCCTCAACCATCGCGTGGAACAGCGGGTTGTTACCGGCTTTCGGCGTGGTCACGCTGACCGGACCGTCGCCACCGTGGTAGTCGTTCGGGCCGATGTCGCGGGTTTCGGCCTTGCGGAAATACGGCAGGCAGTTCAGGTAATCCCAGTCTTCAAGACCCGGAAGCTTGGCCCAGTTGTCGTAGTCCATCGCGTTGCCGCGGATGTAGCACATGCCGTTGATCAGCGATGAACCGCCGAGGCCTTTGCCGCGACCGCATTCCATCCGGCGACCGTCCATGTGTGGCTCTGGATCGGTTTCGTAGGCCCAGTTGTAGCGACGACCTTGCAGCGGGAACGCCAAAGCGGCCGGCATTTGCGTGCGGAAGTCCAGACGGTAGTCCGGGCCGCCTGCTTCGAGCAGCAGGACGGTGACGCCTTCGTCTTCAGTCAGACGGGTCGCCAGGGTGTTACCGGCCGAGCCGGCACCGATGATGATGTAATCGAATTCTTGGGACATTGAATGCACCCTCTTTGAAAGTGGTCAGGTCATGGCCATCGCGAGTGCTACGCACTCGATTCGCGGGCAAGCCTCGCTCCTACAGGTTCGGCGTCGTGCACAAAATCTGCGGCAAACCCCGATCCTGTAGGAGCGAGGCTTGCCCGCGAAGACGGCCTCGCGGGCAATTCAAGGCTCGCGCTTAGAACACCGAGGCGTAATCGCCCAGTTCGACCTGTACCGATTTGATGCGTGTGAAGTTGTTCAGCGAGCTGATGCCGTTCTCACGGCCCACGCCCGACTGCTTGTAGCCGCCGACCGGCATCTTGGCGTCGGATTCGCCCCAGGCGTTGATCCAGCAGATACCGGCTTCCAGTTGATGAATCACGCGGTGAGCGCGGTTCAGGTCCTTGGTGACGATACCGGCAGCCAGGCCGAAGTCGGTGTCGTTGGCACGACGGATCACTTCTTCTTCGGTGTCGTAAGTCAGGATCGCCATGACCGGGCCGAAGATTTCTTCGCGAACGATGGTCATCTCGTCGGTGCAGTCGGTGAACACAGTCGGTGCCACGAACGCGCCTTTGGCGAATTCGCCGTCGGTCAGACGACCGCCGCCGCACAGCACGCGAGCGCCTTCTTCCTTACCTTTGGCGATGTAGCCCAGCACGCTTTCCATGTGGGCGAAGCTGACCAGCGGGCCGAAGTTGGTGTTCTCGTCTTCCGGGTTGCCGATGCGGATGCGCGCAACGCGCTCAGCGATCTTGGCTTCGAAAGCGGCTTTCAGGTGAGTCGGTACGAACACGCGAGTGCCGTTGGTGCAGACCTGACCGGAGCTGTAGAAGTTGGCCATCATCGCGGTGTCGGCGGCGCGATCGAGGTCGGCGTCATCGAAGATGATCAGCGGGGATTTGCCGCCCAGTTCCATGGTCACGTCTTTGAGCGACGAAGCGGAGGCGCTGGCCATGACCTTCTTGCCGGTGTCGGTGCCGCCGGTGAAGGAGATTTTTTCGATGCGCGGGTGCTCGGTCAACCAGGTGCCGACTTCACGGCCGCTGCCGGTCAGTACGTTGAACACGCCGGCTGGCAGGCCTGCTTCGGTGTAGATCTCGGCCAGTTTCAGCGTGGTCAGGGAAGTGACTTCGCTTGGCTTGAAGATCATCGCGTTACCGGCCGCCAGGGCAGGAGCGGATTTCCACAGGGCGATCTGGATCGGGTAGTTCCACGCGCCGATACCGGCGACGACGCCCAGCGGCTCGCGACGGGTGTAGACGAACGACGTGGTGCGCAGCGGGATCTGCTCGCCTTCGATGGCCGGAACCAGACCTGCGTAGTATTCCAGCACGTCAGCGCCGGTGACGATGTCGACGTACTTGGTTTCGGAGAACGATTTGCCGGTGTCCAGGGTTTCCAGGGCGGCCAGTTCATCGTTGCGCTCGCGCAGGATGTCGACGGCGCGACGCAGGATGCGCGAACGCTCCATGGCGGTCATCGCGGCCCAGATTTTCTGGCCCTTTTCTGCACTGACCACAGCGCGTTCGACGTCTTCCTTGGTCGCACGTTGTACTTTTGCGAGGACTTCACCGTTAGCCGGGTTGATGGCTTCGAAAGTGGCGTCGCTGCTGGCGTCGGAGTAGCCGCCATCGATGTAGAGTTTTTGCAGTTCGAAACGGGCCATAAAGTCCTCGCAAGTGCATAAGTGGTTGGCGTTGACCACTGCGGTGAAGCCATATAGGTGTGGCAACACCGATCAGTAGCAGTTCAGGGGTTGAGCGGTTATGTGTGCTCTAACTCACCTGCTTGGCCAATTGGAAATCCATGTATTCGTAAGCGATGCGGTGCGCTTGCTCAGTGTCGAAAGCATCTCCCGACAGCGCGCCGCGCAACCACAAACCGTCAATGAGGGCTGCCAGGCCTCGTGCTGCGCTGCGTGCATCATCCAGCGGCAGTACACGGCGGAACTGGCAGCACAGGTTGGAATACAGGCGGTGATCGTTGATCCGCTGCAACCTGTGCAAAGACGGGTGGTGCATGCTGGTGGCCCAGAAGGCCAGCCAGGTTTTCATTGCCGGGCCATTGACCTGGCTGGCGTCGAAGTTGCCTTCGATGATCACCTGCAGATGCGCCCGTGGGCTGTCATCTGTCAGCGCCTGACGGCGCGCGGTGACGTTCTCGCTGAGGACGCTCATCAGATACTGCGCCGTGGCAGCAATCAGGCCGTTCTTGTCCTGAAAATAGTGACTGATGATGCCATTCGAGACACCGGCCAAACGGGCGATCAGCGCAATGCTGGCGTCCCCCATTCCGACCTGATCTACGGCCTGCAATGTGGCTTCGATCAACTGCTGGCGGCGGATGGGTTGCATACCGACCTTGGGCATCTTGCACATCTCCTTAGGCCTTCCGATGGACGTCAAACGTCTATCGGATTGAAGGCCAGTCTATTTTGTTTTGATTGAACGTTCAATCAACAAAGAATAAGATCTGCGACAAATCGTCGCTGCCTACAGGTTTTTCCTACGTGTAGTTGGCGGAAAAACGACATCCGAAAACGCTCGAAACCCACGCGCACTGGCGCTCCCGGGCTTCGGGCTTTTTTCGGGGTGTCTTTATATCACCCGTCGGTCGGCTGCCAACTAACCGATTAGTCGGGTAACGCGTTGCCTTGTGTTCTTCTCTCGCACTGCCTGGAGCATCTGTGCCATGAGTTCTGCCTCTCTTATAAAGACCCCACCCGAGAAGGTGACGGTCAACGGTTGGGTGTTCTACACCTCTACCGCGTTGATTCTGTTGTTGACCGCCATTCTGATCATCGCCCCGCAAGAGGCCGGCAGATTGCTCGGCATCGCCCAGGCCTGGTTGTCCCGCAGCTTCGGCTGGTACTACATGGTGGTGATCGCCGCCTATCTGGTATTCGTCGTTGGCCTGGCGTTTTCGTCCTACGGCAAACTCAAGCTCGGCAGCAAGGACGACACTCCGGACTTCAGCTACGGCGCCTGGGCGGGGATGCTGTTCTCGTCGGGTATCGGCATTTCGTTGCTGTATTTCGGTGCTTCCGAGCCGCTGGACCACTACTTCAATCCGCCGGAAGGCGTGGCCGCCAGCAACATGGCCGCGCGTCAGGCGGTGCAGCTGACATTCCTGCACTGGGGCCTGCATGGCTGGGCGATCTATGCCTTGGTCGGCCTGGCCGTTGCGTACTTTGCCTACCGTCATAACCAACCGCTGGCGTTGCGTTCGGCGCTGTATCCGCTGGTCGGTGAGCGTTGGGTCAAAGGCGCGGCCGGTCACGCGGTGGACGGCTTCGGCATGTTCGTGACCCTGCTGGGTCTGGTGACGAACCTGGGGATTGGTTCGCTGCAAGTGTCGTCGGGGCTGGAAAACCTGTTCGGCATGGAACACAGCAACACCAACCTGCTGATCGTGATCATCGTCATGAGCACCGTGGCGACCATCGCCGCCGTGTCCGGCGTGGAAAACGGCATTCGTCGTCTGTCCAACCTGAACATCGTGCTGTTCAGCGGCCTGCTGATTTTCGTGCTGCTGTTCGGCCCGACATTGCATCTGCTGAACGGTTTCGTGCAGAACGTCGGCGACTACCTGAACGGTGTGGTGCTGAAGACCTTCGACCTCTACGTGTACGAAGGCGACAGTGAGAAGTCTGACCGCTGGTTGGGCCTGTGGACCCTGTTCTACTGGGCGTGGTGGATTTCCTGGGCCCCATTCGTGGGCATGTTCATCGCGCGTATTTCCCGTGGTCGCACGGTGCGTGAACTGGTAGCTGGCGTGCTGCTGATCCCGCTGGGTTTCACCCTGGCGTGGCTGTCGATCTTCGGTAACTCGGCCCTGGACCTGGTGATGAACCATGGGGCGGTGGAGCTCGGCAAGACGGCGCTCGAACAGCCGTCGATGGCGATCTACCAGCTGCTTGAGCATTACCCGGCGTCGAAAATCGTGATCGGCGTGTCGATCTTCGTCGGTTTCGTGCTGTTCCTGACCCCGGCGGATTCCGGCGCGGTGATGATGGCCAACCTTTCCTGCAAGGGCGGCAACGTCGACGAAGACGCCCCGCACTGGCTGCGGATCTTCTGGTCGGCGGTGATCACCCTGGTGACCATCGGCCTGCTGTTCGCCGGTAACTTCGAAGCCATGCAAACCATGGTGGTGCTGGCCGGTCTGCCGTTCTCGGTGGTGCTGGTGTTCTTCATGTTCGGCTTGCACAAGGCCATGCGCCAGGACGTGCAGATCGAACAGGAGCAGGCGGAACTCGCCGCGCGCGGTCGTCGTGGTTTCAGTGAGCGTCTGACGCAGCTGGACCTGCAACCGAACCAGTCGATCGTTCAGCGTTTCATGGACAAGCAAGTCAGCCCGGCGCTGGAAGAGGCGGCGGTGCAATTGCGCGGTCAAGGCCTGGAAGTGCAAACGCTGTTGGGTAAATCCAAGCGCTGCATGGGCGTGCGCATCGAGATGGAAGAGGGCAACCCTTTTGTCTACGAAGTGAGCCTGGACGGCTATCTGGCGGCGGCGAGCGACACGGTCTCGGCTGAAAGTGCTGATGAACCGCGTGCGCGTTATTACCGCGCCGAGGTGTACCTGCACAACGGCAGCCAGGACTATGACTTGATGGGCTTCACTCAAGATCAGATCACCCGTGACGTGCTCGATCAGTTTGAAAGCCATCGGCAACTCCTTGGCCGGGTTTATAGCTAAATGCTGAGGGCGCGGTGCATCAGATGCACCGCGTTGCATTCTTCGCGGGCAAGCCTCGCTCCTACAGGTTTCGCGTTGTCCTTGTAGGAGCGAGGCTTGCCCGCGAAGGGGCCATCCGCCGCAACACTGAATGACCCGATATCCGCGTAAACAAAAACGCCGCGATCCTCTCGCGGCGTTTTTGTGTCTGCTGTCTTAGCCCAGGTTCTTGCCGAGCAGCGCGTGATACAGCTCGCTGTCGCCCAGAATCCCGACAACCTTGTTGTTGTCGTGCAGCACAAGCTTGTTGCCCGTCTGATAACGAATCTGCAGCGCATCGCGCATGCCGATGTTGGAGTCCACCAGCGTTGGCCGACGACCCAGGCCCTCAACTGCTTGCCCGGGAATCCAGTTCTGCAGGTCCAGGCTCGCACCGTTCTGGCGGGCGCCTTTGATGGTGTTGCCTTCGGCCAGGTCCAGCCACGAATCGCCGCCCGGATCGAGGCACACCGAACCGTTGATGCGTTTGCAGTTGTCCAGGGTGCGCATCAGGCTGCGACCGCACAGAACGTTCAGCGGATTGGTGTGCGCGACGAAGGTCCGCACATAGTCGTCCGCCGGGTTCAGCACGATTTCTTCAGGCTTGCTGTACTGTACAATCCGACCGTCTTTCATGATCGCGATACGGCTGCCGAGCTTCAGGGCTTCATCGAGGTCGTGGCTCACGAACACGATGGTTTTGTTCAGCTTGCTTTGCAGCTCCAGCAGTTCGTCTTGCAGGCCTTGGCGGATCAGCGGGTCGAGTGCCGAGAACGGTTCGTCCATCAGCAGAATGTCGGCGTCCATCGCCAGCGCACGGGCCAGGCCCACACGTTGCTGCATACCGCCGGAGAGTTCGTCGGGCTTCTTGTTGCGCCACTGGGTCAGGCCCACCAGCTCAAGCTTGTCGTCCACCAGTTTGCGTCGTTCCTTTTCCGGGCGACCCTGCATTTCCAGACCGAAACTGATGTTCTCGCGCACCGTCAGCCAAGGCATCAGGGCGAACTTCTGGAACACCATCGCAATGCGCTTGGTGCGCATCATTTTCAGCTCTGCCGGGGTGCAGGAAGCGATATCGATCTGCCGGCCTTCGTGCTCGACGAACAGCTTGCCGCGACTGACGGTGTTGAGGCCGTTGATGCAGCGCAGCAGGCTGGATTTACCGGAGCCGGACAACCCCATCAAAACGCAGATTTCACCTTTTTCGACGTCCAGGCTGGCTTTTTCAACGCCAACAATCTGCCCGGTCTTTTTCAGGATCTGGTCGCGGGTCATGCCCTGGTCTAGAAGCTTGAGCGCTTCACGCGGGTCTTTGGAAAAGATTACGTCGACGTCTTCGAAGCGAATAATGCTCATGCGTCACCCCCTACTTTAGCGTCGGGTTGTTTGCAGATACGGTCGAGCATGATCGCCAGCAATACGATCGCCAGGCCGGCTTCGAAGCCCAGGGCGATATCAGCAGTGTTCAGTGCGTTGACCACGGGTTTGCCCAGGCCGTCGGCGCCCACCAGTGCCGCGATCACCACCATCGACAGCGACAGCATGATGCACTGGGTGATACCGGCCGCGATGCTTGGCATGGCGTAGGGCAGTTCGATGCGTGCGAGCAGTTGACGGCGCGAGCAGCCGAAGGCTTTGCCGGCGTCCATCAATTCTGCGGGAACATCGCGGATACCCAGGTAGGTCAGGCGGATAGGCGCGGCAATCGCGAACACTACCGTGGAGATCAGGCCCGGGACCACACCCAGACCGAAGAGGGTCAGGGTAGGAATGAGGTACACGAAGGTCGGCACGGTCTGCATCAGATCGAGCACCGGCCGCATCAGTGTGTAGAACATCGGTTTGTGCGCGGCGACGATGCCCAACGGCACGCCGATGACCACGCAGACCAGGGTGGCGAACAACACCTGGGCAAGGGTTTCCATGGTTTCCTGCCAGTACCCCAGATTGAGGATCAGCAGGAAGGAGGCGATGACAAAAACGGTCAGCCCCCACTTTCGTTGAATGAAGTGTGCCAGTAGCGCGATGAGGCCGATCAATGCCAGCGGGTTGAACCAGGTCAGCGCAAAAGTCACGCCGTGGATCATCGTTTCCAGTGACACGGCGATTGCGTCGAAGGTGTTGGCGCCGTGTTGCGTCAACCATTCAACGAAGCCCGCGATGTACTGGCCTAGAGGTATTTTCTGATCAATCAGCATGGTAGTGAACGTCCGCATGCAAGGAAATAAACAGCCCGGGCGAGCAAGCTCGCCCGGCGTAAGCGATTACTGCGCGAGCTTGGCTTTCACGGCCTCCAGGCCTGGTTTACCGTCAATGGTGGTCACGCCAGCGAGCCAGGTATCGAGCACCTGTGGATTCTTTTTCAGCCAGGCCTTGGCGGCCGCGTCAGGCTTCATTTTGTCGTCCAGGACGTTGCCCATCAGCGTGCTTTCCATGTCGAGGGTGAACACCAGGTTTTTCAGCAACTGACCCACGTTGCTGCATTCCTGCGCGTAGCCCTTGCGGGTGTTGGTGAAGATGGTCGCCTGACCGAAGTTCGGGCCGAAAAAGTCGTCGCCGCCCGTCAGGTACTTCATCTTGAAACGTGTGTTCATCGGGTGCGGTTCCCAGCCCAGGAACACCACGGCGGTGTTGCGGCGCTGGGCGCGATCGACTTGCGAGAGCATGCCTGCCTCGCTGGACTCGACCACCTTGAAGCCGGCGTCTTTCAAGCCGAAGGCGTTCTTGTCGATCATGCTCTGGATCAGGCGGTTGCCGTCGTTGCCTGGTTCGATGCCGTAGATCTTGCCGTCGAGTTCTTTCTTGAACTTGGCGATGTCGGCGAAATCCTTCAGACCCTTGTTATACAACTCTTCGGGCACGGCGAGTGTGTATTTTGCGTTTTCGAGGTTGGCGCGCAGGGTGTCCACGGTGCCGGCATCGCGGTAGGCCTTGATGTCGTTTTCCATGGTCGGCATCCAGTTACCCAGGAACACGTCCATGTTCTTGCCGTCGGCCAGGGACTTGTAGGTCACCGGAACGGAAATCATCGTGGTTTTGGTTTTGTAGCCCAGGGCATCGAGAACGACGCTGGTGGTGGCGGTGGTGACGGTAATGTCAGTCCAGCCGACATCGGAGAAGTTTACGGTGCTGCACTGAGCGGGTTCTGCGGCTTGAGCCAGTAACGGCAGACTCAGCATGGCGGCCAACAACAACGACGGGGAACCTTTCATGGATGGACTCCTTGGTGTTTTTTTTGGCAGTGTTCCGACTGGACCACCGCACTTATAGGTTGCGGTTGGATGGCGTTTTGGAGACAGCTCTACCACGGCGCCTTGCAATCGAGTCGATACGATCATGTACCAGTGAAAATCTGACGCCTACAGGGTGCGTCGTAACCAGTACAGGGATGGTCGCATCCAGTGTCGGTGACGTCGTTTACAGCTTTTTTCAGCCCCCTTTACCCCTCTGATCCGCAAAAAAACGGCGAAAACGCAGCGTAAAACGCCCGCGGCGTTGGTGAGCATGAGTGCGTCGGTGTGAGACGTCGAACGACACGGCAAAAGCCTGATGATGCGGCCATCTCGGCGGATTGCAGCTTGAGCGTAGCAGCTCCGTCACTGGGCGCTTTTGCGCCCGGAGTTGGCACATCCAGGAGTTCGGCAGTAATGGCTATCAGTGTTTTCGACCTGTTCAAAATCGGCATCGGCCCTTCCAGTTCGCACACCGTGGGGCCTATGCGGGCCGCCGCGTTGTTCGTGCAAGGTTTGCGTGAGCAGGGTCTTTTGGAACAAGTGCGGCGCGTCGAAGTTCAGCTTTATGGGTCGCTGTCGGCCACCGGCATCGGTCACGGCAGCGACAACGCAGTGATCATGGGCCTGATGGGCGAGTGGCCGGATGCGATCGATCCGTCGCAAATCGGCATCCGTATCGCCACCTTGCGCGAGACCCACACGCTGTTGCTCGACGGTCGACTGTCGGTGCCGTTTATCTGGGCTCGCGACATGCGCCTGATCGACGAAAACCTGCCTTTCCACCCCAACGCCATGACCCTGGTTGCCGAAGGCGATAACGGCGAGCTGCATCGCGACACCTACTATTCCATCGGCGGCGGTTTTGTCGTGGACGAAGCCCAGGCTTCAAGCGGCGTGGTCGATCTGGATCGCACCGTGTTGCCGTACGACTTCTCCAGCGCTGTCGAACTGCTCAGCCTCTGCAAGCAGCACAACCTGCGCGTCGCCGAATTGATGATGGCTAACGAGAAGGTCTGGCGCAGCGAGGATGAAATCCGCAGCGGCCTGATGAAGCTCTGGCGCGCCATGCAGGATTGCGTCGACCAGGGCCTGAAACACGAAGGCATCCTGCCCGGCGGGCTGAATGTGCGTCGTCGTGCGGCCAAGTTGCACCGCAGCTTGCAGGAACTGGGCAAACCCAACGTCATCGGCTCGACCTTGAGCGCCATGGAATGGGTCAACCTGTTCGCCCTGGCGGTCAACGAAGAGAACGCTGCCGGCGGGCGCATGGTCACGGCACCGACCAACGGTGCGGCGGGGATCATTCCGGCGGTGTTGCACTACTTCATGAAGTTCAGCGAGGCGGTGACAGACGCCAACGTGGTCGACTATTTCCTCAGTGCCGCGGCGGTGGGGATTCTGTGCAAGAAGAACGCTTCGATTTCCGGTGCGGAAGTCGGTTGTCAGGGCGAAGTCGGTTCAGCCTGCGCGATGGCGGCGGCCGGGTTGGCGGAGATCCTTGGCGCCACGCCCGAGCAGCTGTGCAACGCGGCGGAAATCGGTCTGGAACATAACCTCGGCCTGACCTGCGACCCGGTGGGCGGGCTGGTTCAAGTGCCGTGCATCGAGCGCAATGCGATTGCGGCGGTGAAAGCGATCAACGCGGCGCAGATGGCGTTGCGCGGGGATGGTCAGCACTTTATCTCGCTGGATCGGGTGATCCGCACCATGCGTGATACCGGCGCGGACATGCATGACAAATACAAAGAGACTTCGCGGGGTGGGTTGGCGGTTAGCGCGGTTGAGTGTTGAAACCGAGTTGACCCCGTTCGCGGGCAAGCCTCGCTCCTACAGAATCACGCGATCCCTGTAGGAGCGAGGCTTGCTCGCGAAGGCGCCAGACCAGTCAAAACTGCGCGCTAAGTGAACACATAATCCCAAACGCGCCACCTTTTAGCGCGTCGCTTACAGATAAGCGACTCCACCCGGATCAGGGATCCAACCTGGCCATTACCGCCTGTCACCTGTGCTTGCGGTGACACTCTCCATCAGGTCGCCGTAGCCCTGTTCCCACAAGTGCTACCGATTTGCTCAAGCCCAACGAGGCAGAGCGCCTCCAGCCGATCATGGCACTTATAACCCCTACTCGCGGCACGGCTTATATAGACACGCCGCGACGTCGTTTTCAGGAGTTATTGAATGACCATTCAACTTTAGGCATGGCAATTGCTCTGTCATTACAAAGCCCGTCTCCCACGCGAGAACGATGGCAATAACAAGAGCCTCCGCCTGAGGCCATCACCCGCTTTGTGTGAGGAGATACCGCGATGACGACGTTCAACTCCGGGGCCCAACCCCAGAACCGTGCGCCTCAATCCATCGGCTTTTTGCTGCTGGACAATTTCACGCTTATTTCTCTGGCCTCCGCAGTAGAACCCCTGCGCATGGCCAACCAATTGTCCGGTCGCGAGCTGTATCGCTGGACTACGCTCACCGTCGACGGCGGTCAGGTCTGGGCCAGTGACGGCCTGCAGATCACCCCCGATTGCTCCATGCACAAAGCCCCTCCAATGGACACCATCATTGTCTGCGGCGGCATCGGCATCCAGCGCACCGTTACCCGCGAACACGTGTCGTGGCTGCAAAGCCAGGCGCGTCAGTCCCGCCGTCTCGGCGCGGTCTGCACCGGCAGCTGGGCCCTGGCCTGCGCCGGCCTGCTGGACGGTTTTGATTGCAGCGTGCACTGGGAATGCCTGGCCTCGATGCAGGAAGCGTTTCCGCGTGTGGCCATGAGCACTCGCCTGTTCACCCTCGACCGTAACCGTTTCACCAGCTCCGGCGGCACCGCGCCGCTGGACATGATGCTGCACCTGATCAGCCGCGATCATGGCCGTGAACTGTCGGCTGCGATCTCGGAAATGTTCGTCTACGAGCGCATCCGCAACGAGCAGGACCACCAGCGCGTGCCGCTCAAGCACATGCTCGGCACCAACCAGCCGAAGTTGCAGGAAATCGTCGCGCTGATGGAAGCCAATCTGGAAGAGCCGATCGACCTCGACGAACTGGCGGTGTACGTCGCCGTTTCCCGTCGTCAGCTGGAGCGCCTGTTCCAGAAATACCTGCACTGCTCGCCGTCGCGTTACTACCTGAAACTACGGCTGATCCGTGCCCGGCAGTTGCTCAAGCAAACGCCGATGTCGATCATCGAAGTGGCGTCGGTGTGTGGCTTCGTGTCCACGCCGCACTTTTCCAAGTGCTACCGCGAATACTTCGGCATTCCGCCGCGTGACGAACGCGTAGGTTCCAACACCACACAACAGGTGGCGATGATGCCGCTGCCGCAAGCGCTGGTGCTGTCGCCGCTGTCCGGGCCGTTGTCGGCGCTGAGTCAGGCACGTAATGAGTCGACGTTCGCTAGCGTAAGGCTCTAGACCGAGGCGCTCCATTCGCGAGCAAGCCCGCTCCCACATTCGACCGAGCTCTCTCAGGGGAACGCGGTCGAATGTGGGAGCGGGCTTGCTCGCGAAGGCGATTTATCAGGCGCTACGGCTCTGCTGATACTCCGCAAGCGCGGGCAGCAATTGCCTGTCGATGGCCTGGCGCACCGCCGGCAGGATGGTCGCGCTGCTGGTGTACATCTGCTTGACCATCGTGCGCAGTTCCGTTGCCCGTTCGTTGTTCAAACCCCGTACCGCGCATTCGCACGCCTGCTCGGCGGTTGCACCGGGAGGCACGGCAAATCCCAACGCCTTGAGCTGGCCCAACAGGTCTTCCTGGTCAATCAAATCGGCGTACATCATGACGCAATCCTTCTTCAGGGAACGGTGTCGTGGCTCGATTCTCGTAGGGGTACGGAATGGCGGCAAGGACGATTTGTCGCAATGGCCGCGATACCTATGAACAGGTCGTTTTCGGCTAACTTGCCAGAGGGGAGAGTGGGCACACTGGATTCAGCTGGCTTCACGAAGGTTTGGTCACCCTCGCGCAACGGCTCCTCAACAGTACCCTCCTCAGCTCCGATCTTGTCACGGCTTGATCGGGGTTTTTTTTGCCTGTGAATCAGGGAGGGGGTAGGTGTCTGGGCTGATGCTTTCGCGGGCAAGCCTCGCTCCTACAGAGGTATACGATCCCCTGTAGGAGCGAGGCTTGCCCGCGATGAACGATGACGCGGTTTACCGTTGCAATACCAAAATCCGCGACAGCAATTCATCCCGATCGACATAGCAACCCTGAAAATGCCGGGCGCCGCTGGCGGGGTCGAAAGCGTTGCGGGCGTGAAGGGTGCGGCGGTTGTCGAAGCACCACAACTCGCCGGGATTGAGCCGCGTCATCAGCCGAAACCGCGCTTCACGGGTCATCGCAATAAACCGTCGATAAGCCCGGTATAGCGTGGGCATGTCTTCGATCGACGCATCAAACGGCCCGCGCAGAAAGTTTGCCATGCGGATCTCCGATACCTGCCCCAACGCATCCAGGGCAATGATCGGTGCCAGGCAACGGTAATCGCTGTGGCGGTCCTTGTTGCGAAACTCCACGGGGATTTCACACAGCGCTTTGAACGACTCGGGATCTTCCTCCCGCAACGCGTGGGCGATGGCAAAGCCGTCGACAAAAATACTCTCGCCACCGTCCGCGTCATTGACCAGGCAATGCAGAAATTGCAGCCCCGGTTGCAACTCTCGGGTCGGCAAATCGCTGTGCAGCGGCAGGTTGAACGCGGTGTAGGCATTGCTGTCCGCATCGGCCTTGGATTGCACGTTGAACAGCACGCCGAAATTGCTCTCGCGGATGAAGGAAATGCGCTGGGCAATCAGCTTCAGCGAACCGGGTTCGGTGGGCACGCCACGCACTTGCGACAGGCCGATATCGCGCACCGCCAGCAGCCATCGCAGCAAGGCGTCGTTGTCGTTCATCAGCGCCTGGTAGTCGAATACCGGCAGCTGCAAGTCGCTTTTCCACAACCTGGATTTTGGCTTGCCGGCCCGGCGTTCGGCGCGGGATTCATCGTCATAGGCGTGAGCCCGCAGCCAGCCCGGATCGAAGCGGCTGAGGTGGCCGTCCTGCCATTCGACGCTGAGGCAACCTTCGGCATCGACGTTTGCCGCTGTCGGCGCCAAGTCTTCTGCGACGTCGACGATTTCCAGCACTTGCTCGCGGGTCACGGTGTAGACGCATTGCGGGCACGGGCAGTTGTCGCGAAGCCATTGATGATGAAACGGGCTGACCCGGCCGTCAGCCCACTGCACTTGAATGCGATCCGCCAGGGTTTGCACGGCGGTCAACGCGCTGATCAACGGGTAGGTACGGAAGTCGGCAAAAGCGGCGGTGTTCAATGGCGATCTCCTTGTTATTTTTTAGGGGGTAATGCGATCACTCGGCCAATGTACTCGGGGGCGGGCAGGTCGGTTTGCTCGGCGACGATGGCTTGCAGCTTGCTCAGGGTGTCTTCGCTGAACGGTGCGGAGCGAGGGCCGGCGAGGTCGACGTGCAGGAGCATTTGTTCGTTGCCCGCCAGTTCCTTGTCGTCGCCGACCAGATGCAGGCTGTGATAGAGGTGCAGGCGTTTGCTGTCGTGGCCGATGATGTGGGTGCGCACTTCAACGTCGGCGTCGAGCTTCACTTCGTGCAGGTAATTGAGGTGCAGTTCGAGGGTGAACAGTGAATTGCCGCTGGCTTCGCGGTTGTTGCTGTCCATGCCCAGGCGATCCATCAGCGCGTCCGTGGCGTAGCTGAAAATCAGCAGGTAGAAGGCATCGCGCAGGTGGCCGTTGTAGTCGACCCAGTCGGGGATGATTTTGGTTTGGTAGGTGGTTAGAGCGGGCATGTCGTCACATCCGAAATGGTTGAGGCCTGTAGGAGCGAGGCTTGCCCGCGAAGAGGCCGGTACATTCGACGGATCTCTTGCGGCAGGGAAATCGCCTTCGCGGGCAAGCCTCGCTCCTAAAGGGGGTGGGGTGTTTAGTCAGCGAACGCCATCCCATGCTTCTCTTTGGTGGTCTTCACCGCTTCGAGCACTGCCAGCAAGCAATCATCACGATAGCGCTCCAGCGCGGAAATGCTGTGCTTGCCGAGCTGATCACTGGTCCCGTCCACCACATCATCGATCAACTTGTCGGTCAGTTCCGGCGCTGGCAGGTAAGTCCACGGCAACTGCAACGCCGGACCGAACTGCGCCATGAAGTGGCGCATCCCCGCATCGCCACCCGCCAGGGTGTAGGTCAGGAACGTGCCCATGAATGACCAGCGCAGACCTGCACCAAAGCGGATTGCATCGTCGATCTCGCCAGTAGTCGCCACACCGTCGTTGACCAGGTGCAGCGCCTCGCGCCACAGCGCTTCGAGCAAGCGGTCGGCGATAAACCCCGGCACTTCCTTGCGCACATGCAGCGGACGCATGCCCAGGGATTCATACACTTTCATTGCCGCTTGAACCGCTTCAGGCGCGGTGTTTTTGCCACCGACCACTTCCACCAATGGCAGCAAGTAAACCGGGTTGAACGGGTGCCCGACCACGCAGCGTTCCGGGTGGGTCGAGCTCTCGTAAAACTCGCTCGGCAACAGGCCGGAAGTGCTGGAGCCGATCAAGGCATTGGGCTTGGCTGCCGCGCTGATTTTGCTGTGCAGTTCCAGTTTCAGATCGAGGCGCTCGGGGGCGCTTTCCTGAATGAAATCTGCGTCGCGCACGCACTCTTCAATCGTCGCGACGAAGCGCAACCGGTCCTGCGAGGCGCCGGGCGCCAGGCCTTGTTTCTCCAGCGCACCCCAAGCGTTGGCAACTCGCTTGCGCAGCGCGGCTTCTGCACCGGGCGCGGGGTCCCAGGCGACAACGTCGAGGCCGTGGGCCAGGGCCCGGGACACCCAACCGCTGCCGATGACACCGCTGCCCAGTGCGGCGAAGGTTTTGATATCAGTGATAAAGCTCATGGCGACTTCCTGAATGAATTCGGTGATCCCCTGTGGGAGCGGGCTTGCTCGCGAAAGCGGAGTTTCAGTCGACAGAGATGTCGGATGTAACGGCCTCTTCGCGAGCAAGCCCGCTCCCACAGTTGGAAAGAGTTGTCAGCAGTTAACCGCGCTTGGTCAGGCCCATTTTTGCCCGGCCTTCCGCTGGGGTCAGGACACGGGCGCCGAGGCGGCTGAGGATTTCCGAGGCGCGTTCGACCAGTTGGCCGTTGGTCGCCAGCACACCCTTGTCCAGCCAGATGTTGTCTTCCAGACCGACCCGCACATTGCCGCCGAGCAGCACTGCTTGCGCCGCCATCGGCATTTGCATGCGACCGATGCCGAACCCGGCCCACACGGCATTGGCCGGCAGGTTGTCGACCATGGCTTTCATGGTGGTGGTGTCGGCCGGTGCGCCCCACGGGATGCCCAGGCAGAGCTGGAACAGCGGGTCGTCGAGCAGGCCTTCCTTGATCAACTGTTTGGCAAACCACAGGTGACCGGTGTCGAAGATTTCCAGCTCGGCCTTCACGCCCAGCTCTTGAATGCGTTTGGCGCCAGCGCGCAGCTGCGCCGGGGTGGACACGTAAATGGTGTCGCCGTCGCCGAAGTTCAGGGTGCCGCAATCGAGGGTGCAGATTTCCGGCAGCAGTTCTTCAACGTGCGCCAGACGGGTCAGCGGGCCGACCAGGTCAGTGTTCGGGCCGAACTCCATCGGGTTCTCGCCTGCGCCGATTTCCAGGTCGCCGCCCATGCCGGCGGTGAGGTTGACGATGATGTCGACGTCGGCCTCGCGGATACGCTCCATCACTTCGCGGTACAGCGCCACGTCACGGCTGAACTTGCCGGTTTCAGGGTTGCGAACGTGGCAGTGAACGACAGTGGCGCCGGCCTTGGCGGCTTCGACGGCGGCAGCGGCGATTTGTTTCGGGGTGACCGGCACGTGCGGGCTCTTGCTGGTCGTGTCGCCAGCACCGGTAAGTGCGCAGGTGATGATGACGTCGTGGTTCATGAGGCGGGTTCCTTGCAGGCGTGATGATTCCGTTCGCAGCCCGGTCGGGCTGCGAGTCGGTGGTTCAATCGGGGTTTATTTGCTGGTCAGTTTCAAATTGTCAGCGGCCGGTTTGCCATCGAAGGTGGTCACGCCTTCGAGCCAGCGTTGCTTGTCTTGCGGGTGATCTTTCAGCCATTGCTTGGCCGATTCGAAAGCGTCTTTGTGATCGAGCAGCGGTTGCATCATCCGGCTCTCGTCTTCGGCGGTGTAGGTCAGGTTGCTCAGCAACTTGCCGATGTTCGGGCATTGCTCGGCGTATTTCGGCGCGGTGACGGTCCAGACCGTGGCCATGCCTTCGTTCGGGCCGAGAGCATCTTCGCTGCCGGTAAGGTAAGTCATCTGCACGTTGACGTTCATCGGGTGTGGCGCCCAGCCGAAGAACACCACGGCTTCCTTGCGGCGCACGGCGCGATCCACCGCCGCGAGCATGCCGGCCTCGCTGGATTCGACCAGCTGGAACTTGCCGAGGCCAAACTGGTTCTTGGCGATCATCGCCTTGATCTGGGTGTTGGCGCCCGAGCCTGGCTCGATGCCGTAGATCTTGCCGCCCAGTTCTTTTTCGAACTTGGCGATGTCGGCGAAGGTTTTCAGACCCTTGTTGGCGAGGTAGGTCGGTACGGCGAGAGTGGCGCGGGCGTCTTTCAGGCTTGGCGCTTCAAGCACCTTGACCTGATTGGCGTCGACGAAAGGCGTGATGGTCTGGGTCATCAGCGGGTTCCAGTAACCCAGGAACAAGTCCAGGCGCTGGTCGCGGATGCCGGCGAAGATAATTTGCTGGGACGCACTGGTTTGTTTGGTGTTGTAGCCGAGGCCATCGAGCAGGACTTGGGTCATGGCGCTGGTGGCGATCACGTCGGTCCAGTTCACGACGCCCATGCGCACGTTCTGGCATGAAGCAGGTTCGGCCGCCATGACACTGGCGCTCAGGAAAGCGGTACCGCTGAGTGCAAGAACACAGCTGCTGATCAGTCGTTTCATCTCAGGTTTCCTCGGCAGTTCGTTATTGTGGGTCCGGGCGTCTTCGTGCGCCGGTGATGCCAAGTTACGCAGCTTGAGGCCCGTCAAAGCGCACTACGGCGACCAGCTCTTGCACTGCAGCGACCTGACCTCTTGAATGCTATCGGCAAGTGGCGTATCAACGTCCACACGCTACCCGCCCTCACGTTACCCGCCAATCGAGTGCGCTCCATGTCCCAGGATTTCTACTTCATGTTGATGCCGGGTTTCTCGGCCATCGGGTTCATCTCGGCGATCGAGCCGCTGCGGGTCGCCAATCGCTTTCGCGGCGAGTTGTATCGCTGGCACGTGCTGAGTGCCGATGGTGGGGCGGTTCTGGCCAGTAATGGCATGTCGGTCAACGCCGACGCGGCGCTGGAACCGTTGAAGAAAGGTGCAACCCTGTTGGTGGTCGCCGGTTTCGAACCGTTGAAATTCGCCACGCCCGCGCTGGAACACTGGCTGCGCCGCCTGGACAACGAAGGCGTGACCCTCGGCGCCATCGACACCGGCAGCTTCGTCCTCGCCGAAGCCGGCCTGCTCGAGGGCCATCGCCTGACCCTGCATTGGGAAGCCATCGACGCTTTCAAGGAATCCTATCCACAGCTCAGCGTCACCCAGGAGCTGTTCGAGATCGATCGCCGCCGCATCACCTCAGCCGGCGGCACCGCGTCCATCGACCTGATGCTCGACCTCATCGCCCAATCCCACGGCCCGGAACTGGCGATCCAGGTCAGCGAACAATTCGTACTCGGGCGCATCCGCCCGCGCAAAGACCACCAGCGCATGGAAGTCGCCACGCGGTATGGCATCAGCAACAAGAAACTTGTTCATGTGATTGGCGAGATGGAACAACACAGCGAGCCGCCCCTGAGTACGCTGGAACTGGCGGAATCGATCAAGGTGACACGGCGGCAGCTGGAGCGATTGTTTCGGTTGCACCTGAACGACACACCGAGCAATTTCTATCTGCGATTACGGCTGGAGAAGGCACGGCAGTTACTGCGGCAGACGGACATGAGCGTGCTGGAAGTGAGCATTGCGTGCGGGTTTGAATCGCCGTCGTATTTCACCCGCAGTTATCGGGCACGGTTCGAGCGGTGTCCGCGGGAAGATCGCCGACTAACCCAGAAGGCCTGAGCGAAACCGTACCTGTAGGAGCGAGGCTTGCCCGCGAATGCGGTGTGTCAGGCAACTGTAATTTTGAATGTGCCGGCCTCTTCGCGGGCAAGCCTCGCTCCTACAAGTGGTATGCCGTTACTTCTTCATCAGGGCGGAACATGCCGCTTTGTATGCCTCATGCTGATACTTGTTCAGCGTCTCCGGCAGTGCAAAATCAAACTTCTTGTTCTGCGCATTGATCGTCTGCGGTGACAGCAATGTCACCTCGCAACTCTCCAGCAACTGAAAAACGCCCTCGATCTTGAACGTGGTCGGCCCGCCGGCAAACTCACCTTTCTTGCTGCGCTTCTTGATCGCGATCCTGTCGACGGAATTCTCACGCACAAACGACGCCACCTGAGCGGCAAACACTTTGACGTTCGCGGCCTCGTCGTCATCGTCGAGGGCGATTTTCTTGGTGGCCAGGGCGACGTGGCTCAGCGTCTGGCCGTCCAGCGAGGCCACGGCGATGATCGCTTCGCTGCCTTTGATTTCAATGCCGCAGATTTTCATGTGAATTCCTTAACTGGCTGATGGCGTGCAGCTTACAGCTCAAAACGACTGGCGTTCGCCTTCACTCCTGCCCAATCGACTCCAAAAACTCCGACCGCTCATCACTCATCCGCGCCACGCAATCATTCTGCGCGATGGTGAACGCCTTGCTACCGCTGGTCGCCGGGAACGCTTCAACCGCGCAATCCGCATCCCGGGTCTTCAGCCATTGCTGCTGCGCGGCTTTGAGCTTGGCGGTGATGTCGGTCAGTTGCGCCGGGTTCTTGCCGTAGGCGGTTTGCATGCGCTCGTTCAGGCTTTGGTAGTTGTCTTTGAGCAGGTCTTCGGCGGTGGTTCTGCTGTAGGCGGAGCATTCCAGGGTCTGGACGTCGTTTTCGACCTTGTCACAGGGGTTGTCGTCGGCCTCTTCAGCCGCGTGTACGCCGGTCGCTATCAGTGCCAAAGCCAGGAAGATCGTTCTCATTGCGACGCAGCCCCTATTTTTCAGTGCCTATTCGGTAATGCAGCGAATTCTGGCCCAAGCGGCGGCCCTTGAACAGGTGGGCGATTGCGTCCATCAACGACCCTTTGTCGCGGATTGACGCTTTCGGCAAACCCCCTGTCGTTTTTGCACCCGGCTACCCCGTCCCTCAGGCATATGCTGGCCCCAAAGCGCCGGCACACGATTCGGCGCATGAATCGCTAATAGGGGACAGCCTGATGAGCCCAGCCGAATTGCACGCCGACAGCATCGTTATCGACGGGCTGATTATTGCCAAGTGGAACCGTGAGCTGTTCGAAGACATGCGCAAGGGCGGTCTGACCGCGGCCAACTGCACCGTGTCGGTGTGGGAGGGCTTCCAGGCCACCGTCAACAATATCGCTGCCAGCCAGAAACTGATCCGCGAGAACAGCGACCTGGTAATTCCGGTGCGCACCACCGCCGACATTCGCAAAGCCAAGGAGCAGGGCAAGACCGGCATCCTCTTCGGTTTCCAGAATGCTCATGCGTTTGAAGACCAGATCGGCTATGTCGAAGTGTTCAAGCAGCTGGGCGTCGGTATCGTGCAGATGTGCTACAACACCCAGAACCTGGTGGGCACCGGTTGCTACGAGCGCGATGGCGGCCTGTCGGGTTTCGGTCGTGAAATCGTCGCCGAGATGAACCGCGTCGGCGTCATGTGCGACCTGTCCCACGTTGGCTCCAAGACTTCCGAAGAAGTCATCCTCGAATCGAAGAAACCGGTGTGCTACTCCCATTGCCTGCCGTCGGGCCTGAAAATTCACCCGCGCAACAAGTCCGATGAAGAACTGAAGTTCATCGCCGACCACGGCGGTTTCGTCGGCGTGACCATGTTTGCGCCATTCCTGGCCAAGGGCATCGATTCGACCATCGACGATTACGCCGAAGCCATCGAATACACCATGAACATTGTCGGCGAAGACGCCATCGGCATCGGCACCGACTTCACCCAGGGCCATGGCCAGGACTTCTTCGAATACCTGACCCATGACAAAGGCTACGCCCGCCGCCTGACCAGCTTCGGCAAGATCATCAACCCGCTGGGCATCCGCACCGTCGGCGAGTTCCCGAACCTGACCGAAACCCTGCTCAAACGCGGCCATTCCGAGCGCGTGGTCCGCAAGATCATGGGCGAGAACTGGGTCAACGTCTTGAAAGACGTTTGGGGCGAATAAGCCGCCGCACCTGATGAATCTTTTCCCCCGGCCGTCCGCGCCGGGGGCAACACCCAAAATTTTCTGGAGTTAAGTTTCCATGGCCAAGATCGCCCCGCAATTGCCAATCGAAGTCGACAGCGAAACCGGTGTCTGGACCTCCGACGCCCTGCCAATGCTGTACGTGCCGCGTCACTTCTTCGTCAACAACCACATGGGCATCGAAGAGGTTTTGGGCGCCGAAGCCTACGCCGAAATCCTCTACAAGGCCGGCTACAAATCCGCCTGGCACTGGTGTGAAAAAGAAGCCGAATGCCACGGCCTGGAAGGCGTTGCAGTGTTCGAACACTACATGAAGCGTCTGTCGCAACGCGGCTGGGGCCTGTTCAAGATCCAGGACATCGACCTCGACAAAGGCACCGCCAGCGTCAAGCTCGAACACTCGGCGTTCGTCTACGTGTACGGCAAAGTCGGGCGCAAGGTCGACTACATGTTCACTGGCTGGTTTGCCGGTGCCATGGACCAGATTCTGCAGGCCCGCGGCAGCAAGATCCGCACCGTTGCCGAACAGGTTTACGGTGGCTCCGAAGAAGGCCACGACGACGGTTTGTTCACCGTCAAGCCGTTGTAAGTCGAGGAACCCGCCATGGCTTTCGAAGCAATGTTCCAGCCGATCCAGATCGGCAAACTGACCATCCGCAACCGCGTGCTCAGCACCGCGCACGCCGAGGTCTACGCGACCGACGGCGGCATGACCACCGACCGGTACGTCAAGTATTACGAAGAGAAAGCCAAGGGCGGGATCGGCCTGGCGATTTGCGGCGGTTCCTCCAGCGTGGCCATCGACAGCCCGCAAGGCTGGTGGAAGTCGGTCAACCTGGCCGACGACCGGATCATTCCGCACTTCCAGAACCTGGCCGATGCCATGCACAAGCATGGCGCCAAGATCATGATCCAGATTACCCACATGGGCCGTCGTTCCCGCTGGGACGGCGAGCACTGGCCAACCCTGCTGTCGCCGTCGGGCATCCGTGAACCGGTGCACCGCGCGACCTGCAAAACCATCGAGCCGGAAGAAATCTGGCGGGTGATCGGCAACTACGCCAGCGCCGCCGCGCGAGCCAAGGCCGGTGGCCTGGACGGCGTCGAGCTGTCCGCCGTGCACCAGCACATGATCGACCAGTTCTGGAGCCCGCGCGTCAACAAACGTACCGACGAATGGGGCGGCAGCTTCGAGAACCGCATGCGTTTCGGCCTGGAAGTGATCAAGGCTGTGCGGGCTGAAGTCGGCCCCGATTTCTGCGTCGGCATCCGTCTGTGCGGTGACGAGTTCCACCCGGATGGCTTGTCTCACGAAGACATGAAGCAGATCGCCAAGTACTACGACGACACCGGCATGATCGACTTCATCGGCGTGGTCGGCTCGGGTTGCGACACCCACAACACCCTGGCCAACGTTATCCCGAACATGAGTTATCCACCGGAGCCATTCCTGCACTTGGCCGCCGGTATCAAGGAAGTGGTGAAGGCCCCGGTTTTGCACGCGCAGAACATCAAGGACCCGAATCAGGCGACCCGTATTCTGGAAGGCGGTTACGTGGACATGGTCGGCATGACCCGCGCCCACATCGCCGACCCGCACCTGATCGCCAAGATCAAAATGGGCCAGGTTGACCAGATCAAACAATGCGTCGGCGCCAACTATTGCATCGACCGTCAGTACCAAGGTCTGGACGTGCTGTGCATCCAGAACGCCGCGACGTCCCGTGAATACATGGGGGTGCCGCACATCATCGAGAAGTCGACCGGTGTGAAGCGCAAGGTAGTTGTTGTCGGAGCCGGCCCTGCCGGGATGGAAGCCGCTCGCGTCTCCGCCGAACGTGGCCACGACGTGACCCTGTTCGAGAAGAAAGAATTCATCGGCGGGCAAATCACCACCGCGTCGAAAGCCCCACAACGGGACCAGATCGCCGGTATCACCCGCTGGTTCCAGCTGGAACTGGCACGTCTGAAAGTCGACCTGCGCCTGGGCGTGGCGGCCGATGCGGCAACCATTCTCGACCTGCGTCCGGACGTGGTGGTACTCGCCGTTGGCGGTCATCCATTCCTGGAGCAGAACGAGCACTGGGGTGCGGCTGAAGGCCTCGTCGTCAGTAGCTGGGACATCCTCGACGGCAAGGTTGCGCCGGGCAAGAACGTGCTGGTCTACGACACCATTTGCGAGTTCACCGGGATGTCGACTGCGGACTTCCTCGCCGACAAGGGCAGCCAGGTCGAGATCGTCACCGACGACATCAAGCCAGGCGTAGCGATTGGCGGCACCTCGTTCCCGACTTACTACCGCAGCATGTACCCGAAAGAAGTGATCATGACCGGGGACATGATGCTGGAGAAGGTTTACCGCGAAGGCGACAAGCTGGTGGCGGTGCTGGAAAACGAATACACCGGCGCCAAAGAGGAGCGGGTGGTGGACCAGGTCGTCGTCGAAAACGGCGTGCGTCCGGACGAAGAAATCTACTACGCCATGAAGGAAGGCTCGCGCAACAAAGGCCAGATGGACATCGAGGCCCTGTTCGCAATCAAGCCGCAACCTTCGCTGAGCCAGGCGGGCGACGGCTACTTGCTGTTCCGCATCGGCGACTGCGTGGCGCAGCGCAACACCCACGCGGCGATCTATGACGCGTTGCGGTTGTGCAAGGATTTCTAAGAGCTTGTGGATAACCCCTGTAGGAGCGAGGCTTGCCCGCGAAGGCGTCCTGACATTCAACATTGATGTCGGCTGATCCATCGCCTTCGCGGGCAAGCCTCGCTCCTACAGGGAATCGAGCAAGGCATCCAGGTAGTTTGGCCTGCAAGACCCTGCGGTCTTTGGGAGCTCCACCATGTTGAACACCCTTCTTCCAATCCTGTTGTTCGCAGCCCTGGGCCTTGCTGTCCTGGGCGCGTTGCGGCGGGTGGCTATGTGGCGCCGAGGTCGAGCCTCCAAGGTCGACCTGATCGGCGGCCTGTTCGCCATGCCCAAGCGCTACATGGTCGACTTGCACCACGTCGTCGCGCGGGACAAATACATCGCCAACACCCACGTGGCCACGGCTGGTGGTGCGGTGGCGTCCATTGTGCTGGCGATTCTGGTGCACGGTTTTGGCCTGCATAACCGCATCCTCGGCTATGCACTGCTGTTGATGACGGTGGTGATGTTCGTCGGCGCGATTTTCGTTTACCTGCGTCGTCGCAACCCACCGGCTCGCCTGTCCAAAGGGCCGTGGATGCGCCTGCCAAAAAGCCTGTTGGCGTTCTCGGCGAGTTTCTTCCTGTTGACCCTGCCGGTCGCCGGCATCCTTCCGGAAAATTTCGGTGGTTGGGTGGTGGCAGCGATCCTCGGCGTCGGCGTGCTGTGGGGCGTCTCGGAATTGTTCTTCGGCATGACCTGGGGCGGGCCGATGAAGCACGCCTTCGCTGGTGCCTTGCACCTGGCTTGGCACCGTCGCGCCGAGCGCTTTGGCGGCGGCCGCTCCACCGGTTTGAAACCGCTGGACCTGAACGATCCGACTGCGCCACTGGGCGTGGAAAAACCCAAGGATTTCACCTGGAACCAACTGCTCGGCTTCGACGCCTGCGTCCAGTGCGGTAAATGCGAAGCTGCGTGCCCGGCGTTCGCCGCCGGCCAGCCGCTGAACCCGAAAAAACTGATTCAGGACATGGTCGTCGGCCTGGCCGGTGGCACCGACGCCAAGTTCGCCGGCAGCCCCTATCCGGGCAAGGCGATTGGTGAACACGCGGGTAATCCTCATCAACCAATCGTCAACGGTCTGGTCGACGCCGAGACCCTGTGGTCCTGCACCACTTGCCGTGCCTGCGTCGAGGAGTGCCCGATGATGATCGAGCACGTCGATGCCATCGTCGACATGCGCCGCCATCTGACCCTGGAAAAAGGCGCGACCCCGAACAAGGGTGCCGAAGTCCTGGAAAACCTGATCGCCACCGACAACCCGGGCGGCTTTGCGCCGGGTGGACGGATGAACTGGGCGGCAGATTTGAACCTCAATCTGATGAGCGAGAAGAAGTCGGTCGACGTGCTGTTCTGGGTCGGCGACGGCGCCTTCGACATGCGCAACCAGCGCACCTTGCGCGCGTTCGTCAAAGTGCTGAAAGCGGCCAAGGTCGACTTCGCGGTACTGGGCCTGGAAGAACGCGACAGCGGTGACGTGGCCCGACGCCTGGGCGACGAAGCCACCTTCCAGCTGTTGGCCAAACGCAACATCCAGACCCTGGCCAAGTACAGCTTCAACCGCATCGTCACCTGCGACCCGCACAGCTTCCATGTGCTGAAAAACGAGTACGGCGCCTTCGACGGCAACTACCTCGTGCAGCACCACAGCACCTACATGGCGGAAATCATCGGCGCTGGCGCCCTGAACCTCGGCCAGCACAAAGGCAGCAGCGTGACTTATCACGATCCGTGCTACCTCGGCCGCTACAACGGCGAATACGAGGCGCCGCGTGAAGTGCTGCGCGCCCTCGGCATTGAAGTCAAAGAGATGCAACGATCCGGTTTCCGCTCGCGCTGCTGCGGCGGCGGCGGCGGTGCGCCGATCACCGACATTCCGGGCAAGCAACGGATCCCCGACATGCGCATGGAAGACATCCGCGAAACCGGCGCCGAACTGGTGGCTGTGGGTTGTCCACAGTGCACCGCTATGCTCGAAGGCGTGGTCGAACCGCGACCGCTGATCAAGGACATCGCCGAATTGGTGGCCGACGCGTTGCTCGAAGACGCCGCCCCAAGCAAGCCGACCACACCGGCCCAACGTGAACCTGCGGAGGCTCACTGATGAGCGACATTATCCGCCGCGACCCTCGCGCTGAATGGATCGCCCGTAACCGCTTGCACCCGCTTCACGCGGCCATGCAACCGGCACAACACAGTTGGATGGGCCCCAACGGCGTCATCCGCAAGAATCTGCACGGCATCGGTTTTATCGGCCCCAACGGCATCAAGCGCATCGACCGCAGCGGTGCTCAACAGGGCGGGGCGACCAAACGTTCGGCAGCTGTTGAAGTGCAATTGCCGCTGCATCAAGTGCCTGCACCTGCGTTTTACATCAGCGTGGTGCCGGACATGGTCGGCGGCCGCTTGAGCAGCCACGACCGCGACTTGCTCGGTCTGGCGCATCAACTGGCCGGCAAGGATGGCGCGGTGTTGGCCGTGGTTTTCGGCGAACACAAGGAAAACGCTTTCGCCACTGCGGGCGTCGATCGCTTGCTGGTCCTGGAAGGCGAGGAATTCAGCGGTTATGCACCGGAACAAAGAGTCCAGGGCCTGCGGGCTGTGGATAACCAGTTCAGCCCGCGTCACTGGTTGCTGCCGGACAGCCGCAGCGGCGGTGGTGAACTCGGTCGGCGCTTTGCCGCCGCACTGGGCGAACGCCCGGCCACGCGGGTCTGGCAGGTCAAGGATCAGGATTGTATCGGCCGCGCCGGCGCTGGGTTACAAGACCTTGCGCGCCCGGTTGCTCGCTTGATTCTGGCCGCCGTCGAATGCGCCGAACCGGTGAGCGAAACCCGTCACGAAGCCTTGCCGGTGGAGTTATCCACAGCCGTCGCGCGCAGCTTGTCGCGCATCGAAGATTTGGGTGCAGTGGCGGTCGATCCGGCGGCGATTCCGATGGCCGAAGCCGAGTTCATCTTCTCCGGCGGTAACGGCGTCAAGGACTGGGGACTTTTCCACAGGACCGCCGAAGCGTTGGGCGCCACCGAAGGCGCCTCCCGGGTGGCGGTGGACGATGGCTTCATGGCCCGCGACCGTCAGGTCGGTGCATCCGGCACCTGGGTCACCGCGCGGGTTTACGTGGCGGTGGGGATTTCCGGGGCGATCCAGCACCTGCAAGGCATCGGCGCCTGCGACAAGGTGGTGGCGATCAACCTTGACCCTGGCTGCGACATGATCAAACGGGCTGACTTGTCGGTGATCGGCGAGAGCGCCGAGATTCTTCAAGCCTTGATCGCGGCGGTAGAGGCTTACCGCAACGAAGCCAAGCGCGATGCGGCTTAAGGAAAGGAAAGGGTTATGAGCACGAAAATCATCAGCCTGGTGTCCATCGGCGCCCACCCGACCTCCGGCCGGCCACGTCGCGCGGAGCAGGATGCGCGGGCGGTGGAACTGGGCCTGCAACTCGCTGGGGATAACTTGCAAGTGCTGCATGCCGGCGATGTTGCGGAACCGGCGCTGCGCGCTTATCTGGGCATGGGCCTGGAACAACTGCATGTGCTCGAACAACCGGAAGGCGCCGATGCCTTGCCGGCGTTGACCGCGTATCTGCGTGACGCCGGGGCTCAGGTCGTACTGACCGGCAGTCAGGCGGAAACCGGTGAAGGCTCGGGCATGTTGCCGTTCCTGCTGGCGGAAAGCCTCGGCTGGCCGCTGGTGGTCGGGCTGGCTCAGGTGGAATCCATCGATGGCAGTTCGGCGCTGGTGCTGCAGGCGTTGCCTCGTGGTCAACGTCGTCGCTTGAAAGTGCGCCTGCCGTTTCTCGCCACTGTGGATAACGCGGCACCGAAGCCTCGGCAGAGCGCTTACGGCCCGGCACGGCGCGGTGTGCTGCAGGCCGATGAAGTCGAAGTGATCGACGATGAGCTGCTGGCCGTCGCCACCCTGCAACCGGCCAAGCCACGGCCCAAACGCTTGAAGGTGATCAAGGCCAAGAGCGGCGCCGACCGGATGAAAGCCGCAACGGCCAAGGCCAGTGGCGGGGGTGGGCAAGTGCTCAAAGGCGTGACGGCGCAGGCCGGTGCCGAAGCCATTCTCAAGTTACTGATCGAAGAAGGCGTGGTCCGCTAATTCAATTTCACCACTATCCACTGTGGGAGCGGGCTTGCTCGCGAATGCAATCTGTCAGTCGGTACATAGGCTGACTGATGCACCGCCTTCGTCGGAACGCCGCCCGGAGCAAGCCCGCTCCCACAGGACGTTCGTGTCACCAACATTTACGGGGAAACAATGGCCGTTGAATTTCGTTCGGCAGTGCGCGCCGATGCGCGGGAGATTGCGCGTCTGTTTCAAATCACATCGGAAGGAGCTGCTGATTATATCTGGAGCCAACTGGCGCAACCCGGTCAGGATCTGCTGGACGTCGGCGCCGTTCGTTACGCCCGTGACGACGTGGATTTCTCCTGGCAGAACTGCCTGATTGCCGAAGCCGATGGCAACGTCATCGGCATGATGCACAGCTACGTCATGCGTCACGATCCGCTGGCAGAGCCGACGACCGATCCGGTCCTGGCGCCCTACGCGACGATGGAAATCCCCGACACCCTCTACATCTCCAGCCTCGCGCTGCATGAAGGCTGGCGCAACCTGGGCCTGGGCAAGCAATTCCTCGCCTACGCCTACGACCGCGCCAACCAGCTCGGGCTCAATGGCTTGAGCCTGATCGACTACGCCGCCAACACTGGCGCTCGGCGGTTTTACGAACGCCACGGCTTCCGTATCGTCGACACCTGCCAGATCACGCCCCACCCGATGATTCGGGTCACGGGGGAGGCCTACCTGATGTATCGGCCCTAGTGAGCTACATTTCTCTATGAGCGGCCCAACGTGGCAGCAGCGCTAATTCATACAACGCGTTTTCAACAATGGGTTGAACATGAACGCGGTCAGTCGGCGTGAGACATGTCTGATCTGTGCCGTGATGGTGTTGTTGGCGGTGTCCACGTTTTCAACGGCTGATACCAGCAAAGAACCGGATTTTTACCAGTGGCTGGCGTCAGAACCGGGACGAAAAGCCTCTTTAGCGCAAATGCAGCAGCAGTGCGACAAGGTGCTGGCGGCTGATGACAACCTCAATTGCTCAGTGACCGTGCTTGCCCGAATCTTCGAGCTGAAAGCCGCCAACCAGCTTCCCGATTACTACCTGGCGATCAAGCGTCGTCATGCCCGCGCCATCGCGAGCGACCCTGAACTCAACGTGTTGTTTTCCATGTTCGGCAGCCAGTCGATCGCGACTTTGCGCACGGTCGCCGATTTTTCCGTGGAAAGGACCAGGCGCCGCGAAGTCCTCGCGATTTACCCCTACACCACTGACGATGTCGTGATTGACGAAGTGCTGCCCTATATCGATGTCACCGCGGCCAACGGCGTCTCGTCACGCTTCATTCTGGATACCGGAGCCCCGCAAACCCGGGTCAATACCGTCACCGCGAAGCAGATGGGGATCAAGCTGTTAACCGACTCCCACTATGGTTACAGCACGTTTTACGGTGAGCGCGACCTGTCGGCCAAACTCGGGATCCTCAAGTCGTTGAAGATCGGCGCAAGCGAATTCAGGAATGTGCTGGTGTTTGTCAGCGACCGGGACAACCTCTTGGGGCTGGACCTGATCGGCAAGTTGGGGCGCCTGAAAGTCACGAAGAAAACCCTGGAGCTCAACGCCCGACCTCCCGCCCGATGCGATTCACCGATCACCTATACGCGCATGGACATCAATCAACGATTGACCATTGCCGCACGGCTGGATCGTCGGGCAACCCTGGGGATTATCGACACCGGCAATGTGGATTACCTGACGTCCGCGGCGCCGGGCAGCGCTCCCGTTCACGTCGCCGCCAAGCCTGACTACCAAACCTTCCAGGGCGAGTTGAATCTCTCGGGTCATACCGCGCCGGTCACTTATAAACACTACCCGAGCTTTACGATTCCGCCGTCGTTACTGGCGGGGCGGTACGTGCCTTCGATTTTGTTCGGGTGGCGCGCATTTGATGACTATGAGCTCAATCTGGACATTGACGCTGGCTTGTCGTGTTTCAACAGGCGCTGATCGGTTTTACCCACAATCCCTGTTAGCGCTTCTGTGGATAACATGTTCGCGCTTCGCTACACCCCATACAAAACAAGCCCTGCAACCCTTCGTACAAAAAACAACCAGGCTAACTTGCGGTTTTTTCACGCTTTTTCCAGAGGATAACTTTGTACGCGCGCCAATACTTGCCCCCAATCTCTGTTAGCGCATCTGTGGATAAGATGTTTGCTGTCCTCTACAGGCTATATAAACCGGGCTTATCCGGTATTTGATCAAAAAACGATCAAATCAGCGTTTTGGCGCGACAAACTGGCCGTAAACCTTGATTTACCGTGGTTTGCGCGGGTTTTCCACAGATCCGTGAAAGTTGCCCCCAAAGTCTGTTGGCGCTTCTGTGGATAAGGTGTTCGCCATCCTCTGTACGCCACGTATAACGTGCCTTTCAGGCTTTCGATCAAAAAACAGCCAATCGCTGTTCAAAACCCTGCTTCTGGATAAGTCACGGTTTTTATTCACTTTGTGAGACGAAAGTTTTCCGTAAAAACAGACTTGTCCCCATTAGCTGTGGGTGGAGGTGTGGATAAGTTGTTTGCGGAAGGCTGGGAGCCACGTCGCGCATAGGCCTGAACGGAATAGATCATATTTCGTACAGTTATGAAAGGAGGGAGTTAAGCAGAGAGAAATGTTGTGTCGGGGAGGGCGCTTTCGCGAGCAAGCCCGCTCCCACACTTGAGCGTGGTGTTCACAAGGTCTGTGAACGCCGTCGATCTAATGTGGGAGCGGGCTTGCTCGCGAAGCTTTTGACGTCAGCCTTGAACCGGCACGCCTTTGAGGTAAGGCGCAGGCTCGGCACCGAGGTTGTTCAGCAGACGCTCGCTGTACCAGTCCACAAAATTCACCACGCCAAACTCATAGGTCTTGGAGTAAGGCCCAGGCTGGTACGCCGTGGAGTTGATCCCGCGCTGGTTCTCTTCGGCCAGGCGACGGTCCTGGTCGTTGGTAGCGTCCCAGACCTGACGCATGCGATCCACGTCGTAGTCCACGCCTTCAACCGCATCCTTGTGGACGATCCACTTGGTGGTGACCATGGTTTCCTGAGCGCTGATCGGCCACACGGTGAAGACGATGATGTGGTCGCCCATGCAGTGGTTCCACGAGTGCGGCAGGTGCAGGATGCGCATCGAACCGAGGTCCGGGTTCTTGATGCGGCCCATGAGTTTGGCGCAGCCCTGTTTGCCGTCCAGGGTCATCGACACGGTGCCCTTGAGCAGCGGCATGCGCACGATGCGGTTACGCAGGCCGAAGCTGGCGTGGGCGTATGGAATCTTCTCGGCTTCCCAGGCAGCGGCGGAGGCGGCGACGTGGTCCTTGAAGGCCTGGTCGGCGCGCGGGTCGGTGACGTCGTCCCATTCCAGCAGGGTTTTCAACAATTCCGGGTGCGACGCGTTGCAGTGGTAGCACTCGCGGTTGTTTTCCAGCACCAGTTTCCAGTTGGCCTTTTCCATCAAGGTGGTGGTAATCGCCACCTTGGTGTTCTCCATGTCGTACGGTTCCATGTAATGGTTCAGCGTCGACAGGAAGTCATCAATGGCTGGCGGATTCTCCGACAGACTGATGAAGATGTAGCCGCCGGCGGTCTTCACGTTCACCGGTTTGAGGCCGTACTGCTTCATGTCGAAATCGGCGCCCATCTCGGTGCCGGCGAACAGCAGGCGACCGTCCAGCTCGTAGGTCCACTGGTGGTAGTGGCAGACCAGCTTGGCAACCTTGCCTTTTTCGCTGGTGCACAGCCGCGAACCGCGGTGACGGCAGACGTTGTGGAACGCATGGATCACGCCTTCGGCGCCGCGGATCACGATGATCGGGTTCTTGCCGACTTGCAGGGTCAGGTAGTTGCCCTTGGTCGGGATTTCGCAGGCCATGCCGGCGATCAACCACTCTTTCTGGAAGATTTCCTGCATGTCGATATCAAACAGCCGCTCGTCAGAGTAAAACGGCTGCGGCAGCGAGAAAGTGCGCTCGCGCTCTTGCAGCATCTGCGCGGTGGCCTTGCGTGCGGGTTCCAGCGGATCGCCCAGGCTGATTTTTGCGGTGACGTCCATCGATTTGATCCTCAAGGCCTTTCTGTGAGGCCGGCGAAAAGTGGCTAATCAGGTTTGCTACGCAAGGTGTAAAGAATTTGTCGTTGTGTGGAGCGAGTGTGGGGCCGGCGCACGCCAGAACCTTATCCATGGGCGACATGGCCCAATCTGTTCCCGACGCGCAACCCCCGGTAGTTGGGGGCTGGTCGCGATAAGTATGTGAATGTCGCAGATAGGTAAATGGGTGGCTCGCGCTATACGCAGAATCGCCAACATAAGGCCGACCATCGGCGGTGGAGAACAGCATGTCCAACAGCTTCCTGAATCCGGTAACCACCCAGACCTGGGCCAACGGTCGACACATCGTCCGTTGCGTCAAAGTCATCCAGGAAACCTGGGATGTGCGCACCTTCTGCTTTATGGCTGACCAGCCAATCCTGTTCTTCTTTAAACCGGGGCAGTTCGTCACCCTGGAGCTGGAAATCGAAGGCGTGCCGATCATGCGCTCCTACACCATTTCCAGCTCGCCGTCGGTGCCGTACAGCTTCTCGGTAACGATCAAACGTGTGCCGGGCGGCAAGGTGTCGAACTGGTTGCACGACACGCTGCATGAAGGCCAGGAGCTGGCGGTGCACGGGCCGGTCGGGCTGTTCAACGCCATGGACTTCACCGCGCCGAAGGTTTTGTACCTCAGTGGCGGCGTCGGTATCACGCCGGTCATGTCGATGGCGCGTTGGTTTTACGACACCAACGGCAACGTCGACATGGTGTTTATCCACAGCGCCCGTTCGCCAAAAGACATCATTTACCATCGCGAGCTGGAACACATGGCGTCGCGGATCGATAACTTCAGCCTGCACCTGATCTGCGAGAAGCATGGTCTGGGCGAGCCGTGGGCCGGTTATCGCGGCTACCTGAACCACAAGATGCTCGAACTGATGTCCCCAGACTTCATGGAGCGCGAAGTGTTCTGCTGCGGCCCGACGCCGTACATGAACGCGGTCAAGCGCATGCTCGAAGCGGTCGGCTTCGACATGTCGCGTTATCACGAGGAATCGTTCGGTGCCACACCGCCGGAAGCCCGCGCGGATGCGGTGGAGCAGGCCGAAATTGCTGCGGATGCGCCGGAAGTCGATCTGGCGGACCTGCATCAAGTCGAATTTATCTCCTCCGGCAAGAGCATTCGCGTGGCCCCGGGTGAAACCGTGCATGCGGCGGCGGCCAAGCTCGGCCTGCTGATTCCGAAGGCCTGCGGGATGGGTATTTGCGGCACGTGCAAAGTTCTGAAGCTGGGGGGCGAGGTCGACATGGACCACAACGGCGGGATTACCGAGGAAGACGAAGCCGAGGGCTACATCCTGTCGTGCTGCAGCGTGCCGAAGGGCGACGTGCGGATCGAGTTCTAACGGCTACCCAATAACCCTGCAATCCTGCAATCCTGTAGGAGCTGTCGAGTGAAACGAGGCTGCGATCTTTTGATCTTGCTTTTAAAAGATCACGATCAAAAGATCACAGCCTCGTTTCACTCGACAGCTCCTACAGGGGTTGTGGGTGACTCAATCGATAAACAAGTCCGGCATCAGTTTGTCGGTTGAGTCGGGCTCGAAGCGGTAATGATCGAATTCGGTCATGCCATGCTCCCGCAGAATCTCCTCATCAATCAGCAACCGCCCGGTAATGCGGCGACCGCTGCTGTCCAGAATGACGTGAGCCGCATCCGCCATGATCGCGGGCGTGCGCGCATGCTTGAACGACTCCCGTGACCCCAGCTGAAACTCGATGGCCGCCGTGGCAATCATCGTCTGCGGCCACAGCGAGTTGACGCTGATACCGTAACTGGCAAATTCCTCGCTCATGCCCACCGTCAGCATGCTCATGCCGTATTTGGTCACGGTATAGGGGCTGTACTGGGCGAACCATTTGCTCGCCAGATTCAGGGGTGGCGACAGGTTGAGGATGTGGCCGCTGCTCTTCTTCAGGTAAGGCAGCGCAGCCTGGCTGCACAGCAATACGGCGCGGGTGTTGATCTGATGCATCAGGTCGAAGCGCTTGAGCTCAATGTGTTGCACCCCGGTCAACTTGATCGCCCCGGCATTGTTGATCAGCGCATCGATACCGCCGAAATGTTCGTTGGCCTGGGCCAGTGCGTCACGCACCGCGACCTCATCGCGCACATCCACCTGCAAAGCCAGCGCCTTGCCGCCCGCCGCTTCAACTTCCTGCGCCACGCTGAAAATCGTCCCCGGCAATTTGGGGTGGGGCGCAGCGCTTTTCGCGGCAATCACAATATTGGCCCCGTCCCGCGCGGCCCGCAGCGCGATCTCACGACCAATCCCACGGCTGGCGCCGGTGATAAACAGGGTTTTTCCTTTCAGTGACATGCGTGCGCTCCTGATTATTGTTTTCTGAGCGGAGGCTCGACACACACTGTAGACGTGTAGGAGCTGTCGAGTGAAACGAGGCTGCGATCTTTTGATTTTGTTTTTAAAGCAAGATCAAAAGATCGCAGCCTCGTTTCTCTCGACAGCTCCTACAGGGGCAGGATCAGGCGCTCATGACTTCGCGGATATCCCGCGCCAGTTCCCGGACGCGTTCTTCTTCGGTGTCCCACGAGCACATGAAGCGTGCGCCGCCGTTGCCGATGAAGGTGTAGAAGCGCCAGCCCTTGGCCGTCAGTGCGGCGATGGCCGGTTCCGAGAGTTGCAGGAACACGCCGTTGGCCTGCACCGGGAACATCAGTTCCACGCCTGGAATGTCGCTCACCAGCTCAGCGAGCAGCTGCGCGCAATGGTTGGCGTGGCGGGCGTATTTGAGCCAGGCGTCGTTTTCCAGGATCCCGACCCATGGCGCGGAGAGGAAGCGCATTTTCGAGGCGAGTTGCCCGGCCTGTTTGCAGCGGTAGTCGAAGTCTTCGGCCAGTTTGTGGTTGAAGAACAGAATCGCTTCACCCACCGCCATGCCGTTTTTCGTGCCGCCGAAGCACAGCACGTCGACGCCGGCCTTCCAGGTCAGGTCTGCCGGCGAGCAGCCGAGGAACGCGCAAGCGTTGGAGAAGCGCGCGCCGTCCATGTGCAGGTTCAGGCCCAGCTCTTTGCAGGTGGCGCTGATGGCGCGGATTTCTTCCGGGGTGTAGACGCTGCCGACTTCGGTCGCCTGGGTCAGGGTCACCACACGAGGTTTCGGGTAGTGGATGTCCTGGCGCTTGAGGGCGACTTCGCGGATCGATTCCGGGGTCAGCTTGCCGTTTTCGGTGCGGGCAATCAGCAGCTTGGAACCGTTGGAGAAGAATTCCGGTGCGCCGCATTCGTCGGTTTCGACGTGGGCGGTTTCCGAGCAGATCACGCTGTGGTAACTCTGGCACAGCGACGACAGCGCCAGCGAGTTGGCCGCGGTGCCGTTGAAGGCGAAGAACACTTCGCAGTCGGTTTCAAACAGTTTGCGGAAATCATCGGACGCGCGAGCGGTCCATTCATCGTCGCCGTAAGCGCGTTGGTGGCCGTGGTTGGCCTGTTCCATGGCAGCCCAGGCTTCAGGGCAGATACCGGAATAGTTGTCGCTGGCGAATTGTTGGCTCTTATCGGTCATGGCCCTGCTTTCCGTGGTCGGGACGCTTATGGTGAAGCGCCTCGTGGTCAATGATGGTGCGCACTGTACCGAAGATCATCCGGTGAACACACGCGCTGTGTCTGACAGAAAAATACAAAGAAGACGGGCAATTATGCACATGACGCAAAGGGATGGGGCACTGGATCTGCTCAAGTGGCTGGCGCTATTGAGCATGGTGCTCGATCACCTGCGATATGTCGGTTATTCCGTTGATCTGCTGTATGTGCCGGGACGACTGGCGTTCCCGTGGTTCTGCCTGGCGATGGCGGCAAATCTGTCACGCGCCCGGACAGTGTCGACCGACGGCCAGTGGCGTTATCTGGGCTGGTTGCTGTTGTTCAGCGCCATCAGTGAAATTCCGTACCGGCTGTTCATTCCTGATCCCGACACGTTGAACGTGATGCCCACACTGGCGCTTGGGTTGTTGGTCGCGCGTGGCTGGCAGGATCGAAGCCTGCAATCGCGACTGCTTGCGGTTGGCGCCCTGGTGCTGGCGGCGCTGTTTGCGCAGTGGCTGATGTTCGGTTTCTTCGGCGTGCTGCTGCCGCTGGTGATGTTGCTGGTGATCACGCGGCCCTGGTATTTCAGCGTGTTGCCGGGGCTGGTGTGCCTGGCGGCGAATCAATGGGAGGTGCTGTTTTACTCCGCTCGGTTCGGTAATGGAGCCGCCATCCTTGGCATCGCCGCTTGTCTGATTGCGCCATTGCTGGGGCTGGTCTTGTTGCGACATGCCAGACACCTAAAGCCACCGCCGATGCGGCGCTGGGCGTATGCGCTCTATCCGCTGCATTTTTGCCTGCTGTTACTCGTCCGGCATATCGCCGCCTAACCCTGTGGGAGCAGGCTTGCTCGCGAATGCGGTGTGTCATTCAGCATTGTTGTCGACTGGCACACCGCATTCGCGAGCAAGCCCGCTCCCACAAGGGATCCCTGCTGGTTTCGAGATCGTGTCCGGTCAGCCATTTCGCGCCATGTCGTAAACGCACCTTTGCGTGGCGTCCGTAGGCATTTGGCCTGTCTGCGCCGGTCATACCATCGCATCAAAGGGCACTGTCGAAACACCGGTGCCTTACCGAGACGAATGGCGCATAGATGCCGCTGGGAGAGACGCGATGTTCAGCAAGCAAGACCAGATCCAGGGTTACGACGATGCACTGCTGGCGGCGATGAATGCCGAGGAGCAACGCCAGGAAGATCACATCGAGCTGATCGCGTCAGAGAACTACACCAGCAAACGCGTCATGGAAGCGCAAGGCAGTGGCCTGACCAACAAATACGCCGAAGGTTATCCGGGCAAGCGCTACTACGGTGGCTGCGAGCACGTCGACAAGGTTGAAGCCCTGGCCATCGAACGCGCCAAGCAACTGTTCGGCGCCGACTACGCCAACGTTCAGCCGCACTCCGGTTCTTCGGCCAACAGCGCCGTGTATCTGGCCCTGATCCAGCCTGGCGACACCATTCTCGGCATGAGCCTGGCCCACGGTGGTCACCTGACCCACGGTGCCAAAGTGTCGTCCTCGGGCAAGCTGTACAACGCCGTTCAGTACGGCATCGACACCAAGACCGGGCTGATCGACTACGACGAAGTCGAGCGTCTGGCGGTCGAATGCAAGCCGAAGATGATCGTCGCCGGCTTCTCGGCTTACTCCAAGACCCTCGACTTCCCGCGTTTCCGTCAGATCGCCGACAAGGTCGGTGCGCTGCTGTTCGTCGACATGGCTCACGTTGCCGGTCTGGTTGCTGCCGGCCTGTATCCGAATCCGCTGCCGTACGCCGATGTGGTCACCACCACCACTCACAAGACCCTGCGCGGTCCGCGTGGCGGCCTGATCCTGGCCAAGGCCAACGAAGAAATCGAGAAAAAGCTCAACGCCGCCGTGTTCCCGGGTGCCCAGGGCGGCCCGCTGATGCACGTCATCGCGGGTAAAGCGGTGTGCTTCAAGGAGGCGCTGGAGCCGAGCTTCAAGGCTTACCAACAACAAGTGATCGACAACGCCCAGGCCATGGCCGGCGTGTTTATCAAACGCGGCTACGATGTAGTGTCCGGCGGCACCGATAACCACCTGTTCCTGGTCAGCCTGATCCGTCAGGGCCTTACCGGCAAAGAGGCGGATGCAGCACTCGGTCGCGCCCACATCACCGTGAACAAGAACGCTGTCCCGAACGATCCACAGTCGCCGTTCGTCACCTCCGGCCTGCGCATCGGCACCCCGGCGGTGACCACCCGCGGCTTCAAGGTTACCCAGTGCGTCACGCTGGCCGGCTGGATCTGCGACATCCTCGACAACCTCGGCGACGCCGACGTGGAAGCGAATGTTGCCCAGCAAGTGTCGGCACTGTGCGCGGACTTCCCGGTTTATCGCTGAGCGCGGTTTTGGAGTAAATGACTATGCAACGCTACTCAGGCTTCGGCCTCTTCAAACACTCCCTCAGCCATCACGAAAACTGGCAGAAAATGTGGCGCACGCCGACCCCTAAAAAGGTCTATGACGTGGTCATCGTCGGCGGTGGCGGGCATGGTCTGGCGACCGCCTACTACCTGGCCAAGGAACACGGCATCACCAACGTGGCCGTGGTCGAGAAAGGCTGGCTGGGCGGCGGTAACACCGCGCGCAACACCACCATCGTTCGCTCCAACTACCTGTGGGACGAGTCGGCGCACCTGTACGAACACGCGATGAAATTGTGGGAAGGCCTGTCCCAGGACCTGAACTACAACGTGATGTTCTCCCAGCGTGGCGTTTACAACCTGTGCCACACCCTGCAAGACATCCGTGATTCCGAGCGTCGGGTCAGCGCCAACCGCCTCAACGGCGTGGACGGCGAACTGCTCGATGCCAAGCAGGTTGCCGACGAGATTCCGTACCTCGACTGCTCCAAGAACACCCGCTACCCGGTGATGGGCGCAACCGTCCAGCGTCGCGGCGGCGTGGCCCGTCACGATGCCGTGGCCTGGGGCTTTGCCCGTGCTGCTGACGCACTGGGCGTAGACCTGATCCAACAGACCGAAGTGATCGGTTTCCGCAAGGAAAACGGCGTGTGCATCGGTGTTGAAACCAACAAGGGCTTCATCGGCGCCAAGCGCGTCGGTGTGGTGACCGCCGGTAACTCCGGGCACATGGCCAAACTCGCCGGTTTCCGTCTGCCGATCGAATCCCACCCGCTGCAAGCGCTGGTGTCCGAGCCGATCAAGCCGATTATCGACAGCGTGATCATGTCCAACGCCGTACACGGTTACATCAGCCAGTCCGACAAGGGCGACCTGGTGATCGGCGCCGGTATCGACGGCTACAACGGCTACGGCCAGCGTGGTTCGTACCCGGTGATCGAACACACCATCCAGGCCATCGTCGAGATGTTCCCGGTGCTGTCCCGCGTACGCATGAACCGTCAGTGGGGCGGCATCGTCGACACCACGCCGGATGCCTGCCCGATCATCTCGAAAACCCCGGTCCCGAACATGTTCTTCAACTGCGGTTGGGGCACCGGCGGCTTCAAGGCAACACCTGGCTCGGGCAACGTGTTTGCCGCAAGCCTGGCCAAGGGTGAAATGCACCCACTGGCCGCACCCTTCTCCATCGACCGTTTCCACAACGGTGCGTTGATCGATGAACACGGCGCTGCTGCGGTTGCCCACTAACAGGAGAAATCCCCATGTTGCATATCTTCTGTCCTCACTGCGGCGAACTGCGCTCCGAAGAGGAATTCCACGCATCCGGCCAGGCGCACATCCCGCGTCCACTGGATCCGAACACCTGCACCGACGAGGAGTGGGGCGACTATATGTTCTTCCGCGATAACCCTCGCGGTCTGCACCACGAGTTGTGGGATCACGTCGCCGGTTGCCGTCAGTATTTCAACGCCACCCGCGACACCGTGACCTACGAGATTCTCGAGACCTACAAGATCGGCACCAAGCCGCAGTTCACCGACAAGACCGATAGCCCGAAAGCGGCCACGACGGCTCTGGGAGAGAAGGTATGAGCCAGATCAATCGCCTGTCCAACGGTGGACGGATCGACCGCAACAAAGTGCTGAGCTTCACCTTCAACGGCCAGGTCTACAAAGGCTTCGAAGGTGACTCGCTGGCCGCTGCCCTGCTGGCCAACGGTGTCGACATCATCGGTCGCAGCTTCAAGTATTCCCGCCCGCGCGGCATCTTTGCCGCAGGTGCTGAAGAGCCGAACGCCGTGCTGCAGATCGGCGCGACCGAAGCCACCCAGATTCCGAACGTCCGCGCCACGCAACAAGCGCTGTATCAAGGCCTGGTCGCCACCAGCACCAATGGCTGGCCGAGCGTGAACAACGACATGATGGGGATTCTCGGCAAGGTCGGCGGCAAGCTGATGCCGCCGGGTTTCTACTACAAAACCTTTATGTACCCACAATCGTTCTGGATGACTTACGAGAAGTACATTCGTAAGGCTGCCGGACTTGGCCGCTCGCCGACCGAGAACGATCCGGACACCTACGACTACATGAACCAGCACTGCGACGTGCTGATCGTCGGCGGTGGTCCTGCTGGCCTGGCCGCTGCATTGGCCGCTGCGCGCAGCGGTGCTCGTGTAATTCTCGCCGATGAGCAGGAAGAGTTCGGCGGCAGCCTGCTCGACTCCCGCGAAAGCCTCGACGGCAAACCGGCCGCTGAATGGGTCGCCAGCGTCATCGCCGAACTGAAAGACACCCCGGACGTGCTGCTGTTGCCGCGCGCCACGGTCAACGGTTACCACGACCATAACTTCCTGACCATTCACGAGCGCCTGACCGATCACCTCGGCGACCGCGCACCGATTGGCCAGGTGCGTCAGCGTATCCACCGGGTCCGCGCCAAGCGTGTAGTTCTGGCGACCGGCGCTCACGAGCGTCCATTGGTCTACGGCAACAACGACGTGCCGGGCAACATGCTCGCCGGCGCTGTGTCGACTTACGTTCGCCGTTACGGCGTGGCACCGGGCAAAAAACTGGTGCTGTCGACCAACAACGATCACGCCTACCGCGTAGCGCTGGATTGGCTCGATGCCAGCCTGCAAGTCGTGGCCATCGCCGACGCCCGCAGCAATCCGCGTGGTGCGCTGGTTGAAGAAGCACGCGCCAAAGGCATCCGCATCCTGACCGGCAGCGCCGTGATCGAGGCCCGTGGCAGCAAGCACGTGACCGCCGCTCGCGTTGCCGCGATCGATGTCAAAGCACACGCCGTGACCAGTCCTGGCGAGTGGCTCGATTGCGATTTGATCGCCAGTTCCGGCGGTTACAGCCCGGTGGTTCACTTGGCTTCGCACTTGGGTGGCAAGCCGACCTGGCGTGAAGACATCCTCGGTTTCGTGCCGGGCGAAGCACCGCAGAAACGCGTGTGCGTCGGTGGCATCAACGGCGTCTATGGCCTTGGCGATTCGTTGGCCGATGGTTTTGAAGGCGGCGCTCGCGCAGCCAGCGAAGCCGGTTTCAGTGTGGTCGAAGGCACGTTGCCGAAAGCCTTGAGCCGTCTCGAGGAGCCAACCCTGGCGCTGTTCCAGGTGCCGCACGAAAAAGGCACCTCACGCGGGCCGAAGCAATTCGTCGACCTGCAAAACGACGTCACCGCCGCCGCCATCGAACTGGCGACCCGCGAAGGCTTCGAGTCGGTCGAGCACGTCAAACGCTACACCGCACTGGGCTTCGGTACGGACCAGGGCAAACTCGGCAACGTCAACGGTCTGGCCATCGCTGCCCGCTCGCTGAACGTGACCATCCCGCAGATGGGCACCACCATGTTCCGTCCGAACTACACGCCGGTAACTTTCGGCGCCGTGGCCGGCCGTCACTGTGGGCACATTTTCGAACCTGTCCGCCACACCGCGCTGCATCACTGGCACGTGAAAAACGGCGCCGAGTTTGAAGACGTCGGTCAGTGGAAGCGTCCTTGGTACTTCCCGAAAAACGGTGAAGACATTCACGCTGCCGTAAAACGCGAATGCAAAGCCGTGCGCGACAGCGTCGGCCTGCTGGACGCCTCGACCCTGGGCAAGATCGACATCCAGGGCCCGGACACCCGCGAGTTCCTCAACCGCATCTACACCAACGCCTGGACCAAGCTCGATGTGGGCAAGGCCCGCTACGGCCTGATGTGTAAAGAAGACGGCATGGTCTTCGACGACGGCGTAACTGCCTGTCTCGCCGACAACCATTTCGTGATGACCACCACCACCGGCGGCGCTGCACGCGTGCTGCAATGGCTGGAAATCTACCATCAGACCGAATGGCCAGACTTGAAGGTGTACTTCACGTCCGTGACGGATCACTGGGCAACCATGACCCTGTCCGGGCCGAACAGCCGCAAGCTGCTCAGCGAAGTGACCGACGCCGATCTGAGCAACGAAGCCTTCCCGTTCATGACCTGGAAAGAAGCGCTGGTCGGCGGTGTGCCGGCGCGGATTTTCCGGATTTCGTTTACCGGTGAACTGTCGTACGAAGTCAACGTGCAAGCCGACTATGCGATGGGCGTTCTCGAGAAAATCGTCGAGGCCGGCAAGCAGTACAACCTGACCCCGTACGGCACCGAAACCATGCACATTCTGCGGGCCGAGAAAGGCTTCATCATCGTCGGTCAAGACACCGACGGCTCGATGACCCCGGACGACCTGAACATGGGCTGGTGTGTCGGTCGCACCAAACCGTTCTCATGGATCGGCCAGCGTGGCATGAACCGCGAAGACTGCGTGCGTGATCAGCGCAAACAGTTGGTCGGCCTGAAGCCGATTGATCCGACCAAATGGCTGCCGGAAGGCGCGCAACTGGTGTTCAACACCAAGCAGACGATTCCGATGACGATGGTCGGTCACGTCACTTCCAGCTACTTGCACAACTCCCTCGGCTATTCGTTTGCCATGGGCGTAGTGAAGGGCGGCTTGAAGCGCATCGGTGAGCGGGTGTTCGCACCGCTGGCGGATGGCAGCGTGATCGAGGCGGAAATCGTTTCTTCGGTGTTCTTCGATCCGAAGGGTGATCGCCAGAACATCTAGTGGCCCTAGATCTTGTGGATGGGCAATGACACCGCGTCGGCCCATTCGCGAGCAAGCCCGCTCCCACAGGGGAACGCGGTCTAAATGTGGGAGCGGGCTTGCTCGCGAAGGCGCCAGACCAGCCACCACGAAGGCCGGAACATACAGAATTCAGGAACAGGTGCTTTATGACCGCAGCCAATGTGTACCAACAACGCCCAACCACCGGGGCCAAGGCCGAGTCGTCGCTGCATCATGCCGACCTCGCCAGCCTGGTGGGCAAGGGCCGCAAAAGCGCCGGCGTGATCGTGCGTGAGAAAAAACTCCTCGGCCACCTGACCATTCGTGGCGATGGCCACGATGCGGCTTTCGCTGCCGGTGTGCACAAGGCCCTCGGCATCGAGCTGCCGGCTGCGTTGACCGTCGTCGTCAAAGGCGAAACCAGCCTGCAATGGATGGGGCCGGATGAATGGCTGCTGATCGTGCCTACCGGTGAAGAATTCGCCGCCGAGCAAAAACTGCGCGAAGCGCTGGGCGATCTGCACATCGCGATCACCAACGTCAGCGGCGGCCAGCAGCTCCTCGAACTGAGCGGCCCGAACGTGCGTCAGGTGCTGATGAAATCCACCAGCTACGACGTGCACCCCAACAGCTTCCCGGTGGGCAAGGCCGTTGGCACCGTGTTCGCCAAGTCGCAACTGGTGATCCGCCACACCGCCGAAGACACTTGGGAGCTGCTGATCCGTCGCAGCTTCTCGGATTACTGGTGGTTGTGGTTGCAGGATGCAGCGGCCGAGTACGGGCTTAGCGTCCAGGCTTGAGATTGCCTTCGCGGGCAAGCCTCGCTCCTACAGAGGAATGTATTCCAAATGTAGGCGCGAGGCTTGCCCGCGATCAACCGCGTAGCGGTTGCCCATAACAACAGGAGTCACCGCACTATGAGCCGCGCCCCAGACACATGGATTCTGACCGCCGACTGCCCAAGCGTTCTCGGCACCGTGGACGCGGTGACCCGCTTTTTGTTCGAGCAGGGCTGCTACGTCACCGAGCACCATTCCTTCGATGATCGGCTTTCGGGCCGTTTCTTCATTCGCGTGGAATTCCGCCAGCCCGATGGCTTCGACGAACAAGCCTTCCGCGCTGGATTGGCGGAACGCGGTCAAGCCTTCGGCATGGTCTTCGAGCTGACCGAGCCGAACTACCGGCCAAAAGTGGTGATCATGGTCTCGAAGGCCGATCACTGCCTCAACGATTTGCTCTACCGCCAGCGCATCGGCCAATTGTCGATGGACGTCGCCGCTGTGGTCTCCAACCACCCGGACCTCAAGCCGTTGGCAGACTGGCACCAGATTCCGTACTACCACTTCCCGCTGGACCCGAACGACAAGCCGTCGCAAGAGCGTCAGGTCTGGCAGGTGATCGAAGAGTCCGGCGCCGAACTGGTGATTCTTGCCCGCTACATGCAAGTCCTGTCGCCGGAGCTGTGCCGCAAACTCGACGGCAAGGCGATCAATATCCATCACTCCCTGCTGCCGGGTTTCAAGGGCGCCAAGCCTTATCACCAGGCCTACAACAAGGGCGTGAAACTGGTCGGCGCCACGGCGCACTACATCAACAACGACCTGGACGAAGGCCCGATCATTGCCCAGGGCGTAGAGGCCGTGGACCACAGTCATTACCCGGAAGACTTGATCGCCAAGGGGCGGGATATCGAGGGGCTGACGTTGGCGCGGGCGGTTGGATATCACATTGAAAGACGCGTGTTCCTCAACGCCAATCGCACCGTCGTTCTTTAGATCGCTTTCGCGGGCAAGCCTCGCTCCTACAAGTGATCGAGTACCTCTGTAGGAGCGAGGCTTGCCCGCGAAGAGGCCCTGACAAACAACGCAAAAAGACACAGGCAATAACCCGAGCAATCAACGCGCCGCCGCTCCATGGCGACGCGACCGCTACATAAAAACAACAGCGAGGTGAAAGCATGTCTGGCAATCGTGGTGTGGTGTATCTCGGCAATGGCAAGGTCGAAATACAGAAAATCGACTATCCGAAAATGCAGGATCCGCGCGGCAGGAAGATTAATCACGCTGTCATCCTGCGCGTGGTTTCCACCAACATCTGTGGTTCCGACCAGCACATGGTGCGCGGTCGTACCACCGCTCAGACCGGTCTGGTGCTGGGCCACGAGATCACTGGCGAAGTGATCGAGAAGGGCAGCGACGTCGAAAACCTGCAAATCGGCGACCTGGTATCCGTTCCATTTAACGTGGCTTGCGGGCGCTGCCGTTCCTGCAAAGAGATGCACACCGGTGTCTGCCTGAGCGTTAACCCGGCGCGTCCGGGCGGTGCTTACGGTTATGTCGACATGGGCGACTGGACCGGCGGCCAGGCCGAATACGCGATGGTGCCGTACGCCGACTTCAACCTGCTGAAACTGCCTGATCGCGATCGCGCGATGGAAAAAATCCGCGACCTGACCTGCCTTTCCGACATCTTGCCTACCGGTTACCACGGCGCAGTCACCGCCGGCGTTGGCCCAGGCAGCACCGTGTACATCGCAGGTGCCGGCCCGGTTGGCCTGGCCGCTGCCGCTTCCGCTCGCCTGTTGGGCGCTGCGGTAGTGATCATCGGCGACGTCAACACCGTTCGCCTGGCACACGCCAAGGCGCAGGGTTTCGAAATCGCCGACCTGTCCCTGGACACCCCGCTGCACGAACAAATCGCTGCGTTGCTGGGCGAGCCAGAAGTGGATTGCGCCGTCGACGCCGTAGGCTTCGAAGCGCGCGGCCACGGGCATGACGGCGTGAAACACGAGGCCCCGGCCACCGTGCTCAACTCGCTGATGGGTGTTGTGCGGGTTGCCGGCAAAATCGGTATCCCGGGCCTGTACGTGACCGAAGATCCAGGTGCCGTCGATGCCGCCGCAAAAATGGGCAGCCTGAGCATCCGCTTCGGCCTGGGCTGGGCCAAATCCCACAGCTTCCACACTGGCCAGACGCCTGTGATGAAGTACAACCGCCAGCTGATGCAGGCGATCATGTGGGACCGCATCCATATTGCCGACATCGTGGGCGTGGAAGTCATCAGCCTGGATGATGCGCCACGCGGGTATGGCGAGTTCGATGCGGGCGTGCCGAAGAAATTTGTGATCGATCCGCACAAACTGTTCAGCGCGGCGTAAGCCTTCAAGCAATACAAAACGGCGACCCAAGGGTCGCCGTTTTTGTTTATGTTTCACATCAAGCCTGTGGCGAGGGAGCTTGCTCCCGTTGGGCTGCGCAGCGGCCCCAAACGCTGCGATTTCGATCTGTAAGACACAACGTGTCTGGCGATTTCGCGAGGGCTTACCCGCCAAACGGGGACGAACCCCTCGCCACAGGTGCGTGAACGGCGTAAAAATGCCTGCCTCAGCAAGGAACAACACCCACCAAACCCCGGTCAAACCGGCAGTTTCCCCGCCCCCTCACGGGCGGTTTTCATGGCGCTAGAGGATGTCTGGATGAAGATTTCACGCGGTTTTGTACTGGCTTCGCTGATGACCCTCGCGGCCAGCCCGGTCTTCGCCGGTTTCAGCCTGGATGATGTGACCAAAGCGGCCTCGAGCATGCAGGGCGGTAATGCAGCCACTGCCGCCGCACCGACGAACGAAACCGCCGCGCTGCTAGGCACACTGACTTCGCAGTTGAACGTCAAACCCGAGCAAGCCGTCGGTGGCACCGCGGCGATGCTGGGGTTGGCCAAGAATCAGTTGAGCTCGACTGACTATTCGGAATTGGCGAAAAGCGTACCGGGTATCGACAAGCTTTCCGGCGGCGGTCAACTGGGTGCCCTCGCTGGTTTGCTCGGCTCGTCCGGCAAGTCGGCCGGTCTGGAAAACGCGCTGGGCAATGTGAAGAACACCAACGATCTGAACAACGCTTTCAGCGCGTTGGGCATGGACAGCGGGATGATCGGTCAGTTTGCCCCGGTGCTTTTGCAATACCTGGGGCAGCAGGGCGTCGGCGGTTCGCTGCTGGAAAGCCTGGGCGGGATCTGGGGTGCCGGCACCGGTAGTTGATTCAGTGGCGTTCGGCGCGCAAGGCGTCGATGCGTTGATCCTTCTCGATCCAGAGCTGGTTGACCCAGTTCTGGATCGTTTCGCGAAACACCGGATCGTTCTCGTAATCGCCTTGCCACAGGGCCGGGTCGAGTTCGCGGGTCTTGATATCGATGATGACCCTTGGCACGTTGCCGCTGATCAAATCCCAAAAACCCGGAATCTGCTGCTGCGGATACACCACCGTCACATCGAGAACGGCGTCCAGCTGTTCGCCCATCGCCGCCAGTACAAACGCCACGCCGCCAGCCTTGGGCTTGAGCAGGTGAGTGAACGGTGACTGCTGCTGAGCGCTTTTCGCCGCCGTGTATCGGGTGCCTTCCAGGTAATTGACCACGGTGACCGGCTGACGCTTGTACAACTCGCACGCCGCTTTGGTGATTTCCAGATCCTTGCCGGCCAGCTCCGGGTGTTTAGCCAGGAATGCCTTGGTGTAGCGCTTCATGAACGGGTAGTCCAGCGCCCACCACGCCAGCCCCAGAAACGGCACCCAGATCAGTTCTCTCTTGAGGAAGAACTTGAAGAACGGTGTACGGCGATTCAAGGTCTGGATCAGCGCCGGGATATCGACCCAGGATTGATGGTTGCTGATCACCAGGTATGAGGTGTCGCGGCGCAGGTCATCGCCGCCGCGGATGTCCCATTGGGTGGGGATGCACAGGCGGAAAATCAGCTTGTCGATTTCGGCCCAGGTTTCGGCGATCCACATGACGGCCCATGAGGCATCGTCGCGAAAGCGCCCGGGCAGGATCAGTTTGAGCAGGGCAAACACCATCAGCGGCCCGAACAGGACCAGGGTGTTGAGCAACAGCAGCAGGGTAACGAAACAGCCGGTGAGCAGGCGGCGCATAAGTAACTCTTGAAAGCCTTTGGGCGCGCCATGATATGCAGCTTCGGGCGACAGGCCAAATCGGCGGTGACGAATGTTTCACTTTTGCAGCGCTATGCTTGTGCGAATTTGAACTTGTCAGGCTCTTGTGGTGATTGATTTGGCCTCTTCGCGGGCAAGCCTCGCTCCTACAGAGGATTGAGGTGTACTCAAGGTTTGTGAACGACACGAAACCCTGTGGGAGCGTGGCTTGCCCGCGATGCGATTTCAAGAACGAACGAATTGCTCACTGACGGTCTAAAATCCCGCTGCCCACTCCTTATGGATGCCCATTACGTGAAATCCCTCCTTGCACTGCTTTCCCTCGTGGCCTTGCCCGTCCTGGCCGCTGAGCCGACGCTGTACGGGCGTTACGAATACATCGCGCTGCCGGAAATCGGCGGCGAAGTGCTCAAGGCCAAAATGGACACCGGTGCCCTGACGGCATCGCTGTCGGCCAAGGACATCGAAACCTTCACCCGCGACGGCGACGAGTGGGTACGTTTCCGCCTCGCCACCAAAGACGCGAGCAACAAGGTCTACGAGCACAAGGTCGCGCGGATCAGCAAGATCAAGACCCGCTCCGAAGAAGACGAAGATGACAAGGAAGCCATCGAGCCGACAAAGCGCCCGGTGGTCGATCTGGAACTGTGCCTGGGCAACGTCAAGCGCACCGTTGAGGTCAACCTGACCGACCGCAGCAGCTTCAATTACCCACTGTTGATCGGTGCCAAAGCCTTGCGTGAATTCGGCGCAGCGGTGAACCCGGCGCGACGATTCACCGCTGACAAACCCGACTGCTGATTGACGGAATGTGAGGCTTGGGGCACCGTTCGCCCACTTAACTGCCGGGCTCGGACGCCATGCCTCATATCCTGATTGTCGAAGACGAAGCGGCGATTGCCGACACCCTGATATTCGCGTTGCAGGGCGAGGGGTTCACCACCACCTGGTTGAGCCTCGGCGCGGTGGCGCTGGAGCATCAGCGCCAGACCCCGGCCGACCTGATCATTCTCGACATCGGCCTGCCGGACATCAGCGGCTTCGAGACCTGCAAGCAACTGCGGCGTTTCAGCGAAGTGCCGGTGATCTTCCTCAGCGCCCGTGATGCGGAAATCGACCGCGTGGTGGGCCTGGAAATCGGTGCCGACGACTACGTGGTCAAACCGTTCAGCCCACGGGAAGTCGCGGCGAGGGTCCGGGCGATTCTCAAACGTATGGCGCCGCGACCGGTGACTGACGTCTCGACGGCGTTGTTTCGGATCGACAGCGAACGCGTGCAGATTAACTATCGCAATCAGCCATTGAGCCTCACACGGCACGAATTCCGTCTGCTGCAATGCCTGCTGGAACAACCCGAACGGGTCTTCAGTCGCGAGCAACTGCTTGATGCGCTGGGTGTTGCGGCCGATGCCGGTTACGAGCGCAGCATCGACAGCCACATCAAAAGCGTGCGCGCCAAATTGCGTCTGGTGAAGGCCGACGCCGAGCCGATCCAGACTCATCGCGGCCTCGGTTACAGCTACAGCCCGGGGCACAGCTGATGCCGTTGGGGATCCGGATCTTCCTGGTCTACGTGCTGTTCATCGGCCTGACCGGTTACTTCGTACTCAACACGGTGATGGAAGAAATCCGTCCCGGGGTGCGTCAGTCCACCGAAGAAACGTTGGTGGACACCGCCAACCTGATGGCCGAGATCCTGCGCGACGACTTCAAGGCCGGCACCCTCAATCAGAACCGCTGGCCCGAACTGCTCAAGGCCTACGGCGAACGGCAGCCGAAGGCGAGCATCTGGGGCTTGCCGAAGAACCAGGTCAACCACCGTATCTACGTCAGCGACGCCAAAGGCATTGTGGTGCTGGACTCCAGTGGCGCAGCGATGGGGCAGGATTACTCGCGCTGGAACGACGTCTACCTGACGCTACGCGGTGAATACGGCGCGCGTTCCACCCGCAGCGATCCGAACGATGCGACCTCCTCGGTGATGCACGTCGGCGCGCCGATTCGCGACAACGGCCGGATCATCGGCGTGGTCACCGTGGCCAAGCCCAACAGTTCGTTGCAGCCTTATGTGGATCGTACTGAACGACGATTGCTCGCCTATGGCGCCGGCCTGATCGGCCTGGGTCTGCTGTTCGGCGCGCTATTGTCGTGGTGGTTGAGCGCGGCTTTGCGACGGTTGACGGCTTATGCGCAGGCAGTGAGTGAAGGGCGGCGCGTCGAGGTGCCGCATTATCGCGGCGGTGAGCTGGAGCAACTGGCGACGGCAGTGGAACAGATGCGAACGCAGCTGGAAGGCAAAGCCTACGTCGAGCGTTATGTGCACACGTTGACCCATGAATTGAAGAGCCCGCTGGCGGCGATTCGCGGAGCGGCGGAGTTGCTGCAAGGTGAAATGCCGTTGGCTCAGCGCCGGCGTTTTGTCAGCAACATCGACAGCGAAAGTGTGCGCATGCAGCAGTTGATTGAGCGGCTGCTGAACCTGGCCCAGGTTGAACAGCGCCAAGGGCTGGAAGAGCGGGTGGCGGTGCCGTTGGCGGATTTGGTGGAGGAGTTGCTCAACGCCCAGGCCGCGCGGATCGAAGGCAAAAAGTTACGCGTGGAACAGCAGATTGCCCCGGACATGAACCTGCATGGCGAGCCGTTTCTGTTGCGTCAGGCGTTGGGGAATCTGCTGGAGAATGCGCTGGATTTCACTGCGCCTCAGGGTGTGCTGCGATTCAGCGCCGAGAGGGTCGGTGAGCAGATCGAGTTCAGGCTGTTCAACCAGGCCGAGGCGATTCCTGACTATGCGTTGCCGCGTTTGAGTGAGCGTTTCTATTCCTTGCCGCGCCCGGACAGTGGGCGCAAGAGCACCGGGTTGGGGCTTAACTTTGTGGAAGAAGTGGTCAAGTTGCATGGCGGGTCGTTGAGCATTGGCAATGTCGAGGGTGGGGTGGAAGTCGTGTTGCGTCTGGCTTAGGACCGAGTTGCGGCCTTCGCGAGCAAGCCCGCTCCCACAGGAGATTGCGGTCTAATGTGGGAGCGGGCTTGCTCGCGAAGAGGCCGGCCCAGACTCCACACAAACTCCATATTCGCCCCATAAAGCCCCCACATACCCATTCCAGACTCTGCCCATCCAAACAGGGAGAGTCCCATGAACCGCAGCCTGACCATAAAACTCGGGGCCATTGCCCTTCTGATTCTGTTATTGCTCATCCCGTTGCTGATGATCAACGGCGTCATCCAGGACCGTCAGCAATTACGCGACGGTGTGCTCGAAGACATCGCCCGCAGTTCCAGCTACAGCCAGCAACTCAGCGGGCCGCTGATGGTGGTGCCCTATCGCAAAGTGGTGCGCACCTGGAAACTCAACGAGAAAACCAACGAGCGCTACCAGGAAGTCGGTGAAGAACGCGGTCGTTTGTATTTCCTCCCGGAGCGCTTCGAACTCGACGGCCAGGTGCAGACCGAGCTGCGTTCCCGAGGCATTTACGAGGCGCGACTGTTCCACGCCGACAACCGCATCAGCGGGCATTTCTCCGTCCCGGCGCAACTGGGCATCAAGGAAGACTTCGCCGATTACCAGTTCGACCAGCCGTTCCTGGCCGTCGGCATCAGCGATATTCGCGGTATCGAAAACGCCCTGAAACTCGAACTCAATGACCAGCGTCTGGACTTTGTTCCCGGCACCCAGGTGGGCTGGTTAGGCGAAGGTGTCCACGTGACGTTGCCGGCGCTGGATGCGAAGCAAGCCACGGAGTTGACCTTCGGTTTCGACTTGCGGCTGCAAGGCACCGGTCAGTTGCAAATCCTTCCGGTGGGCAAGACCAGCAAAGTGTCGTTGAGCGCCAACTGGCCGCACCCAAGCTTCATCGGCAACTACCTGCCGGCCCAGCGTGAGGTTACCGATCAAGGGTTTACCGCCAATTGGCAGACCTCGTTTTTCTCCACCAACCTGCAGGAAGCGCTGAGCAGTTGTGTGTCCGGCGGTGGTTGTGAGGCGTACAACGGCCGCAGCTTTGGCGTGAGTTTCATCGATCCGGTAGACCAATACCTGAAGAGTGATCGGGCGATCAAATACGCACTGTTGTTCATCGTGCTGACCTTCGCCGGATTCTTCCTCTTCGAAGTGCTGAAAAGCCTGGCGGTGCACCCGGTGCAATATGCATTGGTGGGCGTGGCGCTGGCGTTCTTCTATCTGTTGCTGCTGTCGTTGTCGGAGCACATTGGTTTTGCCTTGGCCTATCTGTTGTCGGCGGGCGGCTGTGTGTTGCTGATCGGCTTCTATGTTTGCCATGTACTGCGCAGCGTGCGTCACGGCTTGAGCTTTTCGGCGGGGTTGGCAGCGTTGTATGGCTTGCTCTACGGTTTGTTGAGTGCCGAGGATTACGCGCTGTTGATGGGCTCGTTGTTGCTGTTCGGCTTGCTCGGTGTATTCATGGTGCTGACCCGCAAGCTGGATTGGTACGGGATCGGGCAGAAGTCGGCCAAGCCGCTGGCGTTTGATATCGGGGCAGTGGAATGAGCCGGTCGCTGGGGTTGCGTGAGGATCAGCGGGAAGGGGAGGTGTTGGCGACGCTGATTGCGGTGTTGTTTTCTGTTGATCCGGTGGGGTGCATTCGCGAGCAAGTCGAATCGTCGCACCGCCGCTCCCACAGGGGATCTCCAGTGGACGCAAAATATGTATGCATCACAGATCAAAGTGTGGGAGCGGGCTTGCTCGCGAAGAGGCCGGAACAGTCAGCGAAGATCTAAACCTTCGGCATAGTCGCCACCATCGAAGGCCGCTGGCTCACTTCAAAATACCAGGCCGCCAACTGCGGATTCGCCTCGCGCCAGTCCAGATCCGGATGGCGCAAGTCGAGGTAACCCAACGCGCACGCCACGCTGATCGCCGCCACATCAAAATGGCTGGTCAGCTCGGCGATCGCGTCCTTCTCCAACAGTGCCAGCGCACGACGAATCTTGTCGCGCTGGCCATCGAGCCATTCGTCCCAATGCTTCTCGGGGGCGCGCAGGGCCACTTCATACCGAACCATCACCGAGGCATCCATGATCCCGTCGGCCAGGGAGGCCAGGGTCAAACGGCGCCAGCGGGCAGAGCCATCGCGGGGGATCAGCGGGTTGCCGACGTGTTGATGGTCGAGGTAATCGAGGATCACCCGGCTGTCATGGATGACGTTGCCGTCGGCCAGGCGCAGGGCCGGGATCTTGCCCAGCGGGTTGTCTTCGTTGAGCGCTTGATCCGGGTTCACTGGCGTGAGCACGCAGTCTTGCAGCGCCACGCGGTCGGTCTGACCGGTTTCGTGCAACAGCACCATGACTTTGCGAACGAAGGGCGATAACGAATTGTGGAACAGGGTCATGCTGGGGGCGGACATGGCAGCGTCTCGGTCGGTGGCAGTGTCGGGCAGCATAGCGTGTTGGTCCGATTGCTCAAGCCAGGGTTTAACTGTGGGAGCGGGCTTGCTCTCGAATGCGGTGTGTCAGTAACGTAAATGCCATCTGACACACCGCATTCGCGAGCAAGCCCGCTCCCACATGGGTTCAGGTTCAGGCGGCCGGTTGCAATGCGGCTTGCGACTCCGGAGCAGTCTGTTGTGGCTTCAGCTCACGCGCCACGGTCCAGACGATGAACGCGGCCACGATGTCGAAAATCGCCAGCACCACGAACAGCGGGCTGTAACCGATCTTGGTCACCATCACGCCAAACACCAGGGTGAAAGCCGCAGCGCCCAGGTAACCGAACATCCCGCCCATGCCGGTGGCCGTGGCCACTTCATTCTTGCCGAACGAGTCGGAGGTGATCGCATACAACGCACCCGACAATGTCTGGTGTGCGAAGCCGCCAATGCACAGCAGCGCGATCGCCGTGTACGGACTGGCCACGAGGCCGATGCAGGCCGGGCCGATCATGCACGAGGCGCCGAACAACAGGACCATTTTGCGCGAGGTGAACAGCGACACTTTGCAATGTTTGTGGAAGAACGGACTCAGGTAACCGCCGAGTACGCAGCCGAGGTCGGCGGCCAGAAACGGCAGCCACGCGAACATCGCGATCTCTTTGATGTTCATGTGCCGTTCGGTCATCAGGTACAGCGGAATCCAGGCATTGAAGGTCTGCCAGGCAGGCTCGGAGAGCATCCGCGCACTGGCGATGGCGTAGAAGTTGCGGCTGCCGATGATCTTCTTCCAGCTGCCCTTTTTCGGCGTCGGGTCTTTGAAGTGGTCTTCCTGGCCGCTGAGGATGTAGTCGCGTTCTTCATCGCTCAGGCGCTTTTGATCGCGAGGGTGTTTGTAGAGGATCAGCCAGAGGAAGCTCCAGACAATGCCCAGCCCCCCGACGATCAGGAACGCCAGTTCCCAGCCACTGTTTAGAATCGCCCAGACCACCAGCGGAGGTGCCAGCAGCGCACCGATTGATGAGCCGATGTTGAACCAGCCGATCGCGACCGAACGTTCCTTGGCCGGAAACCATTCGGTGGAGGCTTTGACCGCCGCCGGCAAACCGGCCGCTTCCGTCAGACCCAACAGGCCCCGAACGAACGCCAGCCCTTGCCAGCCTGACGCCATTGCCGCTGCCGCACAGGCAATCGACCAGGCGAAGGCGAAGATCGCAAAGCCCATTTTTGTGCCGATGGCATCGATGATGTAGCCCGCCACCGGTTGCATCAGCGCGTAGCAAACCTGCCACGCGACCACGATGTGCGAATACTGCTCGGTGGAGATGTTCATTTCGCTCATCAGGGTCGGAGCGGCCACTGACAGGGTATTGCGAGCCAGGTAGTTGACCATCAGCCCGGCCGTCACCAGGCCGACCATCCACCAGCGGATGCCTTTGACTTTCATTGTTTCACCATGATTATTTTTGGAGTTTGGTGTCGAACAGGTTTGTTGTAGGTTGTCGTACAACATGCGCCTTTATAGAAGTGCAAGGGCAAAACTGTCAATAAATATGTCAGGGAATTTGCAGGGTGAGGCGACGGGCGGGAGGGGGTGTCGTCGTATGACTCCTGAGCGTAGGAACTGTCGAGTGAAACGAGGCTGCGATCTTTTGACTTTGATTTTTTAAAAACAAGATCAAAAGATCGCAGCCTCGTTTCACTCGACAGCTCCTACGGAGGGGAGGTGGCGATTCATATGGGATCAGTGGCGTGGCAGCAGGCCGCGCAGGGCAAGGATGGCGGGAACGCCCAGGCCCAGCCAGCTCAAGGCATCCCACACGCCATCGCCCAGCAACGCGGCGAACAATCCCGCAGCGCTGAGCAGGGCGATCACGGTGGGCGTGGCGAAGACCTTCCAGAAGTTCGACTGTCGCGGCCTCATGCTTGAGCCTCCGCTTGCTCGAGCACCGGTTTTTTCGCCGCCCTGCGCCGCACTACCCACAGATAAACCCCGCTGCCCAGCACGATGATGGTCAGCACATCGAGGGTCGCCCAGAGGATTTTCATCGGCATGCCGCCGTAATCACCGAAGTGCAGGGGTTGCGACATGCCCATGGCGTCCATGTACCACGGTCGTTCGGCCACCGCGGTGACTTGCAGGGTACTGGCGTCGATCAGCACCGGGGTCAGCAGGTGCGACGTCAGGTGGGTGCTGCCCTTCATGAACACCGCGTAATGATGTTCGCTGGAAAACCGTGTGCCGGGGAAGGCGATGAAATCCGGTTGCATGCCCGGCGCGACTTCCTTGGCGATGTCGAGCAAACGGGTCGCCGGCGCCAGTTGCGTCAGCGGTGGCGCGTCGCGGTATGGCGCGATCATCGCGCTCAAGGCGTCGTTGCGCCATGCGGCGATCAGTAGGTCGGCGCAGGCACTGATCACGCCAGTGACACCGACCACCAGCGCCCAGGTCAGGGTGACCACGCCGATCAGGTTGTGCAGGTCGAGCCAGCGCAGACGGGTGGATTTGTCCTGGCGCACGGTGGCGAATTTCAAGCGGCGCATGAACGGCAGGTACAGCACCGTCCCGGAAACAATCGCCACGACAAACATCAACCCCATGAACGCCAGCAGTAATTTGCCTGGCAGACCGGCAAACATGTCCACGTGCAGGCGCAGCATCACCATCATGAAACCGCCGTTGGCCGACGGCATCTCCAGTGCTTCACCGGTGCGGGCATCGAGCATGAAGGTGTGCGACGAGTTCGGCTCGGTGCCGGCGGTGGCCGCCATGATGGCGATCGCGGCGTTGGGCTCTTCTTCGTCGAAGCCGAAATACTGCATGACTTCACCGGGGCGATGTTTTTCAGCCGCCTGCACCAACTGCTGCAAATTCAGCTGCGGGGTGTCCGCCGGCATCTGCTTCAACTCGGCGGCATCGCCCAGCAGATGGTCGATCTCGTGGTGAAAGATCAGCGGCAGGCCGGTCAGTGCCAGCATCAGCAGAAACACCGTGCAGATCAGGCTGGTCCAGGTGTGGACGCACGACCAGCGGCGAATTGTTTTACTTTTCATTTCATGGCCCTTAGAAATACCAAAGCCGTCCTCGAGGGACGGCTTGGGTCTTGGAGCGTTTCAGCTCAGGCAATTACCACTTGTAAGTTGCACTGGCGACGACGCTGCGCTGGTCGCCGTAGTAGCAGTAGAAACTGTCACAGGTGGAAATGTAGTCCTTGTCCAGCAGGTTGGTCGCGTTGAGCTGCAGGGATGCACCTTTCAGGCTGTTGTCCAGACGGCCGAGGTCGTAATGGACCGCCGCGTCGAACACGGTGTAGGCATCGGCCTTGCCCAGCCAAGTGTTGCCCTGATCGCCGTAGGTGTTGCCGGTGTAGCGAGCGCCGGCGCCAATGCCGAAGCCGTCCAGCACGCCGGCGTGCCAGGTGTAATCGGCCCACAGCGAAGCCTGTTGGTTAGGCATCAATTGCAGACGGTTGCCCTTGTTGTCGCCTTTCTGCACTTCGGATTTGGCCAAGGTGTAGGCGGCGATGATTTTCAGGTTTTCGGTAACGTCGGACACCGCTTCCAGCTCCAGGCCCTTGACCTTCACTTCGCCGGTCTGGCTGGTGATCGGTGTGGCGCCGACGGTGGTGGTGACCGAGACGTTTTTCTGGGTCAGGTCATACACCGCCGCGCTGAGCAGGGTGTTGCTGCCCGGTGGCTGGTACTTGATGCCCAATTCCCACTGCTTGCCTTCGGTCGGCTTGAACGAGTCGGTGGCCGTGGCCGAAGCACCCATGGTTGGCTGGAAGGATTCGGCGTACGACAGGTACGGCACGAAGCCCGAATCAAACACATAGCTGATCGCCGCGTTGCCGCTGAAGTTCTTGTCGCGCTGGGTGTTGGTGGCGTCGCCCTTGTTGAAGAACTCGGTGCTGGTGTGGACCCAATCCTCACGTCCGCCGACGGTCAGGCGCCATTGGTCGAGGGCCATCTGGTCCTGCACGTACAGGCCGGTCTGGTAGGTCTTCTGGTTGTAGTCGTAGAACGCGGTGGAGCGCGGCGGACGAACGATCGGCTGGCCATAGATCGGGTTGTTGACGTTGGTGGTCAGCCCGTCGCCGAAAATCGAGGTGTAGTTGGTGTTGCTGCGCTGGTGGTCGAGGCCCAGCAGCACGGTGTGACGGACATCGCCGGTGGCGAAGTCGGCCTGGAAATTGTTGTCCACGGCGAACTGGCTGATGTCTTCATCGACGATGGTGCTGGTGCGCCCGACGTTGCCTTCGTTATCCACCTGGGTGAACGGATACGAGCCGACCGTGAGCCCCTGGAACGACAGGTCGGATTTGGTGTAACGCAGGTTCTGCTTGAACTGCCAGACATCGTTCAAACGGTGTTCGAACGCATAACCCAGCGCGTAGTAGGTGCGGTCGTAGTATTCCCAGTCCGGGTCGCCGAGGTTTTTGTGATGGGAAACCTTGCCGAACGGCATGTCGATCTTGGTGCCCTGCACCGGCAGGAACTGGCTGGTGATGCCGGTATCGTCGCGGGTGAATTGCGTGAGCAAGGTGAACGAGGTGTCGTCGTTGATGTTCCAGGTCAGGCTCGGTGCGATGTTGTAGCGCTTGTTGTCGACGTGGTCGATCTGCGTGCCGCTGTCGCGCACCACGCCGCTCAGGCTGTAGAGAAACTGGCCTTCATCATCGATCTTGCCGGTGCTGGCGAAGTTGATCTGGCGCTGGTTGTCGCTGCCGTATTGCAGCTGGATCTCGTGGCTGTCTTCAGCGGTAGGACGGCGGCTGACCATATCCAGCAGGCCGCCCGGCGGGGTCTGGCCGTAGACCGACGACGCCGGGCCACGCAGCAGGGAGAGGCGATCGAGGTTCCAGGTTTCCTGTTTCGGGTTGGCATAGGTGCCTTTCGGCAGCGGCAGGCCATCGAGGAACTGGGTCGGTTCAAAACCCCGTACCCGCAGCCAGTCGGCGCGGGTGTCGCTGCCGTAGCTGCTGGCGACGATGCCGGGCATGTAGCGCACGGCGTCGTCGAGGTTCTGCACATTGCGATCCTCCATTTGCTGGCGGGTCGCGACCGAAATCGAGCGTGGCACTTCGACCAGCGCGGTGTCGGTCTTGGTGCCGGCAGCGGTGCGCTTGGCGACGTAGCCTTCCACCGGGCCCCAGGCGCTTTCAGTATTTTCGACACCGATGACGGCGGTTTCCGGCAGGGCCAGCGTGCCTTCGGGAATGGCGACCAGGCTGTAGGTGCCGGCGCTGCTTTGTTCCAGTTGCAGACCGGTGCCGCGCAAGGCTTCACGCAGGGCGCCGGCGGCGTCGAACTGACCCTTGACCGGGGACGAGGTTTTCCCGGCCGCCAGCGAAGGATTCAACGCCAGCGCGAGGCCCGCCTGGCTGGCGATTTGGTTCAGGGTGCTGGCCAGCGGTGCCGCCGGCAGGTTGTAGGCGCGAACGCTGGACGCTTGTTCAGCGGCGATCAGCTGAGTGCTGGCCAAGGGCGTGCAAAGGGCAATGGCGACTGCCAGCAAGCTGGGGCGCAACAAGGTGTCTAGCGAACGGGACATACAGCGGCTCCTGAATGGAAATATTTCTCAATTGCCTAGGTGCCGAACGAGAATCCAAAAGTGATAGGGCTGGATGAAAATAATTTAGATTCAGATTGGTGGGTGCTCTGTAGGAGCGGTGTAGGAGCTGTCGAGTGAAACGAGGCTGCGATCTTTTGACTTTGTTTTTTTACAATCAAGATCAAAAGATCGCAGCCTCGTTTCACTCGACAGCTCCTACACCGCGCCTATTCGGGCTTGGTGTCGGCCTTCGCCACGGTCACCCACCACGGCGTGTGCTGTTCGATCTGCACGGGCAGGGTTGGCAGCAGCGCACTCAAGGCCTTGTCGGTGTCGTGCAGCGGGAAGCTGCCGGTGATCCGCAGGTCAGCAACCTCCAGCGCAACACCCAGATGCCCGCGTCGATAGCGACCGAGTTCGTGCACCAGGTCTTCCAGTCGAGCGTTGTCCACCACCAGCATGCCGCGGGTCCAGGCATCGGCGCCGAGGTTCAGCGCGAGGATTGGGCCCAGGCCATTGCTGCGCATCAGCACTTGCTGGCCTTCACGCAGGATCTGTTCCTCAGGACTCGACTGCGGATGGGCGGCGACAGCGGACTGCAACACGCTCAGTCGCGTGCCGTCCTCCTCGCGCTTGACCAGGAACCGCGTACCCAGCGCGCGCATGCTGCCTTCACGGGTTTCGACGATAAACGGCCGGGCATCGCCATGACCGGTTTCGACGAGGATTTCCCCTTCCTGAAGGATGATCAGCCGTTGCTTCTCATCGAAGCGCACGTCTACGGCGCTGTGGGTGTTGAGGTTGATCAGCGTGCCGTCGGTCAGGCGCAGGGTGCGCTGCTCTCCGGTGGCAGTGCGCTGGTCGGCCAGCCAATAGTCGATGGGCAGATAACGATCACCGGCAAACAGCGCCAGCCCGATCACCGCGACGACACTGGCCAGGCCACTGCCGAGCTTGCGTACCCGCCGGCGAATGCTTTCGCGCGATTTCAGTAATGCCGTGCGCGCGGGGCCGCTGGCGACGCTGAAACGCTGGTCGAGCATGCCCAGTTGGCGCCAGGCCCGGGCGTGTTCTTCGTGGGCGGCGTGCCATTTGGCGAATTCTTCGCGTTCCACCGGGTTGCCGGAATCCAGCGACAATTGCCAGGCAATCGCGGCATCCAGCACGTGGGCGGATACCGGTTTGGAGCTGACCGGGCTCATACCGGCTCACCGTACAGCGCGACGTAGCACTGACGAATGCCTTGGGCCAGGTACTGGCGAACCCGGGGCACCGACACGCCCAGGCGCTCGGCGATTTCCGCATGGCCGAGGCCGTCGAGACGGTTATAGAGAAACGCCGTCCGGGCCTTGGTTGAAAGCTTGCCCAGCAGGCGGTCGATGTTTTTCAGGTCTTCGAGGATCAGTTGCTGTTCTTCCAGCGACGGTTGTTCGCCTTCGGGGATCAGCATCAGTTCGGTGAGGTAGGCCTGTTCCAGCGCTGCACGGCGGAAATAGTCGAACAGCAAGCCTTTGGCGATCGCCACCAGAAACGCCCGCGGTTCGCGAGGCTCCTTCAGCTCACCACGGCCCAGCAAGCGCACGAAGGTGTCCTGACTCAGGTCTTCGGCCCGTTGCGGGCAGGCCACATTACGTCGCAGCCAAGCCAATAGCCAACCGCGATGGTCGCGATACAACGCACCAACGAGCTCACTTTGGGGGCTTTGGACTGACGACACGCAGCATCACCGATTGGGAAGTGTTAACTAACGAGAATTGTTCGCGATTGTGGCAGAGGCGGGGGAGGTAAGCAATTGGCCACTGGTCAGGTGGTTTTTGATGGGGGGGCTTCGGTTCGACCGCGTTATCGTTCTTCGCGGGCAAGCCTCGCTCCTACAGGTTTTGTGCCGATCTGTGGAACGACGACATCCTGTAGGAGCGAGGCTTGCCCGCGAAGAGGACAGAACAGCCACCGAAAATCTAAAAGGACGGCGCCCGCTGCCTGCGTTTCCACTGGCTCACCCGCTGTTGCAGGTTCAATGGACTGTGAATCTGCTGCTGCCGCGCGCGGCTGAACAGAATCAACGCCAGCTCTGCCGTGGCCAACGCATCGGCGCTGGCGTTGTGGCGTTCGAACACCTCCAGCTTGAACCAGTCGATCCACTCATCCAGCCCGGCTTCGCGAATGTGCGCCTGCGGACACAGCAGCGGTGCGATGTCGGCCACATCCAGGAATGGATGCTGCAATTTGTAGCCCAGATGATCTTTCAATGAGCGCCCAAGCATGTGCTGATCGAACGGCGCATGAAACGCCAGCACCGGACTGTCACCCACGAATTCCATGAAATCGAGCAGCGCCAGCCCCGGATCGCTGCCGGCGGCAATCGCACTTGGCCCCAAGCCATGAATCAACACGCTGGGCCCCACCTTCATATCGACGCATTGCAGCGTGCGTTCGAACTGCTGGCTGAAATCGATCGCGCCGTCCTCGATCACCACCGCACCGATGGACAGCACCCGGTCCTTGTTCAGGTTCAGGCCGGTGGTTTCCAGATCGAGCACCACCCAACGCTGTTCACGCAGGCTGCATTCGCTCAGCTCTGCCGCCGAGGGCAAGCGTTGCAGACGTTGCTGGAGTTCGCCGGTCAGGCTTGGGCCTGCCGGGCGCAGCCATGAAAACAGGCTCATAGCTGATACCGCAGGGCCAGGCTGCTTTGCAGGCGTTGAGCCTGGCGCAGGGATTCACGCAAGATCCGTCGATCCAGGTGATTGAGGCTGTCCGGATCGACCCGGTTGGAGTAGGGCAAGTTCTCCCGGGTCTGTAGCTGATGTTGCTGCATGCGGGTTTGCTGGATGAAGTGATACGCCTCTTCATACGCGGCGCCATCCAGCCGTTCAATGACGTCTTTGGCCACCAGTTCGCGAAAGCGCTCCAGGGTGTTGTTGGACTCGATGCCATGGGCCAGGGCCAGCAATCGGGCGCCGTCGACGAAAGGCGTCAGCCCCTGAACCTTGAGATCCAGCGTGGCCTTCTCGCCATTCTTGCGCGCCAGCACGAACTCACGGAAACGTCCTACGGGCGGACGGTTGCGCAAGGCGTTTTCGGCCATCATCCGCTGAAACAGCCGGTTGTCGTTCACCTGATCGAGAATGCCTTGGCGCAGCTGATCGCAGCCTTGTTCGTCACCCCAGACCACGCGCAGGTCGAAATAAATGCTCGAACCCAGCAGATTCTCCGGCGTTGCCTCACGAATAAACGCCGCAAAACGCCGTGCCCATTCGCCCCGGGACAAACACAGTTCGGGGTTGCCGGCCATGATGTTGCCCTTGCACAGCGTGAAACCGCAGAGCGCCAGGCTCTGGTTGATGTGCTGGGCGATGGGCAGTAATCGACCACGGATTTCAGCGGCATGCGCCGCGTCCCGGGCTTCGAACAGAATGCCGTTGTCCTGATCGGTGTGCAGCGTCTGTTCGCGGCGGCCTTCGCTACCGAAGCACAGCCAGCTGAATGGAATGCCGGGATCACCTTTTTCGGCGAGGGTCAGTTCGATCACCCGGCACACCGTGTGATCGTTGAGCAGGGTGATGATGTGGGTGATCTGGGTCGAAGAGGCTCCGTGCGCCAGCATGCGCTCGACCAGTTGACCGATCTCGCCGCGCATCGCCACCAGGTTTTCCAGTTTCTGGGCGCTGCGAATGGTCCGCGCCAGGTGCACCAGATCGACCCGTTGCAGGGAAAACAGATCCCGCTCGGACACCACGCCACACAGACGATGGTCTTTGACCAGGCAGACGTGAGCGATGTGGCGCTCGGTCATGGCGATCGCCGCATCGAAGGCGCTGTGGTCCGGTGACAGGAAAAACGGCGCCTGGGTCATGTGGCTTTCGATGGCTTCGTTGAAGTCGTCAGTGCCTTCGGCCACCACATGGCGCAGGTCGCGCAGGGTGAAAATGCCCAGCGGGGCTTTGTGTTCGTCGACGATCACGATGCTGCCGACCTGCTGCTCATGCATCAGGGTCACGGCTTCACGCAATGGCGTGGCGGGGCTGCAAGTCACCGGATGGCGCATGGCCAATTCGCCCAGCCGCGTGTTCAGCGAGTATTGGGTGCCGAGGGTTTCCACGGCTTTTTGCTGGACTTGCTGATTGACTTGATCCAGCAGGCTGCTGACACCGCGTAGGGCAAAGTCGCGAAACGTGGTGGAAAGTGCGAACAACTTGATGAACGCCAGCTTGTTCAGCTGTAGGCAAAAGGTGTCTTCGGCGGCCAGGTGCTCGGTGCGGGTCGCACGCTCACCCAGCAGCGCGGCGAGGGGGAAACACTCGCCAGTGGTGATTTCGAAGGTGGTTTCGGTGCCGCCCTTGGCCGTATGCGGGCGTTCGCCCACGACCCGACCTTGCTTGACGATGTAGAAGTGCTCAACCGGCCCATCGGCGGGTTTGATAATGCTTTCGCCAGGGGCGTAGAAACGCATCTGGCATTGTTCAACCAGGTACGCCAGGTGCGCGTGTTCCATTTGATTGAAGGGCGGGAAGCGCTGAAGGAATTGCAAAGTGCCCTGGATGTTCTGCAACACCGCGGTTTTCCCTGCCTGTGTGAAGGCGTCCGCTTTACTCATAACCATGACCGCAGTCTTTTTTTGAATTGTTGTTGTCGGATGACCCGGTCATGGTCGGCCCCTGCGGGCGGGGTGCCCATTGGACGTAAGTCTAGGTCGGGCGTTGCAGGCGTCGGAAGTTAGGAAATGTCTGACGCAAATGCGGGAAAAACCTCCTACATTGGCTATAGGAAAAGTTTCCGACGAAGTGCACATTGAAGGTCTGCTTAGCGATGTCTGACGAAAGTGCTAGGGGATTGAATAGAAAACGTAGAGAAAGCCATGTCCGACCACGATATTTTGAGTGACGCCGAGCGCGAGGCGCTGAGTGCCGTCATGCTGGAACCTGACTTGCCGCCGCAGCGGGTGCTGATCGTCGATGACGATAAAGACGCGCGGGAGCTGTTGTCGGAGATTCTTGCGTTGGACGGTATTCGTTGCATGACCGCGGCCAGTGGTGAAACCGCACTCAAAATGGTGATCGAGAAACCAACGATTGGCCTGGTGATTACCGATTTGCGAATGGGCCACATCGATGGCCTGGACCTGATCCGCCAGGTGCGCGAGTCGGTCAGGGCGGCAATGCCGTTCATCATCGTTTCCGGCGATGCCGACGTGAAAGATGCAATCGCCGCGATGCATCTAAGCGTGGTCGACTTCTTGCTCAAACCTGTCGATACCGGCAAGTTGTTGGAGCTGGTCAAGCATGAGTTGGGAATAATGGATGAGCAAAACCCGATTTGAAACAAAAAGGCCCTGATCTTTCGATCAGGGCCTTTTTTTGTCCGGCGTCAGCGCTCAGTTACAGGCCATTGGCAGCCTTGAACTCGCGACGACGACGGTGCAGAACCGGCTCGGTGTAGCCGTTCGGCTGTTTGGTGCCCTCAACCACCAGTTCGACCGCCGCCTGGAAGGCGATGTTGCTGTCGAAGTTCGGTGCCAGCGGGCGATACAACGCGTCGTTGGCGTTCTGACGGTCAACCACTGGCGCCATGCGCTTGAGGCTTTCCATCACTTGCTCTTCGGTGACGATGCCATGACGCAGCCAGTTGGCGATGTGCTGGCTGGAAATACGCAGCGTCGCACGGTCTTCCATCAGGCCGATGTCATTGATGTCCGGCACCTTCGAGCAACCCACGCCCTGGTCGATCCAGCGCACTACGTAACCGAGAATGCCCTGGGCGTTGTTGTCCAGTTCGTTCTTGATCTGTTCCGCGGTCCAGCTCGGATTCACGGCCAGCGGGATAGCCAGGATGTCGTCCACCGACGCACGCGCCCGTTTGGCCAGCTCGGCCTGGCGGGCGAATACGTCGACCTTGTGATAATGCAGCGCGTGCAGCGCAGCGGCGGTCGGCGATGGAACCCAGGCGGTGTTGGCGCCGGCCAGAGGGTGAGCGATCTTCTGTTCGAGCATCGCGGCCATCAGGTCGGGCATCGCCCACATGCCTTTACCGATCTGGGCGCGACCTTGCAGGCCGGTGCTCAAGCCGATATCGACGTTCCAGTTCTCGTAGGCGCCGATCCACTTCTCAGCCTTCATGTCGGCCTTGCGCACCATCGGGCCGGCTTCCATGGAGGTGTGGATTTCATCGCCGGTGCGGTCGAGGAAACCGGTGTTGATGAACACCACACGTTCGCTGGCGGCCTTGATGCAAGCCTTGAGGTTGACCGTGGTCCGGCGCTCCTCGTCCATGATCCCGACTTTCAGCGTGTTGCGCGGCAAACCGAGGACTTCTTCGATGCGGCCGAACAGCTCGTTGGTGAACGCGGCTTCTTCCGGACCGTGCATCTTCGGCTTCACGATGTAGACCGAACCGGTGCGGCTGTTCTTGCGCGAGCTGTTGCCGTTGAGGCTGTGGATCGCGGCGAGGCTGGTAATCAGGCCATCGAGAATGCCTTCCGGCACTTCGTTGCCGTCTTTGTCGATGATCGCATCGATGGTCATCAGGTGACCGACGTTGCGCACGAACAACAGCGAGCGACCGTGCAGGCTCAGCTCTTTACCGTCGACACCGGTGTAGGTGCGATCAGCGTTCATGGTGCGGGTAAAGGTCTGACCGCCCTTGGAGACTTCTTCCGACAGGTCGCCCTTCATCAGGCCGAGCCAGTTGCGGTAGATCACCACTTTGTCATCGGCATCGACAGCGGCGACGGAGTCTTCGCAGTCCATGATGGTGGTCAGCGCGGCTTCCATCAGGATGTCTTTGATGCCGGCAGCGTCGGTCTGGCCGACCGGGGTACTGGCGTCGACCTGGATTTCGAAATGCAGGCCATTGTTCTTCAACAGGATCGCGGTCGGTGCAGCCGCATCGCCGTGGAAACCGATCAGCTGAGCGTCATTGCGCAGGCCGGTGTTGCTGCCGCCTTTAAGGGCGACCACCAGTTTGCCGTCGACGATCTTGTAGCCGGTGGAGTCGACGTGAGTGCCGGCCGCCAAGGGCGCGGCTTCGTCGAGGAAGGCGCGGGCGAAGGCAATGACCTTGTCGCCACGGACCTTGTTGTAGCCTTTGCCTTTTTCCGCGCCGTCGGCTTCGCTGATGGCGTCGGTGCCGTAGAGCGCGTCGTACAGCGAACCCCAGCGGGCGTTCGAGGCGTTGAGCGCGAAGCGGGCATTCATCACCGGCACCACGAGTTGTGGGCCGGCCATGCGGGCGATTTCGTCATCGACGTTTTGCGTCGTTGCCTGGAAATCGGCCGCTTCTGGCAGCAGATAACCGATGTCTTGCAAGAAGGCTTTATAAGCCACGGCATCGTGCGCCAGGCCGGCACGGGATTGGTGCCAGCCATCGATACGAGCCTGGAAATCATCGCGTTTGGCGAGTAGGGCTTTGTTCTTCGGCGCCAGGTCATGAATGACCTTGTCGGCACCGGCCCAGAACTTATCGGCTGTGAGGCCGGTACCGGGAATGGCTTCGTTGTTCACGAAGTCGAACAGGACTTTGGCGACCTGCAGGCCACCGACTTGAACGTGTTCAGTCATTGCTTGCCTCACTCTGCTCAGCTATTTCGCTTTTCAGCTCTTCAAATTAACAATGAAGCCTCTGGCTATTTAAACCACAAACCCCCTCCACCAGTACATGCCATTTCGGGCGGCTGGAATGGAACCGATCAACGGCGTTGAGGCCTTGCTGATAGGGCTTTCAGGGCTGCGACTGTGCCGGTGGCAGACATCGATCCAACGTTATGTAGTGCGCGCTGCGGCATACTACATGATGAATTGCGCTTGTGAAAATTAGACTAATTACGTCGTTCTGCGACCCCATGACGCATTGCAGTCACGTCGGGGATCCGGATGTTCTCAAAAAAGTATGAGATTGTTCCAGTTAAATATATGAAGTTGTACACGATTTGTTGTTCGCAGGTTCGTCGGTGGTGCTCCATTCGCGGGCAAGCCTCGCTCCTACAGGGGTTGCGTGGTTCCTTGCAGGAGCGAGGCTTGCCCGCGAAGCCGTCAGTCGATTCAGCGCAGGATCAACCCTTGCCTATACTTGCTTTTCTATAACAAAAGTCATGACTAGAGGGCTGCGCCATGGACCACCTCGTACTCACTGTTTTCGCTCCGGACAAGCCAGGGCAGGTCGAGCGCATTGCCCAATGCATTGCCGAGCATGGCGGAAACTGGCTGGAGAGCCGCATGTCGCGCATGGCGGGGCAGTTCGCGGGGATTCTTCGGGTGGGCGTGCCGGCCGAGGCTTACGATGAACTGGTCGATGCCCTGAAAGCGTTGTCCGCTCACGGCATTCGCGTGCTGATTGCCGAAAGTGGCATCGAGCAATCCTGCACCTGGAAGCCGATTGCGATGGAGTTGGTGGGCAATGACCGCCCTGGGATTGTCCGCGACATCACCCGCCTGCTGAGTGAGCAAGGGGTGAACCTGGAACGACTGGTGACTGAAGTGCGTCCGGCGCCAATGAGCAGCGAGCCGCTGTTTCACGCCGAAGCGATTCTGGCGGTACCGCTTACTCTTTCTCTGGACGTATTGCAGTCACGACTGGAAACACTGGCCGACGATCTGATGGTGGAGTTGGTGCTGCGCAGCGAACCCTGACAGGGTTATCCAAGTTATACGTGCACCTGCCTGTGGATAACCTGTAGAGACAGCCCGCCAGCCCACGCCGGCCGGGCTTCTTCAGGATCTGATCAAAAAACCATCAGTTTCAACAAGTTGCGCACAAACGGCGGGGATCACGCTGTGGATAACCTTGGGAAGGATCAACGCAGGCCACGAAGGGCGTGGCCTGTAGAGGTTTGTATGTTTTTTGATCAGCTGCGGCGGCGCATGCTGATCACCGCATCGACGCTGTAAATCGCCAAGCCGGCCCAGATAAAGATAAACGCGACCAGCGTGCTGGAAGACAAGTGCTCGCCAAACAGCAGCACGGCTTGCAACAGCACCAGCGTCGGCGCCAGGTACTGGAGAAATCCCAGCGTCGTGTAGGGCAAATGCCGTGCGGCGGCGTTGAAACACACCAGCGGCACCAGCGTCACCGGACCGGCCGCCACCAGCCACCAGGCTTCGGACGTGGTCCAGAATTCGGGCTGAGCGCTCATGGCCGTCTGATTGAAAAGCAGCCAGGCTATGGCAATCGGCACCAGCATCCAGGTTTCCACTACAAGACCGGGCAGTGCTTTTACGGGCGCTTGCTTGCGGATCAAGCCGTAGAAGCCAAACGTCAGCGCCAGCACCAGCGACACCCACGGCAGACTGCCGACTTGCCACACCTGTTGCGCCACGCCGACCGCCGCCAGTCCCACTGCGATCCACTGCATGCGCCGTAGCCGTTCGCCGAGGATCAACATCCCCAGCAGCACATTCACCAAGGGGTTGATGTAGTAACCGAGGCTCGCTTCGAGCATGCGTCCGTTATTCACCGACCAGACGTAAGTCAGCCAGTTGGCCGCAATCAGCGTGCCGCTCAGGGCCAGAATCGCCAGCCGTTTCGGGTTGTCACGCAACTCACGCCACCAGCCCGGATGCTTCCACACCATGAGCAGCAAGGCACCGAACAGCGCCGACCACAGCACGCGGTGGATGATGATCTCCACGGAGGGCACGTTGGCGATGGCTTTGAAGTAGATCGGGAACAGGCCCCAGATGATGTAGGCACTCAGGCCCAGGATGTACCCGCGACGCGGGTTGGCAGCTTGCATGCAGAATCCTTGCTTAGGCAGCTAACAAAGAGGCAATTGTAAGGAGATTTTTTGGAATGGTCTCGGAGCAATGTGGGAGCGGGCTTGCTCGCGAATGCGGTGGGTCAGTCAACATATTTGCCGAATGACCCACCGCATTCGCGAGCAAGCCCGCTCCCACAGGGGGATTGGGGGTGTCAGAAAAGTTTCAGGGGTTCTTCGTTTAGCGCCGCCAATTGCTCACGCAATGCCAAGACTTGATCCCCCCAATACCGCTCACTGCCGAACCACGGAAAACTGTGCGGGAACGCCGGGTCGTCCCAGCGGCGGGCGAGCCAGGCGCTGTAGTGCATCAGGCGCAAGGCGCGCAGCGGTTCGATCAGCGCCAGTTCCCGCGGGTCGAAGTCGTGGAATTCGTTGTAGCCGTCCATCAATTCCGACAACTGACCGAGGCATTCCTGGCGATCGCCCGCCAGCATCATCCAGATGTCCTGAACGGCCGGACCCATGCGACAGTCATCGAGGTCGACGATGTGGAACATCTCGTCGCGGCACATCATGTTGCCGGGGTGGCAATCGCCGTGCATGCGGATGTTCTGGTGCGGCGTGGCCTTGTAGACCTCCTCCACGCGTTTGAGCAGGTCGCGGGCCACAGACTCGTAGGCCGGCAGCAGGCTTTTGGGCACGAAGTTGCCTTCAAGCAAAGTGGTCAGCGAATCGTGACCGAAGTTCTTCACGCCCAACGCTTCACGGTGTTCGAACGGCTTGGTCGCACCGACGGCGTGCAGACGACCCAGCAACTGGCCGAGGCGATACAACTGGTCGAGATTGCCCGGCTCCGGCGCACGGCCGCCACGGCGGGGGAACAGGGTGAAACGGAATCCGGCGTGTTCGTGCAGGCTGGCACCGTTGTGAATCATCGGCGCGACCACCGGCACGTCGCATTCGGCGAGTTCGAAGGTGAACTGGTGTTCTTCGAGAATCGCTTCGTTGGTCCAGCGCTGCGGGCGATAGAACTTGGCGATCAGCGGCTCGGAGTCTTCGATGCCGACTTGGTAGACGCGGTTCTCGTAGCTGTTGAGCGCCAGAATGCGCGCGTCGCTGAGAAAGCCGATGCTTTCAACGGCATCGAGCACGAGGTCTGGGGTGAGGGTTGCAAACGGGTGGGCCATGCTGACTCCTGCGCGCAGCAGGCTGCCGCGTCCGGCCAAGCATGGTAGCGCAGACGGGGCGTCTTTAGTGTTTGGGCTTGAGATCAGTGTTGTCTGGACTGACGCTTTCGCGAGCAAGCCCGCTCCCACATTGGATCTCCAGTGTGTCACAGGTAGTGTGAACACCAACGATCCAGTGTGGGAGCGGGCTTGCTCGCGAAGAGGGCTTGTCAGGCGCCGACGATCCCGCCGTCTTCCCGGGAAATCGCCATCACCGACGACCGCGGCTTGCCATTCGGCAGATGCTCAGGGAACGTCGATCCCCCGTTCTCCCCCGGATGCTGAATCCCGACAAACAAGGTCTTCTGATCCGGCGAAAAGCTGATCCCCGTGACTTCGCAACCCACCGGCCCGACCATGAACCGACGAATCTCCCCGGTCACCGGGTCGGCGCAGAGCATCTGGTTGTTGCCCATGCCGGCAAAATCCCCGGCATTGCTCGAATCACCATCGGTGAGAATCCACAACCGCCCGGCCTTGTCGAAGCCTAGGCCATCCGGGCTGTTGAACATGTTCTGCGGCGTGATGTTCGACGAGCCGCCCTTCGGCGTACCGGCGTGGACACCCGGATTGCCGGCGACCACAAACAGGTCCCAGGCAAAGCTTTTCGAGCCGTGATCGTCGCGGTCGGTGCGCCAGCGCAGAATTTGCCCGTAGACGTTCTTCTCGCGCGGGTTCGGCCCGCCCACGGGTTGGCCGTCTTCGCCGCGTTTGGCGTTGTTGGTCAGCGTGCAATAAACCTGTCCATCCTTGGGGCTGACGACGATCCATTCCGGACGGTCCATACGCGTGGCTTTCACCACGCTGGCCGCGAGGCGCGCGTGAATCAACACTTCGGCCTGGTCGGCAAAACCGCTGCTGGCGTCGATGCCGTTTTTACCGTGGGTCAGTTCGATCCACTCGCCATGGCCTTTCGGGTGATCGGCGTTGCTGTCGCCCGCATCGAAGCGCGCCACGTACAAGGTGCCGTGGTCCAGCAGGTCGCGGTTGGCCTTGGGGTTTTTGTGATTGATCTTGTCGCGGCTGACGAATTTGTAGATGAACTCTCCGCGCTCATCGTCGCCCATGTACACCACGGCGTGGCCGTCATTGGTTTCGGCCAGGGCCGCGTTTTCATGTTTGAAACGGCCCAGGGCCGTGCGCTTGACCGGTGTGGATTGCGGATCGAACGGGTCGATTTCCACCACCCAACCGTGACGGTTGAGTTCGTTCGGATTCTTCGCCAGGTCGAATCGCTCATCGTGTTGATGCCAGTTGATCTCTTTGCTGGCAGCCACTGCGCCGTAGCGTTTTTGCGCGGCGTCGAACTTCAGCTCGGCGTTGCTGCTGCCAAAACAGTCGGTGAAGTTCTCTTCGCACGTCAGGTAAGTGCCCCACGGCGTTTTACCGTTGGCGCAGTTCTGGAAGGTGCCGAGGACATGCTTGCCCTGCGGGTCGGCGCTGGTTTTGACCAGAGCATGACCGGCGGCCGGGCCGCTCAGGTTGATCGGTGCGTTGCCGTGGATGCGGCGGTTGTAGCGCGAGCCCTGGACGAATTGCCATTGGCCGTTCTTGCGCTGCACTTCGATCACCGACACGCCTTCGCAGGCCAGTGCCTTGTGCACCTCTTGCGCCGATTGCGGCATGCCGCCGTGCGGATAGAGGTAGCGATAGTTGGTGTATTCGTTGTTGATCGCCATCAACGCCCGATCTTTTTCACCGGGAAATTCAAACAGGCTCATGCCGTCGTTGTTGTCGCCGAACTGGACTTCCTGCTGCTCGGCGGTGCCGTTGCCGCTCGGGTCGAACGCCGGACCATTCTTTTGCAGAGGCTGGCCCCAGCTGATCAGTACCGAGGATTTGTAACCCGGCGGCAGGGTAATGGCGTCGCTGGTGGCGGCGGGGATGCTGTCAAAGCCCAACAGTTTGCTGGAGCCTGCACTGACACTCGCGGCCAGCACGCTGCGGCTCAGCAGGTTACCGCCAAGGAACATGGCCGCACCGCAAAGGGCGCCGGCGCTGATGAAGCCACGACGGCTGAGGCCGACCATTTTCTCGAGGTCGGTGGACTGTTTTTCTTCTAATAGGCTCACATCAGGCTCCCTGCTGGTTTTTGCAGCCACCTTAAAGAGCATCGATGAAGCTTTTGTTGCAGCGTTCGTCGTGGACCCCGTATCTGTGTAGGGGCGGTGTAGGAGCTGTCGAGTGAAACGAGGCTGCGATCTTTTGATCTTGATCTTTTTAAAAGCAAGATCAAAAGATCGCAGCCTCGTTTCACTCGACAGCTCCTACAGGGATACGGGGTGTCTGGGTTAAAGCGGTGTGCCGAGTAAAACGTTGGACGGTGCGAACTGCACCCGCACCGGTTTGTCAGAGGCAAGGCCGAGGGTTCGCAAGTGCAGCGGCTCGGCCAGTGCGCAGAGGGTCTGGCCGTTGGGAAGGCCAATGCGCACTTCGCTCGGACCGTCTTCGGCGTCGAGAATGGCTTCGATTTGGCCCTTGAGGCAGTTGTTGCCGGGAGTTGCTTGTTGATCGATGCCCAGCAACTCCAGCCAACCGGCCTTGATCAGGGCCACGACTTCGGTGCCGGTCTCCAGCTCCAGGCGCAGGGTGCTGTCGTGAGTGATCTGTGCATCGAGGGTCAAGCCTTCGGCCAGTTCCAGGCGGACTCTATCGTTGTGCCCCTGGCTGTCGATCGCCACGACCTTGCCGTGCAATTGATTGCGCGCGCTGGTTCTGAGCATCAGCCGACCGAGCAGGTCAAGGTCGCTTGCATCCTCGGCCGCCTCCAGCACCTGGGCCTGCAAGGCTTGCAGCTTCTGATACAGGCGCAGCACGCGCTCACCTTCGCTGGACAGTTTGGCGCCACCGCCGCCCTTGCCGCCGACGCTGCGTTCCACCAGCGGTTTCTGCGCGAGGTTGTTCAACTCATCGATGGCGTCCCACGCCGCCTTGTAACTCAGCCCCGCGCTTTTCGCGGCGCGGGTGATCGAGCCCTGTTCGGCGATGTGCTGCAGCAACGCGATGCGCTGCGGGCGACGGACAATGTGCTGGGACAATAATGTGGGCAAGGACATGGCAAGGTGCTTTGGGTGGTGACAATGGTGAAGACGTTGGCGGCTTGGAGCCCGGGAGTCAAGCCAGGCCACAATCCCTGTGGGAGCGGGCTTGCTCGCGAAAGCGATTCAACTGTCGACATTTATGTTGAATGTGAATGCCTCTTCGCGAGCAAGCCCGCTCCCACAGGTTTTGTGTCATTGGGTCAAACCGCGTCGCCGGGTTTTGGCGTGCGGGCCAGGCAATAGACGTCGACCCGCGCGGCGCCAGCATCCATCAACAGGCGAGCCAAAGCCTGGGCGGTGGCGCCTGTAGTCAGTACGTCGTCTACCAGCGCCAGGTGCCGGCCTTTGATGGATGCTCCAGGCACCAAGGCAAACGCATTGCGCAGATTCTTCTTGCGAGCGTCGGCGTTCAGGTCCTGTTGCGCGCTGGTGTCCTGAGTCCTCAGCAGCAGTTTTTCATCGCAAGGAATGTTGAGGCTGTCACTGAGCCAGCGAGCAAGCATCGCGGCCTGGTTGAAGCCGCGTTGGCGCAGGCGTTTGGCGGCCAGCGGGACCGGCACCAGCGCGTCGGGGGGATCAAGGTCCTCATCGAAGCGATGTTGCAGGAACTGCGCGAGAAGTTCGCCGAGCAGGCGGCCAAACGGCCACTTGGCGCTGTGCTTGAAGCGCGTGATCAACGTGTCCACGGGGAAACTGTACGTCCAAGGCGCGGCGACCCGCTCGAAAGCCGGCGGCAGTTTTAAACATGGCCCACACGTCAGGCCCGATGCGGGCAAGGGCAGGGCGCAGGTCTGGCAGTGATCGCCCAGCCAGGGCAGGTCGGTTTCGCAGGCCATGCAGATGGGTCTGACTTCTTCGGTGGCTTCGCTACAGAGCAGACAGTGTTGGTTATTGTTTAACCAGATGTAAACCGGTCCTACGTATCGTGGTTGACAGCGCATCGCTCTTCCTTAAATATGCCGAACATCCGTGTCGCGTCTGTGGGTATTCCATTCCCCAGCCGCTTGCCAAGCATAACCAAGGAAACGCCCATGAGCGCCAGCACCTCTGCAACCCTGCGTCATGACTGGTCTTTGGCCGAAGTCAAAGCACTCTTCGTTCAGCCATTCAACGACCTGTTGTTCCAGGCGCAAACGGTGCACCGCGCGCATTTCGACGCCAACCGCGTCCAGGTTTCCACCCTGCTGTCGATCAAAACAGGCGCCTGCCCGGAAGATTGCAAATATTGTCCGCAGTCCGGTCACTACAACACCGGTCTGGAAAAAGAAAAACTGATGGAAGTGCAGAAGGTCCTCGAAGAGGCCGCTCGCGCCAAGGCCATCGGTTCGACCCGTTTCTGCATGGGCGCGGCGTGGAAACACCCGTCGGCCAAAGACATGCCGTATGTGTTGGAAATGGTCAAAGGCGTGAAAGCCATGGGCCTGGAAACCTGCATGACCCTGGGTCGCCTGGATCAGGACCAGACCGAAGCGCTGGCCCAGGCCGGTCTCGATTACTACAACCACAACCTCGATACTTCGCCGGAGTTCTACGGCAGCATCATCACCACCCGCACCTACAGCGAGCGCTTGCAAACGCTGGCCTACGTGCGTGATTCGGGGATGAAGATCTGCTCCGGCGGCATTCTCGGCATGGGCGAGTCCCTCGATGACCGCGCCAATCTGCTGATCCAGCTGGCCAACCTGCCAGAGCATCCGGAGTCGGTGCCGATCAACATGCTGGTGAAAGTCGCCGGTACGCCGCTGGAAAATGCCGAAGACATCGACCCGTTCGACTTCATCCGCATGCTTGCCGTTGCGCGCATCCTGATGCCGCAATCCCACGTGCGCCTGTCCGCCGGCCGCGAAGCGATGAACGAGCAGATGCAGGCCCTGGCCTTCTTCGCCGGCGCCAACTCGATTTTCTACGGCGAGAAACTACTGACCACCGCCAACCCGCAGGCCGACAAGGACATGCAACTGTTCTCGCGCCTGGGGATCCTGCCGGAAGCGCGCGAAGAACACGCGGACGAAGTGCATCAGGCCGCGATCGAACAGGCGCTGGTGGAGCAGAAGAGCAGCGAGCAGTTCTATAACGCGGCTGTCTGACCCGCCACAAATCCAATGTGGGAGCGGGCTTGCTCGCGAATGCGGAGTTTCAGTCACCATCCATGTTGGATGTGACGGCCCCTTCGCGAGCAAGCCCGCTCCCACACTGGGATTGGGTGCATACCCATATTGATCTTCGAGGCCTGCATGTCTTTCGATCTCGCCGCACGCCTTGCTGCCCGTCGTGCCGAAAACCTCTACCGCCAGCGCCCCTTGCTCGAAAGCCCTCAAGGCCCGGAAGTAGTGGTCGACGGCCAGCCGTTGCTGGCGTTCTGTAACAACGACTATCTGGGCCTGGCCAATCACCCGCAAGTGATCGAAGCCTGGCGCGCCGGGGCTGCCCGTTGGGGCGTTGGTGGCGGGGCCTCGCACTTGGTCATCGGCCACAGCACGCCACACCATGAGCTGGAGGAAGCGTTGGCCGACCTGACCGGTCGTCCGCGTGCGCTGTTGTTCACCACCGGTTACATGGCCAACCTCGGCGCGGTCACCGCGTTGATCGGGCAGGGCGATACGGTGCTGGAAGACCGCCTCAATCATGCCTCGTTGCTGGATGCCGGTTTGTTGTCCGGCGCGCGTTTCAATCGTTACCTGCACAACGACGCGGCCAGTCTGGCCAAGCGTCTGGAGAAGGCCACCGGCAATACGCTGGTAGTCACCGACGGCGTGTTCAGCATGGACGGCGATATCGCCAACCTGCCGGCGCTGGCCCGGGAAGCCAAGGCCAAAGGCGCGTGGTTGATGGTCGATGACGCCCATGGCTTCGGTCCGCTGGGCGCCAATGGCGGTGGGATCGTCGAACACTTCGGCCTGAGCCAGGAAGACGTGCCGGTACTGGTTGGCACCCTCGGTAAGGCGTTCGGTACGGCAGGTGCCTTTGTGGCCGGCAGCGAAGAGCTGATCGAAAGCCTGATCCAGTTTGCCCGCCCGTACATTTACACCACCAGCCAACCGCCGGCCTTGGCCTGCGCGACGCTGAAAAGCCTCGAGTTGCTGCGCACTGAACATTGGCGACGCGAGCATCTGAACGTCTTGATCCGCCAGTTCCGTCATGGCGCCGAGCAGATCGGCCTCGAGTTGATGGACAGCTTCACGCCGATCCAGCCGATCATGATTGGCGATGCCGGGCGTGCGGTTCGACTGTCGCAGATGCTGCGCGAGCGCGGGCTGATGGTCACGGCGATTCGTCCGCCCACCGTGCCCGCCGGCAGCGCCCGTCTGCGCGTGACCCTGACCGCCGCCCACAGCGAGGCGCAGGTGCAGCTATTGTTGAATGGACTGGCCGATTGTTTCCAACAACTTGGACCGGAGCCAAACCATGCGTGATCGACTGATTCTGCTGCCCGGTTGGGGCCTCGGAATTTCACCGCTGGAACCGTTGGCGGCCGCGTTGCAGGGGCTGGATGAGCATCTGCGGGTCGAGATCGAGCCGTTGCCGGAACTTGAATCGAGCGAGCTCCAAGAATGGCTCGATGAGCTGGATTCGACGATCCCGCAGGACGTCTGGCTCGGTGGCTGGTCCCTCGGCGGCATGCTTGCGTCTGAGCTGTCGGCGCGTCGGGGTGATCGTTGCTGCGGCTTGCTGACCCTGGCGAGCAACCCTTCTTTTGTCGCCCATGAGCAATGGCCGAGCGCGATGCCCGGCGAAACCTTCGACGCGTTTCTCGCCGGTTGCAAGGCTGATCCGCGGATGACGTTGAAGCGTTTTTCACTCCTTTGCGCTCAAGGCTCGGAAGATCCTCGCGGGCTGTCGCGGTTGTTGCTCGGTGGGGCGCCGCATACCTCTGAAGCGGTGCTGATGAGCGGATTGGAAGTGCTCGCACAACTGGATACCCGTCAAGCCTTGCAGGCATTTCGTGGTCCGCAACTGCATTTGTTCGCCGGCCTCGACGGGCTGGTCCCGGCCGAAGCGGCCGGAGAACTTCTGGCCTTGCTGCCGGATGTCGAAATCGGTCTGATTGAACAGGCCAGCCATGCGTTTCTTCTGGAAGACCCCCACGGTGTGGCGGGGGCGATTCAGGCCTTTTTGCACGAGTCCGGTGATGACTGATTTATCCCTTCCCAATTTGCCCGGCGGCTTGCCCGACAAGCGTCAGGTGGCGGCCTCCTTTTCCCGCGCGGCGGCGAGTTACGACAGCGTGGCCGAATTGCAGCGCGATGTCGGCAGCCAATTGTTGAGCCGTTTGCCGGGTGAATGTGTGCCGGGTGTCTGGCTGGATCTGGGCTGCGGCACCGGGCATTTCAGCCGGGCATTGGGCGAGCGATTTCCTGCAGGTCACGGACTGGCAATGGACATCGCCGAAGGCATGCTCAACCACGCTCGGCCATTGGGCGGCGCCACGGATTTCATCGCCGGGGATGCGGAGCGTTTGCCGCTGCAGGATTCGACCTGTGATTTGATCTTTTCCAGCCTGGCGGTGCAGTGGTGCGCGGATTTCGAGTCGGTGCTCAGTGAGGCGTATCGGGCCCTGAAACCGGGCGGGATTTTCGCGTTTGCTAGTCTTTGCGTAGGGACGTTGTTTGAGTTGCGTGACAGCTGGCGTCAAGTGGATGGCATGGTGCACGTCAATCGCTTCCGCGAGTTGGGCGTTTATCAACATTTGTGCGCGTCCAGTGGCTTGAAGGTGGTCAGCCTGCAAACCCGTGCGCATGTGTTGCATTACCCGGACGTGCGCAGCCTGACGCATGAACTCAAGGCGTTGGGCGCGCACAACTTGAACCCTGGTCGCCCAGGTGGTTTGACCGGTCGGGCGCGGATCCTCGGCTTGATCGAGGCGTATGAGCAGTTTCGTCAGGCCGAGGGATTGCCGGCGACTTATCAGGTGGTCTATGCCGTGTTGGAGAAACCCGTATGAGCGCTGCCTATTTCATCACCGGCACGGACACTGATGTCGGCAAGACCACCATTGCTGCGGGCTTGTTGCATGCCGCGCGGTCGGCGGGCATGAGTACGGCGGCAGGCAAGCCGGTCGCTTCCGGCTGTGATGTGACGCCCAAGGGGTTGCGTAATGCCGATGCGTTGGCGCTGCTGGCCGAGTGTTCGTTGCCTTTGACTTATGCCCAGGTCAACCCGGTGGCGTTCGAGCCGCCGATCGCTCCGCACCTGGCCGCGCGGGAAGCAGGTGTGGCGCTGACGGTGCAATCGCTGTTGACGCCGATGCTCGACATTCTCGACATGCAGGCGGATTTCACCCTGATCGAAGGCGCCGGCGGCTGGCGCGTGCCGTTGGCGGATCAGGACAATCTGTCGGATCTGGCGAGGGCGCTGGGCCTGCCGGTGATCCTCGTGGTCGGCGTGCGCCTGGGTTGCATCAATCATGCGTTGCTGACGGCCGAGGCGATCGCCCAGGACGGTTTGCAGCTGGCGGGATGGGTGGCCAATATCATCGATCCGAAGACCTCGCGCCTGGAGGAGAACCTTGCGACTCTTGCCGAGCGGATTCCCGCGCCTTGTCTTGGACGAGTGCCGAAACTCAAAGCGGTGACAGCAGAAGCGGTGGCGGAACATTTGCAGCTGGATTTGCTGGATTGAGGTTTTGCCTATGACAAGGCACTGTGCCATTAGTGTTTTTGTCGGGCATTTTGCCATCAGGTCTGGTTCAATGGCCGCCATTGACCCTTTGTAGGACGAGTTCCCCTATGGAAATCTCAGGAAACACCGCTTTTTATGCCGGTCTGAGTACTATTCAGACAGGGCAGAACCGTGTTGATCAAGCTTCTGGCCAGATCGCCAGCAGCACCATCGAGCGTTCGGTGACCAGCCAGTCTTCCGAAGTTCAGGTCGATCGTCTGCGTTCGGTCGATCGCAGTCAGCAATCGGACCTGGCCAGCAACATGGTCGAGATGGCCCAGGGCAAGTTTCAGGTCGAGGCCGGCGCCAAAGTCGCCAAGGCTTCCGATGAAGTGCTTGGCACGTTGATCGATACCTTCGTTTGATCCCCCGCTGAATCCGCACTACCCAAACGCCGCGACTATTCGCGGCGTTTTTGTGCGTAAGTCCTTCTCCCTCAACTAATCTTTCCTGCATGGCCGCTTGCGTTACCGACGGCGGCAGCGCGGCTGTGTGTCCGGCATTTGCGCGCGTGATGACGAATGGCAAAAGATCGGCGCTTGACAAGATTTGGTCGTAAACGTATGTTTCAAACAACTGTTTGACCGTCACAACAAATCAACACGGTCGTTCATTCCCGGTTACATCAGCAGAGGTTTATCGCTATGCCTGACTACAAGGCCCCCTTGCGTGATATTCGCTTCGTTCGTGACGAACTGCTCGGCTACGAAGCGCACTATCAGAGCCTTCCGGCTTGTGCAGACGCAACTCCTGACATGGTTAGCGCCATTCTCGAAGAAGGCGCCAAGTTTTGTGAGCAGGTACTGGCTCCGCTGAACCGCGTGGGTGACACCGAAGGCTGCACCTGGAGCGAGTCCGGCGTTAAAACCCCGACTGGCTTCAAAGAAGCCTACAAGCAATTCGTTGAAGGCGGCTGGCCAAGCCTGGCTCACGACGTAGAACACGGCGGCCAGGGCCTGCCGGAGTCTCTGGGTCTGGCGGTCAGCGAAATGGTTGGCGAAGCCAACTGGTCGTGGGGCATGTACCCAGGCCTGTCGCACGGCGCGATGAACACCATCAGCGAACACGGCACGCCTGAGCAGCAAGAGGCTTACCTGACCAAGCTGGTATCCGGCGAATGGACCGGCACCATGTGCCTGACCGAACCGCACTGCGGCACCGACCTGGGCATGCTGCGCACCAAGGCCGAACCTCAGGCCGACGGTTCCTACAAAGTCTCCGGCACCAAGATCTTCATCTCGGCCGGTGAACACGACATGGCCGACAACATCGTCCACATCGTGCTGGCACGTCTGCCGGATGCACCGGCTGGCACCAAAGGCATTTCGCTGTTCATCGTTCCCAAGTTCATGCCGAACGCTGACGGCTCGATCGGTGCACGCAACGCCGTGACCTGTGGTTCCCTGGAACACAAGATGGGCATCCACGGCAACGCCACCTGCGTGATGAACTTCGACGCGGCCACCGGTTACCTGATCGGCCCGGCGAACAAAGGCCTGAACTGCATGTTCACCTTCATGAACACCGCACGTCTGGGCACCGCGCTGCAAGGTCTGGCCCACGCCGAGATCGGCTTCCAGGGCGGCCTGAAATACGCTCGTGATCGCCTGCAAATGCGCTCGCTGACTGGCCCGAAAGCGCCGGAAAAAGCCGCTGACCCGATCATCGTTCACCCTGACGTACGTCGCATGCTGTTGACCATGAAAGCGTTCGCCGAAGGCAACCGCGCGATGGTTTACTTCACCGCCAAGCAAGTCGACATCGTTAAATACGGCGTGGACGAAGAGGAGAAGAAGAAAGCCGACGCACTGCTGGCCTTCATGACTCCAATCGCCAAAGCTTTCATGACTGAAGTCGGCTTCGAATCCGCCAACCACGGCGTGCAAATCTACGGCGGCCACGGCTTCATCGCTGAGTGGGGCATGGAGCAGAACGTTCGCGACAGCCGCATTTCGATGCTGTACGAAGGCACCACCGGTATCCAGGCACTCGACCTGCTGGGCCGTAAAGTGCTGATGACTCAAGGCGAGGCCCTGAAAGGCTTCACCAAGATCGTCCACAAGTTCTGCCAGACCAACGAAGGCAACGAAGCCGTTCAGGAATTCGTCACTCCGCTGGCTGCAATCAACAAGGAATGGGGCGAGCTGACCATGAAGGTCGGTATGGCGGCCATGAAGGATCGCGAAGAAGTCGGCGCGGCCTCGGTGGACTACCTGATGTACTCCGGTTACGCCTGCCTGGCCTACTTCTGGGCTGACATGGCGCGCCTGGCGGCCGAGAAACTGGCTGCCGGCACTTCCGAAGAGGCGTTCTACACCGCCAAGCTGCAGACTGCGCGCTTCTACTTCCAGCGCATTCTGCCGCGTACCCGCACTCACGTTGCAACCATGCTGTCGGGTGCCAACAACTTGATGGACATGAAAGAAGAAGACTTCGCGCTGGGCTACTAAGCCTTAACGAAGTTCTTTATGAAAAGCCGCTACGCCTTCGGGGGTAGCGGCTTTTTTGTTTTAAAGAATAATAAAATAGCCGCCCACCACTAAGTAAGAACACCGTTGTTAGTGAACTAAAGGTTGAACTTTTGTTTTGCCGTTTCTCTATGTGAAGCCGGCTAATACCTTGTTTGCAATTCTGCTGCCAAGACGCAAGAGCTGCTGTGAGTGCCGATTTTACGGGGTTTTATCCCTTGTGTTGCTGGGTTGCATGCCCGAAGTTGGGGGATCTTCACCAAAGTTGAGGGGGGAAGTAACGGGGAAAAATTTATTTGTATTTCGGCTGTTGAAATCTTTTGTTACGACTACAGTTCAGTCAAGCGCCTGCCACGGTGCCTCCCATTGGCGTTCCAACTTGTCAACGACAAAGAGATTACTTTGTCCGATGAATACGCCTCATGTCCGGCAACTCCACTATTAGAACGGGAGTGTCATCATGGTGAACTTGAGTGTCTTTCGAACTATCCGCCTGGCCTGCGCGCTCACGCTCGGCCTGGTGACCATCAGCCTGCCCTTCATCAACGCTTTCGCGGCTGCCGCGCCAGAAGTTGATCTCCCCGTGCCGGAAGTACCATCCCTGCAATCGCTGCGCGGCATGATACCGCCCGACCCGTCGGGTACCGAAGGCGGACGCAAAGTCGATCTGATGACCGACTACGTACTCAATCGCAGCGCGGCGGTTCTGTTGGGCAAGGCACTGTTCTGGGACATGGAGATTGGCAGTGACGGCGCTACAGCGTGCGCGTCGTGCCACTTCCACGCTGGCGTCGATCACCGGATCACCAATCAGATCAACCCGGGCCAGGCTCATACCAACGCAAACGTTGCGTCGATCTTCAACAAACCGTTCATAGCGTCGGACATCCCTGGCGACGTGGCTTCCTACGCAACCCTGTCCGGTGGCAAAGGCGGCCCGAACTACACACTCAAGAAAACCGATTTCCCGACCCATGTGCTGGCCGATCCACTGGATCGCAACTCGCCGATCCTCTACTCGACCGACGATGTGGTTGGCTCACAAGGTGTGTTCGACGCCAACTTCGTCAAGCCGCGTCAGCCGCGCTTCGACAAGTGCACGCAGCAGCCGGACGGTCTGTTCCAGGTCGGTGGCATCAATGTGCGTCGCAGTACCGGGCGCAACGCACCGACAGTGATCAATGCCGTTTTCAACGTACGAAATTTCTGGGATGGTCGCGCGAATAACGTCTTCAACGGCTTCTCGCCGTTCGGCAATCGCGACCCCGATGCCGGGATTTTCGTCACCAGCGATCGCAGCGGGGTAGCGACCAAAGTGCGGCTGGCGCTCAACGATGCTTCTGCCGCCTCGCAGGCCGTGGGCCCTCCGGGCAGTCCGGTGGAAATGTCCTGCGGCGGACGTACGTTTGCGGACATCGGTCGACGCATGCTCGATACGCTGATGCTCAAGCAACAGCGGATTTCATCGACCGACTCTGTCCTGGCCCCTGTTTCCGGTGCCCGTCGTCCGACCTACCGTGAACTGATCAAGGCTGCTTTCCAGCCACGGCTGTGGAACGCCACGCAACAGGTTTCACTGGGCGGCGCGCCGTATACGCAGATGGAGGCCAATTTCCCGTTGTTCTTCGGCCTGGCGATTCAAATGTACGAAGCGACCCTGGTCTCGGATCAGGCGCCGCTGGACGCTTACTTGCAAGGCAATCAACAGGCAATGAACGCCCAGCAAGTCCAGGGTATGAATCTGTTTCTCGGCAAGGGCAAATGCGTCAATTGTCACGGCGGCGCGGAACTGACCAACGCCGCCAGCCGTTTGCTGTTCCATCCCCGTGAGCGCGTCGAGCGCATGTTGATGGCTGACAATCTGACCGCGCTTTACGACAACGGCTTCTACAACACGGGCGTACGCCCGACGTCAGAAGACCTGGCGCTCGGTGGGACGGATGCCTGGGGCAACCCGCTGTCATTCACCCGTGAATACAACACCCAACTGCAGGGCGGCAATGTGCCCGATCCGCTGGACGTCGACGTCTGCACGTTTGAAGCGCTCTTGAGCGCGGGACTGCCGTGCGACTCGACGCTCAAGCCCAATGTAGGTTTCCACGATGCCATCGACGGTGCTTTCAAGACGCCGACGTTGCGCAACATCGCGCTGACCGGACCCTATTTCCACAATGGCAGCCGGTCGACGCTCAAGCAGGTGATGGAGTTCTACAACCGCGGCGGCGACCGGCGCGGCTCGGAGGCGAACAACACCAGCGGGTTCGATCATTCAAGTGTGAACCAGCACAACACCTCCAACCTCGATCCGGACATGACCGCGCTGAACCTGACGCCCGATGAAGTGGATGCCCTGGTCAAATTCATGGAGGTCGGCTTGACCGATCCGCGAGTCGCTTGGGAGCAGGCGCCGTTCGATCACCCTTCGCTGGTCATACCCCAAGGCCATATAGGTGACGAAAACGCCGTGACGTTAAAACCTGTCAGTCCAAAAATAACCACCCGGCAAGCGGCGGACGCACTGATTACGCTCAAGCCCGTCGGCGCCGAAGGTCGCAGAGTCGAAGAAGGACCGTTGCTGCCGTTCTACAACGATCTTTGATGACATAACCGTCACTGGTCGCCCGAATGCGGCCAGTGACGCAGGTACAAAAAAACCTGACAAATCGCTCAGTAAGTCGACATTTCTGCCGTTACAGTAGGTGGGCACAATGCCATCTATTGTCATGACGGACGGAGCTTTACCCTTGCCGCGTTCTTCCGCTGTACGTTTCAGCCATTTCCTACCGTCGTTACTGCTTTTACTTGCGGGGCTTGCGGCTGCCTACATCAAGGAACTCAACGTCTTTTTCACTTCGCTGTTCAACGTGCTGCCTACTTTGGTGCTGTTGCTCGGCGGCGCGTACTGCGCGGTTTACCGACGTCAGCGCGAGCTGTTTCTGATGGTCACGGTGTACATCGCCTACTTTTTGCTCGATACCCAGACCGACTATTACCGCGACAACGGTAAGGTCCGTGATGACGCGGCCGTGGTCTTCCATCTGTGTTGCCTGTTGCTGCCGCTGTTGTTCGGCGTGTTTGCAGCCTGGCAGGAACGCACTCACTTGTTTCAAGACATGGTGGCGCGTTTCGCGGTGTTGCTGGCTGTCGGCAGTGTCGCGTTGGGGCTGGAGCAAAGTTATCCCCAGGCCTTGCTGATGTGGTTGTCGGAAATCCGCTGGCCGGCGCTGCATGGCGCCTGGATGAGCCTGATCCAGCTGTCCTATCCCGTATTCATCGCTTCGTTCCTGCTGCTGAGCTGGCAATACTGGCGTAACCCGAGACCCTTGCACGCCGCACAACTGGTGGGTTTGCTCGGGTTGTTCTGGGCGCTGCCGAAAACCTTCATCCTGCCGTTTACCCTGAACATCATGTGCAGCCAGGTGATGTTGATGATTGCCGCCGCGGTTGCCCACGAAGCCTATCAAATGGCCTTCCGCGACGAACTGACCGGCCTGCCGGGTCGCCGCGCCTTGAACGAGCGGATGCAGCGATTGGGGCGCAATTACGTGCTGGCCATGAGCGACGTCGATCACTTCAAGAAATTCAACGACACCCACGGTCACGATGTCGGCGACCAAGTCCTGCGACTGGTCGCCAGCAAGCTGTCAAAAATCGGCGGAGGCGGTAGGGCGTATCGCTACGGCGGGGAGGAATTTGCCCTGGTGTTCGCGGGCAAGACCCTCGAAGAGTGCATGCCGCACCTGGAAGTCATCCGCGAGTCCATCGCCACGTACAACATTCAACTGCGCAACCAGGACGCCCGTCCGCAGGACGACCAACAGGGGCGCCAGCGTCGGGCGGGGCCGGGCGCTTCAAGTGTGTCGGTCACCGTGAGCATCGGCGTCGCAGAGCGCGTGGAGCAGCGAACTCCGGAAAAAGTGCTCAAGTCCGCGGACGAAGCGCTCTACAGCGCCAAGGGCGCCGGGCGAAATTGTGTGGTGGCCTTCGGTCAGACTCGCCGTGGCGCGGTGCGCATGGACGCCGCTGCGGGTTGAGTGATGATGGCGCATTCAGCGTCTGGACTGTGATTGTGAGGCAGGGTTGGCGGCAGTAGGTTTGAGGAATCTGCTGACGGAGAAACGACCATGCCCGAGTACAAAGCTCCCCTGCGCGACATGCGCTTTCTGATCGACCACGTCTTCGACTTCCACACCAACTACGCCGCGCTGGGCGCCACGGATGCCAGCCCGGACATGGTCAATGCAATCCTCGAAGAAGGCGCGAAGTTCTGTGAGAACGTTCTGGCGCCGCTGAATCGCAGCGGCGACGAAGAAGGCTGCCATTTCGACAATGGCGTGGTGACAACGCCTACAGGCTTCAAGCAAGCCTTCGCACAATACGTGGAAGGCGGCTGGCACGGTCTGGCGGCTGATCCGGCGTATGGCGGCCAGGGTTTGCCAAGCTCCCTGGGCCTGGTCATCAGTGAAATGGTCGGCTCCAGCAATACGTCGTGGGGCATGTACCCCGGCCTGACCCACGGCGCGATGTCGGCCATCCACGCTCACGGCACCGAAGCGCAGAAAAACACCTACCTGAGCAAACTCACCGCAGGCCAATGGACCGGCACCATGTGCCTGACCGAGGCCCATTGCGGCACGGACCTGGGCATCATCAAAACCCGCGCCGTCCCTTCGGCCGACGGCAGCTACGCGATTTCCGGCAGCAAGATCTTCATCTCGGCCGGCGAACACGACATGAGCGACAACATCATTCATCTGGTGTTGGCGAAACTGCCGGACGCTCCGGCAGGCACCAAGGGCATTTCCCTGTTCATCGTTCCTAAATTCCTACCTGATGCCGAGGGAGAAGCGGGCGAGCGCAACGGCGTTTCCTGCGGTTCGATTGAACACAAAATGGGCATCAAGGCCTCGGCCACCTGCGTGCTGAACTTCGACGAGGCCAAGGGCTTCCTGATCGGCGAGCCGAACAAGGGCCTGAACTGCATGTTCACCATGATGAACCACGCACGGCTCGGCACCGGTATGCAGGGGCTGTGTCTGGGGGAGGCGAGCTTCCAGGGCGCGATCAAGTACGCCAACGATCGCCTGCAAATGCGTTCGCTCACCGGCCCGAAAGCGCCGGAAAAAGCCGCCGACCCGATCATCGTTCATCCTGACGTGCGCCGGATGTTGCTGACCATGAAAGCCTTCAACGAAGGCAACCGCGCGCTGACCTATTTCACCGCGCAGCTGCTGGACGCGGCACACCTGAGCCCGGATGCAACGGTGCGCCAGGACGCCGAAGACCTGTTGGCGTTCCTCACGCCGATCTGCAAAGCCTTCATGACTGACACCGGGCTGGAGGTGACCAACCACGGCATGCAGGTGTTTGGCGGTCACGGCTTCATCCGTGAATGGGGCATGGAGCAGTTGGTTCGCGACTGCCGGATTGCGCCGATCTACGAAGGCACCAACGGCATTCAGGCGCTGGATTTGCTGGGACGCAAAGTGCTCGGCAGCCAAGGCAAATTGCTGCGCGGCTTCACCAAAATCGTCCACAAATTCTGTGCGGCGAATGCCGAGCATCCACAACTGGCCAGCTTTGTGGCGCAACTCAATGGCCTGAATCAGCAGTGGGGCGAATTGACCACCCAGGTTGGCATGGCTGCGATGAAGAATCCGGATGAAGTAGGTGCGGCGTCGGTGGATTACTTGATGTACAGCGGTTACATCATCCTCGGCTATCTGTGGCTGCGCATGGCGCTGGTGGCTCAGGCGCAACTCGACGCGGGCAGCGGCGATGCTGATTACTGCCGGGGCAAACTGGTTACCAGCGAGTTTTACTTCAAGCGATTGTTGCCGCGCACTGCCGCTCATCGGGCGGCCATCGAAGCGGGCAGCGATTGCCTGATGAAGTTACCGGCGGAGTTTTTTGCGCTCTGAGGATTGTTAAAAGCTTCGCGGGCAAGCCTCGCTCCTACTGGTTAAGTGTCGTTTGCACCACATGTGCACAACAAGGACTGGTAGGAGCGAGGCTTGCCCGCGAATGCGTTCTGGCGGGCGAGAACTTCACAGCTGAAATGTTGCTGACTAAAAATTACAAAACGGTCACGGCCTGACCCTATGTGTCGCAAAAGTTGTTGGGTTACACTCGGACCCAACGAAAACACCATTCCCACGAATCACCTGTTTAGATCTTGCGAGGTTTGCCATGGCTGACTACAAAGCGCCCCTGCGCGATATGCGCTTCGTCCTCAATGAAGTCTTCGAGGTCGCCAAACTCTGGGCCGAGTTGCCTGCGCTGGCCGAGACCGTCGATGCGGAAACCGTCGAAGCCATTCTCGAAGAAGCCGGCAAGGTCACCAGCAAAAGCATCGCGCCTCTGAGCCGAGCGGCTGACGAAGAAGGTTGCCATTGGGCGGACGGTGCCGTCACCACGCCGGCAGGTTTCCCACAGGCTTATCAGACGTATGCCGAAGGCGGCTGGGTTGGCGTCGGTGGCGATCCAACCTACGGCGGCATGGGCATGCCCAAGGCCGTTTCGGCGCAAGTCGAAGAAATGGTCAACTCCGCCAGTCTGTCCTTCGGTCTGTACCCGATGCTGACTGCCGGCGCCTGCCTGTCGATCAACGCCCATGCCAGTGAAGAGCTGAAAGCCGCTTACCTGCCGAACATGTACGCCGGCGTCTGGGCCGGTTCCATGTGCCTGACCGAGCCGCACGCCGGTACGGACCTGGGGATCATCCGCACCAAGGCAGAGCCTCAGGCAGACGGTTCCTACAAAGTCAGCGGCACCAAGATCTTCATCACCGGCGGCGAACACGACCTGACCGAAAACATCATCCACCTGGTGCTGGCCAAACTGCCGGACGCACCGGCTGGGCCGAAAGGCATTTCGCTGTTCCTGGTGCCGAAGTTCATGGTCAATGCCGATGGCAGCCTGGGCGCGCGCAACCCGGCGAACTGCGGTTCGATCGAACACAAGATGGGCATCCAGGCGTCCGCGACCTGCGTGATGAACTTCGACGAAGCCGTGGGTTACCTGGTCGGCGAGCCAAACAAAGGCCTGGCGGCGATGTTCACCATGATGAACTACGAGCGTCTGGGCGTCGGTATCCAGGGCTTGGCCACTGGCGAGCGCTCGTACCAGAACGCCGTCGAATACGCCCGCGACCGTCTGCAAAGCCGTTCGCCGACCGGCGCGCAGAACAAGGACAAGGTCGCTGACCCGATCATCGTCCACCCGGACGTGCGGCGCATGCTGCTGACCATGAAAGCCTCGAACGAAGGCGGTCGCGCGTTCTCCACTTACGTGGCCATGCAACTGGACACGGCCAAGTTCAGCGAAGACGCGACCACCCGCAAACGTGCGGAAGATCTGGTCGCTCTGCTGACCCCGGTGGCCAAGGCGTTCCTGACCGACCTCGGTCTGGAAACCACCGTTCACGGCCAGCAGGTGTTCGGCGGCCACGGCTACATCCGTGAGTGGGGCCAGGAACAACTGGTTCGTGATGTGCGCATCACCCAGATTTACGAAGGCACCAACGGCATTCAGGCGCTGGACCTTGTAGGACGCAAGATCGTCGGCACCGGCGGGGCGTTCTATAACTTGTTCGCGGACGAGATTCGTCATTTCACCGCCACTGCCAGCGCTGACCTTGCCGAGTTCACCAAGCCGCTCAACGATGCCGTGACCACCCTCGACGAACTGACCTCGTGGTTGCTGGACCGGGCGAAAAACAACCCGAACGAAATCGGTGCCGCTTCGGTCGAGTACTTGCAAACTTTCGGTTACGTGGCGTACGCCTACATGTGGGCGCTCATGGCCAAGGCAGCCCTCGGCAAAGAAGCGCAGGACGATTTCTACGCGAGTAAGTTGGGCACGGCGCGGTTCTATTTCGCACGTCTGTTGCCGCGTATTCACTCGTTGAGCGCGTCGGTGAAGGCGGGGAGCGAGTCGCTGTTCCTGCTGGACGCTGCACAGTTCTGACAAAGTCGCGTCATGTAAGCATTCTCTTACATGACGTGCTGCTGTTCTCCCATAGGCGTAGATTGGATCCACAGCTAATCTACTTCACATGGACGTCGCGCAGGAAGCGCAAAGCAACAACACGGACACGTAGGATTCTGCCAGGACGGCGGAGTGAAATGGATGTCAGGGAAACAGTCTGCAAAGCCCCGCTTCGGCGGGGTTTTCTTTTGCCTCGAGAAAAGTATTCAGCTCAGCCCGTCGAGCGCGGTCGAGCTGTTCAAGCGGTCGTCCGGCCGGTTCATCACTTCCTCCAATAGCGTACGCAACAGGGCCAGCGAAGCTTGTTGCCGTTGCACGTCCCGACACACCAAACCGACTTTCAGCGGCACTCGCGGCTCGGTCAGCGGTTTCCACAGCAGTTCGTTATTGTCCAGCGCCTTTTGCGAGCGCCCGGGCAGAACGGTGGCCAGCCGGGTGTGGGGCAGACTGTCGAGAATCCCCGCCATGTTGTTCAGTTCTGCCTGCACCTGCGCGCGTCGTCCCAGATTGGCCAGTTGCGTCTGCCAGATCTGCCGCACCTGAAACTCTTCACCCAGCAACAGCATGGGCAACTCGGCGGCCTGGCTCATCGAGACTTTCTTGAATTCGCGCAGCGGGTGATCCGCCGGAATGACCAGGGTCAGTTCATCTTCGTACAGCAAGACGCCATGCAAACCCGGCTGACGGGGCGGCAGATAGCTGATGCCGATGTCGAGCGAGCCATTGAGCAGCCGCCGTTCAATCTCCAGGCCAGTCAGCTCATAGATCTGCACCACCAGATGCGGCTGCGCCTTGCGCACGCGTTCGAGCATCTGCGGCACCAGGCTGGTGTGAACCGTCTGCAACACGCCTATAGCCAATGTGCGTAAAGCCTGGCCCTTGAAATTGCCCAAGGCCTCGCGCGCCCGCTGCAAGCCATCGAGCAAGGGCACGGCGTGGTTGTACAAAGTGTGGGCGGCCAGGGTGGGCAGCAGACGCTTGCTGCTGCGTTCGAACAGGCTCACATCGAGGTTCTGTTCGAGCTGGCGGATCTGCTGCGACAGTGCCGGCTGGGAGATCGACAGTCGCTCGGCCGCCCGGCCCACGTGACCTTCTTCGTAGACCGCGACGAAATAACGCAGTTGCTTGAAATCCATAAGGTGCGCTTATCGAAAATGCTGGGAAATCGAAATGGCTCAACGCCGTACCTGGGCCTAGTCTAACCGCATTCACAAGGCTTACAGGGCCAGAGCGCACGATGAATACCGTTTACGTCGATGGTGTTTACATAGGTAAGGCAAAAAACCTCAAGCGAGGTTTGAACCAATGAATTTGTTCAGCTTGCGTCGCAATCCTCCGAGTCTCGATGACTTGGTCGCAGATACCTTCCAGTCGTCCAGAAGCGACAACCTTTCCAGCGAGTACCTGATGCCCAGTGTCGAACGGCCGAAACAGATTTTCGTCCGCGGCCAGGGCTCATGGTTGTGGGACAGCGATGACCGCGCGTACCTGGATTTCTCGCAGGGTGACGGCGCCAATAGCCTGGGCCACAGCCCTTCGGTGCTGGTAAACGCGATCTCGGAACAGGCTCAATCGCTGATCAACCCCGGGTTTGCTCTGCATAACCGCGGCATGCTCAACCTTGCCGAGCGACTCTGTACACGCACCGGCAGTGATCAGGCGTACCTGCTCAACAGCGGCGGCGAAGCCTGTGAAGCAGCGATTCAACTGGCACGAAAATGGGGTCAACGACATCGTGGCGGGGCTTCACGGATCATCGTTGCGAGTAACGGCTGCCATGGGCGTAGTCCCGTGACGATTTCAGCGTCGGACTTTCACTACGTTCCCTTCAATGATCTTGCGGCGATTCACGCGGCGGTCGATGCCCGGACCGTGGCCATCCTGCTCGAACCGATCCAGAGCGACGCCGGGGTGATTCCGGCCACCGAGCATTACCTCAAGGGTGTCGAACGCCTGTGCCGGGAACTGGGTATTTTGTTGATCCTCGACGAAGTGCAAACCGGTATCGGTCGCTGCGGCACCTTGCTTACCGAACAGTCCTACGGCGTTCGAGCCGATATCGTCGTCCTTGGCAAAGGGCTTGGCGGCGGCGTGCCACTGGCCGCGTTGTTGGCGCGAGGCAAGGCTTGCTGCTTCGAGGTGGGCGAACTAAGTGGAACTCATCATGGCAATGCCCTGATGACGGCGGCCGGTCTTGCCGTGCTCAACACGATCCAGGACAAGGGTTTTCTCGATCATGTGGGCGAAACCGGCCAGCACCTGCGCGAAGGACTGAGTCGGTTGTCCCACCGCTACGGTCACGGCGAATTGCGCGGGCAAGGGCTGCTCTGGGGGCTGACCCTGTCCGACGATTCGGCTGATGCCGTAGTCAAATCAGCCTTGTACGAAGGCTTGTTGCTCGACGCCCCGCAACCTGATTGCCTGCGCTTTACCCCGGCCCTCACCGTCAGCAAAGGCAACATCGACGAAATGCTCCTGCGCCTGTCCCGCGCCTTTTCCCGCGTACGCACCGCACAACTGCAGTGCCGCAAGGGGATTGCGGTCTGATCAGACTTTTCCTGCACGAATTCACGAACCGTCTCGCGGTAATAACGCATCGCCCCACGTTGGATCTTTTCGCGTGGGGCGTTTTTTTGTCTCCGCGTTTTGCCAAATGCCAATCGGAGCTTGAGCAATAGCGGGATCAATGGCTTTTTAGAGCGCATCGGCATGGAGTGCCGATGCCCGACATTGTCGTGGGGATGGTTTTGATTTCTATACCACTGAGTGGTATGTTTTTGCGGAAGGGATGCCGATGTTACCCAGGTTGTTCAAGACCAAACGTCTTGCGGTGCAGGCTGGTAAAGCCTGGATTTGTGATGATGCGCTTCGTGTAGCGTTCACCGAGATGCTCAATGGCCAGGCTGAAAGTCTTGGCGGCGGGGTCTGGAAGAAGCGCCTGAATGCCAATCGACACCGCACGATTGTCGTGGCCAAAGGTGGTCGATACTGGGTTTATCAATTTCTGTACGCCAAGAAAGATCAAAGCAATATCAGTCCGGCCGATCTGATCGGTTTTCGGAAAGTGGCGAAGACCTACGAAGGACTGACAGATCTGGAAGTCCAGCACCTACTGGATAGCAGAGAGTTTTTGGAGATATTCATGAACAAGAAGTTTAAAAGTGAAGCCTTGGAATCGGTACATGAATCCGCCACTGCCTTGTATGCCATCGGTGCCATCAGCAAGGCAACCATGCGCGAATTCGACGAATCCTGTCTTGCAACTGTTCCGGACGCGATGCGGGCTGAGCAAATCAAAGCCCTGCGTGAGCGCAACAACGTAAGCCAGCCAGTATTTGCGCGTTATCTAAACACCAGCGCATCGACGGTTAAGCAATGGGAGGCGGGTGACAAACATCCCAGTGGCATGGCGCTCAAGTTGCTGAGCATCGTTCAGAAACACGGTCTGGAAATACTTGCGTGAAGAACCGCGCTGAACCCTGACGAACGGCGCATGTCGATTAGCTGTAGGGCTTTCATGAGCCCACTTCAAATCAGGAGCTGCCCCATGGATTTCATTCGCATCATCATTGCCATTCTGTTGCCACCACTGGGTGTGTTTCTGCAAGTCGGTTTCGCCGGCGCGTTCTGGCTGAATATTCTGTTGACGTTGTGCGGCTACATTCCGGGGATCGTGCATGCGGTGTACATCATCGCCAAGCGCTGAGTTCTGCGACGTCAGATAGATCGCCTTCGCGAGCAAGCCCGCTCCCACATTGGATCTTCAGCGACCACAGAATGTGTGTGCAATGGAGATCCAGTGTGGGAGCGGGCTTGCTCGCGAATGAGGCGCTACAATTTTCTGCACGAATCGCAGAAATTCAGTCCGCCAACTCCATCACCCGCCGATAAAACAACCACTCCTGCTCCAGCGCATGGGCCTGGTTACCGGCCTTGCGAAAGCCATGACGTTCATCTGCGTAGTAATGCGCTTCAACCAGAATGCCGTTGTCCTGTAGCGCCGTGACCATGTCGCGGGTCTGTTGCGGCACCACCACGGCGTCCAGCTCGCCCTGAAAGAAAATCACCGGAACACGGATGTTGCTCGCATGCAGCAGCGGCGTGCGTGCGGCATAGCGTTGGGCATCCTCTTGCGGATCACCAATCAGCCAATCCAGATAATCGCCTTCGAACTTGTGGGTCGCCCGGCCCAGTGCAACAGGATCGCTGACACCGTAAAGGCTGGCGCCAGCGCGGAAGACGTTGTGAAAGGCCAACGCACAAAGCGTGGTGTAACCGCCGGCACTGCCACCGCGAATAAACGCCTTGTTACCGTCGATCAATCCTCGTTCGGCAAGATGAGCGACTACAGCGCAGGCATCCTCTACATCGACTTCGCCCCAACTCAAATGCAGCGCCTGGCGATATGCCCGGCCATAGCCACTGCTGCCACGGTAATTGAGGTCGGCCACGGCGAAGCCGCGCTGCGCCCAGTATTGAATACGTGGATCGAGCATCGGGTAGCAGGCCGAGGTCGGGCCGCCGTGGATGAACACCACCAGCGGTGGTTTCGCCTCGTCGGTCATCGCCGGATAGAAAAAACCGTGGGCCTCACCCGAACCGCTCGCGTAGCGCAGTGTTTGCGGGACGCTGACGTGCTCGGCGGGCAGCGGTGCAATTCCGCCAGCCAATACCTTGACCCGTCGGGTATCGCGGTCGATGGCAATCACCGCCGACGAACTCACCGGCGACGCCGCGATGCAGTAGATGAATTGCTCATCCAGTGCGAGATGGCGAAAGCGGCTGTAATCACCGGTGAAATCTTCAGCGGCGTCACCGCAAATGCCCAGTTTGCCAAACCCGCCTTCGGTCCAGCTGGCCAGGTAGCGGCCTTCGTCCAGCGGCAACCAGGTGCTGCCACCCAGTTGCCACGGCGCCGGCCCATGATCGGCGGCGGCACTCGGCAACGGGCTCAGGCCCTCTGCGGATTCCACCCAAGGCTGCCAGTAGCCGGCGCGATCCGTCAGGCAAAACAGACGGCCGCCGCTGTCGAAACGGGGTTGTTGCAGCGACTCCTGAACACCTTCGCCCGCCACACAACGCGGTTGAGCAAAGCCCCCATCATTCTGGCGCTCGGCAACCATCAGCCGAGTCGCGGTCCATGGCTGATCCGGTCGGCTCCATTCGATCCATGCCAATCGTTGCGCGTCAGGGCTCAATGTCGGCGCAGCATAGAAGTCGGCGCCCTCGGCCAGCAGATGACGCCGGCCGTCAGCTACATCGATCGCGATTAGACGATGGCGGTCATGGTTCTCTTCAACCGCGAGTACCTGGCCATTGGCAAACTGCAGATCGCCGTAACGGCATTCACTCGAGGTCAGCACTTCAGGCGTCTCGCCCGCCAACGATTGTCGATAAAGTTGTTGGTCCGCCTCGTTGACGAAAACAATCCCGTCATCGGTCAGACAAAACGCGCCACCGCCGTATTCGTACACCCGACTGCGCACGCTGAAACCTGCTGGCGTCAGGCAACGGGCCTGGCCGTCGCGCCAATGCCAGATCCTGCAGGCGGCATCTTCGGGGCGGTATTCGTTCCAGAACAGGCCATGCTGGCCGACCAGCAATTCGGCGAAGTCGATACCGGCCGCGACGGCCCGGGAGGCGCTGAAGGGTTCAGCTTTTGGCGATGAGGCGTGAGTTTCGTTCATTGCGAAAGGCCAGTTGTTCGATGGTCTGGGTCGCGTGCTCGGCTTCTTCGCGGGCCTTGAGGATCACGCCGTGATGTTCCGACTTGCTGCACACCGGGTCGGCGTTGCTCGCGTCACCCGTGAGCATGAACGCCTGGCAGCGGCAGCCGCCGAAGTCTTTTTCTTTCTCGTCGCAGGAGCGGCACGGCTCGGGCATCCAGTCGTAACCGCGAAAGCGGTTGAAGCCGAACGAGTCATACCAGATGTGCTGCATGCTGTGGTCGCGCACGTTGGGAAATTGCACCGGCATCTGTCGGGCACCGTGACAGGGCAGTGCGGTTCCGTCCGGCGTGACTGTCAGAAAGATGCTGCCCCAGCCGTTCATGCAGGCTTTCGGTCGTTCTTCGTAGTAGTCCGGCGTGACGAAAATCAGCTTGCACGGATGCCCTTCGGCTTCGAGTTTGGCGCGGTATTCGTTGGTGATGCGTTCGGCGCGGACCAATTGCTCTTTGGTAGGCAGCAGGCCGACCCGATTGAGCTGCGCCCAACCGTAAAACTGGCACGTCGCGAGTTCGACGAAGTCGGCCTCAAGGGCGATGCACAGCTCGATGATCCGGTCGATCTTGTCGATGTTGTGCCGATGGGTGACGAAGTTCAGCACCATCGGATAACCGTGGGCCTTCACCGCTCGCGCCATTTCCAGCTTCTGCGCGAAGGCCTTTTTCGAACCGGCCAGCAAATTGTTCACTTGCTCGTCGCTGGCCTGAAAACTGATCTGGATATGGTCCAGGCCAGCCTTTTTGAAATCGCTGATTTTCTGTTCGGTGAGGCCGATGCCGGAGGTGATCAGGTTGGTGTAGAAACCCAGTTTGCGCGCCTCGGCGATCAGCTCGGCGAGGTCCTGGCGCACCAGCGGCTCACCGCCGGAAAAGCCCAGTTGCGCAGCGCCCATTTCCCGGGCTTCACGGAACACTTTGATCCACTGTTCGGTGCTCAACTCTTTGCCTTGCTCGGCGAAGTCCAGCGGATTGGAGCAGTACGGGCATTGCAGCGGGCACCGATAGGTCAGCTCGGCCAGCAGCCACAGCGGCAAGCCGATTTCAGGTTTGGGCGGTAACGTGCCTGACACGGAATCAGGCAAGTTCGATCCAGTGCTGAGCACGGGCGACCTCCATGAACTGTTCGATGTCCTCAGCGAGCTCAGGCACGCCGGGGAACTGCGCGTCCAGTTCGGCAATGATTGCCGCGACATCACGCTGGCCATCGATCAAACCGCCAATCAGTGCGGCACTTTCATTGAGTTTGATCATGCCTTCCGGGTAGAGCAGCACATGGCCTTTCTGCGCCGGTTCGTACTGGTAGCGGTAACCCTGGCGCCAGGTCGGGATCTTGCTGCGATCAAAACTCATAAAGTGATTCCTTTATGCCAGACCCGCTGGTCGGTCACGCTGTGATACGGCGGGCGGTTCAATTCGTAGGCCATGCTCATGGCATCGAGCATGCTCCAAAGGATGTCCAGTTTGAACTGGAGAATTTCCAGCATGCGCTCCTGGCCTTCCCGCGTCGTGTAGTGCTGCAACGTGATGGCCAGACCGTGTTCGACATCCCGGCGTGCCTGGCCGAGGCGCGTGCGGAAATATTCGTAACCGGTCGGGTCGATCCACGGGTAATGCTGCGGCCAACTGTCCAGGCGCGACTGGTGGATCTGCGGGGCGAACAACTCGGTCAGCGAGCTGCTGGCGGCTTCCTGCCAACTGGCCCGGCGGGCGAAGTTGACGTAGGCGTCCACGGCGAAACGCACGCCGGGCAGCACCAGTTCCTGCGAGCGCAGTTGATCCGGGTCGAGGCCGACGGCCTGGCCCAGACGCAACCAGGCTTCGATGCCGCCGTCTTCGCCGGGGGCGCCGTCGTGATCCAGCAGGCGCTGAATCCACTCGCGACGGATCTCGCGGTCCGGGCAGTTGGCGAGGATGGCGGCGTCCTTCAGGGGAATGTTCACCTGATAGTAGAAACGGTTGGCGACCCAACCCTGGATCTGCTCGCGGGTCGCCCGGCCTTCATACATCGCCACGTGGTACGGGTGATAGATGTGGTAATAGGCGCCCTTGGCGCGCAGGGCCGCTTCGAATTCGGCGGGGGACATGGGGGTGTCAGTCATTTCGGTTCTCCGGGGATGACCGGTGGATTCTCTGGTGTCTGGTCCGACGCCTTCGCGAGCAAGCCTCGCTCCTACAGGGGCACGCGATCACTGTAGGAGCGAGGCTTGCCCGCGAAGAGGCCATCCGCTACAACACAATACTCATGCCGTCATACGCCACTTCAACATTGCGCCGAGCCAGTTCTGCACGCTCCGGTGAATCCTCATCAAGAATCGGGTTGGTGTTGTTGATGTGGATAAGTACCTTGCGCTGCTTGGGCAACTGTTCCAGCACTTCGAGCATGCCGCCGGGGCCGTTTTGCGCCAGATGGCCCATCTCCCGTCCGGTGCGCGTGCCGACGCCACGGCGCTGCATTTCGTCGTCATCCCACATCGTGCCATCCACCAGCAGGCAATCGCTACCGGCCATGATTTCCAGCAGCGGCGCATCGACTTTGCCCAGGCCTGGCGCATAGAACAGCTTGCCGCCGGTTTTCAGGTCTTCGACGATCAGGCCGATGTTGTCGCCCGGGTGCGGGTCGAAGCGGTGCGGCGAGTAGGGCGGCGCCGCGCTACGCAGAGGCAGCGGGGTGAAGCGCAGGCTCGGGCAGGCCGGGATGGTGAAGCCGCGGTCGAGCTCGATGCGGTTCCAGTTCAGCCCGCCATTCCAGTGCTTGAGCATGTTGAACAGCGGGAACCCGGTGCTCAGGTCTTCGTGGACCATGTCGGTGCACCAGACTTGGTGCGGGCAACCTTCGCGCAGGCTGAGCAGGCCGGTGGTGTGGTCGATCTGGCTGTCCATCAGGATGATCGCGCTGATTCCGGTATCGCGCAGGGCGCGGCCCGGTTGCATCGGGGTGTAGCTCTGGAGTTGGGCACGAATGTCCGGCGAGGCGTTGCACAGGATCCAGTTCACGCCGTCATCGGAAATGGCGATGGACGACTGGGTACGCGCCTTGGCGTTCAGGCTGCCGTTGCGAAAACCTGCGCAGTTCACGCAGTTGCAGTTCCACTGGGGGAAACCGCCGCCGGCGGCGGAACCTAGGATCTGGACAAACATGGGCGCTCCATCATTTCAACGCTGAAAATAAAAACGCCCCGGTAAACCGAGGCGTTGCCTTTCGATACAACCTTAGCGGCTTGCGAAGTACATGGTGACTTCAAAGCCGATACGCAGGTCGGTGTAAGCAGGTTTGGACCAGGACATGGGAGCGCTCCTTCAGGTGATAAGACAGTTGAGACCTATACATATAGTCCACCTCCAGCCGGAGATGTTCAGATAGTTAGGTGGCTATGTTACTCAAAATTACAGAGCGATTGGCCGCGAATCTTTGAGAAAGCTAATTGCAGCGTCGGTAATGATCATTTTGTCACTTGCCAAGGCTCCTTCGGTTCCGAACTGCTGGCCAGGCACCGCCAGCCACCTTCGGCGTTCTTTAGCCGATGGGCGGCGGCGAGCAGGTTGGGGGGCTCGATGGCCAGAATCGCCAAGGGCAGCTGCGTCAGATAATCCGACGAGTGGCCAGCTTGTTTGGCATGCCAAAGCAGCTCGGCTGCTTGAAAGAGGGGGAGCGCGTCCATTTCGAATTGATCGGCCAATGCCCGGCGCTGAGCGATGAACACCGCTTCGTCGATGCCCTCGATCAAACCGGGCAGATCGCTCATGAAGCGTTCCATGTGTTCCAGCAACTGCAAAGGCGCGGAGCCCGGCGACTGCACACCAAACAGGATCCCGGTCTGGCCATGGATCTGGCGCAGGGCGCTGAACACCGCGTAACCCAACTGCAGCTCCACGCGCAGGCGCTGATAGATCGGCGTCTGACAGACAAGCGCCAACAGGCGCCAGGTGGCTTCGTCGGAGATGTCCTGGGTAGCCGTCGGACAGAACAACAGCAGCGCGTGTTCGCTGGATTCTATGTCGAGCGTTGTCCACAGGCGCTGAGAGTTGATCGAGGACGGCGGGGACGGTTGGCTGTCCGCTGCGCCGGGCACTCGGCTCAGGGCCAGCCCCATCGCCGCTTGAGTCTGTGCCGACAGGCCGATGGCCAAACCTTCCCAGCGCGCACTCGACCACAGCGGCTGCAAGTCATCGCAGACAGACACATGCTCAAGGCAAAGATCGGGCAGCGCCTTGAGTAGTTGTTTGATCGGTATCAGCGCAGGGCCGTTCGGCTCTTCCTGTGAGAAGCCACCGTCAGTCGTCAGTTCTTTCAGCACATGTTCGAGAACGGTCGGCATCGGCTCCTGCAGCCCCGTCATCCTCAGCAGCCATTCATTGCCTGAAGCGCTGAAAGACACGTCAACGCCGGCCTGCCGTGCATCTTCGCGCAACAACTGCAGGCGGTTTTCCAAGTGGTATTGGAGGCGGGTATGAGGTTTGAACTCGAGCCGCCAGCGCAGATAAATCGCGCCTTGCGCTGTGTTATCCGGCAAGGCCTGGCTGAATTGCATTGGCGAGTTTTCGCGACGGCTGCGCGAACGATCCTGTGCGAATGTTCGAAGGCCACGGTGCTTGCTGGTTTGCCCGCGAATCAGTCCGGCATTTTGAGGCGGCGCTTCGACGCGCAAGAACGGATTCGATGGCGGCAGGTGCCATTCATCGCTGAAGTTATCCACAGCGCCGATTTTCTCCAGGATGTCCTTGAGTGCGACAACGCCTTGCTCGGATAGCCCGGTTTCAAGCTGTTCGCTGTCGAGTCGGGCCAGTTGCAGCGCATGGCTGACCTGTTGCTGGCGCTCAAGCGTGGCGGCGTACTCTTCGCGCAAACGGACCCAGTCTTGCCGAGAGGCAAAAAAGCCCAGCCAATCCAGGAGCTTCTCGCGAATCACGTTCGCGGGTGCAGTCGTGGTGAAATGGATGTGCAGCACCGCTTGCCCCGCAAACTGATACAGCGGCTTGGCGATCAGATGCTCGGCCAGACAGCTCGAGCGTAATTGAGCCAACAGACCACCGGGTTTTGCGGCGTTCAACCCATGGCACAGGAACGCCAACGCTTCGGCCGACGAAGGGAGTAACGATTCGAAAGCAAACAGCAGGTCGAGCCTACGTTCATTCACCTGTTGATAACTTGACTCAGAAGATGTCATCAGCGGCACAGGGGCTGCTTGCGGGACGTTTTCTCCAGCAGGAATCACCGCGCCGAAACTCAGCGCCATGTCTTTCAGTTCTTCAATGCTTTGCGGCCCGACCAGGCTCAGCGTCATCTGCCCGGTCTGATAAAACTGCTGATGGAAGTCCTTGAGCGCTTGCTGAAAATCCGCTTGCTGCACCGGCAGGCTGTCGCGATTGCCAGCATGAAAGCCGCGCAACGGATGACTCGGCGAAAGCCCATCGAACAGCGCCAACTGCTGTTGCGTCGCCTCATCCTGAGACCAGGCGACAAATTCTGCATGCAGCACTTCCCGTTCCCGCTGCTGATCGTCCGGATTCATACGCGGATGAGCGAGCATGTCTGACAGACGCTCCAGCCCACCGGCAAATGCCCGCGGCGGCAGTTCGAAGAAGAAGTCGGTCGTGCGTTCGCTGGTTCGCGCATTCACCGGCCCTCCATGACCTTGCACATACGCCATCAACCCTTGATCCGCAGGAAAACGCTCGGTGCCGAGAAACAACAGGTGCTCAAGAAAGTGCGCGAGGCCGGGCCACGCCAGCGGCACATCATGACTGCCCGCCGCGACCCGCAGGGCGGCAGCACAGCGCTTCAAATCCGGGGCATGACGCAGCGTCACCCGCAGGCCGTTGGCCAGGGTTTCGGTGTGGGGGCGAGGGTGATTCAGCGCAGGCATGAGCACTTCCAGAACAGAGAAGCGCTAATGCTAGCGGATAACGATGGATCAGCGCTTGTTAAGGTCGCCGTAAAGCTCGGGGCGGCGATCGATCAAGTAACGATTGGCAGCGCGGGAATCGACCATCAACTGACGGTCCAGCTCGCCGACAATCAGTGCTTCATCCAGGCCAGCCTGGGCGATGCGGCTGCCATCCGGCGCGGCGATGCTGCTCTGGCCGCAGTAATTGATCTCGCCTTCCTGCCCGCAGTAGTTGGCGTAGGCCACATAACACTGGTTTTCGAAGGCACGGGAACGAACGGTCACATCGGCAACGAAGTCGAAGGGAATCATGTTCGCCGTCGGCACCAGGATCAGCTCGGCACCGGCCAAGGCCAAGCGTCGGGCATTTTCCGGGAACTCGAGGTCGTAGCAAATCAGAAAGCCGAGCTTCCAGCCATTGAGTTCCACCAGCGGAAACTCATCCTGCCCGGCGCTGAACATCGAGTGATCGAGGTCGCCGAACAGGTGAGTCTTGCGGTAGTTGCACAGGCGCTCACCGTTGGCGTCGATCAACTGCACGGCGTTGTAGATCTGCCCGTCCTCGGTGCGCTCGGGATAGCCATACAAAATGGCGATCCCGGCCGTCTTGGCGATGCGCGCGATTTGTTGCGCCGATTCACCGTTGTGCACCTCCGCCAGTACGCTGACGGCATCGATGCCGATGTTGTAGCCGGTCAGGAACATCTCCGGCAGCACCAGCAAATCCGCGCCCTTGGCCTCCAGCGCCAATTGATGCAGACGTTGCAGATTACCTGCGACATCCAGGGGCAGCGGTGGACATTGGTAAAGGGCTACGCGCATTCGGGATTCCTCTTACTCGGGCAAGGCGATCGGACCGATCTCGTTGAACACATCCCCTGGACCCGGATTCTCGGCGTGAGTTTCACCGCCGAAGTGTTTCATGATGCCCCACACCGCGTTAAGCGAGGTCTGCACCGCGCCTTCGACCCACGCCGGCGTCCACGAAACGTCGTCGCCGGCGATGAAAATCCCGCGCTGTTCGGCCGGCATGTCGTCCTGCATGAAGTGCGCGTACATGCGCTGGTTGTAGCGGTAGTGGCCGGGCAGGGCGCCTTTGAAGGCACCGAGGAAATGCGGGTCGGCTTCCCACGACACGGTGATCGGATCGCCAATGATGCGCGCGGCGATGTCGACTTTCGGGTAGATCTTTTTCAACGAATCCAGCGCCAGTTTCACGCGTTTCTCCACCGGGTGCGGGAGCATCTTCAGCGCGTCGCTCATCCACGAGTACGACAGGCAAATCACCCCCGGCTTGTCGTCGCCGTTATCGAAGAGGTAGGTGCCGCGGGTCAGGCGATCGGTGAGCGTCATGCTCATCAGGTCGCGGCCGGTTTCCGGATCCTTGTCCTTCCAGAACGGCCGGTCGACCATCACGAAGGTTTTCGACGACTGCATGTAGCGCGTGCGGTCGAGCGCCATCCACATCTTTTGCGAGAACAGGGTTTCGTCGCATTCGATCTGGGTGGTCAGCAGCCAGCTCTGGCAGGTGGTCAGCACCGCGGCGTATTCACGGGTGTCGCCGTTGTTATCGGTGACCGCAAAACGGCCGTCCGGGGCGTGAGCGATTTTTTTAACCCCGGAGCGTGGCGCGCCTCTGTGCAGCGACTTGAGGCTGGTGCCTTCGGGCCAGTGCACGCAACGTTCCGGCACATGACGCCAGATACCTTGTGGCACTTGTTCGACGCCGCCGACGACCAGATGTTGGTGATCGTCGCAGTTGGTCATCACGACGCGGAAGATTTCCAGCATCGAGTTCGGGAAGTCCGAGTCCCAGCCGCCGGTGCCGAAACCGACCTGGCCGAAGACTTCGCGGTGATGGAACGAGAGCTTGGCGAAGGCTTCGGAGGTGGCGACGAAGTCATAGAAGGTTCTGTCATCCCACAGCGGAACCAGGGTGTTCCACAGCTCTTTAAGGCGCGGCACATCGCGGTCGCGAATCGCTTGCTGGATATCGGCGAACTGCGAGCCAGCCTCCAGTGCATCCGCCCACGCGTCAGCCACTTCCTGGAACAGTGCAGGAAGATCCGTCAGCTTCTGTGCGTAGTGGGTTTTGCCTTCCAGGTCGATCACGGTGCTGCCAGAGGCTGGCGTCAGCGGATTGGGAAAGGGTTTGGTCTCGAGACCGAGCTTGTCGACATAGTGGTAAAACGCCGTGGACGACACCGGGAAGCGCATGCCGCCCAGTTCGGCGACGATGCCATCGGTCCCATTGAACGCTTGGGAACGCAGACGACCGCCCATCTTCGAGGCTTCATAGACGACGGGTTTGAGGCCCAGTTTCATCAGCTCGTAAGCCGCCACCAGACCGGCGATACCCGCACCGACAATCGCCACTTCAGCGCCATGATTGTGCGCCGGAATGCTGCCCAGGCCGGCCGGGTGCTCGATCCAGTCGTCAAAGGCGAAAGGAAAGTCCGGGCCGAAAATGGTGACTGGTTTTTTACCGTCTGCAGGATGGCGATTGTTCTTGTTCATGACTGACCTTACTGGCGACCCGACGCGGAATGCGCATCTGAGTATAGGAAAAGATGGCAGCCATTCTAGAGAGCGTAGAACACGTTAATAAGACGCAATGTGTCGTCGTTTTGCCAATTACTTAATCATTATGACGAACTATCGCTACACACTGACCAGTGTGGGAGCGGGCTTGCTCGCGAATGCGGTGGGCCAGACAGCAGAGATGTCTACTGACACGCACCCTTCGCGAGCAAGCCCGCTCCCACCCTGGACCGCGTTTAAACCGGCTGCCCCCGATCAATCTTGCTACTCAAGATGATCGAAGTCGTCGTCTTCTCCACCCCATCCACACTGCCAATCTGATCCAGCAACTGATCCAGTTGCTCCGGCGATTCCGTGCGCAACCACGCCACATAATCAAATTCGCCACTCACCGCGCACAACTGCTGCACCTGCGCCATGGCGCTGAGCCGACGCAGCACCTCCTTGCCCGAGCGCGGTTGCACCGTGATCCCGACGTACGCCTGCAATCCACCGTCCACCACCCGTTGACCCAAGCGCACGCCGTAACCGGTGATGACTTTGGCCTTTTCCAGCCGCGCCAGGCGTGAAGTCACCGTGGTCCGTGCGATCCCCAATTGGCGAGCGAGCATGGCCACGCTTTCGCGGGCATTGATCTGCAAGGCCGCGATCAATTGGCGGTCGATTTCGTCAAGAACGGGTGGGCGGGTGTCAGGCAAGGGTCGTCTCCGGCAACACAAATCAGTGAGTCGGCATGTTACAGCACGGCTCGCACAGCGGATGTTTGATCTCGCGCCAGTACCGTTCGGGACATTTTTGCAGGCGACAAATTGCCATAAGTAACTAGGTAGTACATCATTCCGCGCTTGTCACAAATGGGGAAAATTTCCGACATGAATAATTCTGGGGCTGCCACCGGCGGCAAATGGTTGCTGTTGGGGCTGGGTGTCCTGATTGCGTTGATCGGGCTCGGCCTGGCTGGTGGCGGTGGTTATCTGGTGGCGCTCGGCGGGAGCTGGTACTTCCTGCTGATGGGCCTGGCGATGCTGGTGTCCGGGCTGATGATTGCCCGTCACAAGCCGCAAGGCGCGTGGCTGTATGGCGTGGCGTTGGTCCTGACGGCGATCTGGGCGGTGTGGGACAGCGGTTTTGAATACTGGCCGCTGGTGTCGCGAGTGCTGACCTTCACCGTGATCGGCTTGGTCATCGCGTTGATGTATCCAACGTTGGTGCGCGCTTCCGGAGCGACGGCGGGCCGTAGGGCTTATGGCCTCGCGGGCATTTTGGGCGTCGGCGTGGTTGCAACCATGGCCTATATGTTCGTGCCGACCCACGTAGTCAAAGCTACGACTGAGCCAGCCGTAACACCCGTCACGCCGGGCTCCGAGCAAAAAGACTGGGCTCACTGGGGCAACACCACCGCTGGCAACCGCTTTGCCGCGCTGGATCAGATCAACAAAGACAACATCGACCAGTTGCAGGTGGCGTGGACTTTCCGCACCGGCGACATCCCGCAAAGCACCGGCGCCGGTGCCGAAGACCAGAACACGCCGCTGCAAATCGGCGACACCGTCTACACCTGCACCGCCTACGGCAAAGTCTTCGCCCTGGACGCTGACACTGGCGCCCAACGCTGGAAGTTCGACCCGCAAGGCACCGCGCCGAACTGGCAGCGCTGCCGCGGCCTGGGCTACTCCGAAACCCCGGCGTCCTCGGACCATCAGCCGACTGCCTGTACGAAACGTCTGTTTCTGCCGACAGGCGATGCACGCCTGATCGCCATCAATGCCGACACCGGCAAGCCGTGTGAAGAGTTTGGCAACAACGGCACGGTCGATCTGACCACCGACATGGGCGAAGTGAAACCCGGTTACTACCAGCAAACCTCGACCCCGTTGGTCGCGGGTGATGTGGTGATCGTCGGTGGCCGCGTGGCCGATAACTATTCCACCGGCGAACCGCCAGGTGTGGTCCGCGCCTACGATGTGCGCAGCGGCGAACTGGTGTGGGCGTGGGATCCGGGCAACCCGAACACCACCAAACGCCCGCCCGCCGGCGAGACGTATACCCGTGGCACGCCGAACGTCTGGTCGGCCATGTCCTACGACGCCAAACTCGGTCTGGTGTACCTGCCCACCGGCAACGCCACCCCGGACTTCTTCGGCGGTCAGCGCACCGAGTTCGACGACAAGTGGAACTCATCCATCGTCGCCATCGACGTGAAAACCGGTCAGGTGCGCTGGCACTTCCAGACCACTCACCACGACCTGTGGGACTTCGACCTGCCGGCGCAACCGCTGCTGTACGACGTGCCGGACGACAAGGGCGCAATGCAGCCAGCCCTGGCGCAAGTCACCAAACAGGGCGAGATCTTCCTGCTCAACCGCGAGACCGGCGTGCCGATCGCCCGCGTCGAAGAGCGTCCGGTGCCGCAGGGCAATGTGCCCGGCGAACGCTACTCGCCGACCCAGCCGTTCTCGGTGGACATGCCGTCAATCGGCAATAAAACCCTGACCGAATCCGACATGTGGGGCGCCACGCCGTTCGACCAGTTGATGTGCCGCATCCAGTTCAAAGGCATGCGCCACGAAGGCGTCTACACCCCGCCGGGCATGGACCGCGCGCTGCAATTTCCGGGCTCGCTGGGCGGCATGAACTGGGGCAGCGTCTCCGTGGACCCGAACACGAACTACATGTTCGTCAACGACATGCGCCTGGGCCTGGCCAACTACATGATCCCGCGCGACAAGATCGCCGCCGGGGCCAGCGGTATCGAAATGGGCGTGGTGCCGCAGGAAGGCACACCGTTCGGTGCGATGCGCGAACGCTTCCTCTCGGCGGCCGGCATTCCGTGCCAGAAACCGCCGTTTGGCACCATGTCGGCCATCGACCTCAAGACTCACAAGCTGATGTGGCAAGTGCCGGTTGGCACTGTGCAAGACACCGGCCCGCTGGGCATCCGCATGCACCTGCCGATTCCAATCGGCATGCCGACCCTCGGCGCGTCGCTGGCCACTCAGTCGGGCCTGTTGTTCTTCGCGGGCACTCAGGATTTTTACCTGCGCGCTTTCGATACCGGCAACGGTAATGAGATCTGGAAAGCACGTTTGCCGGTCGGTAGTCAGTCTGGCCCGATGACTTACGTTTCGCCGAAAACCGGTAAGCAGTACATCCTGCTGACGGTGGGTGGCGCACGTCAGTCGCCGGATCGTGGGGACTACGTGATTGCGTATGCGTTGCCTAAGTAAGGTCTGAATCGCAGGTACGAAAAAGCCGCGCCATTGCGCGGCTTTTTCTATTGAGTTTAGCTTTGCACGATCTCGGCGAATGTCTCCCGAAATCGTTTCATGTCTGCAGCTGTTCCTACGCTGACCCGAATCCAGGTTGGCCAGTCTTTCCACACCCGTCCCACCATGACGCCACGCTTGGCGAGCGCATCCACAACCTCTTCGGCCGGGCGCTTGACGTCGACCATGAAACAGTTGGCTTGTGACTGCGTGCAGCGAAAGCCGCGTGCTTTCAGCCAGGCGATGGTTTTGTCGCGTAGTCGGGCATTGTTTTGCTTTCGCTGGGGCAGCAGATCTTTGTCTTCAAGGCTGGCTATCCCGCCGAGCAATGACGAGGTCGCCGGCACGTTGTAACCGCCGAAGACTTCCATTCGCTCAAGCAGGCCGGGGTGACCGACCGCAATGCCCAGCCGGGCGCCGGCCATGCCGTAGATTTTCGAGAAGGTGCGCAGCACCAACAGGTCCGGATGATCCTTGACCAGTGGAATGCAGGTCGGTGCATCCGAAAAATCGATGTAGGCCTCGTCCACCAACAGGATCGAACCCTTGGGCTTATCGGCCAGTGCCTGTTCGATGTCCCGGCGCGGGGTGACAGTGCCTGTCGGATTATTCGGATTGCATACGTAGATCAGTCCGGCGTGCGGGTCGGCGGCGAGCATTCCGCGAATATCGTGAGCGTGGTCAGCATTGAGCGGCACTTCGTGCACCGGGACTTTTCGACCGCGCGCGGCCTCCGCTGGGTCTTCATAAGAGGGTGTGGCCATCACCAGGCTGCCATTTTGTGTGAAGGCGTGCACCGCGTGTTGCAACACCGCTTTGGAGCCGCAGTAAGCCTGCACGTATTCCTCCGGCACACCTTGCTGCCGGGCGAATAGCTCAACAAGTTGGTACTGGATTTTGTAGGGGTAACGCCCGCACAGGGCGATCCCTTGCTGCATCGCCAGACGCGCAGATGGCGCCGGCCCCCATGGACTTTCATTGAAATTGATCAACACATCATCGGACGGTGCGGGCACAGAGACAGTCGTCGTTTGTGCCTGCCCCCACGGCGCATGCGCCAGAAACGGCAGGGCCGCAGCAAAACCCATGATCGAACGGCGCGTGACATCAACCATACAAATTCCCTTTTCAGAACGTCAGATGCGCCATCGGCTTTGGATGGCCTGGACACTGATGTAACGAAACGGTTAATGGCTGATTTAAGCGAGGGGAGAGCTGTCCACAGGATGGACAGCGACCGTCAGTCATAGTCGAATGCGAAATCGAGGGATGCGAGGTGATCAAAATGACGAAGAAGATGCCTCCCGCTGTCCGGGATCACGCCGTGCAAATTGCCAATCACGAAATGGGTCACTACGTCGTTGCCCGGGCCCTGGGATTTGTAACGGGCGGCGTGAGCCTGACCGTCACCATGGATTTGAGGCATCACGCCGGCGCCTCCATTACCTTGGCGCGTTCAACTTCCTCGATTGAGGCAATGAAGGAGCATCTGGAAGCCCGGATGATGGTCCTCTTTGCTGGCGCGATGGCGCAGTCATTGGTCTCAAAACATTCATCCGGGAAACGCGTCGATAAGTCGAAAGCGACCGCCATCCTGAGGGGCGAACTCGGGGCGGAACAGGACTACGCAAAAATAAGGGAATTACGGCACCTGCTGCGCAACATCACCTACCCCGATACGGATCCGGATTCGTCTGAACGCGTAACGGCCGAGCTGAAAGAGATTACGGATCGCCTGTGGTTGCGGACTCAAACAATCGTGGAGGCTTTGGCCGATACGATTACCGGATTGGGTGAAGCGTTGGTAGATGGCATGGGTATCGTGGAGCAATGGGGCAGAGCAGCGGATACGTATGAAGGGGTGTTGACGAGGGAGGTGCTTGAACGGATGGGGGTGGTGCAGGCGATTCCGATGTTGAGTGCCGGGGCAGGCAGCTGTAGTGATGCCGGTCCATTCAGGAAGTAACGACATTGCGGGCGCGCATTGCACGCCCGATCACGATTCGGAAGCCCCGAATAATCGGGGCTTCTTTCAAGGGGAAAAGCCGCGCTATTACTCGGACTCCGTCGCTGTCCGGGGAGGCCTTGGTGTCAGAACTTTAACCACATCATCAATCACCGCCTTACCCATCGCCGTCAGATAGTGCGCGGCCCAGGCGTGGCGGTCGGTGTCTCTTGCGTAGGCTGCGTCCTCGGCAAATGATTTGGCGAGGAACAGCAGATCGGAGGCTTGTGACAATGCATCAACGATGGGGACACCGGCTCGGACGTTGAACAACGCCTGATCCGAGCAGTAGATGAGTGGGGTGAAACCGATGGTTTTCAGGTCTGATGGTGCGGACGGATTTGCTTTGCTCATTGTTTCGCTCCTTAAAACGAGGAGCTGCCGCATTCGTTACCACACGAATGGGTGGCAGCTGTACGCAGGGTGGTAAACCGGGAGAGCAAAGAAACCGGCAGACCCGAAGGTCTCCCACGCACAGCCGCCATAACTCGGGATTACAGGCGAAAAAACGCATGGAATCGTGATGGGAGCACTGTTGCACTTTGCCTCGCCGGGTTACCACACCCGATCACTGCATTTGCAGCGACGTCCGGAGAGTATCCCGTCGAAGAGAACGCCAACAAGGCGGCAAAGTGCCCAAACGCACCCACTACGCAATTCTCGGAGTTTGCCTACAAGGTCCGCGGGCGTCATCTCATATTGCGACAATCTCAGCAAATAAAGCCGGAGCTCCAGGTACAAAAAAACGGTGCTTCGCGCGGCAATCCCACTTGGCCTGCCTAACCCTGGAAGCAGATGTAGATCTATTTCAGGATGAGTGTTGAACATCATTTTCGGAAGCGTCTGACATACACGCCAGCGGTCTCTTGTCGATCATTGACACTTTCTCGTGGCGTCGGGCCTTGGTTCGAGGTTGGCGGAATGGAGACCGAAGTGACCGCCTATTTTCCAACTTTGACCATTAGCAGTCAGACCTACCATTTTGCTCACCTTGAACCATTTAATTTCACGATCACGAGTCAGTTGGCCAATCGTGATTTGCGCGTGCATGTCACTTTTTCTAGCCACTGTTTTAGCCAGGGCTATGACACGGCGACGCACCCAGACGGGGAACCGATCATTCTCGACGGTGCTGGGCGCCCACGCACGTTTTGTGCAGTCCGTTATCGACTGTCATTGGGGTTGCCAGCTGTAATTCTGGGGTTGAACCAGCCCCAGTCCAAGGTCCGTGAGACTGCAGCGCGGCGCAATTGGGCCTACTCGATGACAGTTCAGGACCCGGCCGGGCCTTACCACGTGTTCTTTGAAATACGTCGAGCCGCTAAGGAAAAGCCGCAGGATCTTAATCTCGTCGTTGAGAGTGCTTACCACCAAACCGGGCAGCCGCCCAGGTTGCTAGGTAAGATGGGCTTTGTGCTGCTGTGCAGTAAGGTCTACATGCGGCAACCGAGCTCTACCAAACGCTAGGAGCAGAAACGAAAAAAGACGCCATAGGCGTCTTCTTCGATTTGGTAAAGCAGATCCGGACACCACTTGCGAACCGCCTTGCGCGGTTACGGCTTTCGCCGCTGGGAAGCGCTCAATCTCATCCGGTCAGTCGCTTCGACAGCTCGAATCTAATGAAAGTCGATATTCACGTCAATCATTAGGTCTGAAGAAAGCCGCGCATCAGCGCGGCTTTCTTGTTTGGTGGGCCCACACGGATTTGAACCGTGGACCAAAGGATTATGAGTCAGAAAACATGTCGTCTGGCTGTGTCCGCTAGTGTTTTAAAGTCTAAGAAAAACCCTTCCAAATCAATTGTTCGGGTCTATCCTTTGATAGTACCTGTTCGCTTGTGTGCACCAGTGACCGGGGCCTATATAGACACGATGCAGACACGGGAGAAACGGCCATGGGTACTTTCACCAACAAGACCATCGAGTCAGCAACTCGTAAGGCCAAGCTACTCGGCAGCGACGTGTGGGTCACAGAAGACGGCGCACGCGGTGAAGGTCGTCTACGCCTGCGCGCTTCCTCACAGGGGGGGATTGCGTACTACTTCCGCTACTCCCTCGACGGCAAACAGGCCCAGCTACGCATCGACCGGGACAGCCTTGCCGAAGCCAGAGCCAAAGCAGCCGAGTACACCGACTTGTACAGGGCGGGACACCGTGACCTGCATACCTACCTTGCGCAAATGCAGGGTGAAGACGACGCCCGCCGCGAAGCTGCCCATCGCGAGCGTGAAGCGAAGGCCCGGCAAGGCACCTTCGGCCAGTTGCTCAACGGCTACACCGACGACATGGAGCGGCGCGGCAAGACCAGCGCCAAGGAAGTGCGTGGCTCGCTGAAGCTGAACGTGATGAACGCCTTCCCCGCGCTGGTGGCCAAGCCAGCCAAGGACATCACTCCTTACGACGTGTCCGAAATCCTACGCCACTGCCTGACCCGTCCTGTCGCCAGCAAGGGGCGCGGTGTGCGTCTCACCAAGGCAAACGCCACCAACGGCAAAAAGCGGCAGGCCGACAAGCTGCGCGCCTACCTGCAAGCCGCGTACGCTTTTGGGCTGGGCTTCGACCTGAACCCGTTGCGTGCGGCCGACGCGGTGCTGTTCGGCCTGACCGCGAATCCGGTGCGGGATGTGCCGACCATCGAGGGTGCCAACCGGGCCGAAACATGGGCGTTGGACAAGGCGGAACTGAAGGCGGTGTTGCGGGCCGTCGAGGATCTGCCGGAGCGCCGCCGCTCGATTGCCAAGGCCATGCTGTATCTGGCCGGCCAGCGCGCCGAAATGCTCTGCCGCATCACCTGGGCGGACCTGTACGACGGTGGGGAGCATGGCGCGGTGATGCAGTTGTTGGACCTCAAAGGCGGCAAGGGCACTCCGCCGCGTATCCACCTGCTACCGATGACCGAACGCCTGAGCGGGATCATGGCGCCGCTGCTGGCGCTGCAAGGAACTGATGCGCCGGGCCCATTCTCGCTGCGCGGCAAGATGGCGATTACACCCGGTACGGCGTTGGGGATTTTTCAGGAAATGGGCGACACCTTATCGGCAGCCGGCAAGACCCGGCGTTTCACGTGGCGCAACCTGCGCGCCACCATCGAGACGCATCTGGCTTCGCTCGGTGTGGATCAGGAACGTAGGGCGTGGCTGCTGTCGCACGGGCGGTCTGGTGTGCAGGCCAAGCACTACGACCGTTACAGCTATCTGCCAGAAAAACGCCAGGACTTGGAGAAGTGGGCGCGCTATCTGGATCAACTGGCCAGCGGGGAAACAGCCAAAATAGTGCAACTTCACGGGTGAAATTGGAAGGGACACAAGCAACCCCAACTGGCCTTGACCAGACCCCAACTGGGGCGCAGTATCTTAATCACAGGTAGCGCACCGCCCAGCAATGGACGGCCTTTCAAATGCGTATCGGCAAGCCGCAATATTCGAGGGGCTTTAACTTTCCTTATGGAGTTAAAGCCATGACCTCGACTCTCGAAATCACCCCACTCTTATTGGCACCCAATGCGGTCGCAAAAGCGCTCGGCATCGGTCGCAGTTCCGTTTATCAGTTGATGAAAAATGGCGACTTGGCCTGGGTTCAGTTTGGTGCGGATCGCCGGATTCCGATAACAGAAGTCCAGCGTCTCGCCACTGAAGGCGTTCCGTGTCTCACCAAAGACGCTCGCCGCGCTAAATTGTTGTAAGGGGGTGGTTAATGACCAGCATGAAAAAGCCCCCAGCCGGTGACGCGGCAAAGGGGGCTAGGGGAAGCACACACAATAATCCTACCGCCGCAGGTAGTACCAAGCAAGCGCTTGGTATTGCCTGCGGCGAACTGACCAATCGCCGGATATGGGCGCCACACGGTAAGTCCAAAGCTCCTCAGGAACTGGCGGGGGGCTTAATCAAAGGTATGGACGACTGGGAAAAAACGGACAAATGGATGACGCTGCCCGAGGCGCAAGCATTGGTGGAAGCAAATCCTCTGCTGCTTACCGGCGTCGGCATATTCATCAACAGCAACTTTCCCTTGGACGGATGGCGCCTGATCGCACTCGACGTGGACAAGATTGCGGGCACGTATGAAGAAGTAGACGACAAAAAAGTTCTCGATCCCGCCAACGCCCCCGCTGCACTCGCAGCTTTCAGCCTGCTGAACCAGATCCCCACCTATTGGGAAGTTTCGCCATCGGGGATGGGCCTACACGCCTTCGCGTGGGTACCGGAAAAGTGGGCGGTGAAATATGAGAACACCGGCAAGGCGTACCCTGGCGGTTGTGACCATGCCGAGGTCTACATCGGCGATAAACCGACCTTTATAACCGTGACTGGCGCACTGCTGGGAGCCTGCACCACCATTACTCAACTCGACGAAACCGTCCTGGGGCAGCTCGGAAAGCTGACGCGGGTTGCTGGCAGCCCGCAGCAGGCTACGCCCATGCCGGACATACCAAACGGCGGCTCGCCTATAGACCTGGCAGCACTCCCATGGCTCAGCACCGATCAGCGCTACCTCATAGACGGCACCGGCAAGATTGACCGTTCCAATGTCCTGCAAGGCCTGCTTATCAGGCTGATCGATGGCAACCATCCTCTGGAACGCATCTTTGCTTCCATGGTTGCCAAACCCGCGCTATGGCAAGTCTGCTGCGATCATTGGAAGAGCAATCCAGAGGGCTACGCCCGGCGTGAAATTAAGCGGGCCTATGACAAGAGCCAGACCGGCATGAAGGCGAAGCTGGTGGGATTCAACCCGGCTTGGAAGCCGGTCGAGCCAAAAGAAATCATCGCCTTTCCGGCACCCTACCCTGGCCCGATGGCTGACGCGGTTGCTGCTGGCCTGGAAGCGGCGCACAAGCCCCAGCCAGAGCTGACCACCATGGCGGTGCTGTCGTCTATGGCGGCTGCATGCGGCAGTTTTTACAGGCAATGCGACGGTAGCCGGTTGAACCTGTATTTCCTGGGGATCGCCAAGACTGGCACGGGTAAAGACGTGCCGCTGAGACTCGCCAAACAGATAGGCCGCCTCGGCAATGCGAAGCTGATCGGCGCGCCTGGTTCCGGTCAGGGATTGGAAGACGCACTGGTTAGCAATATCGCGACCTACTGCGCAGTAGATGAAATTGCGCACTTCTTTTCCGCGATGAACGATGCCAGAGCTTCAAATTACGAGCGGGCGAACGGCCGCAAACTGTTGGAGCTGTTCAGCGCATCCGGCGATGAATACGAAACCCGCGCCCTGGCTGGCAAGGAAGCACGCATCATCCAGAAACCGGCATTCAATTTGATCGGATTCACCACACCAGAAAAGCTGGGCACCGCCTTTAATCCAGACGATTTCGCGGATGGACTGGCTGGGCGGATTTTGTTCGTGTTCACCAGCAGCAATCCGCCTGCGCGACGGGTGCGCAAGCCTATAGAACTGCCTGTCTCGGTCCAGCGGACCGCCATGCATGTCGAGAACGGGTTGGTTTACATGCACAGCATGGGTGGGATCGTTATCGACACCACCAACGACGCCGAACGAATGCTCGACGCGCTACTTACGGAATTCGACCAGCGCGGCAGGGCTATCGATTCGCCTTGGGAAAGCGCGTTGTGCGTCCGCAGTCTGGAAAAGGTAGAGCGGATTGCTGGTGTTCTGGCCGTGTGGGACAACCCAGCTAAGCCGGTGGTTACCCTCGGACATATCGAATGGGCGGCGCAGTTCGTGCGCGCTTCCAATGCGGCCGTGCTGAGTTTCGTTAAAGAGTTCATGCACAGCGGTGATGAACAAAAGAATGCCGCCGCGCTGATGGTGATGCTGATGGATGGGAAGACCAAACCGAAGCCAGATCGAAAAGGGGAAATCGCGGCCAGTGATGCGGGGTGGGTACCCCGGTCGGCCCTGATGCGTAGGTCGGATCTATGTAAAAAGGATTTCGACGCTGCGATTGCCTATCTGCTGGCGCGGGATGAAATAGCGGCAGGTTCATTCGGCGACAAGGACTTGCAGGTTATAGGGTTGAAGGGCGATGACTAGGGGGGGCTCTCACCGGGGGTATGTTCGGGGTGTTCGGGCGTGTTCGGGGAACACCGAAACCCGCAGCACACAAGGGCTAGAGGTGTATTTATATATGTGTTCCTTCTATATACCTCTCACCCTAAATCCCCCCACGGTGAAAATTACCACCGGTGTATTTGTCCTCTCTGTTTGTGTGTTGTGCGGGGAACACCCGAACACAGGCCGAAAATACCCTTGCAGCCCCTGTACAGCGCGGGTTTCGGTGTTCGGGGGAACATGTAGTGTTCGGAGGCGAACGCCACTTTAGGAGGCGAAAATGAGTCTGCTGGTGCATCCATCCCAAGCCAGGACGATCAGCTCACCTGATGAAGTTGAAAGGCTGCTTGCCCTCGGCTGGGTGCTTGCCGCACCGAAACCCAAGACCAAGATGGCATCACGCATGCGGACACTACGAGATCGTCGCAGGGCAGAAGGCTGGGCATCCTTGCTGCTGTGGGTGAATGCCGAGCAGCAGGCTGCTATTTCGGCCGCTAAAAATCCAGGCGAAACCTATGTGGCGCTGCTTATGCGCCTAGTTAAAAAACAGAGTTTGTTGTGATGAAAGTCCATGGTGGACGCACACAATTAGAAAACTCGCACCAGCACTCACTGGCGCTTCTATTGCAGCCATGGGTAGTGAAAAACAAAGGATCAAAGGATTTAAGATCACCAGCTTTCATATGTAAGAGTGCAGCTCTCAGCGGTATTGCAATGAGAAAAGAAGATTTCGTGTCTGCAACGTACCTGTTTAGGGATATCGAGGGCCTGAAAATTGATAGATGAACTGATGCAGGACTTTGTGAAAGCTCAGACCGACACGTCGTTCGCCAACTGGCGCGCCTGGGCAATCGACCACGGCCAGCGGCACGGATCGTACAGCGAGTTCATAGGCCGTCTGAAACGGTGCCAGCAGGCGCAACAGCGAAGGCACTAAGAACCATTGCCAAGACGCTTAAACGTCCCATACGCAGCCACGCGAAGCCACGTTGGTGATTTGAGGGGAATTTGTGATGAAAACCACAGCAGGATCAACTTTTGAATACCAAAGCGGCCTGGAGTGGTCGGTCCCGTCCCGTTGGCAGCCTCGCCTGTTCGATGATCTTGACCGCTTGCAAGCGTATGACGTAGCCAACAAACCAGATCCTGACAAAGCCAAGATCGCCAGAGCGCAGCATGCCCGTGAAGCCAAGGCAGAACGCAAGCATGCGGTACTAACCGCTGGCATCGAGCGCTATCGACCGCAGTTGATATCATGGACCGGCACCGATACCGCCCGCGCCAAGTGGCTGGTGAAGCTGTTAGGCCCGGATGCACCACACTGGCGCTATGTGTACGATCATTTAAAAACAATGCAAATCTAACTTTAGATCCGCATTGTATTTCCTTTTCGGGCCGTACAACGACCGCACTTCGCAGTATGTTTACTCCAACAAATAACCCTGTTGGAGTTCCATCACATGTCGCGTTCCGACGTTGCTACAGAATCAAACCGTTTGCCTTACTCTTTGAGTCAGCAAGATGTTAAGTTGCGTGAGTCAGCAGGTAATGAGTTTCGCATTGTCTATCCGGCTGGCACTCCACCAGAAAGGCTCGGCGAATCAAGTTTTTATGCCACCGTCGCGCACTTGTTTCAGCCCTATGACGAGTTGATCTTAATTGATACGGGCCGCACTGTTTACCATCGCCGACTCGTACTCCAAAGCGGCCACGGGTATTGTGAAACTCACCCACTCTACAGCGTCCAGCTTCCAGCTCTTATGTGCGCAGTCGGTGAACGGCTTCCAAGTAACCATAAGATTGTCTGGACTGGTCCTGAAACTGGATGGAGTGCCATTCGCAACAGCGATGGCATTGTTATTGTCTCCCTGGCTATCAGCCAAGAGGCTTGCCTCCAAGAACTGTTGAATCACGCGAGCCTGACCAAATGAACGCGCCAGTGCTGAACCGGGCCATTCAAGAAGTCTCGATAAGGTTTATCTCTTATCGCGGTGACATAAACGCGATGGCTACTTTCGTCGCGCACGCCATTGGTGTAGCAGCACCAGATCTGGAAACTATTACGCACTATATGCGCAAGGAAGAAACTCACGTTGAGTTATTGACCTACGACGTAGCCCTGTGGCGTAACACGATTGGTGACTGGAGTTTAGTGTCACTGGCCACACCGCCGACCATAGAAAATATGAAATACCGTCTCGACCACTTTCCACCGTCGAATACGTGTTGCCGGTGGTGTGGTCAGGATTCCCGGCGCTTGGCTCACCTTGATCTTATTCCTGAAAAGGATGTGTACGGTTTACCCGTGCATAACTCGCGACTGCATAAACACTGCATGAAACCGTGGCTCGTGATGCGCAATCAAGTGGCCCGCGCCGACGCAGCACCAATCAAGAAGGAAAGTTTATTGTGATTACTCTACTGCAAACATTGATCGACGCTGCCCCGCATATCACCCGCCAATTGCTGGAGTCCAAAACAATGACCGCATGCAAACAAATCACTGATGCCCTTCGCCAGATTACCGACAGCGAACCTTTTGGTTTTTATACGGGCCGTGAGTGCCAACTTATCGAACGTCTGCTAGAAATTACATCAGGGCAGATGAACTCCGCCGGAGTTGCTGATGTAAAAGCTAAATTGCACGGCGCTGTGTTTGATAAAAGTCTAGGTGTTGAAGTCGTCAAAAATGGCGGTTTCATTTCCGTGTTCGGCCCCGGAGTTTTGAAACATGTCTAACGAACTCGACACCCTAAGCGCCGGTGACATTCAACCGTATAATCCCGGCCCGCCTCTGCAACCGATCCAGCCTGACAGCTGGGACCGTACTGACGTTGATGAAGTACGGCATGCGCCGTCTAGCGGGACCCTGTTTGGTGAACCCACCCAGGCCACATCCGGCCAGGTAGAAGCCATGCTGGGCCAGTTGGGTGGCGCTTTCATGCATGACTTTAGTTCACTCGGCTACCCGGCGCATATGGTTAATGCGGCCATTCAATTTGTGACGGCTAATGCCACGAAGGCACCTAATCAGGTGCAGAGGATTCACAACTTTAACTTGCATTCAGAAGCTGGGGATTGGCTCGCCGAATCCTTCGGCAACATGGTGCATAAACTTTCAGGTTCGCCTCGGGCCAAACAACAATTTGTCACCGCCTGCCTGCAATGGCTGGCCAAAGCCTCGAAACAGTTAAATTCCCAACAAGTTACGCAGGCACAAGGAAGTGCACCCCCTACTTCCAAAGATCCGACCGACAACCTGACGGATCAGCAATATCAAGAACTGGTGAACCACAATAACGCTGTGATGGCGCAGACAATGGCAACCTTGCAACAGCGCTGGGGCTCATGTTTTAAAATCAACATCGAACTCGCTCAGGCTCAGCTGAGTAAACAGACACCGGCTGAACTGGCTCACCTTGATCGCTTTACTGGCAGTTGGCCGTGGACGCATATGTTTAACACGGTGGAACTGTTGACCGCCATGTATGAGATGGCCATTGGCGCAAATAGCATTGGCGCATCAGGTGCTGATATCAATAAGGAAATAGCTCAATTCGAAGCCATGTTAAAAGTACCGAGTGAACGCCAGAAATATATGCGTGATCCGGCTATGCAGGCGCGCCTTCGTGAACTTTATGCGCGTAGGGGGTAAATCAAAATGCCTAATAGAGCAGAGCCTGTTGGCCCGAGGCCGCTACCAACTTCAAGCGAAGGTATCGCCGCCGAGATTCGTGAGATTGAAAGCTTGATCGCGACGGACCGGAAAACATACAACAAGAGTCCGATGATTCAGTCCCGTTTAAGGCGCTTGTATGAGATGAACCAAAGAGGGTAAATGAAATGGCTAACGTATTAAGACCTCGACCAAGTAACAGAACCAGCGCGACCGTATCATTAAGCACCGCTGCTGACGGCGCGTCCGAGCAAATAAATATCACCGGGCTCTCTTTGTCTGGCATTTTAATGCCCGCAAGTTGGACCGATTCACGTATCGGACTGCAATGCAGTATTGACGGCTCTACTTTTGCCCCGGTGTACAATACGGCTGGCGATCATCTTACTTTTTTGACCTCGGCTAACCGCGTGATGACCTTCGACAACACCGACAACTTTGCCGGGCTGCAATTGATTAAAATTATCTCTGAGACAACAGCCGGCGTTGCTGTAGCACAAGCTGCGGTGCGTACACTTAAACTTGTGCTGTCCGAGGCTTAATAAATGAACACCATACTCACCGGCTCAAACGAACTTTTACTGGATGCCCGCGAAGCTCGCGACAAGTTGGCGTTGAAAGGCGGCCACGAAAAACTACTTGCGAAGTTGGATGATCTTTTAAACAAGGCATCCGGCTCAGGGCTGCACGGCGGGGAAGCTTTGAAACTTCAAAATCTGCTGAAACAGGCGAAAGCGCTATGAACCCGAAGCTCGCAATACTCGAACGCCAGATGCTCCGCAAAACGCCGGAACAAGCGCCTGCGCCTGAAGGTGGCCACGGCCTCGGTGCTGCCATCGAAAAGCTGATCGCTGATGAAGTCGAACGGCGTATAGGTGAAGCGGTGGAACGTAAACCCTCGCCACGTGTTCGTGACTTGTTCAACGTCCCTGCGCCAGTCAGCGACTACCGCCAGCTTCCCCCGGTGCAAAGAACAGCAGCGCCTACAAACATGAACGTGCAGGTATTCCGCGACGGCGCAGGCCTGATGCGCTGGATCACAGTGAATGAAGCCAAATTTGAAATCCAGCGTGATGGTGCTGACCGAATTGTCAGCATGCGCCAAGTGAACGAATCCCCTGTGCTGCCAGCGCTGGACATCGCTGTTAAAGCCGAGGCCCGAGAATATAAGGAGGGTGTGTGATGGCCGTCGTCGTGTTTTCTGGTATCAATCAACAGGCCGAGGCCCAGGCCGTTATTGCCACGCTGACCATGTGGCTGCGCGAGCTACCAGAGCAGCCACCACGGCCAGCAAGCGCCAAGTTCATCTATGGCTCCAACGGTGTCGCCCGCTTGGTCGTCGAAGTCGAGCCGGCAGCAGTGGATGAAGAAAAATGACCGCCCGAATTGGTGCGCCAAAAACCGGTGGACGCCGGAAAGGCTCGCTGGATAAAGGCGAGCGCCAGGTTGTCACGGCTGAAATGGCCGCAGACCTGCTTGCCGTCTACCAAAGGCTTGGAGGAGTTAAATGGCTGCTTAAATTCGCCCAAGACAATCCCAAGGATTTTCTACAGCAAGGTCTGAGCCGATTGTTTCCGGCAGCTGCAAAAGATGACCCCGACGTGGTAAATAACACCATCAACGTAAACGGCATGTCCGAGATTGAGGCTGCAACCCGAGTCGCGTTCGCGCTCAGCAAAGCCATTTACCCCGACCCGTCGCTTACACCTGTGAGAACCGTCGAGCGTTTGCCTACGCCCGAGCAGGAATACATTAACCCGAACCAGTGGACGCCCCCAGTCGATGCGCCGGACATGCCTGACCCGGTGGACGAAGAAAGGGCCAGATGGATCGAGGAACTGCCACTTACACCCCAAGAACGCCTGGACAACGCCGCCATTCGCGAGACGCGTGAAGCCGACATTACGAACTATCACGGCAGCGGTGCCGAGCAGGGTTATGGTCCAGTCCAGCGCCAATCCGCCGAGCGTGACCCGAGAGCGGCGCAACGTGATCGAATGCTGGCGGCGCGGCGCCAGAAGCTGCTATGAAAAAGGTGGTTTAGCCTGGGTACTTAAGAGCTCCCCGACTCAGCAGAAGTCTCGGCACTATTCGGTGGGAACTTGCACGATCCATTTTTCAATGCAAGTTCAACGGCTATTAGCTTTTGCCCTTCCTTATCGCTTGGCCAGTCGATAAGAACCGCATGCTCGTAGAACCCATCCTCCGGGGCTGAGATACACGATAGTGATTGATCGATGGCATAGGTCACAAAAAAGTCCGCACGGGCTTTCAGCGTTTTGTCCGCCCGCCGCGTCGCAGCCAAGTGCCACACCCGGTTGTCTGCGCATCCGTCCAGATGACACACTGATGTTTCGTGTCGCTCTTGGAAGTATTCAGGCAAGAATGCCCCAGGTTTTGGTTTGCCTGTGTTCTTATACATCTGACTCGAATCGTAAATGAATCGAGATACAGAAGAAGGTGGAACAATTCGAGGCGGTGGGTCAGGCAGGAGAGTGCCGGAAACTCCCGAGCGCTTCACCAAGCGAAGAAGACGGCCAACCAGCCAGCGGAACCGTGTCAGAGGTAGGAAGATTTTCCAGCCGCGCAGCATAAGTCAATCTCCCTGTGCTTCCAATGCTGACCGAGAGCAGGCCGTCTTCTTTGACCCAGTCAAACGCCAGCTCTCCATCGGGATCGATGGACACCTCAGGCAGCGCCACATCAGAAGGCAGGGTGGCAGCGAACTCCAGTGCTTTCACTAACGTAGCACCAGACACCTCATCAACGCTCTCCGCGACGAGCGACATTAGCTCACTATAGATGGCAGATACGCCGGCAGTAGTTGCCTTCACTTTGTAGAATGCTACGGCATGGTTCTGCTCGACTTTTCTGGCTTCGTTACTAGCACCGGGCGTTTCAGCTAAAGACAGTGTGTCTTGATAAGCGATTGCCACACTCATGTGTACTGCTCCAGTGTCTTCTCTTCGAGAAAGCCGAAAAATGCATCGTTCTTGAAAGTTCTGAGCCGATCAAGTACTTCTTTAATCTTGTCGGTTTCGTGCCCGTCTAGCGTGCACAGATGTGAAACATCAATATCGAGCAAGATGCTTAACGCGTTGCCTTCTGGGGTCATGCCTTCCAGCACTTGGGTGACGACCCCAACGTCGCCGTTTTCTGGGACGGCGATCCCCACCCGACTCAGGAAACTGGCCAACCCCTGGGGGAGTTCAGAGGGGATTTGTGGAGGGCAAGTTAGATAGTCTTTGAATGTCGCCACAGGAAGCGGAATTTGTAAGGTATTTATGTACCGTACCGCCAAGCGTACAACGTGTTCAGGACGGACAGCGGCGAGATAGCGAAACCCTATATTAAGGGCATGCTCGCTCATCGCCTCCCATGTCTCGTATGGGGGTAGGCGGCTAAAGGTGAAGCCGGTTGTGCGAAGCTGCAATACATGGTTCAAGCCTGGGAAGTCAATTCGTTTTCCGACGCAGGTGCCCGTGTTGGATTGCTGTGCCCCATCGACCCCTATCGTCAGTTCTAGTGTCGTTTCCCAAAGATCGGAGATGCTACCCAAAAGACCCGCAGCTTCATGCGCAAATGCGGCAACACTCTCCAGATCCGCTGCTGGCGAAAACTGGATGTCGATGAGCGCTTCGCGGATGGGCGCTCGTGAGAGGTGCCTAGGCTTAGCCATGATGTGGTGACGCAAGCCGTCGAGAAGGGGCAGTTACGGACAGTCGGTGTTTTGAGCCTATCCCACTCCTATTAACTGTCATGAAGTCCTCCCTTCAATCTGCGATGAGCAAGGCGACCACCGTCGAGCACAACTATAGCCTATAGCAACACGATGAGAGGACTAGAAAGGAAGGCGCTTTTCAGAGCCGTCGCGCATTGCGGACCCTTAGTGCCTGTTTCCCTGCGTGCCCAGCGTCTTATAGACTTCATACAGGTACGAAAATCAGCGCCCAACAAAAAAGGCCTACGTCGATTAGACGTAAGCCTCTGATTTGTTTGGTGGGCCCACACGGATTTGAACCGTGGACCAAAGGATTATGAGTCCTCTGCTCTAACCAACTGAGCTATAGGCCCTCAGTAGGCCGCGGATTATAGCGATGGTTTCTCGGCTGTGCTATCCGAAAAATCCGATACGGCTATACGAAGAAACGTCGCGGCGAATTCGTCGGGGGGAAGGGGCAGGCTGACGATGTAGCCCTGGATCTGTTCGCAGCCTTCTTCGGCCAGGAATTGTTGCTGTGCCAGGGTCTCGACGCCCTCCGCAATGATGGTGAATTGCATGCTGCGTCCCAACGCGATGATGGCGCGGACAATGGCAGCATCGTGGGGATCGTCAGGCAGGCCGCGGACGAAAGACTGGTCGATCTTGAGGATGTCCAGTGGCAGGCGCTTGAGGTAGCTCAGGGACGAGTAGCCCGTCCCGAAGTCGTCGATCGCCAATTGCACACCCAGTTGTTTGAGTTGGTGCAGCACGGCCAGCGCTTCTTCGGCCTGGCTCATGATGAAGTTTTCGGTAATTTCCAGTTGCAGAAAACCGGGTGCCAAGCCGTTGTCCTTGAGCAGTTGCTCGATCCGTCCGAGCAGGTTCGGCTGGCGCAGTTGAGCGCCCGCGAGGTTGACCGATAGCGGGCCGAGGCACTCGTAGACCTGATTCCACTCGAACATCTGCCGGCAGGCGGTCTCCAGTACCCAGTCGCCGATTTGCAGGATCATGCCGTTTTCTTCTGCCAGAGGAATGAAGTGTTCCGGCGGCACCGCACCGAAGGTCGGGTGATGCCAGCGAATGAGCGCTTCGGCGCCGACCAGTCGATGGTCGGCGAGGCTGATTTTCGGCTGATAGTAGAGAAACAGCTCATTGCGCTCGATGGCGCGGCGCAGTTCATGTTCCAACGCCACGCGTTCGCTGGCCTGGGCGGTGAGGTCGCGGGTGTAGCTTTCCACCCGGTTGCGGCCCTTGGCCTTGGAGCGATACATCGCGGCATCGGCGTTCTTGACCAGTGTGGCGACGTCGCAGCCGTCCTTGGGATACAGGCTGGTGCCGATGCTGGCGCTGATGAAAAACTCGTGTTCGCCGGCCTGGAACGGTGCGGCGAAGCAATTGAGCAGTTTGGTCGCAATGTTGTCGGCATCGCTGCATTGTTGCAGGCCGGGCAGCAGGATGATGAATTCGTCGCCACCCAGGCGCGCAACGGTATCGATATCGCGCAACTGCTCTTTGAGGCGCACGGCGATGCCTTTGAGCAGCAGGTCACCGACCGGGTGACCAAGGCTGTCATTGATGTGTTTGAAGCGGTCCAGGTCGAGGAACAGCACCGCGCCTTGGCCGCCGTTTTCCTGTTGGGTGTTGAGTGCGGTCAGCAATCGGCTTTCGAACAGCGTGCGGTTTGGCAGGCCGGTCAGCGGGTCGTGGTGCGCTTGGTAGTCGAGTTTGGCCTGCGCGTGTTTGAGGCTGGAAATGTCGGCGAACACTGCCACGAAGTGGGTGACAAATTTTTCCCGGTTGCGCACGGCGCTGATGGTCAGCCAGCTCGGGTAGAGCTCGCCGTTCTTGCGTCGGTTGGAAATCTCGCCTTGCCAGTGACCTTCGTCCGTCAGCTGATGCCACATCGCCGCATAGAACGCGCTGTCGTGCAGGCCCGAGGCGAGCAGGCGAGGGGTGTGGCCCAGTGCCTCGCTCTCGCTGTAACCGGTTATCTCGGTGAACGCACGGTTGACCGCGCTGATGTGCTGTTGGGTGTCGGTGATCAACACCCCTTCGGCGGTGCTTTCGAACACCGTGGCGGCCTGTTGCAGTTTTTCCTGCATCAGATGCCGCTCGGTAATGTCCCGGGCAATGGTCAACATGCAGTCTTCGTCGCCAATGGGCAGCGGACGGCTGGACACCTCGCAGAGACGGATCTGCCCGTCACTGCGGCGGATGTGGCAACTGAAGTCGCGAACGAAGCCATCCCGGTGCAGCAGATCGAGCATCTGTTTGCGTTCGTTGAGATTGACCCAGACCCCCAGTTCCAGGGCCGAACGATCCACCGACATCGCGCTGTTGAAGCCTGTGATGCGGCTGAAACCCTCGTTGACCTCCAGCAGCAACCCGTCGCTCTGCCGCGACAGCAACAGGCCGTCCGGGGAGGCGTGGAAGGCCTTGGCGAACTTTTCTTCGGAGGTTTGCAGTTGTTGCTGGGTTTCCTTGAGCTGACTGATGTCGCGCACAACGACGACCAGGGCAGGGGTCGTGTCGAGGTCGAAAGGCTCGGCGGAAATCAGGCCGGTAAACACCTGGCCATTGTTGCGGCGAAAGGGCATCTCCAGGTTGCGAATGCTGCCGGCCTGCAGGCGTTGCAGCAATCCCGGGCCAACGCCGGGAATGCCCCAGATATTCAAGTCGGTGGCGGTCTGGCCAATGACGTCTTCGGCCTTGAGACCAATTTGTTCTTCGAACGCTTTGTTGACTTCCAGCAGGCAGCCATCTGAAAGCCGCGCAATCACCAGGATGTCCGGGCATTGCTGAAACACGGAGGCGAATTTTTGCTCGGAGAGGCTCAATGCCTCTTCAGTGCGCTTGGCGTCGCTGATGTCGATCATCAAGCCGCGCATCACGGGCTCATGCCCGTGCTCGATCAGGCTGACGATATCGCGCACCCACAGGCAACGGCCATCGGCGGTGATCACCCTGTAATCGACGCTGTGATCGCGCCCGGCCAACACTTCGTGATCGCAGAACGTCTGGGCCCGGGTCAGGTCCGCAGGGTGGATGATGTTGCGCCAGAAGCCCGGAATCAGCCAGTGGGACAGGGGATAGCCCAAGAGTTCTTCGGCATGCGGTGACACATAGCTGTAGGTGAAATCGCTGATCCGCGCTTCCCAGGCAATTGCGGAAAGGCTCTCCACCAGGCCGCGATAATGGTATTCGCTGCTGCGTAGCTCTTGTTCCAGATCGACCCGTCGAGCAATTTCCGAACTGAGTCGGCGGTTAATCCGGATGACCACTGCCAGCATGATCATCAGAAACAGCAGCCCGGGGAGGCCGTAAACCAGCAAATCCGACCAGAAGGTTCGATGATCCAGGACATTGCCGACCCAATGTTCCTGAATGGCGTTGATTTCACTTGAGGTCATGTCCGCCAGGACTTTATCCAGAATGCCGACCAGCATTTTGTTGTTGGGAGGCACGGCCATCGCCAATTGATAGCGATAGGGCGTTTCACCGCTGACATACAAACCGTCGAGCTTGAGTTGACGCAGGCTCCAGACGCTGGAGGCGAGATCACCCACGACTGCGTCCACTTCATCGGTGGCCAGCGCCTGCAGGGCAGAACTGACATTGGGCATCGCCACCAGATTCAGGTCGGGGTGGTGCGTGCGCAACAGTTCATGGGGCGCATAGTTTTCCACCACGGCGATCTTCAGCCCGTAGAGGTCTTCGAGCTTGCGCGGTTGGGGGCCTCCGACATGGGCGAGGATGACAATCGGAAAGTCGAGGTAAGGGCGAGTGAACGACAGGTACGACTGGCGTTCCGGGGTCGACATGATGCCCGGCAACACGTCCAGCTTGCCTTGCTTGGCCTGCTGCAGGACTTCGGTCCAGCTGATCGGTTCGATGGGCGTCAGTTTGACCGCCAGCCGTTGGCGGATCACGTTGATGTAGTCCGCCGCCAGGCCCTGATAACGGCCCTGGTCGTCACGAAATTCGAACGGCGGCCATGACGCGTCGACGCCCAGACGCAGGTCCGGGTGAGCCGCCAGCCAGCTACGTTCTTCGTCGGTCAGAGTCAGCGCGCCAGCCGTTGCGGTCCAGGTCATCAGCGACAGCAAAAAAAGCACGGTCGGCAGTCTGGGCATAACGGTCTCGTTATGGCTCGGGGGAATGTTTCGAGTGTAGACGGGCAATTCGGCGGGGGGGAGGTAGGGGGGATTTAATCTGTAGAAAGCAAAACCCCCGGCCTGGGCCGGGGGTTCTGTGATCACTCGTCGAGGAAGGAGCGTAGATGCTCGCTTCTCGTCGGGTGGCGCAGCTTGCGCAGCGCCTTGGCTTCGATCTGACGAATCCGTTCACGGGTCACGTCGAACTGCTTACCAACCTCCTCGAGGGTGTGGTCGGTATTCATGTCGATACCGAAGCGCATGCGCAGAACCTTGGCTTCACGGGCAGTGAGGCCGGACAGAACTTCGCGAGTCGCTTCTTTAAGGCTCTCAACGGTTGCTACATCGATTGGCGACTGCATGGTCGAGTCTTCGATGAAGTCACCCAGATGGGAGTCTTCGTCATCACCGATCGGGGTTTCCATGGAGATCGGCTCTTTAGCGATCTTCAATACCTTGCGGATCTTGTCCTCAGGCATTTCCATGCGTTCGCCCAGCTCTTCCGGGGTCGGTTCGCGACCCATTTCCTGCAACATCTGCCGGGAAATACGGTTGAGCTTGTTGATCGTCTCGATCATGTGCACCGGAATACGGATGGTGCGGGCCTGGTCGGCGATCGAGCGAGTGATCGCCTGACGGATCCACCAGGTGGCATAAGTCGAGAATTTGTAGCCGCGGCGGTATTCGAACTTGTCTACCGCTTTCATCAAACCGATGTTGCCTTCCTGGATCAAATCGAGGAATTGCAGGCCACGGTTGGTGTACTTCTTGGCGATGGAGATCACCAGACGCAAGTTCGCTTCAACCATCTCTTTCTTCGCGCGGCGGGCCTTGGCCTCACCGATCGACATGCGACGGTTGATGTCCTTGATCTCGGCGATCGTCAAACCGGTTTCGGTTTCCAGCGCGGTCAGCTTTTGCTGGCAACGAATGATGTCCGGTTGCAGGCGACCAATGGCTTCAGCGTATTTGCTTTTGCCTTTGGCCAGTGCATCGGTCCAGCTTTCGTCAACTTCGTTGCCCGGGAACTGGCGCAGGAAGTCGGCACGCGGCATGCGGGCATCACGAACGCAAAGTTGCATGATCGCGCGCTCTTGCTGACGCAGACGATCCAGGGCACTGCGAACACGCTCGACCAGGCCTTCGAATTGCTTCGGAACCAGTTTGATCGGCATGAACAGCTCAGCCAGCAGCACCAGCTCGGCAATTGCCAGCTTGTTGCCACGACCGTGCTTTTTCAGCGCCTTGCGGGTGACTTCCATCTGATCGGAGACAGCGCCAAAGCGCTGAGCTGCGATGACCGGATCCGGACCGCTTTCGGCTTCTTCTTCGTCGTCGGTGCTGGCTTCAGCTTCGTCGTCGTCGGTATCGTCGTCCGCTTTCACGGCTTTCGGGTCGACAGGCGGCGGCACTTCTGCAGCAGGCGGCGCAATGCCATCGTCCGGGTCGATATAACCGCTCAGGACGTCGGACAGGCGGCCACCTTCGGTGGTGACGCGAGTGTACTCGGAGAGAATGTGGTCAACCGTGCCAGGGAAGTGCGCGATTGCGCCCATCACTTCACGGATACCCTCCTCAATACGTTTGGCGATTTCGATTTCGCCTTCACGTGTGAGGAGCTCTACCGTACCCATTTCACGCATGTACATGCGCACTGGGTCGGTGGTGCGACCAATGTCGGTCTCGACCGCTGCCAACGCTGCTGCTGCCTCTTCGGCCGCGGCTTCGTCAGTATCGGCGTCGGCCAGCATAAGGGAATCCTTATCTGGCGCAACCTCGAATACGTTGATCCCCATGTCATTGATCATGCGGATGATGTCTTCCACCTGTTCCGGATCTGAAATATCCTCCGGCAGGTGGTCGTTGACCTCCGCGTAAGTCAGGTAACCCTGCTCACGACCAAGTGTGATCAACTCTTTGATACGAGACTGCTGTTGCGCTTTTCCGGACATAACACCCTATCCACTGAAGGTCTTGGCGGGCAAAAAACAAGCCGAGGATTATACCTGAGCTATGACCTCACGCGCCAGTTGAGGTCGGGGTTGATACAGCCATATTGCGTTTTAATAGGTCGCGCATCTGATTTGCGATCTGAATTGCTTCCTCCGCGGTCAATCCTGGCTGCCTTGCTTTCCTGATTAGTACTTCCAGGCTATCCGTGTGTTGACTTGCCGATAACCTAGTAATGGTGTCTAAAAACTGTTGTTCAAGGTTGTCACCGTCAATCAGCCACTCCTTTTCCGCCAAAGCCTTGAGCAGACGCCCCTGTTCAGTCCCATGCCAGCGGGCCATTAACTGAATAGAGTTTAGCTTAGGATTTTTCTGCACCGCCCCGATGAGGGCCACCAGCAGTTGCGCGTACGTGTTGCTCTCATTCGCGAAGTGATCGGCAGTTTCTACCTTGCCCGCCAGTTCCGGATGATGAATAAGGGTGCGCAGGGCGATCAGTGTTGGCGCTTCGACCGCGATCGGTGTGCGTGGGGCGCTGTGCTGGTCGCGATCACCGCCGCGCTTGCCATTCTTGTCCCACGGTTTCTTGTCCCATTTCTTGCCGCCTGCGCCGGGTTTCTTGGGCGTCCATTCCTGCTGCGGCACATACATCTCTTGTGCCTGCGGCTGATGGTAGTCGCTGTAATCCGGCATGGCGTCGTAATCGATGCCCGGGTCGTACGCCGGTGGCGCGTCCTGGGGTGCACTTTGCACCAGTTGGCTCACGGCTTCACCGCTCAGACCGGTGATTTCGGTCAGGCGCTGACGCATCAGGATGCGCAGGTTCGCTCCCGGGACCTTGTCGATCAGCGGCGCGGCGAGAGTGGCCATGTGGGCCTTGCCTTCAAGCGAGCGCGGGTCCGATTCCTCGGTCAGTTGCTGAAAGAAATAATCCGCCAATGGCTGGGCGTGCTGGTTGATCCGCGCGCGGAAAGCGTCGGTGCCTTCGGAGCGGACCAGCGTGTCCGGGTCTTCGCCTTCAGGCAGGAACAAAAAGCGTGCGCGCCGACCGTCTTGCAGGCAAGGCAGGGTAGCCTCCAATGCCCGCCACGCGGCGTTGCGCCCCGCCTGGTCGCCGTCGAAGCAGAACAGGACGTTGGGCACGACGCGATAAAGCCGCTTCATGTGCTCTTCGCTGGTAGCGGTGCCCAAGGTCGCGACGGCATTGCGCAAGCCTTGCTGGGCGAGGGCGATGACGTCCATGTAGCCTTCGACGACGATGATTTCGTCGAGGTTGCGGTTGTTCTTGCGGGCTTCATAAAGGCCGTAGAGTTCCTGGCCTTTATGGAATACCGGGGTTTCCGGTGAGTTCAGGTATTTCGGCTTGTCGTCGCCCAGTACCCGGCCACCGAAAGCGATGATGCGCCCACGGCTGTCGCGGATCGGGAACATCACGCGATCGCGAAAGCGGTCATAGCGTTTGCCGGATTCGGCGTTCTCGATCAGCAGGCCGGCGTCGACCATGGCTTTCTGTTGCAGGGTGTCGCTGCTCAAGTGCTTGAACAGATTGTCCCAGCCTGGCGGGGCGAAGCCGAGGCCAAAGTCCCGGGCGATTTCGCCGGTCAGGCCGCGACCTTTCAAATAATCCACAGCCGCTTTGCGCGATGGATGGCTTTTCAGGGCCTGGCGGTAAAAGTCGGCGGCAGCAGTCAGCAACGGGTACAGCGGCGAATCGGTCGGTTGCCGCGGTTTGTGCGGACGACCGCTTTCTTCGCGGGGGATTTCCATGCCGGCGGCTTTGGCCAGTTCTTCGACAGCCTGGACGAAATCCAGGTTGTCGTGGTCCATCATGAAGCCGAGGGCGTTGCCGCCAGCGCCGCAGCCGAAGCAATAATAGAACTGCTTGTCGGGGCTGACGCTGAAGGACGGGGTTTTCTCTTTATGAAAAGGGCAGCAGGCGGTGTAGTTCTTGCCGGCCTTTTTCATTTGCAGGCGAGAGCTGACCACATCGACGATGTCGGTGCGGTTCAGAAGGTCGTCAATGAAGCTCTGGGGAATTAGCCCGGCCATGGCGTTCTCGTCATCTGCGCTGAAATGGACCCAAAACGAAGAGCGGCCGAACGCGGGTCGTTGTTTGAGGCGCGCAAAATGTGCGGCTCGACCGGTGTCGTCTGCGTAATCGCTGTCGGGAAGTGTATCTGCCGAAAATCCACTGACGTTAGTACCAATCAGTATTCGACTATTTGAAAGTGTTGCGCTGAAATCCGCTGCGGCCAGTCGAGGGCCTCGGATAGCTCAATAAGCGGGCACGCATGAAGGTGCCTTGGGCTGATCGTCGTGAGAGGAATCAGTGGGTGTGCTCGTCAGTAGCCTTGGAAGGCTCGTCAGAAAAGACGTGCACCGCTGGCAAAAGAGCCAGGTCTGACGCTGTGAAGCAGGTTTGTCTCGGTCGCGTCTGCGGCTTTGACGGTGAAGCATCAAGCGTTTTCCGCAAATGCCATAAGCCCGGCTGAGGGCCGGGCTTGGCAGAAGCTTGCTACGAACGTCTGTGTATTAGTACAGACGAACGGCGCGGCGCTGTTCGCGCTGAACTTTCTTCGCGTGACGCTTAACAGCGGCTGCTGCTTTGCGCTTACGCTCGGAAGTAGGCTTCTCGTAGAATTCGCGGCTACGAACTTCAGCCAGTACACCGGCTTTTTCGCAGGAGCGCTTGAAACGACGCAGAGCTACGTCGAAGGGTTCGTTCTCTTTTACTTTGACGGCTGGCATCCAGAGCTACCTTCATTCATTACCGGGGTCAACATCCTCGCGGCAAAAGAGCACTTGAAGACGTCGGTTTTTAAGGGTTGCGGATGTTAACTCCTCATCGACCGGAATGCAAAGCCTCTGATCGAAAACCGCTAGTCGGGGCATCCCATGGCGACTATTATGCGCGCCTTCGAATTCAGCCTAAACAAGGCGCAAACCCATGCTAGTACTGGGATTAGAAACCTCCTGCGACGAAACCGGTGTCGCATTATATGACAGTGAACGCGGCCTGCTGGCCGACGCGCTGTTCAGCCAGATCGACCTGCACCGCGCCTATGGCGGCGTGGTGCCGGAGCTGGCCTCGCGCGACCACGTCAAACGCATGCTGCCCTTGATCCGTCAGGTGTTGGCCGAAGCTGACTGCGTGCCGACCGAGATCGACGCCATCGCTTATACCGCGGGTCCTGGCCTGGTCGGTGCCTTGCTGGTGGGCGCCTCCTGCGCTCAGGCGCTGGCCTTCGCCTGGGGCATTCCGGCCTTGGGTGTTCACCACATGGAAGGCCACTTGCTGGCGCCGATGCTGGAGCCGCAACCGCCACAATTCCCGTTCGTCGCTTTGTTGGTGTCGGGTGGTCATACGCAGCTCGTTCAGGTCGACGGAATCGGCCACTACACGCTGTTGGGCGAGACCCTCGACGATGCCGCCGGTGAAGCGTTCGACAAGACCGCGAAGATGATGGGCCTCAATTATCCGGGCGGTCCGGAAATCGCCAAACTGGCTGAGCGTGGCGTTTCAGGCCGTTTCACCTTTCCGCGTCCGATGTGCGACCGTCCGGGCCTGGCTTTCAGCTTCAGCGGCTTGAAAACCTTTGCCCTGAACACCTGGCAGCAGAGTGTCAGCGCCGGGGACGACAGCGAGCAAGCCCGTTGCGACATCTCTCTGGCGTTCCAGCAGGCCGTGGTGGAGACTTTGACCATCAAGTGCAAGCGTGCCCTGAAACAGGCGGGTATGAAGCGTCTGGTGATCGCAGGGGGCGTCAGTGCCAACAAGGCGCTGCGCACTTCACTGGAGAAGATGCTCGGTGACATGAAGGGCGATGTGTTTTATGCCCGTCCGGAGTTCTGCACCGACAATGGCGCGATGATCGCGTTTGCCGGTTGCCAGCGCTTGCAGGCTGGTCAGCACGAAAGCCTGGCGATCAGCGTTCAGGCGCGCTGGCCGATGGAGCAACTGTCGGCGCTGTGATGAGCGGCGCTCACGTGCGGTATTTAAAAATGCCGTTCGCGCCCGGCAAACAGGTCGCGTAGATTGCCGCGATGACGCCAGACGATCAGCCCCGTGAGTGCGCTCATGGGCAGCAACGCCGCCGGCTCTTGCCAGGCAAGTAATGGCAGGGTCAACGGCGTGGCGATCAGCGCCGCCAGTGAGCTGGTGCGGGTCAGGTAGAACGTCAGCAACCAGGCACAGACCGCCAGCAATGCAGCGGGCGGATACAGGCCCAGCAGCATGCCGGCCGCGGTGGCGACACCCTTGCCACCGCGAAAGCGGAAGTACAGCGGGAACAGGTGGCCGATGACGGCACAAACGCCGATCCAGGCCTGTTCTTGCAGGGAAAGACCCGCAACACCGGCGATCAGCACCGGCAGCAGGCCTTTGCAGAGGTCGCCGATCAAGGTCAGGATGGCGAGTTTCTTGCCAGCCAGGCGCAACATGTTGGTGGCGCCGGCATTACCCGAGCCACTCATTCGCGGATCGGGGTTACCCGTCAGGCGGCTGAGCAAAATGGCGAAGGACAGAGAGCCGAGCAGGTAGGCGAGGGTCGCCAATAACCAAAACATGCTAACTATTCCGGGCGAGGACGCCCTGATTCTAACGGCGCATTGCGCCCTTGTCGTGCAGCGGAGAAAAGTGCTTGGACAGAGTGTTTATCGAGGGCCTGGAAGTCGACACCGTGATTGGTGCCTACGACTGGGAACGAGGCATCCGACAGTGCCTGAGACTTGATCTGAGCTTCGCCTGGGACAATCGCCCGGCCGCTGCCGGGGATGACCTGACCCTGGCGCTCGACTACGCGAGCGTTTCGTCGCGCATCCAGGCCTTTGCCGAGCAGGCGCAGTTCCAGCTGGTCGAGACTTTTGCCGAACGTCTGGTGGAAGTGTTGATGAGCGAATTCAAGATCACCTGGATGCGCCTCAAACTGACCAAACCTGGCGCCGTCCCGGCGGCCACCGGTGGTGTGGGCGTGGAGATCGAGCGCGGATGTCGCTGACTCAGGTGTATCTCGGGCTCGGTAGCAATATCGAGCGCGAAACCCATTTGCAGGCTGGGCTCGAAGCTCTGGCGGGTTTCCTGGTGGATATCCGTTGCTCGGCGGTGTTCGAAAGCCAGCCAGTGGGGATCAAGAGCGGGCCGTTCTTCAATTTCGTGGTCTCGGCCTACACCGATCTGCCGCTGATGGAGCTGGACCGTCGATTGAAATTCATCGAGGCGGACAATGGCCGTTACGCGCCAGACCGCAAGGGTCTGCCGCTGGATATCGACGTGCTGCTGTTTGGCGATCTGGTGGGTAATTTCGATGGGTTGATCCTGCCGCGGGCAGAGATTCTGAAAAATGCCTTTGTGTTGTGGCCGTTGTCGCTGATTGCGCCGGATCGAGTGCATCCGAGCGTAGGAAAAAGCTTCGCGACGTTGTGGGGCGAGGCGCAGATTGATCAGGTGCTGGCGCCGGTGGCGTTCGAGTGGCGCGGTGAGCAGCTGACGCCTTCGCATTTGTTGTGAGGCGGATGACGTCTTCGCGGGCAAGCCTCGCTCCTACAGATGCAAGTCATTTGCCGATGGGCAAGCGACGCAGAACTTGTAGGAGCGAGGCTTGCCCGCGAAGCTTTTCAGGCAGACGCCGCCTCCTTGTAAACTTTTAACGCCTTAAGCCGTTCCCGCTTGATCGCCTCGCCCAACTCCGGCCCCTTGAATCCCTTCTCCAGCAACGGCTGAACCGCCACGCTCCGGGCCGCAGTCGCCGCCCCGCGCAAATAATCCGCCTGTGGATAACTTCTCTGCTCCAACCCTTTGCGGCCACGCGCGTCCATCTCGCACGCGGCAATGAACTCTTCAAACCGTTGAGGCCGGCGATAAACATCAAAGCTCTGCAGCAACTCCAGCAACGTCGAGGGTTTCAGCTCCAGGGCGCGATGGCCGTGAGTGTGATATTGGCCCACCAGCAATGCCAATTCCTGGCAATCCTTCGGTGCCTTGAAGCGTTCGTTGACCGCTTTGATCAGCTTCAGGCCCGTATGTTCGTGGGCGATATGCCTTGGCCATTCTTCCTCGGGCGTCAATCCTTTGCCCAGGTCGTGCAGCAGGCACGCCCAGCGCACGGTCAACGGTTGTTTATGCAGCGCCGCTTGTTCGAGCACGCTGAGGGTGTGCACGCCCGTGTCGATTTCCGGGTGATGGGCTTCCGGTTGTGGCACGCCAAACAGAGCGTCGACTTCCGGCATCAACACCTTGAGCGCGCCACATTTGCGCAGCACCTCGATGAACACCTGTGGCTGATCTTCCATCAGCGCACGGGAAATCTCTTTCCAGCTGCGTTCGGCAGTCAACGCCTCCAGTTCGCCTGAATGACTGAGTTGACGCATGAGCGCCAGAGTTTCAGGCGCAACGGTGAAACCCAGTTCGGCGTAACGGGCTGCGAAGCGGGCAACGCGCAGAACACGGAGCGGATCTTCGGCGAACGCGGGGGACACGTGACGCAGCACGCGAGCTTCGAGATCGCGCTGGCCGTGATACGGGTCGGTCAGGTTCTGCTGATCGTCTTCGGCCATGGCGTTGATCGTCAGGTCGCGACGGATCAAGTCTTCTTCGAGGGTGACTTCGGGGCTGGCGTGAAAGGTGAAGCCGCCGTAGCCGCGTCCGCTTTTGCGTTCGGTACGGGCGAGGGCGTATTCCTCACCGCTCTTGGGGTGAAGAAATACCGGGAAGTCAGCGCCTACCGGGCGAAAGCCCTTGGCGAGCATTTCTTCGGTGGTGGCGCCGACCACGACCCAGTCGATATCGGTGACAGGCTTGCCCAGCAGGCGATCACGTACCGCACCGCCGACTTTATAAATCCGCATAAAAAACCTCCGTTAGCTCGACAGAATAACCTTTGCGTCGAACTTCCGGAGGCAGAAACAGGATCAAAGATGAATGACGGCCAGGTCCAGCCGGCCGTAATCCCCCTCGCTGTGCTCGCCTCTGGGCGGGACATGGTGAACTTTCATGACTTGGTCGCCTTGCAGCGTTTCCAGGTGAATGTCGAAGCCCCACAGCCGATGCAGGTGCTTGAGCACTTCCTCGGTGGACTCGCCCAGCGGTTTGCGGTCGTGCTGCTGGTGACGCAAGGTCAGGGAGCGGTCGCCGCGCCGGTCGATGCTGTAGATCTGAATGTTGGGCTCGCGATTACCCAGGTTGTACTGCGCGGCCAGGGTTTCGCGAATGATGCGGTAGCCCCCTTCGTCGTGAATCGCCGGGACCAGCAGATCGTCCTTTTGGTCATCATCGAGAATGCTGAACAACTTGAGGTCGCGGATCACCTGGGGTGACAGGTACTGCAGGATGAAGCTTTCATCCTTGAAGCTGCTCATGGCGAACTTGATGCTCGACAGCCAGTCGGTGCCGGCAATCTCAGGGAACCAGCGGTAATCCTCTTCGGTCGGGTGTTCACACATGCGACGGATGTCCCGGTACATGGCAAAACCCAGGGTGTAGGGGTTGATGCCGTTGTAGTAGGGGCTGTCGAAGCCGGGTTGGTAGACCACGCTGGTGTGGGACGTCAAAAACTCCATCATGAAACCGTCGGTGACGAGGCCTTCGTCATACAGGTCATTCATCAGCGTGTAGTGCCAGAACGTCGCCCAACCTTCGTTCATCACCTGGGTCTGGCGTTGCGGGTAGAAATACTGGGCAATCTTGCGCACGATCCGCACGATTTCCCGCTGCCAGGGCTCCAGCAGCGGCGCGTGTTTTTCGATGAAGTAGAGGATGTTTTCCTGAGGTTCGGCGGGGAAGCGTGCGTTGTCCTTGTCGCTGTACTTGTCCGCACCTTTTGGAATGGTCCGCCACAGATCGTTGATCTGCTTCTGCAAATGCTCTTCCCGATCCTTCTGCCGACGGCGTTCTTCTTCCGCCGAAATCGGATACGGGCGTTTGTAGCGATCGACTCCGTAGTTCATCAGCGCGTGGCAGGAATCCAGCAGGTCCTCCACCGCGTCGATGCCGTGGCGTTCTTCGCATTGCATGATGTACTGCTTGGCAAAGACCAGGTAATCGATGATCGAACTGGCGTCCGTCCAGGTGCGGAACAGGTAGTTGCCCTTGAAGAAGCTGTTGTGGCCGTAGCACGCGTGAGCGACCACCAGGGCCTGCATGCAGATCGTGTTTTCTTCCATCAGGTACGCGATGCAGGGGTCCGAGTTGATCACAATCTCGTAGGCCAGTCCCATCTGCCCGCGGCTGTAGGATTTCTCGGTGCTGAGGAAGTGTTTGCCGTAGGACCAATGGTGATAACCCAGCGGCATGCCGACGGAGGCGTAGGCGTCCATCATCTGCTCGGCGGTGATCACTTCGATCTGGTTGGGGTAGGTATCCAAGGCATAACGGGCTGCCAGGCGACTGATTTCCTTGTCATAGGCCTGGATCAGCTCGAATGTCCATTCGGAGCCGGTGGAAATGGGTTGGCGCTTCTGCTCTTTGGCGGTCATGTCACTAACCTGCGCTGGAAGAGTTCACGGAAGACCGGATAGATATCCCCGGCCGAGACCAGTTGCTGCTGGGCAAAAGTGTCAGAGAAGGCTTCGGCAATGCGTTCGTACTCGAACCACAAGGCCTGATGTTCGCGCGGGGTAATCTCAACGTAAGTGTAGTACTGCACGAACGGCATGATCTGGTTGATCAGGATGTCGCGACAGATCGGCGAGTCGTCATTCCAGTTGTCGCCGTCGGAGGCCTGGGCCGCGTAGATGTTCCACTCATTGCTCGGATAACGCTCGGCCATGATCTCCTGCATCAGCTTCAAGGCGCTGGAGACGATGGTGCCGCCGGTTTCCCGGGAGTAGAAGAACTCTTCCTCATCCACTTCGCGGGCACTGGTGTGGTGGCGGATGAACACGACGTCGATCTTGTCGTAGTTACGCTTGAGAAACAGGTACAGCAGGATGAAGAAGCGCTTGGCGATGTCCTTGGTCGCCTGGGTCATCGAGCCGGACACGTCCATCAGGCAGAACATCACCGCTTTGGAGCTGGGGTTCGGCTGCTTGATGAGCAGGTTGTACTTGAGGTCGAAGGTGTCGAGAAAGGGCACGCGATGAATGCGCGCGCTGAGTTTTTCGATTTCTGCCTCGATTTCCTGAATATCGCCGAAGTTATCCGGTTCATCCCGCTTGAGTCGCAGCAACTCCTCTTTGGCTTCGCGCAATTTTGCCCGGCTGCTGCCAGACAGGGCGATTCGCCGAGCATGGGCTGAACGCAAGGTACGGATGATGTTGATCCGTGACGGGTTGCCTTCGTTGCTGATGCCCGCACGAACGGTCTTGAAGGTGTCGGTGCCGGTCAGGTTGCGTTTGACCAGGTTCGGCAGTTCGAGGTCCTCGAACATGAATTCGAGAAATTCCTCCTGGGTGATCTGGAAGACGAATTCGTCCATCCCTTCACCCGAGTTGCCCGCTTTGCCCGGGCCCCGGCCGCCGCCACCGCCGGGTGGGCGGGCGATGTGTTCGCCACTGGTGAATTCCTTGTTGCCGGGGTGCACGACCGTTTGTTTGCCGCCGCGTCCGTGGTGAAGCACCGGCTCGTCGATGTCGCGGCCGGGGATGCTGATCTGTTCGCCGTGTTCCATATCGGTAATGGAACGCCGACTGACCGCCTCTTCGACGGCCTTCTTGATGTGGTCACGATAGCGCCGCAGAAACCGCTGACGGTTCACCGTGCTCTTGTTCTTGCCATTGAGACGTCGGTCGATCACATAGCTCATGACTGCTCCTTAGAAGCTGTCCTGAAAGGGGCGAGCGGTTATGCAGCATCGTACCGAGTGCCAAGGGATGTTCACGCTCCCCCAAGCGCTTTGGATGCTGCCTGAACCTCGCTACCGACTTTCGAACACCTTCCAGAGGCCTGTGTAACAGAAAAAGCGCACACAGGTCTCTGGCTGACGACAACCGGTCTGACCGGCAGCGGGTTACTGTGATTTTCTGACCCGCAGGTACCACTCGGACAGCAGTCGTACCTGTTTGTCGGTGTAGCCCCGCTCGACCATCCGTGTGACGAAGTCGTTGTGCTTTTGCTGGTCCTCTTTGCTGGCCTTGGCATTGAAGCTGATGACCGGCAGCAGGTCCTCGGTGTTGGAGAACATTTTCTTCTCGATGACCACCCGCAGTTTTTCGTAGCTGAGCCAGGTCGGGTTCTTGCCATTGTTGTTGGCCCGTGCGCGCAGTACGAAGTTGACGATTTCGTTGCGGAAATCCTTCGGATTGCTGATGCCGGCCGGTTTTTCGATTTTCTCCAGTTCTTCGTTCAGCGCGACGCGGTTGAGGATCTCGCCGGTTTCCGGGTCGCGGTATTCCTGGTCCTGGATCCAGAAGTCGGCGTACAGCACGTAGCGATCGAAGATGTTCTGGCCGTACTCGCTGTAAGACTCGAGGTAGGCGGTCTGGATCTCCTTGCCGATGAATTCGATATAACGCGGAGCCAGGTATTCCTTGAGGAAGCGCAGATAGCGTTCGCGGGTCTCGGCCTGGAATTGTTCCTGTTCGATCTGCTGTTCCAGCACATAGAGCAAGTGCACCGGGTTGGCGGCGATTTCGTGCGGGTCAAAGTTGAAGACCTTGGACAGGATCTTGAACGCAAACCGGGTCGACAGACCGTTCATGCCTTCGTCTACACCGGCATTGTCGCGGTATTCCTGGATCGACTTGGCTTTTGGATCCGTGTCCTTGAGATTCTCGCCGTCATACACGCGCATCTTGGAGTAGATGTTGGAGTTTTCCGGCTCCTTGAGGCGTGACAGCACGGTGAACTGGGCGAGCATTTTCAGGGTGTCTGGCGCGCAATGGGCCTTGGCCAGGGAGCTGTTGAACAGAAGCTTGTCGTAGATCTTCACTTCGTCACTGACCCGCAGGCAGTACGGCACTTTGACGATGTAGATCCGGTCGATGAAGGCTTCGTTGTTCTTGTTGTTACGGAAGGTGTGCCATTCCGATTCGTTGGAGTGAGCCAGCAGGATCCCGGTAAACGGAATCGCCCCGAGGCCTTCGGTACTGTTGTAGTTGCCTTCCTGAGTGGCGGTCAGCAATGGGTGCAGCACCTTGATCGGTGCCTTGAACATTTCGACAAATTCCATCAGGCCCTGGTTGGCCCGGCACAGTGCGCCCGAATAGCTGTAGGCGTCGGCGTCGTTCTGTGGGTATTCCTCGAGTTTGCGGATATCGACCTTGCCCACCAACGCCGAGATGTCCTGGTTGTTTTCATCGCCCGGTTCGGTTTTGGCCACCGCGATCTGATTCAGGATCGACGGATAGAGTTTCACCACGCGGAACTGGCTGATGTCGCCGCCGAATTCGGCCAGGCGTTTGGTCGCCCATGGCGACATGATGGTGTTGAGATACCGCCGTGGGATGCCAAAATCTTCCTCGAGGATCGCGCCATCTTCGGTGGCGTTGAACAGACCCAGTGGCGACTCGAATACCGGCGAGCCCTTGATCGCGTAGAAGGGCACTTTCTCGATCAGTTGTTTGAGCTTCTCGGCCAGGGACGATTTACCGCCACCGACGGGGCCGAGCAGATAGAGGATTTGTTTCTTCTCTTCCAGGCCCTGAGCGGCATGGCGGAAATACGACACGATCTGGTCAATGCATTCTTCCATCCCGTGGAAGTCTTCAAAGGCCGGATAGCGGCGGATCACCTTGTTGGAGAAGATTCGCGACAGTCTCGAATTGGTCGAGGTGTCGAGCAGCTCCGGTTCTCCGATAGCCAGCAATAGACGCTCGGCGGCGGAGGCGTAGGCGCTGCGGTCCTGTTTGCACAGCTCAAGATACTCTTGCAGCGAGAGTTCTTCCTGGCGTGTGGACTCGAAGCGTTGTTGGAAGTGGCTAAAGATACTCATGACGTCACCTCGCTCGATACGTGGAGCCGACGCCGGATCATTCAGTCGATGCTGGCAGCAACCGGATATGCAGTTGCTGTTTACCCCCCAGAACTCCTTCGGAGCTGACTACCCCGAAAGCTACTCCCGATGACCCGCGCGCCGGTGTACCGGCTCTCCCCTGTTTTGGATGGCCTGCGCTTAAGGATAGTTGGGAATTCGAGAGGTAAAGGGTCGATACGTAATTAGTTGTGGCAGACCGTTCGTCTGCCACCGTGCGAGCCCGCGGGGGCCGGGGCTTGCACGTTGCAAAAAAATTATTCGGACGTGCCTTGCGCCGTTTCCGCAGGATAAGTCGTACGCCACAGCTCAAAACCGCCATCCATGCTGTACACGTCGGAAAAGCCCTGGCTGATCAGGTACGCGGCGGCGCCCTGGCTGGAATTGCCGTGGTAGCAGACCACTACGGTCGGTGCGTCCAGATCGGCCGCCTGGATAAAGGCGTGCAACGAATGATTGTCCAGATGCTTCGAGCCGCTGATGTGCAACGCGGCAAAAGTAGCAGGATCACGGACATCAACCACCACTGCGCCTTGTTCGCGCAGGGCCTGTGCCTGTTCTGGGGGGATGCGTTTGAATTCGCTCATGGCGGGCTCCTGTGGCTCGGCTGAAAGCGCAGTCTAGCGCTGGGCGCTGGCTGGCGTTTGTTCGGGGATAGAGGGGGCGACTGGCGGCAGGGTGTGGCCATGTTCGTCGCATTTGCACTGCAGGCGTTCACCGGTATCGACATTCATCAAGGTCATGGCGCCGCCCCAGACACACCCGGTGTCGAGTGCGAAGATGCCCGGCTCATCACAGCGCCCTTCGAGCGCAGCCCAATGACCGAAGATAATCTTCACGTCCTTGGTCTTGCGCTCCTTGTGCTTGAACCAAGGTGCGTAACCCGGCGGCGCGGTGTCGATGCCTTCCTTGCCCTTGAGGTCGAGTTTGCCTTCGCTGGTACAAAAACGCATGCGGGTGAAATAGTTGGTGATCACGCGCAGGCGGGTCACGCCTTTGAGGTCGTTGTCCCATTTCACCGGTTCATTGCCGTACATGCCGTCAAGGTAGGCCGGGAAACGGTTGTCGTCGCGCAGGGCTTCTTCGACCTCTGCGGCGCACTTCAATGCTTTGCGCAGCGACCACTGGGGCGGGATGCCGGCATGGACGAGGGCGATGTTGCGCTGTTCGTCGTAGTGCATGAGCTTTTGCCCGCGCACCCACTCCAGCAGTTCCGCAGCATCGGGTGCCTGGAGGATCTCGCGCAGGGTGTCAGCTTTCTTCAGGCGTTCAATGTTCTGCCCGGCCGCCAGCAAGTGCAGGTCATGGTTGCCGAGCACGCACACCAGCGAGTCGCGCAAGCTATAAAGGAAGCGCAAGGTCGCCAGAGACTGCGGGCCACGGTTGACCAGATCGCCCACCAGCCACAAACGATCCTTTGCAGGGTCGAAGGCGACTTGTTTGAGCAGGCATTGCAGCGGCTCAAGGCAGCCTTGAAGGTCACCGACGGCGTACGTCGCCATCAGTGCAGGGCTCCGGGCACCGCCAGGCGGAATGGCGCGATGGTGGCGTCGAAGTGTTTGCCGTCGTCGGCAACCATCTCATAAGTGCCTTGCATCGTGCCGACCTTGGAGGTCATGACGGTGCCGCTGCTGTAGGTATGGCTTTTGCCCGGTTCGATCAATGGTTGCTGGCCAACAACGCCCGCACCACGGACCTCTTCGACATGCCCGTCGCCATCGGTGATGACCCAGTGCCGTGACAGTAACTTGGCTGCAAGCTCGCCGTTGTTCTGCACGGTGATGGTATAGGCGAAGGCAAAGCGGTCGTGCTCGGGTTGCGATTGTTCTGCCAGATAGCGGGTGACGACGCTGACGTCGACCTGATAACGAGGATCGGACATGCAAGAGGCCTTAAAAACGAAGCGGGACGCGGGGCGTAGCTGATTGAACTCAGTCTAGGCCAAGTATCGGGTAGTAAACCAGACATGGGCGCTGGTGTCCTACCCGATAACGTTCGTCGCTTGTCAGTCGACGGCGGGGGATGGCAGGACCTGTTCGCTGAGCTTGTCGGCCAGGCGCACGAAAGCGGCGAGGTCGAGCTGCTCTGGACGAAGGCTGCCGTCGACGCCGGCTGCGGTGATTTCGTCGTTGCTCAGCAGCAACTTGAGGGTGTTGCGCAGGGTCTTGCGGCGCTGGTTGAAGGCTTCGCGCACCACACGTTCCAGCAGCTTGTGATCCTTGGCCGGGTGCGGTAGCACCGCGTGAGGCACCAGGCGCACGATGGCCGAATCGACTTTCGGTGGCGGGTTGAACGCCCCGGGGCCGACGTTGAACAGGTGCTCAACCCGGCAGTGATACTGAACCATGATCGACAGGCGACCCCAGTCACCGCCACCAGGGCCCGCCGCCATACGCTCGACCACTTCCTTTTGCAGCATGAAGTGCATGTCGCGGATCAGGCTGGCGTTATGCAGCAGGTGAAAAATCAGCGGCGTCGAGATGTTGTACGGCAGGTTACCGACAACCCGAAGGCTGCCCGGTGCGGCGTTCAGGCTGTTGAAGTCGAACTTCAGCGCGTCGCCCTGATGCAGGTTGAAGTTGCTCTTGCCAGCGAACTGCTGATTGAGGATCGGGATCAGGTCCTTGTCCAGTTCCACCACGTCCAGTTGCGCGCCACTGCCCAACAGGCCTTGGGTCAGCGCACCCTGGCCCGGGCCGATTTCCAGCAGGCGGTCTTCAGGCTTGGCGTGGATGGAGCGCAGGATGCGGTCGATAACGCCGGCATCGTGCAGGAAGTTCTGGCCGAAACGCTTGCGCGCCCGGTGTTGGTAATGCTCGGTCATAAACGGGTCTCGGCCATCTGGTAGGCGGTTTCCAGGGCGACTTGCAGGCTGCCGGTGTCGATGTTGCCGCTGCCGGCCAGATCCAGGGCAGTGCCATGGTCGACCGACGTGCGGATGATCGGCAAGCCCAGGGTCACGTTGACTGCCGCGCCGAAGCCTTTGTATTTCAGCACGGGCAGGCCCTGGTCGTGGTACATCGCCAGCACCGCGTCGCAGTGCTCCAGATATTTGGGGGTAAACAGAGTGTCGGCGGGCAGGGGGCCGCGAAGGTCCATGCCCTCACCGCGCAAGCGCTCTAATGTAGGTTCGATGATGTCGATTTCTTCATGGCCCAGGTGTCCGCCTTCACCGGCGTGCGGGTTTAACCCGCAGACCAGGATGCGTGGCCGGGCAATGCCGAACTTTTGTTGCAGGTCTGTGTGCAGAATCCGTGTGACCCGTTCCAGCCGCTCCGGCGTGATTGCATCGGCAATCTCCCGAAGGGGCAGGTGAGTGGTGACCAGTGCCACGCGCAAACCGCGGGTGGCGAGCATCATCACCACTTGTGCGGTATGGGTCAGGTCGGCAAGAAATTCGGTGTGCCCGGAGAAGGCAATCCCGGACTCATTGATCACGCCTTTGTGCACAGGGGCGGTGATCATGCCGGCGAAATGCCCGTCGAGGCAGCCTTGGCCCGCACGGGTCAGGGTTTCCAGGACGAAAGCAGCATTGGCCTTGTCCAGTTGCCCGGCGGTGACCGGTGCATTCAGCGGGGTGTCCCAGACATACAGGCTGTTGGCGGGTGCCGGAGCATCCGGCCAGCTGCCCGGCGCGACCGGGAGCAGATCGACGACCACGCCCAGCTGCGCAGCCCGCTCGAGGAGCAGGTCGCGGCTGGTAATGGCAATCAGGGGATGTGGCTGGGCTTGCGAGGCAAGCAGCAGGCACAGGTCGGGACCTATGCCGGCTGGTTCGCCGGGTGTCAGCGCGAAACGCTTGGGTTTCACTGCGCTGCCTGGTCTGCACCAGGGAGTTTGATCTCTACGTACGCTTCGTCACGGATCTGACGCAGCCAGGTTTGCAGCTCTTCGTCGTATTTGCGGTTACGCAGTACGGTCATCGCTTGCTGCTCACGGGCCTGGGTAGTGCTGTCGGTGGCGCGACGGCCAAGGACTTCCAGAACGTGCCAGCCGTATTGGGTCTGGAACGGCTTGGACAGCTGACCTTGTGGGGTCTTGGCCATCACTTCGCGGAACTCAGGCACCAACGCATTCGGGTCGATCCAGTTCAGGTCGCCACCGTTGAGGGCGGAACCCGGATCTTCCGAGAAGCTTTTCGCCAGCTCGCCGAAATCTTCGCCCGCTTCGATTCGGGTGTAGAGCGATTCAGCCAAGGCCTTGGTTTTTACTTCGTCGCGGATCGGGCTAGGTTTGACCAGGATATGACGTACATGCACTTCGTCACGCGTCTGGGTCTCACCGCCACGCTTGTCGAGGATCTTCAGGATGATGAAGCCGCCCGGCGTACGCATTGGCTGGGTAATGTCGCCAACCGTCATGGTGCTCAGCATGCGATCGAACGGAGGTGGCAGTTGAGCGGCTTTACGCCAGCCCATGTCGCCGCCTTCCAGTGCGGTTTCGCTGGCGGATTTGGCGATTGCCAACTGACCGAAGTCCGCGCCTTGCTTGAGTTGCTGGTAAACCGCATCAGCCTGCTTGGCCGCATTCTGAATCGCTTCGGAGTTAGCGCTTTCCGGTGTAGGAATCAGGATGTTGGCCAGACGGAATTCTTCGGACAGCTGCATTTTGCCGAGGTCGGAAGCGAGGAAGTTCTTCACTTCCTGCTCAGAAACCTGGATGCGTTCGGCCACACGACGCTGACGCACACGGCTGATGATCATTTCGCGGCGAATCTGCTCCCGAGCGTCCTCGTAAGAGAGGCCGTCGCGAGTCAGGGCGGCACGGAACTGATCAATAGACATGTTATTGCGCTGGGCAATGGTGCCGACAGCCTGGTTCAGTTCTTCATCGGTAATGCGGATGCCGGAACGCTCGCCGATCTGCAGTTGCAGGTTTTCGACGATCAGGCGCTCAAGCACCTGCTGGTCCAACACGCCGGCCGGCGGCACTGCAGCGCCGCGTTTGGCGATGGTTTGCTGAACTTCGTGAACACGCTGGTCCAGTTGGCTCTGCATGACCACGTCGTTGTCGACGATGGCCACCACTTTATCGATGGACTGCACCGCGGCGTTGGCCGCGGTACCCAGGAACAGCGCGCCCAGCACTAGCGGGCGCAGACAATCAGAAAGCTTGGTCTTCACGTTCACGATAACCTTGGATGCCTTTGTCGAGGAAGCTCTCTACTTTGGCGCCGGTGAGGCCGCCGAGTCCCTTCAGAACAACTTGTAGGAAGATGCCGTGGTCGCCTTTTTCGTTTTCCGGGGCGTTCTGACTGAATTCGTCATACGAAACCCAGTAACGATTGATCAGGCGCAGTTTCCAGCAGCAGTTGTCGTACTCGAAACCACCGAAGGCTTCCAGGGTACGGTTGCGGTTGTAGTCATACTGCCAGCGGCTGATAGCGTTCCATTGCGGCACGATCGGCCAGATCACCGAGAAGTCGTGCTGTTGGATTTTGTAGTAGTCCTTCACATAGCCAGGTTGGCCAGGGGTGCCGTAGTCACCGCCGAACTGCCACTTACCGGTGTTCTGATTGTAGATAACCTGATCGTTACGATAGCGATAGCCGGCGTTGATAACCTTGTTCGGGTTGTCTTCAGGCTGGTAGTGGAACATCGCGCTACCCGAGCGAGGGCTGCGGCTGTCCGGGTCCCAGTTGTAGTCAGCGGTGGTGCTCCAGTCGTTGTTCCAGCGATACACGTATTCCAGTGCGTACGGCGAAACATTGGCTTGAGCATCGGCGCGATCTCTTGGATTGATACCCGGCAACTGAACTTCACGGTCCTTGAAGTACATGGCCTGGCCTACGCTGATGCGTTGACGTTCGAAACCGCTGTCTTCGATCCAGCGGTTAGTGATGCCCAGCGACAGTTTGTTCTCGTCCCCGATACGGTCGGAGCCAGAGAACCGGTTGTCACGGAACAGCGATGCGTAGCTGAATGTGTATTCGCTGGTATCGAACGCCGGAATATCTTCCTGGTTCTCCTCCGGTACGTAGAGGTAGAACAGGCGTGGTTCAAGGGTCTGGCGGTAGTTCTTGCCGAACCATTGGGTGTCGCGATCGAAGTACAGGCCGCTGTCGATGCTGGCGATTGGAACGCCACGGTTCTGGCTGCTGCCGAAATCGCCGTTGAAATTTCTTGTTCCGGCTGCAGCTGCAGCTTGATCCTGAGCCACGATCTGGTTCTTGCCAATGCTGTCCAGATCCAGCTGGTACTGGGTGTACTGATACTTGAGCTTCGGCTTCAGGAAGCCGTAGGTCCAATCCAGCGGAAGGCTGACGGCTGGCGCCAGGTTGAGGCGATCGCCAGTGGCTCGCGCAAGACCTTGAATGTTAGTGTCAAGGCGCGGACTTACAGTGCCGTCTTCATTGGTAAAGTTGCCGTTTTTCAGGTCGCGATCAAACCGCACCACTTCAGATTCATAAGTGAAATCCAATCCGCCCGGATGTTCCGGCAGCGCGCCGTTGAAAGTGATCTGCGGCAGACGATCATACGGTGTGAGGTTGGCAACAGTCGCCAGCTGATAAGCCTGGGCGTTGATGCGAGCGGTGTAGTTGTCGCCACGATAGCTGACAGAACCCTGCTGGTTAACGTAGTCAGCGCTTTTCACACCAATCTGGTCAGTCTGCAGATCCTGGAAGTAATACGGATCGCTGATCTTGGTGTAATCGACTTGCGTGAAAACGCGCGAGTCGAGGCCACCTTTATGCTGCCAGTTATACATGTAGCGGTTTTTCTGGTAATCGGTCTGCTTGCTGCGTTCGGTGTCTTCGTCGTTGAGGTACGCAGCACCGAACTGACCTTCGCTGGACTTGGTCAGGTAGCGGAATTCACCTTCCATCAGCAAGCCATGCTTGCTCATGTAACGCGGATACAACGTGGCATCGTAATTCGGTGCCAGGTTGAAGTAGTACGGTGTGACCAGCATGAAGCCGGTATCGCTGCCCGTGCCGATAGTCGGCGGCAGGAAGCCGGACTGGCGACGGTCGTCGATCGGGAAATAGATGTACGGCGTGTACAGGACAGGAATGTCCTTGACCCGCAGTGTCACGTTGGTCGCGGTACCGAAACCGGTCGCCGGGTTCAAGGTGATGTTGTTGCCCTTGAGCTGCCAGGCGTTGCTGTTCGGTTCGCACGTGGTGTACGTACCATCCTTGAGGCGGATGATCGCGTTTTCGGCACGTTTGGCGTACAGCGCGTTACCGCGGATACGGGATTTGTGCATCACGTATTCGGCGTTATCGACCTTGGCTTCACCGGTATCGAGCTGCACGTCGGCGTGGTCGCCCACGATCAGCGCGCCGTTGTCGCGAATGCGCACGTTGCCGCTCAGTTCGCCACGGCTCTCGGCCTGGTACAGGTTCGCTTCGTCAGCTTCGACCTGCATGCTGCCCTGACGCATGACGACGTCACCGGCCAGGGTCGCGACTTGCTCTTCCTGCTTATAGCGGGAGGCCTTCGCGCCGATAAAGGTCGGGGCGTCACTTTTATTCGTCTTGTCATTCATGCCAGGACGAATCGGTTCGATATAGGAACCAGAGCAGTAAGGACCGGTTTCAGCCAGTTGCGCCGCCGTGAGGTTCTCGCGCGGAACCCAGTCGAGGTGACTGTAGTCTGCACTACGCGACTTCAGGCCGCGGCCCTTGGACTCGGTAACCAGCACAGGCTTGGCGCCGGTGTCTTCGCTGGTGCCACTCTCGGTCGCAGGTTCGCCCGTGGCGGAAACTGCGCTGCCTTCATGGACGGGACGCGGTGGCAATGCCGCCGCTGGCGCTTTTGGCGCACAGTCCCAGGCACCCGAAGCAGAGACTGAGCAGTCATACTGTTCCGCGGCGACCACGAATGAGGTGGCTAGGGGTTGCAGGGCCAGCAGACTGCCGGTAACCAACAACGGAAATTTTTTACGAAACGCGGGGGATTTCAATGCCATCTTATTAGTCCGGGCTTCCTGCGTGCCATCTGCCCGCGGTGTGGGCCGCACGCCTCTCGATGGTCTGAAAAAGATGCTGGATAATAAAGCATGACCCGCTTGACGGCTAGCGCCGTCGGAGACCCTTGCAATGCCTGACCAAGATGTACGTTTGCAACACCTGAAAGTTTGGCTCGATGAGCAGTTGGCAATCCTCTTTGCAGAACAAGGCTGGGGCGCCGTACCCCCGGCCACATTGACTGCGGCCAGTAGTGATGCGAGTTTTCGACGCTATTTCCGCTGGGAAGGCGAGGGCAGAAGTTTCGTCGTAATGGACGCGCCACCGCCCCAGGAAAACTGCAAACCCTTCGTGGATATCGCTTTTTTGCTGGCGAAATCCGGAATAAATGTGCCGAAAATTTATGCCGAAGACCTCGATCGCGGTTTTCTTTTGCTCAATGACCTGGGCAACAAGACTTATCTGGATGTGATCGATGGCGAAAACGCTGACGATTTATTCGAGGATGCCTTGCAAGCGTTGTTGGCTTTTCAGCAATTGCCGATGGTCGCGCCGTTGCCAAGTTATGACGTGGCATTGTTGCGTCGCGAACTGGAACTGTTCCCCGAGTGGTACGTGAAACGCGAGCTGGGCATCGAGTTTGACCCGGCGCAGCAAATGCTCTGGCAGAACGTAACGGAGTTGCTGATCGACAGCGCCCTGGCCCAGCCAAAAGTGCTGGTGCACCGCGACTACATGCCACGCAACCTGATGCTCAGCGAGCCGAACCCTGGCGTGCTGGATTTTCAGGACGCGGTCTATGGGCCGGTGACCTATGACGTAACCTGTCTGTTCAAGGACGCCTTCCTCAGTTGGCCCGAGGAACGTGTACGCGGCTGGCTGGAAAATTACTGGCAGCAAGCGGGTGCGCTCGGCATTCCCGTACAACCTGATCTCGAAGATTTCCTGCGAGCCAGCGACTTGATGGGCGTGCAGCGTCACCTGAAAGTGATCGGCATCTTCGCCCGTATCTGTCATCGCGACGGCAAGCCGCGTTACCTGGCCGACGTGCCGCGTTTCTTTGCTTATATAGACGCGGTGATTGCCCGCCGTCCTGAACTGGCCGAACTGGATGTGTTGCTGCTGAGTCTGCGTGCTGGAGCCTCTGCATGAAGGCAATGATTCTGGCCGCCGGCAAAGGCGAGCGCATGCGCCCGCTGACCCTGACCACGCCCAAACCGCTGGTTCGTGCCGGCGGCGTGCCTCTGATCGAGTACCACTTGAAAGCCCTGGCGATCGCCGGGTTTACCGAGATCGTGATCAATCACGCCTGGCTCGGTCAGCAAATCGAAAGTTACCTGGGGGACGGCTCGCAATACGGCTTGCGTATTCAGTACTCGCCGGAAGGTGAGCCGCTGGAAACCGGCGGCGGCATCTTCCGCGCATTGCCGTTGCTGGGCGATGACGCGTTCCTGGTGGTCAACGGTGATATCTGGACCGACTACGACTTCAGCGTGTTGCATCAACCCATCGCCGGGTTGGCGCATCTGGTGCTGGCGGACAACCCGGCCCATCACCCGACCGGCGATTTCACGCTGGTGGACGGGCAAGTGCGCGACGGTCAGCCGGGCAGCGACACCCTGACCTACAGCGGCATTGCCGTGCTGCATCCGCACTTGTTCGACGGTTGCTCGGCGGGCGCCTTCAAACTGGCACCGCTGCTGCGCAAAGCCATGGCCGATGGACAGGTCAGCGGCGAACGCCTGAACGGGCACTGGGTGGATGTCGGTACGCACGAACGCCTGTCTGAAGTTGAAACCCTGATAGAAGCGAGACGCTGAGATGCTGTGGCCAGGGACTCTGATTGGAGCCGGAGCAGGCTTTGCCATAGCCAGCATTCCGGGGGCCATGCTCGGCGCTTTGTTGGGACAGGCGCTGGATCGGCGTTTGCACCTGCAAAGCTGGGGGCACTTGCGGGAAAAGCTCGGCGGCCGTCCGATGCTGCGCAACGATGAGCTGCTGTTCGTGTTGCTGGGGCGGTTGGCCAAGAGCGATGGGCGAGTGGTGGATGGTCACATCCAGCAGGCCCGTCAGGAAATGCGCTCGCTGGAGATGACCGAACCGGCGCAGCGTCGTGCCATTGCCGCGTTCAATCGTGGCAAATCGGGCAATGACCGCTTGCGCGGGTATCTACGGCGCTTGAGTGCCCAGCCTCACGCGGCGGAAGGTGTCTTGCGCGCTTGTTGGCGGATGGTCTGGGCCGATGGGCGTGCGGGAAACAATGAGCGCGAACTGCTGGCCCAGTGGGGCAAGTGGCTGGGCTGGACGCCGCAGCAAGTACTGGCGCTGGCGGCTGACTACGATCAGCACAAGCGACCGCAAGTCAGCAGCACCCTGACTTATCAGGATGCCTTGCAGCTGTTGGGGGTGTCGGCGACCAGCGAGCCGGCGCAGATCAAGCGTGCCTATCGACGCCTGCTCAGTCGCCATCACCCGGACAAGATTGCCGGCAGCGGTGCGACGGCGTTGCAGGTGCGTGAGGCGACGGACAAGACTCGCGAATTGCATACGGCCTACACGTTGATTCGTGAACGGCGGGATTTTCGGTAGCTGGAAAGATTCGTGTCGCCAGGGATACCGTCTTCGCGGGCAAGCCTCGCTCCTACAGGTTTCGCGTCATACAACACAGAACCTGTAGGAGCGAGGCTTGCCCGCGAATGGTGCGACGCGGTCTGTCAGTCTGCCGCCTTCTGCGGATTCAACCAGCCGCGCACCCGGCGCACCAGTTGCTCTTGCTCGGCCTTGGCATCACCGGGCAACGCCTTGAGCGATACCTGGGTGAACGCCGAAGACTTCAACCGCTTGCTGGCCTGCATCCGCGCCAGCGCTGCGTTGCGATCCAGCGGTTTATCCTTATAGAAGATGTCTGCCGTCGGCAGCTTCAGGGTCGGCGTCAGTTCGACCAGCTCGGGTTTTGCCGCGGCAGGCGTCTGCGCCGCGACCATCACAAATTTTTCCACTTGCGACGGCTGCTTCTCGCTCAGATAACGCGCGGCCCAGTAAGCGCCGGTGCCATGGCCCAACACGACGATGCTGCGAGCGCTTTGCTGCTCGGCATAGGCAATGGCCGCATCAATGCGCGCAAAGATACGTTCGGCATCAGCCTTGGCTTGCTCCTCGGTGGTTTCGGCGATGGCCTTGTCGGCTACTTCCACTTCACCACCGGCCGCTTGCTCAATCGGGGCTGCCGTGGTCGAGTCCTTGCTGCCGGTTTCCGGCGCCTTGAGCGTTGGCGGCATTTCCGCGACGCGGGGCGCAATGGCATCGCTTTGCATGTCCGGCAAGGTGATACTCAGGCTGCTCCACTTCGCGTCGGGCAATTTGTTGCGCAACGGGCCGATTGCTTGCGGCCAGTCAACGGTTTCACCGGCACCGGGGATGATAATCACCGCACCTTTGGGCTCGGCGGTATTGGCCGGTTTCCACAAGGCAAGAAAGGTGTCGGCACCGGCTTGCAGTTGTTGCTGTTCCTGCGCAGGGATTTGTCGCTCGAGTGCTGTCGCTTCTTCCTGACTACGCTCAAGCAGAGGCTGGCGTTCGACCGGTTTCTCTTCTGCGGGTTTTTCCGCAGCGGCAGGTGCCGGGTCGGCCGCCTCGACGGAAAAGGCGCAAGGCAGGATCAGCGACAGGCACAATGCTGGCAGTGCCAGGCGGTAGACAGGGGGCATCGGATATTCCAGGCCAGAAGTTATTCCGGCAGCCTAATGGGTTGGTCAGTATTTGTCAGTGTGTGAGACTTCGATGATGCGTTTTCGCTGCCTGTGGGTTATCGGCTGTTTGTGGTTTCCCTTGATGAGTTGGGCGGCTTCCGCGCCACCGGCGCACGTCGCGCCCTTGTCGCCCAAGCAACAACAGTGGCTGGCCGCGCACGGGGAATTGCGCGTGGGGCTGGTGTTACAGGCGCCTTACGCGCAATACGATCGCCGCTTGCAGCGCCTGTCCGGGGTCAACGTCGAGTTGATGAAATGGCTGGCCAAGGCCCTCAAGGTCGAGCTGAGCTGGCGTAATTTTCCCGACCTTGCGCAACTGGAAGCCGCGGCGCGCGAAGGTGAAATCGACATCGCCCCAGGACTGACCCAAACCCCCGCCGGACTGCGGTTCTGGCAATTCTCCGACCCGTACATGCGGGTGCCGCAACTGGTGGTCAGCGACCAGAAAAGCACCGGTGTGGTGGAGCTGGAAAAACTCGACAGCCAGACCCGCGTCGCGGTGCGCATGCCCAGTGCGACGGCCGATTACCTGCGTGGCAACTATCCCCATCTGAACCTGCAAGGCGTCCCGATGGAGCGCCAGGCATTGCAGCTGTTGCTGAGCCAGCAGGCCGGTTACGCCGTGGTTGATGAAGCACAGCTGGGACGTTTATCCGTCGAGCCTGAGTTCGCCGGGCTGGTCGTAGTGGGCGACATCGGTTTGCCGCAATTGCTGCGAGTCGCCACACGGCGGGACCAGCCGGAACTGGCCGGCATTGTCGAAAGTGCGCTGCGGGCGATCCCGGCCAAGGACCTGGAGCAACTGCACAATCAATGGCTGCAACCCAAATACCCGCGTCTGACCGAGTCCCCGGGCTTCTGGCAAAACCTCTGCCTGCTGATGGTGGTGTTGATGCTGAGCAGCATGGCCATCGTGTTCTGGCAGCGCCGCCAGCAGCACAGTCTGGAGCAGCGTCTATTGGCGGCGCGCGAGGACATTGCCCTGCGCGAGGCCAGTGAAGAGGCATTGCGCCTGACGCAGTTTTCCATCGATCAAAGCACCGTCGGCATCCTCTGGGTCAACTGGGACAGCCACGTGCGCTACGCCAACCGCGCGGCTGAAACCATGCTTGGCTATCCGGCTGGCGGAATCATTGATCGGCCGCTGATCGACTTCGAGCCGGGCCTGCACATGGACCGCTGGCTGAACCTGTGGAAGCGCGCCCGGGCCAGTGAAGAAGGGCCGCAAAGTTTCGAAACCAACTGTGTACGAGCCGATGGCAGCATTCTGCCGACCGATGTTTCGTTGAGCTTTCTGCGCTTTCGCGAGGGTGAATACCTGGTGGTCTACCTCAACGACGTCACCGAACGTCGGCGCGCCCTGGCCGCGTTGCAGGAAAGCGAAGCGCGGTTGCAGGGGATTGCCGCCAACGTGCCGGGATTGGTCTTTCGCCTGGAGCGGGCGCCGGTGACAGGGCAGATCGATTTTGCCTACATCAGTGAAGGCAGCGAGAGTCTGGTGGGCTACTCGCCGGCGACTCTGGCCCATCGCGACAAAGGCCTGCGCAGTCTGGTGCATCCGGACGACAAGGCCAGTTATCACCAGACTCAGGACCATGCGCTGGATACGGACAGTGACTGGTCGTGGCAAGGGCGGATTCTTACCCGTTCAGGCGAACAGCGCTGGGCCGAGATCAAAGCCATCACCCGTCGACTCGAGGACGGCGCGTATGTCTGGGACGGAATTGTCTGGGACATCAGCGAGAGCAAGCGTATCGAACTGGAATTGGCCAGCTCCCGCGAGCAACTGCGTGAGCTGTCCGCTCACCTGGAGAGCGTGCGCGAAGAAGAAAAGGCCCGCATCGCCCGGGAAGTTCACGACGAGTTGGGTCAGATGTTGACCGTGCTCAAGCTGGAAACCTCCATGTGCGAATTGGCCTACGCCCAGCTCGACCCCGGTCTGAATGAGCGCTTGAACAGCATGAAACGCCTGATTGCGCAGCTGTTCCAACTGGTGCGCGATGTAGCAACCGCGTTGCGGCCGCCGATTCTCGATGCCGGGATCGCGTCCGCTATCGAGTGGCAGGCCCGGCGCTTCGAGGCGCGCACGCAGATTCCGTGTCTGGTGCAGGTGCCGGAGAATCTGCCGGTGCTCAGTGATGCCAAGGCCATTGGCCTGTTCCGGATTCTTCAGGAAGCGCTGACCAATGTCATGCGGCATGCCCAGGCGCATACTGTTGAACTGACACTGGCGCTGGAAGGCGACGAGTTGTGTCTGACGGTTAGCGATGATGGCGTAGGATTTGTCCCCGCTACCGGCAGGGCGACGTCCTTCGGGGTGGTCGGCATGCGTGAGCGGGTGTTGATCATGGGCGGGCAGTTGTCGCTGGAGAGTGAGCCGGGGGAGGGCACGACGTTGAGTGTGCGTGTTCCATTGGATAACGCCTGATGGTTTTGTGTTGTTTGAACTGGCGCCTTCGCGAGCAAGCCCGCTCCCACAGGGGTTTTGTGAACGCCGCAGATCCAATGTGTGAGCGGGCTTGCCCGCGATAGATCTTGGCTCTTACATAAAAAGAATGGAGAAGACTGTGATCCGTGTACTGGTAGCCGAAGACCACACCATCGTCCGTGAAGGCATCAAGCAGTTGATTGGCCTGGCCAAGGACTTGCTGGTGGTAGGGGAGGCGAGCAATGGCGAGCAGTTGCTCGAAACCTTGCGCCATGTGCCCTGCGAAGTGGTGTTGCTGGACATTTCCATGCCGGGCGTCAACGGTCTGGAAGCGATCCCGCGGATTCGCGCGCTGAACAATCCGCCGGCCATCCTGGTGCTGTCGATGCACGACGAAGCGCAAATGGCTGCCCGGGCGTTGAAGGTCGGCGCGGCCGGTTACGCAACCAAGGACAGCGATCCGGCGCTGTTGCTGACGGCGATTCGCAAAGTCGCGGCGGGCGGTCGTTACATCGACCCTGACCTGGCCGACCGCATGGTCTTCGAAGTCGGCCTGACCGATTCGCGGCCGTTGCACTCATTGCTCTCGGAGCGTGAATTCTCAGTGTTCGAACGCCTGGCCCAGGGTGCCAACGTCAACGACATCGCTCAGCAACTGGCCTTGAGCAGCAAAACCATCAGCACCCACAAGGCGCGGCTGATGCAGAAACTCAACATCACCTCCCTGGCGGAATTGGTGAAGTACGCGATGGAGCACAAACTCCTCTAAAACCCACCGCAATCCCTGTAGGAGCTGTCGAGTGAAACGAGGCTGCGATCTTTTGATCTTGCTTTTAAAAAGATCAAGATCAAAAGATCGCAGCCTCGTTTCACTCGACAGCTCCTACAGGGGATTTCGTCGGCATATCCATTTGCGACACAACTTGAAAGCCGTATTTGCCCATCCATGCGGCTTGCAGCTTCAAACCGCCGCTGTCTCTATCCATCCCCGCCATCCTTGTAGGGCAATCCCTACCCCCAACCTTCCATCCCGCTGAGGCGATTCTCTCCTGCGCCCCGATTTGCGCGCTCCCCACCGTCCACTAGGCTTAGTCCACAGCAGTCATCAACAAAAAAGGTGTGGGTATGAGCCAGGTCGATTCAAACGCAGGGGCCAGTGACATTCTGGTCAGCTTTCGTGGAGTGCAGAAAAGCTACGACGGCGAGAACCTGATCGTCAAAGACCTCAACCTGGAGATTCGCAAAGGCGAATTCCTCACCTTGCTCGGGCCGTCCGGCTCCGGCAAGACCACCAGCCTGATGATGCTCGCCGGTTTCGAAACACCGACCGCCGGCGAAATCCAGCTGGCCGGGCGCTCCATCAACAACGTGCCGCCGCACAAGCGCGACATCGGCATGGTGTTCCAGAACTACGCGTTGTTCCCGCACATGACCGTCGCCGAGAACCTGGCGTTCCCGCTGACCGTGCGCGGTTTGAACAAGAGCGACGTCAGCGACAAGGTCAAAAAAGTCCTGAGCATGGTTCAGCTCGACGCCTTCGCCCAGCGCTATCCGGCGCAACTGTCCGGCGGTCAGCAACAACGTGTGGCCCTGGCCCGCGCCCTGGTGTTCGAACCGCAACTGGTGCTGATGGACGAACCCCTCGGCGCACTGGACAAACAACTGCGCGAACACATGCAGATGGAAATCAAACACCTGCACCAGCGCCTCGGCGTGACCGTGGTCTACGTGACTCACGACCAGGGCGAAGCCCTGACCATGTCCGACCGTGTGGCGGTGTTCCATCAGGGCGAGATTCAGCAGATCGCCGCGCCGCGCACCCTCTATGAAGAGCCGAAAAACACCTTCGTCGCCAACTTCATCGGCGAGAACAACCGCCTCAATGGCCGCTTGCACAGCCAGACCGGCGACCGCTGCATCGTCGAACTCGGTCGCGGTGAAAAGGTTGAAGCGCTGGCGGTCAACGTTGGCAAAACCGGCGAACCGGTCACGCTGTCGATTCGTCCGGAACGCGTGAGCCTCAACGGCTCCAGCGAATCCTGCGTCAACCGCTTTTCAGGGCGGGTGGCGGAATTCATCTATCTGGGCGACCACGTCCGGGTTCGCCTGGAAGTCTGCGGCAAGACCGACTTCTTCGTGAAACAACCGATTGCCGAGCTCGATCCCGCGCTCGCCGTCGGTGATGTGGTACCGCTTGGCTGGCAGGTCGAACACGTTCGCGCGCTCGACCCACTTCTAGAGGCGCATTGATCGCCCCCTGCTTCAACAACACCAACCCTGCACGTGGAGAGAACAATAAATGTTGAGATCCCTGAAATTCACCGCTTTGGTCATGGGCATGATCGGTGCGGCACACGCGATGGCGGCGGGCCCGGATTTGACCGTGGTGTCCTTCGGCGGGGCGAACAAGGCAGCGCAGGTCAAAGCCTTCTACGCACCGTGGGAAGCGGCAGGCAACGGCAAGATCGTGGCGGGCGAATACAACGGTGAGATGGCCAAGGTCAAAGCCATGGTCGACACCAAGAGCGTGTCCTGGGACCTGGTGGAAGTTGAATCGCCAGAGCTGTCTCGCGGTTGCGACGAAGACATGTTCGAGCAACTTGACCCTGCGCTGTTCGGCAAATCCGAAGATTACGTCAAGGGCGCTATCCAGCCTTGCGGCGTAGGTTTCTTCGTGTGGTCGACCGTGTTGGCCTACAACGCCGACAAACTGGCCTCCGCACCGACCAGTTGGGTGGATTTCTGGGACACCAAGAAATTCCCGGGCAAACGTGGCCTGCGCAAAGGCGCCAAGTACACCCTGGAATTCGCACTGATGGCCGACGGCGTTGCGCCGAAAGACGTCTACAAAGTGCTGGCCGGCAAGGACGGTCAGGACCGCGCATTCAAGAAACTCGATGAGCTGAAACCAAGCATTCAGTGGTGGGAAGCCGGCGCACAACCGCCGCAGTACCTTGCGTCCGGTGACGTGGTCATGAGCTCGGCCTACAACGGCCGGATCGCCGCCGTGCAGAAAGAGAGCAACCTGAAAGTCGTGTGGAACGGCGGTATCTACGACTTCGACGCTTGGGCGATTCCAAAAGGTCTGGACGCCAAGCGTGCCGAAGCGGCGAAGAAATTCATCGCGTTCTCGGTGGCTCCGCAGCAGCAGAAGACCTACTCGGAAAACATCGCTTACGGCCCGGCCAACATTCAGGCCGTTCCGTTGCTGGCCAAGGATGTCCTGAAAGACATGCCGACCACCCCGGAAAACATCGCCAACCAGGTGCAGATCGACGTCAGCTTCTGGGCTGACAACGGCGAGCAACTGGAACAGCGCTTCAATTCCTGGGCTGCCAAATAAGCCCACCTGTGGGCTTGCCCCCTGTAGGAGCGAGGCTTGCCCGCGAAGACGTCAGCACATTCAACATCAATGTTGACTGACACGCCGCCTTCGCGGGCAAGCCTCGCTCCTACAGGGGTGATGTGTAGTTATCAAGAACAGAGGTGGCCTTGCGGTTACGGAATGCCGCCTCTGTAACGATCAAAGATTTCCGGAGTACGCCATGGCCACCGCCATTCCCCTGAACGCGGGCACTGACCCCACCTTGAAGCAGCGGCTCAAGCACGCCGAGCGGATCAACCGCTGGAAAGCACAAGCCTTGATCGCGCCCCTGGTGCTGTTTCTGCTGCTGGTGTTCCTGGTGCCGATCGTGGCGCTGCTCTACAAAAGCGTGGGTAACCCGGAAGTGGTCGGCGGCATGCCGCGCACCGTGACGGCCATCGCCAGTTGGGACGGCCGAGGCCTGCCCGCTGAACCTGTCTACAAAGCGGCCAGCGAAGACCTCGCTGAAGCGCGCAAGAATCAGACCTTGGGCGATCTGTCCAAGCGCTTGAACATGGAGTTGGCCGGCTACCGCAGCCTGCTGACCAAAACCGCCCGCGCCTTGCCGTTCGCCACTGAACCGGCCTCTTATAAAGAAGCGCTGGAAGGCCTCGACGAGCGCTGGGGCGACCCGGCCTATTGGCAAGCGGTGCGTCGCAACACCAGCAGCATCACGCCTTACTACTTGCTGGCGGCGGTCGATCACCGCATCGACGACCTCGGCGAAATCGCCCCGGCCACCCCGGACCAGGCGATCTACCTCGACATCTTCGCCCGCACGTTCTGGATGGGCCTGATCATCACCGTGATCTGCCTGCTGCTGGCTTATCCGTTGGCCTACCTGCTGGCGAACTTGCCGTCACGGCAAAGCAACCTGCTGATGATTCTGGTGCTGCTGCCGTTCTGGACCTCGATCCTGGTGCGAGTGGCCGCGTGGATCGTGTTGCTGCAATCGGGCGGGCTGATCAACAGCGGCCTCATGGCCATGGGCATCATCGATAAACCGCTGGAGCTGGTGTTCAACCGCACCGGGGTTTACATCTCCATGGTGCACATCCTGTTGCCGTTCATGATCCTGCCGATCTACAGCGTGATGAAAGGCATCTCGCCGACCTACATGCGTGCGGCAATTTCCCTCGGCTGCCACCCGTTCGCCAGTTTCTGGCGGGTGTACTTCCCGCAGACCTATGCCGGTGTCGGCGCCGGTTGCCTGTTGGTGTTCATCCTCGCCATTGGTTACTACATCACCCCGGCGTTGCTGGGCAGCCCGAACGATCAGATGGTCAGTTACTTCGTCGCCTTCTACACCAACACCAGCATCAACTGGGGCATGGCGACCGCACTCGGTGGGCTGCTGCTGTTGGCGACCGTGGTGCTTTATCTGATTTACAGCTGGCTGGTGGGCGCCAGTCGCCTGCGCCTGAGCTAAGGGGAGAATGAAATGCTGAGTCCTTATATGTCGCCCATCGAGCGGGTGTGGTTCTACAGCTTGCGGATTCTCTGCGGCTTGATTCTGTTGTTCCTGATTCTGCCGGTGCTGGTGATCATTCCGCTGTCGTTCAACTCGGGCAGTTTCCTGGTCTATCCGCTGCAGGGCTTCTCGCTGCACTGGTATCAGGACTTCTTCGCCTCGGCGGAATGGATGCGTGCGCTGAAGAACAGCATCATCGTTGCCCCGGCGGCGACGGTGCTGGCGATGATCTTCGGTACGCTGGCAGCGATCGGCCTGACCCGGGGCGACTTCCCGGGCAAGGCACTGGTGATGGCGCTGGTGATTTCGCCGATGGTGGTGCCGGTGGTGATTATCGGTGTGGCGAGCTATCTGTTCTTTGCGCCGCTGGGCCTGGGCAACAGTTTCTTCTCGCTGATTGTGGTGCATGCGGTGTTGGGCGTGCCGTTTGTAATCATTACCGTGTCGGCGACCTTGCAGGGGTTCAACCATAACCTGGTGCGTGCCGCTGCCAGCCTGGGGGCTTCGCCGCTGACGGCGTTCCGCCGGGTCACGTTGCCGCTGATTGCGCCGGGTGTGATCTCCGGTGCGCTGTTTGCCTTCGCGACGTCGTTTGATGAAGTGGTGGTGACGCTGTTCCTCGCGGGTCCCGAACAAGCGACCTTGCCTCGGCAGATGTTCAGCGGTATCCGCGAAAACCTCAGCCCGACGATTGCTGCTGCAGCGACGTTGCTGATCGCCTTCTCGGTGATCCTGTTGCTGACCCTCGAATGGCTGCGCGGCCGCAGCGAAAAACTGCGCACCGCCCAGGTCTGACGCAGACCCCTGTAGGAGCTGTCGAGTGAAACGAGGCTGCGATCTTTTGACTTTGTTTTTTTACAAGCAAGATCAAAAGATCGCAGCCTCGTTTCACTCGACAGCTCCTACAGGGGTTTTGTGTGGTTTTCGGGATAGTTGGTCATTCACAGGCTGAATAGCAGACAAACCCCAATCCCCAGCTACTATTGTGCCCAGCTCCCCTATTTATAAGAGGCTGCGCACGATGAGTCTTTCCTCTTTCAAAATCGCTCACAAACTGATCACCGGCGCAGGTGCCATCGAGCAACTGGCCGCCGAGCTCACCCGCCTGGATGTCGACAACCCGCTGATCGTCACCGACGCGGCGCTGGTCAAGTCCGGCACGGTCGAGCTGGCGCTGGCGCAACTGGGCGATCGATCCTACGAGATTTTCGACCGTGTGCTGCCAGACCCGGAAATCGCCATTGTCGAAGACTGCATGCGGGTTTACCGCGAGGGCGGGCATGACGGTCTGATTGGCCTCGGCGGTGGCAGCGCCATCGACATCGCCAAAAGTGTCGCGGCCTACGCCGGTTACCACGGTGCGCTGGAGGATTTGTTCGGCGTCGATCAGGTGCCGCGCAAAGGCCCGCCGTTGATCGCCATCCCGACCACGGCCGGCACCGGTTCAGAGGTGACCAACGTCGCCATCCTCTCCGACAAGATCGCGCAGCTGAAGAAGGGCATTGTCAGCGACTATCTATTGCCAGACGTGGCGCTGGTCAGTCCGCAAATGACCCTGACCTGCCCGCGCAGTGTCACCGCCGCCAGTGGCGTCGATGCGCTGGTGCATGCCATCGAATCCTACCTGTCGGTCAACGCCTCGCCGATCACCGACGCCCTGGCCATTGGCGCCATCAAGCTGATCGCCAAAGCATTGCCCAAGGCCTACGCCAACCCGTCCAACCTGCAAGCCCGGGAAGACATGGCCACCGCCAGCCTGATGGCCGGCATGGCCTTCGGCAATGCCGGGGTCGGTGCGGTGCATGCGCTGGCGTATCCGCTGGGCGGGCGTTTCAACATTGCCCATGGCGTCAGCAACGCCTTGCTGCTGCCGTATGTCATGACCTGGAACAAGATGGCTTGCATCGAGCGCATGCAGGATATTGCCGAAGCCATGGGGGTCAAGACCGCTCACCTGAGCGCCAATGAAGCGGCGGACAAAGCCGTGGAGGCGATGACCGCGTTGTGCGCCGCGGTAGAGATCCCGCCAGGTCTGCGCAGCTTCGGTGTTCCGGAGGATGCGATCCCGGCCATGGCCGTGGAAGCCGCGGGGATCGAGCGCCTGATGCGCAACAATCCACGCAAATTGAGCGCCATCGATATCGAGAAGATCTACCGAGCGGCGTTCTAGAGCCTGCGACGACTTATTGATCGAAGGCAGGCCCAATCATCGCGGTCACAGTGCGCGCGTCAAAGCATGAGGTATACAATGCGCGCCATCGTGATTCTGCTCAAAAAAGGTGCGTCATGCAGCCCTTCGTCATTGCTCCGTCGATTCTCTCCGCCGACTTCGCCCGCCTGGGTGAGGAAGTGGACAACGTCCTGGCCGCCGGCGCCGACTTCGTGCACTTCGATGTCATGGACAACCACTACGTACCAAACCTGACCATCGGCCCGATGGTCTGCGCCGCGCTGCGCAAGTACGGCGTGACCGCGCCGATCGACGCTCACCTGATGGTCAGCCCGGTGGACCGCATCGTCGGTGACTTCATCGAGGCCGGCGCGACTTACATCACGTTCCACCCGGAAGCCACTCAGCACGTCGACCGTTCCCTGCAACTGATCCGCGAGGGCGGCTGCAAGTCGGGCCTGGTGTTCAATCCGGCGACCCCGCTGGACGTGCTCAAGTACGTGATGGACAAGGTCGACATGATCTTGCTGATGAGCGTCAACCCGGGCTTCGGCGGGCAGAAGTTCATCCCCGGCACCCTCGACAAACTGCGTGAAGCGCGCGCGCTGATCGATGCCTCCGGTCGTGACATTCGCCTGGAAATCGACGGCGGCGTGAACGTGAACAACATTCGTGAAATCGCAGCGGCTGGCGCCGACACCTTCGTCGCCGGCTCGGCGATCTTCAATGCACCGAACTACCAAGAGGTGATTGAAAAGATGCGTTCCGAACTGGCGTTGGCTCGTCCATGAGTGGCTTTGAGCAGCTGTTCCCGGGGCGTCTGCCGCGGCTGGTGATGTTCGATCTGGATGGCACGCTGATCGATTCGGTCCCCGACCTCGCCTTGGCTGTGGATAACATGTTGCTCAAACTCGGGCGCCAACCTGCCGGCCTCGAGTCGGTGCGCGAGTGGGTCGGCAACGGCGCGCCGGTGCTGGTTCGCCGTGCGCTGGCCGGTGGCATCGACCATTCGACGGTCGACGACGGTGAAGCCGAGGGCGCACTGGAGATTTTCATGGAGGCTTACAGCGAGAGCCATGATCTGACTGTGGTCTATCCCGGCGTGCGCGATACCCTCAAATGGCTGCACAAGCAAGGTGTCGAGATGGCGCTGATCACCAACAAGCCGGAGCGCTTCGTCGCGCCGCTGCTGGATCAGATGAAAATCGGCCGTTACTTTAAGTGGATCATCGGCGGCGACACCCTGCCGCAGAAGAAACCTGACCCGGCCGCGCTGTTTTTCGTGATGAAAATGGCCAACATTCCAGCCTCGCAATCGTTGTTTGTCGGCGATTCGCGCAGCGACGTGCTGGCGGCGAAAGCGGCGGGGGTCAAGTGCGTGGCCCTCAGCTACGGCTACAACCATGGCCGGCCGATTTCGGAAGAGTCGCCGGCGCTGGTAATCGACGATCTGCGCAAGCTAATTCCCGGTTGCCTGGATCCAGCCGCTGAGATAACGTTGCCCGACGTTGCTCAATCCCCTTCTGGAAACGCCATCGTGGTGGTCACTCGCAAACTCTGGATGAAAGTCATCAAGGCCCTGGCCCGCTGGCGTTGGCGCGCCTGACTCGATTCTGGCCGGCTTTCCGGCGCGTTTGCATACCTGACTGTTAGCACCTCAAGCCACGAGGCTACCCCATGATCCGCGAAGAATTCCTGCGTTTGGCCGCTGCCGGCTATAACCGTATCCCGTTGGCCTGCGAAACCCTGGCCGACTTCGATACGCCGCTGTCGATCTACCTGAAACTGGCCGACGAGCCGAACTCCTACCTGCTGGAATCGGTGCAGGGCGGGGAGAAGTGGGGTCGTTATTCGATCATCGGCCTGCCGTGCCGCACCGTGCTGCGGGTTCACGATCATCACGTCAGCGTGACCCACGACGGCGTCGAGATCGAAAGCCACGAGGCCGAAGATCCACTGGCCTTTGTCGAAGCCTTCAAAGCTCGCTACAACGTGCCGACCATCCCTGGCCTGCCGCGCTTCAATGGCGGTCTGGTGGGTTATTTCGGTTACGACTGCGTGCGCTATGTGGAGAAGCGTCTGGGCAAGTGCCCGAACCCGGATCCGCTGGGCGTGCCGGACATTCTGCTGATGGTTTCCGACGCAGTGGTGGTGTTCGACAACCTCGCCGGCAAGATGCACGCGATTGTGCTGGCTGATCCGTCTCAGGAAGACGCCTTCGAGCAAGGTCAGGCCCGCCTGGAAGAGTTGCTGGAAAAACTCCGTCAGCCGATCACCCCGCGCCGTGGCCTGGATTTCAGCAAGCAACAGTCGGCTGATCCGGTGTTCCGCTCCAGTTTCACCCAGGACGATTACGAAAAAGCCGTCGACACCATCAAGGAATACATCCTGGCCGGCGACTGCATGCAGGTCGTGCCGTCCCAGCGCATGTCGATCGACTTCAAGGCTGCGCCGATCGATCTGTACCGGGCGCTGCGTTGCTTCAATCCGACGCCTTATATGTACTTCTTCAACTTCGGCGACTTCCATGTCGTCGGCAGTTCGCCGGAAGTGCTGGTGCGGGTCGAAGACAACCTGATCACCGTGCGCCCGATTGCTGGCACTCGCCCACGCGGGGCCAACGAAGAAGCCGATCTGGCGCTGGAAAAAGACCTGCTGTCGGACGACAAGGAAATCGCCGAGCACTTGATGCTGATCGACCTGGGCCGTAACGACACCGGTCGGGTGTCGGAGATCGGCTCGGTGAAACTCACCGAGAAGATGGTCATCGAGCGTTATTCCAACGTGATGCACATCGTGTCCAACGTCACTGGCCAATTGAAGGCCGGGCTGACGGCGATGGATGCACTGCGGGCGATCCTGCCGGCGGGCACCTTGTCTGGCGCGCCGAAGATTCGCGCGATGGAAATCATCGACGAACTGGAACCGGTCAAGCGTGGCGTCTACGGCGGGGCGGTGGGCTACTTTGCGTGGAACGGCAACATGGACACGGCGATTGCGATCCGCACCGCGGTGATCAAGAACGGCGAACTGCATGTACAGGCCGGTGGCGGCATCGTCGCTGACTCGGTGCCGGCGCTGGAATGGGAAGAAACCCTGAACAAGCGCCGCGCGATGTTCCGCGCCGTGGCCCTGGCCGAGCAAACCCCGGACACTTGAACTCCCACAAAACCCTGTGGGAGCGGGCTTGCTCGCGAATGCGGTGTGTCATTCAACATTGATGCCGACTGACACTCCCTCTTCGCGAGCAAGTCGAATCGTCGCACCGCCGCTCCCACACGGATTTCACCAGCACAAAAAAAACGCGGCGCCTGTGAGGGCGCCGCGTTTTTTATTGCCTGAGTTTAGAAGTCCAGCGCAACCCCGACATTAATACCCTGCTGGGTAAAGTCGTCATCCTTGCGAATGTCATAACTGGCGCGCAATGCCAAGTCCTTGGTGAGGTTGTGGCTTACCCCCAGGTTCAAGCGGTTCAGGTGGGATTGCGGGGTGTAGCCGGCCAGGGAGTAGCTGTTGTTCGGCAGGCTGTTGAGGTTCATCGTCACATCCTGGGTGTCGTCGTTGTACTCGCGCTCGTGGGCCAGTTCGCCGAACACCTGGGTCTGCGAAGTGATCTGGTACTTGCCCTGGATGCCGAGACCAAGACGCCGGGAAATACGCGACTGGTCGTCGAAGGTCAGTGCAGTGGAATCGGCGCCATCTTCCGAGTAACCGTCGACCTCAACCTTGGCGAAATCAGCGCTCACGAACGGCGACAGGTGCCACGGGCTGCTGGCCTCTGGCGCGATGTCATAACCCAGGCGGCCGCTGATGGCGACCAGGTAACCGTCGGTGTCGCCTTTCTCTGCGCGTTCGTTGACCCCCAACTGGAATTTGCGTTTGAGGCTGTCGTAGTCCAGATGTCCGGCGGTCACTGCCGCGTCACCCCACCAGCGGTTTTGCTGGTACTGGGCGAACGCCGTCCCCATGTAAGTGTTGAGCTTGTAGTCGGAGTCGTTGTCGCCGGCTTCAAGTTTCTGGTTATAGAAGCCGGCCGCCAACCCGACGCGCCATGCGTCATTGAGCCGGTAGCTGCCGCCGATGTTCACGTTGGCGCCGTTGCCGTCAGCACTGGCGCCACTGCGCTGGCTATCGAAATCCTGGTGTTGGCCGCCGCCAGCGACAATCGCCCGCCATTGGCCCACGCCTTGCCAGTTTTCCCAATCGGCCAGCCACTGGTTGCGCAACTCATCCTGATGAGAACGCAACGTACCCTGGGCCATTTGTGGCAACAGGGTGGCTTCCCATGGCGCGGACAGCAACGAGTAAGCGTAATCGGCAATCAGGCGTTGCCCGGCTTCGGTCGGGTGCACCGCGTCGTTGTAGATCAGCTTGGTCGGGTCCGGCGTAGCACTGTTGATGCCGTAACGGGCGTTTTCGGTGCAACTGTCGCCGCTGAAGCAGGTGGCGCTCAGGTTCTGATCGGTTGCCAGGCCGAACTGCCCCGGGTTGGCAAACGTCTCTTTGAGCAATACCGGAATGTTCAGCGGGATGACGTTGGCGTTGACGCTCTGCAGCTGGCTTACCAGTTCGGTGTTGAACTGGGTGCTGAGCTGGGACGTAAACGCTTGTAGCGGGGTGCCATTGAAGGCCGGAGTAAAGCCAATGTCCGGCAACAACCAGACCATGATGTAGCGGGCGCCGGCCTGTTGCAGGGTTTGCACGCTGCTGACCAGGCGATCGGCGGCGGCGCTGGCCTGGGGCAGGCTGGTCACGCGACCCTGAAGGAAGTCATTGCCACCACCCGACAGGTAATACAGCGCATTCGGGTCGGCGCGGAAGTTGTTCGACGGCAGATAGCCTGCACGGGTACGTTCGCCGGTGGCGGAGGTGCTGGTGATCGAGTCGAGAATCTGGTCGGTGCGATAACCTCCGACGGCCCAGTTGTTACCATCGGGCTGGCCATTGTTGGCGCGTACCGCTGAGGACGATGACGCCGTCTGGTCCGCGGAGAACCCCAGTTTTCCCCCCAGTATCTGCGTTGAGTTGAGCGAGCGGACTTCGCCGCTGCCATCCAGGTAAACCGGCCCCGTCCGGTTGGTAAAGCGCTCAGTCGAGCCCGCTGGCCCGCCCGTGTCGGCAAACGTACCGGCATCGTTGAGACTGTCGCCGAAGACGACGAAATTGGAGTAAGGATTAGGCGCGGCAATCGCCTGAGCGCAGGCCATGGCGAGCAAGCATCCTGCGAGCGGTACAAACAACGTCTGTTTGATCATGAGCAAGTCCGTTTATTTATTGTTGTAGTGAACGAAACGACAGTACCAAAAACTTCCGGCCTTTTGCCATCGGTCGCGAACCCTTCAATTGTTTCGCAGCCAGTCGCCCCGGCGATATTGCACGCTCTGCCCAGCTAAGTTACTGTGCCGAGACGTATGAATGAGACCTTCCCCGTGTTGATCATCAGCAAACTCCTGGATCAAGTCATCAAGGCACACGCCCGCTGGCGTTGGCGCGCCTGAATTCTTTTGCCGGCCCCGCCGGACCTGTACCGCTTTGCCTTCTTCACCCGTATGACATACCGCTTTGCTGGCGCACCCGGCGACTGACAAAGCGCAGGACGCTGCGGGTAACCATTCGAAGGCTGTCTTAAAAGTCAGTGAATTCAAGAGGTTCCAACCGCCATGTTGCTGATGATCGATAACTACGACTCTTTTACCTACAACGTTGTGCAATACCTCGGTGAGCTCGGCTCCCAGGTCAAAGTCGTGCGCAACGATGAACTCACCGTTGCCGAAATCGAAGCGCTCAACCCTGAGCGCATCGTTGTGTCCCCCGGTCCTTGCACCCCGACCGAAGCCGGTGTCTCGATCGACGTGATCAAGCATTTCGCCGGCAAACTGCCGATTCTCGGTGTCTGCCTCGGCCACCAGTCCATCGGTCAGGCCTTTGGCGGCGATGTGGTCCGCGCCCGGCAAGTCATGCACGGTAAGACTAGCCCGGTATTCCACGAGGACAAGGGTGTATTCGAAGGCCTGAATCGTCCGCTGACGGTGACGCGCTATCACTCGCTGATCGTCAAGCGCGAAACCCTGCCGGATTGCCTCGAACTGACCGCCTGGACCCAGCTGGAAGACGGCTCGGTCGACGAAATCATGGGCCTGCGCCACAAGACATTGAACATCGAGGGTGTGCAGTTCCACCCCGAGTCTATTCTCACCGAGCAGGGCCACGAGCTGTTCGCTAACTTCCTCAAACAAACCGGCGGCACGCGCTAAGGACTTTTCATGAATATCAAGACAGCCCTGAGCCGTATCGTCGATCACCTCGACCTCAGCACCGATGAGATGCGCGATGTGATGCGCGAAATCATGACCGGGCAATGCACGGATGCGCAGATCGGCGCGTTCATGATGGCCATGCGCATGAAGAGCGAAAGCATCGACGAGATCGTCGGCGCGGTGTCGGTCATGCGCGAGCTGGCAGACAAGGTCGAACTCAAGACCCTCGACGGCGTCGTCGATGTGGTTGGCACCGGCGGTGACGGTGCGAACATCTTTAACGTCTCGACCGCTTCCTCTTTCGTGGTGGCAGCGGCCGGATGCACCGTGGCCAAGCACGGTAACCGTGCGGTGTCGGGCAAAAGCGGTAGCGCCGACCTGCTGGAGGCGGCCGGTATCTACCTGAACCTGACCCCGGTCCAGGTGGCGCGCTGCATCGACAACGTCGGCATCGGCTTCATGTTTGCCCAGACCCATCACAGTGCGATGAAGTACGCCGCCGGCCCGCGCAAGGAGCTTGGCCTGCGTACCCTGTTCAACATGCTCGGCCCGCTTACGAATCCGGCCGGCGTGAAACATCAGGTGGTGGGCGTGTTCAGCCAGGCGTTGTGCCGGCCATTGGCCGAAGTCTTGCAACGGCTGGGCAGCAAGCATGTGTTGGTGGTGCACTCGAAGGATGGCCTGGACGAATTCAGTCTCGCGGCGCCGACCTATGTGGCCGAACTGAAGAATGACCAGATCACCGAATATTGGGTCGAACCAGAAGACCTGGGTATGAAGAGCCAGAGCCTGCACGGTCTGGCGGTGGAAAGTCCGGCGGCGTCCCTCGAGTTGATTCGCGATGCTCTGGGCAAGCGCAAGACCGAAAGCGGTCAGAAAGCTGCCGAGATGATTGTGCTCAATGCCGGTGCGGCGCTGTACGCCGCCGACCTGGCGACCAGTTTGAAAGAAGGCGTTGCCCTGGCGCACGATGCGCTGCACACAGGCCTCGCTCGGGAAAAACTTGAGGAGTTGGGTGCATTTACCGCGGTATTCAAAGTGGAGAATGAGGGATGAGTGTACCGACGGTTCTGGAAAACATTCTGGCCCGCAAAGTCCAGGAAGTTGCCGAGCGTAGCGCCCGTGTGAGTCTGGCGGAGCTGGAAAGTCTGGCCAAGGCGGCCGATGCACCCCGTGGTTTTGCCAAGGCACTGATTGCTCAGGCCAAGTTGAAACAGCCGGCTGTCATTGCCGAAATCAAGAAAGCCTCGCCGAGCAAAGGCGTGATCCGCGAGCACTTCGTTCCTGCCGAGATCGCCAAAAGCTATGAGAAGGGCGGCGCGACGTGCTTGTCCGTGCTGACGGATATCGATTACTTCCAGGGCGCCGACGCGTATCTGCAACAGGCACGGGCGGCGTGCAACCTGCCGGTGATCCGCAAGGATTTCATGATCGATCCTTACCAGATCGTCGAAGCCCGTGCCTTGGGCGCTGACTGTGTGCTGCTGATTGTCTCCGCGCTGGATGACGTAAAAATGGCCGAGCTGGCGGCCGTGGCCAAAAGCGTCGGCCTCGATGTGCTGGTGGAAGTCCACGATGGCGACGAGCTGGAGCGGGCCTTGAAAACCCTCGACACGCCGCTGGTCGGCGTGAACAACCGCAACCTGCACACCTTCGACGTCAGCCTGGAAACCACGCTCGACCTGTTGCCACGCATCCCGCGTGATCGCCTGGTGATCACCGAAAGCGGCATTCTCAACCGGGCCGATGTGGAGCTGATGGAAATCAGCGACGTGTACGCGTTCCTGGTCGGCGAGGCATTCATGCGCGCCGAAAGCCCGGGCACCGAATTGCAGCGCCTGTTCTTTCCTGAGCGCGGCGGCCCGGTCAGCGGTTCGACGCTCGACTGAGTGCAGTCAGGAAAACCGATGCGCGCCCTTCGCGAGCAAGCCCGCTCCCACATTGGATCTGTGTACACAATCCTGATGTGGGAGCGGGCTTGCTCGCGAAGAGGCCCTCAAATACCCCAAAGACTTTATGCCGAGTGGAGTAGCCCATGACTCAGCCGACCAGTCTGACCGTCGAAGCCGGCCTACAGGCCGAGCAAGATTTGTTGGCCCATGTCTGCACTGGCGATTCGGATTTCGGCCTGCTGTTCTGGCAGCCCAATGATCGGGCATTGGTCATGCCCCGACGCCTGAATCGCCTGACAGGCTTCGAAGCTGCCTGTGAAGTGTCAGCCGCCGCCGGTTGGCCAGTGCTGCTGCGTGAAACCGGCGGTGAGCCTGTGCCGCAATCGGCTTCCACGATCAATATCGCGCTGGTCTACGCACCTCCGCGCAGCGAAGGTGATCAGAACCGGATCGAAACCGCTTATCGCCGTCTCTGCGACCCTATCTGTCAGTTACTCGATGAGCTGGGCGGTGTTTCGTCATTGGGCGAAGTCGACGGTGCGTTCTGCGATGGCCGTTTCAACGTCAACCTCGACGGGCGCAAGATGGTTGGCACCGCTCAACGCTGGCGTCAGAGCAAGGGTGGTCAGCGCCCGGTGGGATTGGTGCACGGTGCGTTGTTGCTGGATAACGAGCGTGAATCGATGGTCGCTGCAGTCAATCGCTTCAATGAAGCGTGCGGTCTTGAGCAGCGGGTGCGCGCCGAAAGCCACATTGCCCTGCATGAGAAGTTTGCCGCGCCCGATGCACTCGGGCGGCTTGATGCGCTTTATCGCCAGTTGCTGGCAGACATGCTCGGGGCTTGAGTTCTCGAGCCTAGCGCGTACCGAAGACCACCATGGTCTTGCCTTTGACGTCCACCAGGTTGCGTTCTTCCAGATCCTTGAGCACGCGACCGACCATCTCCCGTGAACAACCGACAATCCGCCCGATTTCCTGACGGGTCACTTTGATCTGCATGCCGTCCGGGTGGGTCATGGCGTCCGGCTGTTTGCACAGTTCCAACAGGCAACGGGCGACGCGGCCGGTGACGTCGAAGAATGCCAGGTCGCCGACCTTGCGCGTGGTGTTGCGCAGACGCTGTGCGATTTGTCCGCTGAGCACGTAAAGAATGTCTGGATCCTGCTGGGACAACTCGCGGAATTTCGCGTAGCTGATTTCCGCTACTTCACACTCGATCTTCGCACGCACCCAGGCGCTGCGTTCCTGTTCGAGCCCGGCTTGTTCAAACAAACCCAACTCACCAAAAAAGTCCCCGGAGTTCAGGTAGGCGATGATCATTTCGCGGCCGTCGTCATCCTCGATCAGGATCGTGACCGAACCCTTGATGATGAAGAACAACGTTTCCGAGCGGTCACCGGCGCAAATGATGTTGCTCTTGGCCGCATAACGACGGCGCTGGCAATGCATCAGCAGCTTGTCGAGGTTCTTGATTTTGGGGGTTGGGGCACTAGCAACCATGGTTGTATCCCGAAAAAGACTTCACGGTGTGTTTGATTTTTTATGAGTCGATGACGACGGATGCTGCAAAGCTGGCTATGCGCCAGCGAATTGGCGCCAGCTTAACAGACACTTCTCGCAATATTCGAGAAATTACCTACAGTTCGGAAGGTTATGCCCTACAAACGCAAGGCACTGTCAATCCGGGGCCCTGTGCTAAGCTGGCGACCCTTTTTTATGCAGTGGAGTCTGGCGATGAAGGCACGCATCCAATGGGCTGGCGAAGCCATGTTCCTCGGTGAGTCCGGCAGCGGTCACGTCGTGGTCATGGACGGTCCGCCCGATGCCGGCGGTCGCAACCTGGGTGTCCGGCCGATGGAAATGCTCCTGCTGGGTGTCGGCGGTTGCAGCAATTTCGACGTGGTCAGCATCCTCAAGAAATCCCGTCAGGCGGTCGAAAGCTGTGAAGCCTTCCTCGAAGCCGAGCGTGCGACCGAAGATCCGAAAGTCTTCACCAAGATCCACATGCACTTCGTGGTCAAGGGCCGCGGGTTGAAAGAAGCCCAGGTCAAACGCGCCATCGAACTGTCAGCAGAGAAGTATTGCTCGGCGTCGATCATGCTCGGCGCGGCCGGCGTGGCCATTACCCACGACTACGAGATCATCGAACTCGGTTGAATCGACATTCAACTATCATAAAAGCAGTGCAGACTCTGGCGATCCCAAGCTGACGTCTGCATAATGCGCCACTTTTTTCAGGGTAGTGGTCCGTCTTCGACAGGCTGCGAATCCGAACAGACAACCAAAATCGCCATCGCGAAGAGGTGTTAACCGTCCTACGCAGCTGCGTTGTTCGCATCTGACGGGCATGCTTGATCACGCGGCCCGGGCCGCAATACATAGAGAGTTTTTAACGGTGAAAAGCAAACTCAAGCTCCACGGGTTCAATAACCTGACTAAGACCTTGAGCTTCAACATCTATGACATCTGCTACGCGGAAACCCCGCAAGACCAACAGGCTTACGTCGAGTACATCAATGAAGAGTACAACGCGAAGCGCCTGACGCAGATCCTCACAGAAGTTGTCGATATCATTGGTGCCAACATCCTGAACATTGCCAGTCAGGACTACGACCCACAAGGCGCCAGCGTTACGATTCTGATCTCGGAAGAGCCGGTAACCCCGACTGAAAGCCAGATCGAAGAGTCCCCGGGCCCGCTGCCTGAAATTATCCTGGCCCACCTCGACAAGAGCCACATCACGGTGCACACCTACCCGGAAATCCATCCGGACGACGGCATTGCGACCTTCCGTGTGGACATTGACGTGTCGACCTGTGGCGTCATTTCACCGCTCAAGGCGCTCAACTTCCTGATTCACCAGTTCGATTCGGACATCGTGACCGTGGATTATCGCGTGCGCGGTTTCACCCGTGACGTGGAAGGCAATAAGCACTTCATCGATCACGAGATCAACTCGATTCAGAACTACCTCTCCGACGACACCCGCGACGCGTACCAGATGACCGACGTGAACGTGTACCAGGAAAACCTGTTCCACACCAAGATGCTGTTGAAGAACTTCGAACTGGACAACTACCTGTTCGGCGACGCCACCAATAGCCTGTCCTCCGAGCAGCGAGCTCAGGTGACCGACCGTGTGAAACACGAAATGCTGGAAATCTTCTACGCGCGCAACATGCCTAACTAAGATTTTCGAGCAGAAAAAAAGGCGACTCCCTCACGGCAGTCGCCTTTTTCATGCCTGTCTCAAAACCCTGTGGGAGCGGGCTTGCTCGCGAAAGCGGAGTATCAGTCGACATCAATATTGAATGACGGACCGCCTTCGCGAGCAAGCCCGCTCCCACAGGTCAGATCCGGTAAGTACTCTTGGTCATCACCTTGGCCATTAAACTCATTCCGAACTTCACCGGCGCCGGAAAGCGAAAGCCGCCCGCTTCCAGTGCACTTTCAGCGTGATGTTCTTCATCGATGCGCATCTGCTCAAGAATCGCCCGGGACTTTTCGTCTTCCGCCGGCAATTGCTCAAGGTGCTCGTTCAAGTGCTTGCACACCTGATCCTCGGTCGCCGCAACGAACCCCAGGCTGACTTTATCGCTGATCAACCCGGCCACCGCGCCAATCCCGAACGACATGCCGTAAAAGAGCGGATTGAGAATGCTGGTGTGGCTACCCAACTGTTTGATGCGTTGCTCGCACCAGACCAGGTGATCGATTTCTTCTTCGGCAGCATGTTCCATGGCCGCGCGCACATGCGGCAGCTTGGCAGTCAGGGCCTGACCCTGATACAGCGCCTGAGCGCAGACTTCGCCGGTATGGTTGATACGCATCAAACCGGCTACGTGGCGAGTGTCTTCGTCACTCATTTGCGTATCCGGTTGCACGATAGCGGGCGACGGACGGTACGGCTGGCCACTGAAGGGCAGCAACGTCCGCATCGCGGCATCGGCTTGCAGCAGAAGGCGGTCAATCGGCGAGTAGTGACGCTGGGTAGTCATGCTGACCTCCGGGAAGAATCTCGGCGGCCAGTTTAACCCAATCGGCCGGGGAAGGTTTGCGCTGGGTCATCCGGATGTCGCCGTGATCTGTAGGAGCGAGGCTTGCCCGCGAAAGCGGTTTATCAGACGACATTCATGCTGACTGTCAGATCGCTTTCGCGGGCAAGCCTCGCTCCTGCAGGGCGGGGCGGTGGATCAGCCCGGCGGCCAGTGCATCTGGCGCTGGCCGAGCACATGCATATGAATGTGATAGACCGTCTGTCCACCCAGTTCATTGCAGTTCATGACCACACGGAAACCTTCCTCGCAGCCCAGTTCCAGGGCAAGACGCTGGGCGGTGAACAGAATATGCCCGGCCAATGCCTTGTCGTCCTCGGTGAGGTCGTTGAGGGTGCGCACCGCTTTTTTCGGAATAACCAGAAAATGCACCGGTGCCTGTGGGGCGATGTCGTGGAAGGCCAGTACCTGGTCGTCCTCGTAAATGATCTTTGCCGGGATTTCCCGGTTGATGATCTTGGTGAACAGAGTATCCACAGCTGTTTTCTCCGTTGTTGAGGCTGGCCTGAGTGTACTCATGGGTTATCCCCGAGCCCAGCCTTTTACCTTGAGGGCTGGTCAGCGCGGGCAGTAGGCCTTGTTGACCATGCCTGCGATTGTCCGGTTGAGCCAGCGAGAGCCGAGCCGCGGCAGCAAGGCACGCCAGCGGTTCCCTCTGCCCGGAATGATGATTGCGCGATTTTTCTCCAGGGCCCGAACGGTATACAGCGCCACTTCTTCAGGGCTCATCAGCAGGTTGCTGTCGGCCAGTTTGCTGGCGTCCAGTTGTGCCGTGCGGAAGAACCCGGTGCGCGTCGGGCCGGGGCAGAGTACCGAAACCTTGACCGCGCACTTCTTCAGTTCGACGCGCAGCCCTTCGGAAAAATGCAGGACATAGGCTTTGCTGGCGTAGTAAGTGCTCATCCACGGGCCGGGATGGAACGCCGCCATTGAAGCGACATTCAGAATCTGCCCGCCACCCTGCAGCGCCATGCTGTTGCCGATGGCATGGCATAAGCGGGTGAGTGCCAGGATGTTCACTTCGATCAAGTCCTGCTCGGTCATCCAGTCCTGGGCCAGGAATGGTCCGCAGGTGCCGATGCCGGCGCAGTTGACCAGCAGATCGATTTGCCGGTCACCTTCTTCCAGTTCCAGCAGGAACCCGGACAGCCGTAACGGCTCGCCGAGGTCGCAGGCGCGGAACAAGACTTCCACGCCAAACCGTTGGGTCAGTTCGATTGCAATACTTTCCAGCTGATCACGTTGTCGGGCCACCAGAATCAGGCTGCGGCCCCGGCGGGCCAGCGCTTCGGCCATCGCCAGGCCAATGCCGCTGGAGGCACCAGTGATCAGAGCGTAACGGGTCATGCAGTTCTCCATCGCAACAGCTCCGCGCCGGCGACGCGGGTGTCACGGGCGGGGAGCGCTGTTCATTCTTTCGCAGAGTCTACAGGGACCGGGGCTTATTCGGCTTCTTCCTCTGCGGTATCCGCTGCTTGCTCCGCCTCTTGCGCCGGCTCGACTTCAACTTCTTCGGTGGTCACCGAACTGCTGTCGTAGCTGGTTTCGGCAGCACTTTCGTATTCCTGCTGGATGGCAGTAATGCCGCCAGCCAGTGCGCCAATGAAAACGATCGCGATGAACACGACCCACAGCGAAGACAGCACTTTGACCGCGGTGGTATTAGGTGGAGGTGGCGCGCCGTATTGATTGGCGATGTTGGTGCCTGGCACGACCATGATCACCAGCGGGAAGAAGCTGCCCACGAACGGCACAAGGTTCAACAGCCAGAGCCAGCCGGACCAGCCGATGTCATGCAGGCGCTGAACGCTGAACTGAATGCTGACGACTGCAAGAGCAATGAACAGGATGAATGCAACCAGGCCACCGAGAATCAGGCCAGCAGTCGAGTCGGCACTGATGATGGCGAAGGCGAAAATGGCCAATACCGAACCGACGGCCAGCGTGACCAGCGTCAGGGCCATCGTCCACGCCAGATAGCGCAAACGTCCTATACGTCCTTCGACGCTGAATGGCTTGAGCGTGGCGTACGCGGGCAGGCTTTCGCCGACAGTGGCCCGGGGCGGTGCGTAAGGGGATGCGGGGTCGGCAAATACCGGTTGGCTGGCGACAGGCCTGTGTTCGTGGGCGTCGGCCAGATTCAGCTCAATGGACGATTCGCTTTCGATGCGAGCATCGATACCGGTTTTCGTCAGCGCCTGAAGGTAGGTTTGCGCGTCAGTCTGCGACAGGCCTTGTTTGAGCGTAACCGTCTTGCCAGTGAACAGCCGTTCGACGGCAGCGACTTCGCTTTTGTATAGCTCGGCCAGCTTCTGTTTGGCGGTGGTGACGTCAACGCCTGGCAGCAGAGCGCCGTCGAACACGATCTTGAAACGGTTGTCGCTCATTGCGAGGCATCCTTGTCGCGAGAATTTGTAATAGGGTGTGTTTCAAGTGTGGAGTGTAAGGCCAGCCGGGGCGGGCTGGCCAAACTTTCATCTCAACGCGGCCAGCGTTTGGGCAGCTGTGCCGCCAGCTCCAGCGCCTTGCGGTATTCCGCGTCCAGCCGGGCGACCAATTGATCGACGCTCGGCAAATCATCGATTTCCCCGACACCCTGGCCCGCCGACCAAACGGTTTTCCAGGCTTTGGCTTCATCGCTGATCGGCTTGAGTTTGGAGCCGAAGTCGACCTCGCCCTTGCCTTGCAGTGTCGCCATGTCGAAGCCGGCAGCTTCCAGGCTTTGACGCATGAAACTCGCCGGTACGCCCGACACCGCTGGCGTATGGACGATGTCCGCGGCTCTGGATGTCAGCAACATCTCTTTGTAGGCGTCAGGCGCATGACTTTCGGTGGTGCCGATAAATCGTGTGCCGAAGTAGGCCAGATCCGCGCCCAGCAATTGCGCAGCAAGAATCTCGTGGCCATGGTTGAGGCAGCCGGCCAGCAGCAGGGTTTTGTCGAAGAACTGGCGGATCTCGGCAATCAGCGAGAACGGGCTCCAGGTCCCCGCGTGTCCACCGGCGCCTGCGGCCACGGCGATCAAACCGTCCACACCGGCCTCGGCGGCTTTCTCGGCATGGCGACGGGTCGTCACGTCATGGAATACCAGGCCGCCGTAGCTGTGGACGGCATCGACCACTTCTTTCACGGCGCCGAGGCTGGTGATGACGATTGGCACTTTGTGTTCGATGCAGATCGCAAGGTCTGCCTGGAGTCGTGGATTGGTGTTGTGGACGATCAGGTTGACCGCGTAAGGCGCAGGGTTCTCCAGTGCCGCCAATCCTGCCTCGATTTCTTCCAGCCAGGCCTTGAAGCCGCTGCTCTCACGCTGGTTCAGCGCGGGAAAGCTGCCGACCACGCCGTTACGGCAGCAGGCGAGCACCAATTGCGGATTGGAAATCAGGAACATCGGCGCAGCCACTACGGGCAGGCGCAAACGTTGTTCGAGCAAAGCGGGCAGCGACATTGGAAGTACCCCGGTGAGTTGTGCTTATTAGAACGGCCGAACGACGACCAGAATTACGATAGCCAGCAATATCAGAACCGGCACTTCATTGAACCAGCGATAAAAGACATGGCTGCGGGTGTTTTCGCCACGGGCAAAACGTTTCACCTGTGCGCCGCACATGTGGTGGTAGCCGATCAGGAGTACCACCAGCGTCAGCTTGGCGTGAATCCAGGCACCCTGACTGAAGATGCTTGGGTTAAGCCAGATCAGCGCAATACCGAAAATCAGGGTGGCGATCATCGCCGGTCCCATGATGCCGCGGTACAGCTTGCGCTCCATGAGGCTGAAGCGCTCCTTGCTGACGGTGTCCTCGCTTTGGGCGTGATAAACGAACAGCCGGGGCAGGTAGAACAGGCCGGCAAACCAGCAGACCATGCTGATGATGTGAAAAGCTTTGAGCCATAGATAAAGCATTTTTTAGTTATTCCCAGGTTCACGGTAGGCTGGATAGTAGAGGCTTGAGCCGCCGCACGTCACCTTGCCGGTTGTCGCAGGACGATACGGGCCCTATTATCGACGGCTTTCCAGTGGGTTCGTTGAGGGCAGGTTTATGGTCAAGGTCGGAATCGTCGGCGGCACGGGTTACACCGGTGTCGAACTGCTGCGTCTGTTGGCACAGCATCCGCAAGCTGAAGTGGTCGTGATCACTTCCCGATCCGAGGCCGGCCTGGCCGTGGCTGACATGTACCCGAACCTGCGAGGCCACTACGACGGCCTGGCATTCAGCGTTCCGGACATCAAGACACTGGGCGCCTGCGATGTGGTGTTCTTCGCCACGCCGCACGGTGTTGCTCATGCGCTGGCCGGCGAATTGCTGGCGGCCGGGACCAAGGTCATCGACCTGTCGGCGGACTTCCGTCTGCAAGACTCTGTTGAATGGGCCAAGTGGTACGGTCAGCCGCACGGTGCACCTGAGCTGCTGGAGGAGGCGGTCTACGGTCTGCCGGAAGTCAATCGCGAGCAGATCAAGGATGCTCGCCTGATTGCCGTGCCGGGTTGCTATCCAACCGCTACGCAGTTGGGTTTCCTGCCGTTGCTCGAAGCCGGTCTGGCCGATACCACACGTTTGATCGCTGACTGCAAATCCGGTGTCAGCGGTGCGGGCCGTGGCGCTTCGGTCGGTTCGTTGTACTCCGAGACGTCGGAAAGCATGAAAGCCTACTCCGTCAAAGGTCACCGTCACTTGCCGGAAATCCGCCAAGGCTTGCGTCGTGCAGCGGGCAAGGACGTCGGTCTGACCTTCGTTCCGCACCTGACGCCAATGATTCGCGGCATTCACTCGACGCTGTACGCGACCGTCGTGGATCGCTCGGTGGATCTGCAGGCGTTGTTTGAAAAGCGTTACGCCAACGAACCGTTCGTCGACGTGATGCCAGCGGGCAGCCATCCGGAAACGCGTAGTGTGCGCGGTGCCAACGTCTGCCGTATCGCCGTGCATCGTCCGCAGGACGGTGATCTGGTGGTGGTGCTGTCGGTGATCGATAACCTGGTCAAAGGTGCGTCGGGTCAGGCGGTGCAGAACCTGAACATTCTGTTCGGGCTGGATGAGCGTCTGGGCCTGTCCCACGCCGGCATGCTGCCGTAAGGCTTTATCCCGCTCAGCAAAAAGGCCCGTCTGACGGGCCTTTTTGCATTTCGTACCGGCAATCGGGTTTATTGATATACCGTAACAATAGTTGACCAATTTTCTAGGAGAAGCGGATAATGCGCGTCATCACGCATTATGGCGGCGTAACGCCGGGAGATAGTCAGCATGAGCGTCGAATCCTTCACCCCCACCGCTTTGCAATTCACCCACGGTGCCGCGCACAAGGTGAAGAGCCTGGTCGATGAAGAGGGGAATGATCGCTTGAAGCTGCGCGTATTCGTTACGGGCGGCGGTTGTTCAGGTTTTCAGTACGGCTTCACCTTTGATGAAGAAGTGGCCGATGACGACACCATCGTCGAGCGCGAAGGTGTGAGTCTGGTCGTAGACCCGATGAGCTTCCAGTACCTGGCCGGTGCCGAGGTGGATTATCAGGAAGGTCTGGAAGGTTCGCGTTTCGTGATCAAGAATCCGAACGCCAGCACCACGTGTGGTTGCGGGTCTTCATTCTCGATCTGATCGCGCTTCACCGCATTACCAAACGCCGCATGGCTTCAGGGCTTTGCGGCGTTTTGTTGTGTGGGATTTGATGGATAGTCAGGCCGGGTAGATGGCGCCGAGTACGCGCAAGCCGCGGGCGCCGGTGACGCTCGGGCGGTTGGCGGCGATGCCTTCCAGGCAGCAATGGGCCAGCCAGGCGAAGGCCATGGCTTCGACCCAGTCCGGGTCCACACCATAAGCGGCGGTGCTGCTGACTGTCGCGTTCGGCAGCAGGCTGGCCAAACGTTTCATCAGTGTGGCGTTGTGCGCGCCGCCACCGCAGACCAGCAATTCCTGGGTATTCGATTGGGCGTGCTGCAGTGACTCGATAATGGTCAGTGCGGTCAGCTCAAGCAGGGTTGCTTGCACGTCTTCAGCGGCGAAGGTCGGCAGCGTCGATAGATGCTGTGTCAGCCATGGCAGGTTGAACACTTCGCGACCGGTGCTTTTCGGGCCCTTGGTCACGAAGAACGGATCGCTCAGCAATTCATTCAGCAGAACCGGTTCAACCTTGCCGCTGGCCGCCCATTGGCCGTCGCGATCAAAGTTGTCGCCACGTTGCTGATGAATCCACGCATCCAGCAGGACGTTGCCCGGGCCGCAGTCGAAACCGGCGACAGGCTTGCCGGGCTCGATCAGGCTGAGGTTGCTGAATCCGCCAACATTCAATACCGCACGATGACCGGCACGTTCTTCAAACAACGCTTCGTGAAAGGCTGGAACCAGCGGTGCGCCTTGCCCGCCAGCGGCCACGTCACGGCTGCGGAAGTCGCTGACCACGGTGATGCCGGTCAGCTCGGTGAGCAAGGCAGGGTTGCCGATCTGTACCGTGAAACCGCGCGCCGGTTCGTGGCGGATGGTCTGGCCATGGCTGCCAATCGCGCGAATGTCTTCGGGTTTCAGGTTGTGTTGTTGGAGGAGAGCGTTAATGCCCTGAGCGGCCAGTTTCACCCAGTTCTGCTGAGCGATGGCGGAGCGGGCAATCTCGTCCGGGCCGCTGGCGCACAAGCCAAGCAGCTCGGCGCGCAGGGAGTCAGGCATGGGGGTGTAGTGCGTGGCTATCAGTTTGATCGCCGGGGTCAGCTCGATCAGCGCAATGTCCAGACCATCGAGGCTGGTCCCGGACATCACACCTATATAGAACGTCATGATTTAGCGCTTCGAAGCCAGCATTGTGGCTTTCTCTTGGTCCATGCGGGCCATCAACGGCTGACTCTGCGCGAGGAAGCGCGCGCGCTCCCCTTTGGAGATTGGGTCGGCCATCGCAACCTTCTGGCCCAGTGGGTCGACGTGCACGCCATTGACCTGGAACTCGTAGTGCAAGTGCGGGCCGGTGGAGAGCCCGGTTGTGCCGATGTAACCGATCACTTGGCCTTGTTTGACGCTGCCGCCAGTCTTGATGCCTTTGGCAAAGCCTTGCATGTGGCCGTACAGCGTCCGGTAGGTGTTGCCATGTTGGATGATCACAGTATTGCCGTAGCCGCCACGGCGACCGGCCAGCAAGACTTTGCCGTCACCGGCCGCTTTGATCGGCGTGCCGCGTGGCGCTGCGTAATCGACACCTTTGTGAGCGCGGATCTTGTTCAGGATCGGGTGTTTGCGGCCCATGGAGAATTTCGAGCTGATGCGGGCGAAGTCTACCGGTGTGCGGATAAACGCCTTGCGCATGCTGTTGCCGTCAGCGGTGTAGTAGCTGCTGTTGCCTTGCTTGTTCGTGTAACGCACGGCGGTGTAGGTCTTGCCGCGGCTGGTGAAGCGCGCAGAAAGGATCGGACCGTTGCCGACAGACTTGCCGTTGACGACTTTCTGCTCATAGATCACATCAAACTCGTCACCCTGGCGAATATCCTGGGCGAAGTCGACGTCATAGCCAAACACGCTGGCCATGTCCATGGTCAGGCTGTGGGACAGGCCGGCACGCGCGGCAGACTGCGACAGCGAGCTGTTGATCACGCCATGGGCATAGGCAGAGCGCACGGTAGGTTTGGCGGTAATGCGGTTGAACGTATAACCCTTGTCATTTTTGGTCAGGGTGATGCTTTCGAGGTCGCTGACCTTGCTGTGCAAGTTGGTCAACTGGCCGTCGGGGGTCAGTTCGAATTCGAGTTTCTGGCCGTGTTTGAGTTGGCTGAATTGCTTGGCCTGTTTGTCGCTGGCCAGTACTTCATGCACCGAAGTGGCAGGTAGGCCGACTTTCTCAAACAGCGTGGACAGCGTGTCGCCTTTGGAAACGATCACTTCCCTGTGGTTTGGCGCCTTCTTTTCTTCGACGACCGGCGCAGCTGCAGGCGCGGCCTGAGCGGTTTCCTGAGTCTCTTCGGCGCTGTTTTCGATCTGCGCGAAAGGGGAGGCCGCTGGTTCATTTGTGGCTTGAACGGCTTCAGCAGCGTCTTGATCTTGTGTCAGTTGTTCAGCAGGGCTTTCCAGTTCAAGACTCAGCGTGGTCTTTTTGGCTTCTACATCACTGGAAGGAAATACCAGAAGCGCCAGGCTCAGAAGAGCGGCGATACCACTTGCTGCGAGCAGGTGGGTCTTCGGGTAAAGCGGTGGCGCTTTAGACGATTCTTTGGTCATAGGTAATTTTTGACTTTGAAAAAGATGAATTGGAAAAGATGAATGACATGATGAAGATGAAATAACTGTATAAAATATAACCAAATCATCTCTGAAGCAAGTCCGTGGTCACTCTGCCAGCGGATTGGCGTCATTGCGCCGGCCAAACTTTGTATTTGACGCGTGATCTTGTATGGTTGGTTCCCTTTGAATTCGAGCCTTGCGGGTCTGTTATGAAGTCGGTTGAAGAGCAGCTAGCGCTGATTAAACGTGGTGCGGAAGAACTGTTGGTCGAGTCCGAGCTGATCGAAAAGCTCAAGCGTGGCCAGCCGCTACGTATTAAGGCAGGCTTCGATCCGACTGCGCCGGATTTGCACCTGGGTCATACCGTTCTTATTAATAAGCTTCGCCAGTTCCAGGAGCTGGGGCATCAGGTGATCTTCCTTATAGGTGACTTCACCGGGATGATTGGTGATCCGAGCGGCAAGAGTGCGACGCGTCCTCCGCTCACCCGTGAGCAGGTTCTCGAGAATGCCGAGACCTACAAAACTCAAGTCTTCAAGATTCTTGATCCGGCCAAGACGGAAGTAGCGTTCAACTCCACCTGGATGGATCAGATGGGGCCGGCGGACTTCATTCGTCTGACTTCGCAGTACACCGTGGCTCGCATGCTTGAGCGCGACGACTTCGACAAACGCTACACAACTAATCAGCCAATCGCTATTCACGAGTTCCTCTATCCGTTGGTTCAAGGGTATGACTCGGTTGCCTTGCGCGCGGATGTCGAGTTGGGTGGTACCGATCAGAAGTTCAACCTGCTGATGGGGCGAGAGCTGCAGCGTGGTTATGGTCAAGAGGCCCAATGCATTCTGACCATGCCACTGCTCGAAGGTCTGGATGGCGTGAAGAAGATGTCCAAGTCCTTGGGCAACTACGTCGGTATCCAGGAAGCGCCGGGTGTCATGTACGGCAAGCTGGTCTCTATTCCGGATGCGCTGATGTGGCGCTACTTCGAATTGCTCAGCTTCCGCTCCATGGATGAGATCAATGCATTCCGTGCTGATGTTGAGGCGGGCGCCAATCCGCGTGATATCAAGATCAAGCTGGCCGAAGAAATCGTTGCGCGTTTCCATGGTGAAGAGGCTGCGGCCAATGCTCACCGTGCGGCGGGTAACCGTATGAAGGAAGGCGAGCTGCCGGACGATCTGCCGGAGATCGAATTGACTGCTACTGAGGACATGCCGATCGCGGCCGTCCTTAATAAGGCGGGCCTGGTCAAGAACTCGGCTGTCGCACGAGACCTGCTGGGTTCTGGTGGTGTACGTATAGATGGTGAGGTTGTCGATCGCACCTTTATATACGTACTGGGCGCGACCCATGTTTGCCAGGCCGGAAAGAAGGCATTTGCGCGTATTACGCTGAAATCCGAATAAAGCTGAAATTAGGGGTTGACGGCAGATTCTGGAAGTCTATAATTCGCCCCACTTCCGGCGCAGTCGAAACGGAAAACTCCTTGGTAAACAAAGAGTTACGCAGTTTTCGACAGCGAGTTGCTTCAGGTCATCGAAGCCCAGAAGGAGTCGGTAAGGCAGGTGGGTTTGGCCTTATAGACGTTTCGATCTTCTCGGTCGAAAGCGGAGAAAAAGAGGTGTTGACAGCAGCGAGTAACGCTGTAGAATTCGCCTCCCGCTAACGAGAGATCGAAAGCGCAAGTGGTTGAAGTTGCAAAGGAAACTTTGAAAACTTCTGAAAATAACCACTTGACAGCAACAGAGGCTGCTGTAGAATGCGCGCCTCGGTTGAGACGAAAGATCTTAACCAACCGCTCTTTAACAACTGAATCAAGCAATTCGTGTGGGTGCTTGTGGAGTCAGACTGATAGTCAACAAGATTATCAGCATCACAAGTTACTCCGCGAGAAATCAAAGATGTAACCAACGATTGCTGAGCCAAGTTTAGGGTTTCTTAAAAACCCAAAGATGTTTGAACTGAAGAGTTTGATCATGGCTCAGATTGAACGCTGGCGGCAGGCCTAACACATGCAAGTCGAGCGGCAGCACGGGTACTTGTACCTGGTGGCGAGCGGCGGACGGGTGAGTAATGCCTAGGAATCTGCCTGGTAGTGGGGGATAACGCTCGGAAACGGACGCTAATACCGCATACGTCCTACGGGAGAAAGCAGGGGACCTTCGGGCCTTGCGCTATCAGATGAGCCTAGGTCGGATTAGCTAGTTGGTGAGGTAATGGCTCACCAAGGCGACGATCCGTAACTGGTCTGAGAGGATGATCAGTCACACTGGAACTGAGACACGGTCCAGACTCCTACGGGAGGCAGCAGTGGGGAATATTGGACAATGGGCGAAAGCCTGATCCAGCCATGCCGCGTGTGTGAAGAAGGTCTTCGGATTGTAAAGCACTTTAAGTTGGGAGGAAGGGCATTTACCTAATACGTAAGTGTTTTGACGTTACCGACAGAATAAGCACCGGCTAACTCTGTGCCAGCAGCCGCGGTAATACAGAGGGTGCAAGCGTTAATCGGAATTACTGGGCGTAAAGCGCGCGTAGGTGGTTTGTTAAGTTGGATGTGAAATCCCCGGGCTCAACCTGGGAACTGCATTCAAAACTGACAAGCTAGAGTATGGTAGAGGGTGGTGGAATTTCCTGTGTAGCGGTGAAATGCGTAGATATAGGAAGGAACACCAGTGGCGAAGGCGACCACCTGGACTGATACTGACACTGAGGTGCGAAAGCGTGGGGAGCAAACAGGATTAGATACCCTGGTAGTCCACGCCGTAAACGATGTCAACTAGCCGTTGGGAGCCTTGAGCTCTTAGTGGCGCAGCTAACGCATTAAGTTGACCGCCTGGGGAGTACGGCCGCAAGGTTAAAACTCAAATGAATTGACGGGGGCCCGCACAAGCGGTGGAGCATGTGGTTTAATTCGAAGCAACGCGAAGAACCTTACCAGGCCTTGACATCCAATGAACTTTCCAGAGATGGATTGGTGCCTTCGGGAACATTGAGACAGGTGCTGCATGGCTGTCGTCAGCTCGTGTCGTGAGATGTTGGGTTAAGTCCCGTAACGAGCGCAACCCTTGTCCTTAGTTACCAGCACGTCATGGTGGGCACTCTAAGGAGACTGCCGGTGACAAACCGGAGGAAGGTGGGGATGACGTCAAGTCATCATGGCCCTTACGGCCTGGGCTACACACGTGCTACAATGGTCGGTACAGAGGGTTGCCAAGCCGCGAGGTGGAGCTAATCCCAGAAAACCGATCGTAGTCCGGATCGCAGTCTGCAACTCGACTGCGTGAAGTCGGAATCGCTAGTAATCGCGAATCAGAATGTCGCGGTGAATACGTTCCCGGGCCTTGTACACACCGCCCGTCACACCATGGGAGTGGGTTGCACCAGAAGTAGCTAGTCTAACCTTCGGGAGGACGGTTACCACGGTGTGATTCATGACTGGGGTGAAGTCGTAACAAGGTAGCCGTAGGGGAACCTGCGGCTGGATCACCTCCTTAATCGACGACATCAGCTGCTCCATAAGTTCCCACACGAATTGCTTGATTCATTGAAGAAGACGATAAGAAGCAGCCCGAAATTGGGTCTGTAGCTCAGTTGGTTAGAGCGCACCCCTGATAAGGGTGAGGTCGGCAGTTCGAATCTGCCCAGACCCACCAATTTTTGTGTGGGAACCTGTAGCAATACGGGGCCATAGCTCAGCTGGGAGAGCGCCTGCCTTGCACGCAGGAGGTCAACGGTTCGATCCCGTTTGGCTCCACCACTACTGCTTCTGTTTGTTGAAAGCTTAGAAATGAGCATTCCATCGTGATGATGGTGAATGTTGATTTCTAGTCTTTGGCTAGATCGTTCTTTAAAAATTTGGGTATGTGATAGAAAGATAGACTGAACGTTACTTTCACTGGTAACGGATCAGGCTAAGGTAAAATTTGTGAGTGGCTCTTAATTGAGCGTGATCGAATTTTCGGCGAATGTCGTCTTCACAGTATAACCAGATTGCTTGGGGTTATATGGTCAAGTGAAGAAGCGCATACGGTGGATGCCTTGGCAGTCAGAGGCGATGAAAGACGTGGTAGCCTGCGAAAAGCTTCGGGGAGTCGGCAAACAGACTTTGATCCGGAGATGTCTGAATGGGGGAACCCAGCCATCATAAGATGGTTATCTTAAGCTGAATACATAGGCTTAAGAGGCGAACCAGGGGAACTGAAACATCTAAGTACCCTGAGGAAAAGAAATCAACCGAGATTCCCTTAGTAGTGGCGAGCGAACGGGGACTAGCCCTTAAGTGGCTTTGAGATTAGCGGAACGCTCTGGAAAGTGCGGCCATAGTGGGTGATAGCCCTGTACGCGAAAATCTCTTAGTCATGAAATCGAGTAGGACGGAGCACGAGAAACTTTGTCTGAATATGGGGGGACCATCCTCCAAGGCTAAATACTACTGACTGACCGATAGTGAACTAGTACCGTGAGGGAAAGGCGAAAAGAACCCCGGAGAGGGGAGTGAAATAGATCCTGAAACCGTATGCGTACAAGCAGTGGGAGCCCACTTTGTTGGGTGACTGCGTACCTTTTGTATAATGGGTCAGCGACTTATTTTCAGTGGCGAGCTTAACCGAATAGGGGAGGCGTAGCGAAAGCGAGTCTTAATAGGGCGTCTAGTCGCTGGGAATAGACCCGAAACCGGGCGATCTATCCATGGGCAGGTTGAAGGTTGGGTAACACTAACTGGAGGACCGAACCGACTACCGTTGAAAAGTTAGCGGATGACCTGTGGATCGGAGTGAAAGGCTAATCAAGCTCGGAGATAGCTGGTTCTCCTCGAAAGCTATTTAGGTAGCGCCTCATGTATCACTGTAGGGGGTAGAGCACTGTTTCGGCTAGGGGGTCATCCCGACTTACCAAACCGATGCAAACTCCGAATACCTACAAGTGCCGAGCATGGGAGACACACGGCGGGTGCTAACGTCCGTCGTGAAAAGGGAAACAACCCAGACCGTCAGCTAAGGTCCCAAAGTTATGGTTAAGTGGGAAACGATGTGGGAAGGCTTAGACAGCTAGGAGGTTGGCTTAGAAGCAGCCACCCTTTAAAGAAAGCGTAATAGCTCACTAGTCGAGTCGGCCTGCGCGGAAGATGTAACGGGGCTCAAACCATACACCGAAGCTACGGGTATCACTTAGGTGATGCGGTAGAGGAGCGTTCTGTAAGCCTGTGAAGGTGAGTTGAGAAGCTTGCTGGAGGTATCAGAAGTGCGAATGCTGACATGAGTAACGACAATGGGTGTGAAAAACACCCACGCCGAAAGACCAAGGTTTCCTGCGCAACGTTAATCGACGCAGGGTTAGTCGGTCCCTAAGGCGAGGCTGAAAAGCGTAGTCGATGGAAAACAGGTTAATATTCCTGTACTTCTGGTTATTGCGATGGAGGGACGGAGAAGGCTAGGCCAGCTTGGCGTTGGTTGTCCAAGTTTAAGGTGGTAGGCTGGAATCTTAGGTAAATCCGGGATTCTAAGGCCGAGAGCTGATGACGAGTGTTCTTTTAGAACACGAAGTGGTTGATGCCATGCTTCCAAGAAAAGCTTCTAAGCTTCAGGTAACCAGGAACCGTACCCCAAACCGACACAGGTGGTTGGGTAGAGAATACCAAGGCGCTTGAGAGAACTCGGGTGAAGGAACTAGGCAAAATGGCACCGTAACTTCGGGAGAAGGTGCGCCGGTGAGGGTGAAGCATTTACTGCGTAAGCCCATGCCGGTCGAAGATACCAGGCCGCTGCGACTGTTTATTAAAAACACAGCACTCTGCAAACACGAAAGTGGACGTATAGGGTGTGACGCCTGCCCGGTGCCGGAAGGTTAATTGATGGGGTTAGCTAACGCGAAGCTCTTGATCGAAGCCCCGGTAAACGGCGGCCGTAACTATAACGGTCCTAAGGTAGCGAAATTCCTTGTCGGGTAAGTTCCGACCTGCACGAATGGCGTAACGATGGCGGCGCTGTCTCCACCCGAGACTCAGTGAAATTGAAATCGCTGTGAAGATGCAGTGTATCCGCGGCTAGACGGAAAGACCCCGTGAACCTTTACTATAGCTTTGCACTGGACTTTGAATTTGCTTGTGTAGGATAGGTGGGAGGCTTTGAAGCGTGGACGCCAGTTCGCGTGGAGCCAACCTTGAAATACCACCCTGGCAACTTTGAGGTTCTAACTCAGGTCCGTTATCCGGATCGAGGACAGTGTATGGTGGGTAGTTTGACTGGGGCGGTCTCCTCCTAAAGAGTAACGGAGGAGTACGAAGGTGCGCTCAGACCGGTCGGAAATCGGTCGTAGAGTATAAAGGCAAAAGCGCGCTTGACTGCGAGACAGACACGTCGAGCAGGTACGAAAGTAGGTCTTAGTGATCCGGTGGTTCTGTATGGAAGGGCCATCGCTCAACGGATAAAAGGTACTCCGGGGATAACAGGCTGATACCGCCCAAGAGTTCATATCGACGGCGGTGTTTGGCACCTCGATGTCGGCTCATCACATCCTGGGGCTGAAGCCGGTCCCAAGGGTATGGCTGTTCGCCATTTAAAGTGGTACGCGAGCTGGGTTTAGAACGTCGTGAGACAGTTCGGTCCCTATCTGCCGTGGACGTTTGAGATTTGAGAGGGGCTGCTCCTAGTACGAGAGGACCGGAGTGGACGAACCTCTGGTGTTCCGGTTGTCACGCCAGTGGCATTGCCGGGTAGCTATGTTCGGAATAGATAACCGCTGAAAGCATCTAAGCGGGAAACTAGCCTCAAGATGAGATCTCACTGGGACCTTGAGTCCCCTGAAGGGCCGTCGAAGACTACGACGTTGATAGGTTGGGTGTGTAAGCGCTGTGAGGCGTTGAGCTAACCAATACTAATTGCCCGTGAGGCTTGACCATATAACACCCAAGCAATTTGCTTGCTTCGAGCCCAAAAGCGAAAGAGCACCAGATTGCGGTGTGTGAAGACGAAACGAACCGAAAGTTCGAGAGCTCACAAAACACCCGATCTATCACATACCCATTCGCTGGAGCGTGAACCCGCAAGGGCCCACGACCTGGCTACCGAATTTCTTGACGACCATAGAGCATTGGAACCACCTGATCCCATCCCGAACTCAGCAGTGAAACGATGCATCGCCGATGGTAGTGTGGGGTTTCCCCATGTGAGAGTAGGTCATCGTCAAGATTAAATTCCGAAACCCCAATTGCGAAAGCAGTTGGGGTTTTGTTTTTGTCCGCAGGAAAATCTGGCGCTCGGGGTTTCTATGCAACGGCTCGGGGCATGGCTATCATGCGGGCCTCATTGTGAGGCGAGACTTGCATGCTGACGTTGTTAAAGCTTCTTAAGGATGGCAAGTTCCATTCGGGTCAGGCCCTGGGCATCGCCTTGGGGATCAGTCGTAGTGCGGTATGGAAGCAGCTACAGCATTTAGAAGCTGAGCTCGGCTTGTCCATCCACAAGGTGCGCGGTCGTGGCTATCAACTGGCTTCGCCATTGACGCTGCTTGATCCTGCCGACATAAAAGAACAGGCGCCCTCGTGCGACTGGCCTATTCTGCTCTTCGACTCAATTGACTCTACTAACGCTGAAGCCTTGCGCGCAATTGAGCGTGGTCAGGCTGCGCCATTTCTGGTGCTCTCCGAGCGTCAGACTGCGGGACGCGGCCGACGCGGTCGCAATTGGGCGAGTCCTTTCGCGGAAAACATCTATTACAGCCTCGTATTGCGCATCGAGGGTGGCATGCGTCAGCTCGAAGGCTTGAGCCTTGTGGTTGGACTTGCTGTCATGCAGGCGTTGCGAGATCTCGGTATTCCGGGCGCGGGCTTAAAGTGGCCCAACGATGTTTTGGTTGGCCAGAAAAAGATTGCCGGAATATTGCTCGAGTTGGTGGGGGATCCCGCTGATGTGTGTCACGTGGTGTTGGGTGTTGGAATTAATGTGAACATGCAGTCGACCGATGAAATTGATCAGCAATGGACATCCGTGCGGCTAGAGTCGGGCAGGGTGTTTGATCGCAATCACCTTGTCGCGCAGTTAGGCTTGATGCTTCAGCGGTATCTGGCTCGCCACCAGATCGATGGGTTTTCCGCCATCCAGCGGGAATGGGAGCAGAACCATCTTTGGCAAGGGCGGGCAGTTTCGTTGATTGCAGGCGTTAACCGGATAGATGGCGAAGTGTTGGGTATCGACAGTCAGGGTGCCTTGCGCTTGAAGGTAAATGGTGTGGAAAAAGTATTTAGTGGTGGTGAGCTGAGCCTGAGGTTGCGTGATGATTCTTGAGCTCGACTGCGGAAACAGTTTCATAAAGTGGCGGGTTCTCCATGCAGATGCCAAGCGGGTGTTTGGTGAGGGCGTGGTGGATTCGGATCTCGCATTGCTGGAAAGCCTGAATGGGCTCAAAGGGCTCGCCCTCAAGCAGTGCCGACTCGTCAGTGTCAGAACGACCGAAGAGACTGCTGCGTTGACATCTCTGCTGGCGAAAGCGTTCTCTGTGTCCGCGATGTGCGTGGCGCCGGCGCGTGAAATGGCTGGCGTTCGAAATGGATATGAGGACTTCGAGCGGTTGGGGCTTGATCGCTGGCTGGCGATGCTTGGTGGATTTAGCCTGGCCTCAGGAGCATGCCTGGTGCTCGATTTCGGCACCGCAGTGACCGCTGATTTCATTGCGGGAGATGGAGAGCATCTTGGTGGGTTTATTTGCCCTGGAATGCCTTTGATGCGCAACCAGTTACGAACCCATACCCGCAAGATTCGCTATGGCGATATTGCTGCCGAGCGCGCGCTGGAAAGCCTTGCACCTGGCCGCACAACAGTCGAGGCGGTTGAGCGAGGGTGTTCGCTTATGTTGAGGGGGTTCGTCCTGACTCAGCTGGAAGTGGCCCGTAGCTACTGGGGAGAAGATTTTGCTGTATTCCTAACCGGAGGTGATGCAGCGCTCGTCTCTGAAATCGTGCCCGATGCCAGGCTGGTTCCAGACCTGGTGTTCGTAGGTCTGGCGATGGCATGTCCTTTGTCTTGAGGTTTTTATGCGTTGGTTGTTCCTGCTGCTGTTTGTGCTCAATGTCTTCTATTACATCTGGCATCAACAAGAGGCGCCGCTGCGTGCGAAAGATGTAACGCCCTTGAGTCTGTACCGAGGATCGCAGCAGGACATCCGCTTGTTGAGCGAGGCGACTGACACGGCTCGTGAGAAAGGAAAGTCGGCATCTGCGGACAGCGGGTGTCTCTATTTGGGTGGCTTCACTCGTCAAGAGACCGCCCTGGCCGCTGAGCGGCGATTGGGTGGGATGGATATCAAGTTTCAATCCTTGCCAAGAGACTCTTCTGATTCTGCTGGCTACTGGGTCCGCGTAGCGCCCGAAAGCCGGCGTTTAGTGGACGATCTTCAGCTGCTTAACCTTTCCAAAGATTTCAATGAGTTAAAACATAAAATAATGCCCTGCGAGGGGGTTGCGCCTGCGGAATAGTTTGCATAGAATGGCGCCCGCTTCGCAGTGAAGACCTTTAACGGCCGACAGTGCAAAGCGATGTCAACGCAGCTAACCTCAGGTTTTTAATGAGAAAATGCTTGACAGAAGGTCGGCATGATATAGAATGCCGGCTCGCTTAGGAGGGGTTCCCGAGCGGCCAAAGGGATCAGACTGTAAATCTGACGTCTACGACTTCGAAGGTTCGAATCCTTCCCCCTCCACCATTTTTAGCGAGAGCTGCAAGCTCCGCGGGTATAGTTTAGTGGTAGAACCTCAGCCTTCCAAGCTGATGATGCGGGTTCGATTCCCGCTACCCGCTCCAAGTTTGCAGGTCCTGCAAAAAGCGTTACGCTCTTGTAGCTCAGTTGGTAGAGCACACCCTTGGTAAGGGTGAGGTCAGCGGTTCAAATCCGCTCAAGAGCTCCATATAACAAGGCAGATATGAAAATATCTGCCTTTGTTTTAATGGTTGCGATCGCGTCTTGTTGTTTTTTTGCTAGGCGGTCGTGCGCTGGCTTTGGTGTTGTAGTCAAGGCTGTCGAGTAAGTTGTTGTAATGTCTTTTTCGGGCCGGCATAATGGTCGGCCTGATTTTGTTTTAGGTCAGTAGCTCAATTGGCAGAGCGACGGTCTCCAAAACCGTAGGTTGGGGGTTCGATTCCCTCCTGACCTGCCAGATTCACCTGGTGTGTCTGGCTTTCTTTTCACAGGATCTTCATAGATGACTCCTAAAGCTGAAGCTCAAGGCTCTCGCTTCGATCTGCTCAAGTGGCTTGTAGTAGTCGCTTTGGTGGTTGTTGGCGTTGTTGGTAATCAGTATTACTCTGCTTCGCCGATCCTGTATCGCGTACTTGCATTGCTTGCCATTGCTGCTGTAGCTGCCTTTGTAGGCCTGCAGACAGTCAAGGGCAAGTCTTTCTTTGTACTGGTCAAGGAAGCTCGCACCGAAATTCGTAAAGTCGTATGGCCAACTCGCCAAGAAACCACGCAGACCACGCTGATTGTTGTGGCTGTTGTTCTGGTTATGGCGTTGCTGTTGTGGGGGCTTGATTCCCTGCTCGGCTGGCTTGTTTCCTTGATTGTCGGCTAAGGGTGTCCCGTGGCTAAGCGTTGGTACGTTGTGCATGCTTACTCCGGTTACGAGAAGCATGTCATGCGCTCGTTAGTAGAGCGCGTAAAGCTGGCTGGCATGGAAGATGGCTTCGGCGAAATTCTGGTTCCCACTGAAGAAGTGGTTGAAATGCGTAATGGCCAGAAACGCAAAAGCGAGCGCAAGTTCTTCCCAGGTTACGTGCTGGTTCAGATGGACATGAATGAGGGTACTTGGCACTTGGTCAAGGATACTCCTCGGGTGATGGGTTTCATCGGCGGTACCGCTGATAAGCCTGCGCCGATCACAGATAAAGAGGCAGAAGCGATTCTGCGTCGCGTCGCTGATGGTAGTGACAAGCCGAAGCCGAAGACATTGTTCGAGCCAGGCGAGTCGGTACGCGTCAATGACGGTCCGTTTGCCGATTTCACCGGCACGGTCGAAGAAGTTAACTACGAAAAGAGCCGGATCCAAGTGGCAGTGCTCATTTTCGGTCGCTCTACTCCGGTAGAGTTAGAGTTCAGTCAGGTCGAAAAGGTCTAGCTGAGCAAGCATCCCAACCCCGCAGCCCTAGGCTGTGGGGTTTTGTCGTCACTGGGATAAACGCGCAAGTAACCGGGGAGCCTTTCGAGGCGTTCGAACCCGTAATTGGAGTGCCTCATGGCCAAGAAGATTACCGCTTACATCAAGCTGCAAGTGAAGGCCGCTCAGGCTAACCCAAGCCCACCTGTTGGTCCTGCTTTGGGTCAGCACGGCGTGAACATCATGGAATTCTGCAAGGCTTTCAACGCCCGTACTCAGGGTATTGAACCAGGTCTGCCGACTCCAGTGATCATCACTGTCTACAGCGACCGTAGCTTCACTTTCGAAACCAAATCCACCCCTGCTTCGGTTCTGCTGAAGAAGGCGGCCGGTCTGACTAGCGGTTCCGCTCGTCCGAACACTGTTAAGGTTGGCACCGTGACCCGTGCTCAGCTGGAAGAAATCGCGAAAACCAAAAACGCGGATCTGACTGCAGCTGATATGGACGCAGCCGTGCGTACTATCGCCGGTTCTGCTCGTAGCATGGGCCTTAACGTGGAGGGTGTGTAATGGCTAAGTTGACCAAGCGTCAAAAGGCTATCGCCGGCAAAATCGAAGCAGGCAAGTCCTACAACTTTGTAGACGCTGCTGCTCTGCTGGCTGAGCTGTCGACTGTCAAGTTCAGCGAGTCGTTCGACGTTGCTGTGAACCTGGGTGTTGACCCGCGTAAATCTGACCAGGTTGTTCGTAGCGCTACTGTGCTGCCACACGGCACTGGCAAGACTGTTCGCGTAGCTGTGTTCACCCAGGGTCCAGCTGCTGAGGCCGCTCTGGCTGCCGGCGCTGACCGTGTAGGTATGGACGACCTGGCTGCCGAAATGAAAGGCGGCGACCTGAACTATGACGTCGTAATCGCATCCCCGGATGCCATGCGCGTTGTGGGTCAGTTGGGTCAGATCCTGGGCCCGCGCGGCCTGATGCCTAACCCTAAAGTCGGCACCGTAACTCCAGACGTAGCTACCGCGGTTAAGAACGCCAAGGCTGGTCAGGTTCGTTATCGCACCGACAAAAACGGCATCATTCACACCTCCGTTGGCAAAGTCGGCTTTGATGCCGTCAAGCTGAAGGAAAACGTTGAAGCCCTGATCGCTGATCTGAAGCGTATCAAGCCAGCTTCCTCGAAAGGCATTTACGTCAAGCGCGTTACCCTGAGCACCACCATGGGTCCAGGTCTGGTCATCGACCAAGGCTCGCTCGACGCGTAAGACACAGATTGGCGCAAGCGATTGCGTCAATTGAAAGATTGGGGTCCCTGCCTGGCGGGGGCTATCCAAGACCGTAGGCGACGCAAGTCTTAAACCTCAAGCCTACGCAGATGGTGCTCCCGGTTCCTTACCGAATCAGACACCAAAACGACATCTGGCCTCGGTTGGATGAAACGGTAACAAGCAGGAGTTTTTCCCGTGGCAATTAAACTTGAAGACAAGAAGGCCATCGTCGCTGAAGTCAACAAGGCTGCCCAAGTTGCTCTGTCCGCTGTCGTGGCTGATGCCCGTGGCGTAACAGTAGGCGCTATGACCGGACTCCGTAAAGAGGCTCGTGAAGCTGGCGTTTACGTACGTGTTGTACGTAACACCCTGCTCAAGCGCGCCGTTGCTGGCACTCAATATGACGTGCTCAACGACGTGTTCACTGGCCCGACCTTGATTGCATTCTCCAAAGATCATCCGGGTGCTGCTGCCCGTATCTTCAAAGAGTTCGCAAAAGGTCAGGATAAGTTCGAGATCAAGGCAGCTGCGTTCGAGGGCAAGTTCCTCGCGGCTAATCAGATCGACGTACTGGCAAGCCTGCCGACCCGTGACGAAGCAATTTCTCAGCTGATGAGCGTGATTCAAGGCGCAACCAGCAAATTGGCTCGTACTCTGGCGGCTCTTCGCGACCAGAAAGAAGCTGCTGCAGCCTAAGGCTGAGCGTCTCCTTTCAGCGTTTATTGTTTATTTCGATGGCCGCGTAGGCTGTCACCCCAATACAGGAATTTATAGTCATGTCTCTGACTAACGACCAAATCATCGAAGCAATCGGCGAAAAATCCGTTCTGGAAATCGTTGAGCTGATCAAGGCCATGGAAGAGAAGTTCGGCGTTTCCGCTGCCGCTGCTTCCGCTGGTCCAGCTGCTGTCGCTGCTGTTGTTGAAGAACAAACTGAATTCAACGTCATGCTGCTGGAAGCTGGCGAGAAGAAAGTTAACGTGATCAAGGCAGTACGTGAACTGACCGGTCTGGGCCTGAAAGAAGCCAAGGCAGTAGTTGACGGCGCTCCTGGCATGGTTCTGGAAGCTGTTTCGAAAGACGCAGCTGACAAAGCCAAAGCCACTCTGGAAGAAGCAGGCGCTAAAGTCGAGCTGAAGTAAGCATCGACTTTGCTCCTCCAGCCCGAGCGTTAAGCGAAAGGCTGATGGCTGGTGGCTCTTGCCACCGGCCTTTTTCCGTTATTGGCAGCCGACTGGGTCGGTGCTGGTAACGAGCTGTAACCACCCGATGCGGTGGCGCAAACCATGGGGTTTGCACGATTTTCTGGCTGCTCCCGTCGGGAGGGGCCAAACAAGCAGGTGACCAAGCTGGGGAACGCTGATGGCTTACTCATATACTGAGAAAAAACGTATCCGCAAGGACTTTAGCAAGTTGCCGGACGTCATGGATGTGCCGTACCTCCTGGCCATCCAGCTGGATTCGTATCGTGAATTCTTGCAAGCGGGAGCGACTAAAGATCAGTTCCGCGACGTGGGCCTGCATGCGGCCTTCAAATCCGTTTTCCCGATCATCAGCTACTCCGGCAATGCTGCGCTGGAGTACGTCGGTTATCGCCTGGGCGAACCGGCATTTGATGTCAAAGAATGCGTATTGCGCGGTGTGACTTACGCCGTACCTTTGCGGGTAAAAGTGCGCCTGATCATTTTCGACAAAGAATCGTCGAACAAAGCGATCAAGGACATTAAAGAGCAAGAAGTCTACATGGGTGAAATCCCCCTGATGACTGAAAACGGTACCTTCGTAATCAACGGTACCGAGCGTGTAATCGTTTCCCAGCTGCACCGTTCCCCGGGCGTGTTCTTCGACCACGACCGTGGCAAGACGCACAGCTCCGGTAAACTGCTGTACTCCGCGCGCATCATTCCTTACCGCGGTTCGTGGCTGGACTTCGAGTTCGACCCGAAAGACTGCGTGTTCGTGCGTATCGACCGTCGTCGCAAGCTGCCTGCATCGGTACTGCTGCGCGCGCTCGGCTATACCACTGAAGAAGTGCTCGACGCGTTCTACACCACCAACGTTTTCCACCTGAGCGGCGAAACCCTCAGCCTGGAACTGATTGCTTCGCGTCTGCGTGGTGAAATCGCTGTACTTGATATTCAGGACGAGAAGGGCAAGGTCATCGTTGAGGCTGGTCGCCGTATTACTGCGCGCCACATCAACCAGATCGAAAAAGCCGGTCTCAAGACCCTGGAAGTGCCTCTGGACTACGTCCTGGGTCGCACTACCGCCAAGGCCATCGTGCATCCGGCAACCGGCGAAATCCTGGCAGAGTGCAACACCGAGCTGAACACCGAAATCCTGGCGAAAATCGCCAAGGCCCAGGTTGTTCGCATCGAAACTCTGTACACCAACGACATCGACTGCGGTCCGTTCGTCTCCGACACCCTGAAGATCGACTCCACCAGCAACCAATTGGAAGCGCTGGTCGAGATCTATCGCATGATGCGTCCAGGCGAGCCGCCAACCAAAGACGCTGCCGAGACTCTGTTCAACAACCTGTTCTTCAGCCCTGAGCGCTACGACCTGTCTGCGGTCGGCCGGATGAAGTTCAACCGTCGTATCGGTCGTACCGAAATCGAAGGTTCGGGCGTGTTGTGCAAGGAAGACATCGTCGCGGTACTGAAGACTCTGGTCGACATCCGTAACGGTAAAGGCATCGTCGATGACATCGACCACTTGGGTAACCGTCGTGTTCGCTGCGTAGGCGAAATGGCCGAGAACCAGTTCCGCGTTGGCCTGGTACGTGTTGAGCGTGCGGTCAAAGAGCGTCTGTCGATGGCTGAAAGCGAAGGCCTGATGCCGCAAGACCTGATCAACGCCAAGCCAGTGGCTGCGGCGGTGAAAGAGTTCTTCGGTTCCAGCCAGCTTTCCCAGTTCATGGACCAGAACAACCCGCTGTCCGAAATCACCCACAAGCGTCGTGTGTCTGCACTCGGCCCTGGCGGTTTGACTCGTGAGCGTGCTGGCTTCGAAGTTCGTGACGTACACCCGACTCACTACGGTCGTGTATGCCCGATTGAAACGCCGGAAGGTCCGAACATCGGTCTGATCAACTCCCTGGCCGCTTATGCGCGCACCAACCAGTACGGCTTCCTCGAGAGCCCGTACCGTGTGGTGAAAGACGCTCTGGTCACCGACGAGATCGTGTTCCTGTCCGCCATCGAAGAAGCTGATCACGTAATCGCTCAGGCTTCGGCCACGATGAACGACAAGAAAGTCCTGATCGACGAGCTGGTAGCTGTTCGTCACTTGAACGAGTTCACCGTCAAGGCGCCGGAAGACGTCACCTTGATGGACGTATCGCCGAAGCAGGTAGTTTCGGTTGCAGCGTCGCTGATCCCGTTCCTCGAGCACGACGACGCCAACCGTGCGTTGATGGGTTCGAACATGCAGCGTCAAGCTGTACCAACCCTGCGCGCTGACAAGCCGCTGGTCGGTACCGGCATGGAGCGTAACGTAGCCCGTGACTCCGGCGTTTGCGTCGTGGCTCGTCGTGGTGGCGTGATCGATTCCGTCGACGCCAGCCGTATCGTGGTTCGTGTTGCTGATGACGAAGTTGAAACCGGCGAAGCTGGTGTCGACATCTACAACCTGACCAAGTACACCCGCTCCAACCAGAACACCTGCATCAACCAGCGTCCGCTGGTGCGTAAAGGTGATCGGGTTCAGCGCAGCGACATCATGGCTGACGGTCCATCCACCGATATGGGTGAACTGGCTCTGGGTCAGAACATGCGCATCGCGTTCATGGCATGGAACGGCTTCAACTTCGAAGACTCCATCTGCCTGTCCGAGCGTGTGGTTCAGGAAGATCGCTTCACCACGATCCACATTCAGGAACTGACCTGTGTGGCACGTGACACCAAGCTTGGGCCAGAGGAAATCACTGCAGACATCCCGAACGTGGGTGAAGCTGCACTGAACAAACTGGACGAAGCCGGTATCGTTTATGTAGGTGCTGAAGTAGGCGCAGGCGACATCCTGGTAGGTAAGGTCACTCCGAAAGGCGAGACCCAACTGACTCCGGAAGAAAAACTGCTGCGTGCCATCTTCGGTGAAAAAGCCAGCGACGTTAAAGACACCTCCCTGCGCGTGCCTACCGGCACCAAGGGTACCGTCATCGACGTACAGGTCTTCACCCGCGACGGCGTTGAGCGTGATGCTCGTGCACTGTCGATCGAGAAGACTCAACTCGACGAGATCCGTAAGGACCTGAACGAAGAGTTCCGTATCGTTGAAGGCGCCACTTTCGAACGTCTGCGTTCCGCTCTGGTCGGCCACAAAGCCGAAGGCGGCGCCGGTCTGAAGAAAGGTCAGGACATCACCGACGAAGTTCTCGACGGTCTTGAGCATGGTCAGTGGTTCAAACTGCGCATGGCTGAAGATGCTCTGAACGAGCAGCTCGAGAAGGCTCAGGCCTACATCGTTGATCGCCGCCGTCTGCTGGACGACAAGTTCGAAGACAAGAAGCGCAAACTGCAGCAGGGCGATGACCTGGCTCCAGGCGTGCTGAAAATCGTCAAGGTTTACCTGGCAATCCGTCGCCGCATCCAGCCGGGCGACAAGATGGCCGGTCGTCACGGTAACAAAGGTGTGGTCTCCGTGATCATGCCGGTTGAAGACATGCCGCACGATGCCAATGGCACCCCGGTCGACGTCGTCCTCAACCCGTTGGGCGTACCTTCGCGTATGAACGTTGGTCAGATCCTTGAAACCCACCTCGGCCTCGCGGCTAAAGGTCTGGGCGAGAAGATCAACCGGATGATCGAAGAGCAGCGCAAAGTTGCTGAGCTTCGTAAATTCCTCGACGAGATCTACAACCAGATCGGCGGTCGTAACGAAGATCTGGATAGCTTCTCCGACCAGGAAATCCTGGATCTGGCGAAGAACCTGCGTGGCGGCGTTCCAATGGCCACTCCAGTGTTCGACGGTGCCAAGGAAAGCGAAATCAAGGCCATGCTGAAACTGGCAGACCTGCCAGAAAGCGGCCAGATGCAGCTGACCGACGGCCGTACCGGCAACAAGTTCGAGCGCCCGGTTACTGTTGGCTACATGTACATGCTGAAGCTGAACCACTTGGTAGACGACAAGATGCACGCTCGTTCTACCGGTTCGTACAGCCTGGTTACCCAGCAGCCGCTGGGTGGTAAGGCGCAGTTCGGTGGTCAGCGTTTCGGGGAGATGGAGGTCTGGGCACTGGAAGCATACGGTGCTGCTTACACTCTGCAAGAAATGCTCACAGTGAAGTCGGACGATGTGAACGGCCGTACCAAGATGTACAAAAACATCGTGGATGGCGATCACCGTATGGAGCCGGGCATGCCCGAGTCTTTCAACGTGTTGATCAAGGAAATTCGTTCCCTCGGCATCGATATCGATCTGGAAACCGAATAACACGTGACGCGAATCGAGAGCGGGGCAGGATTGCCCGCTCTCTGCTCCGCCAGGAGGAAAGGCCTTGAAAGACCTACTGAATTTGCTGAAAAACCAGGGTCAAGTCGAAGAGTTCGACGCCATCCGTATTGGATTGGCATCGCCTGAGATGATCCGTTCGTGGTCGTTCGGTGAAGTTAAAAAGCCGGAAACCATCAACTACCGTACGTTCAAACCTGAGCGTGACGGCCTGTTCTGCGCCAAGATCTTTGGCCCGGTAAAGGATTACGAGTGCCTGTGCGGTAAGTACAAGCGCTTGAAGCACCGTGGTGTGATCTGCGAGAAGTGCGGCGTTGAAGTCGCGCTGGCCAAAGTTCGTCGTGAGCGCATGGCGCACATCGAACTGGCCTCGCCAGTTGCCCACATCTGGTTCCTGAAATCGCTGCCGTCGCGTATCGGCTTGCTGATGGACATGACCCTGCGTGATATCGAACGCGTTCTCTACTTCGAGAGCTATGTCGTTATCGATCCAGGCATGACCACCCTTGAAAAAGGTCAGCTGCTGAACGACGAGCAGTACTTCGAAGCGCTGGAAGAGTTCGGCGACGATTTCGATGCCCGCATGGGTGCCGAGGCTGTCCGCGAACTGCTGCACGCTATCGACCTGGAACACGAGATTGGCCGCCTGCGTGAAGAAATTCCGCAAACCAACTCCGAAACCAAAATCAAGAAGCTGTCCAAGCGTCTGAAGTTGATGGAAGCCTTCCAGGGTTCCGGCAACCTTCCAGAATGGATGGTGCTGACCGTTCTGCCGGTTCTGCCGCCAGATCTGCGTCCACTGGTCCCGCTGGATGGCGGTCGCTTCGCGACTTCCGACCTCAACGATCTGTATCGTCGAGTGATCAACCGTAACAACCGCTTGAAGCGCCTGCTTGATCTGTCCGCTCCGGACATCATCGTGCGCAACGAAAAGCGTATGTTGCAGGAAGCCGTCGACGCACTGCTCGACAACGGTCGTCGTGGCCGCGCTATCACCGGTTCGAACAAGCGTCCTCTGAAATCCCTGGCTGACATGATCAAGGGTAAACAAGGTCGTTTCCGTCAGAACTTGCTCGGTAAGCGTGTTGACTACTCCGGTCGTTCGGTAATTACCGTAGGTCCGACCCTGCGTCTGCACCAGTGCGGTCTGCCGAAGAAAATGGCTCTCGAGCTGTTCAAGCCGTTCATTTTCGGCAAGCTGGAAATGCGTGGTCTCGCGACCACCATCAAAGCCGCCAAGAAAATGGTCGAGCGCGAGCTGCCAGAGGTTTGGGACGTTCTCGCTGAAGTGATCCGTGAACACCCGGTTCTCCTCAACCGTGCACCGACCCTTCACCGTCTGGGTATCCAGGCGTTTGAACCGGTACTGATCGAAGGCAAGGCTATCCAGCTGCACCCTCTGGTCTGTGCTGCGTACAACGCCGACTTCGACGGCGACCAAATGGCCGTGCACGTACCGCTGACACTGGAAGCCCAGCTGGAAGCGCGTGCGTTGATGATGTCGACCAACAACATTCTGTCGCCAGCCAACGGTGAGCCAATCATCGTTCCGTCGCAGGACGTTGTATTGGGTCTGTACTACATGACTCGTGAAGCGATCAACGCCAAGGGCGAAGGTCGTGTGTTCGCGGATCTGCAGGAAGTTGACCGTGTGTTCCGTGCCGGCGAAGCCGCACTGCACGCCAAGGTCAAAGTGCGGATCAACGAAACCGTCAACGATCGTGATGGTGGCAGCGTCAAGAACACCCGTATCGTCGACACCACTGTCGGCCGTGCGCTGTTGTTCCAGGTTGTTCCACCTGGCCTGTCGTACGACGTCGTCAACCAGCCGATGAAGAAAAAGGCGATCTCCAAGCTGATCAACCAGTGCTACCGCGTGGTTGGTTTGAAAGAGACCGTGATCTTCGCTGACCAGTTGATGTACACCGGTTTTGCCTATTCGACCATTTCCGGCGTTTCCATCGGTGTTAACGACTTCGTTATCCCGGATGAAAAAGCCCGCATCATCGGTGCTGCTACCGACGAAGTGAAAGAGATCGAAAGTCAGTACGCCTCCGGCCTGGTAACCCAGGGCGAGAAGTACAACAAAGTGATCGACCTTTGGTCCAAGGCGAACGACGAAGTTTCCAAGGCGATGATGGCCAACCTCTCGAAAGAGAAAGTCATCGACCGTCATGGCGTCGAAGTCGACCAAGAGTCCTTCAACTCGATGTACATGATGGCCGACTCGGGCGCACGGGGTTCTGCTGCGCAGATCCGTCAGCTCGCCGGTATGCGTGGCCTGATGGCCAAGCCGGACGGTTCCATCATCGAAACGCCGATTACTGCGAACTTCCGTGAAGGTTTGAGCGTACTTCAGTACTTCATCTCCACTCACGGTGCTCGTAAAGGTTTGGCGGATACCGCGTTGAAAACTGCGAACTCCGGTTACCTGACTCGTCGTCTGGTAGACGTGGCGCAGGATCTGGTTGTGACCGAGATCGATTGCGGCACCGAACATGGCCTGGTAATGACTCCGCACATTGAAGGCGGTGACGTTGTTGAGCCGTTGGGTGAGCGCGTATTGGGTCGTGTCATTGCCCGTGACGTGTTCAAGCCAGGTACCGAAGAAATCATCGTTCCTGCCGGTACGCTGGTAGACGAGAAGTGGGTCGAGTTCATCGAGCTGAACAGCATCGACGAAGTGATCGTGCGTTCGCCGATCAGCTGCGAAACCCGCTACGGCATCTGCGCCAAGTGCTACGGCCGTGACTTGGCTCGTGGTCACCAGGTGAACATCGGTGAAGCGGTCGGCGTTATCGCTGCCCAGTCCATCGGTGAGCCGGGTACCCAGCTGACCATGCGTACGTTCCACATCGGTGGTGCGGCAAGCCGGACCTCCGCTGCGGACAGCGTTCAGGTGAAGAATGGCGGTACCGTTCGTCTGCACAACTTGAAGCACGTTGAGCGAGTGGATGGCTGCCTGGTTGCTGTGTCCCGTTCCGGTGAGCTGGCAATCGCTGATGACTTCGGTCGTGAGCGCGAGCGCTACAAGCTGCCGTACGGTGCTGTTATTTCGGTTAAAGAAGGTGACAAGGTCGACGCTGGCGCAATCGTGGCCAAGTGGGATCCGCACACTCACCCAATCGTTACCGAAATGAAAGGTACCGTGACCTACGTGGGCATGGAAGAAGGCATCACGATCAAGCGTCAGACTGACGAATTGACCGGTATGACCAACATTGAAGTACTCGACGCCAAAGACCGTCCAGCTGCCGGTAAAGATATCCGTCCTGCTGTGAAGATGGTTGATGACAACGGCAAGGATCTGTTGCTGCCAGGCACTGACGTTATCGCTCAGTACTTCCTGCCAGCCAACGCCCTCGTCGGTGTTGCGGATGGTGCGAAAATCGCGATCGGTGATGTTATCGCTCGTATTCCGCAAGAGACTTCGAAGACCCGTGACATCACCGGTGGTCTGCCGCGTGTTGCCGACTTGTTCGAAGCCCGTCGTCCGAAAGAAGCCTCGATTCTGGCTGAAGTCAGCGGCACCATCGCGTTCGGTAAAGAGACCAAAGGCAAGCGCCGTCTGGTTATCACCCCGAACGACGGTAGCGATCCGTACGAAGAGCTGATTCCGAAGTGGCGTCACCTGAACGTCTTCGAAGGCGAACAGGTAAACCGCGGCGAAGTTATCTCCGACGGCCCGAGCGATCCACACGACATCCTGCGTTTGCTGGGTGTGAGTGCGCTGGCCAAGTACATCGTGAACGAGATCCAGGACGTTTACCGTCTGCAAGGCGTGAAGATCAACGACAAGCACATCGAGACCATCCTGCGTCAGATGCTGCGTAAAGTTGAAATCGCTGAATCCGGCGATTCCAGTTTCATCAAGGGCGACCAGATGGAATTGACTCACGTTCTGGTAGAGAACGAGCGTCTGGCTGGCGACGAGAAATTCGTTTCCAAGTTCACTCGCGTGCTGTTGGGTATCACCAAGGCGTCGTTGTCCACCGAATCGTTCATCTCGGCGGCTTCCTTCCAGGAAACCACTCGCGTACTGACCGAAGCGGCGGTAACCGGCAAGCGCGATTACCTGCGCGGCCTGAAAGAAAACGTGGTCGTGGGTCGTCTGATCCCGGCTGGTACCGGTCTGGCTTACCACAGCGAGCGCAAGCGCCGCCGTGATGCTGACAAACCGTTGCGCGTAAGCGCCAGTGAAGTGGAAGCTGCACTGACCGAAGCGCTGAACTCGAGCGGTAACTGAGTTCTGCGGTAAATGAGCGTAAGGCCCTGGCCGCTCCGTTCATCGAATCGAGACAATTTGTCGAGGTTGGATGAGCGGGGAGGTCGGGGCCTTGCCTTGACTGGGGACAAGATCCTCTTTAGACTCTTGTACCCCTAAATTTGGCGGGAATTCGTTCCTGCCATTTTGCTTTTCTTGCAAGACAATAGCGTCGCAAGACAACAGTGGAGCTAGTAGATGGCAACTATCAACCAGCTGGTACGTCAGCCGCGTAAGCGTATCGTCGAGAAATCCGACGTGCCTGCGCTGCAGAACTGCCCGCAACGTCGTGGCGTATGCACCCGTGTGTATACCACCACGCCGAAAAAACCTAACTCGGCACTGCGTAAAGTATGCCGTGTGCGTCTGACCAACGGTTTCGAGGTTTCCTCGTACATCGGCGGTGAAGGCCACAACCTGCAAGAGCACAGCGTCGTACTGATCCGTGGCGGCCGTGTAAAAGACTTGCCAGGTGTTCGTTACCACACCGTTCGCGGCTCTTTGGATACTTCCGGCGTTAAAGGTCGTAACCAAGGTCGTTCGAAGTACGGTACCAAGAAGCCTAAGTAGTAGTGGCTTTTTGTAAGAACTGATTTTCTATTTTTCTGAGTCGATAAGAGTAAGGTCGGAGGCGTCCCGAAAGGGCACCGATTCCGAGCGAACCTGAAGACCGTTTGAGGGCTTATCCATGCCAAGAAGACGCGTAGCAGCCAAGCGCGAAGTGCTTGACGATCCAAAATACGGCAGCCAGATCCTGGCCAAGTTCATGAACCACGTGATGGAAAGCGGCAAGAAAGCCGTTGCCGAGCGTATCGTTTATGGCGCGCTGGAAAAGGTTAAAGAACGCAAGAACAGCGATCCCCTGGAAATCTTCGAGAAAGCTCTCGACGCCATCGCTCCGCTGGTCGAAGTAAAGTCGCGCCGTGTAGGCGGTGCTACTTACCAGGTTCCGGTCGAAGTTCGTCCGTCCCGTCGTAACGCTCTGGCAATGCGCTGGTTGGTAGACTTCGCCCGCAAGCGCGGCGAGAAGTCTATGGCTCTGCGTTTGGCTGGCGAACTGTTGGACGCTGCTGAAGGCAAAGGTGCTGCAGTTAAGAAGCGTGAAGACGTGCACCGTATGGCTGAAGCCAACAAGGCTTTCTCGCACTACCGCTTCTAATTTTAGCGTCACTAATTTTGCGAGGGCTTTATGGCTCGTACTACACCGATTAATCGCTACCGTAACATTGGTATCGTTGCTCACGTGGATGCTGGTAAAACCACCACCACCGAGCGCGTCCTTTTTTACACTGGCAAAAGTCACAAAATGGGCGAGGTGCATGACGGCGCCGCGACCACAGACTGGATGGTTCAGGAGCAGGAGCGTGGTATTACCATTACTTCTGCTGCCATTACCGCCTTCTGGCAGGGTTCCGAGAAGCAGCACAAGGACCAATACCGCTTCAACGTCATCGACACCCCGGGCCACGTTGACTTCACTATTGAAGTTGAACGTTCCCTGCGTGTTCTCGACGGCGCGGTCGTTGTGTTCTGCGGCACCTCGGGTGTTGAGCCTCAGTCGGAAACCGTATGGCGTCAAGCCAACAAATACGGCGTTCCACGTCTTGTTTACGTAAACAAGATGGACCGTGCTGGTGCGAACTTCCTGCGCGTGATCGGTCAGATCAAGCAGCGTCTGGGTCACACCCCGGTTCCAATCCAGTTGGCTATCGGTTCCGAAGACAACTTCCAGGGTCAGATCGACCTGATGTCCATGGAAGCTGTTTACTGGAACGACGCTGACAAAGGCATGGTTCCAGTTCGCAAGCCTATCCCTGCTGAACTGCAGGAACTGGCTGACGAGTGGCGCGGCAACATGGTTGAGGCTGCGGCCGAAGCCAGCGAAGAGCTGATGAACAAGTACCTCGAAGGTGAAGAACTCACCAACGCGGAAATCAAGGCCGCTCTGCGTCAGCGTACTATCGCTGGTGAGATCGTTCTGGCTGTTTGCGGTTCTTCCTTCAAGAACAAGGGCGTTCCCCTGGTTCTCGACGCCGTTATCGACTACCTGCCTGCGCCTGTTGATATTCCTGCCATCAAGGGTACTGACCCGGATGACGAGACTATCGATCTGGAGCGTCATGCAGACGACAACGAACCGTTCTCCGCTCTGGCATTCAAAATTGCCACCGACCCATTCGTGGGTACCTTGACCTTTGTTCGAGTTTACTCGGGCGTGTTGGCCTCCGGCGACGGTGTGATCAACTCGGTTAAAGGCAAGAAAGAGCGCGTGGGTCGTATGGTGCAAATGCACGCAAACGCCCGTGAAGAAATCAAGGAAGTACGCGCTGGTGACATCGCGGCCTTGATCGGCATGAAGGACGTCACCACTGGTGAGACTTTGTGCAACGCTGACAAGCCAATCATCCTGGTTCGCATGGACTTCCCGGAGCCGGTTATCTCGGTTGCCGTAGAGCCTAAGACCAAGGATGACCAGGAAAAAATGGGTATCGCACTGGGCAAACTTGCTCAGGAAGACCCGTCTTTCCGCGTCAAAACTGATGAAGAGACTGGTCAAACGATCATCTCCGGCATGGGCGAGTTGCACTTGGACATCCTGGTTGACCGGATGCGCCGTGAGTTCAACGTCGAAGCCAACATCGGTAAGCCTCAAGTTTCGTACCGTGAGCGCATCACGAAGAGTTGCGAAATCGAAGGCAAGTTCGTTCGTCAGTCCGGCGGTCGTGGCCAGTTCGGTCATTGCTGGATTCGTTTTGCTCCTGCTGACGAAGGTCAGGAAGGTCTGCAATTCCTGAACGAAGTGGTGGGTGGTGTGGTTCCTAAGGAATACATCCCGGCTATCCAGAAGGGTATCGAAGAGCAGATGAAGAACGGCGTTGTTGCCGGCTATCCGCTGATCGGCCTGAAGGCTACCGTGTTTGATGGTTCCTACCATGACGTCGACTCCAACGAGATGGCGTTTAAGGTGGCTGCTTCCATGGCGACCAAGCAACTGGCCCAGAAGGGCGGTGGTGAGTTGCTCGAGCCGATCATGGCGGTAGAGGTTGTTACACCTGAAGACTATATGGGTGACGTGATGGGCGACCTTAACCGTCGTCGCGGCATGATCCTGGGTATGGAAGACACGGTCTCCGGCAAAGTAATTCGTGCCGAAGTTCCGCTGGGCGAGATGTTCGGTTATGCAACTGACGTCCGTTCCATGTCCCAAGGTCGCGCAAGCTACTCTATGGAATTCAAAAAATACAATACGGCTCCGTCGCACATCGTCGAAACCGTTACCAAAAAACAAGGCTGATTCAGCCCCTTTAGGCTAGGAGTTAATTGTCGTGGCTAAAGAAAAATTTGACCGTACCCTCCCGCACGTCAACGTTGGCACCATCGGTCACGTCGACCACGGTAAAACCACGCTGACCGCTGCTCTGACTCGCGTCTGCTCCGAAGTTTTCGGTTCGGCCGTTGTTGCTTTCGACAAGATCGACAGCGCTCCGGAAGAAAAGGCTCGTGGTATCACCATCAACACCGCGCACGTTGAATACAACTCGCTGATCCGTCACTACGCTCACGTTGACTGCCCAGGTCACGCTGACTATGTGAAGAACATGATCACCGGTGCTGCTCAGATGGACGGCGCTATTCTGGTTTGCTCGGCCGCTGATGGTCCGATGCCACAAACCCGTGAGCACATCCTGCTGTCCCGTCAGGTTGGCGTTCCGTACATCGTTGTCTTCCTGAACAAGGCTGACATGGTTGACGACGCTGAGCTGCTGGAACTGGTTGAGATGGAAGTGCGCGATCTGCTGAGCACTTACGACTTCCCAGGTGACGACACTCCGATCATCATCGGTTCGGCTCTGATGGCTCTGAACGGCCAAGACGACAACGAAATGGGCACCACTGCCGTTCGTAAACTGGTTGAGACTCTGGACAGCTACATTCCAGATCCAGTTCGTGTTATCGACAAGCCGTTCCTGATGCCAATCGAAGACGTATTCTCGATCTCCGGTCGCGGTACTGTTGTAACTGGCCGTATCGAGCGCGGTATCGTCAAGGTTCAGGATCCACTGGAAATCGTTGGTCTGCGTGACACTACCGTCACCACCTGCACCGGTGTTGAAATGTTCCGTAAGCTGCTCGACGAAGGTCGTGCTGGCGAGAACTGCGGCGTTCTGCTGCGTGGTACCAAGCGTGACGACGTTGAGCGTGGCCAGGTTCTGGTTAAGCCAGGTTCGGTTAAGCCGCACACCAAGTTCGAAGCTGAAGTCTACGTTCTGAGCAAAGAAGAAGGCGGTCGTCACACTCCGTTCTTCAAAGGCTACCGTCCACAGTTCTACTTCCGTACTACTGACGTGACTGGTAACTGCGAACTGCCGGAAGGCGTTGAAATGGTAATGCCAGGCGACAACATCAAAATGGTTGTCACCCTGATCAAAACCATCGCAATGGAAGACGGTCTGCGTTTCGCTATCCGTGAAGGCGGTCGTACCGTCGGCGCTGGCGTCGTAGCCAAAATCATCGAGTAAGCTCTTTTTGAGTAAGCTTTGATGAATTGAAGAAGCCCCCGCTTAGCGGGGGCTTTTTTATTGGGTTGACACCTATATGGGGCGTCTATAGAATTGCGCCTCCTTTTAACGGGCGTATTGCGCTCGGTGGGAATAGCAGCCGGAGTCTGAAATCCAATGCAAAATCAGCAAATCCGTATCAGGTTGAAGGCTTTTGACCATCGCCTGATCGACCAATCCACCCAGGAAATCGTGGAAACCGCGAAACGTACTGGTGCTCAAGTGCGTGGTCCAATTCCACTGCCTACCCGTAAAGAGCGGTTCACCGTTCTGGTCTCCCCGCACGTCAACAAAGACGCGCGTGACCAGTACGAGATCCGTACTCATAAGCGCGTTCTGGACATCGTCCAGCCAACGGATAAAACCGTTGATGCTCTTATGAAGCTTGATCTTGCGGCCGGTGTGGAAGTACAGATCAGCCTCGGCTAAGACTCGGTCTTAGTCGTGTAACGCTCTGAAATGGGCGGCCATAGCGGGTGAAAGCCCCGTACACTCATGAGGTTTACAACATGACTATTGGTGTAGTCGGTCGTAAATGCGGTATGACCCGTATTTTCACCGAAGAAGGTGTCTCCATTCCGGTCACGGTCATTGAGATCGAGCCGAATCGCGTCACCCAGTTCAAAACTGAAGAGACCGATGGCTATCGTGCAGTGCAAGTCACTGTAGGCGAGCGTCGTGCTTCGCGTGTTACAGCTGCTCAAGCTGGCCACTTCGCTAAAGCGAACGTTGCCGCTGGTCGTACCGTAATGGAATTCCGCCTTGAAGAAGGCGAGTACCAGGCCGGCGATCTGATCAACGCTGAAATCTTCGCCGCTGGTCAACTGGTTGATGTAACCGGTCAGTCCAAGGGTAAAGGCTTCCAGGGTACGATCAAGCGTTGGAACTTCCGCGGGCAAGATAATACCCACGGTAACTCCGTGTCCCACCGCGTTCCAGGCTCTATCGGCCAGTGCCAGACTCCTGGTCGTGTATTCAAGGGCAAAAAAATGTCCGGTCATATGGGCGCTGAGCGCGTGACCGTGCAGTCCCTCGAAGTAGTGCGCGTGGACGCTGAACGCAATCTGTTGTTGGTCAAGGGCGCTGTTCCTGGCGCTACTGGCGGCAACTTGGTTGTACGTCCAGCAGCCAAGGCTCGCGGTTAAGGGGAAGCTGACATGCAATTAAATGTAAATGACGCTCAAGCGATCGAAGTTTCCGAACTGACATTTGGCGGCGAATTCAACGAGACGCTGGTTCACCAAGCAGTCGTGGCCTACATGGCCGGCGGCCGTCAAGGTAGCAAGCAGCAAAAGACCCGTTCCGACGTTCGTGGTGGCGGTAAGCGCCCATGGCGTCAGAAAGGTACTGGCCGTGCTCGTGCCGGTACTATCCGTAGCCCAATCTGGCGTGGCGGCGGTACCACTTTCGCAGCTCGTCCTCAGGATCACACCCAGAAGCTGAACAAGAAGATGTATCGCGCAGCAATGCGTTCCATCCTTGCTGAGCTGGTGCGTACTGATCGTCTGGTTGTGGTTCAGGACTTCGCTGTTGATGCACCGAAGACCAAAGATCTGCTGAACAAACTGACCGGCATGGGCCTGACTGACGTCTTGATCGTGTCTGAAGTAGTTGATCAGAACCTGTACCTGGCTGCTCGCAACCTGCCACACGTTGATGTACGTGACGTGCAAGGTTCCGATCCAGTTAGTCTGATCGCATACGACAAGGTGTTGATCACCGTGTCGGCCGTGAAGAAATTCGAGGAGCTGCTGGGATGAACCAGGAACGCGTATTTAAAGTTCTGCTTGGCCCGCACGTTTCCGAGAAGGCTACGGTTCTGGCTGACAAGAAAGGCCAGTTCGTTTTCAAGGTTGCAACTGACGCAACCAAGCTGGAAATCAAGAAGGCCGTCGAAAGCCTGTTCAGCGTGAAAGTAGAGCGTGTTACTACCCTGAATGTTCTGGGTAAGAGCAAGCGCACTGCTCGCGGTCTGGGCAAGCGTAATGACTGGAAGAAGGCAGTTATCTCCCTTCAGCCAGGCCAAGATCTCGATTTCAGCAGCAGTGCTGAGTAAGGAAGGGGTGCATCATGGCAATCGTTAAATGCAAACCGACTTCCCCTGGCCGCCGTTTTGTGGTCAAGGTGGTCAACCAGGAGCTGCATAAAGGCGCTCCTCACGCACCGCTGCTCGAGAAAAAATCGAAGACTGGTGGTCGTAACAACAATGGTCGCATTACCACTCGTCACATCGGTGGTGGCCATAAGCAGCATTATCGTCTGGTCGATTTCCGTCGCAACGACAAAGATGGCATCTCTGCCACTGTCGAGCGTATTGAATACGATCCAAACCGTACTGCTCACATCGCTCTGCTGCTGTACGCAGATGGCGAGCGTCGCTACATCATCGCCCCTAAAGGCGTGAGTGCTGGTGACCAGCTGATCGCAGGTGCCTTGGCGCCGATCAAGCCGGGCAACGCTCTGCAACTGCGTAACATTCCAGTTGGTAGCACCGTACACGGCATCGAATTGAAGCCAGGTAAAGGCGCACAGATCGCTCGTTCCGCTGGTGCTTCGGCTCAGCTGATCGCTCGTGAAGGTGTCTACGTGACCCTGCGTCTGCGTTCTGGTGAGATGCGTAAAGTGCTGGCTGAATGCCGCGCGACCCTGGGCGAAGTCTCGAACTCCGAGCACAGCCTGCGTTCGCTGGGTAAAGCTGGTGCCAAACGCTGGCGTGGCGTTCGCCCAACCGTTCGTGGTGTTGCCATGAACCCGGTTGACCACCCACATGGTGGTGGTGAAGGTCGTACCTCTGGTGGTCGTCATCCGGTATCGCCATGGGGCTTCCCGACTAAGGGCGCGAAGACTCGTGGTAATAAGCGTACCGACAAAATGATCGTCCGTCGTCGCAAGTAAATAGAGGGATACGACAGTGCCACGTTCTCTGAAAAAAGGTCCTTTTATTGATCTTCACCTACTGAAGAAGATCGAAGTGGCGGCGGAAAAGAACGATCGCAAACCAGTTAAAACCTGGTCGCGTCGTTCGATGATCCTGCCACAAATGGTCGGTCTGACCATCGCAGTTCATAACGGTCGTCAACATGTTCCAGTTCTCGTGAACGAAGACATGGTCGGCCACAAACTAGGCGAGTTTGCCGGTACCCGCACATATCGTGGGCACGTGGCAGACAAGAAAGCCAAGCGTTAAGGGGTAAGGAACGATGGAAGTAGCCGCTAAGTTGTCGGGCGCTCGAATCTCCGCCCAGAAAGCCCGCTTGGTCGCCGACCAGATCCGCGGGAAGAAGGTGGGCGAAGCGCTCAACCTGTTGGCTTTCAGCAGTAAGAAAGCCGCCGAGATCATGAAGAAAGTGCTGGAGTCGGCCGTAGCCAACGCCGAGCATAACGAAGGCGCAGACGTTGATGACCTCAAAGTCAGTACCGTTTTCGTCAACGAAGGGCGTTCGCTGAAGCGAATCATGCCACGTGCCAAAGGCCGTGCTGATCGCATCGTCAAGCGGTCTTGCCATATCACTGTCAAGGTTGCTGACAAGTAACGGAGTCGAAGAGATGGGTCAGAAAGTACATCCCATTGGCATTCGCCTGGGAATCGTCAAGGAACACACCTCCGTCTGGTACGCAGACGGCCGGACTTATGCGGACTATTTGTTCGCTGATCTGAAGGTGCGTGAGTATCTCCAAGACAAACTAAAAAGCGCGTCCGTAAGCCGTATCGATATCCATCGTCCGGCTCAAACTGCACGTATCACCATCCACACCGCTCGTCCAGGTATCGTTATCGGGAAGAAAGGTGAAGATGTTGAGAAACTGCGTCAGGACCTGACCAAACAAATGGGTGTGCCTGTGCACATCAATATCGAAGAAATCCGCAAGCCGGAACTCGACGGTATGTTGGTTGCGCAGAGCGTAGCTCAGCAGCTGGAGCGTCGCGTAATGTTCCGTCGCGCTATGAAGCGCGCTGTACAGAACGCCATGCGCATTGGTGCCAAAGGCATCAAAATCCAAGTGAGCGGTCGTCTCGGCGGTGCTGAAATCGCACGTACTGAATGGTATCGCGAAGGTCGTGTGCCACTGCACACCCTGCGTGCCGACATCGACTATGCCAACTACGAAGCTCACACCACTTACGGTGTGATCGGTGTAAAGGTTTGGATCTTCAAAGGCGAAGTAATTGGTGGTCGCCAAGAAGAACTGAAACCACAAGCACCAGCGCCTCGTAAAAAAGCTGCTAAGTAAGGGGTACGCCAAATGTTGCAACCAAAGCGTACGAAGTTCCGCAAGCAGATGACAGGCCACAACCGTGGTCTGGCTCAGCGCGGTAGCAAAGTCAGCTTCGGCGAGTTCGCGCTGAAGTCTGTAGCTCGTGGTCGTCTCACCGCTCGTCAGATCGAGTCAGCGCGTCGTGCACTGACCCGTCACGTAAAACGTGGCGGCAAGATCTGGATCCGTGTATTCCCGGACAAGCCTATTTCCAAAAAGCCACTCGAAGTTCGGATGGGTAAAGGTAAGGGTAGTGTGGAGTACTGGGTTGCCCAGATTCAGCCAGGCAAAGTCCTGTATGAAATCGAGGGTGTTTCTGAAGAGCTGGCGCGTGAGGCTTTTGCCCTGGCTGCTGCAAAGCTGCCGCTCGCCACCGCCTTTGTTAAACGGACGGTGATGTGATGAAAGCGAATGAACTTCGTGAAAAATCCGCACAGCAGCTGAACGAGCAACTGCTCGGCTTGCTGCGCGACCAGTTCAATCTGCGTATGCAGAAAGCAACTGGCCAGTTGGGGCAGTCTCATCTGCTCTCGCAAGTTAAGCGTGACATCGCTCGCGTGAAGACTGTGCTCAACCAGCAGGCAGGTAAGTAATCATGGCTGAAGCCGAAAAAACTGTCCGTACGCTGACTGGCCGTGTTGTCAGCGACAAGATGGACAAAACCATCACCGTTCTGATCGAGCGTCGCGTAAAGCACCCGATCTACGGTAAATACGTTAAGCGTTCGACTAAGCTGCACGCGCACGACGAAACCAATCAGTGCCACATCGGCGACAAAGTCACTATTCGTGAAACTCGTCCTTTGGCCAAGACCAAGTCTTGGGCGCTGGTTGATGTTCTCGAACGCGCTGTGGAAGTCTAAGGACTAGGGGTCGGAGAAATTATATGATTCAGACTCAATCCATGCTCGATGTGGCCGATAACAGCGGCGCTCGCCGTGTTATGTGCATCAAGGTGCTGGGTGGCTCCCATCGTCGTTACGCTGGTATCGGTGACATCATCAAAGTTACCGTGAAGGAAGCAATTCCTCGCGGTAAAGTGAAAAAAGGCCAAGTGATGACTGCTGTTGTAGTCCGCACTCGTCACGGCGTACGTCGTGCTGATGGCTCCATTATCCGCTTTGATGGCAACGCTGCTGTTCTTCTGAACAACAAGCAAGAGCCGATCGGCACCCGTATCTTTGGGCCAGTGACCCGTGAACTTCGTACTGAGAAGTTCATGAAGATCGTCTCGCTCGCCCCAGAAGTGCTGTAAGGAGATCCGACATGCAAAAGATTCGTCGTGACGACGAGATCATCGTGATCGCCGGCAAAGACAAAGGTAAGCGCGGTAAGGTGCTTAAGGTTCTCGCTAATAACCGTCTGGTTATCGGCGGTCTGAACCTGGTTAAGCGTCATACCAAGCCTAACCCGATGTCGGGCGTACAAGGCGGTATCGTCGAAAAAGAAGCTCCACTGGACGCTTCTAACGTCGCCATTTTCAACGGCGAAACCAACAAGGCTGATCGCGTTGGTTTCAAAGTAGAAGACGGCAAGAAAATTCGTGTCTTCAAGTCGACCCAAAAAGCGGTTGATGCTTGAACACTGCTAGGTAGAAGACCATGGCACGACTAAAAGAGATTTACTGGAAGGAAATCGCACCGAAGCTTAAGGAAGAACTTAAGCTTTCGAACGTGATGGAAGTTCCACGCGTTACCAAAATCACCCTGAACATGGGTCTGGGCGAAGCTGTCGGTGACAAAAAAGTCATCGAGCACGCTGTTGCCGACCTGGAAAAGATCACCGGTCAGAAAGTCGTTGTGACTTACGCTCGGAAATCCATCGCTGGCTTTAAAGTCCGTGAAGGTTGGCCGATCGGCGTCAAAGTGACTCTGCGCCGTGAGCGTATGTACGAGTTCCTGGATCGTCTGCTGTCGATCTCCCTGCCTCGGGTTCGCGACTTCCGCGGCCTGAATGCCAAGTCCTTCGATGGTCGTGGTAACTACAGCATGGGCGTTAAAGAGCAGATCATCTTCCCGGAAATCGACTACGACAAGATCGATGCTCTCCGCGGTCTGGACATTACCCTGACCACCACTGCCAAGAACGATGATGAAGGTCGCGCTCTGCTGCGTGCTTTCAAATTCCCGTTCCGCAACTGATTGGAGTAGGAAAATGGCCAAGATGAGCATGAAAAACCGCGAGCTGAAACGTCAGCTCACGGTTGCCAAGTACGCCAAAAAGCGTGCAGCACTGAAAGCTATCATCGTTGATCTGAACGCAAGTCCAGAAGCACGTTGGGAAGCTACAGTAGCTCTGCAAAAGCAGCCACGTGACGCAAGCGCCTCGCGCATGCGTAACCGCTGCCGCCTGACCGGTCGTCCACACGGCGTTTACCGCAAGTTCGGCCTCGGCCGTAACAAACTGCGTGAAGCTGCAATGCGTGGTGACGTACCTGGTCTGGTTAAAGCCAGCTGGTAAGCACTATCAAAGTCTCGGTGGCTGGAATCGCAAGATCCTGACCACCGGTGACCTTGAACTTGAATCAAGCCCCTTTTGGGGCTTGATTCATTTGTGGGGTGTGTCTAGAATACCCGGCTCGCCTGAGCCCGTGCTTTTTTCGCATGGATGTCCTCGGCGACAAGTAGTAGCCGCAAGGCTAATTTTTTTGTATTAGGAGCGTCTAGCCCATGAGTATGCAGGACCCGTTAGCGGACATGCTAACTCGAATCCGTAATGCCCAGATGGCTGAAAAGTCCGTCGTAAGCATGCCATCTTCTACTTTGAAGGTAGCTGTTGCCAAAGTCCTGAAGGACGAAGGTTACATTGCGGGTTATCAGATCAGCAGCGAAATCAAACCACTGCTGTCCATCGAGCTGAAGTACTTCGAAGGCCGTCCGGTCATCGAGGAAGTGAAGCGCGTTAGCCGTCCAGGCCTGCGTCAGTACAAGTCCGTCGATGATCTGCCAAAAGTTCGTGGCGGTCTCGGTGTGTCTATCGTCTCCACCAACAAAGGTGTGATGACGGATCGTGCTGCGCGCGCTGCCGGTGTCGGCGGCGAAGTTCTTTGCACTGTGTTCTAAGGGGGGATAAGCATGTCACGCGTCGCTAAGAACCCCGTTAAGCTGCCAGCCGGTGTCGAAGTAAAATTCGCAGGCCAACAGCTTTCGGTGAAGGGTGCCAAGGGCACTCTCGAACTGAACATCCATTCGTCCGTTGAGATCGTTGAAGAAGCTGGTGAGCTGCGTTTCGCTGCTCGCAATGGCGATCAACAAACTCGCGCAATGGCTGGTACCACTCGTGCGTTGGTAAACAACATGGTCCAAGGCGTAAGCCAAGGCTTCGAGCGCAAGCTCCAGCTGGTCGGTGTTGGTTACAAAGCGCAAGCAAAAGGCACAGTGCTGAACCTGGCTCTTGGCTTCTCGCACCCAGTGGATTATGAACTGCCGGAAGGCATCACCGCTGAGACTCCTAGCCAGACCGATATCCTGATCAAGGGCATCGATAAGCAGCTGGTAGGTCAAGTGGCCGCCGAGATCCGCGACTTCCGTCCACCAGAGCCGTACAAAGGCAAAGGTGTGCGCTACGCGGACGAAGTCGTCCGTCGTAAAGAAGCCAAGAAGAAGTAGGGCATAGCAAATGACCGACAAAAAAGTTACTCGACTGCGTCGCGCTCGCAAAGCACGCCTGAAAATGCACGAACTCGAAGTCGTGCGTCTCTGCGTGTTCCGCTCGTCGCAGCACATCTACGCCCAGGTCATTTCGGCCGACGGCAACAAAGTCCTGGCATCTGCCTCGACTTTGGATAAAGAACTGCGTGATGGCGCCACTGGCAACATCGACGCGGCCACTAAGGTTGGCCAGCTGGTCGCTACGCGTGCTAAAGCCGCTGGCGTCTCGCAGGTGGCTTTCGACCGCTCTGGCTTCAAGTACCACGGCCGCGTCAAGGCGCTGGCTGATGCTGCTCGTGAAGCTGGGCTGGAGTTCTAAGTTATGTCAAATAACGACCAAAAGCGCGACGAAGGCTACATTGAGAAGCTGGTTCAAGTTAACCGCGTAGCCAAAACCGTTAAAGGCGGCCGTATCTTCACTTTCACCGCGTTGACCGTGGTTGGTGATGGTAAAGGGCGCGTTGGCTTCGGCCGTGGCAAGTCACGTGAAGTGCCTGCTGCGATCCAGAAGGCAATGGAAGCTGCTCGCCGCAACATGATCCAAGTTGATCTGAACGGCACCACTCTGCAGTACGCAATGAAGTCCGGTCACGGCGCTTCGAAGGTGTACATGCAGCCTGCTTCTGAAGGTACCGGTATCATCGCTGGCGGCGCTATGCGTGCTGTCCTCGAAGTTGCTGGCGTTCAGAACGTTCTGGCCAAGTGCTACGGCTCGACTAACCCGGTAAACGTGGTTCACGCCACTTTCAAAGGTTTGAAAGCTATGCAGTCTCCTGAATCCATTGCCGCCAAGCGTGGCAAAAGCGTCAAGGAGATCTTCTGATCATGGCTACCGTTAAAGTTACGCTGATCAAAAGCATGACCGGCCGCATCCCTAACCACAAACTGTGCGTTAAGGGTTTGGGTCTGCGTCGCATCGGTCACACTGTAGAAGTGCTTGATACTCCCGAGAATCGCGGGATGATCAACAAGGCTTACTACATGCTGCGTGTCGAGGGTTAATCGATGAAACTCAATGATCTGAGTCCAGCGCCGGGTTCCCGTCGCGAAAAGCATCGTCCGGGCCGTGGTATCGGTAGTGGTTTGGGCAAGACCGGTGGCCGTGGCCACAAAGGTCAGTCCTCCCGCTCCGGTGGCACCATTGCTCCAGGCTTTGAAGGCGGTCAACAGCCGCTGCATCGTCGCCTGCCGAAGTTCGGTTTCGTTTCCCTGAAAGCCATGGATCGCGCAGAAGTGCGTTTGTCCGAGCTGGCTAAAGTGGAAGGCGACATCGTCACCGTGCAGTCCCTGAAAGATGCCAACGTGATCAACGTCAACGTACAGCGTGTGAAAATCATGCTGTCCGGCGAAGTTACTCGCGCTGTTACCATCGGAAAGGGAATCGGCGCCACCAAAGGTGCGCGTGCGGCTATCGAAGCAGCTGGCGGCAAGTTCGAGGAATAAATGGCTAAGCAAGGTGCTCTCTCTGCGCTCGGCAAAGGCGGTATGTCTGAACTCTGGGCTCGTCTGCGTTTTCTGTTCCTGGCGATTATCGTCTACCGAATAGGCGCACACATCCCGGTTCCAGGTATCAACCCGGACCGACTCGCGGACCTGTTTCGACAGAATGAGGGGACCATTCTTAGCTTGTTCAACATGTTTTCCGGCGGCGCGCTGGAGCGGATGAGCATCTTTGCACTGGGGATCATGCCGTACATTTCGGCATCGATCATCATGCAGCTGATGACCGCCGTCAGCCCGCAGCTGGAGCAGTTGAAGAAGGAAGGTGAAGCTGGCCGTCGCAAGATCAGCCAGTACACCCGCTACGGCACTGTCATCCTCGCTCTCGTTCAAGCTATTGGCATGTCCATTGGCTTGGCAGGGCAGGGTGTTGCGTTCACTGGTGACTTTGGCTTCCATTTCGTCGCGGTATCCACTTTTGTGGCTGGTGCGATGTTCATGATGTGGCTGGGTGAGCAGATTACTGAGCGTGGTGTTGGCAACGGTATCTCGATGTTGATTTTTTCGGGTATCGTCGCCGGTCTTCCGAGAGCGATCGGGCAGTCTTTCGAGTCTGCACGTCAGGGTGATATCAACATCTTCGCCCTGGTTGCCATCGGTTTGCTGGCAGTAGCGATTATCGGTTTCGTGGTGTTCATTGAGCGTGGTCAGCGTCGTATTGCTGTTCACTACGCCAAGCGTCAGCAGGGCCGCAAGGTCTTCGCTGCGCAGACTAGCCACTTGCCGCTGAAGGTGAACATGGCCGGTGTTATTCCGGCCATTTTCGCGAGCAGCATTTTGCTGTTCCCGGCTTCGTTGGGTGCCTGGTTCGGTCAGTCTGAAGGTATGGGCTGGTTGCAGGACATCTCGCAGTCGATCGCTCCTGGTCAGCCGTTGAATATTCTGCTGTTTAGTGCAGGGATTATTTTCTTCTGCTTCTTCTATACGGCGTTGATGTTCAATCCGAAAGACGTAGCGGAAAACCTGAAGAAGTCCGGTGCCTTTATTCCGGGCATCCGTCCAGGTGAGCAGTCTGCGCGCTACATTGATGGCGTTCTGACTCGCTTGACCATGTTCGGTGCTCTTTACATGACGGCCGTGTGTCTGTTGCCCCAGTTCCTGGTGGTTGCAGCAAACGTACCGTTCTACCTTGGCGGGACCTCGTTGCTGATCGTCGTCGTGGTTGTGATGGACTTCATGTCCCAAGTACAATCGCACCTCGTTTCGCACCAGTACGAATCCCTGATGAAGAAAGCCAACCTGAAGGGTTACGGCAGCGGCATGTTGCGCTGAGTACCCATAAGGTTCGAGGAGTTGGTGATGAAAGTTCGTGCATCGGTGAAAAAGCTGTGCCGTAACTGCAAGATTATTCGCCGCGAAGGTGTTGTTCGAGTAATTTGCAGCGCGGAACCGCGTCACAAACAGCGCCAAGGCTGAGTGTGATTGTGCTTCAAGCCCGGTAGCTAGTGCGCTACCGGGTTGATTATTTGTTATTACAGCGATATTATCTCGCGCCCTATTTCTTGGCTTCCGGGGCGTAGGTAGCTGTCAATTGGAGTCCCACTGAATGGCCCGTATTGCAGGCGTTAACATTCCAGATAACAAGCATACTGTTATCTCGCTGACCTACATCTATGGTGTTGGTCGCACTACTGCACAGAAGATCTGTGCAGTGACTGGGGTAAACCCAGCCGCAAAGATCAAGGATCTGAGCGACGAGCAGATTGAACAGCTGCGTGGCGAAGTGGCGAAGTTCACCACTGAAGGTGACCTGCGTCGCGAAATCAACATGAAAATCAAGCGTTTGATGGACCTCGGTTGCTATCGCGGTCTGCGTCATCGTCGTGGTCTTCCAGTGCGCGGTCAGCGTACCAAGACTAACGCGCGTACCCGTAAAGGTCCGCGTAAGCCGATCCGCAAGTAATCGCCCCAGCGAATCGACAGGAAATTAATCATGGCTAAACCTGCTGCTCGTCCTCGTAAAAAAGTTAAAAAGACAGTGGTTGATGGCATTGCCCACATCCATGCTTCTTTTAACAACACAATCGTGACCATCACCGACCGTCAAGGCAACGCTCTTTCCTGGGCTACCTCCGGTGGTTCGGGTTTCCGCGGTTCCCGCAAGTCCACCCCGTTTGCTGCTCAAGTAGCTGCTGAACGTGCTGGTCAAGCTGCGCTGGAATACGGTCTGAAAAACCTCGACGTTAACGTCAAAGGTCCAGGCCCAGGTCGTGAATCTGCAGTCCGCGCTTTGAACGGCTGTGGCTACAAGATCGCCAGCATCACCGACGTGACGCCAATCCCGCACAACGGGTGCCGTCCGCCGAAGAAGCGCCGCGTGTAATCCAGGAGATTGTAAAGAATGGCTCGTTACATTGGTCCAAAATGCAAACTCGCTCGTCGCGAAGGCACCGATCTCTTTCTGAAGAGCGGCGTGCGCGCGATCGAATCGAAGTGCAACATCGAAGCAGCACCTGGTATCCACGGCCAACGCCGCGGTCGCCAGTCCGATTACGGCACCCAACTGCGTGAAAAGCAGAAGGTCCGTCGTATCTACGGCGTTCTCGAGCGTCAATTCAGCGGCTACTACAAAGAAGCTGCTGGCAAGAAAGGTGCAACCGGTGAAAACCTGCTGCAACTGCTCGAATGCCGTCTGGACAACGTTGTATACCGTATGGGTTTTGGCTCTACTCGTGCCGAATCCCGTCAGCTGGTATCGCACAAATCCGTCAGCGTTAACGGTCAGACCGTAAACGTACCGTCCTACCAGGTTCGTGCTGGTGACGTGGTCGCGATTCGCGAGAAAGCAAAGAACCAACTTCGCATTGTCCAAGCTCTCGATCTGTGTGCCCAACGTGGCCGCGTAGAATGGGTAGAAGTAGACACTGAGAAGAAGTCGGGCGTTTTCAAGAACGTTCCTGCTCGCAGTGATCTGTCCGCCGACATCAACGAAAGCCTGATTGTCGAGCTCTACTCCAAGTAAGGGCTAGAAAATAGGTGCATCCATGCAGATTTCGGTAAATGAGTTCCTGACACCCCGCCATATTGATGTGCAGGTTGTCAGTCCAACCCGCGCCAAGATCACTCTCGAGCCTCTCGAGCGTGGTTTCGGCCACACCCTGGGCAACGCGCTGCGACGCATCCTGTTGTCCTCAATGCCCGGCTGTGCAGTAGTCGAGGCCGAGATTGACGGTGTGCTCCATGAGTACAGCGCCATCGAAGGCGTACAGGAAGACGTAATTGAAATCCTGTTGAACCTTAAAGGTCTGGCTATCAAGCTGCACGGTCGTGACGAAGTTACGCTGACCTTGTCGAAGAAGGGTTCGGGGGTGGTTACCGCTGCCGATATTCAGCTGGATCATGATGTCGAGATCGTTAACCCCGATCACGTAATCGCTAACCTGGCGTCTAACGGCGCCCTGAACATGAAGCTCACCGTAGCTCGTGGTCGTGGTTATGAACCGGCAGACTCGCGTCAGAGCGATGAAGACGAAAGCCGCAGCATCGGTCGCTTGCAGCTTGACTCTTCGTTCAGCCCGGTTCGCCGTATCGCATACGTGGTGGAAAACGCCCGTGTCGAGCAGCGTACTAACCTGGACAAGCTGGTTATTGATCTGGAAACCAACGGTACTCTGGATCCTGAAGAGGCTATCCGCCGCGCTGCAACCATTCTGCAACAGCAGTTGGCTGCGTTCGTCGACCTCAAAGGTGACAGTGAGCCAGTGGTTGTTGAGCAGGAAGACGAGATCGATCCGATCCTGCTTCGCCCGGTTGACGATCTGGAACTGACTGTACGTTCGGCTAACTGCCTTAAGGCGGAAAACATCTACTACATCGGTGACCTGATTCAGCGTACCGAAGTAGAGCTGTTGAAGACTCCGAACCTTGGCAAGAAATCCTTGACTGAAATCAAGGACGTTCTGGCCTCCCGCGGTCTGTCCCTCGGCATGCGCCTCGACAACTGGCCGCCTGCAAGTCTTAAGAAGGACGACAAGGCGACTGCCTGATCGTCGTAATCACCGAACGTTGTGTTTGGTAAGGAATGAACCATGCGTCATCGTAAAAGTGGTCGTCACCTGAGCCGCACTAGCTCGCACCGCAAGGCCATGTTTCAAAACATGGCAGTGTCGCTGTTCGAGCACGAGCTGATCAAAACTACACTGCCGAAAGCTAAAGAACTGCGTCGCGTTGCTGAGCCGCTGATCACTTTGGCCAAGACAGACAGCCTGGCTAACCGCCGTCTGGCTTTCGACCGTACTCGTTCGAAAGCTATCGTTGGTAAGCTCTTCAACGACCTGGGCAAGCGTTACGCTACCCGTGAGGGTGGCTACCTGCGCATCCTCAAGTGCGGCTTCCGCACTGGCGACAACGCGCCTATGGCGTATGTCGAGTTGGTTGACCGTCCTGCCGGTGGTGAAGCTGTATCCGCTGAGTAAGACGTCAGTCTGAAACGAAAAACCGGGCCTAGTGCCCGGTTTTTTGTGCCTGAAATAAACCTATGTCTGATTGTTCATGCATGCCCATTATTAATATCGTCACCCTCCGAAAGGGAGGGGTGTTAGTAATTTTCTATTGATGATCGCGAGTTAATGAATTAGTCAGTGTAACGTTCGTGATCGATACTCCCTCTCAGCCGATAGCCGGCAGTTAAAGACTGACAGAGGAAGAGATCGCATGAGTCAAAATAAAACGCTGACCACCGCCAGTGGCGCTCCTGTCGCCGACAACCAGAATTCCCGTTCCGCTGGCCCTCGTGGCCCGCTGCTGCTCGACGACTTCCATCTGATCGAGAAGCTTGCCCACTTCAACCGTGAGAACATCCCTGAGCGTCGTGTACACGCCAAAGGCTCGGGCGCTTACGGTACGTTTACCGTTACTCGCGACATCACCGAATACACCAGCGCCAAACTGTTTGAATCTGTCGGCAAACAAACGCCGACGTTCCTGCGGTTTTCCACGGTGGGCGGCGAACGAGGTTCGGCTGATACCGAGCGCGATCCACGTGGCTTTGCCCTGAAGTTCTACACCGAAGAAGGTAACTGGGACATCGTCGGCAACAACACGCCCGTGTTCTTCATCCGTGATCCGCTGAAATTCCCCGACTTTATCCACACCCAAAAGCGCCTGCCGCAAAGCAACCTGAAAAGCGCGCAGATGATGTGGGACTTCTGGTCGCACTCGCCTGAGGCGCTGCACCAGGTCACCATTTTGTTCTCCGACCGCGGCATTCCTGACGGCTACCGTCACATGCACGGCTTCGGCAGCCACACCTACAGCCTGATCAACGCCAGTGGCGAGCGGCACTGGGTGAAGTGGCACTACAAGACACAGCAGGGGATCAAGAACCTGGCGCCGGCAGATGCAGCACGTCTGGCCGGTACCGATCCGGATTACGCGCAGCGTGACCTGTTCGGAGCAATTGAGCGCGGTGACTTCCCGAAATGGCGTGTGTGCATCCAGATCATGACTGAGGCCCAGGCCGCTGCGCACTACGAGAACCCGTTCGATGTGACCAAAACCTGGTCGCAGAAGGAGTTTCCGCTGATCGAAGTCGGAGAGCTTGAGCTCAACCGCAATCCGCAGAATTACTTCGCCGAAGTTGAGCAGGCGGCATTCGGTCCGAGCAACATGGTCCCGGGTGTTGGTCTGTCGCCGGATCGCATGCTCCAGGGCCGCGTGTTCGCTTACGCCGACGCTCACCGCTACCGCATTGGCACCAACCATCAGCAGCTGCCGGTGAACGCACCTCGCAGTCCGGTGAATAGCTATCAGCGCGATGGTTCGATGGCGTTCGGGAGCAATGGCGGTGCGGCACCGAACTATGAGCCGAACAGCTACGTCGATTCGCCGAAACAAGCGCCTCGCTATGCTGAGCCGGCTTTGGCACTGAGCGGTGCGGCGGATCGTTACGATCATCGCGAAGACACTGACTACTACAGCCACGCCGGTGCGCTGTTTCGACTCATGAATGACGAGCAGAAAACGCTGTTGGTCAACAACATTGCCGGCGCAATGGCCGGTGTTTCCAGTGATGTGATTGATCGTCAGTTGCAGCATTTCTTCAAAGCCGACCCGGCGTATGGAGAAGCAATCGCAAAGGCACTCAACGTACAGCTTAACGAAGTCTAAACGAGAAGCAGAACCGCCCTCATTTGGGCGGTTTTTGCGTTATTTAAACCACTTTTCTCAGAATATCTTCGCTTTTATCGCGCAATCAGAGTGACCAAACAGTCTGCTTGGTTCAAACTACAGACTTTCAAGCAGGGAGATGTAGGGCGATGCAAGGCCACCCAGACGTAATCGATTACCTCAACACGTTGCTGACCGGCGAACTGGCCGCGCGTGACCAATATTTCGTTCACTCGCGGATGTATGAGGACTGGGGATTCACCAAGCTCTACGAACGAATCAACCACGAGATGGAAGAAGAAGCGGGGCACGCCGATGCCCTGATGCGTCGTATCCTGATGCTGGAAGGCACGCCGCGCATGCGTCCGGACGATCTCGACGTCGGCACCACGGTGCCTGACATGCTCGCTGCCGACCTGCGACTGGAATACAAAGTCCGCGCCGCACTCTGCAAGGGCATCGCGCTCTGCGAGCAGCACAAAGACTACGTCAGCCGCGAGATGCTGCGCATTCAGCTGAACGACACCGAAGAAGATCACACCTACTGGCTCGAGAAGCAGTTGGGTCTGATCAAGTTGATCGGTCTCGAGAATTACCTGCAATCCCACGCCTGATTGCTCCCGATACAAAAAAGCCCCTGTCACTGATGAAGTGACGGGGGCTTTTTCGTGGGCCCGAATCAGGCCTTGTCGCGGGCCAGCAACGGCTTGAGATAGAAGCCGGTGTGAGACTGCTTCATCTCCGACACTTCTTCTGGCGTGCCGACAGCAATGATCTGTCCGCCCTTGGAGCCGCCTTCCGGTCCCAGGTCCACCAGCCAGTCAGCCGTCTTGATTACGTCCAGGTTGTGCTCGATCACCACCACGGTGTTGCCGTGGTCGCGCAGTCGATGCAGTACGTCCAGCAGTTGCTGAATATCCGCGAAGTGTAGGCCGGTGGTCGGCTCGTCGAGGATGTACAGGGTCTTGCCGGTATCGCGCTTGGACAGCTCGCGGGACAGTTTCACCCGCTGGGCTTCACCTCCCGACAGCGTCGTCGCCGATTGCCCCAGCTTGATGTAGGACAGACCCACATCCATCAACGTCTGAAGCTTGCGCGCCAGAGCCGGAACCGCGTCGAAGAACACCCGCGCTTCCTCGATGGTCATCTCGAGGGTTTCGTGGATGCTCTTGCCCTTGTACTTGATCTCCAGGGTTTCGCGGTTGTAGCGCTTGCTCTTGCAGACGTCGCACGGGACATAGATGTCCGGCAGGAAGTGCATTTCCACCTTGATCAGGCCATCGCCCTGACACGCTTCGCAGCGTCCACCCTTCACGTTGAAGGAGAAGCGGCCCGGGCCGTAACCACGGGAGCGAGACTCCGGCACACCGGCGAACAATTCACGAATCGGCGTGAAGAGCCCGGTGTAGGTCGCCGGGTTGGAGCGCGGCGTACGACCGATCGGGCTCTGGTCAATGTCGACGACCTTATCCAGATGCTCCAGGCCCTTGATGCTGTCGTGAGCGGCAGCCTCAAGCGTCGTTGCGCCGTTGAGTGCCGTAGCGCTCAAGGGAAACAGCGTGTTGTTGATCAGCGTGGACTTGCCCGAACCGGACACACCGGTCACACACGTCAACAGACCAATCGGAATGTCCAGGTCGACATTGCGCAAGTTGTTGCCGCGAGCGCCCTTGAGGGATAGCGACAGCTTCTTGTTGCGCGGTGTGCGTTTGGCCGGAACGGCAATCTTCACCCGGCCCGACAGGTACTTGCCGGTCAACGAATCAGGATGAGCCATGACCTCGGCCGGCGTACCTTCGGCGACGATATGCCCACCGTGGACACCCGCGCCCGGTCCGATGTCGACCACGTAATCCGCGAGGCGAATGGCATCTTCGTCGTGTTCGACCACGATCACCGTGTTGCCGATATCGCGCAGGTGCTTGAGCGTGCCCAGCAAACGATCGTTATCACGTTGATGCAGACCAATTGACGGCTCATCGAGGATGTACAGAACCCCCACCAGGCCGGCGCCAATCTGACTGGCCAGGCGAATCCGCTGAGCTTCACCGCCGGACAACGTGTCGGCACTGCGGTCCAGCGAAAGATAGTCGAGACCCACGTTGACCAGGAACTGCAGGCGCTCGCGAATTTCCTTGAGAATCTTGTCGGCAATTTCGCCGCGACGACCCGTAAGTTTCAGCACGCCGAAATACTCACAAGCATCGCCAATTGGCAGATTGGTCACCGCCGGCAGCGTCTTCTCGCCCACCCAGACGTGCCGCGCCTCACGACGCAAACGCGTGCCACGGCAATCCGGGCAAGGCTGGGTGCTAAGGAACTTGGCCAGCTCTTCACGCACCGATGCAGACTCGGTTTCGCGGTAGCGGCGTTCCAGGTTCGGCACGATGCCTTCGAACGGGTGCGAGCGTTTGACGATATCGCCGCGGTCGTTCAGGTATTTGAAGTCGACGTTCTGCGATCCGCTGCCGTGCAGGATGAATTTCTGCTGATCGGCCGGCAGATCGTTGAACGGCACTTCCAGGCTGAACTTGTAGTGCGAGGCCAGCGACCCGAGCATCTGGAAGTAATAGACGTTACGCCTGTCCCAACCGCGAATCGCGCCCTCGGCCAATGTCAGCTCGCCGTTCACCAGACGTTTGATGTCGAAGAACTGCTTCACGCCCAGACCATCGCACGTCGGGCAAGCGCCCGCCGGGTTGTTGAAGGAAAACAGCTTGGGTTCCAGCTCGCTGATGGCATGGCCGCAGATCGGGCAGGCGAAGCGCGCGGAGAAGATGATTTCTTCGCCGGGCTCGTCGTCCATCGGCGCGACCAAGGCAATGCCGTCGGCCAGCTTCAGCGCGGTCTCGAACGACTCGGCCAGGCGCTGTTGCAGATCGGCGCGGACCTTGAAGCGGTCGACCACCACATCGATCGAGTGCTTCTTCTGTTTATCCAGCTTCGGCAACTCGTCCAGCTCGCAGAGCCGGCCGTTGACCCGCGCCCGGACAAAACCCTGGGCGCGCAGTTCTTCGAAGACCGACAGATGCTCGCCTTTGCGCTCGCGAATCACCGGCGCTAACAGCATAAGCTTGCTGCCTTCCGGTTGGGCGAGGACCAGGTCGACCATCTGGCTGACGGTCTGCGCTTCCAGCGGAATATCGTGGTCCGGGCAGCGCGGAATACCCACGCGTGCATAAAGCAGGCGCAGGTAGTCGTAGATTTCGGTGATGGTGCCGACCGTCGAGCGCGGGTTGTGCGAGGTCGACTTCTGTTCGATGGAAATGGCTGGCGACAAACCTTCGATGGTGTCGACGTCAGGTTTTTCCATCATCGACAAAAACTGCCGGGCATAGGCCGACAGCGATTCGACGTAGCGGCGCTGGCCTTCGGCGTACAGCGTGTCGAACGCCAGGGACGATTTGCCGGATCCGGACAGGCCGGTGATGACGATCAGTTTGTCCCGTGGCAGGGTCAGGTCGATGTTCTTCAGGTTGTGGGTTCGGGCCCCACGAATCAGGATCTTGTCCAAAGTGGCCTCGCTTGGCGGGCGTCGAAAACGTAGGAGTATACGGCCAAATACTGGATGGATGCACACTATCAAACGAGCGGATTTGTGTCTTACATGAAGAGTCTGTCAGCGGAGCGCGTCAAAGCGTCGCGATATACCCCGTCAATCGATGGGACTGGTAGAATCGCCGCCGGTTCACATGAGGTTTTTCCATGCACGATCCCCACAGCGAACGCATGAGTGGCAGTGAGACACGCGCAGCAAGCGGTCTGGCCCTGGTGTTCGCCTTCCGTATGCTTGGCATGTTCATGGTGTTGCCGGTACTGGCGACCTATGGGATGGATCTGGCAGGAGCGACCCCAGCCCTCATCGGACTGGCGATCGGCGCTTACGGCCTGACCCAGGCGATCTTCCAGATTCCTTTCGGCTTCATTTCCGACCGCATCGGCCGCCGTCCGGTGATCTATCTCGGGCTGATCATCTTCGCCCTCGGCAGCGTGCTGGCGGCCAATGCCGATTCGATCTGGGGCGTCATCGCCGGACGCATCCTGCAAGGCGCCGGGGCGATTTCCGCGGCGGTGATGGCGTTGCTGTCAGACCTGACCCGCGAACAGCATCGGACCAAAGCCATGGCCATGATCGGCATGACGATCGGTCTGTCGTTCGCTGTCGCGATGGTGGTAGGGCCGTTGCTGACCCGCGCCTTTGGCCTGTCCGGGTTGTTCCTCGCCACGGGCGGCATGGCGCTGTTCGGCATCGTGATCGTCATGTTCATGGTGCCGCGCTCCACTGGCCCGTTGCAGCACCGTGAATCCGGCGTCGCGCGTTCGGCGCTGATGCCGACGCTCAAGCATCCGGACCTGTTGCGCCTGGACCTGGGCATTTTTGTGTTGCACGCGATGTTGATGTCGAGCTTCGTTGCCTTGCCCCTGGCCCTGGTCGAAAAAGCCGGGCTGCCTAAAGAACAGCACTGGTGGGTCTACTTGACCGCGCTGCTGATCTCCTTCTTCGCCATGATCCCGTTCATTATCTACGGCGAGAAGAAACGCAAAATGAAACGAGTTTTATTGGGCGCGGTGCTGACGCTGATGCTCACTGAGCTATTCTTCTGGCAGTTCGGCGATAGCCTGCGGGCTCTGGTGATTGGCACGGTGGTGTTCTTTACCGCGTTCAATTTGCTGGAAGCTTCGTTGCCATCGCTGATCAGCAAGGTTTCGCCGGCAGGCGGCAAAGGCACGGCGATGGGGGTTTATTCCACCAGCCAGTTCCTCGGTTCGGCGCTGGGCGGGATCCTCGGCGGCTGGATGTTTCAGCACGGCGGTTTGTCGGTTGTATTCCTCGGATGCGCCGGCCTGGCTGCCCTCTGGCTGGCCTTTGCTGTTACCATGCGCGAACCACCTTATGTCACGAGCCTGCGCTTGCCGTTGTCGCCCGAGGCCATCCGCGAAGCGGGTCTGGTTGAGCGCCTGAAGGCCGTCGTAGGGGTAACAGATGCGGTGATCGTTGCTGATGAAGCGGCGATTTACATCAAATTGGACACAGAACTATTGGATCGCACCACCCTCGAGCGCCTGGTGAACAACCCGCCCGAGGCAGCGTGCGTAGCCTAGGAGAACGTTATGGCCCGTGGGGTTAACAAAGTCATATTGGTCGGCACTTGCGGCCAGGATCCCGAAGTTCGCTACTTGCCTAACGGTAACGCCGTGACCAACCTGAGTCTGGCGACCAGCGAACAGTGGACCGACAAGCAAACCGGTCAGAAGGTCGAGAAGACCGAATGGCACCGTGTGTCGATGTTCGGCAAGGTTGCCGAAATTGCCGGCGAATACCTGCGTAAAGGTTCGCAGGTGTACATCGAAGGCAAGCTGCAGACCCGCGAGTGGGAAAAAGACGGTATCAAGCGTTACACCACTGAAATCGTGGTCGACATGCAAGGCACCATGCAACTGCTCGGCGGCCGTCCACAACAGGGCGACCAACAAGGCGGGGGCAACAACTACCAGCAGTCCGCCCCAGCTCCACGCCAGCAGGCTCCGCGTCCGCAGCAGTCGGCACCGCAACAGTCGCGTCAGGCTCCAGCTCCACAGCAGGCAGCTCCGCAACCGGCTCCGGATTTCGACAGCTTTGATGACGATATCCCGTTCTAAGAAGCAGATGCTCGATAAGTGACACAAAAAAAAAGCGAAGCCATTAACCCGGCTTCGCTTTTTTTGTGGGCGCTGTTAACGGGATGCCGTCGTGACGTTGGCCCGCGCCGTATGCAGCTTTTTGTAGCTCTCGATCAGGCGCAGGTGCCTGTCGAGCCCCTCCAGTTTCATGCTGGTCGGCGTCAAGCCATGGAAACGCACGCTGCCGTCCACTGAGCCGATCGCTGCATCCGTACGCTCGTTGCCGAACATCCGGCGGAAATTGGCTTCGTAGTCTTCCAGTTCCAGGTCTTCGTCCAGCTTCATCTCCAGCACCACATTGACGGCCTGGTAGAACAAGCCGCGCTCAACCGTGTTGTCGTTGTACTGGAGGAACATTTCCACCGCCTCTTTCGCTTCTTCATATTGCTGCAAGGCGAGATAAATCAGCAGTTTCAACTCCAGGATCGTCAGCTGACCCCAGGCCGTGTTGTCGTCAAATTCGATGCCGATCAAGGAGGTGATGTCGGTGTAGTCGTCCAGCTCGCTTTCCACCAGGCGCTCAACCAGCCCTTGCAGCTCCTCTTCGTCCAGGCGATGCAGGTTCAGGATGTCGGCGCGGAAGAACAGCGCTTTGTTGGTGTTATCCCAGATCAGATCGTCCGCAGGATAGATTTCCGAATAGTCCGGCACCAAGATGCGGCAGGCGGTTGCACCAATGTGCTCATACACCGCCATATACGCTTCTTTGCCCATGCTCTCGAGAATGCCGAACAGCGTTGCGGCTTCGTCGGTGTTCGAGTTTTCACCGTGGCCGGAGAAGTCCCACTCGACGAATTCGTAATCGGACTGGGAGCTGAAGAAGCGCCACGACACCACGCCGCTGGAGTCGATGAAGTGCTCGACGAAGTTATTCGGCTCGGTCACCGCATGGCCTTCAAACGTCGGTTGTGGCAAGTCGTTGAGACCTTCGAAGCTGCGGCCCTGAAGCAGTTCGGTCAGGCTGCGTTCCAGCGCCACTTCCAGGCTCGGGTGCGCGCCGAACGAGGCGAACACACCGCCGGTACGCGGGTTCATCAACGTGACGCACATCACCGGGAATTCACCGCCCAGGGACGCATCCTTCACCAGCACGGGGAAACCCTGTTCTTCCAGCGCCTGAATACCGGCCAGTATCCCGGGGTACTTCGCCAGCACATCGGCCGGCACGTCCGGCAGTGCAAATTCACCTTCGATGATTTCGCGTTTGACCGCGCGCTCGAAGATCTCCGACAGGCATTGCACCTGGGCTTCGGCCAGCGTGTTACCGGCACTCATGCCGTTGCTCAGGAACAGGTTTTCGATCAGGTTGGACGGGAAATAAACCACCTCGCCGTCGGACTGGCGCACGAAGGGCAGCGAGCAGATGCCGCGTTCTTCATTGCCCGAGTTGGTGTCGATCAGATGGGAACCGCGCAACTCGCCGTCGCGGTTGTAAATCTTCAGGCAGTACGCGTCGAGAATTTCCGTCGGCAGTTCATCTTTACGGCCAGGCTTGAACCAGCGTTCGTCCGGGTAATGCACAAACGCCGCATTGGCGATGTCTTCGCCCCAGAACTGATCGTTGTAGAAGAAGTTGCAGTTGAGTCGCTCGATAAACTCGCCCAACGCCGACGCCAGAGCGCTTTCCTTGGTCGCACCCTTGCCGTTGGTAAAGCACATCGGCGAGTGCGCATCGCGGATATGCAGCGACCAGACGTTGGGCACGATATTGCGCCACGAGGCGATTTCAATCTTCATGCCCAGGTCCGCCAGAATGGCCGACATATTGGCGATGGTTTGCTCGAGCGGAAGATCCTTGCCCGCGATGTAAGTGCTCGCCTCTGAACTGGAAGCAGGCATCAGCAATGCCTGGGCATCGGCGTCGAGGTTGTCCACTTCTTCGATTACAAACTCAGGCCCGGCCTGCACCACTTTTTTCACGGTGCAACGGTCAATGGAACGCAGGATGCCCTGGCGGTCCTTGTCCGAGATGTCCGCCGGCAACTCGACCTGGATCTTGAAAATCTGGTTGTAGCGGTTTTCGGGGTCAACAATGTTGTTCTGCGACAGCCGAATGTTATCCGTCGGGATATTGCGCGTGCTGCAATACAGCTTCACAAAGTACGCAGCGCACAACGCCGACGAGGCCAGGAAGTAGTCGAACGGACCCGGTGCCGAGCCATCGCCCTTGTAGCGGATAGGTTGATCGGCCACCACCGTGAAGTCATCGAACTTGGCTTCAAGTCGAAGGTTGTCGAGAAAGTTGACCTTGATTTCCATGGGGGATTACCAGAATAGCGGCTAGACGAATGGCCGCCATTATCCGGCATTTCAGCCGTAAGTCTTGCGAGCGTCTTGCGATATGTCCCCAACGGGCCTTTTTTAGTGGTCAGTCGAGTATCAGATGCGGCAAGAACCGGCTCGAGTCCTTGGTAATCAAACTGTTGTCTTCCCGCACGCCAATGCCGGCGGCCTGATCGCCAATCACCCAGGAACCGATCAACGTATAGCTGTCACCAAACTGCGGCAGCGGCGCGAACTCCTGAAGGATAAACGGCGCGTCGGTGTAGGGCCCATCCTCTTTTACGATCAGACCGTCTGCGGTTTGCAACTCGATATTGGCACCTTCCCGCGAGAAGAACGGCTTGCGCACCCAGCCTTTCGGCACGGCTTTGCCCGGATCGGTATCGAGGTGGGCCGCGAGCAGGTTCGGGTGACCTTTATTGAATTCCCACAACAGCGGCAGGATGCCTTTGTTGGAGATGATGGATTTCCACGCCGGCTCGAAAAACTGCGTATCACTCTGGGCAATCGCTGCACCAAAGGGCTCGTGGAAGATGAACTCCCAGGCGTGCAGCTTGAACAGGTGAGGAATCCAGCGATCCTCGAGGTCGACGAAACGTCCGTCGCTGGTCAGGCCGATGTCTTCGATGTCGATGTGGCGTGATTCGATGCCGACCTTTTCCGCCACCAGCCGCAGGTAGTCGGTGGTGCCCTTGTCTTCGACCGAGTCTTTCATCGAGGCGAAGTAGAAGGGCTGCTTGAGCTGCAATTGAGCGAAGGCCTGATGCAGTTTGGTGTCGATGCTGTTGAACTGGTCGGCATGCTTGGGCAGCACACCGCGTTCGATGCATTGCTCCAGCCAGCCCCACTGAAACGCCGCGGCCTCATACAGGCTGGTCGGCGTGTCGTAATTGAGTTCGAGCAACTTGGCGGGACCGGTGCCGTTGTAGGAGAAGTCCATGCGCCCGTACAGGTGTGGATGACCTTCAAGCCATGAGGTGCGAACCATATCGAAGAATGGCACAGGAATGCTCAGGCGCTCCAGCAACTCCTCGCTTTGCACCACGCGGGCGACCAGATCCATGCACATCTCATGGATCTCGGTGGTCGGGTCTTCGAGGTCGTTCTCGATCTGCTTGAGCGAGAACTGGTAATACGCGCTCTCGTCCCAGTAAGGTTCGTTGTCGATGGTGTGGAACAGGAAACCGAGATTCTCGGCCGTCTGTTTCCAGTCAGGACGTTCTGCGCATTGGATCTTCTTCATGGCCCGGTTTCCTTAACTGCTCGATCCGCCGCCGCCCCAGCCGCTGCGTGCGCTGGCCTTGCTGCCGAAGCCGCCACGGGAGGTGGACGAGGCGACGGAAACCGGCTTGCTGGTAGAAGAACGGACCGAGTCGGCGTAGTTGCTGCTGCCGTACCGCGCCTGATTGGACTTGGTAAAGGTCGAGCCCTTGGCAATCCGCTGGCTGAGCGTCGAGTTCGAGTAGCTGCCGCGATCATCGCGATAGCGGTACACCGGCTCCGAGTAATAGCTGTTGCGGTTGCTGCTCAGCATGTTGCCGATCAGCAGGCCGGTCAGCAGGCTGCTGGTGGAGAAGCCCGAGCCACCCGTGTTCGCCGTTTCCGAGGCGGGTAATTGCGCCTTGGCCGCGTCCACCTGGGATTGCGTCACCTGGCCATCGGCGGTCAGTTCGAAACCGCCGAGCTTGGGGATGAACTTGCCGGCGGAATCCTGCTGGCACCAGTCGGCGACAAAGTCGGCATCGCAATCGGCCTGGCTGTCGTACACCGGCGCAATGCGGCGATGTTCGGCCATGGCGGTCATGTAGGCGTCCGAGCAGACGTCAACCGGAAGCTTTTCATCGGCACACTGTTGAACGGACTGGAAGTTGTACTTCTTCTGCACCGCGTAGGTTTTTTCCGTCGGCCCGCAGCCGGATATCGCCATGGCGACCGACGCTGCCAGCGAAAGCTGAACGTACTTGCTTCGTTTCATCGGGAGCTCCGGGCGCAATCAGTTCTGGGAAGGAGTCATGCACGCGGCGTTCAGCATGCCGACGCTGATGGCCACGGCTGCGACGTAGATGCCGGCCGCGATTTCACCTTTCTTGATGCGCTCCGAAGTGCCTTTGAGCACCAGGCTGGTCACCATGAATGCCAGCAGTTGAACGAGGGCTGCGATGACTGCCCAGACAACGAAGTCGAGGATGCTGATCGAGTACGCAATCACGTTGCTCGCTGGAATGGCGAAACCGATGATGGCGCCGCCCAGGGCGATGGCGGCGGCCACGTTGCCCGAACGGATCAGTTCGAATTCCTTGTGCGGGGTGATGCGGGTGTAGATGAACTGGAACAGCGCGAACAGCACGGCGGCGCCGAGGATGTACGAAACAAACCCGAACACGGCGGCTTTGTTCAGGGAGATGGAGAGTGCTTCTAGCATGGACTTCTTCCTTTTTAGAACGTATTCAGGTCGGTTGTGTACAGCGAGATGCCCAGCGACGTACTCAAGCTGATGGTGCCTTCGGCGTCTTCTTCGACGGAAAACAGCAGGAATTCCCGGCGATCGGTCAGGCCGGTTTCGCGGGCGTAGAGCATGGAACGGTGCTCGATGCCGTAGGACTCGTCCGGATTTTTCAGCTGTTCACTCAACGCCACCAATTCTGTCTGGGCATTCTCGGTGCCCCATTCGCGGGTGTATTCGACGCCGTTATGGGTGTAGGTCGGCAGCCCGATCAGGCTTTGCGGACCGGCCAATCGGCGCAGTTCGGCTTCACTGCTGATGGTGATGTAGCTGAGATAGTTGAACAGGATCACCGACTCAACCTGCCCGGCAATTTCGCCGGTGGTGTGCACCTGCAGCCAGTAGTCTTCGTCGTTCATGTAATAGCGCGACAGCCAGGTCGATTGCCCGAGATCGATGGTGCCGTTGCTCCAGATCTGCTGGGAACCCGGGATGGTCACCGTGGTGTTGCCGTCGAGCAACAATCTCAGGGAGGTGTCGAACATCACGCCCTTGCCCAATCCGAGACCCAATGGGCCGGTGGCTGGTGGCGGGGTTTCGTTGGCGGTCCATTTCGACTCTGGCGTCGCGTTCGGGGCCTCAAGCCCCATCAACTGTTTAAACCAACCCATTGGAGATTTCCTTGAGGCGAGTGGAGGCGATGTAGAAGAGTTCGCCGCCCTCAACGCGTGTGGCGCTGGGCGGGTTGATCGACGGTTGTGTGGCACCTTTGGCGCGATAGCCGATGAGCGTGGCGTTGTGGTGTTCTTTCATTCGGGAGTACAGATCGCCGAAGGTGGCTTCGAACGCCTCGGGCAGTTTCATCAGGTATTGGGTGGCGCCTTGGCCGACGCACAGCAGTTCGTTGATGACCACTGACGAGCCCGGATCCTGAGAAGCGCGCACCAGCATCTCGATGGCCATGCTGGAGGTGCATTCCAGGCTGGGCGCGTAGGCGCTGGCGAGTGCGGCGATTTCACTGTCATTGAAATGGGCGACCACATGCCCGACAGGCTTCAGTTGATTGACCGCCAGCACGGTGGCCAGGGTCAGGTCGTCTGAATGGGTTCGCACCAGAACCCGTTCGGCACCGGGAACGCCAGCGCGCAACAACAACGCCACAGAAGAGAGGCTTTCACCTTTGATGAAGCTGGCTTTGCCCGGCATCGGGTTTTCTTCAAGGGTGCAATCGCAGATGACGATCAGGTTGTCGTTCGAGGTTTCGTCCTGAAGCAGCAATTCAATGACCCGTTCGCTGGACGCGCCTTCCCAGCCGATGAGAACCGTGTGGCCGACCTGACCGGTGAAATCGCCTTTGCCCTTCATGCCTTTTCTCCATGCATCGATGACGCTGCTGGTGGTTTTGCCGATGGCTGCCGTCAGCAGCGCAATGCCCCCGAGCATGACCCAGGTGGCCACGAAAATCCGTCCCGCCGCTGTCTGCGGCGCGAGATCGCCATAGCCGACGGTGAGTGTGGTGGTCAGATAGAAGTAAGTAAACGTCGCGGGGGCGGTGAGGTGTTGTTCGCCCAGAAGCACCAGGCCCACGTAAGCCGTGAACAAGTGGACGCCCAAGGCAACGACCAGACCGGCCCAGCCAAAGCGGTGGAAGAGGGACGAGGCGTACATGCGCAATAAAAGGAAAATCGACATTTCGTCCCTGACTCCGTGGGTACTCATTGCAGCGATCTGATCGCCGCTGCTTCTTGCGTTTATCCGGCGGCATTAAACCTGCTGCGCGGCGCAGAGAAAAGTACCTTGGCTGCAATAAATCCGGCGAACGCACCAAACAGATGACCTTCGAAGGAAACCCCCTGACGCGGAAGGAATCCGAAAATCATGCCGCCATAGAGAAGGGCCACGACACAGGCCGTGATCAGATTGCCCCAGCTCCTCTGGAACCACGCGCGTGCCAATAGGTAGGCCCACAACCCGAATACCCAGCCGCTGGCGCCGATGTGTACACCTGCAAAACCGAACAGCCAGACCAGCGCGCCGCCCAGCAGAATAATGATCGCGCTGACCGCAATGAACCGGTTGAGTCCTTCGATGATGACCAGGGTGCCCAGTATCAAAAAGGCAATCAGGTTCGCGCTCAGGTGCGCAAAGGACGCGTGCAGAAAAGGCGAGGTGATGATGCCGAACAGACCGTGCACGGTTCTCGGGACCAGGCCGAAGGCCATGAGGCTGTAGCCGGTCGCGACGTTGACCAGTTGCAACGCGACCATGAAGAGGGCCAGGCCTGCGATTGTCTTGAAACCCTTCAGGGCATCCATCCTTGTCCTCGACGTAAAAAAGAAGGGCAATGAATCAGCGCCGATCCATGTGGGAGCGGGCTTGCTCGCGAAGAGGGAGTGTCAGTCGACATAAATGTTGCCTGACACGCCGCCTTCGCGAGCAAGCCCGCTCCCACAGGTTATGCGTCCGGCAAAGTTACTCAGCCGATTTTTGCTTCAGGCGTTCCAGAATCGCATTGGCGCTGCCTTCGTTCGGCGTGATGCCGGCGTCGCGCAGTTTGCGTTCCAGGTCGGTACCGGTCGACGCATCGGCCAGTTGGTCCTGAGCTTCCAGTTCAGCCGCGCGTTGCTGCTGCTTGGCCTGCAGACGGTTCAGCGTACCGACGGCGGTTTCCAGCTTGCCGTTGGCGCCGCCACTGGCGATAGACGCGCTGACCTGGGCTTTCTGTACGCTTTCGCGCGCCTTGGCCATGTCCACTTGCTGGCGCAGGCTTTTGATGCGGTTTTCAGCCTTGGTTATGTCTTTGCGCATGTTGTCCGCGTAACCGCCGAACTCGGTGGCCTGCTTCTGCTCGACGTCCAGCTCATTGGTCAGGGTCGAAATGGCTTCGGCCACTTCCAGTGCCAGGTCTTCACGGTTGGCCTGAATCGCGGCCAGGGCCTTGGATTCCAGGTCCTTGATCTTGGCGTTGTACTCGCTGACGCGATCAGCCGACAGTTTGTGCTTGGCCATGATGGTGACCAGTTCACGCTTGGCGTTGGCCAGGGCGCTGTCCGCATCGCGGATTTCCTGGTCGAGGATGCGCAGGGCCTGTTGGTCGACGATCGATTCGCCGACTTCGTTGGCACCGCCACGCAGCGCGGTGAACAATTTGCTCCAGATGGACTGAGTCATTGGATATTTCCTGTTACCGAATAATTAATTGAAGAAACGTTCGAAGGCTTCGCTGGCGCGCTGGACGTTGTCGACGAGGGTTTTTACCTCGGTCACGATGTTCGTCAGGCTGGAGTCGGAGCTCAGGGCGCCAAACATGTTGTAGACAATCTGCCCGTTCGGCATGGACTCGATGCCGATCGAGGACAGCGGGAACATCTCCCGGCTGCGCAGCACGGCGTCGTTGAAGGCCGGTACGTCGTTGATGGACTCGACGTCGACCAGAACGGTATCGACGATGATCTGTTCACCCACCACTGCGATGTAAATCGGCAAGCCACCGAAATCGTTCATTTCCAGCTTGATGCTGGATTCGGAACCTTGAACGAGAGAAAGCGTAATGTCGTTCGAAACCACTTCGTCCAGGGCCTGAAGGGCGCTGAAGAGGCGATCGATGTTCCAGTTTGTACCTGCGCTCATGTAATTCTCCGACATGAATGAGCCAGCCAGAATCGGTTGGCGAAGCTGTTTCTCCATCTGCTTGAGCAGGCTTCGGTTTTCGGGAAGCACCCAAGTCTCGTGTTTCACATAACCGGCGGCACCCAGGCCCGCGCGCATCTGCTTCATGTAAAAGCTCGATGGTTTTTTCGCGGACGGTTTCGCGCGCTCTCCCTTGCGGCTTGCTGGATCGGTCTCGGGCCCGGTTGGGGGGCTCGATGGAGAGCTGCTTTTCATGGGGCTGACCTCGATGTGAAAAACTCACGCGTGGGAAACACTACAGGCAATTTTTGCCACTCTCAATAGCTCACGCGTGAGATTTTTTGCATTACTTTTTTCGGACAGCAAAAAGGGCCTGCAGCGTTCAAACGCGGCGGGCCCTTTTTGGAAGTTGATCAATAAGTTAGAAAGTTAGCGGCTGGCCGCCAGGAATTCGTCGGTGGAAATCACGCTCGCATAGGCGAAACCCAGGGCCGACATGAACGCGGCGTGGACGTGGGCGGCGGGCACCGTGACGCCGTTGAACTCCAGGTCGCGTGAGGCACAGGCGTCGTGGATCACGGTGACGGTGTAGCCGAAATCAGCCGCGGCGCGAGTGATGCCATCGACGCACATGTGGCTCATGCTGCCGACAACCACCAGTTCCTTGATGCCTTGCTCGTCGAGGATCGACTTCAGTTCGGTTTCACGGAACGAGTTGACGAAGTGCTTGAGCACCACCGGCTCGTCGGCGCGGTTGAGGACTTTGGGGTGCAGCTTCGCGCCTTCGGAGCCCGGGGTGAAGAACGGAGCTTCTTCGGAGGTGAATTCGTGACGGATGTGCACCACCGAATCACCGGCATCGCGAAAGGCCTTGAGCAAACGGACGGCGTTGTCGGCTGCAGCATCGGCGCCGACCAGCGGCCACTTGCCTTGGGGGAAGTAGTCGTTTTGGATATCGACTACGATGAGTGCTTGCTTGGCCATGGCTGTTTCCTCGAAATGTGTGTGTTGGATGTGGAACGAAGTATTGGCCCTGGCAGGCCGACCGGGGATTGGCCGCACCGACAATAGAAGGGGGAAAACTGACAATGGATGCACAAAGGGCAATCGCCGAACTCGGCGTGCTGATTTATCCCGGCGCGCAGATGGCGGCGGTGCACGGGTTGACCGACCTGTTCGGCGTGGCCAACCGGATCGCCGCCGAGCATCAGGCCGCGCAGTTGCCGGTGCTGCGGGTCAGTCATTGGCAGGTCAAGGGTGATCAGGCACCCGAGCGGGTCTACGACAGCCATCCCGGCCCCGACCGCGCTTTGTTGGCGGTGTTGATTCCGCCGTCTATTGCCGGATTTTCCGAAGGCCAGGCACCCCAGGCGTTGATCCACTGGATGCGTCAGCAACATGCCCAGGGCGCGACCCTCGGTGGCGTCTGCGTGGGCTCGATTCTGCTGGCGGAAAGCGGCTTGCTCGACGGCCGCAGCGCCACCACCCACTGGACCTCGGCCAAGACCTTCGCCGAGCGTTATCCGGCCATCAAGCTCAAGGCCGACACGCCCATTGTCGACGACGGCGATCTGATCACCACCGCCGGGCTGATGGCCTGGTCCGAGCTGGGGCTGCGCCTGGTAGACCGTCTGCTCGGCCCGAGCATCGCCACCGGCACCGCGCGTTTCCTGGTGGTGGAGCACAGCGACAGCGCGAGTGAATGCGGCAGCAATTTTTCACCGATTCTCAGCCATGGCGACGCGTCGATTCTCAAGGTTCAGCACTGGCTGCAAAGCACCGGCGCCACCGATGTATCGTTGACCGCGATGGCCGAGCGGGCGGGGCTGGAAGAACGCACGTTCCTGCGCCGCTTCCGCGCGGCCACCGGGTTGAAACCCACCGAATACTGCCAGCACCTGCGAGTCGGCAAGGCGCGGGAAATGCTCGAATTCACCAACGGCACCATCGATCACATCGCATGGACCGTGGGGTATCAAGACCCGGGGGCGTTCCGGGCGACTTTCAAGAAAATCACCGGGCTGGCGCCAAGTGATTACCGGTCGCGGTTTGGCGTGATGCCGGGTGCCGCCGCGACGCGCTAGTCGCATCAACATGGACTCCCTGTGGGAGCGGGCTTGCTCGCGAAAGCGGAGTGTCAGTCGACATTGATGCAGGCTGACACTCCGCTTTCGCGAGCAAGCCCGCTCCCACATTGGATTTGTGTCAGTCGTGCAAAATGCAGGAGTTTGAACCTTCGTCGTGCAGAATAAAGCAGGCCTGGTGATATCACTGTTTTCGCAGCCGGCTGATTTGAAACCCGTTTCACTCAAACCGCCCTTGGCTTGATCTCTGCACCCCTTCAACTACATTCATCAAACGCCGATTGAAGGGGGACGCATGACCCCAACAAGCCGAAAAAAACTGGTAATCGCCCACTCGGTCCGCCCCGAGGCGCCCCAGCACGAAGTCGAAACCAATCGCGCGCTGGCGCGTTGGCTGGCTCAAATCCTCGGGCTCAAGTTCGGTGGCAGTTACGACCCCGAACTTCACAACGGCCGGGACCTTTATCTCTTGCCGACCCAGACCCTGGTCGGCGCCGCTGCCGCCCGGGCATTGGGCGTCACGGGGCCGGAGGATATGTGGGGCGGCTACGTCGACCACGATTTCATCTGCACCAAAGCCATCAGCCACGGGTTGCGCAACAAAAATGCGCAGGCCCCGGAAGGCTGGTCTCCGTTGTTTTCCGAACGCGTACGCAGCGTGGTGCTCGATGGCCTCAGCGTGTTCTCGTTCGACGATGCGCGACCGGCGGCGGAGCATTTGCTCTATGCAGGTCCCATCCGTATCAAGCCGATTCATGCCTGCGCCGGACGTGGCCAGGAAGTGATCAAAAGCCTCGACCAGTTCGATGAGGTGCTGGCGCGCCCCGATGCCAAGGCACTGTTCAGCGAAGGCGTGGTGCTCGAGCAGGATCTCGACCAAGTGATCACCCACAGCGTCGGCCAGAGCTTTATCGGCGGCAGGGTGCTGAGTTATTGCGGCGATCAATACTTGACCGAAGACGGTCGGGGCGAGCAGGTTTATGGAGGTTCCAATCTGTTGGTGGTGCAGGGGGATTACGAAGACTTGCTGAAACTGGACCTGCCCGACGATGTGCGCCTGGCAATCCAGCAAGCGCAAGTGTTCGACAGTGCAGCAGACGAGGCCTACCCCGGTTTCTACGCCTCGCGCCGCAACTATGACATCGCCCAAGGCCTGGACAGTAACGGCAAACAGCGCAGCGGTGTGCTCGAACAGTCCTGGCGCATGGGCGGCGCCAGCAGTGCCGAAGTGGCCGCGTTGCAGAGCTTCGTCAACGACCCGGGGATGCGCGCGATTCGCGTGTCGTCGGTGGAAACCTACATCGACCAACCGCTGCCGGCGGACGCCATCGAGGTGTATCGCGGGCCGGCGGAAAACAGTGACTTTCTTCTCAAGTACGTAACGGTCAAATCCTATGACGGCTAGAAGCGAAACCATTCAGATCGACATCGACGATGAACAGATGAGCGGGACATTTCTGAGCCCCAAATCGAAAGTCCCCGGCGTGTTGTTTGTGCACGGTTGGGGCGGCAGCCAGGAGCGGGACCTGGAACGGGCCAAAGGCATCGCCGGCCTGGGGTGCGTGTGCCTGACGTTCGATTTGCGCGGACACACCGGCGGCACCGGCATTCCACTCACTCGCGTCACGCGCGAAGACAACCTGCGTGACTTGCTTGCGGCGTACGACCGCTTGCTCGCCCATCCTGCGCTCGACACTTCCGCCATTGCGGTGGTCGGCACCAGCTATGGCGGTTATCTGGCCTCGATCCTGACGTCGTTGCGCCCGGTGCGCTGGCTGGCGCTGCGAGTGCCTGCGCTGTATCGCGACGATGAATGGCATACGCCCAAGCGTGAATTGGACAAGGCGGATTTGCGCGATTACCGCAACACGCTGGTGCGCGCCGACAGCAATCGCGCCTTGCATGCCTGCTCGCAATTCACTGGGGATGTGCTGCTCGTGGAGTCAGAGACCGACGACTTCGTGCCGCACGCAACGATCATGAGCTACCGCGCCGCGTGCCAGCAGACGCATTCGCTGACGCACCGGATTATCGACGGTGCCGATCACGCGTTGAGCGAGCCGGTTTCACAGCAGGCGTATACGTCGATCCTGGTGGACTGGATTACCGAGATGGTGGTGGGTGAGCGGTTGAGCATTATTCAATCGAAATGAGATCGGCGTTGAATTCTTCGCGGGCAAGCCTCGCTCCTACGGATTTATGGGTGTCGCAATATTGTGGTCGACGCCCAACCTGTAGGAGCGAGGCTTGCCCGCGATGGCGTCCTCGAAATCAACCTGTCTCTTTGGGCTTTTTAGCAATTCGCAGCGACTTCGCCTTGGCCTCCACCACCAGATACATCACCAACGTAATCAACAACGGCAAGATGAAATAGATCGCCCGATACGCCAGCAAACCCGCCACCAGGCTCCCCCGCGACGCCTCATGCTGCAGCAACGCCACAAACACCGCCTCCAACACCCCAAGCCCGGCAGGAATGTGGGTAATCACCCCGGCAATCGCACTGATCAGCAACACGCCCAGCACCAACGGATAATCCAGCTTGCTCGGCAGCAACGTGAAGATCACCGCCGCCATTAGCGACCAGTTCAGCGCCCCGAGGGCCAGTTGCAGCACCGCCATGCGCAGCGAGGGCAGGTTGATTTCCACGCCGCGTATCGCCCATTCCCGACGCTTGGAGAACCGGCACGCCGCCAGATACCCCGCGCTCACCAGCAGCAACAACACGCCTACAGCTTGCAAGGCGCCGCTGCTGAGTTTCCAGCCCGGGGGCATTCTGACCAGTCCGCTGCTGAACACCGCGCCCGCAATCACCATGTAGCCGAACCAATTGGTCGCCAGGCTCAACCCGAGGATTTTCGCGATGTTGCTTTTGCTCACCCCGAGTCGCGAATACAGGCGATAACGCATGGCGATGCCGCCGACCCACGCGCTCAGGTTGAGGTTGAAGGCGTAGCTGATGATCCCCACCGGCAGGATCTGTTTCCAGGTCAGGTCCTGGCGGATGTAGGTGCGGCCGATCAGGTCGAAGCAGGCGTAGACCAGAAAACTCACCAGCGTCAGGCAGGACGCAATGATCAGCGTGCGCACCTTGAAATCGGCCAGGGTGTCGAAAACTTCGTTCCATTCGATGCGCTGGGCGAGCATCGTGAACAACACGATCAGCGCCAGGAAAAACAGCATCGTCAGCGGTTTTTTCCAGCGGCTCCAGCGGTTTTTTTTGACCGGGGCTGGCGCCGGGCTGTCAGCGTTGGTTGCCGAGTGCGCTTCAACGTTATTCATGGTTAGCGCTCTCGGCTGAATGGGTGAAGGGTTTCAGGCGCGGCTTGTGCGCCGGTAACCAACCAGCCCACGCCGGGAAATGGCGCAGGAAGTGAAACACCAGAAAGCCGACGGTCATGTGCCAGATCCGTCCGCGCGGGGACTTTTCCACTGACATGGCTTTGCAGTGGTTATTGCTCAGCACCTCAAGCCGGTCGAACAGGTCCTGATTGAAGGCGCGGTCGCGGATCAACACGTTGGCTTCCAGGTTCATGGACAGGCTCAACGGGTCGAGATTGCTCGAGCCGACGGTGCTCCAGTCCTCATCCACCAGCGCGACTTTGCCGTGCAGCGGGCGTTCGCAATATTCGTAGATCTGCACGCCGGACTTGAGCAGATAGTCGTAAGTCATGCGCGCGGCCAGTTTGGCCACCATCATGTCCGGTTGCCCCTGCAGAATCAGGCGCACGTCGACGCCACGACGCGCGGCGTTGCGGATCTCGCGCAGCAAGCGGTAACCCGGGAAAAAGTAGGCATTGGCGATCACGACGCGGCGCTGGGCACTGCGCAGCACTTGCCGGTAAACCTCTTCGATATCCGTCCGATGATCGCCGTTGTCGCGGTACACCAACCGAACCTGGCCGTCGTGGTCGCTGAACGCCAGTTCCGAACGCCGCTGCCGGCGGCGTTGCCACCAGTATTTGGCGCGCCCCGGACGGCCGCTTTGCAGCAGCGCGAAGTGATGGATGTCGGCCACCGCCGGGCCTTGCACTTCAACCGAGTAATCCTGCTTGGCCTCGGGGCCGAAGTCGGCCAGGTGGTCGGCGGAAAAGTTAATCCCTCCGATGAACGCAATCGTGCCGTCCACCACCACGATCTTGCGGTGTAGACGGCGGAACCAGTTGGTGCGGATGCCCAGGCGCTTGGGCGCCGGATCGAATATTTGCAGGCGCACGCCGGCCTGACTCAACGCCGCGAGATAGCCGTTGCTCAACTCGCCACAGCCAAACCCGTCGAGGCTGGCGGTGACCCGCACGCCGCGTTGGGCGGCTTCGATCAGCACCTCCGCCAGCTCATTGCCGACCTTGTCCTCGAACACAATGAAGGTTTCCAGGAGGATTTCGGTCTTGGCCTGGCGCATCGCCTCGAACACTCGCGGAAAATAGGCTTCGCCGTTTTCCAGCATTTCCACGAGGTTGTTGCCTTGCCAGCCGTATTCAACATCGACGACGCCGGGTTCACGCACCGGTGGCGTGGTTGGGATGTGTTCAACGGTGGCTTTTTCCATCGGTGCGCTGCTCATAGTTCGATCTCCACCGACAGCGGTGCGTGATCGGAAAGGTGTGACCAGGGGCGCGCCGCCAGCACTTGAGGACGGCTGGCCTTGAGGTTGCGCACATAGATTCGGTCCAGGCGTAACGCCGGCAACCGCGCCGGAAAACTGCGCGCCGGTTTGCCGTGGTGTTCGGCGAACACCTCGCGCAGACCACAGGGCTTGAGCAACGCATCGGCACGCAGGCGCCAATCGTTGAAGTCGCCGGCGACGATCACCGGGGCATCGTCGGGAAGGTCTTCGAGGCGCCGCGCCAGTAACTTGAGTTGTTCGGTACGGTGGCTTTCACGCAGTCCCAGATGCACGCAAATGGCGTGCACTTCCCGGCCATCGCCCGGCAGGCGCAGCACGCAATGCAGGATGCCGCGATTCTCATGGCCGCTGATCGAAACGTCGACGTTGTCATGGCGAATGATCTGGAATTTCGACAGCAGCGCATTGCCGTGATCGCCCTCCGGGTACACCGCGTTGCGGCCATAGGCAAACTGCGGCCACAGGGTGTCGGCGAGGAATTCGTACTGCGGCATCGTCGGCCAGTTGCTGTAGCGCTGGGGATGATGTTCGTGGGTGCCGTGCACTTCCTGCAAAAACACCACATCGGCGGAGACACTGCGCACCGCTTCGCGCAATTCCGGCAGGATGAAGCGCCGGTTGAGCGCGGTGAAACCCTTGTGAGTGTTGACCGTCAGCACGGTGAAGCGGCGCACGGCGGTGATGATCGGTTGCTGTTCGTCGGTGGTGCCGACCGGTTCGGAAATGCTCATGGCAGTACCCCTTCGGCAACAGGTTCGCCGGGGGCGGTGGCGAGGTTTTTGTCGAGGTGGAAGTGCTCAAGCAAGCGCCGGGCATCGAAAGGTGCGCGGACCTTGATGTCGTTGTCGAAGTAGCAAAAAACCTCGCGGGACTTGCGCGCTTTTGGCTTCTGCCGAGGTGCGATCAGCTGCGGATCTGCCGGTTGTTGGCCGTGGTTCCAGGCGTCGATGCGCTCGCCCCAGCGTTCCAGCGCCTCAGGGGTGTAGCCGCTGGCGTAGAGTTCTTCGGCGCCGTGCAAGCGCAGGTAAACGAAATCACTGGTGACGTCTTCGCGGTACGGCCATTTTCCGGCGGTGTCGGCGATGACCAGGGCAACGTTGTAGCGTTTGAGCAGGCGCACAAACGCCGGATCAACAAAGGTCTCGTTTCTGATTTCAACGGCATGGCGCAGCGGCTTTTTCTTGTACGCCTTCAGGCTGGCGGGGCCGTGCAGGTGCGAATCGTGCTGGCGGGCGAGGGCGGCCGCCTGTTGGGTGTCGTGGGGCAATTGCTCAAGGAAGCTTTCGAACAGCTCGACGTCGAATTTGAAATTGGGCGGGAACTGCCAGAGGATCGGCCCGAGTTTCTCTTTGAGCTCGAGGATCCCTGAGGCAAAGAAATTCGCCAGCGGCTTATGAATGTCCCGCAGGCGTTTGATATGGGTGATGAACCGCGGGGCTTTGACGCTGAACACGAAGTCCGCCGGGGTTTCGGCATACCACTGGGCGTAACGTTCAGGCCGTTGCAGGGCGTAAAACGATCCATTGATTTCGATGCTGTTGACCGCCCGAGACGCAAACTGCAATTCGCGCTTCTGGGTCAGCCCCTTCGGGTAGAAACCACCCCGCCAAGGTGTATAGCGCCAGCCTGAAATACCAATGTGAATCGCCGCCATGTCGCCTCCCGTCTGATGGTCCTCGGTTGCCCCGGTCTTTTGATGACCGTGGGGTAACCGAGAAAGTTTCGATGGGGCTACGGACGGTGCACAGCTTGAATAGACGCACGGACCTGCATCTCGGCATAGACCGGATCAAGTCGATCGATCCGGTGTGTTTGATTGATGGAGCGCAGTGTCGGGGTTTGGGTTGTGCGGAAAAATAGAGGGGTGGGCATTTGATATTTGCGTTCAGATCAAATATCAATCAATCAACACAAAACCCCTGTGGGAGCGGGCTTGCTCGCGAATTGGCCAGCAGCTTCACCTTCCTTGTTGACTGACACTCCGCTTTCGCGAGCAAGCCCGCTCCCACAGGGACCTGTGTTGTTGGTTATATGCGGGCAAAACCGAACTTGCCCGCCATTTCCCGATCAGTTCCTTACAGACCTTTCCCAAGGAGCTTCCCGTTTTGCTCAAGTTCAAGACCGCGATACTGCTGGGGGCGTTGCTGTTTCTGGGCAGCAACGAGCTGGAAGCCGCCGCGCTGCCGGGTGTTCCCGCCGCTGCCGAAGAACCCGCTGCGCCGGAACCGCTGGTCCAGGGCGGACTGCTCGGGGCCATCAGCTCCAGCATCGACGACGTTCAGGACAAGCTCGACCTCAACGAAGACCTGGTCGACGCCTGGCGCCTGCGGGCCGATCGGGCGGCGAACGAAGTGGACAAACTGGTCAATCGACCCTCGAGCCGTTCAGGCTGGAGCGTGATCGGCGATTTTCTGATGTTGTCCGGGATCTGGCTCGGCAGCTTTGCCTTGCTCACCGTGCTTGGCGGGATCCTCGCCAAACGCTTGAACCAGGGCCGCTGGCTGCGCACCCGCCAGCGCAGTCAGGACCTGCTCAATTATGTGTTGCCTTACACGCTACCGGCCCTGATCTGTCTGCCGCTGACCCTCTACGTCAGCCATTTCCTGCCGGCCTCGGTGGGCCGCGCGCTGGCGCTGTGTTTCGCCTACGCCACCAGCAGCGGTATTTTCTCGACCTCGATGCTGCTCTGCGTGATCGTCATGTTCAACACCGGCCACAAGCGCACGGCGGTGCAGATCATCCGTGATTACTGCCCTCGGCCGCTGTTCCTGATCGGCTTCCTCGCCGCGCTCAGCGATGCGTTGACCAGCCCGCAAATCGCCCGGCAACTGGGCGGCAACATCACCAGCAGCGCTGCCGTGCTCACCGGTTTTTTCGTCTCGATCATCTTCGGATTACTGGTGATTCGCCTAAGACGTCCGGTGGCGCATCTGATCCGTAACCGGCCGCTGGCCCAGCGTCTCAAACAGCCGTCGCTGCAAGAATCTTTGCGGATCTTTTCCGGGCTCTGGTACTGGCCGATCCTGCTGATGGTGATGGTATCGGCGATCAACCTGCTCGGTGTCGGCGATGACAATCAGAAGGCCCTGCGCTGTGCGTTGTTCACCACCATCCTGCTGATCGCCACGGTGTTTCTCAGCACGATTTTCCAGCACATGTTCAAGTCGCGGCAGGTCGCCGCGATCCAGCACAGCAGCGCGTACAAAGAGCGTTTTCTCAGCCTGCTGCACGCGTTGCTGCGGATCGTCATGGCCGTGGCCTTCATCGAAATCCTCGGGCGGATCTGGGGCGTGTCGCTGTTCGAATTTGCCGAGCAAAACTCGGTAGGGCGGGCGATCAGTGAGTCGTTGAGCAGCATGGGGCTGATCTTTCTGGTGACCTGGTTGCTGTGGGTGGTGCTCGATACGGCAATCCAGGAAGCGCTGAAACCGCCGGTCAACAAACGCACGGCGCAGCCGAGTACGCGGGTCAAAACCATCCTGCCGCTGTTGCGCAACGCGATCAAAATCATCCTGGTGGTGATCTGCGCAATCACCACCATGGCCAATCTCGGAATCAACGTTGCGCCGTTGCTGGCCGGTGCCGGGGTGGTCGGCCTGGCCATCGGTTTCGGTTCGCAGCAACTGGTGCAGGACGTGATCACCGGGTTGTTCATCATCATCGAAGACACGCTGTCGATCGGCGACTGGGTGGTGCTCGACTCCGGCCACGCCGGCACGGTCGAGGGCCTGACCATCCGCACCTTGCGCCTGCGTGACGGCAAGGGTTTTGTGCACTCGGTGCCGTTCGGTCAGATCAAGGCAGTGACCAACCAATCGCGGCAGTTTGCTTATGCGTTTTTCTCGGTGCAGTTCACCTACGACACTGATGTCGACAAGGCCATCGAGTTGATTCGCGAGGCGGGGGATTCGATCCGTGAGGACGCGTTTCTCAAGTACAACCTGCAAGGGCCGCTGGACGTGTTTGGCGTCGACAAAATGGACCTCAACGGCGTGGTGCTGACGGCGCAGTTCCGCACGGTGTCGGGTGGGCAATATGCGGTGAGCCGGGCGTTTAACCAGCGCTTGAAGAAGCTTGTGGATAACAGCCCGTGGGTGCATTTCGCGCAGACTTATCCACAGCAGGTTTTGATGCCGAAACATGCGATGACAGATGATGGGCCGGTGGCCGAAAATTCGCCGGTGATGTTGCCGGATCAGCCGCGCACTCAATAACACCGTGAACCCTGTAGGAGCGAGGCTTGCCCGCGAAGGGCGCACCGCGGTGTATCAGTAGAACCGTGTCTTCGTTCTTCGCGGGCAAGCCTCGCTCCTACAGGGGATTGTGGCGGGTCAGTTTGCTATGTAGCTCAGCCGCCGATTGCTGATCCATCTCCACCCAGTAAACCTGCTTGCCGGCAATCTCGGCCGCCACCGGCAACCCATCCCGATACACCAATCGATTACTCGCCAACGCCGGCACCTTCGCGCCAGGCAATAACGTCCCGGCAAGGTTTAGCGGATCAACCCCGCACACCGCGATCAAACTTCCGTCATGCGGCCGGCGCCGAACTTCGCGCAGCAACGGAATTGCCTCGGGCAACGCAAATTGCTCCCCGGCCAACCCACTGACAAACCGCCCACCACGAATCTCCCCCCGCGCCTCCAGCCGATGGAACGTGCGCAGCAATTCGCGCCAGCTCGGCAACCAATCCGCTTCCCGTTCCAGCAAACGCCAGAACACCACGCCGTAGCGCCGAAGCAAGGTCATGGCGATATGTTCCAGGGTGTCGCTCGGCGTCGGCGCCGGGCGTTTGTTATCCACAACTGGCGCGGCGGGACCGCGTCGCAGCAAAGCCCAGCGCCCGGCATCGTCCATCCCGCCGACAAACGCCCCGCGCCCGCGTCGGCTGCTGCGATTCTGCCGTTTGCTGGCCGGGGTGATCAGCGCTCGCAGGCCAGCGAAACTGTCGGCGTTCACCAGCCCGGCGCCGACCAGTTCCTGCAAGGCAATTTCCAGCTCGGCGCGCAGCAGATGCGCCTCGTGAATCAACTCATCAAAAAACAGCGCGCCGTGCTGGCTCAGGGCTTCGTAAACTTTTTGAGTTTTGGGCGAGAGTTCGCTGACCGGCGTCTGCTCGGTCAGGCTGCTCCACAACCCGACCTGGCTGCGCGGCAGCAACAGAATCGGCGTACTGCGCAACGCCGTGCTGGCGCTCTTGTTGCGCGCGGTGAGGCGCGTCCAGACCAGTTTTCCGCTACGGCACAGATCGTCCAGCCAACTCGCGGAATAGCCTTTGATCCGCATCGGCAGAATGTCGCTGTCCCAGGCTGACGCAGCGGCGGGGTAGCCTTCGAACTGCGCAACGATGGCGGGCAGCACCGCGTTGCCCTGGCCTTGAGTTGCGGTCGACAGATGCTGCCAGTCAAACAGAAAGCGCATGAAATCCTGCAACGCCACCGGCTCGATTTCCCGCCGCAGTCGCTTGACCGTGTAGCGGTGAATCCGCGCCAGCAGATGCCGTTCACACCATTCATCCTCACTGGCGCCCGGGGTGAATTGGCCGCGCAGCACATAACCTTCGCGCTCCAGTTGCGCTAGCGCTTGGGTGACTTCAATCACAGGCAATCCCAAGGGGGCGGCAATCGCTTCAAGCGGCAGTGGACCAAAGGCGCTGAGCCGTGCGCGAATCACTTCCAGCACCGCTTCTTCCGGCTCCCAGGCTTCATCGAACCCCGGCAGCGCTTCCAGCGATGGCAGCAACGTCGCCTGTGGATAAATCGTCCGCAGGCAGGTCAGACGCTCCAACGCCAGCCACAGCGATTGCCCGGCATTGAGTTGCAAACGGCTGGCGCGCCCGCTGTCGGCAAGTGCGTTCAGCCAATCCAGCCAATGCGCATTGGTCTGCGCCTCGGCATCGGAGATGCACGCCAGGCTCATCAAGGCCTCGTGCATTTCATCGACGCTGGTGGGGGCGGGCCAGGCTTCGTCGCGCACCGCTTGAATCGCTTCGGCGTCCAGCGCGCCGAGGTCGTCGGTGGACTGCGGATCGGTCCAGCGTCGGTTGAGTACCGCTTGGGTGCGGCGCTCTTCCAGCGGCGCATCGTCGAGAAAGGTGTAAGGCCGGGCGCTGAGAATTTCTGCTGCCAAGGGCGAGGGCGCCGGCAAATCGCGGCTGATCAGCTGGACATCGCCGCGTTCCATGCGCCGCAACAACGCCAGCCAGCCTTCGCTGTCCATGGCCTCGTGCAGGCAATCGTCGAGGGTTTGTTCCACCAGCGGATGCTCGGGCACTTCGCGTTCGCCGGCGAGGTTTTCCACGCAGGCAATCTGATCGGGAAACACGCTGGCGATCAGGTCTTCGCTTTTCATGCGCTGGATCTGCGGCGCGACTTTGCGCCCGCCCGTGTAGCGCGGCAACGCCAGGGCAACCCCGGCGTTCCAGCGCCAGCGCACGCCGAACAGCGGCGCATCGAGTATGGCCTGGATCAGCAGGTGTTCGGCGGTGTTGCTGTGCACATAGCGCCAGACGTCGTCGAGCTCGAAGCTGTGGCTGGTGGACAGCGACAACACGATCGCGTCTTCGCTGGCGGCGGCCTGCAATTCGAAGTTGAAGGTGCGGCAGAAACGCTTGCGCAAGGCCAGGCCCCAGGCGCGGTTGATGCGGCTGCCGAACGGCGTGTGGATGATCAGTTGTGTGCCGCCGGATTCGTCGAAAAACCGCTCCATCAGCAGCGTGTCCTGCGACGGCAGCGCGCCCAATGTCAGGCGCGCCCGGGCCAGGTAATCCACCAGTTGCTCGGCGCTGGCGAGGTTCAAGCTGAGGGTGTCGGTCAGCCAGTCGATGGCCGGCTGCAAGTCGCCCGGTGTGGCGCCCAGCAGGTCGTCGAGCTGCGCTTGCAGGCGCGCCACGGCGAATGACAGTTCGGCGCTGCGACCGGGCGCTTCGCCGAGCCAAAATGGAATGGTCGGCGGCTGGCCTTGGGCGTCTTCGACCCGGACCTTGCCGGTGTCGACGCGCAGGATTCGATACGAGGTATTGCCTAGCTGGAAGATGTCCCCGGCGATGCTCTCCACCGCAAAATCTTCGTTGACGCTGCCGATGTTCAGGCCTTGAGGTTCGAGCAGCACGCTGTAATCGGCGTTGTCCGGAATGGTCCCGCCGCTGGTCACAGCCGTCAGTTTGCTGCCTCGACGACCGCGCAATGTGCGGGTCACGGCGTCGCGGTGCAGGTAAGCGCTGCGGATGCCCTGACGACCGTTGTAGCCCTCGGCGAGCATGTGCAGCAGCGCTTGGTAATGTTTTTCGTCGAGTTCGGCGTAAGGCGAGGCTTTGCGGAACATCTCCAGTAGCGCCTGCTCCTGCCATTCCTGGCAACTGACTTCAGCGATGATCTGCTGCGCCAACACGTCCAACGGCGCCTTGGGAATCTGCAAGGTGTCGAGTTCTCCGCGACGCACGCAGTCGAGCAGGGCGGCGCATTCGATCAGGTCATCGCGGGTGGTGGCGAACAAACGGCCCTTGGGCGTGCCGCCGACCTGGTGCCCGGAGCGGCCGACCCGTTGCAGAAACCCGGCAATCGAGCGTGGCGAGGCGATCTGGCACACCAGGTCGACGTCGCCAATATCGATCCCCAGCTCCAGCGACGCCGTGGCGATCAGTACTTGCAGGTCGCCGCGCTTGAGCCGTTGCTCCGCGTCGAGACGAAATTCCTTGGCCAGGCTGCCGTGGTGCGCGGCGACGGCCTCTTTGCCGAGGCGTTCGCTCAAATGCCGGCTCAGGCGCTCGGCCAGGCGCCGGGTGTTGACGAAAATCAGCGTGGTGCGGTGTTCGCGGGCGAGGGCGGCGAGCCTGTCGTAGACCAATTCCCATACATCGTTGGCCATCACCGCGGACAGCGGCACTGGCGGTACTTCGATGTCCAGATCCCGCGGGCGAGCGTGGCCGATGTCGATGATTTCGCACTCGCGATCACGACCCACAAGGAAGCGCGAGACCGCTTCGATGGGTTTTTGCGTGGCGGACAGGCCGATGCGCATCAGCGGGGTCGCACACAGCGCCTGCAATCGTTCGAGGCTCAAGGCCAAATGGCTGCCGCGTTTGCTGGCGGCGATGGCGTGGATTTCGTCGACGATCACCGTGCGCGTGGTGCCGAGCATCTGCCGGCCGGAGTCGGAACCGAGCAGCACGTAAAGGGATTCCGGGGTGGTCACGAGAATGTGCGGCGCAGTTTTGCGCATCGCCGAGCGCTCTTTTTGCGGCGTATCGCCGGTGCGCACGGCGGTGTTGATCTGCAATGGGGGCAGGCCCATGACGCGCAATTGCTCGGTGATGCCGGCCAGCGGGTTTTGCAGGTTGATCTGGATGTCGTTGGACAGGGCTTTGAGCGGCGAGACGTAGACCACCAGGGTTTCGTCGGGCAGCCCGCCCTCGTTTTCCAGTCCGCGATGGACCAGGTCGTCGATGACCGCGAGAAATGCCGTGAGGGTTTTGCCGGAGCCGGTGGGCGCGGCGATCAGGGTCGAGCGGTGCTGGCGGATCAACGGCCACGCCCGGGCCTGGGCGGCGGTGACCGTCGGGAAGGTGTTGCTGAACCAGGCGCTGACGGCGGGGTGGAAGCCTGCCAGGGCCGCGTCCGTGGGGATGGGCAGATTCATGGGTAATTTATGCGGGTGGGGTGGGGAAGATGCAAGTACCGCTGGGGATTTGTGCCGATGCTGAGGGCCTCTTCGCGGGCAAGCCTCGCTCCTACAGGGGATCGCATGCTCTTGTAGGAGCGAGGCTTGCCCGCGATGGGGCCGGCACAGGCACCACAAATCCTCGGGATCTACACTTTACGGATGACGGTTGCGCACTAAACCCGCAAAATGCAACGATTCCGGCAACTATCAACGACATCGCCCGTGGGCGCTGTCGATAAAGCCATCGTTCCAATCAGACTGGGCCTGCTGACTCTATGCGAATGCGCCTTATGTTACTGGGCGGCGGAAATGCCCTTGGGCAGGCGCTGATTCGCCTCGGTGCGGAGGAAGACATCGGCTTCCTCGCCCCCCGCCCGCCGCAAGACGGCTGGGATGCCGCGAGCCTGACGCAACTGCTCGACGACACCCGCCCGGACGCGCTGATCAATCTCGCCTACTACTTCGACTGGTTTCAGGCGGAGACGGTCAGCGAGCAGCGTCTGGCCGGGCAGGAGCGGGCGATCGAGCGTCTGGCCGAACTGTGCCAGCATCACAACATCGTGCTGCTGCAACCGTCGAGCTATCGCGTGTTCGACGGCTCCCGGGCCACCGCCTACAGCGAAAAAGACGAACCGGTGCCGCTGGGCCTGCGCGGTCAGGCCTTGTGGCGGATCGAACAAAGTGTGCGCGCCACCTGCCCGCAACACGTGCTGCTGCGCTTCGGCTGGCTGCTCGATGACAGCCCCGACGGCACCCTCGGGCGTTTCCTCGGTCGCGCCGAGCAACCCGAAGAATTGCTGATGGCCGACGACCGCCGGGGCAACCCGACACCGGTCGACGATGCGGCGCGGGTGATCATTTCGGTGCTCAAGCAACTCGATTGTGCGGCGCCGCTGTGGGGCACCTATCATTACGCCGGGCATGAGGCGACCACGCCGCTGGCGCTGGGTCAGGCGATCCTGACCGAAGCACGCAGCCTGCATCCGCTGGCCATCGAAGCGCCGACCGCCCAGGCTCACGCCGCGCGACCGGACGCCGCCGAAGAGCCGCAACACGCGGTGCTGGCCTGCAAGAAAATTCTGCACACGTTCGGGATCAAGCCGCGCGCCTGGCGCGCGGCACTCCCGGGCTTACTGGATAGGTTCTATCGCCATGGCTGACGGCCCTGTTTTAATCACCGGCGGCGCCGGTTTCATCGGCTCGCACCTGACCGATGCCTTGCTCGCCAAGGGCCATTCGGTGCGCATTCTCGATGACCTGTCCACCGGCAAACGCAGCAACCTGCCGCTGGACAACCCCAAGGTCGAACTGATTGTGGGCGACGTCGCCGATGCTGCGCTGGTTGCCCAGGCCATGGTCGGCTGCAGCGCCGTGGCGCATCTGGCCGCGGTGGCCTCGGTGCAGGCCTCGGTGGACGATCCGGTGAAGACTCACCGGAGCAATTTCATCGGCTCGTTGAATGTCTGCGAAGCCATGCGCCAGGCCGGCGTCAAGCGTGTGCTGTACGCCTCCAGCGCGGCGGTCTACGGCAACAATGGCGAAGGCGAGTCGATCGATGAAGACACGCCCAAGGCGCCATTGACGCCGTATGCGTCGGACAAGTTGGCCAGCGAGTATTACTTCGATTTCTACCGTCGCCAGCATGATCTGGAACCGGTGATTTTCCGTTTCTTCAACATTTTCGGCCCGCGTCAGGACCCGTCCTCGCCGTATTCCGGCGTGATCAGTATCTTCAGCGAGCGCGCGCAGAACGGCCTGCCGATCACCGTGTTTGGCGATGGCGAGCAGACGCGTGATTTTGTGTACGTCGAGGATCTGGTGGACTTGCTGGTGCAAGCCATCGAGCAACCACAGGTCGAAGTGGGCGCGGTCAATGTCGGCTGGAACCAGGCAACTTCCCTCAAGCAGATGCTTGAAGCGCTGGCGGCGGTTGTCGGTCAGTTGCCACCGGTGAGTTATGGCCCGGCGCGTTCCGGTGATATCCGTCATTCGCGGGCGAACAATCGGCGGTTGCTGGAGCGGTTTACCTACCCTGAGCAGACGCCGATGAGTGTCGGGCTTGCTCGGTTGTTGGGACGCTGAGGTTTTTGCAGTCATGAAAAAGGCGCCTTTCGAGGCGCCTTTTTTGCTTTTGGATTGTTGTTGTCTGGGCTGACGTCTTCGCGAGCAAGCCCGCTCCCACAGGATTTAGGTAATCCCTGTGGGAGCGGGCTTGCCCGCGATGGCGGCTTAGAATTTGTAACCGAGCCCGACCATGTAGATGAACGGATCAACATCCACATCGACCTTGGCCCGAGTGCCCGGAGCCACCGCGTTGTTTTCCACGGTCGCCGTAGTATCGATGTCGATGTAGCGCACCTGGGCGTTGAGCATGATGTTGTCGGTGATCATGTAGTCAGCACCGACCTGAAACGCCATGCCCCAGGAATTATCCGCCTTGAAGTTGCTGAAGCCGTTGGCCTGCGCTTCGCTGCCGACGTGCTCGTCGTAGATCCAGGTGTAGTTGATGCCGGCACCAACGTACGGCTGGAACGCGGACTTGCCGTCCAGCGGGTAGTACACAACGCTCAAGGTCGGCGGCAGGTGTTTCAGGGTGCCGAGTTTGCCGTTGGCCGCGCCCAGGGCGGTGCCTTTGATTTTCACGTCATGTTCGAACGGCGAGGCGGCCAGCAGCTCGATCCCCCAGTGGCTGTCGATCATGTAGGCGAAGTTCAGACCCAGCTGCGTGTCGCTGCTCATGGTGGCCTTGCCACCCAGGTCGGCGCCAGCCAGCGGGCCTTGATCGACCTTGACGCTGGAACTGTCGGCTTTCGGGTTGACGGTGATTGCACCGGCACGAACGAGGATGTCGCCCGCTTCGTGGGCGTAGGCGAGCGGGGCTGCGAGCGCGAGGGCGAACAGCGAAGCGCTGAGCAAGGACTTGTGCATGGAGGCTCCAAAGGACGTTAAAAATGTTCGATGTCCAATGGTACGGAGGCGTCTGATACGGTCTTTTGATTCAGCTCAATGAAACAGTGATGGGCTGGGTTTTTGCGGAACCTTTGGGGCCTCTTCGCGGGCAAGCCTCGCTCCTACAGGTGCTGCGTTAACCCGTAGGAGCGAGGCTTGCCCGCGAAGGCGTCCTCTAAATCAACACATGACGGCCGGATTCACTCCGGCAGCTCATACACATAAATCTTGTCCGCCTCCATCTGATACCCCGCATCCGCCAGCTCACTGGTCGACGCTTTGACCTGCAACGCCCCCTCGATCCAGTACGGCTGATACAACTCGTCCAGCTTCACGCCCACTTCGCTTTTCACATGCACGATCTGGTTCGACGGCGGTGGCGGCACGTGGATGCAGGCGCCGAAATACGGCACCAGCAAAAACTCCGTGGTGCGTCCTTCCTCGCTCACTTCCAGCGGCACGATGTAGCCCGGCAAGCGAATGTTCTGACCGTCGAGGCTTTTCACCACGGGCGCGTTGGGCATGTCCTGCTTGGCGGCGGGTGCTGATTCCAGCGCGCTGCTCATTTGCGACAGGTCGTGCAGCGGTGTCATGTTCGGCACTTCCGGCATGGCGTCCGGCGGGATCATTTCCGACCAGGTCAGCTCTTTCGGCTCGGCCGCCCACAGTGGCAGGGCGACCAGCATCAACAGCGCAAGCAGAGCGCGGGGCATCATTAACGTCCTCATAGTCGGATCGACAGGCCATCGGCCAGGGATTGGCGATACGCGCGCCACGCCGGCACGCTACCCATCAGTAAAGCGGCGATCAGGATGCCACCGAGCAGCGTCCATTCATATTCACTGGGCCAGGCGAGCGGCAGGTACAAGCCGTAATTGGCTTGCACATTACCCTGGGCCAGGGCGATGCCCACGTACAAAAGCCCCACTCCGGCAATCACCCCCGACAACGCCAGGGCAAACGCCTCCAGCACCAGCAACGTCGCGATGTGCCACGGCCGGGCGCCGACCGAGCGCAGAATCGCCATCTCGCGGCGACGTTCGTTGAGGCTGGTGAGAATCGCCGTGAGCATGCCGATCAAACCGGTCAGCACCACAAACAGCGAAACCACGAACAAGGCTTTTTCCGCCGTGCTCATCAGACTCCACAGCTCTTGCAGCGCCACGCCGGGCAGGATCGCCAGCATCGGCTCGCCACGGAATTCGTTGATCTCGCGCTGCACGGCGAAGGTCGAAATCTTGCTGTTGAGGCCAAGCATGAACGCGGTGATCGCTTGCGGCGTCAGGTCCATGTTGCGTGCCTGATCGGCGCTGATCCGGCCTTTGCCCTGGGCTGGCACACCGTTGTGCCAGTCGACGTGAATCGCTTCCATGCCGCCGAGGCTGATGTGCAACGTGCGGTCCACCGGGGTGCCGGTGCGTTTGAGAATGCCGACCACGGTGAACGGTTTGTCGTCGTGCTTGACCAGGCTGATCACCGCCACGCCGTGGGCCAGCACCAGTTTGTCGCCGAGCTTGTAGTGCAGCGCGTCGGCTACTTCGGCACCGAGCACCACCTCGAACGGATCGCTGGCGAAGGCGCGGCCATCGGCCAGTTCCAGGTGTTGTTGATGACCGTATTGGTAGTGTTCGAAGTACGCCTCGGTGGTGCCCATCACCCGATAACCGCGATGGGAATCGCCGAGGGACATCGGGATCGCCCACTTCACTTTCGGGTTGTTGGCGAAGTGTTCGAAGCTGTCCCAGCGGATGTTGTTGGTGGCGTTGCCGATGCGGAACACCGAGTACAGCAACAGGTTCACTGAGCCGGAGCGGGCACCGACGATCAGGTCGGTGCCGCTGATGGTGCTGGCGAAACTGGCCTTGGCTTCGGTGCGCACCCGTTCCACGGCCAACAGCAGGCAGACCGACAGGGCGATGGCGAACGCGGTGAGAATCGCGGTGAAGCGGCGGTTAGCCAGGCTGGCCATGGCTAGACGAAACAAATACATCTCAGACCTCGAACGGGGTGGCGGCGCGATTGAGATCGGCCAGCGACAAGTGGCGATCGAACAGCGGCGCGAGGCTTTGGTCGTGGCTGACAAACAACAGGCTCGAACCGGCTTCACGGCATTCGGCGAACAGCAGGCGAATGAAGTTTTCGCGAGCGTCGTAGTCCAGCGCCGAGGTCGGTTCGTCTGCGATCACCAGTTCCGGCTGACCAATCAATGCGCGCGCGGCGGCGACCCGTTGCTGTTGGCCGATGGACAGCGAATCGGCGCGGCGGCTGAGGATGCTTTCATCCTTCAAACCCAAGTGGGCGAGCAGGGTGGCGGCGGCCTGGTCGACGCTGCCGTGGCGCTGTTTCGCCCGTTCGGCGCGCAGCCTGGAGAAGTGGCAGGGCAATTCGACGTTCTCGCGCACCGAGAGAAACGGCAGCAGGTTGAACTGCTGGAAGATGTAACCGGTGTGGTCGACGCGAAAACGGTCACGCGCGCCGGCGCCGAGTTCGGTCAGCTCCTGGCCCAGCAGGCGAATGCTGCCGCGATCGGGTTTCTGCACGCCACCGAGCAGGCCGAGCAGGGTGGTCTTGCCACTGCCGCTGGGGCCTTTGAGGAACAGCGTTTCACCGGGTTCCAGGCGAAACGCCGGGATGTCCAGCAGCGGCGGGTGACCGGGCCAACTGAAGCCCAGGTCGGACAGTTCGATGAGTGCTTGGGTCATGGCGCCGATTTCATGGTTTTGATGACCTGTAGGAGCTGTCGAGTGAAACGAGGCTGCGATCTTTTGATCTTGCTCTTTGAAAAACAAGATCAAAAGATCGCAGCCTCGTTTCACTCGACAGCTCCTACAGTCCTACAAGGGATCAGAATTTGAGGGCGGCAGCCTTGGCCGTCACTTCAACGCCTTGCTGGCCGCTCGGGCTAATCAGTTGTACCTGAATCTTCTGGGTGGCCGGGAACGTGTTGAAGAGGTTCGCCAGGTCCAGGGTTTTCAGCGCGCCGGGTGCCGAGCAGGTGAATTGGTAGTGCGCGTGGATTTCGCTGTGGTCGTGGTGATGTTCGTCTTTGGCATCTTCATCATCAGCGTCTGGCTTGTCACCGAACAGCGGGCTTTCCAGTTCCTGGGTCGCCACCACGCAACCGGCAGCTTTCGGCAGGTTGAACAACGCCAGCGGTTTTTCCAGCTGTGCACGAGCAGCGGCGACCTTGGCTTTATCGGCGTCGGAGGTGGCAACGTGTTCGAAACCCACCAGATTCATCGCCGGGCTTTCTAGTTCCAGCTCCAGGGTCTGACCGTCCAGCGCCGCGTTCAGGCGACCGACGCCATGTTCGTGGGCACTGAGGCTGCCGTGTTCATGGTCGTGATCATGTTCTTCAGCAGAATGGGCGACGGCCAGCGGCAACAGGGCAAACGGCAGAGCGAGAAGCAGACGGCGCATGGTGGGTCTCCGAAAAGCAAAATGAAGAATTTGTTATGTAATCTTATAACGAAAGTGCGGGGAGTTTGACCGCCTGCTTGGCGTTGCGCAAGTCACATGGGAGCATGCAAGTCAGAAATGTGCAGGAGCGGACTTATGTTGCGTATACGCGGAAGCATCGGCGACTGGCCGGTGGATTTGACGTTGGAGATGGACGACAGCGATTGGGCACGGCTCGGCGCGCAGTTGCAGGTGAGCAAGCCCGAGGCCAATGCGGTCAGTGCTGCCCCGGCCAAGCCGATGAATCAGGATGATGCGCTGTGGCAGATCGCCAAGGACTTGCTGCGCAAGGCCGGGCAGTTGAGCGGGCCGGATTTGCTGGAGCAATTGGAAGGACTGACCGGCAGCGCGGGATCGGGCAAACGCCTGCTGGTGCGCTTGCGCCATTGCGCGGATGTGAAGGTGACGAGCGGTGGGGATACGCCGCTCTATAGCTGGATCGAGTAAACCGCAAAAGATCGCAGCCTCGTTTCACTCGACAGCTCCTACACGGGATTTGTCTTCATCCTGTAGGCGCTGTCGAGTGCAACGAGGCTGCGATCTTTTGATCTTTCAATAAAGCGCAGCAAACAACTTGCGGCGGTACGTGGTCACCAGCGGATGATCATTGCCCAGCAGTTCGAACACCTGTAGCAAAGTCTTGTGCGGCAAGCCTTCGCTGTAGCTGCGATTGCGCACGAACAGTTTCAGCAACGCATCCAGCGCGGCGTCGTATTGCTGGCGGGCCAATTGCTGGATAGCCAATTGATACACCGCTTCATCGTCCTGCGGGTTTTTCGCCAAGCGTGCTTTCAAGTCGGCGGCGTCCGGCAGATCCTTGGCCTGGCCCAAGAACTGGATCTGCGCCTTGGCACCGGCCAACGCAGCTTTGTGCTCATCGCTTTTCACCGCGTCGAGCACGGTTTGCGCTTCGCCCAGTTCGCCACGCTCAGTCAGGCAACGGGCGTAGAGGATCAAGGCGCCAGCGTTGGTGTTGTCTTCGCCCAGCAGCACTTTGAGCGCGGCTTCGGCGTCGGCAAAACGGCTGTCGTCAAACAGGGCCTGGGCCTGTTCGAACGGATCAGCCGCTGCGGGTGGCGGCATTTGTACGTGAGGCTCGAGCATCGCTCGCACGGCGGATTCCGGTTGTGCACCGGCAAAACCGTCCACCGGCTGACCGTCCTTGAACAACACCACCGTCGGCAAGCTGCGAATGCCGAAACGGGCGACGATGTCTTGTTCGAGATCGCAATTGACCTTGGCCAGCAGCAACTCGCCCTGATAGCTCTCGGCGATGGTCTGCAACATCGGCATCAGCACTTTGCAGGGCGCACACCATTCGGCCCAGAAATCCACCAGCACCGGTTTGTGGAAAGAGTTCTCGATCACCGACTGGTCGAAGTCGGCGGTCGTGGCGTCGAAGATGTACGGCGTTTCCTGACTCATGGGGGATCTCTTGGAAGCGTGAATGGGGCAACTATACGGCTTGGCAGGGTGTCGCTGAAAGTGTGAGCGATCTGACAGGGCGCCTTCGCGGGCAAGCCTCGCTCCTACAGGTCCGGCGCGGTTTTTCAAATCGGTGCGAACCTGTAGGAGCGAGGCTTGCCCGCGAAGCTTTCAGGCGCGCCGCGCATGGTACAGGCTGACATGCCTGAACTCTTCAGGCTCGGCCAGATCCGGCAAGGTCATCGCTTCCAGCATCTCGATGCGTTGATAGAGCGGATGCCTGAAATCTCTTACGCGCGAATCCGCCACCAACGCTTCCTGGCCACGGCTCAAAAACTCATCGAGCAATGGCAGATTCGCCCGGTCATACAAAACATCCGCCACCAGAATCAGATCAAAGCGATCCGCCTCGGCGAAAAAGTCCGTCGAGTAATTAAGCTGGACGTCGTTGAGTTCAGCATTCGCCCGACACGCGGCAATCGCCAGCGGGTCCAAGTCACAGGCCACCACCTCCAGCGCGCCGGCCTTGACTGCCGCAATCCCAGCCACCCCGGAACCGGCGCCAAAATCCAGCACCCGCTTGCCTTTGACCCACTCTGGAAATTCAGCGAGATAACGGGCCACCGCCAAACCGCTGGCCCAGCAGAAACTCCAGTACGGCGGCTCATGCAGAATCCGCCGGGTTTCTTCCGGGCTGAACGCGCGGTCCATGTTGTCGCCGTCGATCAGCCAGAGCTTCAGCTCGGTATCGGGTAACGGGACGGGCACCAGCTGCGCATCACCAAGCAGTTCACCCAACGCCTGTTGCAGGTCGAGCGGTGCAATCATGGCGCTTTGACGAATTGCAACTGACCCAGGGCTTGGGTCGTCGGCTGGGTAATGACCTGCGACGGCAAGTGCAAAATCAACTGGCCGGACTGGCTGGCGCGACCGCGCAATTCAACGCGCACGCCGGCCGGGAACGATTCCGGGTTGAAGCGCAGGTGAAACGGCAGAATCTGATTGGTGCCGATCAGGCTCGAACTGGCGAGCAATTGTTGCGGGCGGTCCTGGGCATCGATCACCAGCAGCGCCAGTTCGACTTCGGCACCGGCCGGCACGCCTTGCAGGGTGCCGCTCAACTCACGTTGATAAGCGGGCAGCGGGCCGAGGTTGGCCGATTCCTTGGCTTTTTTCTGCGCCGCCTGTGGGGCGGGGCCCGGCGTTGGCGGCTGGGGCTTGGGCGCATCGCTGCTGCAGGCCACCAGCAGGCTGAAAAGACTGAGCAAGACGAGCGGTCTTAGGGACATTTGCGGCTCCAGCAAGGTGAAATCCATGGATCAAGCTCTATAGCCAGTCTGTATACCGCAAACCCTATGGCTTGTCTTGCCACGGGGATGCGCTACCATGGCCCTCCCTTTTTTTGTTGCCTGCCACCATGCACTGTCCCTTCTGCGGTGCCAACGACACCAAGGTCATCGACTCGCGTCTGGTCGCCGAGGGCGAACAGGTGCGCCGCCGGCGTGAATGCCTGGCCTGCGGCGAGCGTTTCACGACGTTCGAGACTGCCGAACTGGTGTTGCCGCGCCTGATCAAAACCGACGGTAGCCGTCAGCCCTTCGACGAAGAAAAACTTCGCGCCGGCATGCAGCGTGCGCTGGAGAAGCGCCCGGTGAGTGTCGAGCGCCTCGAATCGTCGCTGGTGCACATCAAACACAAACTGCGCGCCACCGGTGAACGCGAGGTCAAATCCCTCGTGGTCGGTGAACTGGTGATGGCCGAGCTGCAAAAGCTCGACGAAGTCGCCTACATTCGTTTCGCCTCCGTGTATCGGCGCTTCCAGGACCTCAACGAGTTCCGCGAAGAGATCGATCGCCTGGCCCGTGAGCCGGTGAAAGAATGACCACCTCCCCAGAACAAGCCATCCTCGACGCCCATTACATGGCCCGCGCCCTGGAACTGGCGCGCAAAGGTCATTACACGACCCACCCCAACCCTAGGGTTGGCTGCGTGATCGTGCGTGACGGGCAGATTGTCGGCGAAGGCTGGCACGTGCGCACCGGCGAACCCCACGCGGAAGTCCACGCCCTGCGCGCCGCTGGCGACAAGGCCCGGGGCGCCACCGCTTACGTGACCCTGGAACCGTGCAGCCATCACGGCCACACGCCGCCCTGCGCCGACGCGCTGGTGAATGCCGGCCTCGCACGGGTCGTCGCGGCGATGCAGGACCCGAACCCGTCAGTGGCCGGTCGCGGCATGCAGCGCCTGGCCCAGGCTGGCATCGCTATCGAAAGCGGCGTGCTGGAAGGCGAGGCGCGCAAGCTCAACGAAGGCTTCCTTAAACGCATGGAACACGGCTTGCCATTCGTGCGGGTCAAGCTGGCCATGAGCCTGGACGGTCGCACGGCGATGGAAAGCGGCGAAAGCCAATGGATCACCGGCCCGGCGGCGCGTTCGGCGGTGCAACGCCTGCGCGCCCAGGCCAGCGTGGTGCTGACCGGCGCCGACACGGTGCTGGCGGACCACGCCCGTTTGACCGTGCGTGCTGACGAGTTGGGCCTGGACGCCGAGCAAACCGCTCTGGCCATGAGTCGTCCGCCACTGCGTGTGCTGATCGACGGCCGTTTGCGCGTGCCGCTGGATGCACCGTTCTTCAAGGCCGGTCCGGCGTTGGTCGCCACCTGCATGGCGATTGAAGAACAATACGCCAACGGTCCGGAATGCCTGATCGTGGCCGGTGATGATGGCTTGGTCGACCTGCGCAAGCTGCTGGTCGAACTCGCCGCCCGTGGCGTCAATGAAGTGTTGGTCGAAGCGGGGCCGCGTCTGGCCGGGGCTTTCGCCCAGCAAGGTCTGGTGGACGAATTCCAGATTTTCATCGCCGGCAAGTTCCTCGGCTCCTCGGCTCGCCCATTACTGGACTGGCCGCTCGCGCAAATGAACGATGCGCCCGAGCTCAAAATCACCGAAATTCGCGCGGTTGGCGATGACTGGCGAGTCATCGCCATTCCTGCGCCGGCGGCGAGCGTATAATTCCCGGCCTGCGCCACGCGACGGCTTTGTTCTCGAGGAGGACTCCATGTTTACCGGCATCATCGAATCCATCGGCAGTATTCGTGCATTGACCCCAAAAGGCGGAGATGTGCGGGTCCATGTAGAAACCGGCAAGCTCGACCTGAGCGACGTCAAACTGGGCGACAGCATCGCGGTCAACGGCGTGTGCCTGACGGCGGTTGAATTGCCAGGCAACGGCTTTGCGGCTGACGTCAGCCGCGAAACCCTCGACTGCACCGCGATGAATGATCTGAAAAGCGGCAGCCCGGTGAACCTGGAAAAGGCCCTGACCCCGACCACTCGCCTCGGCGGGCATCTGGTCAGCGGTCACGTCGATGGCGTGGGCGAAGTGGTTGCCCGCACCGAAAATGCCCGCGCTGTGGAATTCCGCATCCGTGCGCCGAAGGACCTGGCCAAGTACATCGCCCATAAAGGCTCGATCACCGTCGACGGCACCAGCCTGACCGTGAACGCGGTCGATGGCGCCGAGTTCATGCTGACGATCATTCCGCACACCCTGAGCGAAACCATCATGGCGTCGTACCAGCCAGGTCGCCGGGTGAACCTCGAAGTCGACTTGCTTGCCCGTTATCTGGAGCGCCTGCTGTTGGGCGACAAGGCCGCAGAGTCGGACTCTTCGCAAAGGCCGTCCAGTAACATCACCGAAAGCTTTCTGGCCGCCAACGGCTACCTCAAATCCTGACTCAAGGGGGTGCCTTGTGGCGCTCAATAGCATCGAAGAACTGGTTGAAGACATCCGCCAAGGCAAGATGGTCATCCTCATGGATGACGAAGACCGCGAGAACGAAGGCGACCTGATCATGGCCGCCGAGTGCTGCAAGGCCGAACACATCAACTTCATGGCCAAGCACGCCCGTGGCCTGATCTGCATGCCGATGAGCCGCGAGCGCTGCGAGTTGCTCAAGCTGCCCTTGATGGCCCCGCGCAACGGTTCCGGCTTCGGCACCAAATTCACCGTGTCCATCGAAGCGGCCGAAGGCGTGACCACCGGCATCTCCGCTGCCGACCGCGCGCGCACCGTGCAAGCGGCTGCGGCGAAAGACGCCAAGGCTGAAGACATCGTCAGCCCCGGCCACATCTTCCCGCTGATGGCTCAGGCCGGCGGCACCCTCGCTCGCGCTGGCCACACCGAAGCGGCCTGCGACCTGGCGCGCATGGCCGGTTTCGAGCCGAGCGGCGTGATCTGCGAAGTGATGAACGACGACGGCACCATGTCCCGTCGCACGGAACTCGAAGCGTTTGCGGCTGAACACAACATCAAGATCGGCACCATTGCCGACCTGATTCACTACCGGATGATCCACGAACGTACCGTTCAGCGGATTGCCGAGCAGCCTTTGGACAGCGAACTGGGCCAGTTCAACCTGGTGACCTATCGTGATTCCGTGGAAGGCGACGTGCACATGGCCCTGACCCTGGGCACCGTGTGCGCTGAAGAGCCGACGCTGGTTCGCGTGCACAACATGGACCCGCTGCGCGACCTGTTGATGGTCAAGCAACCGGGGCGCTGGAGCCTGCGCGCCGCCATGGCCGCGGTGGCCGAGGCGGGCAGCGGCGTGGTGCTGTTGCTCGGTCACCCGCTCGATGGCGACGTGTTGCTGGCGCACATCCGTGAAACTGCGGATCAGACCGCGGTGAAAAAACCGACCACCTACAGCATCGTCGGTGCCGGTTCGCAGATCCTTCGGGACCTGGGCGTACGCAAAATGCGCTTGATGTCGGCGCCAATGAAATTTAATGCGATATCCGGTTTCGATCTGGAAGTTGTAGAATACGTGCCCTCCGAATAATGACCGGTTGTTTCCAGTCCTTGATTCGCGGCTAACACATCACCGAGGGACGCGTAGAAAACGCGTCCCGGCTCTTTAAGAGATCTAACGAATGACCCTGAAGACCATCGAAGGTACCTTCATCGCCCCTAAAGGCCGCTACGCTTTGGTAGTGGGCCGTTTTAACAGCTTCGTCGTTGAAAGCCTGGTCAGCGGTGCAGTTGATGCCCTGGTTCGCCACGGCGTAAGCGAAAGCGACATCACCATCATCCGCGCGCCTGGCGCCTTCGAAATCCCGCTGGTTGCGCAGAAAGTCGCTCAGAAGGGCGAGTACGCGGCAATCATCGCCCTGGGCGCGGTCATTCGTGGCGGTACTCCGCACTTCGAATACGTGGCGGGCGAATGCACCAAGGGCCTGGCCCAGGTGTCCATGGAGTTCGGCGTTCCAGTCGCTTTCGGCGTCCTGACCGTTGATTCCATCGAGCAAGCCATCGAACGTTCCGGCACCAAGGCCGGTAACAAAGGTGCCGAAGCTGCCCTGTCCGCTCTGGAAATGGTCAGCCTGCTGGCGCAGTTGGAGGCCAAGTGATTAGCGACGAAAGCGATCGTTTCAACCCGCGCGAACCGCGTCCAACGGACGCCGGCAAGCCTTCGAAAAGTGAAAAGCGCCGCGCTGCCCGTCAGTTGGCGACTCAAGCGTTGTATCAGCGCCACATGGCCAGTACTTCGCTGAACGAAATCGAAGCGCAGTTTCGCGTCGACAACGATTTCACCTTCGCCGATGCCAGCTACTTCCACGACATCCTGCACGGTGTCCCGGCCAGTCTGACCGAGATCGACACTGCGTTGGCGCCGTGCCTGGACCTGACCATCGAAGAGCTGGATCCGGTTGAACTGTGCGTACTGCGCCTGTCCACCTGGGAACTGCTCAAGCGCGTCGACGTGCCGTACCGCGTTGTGATCAACGAAGGGATCGAACTGGCGAAAGTCTACGGTTCCACCGATGGCCACAAATTCGTCAACGGTGTACTCGACAAGCTGGCCCCGCGTCTGCGTGAAGCTGAAGTGAAGGCGTTCAAGCGCTAATCGGCGCTTGCAATCGCTATGGGTGAGTTTGAGCTGATCCGCAATTTCTTCGCCGCCGCGCCTTGTGCGCAAGGCGGCGAAGGCGTTGCCCTCGGGATCGGCGATGACTGCGCCTTGCTGGCTGTTTCCCCCGGGGAGCAGTTGGCCATTTCCACCGACACACTCGTTGCCGGTGTGCATTTCGCAGATCCTTGCGACCCGTTTCTGCTCGGTCAGCGTTCGCTGGCTGTCGCTGTCAGTGATCTGGCTGCCATGGGCGCCACCCCCGTTGCCTTTACCCTTGCCCTGACCTTGCCGACGGTAACCGCCGATTGGCTGGACGCTTACGCCCGTGGTTTGAACGCCATGGCGCAGAGCTGTGGGGTGGCGCTGGTGGGCGGTGATACCACGCGGGGGCCGCTGAGCCTGACCATGACCGTGTTCGGTCGTGTGCCGGCCGGCAAGGCGTTGACCCGCCGCGGTGCGCAGCCTGGCGATTTGCTCTGCGTGGGCGGTGAGTTGGGCAATGCGGCGGGTGCCTTGCCGTTGGTATTGGGGCAGCGTACGGCTGACGCCGCCATCGCCGATCCATTGCTGGCCCATTACTGGTCGCCGCAGCCGCAACTGGCGTTGGGTCAGGCGCTGCGTGGCAAAGCCACCTCGGCACTGGACATCTCCGACGGCCTGCTCGCGGACTGCGGGCATATCGCCCTGGCGTCGAATGTCGGCATTCAGGTTGAACGCGACCGCTTACCGCTGTCGAACGCTTTAGTCGCCTTCCTCGGTCAGTCGGGTGCTGAAGACGCGGCCCTGAGTGGTGGCGACGACTATGTACTGGCCTTCACCCTACCGTCCGTCGAGTTGCCCGCGTTGCTGGCCGTCGGCTGGCCGATCCATGTGGTCGGACGTGTGGTGGCCGGGCAGGGCGTTGTGCTGCTGGATGGCACTGGGCAAGACATCACCCCGCAAACCCGGGGCTATCAACATTTTCGGGAGACACCGTGACAGATCATCCCAAACAGGTCCCGGCGGAGTTCGTACCGCCTTCGGTCTGGCGCAATCCCTGGCATTTCCTGGCGTTCGGCTTCGGTTCGGGCACCTTGCCAAAGGCACCGGGCACCTGGGGTTCGTTAGTTGCGCTACCCTTTATCCCGTTGTGGCAGATGCTTCCCGACTGGGGTTACTGGCTGATGCTCGGCGTCACCATGCTGTTCGGGTTCTGGCTGTGCGGCAAGGTCGCCGACGATCTGCGGGTACACGACCACGAAGGCATCGTCTGGGACGAAATGGTCGGGATGTGGATCACCCTGTGGCTGGTGCCGGAAGGTTGGTACTGGTTGCTGGCGGGGTTCCTGGTGTTCCGCTTCTTCGACATTCTCAAGCCCTGGCCGATTCACTGGATCGACCGGCATGTGCACGGTGGCGTCGGGATCATGCTCGATGACGTATTGGCAGGTGTGTTTGCGTGGTTGGCGATGCAAGGGCTGGTATGGATTTTCGCCTGACGGGCGAGACAGGGGACTAAGGATGGCTTGGCGCTGGTTGACTGCGATGGTGTTCGCCGCGTTTTGCTCGTTCGTCCAAGCGGGCGATGCCGCGACGACGCCCTCCGTGATTCATCTGGCCAGCGAGGAATGGGAAGACTATACCGCCGCTGACGGGCATGGCCTGGGGTGGGACGTGTTGCGAGCAGTCTTCGAGCCGGCCGGGATCAAACTGGACTTTCGTACCGAACCCTACACCCGCGCCGTGGGCCTGGCTCAACGTGGTGAGGTGGATGCCTGTGTTGGTTCTTATCGAGACGAGGCCAGCGATGTGCTTTATCCACGCTGGAATTACGATACCGATCACATCTACGCCCTGGGCCTGGCCAGTAATCCGGCGCCGACCCCGGAGACGCTGGGCAACTATCGACTGGCCTGGGTCCGCGGTTACGAGTACCAGAAATACCTGCCCGGCGTGCAGCGCTATAACGAGGTCGTGCGACGCACCGGCATTCTGTCGATGCTGACCCGTAACCGTGCCGACTACTACATCGATGCGCTGACTGAAATCGACTACATCCTGAAGTGGGCCAAGGATCCGTCGCAGTTTCGCCGAACACACATCGCGGAATTGCCGCTGTACCTGTGCTTCGCCGATACGCCCAAGGCCCGCGCATTGATGGCGCTGTTCGATGAGCGCATGGAGTTGCTGGTGAAAAGCGGCAAGCTGAAACCGATCTTCGAGCGCTGGAAACAGCCGTATCCGTTCAACCCGAACTGAACACACATCCCTGTGGGAGCGGGCTTGCTCGCGAAAGCGGTGGTTCAGTCAACATTTCAGTCGACTGACAGTCCGCATTCGCGAGCAAGCCCGCTCCCACAGGGGTTGATGCCGGCGCAGAGATCTAACTTTTTGATCGTTATGCCCCATAATTCAGCCTAAGCGTCTGCAGGAACCTGCTGTTACAATGCCGCCTCTGCGAATCTCCAGTACTTATTGATCAGGAGCACACCGGTGCCTGTCGTTTTTGTCGCCGCTTCCAAGCTGCCAACGCCTTTTGCGCAATTCACCATGCACGGCTTTCTCGATGAAGAAAACGGGCGCGAGCACGTGGTGCTGAGCCTGGGTGAGTTCGCCGACGGTGCCCCGGTACTCGGCCGGTTGCACTCCGAATGCCTGACGGGCGATGCCTTGTTCAGCCAGCGATGCGACTGCGGCTCGCAACTTGAGGCCGCTTTGCAAGCCATCGCCCGTGAAGGCCGTGGCGTGTTGTTGTACCTGCGTCAGGAAGGCCGGGGCATTGGCCTGCTGAACAAAATCCGCGCCTATGAGTTGCAGGACGGTGGTGCCGACACCGTTGAAGCCAACGAACGTCTTGGTTTTGCCGCCGACCAGCGTGACTACGCCATGTGCCTGCCGATGCTGGAACACCTGGGCGTGAAATCCCTGCGCCTGATGACCAACAACCCGCGCAAGGTCAAAGCCTTGACCGACATGGGCATCGTGGTCGCCGAGCGTGTGCCGCTGCACACCGGTCACAACCCGCACAACAAACTCTACCTTGCCACGAAAGCCAGCAAACTCGACCACATGATGGGCAACGAGCATCAGGGCGAGGCAGACCGGGCGTGACGCGCGGTCAAGTACGGCGGCGATTGTCCTTCAACTGGTGGCAATACCTGGCCTTGGCCCTGCTGCCGCTGTTCGTGATCAATGGTGTGTTCGGTCAGGGCGAGGCGATCTTGCCGGTGTTGGCGATGCCGTTGTTCATCGCCGGTGTCGCCTCGATGTTTGTCAGTCTGAAGTTTTTCGGCGGCTACAAGCACGCGTTGATCGCCACCCAGAAAGCCCTCGACACCCCTGAAGAACCCGCCGCCTGGATCACCCTGGCCGCCAAGCGCCGCACGGCGTTCCTGGCCGCCGGCCTGCCGGCCTGGATCGGCGCGCTGGCGGTGTTCGTCGGCCTTGAAGCGGTGCCATTGGTGCTGCTGGCGCTGTCGACCACGGTGCTGTTCTACCTCTACCGTATCCCGCGTCAACTCGCCTGATGTTTCGCTTCTGGCTGGCGGTGATGCTGCTGGCCGGCAGCGGCATGGCCTCTGCTGTCGAGCGCGTTGTCAGCCTCGCGCCGTCTCTGTCTGAAATCGTGGTTGAACTGGGTTCTGCGGACCTTCTGGTCGGCGTGCTGGATGCCGGTGAGCGTCCTGCCGAACTCAAAAGCCTTCCATCGGTTGGCCGCTACGGCCAGTTGGACATGGAGCAACTGCTCAGTCTGAAACCCGATTTGCTGCTGCTCTGGCCCGGCAGCGTTGGCCCGGGCCAGCGGGAGCAGCTCAAGCGATTGAACATCCCCACGTATGTCGCCGAACCTCACAACCTCAAACAACTGACCGCGCAGATCGAAGCGATTGCCACGCAACTCGGTCGGCCTGAGCGTGGCGTTTCATTGGCTGCGCAGTTACGTCAGCGACTGGATGCGCTGCGCCAGCGTTATCGCCGGGATGAGCCGTTGCGGGTGTTTTATCAGGTCTGGGATCGGCCGCTGTACACCGTTGGCGGCGGGCAGATCATCAGTGATGCGCTGGAAGTGTGCGGGGCTCGGAATGTATTTGCGGATCTGACATTGCCGGCGCCTCAGGTCAGTGTGGAGGCGGTATTGCAGCGAAATCCCGAGGTGATTCTGGCCAGTGATCAGGCGCAGCTGGAGGCGTGGAAAGCCTGGCCGCAGGTGGCGGCGGTGGCGCTGGGGCGGTTGTTGTTGGTGGCGGATAAGGGGCTGGAGCGGCCGAGTGGGCAGATGATCGAGGCGACGGCCAAGTTGTGCCAGGTGATTGCGCCTGACAGGTGAGACCGAGGTGTGGCCTTCGCGGGCAAGCCTCGCTCCTACAGGTCCGGTGTGATCCTTGTAGGAGCGAGGCTTGCCCGCGAAGAGGCCCGCCCGAACACCACACATTTCAGATCAGATTTCCGGCGTCCAGGTCACCCCGAACATCCACGCCCGACCTTCCTCGCGATACCCATACTGACTGCCCTCATGGCTGTACAACGCCCGGCTGTACCCCTTGTCCAGCAGGTTATCGACCTTCAGCTCAAGCGTGATCTCACGATTCAATTCCCAGCTGCTGCGCAACCCGAGCAACGCATACCCGCCCAGCGGCTGCAGATTGTTCTCGTCGTCATAGCTGCTGCTCACCGCCTGCCAGCTGGCGCCGAGGCCGAGGCGGTCGAACTGTCGATCCAGATCCAGGCTCAACGTCCGCCGCGCACGTCGCGCCAGGGTGTGGCCGCTGTCGCGATCCCTCGGGTCAATGATCGCCACGCCGAGGTTGCTCTGCCAGCCGAACAGTTCCTGTTTAAGAGCCGCTTCGAACCCGTTGATGCGTGCCGAGGCGACGTTCTGCGGGCGTGAGTTGCTGCCGAAGATAATCGCGTCTTCAAGGTCCGTGCGGTATAGCGAAGCTTCGAGGCGACTGGTCTCGGTCAACTGGCTGCGCCATTGCAGCTCGTAACTTTTCGAGGTCTCAGGCTTCAGGTCCGGATTGCTGAAATCCGGGTAGTACAAGTCATTGAAGGTCGGTGCGCGAAAGCCTTCGCTGTAAGTCAGCAGCACGTCGTTGTCCGTGTTCAGCGGCAGGGTGAAGGTGCCGCTCCAGCTGTTCTGGCCACCGAACTGCTGATTCTGGTCCCGGCGCAAACCCAGCTCCGTGGAAAAGCTGTCCGCCTGATAGCGATGCTGGATAAACGCCGCGCGGTTCCAGCGGCTGTCCTCGTCGAACGGGGTGCTGCTGTTGATCCGGTCTTCGTACCAGTCGCCGCCGAGAATCAGGCTGTTGCGCTCGTTGAGCGTCAGGTCGTTCTGCCAGTTCACCGAATCACGGTAGGTGTTGAACACGCTGTGCTCATCGCTGAGCTTGTCCAGGGTCTTCTCGCGGTTTTCGCTGTGGCCGAATTCGACGCGGGTTTTCCAGAGGTCGTTGACCCGGGCATCGACATAACTGCTGACGCTGCTCACGGCAAAGTCGCTGTAAGGCTGCTGCTGGAGCGATTCGAAGGTGGTCGTGTCGAAGCGCCCGAACGGGTTGTCGAACTCGCTTTTGCCGCGGTTATCGAGAACATTGGCTCCGATTTCGAGGTCATCGGTGAGGGCGTGGCTCAAGCTCAGACTTACCGATTTATTGCGGTACTCATCGTGATCACCGTCGCTGGGATATGACTCGTGGGTGCGATTGATCCCGGCGGTTTCATCGAGGCTGGCGCCGAGGTTGAAGCGGGTTTTCTCGTCACCGCCGGATAGCCCCAGGCTACGTTCCCACGTCTGGTTGCTGCCAAAGCCAACGTGCAGACGTGGTTGCAGGCCTTGTTCGCCGCCACGTCGGGTGAAAATCTGGATAACACCGCCAATCGCATCGCTGCCATAAATCACCGAACGGGAGCCGCGCAGCACTTCCACGCGCTCGACCTGTTCGATATTGATGTGTTGCAGGTTGCTGTCGCCGGAGGTCGAGTTGCCGATGCGTTGACCGTCCACCAACACCAGGCTCTGTGCCGACTTGGTCCCACGAATGTAAATCCCCGGCAGACTGCCGCGCCCGCCGGTCTGCCCGACTTGTACACCTGGCACCCGACTCAGCAAGTCCGTGACGCTACTCGGTTGCAGGCGGTCGATGTCGTCGCGGGTGAAGACGGTGTTGGCGGCGCTGCTGTCGTTACGCGCTTCGACCTGACGGTTGGCGCTGATCAGCACTTCGGGGAGTTTCAGGGCTTGATCGCGTTCGAAGGTGTCAGCCAGGAGTTGGCCGGCTGGCAGCAGGGTCAGCGTAAGGGCGAGGCGGGAGAAATTCATGATGTATTCGTAAGATCGAAAAAAAACGCGGTCCTTGTAGGAGCGAGGCTTGCCCGCGAAGGCTATTTAACAGACAACATGAATGTTGAATGTTAGGGCCTCTTCGCGGGCAAGCCTCGCTCCTACAGGTCGGGGTTACTTGGCCAGTAACTGCAGGCGCTCACGCACCGAAGCCTCGATCCCCGCTTCATCCAGCCCACACTCGGCCAGCATCTGCGCAGGCTTCGCATGCTCGACGTAGCTGTCCGGCAAGCCCAGGTGCAGCATCGACTTGAGGATGTTTTCACGCGCCAGGAACTCGCTGACAGCGCCACCGGCACCGCCCATGATCGCGTTCTCTTCGATGGTCACCAGCAACTCGTGGCTGCCAGCGACTTCGCGAACCAGATCTTCGTCCAGCGGTTTGACGAAGCGCATGTCGACCACGGTCGCATCCAGCTTCTCGGCGACTTTCAGCGCCTCGACCAGTTGCACGCCGAACACCAGCAGGGCGACTTTGCTGCCCTGGCGACGAACCACGCCTTTGCCGATTTCGATCGGTTGCAGGTCTTTTTCGATGGTCGCGTTCGGACCGGAGCCGCGCGGGTAACGCACCGCCGCCGGGCCGTTGAACAAGTGGCCGGTGGTGAGCATTTTGCGCAGTTCGTTTTCGTCGCTCGGGGTCATCACCAGCATGCCGGGGATGCAACGCAGGAACGACAGGTCGAAACTGCCCGCGTGCGTGGGGCCGTCTTCGCCCACCAGACCTGCTCGGTCGATGGCGAACAGCACATCGAGGTTTTGCACCGCGACGTCATGAATCAGTTGGTCGTAACCACGTTGCAGGAACGTCGAGTAGATCGCCACCACCGGTTTCGCGCCTTCGCAGGCCATGCCGGCCGCCAGGGTCACGGCGTGTTGCTCGGCAATCGCCACGTCGAAGTAGCGCAGCGGGAAACGTTCGCTGAACGCCACCAGGTCGGAGCCTTCCTTCATCGCCGGGGTGATGCCCACCAGGCGCGGATCAGACGCGGCCATGTCGCACAGCCATTCGCCGAACACACCGGAATACTTTGGCCCGCCAGCTTTCTTTGGCGCGGCGGCCGGCGCATCGACCGGTTCAAGCTTGGTGATGGCGTGGTAACCGATCGGGTCGACTTCTGCCGGGGCGAAGCCTTTGCCTTTCTTGGTGACGACGTGCAGGAACTGCGGGCCTTTGAGATCGCGCATGTTGCGCAGGGTGGCGATCAGGGTCGGCAGGTCGTGGCCATCGATCGGGCCGATGTAGTTCCAGCCCAGCTCTTCAAACAGCGTGCCGGGAACCAGCATGCCTTTTGCGTATTCTTCGGTGCGACGGGCGATTTCCCAGGCGCCGGGCAGGCGCGACAGGACCTTTTTGCTGCCTTCACGCATGCTCGCGTAAGTGCGGCTGGAAAGGATTTTCGCGAGATAGTTCGACAGCCCGCCGACGTTGCGCGAGATCGACATGTCGTTGTCGTTGAGGATCACCAGCATGTTGGCGTTCACTTCCGGCGCATGGTTCAGCGCTTCGAACGCCATGCCGGCGGTCAGTGCGCCGTCGCCGATCACGGCAATGGCCTTGCGATCACTGTTCTGCAGGCGGGCGGCAATGGCCATGCCCAGCGCTGCGCTGATCGACGTGCTGGAGTGGCCGACGCCAAAGGTGTCGTACTCGCTCTCGGAGCGACGCGGGAAGGCGGCGACGCCGTCCTTCTGGCGCAGGGTGCCCATGCGCTCGCGACGGCCGGTGAGGATTTTGTGCGGATAGGCCTGATGACCCACGTCCCACACCAGCCGGTCGTCCGGGGTGTCGAAGACGTAATGCAACGCGATGGTCAGCTCGATGACGCCCAGGCCGGCACCGAAATGCCCGCCGGTCTGTCCGACCGTATAGAGCAATTCCAGGCGCAACTCATCGGCCAGGGTTTCCAGCTCGGCTTCGCCTAACCGGCGCAGGCCGTCCGGCGTGTTGGCACGGTCGAGCAGGGGCGTGGTCGGGCGCTTGCGGGGAATCTCATGAAACGTCGTGGGCATCAGGCGAATCGTTATAGGTATAAAAGATGCGGCAGTTTACCTGATGCATCGCCCCCTGCCCACGCGTTGCTCTTTTTTGGCGGATACGCTGTCAGCTGCGCCGTTCGACGATGTAGCGGGCCAGATCGCGCAACGGCTCGGCAGCCGCGTCAAACGGTCGCAGCGCGTGCAGGGCCTGATCGCGCAGTTCCAGGGCGTAGGCCTTGGCCGCGTCGAGGCCGAGCAGGGCCGGGTAGGTCGGCTTGTCGCGGGCGATGTCGGCGCCCTGGCGTTTGCCGAGGGTTTCGGTATCGCTCTCGACGTCGAGGATGTCGTCCTGCACCTGGAAAGCGAGGCCAATGGCCTGTGCATAAGTCTGCAAGGACTTCAGTTCATCCTTCTCCGCGCGGCCGCTGGCGAGGGCGCCGAGTTTGACGCTGACCTCGATCAGCGCGCCGGTTTTGTGCCGGTGCATGGTTTCGAGGGCTTTTTGATCGAGTTTCAGACCGACCGAGCCGAGGTCGATGGCTTGGCCGCCGACCATGCCCGCCGGGCCTGCTGCCAATGCCAAAGCGCTGACCATTTGCAGGCGGATCTCGGCGTCAGAGTTGCTCAGGCGCGGGTCGAGCAGGGCGCTGAACGCCAGGCTCTGCAAACCGTCACCGGCCAGAATCGCGCAGGCTTCATCGAATTTCTTGTGCGTGGTCGGCTGGCCGCGACGCAGATCGTCGTCGTCCATGGCCGGCAAGTCGTCATGCACCAGGGAATAAGCGTGAATCAGCTCCACCGCGCAAGCCGCGCCGTTGGCTTGCTCAGCCTTGCCGCCCAGCGCTTCGCACGCGGCGTAGGCCAGCAGCGGGCGGACCCGTTTGCCGCCATTCATCACGCTGTAGCGCATGGCTTCGTACAAGCGCGCGAGTTCAGGGCTCGGCGCGTTGAACAGGGTTTCCAGCGCTGCGTTGACGCGAGCCTGGCTGGTCGCCGAATACGCTGCAATCATTCTGGCTGATCCGCGTCGAAGGGTTCCTCGGCCAGCTCGCCATCACGCTCGAGCAGCACTTGAACCTTTTGCTCGGCCTGGGCCAGCGCCGCCTGGCAATCGCGGGTCAGACCGATGCCCTGCTCGAAAGCTGTCAGCGAGTCTTCCAGCGACAATTCGCCGTTCTCCAGACGCTCCACCAGCGTTTGCAGGTCAGCGAGAGATTGTTCGAAATCCAGTGCAGCTTTTTTGCGGGCCATGGCGGCTATTTCCGGTTGACGTTAAACCGGCGCGACACTAGCAGACATGGGGGTTATGGGCAAATGAGGGCATTGTCTGCTGCGACCTGTCGAGGGGTGAAAAGCGCGCCTGCACCCACCCTCTGTAGGAGCTGTCGAGTGAAACGAGGCTGCGATCTTTTGATCTTGATCTGGATCTGTTGCCCGTCTCCCTTAGGCGAATGCACGTATTGCGCAGGTCGGGCAAAGCAACGGCAAGATCAAAAGATCGCAGCCTCGTTTCACTCGACAGCTCCTACACAGGACGAGTGCGCTTGAGCTCAGGCAGGCTGCTTCGCTTTGGATTCGGCTCATTTCGTGAGCCGAATAACCTCTCTATTCGGCTCACGTCCAAAAAACACCGTGATTCCTGCCGCAAATATAGATGTATCCGATTGTTAAAAAACCGCCAAATGGCTAACCTTCGCGCCTTCTACGACCCAATAGTCACGGGTCTTTCTGACGAAACGCAGTTTTTGGATCTGTAACGCGCCGAGGATCAGGCGCAAGGTTTCGTTATGCATGGCAGGAGGCGTCACATGCGTTCATTTCTTCTAGTGTTGATGGGGTGGGTCTGCGCGACCGCGGCCTGGGCCGAGCCGACGGCTGAGCTGTCGGAACCGGTCGGCGGCTGGCGCTACAACGGCCTGCTCGATCGCAGCGAATACCCTCAAGTCGCCTACCCCACACCGCCCATCGACCGGGGCGTGCAGCGCAATCGCACGATGATCGAAGGCCAGCTCAAGGCCATCGGCACGCAGCGCGGGCCGCACACGCTGGCGGTCAACGGCAATCCCCTCAATCTGTACACCGACGACCAAGGGCGTTTCGCTCGGCCGTATGCGTTCGGAGCGGGCTCCAACAGCGTCGAAGTGCGCAGTGCCGAAGGCAAATCCCTCAAACGCGTTCAATTCTATGAAGCCAACAACCTGCGCACCCCGGCACGGATCCGTGTGGTGCTGGGCTGGGACGATCCGAAAGCCGAACTCGATCTGCACATCGTGACCCCCGACGGCCAGCATGCGTTCTGGGCTCGCCCGGCGATGAGCAACGGCGGCGGTCTGGACCCGGACGGCGTCGATGGCCCCGGACCGGAAATGTTCACCATGACCGCGCCGATGCACGGCACCTATCTGGTTTACGTGAACTATTGGGGCAACTTCGGCAGCGGCGGCTATAACTTCGATGAGACCAGCAACCAGAACGAGGTCATCACCTCGCAGATCAACCTGGTGCTCAACGAAAACACCGTCGACGAAAAACGCGAGACCTTCATCGTGCCCCTGCGGGCCATCGGTGACCTGCTGCTGGTCAAGACTTTCAACTATTAAGCATCCCGCTCCACGGATGACATCGGGTTTTGTGAACATGAGCGATAACACTGTTTCTCCGGCCGCCGAAACGCCTGCAGCCAAACCTTCCCGGCGCTGGCCGGCTGTGCTGATCGGGTTGTGCCTGGTGGCCGGCGTCGCGGCCGGCCTGGGCTGGTTCATGCACAAACCCAAGGCGCCACCGGCAGAGTTGGCCAGTGACAAACTGGGCATGAGCCGCCCGGACGGTCTGCTCGAAACCCATTCTCTGAGCCAGTTGCCCAAGGACTTGCTGGCCGTGCCGTTCCTCAAGGAAACCCTGACCGAAGATTTCGTCTTCTATTACGAGGCGCATGCCGATCGCCTCGGCTTGATCGGCAGCCTGCGGCGGATCATTTACGAGCATGACCTGAAGTTGCAGGACAGCCTGATCGAGCAGCTCTTCGATCAACCGGCGGATGTGGCGCTGTGGCGCGGGGCGGACGGTCGGCTCAAAGATTTCCTGTTGGTGATGGATCGCGGCGGTCTGGCCAAGGTGCTGGAGCCGCTGGCCAAGGTTGCGCTGGATGATTCGCAACTGACCCAGGTCGGTGCCGTGAAAGTCGGTGCCGACGACGTTGCGCTTTATCAACTGACTTACAACGCCAGCAAGGCGCTGTTGTTCGCTTCCCATGGCGACAAGCTGGTGGTGCTGTCCAACCCGACCAAACTCTACGACCCGGAAGTCGGAGCCTCGGAAGAGCCGGGCAGCGTCTCGACCCAGTCCATCGCCGCGTTGCTCAACGGCGACAAACTGTTCCCCGAAGCCTTCGGCCTGCCACCGCGTGCGCCTGAGGTGAAACAACGCCTGTCGGTCAACGCCAGCGTTCTGGCCATGGGGTACCAGCGTTTCATCCCGAACTTCGCCGGCCTGCGCTTCGACATGGATGACAAGGGCTGGCACAGCTTCCTCGCCATGGACGAACTGGACAACCAGCCGGACTTCGATTTCAAACCGATCTGGCAAGCCATGCCGATGGGCGCGAGCGCCTGTGTGGCCCTGCCGCTCGCCGCCGAACAACAGAAACCGCTGCTGGTGAAGCTTGGCGCCGACGAAACCGTGGCCCAGTCCCTGACCGAACACATGGCCGGTGCTGCCGGGCTGTGCTGGTACGCCGATTCGCGGCTGTACACGCCGTTGCTGGTGGCCAGCCTGAACGATGATGACAGCGCCAAACTCGACGGCGACCTGGGCACTCTGTTCGGCTCGATGGTCGGCGCCTACGAAGGCAACGTCGAAGAACACGCATTCCCGGTCGTGGAAAAACAAGAAGGGCAAAGTCATCAGTGGCTGCGTCAGGTCAGCTCCAACTTCGGTCCTTACAAGGCCAAGGATGCTGAGAATCCTGATGCAATCACCGGCAAGGCGTTCATGAAAGTCAGCCTGGCGCGTCACGGTTCAACCTTGCTGTTCTCCCTCGACGACAAGCTCGTGGACAAGGCCCTCGGCACCCTCGACAAACGCTTCCCGCCGATGGCCGACGTGGTGCCGAAAGACCTGCTGATGCCGGTCTACTTCGGCCCGGACTCCATGGCGCAGCTGATGCAACAGGAAACCCTCGACAGCCTGCCGCAGGACATGGAGCCGGTGTTCTACAACGCCGCGCAAACCTACCTGATCCCGAAATTGCGCAAGCTCGGCGGTTACGGCAAGTACGCCCTGACCTTGCCCGAAGGCAGCGAGCCTGACGGCCATTGGCAGTGGCTGCCGCTGGAATGGAAAGCCCTGTGACCGCACTCATCCGAGGCCTCGGCCTGCTGGCGATGTTGCTGGGCAGTCGCGCATTTGCCAGCGAAGCGGCAGCGCTGGATCCGCAGCAATCCCAGGTGTTTCGCGCCTGGTTCGTGCGCATCGCCCAGGAACAGCTGACCCAAGGCCCGAGCCCGCGCTGGTATCAGCAGGACTGTGCCGGGCTGGTGCGCTTCGCCGCCAACGAAGCGCTGAAAGTCCATGACGACAAATGGCTGCGCAGCAATGGCCTGTCCAATCGCTACCTGCCGCCGGAGCTGCCATTGAGCGAGGCCCAGCGCGGTCTCGCCCAGCAATGGCAGCAGGGCGGCGGCAAGGTCGGGCCCTACGTCAACGCGATCAAACTGATTCAGTTCAACAGCCATCTGGTGGGCCGGGATCTGGCGCAAGCCCGGCCCGGCGACCTGATGTTTTTCGATCAGGGCGACGACCAGCACCTGATGATCTGGATGGGCCGCTACATCGCCTATCACACCGGCACCACCACCCCCACTGACAACGGCATGCGTTCCGCGAGCCTGCAGCAACTCATGACATGGAAGGACACCCGATGGATACCCGACGCAGCCAACCCCAACTTCATCGGCGTCTATCGACTGAACTTTCTCTCCCAATGATCGGTGCCCGCATGTTGCGTTTACTGCCTTTGCTGTTGGTTTTGGTGCTGCCTGTTTCGGCGGTGAACGCCGAAGACACCGTCGAGCCAAGCGGCTACACGCCGGTGGCCGGTGAAAGCTTTTTCTTGCTGGCCGACAGCAGTTTCGCCAGTGACGAACTGGCGATGGTGCGCCTCGAAGCACCGGGCCGGGACTATCGCCGGTTCCGCATGGAGCCTTACGGCGGCGCCGACATCCGCGTGTATCGCATCGACAAACCGCTGGATTTCCTCAAGCGCCAGAAGAACCTGCACCGCGTGGTCAGCGACGGCCAGTTCAAGGGCGAAGGCCTGTCGAACACCCTCGCGTACCTGTGGGACAACTGGTACCGAAAATCTCGTCGCGTGATGCAGCGGGCGTTTTCCTTCGAGTCGCGTAAACAAGTCACCGAGGAAGTGCCGGAATTGAAGATGGGCAGCGCGATTGCTGCGCCAACGCCTTACGACGCACAACCGCAATTCGCACTGATTCCGGGCCTGCCGGTGGTCAGTCAGTTCCGTTATCCGCTGTGGCAAGCCAAGCCGATTCAACCGCCTGAGGGCGTGAACCTGGCCGGTTCTTCCAGTGAATTCGTTACTGTCGCACCGGGCAACGTGTACATCCCGTTGGGCAACCTGAAACCGGGTCTGTACCTGGTGGAAGCGCTGATCGGCAAGTACCGCGCGACCACCATGGTCTTCGTCTCCAACACCGTGGCCGTGAGCAAGATTACCGGTGATGAATTGCTGGTGTGGGCCGCGCGCAAACACGAAGGCAGTTCGGTGCCGAAGGTGAATGTGCTGTGGACCGATGGCCTCGGCGTGATGAGCAGCGGCGCCACCGATACCGATGGTTTGCTGCGTCTGAAACACGTCAGCCCCGAGCGTTCGTTCGTGATCGGCGAGGACGAAGAGGGCGGGGTGTTTGTCTCCGAGAACTTCTATTACGACAGTGAAATCTACGACACCAAGCTCTATGCGTTCACTGACCGACCGCTGTATCGGCCGGGGGATTGGGTCTCGCTGAAGATCGTCGGCCGCGAGTTCAAGAACGCCCGGGATTCGGTGCAGCCGACCGCTGCCGACGTCAACGTCACCGTGCTTGATGCCACCGGCACCGCGCTGCAATCGCTGGCGTTGAAACTCGACTCCAAGGCCGGCACCCAAGGTCGTTTCCAGCTGCCGGACAATGCGGTGGCGGGCGGTTATGAACTGCGTTTCAGCTACAAGGATCAGGCTTACAGCAGCGCTTTCCGCGTCGCCGAATACATCAAGCCGCACTTCGAAATTTCGCTGAACCTGGCCAAGCAGGATTACCGCACGGGCGAACCGGTGAAGGGCAATCTGGTGCTGCTGTACCCGGACGGCAAACCGGTGGCGAACGCCAAATTGAGCCTGAGCCTGCGCGCCCAGCAATTGTCGATGGTCGACAACGAACTGCAATACCTCGGGCAATTCCCGGTGGAGCTGACCAGCACCGAACTGACCACCGATTCGAAGGGCAACGCGACCCTCGACCTGCCGGCCGCCGAGAAACCGAGCCGTTACATGCTCACCGTGTTTGCTAGCGATGGCGCGGCGTATCGGGTCAAGACTACCAAGGAAATCCTCATCGACCGTGGCGCCGCGAGTTTCCGCTTGAGCGCCCCGCAGCGCTTCAGTGCAGTAGGCGACAAGGTTGCGTTCAGCTACGCCAACGAAGGCGGCAGCGAGGAGAGCAAAGCGGTTACGCCGGGCAGCTACAGCTGGGTGCGTCTGGAGGATCAAACCACCGGCGACGGCAAGCTCGCCGCAACCGATAAAGGTTTTACGTTGGCCTTCGACCGTCCGGGTACCTACAACCTGACGTTGAAGGATGACCATGGTCGCGTCGTCGGCGCGACTGGCCATTCGGTGACCGGCGATGGCGTCAAAGCCGTGCCCGGCACCGTGGAAATTGTCCTCGACAAACCCGAGTACAAGGCGGGCGATGAAGCCCTGGCGCTGATCACTTTCCCTGAGCCCGTGAGCGATGCGTTGCTGTCGCTTGAGCGCGACAAGGTCGAGGCCACGGCGTTGCTGTCCAAGGGCGGCGACTGGCTGAAAATGGAAAAACTCAGCGACACCCAATACCGCGCGCGCATTCCGGTGAAGGACAATTTCGCGCCGAACCTGACGTTCTCGGTGCTGTACACCAAGGGCGGTCAGTACAGCTTCCAGAACGCGGGCATCAAGGTGATCGCGCCGCAAATCGACGTCGCCATTGCCACTGATAAAGAGTCGTACCAGCCGGGCGATACTGTGTCGGTCGACCTGACCACCCAATTCGCCGGCAAGCCGATTCCGGCACACCTGACGGTCAGCGTGGTCGATGAAATGGTCTACGCGCTGCAACCGGAAGTCGCGCCGACCATCGACCAGTTCTTCTACCACCCGCGCCGCAACAACGTGCGCACCAGCGCCAGTCTGTCGTTCATCAGCTACGACGTTGCGCTGCCGGGCAGCCCGGGTGCACCGGGCAAAGCCAACCGCAGCGAGCGCGGCGTGAAAGTACTGGAGCGGCCGCGTCGCGAAGACGTCGACACCGCCGCGTGGGAACCTGAGTTGATCACCGACGCCAACGGCAAAATCCGCTTCACCTTCAAGATGCCGGACTCGTTGACCCGCTGGCGCATCACTGCGCGGGCGATCGCCGATGACGGTCAGGTCGGGCAGAAGAAGCAATTCTTACGCTCGGAAAAGCCGCTGTATCTGAAATGGAGCGGCCCGACCAGATTCCGCAATGGCGACAAGCCGGATCTCGGTGTGTTCGCCTTCAGCCAAGCCGAAAAACCGGTCAAGGCTGAGCTGGTCATCCATTACGGCGGCACCGAGCAGCGCGTGCCGGTGACACTCAACAACGGCATCAACTACATCGCACTGCCGGCGTTCGCGCTGGCTTCCGGCGAATGGACCGCCGAGCTGGTGCAGGACGGCAAAACCGCCGACGCCCTGGCCGTGCGCCTGACCGCGACCGGCGAAGGCTGGCAGGTCACGCAAAACCAAAGCCTGGATGTGGCCAGCGGTGACACGCCGCTGACCTTGCCGACGGACGCGACGGACATTCGCCTGCGTCTGGATGACAGTCCGCAAGCATTGTTCCGTTCGGCACTCGATGATTTGCTGAGCTATCCGTATGGCGGCGTCGAACAGACGGCCAGCCGTTTGCTGCCATTGAGCATTGCGTATCCGACCTTGTCGTCGAACCCGCAGATCCGTGATCGCTTGCGCCTGATCATGCAAAACAGCCGTCTGCGTCTGGTGCAAATGGCCGGGCCTTCCGCGAGTTTCACTTGGTGGGGCATGGACGGTGAGCCGGATGCGTTCCTCACTGCCTACGCCTATTACGCCGACTGGCACGCCAGCAAAGCGCTGGAACTGAGCCTGCCGCCGGAGCATTGGCAGCGGGTGCTGGAGGTCTATTCCAAGCAGGCCAAGAACACGCCGTTGTTGCAGCGGGCGCTGATTCTGTCGTTCGCTAAACAGATGCAATTGCCGGTGAGCACGTTGCTCAGTGGCTTGATGGATGACTTGGCCAAGGCGGGCGAGGGCAATGCCGCGAATCTGATGGAGGATGGCGAGGACAGCCTTGTCATGAGCGATCCGGATTCGGCGCTTGGGTTGGCGGCGGCGCGCACGTTGACCGCTTCTTTGGCGAAGCAATCGAAGGTGAATCTACCGGATGCTTTCAACCGCCAACTGCCCGACGCGCAACAGCGTCTGGCCGTCAGTTCTCAGCCATTTGCCGAAGCCTTGAACCTGTCGCTACAAACCTTCGATCAGGCTCACGCGCAAGCGTTGTTGCAGCGTTTGCTGCCACAGCAATCGACACTGGAACGCGCGTTGGCGCTGACCTGGTTGCAACGCAGCATCGAGCAAGCCTCACCGACGATTGCACTGGCACCGGGTGAAGGCTGGAAAAAACAACACAGTGCTACCGGCGAGATGTATTGGACGTGGCAGGGTGCCTCGCCTGTGCCCGCCATGTTGGCGCTGACCGGAACGCAGGAACGTCCGTTGCGCGCCGCGCTGAGCTTCCAGACCAAGCAACCGCCGGTTGAGCCGATGGCGGTGACCATCACCCGTCGCCTGTCTCGATTGGTGCCCGGTGACGAAGCGTTCCAATTCAAGCTTGAAGCGGTGGGCAACAAACCGTTGTCCAGCGACGCCCTGTATCTGGACGAAGTGATCATCACCAGCAAAGCCGCCAAGCCGCTGCGCTACGGGATGATCGAAGTGCCGCTGCCACCGGGTGCTGATGTCGAGCGCACAACCTGGGGCATCAAGCTCATGGGCAAGGCCGGCACGGAACCGACCGCGCTGGAGAAAGCGCGTTTCGAACCGGGCCAGATGGCTTACGCGATTCCGGTCGATGCCTTGAGCGGCGAACTGCGCCTGCGTCACTTGGTGCGCTTCTCGCAGAAAGGCCAGTTCAACCTGCCGCCGGTGCGATTCACTCAGGTCTACGCGCCACAACATCAGGCCCAGGAACAGAAACCGGCCCTCGGTCAGGTCACGGTCAACTGACATGACCCGAGCGCTGGTCTGGTGGCTGCTGTGTTTGATTCCTGCGCTGGCGACAGCGCAGGACGAGCCGCTGCGACTGGGCTTCAAGGGTGAATTGATTTCGCTGAGCCGGACTCAGGTGATTTCCCGCGAGCCGTTGCCTGCTGATGTGCAGGCGCCGTTGGGCAGTTTGTGGAAATTATTTGTGTACGGCTGGCTGGTGGATACCGGCGCCCGAGAGCCGGCGTATGAGTGTCGCGGGCAGTCGAAAGAGGAAGTTTATTGCTGCACCGCGGGCGGCAAGATCGAGCGCGATCAGGCGCTGGTGAAGTCGTGTGGTTTGTACTTTGAGCCTGCACGATTGGGTATTTCCGATGCTGGCTGGCGGGAATATTGGCAGGCACGGCAGGCTCCGGAATGGTTACTGAACTTGTCTTCGTTGCAGCCTGCTACGCGAGTGTCGGTGGCGGAATTGCTGAAGGTGCTGGCCATGATGCCGGCGCAGGATCAGGCGCGCCGGGTGTTGCTCGATGTGGTGTTGAACGCCGCTGACGGCAACGTTGTCGGCGAACTCGGTGGCCGGTTGCGGGTGAAAACCTGGAGTTGGCTGGGGGATCAGGGTCCGTCGTCGCGCCAGGGTGGGTTTGCCGGTTGGACGACGGACGGCACGCCGATCTGGGCGGGCGGGCGCGGGACCAGTCAGATGGTACTTCGTCATTACGGTGCTGCGTTGGCTACGGTGTTGCCGGTGGATTGGCCTGTGGATGCGGGACGTTGCGTCGAGGTCGGTCTGTTTTCCCGTTATCCGATCGGGCGTGTTCTGGCCGGGAATGACGTTGTGGCTTCCGGGCCTTTGCAAGGCGATTACCGCGTCGAATTCGCCAATGGCAATCAACTCGATATCCACAGCGATGGCGAACTGTTTCTGTTGAAGGACAAGCTCGTCGCCCGTCTGGATCGCGAAGAGTACGTCGCGCGTGTCCTCCAGCGCGAAGCCAAACCAGAACCTGCCGAAGCCGCCAAGGCCCTGGCCGTCGCCATCCGCACCTACTTGCTGCAAAACGCTACCCGCAACGGCGATTGCCTGAGCATCGACGACAGCAGCAGCCGCCAACGCGTCGCCCCACGCCCGGCCACCGCCGAATCACGCAATATCGCGGCCTGGACCAGCGACCTGGTCCTCGCCGGCAGCACCGTCACCTACCACTCCGACCAACCCGGCCCGGACAAACTGTCCTGGCAGCACGCCGTCGAACAAGCCAACGCCGGTCAGCGCTACGACGCCATCCTGCTGCACGCCTACCCACGCGCCAGCCTCAGCCGCTGGGATAACCCCGTCGCCTCCTGCGAAGCACTGCCCGCCGCCCAAGACTGGCTACAAAAGCAACGCCGCGGCTGGCGTCCAAGGTTGGAAAGCGAAGTCGGCTACAACGAAGTCAGCACCTTCGCCGTCTGCCGTCTTGCATTCGGCCGCCCCTATGTCGACCGCGAACGCCAGCGCATCTATGTGCGCGGCGTGCAGTCGCTGCAGGATCGCCTCGACCTGACCCACGAATACCTGCACCTGGCCTTCGAAGCACACCCCAACGGCCAGGATGAAACCTACATCGAAGGGCTCGCCCGCCACCTCTTGCTGGAATAGGCCATGAAACTCCGTTATCCACAGGTCTTCCTGTTCCTTTGTACTTTTTGTGTATTGCCGACAGTTTTTGCGGCCGAGAGCGGCGTGAAACTCGATACGCCCGTTGGCGGCTGGCGCACCGGTGCGGCCGAGGGAGAAGGCGAAAACTTTCGTCAGATTGTTAACTACCCGGCTTCGTCGGTGAACACACCGGTAGGGCAGGCCAATACGGCGCGTATCACGGGTCAGATCAAAGCTGCACCCAAGTCAGGCGAACCGGGACGGTTGATCGTCAACGGCGTCAGCATGCCACTGAAGATTGATCCCGCTGGACGCTTCGATCGACCCTTCTCGTTTCCCAATGGCAGCAACAGCGTTGAAGTCCGCAGCCCGGATGGGCAGCAACGGCATCGCACGCAGTTTCTCAATGCCAGCGGCGGCGCTACACCGGCGAAGTTGCGGGTGCTGTTGGCGTGGGACAGTGACGGCACCGACCTCGATTTGCACCTCATCACCCCCGACGGTGCGCACATCTGGTACGGCGATCGGGTAGCACCGAATGGCGCGGCGCTGGATGTCGACGTGACGACGGGGTATGGCCCGGAGATCTTCGCCATGCCGGCGCCGATCAAAGGGCAGTATCTGGTGTATGTGAATTACTTCGGGGGCGGGTATCGGAGTGATGAGGAAGGGCAGGAGGAGGCGGTTCAGCCACTGACGACTGCGCAGGTGACGGTGATTACGGAAGAAGGGACGCCTAGCGAGAAGATGGAGACGTTCCTGGTGCCGATGCGGGCGGTGGGGGAGTTGACGTTGGTTAAGGGGTTTAGTTATCCGTGAGGGCGAAGTCGTAGCAGTGCTGTGGCTGTGAAATTGTGCAGCGGCTTGCTGCACAATTGCGGGAATGGTGCTCGTGTAATCGGTCAGCAGCTTGCTGACCAGTATCAGAGTGCTCAGGCGTGTCGTGAACCCGACGTTAAAAAGTCGAGTAATGACTTTCTTAACAGGCATTAAAAAGCCGGCTTGTGGCCGGCTTCTCGGGGACTGGCTTGGTTCATTTTTGGTAAACCTCGCCAGCCTTCAAAACGTACACCCGGATCTTGCGTCCGGCTGTGGGACTCGGCGAGAAAATCATCTGCCTTGTCGGTGCGATCAGAGCCGCGGGGCGGGGTGATGCGCAAATGTGGGGCGCAGCATACTGATTTTTTTGGGGGATTCCCAGTGTGGTGTGCGTCTTAGAGCTATCGGAGGCTCGGGATCAGGTAATCCATTCGATTTTTTGGGTGAATGTTCCATCGCCTTCGCAGGCAAGCCCGCTCCCACAGGGATTGTGTGATGCCTGTGGAAGTGGGCTTACCTGTAAAATGCCCGCCCGTTACAAAAACGGCACCGCCGGCCGCCGTTTGTTCAGCGTCGACCACCAGAACACCCATCCCAGTACCCTGATGTTCTGCTTTTCAATCTGCTCGGCATTGAAGATCTCATCGGGATGCTCAGCCTTGTTGTAGCTGCGCAACCGCAGGGCATTGCCCGGCATCCGGTGCAGGTATTTGATGCGCAGCATGCCGTCGTGCTCGATGGCGTAGATTTCGCCGTCAATCACTTTGGTCAGCCCGCGGTCGATGGCGAGTGTGGAGCCGTCCTCGATCCTTGCTCCCATGCCGTTGCCGATCATGTGGACGCAGAACACATCCGTGTATTTGATTTCCAAGGAGTCGAGGTGGGTTTTGGGCAGGCGGATGAATTGGCCGGGGTCTTCGACGACGTGAGTTTTGAAGGAGCCCGGGGCGATGGGTATTTCCGTGTAGAGGGGCAGTTCGACATCGGTGGGTTCGACCACCGTGTAGATGCCGCGAATGGCCTGGGCGTCGAAGGCATTGCCGGACTCGTCGAGCAGGCGCAGGTGTTTGGAGTCTTTTGGGCCTTCACCCGTTTTCAGCCAGTCGCTGTTTACCGAGAGTAGTCTGGAGACCTCTTCCATGCGGTAGGCGGGCACACCGCGGGTGTACCAGTTGTGGATATTTTGCGGCTCCGTGTCGAAGAAAGCGGCAAAACCTGTCGTCGTTATTTTCGCTTTTTCGAGGAGCGCTTTAAACCGTGGGCCGCTAGTGTTCTTTTTCATAAACACGAGTCTACGGGCGCTGGGCCGGGCTTTGAATAAACGAACCGTTCAAATTTCGAGGGAAATTTACGACCGGATGTAAGACGTATTTGGAACAAATTAAACAAGAAAAAACCGAAGCGGCCAGAAGATAAACGGCCTGTTTAAAAGTCGCTTTATGGCCGCCCACAAAAAACCCCGGATCAACCGGGGTTTTCTTCAAGTCGTCACAGGCGCGAGGCCAATGGCGTCTCAGCCTTTATAGGCCGCAGCCGACTTGGTGATCGCTTCGCGAGCGGCATCTGCGCCGGCCCAGCCTTCGATCTTCACCCATTTGCCTTTTTCGAGATCTTTGTAGTTCGCGAAGAAGTGCTCGATCTGCTGGATCAGCAGCGGTGGCAGGTCGGTGTATTCCTTCACGTCGACGTACAGCTGGGACAGCTTGTCGTGTGGGACTGCAATGACTTTGGCATCGCCGCCGCCGTCGTCGGTCATGTTCAGGATGCCGACTGGACGAGCGCGGATTACCGAACCTGGCGCAACCGGGTAAGGGGTCACGACCAGCACGTCGAGGGGGTCACCGTCGTCAGCCAGGGTGTTCGGGATGTAACCGTAGTTGGCCGGGTAGAACATCGGGGTGGCCATGAAACGGTCAACGAACAGGCAATCGCTGTCTTTGTCGATTTCGTATTTGATCGGCGCGTGGTTGGCCGGAATCTCGATCGCGACGTAGATGTCGTTCGGCAGGTCTTTGCCAGCCGGAATCTTGCTGTAGCTCATTGGGCGGTGCCCCCGTTAGTTGACCAAAAACACTTGGCCGGATTGACCAAAAAGTGGCGGCGATTATAGGCATATTCCGCCACCGTTGCTATGTGCCAGAGGTCGTGTAGACCTTAGTCGTGTGCCTGATAGACCGGGTTCTCGGCCAGAAGTTGCCGCAGTCGGGCCAGCGGGTCCTGACGGTAAAACAGCTTCAACTGCTCATAGACCTGAGGATACGCCTCGTGCAGCAAATCCGGGGCGCTGAAGAAGTATTCGCTGGTGACGGCAAAGAACTCGGCGGGGTTTTCTGCTGCATACGGATCGATGGCTGTTTCAGCGTCCGGATTGCGGTCAAGGTGCTTGTTCAGGTCGTCGTAGGCGTGCTGCATGACCTTGGCCCATTCGCTGACCCGCATGTCGGGGTGCAGCGGCGGCAGGCCGTTGGCGTCGCCATTGAGCATGTCGAGCTTGTGCGCGAGTTCGTGGATCACCAGGTTGTAGCCTTCCCAGCCACCGCTGGCCATTACGCCGGGCCAGGCGAGGATGATCGGGCCTTGTTGCCACGCTTCGCCGCTGTGTTCGCCGTCCCACTCGTGTTCGACGCCGCTGGCATCGCGATGCCGTTGGGGGCTGAGGAAGTCGTCGGGGTAGAGGACGATTTCGTGGAAACCCTGATACCAGTTCAGGTCGCCCAGGTGCAGCAGCGGCAATTGCGCTTGAGCGGCGAGCAGCAGGCGTTGCTCCTGATGGAGTTCGACGCCGGGCAGGGCGGTCAGGTGTTTATCTTCCAGAAACAGCACGCAGGCTTCACGCAGCCATTGATCTTCGGCGGCGCTGAGGCCATCGAGAAAACTCAAGTGATGACGCACCCGTTGCCACAGATCGTCGGCAATCGGGTGTCTGGCCAGGATGCGCCGGCGACGCCAGGCGCTCAGGGACCACATCGCGAGTCAGCGCGATTGGGCTTTGGACGCAGCGTTGCCGAAGCGGCTGCGGACGACGCCGATGATCATCGGCACCAGCGACAGCAGGATGATGCCCACCACCAGCAGCGACAGATTGGACTTGATGAACGGTACGTTGCCGAAGAAGAAACCCAGGGTCACCAGGCCGCCGACCCACAGAATGGTGCCGAGGACGCTGAAGGCGAAGAACCGTGGGTAAGGCATTTTGGCGACACCGGCGACGAACGGTGCAAAGGTGCGGATGATCGGCAGGAAGCGCGCCAGGGTCACAGTCTTGCCACCGTGCTTGTCATAGAAGTCGTGGGTTTGCTGCAGGTAGTCACGACGGAAGATTTTCGAGTTCGGATTGCTGAAAAGCTTCTCGCCAGCCGTTCGGCCGACGACGTAGTTGGTGCTGTCGCCGAGGATCGCCGCCAGCATCAGCAGACCACCCAGCAATACCGGATCCATACCGCCGCCGGCCGCTACGGCACCCGCGATGAACAACAGGGAGTCGCCCGGCAGGAATGGCATCACCACCAGACCGGTTTCGCAGAAGATCACCAGAAACAGGATGGCGTAGATCCATGGCCCGTAGTTGTTCACCAGCAAGTCGAGGTAAACATCGAGATGCAGGATAAGGTCGATCGGGTTGAAATCCATGGAGGGGCACCTGTGGTGACGGCCAGACTCTGCGGGCCTGTGCGGATGACTTCGCGAAAGCCTACAGACGAGTGTAGTTTTTCTTACAAGCCGAAAAGGCCGGCATTATACGGGCTGAGTGGTGAAACGCGCGTCGAGATTGTAGCGGGGGATGTCGATGATGCGACCGGAAGTCTGGTGACAATAAATAACCCTTCTGTGATGAGGGCGTACGCTCCCTCATCACAGAAGTCGGCAAGCATCAGAGCTCGTCGCTGATCGGCAACACGTAGTTCTTGAACTCGGTGTCTTCCTTGAATCCGATGGATTCGTAGGTTTTCTGCGCGATTTCGTTGTCGCTGCTGGTGGATACGCGCATGCGCACGGCATTGGTTTCCTTGGCCATTTTTTTCGCGGTGCGCATCAGATTGTCTGCGACTAACTGACGGCGGGCATCTTCGGCGACATAGATGTCGTTGAGGATCCACACGCGTTTGAGCGAAAGCGACGAAAAGCTCGGGTACAACTGACAGAAACCCATCAGTTTGTCGTCGGAGTCGGCCAGCGCCAGGTAAATCACCGATTCCTTGCGTCGCAGGCGTTTTTCAAGGAATGCCCGGGAGGAGTCCGGATACGCCAGTGAGCCATAAAACTCGCGATATTTGACGAACAACGGGGTCAGCAGGTCCAGGTGTTCGAGGGTCGCTTGAATAATCCGCATCGATAGGTCTCGTCTTCAAGTGGCTGTCTTCACGTGCTCTGACGGCGAACGGTTCTTCACTCGGGCAGCCGTGCATCGATCCTGCCTGAAAGCGGAACAGAAACGCAATGCGGAAACGGTTCAGGTATTCGACGGGCTCAGTAGGAAGTTGCCTTTCATGTCTGCACCTGCGTCCGACTCCAGCGTCTGAACCTGCGCTTCGTCCTTCAGATTGACTCCGGACAACTGTCGCCTGCACGCCTCGCGCATCAGGTACAACAAGCGGTGTGCCGCCATTCCGTAGCTGAGGCCCTCAAGCCGGACATTGGAGATGCAATTGCGGTAGGCGTCCGTCAGCCCGACCTTTGGATTGTAGGTGAAATATAACCCCAGGCTGTCTGGCGAACTGAGGCCTGGGCGCTCGCCGATCAGGATTACCACCATTTTTGCGCCGAGCAATTCACCAATCTCGTCGGCCACCGCGACCCGGCCTTGCTCCACCAGCACCACCGGCGCAACAGACCAGCCTTCCTCCACGATCTGTTCTTGCATCCGCGCCAGAAACGGCAAGGTATGGCGATGAACAGCCAGTGCCGACAAGCCGTCAGCGACGACAATAACCAGATCCACGCCGCCCGGATGAGCCAGCGCGTAATCACGCAGGGTCTGCGCCGACTGATCACTCAACTTTCGCCCCAGGTCGGGGCGCTGCAAGTAAGTGTTTCGATCTGCTGCGGCGCTGTGCAGCAGCAAACTCACGCGCCCGACATCGGCCAATTCCGCGCTTAGCCCGGCATGGTCAAACGGCAAATGCACCGCGTCTCGTGCCTGAGCGTGGGCGTACTGGAAATCCAGTTGCGCGCTGGTCGGCATGCTGGTGCCGGTGCGACCCAGGGCAATACGCGCCGGGGTCAGGCGACGCAGTTCCAGCAACGGATTCTCTGGATCAACAGGTGGTTTATCCATTTCAACACTCATCCCAGTTGCGCCATCGCTTGGCGGAAGGCTGGCGGCAGGCTGTCGCCGAAGTGAATCTTGCCGTCCGCCTGGGTCAGGATGCCCATTTTCGCCAGCCATTGTTCGTACTCCGGCGCCGGTTTCAAGCCCAGGGTCTGACGGGCGTAAAGGGCGTCGTGGAACGAGGTGGTCTGATAATTGAGCATGATGTCGTCGGAGCCCGGGATGCCCATGATGAAGTTGATCCCGGCCACGCCCAGCAGGGTCAGCAGGGTGTCCATGTCGTCCTGATCGGCTTCGGCGTGGTTGGTGTAACAGATGTCGCAGCCCATCGGCACGCCCAACAGCTTGCCGCAGAAGTGATCTTCGAGGCCGGCGCGGATGATCTGTTTGCCGTTGTAGAGGTATTCCGGGCCGATAAATCCTACGACGGTGTTGACCAAAAACGGTTTGAAATGGCGCGCCACGGCGTAGGCACGGGTCTCGCAGGTCTGTTGATCGATGCCGTGGTGGGCGTTGGCTGACAGGGCGCTGCCCTGACCGGTCTCGAAATACATCAGGTTCTGGCCCAGCGTGCCGCGATTCAGGCTCAGGCCGGCGTCATAACCTTCCTGCAGGACGTTCAGGTTGATACCGAAACTGGCATTGGCCGCTTCGGTCCCGGCGATCGACTGGAACACCAGATCCAGTGGAACGCCACGATTGATCGCTTCGATGGACGTGGTGACGTGGGTTAAAACGCAAGCCTGTGTAGGAATCTCGTAGCGCTGGATGATCGCGTCGAGCATTTCCAGAATGGCGCAGATCGAGGCGATGCTGTCGGTGGCCGGGTTGATGCCGATCATCGCGTCACCGTTACCGTAAAGCAGGCCGTCGAGAATACTCGCGGCGATACCGGCCGGTTCGTCGGTGGGGTGATTGGGTTGCAGGCGGGTGGATAGCCGACCGCGCAGTCCCATCGTGCCGCGGAATTTTGTAACAACACGGATTTTCTGCGCCACCAGCACCAGATCCTGCACGCGCATGATCTTCGACACGGCGGCGGCCATTTCCGGGGTCAGGCCGGGCGCAAGGGCGCGCAGGCTCTGTTCGTCGGCGGCATCGCTGAGCAGCCAGTCGCGAAAGCCGCCGACAGTGAGGTGGCTGACGGCCGCGAACGCGTGTTTGTCGTGGGTGTCGATGATCAGTCGGGTGACTTCATCGGTCTCGTAAGGAATCAGTACTTCCTGCAGGAAGTGAGTCAGGGGAATGTCAGCCAGGGCCATTTGCGCGGCGACGCGCTCGCCATCGTTGAGGGCGGCGACGCCGGCCAGGAAATCCCCGGAGCGCGCCGGACTGGCCTTGGCCATGACGTCCCTGAGGCTCGCAAAGCGGTAGGTCTCGGCGCCGACGGAATGGGCAAATTGGGCCACGGTGTCCTCCTGATCTGTATAAGTCTTGATAACACTGAATATCCCCTGTGGGAGCGGGCTTGCTCGCGAAGACGGATTGTCAGTCGACATAGATGGTGAGTGTCAGTCCGCCTTCGCGAGCAAGCCCGCTCCCACATTGAGAACTGTGTGCACTTCAATATGGCAGGCGCCGGGCAACAGGCCCGGCGCCGGTGCAACTCAGACGCCTTCGAGCATCGCATCCGCCGGTGCGTCGAAACGCTGTTTGGCGGTCAATTGGAAATACAAATAGCCAGCGGCCATGAACCCGAGGAACACGCACCCGATCAGCGGGTTGAACCACGCCATCGCCACCAGGCACACCACGGCCAGAAACAGCGCAATCCCCGGGACGATCGGATAGCCCGGTGCACGGAAGCTGCGCTCCAGGTTCGGCTCGGTTTTACGCAATCTGAAAAGGCTCAGCATACTGATGATGTACATCACGATGGCGCCGAATACCGACATGGTGATCATTGCAGCCGTCAGGGTCATGCCTTGCAGGTTGACCAGGCCGTCGCTGTAGATCGCTGCGATGCCGATCACGCCGCCAGCGAGGATGGCGCGGTGCGGGGTCTGGAAACGCGAGAGCTTGGCCAGCGAACGAGGCAGGTAACCGGCACGCGCCAGGGCGAAGAACTGACGCGAGTAGCCGAGGATGATGCCGTGGAAACTCGCCACCAGACCGAACAGGCCGATCCAGACCAGCATGTGCATCCAGCTCGAATTGTTGCCGACCACCGCTTTCATCGCCTGAGGCAGTGGATCGTTGATGTTCGACAGTTGACGCCAGTCGCCAACGCCGCCCGCCATCACCATCACGCCGATGGCCAGGAATACCAGGGTCAGGATGCCGCTGACGTAGGCCTTGGGAATCGTACGTTTCGGGTCTTTGGCCTCTTCGGCCGCCATGGCCGCGCCTTCAATGGCGAGGAAAAACCAGATCGCAAAGGGAATGGCCGCAAAGATGCCCGGGATCGACGCGATGGTGAACTCGTTGGAGCCCGACCAGCCATTGAGTACGAAGTTACTGAAGCTGAAGCCCGGCGCGACGACGCCCATGAACACCAGCAACTCGGCGACGGCCAGCACGGTGACCACCAATTCGAAGGTGGCGGCAATGCTGACGCCGAGAATGTTCAGGCCCATGAAGACGAAATAGGCGCCAACGGCCGCGAGCTTGGGATCAAGTTCGGGGTATTGCACGTTGAGATAAGCACCGATGGCCATGGCGATGGCCGGGGGCGCAAAGACAAATTCGATCAGGGTGGCGATGCCGGCGATCAATCCGCCTTTCTCACCAAAGGCCCGCCGGCTGTAGGCAAACGGCCCGCCCGCGTGAGGAATGGCGGTGGTCAATTCGGTGAAACTGAAGATGAAACAGGTGTACATCGTCGCCACCATCAGTGCGGTGACGAGGAAACCCAGCGTGCCCGCGGTGCCCCAGCCGTAACTCCAGCCGAAGTACTCGCCGGAAATCACCAGGCCGACGGCAATACCCCATAGATGCAGGGTGCCGAGTGTGGGTTTGAGCTGTGTGGAAGAAGTCATAAGTCCTCGCTGTCTTTTTTATTGTTTGATCTGTTGGACTTTCGGTACGACGTTTACGTGTGGAGCGGGCACGCAAAGCCCGTGCCAGAGGGGCAGGGCGATATTGTGTGTGTCATTGAGGGCGCCTTCGCTGGCAAGCCATGCTCCTACAGGTACACATGGTCCTGTAGGAGCGAGGCTTGCCCGCGAAAGCCGTTACGCGGTATCGCGCCGGGTTAGAAGAATCCCAACGGATTGATGTCGTAGCTCACCAGCAGGTTTTTGGTCTGCTGATAGTGATCGAGCATCATCTTGTGGGTTTCACGCCCGACGCCGGACTTCTTGTACCCGCCAAACGCGGCATGCGCCGGGTACAGGTGGTAGCAGTTGGTCCAGACGCGACCGGCCTTGATCGCGCGGCCCATGCGATAGGCGCGGTTGATGTCGCGGGTCCAGAGGCCGGCGCCGAGGCCGAACTCGGTGTCGTTGGCGATGGCCAGGGCCTCGGCTTCGTCCTTGAAGGTGGTGATGCTCACCACCGGGCCAAAGATTTCTTCCTGGAACACGCGCATTTTGTTGGTGCCCTTGAGCAGGGTCGGCTGGATGTAATACCCGGTCGCCAGGTTGCCCTCGAGTTTTTCCACCTTGCCGCCGGTCAGCAGCTCGGCGCCTTCGCCCTTGGCGATTTCCAGGTACGAAAGGATCTTGTCGAATTGCTGCTCGGACGCCTGGGCGCCGACCATGGTGTCGGTGTCCAGCGGGTCGCCACGTTTGATCGACAGGACTTTTTTCATCACCACTTTCATGAAGTCGTCGTAGATCGACTCTTGCACCAGTGCGCGGGAAGGGCAGGTGCAGACTTCGCCCTGGTTGAAGAACGCCAGCACCAGGCCTTCGGCGGCTTTTTCGATGAAGGTTTCTTCAGCTTGCATGATGTCGGCGAAGAAGATGTTCGGCGACTTGCCACCCAGCTCCACGGTGGACGGAATGATGTTTTCGGCCGCGCATTTCATGATGTGCGAGCCGACCGGGGTCGAGCCGGTGAAGGCGATTTTGGCGATGCGTTTGCTGGTGGCCAGCGCTTCGCCGGCTTCTTTGCCGAAACCTTGCACGACGTTGAGCACGCCTGGCGGCAGCAGGTCGCCGATCAGCTCCATGAGTACGGTAATGCCCAGTGGCGTTTGTTCGGCAGGCTTGAGCACCACGCAGTTACCGGCGGCGAGGGCCGGGGCGAGTTTCCATGCCGCCATCAGGATCGGGAAGTTCCACGGGATGATCTGCCCGACCACGCCCAGCGGTTCGTGGATGTGATAGGCCACGGTGTTGCCGTCGATCTCGGCGGCGCTGCCTTCCTGGGCGCGGATGCAACCGGCGAAGTAGCGGAAATGGTCGGCGGCCAGCGGGATGTCGGCGTTGAGGGTTTCACGCACGGCTTTGCCGTTGTCCCAGGATTCGGTGATTGCCAGGACTTCGAGGTTCTGTTCGATTCGGTCGGCGATTTTCAGCAGCACCAGCGAACGTGCCTGGGCGGACGTGGCGCCCCAGGCATCGGCAGCGGCGTGGGCGGCGTCCAGGGCTTTGTCGATGTCTTCGGCCGTGGAGCGCGGGAATTCGGCAATCGGTTGGCCATTTACTGGCGAGGTATTGGTGAAGTACTGACCTTTGACAGGCGCGACGAACTCGCCGCCGATGTAGTTACCGTATTTGCTCTTGAACGAAACGATAGCGCCTTCAGTACCGGGGTGAGCGTAACGCATAGTGATTTCTCCTTGGCTTTTGTACTTATAAGAGAGAGCGCATGTGCGCTTGCTATAAGCGTAGAGCAAAGGTCGGGCCACTGCCCTGCAGGTCAGGCAAATCAAGGCCTTGCGTGGTTTTTGTCGGACAGGCGGATCGCGCCTGTGACGCTTTCGGTACAGCCCCTGTGACACTTTGTACCGCTTGTGGCACAACCTGTGACCAAGCGGTCTTGCCAGCATTGCAATGCAAGCCAGGCTGGAGGATGCTCGCTACTGCCGCCTACTCCTGTAGGAGCTGTCGAGTGAAACGAGGCTGCGATCTTTTGATTTTGTTTTTAAAAAGAAAAGTCAAAAGATCGCAGCCTCGTTTCACTCGACAGCTCCTACAGGGGTGGGGGCGGTGTAAACCGCTCGGGGAGAATAATAAGAAATGCACGACAACCATTTGAGTCGCCATGCCCAGCAGGTCTTGACCGTCACTCAGGGCAAATCCCACCTGCACGGTCCCGGCAGCGATCCGTCGATTGCCCGTTCCTGGCTGCGCTGTCTTGAGGACTATCACCTCGACCCGGCCCTGACGATGGCGCCGACGGTGCTGGAACATGGGCGGGTGCTGGAAAGTCGTGAGCGCTTGCAGCAAGTGCTGCACATCGCCGGCAATGAAATGACCAGCCTGCATCAGCAACTCTCCGGCGCCGGTCATGCCGTGCTGCTGACCGACGCGCGCGGGGTGATCCTCAACTGTGTCACTGCACCCGCCGAACGGAAAATCTTCGAACGCGCAGGCCTGTGGCTCGGCGCCGACTGGAGTGAAGCCTGCGAAGGTACCAATGGCATCGGCACCTGCCTGGTGGAACGCCAGTCGCTGACCATTCACCAGGATGAACACTTCCGCGGCCGCCACACCGGCCTGACCTGCTCGGCGAGCCCGGTGTTCGACCCTCACGGCGAGTTGCTGGCAGTGCTCGACGTGTCATCGGCGCGTCACGACGTCTCGCGTCAGAGTCAATTCCACACCATGGCCCTGGTCAATCTGTCGGCGAAGATGATCGAGAGCTGCTATTTCCTGCGTTACTTTGACAATCAATGGTTGCTGCGCTTTCACCTGCAGGCTGAGTCCGTCGGGCTGTTCAGCGAAGGCTTGCTGGCGTTCGACGGCGAAGGGCGCATCAGTGCGGTCAACCAGAGTGCGTTGAACCTGCTGGGGCATGTTCGCGGCGGATTGTTGGGCAAACCGGTCGAGGCGTTTTTTGATTGTTCGCTGGACGACTTGCTCGGCCGCGCCAGTGTCAACGCCAGCGCCAGTTGGCCATTGCGCACCCGCGACGGGCGGAGCCTGTTTGCCCTGTTGCGCGGGCAGCCTCGCAGCATTCCGGTGCCGGTGGTGCCAGGCCCGGCCATTGCCGAGCGTCCGCGTCTGTCGGGCATCTGTCTGGGCGATGCCGCGTTGCAGGAAGATTTCCGCAAATCCTTGAGAGTCTTCGAGCGAGACGTGCCGCTGCTGATCAATGGCGAAACCGGTTCCGGCAAAGAGGCCTTTGCCAAAGCCGTGCATCAGGCCAGCCAGCGAGCGGAAAAAGCCTTCGTCGCCCTGAACTGCGCGGCGATCCCTGAAAGCCTGATCGAGAGTGAACTGTTTGGTTATCGCGGCGGCAGCTTTACCGGCGCGCGCAAGGAAGGCATGCGCGGCAAGTTGCAGCAGGCGGATGGTGGCACGCTGTTCCTCGATGAAATCGGCGACATGCCTCTGGCTTTGCAAACCCGACTATTAAGGGTGCTGGAAGATCGTCAGGTGGTGCCGATTGGCGGCGAACCGGAAGCGGTCAATGTGCGGATCATCAGCGCCACTCACCGTAATTTGCTGGAGCGGGTACAGGACAGCAGCTTCCGCGAGGATTTGTATTACCGGCTCAATGGGCTGGAGGTTGCGTTGCCGGCGCTGCGTGAGCGCAGTGACAAATCGCAGTTGCTTGATTTTCTGCTGGCCGAGGAGGTGGGCGGTGAGACGGTGCTGATCGATGAGCCGGCTCGGCAAGCTTTGCTGGGCTTTGCGTGGCCGGGAAACGTGCGCCAGTTGCGCAATGTGCTGCGCACCCTGGCGGCGTTGTGTGACGGCGGGCGGATCGGGCTGGAGGATTTGCCGGCGATGATTCGTCAAGCTCGGCCGGTGCCGGTTGTGGCGGTTGAAGAGCCTTCTGAACACCCGCTGGACGATGCAGAGCGGTTGGCGTTGCTCAATGCACTGGAACAGACGCGCTGGCACATGACCCATACCGCGGCACAGCTTGGTGTCAGCCGTAACACCCTCTACAGAAAATTACGCAAACACGGGATTGCCCGCTAGGCACGCCGTACCACTGTAGGAGCGAGGCTTGCCCGCGAAGAACGATTACGCAGTGCGTCAGCGGAACCGTGTTATGGCATTCGCGGGCAAGCCTCGCTCCTACGGGTTTTGCGTTGACCCGAAACAAAGGTGCGATTTTCCCCTCCCTACGCTAACCTGCGGCCATGTTTTACGAGGTCGACTATGCACATTCATATTCTTGGTATCTGCGGCACTTTCATGGGTTCGATGGCGGTTCTGGCCAAAGAGCTGGGCCATCACGTGACGGGCTCCGATGCCAACGTCTATCCGCCGATGAGCACTCAGCTCGAAGCGCAGGGGATTGAGTTGACCCAGGGCTATGACCCCGCCCAACTCGATCCGGCGCCGGATCTGGTGGTGGTCGGCAATGCCATGTCCCGCGGCAATCCGGCCGTCGAATACGTGCTGAACAAAGGTCTGCCTTACGTCTCCGGCCCGCAATGGCTGGCCGACCACGTACTGCAAGGTCGCTGGGTTCTGGCTGTCGCCGGCACCCATGGCAAAACCACCACCAGCAGCATGCTCGCCTGGGTCCTGGAACACGCGGGCATGAGCCCGGGCTTCCTGATCGGCGGCGTGCCGCAAAACTTCTCGGTGTCGGCGCGTCTGGGCGGCACGCCGTTCTTCGTGATCGAAGCCGACGAGTACGACAGCGCGTTCTTCGACAAACGCTCCAAGTTCGTTCACTACCGCCCGCGCACGGCGATCCTGAACAATCTGGAATACGATCACGCCGACATCTTCCCCGATCTGCCGGCCATCGAGCGGCAGTTCCACCATTTGGTGCGGACCATCCCTAGCGAAGGCCTGGTGATCCACCCGACCACCGAGCCTGCCTTGCAGCGTGTCATCGAGATGGGCTGCTGGACGCCGGTGCAAACCACCGGTGCCGGCGGTCAGTGGCAGGTCAAACTGCTCAGCGAAGACGGTTCGAAATTCGAAGTGATGTTCGAAGGCGTCGCCCAAGGCGTCGTCGATTGGGACATGACCGGTCAGCACAACGTCGCTAACGCCCTGGCCACACTGGCGGCGGCTCGCCATGTTGGCGTCGTACCGTCGATGGGCATCGCCGCGTTGAGCGCCTTCAAAAGCGTGAAACGCCGGATGGAGAAGGTCGCCGAGGTTCGCGGCATCACCATCTACGACGACTTCGCTCACCACCCGACGGCGATTGCGACGACCCTCGACGGCCTGCGCAAACGCATCGGTGATGCGCCGTTGATTGCGATCATCGAGCCGCGCTCCAATTCCATGAAGCTCGGCGCGCACCGTGACGGTTTGCCGGAAAGCGTGGTCGATGCCGATCAAGTGATCTGGTACGCCCCCGCCAACCTCGGTTGGGACCTCGGTGCGACCGCCGCGTTGTGCACGGTGCCATCGATTGTCAGCGATTCTTTGGAAGGCATCATCGAGCGCGTGAAGAGCCAGGCCCAACCCGGCACCCACGTGGTGATCATGAGCAACGGCGGCTTCGGCGGCCTGCACGGCAAACTCGCCGAGGCGCTGCAATGAATAACGGCCCGGAACGCATCACCCTCGCGATGACCGGCGCTTCGGGCGCCCAGTACGGTTTGCGCCTGCTTGACTGCCTGATCCGCGAAGATCGCGAGGTGCATTTCCTGATCTCGAAGGCTGCGCAACTGGTGATGGCCACCGAGACTGACGTCACGCTGCCGGCCAAGCCGCAGACGATGCAGGCCTTCCTCACTGAATACACCGGCGCGGCAGCCGGGCAGATCAAGGTGTACGGCAAGGAAGACTGGATGTCGCCGGTGGCCTCGGGCTCCGGTGCGCCCGCGGCGATGGTGGTGGTGCCTTGTTCCACCGGGACCTTGTCGGCGATCGCGACCGGTGCCTGCAACAACTTGATCGAGCGTGCTGCGGATGTGACGTTGAAAGAGCGTCGCCAGTTGATTCTGGTGCCGCGCGAGGCACCGTATTCGAGCATTCATCTGGAGCACATGCTCAAGTTGTCGAACATGGGCGTGACGATTTTGCCGGCATCCCCTGGCTTCTATCACCAGCCACAGACCATCGATGACCTGATCGACTTCGTCGTGGCGCGGATTCTCAACCTGTTGAACATTCCGCAAGACATGCTGCCGCGCTGGGGCGAGCACCATTTGAGCAGCGATGAATAAGCTGCTGATTATTCTGCTGGCGCTGCAACTGACGGGCTGCGCCACGGCACGCACGCTGGACGCCGCCAAGCCGGGAGCGCTAGTGGTGTACGCGGGGACGCGTCTGGATTTGTACGCCATGAACGGTGGGTGCTGCGCCATGGACCGGTTCGGCGCCAAAGCGCCGAGCTACCCCGGCGTCGACCTGCCGGCCAGCGCGTTGCTCGACACGCTGCTGTTGCCGTTGTCATTGCTGACGGTAATCGGGGTGAGTTTTCAGGCGACTGGTGGATTGTAGCGTTCGACTTTGAGTCTGTGTCGCGCCCTTCGCGGGCAAGCCTCGCTCCTACACAGGCAACGGAGAACCGGTAGGCGCGAGGCTTGCCCGCGAAGGCGCCCTCTCAGGCGCCACAGGATTATTTGCCTAACTTGCGCAACTCATCCGACTCGACAATCCGCACCCCATCCTGTTCTTCCAGCGCCAGCCGCCACATCGCCCGCGCCAGTTGGCAGGCTTCGATGCCGCGGTATTTGCCGGGGATCAAACGCGACAACGGCCCGACGAATTGCTCGGCGGTACGCGGTTCGAGTCGCTCGCCCAGCAGCACCGAAGGTCGGCAAATGGTCAGCTGTGGCCAGTCCTGCGCGCGCAATGCGTATTCCATCTCGCCTTTGACCCGGTTGTAGAAAACCGAAGACCTGCGATCAGCGCCCAAGGCACTGATCACGATCAGGTGCCGGGCACCCATTTCCCGCGCACGTTTGGCAAACGCCACCACCATGTCCAGGTCCACCGCGCGAAACGCCTGTTCCGAGCCGGCCTGTTTGATCGTGGTGCCGAGGCAGCAGTAGGCGATGTCGACGCGACCGTTCAGTTGCGGCAGAAACGCCGCCGGGTCGCCGACCGGGTTTTCCAGATGGGGATGCTCGGCCAGTGGCCGGCGTGAGGGGGCCAATACCCTTGAAATCGTTGGCTCATTGAGCAGGCGATCAAGCAGGTGTTCACCGGTTAACCCGGTAGCTCCGGCAAGCAATACATGCTGAGGCGTCAAGTACATAGTGTTTCCCCCTTGATACTGTTCAGCTTAGTTGCTCTTTGCATCCTTGCTGCTGATAGAGACACTTTGTAGTGCTTTTCGTGCCTGCTGTTTGCGTAAAAGCTGCCAGTGTGAGAGGACCGTTTTCGGCGCCCAGAGCTGCGGTTCAGAGGCTTCGAAGCCGTCGGCCAGTTCGCGCTCCGCGACAGTGGCCTTGGCCAGCTTGAAGGCTTGCTCCAGATCGTCGGTCTGGTTCAGTGCCTGGGCAAAAAGCGCATCGCCGAAGTAGGTGAAGTTGGCTTCTTCCGAGCAACCGAAGGACACCCGGTCCGCGCGCGAGGCGGTCATGATCAGCGTGCGTTCGTCCTTGAGGGCAGGGATGAACCCGCCGGAGTAGCAGGATGAAATCACCACGATCTTGTCGCGATTCTTCAGCGGTGCGAGGACGGCGGCGAGCTCGTCGGCCGGCAGGTCGGCCAGCTCCATGCGCGGCTGGTCGAGCACCAGTTCATGTTCGCTGCTGCCGTGGCTGGTCAGGTAGATGAAGATCAAGTCTTCCGGGCCACTGCGTTCGGCCAGGGTCAGCGCGGCGCGGCGCAGGTTTTCCCGGGTGGCCATCGGCCGGTCGACGAGGTGGTCGCGATGGTTCACCAGGCGGATCTGGCCGAATGCACCGAAGCGGCTGCTGAGCATGTTGCTGACGTAATCGGATTCACGCAGGAACACGCTCTGCTTGCCGTCACCGCCCAAGGTCAGGGTGTACAGCTCGACCGTGGGGGTCGAGGCCGGCACGGCGGACAGGGCGTCATCGAGCAGTCGGCCCTGGGCCAGCAAGCCGAGTTCGAGGGTGTCGGGCAGCAACTTGCCATCGGCGTCGCGAACACGCTGGCCGTTGATCCACGTCCCGCTTTGCACCGTGCCGTCGGTGAGCACCAGGGTGCCGCGCCCCGAATAGCTGTCACTGTCGAACTGGCCGATGTAGAAGCTGCCGTCGGGCAGGTTCAATCGACCCTGGCCGGTAAAGCGCCAGTCGCTGAACTGGCCGATGTAATGGCTGCCGTCAGCACCGATCAACTCGCCCTTGCCGTTCAGCGAGCCTTCCTTGAACTGGCCCAGCCAGACATCGCCATCGGCGTTCTCGTAGCGACCCTTGCCGTGCAGTTGATTGTTCTTGAAGCCACCGACATAGATGTCACCGTCGGCGCTGTTGAAAGTCCCGTTGCCTTCCAGCTGACCGTCCTTGAAGTGCCCGGTGAACTGATTGCCACTGCCATCGCCGCGCTGGCCTTCACCGTTGGGTTTGCCGTGGGCGAACTGGCCCTGGTAGGAGCTGCCGTCATCGAGTTCGAGACGACCGAGCCCTGAATACTGATCGGCCTTGAATTCACCGCGATAGGTCATCGCGTTTTCTTTGAGCGTGCCTTCGCCATCACGGCGGCCGAGTTTGAATCCGCCGGTGTAGCTGCTGCCGTTGGTGGTCAGTGTGCCCTGGCCGTCGAACAGCCCTTGATTGAATTGCCCGCGATAAATCTCGGCGTTGCTGCCATGCCATTCGCCCTGGCCATGCCATTGGCCCTTGTCGAACTCGCCGGCATACCAGCTGCCGTTGGGGTAGTCGATGCGGCCCTGGCCTTGCAGCAAACCGTTGACCAGATCACCGCGATAGCGCCCGCCGTCCGGCAAGCGGGCATCCGGGGGCAGCAGCGATTCGCCATCGCCGCAAGCGGTGAGCAACAGGGTCAAGGCGAGGAGGGCAAGTGAGCGCATAGCGGGATCCGGGCAATTATGCGACGGAGTATGCCGCAGCTATGTGTCGCATTTATAGAGACACGGCAGAGACACGGCGCGAAACAGCGTGAGCTGTTTCGCAATCAGGCCTGTGTCAGACGAAACAGAGGGACAGCGGTTCGGCGATATACGCCGGTTTGTCCGATCCTTCGATTTCAAGTGTGGCGGTGGCTTTGAGCAGCCATTGGCCGGGTTTCTTCTCGATGACTTCGTTCATGTCGACTTTGAGCCGAACCCTGGAGTTGACCTTCACGGGCTGGATGAAACGCACGCTGTCCAGACCATAGTTGACCACCATCTTCGCCCCTTGAGGGAGGATCAGGATGTCTTCCATCAGTTTCGGGATCAACGACAGCGACAGGAATCCGTGTGCAATGGTGCTGCCAAATGGCGTTTGCGCGGCTTTGACCGGGTCGACGTGAATAAACTGATAATCACCTGTGGCTTCTGCGAACAGGTTGATGCGCTCCTGATCGATGGTGAGCCATTCGGAACGTCCGAGTTCCTTGCCGACATAATCTTTGAGCTCTGCAACGGGAACATAGGGCATTGAGACTCTCCTTGGGTTTCATCGGATTTATAGTTTTTCGAGTGGGGGGATTTGACCTCCCTGTGAACCACTTTAGATCAACATGGCAAATTGCTCCGGTCAACTGACCATGCTTTTGGCGAATGCCGATCCATAGCGTTGACGTGCTTATAATGCCCGGCCCCTGTTTGGTGGGGAGTGCGTGCGGGAGATGCTGGATGTTGTTACGTGGCCTGACCTGGCTGGTGCTGTTCCAATTGCTGGGCACAGCCATCAACCATTTGTTTTTGCCGGTACTGCCCGGGCCGATTGTCGGCCTGCTGCTGTTACTGGTGTACCTGATTTCACGCGGGCAAGTCAGTGAGCCGCTGAACCTGGCGGCCAGTAGCCTGCTGCGTTATTTGCCCCTGCTGCTGGTGCCGCCGGCCGTGGGCGTGATGGTGTATGCCAAGGACATCGCCGCAGACTTCTGGGCCATCGTCGGCGCATTGGTGCTGTCGTTGGTGTTGTCGATGGCGTTTGCCGGGATGCTGATGCAGCGCATGGTCAAGCGTCATGCCCATCGCGGAGATCGACCATGATCCTTGACTGGCACGGCGCGCTGGACTCGGTGATCCATCATCCGTTGTTCGGCATCGGCATTACGCTGGGCGCTTATCAGTTGGTGCTGGCAGCCTTCGAGAAGACCCGCTGGATCTTTCTGCAACCGGTGCTGGTCTCCATGCTGTTGGTGATCGGCGTGCTGACGGTGTGTGGCATCACCTTTATCGAGTACCGCAAGAGCACCGAGATCCTCAGTATCTTGCTCGGGCCTGCGACCGTTGCGCTGGCGGTGCCGCTGTACCTCAATCTGCGACGTATTCGGCAGTTGTTCTGGCCGATATTTACTACGCTGGTGATAGGCGGCGTGGTTGCCACGGGGATGGGCGTGTTGCTGGGCTGGTGGTTTGGCGCCGAACACATGATCCTGATGACCATGGCGCCGAAGTCGGTGACGTCGCCGATTGCCATGTTGGTGGCCGAGCAGATTGGTGGTGTCGCGGCATTGGCTGCGGTGTTCGTGTTGATCACCGGCGTGATCGGTGCGATCTTCGGGCCGAGTATGCTGACTCGGCTTGGTGTGCACAGCCCTGAAGCGCGAGGCATGGCGCTGGGCATGACCGCCCACGCGGTCGGCACCTCGGTGGCCTTGCAGGAAAGTGAAGAATGCGGCGCTTTCGCGGCGCTGGCGATGAGTCTGATGGGCGTGGCCACGGCGGTGTTCCTGCCGTTGGCGGTGTCGATGGTGGTGTAAGGAAATGTCTATGAGCTTGCCGCTTTTCCCGTTGAACACGGTGCTGTTCCCTGGTTGCATCCTCGACTTGCAGATCTTCGAGGCGCGCTACCTGGACATGATCGGCCGCTGCATGAAACAGGGCGGCGGCTTCGGCGTGGTGTGCATTCTCGACGGCGAAGAAGTCGGCATCGCTCCGGCCGGCTATGCGCTGGTGGGTTGCGAAGCGTTGATCACCGATTTCAAGCAGCAGGACAATGGCCTGCTGGGCATTCGGGTGCAGGGTGGACGGCGTTTTCATGTATTGCGCACCGAGGTGCAGCGCGATCAGTTGACCGTCGCTGACGTCGAGTGGCTGGAAGACGAGCCTGAGCAACCGCTGCAGGATGAGGACGCCGATCTGGTCGCGCTGCTCAAGGCACTGGCCGAACACCCGATGGTCGAGGCGCTGAACATGGGCACCGAAGCAACCGGGCAACAGTCGCTGGCGAATCAGCTGGCGTACCTGCTGCCGTTTGCCGAGCTGGACAAGATCGACCTGCTGCAACTCGATGATCCCCAGCAGCGACTGGATGCGATTCAGGCGCTGCTGGATGAGTTGCAGGGTGAATTGTTCGCCTGATCAGTAGGCATACCGCAACATCGCATGCGGTAAATGCCGCAACGCAAAGAATCCGAACAACGCCACCAACGCTGGCAATACCAGCCACCAGACTTTTGGTGGCATGGCGTTGAGTGGCGTCTGACGCTGGCTCAGCCACAAACTCGCGGCACAGACGCACGCTGCCAGCATCGCGCCGGCCAGTACATCTGTTGGCCAATGCGCGCCCAGGTAAACCCGCGACAGGGCAATCGCCAGCGCTGGCAAGCAACCCAGCAGCAACCAGGTCAGGCGCATCCGTGGTGGCTGGCCGCGACCGGCCAGCACGGCAAGAGTCAGGAACAACGCGAAGGACCCCGAGGCGTGGCCGCTGGGCATGCTGTAGCTGGTCAGCGGATCGCTCAGCACTTCCGGGCGCACGCGGGCGAAAAACTGCTTGGTGAACGTGTTGCCCAGTGCGGTGAAGAGCAGGGTGCCGCCGGCGAAAATCGCCTGGCGCCACTGTCGGGTGAGCAGCAGCAGACCCGTGAGCAGGGCGCTGAACACCAGCATGTTGCGGAACTCGCCGATCAGCGTGAAGGTGACGGCCACTTCATCGAGCATCGGGCTGCGGTGTTCCTGCACCAGCGCCATCACGCCTTGATCGAGCGCGGTGAGGTGCGGGTAGCCGATAAACAGCCCCGCCAGAATCAACAGACCGAGGCCGGCTATATACGCGGTGGCGTGGCGATGGCGGCGCAGACTGCTGGTCACGCTCAAGCCGATCATTAGCGCAATGCTGCCGGCGACAATCCCTGCTTCAGGCCAGAAACCGTCGGGTAACGGCAAGCGAATCGCCGCGCCCGTGGCCCAGCCGGGCAACAGGTACGCGATGCTCCAGCCTGCGGCGGCCAGCAAACTGACGGCAGCGAAGCGTGGGAAGGGCATGTCGAACATCCCGGCGACCATCGGCAGCATCGGGCGCAGCGGGCCGATAAAGCGTCCGACCAGCAGGCTGGCGATGCCGTAGCGCTGGAAATACGCCTCGGCGCCAGCGATCCATTCCGGATGGTGGCGCAACCCCGGCAGGCGCCGGATGTTCTGGTGGAAATGTCGTCCGATGAAGTACGAAACGATGTCGCCCAGCACGCCGGCGACGAACCCCAGCAGCAGCGTTTCGCTCAATGACAACGCACCGCTGCCGGCCAACACCGCCACGGCGAACAGCAACACCGTGCCGGGCACGATCAACCCGGCAATCGCCAGGCATTCCACGAACGCCACGATGAACACCGCCGCGGCCAGCCATTGCGGGTTAGCCGCCAGCCAACCGGTCACGCTATCGAGCCATGGGCCCATAAAAACAACTCCATCTGATGTTCATTGGTCCCATGGGACGAACGCAATCTTCAAAACACTACAAGCCCTATGTGGGAGAGGGCTTGCTCGCGAAAGCGGCCGACCAGTCAATACTAATGTCGCCTGACACTCCGCTTTCGCGAGCAAGCCCGCTCCCACAAGGGGGGATGTTCATTATTCAGGTCAGCAAAAAATAATCGCGACCTTCGACCTGCCCCCGTCGCAGCGGGTTCCGCGTGCAATACGGCGCGTAAGCCGCGTCGACGAAGCGGTACATCAAATGCTCATCACGCCCATGGGGGATGCCCAGGCGCGTGGTCTGAATAATGTGCGCAGGCGCCGGGCCGACGTCTTCGACCAGCAACACTTCATGGTCAAAACGCTTGGCATCCCACACTGGCACTTTCAAGCCCAGTGACTTGCACAACAATGTCTGCCCGGCACAGAGCTTCTGCGACGGGCGAGGTCGGCCCTGGGCGTCGGGGTTGTTCAGCAGCATCTGCGCCAGGCTCGCCGGCCCGCTCAATTCATCGACCCATGGATAGGCGGATTTGATCAGTACCGCGTTGCCCGGCCCTTGGGCGCTGAAATTCAGGGAATCGCCACCGCGGGCGTAATACATGTAGATGTGCCCACCATCCAGAAACAAAGCCTTACGCTTTTCTGTGTAGCCGAGGGACGCATGGCTGCCTTTTTCTTCGCAGTAATAGGCCTCGGTCTCGATAATCCGGGCGCTGAGCCACAGGTCGCCGACCCGGTGGCGGATGACCTTGCCAAGTAAATCCCGGGCCAGGGTTTGCGCGTCGCGGTCGAAAAACGCGTCCGGGAGCCCCGTGGGCAGGCGTGCAGCGGACGCTCGAACAGTCAGGTTGGACATGATGAACGGTGTTTATCAAGGCTGATTGAGTCGGGATGATAACAATTTGCAGCTTAATCCCGGCTGAACGTCGGCAAATTGCCCTCCATTTCGACCATCCGCCCGTCACCGCTGTTAGTCCCGGGACGCGACAGCTATAATCTGCCGCTTTACTCTTTACCAAGACCTTAGCAAAGACCACCACAGACAATGACTGAGTCCGTTCTTGAGTACATGACCCGTCTGGGTCGCGCCGCCCGCGAGGCTTCTCGCGTCATTGGCCGTGCCAGCACTGCGCAGAAAAACCGCGCGTTGCAGGCGGCTGCCAATGCGCTGGACGCTGCACGCGCCGAGCTGACGGCGGCCAACGAACTGGATTTGGCCGCGGGTCGCGCCAATGGTCTTGAGCCGGCATTGCTTGAGCGTCTGGCGCTGACCCCGGAGCGCATCGACGGCATGATCGTCGGTTTGCGTCAGGTGGCGGCACTGCCGGACCCGGTCGGCGCGATCCGCGACATGAGCTTCCGTCCGTCGGGCATTCAGGTCGGCAAGATGCGCGTGCCGTTGGGCGTGATCGGGATCATTTACGAATCCCGGCCCAACGTGACCATTGATGCCGCGAGCCTGTGCCTGAAGTCCGGCAACGCAACCATCCTGCGTGGCGGTTCCGAGGCAATCAATTCCAATCGTGCCATCGCTGCCTGCATTCAACGCGGCCTGGCCGAGGCAGAATTGCCCGCCGCCGTGGTGCAGGTAGTCGAAACCACGGATCGTGCCGCCGTTGGCGCGCTGATCACCATGCCTGAATACGTCGACGTCATCGTGCCTCGTGGTGGCCGTGGCTTGATCGAACGCGTCAGCCGCGATGCCCGCGTGCCGGTGATCAAACACCTGGACGGCATCTGCCACGTCTACGTCGGTGCCCACGCCGATCTGCCGAAAGCCCGGCGCATCGCCTTCAATGCCAAGACTTACCGTTATGGCATCTGTGGCGCGATGGAAACGCTGCTGGTGGATCAAGCCGTCGCCAAGGATTTCCTGCCGTCGATGGCCGCACAGTTCCGCGAAAAAGGCGTCGAACTGCGCGGTTGCGAACGCACCCGGGCGATCATCGAGGCTGTCGCTGCAACAGAAGAAGACTGGAACACCGAATACCTGGCGCCGATTCTGTCGATCCGCGTCGTTGACGGGCTGGACCAGGCGATCGAGCACATCAATCAGTACGGCTCGCATCACACCGACTCGATCGTCAGCGAAAACCTCGCCGACACCCGGCGTTTTGTGGCGGAAGTCGATTCCTCGTCGGTGATGATCAACACGCCGACCTGCTTCGCCGATGGCTTCGAATACGGATTGGGTGCCGAGATTGGCATTTCTACTGATAAGCTGCACGCCCGCGGCCCGGTGGGCCTCGAAGGTCTGACCTGCGAGAAGTACATCGTGGTCGGTGATGGCCAGTTGCGCGGCCAGGCGTCGGTCTGACTTGGGCGACCTCAAACCGTCAGCCGCGCAAATCGCCAGCGAGCCTGCACCTCGACGCATTGGCGTGCTGGGCGGGACGTTCGACCCGGTGCACATCGGCCATTTGCGCGGTGCGCTGGAAGTCGCCGAATCGCTGGCGCTCGATGAGTTACGCCTGACACCCAGTGCCCGCCCGCCACATCGCGGTACGCCGCAGGTGTCGGCAGAGGACCGTCTGGCGATGGTCGAGTGCGCGGTGGCCGGTGTGGCGCCGTTGGTGGTGGACGCCCGCGAATTGCAGCGGGACAAACCGTCCTACACCATCGACACCCTGGAACTGATGCGCGCCGAATTGGCCGCCTCTGACCAGGTTTTTCTACTTTTGGGCTGGGACGCATTTTGCGGCCTGCCCACTTGGCACCGCTGGGAAGAGTTGCTCCAGCATTGCCACATCCTGGTGCTGCAACGCCCGGATGCCGACAGCGAACCGCCGGATGCCTTGCGCAATCTGTTGGCGGCACGCTCGGTGAGCGACCCGCTGGCCCTCAAAGGGCCGAGCGGACAGATTGCATTCGTCTGGCAGACGCCGCTCGCGGTATCCGCCACCCAGATCCGTCAACTGCTGGCCAGCGGTAAGTCGGTACGTTTCCTGGTGCCCGACGCGGTCCTGGCCTACATCGATGCGCACGGACTCTACCGTGCGTCGAACTGAAAAAGGGAGCGCTTCAAAACACGTGAACGCGTGTACCGAAGCGCCCGAACATACGAGCAAAACGAGTTTTATATGACGAACAAAGACGTAACTAAAGTAAAGCGCAAAGGCACGTTCAAGAGCGCTCCGCTGCCTGAGCCGGTTCTCACCACCGAGCCGCTGAAGGGTGATGAGCTGGTCAAGGTTGCCGTAGCAGCCCTGGAAGACGTGAAGGGCCAGGACATCCAGGTCATCGACGTTCGTGAAAAGCAGAGCATCACTGACTACATGATCATCGCCACCGGTACCTCCAACCGCCAGATCGGCGCGATGCTGGACAAGGTTCGCGAAGCGGTCAAAGCCCTGGGCGTCAAGCCACTGGGTGAAGAAGGCAAGGGCGACAGCGATTGGGTGCTGCTGGACATGGATGACGTCATCGTTCACATGATGACGGCTTCGGCTCGTCAGTTTTACGACCTCGAGCGTCTGTGGTCCGGTGCGGAACAGAGCCGTGCTCTGAACGCGGCTCACCACAGCCCGGAAAACACCCATGAGCATTTCATCAAGCTCAACAAAGACCAGCAATAAGGGACCGCTGTGCGACTGCGACTGATCGCCGTCGGTTCACGCATGCCCAAATGGGTGGAAGAAGGCTGGCATGAATATGCCAAGCGTCTTCCGCCCGAGCTGGCGCTGGAACTGGTGGAAATACCGCTCAACACCCGTGGCAAGAACGCCGACGTGGCACGCTTCATCCGTCAGGAAGGCGAAGCCATGCTGGCCAAGGTCGGGCCGAATGAGCGTGTTGTGACCCTCGAAGTCCACGGCAAGCCCTGGAGCACCGAGCAGTTGGCGGTCGAACTCGATCGCTGGCGGCTGGACTCACGCACGGTCAATTTCATGGTCGGCGGCCCCGAAGGGCTGGCGCCGGAAGTGTGTGCGCGAGCCGATCAGCGCTGGTCGTTGTCGCCGTTGACGTTGCCGCACCCGCTGGTGCGGATTCTGATCGGCGAACAGCTGTATCGTGCCTGGACAGTCTTGTCCGGCCACCCTTACCACAAGTAGTTCTGCCCTCATGCCCCAGCCGATACGCATCAAGGACCACGAAAAAGACGCCCGTCTGGTGCGTGGCCGCGTCGTGTTCGGGGCCATTGCGGTGGTGTTGCTGATCTGCGTGCTGATCGCGCGGCTGTATTTCCTGCAGGTGATCCAGTACGAGTACCACTCGACCCTGTCGGAAAACAACCGCGTCCATGTGCAGCCGATTCCGCCGACCCGTGGGCTGATCTTCGACCGCAACGGCGTGGTCGTGGCCGATAACCGGCCCAGCTTCAGCCTGAGCATGACCCGCGAACGGTCTGGCGACTGGCAGCAAGTACTCGACGTGATCGTCGAAGTGCTGGAGCTGACGCCCGAGGACCGGGTGATCTTCGAGAAACGCATGCGTCAGGGGCGTCGGCCGTTCGAGCCGGTGCCGATCCTGTTCGAGCTGACTGAAGAGCAGATCGCCCGGATCGCGGTGAATCAGTTCCGTCTGCCGGGCGTGGAAGTGGTCGCGCAGCTGGTGCGTCACTACCCGCAGGGCCCGCACTTTGCGCACTCGGTGGGCTACATGGGGCGGATCAACGAGAAAGAGCTGAAGTCCCTCGATCCGGTCAATTACAGCGGCACCCACCACATCGGCAAAACCGGGATCGAGCGTTTCTACGAGCCCGAGCTGCACGGTCAGGTGGGTTACGAAGAAGTCGAAACCAACGCTCGTGGCCGCGTCTTGCGCGTACTCAAGCGTACCGATCCGATTCCCGGCAAGGACATCGTCCTGAGCCTGGACATCAAATTGCAGGAAGCCGCCGAAGCGGCACTCGGCGGTCGTCGTGGCGCGGTGGTGGCACTCGATCCGAAAACCGGCGAAGTGCTGGCGATGGTCAGTGCGCCGAGTTTCGATCCGAACCTGTTCGTCACCGGCATCAGCTTCAAGGCCTATGCCGAGCTGCGCGATTCGATCGACCGGCCGCTGTTCAACCGCGTGCTGCGCGGCTTGTACCCGCCGGGTTCGACCATCAAGCCGGCGGTGGCGATTGCCGGCCTGGATGCCGGTGTCGTGACCGCGTCGAGCCGGGTGTACGACCCCGGCTACTACCAGCTGCCCAACTACGATCACAAATACCGTAACTGGAACCGTACCGGTGACGGCTACGTGGACTTGGACACGGCGATCATGCGGTCCAACGACACCTATTTCTACGACCTGGCACACAAGCTGGGAATCGATCGGCTGTCGGCGTACATGACCAAGTTCGGTATCGGCCAGAAGGTCTCGCTGGATATGTTCGAAGAGTCTCCGGGGCTGATGCCGACACGTGAGTGGAAGCGTGCGACCCGACGCCAAGCCTGGTTCCCGGGCGAAACGCTGATTCTCGGGATCGGCCAGGGCTACATGCAGTCGACGCCGCTGCAACTGGCCCAGGCGACTGCGCTGGTGGCCAACAAAGGCATCTGGAACCGTCCGCACCTGGCCAAGACTGTCGAAGGCGAGCGGCCCAAGGATGAAAACCCGATGCCGGACATCGTCCTGCGCGACCCGTCCGACTGGACCAAGGTCAACCATGGCATGCAGCAGGTAATGCACGGTGCCCGGGGCACGGCGCGCAAAGCGGCGATCGGTTCGCAATACCGCATCGCGGGTAAAAGTGGTACGGCCCAGGTGGTCGCGATCAAGCAGGGCGAGAAGTACGACCGCTCCAAGGTTCAGGAACGCCACCGCGACCACGCCTTGTTCGTTGGCTTCGCGCCGGCCGACAACCCGCAAATCGTGGTGTCGGTGATGGTCGAGAACGGCGAGTCCGGTTCCGGCGTCGCCGCGCCTGTGGTGCGCCAAGTCATGGACGCCTGGCTTCTGGACCAGGACGGTCGGTTGAAGGCCGAATACGCCAGCCCTATCAGTGCGGAGGCTACGGCCCGTGAAGAGTAATTTCGATCGCATCCTCTCCAGTGAGGATGTGATGCGTCGCCGTGCGACGCTGTTGCAACGCATGCACATCGACGGCCCGTTGCTGATCCTGCTGCTGACCCTCGCCGCCGGCAGCCTGTTCGTGCTGTATTCGGCCAGTGGCAAGAGCTGGGACCTGCTGGCCAAGCAAGCCACTTCGTTCGGCATCGGGCTGGTGTCGATGATCGTCATCGCCCAGTTCGAGCCGCGCTTCATGGCCCGTTGGGTGCCGGTCGGTTATGTGATCGGCGTGCTGTTGCTGGTGGTGGTGGACGTCATGGGCCACAACGCCATGGGCGCTACGCGCTGGATCAACATTCCGGGGGTGATCCGCTTCCAGCCTTCGGAGTTCATGAAGATCCTGATGCCGGCGACTATCGCCTGGTACTTGTCCAAGCGCACCTTGCCGCCGCAGCTCAAGCATGTGGGTGTCAGCCTGTTCCTGATCGGCTTGCCCTTCATCCTGATCGTGCGGCAGCCGGACCTTGGCACCTCGCTGCTGATTCTTGCCGGCGGCGCTTTCGTCTTGTTCATGGGCGGGTTGCGCTGGCGCTGGATCGTCAGCGTGCTGGCCGCCGCCGTGCCGGTGGCCGTGGCGATGTGGTTCTTCATCATGCACGACTACCAGAAGCAGCGAATCCTGACGTTCCTTGACCCGGAGAGCGATCCGCTCGGCACCGGCTGGAACATCATTCAGTCGAAAGCGGCCATCGGTTCCGGCGGCGTGTTCGGCAAAGGCTGGTTGCTCGGCACCCAGTCGCACCTGGACTTCCTGCCGGAAAGCCACACTGACTTCATTATTGCGGTGATGGGCGAAGAATTCGGCCTGGTGGGCATTTGCGCGCTGCTGCTGATTTATCTGTTATTGATCGGTCGTGGGCTGGTGATAACCGCCCAGGCCCAGACATTGTTCGGCAAATTGCTCGCGGGCGCCCTGACCATGACGTTTTTTGTTTACGTTTTCGTCAACATCGGTATGGTCAGTGGCCTGTTGCCGGTCGTGGGGGTGCCGTTGCCGTTCATTAGCTACGGAGGAACTTCGCTGGTAACGCTGCTGTCAGCGTTTGGGGTTTTGATGTCGATCCATACCCATCGTAAGTGGATCGCACAGGTTTGAATAAGGTGAAGATGTCAATGCAAGTAATGCGTGGCTGGGCGACTCGATACGCGCCGTGGGTCGGCCTGGTAAGCATCCTTGGCACAACGCAGGACGCGTTGGCCGGCGATTACGAAGGCTCACCCCAGGTGGCCGAATTCGTCGGTGAAATGACCCGCGACTACGGTTTTGCCGGTGAACAGCTGATGGGCGTGTTCCGCGAAGCCGAGCGCAAGCAGTCGATTCTGGACGCGATCTCGAAGCCTGCCGAACGGGTCAAGCAATGGAACGAATATCGTCCGATGTTCATCACCGACGCGCGCATCGCCCGTGGTGTGGACTTCTGGCGTCAGCACGAAGCGGTACTGGCCCGTGCCGAGCAGGAATACGGTGTGCCGGCGCAGGTGATTGTCTCGATCATCGGCGTTGAGACCTTTTTCGGTCGCAATACCGGCAATTTCCGGGTGATCGACGCGTTGTCGACCCTGGGTTTCGACTATCCTCCCCGTGCCGAATTCTTCCGCAAGGAATTGCGCGAGTTTCTGTTGCTGGCCCGTGAGGAACAGGTCGATCCGCTGACCCTCAAAGGCTCCTACGCCGGTGCCATGGGCTTGCCGCAGTTCATGCCGAGCAGCTTTCGCGCCTATGCGGTGGACTTCGACGGTGACGGCCACATTAATATCTGGACCAATCCGGACGATGCCATTGGCAGCGTCGCCAGTTATTTCAAGCGTCACGGCTGGGTTGCCGGCGAGCCGGTGGTCAGCCGCGCCGATGTGCGTGGCGAGCACGTGGATGAAGGTTTGACGACGGGCATCGAGCCGACTAAAACGGTCGGGGAGTTGCGAGCCTTGGGCTGGTCGAGTCATGATGCGCTGCGCGATGATATGCCGGTCACGGCTTTCCGCCTGGAAGGTGACAATGGCCCGGAATACTGGATGGGCCTGAAGAATTTTTACGCAATCACGCGTTATAACCGCAGCGTGATGTACGCCATGGCGGTACATCAACTGTCTGAACAGCTGGTCCAAGCACGGGGCGTCAAGTAATGCGGGCATTGCCTATGAATAAACCCCTGAAGCTCATGGCTTTCGCCGCGTTGGCGGTGCTGGTCGCCAGTTGCTCGACCAGCCGCGCGCCGGCTCAGAAATCTTCATCCACCGCCGTGCGTTCGACGCCAGGCCTGGACATCAACCGCGCCCACAAAGACGGCGCGCCGTGGTGGGACGTCGACGTATCGCGCATCCCGGATGCCACGCCGACCCTGCACTCGGGCCCTTATAAAGCCAACCCGTACACCGTGCTGGGCAAGACTTACTTTCCGCTGCAAGAATCCAAGACCTATGTCGCCTCGGGCACGGCGTCCTGGTACGGCACCAAATTCCATGGCCAGAACACCGCCAATGGCGAGGTGTATGACCTGTACGGCATGAGTGCCGCGCACAAGACATTGCCACTGCCGAGTTACGTTCGGGTGACCAACCTGGACAACAACAAGAGCGTGATCCTGCGGGTCAACGACCGCGGGCCGTTCTATTCGGACCGCATCATCGACCTGTCCTACGCCGCCGCGAAAAAACTCGGTTACGCCGAAACGGGCACGGCGCGGGTCAAGGTCGAGGGCATCGATCCGCAACAGTGGTGGGCACAAAAGGGCCGTCCGGCGCCTTTGATGCTCAACGAGCCGCAAGTAGCGCAAAATGCCGCGCCGACGATTACCGCTTCGGCCGGCACCGTCGAGCAATGGACGCCACCGCCGCAGCAACACGCGGCGGCCGTGGTGCCCGTGCAGATTGATGCAAAAAAAAACGCTTCTGTACCAGCCTCTGGCCAGTATCTGCAGGTGGGCGCGTTCGCCAACCCGGACGCTGCAGAACTCCTGAGATCGAAGCTCAGCGGGATGGTGAGCGCTCCGGTGTTCATCAGCTCGATCGTGCGCAATCAACAGACGCTGCATCGGGTGCGCCTGGGGCCGATCGGTTCGCCGGGTGAAATCCAGCAAGTGCAGAACAGCGTGCGCCTGGCCAATCTCGGTTCGCCGAGCGTGGTCACCGCCGAATAATACGTAGTACTTGATTGACGGTTCGCTTGCGGTTCGGGGGGTGGACCTGGTTGTTGGCTCTTGAAGAACAAAAGCCCGGCAAGGGTTCTGAGTGAACAACTGAACACGCGACAGCTCGTTAGAAAGCTGTCTGATTAGTTTTGCCCGTCAGGGCAGTTTCCATTAGCGATTTCGAGAGACGGATGAACATCACCACCTTTGCCAAACGCCTGTGTCTGCTAGTCCCGCTGCTCCTCTCGCCTGCCGCGTTCGCGGTCGAGATGATGCCGTCGCCACCACAACTGGCTGCTAAATCCTATGTGCTCATGGATGCCAGCAGCGGCAACGTGCTGGTCGAGAACAACGGTGACCAGCGTCTGCCGCCGGCCAGCCTGACCAAGCTGATGACCGCGTACATCGCGACCCTGGAAATCCGTCGTGGCCAGATCGGTGAAAACGATCCGGTGACCGTCAGCGAAAACGCCTGGCGTACCGGCGGTTCGCGGATGTTCATCAAGGTCGGCTCGCAAGTCACTGTCAGCGACCTGCTGCACGGCATCATCATTCAGTCGGGTAACGACGCCAGTGTTGCGCTCTCCGAGCACATCGCCGGCAGCGAAGACGCATTCGCCGACATGATGAACAAAACCGTGGCCGACCTGGGCATGACCAACAGCCACTTCATGAACCCGACCGGTCTGCCGAACCCAGAGCATTACTCGTCGGCTCACGACATGGCCGTACTGGCTCGCGCGATCATCCATGAAGACCCGGCTCACTATGCGATCTACTCGCAGAAAGAGTTCTTCTGGAACGGCATCAAGCAACCTAACCGCAACTTGCTGCTGTGGCGCGACAAGACCGTCGACGGTCTGAAAACCGGTCACACCGACGAAGCCGGCTACTGCATGGTGTCTTCGGCTGTACGTGACGGCATGCGCCTGATCGCCGTGGTGTTCGGCACCAACAGCGAAGTGGCTCGTGCTTCCGAAACCCAAAAGCTGCTGACTTACGGTTTCCGCTTCTTCGAAACCCAGACCTTCTATCAGAAAGGCGCCGAGCTGGCTCAGGCCCCTGTCTGGAAAGGCAGCACCAATCAAGTCAAGGCCGGCCTGGCTGAAGACCTGACCATGACCCTGCCAAAGGGCCAGCTGAAAAAGCTCGCCGCGAGCATGACCATGAACCCGCAGCTGGTTGCGCCAATCGCCAAGGGCGACGTAATCGGTAAAGTCGAAGTGAAACTGGACGACAAGGTGGTGCACAGCGCCGACCTGATCGCCCTGGACGCTGTCGAGGAGGGTGGTATCTTCCGCCGCATGTGGGATAGCATCCGTCTATTCTTCTACGGCTTGTTCAACTGAATTAGTGTGGACTTGCATGGCCCCGATCCAATCCGGAGCGGGGCCATGTCCGTTGCCACGGCTTACGAGGCCGTTACGCCATGACAGATACCGAAGTAAAGGCGCCAAAGATCGAATTCCCAGCCAATGACTATCCGATCAAAGTGATCGGCGACACCATTGTGGACATCAAGCAAAAGATCATCGATATCGTTAAGAAGCACGCAACGATCAACGATGAGAAGGTGGACGAACGCCAGAGCAGCAACGGCAAGTACACCACCATCCAGCTGCACATTATCGCCACCGGTCAAGACCAGCTGTACGACATCAACAGCGAACTGCGGGCTACCGGTTTCGTGCACATGGTGCTGTGATGTCTGGCACGCTGGGCTTTCGCGAACTCGGCCAGATGGCTTACGAGCCGGTCTGGCATGCCATGCAGCGCTTCACCAACGAACGCGGCAGCGATGCCGCGGACGAGATCTGGCTGGTCGAGCACCCACCGGTGTTCACCCAGGGGCAGGCCGGCAAGGCCGAACACTTGCTGCTGCCGGGGGATATCCCGGTGGTGCAGGTTGATCGCGGTGGCCAGGTGACTTACCACGGCCCCGGCCAGTTGGTGGCCTACCTATTGCTCGATGTGCGCAAGCTGGGTTTCGGTGTGCGTGACCTGGTCACCCGCATGGAACACTGCCTGATCGAGCTGCTGGCCAGCTACGGCGTGACCGCAGCGGCCAAGCCCGATGCGCCAGGTGTCTACGTCAACGGGGCGAAAATCGCGTCCCTGGGTCTGCGGATCCGCCACGGTTGCTCCTTTCATGGACTGGCCCTGAACGTGGACATGAACCTGGAACCGTTTCGACGGATTAATCCCTGCGGTTACGCCGGGCTGGCAATGACTCAGCTCCGCGATCACGCAGGATCGATTGAATTTGCCGAGGTAAGTGCCCGGCTGCGCGCGCAGCTCGTCAAACACCTCGACTATGCTGAGCAGACGACCCTAACGGGCGGAATCGACTGATATGACTACTGATGCAGTGCAAACCATGATCCCGACGCTTGATGTAACCGAGCGTCCGGCCCCGCGTGCCAAGGTTGAAGCCGGCGTCAAGCTGCGCGGCGCCGAGAAGGTTGCACGCATCCCGGTCAAGATCATTCCGACCACCGAACTGCCGAAGAAACCTGACTGGATCCGCGTGCGCATCCCGGTTTCGCCGGAAGTCGATCGCATCAAGGCCCTGCTGCGCAAACACAAGCTACACAGCGTGTGCGAAGAAGCGTCCTGCCCGAACCTGGGCGAGTGCTTCTCCGGCGGCACCGCGACCTTCATGATCATGGGCGACATCTGCACCCGTCGCTGCCCGTTCTGCGACGTGGGCCACGGTCGTCCGAAGCCACTGGACACCAATGAGCCGGAAAGCCTGGCCATCGCCATCGCCGACCTGAAACTCAAGTACGTGGTGATCACCTCGGTTGACCGCGACGACCTGCGTGACGGCGGTGCCCAGCACTTTGCCGACTGCATCCGCGAGATCCGCAAACTGTCGCCGAATGTACAGCTCGAAACCCTGGTCCCGGATTACCGTGGCCGCATGGACGTCGCGCTGGAAATCACTGCTGCCGAGCCGCCGGATGTGTTCAACCACAACCTGGAAACCGTGCCGCGCCTGTACAAGGCTGCGCGTCCGGGTTCGGATTACCAGTGGTCGCTGACCCTGCTGCAACGCTTCAAGCAGATGATGCCGCACATTCCGACCAAATCCGGCCTGATGCTGGGTCTGGGCGAAACCGACGAAGAAGTCATCGAAGTCATGAAGCGCATGCGCGAACACGACATCGACATGCTGACCCTGGGCCAGTACCTGCAACCGTCGCGCAGCCACTTGCCGGTCCAGCGTTTCGTGCACCCGGACGTGTTCGCCTGGTTCGCCGAGGAAGGTTACAAGATGGGCTTCAAGAACGTCGCTTCCGGCCCGCTGGTACGTTCCTCGTATCACGCCGACGAGCAGGCGAAGCTGGTCAAAGCTGAATTGATGTCGTCTCTGTAATAAAACGCCCGCAAGGTTTTTCAGCCTTGCGGGCGTTTTTGTTGGCCGTGCCTACGGCCGCTACCGTCTTTTCCTGCAACCTGCGGGGCGATTGACCCTCTTCTGTTTGTCCCCGTTCCTGACTACTGTGTGCTGAAGCTTTTCGCGCAGGGAGATTCATGGATGACCGTTCGACCCACTCACACGCTGTTTCCTCACTCACCTGTTCCGGCCTTGCCCCCGGAAGGGCTGATCGGCGTGATTGCGCCCGCCGGTCCGGCCGGGCTGGACACCGACAAAGCTGTTGCCTGGATGCGCGCTCGCGGTTATGCGCTGCGGATCTTTCCCGGGGTGTACGAGCAGGACGGCTACCTGGCCGGCAGCGACGACGTGCGGCTCAATGACTTGCACGCGGCGTTCGCCGACACCGAAGTCGATGCGATCATCTGTCTGCGTGGCGGTTACGGTACGCCGCGTCTGCTCGATCGCATCGATTTCGAGTTGCTGCAAAACAACGCCAAGCCGTTCATCGGCTACAGCGACATCACTGCGCTGCACGTGGCGATCAGCCGTTACGCCGGTTTCGTGACCTTTCACGGCCCGTTGCTCAATGCCGATTTGCTGGGCGAGAAGCAAAAGCCGACCGAGTCTTCGTTTTTCAACATGCTCAGAGGGCAGGTGAAGGCGGGCAGTGTGCTTTCGCACCCGGTGGCTTACCCGCTGACCACAATCGAGCCCGGCATCGCTCACGGGCGTTTGCTGGGGGGCAATCTGTCGATGATTGCCGCGACCATGGGCACGCCGTATGAGTTGGAGGCTGAAGGCGTCATTCTTTTTATCGAGGACATCAACGAGCCGTTGTATCGCATCGACCGCTTGCTGACTCATCTGCGTCTGGCCGGCACGCTGGGCAAATTGCGCGGGGTTCTGGTGGGGGATGTGGCGGGGGTTGATTCGGTGGCGCTGGAGCGATTGTTCAAGCAGACGTTCGAGCCGTTTCGGATTCCGGTGCTGGCCGGGTGGCGCAGCGGGCATTGCGATCCGAACCTGACATTGCCGATGGGCGCGTTGGTTCGATTGGATGCGGGGAAGAAGGAACTGGTGTTGGAGCAGGATGTGGTGGTCAAACGGTAGGTAGTTGTCGCCTGGCAGTCAGTCTTCGCGAGCAAGCTTCGCTCCTACAGGATGGTGTGATCCTGTAGGAGCGAGGCTTGCCCGCGAAGCTTTTAGCGGTTACGCAGGCCTTCGAGCAGCTTGTGCGTCGGATACCCATCCGCCGGCCAGCCAAACGACTGCTGTGCACTACGGATCGCCTTGCGGGTGTTGGCACCGATAATCCCGTCGGCAGTGCCCGCATCGTAGTTCTGCGCGCTCAGCAGGCTTTGCAGTTCGATCCGCTCGGTGCGGCTTAACGGCAGATCATCTTTCGGCCAGGTGCCGTTGATCAGGCCCCCACCATTGAAGCGCTCGGACAACAAGCTCACTGCCAACGCATAAGACGACGAGTTGTTGTACTTGAGGATTGCGCGGAAGTTGTCGAGCACCAGGAACGCCGGGCCACGATAACCGGCCGGCAGCAGCAGGGCAGCGGACAGGTGTTCGGAGCCCGCCGGAACCTGGGCGCCATTGGGCAGCGAGACACCCAGCTGTTGCCATTCAGCGACGCTCTTGCGGATCGTGCCGTCGGCCAGAACGTAGTTGAAGCTACCTGGCAACTGCACTTCAAAGCCCCATGGCTGACCTTTCTGCCAGCCTGAACTTTGCAGATAGTGCGCCGTCGAGGCCAGGGCATCGGCCGGGCTGTTCCAGATGTCGCGGCGGCCGTCACCGTCGAAGTCCACGGCGTGGGTGTTGTAGGTGGTCGGGATGAATTGGGTCTGGCCCATGGCACCGGCCCAGGACCCGAGCATTTTCTCTGGCTCGATATCGCCTTGTTGCAGGATCTGCAGGGCGGCGATCAGTTGCGCATGAGCAAAGCCGGGACGCCGGCCTTCGTAGGCCAGGGTCGCCAGGGAGTTGATCACTGACTTGTTGCCCTGGAACTGACCGAAGTTACTCTCCATGCCCCACACCGACACCAGTGCCTGGCGATCGACGCCGTAGCGCTGTTCGATGCTTTGCAGGATGTCGGCGTATTGGCTGACCAGCGCCTGACCTTTGCGTACCCGCAGTGGCGACAGCGCACCATCGAGGTATTCCCATACCGGGCGGGAAAACTCGGGTTGGCTGCGATCGGCGCGGATCACGCTGTTGTCCAGGCTGACATTGGCGAAGGCGCGGTCAAACAGATCGGCACGGATGCCGGCGGCCAGCGCATCTTTGCGGAAACCTGCCTGCCATTCGGCGAAGGTCTGGGTGGGCTGGATGTCGAGGTTTTCACCGGTCGGCACCACAGGCGGAATGACCGCAGGAGCTGTCGCGACGGGAAGGGTCTGAAGCGGCTGGGCGTCGGCGGCGGTCGGTTTTTCCGCGCAGGCGACAAGCAAGATGAGGCTGGAGGCAGCGATCAGTTGGCGCAGCGGCCAACGACGGGAAATACAAAGGGGCATGCACAGGTCCAGGGAATACGAATCAGGTGCAGACCTTAACATGTTGAGCGATGGCTTGCCTTTCAGGCCGCCAGAAAGTAAGAAGCCTCCCAGCTATTAGACTGGAAGGCTTCGCGGCGGTAGCTGCCTTTGCCCTTGCCGGCTCGTTCCTGACGGCTGCGGAACAGTGGCTGGGCGATGATGGATTTGGCCTTGTTGGGGCCATGCCTGGATGGCTTTTTGCTCATGATCAGATCTCTTGATTGAGTGGGTTTTGCGGGGGGAAATATTCTGCCGAAGTTGGGGTTCTGTCTATAGGGCAAATGGATGTGTTTTGTGTAGGAAAAGCAGAATCAAAAGATCGCAGCCTCGTTGCACTCGACAGCTCCTACATTGGAATGCGTCCGCTGTAGGAGCTGTCGAGTGCAACGAGGCTGCGATCTTTTGACCTTACTCAGCAGGCAACGACAATCTCTGCCCAGCCATCAACAACGACAACCGACTCAAGCTCATCCACGGCGACCCAGCCGCCTGACCCTTGATCTGCGCATCAATGCGCTGCGCCTCCAGCAACAACTGCGCCCAGCGTTGCGCCGGGTAGCGTTGCAGGGCTTTGCTCATCAGCGGTTTGCGCTTGTCCCAGACCGGCGGTCGGGCAGAGCTGAAGGCTTTGTCCAGCGGTACGCCCTGACTGTATTGCAGCGACAGATTAGCCAGCAGACGCAGTTCCCGGGCCAGCGCCCAGAGAATCACCGGCGGTTCGACGCCTTCACCGCGCAGCCCTTCAAGGATACGCAGGGCATGGGCGGCTTCGCCGTTGAGAATCGCGTCGGTCAGGCCAAAGACATCAAATCGCGCACTGTCGGCCACTGCCGCTTGCACGGTTTCGACGGTGATCTGGCCACCTTCGGCCATCAGCTTGAGCTTTTCGATTTCCTGGGCGGCGGCCAGCAAATTGCCTTCGACCCGCGCGGCAATCAGTTCCACGGCGTCCTGACTGGCGGAAAGCCCGGCCTGAGACAGCCGTTGACGAATCCAGCTCGGCAACTGGTTGGCATCCACCGGCCAGATCTGCACGAACTGCGTCTGCTGTCCTTCGACCAGCGCCTTGCCCCACTTGGTTTTCTGCGCACTGCCATCCAGCTTGGGCAGGCTGATCAGCAGCACCGTGTCTTCGGCCGGGCGCGAGCAGTACTCGATGAACGCGGCGGCACCTTTGTCACCGGGTTTGCCGGATGGCAAGCGCAGCTCCAGCAGGCGCTTTTCAGCGAACAGCGACATGCTCGCGCCGGCTTGCAACAACGTCCCCCAGTCGAAACTGGCGTCGGCGGCGAAGACCTGGCGTTCGTCAAAGCCCTGTTGGCGAGCGGCGGCACGAATGGCATCGGCGGCTTCCTGGCACAGCAGCGGGTCATCGCCGCTGATGACGTAGACCGGCGCGAGGGCACCTTGCAGGTGTTTAGCGAGTTGGGCGGGGGCGAGTTTCATAAGAGAGGGCGAACGGGGCGCCTGAGCGCCCCGTAAGTCTTATTGCTGCGGAATTTCGATAGGCGACTGACGCGGGGTTTCCGCTTCAGCTTTCTGCGCTGCGTCCAATGCCTGGGCTTCGGCTTTTTCCTTGGCGTCGGCGTTCTGTTGCAGTTGCTCCAACTGAGTCGGAGAGATCTGTGACAGACGCAGCATCATGCGTTGAACCAGCTCGCGACGGCTCTCTACGCGAGCAGTAGCGGCTTCCTGGTCGGACCCCACCAGGTTGTTGCCGTCGTGGATAAAGATCTTCTGCACCTGGAGCTTGTCGCTCAGCAATGGCACGCCTCGCGCACCAAGGATGTCGAAGTTCAGCACGGTAGTTACCTGATACTCGCCAGTGCGGCCGGCACCGGCGTAGCTGAGGATGCGCTGGTTTTCCTGCTCATCGGTCAACACCAGTTTGTACGGCGCGCCGGTGTAAACCTTGACGCCACTGCTTTGCAGCACCTGACGCAATTGCGTCACGGTTTCGCCGTAGGCGTTGCGGGCGCTCAGATCGAGCTCCTTGATCGCCAGTTCATTGGTGCCGGTGCCGCGCAGCTGGAAACCGCAGGCGCTCAACAGGACCGCAAGGCCCATCACCAGCAAATTGCGTTTGATCATCTTGTTGCTCCCCTTGAAACCATGTGGGCCGATCGTGCGGCCCGAAAGGTTTTACTCGGCGCCAGGCTCACCTGGCGCCTGATCCAATTTTAGCTGGCGACGATATTGACCAGTTTCCCGGGCACTACAATCACTTTACGAATAGTCAGGCCGTCGACGAAGCGCAGCACGTTCTCGTTGATACGAGCAGCGGCTTCGACTTCTTCGCGAGTCGCGCTGGCCGGCATTTCGATCTGGCCGCGCAGCTTGCCGTTGACCTGGATGACCAGTGTCAGGCTGTCCTGCACCAGCGCGGTTTCGTCCACCACCGGCCAGCCGGCGTCGATCACCGGGCCAGCGTGACCCAGTTGATGCCACAGCTCGTGGCTGATGTGCGGGGTGATCGGAGCCAGCAGCAACGTCACGGCTTCCAGACCTTCGTGAACCAGCGCGCGATCCTGTTCGGTGCCTTGCGCGGCTTTTTCCAGCACGTTCATCAGCGTCATCACCTGGGCGATGGCGGTGTTGAATTTGTGGTTCTGGCCGACGTCGTGGCTGGCCTGCTTGATGGCCAGGTGGATCGAACGGCGAATGGCTTTCTGCTCGTCGTTCAGGCTGGCGACGTCCAGTTTGCCCGGCAGGCCCTGAGCGACGTGGGCTTGCGCCAGACGCCAGACGCGCTTGAGGAAACGGTGCGAACCTTCGACGCCGGAGTCGGACCATTCCGCGCTCATGTCGGGTGGCGAGGCGAACATCATGAACAGGCGGCAGGTGTCGGCGCCGAACTGGTCGATCATCGACTGTGGGTCGACGCCGTTGTTCTTCGACTTGGCCATCTTCTCGGTGCCGCCGATTTCCACCGGCAGACCGTCCGCGATCAGCTTGGCGCTGATTACCTTGGCCTTGCTGTCGCGTTCGAGTTCGACGTCCGCCGGGTTGAACCAGGTGTAAGCACCGTTGGCTTCGCGACGATAGTAAGTCTCGGCGATCACCATGCCTTGGGTCAGCAGGTTCTTGAATGGTTCGTTGGAACTCACCAGGCCTTCGTCGCGCATCAGCTTGTGGAAGAAGCGCGCGTAGAGCAGGTGAAGAATGGCGTGTTCGATACCGCCGATGTATTGATCCACCGGCAGCCAGTGGTCAGCGGCCGATTTTTCCACCAGGCCGCCTTCATAGTGTGGCGAGGCGTAGCGGGCGTAGTACCACGAGGACTCGACGAAGGTGTCCATGGTGTCGGTTTCACGCTTGGCCGGTGCGCCGCATTTCGGGCAAGCACACTCGTAGAACTCAGGCATGCGCGCCAATGGCGAACCGGCGCCATCCGGCACCACGTCTTCGGGCAGTACGACAGGCAGTTGATCTTCCGGGACCGGAACATCACCGCAAGTGGTGCAGTGGATGATCGGGATCGGGCAGCCCCAGTAGCGCTGACGGCTGATGCCCCAGTCGCGCAGGCGGAACTGGGTGCGCGAGGCACCGAGGTTTTTCTTGATCAGCGCGACTTCAATGGCGTCGAACGCGCCGGCAAAGTCGAGGCCGTCGAATTCGCCGGAGTTGATCAGCGTGCCGTGCTCGCCGTAAGCGTCCTGCCACGGAGCCGGGTTGGTGTCACCGGAACTTGTGCGCACCACGGACTTGATCGGCAGGTCGTATTTGGTGGCGAACTCGAAATCACGTTCGTCGTGAGCCGGTACAGCCATCACCGCGCCATCGCCGTAGTGCATCAGCACATAGTTGGCGACCCACACCGGGAGTTTCTCACCGGTCAGCGGGTGCTCGACGAACAGCGAGGTCGGCAGGCCTTTTTTCTCTTGGGTGGCGACGTCGGCTTCGGCAACGCTGCCGCCCTTGCATTCGGCGATGAACGCTTGCAGCTCAGGGTTGTTTTGCGCGGCCAGGGTGGCCAGCGGGTGTTCGGCGGCCACGGCAACGTAGGTCGCGCCCATTAAAGTGTCCGGACGGGTGGTGAAGACTTTCAGCGCGCCGGCTTCGCCGATGGAGTCGACGTTGTACGGGAATTGCACTTCCATGCCGCGGGATTTGCCGATCCAGTTGCGCTGCATGGTCTTGACCTGTTCAGGCCAGCCAGTCAGTTCGTCGAGGCTCTCCAGCAGCTCATCCGCGTAGGCGGTGATCTTGAAGTAGTACATCGGGATTTCGCGTTTTTCGATCAGCGCGCCGGAACGCCAGCCGCGACCGTCGATCACCTGTTCGTTGGCCAGGACGGTCTGGTCGACCGGGTCCCAGTTCACGGTGCCGCTTTTCTTGTAGATCACGCCTTTTTCGAACAGGCGAGTGAACAGCCATTGTTCCCAGCGGTAGTAATCAGGCTTGCAGGTGGTCACTTCACGCGACCAGTCCACCGCCAGGCCCAGGCTGCGCAGCTGGGTTTTCATGTAGGCGATGTTTTCGTAGGTCCACTTGGCGGGCGCTACGTTGTTCTTCATCGCGGCGTTTTCCGCCGGCATGCCGAAGGCGTCCCAACCCATGGGTTGCAGGACGTTCTTGCCTTGCATGCGCTGGTAGCGGGAGATCACGTCACCGATGGTGTAGTTGCGCACGTGCCCCATGTGTAGCTTGCCGCTGGGGTAAGGGAACATCGACAGGCAGTAGAAAGTCTCCTTGCCTGGCTGTTCACTGACTTCAAAGGACTTTTGCTCGTCCCAGAACGACTGGGCGGCGGCTTCGATTTCACGGGGCTGATATTGTTCGTGCATGGCTACTTTTGAACTGAATAGGGGTGGCCTAATCCTCTTCAATGCAACGCTGGACAGTGACGACGCCAAATCGGCGTTTCGGTGCCCAGACGAGCTGGAAGTGGAGTTACAGGAAGCGCCGTAGCATACATGACCGCACTCTACCGAGGGAAACCCTGATTACTGCCGCGCGTCTTGCGAAAACCGCCGCGAGGGCCGTTGGTCGCGGCATCCAGCCGGTTTGTTCATGGAAGCTAAGCTCTAAATGGGGAGCGAGTCTTATCTTCAATGAGGTGAGGGATGGTTGAGTCACAGCAAAAAGTCACGAAACCGCAGCTGTATGAAAGACTGATCGATCGTCTGGGGATGGCCCTGGACGCAGCAAAAACCGCTGACCGGCTACGCGATGAGCGTCCCCTGGAGCTGGAGCTGCGTGGGTTGAGCCCCGCAGAGTTTGCACTGGTCAAAGCCTATCTGGACCGCAGTGAACGTGAGACGCACGGATGCTTGTCCGCAGCAGTGAAGCAACTCGACGCACCACGTTCGGCCAAGATCATCTGGCTCAAGGACAAGGCACCTGGCAGGGACGCGGAAAAGGTCCGGTCTCTGCAATTCAAATAACGGCTGCAAGCCATGACCCATGGTTTTTTAAAGCATAGTCCTTCCGCATTTGTTGTCGCATTGCGTCAACCCACTTAGGCTTCGGGCATCTTATGGAGATGCTCGATGCCTTTTCGTTATTTCGTGAAACAACTTCTCTTGCCGCCCGGCATTCTTCTGCTGTTGCTGATGCTTGCCTGGTGGTTGCGCCGCTCAAGGCCAAGGCTTGCGGGGGTGTGCTTTGCCTTGGGTTTCGGCGGCTTCTTGTTAATGAGTTTGCCGGTGGTGGTGCAGTGGGGTGCCAAAGCCCTGGAGAGTGAACCGCCGCTGGCGCGGGAGGAATGGGCCACCCTGAGCCAGCGCGCGGATGCGATTGTGCTGCTGGGTTCCGGGCGTGAGCGTGGCGATATTGCCTGGGGCACTGATCAGCCGACGGGCATAGGTCTGGAGCGCGAACGTTTTGCCGCACGCCTGGCCAAGGCGTCCGGGTTGCCGGTCCTCACCAGTGGCGGCCTGCATTACGGCACGCCGCCTTCTGAAGCGAAGTTGATGGCGGATTCGTTGCTCGATGATTTCGGCGTCACCGTGCGCTGGCAGGAAGGGCGCAGCCGCACGACGTGGGAGAACGCGCAGTTCAGCGCTGAGGTGCTGTTGCCGCAGGGCATCAAGCGGGTGGTGGTGGTTACTCATGCTTGGCACATGCCGCGATCGGTCTGGAGTTTTGAGCAGGCAGGATTTGAAGTGGTGCCGGCGCCGGTAGGGTTTTTAGGCGTGGACAATGCCCGGCCACTGGGTGGTTGGATGCCGGAATTCAAGTCGATTTGGCAGAGCGGGCAGTTGTTGAATGAGGCGGTGGGGCAGATCGGGTATTCGCTGTTTTACCGCTGAAAATCAAAAGATCGCAGCCTCGTTTCACTCGACAGCACCTACAGAGTACGCAATCCCTTGTAGGAGCTGTCGAGTGAAACGAGGCTGCGATCTTTTACTGGCCCACAAATCCTCAGACGGTTTTAGCCATCCGGTTCGCCACCAGCGCCCAGCCAAACAGCAACACACTCATGATGATCAACGGCCACGAACGCCATTGCAGGTAAGGCGTCAGGTTGTGCATCGGCACGACTTCGCCGTACAGGATGCCGCGTTCGAACTGTGGGATCTGCGCCGTGATCTGCCCGAACGGGTTGATCAGGCCGGTCACGCCGTTGTTGGTGGCACGGATCATCCAGCGGCCCGCCTCAAGCGCCCGCATTTGTGCCATCTGCAGGTGTTGCAGCGGACCGATGGAGGTGCCGAACCAGGTGTCGTTGCTGATGGTCAGCAGCAAATCGCTGCGAGCCGCCAGGCTGGCGGCGAATTCCGGGTAGACCACTTCGTAGCAGATGAACGGTGCAATCTGGTAGCCCTTGGCTTGCAGCATGGCCTGGTCAGCCGGGCCACGGGCAAAGTCGGACATCGGCAGGTCGAAGAACGCGATCAGCCCGCGCAGCACGTCCTGCAACGGAACGTATTCGCCAAACGGCACCAGCTTTTGCTTGAGGTAGGTGCCATCGCCTTCACCGAGTACGGTGATGCCGTTGAAGAAGCGCTTCTCGTGGCGGACTTCCTGGCGGATCGGTACGCCGGTAATCAGCGCAGATTTACGCTCTGCGGCGAAATTCCCCATCATGTTTAGGTAGCCCTCGGCGGACTCCTTGAGCACCGGGACGGCTGTTTCCGGCCAGATCAACAGGTCGACCCGTTTTGAGCTCAAGCTCATGTCGCGGTACAGCGCCAGCTGCGCGTTGAGCTGCGCCGGGTCCCACTTCATGCTTTGTTCGATATTGCCCTGAATGGCGGCGACGCTCAGCGCCGGGCCTGCCGGGCTGGTCCAGGCATGCTCTTTCAACGCCATGCCGGCCACCCAAGGGCCGATCAGCAGCAAAACGCCGGTGGCGATGAAACCTTTACGACCCGTGCGCACCAGGCGCAAAGCGTTGTAGATCAGCGCAGCCGTCAGGGCCAGGGTGAAGGAAATCAGCCACATCCCGCCCACGGGGGCGAGCCCGGCCAACGGGCCGTCGAGCTGGCTGTAACCGGAGTAGAGCCACGGGAAACCGGTGAGGAACCAGCCACGAAAGGCTTCCTGGCCGACCCAAAGCGCTGCGAACGCCAAGGCATCCGCCAGCGGTGCTTCGTTGCGACGCAGCCAGCGCGCCCAGATCCAGGCGGGCAGGGCGAAGAACCAGGCAATCGCCGCCGTGAAGATCAGCATCAGGAAACCGGCCAGCAGCACCGAAGCGCCGCCGAAGTGGTGGATGCTGTAATAGATCCAGCTGGTGCCGGCGCCAAACAGGCCGAAACCGAAACACCAGCCACGGCCCAAGGCCTGACGGGGGCTCAGTTCGCGCAAACCGGCATAAAAGAAGCCGACCGCCAGCAATGCCAACGGCCAGATATCGAACGGTGCCAGGGCCAGGGTGGTGAGTGCACCGGCCGCCACGGCCAGCAGGTTACCGGGCCAGCCGGGGCGGGTTATCCAGCGCATTTCTATCCTTAGTGTTTACCGAGCAATAGGCGTCAGGCGAAGCAAGTGAATCCGACGGCTGTCGGCGTTCAGGATGCGGAAGCGATAAGGGCCGATTTCAGTGATTTCGTTGCGTTTTGGCAAGTGCCCGAACGCGCTCATCACCAGGCCGCCAACGGTGTCGAACTCGTCGTTGGAGAATTCGCTGTCGAAGAACTCGTTGAAGTTCTCGATCGGTGTCAGGGCCTTGATCAGGAAGTCACCGCTTGGAAGCGGCTTGATGTAGCTGTCTTCCTCGACGTCGTGCTCGTCTTCGATGTCGCCGACGATCTGTTCCAGCACGTCTTCGATGGTCACCAGACCCGCCACGCCGCCGTATTCGTCAATGACGATGGCCATGTGGTTGTGGTTGGCGCGGAATTCACGCAGCAGCACGTTCAGGCGCTTGGACTCGGGCACGAAGGTGGCCGGGCGCAGCAAATCCTTGATGTTGAAGCTGTCGCCATTCTCCTTGAGGATCAATGGCAGCAAGTCCTTGGCCAGCAACACGCCCATCACGTCGTCGTGGCTTTCGCCAATGACCGGGTAGCGGGAGTGGGCCGAGTCGACCACGGCAGGCAGGAACTCGCGAGGTGTCTGGGTCGCCTTGATGCTGATCATCTGCGAGCGCGGAACCATGATGTCCCGTACTTGCAGGTCAGCGACCTGGATGGCGCCTTCGACGATGGCCAGCGCTTCGCTGTCCAGCAACTTGTTTTGGTGTGCGTCGCGCAGCAGCTCCAGCAGCTCCTGGCGGTTCTTCGGCTCGTGGGCAAAAGCCTGGGTGAGCTTACCCAGCCAAGACTTTTGCCCGTTGCTCGATCGATCTTCGCTCATAGCGATTACTCTGAATCCTTTGTTGTCACGATGGGGGTTGTGTCTGTTTCGTCATCCGCATAAGGGTCGGGATAGCCCAACTCGGCAAGCAACGTTCGTTCCAGTGCTTCCATTTCTTCGGCTTCCTCGTCATCTATGTGGTCGTAACCCAACAGATGCAAGCAACCGTGAATGACCAGATGCGCCCAATGGGCCTTTAGTTCCTTGCCTTGCTCGACGGCTTCGCGTTCGACCACGGCCACGCAGATCACCAGATCGCCCAGCAGCGGGATGTCGAGAAACTCATCGGGCACATCGGCAGGAAACGACAGGACGTTAGTGGCGTAATCCTTTTGCCGCCAGGTGTGGTTCAGCTCGCGGGCTTCTTCTTCATCGACCAAACGGATGGTCATTTCAGAATCGGCGGTGCGCTGGCGCAGGGCCAGTTCGCACCATCGGCGGAATTCGGCTTCGCTGGGGGCAGACGCTTGGGTAGCCAGTTGCAGATCAAGCTCAAGCATCGCGGCGACTGTCCTTTGGCGTTTCATCTGCCACGCGATTCTCGAAGCGCTCGTACGCTTCGACGATGCGTTGCACCAGCGGATGGCGCACAACGTCCTTGGGCATGAAATGGGTGAAGCTGATGCCCGGCACGTCTTTGAGCACTTCAATCACATGGTGCAGCCCGGACTTGGTGCCTTTCGGCAGGTCGACCTGGGTGATGTCACCGGTGATGACGGCTGTGGAGCCGAAGCCGATCCGGGTCAGGAACATCTTCATCTGTTCGACGGTGGTGTTCTGGCTTTCGTCGAGGATGATGAAACTGTTGTTCAGCGTGCGACCGCGCATGTAGGCCAGCGGTGCCACTTCGATCACCTGGCGCTCGATCAGCTTGGCGACGTGTTCAAAGCCGAGCATCTCGTAGAGTGCGTCGTAGAGCGGGCGCAGGTACGGGTCGATCTTCTGCGACAGGTCGCCGGGCAGGAAGCCGAGCTTTTCGCCCGCTTCAACCGCCGGGCGCACCAGCAGGATGCGACGGATCTGCTCGCGTTCCAGCGCATCGACCGCGCAGGCAACGGCCAGATAGGTCTTGCCGGTACCGGCCGGGCCGATGCCGAAATTGATGTCGTTACCGAGGATTTCCTTCACGTAGCGCAGCTGATTCAAGCCACGAGGGCGAATCATGCCTTTTTTGGTGCGCAGGGCCACGGGGGGTTCGGACGGGGAGACGTTGTCCAGCTCTTGGACGGCCGATTCCTGCAGGAACAGGTGAACCATGTCCGGCGACAGCTCGGTACCCTTGGTTTCCCGGTACAGACGGCGCAGGAGGTTTTCCGCGGAGGTGGTGTGTTTGGGGTCGCCGATCAGCTCGAACTGGTTTCCGCGGTTGCGGATCTCGATGGTCAGGCGTTGCTCGATCAGGCGCAGGTGCTCGTCGAACATCCCGCACAGATTGGCGAAGCGACGGGCCTCAAAGGGCTCGAGGATAAAACGATGTGGTTCTATGGGTGCGTTCAAGGTCGTATTTAGCCGCCCTGGGGCAATTAAGATGAAATCAAGGATAACGCCAGTGGGCTGGGTGCGAAAGCTCTTAAATAATCCAGCGCCAAACACCGTCCCTGTAGGAGCGAAGCTTGCTCGCGAAGGCGGTATTTCAGACGACTCATGTGGTGAGTGTCAGTCCGCCTTCGCGGGCAAGCCTCGCTCCTACAAGTTTTGCAGTGTTACGAAATCAGCGAGCCCCGCAGCGAGTGCGGCTGTGCGGCATCGATGTGCACGTCGGCGAACTGGCCAATCAGCGTTGGATTGTCGCAGCGGAAGTTGACGATCCGGTTATTCTCGGTCCGGCCTTGCAGCTCGCCGGGGTCTTTTTTCGAATAATCGGTGACCAGGATCCGCTGGATTGACCCGACCATTTGTCGGCTGATCTCGAAACCTTGCTGGTTCAAGCGATGTTGCAGCGCGTTGAGGCGTTCTTTTTTCAGTTCTTCCGGCGTCTCGTCGGCCAGATCGGCGGCCGGAGTGCCCGGGCGCTGGCTATAGACGAACGAGTAGGAAAAGTCGAAACCGACGTCTTCGATCAGCTTCATGGTCTGTTCGAAGTCTTTCTCGGTCTCGCCCGGGAAGCCGACGATGAAGTCCGAGCTGATGCAGATCCCCGGCACGGCGGCGCGCAGCTTGCGCAGTTTGGATTTGTATTCCAGCGCGGTGTGGTTGCGCTTCATCGCCGAGAGAATGCGGTCCGAACCCGATTGCACCGGCAAGTGCAGGTGTTTCACCAGCTCCGGCACATCGGCGTGGGCCTGGATCAGGCTGTCGGAGAATTCCAGCGGGTGTGAGGTGGTGTAGCGGATCCGGTCGATGCCATCGACGGCGGCCACCACGCGGATCAGCTCGGCGAGATCGGCCAGGCGTCCGTCGTGGGTGGTCCCGCGATAGCCGTTCACGTTCTGTCCCAGCAGCGTCACTTCGCGCACGCCGTTTTCGGCCAGGTGCATGATCTCGGCAATCACGTCGTCGAACGGGCGGCTGACTTCTTCGCCACGGGTGTAAGGCACCACGCAGAACGTGCAGTATTTGCTGCAGCCTTCCATGACCGACACATAAGCGCTCGGGCCATCGATGCGCGGCTCGGGCAGGTGGTCGAATTTTTCGATTTCCGGGAACGAGACGTCGACTTGCGGCAACTTGGTGGCGCGCGCGGCGTCGATCATTTCCGGCAGGCGGTGCAGGGTTTGCGGGCCGAAGACCACATCCACGTACGGCGCGCGATCGCGGATGGCGGCACCTTCCTGGCTGGCCACACAACCGCCGACGGCGATCACCATGTCCGGGTTGGCCAGTTTCAGTTCACGCCAGCGGCCGAGCTGGGAATACACCCGATCCTGTGCGCGTTCGCGAATAGAGCAGGTGTTGAGCAGGATCACGTCGGCGTCTTCAGCGCGAGCGGTGACTTCCAGGGCCTGATGTTCACCCAGCAGATCGACCATGCGCGAGCTGTCGTACTCGTTCATCTGGCAACCGTGGGTTTCGATGTAAAGCTTCTTGGCCATGGATACAGTCATCACGTGATTCAAAGAACCGCGCATTATAGGGAACATGTCCCAAGGTTCCTACCGCTGTGCGTCCGGCGGCTATGCTATAGTTCGCGCCCTCATTTTTATCCCCTTATGTGTTGCCCGCCCACCATGACCAAACGTGAAGCCCCAATCTACAAGGTGATTTTCCTCAACCAGGGCCAGGTGTACGAAATGTATGCCAAGCAGATCTATCAAAGTGATCTGTGGGGCTTCCTGGAAGTGGAAGAGTTCGTCTTTGGCGAGCGCACGCAAGTGGTCGTCGACCCGAGCGAAGAGAAGCTCAAGGCTCAGTTCGAAGGCGTTGTGCGCAGTTTTGTGCCGATGCATTCGATTGTGCGCATCGACGAAGTGGAACGCCTCGGCACACCGAAAATCAGCGAAGCCCGCGGCGCGGTCGGCAATGTCATGCCGTTTCCGATGCCGATGCCTGATAAGTAAGACGGAGTCGCTCCCTTCGCGGGCAAGCCTCGCTCCTACAGGTATGCGTCGTTTTCACGGCTTGCATGAAACCTGTAGGAGCGAGGCTTGCCCGCGAAGAGGCCAGAAAGATCGACGCTGAAAATTAAGGCAACGGCGAAAACGGCGTACGCCCATCCGCGCTTTGCAATTCCATCAGGTATTTGCGAAAGATTTGCCCAAGCACCTGGGTCGCGACTTCCAGATCTTCGCGCGGCATCTTCTCGGCCACTTCATCCGCCGTGTCCAGCGCATCTTCAGCACCGTTGACCGCGGCCATTTTCAGCACGATATACGCCTGAACGTTATTGGCCGGCACGCCTTCGCCGTGAAAGAACATGGTGCCGAGCTTGAATTGCGCCTGGGCGTGGCCTTGCAGCGAGGCCTTTTCGAAGTAGCCCAGGGCTATCTTGAGGTCGCGCGGGGTGTTTTTGCCGTCGTAGTAGAACTCACCCAACTCGTATTGCGCTTGCGCATCCCCTTCATCCGACGCTTTCTGGCAGGCGGCCAGCGCTTGCGTCAGGTCTTGCGGCTGAGTATTGAGGGTGCAGCGACCCATCGCTGGGATTAACAACGAGTTGCCGCCTGCTTGTGCGAGCGCGAGCAGGGGCTGAAGGAGCAACAGGCAGCCCAGTGAAAGGGCGCGGCCGGTGCGGTTCATGGGAATCGACTTACCTCTGAAGGGCGCGCGGACCCATCGAGGGGATCCAATAAGCGCGCATTATGAAATAAGCAGGGCCAACCTTACAAAGTCTTTACTCGTTTTTCTGCTGCGCGGGGAATATATCGCCCCATTTGCGGGAGATTATTAGCAGAAGCACAGGAATAAGGGGCAAATCCAGTTGAAAGCTGACGCTGGCAGTCGCCAACGTCAGCGGCACAACGTTTATTTCAATGCGGCGAATGCACGCTCGGCGGCATCCAGGGTCAGTTTCAACTCGGTTTCGCCATGAGCGATCGAGGTGAAGCCGGCTTCGAAAGCGCTCGGTGCGAGGTACACGCCGCCTTCGAGCATCAAGTGGAAGAAACGACCGAACAGCTTGGCGTCGCTGGCCATCACGTCATCGAAGGTCACGATGTCGTCGGCACCGCTGAAGTACAGACCAAACATGCCGCCGGCCTGCGTGGTCACGAACGGAATGCCCGCGGCATCGGCGCGCTGTTGCAGGCCATCGAGCAAGCGGCTGGTGTAGTCGGTCAGTTCGTCGTGGAAACCGGGACGGCTGATCAGACGCAACGTGGTCAGGCCCGCAGCCATCGCCAGTGGGTTACCCGACAAGGTGCCAGCCTGATACACCGGGCCCAGTGGCGCGATGTGCGACATGATTTCGCGCTTGCCGCCGAAGCAGCCGACCGGCATGCCGCCACCGATGATCTTGCCGAAGGTGCTCAGGTCCGGCGTCACGCCGAAGTGCGCCTGGGCGCCGCCGAGGGCAACACGGAAACCGGTCATCACTTCGTCGAAAATCAGCACCACGCCGTGCTTGTCGCACAGGGTCCGCAAGCCTTCGAGGAAACCTGGCGCCGGTGGTACGCAATTCATGTTGCCAGCCACCGGCTCGACGATGATGCAGGCCACGTCCTGGCCGACATCGGCGAGCATGGCTTCGACGGCGTCGATGTCGTTGAACGGCAGGGTCAGGGTGTGCTTGGCGAAATCCGCCGGCACGCCTGCCGAACTCGGCACGCCTTGGGTCAGGGCGCCGGAACCGGCCTTGACCAGCAGGCTGTCGGAGTGGCCGTGGTAGCAGCCTTCGAACTTGATGATGTTGTCGCGGCCGGTGAAACCACGGGCCAGACGGATGGCGCTCATGGTCGCTTCGGTGCCGGAGCTGACCATACGCACCATTTCCATCGACGGCACGATCGAGCAGACCAGGTCGGCCATCTCGGTTTCCATCGCGGTCGGGGCGCCGTAGGACAGGCCGTGTTCCAGTTGTTTACGCACCGCGTCCAGTACGTCCGGATGGCTGTGGCCGAGAATCATCGGGCCCCAGGAGCCAACGTAATCCACATAACGCTTGTCGTCTTCGTCGGTGACGTAGGCGCCTTCGGCGTGTTTAAAGAACAACGGCGTGCCGCCCACGCTTTTGAATGCGCGAACTGGCGAGTTCACGCCACCGGGAATGTGTTTCTGGGCATTGGCAAACAGGGTTTCGGAACGAGACATGATCGGGCTCTCAAATCAGATTTTCAGTAATTCATTAAAGGCGCGGGCACGACGGGTCACTTCAGCCGTGCTCTCGGCGCCAAACAGGCCATGCACCACCGCCAGCAAGTCGACCCCATGGGCTACCAGCGGCGCGGCGTTGTCCAGGGTGATGCCGCCAATCGCGCAGATCGGCAGGTGCAGTTTGCTGCGGGCCTGGTCGAGCAGGTCGATGCTGCAGGTCGGGGCGCCGGGTTTGGTGTTGGAGTTGAAGAAGCGACCGAAGGCGACATAACTGGCGCCTTCTTTGGCTGCTTGTTCGGCGAGTTCGAGTTGTGCGTGGCAGGTTGAACCGATGATCGCCTGACGGCCAAGCAACGCGCGGGCTGGCGTCAGCGGGCCATCGGTCTGGCCCAGGTGAACGCCGACGTTCAAGCGAGCGGCCAGTTCGGCGTCGTCGTTGATGATCAGATGAGTCTTGTAGCGATCGCACAAATCGCGCAGGGCTTCGGCCTCACGTAAACGTCGGGCCTCGTCACTGCTCTTGTCGCGGTATTGCAGCAGGGTGACGCCGCCTTCCAGCGCCGCCTCCACGTACGAGAGAAATTTACCGGCCAGCAACTGGCTGTCGGTAATGGCGTACAGGCCACGTAGTTTCATCGGACAAGCCTCACCGCAGTGCGAATAGAAAGTTACGAACAGAAATCCAGCGGCAGGCGACGCGGCACGAACTGGCCTTTGCCCAACTGCTCTGCATCTCGCAGGGTACGCCAAGTGTAGTTAAGCGCGGTCTGCACGGCGCTGGCGAGGTGTTCACCCTGGGCCAGTCGACCGGCCAAGGCGCTGGCCAAGGTGCAACCGGAACCGTGATAACTGCCGGGCAGGCGCTGGCAGGTATAGGTTTCGCGCAGGCCGTCGCGGCTGTACAGGCGGTTGTGAATTTCGTGTTCGTCGCCATGGCCGCCTGTGATCAGCAGGTGTTTGACGAACGGCAGGAGTTTTTCAGCGCACTCGTCCGCGGTGCCCTCGGGCAGTTCGGCGAGGATGCGGGCTTCGGGAAGGTTGGGGGTGGCGATGATGGACAGGGGCAGCAGGCGTTCGCGCATGGCGTAGCCGACTTCATCCTTGCCCAGGCGTCCGCCGCCGCCGGCGCGCAGCACCGGGTCGCAGACCACCGGCAAATGCGGGTGCGCCGAGAGCAGTTCGACGACGGTGTCGACCATCTCCAGGGAACCGAGCATGCCCAGTTTCACGGCAGCGACTTCGGAGTCGTTGAGCACGGCATTGGCCTGGGCCAGCACCCACTCGCGGTCGAGCACGCGAAAGTCAGTGACGTTGACCGTGTCTTGCACGGTCAGGGCGGTGACGGCCGGGGCCGCATGACAACCCTGGGCGAGCAGGGCTTCGATATCTGCCTGCAAGCCGGCGCCACCACTTGGGTCGTGGCCGGAGAGACAGAGGACAACGGGGCGAGAGCTGTAGATATTCATGGTGCGCGAGCTTACCACCAGTCGACCAACGAGTCATGAGAGTGACTTGTAGCAGCTACCGAGCAGCGCGAGGCTGCGTTCGGCGGCAAAGCCGTCGTGAAATCAGGCGATGCGGTCTGTCAGATAGACCGCGTATTCAGGATTTACGACTGCTTCGCAGCCGAACGCAGGCTTCGCCAACTGCTACAGGAATGAGTGAAACGGCCGATGCATTGTCACAGGCTGGTCGTATAAACAAATCGGCTTCAATCGCGCCGCTGGAACGCCCGTACTAGAGCCTTTGCAGGAAAAATTTCAATGGTGCTCAATGGCCATCAACGGCTATGCTAGAGTGGATCCAAACCAATAACAGGTAATACCGGTTTTACGTCTACTCAAAGGGAATGAGGGGCTTCCTGAGATAACCGGACAGGCCACGCTGGGGCTTAAATGCGCTATTTGCTGATGTTGCTGTTGTGCTTGCCCCTCATGGCGAGCGCCGTCGAATTCGATGAGTTCACCCAGAGCCTTCCCCTGGGCCGAGCCCTGCAGGTGTACGAAGACGCGGGCGGTCAGGCGACCATCGCCGATGTTCGTGCGCAAGCTGCGGCTGGAAACTTCAAACCCCACGATAAAGCCACCCTCAACGCCGGTTACTCGCGCTCGGTGTTCTGGCTGAAAATCGATCTGCATTACCGCCCGACCAACCCGGAAGCGCAGCGGACCTGGCTGCTGGAACTGGCCTATCCGCCCCTCGATCACCTCGATCTCTATTTGCCCGATGCGGGCGGTGACTTTCGATTGGCCCGGCAAACAGGCGATGCGTTGCCGTTCGCCAGTCGCGAACTCCGCCAGAACAACTACCTGTTCGATCTGAATTTCACCCCTGACCAGGCGCAAACCGTGTACCTGCGCCTGCAAAGCGAAGGCTCCATCCAGGCGCCGGTCACCTTGTGGTCGAGCACCGCTTATCTTGAAGAGCAGCCGGTTCGCCTTTATGTGCTGGGGCTGATCTACGGCGTGCTGTTGGGGATGCTGGTCTACAACCTGTTCATTTACCTCAGCGTGCGCGACACCAGCTACCTCTATTACATCTTCTACATCGCTTCGTTTGGCCTGTATCAGCTCTCGGTGAACGGCGCGGCCGTGGAATATTTCTGGCCGGACAACCCGTGGTGGGCCAACGCCGCGACACCGTTTTTCATCGGTTGCGCCGGACTGTTCGGCAGCCAGTTCGCCCGCAGCTTCTTGCAGACAGGCAGCCACAGTCGCTGGCTCGACCGTTTGCTGTTGGCGCTAGTGGCGTTCAGTGCGGTGGTGATCGGGTTGTCATTGATGGCCAGCTACGCCCTGGCCTTGCGTCTGGCGACAGCCTTGGCGCTGGTCTTCACCGTGGTGATTTTCATCGCCGGGCTGTGCGCCTGGTTGCGTGGCCTGCGAGTGGCGCGGTATTTCATCATTGCCTGGTCGGCCTTCCTGCTCGGCGGCATCGTCAACACCCTGATGGTGTTGGGTTACCTGCCCAACGTGTTCCTGACCATGTATTCCAGCCAGATCGGTTCGGCCATCGAAGTCGCGTTGCTGTCCCTGGCTCTCGCCGACCGCATCAACGCCATGCGCGAACAGCAGGCGCAGACGCTGTTCGATGCCGGTCAGAAACTCGAAGTGCTGAACCAGCAACTGGCCCACAGTAACAAGCTCAAGGACGAATTCCTCGCCACCCTGACCCACGAATTGCGCACGCCCATGAACGGCGTGATCGGTTCACTGGAACTGATGCAAACCGTGGAAATGGACCCGGAGCTGGAGCAATACCAGCAAACCGCCGCCGGCTCCGCGCGGGACATGATGCGCATGGTCAACGGCATCCTGACCCTGACCGAGTTGCAGGCCGGCAAGCTCAAGGTCAGCCCGAATACATTCAGTCTGCGCGGCGTGGTCGAGACCTTGCACGCGCAGTTCGAGGGCAATGCTTCAAGCAAGTCGCTGGACTTCAAGGTCGAAGTGACGCCGGGTCTGCCGGATCGCTTGAATGGCGACAGCGCCAAGCTGGCGCAATGCCTGGAATGCCTGCTGGACAACGCCATCAAATTCACCCGGATCGGCGGGCTGGCTCTGCGCGTGACAGGAAAACCGGTGGAAAGCGGTCGGGTGTCGTTGTCGTTTGCGGTGATCGACACCGGTATCGGCTTCACCGATCTGGGCGAGGCGACGATGTATCAGCGCTTCTTCCAGCTCGACGGATCCATGACCCGCGAATACGGAGGCCTGGGCGTTGGCCTGGCGATCTGTCGCCAACTGGTCGAATTGCTCGGCGGGCGCCTGACCCATCGTTCCGAGCCCGGCAGCGGTAGTCGTTTCCAGTTGGACGTCGAGTTCGAACTGCCTGTGGTCGAGCGGCCGGCGGTGCCTATAACGGCACGCGAGTTTCCGCGTCTACGTTTGCCACAGGACTGCACGGTGCTGCTGGTGGATGACAACAGCATCAATCAATTGGTGATGCGCGGCATGTTGCTCAAGCTCGGGTTCCGGGTGCGCGCCACCGACAGCAGCGCTGCCGCGCTCGATCTCTTGCAGAGAGAAACCTTCGACGCGGTACTGCTCGATTGTCAGATGCCGACGCAGGGCGGCACCTCCCTGTGCTGCCAGATCCGCGCCTTGCCAGGCTGCGCCGACTTGCCGGTGTTCGTGGTTGCCGTGAGTGCCGATCGGGAGCGCTGCCCGACTGGAGCCTTGATCGATTACCTGAGCAAACCGGTGAAATTCGAGGATCTGCAAGCGGCGCTGTACCGACGGGTACTCTGCTCGGGACAAGGCGAAAGCGCCGACATTTAGGCAGGTATGACACTTTGTTCGGCCAGGGGGCGGTGCTTAACTGAATCCCTTGGCTGACCAAAGGAGCCCCGTCATGAACCTGCATCAGTTCGCCGAAACCCACGAAGTCACCAACCAGCCACCGTCGCTGGACGGCACCAACCTCTATCGCATCGACCTGCCGTTGCAAGAGTGGTCGCGGCGCTTCGGGGCGGGGTGGGCCGAGTCGCGGATCGACGCGTATGGCGCATTGGCCGGCGGGCCGTTGATGGAAGCAGGGTTCCTGGCCAATCAGAACAAACCGGTGTTCGTCAGCCATGACCGTTACGGCCATCGCATCGACCTGGTGGAATTTCACCCGGCGTATCACGAGCTGATGCGCACGGCGGTCGAGCACGGTTTGACCTCGTTGCCCTGGGCGCATCCGCAGTCCGGCGCGCATGTGGCGCGCGCGTCCATGACCTATTTGCACAGCCAAGCGGAAGCCGGTAGTGGTTGCCCGCTGACCATGACCTTCGCCAGCGTCCCGGCGATGCGCCTGCAACCGGATCTGGCCGAGCAGTGGCTGCCGAAAATCCTCTCGACCGAATACGACCCGCGCAATGTCGGCATGGCCCACAAGGCCGGTGTCACCATCGGCATGGCGATGACCGAGAAACAGGGCGGCACCGACGTGCGGGCCAACACCACCAAGGCCTATCCGGTCGGCGCCAGTGGTCCGGGCCAGGCCTATGAGTTGGTCGGTCACAAGTGGTTCTGTTCCGCGCCGATGTGCGATGCCTTCCTGACCCTGGCGCAGACCGACAAGGGGTTGACCTGTTTCCTGCTGCCGCGCCACCGCCCGGACGACACGCGCAATCAGTTCTACATCCAGCGCCTGAAGAACAAACTCGGCAACTGCTCCAATGCGTCCAGCGAGGTGGAATTTCGCGGTGCATTGGCGTGGATGGTCGGCGAAGAAGGTCGCGGGGTTCCGACCATCATCGAGATGGTCGCCATGACTCGTTTCGATTGCATGGTCGGTTCCAGTTCGCTGATGCGCCAGGCGCTGACTCAGGCCAGTCATCACTGCGCGCACCGCATGGTCGGCGGCAAGCTGCTGAGCGAACAGCCGTTGATGCAGAACGTACTGGCCGATCTGGCGCTGGAAAGCGAAGCGGCTCTGGCCTTGAGCCTGCGCATGGGCAAGGCGCTGGATCATCTGGATGACAACCATGAAGCCAAATTCGCCCGGCTGGTGACGGCGGTGGGCAAATACTGGATCTGCAAGCGCGCGCCGGCAATGATCAACGAAGCCGCCGAATGCATGGGCGGCGCAGGGTATGTCGAAGAAAGCATCCTGCCGCGCCTGTACCGAGAGGCACCGGTCAATTCGACGTGGGAAGGTTCCGGCAACGTGCAATGCCTGGACGTGCTGCGAGCGTTGTCGAAAGAGCCGGGTGTGCTTGATGTGCTGTTCAGCGAGTTGGGCGATGGGCACGGCGATAAACGGTTGGCTGCGCACATCAGCCAGTTGCAGGCCGCGTTCAAGGACACCAGCGACATTCAATACCGTGCGCGGCAGCTCACTGAAGACATTGCGTTGGGGCTACAGGCCAAGCTGTTGCTGGAGGCCGGCAACTCGGCGGTCAGCGATGCGTTCATCGCCAGCCGACTTGGTTCCGCCGGTCGGGTGTATGGCGCGCTGCCGCGTGGGCTGGAGGTGGAAGCGATTGTCGCCCGCTCGACACCACAGGGCTTTCGATGAAGAGAGCAAGGAAGCTGCATTGACTTCCTTGCTCTGTCAGTTGACTAGTGCGTCAAGATGCGAGCGATAACACCCATGCGGCCGTCGTATGACGCTCCGCACACCATCGCATTGCCGTCGTCAAGCAACTGAAACCCGACCTGAACAATGCCGGAATCAAATTCCAAGTGCAGCAGCCCATCGTTACCGAAACTTTCATCGGGAGTGCCTGCGTGATCTAGCATAAGTAAGGCCCCTGCAGACGAGCCTACCCCGTGAAGCCAAATCAGGATTTTTTTATCAGCAAGCGTCGCGACTCCCCGGGCGTGAAATTTTCCGGCTTCCACGACGGTACCATTATTGAAATACGGATCCAGTTCACCATTTGAATCGAGGCGAGCTATAAGAGCCAATGAGCCTAAAGGGTTCCCCATGTTTCCCTTGAAAATGTATCCGGCTGCCAGGGTTCGATCTTCTTTTTGCTCCGCCGCAAATAGCTCGACATGCATACCACCGGTTCCGTCAACGAGCACATAGCCTTTGTTAAAGCGATCGTAGTCCAGATCAGGCGCCCCGTTACGGGTGTAGCGCGCTACAAGCCCACCCTTCTCGCGTATTCCGGTAACAAGTACTTTGCCGTCGTTTTGAGCCACTACACTTTGAAATGATGACAAACCGTCGCTGTACGCTGCTCCCAGGTGACCGAAACCCGCCTCGGGTACTCCATCCCTGCTAAGCGAAATCAGCACGCCGCTTCTATCAAAGGAGTCGCCAACATCTAGCTCGAGTGCAGCCACAATACTGTTGTCGTTCCTGGCAATGAGGCCTGATCGTCGACGAGAATTTTCAATTCTATGATGTTCGGGCATTTCGATTATCGTCAGACCCAGCTCACTGGTACCGAATGTACTGTCCAGGCTGCCATCCGGCTGTAGTCGAGCAAATAGCGCCTTATTACCTGAGTCCAGTGCACCGATTATTACCACACGACCATCGTTTTGAATCAGGGCATTACTTAACGAAAAGTCCACGCCGCTGACGAGCGTCAGAATGACCAGGCCAAATGCCTCATCGCGAATGCCGTTCTTGTTGTGCTTGAGCACAGCAATACTGTCTATCGGAGTCGTAGACCCGAGCGAAATGAATGATTGATCGGGCAAAACTCTTGAGAAGCCGCGGTAACCAGACTGCACTTCAAACGTTGCAATACCTGCTTTCCCAAAATCCGGGTCAAGTCTCCCATTACGGTTCATCACGGCGTCCTCCATTTAGGTCTGGAGTGCAAATGTCTCCACAGACGATGAGGACATTAGGGAAGTTCTTGCGAGCCGTATAGCTGTCAACTCTGACAGCTATCAATGCGTCTGTTTTGATAGATAACCTATCCAGGTTCGGTATACGGATGCGTTTACGGACCTCTGCGATGCCAGACATTGGGTTCTGCGCTAGTGCCTTTGCCAAGCGATGCAGGCAAGATGAAGCTCTGCAAGTCAGAACACAGGATGCTGATCGTGACCGAAGCTTTTATTGTCGTTCAAACCGCCGAGCAAGCCGTGGACCGGCTTGCGCTCTTGCACAATCGTGCAACCACCGCGCTGAACCAGGCGCTCAAGCGTTATCTCAAGGACCGAGTTGAACCGGACGCCGAACAGCGTGCGATGTTTCGTTATCCCGAGCTGCGTCTGACCTACCACTGCCAGGGCGAAGTCCCACAGACCACGCGCGCCTATGCCAAGGTTCAGTTGCCCGGAACCTACAGCGTCACCGTCACTCATCCGGCGGCTTTCCGCAAATATCTGCTGGAGCAACTCGTGCCGTTGATGCACGACTTCACCGTGACCGTGGAAGTCGGCATCAGCCAGCAAAACATTCCTTATCCGTACGTGGTCGAGCAGGGCGATGAGCTGGCCGGTTCCGGCGTCACCGCTGCCGTGCTGGCGCGGGTGTTTCCGAGTACCGACCTGTCGGCCGCGACCGACGGCATTGCCGATGGTTTGTACGATTGGGAAAACACCGACCCGCTGCCACTGGCCCTGTTCGATGCCGCGCGGGTCGATTTCTCGCTGCGCCGTCTGGTGCATTACACCGGCAGCGACTGGCGTCATGTGCAGCCGTGGATTCTGCTGACCAACTACCACCGTTACGTTGACCAGTTCATCGTCCATGGCCTGGAGCAATTGCGCAGCGACCCGCGTTTTGTGCGCATGGTCTTGCCGGGCAACGTGATCATCGAAAAGAGCATGGACCACGGTGAAGCGTCGGCGATTGCCGCCGGTGTGGTGTGGCACCGCTATCAGATGCCGGCCTATCACCTGATCGCCAGCGATGGCCATGGCGTGACCCTGGTGAACATTGGCGTCGGCCCGTCCAACGCCAAGAACATCACCGACCACCTCGCCGTGCTGCGTCCGCATTGCTGGCTGATGATCGGTCACTGCGGCGGCTTGCGTCAGTCGCAGACCATTGGCGATTACGTACTGGCGCACGCTTACATGCGTCGCGACGGGATTCTCGACCGAGTCGTGCCGCCGAACATTCCGATCCCGGCCCTCGCCGAAGTGCAGATGGCCTTGCAGCAAGCGGCCGCCAACATCACCGGAGAGAAGGGCGACGAGCTGAAGAAACGCCTGCGCACCGGCACCGTGCTGACCTACGACGACCGTAACTGGGAATTGCGCTGGGCTCAGGAACGTCCGCTGATCAACCTGTCTCGCGCCGTGGCGGTGGACATGGAAAGCGGCACCATCGCGGCCCAGGGTTATCGCTTGCGGGTGCCGTACGGCACGTTGCTCTGCGTCTCGGACAAACCGCTGCACAGCGAAATCAAGCTGCCGGGTTCGGCCAACGCCTTCTATGAGCGCGCGGTCAGCCAGCACTTGAAGATCGGCATCGAGGCGGTGGATCTGTTGCGCACCGAACTCAACTCGCTGCACTCGCGCAAACTGCGCAGCTTCGACGAGCCGCCGTTCCGCTAACGGTTTGTCGTGGTCATTTGGCGGTCGGGGCACTAGCATTAGCAGCCCTGACCGTTAGATGTTGTTTTCCCCATGTCCCGTCCACCGCGTCCTCCTTCCCGTCGTCCAGGCGCGAAGCCAGCTCCATCAGCCCCGCGCCGTGTCGCCAAAGCGCCACCGGCCGAACCGAAGCTGATTCTGTTCAATAAGCCGTTCGATGTGCTGACGCAGTTCAGCGACGAAGGAGGGCGGGCGACGCTCAAGGATTACATCGAGATTCCAGGGATTTACCCGGCAGGGCGGCTGGACCGTGACAGCGAGGGCTTGCTGCTGCTGACCAACGATGGCCAGCTTCAGGCGCGAATCGCCGATCCGAAACACAAATTGGCCAAGACCTATTGGGTGCAAGTGGAGGGCGAGCCGAGCGCCGAGCAGTTGCAGCGTTTGCGTGACGGCGTCGAACTCAACGACGGCATGACCTTGCCCGCGGAAGCGCGGCAACTGGATGAGCCTGAACTGTGGCCACGCAATCCGCCGGTGCGCTTTCGCAAGAGTGTGCCGACCAGTTGGCTGGAATTGGTGATTCGCGAAGGGCGCAACCGTCAGGTACGGCGCATGACGGCGGCGGTCGGCTTGCCGACGTTGCGCCTGGTACGGGTCCGGATTGGCGACTGGACGATCGAAGGGCTCGATCAGGGCCAGTGGAAGGAAGTGCCGGCGCGCTTATAACGTGCCGGATTCGATCAGGCCGATGACCACGCTTTTGATCACGAACGCAGCGACGCCCAGACCCAGCACGAAGAACAGGATGAACGAGCCAAAGCGGCCAGCCTTGGATTTCTTCGCCAGATCCCAGACGATGAAACCCATGAAAATGATCAGGATGCTGACCAGTCCGGTCATCATCCACTCTTCGAATACGGCAGGATCCATTGAATTTCTCCAGCGCGGGCGGGGCTAAAAGGCGCTGGAGTATACGGCATGGGGGAGTGGTGGAGGATTGACCTGCGGCAGTGTGTCGCAGCTATTCGTCGCCCGGTCCGCCTTAGCGGAGCGGTGTAAGACTGTAGGAGCTGTGTAGGAGCTGTCGAGTGAAACGAGGCTGCGATCTTTTGATCTTGATCTTTTTAAAAGAAAGATCAAAAGATCGCAGCCTCGTTTCACTCGACAGCTCCTACAGTCCTACACAGCTCCTACAAAAGCCAGGTTCAGCTGCGCAGATGAGTCAGCGGCAACTCGGTGCTATTGAGCACCTGGTTCAACACAAAACTCGAACGAACGCTGGTCACTCCTTCAATCCGGGTCAAATGCCCCAGCAGCAGTTTCTGGTAGTGATCCATGTCCGGCACCACAACCTTGAGCTGATAATCCGCATCCATCCCCGTGACCAAACTGCATTCCAGCACCTGCGGCAACGTTCGAATCGCGGCTTCAAAGTTTTCGAAACGCTCCGGCGTATGTCGGTCCATGCCGATCAGCACGTAGGCCGTGAGGCTCAATCCGAGCATCTTGCGGTCCAGCAGCGCCACCTGGCGGGTGATGTAGCCGTCGTCTTCCAGTTGCTTGACCCGGCGTGAGCAAGGCGAAGGCGACAGGCCGATGCGTTCGGCCAGCTCCTGGTTGGAGATGCGCGCGTCACGCTGCAATTCCGCCAAAATGCTCAAGTCGTATCGGTCGAGTTTGCTCATCAATCAGGCCTTTGTCATAACTATTGCGGCAGATTATCTATCCAGGGTTAAAAATTGCGCAAGTGATGTTTAATTGAGCAATCTTCGCAATCCTCTGCCGGGGCCCGCGGCCTATTCTTATCACCAGAATCACTGCTCGGACAAACAGTCCACAGCCGCTCGCCGAATCAGGCCGGCGGCGGCCGCCACCCCCACAGGGGATGTGCCGGCTCCCGAGCTACACACTGTCCAGAAGACGGCGTGAGGTGAGCCGACGTCATAAGCGTCGAGCACGGACGAAGTTCTCAAAGGGAGGCCGACGGGTCTCCCTTTTCTTTTGCCTGGAATTTGAGAGCAGCCCTCAATAAATAAGTTGCGCGACTGATAACCTGTTGCAGAACCGCCCTGTACTTTCCCAGTCTTACGTACAGGCCCTAACCCGCAGTGAGGAAAAGCATGAAGTCGCGCATCTGGCGTTTGGCCGGTGTTGGTTTGCTGTGTATCAGTGTCACTGCGCAATCGCTGGCCGACGATCAGCAAAACCGTGGCCCCGATGGCGGGCAACGTGGGTCGGATGGCCATCCGGGCAACAATCAGGGGCATGGCGGCAATAATCAGCCGCACCCGCAGAACAACGACATCATTCGTGGCGACAACAGCCGCCAGTTCGAGCAAAACGGCCAGAATCAGAACAACGGCCAGTGGCAGAACCGTCAGCCGCCCAACTACAACAACCCGGTTCGTTCACCGCCGCCGCCACCTCAGCTGCCAGCCAATGACCTGCCGATCCAGAATCGCCCCGACACCGTGCGCCAGACCCAGCAGCCGCAGCGTGGCTACTATCAGGACGTTCCGCGGCGCAACGATTACAACCAGCCATGGCAGAACAATGGTCCGCGTCCCGATGATCGCCATTGGGCTGGTCGTCCGGACGGGCACGGTAATGGCTGGGGCCCCGGCCCGCAGTATCGCCCGGGTCATGTGATCGACCGCTTCCCGGACCGTGACTACCGCGTGCCTTATGGTGGTCGCGACTATTTCTATTCCGGCGGCTACTGGTATCGCCCGCAAGGCCCGCGTTATGTGGTGGTTCAACCGCCGCGCGGGATTCGGGTCAGCTACTTGCCCGATTACGCGCGTGAGGTGTGGATCGGCGGGGCGCTGTTGTTCCTGGCGGCGGGTTCGTATTACGCCTATCAGGAAAACACCCAGGATTACGTAGTGGTCGAACCGCCGGTGCAAATGCAGCCGCAGCCGCAGCCGCAGCCGGTCAGCAACAGTTATGACGTGGAGGCCTATCCGGCCAACGGCCAGTCGCCGGAGCAGGTCAATCAGGACGGTTACGAGTGCTATCAATACGCGGTGCAGCAGAGCGGCTTCAATCCACGGACGGCCACCTACCAGCCTGATCCGTCGGTGGTGCAAGCCTACCGACAGGCTCAAGGTAACTGCCTGAGCAGTCGCGGCTATCAGGTTTCCTTCTGAGTCCTGGCCGCCAGTACGACTTCTTGCGGGTCGGCGTGCACCAGCACTTCGGCTCGCGGGTAGGCGGCGTGAATCGCATCGGCGGCCTGATCGCTGATGCCATGGGCGACTGACAGGGTCAGATCCCCCGGCAATTCCAGGTGCAATTGCACGAACCACTGATTGCCGGAAATTCGTGTGCGCAGGTCATGCGCGCCCAACACCCCCGGTACGCTGCAGGCCAGTTCAAGCATGTGCTGGCTGACATCCGGCGGCAGCTCCTCATCCATCAGCACCGTAAAACTTTCCCGGGCGATCTGAATGGCGCTCCAGAGAATGTAGGCAGCGATTCCGAGACCGAACCAGGGGTCGACCTGATGCCAGCCAAACCCGGCCAACACCAGCGCCACCAGAATGCTGCCATTGAGCAGCATGTCCGAGCGGTAGTGCAGGGAGTCGGCGCGCACCGCGTTGGAGCCGGTGGCCTTGACCACCCGATGTTGCAACATCAGCAACGCCAGGGTCAGCGCCAGGGAAAACACAATCACCCCGATGCTGATCCACGGCGCGCCCACCGGTTCCGGATGTTTCAGCCGCTCGATCGCCTGCAAAGAAATCAGCACAGCACTGCCGCCAATGAACAACGCCTGAGCCATGCCTGCCAGCGACTCGGCTTTGCCGTGCCCGTAACGGTGATCGTCATCGGCAGGACGCAAGGCGTAATGCACCGCCAGCAAGTTGAGCAAGGACGTGACGCCGTCGAGTGCCGAGTCGGTCAACCCGGCGAGCATGCTCACCGAACCGCTCAACCACCAGGCGATGGCTTTGGCGACGATCAGCGTACACGCCACCGCCACCGAGGCGCGGGTCGCCAGGCGCAGCAGGCGGGCGTGTTCGGAACTGGAGATCATAGGTGCGGCTATTCCTTTGAATGCACGGGTTACGCGGCAGGTTGCAGGCCGAACATGGCCAGTTGCTGGGTGCTGCCCTTGTGTTGAATCAGGCGTGGGTCGTCCAGCGGGAAGCTGCGGCCCAATTCGGTTTCGAGAATGGTCTGCAACTTGTGGTTATCCACCTTGCCGTCGGCGCCGATGGCTTCCTTGAGTTTTTCCGGCGCCACCTGAGCGGTATGGCCAGGCTCGAAGTAAATCGCCCCAGTGGCGAAGTCCACGGCAAACGCGATCAGGCCGGGGATGATGTAGAACAGCAGCCCCACGGCATCCAGCGCCGCAATGGCCGGGTCGATCTTGCCGTCAATCTGCCCACGGCGATCGGGGTAGAAAATCGATCCGCACGCGGTCACCTGGGTGAGCAACGTCGCGACCAATAAACCGCCAATCAAGCGAAAGGGAACACGCATATGAAATCTCCTGAGTCATCTGGAAAACGAAGCGTCGTCGATATGAATTAGGACAGCAACGAGCGACAAGCAGTTCGCCGTTATACTCGCGCCTCTGTTTGGGAGCCAGCATGATTTCTTTGCCGATTGATGAAGTTTTACCCGCGCTGCGTGAAGCCTTGGCGACACGCCTTGAACATGTACACGGCGTGCACTGAGCTTAAGCCTTGGTAACGCAATTATTGAACAGTAACGTGCTGCCTGTTACTGTGCTGAAAGTGTGTTATCGGGTGGCAAAATGACGACCAGCAGACAAGAGATTCAAGATTACTTCGAATTGATTTTCGGGATTAAACCCGAGATCAAGCGCTGGGGGAAAACCAAGGGTTTACCCTTTTATCTCCTCGACGAATACGCCTTCGACATCGTGACGCTCTACGACCGGCAATGCCTCGTATTGCTTGCTCACGAGCCTTTCGAAAACGTTGCGACGATCCGCAAACACATCGAAATTCTGCAAAAAATGGTGGATCACCCGATCCTCTATGCGACCGGTGCACTCAAATCATATGAAAGAAAACGTCTCATCGAGTCGGGCGTTCAATTTGTAGTGCCGGGCAATCAACTCTTCGCGCCACAGTTGGGCATGGATCTGCGTGAGTTTTTCCGCAGCAGGCAGGTCGAGAAACAAGTCATGAGCCCGGCAAGCCAGGCATTGCTTGTAGCGGCCATCAGCCAAGGGTGGGACAAGGACTTTACCTTTCGAGGCGCAGACCTGATGGGAGGGGAGGTGTACTCGAAAATGACAATGTCCAGAGCGATGAAAGAGTTTCAATCGTTTGGATTGATAGAGCCCGCCTCGAATGACAAACCACCTCGCTGGCGCTTTGTAGCGGCACCTGAAGTCATCTGGAAAAAGGCCCTTCCAGCGTTGCAAAACCCGGTGAAACGGGTGACCTACGCTGATTGGTCCCCTTTGGTGCAGAGAGCGGCTGGTCTGTCTGCACTCAGCAAAGTGTCGATGCTCGGCGAACCTGCCATTCCGGTCGTCGCGTTTTCCAAAGAAGAATGGGAATTAGAGGTCAAGGGTTCTGGCCGCAAAGAAGTCGGTCGATTCGATGATCCCGCGTTTGAGATCGAAATCTGGAGTTACTCTCCGGATCACATTCTTGGCGAAACTTGTGTTCCAGTGTCGAGCGAAAGTGTGGACCCCCTGTCTCTCTACCTCAGCTTGAAGGATGACGGTGACGACAGAGTCCAGATCAGCCTGGATGAAATGATGGAGAAGATCGAATGGTAAAAGGACTGGATACCTTTCGCGGAGCCTTCGCCGGCCATGTGGATCGTTATGTACTCATCGGCGGCGTTGCAGCCAGCCTGACCCTTGAAGACGCGGGCATCACGTTCCGGGCAACCCGGGATCTGGATATCGTCCTGATCATCGAAGCATTGGATGACGTGTTCGGTAGCGAGTTCTGGGAGTTCGTAAAGCGCGGCGGCTACACGGAGCGTCACGAGCTTGATGGGCCGACCAGGCGTTATAGATTTGGTAATCCCACCGATGAAAACTACCCCGTGCTTCTAGAATTGTTCTCACGGGCTCCCGAAGGTTTATTGCTGCCAGAGGGCGCTCATCTGACGCCTGTCCCTGTAGACGGTGAAGTTTCCGATCTGTCTGCAATTCTGCTCGACGAGGCGTACTACACGTTCATAGTCGAAGGGCGCAACGACACTGCAGACCTTTCCTATATCGGCGTCGATCGATTAATCCCGCTCAAAGCACAGGCATGGACCAACCTCAGTCGCCCGGAGTGCACAGAGCCGAATGCTGGCCGTAAGAGCAGTAAACACTTGAAGGACATCGTTGTGCTGTCCCGTCTTCTTTCTGCGGACTCGGCGTTTGATCTGCCCGAAAGCATCGCAGAGGATTTGCGGCAGTTTCTGGACGTCATGCCCTCACTGGATGTGGACATGAAAACCATCGGGCTTCGCGCAGTGACTATGGCTGAAGTCGCGGAGCGCGTACGGACAGCGTTCAAAATCTAGATTCTGATCGTCCGGTTGCAGTGGGCTGGAAGCTTCGTCGTTATACTTCCCGGCTTGTTTTGGAGCCAGCATGATTTCTTTGCCGATTGATGAAGTTTTACCCGCGCTGCGTGAAGCCTTGGCGACACGCCATGAAGCCGTGCTCGAAGCACCGCCCGGTGCCGGTAAGACCACCCGTGTTCCGCTGGCCTTGCTCAACGAGCCATGGCTGGCCGGGCAGACCATTCTGATGCTGGAACCGCGCCGTCTGGCGGCGCGGGCGGCGGCGGAGCGGTTGGCCAGTGAGCTGGGGGAGAAGGTCGGGGAAACGGTCGGTTACCGCATTCGCCTCGACAGCAAAGTCGGCCCCAGGACCCGTATCGAAGTGGTCACCGAAGGCATTCTCACCCGACGTTTGCAGGATGACCCGGCACTCGAAGGTGTGGGCCTGCTGATCTTCGACGAGTTCCACGAGCGCAGCCTCGACGCGGATCTGGCATTGGCCTTGAGTCTGAATGGCCGAGAGCTGTTTCGCGACGATCAGCCGTTGAAAATTCTTTTGATGTCCGCAACCCTGGAGGGCGAACGCCTGGCCGGGTTGCTCGATGATGCGCCGATCCTGCGCAGTGAAGGCCGCATGTACCCGGTGGCGATGCGCTGGGGCCGGCCGTTCCAGCCTGGTGAATTCATCGAGCCGCGTCTGGTGCAGACGATTCTCGAAGCCTTGAATGACGAGACCGGCAGCGTGCTGGTGTTCCTGCCGGGGCAGGCGGAAATTCGGCGTGTGCATCAGCAATTGGCGGATGCGCTGGGCGAGAGCACGCCGGTGTTGCTCTGCCCGTTGCACGGTGAACTGGACCTCGCGGCGCAACGCGCGGCAATCGATCCGGCCCCGGCGGGCAAACGCAAAGTGGTGCTGGCGACCAACATCGCCGAGACCAGCCTGACCATCGACGGCGTGCGCGTGGTGATCGATGCCGGGTTGGCGCGGGTGCCGCGTTTCGATCCGGGCAGCGGCATGACCCGACTCGACACCCAGCGTATTTCCAAGGCCAGCGCCACTCAACGCGCCGGCCGGGCCGGGCGCCTGGAACCGGGCGTGTGTTATCGGTTGTGGTCGCAGGATCAGCACGAGCAACTGGCGGCCTATGCCAGCGCGGAAATTCTCTCGGCGGACCTAGCCGGTCTGGCCTTGCAGCTCGGTCGCTGGGGCGTGACCCCGACGCAATTGGTGTGGCTCGACGTGCCGCCCGCCGCCGCTTATGCACAGGCTCAGGATCTGCTTGATCGTCTGGGTGCATTGGATGGCGAAGCGCTGACCCGTCACGGTCAGGCCATGGCCGAACTGCCGGCGCATCCGCGCATCGCCCATTTGCTGTTGCGCGGTCAGGCGCTTGGTTTGGCCGACATGGCGTGCGATGTCGCGGCATTGCTCGGTGAACGGGATATTTTGCGTGGCGCCGGAGCGGATCTGCACAGCCGATTGGTGCTGTTGTCCGGCGAAGAGCGGGCCGCACGCGGCGCTCAGGGTGGCGTGCAACGTGCCCGGCAACTGGCGCGGCAGTATCGCGGTTATCTGCGGGGCAAGGCGTCGGAACCGGTCAGCGATCCCGATCATCCGCGCTGGCTTGGTGCGCTGCTGGCGTTGGCTTATCCCGACCGTGTCGCCCAGCAACGTCGGGCCGGTGGCGCGGAATATCGCCTGGCGAACGGCCGTGCGGCGTTGTTCGCTGAAGCGGACAGTTTGATGAAGCAAGCGTGGTTGGTGATTGCAGATCTGGGCAGTCGCCAGGGCCAGCGTGAGGAACGGATTTACCTGGCGGCGGATTTTGATCCGGCGCTGTTCGATTCGGTGCTGGCCGAACAAGTGCGCGTGGTCGATCAACTGGATTGGGACGAGCGCGAAGGCGTGTTGCGCGCCGAGCGTCAGCGCAAGGTTGGTGAGTTGATCCTCAGCCGTGAACCGCTGACGGGCCTCGACGAAACCGCTCGCAGCCAGGCGCTGGTGAATCTGGTTCGGCGCAAAGGCTTGGAGCTGTTGCCGTGGACCCCGGAGCTGCGTCAGTGGCAGGCGCGAGTGGCGTTGTTGCGCCAATTGGACCTTGGCAGCAAGAGCGAAAGTGAGTGGCCGGATGTCAGTGACGCCGCACTGCTGAAAAACCTCGAGCACTGGTTGATGCCGTATCTGGGCAAGGTTTCGCGGCTCAGTCATTTCGCCAATCTGGACCTGTCGAGCATCGTCCACAACCAGCTGCCATGGCCGCTGCCGCAACGTCTGGATGAGCAGGCACCGCATCATCTGAGCGTGCCGTCGGGTTCGTCGATTCGTCTGGATTACAGCGAGCAGCCGCCGATTCTGGCGGTGCGGTTGCAGGAGCTGTTCGGCCTGTCCGATACCCCGCGCATTGCCGGGGGCCGGCAAGTGGTGAAGCTGCATCTGCTGTCCCCGGCTCGGCGGCCGGTGCAGGTGACCCAGGATCTGGCGAACTTCTGGCGCAGCACGTATGCCGAGGTGAAGAAGGATTTGAAGGGGCGGTATCCGAAGCATTATTGGCCGGATGATCCGTTGGTGGCCGAGGCGACGGCGCGGATCAAGCCGCGTAAAAGCTGAGAATCAAAAGATCGCAGCCTCGTTGCACTCGACAGCTCCTACAAGGGATCGCATTCCAATGTAGGAGCTGTCGAGTGAAACGAGGCTGCGATCTTTTGATCGTTCAAGAGGCGGCTTTAGCCGTCAACTGCTCCCGACAATAATCAGCAAACAACTGCGCCGGCTTGGTCAACTGCCCACGCTTCAACCACGCCGCCACCAACCCAGAGCCAGTGACCTCCTCAACAATATCCACGCACACCACTTTCTTGCCGTCGTAAGTGCATTCCGAATGCGGGCGCGTCACCAGGATCGAGAAGCCGAACCCTTGCCCGACCATGCCCCGGACCATCTCGATCGACGGTGAGCTGAAGGCAATGTTCGGTGACAGGTTCAGTTCTTCAAACAGGCTGACGAAGTAGGTCCGGCTCGGTTGCACGTCCAGCAGAATCATCGGCTCCAGGCACAAATCCCGCAGCGACACTTGCTTGAGCTGGGCGAAGCGATGGTCCGCCGGCAGCAACGCATAAGGCCGTTGCGCCGGCATCAGCGGTTCGGTCTGAATGGTGGCGTCGAGTTCGTGTTCATAGAGGATCGCCAGGTCAAACGTGCCCGAGGTCAGGCCTTGCACCAGCTCTTGCTGCTCGCCGTCGCGGATGCGGATTTTCACCCCTGGGTACAGCGCCGAGAACCCGGCAATCAACTGCGGCAGGTACAGCGGCGCGACCGTTTCGAAGCAGCCAATGTCGATTTGCCCGGCCACCACGTCGTTGTCGGCCAGGGCGTTCTGTTCGAACTCCTTGGCCATGCGCAGCAGTTCCTGGGCCTTGCGATAGAAGCGCGCGCCGCTCGGCGTCAGGGACACACCCTGGGCGTGATGGCGTATCAGCAATTGCACGCCGAAGCTGTCTTCCAGGCCTTTGATCGCCGTGGAGATCGCCGGTTGGGCGATGTACAGCTTGCGCGAAGCCTCGGCGACGCTGCCGCATTCGACGGTGGTGATGAAGTATTTCAATTGACGCAGGTTGTAGGCAGCCACGGCAAACCTCGGGGTGGATGGACTCGACATCCAGGCAATTTTTGCGCCGACTGCATCCGTTCTGACGACGGTGTTGTTGTGTTTGAACAATAACCACATCCCACGCAACCGGGGAGATTGGCTGCCCAGTTTTTTCATGGTCTGCGAAGACATTTTTACTATTTTTACTGGACTCGGGCCTGGGCCACCATCCAAACACAAGAAAAGCCCATGGAGCATCTGAACGTGTTCGAGCTTGCATATTGGCAAAACAAAGCCGCTGCACTGCGGTTTCCCGATCTGGCGGTGATCGACGGCAAACCCCGTTCGGCGCAGTCGGGGCAAACCTTCGCGGCGATCAACCCCGCCACTGGCCAGCGCTTGGCTAACGTCACCGCTTGCGGTGATGAAGAGGTGGACGCGGCGGTACGCAATGCGCGGCGAGTGTTCGAGGCCGGCACCTGGTCGGCGCGTTCACCGAGTGAGCGCAAGCACGTGTTGCTGCGCCTGGCGGAGCTGATCATGACCCACCGCGAAGAGCTGGCGCTGCTCGACTCGCTGAACATGGGCAAACCGGTGATGGACGCCTACAACATCGACGTGCCGGGCGCCGCCGGGGTGTTTCGCTGGTACGCCGAAAGCCTCGATAAACTCTACGACCAGATCGCCCCGAGTGCGCAAAACGTGCTGGCGACCATCACCCGCGAAGCGCTGGGTGTAGTCGCCGCCGTGGTGCCGTGGAATTTTCCGCTGGACATGGCCGCATGGAAACTCGCACCCGCGTTGGCGGCGGGCAATTCGGTGATTCTCAAACCCGCCGAACAATCACCGTTTTCCGCATTACGTCTGGCCGAGCTGGCGCTGGAAGCCGGTCTGCCACCCGGCGTGCTGAACGTGCTGCCGGGCCTCGGCGAGCAGACCGGCAAGGCCCTCGGTTTGCACCCGGACATCGATTGCCTGGTGTTCACCGGCTCCACCGAAGTCGGCAAATATTTCATGCAGTATTCGGCGCAATCGAACCTGAAACAGGTGTGGCTGGAGTGCGGTGGCAAGAGCGCCAATCTGGTGTTCGCCGATTGCCAGGACCTGGACCTCGCTGCCGAGAAAGCCGCGTTCGGGATCTTCTTCAATCAGGGTGAAGTCTGCTCGGCGAACTCGCGGTTGCTGGTGCAGCGTTCGATTCATGATGAGTTCGTCGAGCGCCTCAAGGTGCAGGCCGAGCGCTGGTTGCCGGGAGATCCGCTGGACCCGTCGAGCCGCGCCGGGGCGATCGTCGACAGCCGCCAGACCGCGCGCATCATGAAGTTCATCCAGCAGGCCGAACGCCTCGGCGCGACCAAGGTGTGCGGTGGCCGGCAGTCGATTTTCAACGGCTCCGACAACTTCATTCAGCCGACGATTTTCACTGGCGTTACGCCGGACATGCCGCTGTTTCGCGACGAAGTGTTCGGCCCGGTGCTGGCGGTCACCGCTTTCGATGACGAGGCCCACGCCTTGCAGCTGGCCAACGACAGCGTCTACGGTCTGGCGGCCTCGCTGTGGACCGACGACCTCAACCGCGCCCACCGTGTGGCGCGGCAATTGCGAGCGGGCACGGTATCGGTCAACAGCGTCGATGCACTGGACGTGACCGTGCCATTCGGTGGCGGCAAACAATCCGGTTTCGGCCGCGACCTGTCGCTGCACTCATTCGATAAATACACCCAGTTGAAGACCACCTGGTTTCAGCTGCGCTAATAACAAAACGGAGAACTGGCGATGACCACACCACGTGAAACCCGCGACTACCAGGCCGCCGACGCTGCGCATCACATCCACGCATTCGTCGATCAAAAAGCGCTCAACGACGAAGGGCCGCGAGTGATGGTCCGCGGCGAGCGCCTGCACCTGTGGGACAACGATGGTCGGCGTTACCTCGACGGCATGTCCGGGTTGTGGTGCACCAACCTCGGCTACGGGCGCAAGGACCTGGCGGCTGCGGCCACCCGGCAGCTCGAGCAGTTGCCGTACTACAACATGTTTTTCCACACCACTCACCCGCAGGTGATCGAGCTTTCGGAGCTGCTGTTCAGCCTGTTGCCGGGGCACTACAGCCACGCGATCTACACCAACTCCGGCTCTGAAGCCAATGAGGTGCTGATCCGCACTGTGCGGCGTTACTGGACGATCCTCGGCAAGCCCGAGAAGAAAATCATGATCGGCCGCTGGAACGGTTACCACGGTTCGACCCTGGCGGCGACGGCGCTGGGCGGCATGAAGTTCATGCACGAAATGGGCGGCATGCTGCCGGACATCGAGCACATCGACGAGCCGTACTTTTTCGCCCACGAGGGCAACCTGACCCCGGCAGAATTTGGCCTGCGGGCGGCGCAGCAACTGGAAGCGAAGATTCTCGAACTAGGCGCGGACAAGGTCGCCGGGTTTATCGCCGAACCGTTCCAGGGCGCGGGCGGGATGATCTTCCCGCCTGAAAGTTACTGGCCGGAGATTCAGCGGATCTGCCGCAAGTACGACGTGCTGTTGTGCGCCGACGAAGTGATTGGCGGCTTCGGTCGTACCGGCGAATGGTTCGCCCACGAGCACTTCGGTTTCGAGCCGGACACGCTGTCGATCGCCAAGGGTTTGACCTCGGGTTACATCCCCATGGGCGGGCTGATCCTGTCGAAGAAAATGGCTCAGGTGCTGGTGGAGCAGGGCGGGGTGTTTGCCCACGGCCTGACCTATTCCGGGCACCCGGTGGCGGCGGCAGTGGCCATCGCCAACCTCAAGGCGTTGCGCGATGAAGGGGTGGTGGCGCGGGTCAAGGATGACATCGGTCCGTACCTGCAACAGTGCCTGCGCGAGGTGTTCGGCAATCACCCGTTGGTGGGGGATATCCAGGGTGTCGGCATGGTGGCGGCGCTGCAATTGGCGGAGGACAAGAGCAGCCGCAAGCGCTTTGCCAATGAGAACGACATCGCCTGGCGCTGCCGCACGATTGGCTTTGAGGAAGGGGTGATTATTCGTTCGACGCTGGGGCGGATGATTATGGCGCCAGCGTTGATTGCCAGTCGGGAGGAGGTGGATGAGTTGGTTGGCAAGACCCTGAAAGCTATTGATCGTACGGCGCAGGAATACGGCCGACTTTGAACTTGTAGCGCTCTTGCAGTCCTCTTCGCGGGCAAGCCTCGCTCCTACAGGTTATGTGTCGTGCCCGATTCCGAGGCCGGCATAAACCCTGTAGGAGCGAGGCTTGCCCGCGAATGCGATGGCCGATTCAACACCCATTTCATGTTTTGCACCCACCCCGTGCACCCCCGCGAACCCCGCCCTTTTACGGCGCACGCTACCCAGTTTTTTCATCACTCCCAACGACATATTTCCTGATTTTCCTATTCCCGCCCCTGGTCCAACATCGACTTCGCCAGTCAGCCGAATGCTGCCCACCAAAACGTCCACCAGAGACCGCAGGTGGCAGCTCACCCAAGGCCGCTGGCCGTACTGCCCATGACAAAACTAAATCAACAGCTTTGGGAGTGCTCCATGATCAAGTCCTTGCTTAACCGCGTCGCTCATCCACTGGCGGTCACCGCCATCGCCGCCACGGTCGCCACCAGCGCCCAGGCCGGCACCCTGTCCATCGGCCACACCACGTGGGTCGGCTACGGCACCCTCTATCTTGCTCAGGACCTGGGCTACTTCAAGGAAGGCGGTTTGACCGTCGAGTTGCCCGTCGTCGAAGAAGCCTCGATGTACATGGCCGCCCAGGCCTCGGGCGAGTTGTCGGGCTCGGCGTCGACCATCGACGAAGTGCTCAAGTACCGTCCGCAATTCTGTTTCAAAGCCGTAGCGGCGCTGGATGACAGCCATGGTGGCGACGGCGTGCTCGTGGGCAAGGACATCAAGAGTCTGCAAGAGCTGAAAGGCAAAGCCGTGGCGGTAAACGAAGGCTCGACCTCGCAGTTCTGGCTGTCGTACTTGCTGAAAAAACACGGCATGAGCATGAGCGACATCACCGTGCAGAACATGACGGCTGACGATGCCGCCACTGCGTTCATCGCCGGTCGCGTGCCGGCGGCCGTAACGTGGGAGCCGCACCTGTCGATGGTCCGTAGCAAACAACAAGGCAAGGTGCTGATCGACAGCAGTAGCACACCGGGGGTGATTGTCGATGTGGTCGCGCTCAACTGCACCGTCATCGAGAAGCAACCGGAAGACGTCAAGGCTTTGGTCGCCGGTCTCTACAAAGCCGTGCAATACACCAAGGACCATCCGCAAGAGGCCTACAAAATCATGGCCAAAGGCGTCGGCGGTTACCTCGCCGATCCGAAGGAACTGGCCGCCGCCGCGCAAGGCGTGCGCTTCTACGATCAGGCCATGAGCGAAAAACTCCTCGGCTCCCCCGGCAAGCCGGGCGACAGCGAACCGCTGATCAAACTGGCCAACGAAACCGCCAGCGAATTGCAGGGCAAACCCTACAACGTCAGCAATGACGACCTGATCGACAACCGCTTCGTCAGCCCGCTGTAGGAGGTCCGCATGTTCAAGCGCAATTCATGGCTGAGCCGCTGCATCACGCCCAAGACTGGCCTGCCGGTGCAGGTGATCTGGAGCGCGAGCGGCCTGGCCTGGGTGTTGTTGATCGGCCTGTGGGCCGGGTTGTCTTATGGTGGTGTGGTGCCGGGCATGTTCCTGCCGACACCGGGCGCGGTGGCCGAAGCCGCCGTACGCCTGAGCCGCGACGGCACCCTCGGCCTTCATGTATGGGCCAGTCTTGAAGTGGTGATGGTCGGTTTCATTGTCTCGTCCCTGGTGGCGGTGCCGCTGGGGTTGTTGATGGGCAGTTTCCGCATCGTCCAGGCCTTCCTTGAGCCGATGGTGAATTTCATCCGCTACCTGCCGGTCACCTCGTTCGTGCCGCTGTTCATCTTGTGGATTGGCATCGGTCTGGAGCAGCGGGTGTCGGTGATTATCTTCGGCGTGTTTTTCCAGCAGTTGGTGATGATCGCGGACGTGTCCAAAGGCATCTCCAAAGACCTGATCAACGCGTCCTACACCTTGGGCTCGACTCGCCGCGATGCGGTGCTGCATGTGATCGCGCCGGCATCGTTGCCGGGTGTGCTCGATACCTTGCGCGTGACCATGGGCTGGGCGTGGACCTATCTGGTGGTCGCCGAGCTGGTCGCCGCGTCCAGTGGCCTGGGTTACCTGAGCCTGAAAGCCATGCGCGGTTTTCAAGTGGATGTGATTTTCCTGGCCATCGCGATCATCGGCCTGCTGGGCCTGGTCACCGATCAACTGTTCCGATTTCTCCGTCTGAGGATTGCCGCATGGGCTCAGTAAGCGCCGTCAACCCGCGTTTCGTCACACCCACGGCCGCCCCGGTGCAGGCCGCGCCACGGCTGCAAGTGGACAAGGTCAGCCTGCGCTATCAGAAACCTGACGGCGGCATGTTCACCGCGCTGGAGCAGGTGTCGTTCGAAGTGCCGGATCAACAATTCGCCGTGCTGGTCGGGCCGTCGGGCTGCGGCAAATCGAGTTTGCTGTACCTCACGGCCGGCCTGAACGAGCCCACGGAAGGCGAAATCTACGTCGGTGGCCAACAAGTGCAAGGGCCCGGCGCAGATCGCGGCATGGTGTTCCAGAGCTATACGCTGTTCCCGTGGCTGACCGTGCGGCAGAACGTCGAGTTCGGCCTCAAGCGGCGCGGCATGGCGGCGGCTCAGCGCAAGGAGATCGTCGACTATTACGTCAATGAAGTGGGCCTGACCGGCTTCGCCGACAACTACGCCAAGCAGTTGTCCGGCGGCATGATGCAGCGCGTCGCCATCGCTCGGGCGTTGGCCAACGACCCGCAGATCCTGCTGATGGACGAACCCTTCGGCGCGCTCGACAGCCAGACGCGCCTGCAAATGCAGCAGCTGTTGCTGCGGGTCTGGGGCAACAGCAAAAAGACTGTGTTGTTCGTGACCCACGATATCGACGAGGCGATTCTGCTGGGGGATCGGGTTTATGTGATGGGTGCGCGGCCTGGGCGGATCAAGCAGATTCTGGACGTGCCGATCGAGCGTCCACGAACGCTGGACATGGTCATGGAACGCTCGTTTATCGACATGAAGCGCAGGATTTTCGGGCTGTTGCATGACGACTTGGAGGAGGTGCATTGACCTTGCACAAATCCCTGTGGGAGCGGGCTTGCTCGCGAAAGCGATTTGTCATTCAACATTGATGTCGACTGATCCACCGCCTTCGCGAGCAAGCCCGCTCCCACAGGTTTTGCGTTTAACCGGAGTTAGGGGGCTGCCGGCAGGAGAAACCGCGCAATCACCGGCAAATGATCGGAGATCCGCAAGGTATCGTCCTGCCTCACCATCGCCTCGACCCGTTTGATTCGAGGGCTGTAGAACATGTAATCCACCGTCCGGTCCGGGCCGTTCAGGCCTGGATCGTTCGGGTAGTGGGTCAGCCACCGCGCCCGATCGACACCGCTTGCTTCGTTGTTGGTCGGGATCATCGGGTATTTGTCCCACAGCACATGCAGCGCGCTGTCGGCGGAGTAGGGCGTGCGTTGTTCGTCGGGCAGACGTCGATACTGGCCCAGCGGCAACAGGTTGAAGTCGCCCCCGATCAACCAGGGCGTGCCGCGGCTTTCAAGCTTGTCGAGCACCTTGGCCACGGCGGTCACCTGGGCTTGCAGTGTTTCATCAGGCTGGATGACGCGATCCAGATGGGTATTGAGTACCGCAATCTGCCCTCCGTCGCTCAACGGCAGGTAAGTCGCCAGCAAGGCGTTTTTCGGTTTGAACTGACGGCTGATGATGTTCGCCGACGCGACCGGCAATTGCAGGCGTTCGGCGTGTTCGATCTGAAAGCGGCTGAGGGTGGCGAGTTGCCGGCCGACGCTGCCGAAGATGTGCGGCAGCGGCACGAAATCGGCTTTCCAGTCGAAGGCGTGAGCGCTGCACGGATAAAGGTCGGCGACCCGTTCCTGGAGCAACTTGAACTGGTTCTGGTAATCGCTGGCCTTGGCGTTGTCATCCAGTTCCTGCAACAGCACGATGTCCGGTTGCTCGTCGCGAATCACCCGCGCCACTTCATCGAGGCTGAAGGCCATGTCTTCGGCAGTGGGATTTTCGTCGTCGCCTTCGGCCAGGTCATTCCAGAACACGTAGCGTTTACCCGCCAGGTACTGGACGTTCCAGGTCATGACTTTCAGCGCCTGGCCGGGTACCAGCGTGGGCGCCTGAGTGCTGCAGCTGACCGGTAATGCTTCCTTGGCTTCGGGACGCCAGGTCAGGCTGTAGATCAGCAAGGCAATCAGGCCTGCCGCGATCAGCAGGCTCAGCAGGGTGTAGCGCAGTAGACGGGTCATGGCTCGGCTTATAGCGTTACAAAAGATGAGCCCGAGCATAACCGAGCGTCGGGCTTAAGCCCATGGGTCAGAGCGGTCGATCAATTTTCTCGGGTGCATCGGCAATCAGCATGAACAAGCGGAACAACACCACGCTGGTGAACAGTTGCAGGAAGCTGTGCGCACTGTCGATCAGCAGCGAAATCACCGGGTTCTGCGGCTCTGGGTAAATCGCGAGGGTTGCGCCCTTGAGTACCCACAACGGGCCCATCACGCACAGGATGCACACCAGAATGCGCAGGAAATGACCGCGGGTCAGGCGCAGGCTTTCCTTCATCGCCGCCAACGGCGCCAGGCCGCGCAGCACCAGCAGGTACTCGCCAAACGCCAGAGTCACCATCAGCCAGATGCCCGGCAGGAAGTACAGCGACAGGCCGATCAGGATCAGCAAGGTATTGAGGGCGGTGAGCAGGGCGAAGCGCGGCCACAGGTAGGCCGACCTCGACAGCAGCTCACGGTTGCTCGGCGATTCTCCACGGCTGCGGGCATCGAGAAACAGGATCAGTGCGGCGGTGTACAGCGGATAGACCAGCAAGCCGACCATCACGCTGATACCGGGAAAGCTGTCCGGCTCGGTGGACCGATCAACCACTTGTTGCAGAAACGCTTCGAAGATCACCAGCGGCAGGCACAGCCGCACAATCTGGCCCAGATTGCGCTTGAAGAAATACAGAGAGTCACGCAGCACATCGAACGAATTCATCAGTCGGTATCGCAGGTTGAAAGCAGTGGCCCACTTTAACCGATGATGCGCTGTCGCAAGCAAACGTAAACGTTCGGTAAAGGTCATTGAAACAACTTGTTTCAGCCTCCATTAAGGTCGGGCACCTTATCCTCTTTGGTAAAGGTCACCGATTTCTCCGGCAATCTACGAGGTCGCCATGAACAGCGAAGAACAAACCCTGATCGATGGACTGTTTTCCCGGCTGCAACAGGCCGAAACGGACTCAGCCCCGCGCGACGCCCAGGCCGAGGCGCGGATCAAGGAACACCTGACTCGCCAACCCGCGGCAGGTTATTTCATGACCCAGGCGATTCTGGTTCAAGAGGCCGCCCTCAAAAGCCTCGACGCACAGAACAAGCAACTCGCTCAGCAAGTCCAGCAATTGCAGGCCGAACTGCAATCGGCCAAGGCTCAGACGGCGGCGCCCGCCAGCGGTGGTTTCCTGTCGAGCATTTTTGGTGGCGGTTCCCGTGATCCGCAGCCCGCACCGACGCAAAGCGCGCCGTCGTCCAATGGCGGATGGCGTGAGCCGGGGCGGCCGTCGTTCAACTCGCAGCCGCCACAGCAACAGAACTTTGGTGCTGCACCGCCTCAGCAGAATTACGCACCGCAGCAGCAAGCCCCAGGGATTGGCAGTGGTTTCCTTGGCGGCGCACTGAAAACCGCCGCCGGTGTGGCCGGTGGCGTGATGCTGGCGCAAGGCATCAGCAGCCTGTTCCAGCACAATCAGCAGCCGGAAGTGGTGGAAGTCATCAAGGAAGAGCCGGCTCAGGTCAACGATCAGAGCGACGGCGGCAACGGCTGGGGCGACGACCAGCGCGTGGCGGACAACAACGGCGGCGATCAGGGCGGCTTCACCGACGCCGACTACAGCGATGACAGCTCGTCGTTCTTTGGCGGCGACGACGATTCCTTCGTCTGATTCACCGGTGGCGAGGGCCTTGCTCCCTCGCCACATAGCCGATTATTCGCGGAACAATCCTTCAGGCTGGCATACTGGGCCACTTTTCGGGCCTGGTGCCTGACCCAGCCTGCGCGCGACTGCGCCAACGAGGATGCACGGTGAAAAAAATCGCAGTGTTCGCCGATGTCCAGAACCTCTATTACACCGTGCGTCAGGCCTATGGTTGCCATTTCAACTACGCCGCGCTGTGGGCTGATATCAGCAAACAGGGCGAGATCGTCGAAGCCTATGCCTACGCGATCGATCGCGGCGACAGCAAGCAGCAGCAATTCCAGCAGATCCTGCGCAACCTCGGTTTCATCGTAAAGCTCAAGCCCTACATCCAGCGCAGCGATGGCTCGGCCAAGGGCGACTGGGACGTGGGCATCACCCTCGACATTATGGATGCCGCCGATCACGTCGACGAAGTGGTGCTGGCCTCCGGCGACGGTGATTTCGACATGCTGCTGGAGCGCATCATTACCAAGCACGGCGTGCAGGCCGTGGCCTACGGCGTGCCGGGCCTGACCGCCAACTCGCTGATCCGCGCCGCCAGTCGCTACGTGCCGATCGAAGGCGCGTTGCTGCTCAAGAATTGATTTTTACGGAGTTGAAACAGGTTTGGAACGCATAGCAGTCATCGACTTTGAAACCACCGGGATCTCCCCGAGCAGCAGCTGCCGGGCCACGGAAATTGCCGTGGTGATCCTTGAACAGGGGCGTATCGTCGAGCGTTACCAGAGCCTGATGAATGCCGGCGTGCGCGTGCCAGCCTTCATCGAACAACTCACCGGCATCAGCAACGCCATGCTGCGCACCGCGCCCTCGGCCGAGCAGGTGATGAACGAGGTCAACGAATTCGTCGGCATCACGCCGTTGCTGGCGCACAACGCCGCGTTCGACCAGAAGTTCTGGGATTTTGAGTTGGGGCGGATCAAACGCACCCGCTTGCAGAACTTCGCCTGCTCGCTACTCCTCGCCCGCCGCCTGATGCCCGCCGCGCCGAACCACAAACTCGGCACCCTCACGACTTTCGCCAGCCTGCCCAACACCGGCAAGGCTCACCGGGCCATGGCCGATGCCGAGATGGCGGCCAACCTGACGGGGCATCTGCTTCAGGAACTGCAGCAGAAGCATGGGTTGCGCGAGTTGTCGCATGATCTGCTGGTGAGCTTGCAGAAAGTGCCGGCGGCGAAGATCAATGAGCATCTCAAGCGGCATCGCGGGTTCTGAAAGCACCGCAAATCCCCTGTGGGAGCGGGCTTGCTCGCGAAGGCGGTGTGTCAATCAACAATGATGTCGACTGATACCCCGCCTTCGCGAGCAAGCCCGCTCCCACATTGGTTCTGCTGTGGTTCTTTGATTACGCAGGTTTCGCGAAATCTCGGCTACTGACCCTGCTCACGGGCATGAAACCTGTTGTCTTCTTGAAATTCATCGTATGCACGAAATTCTTCATCGAATCTGATGGATCGATGCTCTGCATGTTCAGTCTGAATAGCGTCTGACGCGAGATCGCTACGCTCAGGATTGGCTGTTCTTCCATATGGCCGGTCGCAGAGTTAAGCAACGTATCGATGGCTGTAACGATGACAATATCGTCGGGCAGAATGCTCAGCAACTCCTGCCCTACCCGCAAAACGCAGCTGCACACGTAGTCCTGCAGCAATTCATTGAATTTGCTGGTCGGCATTTTTTTTACGGAAAGCTTGCCGCTCTGTAGTAGTGATTTTATTTCTTGAGGGATTACTTTTTCGCCGTGAACCGCGAGCGTGCACTCAAGAATGCCGTCGCCAGCGATTGAGATGACTATCGCGGTGCCGAGATGTGAAATATCGGTAAAAGGGTCTATCCGCTTGATGGCTTCAATTTTGGACTGGCCGTTACCATTCAGTATTCCTTGAGCTAACTCGAACTCTTCTTTCCAGTCGTTATTTTTTGATTCCCACTCTGATAACTCTTGGTCCAGCTGCTGTTTGTCTTTGATCACTGCGGTTTGAACCGCCTCTGCCAACTTACGGCGCTTTCTGGTCTCCAGCTTCAACGAGCGAGCGATGAAGCCAGGCTTGTAGCTTGTTTCGTTTTTTCTGGCCTGGTTTTCCAAGGTGTTCAGCGCGACGGGTTTGAGTGGTGCAGGTCGTTGCACAAACTCGTTCCAATCGATTTCCTCTCCAGAATCCTTATGCATCGATAACAGCAGTTCGATGTGATTTTCATAGACTTCAACTTCGTAGGCTGCTTGCTCACGAGCTTCCATCTTTGCGTATTCTTTTTCCTGCACTTGAAGCTCGCGTTGACGACGCTTCGAATTACGTTCAGCCCGTCTAGCTGACGCTTGCATCGAGCGAAGGGTTCCTTTCCATGTCATCTCAGAGATCCTCTCATTCAAATTGCTTTTTGTTTTCGGGGGAGGGCGCCTGGCCGTCACTCAAACGACAGTATCTGTTGCTTTTCCTGGCGTCCATCGTGCAGCGGAGGCTTCGCGTTTGCCCAGTGAGTTGATGTGTTTAACGGCGACTCCGGTTTGATGATCGGTCCTACCGAATAATAGGGAATGTCTGTCTTGCCCCTCATCTGTGGCATCGATAACCTTTTGACTGTCGCTGCCAATTCAGCGACCGGGTCTGCAAGCCCGCCGACAGTTTGTTATGAGACCACCGGCGCACCTATAATCGCGTCGCTTTAATGAGCGACCATCGATTTATGGTAGCTGTGTGCGGGAGACCTTCGGGTCTGCCGGGGTGGTCTCCTACTCGGTCTTGCAGACCCGTACATAGCTGCCACCCATCATCTGCAAGTGATGCTGGCAGCTCCGACATTCTCAGGAGATTCGCCATGATCAAAGTTACCCCCAATCCCCCCGAAGACTCTGCGCAACCCGCCACGCACGAGGGGCACTTCATCCCCAAAACATTCATCCGTCATCACATCCAGCTGCGAGCACTGTTACTGCACGCAGAGCCCTGGTTCTGTGCCCGCGATATCGGTCGATTGATGGGTGTGGACATAAATGAAAGGCAAGTGCTCAAGCTGGATGCGGATCAGAAACAACTGATGTGTCTGTCCGGAAATGATGACCTCGAAGAGACCTTGATGCTGAGTGAGTCGGGCGTATACGCGATGTTGGTGTATCACTACTGCCCGGAAAACCGCCATTTACGACGTTGGCTGACCCACGACGTGGTGCCGATGTTGCGGGAGGAAGTCGGGTCCATTTCGAATCAAGCGCCGCATATGCGGGCGATGGAATGGGCGGGCGGAACGCTGCGACTGCTGCATTGGCGCAAGGAACCTTGGGTGCGTCTACGGGATATGCCGGGTTTGTTGCCTGCCAGTTACAGCGGCGCCTGACAGATCGCTTCGCGGGCAAGCCCGCTCCCACCGGAATGAGATACACCTGTGGGAACGGGCTATTGAAGGCCCACGGGAACATGGCCGATGCTGAAATGGCGGCCAACCTGACGGCGCATCTGGCCTCAAGCGCCATCGCGGATTCTGAAAACATCGCAAATCCCCTGTAGGAGCTGTCGAGTGAAACGAGGCTGCGATCTTTTGATCTTGATTTTTTAAGATCAAAAGATCGCAGCCTCGTTTCACTCGACAGCTCCTACAGGGGGGTTATTTGCCGTTGGCTTCCAGCTGCCCCAACGGCACGCGCTTTTCGATGGCGCTCGACAGCACGATTGAGGTCTTGCTGAACCCGAACTTGGCAATCCGGTTGATCAACTCCTCCAACTCCGGCATCGAACCCACCGCCGCTTGCATGATCACGCACGGGTCGCCCGTCACCCGGTGGCACTCCGTCAGTTGTGGGATTTTGATCAGGTCGTCGTAGGCCTTCTGGTTGCCGTGCTGGTTCAGGCGCAGTTCGATCACGCACTGGATCGGCAACCCCAGCTTGGCCATGTCGACTTTTGCCTGGTAACCGGTAATCACCCCGCAGGCTTCGAGTTTGGCCACGCGTTCGGCGACAGCCGGGGCGGACAGGTTGACCTTGCGCGCCAGGTCGGCGTAGGACGCACGACCGTTTTCCAGCAGGGCGCTGAGGAGCATGCGGTCGTATTTATCCATGGTCGTCTTCCTGAAAAATGACTGACTTTCGAAAACACGGTTTATAGCGCCGATCTCCGTGTTTTGAAAAGTGTACCGGCGCTATAAACAGGTTTTGTAACTTATTTTTCGCCGTTGGCCTTTCTAGAATAGCTGTTCACATTGTCCTGCCGTCGAGCTGCCCATGCGCCGTTTCCCGTTACCGTTGATCGCCGCTTTCTTCGCCCTGTACGTGATTTGGGGCTCGACCTACCTGGTGATCCGCATCGGCGTGGAGTATTGGCCGCCATTGCTGCTCGCCGGTATCCGCTTCGTGATCGCCGGGACGCTGATGTACGCCTTCCTGCGCTGGCGCGGGGCCCCGGCACCGACCTGGGCGCAGTGGAAAGCCGCCGGGATCATCGGGATTTTGCTGCTCGCTTGCGGTAATGGCGGGGTCAGCGTGGCCGAGCACATGGGGGTGGCTTCCGGCGTCGCGGCATTGGCGGTGGCGACGGTGCCGCTGTTTACCTTGCTCTGCGGCTATTTCTGGGGCGCGCGTAATACCCGTCTCGAATGGGCCGGGATTGTGCTCGGGCTGATCGGTATCGCCATGCTCAACCTCGGTTCGAACCTGCAATCGAGCCCGTTGGGTGCGCTATTGCTGGTGTTCGCGGCGGCTTCCTGGGCCTTTGGTTCGGTGTGGAGCAAACACTTGCCGCTGCCCCAAGGTGCCATGGCCAGTGCCGTGGAAATGCTGGTCGGCGGCGTGGTGCTTCTGATCGGCAGTGCGCTGAGCGGTGAGCAACTGCAAGCCATGCCGCCGATTGAAGGCTGGGCAGCCCTGGCCTATTTGACCTTCTTCGGTTCGATCATCGCTTTCAACGCCTACATGTACCTGTTGAAAAACGTGCGTCCGGCGGCAGCGACCAGTTATGCCTACGTCAACCCGGCGGTCGCGGTGTTGCTGGGGATCGTGTTTGTCGGCGAGACCATCGGCATCGAGGAAGGGCTGGCGATGATGGTGATCATCAGTGCCGTGGTGTTGATCGGATTGCCGCAATGGCGGCGGGCGCCTGTTCAGCCCGCTGTAGCGGTGCCGACAGAATCCCGTGTGAATTAGGGTAAACTGCGCGCCATTGCACACTCGTTTTGCACAACTGCGCTGAATTTTCCTACGGTAATCCCATGACTTTCGCCACCCTTGGCCTGATCGAACCCTTGCTGCGCTCTCTCGAGACGCTCGGCTACCAGACCCCGACGCCGGTTCAGGCGCAAGCCATTCCGGCGGTGCTGGCCGGTCGCGACCTGATGGCCGCCGCCCAGACCGGCACCGGCAAGACCGCCGGTTTCGCGCTGCCGCTGCTGCAATTGCTGGCCATGGAAGGGCCGAAAGTCACCGCCAACTCGGTGCGCGCACTGATCCTGGTGCCGACCCGCGAACTGGCCGAACAGGTTCACGAAGCCGTGCGTCAGTACGCCGAGAACCTGCCGTTGAGCACTTACGCGGTGTATGGCGGCGTCAGCATCAACCCGCAAATGATGAAGCTGCGCAAAGGTGTCGACCTGTTGGTGGCGACGCCGGGCCGTCTGCTCGACCTGTTCCGTCAGAACGCTCTCAAGTTCAACCAGCTGCAAACCCTGGTGCTGGACGAAGCCGATCGCATGCTCGACCTGGGCTTTTCCGAGGAGCTGGGGAACATTTACAAGGCGCTGCCGAAGAAACGTCAGACGCTGTTGTTCTCCGCGACCTTCTCCGATGCGATCCGCACCCTGGCCGGACAAATGCTCAACGATCCGCTGAGCATCGAAGTCAGCCCGCGCAACGTCGCTGCCAACACTGTTAAACAGTGGGTGGTGACGGTGGACAAGAAGCGCAAGCCGGAGCTGTTCGTTCACTTGATGCGCAAGGGCAAGTGGAAGCAGGTGCTGGTGTTCGCCAAGACCCGCAATGGCGTGGACGCGCTGGTGGAAAAACTCCAGGGCCTGGGCATCAACGCCGACGGCATCCACGGCGACAAACCGCAGGCAACCCGCCAGCGTGCGCTGGACCGGTTCAAGGCCAGTGAAGTGCAGATTCTGGTGGCCACCGACGTTGCGGCCCGAGGTCTGGACATCGAAGATCTGCCGCTGGTGGTCAACTTCGACCTGCCGATCGTGGCTGAGGACTACATCCACCGCATCGGTCGTACCGGCCGTGCGGGCGCGACCGGGCAGGCTATTTCGCTGGTCTGTGCCGATGAAGTGAATCTGCTGTCGGCCATCGAGACGTTGACCCGTCAGACATTGCCGCGGCAGATGGAACATGATTTCGAACCTGAGCACCGGGTACCGGATACCGATGCCAGCGGTCAGGTGGTGAAGAAGCCGAAAAAACCGAAGAAGCCAAAGACGTCCGGTGGCGGTAAACGCAACCTGGGCAAATGGGTGGAGAGTGGTGATGCTTCGGCGCCGGAGCCTTCGATCAAGCCAGTGCGCAAAGTGCCGGTGTTCAACACCGGGCCGCGTAAGAAGAAGCCTTGATCTACTGCGGCGCCTGATAAGCCGCCTTCGCGAGCAAGCCCGCTCCCACAGGTGACCGAGTTCTTCCAGAAAGGATGCGGTCAATGTGGGAGCGGGCTTGCTCGCGAAGGGCGCACCTCGGTCTTCAAGCTTTGCGGTTGAGCCACTCCACCATCCCCAACCCCGCCGCACGCCCACTGGCGAAACACGCGGTCAGCAGATAGCCACCCGTCGGCGCTTCCCAATCGAGCATCTCTCCCGCGCAAAACACGCCTGGCAATTGCTTGAGCATCAATCGTTCATCCATCGACTCGAACATCACGCCACCGGCGCTGCTGATGGCTTCGTCCAGTGGGCGGGTTTTCACCAGCGTCAGGGGCAATGCCTTGATCGCCTTGGCCAGTAGCGCCGGATCAGCAAAGCTTTCGTTCGGCGTGAGTTCGCGTAACAGCGCCGCTTTCACCCCATCAATCCCGAGCTGGCTGTGCAGGTGTTTGGACATGGAGCGCGAACCGCGCGGTTTGCTCAACGCCGCCTGAACTTTATCCACAGGCCGGCCCGGCAACAGGTCGAGATGAATGGTCGCCGAGCCGTGTTGATTGATGGCTTCGCGGATCGGTGCCGAGAGGGCGTAGATCAAACTGCCTTCAATCCCGGTCGCGGTGATCACACATTCGCCCAAGCGCGGCACGTCGTCATTGAGGCCGATGGCGATGTTTTTCAGCGGTGCGCCGGCGAATTTGCTGACCATCAAGTCGCTCCAGGCCTGCACCTCGAAGCCGCAATTGCTGGGTTGCAGCGGCATCAATCCTACGCCGCGCTGTTCCAGTGGCAACATCCACGCGCCGTCCGAACCGAGGCGTGACCAACTGCCACCACCAAGGGCCAGCAAGGTGGCGTCGGGCTTGATGGTTGTTTCGCCCTCGGGGCTGTCGATGCGCAATCCACCGTTGTCATCCCAACCGAGCCAGCGGTGGCGGGTGTGGATAACGACACCGGCCTCTCGCAGGCGTTTGAGCCAGGCGCGCAACAGGGGCGCGGCTTTCATGTCGGTTGGAAACACCCGGCCGGAGCTGCCGACAAAGGTTTCAATGCCCAGGTCATGAATCCATTGGCACAACGCATCCGCGCCGAATGAGCGAAGCAGCGGCGCAATCTGCGGTGCGCGTTCGGCGTAGCGCGAGAGAAACGCCGGGTAGGCCTCGGAATGGGTGATGTTCATGCCGCCGACACCGGCCAGCAGAAATTTCCGCCCTACAGATGGCATGCCGTCGTACAAGTCGACTTTGATTCCTGCCTGGCTCAACACTTCGGCCGCCATCAGGCCGGCGGGGCCGCCGCCGATGATGGCGACGTGTGAAGGGGAGGAGGTCGAGGGCTGAGTCATGATGAGCGCTGCGGTGTGGCGGAATAAGCCGGGCATTCTATCAGCACAGTTATCTGTGAGAGCGGGCTTGCTTGCGAAAGCGATTGAACATTCAATATTGATGTCGACAGATACACCGCTTTCGCGAGCAAGCCCGCTCCCACATTTGATCAGCGGTGTTTTCAGATGGTTGATCAAAAAATAACCGCCCTTTTGCAGGCTATAACCAGCATGGCCTGCAGGCCCTTTCACTCAGGTTATCCACAGGCAGTTCCACAGGCATTGTGGGTAAAGATTCATACCTCAATGACAACCTGATGACGTCCAGACCCGTTGCGCGCTGTGATGCAGGATGCCGTGGCGGCGCGCCAGGGCCTTGCGGTCCTTGCTGTAGCCGCCGCCAATCACCCCGACCACCGGAATATCCCGCCCCAGGCAATGGCGCATCACGCTTTCATCGCGTGCGGCCACGCCTTCGTCTGTCAGCTTCAGGTAACCGAGCGCGTCGTCCTTATGCACATCGACGCCGGCGTCGTACAACACCAGGTCCGGTTGGTAGAGCGGCAACAAATAATTCAGCGCGTCGTCCACCACCTTCAGGTAATCGGCATCGCCCATGCCTTTGGGCAACGGGATGTCCCAGTCGCTTTCGGCCTTGCGTGCAGGAAAATTCTTTTCGCAGTGCAGGGAAACGGTTATCGCGTCCGGGGTGTTGTGCAGAATCCGTGCAGTCCCGTCGCCCTGGTGCACGTCGCAATCGAAGATCAGCACCCGATTCACACGACCACTTTCCAGCAGGAAATGGCTGATCACCGCCAGGTCATTGAAGATGCAGAAACCCGCCGGATAGTCGTAATGCGCATGATGCGTGCCACCGGCCAGATGACAGGCCAGCCCGTGTTCCAGCGCCTGTTCCGCCGCCAGCAACGAACCGCCGACCGCCCGCACCGTGCGCCGGGCCAGTGCTTCGCTCCAGGGCAGGCCAAGACGCCGCTGGTCTTCGCGGGACAACTCGCCGCTCATGTAGCGTTCGATATAGGCAGCGTCATGGGCGAGGGCAAGAATCTCCGGGGGGCAGAGTTCCGGGCGCAGCAGGTCGGCGTCCCGGGTCAGGCCACTGTCCACCAGGTGATCGCGCAGCAGGCGAAACTTGTCCATGGGGAAGCGGTGATCCGCCGGGAATTCGGGGCTGTAGTCTTCGTGGTAGATCAGCGGCAGCGGCATAACGAATTCAGGTAGGAATGAGTGAAGGATCCTACCAGCGTTGTAGACTTGCGGCATGGAAAGGGGAGGACACGATGGAGCCGATACTGGAACTCGAGAGCGCGCGATTGTTGTTGCGGCAGTGGTGCGATGAGGATTTGCCGGAGTTTGCGGCGATGTGCGCCGATCCCCAGGTCATGCGTTATTTTCCGGCGCCGTTGAGTCGCCTGGACAGTGCGTCACTGATCGGACGGATTCGCGGGCATTTTGCCGAGCATGGCTTCGGCCTCTGGGCGCTGGAGCGCAAGGACACCGGGGCATTTATCGGCTTCACCGGCCTCGGTGTGGTCGGTTTCGACGCGCCGTTCACCCCGGCGACCGAAATCGGCTGGCGTCTGGCGCGCGAACATTGGGGCCTGGGTTATGCCAGTGAAGCGGCGTGGACCGCTCTGCGCTGCGGCTTTGATCGGTTGGCGCTACAGGAAGTCGTGTCGTTTACCGCCAAAGACAACCTGCCTTCGGAAAAAGTCATGCAGGCCATCGGCATGCACCATGATTCAGCCGATGATTTTGAACACCCCAAGCTCGCGACCGATCATCCTCTGCGTCACCATGTGCTGTACCGCATCTCCCGTGAACAATGGCTGCAAACCTTGCATGGATAAGCAGGCACGGACGTTTACAATGGCTCCCATGTTGGCCCGGGCCATAAACTGAATCGACCGCCGCAGCCAAGACTGCGCGGCATGCTTTGTGTGAGGAGAGTCTGAATGAGCCAAGTGTTGGATGATCTGGTCGACTTGCTGACCCTGGAACCGATCGAAGAAAACCTGTTTCGTGGCCGCAGTCAGGACCTGGGTTTTCGTCAGTTGTTCGGCGGTCAGGTGATCGGTCAGTCCTTGTCGGCGGCCAGTCAGACGGTCGAGGAAACGCGCCACGTGCATTCGATGCACGGTTATTTCTTGCGCCCGGGCGATTCCGCGTTGCCCGTGGTGTATCAGGTTGACCGGGTGCGTGATGGCGGCAGTTTCAGCACGCGTCGTGTTACTGCCATCCAGAAGGGCAACCCGATTTTCACCTGCAGCGCCTCGTTCCAGTACGACGAAAAAGGTTTCGAGCACCAGGCCGAAATGCCGATTGTGGTCGGCCCGGAAAACCTGCCGTCGGAGCTGGAACTGACTCAGCAGCGTGCGCACCTGATTCCTGAGCACATGCGCGAAAAATTCCTGTGCCCCAAACCGATCGAATTCCGACCGATCACCGAGAAAGATCCCTACAACCCGCAACCGTCCGATCCGGTCAAGTACGTCTGGTTTCGCGCCGACGGTGCCTTGGCGGATTCTCCGGCGCTGCATAAATACCTGCTGGCCTACGCCTCGGATTTCGGTCTGCTGACCACCTCGATGCAGCCACACGGCAAATCGGTCTGGCAGAAAGACATGCAGGTCGCCAGCCTCGATCACGCGCTGTGGTTCCATGCGGATCTGCGCGCCGATGACTGGTTGCTGTACGCGATGGACAGCCCATGGGCCGGCAATTCTCGCGGGTTCACCCGTGGCAGCGTGTTCAACCGTGCCGGGCAACTGGTAGCTTCGGTGACTCAAGAAGGCTTGATCCGTCACCGCAAGGATTGGGCATGAGCCTGGCCGAGGTGCGGCACTGGGTGTTCGACATGGACGGCACCCTGACGGTGGCCGTGCATGACTTCGCGGCGATTCGCGTGGCCTTGGCGATCCCGGCCGAAGACGACATCCTGACCCACCTCGCGGCGCTGCCGGCTGATGAAGCGGCCGCCAAACATGCGTGGTTGTTGGAACACGAGCGGGATCTGGCGCTGGGTTCGAAAGCGGCGCCGGGCGCGGTAGAACTGGTGCGTGAGTTGGCCGGCCGCGGTTATCGCTTGGGCATCCTCACGCGCAATGCCCGGGAGCTGGCGCACGTGACACTGGAGGCGATCGGCCTGGCAGACTGTTTTGCGGTGGAGGATGTGCTGGGGCGTGATGAAGCGCCGCCTAAACCGCATCCCGGTGGTTTGCTGAAACTGGCCGAAGCCTGGAACGTGCCGGCGAGCGAGATGGTGATGGTCGGTGATTACCGGTTTGATCTGGATTGCGGTCGAGCGGCGGGCGCGCGGACGGTGTTGGTGAATCTGCCGGATAATCCCTGGCCGGAGCTGACGGATTGGCATGCGGCGGATTGCCTGGTGTTGCGGGAAATGTTGTCCGCTTGAGGGCCTCTTCGCGGGCAAGCCTCGCTCCTACAGGGTGGCGCGCTGCCCTTGTAGGAGCGAGGCTTGCCCGCGAAGTCGTCAGATCAGGCCATACAAAACTCACTGACCAAACAACACCTTCTGCCCCTCCGGCGACGTCAACATTCCCGCCCCGTTATGCCCGACCCCCGGCACTTCAACCAGCCGCTGATTAACCCCTTTCGGGTTGCGCCGCAGCAGGTAATTGAAAAAATTCTGCCCGCGAACAAGACGATAAGCCCCCTGGGCTTCGGCCTCGCAACCTTTGTCCAGCGCCGGATGCTGCGGGTCGGTGTCTTGCTGCCCAAGCAGATAAGTCACGTCCCGTTTAACGTAGTTGCCTTCAATCTGCAGTGCCGTTTGCCCACTGGCATAAACGGGTAAATCCGTCAGCCCATACTTCCAGCGATTGAACCCCGGGCAGGCTGCGTGGTTGAACGCCACGGGCCGGCGCTCATCGAAATACGCGTACGAAGAAGGGTTGGCGACGACGTAGCGCAGCTTCACGCCAGCGGCCGTCAGGGCCGGTTGCTCACGCGCCAGCAGCGCATAGCGTTGAACCACCTGAGCGCCACCGGAGTGGCCGGCGATGATGATTTGCTTCACGTCCGGAAACTGCCGACGGTCGCTGACTCGCTCGATGATTTGATCGAGGGCCGCGAAAGAACTCAGCGCAAACGGAGCGGTGGATAAACCACCGGCCATCCAGTCATTGCCCTGCCAGCGCAACACGGTGTCCGCCACCGGATGCTGCGCGATGTCGGTTTCGTTGAGGAATTGCGGGGCGATCACCAGGGTGTTCGCACTTTGTCCGGCCAGTTCCGTCGCACGTTCGGCGCTCTGGCGATAGGTTTCAGCGTTGCGTAGCCGACCATGGATGATGATCAGCACGCGTTCGATTTTCGTGGGCGCCGGGCCGAGGCTCACCGCCATCTCGCCTTCTTTCAACAGCAGCCGCCCGGGGCTGAGTTCCTTGACGCCATGCTCCGCAGCCTGAGTGCTTGCGCACGTGAACAACACAATCAACAGCCAATTTTTCATTTACAGGTTTTTCGCCGCAAAGGTATCGCACTGGCCCACCTGGCCTTGCGCAAATCCGGTTTTGAACCAGCGCACCCTTTGCGCCGATGTGCCATGGGTAAACGAGTCCGGAACCACGCGGCCCTGACCCTGTTGTTGCAAACGGTCATCGCCGATGGCGTTGGCCGCGTTCAAGGCTTCTTCGATGTCACCCGGCTCCAGCCAGTTCAGGCGCTGCTGCGCGTTGTTGGCCCAGACACCGGCCAGGCAATCGGCCTGCAACTCCTGACGCACCAACAAACCGCCATCACCTTCCATCTGCCGGCCTTGCTGGCGGGCTGCCTGAATTTTCGCAGAAACCCCGAGCAACGTCTGAACGTGGTGTCCGACTTCGTGAGCGATCACGTAGGCCTGAGCGAAGTCGCCGGCTGCAGAAAAGCGTTGCGACATTTCCTGGAAAAAAGCCATGTCCAGGTAGACCTTCTGGTCGGCCGGGCAATAGAACGGCCCGGTTGCCGATGTTGCCAGGCCGCACGCCGAGTTCACCCGGTTGCTGAACAGCACCAGGGTCGGGTTTTTATACTGCCGACCGGCCTGTTGGAAAATCTGGCCCCAGGTGTCTTCGGTATCGCCGAGGATCGAGCGCACGAATTCGGCGCCTTCGTCATTGGCCGGCGGCGCCTTGCGGCTCTGGTTGGTGGCCGGTGCCGATTGCTCGGTCATCTGACCGGTCAATTGTCCGAGGATTTGCATCGGATCCTGGCCGGTCAGCCAGCCGATCCCCACAATCAGGACGATCGCGGTCAGGCTCAGGCCTTTGCCGCCACCGAAACGCATCCCGCCGCCACCGCCGCCGACACTGTCACCACGGGCGTCGACCACGTTGTCGCTGCGTCGGCCTTTTTTCCATAGCATGTGGGAATCCTCTGATTGTCCGTGGTGATGAGTGTTGCTGGTGTGTGGGGGCGGCGCCAGTCCGGCTGTCCGGCTTTTCGTTCGCTGGCCGAGAGCCTTGCTGACAGTAGGAACATGGATCACCCATTGAATTCCGTCAGGGGACGGGTTTTTATCGAGCCGGCAAGTCGCCGGGTCTATCGAGGTTCGGGTTCCAGATTTCGCATTACACGGTTCATCTTCTAGAATCAGGCAAATTGTAGGTGGAACCTCCCATGGCCGGCAGTCAGATCGAACGTGTCTTCAACGTGCTCGAAAGCCTCACCAGTGATCCTCGCGGTCTGCCGATGCAGATGCTCGCGGAGCAACTCGACATCCCTAAAAGTGCCACTCACCGTCTGCTCGCCGAGCTGATTCGGCTGGGGTATGTGCGGCAGAATCCGGAGAGCCTGCGGTATCACTTGTCGACCAAACTGGTGGCGATGGGGTTTCGTTATTTGTCGGGCAGTGGTGCGGATATCGTTCAGCCGGTGCTGGATCGCCTCGCTCAGGAAACCGGAGAGCTGGTGCGTCTTGGGGTAATTGAAGGCGAGCGGCAGGTCTGGATCGCCAAGTCTCAGGGCGCCCGTTCCGGCTTGCGTTACGACCCGGAGATGGGCCGCGATGCGCCGTTGTTCTATACCGCGTCGGGCCATGCGTGGCTGGCGTGCATGAGCGATGCCGAGGCGTTGTCGCTGGTGGAACGCCAGGGCGGCGAGCGGCCTAAAGATCTCGGGCCGAACGCTCCGCGCTCCAACATTGAATTGCTCGAACGCCTGCGTCTGGCGCGAGAGCAGGGCTACGCCTGGGTCGAGGAAAGTTCGGCGGTGGGCACCTCGGCGATTGCGGCGGTGGTGCGGCACCCGAGCGAGGGGCGAGTGATCGGTGTGCTGAGCATCGCCGGGCCGAGTGCGCGCATGCCGGGCGCGCGGTTGCATGAGTTGGCGCCGCTTCTTTTGAGGTATACCGAGGAATTGGCGGCGGCGAGTCTGGCGTCGGAGTTGTTCAGTTAACCTCGGTGCGCCGCCAGCCTATTGTGGGAGCGGGCTTGCTCGCGAAAGCGGTGGGTCAGTCAACTTGGATTTGACTGGCATACCGCTTTCGCGAGCAAGCCCGCTCCCATAGTGGATTTTTGTAGGTCGCAAAACCGTGCGGTGTTCGAACACTTTCGGCCTATGCTTGTGTTGGAATCTGGAACCAGGTTCTAAATTATTGGAACTCGCCGTCGCGACACGTTTCACTTCGCAAGGGATACCCATGACAGCCAGCACACCGCTCTCCGGCGTAAACCAGCCCTTCAAAGGGATCCTGCTGATTGTCGTTGCGACGTTCCTGTTTTCCAGCCATGACGCGTTTTCGAAATACCTCTCGGGCTTCTATCCGATTGTGATGGTGGTCTGGGCTCGTTATGTGGTGCACACCTTGCTGATGGCGGGGATTTTTCTTCCGCAATCGGGGCTACGCGTCCTACGGACCAAACGGCCGATGTTGCAGTTGGTGCGGGCGTTGTGCCTGTTGGGCACCAGTCTGTTTTTTACCACCGGCCTGCAATACATCCCGTTGGCCGAAGCCACGGCGGTCAACTTTCTTGCGCCGGTTCTGGTGACTGCGCTGTCGGTGCCGCTGCTCGGTGAGCGCGTCACCCGTGGCCAATGGATCGCGGTGATTTGCGGATTCATCGGCGTGTTGATCATCGTCCATCCCGGTGGCGATCTGTTCACGCCAGCGGTGCTGCTGCCGCTCTGTTCGGCGCTGTTTTTCTGCTTCTATCAGTTGCTCACCCGCAAGCTCAGCAACATCGACAGCCCGACCACCAGCAACTTCTTCGCCGGCTTGTGCAACACCTTGGTGATGAGCGCACTGGTGCCGTTCTTCTGGCAAGTGCCGACTCTTGGGCATGGCTTCATGATGGTGGCGCTGGGGACCTGCGGGATGACCGCGCATTTGTTTCTGACCCAGGCCTTCCGTCACGCCGCGCCCGCGTTGTTGGCGCCGTTCGGTTATTGCCAGATCGTTTTCGCCGGTTTGCTCGGCTGGCTGCTGTTCTCCCACACACCGACCCTGACCACGGTGATCGGGATCGCGGTGATTTGCTGCAGCGGGTTGGCGGCGGCGTGGCAGCAGAGTCGTCGGTAAAAGGTGAACGAACTGTGGGAGCGGGCTTGCTCGCGAATGCGGTGTGTCAGTCACCATCAAAGTTGAATGACACACCGCATTCGCGAGCAAGCCCGCTCCCACAGGGGGATTGCGTTGCAGTTTTACTCGGTAACAGTAGGAATCTTGCGCGGCGCCATGAAGTACATCCAGGTCAGGGCAATGAAGTACATCGCCGGAATCAGGGTGAACAGCACGGTGTAGTTGTTGTTGGTGACCGTCAGGATGTGGCCGACCAACTGGGTCATGAACATCCCGCCGATAGCCGCGCACATGCCGCCGAAGCCGAACACCGTACTCATCATGTGTTTAGGCGTGTAGTCCATCACCAGGCTCCAGATGTTCGCGGTCCAGGCCTGGTGCGCGCCGATGGCCAGGGAGATGGCGAACACGGCGACCCACAGGCTGCTCGAACCCGCCGCCATGATCACGCCGACGATGCAGCAGGCAAACAGGAACATGGACAGCAGTCGTGCCTTGATCGGGTTCATGCCGCGGCCGATCAGGAACGAAGAGAGGATGCCGCCGCCGACGCTGCCGAAGTCGGCAGTCAGGTAAATGATGATCAGCGGGATGCCCATCTGGGTCACGTTGATCCCCAGGTTGTATTGCTGATTGAGAAACGGCGGCAGCCAATACAGGTAGAACCAGAACACCGGCGCGGTCATGGAGTAGGCGAGGGCAAAGGCCCAGGTGCCACGCATGCGCAGGATTTTCGAGAACGGCACGCGGGCCTGTTCCGGTTCGACTTCCTTCTGGATGTAGTCCAGTTCCGATTGTTTGACGCTCGGATGATCTTCCGGGTTGAAGTACTTCAAGCCCCAGAAACACAACCAGATCCCGCCCAGTGACGCCATGCACAGGAACGCGGCTTGCCAGCCCCACACGTGCAGGATCAGCGGCAGCAGCATCGGTGTGAACATCGCGCCGACGTTGGTGCCGGCGTTGAAGATGCCGGTGGCCACGGCGCGTTCGCCGGCCGGGAACCACAACCGCGTGGTTTTCACGCAGGCCGGGTAGTTGGCGGCTTCGGTCAATCCGAGAATGAACCGGCAAACCATGAAGCCGACCGCCGAAGTGGCCAGGCCGTGGGCGCCGGTCGCCAGGCTCCAGAGCAACACCGCGCAGAAGAACACGCGCTTCACGCCGACCCGGTCGATCAGCCGGCCTTGCAGGACGAAACCGATGGCGTAGCCGACCTGAAACCAGAAGTTGATGTTGGCGTAGTCCATCGCCGTCCAGCTCATTTCCTTGGCGAGGATGGGCTGCATGACGCCCAGTGCGGCGCGGTCGATGTAGTTGAGCGTGGTGGCGAAAAACACCAGCGCCAGCATGCCCCAACGGGTTTTTCCTACCGCCATGGCGCCGCGAATCTTGTCGCCGATGCCACCGCTGGCAGAAGTCATGGAGGAACGCTCCACGGGAGAGCTTTGAGAAGGAGTCATGTAGGCCACCGATTATTTTTATGTGGTGTTCTGGTTCTTTGGTCACCGAGGCCGATGCGTGTGACCGGGCTCAATGTGTCGTCGATGTTGGGCAGTGGACGAAAAATCGTCAATTCACCAACGGCCATTGTGTTCGATAATCGCACGCAAAACTAACCGGGTAGTACACTTTGAATTGCTGTGTGACGGAGGCAAGCCAATAATCCAACCAAAGAAAAACGCGATCCCTGTAGGAGCTGTCGAGTGAAACGAGGCTGCGATCTTTTGACTTTGATTGTTAAAAAACAAAATCAAAAGATCGCAGCCTCGTTTCACTCGACAGCTCCTACATAAAAGCGAACGCGTGCAATGTCGATAACAAGATAGCCCCCACCACCGGGAGTCGAATTATGCAGCGTTCCATTGCCACCGTTTCCTTGAGCGGTACCCTGCCGGAAAAACTCGAAGCCATTGCCGCCGCCGGTTTCGACGGGGTGGAGATTTTCGAAAACGACCTTCTCTACTACGACGGCAGCCCGAGGGAAATTAAACAGATGTGTGCCGATCTGGGGATCGCGATCACGCTGTTTCAACCGTTCCGCGACTTCGAAGGCTGCCGTCGCGACCGTTTGCATCGCAACCTGGAACGGGCCGAACGCAAGTTCGACCTGATGCAGGAGCTGGGCACTGACCTGGTGCTGGTGTGCAGCAACGCTTCCGCCGATTCCATCGGTGATGAAAATATCCTCATCGACGACTTGCGCCTGCTGGCCGAACACGCCGGCGCACGCGGGCTGCGGATCGGCTACGAAGCTCTGGCCTGGGGCCGGCATGTGAACACTTGGCAACAGGTGTGGAACATCGTCCGTCAGGCCGATCATCCAAGCCTCGGCGTGCTGCTGGACAGCTTTCACACGCTGTCGCTCAAAGGGGATCCGAATGCGATCGCCGAGATTCCCGGTGACAAGATCTTCTTCGTGCAAATGGCCGACGCGCCGATCCTGGCGATGGACGTTCTGGAGTGGAGTCGGCATTTCCGCTGTTTTCCGGGGCAGGGCGAATTCGATTTGCCGGGCTTCCTGGCACCGATCATCAAGAGTGGTTACACCGGGCCGCTGTCGCTGGAAATCTTCAACGATGGTTTCCGCGCCGCACCGCCTCGGGCCAATGCAGCCGACGGTTTGCGTTCGTTGCTGTATCTGGAGGAGAAAACCCGCCAGCGTCTGGCGCAGGAAACGACTCCGGCGGCCAGCCTCGACATTCTGTTCGAGACGCCCAAGGCCAGCGAATACAACGGCATCGAGTTTCTCGAATTCGCAGTGGACGAAAGCCTGGGCGCCAAGCTCGCCCATTGGCTGGAACGCCTGGGTTTCGTCAAGGCCGGGCAACATCGCTCCAAGAGTGTGAGCCTGTTGCGCCAGGGCGATATCAATCTGATTCTCAATTCCGAACCGTACTCGTTCGCCCACAGCTTTTTCGAAGCCCACGGGCCTTCGCTGTGCGCCACCGCCGTGCGGGTCAAGGACAGCGCCAGTGCGCTGGCCCGGGCCGTGGCCTACAAAGGTCAACCGTATCGCGGGCTGGTCGGTCCCAATGAACTTGAACTGGCCGCCGTGCGCGCACCGGATGGCAGCCTGATTTATCTGGTGGACCAGGACGCTGATGTCTATGGCACCGACTTCAATCTGCAACCGGCTACGGTGACCGGTGGCGGCCTCAAACGCATCGACCACATGGCGATGGCGCTGCCGGCCGACAGCCTCGACAGTTGGGTGCTGTTCTACAAGAGCCTGCTGGATTTTGAAGCCGACGACGAAGTGGTGCTGCCGGACCCGTACGGTTTGGTGAAAAGTCGAGCGTTGCGCAGCCGCGACAGTTCGATTCGCTTGCCGCTGAACATTTCCGAGAACCGCAACACCGCAATCTCACACGCGCTGTCGAGTTATCGCGGCTCCGGGGTGCATCACATCGCGTTTGACTGCGATGACATCTTTGCCGAAGTCAGCCGTGCCAAGGAGGCGGGCGTGCCACTGCTGGATATTCCACTCAATTACTACGATGACCTCGCCGCACGGTTCGACTTCGACGACGAATTCCTCAGCGAACTGGCGTATTTCAACGTGCTTTATGACCGTGATGCCCAGGGCGGCGAGCTGTTCCACGTTTATACCGAGCCGTTCGAAGGGCGGTTCTTCTTTGAAATCATCCAGCGCAAAAATGGCTACGCCGGTTACGGCGCGGCCAACGTGGCGGTGCGCCTGGCGGCCATGGCCAAATCCCGAAGCGGTGCCGTACGTCAGGCAAAGTTGTAGGAAAATCGTAAACACGGCGACAAACCGTCGCCGCGCGGCTTCCTTCACTGTGCGGCGCGGCCCATAATCGCCAGCCTGTGCAGTGATGGCCGTGAGCCCGCAATGACGATAACTTCAGAACTCTCCGCAGCGCCCGCCGAACCCATTGCGGAGCCGCGCAAGAGTCGCAAGAACAACCCGGAAAAGACCCGCGAGAACATCCTTCAAGAGGCGATTGTCGAGTTCGTCCAGCAGGGGCTTTCCGGTGCTCGCGTCGATGCAATCGCCGAGCGCATCCACACCTCCAAACGCATGATCTATTACTACTTCGGCAGTAAGGAGCAGCTCTACGTCGAGGTACTGGAAAAACTCTACGGCGACATCCGCAATACGGAAAATCACCTGCACCTGGCCGAACTGGCGCCGGTGGAGGCGATTCGACGGCTGGTGGAGTTCACCTTCGATCACCATGATCGCAACGTCGATTTCGTGCGGATCGTCAGCATCGAGAACATCCACAACGCTGAATACGTGAAGCGCTCCGACGCGATCAAGGCGATGAACAACACCATCCTCGATTCACTGGGCGTGATTTTGCGTCGCGGGGCCGAAGAGGGTGTGTTCCGTTCGGGGCTTGAGCCGTTGGATGTGCATCTGCTGATCAGCTCGTTCTGCTTTTATCGCGTGTCGAACCGCCATACCTTCGGTGAGATCTTTCAGATCGATTTGCCGGATGAAAGCATCAAGCAGCGTCATCGGGAGATGATCTGCGAGTCGGTTTTGCGGTATTTGCAGGCCTGACGCCTTCGCGGGCAAGCCTCGCTCCAACAAAGGCAACAAAGAACCCGTAGGAGCGAGGCTTGCCCGCGAGGCTTTTCAACCATTCATGCTCTGAAAATGCGCCAACATACGCTGCACATCCGGCACCACACCGCTAAACAACTCAAACGCCTTCACCGCCTGAAACACCGCCATATTGCCGCCATCCAGCGTCCGGCAACCCAAGGCGCGGGCATTGCGTAGCAGCTCCGTTTCCAGCGGAAAATAGACAATCTCCGCCACCCACAACTCAGCCCGAAGCAACGCCACCGGCACCGGCATGCCCGGCAGTTTTTTCATGCCCATGGGCGTGGTGTTCACCAAACCATCCGCCTGGGCCAACGTGCTCGGTAAATCATGCCCGGCCACGGCCCGGCCAGCGCCGAAGTGTTGATTGAGGTTGTCCGCCAAGGCTTGAGCGCGGCTGATCTCCACATCAAAAATGCTCAGCAGTTGTACGCCTTCGCTCAACAGCGCGTGGGCCACCGCCGCACCTGCACCGCCAGCGCCCATCTGGACCACACGCTCGCGGGCAACGTCCTTCAATCCCCGGCGAAAACCCTCGGCAAATCCCAAACAATCGGTGTTGTGGCCGATGCGTTTGCCGTCCTTCAGCACCACGGTGTTCACCGCTCCGATGCCACGCGCTTCCGGCGACAACTCGTCGAGCAACGGGATGATCGCCTGCTTGCACGGGAAGGTGATGTTCAGGCCGGTGAAGTTCATGCGCTCGGCGGCCATCAACAGATCGGGCAGGGCGCTGCTGTCGAGTTTCAGCTGATCGAGGTCGATCAAACGATAGAGATAACGCAATCCCTGGGCATCGCCTTCATGCTCGTGCAGCGCCGGGGTACGGGAAGCCTGGATGCCGGCGCCGATCAGCCCGGCCAATACCGCGTTGTTCTGAGTCACGGCGTTACCCCTTCAAGCGTTGGCTGAAGTAATCCAGCGCCAGGCGATAACCATGGCTGCCGAAACCTGCCATCACCGCAGTGGCGATGGCTGAAACGAAGGAGTGATGCCGGAAGGGCTCGCGGGCGTGGACGTTGGACAGGTGGACTTCGACCACCGGCAATTCGCTGGCAATCAAGGCATCGCGGATCGCCACGGAAGTGTGTGTCCAGGCCGCCGGATTGATGACGATCCCGGCGCAGCGTCCGCGGGCTGCGTGAATCCAGTCGAGTAACTCGCCTTCATGGTTGGTCTGGCGAAATTCCACCGCCAAGCCGAATTCTTCGGCGGCGCGTCCGCACAGCGCCGAAATGTCTGACAGGGTTTCGTGACCGTAAGTCGCCGGTTCACGGGTACCGAGCAGGTTCAGATTCGGGCCGTTAAGCACCAGAACGATAGGGGACATCGTGGTCTCTCCACTTATTATTTTTGGAATCGGCCGGGGTGTTCAGCCTGTGGAGATAAATTGTACTAGCTGGTTACTTTGGTCAATTGAAGAGAGGTTCCATTGAGGTTTTGTGTGCGGTGATCGGACAGTCTCACTGTTTATCGCGGCAGATGTTCAACCAGGAAATCGGTGAAAGCCCGCAGTCTCAGCGGCATATGACGGCTCTGTGGATAAAGCAATGTGAAGGGCCTGGAGCGTCCGCCATAAGGTTTGAGCACCTCCACCAACGATCCATCAGCCAGTTCGTTTTCGACAATAAACCGGTAAGTCTGAAACAACCCCGCGCCGTTTTTGGCCAGGGTCACGCCGCCGAGTACATCGTCAGAACAACTGAAGCTGCCCTCGGCAAGAATCTCCCGCGGTGCGCCGTTGTCGCTGAACAGCCAGGCAATCCGCCGACCGCTGCTGGGCAGTTCGTATTGAATGCATTCGTGTTGCGCAAGGTCGTCCAGGCTTTGCGGGGTTCCCGCGCGCTTTAAGTAATCGGGACTGGCGATCATCACCAGCTCGGCGTCCTCAAGGTGACGGGCGATGAGGCCGGAATCCGGAATAGCCCGTACGCGGATTGCCATGTCATAGCCTTCGCCGACGAAATCGATGTTGCGATTGCTGATGTGCGACTCGACCTTCACGTCTGGAAAGCGCGCCCGGAATGCCGGCAACAACGGCAAGATCCGGTGGTGCGCATACGTCGTGGGAATACTGATGCGCAGCGTGCCGGACGGTTGCTGTTGCTGGCCCATGACCTCGCGCTGAGCCTCCACCAACTGCGCCAGTGCCTGACGGCATTCCTCGTAATAGCGGCGACCACTGTCGGTCAGCTTGACGCTGCGGGTGGTGCGCGCAAACAGCCGCACACCGAGGCGTTCTTCCATGCGCGACACCGACCGACTCACGGCGGCCGGTGTTACGCCGGCCACCAACGCGGCCGCCGTAAAGCTGCCGGCCTCGGCCGCCAGGCAAAACAGTTCGATGCTGCCCAACTGAAGATCGTCGAATACTCGCTGCATGATGGATGACACCAAGGATCAAATGAGGGACTGCGCCACTGTAGATGAAATCGCCGCAGCAGTGCTTTACTTGACCGGCCTCTCATTGGATAACCGGACAGGAGCAGCATCATGCCTTTCGTCAGCGTACGAATCACCCGTGACGGCGTCACCCGGGAGCAGAAAGCCCAGGTCATCGCCGAAATCACCGACACCTTGAAACGCGTTCTCGGCAAGCCACCGGAACTGACCCACATCGTGATCGAGGAAGTCGATACCGATAACTGGGGGTACGCGGGCATCACTACCACCGAGTATCGAAAAAATCAGCCGGGATGATTGTGTGCCAAGCCAGGAAAGCCGTCCTCGTGACGGCTTTTTTGTGGGCTAGGGGAAAGGATTGCTTACTATTTTGCGCAGGTATCCACCGACTCGAGGCGAGGCTTGACGCTAGTCTCAGAGGCGTGAAGACGATTTGGTGCAGAGCCTATTGTCGGATTTTCCAGGGAGTGTCGGGCCTTTGGGCTCATTAACCTAACGGATGGGTTAGTATGCGATTGTTCAGCTACAAAGGGTTTTCAATGGTGATCATGTTGCGCGATGAGCATTGCCCGCCGCACGCGCATGTAGATGCCGGAAGCTGGAGTGCACGCTTCAAGTTCTGTTTTTGGCACAACAGTATCGAGCTGTGGGATGTGGTTCCTCATTCAAACCGGCCATCTGTGGCAGTGCTGGAAGGATTGCGTCACGCACTCGGACAACCCGCGCACTTGCGTCGCGCCCGGGCCATCTGGTGGGACAAGCTGCAAACGGTCTGTCTCGATCATCAGAAATGGGACTGGCAGACCAGCGAAGTCGTGGTGGTCAAAAGGATTGCGAGTACGACCTGGATGATTGGCTCGGCTTGCTACGAACCCAAGACTAATAAGACTCTTCTGGCGCTGATCGGTGTACCGGAAGGTGTGGAGATTCAACTATGAAAACGATTCAGGCAGGAATGCTGGCCGATCGGCCTGTCACCGAGGCCGTGCTGGATGAAGCCATCCAGCGCGGGCAAGTGCGCCAGAAAAACGGATTGCAGGCGACTTCGGTAAGGTTTGTGGAACCTTGTCTGGCGGTCGGCTTCATTGATGGCAGCGGCGTGCTGCTGCCTGTGCAGCACTATCCGGAATTCGATGATTTCGACATTGAGGATTTCGCAGACCTGAAAGTCGGCTTTTCCGGCACCGCTTTATGTCATGAAGGCAAGGATCTGAACGTGTCCATCGCCGGGATGATTTCAGCGAGCAAGCCGTTGATGGACATGGCTGCTTCGGTCATTGCCTCGCGCAACGGTCGCCAAAGCAGCGCCGCCAAAGCCGAGGCTGCGCGGGCCAATGGCCGTAAAGGCGGGCGTCCGCGTAAGGCAGAGGTCACCGATTGATCACCCACAAAAAAGCCGTCGTACTGACGGCTGTTTTGTAGGGCGGGCTGCAATCAACGACGGGTCAACAACACCCCGGATTCCATGTGATGTGTCCACGGAAACTGGTCGAACATCGCGCACTGGGTGATGCGATGGGTGTCGTGCAACTGGGCGATGTTGGCCGCCAGGGTTTCCGGGTTGCAGGAGATGTAGAGGATGTTGTCGAAGCGCCGGGTCAGCTCGCAGGTGTCCGGGTCCATGCCGGCGCGAGGCGGGTCGACGAAGACGCTGCCGAACTCGTAGCTCTTCAGGTCGATGCCGTGCAGGCGACGGAACGGGCGGACTTCGTTCAGGGCTTCGGTCAGCTCTTCAGCGGACAAACGCACCAGGGTGACGTTATCCACAGCGTTTTCGCTGAGGTTGCTCAGTGCGGCGTTCACCGAAGTCTTGCTGATTTCCGTGGCCAGCACTTTGCGCACACGGGTCGCCAGCGGCAGGGTGAAGTTGCCGTTGCCGCAATACAGCTCCAGCAAATCGTCCGGGCGATCGCCGAGGGCATCGTAAGCCCAGTTGAGCATCTTCTGGTTCACGGTGCCGTTGGGCTGGGTGAACGCGCCTTCGGGCTGGCGGTAGCTGAACGTGCGGCCACCGACGTCCAGTTTCTCGACCACGTAATCCAGGCCAATCACTTCGCGTTTGCCTTTCGAGCGACCAATGATGCTCACGTTCAGGTCGGCGGCCAGTTTCGTCGCCGCCGCGTGCCAGTGTTCATCCAGCGGGCGGTGATAGCACAAGGTGATCATCGCATCGCCGGCCAGGGTGGTCAGGAACTCCACCTGAAACAGCTTGTGGCTTAGCGCCGCGCTGGCCTTCCATGCCGCCTTGAGCTGCGGCATCAATTCATTGATGCGCAGGCTGGCGATCGGGAACTCTTCGATCAGGATCGGCGTGCGTTTGTCTTCCTGGGAAAACATCGCGTAATGACGATCGCCGCCTTCGCGCCACAGGCGGAATTCGGCGCGCAGGCGGAAATTTTTCAGCGGCGAGTCAAACACCGCAGGTTCCGGTGCATCGAACGGGGCCAGCAGGTCGCGCAGGCGCGTGACCTTGTCTTCGAGCTGGACGGCGTAGGCCTGGGAATCAAAAGTCATGCGTTGAACCAACCCAACTTGATCACGAACAGAATCGACAGAATCACCAGCGCCGCGTTCAGCTCACGGCCGCGGCCGGACAGCAACTTGATCGCGGTCCAGGAGATGAAACCGAAGGCGATGCCGTTGGCGATGGAATACGTGAATGGCATGGCCAGGGCGGTGACCACGACCGGTGCGGCAACGGTGATGTCGTCCCAGTCTATTTCGGCCAGGCCGGATGTCATCAACACCGCGACGAACAGCAGCGCCGGTGCGGTGGCGAATGCCGGAACGCTGGCGGCCAATGGCGAGAAGAACAGCGCCAGCAGGAACAGAATCGCCACGACAACGGCGGTCAGGCCGGTGCGGCCACCGGCACTCACGCCAGCGGCGGATTCGATATAGCTGGTGGTGGTCGAGGTGCCCAGCAGCGAACCGGCCATGGCCGCGGTGCTGTCGGCGATCAGGGCGCGGCCCATTTTCGGCATGTGGCCGTCCTTGCCCATCAGGCCGGCGCGCTTGGCGACGCCGATCAGGGTGCCGGAGTTGTCGAACAGGTCAACGAACAGGAAGGCGAAGATCACGCTGACCAGACCGATGTCCAGTGCACCTTTGATGTCCAGCTGCAGGAAGGTCGGCGCCAGGGACGGTGGCATCGACATCACGCCGCCGAACGGGGTGAAGCCCAATGCGATGGACGCGATGGTCACCACCAGAATGCCGATCAGCACCGCGCCGCGTACGGCGAGCGCTTCGAGGGCGACGATCAGGGCGAAACCAAGGGTGGCGAGGATCGGTGCCGGTTGTTTCAGGTCGCCGAGGCCAACCATGGTCGCCGGGTTGCTGACCACGATGCCGGCGTTATGCAGGGCGATCAGCGCCAGGAACAGGCCGATACCGGCGGCAATCGCCGAGCGCAGCGGCAGCGGGATGCTGTTGATGATCCATTCACGGATGCGGAAGATCGACAGCAGGAAGAAGCACACCGCCGAGATGAACACCGCACCCAGCGCCACTTGCCAGGTGTGGCCCATGTGCAGGACTACGGTGTAGGTAAAGAAGGCGTTCAGGCCCATGCCCGGCGCAAGCGCGATCGGGTAGTTGGCGATCAGGCCCATTACGGTGGAGCCGATTGCTGCTGCCAGACAGGTCGCGACAAACACCGCGCCCTTGTCCATGCCGGTCTCGCCGAGGATGCTCGGGTTGACGAACAGAATGTAGGCCATGGCCAAGAAGGTCGTGACGCCCGCCAGAATCTCGGTCCGCACGTTGGTGTTGTGTGCCTTGAGTTGAAACAGCCTTTCCAGCATGTCTGCTCCCCGTGGCGCGCCCGGCGCCGTGAATGTATCGACCTCAACAGCAAAGCACAGACCGCTGCAGGCGCCTGGTAATTTTCTGTGGGTCGGAAAAAGCCGCGCATCATACCAGCAGCGTGGGGCTGTGGCTGCTTATGGCTGCGATCGTCGCCGATGTTTTGCGCAAAAGCGAAGTGAGCCATACTGCGCGCTGGTTTTGGGGGGCGATATGCATTGCATTAAAAAGTGTGGGGTTGCGGTGATTGGCGTCGCGATGGCGTTGTGGCTGGGGGGGCAAACCGCCTCGGCGGCGATGGCGCCACGATTGAGCCAGTTGAAGGTGGTCAAGGTTGAATCACCGACCTGTGGTTTTGAGAACATTGCCGAAGGGCAGACCGAGACGAGTTGCGACCACAGTGGGCCGAGCATCAAGGTCTACGTGCTGGAAGTCGGTTACGGTAGCCCCAGTCCGTATGTCACGCTGGATGGTTTTGAAGTGGATGGCACCCGGACACCGGTGTGCGCCTTTCAAACCGGCAACCTGAAGGATTGCACGCCAGGTGAAAAAACCGTCGGCTATCTTTACATCTTCAATCTTGCAGGCAAGCAGGACGGGATCTTCACGTTCAGCAACACCTCGATCAACGCCCCTGGCGATAAGCTGTCGACCCAGCTTTACATCAAGTAACGGCTGCACTCGAACAAGGGTCAGGAAAGCTGACTACGCTTTAAAGATCATTCTGTGGACCAAACCCATGACCTTTAGAGCTTTGATTACCCTCGCCGAGGGCATCGATGACCTGCAAACCGTGACCCTGATCGACGTGCTGCGCCGCGCCAAGGTTGAAGTGGTGGTGGCGAGCATCGAGGGCCGACGCATGATCACCTGCGCCCGCGGTACCCGCTTGACCGCCGACGCTATGCTGGTGGATTTGCTGGCCCAGCCGTTCGACCTTCTCGCACTGCCCGGCGGAGAGGTGGGCTCACAGCACCTCGCCGCACATCAACCCCTGCAACAGTTGATCAAGGACCAGGCCGCCGCCGGGCGTCTGTTCGCCGGCATCGGTGAATCCCCAGCGCTGGCGCTGCAAGCCTTTGGCGTCTTGCGTCAGCGACGCATGACCTGCCTGCCATCAGCCAGCCATCAATTGTCGGGCTGTAATTTTGTCGACCAGCCCGTGGTGGTCGACGGCAATTGCATCACTGCCCAAGGCTCGGGAGCTGCTCTGGAGTTTGCCCTGACGCTGGTGGAACAACTCTGCGGTAAAGCCACGCGAGCTGCCGTGGCGGCGGAGTTGGTGGTTTGAAACATGTCATGCGTGACTGGCAATGGGTTGGATAATCGGTTGCTCACGATGCTCCGCTTGCCAGAGATCGTAGTCGGTCTGGACGCCTAACCACATGCGCGCCTTGCCAATACCGGCGCGCTCGAGACGCACAGCCAAATCCGGACTGATTGGCGCGTGGCCATGCAGTACACGCGAAAGATGCGGACGAGCGAATCCCAGGTGACGTGCCAGCTCTGTGACACTGATGCCTAGCTCGGGCAATACATCCGTTAACAGCGTTTCGCCAGGGTGCGGCGGGTTGTGCATGGGCATGTCCTGCCTCCTGTGAGTGTATGCATTGACCCTGTTTCAACCATTTTCCACGCCCATCAATTCCCTTGAACGCTCATCCCACCCCGAAGTCGTACCCCTTAAGACGACGGTTTGCCAAAACGCCGCGAACGTACGACCAACCGTGAGGTGTTTATGAGTGCGACCACTCCCGAGGCGGCTCAGCCGTCCTTCGTCCGTCATCCGTTACGCCTGAGGCTCAACGGTCAGGAGCGTCAGCTCGACGTCTTGCCCTGGACCACGCTGCTGGATCTGCTGCGTGAGCAGTTGGACCTGATCGGCACAAAAAAAGGCTGCGACCACGGACAGTGCGGCGCCTGCACGGTGTTGCTCAACGGCAAACGGGTGAACGCCTGCCTGACGCTGGCGGTGATGTGTGACGGGACGGAGCTGGTCACCATTGAGGGGTTGGCGAATGGCGACGAATTGCACCCCATGCAGCAAGCCTTTATCAAGCACGATGCTTTTCAGTGCGGCTATTGCACGCCGGGGCAGATCTGCTCGGCGGTCGGCCTGGTCAATGAAGGGCGGGCGCAAACCACCGCAGACATTCAAGAACTGATGAGCGGCAACCTCTGCCGTTGTGGTGCCTACAACAATATTCGCGACGCCATCGAAGAAGTGCTTCCCGCCTGCCGCAAACCTGAGCAAGGGGATGGCCAATGAATCCTTTCCACTACAGCAAACCCGATTCGGTACAGGCCGCTGTACATCTCGCCGGCCCGGCATCGCGCTTCATTGCCGGTGGTACGAACCTGCTGGATTTGATGAAGGAAAATGTCACTTGTCCGGAGCACTTGATCGACATTACCGGGCTGCCCTTGCGCGATGTCACTGAAACGGACCAAGGGGGGCTGATGATCGGTGCACTGGTCAGCAATGCCGATCTGGCCTGGCACTCGTTGATCGAGCAGCGCTACCCGCTGTTGTCCCAGGCGATTCTGGCCGGCGCGTCACCACAACTGCGCAACATGGCCAGCACCGGCGGCAACCTGCTGCAACGCACGCGCTGCTATTACTTCTATGACGCTGGCGTGCCATGCAACAAGCGGGAACCCGGAAGCGGGTGTCCGGCGCGGGACGGGCTGAACCGGATTCATGCCATTTTCGGCGCCAGTGAATCGTGCGTCGCTACCCACCCTTCAGACATGTGTGTGGCCTTGGCCGCGCTGGAGGCCGTGGTTCACGTGCAAGGCACCAGCGGTGCGCGGACCATCGAGTTCGCTGATTTCCACCGTCTGCCGGGCGATGCTCCCGAACGTGACAACCAGCTCGCCAACGATGAACTGATCACCGCCATCGAATTACCCGCCACCGGTTTTGCCGAACACAGCCATTACCTGAAAATTCGTGATCGCGCGTCGTATGCCTTTGCATTGGTCTCGGTCGCCGCAGCGCTCGATTTGTCCGGATCGATCATTCGCAAGGCGCGACTGGCCCTGGGCGGCGTGGCGCACAAACCCTGGCGCGACAAGGCCGTGGAAGACTGGCTGGTTGGCAAAGAGGTCAGCCGCGAAACCTTCACCGCCGCCGCCGATGCTTTGCTGCAAAACGCCGAGCCGCTCGAACACAACGCTTTCAAAGTGAAACTGGCGCGCCGGGCAATCGTGCGCGCACTGAGCGATGCCGCGCAGGGAGGGGAAGCCCGATGAAGACTTACACGCAACCCATGGGGCAGCCGCTCGACCGGGTCGACGGCCAGCTCAAAGTGACGGGACAGGCGCGCTACGCCGGCGAGTTTCCCGAGGACGGCCTGCTTCACGGCAGTGTTGTTTCCAGCACCATCGCTTGCGGACGGGTGATTCGCATTGATGCATCGAAGGCCTTGGCGTTGCCTGGGGTCGTAGCGGTGATCGATCACAACAACCGCCCGAAGATCGCCAGCTACGACGAAGACTATGAGGATGCCGATTCGGCCGAAGGCTCACCGTTCCGTCCGTTGTATAACGATCATGTCCTGTACAGCGGGCAACCGTTGGCACTGGTTGTCGCGGACAACCTTGAGCTGGCGCGCCATGCCGGTTCATTGATCGAAATTGAATACGAAACCGACGCCCATCAGACCGATCTGTTATCGCTGCAAGGCGAAGCCCATCCAGCACCTGCCGAACTGCCCAAGCCGCGTGGGAACTTTCAGGCCGAGTTCGCTGGCGCGGCCATGAGCCTGGACCTGAACTACAGCACGCCGATCGAGCATCACAATCCAATGGAGCCGCACGCCAGCACGGTGCTGTATCAGGCCGACGGCAGCTTGCACATCCATGACAAGACCCAAGGCCCGCAGAACTGTCAGTCGTATGTGCAAAAGGTGTTCGGACTTGAGAAAGAGCAGGTCAGAATCTTCGCCGCGTATGTCGGCGGGGCATTCGGTTCGGGCTTGCGTCCGCAGTATCAACTGCCTTTGGCGGTCATGGCGGCGCTGCAACTCAAGCGTTCAGTGCGCGTGACGTTGACGCGCCAGCAGATGTTCACCTTCGGCTACCGTCCCCGCACCTTGCAGCGTTTGCAACTAGGCGCTGCGGCAAACGGCCGCCTGCTCGCCGTCGCTCACACCGCCATTGGCCAGACTTCGCGGTTCGAGGATTTCACCGAGCATGTGGTGGAGTGGAGCGGGATGCTCTATCACTGCGATCACGTGCAATTGACCTACAAACTCGTGCCGCTGGATGTGTTCACGCCGCTCGACATGCGAGCGCCGGGCGCGGCGTTGGGGCTGATTGGCCTTGAATGTGCGATGGACGAACTGGCGTGTGCGTTGGCAATCGATCCGGTGCAGTTGCGTTTGATCAACTACGCCGAGCGCAATCAGAACGAAGACAAGCCGTACTCCAGTAAAGAGCTGCGCGAATGTTACGCCCAGGGGGGCAAGCGTTTTGGCTGGCATCAGCGCGATCCAGAACCGCGAAGCATGCGCCAGGGACGACAGTTGGTGGGTTGGGGCATGGCCGGTGGCGTCTGGGAGGCGATGCAGCAGAAAGCCAGTGCCAAGGCTTCGCTCGATCACAACGGCCATTTGACCGTCAGCAGCGCCACCACCGACATCGGCACCGGGACCTACACGGTCATGACGCAAATTGCTGCACAGGCGACAGGCGTTTCTGTAGAGGATGTCACTTTCGTCCTCGGCGACTCTTCATTGCCGACTGCGCCGTTGCAGGGCGGATCATTTACCGTGTCATCAGTCGGCACTGCCGTTCAGCAGGCCTGTGAGGCGTTAAAGGAAAAACTGCTCGCCGTGGCTCGGCAGACTTCGCCCGCGTTCGCAGGCGTGACCGCTGACCAAGCCATTTTTGAAGATGGGCATCTTTCATTGGGTGAGGCGCGACTAAAACTGGCCGACCTTGCTCGGGACTGTGGCGAAGAAACGATCGAGGCCCAGGTCGACGCCGAGCCGGACAAGAAGCGCGAAGCCTACGCCACCGCTACCCATTCAGCCGTGTTCGTTGAAGTGCTGGTCGATGAGGAACTGGGTACGGTGAAGGTTAACCGTGTCGTCAGCGCGATTGCGGCGGGTCGGGTGGTCAATCCGAAAATGGCGCGCAGCCAGATTCTCGGGGGCGTGGTGTGGGGTATTGGCATGGCATTGCACGAGGAGACGCAAACCGACCATGCGCTGGGGCGTCACATGAACCACAGCCTGGCCGAGTATCACATCCCGGTAAATGCCGATATCGGCGAAATAGACGTGCTTTTCGTCGAAGAAAACGATGAGATCGTCAACGCTCTTGGTTCAAAGGGTGTTGGCGAAATCGGCATCGTTGGGGTCGCGGCGGCTGTGGCCAATGCCATCTACCACGCCACCGGCAAGCGGGTGCGGGACTTTCCCATCACCCTCGACAAGCTGCTTTAGACCTTGGCTTCTTCCACCGGCACATGCATGCGGTCGCGGTTGGCCAGGGTTGGGAACAGTTTGATCCACGCCCCGGTCACCACCAAGGTGCCAATCCCGCCCATGACCACCGCCGGCACGGTGCCGAACCAGTGGGCGGTGAGGCCGGATTCGAATTCGCCCAACTGGTTCGACGCGCCGATGAACAGGCCGTTGACGGCGCTGACCCTGCCGCGCATTTCGTCCGGGGTTTCGAGTTGCACGAAAGAGGCGCGGATCACCATGCTGATCATGTCCGCCGCGCCCAGCACTACCAACACCGCCAGGGAAAACCAGAACGAGGTCGAGAGGCCGAACGCGATGGTCGCGACGCCGAATACACCGACCGCGGTGAACATTACGCGCCCGACTTTGCGCTCCACGGCAAATCGCGCCAGGTACAGCGACATCAACAGCGCACCGACGGCCGGGGCTGAACGCAACAGGCCCAGGCCCCAGGGGCCGGTCAACAGGATGTCCTTGGCGAACACCGGCAGCAGCGCCGTTGCACCACCGAGCAATACCGCAAACAGATCCAGGGAAATCGCCCCGAGAATGTCCGGGCGACTGCGAATGAAACGGATGCCTGCGAGCAATGAATCCAGGGTCGCCTTGCCCTTGTTCAGCGGTGTTTGCCGGGCCGGCAGGTTGAGCATCAACAAGCAGGCAATGAGGTAGAGGATCACCGTCGGGCCATACACCCAGACGCTGCCGAAGGCATAGAGCAAACCGCCTACGGCCGGGGCGACGATGGTGGCCGATTGTTGAGCCGACTGCGCGGCGGCGACGGCGCGGGGGAACAGCGCGCTGGGCACGATGCTGGGCAGCAAGGCCTGGGTGGTCGGCATCTCGAAGGAGCGCGCGGCGCCGAGCAGGAACGCGAGGATGAAAATCATCTCCCGGGTGACATGGTCGGTCGCGCTGCCGATGGCCAGGGACAAGGCGATCAACGCTTGCAGGGACTGACAGATCGCCGCGACCTTGCGCCGGTCATAGCGATCCGCGACATGCCCGGTGTGCAGCATGAACAGCACCCGTGGGGCAAATTCCACCAGCCCCACCAGACCCAGGTCCAGCACATTGCCGGTCAGTTGATACAGGTTCCAGCCGATGGCCACGGTGAGCATCTGAAAACCGCTGGCGGTGAACACCCGAGCCAGCCAGAACGCGATAAAAGGGCGGTGATGACGTAACAGCAAGGGCGCTTGGCTGGGCATCTGAGGGCAGGTCTTGAGCGAGGGGAGGGTCGAGATTATCACCAACCTGTAACCAGAAGTTGCAGGCTGGGAAAATTTAGTTAGCTAGACACCGATCTCCAAAAACACCGACATCCCCCTGTGGGAGCGGGCTTGCTCGCGAAGGCGTCGGCACATTCACCATAAAGGTGACAGACAGATCGCTTTCGCGAGCAGGCTCACTCCCACAGGTAATGTGTTTCAGTTCATGAGCAGAGCCGTGAGGCAACCTGTCACGCGGCAAAAGACCACACCGTCCATCGTCAAAAATGGGACTACTCTTTTAACCATTGCTTGATCCAGATCAAGACCCTTGTGGAAATGATCCGGCGGCCAGATGGCCAGACTCCCTACGTTGTGATGTTTGTAAAAAAAGAACGAATGCAAATTCGCCACACTCCATATCCGTGGGGGCAGTGGGTGCAGGCCGCAAGCCTTCAGCCGGTATTACCTGACAGAGGAAGACTTATGTTCGGTTTGGAGGCGCTTGATCTCGCCCGAATTCAGTTCGCGTTCACCATCTCGTTCCACATCCTTTTTCCAGCCATCACCATTGGCCTGGCGAGTTACCTGGCGGTACTCGAAGGTCTGTGGCTGAAGACGAACAACGACACTTACCGCGATCTGTACCATTTCTGGTCAAAGATCTTTGCCGTCAACTTCGGCATGGGCGTGGTGTCCGGGTTGGTCATGGCCTATCAGTTCGGCACCAACTGGAGCCGCTTCTCGGACTTCGCCGGTTCCGTGACCGGGCCGTTGCTGACGTACGAAGTCCTGACAGCGTTCTTCCTTGAGGCCGGTTTCCTCGGTGTCATGCTGTTCGGCTGGAACAAGGTGGGGCGCAACCTGCACTTCTTCGCCACGGTCATGGTCGCCATCGGCACGCTGATCTCGACCTTCTGGATTCTTGCCTCCAACAGCTGGATGCAGACCCCGCAAGGTTTCGAAATCATCAATGGCCAAGTCATTCCAACCGACTGGTTCGCCGTAATCTTCAACCCGTCATTCCCGTACCGCCTGATGCACATGGCCACGGCCGCGTTCGTCGCCACTGCTTTCTTCGTCGGCTCTTCGGCGGCCTGGCACTTGCTACGCGGCAAGGACAACCCGGCGATCCGCACCATGCTTTCGATGGCGATGTGGATGGCGTTGATCGTGGCGCCGATTCAGGCCGTTATCGGTGACTTCCACGGGCTCAACACGCTCAAGCACCAGCCGGCGAAAATCGCCGCAATCGAAGGTCACTGGGAAAATCACGGCGATGAGCCGACCCCGCTGATCCTGTTCGGCTGGCCGGACATGAACGAGGAGCGGACCAAGTACGCGGTGGAAATTCCGTACCTGGGCAGCTTGATCCTGACGCATTCCCTGGACAAGCAAGTGCCGGCGCTCAAGGAGTTCCCGCCTGAAGACCGGCCGAATTCGACCATCGTGTTCTGGTCGTTCCGGATCATGGTCGGTCTGGGCATGCTGATGATTTTCACCGGTCTGTGGAGTCTGTGGCTGCGCAAGAGCGACAGGTTGTACACCTCGCGACCGTTCCTCTACCTGGCTTTGTGGATGGGCCCGTCCGGCCTGATCGCGATCCTCGCCGGTTGGTTCACCACTGAAATCGGCCGTCAACCGTGGGTGGTCTATGGCCTGATGCGCACGGCGGACGCGTCCTCCAATCACAGCTTCATGCAGATGAGCATCACGCTGATCCTGTTCGTGGTGGTGTATTTCGCGCTGTTCGGTGCGGGCCTGGGCTACATGATGCGCCTGGTGCGCAAAGGGCCGAAGATCGACGAAGGCAAGGAAACGCCCGAGGGTGGTCCAGGCAAGAAACGCACGCCAGCCCGTCCGCTCTCCGCTGCCGACGATGACGCCGACGCTGATAGCAGCCCCAGCCTGACCAAGGAGATTTGAGTCATGGGTATTGATCTTCCGCTGATCTGGGCCGTGATCATCATCTTCGGCATCATGATGTATGTGGTCATGGACGGCTTCGACCTGGGGATCGGGATTCTCTTCCCGTTCATCCCGGGCAAGACCGACCGTGACGTGATGATGAACACCGTCGCCCCGGTCTGGGACGGCAACGAAACCTGGCTGGTGCTGGGCGGCGCAGCGTTGTTCGGTGCGTTCCCGCTGGCCTATTCGGTGGTGCTCTCGGCGTTGTACCTGCCGCTGATTTTCATGCTGATCGGGCTGATATTCCGTGGCGTGGCGTTTGAGTTCCGCTTCAAGGCCAAGGACGACAAGCGCCACCTGTGGGACAAGGCCTTCATCGGTGGCTCGATTGCCGCAACCTTCTTTCAGGGGGTGGCGCTGGGTGCATTCATCGATGGGCTGCCGGTGGTCAATCGTCAGTTTGCCGGTGGTTCACTGGACTGGCTGACGCCGTTCACCCTGTTCTGCGGCCTCGCGTTAGTGGTGGCTTATGCGCTGCTGGGTTGCACCTGGCTGATCATGAAGACCGAAGGCAAGTTGCAGGAGCAGATGCACAATCTGGCACGGCCATTGGCGTTCGTGGTGTTGGCGGTGATCGGTATCGTCAGTATCTGGACCCCGCTGGCTCACGCTGAAATCGCCGCTCGCTGGTTCACGCTGCCGAATCTTTTCTGGTTCCTGCCTGTGCCGATCCTGGTGCTGGTGACCATGTACGGTCTGATTCGCGCCGTGGCTCGCAATGCGAACTACACGCCGTTCCTGCTGACCCTGGTGCTGATCTTCCTCGGCTATAGCGGTTTGGGCATCAGCTTGTGGCCCAACATCGTGCCGCCGTCGATCTCGATCTGGGACGCCGCTGCACCGCCGCAAAGCCAGGGCTTCATGCTGGTCGGTACGCTGTTCATCATCCCGTTCATCCTGGGTTATACCTTCTGGAGCTACTACGTGTTCCGCGGCAAGGTGACCCACGAAGACGGTTATCACTAGAACACGCGACTACGGCGCAGGGCCCAATCCTGTGCCGTTTCAGAGGAGCTCACGATGATGGCTGGCAAACATTCCCTGGAGGACATCAAGGCAGCAGAGAAGAAGCCGCTATGGCAGCGGCTTGGTTGGCTGGCCTTGATCTGGGTCGGTAGCGTGGGGGCCCTGTTTATCGTGGCCAGCCTGATGCGCATGTTCATGAACGCCGCAGGTCTGTCCACGCACTGAAACACTCGACATTCCCATCCCGTTGCCTTGCGGCACGGATTCAAACCCTCCTGTCATGGAGGGTTTTTTTTACCTGCAATTATTTGCGGGCTTTGAGAATGACGAATTTTGGCGTGGCCGCTACTTGCTCAACACCACGGAACAACCGCGCGAGCTTGCTGTGGTAACCCAGATGACGGTTGCCGACGATATACAGCGCACCGCCAACCACCAGGGCTTCGCGCGCCTGCTGGAACATCCGCCAGGCGAGAAAGTCGCCAACGACCTGTTGCTGGTGAAACGGCGGATTGCACAGCACCACGTCCAGCGATTGCGGCTCTTGCCCGGCCAGGCCATCGCCGGCCCGCACGATCACCTCACGATCACCCAACGCAGCGCGCCAGTTTTCAGTGGCCGATTGCACGGCCATGAACGATTCGTCTACCAGCGTGTATTGGGCATCAGGGTTTTGCAGAGCGCTGGCGATTGCCAATACACCATTACCACAACCAAGGTCGGCGACTCGCGCTGTGCCGAGGTTCTGCGGCAAGTGTGGAAGGAATGCTCGTGTGCCGATGTCCAGACCTTCGCGGCAGAACACATTGGCGTGGTTCAGCAGTTCGATCGCCGGTGTGTCGAGTTGGTAGCGTGAAGGGTAGGGGGACACGGCCGGGGTTTTGGCTTCAGGCGATGCGATCAGCAACCGGGCTTTTTTCACCGCCAACGAGGCTTGCACCGGGCCAATGTAACGTTCCAGCAGATCTCCCGCAGCGCGAGGCAGATGCTTGACCATCGCTGCTGCAATCACCTGAGCGCCTGGAGCCAGTTGGCCCTGCAGGCGAATCAGTTGCTCTTCCAGCAAGGCCAGGGTTTTCGGCACGCGGATCAATACACGGTCAAACGGCCCCACAAAGGCTTCGCTGGCCGGGACGCTCGGCACGGCATCGAATGCCTGACCGTTGCGGATCAGGTTCTTTTCCAGGCCCTGGAAGGCCAGGAACGAGTCGCCGCTGCTGGTCACCAGGACGTTTCCTGCCAGGCTCGCGGCCAATGCGCCGAAGCTATCGTTGAGCACCAGCACCCGGGTGTCCGCGGTCGGTTGCTGCTCGGCCAGATGATTGAGCAGGTATTCGTCTGCGGCATCAAAAGCTTGCAGCGGTTCGTTCTGCTGTTCTGGCTGACGGATCAGATCGAGTTGGGCGAAGGGTGTTTCGAGCAGGGGCATGAGGCGGGGCTCTGGGTAGTCAACGGGTGTGATGTCCCGCTGCCTGAGGCGTTGTCGCGGGCGGGGCCGTCCGAGTGGACTACGACGTGATGTTTCACTCGTCATCACTCTGGAGGAACCGCAAATGGTACGTTTTTTTCTTTCGAAATACTCGCGGGTTTTTCCCCCTCGGTATTCGAGTGTACTGCTCAGATCATGCAGGCCCTGGCTGCCGCGATCACGGCTGCAATCTTGTTGTTGACGCCCAGTTTCTGGATTGCACTGTGGACATGGAAGTTTACGGTGCGTTCGGTGCGCCCCAGAATTACTCCGATTTCGAACGAAGTCTTGCCATCAGCCGACAGCTTCAGCACTTCGATTTCCCGTGCTGATAAATGAGGTTTGCAGGGATCCTTGACCCGTACAGGCAGTTTTTTCGCGATGAGCCCATGCAATTGGTGGCTGATGAAAATCGTGTAGCCAAGTTTTTCATACCATTCATAGGGGCTGATGGCGTCGTTGCTTCTGGCCAGGCTCAACATGCTGCAGAGTCCGTTGTCGTCATGGAGCGACTGCGACCAGCCATGTTGCAAACCCAGTTCTTTTTGAGCTTGCCACAGCTCGGGTGTTGTCGAATAGACCTCGTCTCCCCATAGAATTGGCAGCGTTGACTGATTGCAATGAGCCAGTATCGGATCTTCATCGCTGAAATGACTTTGTTCATATTTCAGGTTCCACTCGCTTGGGTAATTATTGATATTTACCCTCTCGAAGAGCGGCCCTCGCAAATGTGAGGTTATTGAAAAGGCACAAAATTTAAAGCCAAGACCTTGAACGAGATCAAGTGACATTTCGTAGGCAGACTCAATATTTCGTGCGTTCGTTATCTGTCTTAATTGTGACTCCTTCCACATTTCCATCGGTTTAACTCCATGTGGGTTACTCGGGGGGTGCACATTGGATCCGAAATCCGGCACGCCACGAGTGTAGGAGTATTCCTACACACATGCTGCAATTTTTTTGCTCTTAAAAGTTTAAAAACTATCTAACTGGTTCTTAGGTGGAAAATAGTGAAGTTTGATGTTGCTCGTCATTCAATTATTAAAATCCTGTTTTTGTAAACTGTTATTAGAGTGGAGCGAGATTCATTTTCAAATACATGGGTGAAGGCAAAATAATGGCGTTTTGTCTAAAGCCACTACAAATCAGCGGTGTTTACATCGCCTGCTTTGCGGGACACTGGGGCATCTGTTGAATGGAGCATCTTATGACCGCCAGTGCAGAAAAATTCACTCGCCAGACCCTGACCGATGTTCAGCCGTTGACCCCCAACCTGTTCACGTTGCGGGCCACCAGAGACCCGGGCTTTCGTTTTCGGGCGGGGCAATTCGCCCGGCTGGGCGTAACGAAAGCCGACGGCAGCACCGTGTGGCGCGCCTATTCAATGGTCTCTTCGCCCTATGACGAATTCCTCGAGTTCTTTTCCATCGTTGTACCCGACGGAGAATTCACCAGTGAATTGAGTCGGCTGGAGGTCGGCGATACGCTGCTGGTCGACCGACAGGCCTTTGGATACCTGACGCCGGACCGTTTCGTCGATGGCCGGGATCTCTGGTTGTTATCCACAGGGACGGGCGTGGCACCGTTTCTGTCGATCCTGCAGGACTTCGAGGTGTGGGAGAAATTCGAGCGGATCATCCTCGTCTACAGTGTGCGCGAAGCCCGTGAGCTGGCTTATCAGGAGCTGATTGCGGGGCTGGCGAAGCGTGATTATCTGGCCGAATACGCGCACAAGCTGCAGTTCATCGCGACCGTCACGCGCGAGCAGCATCCCGGCGCCCTGAACGGGCGAATCACCACGCTGATCGAAAATGGCGAACTGGAGCGGGTGGCAGGCGTCGAGCTTACGCCCGAGCACTCGCGGGTCATGCTCTGCGGCAACCCTGAGATGATCGATGACATGCGCAAGTTGCTCAAACAGCGGAACATGCACTTGAGCCTCAGTCGACGACCCGGCCAGGTGGCGGTGGAAAACTTCTGGTAAAAAAAACGGCGCCCCGAAGGCGCCGTTTCTGCATGCAACCAGCCTTCAGGGCTGATTGTTCTGGGCTTTGAGCAGATCACGGATCTCGCTCAACAGCTCTTCTTCCTTGGTTGGAACCGGCGGCAGGGTTGGCGCAACGGCCTCTTCGCGTTTCAGACGGTTGATGGCTTTGACGCCCATGAAGATCGCAAAAGCGACGATGATGAAGTCGATCAGGCTCTGGATGAACTTGCCATAGGCCAGCACCACCGCCGGGACATCGCCGTTGGCTGCCTTGAGGGTAACGGCCAGGTCACTGAAGTCCACCCCACCGATCAACAGGCCGATTGGCGGCATCACCACGTCGCCGACAAACGATGAAACAATCTTGCCGAACGCGGCGCCGATGATAATACCGACGGCCATGTCGACCACATTACCTTTGACCGCGAAGGCCTTGAACTCACTTATCACGCCCATAGGTTATTTCCTTGTTACAGATGAGGTTGGTGAACGCAGTGTAAATCAGCAAATCCTGTCCTGCTCGAAACGCCTTCTTACAAAGCCCGTGTTTATCGACATATTTGCAGGCATTTAGTTTTCAAAGTGCCACCAATCGCGCGGGAACTACGCGCTAACAAGCTGATTAGCCACACAATTTTCTGAATCATCGCATTACGTTCTTTCTATTTATGTTCTGCGGTCCGGGCCTCTAGCCTCTGGGCAGCGCACTTGGAGTGCGCCTAGAAAACAGAGGAACCTGATATGACTTCGACCATTGGCCTCGGGGCTTTTCCCCATCGGCGTACCCTTGGCGTGTTAACCGCCAGCCTGCTGTCCTTCACCGTCCACGCTGCGCCCCTGACCCGCGATAACGGTGCTGCGGTGGGCGACAACCAGAACTCGCAGACCGCCGGGGCCAACGGCCCGGTGCTGCTTCAGGACGTACAGCTGATCCAGAAACTCCAACGCTTTGACCGCGAGCGAATTCCCGAGCGCGTCGTGCATGCCCGTGGCACTGGAGCCCACGGCACCTTCACTGTGACGGACGACCTGAGTGACCTGACCAAAGCCAAGGTATTCGCCGGCGGTCAGAGCACCCCGGTGTTTGTGCGTTTCTCGGCGGTCGTTCACGGCAACCATTCGCCAGAAACCCTGCGTGACCCCCGGGGCTTCGCGACCAAGTTCTACACGGCGGACGGCAACTGGGACCTGGTTGGCAACAATTTCCCGACCTTCTTCATTCGTGATGCCATCAAGTTCCCGGACATGGTCCACGCTTTCAAGCCGGACCCGCGTACCAACCTGGACAATGATGCCCGCCGCTTCGATTTCTTCTCTCACGTCCCCGAAGCCACTCGCACCCTGACGGAGTTGTATTCCAACTCCGGTACGCCGGCCAGTTATCGGGAAATGGACGGTAACGGTGTTCATGCTTACAAGTTAGTGAATGCCAGGGGTGAAGTTCACTATGTGAAGTTCCACTGGAGAAGTCTGCAAGGGATTAATAATCTCGATCCAAAAGCAGTAACTAAAGTTCAAGGTCAAGACTACAGTCATATGACCAATGATTTGGTCACTCATATTAACAAGGGTGACTTTCCGAAATGGGACTTGTACGTCCAGGTGTTAAATCCTCAAGACTTGTACAAGTTTGATTTCGATCCATTGGATGCAACCAAAATATGGCCCGGTGTTCCTGAGCGAAAAGTTGGACAAATGGTGCTGAACCGTAATCCGGCAAATGTCTTCCAGGAAACGGAACAAGTTGCCATGGCACCGGCCAATCTTGTTCCAGGTATCGAGCCTTCGGAAGATCGCTTATTACAGGGGCGAGTGTTCTCTTATGCCGATACTCAACTATATCGCCTGGGCGCCAATGCACTGCAATTGCCGATCAATGCCCCCAAGGTCGCCGTGAACAACGGTAATCAGGATGGCGCGATGAACATCGGCCACAGCACCAGCGGTGTGAATTATCAGCCGAGCCGTTTGCTGCCGCGTGACGAGCCGAAAACCGCGCGTTACAGCCAGTCGGCCCTGTCGGGCAGCACGCAGCAGGCGAAGATCCAGCGTGAGCAGAACTTCAAGCAGGCCGGTGATCTGTATCGCTCGTTCAGCAAGAAAGAGCGCAAAGACTTGATCGAGAGCTTCGGCGGGTCACTGGCCACCACCGATGACGAGAGCAAGCACATCATCCTGTCCTTCCTTTACAAGGCCGACCCGGAATACGGGAGCGGCGTGACCAAGGTGGCCAAGGGCGATCTGAGCCGGGTCAAGGCGCTGGCGGCCAAGCTGGCCGACTGATCGCGTTTGCCTGAACAGCGGGGCCTCTGAGGAGGTCCCGTCAGACCAAGGAGCTTGCCATGCGTTTTTGTCTATCGCTGTTTCTGGCGTGCGTTTCATTCAGCGTCTTCGCAGGGTCGGCCGAAGATCCCGCCGCGCTGAAGGCTCAACTGCAGGATTACTACTTCGACGCCGCTCGCCGAGGTGATGTGCCGATGCTCGAGACTTTCATTGAGGCCGGTTACTCCCTCGATACCCGCGACAGCAAGGGTTATACCGCGCTGATACTGGCCGCCTATCACGGCCAGACAGGCGCGGTGGACCGTTTGCTCGCGGCCGGGGCCGACGCCTGCGCGCAGGATCAACGCGGCAACACCGCCCTGATGGGCGCTATTTTCAAGGGCGAAATCCAGGTCGCCAAAACCCTGTTGGCCGCCCATTGCAGCCCCGACCAACGTAACGACGCCGGCCAGACCGCCGCGATGTACGCCGGACTGTTCAAACGGGTCGAATTGCTGGATGAACTCAAGGCCAAGGGCGCCGACCTGAACGCCGAAGATCCGTTGGGCAACAGCGCCGCGCGTCTGGCCAAGGGAGAAATCCGCACTGCGGTGCCGCGCTGATCCGCGTCAGCTGAGCTATCATCGCGGTTTTTGCCGGGAGTTCTGATGGCCAAGGCCAAGCGCATGTACGGCTGCACCGAGTGCGGCTCAACCTTCCCCAAGTGGGCCGGCCAATGCGGCGAGTGCGGGGCCTGGAACACGCTGACCGAAACCATGGTCGAGAGCGGCGGTGCCGCGCCACCCAGCGGTCGCACCGGCTGGACCGGCCAGCAGGCGCAGATCAAGACCCTGGCGGAAGTCAGCGTCGAAGAGATTCCGCGCTTCTCCACCGCGTCCAGCGAGCTCGACCGAGTGTTGGGTGGTGGGCTGGTGGATGGTTCGGTGGTGCTGATCGGCGGTGACCCGGGCATCGGCAAGTCGACCATTCTCCTGCAAACCTTGTGCAACCTCGCCAAAGTCATGCCGGCGTTGTACGTCACCGGCGAAGAATCCCAGCAGCAAGTGGCCATGCGTGCGCGCCGTCTCGGTTTGCCTCAGGACCAACTGCGGGTGATGACCGAAACCTGCATCGAAACCATCATCGCCACCGCCCGGGTCGAAAAGCCCAAGGTCATGGTGATCGACTCGATCCAGACGATCTTCACCGAACAGCTGCAATCGGCACCGGGCGGCGTGTCGCAGGTTCGGGAAAGTGCGGCGTTGCTGGTGCGTTATGCCAAGCAGAGCGGCACCGCGATTTTCCTCGTCGGCCACGTGACAAAAGAAGGCGCCCTGGCCGGGCCGCGCGTGCTGGAGCACATGGTCGATACAGTTTTGTATTTCGAAGGCGAGTCCGATGGGCGCCTGCGATTGCTGCGTGCGGTGAAAAACCGTTTCGGTGCCGTTAACGAATTGGGCGTGTTCGGCATGACTGACAAGGGGTTGAAAGAAGTCTCCAACCCTTCGGCGATTTTTCTCACCCGTGCCCAGGAAGAAGTCCCGGGCAGTGTGGTCATGGCGACGTGGGAAGGGACGCGGCCGATGCTGGTGGAAGTCCAGGCGCTGGTGGATGACAGCCATCTGGCGAACCCGCGTCGGGTCACGCTGGGGCTGGATCAGAATCGCCTGGCGATGTTGCTGGCGGTGCTGCATCGTCACGGCGGGATTCCGACTCACGACCAGGACGTATTCCTCAACGTGGTTGGCGGGGTGAAGGTGCTGGAAACGGCCTCTGACCTGGCGTTGATGGCGGCGGTCATGTCCAGTTTGCGTAACCGGCCGTTGCCGCACGATTTGCTGGTGTTCGGTGAAGTCGGGCTGTCGGGCGAAGTGCGCCCGGTGCCGAGTGGCCAGGAACGTTTGAAGGAAGCCGCCAAGCACGGCTTCAAACGCGCCATCGTGCCCAAGGGCAATGCTCCCAAGGAAGCGCCGCCGGGGTTGCAGATTATTGCGGTGACCCGCCTGGAACAGGCACTCGACGCTCTGTTCGAATAGCCTTCCAGACAGAACACGACCCATGTGGGAGCGGGCTTGCTCGCGAAGGCGGACTGACATTCAGTAATGATGTTGTCTGACACACCGCCTTCGCGAGCAAGCCCGCTCCCACATTGGATTAGTGTTGAGTCTTTAGATTTCGATCAAGGCGCCCAACTCGCGCTCCAATTCCTCGGGATCCCCCAGGTTGAACTCAATCAACCGCCGCAGCCGCTCAATCGATTCCAGGCTGATGTGCTTGCAGACAAACCCGAGCTGGCCATGGTCATCGTGGGTCAACATCACGTCCATCTTGATCTCGACGTCTTCGGTCAGATGAATATCGACCAGGAAATGCCAGTCCGGATTGCCCAGCCACGGCTCGGGTTTCTCGATCAGCAGCCCCTTGAGTGACAGGTCAATCAGCTTCACCGGCCAGATGAATTCCCCTTGGCTCAGTTCGGTTTTGGCATCGAACGCAATACGTTTGAAGCGGCGGCGATCGGCAGGGTGTTCGCTCATGGCGCAATCCTCTGGTTGTGCGCTGACTATAGACCCGCTGGGTCAAAGCCTGCCAGTCAGGACAGGCCTCTAGACCTATGTCGGGGTATGGCCTTTGCCGTCAGGCGAGCTAAACTCGGGGTGGCTGTCTTTCTTGTCCACCCTGGCTGGAATCATAAAATGAAAAATAATAATAGCCTGCTACGCCATCTACCCTGGCTGCTGCTGGCAATCGTAGGGGCGTGCGCTCTTGGTGTCGTGGCATTGCGCCGAGGTGAGGCGATCAACGCCTTGTGGATTGTGGTCGCGGCCGTGGCCATTTATCTGGTTGCCTACCGCTACTACAGTCTGTTCATCGCCAACAATGTGATGCAACTCGACCCGCGACGGGCCACCCCCGCCGTACTCAACAATGACGGTCTGGACTACGTCCCCACCAACAAACACATCCTCTTTGGTCACCACTTCGCGGCCATCGCTGGCGCGGGGCCGCTGGTCGGTCCGGTCCTGGCGGCGCAGATGGGTTATCTGCCCGGCACGCTGTGGCTGATTGCCGGTGTGGTGCTGGCCGGTGCGGTTCAGGACTTCATGGTCCTGTTCATGTCCACCCGTCGCAACGGCCGCTCCCTGGGCGACATGGTCCGTGAAGAAATGGGCCGTATCCCTGGCACCATTGCGCTGTTCGGCTGTTTCCTGATCATGATCATCATCCTCGCGGTGCTGGCGCTGATCGTCGTGAAAGCCCTGGCCGAGAGCCCATGGGGGATTTTCACGGTGATGGCGACCATCCCGATCGCGATGTTCATGGGCATCTACATGCGCTACATCCGCCCGGGCCGCATTGGTGAAATCTCCGTGGTCGGCGTGTTGCTGCTGCTCGGTTCGATCTGGCTGGGCGGGCAAATTGCCGCTGATCCGGTCTGGGCCAAAGCGTTCAGCTTCACTGGCGTGCAGATTACGTGGATGCTGGTCGGTTACGGTTTCGTGGCCGCCTCGCTGCCGGTCTGGCTGATTCTGGCGCCGCGTGACTATCTGTCGACCTTTCTGAAAATCGGCACCATCGTGGCGCTGGCGATCGGCATCCTGGTCACCATGCCCGAGCTGAAAATGCCGGCATTGACCCAGTTCGTCGACGGCACCGGGCCTGTGTGGAAGGGCGGTCTGTTCCCGTTCCTGTTCATCACCATCGCCTGTGGCGCGGTCTCCGGTTTCCACGCGCTGATCTCCTCCGGCACCACGCCGAAACTGCTGGATAACGAAGTCAACGCCCGTTACATCGGTTACGGCGCCATGCTGATGGAATCCTTCGTGGCCATCATGGCGATGGTCGCAGCTTCGGTGATCGAGCCAGGCGTGTACTTCGCCATGAACAGCCCGGCGGCTGTCGTTGGCGGTGACGTGGTGGCAGTGGCTCAAACGGTCACCAGCTGGGGTTTTGCAATCACTCCGGAAGCGCTGCAAGCGGTGGCCAAGGACATCGGTGAAACCACGATCCTGGCCCGTGCCGGCGGTGCGCCGACCCTGGCGGTCGGTATTGCGCAGATCCTGCACAGTGTCCTGCCGGGTGAAAACACCATGGCGTTCTGGTACCACTTCGCGATCCTGTTCGAAGCGCTGTTCATCCTGACCGCAGTCGACGCCGGCACCCGTGCCGGACGGTTCATGCTGCAGGACTTGCTGGGTTCCTTCGTGCCGGCGCTGAAACGCACCGAATCCTGGACCGCCAACCTGATCGCCACCGCCGGCTGCGTGGCGATGTGGGGCTGGTTGCTGTACCAGGGCGTGATCGATCCACTGGGCGGCATCAATACCTTGTGGCCATTGTTCGGCATCTCCAACCAGATGCTGGCCGGTATCGCCCTGATGCTCGGCACCGTTGTGCTGATCAAAATGAAACGCCAACGCTACGTCTGGGTGACCATGCTGCCAGCGGTCTGGCTGCTGGTCTGCACCACCACCGCGGGCTTCATCAAGCTGTTCGACGCCAACCCGGCGATCGGCTTCCTGTCGCTGGCGAAAAAATACAGCGATGCCCTGGCCAACGGTCAGATCCTCGCCCCGGCCAAGGACATCACTCAGATGCAGCACGTGATCTTCAACGCTTACACCAACGCAACGCTCACCGCGCTGTTCCTGTTCGTGGTCTTCAGCATCCTGTTCTATGCGCTCAAGGTCGGTATTTCCGCCTGGGGCAGCAAAGAACGTACGGATAAAGAAGCACCGTTCCAGGTGCTGCCGGATGCGTAATCGAGGAATGCACGATGTTCAATGACCTGAGTCGCCTCGGTAAATACCTCGGTCAGGCCGCGCGCCTGATGGTCGGCATGCCCGACTACGACAACTACGTCGAGCATATGCAAACCAAACACCCGGACAAACCGGTGATGACTTACGAGATGTTCTTCAGGGAACGTCAGGAAGCGCGTTACGGTGGCAAGGGTGGGCCGAAGTGCTGTTGATGCAACAGCCGGCTTGATGCAATCCCTGTGGGAGCGGGCTTGCTCGCGAATGCGATCCGTCATTCAACATTTGTGCTGACTGACACACCGCTTTCGCGAGCAAGCCCGCTCCCACATTTGTTTTTGTGTTGAATTCTCATTTTGTGAACAGGAGACTCCAGTTGTCCTCTCCCATCCCCGTCACGATCCTCAGCGGCTTCCTCGGCGCCGGCAAGACCACGCTGCTGCGCCACCTGCTCAAAGCCGAGCACGGCCTGAAAATCGCCGTGATCGAGAACGAATTCAGTGAAGCCGGTATCGACACCCAGCTGTTGGGCGACGAGCCGGTGCAAGTGATGACGCTGTCCAACGGCTGCGTCTGCTGCACCATCCACACCGACCTGACCAAAGCCCTGTACCTGCTGCTCGAACGCCTGGACAGCGGCGAAATCGCCTTTGACCGTCTGGTGATCGAATGCACCGGCCTGGCCGATCCGGCGCCAGTGGCACAAACCTTTTTCATCGATGAAGAGCTGCGCGAGCGTTACATCCTCGATGGCATCATCACCCTGGTCGACGCGGCTCATGCCGACACGCACCTGACCCAGACCATCGCCCAGGCGCAGATCGGTTTTGCCGACCGCTTGCTGGTGAGCAAGCGCGATCTGGTGGACGAAGCGACGTTTACCGCGCTGAGCGAGCGCCTGACCCGCATCAACCGCCGCGCGCCGATTCGCGTGGTCGAACACGGCAAGATCGACCTGGCTGAATTGCTCGACGTACGTGGTTTCAACCTGAATGCCGACCTCGGCGGCATCAGCCTGCGCCCCGTGGGCAAGGCGCCCTCCATCGACCGCATTTCCAGCCTGGTGCTGCGCACCGACAAGCCGCTGGATATCGACAAACTCAGCGAGTTCATGAACGAGCTGCTGGAAGACCATGGCAAGCAGTTGCTGCGCTACAAGGGCGTGTTGAGCATCGTTGGCGAGCCGCGGCGGATGGTGTTTCAGGGGGTGTTGAAACTGTACGGATTCGACTGGGATACGGAGTGGGCGGATGACGAAGCGCGTGAAAGCGTGATCGTGTTTATTGCCGATGATTTGCCGGAAGAGAAGATTCGGGAAGGGTTTGCGCGGGTGGCGGCGGATTGAAAGATTGTGTTCATCAATGATGATGCCTTCGCGGGCAAGCCTCGCTCCTACAAGGGTTACGCGGAACCTGTAGGAGCGAGGCTTGCCCGCGAAGGCGATCTAACCGGCAACACGATTTCTGCCAGGAAGCGATACCGTATCAAGCAACATCTGTTCAAGATTATCCAGATGCCGGTTCAGCAATTCTTCGGCAGTCACGGCATCACCACGCTCCACCGCATTGACTATGCCCTCATGCCCCCCGCAATAACCCTCCACCTGCGCATCAAACTGCGCAATCGCCAGCGAAGTCAGCGGCACCAGACTGCCGAGAAAATGCGCCAATGGGGCATTCCCCGCCATCTCTGCCAACTGCAAATGAAACTCCCCTGACAACCGAATCGCCGGGCCACGCGCCGTACAGCTACGCTCGTTCTCGATTAGGGCACGCAGACGATTCAAGTCTTGCGCACGAGGTTGCCGGCAGGCCAGTCGCACCAAGGTGATTTCGGTCAGCCGGCGGGCATGCAGCGTCTGCCGGGTCTGCTCGGCATTCAGCGCGGCAACGCGAGGCCGGTGGTTCGGGCGAAGGACGATGATCTGCTGGTGGGACAGTCGCGTCAGTACGCCACGAACGTCACTGCGTCGAACATTGAACATCTGCGCCAGGCTTTCTTCGGTAAAGCGGCTGGACGCAGTGAGGCGCTGTTCGAGAATGGCGTCGAAGAGCCGCGAATAGAGATCGTCCGCCCGCGCGGGAAAGGGCAGGGCAGTGAGTGTCTGCGGTGAAGCGAAGCTGTTCATGGCCTGTCTCCAGTTCGAAGCAGTTTTAGCTGCCGAGGTTGTCGTCCGGAATATTCAGTTCGATGCCCATCCGCTGGCCTTCCCGAAGAATGTGCCGACGCATCTCGGCGCTGGCCTGGGCGCTGTTTTTGCTGCGGATCGCGCGCACCACGGCTTCGTTTTCCTCCAGGCGTTCTGCCAGATGCTCGGGGGAGTTGCGCAACACCTCGGCGCTTTGCTTGAGGGCATTGCTGGTCTGCTGCACCACGCTCTGGAAAATCGGGTTCGAGGTCAACGTGAACAGTTCTTCGTGGAAGGCGATGTAGGCGTTCACCCCGGCCTCGCTGTCGTTGGCCTCCAGCGCTTCGCGCATGTCCATCAGGGTCAGGCGCAGTTGCCCGACTTCCTTGCTGCTGATCGACTGCGCAACCAGGCCGACGATGAACGGCTCGAGGGTGTATCGCAGTTGCAGCACGTCTTCCAGGCTGGCGCCGGCCACCGCGCTGTCGTGGCTTTGGCTGTCGCTCAGATTGGCCTCCAGCACCACCACGCCTTTGCCGGGCATGGAGCGCACCAGCCCGAGGGTTTCCAGGACGATCACCGCTTCGCGCAGGCTCGGGCGGCTGATGCCCAGTTGTTCGGCCAGTTCACGTTGCCCCGGCAGCATTTCGCCGGAGCGCCACTGACCACGGGCCAAAGCGGCCCGAAGTTTTTCTACGACTGAGTTCACAACGGTCGACGAGGTAATCACTGTTCGCTCCATGAGCATCCAAAACGGTTGATGACCGTGCCTGCCCGGAGGCAGGCACGGCGGTTATTCAGAATTCCTGCTGATGCGCCGGGGCGACCGGTTTTCTCGGCTGGAAGGAATACCCCACCTGGCCGGAAAGCACCTTGTTGGCCCGTTGAATATCGATGTCCTTCTCCCAGCGGGCGATGGCCACGGTGGCGACGCAGTTGCCGATCAGGTTGGTCAGCGCCCGGCCGATGCCCATGAACCAGTCCACCGCCAACACCAGCACCAGGCCGACCACTGGAATTGCCGGGATCGCCGTGAGGGTCGCCGCCAGAATCACCAGCGCCGAGCCGGGAATCCCGTGGGCACCTTTGGAGGTGATCAGCGACACCAGCAGAATCGTCAGCAGGTCGGTCATGGCCAGCGGCGTGCCGGTGGCATTGGCGATGAAGACGATGGCGAGGGTCAGGTAGATCGAGAAACCGTCGAGGTTGAACGAGTAACCGGTAGGAATCACCAACCCGACCGTCGAGCTGCCGATGCCCAGATGCTCAAGCTTGCGCATGATCTGTGGCAGCACGGCGTCGGAAGAAGCGGTGCCCATCACGATCAGCAGTTCTTCGCGCAGGTACTTGAGCAGCGGCCACATCTTCAGGCCGGAAAGGCGCATCACCAGGCCGAGAATCAGCGACACGAACGCTACGCACGTCAGGTAAAACAGGCCGACCAGACTGCCCAGATGCTGCAGCGAATCCAGGCCATATTTGCTGGTGGTGAAAGCGATGGCGCCGAACACGCCGATCGGCGCCAGACGCACAATCATGCCCATGATGCGAAAGATCACGTGGCTCAGCTCGTTGATCAATCGCGAAATGCCGGAAGCCGCTTCGCCCACCAGGTTCAACGCGCTGCCGAACAGCACTGAAAACAGCAGCACCTGCAGAATGTTGTTCTCCGCGAAGGCGCCGATCACCGAGGTCGGGATCAGGTTCATCAGGAACTGGGAGGTGGTTTGCATGTGCTGACCGCGCTGGGCGATGTCGCCCATGTCGGCAGCGGAAAGCTGATCCAGATGAATGTTCGCGCCGCTGCCGATGCCGGTGGTGAACGCGAACACCAGACCAATCACCAGGGCGATGGTGGTGAGGATTTCGAAATAGATCACCGATTTCAGGCCGATGCGTCCGACCTTCTTCAGGTCGCCGGCACCACTGATGCCGCTGACCACCACGCAGAACACGATCAGGCCGATGAGCATCTTGATCAGTTTGATGAAACCGTCGCCGAGCGGTTTGAGCTGGGCCGAGTATTCAGGAAGGGTCAGCCCGCAGACGATGCCGAGCACCAGTCCGAGAACCACTTGGAGGAAGATTGAACGCGAGCACCATCTGAGCATGGGAGGAATCCTGGTCGGTGTCCTGGCTGCCGTGCGCTTGAGGGGCGCATCAGATTCAGGACTTAATTATTGTGGTCTTACCGGTATGTCCAGTGCAGGCGCAGTCTACGCTCGGTTTTTTGCCGATGACAAGTGGAAACAACAAAATTGGCATGACCGGTCTGACCAGTGGTGCCGACACGATTCTTGTAGGAGCTGTCGAGTGCAACGAGGCTGCGATCTTTTGATCTTCCAACAGACGAAAAAAAACCGGCCATCACTGGCCGGTTTTTTTATCGCTGCGGTTCAGCGGTGCAATTAAGCGCCGTACACCGGCAGCTTCTTGCAGATGGCCTTGACCTTCTCACGAACGGCGTCGATCACCGCTTCGTTGTTCAGGTCAGCCAGGATGTCGCAGATCCAGCCGGCCAGCTCTTTGCACTCTGCTTCCTTGAAGCCACGAGTGGTCACAGCCGGAGTGCCGAAGCGCAGGCCGGAGGTGACGAACGGGGAGCGTGGATCGTTTGGCACGGAGTTCTTGTTCACGGTGATGAACGCTTTGCCCAGAGCGGCGTCGGCGTCTTTACCGGAGATTTCCTGCTTGATCAGCGACAGCAGGAACAGGTGGTTTTCAGTACCGCCGGACACCACGTCAAAACCGCGCTCGATGAAGACGCTGGCCATGGCCTGGGCGTTTTTCACCACTTGTTGCTGGTAGGTCTTGAACTCAGGCTGCAGCGCTTCCTTGAAGCAGATCGCTTTGGCGGCGATCACGTGCTCCAGCGGGCCACCCTGGGCGCCCGGGAAAACGGCGGAGTTGAGCTTCTTCTCGATGTCGGCGTTGGCGCGGGCCAGGATCAGGCCGCCACGTGGACCGCGCAGAGTCTTGTGCGTGGTGGTGGTCACGACGTCAGCGAATGGAACCGGGTTCGGGTAGACGCCAGCGGCGACCAGACCGGCCACGTGAGCCATGTCGACGAACAGGTAGGCGCCAACCTTGTCAGCGATTTCGCGGAAGCGCGGGAAGTCGAGGATCTGCGAGTAGGCAGAGAAACCGGCCACGATCATTTTCGGCTTGTGCTCAACGGCCAGGCGCTCGACTTCGTCGTAGTCGATCAGGCCATTGGCGTCGATGCCGTACTGAACGGCGTTGTACAGCTTGCCGGAGGAAGAAACGCTGGCGCCGTGGGTCAGGTGACCGCCGTGGGCCAGGCTCATGCCCAGGATGGTGTCGCCTGCTTGCAGCAGAGCCAGGTAAACGGCGCTGTTGGCTTGGGAACCGGCGTGCGGTTGAACGTTGGCGTAATCGGCGCCGAACAGCTCTTTTGCACGGTCGATAGCCAGTTGCTCAACCACGTCGACGAACTCGCAACCACCGTAGTAGCGCTTGCCCGGGTAGCCTTCGGCGTACTTGTTGGTCAGTACCGAGCCTTGAGCTTCCATCACCGCTGGGCTGGTGTAGTTTTCCGAAGCGATCAGCTCGATGTGTTCTTCCTGGCGCTGAGCTTCTTGCTCCATGGCGGCAAAAAGATCGGCGTCGTACTTGGCAATAGTCAAATCACGGCTGAACATGGCGGTCCTCAAGGATCGGGGCAGAAAAGGGGGGCATTCTAACCCAATGGGTTTTAGATGGCATATGAAAGGACATCATGTCGCAGACAAGTGGGCTTCATGACGGGATCAGCGGTGATCGTGCCGGCCTCATCGCGGGCAAGCCTCGCTCCTACAGGGGGCGAAGAGCCCACAAATATTGTGTACGCCCCAAAACCCGTAGGAGCGAGGCTTGCCCGCGAAGGCGCCAGTGGCCACTCAACAGAATTTCAGTCGAACATGAACAACGCATCATTGCTGAACTGCGCTTCAAACCGGCTCGCCGGCATTGGCCGCCCGAACAGATACCCCTGAACCTCATCACACCCATGCTCACGCAGGAAATCGAGCTGCTCATGGGTTTCCACGCCTTCGGCGATCACGGCCAGATTGAGGCTATGGGCCATGGCAATGATCGCCCGGGCAATCTGCGCATCCTGTTCACCTGACGGCAGGCCATCAACGAAGGTACGGTCGATTTTCAGCACGTCGATCGGGAATTGCTTGAGGTAGTTGAGCGATGAATAGCCGGTGCCGAAGTCATCGACCGCAATGCTCAGGCCGAGGTTTTTCAGCCCGGCGAGGATCTGCATCGCTTCGCTGACTTCGCGCATCAGGATACTTTCGGTCAGCTCCAGCTCCAGGCACGCCGGCGGCAGGCCGGTTTCCTTGAGAATGGTGGCGATCCGCGTCCCGAGCTGGCCGTCGGAGAACTGCCGGGCCGAGATGTTCACCGACACCTTCGGCACTCGCACCTTGGCCTGATGCCAGGTCTTGAGCTGGCGACAGGCTTCGCTGATCACCCAGTCACCGACATCCACCACCAGCCCGAGCTCTTCGAGTACCGGAATGAAATCCCCCGGCGGCACCAGGCCGCGACGCGGATGACGCCAGCGCAGCAGCGCTTCGGCACCGGTCAGGCGTTTGCCGTCGCCGCTGAACTGCGGCTGGTAGTACAGAACGAATTCGTTTTGTTCCAGGGCATGGCGCAAGTCGCTTTCCAGTTCCAGGCGCTCCAGGGCGCTGGCGTTCATGTCCGCCTGATAGAACTGGAAGTTGTTTTTGCCGCGTTCCTTGGCGTGGTACATCGCGGTGTCGGCGTTTTTCATCAGCTGGCTGAGCTCGTTGCCATCCTGCGGGCTCAGGGCGATGCCGATGCTGGCGGTGACGAAGAACTCGCGGCCTTCCAGCACGAACGGTTTCACCAGGCTGGCGAGAATCTGCTCGGCCACATGAATCGCCCGGTTCAAGGCGATTTCACGGTTGATGCGCGATTGCAGCAGCAAGGTGAATTCATCGCCGCCCATGCGCGCCACGGTGTCGTCATCGTCGACGCAACCGAGCAGGCGTGTGGCCATTTCCTTGAGCATACGGTCGCCGGCAGCGTGACCGAGGGAGTCATTGATCGGCTTGAAACGGTCGAGGTCGAGGAACATCAGCACCACCCAGGACTTCTGCCGCTCGGCCGATTGCAGCGCCGTGTGCAGACGGTCCTGGAACAGCGTGCGGTTGGGCAGGTGAGTCAGGGCGTCGTAGTAGGCGAGGCGGTGGATCCGCTGCTCACTGGCCTTGCGCTCACTGATGTCGCTGAAGAAGCACACGTAACTGGCCAGATCACCTTCATCGTCGAGTACGGCGGTGATGCCGACCCACGCCGGATAGTGTTCGCCATTACGCCGCTTGAGCCAGACTTCACCTTCCCAGGTGCTGTTCAGATGCAGTTGCTTGAGCACATAACGCAGATGAGCTTCCTGCTGCTCGTCGACGGTCAGCATGTTCGGCAACTGATCGAGCACTTGCTCCACCGCATAGCCGCTGACGCGACTGAACGCTTCGTTGGCCTGGACGATGTAGCCCGCTGGGTCGGTGATCAGGATCGCCGAGGTCGAATGCTCGAAGACCGTGGCCGCCATGCGCAGGTCTTTCTCGGCCCGGCGTTGCTGGCTGATGTCGCGACCGACGCCCAGCACGCCTTCGAATGCTCCGTGTTCGTCCCAGACCAGCACCAGCCGCAGCTCGATCGGGATCTTGCGCCCGTCGGCGCGCAAGCAATCGAACAGGAACAGTTGGGTCTGTACCTGGCTGCGCAAAAGCGCCAATTGCTCGGGTTTATCCAGAGCTTTGCTGACCCGGTCCATCAGGCCATAAATCCCCGTCAGTTGTTGCGGGTTGGCGATGGTCGATTGCCAGCCATTCTGGAAGATCCACTCGACGTCGTAGCCCAGCACGGCTTGCACCGACGGGCTGACGTAGTTGAGCTTCATCTTGCTGTCGGTGGAGAAAATCACGTCGCTGATGCTTTCGGCGAGCATCCGATAACGTTGCTCGCTGTCGCGCAGGGATTCACTGGCTTCGATCTGATCAGTGATGTCCTTGGCCACGCCGATGATCCGCGTGACTTGATCGTGTTTGTCCCGCGCCAAGGCCTGTTCGCGAATCTCGAAACGTCGCCACTTGCCGTCGCGATGACGGAACCGCAGCTGGCATTGCAGCAATTGGGCGTAACCCGCGTGGCGCTGGGTCTGGCGCGAACGGTGGTAATAATCGGCATCTTCGGGGTGCAGGAGGATTTCCCAGAAGTACTCGCCCATCTGTTGCAGCTCGGTACGGTTGTAACCGAGGGTCTGGCCCAGGTGATGGTTGCTGAAAATCATCCGCTGGCTGATCACGTCCTGCACATACAGGTGATCCGGCACGGTGCGCACCACGTCGGACCAGAACCCTTCACGTTCCAGCAGCGACAGCTCGATGAGTTTGCGGCTGGTGATGTCGGTGATGCTCAGGATCACCGCTTTATAGTCGGCGTGATCTTCCGGCAGGCGCAGCACCAGCCACAGGTGCTGGTCGCGGCCACTGGCATCCTGGAGTTTGATTTCCAGCTCGAGCTGTCTCTGCTGGTTGAGCACTGTTTCGAGTACTTGATGGCCGATGGCGGTGCCGTCCAGCGGGCAGCCGTCAATCAACAGTTTCCAGGCCTGGGCGCAGGAGTTGACGTTCAGCAGTTGCAGGGCGACCTGGTTGACCTCGGTAATGCGCAGTTCCTGAAGCAGTTGCTGGCGTTGCTCCGGTACGTCGAGCCAGGCCTTGAGTTGCTCGTTGCTGTGCAACTGGGCCTTGTCGAAAAAGCTCTTGAGCCCCGAGACATCCAGCACGCACAGGGCGACGCCAGTGCCTTCGAAAATATCGTGATAGCGCCGGCGGCCTTCATGCAGCTGGCGTTGACGGCGGCGAATGTTCAGCAGCGCGATGAACGGCAGCAAGGAGAAGGCCAGGCCCAACAGGCATTTGCCGATGAACGCCGGCAACAGGTGTTCGAGCACTTGCTGGCGATCGAACAGCCCGCGCATTTGCCAGTCGCTGCTGCTCAGGGGAACGGTCAGCACGCTGTTGGCCAGATCGTCCGGGGTCACGGCGCCGGGGTTGACTGAAGGCACCCCTTCATCGCGGCTGACAATCTGATGATTGACCCGGTTTTCCACCAGCCACAACGGACGGATGCCGGCTTCGTTCTGTTTTGTCAGTGACGAGAAAAAAGTCGGCGTCAGACGCAGGGCCCAGTAACCGCGGGTGCTGCCGCTGGCCTGATGCAGCAGCAGGTGCACCACCGAGCCGTCGTCGGCGTTGCTGAAATAGTGGGCCTGGGCACGACTGCGCCGGACCAGATCGCTCAGGTAATCGGCGTCCTGGCTGTCAGTGGCGCTGTCGCTGAGGACTTTGCCGGAAGGACTGAGCAACGCCAGGCTTTTCAGTTCGGGCAGCGACTGTTGCAGCTTGCGCAGCAAAGCCTGCTGTTCGTCGGCACTTTGCGGTTGTTCGACGATCGGTAGCAGATTGAGGGCGATCTGGGCGTTGAGCGCCATGTCCAGGCTGACTTGCGCGGCCAGGTCGGCGGTGTAGTCGATGGTGTATTGGCGCTGGTGTTTCTGGGTCTCGCGAAGCTGATCCAGCAACTGCCAGAACAGCAGTGCGAGCAGCAACAGCACGAGCGTCGCCAGCGCACCCTTCAAGGATCCGCGCAGGGGCGAGCCGGTCGCAGGATGGGGTGCGCTCACGGACGATGGCGGAGAGACATTAGACAAACTGTAATCCTGCGGTTTGGCTGGACTGGCGCGACGTGCACTATAAGCCGGACGCCCGAAGGGCGGCTAGCATGCCTTGAGTTGTGGCGAAGTGCCAGCCCCTCACGGCTGGACTGCCATCTGTCATTCAGGTAGCTTTGCCGGTTACGTGGGGGCGTTCCAGCTCCTAGAATCAGACTTTTTCAGCGCGCACGTATTGATAACCATCAAGCGGACGACGCGCACAGTCTGGCCGGGCTTCGCCTGCGCTCCAATCATTCATCTGTCACTGACCCAAGGTTCTCCATGGCTCAATACGTATTCACCATGCATCGGCTGGGCAAAGTTGTTCCGCCGAAGCGGGAAATCCTGAAAAATATTTCTCTGTCGTTCTTCCCCGGCGCCAAGATCGGCGTACTGGGCCTCAACGGTTCGGGTAAGTCCACGCTGCTGAAAATCATGGCAGGCGTTGACACCGAGTTCGAAGGCGAAGCCCGTCCGATGCCGGAGCTGAACATCGGCTACCTGCCGCAAGAGCCGATCCTGGACCCGACCAAGACTGTGCGTGAAGTGGTCGAGGAAGCGGTCAGCGTGATCAAGAACGCCCAGGCACGCCTGGACGAGGTCTACGCCGCTTACGCGGATGAAGATGCCGACTTCGACAAACTGGCCGCCGAACAAGCCAAACTCGAAGCCATCCTGCAAGCCAGCGACGGTCACAACCTTGATCGCCAACTGGAAGTCGCCGCTGATGCGCTGCGTCTGCCGGCGTGGGATGCCAAGATCGAATTCCTGTCCGGTGGTGAGAAGCGTCGTGTGGCCCTGTGCCGCTTGCTGTTGTCTGCACCGGACATGCTGCTGCTCGACGAACCGACCAACCACCTGGACGCCGATTCCGTCGCCTGGCTGGAGCATTTCCTGCACGATTTCCCGGGCACCGTGGTCGCGATCACGCACGACCGTTACTTCCTGGACAACGTTGCCGGCTGGATCCTCGAGCTCGACCGCGGCGCCGGTATCCCGTACGAGGGCAACTATTCGGGCTGGCTCGAAGCCAAGTCCGATCGTCTGGCTGCCGAATCCAAGCAGCAGTCGGCCCACGAAAAAGCCATGAAGGAAGAACTGGAGTGGGTGCGCAAAGGCGCCAAGGCCCGCCAGTCCAAATCCAAGGCTCGTCTGCAACGCTTCGAAGAAATGCAATCGCAGGAATTCCAGAAGCGCAGCGAAACCAACGAGATCTACATTCCGGCCGGTCCGCGCCTGGGTGACAAGGTCATCGAGTTCAAGAACGTTTCCAAAGGCTACGGCGATCGCGTGTTGATCGACAACCTGTCGTTCTCCATGCCTAAAGGCGCCATCGTTGGCGTGATCGGCGGTAACGGTGCCGGTAAGTCGACCCTGTTCCGCATGCTGATGGGCAAGGAAACACCGGATTCGGGCAGCATCGAAGTCGGCGAAACCGTGCAGCTTGCTTGTGTGGATCAGAGCCGCGAAGACCTGGACGGCAGCAAGACTGTGTTCCAGCAAATCTCCGACGGTTCCGATCAGATCCGCATCGGCAACTACGAGATTCCGTCGCGTACCTACGTCGGTCGCTTCAACTTCAAGGGCGGCGATCAGCAGAAGTTCGTCAAGGACCTGTCCGGTGGTGAGCGCGGTCGCTTGCACCTGGCCCTGACCCTGAAAGAGGGCGGCAACGTCTTGCTGCTCGATGAACCATCCAACGACCTCGACGTTGAAACCCTGCGTTCCCTGGAAGAGGCTCTGCTGGACTTCCCGGGCGCCGCCATTGTGATCTCTCACGATCGGTGGTTCCTTGACCGCGTCGCGACGCACATCCTGGCGTACGAAGACGACTCCCAAGCCGTGTTCTTCGAAGGCAACTACACCGAGTACGAAGCCGATCGCAAGAAACGCCTCGGCGAAGCGGCTTCCCAGCCGCACCGTGTACGGCACAAGAAACTGGCCTGATATCGGGTGGGTTGCATAAAAAACGGAGCCTTCGGGGCTCCGTTTTTTTATGGTTTTTCAGTTACACCGCGGTGCGGCCTTCGCGAGCAAGCCCGCTCCCACAGGGATTTGTGAGCGCCACAGATCCCATGTGGGAGCGGGCTTGCTCGCGAAGGCGTCCTCCTGATCACCCGATCTCTATGCTCAACACCTCAATCACCAAATCCCCCACCGGCCGCTTCCACACCACCTCATCCCCGACCTGCGCGCCCAACAACGCCCGCCCCAGCGGCGAGCCCCAGTTGATCAGCCCGCTCGCCGCCTCCGCCTGATCCTCACCCACCAACTGCACGCGTTGTTCGTTGCCGTGCTCATCGGCAAAGGTCACCCATGCGCCGATCTGCACTTTGTCGGTCGAGGAGGCCGGCACAACCAGCTGAGCGCTTTGCAGGCGTTGATTGAAATACCGCCAGTCTCGCTCAAGGTCGGCCTGGCGCTGTTTGTCCGCCAGTTCACCCTTCGCACTTTGTTCATTGAGCAGATTCTGAACCTCGGCGACTTTCGCCTGAAGCTGCGCAAGCCCGGCGGGCGTGACGTAATTGGGCTGCGCGCTGACCTGCCGTTCAACTGGCTGATCGGCTTGCGCGGCGGCGTTATCTTCATTGACGAAGGCGCGACTCATGGTTTTCTCCCGTTATAGGGTTTGGGCCATGGTTGCAGGCTATTAGTTTCGACGGATGTCTGTCAGCGACTCATTGCGAGCGATAGGCACGGGCGGCGCCCTGGTCCTTCTGTTGCTGCCAGTCTTTGTCTCGGTCGTCCCAATGGTGGCTGCGATAGTCCTCGCGATCTTCGCTTTCGCGCATGGCCTGGCACTGGCGAAAACCGTCGCTCCAGCCTTCGGCGTATTGCTTGTCCTTGAGATAACGCGGGACGTTCTTGCGAAATTCCCCGGTGATCGCCCCAGCGGCTTGCCGGCCACTGCTGCAACCGTCATCGAAACCGTCGGCGAACGCCGGTGGGTAACCCTTGGCGATCAAATCTTCGTGGGTGGTTTGGCAACCCGCAATCAACATCAACAACCCCAACACACCTGCGTAACGCCACATCTTGGACTCCCGGCCGTTGAACGGCCTATGAGGGAAGTCTAGGAGTGGAATCGTGAGGGGGATGTGCAAGGGCTGTGAAAAATCTATTGAACACCACAAAACTAATGTGGGAGCGGGCTTGCTCGCGAATGCGGTGTGTCTGTCGACATAATTGCTGGCTGACCCACCGCATTCGCGAGCAAGCCCGCTCCCACAGGGGAATAGCAGTGCGGCCGGTCAGTAGTGATACCACTTCATTTCAAGCATCACTTCGTTCTCGGGCGAGGCGAGGTGGCTGAATTCGCGTTGGGCGCTCAGGCGCAGGCCCAGGTTGCGTGACAATTCCCACTGCTGGTTCAGGCTCACGCTGCGGCGCACTTCACCATTGGTAAAGAAATCGCCCTTGGCTTCGAGGCTGAAATTGCCCAGCGGGTTTTTCCACAGCACACCGCTATTGAAGCCTGCCGCCGGTGCGATAAAGCCTGCGAAGTCGTTGTTGTGCTCAACGCGCACCGTGCCCAGTGCAAAGCCGAGCATGTCTTCGCCCAGTTGCCAGGTGCCGCCGCCACCGCCGTTGACGTGGCTGACCAACGTTTCATCGTCATGTTTGCCCGGCACGCGCTCCAGACCGCCAGTGACTTGCCACGAAAGCGGCTGCAACAGCTCATTGCGCGGTGTCAGGGAGCGGATGGTCGCCAAGTCCAGTTGCTGGAACTGCCACTCATTACCTTCGTACTGGCGCAGCTTCATCTGCAGGATTTCGATCTGCGCACCGAGCGGGAAGCTCTCGGCGTTGTCGTTGAGGTCGTGATAAGCCATGCGCAGGCCATATTCGCCGAAGGCCTTGTCGCCGCGGGTGCCGATGCCGGCCTGCCAGGTGCGGGATTCGTGTCCGTCCTCGGGCAATCCGGGCCGTGGGATGTCCAGCTCCGGCGCCGGGTTCTGGTTGATCGCCCGCAGCAATTCGAAACTGCGTTGCGCCCGCTCTGGATCGCGCTCCTGGCCGTTGGCGCGGTAACGCTCAAGTCGATAGGCCGCGTCGATAATCAGTGCCTGACGCGCGCGGGGTTGGGCCTTGAACGCAGGCGTCTGCAATTGCTTCTGGTCGGCGCTGACTTTCAGCACCCACTGCTGCTCTTCGTCAGTCAACGGCTCGGCGCGGCTCAGCAGTTCCCGTTCACGAGACGGACGATACTGAATGGACTCCACCAGCCCGGCTTCTTTCACCGCTTTGACGGTGTCGGTGGGAATCGCGGTCAGCGGGAACTGTTCGGTCAGGCGCAGGCTCGGTCGCGCCACTTGCAGCAGCTCAAGCAGGCGATAGGAGCAGTTTTCGTCGAAAAAGAAATAGTCGAACTGGATCTGCTTCAACTCCCAGACGTGTTCGACCATGCGCTCGGTTTCTGCCTGCGTCAGGTTCAGCCTGTATTCCCACAGGTCGCGGTTCTCAAGGCTGCGGTATTCCGAGAGTTTTTCCTGATACGGCACCAGCGCAAACAGCCCCGGATAGCCGCCCATCAGGCCTTTCCAGGCGTAGAGGATGCTGTTGTCAGAGCCTTCGATGTAAGCGCCGAAGTTGATCGCGTAACTGAGCAGTGCCGTGTGATCGCTCTGAACATCTGCCTGGTCGATACGCAGCAAGGTATGGCCGAACATCGACGACGGACTGTTCAGGTAAGCCGCCGGGAAAATCATCACCGCGCTGTGGGGCGAGACATCCTTGAACCATTGCTTGAATTCGCCGCAATCGAGGGCCGGCAAATCAGTCAGGTTGAGCTGCGCCTTCAGCCAGCGGGTGCGGGCCGGATAGACGCACTGGGCGTGTTTTTCGCCCGCACTGGCCGGGGCGTACAGCGCCTGCACGGTGGCTGCCAGTTCGCGGTCGGGGTGTTCGTTGCCATCCGGTGCGAGAAAGAATTTCTTGTCGCTGACATAGCTGCGCCAGCCGCCGAGCTTGGCGGTTTCGTAATGGCCCAGGGAAATCCAGAAGGGATCGTTGGCCAGTTGCTGCAAACGTTGATTGTCGACATGTGGCGCGGCGGACAGCGGGGCGCAGACACAGAGCGCCAGCCAGGCAAGGCGTTTGAGCATAGTGGGCAACTTAAGTCGAAAAAAAATAAAGACCCAGCGCGGTTGATGCCATTTCCTGTAGGAGCTGTCGAGTGAAACGAGGCTGCGATCTTTTGATCTTCAACAGCAACGATCGCAGCCTCGTTTCACTCGACAGCTTCTACAGTTCAATGACATGACCCAAAGAGGGGCAGGTCCAAAAAATAAAACCCGCTCCTCAAGAGGAGCGGGCAGGGTCGAGCTTAAGCTTGAGTGATGTACTTGGCCAGACGCGGATCGTTTTTCAGAACGGCCAAGGTGTTGGTATGCACGTCTTCAGCGGTCACGTCAGCCTTGCTGAAGATCTGCTGGAAGTGCTCATGAGTCACTGCGGCGAAGTGCGCACGGTCTTGCGGCGCTACACCCAGTACCACGGCGTAGGTCGTCAGCGCTTCGCCGTTACCTTTAGCCATGTCTTCGGACAGCTCGTTCATCATGCCATTCATGGCTAACCAGGATTTGCCGCCATAGGTCAGCGACGCATTTGTCGAGCAACCGTTGGTACCGGAAGTCATACCGAAGGTTGCGTTACCGGAAGTGCCGTTGGTGGTGGATGCCAGGAAGTGAGCCGGGGTGCCACGCTGACCTTCGAACAGCATGTTGCCCCAACCGCAATCCGGGCCGCCTGGCGCCTGTGCCATAGCGTTGATGGATACAGCGGTGAAGAGAGTACCGAGAAGAATCCGTTTCATAGCTTTGTTCTCTTTATGTGCATACCAATGGACAAGGGGTCTGGCCCAATCCGGCGCCAGTGGGCCAGTTATTAATCCAGCCGCGCAGTTTGGAGTTTAGGCACGTTCCCGTGGTTCCGTGATTTTTTGCAAAACATTCGTTGAAATCATTGATTTGCCCCCGGCAGGCCTGGAGATGACGGTTTGTCTATGCTTTGGCAAAAGGCGCGCCTTGCAAGTGAGGTATGGGCAGCGCCAGAATGCCGCTATCTGCCCCGCCTGATGTAAGGAAGCCCGATGCCTGATCCTGTTGCTGCCAGCTTGCGTCTAGCGCCTGAAGCGCTGACCCGTCCGTTTTCCGCTGAACAGTTCAGCTTCTCTACCACCAATGATCTGGAGCCCTTCCGCGGTGTGCTTGGCCAGGAACGTGCTGTCGAAGCCTTGCAGTTCGGCGTGGCCATGCCGCGCCCCGGTTACAACGTATTCGTCATGGGTGAGCCCGGCACCGGCCGGTTTTCGTTCGTCAAACGCTACCTGAAAGCCGAAGGCAAACGCCTGCAGACCCCGGCAGATTGGGTCTACGTCAATAATTTCGATGAACCTCGCGAGCCTCGCGCGCTGGAATTGCCATCGGGCACCGCTGGCGCCTTCATCGGTGATATCAACGGTCTGATCGACAACCTGCTGGCGACCTTTCCGGCGGTGTTCGAGCACCCGTCCTACCAGCAGAAAAAAAGCGCCATCGACCGCGCCTTCAACCAACGCTACGACAAGGCACTGGACGTGATCGAGCGCCTGGCGCTGGAGAAGGAAGTCGCGCTCTACCGCGACGCCAGCAACATCGCGTTCACGCCGATGGCCGAAGGCAAGGCCCTGGACGAAGCGGAATTCGCCCAGTTGCCGGAAGCCGATCGCGAGCGTTTCCACGACGATATTTCCGGCCTGGAGGAGCGACTGAACGAAGAACTCGCCAGCCTGCCGCAATGGAAGCGCGAGTCGAGTAATCAACTGCGCCACCTCAACGAAGAAACCATCACCCTGGCCTTGCAGCCGTTGCTGTCGCCGTTGTCGGAGAAGTACGCCGAGAACGCGGCCGTGTGCGGTTACCTGCAAGCCATGCAGGTCTATCTGCTCAAGACTGTGGTCGAGCAACTGGTAGACGACAGCAAGACCGACGCCATCGCCCGCAAGCTTTTGGAAGAACAATACGCCCCGAGTCTGGTGGTCGGTCATTCCGCCAGCGGCGGTGCGCCGGTGGTCTTCGAACCGCACCCGACTTACGAAAACCTGTTTGGCCGTATTGAATACAGCACCGATCAGGGCGCGCTTTACACCACGTATCGGCAACTGCGCCCGGGTGCGCTGCATCGCGCCAACGGCGGTTTCCTGATCCTTGAAGCGGAAAAAATGCTCAGCGAGCCGTTCGTGTGGGACGCGCTCAAGCGCGCCCTGCAATCGCGCAAGCTGAAAATGGAGTCGCCGCTGGGTGAGCTGGGCCGTCTGGCCACGGTGACCCTGACACCGCAACACATTCCGTTGCAGGTCAAAGTCGTCATCATCGGCGCGCGTCAGTTGTATTACACGCTGCAAGACCTCGATCCGGACTTCCAGGAGATGTTCCGCGTCCTGGTGGACTTCGACGAAGACATCCCGATGGTCGACGAGAGCCTGGAGCAGTTCGCCCAGTTGCTCAAAACCCGCACCTCCGAAGAAGGCATGGCGCCGCTGACCGCCGATGCCGTGGCACGCCTGGCGACGTACAGCGCGCGTCTGGCTGAACACCAGGGGCGTTTGTCCGCACGCATCGGTGATCTGTTCCAACTGGTCAGCGAGGCGGATTTCATTCGTCATCTGGCGGGTGACGAGATGACCGATGCCGGGCATATCGAGCGTGCGCTCAAGGCCAAGGCCACCCGCACCGGGCGCGTCTCGGCGCGGATTCTCGATGACATGCTGGCCGGGATCATCCTGATCGACACGGACGGTGCCGCCGTCGGCAAGTGCAACGGACTGACCGTGCTGGAAGTCGGCGACTCGGCGTTCGGTGTGCCGGCGCGGATTTCCGCCACGGTCTACCCGGGCGGCAGCGGCATTGTCGACATCGAGCGTGAGGTCAACCTCGGCCAGCCGATTCACTCCAAAGGCGTGATGATCCTCACCGGGTATCTGGGCAGCCGTTATGCCCAGGAATTCCCGCTGGCGATTTCCGCGAGTATCGCGCTGGAGCAGTCCTACGGTTACGTCGATGGTGACAGTGCGTCGCTGGGCGAGGCGTGCACGCTGATTTCGGCCTTGTCGAAAACGCCGCTCAAGCAGTGCTTTGCGATCACCGGCTCGATCAACCAGTTCGGTGAAGTGCAGGCGGTGGGCGGGGTCAACGAGAAGATCGAAGGCTTCTTCCGGCTCTGCGAAGCCCGCGGGCTGACCGGTGAGCAGGGGGCGATCATTCCTCAGGCCAACGTGGCTACGCTGATGCTCGACGAGAAGGTGTTGTCAGCCGTGCGAGCTGGGCAGTTCCATGTCTACGCCGTGCGCCAGGCCGACGAGGCGTTGAGCCTGCTGGTTGGTGAGCCAGCCGGTGCGCCGGATGCCGATGGCCAGTTCCCTGAAGGCAGCGTCAACGCGCGGGTGGTGGAGCGCTTGCGGGTGATCGCGGAAATGATCAGCGAAGAAGACCTCAAGGAAGCCGAGAAAGAAGCGGCGCTGGAAGCGCTGGTCGAAGCCAAACCGGCCTGATACATCTGGGGATCAAACCGATTCCCTGTGGGAGCGGGCTTGCTCGCGAATACGGTGGGTTAGTCAACATTGATGTCGACTGTCACCCCGCATTCGCGAGCAAGCCCGCTCCCACATTTGCATCAAGTGAACCTGGAGAAAGTGCCATCACTCTGGCGTCAACATTCACACAATGACCATTCGGCGCCTTCTGGTTCTACCTGACGTGCTAGTCAGACTTTTCTTCTATTCTCAGCTCAAGGATATCGACAGTAATCACTGGATCGAGACAGCCTTCTCGTGGGGGCTGAATACCGGATCTACCGAGGGTCGCCGCCATGTCGCGCAACCTCTGCCTCACCCGTCAATGTTTGGGTCTTGTGACCCGTATCGAATGTGCCATTCGCCCATTGGCGGGGGATACGGGCATGTGGACCTTGCTTTTTGCCGCCGGAATGGCCGGCGAACAACCTTCCGCCATCAAGGCGCAGGGCCCGTTTCATGGGCCTTTCGTGGCTGAATCCATCCTCGACACGATTGTCGAAAGCCTGACGCTGCATGGCTACGAGCTGGCCGACGACCCACAAATCTGGTGCCTGCACTTGCAAGCCCAGCTGCGGGAAATCAACGGCGGCCGTTGCCGCAACCTCGGCGGCTGAGTTTCAGCCCGGGCACTGACCCAGGCTATTGATCAAGGTGGGAGAGATCCGCCTTGGCCAGTTTGACCTCGAAACCATACTGGACCGTGGTGAGGGCGGTTCGCTGATAACTTTCCAGACGTGTTGGCTGGCCATAGAAGTAATGCACGGCAAATAACGCCGGGCCTTCTGCGCTCGCGTCGTGCGTGACCGAAAGAATCTCTTTCAGATAGTTTCCAGAATCGTCCTTGGCGAAAAATCGCCAGTCCTGGGCAGGGAACAACTTCGAGTCAACCACCAGCGCATTGCCTTTGAGTTCCAGGCCTTTGGGCAGCGAGTGGACGTCGAGCGTTTGCTTGTCGATCATTGCCAGGAACAACGGCATGGAGCCCACTGCGTAGGCCGGTGTTTCCGGAAACAGGTTCAGGTCATAAGTGATGGCGCCACGTAGCGGGTCGACCTCATAAGCCTCCGGCGGCAGTTCGATCGGCTCATCGCGTTTACCGCTGCCATCCTCCGTAAAGAACGTGACCGGGCTATCGCCAGCGCTGAATGATGTGCCGAGCAGCTCATCATTGAAGCTTTTGGCGTGATCGAACTCAATGCGCGCGGCGCTGGGGTCATCCACCGACTGACTGACGATGATGCCCTTCTTCAGCTGTTCCTCACTCAATGTCGCGCCCTTCAGCCAGGTCGGGGCCTGATCGTCATACACCACCACCGGCAGGGTCAGTGGCTGGATGGTTTTTTCCGTCGTGTGTGAATCGAAGCGGCGCACCGGCAGGTTCAGGTCCTTGCGGGTCACCGTGGCAGCCGAGAAATCCAGCACGCTGACTTCAACGGTGTCGACCGGCCCGTTGAAATACACTTTGCTGTAATGATTCTTCTGCTGCGCCTCGAAGCTGCGCTGTTCTTCATCGATCTGTTTTTCGAAGGTCTCGCTCCAGGCCTTCTGCTGCTGAATTTTCGCCAGCTGCTTTTGATAGAAGGCAATTTGCGCGGCGGTTTCATTGATCGACCCCGAGCGCGAGAGGAATTGCCCAGTGGTGTCCCTGGCCTGGACGATCAATGGATTCAGCGGTGTTTCGCTGACTTCGGGAGCCAGTGGCGCGCTGTTGTTGAATTCGATTTCGGCGTAGTTGTTGCCCAGTTTCAGCAAGGTGACGCTGAGGTTGTCGTTGGTGCGGGTCTGGCCAACGTCTTTTTTCGTCAGGTCGAAGGTGTAGAGCTTGCGCGGAGCGATGACCTCGACCTTGCCTTGCAGGCTGACCGGCTGGGGCTGGTGCTTGTTGTCCACGTCCAGGCCGTCGATGAAGGGATAGGTCACCGTCAGGTCATCGGGGTTGGTCAGGTTGGAACTCGACGGGCTCAACTGAATGCCGGGATCGGTTTCCGACCATTCCGGCTGGAACGCAATGACGCGCTTGTTGCTCAGGGTCACCGATTGCCATTCCAGTCCATGGGGAAAGAGAAACGCAGCCGGAATGCTGAAGTTGAAGGGGAACACCGGTTGCAGATCGGTCAGGTAGTCGGAGCTGGAATCCTTGTGCAGCACAAACAGACCGTTGATGTAGGTGTCGACCAGCGCCTGTGGCGTGAGGTAGTGCTTGAGCATGGCGAGAACGTCTTCGCCGTATTCGGTTTCCAGGGGTTTGCTGTCGAGTTTGAGTTGCGCACGCTCGAGCAACAACAGCGATCCGCCGAGTTCGGCAACCGCATCCTTGAGCTTCGGGTCCTGAATCGCATCCAGAGACTTCTCGAACTGCGCGGTCTTTTCCTCAAGGCTGGTCTGACGCTTCTCATCGTTGGGTGAGCAGCCGCTCAGCAGCAGAGCCAGGCAAATTCCGGCGCTCGTCAAAGGCAATCGCACATCCATTTCCAGTCTTCCTGTCCGATGTTGCTGAGCGGTCAATAGTCTGGACACTAGCAGAAAAACTTTGTGACACACGCGCAGGTTGCGGATTTCCCGACGGTTTCTGGCTGCTTCTGGGTATAGACAGGGGGCTGGTATACTCGCGGCCATTTTCAACCCCACGTGTGAGATTCAATGGAACGCTTTATCGAAAATGCAATGTACGCCTCCCGCTGGTTGCTGGCGCCGATCTACTTCGGTCTGTCCCTCGGGCTATTGGCGCTGGCGCTGAAATTCTTCCAGGAAGTCTTCCACGTCATTCCCAACGTATTCTCGATGGCCGAGTCGGACCTGATCCTGGTGCTGCTGTCGCTGATCGACATGGCGCTGGTGGGCGGCTTGCTGGTGATGGTGATGATTTCCGGTTACGAGAACTTCGTTTCCCAACTGGACATCGACGACCACAAGGAAAAGCTCAACTGGCTGGGCACCATGGATTCGTCTTCGCTGAAGATGAAAGTGGCGGCCTCCATCGTGGCAATTTCGTCGATCCACCTGCTGCGGATCTTCATGGACGCCAAGAACGTCGATCCCGAGCATTTGAAGTGGTACGTGATCATTCACATGACGTTCGTCGTGTCGGCGTTTGCCATGGGCTATCTGGACAAACTCACCAAGCACTGATTCGCACAAAATCCTGTAGGAGCGAGGCTTGCCCGCGAAGGGGCCGTGTCAGTCGACAAAAATGTTACCTGTCACACCGCCTTCGCGGGCAAGCCTCGCTCCTGCAGTCAGGTGCAAACAGACAGGCGGTGTCGTTTGTGGCTTGTACTTTGAGGTGCCGAGGCCTATGCATGTATTGATATTGGCTCGACACTGTCAGAGGTGCCTTCATGAACTTCGTTGAGTTGCGTGCGTATGCCATCGCCGGGAAAATCGATGAGCTGAACCTGATTTCCATGGAAGGCGGAATCTACCTGCTGGAGGCGCGCATGCACGGTGCGGCGTATCCCTTGAGTGATGCCCGCGGCGAGATGTTTCACCTGCGCTCGGTCGAGCATGCGCGCGAAGTGCTGCATGACTTCCCCTCACTATCGTTCAATCTTGTCCACACGTCTGTTCATGATGAGATGTGCGGGATGGGGTCCGGTGCAGAGGAAAGCCTGAAGGTGCCGATTGCCTTCCGTTGGCACCACTGACAGCGCTCATCAACGCAACGGCATCTGTGCTAGTCTGCTGGCCCTTTTGATTCCGGGCGCTCCCGGGACGCGCTGTGCACGCACGGCAAGTTCCAGGCCGTCCGCACAGCGGAGCAGTGTCATGTCCGAAGTAAATCTGTCCACCGACGAAACCCGCGTCAGCTACGGTATTGGCCGTCAGCTGGGCGACCAACTGCGCGACAACCCGCCGCCGGGTGTTAGCCTGGACGCGATCCTGGCTGGCCTGACCGACGCGTTCGCCGGTAAGCCAAGCCGTGTGGGTCAGGAAGAAATGTCCGCAAGCTTCAAGGTGATCCGCGAAATCATGCAAGCCGAAGCCGCTGCCAAAGCTGAAGCCGCTGCTGGCGAAGGCCTGGCTTTCCTGGCTGAAAACGCCAAGCGTGATGGCATCACCACCCTGGCTTCCGGCCTGCAATTTGAAGTGCTGACTCAGGGCGAAGGCGCCAAGCCAACCCGTGAAGATCAAGTGCGCACCCACTACCACGGCACCCTGATCGACGGCACTGTGTTCGACAGCTCCTACGATCGTGGCCAGCCAGCAGAATTCCCGGTCGGCGGCGTGATCGCTGGCTGGACCGAAGCTCTGCAACTGATGAATGCCGGTAGCAAATGGCGTCTGTACGTGCCGAGCGAACTGGCTTACGGCGCTCAAGGCGTTGGCAGCATTCCGCCGCACAGCGTTCTGGTATTCGACGTCGAGCTGCTCGACGTTCTGTAAGCTCTTGACCCTGTAGGAGCGAAGCTTGCTCGCGAATGCATCACCTCGGTTTCAAGTTGGGACCGAGTTGTCATTTTCGCGGGAAAGCCTCGCTCCTACGGGTTTTTCAGCGTTACTCATACTTCAATCTTGTGGTTCAGATCACTCGTCGGGCGCAACGCCCGGGCGTAGCAGAACAGAAACAGATTGCGCACCAGTTCCTTGAGCACCACCGGCTCGCTGGAACTCAAGCCATTGACGTCCAGATCACCCTGATCCTGCAGCTCGTTCAAGGCTTCTTCTTCAAGTACGGCACAGACTTCCCCGGTTTCCCGATGCAGGATCCTGAGGTAAGGGTGCGGGCGGTCCAGCCAGGCGTCGATCAAATAAGTCATGGGTCTCATCTCCATTGATTGGTTTCAATGAGAATAATTCTTATTCATCAAATAGCAAGGACCTATTGGTAGTTTGTGATTTTTTCCGGGTAAAGATTGCGTAAGGTCAAAACGGCTGGCGTTTGGCTATTGCGAGGAAATGCTGGGGGAAAACGGGGAGGGTGAAGCGCCATCCCACGCAGGGCGCGGGATGGAAGACAGCAGATTCAGACTTTTCTGACGAACTCGGATTTGAGCTTCATCGGGCCGATGCCGTCGATCTTGCAGTCGATGTCGTGATCGCCATCGCACAGGCGGATGTTCTTGACCTTGGTGCCGACCTTGACCACCAGTGACGTGCCTTTGACCTTCAGGTCCTTGATCACGGTAATGGTGTCGCCGTCCTGCAGGACGTTGCCGACCGAATCCTTTTTCACGGTGTCATCGGAAGCCGCTTCGGCTTCGCCGCTGGCGGACCACTCGTGGGCGCACTCGGGGCAGATCAGCTGCGCGCCGTCTTCATAGGTGTATTCGGAATTGCATTTTGGGCAGGGTGGCAACGTGCTCACTAAAGCTCCTTGGATTGAGGATCGCTAAAAAGCGCACATTATATAGGGTTTTTAGCGGGCGAGGGGCGACGCATGATTTGTAGGAGCGAGGCTTGCCCGCGAAGGCGATGTATCAGTCAGATGGGTGCCGACTGGTAGATCGCCTTCGCGAGCAAGCTCTGCTCCTACAGGGGGGGGGCGTGTCAGTGCGTACGGGCGACCGCAAATTCGCTCAATTCAACCAATGCATCGCGGTATTCGCTGGCTGGCAGCGCGTCGAGGCATTTGATCGCGCGGGCCACGTAATCACGGGCCAGATTTGCGGTGTAATCCAGCGAACCGGAGGCTTCCACGGCTTCGCGGATGCTTTCCAGGTCTTCGATGCCGCCTTTCTGGATCGCCTTGCGCACCAGGGCAGCCTGCTCCGGCGTGCCTTCACGCATGGTGTAGATCAGCGGCAGGGTCGGTTTGCCTTCGGCCAGATCGTCACCGACGTTCTTGCCCAGGGTTTCCGCGTCGCCCTTGTAGTCCAGCAGGTCGTCGACCAGTTGGAAGGCCACGCCCAGATGATCGCCAAACGTACGCAGGGCTTCTGCCTGTTCCGATGTCGCTTCGCAGAGCGCTGCAGCACTGTGTGTCGAGGCTTCGAAGAGCATCGCGGTCTTGCCGCGGATGACTTCCATGTAGGTTTCTTCGGTGGTGCTGGCGTCACGGACCTTCGACAACTGCAACACTTCGCCTTCGGCGATGATGCGCGTGGCCTGCGAAAGGATCTTCATCACCGGCATGGAGCCCAGTTCGACCATCATTTCAAAGGAACGCGAATACAGGAAGTCGCCCACCAGCACGCTCGGCGCGTTGCCCCACATGGCGTTGGCGGTCGAGCGGCCACGGCGCATGCCGGACATGTCGACCACGTCGTCGTGCAGCAGGGTGGCGGTGTGCAGGAACTCGATGGTTGCGGCCAGCAGGCGCAGGTCATCGCCTTCGCGACCCAGGGCCTTGCCACACAGCAACACTAATAGAGGACGCAGGCGTTTACCGCCAGCCGAGGTAATGTAATCGCCGATTTTCGATACCAGCGGCACTCGGGAAGTCAGCTGCTTCTTGATGATGCCGTCGACGGCGCTAAAATCGTCCGCCACCGCGCGGTAGAAAGCTTGGGGTTGCATCAGCGACAGTTGCTCCAGAAGGGTTGCGCGGCATGCTAGGACCCACGTCGGCGGGTGTCAAGGCACGATGGACGGCCTCTTGCATCACCCCGGCAGCTTGCGTACAATCGCGCACCCTGAACTTCCTGGGCAGCACCTGCCTTACGCAATTGCAAACAGGCCTTCCAGCCTTATGCAGCCATGCCAGCCAATACCTCTTCTTATAAAGAGCTGGGTGAGCAGGATTATCGGAGAAATACCATGTCGTACGCAGTAATTGTTACTGGTGGCAAGCAATACAAGGTCGCCCCAGGTGAATACCTGAAGATCGAAAAACTGGAAATCGCTACCGGCGAATCCGTTACTTTTGATCGCGTTCTGTTGGTCGCCAATGGCGATGACGTGAACATCGGCGCTCCAGTTGTTGCTGGCGCTACCGTTGTGGCTGAAGTGATCTCCCAAGGTCGTCACGATAAAGTCCGCATCATCAAGTTCCGTCGTCGTAAGCACCACATGAAGCGTATGGGCCACCGCCAGTGGTACACCGAGATCAAAATCACCGGTATTCAGGCTTAATTTCAGCCTAATTCCTCACTAGGAGAATTGACTCATGGCACACAAAAAAGCTGGTGGTAGTACCCGTAACGGTCGCGACTCAGAAGCCAAACGCCTTGGCGTGAAGATGTATGGCGGCCAGGTTATCATTCCGGGCAACATCATCGTGCGTCAGCGCGGCACCCAATTCCACGCCGGTTACGGTGTTGGCATGGGTAAAGATCACACTCTGTTCGCTAAAATCGACGGCGTGATCAAGTTCGAAGTAAAAGGCGCTTTCAATCGCCGTTACGTAAGCATTGTTCCGAAGACTGCAGTCGTCGCGGCATAATTACGTAGATGCTGGAAAAGCCCTGTCTCGCGACGGGGCTTTTTCGTTTGTGGGGTGAGTCTCTTGCAAAGCTGTTTGTGATGGGCTCCAGCGCTGGATTTGCGGTCGTTGATTGAGGTCGCTGCGCTCATTTTTGCAAGAGTCTTATGTCTGGATTTTTTCGGCTCGTCCGTATGACGAGAGGCGTTTTGTTATGAAGTTTGTTGATGAAGTATCTATTCGAGTAAAGGCCGGTGACGGCGGCAACGGTTGCATGAGCTTCCGTCGCGAGAAATTTATTGAAAACGGCGGCCCGAACGGCGGTGACGGTGGTGATGGCGGCTCGGTCTACATGATCGCCGACGAAAACCTCAACACCCTGGTGGACTACCGTTACACCCGGCACTTCGATGCCGAGCGCGGTTCCAACGGCGGCAGCACCGACTGCACCGGTAAAAAAGGTGAAGAGCTGGTGCTGCGTGTTCCGGTCGGCACCACCGTCATCGATTCCGCTACTCAGGAAGTGATCGGCGACCTGACCAAGGCTGGCCAGAAACTGCTGGTGGCTCATGGTGGCTGGCACGGTCTGGGCAACACCCGTTTCAAATCCAGTACCAACCGTGCTCCACGCCAGACCACTCCGGGTAAACCGGGTGAGGCGCGTGACCTCAAGCTGGAAATGAAGGTGTTGGCTGACGTCGGCCTGCTGGGCTTGCCGAACGCCGGTAAAAGTACCTTCATTCGCTCGGTATCGGCCGCCAAGCCGAAAGTCGCCGACTACCCGTTCACCACGCTGGTGCCGAACCTGGGTGTGGTCAGCGTCGATCGCTGGAAGAGCTTCGTGGTCGCGGACATTCCGGGTCTGATCGAAGGTGCTTCCGATGGCGCGGGCCTGGGGATTCGCTTCCTCAAGCACTTGTCGCGTACCCGTTTGCTGCTGCACCTCGTCGACATGGCGCCGCTGGATGATGCCAGCGCCCCGGATGCCGCTGAAGTGATCGTCAGCGAGCTGACCAAGTTCAGCCCGTCCCTGGCTGAGCGTGACCGTTGGCTGGTGCTGAACAAGTGCGACCAGATCCTTGAAGAAGAGCATGACGCTCGCGTCAAGGAAATCGTTGATCGCCTGGAATGGACCGGTCCGGTCTACGTGATCTCCGCCATCTCCAAGCTGGGCACCGAGCGTCTGTGCCACGACATCATGCGTTACATGGAAGATCGCGCTGACCGTCTGGCGAACGACCCTGTCTACAAAGAAGAGCTGGCCGAACTCGATCAGCGTATCGAAGATGAAGCCCGTGCCCAGCTGCAAGCGCTGGATGACCAGCGTGCCCTGCGTCGCAGCGGCGTGAAGTCGGTTCACGACATCGGCGACGATGATTGGGACGAAGAAGATGTGGATGACGAAGACGGTCCGGAAATCATTTACGTGCGTGACTGATCTGTTGCGATAAACTTGAACGCCGCTCCCTGGAGCGGCGTTTTGGTATCTGGAAATCGGTAGTCACATAACGTCACGGGCAGCGCTGGGTCGCGCTGTCCTCAAGCTAAGGTTGAAGATGATGCGGAGCAAGGTGACAGGTGCGCAGCGTTGGGTCGTGAAGATCGGCAGCGCTTTGCTGACGGCGGACGGCAAAGGCCTGGATCGCGCGGCAATGAGTGTCTGGGTCGAGCAGATGGTGGCTTTGCATGAGGCTGGCGTCGAACTGGTGCTGGTGTCTTCCGGGGCAGTGGCGGCGGGGATGAGTCGCCTGGGCTGGAGCGTACGACCCAGTGCGATGCATGAGCTCCAGGCGGCCGCTGCTATCGGTCAGATGGGGTTGGTGCAGGCTTGGGAATCGAGCTTTGCCGAGCATGGTCGGCATACCGCGCAGATTCTCCTGACTCACGACGACTTGTCTGACCGCAAACGCTACCTGAACGCCCGCAGCACTTTGCGTGCGCTGGTCGAGTTGAAAGTGATCCCGGTGATCAACGAAAACGACACCGTGGTCACTGATGAGATCCGGTTCGGCGACAACGACACCCTGGCGGCACTGGTGGCCAACCTGGTCGAGGCTGACTTGCTGGTGATCCTCACCGATCGCGATGGCATGTTCGACGCTGACCCGCGCAACAACCCTGATGCGAACCTGATTTACGAAGCGCGCGCCGATGATCCGGCGCTGGATGCTGTCGCTGGCGGTACCGGTGGTGCGTTGGGTCGTGGCGGCATGCAGACCAAATTGCGCGCTGCGCGCCTGGCAGCGCGTTCTGGTGCGCACACCATCATCGTCGGCGGGCGCATTGAGCGCGTGCTGGATCGTCTGAAGGCGGGCGAGCGCATCGGCACCCTGTTGTCGCCTGAGCGCGGCATGCTGGCGGCGCGCAAGCAATGGCTGGCCGGGCACCTGCAAACCCGCGGCACGCTGGTGCTGGATGCGGGTGCTGTGACGGCACTGTCCCAGGGCAACAAAAGTTTGCTGCCGGTTGGCGTCAAGCTGGTTCAGGGCAGTTTTCGCCGTGGCGAAATGGTGGTGTGCGTGGCGCCGGACGGTCGTGAGATCGCCCGCGGCCTGGCCAACTACAGCGCGCTGGAAGCACAAAAAATCATCGGTCAGTCGTCTGAGGCGATTGTCGGTCTGTTGGGTTACATGGCGGAGCCGGAACTGGTTCACCGCGATAACCTGATCCTGGTCTGAAGGAATATTTGAATGCGTGTGGCAAAAGGATTGTTGGGTCTGCTGTTGGCAATGCCGCTGCTGGCCTCGGCCGAGGAGATTGGCCAGGTATCGACGGTGTTCAAATTCGTCGGCCCGAACGACCGTATCGTCGTAGAGGCGTTTGATGATCCAAAAGTCGAAGGCGTGACCTGCTACCTGTCGCGAGCCAAGACAGGCGGCGTGAAGGGCGGTTTGGGCTTGGCTGAAGATCGCGCCGAAGCGTCGATTGCGTGCCGTCAGGTAGGCCCGATCAGCTTCAAGGGTGAGCTGAAGGATGGTGACGAGGTGTTCAAGGAGCGCACGTCGCTGGTGTTCAAGACCATGCAGGTGGTGCGCTTCCTCGACAAGAAGCGTAATACGCTGGTGTACCTGGTCTATAGCGATCGCTTGATCGAAGGCAGCCCGCAAAATGCGGTCACCGCCATCCCGATTCTGCCGTGGACGCACGCTCAATAAACTAACAAAGATCCAAAATGTGGGGGCGGGCTTGCTCGCGAAGAGGGAATGTCAGTCGACATGGATGTCGACTGATGCACCGCATTCGCGAGCAAGCCCGCTTGTATGTTTAGACTTGAAGGGGTGGGCGGGACTAAAAGCTCGATTCCGACTCTTGCCAGTACGGACCGTGGGAGACTTCTCGTCCCGCCCTTTCTACCCAAAGCGCCGATAAGGAATTCATCGGTACAACCGACGATAGAGGCAAGCCAGCGCAAGGGTAAACCCCGACAAGCACCTAAACCCTAGCTCCGAGGATTCGTCATGACAATCCTTACTTCACCAACGGTGATTGGTATCGATGTGGCCAAGGCCGAAATCGTGGCTTACCGCGAAGACCTGAAAACCACTCAACACATCAACAACGACCGTGAGGCTCTTGGCCGTTGGCTCAAAATGCTGCCTGCGCAAAGCTCAATTGCCCTGGAAGCCACCAGCATTTACCACTTGGACACGGTTGAACTGGCCCATGAAATGGGGCACCGGGTTTACGTGGTGGATGCTTATCGGCTGAGCCATTACCGCGAAAGCATTGGCCAGCGGGCGAAAACCGACCCTTGTGACGCGCGCCTTCTGGCGCGTTACCTGAGCAGTGAACAGCAGCGGCTGCGCGTCTGGAGTCCACCTCCGCAGGACTACAAGGTGTTGAAAAGTCTGCTGCATCGACGCGCAGAACTGGTCAACTTGCGTGTGAGTCTCACGCTGAGCTGGTCGAGCGAACTGCTCTTGAACGATGAGCTGGCCCGGCTGTTGAAGTCCCTCAAACAATCTGAACAGGCCATTCAGAAGTTACTGTTCAAAGTCAGTAAAAGGGCCGGCATTACCGAAAACATCAAGCGCTGCAAAGCCATTGAGGGGATTGGTGATCTGACGGCTATCGGCTTGGCGACCGCTTTCATGCGCGGCCACTTCGCCAGCGGCGATGCGTTCATTGCCTTTTTGGGAATGGACTTGAGGCCCAAAGACTCCGGGAAAAAGAACAGCCCCCGTCGCCTGAGCAAAAAAGGCGATACAGAGTTACGGCGTCTGGCTCACAACGCGGCAATGGCGGCTTGCAGGTCTCTCACCTGGAAACCGTTCTATGAATCCTATCTGGCCAGAGGCCTGGCCAAAACCCAAGCCCTGGTCATCCTCGCTCGCAAGCTGTGCCGGGTGGCATTCGCGCTCATGAAAAACCAGAGCGAATACCAGCCGAATTTGAGGCAGCAGGGTTCCCCTGCAACATAGAATCTCCCACATTTTTTTTGCGTCGCGGTTACCAAATCGCAGGCAATAAAAAACCGACCCTGGGGTCGGTTTTTCAACAAGCTTATCGCTTATGCGGCAACAGCAAGGTTCAGAGCCTTGACGTGACCGTTCAGGCGGCTCTTATGACGAGCTGCCTTGTTCTTGTGGATGATGCCTTTATCGGCCATACGGTCGATAACTGGCACAGCCAGAACGTAAGCTGCTTGAGCTTTTTCAGCGTCTTTTGCGTCGATGGCCTTAACTACATTCTTGATGTAGGTACGAACCATGGAACGCAGGCTGGCGTTGTGGCTGCGACGCTTCTCAGCCTGTTTTGCACGTTTTTTGGCGGAAGGTGTGTTGGCCACCGTCGAGCTCCTCGAAAGACTTTTTAGGAAATAGCAAACAAAATAGGCCGCGAATCATGCCGATGAGTTGATGTCTTGTCAAGGGCGGTTGAGACGTTCCGCTAAGTGGTAGGTATAAAGAGGCGGGATATTTATTTCCGGCGCTTGACCTGTAAACTCGCGAGCTTTGGCTCTGTGCTGCTGCGGCGCGGAGTATCGCATAAGTAGGCGCTTTGTTCGCCTGCTGTTTATCGACAGGCACAAACTCTTTCAATGAATCTGCTCAAATCGTTGGCCGCCGTCAGCTCTATCACGATGCTTTCCCGGGTTCTAGGGTTCGTTCGTGACACCCTCATCGCACGCACATTTGGCGCCGGGATGGCGACTGACGCATTCTTCATCGCCTTCAAACTGCCCAATCTGTTGCGAAGAATCTTCGCCGAAGGGGCTTTTTCCCAGGCATTCGTGCCGATTCTTGCCGAATATAAAAGCCAGAAGGGCGAAGAGGCGACGCGAACCTTCATTGCTTACGTTTCCGGCCTGCTGACGCTGGTGCTGGCCTTGGTCACCGCGCTGGGCATTCTCGCTGCGCCGTGGGTCATCTGGGCCACAGCGCCAGGTTTTACCGACACCCCGGAAAAATTCGAGCTGACCTCCAACCTGTTGCGGGTGACTTTTCCTTATATATTGCTGATCTCCCTGTCTTCATTGGCCGGTGCGATCCTCAATACGTACAACCGCTTCTCCGTGCCGGCCTTCGTGCCGACCTTGCTCAACGTCAGCATGATTATCTTTTCGGTGTTCCTGACGCCGTACTTCGATCCTCCCGTCATGGCCCTGGGCTGGGCGGTGCTGGTGGGTGGCCTGGCGCAATTGCTCTATCAGCTGCCGCACCTGAAAAAGATCGGCATGCTCGTGCTGCCACGCCTGAATCTGCGCGACAGCGGCGTCTGGCGGGTGATGAAGCAGATGCTGCCAGCGATTCTCGGTGTGTCCGTGAGCCAGATTTCGCTGATCATCAACACCATATTCGCCTCGTTCCTGGTCGCCGGCTCCGTGTCGTGGATGTATTACGCCGACCGCCTGATGGAATTACCGTCCGGCGTGCTGGGCGTGGCATTGGGCACTATTCTGCTGCCGACGTTGGCCAAGACCTACGCCAGCAAGGATCGTCAGGAATACTCGCGCATCCTCGATTGGGGCCTGCGCCTATGCTTCGTGCTGGTGTTGCCGTGTTCGCTGGCACTGGGGATTCTGGCCGAGCCGCTGACCGTTTCGCTGTTCCAGTACGGGCAATTCAGTGCGTTTGATGCTTCCATGACCCAGCGGGCGCTGATCGCCTATTCCGTCGGTTTGCTCGGGATTATCGTGATCAAAGTGCTGGCGCCAGGCTTCTATGCGCAACAAAACATCCGCACTCCGGTAAAAATCGCGATTTTCACCCTGATCGTTACCCAGTTGTTCAACCTGGTGCTGATCGGTCCGCTGGCTCACGCCGGTCTGGCCTTGGCCATCAGCATCGGTGCCTGCATCAACGCCGGGCTATTGTTTTATCAGCTGCGCAAGCAGCAGATGTATCAGCCGCAACCGGGCTGGGCCAAGTTCGGCGCCAAGCTTGTGATTGCGGTGTTGGTGATGTCGGCTGTGCTGCTGGCCGGGATGCATTTCATGCCAGCCTGGGATCAGGGGCATATGCTGGAGCGGTTCCTGCGCCTGGGCGCATTGGTCGCTGCCGGCGTGGTCGCTTATTTCGGCATGCTGCTGTTGATGGGCTTTCGTTTGCGCGACTTCAATCGCAAGGCGTTGAGCTGAGGCTTTGGCCTCGATAAACATGGGCGAACCGGCAGTTTTGTCGGCTCGATTACTTTGGGTTACGGTGTTGCCTGTCGTCGGCCGCCGGGTGTGGTTATAATCGACCACTTTATGAGCAAGAAGCGCGTTATGCAGCTGGTTCGAGGCCTCCACAACCTGCGCCCCCAGCATCGGGGCTGTGTCGCCACTATTGGCAACTTTGACGGTGTTCACCGTGGCCACCAGGCTATCCTGGCGAGGCTGCGTGAGCGCGCTATCGAGTTGGGCGTGCCCAGCTGCGTGGTGATTTTCGAGCCGCAGCCGCGAGAATTCTTCGCCCCGGACACGGCCCCGGCCCGTCTGGCCCGGCTGCGGGACAAACTGCAGCTTCTGGCCGACGAAGGTGTCGACCGAGTCCTGTGCCTGGCCTTCAATCATCGTCTGAGCAAGCTCAGCGCCAGTGAGTTCGTCGAAACCATTCTGGTCGACGGCCTCGGCGTGCAGCACCTGGAGGTCGGTGACGACTTCCGGTTCGGCTGTGATCGGGTAGGGGATTTCGATTTCCTGCAACAGGCCGGCATCGTTCACGGTTTTACCGTCGAAGCGGCGCAAACCGTCGAGCTGGACGGCATTCGTGTCAGCAGCACCCAAGTGCGTAATGCATTGGCTGCTGCCGACTTTGCCTTGGCCGAGCGGTTGCTCGGGCGCCCGTTCCAGATCACCGGGCGGGTCCTGCATGGCCAGAAGCTGGCGCGCCAACTGGGTACGCCAACCGCCAACATTCAACTCAAGCGTCGCCGTGTGCCGCTGACCGGGGTCTACCTGGTCAATGTCGACATCGACGGCAAGACCTGGCCAGGCGTCGCCAATATCGGCGTGCGGCCCACGGTTCAAGGGGATGGCAAAGCCCACCTCGAAGTACACCTTTTAGATTTTGCCGGCGATCTGTATGACCGGCGTTTGACGGTGGTTTTCCACCACAAGCTGCGTGAAGAGCAGCGTTTCGCCTCTCTGGAGGCGCTTAAGACGGCGATCAATGCGGATGTTGCCGCCGCCCGTGCCCTGTCGCACCTAGCGCCAATCGCTAATGAAGAGCCTTAAATGACCGACTATAAAGCCACGCTAAACCTTCCGGACACCGCCTTCCCAATGAAGGCCGGCCTGCCTCAGCGCGAACCGCAGATTCTGCAGCGCTGGGACAGCATTGGCCTGTACGGTAAGTTGCGCGAGATTGGCAAGGATCGTCCGAAGTTCGTTCTGCACGACGGTCCTCCGTACGCCAACGGCACGATCCACATCGGTCATGCGTTGAACAAGATTCTCAAGGACATGATCATCCGCTCGAAAACCCTGTCGGGTTTCGACGCGCCTTATGTTCCGGGCTGGGACTGCCACGGCCTGCCGATCGAGCACAAAGTCGAAGTGACCCACGGTAAAAACCTGGGCGCGGACAAGACCCGCGAACTGTGCCGTGCCTACGCCACCGAGCAGATCGAAGGGCAGAAATCCGAATTCATCCGTCTGGGCGTGCTGGGCGATTTCGCCAACCCGTACAAGACCATGGATTTCAAGAACGAAGCCGGTGAAATCCGCGCTTTGGCCGAAATCGTCAAGGGCGGTTTCGTGTTCAAGGGCCTGAAGCCCGTGAACTGGTGCTTCGACTGCGGTTCAGCCCTGGCTGAAGCGGAAGTCGAATACGAAAACAAAAAGTCCTCGACCATCGACGTGGCGTTCCCGATTGCCGACGAAGCCAAGCTGGCTGCCGCTTTCGGTCTGGCGTCCCTGGCCAAACCTGCCTCGATCGTGATCTGGACCACCACCCCGTGGACCATCCCGGCCAACCAGGCGCTGAACGTTCACCCGGAATTCAACTACGCCCTGGTCGACGTCGGCGACAAACTGCTGGTGCTGGCTGAAGAGCTGGTCGAGTCGTGCCTGGCCCGTTACAGCCTGGAAGGCTCGGTCATCGCGACCACCACCGGTAAAGAACTGGAACTGATCAACTTCCGTCACCCGTTCTACGATCGTCTGTCGCCGGTTTACCTGGCCGACTACGTTGAACTGGGCGCTGGCACCGGCGTGGTTCACTCCGCTCCGGCCTACGGCGTGGACGACTTCGTGACCTGCAAGAAATACGGCATGGTCAACGACGACATCCTCAACCCGGTACAGAGCAACGGCGTTTACGTGCCGTCGCTGGAGTTCTTCGGCGGCCAGTTCATCTGGAAGGCCAACCCGGCCATCGTCGACAAGCTGACCGAAGTCGGTGCGCTGCTGCACACCACCATCATCGAACACAGCTACATGCACTGCTGGCGTCACAAGACCCCGCTGATCTACCGCGCCACCGCGCAGTGGTTCATCGGCATGGACAAAGAGCCTGTCAGCGGCGACACCCTGCGCAAGCGCGCGCTCAAAGCCATCGAAGAGACTCAGTTCGTTCCGGCCTGGGGCCAGGCGCGCCTGCACTCGATGATCGCCAACCGTCCGGACTGGTGCATCTCCCGTCAGCGCAACTGGGGCGTGCCGATCCCGTTCTTCCTGAACAAGGAAAGCGGCGAGCTGCACCCACGTACCGCCGAGCTGATGGAAGAAGTCGCCAAGCGCGTCGAAGTCGAAGGCATCGAAGCCTGGTTCAAGATGGACGCCGCCGAGTTGCTCGGAGACGAAGCGCCGCAGTACGACAAGATCAGTGACACCCTGGACGTCTGGTTCGACTCGGGCACCACGCACTGGCACGTCCTGCGCGGTTCGCACCCGATGGGCCACGAAACCGGCCCGCGTGCCGACCTGTATCTGGAAGGCTCGGACCAACACCGTGGCTGGTTCCACTCGTCCTTGCTGACCGGTTGCGCCATCGACAACCACGCGCCGTACCGCGAGCTGCTGACCCACGGCTTCACCGTGGATGAGTCCGGCCGCAAGATGTCCAAGTCCCTGGGCAACGTGATCGCGCCGCAAAAAGTCAACGACACCCTCGGCGCCGACATCATGCGTCTGTGGGTGGCTTCCACCGATTACTCGGGTGAAATGGCGGTTTCCGAGCAGATCCTGCAACGCAGTGCGGACGCCTACCGGCGTATCCGTAACACCGCGCGCTTCCTGCTCTCCAACCTGACCGGTTTCAACCCGGCCACCGACATCCTGCCGGCCGAAGAAATGCTCGCGCTGGACCGTTGGGCCGTGGATCGTACCCTGCTGCTGCAACGCGAGTTGCAAGAGCACTACGGCGAATACCGTTTCTGGAACGTCTACTCCAAGATCCACAACTTCTGCGTGCAGGAGCTGGGCGGTTTCTACCTCGACATCATCAAGGACCGTCAGTACACCACTGGCGCCAACAGCAAGGCACGCCGTTCGGCGCAAACCGCGCTGTACCACATCTCCGAAGCGCTGGTGCGCTGGATCGCACCGATCCTCGCTTTCACTGCCGACGAGCTGTGGGAATACCTGCCGGGCGAGCGCAACGAATCGGTGATGCTCAACACCTGGTACGAAGGTCTGACCGAACTGCCGGACAACGTCGAACTGGGCCGCGCCTACTGGGAGCGGATCATGGCGGTGAAGGTCGCGGTCAACAAGGAAATGGAAATCCAGCGCGCGGCCAAGGCCGTCGGTGGCAACCTGCAAGCCGAAGTGACGCTGTTTGCCGAAGACTCGCTGAGCGCCGACCTGGCCCAGCTGAGCAACGAACTACGCTTCGTACTGATCACCTCGACCGCCAGCGTGGCGCCTTTTGTTCAGGCACCTGCGGACGCAGTAGTCACCGAAGTCAGCGGCCTGAAGTTGAAAATCGTCAAGTCGGCCTTCGCCAAGTGCGCCCGTTGCTGGCACTGCCGTGAAGACGTCGGCGTGAACCCGGAGCATCCGGAAATCTGCGGTCGTTGCGTCGATAACATCAGCGGCGCGGGCGAGGTTCGTCACTATGCCTAATGCCGTTGGCCGTTTCGGACGGTTGAGCTGGCTCTGGTTGAGTTTGCTGGTCCTGGTCATCGACCAGGCCAGCAAGTTCTACTTCGAAAACAAGCTCGAAATGTTCCAACAGATCGTGATCATTCCCGATCTGTTCAGTTGGACCCTGGCCTACAACACCGGCGCTGCCTTCAGCTTCCTGGCTGACAGCTCAGGCTGGCAGCGCTGGTTGTTTGCCCTGATCGCCATTGTGGTGAGTGCGGTGCTGGTGGTCTGGCTCAAGCGTCTGGGGCGCAACGAAACCTGGCTGGCCGTCGCGTTGGCGCTGGTGCTGGGCGGGGCGCTGGGTAACCTGTATGACCGCATTGCCCTGGGCCATGTGATCGATTTCATTCTGGTGCATTGGCAGAACCGCTGGTACTTCCCGGCGTTCAACTTCGCCGACAGTGCAATTACCGTCGGTGCCGTGATGCTTGCGCTGGATATGTTTAAAAGCAAGAAAACCGGAGAAGCCGTTCATGACTGAACAGGTATTGGCTGAGCAACGCATCCGCCAGAACACGGAAGTCACTTTGCACTTTGCACTGCGCCTGGAGAACGGCGACACGGTCGACAGCACCTTCGACAAAGCCCCGGCGACCTTCAAGGTCGGCGATGGCAACCTGTTGCCAGGTTTCGAAGCAGCGCTGTTCGGCTTCAAGGCCGGCGACAAGCGCACGCTGACGATTCAGCCGGAAAACGCTTTCGGCCAGCCGAACCCGCAGAACGTGCAGATCATCCCGCGTTCGCAGTTCAAGGACATGGACCTGTCGCCGGGTTTGCTGGTGATCTTCAACGATGCGGCCAATACTGAGTTGCCGGGCGTTGTGAAGGAATTCGATGACGAGCAAGTGACCATCGACTTCAACCACCCGCTGGCTGGCAAGACATTGACGTTTGACGTCGAGATCATCGACGTCAAATCGCTGTAACTGACCGAACTCGGTCAATTGCAGGAGCGAAGCTTGCTCGCGAAGGCTTCATAACATTCAACATCAATGTTGAATCACATACCGCTTTCGCGAGCAAGCTTCGCTCCTACAGGTTGTAATGATCTAACTTCTTGCGCGCAAGACACGAGGCACAGCATGCAAATCAAACTCGCCAACCCCCGTGGCTTCTGCGCCGGTGTGGACCGGGCGATCGAAATCGTCAACCGCGCCCTGGAAGTTTTCGGGCCGCCGATCTATGTGCGCCACGAAGTGGTCCACAACAAATTCGTCGTCGAAGACCTGCGTGCTCGCGGGGCGATCTTCGTCGAAGAACTGGATCAGGTGCCGGACGACGTCATCGTGATCTTCAGTGCCCACGGCGTTTCCCAGGCCGTGCGTACCGAAGCCGCTGGCCGTGGCCTGAAAGTGTTCGACGCGACCTGCCCGCTGGTGACCAAGGTGCACATCGAAGTCGCGCGCTATAGCCGTGACGGTCGTGAATGCATCCTCATCGGCCACGCCGGCCACCCGGAGGTCGAAGGCACCATGGGCCAGTACGATGGCAGCAATGGTGGCGCGATCTATCTGGTTGAAGACGAGAAAGACGTTGCCTCGTTGCAGGTGGTCAACCCCGACAAACTGGCGTTCGTGACCCAGACCACCCTGTCCATGGACGACACCAGCCGCGTGATCGACGCTCTGCGTGCACGCTTCCCGGCGATCGGTGGCCCGCGCAAGGACGACATCTGCTACGCCACGCAAAACCGTCAGGACGCCGTCAAGCAACTGGCCGACGAATGCGACGTGGTGCTGGTGGTCGGCAGCCCGAACAGTTCCAACTCCAACCGCTTGCGTGAACTCGCCGAACGCATGGCCACCCCGGCCTACCTGATCGACGGCGCCGAAGACCTGCAAAAGAGCTGGTTCGACGGTGTCGAGCGTATCGGCATCACCGCTGGCGCCTCTGCGCCTGAAGTGCTGGTGCGTGGCGTGATCCAGCAGTTGCAGGCCTGGGGGGCTACTGGCGCCGATGAACTGGCCGGTCGCGAGGAGAACATCACGTTCTCCATGCCTAAAGAGTTACGGGTCCGCTCGCTGCTCTGAGTTTTTTCCTCTCTCGCATAACGCCTGTGCAGTTTTTTTGCTGCGCAGGCTGACGCGACCGCTCGAGGCCAGCACCACCTGGAACTGACTCACCGGTTCGTGGGCTACGCAAATGTGTAACGTCCCCGATTGAAAACCGCCGTGCAGCGGTTCCCCCAGATGACTGAAACGTACAGAAGTCTGGATATGCTGATTGCCGAAAATCGGCACCCGAGTGCTGCTCTGGTGCTCAACCAGCATCGGATTACTGCTGTCTTCCTGCCCTTTGCCGTTTACGTCCAGAATGATCCGCCAGCCTTGGCTCCAGTCGTCGTTTATTCCGTGAATGACGGTAGGCTGATTGCGCGTTATCGCTTCGCTCCTGGCGCTGCGAATACCACCGGCAAGAGACTTCGCCGCCTCCTCTCGATGATTCGATTCTGTAAGGGCCGCGAACGCCGGACTGACCAACAGCAGAACAATCCCGGCAATTGTCAGTCCCATAAGCAGTTCGATCAGGCTGAAACCTCGCTGATGCATGTCATCTCCCTCCCTGGAGTGCTGCGGCCCGCGCAATCCGTGCGCGAGTAAGGGCAAATCAACCGCACGCCGGTCGGTCGAATGTTCTAGCGTGTAGAAGCAGGTATAGCCGACGGCAACGGAGGGCACCGATGGATCATCGTACAAAAGGTTTCACGCTGATCGAGCTGTTGGTCTCGCTCGCGGTTTTCCTGATCCTGATCACCCTGGCCGTGCCGGCATTTACCCGGTCGGTGCAAGGCACCAAGGCCGACACCGAAATCGGCGACCTGCAACGCGGACTCAACTTCGCACGACTTGAGGCCATCGACCGGGGCGTCGCCATCCGGCTTCGTCCAACCGCGGGTGGCAGCGTCTGGACCGGTGAGTTGGCGGTCTATGACAGTACGAACACGCCGGCCAATGTATTGCGGGTTGTTCCAGCGATGAGCAGCGGCGCGACTCTGACGCTACCCTCAGGAGTGACCGCCATCGATTTCAACAACCTGGGTGGTTTGTCGGCGCCGTCCACACCCGTTGCGATCAGCTATGTATTGGGGGCGCAAAGCAGGACGCTGAATGTGTGTTTGAACGGACGAATTCTACTGGGTGGAAATTGCGGATGAGGGGACGGAGCAAACATGCACAGGAGGGCATGACGCTGATCGAGGTGCTGGTCGCGTTGGTGATTCTGACCGTGGGGCTGCTGGGCGCGGCGGCGATTCAGCTCAATGCGCTGAAATACACCGACAGCTCGCGGATGACCAGCCAGGCGAGTTTTATCGCCTACGACATGATGGACCGTATCCGCGCCAACTCCGGCGCCGACTACACCGTGACGCCACCGGCGTCGGGCAACCTGAACGTCGCCCGGGATCAGGACCTCTTCGATTTCACCACCAATATCGTCAATTTTGGCGGCGCGACGGCCACCGGCACCGTCACGCTGAACCAGCGTGTGTACACCATCACCATCACCTGGGATGACTCGCGCGCCGCCAATACCGCCAACTCGCGTCGCAGCTTTGTCCTGACCAGTCGCGCCACGGTCGACCCGGTGGCAACACCATGAGGCGGTCCAACAGAGGTTTCGGGCTGATCGAAATGTTGATTGCCCTCGCGTTGAGCCTGATTGTGGTGCTGGGCGTGGTGCAGGTTTTCATCGCTGCCAAGAACACCTACGTCAGCCAGAACACCGCCGCCGCCATGCAGGAAGATGCGCGTTTCGTGCTGAGCAAGATGATTCAGGAAATCCGCATGGTCGGCATGTTTGGCTGCCTGGGGACGATCACTGACTCCAGTACCGCGGGCGACTTCAACGCCAGTCAGATAACGCCGATCAGTTGGGATAACGCCAACCTCAAACTGACCCTGGTAACTGCGGATATCGGCGGTAGTAGCGGGGCGCCGGCCTGGACAGTGATCTCCGACTGTCGAAACACGGCGACGGCCTACACGGGTGCGAGGGTACCGGCCTCGGGGTTTCTGGCGTTTCCCATCCGGCGTCTGATCTACAGCTACAGCAACAACAAAATCATGTTGGGCTCTGGTACGGGCACGCCGACCCAGTTTGTGCTGATCGATAACGTCAGTGCCTTCAGCGTGAGCTTTGGCCTCGCCAATTCTGCCACTGACGTCGCCGCGTCCAGCTACAGCCCTAACCCGTCCGACCCCGCACGAATTCGCAGCGTCCGCCTGAGCCTGACACTCACCGACCCGAACAATCGGGTGCGCAATCAAACGTTCAACGTGGTTGCCGCCTTGCGCAACAGGTTGCAATGAAGGGGGCTGCCATGAAGTATCAAGCCCAGCGCGGTATGGCGTTGCTGGTCAGTCTGGTGTTCCTGCTGTTGCTGACGTTGATCGGCCTTTCATCGATGCAGAACGCCACCCTGCAGGAAAAAATGGCCGGCAGCGTGAGCTTGCGCAATCAGTCGTTCCAGGGCGCCGAAGCGGCGTTACGTGTGGGCGAAAGCGCGGTGCAGCTGGACAGCTATTCATTGCCGGTCTGCAGCCAGTGCACACCACCGGCGGACGCGGTGACGGTCACTGCTGCCGGCGCGGGCTCCTCCGGCGTAACCTGGATCGCCACGGGCAGGGGCTTTTACGGGGTGCAGAACATCGGCACCACGGTCAACGCCGTGAATGTGCCGAGCAACACCTCGGCGACGCTTTACCGGGTGACCGCCGTTGGCATCGCGGGCAACTCGCGCAGCGTCGTGGAGAGTATTTATGCGAAGTACTGAAAGGCGCCGTGGCGTGTGGCAGCTGATTTGCGGCGTGGTATTGGGGCTTTACCTGTCCGCACCGGCTTACGCGTTCACGCCGTCAGATTCACCGCTGTTAAGCGCGGCAGCGGTCGTGCCGAACGTGATTTTGCTGATCGACGATTCGGGGAGCATGAACAGCATCCTCTATGCCCCCGGGTTCGATCCGACGGTCACGGGGCGCACACCGGCCAGGGAATGCAATTTTTTCCTGGGCCTGTGCTTGAGCAGCAGCGACATCATCGGTGATTCGATCTTCCTTTCCAGCCTTGCGCAGTCCGGTTGCTCCGGTGGGGCCTACGCGTTTTACAACAACAGCCTGGCGCCGCTGTGCCTTAAATTGCCGGACCCGGTCGGAGGCGAAAATACCCGGTACACCGACGATTATCTGTCGTACCTGGTGGGGCTGGCGAATGGCAGCAACCGTGACTTCACCAATGGCTCGATCCCCAACGATTACCGCATGAACGTGGCGCGCAACGTGTCCACGGCATTGGTGGCCAGCAACCGGGCGTTGCGCATCGGCCTTGCGACGTTCAATCCGGCCAACAGCAACAACTCCGGGAACGGCGGCTTTATCGCCCGTTCGATCAGCGATCTGTCTCAGGTGAGCGGCAGTGTTTCCCAAGCCCAGGCCGATACCAACTACAACAATCTGATTGCCTCAATCAACGGATTGAGTGCCGTGGCCAACACGCCGCTGGCAGAGACCTACTACGAAATCAGCCGCTATTTCCGCGGGCTGACGCCGTACTACAACTCGACCCCAGCGACGTATACCAGCCCGATCCAGTACCGCTGCCAGAAGAACTACGGCGTGGTGATTACCGATGGCTTGCCGACGTACGACCGGACCTTCCCGACCAACGATCCATTGGGCACCGGCCGGCTCCCGAACTGGGACGGCGTGAACAATGATGGCAACAACCTCAACGGCGATGGAGAAGGCGACACTCTTTACCTGGATGACATCGCCAAGTTCGCCTTCGACATCGACATGCGCTCCACAGGCACCGACGCGGCAGGCAAAAGCTGGAACGCCGTAGACTTCCCGAAGCAGAACATCAACACCTACACCGTGGGCTTTACCGCCGCGAACCAGATGTTGTCGGACGCGGCCAGCTACGGACAGGGCAAGTACTATCAGGCGACCGACAGCGCCGGGCTCAACAGTGCATTGTCCTCGGCGCTGAGCGACATCACCTCCAAGGCTGGTTCCGGCGGTAGCGGCGTCACCAGCGGCACCACCCTGGCCAGCAATTCAAGTTACTTCCAGACCAGTTATGACCCGAAGGACTGGCGCGGCACCATCAAATCCTTCGGCTTCACCACGGCCGGTGCGGTGAACACCACTGCAGCGCTGTGGACCACCGACACCACCATCGTTCCCGGTGCCACAGCGCCGACTTACCAGTCCTGGAACACCCTGACCAACGCTGCCGTCACTTTGGCCTATGCCAGTTTCTCCCCGGCGCAGCAGACCTCCCTCAGCCAAGGCTTGCCGACCGGCATCACCGGCAGCGATCTGGTGGAATGGAGCAAGGGCACCAACAAAGCCGGGCTCAAGGTGCGCAGCGTGCTGCTCGGCGACATCATCAATTCGCCCCTTGTGCTGGCGTCACCCACGGACAAAACCGCCTCCGATCTGGTGGGCGACACCACCTACAGCACCTACCTGACCACCAAGGCCTCCACCATGAGCGCCAGTCTGGTGGTGAATGCCAACGACGGCTTTGTGAATGTCATCAACTCGGCCAATGGCGCCCGGCGTTATGCCTACATGCCTTCCAGCGTGTTGCCATCGTTGCGCTACATCGCCGACCCGACCTACATCAACGGTGTGAGCCACAAGTTTCTGGTCGACGGTCAGCTCGGGGTGTTCGATGCCCAGTTCGGCAGCGCCTGGAAAACCCTGGCCATTGGCGGAACCGGGGCCGGCGGCAGGACTTTTTATGCGTTACAGCTGTTCGATGCATCGGCGGGCAACGTGTTCAAGGCGCTGTGGGAATTCAGTGCGCCGGCCACGCCGAACCCCGCGAACGTTTTCAATGATCTGGGTTATGCCTATGCACGACCGGAAGTGGCACGCTTGGCCGACGGTCGCTGGGCTGCGTTCATTTCCAACGGCTATGGCAGCAACTCCGGGGTGGCGGCGTTGTACGTGGTGGATGTTCGTGACGGCTCGTTGATCAAGAAAATCGTGGTCGACAGCACCGACACCACCAACGGTCTGTCGTCGGTGAAGCTGCGGGTCAACTCGCAGAATGTGGTGCAGGCCGCCTATGGTGGCGACTTGAAAGGGCGGTTATGGAAGTTCGATTTGAGCGCAACGGCCCCCGACACCTGGGGCGTGGCGTTTGCCGGTAAACCGCTATTTACCACGGCGGGTGGCGCCACTCAGCCGATTACCGTGCAGCCGCTGCTGGCGGACAATTCACTGGGCGGCAAGGAAGTATTTTTCGGCACCGGCAAATTCAACGAGACAGCCGACAAGACCAACAAGGATTTGCAGGCGTTCTACGCCGTGTGGGATGCGGAAGGCGGCGCGGGTCAGATCACCGTGTCCAGTTTGCAGGCGCAAGCGGTGACCGGCGTGTTCTCGGGCAGTACCGGGCAATTCATCACCACCAGCCAGAACGACGTGACCTATCCGGGGGAAAAGGGCTGGTACTTGCCGCTGGTGTACAACAGCGTGTTGACGGGCGAACGGGTGATCAATCAGGCCAATCTGGTGCTGGGGCGGATCGTTTTTACCACGGCGAGTGTGGACACCACTGACCCATGTGCCAGCTTCGGCACCGGCAAACTGGTCGAACTGGAGGCGTTCAGCGGTAAGATGCTCAACTACGCGGTGCTCGACACCAATAACGACGGGACGGTCGACAGCACGGACACGGTGTCCAGCGGCGTGATTTTCACCGGCGGCATCCCGACCCTGAACGCCATCGTCAACGGCGCGACCCGCAAGATCGTGAACGATTCCAGTGGCGGCATCAGCACCCTGGTGGAAAAATCCGGCGGCGGCAGCCGTCGCATCATGTGGCGACAAATACAGTAAGTGAGAGTTTAGGAATGCGCAGATCCAACCGAGGTTTTACCCTGATCGAAATCATGATCGTGATTGCGATCATCGGTATCGTCATGACCATTGCCGCCCCAAGCCTCACGGAGTACGTGAAAAAGGGTCGCCGCACCGAAGTGGCCGGGTTGCTCTCCGAGCAGGCGCAAATTCTTGAGCGGTTCTACTCGAAGAACAACGTCTATACCGCAGCCACCGGACTGAGCGCCGGCAACGACTTTTACACCATCACCCCGACCCTGACCGATCAAACCTTCCTGCTGACAGCAACGCGCAAGACCGGCGCTGCGATGGCGACCGACAAGTGCGGGGATTTCACCCTCACCAACACCGGCGTCAGAAGTATGGTCAATGCGACGTCCGGGCTCGTCACCAAAGACTGCTGGGGTCGCTGAGTTTCTTTTTCGGGCGCCTTTTTGCGCCCTCTGTCTATTTATCGGTTGGATCAGAACATGAGCAGGCAACAGCAAGTGGTGATTGTCGGCGGCGGCGTGATTGGGCTGCTGACGGCGTTCAATCTCGCGTCCGAAGTGCAAAGTGTCGTGTTGCTGGATCGTTCGAACGTGGGTCAGGAATCGTCATGGGCTGGTGGCGGGATTGTTTCGCCGCTCTATCCGTGGCGCTACAGCCCGGCCGTCACCGCGCTGGCGCATTGGTCCCAGGATTTTTATCCACAGCTCGGTGAGCGACTGTTCGCCGCGACCGGGGTTGATCCTGAAGTGCACACTACCGGCCTGTACTGGCTGGATCTGGATGACGAGGCCGAGGCGCTGGCCTGGGCGAAGCGGGAAAACCGTCCGCTGCGGGCGGTGGATATCTCGGCGGCACATGATGCCGTACCGGTGTTGGGCGCCGGATTTTCCCGGGCGATCTACATGGCCGATGTGGCCAACGTGCGTAATCCGCGCCTGGTGAAATCCCTCAAGGCTGCGTTGCTGGCGCTGCCGAACGTGACGATTCGTGAGCAGTGTGAAGTCAGCGGGTTTGTTCGTGAAGGCGACAGAGTCGTCGGCGTGCAGACCTCGGCGGGCCCTGTTCACGGTGATCAGGTCGTCCTGACGGCGGGCGCCTGGAGCGGTGACTTGCTCAAGAGTCTGGACCTGGAGCTGCCGGTCGAGCCGGTCAAAGGGCAGATGATTTTGTACAAGTGCGCGGCGGACTTCCTGCCGAGCATGGTGCTGGCCAAGGGGCGTTACGCGATTCCCCGGCGCGACGGGCACATTCTGATTGGCAGTACGCTGGAACATGAAGGCTACGACAAGACGCCGACCGATTCGGCGCTGGAGAGCCTGAAAGCATCGGCGGTGGAACTGATTCCAGCGCTGGCGGATGCCGAAGTGGTGGGGCATTGGGCTGGACTGCGACCGGGCTCGCCGGAGGGGATTCCCTATATTGGCCGAGTGCCGGGGTTCGAAGGGCTCTGGCTCAATTGCGGGCATTACCGTAACGGGCTGGTGCTGGCGCCGGCGTCGTGCCAGTTGTTCGTGGATGTGATGCTGGGGCGAGCGCCGATTATCGATCCGGCGCCGTATGCGCCGACCGGGCGGATCTGACGGCAAGATTTTTTATTGCCTGCCAGATCGCTTTCGCGGGCAAGCCTCGCTCCCACAGGTTTGAGTCGATCAATACATTTGCGACGACACAACCCTTGTAGGAGCGAGGCTTGCCCGCGAAGAGGCCCTCAATCCAACCCCAATTTCTTGAGCCGATAACGCATCGACCTGAACGACAAATTCAACCGCTGAGCCGCCGCCGTGCGGTTCCAGCGGGTTTCCTCCAATGCCTGGAGGATGAGTTTGCGTTCGACGTTTTCCAGATAGTCTTCCAGGTTGTCGATCTGCGTCAGGTCCGGCGCGCCGTTCTCTGCCGTGCAGTTACCTTCGGCCAGTCGCAGGTCGCTGGCTTCGATCTGTTTGTTCTCGCACAGGGTGTAAGCCCGCTCCAGCACGTTCTCCAGCTCCCGCACGTTGCCCGGAAAGCGGTAACTTTTCAGCGCATCGAGGGCGAGCGGGTGGAGTTTTGCCGCGGGTTGGCCACTACCGGCGGCCAGCCGCTTGAGCACATGGCTGGCCAGCGGCTCGATGTCGTCACGGCGCTCGCGCAGAGGCGGAACGCGGAGTTCGATCACGTTCAACCGATAGTACAAATCCTGGCGAAAGCGTTCGGCGCTGACTTCGGCGTCGAGGTCTTTGTGGGTGGCGCACAGGATGCGCACGTCGACCACCACCTCTTGCTGACCGCCGACGCTGCGAATGGCTTTCTCCTGAATGGCCCGCAGCAGTTTGACCTGCATCGCCAAGGGCAAATCAGCCACTTCGTCGAGAAACAGCGTGCCGCCATGGGCCGCTTGAAACAGCCCGGGTTTGTCTTCGATGGCACCACTGAAACTGCCTTTGCGATGGCCGAAGAATTCGCTTTCCATCAATTCCGACGGAATCGCCCCACAATTGACCGGGACGAACGGTTGAGCGGCACGCGGGCCTTGCTCGTGAATCAGCCGGGCGACCAATTCCTTGCCGCTGCCGGATTCGCCGCTGATATAGACCGGCGCCTGGCTGCGGGCGAGTTTGTCGATTTGTTTGCGCAGGTCGCGCATCGGCAGTGAATCGCCCAGCAACCGGCGATCGATCGCCGTACTGGCGCCGCCCGGAGCCGTCAGGCGCAGGGCGCTGGTGACCAGTTCGCGCAGGCGTGTCAGGTCGACCGGTTTGGTCAGGAAGTCGAAGGCGCCTGCCTTGAGGGCGTTGATCGCCGTTTCGAGGCTGCCATAGGCGGTGATCATCGCCACCGGCACTTGCGAGTAACGTTGCTGGATGTATTGCACCAGCTCAAGACCGGTGCCGTCGGGCAGGCGCATGTCGGTCAGGCACAGGTCGAATGTCTCCCGCGTCAACAAGGCCTGGGCTTCGCCAAGGTTGCGGGCACTGTAGGTATCGAGTTTCATCCGTCCCAGGGTGATTTCCAGGAGTTCGCGGATATCCGGTTCGTCGTCGACGATCAGGACTTTTGGCCGTGGGCTCATGTTCAACTTTGTTTCCGTCCGTGAGCAAAAGTGATGCGAAAGCAGCCGCCGCCTTGGCGTGGATTGAAGTCTAGGCGGGCCTGGTTGCTTTCGCACAGCTCACGGGACAGATAAAGCCCCAGGCCTGTGCCCTGGCTACTGGTGGTGAAGAAGGGTTCGAACAAATGCGTCTGTTGGTCCGGCGCCACGCCTGGGCCGTTGTCCCTGACCTCAAGCGTCGGCAACTGGCTGTCGGGCTCGACAAACAACTCGAGCCAGACCTGCGCCAGGTCGTGATTCAGCGCGCTATGGCGCCAGGCATTGCGCAACAGATTGTCGAGAATCTGGGTCAGCTGATTCGGGTCCATCAGGGTTTTGAAGTCGCCCGGGCCGATATGCAGGTGAATCAACTGGTGCTCGGTCGCCCCTTCACGGGTTTCGGCGACGAAGTGCTCCAGCCACGGCTTCAGATCAAGCCGTTGCGGCACGGTTTGCTGGCGGCGGGACAGTTGCAGGACGTTTTCGATAACCCGATTCATTCGCTGAGAGTGGTCTTGGATAATCTGCGTCAGACGCCGATCCGCGCCGTTCAGTTCCTCGGATTCCTGCAATAGCTGCGCGGCATGACTAATGGCACCCAGTGGATTGCGGATTTCATGGGCAATGCCGGCCGTCAGGCGACCGAGTGCGGCGAGTTTCAGTTGCTGTGCTTGTTGCGCGATCTGGGCAAGGTCCTCGAGAAACACCAGGGTCTGGTGATTCGGGCTTTGGTCCAGGGCAATGAAGCTGGGTTGCAGTTCCAGGCCATTGCCGGCGATTTTCAGGCTTTGCGGACGCAACGACGGATTGTTGAACCACAGCTGCAGGCGTTCGACCAATGTCGGCGAATAGTCGTCGATCAACTGACCATCGAGGTCTGTCTGCCCCAGCAAGATCAAGGCGCTGTGATTGGCCAGTTGCACCCGCCGCTGGTCATCGAGCACCAGAATGCCCGTGCGCATGCGGTGCAGGATCAATGCGTTGAGCGCTTCCAGGCCAACCACTTCACTGGCGCGCTGCTGGGCGAGGTGTTCGCTGACTTCCAGTCGATTGATCAGGCCTTGCACCAGCAATGCCGCGGCAAAACACAGCGCGCCGAGGGTGCCGACTTGCAGGTAGTCGCTGGGGCTGATGGGGTGACTGAAGCTCAGGAGGAAACTGAAGCCGATGATGCCAAGGGCAGCAACCGCCGCGATCAGCAGGCCGATACGCCCGCGCAACAAGGTGTTGCTGATGGCCACCGAGACGATGAGCAGGTTGCCGATAGCGCTCGCCAAACCGCCTGCGGCGTAGAACAAGCCGCACAGCAGCAGGACGTCGACCAGGGCGAGGCTGAAAAGCTGGGCCGGCCGTCGGGTGTTCTCCCAGAAGACCACCAGCAGGATGTTCAGCACCAGATACAACCAACTGCCACTGCGCAGCAGGTCGTCCTTGGCGAAGGCCAGCAACTGGTTGTCCATGTTGCTGGAGATCAACAGCACCAGGGTGATGCCGACGCTTAAACGGTAGAGATGATAAAGACGCAGCAGTCGCTGGGCCTGTTTGCCGCCGGGACTGGACGTCTCAGCGACCACTTGAGCCCGGGCCTTGCTCAAGGTGAGCCTGGCTGCAATACCACTGTTGTTGAAGGCTCAGCGCGCGGTCGCGGGGCAGGTGAACGCCGCAATGCGCGCAGCGGACCATGGGCGCAGCATCCAGCTCGGCGGAGGACCTGGGCGCGGAAGTCGAAGCCTTGAACTTGCGCCAGAACCATACCGCAGCGGCAATCAGGGCGATCCAGAACAGTAAACGAAGCATGGTGAGCAGCTTTATTGGCTAATGAACAGGCAGTTTAGCCAAGGACCTGACCCGCGCACAGCGCAATAAAAAAGGGAGACTCACGAGTCTCCCTTTTTTGCACAACCGGACGTGTCAGTCGAACACGCCGAAGGTCATGTAGCTGAACCACGAGCGGTCTTCGTTGTTGGCTTCGGACTCGTGTTCCTCTTCTTCGATCACGTCGCCATTTTCATCTTTAGGCTTGAGATCGCTTGGAATCGCGTCCTTGGCATCCTGGAACTGCTTCTGCACGTCCTGGTTGGCGCGGGTTTCGCCCGGCGGCAACGGCGGACGGGATTCGATCAGGCCCAAGGTAGCCTTGCTCAACCACGAGCGGTTGTCGGCTTCGTCGACCGAAGGCTTGAACTGACCGTCCACCAGGCTTGGGTGGTTCGGGTAGTTGAGCTTCAGGGTTTCGAGGCTGGTGGCTGCCAGGTCGTCCAGGTGCAGACGCTGGTAGGCTTCGGTCATCACCGCCAGGCCGTCACCGACCGATGGGGTTTCCTGGAAGTTTTCCACCACGTAACGGCCACGGTTCGCGGCGGCGACATAGGCCTGACGGGTCAGGTAGTAGTCGGCGACGTGAATCTCGTAGGAGGCCAGCAGGTTGCGCAGATAAATCATGCGCTGCTTGGCATCCGGCGAGTAGCGGCTGTTCGGGAAGCGGCTGGTCAGCTGGGCGAACTCGTTGTACGAGTCGCGGGCAGCGCCCGGGTCACGCTTGGTCATGTCCAGCGGCAGGAAGCGCGCCAGCAGGCCGACGTCCTGGTCGAAGGAGGTCAGACCCTTGAGGTAATACGCGTAGTCCACGTTCGGATGCTGTGGGTGCAAACGAATGAAACGCTCGGCGGCAGACTTCGCAGCCTCAGGCTCGGTGTTCTTGTAGTTGGCGTAGATGAGCTCGAGTTGAGCCTGATCGGCGTAGCGACCGAACGGATAACGCGACTCCAGCGCCTTCAGCTTGGCTGTGGCGGCGGTGTAGCTATTGTTGTCCAGATCGTGCTGAGCCTGCTGGTACAGCTCGACTTCGCTCAGGTTTTCGTCTACGACTTCCTTCGATGAGCAAGCAGCGGTCAATGCGAGGATGGCGATCAGCAGCAGGTGTTTCACTTGCATGGCGGCTTGCGTCCCTATGACGGCCGCTGTCTTGGGCGGGGCCGTCCTGTTATGATGAGCGCCCCGTTGAATAGCCTCGGGGCAAAAGACGCCGTATTTAACCACAAGCGCGCAGCCGAAACCAAAGGCTGTGCCGACGCCTAGTCTGAGCATGTCCGATAAAATTGAACTTCGCGCAGAGGTGCCGTCCGAATTGGGCGGCCAACGCCTCGATCAAGTCGCCGCACAATTATTCGCTGAGCACTCGCGCTCGCGCCTTTCCGCCTGGATCAAAGACGGCCGCCTGACTGTGGATGGGGCGGTTATCCGCCCGCGAGACATCGTTCATGGTGGCGCCATTCTTGAGCTGACTGCCGAGCAGGAAGCTCAGGGCGAATGGATCGCTCAAGACATCGAGCTGGACATCGTCTATGAAGACGACGACATCCTGGTGATCAACAAACCTGCGGGCCTGGTGGTGCATCCTGCCGCCGGTCACGCCGATGGCACCTTGCTCAACGCCTTGCTGCACCACGTGCCGGACATTATCAATGTGCCCCGCGCCGGTATCGTGCATCGCCTCGACAAGGACACCACCGGTCTGATGGTGGTGGCCAAGACCATTCAGGCGCAGACACAGCTTGTCACGCAATTGCAGAGCCGCAGCGTAAGCCGGATTTACGAATGCATCGTGATCGGTGTGGTGACCGCTGGCGGCAAGATCAACGCGCCGATCGGTCGTCACGGCCAGCAACGCCAGCGCATGGCCGTGATGGAAGGGGGCAAGCAAGCCGTCAGCCATTACCGCGTGCTCGAGCGTTTCCGCTCCCACACGCATGTGCGGGTGAAGCTGGAAACCGGTCGTACGCACCAGATTCGTGTGCACATGGCCCACATCAACTACCCGTTGGTCGGAGATCCTGCCTACGGCGGTCGCTTCCGCATTCCACCGGCAGCCAGTGTGACCATGGTCGAATCGTTGAAGGCGTTCCCGCGTCAGGCCCTGCATGCGCGGTTCCTGGAGCTGGATCACCCGACCACCGGTAAACGCATGAGCTGGGAATCGCCATTGCCGGATGACTTCGTCTGGTTGCTGACCCTGCTCAAGCAAGACCGTGAGGCGTTCATCGGATGAGTGACTGGCTGATTCCCGACTGGCCTGCGCCTGCCGGGGTGAAAGCCTGTGTGACCACCCGTGCGGGCGGCGTCAGTCTGGCGCCGTTCGACAGCCTCAACCTCGGCGATCACGTCGACGACAGCCCTGAAGCTGTTGCCGAAAATCGCCGTCGCCTTACCGATCATTTTTCTATTCAGCCGGCCTGGTTAAAGCAGGTTCACGGCATTGTCGTGGCCCACGCGGACCCAGGCATCACGGCCACCGCCGACGCCAGCTGGACTTCAACGCCCGGAATCGCCTGCGCGGCGATGACCGCCGATTGCCTGCCCGCATTGTTCTGCGACCGTGCCGGCACTCGCGTCGCGGCGGCCCATGCCGGTTGGCGCGGATTGGCGGCGGGTGTGCTCGAAGCCACCCTCGACAGCCTCGCCGTGCCAGCCGATGACATCCTCGTGTGGCTTGGCCCGGCCATCGGTCCGCAAGCCTTTGAAGTCGGCCCGGAAGTACGAGAAACCTTCGTCGAGCAACTGCCCGAATCGGCCAAAGCCTTTGTTCCGAGCCAAAATGCTGGCAAGTTCATGGCTGACATCTACGAGCTGGCGCGTTTGCGTCTGGCTGCGCGCGGTGTCACCGCTGTCTATGGTGGCGGTTTCTGCACCGTGACCGATCCACGCTTCTTTTCCTACCGCCGTAGTCCTCGCACCGGTCGGTTTGCCTCCCTTATCTGGCTCGAACGCTAGACTTCTCTGATCTGCATCAACTGTACGAAGCTTGAATCTCCCAGAATCGACCACATCTAGTGAGGTATCTGGCAGGTTTCTTCATTCAGGATGTTTTATAGGTCCGGCCTGCTCAAAAGGAAGGTGACCCATGCGTATAGATCGTTTAACCAGCAAATTGCAGTTAGCTCTATCCGACGCCCAATCGCTGGCCGTCGGCCTTGACCACCCCGGCATCGAGCCGGCGCACTTGATGCAGGCCATGCTTGAACAGCAGGGTGGTTCGATCAAACCCCTGCTGATGCAGGTCGGTTTTGACGTCAACAGCCTGCGTAAAGAGCTGACCAAAGAGCTCGACCAGCTCCCGAAAATCCAGAACCCGACCGGCGACGTGAACATGTCGCAGGATCTGGCGCGCCTGCTCAACCAGGCCGATCGCCTGGCCCAGCAGAAGGGCGATCAGTTCATCTCCAGTGAGCTGGTGCTGCTTGCCGCCATGGACGAGAACAGCAAGCTCGGCAAGTTGCTGCTCGGCCAAGGCGTCAGCAAGAAAGCCCTGGAAAACGCGATCAACAACCTGCGTGGCGGCGAAGCCGTCAACGACGCCAACCACGAAGAGTCGCGCCAGGCGCTGGATAAATACACCGTCGACCTGACCAAGCGCGCCGAAGAAGGCAAACTCGACCCGGTGATCGGCCGTGACGATGAAATTCGCCGGACCATCCAGGTGCTGCAACGCCGCACCAAGAACAACCCGGTGCTGATCGGTGAGCCTGGTGTGGGTAAAACTGCCATCGCCGAAGGCCTGGCCCAGCGCATCATCAACGGTGAAGTGCCGGATGGTCTGAAGGGCAAGCGCCTGTTGTCTCTGGACATGGGGGCGTTGATTGCCGGCGCCAAGTACCGCGGCGAGTTCGAAGAGCGCCTCAAATCCTTGCTCAATGAGCTGTCGAAGCAGGAAGGGCAGATCATTCTGTTCATCGACGAACTGCACACCATGGTCGGCGCCGGTAAAGGCGAAGGCTCGATGGATGCGGGCAACATGCTCAAGCCAGCGTTGGCGCGCGGCGAGCTGCATTGCGTCGGCGCGACCACGCTCAACGAGTACCGCCAATATATAGAGAAGGATGCGGCCCTCGAACGACGCTTCCAGAAAGTCCTGGTGGACGAGCCTAGCGAAGAGGACACCATCGCGATTCTGCGTGGCCTGAAAGAGCGTTATGAGGTTCACCACAAAGTGGCGATCACTGACGGCGCTATTATTGCCGCGGCCAAACTCAGCCATCGCTACATCACTGACCGTCAGTTGCCGGACAAGGCCATCGACCTGATCGACGAAGCGGCCAGCCGCATCCGCATGGAAATCGATTCCAAGCCGGAAGTACTGGATCGTCTGGAGCGTCGTCTGATTCAGCTGAAGGTGGAATCCCAGGCGCTGAAGAAAGAAAGCGATGACGCGGCGAAGAAACGTCTGGAAAAACTCCAGGAAGAAATCGTTCGCCACGAACGTGAGTACTCGGACCTCGAAGAAATCTGGAACTCGGAAAAAGCCGAGGTACAGGGTTCTGCGCAGATCCAGCAGAAAATCGAACAGTCCCGCCAGGAACTGGAAGCCGCGCGCCGTAAGGGCGACCTGAACCGCATGGCCGAGCTGCAATACGGGGTGATCCCGGACCTGGAGCGCAGCCTGCAAATGGTCGATCAGCACGGCAAAAGCGAGAACCAGCTGCTGCGCAGCAAGGTGACCGAGGAAGAGATCGCCGAAGTCGTCTCGAAGTGGACCGGCATTCCGGTGTCGAAAATGCTCGAAGGCGAGCGCGACAAGCTGATGAAGATGGAAAGCCTGTTGCACCAACGCGTGATCGGCCAGGACGAAGCGGTGATCGCGGTTTCCAACGCGGTGCGGCGTTCCCGGGCCGGGTTGTCCGACCCGAATCGCCCGAGTGGTTCGTTCATGTTCCTCGGCCCGACCGGTGTCGGTAAAACCGAGCTGTGCAAGGCGCTGGCCGAGTTCCTCTTTGATACCGAAGAGGCGATGGTGCGGATCGACATGTCCGAGTTCATGGAGAAACATTCCGTGGCTCGACTGATCGGGGCGCCACCGGGCTATGTGGGCTATGAAGAGGGCGGTTACCTGACCGAGGCGGTGCGTCGCAAGCCTTACTCGGTGATCCTTCTGGACGAGGTCGAGAAGGCTCACCCGGATGTGTTCAACATCTTGCTCCAAGTGCTGGAAGATGGGCGCCTGACCGACAGCCATGGCCGCACGGTGGATTTCAAGAACACCGTGATCGTCATGACCTCCAACCTGGGCTCGGTACAGATCCAGGAACTGGTCGGTGATCGCGAGGCGCAACGTGCGGCGGTGATGGATGCGATTTCCACGCACTTCCGGCCGGAGTTCATCAACCGGGTCGACGAAGTGGTGATCTTCGAGCCATTGGCGCGGGATCAGATCGCGGGCATTACCGAGATCCAGTTGGGTCGTCTGCGCAGTCGTTTGACCGAGCGCGAGCTGAAACTGGAGCTGAGTCCAGAGGCCATGGACAAGCTGATCGCGGTGGGTTACGACCCGGTGTACGGCGCGCGGCCGCTCAAACGGGCGATCCAGCGCTGGATCGAGAACCCGCTGGCGCAGTTGATTCTGTCGGGGCGTTTCATGGCTGGCGATACCGCTGTCGGCACGGTGGAAAACGACGAAATCGTATTTGCCTGACCCGTTACGGCAGTGAAATAAACAAGGCCTCGCATCGCGAGGCCTTTTTTTCGTCAGGTTGTTGAACTGAAAGGAAAAGGCTTGTAAAGTGCGCCCCGCAGTAAGTCACCCGTAAGGGTTTCTGCTCCCCAAGCAGGAATCTGAAATAAGTTGCAAATCATTAACTTGAATGCAATTTAAGGGGTTGACAGAGGTGCTTAAGATTGTAGAATAGCGCGCCTCAGACACACGAACGCAGCGATGCGAACGGGTCGAAGAGGTGAAGCAAGCTTCACAGTTGTAAATTGAAATATCAGTAGTAATTGAAATTTATAGTTCCGTGATAGCTCAGTCGGTAGAGCAAATGACTGTTAATCATTGGGTCCCAGGTTCGAGTCCTGGTCACGGAGCCAATTTCAAACCGGGGTATAGCGCAGTCCGGTAGCGCGCCTGCTTTGGGAGCAGGATGTCAGGAGTTCGAATCCCCTTACCCCGACCATTTTTGGGTCGTTAGCTCAGTTGGTAGAGCAGTTGGCTTTTAACCAATTGGTCGTAGGTTCGAATCCCACACGACCCACCATTTTTGAAACCAGTTAACGCTGGAATCAGATCTTAAGATCAGACGCCAAAAGCTCTGTTCGCAGAAGGCGCCTTTAAAAGGTGCCTTTTTTTTACCGGGGTATAGCGCAGTCCGGTAGCGCGCCTGCTTTGGGAGCAGGATGTCAGGAGTTCGAATCCCCTTACCCCGACCATATTAAAAATCCTCGTATCGAAAGATACGGGGATTTTTTTTGTCTTCGATTTTTTGTTTTCGAGAAGCAACACTTCAGTCATCGTACAACCTGCCGATAACGAGGCGACGGGGTACTGCCGAAACAACGCCCCTTATCCAAGCCACTACAAGAATAGGGCGTTCGTTATGTTGCTTCGTCAGTTGAATATTGCTCCTCGGGCCGCCTTGGGGTTTGCCTTGATTGCCGTATTGGTTGCCTTGCTCGGGGTTTTCGCACTGGGGCAGATGTCGAGCATTCGCGACAGCGAAGTGGCCGTGGAAAAACAATGGCTGCCGAGTATCCGTGGCGGCGACGAGATCCGCGAGATCATGCTGCGCATCCGCACCATTTCCCTGCGCATGGCCCTCGATCAGGACCCGAAGAACATTCCTGTGTATCGCGGCCAGATGGACACCCGCGACAAGGAGCTGAGCGAAAAGATTGCCGCCTACGACCAGTTGGTCAACACCGTCGAAGGCAAGGCGTTGTATGACCAGTTCAAAACCACCTTCGCGGCGTATCGCGCCGGCATTGCCCAGTCGTTCTCACTGGCGGAGCAGGGGCGTCGCGACGAACTGACCAAGCTGCTGCTGATCGACATGAAAACCGTGGTTGATGGTTCCGGTAAGCAGCTCAATGACCTGGCCGATCTGTTCGCCAGACAAGTCGCCGCCGAAAGCCAGAAATCAGAAGCGCATTACGAAACATCGCGAATGATCGTCAGCCTGTTCATCGCCCTCGCAGCCTTGGCCACCGTTGGCCTGGCCATGCTGCTGACCCGTAGCATCGTCAAACCGCTGGGCGAAGCCTTGCACGCCGCAGAAAACGTAGCCCGAGGCGATCTGACTCGCCCCATCGAAACCCATGGCAACGACGAAGTGAGCCGCTTGCTCAAGGCCCTCGCGACCATGCAACAGAACCTGCGGGAAACCCTGCAAGGTATCAGCGGCTCGGCGGCGCAACTGGCCACGGCAGCTGATGAGTTGAACGCGGTCACCCTCGACGGCACGCAAACCCTGCAACAACAGAACAACGAAATTGAACAAGCCGCCACTGCCGTCACTGAAATGACCACCGCCGTGGAGGAGGTTGCGCGCAACGCCGTGTCGACCTCCGACGCCACGCGCCAATCCAGCGAGTCCGCACACGTCGGCCAGGAGCGCGTCAGCGAAACCGTCACCGCCATCAGCGCACTCGCCAGCGATGTGCAGATCACCGGCGGTTTGGTGCAATCCCTGGCCAACCAGTCGCAGGACATCGGCAAGGTGCTGGATGTGATTCGGGCGATTGCCGAGCAAACCAATCTGCTGGCGCTCAACGCGGCCATTGAAGCAGCGCGGGCCGGGGAAAGTGGTCGAGGGTTTGCGGTGGTGGCCGATGAAGTGCGTGCGCTGGCCTATCGCACCCAGCAATCGACTCAGGAAATCGAGCAAATGGTCCAGGGCATGCGTAGCGGCTCAACCCAGGCGCTGGAGTCCATGCAGGCGAGCTCGACCCGTGCAGCCAGCACCTTGGCCTTGGCTGAGCGTGCGGGCGAGGCGTTGCAGACCATCACGGCGTCGGTTCATCAGATCCACGAACGAAACCTGGTGATCGCCAGCGCGGCTGAAGAACAGGCGCAAGTGGCGCGGGAAGTCGATCGCAACCTGGTGAACATCCGCGACCTGTCGGTGCGCTCTGCTGCTGGTGCGGATCAGACCAGCGCGTCCAGCCATGAGCTTTCACAGCTGGCCAATTCCTTGCGCACCATGGTCCAGCGCTTCCAGGTGTAAATCCGCCAGGCGAAAAAAAACCGCGCTTCCCGAAGGAAAAGCGCGGTTTTGTGCTTGAAGGCTTAGGCGCCGTCTTGGTCTTTCAGGTGCTCGAACAGACCTTTTGGCATTTTCTTGCCGTTGGCTTCGAAGTTGGCTTTCACGTTGTCGTAAGCCTCTTGCTCGTCGATGAAGCCGTCATGGTTGGTGTCGATCTTGTCGAAGTTGGACTTCGGCGCGACTTTCTGGAATTCGGCGCGGGAAACTTTGCCGTCGCCATCCGTATCGGTCTTCGCCATCGACGCATCGCCACACTTGCCTTCGCCACACTTGCCTTCAGGGGTTTTCACCACTTGTTCAGCCGAGGCCAGCAGGTAGCCCTGGGTCAACGGCTGCGCAGCGAACACGGAACCGGACAACATCATGCCGCCGGCCAGAACAGCGCCGAGCAGACCAATAGTGTTTTTGGTAGTACGGGACATTTCAATACTCCTGGGTTGCACGACACAACCGTTCGATAAAGGACGCCACGTGAGTGCGGCGATAACCGGAGCGGGCGAGTTGCCTTGCTCGGATGTGGCCATTTAAAGGGCGGGGTGTATCGCTACTGTGTCGCGCAAGGGGGGAGTTTGTAAGCGAAGGGGTGAAATTGTGGCGGGAGATACAGTGAGACACACGAGTGTCAGATGGTGGGACCGAGGTGCCTCATTCGCGGGCAAGCCTCGCTCCTACAGATGGCTGGTGACTGTAGGAGCGAGGCTCGCCCGCGAAGAGGCCCTAATGGACGCTGAAGAACTTAATGCAGTTTGAGTCGCGGCTCGGTCCCGCGCCCGATCTTGCTGCCCAACATCAACATCGCCGTACGAAACGCGCCATACAGCGCCATCTGGTGCATGCGATACAGCGACACGTAAAACATCCGCGCCAGCCAGCCCTCGAGCATCACGCTCCCGGTCAGGTTGCCCATCAAGTTACCCACAGCCGAAAAACGCGACAGCGAGATCAGCGAGCCGTAGTCGGTGTATTTGTACTCCGGCAACGCCTTGCCTTCGATCCGCAGTTTCAGCGATTTGGCCAGCAACGAAGCCTGCTGATGCGCGGCCTGGGCGCGTGGCGGTACGTTGCGGTCGGTGCCTGGTTGTGGGCAGGCCGCGCAGTCACCGAAGGCGAAGATGTTCTCGTCGCGGGTGGTTTGCAGGGTCGGCAGCACTTGCAGCTGATTGATGCGGTTGGTTTCCAGGCCATCGATGTCCTTGAGAAAACCCGGCGCACGAATGCCGGCGGCCCAGACTTTCAGGCTGGCGTTGATCACTTTGCCGTCGGCGGTGATCAAGCTGTCGGCGGTCACTTCGCTGACTGCCGCATTGGTCATCACATTGACCCCGAGTTTCTCCAGGGTTTTATGCACAGGCCCGCCGATGCGTTCCGGCAGGGCTGGCAGCACCCGTGGGCCGGCTTCGATCAGGGTGATGTGCATGTTTTCCGGTTTGATCCGGTCCAGGCCGTAAGCCGCCAATTCATGCGCGGCGTTGTGCAGCTCGGCGGCCAGTTCAACCCCGGTGGCACCCGCGCCGACGATGGCGACGCTGATCTGCTCGACCTTGTCGGTCTGCCCGGCATGGGCGCGCAGATAGTGATTGAGCAGTTGCTGATGGAAGCGTTCGGCCTGCTTGCGGGTGTCGAGGAACAGGCAATGCTGCGCCGCGCCCTGCGTGCCGAAATCATTGGTGGTGCTGCCGACGGCAATCACCAGCGAGTCGTAAGCCACTTCACGCGCCGGCACAAGTTCCAGGCCGGCTTCGTCGTAAGTGGCGGCCAGCTGGATTTTTTTCTGCGCGCGATCGAGCCCGCTCATGCGCCCCAGCTGGAACTCGAAGTGGTTCCATTTCGCCTGGGCAACATAGTTGAGTTCGTCTTCGGAGGAGTTCAGCGACCCGGCCGCCACTTCGTGCAACAACGGCTTCCAGATGTGGGTCAGGTTCGCGTCGACCAGCATCACACTGGCCGTGCCACGCTTGCCCAGAGTCTTACCCAGACGGGTAGCCAACTCCAGGCCGCCGGCGCCGCCGCCAACGATGACAATACGATGAGTCATGGGGATATCTCGCAAGGCTAAAAGAAATCGGTGCAATTACCCGAGCGAGCGCGATGCAGCTCATAGCGTCAGGTAACTGATAAATCGGCTCAACAGGCCTAAACCAATGGTCACTGCCAACACCACCACCAGGAGCATCCACGGCCGGAAAGGCCGGCGCTCGACTCGGTGCTGGGACAGGTGCAGGTACTCTTCGACATGCTTCTGGTCGTCGGGGTTCAGGCGGCTGGTCATATTGGGCCTCGTCAGGTAGACGTTGCTGAATGTGTAGAAGCTACAGGCTGATTCAACGAACGTTGAACGGAGCATAGCCGCTGGCTGGAACAGGCTCGACGCTCACCGTATCGTCCAGGCGAATGATTCCACCTTGTAACACCCGGGCGGTGATTCCGCCATGTCCGCGAACCGCCTGAAACGTCCCGGGGCCGAGGTTGTTTTGCAGGCGCGCGCACGGCTGGCACCAACCGGTGGTTTCGAAAATTGCCTGGCCGATGCGGAAGCGCCGTCCCTTGAGGCTGAACAGGTTGATACCGCTGATAACGAGGTTGCGCCGCAAATCATTAGGCAATACCGGTTTATCGTCCGGGCGGCCCATCAGCGAACTGATCACGGCCAAGTGTTCCCACTGAATTAACGTCACCTGACGCGCGTTACGTACGCCGGGACGGGCTCGATCGCCGGTCAGGCCGGCTTCAAGTCGTGCTTCCACGGCGTCTAGTTCGATCATCGGCACATGGGGTTCGGGGCGCACGCCGATCCAGCGCACGCGGCCGGTTTGCGGGACTTCGGCGATTAATTCCTGCAAAGGGCTCACAGGCTGATCCCGACGTCGAAGACGATGCTGCGGCCCAGGTTGTTGCGCAGGAAGTCCGGGGCTTCCGGGTGGGCAAACAGCACACGGGCGAAGGTCGGGCCGACCAGCGACAGCGAACGCCAGCCCTGACGCAGGTATTCGGTCGGCGGCGGGAAATGGCTGTTGAGGTCCAGCACTTCGCGCTTGAGGCTGGCGAACGCGATGATGTCCAGTTCCCCCAGGTCCATGCCGCGCTCTTTGTAGTTGTGTGCTTTTTTACGCAAGGTCGGCGCCAGTCTCAGCAAAAACTCATTGGCCGGGATGCGCCGGGGCTTGGCTTCGCGACGCACCAGTTGGCTCAGGGAAAACGCGCTGCGCCGACGTTGCAGCTCATCACGCCATTCGTCATTGAGGCGCCGGCCTTCGTCGAGAACGAAGAACACCTCGAAACTGGCGTCACGAAACAGCACGTCCGGCGGCTCGCCGGCAGGGGCGAACTCGTCGGCGCGATAGGGAATGTTCAGGCCTTGCAGCAGGCGCTGGCAAACCCAACGCTCACGCTCCCATTTGCGGGCATTGGACAGGAACGCGTTGGCTTGCTCGGCCGCGATGGTCAGCAGGCGTAAATAATCTGAGTCATCCATAGGCCCAAGCTTAGCGTTCATTTGCGACAAGCTGAAAGCGTGAAACGGTAAACAGTAGAACAGGTGGCTTGGAACGGGCGGTGTAGACTGATGGCCAATGCGCCTAGGCGCTCGAACGAGGAGTGGAACGTGAAATACTGGCCCGTGTTGTTGTTCAGTTTCCTGCCTCTTTGGGCGCAAGCGCTGGAGGTGGGTGAGCGGCTGGCGCCGTGGACCCTGCTAGATCAGTTCGATCAGGCTTATACGCTCGATAACCAGACGCAGACGCTGCTGGTAGCGCGCAGCATGGACGCCGCCAAACTGGTCGACGCCGCTCTGCAGGGCCAGCCCAAGGGCTACCTGGAGGCTCGGCACGCCATATTCGTCGCGGACATCCAGCGCATGCCTCGATTGATCGCAAAAATGTTCGCGGTGCCGGCCATGCGCGATTATTCCTATCGAGTGATGCTTGACCGTGATGGTCGAGTGGTACCGCGTTACCCAGGGGCCGTGGATAAAGTGCTGTGGCTGCAACTCAGGAACGGTCAATTGGTGGGTCAGTCCGAATACGCCACGGCTGCGCAATTGCATGAGGCGCTGGAGAAGACCCTGCCTTGATTGACACAGGGCTGCCGTGACCGCAAAGGCTGACATCGGGTTATCCACAGGGCTGCGCTTGGCGTAGGCAGTCCATCGCAGAGGTTCCGACCTGCCGGATTTACCACCTGAAATCCCCGCAACACTCCTCATCCCCCGCCCGGCTCAGGGCAACGCACAAAACGGATAGCGATCTGCGCAAAGCGGATATTGCCCCGTGCCTGTCACCTTTACCCTCGGCTGTACGGACGTTCGCCGCGTTACCGACGCTCTTAAAAAAACAACAACAAGAGATCAATGCCATGCGCAAGATTGACGTACATGAGGTTATCGACAACGCACGATTCAACCGCTTCCACTGGATGGTGCTGTTCTGGTGTGCCCTGATTATCATTTTCGACGGTTACGATCTGGTGATCTACGGCGTGGTGTTGCCGATGCTGATGAAAGAGTGGGGGCTCAGTCCCCTGCAAGCAGGCGCACTGGGCAGTTACGCACTGTTCGGCATGATGTTCGGTGCGCTGTTTTTCGGGCCGCTGTCGGACAAGATCGGTCGCAAGAAAGCCATCACGATCTGCGTGATGCTGTTCAGCGGGTTTACCGTGCTCAATGGTTTTGCCCGCAACCCCACTGAATTTGGCCTCTGCCGGTTCATTGCCGGGCTCGGCATCGGCGGGGTGATGCCCAACGTCGTCGCGCTGATGAACGAATACGCCCCGAAGAAAATCCGCAGCACGCTGGTAGCGATCATGTTCAGCGGCTATTCGGTGGGCGGCATGCTCTCGGCGGGGCTCGGTATCGTGCTGATCCCGAGTTTCGGCTGGCAATCGGTCTTCTACGTGGCGGTGCTGCCGTTGCTGTTGTTGCCGCTGATCATGTACTTCCTGCCCGAATCGGTGGGTTTCATGCTGCGTCAGGGGCGCGATGCAGAGGCGCGCCACATTCTGCAAAGGATCGATCCGGCTTACGTCGCCCACGCCAGCGATTCGCTGCACATGAGCGAAGTGAAGGGCACCGGCACCCCGGTGTTGCAACTTTTTCGCGAAGGTCGTGCGCTACGCACATTGATGCTGTGGCTGGCGTTTTTCTGCTGCCTGCTGATGGTCTACGCCTTGAGTTCCTGGCTGCCAAAACTGATGGCCAATGCCGGTTACAGCCTGGGCTCGAGTCTGTCGTTCCTGCTGGTGCTCAACTTCGGCGCCATTTTCGGCGCGGTCGGCGGCGGTGTGCTGGGGGACAAACTCAACCTGCCACGGGTGTTGGCGGTGTTCTTCGCGGTGGCTGCGGTGTCGATCACCTTGCTGGGTTTCAACAGCCCGATGCCGCTGTTGTACCTGCTGATCGCGATTGCCGGCGCCACCACCATTGGTTCGCAAATCCTGTTGTACGCCTGCGCCGCACAGTTCTACTCCATGACCATTCGTTCCACCGGTCTGGGCTGGGCCTCGGGTATCGGGCGCAACGGCGCCATCGTCGGCCCACTGCTGGGCGGTGCGTTACTCGGGATCAGCCTGCCGCTGCAACTGAACTTCATGGCCTTTGCCTTGCCCGGTGCGGTGGCCGCGATTGCCATGACCGTGTTCGCCATCAGCAGTCGGCGCAGTGCCCGACAAACGTTACCGGGTTTGCACGAATCGCCTGACGGGGCTGTCGGCGAAGCTTCATGAAAAGGTTATTCCAGGACTTTTCCCTGTCAGCGGCCGTCGCCGGATTTATCGCCACGGTGATTTCCTACGCCGGGCCGCTGGTGATCATCTTTCAGGCCGCCGAGACGGCGCATCTCTCGCGGGAGGTGTTGTCGTCATGGGTCTGGGCGATTTCCATCGGCAGCGCCGTGCTCGGCATCGGCTTGAGCCTGCGTTACCGCGTCCCGGTGATTATCGCGTGGTCGGCGCCGGGCTCGGCGTTGCTGGTGGCGTTGTTGCCGGGGATTTCCATGCCGGAGGCGGTGGGGGCCTATCTGGTCAGCAGCCTGATTATTTTCCTGGTCGGGGTGTCGGGGGCGTTTGACCGGATCATCAGCAAACTGCCCGCGGCGATTGCAGCAGCGATGCTGGCGGGGATTCTGTTCAGCTTCGGCACCGGTTTGTTCGTGTCGCTGCAGGGCAAGCCGTTGCTGGTGCTGGCGATGTTTGCCACGTACCTGATCTGCAAACGGCTGATGCCGCGTTATGCGGTGGTGATGGTGCTGCTGGTGGGCTGCTCGATTGCATTTCTTTCCGGTGATTTGCACAGCGAAGCCTTGGTGATCGGTTTGGCCACGCCGGTGTGGATCACGCCCGTGTTCAGCCTGAGCGCGACGCTGAATATCGCCTTGCCACTGGTGATGGTGGCGCTGACCGGGCAGTTCGTGCCCGGCATGACGGTGTTGCGTGCCAGCGGCTATCAAACGCCGGCCAGCCCGATCATCGCCAGCAGTGCGCTGGGCACGGCGTTGTTGGCGCCGTTCGGTTGTCACGGGCTGAATCTGGCGGCGATCACCGCGGCCATTTGTACCGGGCGCGAGGCACATGAAGACCCCGGCAGACGCTATGTGGCCGGGGTGGTCGGCGGCCTGTGTTACCTGGTGCTGGGGATCTTCGGCGCCACCCTGGTTTCGCTGTTTTCGGCGTTCCCCAAAGAACTGATCGCCGCCCTGGCCGGGCTGGCGCTGTTCGCCGCGATTGCCGGGGCATTGGCCGGCGCAATGGCCGTGCCGAGTGATCGCGAAGCCGCGCTGGTGACCTTTCTGACCACTGCCTCTGGCATGTCGTTGCTGGGTTTGTCCGCCGCTTTTTGGGGGCTGATTTTCGGCATGGTCACGCACCTGTTGTTAAACGCCCGCCGTCCCGTTCCTCGCCGCGAATCCACTGCGGCTGAAGCACTTCAACCTGTCGATCAATAACAATAAGAGAAAAACGATGAAACAGATTCTTCCAACAACCGGTTCGGTGTTGTCCATGGCGGTCGTCTCGGGTTTGTCCTCCGGTGCGATGGCGGCGGAGGGCGGCTTCATCGAAGACACCACGGCCACCTTGCAAGCACGCAATTACTATTTCAGCCGGGACTTTTCCGACATCGTCGGGGCCAACAAACAGTCGAAGGCTGAAGAGTGGGCGCAGGGCTTCATCCTCAACGTCAAATCCGGTTACACCCAGGGTCCCGTCGGTTTTGGTGTGGATGTCATTGGCCTGCTCGGCCTCAAACTCGACAGCAGCCCGGACCGGGTCAATACCGGTTTGCTGCCGGTAAAGGATGACGGGCGCGCGGCGGATAATTACAGCCGTCTGGAGGGCGCATTGAAAGTGCGTTTCTCCAAAACCGAACTGAAGGTGGGCGAGTTGCAACCGAACCTGCCGGTATTGGCCTTCAGCGACATCCGTTTGCTGCCGCCCAGCTATCAGGGCGCAAGCATCAGCTCAAACGAGATCAATGGCCTGACGGTGCAAGGAGGGCATTTGAACTCGACCAGCCTGCGCAACGAGGCCGGCGACGAAAAGATGCAAGCCATGCTTGGTCATGTACCGCAGCGACAAGTCAGCAGCGACGGCTTCAACTTTGCTGGCGCCGATTACGCCTTCAACGATAAACGCAGCTCGGTCAGCGTCTGGTTCGGGCAACTGGAAGATATCTACAACCAGCGTTTTCTCGGCCTCAAGCACAGCGAACCGTTGGGTAACTGGATTCTGGGCGCCAACCTTGGTTATTACGATTCGCGCGAAGACGGCAAAAAATTGCTCGGCAACATCGACAACCAGGCGTTCTTCTCCTTGTTGTCGGCCAAGCGTGGCGGGCACACGTTTTATCTCGGCTATCAGGGCATGTTCGGCGACAGCGCCTTCCCGCGAGTGTTTGCCAACATCTCACCGCTGGGCAACGAGGTGCCGACCTACGAGTTCGCCTACACCGACGAGCGTTCATGGCAGGCGCGTTACGACTACGATTTCGCAGCCCTCGGCGTGCCGGGGCTGACCAGCACCGTGCGCTACATCACCGGCAACAATGTCGATACCGGCCAAGGGTTCGAGGGCAAGGACCGCGAACGCGATCTGGACATCGGCTATGTGCTGCAGAGCGGCAGCCTCAAAGGCCTCGGGATTCGCGTGCGCAATGCGATGGCGCGCTCTAACTACCGCAGCGATATCGACGAGAACCGGCTGATCCTCACCTATACGTGGACGCTGCTATGAGGCGCCGATCACAGGCTGCTGATGCAGTTACCCATCACCTGATACGTCACGCGATGAGTCTGGCCCTGATGGTCGATGTAGACCATGGACGCTGGCACCACCTCACAAGCCGTGGCGGTGTCTGTCACTGAAACCACTTCGGCGATGTCCAGCGGCTGGCCCGGGTTGTAAGGGGTGGTGGCTGGCTCGGTGCCGGCGGCCATGGCCGAGGTGGCGGCAACGGTCAGAAACAGGCTGATCAGGGTTTTCATTGTTCCGTGCTCCGTGTTGATTCCGATACTTGAATTCTAGACTTTGCCCACGACCAATAAAGGGGCGCGCGCCTGATGCAGCCTTACATGAAACGTAACAGTCACCGCCCCTGGAGGGCCTATGGATCTGCTCAATAACTTGCGGGTGTTCGTCCGCGTGGTGGACTGCGGCAGTTTTACCGCTGCCGCCGATGCGCTGGACCTGTCGACCGCGCAAGTGTCGCGACTGGTGGCGGACTTGGAGCAGCATGTGCAAGCACGCTTGCTGCAACGCACCACCCGGCGATTGAGCCTGACCGAGGCCGGTGAACGTTTCCTGCTGCGCAGCCGGCAAATACTCGAACACATGGAGGAGGCCACCGCTGAGGCCCGCGGCGCCCATCTCAAACCGAGTGGACGCTTGCGGGTGCACAGCATGAGCGGGCTGGGCGTGCTGATAACGCCGTTGATCGCCCGCTACAGCGAGCTTTACCCCGACGTGGTGTTCGAGCTGACTCTGTCGCAGCGCAACCCCGATCCGCTGGAGGACGGGCACGATGTGGTGATTTCGATTGCCCATGAACTGGCCGATTCGCAATTGGTAGCCCAGGCCGTCGGGCAGATTTACAGCGTGCCCTGCGCCTCCCCGCACTACCTGCAACGGCGTGGTGTGCCGACTACGCCGGTGGCGCTTAACGATCATCAGTGCCTGCGCATGCTCGACCCGTTGTACAGCGACGAGTGGGTGTTCCAGGACGAGGAGGGCGAGCAGGCCGTCAGCCCGGCCCAGACCTTTCAGTGCAACGTCGCCGAGTCGATGGTCAAGGCGTCGGAGGCCGGCATGGGGATCAGCCTGATTCCGTTCTACGCCGCAACGCGCTCCTTGAGCGATGGCACCTTGTTGCGCTTGCTGCCGGCCTGGCGCCCGCGTGAACGCAATGTCTATGCGGTGTACCCGTCGCGGCGTTTTCTCGATGCCAAGGTGCGGACCTGGGTGGACTTTCTCAAGGTCGAATTACCCAAGCTATTTGCTGAACACGAGGCGGTGATGAACGATCCACGGCATTGGGCCTGAAGTCGAAGGGCGTACGAAGGGCGGTGTAGACTGAGGACCTGTTCTCTTTCGGCAAGACAAAGGAGTGTGCCCAGCCATGATCGGCGCCGAGTTACTGTCACCTGAAACCCTCGCGGCAGGGTGGTTGATCTACCTACCGGTGCTGATCTGGGCTATTGCGCGAGCGCCGTGGGTCGAACTGTTCAGCGACCGGCGCCGCCAGCATCTGCTGTTTGGCACGGTGTTCGCGCTGTTCATGCTCTGGCTGGTGCGTCGAGATTTCGATACCGGCGTGTCCTACCACTTCATCGGCATGACCGCGGTGACGCTGTTGCTCGACTGGCCGCTGGCGATTGTCGGCGGGTTGGTCGCGCAAGCGGGTTTGGTGCTGCTGGGGCGTCAGGACCTGCTGGCGATGGGGGTCAACGGCGCGCTGTTTATTCTGCTGCCGGTGCTGGTCACCGAGTGCTGCGCGATCCTGGTGGAGCGCGCTCAGCCGCGTAATCCCTTCGTGTATATCTTCGTTTCCGGTTTCTCCGCCGCGGCGCTTTCGGCGTTGTTGTGCCTGGTATTTGCGCTAACGTTGCTCTGGTATGACGAGCGTTTCGCCATGCCTTATTGGCTCGAGGATTTTGTCGGCTATCTGTGGCTGATCATTTTTCCGGAGGCGTTCATCAACGGCATGGTGGTCAGTGCGCTGGTGGTGTTCTGCCCCGAGTGGCTGGAGACCTTCAACCGCACACGCTACCTTTCGGCGCCCTGGAAAGACGACGATCCCAAGTCTTGATCCACATTCAGCAGAGCAAGGTCGTGCGCAGTATCCTGACGTCCGATGGGCAGATCAAAATCAAAAGCTGCAGGCGAGCTAACGCTCGGCCTGATGATTGGTGAACAGCGCGCACCCCTTCCTGTAGGAGCTGTCGAGTGAAACGAGGCTGCGATCTTTTGATCTTGCTTTTGCTTTCGCGGTTTCCTCGCCCCCTATCGACACGAGGCTTAAGTCTTGCGCGTTGGCGACGCGAAGCTTGGGAGCGATTAAAAGCAACGGCAAGATCAAAAGATCGCAGCCTCGTTTCACTCGACAGCTCCTACAGAGGAATACGAACACGTACGCCACAGCCAGGCCGGCCGGTAGGCCGCCTCGCGTTGCTTTTGCGGTGCACGCCGCCTCGAGAGGCCGAGTGGAGGTTCTGCGCAGTGGGCAACCCGGCAAGGATGCCGGGTTAGCCGCCCCCGGCCATGGATGGCCGATGGCGGCGGGCCCACGGAGCAGGACCGGAGCGAGGGCATGCCGAGCCAGGGCGAGGCACCGAACGTCAGGGGCAAGAGCCCTTGGTTACTTGGGGCTTTTCCAAGTGACCCGCTGTAAGAGCGGAACCAATAGCCGCCATTACCGCAGAAACGGATATGTACCCAACCCCAACCCCAAATTCCCTTAAGTAAACAGCATTACGATGACCGCCAGGTGCACGGCCTTGAGGCTCAGTGCCGAGGCTCGAAATCTTCGCTGAACATATCGTCTTCGGCGTCCGGGCTGACCGGAATCTTGTGTTCTTCCGACGCCCAGGCGCCCAGGTCGATCAGTTTGCAACGGTCCGAACAAAACGGCCGGAACGTGCTCTCGGCGCTCCATTCAACGGGGGCGCCACAGGTTGGGCATTCGACGGTTGGGGTCTGGCTCATGATTGGCCTCCACGCAAAGTAAGGTAAAAGTGATGCAGGCGTTCGACCTCGCTGTGCAGCCAGGCGAGGTCGCGGTCGTTAACCACCACATCGTCGGCGTGGCTCACGCGGTCCTGACGGCTGGATTGCGCCTTGAGGATCGCCTGGACCTGTTGCTCGCTGGTCTGGTCACGCTGCAAGGTGCGTTCGATCTGTAGCTGTTCCGGGGCGTCGATCACCAGCACCCGTTGGGTCATGGCGTACTGCCCGGACTCGATCAGCAACGGCGAAACCAGAATCGCGTAAGGCGATTGTGCCTTGGCCAGGTGATCGGCGATTTCCTTGGCGATCAGCGGATGCAGCAGCGCTTCGAGCCAGCGGCGTTCCTCCGGCACTTCAAAGATCAGCTTACGTAGCGCTGCGCGATCCAGTTGACCGTCGGCCTGCAACACGCCGGGGCCAAAGTGTTCAGCGATTTGCGCCAGCGCCGGACGGCCCGGTTCCACCACCCAGCGTGCCGCGTGATCGGCGTCCACCACGTGCACACCGAGGTCGATGAAATGCTGGGCAGCTGCACTTTTGCCGCTGCCGATGCCGCCGGTCAGGCCGAGAATCCAGGGTTTTTCCACAGGGGTATTCATTTCAAACCGACAAACTGCCAATAGAAGCCGGTTATTTGACCACCCCAGAGCAAGGCAATCCAGCCGGCAATCGCCAGAAAGGGTCCGAAGGGGATCGGTGTTGAAGTTTTTGCGTGGCGCAGGCGCAGCAAAATCACGCCGATGATGGCCCCCACCAGCGATGACAGGAGGAGAGTCAGGGGCAATATCTGCCAGCCGCCCCAGGCCCCGATCATGGCCAGCAGCTTGAAATCGCCGTGACCGATGCCGTCCTTGCCGGTGAGCAGCTTGAACAGCCAGAACACCGTCCACAACGTCATGTAACCGGCCACCGCGCCCCACAACGCCTCGTGCAATGACACGAACAACCCGAAACTGTTGACGATCAACCCCAGCCACAGCAGCGGCAGCACCAGCACATCCGGCAGCAGTTGATGTTCGGCGTCGATCAGGCTCATGGCCAGCAAGCCCCAGGTCAGCACCAGCACCATGCAGGCCTGCCAGCCAAACCCGAAATGCCAGGCGATAAACGCCGAGAGCAACCCACAGGCCAGCTCGGTCAGCGGATAACGTTTGCTGATCGGCGCCGCGCAGTTCGAGCATCGACCCCGTAGAAACAGATAACTGAGCAGCGGAATGTTTTCCCAGGCGCGGATTCGGTGGTCGCAATGCGGGCATTGGGAATGAGGCAGCATCAAGTTGTAGACCGGGCCCGGCGCTTCGGGCGGTACGCCCAGCACCTCATGGGCTTGCAGCCGCCATTCGCGGTGGAGCATTTTCGGCAGGCGCCAGACCACCACGTTGAGAAAACTGCCGATCAGCAGGCCAACCGCCAGGGCAATGACCACGAAGATCAGCGGATAAAGGGTCAGGATGTCGTTCAAGGGCATGTCAGATCGCTGAGCCGAGTTGGAAGATGGGCAGGTACATCGCAACCACCAGGCCACCGACAATAACACCCAGCACCACCATGATGAACGGCTCCATCAGGCTGGTGAGGTTGTCGACCATATTGTCCACTTCATCCTCATAGAAACTCGCGACCTTATCGAGCATGTCGTCCAGTGCGCCGGATTCTTCGCCAATGGCCGTCAGCTGGATCGCCATGCTGGGAAAGATGCCGGAGGTGCGCATGGAAAAATTCAGCTGCATGCCGGTCGACACGTCCTGCTTGATGCGCAGCACCGCCCGTTTGAACACGATGTTGCCGGTCGCGCCCGCCACTGAATCCAGGGCTTCGACCAACGGCACACCGGCAGCGAACGTGGTCGACAAGGTGCGGGCGTAACGGGCCACGGCGGACTTGTACATCAACGTGCCAATCAGCGGCAGTTTCAGCAGCCAGGTGTCCATCCGGTCCCGAAAGCCCTGGGATGTTTTAAAGGCGTGGCGCGCACCGAAGAAGGCGGCGATCAACACGCCGAGCATCATCCACCACCAGGCCTGCATGAACTCCGACAAGCCGATGACCATCACGGTGAAGGCTGGCAATTCGGCGCCAAAGCCCTTGAACACCGACTCGAACTGCGGCACCACCTTGACCAGCAGAATCCCCGTCACAATGATCGCCACGAAGACCACGGCCATCGGGTAAGTCATGGCTTTCTTGATCTTGGCTTTCAGGCTTTCGCTCTTTTCCTTGTAGGTCGCCACCCGCTCCAGCAGGGTGTCCAGCGCCCCGGCCTGTTCACCGGCATCGACGAGGTTGCAGTACAGCTCATCGAAATACTGCGGCTTTTTGCGCAGGGACGCGGCGAAGCTGTTACCCGCCGCGACTTCCTGTTTCACCTCGTCCACCAGTTTGCGCATGGCCGGGTTGTCGAAGCCTTCGCCGATGATGTCGAACGACTGCAGCAGTGGCACACCGGCTTTCATCATGGTCGCCATCTGCCGGGTAAACAGGGCAATTTCCTGAGCCTTGATGCGTTTGCCGAAGCTGAAAATCGAGGCGGATTTCTTGCGCACCCTTCCGGGGTTGATCCCCTGCTTGCGCAACTGAGCCTTGATCAACGCCGGGTTGAGGCCGCTCAACTCTCCGGTCATTTTGGAGCCTTTGCGGTCCGTGCCTTCCCAGGCGTAGACGCTGATTTTTGCTGCTTTGACCGCCATGTTCAGTCCTTGGTGACCCGGTTGATTTCTTCAAGGCTGGTGACGCCTTGCATGGCCTTGATCAAGCCCGAGGTGCGCAAGTCATTAAAGCCGTCCTTGCGCATCTGGATGTCGATTTCCAGTGAATTGCCTTCGGCCATGATCAGCCGTTGCAGGTCCGGTGTGTTCTTCACCACTTCATAAATCCCCACTCGCCCTTTGTAACCGCCATTGCACTGATCGCAACCGACCGGCTCATAGATCGTGAACGAGCCGATGCGTTCCTCGGGGAAGCCTTCCTTGAGCAATGCCTCGCGGGGAATATCGATGGGTTTCTTGCAATGGCTGCACAGTTTGCGCGCCAGCCGCTGGGCAATGATCAGGGTCACCGAGGTGGCAATGTTGAAGCCCTGAATGCCCATGTTGTGCAAACGGGTCAGGGTTTCCGCCGCGCTGTTGGTGTGCAGGGTGGACAGCACCATGTGACCGGTCTGGGCGGCCTTGATGGCGATCTCGGCGGTTTCGAGGTCACGGATTTCACCGACCATGATCACGTCCGGGTCCTGACGCAGGAACGAGCGCAGTGCCTGGGCGAAATCCAGCCCTTGCTTGGGATTGACGTTGACCTGGTTGATGCCTTCCATGTTGATCTCCACCGGGTCTTCGGCAGTGGAGATGTTGATGTCCACGGTGTTGAGGATATTCAGCCCGGTGTAGAGCGACACGGTCTTGCCCGAACCGGTCGGCCCGGTGACCAGAATCATGCCCTGTGGCTGCTTCAGCGCGGCCATGTACAAGGCTTTCTGTTCAGGCTCATAGCCGAGGGCGTCGATGCCCATTTGCGCGCTGGACGGGTCGAGGATCCGGATCACCACTTTTTCGCCCCACAAGGTCGGCAGGGTGTTGACCCGGAAGTCGATGGACTTGGTCTTCGACAGGCGCATCTTGATCCGCCCGTCCTGGGGTTTGCGCCGCTCGGAGATGTCGAGGCTGGCCATGACTTTCAGCCGCGCCGCAATGCGATTGGCCAGTTGGCTCGGCGGCTTGGCGACTTCGCGCAGCATGCCGTCGGTGCGCATCCGCACCCGGTAGGTTTTTTCGTAGGGCTCGAAATGCAGGTCGGACGAGCCGCTCTTGATCGCATCGAGCAACATCTTGTGGACGAAGCGCACCACCGGCGCGTCATCGGCATCCTGGCCGGCGATGGAGTCCCTTTTGCTGTCATCGACCGATTCGATGTCCACACCATCGAGGTCAACATCGGCCATGTCTTCCAGGCCGGTGGCATGGCTGTCGAAGAACTTCTCGATGGCGTCGCTGAGTTTGTCGTCCTCCACCAGGATGGCTTCGGTGTTCAGCCCGGTGCTGAACTGGATGTCATTGATGGCTTGATGGTTGGTCGGATCGGAAACCCCCACGAACAGCTTGTTGCCGCGTCGCCAGAGGGGCAGGGCGTGGTGTTGACGGATCAGTTTCTCGCTGACCAGGCCTCGGGGCTGGGTTTCCTTGTCCAGGCAATTGAGGTCGAGCAGCGGCATGCCGAAATGCTCCGACGCAATCTCGGCGACCTGTCGGCTCTTCACCAGCCTGTTCTGCACCAGGTAACTGACCAGGGAAATTTTGCTGCGTTGAGCTTGCTGATACGCCTGTTGCGCGCTTTGGTCAGTGAGCAGTTCGGCCAGGACCAATTGCTTGGCCAGACCGCTAAGGGCGATGTCATTCATTGGGATACCGGACGCAGACAGTTCATGACTTATAGCCTAGTCAAGGAGCTGAGCCAAACCAGCGGCCGTCAGGTGACAAATAGTGTCAGATAGTGCGGATCCTGGGGGTAGGAAAGGTCCATGCCTTGGCTTCGTGCCCCGAAAACAGGGGGCGCAGCGCTTGGCACGGGGTGTGCTGAAGCTCCTTCAGATCATGAGATTTCGACTCATGCATGGAGCCTGTCTATGAATACTCAAAAAGGTTTTACCCTGATCGAGCTGCTGATCGTGGTGGCGATCATCGGGATTCTGGCGACGTTTGCGTTGCCGATGTACTCCAAATATCAAGCGAAGGCCAAAGTCACGGCGGGCCTGGCAGAGATTTCGGCGTTGAAAGTGCCCTTTGAAGAACTGATGAATAACGGGACCAGTCCGGCGAATGTGGCGGCAGTTGGTGGGACTAGCCCGACTTCAAACTGCACGCTGACAGCGTCCGGTACAGCCTCTGATGGTACCGGGACCATTGTTTGTACGATCGTTAACGCGCCTGCACCGGTTCTAAGCAAGACGATCACTCTGACACGCTCGACGACTGGCTGGGTTTGCACCAGCACTGCTCAGCAGGACTTCTTGCCTAAAGGCTGCACCGGTTCCGCGACATAACGCTGAGCAATTCTCTTGAAAGCCAAAGCCCCGCCCTGAAAAGCGGGGCTTTTTGTTGGAACGACACCCTCGAATTTCGAAAAACGAGAAAATCTTGACAATTCATGGCCTTAGGCCCACGTCAAAACCCGCAACTTGCATGTAGAGAATCTCGAAGTCATGCATTTTGCATGATTCCGAAAATCGGGTGATTTCATAAGTTATTGTTTTAAAAGGATTTATTGACTGTCTCAAAGTTGGCACACCGTTCGCAATATACCCAGTAACCCTGCTGAGAAGACACGCAGCAGACTTTCTAGAAAAACAGGAGTTACTCGTATGAAGAAGTTCGCTATCGCTGCCGCTGCTGCTACCGCGCTGACCCTGACCATGGCCAACGCTGCATTCGCTCAAACCCAGGCTACCCAGGCTCCAATGGTCCTGGCTGCCGGTGAAGTGACCCAAGCTAAAGAAGCTACCTCCGACACCTGGATCACCACCAAAGTCAAAGCAGACCTGGTAACCGAAAAAGGCATTCCTGGTACCGACATCAAGGTTGAGACCAACAAAGGTGTTGTTTCCCTGTCGTCCACTACTGCCGTGACTGATTCGCAGAAAGACGTTGCAGTAGCCATCGCCAAGAAAATCAAAGGCGTCAAAGCGGTCTCCGCTGACGGCCTGAAAGCCGAGTAAGGCAAGACTTCTCGCCTGGACTGGGAGAAGGCGCGGCGGGCGGGCCGAGCAATACGCCAGCCGCATCTGGAGAGTTCATGCGAAAGGCCACAAGGATGTGGTCATTACAGGCCTCCGACATTCGTGTCGGGGGCCTGTTCTATTGTGGATTGCGTGGACCCGGAAAGATCGCAGCCTCGTTTCACTCGACAGCTCCTACAGGTTTACGCGGAACCTCTGTAGGAGCTGTCGAGTGAAACGAGGCTGCGATCTTTTGATCTTAGTTCCCGCGCTTACTGGTGATCTGTCTCAGTCGATTACCTTCAAACCGCAAATACTGATACATCCCGCCATTGGGCCCGTAGGTCCATTCCTCGACCTGAAACTCTTCCCGGCGGTTGGCACTGCGCTTGTACCCCAGCAGATCGCGGCTGACCGGTTCACCGCACTTCTGCAGCACTTCACTGGACCGGTCGCCGACGCTGACCAATTGACTGCCGCAGCGCAGGGTATCGGCCGCTGAGGCTTGACTGGCCGCGAGTGCCAGGGTCAGGCTCAGCAGCAATCGTCTGACCATCACTCGGCATCCAGGTGCATCGGCGTCACTACCCGACCGTCACTTTCCGCTTCGCCCAGTTGGGCGTCGATGAAGTAGACACGTTCGTCGGCCATCTGCGCCTTGTCCACTAGGTAATCCTTGATGCTGCTGGCGCGTTCCTGACCCAGTTGGCGCAGCAGCACATCGCTGGAGCTCCAGAACTTGATCACGTCTGCGCGCATTTTTGCGGTGCGTTCTTCCTTGCCCAGATCCTTCCATTCGGCGGGTGGCTGGGTCTTGAGGCGCGTGCGATAGATCCCTTCCAGCAGCGGACCTTTCTCACCGTCCGGCACCTGCACCAAGGAAGCCTGGGCCGGAACCTTGTCCCCGCGTCGCTGGAGCATTTTGTAGTAGTTGTACTGGTATTCGCGCTCAAGCCGTTGCTCGGCAATCAGCGGGCCGTCGCTGCTGGCGGCTGCGGTGCCTTCGATTTCCAGGCGCAGGGCCGGACGCTCCTTGAGAGCCTGGGACAGTTTGATCAACGAACCTTCGGCGTCCTTGCTCAGCTCGCTGGAGCCCGGCGCAAACGAGACGGTGCCCAAATCTTGCGAACCACCGCCACTGACCAGCCCGCCAATCATTTTGAACGGGGCGGCAGCGGCCTTGACGATCAGGTTGCGCAAGGTCTGCCAGACAATCGGCATGACGCTGAACTGTGGATTGTTCAAGTCGCCGGTCACCGGCAGCTCGATGGAAATCTTGCCGTCGACGTCCTTGAGCAAGGCGATCGCCAGTTTCAGCGGCAGGCTGACAGCGTCCGGACTGTCGACTTTCTCACCCAGTTGCAGCTGCTCCACCACCACTTTGTTTTCGGCCTTGAGCTGGCCCTTGACGATGATGTAGTGCAGGTCGAGGTTGAGTCGGCCCTTGCGGATGCGGTAACCGGCGAACTTTCCGGAGTAGGGCGTCAGCGTGGTCAGTTCCACACGTTTGAAACTGGTGGCGATGTCGAGACTGGCCATCGGGTCGAACGGGTTGACCGAACCCTTGATGGTCACGGGCGCATAGCGATCAACCTTGCCTTTGATATCGACGGTGGCCGGTTTTGCCTGACGGCTGTCGATGGTGCCGATCTGGCCGTTGAGCTGTTGCACGGCCGTGGCGAAGTTCGGCGTCAGGCTGAAGTCGGCGAAGTTTGCCGAACCGTCATTGATGGCAATGCCGCCAACGTGAATGCCCAGCGGCTTGTCCTTGCTGGCGGGTTTGGCAGCGGCGGTCTTGGCAACCCCGGTGTCGGCCGGTTGCGGGATCAGCAGGTCATCGATGTTGGTGGTGCGGTCATCGTTGATCATGAAACGCACGTAAGGCTGGAACAGGTTGACCTTGTCGATCGACAGGCTGTCGCCGTGTTGATAGTTCAGGCCTTCGAGCACCAACTGCTGCCACTTGAGGAAGTCGCGGGTCTTGAGAGTGTCGAGGGTATGCAGTTGATCGACCTGCGCTTTGCCGGTGACGCTGAACGCCAATGGCTCGGTACTTTTCAGGTCGACGGCCAGATCACTGCCGAGCATGCCGCTGCGCAGTTCCAGGCGAATGAACGGGTTGATGTAGGACTGGGCGACACGCAGGTCGATGTCCTTGGTCTGCACGTTCAATTTGGCGCTGACTGGCGCCAGATTGACCACGCCGTCGGCCATGAGTTTGCCCTGCTTGCCCACGCCCGTGTCGAGCTTGAGGTTGAAAGGCGAGCCGTTCAGGCTGTCGAAATTCTGCAGGTCCAGGTTCAGGGGGCCGACATCCAGCGCCACGACGGGTTGTGCCTTGCGATCGGCCAGATGCACCTGGTAATTGCGCAGTTGCACGTCTTTGAGGAGTACCTGCCACGGTTTGCTGGGTGGCACGGGTTCAGGTTTTGGTGAATCGGCGGCGGCTGGCGTGCTGGTCGGTTCGGCGTTGGCTTTGACCGTCGCCTTGGAAGGCTGACTGGCGAACAGTTTCTGCCAGTCGAGTTGGCCATCCGCTTCCAGAGCCGCCCAGGTTTCCAGTTTATTACTGCGGATCTTGCCGACCACCACTTGCTGCTTCGCCAGGTCCACAGTGGTTTCGCTGATGTCCAGACGTTCGAGTTTCGCCAGCGGTCGACCGTCAGGAGCCTTGATGGCGAAGGGCGCGACGCTGACGGCGACGTTACTCAGCAGCAGTTCGGTTTCCTTGGACAAGTTGAGCTTGTAGTCGGTACTCAAGTTGACGACGCCGTCTTCCAGCACCAGTGGCAATGCGTCACGCACGTAGGGCCAAAAGGCTTTCATCTTGCCGTCGGTGATCTTCAACTTACCTTCGGAGGCAATCGGGATCAGGCTGAAATTGCCGGTCCAGTCGATCTGCCCGCCTGCCGGGCCGACCGCCACCAGGGTCATGTCGGCGTTATCTTCCGGCAGGGTGCTGAGGTTCTTCAGCTCGAAGTCGAGTTTGTCGTAGAGAAATTCGATGGGCTCGCTGGGCCGTGCGTCCTGGAAGTGCACGAAGCCGTCAGCCAGTTTGATCCGCTCGATGCGCATCGGAAACGGCTTGGCGTCCGGATCGGCCGGGGTGGGTGCACTGGCGGGAATCTTGAACAGACCCAGCAGATTGAGTTTGCCGTCCTTGCCAAAAAGGATTTCAGTCTTGGGTTTGTCGATTTCGATATCGGACAGGTGCAGCGCCTTTGTCCACAGGCTGTCGATCTGCAAATTGGCATACAGACGCTCAAAACCAACCTGTTCCTTGCCCGGCTCGCCGATGATGAGGCCCCAGAGGGTCACTTCCAGGCTGAAAGGGTTGAGTTCGATGCGGGATATCGTGGCGGGCATCGTCGCGTAACTGGCCAATTGCTGGTTGGCAATCCGCAGCGCGATGCCTGGTAAAATCAGAAACCCCAGCAGGCTATAAAGGGCCAGAGCAGTCAACAAAGCGCCAATAGCGCGAATCAATCCTTTGGGCATGTGCGGCTTCATCTGTCTGAATCGGAGTGCGTTGGAGTATGGCACGCGTTTCCGGTTCCGAAGTGATCGCACTCTTCAGCTTTTTCAGAAAGAGGCGTAGGAAATTTCCTGGGTGATCAGAGTTGAAGAATCAACGTTTTCAGCGGCGGCTGTTGATCCATCGAAGGAAAATCCGCGCCTGGTTTCATCACTGTCCATTCACGAACCGGGCGCCCGGCTTTCTCGGCGCAACGCAAAACCTGTTCGCGCCAGTCGTCCATGCTGACTTTTGCCAGGTTGTTGCAGCAGATCAGCACGCCGTTGTCGGCGGTGGTCAGCAGCGCCGGTTTGAGCAGGCTCTGATAGTCGCGCAGCAGGTCGACCGTGCCAAACGCGCTCTTGGCCCAGGCCGGCGGGTCGAGCAGCACCAGGTCGTACTGACGCTGTTCCAGACGTTGGTAGCTCGGCAGTTTCTGCCCGCGCCGTTGACTGATCGGCAGGCCCGCCAGTTGGCGAATGGCCGGGAAGTAATCGGACTGGATGAACTCCATGGCTGGCAACTGCGGATTGAGCAGACCGTTCTCACGGCCGACCGCCAGATTGCCCTCGGCGAAATCCAGGTTGCACACCTCGCTCGCCCCACCGGCCGCAGCGCTCAGGCCGACACCGCAGGTGTAGGCGAACAGGTTGAGCACGCTTTTGTGTTTGCTGTGTTCCTTGACCCAGCCGCGGGTATTGCGCAGGTCGAGGAACAGCAGCGGATCCTGGCCGGCATGACGCCCGCGAACCCGGTAGTTCAGGCCCCATTCGTGTCCGATCAAGTCTTGCAGGGCAGCCTCGTCGGCGCGGTAGACAGTGTCTTCGCGGTCGATGCGCGAGTTGCCACGGGAGCGGTCGTTGTAGACCAGCAGCGTTTCGAGGCCCAGGTGTTGATTGATGGTCTCGTGCAGTTGCAGCAGTGCGTCACGCTCCAGCGCCTGGTGGAAGCTTTGCACCAGCAGTTGCGGGCCGTAGCGGTCGATGGTCAGGCCACCGGCGCCTTCCTGGCTGCCATGGAACAGGCGATAGCAATCGGTGCCTTGCTGATGCAGCTCGGCAAGCATGTCCTGGCGATGATCGAGGGCGGCGCGCAGCGCCTGATTCAAGGAAGACATGCTGGGCGCCTTGCAGGAGGGAATTTGGCGCGGGAGTTTAACAGCTTGGGCCGGACCGAGGTGATGCCATCGCGAGCAAGCTCTTAGACTTTTTTCAGTTCAACAACCCCATCCGCCGCTTGGCCCGCTGGACCGAGCCATTGCGCATTGCCCAACGCAGCATTGGCGCACTGCGCTTGACGCTGGCGCGGATCAGTTGGCGTTGCAACGGGTTCTGATTGACGCCGAGCATGTCACTGGCCCAGTCCGGCAGCAGATCGATCCCGGCCTGCATCATCAAACCGCCAAACGGTTTGGCCAGGCGACTCGGGGCGGGCGCGTTCAACAGCAGTCGCAACACCTCGCGACTGCGTTGGTCGCACAGCAATTGCGGGCGGATTCGTTCAAGGTAATCTGCGATTTCCTTGCGGCTGCGCGGCACATCGCGGGCGCCCAGGCGTTCGGCAACCAGTGCGATTTCACCGTAGTAACGGTCCTGATCAATCAATGAAAGGTGCGGGTTGCGATAACGCAGATGCGCGGCGAGGAAGTTGCTGACCTCGGCCACGTGCACCCAGGTCAACAAGTCGGGATCGCTGGCGGCGTAAGGTCGGCCATCTGGTGCAATGCCGACCACTTGCAGGTGAATGGTGCGAACCTTTTCGATCAGCCAGTCGGCGTCCTTGCTCGAGCCGAACGTCGTCCCGGAGATGAACTGACTGGTGCGGCGCAATCGGCCGATCATGTCTTCGCGAAAATTCGAGTGATCCCAAACCCCGGCCAGGGCCAGTGGATGCAGCGCTTGCAGCATCAGTGCGCTGATGCCGCCAATGAGCATGCTGCTGAAATCACCATGGACTTGCCAGCTCACCGAGTCGGGGCCGAACAGACCGGGATCGCCCTTGGGGTTTTCCAGGTCGAGTTTGCCCAAGGACAGACCGGTCAAGCTCATGAGCTGGCTTTCAATGCGGGTACGGATGAATTCCATGGCAACTCAGTGGTGAAAATAAAACGCGGCCATCACTGACCGCGCAGGGCTTATTGGTTCAGGCGTTTATCGACCAACTCTTGCACCACGCTCGGGTCGGCCAGGGTCGAAGTGTCACCGAGGCTGTCCAGTTCGTTGCAGGCGATCTTGCGCAGGATGCGCCGCATGATCTTGCCTGAACGGGTTTTCGGCAAGGCCGGCGCCCATTGGATCAAGTCCGGTTTGGCGAAGCTGCCGATTTCCTTGCTGACGTGGGCCAGCAGTTCTTTCTTCAGTTCGTCATTGGCCTCGGTGCCGTTCATGGGCGTGACGAAGGCATAGATGCCCTGGCCTTTGACGTCGTGGGGATAACCGACCACGGCGGCCTCGGCGATGCTGTCGTGCAGCACCAGGGCGCTTTCCACTTCGGCAGTGCCGATGCGGTGCCCGGAAACGTTGATCACGTCGTCGATGCGCCCGGTGATCCAGTAATCGCCATCCTCATCACGCCGCGCGCCGTCGCCGGTGAAATAGTAGCCGGGGTAGGGTTTGAAGTAGGTATCGACCATGCGTTGCGGGTCGCCGTAGACACTGCGGATCTGCGCCGGCCAGCTGGACTTGATCGCCAGCACGCCGCTGCCGGCGCCCTGGATTTCCTTGCCTGTTTCATCCAGCAACACCGGTTGCACGCCGAACATCGGTTGGGTGGCGCAGCCCGGTTTGATCCGTTGCGCGCTGACCAGCGGGCTGAGCATGATGCCGCCGGTTTCGGTCTGCCACCAGGTGTCGACGATCGGGCAACGCTGTTCGCCGACGACGTTGAAGTACCAGTCCCACGCTTCCGGGTTGATCGGCTCACCGACGCTGCCGAGTAGTCTGAGGCTCTGGCGAGACGTTTCCTTCAACGGTTCCGGACCTTCGCGCATCAGCGAACGCAGCGCAGTCGGGGCGGTGTAGAAAATATTGACGTGGTGTTTGTCGATCACCTGCCAGAAGCGCGAACTGCTCGGGTAGCTCGGCACGCCTTCGAAGATCAGCGTGGTCGCGCCGTTGGCCAGCGGGCCATAGACGATGTAGCTGTGGCCGGTGACCCAGCCGACGTCGGCGGTGCACCAGAAGACTTCGCCGTCGCGGTAGTCGAGCACGTACTTGAAGGTCATTGCCGCTTGCAGCAGGTAGCCGCCGGTGGTGTGCAGCACGCCTTTGGGTTTGCCGGTGCTGCCGGAGGTGTAGAGGATGAACAGCGGGTCTTCGGCGTCCATCGGTTCTGGCGGGCAATCGTCGCTGACGTCGCGCAGCGCCTGGTGATACCAGAGGTCGCGGCCTTCAACCCAGTCCACTTCGCCCTGGGTGCGCTCGACGACGATGACGGTGCTGACGTTCGGGCAACTTTGCAGCGCCTGGTCGACTTTCTGTTTGAGCGGCACGAATTTTCCGCCGCGCACGCCCTCGTCGGCGGTGATCACCGTGCGGCAGTCGGCGTCGAGAATCCGGTCACGCACAGAGTCTGGAGAGAAGCCACCGAACACCACCGAATGCACCGCGCCAATCCGCGTGCAGGCAAGCATGGCGTAGGCTGCTTCGGGAATCATCGGCATGTAGATGCACACGCGGTCACCCTTTTTCACGCCACGGCTTTTGAGCACGTTGGCCAGGCGACAGACGTTGTGATGGAGTTTTTTGTAGGTGATCTGTGCGGATTCGGCGGGGTCGTCGCCTTCCCAGAGAATGGCGATCTGATCGCCGCGTTTTTCCAGATGACGGTCGATGCAGTTGTAACTGACGTTCAGTTTGCCACCGGCAAACCAGCTGGCCTCGCCGGTTTTCAGGTTATAGCGCTGGACGGTGTCCCACGGCGTACTCCAGTCGAGAAAGCGGGTGGCCTGCTCGGCCCAGAAGGTGCTGGGGTGTTCGATGGATTGGCGGTAGAGGCGGTGGTAGTCGTCTTGACTTAGGTTTGCAGCCCGGCGGACGGCATCGGCTTTGGGGAATGTGCTGATATCGAACATGACGGTTCCTTATTCTTGTTTTGCGACAAGAACTAAAGATGCGCCGAGTAGCGAAAGGGTTCAAGCCAGACACAAAACAACTGTGGGAGCGGGCTTGCTCGCGAATGCGGTGTGTCAGTCAACATTTAAGCTGAATGACACACCGCATTCGCGAGCAAGCCCGCTCCCACAGGTTATTGTGTTGCCCACAGACATTTTGTTTCAACCCTGTGGGCGGGGCGTCAGGTCAGCCGCGGTGACGACCGCGGAAGTAGTTGATCAGGCCCTGGGTGGAAGCATCGTCAGCCGGTGTTTCTTCGCTGCCGACCAGGCGGTTGTAGACGCCTTTGCCCAATTCCTTACCCAACTCCACACCCCACTGGTCGAAGGCGTTGATGCCCCAGACCACGCTTTGCACGAAGACTTTGTGTTCGTACATTGCCACCAGCGCACCGAGACGACGCGGGCTGATGCGCTCGACCACAAGGGTGTTGCTCGGACGGTTGCCCGGGATCACCTTGTGCGGCGCGAGTTTATGCACCTCTTCTTCGCTCATGCCCTTGTCGCGCAGTTCGGCTTCGGCTTCCGGCAGGGTCTTGCCCAGCATCAGCGCCTGGCTCTGCGACAGGCAGTTGGCGTACAGCCACTGGTGGTGGTCGGACACCGGGTTGAAGCTGACAATCGGCACGATGAAATCGGCCGGAATCAGTTGGGTGCCCTGGTGCAGCAACTGGTGATACGCGTGCTGACCGTTGCAACCCACGCCGCCCCAGATTACCGGGCCTGTGTCGGTGGACACTGGCGTGCCGTCCTGGCGCACGCTCTTGCCGTTGGATTCCATGTCCAGCTGTTGCAAATGCTTGGTGATGTTACGCAGATAGTGGTCGTACGGCAGGATCGCGTGGCTTTGCGCGCCCCAGAAGTTGCCGTACCAGACGCCGAGCAAGGCCAGCAGCACTGGCATGTTCTGCTCGAATGGTGCGCTCTGGAAGTGCTGGTCCATGGTGTAAGCACCGGACAGCAGTTCCTTGAAATTCGACATGCCGATGGCCAGGGCAATCGGCAAACCGATGGCCGACCACAGCGAGTAACGGCCGCCGACCCAGTCCCACATCGGGAAGATGTTTTCTTCGCGGATACCAAACGCCACGGCTGCCGCGTTGTTGCTGGAAACGGCGATGAAGTGACGATACAGCTCGGCTTCCGAACCACCCTGAGCCAAGTACCAGGCGCGCGCGGCCTGGGCATTCTTCAGGGTTTCGAGGGTGTTGAAGGATTTCGACGAAACGATGAACAGCGTGGTCTCGGCGCGCAGCTTCATGGTCAGTTCGTGGAATTCACTGCCATCGATGTTCGCCAGGTAATGGCAGCGCACGCCTTTATGGGCGTAGGACAGCAGCGCTTCAGAGACCAGCTCAGGGCCGAGGAACGAGCCACCGATGCCGATGTTCACCACGTCAGTGATCGGCTTCTCGGTGTAACCGCGCCACAGACCGTCGTGGATGCGACCGACGAGGTCGGTGATCTGGTTCAGCACCTTGTGCACTTCTGGCATCACGTTGACGCCGTTCACCGACAGCTTGTCGCCGACCGGGCGGCGCAGGGCGGTGTGCAGGGCTGGACGACCTTCCGACGAGTTGACGATTTCGCCGTCGAAGAGCGATTTGATCGCGCCCTTGAGGTCGACTTCATTGGCCAGGCCCACCAGCAGATTGCGGGTCTCGGCGTTGATCAGATTCTTCGAGTAATCGAGAAACAGGCCGCAGCTGCTGAGGGTGAATTGAGTAAAGCGCTGCGGATCGGCATTGAAGGCTTCGCGCATGCTGAAATCCTGCATGGCTTGGCGGTGGTCATTCAACGCTTGCCAGGCGGGCAGAGCGGTAACGTCATGAGGAGTGCGGTAGTACGCCATCGCTGCGGGTTTCCTTTTTACTTGAACGGCTTTTTTGAACACTGAAAATCCCGGCGCGCCGTGGGCGGGCGTCCGGTCAACTGCGTCGACACGATTTCAATGACACAGGGCGAATACAGTAAACCTCGCGCTGCGATCTGTCTTGACTTTGTCTAACACGTTCCCGGTACTTTTTTATACACAAGGCAGGGAACGTTTCGACAAGCGGGAGGGGCGTCGGTTCGATCAGGCGACCTGAACCGGAATGGCGTTGCTGGTGTGGCTCAGCTCATTGCCCGGCGCCATGTAAAGCATGCGCGGCTTGAAGTTGAGCAACTCGGCTTCGCTGTAATGCGCGTAAGCGCAGATGATCACCCGGTCACCGACCTTGGCCTTGTGCGCGGCAGCGCCGTTGACCGAGATCATGCGCGAGCCTTCTTCGCCACGAATCGCGTAGGTGGTGAAGCGTTCGCCATTGTCGACGTTATAAATCTGGATCTGTTCGTATTCACGGATACCGGACAAGTCCAGCCATTCGCCGTCGATGGCGCAAGAACCTTCGTAATCGAGAACTGCATGAGTGACTTCGGCGCGATGCAGCTTGGCTTTGAGCATGATGGCGTGCATGAGTGTTTTCCCAGGTCGGAATCGAACGGCGGGCAGTTTGCCCGAAGGCTTCAGAGGCAGCAATACAGTGTGGGATCAGGCGCAGATCCACTGTGGGAGCGGGCTTGCTCGCGAATGCGGTGGATCAGCCAACATCAATGCTGACTGACACACCGCATTCGCGAGCAAGCCCGCTCCCACAGGGTAATTGCGGTGCTTAGGCGGGGGCGTCGAGGTTCAGGTGCAGGTTGTCGATCAACCGCGTGGTGCCCAGGAACGCCGCCACCAGGATCACCAGATCCCGATCTTCCGGAGTCGCCGGGCGCAAGGTTTGCGCGTGGCGAATCTCCAGGTAATCGGGGCGTAATCCCGCCGCTTCGAGCTGCTTGATCTGTGCGTCGATCAGCGCCGGGAAATCCCGGTCGCCCTGTTTGATCGCCTCGGCAATCTGGCTCAGGCCGCGATACACCACCGGCGCAACGGCCCGTTGCTCTTCGCTGAGAAAACCATTGCGCGACGACAGCGCCAGGCCATCGGCCGCACGCACCGTCGGCTCGCCAATGATCTGCACCGACATGTTCAGGTCATGGACCAGGGATTTGATCACCGCCAGTTGCTGGAAGTCTTTCTGGCCGAAGATCGCCAGGTCCGGCTGGACCATGTTGAACAGCTTGCTGACCACCGTCGCCACCCCTTCGAAATGCCCGGGACGGCTGGCGCCGCACAGGCCTTCGGAGAGTTGCGGGACGCTGACGCGGGTCTGGCCGGCCATGCCGTCGGGGTACATCTCTTCGACGGTAGGCGCAAACAGCAAGTGGCATCCGGCCTGGAGCAGTTTCTCCTGGTCAGCCGCCAGGGTCCGCGGGTACTTGTCGAGGTCTTCGCCGGCGCCGAATTGCAGCGGGTTGACGAAGATGCTCGCGACCACGAAATCCACCCGTTGGGTCGCTTTGGTAATCAGCGCGATATGACCGCTGTGCAGGTTGCCCATGGTCGGCACGAAGCCGATGCGCTTGCCTTCGCTGCGGGCGCGGGCCACGGCGGCCCGGAGTTCGCGTACGGTTTTTACGGTGTTCATGCAGAGAATCCGTGTTCGATCCCAGGGAAAGTGGCTGCCTTGACTTCAGACACGTAGGCGCTCAAAGCAGCGTGAATGCTGGTCTGGCCGTTCATGAAGTTCTTTACGAATTTGGGTACGCGGCCGGTAATCGACAGGCCCAGCATGTCGTGCAGGACCAGGACCTGGCCATCGGTGTCACTGCCGGCACCGATGCCGATCACTGGAATGCCCACTGCCTGAGTGATTTCCTGGGCCAGTTCGCTCGGTACGCATTCGAGCAACAGCATGGCTGCGCCGGCCTGCTCCAGGGCGATGGCGTCGGCACGCATCTGCCGCGCCTGGTTCTCGCTGCGGCCCTGGACTTTGTAACCGCCCAGAATGTTCACCGATTGCGGCGTCAGGCCCATGTGCGCGCACACCGGGATGCCACGTTCGGCGAGCAGGCGAATCGACTCGGCGAGCCACAAGGCCCCTTCGACCTTGACCATGTGCGCACCGGCCTGCATCAACAGGGCGCTGTTGGTCATGGCTTGTTCGGTGGTGGCGTAGGCCATGAAGGGCAGGTCGGCGAGGATCAGCGCATCGGCGTTGCCGCGTTTGACGGCTGCCACGTGGTACGCCATTTCTGCGGTGGTCACCGGCAGGGTGCTGTCGTGACCTTGCAAAACCATGCCGAGGGAGTCGCCCACCAGCAGCACTTCGACGCCAGCCTGATTGCAGGCGTGGGCGAAGGTCGCGTCATAGCAGGTCAGCATGGTGATTTTTTCACCTTTTTGCTTGAGACCTTGCAGAGTGGTCAGGGTGATGGCTGGCATGAAAAGTTCCTCATTCAGGCGCTTGGAAACTACTGCGAGTAACGCGCGTGATTCTTCGTTAAATACAGGCGCACGCTCTGATGTCGTGCTTTTAAGGCCTGGATTGCGCCCTTCAATGCCGTGTTGGCGGCAGCGGGACGCCTATAGTCGTGAGGAGAACTCGGGAAGTCAATTGCATGTGTTACCGCATTGTTACGCGGTCGGTGTTACCGGGGTAACTGATGCGTTTCAGCAGCTGCAATCCAGCAGTGCGCTGGATTTTTGTAGGAGCGAAGCTTGCTCGCGAAAGCGGTGGGACAGTCGACATAAATATTGAATGTCAGTCCGCTTTCGCGAGCAAGCTTCGCTCCTACAGGGGGATTGTGGAGGTCAGGAGAGACGTTCCAGGCCGACGAACGGGCAGGCGGCGAGCAAATCACTCAGGCTGCGGCCATCGGCCAGACGCAAATCCGCAGGCGCCAGCTCGGCCAGTGGATACAGAACGAAGGCCCGTTCCTGCAGGTGGTAGTGCGGAACCTTGAGGCGCGGTTCGTCGATCAGCCTATCGCCAAACAGCACGATGTCGAGGTCCAGCGTGCGGGGTCCCCAACGTTCAAGACGCTCGCGGCCCTGTCCATTCTCGATGGCTTGCAGCGCATCAAGCAGGTCCAGCGGCGCGAGTGTGCTGTCGAGGGCGGCAACCGCGTTGGTGTAACGCGGTTGGCCGGGCAGGAGTGAGTCGCTTTGATAAAACGCGGACACCCCGACCAGTTCGGTCTGCGGTAACTGCGCCAGCGCCTCGACGGCGGTGCGCAATTGTTCGGTGGGGTCAGCCAGATTGCTGCCCATGCCGATGTAGATGCGTTCCATGGATTACTCGCCCGTGGCACTCGGTGCGCCGGCCGCGCGTTTGCGCTTGGCGCCACCGCTGCGACGACGTTTGCGTGGTGCGCCGGTGCCTTCATCCTTGCCGCTGAGGTCGCGGATCATGTCCCGACGTTCGCTGTCGTTGGCGTCCTGATAGTCAGTCCACCATTCGCCCAGGCCGTCGGTCTGCTCGCCAGCGCTTTCGCGCAGCAGCAGGAAGTCGTAACCGGCGCGGAACCGCGGGTTGTCCAGCAACAGGTCGGCGCGTTTGCCGCTGCGGCGTGGAAGACGCTCCTGCATGTCCCAGATCTCGCGGATCGGCATGGTGAAACGTTTCGGAATCGCGATCCGCTGGCACTGTTCGGCAATCAGCTCGTGAGCCGCTTCCTGCATTGCCGGAATCGGTGGCATGCCACGTTCTTGCAGACGCAGTACGCGAGCCGGCAGGGCAGGCCACAACAGGGCTGCAAACAGGAACGCCGGGGTTACCGGTTTGTTCTGCTTGATCCGCAGGTCGGTGTTGATCAGCGCTTCGCTGATCAAGGTGTGGGTGTACGTCGGGTTGTATTCCAGCGCTTCGGCACTGGCCGGGAACAGCGGATCGAACAGCTGCAGGTCGACCAGCATCTCGAAGGTGTCCGCGGCATGGCCGGAAAGGAACAGCTTGAGCACTTCTTCGAACAGGCGGGCTGACGGGATCTCGCGCAGCATCGGCGCCAGGTCGCGGATCGGCAGGGCGCTGTGTTTTTCGATGCCGAAGTTCAGCTTGGCGGCGAAACGCACGGCCCGCAGCATCCGTACCGGGTCTTCCTGGTAACGTTGCTTCGGATCGCCGATCAGGCGGATCAAGTGATTGCGAATGTCGTGCACGCCATTGGCGTAATCGAGAATGCGCTCGCTGACCGGATCGTAATACAAGGCGTTGATGGTGAAGTCGCGACGTTGCGCGTCTTCTTCCAGCGTGCCGTAGACGTTGTCGCGCAAGATGCGCCCGCTCTCGTTGCGGGAAGACTGGTTGCTGTCTTCTTCCTCGTCGTTTTGCGGGTGATTGGCGCGGAAGGTCGCGACTTCGATGATTTCGCGGCCAAAGTGGATATGCACCAGTTTGAAGCGACGACCGATGATCCGCGCGTTGCGGAACTCGGCTCTTACCTGTTCAGGCGTGGCGCTGGTGGCGACGTCGAAATCCTTCGGCGTAATGCCCAGGAGCATGTCGCGCACACAGCCGCCAACCAGGTAAGCCTGGTAGCCGGCGTTCTGCAGGCGTTCGACGATGTTCACCGCATAACGGCTGAATTGGGCCTTTTGCAGCGAATGTTGGCCGCTGTTGAGCACTTCAGGCGTACTGCGAATGTGTTGCGTATGACGCTTGGGAGAACGGAATGACTGGAACAACTTCTTCAGCATGGGATGCACTGTTTGAAGGAATGTTCGGCCATAACGAAGAATGACCGCATGATGGGCGGGGATTCTAGCATTTAGTCGGGGGATGGTGTAGGAAGCTGCGCAAGCACTTGAGGGAGAGGTCTGAGCCAGGCCAAACGCCAGAAACTACAAGGGGAGCCGAAGCTCCCCAAGAAAGTAGTTGCATGCTCTTTTTTTATTGTTGAGTCGGGCTTTTTGTTTTTATTAAGTGCCCTCGCCATGAAGTTTTTCCTTCATGACCCTCCCAATCGGGAGCCAAGAGCAAACGGATTGCTTTGGTCGCTGTGTTGCAGTGATCTTGCGATCCAACCAGTTCAGGCACTGTCTTAGGACAGTTTTTTATTATTCTCGGCCTGGTCGTGGGGCAAGCCCCAAATACAACGCCTCTCCAAAAGAATCAGTTAGCTGCGCCTCTCGCCGTCTTGTTTTTATTGTGCGTGAGTCGATTCGTCTTATTTTTATTGTCTTGTGCATTGCTTGTTATTGTTCTTGTACTGAACATATAGCAGGGTGCGTGCCAACTTTTGCGAGGTCCAGCAAAACAAGGGGTTAGGCTGGATGGTGGGGTTTTTCGAGGCCCAAAAAAACCGGGGCTTCGTTACCGTAAGCCCCGGCTTCTGTTACGTGAAAAGACTGAGGTAACAGTTTTTTCACAAAGTCACGTGTTACCCGCACACCTGACAGGTGACGTTCAGCTCTCGCTAGCCACCCCGGTCTTGCGACGCGGAATGCCCAGGCGCTGACGACGTTCCCACAGGCATTTGCGACTCACCCCGAGTTTGCGCGCCAGTTCGGTTTCCGTCATGTGGTCCTGATGCTCAAGCACGAAGTGCTGGAAGTAGTCCTCCAGCGACAGGTCTTCGGTCGGCTCATGATTGTTGTTGCTGGCACCGTTGCCCTGTTGCGGGGGCAGGCCGATGAAATCGTCGTCTTCCAGATCGCTCAGCTCGATGTCGATCCCCAGCAGCTCGGCAGAAATCTCCGGGCTCTCGCACAGGATGACAGCGCGCTCGACAGCGTTTTCCAGTTCACGAACGTTACCTGGCCAGGAGTAGTGACGAATCGCCTGTTCGGCATCCGCCGCAAACTTCAGGTCGGTGCGGTTGACCCGCGCGCTCTGCCGCGCCAGGAAGGCATTGGCGATCTCGTTGACGTCGGCACCGCGCTCGCGCAGGGCTGGCAGTTTCAGGGCGATCACGTGGAGGCGGTAATACAAGTCTTCACGGAACTGGCCGATCTTCGCCAGGCTCTTGAGGTCCCGGTGAGTCGCGGCGATCAACCGTACATCGACCTTCTGCGACTGCACCGAGCCTACCCGGCGGATTTCACCTTCCTGCAACACGCGCAGCAAGCGAGCCTGGGCTTCCAGTGGCAGTTCGCCGATTTCGTCGAGGAACAAGGTGCCGCCATCGGCCGCTTCCACCAGGCCGGCACGTCCGGCGCTGGCGCCAGTGAACGCGCCTTTCTCGTGGCCGAACAGTTCGGACTCGATCAGGCTTTCCGGAATGGCCGCGCAGTTCACCGAAATCATCGGCGCCTTGGCGCGTCGGGACAGGTTGTGCAGGGCGCGGGCCACCAGTTCTTTACCGGTGCCGGATTCGCCCTGGATCAGGACATTGGAATCGGTCGGCGCGACTTTGCGGATCTTGCTGTACAGGTCCTGCATCGGCGGACACGAGCCGATGATGCCGATTTCGCCGTTGCTGTTATCGACACCCGGTTTCGCCGCGCCATTGCCGGCTTTGCCGCTGACCGGTTCGCCGCTGGCTGGCAGCGATTGGCGGTCACGCAGGATGCGCGCGACGGCCTGGAGCATTTCGTCATGGTCAAAAGGCTTGGCGATGTAATCCACCGCGCCCATCTTCATCGAGTCGACGGCCGATCGCAGGCTGGCGTAGCTGGTCATGATCAGCACCGGGGTGCCCTGGCCGAGTTTGATCAACTCGGTGCCCGGAGCGCCCGGCAGACGCAAGTCGCTAACGATCAGGTCGAACGTGGGAATGGTGAAGCGTTCTTGTGCTTCCTGCACTGAACCGGCTTCGCTGACCTGGTACTGGTTACGTTCCAGCAGGCGGCGCAAGGCGGAGCGGATAATTGTTTCGTCTTCGACGATCAAAATGTGCGGCATTGATTCGATACTCTCGACGGTCTCAGTTCACAGCGGACGTCGCTTCGACATGACGCGGCAAGGTCACCCGGATACGGGTGCCGCGTTGGCTTTGTACATCAGCCGGGCTGTCGATGGTGATTTGTCCATAATGCTCTTCAACGATGGAATAGACCAGTGCAAGGCCCAGACCGGTGCCTTCGCCAGGATCCTTGGTGGTGAAGAAAGGTTCGAACAATCTGTCCATGATGTTCTTCGGAATACCGCTGCCTTCGTCTTCCACGATCAAGTCGACCGTGTGTTCGCCGGCTTCGCTTTTGACCCGCACCGCACTGCCGGGAGGCGAGGCGTCACGGGCGTTTGAGAGCAAGTTGATCAGTACTTGTGCGAGCCGCTGCGGATCGCCTTCGCACCAGTGGTCGGGGTCGCACAGGTTGTAGAACTGCACTTCGAAATTGCGTCGGTTCAGGGCCAGCAAACCGATGGCATCCTGAGCCACTTCGGCCAGACAGACGGGCTCGTCGCTGTGCTGATGACTGCCGGCGTGGGCGAAGCTCATCAGCGACTGCACGATGCGTGACACCCGTTTGGTCTGCTCGAGGATCTGCCCGCTGATTTCCTTCAGCTCGCCATCGTCTTCACGCTCTTCGCGCAGGTTCTGCGCCAGGCACGCGATGCCGGTGATCGGGTTGCCGATTTCATGGGCCACGCCGGCGGCGAGTCTGCCGATGCTGGCCAGGCGCTCGGAGTGCACCAGTTTGTCTTCGAGCATCTGGGTTTCGGTCAGATCTTCCACCAGCAATACCAGGCCACTGTTACCCGGCGCGAGCGGTTCATCGATCGCCGCTTTGTGCAGGTTCAGCCAGCGGGTCTGGCCATCGAGGGCCAGATGCTGCTTGTGCAAATGCTCGTCCGGCAGATTGATGAAGCCTTGCAGCAGTTCTTTCCATGGATCGGCAATGGTGCTCAAGCGCGAGCCGACCACACGCTGCGCGGCGATTCCGGTCAGCTCCTCCATGGCTTTGTTCCACATGAGGATTTCCTGATCCTTGGCCAGCGAGCACACGCCCATCGGCAATTCCTGCAAGGTCTGGCGGTGATAGCGGCGCAGGGCATCGAGTTCGGCGGCAAGGCCGGTGAGGCGCGAGTGGTAGTCTTCGAGGCGGCTTTCGATGAAGTGGATGTCTTCGGTGACGTAGTTTTCGCCGCCGGCCTTGTACGGCAGGAAGGTTTCGACCATGTCCTGGGCGACGCTCGGGCCCATCAGGCCGGAAAGGTTGGCTTCGATACGGTCACGCAAGCGGCGCAAGGCATAAGGACGGCGCTCGTCGAACGGCAGATAAAGATCGCGCAGGGCTTGCTCGACTTCTTTCTGGGCAGCCTTGGCCCCCAAGGGTTTGGCCAGTTGTGTGGCGAACTCTTGAGGAGAGGCGGCATGCAGCTCGCGGCGTTGCGGGCGGCGCACGTTGTCCACGGCGCAGGCTTCGGCGGCGCTGGCTTCTTCTGGGCTGGCGTTGGTGAACAGCGAGATCAGGGTGAACATCAGCACGTTGGCGGCCAGCGATGCAATCGCGGCCATGTGCCAACTGGTGTCGTCCAGCACGTAGATCATGTTCAACAGCGGAATGTAGAAGCCCTGCAGATTGCCGACCAGCGGCAACAGCATGGTCACCAGCCACACCAGAATCCCGGCCAGCAAACCGGCGATGAAGCCGCGGCGGTTGGCGGTCGGCCAGTACAGGACCGACAGCACGCCCGGAAGGAATTGCAGCGTGGCCACAAACGCGACGATGCCGAGGTTGGCCAGATCCTGCTCGGCACCCAGCAACAGGTAGAAACCATAACCGGCCATGATGATCGCAACGATCAGCGCGCGGCGGGTCCATTTCAGCCAGCGATAGATGTTGCCTTCAGCCGGCGGTTGATAAAGCGGCAGCACCAAGTGGTTCAGCGCCATCCCGGACAGCGCCAGGGTCGTGACGATGATCAGCCCGCTGGCTGCCGACAATCCGCCGACATAGGCCAGCAACGCCAGCGCCTTGCTATTCGCGGCGATACCGATACCGAGCGTGAAGTACTCCGGATTGGTCGTGGCGCCGAGTTTCAGTCCCGCCCAGAGAATCAGCGGCACCGCCAGGCTCATCAACAGCAGGAACAGTGGCAAGCCCCAGCTCGCGCTGACCAGCGAGCGTGGGTTGAGGTTTTCGGTAAAGGTCATGTGGTACATGTGCGGCATCACGATCGCCGAGGCGAAGAACACCAGCAGCAATGTGCGCCAAGGGCCTTCCTGCAAAGGCGTGTGCAAAGCAGCGAGGGCGGTCTGGTTTTGCAACAGCCACAACTCCAGCTGCTGCGGACCGTCGAACACGCCGTAAAGGGCATAGAGGCCGACGCCGCCAATGGCGATCAGCTTGATCACCGACTCAAAGGCAATCGCGAACACCAGGCCTTCATGTTTTTCGCGGGTCGCGATGTGGCGCGAGCCGAAGAAAATCGTGAACAAGGTAATCAGTGCGCAAAAGCTCAGCGCCACGCGGTGCTGCACCGGCTCGCGGGTGAGGATGCCGATGGAGTCGGCCACCGCCTGAATCTGCAACGCCAGCAACGGCAACACGCCGATCAGCATGAAAATCGTCGTCAGCGCCCCGGCCCACGTACTGCGGAAACGGAAGGCAAACAAGTCGGCCAGTGACGACAGTTGATAAGTACGGGTAATTTTCAGGATCGGATACAGCAACACCGGCGCCAGCAAAAACGCCCCGGAGACCCCGAGGTAACTGGACAGAAAGCCGTAGCCATACTGATAGGCCAGGCCCACCGTGCCGTAAAAGGCCCAGGCGCTGGCATACACGCCCAGCGACAGGGTGTACGTCAGCGGGTGGCGAATGATCGCCCGGGGGATCATGCCCCGTTCGCTGATCCACGCGACGCCGAACAGCACCGCCAGGTACGCGGCGCTGATCAGGATCATCTGGGTCAGGCTAAAGCTCATCGGCATCTTTTTGGCTCTGCAGGATGAAGGTCACGACGATCAGAATCAGCCAGAGCAAATAAGGGCGATACCAGGCGCCAGTGGCGTCGATCCACCAATCCATGATGGCCGGGGAGAACAGATAAATCCCCACTACCAGGAGCAGGACCAAGCGATAGATGTACATCCCGGCCTCTCTTTTTTATGCGCGTGCCCGAAAACGTGCGGCGATGGTAACGGATGGGCGCGCCACTGCAAGTGTGATCACTGTAGTTGCGCTTCGGGCAGGGTGAGTGTGCGCGGGATTAATGAGGCATCCCAGTGGGCGATGCCCCAATCCAGCACTTCCCGTGGTGTCGCATAGGCCAGTTCCTTGCCCGGGTTTTGCCCGAGTGCGCGCAACGCACGCAGTAACAACGGCGTGGCCTGGTCTGCGGTCAGCGGCGGCGAGCGGTAGGACTTGCCGAGTTTGTTGCCATCGGGCTGGGTAATCAGCGGGATGTGCAGGTAGCGCGGTTGCCGCAGGCCGAGCAGTTCTTGCAGGTAGAGCTGGCGCGGCGTGGAGTCCAGCAGGTCAGCGCCACGGACGATGTCGGTGATGCCTTGCCAGGCATCGTCCAGCACCACCGCCAGTTGATAGGCGTAGAGCCCGTCGCGGCGGCGGATCACGAAATCACCGACTTCCCGGCCCAGATGCTGGCGGAACTCGCCTTGAACGCGGTCGATGAAGTGGTAGTCCAGCTCCGGCACGCGCAGGCGAATCGCGGCGTCTTCAGTGCCATGGCCGGCATTTCGGCACAGGCCCGGGTAAATGCCGTGGTACGGCTCAAGCTGTTTTCGCGAACAGGTGCAGGCGTAGGCCAGACCGTGATTGAACAGGCGATTGAGGACTTCGGCGTACGCCTCGTGCCGGTCGCTCTGGCGGACCATTTCACTGTCCCACTCGAAACCGTAGCTTTCCAGGGCTTTCAAGATGGCGGTCTGAGCGCCAGGTTCTTCCCGTGGCGGATCGAGATCCTCCATGCGCATCAACCAGCGACCGCCCACCGCACGCGCGTCGAGGTACGAGGCCAGCGCTGCGACCAGCGAACCGAAATGCAAGTGGCCGCTGGGCGTGGGGGCGAAGCGGCCGATGTAGGCGGAAGGGGTGATGGCGGTCATAAGGCGATGTCAGGCTGTCCAATCGTTTCGAGCATGGCTTGAGGCCGTCTTCGCGAGCAAGCTTCGCTCCTACAGAAGATCGCGCCAGCCTTTGTAGGAGCGAAGCTTGCTCGCGAAGGCAATGCCGAAGACGCAACAAATATCAGAAACAAAAACGGAGCGTTCGCACGCTCCGTTCTTCGTTCAAGCCGACATTACTTGCCGACTTGCTTTTCCTTGATTTCCGCCAGGGTCTTGCAGTCAACGCACATGTCGGCGGTAGGGCGGGCTTCCAGTCGCTTGACGCCGATCTCGACGCCGCAGGACTCGCACCAGCCATATTCTTCGTCTTCGATCAGCTGCAGCGTCTTGTCGATCTTCTTGATCAACTTGCGCTCGCGATCGCGGGCTCGCAGTTCAAGGCTGAACTCTTCTTCCTGGCTGGCACGGTCTGCCGGGTCAGGGAAGTTGGCCGCTTCGTCTTTCATGTGATCAACCGTACGGTCGACTTCCTGCATCAAGTCCTGTTTCCACTTATTCAGGATCTTGGTGAAGTGAGCGCGCATGGGTTTGCCCATGTACTCCTCGCCCTTAACTTCTTTGTAGGGTTCGAAGCCGCTGATCGACGTATTTTGCTGCTTTGCTTGGGTGGGCATGAAATGGACCGCCTCTACTCTTGTAATCCATTGCGCAGGATTGCTCCATCACCGACACCTGCCGGCCCTGCGGCTGCAAGCGGGCGAACTTACCAGATCAAATCGGGGCGCGCTACTCCCGGATGTCGAGGTAGTGGCCCCAAGGGCTTGCAAATGATTGCAAAGCCTTGTCTGGCGGCGTTGGAGGCCTGATCAATTATTGATTTTAGTCAAACCTGGGGTACACGCTTGAGTCGTTTGTGGCCAGGGATATAACGGCTCTGACCGCTTTAGGTTCTCGCTCGTTCCGACGCTTGGGTAGAATCGATTCTTTTCTCCGTTGTAAGGAAAGCTAATGGCTCAGTCCTACAGTGCCCGCAGTCGCGCGATCGAACCTTTCCATGTCATGGCGTTGCTGGCGCGGGCCAATGAACTGCAGGCTGCGGGTCACGATGTGATCCACCTGGAAATCGGCGAACCGGACTTCACCACCGCCGAGCCGATCATCCAGGCCGGGCAGGCCGCACTGACGGCGGGGAAGACCCGTTACACCGCTGCGCGCGGCATCCCCGAGCTGCGCGAAGCGATCTCGAATTTCTATCAACAACGTTACAGTTTGAACATTGATCCGCAGCGAATCCTCATCACGCCCGGCGGTTCCGGCGCGCTGTTGCTGGCCAGCGCCTTGCTGGTTGACCCGGGCAAACACTGGCTGCTGGCAGACCCGGGTTACCCATGCAACCGGCATTTCCTGCGGTTGGTCGAAGGCGCTGCGCAACTGGTGCCGGTCGGTCCGGACGTGCGTTATCAGCTGACGCCGGACCTGGTGGCTCGCCATTGGGATCAAGACAGCGTCGGCGCCTTGGTGGCCTCGCCGGCCAACCCGACCGGCACCATCCTGACCCGCGATGAACTGGCCGGCTTGTCGGCGGCGATCAAGGAGCGCCACGGTCATCTGGTGGTGGACGAGATCTACCACGGCCTGACTTACGGCACCGATGCCGCCAGTGTGCTGGAAGTCGATGACAGCGCTTTCGTTCTTAATAGTTTTTCCAAGTATTTCGGCATGACCGGCTGGCGGCTGGGGTGGCTGGTCGCGCCTGAAGCAGCGGTCGGTGAGCTGGAAAAGCTCGCGCAAAACCTCTACATCAGCGCTCCGAGCATGGCTCAGCATGCCGCACTGGCCTGCTTCGAGCCGGCCACGATCAGCATTCTGGAAGAGCGTCGCGCCGAATTCGGTCGTCGTCGGGATTTCTTGTTGCCGGCCCTTCGGGAGCTGGGTTTCGGGATCGCCGTCGAGCCGGAAGGCGCTTTCTACTTGTACGCCGATATCAGCAAGTTCGGCGGCGATGCCTTCGCGTTCTGCCGCCATTTCCTCGAAACCGAACATGTGGCAATTACCCCTGGCCTGGACTTTGGGCGCTATCAGGCCGGCCATCACGTGCGTTTTGCCTACACCCAAAGCCTGCCGCGCCTGGAAGAAGCGGTCGAGCGGATCGCCCGTGGATTGCGGAGCTGGCAAGGCTGATGCGTTTTCATCCTCCCCTCGAAGAAGGTCGTCTGATCCGACGTTACAAGCGTTTTCTCGCCGATATTGAAACCGTTGGCGGCGAGTTGCTGACTATTCACTGTCCCAACACCGGCTCGATGCTCAATTGCCAGGTAGAAGGCGGACAAGCCTGGTTCAGTCGCTCCAACGACCCGAAACGCAAATTGCCCGGCACATGGGAAATCGGTGAAACCCCACAGGGCCGGCAGTTTTGCGTGAACACCGGGCGCGCCAACGGACTGATAGAAGAAGCGTTGCGGGCGGGTGTGATTACCGAACTGAACGGATTTACCGAGTTGAAGCGCGAAGTGGCTTACGGACAGGAAAGCAGCCGCATCGATTTCCGCCTCGATTACCCGAGCGGGCCGGCGTATGTGGAAGTCAAAAGCGTGACCCTGGGCTTCGACGGTTCATCGGTGGCCGCTTTTCCCGATGCGGTGACACAACGGGGTGCCAAGCATTTGCGGGAACTGGCTCACCTGGCTCGGGACGGAATACGCGCCGTGCAGCTGTATTGCGTCAATCTCACCGGGATCGACGCGGTGCGTCCGGCAGAAGAGATCGATTCGGCCTACGCGGCGGCCTTGCGTGAGGCGGTGGCGTGCGGAGTCGAAGTGCTGGCCTATGGCGTGCGATTGACCCACGAAGAAATGGTGGTCGATCGACGTCTGGAAGTGCTGCTGAATGTCTAAAGGCTGATCCAGATCCCTTGCTCGTCTTCGCGGCTGGCAACGGTAGTCAGGGATTGCCCGGCGCACGGGCCGGCGACGCATTCACCGTCCTCGATCAGGAACAGTGCGCCGTGAGTGGCGCACTGGATCAGGCTGTTGCTGGGGTCGAGAAACTGGTCGGGTTTCCATTCCAGTCCGACGCCCCGGTGTGGGCAGCGGTTGATGTAGACATACGCCTGACCGCCCCGGCGCACGGCGAAGAGTTTCTGACCGTCGACGTCGAAACCGCGACTGCTGTTGTCAGCCAAATCGGCAGCGGTGCAAAGCAACTTCATGTCTATCCTCAATTCCGGCGGCTCGTGACCGGATATGTCCGAGCTTGACGTTCAAATGCAAACAATTATCAAATGGCCGCTTCGCCCGTCGGGTGCAGGTGCCGAATGCCGAGGATACTTGGCCTGTCATCTCGATGCCTGGGAAAACTTAAAAGGAAGCTGTTTATGCGCCTGAGTACCCGCGTTGCTGCGCTGTGTGTCGGACTCCTCGTCAGCCACCACGCCGCAGCGGCCGAGTTGCCACAGCGTTGGGTCAGTGCCGGTGGCGCCCTGTCAGAGTGGGTGAGCGCGCTGGGCGGTGAGTCGAAACTGGTTGGCGTCGATACCACCAGTCAGCATCCGGAGTCGTTGAAGGCGCTGCCGAGCATCGGTTATCAGCGGCAACTGTCGGCGGAGGGCATCTTGAGCTTACGCCCGCAGATTCTGGTCGGCACCGAAGAAATGGGGCCGCCGCCGGTGCTTTCGCAGATTCGTAGCGCGGGCGTGCAGGTCGAGCTGTTCTCGGCCCAGCCCGATCTGCCGACGTTGCAGGGCAACCTGGCGCATCTGGGCAAGTTGCTCGGTGCTGAAGATAAGGCTGCGCAATTGCTCCAGACCTATCGGCAGCAACTGGATCAGCAAAAGGTTCGGGTCACTCGCGCGCAGTTGAAGGAAAAATCACCAGGGGTGCTGTTGCTGCTCGGCCATGCGGGCGGCAAGCCGCTGATCGCCGGCAAGGACACCGCCGCCGATTGGTTGATCCAGCAGGCGGGTGGGCACAATCTGGCAACGCATACCGGTTACAAACCCTTTTCTGTCGAATCGCTGGTCAGTCTCGACCCTGACGTACTGTTGTTTGCGGACCGAGCGCTGACCGGCGATGCCGCACGGGCCGCGTTATTCAAGGAAAACCCGATCCTGTCCTCGACCCGCGCGGCCAGGGACAAGCGCGTCATGGAACTCGATCCGACCTTGTTGGTGGGTGGATTGGGGCCACGGTTGCCCGATGCGTTGAAAAAGCTGTCTGACGGTTTCTACCCCGGCACTGCGGCCCAATGACCGTTCTGGTTAAACCCCGTGCCTTGTTTATTGGCCTGAGCCTGCTGTGTTTGCTGGCGATCTGGTTGTCCTTGGCGCTGGGGCCGGTGAGCCTGCCTTTATTGGATACCCTGCGCGCGGCGTTGCGCATGATCGGCGTGCCCATTGCGCCCGACGGGCTGGAACAGGCCGAGTTGATCCTCGGGCAAATCCGCCTGCCTCGAACCTTGCTGGGCCTGGCGGTTGGGGGCGTGCTGGCGCTGTCCGGCGTGGCGATGCAGGGATTGTTTCGCAACCCTCTGGCTGACCCGGGGTTGGTGGGCGTGTCCAGCGGTGCTGCGCTGGGCGCTGCTATCGCGATTGTCGGTGGTTCGGTGTTTGGCGGCCTGCCTGAATCGTTCGGACCTTATCTGTTGTCCGCGTGTGCGTTTCTTGGCGGCCTGGGCGTGACGGCGCTGGTGTATCGACTGGGGCGGCGCAACGGGCAGACGAACGTGGCGACCATGCTGCTGGCCGGCATTGCGTTGACTGCACTGGCGGGTTCAGCGGTCGGCTTGTTCACCTATCTGGCCGACGATGCGACCTTGCGCACGCTGACGTTCTGGAACCTGGGCAGCCTGAACGGCGCCAGTTATTCGCGGCTCTGGCCGTTACTGCTGGTGACCGCTGGTGTGGCGCTCTGGCTGCCGCGCCGGGCCAAGGCCTTGAACGCATTGTTGCTGGGGGAGTCGGAGGCCGGTCACTTGGGCATCGACGTCGAACGGCTCAAGCGCGAGTTGGTGTTCTGTACCGCGCTGGGGGTTGGCGCGGCCGTGGCGGCGGCGGGAATGATCGGGTTTGTCGGTCTGGTGGTGCCGCATCTGGTGCGGCTGCTGGCCGGTCCCGATCATCGCGTGTTGTTGCCGGCCTCGGTGCTGGCGGGTGCCAGTCTTCTGCTGTTTGCCGATCTGGTGGCGCGGCTCGCCCTGGCGCCGGCGGAGTTGCCGATCGGGATTGTCACGGCCTTCATCGGCGCGCCGTTCTTTCTGTATTTACTGCTAAGAGGGCGTGCCTGATGTTGCGAACCCAGAGCCTGCAAATCCGTCGAGGCACAAAGATTGTGCTGACGGACATCACGCTTGAGCTCAAACCCGGCGAAGTCCTCGGCGTGCTGGGCCCCAACGGTGCCGGCAAAAGCACTTTGCTCGGCGCCTTGTGTGGCGAGTTGAAGGCTGATCACGGCAGCGTCTGGCTCGATGAGCGTGAGTTGAGTCATTGGACCGGCGCGCAACGAGCCCAGCGACTGGCGGTATTGCCGCAGGTGTCGACCCTGGACTTCGCCTTTCGTGTCGAAGAAGTGGTCGGTATGGGGCGTTTGCCTTATCAAAGCGGGCTAGTCCGGGATGACGAGATCGTCGCCGCCGCCTTGCGCGCTGCCGATGCGGAACACCTTAGTGGTCGCAGTTATCTGGCCCTGTCCGGTGGCGAGCGTCAGCGAGTGCATCTGGCGCGGGTGCTGGCGCAACTATGGCCGGGCGAAGCGGGGCAGACGCTGTTGCTCGATGAACCGACGTCGATGCTCGATCCGCTGCACCAGCACACCACCCTGCAAGCGGTGCGCGAATTCGCCGATCATGGCGCAGCGGTGCTGGTGATCCTGCATGATCTGAACCTGGCGGCGCGCTATTGTGATCGCTTGTTGCTGCTCGAAGGTGGGCGGCCGGTAGCGCTTGATACACCGGAGCAGGTCTTGCGTCCGGAACCCCTCAAGGCCGTGTTCGGGCTGGAGGTTTTGGTGCAGCAGCACCCGGAACGTGGGCATCCGCTGATCATCGCCCGCTGAGAATGACATCGAGGTGAGCATGCGGGGGATTTTGTTACTGGTGGTATTGTTGTTGAGTGCCTGCCAGCACGTCTCGGCACCGCCTCCGGTCGTCGGTGAGATTCAGGACCTGCGCAGTGGCCAGATCCTGACGCCTCAGGAGTTGGTCGAACGGCTGGTCGAGCCGACGCGTCTGATCGTCGGCGAGCAGCATGACAACCCTGATCACCATCAACTTCAATTGTGGTTGTTGCAGGCGCTGGGCGAGCGTCGACCCCAGGGCAGTCTGCTGCTGGAAATGCTGACGCCGGATCAACAATCGCGCATCGACGACGTGCGTCGTGCCTCGACGCTTCCCGCAGATTTGCCCGGCGCGTTGAACTGGCAATCGGGGTGGGACTGGAATCTTTACGGGCCGATCGTGCGCTTTGTGCTGACTCAACCCTACCCGCTGCTGGCGGCCAATCTGGACGCGCTTGAAGTCCGTACTGTTTATGGCAAGCCGCCGACATTAGACGGTTCGCGTTCCAACGCTCCATCGGTCAAGGATGAGTTGCTGGCGCAGATCAACGACTCCCATTGCGGCCTGCTGCCGACATCACAAATGCCCGCGATGCTGGCAGTCCAGCAGCAACGTGATCGACGAATGGCCGAGCGCTTGCTGGCCGCACCGTCGCCTTCGCTGCTGTTTGCCGGCGCCTATCACGCGCGCAAGGACGTTGGTGTGCCGATCCACGTACTTGATCTTGGAGAGCCTGAAGCCCCCACGGTTTTGATGCTGGCGGAGCAGGGCGGTGAGATCACGCCGGCCATGGCTGATTACGTCTGGTACACGCCTGCCACACCGGCTCAGGATTACTGTGCCGAAATGCGTAAACAGTTCGGTAAGTAATCAGGCGACTTTTCCGCAGGCAAAAAAAGACCCGGCAAGAGCCGGGTCAAATAACCGTGATTAGCCTGATGAGGAGATATCTGAGAGTCCGAACCAAGGGCTTTTCAAATATCGACCAGTCTCGCGACCAGTTGTGATAATCATAGCGATTCTCATTACCAAGTCAACCGCTGTTTTTTGATTTCTTTGAAATCCTCTGTCGTCTGGTGCAAAAGCCCTGTAATCATTGGGCTTCAGGCGGTTTTCCTGGGGTGATACCTGCCCGTTCAATTCTTGTGGCGTGACGAGATGGCTTCCAGTTGTTTGTTCAAGGCTTCTTTGCGATCCGCAGGAATGTCATTCCAGTGCACGTCCATCAGTGCGCCTTCGATCGCATACAACAACACCTTGGACGCCCGGAACCCGCGCGTGCGCACGGCCCGATAAGCATCCACCGCTCCCAGGCGGCGCAAGTCCGAGGCGCTGTGGATGCCCACGGCATGCAGCCACTGTGCCGACGTCTTGCCAAGATTTTTCAGGTGTTGCAGTTCATCATTCATCAAGCCTCCTTGCGACGGCCGAACGGTGCGTGGGCGAGCCTCTCAGGAGTGTAGCCATCAGTAGGAAAAGCGTGATTGTTTGGTCGGTTTCGACGCAAAAGCTTCTAAGAAGCGTGCGCTTGGCACTTAAGGAATGTCTGCAAATGCAGAAGAGGTGGCAGCACGGACAACGGTGGGAGCGGGCTTGCTCGCGAAGACGTAGTGTCAGTCGACATCAATGTTGAATGTTAAACCGCTTTCGCGAGCAAGCCCGCTCCCACAGAGGCTGCGTCGTTTCAGAGAGGAAATGCGGGTGTTAGCGGGTGCGGTAACGCAGGCGAGTACCGAAATTCATCGACATCAGAATCTCGTCAGCACTCAGCTCTGGCGGAAAGTAGGCGCCGGAGATCTGTGCGTGAGCCAGGCTCGCGCCTTCCAGGCATGAATTGCGGAAATCGATGCCGCGTAAATCGGCGGAGCGGAAATAGGCATCGGTGAAGTCGACGCCATCGGCGTTCAGCTCGCGCAGGTCCAGGCCACGGAAATCGCCGCCGACCATGTCGACAGAGGCATGACTGGCGCGTTCGGCATTGAAGCCTGTGATGTCGTCTTTGTGCAGCAAGGCATAAAGCGGGGTGTCGAGAAGTTTCGGCTGGCTCATGTCGCATCACCTGATGGTTTTATGACGCCAGTATAGTGCCACTATTTGGCAGCCGTGAAGCCGGCGATGGCTCCACGGCTGAAATAGTTTTTTACAGGCCCGGCATGCGCTGGCGGATCTGCGCAACGACAGTATCGAGCGTCCCGCTTTCATTGGTCTGGACGCGTTTGCTGCACAGAATTTCTGCTGGCGTCAGGGGCTCACGGCTCGTCTGCTGGGCTGCGATAACGGCCAGGTTGGCGTCGGACGGGTCCTTTTTGTCTGCCTGACGCAACGCCAGCCAGCTCTCGATGACCGCTTGTGGCGCATTGCAATCGAGGATCAGAAACGGTGCACCGGTAGCCTCGGCGATTTTCGCTGCGCCGTCGCGCTGGTCGCGCTTGAGGTACGTTGCATCGATGACCACCGGGAAACCGGCGCGCAGGATGACGGCGGCAATCTCATGCAGGCGGCTGTAAGTGGCGGCGCTCGCGTCGGCACTATAAATACCGGCCTGTGGATCATTCGGGACGGTCTGCTCGCCGAACAGGCGCTTGCGTTCAACATCGGAACGCAGGCGAATGGCGCCCAACGCTTCCACCAGACGCATGGCCACGTGGCTCTTGCCGACAGCGGATACGCCGTGAGTAATCGCCATGAAGCGCGAAGGAATGGTGCTGTAGCTTTCCGCCAGGTTGGCGTAGTTGCGGTACTGGCGCAGGGTGGTGGCGCGCTGCACCGGGTCGGCCTCGGCCGGCATGCTGAACAGGCTGACCTTGGCGCGAACCAGGGCGCGGTAGGCTTTATAGAAGTTCAGCAGCTCAAGGCCCTGATAGTCACCGGTCAATTCCAGGTACTGGCTGATGAAACGACGCGCCAGGCTTTTCAGACCGCGGTCTTCCAGGTCCATGGCCAGGAAACCGGTGTCGGCGTAAACGTCGGTGAAGCGGAACGGTTCGTTGAACTCGATGCAGTCGAAGATCACGACCTTGCCGTCGATGACGGTGGCGTTGCCCAAGTGGATGTCGCCGTGGCATTCGCGGATGAACCCTTCAGCCTTGCGCTGGGCAAACAGCGGCTTGAGGCGTTCGAAGCTGCTTTCGGCCCAGGCTTGCAGGGCATCAAGTTGCAGCAGATCGGCCTTGTCGCTGAGGAACGGGCGGATCTGTTCGAAGTTCTGGCGTACCGGCGCCATTACGCTGTCCGGGGTGCCGGCTTCGTGTTCGCCAGGCACTTTCGGCGCAGTGAGGTGGAATTGGGCGATCTGCGCGGCCATCTCGTCGATGTGCGCGGTGGTCAATTCGCCGTTGGCTTGCAAGGTGCTGAGCAACTGGCTCTGTGGGAATTGACGCATTTTCAGCGCGAAATCGACCACCGGACCTTCGCCGCCCAGTTGCGGGGCTTCTTCGCTGCCGGTGATCGGCAACACTTCCAGATACAAATCGTTGGTCAGGCGCTGGTTGAGGCGCAGCTCTTCGCCGCAGAAATGCTCACGCGCATCGAGGCTGGTGAAGTCGAGGAAGCCGAAATTCACCGGCTTCTTCACTTTATAAGCAAAGGGGCCTGTGAGGATGACCCAGGAAATATGGGTCTCGATGACCTGGAACCCGTCTACAGGATGCGGGTAGAGGGCCGGGTTTTGCAGGGCGGCGATCAGGGACTGGCTCACAGGCGATCCTTCAAAGTCTGGGGAAATTTCACGGCCGCCATTATGGCTGCAAGTCCGCCTGACGCAAACCTCGGAGGGCTCCTGTTGAGTATGAATAAAGTGCGTATAATCCGCCGCCATGACTCGTACTCGATCCCCCCGTACCCCAAAAAAACCACCTTCCAAGGGCTTGAGCCCCTGGCTGGGCTGGGCCCTTAAACTCAGTCTGGTCGGCCTCGTGGTGCTCGCCGGGTTCGCGGTTTACCTCGACGCCGTGGTCCAGGAGAAGTTCTCCGGCAAGCGCTGGACGATCCCGGCCAAGGTGTATGCGCGCCCGCTTGAGCTGTTCACTGGCCAGAAGCTGAGCAAGGAAGACTTCCTGACCGAGCTCGACGCCTTGGGCTATCGCCGCGAAGCCGTGAGCAACGGCCCCGGCGCTGCGGCGGTCAACGGCAACACCGTCGACTTGAATACCCGTGGCTTCCAGTTTTATGAAGGCATGGAGAATGCTCAGCCGGTGCGCGTGCGGTTCTCCGGCGACTATGTGGCCGAACTTTCGGCGACCAACGGTTCGAAGCTTTCGGTCGTTCGATTGGAGCCGCTGCTGATCGGCGGGATTTATCCGAAAAACCTCGAAGATCGCATTCTGATCAAAATCGATCAGGTCCCGCCGTACCTGCTGGAAACCCTGGTGGCGGTCGAAGACCGGGATTTCTATAGCCACTGGGGCGTTTCGCCCAAGTCGATTGCCCGCGCCGTGTGGGTCAACACCTCCGGCGGCAAGATGACCCAGGGCGGCAGTACGCTGACCCAACAGTTGGTAAAGAATTTCTACCTGACCAGCGAACGCAGCCTGACCCGAAAACTCACCGAAGCCATGATGGCGATGCTGCTTGAGCTGCATTACGACAAACGTGAAATTCTTGAGGCGTACCTCAATGAAGTGTTCGTCGGTCAGGATGGCCAGCGCGCGGTGCACGGTTTCGGCCTGGCCAGCCAGTTCTTCTTCGGGCAGCCATTGTCCGAGCTGAAACTGCATCAAGTCGCAATGCTGGTGGGGATGGTCAAGGGGCCGTCTTATTACAATCCGCGTCGCAACCCGGAACGGGCGATGGAGCGCCGCAATCTGGTGCTCGATGTGCTTGAGCAGCAAGGCGTTGCCACAGCCGAGCAGGTCGCCGCGGCGAAGAAAATGCCTCTGGGCGTGACGACGCGCGGCAAGCTGGCGGACAGTTCTTTCCCGGGCTTCCTCGACCTGGTTAAACGCCAGTTGCGTGAAGACTATCGCGACGAAGACTTGACCGAAGAAGGCCTGCGGATTTTCACCAGTTTCGACCCGATCCTGCAGATGAAAGCCGAAGCGTCGGTCAACGACACCTTTAAACGCCTGGCCGGGCGCAAGGGTTCCGATGAGGTTGAAGCGGCGATGGTCGTGACCAACCCGGAAACCGGTGAGGTTCAGGCCATGATCGGCAGTCGTCAGGCGAGTTTTGCCGGCTTCAACCGGGCGCTGGATGCGGTGCGCCCGATCGGTTCGTTGATCAAGCCGGCGGTTTATCTGACAGCCTTGGAGAAGCCCAGCCAGTACACGCTGACCAGTTGGCTGTCGGACGAATCCTTCTCGGTCAAAGGCGCGGACGGTCAGGTCTGGAAACCCCAGAACTATGATCGCCGTTCTCACGGTACGGTTTTCCTGTATCAGGGCCTGGCCCATTCCTACAACCTGTCGACGGCACGTCTCGGGTTGGCGGTCGGCGTACCGAATGTCCTGAAGACACTGGCGCGTCTGGGTGTCAGTCGCGAGTTTCCGGCGTTCCCTTCGATGTTGCTGGGGGCCGGTGGCCTGACGCCGATCGAAGTGGCGACCATGTACCAGACGCTGGCCAACGGTGGTTTCAATACGCCGATGCGCGGGATTCGTAGCGTACTGACTGCCGAAGGCGAGCCGCTCAAGCGTTATCCGTTCCAGATCGAGCAGCGTTTCGACCCGGCGTCCATTTACCTGATCCAGAGCGCCATGCAGCGGGTCATGCGTGAAGGTACCGGCAGTTCGGTTTATAACGTGCTGCCGAAAACCCTGACGCTGGCGGGTAAAACCGGTACCAGTAACGACTCGCGAGACAGCTGGTTCGCCGGTTTCAGCCAGGACTTGCTGGCGGTGGTGTGGCTTGGCCGCGATGACAACGGCAAGACGCCGTTCACCGGTGCGACCGGTGCGTTGCAGGTCTGGACCAGTTTCATGCGCAAGGCCGATCCGCTGCCGCTGGACATGCCGCAGCCGGACAACATTGTTCAGGCGTGGGTTGATTCGCGGACCGGGCAAGGTTCCGAAGGCAGCTGCCCAGGCGCTGTGCAGATGCCGTATATTCGCGGCAGCGAACCGCCTCCCGGCGCTGCGTGCGGTGGCGAAAGCCCGGCATCCGGCGAAACGGTGATGGATTGGGTCAAGGGCTGGATGAATTAAGCAAAGAGGGTTTCAAGTGAACAAGTGGTTGATTCCAGCGGTTACCGCCGTGGCTTTGCTCAGCGGTTGCTCCTCCGTACAGCGCGGTTCGATCCCGGTTGTGGATTCCGGCAGCGCTGTCTCCAACAGTGAGCGAGTGTCGGCAAACGGCGGTTTCCGTCAGACGACATCAAAACGCCCTTTGCAAGCCCAGACTCAGGCGATTCCACAAGGTGACACCGGTGTCGTCGTGATGGTCCCGGGTGGCGCAGTGGCATCGGCACCGATCAGCACCGGGTCGATTACGCCTGGCCCGATTACCCCGGGGCCGATCGACACCTCGCCGGTGCAGTCGGCACCAGTCAATCAGGGCAGCTACAGCATGCCGTCGACGCCGAGCGGGATTCCTTCGGCGAGCTCCGGTGGCTTGTCTGCCGATGAGCAGCTGGACGGTCCGGTACTGGCGCTATTGACCACGGCTCAGCAGCAACAGGCCGGCGGCGACCTCAACGGTGCGTCCTCCAGTCTGGAGCGCGCCCAACGTGTTGCACCGCGTGAACCGCAAGTGCTTTATCGACTGGCTCAGGTTCGTATGGCCCAAGGCGATGCACCTCAGGCTGAACAATTCGCCCGTCGTGGCCTGACGTTCGCCAATGGTCGTCCGGCGCTTCAGGCCAGCCTGTGGGAATTGATCGCCCAGGCGCGTGAGAAACAGGGTGATTCCGCAGGTGCGTCACTGGCCCGTCAGAAGGCCAAGGTTTCGCTGTGATGGACGCACGTTTTCCGAAGATTGCCGAGCAACTGTTGTTGATCGAGCGTGAGCTGCGGGTTCAGGGTTGGTGGGACGAGGTTTCGCCCTCCGCTGAAGCGTTATCCAGCGTCGAACCGTTTTCGGTGGATACGCTGGATTTCGAACAGTGGCTGCAATGGATCTTCCTGCCGCGGATGAAGATCATCCTCGAGCAGGATCTGCCGCTGCCCAACGCATCGGGCATTCAGGAGATGGCCGAGATGGTCTTCGCCGCCCGCAATGTCCAGGGTCGGGATCGACAGTTGCAGGTCTTGCTCAAAGAGTTCGACCTGCTGATCACCGCCTCTCGCTGACTCCGATCCGTTGCAGGCGCTGTACAGGAGCCCTGTAGGAGCTGTGTAGGAGCTGTCGAGTGAAACGAGGCTGCGATCTTTTGATCTTGATCTTTTTAAAAGCAAGATCAAAAGATCGCAGCCTCGTTTCACTCGACAGCTCCTACAGGTGCCTACTGGCAGTTAGCTGCAATCTGTTTCTGTGCTTCGGTTGTGCGTTCCTGACGTTGCTCATCAGTCAGGCGGCGCATCTCACCGTCTATCTCCTCCCGCAATCGCGGATTGTTCTGTAGCTGGGCCAGGTTCGTGCGCGCCTGTTCGCAGAATACCTTTAGCTGGGCTTGCTGCTCGGCGACCTGCTTTTTCACTGTGTTGTCGATGGCTTGTTGATCGCCAATCGCTGTGCTGCGCGTTGGCGCGGCGGGTTTGCCGGCGGGAGGGGAGGGCGTTTGCACCGTAATGGCCTCCTGGCCTTGGGGTGGTTGCGCGTCGAAGTGGGTCACGCCTTGGGCGTCGACCCATTTATAGATCTGACCGGCCATGCACAAAGGGCTGACCAGCAGACTCACCATCAAGAACGTTCGCATGCCATTTCCTTGCCAGAGTTGCGCAATTGAAGCTAACACAGTTGCTGTTTAGCGGTTTTTTCTTGCTTTCTCATGTGCTTACTTCAATAAAGCACATAGACGGCTTGACTTGCAGGGGACGAAACAGAAGAATCCAAAGTCCGCTGTAGAGGGACTGCCAGAAGCAGGCCCACTCAGCAGATCATGAGGCGCACATCCGCGCCGACCTGTTACACCCGCAACGCGTTACCTCGCGCTGGGTGGGAAAGGCCCGCAACACTTGGGACGATCCCAATACTTGCTCAGTCAGTGCTGACGTAGTCGGCGACCACCGTCGCTCATGCTCTGCTGAGAAGTAAACCTATTAAGACCCGTCCCCGTTTATGTGGGCGGTATTCTGGCGTTTTAGAGGTGAACAACGTGGAGCTTTTATCTGGCGGTGAGATGCTCGTCCGCTTTTTGCGTGACGAAGGCGTTAAATATATCTATGGGTACCCGGGTGGTGCCGCATTGCATATCTATGACGCGCTGTTCAAAGAACCAGCCGTTCAACATATTCTCGTTCGTCATGAGCAGGCTGCCACTCACATGGCAGACGGCTATGCGCGCGCCACCGGCAAGGCCGGCGTCGTACTGGTGACCTCCGGTCCCGGCGCGACCAACGTCATTACCGGTATTGCTACGGCGTACATGGACTCGATTCCGATGGTGATCCTGACCGCCCAGGTGCCTAGCACCATGGTCGGTACCGATGCCTTCCAGGAAACCGACATGATCGGTATCTCCAGGCCGATCGTGAAACACAGTTTCATGATCAAGCATGCTTCGGAAATCCCGGAGATCATGAAAAAGGCGTTCTACCTCGCGCAATCCGGTCGTCCTGGTCCTGTCGTTGTCGACATCCCGAAAGACATGACCAACCCGGCCGAGAAGTTCGAATACATCTTCCCGAAAAAAGCCAAGCTGCGTTCCTACAGCCCGGCGGTTCGTGGTCACTCGGGCCAGATCCGCAAAGCGGTGGAAATGCTGTTGGCGGCCAAGCGGCCGATCATCTATGCCGGCGGCGGCGTCATTCTGGGCAACGGCTCCGCGCCGTTGACCGAACTCGCACAACTGCTGAATGTGCCGGTCACCAATACCTTGATGGGCCTCGGCGCCTATCCGGGCAGCGACCGTCAGTTCCTCGGCATGCTCGGTATGCACGGCAGCTACACCGCCAACCTGGCGATGCACCATGCGGACGTGATCATGGCCGTGGGCGCGCGTTTCGATGACCGTGTTATCAACGGCGCGTCGAAGTTCTGCCCAAGCGCGAAGATCATCCACATCGATATCGACCCGGCTTCGATCTCCAAGACCATCAAGGCCGACGTTCCTATCGTAGGCCCAGTGGAAAGCGTATTGACCGAAATGGTCGCTACCTTCAAGGAAATCGGCGAAACCCCGAACAAGGATTCGGTTGCTGCCTGGTGGAAGCAGGTTGAAGAATGGCGCGGTGATCGCGACATGTTCCCTTACAACAAAGGGGACGGCAGCATCATCAAGCCGCAAACCGTTATCGAAACCCTGCACGAAGTGACCAAGGGCGACGCCTACATTGCGTCTGACGTGGGTCAGCACCAGATGTTCGCGGCGCAGTACTACCGCTTCAACAAGCCTAATCGCTGGATCAACTCCGGTGGCCTGGGCACGATGGGCTTCGGTTTCCCGGCAGCAATGGGCGTGAAACTGAGCTTCCCGGAAGCCGACGTGGCTTGCGTGACCGGTGAAGGCAGCATCCAGATGAACATCCAGGAGCTGTCCACTTGCCTGCAACATGATCTGCCGGTGAAGATCATTCTGCTCAACAACGGCGTGCTCGGCATGGTCCGTCAGTGGCAGGACATGAGCTACGGCGCACGTCACTCGCACTCCTACATGGAATCGTTGCCGGACTTCGTCAAGTTGGCCGAAGCCTACGGTCATGTGGGGATGCGCATCACGGACTTGAAGGATTTGAAGCCGATGATGGAGCAAGCGTTCGCGATGAAGGATCGTCTGGTGTTCATCGACATCAAGGTCGACGCCGGTGAGCACGTCTACCCGATGCAGATCAAAGACGGCTCCATGCGCGATATGTGGCTGAGCAAGACGGAGCGTACTTAATCATGCGACATATTATTTCCCTGCTTCTGGAAAACGAACCCGGCGCTCTGTCTCGTGTAGTCGGCCTGTTCTCGCAGCGCAACTACAACATCGAAAGCCTGACGGTGGCCCCAACCGAAGACCCGACCTTGTCGCGTCTGACGCTGACCACCGTTGGCCACGATGAAATCATCGAGCAGATCACCAAGAACCTGAACAAGCTGATCGAAGTGGTCAAACTGGTCGACCTGTCGGAGAGTGCTCACATCGAGCGCGAACTGATGCTGGTCAAGGTCAAGGCCACCGGCGCCCAGCGCGCCGAGATCAAGCGCACCACCGATATTTACCGTGGGCAGATCGTTGATGTCAGCGCTAGCGTGTATACCGTTCAATTGACCGGTACCAGCGACAAGCTCGACAGCTTCATTCAGTCCATTGGCACCGCCTCGATCCTGGAAACCGTCCGTAGCGGCGTAACCGGTATCGCTCGCGGCGACAAAGTACTCAGCATCTAAACCAAATTAGCGAACGGCCTGAACGGCCTGGATATATAGGGGAATTTCATGAAAGTTTATTACGAAAAAGACTGCGACCTGTCGATCATCCAGGGCAAGAAAGTTGCCATCATCGGTTACGGTTCCCAGGGCCACGCTCAAGCGTGCAACCTGAAAGACTCCGGCGTTGACGTGACTGTCGGTCTGCGCAAAGGTTCGGCCACTGTTGCCAAAGCCGAAGCCCACGGCCTGAAAGTGACCGACGTTGCTTCCGCTGTTGCTGCTGCCGACCTGGTCATGATCCTGACCCCGGACGAATTCCAGTCTGCCCTGTACAAGAACGAAATCGAGCCGAACATCAAGAAAGGCGCCACCCTGGCCTTCTCCCACGGCTTCGCGATCCACTACAACCAGGTTGTTCCGCGCGCTGACCTCGACGTGATCATGATCGCGCCGAAAGCACCGGGCCACACCGTGCGTTCCGAGTTCGTCAAAGGCGGCGGTATCCCTGACCTGATCGCTATCTATCAGGATGCTTCGGGCAACGCCAAAAACGTTGCACTGTCCTACGCCGCGGGCGTTGGCGGCGGTCGTACCGGCATCATCGAAACCACCTTCAAGGACGAGACCGAAACCGACCTGTTCGGCGAACAAGCCGTTCTGTGCGGCGGTACCGTTGAACTGGTCAAAGCCGGTTTCGAAACTCTGGTTGAAGCTGGCTACGCGCCGGAAATGGCTTACTTCGAATGCCTGCACGAACTGAAGCTGATCGTTGACCTCATGTACGAAGGCGGTATCGCCAACATGAACTACTCGATCTCCAACAACGCTGAATACGGCGAGTACGTGACTGGTCCGGAAGTGATCAACGCCGAATCCCGTCAGGCCATGCGCAACGCCCTGAAACGTATCCAGGACGGCGAATACGCCAAGATGTTCATTAGCGAAGGCGCGACCGGCTATCCTTCGATGACCGCCAAGCGTCGTAACAACGCCGCTCACGGTATCGAAATCATCGGCGAGCAACTGCGCTCCATGATGCCGTGGATCGGTGCCAACAAGATCGTCGACAAAGCTAAAAACTAAGTCGCGCACTTGTATGAAAAACGCGGCTTAGGCCGCGTTTTTTCGTTTGGGTGGCCGGTTCTGGTATAAAGCTGCATCGTTTGCGGCCGAACCGTCGTCCCAGACACCTGTCGAAACTTTCCACCCCGTTGCAAGGTAATGTCCATGAGCGAACGTCCCGAAGAGCCAAACAAGGCTTCTGACGCCGAAAGCCTGCTGCCCATCGATGAGCACATCGAGGAAGGGCATGACGCTGAAGGTCGTAAAGTCCGGCATCGTGGTATCTATCTTCTGCCGAATCTGTTCACCACCGCGAACCTGTTCGCAGGGTTTTATTCCATCATCAGCTCGATGAGCGCCCAGAGCGCATTGAGTGCCGGTGATTCTATTGGCGCGAGCAAGTATTTCGCGTTTGCCGCGATCGCAATTTTCGTCGCCATGGTGCTCGACGGCCTCGATGGTCGAGTCGCCCGCATGACCAATACCCAGAGTGCCTTCGGTGCCGAGTATGACTCGCTGTCGGACATGGTCGCCTTTGGTGTTGCGCCGGCATTGCTGGCGTTTGGTTGGGCCTTGGGCGACATGGGCAAGGTTGGCTGGATGGTTGCTTTCATCTATGTCGCGGGTGCGGCGCTGCGTCTGGCGCGCTTCAATACGCAAGTCGGCACCGCAGATAAACGCTACTTCATCGGTCTGGCCAGCCCGGCTGCCGCGGGTGTGGTGGCGGGGATTGTCTGGGCGTTCAGCGATTACGGCATTCAGGGTTCCAAGATGTCCTTCCTGGTTGCGCTGATGGTGGCTGCCGCCGGCATGCTGATGGTCAGCAACATCAAGTACAACAGCTTCAAGGAGCTGGACCTGAAGGGGCGAGTGCCCTTTGTCGCGATTCTGGCGGTGGTGCTGGTGTTTGCCGTGGTCTTCAGTGATCCGCCGCGCATCCTGCTGCTGGTTTTCCTCGCTTACGCGGCGTCTGGTCCGGTGCAATACCTGTTGCATCTTCGTCGGCACAAAAACGCCGAGTGATGTAATTTCCCTCATACTCCGCAGTCTATTGGTGCATCTGTCCTCCAATGCTGCGGAGTTGCCATGCTGATCAAAGTCCCCAAAGCGTCTGACTGCCATGAGTCTGACGTCACGCCTGAAGCCTTCTATCTTTCTCGACGCAATCTACTGGGTGCTGCCGTTGCCGGTCTGGCGGTGAGCAGTCTGCCGCGCTGGGCCAGTGCTGATGAAGCCGCTCGTTACACAGATGTCGAGCCTGGCAAGGCGCCTTCCTGGTTTGCCGAGAAGCTTCCTTCTACCAAGTGGGGGGCGGTCAACGTCAAGGATGAGGCGATCACGCCATTCAAGGATGCGACCCACTACAACAACTTCTATGAGTTCGGCGCTGATAAAGGCGACCCGGCTGCCAATGCGGGTTCGTTGAAGACTGAGCCTTGGACCGTGGTAGTAGACGGGGAGGTGGGTAAGCCGGGGCGGTATGCGCTGGAAGACTTCATGAAGCCTTATCAATTGGAGGAGCGGATCTATCGTCTTCGCTGTGTTGAGGCATGGTCGATGGTCATTCCGTGGATCGGTTTTCCTCTCTCGGCTTTGCTCAAGGAGGTCGAGCCGACGTCGAAGGCTAAATTCATCCGTTTCGAAACGCTGCAGGATCCCAAGAGCATGCCGGGGCAGCGCTCCGGATTTGCCTTGATCGAGTGGCCCTATGTAGAGGGGTTGCGCCTGGATGAGGCGATGAATCCGTTGGCGATTCTTGCGGTGGGCATGTATGGGCGCGAATTGCCGAATCAGAACGGGGCGCCGCTGCGGTTGGTGGTGCCTTGGAAGTACGGCTTCAAGAGCGTCAAATCCATCGTGCGGATCAGTCTGGTCAGCGAACAGCCGAAAACCACCTGGCAGAGCATTGCCGCGGATGAATATGGCTTCTACGCGAACGTGAACCCTACGGTCGATCACCCGCGCTGGACCCAGGCGCGGGAGCGTCGGTTGCCGAGCGGCCTGTTCAAGCCGAATGTGCGGGACACGCAGATGTTCAACGGCTACTCGGATGAAGTTGCTTCTCTCTATACAGGGCTCGATCTGCGGAAGAATTACTGATGCGTTTTCCATTCTGGCGAATTGGCGTCTTTATAGCAGCGGCGGTCTGGCCGCTGCTTTGGTTGTATCAGGCCTGGCAGGATGTGCTGGGGCCTGACCCGGGCAAGGTGTTGGTTGACCGGCTCGGGTTGGGGACGCTTGTCCTGCTATTGATAACGTTAAGCATGACGCCTCTGCAGAAGCTCACCGGTTGGGCGGGGTGGATTGCTGTACGCCGGCAACTGGGGTTGTGGTGTTTCGCTTATGTGGTTCTGCATCTGAGCGGCTATACAGCGTTCATCCTTGGATTTGATTGGTCGCAGCTGGGTGTCGAGCTGCGCAAGCGGCCTTACATTATTGTCGGGACGTTGGGGTTTCTCTGTTTGTTGGCGTTGGCGGTGACTTCCAATCGTTATAGTCAACGACGCCTGGGTGTACGTTGGAAGAAACTGCATCGGCTGGTTTACGTGATTCTCGGGCTTGGATTGCTGCATATGTTGTGGATCGTGCGTGCCGATCTGAAGGAGTGGGCTATCTATGCCTCTATAGGTGCGCTGCTATTAGTGCTGCGCCTTCCCCCTGTTGTCCGTCGAATCCCGCGTTTAATAGCTAAAAAGGCACCTTCTGCAAGAAAAGCGTAATTAGGGGTTGACGGCAGATTCTGGAAGTCTATAATTCGCCCCACTTCCGGCGCAGTCGAAACGGAAAACTCCTTGGTAAACAAAGAGTTACGCAGTTTTCGACAGCGAGTTGCTTCAGGTCATCGAAGCCCAGAAGGAGTCGGTAAGGCAGGTTGGTTTGGCCTTATAGACGTTTCGATCTTCTCGGTCGAAAGCGGAGAAAAAGAGGTGTTGACAGCAGCGAGTAACGCTGTAGAATTCGCCTCCCGCTAACGAGAGATCGGAAGCGCAAGTGGTTGAAGTTGCAAAGGAAACTTTGAAAACTTCTGAAAATAACCACTTGACAGCAACAGAGGCTGCTGTAGAATGCGCGCCTCGGTTGAGATGAAAGATCTTAACCAACCGCTCTTTAACAACTGAATCAAGCAATTCGTGTGGGTGCTTGTGGAGTCAGACTGATAGTCAACAAGATTATCAGCATCACAAGTTACTCCGCGAGAAATCAAAGATGTAACCAACGATTGCTGAGCCAAGTTTAGGGTTTCTTAAAAACCCAAAGATGTTTGAACTGAAGAGTTTGATCATGGCTCAGATTGAACGCTGGCGGCAGGCCTAACACATGCAAGTCGAGCGGCAGCACGGGTACTTGTACCTGGTGGCGAGCGGCGGACGGGTGAGTAATGCCTAGGAATCTGCCTGGTAGTGGGGGATAACGCTCGGAAACGGACGCTAATACCGCATACGTCCTACGGGAGAAAGCAGGGGACCTTCGGGCCTTGCGCTATCAGATGAGCCTAGGTCGGATTAGCTAGTTGGTGAGGTAATGGCTCACCAAGGCGACGATCCGTAACTGGTCTGAGAGGATGATCAGTCACACTGGAACTGAGACACGGTCCAGACTCCTACGGGAGGCAGCAGTGGGGAATATTGGACAATGGGCGAAAGCCTGATCCAGCCATGCCGCGTGTGTGAAGAAGGTCTTCGGATTGTAAAGCACTTTAAGTTGGGAGGAAGGGCATTTACCTAATACGTAAGTGTTTTGACGTTACCGACAGAATAAGCACCGGCTAACTCTGTGCCAGCAGCCGCGGTAATACAGAGGGTGCAAGCGTTAATCGGAATTACTGGGCGTAAAGCGCGCGTAGGTGGTTTGTTAAGTTGGATGTGAAATCCCCGGGCTCAACCTGGGAACTGCATTCAAAACTGACAAGCTAGAGTATGGTAGAGGGTGGTGGAATTTCCTGTGTAGCGGTGAAATGCGTAGATATAGGAAGGAACACCAGTGGCGAAGGCGACCACCTGGACTGATACTGACACTGAGGTGCGAAAGCGTGGGGAGCAAACAGGATTAGATACCCTGGTAGTCCACGCCGTAAACGATGTCAACTAGCCGTTGGGAGCCTTGAGCTCTTAGTGGCGCAGCTAACGCATTAAGTTGACCGCCTGGGGAGTACGGCCGCAAGGTTAAAACTCAAATGAATTGACGGGGGCCCGCACAAGCGGTGGAGCATGTGGTTTAATTCGAAGCAACGCGAAGAACCTTACCAGGCCTTGACATCCAATGAACTTTCCAGAGATGGATTGGTGCCTTCGGGAACATTGAGACAGGTGCTGCATGGCTGTCGTCAGCTCGTGTCGTGAGATGTTGGGTTAAGTCCCGTAACGAGCGCAACCCTTGTCCTTAGTTACCAGCACGTCATGGTGGGCACTCTAAGGAGACTGCCGGTGACAAACCGGAGGAAGGTGGGGATGACGTCAAGTCATCATGGCCCTTACGGCCTGGGCTACACACGTGCTACAATGGTCGGTACAGAGGGTTGCCAAGCCGCGAGGTGGAGCTAATCCCAGAAAACCGATCGTAGTCCGGATCGCAGTCTGCAACTCGACTGCGTGAAGTCGGAATCGCTAGTAATCGCGAATCAGAATGTCGCGGTGAATACGTTCCCGGGCCTTGTACACACCGCCCGTCACACCATGGGAGTGGGTTGCACCAGAAGTAGCTAGTCTAACCTTCGGGAGGACGGTTACCACGGTGTGATTCATGACTGGGGTGAAGTCGTAACAAGGTAGCCGTAGGGGAACCTGCGGCTGGATCACCTCCTTAATCGACGACATCAGCTGCTCCATAAGTTCCCACACGAATTGCTTGATTCATTGAAGAAGACGATAAGAAGCAGCCCGAAATTGGGTCTGTAGCTCAGTTGGTTAGAGCGCACCCCTGATAAGGGTGAGGTCGGCAGTTCGAATCTGCCCAGACCCACCAATTTTTGTGTGGGAACCTGTAGCAATACGGGGCCATAGCTCAGCTGGGAGAGCGCCTGCCTTGCACGCAGGAGGTCAACGGTTCGATCCCGTTTGGCTCCACCACTACTGCTTCTGTTTGTTGAAAGCTTAGAAATGAGCATTCCATCGTGATGATGGTGAATGTTGATTTCTAGTCTTTGGCTAGATCGTTCTTTAAAAATTTGGGTATGTGATAGAAAGATAGACTGAACGTTACTTTCACTGGTAACGGATCAGGCTAAGGTAAAATTTGTGAGTGGCTCTTAATTGAGCGTGATCGAATTTTCGGCGAATGTCGTCTTCACAGTATAACCAGATTGCTTGGGGTTATATGGTCAAGTGAAGAAGCGCATACGGTGGATGCCTTGGCAGTCAGAGGCGATGAAAGACGTGGTAGCCTGCGAAAAGCTTCGGGGAGTCGGCAAACAGACTTTGATCCGGAGATGTCTGAATGGGGGAACCCAGCCATCATAAGATGGTTATCTTAAGCTGAATACATAGGCTTAAGAGGCGAACCAGGGGAACTGAAACATCTAAGTACCCTGAGGAAAAGAAATCAACCGAGATTCCCTTAGTAGTGGCGAGCGAACGGGGACTAGCCCTTAAGTGGCTTTGAGATTAGCGGAACGCTCTGGAAAGTGCGGCCATAGTGGGTGATAGCCCTGTACGCGAAAATCTCTTAGTCATGAAATCGAGTAGGACGGAGCACGAGAAACTTTGTCTGAATATGGGGGGACCATCCTCCAAGGCTAAATACTACTGACTGACCGATAGTGAACTAGTACCGTGAGGGAAAGGCGAAAAGAACCCCGGAGAGGGGAGTGAAATAGATCCTGAAACCGTATGCGTACAAGCAGTGGGAGCCCACTTTGTTGGGTGACTGCGTACCTTTTGTATAATGGGTCAGCGACTTATTTTCAGTGGCGAGCTTAACCGAATAGGGGAGGCGTAGCGAAAGCGAGTCTTAATAGGGCGTCTAGTCGCTGGGAATAGACCCGAAACCGGGCGATCTATCCATGGGCAGGTTGAAGGTTGGGTAACACTAACTGGAGGACCGAACCGACTACCGTTGAAAAGTTAGCGGATGACCTGTGGATCGGAGTGAAAGGCTAATCAAGCTCGGAGATAGCTGGTTCTCCTCGAAAGCTATTTAGGTAGCGCCTCATGTATCACTGTAGGGGGTAGAGCACTGTTTCGGCTAGGGGGTCATCCCGACTTACCAAACCGATGCAAACTCCGAATACCTACAAGTGCCGAGCATGGGAGACACACGGCGGGTGCTAACGTCCGTCGTGAAAAGGGAAACAACCCAGACCGTCAGCTAAGGTCCCAAAGTTATGGTTAAGTGGGAAACGATGTGGGAAGGCTTAGACAGCTAGGAGGTTGGCTTAGAAGCAGCCACCCTTTAAAGAAAGCGTAATAGCTCACTAGTCGAGTCGGCCTGCGCGGAAGATGTAACGGGGCTCAAACCATACACCGAAGCTACGGGTATCACTTAGGTGATGCGGTAGAGGAGCGTTCTGTAAGCCTGTGAAGGTGAGTTGAGAAGCTTGCTGGAGGTATCAGAAGTGCGAATGCTGACATGAGTAACGACAATGGGTGTGAAAAACACCCACGCCGAAAGACCAAGGTTTCCTGCGCAACGTTAATCGACGCAGGGTTAGTCGGTCCCTAAGGCGAGGCTGAAAAGCGTAGTCGATGGAAAACAGGTTAATATTCCTGTACTTCTGGTTATTGCGATGGAGGGACGGAGAAGGCTAGGCCAGCTTGGCGTTGGTTGTCCAAGTTTAAGGTGGTAGGCTGGAATCTTAGGTAAATCCGGGATTCTAAGGCCGAGAGCTGATGACGAGTGTTCTTTTAGAACACGAAGTGGTTGATGCCATGCTTCCAAGAAAAGCTTCTAAGCTTCAGGTAACCAGGAACCGTACCCCAAACCGACACAGGTGGTTGGGTAGAGAATACCAAGGCGCTTGAGAGAACTCGGGTGAAGGAACTAGGCAAAATGGCACCGTAACTTCGGGAGAAGGTGCGCCGGTGAGGGTGAAGCATTTACTGCGTAAGCCCATGCCGGTCGAAGATACCAGGCCGCTGCGACTGTTTATTAAAAACACAGCACTCTGCAAACACGAAAGTGGACGTATAGGGTGTGACGCCTGCCCGGTGCCGGAAGGTTAATTGATGGGGTTAGCTAACGCGAAGCTCTTGATCGAAGCCCCGGTAAACGGCGGCCGTAACTATAACGGTCCTAAGGTAGCGAAATTCCTTGTCGGGTAAGTTCCGACCTGCACGAATGGCGTAACGATGGCGGCGCTGTCTCCACCCGAGACTCAGTGAAATTGAAATCGCTGTGAAGATGCAGTGTATCCGCGGCTAGACGGAAAGACCCCGTGAACCTTTACTATAGCTTTGCACTGGACTTTGAATTTGCTTGTGTAGGATAGGTGGGAGGCTTTGAAGCGTGGACGCCAGTTCGCGTGGAGCCAACCTTGAAATACCACCCTGGCAACTTTGAGGTTCTAACTCAGGTCCGTTATCCGGATCGAGGACAGTGTATGGTGGGTAGTTTGACTGGGGCGGTCTCCTCCTAAAGAGTAACGGAGGAGTACGAAGGTGCGCTCAGACCGGTCGGAAATCGGTCGTAGAGTATAAAGGCAAAAGCGCGCTTGACTGCGAGACAGACACGTCGAGCAGGTACGAAAGTAGGTCTTAGTGATCCGGTGGTTCTGTATGGAAGGGCCATCGCTCAACGGATAAAAGGTACTCCGGGGATAACAGGCTGATACCGCCCAAGAGTTCATATCGACGGCGGTGTTTGGCACCTCGATGTCGGCTCATCACATCCTGGGGCTGAAGCCGGTCCCAAGGGTATGGCTGTTCGCCATTTAAAGTGGTACGCGAGCTGGGTTTAGAACGTCGTGAGACAGTTCGGTCCCTATCTGCCGTGGACGTTTGAGATTTGAGAGGGGCTGCTCCTAGTACGAGAGGACCGGAGTGGACGAACCTCTGGTGTTCCGGTTGTCACGCCAGTGGCATTGCCGGGTAGCTATGTTCGGAATAGATAACCGCTGAAAGCATCTAAGCGGGAAACTAGCCTCAAGATGAGATCTCACTGGGACCTTGAGTCCCCTGAAGGGCCGTCGAAGACTACGACGTTGATAGGTTGGGTGTGTAAGCGCTGTGAGGCGTTGAGCTAACCAATACTAATTGCCCGTGAGGCTTGACCATATAACACCCAAGCAATTTGCTTGCTTCGAGCCCAAAAGCGAAAGAGCACCAGATTGCGGTGTGTGAAGACGAAACGAACCGAAAGTTCGAGAGCTCACAAAACACCCGATCTATCACATACCCATTCGCTGGAGCGTGAACCCGCAAGGGCCCACGAACTGGCTACCGAATTTCTTGACGACCATAGAGCATTGGAACCACCTGATCCCATCCCGAACTCAGCAGTGAAACGATGCATCGCCGATGGTAGTGTGGGGTTTCCCCATGTGAGAGTAGGTCATCGTCAAGATTAAATTCCGAAACCCCAATTGCGAAAGCAGTTGGGGTTTTGTTTTGCCCGCAGGAAAGTACCTCTCCAACTACAGCACAAATTTGCACAGTTATTTTCGGGCCATGACACTAGAATAGGTCCAACTTTTTCGGAGTCAGAGCCTTTATGCCAGATCCGGTTGACGCCCCCGGGCTGTCAGAATTACCGCTGGACGACTTGGTGGCGTGCCATGAGTGTGACTTGCTGATGCGCAAGCCCGAACTCGCCCATGGCGAGAAAGCCCTATGCCCGCGCTGCGGTTACGAGCTCTATGCCCATCGACACAACGTGGTGCAGCGCAGCCTCGCGTTGGTCATCGCCGCTCTGTTGTTGTATGTCCCGGCGAACTTTTTACCCATCATGGAGCTCAATCTACTCGGGCAGTCGTCGCAAGACACCGTCTGGACCGGCGTTGTCGGTCTGTTCGATACCGGCATGCAAGGCGTCTCGGTGATTGTGTTCTTGTGCAGCATGGGCATTCCGTTGCTCAAGTTGCTCTGCCAGTTGGTCGTGCTGTTGAGCATCCGCTTTAATATCGGACGCAGTTACGGCTTGCTGCTCTACCGTATTTACCACCATCTACGGGACTGGGGGATGCTCGAGGTTTACCTCATGGGCGTACTGGTGGCGATCGTGAAACTGGCAGATATGGCAGCCATTACCGTAGGTCTTGGTTTGGCCTGCTTTATCAGTTTGTTGTTGGTCCAGGTCTGGCTGGAGGTTGTGATGTCGCCTCATCAGATCTGGCAGGCTTTGTCAGGAGAGGATGCCCATGCGGGCGATTGATGCAGGCATTCTGATTTGTACCGAATGCCATGAATTGAACAAGCAGGAAGCTGACACCGACGAACAAGTCTGTACCCGTTGTGGTGCCGTGGTGCACGCCCGTCGTCCGAACAGTCTGGTGCGTACCTGGGCGCTGCTCATCACTGCAGCGATTCTCTATATCCCGGCCAACGTGCTGCCGATCATGACCGTCAGCTCACTGGGGCAGGGCGATCCCAGCACCATCATGTCCGGTGTCATCCAACTGGTTCAGCACGGCATGATTCCGATCGCTGCCGTGGTTTTTATCGCCAGTATTCTGGTACCGACGTTCAAATTGGTGGGCATCGCGCTGCTGCTGTTTTCAGTACAGCGCCGCCAGCCACTCTCGGCACGCCAACGGATCTGGATGTATCGCTTTATCGAGTTCATCGGCCGCTGGTCGATGCTGGACATCTTTGTGATCGCCATCCTGGTGGCGGTCGTGAATTTCGGACGGCTTGCCAGCGTCGAAGCCAATCTTGGCGCCATCGCTTTCGCCAGTGTGGTGATTCTGACGATGCTTGCCGCAGTTACTTTCGATCCCCGACTGATTTGGGATAACACGGAGTCGGACGACGACCATGACTGATTTGCCTACAGCTAAAACCCGACCGGCCTCGAACTGGTCTGCCATCTGGGTGTTGCCTCTGATCGCCTTGATCATCGGCGGCTGGCTCGGCTGGCGTGCCTACAGCGAAACCGGCATCGAGATTCAAGTGCGTTTCGAAAGCGGTGAAGGCATTCAGGCCAACAAGACTGAAGTCGTCTACAAAGGCATGTCCGTCGGCAAGGTGAAAACCCTCAAACTCGATGATGAAGGCAGCTCCAAAGGAGTGATCGCCACGGTCGAGATGAACAAAGACGTGGAGCAATACCTCAAGACCAGCACCCGTTTCTGGCTGGTCAAACCCAGCGTGACCCTGGCCGGTATCACCGGGCTGGAAACATTGGTGTCCGGCAACTACGTGGCCATCAGCCCCGGCGAGGGCGAGCCGACACGCAAGTTCAAGGCCCTGGCCGAAGAGCCGCCGCTGTCGGATTCCCAGCCCGGTCTGCACCTCACCATCAAGGCTGATCGTCTCGGTTCACTGAATCGCGGCAGCCCGGTGTTCTACAAGCAGATCAAAGTCGGCCAGGTCAAAAGCTACTTGTTGTCGGAAGACCAAAGCACGGTCGAGCTCAAAGTCTTCATCGAGCCCACCTACGCCAATCTGGTGCGCAAACACACACGTTTCTGGAACGCCAGCGGCATCAGCATCGACGCCAACCTGTCCGGTGTGAAAGTGCGCAGCGAATCGCTCGCCAGCATCGTCGCCGGCGGTATTGCCTTCGCCACGCCGGAGAACCGCAAGGACAGCCCGCCCACCGATCCGAGCCTGCCGTTCCGTCTCTACGAGGACTTCGATGCCGCTGCTGCCGGTATCCGGGTCAAGGTCAAACTCAGCGATTTCGAAGGTCTGCAGGCCGGCCGTACACCGGTCATGTACAAAGGCATTCAGGTCGGCAACCTGAAAGCGCTGAAGGTCGATGCGGACCTGAATGCCGCCACCGCCGAATTGACGCTTGATCCACTGGCTGAGGATTACCTGGTCGAAGGCACTCAGTTCTGGGTGGTCAAACCGTCGATTTCCCTCGCGGGCATCACCGGCCTGGAAGCCTTGGTCAAAGGTAACTACATTGCCGTGCGACCGGGCGACAAAGGCGCCGCGCCGCAACGTGAGTTCGTGGCCAGGCCCAAGGCGCCGCCGCTGGACCTGCGTTCGCCCGGGCTGCACCTGGTGTTGTTCACCGAAAACCTGGGATCGCTGGAAGTCGGCAGTCCGATTCTCTACAAGCAGGTCAAGGTCGGTTCGGTGCAGAGCTATCAGTTCTCCAAGAAGAAGAAACAACTGGTGATCGGTGTCCACATCGAGAAGGAATACGAAGGGCTGGTCAACGCGTCGACTCGCTTCTGGAACGCTAGTGGCATCACGCTCACCGGCGGATTGACTGGCGGAATACAGGTCAAAAGCGAGTCGCTGCAAAGCCTGATGGCCGGCGGTATCGCTTTCGAAACCCCGGAAGCCAAGGCGCCGTTGCAGAAGCGCATTCCACGTTTCCGCCTGTTCGCCAGCCATGAGGAGGCCAATCAGAAAGGCACCGTGGTCACGATCAAGGTCGATCGCGCCGATGGTTTGCACAGCGGCACCCCCGTGAGATTCAAAGGCCTGGATGTCGGTAAAATTGAAGACGTCGACCTCAGTGATGACCTGCAGTCGGTGATGCTCACCGCGCGCATCACCGAAGTGCCGGAGCGCATTGCCAGGGTTGGCAGTCAGTTCTGGGTGGTCAAGCCCGAGCTGGGTCTGATCAAGACTTCGAACCTGGAAACCCTGGTCACCGGCCAATACATTGAAGTGCAGCCGGCACCGAAGAACCTCGGTCCGCAGAAGAACTTTGTCGCCTTGGCCACTGCGCCGGAATCGGCCAAACAGGAAGCCGGTTTGAGTCTGGTTCTGAGCGCCGCTCGCCGTGGTTCACTGAAAACCGGTGTGCCGGTGACGTATCGCGAAGTCACCGTGGGCAAAGTGACGGGCTATGAATTGGGCCAGACCGCTGACCGTGTGTTGGTGCACATTCTGATCGAGCCGAAGTACGCGCCGTTGGTGCGCAGTGGAACGCGTTTCTGGAACACCAGCGGTTTCGGTTTTGATTACGGCTTGTTCAAAGGCGCGACGGTCAGAACTGAATCCCTGGAAACGTTGATTCAGGGTGGCATCGCCTTCGCTACGCCGGACGGTGATCGCATGGGCAGCCCGGCGCGGCCTGAGCAGACGTTCCCGTTGTTCGACAAGTTTGAAGATGAGTGGCTGACCTGGGCGCCGAAGATTTCACTCGGTAAATAGCAAGAACTTGATTGGGCGTCTGTGAGGCCGCCTTCGCGGGCAAGCCCGCTCCCACAGGGATTTATGGTGTTGCATAAGCTGCATTAACACCGCAAATCCCGTGGGAGCGGGCTTGCCCGCGAAGAGGCCCTGAAGTCCACTACACATGCCATAAAAAAGGCCGCGATCCAGTGGATCGCGGCCTTTTTATTGCCTTCGATTTAACGCCAAATCAAACCGCATCCAGCTCCGGCTCATCAGCTTCAACGTTAACCACAGCCTTCACCTCATCGTGACGGCGAATGTACTTCCAGTCCGCCTCGTCGATGTAGATCCCGTTCGGCCCGCTGCCACCTTCCAGGTCAATCGCGACACTGGCGCAGACCTGCGGCTTCACACTCGCCAGGATCGGCACGAAGCCCAGTTGCAGGCTGGTTTCCAGCAACGCTGCCTGGTTCTTCTCGTCGATGTCCGCCGCCTCGTCGAGGTAGTACGGCAGGCGCACGCGACCGGCCTGGTCGCGGTCCATCAGGTGCAGCAACAAGTACATGTTGGTCAGCGCCTTGATGGTCATCGTCGTGCCGTTGGACGCTGCGCCGTCGATGTCGGTGTGGATCACCGGTTGACCGTTGACCTTGGTGATCTCGAACGCCAGTTCGAACAAGTCCTTGAGGCCGAGCTGGTTGTGGTTCGCCGCCACCAGACGCGCCAGGTATTCCTTGGCTTCTTCGTTCTTGTTGTCCTGATCGGCACTTTGGCTCAGGTCGAAGACGGAGAGGGTTTCGCCTTCTTCGTACTGGCCGGCGCTGTGGATGATCTGGTCGATGTGCTTGAGCGCTTCCTTGTTCGGCGCGAGCACGATGCGGAAGCTCTGCAGGTTGGAGACCTGACGCTTGTTGATCTCGCGGTTGAACAGCGCCAGTTGATGCTCAAGGCTGTCGTAGTCGCTGCGGATGTTGCGCAGGGTCCGGGCGATGTCGGTGACCGCCGCACGACGTGCCTTGCCGAGGGTCAGCGCTTCGTCGGTGCGGTGTGCGTAAGCGTTGATCAGCAGTTGCAGGCGACGCTCCATATCGTCTTCGCTGTCGAACTTGGCCACGCCCTTGAGGCGGACCTGAGCGTACAGCGCCTCGATCTGACCGTCGCTGCGCTGCAAACCCTGCCAGCTGTCCTGATAGTCATTGAGCAGCGGCAGCAGGTTGTCCATGGAATCGTCGATCGGGTCCATGAACGGCGTGCCGAACGGCAGGTCTGCCGGCAACAGCTGACGGCGGCGCAGGGCGTCGTCGAGGGTGCGTTGCTTGGCTTCCATGTCGCCGATCTGGCGGCCGACCAGTTGCAGCTTGGCCGACAGCTGCTGGACACGTTCGGTGAAGGCATCGCTGGAGCGCTTCAATTCGTCCTGCGCCGCTTCCATCTGCGCCAGTTGCTCAAGCTTGTCGCCTTCCTCGGCGCTCAGGGTCTGCGCGCGGCGGAAATCCTCCAGGGCTTTCTGCGCGTCCAGCACTTGCTGGTACAGCGCTTCGGTCTGGGTCTTGCTCGCGGCGCGGTCGGCGGCCACGGCTTGCTGGGTTTTCAGTTGCTTGAGTTCTTTGTCCAGACGCTCTTTCTGATCGCGCAATGCTGCGCGGTCAGCCAGGGCTTGCAGGGCTGGCGGCTCGATGTGCGAGATGTCGATGGACAGGCCCGGCACTTCGAAACGCTCACCTTTGAAGCCGTCGAGGATCAGCTCCATGGATTTGACCCACTGACCGTCCTCGTCCAGCGTAATGCCGTGTTCGCCCAGCGGCAGGCTGAACAGTGCGCTGTTGAACAAGCGCATCAGGCGCTCGACGTCCTGTTGCGAGAATTCCTCGCGCAGACGGGCGTAGCTGTTGTTGTCGGCGTGATCGAGTTGTTGCTTCACCGACTTCAGGCGTTTTTCCAGATCCCGCAGACGTTCTTCCAGGTCTTCGGCGCTGAACTGTCGCGACTGGGCCAGTGCACCGGCCAGTTCGTCGTGCGCGTCCTTGGCCGCGAGCAGTTGCTGCTCCAGCACTTTGACGTCATCGACCAACGCGAACCGATTCTTCAGCGCCGAGAGCTCGCCGAGCCAGCGCTGAATGCCGGTGATTTCCCGCTCCAGACGCATCAGCTCCTGAGTGCCGCCGCGCTGATCGTTTTGCAGCGCGTCCTGCTCGTTGCGGTAGTGCTCGGCCTGAATCGTCAGCTCTTCCTTGCGCGCACTGGCGTAGTCCGACCAGGTGCCGAGCAAGGAGTCGAGCAGCGGCGAGATCCGGTGCAGCTTGCCGCGCAGGATATTGCGCTGGGTCACGCCAGCGGCTAGGGCTTCAACCAGCGGGCCGGCGGTGACCAGCGAGTTGTAGTCCTGTTCCATGCGACGTACATCGCGGAACGCTTCTTCGCACGCGGCGATGTAATCGACGCTGCCAGAACGCAGGCTGTGTTCAAACGCATCGAGGAACAGCTGCTTGAGCTTGGCCGCGGTGATTTCGCGCATGTGCAGCAAGTTGATGAACAGCGCGCGGAAGGTCTTCAGGCTCTGCTCGCTGGTGGAGCGCAGCGGGATCAGCGTCAGGTCCAGCGGGATCGAGGTGTGGCCGCCAACCAGCAAACGGCGCAGTTCATCCGGTTTCAGCTCGTAGGCTTTCAGGCCTTCGCGTTCAAGGTTGGTGAACAGCTCTTTCTGGCGCAGGCAGGTGTCGTTCTTCTGGTAATGCGCCAGGTCCAGTTTGCCGGCATAGGCAAAGAACTGGTGACCGAAACCACCGCCCGGGCCGCGACCGACCACGCCGATCACGTGCGGACCGTGGGGCAGCGAGACTTCAACGAGGATGTAACTGGTGTCCGAGGCGAAGTAGAAACGCCGGGATTGTTCCAGGCTGTACTTGCCGAAACTCATGTCCGACATGCGCGCCAGGATCGGGAACTGCAAGGCGTTGATCGATGCGGATTTACCAAGGTTGTTCGCGCCGTAAACCGACAACGGTTCTTCCAGCGGGAACAGGCCGAGGCTGTAACCGGCGGTGTTCAAAAGGGCAAAGCGGCGAATGCCGTAGCGTTCCTTGCTCATGCGTCGGTCTCCTGTTCTTCGGCAATGGCGCGGGCCATGGCGTCTTCTTCGCTTTCTTCTTCGAAGTCACTCAAATCCAGCGGGTCATCGGTTTCCAACAGCTTTTCGTCGCTGTCGTCATCGATCAGCACCGGCACTGGCAGAGGCAAGACGCTGTGCAGGCTGGCCGCCAGATCACGGTCCTGTTGAACCGACAGGCAGACATCGAGGAAACGGTGCATCGGCGGCAGGAAACGGTAGACGCCGTTTTCTTCGCCGGCAAAACCCAGCTGGGTCATGCGGCGCATGATTTTTTCTTCGAGTTCTTCGACGGTCTGTACTTCGGCCTGGATAAACAGGTCGCGGTACTTTTCCAGCAAGGACGGCAATTCATCGCGGCCAAGGCTGCCACCATCCAGCACGGCGACCGGGTCTCGGCCCTGATCCGCCAGATGCTCGACGAGGATGAAGGTGAACAGTGCCAGACGCTGCGCAGTCTTGTTCACCGCCGCAGCGGCCAGGTCCGGCACGAAGTAGTAGAAACCGCGAGTGTCGCAGACCAGCTCATAGCCCAGCGCCCGGAACAGCGTGCGGTACTGGTCCTGGAAGTTCGACAGTTGCGCGTACAGCTCCGGATCGCGGCGGCTGACGTGGTAGCCCTTGAACAGTTCGCGGAAGATCGGCGCAAGCTGGGACAGTTCGGATAGATCAAGATGCATTTGGGATGCTCGCAGAATCCTCGGCGGCGGTGTCGCGGGCCGAGAGCAGGGCGAAGGAGCGCAGGCTGACCTGATGCTCGTGAGTGTGGTAATCGCGGCGTTCCAGACGCTCGCGCTTGAAGCGTTTTTCCCGCGACAGGCGCGAGAACCAGTAAAGCAATTCGTCGGTGGCGCCGTCCGGTTCCTGCTCCAGGAGCCAGGTCATCAGGTCCGGCATCGGCAGGGCGTCTTCGCAGCGTTCGAGCATTTCCCGAACCGTGCGTGGCGCGCGCGGTGCTTCGCCTTTCTGGGTCTTGTGGGCCTTGGGGAAGCGTGCCGGTTTCGGCTCGAAACGGGCCAGCGCGTAAACGTAGGCTTCGACTTGACTGGCGCTGCCGAGGAAGGTGCTTTGCGGCCGGGTGAACATCGGCATCGCTGCTTGCGGCACCGCATCGATGCCTTTACGGCGAATGGCCGACAGGGCCAACGCGGCGCCACGGGTCACGGCGTTGTGACGACGGGCTTCTTCACGCAATGGCAGCAGCAGTTCGCGGGCATGACGCAGGGTCAACTGGGCGCTGGTCTGCATTTCGAGGATGCGCGCGTGTGTGCGCAGCAGCATGTCGTCGTCGACCAGATGCCCGAGGCGTTGCTGTTCGGTGAGCATCTTCAGCAAGACGTTTTCGACCTTGCGTACACCTTGCTCGAAAGCGCCGTCGGCGTTGACCAACTGAATCATCGGCTCGACGTATTCGTCCCAGGTTGCCAGCACTTCAGCGTAACGCTGACGCAGCGGGATCTGCCGGTCGCTGGTTTTAGCGCGTTCGGCGACGGCCACCAGGGCCTGTTCGTCGTTGGCCAGTTTCTTCAGAACGTCACGCACGCGCATGTCGAGCAGACGCAACTGGCGCGCCAGGTCGTGGCCGTCGCGGATGTCGAAGGCGTCCTGGATATAACCGGCCAGGCGTTCGAGGTGGCGCAGATAGGCTTCGATTTCCAGGCACAGGCCCAGACGGTGCTCACGGCGCAGGTAAGCGAGGAAGTCGTGGATCTGCGCGTTGAGCTCGAAACGGTTCGGGCTTTTCGCCACGGGAACCAGAATGTCGAGGCGGATCCACACATCCAGCAGGCTGGTGATGTCCTGCGGCGTACTGTCGAGTTGCTGGGCGGCCAACTGTGAACGCAGTTCGTTGAGGCTCAAGGTGCCCTGGTCGAAGTGCTCGCACAGTGGCTCCAGAAGTGCCCAGTGTTCAGCGAGGGCGCGCAAGACGCGCTTGGGTTCGATCATCGGAATGGCCGGCTGGTTGGCGATTAAAAGCCGCGATTGTACTGCATCGGGACCGATGCGATTCACTCTCGGGACGGGCTGTAGCTGTTTCTAAGGGAAAGAGTATCGATCAAGCGCGGGCGATCTTGAGCGAAGGGCGGTAGAATCACCGCACTTTAGTTATCCACAAGTGGCCGACCTTTGCTAATCGAGTCCCGTCGCCGCGCTTATTTGACCGCCATGCAGGTGGTCAACTGGCTGCCGCGCACCGAACTGCCCTTTGCCGCGCCTTCGCGTCCCGAGTTGCTGGAGATGCCGGAGCCTTTGGTCGTTGCGCCGGTGGTGCCTGCCTCTGCGCCAGCCCCTGCCGTCAAGGTAGCCGCTGCGCCGGTTGCAGCGCCGACGGAGCGGGTCAAGATCGAGGTGCCGCGCCCCTCGTTGGCCAGCACACGCACGAACGCCAAGGTCGAAGAAGAGGTCGCGCCGGTCGTCGCCAAGGCGCCGGTTGTGCCGCCACCGCGTTTTTCCCTGCAATTGCTGCGCGCCGGTCGCTGCCTGCTGTTGGTCGAGTTACCCACAGGCGAACCGTTCCAGACCCGCGATCCTGCCTATCTGCTGCTCAAGGACATGCTGCGCGCCGCCGGTCTGCCAGACAGCCCGCAGATCATCGGCGAGCCGGTTCGCTGGCCTCTGCTGGCCCGGGGCACCATGGATCAGGGCCCGGAAGCCGCTCGGGACTTCGTGCAAGGTTTCCTCTCGGCCCGACTGGAAGACGCACCGTGCGTTTGCGTCTGGCTGATCGGCCTGCCGGCCGTGCGTTTTGCCGGTGAAGCGAATGCCGAATCCTTCAATCGCGAACTCCAGGTCGAAGGCTTGGGCTCGGTCTGGGCCCTGCCGGGTCTGGAATTATTAATGGAAGAGCCACAGCGTAAGGCTGATGTCTGGCAAGCCATGCGTCGGCTGATGGCGCGCTGGAAAGAATCAAATGAGTGACGCTGTATCGTTCCGCCCGATGACCGAGGCGGACCTGGACGCTGTACTGAAAATCGAATACGCGGCGTACAGCCACCCCTGGACCCGCGGGATTTTCCTGGATGGGCTGGGCAAGTACCAGATCTGGCTGATGTTCGAAGGGCAGCAGCAGGTCGGTCATGGCGTGGTACAGATCATTCTGGATGAAGCGCATCTGCTCAACATCACCGTCAAACCGGAGAATCAGGGCCGTGGACTGGGTTTGACGCTGCTGGAGCATTTGATGTCCCGGGCGTATGACGCCAAGGCGCGGGAGTGTTTCCTGGAAGTGCGCGACAGCAACCGTGGGGCGTTCAAGTTGTATGAGCGGTACGGGTTTAACGAGATTGGCCGTCGTCGGGATTACTACCCGGCGGTGGGTGGGCGGGAAGATGCGGTGGTCATGGCCTGCACGCTGGTTGACTGAGCCTTTTTGAAAGCTTCGCGGGCAAGCCTCGCTCCTACAGGATTGGTGGCGTGACCACTAATCCTGTAGGAGCGAGGCTTGCCCGCGAAGGCGTCCTGATTGACATCAACGATCAACGATTACCATCCATCGGATCCCGCCGCGCCAGCTCCTCTTCATCCAAACCATTACCCCCGCCAATATCGTCCTCATCGACAATGCTCAAATCCCAATCCGCCTGATCGCCTTCACCGGCCTCATGGGCATCCCGCGCGCCGTCTTCAAGAATCAATGTTTCCGGGCTCATGTCATCATCGGTAGACTCATGGTCGTCGGTCGAAGCCCCCGTCATACCTGCTTCACGCACGCGTTCGCGAGGCATCAGGCGCTCGCGCTCGGCTTCCGGCAGTTCGTCGCCGATTTTCGCGCTGGGCTCTTCCTCGTCGAAATCCAGCTCGTTCATCGAGCCCATGCGGTCTTCGTTGTCATCGATGGGCTCGGGCTGCACCGCATCGTACGGACGTCGTGAATCAGTCATGGCAATTCCTCATACTGTGGGCCTTACTAGGGTGGACCCACTGAACTCCTGAGAATTCCACCGGCCATACTTGCATCAAGCGCGTGACCCCGACGGGCGGTTGTCTGTCAAACCAGCGCATCATTCTTGAGGCTTTACAGCATGAACGAATTACAAGATCTGATTGATAACAACGAACGCTGGGCCGAGGCGATCAAGCAGGAAGATCCGGACTTCTTCTCCAAGCTGGCCCGTCAACAAACGCCGGAATACTTGTGGATTGGCTGTTCCGACGCCCGGGTGCCGGCCAACGAGATCGTCGGCATGCTGCCCGGCGACCTGTTCGTCCACCGCAACGTCGCCAACGTGGTGCTGCACACCGACCTCAACTGCCTGTCGGTGATTCAGTACGCGGTCGACGTGCTCAAGGTCAAACACATCCTCGTGACCGGCCACTATGGCTGCGGTGGTGTGCGCGCCTCGATGCAGGACCGTCAGTTGGGCCTGATCGACGGCTGGCTGCGCTCGATTCGTGACCTCTATTACGAAAAGCGCGAAGAACTGGCCGAGTTGCCGACCGAAGAAGAACGGGTCGACCGTCTCTGCGAGCTCAACGTGATTCAGCAAGTGGCCAACGTCGGCCATACCAGCATTGTGCAAAACGCCTGGCATCGCGGGCAGAACCTGTCGATCCACGGTTGCATCTATGGCATCAAGGACGGTCGCTGGAAAAGCCTGAACACGACGATCAGCGGTTTTGAGCAATTGCCGCCGCAGTACCGACTGCGTCCGGTCGAGACGCAGTAACGCCGTTCAGCAAAGACTGCGCCGACGCCAGTGGTGGAAATACAACTGGCCGTCGGCGTTTGGCGGTTCGTCGTAGCCGCAGATCCACTCTCGGCATTCGGGACAGCCACAACAGCAGGCGAACTGGCGCAGCAACTTGTCTTCGGTTGTGGCGAAGTCCATGGTCAGGTGATCGCCTTTGCGGATGTCCTTCAGCGCCCATAGCCACAGCTCGCTCATGTCGAAAAAGACGTTGGGGCCGCAGGAGTGTTCCAGCAGTCCGCTGAAATGCGGGTCGTAGATGTGAATGCCCGGCGCCAGCTGCCGGGTATGCGGATTGCGGTAAGGCAGTAAATGCCCCGACACGCGACAGATTCGGCTGATCCGTGGGAAATCGCGCAGGGCCGCAATGGCCGCCGCCGATCCACTGGCGTTGTAGATAATCTCGAAATCGTCCCGGGCAGGAAATCCAAGGCTCAGCGCAAGCTCTGCGAATGGATAGATTCCATCGGGAGGTTGCGCAACGGTCTCGGGCAGGGAGGCAGGTTTCATAACGATCCTTGTCGGCAGCGCGTTGCGACTTCCGAAGCCGACGATCATGTCAGCCCTGCAACACAGAGGTTTACCTCAAGATCTCGCAAATGAAACGAGGGGTCTACTGTCAGAACTGACAGGAGCAAAGTGCGCTTTTGCGCGTCAGCCATCGCTCACGCGCAAAAGTGCAAGGACGACTACAGCGCAGGCGCCGGAGCCGCCGTCACAGGTGCCGGGGCTTGCAGCTGTTTAAGCTGCGACTGGATCGGCGTGGTCGCGCACTTGGCCACGGCTTGTTCCGGCGTCAGGTTGCGGATCGAGGTGTAGAACAGCTCGCAGGTTTTCGCTTTCTGGGTCACTTGCCACGTCTGCGTGCAGCTTTTCAGCTGAACGGTCGGGTCGGTCCCGGGCTTGCTGCCCATGCCGGCCTGCCAGCAGGCGGCGCTCAAATCCTGGCCCATGACTTTCAGTCCCGCCGCATCAGCCTTGGCCTGAGCATCGTCGCCGGTGTAGCTCTCCGGGTTGGCGGCGTACCAGATGTAGCTCGGGTGGTTGGAACCCAGCACGGGCACCTTCACCCCGGCGCTCGGGCTGATGGTGGCCAGGCCCAGTACATCAACGGTTGGCCCGTATTGCTGCTTGATCCAGTTACGCACCGGCGCGCCGAACGCGACCATCGGCAACGCGGCACCGCGGGCGTTCTGGCTGACTTCCTTGACCATGGTGGTCTGGTAATCCTTGAAGTAGCCGTAGACCCCTTCCAGATCCTTGCCAGCACTGGCCGGCGCCGCAATCGGCGCAATGTCGATGATGGTCTGGTAGCCCGGCGTCTGATCGGCGGGGATACCGTTGTCCGTCAGCAGCGTGGCCCAGCGATCCGTGGTGGCGGAACGCAGGTAATCCTGGGCCTGCGTCAGGGAGTAATCCGGCGGAAAATGCAGCAGTTCGACGCTCTTGCGGTTTTCCAGGGCCATGCCCAACGGCAGGAACAGATACCAGCTGTAAGCCCACTTGCCATCAACGTTGAGTTTTTTGGCGCCCGTGTAGGCCAGATCACCGGCATTGAGCAGCGCGGCCAACGGTTTTTCGTAACCCTTCGGCACACCGCTGATGTCGGCATAGAGCTGACCGTTATCGGTTTTTACCCGCACTTTCGCGGCGCTGTAACCATCGCGCTGCACGCTTTGGGTCAGGTAGTGCTCGACGGTCTGCTCAAGCGTCCAGTTGCGGAAACAGACGACGTTGCAGTTGTTGGGGTAGGCGAACAGCCGCGTGACGCGTTCGGTGCTGCCCAGTTTCAGATCGACATTGGCGTGGGCCGCGGCACTCAGGGTGAGGGCCGCGAGGGTAAGTCCTGTCAGTTTGAACATGCTCAGATCCTTTTCAGCGTGGGACCGCGTTGATCGCGGGCGATAGTTACTTAAGCAGATCGGCCGACAATCGCTCACCTGAACATCAAATGCGTCAGGTGATACTCCGGGAAATACATCCGGCACACGAAGATGAAGCCGACCATCACCAGCAAAAACACCAGCTGCAACGGACTGAAGTGCGCCCAATGCAGCGCGGTCAGCCATGGACGCCGAGCGGCCAGTTCAGGATCGAGCTGACCGATACGGCGCTTGTGCAAGAGACCGATCAGCATGAAACCGACATAAGTCGCCATGCCCGGCCACCCCAACAGAAGCCCGAACAGCAGCGTGAGGACAGCTTGCGGAACACCGTGTCGGATCACCAGCCAGCGGGTATCGGGATTCCAGTGGCGGGGGACCAGGCCTTCGGTCAGCCAAAGGTCCTGGACAATGACATGCGAGATGATCGGCACCCACCAGCTCATGGCGAAACGGAGGAACCAGACCGGCACGCAGGCGAATACCAAAGAGGTGAATATCATCGGGATGCTGATGCTGAAGCCGTGGGATTTGTACTGGGCCGGGAAACAAAACAAAAACAGCGCCAGTGCGATGCCCGCCCAGACACGCACCCACGTTTCATCGGTGATGGGGCGCGGCAGGAAACGTCGCCAGTGGAAAACATCGGCGTGGGGCAACCGCAAGCGCAGTTCCGGGTAACGCCACTTGAGGGTTTGCGCGAGGTCATGACAGGCCTGCCATTCGTTCCGGCCAAAGCCGTCGATCATTTTCTTCTGTTGCCCGGGCTTCATCGGGTTCATCAGCAGATGCGCGGCCTGAACGTCTGCGGCCCAGGTCCGGTTGTCTTGTGCCTTGGCCTGCAAGCTTGCGTAGAAGCTTTCCTGATTGCAGCGCTCGATCAGTGCCTGCCAGAGCGAGGCCGGTTCAGGATGAATGCCTTTTTTATCGTCCCAGCCAAACACCTGACCGACGCGGTCGAACAGAGGCAGGCTCCATGTGGTGTCGTTGAACAGTTGCAGGAGGACTCGCTGCCATTCCTGACGTCGATCGAACACCTGCAGCCAGGGTTGTGCGGTGTAATTTTTGAGCTGCGTAAGGAATTCTCGCTCCTTGCCGCCTTCGAGCAGTTCCTGCAATGCCTGCCGATAATCCTGCAGCAAACCGCTGGCGAGCGCGTCTCGCTGCCAATCAGTCATTTCGACGTTTTGCCAGGGTGCGAGCCAATCGAGGTGCTGGACCGCCCAGGCGTCAATCGAGTTGCGCAAGCCCGGATGATCGAAGCACAACGCCAGCAGCAATCTCTCAAACGCCTCTGCGCAGTGCTGTTGTTGCGCTTGCGTCCAGCGCTCGGTCAGATTTTGCTCCGAGAGCCCGTCAAGCAAGGCCCGCGCCGCCAGCTCGTCCGGCGCAATGATTGGTTCGGGCTGGGGCTGGGGCTGGGGATTGGACGGTGCAAGGTTCAGTGAGTGAAGGGGAGTCGGACTTTCAAGGTTCAGCGGACGCAGCTCGAACACATCGGACCACGCCTGGAGGTTGGCGTGATTCGGCTGTTCAACGACATCGACCGTTGCGACTTCACATTCTTCGGCGGCGTATTCGGCCCGCCATTGCGCCACGCTCAACGCTTGCTCATAGGCCTCACGCAAGCGCTGAAAGCCTTCTGGATCTTCATCGGGCCGGAAGGTTTTCAGCAGTCGCGCATAGCTTCGCTTGATGGTGCGCGCGTCGGCGTCTTCGGGCAGTTCCAGCACAGACCAGCAATCCATGTTGCTGCTCCTTACTGCCAGAGGCCGTTGTCCAGCGTGGCCAGTTGCCGGGTCAGTTCGCTGCGCGCTTCACGGATCCGGCGTTCGTCCTGAGAATCGAGTACGTGCTGAAACTGTTTGGCCCAATGACCGATCTGTTCACGCATCTGCCCCAGGCTTTCCTGATAGAGACGTTCAAGGCGTGCAGTCAACACCGTGTTGACCTGCTGATCGCGCGGATGAATTTTCAACAGCGCCAGGCCCTCCAGGCGTTGCTGAATCTCTTCGGGTGTGAGCACGCCGGGATTGTTTTCGATGACCAGCGAATGCTTGTCGCCCGTCAGCGGGATGACCACCTGGGCTTCGAGCAAACCGTTGTTGTCGTAGGTGAAGCGCACATCGAGGGCGACTTCGCCGGCCTTGCGTTTTGGCACCTTGATGTCCAGCTCGCCCAGCGCGACGTTGTCTTTGACCAGGCGGCTTTCGCCCTGAAAGATCTTCAGCAGCACGTGCTCCTGATTATCTTGCAGCGTGTACACCGTCTTGACCCGACTCACCGGCACGATGCTGTTGCGCTCGATGATCGGCAGGTAATGCCCGCTTTCGTATTGCTGGCCGATCTGGGTCGAAGTCTCGATACCCAAGGTGTAGGAACAGACGTCCGTCAGCACCACTTCTTCCAGCGCAGCGGAGCGTGCTTTCAACGCCGCTTGAATCGCCGCACCGTGGGCCACGACTTCGTCCGGATCGAGAGTGATCGAAGGAAAACGCCCAAACAGGCCGGCTGCGAGTTTGCGAACCAGTGGCATGCGCGTCGTACCGCCCACCAGCAGGATTTCGTCGAGATCGCTGACGCGAATCCGCGCGTCTCTCAAGGCCCGTTCAATGGGTGTTCGCAAGCGTTCGAGCAACGGCGTGTAGAGCGTCGCCAGTTGCGATTGGGTGATGGTTTGTGTCCATTGCTGACCATCGACGCGCAGGCTGAACTCGGCGCTGCTGTCCTGGCCCAGGGCTTTGCGCACGCGCTCGGCCTCGCGGCGCAGTGGCTGGATGATGCTGGCGCGGTCAGGAAAGTTGTCGGTGTTGCGATGGTGTTCGACAAAGTGTTCCAGCAGCACGCTGTCGAAATCTTCGCCGCCCAGGAAGTTGTCGCCCGCACTGGCGCGTACTTCCATGACCCCGTCGAAGAGCTCCAGGATCGACACGTCGAAGGTGCCGCCACCGAGGTCGAACACCAGGAAAGAGGTTTCCTTGTCCCTTTGGTGCAACCCATAGGCCAGCGCCGCAGCGGTCGGCTCGTTGATCAGTTTTTCAACCTTCAGACCCGCCAGTTCACCGGCAATGCGCGTGGCCTTGCGCTGGGCATCGCTGAAGTAGGCCGGCACGCTGATCACCGCTTCATGCACGGTTTCACCGAAAGCCCGTTCGACGTCTTCTTTCAAGCTTTTGAGCACCAGCGCCGAAAGCTCCTCCGGACGGAATGACCGGTCTCCCAGTCGCACTTCCGTGGCGCTGCCCATGTGCCGCTTGAACAGCGAAGTGGTCTGGCGCGGGTGAGTGTGCAAACGCTCGCGGGCGGCCTGACCGACCAACACGCGGCCCTGATCATCGAGACCCACCACGCTAGGGGTGAGGAACTGGCCCAAGGCATTGGGCACCAACTCGCTGGACTCCCCACGCCAGACGGCGACGAGGCTGTTGGTGGTCCCCAGGTCAATCCCTACGATCATTGCGATGAACTCCCTTTCCGGCCTGCAAAAAGTTGAAACAGATAATATTCGGGCAAGGATATTACCGGAGCAGCGGGGCGGTAAAGGAAAGTAGTGGCACTGAGCTATTATTTGCGACGGGACGCAGTAGCCCTTAGGCAAAGACGGACTACTGCTTTGAATACAGTGGGATTCTCAATGTGGGAGCGGGCTTGCTCGCGAAAGCGGTGTGACAGTCAACATCATTAGTGACTGATACGCCGCTTTCGCGAGCAAGCCCGCTCCCACATTGGTTTTGCGGTGTTCTTGAGAGGGTTTACGGCATCACCGGCGCCGTATACGTCAGCGTCGTCCCCAGCGCCCACAGCAAAAACAGCACCAGCGGCGTGTGCACCAGCAATTGCACGAACGAAAAGCCGATCAAGTCCCGCGCCTTCAACCCGAGTACGCCCAGCAGCGGCAGCATGTAGAACGGGTTGATCAGGTTCGGCAGGGCTTCCGCCGCGTTGTAGATCTGCACGGCCCAACCCAGGTGGTAATTCAGGTCGGTGGCCACTTGCATGACGTACGGCGCTTCGATGATCCATTTACCGCCGCCGGACGGAATGAAGAAGCCGAGGATCGCCGAGTACACGCCCATCAGCAGCGCATAAGTGTCATGGGACGCGATGCTGACGAAGAAGGTCGAGATGTGGTGCGCCAGGGTCTGCGCATCGGTGCCTTTGACCGTGGTCATCAGCGCCGCGATCGAGCCATACAGCGGAAACTGGATCAGCACGCCGGTGGTGGTCGGCACGGCTCGGGCCACGGCATCGAGGAAACTGCGTGGACGCCAGTGCAGCAGCGCGCCGAGCATGATGAACAGGAAGTTGTAAGTGTTCAGGCCCGAGATCGCGCTGATCGCCGGTTTGGTCGAAAACTCATGGAACAACCATCCCGCCGCCAGCAGCACCAGCAGAATCGTCAGCAGCGGACTGTGCTCCAGCCATTCGCCGGGACGAGTGCGCGGTTGCAGCGGTGGCAGATTAAAGCTGGGGTCGATGCCACAGGCTTCGGCGTCGCGAGCAGTTTTCGGCCCCGGCGCAGTGGCGTAGGCGATGATCAGCGAGATCACGATCAGCGCCAGCAACATGACGCCCGACTGCCAGAGGAAGATGGTCTGGGTGAACGGAATGACGCCAGTGATCGACAGAATCGATGGCGGCAGACTGGCCGGGTTGGCCTGCAATTGCGCAGCGGACGACGACAGGCCCAAGGCCCACACGGCACCAAGGCCCAGATACGCGGCAGCACCGGCGGCGCGGTAATCCATTTTCAGGTCGGTGCGGCGGGCGAGGGCGCGCACCAGCAGACCGCCGAATACCAGCGACAAGCCCCAGTTCAACAGGGATGCAACCATGGAGATCAACGCGACCCAGGCCACGGCCGAGCGCCCGTTTTTCGGGATCCGGGCCAAGCGGTCGATGAGTTTCACCGCCGGCGGGGAGCTGGCGACCACATAACCACCGATCACCACGAACGCCATCTGCATGGTGAACGGGATCAGGCTCCAGAAACCATCACCAAACGCCATCGCCGCATCGGTCGGTTTTGCGCCCATGAACAGGGTCGCCACGGCCACGATGATCACCGCCAGCGCGGCAAATACCCAGGAGTCGGGGAACCAGCGTTCGGCAAAGCTTGAACAGCGCAGGGCAAAGCGGGCGGAGCGGGTATCTTCGATATCAGCGGCCACGGGAGTACCTCGAATTTTTATGTTTATTGTGGTCTTTGGGGCGGCAAAGGCCCGTCTGGACAGGTGCCAACAGTAAATCAATCAGTCATATTTTGTGACGAAGATTAACCAGTCTGAGACTTTGGTCTAACGGGTTGTCCGTGGGCGCATTTACGTAGACCATGGGCGCCTTGGTTTTTTGCCCGTGCCAGAGTTCTTTTCATGACTGCCCACACCGATTTGCGCCCGGCGCCGTTCAGCCGCTCGGACTACAAGACCCTTGGCCTGGCGGCCCTTGGTGGCGCGCTGGAAATCTACGACTTCATCATTTTCGTATTTTTCGCGCTGACCCTCAGCCAGCTGTTCTTCCCGCCGGAAATGCCCGAGTGGCTGCGCTTGCTGCAAAGCTTCGGGATCTTCGTGACGGGTTATCTGGCGCGCCCATTGGGCGGCATTCTGATGGCGCATTTCGCCGACCGACTGGGGCGCAAGAAGGTCTTCAGCCTGAGCATCCTGATGATGGCGCTGCCGTGCCTGCTGATCGGGATCATGCCGACCTACGCGCAGATCGGCTATTTCGCACCGCTTTTGCTGTTGATCCTGCGGGTTCTGCAAGGCGCGGCGGTCGGCGGAGAAGTGCCGAGCGCCTGGGTGTTCGTCGCCGAACACGCGCCGGCCGGGCATCGCGGTTATGCCCTTGGCTTCCTGCAGGCCGGGCTGACCTTCGGCTACCTGATCGGCGCCCTGACGGCGACCTTTCTGGCGCAGGCGTTCACCCCGGAGGAAATCCTCGATTACGCCTGGCGCTACCCATTCCTGCTGGGCGGCGTGTTTGGCGTGATTGGTGTCTGGCTGCGTCGCTGGCTCAGCGAAACCCCGGTGTTCATGGCCATGCAGGCGAAGCGCGATGCCGCTGTCGAACTGCCGTTGCGTACGGTCTTGCGTGAACATCGCCTGGCGATATTGCCAGCGATGCTCCTCACCTGCGTGCTGACCTCGGCGGTGGTGGTGTTCGTCGTCATCACCCCGACCATGATGCAGAAAACCTTCGGCATGACCGCCAGCCACACCTTCGCCTTGAGCGCGTTGGGCATTGTGTTCCTGAACATTGGCTGCGTACTCGCCGGGTTGCTGGTCGATCGCATCGGTGCCTGGCGCACGGTCATGCTGTATAGCCTGTTGCTGCCGCTGGGCATCGGCGTGCTTTATACGTGCCTGATCACCGGCGGCGACTGGATCGGCTTGGCGTACGCGATTGCCGGGCTCGGTTGCGGGGTCGTCGGCGCGGTGCCGTCGGTGATGGTCAGCCTGTTTCCGGCGCGGATTCGCGTCTCGGGGATTTCCTTCACCTACAACATTGCCTACGCGGCATGGGCAAGCATCACACCGCTGTTGCTGATCGGTCTGATGCCGTGGAGTCCGTGGATTTGCGTGATCTTCAGTGCGGTAATGGGCGCGGTGGGCGTGAGCAGCGCGGCGTATTTCGGCACACGCATGCCACGGGTTGAACACTGCCCGGCCGCCGGCACGGCATGAATGAAAGACCCGTCAGGCGGGCCGCAACTATTTTTGTAGGACAAGCCTGAAACACTCTTCAGAAAATATTCGCAAGGCCGATGGCTAGGCTGCATGCCGCTTTCCATCCCTGTCCATCGGTGCTTTCCATGTTCAACAAACGCTTGAAGCAGGAGCTGTCGGCTCTTCGCGAAGAACTCTCCAGCCTTCAGCAAGTGAAGGAAAGTCTGGAAAGCGAGATGCTGGTCCTGACCCTCGATCCCGAGGGGCGGATTCAATCGGTCAATCAGAACTTCCTCGGCGAGATGCTCTACAAGAGCAGCGACCTGATCGGCCGGCACATCGAAGACATCGTCCCGGCCCATGTGAAATCGGATGAATTCCATCACCGCTTCAAAGCTGCGCTGAACCGTGGCGAACACTTCGCCGGTGCCGTGCGTTTGTTGCGAGGCAATGGCCAGGAAGCCTGGCTGCGCTCGATTGCGCAACCGGTGCGGTCTTCGGAAGGGCGCATCAAGCACTTCTCGGTTTACTCCAGCGACCTGACCCGCACCATTGAGGCATCCCGCGAGCACGAGAACCTGATCGGCGCCCTGGTGCGTTCGACGGCGGTCATCGAATTTGATCTCAATGGCAACGTGCTGGCGGCCAACGAGCGGTTCCTCAGCGGCATGGGTTACAACCTGGCGCAGATCAAGGACAAACATCACCGTACATTCTGCGAACCCGAGGAACACAACAGCGCGGAATATCAGAATTTCTGGCGCCGCCTGAACGCCGGCGAGTTCGTGGCGGGCCGGTTCAAGCGTGTGGACAGCCACGGTCGTGTGGTCTGGCTGGAGGCGTCCTACAACCCGGTGGTCGACGCCAACAACACGCTCTATAAAGTGGTGAAGTTCGCCACGGTGATTACCGATCAGGTCAATCAGGAGCAGGCGGTCGCCGAAGCGGCCAACATCGCCTACAGCACCTCCCAGCAAACCGATCAAAGCGCCCAGCGCGGCACCGCCGTGGTGACTCAAGCGGTGGACGTGATGCGTGATCTGGCCAGGCACATGCAAACCGCCGGCGAAGGCATCGAAGCGTTGAACGAGCAATCGCTGGTGATTGGCTCCATCGTCAAAACCATCAGCGGCATTGCCGAACAGACCAACCTGCTGGCGCTTAACGCGGCGATCGAAGCGGCGCGTGCCGGTGAACAGGGCCGGGGTTTTGCCGTGGTCGCGGACGAAGTGCGGCAACTGGCTTCGCGCACCAGCCAGGCCACCGATGAAATCGTCGGCGTGGTGCGTCAGAACCAGGACATGGCGCGCAATGCCGTGGCCCTGATGACCGACGGTCAACTCCAGGCAGAGCAAGGCCTGGAGCTGGCGGCGGAAGCGGGCACGGTGATCGTCGAGATCCAGGACGGCGCGCAGAAAGTGGTGAACGCGGTCGGGCAGTTTGCCAATCAACTGGCGACTTGATGCCTGCGCTCCTTTTGGAAATCGCTACAATCGGCGTTTTCCAAAGGAGCAGCCTTCATGAGCGTTTCTCACCGCCGTCCGGTTCCCTTGTCCAAGGCTTATCGCCTGCTCAATCACGGGCCGACCGTGTTGGTCAGCGCGGCCCATGACGGCCAGCGCAACATCATGGCCGCTGCCTGGGCCATGCCGCTGGACTTCGAACCGCCGAAAATCGCCGTGGTGCTGGACAAGTCCACCTGGACCCGACAACTGCTGGAAGCGTCGGGAACCTTCGTGCTGAACGTTCCCTGCGCTGCCCAGGCCGATATCGCCCAGACCGTTGGCTCGACCTCGGGCCTGGAGCTGACTCAAGGCCAGGGCCTCGACAAGTTTCAGGTGTATGGCCTGCAGACCTTCAGCGGTGAGCTGATCGACGCACCGATGCTTGAAGGTTGCGTCGCCTGGCTGGAGTGCCGATTGCTGCCAGAGCCCAACAATCATCAGCAATACGACCTGTTCGTGGCCGAGGTGATTGCCGCCCAGGCCGATGAGCGTGTGTTCAGCGAGGGCCGTTGGCACTTCGAAGGGCACGATGCATTGCGCACCTTGCACCACGTGGCGGGTGGGCATTTCCTGACGATCGGTGACCCGGTGGACGGCAAGACGCTGCAGCCGTAAACCGGCTGCTTTTCACACCCAGACGTCATTCTGCGCCGTGCGTTCGCCACCTTCGCTGCCCGTGTTCAACACACCCTTGGGCTCGATCAGCAGCAACTTAACTTCGTGTTCGGCGCTGGGTTTGTGCTCCACGCCCTTTGGCACCACGTACATTTCGCCCGCGTTCAGCAGCACGTGGCCATCGCGAAAGTCGATGCGCAACTGCCCTTCGAGCACGATGAAGGTCTCGTCGGTATCCAGGTGATCGTGCCAGATGAAATCCCCCAGCAGTTTCACCACTTTGAACTGGTAGTCGTTCATCTCGGCGATGACCCGAGGGCTCCAGTGCGCGTCGATGCGGGCGATCTTTTCAGCGAAGTTCAGGCTTTGGTAGGCGTTCATGAAACGAGCTCTCGTGGTTGATCGTGAATCCACGATAGCCAGCGCGACAGCAAGCTTCTTGTACGATTGTGCGTGGATCAGCCGCGGTGCATTTTCATCCAGCGGGCGGGCGACAGGCCGTAGGTCTTGGTGAATTGCCGGGTCATATGGCTCTGGTCGGTGAAACCGGCGATCAGCGCGGCGCTTACCAGTGACTGGCCCTGGATCAGCAGGGCGCGGACCAGGTCCAGGCGGCGCATTGTCAGGTATCGATAAGGGCTGGTGCCGAACAACAGGCGAAAATCCCTCGACAGGCTCCAGCGATCCCGACCGCTGTGTTGCGCCAGTTCCTCCAGTGTCACGGTGCGGTCCAGGGCACTGTGGATAAATTCCCGTGCACGTTCTGCCGCCACGTAGTCGAAGCGCTGGCGTTTGCCGGACGTGCCGGAAACGCTGCTCAAGGCGTGCGCCAGATCGAACAGCGCGTCCTGTTCTTCCAGCGGGTCGAGGGGGCAATCCAGGCTTCGCAGCAGCACGTCGGTGGCGGCGAACAGGCGTGGGTCGGTCGACAATCCGGTCTTGATGAATGGCAGCGGTTGGCCGCCGAGTATCTGCTGGATCAGCGCCGGTTCGATGTACATCATTCGGTATTTGAAACCGGCCTCGGTGCCGGCCTCGCCATCGTGGACTTCGTCCGGATGCAGCACCAGCGTCCCGCCCGGCAGACTGTGCCGCCAGCCGCCGCGGTACTGAAAGCTTTGCACGCCGGCCAGAGTCCGGCCGATTGCATAGGTGTCATGGCGGTGGAGGTCGTAGCCATGGCCGGCAAAAAACGCCTCGAAACGCTGAACCGCGCCCACATCGGGTGCGCGGTGGAACCAATCGATGGGAGGCGGATGCTTGGCCATGGTGTCGTTGTATTGAACTCAATGTAGAACACGTTAACCCAGTGACTGGCCACCTGTCTGCTGCCGATCGAACCGCCCGATTGGTAGAAAATTACCGGCTAATGTTGCAAGGTGTCGGACATTCGCTGAAGCCAAAAAGGTGGGCCAGGTAATGCGCAAGCTGCGTGTGGGGATTGTTTTTGGGGGCCGTTCGGCCGAGCACGAAGTGTCGCTGCAATCGGCGAAAAACATCGTCGATGCGCTGGATCTGTCGCGCTTTGAACCGGTGCTGATCGGTATCGACAAACAGGGTCATTGGCACCTCAACGACCCTTCGAATTTCCTGCTGAACCAGGAAAATCCGGCCCTGATCGCCCTCAACCAGTCCAACCGGGAACTGGCCGTGGTGCCGGGCAAGGCCAGTCAGCAATTGGTCGAAACCTCCGGTCAGGAACTGCTGGGCCACGTCGATGTGATCTTTCCGATCGTGCACGGCACGCTGGGTGAAGACGGTTGCCTGCAAGGTTTGCTGCGCATGGCGGATTTGCCGTTTGTCGGCTCTGACGTGCTTGGCTCGGCGGTGTGCATGGACAAGGACATCAGCAAGCGTCTGTTGCGTGACGCCGGGATTGCGGTCACACCGTTCGTGACCCTGACCCGAGCCAGTGCCGCGCGCACGGGGTTCGCCGAGGTCCAGGGCAAACTCGGCCTGCCATTGTTCGTGAAACCGGCGAATCAGGGCTCGTCCGTGGGCGTGAGCAAGGTCAGCAATGAAGCCGAGTACACGGCGGCCGTGGAGCTGGCCCTGGGTTTCGATGAAAAAGTCTTGATCGAATCCGCCGTCAGCGGCCGCGAGATCGAGTGCGCCGTGCTCGGCAACGAGGACGCTATCGCCAGCGGTTGTGGCGAGATCGTGGTGCGCAGCGGTTTCTATTCATACGACAGCAAGTACATCGACGCTCAAGCGGCAGAGGTCGTGGTCCCGGCCAACATCAGCACCGAGGCCAGTGAGCGCATCCGTGCCTTGGCCGTCGAGACGTTCCAGGTACTGGGCTGCTCCGGGCTGGCGCGGGTCGATGTGTTCCTGACCGACAGCGGCGAAGTGCTGATCAACGAAATCAACTCGTTGCCCGGCTTCACCCGCATCAGCATGTACCCCAAGCTCTGGCAAGCCACCGGCATGACGTACAGCGAACTGGTCAGCCGCTTGATCGATCTGGCGCTGGAGAAACACAAGGCACGGCAAGCGCTGAAGATCACTCGCTGAGCGACGCGCGACTATTCAATCAAGGATTTATGGATGAGCGATTCAACGGTGTACCTGTTTTCCTACGGCACCTTGCAGGACAAAGCGGTGCAACTGGCCAACTTCGGGCGCGAACTGACCGGCAGTGCCGACGCGATGCTGGGTTACGAGCAGTCCTGGGTCAAAATCACCGACCCAGAAGTATTGGCCACCAGCGGCAAGACGCACCACCCGATTCTTCGTCCGGGCAGCGCCGGCTGCGCGCCGATTCCGGGGATGGTGTTTCAGATCACACCCGAGGAGTTGGCTGCCGCCGATAGGTATGAAGTAGCGGATTACAAGCGTGTGAGTGTGGTCCTTCAATCCGGGATTGAAGCTTGGGTGTACGTGAGCGTGTAGTTACGCAGCACGCCGTTATCCCGAATGACGTATGTGAAAAAGGGCCTACCTTCCGGTAAGCCCTTGCTTATTAACTCGTAGGACTCAATCCCCCAACGCGGCCCCCTCACGCCGAGGATCGGCCCCGCCCGCCAACGACGCTTTCCCCTGCGCATCTTTCACCCGAACAATTGCCTGGGTGCCGCTGGTCATGTCGATCTCGCTCACGCTGTGCCCTTTGTCCTTCAACCCCTGAATCAATCCGGCGCTGAACTGGCCTTCTTCCAGCTCCGTCGGGCCGTTGCGGCTGCCGAAGTTGGGCAGGTTGATGGCCGCTTGCGGGTCGAGGTTCCAGTCGAGCAGGCCGATGGTGGATTTGGCGACGTATTCGATGATCTGCGAGCCGCCGGGCGAACCGATGGTGGCGAGGAATTCGCCGCTCTGGCGATCGAAGATCAGTGTCGGCGCCATGGACGAGCGGGGGCGTTTGCCCGGTTCGACGCGGTTGGCGACTTTCTGCCCGTTTTCTTCAGGGATGAACGAGAAGTCGGTCATCTGGTTGTTGAGCAGGAAGCCCTGCACCATTACATGCGAACCGAACGCGGATTCGACGGTGGTGGTCATGGACACCGCGCCCCCTTGGTCATCGACCGCCACCACTTGCGAGGTGGAGATGCGCAGCGGTGAGCGGTCCGGCGCGTAGGCGACCTTGATGCCCGGCGGTGTGCCGGGTTTGGCCGTGTTCATGCTGCGATCGCCGATCAGGGCGGCGCGGCTGGCCAGATACGTCGGGTCCACCAGGCCTTTGACGGGGACGGGCACGAAGTCGGCGTCGGCCAGATAGAGCGCGCGGTCGGCATAAGCCAGGCGCTCGGCTTCGGAGATCAGGTGCACGGCTTCGGGCGTCGGCTCGGTACCGGCGGGTTTATCGGTCTTGAGCGGTTTCATTGAGGCCATGGCAAAGCGCGGATCACGAGCCTCCAACGCCTGGAGTGTGCCGAGGATCTGCGCCACGGCGATCCCGCCCGACGACGGCGGCGGCATGCCGCAAACCTGCCAGCGTTTGTAGTCGGTGCACAGCGGCGCGCGTTCCTTGGCCTTGTAACTTTGGAGGTCATTCAGGGACAAGCTGCCTGGGTTGGCGTGGCCCTGAACCTTGGCGACGATTTCTTGCGCAACCGGCCCTTTGTACAGCGCATCCGGCCCTTCTTTGGCGATGCGTTTGTACACCGCGGCCAAAGCCGGGTTTTTCAGTTGAGTACCGGCTGCTTTCGGGCTGCCATCGGCATTGAGGAAGTACGCCATCATGTCCGGCGAGCGGCGCATGGACGAGTCTGAAGCGATCAGTTGATGCAGGCGCGGCGAGATGGCGAAGCCTTGCTCCGCAAGTTTGATAGCCGGTTCGAACAGCTGCGCCCACGGCAGGCGACCGTGTTTTTGGTGAGCCAGCTCAAGCGCCCGCAACACGCCCGGCGTTCCCACTGAGCGACCCCCAATCTGCGCCTGGGTGAAAGCCATCGGTTTGCCGTCGGGCTGCAGGAAAAGCTTCTCCGTGGCGCCGGCCGGAGCGGTTTCGCGACCGTCGTACGTGCGAACGTTCTTGCCATCCCACAACACAATCAACGCGCCGCCGCCGATGCCGGAAGATTGTGGCTCCACCAGCGTCAACACCGCCTGCATCGCGATCGCAGCATCAATCGCCGAGCCGCCCTTACGAAGCATCTCCCGGCCAGCTTCGGCTGCCAGAGGATTGGCCGCGGCGGCCATGTGTTTCGAGGCGTATTGGGTTTTCAGGTCGGTGCGATAACCCGACGCAACTTCCGGCGCGATTGGCAACTGTGAAGTCGGCGGGGCGTTGCAGGCAGCGAGGGTTAGCGCGGTGGCGATCAGCGAAAGGGCTGACAGGCGATAGCGACTCAAGTGGAAGGCTGAGATCACGTGGGGGCACTCCGTCCGATGGAAAATATCAGGGGACTTTATCGGCCGACCGGGCGAGGTGCAAACCATGGACTACAGCGAAGATGCTTTTGTCCTTCATCAGTTGACGGATTTTCTGTAGGGTCGAGGGCATAAGACGGGTCAGAAGATCAACAAGAGGCAGCCATGCAGACCGAGTTTCCTACCCAGCCGAGTTATCGCACCCAGCGTGAGCAATTCCTCGCGGCAGCGACCGCGGCTGGCGCGACGTTGACCGAGTATCCGCACCCACTCAAAGGGCCATTCGGCGAGTCATTGAGCACCGATGTGGCTGTGTTGGGCGATCCGGGTGCCAAGCGACTGCTGATCGCCTTGAGTGGCACACATGGGGTGGAAGGTTTTTATGGCTCAGGATGCCAGATCAAATGGATGCAGGAACTGGGCAAGCGCTCACTGCCGGCCGATGTCGCGGTGGTGATGATCCACCTGATCAATCCCTGGGGCACCGCATGGCTGCGTCGGGTCAACGAAGACAACATCGACCTGAACCGCAATCACCTGAACTTCGAACGTCCGCTGCCGGACAATCAGGCTTACGCGGCGCTGCATGAAATCTACGCCTTCACCGAGTTGCGAGGCCCCGGGCGTGACCGCGCCGATGCCTTGCTCGACGGGCAAATTCGCGAGCACGGCTGGCCGGCGGTGATGTCGATTGTCGAGGGTGGCCAGCACAGTCATCCCGATGGCCTGTTTTATGGCGGGCTGGCGCCGAGCTGGTCGAACCGCACGCTGCACGAAATCCTGCAAAAGCATATTTCCCACGCCGAGGTCGCAATGTGTTTCGACTTGCACACTGGTGCGGGTGAGTACGGCCATCCGATGTTGTTGACCATCACTGAGTCGGCCTATCCGGCGCTCCCGGATGCGCAGGCCATTTATGGTCCTTGGCTTTACACGCTACTGACCGGCGCCGACACGCTGAGCGAAACCGGTGTGGCAGCCACCGCCACGGGCTACACCTCACAGGCTTTGATCAATGCGCTGCCGCAGGTAAAACTGATGCCGTTCGTGATCGAGTGCGGGACGTATCCGGGGCCGGACGTTCATCGTCATTTGCGCGATGATCACTGGCTGCACCTGCACGGCAATCCGAGCGATGCGGTAGGGCGGGAGATCAAACTGAATCTGCTGGAGCAGTTCTATCCTGCTGACAGCGACTGGCAGGCGATGGTCTGGCTGCGCACCTGGCAGATTTGGGAGCGCGCGTTGTCGGCGTTGCCGACGGTTCGTTCTTGATGTGCTGTTGAGAGGCACTTTTCTCGAGGCATAAAAAAACGGCCTACCTTTCGGTAAGCCGTTTTTAGTACTTGGTGGCTACACAGGGACTTGAACCCCGGACCCCAGCATTATGAATGCTATGCTCTAACCAACTGAGCTATGTAGCCAAGTGGCGCGCATTATTCACCGGTAATGCAGATGCGTCAAGCGTAAATCTAAAATATTTCTCTACGCTTTCAACCGCTTATCCACCTGAGCCGAAAATCCGGACCGGAGGAGGGCGTCAACTGAGCTGAAATCTCCCGGTATTGGCACTCAAGGCCTTGCTGCCCTGGCTCAAGGTGTCCGCCGCCAGGTTCACCGCCCGTGCGCCTTCTAGCAATCTTACCGCTGCCTGATCGACCTGCTGGATGTTGCCGCTGACTTCATCGGCAGTGCTGGCCTGTTCCTCAACCGCCGTGGCGATTTGCGCCAGGGTGTCGGTCACGCCTTGCACCGCGAGGGCGATTTCGCCGAGGCGCTCACCCAGGCCAGTGACCGACTGGGCATCGCTTTGCGCCTGGCTACAGGCCGCTTCCATCAGGCTCACCGCCTCATTCACCGTACTGCGCAGGCTGTCGACCGTACCGGCGATCTGCGCCGTGGAGGACTGCGTGCGTTGCGAGAGACTGCGCACTTCATCCGCCACCACCGCAAATCCACGGCCTTGTTCGCCAGCGCGAGCCGCTTCGATCGCCGCGTTGAGCGCCAATAGGTTGGTCTGCTCGGCGACGCCGCGAATAGTGTCGACGACCAATTGAATCTGTTGCCCTTGTTCGCTGACCCGGCCGAGTGCCGCCGCCGTGTCGTTCAAACGCTGGTTGAGCTGCTGAATGCTCGCCGTGGTGCGCTGGCTGTCGCGGCTGCTGTCGGCTGCAATGCGTTGGGTGTGTTGAGCGCTGCCGGAGGCCTGTTCGCAGCTCTGTGCAACACCTTGCGAGGTCGCCGCCAATTGCGTGGCCGCAGCAGCGATCTGGCTGATCTGCAACTGCTGCGCTTCGACTTCGCCCAAGGCGCCGCTGGAGTGATGGTTGAGGGTGCGCACCGCGTTACTCACCTGCAAGGTTTCGTGATCGACCCCCAGCAAGCTGTTGCGCAGTTGCACCACCGCAACATTCAGCGCGGTGCTGATGGCCGCCAGTTCGTCGCGCCCCTGCACTGGCACTTGCAGGCTGAGGTTGCCATCGCGCAATGCTTCGGCCAGCAGGGTAATACCGCTGGCGCTGCGACGGATCGAGGCCTGCAAGCAGATGAACAGGTACAGCGCGGCCAGCAGCAGGCAGCCAAAGATCGTCGCCACCAGAATGAACTGGCGAATCGCCGAGCCGTGGTAGTAATCCAGACGCTGATCCAGCGACACCAAGGATTGCTGGCGCAGCGAGGCGAGGTCGGTAAGCAGGCTGTCGAGACTGCGTTCAAATTCTTCCGGCTTGAGCTTGATACTGCCGCCGAAGACGCCGTCATCGAGGACTTTCAGTTCAGCATCCAGATGCTTGAGGCTGTCGTGGTATTGCCCGGCCCAGCTTTGCAAGGCGCTGGGCAGGCGTGCTTCCAGGAGGCTGGCGGTTTTCACCAACTGTTCCCGGGCATCGCCGATGCGGCTGCGCAAGTCGCGCAATTGCAGGCGACTTTGCAGAGTGAACTGCCCGGAGACCACCGACGCCTGGCCGACACTGGCCAGACGGCCAACCCGCTCAATCAGGTCTGGCGCGTGTTGCGTCGAGATTTGCGTCAGCAGGTAGGTTTCCAGCCACGGCGCGAGCGTCAGGCGATTGTCCATGGCGATCTGCTCGCGCAGGGCTTGCAACGCACTCAAGGCATTGGTGAAACGATCATAGCCATCCGGCCACCAGCCGACGCTGCTCAGGCTTTTCGAGTCGAGGCTGTTGAGCGCGGTTTGCAGGGCCTGATAACGGACCAGGGTTTCGCCCTCGGCGCCTTCTGTTTGCAGTGCATTGCCGAGGTCCGAAGTGGCTTGGGCGACGGCGGGTTGAACCGCATCAAACGCGGCCATTGCGGCAAGGGTCGCAGGGGTTGGCTGGCGATTGGTTTCCGTCGCGCGCCAACGGGCGGCGCGATCACGTTGGGCGGCGAGCAGGTTATCCAGCGCATCCAGGGCCAGCAGCTGCCGAACGCCGGCACGTTCGCCAGAGATCAAATTAAGTTTGGCGCGATAGTCCTGACCGATCATCAACAGGCTGCCCGCCAGCGGCAGGATAAACAAAAGGAACAACAGCTGAAATTTGCGTGCGAAGCCAAAACGCCCCAGCAATCCGATCCCCGGTGATAAAAAAGCCTGCATGCCCCATGACTCCTCTGGACACCACGCACCAATGGCGTGCGTCGAGGCCGTTGCGACCGCGACTTGTGCCCCTTTAAAAGGCCTCGAAAGTTCACCCTTGTCAGCTCTGTAGGCCGACTCTGTGGCGAAACTTCCCATTCTCGGTCCCCTTTGTAAGGGGCCGCGTTGAAGCGGATTAACAAGGCAAGATTCAGACCATGGCGTTGCGCTATCACCTACTTGTCGATGAATGTCGAGGTCGTTAGCAGGCTAAGGGGATGGCGCTGGCGCACTGAAAAATGGCACATTGACGCACCTGCCCGTGTGCACCCATCCGCTGTACGGAAATTCTCATGGCTATTACCAACGCTCAGACCGGCGCGACGTCGGCACCCGCGACTCCACAAAGCAGCCCTCTGGTCATGCGCATCATCGGCGCGGTGGCGCTGGCGCATTTGATCAACGACCTGATTCAGTCGGTGCTGCCGTCGATTTATCCGATGCTCAAGGCCAACTATGGCCTGACGTTTACCCAGGTTGGATTGATCACGTTGACCTTTCAGCTGACAGCTTCATTGTTGCAGCCATGGGTCGGTTATCACACCGATCGCCATCCCAAACCCTGGCTGCTACCGGCAGGAACGGTCTGCACGCTGATCGGCATTTTGATGATGTCGGTGGTCGGCAGCTTCCCGATGATTCTGCTGGCGGCGGGGTTGATCGGCATCGGCTCGTCGACCTTTCACCCGGAAGCGTCCCGTGTGGCGCGACTGGCGTCGGGCGGGCGCTTCGGCTTGGCGCAATCGACCTTTCAGGTCGGCGGCAATGCCGGTTCAGCCTTTGGCCCTTTGTTGGCGGCAGCGATCATCATTCCCTTCGGTCAGGGCCACGTGGCCTGGTTTGGCTTGTTCGCCGTGTTTGCGTTGTTCGTGCTTTATCGGATCAGCCGCTGGTACGCCAATCACTTGAACCTGTTCAAGCTCAAACAAGGTCAGGCGGCCACCCACGGACTGTCGAAACGCCGGGTGATCAGCGCGCTGGTGGTGCTCGGGCTGCTGGTGTTCTCCAAGTATTTCTACATGGCGAGCTTCACCAGTTACTTCACCTTCTACCTGATCGAGAAGTTCGACCTGTCGGTGGCGAGTTCGCAACTGCATCTGTTCCTGTTCCTCGGCGCCGTGGCGGCGGGAACCTTCTTCGGTGGGCCGATTGGCGACAAGATCGGGCGTAAGGCGGTGATCTGGTTCTCGATCCTTGGCGTCGCGCCGTTCACGCTGATCCTGCCTCACGTTGATCTGTTCTGGACCAGCATTCTCAGCGTGGTGATTGGCTTCATCTTGGCGTCGGCGTTCTCGGCGATTGTGGTTTATGCCCAGGAACTGGTGCCGGGCAATGTCGGGATGATAGCTGGGGTGTTCTTCGGCTTGATGTTCGGTTTTGGCGGGATTGGCGCGGCGTTGCTGGGTCATCTGGCGGACATTCACGGCATCGAATACGTGTACTTCCTGTGCTCGTTCTTACCGTTGTTTGGCGTACTGGCGATCTTCCTGCCGAGAACCAAAAAGCCTTGAACACCGCCGACCCTGTAGGAGCGAGGCTTGCCCGCGAAGCTTCTTGAGCCGGTGATGACGCCTTCGCGGGCAAGCCTCGCTCCTACAGGATTAGGTATCGCCCGGATTTCAGGCACAAAAAAGCCGCGTATCAAACGCGGCTTTTTCTTGTGCGGCAGCTTCGTTCTGAAAACTCAGACGTTGAAACGGAAGTGCATCACGTCGCCGTCTTTAACGATGTAGTCCTTGCCTTCCAGACGCCATTTACCGGCCTCTTTGGTGCCGGCTTCGCCCTTGTACTGGATGAAGTCGTCATAGGCGATGACTTCGGCGCGGATGAAGCCTTTTTCGAAGTCGGTGTGGATCACGCCAGCAGCTTGTGGTGCGGTAGCACCGACGCGGACGGTCCAGGCGCGGACTTCTTCGACACCGGCGGTGAAGTAGGTCTGCAAGTGCAGCATCTCGTAGCCGGCGCGGATCACGCGGTTCAGGCCAGGCTCTTCAAGGCCCAGGGCTTCGAGGAACATGTCTTTCTCTTCGCCGTCTTCGAGCTCGGCGATTTCGGCTTCGATCTTGTTGCAGACCGGAACCACCATGGCGCCTTCTTCTTCGGCGATGGCCTTGACGATGTCCAGCAGCGGGTTGTTCTCGAAACCGTCTTCAGCGACGTTGGCGATGTACATGACCGGCTTGGTGGTCAGCAGGTGGAAACCACGAATCACCGCTTTATCGTCAGCGCCCATGGTCTTCATCAGGGTGCGCGCAGGCTTGCCGAGGGTGAAGTGAGCGATCAATTGCTCCAGCAGGCCTTTCTGGACCACGGCGTCCTTGTCACCACCCTTGGCATTGCGCGCGACTTTCTGCAGTTGCTTCTCGCAGCTGTCGAGGTCGGCGAAGATCAGTTCCAGGTCGATGATTTCGATGTCGCGTTTCGGGTCGACGCTGTTGGAGACGTGAATCACGTTCTCGTCTTCGAAGCAGCGGACCACGTGGGCGATGGCATCGGTCTCACGGATGTTGGCGAGGAATTTGTTGCCCAGGCCTTCACCTTTCGAGGCGCCGGCAACCAGGCCTGCGATGTCGACGAATTCCATGGTGGTCGGCAGGATGCGCTTTGGATTGACGATGGCCGCCAGGGCTTCCAGGCGCGAATCCGGCATCGGCACGATACCGGTGTTCGGCTCGATGGTGCAGAAGGGGAAGTTCTCGGCCGCGATCCCGGATTTGGTCAGGGCGTTGAATAGGGTGGACTTGCCGACGTTAGGCAGGCCGACGATGCCGCAATTGAATCCCATGGTGTTTTCCCCGAGGAGTGAGTCAGGCCTTCTGGCTGTGCAGGTTTTTCATCGCGCGGTTCCATTCCCCGGCGAGGATATCCGGCAGCACGCCGAGGGCAAAGTCGATGCTGGCATCGAGTTTTTCCTGTTCGGCGCGTGGCGCACGACCCAGGACGAAATTTGAAACCATACTGGCAACGCCCGGGTGGCCAATGCCAAGCCGCAAGCGGTGAAAGGTATTCTGATTGCCCAGTTGCGCAATGATGTCGCGCAACCCGTTGTGACCGCCGTGGCCGCCGCCCTGTTTGAGTTTGGCAACGCCCGGTGGCAGGTCGAGTTCGTCATGCGCCACGAGGATTTCTTCAGGCTTGATGCGGAAGAAACCGGCGAGTGCCGCCACGGCCTGGCCGCTACGGTTCATGTACGTGGTGGGAATCAGCAGACGAACATCCTGACCCTGATGCGAATAGCGCCCGGTCAGGCCGAAATATTTGCGATCCGCCACAAGGTTTACACCCTGCGCGTTCGCGATGCGCTCAACAAAAAGGGCCCCTGCGTTATGCCGGGTCTGTTCGTATTCAGCGCCTGGATTTCCCAGGCCAACGATCAGTTTGATGGCAGTCACGATAGGGGCCCTTCCTTGGAGTGGTGGATAACATCGCCGCAATCGGTCAGTGCGGCGAAAGTGGACGACAAGTGCTCATTTACCATTATGTAAACTCCGCGTTCTCGCCCGCTTTCTCGCTACGTTCCAGTCCGCGATGTTACTTGATCACTCCGGCATGACAGAGTGAATTACTCTGCTTCGCCTTCTTCGGTAGCTTCTGGAGCAACACGTGGAGCGTGGACGTTGGCAACAGCCTTGTCATCGCCGTGTGCCAGAGCAACAAACTCAACGCCTTTAGGGGCTTTGAGGTCGGACAGGTGAATGATCGAACCGATTTCGGCGTTGGCCAGGTCGACTTCGATGAACTCAGGCAGGTCCTTCGGCAGGCAGGTCACTTCGATTTCCGAAACAACGTGCGAAACTTCGCCGCCTTTCTTGATCGGAGCTTCTTCACCAACAAAGTGTACAGGCACGATAGCGGTCAGTTTCTGGCCAGCTACAACGCGTACGAAGTCGGCGTGCAGCACGTGGCCTTTGGCCGGGTGACGCTGCAGAGCTTTGATGATTACGTTTTGCTTGGTGCCGCCAACGTTCAGCTCGATGATGTGGCTGTAAGCCGCTTCGTTTTCGAGCAGTTTGGCAACTTCTTTAGCCAGCATGCTGATGGATTCAGGGGCTTTTTCGCCACCGTAAACTACAGCTGGAACCAGGCTTGCGAGACGACGCAGGCGGCGGCTCGCACCTTTCCCCAGGTCGGAACGCACTTCAGCATTCAGAGTAAAATCGTTCATGTTGTATCTCCAAAATAACCACATTCGCCCCAGCGGTTGCGACCAGCGCTAAAGGCGATATGGGCAAAAAAGCCCCGCCCCGACAGGAATGCCGGGGCGGGGCGCTTTTCGTCAACGAGACAGTCGAGAAGGGCAGGGCCCTTAACGGAACATCGCGCTGATCGATTCTTCATTGCTGATGCGGCGGACCGCCTCGGCAACTACCGGCGCGATATCCAGTTGACGGATACGCGAGCAGGCTTGAGCTGCAGCGGACAACGGGATGGTGTTAGTCACCACCAGTTCGTCCAGCATGGAATTTTCGATGTTTTCGATCGCCCGACCGGACAGCACAGGGTGTGTGCAGTAGGCGAAAACCTTGGCAGCGCCATGCTCTTTCAGGGCCTTCGCCGCGTGGCACAGAGTGCCGGCGGTATCGACCATGTCATCGACCAGAATGCAGGTACGCCCTTCGACATCACCGATGATATGCATCACTTCAGAGTGATTGGCTTTCTCACGGCGTTTGTCGATGATCCCGAGATCCACGCCCAGGGATTTGGCAACGGCACGTGCACGCACGACGCCGCCAATGTCCGGGGATACGATCATCAGGTTTTCGAAGCGCTGATCTTCAATGTCATCCACCAGAACCGGGGAGCCGTAGATGTTATCTACCGGAATATCGAAGAAACCCTGGATTTGGTCAGCATGCAGATCAACCGTGAGAACACGGTCGATGCCGACTACGGTAAGCATGTCAGCAACGACTTTCGCGCTGATAGCCACACGTGCGGAACGCGGACGGCGATCCTGACGGGCATAACCAAAGTAAGGAATAACAGCAGTGATACGAGTAGCCGAGGAGCGGCGGAAGGCATCAGCCATCACTACCAGTTCCATCAGGTTATCGTTGGTCGGAGCGCAAGTCGGCTGAATAATGAAGACATCTTTACCGCGGACGTTTTCATTGATCTCGGCAGTAATTTCGCCGTCGGAGAACTTACCGACAGAGATGTCACCGAGAGGGATATGCAGCTGACGTACAACACGCCGAGCCAGATCGGGGTTAGCGTTCCCCGTAAAGACCATCATCTTGGACACGCGCAGTACCTAGAGGCTGAGGGTAACCTGGATGAGTATAGAAAATGGCAGGGGCGGCTGGATTCGAACCAACGCATGGCAGGATCAAAACCTGCTGCCTTACCGCTTGGCGACGCCCCTGTATCTGTTGCAACGATTACCCAGTAATCGGTTCCTTTAGAGCAGACTTTGCAGCTTGCGATGCAACATCGAAACGTTGCTTCCTTTTGCTACAAATCCTGTAAGGGTCTCTGTAAGAAGGGCCGAGACTTTATCAGCTTCAGCTTTGCTTGGGAAGCCCCCAAACACACAACTTCCAGTTCCGGTGAGTTTTGCTTCGGTAAATTTACCTAACAAATTCAAAGCGTTACGTACATCTGGATAACGCCTTGCTACCACCGGTAAGCAGTCATTTCGACTGTTTCCCTTGGGAACGGGGCGCACTTTAATGGGAGAAGAGTTACGTGTCAACAACGGATCTGAAAAAATTTCTGCTGTACTTACAGAGACTTGCGGCACCAGCACGACATACCACGGTTCTTCGGGGTCTACAGGGGTGAGTTTCTCCCCTACGCCCTCGGCAAAAGCGGCGTGGCCACGCACGAAAACCGGGACGTCGGCGCCCAGTGTCAGGCCCAGCGCAGCCAGGCGATCCTCATCCCAGTCCAGTTGCCAGAGATGATTCAGGCCGAGCAAAGTCGTCGCGGCATTTGAACTGCCGCCACCGATACCACCGCCCATGGGCAGGATTTTTTCGATCCAGATGTCGATGCCGAGCGAACAACCGGATTGCTCCTGAAGTTTTTTTGCAGCTCGAACAATCAGGTTGCTGTCATGAGGAACGCCGTCGAATTCGGTGTGCAACCGAATCACGCCGTCATCGCGCACGGCGAAGGTGATTTCATCGCCGTAATCGAGAAACTGAAAAATCGTCTGCAACTCGTGATAACCGTCTTCACGGCGACCGAGGATGTGCAGCATCAAGTTGAGTTTGGCCGGGGAGGGCAGCGTCAAGCGCGGAGCAGTCATGTTCACTGCCCCAGTTTGCGTGGTTGCCATTCCTTGATCACCAGCGTGACATCAAGGTCGGTGCCATGCAGTTTGATCCGCTCGGGCAGCCAATAGCCGTTTTGCTCGGCGTAACTGAGGTATTCCACTTTCCAGCCATCCTGCTCGAGATTGGCCAGGCGACTGTCGGCATCCAGGGTCAGGCGACTTTTGCTGTCCGGTGCCGGAAGCCCGCGAACCCACCACGCCAGATTCGACACTGGTAGTTTCCAGCCGAGCTGTTCTTCGACCAGCGCTTCCGGTGTCGTGGCGTCATAACGCCCTTGATTGGCCACTTCCAGCGAAACTTTGCCAGGGCGACCGGTCAGGCGAGCTGCGCCTCGACCCAGTGGCCCGGAAAGGCGGATGTCGTAGTAATCCTGGCGTTGCAGCCAGTACAGCGTGCCGCTGCCCGAATCTTTTGGCGCACGGATGCCGATCTTGCCGTTGATCTGCCAGCCATCAAGGCTGGTCAGCTGTTGTTTGTAATCGCGCCATTGGGCCGGATTGCCTTGGCCCTGGACCGATTCGCGAGCGCCGAAGCCCGCGCAACCGGCGAGCAGGGCGATGAAGCTGAAAACAATAAGGTGGCGCAAAAACATAATCTTAAAGAGTCTCTGATCCGGTCAGGCGCTTGATGGTGCTGCGCAGGATGGGGCTGTCGGGTTGTTCCTTGAGGAACTTGCTCCAGATTTGCCTGGCTTCGCGTTGCTTGCCATTGGCCCACAGGACTTCGCCCAGGTGGGCGGCCACTTCCTGATCGGGAAAACGCTCCAGGGCCTGGCGCAGGTAACGCTCGGCTTCGTCGAGGTTGCCCAGGCGGAAGTGCACCCAGCCGAGGCTGTCGAGTACTGCCGGGTCTTCCGGGTTGATCTGGTGTGCTTGTTCGATCAGGGCCTTGGCTTCGGCGTAACGCGTCGTGCGGTCGGACAGGGTGTAGCCGAGGGCGTTCAACGCCATGGCATTGTCCGGGTCGCGCTTGATGATCAGGCGCAGGTCTTTTTCCATCTGCGCCAGGTCATTGCGTTTTTCCGCCTGCATGGCGCGGGTGTAAAGCAGATTCAGATCGTCCGGGTACTTTTGCAACGCGGTTTGCAGAACGTTCCAGGCCTTGTCGGGCTGCTTGTTGGCAGACAACGTTTCGGCTTCGATCAGGTACAGCTGGATCGCGTAGTCGGGTTGCTCGTCGCGTTCGGTAGCCAGACGGCGTTGGGCTTCGGCGGTCTTGCCGTTGTTGATCAGGATATCGGTCTGGCGCAGTTGCGCAGGCAGGTAGTCATTGCCGGGGCCGACCTGGGCGTACTCGATCAGCGCGCCTTGTGGATCGTTGCGCTCTTCCGCGATACGACCTAGGTTCAGGTGCGCCGAATCGACGTGGCTTTCCCGGGCAATCAAATCTTCCAGGTAGCCCTTGGCCTCGTCCCAGGCCTTGGCTTCCAGGCACACCAGCGCCAGGGAGTAACGCAGTTCGTCGTCTTCCGGGTATTGCTGAACCAGGCTGGAGAATTCGACTTTGGCGTCGTCCATGCGGTCCTGTTCAACCAGCATGCGCGCATACGTCAGGCGCAGGCGTTTGTCGTCCGGGTATTTCTTGATGCTTTTTTGCAGCAACGGCATGGCTTCGTCGCCACGGTTGAGCCCTTGCAACAGGCGCGCGCGCAGCAGGATCGGGGCAATTTCGCCATCGTCCGGTGGATTGTCCTCCAGCAGGGTCAGCGCGCCTTTGGCGTCACCGTCCTGTTGCAGCAGCAAGGCCTTGCCGAAAATCAACTGGTTGTTGTTCGGGTGGCGCTGCAATAAACGGTCAAAACTTTTCATCAGGCCGTTGCGCGTGTCCTGGTCGGTATCGGCCGCGGACAGGGCAAGAAAGTCGAAATGCGTGTCGCCCTTGCCGAGCAGGACTTTTTCCATATAGACCATGGAGTCGTCATAACGCCCGGCGCGCGCCAGTTGCACGGCAGCCGCGCGTTGCGCCTCGAGGTCGTCCGGGGCGTTTTTCGCCCAGATCAAAGCGGTATCGAGGGCAGCCTGATCGGCGCCCAGGTACTCGGCGATGCGGAAAGCCCGTTCGGAGATGCCCGGATCCTGTGTATTGATGGCCTGGGTCACATAGTTGTCTAGGGCAATGTCGAAACGATTGCGCTGGCCGGCCAGTTCGGCGCTCAACAGGCTGAAGACGGTTTCTTCACTGAATGAGCTGTAAACCTTGGGCTTTTCAGGGGCCGGAGTGCTGTCTTCGACCGGCGGCGTACCGTCCGACGATACGGGTGCCAAGACCTGGCAGCCGCTAAGGAAGACAAAAGCGAGGAGCAACGCGGAAGATCTATTCATATAGAGAGAGGACGACTAACCTGCGGTCGGATCATCATGACACAAGCCTTCGGCCAAACATAACCGTGTCTCGAATGATGCCTTTATAGAGGCAGGACATTGGGACAATAGTCAGCGGTAGTTGTTCTGGCTCTGTCGAAGTAGGACAATTGCCGGCTTCACGTCACCATCAGCGACCTTGAATGGCCTTCCTTGCACTCGGTATCAACCACAAGACTGCTTCAGTAGACGTCCGCGAGCGCGTGGCCTTTACCCCTGAGCAGCTGGTGGAGGCCTTGCAGCAGCTCTGCCGACTTACCGACAGCCGCGAAGCTGCGATCCTTTCCACCTGCAATCGCAGTGAACTGTATATAGAACAGGATCACCTTTCGGCTGACATCGTGTTGCGCTGGCTGGCCGATTATCACCATTTGAGCCTCGACGAGCTGCGCGCGAGTGCTTATGTGCACGAAGATGATGCGGCAGTTCGTCACATGATGCGGGTCGCCTCCGGGCTCGATTCGTTGGTGCTGGGTGAACCGCAGATTCTCGGTCAGATGAAATCGGCCTACGCCGTGGCGCGTGAGGCCGGCACCATCGGTCCGCTGCTCGGGCGTTTGTTTCAAGCGACGTTCAATGCCGCCAAGCAAGTGCGCACCGACACGGCCATCGGCGAGAACCCTGTGTCCGTGGCGTTTGCCGCCGTCAGCCTGGCGAAACAGATTTTCAGTGACTTGCAACGCAGCCAGGCCTTGCTGATCGGCGCCGGCGAGACCATTACCCTGGTCGCCCGCCACCTGCATGAACTGGGTGTGAAGCGCATCGTGGTTGCCAACCGTACCCTGGAGCGCGCGAGCATCCTGGCCGAGCAGTTTGGCGCCCATGCCGTTTTGCTGTCGGACATCCCGGCCGAGCTGGTGCGCAGCGACATCGTCATCAGCTCCACCGCCAGCCAGTTGCCAATTCTCGGCAAGGGCGCCGTGGAAAGCGCCTTGAAACTGCGCAAGCACAAACCGATCTTCATGGTAGACATCGCCGTTCCCCGGGATATCGAGCCTGAAGTCGGCGAGTTGGACGACGTTTACCTGTATAGCGTCGACGATCTCCATGAAGTGGTCGCCGAGAACCTCAAGAGTCGCCAAGGCGCAGCCCAGGCGGCAGAAGAGATGGTCTCGGTCGGCGCCGAAGATTTCATGGTCCGCCTGCGTGAACTGGCGGCGGTGGATGTGCTCAAGGCCTATCGCCAACAAAGCGAGCGCATGCGCGACGAAGAATTGCAGAAGGCCCAGCGCATGCTGGCCAACGGCAGCAGCGCCGAAGACGTGCTGGTGCAATTGGCGCGCGGCCTGACCAACAAACTCTTGCACGCCCCGAGCGTGCAGTTGAAAAAGCTTTCTGCCGAAGGCCGCCTCGATGCGCTGGCCATGGCCCAGGAACTCTTTGCCCTGAATGAGGGCTCATCGGATAGCTTTTCGGATAAGAAACCGCAATGAAAGCGTCACTGCTCAATAAGCTGGACATCCTCCAGGACCGTTTCGAGGAATTGACCGCCTTGCTTGGCGATGGCGAAGTCATTTCCGATCAGAACAAATTCCGCACCTATTCCAAGGAATACGCGGAAGTCGAACCGATTGTCGCCACCTATAAACAGCTGCTCAAAGTGCAAGGCGACCTCGAAGGCGCCCAGGCATTGCTCAAGGACAGCGACCCGGACATGCGCGAAATGGCCGTGGAAGAAGTTCGCGAAGCCAAAGAGCAACTGATCGACCTCGAAGCCAGCCTGCAACGCATGCTGCTGCCCAAAGACCCGAATGACGGGCGCAACGTGTTCCTCGAAATCCGTGCCGGCACCGGCGGTGACGAGGCGGCGATTTTCTCCGGCGACCTGTTCCGCATGTATTCGCGTTACGCCGAGCGTCGCGGCTGGCGCGTGGAAATCCTCTCCGAGAACATCGGCGAGCACGGCGGCTATAAAGAAGTCATCGCCCGGGTTGAAGGCGAAAACGTCTACGGCAAACTGAAATTCGAATCCGGCGCGCACCGCGTGCAACGGGTTCCGGCCACCGAATCCCAGGGGCGCATCCACACCTCGGCCTGCACCGTGGCGGTGTTGCCCGAGCCGGATGAGCAGGAAACGATCGAGATCAACCCGGCGGACCTGCGGGTCGATACCTATCGTTCCTCCGGTGCCGGTGGACAGCACGTCAACAAAACCGACTCGGCGATCCGCATCACGCACTTGCCGTCCGGCATTGTCGTTGAGTGCCAGGAAGAACGTTCCCAGCACAAGAACCGCGCCCGGGCGATGTCCTGGCTGTCGGCCAAACTCAACGATCAGCAAACCAGCGCCGCCGCCAATGCGATCGCCAGCGAGCGTAAGTTGCTGGTCGGTTCGGGTGATCGCTCCGAGCGCATCCGCACGTATAACTTTGCCCAGGGCCGGGTCACCGACCACCGGGTCAACCTGACGCTGTACTCCCTCGACGAAATCCTCGCGGGCGGCGTCGATGCGGTGATCGAACCGTTACTGGCCGAATTCCAGGCCGATCAATTGGCAGCGATAGGTGAGTAAATGACGATCATTGCCAGTTTGTTGCGCGCCGCCGATCTGCCCGACTCGCCCACGGCGCGCCTGGATGCCGAACTGTTGCTGGCCGCCGCGTTGGGCAAGTCCCGCAGCTTTCTGCACACCTGGCCGGAACGCATTGTGCCGAGCGAAGCGGCGCTGAAATTTACCGAATTCCTGCAGCGTCGTCGTGGCGGTGAGCCGGTGGCCTATATTCTGGGGCAGCAAGGGTTCTGGAAACTTGATCTGGAAGTTGCGCCGCACACGCTGATCCCGCGCCCCGACACCGAATTGCTGGTGGAAGCCGCGCTGGAACTTTTGCCCGCCACACCCGCCAACGTCCTCGACCTTGGCACCGGCAGCGGCGCCATTGCACTGGCGTTGGCCAGCGAACGTCCGGCGTGGAAAGTCACTGCGGTGGATCGTGTACTCGAAGCCGTAGCGCTGGCCGAGCGCAATCGTCAGCGCCTGCACCTGAACAACGCCACCGTGTTGAGCAGCCATTGGTTCAGCGCCCTGGAAGGTCAGCGTTTTCAACTGATCATCAGCAATCCGCCTTACATCGCCTCCGCCGATCCGCATCTGGTGGAAGGCGACGTGCGCTTCGAACCGGCCAGCGCCTTGGTGGCCGGCGTCGACGGGCTCGACGATCTGCGTCTGATCGTCGCCCAGGCGCCGGACTATCTGGAGGCCGGTGGCTGGCTGATGCTCGAACACGGTTACGATCAAGCCATGGCAGTACGCGATTTGCTGCTGACCCGCGGCTTTGAAGAAGTCCACAGCCGCACCGATCTGGGCGGCCACGAACGTATCAGCCTGGGGCGCCTGCCGTGCTGAATGATCAGGAATTGTTGCGCTATAGCCGGCAGATTCTGTTGCAACACGTCGACATCGACGGCCAGTTGCGACTGAAAGAAAGCCGCGTATTGATCGTCGGCCTCGGCGGTCTTGGCTCACCGGTGGCGCTTTATCTGGCAGCGGCTGGTGTCGGTGAGTTGCATCTTGCGGACTTCGACACCGTCGATTTGACCAACTTGCAACGCCAGATTGTTCACGACACGGACAGCGTCGGCCTGAGCAAGGTCGATTCAGCGATCCGCCGACTGAGCGCAATCAATCCCGAGATCCAGTTGATCGCCCATCGCACCGCGCTGGACGAAGATTCCCTGGCCGCCGCCGTGGCTGCGGTGGACCTGGTGCTGGACTGCTCCGACAATTTTTCCACCCGCGAAGCGGTCAATGCTGCCTGCGTCGCCGCCAGCAAACCGCTGGTCAGCGGCGCGGCGATTCGCCTTGAAGGGCAATTGTCGGTGTTCGACCCACGCCGCCCGGAAAGCCCGTGTTACCACTGTTTATATGGTCACGGCAGCGAGGCCGAATTGACCTGCAGTGAAGCCGGCGTTGTCGGTCCCTTGGTTGGGCTGGTGGGCAGCCTTCAGGCGCTGGAAGCCCTGAAACTGTTGGTGGGTTTCGGCGAGCCGCTGGTGGGGCGCCTGTTGTTGATCGATGCCTTGGGCTCGCGCTTCCGTGAACTGCGGGTCAAGCGTGATCCGGGCTGCAGCGTCTGTGGTTCGAAACATGCGTGAAGCGCCGATCGGCGTGTTCGACTCCGGCGTCGGTGGGCTCTCGGTGCTGTCCGAGATCCAGCGCTTGCTGCCCAACGAGTCTCTGCTGTACGTCGCCGATTGCGGCAATATTCCCTACGGCGAGAAAACCCCGGCATTCATCCAGCAGCGTTGCAGTGTGATGGCCGAATTTTTTCAGCAGCAGGGCGCCAAGGCCTTGGTGCTGGCCTGCAATACGGCGACGGTTGCGGGTGTCGCCGATTTGCGGCGTGATTTCCCTGAGTGGCCCATCGTCGGCATGGAGCCCGCGGTCAAACCCGCTGCTGCCGCCACCCGCAGTGGCGTGGTCGGCGTACTCGCCACCACCGGCACGTTGCAGAGCGCCAAGTTCGCCGCCTTGCTCGACCGTTTTGCCACCGATGTACGCGTCATCACTCAGCCGTGCCCCGGCCTGGTGGAGCTGATTGAAAACGGCGATCTGCACAGCGAGGCATTGCGTCAGTTGCTGGCCGGGTATGTCGGGCCGTTGCTCGGCGCCGGGTGCGACACAATAATTCTGGGCTGCACGCATTATCCCTTCCTAAAGCCATTGCTTAAGCAGATGATCCCCGATGACATCAGCTTGATTGATACCGGCGCCGCTGTGGCGCGGCAACTTCAGCGCCTGTTGGCCGAGCGTGAATTACTCGCCGACGGACCCGCCCGTGCAGCACAGTTCTGGACGAGTGCCGATCCGGAACATTTCAGAAATATCTTGCCGATACTGTGGAATACCGCTGGCGTTGTGCGAAGCTTCGATGAGTAACTAAAAAGTTGGGGGCAAACGAATAATTGGGGTGAACTTCTGATTAAACGTCGACTTCTATAGCGGTGAGCAACAAAAAAAACCTTACGAAATCGTTCGGAAAAGGATGTTTCTAATGAAGCGACTATTCTGCTTGGCCGCGATTGCGGCCGCACTGATGGGGCACAGTTTTACTGCACAGGCGGCAGGCGTGGAGTTCGCGGTCGGCCAGACCAGCGAGTCGACCATGACCTATCGATTGGGCATGCAATTCGATTGGGACAAGAGCTGGCTGCAGAGTGATGTCGGTCGTTTGACCGGTTACTGGAGCGGCGCCTACACCTATTGGGATGGCGACGAAGCCTCCAGCAATCACAGCCTGTCGTTCTCGCCGGTGCTGGTTTACGAATTTTCCGGCCAGACCGTCAAGCCTTACGTGGAGTTGGGTGTTGGCGTCGCGGTGTTCGCCAGTACCGAAGTTGAAAACAATCAACTCGGCAGTGCCTTCCAGTTTGAAGACCGGTTCGGCTTTGGCCTGCGCTTTGCGGGCGGGCATGAAGTCGGGATTCGTGCGACGCACTATTCCAATGCCGGGCTCAGTAGCCCGAACGACGGTGTAGAAAGCTACGCGCTGCACTACACGATGCCGTTGTAAGACTGGACTCGGTCAAATGTGGGAGCGGGCTTGCTCGCGAAAGCGGTTTAACATTCAACATTGGTGTTGACTGAAAGTCTGCATTCGCGAGCAAGCCCGCTCCCACATTGAGTTTGCGTGACTTCAAATTCAGCGATACACCGTGCTAATCCCCTGGCGCTCATCGATGCATTCCGGTGCGCCCATCTCGAACTCCCGGCAGATCAGCGGGCGTTTTTCGTAGATGGTGCACATCATGCTGTTGCGATCCAGCGCAGCGCACCAGCCGTCATCCAGACGCAACATGACTTCCCCGCCCCAATCATCGGTATCGATAAATCGTTCGGGCACGCCCGTGTCGGTGATCAGCATGACTTCGAGCTGGCAGCAGCAGGCTGCACAGGTCGAACACGTGACGGCCGGCTCGGTGATTTGCGTGTGGGGAATGGTTTTCATGGCGCGCAGTGTAAGGCAGTGGGCCGATGCTGTGTGAAAGGCCTGACGGACGCTTAGCTGCGAGTGTCCGCCGCCAGCCGTTGCGCCATGAAATGCAGCGCGGGAAACAGCAAGGCCCAGAGCAGCCCGATGCCAAGCAGCGTTGGCGCCTGGCCGTAGGGAAATTGCACGCCGGCCAGTTGTCCACCGGCGTAATACGACAACGGCCCACCCACTGCGCCCAGCAAGCTGCCGAGCCACCAAGGGCTTGCGCTCCATTGCAGGGAATGGCGCAACGTCGTTGCCAGTAACGCCCACAACAGCATCAGCCATAGCGGAATCAAGGGCGCGACGTCGGCGAAGTCGAACACCCCCAGCCAGCGCAATGAACTGTCGACGGTGGTGCCCAGCAGCACAACACTGAGGATCAGGCGGCCTTCATCAGCCCAGCGACTTATCCACAGCAGATGAATCAACAGCACCGCCAACGCCACCAATAACCACAGACTGTGGCCCCCGACCACGCAGGCAAACCAGCCGAGCTGAAACAGTACGGCATTGGCCACGCGCTCAAGCATCGAAGCGGCCCAGCAGCGGCGCAGGCATCGCCGACGGTTTGGCCAGCAGCAACTGCGCGGTGCCAATGGTGCGCTCCAGGAATCCGCCTTCGCAGTAACACAGGTAAAACTCCCACAACCGCAGGAAATGGTCGTCGTAGCCCAGTTCGATCAAACGACCCTGGGCGCGGCGAAAATTCTCATGCCACAGACGCAGCGTTCGCGCGTAGTGCAGGCCGAAATCCTCCATGTGCAGCATGTTCATGTCGGTGTCGCGGCTGATGATCTCCAGCATCTTCTGCACACAGGGCAGGGCGCCGCCGGGGAAAATGTAGCGCTGAATGAAATCGACACTGCCCTTGGCCTGTTCGTAGCGCTGTTCGCGGATGGTGATCGCCTGCAACAGCATCAAGCCGTTGCTTTTGAGCAGCTGCGCGCATTGCTTGAAATAGACCGGCAGGAAGCGATGGCCGACCGCTTCGATCATCTCGATCGACACCAGTTTGTCGTACTGCCCGGTGAGGTCGCGGTAATCCTTGAGCAGCAGCGTGACCTGGTCTTGCAGGCCGAGGGCTTCGATGCGTTGTTCGGTAAAGGCGTGCTGCTCTTTTGAAAGCGTGGTGGTGGTGACCTTGCAGCCGTAATGCTGCGCCGCATAAAGCGCCATGCTGCCCCAGCCGGTGCCGATCTCCAGCAAGTGATCGCTGGGTTTCAGCGCGAGTTTCTGGCAGATCCGTTCCAGCTTGTTCAACTGCGCCTGTTCCAGGCTGTCTTCGTCCGTCAGGAACTGCGCGGCGGAATACATCATGGTGGGGTCGAGAAATTGTTCGAACAGGTCGTTGCCCAGGTCGTAATGGGCGGCGATGTTTTTCTGCGAGCCCTTGCGCGTGTTGCGATTGAGCCAATGCAGCCCTTGAACGAAGGGTCGGCCGAGTTTCGCCAGGCCGCCTTCCAGTGCATCCAGCACCTCAAGGTTGCTGACGAACACGCGAACCACCGCGGTCAGGTCCGGCGAACTCCAATAACCATGGATATACGCTTCGCCAGCGCCGATCGAGCCGTTACCTGCCACCAGCCCCCACGCCGCGGCGTCGAGGATATGGACCTCCCCGATCAATGGGCTGCTCGTGGTACCGAAGACATGCCGTTCGCCGTTTTCGATGACTACCAGTTGTCCATGTTTGAGCTGCTTCAGTTGCCGCAGTACGCCACGGCGCAGGAGCGATCCGGTCAGGCCGTTGGTGCTGAGCAGATTGACTTTGGCCGAGGCACTAGAGGATTTCATGACGGCGATCCTTGGGGGGCACCATGGCGGTTTGAACGCTGCCAACGGCAGCGTGATGAGCAAAGATCGGTGCGCGTTTGAGCAGCAGGCGCAGGGCCTGCCAATAGATCGCCAGGCAGGTTTTCGCCGTCATCCACGGAAAGCGCCGCAAGTAACGGTGCAGGCTGGCGCGATCCAGTGCTTCGCGTTTCAGGTTGAGCGTGGCGTCGAACAATTTCAGCTCACCCTGCCAGTCAGCCATGTGCACACCAAGCTTTTTTGCAGCGGGGCTGAAACTCATGCGGTATTCCAGATCCGGCGGCAAAAACGGCGAGACGTGGAACGCCTTCGCCACGGCAAAATGTTGATGGAAATCGCTCAGATTCGTCGGCGCCTTGGCCGGCAACACATAGTGATAACGTTCGCGCCACGGGGTGTTGGTGACTTCGCAAAGAATCGCCGCCAGTTGCCCGTCAGCTTCATGGCAGTAGAAAAAACTCACCGGGTTGAACGACAAGCCCCAACTGCGTGCCTGGGTCAGCAGGCAGACCGAACCTTGCGGTTCATGGCCGATGGCTTGGCTGACGAGTTGGCGCACCGCGTCAATCAGGCGCACGCCGCTGCCGGTCCAGGTTTTGAGGTAATCGCTCTCGCGAAACGAGAACGGTGCGAAGCGACTGTTGCCCGAGAGCGGCGATAAACCGAGTACGGCGTCCTGTTCGTCGAGGTCCAGGTACAACAGGCCGATCCGGTAACGGAAGGCATGAGGCTTGGGGGCGAACCGCCGATGGGCGATCCAGCCGCTGTAGAGGGCGCTGTTCACAAGACTTCGCCAAACGAGCGAGCAACGCGCAACGCGCTGACCACGCCGTCCTCGTGAAAACCGTTGGCCCAATAGGCGCCGCAATAGTAAGAATGCTGCGCGCCGTCCAGTTCTTCCCAGCGGCTTTGCGCGGCAACGGCGGTCAGGCTGAATTGCGGATGGGCATAGGTGAATTTGCCGAGCACTTTGCCCGGTTCGATACCCGCGCTCTGGTTGAGGCTGACGCAGAACGTGGTGTCGCTCTGGATGCCTTGCAGGATGTTCATGTCGTAGGTGACGGCGGCCCGTGTGTGGCCCGGGCCACCGAGGCGATAATTCCAGCTGGCCCACGCGAGTTGTCGTGTGGGCAGCAGGTGTGTGTCGGTGTGCAGCACCACTTCGTTGTCGGCGTAGGGCAGGGCGCTGAGGATCGAGTGTTCGGCATCGCTCGGCTTGGCCAGCAGTTTCAGGGCTTGATCGCTGTGGCAGGCAAACACCACTTTGTCGAATCGCTCGCTGCCGGCGGCGCTGTGGATAACAACGCCTTCCTCATCGCGCTCGACCCGGGTTACCGGGCAGCCGAGACGGATCTTCTCTTTGAAGGTCGCCGTCAATGGCCCGATGTAAGCACTCGAGCCGCCTTCGATCACCTGCCATTGCGGGCGATTGTTAACGGACAGCAGGCCGTGATTCTTGAAAAACCTGACAAAAAATTGCAGCGGGAAACCGAGCATCTCGGCCATGGACATCGACCAGATCGCTGAGCCCATCGGCACGATGTAATGCAGGATGAAGCGCTCGCCATAGCGGCCGATTTTCAGATAGTCATCCAGCGTGGTGTCGGCGGCGATTCGCCCTTCATCCAAGTCGCGCCGGGCTTCTTTATTGAAGCGCTGGATGTCGCGCAACATGCCCCAGAACCCCGGCGACAACAGGTTACGGCGTTGGGCGAACAGGCTGTTGAAGGTGTTGCCGTTGTATTCAAGCCCGGTGTCCGGGTCCGTCACCGAAAAGCTCATTTGCGTCGGCTTGAACGCCACGCCGATCTGGCCCAGCAGGCGAATGAAATTCGGGTAGGTCCAGTCGTTGAACACAATGAAACCGGTGTCCACGGCGTAGCGCTGGCCATCGACGGTCACCTCCACGGTGTGGGTGTGACCGCCGATCCAGTCGCCGGCCTCGAACAGGGTGATCTCATGCCTGCGATTGAGCAGGTAGGCGCTGGTCAGCCCCGAGATCCCGCTGCCGATAATGGCGATGTTCACGGCACATCCCGGATTGGCGGACTGCTGCGCACCATGCGCTTGCCGATCGCCAGTTTCACGCAGTTGGGCATTTTCGACAGAGGCCAGAGCGCCGCCATGAACAATCCCGGAAAGGCGATCTCCAGGGGACGATTTTTGAGCTTGGCAAAGATGTGCCGTGCGGCTTTGGCCACTGGCCAACTGAGCGGCATCGGGAAATCGTTTTTCGCCGTCAGCGGGGTCTCGACAAACCCCGGGCTGACCACCGTGACTTCGATGCCTTCCGGCGCAAGGTCAATGCGCAGGGATTCGAACAGGTAACGCAGCCCGGCCTTTGACGCGCCATAGGCTTCGGCCCGTGGCAGCGGCAAATAGGTCACCGAACTGGCGACGCCCACCAGATGCGGCGCAGTGCCCTTGCGTAGCAGCGGCAAAGCGGCCTCGATGCAATAGGCGCTCGCGAGCAGATTGGTGCGCACCACGTGCTCGACGATCGACGCATCGAACTGCTGAACGTCGACATATTCGCAGGTGCCAGCGTTGAGGATGACCGTGTCCAGAGAGCCCCATTCATGAGCGATTTGCTCGCCGATTTCGCGAACCGTCTGACTGTCGGTCAGATCGCCAGGCACCACCAGCACTTGCCCGGGATAACGCTGGGACAAGACTTTCAGCACCGCTTTGGAGCGCGAACTCACGGCCAGGTGAGCGCCGGTTTTCAGTATTTCTTCGGCCAGTGAGGCGCCAATGCCGCTGCTGGCGCCCGTCAACCAGTATCGCCGTGGAGGTGTCAGGCTCATCCCATTCTCCTTTTCAGCCAGGCAATCGCCCGACCCAATACGGGTAAATGTTCGTAAAGCAGTGCCCCGGCATCGAAGTAATCCCGATGGCGGTAAACCTTGTCGCGCCAGAGCAGGTGCGAGCACCCGTCAACCTGAATCAACTGGCCACCGCGCAGGCGCGGATGGCGGTAACTCATGACCCAGCGCAAATACCCTTCGCCGTCGCCGGTCTGGTCGAAGCCGTGAAAGTCGAAACCCAGTTCGGTGACGTTGGCGTAGAGCTCGGTGAAGTAGCTGCGCAACTGACCGAGCCCTTGCACGTCGTGCAGCGGATCGGTGAAGTGCACGTCTTCGGCATAGAGCTCGCCGAGGCGCTGCAAACTGTCTTTGTCCAACTGCGCGAATTGCCGGGCAAAATGCTGCAGGAAATCACTCATGAGCGCCTCCGGCATTCTGTCGTGATGGCAGGTTCTTGAACGCAGCCAGAGCACGTTCGCGGGTCTTGCCTGGATTGACGATTGGCGATGGATAATCCACAACACCGAACAAGCCTTCGAGTTTCGCCGGGTTGTGAATTTCTTTCCTGTTTAGCCCCGCCAGTTCCGGCAACCAGTGCTTGATGAACACGCCTTCGGCGTCGAATTTCTCCGACTGGCTCAGCGGATTGAAAATACGGAAGTAAGGTGCCGAGTCGGTACCCGTGGACGCACTCCACTGCCAGCCACCGTTGTTCGCCGCCAGGTCGCCGTCGATCAAGTGGCGCATGAAAAAGCGCTCACCTTCGCGCCAGTCGATCAGCAGGTTCTTGGTCAGGAACATCGCCACGACCATGCGCAGGCGATTGTGCATCCAGCCGGTTTCGAGCAGTTGGCGCATGGCCGCGTCGATGATCGGCAGGCCGGTACGCGCTTGTTGCCAGGCCAGCAGTTCTTCCGGAGCGTCACGCCAAGGCAGTGCTTCGGTTTCCGGGCGGAAGGCGCGGTTACGCGATACGCGTGGGTAACCCACCAGAATGTGTTTGTAGAACTCGCGCCACAGCAGCTCGTTGATCCAGGTGACCGCGCCGACCTTGCCGCTTTCGAACTCGCCTTGATTGCTTTGCAGGGCGGCGTGCAAACACTGGCGTGGGGAAATCACCCCGGCGGCGAGATAAGCCGAGAGTTGGCTGGTGCCGGGTTTGGCCGGGAAGTCACGCTCGTTCTTGTAGTAGTCGATGTGGGCGTCGGTGAAGGTGTTGAGGCGGCGGCCGGCTTCGGCTTCACCGGCTGGCCAGAGCGTGCGCAAACTGTCGCCGGGCGCTTCGAAACCTTCAACGCTCGACGGGATCGTGTCGCTGCTGATGTCCAGGGGCGCTTGAGCCATGGGGGCGATCACCCGGCTCGGCAGTGATCGGTGCAGGCGTTCGTAACAGACCTTGCGGAACTGGCTGAAGACTTGAAAGTAAGTGCCGGTCTTGGTCAGCACGGTGCCTGGCTTGAACAGCAGTTGATCGAGATAACTGAAGAAGTCGATGCCGTTGGCCTTCAGCGTTTCGGCTACCGCCGCATCACGGCGGCTTTCATGAACCCCGTATTCCTCGTTGACGTGCACCGCCTCAACGTTCAATTGCTGACACAGCTCGAGCAGAACCTTCGGTGCGTCATCCCAGCGAGGGGCTTGGCGGATCAGCAGCGCAATGTTCAGCTCGCCCAGCGCGCGGCTCAGTTCACCCAGGTTGCGCAGCCAGAAATCCACTTTGCACGGTGCGTCATCGTGTTCCAGCCATTGCTGTGGACTCAACAGGTAGACCGCCACCGTCGGGCCGCGAGCGGCGGCGGCCGAGAGGGCGCTGTTGTCGTGTAGGCGCAAGTCGCTGCGCAGCCAGATCAATTGCATGGCGGTATCCATTAAATAAGCCCACGCTTGATCAGTTCCTGATGAGCCGACAACGGGTCTTCGGCCAGGAACAAATCAGCGATCTCAGTCGTTTTTACGGACAGCTCGGCGTGGTGAATGCATACCGTTGGTCCGGCGATTATTTTTGGGCAACTGGCGCCGCTCAAAAGTTTCGGCAGCTGCGAAAGATTCATGGCTTTGCTGGAATACAGCAGTACGCCGCGGGCTTGCAGGTGATCGACCGCCAGCGCAAGTTCGCCCGCCGGCAGCGGCCAGTCGAACACTTCCACCGGGCAATCGGCGCTGCTGATCAGCCACGCGGTCAGCCACAGGTGCGGTTCCAGTGGCAGGTCTGAGTGATTGATCAACAGCAGCGGGGCGGTGCGTAACTGACGATTGTTATGGTAGATGCGTGCGCCGAATTTGCTGCGCAGCCAGGAGAAGAAAAACACCCGCTCCATCTGCGCGCCGAACTGGCCCTGCCAGCGTTGTTCCAGTTCCGCCAGCAACGGCATCAGCAGTTGTTCGCACAAGGTGCGTGGCGGATACAGCGCCATGGCTTGATTGACGGTGTCATCAAGCGTGCGTTCATTCAGTTGGGTCACCGCTTGCAACAAAGTCTCGCCCAGCACCTGCCAATCGTTTTCGAGGGTTTCGGTAAAGGCCTGCGGCGTGTCGAGCAGTTGCTTGACCTGACTGACGGCCACGCCGCGATTGAGCCAGGTGAGGATCGTCATAATCCGTTGCACATGTTCAGCAGAAAACAGCCGATGCCCCTTGGGTGTGCGCTGGGGCACGATCAGCCCATAGCGCCGTTCCCAGGCGCGCAGGGTCACAGCGTTCACGCCGGTCTGGCGCGCCACTTCGCGAATCGGCAACCAGCCTTCGTCCAGGGCTTTCTTGAAGTCATCGCCGAGGTCTTCCCGGGCGCTGGTGTCGAGTGGATTTTTCATTAGATTGCGTTTCGCAGGCTGAGGTTTTCCGGGTGCGGCTGAAGGTAAACCTGCTGCGCGATGTACGGATCCGGGTGTTGGCGGAAGTAGTGTTTGAGCAATGTCAGTGGCACCACCAGCGGCACGATGCCGTGCCGGTATTGGCCGATGACGTGCTGCACTTCCTGTTTGTCTTCAGGGCTGATGACCTGTTTTAGGTAACCACTGATGTGCTGCAGGACGTTGCTGTGAGTGCGGCGCGTGGCGCATTTTTTCAATGCAGCCATCAGCTCGCTGAAATAGCGTGGGCCGAGTTCGTCTGGATCGGTCTGGCCCATGTTGCCCAGCAGGTTACCCAAGGTTTTGTATTGCACCGGGTTGTGGGCCATCAGCAGGTATTTGTAGCGTGAGTGAAAGTCCGTGAGACCGCGCCGGGTCAGGCCTTCTCGCAGCAACTGCTGCCAGGCGCTGTAGGCGAACACGCGGGTGAGGAAGTTTTCGCGCAGCACCGGGTCGTTGAGACGGCCAGCTTCTTCCACGGGCAAGTCGGGGTGAAGGGCGCAGAAGGCCTGGGCGTAGATACCGCGACCACCACCGTCTACAGGTGATCCGTTGGCGTGGTAGACCTTGACCCGGTCAAGGCCGCACGAAGGGGATTTCTGCATGAAAATGTAGCCGCAGATATCGCCCAGTTCCGCGGCCATTTTCCGACCGTACTCGGCGAGCGGCCGGGTGACGTTGATCTCGGGGTGGACGGTGCCGACTGCCTCGGGATGTTCGGGGTCACCGATCAGGCGGATCGGTTCGCGAGGAATACCCAGGCCAATGGCGACTTCCGGGCACACCGGGACGAACTCGAAATAGTCGGTGAGGGTTTGGCTGCACAGGCGCGATTCCTTGTGGCCGCCGTTGTAACGCACCTCCGCCCCCATCAAGCAGGCGCTGATGGCGATTTTCGGTTGGGTCGCTGGCTGTACACGCATCGGAACACCTCGAATCAAGACTTGTACAGAGTGGTTGCTCTGTACAACTTTATCTTCATCATAGATTCAAAGGTGTACAAGTCAAATTATTTGTATAAGTTTTCGAGGGGGGTATGCAATTCTCATGTGGGAGCGGGCTTGCTCACGAATGCGGTGCGTCAGGCGACAATGGGCAGCAGACGGTCCGCATTCGCGAGCAAGCCCGCTCCCACAGGATCCTATTTCCAGCCGAGGATCCAGGCGTCGCTATCTTTCAGGAACTGCCAGGCGAAACGCTGATTGCGTTGGGTCAGCACCGCCTGCAACTCGACGTCCAGCACCGTGCCTTCCTCATCGCGGAACAGCTCGGTCACCAGAAAATGTTTTTCGCGGTTTTGCGGGTGGGCTGCTGTCCATTTCGACAGCAGCAATTTACTCGGATTAATGCGATTCACTGCAAGTGCTCATGTAACCGTCGCGCAGCTTCCTGACCACTGAGCCAGGCGCCTTCGACACGCCCGGACAAGCACCAGTCGCCACACACATACAGGCCCAGATCGGCATCGGCCAGGGCGCCCCATTCGTGACTGCTGGCGGGACGCGCGTAGAGCCAGCGGTGCGCCAGGCTGAAGGTCGGAGCGGGCATGGCGCTGTGCAGCAGCTCCGCAAATGCGCCGTGCAGTTGCTCGATCACCGCTTCCTTGGGCAGGTCGATATGTTGCCGGCTCCAGGCGCTGGTCGCATGCAGCACCCAGGTGTCGAGGGTGTTGTCGCGCCCGGGTTTGCTGCGGTTGCGCGCGAGCCAGTCCAGCGGGCTGTCCTGCACGAAGCAACCTTCCAGGGGAGTGTCCAGCGGTGTATCGAACGCCAGTGCTACCGCCCAGGTCGGCTCCATTTTTACCCCGGCGGCGGCCCCGGCGAGTTTCGGCGCGGAGGCCAGCAGTGCAGTGGCTTGAGGCGCCGGCGTGGCGATCACCACGTGACTGAACGGACCATGGGTGAAGCCCTCGGCGTCTTGCAGATGCCAGTGTTCTTCACCGCGATACACCTCGGTGATCCGGCAGGCGAAATGCACTTCCAGATCGCCGAGCAGGCCGCGCGTGATGGCGCTCATGCGTGGCGTGCCGACCCAGCGCGTTTGTTCGTCCGGCGACAGGTTGAGCTGGCCACCGTGGAAGGTGTAGAGCTGCGGCGTCCATTCGGCGACCCAGCCGTGGGTTTGCCAACGCTGGACCTCGGTGACGAAGCGACGGTCGCGGGCAGTGAAATATTGCGCGCCCATGTCCAGAGCACCCGCATCGCTGCGCTTGCTCGACATGCGTCCGCCACTGCCGCGGCTTTTATCGAAAAGTTGAACGACATGCCCTGTATCTGTCAGGGCTTGCGCGGCTGAGAGCCCGGCGATGCCGGTGCCGATGATTGCGATAGGTACAGTCATAGGGGCCTCGTTTACCTTTCTGTACAGACTACGCCGTGGTTGAAACCTGTACAATATTGTTTTTTGGTATAACTTTTAGCGTTCTCGATCTGACAGCTTGGCCTATTGTTAAACACAGACACTGCCCGATATCAAAGATCCCTGCTTATAAAAATAGACTAGTGATCAGGGTAAAACGCCACGCGAGGAAGAAGTCATGCACATATTGCTGACCGGCGGTACTGGTTTGATAGGACGTCAACTCTGCCGACACTGGTTGAGCCAGGGACATCGACTGACCGTATTGAGCCGCACACCTGAAAAAGTCGCAAAAATATGTGGTGCACAGGTTCGAGGCATCGCGTTGTTCGAGGACCTCGGACAAGAACCGGTGGACGCGATTATCAACCTGGCCGGCGCACCCATTGCCGACCGGCCATGGACGTCCAGGCGCAAGGCTCTGCTCTGGAGCAGTCGCATCACCCTGACCGAAACCCTGCTGACCTGGCTCGAAACCCGCGAGCAAAAACCGCAGGTCTTGATCTCGGGATCCGCCATCGGCTGGTACGGCGACAGTGGCGAGCGGGAGCTGACGGAAGCGTCTCCGCCGTCCATCGATGATTTCGCCAGTCAGTTGTGCATTGCCTGGGAAGAAACCGCGCAGCGTGCCGAGGCCCTCGGTGTTCGGGTGGTGCTGATTCGAACTGGTTTGGTGCTGTCCGCCGAGGGCGGCTTTTTGTCGCGGCTGTTGCTGCCGTTCAAACTGGGCCTGGGCGGGCCTCTGGGCAGTGGTCGGCAGTGGATGCCGTGGATTCATATCAACGATCAAATCGCCCTGATTGATTTTCTTCTGCATCGCAACGACGCCAGCGGTCCCTATAATGCCTGCGCGCCTAAACCGGTGCGCAACAGCGAGTTCGCCAAGACATTGGGCAGCGTGCTGCACCGCCCGGCGTTCATGCCGATGCCGGCCCTGGCCTTGAAAGTGTGTCTGGGCGAGTTGTCCCTGCTATTGCTGGGTGGCCAGAAGGCCGTACCGGTGCGCCTGCTGGAAGCGGGTTTCACTTTCCAGTTCACTGATTTGCGCGCGGCCCTGGACGACCTGTCCAGCCGCCTTTGAAATAGGACGTTGCATGACCGATCACGCATTGCTTCTGGTTAACCTGGGTTCACCTGCCTCCACGTCGGTGGCGGATGTGCGCAGCTACCTCAATCAATTTCTGATGGACCCGTACGTGATCGACCTGCCGTGGCCGGTGCGACGCTTGCTGGTGTCGCTGATCCTGATCAAACGTCCAGAGCAATCGGCCCACGCCTACGCGTCAATCTGGTGGAAGGAGGGCTCACCGTTGGTGGTGCTCGGCCGTCGCCTGCAACAGGCGATGACTACGCAATGGACCCACGGGCCGGTTGAGCTGGCGATGCGTTACGGCGAGCCGTCGATTGAGTCGAAACTGGTTGAACTGGCGGCCCAGGGCCACAAAAGAATCACCCTCGCGCCGCTTTATCCACAGTTCGCCGACAGCACCGTGACCACGGTGATCGAGGAAGCCAAGCGGGTGGTGCGCGATAAGCAGCTCGACCTGCAGTTTTCGATTCTCCAGCCGTTTTACGATCAGCCGGAATACCTTGATGCGTTGGTCGCCAGCGCCCAGCCTTATTTGCAGCAGGATTACGATCACTTGCTACTTAGCTTCCACGGTTTGCCGGAGCGCCACCTGACCAAGCTCGATCCGACGGGCAAGCATTGCTTCAAGGATGAGGATTGCTGCAAGAACGCTTCTCCAGCGGTGTTGGCCACCTGTTATCGCGCGCAATGCCTGCGCACGGCAGCGCTTTTCGCCAAGCGCATGGGCTTGCCGGACGGCAAATGGTCGGTGTCGTTTCAGTCGCGTCTGGGGCGGGCGAAATGGATCGAACCCTACACCGAAGCGCGCCTGGATGAGTTGGCGGGAATGGGCGTGAAGAAAGTCCTGGTGATGTGCCCGGCGTTTGTCGCCGATTGCATCGAGACGCTTGAGGAGATCGGTGATCGCGGGAAGGAATTGTTCCGCGAGGCGGGGGGAGAGGAGTTGGTGCTGGTGCCGTGCCTCAACGATGATCCGCAGTGGGCGCGGGCGTTGACCACCTTGTGTGAAAGAGCGCCGCTGGCGCTGTAAAAGCTTCGCGGGCAAGCCTCGCTCCTACAGGGAGAGCGTCGATCAATAAAACGACGCAAAACTTGTAGGAGCGAGGCTTGCCCGCGAAGGCATTCTCAAGGCTGACTACAACAACGGCTCATCTGCCTTCTTGTGCTTCCAGCTGTCATTACCCGGCAGCAGCAGATTCAAGCCGATCGCCACCACCGCGCACAGCGCGATGCCTTTGAGGCCGAAGTCGTCCGGGCCCGTCCCGGTGCCGACCAGCACACCGCCAATCCCGAACACCAGCGTCACCGAGACAATCACCAGATTGCGTGCCTCGCCCAGGTCGATCTTGTGGCGAATCAGCGTGTTCATCCCTACCGCGGCAATCGAGCCGAACAACAGGCACAGAATCCCGCCCATCACCGGCACCGGAATGCTTTGCAGCAGCGCGCCGAACTTGCCGACGAACGCCAGGCTGATGGCAAAGATCGCCGCCCAGGTCATGATTTTCGGGTTGTAGTTCTTGGTCAACATCACCGCGCCCGTCACTTCGGCGTAGGTGGTGTTGGGCGGGCCGCCGAACAAGCCGGCTGCGGTGGTGGCAATGCCATCGCCGAGCAGGGTGCGGTGCAGGCCGGGTTTCTTCAGGTAATCACGACCGGTCACGCTGCCGACGGCAATCACCCCGCCGATATGCTCGATGGCCGGCGCCAACGCTACCGGAACGATGAACAGAATCGCCTGCCAGTTGAACTCCGGCGCAGTGAAGTGCGGAATCGCAAACCACGGTGCCGCGGCAATCTTCGCGGTATCAACGACACCGAAATAGAACGCCATGGCAAAACCCACCAGCACGCCGGAAATGATCGGCACCAGGCGGAAGATGCCTTTACCGAACACCGCGACGATCAGGGTGGTCAACAGCGCCGGCATCGAGATCAGCATGGCGGTCTGGTAATGAATCAGCTCGGTGCCGTCGCCAGCCTTGCCCATCGCCATGTTGGCGGCAATCGGCGCCATGGCCAGGCCGATCGAGATGATCACCGGGCCAATCACTACCGGCGGCAGCAGCCGGTCGATGAAACCGGTGCCTTTGATCTTCACGGCCAGGCCGAGGAAGGTGTAGACGAAACCCGCCGCCATCACGCCGCCCATGGTCGCCGCGAGGCCGAACTGGCCCTTGGCGAGAATGATCGGGGTGATAAAGGCAAAGCTCGACGCCAGGAACACCGGCACCTGACGTCCGGTGACGATCTGGAACAGAATCGTCCCAAGACCTGCGGTAAACAGCGCCACGTTCGGGTCAAGGCCGGTAATCAGCGGCATCAACACCAGGGCGCCGAAGGCCACGAACAGCATCTGCGCGCCAGACAGCACCGTGCGCCAGAGCGGATCGTTGAACTCTTGCTGCATGCTCAAGCGTCCTTCTGCTTGGTACCGAAGATCTTGTCACCGGCATCGCCCAGGCCTGGGATGATGTAACCGTGTTCGTTGAGTTTTTCGTCAATGGAGGCGGTGTAGATCGTCACGTCCGGGTGCGCTTTGCCTACAGCGGCAATGCCTTCCGGCGCGGCAACCAGCACCATGGCGCGGATGTCGCGGCAACCGGCCTTTTTCAGCAGGTCGATGGTTGCGACCATGGAACTGCCGGTGGCGAGCATCGGGTCGATGATCATCGCCAGGCGTTCGTTGATTTCCGGAACCAGTTTTTCCAGGTAGGTGTGGGCCTGCAGGGTTTGTTCGTTGCGGGCCACGCCGACGGCGCTGACTTTGGCTCCCGGGATCAGGCTCAGCACGCCTTCGAGCATGCCGATACCGGCGCGCAGGATTGGCACCACGGTAATTTTCTTGCCGGCGATTTTCTCCACCGACACAGTGCCGCACCAGCCTTCGATGTCGTAGGTTTCCAGCGGCAAGTCTTTAGTGGCTTCGTAGGTCAGCAGGGCACCGACTTCCTGAGCGAGCTCACGGAAATTCTTCGTGCTAATGTCGGCGCGGCGCATAAGGCCGAGTTTGTGACGGATCAGCGGATGGCGGATCTCGAGGATGGGCATGGGAAAGGCTCCGGCGGCGGGCAAAAAAACCGGCCTAGATTAATCTATCCGAGGGTGTTGTCCTATAGACATACAGTACGTTAGTCCACAAACGCTTGATCTGGCCTCGCTTGATGCGTACCTTTGCCCGCTTTTCCTGAATCCCGCCACCCCCTGGAGAGCGCCATGTCCGCTGATCTCGAGCATATCCGTCAAATCATGCGAGAGGCTGACTGCCTGTACACCGAAGCTGAAGTCGAGGCGGCCATCGCCCGCGTCGGTGCACACATCAACGAACAGCTGGCTGACAGCAATCCGGTGGTGTTCTGCGTGATGAACGGCGGTCTGATTTTCGCCGGCAAGCTGCTCACCCATCTGCAATTCCCGCTGGAAGCGTCCTACCTGCACGCCACCCGCTATCGCAACGAAACCAGCGGCGGCGACCTGTTCTGGAAAGCCAAGCCGGAAGTGTCGTTCATCGACCGTGACGTGCTGATCATCGACGACATCCTCGACGAAGGTCACACCCTGGGCGCGATCATCGACTTCTGCAAACACGCCGGCGCACGCAAAGTGCACACCGCCGTGCTGATCGACAAGGACCACGACCGCAAGGCTCGCCCGGACCTGAAAGCCGATTTCGTCGGCTTGCCGTGCATCGACCGTTACATCTTCGGTTACGGCATGGACTACAAAGGCTACTGGCGTAATGCCAACGGGATTTTTGCTGTTAAAGGAATGTAATCATTGGCCACGCCGAGCTTTCTTGATCAAACGCTGTTCACCGAACTGGCCGAGAAGGCTGCGGCCAATCCGCGCGGGCGCCAGCACCACAACTTCCATCAGATGGAAGAGCCGTGCCATCGCATGGCCGTGGGTTTGCAGCCGAGTACGTACATTCCCCCTCATCGGCACCTGAGTGATGACAAGGCGGAAACGCTGTTGGTGCTGCGGGGGCGTCTCGGCCTGTTGATTTTTGATGAGTCCGGAGGCGTTATCCACACGCGGGTTCTGCAAGCTGGTGGCGAGTCGGTGGGCGTGGACCTTCCTCCCGGTGTGTTCCATGGCCTGGTCGTGCTGGAAGCCGACAGCCTGATGTTCGAATGCAAGGCCGGGCCTTATCGGCCGGTGGGTGAGGGTGAGCTGGCGCCGTGGGCGCCACGCGAAGGCGAGCCGGGTGTGGCCGAGTATCAGGCCTGGATGCGCGCGCAGTTCGATTGATCTCCGCTTGTTTCAGGAGCGAGGCTTGCCCGCGAAGACGGCGTGTCAGTCAAAATAGTTATCGACTGACACACCGCCTTCGCGGGCAAGCCTCGCTCCTACAAGTCCCCATGCTAGAGTGCTCGGCCCCGCCCTTCGGAGCCTGTCATGAGCCTTTTGATCCGCAGCTGCGCCGCCCTGTTGCTGACCCTCAGCCTGCCTCTGGCGGCTGCCCCGGCGCCGATGCACGCGCAGTTCCTGCCTCCCGACGACCTGACCCTGCGTGACGCCGAACCGGAACAGCAGCAACTGTTGCAGGTCACTGAGTATTCGGTGGTGGTCGGCAGCCAGCGTCAGTCCAATCAGCAGCCGATTCCTGTTACGTCCCCCTTGCTGATCCGCCTCAAGGGCAAGTCCCTGAACAAAGGCGCGACCATCAATCAGGTGCTGGTCAACTTCGACGGCGAAAGCAAAAGCCTGAAAAAACCGATCTACGACGAAAAGAACAAGACCCTGACGCTGTTTTACCCGATGGCGCAGTACCGGGTCGTGATCGATCTGTTGCGCAATGACACGGTGTATTGCCAGTTCCTCAGCTACGCCAACGGCCATATCTGGGCTGATCTGCACACCGGGGCTGTTCGTCCGCGTTGAGCCCTGCGCCCGGGCAGGGGTAAACTGCCTGCCCCGTGAAATGTCTGCGAGCTGGAGTCGGCAATGCGTAAAGATAAGAAACAAGTGATTGGTGACGAGATCGGCGATGAGCAGATCAAGTTGTTTCTGGATTTCGAACCGGTCGACGCCACTTCGCCGTCCCTGCATAAGCTGATCAAGGCCTACCGTGGTCTGCGTATCGATGATTTCGAGCGTTTTCTGACGTTCTTCGTCGAAGCCGGGCATGACCTGGATGGCAAGGATGAACACGGTAATGATTTCGTCGCGGTGATCAAGGATCAGCGCAATGCGGCTGAGTACATCGAGTTGATCGCCAAGGCTCGTGGTTAAGATCAAAAGATAAGATCAAGAGATCGCAGCCTCGTTTTACTCGACAGCTCCTACAGGTATACGCAATCCCTTGTAGGAGCTGTCGAGTGAAACGAGGCTGCGATCTTTTAAAGGCACAAAAAAAACGCCCCGCTCTCACTGAGAACGGGGCGTTTTTTATGCAACCGAATCAAGCGTAGCTTTCGGTCTCGTTACTGGCTTCAACCAGTTCCAGCGCGACGTTGTTGTGCGCATTGATCTTGCGATACAGCGCAGCGTCGGTTTCCAGAACCTTTTCCCGGGCCGGGAAGATTTCCGCCAGTTTGGCAGCCCATTCACCGGACGCCTTGTTCGGGAAGCATTTTTCGATCAGCTCAAGCATGATCGAAACAGTCACCGAAGCACCTGGAGACGCGCCGAGCAGGGCGGCAAGGGAACCGTCCTTCGCCGCGACCAGTTCGGTACCGAACTGCAGAACGCCACCCTTTTTCGGGTCTTTCTTGATGATCTGCACCCGTTGGCCGGCCACTTCCAGGCGCCAGTCTTCGGCTTTCGCTTCAGGGTAGAAACGGCGCAGGGAGTCCAGGCGCTGCTCCATCGACTGCATCACTTCGCTGACCAGGTACTTGGTCAGGTCCATGTTGTTTTTCGCCACGGCCAGCATCGGGCCGATGTTGCCGGCGCGAACCGACATCGGCAGGTCCATGAAGGAGCCGTGCTTGAGGAACTTGGTGGTGAAACCGGCGTAAGGTCCGAACAGCAGGGACTTCTTGCCATCGACCACTCGGGTGTCCAGGTGCGGCACCGACATCGGTGGCGAACCCACGGCAGCCTGGCTGTAAACCTTGGCCTGGTGGTGTTTGACCACTTCCGGGTTGTCGCAACGCAGCCACTGACCGCTGATCGGGAAGCCGCCGAAGCCTTTGCTTTCTTCGATGCCGGACGCCTGCAACAGCGGCAGTGCCGCGCCGCCCGCGCCGAGGAACACGAACTTGGCGTCGACTTCACGGGTGTTGCCGCTGTTGACGTCCTTGATGCTGACGGTCCAGCCGCTGCCGTTGCGCTTGAGACCGGTCACGCGCTTGCAATACTTGACCTGGGCATCGGGTGCGCTGGTCAGGTGCTTGAGCAATTGATTGGTCAGGGCGCCGAAGTTGACGTCGGTGCCATTCATCACGCGGGTGGCGGCAACGACTTCGTCAGCCGGACGGCCCGGCATCATCAATGGCATCCACTCGGCCATGGTGGCCTTGTCTTCGGTGTATTCCATGTCCGAGAAGGCGTGGTGCTTGCTCAGGGTCTTGAAGCGTTCCTTGAGGAAGGAAACGCCATTGTCGCCCTGCACGAAGCTCAGGTGCGGCACCGGGCTGATGAACGTCTTGCACGAGCCGAACGTGCCTTTTTTGGTCAGGTAGGACCAGAACTGCTTCGACACTTCAAACTGAGTGTTGATGTGCACGGCTTTCTTGATGTCGACGCTACCGTCGGCGGCCTGAGGCGTGTAATTGAGCTCACACAGCCCGGCGTGACCGGTACCGGCGTTGTTCCACGGGTTCGAACTCTCCGCAGCACCGGAATCCATCAGCTCGACGACTTCCAGCTTGATCGCGGGGTCGAGTTCTTTGAGCAGTACGGCAAGGGTGGCACTCATGATGCCGGCCCCAACCAGTACTACGTCGACTGCTTCGTTATGCGCCATTTAACGCGTCTCCAAAATCTGCAGCACCAAATTGTCGGCATGGCGGCCAGGTGTTCAGGGGCGTGTCAGTGATGCCCCAGGTACCCATGGCCAGTGTCGCCATGTCCGAATCTTCGCAATTTTTCGCAACTTCGACGGATGCATGCGGCCGGGCCTAAAGAGTTACATCAACTCATCTCAGCGCGCGGCTGGCAATTCGACTTATGGTCGAGACATCCGTTTGTGCAACCAAATCCGTAGCGGACAGGCTTCAGGCTCCGGTGTTCGAGGAGTACTCGGTCCTGTGTCGTTGGGCTGTTTCAGACGCTAATGGTGCATGTTCAGACGCAAAACTATTCATTTGCTCGCCACACTCTTGTGAAGTTGTGAAAACCCGTTTTTTTCACGCTCTTTTGAAGACGTGAACCTCAAAAAAGGGCTGTCCCAGCCTGGCACTGTGCCCGGATGGATTGCCGTCATGGGGTACATGACAGGCAAAACGGGCAAACAGCTCAGTAACCGAGCGTAATGACAGCTCTGCAGATTCGCGAAAAGTGGGGTTTTTGCTCAAGGAACAGCAAGCGCGCCAGCTTCACTCGATCTGTGTGGGCGGCTCTCTGTGGGCGGTGCGGGGTGCCAATACCGAAGCATTGACGGTGCTGCGAGGCCCGATCAGGAGACGTCCTTATAATCGGGGGGAGATTGTATCTAAGAAACGCAGGGAAATGGACGTGTTTAATGACTTTTATTAGGCGTCTGGTCAGGTGGTCAACAGATGTTGCACCCGTGCACGTGGCCGACGCTGGCTGACACGGGCGCTAGGCGGCAGCGGATGGTGCAGCCAGTTGAGGCGGATTTCTTCGATTTCGACCCAGCCATCGCCCATCGGCTGGAGGCTGCACTGCTTGAACGCCTGGCAGTGGCCATTGCGGTCGAGCAGGGCGAAGCTGCGGTGCAGCGGGCGTGGTGCGAACAGCGAGATGAGATAACGCATGGCAAAGTACCTTGTGGGTGACCTGCCGAGAAGGTTGCCAGCAAGCCGTGACGTGAAAGTGTATGGGCGATGACAGATGTGTGACAGGAACCGGTTTCCCAAGGGTTTGTCAGACATTTCAGTATTCACTGTGAGGTGCTAGTTACCCGCAGTGGCCCACCGCTATACTGCGGGCCTGTTTGTGCCTGATTCTGGAGAGAAGAGCATGTTGCAACGCCTGTTGTTCGGTTTGATCACTGTGACCAGTTTGACCCTCGTCGGCTGCGCCCACAGCCCGCAACAACTGAACCCTGAACCCAAGCTGACGACTCAGCTGGCGCCGGTCGGCCATGGTCAGCCGGTGGTGGTGCGTGTGGTGGACGGACGTCCGTCGCCAACCCTGGGCACCCGTGGTGGCTTGTACCCTGAGACCAGCGCGATCACCGTGCAGGGCGCGCAGATCCTGCCGAAGTTGCAGGCTCAGGCCGAGGCGGCCGTGCGGTTGCTGGGCTTTACCCCGACCTCGAATGCGCTGAATGCTCCACAGTTGACAGTCACCCTGGCCGAGCTGAAATATCAGTCGCCCAAAGAAGGCATGTATGTGACCGAGGCGACCATTGGCGCGACCTTCCGCTCCGATGTGCAGAACGCCAACCGTCGCTACAGCGGTCGTTACGGTGCGTCCCTGGATCAGCGCTTCGGTATGGCGCCGAACCAGGAAACCAACACCAAGCTGGTCAGTGATGTGTTGAGCGATGCGTTGACGCGTCTGTTCAAGGACCCGACGATTGGTCAGATTCTCAGCGAATAATTTTTCGCCGGATCAAAAAAAGCCCGGTGCCAGCAATGGCCCCGGGCTTTTTCATGCCTGACTACCACCCATTGTAGGAGCGAGGCTTGCCCGCGAAAGCAGTGTTTCAGGCGACTCAAATGTTGAATGTCAGACCGCCTTCGCGGGCAAGCATCGCTCCTGCAGGTGTTCTGTGGTCAGGCCGCTTGCGAATAAAAATCCAGAACGCTCACGCCCGTCAGCAAATCCGTCTCCGGCAAATCCGCATGTTGATGCCCGCCGAGCGCGCAATACACCAGCCAGTGGCGGTCCTGAACGTTAAAGGCGAGGCTTCCTACGAGGGCTTGTTGTTCGTCACTCTGGGCGATGAGGTAGAGGCGGTCCTGGTTTTCGGCGTGCAGCATGACGGTTTCCATGTCGGTTTCGAGGGCCGCCAGACTGGCGTATTCAGATGACGGAGCCGTGACACAGGACAGCATTTGGTCAGATGGTTCGTTATTTGTCGGAAAGGAAGGGCAGGTGGACAGGCTTTCGGTAGAATCCGCGCCGCAGTCGCCGGTTCGGCGTCTGCCACACCTGTTTTGCCGAGGTTCGTGATGTCGTTGCATCTGATTTCGCTGTTCACCCAACATCCTGCCAAGCTGATCAACCTGCTGGCCTTGCTGTTGGCTTTCCCGGGTGGCTGGCTGCTGCATGCCACTCGCCGCCGTGAACAACGCGCCATGGCGAGCCTGGTCGCCCAGCGTCAAAGCCGTCCGAGCGAAGAGCCCACGCTGGATTGGGCCACCTTGCGCATGAACCGGTTCTTCTACCGCTTCGGTTTCGCCTGCCTGGGGCTGGCGTTGCTGGTGTCGTGGATCAGCACCCGCTTCTGAATCGCTGAAAGCAAAAGATCGCAGCCTCGTTGCACTCGACAGCTCCTACAGGTGGATGCGATCCATTGTAGGAGCTGTCGAGTGAAACGAGGCTGCGATCTTTTGATCTTGCCTTAAAGCGGCAACCCGGCTTTCACCCGGTACTGATTGCGCACCGGCGTCGCATATTGCAGCACCAGATACGGACGATGTTCCTCGGGGCAAGCCTCCAGACGACGCTGCCATTCTTCCTGGGCCTTGGCCAGTTCGTCCGCCGCAAACACCTCGGCAGCCTTCGGCACCTGCAGTTGCGGGTCGGCGTCTTTCCACTGCGCGTAAGCCAGATAGTGAACCGGGAACAACCGGTAGCCGCCGAGAATTTGCCGGTCCATCTCGATCGCCAACTGCTTGGTGTCGTCGAACAGCTCGGTGATCGGCGCAGCGAAGTTCACGTGCACCCGGCCCTTGTAGCCGGTGATGCCCTTGGCGATGCTGACGTCGTCCTCACCCGGCACTTTGGTGTAACTGCCGGTGGTGGCGCGGATGAACAGCTCGCGGGCCTTGGCCTGGTCGCACGGGTCGTATTCGTAGCTGATCGACACCGGGCTGACGTTAAGCGAGCGGATGACTTCACCGAACGGCTCGTCCTTGCGGCTCATGTGGAACATCTTCAGGATCGCCGACTCGGTGCGGTCGTCGCCGTCCTTGGCCCGGCCTTCGGCCTGGGCGATCCAGATGGAGGCGCAATCGTTGCGGATCGAGTGGTTGATGTAGGCCGACAGCAGCTGATACGCCGCCATCTTCTCGCGACGCCCGGTGATCGAACGGTGCACGATAAAGCTCTTGTTCAGGCGCATCAGGTCACTGACGAAGGGCTTTTGCAGCAGGTTGTCGCCGATCGCGATACGCGGTGTCGGCAGGCCGGCGTGGTATACGGCGTAGTTGACGAAGGCCGGGTCCATCACGATGTCGCGGTGGTTGGCGATGAACAAGTAGGCGCTGCCGGACTTGAACTGCTCGACGCCGGTGTACGTCACCCCGTCCGTGGCTCGCTCGATGGTGTGGTCGACGTACATCTCGACTTTGTCCTGCAGCGTGGCCACCGACGTGACGCCGGCGAACTCACGGCGCAGCCGATGAGCTATAAGAGGTTTGAGCGCCCAGCCGAAAGCACCGGCAAAGCGCGGGAAGCGGAAGTGGATGAGGATATCTAGAAACGCCTTGTCGCCGAGCAGTCGGTCCAGCACCGCTGGGACTTCGCTGTCGTCGTAAGGTCGGATGGCATCGAATTCGCCCATCATGCTCTCTTGTTAGAAACGGCTAGGGTAAGTAAAGGTTTTGATCGAAAACCAACGGGGCACGGTCTGAAAAGTTAGCCAGACAAAAATAGCCCTGCAAATAGACCGGCGATTATACGCACAAGTCACCTGGGAGACCGCGATGCTGGAAACTGCGCTGTATGAATGTCCGTATTGTGGTGAAGAGGTTGAGACGACGGTGGATCTGTCCGGCGGCGATCAGACCTATATCGAGGACTGCCAAGTATGTTGTCGGCCGATCACGTTTGTGTTGCAGGTTGACGGCACGGAATGGCATCTCGAGGTTTTCAGCGAAAATGAGTGAGGGGCGTCTATGCAGCGAATCTACGAGCCGGAAAACCTGATGGAAGGGGAGTTGCTGCAAGGCATGCTGGCCAGTGAGGGCATCGAGGCGCATCTGGAGGGCCGCGATTTAGTCGGCGGCACCGGCGAATTGCCCATCTTCGGCCTGCTGGGCTTGTCGGTGGACAACGACCAGGCCGAATACGCCCGGGAGCTGATCACCGCGTACAATGCCGCGCTGCCACTGCCCGGTGATGAACCGGACAGTTTTCCCGGCACGCTGGTCTGTTAGGCTGGCGTTCGTTTTATTGAGAGTCGTGTTGCCCCATGTGTGGACGTTATGCCCTGTTTCGCTGGAACCCCGCCTTCGCGGCCCTGCCTGGCTTCCCCGCCGATCAGCAGGCCCAGTGGAATATTTCCCCCAACGATTCGGTGCTGATGCTGCGTGCAGGCGTCGACGGCCAGCGTGAGTTGGCCCGGGCGCGCTGGGGTTTGACGCCACCGTGGCTGACGGATCTTTCCCGCACCCCGGCCCATGCCCGGGCCGAAACCGTTGCCGAACAACCGATGTTTCGCCAGGCCTTGCGCGAGCGCCGATGCCTGTTGCCGGCCAACGGTTTTTACGAATGGCGCGGCACCACTCGCAAACGGCCGTATTGGCTGACGCCGGGAGAGGGCTCGACCTTGTTTTTTGCGGCGATCTGGGAAGCGTATCCGGTGCAGGAGCAGGTGTGGCTGAGCACCGCAGTGATCACCCAGCCGGCGGCGAGCCAGCGTCGGCCATTGATTCTGGATGAGGCGGGGCAGGCGGCGTGGCTCAATCCCGAAACGCCATTGCATGCCTTGCAGGCGTTGCTCGCCAGTGAACCCGCGGGGTTGCGCGAGCGGGTGTTGGCGAATCTGGTGAATGATCCGAAGCTCAATGGGCCGGAGTGTTTGACCCCGGGTTGATTCGGCATCTGTACCGACGCCTTCGCGGGCAAGCCTCGCTCCTACGGATCACTCTTTCCTGTAGGAGCGAGGCTTGCCCGCGAAGAGGCCTTTGGATCAGACCTTGAACTGATTGATCAACCGCCGCTGCTGCTCGGCCAGCTTGGTCAGATCCGCACTCGCCGCACTCGACTCATCCGCGCCGCCTGCCACTTCATTGGCCACTTGCCCGATGTTGATCACGTTACGGTTGATGTCATCCGCGACCGCGCTCTGCTCCTCGGCTGCACTGGCAATCTGCGTGTTCATGTCATTGATGACCGATACCGCCTGAGTAATCGTCTCCAGCGCTTCAGCTGCCTTCGCCGCGTGCTGCACGCTTTCATCAGTGCGGTTCTGGCTGTCTTCCATGACCCGCACCACGTCGCGGGTGCCTTGTTGCAGTTGCTGGATCATGGTCTGGATTTCTTCCGTGGCCTTCTGGGTTTTCTGCGCCAGGTTGCGCACTTCATCGGCCACCACCGCAAAACCACGGCCCTGTTCGCCCGCGCGGGCCGCTTCAATGGCCGCGTTCAGGGCCAGCAGATTGGTTTGCTCGGCGATCCCGCGAATGGCGGTCAGGATCGCGTTGATGTTCTCGCTGTCCTTGGCCAAGGTCTGCACTACGCCGACAGCCTTGCCGATTTCCACGGCCAGCACGCCAATCGAGTTCGACGTGTCGCGCACGATCTGCATGCCCTGGGCCGCTGCCTGATCGGCATGGCTGGCGGCTTGCGCAGCCTGGGTCGCGTTGCGTGCCACGTCCTGGGCGGTCGCGGTCATTTCATGCACCGCCGTCGCCACTTGATCGATCTCGGCCATTTGTTTCTGCACGCCGATGTTGGTGCGGATGGCGATGTCGGCGGTGTGTTCCGACGAATCGCTGACGCTCTGCACCGAGGTCACCACCTGGGTGATCATCGCCTGCAATTTGGCCAGGAACGTGTTGAAGCCTTTGGCGATCGAGCCCAGTTCGTCGGCGCGGTCGCTGGTCAGGCGACGCGTCAGGTCGCCTTCGCCTTTGGCGATGTCGTCGAGCATCGCGACCATTTGCTTGAGCGGGCGGGCGATGCCGTGGCCCACCAGCCAGATCACCAGCAGACCGATACCAGCGATCAACAAACCGACCATGGCCATGCCGAAGGTGTCGGACTTGCGCTGAGCGTTCAGGTCACCCTGCAGTTTTTGCAGGTCGGCCATCACTGCGTTCAACGGCAGTTGCAGCATCAAGGTCCAGCGCGCATCGGTCTGGCCGATGCCGAACGGCAGGTACAACTCGATCCGGCCCTGAGCCTTGTCGACGGTGTAAGTCACTTCGCCGCGCTTGAGATTGGCCATGTTGGCAATCTGCTTGCCGTCGAGAATGTCGCTGACCTTCTCGCCGAATTTGCTCGGATCCTTGGTGTAGGCCACGATTCGGCCGTTACCGCCGATCAGCGCCATTTCCCCTGCGCCGCTGTACAGTTTCTGATTCGCGCCCAGCAACATTTCCTGGATGAAGTTCACCGACAGGTCGGCACCGACGATGCCCTGGAAGGCGCCGTTGAGCATGATCGGTTCGATAAAGGAGGCGAGCATGACGATTTTGTCGCCGACTTTGTAGGGCGCCGGATCGATCACGCAGGACTTTTTGGTTTCTTTCGAACACAGGTAGTACTCGCTGGCGCGGACCCCGGTGGACAGGGTTTTCTGGTCATCAACGTCCACCAGTTTGTCCAGGCCCAGGGTGCCGTCCTCGTTGCGGAACCACCACGGCAGGAAACGTCCGTTGCTGGCGTCGATGCCGACTACCTTGGTGTCGACGTAAGCGGCGTCGTTGTGGTCGAGCGCGTCTTTTTCCCAGCCTATATAGGTGCCGAGAATTTTCGGGTTCTTGGCCACGTTTTCCTTGATCAGGCTGATCAGCTGTTCGCGGCTCAGACTCAGTTGCGGCTTGCCGTCGGCGCCCGGTGTGCCGATCAGTGCGTTGACCCGCACCAGGCCGCCGGCGATCAGCAGCGGCGCTTCGAGTTCGCGTTGGATCTGGCTGACCTGGGTCTGCGCCAGGGAGGTCAGGCGCTGCTCGATGACTTGCTCGAATTGTGCTTGGGTCCGCTCCTGGACCATGTCTTGCGTCCGGGCGCCGGAAAACAGTGCGTACAGCACCAGCGCGGCGACTACGCTAAGAACGATGGCGCCAGCGAGGGCCGCCACGGAAAACTGGATCGACTTGAATTTCATGGGTGCTCCGCACGCAAGAGGACGTCTGCGGTGGTGTATCGGCAGGCGCCCGGAGGGCCATGAGCGGGGTTGGGCGAAATGGCTGTTTTGGAGTGTTGGATGTCGCAAATGAATCATTGCGGGCCGGTGTCGGCCGTGGCGGGCGTCGGTATGTGAATTTTTTCCTACGGCCATGAGAGTTTTGGCTGAAATAGGCGTCTACTCATCTGCGTAACTGGCGTCGATACATTTCCGCCCAGGATACGCGCCATGTTTCCAGGGAGTTTTTGATGAACAAGACATTGGTTGTGTGTGCGCTGAGCGCAGGTTTGCTGCTTGCCGGTTGTCAGTCGGTCAATACCACCAGCGGTGGCGCCGTGGGCGTCGAGCGCAAGCAGTACATGTTCAGCATGTTGTCCACCGACGAAGTCAACCAGATGTACGCCCAGTCATATCAAAAGACGGTCGGAGAGGCGAACACCAAAGGCGTGTTGGACAAGACCAGTAACGACGCCAAACGCGTGCAGGCGATCGCTGACCGGCTGATTGCCCAGGCGCCGGTTTTCCGTCCGGACTCGGCCCAGTGGAAATGGGAAGTCAACCTGATCAAGAGCGACGAGCTCAATGCCAACTGCGGGCCTGGCGGCAAGATCATTTTCTACACGGGGCTGATCGACAAACTGCAACTCACCGACGATGAAATCGCCGCGATCATGGGCCATGAAATCGCCCACGCCTTGCGCGAGCATGGTCGTGAAGCAATGTCCAAGGCGTACGGCGTCGAGATGGCCAAGCAGGGCGCTGGCGCGTTGCTCGGTCTGGGGCAGGACAGTCTGGCCCTGGCGGACACGGTGGCGAAATACGGCATGACCTTGCCCAACAGTCGTGGCAATGAAAACGAGGCGGACTTGATTGGCCTGGAGTTGGCGGCCCGCGCCGGTTACAACCCGAATGCGGCGATCACGTTGTGGAACAAGATGAGCAAAGCCTCGGAAGGCGCGCCACCGGAGTTCTTGAGTACTCACCCGGCTTCGTCCAGCCGGATTGCTTCGTTGCAGGCAGCGATTCCGAAGGTGATGCCGTTGTACGAGAAAGCGCCTAAATCCTGATAGTCAGGCGTTGATGCCGCTGACGCCTTCGCGGGCAAGCCTCGCTCCTACAGGTTTTGGTCGATTACATAATTTGTATAAGACACAAAACCTGTAGGAGCGAGGCTTGCCCGCGAAGAACGATAACGCGGTCTAACGCCCTACCACGTCAAACCCAGCCGCTGCTTTGCATCGCCTTGTACACCGCCACAATCGCCAGGATCAGGAACGCCGCTGCCGCCAGGCGGCGGATCAGGGTGAGCGGCAATTTGTCCGCCGCAAAGTTGCCCGCCAACACCACCGGCACGTTGGCAATCAACATCCCTGCAGTGGTGCCGATGATGACCAGCCACAGTTCCGGGTATTGCGCGGCGAGCATCACGGTAGCGACCTGAGTCTTGTCGCCCATTTCGGCCAGAAAGAACGCAATCAGCGTGGTCAGGAACGGCCCGAACTTGCGGGCGGTGCTGGCTTCATCGTCGTCCATCTTGTCGGGCACCAAAGTCCACAGCGCGGTCGCGGCGAAGCTTGCGGCGAGGATCCAGTGCAACACGGCATCCGAGAAGAAACTCCCGAACCAGGCACCCACTGCACCGGCTGCTGCATGGTTGGCCAGGGTCGCGGCGACGATGCCGGCGATGATGGGCCAGGGTTTGCGAAAGCGGGCAGCGAGAATGAGCGCGAGCAGTTGCGTCTTGTCGCCGATTTCGGCCAAGGCAACGATTGCGGTGGGAACGAGCAGAGAGTCCAGCATCAGGGTTTTTCCTAAGGGGCGGGTCGACACGGCTATGACACGTACAGCCTTCCCGCCCCGGGTAAGGTGTTCGTGTCATAGGTCTTGTCAAACCCTGCGATCCGTCTGATGCGGACGCTTGGGTCGCATACGCCATGGTCTGTTGACCAAGTATGTTGACGTATGCCGGACGAGCATGGCGCTCGTGGGAGACTACTCCCCTAGGACGGAGCGGATTCTGCCTAGGCAAATCCGATTGGGCAAGCAGAAAGTTTTATCCGCGCTTGGCCCGGTAAATCCTGAAACCCTGTCCTTCAGCCTTGATCGCACAGATGCCCAAGTGCTCTTCGATCAGCGGTTGATACTTCAGGAAGCTGTTGGCGACCAAGCGCAGTTCGCCGCCGTTTTTCAGATGTTTCGCTGCTTTTCGCAGCAAGTTCTCGGTGGCGAAGTAGTCGGTGTGGACGCCGACGTGGAACGGCGGGTTGCTCAGAATCGCGCTCAAACCCATCGGTGCCGCGTCGATGCCGTCACCGGTAATCACGTCGGCTTCCAGACCGTTGGCGGCCAGCGTCAGGCGACTGCTGGCGGCAGCGAAGGCGTCGACGTCGAGCAAAGTGACCTGATTGTGCGGATAACGGCGTTTCACAGCAGCACCCAACACACCCGCGCCGCAACCGAAGTCCAGTAAGTGGCCGCTCGGCAACTTGTCCAGATGCTCCAGCAGCAACGCGCTGCCCCGATCCAGCCGACCGTGACTGAACACGCCCGGCAGGCTGATGACTTTCAGCGGACCTTCGGCCAGCGGCAGCTCATAGGTCTGGGCCAGGCTTTCCAGTGATTTGGCTTCTGGCGCGTTGGCCACGGTGACCAGCCAGAGCTGGCAATGCCGCGCGCTGTCGAGCTTGCGTGGCTTGCCGAACGGGTTCAGTTGCTTGGCCGCGCCTTCGATGCCGCTGCGTTTTTCGCCCACCAGGTACAACTCGCGACCGGCCAGGCGCGAGGCGAGGGCGTTGAGGATGTAGTCGGTCAGGTCCTTGGACTTGGGCAAAAACACCACCGCCGTTTCGAACTCGCGCTCGGGTGCGTTCACGCCAAAATGGCTACGCTCGGCAAAACGTGCGTCGAGCGCCGCTTGATCGCCGGCGTGCCAGCACCAGCCGTGGGCATCGGGCAGACGGCCCAGCAAGTCGTCGGCGGGCAAACCGGCCAGCAGCACCGAACCCTGGAATAACTCGGCCTGACGAAGCAGTACTTCACTGCGCGGATCCATAACTGCTCCTGTGAAAAAAAGTGCCGCAGTCTATCAACTGACGACCCGCAGCGCTTTACCGCTGAAAAATCCCTGCGCGTTTTCGGTCAACTGACCGACGATCCGCTGGCGCGCCTCGCGACTGCCCCAGGCGTTGTGCGGCGTAACGATCAACCGTGGAATATCGTGGGCCAGCAAAGGATTGCCGGCAGTCGGCGGCTCAACGCTCAACACGTCGGTGGCCGCACCACCCAGATGACCGTTGCTCAGGGCATCGGCCAGCGCCTGCTCATCGATCAAGCCACCGCGCGCGGTGTTGACCACGAAGGCGCCGGACTTCATCGAGGCCAGTTCGCGGGCGCCGATGAAATGGCGGGTGTGTTCGTTGAGCGGGCAATGCAGGGTGAGGGCGTCGATTTGCGGCAGCAGTTCATCCAGCGGCAAGCGATCCGGCCGAGCAGGGCGCCCCGGAATCTGCCCCAGCAACACGCGCATACCGAAGGCTTCGGCCAGCCGTGCGACTGCGCCACCCAGTTCGCCATGGCCGAGCAGGCCGAGGGTTTTGCCTTCCAGTTCGACGATCGGGTAATCCAGCAGGCAGAACTGTTTTGCTTGCTGCCAGCGACCTTCGCCGACGGCTTTCTGATAATCGGCCAGGCGCGTGGCCAGGTTGAGCAACAACATGATCGTATGCTGCGCCACCGACGGCGTGCCGTAACCCTGGCAGTTGCAGACTGTGATGCCGTGGGCACGAGCGGCCGCGAGGTCGACGTTGTTGGTGCCGGTGGCGGTGATCAGGATCAGCTTCAGTTCGGGGCTGGCGGCAATGGCGGCGGCGTCGATCAGGATTTTGTTGCTGATGGCCACGGTGGCGCCCTTGAGGCGTTCGATCACCTGGTCCGGCGTGGTCTGTGCGAACAGCTGCAAATCGTCAAAGCAGGCGCGCAACGGGCTGAGGTCGAGATCACCCAGGTCCAGGGAAGGGTGGTCGAGGAAAACGGCGCGGCGAGAGTTCGTCATCAACTGTACCTTTTGTGCGGTGAACTGAAGGCGTAATCTGCCGAGCCTACCAGATGAAACAAATGGTTACCCATTGCCAGGCAGGACGCCGAACCTGTGGGAGCGGGCTTGCTCGCGAAGGCGGCGTGTCAGATAACAAAGATGTCGACTGACACTCCCTCTTCGCGAGCAAGCCCGCTCCCACAGGAGGTGGTGTTTACCTGTGAATTTCACTTTGACCGATCTACCCCAAAAGGAGCCCCCATGTACTGGACAGAGTTCTTGACCGTTGCCCTGATTCACTTGCTCGCCGTTGCCAGCCCCGGCCCGGATTTCGCCGTGGTGGTGCGTGAGAGCGTGACCCACGGGCGCCGCGCCGGGACCTGGACAGCGCTGGGCGTCGGTACGGCGATTTTCCTGCACGTCGGTTATTCGCTACTCGGCATCGGCCTGATCGTGTCGCAGTCAATCGTGCTGTTCAACGCCTTGAAATGGGCGGCGGCTGCCTATTTGCTGTACATCGGCTACAAGGCCCTGCGCGCGCAACCGGCCAAAGCGGTGGCTGACGATCTGCACAAAGAAGCCGGCGAGCGCACGCCTCGTGGTGCGTTTACCTCAGGTTTCGTGACCAATGGCCTGAACCCGAAAGCCACGCTGTTCTTCCTGTCGTTGTTCACCGTGGTAATCAACCCGCATACGCCGCTGGCGGTACAGGCCGGCTACGGGCTCTATCTCGCCGCAGCGACCGCCGTGTGGTTCTGCCTGGTGGCGCGGCTGTTCAGCCAGCAGCGCGTGCGCGCCGGTTTTGCCCGCATGGGCCATTGGTTCGACCGGACCATGGGCGTGGTGCTGATCGCCATCGGCGTCAAACTCGCCTTCACCGAGATGCACTGACCTCCCGCTGAGCCGTGTAGGAACTGTGTAGGAGCTGTGTAGGAGCTGTCGAGTGAAACGAGGCTGCGATCTTTTGATCTTGTTTTTAAAAAGATCAAAGTCAAAAGATCGCAGCCTCGTTTCACTCGACAGCTCCTACATGGCTCCTACACAGACCCTGCAGTTCCGGGGTGAATACTGGCGCAAAGCTAGCATTTGTACGGCTCTGCAAATCATTCCTTTGGCTGATTTGGCCGGCGTATAAGGGTTCTAGAGTGGTTACCTCTAAAAGCCAACACCGTGCAGTCAGAAAAGGGATTCTTATGTTGCAGACTCGCGTTATCCCCCCAGCCGAAGGCGCTTACCAGTATCCGCTGCTGATCAAACGGCTGCTGATGTCTGGCGCTCGTTACGAGAAAACCCGCGAGATCATTTACCGCGACCAGTTGCGCTACAGCTATCCGACCCTGATCGAGCGGGTCGCGCGGCTGGCCAACGTGCTCACGGAAGCCGGGGTCAAGGCCGGCGATACCGTGGCGGTGATGGACTGGGATAGCCATCGGTATCTGGAATGCATGTTTGCCATCCCGATGATCGGGGCGGTGATTCATACCATCAACGTGCGCCTGTCACCGGAACAGATCCTCTACACCATGAACCACGCCGAGGACCGCTTTGTGCTGGTCAACAGCGAGTTCGTCGGGCTGTACCAGGCGATTGCCGGGCACCTGACCACGGTCGAGAAAACCCTTCTTCTGACTGATCTGCCGGAAAAAACTGCCGACTTGCCGAACCTGGTCGGCGAGTACGAGCAGTTGCTGGCGGCTGCGAGTACGCACTACGACTTCCAGGATTTCGACGAGAACTCCGTCGCGACCACGTTCTACACCACGGGCACCACCGGCAACCCTAAAGGCGTGTATTTCACCCATCGGCAACTGGTGCTGCACACCATGGGCGTGTCGACCATCATGGGCGCCATCGACAGCGTGCGCCTGCTGGGCACCAACGACGTGTACATGCCGATCACCCCGATGTTCCACGTGCATGCCTGGGGCTTGCCGTATGTGGCGACCATGCTCGGGCTCAAGCAGGTTTATCCCGGGCGTTACGACCCGGAATACCTGGTGGAGCTGTGGCGTAAGGAGAAGGTCACCTTTTCCCACTGCGTGCCGACCATCCTGCAAATGGTCCTCAACGCCAAGGCGGCGCAAGGCACCGATTTCGGCGGCTGGAAAATCGTCATTGGCGGCAGTGCGCTGAACCGTGCGCTGTACGAAGCGGCCAAGGCCAAGGGCATTCAATTGACCGCCGCTTACGGCATGTCGGAAACCGGGCCATTGGTCTCGTGTGCTCACCTTAACGATGAGCTGATGGCCGGCACAGAAGACGAACGCACCACCTATCGCATCAAGGCCGGCGTACCCGGGCCTTTGGTGGAGGCGGCGATCGTCGACACCGACGGCAACTTCCTGCCCGCCGATGGCGAGACTCAGGGCGAACTGGTGCTGCGTGCGCCGTGGCTCACCGAGGGTTACTTCAACGAGCCGCAGAAAGGCGCCGAGCTCTGGGCCGGGGGCTGGCTGCACACCGGCGACGTGGCGACGCTGGACAGCATGGGCGTGATCGACATCCGTGATCGCATCAAAGACGTGATCAAGACCGGTGGCGAGTGGATATCGTCCCTGGACCTCGAAGACCTGATCAGTCGCCACGTGGCGGTACGCGAAGTAGCAGTGGTGGGCATCGCCGATCCACAGTGGGGCGAACGCCCGTTTGCACTGCTGGTGATCCGCGAAGGGCATGAGATCGGGGCTAAGGAGCTCAAGGAACACCTCAAGCCATTCGTGGAATTGGGCCACCTGAGCAAGTGGGCGATCCCGAGCCAGATCGCCCTTGTTACTGAAATTCCCAAGACCAGTGTCGGCAAGCTCGACAAGAAGCGTATCCGCCTCGACATCACTGAATGGCAGGCCAACAACAGCACCTTCCTCTCGACGCTTTAAGCGCCTTCTGGCGTGCCCGAAAAGGCACGCCAGCCCCACCAAGCAAGCGCTTGGCTTGTGAAATCCGAATTTTCAGCCATCCTTGCCGTGCCGACAGGTGTCGGACTGGCGAAAGGACTGTTCCAGAGTGGCTGGCAGCTGCAAATCACACTTTAGAGGGATCAAGCTCTACTACCTGCTGGCTATAGTCCGCTCAAGGATTTTTAAGAACGGAGCAAACGCACAAAACGGGGCGATGCAATTTTGGAGTGACTTCGGGACGCCTTGGCTCCCCGTCACCCACAACGTTTTTAGAAGTGCTAACTGCCATAACAATAATGCACATGGAGTAGCGTCGATGACATCAGTAAACAAGTTCTGGCGCCGGGCGAAATTGCCCCTGGCGGTCAGTCTCGCCTCTTCGCTCGCCGGGCCTGCATTCGGCGTCAGTTTCAACGTTGGTGAAATCGAAGGTCAGTTCGATTCGTCCCTCTCGATCGGCTCCAGCTGGTCTACCGAGAGCGCCAACAAGAACCTCATCGGCGTGAACAACGGTGGTCGTGGCCTGTCCCAGACCTCCGATGACGGTCACTTGAACTTCGAGAGCGGCAAAACCTTCTCGAAGATCTTCAAGGGCATCCATGACCTTGAATTGAAATATGGCGACACCGGCGTTTTTGTCCGTGGCAAATACTGGTACGACTTTGAACTGAAAGACGAAAGCCGTCCGTTCAAGGACATCAGCGACAGCAACCGCAAGGAAGGCGCCAAGTCCGCCGGCGGCCAGATCCTCGACGCCTTCGTCTACCACAACTACTCCGTTGCCGATCAGCCGGGCTCCGTGCGTCTGGGCAAGCAGGTCGTGAGCTGGGGTGAAAGTACCTTCATCGGCGGCGGCATCAACTCGATCAACCCGATCGACGTGTCCGCGTTCCGTCGTCCGGGTGCCGAGATCAAGGAAGGCCTGATCCCGGTCAACATGTTCTATGTGTCCCAGAGCCTGACCGAAAACCTGTCGGCCGAAGCGTTCTATCAGCTGGAATGGGACCAGACCGTTGTCGATAACTGCGGCACGTTCTTCTCGCAGCCGGATATCGTTGCCGATGGTTGCGACACCAACCTGCGCGTGCTGAACAAGCGCTCGCAGATTCCAGCCGTCGCGTTGGGGCCATTGGCCGGCGCCGGCGTGGACGTCAACGAGGAAGGCGTACTGGTCCGTCGCGGACCGGACCGCGATGCACGAGACAGCGGCCAGTGGGGCGCGTCCCTCAAGTACATGTTCGAGCCTCTGGACACCGAGTTCGGTGCCTACTTCATGAACTACCACAGCCGTGCGCCGATCTTCAGCGCCACGGGTGCGCCGCAGTCGGTCTATAACACCGCTGCTGCACTGCCAGGTCCGTTCGCCGCACTCGCGCCGTTGCTGGTGGCGGGTAACTCGAAATACTTCATCGAATACCCGGAAGACATTCGCCTCTACGGCCTGAGCTTCTCCACCACCCTGCCTACCGGTACGGCGTGGAGCGGTGAACTGAGCTACCGTCCGAACGCACCGGTGCAGCTCAACTCCACCGACATTCTGTTCGCCGGTGTACGTCCTCTGGGCGGCGCATTGGGTAACGCTTCGTTGCTCTCTGCCCCGCCGGGTCAAGACCTGCACGGCTATCGTCGCAAGGAAATCACCCAGTTCCAGACCACCCTGACGCACTTCTTTGACCAGGTCATGGGCGCAAGCCGTCTGACCCTTGTGGGCGAAGTGGGCGTGACTCACGTTGGCGGCCTGGAAAGCACCTCCGACGTCCGTTACGGCCGCGATCCGGTCTACGGCCCAGGTGAATTGCCAGCCACTGGCACGGTGAATACCTGCGTGGCACTCAACACCAGCACCATCAACGGTGCCGGCCCTGGTACGCCGACCAACAACCGCAGCCGCAACTGCAACGACGAAGGTTTCACCACGTCCACTTCGTGGGGCTACCGTGGTCGCGCCATCTGGGAATACAACGACGTGTTCGCCGGTGTGAACCTCAAGCCGAACGTGGCCTGGTCCCACGACGTCAGCGGTTACTCGCCTGGCCCTGGCGGCAACTTCGAGGAAGGTCGCAAAGCAGTGAGCCTGGGCGTCGATGCCGAGTACCAGAACACCTACACCGCGAGCCTGGCCTACACCAACTTCTTTGATGGCAAGTACACCACCGTCGATGACCGCGACTTCGTTGCGCTCAGCTTCGGCGTGAACTTCTAAGCACTGTTTTTTCAGGACGAACACACATATGAAAATAACAAAGAGTCTGTTCCACGCTGGAGTTCTGGGGCTTTCGCTGCTGGCGACCAGCGTCATGGCAGCCGTGCCTGCCGCCGAAGCGGACAAACTGGGCAAGAGCCTGACGCCGATGGGCGCCGAGATGGCGGGTAACGCCGACGGTTCGATCCCGGCCTGGAAACCGATGGCGAAAAACGCCGGCACCGTCGACGGCAAAGGCTTCCTGTCTGACCCGTTCGCCAGTGAAAAACCGCTGTTCACCATCACCGCGCAAAACGTCGACCAGTACAAAGACAAACTCGCTCCGGGCCAGGTCGCGATGTTCAAGCGCTACCCGGAAACCTTCAAGATGCCGGTTTACCCGTCCCATCGCGGCGCGACCGTGCCGGATGACGTGTTTGCCTCGATCAAGAAAAACGCCACCAACACCAACCTGGTGTCTGGCGGCAACGGTCTGGAGAACTTCGAAACCGCCGTGCCGTTCCCGATTCCGAAGACCGGCGTTGAAGTCATCTGGAACCACATCACCCGCTATCGCGGTGGCAGCGTGACCCGTCTGGTAACCCAGGCCACGCCGCAGCCGAACGGCTCGTACAGCCTGGTGTACTTCCAGGACCAGTTCGTGTTCCGCGACAAGATGAAGGACTACGATCCGGCGAACCCGGGCAACATCCTGTTCTACTTCAAGCAGAAAGTGACCGCTCCGGCACGTCTGGCCGGTGGTGTGCTGCTGGTGCACGAAACCCTCGACCAGGTTAAAGAGCCGCGTTCGGCGTGGGTCTACAACGCCGGTCAACGTCGTGTGCGTCGTGCGCCACAAGTGTCTTATGACGGGCCGGGTACTGCGGCTGACGGCCTGCGTACTTCCGACAACCTGGACATGTACAACGGTGCGCCGGATCGCTACGACTGGAAACTCGAAGGCAAGAAAGAGATGTACATCGCCTCCGACAGCTACAAGCTCGACTCGCCACAACTCAAGTACGACGACATCATCAAGGCCGGTCACATCAACCAGGACCTGGCTCGCTACGAGCTGCGTCGCGTCTGGCATGTGGTCGCCACCCTGAAGGAAGGTCAGCGTCACATCTACGCCAAACGTGACTTCTACATCGACGAAGACACCTGGCAAGCCGCAGTGATCGACCACTACGACGGTCGCAATCAACTGTGGCGTGTGGCGGAAGCTCACTCCCAGAACTACTACAACGTTCAAGTGCCTTGGTACACCCTGGAAACCTTGTACGACCTGCAATCGGGCCGCTACCTGGCACTGGGCATGAAGAACGAAGAGAAGTCGGCGTATGACTTCGGCTTCACCGCGACCACCAGCGATTTCACACCCGCTGCATTGCGTCAGGACGGGGTTCGTTAACCTGCACTGAACAGAGGCCGCATCCTCGAAAAAACGCCCCGACTGGTTCGGGGCGTTTTTTTTTGCCTGGCCATCCATGCATCCGTAGGAGCGAAGCTTGCTCGCGAAGGCGGCCGTATCTACATCGCATGTTTTCAGATACACCGCGTCATCCCCGATCGCGGGCAAGCCTCGCTCCTACATTCTTTTTGTAGCCATTTGTAGCAATAACCTTCATTCCCTCTTCGTTTACCGATAGTCTGCGGACATCTGCAACGCCGCCACCCGCAATTCAAACAAGAGCCGGCCATGACTGATCTGTCCCCACTCCCGGGCCCTGCAAGCGTTGCCGTCGCGGCACTGGACGGGCGCTTTTTTCGGCCCCCGTTGCCCGACGGCCATGTGCTGCGGCCTCGTCTGTGCGAGCGCCTGAGTGCCGGCCTCGGTGGCAGGCTGTTGCTGGTCAGCGCACCCGCCGGGTTCGGCAAGAGCTCATTGGCGGTGGAGTTCTGCCAGGGTCTGCCGGCCCATTGGCACAGCCTGTGGCTTGGGCTGAGTCCTCGGGACAGCGATCCGGGGCGTTTCCTCGAGCGCTTGCTCGAAGGTCTTCAAGATTATTTTCCGAAGCTCGGCAGCCAGGCCCTGGGCCTGCTGAAAATGCGCCAGCGCCATCAGCCCTTCGCTTTCGAAGAATGGCTCGACGGATTGCTGGATGAGCTGGCCATCCACCTTTCGCCGATGACGCCTTTGCTGCTGGTGCTGGATGACTATCATCTGGCCCAGGGCCCGGTGCTTGATCGTTGCCTGCAATTTTTCCTCAATCATTTACCCGATGGCCTGCTGGTCATGGTGACCAGTCGACAGCGTCCAGACTGGCACCTGGCGCGCTTGCGCCTGTCGCGGCAACTGCTTGAATTGCATGAGCAGGACCTTCGACTGACCCACGACGAAGCCCTCACATTGCTCGATCGACACAGCAGTTCCTTGCGTGGCGAGGCACTGGAAAGCCTGATCCAGCGCAGCGAAGGCTGGGTCGCCGGGCTGCGTTTCTGGTTGCTGGCGGCGTCCGAGGCAGGCACCGACGGTGCGTTGCCGCAGTCGCTGCACGGTGGGGAAGGGCTGATTCGCGATTACCTGCTTGAAGAAGTCATCGATTGCCTGCCCGCAGAGGTGCAGTCGTTCCTTTACGACACCGCACCTCAGGAACGTTTTTGCAGCGAGCTCTGCGACGCGGTTCGCGAGGCTCATGACAGTGCCGAAATCCTGCGTTTCCTTCAGGCGCACCAGGTGTTCCTGGTGCCGCTGGACGAGCACGGACACTGGTATCGCTATCACCATTTGTTTTCCGACCTGCTGCGTACCCGGCCCACCGCGCAGTCGATCGTGCCGGCCGCCAGCCTGCATCTGCGCGCCTGTCGCTGGTTCAATGCGCAGGGTTTGCTCGACGAGGCGGTGGAGCAGGCGTTACGCGCCGGGCACCTGGACGTTGCGGCGAACCTGGTGCAAAACCTCTCTGAAGAACAGCTGCTCGCCGAACAGAACGTCGGCATGCTGCTGCGCTGGAAAATGGACTTGCCCGACAGCCTGCTGATCAGCACCCCGCGGCTGATCGTGCTCTACAGCTGGGCGTTGGGGCTGGCCTGTCAGCTGGACGCTGCCGAGGAGCTGGCGGCGCACTTGAGCCGCTTCCTGCCAGCCCCGTCGGCGACCGCGCAGAAGTCCATGCTGGCGCAATGGCTGGCCCTGAGCGGCATCGTCGCCCGGGGCCGAGGCAATCGCGCGCTCACGCAACTTTACTGCACCGAAGCGCTGGAAAGCCTGCCGGCCAAGCGCTACGGGCAACGGCTGATGTGTCTTTCGACCTTGTCCAACCTGGCGATTGCCGACGGCGACCTGTGGCGTGCCCGCAGCTTGAACCGTGAATCGCTGGAATTGGCGCAACGAGTCGGCAACCCATTGTTCGAAGCGCTGGCCCATTACGACCGTGCGCGCGTGCTGCAAGCGCGTGGGGAAATCCTGCGCTCACTGCAAGAAGTCCGTCAGGGCCTGCAACGCCTGCAAGGGTTATCCCCGCAACGGCTTTACGCCGTGCGTGCACGCCTGACCTTGTACGAAGGCTTTTTGCTGGCCGTGCGCCTGCAGCCGCAAGCCGCACGGGCACGTCTGCAAACCGGTTTGAGTGAAGCCCGGGCCTGTCGCGACATCAGCGTGTTGATCGGCCACTGCGTGATCGCCCGACTCGAGGGCAGCAGCGGCGAGTTCGCCAAAGCCTTCGCCGAACTTGCCGAAGCCGAACGTCTGATGCACATCTGGGACGTGCCGCCGATCTACTATCTGGCGATGATTACGCTGGTCAAATGCGAACTCTGGCTGGCCCAGGGGCGTACCGATCTGGCCGAAGCCTGGCTGGCGCGACTGGGCCAGACCTACAACGGCGACCACGCGGCCGCGCCACCGGAATTTCATCCACAACTGCCACTGCACATCGAATTGCAGCAAGCCTTGCTGGAGGTGATTCAGGGGCAGCCAATGCTGGCCGAGGGGCGTTTGAACGCGCTGCTTGAGCATGGGCAGAAATCGGGACGGCAAATGCTCAGCGTGATGGCGCTGACGCAGAAAATCACCCTGTTGCTGGCGAGCGGCCGTGAACCGGAGGCCCGCAAAGCGCTGGTTCAGGCACTGGAAGCGGCCAACGGCGGCGTCCTGCAACCGTTCGACGCGTTGCTGACCGAACACCCGGACTGGCTGCGCGGGCAACTTCAACTCTGTGCTCCGACGGTGATTTCGCAGAACCTGGCCGAAAAACTTCCGGTCATGGCCGCTCGCCCGGCGCTGGAGGCATCCCCTGGGGCGGAACAGCTCAGCGCCCGTGAGTTGGCCGTCCTGCGCCTGATCGCCCAAGGTTGCTCTAACCAGGAAATCAGCGATCAGCTGTTCATCTCGCTGCACACGGTCAAGACCCACGCCAGCCACATCAACAGCAAGCTTGGGGTTGAGCGACGCACGCAGGCGGTGGCGCGGGCCAAGGAGTTGGGCGTGCTGGGGTAGCGCATTTTCAAGATCTACAGGGTCCACAAAAAGACTTGCTACGGTTTTGTGCCAAAATTGCCCATCCCTGTTTTCCGAGCATGCCCAGATGTCCCAGCAGCCCACCCTGATCCGCGAAACCTTCCCCGTCGGCCCCTTGCAGTGCAACTGCACAATCATCGGCGACCCGATCACCAAAAAAGCCATCGTGGTCGACCCGGGTGGCAATCACGAATTGATCCTCGCGCGCCTCGACGCCCTAGGCCTGAAAGTGGTGAGCATCATCCACACCCACGCGCACCTGGATCACTTCCTGGCTTCCGGTCAGCTCAAGGAGAAAACCGGCGCGACCCTGCACCTGCATAAAGAAGATCAGTTCCTTTGGGACAATCTGGAGATGCAGTGCCAGATGTTCGGTGTGCCTTACACGCCGGTGCCGTCGCCGGATCGCTGGTTGGCCGACGATGAAGAATTGGCTTGCGGTTGCGGCGTGGCGTTGCACACGCCGGGTCATACACCGGGTTCGATGAGCTTTTGGTTTTCCGAGGCTAAGCTGCTGATTGCCGGTGACACGTTGTTTCGTCGCGGGGTAGGGCGCACGGATTTGTGGGGCGGCGATCAGGCGACCATCGTGCGGTCGATCAAGCAGCGGCTGTATACGCTCGATGAAGAGGCGACGGTGGTGACCGGGCATGGTCCGGACACGCGCCTGGGCGATGAAATGCGCGAGAACCCGTTTGTGCGGGCTTGAAGGTAACCGACGGAATTTTCCTCGGCCAAAATGATCAAACGCCCGCAAAGGTCCAATGCCTTAGTCAGTTGCACCCCAGAATGCAAAAGTAGGAGCTCTTCATGTTCACCAAGCAGCGTTTGATTATTGTCGCTACGGCTGTGGCCTTGTTGTCTGGCTGCGCCTCGCCTAACCCTTACGACAACCAGGGCCAGGCCGACGGTGGCTCCACCGGCATGAGTAAAACCGCGAAGTACGGTGGCCTCGGCGCTCTGGCCGGTGCACTGGCCGGTGCCGCCATCGACCACAACAACCGTGGCAAGGGTGCGTTGATTGGCGCCGCCGTCGTGGGCGCTTCCGCTGCCGGTTACGGTTACTACGCTGACCAGCAGGAGAAGAAGCTACGGGCCAGCATGGCCAACACTGGTGTCGAGGTGCAGCGTCAGGGTGACCAGATCAAGCTGATCATGCCGGGCAACATCACGTTCGCTACCGATTCGGCGAATATTGCCTCCAGCTTCTATCAGCCGCTGAACAATCTGGCCGGCTCGCTCAAGGAGTTCAGCCAGAACCAGATCGAAATTGTCGGCTACACCGACAGCACCGGCAGCCGCCAGCACAACATGGACCTGTCCCAGCGTCGTGCGCAGAGCGTGGCGACTTACCTGACCTCGCAAGGCGTCAGCGGTGCCAACCTGTCGGCTCGTGGTGCCGGGCCGGATAACCCGATTGCGAGCAACGGCGACGTCAATGGCCGGGCGCAGAACCGTCGGGTCGAGGTCAACCTGAAGGCGATTCCGGGCCAGCAGTATTCGCAACCGACCCAGTAGTAAATGGCCTGACTGAACCCCAGGCATAAATAAAGCCCGCCCGATCCTCTGCAGATCGGGCGGGCTTTTTTGTGGCGCCAGTTCCGGCCCCTTCGCGAGCAAGCCCGCTCCCACATTAGATCGCGGTCTACTGTGGGAGCGGGCTTGCTCGCGAAGGGGCCGGAACTGGCAGCTCAACAATCAGCGACAAAAAAAAGCCCCTGGACAATCACTCATCCGGGGGCTTTTTGTTTCGCGCGAAACCTGATTACTTTTTCAGGCCGTAATGTTCGTCGAGCATGCCCGGCGCGTTCGGGGCTTTCGGTGCGTAATCACGAGGCGGCTCCTGATTGCGCGGTGGCGTCAGGCGCTCCCGTGGAGCCTGCGCCGAATCGGCGTGCAGGGCGGCCAGCAAGCGTTGACGAGTCTGCTCGTCCAGGGCCAGGCGGTTGGCACCCTCGGCGAGGTGATCCTGCACTTCCTGATAGCTCGCAGTCAGCTTCTTGACCAGGTTTGCAGTGCTGTTGAAGTGGGTGACCACCTCGTTCTGATAACTGTCGAAACGTTCCTGAATGTCATCCAGCTGACGTTGTGTGCTGCTCGGCGCGGCATTCGGCACCAGGCGAGCGATCAGGAAACCTATGGCGACACCCACAACCAGGGCAAGAGTCGGCAACAACCAAACTAAGAGCGAGTGTTCCACGAGTCCTTCCTCTATAAACGGCTTTGCTTTACGTTAACGGCTCGAACCTGCGCTGTATACCGCGATTCACTCGCAATAGATTGGCACAGACAATTTGCTAGACGAGTCGACCCGATTCGAGGTCACGGAGTTCCTTCCTTGCTTATGCGTGAAACCCCTGTAGTGATTGATGGTCCGGTAGGACAACTGGAAAGCCTTTATCTGGACAATGAGCAGCCACGCGGCCTGGCGCTGATCTGCCATCCGAACCCGGTGCAGGGCGGCACCATGCTCAATAAAGTGGTCTCGACCCTGCAGCGCACCGCGCGCGATGCCGGTTTGATCACGTTGCGTTTCAACTACCGGGGCGTCGGTGCCAGCGAAGGCTCCCACGACATGGGCACCGGTGAAGTCGACGATGCGCAGGCCGCCGCCGAATGGCTACGGGCCAGACACCCTGACTTGCCGCTGACCCTGTTCGGTTTCTCCTTCGGTGGTTTTGTTGCAGCAAGTCTCGGCGGACGCCTGGAAGCCAAGGGCGAGCAGCTCAAGCATTTGTTCATGGTAGCGCCAGCCGTCATGCGCCTGGGCGATCAGGATCAACTGCCACAGAAGGGTGAGCTGACCCTGATCCAGCCGGAAACTGACGAAGTGATCGATCCACAACTCGTCTACGAGTGGTCCGGCAAGCTCGAACGTCCCCATGAGCTGCTGAAAGTGGCAGAATGCGGACACTTTTTTCATGGCAAGCTGACCGATCTCAAGGATCTGATCCTGCCGCGTCTTTCGAACTGATTGCAGTCTGACAAGCGATTACCCATGACGACTCGTACCCGAATTCTTACCGGCATCACCACCACCGGCACGCCGCACTTGGGCAACTACGCCGGTGCCATCCGCCCGGCGATCCTGGCCAGCCGTGACAGCAATGCCGATTCGTTCTACTTCCTGGCCGACTACCACGCCCTGATCAAATGCGATGATCCGCTGCGCATCCAGCGCTCGCGTCTGGAAATCGCCGCGACCTGGCTGGCCGGTGGCCTGGATGTGGACCGCGTGACGTTCTATCGCCAGTCCGACATCCCTGAGATCCCCGAGCTGACCTGGCTGCTGACTTGCGTCGCCGCAAAAGGCCTGCTCAACCGCGCCCACGCCTACAAGGCCTCGGTAGACAAGAACGTCGAGACCGGCGAAGACCCGGATGCCGGCATCACCATGGGCTTGTACAGCTACCCGGTGCTGATGGCGGCGGACATCCTGATGTTCAACGCCCACAAGGTGCCGGTCGGCCGTGACCAGATCCAGCACGTGGAAATGGCCCGCGACATCGGCCAGCGCTTCAACCACTTGTTCGGTCAGGGCAAAGAATTCTTCACCATGCCCGAGGCGTTGATCGAAGAAAGCGTCGCCACGCTGCCAGGCCTCGACGGCCGCAAGATGTCGAAGAGCTACGACAACACCATTCCGTTGTTCAGTAGCGCCAAGGAAATGAAGGACGCGATTTCGCGGATCGTTACCGACTCCCGCGCGCCGGGCGAAGCGAAAGATCCGGACAATTCGCACCTGTTCACCCTGTTCCAGGCGTTTGCCACGCCGGCACAGGCCGATGAATTCCGCAGCGAATTGTTGCAGGGCCTGGGTTGGGGCGAAGCGAAGAATCGTCTGTTTCAGTTGCTCGATAGCGAGCTGGGCGAGTCCCGCGAGCGTTATCACCAGTTGATCGAGCGCCCGGCAGACCTGGAAGACATCCTGCAGGTCGGCGCCAAAAAGGCCCGCTCGGTGGCGACACCGTTCCTCCACGAACTGCGTGAAGCGGTCGGCCTGCGTTCTTTCGTTGCCCAGACCCAAGTCGCTGCGACGACCAAGAAGAAAGCCGCGAAAGCCGCGCGTTTTGTCAGCTTCCGCGAAGAAGACAGCAGTTTCCGCTTCCGTCTGTTGGCGGCCGATGGCGAGCAACTGCTGTTGTCGCGCAACTTTGCCGACGGCAAAACCGCCGGCCAGGTGACCAAGCAATTGCAATCGGGTCAGTCGCTGGACGTGCGCAGTGAAGACCGCAGCTTCAGCGTCTGGCTGGAAGGCGAATGCGTGGGCGACAGCCCGACCTTTGCTGACAACGCCGCTCGCGACGTCGCCATCGACGCCCTGCGGGTTGCGCTGACGCCGGCTCAGGAATAAATCAACGGCTCGGTCCGACCAAGGGCCGATTGCCATTCCCACGGGCCGTCGCTACAGTGACGGCCCGTTTTTGTTGCCTTGCTAACGAATTATGACGCCCCTAGAACGATATCAAGCTGATCTGAAACGCCCGGAATTCTTCCATGACGCCGCGCAGGAAACCGCCGTGCGCCATTTGCAGCGCCTGTACGACGATCTGGTCGCTGCGTCGAACAACAAGCCGGGCCTGCTCGGCAAACTGTTTGGCAAGAAAGACCAGGCACCGGTCAAGGGCCTGTATTTCTGGGGCGGCGTGGGTCGCGGCAAGACTTACCTGGTCGACACCTTCTTCGAAGCGCTGCCGTTCAAGGAAAAGGTCCGTACTCACTTCCACCGCTTCATGAAGCGTGTGCACGAAGAGATGAAGACCCTCGGCGGCGAGAAGAACCCGCTGACCATCATCGCCAAGCGCTTCTCCGACGAAGCCCGGGTGATCTGTTTCGATGAATTCTTCGTGTCCGACATCACCGACGCGATGATCCTCGGCACGCTGATGGAAGAGCTGTTCAAGAACGGCGTGACCCTGGTTGCTACCTCGAACATTGTGCCGGACGGTCTGTACAAGGACGGCCTGCAACGTGCGCGCTTCCTGCCGGCCATTGCGTTGATCAAGCAGAACACCGACATCGTCAACGTCGACAGCGGCGTCGATTATCGTCTGCGTCACCTCGAGCAAGCCGAGCTGTTTCATTTCCCGCTGGACGAAGCCGCTCAGGAAAGCCTGCGCAAGAGCTTCCGTGCCCTGACGCCGGAATGCACGGCCGCCGTCGAGAATGACGTGCTGATGATCGAAAACCGCGAAATCCGTGCGGTGCGTACCTGTGACGACGTGGCCTGGTTCGACTTCCGCGAACTGTGCGACGGCCCGCGTAGCCAGAACGACTACATTGAACTGGGCAAGATCTTCCACGCCGTGCTGCTCAGCGGTGTCGAGCAGATGAGCGTCACCACCGACGACATCGCCCGACGCTTTATCAACATGGTCGACGAGTTCTACGACCGTAACGTCAAGTTGATCATCTCGGCTGAAGTGGAGCTCAAAGACCTCTATACCGGCGGTCGCTTGAACTTCGAATTTCAGCGCACGCTCAGCCGTCTGCTGGAAATGCAGTCGCACGAATTCCTGTCCCGGGCGCACAAGCCGTAGGGCGATTTGGATAACCAAACAAAAGGGCCTGCATTTGCAGGCCCTTTTTTTGTGCTCAAAACTTCTGACACACCACAAACCCTGTGGGAGCGGGCTTGCTCGCGAAAGCGGCGTGTCAGTCGACATCAATGTTGAATGTCAGTCCGCATTCGCGAGCAAGCCCGCTCCCACAGTTAATTTGTGTTGGGTTCCAGGACCTATGCAGCTTGCTGAAATTGCTGCCGATACTGGTTCGGCGACAATTCCGTGTGCTGGCGGAACAGCCGCGCGAAGAAGCTCGCGTCGTCATAACCGACTTCATAACTGATGGTCTTGATGCTCTTGCGGCTACCTGACAGCAAACCCTTGGCGGTTTCGATGCGCAGGCGTTGCAGGTAATGCAGCGGCTTGTCGCCAGTGGCGGTCTGGAAGCGGCGCATGAAGTTGCGGATGCTCATGCCGTGTTCGCGGGCGACGTCTTCGAAGCGGAATTTGTCGGCGAAATGTTCTTCGAGCCAGTGCTGGATCTGCAGAATGATCACGTCCTGGTGCAACTTCTGCCCGCCGAAACCGATGCGTCCTGGCGAATAGCTGCGCTGCACTTCGTAGAGAATGTCCCGCGCCACGGCTTGCGATACGTTGGCGCCGCAGAAGCGTTCGATCAGGTAGATGTAAAGATCACACGCCGACGTGGTGCCGCCTGCGCAATACAGGTTGTCGGCGTCGGTCAGGTGCTTGTCCTGATTGAGCTGGACCTGTGGGAAGCGCTCGGCGAAGGCATTGAAGAAGCGCCAGTACGTGGTCGCTTCCTTGCCATTGAGCAACCCTGCCTCGGCGAGCCAGAACACCCCGGTCGCTTCACCGCAAAGCACGGCGCCGCGAGCGTGTTGCTGGCGCAGCCATGGCAGGACCTGTGGATAACGTTGGCAAAGGGTATCGAAATCGTCCCAGAAGGCCGGGAGGATGATGACGTCGGCATTTTCCAGGCCGCCGTCCACCGGCATGATCACATCGCTGAAGCTGTTCACCGGTTTGCCGTCGGGGCTGACCAGCCGGGTTTCGAACGCCGGCGTCAGGCCCTGGCCCAGTTGTTTGCCGTAGCGCAGGCTGGCCAGGTGGAAGAAATCCTTGGCTTGCATGAGGGTGGAAGCGAAAACCCGGTCGATAGCCAGGATGCTGACGCGCCGCAAGGGCGTGGAGACTTGGTTAGACATAATTCAACTTTATTCTTATAGGGGAAAGTGGTCACCAGACGGCTGGATCGTCTTATTTTTTGTCTGATGTGTCCAGTGTCCTGTATCCGATGCGGGGCTTAGTCTCTGAAGGTCAACTCCTTCTAACAATTAACGACAGGTGCCGCATGATCCCCAGAACCTTGTTCAGTTCCGAGCACGAATTGTTTCGCGAGAGCGTGCGTACGTTCCTCGAAAAAGAGGCGGTGCCGTTTCATGGGCAATGGGAAAAACAAGGCTACATCGACCGTAAACTCTGGAACAAGGCAGGGGAGGCGGGGATGCTTTGCTCGCATCTGCCGGAGGAATACGGCGGGCTGGGGGCGGACTTTCTCTACAGCGCAGTGGTGATCGAGGAGGTTGGTCGTCTCGGCCTGACCGGGATCGGTTTTTCACTGCATTCGGACATTGTGGCGCCGTACATCCTGCATTACGGCAGTGAAGCGCTGAAGCACAAATACCTGCCGAAACTGGTGTCTGGCGAGATGGTGACCGCGATTGCCATGACCGAGCCGGGTGCCGGTTCCGACCTGCAAGGGGTGAAGACCACTGCCGTGCTGGAGGGCGACGAGTACGTGATCAATGGCTCCAAGACCTTCATCACCAACGGCTATTTGGCTGATCTGGTGATCGTCGTGGCCAAGACCGATCCGAAGGCCGGCGCGAAGGGCACCAGTCTGTTTCTGGTCGAGGCCGACACCCCGGGTTTTGACAAGGGCAAGCGCCTGGAAAAGGTCGGCATGAAGGCTCAGGACACGTCGGAGCTGTTCTTCCAGGACGTGCGGGTGCCGAAGGAAAACCTGTTGGGGCAGGCGGGCATGGGCTTCGCTTACCTGATGCAGGAATTGCCTCAGGAGCGACTCACTGTTGCCATCGGCGGGCTTGCTTCAGCCGAAGCGGCGTTGAAATGGACGCTGGATTACACCCGTGAGCGCAAGGCGTTCGGCAAGGCAATTGCCGACTTCCAGAACACGCGCTTCAAACTGGCGGAGATGGCCACTGAAATCCAGATCGGCCGGGTGTTTGTGGATCGCTGTCTGGAGCTGCACCTGCAAGGCAAGCTGGATGTGCCGACGGCCGCGATGGCCAAGTACTGGGGCACCGACCTGCAATGCAAGGTGCTCGACGAATGCGTACAGCTGCATGGCGGTTACGGATTCATGTGGGAATACCCGATCGCCCGGGCGTGGGCGGATGCGCGGGTGCAGCGGATTTATGCGGGGACCAATGAAATCATGAAGGAGATTATTGCGCGGTCGCTTTGATTTTGCGGTGACTGGACTGACGCCCTCGCGAGCAAGCCCGCTCCCACAGGGGAATGCGTTCCAAATGTAGGAGCGGGCTTGCTCGCGAAGGCTTTTTATCGGGCGATCAAGGAGCCGGGTTAGGGTGATCCTTGTGAATCGCCTCAATCCCCTCCAGCACTTCGTCGGAAAGTTTCAGCTCGAAACTGGCGATGTTGCTCTCCAGTTGCTCCATGGTGGTGGCGCCGATGATGTTACTGGTCACGAACGGCTGCTGGGTGACAAACGCCAACGCCATCTGTGCCGGGTCCAGACCGTGTTCACGAGCCAGCGCCACATAACGGCTGCACGCAGCTTCCGACTGCGGGTTGAAATAGCGGCTGAAGCGGCTGTAGAGGCTCAGGCGACCTTTCGGCGGACGCGCGCCACCTTCGTACTTGCCTGACAGGAAACCGAACGCCAGCGGCGAATAGGCGAGCAAGCCGCATTGTTCGCGGATGGCGATTTCCGCCAGGCCGACTTCGAAGCTGCGGTTGAGCAGGTTGTACGGGTTCTGGATCGACACCGCACGCGGCCAGCCACGGGCTTCGGCCAGGGCGAGGAAGCGCATGGTGCCCCACGGCGTTTCGTTGGACAGACCGATGTGGCGGATCTTGCCGGCCTTGACCTGTTCGTCCAGCGCTTCGAGGGTGTCCTCCAGCGGCGTCAGGTTGGCTTCGATCTTGTGTTTGTAGCCCAACTGACCGAAAAAGTTGGTGCTGCGCTCTGGCCAGTGCAGTTGATAGAGGTCGATGTAGTCGGTCTGCAGGCGCTTGAGGCTGGCGTCCACGGCTTCGGTGATGTGCTGGCGGTTGTGCCGCAGGTTTTTGTCGCGGATGTAATCGATGGTGTTGCCCGGGCCGGCGATCTTGCTGGCCAGGATCCAGTCGGCGCGATCACCGCGACTTTTGAAGTAATTGCCGATGTAGCGTTCGGTGGTGGCGTAGGTTTCGGCCTTCGGCGGCACCGGGTACATTTCGGCGGTGTCGATGAAATTGATCCCGGCGTCCTTGGCCCGTTCGATCTGGGCGAAGGCTTCAGCTTCAGTGTTTTGCTCGCCCCAGGTCATGGTTCCGAGGCAGATGGCACTCACGTTCAGATTGGTTCGGCCTAGCTGGCGATAGTCCATCGGGTGCTCCTTGGGCAAAACAATCATAAAAGCAGGTTGAAATATTTTTCGCAATCTGCATAATTGCGCACCTCTTTCTGCAGTGGAAGTGATGCGCCGCCGCCGAAGAATCTTGCCGTTGAACGGACGCGCCGACCCGAGCCCCCGAAAGCGTCTGTATCCGGCTGCCTTTGACTTGTCAAAGTACGCACTATTCAGTAAGATCCGCCGTCTAATTTACAGGGCGGCCCCTGAGGCTATAAAGAATGAAAACTTTTACTGCTAAACCGGAAACAGTACAGCGCGACTGGTTTGTCGTCGACGCTGCAGGTCAGACCCTGGGTCGTCTGGCCACCGAAATCGCGAGCCGTCTGCGTGGCAAGCATAAAGCTGAGTACACTCCTCACGTTGACACCGGCGATTACATCGTCGTTATCAATGCCGAGCAGATTCGTGTAACCGGTGCTAAAACCACCGACAAAATCTACTACTCCCACTCCGGTTTCCCGGGCGGCATCAAGTCGATCAACTTCGAAAAGCTGATCGCTAAAGCCCCTGAGCGCGTGATCGAGACCGCGGTCAAAGGCATGCTGCCTAAGAACCCGCTGGGTCGCGACATGTATCGTAAGCTGAAAGTCTATGCGGGCGCTGTACACCCTCATACTGCTCAGCAGCCCCAAGAACTGAAGTTTTAACGGAATAGTTCATTATGTCGGCGACTCAAAATTACGGCACTGGCCGTCGCAAGACCGCAACCGCACGCGTTTTCCTGCGTCCGGGTACTGGTAACATCTCCATCAACAACCGTTCGCTGGATAATTTCTTCGGCCGCGAAACTGCCCGCATGGTAGTTCGTCAGCCGCTGGAATTGACTGAGACTGTCGAGAAGTTCGACATCTACGTCACCGTGATCGGCGGTGGTGTAAGTGGTCAAGCTGGCGCAATCCGCCACGGTATCACTCGCGCACTGATGCAGTACGACGAAACCCTGCGTGGCGCTCTGCGCAAAGCTGGCTTCGTTACTCGCGATGCTCGTGAAGTTGAACGTAAGAAAGTTGGTCTGCGTAAAGCGCGTAAGCGTCCGCAGTACTCGAAGCGTTAATTCGCTTTCGCGTTCAAAAAGAACGCCCAGTTTCCTCGCGAAGCTGGGCGTTTTTTTATGGGCGCAATTTATCAAAGAATTGCGCTGTGACAACTTGCCACAGCCGTAGAGCCCCTATACTGCAAGGCTTGGCAGTGGAGCCCCTCGGTAATTACCTTGTCAGAATTGGGGCTTTTCATTACCATTCGGCAAAATTTTTATAAGTTCAGATTTTTACTTAGTAGACGCCTGATTTAACAGGCCACAAAGCTGATGGGAGAGGACTGAATGAGCAATGACGGCGTGAATGCAGGCCGGCGTCGCTTCTTGGTAGCAGCCACATCCGTGGTGGGTGCTGCAGGAGCGGTGGGGGCTGCGGTCCCGTTCGTGGGGTCATGGTTTCCCAGTGCCAAGGCGAAAGCCGCAGGTGCACCGGTGAAAGTGAATGTCAGCAAAATCGAACCAGGTCAGCAGATGATTGCTGAGTGGCGCGGTCAGCCGGTGTTCATTGTCCGCCGTACCGAGGAAATCCTGGGGAATCTGAAAAAGATCGAGGGCCAGTTGTCTGACCCTACCTCCAAGAACTCGACACAACCGACCTATGTCGACCCGGAAACGCGTTCGATCAAGCCAGAAGTTCTGCTGCTGATCGGTATCTGCACGCACCTGGGTTGCTCGCCGACCTTCCGTCCAGAAGTGGCACCTGCGGATCTGGGCAAGGATTGGGTAGGTGGTTATTTCTGCCCTTGCCACGGTTCCCACTACGATCTGGCTGGCCGCGTCTACAAGTCGCAACCTGCGCCTTTGAACCTGCCAGTTCCCCCGCATTCCTATGAGACCGATGACATTATTGTCGTTGGCGTCGATACGGAGAAAGCGTGATGAGCAAGTTCATGGATTGGGTTGATGCGCGCTTTCCCGCGACCAAAATGTGGGAAGACCATCTCAGCAAGTACTACGCCCCGAAGAACTTCAACTTCTTCTATTTCTTTGGCTCCCTGGCGCTGCTCGTTCTGGTCAACCAGATCGTTACCGGTGTCTGGCTGACCATGAGCTACACCCCGTCGGCGGAAGAAGCCTTTGCCTCCGTCGAATACATCATGCGCGACGTCGAGTACGGCTCGATCCTGCGTCTGTTGCACTCCACCGGCGCTTCGGCGTTCTTCATCGTGGTCTATCTGCACATGTTCCGTGGCTTGCTCTACGGTTCGTACCAGAAGCCGCGTGAGCTGGTGTGGGTCTTCGGCATGCTGATCTACCTGGCGCTGATGGCTGAAGCCTTCATGGGTTACCTGCTGCCGTGGGGCCAGATGTCCTACTGGGGTGCCCAGGTGATCATCTCGCTGTTCGGTGCGATCCCGGTCATCGGTAACGACCTGACCCAGTGGATCCGTGGTGACTACCTGATTTCCGGTATTACCCTGAACCGCTTCTTTGCGCTGCACGTTGTGGCCCTGCCGATCGTGATTCTCGGTCTGGTGGTGTTGCACGTCCTGGCGTTGCACGAAGTCGGCTCGAACAACCCGGATGGCGTTGACATCAAGAAACACAAAGACGAAAACGGCGTACCGCTGGACGGCATTGCCTTCCACCCGTACTACACCGTGAAAGATATCGTCGGCGTGGTGGTGTTCCTGTTCATCTTCTGCTCGATCGTGTTCTTCTTCCCGGAAATGGGCGGCTACTTCCTCGAGAAGCCGAACTTTGAAGTGGCGAACGCCTTCAAGACCCCTGAGCACATCGCTCCGGTCTGGTACTTCACACCGTTCTACGCGATTCTGCGGGCGGTTCCGGACAAACTCCTGGGCGTTATCGCCATGGGCGCGGCCATCGCTGTGCTGTTCGTCCTGCCGTGGCTGGACCGCAGCCCCGTCAAGTCGATGCGCTACAAAGGCTGGCTGAGCAAGATCTGGCTCTGGGTGTTCTGCATCTCGTTCGTGATCCTGGGTGTGCTGGGTGTTCTGGCGCCGACTCCAGGCCGTACGTTGCTGTCGCAGGTCTGCACCTTCCTGTACTTCGCCTACTTCATTCTGATGCCGTTCTACACCAGGCTCGAGAAGACCAAACCGGTTCCGGAAAGGGTGACTGGCTGATGAAAAAGCTATTTGCTGTACTGATTCTTGCTGCCATGCCTGTCCTGTCCTTCGCGGCCGAACACGGTGGTCCAGAGCTGGAAAAAGTCGACATCGACGTTTCTGACAAAGCAGCCATGCAGGACGGCGCGCGTACGTTCGCCAACTACTGCATGGGCTGCCACAGCGCCAAGTTCCAGCGTTACGAGCGTGTTGCCGATGACCTGGGCATCCCGCATGACCTGATGCTCTCGAAGCTGGTGTTCACCGGCGCCAAGATTGGCGACCACATGAACATCGGCATGCAGCCGGCAGACGCCAAGACCTGGTTCGGTGCGGCGCCGCCCGACCTGACCCTGGTCGCTCGCGTTCGTGGCACTGACTGGCTCTACGGTTACCTGCGTTCGTTCTATGAAGACCCGTCGCGTCCCTGGGGCGTGAACAACAAGGTCTTCCCGAACGTCGGGATGCCTAACGTTCTGGTCGGCCTGCAGGGTCGTCAGGTGGTAGGCTGCAAACAAATTCAAATCGTCGAAGACGGCAAGAAGCAATACGATCCGCTGACCGGTACGGCTCTGACTCATGAGGCGTGTGACCAGCTGACTGTACTGCCGAAGACCGGCACGCTGAACGCAGAGCAGTTCGACGAGAAGGTCAAGAATCTGGTGACCTTCCTGGCCTATTCGGCCAACCCGGTGAAGCTGCAGCATCAGCGCATCGGTACCTATGTGTTGCTGTACCTGGCGTTCTTCTTCGTATTCGCTTACTTGCTCAAGCGTGAATACTGGAAAGACGTCCATTGATAAAGCTGTAAGCAATTGCTGTTAATCGCACGCGCCCAGGGGCGTCTCTGAAGGTGTAACGAGTCTGGCAAGCCAGACGTTACGGGAGGCGTCTTCTGGGCGCGTGCGTTTTTCCGCTTCCGATAATTTCAACAAGCGAGGAGGACCGCCATGGGCGTGACCAATCGGTTGGCCTGTTACTCCGACCCCGCCGACCACTATTCCCACCGAGTGCGCATCGTACTTGCAGAGAAGGGTGTCAGCGCAGAGATCATTTACGTGGAAGCTGGTCGCCAGCCGCCTAAACTGATTGAAGTGAACCCTTACGGAAGTCTGCCCACCCTGGTCGATCGTGACCTGGCGTTGTGGGAGTCGACCGTGGTGATGGAATATCTGGATGAGCGTTACCCGCACCCGCCCTTGCTGCCGGTTTATCCTGTGGCGCGTGCCAACAGCCGTCTGCTGATTCATCGTATTCAGCGTGACTGGTGTGGCCTTGTGGATCTGATCCTGGATTCCAAGACCAAGGAAGCCGCCCGTGTCGTGGCTCGTAAAGAGTTGCGTGAAAGCCTGACTGGCGTGTCGCCGTTGTTCGCCGACAAGCCGTTTTTCCTCAGCGAGGAACAAAGTCTGGTGGATTGCTGCCTATTGCCAATACTCTGGCGTCTGCCGATTTTGGGTATTGAACTGCCGCGGCCTGCCAAGCCGCTGCTTGATTACATGGAGCGCTCGTTTGCGCGTGAGGCTTTCCAGGCGAGTCTGTCTGGTGTCGAACGCGATATGCGCTAAGGCTTAAGGAGCCGCTATGAACTCCAGTCGACCTTATCTGGTCCGCGCGCTCTACGAGTGGATTGTGGACAACGATTGCACCCCGCACATGCTGGTCAATTCCGAGTATCCGTCGGTGCAGGTGCCTCAGGGTTTTGCCAGTGACGGACAGATTGTCCTGAACGTATCACCGGCTGCCGTGCGTCATCTGCACATGGACAACGAGGCTGTCAGCTTCGAAGGGCGCTTCGGTGGCGTGCCGCACACTTTGTACGTGCCTATCGCATCGATCCTGGGTATTTACGCCCGGGAGAATGGTCAGGGCATGGTGTTCGATCTGGAATCGCCTATGGAAGACGAGGAAGAGATTGAGCCGGATGACGATATTCCGCCACCCGACAGCGAGCCGCCGCGTCCCAGCGGTCGACCCAGTTTGAAAGTGGTGAAGTAATAAAAAAGGCGATCCGCAAGGATCGCCTTTTTTGTTACTTCGCCACCTTCAAACGTAGGAGCTGTGTAGGAGCTGTCGAGTGAAACGAGGCTGCGATCTTTTGATCTTGATCTTTAAAAAACAAGATCAAAAGATCGCAGCCTCGTTTCACTCGACAGCTCCTACATTGCTCTTACAGGTCGACGGTGGCCTTAAGTAGGTGTCAGTCGATGTACTCAAACAGCTTCACAATCTTCTGCACACCGGAAACGCTCTGCACCAGATTGGTGGCCTGAGCGGCTTCCTGCTTGGTCAGCAAGCCCAGCAAATAAACGATGCCATTCTCGGTGACGACCTTGATGCGCGAACCCGGGATGTTCGGGTCGGTGAGCATCTGGGTCTTGATCTTGGAGGTCAGCCAGGTGTCGTTCTGACGGGCAAGGAAGCCGGAAGGCGGCAGCACTTGCAGTTCGTTATGCACCTTCTTCACCCGCTGGACCGCAGCGGCAGCCTGTTCGGCCTTGGCCTTGAGTTCGGCAGTCGGTGTTTGTCCGGCGAGCAGCACGACACCGTTGAAGCTGGTGACGACGATGTGCGAATCGTTGTCCAGGGCCGGGTCGGCCTTGGCGACGTTCACGCCGACTTTTGTGTCGATCAGGGAGTCGTCGATCTTGCTGCCGAAGGTGCGCGTGCCGCGGTCATCTTCAATCGGCGCTTCACGGCTGGCTTTAACCACCGAAGTGCAGCCGCTGATGCCGAGGCACAGGGTCAAGGCCAGAAGGCCTAGGCGATTAGGGGTCATTCTTCACTCCCGAACAGTTGGCTGTCGATCAAATCGCAAAGGCAATGGATCGCCAGCAGGTGGACTTCCTGAATACGTGCGGTGACGTTGGCCGGTACGCGAATCTCGACGTCCTCGGGCAATAGCAATGAAGCCATGCCTCCGCCATCGCGACCGGTCAATGCTACGACAATCATTTCGCGATCATGTGCGGCCTGGATCGCTTGAATTATGTTCGCCGAGTTGCCGCTGGTGGAAATCGCCAGCAATACGTCACCCGGCTGACCGAGGGCGCGGATCTGTTTGGAGAAGATTTCGTTGTAGCTGTAGTCGTTGGCGATCGAGGTGATCGTCGAGCTGTCAGTGGTCAGCGCAATGGCTGGCAGGCTCGGACGTTCGCGCTCGAAGCGGTTGAGCAGCTCCGACGAAAAGTGCTGGGCATCACCGGCTGAGCCGCCGTTGCCGCAGGAAAGCATTTTGCCCTCATTGAGCAGGGCGTTGACCATCACCTGGCTGGCTTGCTCGATGTGCGGTGCAAGTACGTCCATCGCCATTTGCTTGGTATCGATACTGGCCTGAAAAAGCTGGCGAATTCGGGATTGCATGTCCATCTGTGTGACCTTAATTAGCGCGGCTACTCGGCACATGAATGTGCAGCCCGCAAAGCAAAGAGCAAAAGTGTTGGGTAAAGGTGTCCGCTTCGGGATACGCGCAATCAGCTGTCGAAGGCATTCTGCAACCAGTTCAACTGATCGAGGCTGCTGTCGATGGCAACCACGTCGAAGCGGCAGGGGGAATTGGCCCAACGCGACTCGCGCTGAAGAAAATACTGCGCGGCGAAAATCAGTTTCTGCCGTTTGCGCCCATCGATGCTGTCGAGCGCTCCACCCCATTGGGTGTTTTTTCTGTAGCGGACTTCAACGAATACTACTGTATCGCCATCAAGCATGACCAGATCAAGCTCGCCGCGTTTACACAACCAGTTCTGCGCCAGCAGGCGCAGACCCTGTTGTTGAAGATGCTCGAGCGCATGGCGCTCGGCATCCTTGCCGCTTTGCTGGCGTGACCTGTCAGGCATCAGCGCGGGGTATCCGGCAGGCGTTGAACCTGACCGCTGACGAACTGTGCCCACGGCAACTGGCGCACCACACGCTGGTTCTGAGTCATGCCCAGGCTGCCCGACTGGCCTTCAATGCGGCTGTCCGGCAGAGCCTTGAGTTGCCCCAGTCGCGGCGCCAGGCGATACGCATCCACGCCCATTGCGTACAGGCGGCCGAGGCTGCCGCCGGCTTGTGGCCATTGTGCGGTGACCTGTTTGCGCAGCGGATCATTGGCGTCCAGCAACCATGGGGTTTCGCAGAAGCGAATACCGTTCATGTCGTTGTACTGATTCACGTCGCCGCTGGCACTGAATACGTGGGACGTGGCGTAAACCGGCACATCGCCCGCGTACTGGAAGTTCAGGGTCGGTTTGATCTGCTGGGCCTGTTGCGGCGTCGCGGCCAGGAAGATGAACTCGATGTCCTGACGGCGCGAAGGCTGGGCTGCTACCTGCGAACCCACGGTGCTTTGCAGGCTCTTGGCGCGACCTTCGCTCTGGCGCAGCTGGAACATGTCGGCAATCTGCTGGGCCAGTTGCACCGGTTGGTCAACGCGTTCGGTCGCAACGATGCTGCCACCGTTGGCTTGCCAGTCCTGGCTGAAGGCGCGCAACACGCGATCGCCCCATTCGCCTTTCGGCACCATGATGGCGGCACGATGCAGGCCGTCGGCGCGAGCGCGACGAGACACTTCGCGGGCTTCGTCTTCAGCGGCAAGGCCAAACTGGAACAGCTGGGCCGGACCTTGTTCACCTTCGCTGTAGTTCAGCGCCAGGGTGGTGATCGGCAGTTGCGGGCGAGCGCTGAGTTGTTTGACCAGCGGTTTTTCCAGCGGACCGACCACCAGTTGCACGCCGTCGGCCTGCGCCTTGCGATAGAACTCGTCCATCGAGGTCAGTTTCGAGCTGTCATAGAACTCGATGGCTGGCGGCTTCTGCCCGGCTTGTTGAGCCTGGTAGTGAGCGGCCATGAAGCCTTCACGCAGTGCTTTGCCGACCGAAGCCAGTGGGCCGTCTTGCGGCAGCAGCAGGGCGATCTTGCTCAGGGGCTGGCTGGCCAGTTCCTTGAGCTTGGTCAGTGGCAGCGGCAATTGAATGGCGGCCGGGTGTTTAGGGTTCTGGGCGCGCCAGTTGTCGATCGCGGCTTGCTGCTGTTCCAGGGTGCCGGCAGTTTTCACCGCCAGTGCCAGGCCCATCCAGCCACCGAGGTCATCATTGGTGGTGGGTTGCAGTTGATCGGTTGGCAGCGAGGCGATCAGGGTCCAGATCGCTTCGTGGTTTTTGGCGGCCGCTTCACCTTCGAGCATGGGCGCAATGAAGATGCGCTCCCGCGCTGCGGCCAGCGTCTGCCCATCGGCTTCAAGGGCGCGAGCATGGACAGTGCCGGTGCGAACCTGTTGCTCGACCGGCAATTCGCTCAGGCGTTGCAGGCTCGGATGGCTCAGGGCAGTCAACGCCGCCTTGGGCTGATTGCGCGCCATGGCCAGTTCCGCCGCCAAGGTACTGGCGAAGACTTGTTGGCCAGGCTTGAGTTGTTCCACCGGAACCTGTTGCAGGATTTGCGCGGACTGGCCGGCATTGCCCTGACGATAAGCCAGGTCGGCCGCGCTCAGGCGCAGCAGCGCGGCTTTTTCCGGGTCCTTGCTTTGAGTAGCCTGTTCGAGCAGTTGCTCGATACTGGCGTCCGGGGTCCGTGGAAGTTCGCCAAGGCTGGAAGAGGGCGAGCTGGCGCAAGCCGCCAGCAAGGCAGCGAGGCAGAGGGCAGTGAACAGCCGCAGGCAAGCGATCATGTAGTGTTCCTGATACTCGATCAAATTAGCGTGGAATTGTACCCAAGCACTGGCCGGGGCGCGATGTTACTGGCGTGAATCGATCAATTTAGCTCGTGCAAATGTTGCAGCGCTGCACAAACGCCTGAAAAACCCGAGGAGGGCGGGGCGATCGCAAGCGCCGCTACGCGCTACAATGTCGCCTTTTACCGATCATGAGGTGTGCGCTTTGACTGCTCCAGGTGCTTTGAATTCCGCTGCTGGCTCGCTTTATGTGGTGGCGACGCCCATCGGCAACCTGGACGACATCAGTGCGCGTGCGCTGAAAATCCTGCGCGACGTCGCGTTGATCGCCGCCGAAGACACCCGCCACTCCCAGCGCCTGATGCAACATTTCGGCATTCCCACGCCGCTGGCGGCCTGTCATGAGCACAACGAGCGGGATGAAGGTAGCCGCTTTATCACGCGTCTGCTGGCAGGCGACGATGTGGCGCTGATCTCCGATGCCGGCACGCCGCTGATTTCCGATCCGGGTTATCACTTGGTGCGTCAGGCCCGTGCCGCCGGGATCAATGTGGTCCCGGTCCCGGGGGCCTGTGCATTGATCGCGGCGTTGTCGGCGGCGGGTCTGCCGTCGGACCGCTTCATTTTCGAAGGTTTCCTGCCGGCCAAGGCTGTTGGTCGCCGCGCTCGCCTTGAGTTGGTCAAGGAAGAACCGCGCACACTGATTTTCTATGAGGCGCCGCATCGCATCCTTGAGTGCCTGCAAGACATGGAACTGGTATTCGGCCCCGAGCGTCCGGCGTTGCTGGCCCGTGAAATCACCAAAACCTTCGAAACCCTTAAAGGCTTGCCGCTGGCCGAACTGCGCGAGTTCGTCGAGTCGGACAGCAATCAGCAGCGCGGCGAGTGCGTGGTGTTGGTGGCCGGCTGGTCGGTTCCTGAGACCGAGGACGCGGTCAGCAGCGAAGCCATGCGCATCCTCAACCTGTTGCTCGAAGAGATGCCGCTCAAGCGTGCGGCGGCATTGGCCGCGCAAATTACCGGTGAGCGCAAGAATGTGCTCTATCAGGTGGCGCTGGATAAACAGAAGGGCGAGTAAAAACCCGACGCGCAGGAGCGCCCGAAGGCGTTTAGCGCTTGTTCTTCGGCCGCTCTGCCGTTAACCTTCGCGGCGGAGAGTCGATTGGACAGTCGCTGCCCTCTATGAAAATTAGGGGGGGGAGGAAAGTCCGGGCTCCATAGGGCGAAGTGCCAGGTAATGCCTGGGAGGCGTGAGCCTACGGAAAGTGCCACAGAAAATAACCGCCTAAGCGCTTCGGCGCCGGTAAGGGTGAAAAGGTGCGGTAAGAGCGCACCGCACGTCTGGCAACAGTTCGTGGCTAGGTAAACCCCACTTGGAGCAAGACCAAATAGGGTCCCAAGGCGTGGCCCGCGCTGGGACCGGGTAGGTTGCTAAAGATGTCCAGTGATGGCCATCGTAGACGAATGACTGTTCAAGACAGAACCCGGCTTACAGATCGACTCTCCACCTTTTTCTTACCCCCTGCTTTAATCATTGAGCAGGGTGCTGGTAGTAGCAATTTCCCTCCTTTCAGAAACGTTGCCAGAACACTTTCGTAATACCGAAAAAATCTTACTCTTAACAAATTACTTTAACTTTCGAGTGCAGCCTTCTGTGCTGATTCAAGTTATCGGGCAAATTCATCCGTCAGATTGTCGTTACCCCTCCGTTTACCCTCCTAAATCTCAGTTCTGTAAGGGTTTTCCTTTAAACCGCGCCTTGACGGTGCGGTGGCCGCATTCCTATAGTGTGCGCAAGTGGCGGAAAGTGGCATGAAGTGGGTTTTTTGAGCGTAAAACGCTAATATTTGGAGAAACGCTGACGTGTTTCGCGGAGCTAACGCTATCAGTCTCGACGCAAAGGGCCGTCTCGCCATGCCGAGCCGGTACCGTGACGAGCTCGTTTCGCGTAGTTCCGGTCAGCTGATCGTCACAATTGATGCCGTTGATCCGTGTTTGTGTGTTTACCCCCTCGATGAGTGGGAAATTATCGAAACCAAACTGCGCGCACTGCCTTCGCTTCGCGAAGAGAACCGCCGCCTGCAACGTTTACTGATTGGTAATGCCGTCGACCTCGAGCTCGATGGCAGTGGTCGTTTTCTGGTTCCGCCGCGTCTTCGTGAATATGCCAAGTTGGATAAGCGCGCGATGTTGGTAGGCCAACTGAACAAGTTCCAATTGTGGGACGAGGATGCCTGGGATGCGGTTTCTGCCGCTGACCTGGCTGCTATTCAACAACCGGGCGCCATGCCTGATGAACTGCGTGATTTGATCCTGTGACTATTGATAGCGGCTTTAACCACATCACCGTACTGCTTGACGAAGCCGTGGAGGCTCTCGCCGTACGTCCTGATGGCTGCTATCTGGACGGCACGTTCGGGCGCGGCGGGCACAGCCGGTTGATCCTCAGCCAGCTCGGTCCCGATGGTCGAGTCCTCGGATTCGACAAAGATCCTCAAGCGATTGCCACCGGGCAAACGCTAGCGGCCGAAGACGGCCGCTTTGTCGTTGTGCAACGCAGCTTTGCCGAGCTCGGTTCGGAAGTGGCTGAGCGCGGTCTGCACGGCAAGGTCAGCGGCGTTTTGCTCGACCTGGGCGTGTCTTCGCCACAGCTCGACGACCCTGAGCGCGGCTTCAGTTTCCTCAATGATGGCCCGTTGGACATGCGCATGGACCCGTCTCGCGGGATCAGCGCTGCCGAATTCGTCAACACCGCACCCGTGGAAGAAATCGCCCGCGTTTTCAAGGAATACGGCGAAGAGCGTTTCTCCGGCCGCATGGCCCGTGCCGTGGCCGAGCGCCGCGACATCAAGCCGTTCGAGCGCACAGCCGACCTGGCTGAAGTCCTGAAAGTCGCCAACCCGGCATGGGAAAAGGGCAAGAACCCGGCCACCCGTGCGTTCCAGGGCCTGCGTATTCACGTCAACAACGAACTGGGTGATCTGGAAGCCGGCCTCGAAGCCGCACTGGAATGCCTGGAAGTGGGCGGCCGTCTGGTCGTCATCAGCTTCCACTCGCTGGAAGACCGTATCGTCAAACTGTTCATGCGCAAACTGGTGAAAGGCGAAGCCGACAACCTGCCGCGCAACCTGCCGGTCCGTCACGTTGCTTTCGAACCGATCATCAAAGTCCATGGCAAAGCGCAGACGGCCTCCGACGCCGAACTCAAAGCCAACCCACGTTCCCGTAGCGCCGTCATGCGCGTCGCGGAGAAGTTGCGGTGAGCAAGCTTTTCGCCAAGCCACTGCCCGGCGGCAGCTTTTTCATGCTGCTGCTGTTTCTGGCTGTGCTCGTGTCGGCCATCGGCGTGTCGTACAGCGCCCACTGGAACCGGCAGTTGCTGAACTCGCTGTATGCCGAATTGAGCGTGCGCGACAAGGCGCAGGCGGAGTGGGGCCGGTTGATTCTCGAGCAGAGCACCTGGACCGCGCACAGCCGTATCGAAGTCCTGGCCACCGAGCAACTGAAGATGCGCATTCCCGGCGCCGCTGAAGTGCAGATGGTGGCGCCATGATGAAACTCGAAGGCGCACTGTTCCCATGGCGTTTCCGCCTGGTGCTGGGCTTGCTCGGTGTCATGGTCGCGGCTATTTGCTGGCGCATTATCGACCTGCAAGTCGTCGACCGTGCCTTCCTGAAAGGCCAGGGCGATGCGCGCAGCGTTCGTCACATTCCGATTCCGGCTCACCGTGGTCTGATCACCGACCGTAACGGCGAGCCTTTGGCCGTGAGTACCCCGGTCACCACGCTGTGGGCGAACGCCAAGGAAATGCAGCTGGCCAAAGAGAAATGGCCTGCACTGGCAGCCGCGCTGGGCCAAGACCCTAAAGCCCTGGCCGAACGTCTCGAAGCCCAGGCCAACAAAGAATTCATCTACCTGGTGCGCGGGCTGACCCCCGAGCAGGGCCAGTCTGTACTCGACCTGAAAGTGCCGGGCGTCTACGGCATCGAAGAGTTCCGGCGTTTCTACCCGGCCGGTGAAGTCACCGCGCACATGGTCGGCTTTACCGACATCGATGACCACGGACGTGAAGGGGTCGAACTGGCCTACGACGAATGGCTGGCCGGGGTCCCTGGCAAGCGGCAGGTCATCAAGGATCGGCGTGGCCGACTTATCAAGGATGTCCAGGTCACTAAAAACGCCAAGGCCGGCAAGCCCTTGGCGTTGTCCATTGACCTGCGCCTGCAATACCTGGCCAACCGCGAGCTGCGTAACGCGATCATCGAGAACGGCGCCAAGGCCGGCAGCCTGGTGATCATGGACGTGAAGACCGGCGAGATCCTCGCCATGGTCAACCAGCCGACCTACAACCCGAACAACCGTCGCAACCTGCAACCGGCGATGATGCGCAACCGCGCCATGATCGACGTGTTCGAGCCGGGTTCGACCATGAAAGCCATTTCCATGAGCGCCGCGATCGAAACCGGGCGCTGGAAACCGAGTGACACCGTCGAGGTGTACCCGGGCACCTTGCAGATTGGTAAGTACACCATCAAGGACGTGTCCAAGTCCGAAGGCCCTGTACTCGACCTGACCGGCATCCTGATCAATTCCAGTAACGTCGGCATGAGTAAGGTCGCGTTCGATATCGGCGGCGAAACCATCTTCCGCCTCGCGCAGAAAGTCGGCCTCGGCCAGGACACCGGCCTCGGCTTCCCTGGCGAGCGCGTCGGCAACCTGCCGAACTACCGCGAATGGCGCAAGGCTGAAACCGCGACGCTGTCTTACGGCTACGGTATTTCCGTCACCGCGATCCAGTTGGTCCACGCCTTCTCGGCCCTGGCCAACAATGGTCGACTCGCGCCGTTGACCCTGATCAAGACCGACAAGGCGCCGCAAACCACGCAAGTGCTGCCGGAAGCCGTCGCGAAAACCATGCAGACCATGCTGACCCAAGTGATCGAGGCCCCGCGCGGTGTATTCCGTGCGCAGGTGCCGGCGTATCACGTGGGCGGCAAGTCCGGTACTGCACGTAAAACGTCGGTCGGCACCAAAGGCTACGCCGAGAATTCCTATCGCTCGCTGTTCGCCGGTTTCGGCCCGATGAGCGATCCGCGTTACGCAATCGTGGTGGTGATCGATGAACCGACCAAGGCCGGTTACTTCGGTGGTCTGGTTTCGGCGCCGGTATTCAGCAAAGTGATGTCCGGGACGCTGCGCCTGATGAACATCACCCCGGATAACCTGCCACCGACGCAAACCGCTAACGCCACACCGGTCGTTCCACTGAAAGCCAATGGAGGGCGCGGCTAATGTCTTTGAGCCTGAACAAGATTTTCGCCCACGCCGGCCGCGATCTGTTGATCCGCGAACTGACCCTGGACAGCCGCAATGTGCGAGCTGGCGATCTGTTTCTCGCCGTTCCTGGTGGCAAGTTCGACGGGCGGGCGCACATCGCCGACGCCTTGCAGCGCGGCGCTGCTGCCGTGGCTTATGAAGTCGAAGGCGCTACCGTGTTGCCGATCACCGACGTACCGCTGATTCCGGTCAAAGGCCTGGCGGCGCAGCTGTCGGACATCGCCGGTCGCTTTTATGGCGACCCGAGCCGACACCTGAACCTGGTCGGTGTGACCGGCACCAACGGCAAGACCAGCGTCACGCAACTGGTTGCGCAAGCGCTGGATTTGCTTGGCCAACATTGCGGCATCGTTGGCACCCTGGGCACCGGTTTCTACGGCGCGCTGGAAAGCGGCCTGCACACCACGCCGAACCCGATCGCCGTGCAAGCGACCTTGGCTGACCTGAAAAAGGCCGGCGCCAAAGCCGTTGCGATGGAAGTGTCTTCCCACGGTCTGGATCAAGGCCGCGTGACCGCGTTGGCGTTCGATGTGGCGGTGATGACCAACCTGTCGCGCGATCACCTCGATTACCACGGCACCATGCAAGCCTATGGCGAAGCCAAGGCCAAGCTGTTTGCCTGGAACGATTTGAAGTGCCGGGTGATCAACCTCGACGACGAGTTCGGCCGCCAACTGGCTGCGGACAAACGTGAGTCGCGCCTGATCACCTACAGCCTGGAAGATGCCAGCGCCTACCTGTATTGCCGTGAAGCGCAGTTCGACGACGAAGGCGTGCGGGCTACGCTGGTCACGCCTCAGGGCGAACACCATTTGCGCAGCACTTTGCTCGGCCGTTTCAACCTGAGCAACGTGCTGGCTGCGGTCGGTGCCTTGCTCGGCCTGGACTACGCGCTGGATGAAATTCTCAAGGTCCTGCCGAAACTCGAAGGCCCGGCCGGTCGCATGCAGCGTCTCGGCGGTGGCACCCAGCCGCTGGTGGTGGTCGATTACGCCCACACCCCGGATGCGCTGGAAAAAGTCTTGATGGCCCTGCGTCCTCACGCCAAAGGCCGTTTGCTGTGCCTGTTCGGTTGCGGCGGTGATCGCGATCGTGGCAAGCGTCCGCTGATGGCTGAAGTGGTCGAGCGTCTGGCCGACGGCGTGCTGGTCACCGATGACAACCCGCGCACCGAAGACCCTTCGCTGATTTTCGATGACATTCGCGCCGGTTTTACCGCTGTGGATAAAGTCACCTTCGTCGCCGGCCGTGGCCAGGCGATTGCCCAGTTGATCGCCAGCGCCTCGGCGGATGACGTGATTGTCCTGGCCGGTAAAGGTCACGAGGACTATCAGGAAATCAACGGCGAGCGTCACGCTTTCTCCGATCTGGTCGAGGCTGATCACGCCTTGACCGCGTGGGAGGTGGCCCATGCTTAAAGCCATGAAACTGAGCGAGCTGACCGGCGCACTGAATGCACGATTGATCTCGACTGATGCCACCTTCGATGGTGTCAGCATCGACAGCCGCGCGATCAAACCGGGCCAGCTGTTTATTGCCCTGACCGGCCCGCGTTTCGACGGTCATGATTATTTGAACGACGTGGCCAGCAAAGGCGCGGTCGCCGCACTGGTCGAGCGCGAAGTCGCCGACAGCGCATTGCCGCAATTGCTGGTCAAGGACACCCGCCAGGCCCTAGGCCAACTGGGCGCGATGAACCGTGCAGCGTTTACCAACCCTGTCGCGGCGATCACCGGTTCCAGCGGTAAAACCACGGTCAAGGAAATGCTCGCGAGCATTTTGCGCACCCGCGGTCTGGTTCTGGCGACCCGCGGCAACCTGAACAACGATCTCGGCGTGCCGCTGACCCTGCTCGAACTCGCGCCGGAACACACCTCCGCCGTGATCGAACTCGGTGCTTCGCGTCTCGGCGAAATTGCCTACACCGTCGCCATGACCAAACCGCATGTCGCCGTGCTCAACAATGCCGGGACCGCCCACGTCGGCGAGTTCGGCGGGCCGGACAAAATCGTTGAAGCCAAGGGCGAGATCATTGAAGGGCTGGATGCCGATGGCGTCGCCGTTCTCAATCTTGACGACAAGGCGTTCGGCATCTGGAAGGCTCGTGCCGGCGGCCGCAAAGTGCTGACTTTCGCCCTGAACAACCCAAGCGCCGACTTCTACGCCAGCGACCTGGATCGCGATGCGCGCGGCTGCCCGGCCTTCAACCTGCACAGTCCTGAAGGTGTGGAGCGCGTTCAATTGAACCTGCTCGGCACCCATAACGTCGCCAATGCCATGGCCGCCGCGGCTGCCGCGCATGCCCTGGGCGTGTCGCTGTTCGGCATCGCCACCGGCCTCGGTGCCGTGCAACCGGTCAAGGGGCGCACCGTTGCGCAACTGGCCAGCAATGGCATGCGCGTGATCGATGACACGTACAACGCGAACCCCACCTCCATGTGCGCCGCCGTTGATATACTCGCCGGCTTTTCCGGCCGCACCGTTCTGGTGCTCGGGGATATCGGCGAATTGGGCGATTGGGCGGAGCAGGGGCACCGCGATGTGGGCGAGTACGCCCGCGGCAAGGTTTCCGCGCTTTACGCTGTCGGGCCACTGATGGCTCACGCCGTGAACGCTTTCGGTCCACAGGCCTTTCACTTCAGCACTCAGGCTGAACTGATCAAGGCCCTGGGCGCCGAGCAAGACACCAACACCACCATTTTGATCAAGGGCTCGCGCAGCGCTGCGATGGAAAACATCGTCGCCGCTTTGTGCGGGTCCAGCCTGGAGAAACATTAATGCTGCTGCTGCTAGCGGAGTATCTGCAACAGTTCTACAAAGGCTTCGCGGTCTTTCAGTACCTGACCCTGCGCGGGATCCTCGGTGTGCTGACCGCGCTGGTTTTGTCGCTGTGCTATGGCCCGTGGATGATCCGCACTTTGCAGAACCGTCAGATCGGTCAATCCGTTCGCAACGACGGTCCGCAATCGCACCTGTCCAAGTCGGGCACCCCGACCATGGGCGGCGCACTGATTCTGTCGTCCATCGGTGTCAGCACCTTGCTATGGGCTGACCTGAGCAACCGTTATGTCTGGACCGTGTTGCTGGTGACGTTGCTGTTCGGCGCCATCGGTTGGGTCGACGACTACCGCAAAGTGATCGAGAAAAACTCCAAAGGCTTGCCGAGCCGCTGGAAGTATTTCTGGCAGTCGGTGTTCGGCCTCGGCGCGGCGATCTTCCTTTATATGACCGCTGCGACGCCGGTGGAAACCACCCTGATCCTGCCGATGCTCAAGGACTACAGCATTCCGCTGGGCATAGGCTTTGTCGTTCTGACCTATTTCGTGATTGTCGGCTCGAGCAACGCGGTCAACCTGACCGATGGCCTCGACGGTCTGGCGATCATGCCGACGGTGATGGTCGGCGGCGGCCTGGGGATCTTCTGCTACCTGTCCGGTAACGTGAAGTTCGCCGAATACCTGCTGATTCCATACGTGCCGGGTGCCGGTGAGTTGATCGTGTTCTGCGGTGCGTTGATCGGTGCGGGCCTCGGGTTCCTCTGGTTCAACACCTATCCGGCACAAGTCTTCATGGGCGACGTCGGCGCACTGGCGCTGGGCGCTGCGCTTGGCACCATCGCGGTGATTGTCCGTCAGGAAATCGTCCTGTTCATCATGGGCGGCGTGTTCGTGATGGAAACCCTGTCCGTGGTTATCCAGGTTGCTTCTTTCAAACTGACCGGTCGCCGCGTATTCCGCATGGCACCGATTCACCACCACTTTGAACTCAAGGGCTGGCCTGAGCCACGCGTGATCGTCCGATTCTGGATCATCACCGTGATTCTCGTACTGGTCGGCCTTGCCACCCTGAAGCTGAGGTAGAACGAGTGTCTCTGATCGCTTCTGACCACTTCCGCATCGTTGTCGGCCTCGGCAAGAGCGGCATGTCCCTGGTTCGCTTCCTGGCGAACCGGGGCACGTCGTTTGCTGTGGCCGATACGCGGGAAAATCCACCGGAACTGGCCACGCTCAAGCGTGACTATCCGCACGTGGAAGTGCGTTGTGGCGAGCTGGACGTCGAATTCCTGTGCCGTGCCGACGAGCTCTACGTGAGCCCCGGCCTGGCGCTGGCGACCCCGGCCCTGCAGGCTGCCGCCGCCCGAGGCGTGAAATTGTCCGGCGACATCGAGCTGTTCGCGCGTAACGCGAAGGCGCCGATCGTCGCCATCAGCGGTTCCAACGCGAAAAGCACCGTCACCACCCTGGTCGGCGAGATGGCTGTGGCCGCGGGCAAGCGTGTCGCTGTCGGTGGCAACCTCGGAACGCCAGCGCTGGACTTGCTCGACGACGACGTCGAGTTGTACGTGATGGAGTTGTCGAGCTTCCAGCTCGAAACTACCGATCAACTCAACGCCGAAGTGGCGACCGTACTCAACGTCAGCGAAGACCACATGGACCGCTACAGCGGTCTGCCGGCCTATCACCTGGCCAAGCACCGGATCTTCCGTGGTGCGAAGCAGTTTGTGGTCAACCGTCAGGATGCCCTGAGCCGTCCGCTGATGGGCGAGGGCCAGCCGTGCTGGACCTTCGGTTTGAGCAAGCCCGATTTCAAGGCCTTCGGTATCCGCGAAGAAGACGGCGAGAAATACCTCGCTTTCGAATTCCAGAACCTGATGCCGGTCCGCGAGTTGAAGATTCGTGGCGCCCACAACCAGTCCAACGCCCTGGCGGCCCTGGCACTGGGCCACGCTGTCGGCCTGCCGTTCGACGCCATGCTCTCGAGCCTGCGTACTTTCGCTGGCCTCGAACATCGCTGCCAATGGGTCCGTGACCTGGATGGCGTGAGCTACTACAACGATTCCAAAGCCACCAACGTCGGCGCCGCACTGGCCGCCATCGAAGGGCTGGGCGCGGACATCGACGGCAAGGTCGTGCTGATCGCCGGTGGCGACGGCAAAGGTGCCGAGTTCAATGATCTGCGTGATCCGGTGGCGGCCAACTGCCGTGCCGTGATCCTGATGGGCCGCGACTCCGACAAGATCGGCGAGGCCATTGGCGACGCCGTGCCGCTGATCCGCGTCGGTTCTCTGGTCGAAGCGGTGGAACAATGCCGCGCCGTTGCGCAACCGGGCGACGTGGTGCTGTTGTCGCCTGCCTGCGCCAGTTTCGACATGTTCAAGAATTACGAAGACCGTGGTCATCAGTTCGTCCGCGCCGTGGAGGAACTGGCATGAGCCTGCTCAATATCATCAAGCCTTATCCGTCGCCGATCATCACCGGGCGCGGCATCGACCTCGACTTCCCGATGCTCGCCGGTTGCCTGGCCTTGATCGGCCTCGGGCTGGTCATGATCGCCTCGGCCTCGACCGAAGTAGCGGCCGTGCAGTCGGGCAGTGCCCTGTACTACATGATTCGCCACCTGATCTACATCGTGCTGGGCCTGGGTGCCTGCGTTGTCACCATGATGATTCCGATCGCCACCTGGCAACGCCTGGGCTGGCTGATGCTGATTGGTGCGTTCGGCTTGCTGGTGATGGTGATCATCCCGGGCATCGGCCGTGAAGTGAACGGTTCGATGCGCTGGATCGGCTTCAGTTTCTTCAACGTCCAGCCGTCCGAGATCGCCAAGGTGTTCGTGGTGATCTACCTCGCCGGTTACCTGGTGCGTCGCCAGAAAGAAGTGCGCGAAAGCTGGATGGGCTTCTTCAAGCCGTTCATCGTTCTGCTGCCCATGGCCGGTCTGTTGCTGATGGAGCCAGACTTCGGCGCCACCGTGGTCATGATGGGTGCGGCGGCGGCGATGCTGTTCCTCGGTGGGGTCGGGCTGTTCCGGTTTTCCTTGATGGTGGTCCTGGCGGTCGGGGCAGTGGTGCTGTTGATTCAAGTGCAGCCGTATCGAATGGCGCGTCTGACCAACTTTGCCGATCCGTGGGCCGACCAGTTCGGTGCCGGCTATCAGTTGTCGCAAGCCTTGATCGCGTTCGGTCGCGGCGAATGGCTGGGTGTTGGCCTGGGCAACAGCGTGCAGAAACAGTTTTACCTGCCGGAAGCCCACACCGACTTCGTGTTCTCGGTCCTCGCTGAAGAGCTGGGTGCCGTGGGTTCCTTGTGCACGGTCGCGTTGTTCGTCTTTGTGTGCGTGCGTGGCATGTACATCGGTTATTGGGCCGAGAAGGCCAAGCAATTCTTCGCCGCCTACATTGCGTACGGCTTGTCGTTCCTGTGGATCGGCCAGTTCCTGATCAACATCGGGGTGAACGTCGGCTTGCTGCCGACCAAAGGCCTGACCCTGCCGTTCCTCAGTTATGGCGGCAGTTCGTTGGTGATCTGCGGTGCCTGTCTCGGCTTGTTGTTGCGCATCGAGTGGGAGAGTCGAACCCACCTGGGCAGCGAAGAGATGGAGTTCCATGAGAGCGACTTCGCCGAGGAGCCGACCCATGGGCGCTAACGTCTTGATCATGGCGGGCGGCACCGGTGGCCACGTGTTCCCGGCGCTGGCGTGCGCCCGCGAATTCCAGGCCCGCGGTTACACCGTGCACTGGCTCGGAACGCCGCGCGGCATCGAAAACGACCTGGTGCCGATGGCCGGTATCGAGCTGCATCGGATCAATGCCACCGGTTTGCGCGGCAAGGGCAAGTTGTCCCTGCTCAAGGCGCCGTTCATGGTGCTCAAGTCGGTCTGGCAGGCGCGGGCGATCATTCGTCAGCTGCGGCCGGTGTGCGTGGTCGGCTTCGGTGGTTTCGTGACTGGTCCTGGCGGCGTTGCAGCCAAACTGGCCGGCGTGCCGGTGATCGTTCATGAGCAGAACGCCGTGGCCGGTACCGCCAATCGGTTGCTGGTGCCGTTGGCCGCCCGAGTCTGTGAAGCGTTCCCTGACACCTTTACCCTGTCGGACAGCCGTCGGACCACCGGTAACCCGGTGCGCACCGAGCTGTTCCTCGAAACACAGCGCCCCGCCCTGGCGGGTCGCAAGGCGCGTTTGCTGATCCTGGGCGGAAGCCTGGGCGCAGAGCCGTTGAACAAGTTGCTGCCTGAAGCCCTGTCGCAAGTCGCCCCCGACCTGCGCCCGGAAGTGTTTCATCAGGCCGGCAAAAACCACGATGAAGTGACTGCAGAGCGCTACCGCGCGGCTGGCGTCGAGGCGCAAGTGCAGCCTTTCATCAAAGACATGGCCCAAGCCTATGGCTGGGCCGACCTGGTGGTGTGCCGCGCAGGCGCATTGACCATCAGTGAACTGGCTGCCGCCGGTCTGCCCTCGGTGCTGGTGCCTTTGCCCCACGCGATCGACGATCACCAGACCCGCAACGCCGATTATTTGGCCCGTGAAGGCGCTGCCTTCCTGATGCCGCAAAGAACGACTGGCGCAGCGGATCTTGCCGCGCGCCTGACAGAGGTCCTGATGCAACCACAACGACTCAACGACATGGCCACTGCGGCACGCCGCCTGGCCAAACCCGATGCAACCCGTAACGTGGTCGATACCTGTCTGGAGGTGGCCCATGGTTGAGAAACAGAAAGCCATGAAGCAACCGGAAATGCGCCGCATCCGTCGCATCCACTTCGTCGGCATCGGCGGCGTGGGCATGTGCGGTATCGCCGAAGTGTTGCTGAACCTGGGCTATGAAGTGTCCGGCTCCGACCTGAAAGCCTCTCCAGTGACCGAGCGTCTCGAGTCCTTTGGGGCGCAAATCTTTATCGGCCACCGTGCCGAAAACGCTGCCTCTGCTGACGTGCTGGTGGTGTCGAGCGCCGTGAACACCTCCAACCCGGAAGTCGCGACTGCTCTGGAACGCCGCATCCCTGTGGTGCCGCGCGCCGAAATGCTCGCTGAGCTGATGCGTTATCGCCACGGCATCGCCGTCGCCGGTACGCACGGCAAAACCACCACCACCAGCCTGATCGCTTCGGTGTTCGCGGCCGGTGGCCTGGACCCGACGTTCGTCATCGGTGGCCGACTGAACGCTGCGGGCACCAATGCCCAGCTCGGCACCAGCCGCTACCTGATTGCCGAAGCCGATGAAAGCGATGCCAGTTTCCTGCACTTGCAGCCGCTGGTGGCCGTGGTCACCAACATCGACGCCGACCACATGGCGACCTACGACGGTGACTTCAACAAACTGAAGAAAACCTTCGTCGAGTTCCTGCACAACCTGCCGTTCTACGGTCTGGCGGTGGTGTGCCTGGACGATCCGGTGGTGCGTGAAATCCTGCCGCTGGTGAAACGCCCGACGGTCACTTATGGCTTCGGCGATGACTGCGACGTGCGCGCCATCAATGTGCGCCAGCAAGGCATGCAGACCTTCTTCACCGTGCTGCGCCCTGATCGCGAGCCGCTGGATGTCTCGGTGAACATGCCGGGTAACCACAACGTATTGAATGCGCTGGCGACCATCTGCATCGCCACCGACGAAGGCGTCAGCGATGAAGCCATCGTTCAGGGCCTGTCCGGCTTCCAGGGTGTCGGCCGTCGCTTCCAGGTCTACGGCGAACTGCCGGTAGACGGCGGCAACGTGATGCTGGTCGACGACTACGGTCACCACCCGACCGAAGTCGCGGCGGTGATCAAAGCCGTACGGGGTGGCTGGCCGGAGCGCCGTCTGGTGATGGTGTACCAGCCGCACCGTTACAGCCGCACCCGCGACCTGTACGACGATTTCGTCAATGTACTGGCCGACGCCAACGTCTTGCTGCTGATGGAAGTCTACCCGGCCGGTGAAGAACCGATCCCGGGCGCCGACAGCCGCAAGCTGTGCAACAGCATCCGTCAGCGTGGTCAGCTCGACCCGATCTACATCGAGCGTGGTGTCGACCTCGCGCCGCTGGTCAAACCGCTGCTGCGTGCCGGCGACATCCTGCTGTGCCAGGGCGCCGGTGATATCGGTGGTCTTGCCCCGAAACTGTTGGCCAGTCCGCTATTCGCGGGTGCTGTGGCCGCGCCGACTGCGGGGAAATTGAAATGACTGCTGCTTACGTCAACCTCGTCTCCACAATCGCGCCGAAAGACTTCGGCCGCGTCGCCGTGCTGTTCGGCGGCAAGAGTGCCGAGCGTGAAGTGTCCCTGAAGTCCGGTAACGCTGTCCTCGACGCGCTGCTGAGTGCTGGTGTGGACGCGTTCGGCCTCGATGTGGGCGATGACCTTCTGCAGCGTTTGCTGAACGAAAAGATCGACCGCGCCTTCGTCATCCTCCACGGTCGTGGCGGTGAAGACGGCAGCATGCAGGGCCTGCTTGAATGCCTGGGTATTCCGTACACCGGCAGCGGCATTCTGGCTTCGGCGCTGGCCATGGACAAGCTGAGGACCAAACAGGTCTGGCACAGCCTGGGCATTCCGACGCCACGTCACGCTGTACTGAGCTCCGAGGCTGATTGTATTTCGGCAGCGACGGAACTGGGCTTCCCTTTGATCGTCAAACCGGCCCATGAAGGTTCAAGTATCGGGATGGCCAAAGTGACCTCCGCGTCGGAATTGATCGACGCCTGGAAAGCGGCCAGTACCTACGATTCGCAAGTGTTGGTCGAGCAATGGATTCAAGGTCCTGAGTTCACCATCGCCACCCTGCGTGACCAGGTGTTGCCACCGATTGCCCTGGGCACGACGCACAGCTTCTACGACTACGACGCCAAGTACGTGGCTTCCGATACCCAGTACCGGATCCCGTGTGGCCTGGACAGCAACAAAGAAAAAGAACTGATGGACCTCACGGCGAAAGCCTGTGAGGCGCTGGGTATCGCCGGTTGGGGCAGGGCAGACGTGATGCAGGACGCCGACGGGCAGTTCTGGTTCCTCGAAGTCAACACCGCTCCGGGCATGACTGATCACAGCCTGGTGCCGATGGCGGCCCGTGCTGCCGGTCTGGATTTCCAGCAACTGGTTCTGGCGATTTTGGCCGCCAGCATTGCCGGCAACAACGAGCCTCGAGGTTAAGACCATGCAAGGCGCACAGCTGAGACATCAGCCCCCTCCAGCACCCGGCCGCAAGCCGGTGCCTCGGGGTGCCAGCCGAATGGTGGCCAAAGAGCCGATGTCTGCGCGCCTGCCGAAAGCCAATTTTGGCTTTCTGAAAAGCCTGTTCTGGCCGGTGCTGTTGGTGGCGCTGGGGTTCGGCACTTACGAAGGCGCACAGCGTTTGCTGCCGTACGCCGACCGGCCGATCACCAAAATCGCGGTGCAGGGCGACTTGAGTTACATCAGCCAGCAAGCGGTGCAGCAGCGGATCGCCCCGTACGTGGCGTCAAGCTTCTTCACCATCGACCTGGAGAGCATGCGCACCGAGCTTGAAACGATGCCATGGATTGCCCACGCCGAAGTGCGCAGGGTGTGGCCGGATCAAGTGGTGATCCGCCTGGAAGAACAACTGCCGGTGGCCCGTTGGGGCGATGAATCGCTGTTGAACAACCAGGGGCAGGCGTTCACCCCGCGTGAGCTGGCGAACTACGAACACTTGCCACAGCTGTTCGGCCCACAACGGGCACAACAGCAGGTGATGCAGCAATACCAGGTGCTGAGCCAGATGCTCAGGCCGATGGGCTTCTCGATTGCACGCCTGGAGTTGCGTGAACGAGGCAGCTGGTTCCTGACCACCGGCGCCGGCAGCGCGGGCCCGGGGATCGAACTGCTGCTGGGACGCGGCAAGCTGGTGGAAAAGATGCGCCGCTTCATTGCCATCTACGACAAGACGCTTAAAGAACAGATTACGAACATTGCGCGCATCGATCTGCGCTACGCCAACGGCCTCGCTGTTGGCTGGCGGGAACCTGTAGCGCCCACGACAGCCCAACCCGCTGTCGCGAAGAATTAAGAAGAGGCAGGACCCATGGCAAACGTGCAAAGCGGCAAAATGATCGTCGGTCTCGATATCGGCACCTCCAAGGTGGTGGCGCTGGTCGGCGAGGTCTCGGACGACGGCACGCTCGAAATCGTCGGGATCGGCACTCATCCGTCCCGTGGCCTGAAGAAAGGCGTGGTGGTGAACATCGAGTCCACCGTGCAATCGATCCAGCGCGCGATCGAAGAAGCGCAGCTGATGGCCGGTTGCCGGATCCACTCGGCGTTCGTCGGCGTGGCGGGCAATCATATCCGCAGCCTGAACTCCCACGGCATCGTGGCGATTCGTGATCGCGAAGTCAGCTCCGCCGACCTTGAGCGCGTCCTCGACGCCGCCCAGGCCGTGGCGATCCCGGCTGACCAGCGCGTGCTGCACACCCTGCCGCAGGATTACGTGATCGATAACCAGGAAGGCGTTCGTGAGCCGCTGGGCATGTCGGGCGTGCGTCTGGAAGCCAAGGTTCACGTGGTCACCTGCGCCGTCAACGCCGCACAGAACATTGAAAAATGCGTGCGCCGCTGCGGTCTGGAAATCGACGACATCATTCTCGAGCAACTGGCTTCGGCCTACTCGGTCCTGACCGACGACGAGAAAGAGCTGGGCGTGTGCCTGGTGGACATCGGCGGCGGCACCACCGACATCGCGATCTTCACCGAAGGCGCGATCCGTCACACCGCGGTGATCCCGATTGCGGGCGATCAGGTGACCAACGACATCGCCATGGCGTTGCGCACCCCGACCCAGTACGCCGAAGAAATCAAGATTCGCTACGCCTGCGCCCTGGCCAAACTGGCCGGTGCCGGTGAAACCATCAAGGTCCCAAGCGTTGGCGATCGTCCACCGCGCGAGCTGTCCCGTCAGGCCCTGGCCGAAGTGGTCGAGCCGCGTTACGACGAGCTGTTCACGCTGATCCAGGCCGAACTGCGTCGCAGCGGCTACGAAGACCTGATTCCGGCCGGCATCGTGCTGACCGGCGGTACGTCGAAAATGGAAGGCGCGGTCGAACTGGCCGAAGAGATCTTCCACATGCCGGTCCGCCTGGGCGTGCCCCATGGCGTCAAGGGCCTGGATGACGTGGTGCGCAACCCGATTTATTCCACTGGCGTTGGCTTGTTGATGTACGGCCTGCAGAAGCAGTCCGACGGGATTTCGTTTTCGGGCATCAGCAGCCGCGACAGCTACAGCAATGAAGAACCGAAAGCCGCCTTGCTCGATCGCATCAAGAGCTGGGTACAAGGCAACTTCTAAAGATTTACCGCAGCACCGTTGTAGCTACACGCAGTAGGCGAAAAAACTAGAGAACGTAAAGGAGAGGGAAAATGTTCGAACTCGTAGACAACATCCCCGCAAGCCCGGTAATTAAAGTTATCGGTGTTGGCGGAGGCGGCGGCAACGCTGTCAACCACATGGTCAAGAGCAACATTGAAGGCGTTGAATTCATCTGCGCCAACACTGATGCCCAGGCGCTGAAATCCATCGGCGCGCGGACCATCCTGCAACTCGGTACCGGTGTGACCAAAGGTCTGGGCGCCGGCGCCAACCCTGAAGTAGGTCGTCAGGCCGCTCTCGAAGATCGCGAGCGCATTGCCGAAGTCCTGCAGGGCACCAATATGGTGTTCATCACCACAGGCATGGGCGGTGGTACCGGTACCGGTGCTGCGCCAATCATTGCTGAAGTGGCCAAGGAAATGGGGATCCTCACCGTTGCGGTGGTGACTCGTCCGTTCCCGTTCGAAGGCCGCAAGCGCATGCAGATCGCCGACGAAGGTATCCGTCTGCTGTCTGAAAGCGTCGACTCGTTGATCACCATTCCCAACGAGAAGCTGCTGACCATCCTTGGCAAGGACGCAAGCCTGCTGTCCGCATTCGCCAAGGCCGACGATGTATTGGCCGGTGCCGTTCGCGGTATCTCCGACATCATCAAGCGTCCGGGCATGATCAACGTCGACTTTGCCGACGTACGCACCGTGATGAGCGAAATGGGCATGGCGATGATGGGCACTGGCTGCGCCAGCGGTCCGAACCGTGCACGTGAGGCCACCGAAGCGGCCATTCGCAACCCATTGCTCGAAGACGTGAACCTGCAAGGTGCACGCGGCATCCTGGTGAACATCACCGCCGGTCCTGACCTGTCCCTGGGTGAGTACTCCGACGTGGGTAGCATCATCGAAGCCTTCGCTTCCGAGCACGCGATGGTCAAGGTCGGTACCGTTATCGATCCGGACATGCGCGACGAGCTGCACGTGACTGTGGTTGCCACCGGTCTGGGCGCGAAAATCGAGAAGCCTGTGAAGGTCATCGACAACACCGTTCACACCTCCATGGCCTCCCAGCCGCAACAATCGGCGCCCGCTCGTCAGGAACAACCGGCGGTAAACTACCGTGACCTGGACCGTCCGACCGTCATGCGCAACCAGGCTCAGGCCGGTGCTGCGACTGCCGCGAAGATGAATCCGCAAGATGATCTGGACTACCTGGACATCCCGGCTTTCCTGCGTCGTCAGGCTGATTGATGGAATGTATCAGGGCTATGAAGGTGATTGGTGTTCAGCAAAGGTCTGGTCTGCTATTATCGCCAGCCTTTGTTGATACCAGTTCGCAATTTGCGCTGAAGCGGCCCAAGCCATGATTAAACAACGCACACTGAAAAATATTATCCGTGCTACAGGTGTAGGCCTGCACTCCGGGGAGAAGGTTTACCTGACCCTCAAGCCTGCACCTATCGACACCGGCATTGTGTTTGTTCGTGCCGACCTCGATCCGGTCGTGCAGATTCCTGCCCGCGCGGAAAACGTTGGTGAAACCACGATGTCGACCACATTGGTCAGTGGTGACACCAAAGTGGATACGGTGGAGCACTTGCTCTCGGCCATGGCTGGCCTGGGCATCGATAACGCCTACGTCGAGCTCTCCGCGTCTGAAGTCCCGATCATGGATGGTAGCGCTGGACCCTTCGTATTTCTGATTCAGTCGGCTGGCCTGGAAGAACAGGACGCCGCCAAGAAGTTCATCCGGATCCTGCGGGAAGTGACAGTGGAAGACGGCGACAAGCGCGCCACTTTCGTCCCTTTCGAAGGTTTCAAAGTGAGCTTCGAGATCGATTTCGATCACCCGGTTTTCCGTGACCGCACACAAAGTGCAAGCGTGGATTTTTCCAGTACTTCGTTCGTAAAAGAAGTCAGCCGCGCCCGTACCTTTGGTTTCATGAGTGACATCGAGTACCTGCGCAAGCACAACCTCGCACTCGGCGGCAGCGTTGAAAACGCTATTGTGGTCGACGCGGATGGTGTACTGAACGAAGACGGCCTTCGCTATGAAGACGAATTCGTGAAGCACAAGATCCTCGATGCAATTGGTGACCTCTACCTGCTGGGCAATAGCCTGATTGGTGAGTTCAAGGGCTTCAAGTCCGGACATGCATTGAACAACCAGCTGCTGCGCAAGTTGATTGAGCAGACAGATGCTTGGGAAGTCGTGACTTTCGAAGACGCCAGCACTGCACCGATCTCTTACATGCGTCCCGTTGCGGCCGTGTAAGTAAAAAAACCTCTCTAGTTTTTAAAGGCTGCCTTCGGGTGGCCTTTTTTTATGCCTGCGGGAAAGAGGTGTGGTGTTTGTTCCGGCCCCATCGCGGGCAAGCCTCGCTCCTACGGTAGACCGAGTGCCCCTGTAGGAGCGAGGCTTGCCCGCGAAGAGGCCAGTGGCGACACCGCAGATTTCAAGCCGTGGCGACCACCCGATTCCGCCCACCTTCCTTCGCCTGATACAACGCCTTGTCCGCCGCAAACAGCAAACTCTCCAGGCTGATATCTTTCGCTGTCGTCCAGGTACTGATCCCGATACTGACAGTCATCGGCGAATCGGCACCCTCAACCCATGGCAACTGCTCAACCGCCTTGCGGATGTTTTCGGCAATCTGCCGCGCACCCGCGCGTTCGGTTTCCGCCAGGATCACCGAAAACTCCTCGCCGCCGTAACGGGCCGCCAGGTCCGCCGGTCGTCGGACGTGGGCGCTGATGACATTGGCCAACGCGCGCAGCGCTTCGTCGCCGGCCTGATGGCCGTGGCGGTCGTTGAACGCCTTGAAATGGTCGGCGTCGATCATCAACACCGACAACGGCATGCCGGAACGTTGGGCGCGAAACCATTCATGACGCAGGGCCTGATCCAGGGTTCGGCGGTTGGCCAGCCCCGTCAACGCATCGGTGGCGGCCAGTTGCGCCAACTCATGTTCGGCGTGGTGACGCCGGCGCAGTTCCCGGCGGAGCAACCACGTCAGCCACAGCAGGCTCACGCACAAGGCAACGGTTGCAGAGCTGACCACCACCGCCGTGCGCTTCCAGGCGGCAAAGACTTCATCACTGGACAGCGCAACGATGACGATCAACGGCAAATTCCCGACCTTGGAAAAGGTGTACAGGCGCTTGTCACGGTATCGATCGGACATACTGGTGAAGCTGCCGTTGCCTTCTTTGACGATGCGCTGGAAATTGGGGCGGTTACTGAAATCCTTGCCGATAAGCTCTTCGGCCAGACGGGGTTGCTGGGCCAGGAGAATCCCGTTCTTGCTGATCAGATTGACCGTGCTGTCGCGGCCGATGCTCAAACTGTTGAACAACTGATCGAAGTAACTCAAGCGCATGGCGGCTTCGGCCACGCCCAGAAACTCACCCTGGGCGCCGCTCAGCCGTCGACTGAAACTGATACGCCAATCCTGCTCGGGCGACCTGGCCCTGAAGGGGGGGCTGATGAACATGCCCGGGTCCGGGTTGTTCACGTGAGACTTGAAGTATTCGCGATCGGCGTAGTTGCCTTGCCTCGGCTCCACCGACGCCGAGTCGGCGATCACGTCGCCCTTATTGTCGAGCAACAAAATGTTGCCCTTGTACGGCGCGGCAGTGGCGCGGTCGAAATAGGCCATATGGCGAATGGCTGGAGAAACGCTCTTAAGGTCTTCTCGCTGGGAGGCGGCGATCAAACCCAGCAGGGAAATATCATAGAGTTCGACATTGCGCAGCACGTCGGCGTCGATCAATTGCACGATGTTGTTGGCGGCGCGAGCGGCGGACAGTTCAGCGTTGGCGCGTTCACGGATCAGCAGGAAGGTGACGATGCTGAGTATCGCAATCACCAACAGCACACTGCCGAGAATCAGAAGTCGCTCCGATCGTGTCGAGCCAATCGGATCTTGAGATTTCACACTGCTCACACTCATGGTTCTGACTTCTGCAAATAAGGCGTTATGAAAGTTTTCTTACAAGAATCGGGCAGAGTCCCAGAAACCGGTTGCGTCCAGAGCGCTTGTATAAATGCCGGATAAAAAAAAGGCCAGCAAAACATGCTGGCCTTTTTCTTAGAGAAGCTTAGAAGACATTGAGCGGGTAGTCGACGATCACCCGGTATTCATCGGTGTCTTGATCCAGCGCGCCGTAGCCATTGCCGCCACGGTTGGTGGCCCATTGCAGGCGCACCGCCAGGTCCTTGGCCTCGCCAGCCTGGACCACGTACTTCAGATCAATGTCGCGCTCCCAGTGCTTGGCATGTTTGCCGTCGGCGCTGTACCACGAGGCATAGCCGCGGCTGTCCGGATCGACTTGGGTCAGGTCCAGTTCACCCCGGGAGTACGACAGCGCCGAGGTCAGGCCGGGCAGCCCGAGGCCAGCGAAGTCATAGGCGTACTTGAGTTTCCACGAGCGCTCGTTCGGGCCGTTGAAGTCCGAATACTGCTGGGAGTTGTCGAGGAAGACGCTGTCGCCCTGGCTGATGTAGTCGAACGGCGTGTTGCCGTTGACCCGCTGATACGCCGCCGTAACGCTGTGAAAGCCCACGCCGACGGTGAAATGCAGGCTGTAGGTGTTGTTGTCGATGTGGCCCAGCAGCGCATCGCCGGTGTCTTGCGTGTGATAGAAGTGCAGGCCCGGGTTGAGGCTGACCAGGTCATTCAGCGCGTAGGTGTAATCCAGGTCGTAGTAGTACTGGTTCCAGATGTCCTTGAGTTCGGACGCATAAAGGCTGCTGGTCAACCCCGGCAGACCGCTCCAGGCCACGCCGGCCCAGTTCAGGTGCTGACTGTCGTCACCGTCAGCCAGGCTGCCGTAGGAGGTGCCGATGCGGGTGTGACCGCTCTGGTTGTACGGTTTGGTGAAGCTCGCCTGGCCCCCTTCGATCAGGAAACCGTCGAAGCTGTGGTTGGTCAGGCTCACGCCGCGAAAGGTCTGCGGCAGCATGCGGGTCTCGCCCCCGGCAATCACCGGGTTGGCGAGGAACAGGTCGCCGGCCTTCAACTCGGTATCAAAGGCGCGCATTTTCAGCGTGCCGCCCGCCGTCGAGAATGACCCCGGCGCTTTGCCGTTGCCATCGCTGATCGGCAGGATGCTTGAGCCATCCGTGCCGCCACCGCCGTCGAGCTTGAGCCCGAGCATGGCGTGGGCATCAACGCCGAAGCCGACGGTGCCCTGGGTGAAACCCGACTCAAAGATGCCGAGGAAACCCTGGCCCCATTCGATGTTGTCGTCCGCCTGCTGCAGGCGGTTACGGTTCATGTAGTAGTTGCGGGCATTGAGGTTGAGGCTCGAACCCTCCACAAAACCTTCGTGGCTGGATTCGTCGGCGGCGTGGGCGGCGGGGGTCATCGTTGCAGCGATTGCAATGAACAGCGGGGTGAAGCGGAGAGGGAAACGCACTTGCGGTAAAGCTCCTTGGGTCAACTAAGCACTTCATATGCTTGAGGTGCAAAATGTTTCTTGTTAGGGAAGACGAACCGAACGGCGTTTAAACCACAACGAAAAAAAGCCGCTGATAGCAGCGGCTTTGAAGACAACTTTTCAAAGGGAAGAGCCAATGAAAAGTGTCGAGGGAAACTAAGCGAATGCGCAGAGTCAGCTATCTTTCTCAACCTGTGGTCGGGTGGCAGACGTGGACGCTTGAGGGGTTTGCGCAGCGTCCTGAGCCTTGGCCGTCATTTCGCTCTGATGCTCTTCATACGCAGCGGCGCGTGCGGCATTTTGCGCGACGAAGGCTGGCGATTCTTCAGCCATGGCGAACGGAGACAGGAACAAAGAGGACAAAACGAAAGCGCTGGCAATACCCATAGTGTTGGACATCTTTAAAACCTTCTTGCTTGGCAAGTGCTGTTTGGTGCGGCAACGATAAGGGGGATCGGAGAGGGGAAAAAGAGCGGATTCATGAAAGGACTGTTGCGTTAAAAGCAACAATAGCCAGGACGATGCAGTACGTGTAGCAGCTGCCGAGCAGCGCGAGGCTGCGTTCGGCGACGAAGTCGTCGTAAACCCTGAATACGCGGTCTATCTGACAGACCGCATCGCCTGATTTCACGACGACTCCGTCGCCGAACGCAGCCTTGCGCTGCTCGGCAGCTGCTACAGGGGCCGCGTGCATAGGGTTTAGACCGGGAGGTGGATGCCGAAGGTGTTCATGCCGTGATCACTGCGCACAAACACATCCCCGCCATGCATCAACGCAATCGCCTTGACGATCGCCAACCCCAGCCCGTGGTTGTTGCCGCTGTTGCTGCGCGAGGCATCCACCCGATAGAAACGCTCGAACAACCGAGGCAGATGCTCGCTGGCAATCGGCGATCCAGGGTTCGCCACCCCGATGCTCACCTGATGCTCTTCAACCTCGATCCGCACCTCGATCACTTGCCCAGGCCCGGTGTGCTGCACCGCGTTGCTCAGCAGATTGATCAACGCCCGACGCAGATGCGCAATCTCGATTCGCACCTGCGCATCCCCACTGACCTGCACCTGAACCTGCGCGTCTTCGAGGATGAAATCCAGATACTCCAGCGTTGTCGCCACTTCATCGGCCAGTGAGGTGGAGGTCAGTGTGGTTGCCTTGCTGCCCTGATCCGCGCTGGCCAGAAACAACATGTCATTGATGATTGAACGCAGCCGTTCCAGCTCTTCAAGGTTCGATTGCAGCACTTCGAAGTAGTGTTCCGCCGAGCGCCCACGCGTCAGCGCAACCTGGGTCTGGCCGATCAGATTGGTCAGCGGCGAGCGCAATTCGTGGGCGACGTCGGCGTTGAACGACTCAAGGCGTGAATAGGCCTGCTCGACGCGCTCCAAGGTCGAGTTGAAGGAATTGACGAACTGATTTAGCTCCGGCGGCAACGGTGACAGGCGCAAGCGCCCGGAACGCAACGGCGGCGCCAGGCGCTGGGCTTCCTGCGACAACTTGATCAATGGTTTGAGACCAATGCGCGCCACCCAATACCCCAGCGCCGACGCCAGCAACACGCCGACAATCGCCAGGCTGATCAGCGCGATCAGCAAATGATGCTGGGTCTGCAGAAACGTCTCGGTGTCGATGCCGATCATGAAGCGCAGCGGCGGTCGTTGATCCTTGGCCGGGAACTGGCTCACCAGCACTTTCAGCGGATAAGGCTGATCCGGCAACGTCATGTCGCGCATCCCCAGCGGCCCTTCGGCAAAGGCGCGTATCTGCGGTGTCAGGTTGCCGTATTCGTAGTGCGGATCGCCGCTGATGATCCAGAAACTGATGCGCTTGTCTTCTTCACCGAGCAGCTTGAGCTTGTTGTTGATCTTCACCCAATGCTCGGGCGTGCCGTAACGCCCGACCGTGGATTCGAGCACGCTGTAGCGCGCGTCCAGCTCAGCCTCGGGCAACAGCCCCAAGCCTTTATCGACCTGTTGATACAAGGCCCAGCCGATCAACAGGAACACCAAAAGCGCCACCAGCGTGAACATCCCGCTGAGGCGCAGGGCAATCGAATTACTGGACACCGCGGCTCTCCAGCACATAACCCATGCCCCGGATCGTGTGCAGCAGTTTTTCGTCGAACGGCCCGTCGAGCTTGGCCCGCAGGCGTTTGATCGCGACTTCGACGACGTTGGCGTCACTGTCGAAATTGATGTCCCAGACCATCTCGGCAATCGCCGTTTTCGAGAGAATTTCACCCTGCCGACGGGCCAGCACGCTCAGCAGAGAGAACTCCTTGGCGGTCAGGTCCAGACGCGTACCGGCGCGGGTGGCTTTACGGCTGATCAAATCTATCCACAGGTCGGCGATGCTCACTTGCACCGGTTCATGACCGCCGCTGCGCCGGGTCAGCGCTTGCAGGCGCGCCACCAGTTCCAGGAAGGAAAACGGCTTGCCGAGGTAATCGTCGGCACCGTCGCGCAGGCCTTTGATGCGATCTTCCACACGCTCGCGGGCGGTGAGCATGATCACCGGGGTTTGCTTGCGCGCACGCAACGCGCGCAGGACGCCGAAGCCGTCGAGGCCCGGCAGCATGACGTCGAGGACGATCACCGCATAGTCGCTTTCCAGCGCCATGTGCAGGCCTTCGACGCCGTCGCGCGCCAGGTCCACGGTGTAACCCTGTTCCGTCAGGCCGCGGTGCAGATAATCCGCGGTTTTTTCTTCGTCTTCGATAATCAGAACGCGCATGACCCCGCCTCAGTCTGTGGTTGCCAGCGCCGGCATCGGTGCGGGTTTGGGCTTATGGAATAGCCGCTCCAGCCACAAGTATATGACCGGAGTGGTGAACAGCGTCAGCGCCTGGCTCACCAGCAAGCCGCCGACCACCGCGATGCCCAATGGCTGGCGCAGTTCGGCGCCGGTGCCGTAGCCGAGCATCAGTGGCAGCGCGCCGAGCAGGGCGGCGAGGGTGGTCATGATGATTGGCCGGAACCGCGTGATACAGGCCTGATAGATCGCCTCTTCCGGCGGCAAGCCGCCCTTGCGTTGGGCTTCCAGCGCAAAGTCGATCATCAGGATGCCGTTCTTCTTCACGATCCCGATCAGCAGCACCAGCCCGATCAACGCCATGATCGAAAAGTCCTGGCCGCAAATCCACAGCATGATCACCGCCCCGAGGCCCGCCGATGGCAGGGTCGAGATGATGGTCAGCGGATGCACGAAGCTCTCGTAGAGCACGCCCAGAATGATGTACACCGCCACCAGAGCCGCCAGGATCAGCCACGGCTGGCTGGCCAGCGAACTCTGGAACGCTTGCGCCGCGCCCTGGAAGTTGCCGCTCATGGCCGCCGGCATGCCGATCTCGGCCTTGGCCTGGTTGAGCATGATCACCGCATCGCCCAACGCCACGCCGGGGGCGAGGTTGAACGACAAGTTGGCAGCCGGGAACATGCCGTCATGAGCGATGGACAGTGGGCCGACCGTTGGTGCGTCGAATTTCGCCAGCGCCGAAAGCGGCACCATTTCCCCGCTCAGCGGCGAGCGCAGGTAGAAATAATTGAGGCTTTCGGCCTTGCCGCGCTGCTTGGTGTCCAGCTCCAGAATCACGTTGTACTGGTTGATCTGGGTCTGGAATTCGTTGATCTGTCGCTGGCCGAACGCGTCGTACAGCGCTTCATCGACATCACTGGCGGTCAGGCCGAAACGCGCGGCGGCGCTGCGGTCGATGGTGATGTGGGTGATGCTGCCGCCCAGCTGCAGGTCGTTGGAAATGTCGCGGAACGCCGGGTTCGCGCGCAGTTTTTCCGTCAGGCGCTGGGTCCAGGTGCTGAGGGTCGCGCCGTCGTTGCTCTTGAGCACGTATTGGTACTGGGCGCGGCTCGGCCCGGAGCTAAGGTTGATGTCCTGGCCGGCGCGCAAGTAGAGCACGATGCCCGGGACTTTCATCAGTTGCGGACGAATGCGGTCGATGAACTGGCTGGCCGAGACGTCGCGGTCGGCGCGTTTTTTCAGGGAAATCCAGAAGCGGCCGTTGGCGATGGTCTGGTTACTGCCCGAGACACCGACGGAGTGGGAAAACGCCGCGACCGCGGGGTCTGCGGCGACGATTTCGGCCATCGCCAAGTGTTTTTTCACCATGTCGCCGTAGGAAATATCGGCGGCGGCTTCGGTGGTGCCAAGGACAAAACCGGTGTCCTGCACCGGGAAGAACCCCTTGGGGATAAAGATGTAACCGGCAATCGCCAGGCCCAGCGACAGGCAGAACACACCGATCATCAATTTCTGATGGGCGAGAGCGCGGCGCAGCAGTTTTTCATAGCCTGCGAGCAAGCGTTCGCCGAACGTGGGTTTGCTGTGGGCGTTATGCACCGGGGCGCGCATGAACAACGCGGCCAGGGTTGGCGCCAGCGTCAGCGACACCACTACCGAAATCATGATGGTCGAGGTGGCAGTCAGCGCGAATTCCTTGAACAGCCGCCCGACCACGCCGCCCATGAACAGCAACGGAATAAACGCCGCCACCAGCGAGAAGCTGATGGAGACCACGGTAAATCCAATCTCGCCGGCACCTTTGATCGCCGCCTCGCGCATGCCGTCGCCGGCCTCCAGGTGACGGTGAATGTTTTCCACCACCACAATCGCATCGTCGACCACAAACCCCACGGCCACCACGATTGCCACCAGCGTCAGGTTGTTCAGGCTGAAACCCATGATGTACATCAGGGCGAAACTGGCGACCAGCGACACACCCAGCACGGCGGACACGATCAGGGTCGCCGACCACTGGCGCAGGAACAGCGCCATCACCGCCACCACCAGCATGATCGCAATCAGCAGGGTGACTTCCACTTCATGCAGCGAGGCACGAATGGTCTGGGTGCGGTCGACCAGCACTTTGACCTGCACCGAGGCCGGCAGCATGGCTTCGAGGCCGGGCAGGGCGGCCTGGATGCGATCCACGGTTTCAACGATGTTGGCGCCCGGTTGCCGGGAAATCACCAGGTTGACCCCCGGTTTGTCACCGGCCCAGGCTTGCACGTAGGCATCTTCCGAACCGTTGACGACTTTGGCGACATCCTTGAGGTGAACCGGGGCTCCGTCCTTGTAGGAAACGATGAGTTGGCTGTATTCCTCGGGATGGAACAACTGGTCGTTGGTCGACAGCGTCGAAATGCTCGACTCGCCATACAACGCACCTTTGGCGAGGTTGAGGCTGGTGTTCTGGATGGCCAGGCGAATGTCGGCCAGGGTCAGGCCAATAGCGGCGAGTTTGTCCGCCGAGGCTTGAACGCGGATCGCCGGACGTTGCTGACCGGTGATGTTGATTTGGCCTACGCCGTCGATCTGACTGATCTGACGCGAGAGCAAGGTTTCCACCAAGTCACTGAGTTCAGTGCCGGGCATCTGGGTCGAGTTGACGCTGAGGATCAGCACCGGGCTGTCGGCCGGGTTGACCTTGCGCCACGTCGGCAGGGTCGGCATGTCTTTCGGCAGTTTGCCGGCGGCGGTGTTGATCGCGGCCTGAACTTCCTGGGCGGCGGTGTCGATGCTTTTGTCGAGGGTGAATTGCAGGGTCAGGTTGGTCGAGCCGAGGGCGCTGCTCGAGGTCATCTGGGTCACGCCGGGGATGGCGCTGAATTGCACTTCAAGCGGCGTGGCCACCGATGACGCCATGGTTTCGGGGCTGGCGCCGGGCAGTTGCGCGGCGACCTGGATGGTCGGGAATTCGGCTTCCGGCAACGGCGCGATCGGCAGACGCGGGAAGGCGATGACGCCGAGCAACACCAGGGCAAAGGTCAGCAGGATTGTCGCCACCGGATGATCGATGCACCAGGCCGAGACAGAGCCGTGGCCCTTCATGGCTTGGGCTCCGATTGCACCACTTGCGGCGGCTCGGTCAGCACCTGCACGGTCGAGCCGGGTTTGAGCCGCGACTGGCCGTCGCTGACCAGCACGTCACCCGGTTTGACGCCTTTGATGATGTCCTGGCCGCTGCCTTGGTGGACCATTTGTACGGTGACGGTTTCGACCTTGTCGCCGTTGACCCGGTACACGAAATGTTGATCGAGGCCGCGCTGTACGACGGTAGGCGGGACCACCAGCGCATCTTTATCCAGCGCTGTCTGAATTTTTACCGTCACCAGCAGGCCCGGCCAGAGTTTCTGCCCGGGATTGCTGAATTCGGCCTTGGCGCGGATGGTCCCGGTGTTGGCGTTGATCTGGTTATCGATCAGCGTCAGGTGGCCTTCGCCCAGCAGGTTGCCGGTTTCGCCGTCGGTGTCGGCACCGATGTAGGCCTTCACTTGTGCGCGCTCGGGGTCGCCGATCAGGCCTTGCAGGGTTGGCAGCATTTGCTGCGGCAGGGAGAACTCGACGGCGATCGGGTCGATCTGGGTCACGGTGAACAGGCCCAGGGTGTCGGTCATGCGCAGGAAATTGCCTTCGTCCACCGTGCGAATACCGACGCGGCCGGTGACCGGGGAGCGAATCTGCGTGTAGGACAGCTGCACCTGGGCGGCGTCGATTGACGCTTGATTGCCTTGGGCGGTGGCTTTGAGCTGGTTGACCAGGGCTTGTTGCTGGTCATAGGTCTGTTTCGATACGCCGTCGTCGACGCTCAGCAGTTTGTAGCGCTTGAGGTTGACCAGTGCCACTTGCAGTTGCGCCTGGCTTTCGCCCAATTGGGCCCGGGCCTGGTCGAGGCTGGCGCGGATCGAGCGGTCGTCGATGGTGGCGAGCAGGTCGCCTTGTTTCACCAGTTGGCCTTCCTTGACCAGGATTTTGGTGAGGATACCGTCGATTTGCGGGCGAACCACCACGCTGTGCAGGGACAGCACCGAGCCGATGCCGCTGACGTAGCGGGGGACGTCTTTTTCGGTGACGCTGACCACCCGGACCGGAATCGCCGTGGGCGCGGCGAGTTTGGCGGTGGCGGGTTTGGTGGCGTACCACGCGCCTCCCGCTGCCAGGGCAATCAGCAGACCTGCGATCAAGGCGTTTTTTTTCTGAATTCGCATGCGAGTGGGGCGCCGGGCTGGGTGGTCGGGAGTCGGGTCAGGTTTATACCTTCCTTTATAAACCTGTTCGCCGGTCAGGAAGGTGACTGCTAACTGACGGCGCTGTCAGTTTGGGCTTGGCGGCCTGTGGGCCGACCATGTTGGGGTTGACCGGGTACATATCCATTTCTGCGGTAACGGCCACTTAGGGTTTCGCCCTTACGGCGACTCACTTTTTTTTCAAACGCCAAAAAAAAGTAAGCAAAAAAAGGCTCGCCCCGAACGTCCGGCCCCTCGCTTAGGCTCGGCGTTCCTTCGCTCCGGTATCCATCCGGGGACACTGCCCTACGGTCTGCTTCGCGACGACCTACATGCAGCGTGTTCGACTGCGTCGAACGGCGCTGCGCGCCACTCCCCGGATGAACACCTCCACTCAGCCTCCCGAGGGGGCGGGTGGATCAAGATCAAGAGCTGCAGGCGAGCTAACGCTCGGCCTGTTGAGTGGTGAGGAGCTTCGGGTGTACACCGCCACCCTGTAGGAGCTGTCGAGTGCAACGAGGCTGCGATCTTTTGATCTTGCTCTTGGCGACCTAAAAGCCGACCAACTTCATTCTGCTGCCACCGATTTTTCGTGTTGAACGATGTGTAAAAAACACAGCGTTTTCCCACGCATTTTTCAGGTTGCCGGGTAGGAAGCACTCTCTCTAACCTTTGGCTGTCGCTGCAAATTCAGCGACCGGGCGTGAGATCCCCGGCAACTAGTATGCATCTAGCGCCAATGTCACCATAATTGGCGCCAGCTTATCCGCTGCCTGTAAATGCGTTATGGCGGCTGTGTGCGGGCAGACTTCGGTCTGGCCGGGTGCCTACTACCGGTGATCTCACACTGCACATAGCTGCCACCTTTTCGCCGCGTGAGATCCGGCGAATGGTGGCACCCATTTCAGTAGGAGTTTGCATGGATAAGTTAATCCCCGATCCACCCATCGACACCACCACTTCCAGCGACGAGCCCACCCAGGCCGAAGCGCTCATCAAGGACCGCGAAGCGATAAAACGCGCGCTCGATTACTACCTCGATCCCCCCGACCCATACACCGCTAAACCGCGTCGTCCGAGCACGATGTTCACGGTCGCCCCTGATGTTGATTCTGAAAGTCTGCTGGCCCATGCCTGTGAGTCCTTGGCGTCGGCGAGTGTGATGAGCAGTGATTTTGCGACGAGTTTGGAGGGGCCGCAGCGGCATACGCTGATGGCGATTCAGCAGGTCATCATGCTGGCGGAGTTGGCGGTGAATCGGGTGCTGGACAGGGTTGAGGTTCCGGCGTAGGTAGCGATTGGTCAGGTTGACCGCGTTATCGTTCTTCGCGGGCAAGCCTCGCTCCTACAGGTGCGGGGGTTGCTCGCGAACAAAACCCGACAGACTCACCTGCGGCGTGAAGCTTGCGGCTCTGGACACAGGTATACTGCCGCCTTTCGCGGCTCGCTGACCGGGCCCGACTTTTTGCATCACCCCGGAGCTTTCATGACTTCCCCGACACAACCGCCGGTTGCCGACGCTTTGAGCGACGACCAGGCAGACCTGCCAGACAGCGTCGACTCCAGCGCAGACAGCGAATCCAAAGCCGCGATCCCGGCGTTCAAGTTCCCGTTCAAACCGGGTGATCTGGCCGCCGCAAAGAACGCCAGCCAGCCTTGGTACAAGAATGGCGCGAAGAATGGCCATACCAAGACGCCTGGGGCTGCGCCTCCCGGGACTCGTCGGTCGATGGGTAAGCGCTGAGTTTCTATTTCTGCGGTGCCTGATCTACCGTCTTCGCGAGCAAGCCCGCTCCCACATTTGATCTGTGTACGACACGGACCCAATGTGGGAGCGGGCTTGCTCGCGAAGGGGTCATCAAAGGCAATACACCTTCTGAATCAAGCCGCCCGCAACGAAATAAACGCATAGTTCACCGGCGCTTCAGTCGCCACTTGCGCCCCAGCCGCCTGCACTTGCCCGGCGATGTCCTCCCCCGACACATGGAACAGCCAATCACTGCCAGAGCCCTCTAGCGGCTGTCCGGCAAGCTGATCGATAACCCTGGCAAACGCATTCATATCCGGTAGATACGCCGTGAACCCATCCCCCTTCAACGCTGTAGTCCGAATCCCCAGCAACCCGCAAATCGCATCCTTGGTCTGAACGTCATCGCGATCCGCCTGACGTGAGCGCTGGATCAATCCTGCCAGCTCCTGATCCACCAGCTCACCGCCGATGATCAAGTCCGGCCCCTGTTCCCACGACTCGGGCGGGCATTCCTTGATCGCAGTGTTCAGTGGAATGTGCGGATTGATTTCCATCGGGTAGATGCGGCACACCAGCGGGCGGCGTTCGTAGATGCGGCAGAGGTTGTCTTCGTCAAGATTCCGGCAGGGACCGACGTTGTAGGCGGCAAAGGTGATCGCCACGTACGCCTCGGACGTGCCGCTTCGGACCACCACCGAACGGCGTTCGGCGTGGTCCCGTTGCTGCACGGGCAGGCCCAGGCCGTTGCCCAGGAAACCTTCCACCAACACGATCACCTGACCGCCGTCGGCCGCCCACATGCGGGCTTCGGCCAGGGTCAGGGGCACGTGGTGGTCGTTGCAGCATTTGCCGCAGCCTACGCAGGAAAATCTCGTATTCATTGAACGGCCGGTCGCTTTCGAAGGCATGAAACGGCGCCAGAAAGACACCGCGAAGGTGCGTTTCGAAGCAAGTTATGCGCCAGTCACTGGGCTTTTGCGGCGGGGCGGATGGAGTCCCATTCGGTCACGTAGGCGGTTTTGGTCTTTTTGTTGTAGAGGCACAGCTCGGTACCTTGCTGGCCTTTCATGTGTTTTTGCGGGTATTGGCCTTGCAGCAGAAGTGCGGTGTAGCCGACACGGTCGTCGAACTGCGCGGCGGTGCCGACGGGTTTGGCGTTTTTCAGGCCGCTGGCTTTGGTGCAACTGGCGAGCACGGCTTTGTCGTAGGCGGCCCAGGCGTCGGGGCTGGAGGCGTGGGCCTGGGTGGCGAGGGCGTTGAGGCAGAGGAAGGTCAGTGTTGCGGCTTTCATGGGGCAGGCATCCTTGGGCAGTGAGTGGGCCGAGGGGGGAGTATGCCTGATGGTGTTGGGTTGAATGTGTCGGCCTCATCGCGGGCAAGCCTCGCTCCTACAGGTCATGCGCGATCCGTGTAGGAGCGAGGCTTGCCCGCGATGGCGGTGTATCAGACGGGAACCGGCTCCCGGCGGACCACATACATCCCGGCACTTTCATACAGCCGCTGCGCCCGAAGGTTGTCTTCCAATACCTTCAAATCCACAAACCCTTCCCGGCGATCCTGAAACACCTTGAATGCGTGCAGCAGCAACGCACGACCCAATCCGAGGCCTTGAGCCTGCGGATGCACCACCAGATTCTTGATGTAAGCGCTGGTCCAGCACTGGCAAACGCCGACGATCCGTTCACCATCCAGGGCCACGAAACACAGGCTCGGATCGTATTCCGGATCGGTTTCAAACCGCTGTTGCCAGGCATCCAGTGCCGGCACACGACCGCCACCTTCCTGGAACCCCAGTTCCATCAAACGATGCACGGCCTCAGCCAGTTCGGGGCGATATTCGACGAGGACTATTCCCTGCGGCCAAGTGATCGCGGGCACCACCTCGGCGAGGTTGCGCCGCATCAAGAAGCAGAATTGCTCGGCCAAGACTCAGTGACCTTGTTCGGCGACGGCTTTGGCCGCCTCGATCAGGCATCGGGTCAATTCCGGCGAGGAGAATTTGGTCAGCACCGCGTTGGCCCCGGCCAGGCGCGCTTTTTCGCTGTTCATCGCGCTGTCCAGCGACGTGTGCAGGAGCACGTAAAGGTGCGAAAAATCCGGGGTTTCGCGCAGGGTGCGGGTGAAGGCATAGCCGTCCATCTCCGACATTTCGATGTCCGAGACGATCAGGTTGATCTGCTGCGCCGTGCCTTGCAGGTCCAGCAGGCAGTCGATGGCTTCCTTGGCGCTGCGGGCGGTGTGGCATTGCAGGCCGAGGTTGCGCAGGGTGTGCACCGATTGCTGCAGCGCGACCTGGCTGTCGTCGACCACCAGAATCCGCGCGTTGCCCAGCACTTCAGCGTCTTCCATGCTGAGTTCGGTCGGCGCCGTTTCGATCTGCGCCGGGGCGATGCCGTGGATGACTTTTTCGATGTCCAGCACCTGCACCAGGGTGCCGTCGACCGAGGTCACGCCGGTGATGTACGAACGCACGCCGCCGGAGCCGAAGGGCGGCGGGCGGATGTCGGTGGTCAGGCAATGGACGATCTTGCTCACGGCCTGAACGTGCAGGCCCTGCTTGGAGCGGCTGACGTCAGTGACGATCAGGCAGCCGCCGTTCGGGTCTTCCAGCGGTCGCTCGCCGATGGCGCGGCTGAGGTCGATCACCGACAGCGAGGCGCCGCGCAGGGTGGCGATGCCTTTGACGTGGGGGTGCGACTCCGGCAGCTTGGTCAGCGGCGGGCAGGGGATGATTTCGCTGACTTTCAGCAGGTTGATTGCCATCAGCTTGCCGCTGCGCAAGGTAAACAGCAGAAGCGAAAGTGAGTCTGCGCGGGCTTTGGTGGTGGACATAAAAACCTTCTGTGGAAAAAGGTGATCGGCGAGTAAAAAGTCGCCAAAAGCTATTGATGCCGGGTTATCGACTTGTTAACGGTAGGCTTTAGGGGCATTCCGTCGCCATGTCGGCGAACGCTGTCCTTGTAGCAGCTGCCGAAGGCTGCGTTCAAGGACGCAGTCCTCGCCAATTCATTCACCGCGTTGTATCTGACATACCGAGGATTCTGGGTTTACGACTGCTTCGCAGCCGGACGCAGCCTTCGGCAGCTGCTACAGGAATCGCGTCACTTCATGCCCAACCGCTTGGCCATCCGCCCGAGATTCGCCCGGTCCAGGCCCAGCTCGCGCGCCGCGCTCGCCCAGTTGTCGTGATGCCGTTCCAGACAAGCGCTGATCAATTGTCGCTGATAATTTTCGGTGGCCTCACGCAAATCTCCCGCGACCAAAACAGCGGGGCTGGCCGCCGGTTGCTCGGTGGCGGCGATTTCAACGCTGCCGGAGGGCAAATCCAGATCCGCCGCACTCAAACTCAGAATCTTCGGCCGTTCCTTGCAGTTACCCAGCGCCTTCAACGCGCTGCGACCAATCAAATGCTCCAGCTCCCGCACGTTCCCCGGCCAGCCATACGCCAGCAATGCCGCCTGCGCGTCGCTGGTCAGGCGCAGGCTGTTAAGGCCCATCCGCGAGCGGTTCTGTTCCAGGAAATAACCGCTGAGCAGCAATACATCCCGCCCGCGATCCCGCAGGGCCGGCACCAGCAGCGGGTACACACTCAGGCGATGATAAAAGTCGGCACGGTAACGACCGCTGCGCACTTCTTCGGCCAGGTCGCGGTTGGTTGCCGCGATCAGGCGCACATCCACTTGATGCTCTTTATCCGAACCCAGGCGCTGCAACTGACCGCTTTGCAGCACCCGCAACAGCTTCGCCTGCACAGTCAGCGAAAGTTCGCCCACTTCATCGAGAAACAGCGTGCCGCCATTGGCCAGTTCGAACTTGCCGCGCCGATCGCTCGTGGCGCCGGTGAAGGCGCCGCGCACATGGCCGAACAATTCGCTTTCCACCAGCGTGTCCGGCAGGGCAGCGCAGTTGAGGCTGATGATCGGTTTATCCGCCCGAGGCGAGGCGGCGTGAATCGCCTGCGCCACCAATTCCTTGCCGACCCCGGTTTCGCCGGTGATCAGCACCGTCAGGTCGCTGCCGCCCACCAGGCTGATCTCTTCCACCAGGCGTTTATGCGCCTTGCTCTGGCCGATCATTTCGCGGTTCTGCTGGCCGCTGGCCTGACGGTAGACCTCGGCGCGCTGGTGTTCGTCTTCGGCGCGATTGGCCAGGCGTTCGATGCGCTCGGCAGCGTTGACGGTGGCCGCGGCGAGGCTGGCGAAGGCTTGCAGGGCATCCAGTTCGATGGGTTCGAATTGTTCCGGGTCGAGGGCGTCGAGGGTCAGCAAGCCCCACGGGCGCTCGTCGATAAACAGCGGGCAGCCCATGCAGTCGTGGACTTCCAGATGATCGTCGAGACCCTCGACCAGTCCGTCGTAAGGGTCGGGCAAGTCGCTGTCAGCGGCGAACCGTGTCGGGCCGGGGCTGCTGAGCAACGCTTCGAAACGCGGGTGTTCGCTGACTTTGAAGCGCCGGCCCAAAGTGTCAGTGCTCAACCCGTCGACGGCCAGCGGTACCAGCCATTCGCCATCAAGGCGCAGCAGGGCGGCGGCATCGCAGGGGAGCAGGGCGCGCATGGCTTCGAGCAGGCGTCGATAGCGCTCGCCTTCGGGCAGTTCGCGGGACAGGTCGGAGACCAGCGGCAGCAGGGCGGTGAGCAGAGATTTTGCAGTCATAGTGACTCCGTGTAGTCCGTATGACTATAAGTCAGTCTGTGTCGATATGACTACTGTGTTTATAAGTTGTTGATTTTAAAGGTTTAAATACTTGGCATAGAAAGTGATACGTATTGGGCAATCAGTTAGTAATCAAAGTAGCCCAGGAGTCACTTTATGCTTAGCGTTCAAGACCGTGCCATCGTCAAATCCACCGTGCCGCTGCTGGAAAGCGGTGGCGAAGCGCTGATCACTCACTTCTACCGCATGATGCTCTCCGAATACCCGGAAGTCCGCCCGCTGTTCAACCAGGCCCACCAGGCCAGCGGTGATCAGCCTCGCGCCCTGGCCAACGGCGTATTGATGTACGCGCGCCACATCGACCAACTCGACCAGTTGGGCGACCTCGTTGCCAAGATCATCAACAAGCACGTGGCCCTGCAAATCCTGCCTGAACACTACCCGATTGTCGGCACGTGCCTGCTGCGTGCAATCTCCGAAGTGCTGGGCGATGAAATCGCCACCCCGGAAGTGATGAGTGCCTGGGGCGCGGCCTACGGTCAATTGGCCGAGATCCTGATCGGCGCCGAAACCAGCATCTACGATCAAAAAGAGCAGGCACCCGGCGGCTGGCGCGGGGCGCGTGAATTCATCGTCGCGGCCAAAGTCGAGGAAAGCGCGGAAATCACCTCGTTCTACTTCGAACCTGCTGACAAAGGCGCGATTCTGGCGGCTGAGCCAGGCCAGTACATCGGCATGAAACTGATCCTCGACGGCGAAGAGATCCGTCGTAACTACTCACTGTCGGCCTTGGCCAACAAGGGCCAGTACCGTATCAGCGTCAAGCGTGAAACCGGTGGTCGCGCCTCTAACCACTTGCACGATCAACTGCATGTCGGCTCGAGCATTCAGCTGTTCCCGCCATCGGGCGAGTTCACCCTGACCGCCAGCGACAAACCGCTGGTGCTGATCAGCGGCGGCGTCGGCATCACGCCGACGCTGGCGATGCTGGAAGCGGCGCTGGCGACCGAGCGGCCGGTGCACTTTATCCACTGCGCGCGCAACGGCAGCGTTCACGCGTTCCGCGACTGGATCGATGGCTTGGCCGCGCGTCACCCGCAACTCAAGCGCTTCTATTGCTACGCCGAAGATGACGGCGTCAGCCCGGCGGCGGACAAGGTCGGGCTGTTGAGTCAGGAACAGCTGGGCGAATGGTTGCCTGAGCAGCGTGATGTGGATGCTTACTTCCTGGGGCCGAAAGGGTTTATGGCAGCGATCAAGCGTCACCTCAAGGCCTTGGGTGTGCCGGAGAAGCAGAGCCGTTACGAGTTCTTCGGGCCGGCTTCGGCGTTGGAATAAGCTATGCGGCGACTCGGGGGACCGAGTCGCCTTCTTCGCGGGCAAGCCCGCTCCCACATTGGATTTGCGTACGACGCGGTCAAGTGTGGGAGCGGGCTTGCTCGCGAATGGCCACACCTCGGTCTCGATTTATAAAAATCTCTTAAGGTTAATCCGTTCTTAACCGCTTTATCGTCTATTCCCCGATCACCACCGGAACGCACCAGGCTCTCAAAGGTTGGAGCCTGCGTGTAGACTTCCGGGCAATCGATCTTTACAAGGGAAACGCGATGAGCGAGGAAACGATGCGGTTGGGACGTGAACGGCGCTATCTGGTGTTGCTGGGCATCATCTGCCTGGCGCTGATCGGCGGCGCGCTGTACATGCAAATTGTGCTGGGCGAGGCACCGTGCCCGTTGTGCATCCTGCAACGTTATGCGCTGTTGCTGATTGCGCTGTTTGCCTTCATTGGCGCGGCGATGCGCACCCGGCGCAGCATCACGGTGTTTGAAACCCTGGTGGTGATTTGTGCACTGGCCGGCGTCGCCGTGGCCGGGCATCACGTCTACACCCAGTTCTACCCGGCGGTCAGCTGCGGCATCGATGTGCTGCAACCGATTGTCGATGGCCTGCCGCTGGCGAAGATCTTCCCGCTGGGCTTCCAGGTCGACGGTTTCTGCTCCACGCCGTACCCGCCGATCCTCGGTTTGTCGCTGGCGCAGTGGGCGCTGGTGGCGTTCGTGCTGATCGTGGTGCTGGTGCCGCTGCTCACTTCGCGTAACCGCAAAGCGCTGCGCTGAGGTCATCCGCCACTCGCGCGGCAGTCGACTGAAAACGCCCCGGTCCTCATCAAGAGGACCGGGGCGTTTTGCATTTCAGGGCCTGCGTAAAAAGTTCGTGATGTGCGGCAGCGAAGGGGGCGACCCATGTGCGACATGTTGTCACAGCGAGGCTGTCGCAAGGCATTTCAAGACGCCTGATCGGTGTATGGCAAGGCAACGAAATTGGTCTACTCGGGCGCCTTCCTGTTTATAGGCTATCGCGCGCGAGCAGGCAGTTTTAACAGGGCCTGGCGAATCGCCAGAGCCCTTGTCTCATAGGGGCTAGGGCATCGTCGAAGTGTCTGCGTCAGCACCGATAGCTGTCTGAACTGCGCGCTGTAGACCTACAAATTTTGGTGTTTTTGTTGAGAATGAATTTCGATAAGATGCCGCACTTTTGCAAAAACCGTTAATGATTGTTGCTGGAATGGATAAAAATTATTTCGGGATGAGACATGGTTTATGAATCGTTACATATCTACAATCGCCCGCACTGAATTCCGGCACTGCTCACCTTGAGCAGGAAAACAGGGCGTCGAGGGGCTTGAACGCTTCATGCGACTCCCAGGTGTCGGAGCCTTCCAACTATCCGCACCAAATGGAATTGGTCTGTAACAAGGCCTTTGACCACGAATTCGAATAAGAACTTACCGCTAGCCCAGGATTTGTCGAACAGCGTCTGACGCGCGACGGGCAGCCCTTATTCAATCCAAGAAAAATGCCAACCCTTGGCAGGGTGAAGTGTTGGCGATCAAAACCCAACTGCATTGCGCAAGCTGCTTTAGAGGTCGTGAGATGAGTAAAAACAGGTACCCCAGACTACTAGGCTTATTGCCGCTGCTCGGCACGTTGTTGCTGTCAGGCTGCAACATGACCTTGCTCGATCCCAAGGGCCAGGTTGGCCTGGATGAGCGAAACCTGATCATCACCGCAACGCTGCTGATGCTTCTGGTCGTGGTACCGGTCATCGTCATGACCTTCCTGTTCGCCTGGAAATATCGCGCGTCCAACCAGGACGCCGTCTACACGCCGAAGTGGTCGCACTCCACCAAGATCGAAGTCGCGGTGTGGGCTATTCCAGTGCTGATCATCATTGCCCTGGGTTATGTCACCTACAAGTCGACCCACGCGCTGGATCCTTACAAGCCGCTGGAGTCCGACGTCAAGCCAATCACCATTGAAGTGGTCGCGCTGGACTGGAAGTGGATGTTCATCTATCCGGAGCAAGGCATCGCCACCGTCAACAAGATCGTGTTCCCGGCGCACACGCCGATCAACTTCAAGGTGACTTCGGACTCCGTGATGAACTCGTTCTTCATCCCGGCGCTGGGCGGCCAGATCTACGCGATGGCCGGCATGCAGACCAAACTGCACCTGATCGCCAACCAGAACGCTGAAATGGACGGTATCTCCGCCAACTACAGCGGCGCTGGTTTCACCGGCATGAAATTCAAGGCTATCGCAACTTCCCAGGAAGATTTCGACGCCTGGGTAAGTGAAGTCAAAAAGGCACCTAAACAGCTTGAAGAAGCTGAATACGCAGCCCTTTCCAAGCCGAGCCAGAACAACCCAGTCGAGCTCTACTCCTCGGTCACTCCGAACCTGTTCCAGATCATCGTCGACAAGTACGAAGGCATGAAACCGGGTCCGAAGGTCAAGCACGAGAAGAAAGAGAAAGAAGTGGCCGCTACGCAAGGAATGGACATGAACTCGCATTCAGCTGCCGGGGCAGAGGAGTAAACGATGTTTGGTAAATTAAGTTGGGAAGCGGTCCCGTTCCACGAACCGATCGTGATGATAACCATCGCCATGATCGCGCTCGGTGGTCTGGCGCTGTTCGCTGCAATCACTTATTTCAAGAAGTGGACCTACCTGTGGACCGAGTGGCTGACCTCGGTTGACCACAAGAAAATCGGCGTGATGTACATCATCGTCGCCATGGTCATGCTGCTGCGCGGTTTTGCCGACGCCATCATGATGCGTACCCAGCTGGCCATGGCCACCGAGGGTTCGCCTGGCTACCTGCCGCCTGAACACTATGACCAGATCTTCACCGCTCACGGTGTGATCATGATCATCTTCATGGCGATGCCATTCTTCACCGGCCTGATGAACCTTGCAGTGCCACTGCAGATCGGCGCGCGTGACGTTGCCTATCCGTTCCTGAACTCCCTGAGCTTCTGGCTGCTGGTGTCCGGCGTGGTGCTGATCAACCTGTCCCTGGGCGTCGGCGAATTCGCCAAGACCGGTTGGGTTGCCTATCCGCCGCTGTCGGGCCTGCAATACAGCCCTGGCGTGGGGATGGATTACTACATCTGGGCGCTACAGCTATCCGGGTTAGGTACGACGCTGACGGGGGTCAACTTCCTGGCCACCGTGCTGAAAATGCGTACCCCTGGCATGAAGCTGATGGACATGCCGATCTTCACCTGGACCTGCACCTGGGCCAACGTCCTGATCGTGGCTTCGTTCCCGATCCTGACCGCTACCCTGGCACTGCTGACGCTTGACCGTTACATGGATTTCCACATTTTCACCAATGAACTTGGTGGCAATCCAATGATGTACGTCAACCTGTTCTGGGCCTGGGGTCACCCCGAGGTGTACATCCTGATTCTGCCGGCGTTCGGGATCTTCTCCGAAGTCATCTCGACCTTCACCGGCAAGCGTCTGTTCGGCCACCACTCGATGGTCTACGCATCGGGTGCGATCTCGATCCTGGGCTTCATGGTCTGGCTGCACCACTTCTTCACCATGGGTTCGGGTGCGAGCGTCAACGCCTTCTTCGGTCTGGCGACGATGCTGATTTCGATCCCGACGGGGGTGAAGCTATTCAACTGGCTGTTCACCATTTACCAAGGCCGTCTGCGTTTCACCAGCCAGGTTCTGTGGACCCTGGGCTTCATGGTGACCTTCGCCATCGGCGGCATGACCGGCGTATTGCTGGCCATCCCGGGTGCTGACTTCGTCCTGCACAACAGCCTGTTCGTGATCGCTCACTTCCACAACGTGATCATCGGCGGCGCGGTATTCGGCTACATCGCCGGCTTCGGCTTCTACTTCCCTAAAGCGTTCGGCTTCAAGCTGCACGAAGGTTGGGGCAAGGCAGCGTTCTGGTTCTGGATCTCGGGCTTCTTCGTCGCATTCATGCCGCTCTATGCACTGGGCTTCATGGGCATGACCCGTCGTCTGAACGCCACCACCAACCCTGAGTGGGTGCCGTACCTGTACGTCGCCATGTTCGGTGCGGTGATGATCGCTGTCGGTATCGCTTGCCAGCTGATCCAGCTCTACGTGAGTGTGCGTGATCGCAACAAGCCAGAAAACATGTGCGAACACGGCGACCCGTGGAATGCCCACACGCTGGAATGGTCGACCTCGTCGCCACCACCGTTCTACAACTTCGCTGTGCTGCCAAAAGCCGAAACCATCGACCCGTTCACCGAAGCCAAGGAAAACGGTACCGCGTACCAGGCTCCGGCCAAGTACGAACCGATCCACATGCCAAACAACACCGCGACCGGTGTGGTCATGGGCGCTCTGTTGACCGTGTTCGGTTTCGCGATGATCTGGCACATCTGGTGGCTGGCCATCGTTGGCCTGGTTGGCACCGTGGTCTACTTCGTGATCCACGCTGCACGTGATGACCAAGGCTACATGGTGCCGGTCGAGACAATCGAACGCATCGAAGCCGAGCAGCACAAGCGTCTGGTAGCGGCCGGGAAAGTCCCAGCCACCGCCACCCGTGTTGAAACCTCGTTGGAACAGGCTTAAACCATGTCGAACTTAGTGACCAATGCTGGACACACCCATGTCGATGGACATGGGCACGATGACCATCACCACGACTCGGGCGAGATGACCGTATTCGGTTTCTGGCTCTACCTGATGACCGACTGCATCCTGTTTGCGTCGATCTTCGCGGCCTACGCGGTACTGGTTAACAACGTAGCGGGTGGCCCGTCGGGCCACGACATCTTCGAACTGCCATACGTGCTGGGCGAAACCGCTCTGCTGCTGTTCAGTTCGATCACCTACGGCTTCGCCATGCTGGCGTTGTTCAAGGGCAAGAAGAACCAGGTGCTGGGCTGGCTGGCCCTGACCTTCATGTTCGGTGCCGGCTTCATCGGCATGGAGATCAACGAGTTCCACATGCTGATCTCCGAGGGCTACGGCCCTAGCCGCAGCGGCTTCCTGTCCGGGTTCTTCACCCTGGTCGGCACCCACGGTCTGCACGTGACCAGCGGTCTGATCTGGATGGCGATCATGATGTACCAGGTGCAGAAAAACGGCCTGACGGCGACCAACAAGACGCGTCTGAGCTGCCTGAGCCTGTTCTGGCACTTCCTGGACGTGGTGTGGATCTGCGTATTCACCGTTGTTTATCTGATGGGGACTATGTAAATGGCTAACGCTCATTCCCACGATAGCCACGACGCCGGCCACGGCAGCGTCAAGTCCTACGCTATCGGTTTCATTCTGTCGGTGATCCTGACCGTCATTCCTTTCGGCCTGGTGATGTACCCATCGCTGCCGAAAGCCATGACCCTGTGGATCGTACTGATCTTCGCAGTGATCCAGGTGCTGGTGCACCTGGTGTACTTCCTCCACCTGGACCGTTCGGCTGCGCAGCGTAACAACGTGATTGCGTTTGTTTTCGCCGCCATCGTGATCGTCCTGCTGGTTGGCCTGTCGCTGTGGATCATGTTCAGCATCCACACCAACATGATGGCGCACTGAGGTAAATCCGGATGTCCTTGAAGCACTTTATCCAAATCACCAAACCGGGGATCATTTTCGGTAACGTGCTTTCTGTGGCAGGCGGATTTTTCCTGGCCTCGAAAGGGCATGTCGATCTGGCCATTTTCCTGGCCGCCATGATCGGCACCTCCCTGGTAGTGGCTTCCGGTTGCGTGTTCAACAACTGCATCGACCGCGACATCGACCTGAAGATGGAACGCACCAAGAATCGTGTGCTGGTCCAGGGCCTGATCTCCCTGAAACTGGCGCTGATCTTCGCGACCGTCCTCGGTGTGGCCGGCGTTGCGTTGTTGTACAAGGTGGCGAATCCGTTGGCGGCGTTGTTCGCGGTCATCGGTTTCGTCATCTACGTCGGCTTCTACAGCCTGTACCTCAAGCGCAAGTCGGTTCACGGCACGCTGGTGGGCAGTCTGTCGGGCGCCATGCCGCCGGTGATCGGCTACGTCGCTGTGACCAACAGCTTCGACATGGCCGCACTGACGTTGCTGGTGATGTTCAGCCTGTGGCAGATGCCGCATTCCTACGCCATCGCGATCTTCCGCTTCAACGATTACCTGGCCGCATCGATTCCGGTGTTGCCAGTGAAACGCGGAATCCAGGTCGCCAAGAAGCACATCCTGATCTACATCCTGGCGTTCCTCGTGGCGACCTTGATGCTGACCTTCAGCGGTTACGCCGGCATGAGCTACCTCGCCGTCGCCGCGGCCATGGGCATGTACTGGTTGTACATGGCCTGGACCGGCTACAAGGCAGTGGATGACACGGTCTGGGCACGCAAGCTGTTCGTGTTCTCGATCTTCACCATTACCGCGTTGAGCGTGATGATGTCTTTGGACTTCAAAGTGCCAAGCGAGCTGTTGCTGACGTACGCGCCTTAAGCGTCGGATGCTGTAAAGAAAAGCCCCGCCCTTCGAGAGAAGGGCGGGGCTTTTTGTTGGAACAGCAAAAGATCGCAGCCTCGTTTCACTCGACAGCTCCTACATTGGAATGCGTACCCCCTGTAGGAGCTGTCGAGTGAAACGAGGCTGCGATCTTTTGATCCTGGGCTAATGGCCTCAGTAAACCTCAGCGATCAAGCAGCCGGAAAAACCGCTCGCGCACCTGCGGGCTATCACTGTGCGCCACGTTGAAGCGCAGGAAGCTGCTGGCATCGGCGGCTTTGCTCAACAGTGTGCCGGGCGCGAGGACGAGGTCGTTTTCGAGGCCTTTGCCGGCCAGCGTTTCGGCATGCAATCCTTCGGGCAATCTCGTCCAGATGAACAGCCCTTCACCCGGTATCGATGACACCGAGCATCCAGCCTCTATCAGCCATTTCGTCACGCGACTGCTCGATTCATACAGGCGATCAACCGTGCGCCGCGTGTGTTTGGTATAGCTGCCGTTGCTGAGCATGGTGCAGGTGATCTGCTCCGCCAGTTCCGAAGTCACACCGCCGCAGGCTATCTTCAAGTTGATCAGCCGTGCGGCCAGTTGCGGCGATAACGCGGTATAGCTGACCCGGCTGTTGGCGGTCAGGGTTTTGGAAAAACCGGACACGTAACTGACATTGTCCAGACCGCTCGCGGCCAGGCGCGGGGTGCGTCTTTGCTGGATGTCGCCATACAAGTCATCTTCGAGGATGTGGACGCCATAACGGTGACTGAGCTCCAGCAGGCGATACACCTGGGCGGCGGAGAACGAGTGCCCGGTCGGGTTGTGCAGCGTGCTGTTGGTCATGTACAGCACGGGGCGATGGGCGATCAGCAATTGCTCGAACGCTTCCAGATCCAGACCGTCGCAATCGCGGGCGATGGTGATGACCTTGGCGCCGTGCAACGCCAGGTTGGTGTGCATGTTGAAGTAGCACGGGTCGTCGAGGAGCACGGTGTCGCCGGGTTTTATCAAAAGGCGCATCAGCAGGTCGATGGCCTGCACGGTGTTGGCGGTAGTGATGATCTGCGCCACCGGCACCTCGATGCCGACGGTCGACAGCTTCACGCGCAACGCTTCGCGCAATGGGAGGTAACCACCGACTTCACCGTATTCGCCCATGCGCAGCGCGGTCGCGCGAAGGGTACTGCGCACGGCTTTGAGCAATTCGTCGGCGGGCAGCCACGAGGCCGGCAGAAATCCGCAGCCGGGGCGTAGCGCGCCGTTGTCCAGCAGCAAGGCGCGGCGGACCCGGCTGAGCGTGTCCTGGGGTTGCAGGTCCGGGCCAGTTGCATGTTGGGGTTGAATGCTCGGGCGGTGAATGTAATGCCCCGAACCTTGGCGGGAGACCACCAGCCCCTTGGCCCGCAAGCGGTCGAGGGCGTCGACCACCGTGGATTTGCCGACGTTCATCAACTCGGAGAGTTCGCGAATCGGCGGCAACTTGGCCCCGTGAGGCAGGCCGCCCTGGTTGATGGCCGCAGACAGCTGATCGACGATCTGCTGCACCAGCGGCACTCCTGGCTGGAACTCGATGGCGGCGATGACGGCGCGCTGCATTTTACTGGTCTCCCTGGCAGTAAAGTTTGTTGGATCTTATACGAAGTTGCCCTGATCAAGACACGCATCTCTCTCTACCATCATCTGCGCGTATGCATGATTGATTAAGAGGGTTCGGTTAATGAGTAATCAAATGAGTCGCGACGAACGCTTCCTCGCGATGGCAAAAGAACTCGGCTTTGATATCTACGACGAGAACTCTGCCGGTGGGCATTACTCGCCGCTGATCCGGCACGATGATGAGCTGTATGTCAGCGGCCTGGTGCCGCGAATGAACGGCAAAATCCAGTACCCCGGCCGTGTGGGGCTGGAACTCAACCTGGCCGATGCCCAAGAGGCTGCCGGTATCAGCGCGATACGCGGACTTGCCCTGATCCGTGAGGCCATCGGTTCGCTGGATAACCTCAAGGCGCTGCTGCGCATCACGGTCTATGTGAAATCGACGTTCGACTTTGTGGACCTCAGCGAGGTGGCCAACGGCGCATCGGACGTTTTTACGCATGTGTTGGGTGACGCCGGGAAACATACCCGAACGACCGTCGGTGTTTACCAGTTGCCAAAAAACGCGCCGATAGAAGTGGATATGATCGCGGCGCTGTATTCGTCGGCGCGGTAAATCTTTTGGGCAATAAAAAGCCCCGCTTCAATGGCGGGGCTTTTCAACTCGATCCGGGTTACTGCGCGGCGATGCTGTAGCCGTCGAACGCGGTCTGCTGCTGAAGTGCGGTGATGATGTTCTTGCGGTTGACCGCTTGTTCGGCCCCGGTGTTGTCCAGGAACGACTCGCTTTCAATCTGCGCATCCTCGCCTTCGCCGACGAAGGTGAAACCGAGGAACTCCAACGCTTTGCGATCAACGTTCAGGCTCGAACGTGGCGTGCGCAGCGGCAGCGTGACGCTCACGCCGTCCTTGCTGATGGTGAACACTTCGAGGTCTTTCTTGGCGCGGGCTGCTTTGCTCTTGCCGCTGCTCGGGTTGCTGATGGCCTGGTGAGTCTGGTTCAACACTTTCAAGGCCAGGCCATAAACGATTTCCTGAAACGCCGGGTCGTCCTTGAAGCTGGAGAGAATACGGCTGATCGGGAACTTGCTGCTCAGGTCTTCCAGCGCGGCAATGTCGGACGCTTCAGCGTCTTTCAGTTGTTTGAGTTCGCCCATCAGCTCATAGGCTTTATCGTCGTCGAAGCTGTCGTGCGCCTGGCGAATCGCGGCGCGCAGCTCGCGGATCTGGTCGCTTTCCCGGGTGGATTGAAAAGCGTCCAGGACCATCTCGCTGATGGTCTTGGCCTGTGGCACATGCTGTGAAAGATTGATGGAGTTTTCGTATTCCGCTTTGGACGACAAGGTGACTACGGATTCAGCGGTATTGGAATCGGACATTGAAATTTCACTACTTCTTTTAACTTGGGTTTAGGCGAGAAAGCACAGGGCCTTTTCAGGCCGACTAATCTATTGGACCTGACCTGAGTTGTCACGGATGAACAGGTGGTTGGTCATCATTTTTGGCGCGGGGGTGTTATCCGCTGAAGCTCCAGCGCATTGGCCGTCGCCGCACCACTGGCGGTGTTGTCGAAGATGCACCAGGCGGGAACGCCGTCGGTAGGGGGTTGTAGCTGTTGAGCCAGGTCTTCAAGCCATCGCCTCTCGTAGCTTGAGTAGTAGATTCGCGGTGACCCGTGCAATCGGTAGTAGCGAATGCCCGGCCAGGCTCCGGGCACATCACCATCGGGCAGTGGCGAAGGATCGGCTGCCACTTGGCCGATTCGATGCTCAATCAGCAGCGCTTGCGCCTCAGGTGTTTGCCAGCTGACATGCCTTGGCTCAAGCACTGCAAATCCTTCGTATCGCTCACGGAGTGTGGATAAGAAAGTTTGAGCCGTTTGTCTTTCAAAGGACAACGAAGGGGGGAGCTGGATAAGTAGACAACCAAGCTTCTGACCCAGATGGGAGCATTGCTCGATAAAGTCATCGATCAACTTTTCACAATCCAGCAAGCGAGCTTCGTGGGTGATCTGTTTCGGGACTTTGACTGAAAACCGAAAACCCTCCGGCACACTCTCGGCCCATCGTGCATAGGTTACCGGGCGGTGAGGCCGATAAAACGAGCTGTTGATTTCCACGCACGTCAACTGTGCGGCGTACCGCTGCAGGTGAGTGCCTGTGGTGGGAAATGCCTCCCACTGTTCGCGGGGCAGGCTCCATCCGGCGCAGCCGATATACAGGGGCGTGGTGGCAGTCATCAGCGTTTTTTCGCCTCAGTATCCGGTTCAAAGCTGTGACCGCTGAAACCTGGCTATTTCCCCATCGAATTCAGGTTCATGGACCGTACGGCCCATTTTTCTGCCGTTTGTTCATCCACCGGCAAGGAAAAACGGAAGGTCGCACCACGTCCCTGGACGTCGATCAACTGGATCTCGCGACCGTGCAATTGCAGGATCCGATGCACGATGCGCAGCCCCAGTCCACCATCGCGCCGGGCACCGCCAATGTTGAAAGGACGCAGGAACAAACCTTCACGCAGTTCGGGGGCGATGCCGGGGCCGGTGTCGCTGACCGTGACTTCGATAAAAGGCCCTTGAGGGCGCAGGCTCAGTTCAATTTCGCCACCCTGAGGCGTATCGCGCAGGGCATTGTCGAAAAGGTTGGTCAGCACTCTTTCGATCAGCCCCAGGTCAGCGCAGGCGGCCGAAACGTTGGGCGCGAAGGTGGCCTTGAGTTCGATCTGCCGTGCTTCGGCGGTGAGTTCAAATTTCTGGAAGATGTCCTGCACCAGATCGGTCAGGGAAAAACGCTCCAGCACAGGTTGCACGAAACCGTGTTCCAGTCGCACCAGTTCCAGCAGCGATTGCGCCAGGCCGCCCACCTTGCGGCTTTGATCCAGGGCGATGCCCAGGTAGCGGCGGCGGTCGGCGGGGGACAGCGTGGCATCTTTGAGTGACAGGGTTTCCAGATAACCGTGCAGCGAGGCCAGCGGTGTGCGCAGGTCGTGGGAAATGTTCGCCACCAGTTCGCGGCGCTCTTGATCCTGGCGAGTCAGCGAGCGCCATTGTTCGCTGAGGCGGGTTTGCATCTGGCGGAAGGCGGCATCGAGTACGGCAATCTCGTCATGACTGGAGGTTTTTTCTACCGGGTCCGAGGCGGGTGGGGTAGAGGGGACGCCGTCGATGTCGAACTGGCTGACTCGTTCGGTCAATCGACGCAACGGTCGAGTGATCAGGGCAAATGCCGCGAGGCCGGCGATCAGGCACAACAGCGCCACCAGACCGATGGACAGCAGCGCGGTATTGAGCGCGGCGCTGGTGGCACCGCGTTCGGCGAAGCGGTCGTGTTCTTCGCTGAGCAACACCACATAGAGGTAACCCTCCTGTTTGCCGTTGACCTGCAACGGCGCGGCGCTGAACACCTTGCGTCCGTCGACGCTGCGCGGGTCGTCGCCGAGAATCGGCAGCGCATCGCCTTTGAGCAACCGCTGGATCGGTGCCAGATCGACCCGGTCCCGATGCATCCGGCCTTCGGGAGCGGCGCTGCCGACAATGTGGCCCTCAGTGTTGAGCAGATAGACCTCGACACTGGGATTGACCAGCATGAGTTTGCTGAACAATTCGCGTATGGCGTTCGGCATCAGGCCGTTGGTGTCCATCAACACAGTATCGCGGGCAATGTGTTGGGCAAGATCGCGCGACAGCCCTTGAACCACTTCCAGTTCGTGCATCTTGTTGGAGCGCACTTGCATCCAGGCCGAGGTGCCACAACACACCAGCAACAGAACGGCAAACACCAGGGACAGGCGCTGTGTCAGGGTCAGCCTCATGGCTGCTCCTCCTTGACCGCGAACTTGTAGCCGCGCCCCCATACCGTGAGGATGCGCGCAGGTTGTGCCGGATCGGCCTCGATCTTGGCCCGCAGGCGGTTGATATGGGTGTTGACCGTGTGTTCGTAGCCTTCGTGGCTGTAGCCCCAGACCGAATTCAGCAGGTCCATCCGCGAGAACACCTTGCCAGGCTGGCGGACGAAGAAATACAGCAGGTCGAACTCCCGCGGCGTCAGGTCCAGGCGACGGCCGTCGAGCGAGACGTCGCGGGTGATCGGGTCGATGGACAGGCCATCCGTCATCAGGCTGCCGGCGTCCATTTTCAGGTTGCGGGCCATGGCGTCGACCCGTCGCAGCAGGGCTTTGACCCGGGCGACCAGTTCAAGCATGGAAAAAGGCTTGGCGAGGTAATCGTCGGCACCGAGTTCCAGCCCCAGGATCCGGTGCATTTCACTGGAGCGGGCGCTGGTGATGATGATTGGTGTGTAGCGCGCCATGGCCCGGGCCCGACGGCAGATTTCCAGGCCGTCGACGCCGGGCAACATCAGGTCGAGGATCAGTGCGTCCCAGCTTCCTTGCTGCAGCAGTCGCATGCCTTCATCACCGTCGGCGCAGTGCACCACCTCGAACTGCTCATCGCGCAGATGCAGGCAGATAAGGTCGGCGATGTGCAGGTCGTCCTCGACCACCAGGACACGTTTGGTCTGTTCCATAAAGCTCAATCCTTTGTAGCGCAATGGGCACATTGTGCGGGTTTTCCTCGGGGCGAGTTATCACGAATTGTTTAACTGCCCGTGAGGATTTGGCGATCAACCCAAGCCTAGGCTGTGTTCCCTATCAGGCATCTGGAATTTTGGAGAAGGCCATGTTTTCACGGCGACAGTTTCTTGTAGCGAGCGGCGGGCTGGGCGCTGCAGCCCTGGTGGTCGGTGTGTTGCCAAAATTTGCCGCCCGTACTGCGCTGGTCAGCGACGCCAGTGCGTCGGAGGTGTTCGAGGTCACTCACACCGACAGCGAATGGCGCGCCCTGCTCAGCGCCGAGCAATACGACATCCTGCGGGAAGAGGGCACCGAGCGGGCCTACAGCAGCCCGCTGAACAATGAGCATCGCGAAGGGATTTTTGCCTGTGCCGGTTGTGACTTGCCGCTGTTCTCTTCCGACACCAAGTTCGATAGCCGCACCGGTTGGCCCAGTTTCTGGGCACCGCTGGACAAGGCAGTAGCGACTCGCCAGGACCGGTCCTTCGGCGTGCTGCGCGAAGAAGTCCACTGCCGGCGTTGCGGTGGTCATCTGGGTCATGTCTTCGACGATGGGCCCAAACCCACCGGCCTGCGTTACTGCATGAACGGTCTGGCGATGACTTTCGAGCCCCAGGCGGCGTGACCCATGGGCACTTCCTTTCACTCATTTAATGCAGGTCGATGCTATGTGGCTTCTGGTTCTCGCTTATCTCGGTGGTGTGCTGACGATTGTCAGCCCGTGCATTCTGCCGGTATTGCCCTTTGTCTTCGCTCGCACCGGGCAGCCGTTCATGAAAAGTGGCTTGCCACTGTTGGCGGGGATGGCGCTGACCTTCGCGCTCGTCGCCTCGTTGGCGGCGGTGGGCGGCGGCTGGGTGGTGCAAGTCAATCAGTACGGTCGCTGGCTCGCGTTGCTGTTCGTGGCACTGTTCGGGCTGACGCTGTTGCTGCCTCGACTGGCCGAGCGCCTGACACGTCCACTGGTGGCGGCCGGCAGCCGACTGTCGGAAGCGGCGGGCGCCGATGCGCGTCCGCGTCCCGGCGCTTCGTTCCTGATCGGCGTCGCCACGGGCCTGCTCTGGGCGCCGTGTGCCGGGCCGATTCTCGGCCTGTTGCTGACCGGCGCGGCGCTGCAAGGGGCAAGCATCGCCACCACGTTGCTGCTGCTGGCCTACGCCGCGGGTGCCGCCACTTCCCTCGCCGTGGCGTTGTTGCTGGGCGGTAAAGTCTTTGCGGCGATGAAGCGCTCGATCGGCGCGGGTGAATGGTTACGCCGAGGTTTGGGCGCAGCGATGTTGGCCGGTGTCGCGGCCATTGCCCTCGGGCTGGACACCGGGATTCTGGCGCGGGTTTCGACGGCTTCCACCGGCGGCATCGAGCAGGCCTTGGTGGGGCGGTTGGCCGGTAAGTCACCGAACAACAGCGGGGCGATGATGGCCGCTGGCGGGGCGATGAAAATGGCGGCGAAAGCGCCGGGCGCATTGCCGATTGAAGGCAACCTCCCGCCGCTGGACGGCGCCGTGCAATGGCTCAATTCACCCCCCCTTACTGTGCAGGCGTTGAAGGGCAAAGTCGTGCTGGTGGATTTCTGGACTTACTCCTGCATCAACTGCCTGCGCACCTTGCCGTATGTGAAAGCCTGGGCCGAGAAGTACCGCGATCAGGGCCTGGTGGTGATCGGTGTGCATGCGCCTGAATTCGCGTTCGAGCGTGATGTGGGCAATGTCACCAAAGCCATGAAAGACCTGGGCATCAACTACCCGGTGGCGATCGATAACGACTACAAGATCTGGCGTGCATTCAACAACGAATACTGGCCGGCCCATTATTTTGCTGATGCACAGGGGCGCATTCGTTATCACCACTTTGGTGAAGGCGATTACGCCGAATCGGAACGCGTCATCCAGCAGTTGCTGCGTGAAGCGGGCGCCTCAAAAGTCGCCGATGGGCTGATCAAAGCCGACGCCACCGGGGTTCAACTTGCCCCCGACATGAATGAAGTCCAGTCACCGGAAACCTATGTCGGCTACCAGCGTGCGGAGCACTTCGTACCTGAGACCGGTCTGGTGCCAGACAAGGTGTCGGCGTACAACACGCCACCGCAATTGGCACTCAACGATTGGGGCCTGGACGGGCAATGGAACGTCGGTTCGGAACGCGCGACCTCAAGTGCGCCGGCCAGCCGCATCGTCTACCGCTTCCACGCTCGTGATTTGCACCTCGTACTGGGCCCCGGCACAGACGGCAAACCGGTGCGCTTCAAAGTGCTGATCGACGGAAAAGCCCCTGGCGATGCCCACGGGACCGACGTGGCGCCCGATGGCAGCGGCAGTGTCACCGAGCAACGGTTGTATCAATTGGTGCGCCAGAACGGCGGTGTGACGGACCGGACCTTCAGCATCGAGTTTCTCGATCCGGGTGTGTCGGCGTATGCCTTTACGTTCGGTTGATAGCCCTATCATTTGTTCAGGAGTCAGACTCATGAAGATCCCAGTTACCTGGCGCCGTACCTTGTTGGGTTTGGCCGCTGCCGGTGTCATCGGCCAATGCTCGGCGTTCTCTTTCGGTGCCGCCGAAGAGGCTGTCATCATCCCGCCGCCTGCCCTGGACGAAATCACTCAGGCCCACAGTGAAACCGCGGTCTTTGCTGGCGGTTGCTTCTGGGGCGTCCAAGGGGTGTTCCAGCACGTCAAAGGCGTGAAACAAGCCGTCTCCGGGTACGCTGGCGGTGAAGCGAACACCGCCCGTTATGAGCGCGTCAGCGATGGCGATACCGGTCATGCGGAGTCGGTCGAGGTCACTTTCGATCCGTCGCAGGTCAGTTACGGCACTTTGCTGCAGATCTATTTCTCAGTGGCGCACAACCCCACCGAGTTGAACCGTCAGGGCCCCGACAGCGGCACGCAGTATCGGTCGGCGATTTTCCCGGCGAACACTGAGCAGCAGCGTGTCGCCCAGGCCTACATTGCCCAGCTCGACGCCGCCCATTCGTTCAACAAACCCATTGCGACCAAGGTGGAAACCTACAACGGTTTCTACCCGGCGGAGGAGGAGCATCAGGACTTTCTGACCGAGCACCCGACGTATCCCTACATCGTGATCAACGACCTGCCGAAAGTGGCACAGCTGAAGCAGCTGTACCCGGATCGGTATCAGGAGAAACCGGTGCTGGTGAAGGCGGGGATGTGATCATGTGGAAGACAGCCGTCGGGAGGCACCGTCATCCGGAAATCACATTCTTGCCCGCAATCTTTGACCGATACAGCGCCTGATCGGCCCTGGCGAGAAGACCGGTCTGTTGCTCTTCTTCAAAGCGCTGGACGACGCCAAAACTCATGGTCACCTGAAACTCTCCCACAGGCGGAAGGCTCGACAGGCCATGGCGGATGTTCTCGGCGAAGGACCGGGCGTCGGCCAGCGACGTATTGGGCAGGATCATGATGAACTCGTCGCCGCCCCAGCGCGCCAATAGGTCGCCGTAACGCACGCAGCGTTTCACGCTTTTGACGACCTGCACTAACGCCGCATCGCCCAGGGCATGGCCGTAGTGATCGTTGATGTTCTTGAAGTCGTCGATGTCCATGGCAATGAGTGACAGCGGCTGCCGAAAGCGCTGGGCACGGTCACATTCCTGGGGCAAGGTTTTTTCCAGGCGATAGCGATTGGCGATCGATGTCAGCGCATCGGTTTCCGCCAGTTTGCGGTTTTCTTCCAGTTGAATTTGCAGCTGCTGATTGACCCGCGACAACTCCCGGGTGCGTTCTTCGACGATGGCTTCCAGGGATTGATTGCGCCGTTCCATCTCTTCGAAGAGACGTTTCTTGTCTTCGATACTGCGGTGCGCACCGACCATCCGCGCGACCGATCCGTCGGCATTGCGTGCCAGCACGTAGCCGCGATCTTCGATCCAGATATAACTGCCGTCCTGCTTGCGGCAGCGATACTCGGCTTGGTAGCCCGGTACGCGTTGATTCAGGTAATCATCAAACACCGTCATCACCCGCGGATAGTCATCGGGGTGCATCACGTTTTCCCAGGTAAACACGGTGTTGTCCAGGGAGTGAGGAGCGTAGCCGAGCATTTCGTACCACCCGGGATTGCGGTAGACGAACCCGGTGTTGGCGTTCCAGTCCCAGATGCCGTCACTGACCAGTTCCAGAATGGTGTGCAACATGTCTTCGTTCAAATCCGACACATTGAATTTCAACGGCTCGATATTTGATGCCTCACCCATCACCGCTCTCCCTGCACTGATATCAAAGTGACCCGTCAGTGGGGGAGATTAGTGCATGGCGTAATACTCCGGCTAGTGCTTGGCCCACAACTGCATGGCGAAGTCGACGAAGCGACGTAATTTCGGCAAGCGGTAGCGATCCTGGGCATACACCAAGTGCATCGGCCGACTCGGCAGTTGATAGTTCTGCATCAACGCCACCAGGTTTCCGTTCAGCAAATCCTGCTCGACCAACGCATCGGGCAACATCACGATGCCCATCCCGGTTCGAGCCGCCTGATGCAGCCCGGCCGAACTGTTGATCAGCATCGGGCCTTTGACGGCCACCATGACTTCGCCTTCCGGCCCGCTCAGGCGCCACTGCTTTTCCACGGATTGCCAGTCATCGCCGACCGGATAGGCAAAGGACAAGCAGTCGTGATGTTGCAGGTCTTCGGGTTTTTCCGGTGTGCCCCGGCGTGCCAGATAGTCCTTCGAGGCGCACATGGTCAGCGTGTAATCGATGAGCGGGCGGGCGATCAGGTTGGACGGTTCGATTGCGCCCAGGCGAAACGCCACGTCGAGACCATTTTCCAGAAGGTCGGGTCGCCCGTTGGTGAGCACCACGTCCAGTTTGACTTGCGGGTAACGCAGGGCGAATTCGCTAAGCGCCGGCGCCAGCTTCTCAGTGCCGAAGGTCAGTGGGGCGGTGATGCGCAAGGTCCCGCTCGGCGCGTCCTGGCTCTGTTCGGCCAGCCGCTCGGAATCCTCCACCAACCCCAGCACTTCCAGGCAGCGCTGGTAATAAGCGGAACCGAATTCCGTCAGTCGCTGACGCCGTGTCGTCCGGTTCAACAAACGCACACCCAGACGTTGCTCCAGCGCGCGAAGGTGATTGCCGACCATGGTTGTCGACATTTCGCACTGCTGGGCGGCGGCGGTCATGCTGCCGGCTTCTACAACCCTGACGTAAACCGTCATTGCCTGGAATAAATCCATTATCAAGCTCAGCTTTAAGATGATTGAAGTGTTGCAGCGTTTATCCAGCTCAGGTGGCTAACCATACTGCAAAAACACCGACAATTGATGGAGCTTGATGTCATGACCGCCGCCTGCCTGATGACCACTTACCAACCTCTGGCCCTGAGTTTCAGCAAAGGCTTGGGCACCCGACTGTGGGATCAGGCGGGTCGTGAGTATCTGGACGCGGTGGCAGGTGTGGCGGTGACCAATGTTGGCCACTCTCATCCCAAAATCGTGTCGGCGATCACCGAGCAGGCCGGGCTGCTGTTGCACACTTCCAATCTCTACAGCATCGACTGGCAGCAACGGTTGGCGCAGAAACTGACGAAGCTGTCCGGCATGGAGCGGGCGTTCTTCAACAATTCCGGTGCCGAAGCCAATGAAACCGCGCTGAAACTCGCACGGCTTTACGGCTGGCACAAAGGCATCGAGCAGCCGCTGGTGGTGGTCATGGAAAACGCATTCCATGGCCGGACGCTGGGCACGTTATCCGCCAGCGACGGCCCGGCTGTGCGCCTGGGATTCAATGAGTTGCCTGGCGACTTCATCAAAGTGCCCTTCGGCGACCTCATCGCACTGGAAAAGGTGCAGCAAGCCCACGGCTCGCGCATCGTGGCCATTCTGATGGAACCGATTCAGGGCGAAAGCGGCGTGCAGTTGGCACCACCCGGTTACCTGAAAGCCGTGCGCGAACGGTGCAACCGGCGCGGCTGGCTGATGATGCTCGACGAAATCCAGACCGGTATCGGTCGTACCGGCCAATGGTTCGCCTTCCAGCACGAAGGCATCGTCCCGGACGTCATGACCCTGGCCAAAGGCCTTGGCAACGGCATCCCCATCGGCGTCTGCCTGGCCCGGGGTAAAGCCGCCGAGTTGTTCACCCCCGGCAGCCATGGCAGCACCTTCGGCGGCAATCCGCTGGCGTGCCGCGTCGGCTGCACGGTGTTGGACATCATCGAAGAACAAGGCCTGCTGGAAAACGCCAGGCTTCAGGGCGATCGCCTGCTGACCAGGCTGCGCGCCGAACTGGCAGACGACCCTAACGTCCTGGCGATTCGTGGCCAAGGCCTGATGATCGGCATCGAACTCAAGCAACCGATCCGCGACCTGACCCTGATCGCCGCACGCGACCACGGCTTGCTGATCAACGTGACACGGGGCAAGACCATTCGCCTGCTGCCACCGTTGACGATTGATGAGCGGGAAGTGGAGATGATTGTCAGAGGGGTTTGTCGGGCGCTAACCACCGCCTGAAATGCTTACCCTGTAGGAGCTGTCGAGTGAAACGAGGCTGCGATCTTTTGATCTTGTTTTTTAAGATCAAAGTCAAAAGATCGCAGCCTCGTTTCACTCGACAGCTCCTACACATAGTGTCTGACCCGTCGAGATTGCTGTTCAACAACCGTTGGCGAAGGCCGTGATTTCACTTCTATCCACGAGCTTGATCTTCGAACCGCTGAACCCTTCAAACAGTTGCCGGTGTGCGGAAAACCCACTGGAATCTTCGCGAACACGGTAACTGCCGGCCCATTCCAGCAACGCTATCAGCAACTCGTCGTTGTCCGGTCGGTTTTCTCGCTGGCGAATATTGGCGACGCAGCGTTCGTCGTCAACACACAGCCAGACAAGCGCAGTGGCGCGGTGGATAAGTTCGCTGATGATCCAGCCGTACACCCCTTCAATCACCCACCGTGGTTGATCCGCCGCGATGCGCGCCATGGCGAGGGCTTCGGGGCGAGGGCGGGCGATGCTGCATTCATCTGACACCCAATGAACCTGATCAAGATCGGTCCAAGGCGCATGAAGTTTTTCGGCCAGTCGTTTAGCCAGCCAACTTTTGCCAGAACCAGAGTTGCCGATGATCAGGGTTCGGGTGAGGTCCATGGTGGCTCACATTTTCAGTCTTCGTTGTCAGGCGCAATCATCCGCGTCTTCGGCGCGCCGTTTGAGTTGTGCTGATAGATTTCCTGCGGCTGTCCTTTCTCATTGAAGAACACTTGGCCGATTCCCGCCGAATTCCACAACCGTTCACCTGCTTCCGCATGTTCAGGGACATGCGGGATGATGCGCATGCGGCGGCGTTTGGTCAGCCAGTTGAGCGGCGAACGCGGCGAGTAGAGCCAGCGATTGAGGCGGTCGAACCATTCGAGCAGCGCGGGCGGGAATTCGTTCTTGATGCCGCTGCTGGTGATCTGCCAGATCCTCGGCCCCGCCTTGCGGTGTCGGATCAGCACTTCGTAGACGAAGGAATAATGCACATCGCCCGACAGCACCACGTAGTTACCGGGCGTACGCGAGTGTCGGAAAATGTTCAGGATCACCTGGGCCGCGCCGCGATGAGCCATCCAGTTTTCCGCATCGACCAGCAGCGGATAACCGCACCAGCTGAACACGCGTTGCACGGTTTCGATGAGTTTGACGCCGAAGATCGGCGCCGGCGAAACGATGATCGCCGACGGGTGATCGAGCAGTTCCTGTTGCAGTTCGCTGAGGGCTTCCCAGTCCAGCAGACCCGAAGGTTGCTTGAGGTTCATCTCGCTGCGCCAGCGTCGGGTGCGGGTGTCGATGACCACGAGCGCCGGGCTGGTCGGCAGCACGTAATGCCAGTGTTGAAAATCGAGCAGCTCATCGATCAGAGCGTCCTGGACGTCGCTGTCGAGATAATGGTCGTGCCCGGTGGCACTCAGCAATCGGGCTTTTTCCAGTACACCGGCGAACGCATCCGGATTGTTGCCCCAGCCCTGGCATAGCATGTAGGCGATCAGCGCATTACCGATGATGCGCTTGGAGAACGGGTGGCCGTAGGCCGTCTCCTCCCATTGCGCGGACAGGTTCCAGTCATCGGTAATGTCATGGTCGTCGAAAATCATCAGGCACGGCAGATGCGCCATCGCCCGCGCGACACCGCCCAGCCCAGCCTTGAAATCATCGATGCGGGTTTGTTCAACGGCGTAACGTTTGCGTCTTTCGGGCGTGAGCGCTGGTGGTTGTGGCGCGATCAGCGTCCAGGGTGTCGGCGACCAGACCAGCAGGTACATGGCCATGACTTCGGCGAACGTCACCAGGTGGTTGTCGGCACTGCTGCTGGTGAAAATCGGCTTACGCGCCCCTCCGAAAAATCGCTCGCGCAGGGTTTTGTTGCTCTCAAGCGCCGGTAACAAATCCGCACGATGGTAGTAACTGGCAGGGTGTTCGTAGAGCTTGGCGCTGTCGCTGACCACCGCCCCTTCGAGGTGTTCTTCGAACAGCCCCAATTGCTCGATCAGGGCATGAATCGCCCGCAACATCGGGCCGGCGACATCGTCGGCGTACACTTGGTCGCCGCTCATCATCAGCAGGGCCGGGCGCTCCGTCGCGGCATGTTCCGTCGCCAGAAAACGGTCGACGCACAGTAAACCGTCGGCTGCCGGGTGATGAGGTTTACGGCAGGAACCGTGCATTAACTGATCGATGCGCGAACGCAAAACGAAATTCGGGCAACGGGCTTCGCCGTACAGCAGATGAGGCGCCCAGTCGGCAATGCCTTCCAATGCGTCATCAATCAGCAGGTCATAATCGATCCGGGTGTCGCAGGGCAGGGCGGTTGTCAGCGGGACATCGATCAGGTGAACGAACGCATGCTTGCCAATCGGAATGATCGTGCATTGCCCGGCGTCGAGGCGAATATCGCCGACACCTTGCAGGCGCAAGGTCGCCGACAAGGCCCGGGTTCCCACCAGCCAGAGCACCAGGCGCGTGGGCTCCAGACGCCGCAACAGCGGGCCGGCGAGGACCGGTGGCAGAGAGCGATGGCTGTCGGGGAATGGCGAAGACATGGGCATGCAGGTTCAAGACTCTTGGTGCACAGAGCGCGCGATGATAGCGCAGCCAGCGGCCGGGGTTATCTGATGGCCACTGGCTTGTTGCTGAATCTGTAACAAGTGATGATCGCTTCGGCATCAGCCACACCCATAAAAGGATTGATGGCGATTCATCACGGCAGCGAAAGGCTGTCCCCTCTCATGACACTGGTTTCCCCATTGGCCACCAGCCAACGAAACAGTTCGCTCAGCGACACCGTATGACTGCGCTCGATCCAGCGCACCACCGCCGGGCCGTAGTGTTCGGTGTAGCGGCTGAGCACCAGTTGGCGGCAGTCCGGTGACAGGCGCAGGGTGATTTCCCGGCAGTGCAGATTGGCTGCGTCGTGGCGGGTCACTCGCTGTTGCAGCGTCAGAAGATTGTTTTCAGAAACCATCGGCCGGTGCTCCTTCGCATTGAGGTTTGGTTGCTTGCGCTGAACCTTGTTTGCCATCCGCCACATAAGCGGCTCGATGCTCGGCGACCACGTTGCGCAAGGCGCTGTAGTAATCCGGCAGTTTTTGCAGGCTGTCGGTCAGCGGTAACGCTTCTGCTCGACCATCCACGATGCCGCCGACCGTGTTGATGGTGGACAGCGTGGCGACGGTATCGCTGTTGCTGCCGAACGGATCGACCACAAAACTCAGCACTCGCCCGGCCGCGTCGCGGCTGTTCGAGGTGCCGAACAATGGCAACTCGACAATCGGACCGCCGCCAATGCCCCACACGCCGAACGTCTGACCAAAGTCCGCGTCGTGACGCGGGATGCCGGCCATGCCGGACACATCGATCAAGCCCACCACTCCGACCGTGGTATTGAGCGCGAAACGCCCCAACGTGTTGACCGAGCGCATCGGGTTGCCTTGCATCAGATCATTGATAAAGACCTTGGGCTCACCAAAGTTCGCGACGAAGTTATGCACACCCGCCTGGAAAAAATCCGGCAAGTAGCGATAGCCACGAGCGACTGGCGCCAGGGCATAGTCATCGGCCACCCGATTGAAGGCGAAGACGCCGCGGTTGAACGGCTCGACCGGGTCGTACACCGAATAGCTGATTTCGGCGCAGGTCACGGTGGTGGACGCCGGCGGTTGGCTGCTGCAACCCGCCAGCCCTGCAGCGAACACGGCAATCGAAGTGTTGCGGGCCAGCCAGGGAGCACATTTGAAAGGCAACATGGACGCAAGTCTCGGGAGGAATTCGCCGAGATGCTGAACCCCAAGCCTTGCGCAAAGATGTCTGGTTTATTGCAGCGCCGACGTTTTATTGCAGGATTGAAATATATGACGCGCTGCCGTGAATGGTTTTAGATGGCGGCTCCATTCGGCCCCTTAAGTGACCTTCGGTGAACAGCCTTTTAATTGTGGACGACGACCTTGAAGTCCTCGATCTGCTGAAAAAATTCTTCGTGCAGCACGGCTACAGCGTCGAGGTCGCCACCGACGGCGCGTCGCTGTGGGCGGCTATCGAGCGGCAGCCGCCGGACCTGATCATTCTTGACGTGATGTTGCCGGGGGACAGTGGACTGATCCTGTGCCAGCAACTGCGGATTCGCTACGCCATGCCGGTGATCATGCTCACGGCCATGGGCGAACTCAGTGACCGGGTCGTCGGCCTCGAACTCGGCGCTGATGATTACCTGACCAAACCCTTCGACGCCCGCGAACTGCTGGCCCGAGTGCGCGCCGTGCTGCGTCGCGTGGACGAGCGCCGCCCAGTCGTGCAGGAGCGCCCACGGCCGTTGATCGACTTCGCCGACTGGCACCTCGACGTCACCCGCCGTGAACTGCGCTCGCCGGACAACGTGATGATTCCGCTCTCGGCCGGTGAATTCGATTTGCTGCTGGTCTTCGTCGAACACCCCCAGCGCATCCTCACCCGCGAGCAGTTGCTGGACCTGGCACGCGGGCATTGCCATGACGCGTTCGATCGCAGCATCGATGTGCAAGTCAGTCGCCTGCGACGCAAACTCGAGACCGACACCAAGCGCCCGGCGATGATTCGCACGGTGCGCAATGGCGGTTACCTGTTCACCCCCAGCGTGACGCGGCGATGAGCTGGTTGAAGCGGATTCGCCGGGACACGGTGGCGCGCTGGATCGCCTTGACCATCATTCTGGCGATGCTCATTTCGCTGGCGCTCAACGGGCTGTTTATCCAATTGGCCGGCGTGTGGGCGCGTCCGCCGCTGACCGAAACCGGGCTGCTGGATAAGATGGCCGCCATCACCCGCGTCATTCAGGCCGCCCCGGCGCCATTGCGCAGCCAACTGGCGCAAGCCATCAGCGATGACGGCCTCACCGTCAGCTGGCACCTTGGTCGGCGTGAACTCAATCTGCCGCCGGTGGAGGATCTGGACTCCGAAGTCGGCTCGACCGTCCTGCAGCCGCTGCTTAAATTCGGCGGGCGTATCCAAGTCTATGAGCCGGCTGACTGGGCGGATAACTCGCCGGACGCACATTACGCGCTGCTGATCGAGCTGCCGGACGCCTCCTGGCTGATGTTCGCTGCACATTCGCGCAATTGGGGGCTCGACGACACGCCACGCTACCTGATCGTCATCCTGCTGGTGCTGATCTCCACCACTCTCGTCACACTGATCGCCACCCGCCGCCTCGCCACACCGTTGCAACACTTCGCCGAAGGCGCCCGACGTTTCGGCGTGGACTTCCGCGCCCCCCCGATCGAGCCCCTCGGGCCCCAGGAAATCCGCCAGGCGATCCTCGCCTTCAACGCCATGCAAGCCCAACTGCAACACTTCATCCGCGACCGCACGCAAATGCTCGCCGCGATCTCCCACGACCTGCGCGCGCCCCTGACGCGGATGCGCTTGCGCGGGGAATTCATCGAAGACAGCGAGCAACAGCAGCGGCTGTTTCGTGACGTGGATGAAATGCAGGCGATGATCAATTCGGCGCTGGATTTCTTCCGGGATGATGCGCGGCTTGAACCGGCGACCCAGTTTGATCTGGCTGAACTGCTGCAAACGTTGCTGGATGATTATCGGGACCAGGGTGTTGAGATTGCCTTCAGCGGGCCGCTGCGGCTTGTGTATTTCGGCAGGCCCTTGGGGCTTAAGCGGGTGATGACCAATCTGCTGGATAACGCGATCAAGTATGGAAGCGAGCCGGTGATCGAGCTGATTGCTGATGCCGGGGAAGTGCGGATCAAAGTACTGGATCGTGGGCCGGGGATTCCGGAGGCCAGCCTTGAGCAAGTGTTTGCACCGTTCTTTCGCATGGAAGGATCGCGAAACAAAAGCACTGGCGGTGTGGGGTTGGGATTATCGGCGGCGCGGGCGATAGTGTTGGAGCATGGCGGGGAACTGAAGCTGCGTAATCGGTCGAAGGGCGGGTTGGAGGCGTTGGTGGTGTTGCCGGTGCATCCGGTTTAGAGGTTCATTTGAAAACAGGGAATGACAGATGATTGATTTCAACAACAAAGGCTTCTTCAAACTCAAGCAGAACGACGAATACGCCGAACGCGTCACCGCGCTGCTACTGGACGGGGAGCAGGTCGTCGACTCCTACAAATCCATGCGCGATGGGGTCGTGTTTACCAACAAGCGGATCATCGCGGTCAACGTGCAGGGCCTCACCGGCAGCAAGAAGGACTTCACCTCGTTGCCGTACAAAAACATCGTGGCGTATTCGGTGGAAACGTCAGGGACGTTTGACCTGGATTCCGAGTTGGAGATTTATTTTTCGTCGCTGGGGAAGGTGAAGTTCGAGTTCACCGGGAAGACATCGATGGTGGAAATTTCGAAGCTGATTTCCAAGCATCTACTCTGAACACACACACAATCCATGTGGGAGCGGGCTTGCTCGCGAATGCGGTGCGTCAGTCACTGCAATTTCGCCTGACACTCCGCATTCGCGAGCAAGCCCGCTCCCACAGGTTTTTCGGTCAATCTTGAGTTTGTGTGAACCTAAGCCTCCCACCCCGCGCCACTAACCGCCGCCTGCGCCAGCGGGTGCAAATCTGCCCCTTGATGCTCCGTCTGCCAGGCCAGCAATTCCTTGCGCATACCCGGCGTCCAGTACATCTGCAGATGATTACGCACGCCGAGCACGGCCGTTTGCGGGTCCGGTTCGGTGGCGAAATACAGGGCGATCTGGTTGACCATCTTGATCAGGTTCTCGGTACTCATCGGCGCACCTCTGCTTTAGCGCCACGGGCCTGACGGCGTTCCTTGAGCAAACGGTCCTGTTCGTCGCTGAAGGCCTGATAGCGTTTCTGCCACTCGGAAGGGTGGTAGACGCGGCTGACTTCGACGGCGGTGACTTTGTACTCAGGACAGTTGGTGGCCCAGTCCGAGTTATCAGTGGTGATGACGTTGGCCCCCGATTCCGGGAAGTGGAACGTGGTGTACACCACGCCCGGGGCGACCCGTTCGGTGACCCGCGCACGCAGTACGGTCTGGCCGGCGCGGCTGCCGATACCGACCCAGTCACCTTCGTTGATGCCACGGCTCTCGGCGTCGGTCGGGTGGATTTCCAGACGGTCTTCATCATGCCAGGCGACGTTTTCGGTGCGCCGTGTCTGTGCGCCAACGTTGTACTGGCTGAGGATGCGCCCGGTGGTCAGCAGCAGCGGATAGCGATTGTTGACCTTCTCCTCGGTGGGCACGTAACCGGTGAGCATGAAGCGTCCCTTGCCGCGCACGAATTGCTCGATGTGCATGGTCGGCGTGCCGTCCGGTGCGGCGGCGTTGCACGGCCATTGCAGGCTGCCATGGCTGTCCAGCGCGGCGTAGCTGACGTTGGTGAAGGTCGGCGTCAGGCTGGCGATTTCATCCATGATTTGCGATGGATGCGTGTAGTTCATCGGGTAGCCCAAGGCGTTGGCCAGGGCGACCGTGCCTTCCCAGTCGGCCTTGCCGCCCAGGGGCTCCATGACCTTGCGCACCCGGGAGATGCGGCGCTCGGCGTTGGTGAAGGTGCCGTCCTTTTCCAGGAACGAACTGCCCGGCAGGAACACGTGGGCGAACCGGGCGGTTTCGTTGAGGAAAATGTCCTGCACCACCACGCATTCCATGGCCGACAGGGCCGCAGTGACGTGCTGGGTATTCGGGTCGCTCTGGGCGATGTCTTCGCCTTGGCAATACAAGCCCTTGAAACTGCCGGCCAGCGCAGACTCGAACATGTTGGGAATGCGCAGGCCCGGATCGGGTTGCAAGGTCACGTTCCACGCTTGTTCGAATTGCGCCCGTACCACCTCATTGGAAATGTGCCGGTAACCGGGCAGCTCGTGGGGGAAGGAACCCATGTCGCAGGAGCCCTGAACGTTGTTCTGTCCACGCAGCGGATTCACACCGACGCCTTCACGGCCGATGTTGCCGGTGGCCATGGCGAGGTTGGCGATGCCCATGACCGCGGTGCTGCCCTGGCTGTGTTCGGTGATGCCCAGGCCGTAGTAGATCGCCGCATTGCCGGCGCCCGCGTACAGACGGGCGGCGGCACGGATGTCGGCAGCGTTTACGCCGCAAATGTCGCCCAGCACTTCCGGCGCATTTTCCGCACGGCTGACGAACTCGCTCCAGCGAGCGAAATCGCTGCCCTCGCAACGTTCGTCGATAAAGGCCTGGTTGAGCAGGCCTTCGGTGACGATGGTGTGGGCCAGGGCGTTGAGCATGGCGACGTTGGTGCCCGGACGCAGGGCCAGGTGCAGTTCGGCGCGGGCATGCACAGAGTCCACCAGATCAATGCGCCGTGGGTCGATGACGATCAGCTTCGCGCCTTCCCGCAAGCGGCGTTTGAGCTGCGAGGCGAACACCGGGTGGGCGTCGCTGGGGTTGGCGCCCATCACCAGAATCACGTCGGCTTGCATCACTGAGTCGAAACTCTGAGTGCCGGCAGACTCGCCCAAAGTTTGCTTCAGTCCATAGCCGGTCGGCGAATGGCAAACCCGCGCACAGGTGTCGACGTTGTTATTGCCGAACGCGGCGCGCACCAGTTTTTGCACCAGATAGGTTTCTTCGTTGGTGCAGCGGCTGGAGGTGATGCCACCAATGGAATCGCGGCCGTATTTTTGCTGCAACCGACGGAATTCACTGGCGGCATAAGTCACCGCTTCATCCCAGCTGACTTCCTGCCAAGGGTCGTTGATGTGTTTGCGGATCATCGGCTTGGTGATGCGATCCGGGTGAGTCGCATAACCCCAAGCAAAGCGTCCTTTGACGCAAGAGTGACCGTGGTTGGCCTGACCGTTCTTGTCAGGGACCATGCGCACCAGCTTGTCGCCTTTCATCTCGGCGCGGAACGAGCAGCCCACGCCGCAATAGGCACACGTGGTGATCACGCTGCGTTCCGGCTGACCCAGTTCGACCACGCTTTTTTCCATCAGCGTCGCGGTAGGGCAGGCTTGCACACAGGCGCCGCAGGACACGCATTCCGACTCAAGAAAGTTATCGCCGCCAGCAGCGGCTACCCGGGATTCAAAACCACGCCCGGTAATGGTCAAGGCAAAGGTGCCCTGGGTTTCTTCGCAGGCACGCACGCAGCGGTTGCAGACGATGCACTTGCTCGGGTCGTAGTCGAAATAAGGGTTGGAGGTGTCTTTCACGTCGGCCAGATGGTTGTCGCCTTCGTAGCCGTAACGCACTTCCCGCAGGCCGACCTGACCGGCCACGGTTTGCAGCTCGCAGTTGCCGTTGGCCGAGCAGGTCAGGCAGTCCAGCGGGTGATCGGAGATGTACAACTCCATGACGTTGCGCCGTAGGGTCGCAAGCTTCGGCGTCTGGGTGTGCACGGTCATGCCTTCAGTGACCGGCGTGGTGCAGGACGCCGGGTAGCCACGCATGCCGTCGATCTCCACCAGACACATGCGGCAAGAGCCGAAGGCTTCCAGGCTGTCGGTGGCGCAGAGTTTGGGAATGGTGGTGCCCAGCAGCGCGGCGGCGCGCATCACCGAAGTGCCTTCAGGCACGCTGATGCTGCGACCGTCGATGTTCAGCGTGACGTGCACGTCGCTGTCGCGGGCCGGTGTGCCCAGATCGATATCGGTTTTCGGGTCGAAGAGAGTAATCATTGCTCGGCCTCCGAGGCTTGCAGACCGAAGTCGGCGGGGAAGTGCTTGAGGGCGCTGGCCACAGGAAAGGAGACCATGCCGCCCAACGCACAGAGCGAACCGTATTGCAGAGTGTCGCACAGGTCCTTGAGGACGATTGCCTGCTCATCGCGACCGTTTTGGTCCGGCGCGGCGAGCAGGCGGTCGATCACCTCAACACCCCGGGTCGAGCCGATGCGGCAGGGCGTGCATTTGCCACAGGATTCCTCGGCGCAGAACTGCATGGCGAAACGCGCCATGTGCGCCATGTCCAGGCTGTCGTCAGCCACCACCACACCACCATGACCGAGCATCGCACCGATGGCGGCAAACGCTTCGTAATCCAGCGGCGTGTCGAATTGCGACGGCGGCACCCACGCACCGAGCGGACCGCCCACCTGCGCAGCCTTCAGCGGCCGGCCACTGGCGGTCCCGCCACCGTAGCCGTCCACCAGTTCCCGCAGAGTCAGGCCAAACGCCCGTTCCACCAGGCCGCCGTGACGAATATTGCCCGCCAACTGGAAGGGCATGGTGCCCAGGGAACGGCCCATGCCGTAGTCGCGATAAAACTGCGCACCCTTGGCCAGAATCAGCGGCACCGAGGCCAGGGTCAGCACGTTGTGCACCAGCGTCGGTAGACCGAACAAGCCCTGCAACGCCGGGATCGGCGGCTTGGCGCGGACAATCCCGCGCTTGCCTTCGAGGGAGTCCAGCAGCGCGGTTTCCTCACCGCAGATATAAGCGCCGGCACCGACCCGCACTTCCATATCGAAAGCCTGGCCACTGCCGCCAACATTGGCGCCAAGGTAACCGGCAGCCCGAGCCAGATTCAGCGCCTGACGCAGCGTGGCCACGGCGTCTGGATATTCCGAGCGCACATAGATGTAGCCGTAAGTGGCACCGACGGTGATGCCGGCAATGGCCATGCCTTCGATCAGCAGGAAGGGATCGCCTTCCATCAACATGCGGTCGGCGAAGGTGCCGGAGTCGCCTTCGTCGGCGTTGCACACGATGTATTTCTGCGCCGCCTGGGTGGCGCGCACCGTGCGCCATTTGATCCCGGCCGGAAACGCCGCACCGCCACGGCCACGCAGGCCTGAATCGAACACCTCCGTCGCGGTTTGCTCACCGCCAACGGCCACGGCCCTCGTTAAACCCTCGAAACCACCATGGGCCCGATAATCATCCAGCGACAGCGGTCGGGTAATACCGGCGCGGGCAAACAGCAGACGTTGTTGAGTCTTCAGATAAGGCAGCTCTTCCACCAGGCCCAAGGCCAGTGGATGCGCGGACGGCTCGCCTTGCAGCGCTTCGAGCACGGACGGCACATCCGCAGCGGTCAGCGGACCGAAGCCAATCCGGCCTTGCGGACTGTCCACTTCAAGCAGCGGCTCCAGCCAATAGAGGCCGCGCGAACTGGTGCGCTGCAGCTCCAGAGGCAAATTACGTTCCCGAGCCTGAGTGATAAGGGCCACCGCCACCTCATCGGCCCCCACCGCACGGGCCAGCGAATCACTGGGCAAATAGAGCGACGGCATCATGCGTCCTCCCGGCAAGCGTCGAGCAAGGCATCGAGCCGCTCAGCGCTCAGCCGCGCATGCACCCGACCATCCAGCTCCAGAGCAGGCGAGCAGGCACAGGCGCCGAGGCAATACACCGGCCGCAAACTGATGCTGCCATCGGCGCTGCTGCCGTGATCGTCCAGTTGCAGACGTTCGCGCAACTGCGCCGCAAGCTGCTCGGCACCGCGACTCTTGCACGACTCTGCGCGGCACAAACGCAGAATGTGTCGGGCCGGAGGCGCAGTACGGAAGTCATGGTAAAAGCTGATCACCCCGCGAATCTCGGCCTGACTCTGGTTGAGGGCGTGGGCAATCTCGGGGACGGCGGCATCGGGGATGTAACCGATGCGTTCCTGAATATCATGAAGAATGGGCAACAGTGCACCCGGAGAGCCCTTGTGGCGCTCCAGCAGGCTGTTGACCAAAGGCACGTGCAACGTCTCATCAGGCATTCAGCAATCCTCACGGTCACGGACAAACCAGATGGTCGTCGGTCGTCCGAAAGTGTCGGCTGCGGCACTCACACCACGTCACGGTATCGTGGCAATTTCAGGCCGTTGGCCAGGGCACCCTTGGCGGGCATCTTGTTGTGCCCGACGCGGTCTTCGCCGCACCTCTACTGGGCATAAAGGGCAGCTTGCCACGCCGCTATTGATCGAACTGCACCAAAGCGACGTGTTCGGTTCTGCCTACGACTTTCCATTAAGTCTAGATGAGAGCCGCGCGGGGTGTTTACTCACCGGCCTAATGCCCTGAGGGCTTGTCGATGGGGGATGTATAGCAAGCATTACCGGGAAGAAACAGCATCAGATCCGTGGGCAATTCAGGGTGCAGATGCGTTGATCAATCCCGCTATAAACCGAAACCCATCCACCCCGAGCCAAACAATAAAAAGCCCCGAAATCCCTCGAGGCAAATCCAATATCCCAGCCACCCCACAAAACCCCTGTGGGAGCCAGCCTGCTAGCGATAGCGCCAGCCCAGCCACCATCAATGCGGAAGATGCACCGCAATGACAACCCAGCCGCCTAGTCGGGCAAAACAATGCCCGTCAGCTAACCACAATCCCTGTGGGAGCGGGCTTGCCCGCGAAGGCGTCAGCCCAGCCAACATAAATGCTGAATCAACTACCACCATCACAAGCCACCCACACCCCACAGGCCTCAACCACTAAACGTCAGCCTTCGCCCCCGCCCGCTTAGACGCCAGCTCATTATCCCGATCTCGATTCAGCACCTTCGCCACATCATCAACCACCGCCTTACCCATCGCCGTCAAATAATGCGCAGCCCAGGCGTGGCGGTCGGTATCTGTGGCATACGCAGCATCTTCATTCAGCTTCTTGGCGAGAAACAGAAAGTCAGAAGCCATGGATAACGCATCGCCGAGGGGAACGCCGCGAGTGACGTGGAACAGTGGTTGATCCGCGCAGTAGATGGCGGGTGTCAGGCCAATGGTTTGGAGTTCTGGCTGATCGGTCATTGGCCACCTCCGCTCACGGAGAGGCGGTGGGAGAGGGTGGACAGTGGGGCGATACGCAACTGGGAGTCGCGTGGAGGGGAAAGCCAAATTTTGTACGGATTGATGCTGCGCATTATCAGACTCCTTGATATGTGAAGCTGCCGCATCCGTTTCCACACGAATGGGTGACAGCTGTGCGCAGGGTGGAAAACCGGGAATCAAGGAAACCGGCACGCCCGAAGACGTCCCACGCACAGCCGCCATAACTCACGCCGCAGGCATAAAAAAAGCGCCGGCAGACGTGATGGGGGCGCTGTTGCGCCTTGAATTACACGGGTTTCCACACCCGGTCGCTGAATTGGCAGCGACGGTTGGAGGGTATCGCGCGGATCTCTTTGCTGCAACCTCCGACATACACCTAAGCAAGATCTTTTCGCCTGAAATGACTAACTTGAGCGACAGGAAACTACCAAGTCGACAAGACTCCCTGCAGCAGTTTCAAGGAGATTGTTTTGTAAACTTAGAGCGGGAGCGCAAGTTTTCTTTCATGAAAATTGATCCGTAAACATTTTTTCCTTCCTTTCAAAGTCCGTAGAGGACACAAAGTGTTCTCCGCTTTTTGTCCGGCTCGTCCGATATTGGAAAAGGTGTTAGACGCCTTTCACGAGTTTTCGAACATCGCGGAGAGTATAAAGCCAACTGAAATCCTTCCGTTTTTTTGCCTCTTTGTAAGTGTCTCGAATACCAAAGAATACGCCAAATGGGTTGACACCAGGTATTCCGGGTATGTTTGCAAGTATTGACTCTATGGCAACTTTTTTAAGCTTTGGACGGTAGCGCTCTATAATGTCTTCAGCAGCTTGGTCCTCAAGCTGGGTCAGTTCCGCTTGAGCTGTATATTTATCTATATTAGGTGTGTTGGCGATCTCACTCAGCTTTGATCTTAACTTTTCAAATCGGCCAGATTTTTTGATGTTTATGATCTCAGTCCACGGCACTGATGAAAGGCTCGGGATGCTCGCTTCGAATAAACTAAATGGTTCGACCTGGTTCTGGGGGGTTGAGTTAAATATGCGTGCAGCACTCATTGCCACGCGCTCGTCATAACTCGCCTCCAGCATGCATTGAGCCTCTTGTTGGATGCATTCCCATAGGCCAACAGTGTTGATCGCTGCTCGAGCTCTGCCTTCAGCATGCTCCACGTCTCCGCCACTAAATTCGTCTAACTTCCAATCGCGCTTGATGTGCGCCAATAGAATATTGTGTGCATATTGCTCAGGGTTTTTTGGTTCAGAGTATGTGAAATTCTCATAGTCTTTCCCCCATCGTGGATATCCTGTAGGTCTTGATTCGTTATAGGCTTCCAGTAGATCGCTAGAGACCCGATCTTGCAGTGGAATAAATATATCTGTAAGTAATGAGGCTTGCTCTTTTGTTAATGTTTCGTTTCCTGATATTTGAGTTGCGTAGTTATTTCGTCGGTAATCGTTTGATATGTCTAGCATTACTTCGTCGTGCCACAAAAAACAAATTTTCATGTGGTCATTTCTGAAGTCATCTTTAAGTTCAGCAAAAGAGCTTACAAATGATCTGCTGGTGCCCATTTTATAAGATGTCCTATTCTGTGGCTTTATTGTTGCGAAGGTATGGAGGAAAATTGGCGTATTGGAGAAGTCTCGAAAATATATCCATCCCCCTTTTCTCTCTTCTCTTTTCCCTTTTTTTCGTCCGGAGAGGTTTTAGCTGCCTGACATTGTTAAGATGTTGCACGGATCTCTGCGATATAGTCATCAACTGATTTTGGCAATATTGCGTCATTAATTCGTAACACAGCTCTTAGCAGATACTCCCTTATTCCGGAGCGGACCTTTTTATCTCCCGATTTCTCAACAGACATTTTTACGTCCTGAAGGATATGAGCAATACTCTCGCAATCCTTCGCGTTGAATTTCCTGTCGTAAACTATGTCGTCAATTACCCAGTTTTTGTGAGGCTTGTTTTTTGTGGAACAAGGGCACGTAGAAAGTCTGTGGCCCTGGTATAACTGCTCTCCGACCCATACGAAGTTTTCGTCTCGGTAAGGGATCGAAATCCCATAACGGTTTGTTGTGGGGTAGTCTTCGTGTTTTGGGTTGTCACAATTTGCGTACCTTGTGACGATATATACCCCCAGGCCTCTGGCGAGTTGAATGTGTTTTTCCAGCAGTGAGTTCAAACGGCTTTTGGTAAGCCAATTCGGGCTGGTGTCGTCCCAGCTGTAGTATCCATTGGAGTTTTCAACGCCGGAAATACTCTTCAGTATTTCATCTCTAAGGGCTAGATAGAACTCAATCGTCGTCATTGTGCGCGTACCTTATTGAATTAGCGAGTTGGGATATTTAGCGCTCGCTAGAAGTCAGTAAGAAGACTAATTATGACGTGTTTTTGAGTATAGCCTTCGGTGCCGATTTTTAAAGTGGGGACTCCGTCATCGCCACGATGCTTTTCCCCTTCGAGAATACTGACGCTTTCAATATCGATCAGTCGAAACAAATGGTTCTCAGGGGTAATTGTTTCGTCTTCTGTGTAGCAGAGTATCTCCAGCTCTGGGTCCTGTTTGCCGAGTTCTGCAATGAGTTCTTTAACCTTCATGTTCGCTCCTTGTTCTGATGGTCGCTGTTAGTATTATTGCGTTAGTGCTTTTTGTATTCGCCTATCCGGATTCGCCTGTCAATCTCGCGCTCTACTGCTCCTAGTGCATAAGCTTTATTGCCGCCAGGAATAGAGGTGACGACTGAGTGGCCACAGTTTTCACATATGAAATTTGTTTTCTTTTCTTCGTAGGAAAACCTATGGCAAGAACTATCATCATAAACAAGAGTGGCTTCGCATCGCGGGCAATAGCACCAAGGATCAGATATTCGATTAGAAATCCATTGCCAACGCCATTTTGCCCCGTACATGGTGTCTTCAACATAGGAGTGATGTTCGGATTTTGTTGGTTCGCCTTTAAGCCTGAAAAAAATGCTGGCCACGCCTGTGAGCGCTAATAAAAAAACGATAATCCATATCCAGCCTGGCAAACCATAAGAGGACATGAGCCCGCCCCAACACCATGTCACGCCAGACCACACCCAAGAAAAAAATCTTACGATAGATGTTCTTGCATCTGGTACGACCAACATAGCAACACCAGCAATCACAGAAGCAATCACAGAAGCAATTGTGCCATTCCGAATTGACCTGAAAGAACTTTCGCTCATGTTTCTCCCCGAGCTGGGCGTTAATGATGTCGTGCGACCTCCTTCACCCTGCAAGCACACCTATCTAGCTTGGAAGGCGGCGCAGCAAAATCGGCTAACCTCTGAGGAGCGCAAAATGTGGATGTACGTCTGACGCTACCAATTCGCCATCAACCCGTCCAGTAACGGCTTAGTGTTTTATCCGAGAGGGCATGGTAAGCCCTAAGGGAAAAGAAGGAAAAAGGGGGGGCGGATTTATTATAAGACGTGCTCCAGCGGCAGGCGACTATCAGAGGTTCCAGTAGGTCATCGTTACCGCAGCGGTAACGATGACCTTTTACCCGTCAAACGATAAGGCCAATGCACAGGTGAACCACTGTTCACTAAGCTGTACAACTTCTCAATTTAACTTTTTGAATTAATTAGATAAATTGACGTTACACCTTCTTTTGTGAGGCGTTGCTCCGCGTGTAATAAGGCTGCACGGTGTAACAACGGAGCCTACTGGTTTGGCGTCGCCTATAGGCCTCAGCCTAGGAGGGCGGTTGGTTGATATTCCACATCAACCCAGTCATACAGTTGAACTGGACCAACGCCGTTGAGGCGGTGGCCAAGTCCCATGGCGAACAGGGATGGCGCCTTAATAAATAGGTGGAGTTTGCTGAGCCGATTCCTGCTTCTGAACTCAACGAGCGCTGCTTTTGTTTCACTCACAGCATTGTTGAGTACAGAGAGATCGGATATCGGCCTCTTGCTGGTCAGAAACAGCTTTGGCGAGAGTGACAGACCAAAGCTTTCGCAAGCCGTCAGTACATCTGTCTCGCCTGGTGTCGGGAAGCTGATGCAGATTACGCCTTCGGCCTCATCACCTTTTGTAGGCTGTATTCGCTGATCGAAGAAAACGTTGGCATCACGATTGTGCAACGATGTGTCGAATACCGTTCCGTTGTGTTCCATCTGCAGTACGAAATTTCGAGTGGCTGAGTAGCAATATCCAAGCACGCAGGCGAGGGACATACGCTGCTTAGCGGATAAACGGACTGATCGCCTAACTCGGCTGGCCAAAAGGAATGACCCTAGGTCTTCGGCTTCACTAAGTAGATTTGCCCAGGTACTGATTCCGAGTTGTCCTCGGTCTGGGCCGTTGAAGCGGCCGATATCCAATGCAAGATTGAGGAAGTCAGGAGGTGTGGCTGCTAAGAGCTTTATTTCGGATGGAGCTGCGAGCCACTCGCCAGCTGAGCTTTTCGCAACAGATACCAGGACATCCTCGAGAGCTCTCCGACTTATGTACCCCTTCATTGATGCGGCGACTAGCTGCTTGCACTCTTTCAAAAACGCCTGGGTCTCTGAGTTGCGCAAATCTTTCAGCACCGGCAAGCATTCACTTAGTAGATTTGAAAATCCGCCCTCCATTTGGGAGTCGTCGTATTTGATGAAATCGACGCGCTCCAGCACAAATTGTCCAAATTCTACGCTCTGGCCAAAGCTCGTGATCGTGCTGACGATGTCGGCCTCTGCTGAAGCGCGAATGGCGGAGTCTTCGTTTAGCGACGCTGCGGGGCCTCGAAGACGTTCGAGCTTGCGTAGAAGTGGCTGCAACTCATTGACGAAGTCACCGCAAACCAGCACAAAATGTACGTACTCAGTTGGCGCCTTTACATGCAGCTCGTGAAATCGAGCCACTTCCTGCCACAGATCGGTCTTAGTCAGCTGATTTCGTTTTGCTTCATAAAGCACGCAGTACGTCCCGCCTACTGGTCGGTGATATCGAATTTCGATGTCTCCAAGTACTTCGCTAACCACATGGCTAAATGCGCTCTGTGAGAGTAGCAAGGGCAAGTGCTGAAGGAGGTAGGCATCTTGGTAACCGAAGCCATCGCGGGCGACTACACCACCGGTGGCCTGACGTTCATAAAGTGGAGATGTCATGTTGTTCCTCAAAGACGAGATGGCTCTCGAACACCGTGCCATTGGGCAAGTATGTGTGCGCACTTCCTTCGAGCTGACCATGCCTGGCTTGTCGAAAAATGAGGAGGACGACAAAGTTCGCACCGATATCTGGAGCTGTCGCAATTGCCTTCATCGACTGATGGTCCGTTTGGCTTGGCTGGACAGAAAAACTAGGGTGTGAGTGCCATTCGCCTAAGTAGTTGAAGCGGGCGTAGTCATGGTTCGAGAGCCGGAAATACTCCGTTAACGCTCGGAACGCTGAGCGTGTTCCACGGATAAAGCTGGCAAATGAACCTCCTCCTTGAACTGTGAGGCTTCTAACGATGAAGCTGTTCAGGCCTATATGTTCACCCATTAGCACGCCACCGCACTCGTTGGCTCCAGATTGGCGCAAGGCATTTTGGAGAGTGCGCTGGATGTCAGGTGGGACGCTAACTGTCAGCATTTGTATTTGTACCAAAGGCGGCTAGGAGCTCCTGAAACTCTGCTGCATGGGCGGCGGCATCTTCGGCTTCTGGCGGTTCACTGGGAGCAGAGGGGCACTGAATTGCGCGTGTATCGAACGGCGACTCGAATATCCACGCCCTCTGATAGCCCAAGAGGTAAGCAGCTACCGGAAATCGGCGTCTCTCGTTCGGAATCATGGCGTCGATGGCAAATTGAGTTAATGATGCCGCGAGATGGCTGACTTCTGCGTCGCCCGCAATCAGGACTTGGTCATCGGCTTCGACATCGTAACCTTCAGCCTGTTTATGGGGCGCCTCTGGAAGCGTTTCCAAGAACTCATGGATGGCCGCACGGACTATCAATGGTTCAGCGTCTACCCCAGGAATGCTTCGTGCCATCAGCGCTCCGATGCCACCAGCGAAAACCTCGCCCCAAATTAGGCTGATCTTTCTCCGAGTGCAAATGGCTGCAACTGAAGAGAAAACCTTGCTGTTAGCAGTGGCGTCTATAACAAGGTCGCAAGCAGCGATTTGTTCAAGCGCTGTAGTATTCGATGCGGAGCTTTCTTGACCGGCGAATCTGAATGTACGAGTCCGGATTTCTGCGTCGGGGCAGACCAAGCGAATGGCTCCTCGGACGCCATCGACTTTGTCATAACCGACTGACAGCCAATCGAGTTGATTGCGACTTAGGTTGCTCGGTTGAAGAATATCGTCATCTATCAGCAGAAACTGCTTCACTCCGGACCGCGCGAGCGAAACGGCAATCTTGCTGCCTACTGACCCCACCCCAATGATGGCGACCCGCTTGTCTGATAAGCTCTGGTACTGTTCAGGTTGCCGGTTGGACTCATCGATTGAGCAATCGATGGCTTTGTACTCATAGGCAACATCCCCCTCGACATTACTTAGCGCTATAGGCCGTAAGTGAGCGTTGTCGTCGACAAGGAGTAGAAAACCTGACCTTTGCTCATCATTTTCCCAGGGCCAACAATCTTTTGCCTGAAGGAATGAACGGACGTCGGTTTGAGATGTGACAGGCGAAGTAAGACTCGCCCACTCATCACACCGTACCATCCAGCCCGTCCGGATGAAGACAACGCCAGCACCTGGGTCCTTCAACTCAGATGGAAGTCCTCCTATCGCGACCTCATCGTCATCGCCTAATTTCGTAGCGAGACTTACCAGCATTGATAGGCGGGTATTCGTTGCAACGGTTAGTTGGGCTCTTGGCGCGGAGAAAGCATCCTTCACCGCTTTTGCGAACTCGTGAGTCACGACAAAGCGTAGGCTCGTAGCGCGAAGCTGTTGGCCCAATGTCGTCTTGTGCCGGGATGGAGCGCTGACGCCATAAGTAGGGCCGACTTTTTCAAAGGTCAGCAGTCGATACGTACTGCGAACTAAGTCGGCTCCAGTTACGTCGGGGCGCCAGTTATCTGGCCCCCACTCCAAGCACAAAGTCCACGAGTCAGGATACTGGTGTGTACTCCAGGCTTCATCTGCTTTGCGCGGGCGTACATAGGCAGGTGCTTGTGGAAACAGATTGGGGTAAATGAGAACGGCCTCATAAACCTTTGATTGAACGACAATATCAAATTCGACACACACCTCTGCCTCAGATGTGAGGGTCCAAATTAATCTAGTCAGCCAGTCGGATTCGGCTGCAAGTGCATCCAGCACACGTGTTTCCGAAAGCATGCGGGCAGTTTGTTCGAGTAGTAATCGCATCAAGCAAACCCGGATGGTTTGTTAGGCGGCAGCACCGCGTGCGCCGGAAACGTAAGACCGGCAGTAGAGGCAACTGCAGTCTGAAGCAGATTTCCAGACTTGCTTACGGATTTTCGGAAGCGGTCACCAAAGATACGCTGCCATAAGACGAGCTCCTTATCAGGGTCCTGTTCCTTTTGAGCTCGGCGAGCGATTAAGGCATGCTCGGCTGCCAGGTCGTAAAAACGTTTGAACTCTTCGGGTTTTACCTGCGAGAACACATTGTTGCCGGGTACGCTTGGGTCTTCTAGGTACGGCACCTGTCCCATAGTGGCCTGCCACTGATACTCGGTGGCGATGCTTTCGAGCAGTTTGCAAAACAGTTCTTCGTAGCTGTTTTCGCGATAGTCCAATAACTGAGCGACTATAGTTTCAAGAATGAAGCCTTTAGGCCGTTTCAGGTTAGGAAGGTTCTCGCGGCGCCACCACTTGAGCAGCTTCACCATAGGCTTAAAATTGCCGTTAGCGGCCTTGTTTACTGCGCCGGCCCACGCGTTATGGCCATTGGGATTTGTGCTAAGCCATTGCTCATCGCCTTTATCTGCGATAAGCCAGCTGCCTTCTTTATGCGGGTCATTTATGATGGGGACAACATCCATTTCGACAGACCCTAGCTTTACGCATACTGAACGACGATTGGACTCAATTTCTTCATATCCTGCCCGCGTCAAAGCTTTTCGCAACGTAGCTATGACATCGCTTGGCAGGTCGTCAGGTGTGTAGTTAGTGATCACAATGATGTCGACATCTGGTCGACGCAAAATGCCATCGGAAGTCCGTGGACGGAGCGCAGTGTTCCGGGCGTAGGAACCAGAAAGGTATGTGCTCAAATGGATATCACAGTAAATCACGTCGCTGGCAAGTCTTTCTCTAAGAGTTTGGTGCGCACTCGAGCAAGCTGCCTTTGTGGACTCGCTCGGTTCGACTTCTGACAAAAAGTCGACAAATTGTTGCTGAGTAGCCATTTCATGCACTCCAGAGTGAGAATTGCCACTCCAGTGTGCAGAGGGCTCCAAGCACTGTATTTACGGTTTTTGCTCCCGTCAATGGACCGAAAATACGAGGAAATCTGGAAGTGAATATCGCTCAGAACGACGTCGCTCTGGCGGGGAAAAGGGGACCGGGGAAAAGGGGGGGAAAGGGGACAGAATTATTATTGGTAGACGTGGCTATCAGCGTCGGCCCAGCTACCCAGAGTCCCAGCTTTTGAGGGCTCTCGCATTCATTCACTGAATGTCTTTCAGATAATCCTTGAGCGCGATGATCGGGACATCAAGCTGCGCCATCGTCTGAATACTGGAAAAATCAGCAGCCAATCTCTGCAACTCACCCCCCAGCGGTTTATCCACACCGCCGATGGCTTCCAGTGCTAACCCCACACACTCACTCACTTTCGCCTGAATCCCCTCAACATCCCCCCTCCTTACCAACAACCCAAAAACCTCCCGCTCATAATCACTCATCAGCAGATCATCCCGAAGAATCGGACTCGAATCTTCAGTCTCATAAGCCAGCTTGAGGCAGAACAAAGCAACAGTTTCCAGCAGCAGTTCCATGGGGTGAATCCTTGAGAATTGTCGTACCAGTCGAGAGCGCGAAGATCAAAAGCATCGCCAGCAAGCCGGCTCCTACAGGTCGGCGGGTTGTCCGCCACTTTATCGCAGGCGAAAAAAAAGGCCTTGCTAAGCAAGACCTTTCTTAATTTTGGTGCCCCGAGGGAGACTCGAACTCCCACTCCTTTCGAAAACGGATTTTGAATCCGCCGCGTCTACCAATTCCGCCATCAGGGCTCAATGGCGGCGAAGTATAGAGATGAGATTACCGTCGGTCAATCAGGTACATAGAGAATTTTCACTATTTCGGCTAGACTTCCGGCCCCTGCTAGACGAACCCCATCATGCGCGTTGCTGACTTTACTTTCGAACTCCCTGATTCGCTGATTGCTCGCCACCCTTTGGCCGAGCGTCGCAACAGTCGCCTGTTGACCCTTGATGGGGTCAGCGGCGCCCTGGCGCACCGTCAATTCACTGATTTGCTTGAGCATTTGCGCCCGGGCGATTTGATGGTGTTCAACAATACCCGGGTGATTCCGGCGCGGCTGTTTGGCCAGAAGGCTTCCGGCGGCAAGCTGGAAATCCTGGTCGAGCGCGTACTCGACAGTCATCGCGTGCTGGCCCATGTGCGGTCCAGCAAGTCGCCGAAGCCGGGTTCGAAGATCCTGATCGATGGCGGTGGCGAAGCTGAAATGCTGGCGCGTCACGATGCGTTGTTCGAGCTGGGGTTTGCCGAAGAGGTGTTGCCGCTGCTCGACCGCGTCGGGCACATGCCGTTGCCTCCTTATATAGACCGCCCGGATGAAGGCTCGGACCGCGAGCGTTATCAGACGGTGTACGCCCAGCGCCTGGGCGCGGTGGCGGCGCCGACCGCGGGGCTGCATTTCGATCAGCCGCTGATGGAGGCGATTGCCGCCAAGGGCGTTGAGACGGCGTTCGTGACCTTGCACGTGGGGGCGGGTACGTTCCAGCCGGTGCGTGTCGAGAAGATCGAAGATCACCACATGCACAGCGAATGGCTGGAAGTCGGCCAGGACGTGGTCGATGCCGTGGCGGCTTGCCGCGCTCGCGGTGGTCGGGTGATTGCCGTGGGGACCACCAGCGTGCGTTCCCTGGAAAGCGCCGCGCGCGATGGCGTGCTCAAGCCGTTCAGTGGCGACACTGACATCTTTATCTACCCGGGCCGGCCGTTTCATGTGGTCGATGCCCTGGTCACCAACTTCCATTTGCCCGAATCCACGCTGTTGATGCTGGTTTCGGCGTTCGCCGGTTATCCCGAAGCCATGGCCGCCTATAAAGCCGCCGTGGAGCATGAATACCGCTTTTTCAGCTACGGTGATGCGATGTTTATCACCCGTAACCCCGCACCACGTGGCCCTGAGGACAAAGAATGAGTCGCCAAAGTCGTATGTCGTTTGAGTTGCTTGCTACTGACGGCAAGGCTCGTCGCGGTCGTTTGACCTTCCCGCGCGGTACCGTCGAGACCCCGGCCTTCATGCCGGTGGGCACGTACGGCACCGTGAAGGGCATGCTGCCGCGGGATATCACCGCGACTGGCGCGGAAATCATTCTGGGCAACACCTTCCACTTGTGGCTGCGTCCAGGCACCGAAGTGATCAAGAAGCACGGCGACCTGCACGATTTCATGCAGTGGAAAGGCCCGATTCTGACTGATTCCGGCGGTTTTCAGGTGTTCAGCCTCGGCGCGATGCGCAAGATCAAGGAGGAGGGCGTGACCTTCGCCTCTCCGGTCGACGGCGCCAAAGTGTTCATGGGGCCGGAAGAGTCGATGCAGGTCCAGCGTGACCTGGGCTCGGACATCGTGATGATTTTCGACGAATGCACGCCGTACCCGGCCGACGAAGACGTCGCGCGGATTTCCATGGAGCTGTCGTTGCGTTGGGCCAAGCGTTCGAAAGAAGCCCATGGCGACAACACGGCGGCGCTGTTTGGCATCGTTCAGGGCGGCATGCACCAGGATCTGCGAATGCGCTCCCTGGAAGGCCTCGACAAGATCGGTTTTGATGGTCTGGCCATCGGCGGTCTGTCGGTGGGCGAGCCCAAGCACGAGATGATCAAGGTGCTGGATTACCTGCCAGGCCAGATGCCGGCTGACAAACCTCGTTACCTTATGGGCGTTGGCAAACCGGAAGATCTGGTTGAGGGTGTGCGCCGCGGTGTGGACATGTTCGATTGCGTGATGCCAACCCGTAATGCCCGCAATGGGCATCTGTTCATTGATACCGGCGTGCTGAAGATCCGTAACGCGTTCCATCGCCATGATGATTCGCCGCTCGATCCGACCTGCGATTGCTATACCTGCCAGAACTTCTCCCGCGCTTATCTGCATCACCTGGACAAGTGCGGCGAAATGCTGGGGAGCATGCTCAATACCATCCATAACTTGCGTCATTATCAAGTGCTTATGGCTGGTTTGCGCGAGGCTATTCAACAGGGTACATTGGCCGCCTTTGTCGATGCCTTCTACGCCAAACGCGGGTTACCTGTTCCGCCTTTGGACTGAGTTTTCTGACCCCAAGATTCAACATTTGCAACTGGAGTGCTAAATGAGCTTTTTTATCTCTAATGCCATGGCCGACGCTGCTGCACCGGCAGCTGCAGGCCCAATGGGTGGCGGTTTCGAGTGGATTTTCCTGGTCGGTTTCCTGGTCATCTTCTACCTGATGATCTGGCGTCCACAGGCCAAGCGCGCCAAAGAGCAGAAGAACCTGCTGAGCAGCCTGCAAAAAGGCGACGAAGTTGTGACCACCGGTGGTATCGCCGGCAAGATCACTAAAGTGGCTGATGATTTCGTGGTTCTGGAAGTTTCCGACACCGTCGAAATGAAGTTCCAGAAAGGCGCCATTGCCGCCACGCTGCCAAAAGGCACGCTGAAAGCGATCTAAGTTTCAACTTCTACTCAATCGACGGGGCGCGCAAGGCGCCCCGCGTCATAAGCGGGCGGCGTGATGCTGAACAAATACCCTCTGTGGAAATACATTCTGATCCTGGCGGTGCTGGCGGTCGGTCTGATTTATTCCGCTCCCAATTTATATCCTGATGACCCGGCCATTCAGGTCAGCGGCGCAAGCACTGCGCTGCAAGTCAATCAGGCTGATCTGGACCGTGTGAGCACTGCGCTCAAGGAGTCCGGGATCAACGTCAAGGCGGCCACGCTGGCTGCGAATGGCAAGGGCGGTCTGATTCGTCTGACCAAGGCTGAAGATCAGCTGCCGGCCAAAGACGTCGTGCGCAAGGCACTGGGTGATGACTACGTCGTCGCGCTGAACCTGGCACAAACCACCCCGCAATGGCTGCGCAGCCTGGGCGCGCACCCGATGAAGCTGGGTCTGGACTTGTCCGGTGGTGTGCACTTCCTGCTCGAAGTGGACATGGACAAAGCCCTCGACGCACGCTTGAAAGTGTACGAAGGCGATGTAAAGAGCCTGTTGCGTAAAGAGAAACTGCGCTATCGCAGCCTGCCGCAACTCAACGGTGCCATTCAGCTGGGTTTCAGTGATGAAGCTTCCCGCGAACAGGCCCGTGCACTGATCCGCAAGAACTTCAACGATTTCGACATTGTTCCGGCCGACCTCAATGGTCAGGCGGTACTGCGTCTGGCGATGACCCCGGCCAAGCTGGCGGAAATCCGCGAATACTCCATCAAGCAGAACTTGACCACGGTACGTAACCGCGTCAACGAGCTGGGTGTTGCCGAACCGATCGTTCAGCGTCAAGGCGCCAACCGCATCGTGGTTGAGCTGCCGGGCGTGCAGGACACCGCAGAAGCCAAGCGTATCCTCGGCAAGACGGCCAACCTTGAGTTCCGTCTGGCCGCTGAGCCGGGCGCTTCGAAAGCCACTTCCGAAAGCTTCGAGTTCCGTGAGGGCAATCGTCCGCCGGCACAGATCGAGCGTGGCCTGATCATCACCGGTGACCAGGTAACTGACGCCAAGGCTGGCTTCGGCGAGCACGGCACGCCAGAAGTGAACATCCGTCTGGATGGCCACGGTGGCGAGCTGATGAGTCGTGCGACCCGCAGCAACGTCGGTCGCAGCATGGCGGTAATCTTCATCGAGCAGCGTCCGATCACCACGTACACCAAGCAAATGGTGAACGGTGTCGAGAAAGACGTCGCGGTTCAAACGTTTAAAGAAGAGAAGAAGATCATCAGCCTGGCGACCATCCAGTCGCCGCTGGGTGCTCAATTCCGCATCACTGGCCTGAACGGTCAGGGCGAGTCGTCCGAACTGGCGCTGCTGTTGCGTGCCGGTGGTCTGGCTGCTCCGATGTACTTCGCTGAAGAGCGCACAATTGGCCCGAGCCTGGGTGCGGACAACATCACCAAGGGTATCGATGCATCGCTGTGGGGCATGCTGTTTGTCTCGCTGTTCATCATCGCCATCTACCGCTTCTTCGGCATCATCGCCACCGTCGCGCTGGCGGTGAACATGGTGTTGCTGCTGGCCCTGATGTCGCTGCTGGGTGCAACGCTGACCCTGCCGGGTATCGCCGGTATCGTATTGACCATGGGTATGGCGGTCGACGCCAACGTACTGATCTTCTCGCGGATTCGTGAAGAGATCGCGGCGGGCATGACCGTACAACGGGCAATCAACGAAGGCTTCGGCCGGGCATTTACTGCGATTCTCGACGCCAACCTGACCACATTGCTGGTCGGCGGGATTCTCTTTGCGATGGGCACCGGTCCAGTCAAAGGTTTCGCAGTGACCATGTCCCTCGGGATCTTTACCTCGATGTTCACGGCCATCATGGTGACCCGCGCGATGGTCAACCTGATCTTCGGCGGTCGTGACTTCAAGAAGTTGTGGATTTAAGGGGCTGCCATGTTACGTACAATCAACTTCATGGGCGTTCGCAACTTTGCGTTCGGCGTCACATTGTTCCTTACCGTGCTGGCTTTGTTCAGCGTCGCCACCAAGGGCATGAACTGGGGCCTGGACTTCACCGGCGGTACGCTCATCGAGCTGACCTACGAGCGTCCGGCCGATGTCACCAAGGTGCGTGAGCAACTGGCCACTTCGGGTTATCACGAGGCAATCGTGCAGAGCTTCGGTGCGACTACCGATTTGCTGGTGCGCATGCCGGGTGAAGACCCGCAGCTGGGCCATCAAGTGGCAGAAGCGCTGCTGAAAGTCGGCGGCGACAACCCGGCGACGGTCAAGCGCGTCGAGTTCGTCGGCCCACAGGTGGGTGAAGAGCTGCGCGACCAGGGCGGCCTCGGCATGCTGATGGCGCTGGGCGGCATCCTGATCTACCTGGCGTTCCGCTTTCAGTGGAAGTTCGCGGTCGGTGCCATCGTTTCGCTGATCCACGACGTGATCGTGACCATCGGTATCCTGTCGTTCTTCCAGATCACCTTCGACCTGACGGTGCTGGCGGCGGTATTGGCGATCATTGGTTACTCGCTCAACGATACCATCGTGGTATTCGACCGGGTTCGTGAGAACTTCCGTGTGCTGCGCAAGGCCAGCCTGATCGAGAACATCAACATCTCGACCACGCAAACCCTGCTGCGGACCATGGCGACGTCGATCTCCACCTTGCTGGCGATCGCGGCCCTGTTGTTCTTCGGCGGCGACAACCTGTTCGGCTTCTCCATCGCCCTGTTCATCGGTGTTCTGGCGGGTACTTACTCGTCGATCTACATCGCGAACGTGGTGCTGATCTGGCTGAACCTGAGCAGCGAAGATCTGATTGCTCCTGTGGCCACTGACAAGGAAGTCGACGACCGTCCATAACGGCCATCGCTTTTCCAGCTGTCAGCCGAAAAAGGCGCGAGTTGAACTCGCGCCTTTTTTTATGCTCCAAGGCTGGGAGAAGCGCGGACATGTTCCGCGGGTGATGGTCAGGAGGTTCATGTGAACAAGTCGTTGCTGGTTGGTGCGGTATTGGGTGCTGTCGGTGTGACTGCCGGGGGTGCTGTTGCCACCTACAGCCTGGTTAAAAGCGGCCCTGAGTATGCGCAAGTGCTAGCCGTTGAACCGGTCAAGACACAAATCAAGACGCCACGTGAAGTGTGCAAGGATGTAGCGGTCACCCGGCAAGCGCCGGTGAAAGATCAACACCAGATTCTCGGTACGGCCATCGGTGCCGTAGCGGGTGGTTTGCTGGGTAATCAGATTGGCGGCGGCACGGGCAAGAAGATTGCCACGGTGGCCGGTGCGGTCGGCGGCGGTTATGCCGGCAACAAGGTTCAGGAAGGCATGCAGAACCGTGACACCTACACCACGACGCAGACTCGCTGTAACACAGTGAATGACATCAGCGACAAGGTTGTAGGTTACGACGTTCGTTATTCGCTGGACGGCAAGGAAGGCAAGGTGCGGATGGATCGTGATCCGGGCAACCAGATTCCGGTCGACAAGGAAGGCAAGCTGGTCCTGTCGCAGAACGAACAGGCTCACTAAAAAAGCTGAAATTCAGATTAAAAAAGAAGCACCCGGAAGGGTGCTTTTTTTGTGCCTACAACTTCTGCATCCCCACAGATCCCCTTGTGGGAGCGGGCTTGCTCGCGAAGGCGGCTTCACATTCCACATTAATGGTGGCTGATACACCGCTTTCGCGAGCAAGCCCGCTCCCACCTTTGATCGGTGGTGTTTTTGGGGGCAAATTCCAGGCATAAAAAAAGCACCCCGAAGGGTGCTTTTTTGTGGGCGTTCGCTTAGCGCTTCAGCGAAGCCGGCAGGTGCGGCTGGATCGCCGTCAGCACTGCTTTGAAGCATTTGGTGTTACCGGCAACGATGTGGCCTTTATCAAGGAAATCGTGACCGCCGGTAAAGTCGCTCACCAAACCGCCAGCTTCCTGGATCAGCAGGGCGCCTGCAGCCATGTCCCACTCGGACAGGCCCGATTCCCAGAATGCGTCGAAACGGCCGGCAGCCACGTAGGCCAGGTCCAGGCTCGCCGAACCTGCGCGGCGGATGCCGGCGGTCTGGCCTACCAGGGCGCGGAACATGCCCAGGTAGTTTTCGAGGTTGTCCATCTGGTCGTCACGGAACGGGAAGCCGGTACCCAGCAGGGCGCCGTCCAGGCTGGTGCGACCGCTGACGCGCAGGCGACGACCGTTCAGTTGAGCGCCGCGACCACGGCTGGCGGTGAATTCTTCCTGGCGAACCGGGTCCAGAACAACAGCGTGTTCCAGGCGACCGCGGTATTTGCAGGCGATGCTGACAGCGAAGTGAGGAATGCCGCGCAGGAAGTTGGTGGTGCCGTCCAGCGGATCGATGATCCACAGATATTCTTCGCCTTCGATCCCGGTGCCGGCGTGCATGCCGGTTTCTTCACCCCTGATCGAGTGGTTCGGGTAAGCCTTGCGCAGCGCGTCGATGATTTTCTGTTCAGCGGCGCGATCCACCTCGGATACGTAATCCTTGGCGTCTTTTTCGTCGACCTTGATGGTATCCAGGCGCTCGATGGAGCGGAAGATCAATTCACTGGCGCTGCGGGCGGCGCGCAGCGCGATATTCAGCATGGGCTGCATGGATGTGTCACCTAAGGTTGTTAAAGAAAGCCGAGCATTCTATCAGAACTTTTCTACAGGTGAAGGTTGGTGTTCGCTTTCATAGCTTAACGGTAGGATGAACTGTAAGATTCCGCTCCCCAATTCTGTGTTCGAGAACGCCTCCCGTGCTGCATAACATTCGTGTCGTCCTGGTCAATACCAGCCACCCCGGCAACATCGGCGGGGCTGCGCGTGCCATGAAGAACATGGGCCTGTCGCGGCTGGTGCTGGTCGAACCGCGGCTGTTCCCGCACCACGAGGCCGATGCTCGCGCTTCCGGCGCCGGGGACATCCTTGAAAACGCGCAAGTCGTCGCCACCTTGGAAGATGCCTTGGTCGGCTGCAATCTGGTACTCGGCACCAGCGCCCGTGATCGCCGTATTCCATGGCCGCTGCTCGATCCCCGCGAATGCGGCGTGAAAGTGGTCGAGGAAGCCGCGTCGGGTGCCGAGATTGCCTTGGTCTTTGGTCGTGAAGATTCCGGCCTGACCAATGAAGAGCTGCAGCGATGTCATTATCACGTGCACATCCCATCAGACCCTGAGTTCAGTTCGCTGAACCTTGGGGCAGCGGTGCAGGTGTTGAGCTATGAAGTGCGCATGTCCTGGCTTGCGGCCAAAGGCCAGCCGAGCAAGGTCGAGAAGGATGAAGTGGCGTCCATCAAAAGTGGCGAGCTGGCGACCATGGATGAGCTGGAGCGATTCTATGAACACCTGGAGCAAACCCTGGTGGCCATCGAATTCCTCGACCCGGAAAAACCACGGCACTTGATGGCGCGCCTGCGCCGGTTGTACGGACGCAGCTCGGTCAGCCGGGCGGAAATGAATATATTGCGTGGCATCCTCACGGAAACCCAGAAAGCGGCCCGTGGCGAGCTTCTAAAGCGGAAGGATTAAAAATGTTCGAGCGTTTGCGTGAAGATATCCAGAGTGTTTTCCATCGTGACCCGGCAGCGCGCAACGCCTTTGAAGTTCTGACCTGCTACCCCGGCATGCACGCCATCTGGATCCATCGCCTGTCATCGGCCTTGTGGGGCATGGGCTGGAAGTGGTTGGCGCGGCTGGTCTCGAACTTCGGTCGCTGGTTGACCGGGATCGAGATTCATCCGGGTGCCAAAGTTGGTCGTCGCTTCTTTATTGACCATGGCATGGGCATTGTCATCGGTGAGACCGCCGAGATCGGCAACGATGTGACCCTTTATCAGGGTGTGACACTCGGTGGTACCAGCTGGAACAAGGGCAAGCGTCACCCGACACTGGAAGATGGCGTGGTGGTAGGGGCGGGCGCCAAGGTGCTCGGTCCGTTCACGGTGGGCGCTGGTGCCAAGGTTGGTTCCAACGCTGTCGTCACCAAGGCTGTTCCGCCGGGTGCGACCGTGGTCGGGATCCCGGGGCGGATCATAGTCAAGTCCGACGAAGAGACAGACGCCAAGCGCAAGGCCATGGCCGAGAAGATCGGCTTCGATGCCTACGGTGTCGGCGAAGACATGCCCGACCCGGTGGCTCGAGCCATTAACCAGTTGCTTGATCATCTGCAGGCAGTCGATGGTCGTCTGGAGGGGATGTGCGGGGCGTTGAAGGATCTGGGCAGTAATTACTGTGCGAAAGATCTGCCTGAGCTGCGCGAAGAAGACTTCGCCTGTGTGAAGGACAAGGATCAGAGTCAGGCCAGCTAGACCGCGCGGGCCCCTTCGCGGGCAAGCCTCGCTCCTACAAGGGTTGCGCTAATCCTGTAGGAGCGAGGCTTGCCCGCGAAGAACGATAACGCGCAATTGCTGGCTGTAATCGGCCAGCCTTTGCTATGATGCGCGCGCTCTTTTGCGGGTAATCCTGACTAAAGTACTAGGTCTTATAGTTGACTTAAATACTCGGGAATTGCATACTCGCCCCATTCCGAACTCCGTGGTAATTGTCCATGCGACTGACTACAAAAGGCCGATACGCCGTAACCGCCATGCTTGACCTGGCGTTGCACGCGCAGCACGGGCCGGTGTCCCTGGCCGATATCTCCGAGCGCCAAGGCATCTCCCTGTCCTACCTCGAACAGCTCTTCGCCAAATTGCGCCGCAGCAATCTGGTTTCCAGCGTTCGTGGTCCGGGCGGCGGCTACCAACTGTCCCGCGACATGCAGGGCATCCAGGTCGCCCAGGTGATCGATGCGGTGAACGAATCGGTCGATGCGACCAAATGCCAGGGCCAGGGTGATTGCCATCAAGGCGACACCTGCCTGACCCACCACTTGTGGTGCGATCTGAGCCTGCAGATTCACGAATTTCTGAGCGGTATCAGCTTGGCTGACCTTGTAACTCGCCGTGAGGTGCAAGAAGTAGCCCAGCGTCAGGACCAGCGCCGTTGCAACAGCAAGGCGCCACGCCTGGACAAGATTGAAGCGTCCGCCGTCGAATGACAGCCACAGAGCGAAGCGGTACGCCAGCCAGCCTGATTTAGGAGATAGTCCATGAAATTGCCGATTTACCTTGATTACTCTGCGACCACCCCGGTTGATCCGCGTGTCGCGCAAAAAATGAGTGAATGCCTGCTGGTCGACGGAAACTTCGGTAACCCGGCGTCCCGTTCCCACGTGTTCGGCTGGAAAGCTGAAGAGTCCGTCGAAAACGCTCGTCGTCAGGTCGCAGACCTGGTCAACGCCGATCCGCGTGAAATCGTCTGGACCTCTGGCGCCACCGAGTCCGACAACCTGGCAATCAAGGGTGCGGCGCATTTCTACGCGACCAAAGGCAAACACCTGATCACCACCAAGATTGAGCACAAGGCTGTCCTCGACACCATGCGCCAACTGGAACGTGAAGGTTTCGAAGTAACCTACCTCGAGCCTCAGACTGATGGCCTGGTTACGCCAGCGATGATCGAAGCCGCCCTGCGCGACGACACCATCCTGGTTTCGGTCATGCACGTGAACAACGAAATCGGCACCATCAACGACATCGCAGCCATCGGCGAACTGACCCGCTCCAAGGGCATTCTGTTCCACGTTGACGCTGCTCAGTCCACTGGCAAGGTCGAGATCGACCTGCAGAAGCTGAAAGTCGACCTGATGTCGTTCTCTGCCCACAAAACCTACGGCCCTAAAGGCATCGGCGCACTGTACGTCAGCCGCAAGCCGCGTGTTCGCATCGAAGCGACCATGCACGGCGGCGGTCACGAGCGTGGCATGCGTTCCGGCACCCTGGCGACCCACCAGATCGTCGGTATGGGCGAAGCGTTCCGTGTAGCCAAGGAAGACATGACTGCCGAGAACGTGCGCATCAAAGCCTTGAGCGACCGCTTCTTCAAACAGGTCGAAGGCCTGGAAGAGCTGTACATCAACGGCAGCATGACCGCCCGCGTACCGCACAACCTGAACCTGAGCTTCAACTACGTTGAAGGCGAGTCGCTGATCATGGCGCTCAAGGACCTGGCGGTTTCGTCCGGTTCGGCCTGCACTTCGGCGTCCCTTGAGCCTTCGTACGTACTGCGCGCCCTGGGCCGCAACGACGAACTGGCACACAGCTCGATTCGCTTCACCTTCGGCCGTTTCACCACCGAAGAAGAAATCGACTACGCCGCGCAGAAAGTCTGCGAGGCCGTTACCAAGCTGCGCACCTTGTCGCCGCTGTGGGACATGTACAAAGACGGTGTCGACATTTCGAAAATCGAGTGGGCGGCACACTGATTTCAAGTCGCCGCAAACCGGCCCTGTGAACCCTCGGGTGCAGGGCTCAAGAGCGACTCTCTGATGAGTGAGGATTAAGAACCATGGCTTACAGCGAAAAGGTCATCGACCACTACGAAAACCCGCGCAACGTCGGCAAGATGGACGCGGAAGACCCTGATGTCGGCACCGGCATGGTCGGCGCTCCGGCGTGCGGCGATGTGATGCGCCTGCAGATCAAGGTCAACGAGCAAGGCATCATCGAAGATGCCAAGTTCAAGACCTATGGTTGCGGTTCGGCGATCGCCTCCAGCTCCCTGGCTACCGAGTGGATGAAGGGCAAGACTCTGGATGAAGCAGAGACCATCAAGAACACTCAGCTAGCCGAAGAACTGGCCCTGCCGCCAGTAAAAATTCACTGCTCCGTACTTGCTGAAGACGCTATCAAAGCGGCCGTTCGTGATTACAAGCAGAAGAAAGGCTTGATCTAAGCATTAAGCGACGAGTAAGGAGTCAACGATGGCTATCAGCATGACAGAAGCGGCTGCTCAACACGTGCGACGCTCCCTCAACGGGCGCGGCAAAGGTGAAGGGATTCGTCTGGGTGTTCGCACCACGGGCTGTTCCGGCCTTGCCTACGTGCTGGAGTTTGTCGACGAGGTGGTTGCAGAGGATCAGGTGTTCGAAAGTCACGGCGAGAAAGTGATCATCGACCCGAAAAGCCTGGCCTACCTGGACGGCACCGAACTCGATTTCGTCAAGGAAGGGTTGAACGAAGGCTTCAAGTTCAACAACCCCAACGTACGCGGTGAATGTGGCTGCGGCGAAAGCTTCAATATCTGAGGCTGCTCGTGGGTACTCCTTGTCATTTCGCTTTATTTGAACTGCAGCCGAGCTTCCGTCTGGATCTCGATCAGTTGGCCACGCGCTATCGTGAGTTGGCGCGCAGTGTTCATCCAGACCGCTTTGCAGACGCTTCCGAGCGCGAGCAACGGCTGGCGCTTGAGCAATCCGCGAGCCTCAACGAGGCCTACCAGACGCTCAAAAGTCCCCCGAAGCGCGCGCGATACCTGCTCGCCATGGGCGGGCGCGAGCTGCCGCTGGAGGTCACGGTGCATGATCCGGAGTTCCTTCTGCAGCAGATGGAATTGCGTGAAGAACTCGAAGACCTGCAAGACAGCGCCGACCTGGCGGGTGTTGCAGTGTTCAAGCGTCGCCTGAAGACCGCTCAGGATGAACTGAACGAAAGCTTCGCAGCCTGTTGGGATGATGCAGCGCAACGTGAACAGGCTGAACGCCTGATGCGGCGCATGCAGTTCCTCGACAAGCTCACCTACGAAGTGCGCCAGTTAGAAGAGCGCCTCGACGATTAACCCAGTGCCGCTCCGGTCGCACGCCTGATATACAGATAAGTCCTGATAACGATGGCCCTACTGCAGATCGCCGAACCCGGCCAAAGTCCTCAACCGCACCAGCGTCGTCTGGCTGTGGGGATCGACTTGGGCACTACCAATTCGCTGGTCGCTGCATTGCGCAGTGGTCTTTCCGAGCCTCTGGCTGACGCCGAAGGGCAGGTCATCCTGCCGTCTGCCGTGCGCTACCACGCCGATCGCGTCGAAGTCGGCGAGTCTGCCAAACTGGCGGCCGCTACCGATCCTTTGAACACTGTGCTGTCGGTCAAGCGCTTGATGGGTCGTGGTCTGTCCGACGTCAAGCAATTGGGCGATCAACTGCCGTACCGCTTTGTCGGCGGCGAGTCGCACATGCCGTTCATCGACACGATTCAGGGCCCGAAAAGCCCGGTCGAAGTTTCCGCCGATATCCTGAAAGTGCTGCGTCAGCGCGCTGAAGAGGCATTGGGCGGCGAACTGGTGGGGGCGGTCATCACCGTTCCGGCTTATTTCGACGATGCTCAGCGTCAAGCCACCAAGGATGCGGCCAAGCTGGCCGGTCTGAACGTGCTGCGTTTGCTCAATGAGCCGACCGCTGCCGCTGTGGCTTACGGTCTGGATCAACACGCCGAAGGCCTGGTTGCGATTTACGACCTAGGCGGCGGTACCTTTGATATTTCGATCCTGCGCCTGACCGGCGGTGTCTTTGAAGTGCTCGCTACCGGTGGCGACAGCGCCCTGGGTGGCGATGACTTTGACCACGCCATCGCTGGCTGGATCATTGAGAGCGCCGGTTTGTCGGCTGACCTCGATCCGGGTGCGCAGCGCCATCTGCTGCAAACTGCTTGTGCAGCCAAAGAAGCCCTGACCAGCGCCTCGTCGGTTGAAGTCGCTTACGGTGACTGGAAAGCGCAACTGACTCGCGAAGCCTTTGATGCGCTGATCGAGCCGATGGTTGCTCGCAGCCTGAAAGCCTGCCGCCGTGCGGTGCGTGATTCCGGCATCGAGCTGGACGAAGTGCACGCCGTGGTCATGGTCGGTGGTTCGACTCGCGTGCCTCGCGTTCGCGAAGCCGTCGCTGAAGCCTTCGGTCGCCAACCGCTGACTGAAATCGATCCGGATCAAGTGGTGGCCATTGGTGCTGCGATCCAGGCCGATACATTGGCTGGCAACAAGCGCGATGGCGGCGAATTGCTCTTGCTCGACGTCATTCCGTTGTCTCTGGGGCTGGAAACCATGGGCGGCCTGATGGAGAAGGTGATTCCACGCAACACCACCATCCCCGTCGCCCGCGCCCAGGACTTCACCACTTACAAAGACGGCCAGTCGGCCATGGCGATTCACGTATTGCAGGGCGAGCGTGAGTTGATCAGCGACTGCCGCTCCCTGGCGCGCTTCGAATTGCGCGGCATTCCGGCAATGGTCGCCGGCGCCGCGAAAATCCGCGTGACGTTCCAGGTCGATGCCGACGGTCTGCTCAGTGTCTCCGCTCGCGAGTTGGGTTCGGGCGTCGAGGCCAGCATCCAGGTCAAGCCGTCCTACGGCCTGACCGACGGCGAAATCGCCAAGATGCTCAAGGAATCGTTCCAGCACGCCAACGACGACAAGGTCGCGCGTGTATTGCGTGAGCAGCAGGTCGATGCCCAGCGCCTGATCGAAGCGGTGCAAGCCGCCCTTGATGTCGACGGTGAGCGCTTGCTCGACGCCGAAGAGCGCATGGTCATCGAGTTGCAGATGCAGGAACTGACCGAACTGATGAAAGGCACCGATGGTTTCGCCATCGAGCAGCAGACCAAGCGTCTGTCGCAAGTGACCGATGCCTTTGCTGCCCGCCGCCTGGATTCGACGGTGAAAGCCGCGCTGGCGGGGCGCAACCTGAATGAGATTGAGGAATAACGATGCCGCAGGTCATTTTTCTGCCACACGAAAAGTTTTGCCCGGACGGCATGGTCGTGGAGGCTGAGACTGGTACGTCCATCCTCGAACTGGCGCATGAGCACCATATCGAGATGGAAAGTGCCTGTGGCGGCGTCTGCGCCTGCACCACTTGTCATTGCCTGATTCGCGAGGGCTTTGACTCGCTGGAAGAGGCTGACGAGCTGGAAGAAGACTATCTTGATAAGGCTTGGGGGCTGGAAGCCCAGTCGCGCCTGGCCTGTCAGGCAAAAGTCGGGACTGAAGACCTGACCGTTGAAATTCCGAAATATTCGCTCAACCATGCGGCCGAAGCGCCGCACTGATTCAAGGAAGCGTCATGAGTCTGAAATGGGTTGATGTGCTGGAAATCGCGATCCAACTGGCTGAATCCAAGCCGGATGTGGACCCGCGTTACGTGAACTTCGTCGATCTGCACAAATGGGTGCTGGCATTGCCGGAGTTCAGTGATGATCCGACCCGCGGTGGCGAGAAGGTGCTTGAAGCCATTCAGGCCGCCTGGATCGAAGAAGCAGACTGAGTCTGCGCCGTACGCAGTTAGGCAATACCAAAGAACCCGCGTATAATTCGCGGGTTTAATTTTTCGCAAATTACCGTTTCTGGAGTTACACCATGGCTGTTCAACGTACTTTCTCCATCATCAAGCCTGACGCTGTTGCAAAAAACGTCATCGGCGAGATCACCACTCGTTTCGAAAAAGCAGGCCTGCGCGTTGTAGCTTCGAAACTGAAGCAACTGTCCAAAGCTGAAGCTGAAGGCTTCTACGCTGAGCACAGCGCTCGTGGTTTCTTCGGCGACCTGGTTGCTTTCATGATCTCCGGTCCGGTTGTCGTTCAGGTTCTGGAAGGCGAAAACGCTATCGCTCTGAACCGTGAGCTGATGGGCGCTACCAACCCTAAAGAAGCTGCTGCCGGCACCATCCGCGCTGACTTCGCTGATTCCATCGATGCCAACGCTGTACACGGTTCGGACTCCGAAGCCGCTGCTGCTCGCGAAATCTCGTACTTCTTCGCAGCTACTGAAGTAACCACTCGCTAAGCATTGGCTTATGAGTGAAGGTGAATCCATGACTACATCGACTGTAAAAACTAACCTGCTGGGTCTGACCCAGCAGGAAATGGAAAAATTCTTCGACTCAATCGGGGAGAAGCGTTTCCGTGCCGGTCAGGTAATGAAATGGATTCACCACCTTGGCGTCGATGATTTCGACGCCATGACGAACGTCAGCAAAGCCTTGCGCGACAAGCTCAAGGCTATTGCTGAAGTTCGCGGTCCTGAAGTCGTCAGCGAGGACATTTCCACCGACGGCACCCGTAAGTGGGTGGTGCGCGTGGCGTCCGGCAGCTGCGTCGAGACCGTCTACATTCCCCAGGGCAAGCGCGGCACTCTGTGCGTTTCGTCCCAGGCAGGCTGTGCCCTGGATTGCAGTTTCTGCTCCACCGGCAAGCAAGGTTTCAACAGCAACCTCACCGCCGCCGAAGTCATCGGTCAGGTGTGGATTGCCAATAAATCGTTCGGCAGCATCCCGGCGACCGCCGACCGTGCCATCACCAACGTGGTGATGATGGGCATGGGCGAGCCGCTGCTGAACTTCGACAACGTCGTGGCCGCCATGCATCTGATGATGGATGACCTGGGCTACGGGATCTCCAAGCGCCGCGTGACCCTGTCCACTTCGGGCGTGGTGCCGATGATCGATGAGCTGTCCAAGCACATCGACGTCTCCCTGGCGTTGTCGCTGCACGCACCAAACGACGCATTGCGTAACCAATTGGTGCCGATCAACAAGAAATATCCGCTTAAGATGCTGCTCGAGTCGTGCCAGCGCTACATGTCGTCCCTGGGCGAAAAGCGCGTGCTGACCATCGAGTACACCTTGTTGAAAGATATCAACGACAAGGTCGAGCATGCTGTCGAGATGATCGAGCTGCTCAAGAACATCCCGTGCAAGATCAACCTGATTCCGTTCAACCCGTTCCCGCATTCCGGTTACGAGCGCCCGAGCAACAACGCGATTCGCCGGTTCCAGGATCAGCTTCACCATGCAGGCTTCAATGTCACCGTACGCACCACCCGCGGTGAAGACATCGACGCCGCGTGTGGCCAATTGGTAGGGCAGGTGCTGGATCGCACCCGTCGCAGCGAACGTTATATCGCCGTGCGCGAATTGAGCGCCGAGAACGATATGGCGCAAAACGCCGCGAAATAAATCAAGAGAGGATCTCTATGTCCCTGCGCTTCGCGCTGCTTTTGCTATTGGCCAGCCTCTGTGCTGGCTGCGTTCTGTCGGGCGATTTCAACCCGATGAAGACCAGCAAAGGGCGCGATGAAGCGCGTACGGCCTACGTGCAACTGGGCTTGGGATATTTGCAGCAAGGCATGACCGAACGGGCGAAAGTGCCGTTGAAGAAGGCTTTGGATCTGGATGATTCGGATCCGGACGCCAATGCCGCGCTGGGGCTGGTATTCCAGGCCGAGATGGAACCTGAGCTGGCCGACCAGCACTTTCGCAAGGCGCTGTCTTCCCGTCCCAACGATGCACGAATCCTGAATAACTACGGCAGCTTTCTCTTCGAAGAAAAACGCTACAAAGAAGCCTACGAGCGCTTTGAACAGGCCGCCGCCGATACCCTGTATCCTGAGCGCTCGCGGGTGTTCGAGAACCTGGGCATGACTGCTTCGAAGCTGGGCCAGCGTGATCTGGCGCAGCAGCAACTGGAAAAAGCCCTGCGTTTGAACCGCCAACAACCGCGTGCATTGCTGGAAATGGCTGAGTTGTCCTTCGAAGACAGGCATTATGTGCCCGCGCGTGACTACTACGATCGTTTTAGCCTGCTCACCGAGCAAAATGCACGTAGTCTATTGCTCGGCGTTCGGCTGGCAAAAGTGTTTGAAGATCGCGACAAGGCCGCCAGTTTTGGCCTGCAACTAAAACGACTCTATCCCGGTACGCCGGAATATCAGCAATACCTGTCGGAGCAATGATGAAAGCGGCGCATCCCGAAGTTGTAGCAGCGAATCGCGTTAACCCCGGTGAGACTTTGCGCCAGGCCCGCGAAAGCAATGGCTGGTCGCTGGCCGAAGTGGCCCTCAAGCTCAACCTCACCGTTAATTCCTTGAGCAATCTTGAAGCCGGCGCGTTCGACAAGCTGCCGGGGCACACCTTTGCCCGCGGTTATATTCGCGCGTACGCCAAGTTGCTGGGCATGGACCAGACCGTTCTGGTTCAGCAGTTCGACCAATCCACCGGCACCGACTCCCAGGGCAGCAGCGTCCATAGCCTGGGTCGTATCGAAGAACCGGTTCGGGTTTCCCACACTATTTTGCGCATTGTCAGCCTGCTGTTGCTGATTGCAGTGATTGGTGGTGGTTTTGTCTGGTGGCAGGATCAGACCTCCCTGCGCACCAAGGACCTGATCACCCCGAGTCCGGAGCACGTCGAAGTCGAAGGTGCCGATGGCACCACCCAGATCCATCCGCTGGACGAGCCGGAAGACCAAGCTGTCGCGGAAGGTCAGGCTGAAGGCGCCACTGCGCTTGCGTTGCCGCAAGCCGAGAACTCCACTGAAGCACCGGTCGAGGCTGAAGCTACTGCGCCTGCCGCCGCTCCAACTGCGCCGGTTACCCCGGCGCCTGCTGCACCAGCGCACAGTGCTGCGCCAGTTGTCGCGACTCCCGTAGCGCCGGCTCCGACTGCCCCTGTTGTGTCGACGCCGCCTGCAAGCGCTTCAGTTACTCCGACCATTCCTGCTCCAGCCGCTGCTCCGGTAGCCGGCCAAGGCCAGGTTCAGTTGCAGTTCACCGCTGATTGCTGGACCCAAGTGACCGATGGCGCCGGCAAGGTGCTGTTGAGCGGTCTAAAGCGTAAAGGCGAAAACGTTTCCGTTAGCGGCAAGCCGCCATTTTCCGTGCGTCTGGGCTTCGCCCGTGGCGCGCAGGTCAGCTACAACGGACAGGCGGTCGATGTCGCTCCGTTCACCAGTGGCGAGACTGCTCGCCTGAAGTTGGGTCAATAAGTCATGCACGGCGAATCTCCAATCAAACGTCGCGAATCCCGCAAGATCTGGGTCGGTAACGTGCCCGTTGGCGGCGATGCGCCCATCGCTGTTCAGAGCATGACCAACAGCGACACCAATGACGTGGCCGCCACCGTGGCCCAGATCAATCGTCTGGAAGCGGCGGGCGTCGATATCGTGCGGGTTTCCGTGCCGGATATGGATGCCGCCGAAGCCTTCGGCAAGATCAAGCAATTGGTCAAAGTGCCGTTGGTGGCCGACATCCACTTCGACTACAAGATCGCGCTGCGCGTCGCCGAACTGGGCGTTGACTGTCTGCGGATCAACCCGGGCAACATCGGTCGTGAAGATCGCGTGCGTGCGGTGGTCGATGCCGCCCGTGATCGTGGGATCCCGATCCGCATCGGCGTCAACGCCGGTTCCCTGGAAAAAGACCTGCAAAAGAAATACGGCGAACCGACCCCGGCAGCACTGGTCGAGTCGGCCTTGCGTCATGTCGAGCACCTTGAACGCCTGAATTTCCAGGACTTCAAGGTCAGCGTGAAGGCCTCCGACGTGTTCATGGCCGTCGCCGCCTACCGCCTGCTGGCCAAGGAAATCGTCCAGCCGCTGCACCTGGGCATCACCGAAGCCGGTGGTTTGCGTTCAGGCACAGTGAAATCCGCCGTGGGCCTCGGTATGCTGCTCGCCGAAGGGATTGGCGATACTATTCGCATCTCGTTGGCGGCTGACCCGGTCGAGGAAGTGAAAGTCGGCTACGACATTCTCAAATCCCTGCACCTGCGTTCCCGTGGTATCAACTTCATCGCCTGCCCGAGCTGCTCGCGGCAGAACTTCGATGTGGTCAAGACCATGAACGAGCTGGAAGGGCGCCTCGAAGACCTGCTGGTGCCGCTGGATGTCGCAGTCATCGGTTGCGTGGTCAACGGGCCGGGCGAAGCCAAGGAAGCCCATATCGGCTTGACCGGCGGCACGCCAAACCTGATTTACATCGACGGCAAGCCGTCGCAGAAACTGACGAATGACAATCTGGTGGATGAGCTTGAACGCTTGATCCGCCAGAAAGCGGCCGAAAAAGTCGAAGCCGACGCGGCAGTAATCGCCCGCGGCTGAGCCCGACTGAAGAGCCGAACGAATTTAAGGATTTAAAGTGAGCAAGTCTCTGCAAGCCATACGTGGCATGAACGACATCCTGCCCGAACAGACCCCCCTGTGGCGTCATTTCGAGGGCACCGTCTCGCGTCTGCTGGATAACTACGGTTACAAGCAGATCCGCATGCCGATCGTCGAGTTCACCGAGCTGTTCAAGCGCTCCATCGGTGAAGTGACCGACATCGTCGAAAAAGAGATGTACACCTTCGACGACCGCAACGGCGATTCCCTGACCCTGCGCCCTGAAGGCACGGCGGCCTGCGTGCGTGCGGTGCTCGAACACGGCATCACCGGCGGTGGGCAGGTGCAGAAACTCTGGTACATCGGCCCGATGTTCCGTCACGAACGTCCGCAGAAAGGTCGTTATCGCCAGTTCCACCAGATCGGTGTCGAGGTGTTCAACCTCGACGGTCCGGACATCGACGCCGAGCTGATTATCCTGACGTGGCGCCTGTGGGGCGAGTTGGGCATCCGTGATGCGGTCAAGCTCGAGCTCAACAGCCTGGGCACCAGCGAATCTCGTGGTCGTTACCGCGAAGCGCTGGTCGAGTTCCTGTCTGCTCACCTGGACAAGCTGGACGAAGACAGCCAGCGCCGTCTGAAGACCAACCCGTTGCGCGTGCTTGATACCAAGAACGCCGACACCCAAGCCGTCCTGGTCGACGCGCCGAAAATGGCCGATTACCTGGACGAAGAATCCCGCGTGCACTTCGAGGGCCTGAAGGCTCGTCTGGACGCCGCCGGCATTCCTTACATGATCAACCCGAAGCTGGTTCGCGGGCTGGATTACTACAGCAAGACCGTTTTCGAATGGGTCACCGACAAGTTGGGCGCCCAGGGCACCGTATGTGCTGGCGGTCGTTACGACGGTCTGGTGGAGCAGATGGGCGGCAAGCCGACCCCGGGCGTTGGTTTCGCCATGGGTATCGAGCGCCTGGTGCTGTTGCTTGAAACCCTGGAGCAGATCCCGCAAGAGATCTCCCGTCAGGTCGACGTCTACCTCTGCGCGTTCGGTGAAGCTGCCGAGCTGGCCGGTCTGGCCCTGAGTGAACGTGTTCGTGATCAATTGCCCAACCTGCGCCTGCAAGTCAATGCTGGCGCCGGCAGCTTCAAAAGCCAGTTCAAGAAGGCCGACAAGAGCGGTGCGCTGTATGCGCTGATCCTCGGTGACGACGAAATGGCCCAGCAAGTGGTAGGTTTCAAACCCCTGCGTGGCCAGGGCGAACAACAAAGCATTGCCTGGGATGCGCTTGCTGCACACCTGGCCACCTGCGTCGTGCAGGGTTGAAGCTGTCATAAACAGCCGATTTAGCGATTAAGGAGTATTGGGGTGTCGAGTACCGAAGACGAAAACCTGGCGGATTTGAAGGACTGGTGGACACGCAACGGCAAGCCCCTGGTCACTGGCGGCCTGTTGGCGCTGGTCATCGTGTTCGGCTGGCAGGCCTTTCACAAGTATCAGAGCAATCAGTCGCAAGGCGCCTCGATTCTCTATCAGCAATTGCTCGAAACCACGCTGACGCCTGACGGCAAGCCTGATGCCGCCCGTGTTTCGGACCTGGCCGGCAAGCTCAACAGTGAGTTCGGCGGTAGCGCCTATGCACAGTACGGCAGCCTGTTCGTGGCGAAAGTCGCGGTCGACAGCGGCAAGCTGGACGATGCAGCCAGCGAGCTGAAAGCCATTACCGACAAACCGGCCAACCCGGCGCTGGGCGAAATCGCCCGTCAGCGTCTGGCGCAGGTGCTGGCCGCGCAGAACAAGGTCGATGAAGCCCTGAAACTGCTCGAAGGTGATGCCGACAAGGCATTCCTGGCCACCCGCGAAGAACTCAAGGGTGACCTGCTGGTGCAGCTGGGTCGTACCGACGAAGCAAACGCGGCGTATCAAAAAGCCAAGGCGGCACTGTCGGATGAAGCGGCGGTCGGTGGCCTACAAATCAAGCTGGACGATCTGGCCAAAGGGGATGCGTGACGTGATCCGTTGGAAACATGCAGCATTGCTGGCTCTGGCCATTTTGGCCGCGGGTTGCAGCAGCAACAGCAAAAAAGAATTGCCACCGGCCGAGTTGACCGACTTCAAAGAAGAAGTGGTTCTGCAAAAGCAGTGGAGTCGTTCGATCGGTGACGGTCAGGGCGAAACCTACAACATGCTGGTTCCGGCGATCGAAGGCGATACCATTTATGCCGCCGACGTCACTGGCGTGGTGATGGCGCTGGATCGCAGCAACGGCGACGTCAAATGGAAGAAGGACCTTGAACTGCCTGTTTCCGGCGCCGTTGGCGTGGGTTACGGTCTGGTCATGTTCGGTACCATCAAGGGCGAAATCGTTGCCCTGGACGCGATCAACGGTGAAGAGAAATGGCGCGCTCGCGTGTCCAGCGAAGTCCTCGCACCGCCGGCCAACAACGGTGACGTTGTGGTGGTTCAGACTCAGGACGACCGTCTGATCGGTCTGGATGCCAGCACCGGCAACCAGCGCTGGTTGTATGACAGCACCCCTGCGGTCCTGACTTTGCGCGGTACCAGTGCGCCGATCGTCACCAACCGCCTTGCGGTGGCTGGCCTGTCGACCGGTAAAGTGGTCGCTCTCGATATTTCCAACGGCGTGCCGGTATGGGAACAACGGGTTGCGATTCCACAAGGTCGTTCGGAACTGGAACGCGTGGTCGATATCGACGGCGGCTTGTTGCTGTCCGGCGGTACGCTGTATGTCGCCAGCTACCAGGGTCGCGTTGCGGCGCTGGACCTGGAAAGCGGTCGTCAGCTCTGGCAGCGTGATGCTTCCAGCTATGCTGGCGTCGCCCAGGGTTTCGGCAGCGTATACGTGAGCCTGTCTTCGGGCACCGTTGAAGGCGTCGACGAACGTTCCACCACAGCTTTGTGGAGCAACGATTCGCTGGCCCGTCGTCAACTGTCGGCTCCGGAAGTGTTCTCCAGCTATGTTGCAGTCGGTGATATGGAAGGCTACCTGCACCTGCTGAGCCAGGTGGACGGTCGTTTCGTCGGCCGCGAGCGCATCGACAGCGACGGCCTGCGTGCCCGTCCGCTGGTGGTGGGTGACACGATTTATGTTTATGGCAACAGCGGCAAACTGGAAGCCCTGACCATTAAGTAAAGGTTTGACTATGCTTGGGGTTAACCCCCAGGCAGCCCCGTCTCACGGGGTTCGCAGCGCCCTCAAGCGCTGCCCCGAGCACCAGCCGCTGCCTCGCAGCGGCTTTTGTATTTTCTGAAATAACGAAGTGGAGAGCCGCATGGTTCCCGTAATCGCCCTGGTGGGCCGACCGAACGTCGGCAAGTCCACCTTGTTCAACCGCCTGACCAGGACTCGTGACGCCATCGTCGGCGACTTGTCCGGTCTGACCCGTGATCGCCAATACGGTGAGGCCAAGTGGCAAGGGCGTTCCTACATTCTGGTCGACACCGGCGGTATCTCCGGTGACGAGCACGGTATGGACGAAAAAATGGCCGAGCAGTCGCTGCTGGCCATTGAAGAAGCGGATGTCGTTCTGTTCCTGGTAGATGCCAAGGCCGGTTTCACCGCCGCCGACCAGATGATCGCCGAGCATTTGCGCAAACGTAACAAACGTTCCTACGTGGTTGCCAACAAGGTCGACAACATCGACCCTGAAATGGCCCGCGCCGAATTCGCCCCGTTGGGCATGGGCCACGCGATTCCGATCGCCGGTGCTCATGGTCGTGGCATCACCCAGATGCTGGAAATCGCCCTCAGCGACTTCCCGAAGGACGATGACGAGCTGGAAGAAGGCGAGGAAGAGATCGTTGCCGAAGGCGAGGAAGCCAAGCGCATTCCTGGCCCAAGCGAAAAAGACGGGATCAAGATCGCGATCATCGGCCGCCCGAACGTCGGCAAGTCGACCCTGGTCAACCGCATGCTCGGTGAAGACCGGGTAATCGTCTATGACGAGCCCGGCACCACCCGCGACAGTATCTACATCCCGTTCGAGCGTAACGACGAGAAGTACACGCTGATCGACACCGCCGGTGTGCGCAAGCGCGGCAAGATCCACGAAGAAGTCGAAAAATTCTCCGTGGTCAAAACCCTGCAAGCGATCAAAGACGCCAACGTGGTGATCTTTGTGATGGACGCCCGCGAAGGCGTGGTCGATCACGATCTCAACCTGCTGGGCTTCGCCATTGAGTCGGGTCGTGCGCTGGTGATCGCGATCAACAAGTGGGACGGCATGACGCCGAGCGAGCGCGACTTCGTGAAGGTCGAGCTGCAACGTCGACTGTTCTTCGTCGACTACGCCGACATCCACTTCATCTCGGCCCTGCACGGCACGGGCGTGGGTAACCTCTACGCCTCCGTACAGAACTCGTTCAAGTCTGCGGTCACCCGCTGGCCGACCAACCGCCTGACCACGATTCTGGAAGATGCGGTTGGCGAGCACGCGCCACCGATGGTCAATAACCGTCGGATCAAGCTGCGTTATGCCCACTTGGGTGGTGCTAACCCGCCGATCATCGTGATTCACGGTAACCAGATCGAGAAGGTGCCGAAGTCGTACGTCCGTTATCTGGAAAACACTTACCGTCGTGTCTTGAAGCTGGTCGGTACGCCGATCCGCATCGAGTTCAAGGGCGGCGAGAACCCGTACGAAGGCAACAAGACATCGCTCACCGACCGTCAGGTCAACAAGAAGCGCCGCATGATGTCGCACCACAAAAAGGCCGACAAAAAGCGCCGCGACAAGCGTTGATTGTTGTACACGCGACCCCTCTGGGAGCGTGGCTTGCCCGCGAAGAACGATAACGCGGTGTACCTGATACACCGCGGTGTGGCTTTCGCAGGCAAGCCTCGCTCCCACAAGGACCGGGTTCGAAAAAGGGCGCTTTATGCGCCCTTTTTTTATGGGCGCCGGATGGGCTATCCTCGGGCTCTCCCGCGCCGCCGTTAGAGCCGGGTGTAGAGCAGGGAATCACCGATGATCACCAGTAAGCTGCCGAATGTCGGCATCACTATCTTCACTCAGATGTCTCAGCTCGCGGCGCAAACCGGGGCGATCAACCTGTCCCAGGGTTTTCCCGATTTCGATGCCCCGCAAGCCCTGTGCGATGCGGTCGGCCGGCACATCGCCAATGGCCACAACCAATATTCACCGATGACCGGCCTGCCGGCGCTGCGCCAGCAGATTTCGGCGAAGATCGCCCGCAGCTATGGCGTCAACGTGGATGCCGACCATGAAGTGACGGTCACTCCCGGCGCCACTCAAGCGATCTTCTGCGCGATTCAGGCGGTTATCCACAGCGGCGACGAAGTGATCGTATTCGATCCGTGCTACGACAGTTACGAGCCGTCGGTTGAGCTGGCCGGTGGTCGTTGCGTGCATGTGCAGTTGGGGCTGAACGATTTTGCCATCGACTTTGAAAAACTCGCCGAAGCGATTACCCCTCGCACACGGATGATCGTTCTCAACTCGCCACATAACCCAAGTGGCGCACTGATCAGTCGTGCCGAGCTGGATCAGTTGGCAGCGTTGATTCGCGATCGCGACATCTACATTGTCAGTGACGAAGTCTACGAACACCTGGTCTTCGATGGCGTGCCTCACGTCAGCGTGCTGAATCACGAAGAGCTGTATCAACGCGCCTTCGTGGTCAGTTCCTTCGGCAAGACCTATCACGTCACCGGCTGGAAAACCGGCTACGTGGTCGCTCCGCCAGCGCTTACTGCCGAACTGCGCAAGGTGCACCAGTACGTCAGTTTCTGCGGCGTGACCCCGCTGCAATACGCCTTGGCCGACTTCATGGCCGAACACCCTGAACACGTCGAAGAACTGCCGGCTTTCTACCAGGCCAAGCGCGATCTGTTCTGCGATCTGCTAGCGCCGTCGCGTTTCAGCTTCAAGCGGGTGACCGGCACCTATTTCCAGTTGGTCGATTACTCGCAGATTCGCCCGGACCTCAATGACGTCGAGATGGCGCTGTGGATGACCCGTGAACATGGCGTGGCAAGCATCCCGATTTCTGTGTTCTACCAGACGCCACCCGAGGGCCAGCGTCTGGTGCGCCTGTGCTTCGCCAAACGTGAGGAGACGTTGCGTGAAGCAGCGGCAAAACTATGCGTGATCTGAGTGAACTGCCCAATCTGAACGTCGCGCTGATCCAGACCACCCTGGCCTGGCACGACCGTCAGGCCAATCTCGAGCATTTCGAGCAATTGCTTGAGCAGGCTCGCGGGGCGGATCTGATTATCCTGCCGGAGATGTTTACCACCGGTTTCTCCATGGAGTCGGAAACCCTCGCCGAAGCGGAAAACGGTCCGACCAGCAAATGGCTGCGCGTCCAGGCGGCGAAACTCGACGCGGTGATTACCGGCAGCGTCATCGTTCAGGCCGCCGACGGCAGCCATCGCAATCGTCTGCTGTGGGCGCGGCCGGACGGGGAAGTCTGGCACTACGACAAGCGCCACCTGTTCCGCATGGCCGGCGAGCACAACCACTACACGCCGGGCGAGCGCCAGGTGCAGTTCGAACTCAAGGGCTGGCGAGTGCGGCCACTGATTTGCTACGACCTGCGTTTCCCGGTGTGGAGCCGCGATGCCCAAGACACCGACTTGCTGCTCTACACGGCTAACTGGCCGGGTGCACGCCGCCAGCACTGGAACCGTTTACTGCCGGCGCGGGCGATTGAAAACCTCTGCTACGTGGCGGCGGTGAATCGCATTGGTACCGACGGTAAAGGGTTTGCCTACACCGGAGACAGTCAGGTGCTGGATTTTCAGGGGGAGACGTTGCTCAGTGCAGGGGAGGCTGATGGCGTGTTCCAGGTCGTGTTGAATGCGGCGGATCTGCAAGCCTACCGAACACGCTTCCCGGCCAATCTGGATGCTGACACGTTCGAGTTCACTTGAGATCTCGGTAGCCTGAGCCGGCCCCTTCGCGAGCAAGCCCGCTCCCACATTGAATGCGGTCAAATGTGGGAGCGGGCTTGCTCGCGAAGAGGCCATGACAGGCACCACAAAAATGCCAGGCAAACAAAAAGGCCCCAAGGTTCGCACCTCGGGGCCTTTTGCATTTCAGCGAAGACTTACGCCGCTTTCGCTTCCGGCTGGCTCAGGGAGCGGTTCAGCGCGCTGAACAGGGCCTTGAAGCTCGCGGTGGTGATGTTTTCATCAATGCCGACGCCATGCACCGCACGTTCACCGTTCACACGCAGTTCAATGTAGGCCGCGGCCTTGGCATTGGTGCCCGCGCCGATCGCGTGTTCGTTGTAGTCCATGATCTCCACGGGAATCGGCAGACCGGCCACCAGCGCTTCCAGCGCGCCGTTGCCCTTGCCGCGCCAGTGCAGGTTGGTTTCGCCCTGGCCTTTGCCCGAGACTTCCACTTCTACGGCGCTGTGACCGTTTTCTTCCTGCAAGCGATGGCTGACCAGCGCATACGGGGTGTTGGCCTGCAAATACTCGCTGTGCAGCAAGGCGTGGATCTGTTGAGCGGTCATCTCAAGGCCCAGGCGATCGGTTTCACGCTGCACGACCTGGCTGAACTCGATCTGCATGCGACGCGGCAAGCTGATGCCGTATTCCTGCTCCAGCAAGTAAGCGATACCGCCCTTGCCCGACTGGCTGTTGACGCGGATCACCGCCTCGTAGCTGCGGCCGATGTCGGCCGGGTCGATCGGCAAGTACGGCACTTCCCACAGGGTGTCCGGTTTCTGCTGGGCGAAGCCCTTGCGGATCGCATCCTGGTGAGAGCCGGAGAACGCGGTGTGAACCAGGTCGCCGACGTACGGGTGACGCGGGTGCACCTGGATCTGGTTGCACTCTTCGACGACTTTGCGCACGCCGTCGATGTCGGAGAAGTCCAGCTCAGGGTGAATGCCCTGGGTGTAGAGGTTCAGTGCCACGGTCACGAGGTCGACGTTACCGGTACGCTCGCCGTTGCCGAACAGGCAGCCTTCAACACGGTCCGCACCAGCCATCAGGCCCAGTTCGGTGGCCGCAACGCCTGTGCCACGGTCGTTGTGGGTGTGCAGGCTGATGATCACGCTGTCACGACGGTTGATGTGACGGCCGAACCATTCGATCTGGTCGGCATAAATGTTCGGGGTCGCGCATTCGACGGTGGCCGGCAGGTTGAGGATCACCTTGTGCTCAGGCGTCGGGTTCCAGACTTCGATCACTGCGTCGCAGACTTCCTTGGCGAATTCCAGTTCGGTCGCGCTGAAGGTTTCCGGCGAGTACTCGAAAGTCCACTCGGTGTCTGGCTGCTGGGCGGCGTATTTGACGAACAGCTTGGCCGCGCTCACCGCGATTTCCTTGATTCCGTCCTTGTCCTGGTTGAAGACAATGCGGCGGAAGGAAGGGGAGGTTGCGTTGTACAAGTGAACGATGGCTTTCTTCGCCCCGCGCAGGGATTCGAAGGTGCGCTCGATCAAGTCTTCACGGCCCTGGGTCAGCACCTGAATGGTGGTGTCGTCCGGGATGTGGTTGCCTTCGATCAAGGTACGCACGAAGTCAAAATCGGTTTGCGATGCGGCCGGGAACGAGGCTTCGATTTCTTTAACGCCAACCTGCACCAGGGTTTTCCAGAAACGCAGCTTCTTGACCGCGTCCATTGGCTCGATCAGCGACTGGTTGCCGTCACGAAGGTCGGAGCTGCACCAGATCGGCGCTGCGGTGATGGTCTTCGATGGCCAAGTGCGGTCCGGGATATCGATGGTCGGGAACGCGCGGTATTTCGAAGACGGGTCTTTGAGCATGCTCATCGGGAAATCCTTATTGTGTGGGCCGAAAAAAGGCGGCCTGCCGGTGGATCAATTGTTCTTGGGGAAAGGCATGGGGCGAGGCACCGCGATTCAGCCTGGCAGTCGTGCGCTGACAAGGCACAGGCTGCGGTGCTGGCGAAGCTGAATGAGGGTGTGAGAGGTTTTCATGCCTTCAACCCTAACCTCGGGGGTGGAGGATGGCAAGCAGTCGAAAAAAATTGAGAGGAATACCCGAAAAAGCGATTTCGTCGCGATTTTATTGCTTCGAATGGGTGTGATCGTTTTGATTTTTGCGCGAGGTTTGAGGGATGCGCAATTGGGCAGGATTGGTTGGCGCCGGTGATGTCGCCTTCGCGGGCAAGCCTCGCTCCTACAGAAAATCACGCAACTGTAGGAGCGAGGCTTGCCCGCGAAGAGGCCGGTAGCCTCACCAATACCTTATGGTTGAAACGCCCCGATAAAAATCGCCGGATCCACCCGCGCATCGTTCAGGCTGACATTCCAGTGCATATGCGGCCCGGTCGCCCGGCCGGTGGCACCGACTTTCCCGACCACTCCACCGCGAGCCAGTTGCTGCCCGACCTTCACATCAATCTTCGACATATGGCAGAACATGCTGATAAAGCCCTGCCCATGGTCGACAAACACCGTGTTGCCATTGAAGAAGTAGTTGCCGATCAGGATCACCTTGCCTGCCGCCGGGGTCTTGATCGGTGTGCCGGCGCCCACGGCGAAATCCAGCCCCGAATGCGGATTGCGCTCTTCACCATTAAAGAACCGGCGCACACCGAATTTGCTCGACAGCGGCCCGTTGACCGGTTTGTCCAGCAGCAGGTTGCTCGGGGTGTTCGGACTGAACGTGCGGTAGGCAGTGATTTGCTCGGCCAGTTCGCGCTCGATGCGCTTGAGATTGTCCGGGTCCGGATTGACCTGTTGGGTGTTTTTCAAGGTGATGCGCTGTTCCGGGTACTTCTTGTTGCCAACGGTGAAGCTCAGGTTACGACCGCCGCTGCTGATGGACTGCGCCCCCGGCTTGACGGTCAATGGCACGCCGACAATCGCCAGCCAATTGCTCTGTTCCTTGACCACCAGCACCGGTTTGCCTTGATAGCTGGCTTTCGGCGCCTGGGCAGAAGCGCCCAGATCCACCACGGCCACGCCGCCCGGCACCGGTTTGTTCAACAGGCGGGTGATGTAACTGTCGGCGTGGGCATTGAAGGTCAGGCACAGCAACAGCAGCGGAGCTAAAAAACGCGGCATGGATCAATCCAGTAAAGAAAGGGTGACAGGCGTCAGGTGATTGTCTTCGACCCGGACTTGCAGCTCGCCGTCGCCCAGTTTGGCTTTCAGGCGCTGGCCGGTATGAGTTTGCTCGGCGCTGCGGATTGCGTTGCCGCGTTCATCCAGCAGAATGCTGTAGCCACGGGCGAGGGTGGCCAAAGGGCTGACCACCTGCAACGTCTGCACCTGACTTTGCAATTGCAGTCGACGGGCCTTGAGCCCTTCGCGCATGGCGCGTGGCAGGCGTTCGGCAAAGCTGTCGAGGCGCTGACGAAGCATCGCCAGTTGCCGTCCCGGGTGTTGCCCGGCGAGGCGGGTTTCCAGGCGAATCAGCCGTTCACGACGGGTGTTGAGGCTGCGTTCGAAGGCGCGGCGCATGCGCATGTCCAGGTCATCCAGGCGTTGCGCTTGTTGGCGCAGGCGTTCGCCGGGATGACGCAGACGGCGAGACATGCCTTCCAGGCGCAGCCGATCACGCATCAAGCGGTCGCGGATGCGCATCACCAGGCGTCGATGCAAACTTTCGACCCGGCGCACCAGGTCGCTGGAATCCGGTGCGAGCAGTTCGGCGGCAGCGGATGGCGTAGGGGCGCGAACGTCAGCCACGAAGTCACTGATCGAGACATCGGTTTCATGGCCGACGGCGCTGACAATCGGCGTCACGCAGGCATCCACGGCGCGGGCTACAGCTTCTTCGTTGAAACACCAGAGGTCTTCCAGCGAGCCGCCACCACGGGCGAGGATCAGCGCATCGAAACCGCGAGCGTCTGCCAGCTTCAGCGCGCGGACGATCTGCGCGGTCGCTTCACGGCCCTGCACGGCGGTCGGGATCAGCGTCAGCTGGACCTGCGGCGCGCGACGGCGAAAGACACTGATGATGTCGCGAATCACCGCGCCAGTCGGTGAACTGATAATGCCGATACGCTGCGGATGCGCCGGCAGCGGCACTTTGCGTTCGGCGCTGAACAGGCCTTCGGCACTGAGCTTTTCCTTCAGCGCATCGAAGGCCAGACGCAACGCACCGTCACCGGCTGGCTCGACGGTGTCGAGGATCAGCTGATAGTCGCCACGGCCCTCGAACAGCGAAACCTTGCCGCGCACCTTGACCGCCAGACCGTCTTTCAACGCCTGACGAACCCGCGCCGCGTTCTGCCGAAACAGCGCGCAACGCACTTGGGCGCCACTGTCTTTCAGCGTGAAATACACATGGCCGGACGCCGGACGGGCGAGGTTGGAGATTTCGCCTTCGACCCAGATATTGCTGAACACGTCTTCAAGCAACACCCGCGCGCGGCCGTTGAGCTGGCTGACAGTCAGGACTTCACGGTCCAGGCCGAGTCTTGCAAAGGGATCTTTAATCATGGGGCGCAGTTTAAAGGCATTCGTCGATGAATCTCCATGAGTCAACACAAATCCCTTGTGGGAGCGGGCTTGCTCGCGAAGGCGGTGTGTCAGTCGACATCAATGTTGAATGTTAATCCGCCTTCGCGAGCAAGCCCGCTCCCACAGGGGGTTGCGCAGGTTTTGATGAAGTGTTGAACCAGCGCTATGGGATTCTGCCGGCAGGCGAGGGCGACGGTGCTGTGGCAATCCGGATCGGCCAAGGGCAGAAAGTGGATGTCTTTCGGTGCAATGTCCTGCATCGATTCCGGCAGCAGGGCGATGCCGAATCCGGCCTGAATCAATTGCAGTTGCGTGGTTTTGCGCGACACCACCCGCGCCGCTTTCGGGAAGAATCCCTGGCGCATGCACAACTCGGCAGAGAGATAACTCAACCCGCCACGCTGCGGATGAGGAATGGAGATAAACGCTTCATCCTTCAGCTGCGCCAGGTCGATGCCTTGCGCGGACTTATCCACAGCCAGCCTATGATTGGGCGGCACGGCCAGCAGCAAGCGCTCGTTATATAAAGGAACAATCCGCACGCCTTCACGTTGGCGCAACACCGGCAGACGCAGCAGTCCGACATCCAGTCGATTGTCAGCCAAGGCTTCGAGTTGCGCTTCGGAAGACAGCTTGACGATGTCCATGGACACGCCGACATGCTGATCCAGATAGTCGCTGATGTTTCGCAGCAAGCGGCCACTCATGGGCACGGTGCTGGAATGGCTGAGGCGCAAGGTGCCCAGTTCTCCATTACCAACCTGGGTGGCCATTTCGCTGGCTTTTGTCAGCTCGTTGAGCAGGTTTCTGGCCCGGGGCAAGAAGGCTTCACCCGCTGCCGTCAGCCGGGGCTGGCGGGCGGTGCGTTGGAACAAGGGCGTTTGCAGCCGGGTTTCCATGTCTTTTATTTGCCGACTCAGGGCTGACTGAGCAATGAACAGCCGTTCGGCCGCAGCGCTGAAACTCCCGCTGTCGGCGATTTCCACGAAGTAACGCAATTGGCGGGTTGAAAGCACCAGGCATGCCTTTTTGAGATGGGTGGGTGGCTTTGAAGATATTAGTCGCAAGACTCGGCGCTGGCTAAAGTCATCACAGGTATTCAAGGAAGCCGTGCAGATGAATGTGCTTGAGATGTTGCACCAATGGCCATTCGGCGCCACGGATTGGCTGGTGATCGGGTTGGGCATCGCCCTGGCCTATATCGTGTTCGGTATCGCCGGGTTTGGCACCGCGTTGGTGGCGGGGCCGATTCTGATTCTGTTCATGCCGCTGTCGAAGATTGTGCCGTTGCTGGTGCTGCTGGATTTCGTTGCAGCCTTCGGCAATCTGCTGCCATCGCGGCGGGACGTGGCGAAGCCTGAGTTGCTGCGGCTGCTGCCGTGCATGGCGGTGGGTTGCACGCTGGGGGTGATCTTTCTGCTGAACCTCAAATCCGATGTGTTGTTGCTGCTGATGGGGCTGTTTATCAGCGCCTATGCGATTTACAGCTTGTGGGTCAAAACCCGGCCGACGCAATTGTCCGCCGGTTGGGCTGTGCCGATGGGCACGGTCGGCGGGATGTTCGGGGCTTTGTTTGGCAGTGGCGGCTTTTTATATGCGATCTATTTGAACAGTCGGTTGCCAAAAGAGGCGGCGCGGGCGACCCAGAGTGCGCTGATCAGTTGCAGCACCGTGGTGCGCTTGAGCCTGTTTGCCGTCGCCGGTGTCTATGCCGAGCTACCCTTGTTGGTATTGGCGTTGTGTTTGTTGCCGGCCATGGCGTTGGGGCTGTGGATCGGTCGGCGGTTGACCATGAGGTTGTCCCGCGAGGCGTTCGTGCGGCTGGTGACCTGGTTGGTGCTGGCCAGCGGGATTGCCTTGATCGGGCGTTATTTGAGTACTTGACCGGATTTCGTCAGGGATTAAGCTGCCGGCCGTTTCGACGCCTTCGCGGGCGAGCCTCGCTCCTACAGGATGTATGTCGTTCGTACATTCATCGAACAACACAAATCCTGTAGGAGCGAGGCTTGCCCGCGAAGACGTCAGTACGAACACCGCAGAAACATCCATTTGACGCAGTAGGCTTGCACCATGAATTCGCAAAGCATCATCGTCCCGAAAATCTCCACGCTGCCGGTGCACGAACCCCGGGCACGGGCGGTCGTGCGCTGGCTGGTGCGCAAGAACATCGTCAAAGAAGAACTGACCACTTGCGGTCGCACCGGCAACCGCATGGCCCACGCCATCGCCGACGGTGCCCGTGCCGTGGTGTTGCACCCGGAAGCCCTGCCGTTTGGCGAGCCGATCAATGGCCTGGAAATCATCACCAAGCGCTGCATCTACACGCCGGCCAAGGGTTTCCTGGAAGAGGCGGGTTGCGCTGAGTGCCGCAAGGAAGTCGGCGAAGCGCTGTTCGAAAGCCTGGAGGACTGGATGCCGGGGCGCACCGATAACTTTACTTGCCCGGAATGTGGGCATGAAGACGACATCAACGGTTTTCTTTTCCTGCAGGAATGCGGCTTTTCCAACCTGGGGTTCATCTTCAACAACTGGGCCGAGGCCGGGTTCAAGCAGAGCTTTATTGATGAGTTTGCCGATTGGCTGGATCAGCCCGTCAGTTGGGTGAAGGTCGAGCTGTAAGCAAAACCAAAACCAAAACCAAAACCGTAGGAGCGAGGCTTGCCCGCGAAGCTTTTATCGCCAGTGATGATGCCTTCGCGGGCAAGCCTCGCTCCTACAGGGTTTGTGTGCCAAAACCCCCGTCGATCGACCGTGTCGATAATAGACAGAGTTTTACATTGAACCCGAGGGGGTGTCTGACTATAATGGCGCGCTTCCATTTTCCCGCTCGGGAGCCCCCGCGATGCTGCGTATCAGCCAAGAAGCTCTGACATTCGACGACATTCTCCTAGTGCCTGGTTATTCCGAGGTGCTTCCTAACGAAGTCAGTCTCAAGACCCGCCTAACCCGTGGCATCGAGCTGAATATTCCTCTGGTTTCTGCCGCCATGGACACCGTCACTGAAGCCCGTCTGGCAATTGCCATGGCTCAGGAAGGTGGCATCGGCATCATCCACAAGAACATGACCATCGAGCAGCAAGCTGCCGAAGTTCGCAAGGTCAAGCGTTACGAAGCCGGTGTGGTCAAGGACCCGATCACGATCGAGGCCGACGCCACGGTTCGTGAACTGTTCGAACTGACCCGCCAGCACAACATCTCCGGCGTTCCGGTTTTGCACAATGGCGACCTGGTCGGCATCGTCACTTCCCGTGACGTGCGTTTCGAAAATCGTCTGGAAGCCACTGTCCGCGAAGTGATGACGCCTAAAGAGCGTCTGGTCACGGTCAAGGAAGGCGCCGACAAGAACGACGTTCGCGAGCTGTTGCACAAACACCGCATCGAACGCGTCCTGATCGTCGACGACAAATTTGCCCTCAAAGGCATGATGACCGTCAACGACATCGAAAAAGCCAAGGCTTACCCGCTGGCCAGCAAGGACGATCAAGGTCGTCTGCGCGTTGGCGCTGCCGTCGGCACCGGTAAAGACACCGGTGATCGCGTCGCCGCCCTGGTCAATGCCGGCGTTGACGTTGTGGTGGTCGACACCGCACACGGTCACTCCAAAGGTGTGATCGACCGCGTTCGCTGGGTCAAACAGAATTTCCCTGAAGTGCAGGTCATCGGCGGCAACATCGCCACCGGCGCTGCTGCCAAGGCTCTGGCCGAAGCCGGCGCTGACGCAGTCAAGGTCGGTATCGGCCCTGGCTCGATCTGCACCACCCGTATCGTCGCCGGTGTCGGCGTCCCGCAAATCAGTGCCATCGCCAACGTCGCCGCTGCCCTTGAAGGCACTGGCGTTCCGTTGATCGCCGACGGCGGCATCCGTTTCTCCGGTGACCTGTCCAAGGCCATCGTAGCCGGTGCTTCCTGCGTGATGATGGGCTCGATGTTCGCCGGTACTGAAGAAGCGCCAGGCGAGATCGAACTGTTCCAGGGTCGTTCGTACAAGGCTTACCGCGGCATGGGTTCGCTGGGCGCCATGTCCCAGGCTCAAGGTTCTTCCGACCGTTACTTCCAGGACTCCTCCGCGGGTGCCGAGAAACTGGTTCCGGAAGGCATCGAAGGGCGTGTTCCGTACAAGGGCAGCCTGAGCGCCATCATCCATCAACTGATGGGCGGCCTGCGTTCCTCGATGGGCTACACCGGCAGTGCCGACATCGAAGAAATGCGCACCAAGCCTGAGTTCGTGCGGATCACCGGCGCCGGTATGGCCGAGTCCCACGTCCACGACGTACAGATCACCAAAGAAGCGCCAAACTACCGCGTAGGTTGAGGCTTCCAGCAAAAAGTTAAGTAACCGGGGCTGTTTTATTCAGCCCCGAGTTGTTTCTGAATCACGACTGTTTCTGAATTACTTAGACGAGACTGAATCATGGCCCTCGACATTCACGCTCACCGCATCCTGATCCTCGACTTCGGTTCCCAGTACACCCAGCTGATTGCCCGCCGCGTGCGTGAAATCGGCGTGTACTGCGAACTGCATCCGTTCGATATGGATGAAGACGCGATTCGCGAATTCGCTCCAAAAGGCGTCATTCTCGCCGGCGGCCCCGAGTCCGTGCACGAAGCCAACAGCCCTCGCTGCCCGCAAGCGGTATTTGACCTGGGCGTACCGGTTTTCGGTATCTGCTACGGCATGCAGACCATGGCTGAACAGCTGGGTGGCAAGGTTGAAGGTTCCGAGCTGCGTGAGTTCGGTTACGCCCGTGTTGACGTAGTCGGCAAGAGCCGCCTGCTCGACGGCATCGAAGACCACATCGACGCCGACGGCCTGTTTGGCCTCGACGTGTGGATGAGCCACGGTGACAAAGTCACCAAGATGCCGCAGGAATTCCACATCCTGGCCAGCACCCCGAGCTGCCCGATTGCCGGCATGTTCGACGATGCTCGTGGCTACTACGGCGTGCAGTTCCACCCGGAAGTGACCCACACCAAGCAGGGCGGTCGCATCCTGTCGCGCTTCATCCTCGAGATCTGCGGCTGTGAAGCCCTGTGGACGCCGTCGAAGATCGCGGAAGACGCCATCGCTCAGGTTCGCGCCCAGGTCGGCACCGACAACGTCTTGCTCGGCCTGTCCGGCGGCGTTGACTCCTCGGTGGTTGCCGCGCTGCTGCACAAAGCCATTGGCGACCAGCTGACCTGCGTCTTCGTCGACAACGGTCTGCTGCGTCTGCACGAAGGCGAGCAAGTGATGGCCATGTTCGCCGAGAACATGGGCGTCAAGGTGATCCGCGCCAACGCTGAAGACCAGTTCCTCGACAATCTGGCTGGCGAAAGCGACCCAGAGAAAAAGCGCAAAATCATTGGTCGTACCTTCATCGACGTCTTTGATGCCCAGTCCAACAAACTGGACAACATCAAGTACCTCGCCCAGGGCACCATCTACCCGGACGTGATCGAGTCGGCTGGCGCGAAAAGCGGCAAGGCTCATGTGATCAAGTCGCACCACAACGTGGGTGGCCTGCCGGAAGAAATGAACCTCAAGCTGGTTGAACCCCTGCGCGAGCTGTTCAAGGACGAAGTCCGTCGTCTGGGCCTGGAACTCGGCCTGCCGTACGACATGGTCTACCGTCACCCGTTCCCGGGTCCGGGCCTGGGCGTGCGGATCCTCGGTGAAGTGAAGAAGGAATACGCCGACCTGCTGCGTCGTGCCGACCACATCTTCATCGAAGAACTGCGCAAGGCCGACTGGTACCACAAGGTCAGCCAGGCGTTCGTGGTGTTCCAGCCGGTGAAATCGGTTGGCGTGGTTGGCGATGGCCGTCGTTACGCCTGGGTCGTGGCCCTGCGTGCGGTGGAAACCATCGACTTCATGACCGCGCGTTGGGCACACCTGCCTTACGAACTGCTGGAAACCGTCAGCGGCCGCATCATCAATGAAATCGAAGGCATCTCCCGCGTCACTTACGACGTGTCGAGCAAGCCGCCAGCGACGATCGAGTGGGAGTGATCCCGGTCTGACTGATCGTCCGTGACAACCGAAAGGCCCCGTGAATGTGAGTTCACGGGGCCTTTTGCGTATCGCGGTACGGTGTTTTCCTAAACGGGCAGGCGTCCTTCGAGTTTCATGCCCATGCGGGTGAAAGCGTGCGAGAGGTCGACCAGGCGAGGGTAAGGTTTTTGATGGATATCGGCCCAGGCGGGACGATTGACCAGGTATTGTCCATCGGCCGTTCGTTCAACCAGGGTTTCGGTGATCAGACCGGTTCTGCTGCGATGGATCAGTGTCCAGGTTCCATCCGATTCCTTGAAGGTGAACATTCCCTGACGGAACAGGATGCGATCCATTTCAGCCGGGGTTCGCTGCAGCATGGACATGGGGACCTGCAGGTTGATATCGGCATACAAGGTGTCGAATTCTCCCTCAAAGTTAACGGGTAGCGGGCTGGCATTACGGCCCACCTCTACGCCGTGGTCGATCTCTATTTTCAGGCTGTGTTCGGGAAGTACCTCCTCAATACGCAAACCGATACCGCCATTCATTTCACTGATGCCGGCCATGCCTCTAAAGGTATTGGTGTTTTCCTGGCCTGTCAGCACCACCCATTTACCTGACCTGCCAAGCGCTTCATTGGCACGCATGATCGTAGTGGTGAGGTAGTTTTTAATGGATTGTTCCTGAACGTCAATGAAGGACGATGCTGGATATCGGTAACTTGCGAGACAGTCAGTCGCCTGGATCCGGATACCGTTCTCACGAGCTACCTTGACGACTTCAAGAGGGGTGAACTTCCCGGCAGGATCGCTTTGGAGCTGTTTCAGATACTTTTCGAGCATGCCGTCCATCTGTGCACTTCTGGCGAAAGTATTCAGGTCGATTTGATTGAAGTCGTTGAGCAAGCGATGCATATAGATCGTCTTGACGCCTTGCCGTGCCAATGTCTGCATGTTCTCGATCAGGAACTGCATGCTGGCAATTCGATCCTGGCTTTCACCAATCACTAACCCGGGCGCGGCATCGAATATCTTCTCGATGAGTTCCGACACGGTCATGGATGGCGTGATGACGGGCTGTACCGGACGTGCTGGTAATGAGGAAAAAAAGTTCTTTTTCGAAAGGGCGGTGCGAGTATCCCTCAACAGGGTTGCGCGACGTTCAGCGACGAACTCTTCATACGGAGTCATCCCTTTCAGGCGTCCGTCGGGAAGGTTGATTATTCTTATGTGCGTTTCTCTTTTACCTAACGCCAGGACGTTAAGTGACCGCCCATTGGGGGTGTCGTATTTCGTCGAGGGCGCGCGAAGTTCTTCCGGTGGAAGGACAGGGGCGGGAATTCGGGAAGGTCCCGGAACAGCGACGAGGTCGTCGTTGCCGCCACCCTTTAAACCGGATGTCGGCTTCAGCTCCCACTCGCCCTCGCCATTCAAGCGGACGGGTATCGATCCTGAGGAGGCGTGAGGGTTTGCGGGGTCGATGATGGCCCAGTTGCCGCCACCATTGATGTCAGCTTCGTAGCGCACGTAATAGGCTGCATCGTTCATCATGATGGCAGACGCGGGGTTGGAGTTGAGTGAGTAGATGCCCTGGAACTTGCCATGGGTGGCGAGTGGCGTCTCACTTTCCAGAATCTCGTTACTTTGCCAGTACTCCGGTACTTCAAGGTGCTGTACCGGTGCCGGTTTCAGGGGGATGAACTCTTGAAGTTGAGTGGTTGCACTCTCTGCACCGTCGGATACCTCCGGTTCTTGTGCACCGATCGGCTCAGCAGGGGTGTTGGCCTCTCGCAGCCTGGCCATTTCGGCGGCTTCGGCGGCCTCGGCTGAAGCGCCGACCTCCTCCAGAACGTCCACCTCCTTGAGCAGCGGAAGATTGAACAGGAGGTTGATGCCATCCAGCACGGCGCCTTTGACGCCGGCCTTGCGCTCCGCCACGGTTTTGCCGTTGACGGCCTTGTCGATGTTCAAGCCCATTGAAGCGATGCTGGCGCCAATCACCGGCAGCGCAATCGGCCAACCGAGCAGTGCCAGCGGTCCGAATACGTGCAGCCCGGCAGTCAGGTAGCCGAGCCACATGCCTTTGCGCAGTTGTCCATTGGTGACCAGAGACAGATCCGCTTCTTGCGACATCGCGCTCCGGACATTGCCGCTCAGCCAGGTGAACGCGTCGCCGCCGAGGGTGATGTTTTTCTGATTGATCAAATGGTGGTCGTATTTGCCCCATGTGCCCACCAGCTGGTTCATCAGGGGCGTGATGTTGTCGTGGATCTCTTGACGCACCGACAGCGGGAAATGGGTCATGAATTCGGCATAACGCGCGTCATCGTTCATTTGCAGCAAGATCCACCAGTGCATGTCCGTCAGCGTCGGATGCACATGGAAGGCTTTTGCTGCGCCGGGAACGTAGGTGATTTGCCGGCCACTGCTGTCAACGATGCGCAGAATATCCGTGGCGACATGCCCGGCAACATCCAGGGCGCACACCTGTAGATCCTCAGGCGCCGAGGTCTGTGCCCGCAAGGTTTCCAGAGTGATTGGCCAGGCCTTGTCAGCCGAGACCGCCCTGATGACGGTCTGAAACTCCTCCTCTTGCAGCGTACCGTTTTCCCGGGCTTCGACGGCTTTGCTCAGATAGTTGCATTTGGCCAAGGCCCGATAATCATCGAAATGAACGCTCCAGTAGGCGTTCAGTTTGTTCAGGTAACGGTCGCTGAAGGTCTCGTGCCAGAAGTCCTTGAGCACTTCGCTCGGGTACATCCGGACTTCATTGGTTTCGTTGAAAATGCTGGCGGTGGCGTCAGCGGTGTAAAACCCGCCGTAAGCGTCCAGCTGGTCGGCGTAGTCCTGGTCAGTGACGTAATACCGATGAATGACCAGTTGTGTCAGGGTCATTGATTGACTGGGTTCAGGGCTGTGTTCCCAGCCGAGGAAGGCCTTGGTGCTGCTGGCTGACACATTGTTGAACCGATGCCACCAGACCTTATCCGGGTCCAGGCCGGTAATGCCTTGCTTTGCGAGGATTTCGCCGGCCATCGCACGGGCTTCTTCCTGCAAATCCGGACAGGCCGTGACGATGACGGGCGCGATGACTTTTAGCTGATCCTTGTCGGCGGCATTGGGGGACACTTCAATTTGTTGATCAACAGGCATGCTCTCGCTCCTTGAGAAATGGGCCGTGAGGATTACCCATTTGCTCAAGGCAAGTGCACTACATAGTTATGCCCACATGCATTGCGTGACCGTGTAGGGTCAGCGCCGTGCCACATCCGAAAAGTAGAACTTGTCGAGGGTATGCCGTGATTCGGTGTACTCGAACTGGCGGCCGTCCTGCAGGAAGGTCTGGTTGCTCACCACAATCACATGGCTCTGGCCGTCGAGGTCGAGGTGATGCTGGTCGTCCTTGCTCCGCGGCACCGCTTCGATGGTGCGCTGGGCGTAGGCGATTTGCAGTTGCAGGGTCTGTTCGATGAAGGCGTAGATCGACTGCTCGGCGATGTCGCGGGACAGGCCGGGAATCACATCACTGACGAAATGGTTGATGTCGAGGATCACGCGTTTGCCGTCGATCCGCCGCACGCGCTTGATCCGCGTGATCAGGCTGCCTTCTTCAGCCTTGATGTGTTCGAGCAGCGGGCCTTCGAGGGGGATCTGGGTGAACTCGACCACCTCGGTGCTGACGTCGTTGCCCAGTCGCGGATAAGTCTCCTGGAAGCTGACGATGCCGCCCAGCTGGAATTCGATCGGGTTGGTCGACAGCACAAAGGTGCCTTTACCGTGGACTTTCTGGGCGAAACCACGCTCCTGCAATTGCTCGATGGCCTTGCGCACAGTGCCGCGACTGGCCTGGTAGCTGTCCATCAATTCGGTTTCTGAAGGCAACCGGGCGCCACGTTCCAGACGTTCGGTCGTGATGCTGGCAAGCAGATCGCTGTAGATCTGGTTGTATTTACTCATGGGGATGGCTCTGTGCCGCGATGTGCTCAAGGTTTCGAACCTTAAGGGCAGGGTAGGGGTTTGTCCATGCGGGTTTAGGTTTCATCGTTTCGGAAGGTAGGAATTTTCGCTGGCAGTCGGGTTCCGAATAAACAAAATCAAACTCGTCTGTACGAGTTGTTGCTTTAACTCGTACAGACGAGTACTTTTCGCTTCGGCGTGCTGCCAAAAACAAAAAACTACAGCGGAAGAAAAGCATGAGCCACGACTATCCGAACATCGCCAGCGAGCTGCTGCAAAGCCTCGGGGGCAGCGACAACCTCGAGCAGGCCGCGCACTGCGTCACACGCCTGCGCCTGGCCCTCAAGGACCCGAGCCTGGTCAACAGCGCCACGCTGAACCAGATCGACCTTGTGAAAGGCTCGTTCTTCACCGGCGGCCTGTTCCAGGTGGTCATCGGCCCCGGCGAGGTTGAAAAGGTTTACGCCGAACTGCGCCGTCAAACCGGTCTCGCCGCTTCAACCATCGCCGACGTTAAACAAAAAAGCGCCGACAAGATAAACGCCATGCAGCGTCTGGTGCGGGTGTTTTCCGACGTGTTCATGCCGATCCTGCCGGCGTTGATCATTGCGGGGCTGTTGATGGGCATCAACAACCTGATCGGCGCCAAGGGCATGTTCATCGAGGGCCAGACCCTGCTGGACGCTTACCCGAAACTCGACGGGCTCTGGAGCCTGATCAACCTGATGGCCAACACCTCGTTTGTGTTCCTGCCGGCCCTGGTGGGCTGGTCGGCGGCCAAGCGGTTTGGCGGTAGCGAAATCCTCGGCATCGTGCTCGGTCTGATGCTCGTTCACCCCGATCTGCTCAATGCCTGGAACTATGGAAAGGCTGTTGCGGGTCTCGACGGCCAGAGCCTGCCGTACTTCGACATCCTCGGTTTGTTCCAGATCGAAAAGGTGGGTTACCAAGGGCAGATCCTGCCAATCCTGATGGCGGCCTACGTGATGAGCGTCATCGAGAAATGGCTGCGGGCAAGGGTGCCGAACGCGGTGCAATTGCTGGTGGTGCCGATCACCACCATCGTCGTTACCGGTGTGCTGGCGCTGGCGGTGATTGGTCCGGTGACCCGGCACTTGGGGATTCTCATCACCGAAGGCGTGGTCATGCTGTTCGACCTCGCGCCGATGGTCGGCGGGGCGATCTTCGGGCTGCTCTATGCGCCGCTGGTAATCACCGGCATGCACCACATGTTCCTTGCGGTCGACTTGCAGCTGATCTCCACCCAGGGCGGCACGTTCATCTGGCCGATGATCGTCATGTCCAACCTCGCCCAGGGCAGCGCGGCACTGGCGGTGTTCTACATGACCCGCAATGTGCGCGACAAAAGCATGGCCTCGACCTCGGCGATTTCCGCCTATTTCGGCATCACCGAGCCGGCCATGTTCGGGGTCAACCTGCGCTACAAGTTTCCGTTCTATGCGGCCCTGTGCGGTTCGGCCCTGGGTTGCATTTTCCTGTCGCTGAACAAGGTCCAGGCCTCGGCGATCGGCGTCGGAGGCTTGCCCGGTTTCATCTCGATCATTCCGCAGTTCATTCCGATGTTCGTGATCGGGATGGTCATCGCCATGGTTGTACCGTTTGTTCTGACCTGTGGGTTGAGCATGAAGATTGTCCGGCCGGGGTATCGGGTTGCCTGATAGATCGCATTCGCGGGCAGCCTCGCTCCTACAGGGTTTCGCGTCCAAATGTAGGGGCGAGGCTTGCCCGCGAAGGGGCCCTCAAGGCCAGTACAAAACTTATTGAAGGAATAGCGCCATGCAAGACTGGCAACGTTCGGTGATCTACCAGATCTACCCGAAGAGTTTTCACAGCCACGCCGGCAACCCCACGGGTGATTTGCTCGGCGTCGTGGCCAAGCTCGATTACCTGCACTGGCTGGGTGTCGATTGCCTGTGGATCACGCCGTTCTTGCGCTCGCCCCAGCGCGACAACGGTTACGACATCAGCGACTACTACGCCATCGACCCGAGTTACGGGACCATGGCCGATTGCGAGTTGCTGATCGCCGAGGCCGGCAAGCGCGGGATCAAGCTGATGCTCGATATCGTGGTCAACCACACCTCGATCGAACACACCTGGTTCCAGCAGGCCCGCAGCAGCCTCGACAACCCGTACCGCGATTTCTACATCTGGCGCGATCAGCCAAACAACTGGGAATCCAAGTTCGGCGGTTCGGCCTGGGAATACGAGGCCCAGACCGGTCAGTACTTCCTGCACCTGTTCGATCACACCCAGGCTGACCTGAATTGGGACAACCCGAAAGTACGCGCCGAAGTCTTCAAGATGATGCGTTTCTGGCGCGATAAAGGCGTGGGTGGTTTCCGTCTGGACGTGATCAACCTGATCTCCAAACCGGCGGATTTTCCCGAGGACAACACCGACGGTCGACGCTTCTACACCGACGGCCCGAACGTGCATGAATACTTGCAGCAGATGCACCGCGAAGTCTTCGAAGGTCATGACCTGATCAACGTCGGCGAGATGTCCTCCACCAGTCTGGAACACTGCATTCGCTATTCGAAACCGGACTCGAAAGAACTGTCGATGACCTTCAACTTCCACCACCTCAAGGTTGATTACCCGAACCTGCAGAAGTGGATTCGTGCCGACTTCGACTTCCTCCAGCTCAAGCGCATCCTCTCGGACTGGCAGACCGGCATGCAGGCTGGCGGTGGCTGGAACGCGCTGTTCTGGTGTAACCACGACCAGCCGCGCGTGGTCTCGCGTTTTGGCCATGACGGTGAGCATCGCGTGGTGTCGGCGAAGATGCTCGGCACCGCGCTGCACTTTCTTCAGGGCACGCCATTTGTGTACCAGGGCGAAGAACTGGGCATGACCAATCCGGGGTTCGATCACATCGATCAGTACCGCGACGTCGAGACGCTGAACATCTTTCGGCTCAAGCGCGAAGCCGGTGCGAGCGACGCCGACAACATGGCGGCGATCATGCAGAAATCCCGGGACAACGGCCGTACGCCGATGCACTGGAACGCCGAGCCGAACGCCGGATTCAGCGTTGCCGAACCCTGGATTGGCGTGCCGGCCAACGCGACGCAGATCAACGTTGCGACTCAGCTCGACGACCCGGACTCCGTGCTGCATCACTACCGTCAGTTGATTGCCCTGCGTCGCAGCGAAGCGCTGATCTCCGATGGCGTCTATCGGCAATTGTTGCCGGAACACACGCAAATCTGGGCGTATGTGCGTGAAGGCAATGGCGAACGTTTGCTGGTGCTGAACAACTTCTATGGCGCGCCGTGCGAAGTCGAACTGCCAGAAGACGTGATCAACGAAGCGATGGCTCAGCGTCTGGTCATCAGCAACTACCCGGACTGCCCGCTGCGAAATAGGCAGATTCTTTTAAGGCCCTATGAGTCGTTCGTTTTGCATCTGACCGACTGACCGACCACTAAAACAACACCGATTTAAAAAAACACGCAGAACGCTGCGCGGGGGAGTTTTGCGCGCCGAATTTGCGGAACAACACAATAAAAATAATGGGGTGGTTCTTGAAAACAACACTAAATCGCAGCCTTGCCGTCGCGAGCGTATGCCTGGCGTTGCCATTGTCGGCGCAGGCCCTGGAGTTCGGCGGTTACTTGCGAAGCGGCGTCGGGACATCGGTCAACAGTGGTAAACAGCAGTGTTTCCAACTGCCTGGGGCGCAGACCAAATACCGCTTGGGCAATGAATGTGAGCAATACGCCGAGCTCGAACTGCGTCAGGACCTGTACACCTTGGACGACGGTTCGGTGCTGAGCGTCGACGGTATGGCTTCGCTGTATAACCAGTACGACAAGGACCTGACGTTCAACGGCGATAACGGCTCGGTGCGCCTGCCGCAGCTGTACGCGCAATGGTCGGACATGCCCGGTCTCAACGGCGGCTCGTTGTGGGCCGGTCGGCGTTACTACAAACGGAACGACATCCACATTTCCGATTACTACTACTGGAACCAGAGCGCCACCGGCGGTGGTATCGAGGATGTGCTGATCGGCGATCTGAAATACAGCTACGCCTTCTCGCGCAAGGACAACCTGTACCAGAAGGACTACATCAATCGCCACGATTTCAACGTAGCCGGTTTCAACACCAACCCCGGTGGTGAACTGGAATTCGGCCTGAGTTACATCGACAAACCCGACAGCCGCAACGCACATCACGGTTGGGCAATCACTACACAGCATGTACAAAAAGGTTTTCTGGGCGGCAAGAACAAACTGGCCTTCCAGTACGGTGAAGGCCCCGGCACCGGGTTGGGCTATACCGGTAACGTGAAGCTGGACGACAGCAGCAAAAGCTATCGGGTGGTGGAGTTTTTCGACTGGCAAGTGACACCGCGATTCGGTGGGCAAGTCGAGGCGGTTTACCAGAAAGACATTCGCCCGGACGGTGCCGATCAGAACTGGATTTCCCTGGGGATTCGCCCGGCGTACGCGATCACCGAGCAGTTCAAACTGGTGACCGAATTGGGTCACGATCAGGTCGAAGCCGAGGGCGGTACACGCAAGCTGAGCAAGTTCACTTTCGCCCCGACGTGGTCGCCCAAAGGCCCCGAATTCTGGGCGCGGCCCGAGGTGCGACTGTATTACACCTATGCCAGCTGGAACGAGGCGGCCAAGCGGGCGGCCAATGAACTGGCGGCGGGTTCCGCGTTGTCCGATACCGGCGCCTTCGGCACGGCGCGGCACGGTTCGAATGTCGGATTGCAGGTCGAGTACTGGTGGAAATAAGCGATGCTGTCGGAGCCTCGCGCTCCATCGGCACTTCAAAGAACAAAACAGCAGGTGACGTCATGGCCACACCCCAACAATTGCAACTGCACGCGCCTTTGTCCGGCGTATTGATGCCACTGGACCGCGTGCCCGATCCGGTGTTTTCCAGCCGTGTGATCGGCGATGGCGTGTGCATCGATCCGACTTCAACGACCTTGTGCGCGCCGCTGGCCGGGATTGTCAGCAATGTGCAGGCCAGTGGGCATGCCGTCAGCATCACCGACGAAAATGGCGTGCAGGTGTTGATGCACATCGGCCTCGACACGGTGAACCTGGCAGGCAAGGGGTTCACGCCGTTGGTGGAAGAGGGCCAGCGGGTTGACGTTGGGCAACCGCTGATCGAGTTCGATGTCGATTTTGTTGCATTGAATGCTCGCAGCCTGCTGACGTTGATGTTGGTGGTCAGCGGTGAGCCGTTCACCTGGCTGACCCCGGAAACGGGTCTGGTAGACAGTGGTCAGCCGCTATTGAGTTTGAACCCTGTCGAGCCGTCAACCGATGCATTGGTTCCGGAAGAGGACGAAGCATTGTTTTCCCAGCCGGTGACACTGGCCAACCCGAACGGCTTGCATGCCCGTCCGGCAGCGGTGTTTGCTCAGGCGGCGAAGGGTTTTTCAGCGAGCATTTACCTGCATAAAAGGCAGGAGAGCGCGAACGCGAAATCCCTGGTGGCGATCATGGCGTTGCAGACAGCGCACGGTGATGTCTTGCAAGTCAGCGCCGCCGGCCCGGACGCCGATGTGGCGATCAAGACGCTGACCGAACTGCTGGTGTCTGGTTGCGGTGAAGCGGTGGAGGTCTCGGCGCAGGTCGAGGTGAATGTGATCGAGGCTTCATCGCTGACGGTGTTGCGCGGGGTTTGCGCATCGCCCGGATCGGCGTTTGGCCAAGTGGTGCAGATAGCCGAGCAGAACCTGGACGTGAATGAACTCGGCGCCACACCGCAGGTTGAACGCGATCATCTTTCTCGCGCCTTGGCCGAGGCGCTGGTGGACTTGCAACAGTTGCGTGACAGCGCCATTGGCGACGCGCAGGCAGACATCTTTAAGGCGCATCAGGAACTGCTCGAAGACCCCGGTTTGCTGGAAGTGGCTCATGTGCAGATCAGCGAAGGCAAAAGCGCCGGTTTCGCTTGGCGTACGGCCACCGAGTCGGCTGCCACCTTGTTCAAAAACCTGGGCAATGCCTTGCTCGCGGAGCGGGCGGCGGACCTGGCCGATGTGAGTCAGCGGGTGCTCAAGCTGATCCTCGGTGTACGGGATCAGGCAATGGACCTGCCTGAAGGGGCGATCCTGATCGCCGAACAGCTGACGCCGTCACAGACTGCCGGGCTCCATACCCGAAAGGTGCTGGGTTTCGCCACGGTCGGCGGCGGCGCCACCAGCCACGTCGCGATCCTCGCCAGGGCGTTCGGGTTGCCGGCGATTTGTGGGCTGCCTGTGCAAGTGCTGGCGCTGGTCAACGGCACCCAGGTGCTGCTTGACGCCGACAAGGGCGAACTGCAGCTGGATCCTGATTTGCAGGCCATCGAACAGCTGCAAGCCAGGCGGCAGCTGCAACAGCAACGCCAGCAGCATGAGCTGGCGCACGCAGCACAGGCCGCCTGCACCCGCGACGGTCATCATTTTGAAGTGACGGCCAACATCGCTTCACTGGCTGAAGCCGAGCAGTCCATTGCTCTGGGAGGCGAGGGCGTCGGTTTGTTGCGTTCGGAGTTTCTTTATCTGGATCGCAACCATGCGCCGAGCCATGACGAGCAGGCGACCACCTACAGCGCCATCGCCAAGGCTCTCGGGTCGACGCGCAATCTGGTGGTGCGCACCCTGGATGTTGGCGGCGACAAACCGCTGGCGTATGTGCCGATGGACAGCGAAACCAACCCTTTCCTGGGCATGCGCGGGATTCGTTTGTGCCTGGAACGTCCACAGCTGTTGCGCGATCAGTTCAAGGCCATCCTGAGCAGCGCCGGGCTGGCGAGGCTGCACATCATGTTGCCGATGGTCACGCAGCTTTCCGAGTTGCGCCTGGCCCGGCAACTGCTGGAAGAAGAGGCGCAGGCATTGGGCCTCACGGCATTGCCCAAACTGGGCATCATGATCGAAGTGCCGGCGGCGGCGCTGATGGCTGATCTGTTTGCGCCCGAGGTGGATTTCTTCTCCATCGGCACCAACGACCTTACGCAATACACCCTGGCGATGGATCGCGATCACCCGCGTCTGGCCAGTCAGGCCGACAGCTTTCATCCTGCGGTTCTGCGCTTGATTGCCAGCACCGTGAAGGCTGCGCATGCCCACGGCAAGTGGGTCGGTGTGTGTGGCGCCATGGCCTCCGAGACGCTGGCTGTGCCGCTGCTGCTGGGACTTGGGGTGGATGAACTGTCAGTGAGCGTGCCGTTGATTCCGGCGATCAAGGCAGCGGTTCGCGAAGTTGACCTGGTGGACTGCCAGGCCATCGCCCAACAGGTCCTGGGCCTGGAAAGTGCCGGGCAGGTGCGCGAGGCGTTGCGGCTGTATCACGAGGCAACGGTCGATACTTCACTGGTTCTGGAGAACTGAACATGTTCGAGAAAATGCAGCGGGCGTTCTGGAAAGCGTTGACGCCGGATCTGGTGGTGGACGAGCCGAAGGCGGTTGCTCAACCTGTTTGCGGGCTGGCGCCGGATGTCGTTGCCGCGCTGGGCGGTGTGGATAACCTCAAGTCGCAGCAACCAGTGGCGTTGACTCGGGTGCGGGTGGAATTGCGGGATGTGGCGCGGATGGATCGGCAGGCATTGAATGTGGCTGGGGTGCCGGGCGTGATGGTGCTGGATGACGGCGTGGTGCATCTGATCACTGGCCTCGCATAATGATCGTTCCCACGCAGAGCGTTGGAGCGATCGCAGCTGCTGCGGCTGCGGCCATCCGCCGCCCCACCCTTACTGTTTCTCAACCGCAGGTGTATCGTATTCGCCTTTTACAGGCCCTCGGGCCTGTCGCTGATACGTGAGGTAGTTGAGTTCATGTCCTTTACCCGTCGCCAAATCCTCGGTGGCCTGGCCGGTCTTGTTGTCGTTGGTGTCGGAGCGGGGGGCGCGTCGCGGTACTGGCTGGGCAAGATGGCTGACGCTGACGCCGGCCACGACTATGAGCTGATCGCGGCACCGCTGGACGTCGAACTGGTGGCCGGGCACAAGACCCCCGCCTGGGCCTTCGGTCCGTCGGCGCCGGGCACTGAACTGCGGGTGCGTCAGGGTGAATGGCTGCGGGTGCGCTTCATCAACCATCTGCCGGTGGCGACCACCATTCACTGGCACGGCATCCGCCTGCCTCTGGAAATGGACGGCGTGCCCTACGTATCGCAGCTTCCGGTATTGCCGGGCGAATACTTCGACTACAAATTCCGCGTACCGGACGCCGGCAGCTACTGGTATCACCCGCACGTGAACAGCAGCGAAGAGCTCGGTCGTGGCCTTGTTGGCCCGCTGATTATCGAAGAGCGCGAGCCGACCGGTTTCAAGTACGAAAAAACCCTGAGTCTCAAGAGCTGGCACGTCGATGAAGAGGGCGCTTTCGTAGCGTTCAGCATTCCGCGCGAAGCCGCCCGTGGCGGCACGGCGGGACGCCTGTCGACCATCAACGGTGTCTCGCAAGCGGTGATCGACTTGCCCGCCGGGCAAATCACCCGCGTGCGCTTGCTCAACCTCGATAACACGCTGACTTATCGCCTCAACATTCCTGGCGTCGAAGCGCAGATCTACGCGCTGGACGGCAATCCCGTGGAACCGCGCCCCATGGGCAAGGAATACTGGCTCGGCCCGGGCATGCGCATCTGCCTGGCGATCAAGGCGCCACCCGCCGGTGAGGAATTGTCCCTGCGCAATGGCCCGGTTCGCCTGGGCACGTTGCGCTCGGTAGCGAATACCGATGCACCCACCGAATGGCCGCCCGCGCTGCCCGCCAACCCGGTGGCAGAACCCGACCTGGCCAATGCCGAGAAACTCAACTTCAATTTCGAATGGGTAGGTTCAGTGTCGGTCAACGTCGACAACGGCAAGCCGCCGAGCCTGTGGCAGATCAACGGTAAAGCCTGGGACATCACGGACAAGACCTGCGCCGACCGCCCGATTGCCAAGCTCGAGAAGGGCAAGAGCTACATTTTCGAATTGAAGAACATGACTCAGTATCAGCACCCGATTCACCTGCACGGCATGAGTTTCAAGGTCATCGCCTCGAACCGGCACAAGGTCATCCCGTACTTCACCGACACTTACCTGCTGGGCAAAAACGAGCGTGCGCAAGTCGCGTTGGTGGCGGATAACCCCGGCGTGTGGATGTTCCATTGCCATGTGATCGACCACATGGAAACCGGCCTGATGGCCGCGATCGAGGTGGCCTGATGCGTCAGATTCGTCCCGCCGCGATCATCGACCGCAGCCGCGACCGCGACTTCATGCGCGAAGCCCTGACCCTGGCCGCACAGGGCGCGGCGCTGGGTGAAGTGCCCGTGGGCGCGGTGCTGGTGCAGGACGGCGAGATCATCGGTCGCGGCTTCAACTGCCCGATCAGCGGCAACGACCCGAGCGCCCATGCCGAGATGGTTGCGATCCGCGCCGCGGCGTTGGCCGCCAGCAACTATCGCCTGCCGGGCAGCACGCTGTACGTGACCCTTGAGCCGTGCAGCATGTGCGCCGGGCTGATCGTGCATTCGCGGATTGCGCGGGTGGTGTACGGGGCGCTGGAGCCGAAAGCGGGGATTGTGCAGAGTCAGGGGCAGTTTTTTACCCAGGGCTTCTTGAATCACCGGGTGTTGTTTGAGGGCGGGGTGTTGGCCGAGGAGTGCGGGGCTGTACTCAGCGAATTCTTCAAGGCCCGCCGCGCAAAACCAGCAGACTGAACGCCGACCCCTGTGGGAGCGGGCTTGCTCGCGAATGCGGTGGGTCAGCCGATATTCATGTCGGCTGACACTCCCTCTTCGCGAGCAAGCCCGCTCCCACATTTGATCTGTATTGGCAGGGAGATTGGGTTCTATTTGCGGGCAACGATGACCGCACGCATCGGCGCCGGCAGCCCTTCAATCGTCTTGCTGTGATCTTCCGGGTCAAGGAAATCGCTCAACGACTGATACTTCATCCACTCCGTCCCACGCTGTTCCTCGACCGTGGTCACACTCACATCGACGCAGCGGACATCCGTAAACCCGGCCCGACGCAACCACAATTCCAGCGCCGGCACCGACGGCAGGAACCACACGTTACGCATCTGCGCATACCGGTCTTCCGGCACCAGCACCTGCTGCTGATCGCCTTCGATCACCAGCGTCTCCAGCACCAGTTCACCGCCCTTGACCAGGCAATCCTTCAGCGCCAGCAAATGCTCGATCGGCGAACGACGGTGGTAGAACACGCCCATGGAAAACACCGTGTCGAAGCCTTCCATGTTCGGTGGCAGGTCTTCGAACGGGAATGGCAGGTGCCAGGCATTGGGCTCGGACAGGTAACGCTGCACCGCCTGGAACTGGCAGAAAAACAGCCAGTTCGGGTCTACACCGATCACGCTGTCCGCACCGGCACCGAGCATGCGCCACATGTAGTAACCATTGCCGCAACCCACATCGAGGATGCGTTTGCCCTTCAGGTCCAGGTGCGGTGCTACCCGCGACCACTTCCAGTCCGATCGCCATTCAGTGTCGACGTGCACGCCGAACAGGTCGAACGGCCCCTTGCGCCATGGCGATAAACCCATCAGCGCGGTACGCATTTGCGCACGGGTTTCGTCATCGCAGTCAGTGTCCAGCGTCAGGCCATTGAGCAAGTCGACTTCACTCGGCTGAATCTTCGGCAAGGCATCCAGCGCACTTTGCCAGCGCTCCAGGTCGCCGTGACCCTTTTCCATTTTCTTGTCGAGTTGCGCTTGCAGGGTGTTGGCCCAGTCGGCCAGCGGTGTGCCGGCCAGACGGCGGGCGAGGGGGGACAGATCAATCATGGCAAGGCAATCAACGAGGCAAAGTTAAGACACTGGAACCACGGCACGACTTTCGAGAACCCGGCGGCCAACAGGCGCTCGCGGTGTTCTTCGAGGCTGTCGGGCTTCATGACGTTTTCGATGGCGCTGCGCTTCTGGGCGATTTCCAGCTCGCTGTAGCCGTTGGCGCGTTTGAACGCGACATGCAGGTCGGTGAGCAGAGCATGCTCTTCAGGATCGTTGAAGCGCAGTTTCTCCGACAGAATCAGCGCGCCACCGGGCAGCAGCGATTGGCGGATACGTGTGAGTAACGCAGTGCGCTGGTCCGGGGCGATGAATTGCAGAGTGAAGTTCAGCGCCACCACCGAGGCGGGCTGAAACTCAAGGGCGAGGATGTCGCCCTCGATCACTTCCACGGGCAGCAACTCCTGGAACATCGAGTCCTGACCGTTGAGGTATTCGCGGCAGCGTTCGACCATCGCCGCGGAGTTATCCACAGCGATGACGCGGCAACCGTCGGTGCGCACGTGACGGCGCAACGCCTGAGTCACGGCGCCTAGGGACGAGCCGAGGTCGTAGAGCACGCTGTTGGGCTGGGCGAATTGCGCGGCGAGCACGCCGAGGTTTTCGACGATGGTCGGATAACCCGGCACCGAGCGCTTGATCATGTCCGGGAACACCCGCACCACGTCCTCGTTAAAGGCGAAGTCAGGCACCTGGGCCAAAGGCTGGGCGAAAAGGCGATCGGGGTCTTTGCTCACGGCGGTTCCGGCGGCGTAGGTGGAAAAGGCCGGCATTTTAGCCAAATTGACGGGGGGATGCGCGGGTTGTCTGATAAACCGCCGGCAGGATCCGAGGTCTGCGTGTTCAGTCATACCGCTTTCGCGAGCAAGCCCGCTCCCACAGTGGTTCTGAGTCGGACACAAGAAATGTGTTCAGCCCGGATCAAATGTGGGAGCGGGCTTGCTCGCGAAGGATTCAGCGCGATTTCTGAGCGAACGCCGAAGCGGCAATCCCCCATTGCCCCAGCCAGTAACTGAGGATGATCACGTAAGGCGCCGCATCGAACGGCATGACAAAGCGACTAATGCCAATCACGCTGTCGGAAAACACAAACGCCACCGCACCGGCCGCCGCCAGCAAAGCCGAGCGTTTGGGCACTTCGGTTCCGAGCCGGGCCAGTGCGCGCCAGAGCATCGCACTGATGGCCAAACCGTAGACAATCACCGGGATCAACAACGGGCCCAGGCCATGGGAAATCAAGATCCCCAGCAATATTGCGCCGACGCCCAACGCAATCACCAGCGGCAACAACGCCAACCGGCGGCAATCGCTCAAGTAAGCCTTCAGATACGCCAGGTGGGCGACCAAAAAAGCCCCAAGCCCAAACACAAACAGATCCCCCGGCCACGCCAGCAACACATCGCCAAGCAGCGAGAAAATCAATCCAAGGCTGATCCAGCGTCGATATTCGCTGGGTGGTGCGTCGTGCAACCAACCGAGCAAAGCCAACACCGGCAACGGCTTGACCAGCAGACAGAGCAACGCGGCGTGCACGCTCAAACCATACAGAAAGGTCACCGCGCCCATCAGCGCCAGAATCAGCCAGCCCACGATCAGTTAACCGCGATCGCGCAGTCGAAGGTTTTCACCGCGGGCACTTCCGGTGCCCATGGCTGTGAATAGGTCAGGCGCAAGCGGCCCGTACCGGCGGCGAACGCCTGAAAGCGCCAGGTCGAAAGGCCGGCGCTGCCGACGATCCCGGCGTCTTCCGGGTTGCTGTACACCTCGGGACTGAGTGCATGCAGCACGCCGCCGGCCGAATCCTGGATCGCCCAGCGATAACCCGTGGTCGGGTTGCTTGGCAGGGTCAGGATCAGGTTTTGTCCACTGCGCATTTGCACCGGGCACTCGCTTTGTTTTTCCACCGTCACGTTCTGTTTCGGTTGCGTGGCGCAGGCGGCCAGCAGGGAGAGGGCGAGGGGGACAAGCAGGCGAATGAGGGACATAAGGTCAGAGGCTCCGGCGTTCACGACGAACGGCGAGCATAACTGAAGATGAGACAAAGTGTGACAGTCTTTCTAGAGGGATACTTCTAAGTCGCAAGTTGGCTACAGTAGCCAACTTTTCCGTATTGAATGAAGCAAAGAGAAACTATTTTGCTGTGTTTGTACTACTTTGAGTGAGGTCGAAACTGCCTAAAATGTCGATTTCGCGATTATCCATTATGTTTTTCAGGCATGTGTGGAATGACATTGTGAAGCGCTTTATTTGGTGGTCAAAGTTAACCGTGCATTCGCCACTGATTATTTTTGCCTTGATGCGTGTATGGTCTTTATAGTCGATGAAATACATTTCATGAATGCCGGCAGGGTAAATATGTTTTCCGTTGGTTATACCCGGTTTCATAGTGAAATAGACAGTTCGAGACTCGTCAGGGATATTGGGGTTTTCTATCGCTGAAAAATGATTGAAGCCATTGATGTCTTCAAAGACATGAATATAGTCTGGTTTGGAGAAATCTGGTTCGAGGCTGATTTTTGCGATGAAGTCGCCTTCGGTACTTGTAATTGTAGTCATATCAATTCCTTTGTATTTAGAATTTGCATCGCAGAAAATTTCGTCGATGATCGTTCCAAACAGTATTTGAAGGAGTTGAAGGTGGATACTGTAAGAGTTAACAGATTGTTATATCGTTTGGCTATATGTTCTATTTTCTTATTCTATTTAAGTGGGAGCTGCCGAACGATGCTCGGCAGCTGATTTGGGAGCATCACTGAAGATGAGACAAAGTGTGGCGGTGCCTGCGCGGATGACCTTCAGATAATCCTTTACACGCCTGTCGGCACTTTACCGGTAACAGTGGTGCGCGCAGGCAGGCGCTGGAGCCTAAAGAGCCATCGACTGGTCGGTGATAAAAATATGCCCTCTGCCAGTCAGTTCACGTGTTTCATTGTTATCACTTCTCTTGGCCAGAATTTTGAACTCGATCACGTTGTACCGACGTTTGTCTGGCGTTATTTCCATTGTTTCAATGGTGCCGGTGTAGTTGATGATTTCGAAATCATAGGGGTATTGCTCTGTTTTTGTGGTGAAGGCTTCCGAGTACGCAGTGATACGGGGCTCTCCGTCGGTTGAGAAGATAAAAGTCAGCGTTCTTTCGCTGGAAAGGCCTTTGTCTTTATAAAAACTGATAAGAAAACCTGGCCTGAATTGATCGTGCAAATAACTTATGGCAGTGGTGGTAAAGGTTGTCATCGGTAAGGGGGAGGTTGCGTTTGTAATATCTTTTGTTTCAACGGTTAGTTGACCGTCAACTAAAACCCCGTCAATTGAATTTGTGTTCGCCATAAGTCACTTCCATAGAAAGGTGAAAACCGAAATGGAAGTGTGTTGAGAAAATCATGGAGAGGTAACTGTCAGGAATGACAGTTTTTTAGTCTTTTTTGTTTTATAGGTGGTTCTGCTTATAACTAAATTCGCCCACTGCCCAAGTCGGTCAGGCAGTGGCGAATGTGAGTAATTTAAAAGCAGTCATACGATATGCAGCGAGCTTAACTCATGAGGTATTCGACGTTCCCGGAAATCTCAAAAGGTTCGCCATTTCTTGTTTCTGATACCTTAAATTTCATTTTGAATAGCTTTGTCGTCTCATTGATATCAATGATGAAATCGCCTTTAGAAAAAACTCGTCTTACTGGTTTTCCGTCAACTTTACAATCGAATATAAGGTTGGAAATGATAAAGTAATTCTTGCTATTGTCCCTTTCCAGCATGACTAAAATTCTTCGTCCATTTTCACTTCCGTAATTACCCATAAATGCATCAACATCCAGATAGTTTTGATCGTCTGAAGTGTACAGGACGTGCAGTGAGTCTGCGGTGAAGTCGTCTTGATGCTGGATTTTTGCTGTAAAAAGGTTTGTTGTAGAGTGTTCTTGCGTAAATTGGCTTGTCATTTTTTGCTACCTTAATATGCGTAATGGAGCCTCTATGCTCCAGCACATAACTTAAGGTCGCAACTGTCAGTTCTTACAGGTTTTTATATTGGTTAGAAATAATGTTTAGTGTCTTTTGGCATATCGTGATGGATACATTAGTACCGATCACGATAGGTGAGCTTTCAGAACAATATCTTTGCCACATCCGCAAATCGCTTGGCAAAGTGCACGGTTATCCCTTCCTTCAGATAATCCGGCAGTTCATCAAAGCTCCCACGGTTTGGCTCCGGCAGGATCAATTCAAAGATCTTCTGCCGCCGCGCCGCGATCACTTTCTCGCGCACCCCGCCAATCGGCAGTACATGCCCGGTCAGTGTCAGTTCGCCGGTCATGGCGATGCCTTTTTTCGGCGCCTGGTTGCGGGCGAGAGAGAGCAGGGCGCTGGCCATGGTCACACCGGCGCTTGGGCCGTCTTTCGGGGTGGCGCCTTCCGGGACGTGAAGGTGGACGAAGGCTTCGTCGAAGAACTTCGGATCGCCGCCAAACGACTTCAGGTTTGAACTGACGTAGCTGTAGGCGATTTCCGCCGACTCTTTCATCACGTCGCCCAATTGCCCGGTGAGTTTGAAACCACGGTTCAAGGTGTGAATGCGCGTGGCTTCGATCGGCAAGGTCGCGCCGCCCATGCTGGTCCAGGCCAGGCCTGTGATGACGCCGGTGCCGGACAGCACTTGTTCGTTGCGGAACACCGGATGGCCGAGTGAGGCTTCGAGGTCTTTCGGGCCGATTTTGATCACCGCTTTCGGCTCGTCGATCAATTTCACCACGGCTTTGCGCACCAGTTTGCCCAGTTCTTTTTCCAGGTGACGCACCCCGGCTTCACGGGCATAACCGTCGATCAAGGCTTTCAAGGCGCTGTCGCTGATGCTCAGGCTGCCTTTGGACACGCCAGCCTTCTCAAGTTGCTTGGGCCACAGGTGGCGCTTGGCGATGGCGATTTTTTCTTCGGTGATGTAACCCGACAGGCGAATCACTTCCATCCGGTCCAGCAACGGGCCGGGGATCGAATCCAGGGTGTTGGCGGTGCAGACGAACAGCACTTTCGACAGGTCGAGGCGCAGGTCCAGATAGTGGTCGAGGAATTCGACGTTCTGTTCCGGGTCGAGTGTTTCCAGCAGCGCCGAGGCCGGGTCGCCCTGGTAGCTTTGGCCCATCTTGTCGATTTCGTCGAGCATGATCACCGGGTTCATCACTTCGACGTCTTTCAACGCCTGCACGAGTTTGCCCGGTTGCGCGCCGATGTAGGTGCGGCGGTGGCCCTTGATCTCGGCTTCGTCACGCATGCCGCCGAGGCTGAAGCGGTAGAACGGCCGGCCGAGGGACTCGGCGATGGATTTGCCGACGCTGGTTTTACCCACGCCCGGCGGGCCGACCAGCAAGACGATGGAGCCGCTGATCTCGCCTTTATAGGCACCGACCGCAAGGAATTCGAGGATGCGATCCTTGATGTCGTCGAGGCCGGCGTGGTGCTTGTCCAGCACCTTGCGCGCGTGCTTGAGGTCGAGTTTGTCCTCGCCGTAGACGCCCCACGGCACCGAGGTCGCCCAGTCGAGGTAGTTGCGGGTGACCGCGTACTCCGGCGAACCGGTCTCGAGGATCGACAGCTTGTTCATTTCCTCTTCGATGCGCTTCTGCGCCTGCGCCGACAGGACTTTGCCTTTTAGTCGCTGTTCGAACTGCTCGATGTCGGCGCTGCGGTCGTCTTTGGTCAGCCCCAGCTCTTGCTGAATGACCTTGAGTTGTTCCTTGAGGAAAAACTCGCGCTGATGCTCGCCGATCTTGCGGTTAACTTCGGCGGAAATTTCTTTTTGCAGGCGCGCGACCTCGACTTCCTTGCGCAGCATCGGCAGGACTTTTTCCATGCGCTTGAGCATGGGCACGCAGTCGAGCACTTCTTGCAGCTCGCTGCCGGTGGCCGAAGTCAGTGCGGCGGCGAAGTCGGTCAGCGGCGACGGATCGTTGGGGCTGAAGCGGTTGAGGTAGTTTTTCAGCTCTTCGCTGTACAGCGGGTTGAGCGGCAGCAGTTCTTTGATCGCGTTGATCAACGCCATGCCGTAGGCCTTGACCTCATCGGTCGGCTCGGTGGGCTGGTGCGGGTATTCAACTTCGACCAGGTACGGTGGGCGGTGGTGCTTGAGCCAGGTGCGGATGCGCACGCGGGTCAAGCCTTGGGCGACGAATTGCAGCTTGCCGTTTTCGCGACTGGCGTGGTGCACCTTGACCAGCGTGCCGTACAGCGGCAGGGCCGAGGTATCGAAATGGCGCGGATCTTCCTGGGGCGTGTCCATGTAGAACAGGGCCAGGGAGTGGTGATCGGATTTGCTGACGAGATCGAGGGTTTCGGCCCACGGTTCTTCATTGACGATGACCGGCAGCACTTGGGCCGGGAAGAACGGGCGGTTGTGAATCGGGATGATGTAGACCTTGTCCGGCAGGTTCTGGCCGGGCAGGGCGAGGCCTTTGCCGGTGGAATGGTGTTCGGCGTTCTCTGGGTCGGCGTAGTCGCTCGGGTCTTCGGGGAATTCTTGCTGGTCGCTCATGGGGCACCTGCGCAATGGGGTATGGGTCTTAGATGGGGCAGGTGGGGGGTGGTTTCAATGGGGCGGGATATTTCTGGGTGTGTGTTCAGGGATTTGACAGATTTGATTCGGGGGCCGACGCGATGTCAGAGCCGTGTCGGATCAGTGTAGGAGCTGTCGAGTGAAACGAGGCTGCGATCTTTTGATCTTGATTTTCTGCTTATCAGAAGCGCTGAAGATCAAGATCAAAAGATCGCAGCCTCGTTTCACTCGACAGCTCCTACAGGGGGATTAGCTGTGTGGTTGAGGTTTTGGTATGGCGACGTTATCGAGCATCCGGTTTGCGGCCAGTTCGGCGAGCATGACTATCTGCTGGATCGCCATTGCCTTGTGCCGGTGCGGGCCTTCCAGATAGTCCGCGAAATCACTCGCCATCACACTGGCCTGGGCCAATGACTCGCAGGTGTGGGCCAGCAGGTCTTCGTCTTTGATGTCCGGTGCGATCAAAAACATGGTGCTGGGTTTGCGCATGGCAGGGGATTTGAGGGCGGCGGGGTTGAGGTAGTGATCCAGCGCGCGCTCGGCGGCGTCGTTGAGTTTTTTGGAATCGAGGGATTCGTAGGGGGAAACGTCGTCGGTTTGCGGGGGATTCGGGGTTTCTTTGAACATGGTGAAGCTCCAAGTAAGTAATGGAGCCGCCACTGATCGCCGCGACGCGATGGTAGGTGGCAGCTGTACGCAGGTTCGCGGACCGAGCTACTTGGAAACCCGGCATACCCGAAGGTATCCCGCGCACAGCCACCATAAGACCAAACGACAAGCGCTGAAGGTTGGTCGGTTGAGGCGGGTGATTATGCACCAAGTAAGCTGATTCAGGCCGCGACGCCTGGTCGCTGATATTCAGCGACACCCAAAGCCTATCCTCCCAACTTCCGACACGACAACCGATAGAACCTGTCGGAATCCTCCTCCAGAACCGCGACGGCTGTAGGACGTACGCACAGTTTCTTCAGGCCAACCGAGGTCAAATGTGGGAGCGGGCTTGCTCGCGAAGGCTGTTTAACATTCAACATAGAAGTTGTCTGAAACACCGCTTTCGCGAGCAAGCCCGCTCCCACATTTTTGATTTGCAGCGTGTCTAGTCCTGAAATAGGTTTACACCTATTTCACCCCAACGCCCGATGCACCGCATCGGGCGTTTTGTATTTCAAAGACTGGTGCGGCCGCTCGCGGTTGTAGATCGATATCGACTCACCCACCATCTTTTTCGCCTGCATTAAATCCTGTGGTCGCTGAAGCAGAAGCTCCGTCTTCAAGATCCCGTTGACACGCTCTGCCAAGGCGTTTTGGTAGCAGTCATAGCCGTCCGTCATCGAACACCGGATGCCGTGTTTTGCGTGCAGTTCCTGGTACATACCCGAGCAATACTGACTGCCTCTGTCTGAGTGATGCACCAGCGGCTGCACGGTTTGACGCTGACTCACTGCTCGACGCAGCGCATGCGCTACCGATTCGGTGTGCAGACTTTCATGGACGTGATAGCCCACGATCTTTCGCGAAAAAGCATCTGTCACAAGGCTCAGATAGGCCACACCTTCCTGAGTGGGAAGATAGGTGATGTCAGCTACCCAGACTTGCTCAGGGCCGCTTGGAACAACCTGATCAGGACCCGGTTTGAGCAGGTTTGGATGGCGCCGAAAGCGATGATGGCTGTCAGTCGTCTTGTGATACGCCCGCTTGCGGGCCACCAATAAACGCCTCTCGCGCAGAATTGAAAACAGTCGGTCTCGACCCACTTGCAGCTCATGCTGCGGCTGGCAATGCAGCAAATAATGCAGCTTTCGGGTGCCCAGCCGCGGCTGCCGCTGACGTTTTTGCTGAACAAAATCGGCAACTTTCTGATCCAGAACCAGACGAGCAGCATCGGTGCGATTGCGTTTGTAGTAAGCCTGTCGGCTTATCCCCATGAACTGGCAAGCCCTGCTGATGCTCAGGTTTTGGATTCGTTTTTGCGCGAGGACTTGCCGGGACGCTTTTTTACGACAGAGAGACCGTAGTCATTTTTCAAGACATCGACGACCGCCTCGAAAAACTGCGCTTTCTGATTGGACAGCGCCAACTGTTCTTCAAGCTCTTTGATGCGTTGCTCTGGCGTTAATGGTCGGTTTTTGTCGGGCATAGACCCCATCCTCGGCGAGCCAATGTATGTGCCTGGGCTCCAATCTTGCCGACCATGCTTGCGCAACCACGTCAGAACGGTCGTTTTGCCTTGAATCCCGTAGCGCTCCTGAGCCTCTTTATAACTCAGCTCGCCTTTTTCGACCTGGTCGACGACCGACAATTTAAAAGTCAGCGTGTAGTCTCGCTGACTACGCCTTTTTGCTGATTCCATTACTCCCTCCTGAAAATAGATCAGAAGGTGTAAACCTTATTCAGGACGGGACAGCGATGTAAAAAAAGGCGACCCCCTCGCAGGAGTCGCCTTTCCTTTAACCGCCGCTAAACCTTACTCGGACAGTTTGTACGCAATCACATAGTCACCTTGCTTGGTGCCCAGCGACCCGTGACCGCCAGCTACGACGAGCACGTATTGCTTGCCGTCCTTGCCGGTGTAAGTCATCGGTGTGGTCTGTGCGCCTGCTGGCAGGCGACCTTCCCACAACTGCTTGCCGTTTTTCACGTCGTAGGCGCGCAGGTATTGGTCGAGGGTGCCGCTCAGGAAGCCAACACCACCGGCAGTGGTGAACGTGCCGCCCAGGCTAGGCACGCCCATGCTCAGCGGGATCGGAACCGGCGAGCTGTCGCGCACGGTGCCGTTTTTGTGTTTCCAGATGGTTTTGTGGGTGGTCAGGTCGACTGCAGCCACATAACCCCACGCTGGCGCCTGGCACGGCAGGCCCATTGGCGAGAGCAGCGCTTCGAGGACGACGCCGTACGGCGCGCCTTTGTTCGGCTGCACGCCTTCGGTTTCGCTTTTGCGCGGGCCTTGGGCAGCGATTTCGGCGGCCGGGATCATTTTCGATTTGAACGCCATGTAGCTCGGGTTCACGAAGGCAATCTGACGCACCGGGTCAACCGAGATGCCGCCCCAGTCGAACACACCAAAGTTGCCTGGGTAAACGATCGAACCCTGCAGTGATGGCGGCGTGAACGGGCCGTCGTAGCGCATGGATTTGAAGTCGATCCGGCAGATCAGTTGGTCGAACGGGGTCACGCCCCACATGTCGCGCTCTTGCAGCGGCGGCGGCATCAGGTTGAGGTCGGACTTCGGTTGGGTTGGCGAGGTGTGATCACCTTCGACAGCGCCTTGTGGCACCGGCACTTCGTTGATCGGCACGATCGGCTTGCCGGTGCTGCGGTCCAGCACGTAGATGCTGCCTTGCTTGGTGGATGCGAGTACCGCTGGCTTCACGCCGTCTGCGGTTTTCAGGTCCATCAGGGTTGGCTGGCCACCGACGTCCATGTCCCACAGGTCATGGTGGGTGAACTGCATGTGCCAGCGCACCTGGCCGGTTGCGATGTCGAGGGCGGTCAGGCCGGCGGCGTGCAGTTCCGATTCAGGGGTGCGTTCGCCACCGAACTGGTCCGGGGTCTGGTTGCCCATCGGCAGGTAGAGCATGCCGAGTTTTTCGTCGACCGCGAACATGGACCACATGTTCGGCGAGTTGCGGGTGTAGACCTGGCCTTCGGCAATCGGCGTGGTGTCGTCCGGGTTGCCGCTGTCCCAGTTCCACACCAGTTTGCCGGTGTGCACGTCGAACGCGCGGATCACGCCGCTAGGCTCGTCGGTGGAAACGTTGTCGGTGACGTGACCGCCAATCACCACCAGATCCTTGGTGACCGCTGGAGGCGAGGTGGAATAGTAACCGCCGGCGTTGAAGCCGCCGATGTTGGCGGTGAGGTCGACCTGGCCATTGTTGCCGAAGTCTTCACACATCTTGCCGGTGTCGGCGTCGAGGGCGATCAGGCGGGTGTCGGCAGTCGGCAGGAAGATCCGGCGCGGGCAGACCGTGCTGACCGGCGCAGGGCTGGCGGTGCCGGCCGGGCTTTGCTCGGACGCGTAGGCGGCGTCATCGTGATAGGTCACGCCACGGCAGGTCATGTGCGCCCAACCCTTGAAGTTCGCCGCGTTTTGCGTAGAGAGCTTCGGATCGAAACGCCAGATTTCCTTGCCGGTGTCCGGGTCGAGGGCGATCACCTGGCTGTGCGGCGTGCAGACGTAGAGCATGCCGTTGACTTTCAGCGGGGTGTTTTCGGCCGTTGTTTCACCCGGGTCGTTCGGCCCTGGCAGGTCGCCGGTGCGGTAGGTCCAGGCTGGAACCAGTTTGTTCACGTTCTGCGGAGTGATTTGCGCCAGTGGCGAGTAACGATCGCCGTGGGCGCTGCGGCCGTAGGAATTCCAGTCACCGTCGGGCATGGCCGGGGCGGTGTTGGTCATGCCCGGCACGCTGTCGCGGTCCAGTTCGCCTTTGATTTCACCGGGGTTGGTGAACTGGCTGGCCAGTGCAGTAACGCCCGCCAGCACCACAGCCACGCTCAACGCGCCAGTGCCCATCGGCGCAGGGCCGGTGATCAGCAGCGGACGGCGGAACCACGGCAGCAACATGACGAGGCCCAGCGCAAACAGCATCGCCAGACGCGGCACCAGTTGCCACCAGTCGAGGCCGACTTCCCACAAGGCCCACACGGTACTGGCGAACAGCACCAGTGCGTAAAGGCCCAGCGCAGCGCGGCGAGCCAGGATCAGCAGCACGCCGGTCAGCGTCAGGCCGATACCGGCCAGCAGGTAATACAGCGAGCCGCCGAGCATACTCAGCTTGATCCCGCCGGCCAGCATGGCCAGGCCCATTAGCAGAAGCAGGATGCCGAGCAGGGTCGGCAACAGACGGCTTCGACTCAAAGCACCATCAGTGCTCATAGTGTGGTTCTCCGTGACGTTTCAAGTTGTCCCGCGCAAGTTCACTGTAGATGACGATCCTGTGCGGGCATGGTTCATATAAAAAACGGTTGGACGCCGCATTCCCTTGTAGGAGCGAGGCTTGCCCGCGAAGAGGCCATCACGTTCAACATTGATGGTGGCTGACACGCAGCCTTCGCGGGCAAGCCTCGCTCCTACAGGGTTTTGTGGTGTTGTTAGAACGATGACTGGATTTTTATCCCGCCAATCAACGCGTCATCGACCTTGTCCACGCCACCGGGGTGGCGGATGTATTGCAGGTTCGGGCGCACGGTCAGCCAGTTCGTGACGTGCACGCCGTAATAGAGTTCGGCGCTGTATTCGGTGTCCTGGGGTGGCAGGAACGAGGGATCGTCGTAGTCATAAACGGCGCGGGCCTGGTTGGTCGCTTCGGCGTTCTTGCGATAGGCCGGGTTGACGTGGACGCGGGCGAGGGCAAAGCCGATGTCGTCCTTGGCGCGTGCATCGAACAAGCCTTTGTAGACGACGCCTGCCTGGACATAGTTGTCGATGGCGTTGGTCTTCTTGTCGTGCATCGTGCCGTTGGCAAACACACTCAGGCCGCGGGAGTTATCGCTGGCGCGGCTGGTGATCTGCTGCTGCACGCCCAGCCACACGCCGTGCTTGCTCGACGCGCTGCGATAGGCTTCGCCGCTCAAGGCTGCGGGCTGACCATTGCTGTCCTTGTAGGCATCCGTGGCCTTGGCGTTGCTGTAGTAGTAACCGGCGCGGTATTCGCCCGGCAGGCCGTTGAGCTTGGGCGACCACACAAGCTCGACCGGCAGAATTGCGCCCTGGGTGCCGCTGCCGCTGAGCTTGAAGCCATTGCCGCGATCGAGGTTCGACGGGTTCTGCTCATACGCGCCGACTTGCGCATACAACTCAGGCGTCAGGTGATATTTGACGCGCATCGCCCACTGGCTCACCGGCCAGTTGTACCAGATGCCGCCGACCCAGTTGCCGACTTGCGAGCCGCAAAACGCCAGGTTCTGGAAGTCGCACGGGAAGCTGTTGAAGTCCTCGCCTTCGCCAAAGCGGCCAACCTTGATGTCGAGCTTCTGGTCGAAAAATTTCTGCTGATACCACATCTGTGTCAGGCGCCAGGTTTGCCCACGACCCCAGACTTCCTGTGCCGAAGTGAAACCGCCCACACGCGGGTCATTGATCCGGTCGTTGCTGATGTTGTTGCCGCTGCGCTCGGTGATGGTCAGTTGAAATTCAGCGTCGTCCCAGCCGAGGATTTTCTGCAAATCCAGATGCGTGCCGAAACCAAACTGGTCGCTGTAGCGGGCGGTGCGATCGTGGTCGTAGCCGCCGTGCAGATTGCTGCCCATCTCGCCGGTGTAATCGACTTTGAAGTCGTAGCCTTTTTCCGATAGTTCAGTGCGCGTGCCGTTCCAGTCGCCGAGCATCCAGGGGGATTCGCTATCGAAGGCGGGAGCGGCCTGGGTGCAGGTTGCAAGGCCCAAAGCGGTGAACCCACCGATCAGGTTCAGGGCTTTTCGGCTGGCAATAGCGGTGCAGACAGCGCTGTCTCGCGAAGTTGGGAAATAAGGCATAGAGAAGGAATTCTTGATCTTTTTCTGGGGGATGAACGGAAAGCGGCACTATGTCGCGGGCAGATGAAGCGTTTCAGCTTGACGGGCGCAAGGATAATGTCCGGTTACAAATAGAGAAAGCGCTTTTGCTGACATGGAGCGTTTCGGATTTGGTAACAGTCCGTGGGAAAGATCGCAGCCTCGTTTCACTCGACAGCTCCTACATTGGATCGCGTTCACCTGTAGGAGCTGTCGAGTGAAACGAGGCTGCGATCTTTTACGCTTCACCTACATTTAACTGACAGCACACAGATCGCTTCCCCCCAACGAAGCCCTCGGCTAAGGTGCGCGGCTTCCCATCCTGACATCGCTCGAAGGCCCGGCATGACCGAACAGAACAACAACCCGCTGCACGGCGTGACGCTGGAGCAAATCCTCAACGCCCTGGTTGAGCATTACGAATGGTCGGGGCTGGCCGAGCGCATCGATATCCGCTGCTTTAAAAGTGACCCGAGCATCAAGTCGAGCCTGACCTTCCTGCGCAAAACCCCGTGGGCGCGGGAGAAGGTCGAACGCTTGTACGTGAAGCTGATGCGCACCAAGCGCCCGCTCTGAACATGGTCAACCTGTCGACGCCAGGTTCTGCCGCGAGGCGTCGTTTTGTGGCGGTGGCCGCAGTGCTGGGCTGGGCGGGGCTGGCCATTCAGCTGTACCTGATTCTGTACTCACGCTGGACGCTGGAAGCTAGCTTGATCGGTGGGCTGCTGAGCTTTTTCAGCTACTTCACCGTGCTGACCAATACGCTGGTGGCGACCGTGCTGACCTGTGAATGGACGTCCCGTGAGTCAGCGGCGCGACGCTGGTTCTTGCAGCCGTGGGTCAGCAGCGCGATTGCCGTGAGCATCGTGGTTGTCGGGCTGGCGTACAGCCTGTTGTTGCGCCACTTGTGGCATCCCGAAGGCTGGCAATTGCTGGCCGACGAGTTGATGCACGACGTCATGCCGCTGCTGTTTCTGGCGTATTGGTGGTGGTGCGTGCCCAAAGGCACGTTGCGGCTGCGGCATATCGGGTTGTGGGTGATTTATCCGCTGGTGTACTTCGCCTATTCGCTGCTGCGTGGGCATGAGTTGGCGGTTTATCCCTATCCGTTCATTGATGTCGGCACGTTGGGTTATCCACAGGTGTTTTTGAATGCGGGGGGATTGTTGGCGGGGTTTGTGCTGATGGCCTTGTTGCTGATCGGTATTGATCGCCAGCTTGGGCGGCGCCAATAGCGCCGCCTTCACTTTTCACTCCTCGTCGCTGTCATCCGCCCGCCAGTAACCCACGGCTTTGACGAACTGCTCATTCAATCCGTGTTCATCCAGCAACACCCGGCGGATCTGCCGTGACACCTTGGTCTCGGTCGCCACCCACGCATACAGATTGCCGATGGGCACTTGCAGTTGCTTCACGGTGGTCAGCAACTTGTCTTTGCCACCGTCACGCAACACCCAGACCACATTGACCTGCGCGGCGCTTTCCAGGCGTTGCTGCTCGGCGCCGTTTTCCACTTCCACGATCACCAGCGCACGCCGGTTGGCCGCTAGGCCTTCAAGCCGGCGGGCGATGGCGGGCAGGGCGGTTTCGTCGCCGATCAGCAGGTAACTGTCAAACATGTCCGGCACGATCATCGAGCCGCGCGGCCCGCCGATGTGCAGGAACTGGCCGGGTTGGGCCTGCTCGGCCCAGGTTGAGGCAGGGCCATCGCCGTGCAGCACGAAGTCGATGTCCAGTTCCAGGGTGTCGAGGTCGTAACGACGTGGCGTGTAATCGCGCATCGCCGGCATCGGCCCGTTGTCTTTACCGGCACCGAGCACCAGGGTTTCCAGTGCTGCTTGTTCCGCCGCGTTTTGCGGGAACAGCAGTTTGACGTGATCGTCCGTGCCGAGGCTGACGAAACCGGCCAGCTCCGGGCCACCCAGGGTGATCCGGCGCATCCGCGGCGTCAGATCAACCACGCGCAACACTTGCAGACGACGGCGTTTGATTTCATGCATGACACGGTGAATGGATTGCACGATCACTTCAGTCATTCGGCTTTCTCCTGAACGGGTTGAACGGCAGGGCCGTCGACGATGGCTTTGGCGGTGTTGTTGAGCAGGTCGCGCACCCGCAGGATTTCTTCCGGGCTCCAGCGGCCGTGATGCATCTGCAGGGCGTGACGCAAGTTGTGCACCGCCTCGTGGATCTCGGCCGGGCGATCATGGCCGCGCAATGAGCGCTTGCTGACCTCGATGCGCATTCGCACGCCGTCCAGCGCAATGGCCTGGTCGGTCAATGACAGACGTCCGGCGTCGGTGATGCTGTAGCGTTTTTTGCCGCCCTCGGCATCGCCCAGGATCATTTCGCTTTCTTCAAGGAAGGTCAGGGTCGGGTAGATCACGCCGGGGCTGGGGCAGTAGGCGCCGTCGAACATGCTTTCGATCTGGCGGATCAGGTCATAGCCGTGGCAGGGCTGTTCGGCGATCAACGCCAACAGCAGCAGTTTCAGGTCGCCGGGGGCGAACACCCGGGGGCCACGGCCACCGCGTTCACGGCCGGGGCCCGGGCGTTTCTCGAAGCCGTCGCGGCTGTCGCCGTGGTCTCGATGGGAATGATGGTCTCTCATTTTTGCGTCTTCTCTCGTCGTGTTTAGATACAACTTAAGATATATCTTGTTGGATGAGCAAGCGTTCTGGACCAACGGTCGGCTTCGGCCGTCGCAGGGGGGCAGACGCAATCAGCGACGCGGAATGAGACGGTGGTTGCTCTTTTAGAGTAATTGAACTAATTATGGAAGTTCATCGGTTGGTCATTAGTCCACTACCATGAGACAAGTAGTCTGAGTCTTACGGAAGTTTAATGAGTTCCGGTCTGTGTGCTTTTTCAGTTAAAACTGTGTGTAGTATTTCTCTGAGGGTAAAACAATCCAGTTGGTGATTTTTCAAACTTTTTCCTATTGTTCGAACGCCATTGTTACTACATGTTCTTCGGAAGTTACGTACTTACTTTCTTAAGCGATTGGACGATCATTCTCTGGCGTCGAAAGTTAAGCGAAATCGCCATCACCGCGTGGATGAAGTTCGCTTGTTCAGACTTTTCTCGGCCCAATCCTTTGAAATAGACAGGTACTTAATAATGTTCAAGAAGCTTGCAATCGCCGTTCCGATGACCCTCCTGGCCCTGAGCTCTTCGATGGCGTTCGCTGCGGAACAAGCGCGCTCGTCCATCAACATCAGCGCTAATATCCCCACCGAAGTATTCCACGCCCAACCGGTTAATCCTGACTTCGGTAAAGATGAAAAAATGTCCTACAACGTGATAACCGAGCGCTTGAGCCCGCTGCGTGCCGCTTACGATATCCGCCACACTAACGGTTCGGTCCATGCGTATGTGGAAGGTGGTCCGCAACCCCTGTTCAACGGCACCAATAACATCCCGATGACCTACGTCTTCAACGGCGTAACCTTGGGCGGTCTTCCTAAAGAAGTGGTTGGCGATACCGAATCCAACGCGGGCATGCGGGCTGATCTGGTGATTACTGCCTCCTCGCCTGTCAGCGGTCAGACAGGTCTTTACACGGCCAGTCCAGTCGTGATTTTCGATGCCGTTCCGCGCATCTAAGTCAGCCATGACTTAAGGCTCAGCCTTATTCGTTAGCACTTACCGGTCGATGGGTATTCACTGCCTGTCGATCGGGTTTTAACGCACTTATCTTCAGAGTATCCCGTTCATGTTCCCGATGACTCCCATCGCGACGGCGCTTGCCCTATGTTTTTGTGCAACCGCCCTGGCCGCGCCAGCGGACAACGGCCACACACCTCGAAGTTTGCTTGCGCAAGCCAAGGGTTTGCCGAGCGAGTTCGAAGAACACTTCTTTGATGTGCCGCTGGCGGTGCGCGTGGAACTTGATCAACAGTTTCTCGGTGAGGCGATGGTCGTGTTGACCCGCGACGATCGAATCACCTTAGTTGACTTCAATGATGTCAGCGACAGCACAATCAAACCCAGCGAGCGCGATATCTGGGCCAACCATCTGAAACAAGGCGTGGCGTTGGGCGCCTGCCAGACCAACTGCCCCGAACAACTGTTGGCCGTGCACTACAGCCTCGAAAACTCGCTGGTGTCGATTCTCACGGAGAACGCCGAACGGGACGACCAGGTGCAGCAGTATTACAACCTGCCCGAAGGTGGCAGCACTGGCTTGATCGTGCGCAACCAATTGAACCTCAATGGCGGCCAGAACCAGGACCTCGGTGGTCGTTACGGTCTGGAGGCCAGCAGTAGCCTTGGCAACTGGACCCAAGCGGTCAATATGCAGCTATCGCGCCTGGGCGGTGTCGACAACCAGACTTATCACGCCGTGCATGAGCTTTTTACCCAGCGTGAATTGCAGGGCAACTTTGTGCGCCTGGGTTATTTCACGCCCACCTCCGAAGGCCTGACCCGTCAGCCGCGTACCTTTGGCGCCAGCCCTGATACCGCGTTGGGCGTCATGTATGGCAGCTCCGACAGCCTGGCCATCAACAATCCGAAACCGGCGGTTTATCCGATCTACGTCACGGCCAATCGCCAGGGTTCCGTGGAGATTTACCGCGACGGTTTGCTGATCAACACTCAGGCAGTCCCGGCAGGGTTGCAGACCCTCGATACGCGTCCGCTGCCCGGCGGGATTTATGAAGTGGAAGTGCGCCTGATCGAAGACGGCCAGATCACTTCCAGCACCCTGGAGCTGGTCTACAAGCCCAACAATTGGCGCAATCATGACGAGCGCTGGCGCTACAACCTGTTCGCCGGTCGCGAATCCAAATTGCTCAGTAACTGGGAAGAGCAGGCCGACGGCGACATGACCGCCGGTGCCGCCTTCAACTTCCTCTGGCACCCGCGTGTGATCCTCGGCCTGACAGCGCGGCAGGTGCGCGAGGCGCTGCAATACGGCACGTCGGTTGACTGGGCGATCGTCAACAACGCGAGCCTTTTCGCCAACGTCTACAAGACCGAAGACTACGGCACCGGACTCGATGTGCAGGGGCTTTATTCCTATGGGGGCGGCAGCCTCGTCGCCAGCCATAACCGCAGCTGGCTCGACACCACTCGGCTCTACGACACCCTGCCCGACGGCACGCGAGTGCGGCAGCGCGCCGTATTCATCGGGCAAACCAGTAACTCGTCGTTATCGGTAAACCATCGGCTTACCAGCAAAAGTTCGGTCAATGCCCGGGTGTCCCACAGCGAAGGCAACACCAACGGGACGGGCATGGATCTGGGATGGACCCAACGCACTCGACTGTTCGGCAGCGATGCCAACTGGCGCCTGTCGCTGTTCGACCGTCCGGGCAGTTTCAGCTCGGGCAATGATCGCAATCGCGGCCTCGACCTGAGCGTGAACATCGCGCTGGGCGGCCCGGGAGAGCAGTGGTCCGGCAGCATCGGCACCCGCACCGATCGCGATGGCGGGCGCGATAACAATGCCTCGCTCACCTACCGCAAAGACTTGCAGGATCACCTGCTGCAAAACGTCTCGGCCACGGCGATCACCGACACCTATGGCATCGGTTTGAACGCGATGGCGTCGATGCAATCGGACCTGGCCAACGCTGACGGATTTATTCAACGCTCGTCGTTTAACAACGACCTCACCGGCGGTTTGAACCTGGACAGCACCGTGGCCGTCGGCGGACAAAAGTTGGTCGTGACCAGCCAATACCACCGCAATGGTGCCGGCATGATCATCGATGTCGAATCGGACATCGACGGTATCGCCTTGCGCGCCGACGATTTGAGCGGTGGCAGTGCGGTGCTCAAACCCGGGCGCAATTTTGTGCCGATCACGGCTTACAAAAGCAGCTCGGTCAGTTTCGATTTCGAGGGCACCCACGTTCCCGCCGCGACTATTCAACCGTCCCGATCCAGCTATCACCTGAACAAAGGCGGCGTGGGCTATCGGCAGATTCGCGTGATGCAAACCCTCACCGTACTCGGTCGTCTGATCGACCCTCAGGGCAATCCGCTCAAGGGCCACCACATCATCAACCACGCCAGTCGCGGGGTGAGCGAGGTGGACGGGTTCTTCTCCATGGAAATGAATGCAGGCTCACCGACCCTGGAAGTGCGCTATGGCAATCAGTTGCTGTGCCAGTTCCGGCTGGACCCGAGCCAGGGGCGAACTGAAAACAATGTGTTGATGATCGGGGATTTGCGCTGCACTCCAGACACGTTGGCGGACGTTGGTGATGCCGCGCAGAGCGCCGGTTGATGTGGGTTGCTCAATCTCTGGAGTGCATAAAAAGATGAATGTTTCGACTGCTATCCGATGGCGCACCGTAGGGGCTCTTTTTTTGGGGGCCTGCCTGATTGTGTCGAGCCTGCAGGCCGTCGCGGCCGTCATGGACATCGACGCAATGTTCGAGCCCGACTCGGCTAAGCCGCAGAAAAATGAATTCATCAACCAGACGCCGTCTGAGGGGTTTTGTCGTCAGGTCCCGCAGGCCTGCAAACCCCTTGGGCTTTTTAGTCTGGTCGCGCCGATTCCATTCACCGCCAACTCACCGATTCTGGCCAGACATACGGACCCGCGCCAGGGTGGGATGGCCCGTGTTCCCTCTGAATGGCGAGAGGTGCACGTGACTCACGAATCAGGTGATTCAAAAGTACTTTCCATCAGGATTGGGGGTATTGGCCATGAGGCCTCACTGCCCCTTTCCGTGGTTGAGATAACGAATGGGGGATGGTGGAACGACTTGTGGGAAGGCAGGGGGTGGGCTCATGCGCCTGCACCTTGTTTGGGCGTGAACACATACACGGCTGGCGAACATGGCTACAACAGTTTTTGGCGGGTTCCGGTGGGCGCTGGCGTGTGCAGCAAGAAGGCGCTTTTCGATATTCCGATGTCCTTTAAGTATCAGTTTTTCGTCTTCGCGTATGAGCTACGTACACCTGACCCACTGAACATGTTGACGGGCAAGTACACCGGCTCCATCACCTACACGGTCGGCCCCCATCAGGATTTCGACATGGGCGATGTGATGATTCCAGCCGACAACCAACTGACCCTCAATTTCTCTCTGGATGTGCGGCACACGCTCAAGGTCGAAATCCCCCCCGGTGGCACCCGGGTGGAGCTGGTGCCTGAGGGTGGCTGGCAAGTCTGGCTGACTCGAGGGCGTAAACCGACACGGCTGTTTCGTGATCAGACCTTCACTGTCGCGTCGTCGAGTCGTTTCAAGATGCGCTTGGAGTGCCAGTACACCCAGGACGGCGATAACTGCTCTTTGCGAGAGCCGGTGTCCGGCCATTTCGTGCCACTCGACGTTAGCGTCACCCTGCCCACAGGGTTGACTGACGCGGCGGGGCGGCCAGTGAATCGTCAACCGTTACGACGCAATGGCAGTGGTAGCGAATTGTTTCAACCGGCTTTCTATGTGGAGCGAAAACCAGGGACGCTGCACTTCGAGATTCCTCCCGATGAAGTCGCGGAAATGATAAGGCCCGAGCGACAACGCCAGTACTCCGGGAATGTGACGGTGGTCTGGGATTCAGACATCTAGCGGGCCGTCCTTTGCAGCATTCAATTCAATGAGGTTCAGCACGATGAAACACCTGTTGGCACTGTTTGGTTTTTATCTGTTCGCGCAACTGACTCACGCGGCACCGAGCATCAATATCGGGACCGTCTACGACTATCTGGACGGCGACAAAAGTACCTATTTGAAACGCGTGTTCAATGGCGGCGACAGCACGGCCTTCGTCAAGGTCAACATCCTCGAAATCATCTATGAGAACGACGGCACCTCGCGCGAAGTGCCGCTCAAGACCCAGGCCGACGGCAATGCCCGGGATGGCTTGATGGCGAGTCCGGCGCGGCTGATCGTGCCGGCCAACGGCATGCAGGGCACACGCTTGCTGTATATGGGCGAACGCGACCGGGAGCGGTATTTCCGGGTGCGTTTCGTGCCGGTCGTACCGGAGAAGGAAGATGAATTCGCCGTCTCCAGCGACGAGCGCGAAGAATACAAAAAGTCCTTGTCCGCCGGGGTCACCGTGCTGGCAGGTTACGGCGCGGTGTTTTTCGTGCGGCCCAAGGAAACGCGTTTCGACAGCGCGATCGAGAACGACGCGGGCAACTATCGAATCCGCAACAACGGCAACACGGTGGTGGTGATCGACGAGTTCAAGGATTGCTCGATCAAGAACGAGCAGGACTGCCAGCCGACGACCAAGCATCACATTCTGGCCGGCCGCACGTTTCAGTTCCAGAAGCAGGCCGGTCGCGAGTACCACTTCACCTTGGTCGAAGGTGAGAGCAGCAAAAAAATCGACGTGAAGGGCTGACCCCGGGTGGTGACCATGTTCAAGAAACTGATTGTCATGCCCGTGTTGGCGGCTGCCCTGTTGGCAAGCTCGTGGGCCTATGCGGCCAGAGAAGTGCACACGTTTGACGTGTTCGTGACGATTCCGACCCTGGCGTTCTACGTGATCCCCTCTGACCCTGGCTGGATTCATCGTGAACAACGCCTGCCGTGGAACCTCGCGATGTCGTCACTGGGCAGTCTGCGCAAATACTTCGATGTGAAAAATGAGGCCGGCTCGATTGAAGCAAGGCTGGAGGGCCGGCCTTATCTGTCGAACGGCACCGATGCCCATGATATTGGCTTGCGAGTGCTGTTCAACGGCGTTCTGTTGAATGAACTGGACAACCGCGAAGTGCTGCCGATGAGCGAAGCGGCGCTGGGTAAACGGGTGCCGCTGGAGATCGTGCCTTTTCCACCGGTCGACGGCGTTTACAAACCTGGAAATTACTTTGGCAGCGTCAATCTGATTTTCAATGCGGTGTTGCCGGGGGCGTGATGCGCACTCACCGGCTATGCATGGAAACACCCAAAAGGACTGTATAAATCATGGACAAAATCAGAATAACGAGCCAGTTGAGTGCGCTGGTATTGACGGGGGGATTTGCTGTGTCGGCAGGCGCGGCAACTGTGGATCTGACGGCAGTGTTTCGGCCGGACCCGGCAAGGCCCATGCACAACGAATTCAAAAACACGACCCCGCAAGGGGGTTACTGCAAGGACCATCCGGCTTATTGCGAAAATGGCGTCTTCAGCATCGCTCTACCGGTTCGCTTCAGATCCATCGCGCCTATCCTGCCTGATCACGCCGAACGTCAAGGCCCGATGTTCCGCACGCCCTCCTATTGGAAGGAAGTCACGGTCATCCATGACGACACCGGCAAAGCCGAGACGGTAAAAATGCGCGTCAACGGCATAGGGGCGGCTTACACGATCAAGGAGCCTCTTCCTGGAGGCGTATGGGACGCCTCCTGGGTCAATGCGCCTGCACCGTGCAATTATGGCGGCGTGGGTTACGGGAGCGCGTATTACTACGCGTTTTTCTGGCGAGTGCCGGCCAATGCGGGGAGCTGTGCGAAACGCGCTTACCAACCGATTCCCGAGACGCTTGGATTTGCCTATCAGGATGTCGGTTTTTCATATGAGCTGGTCACACCCGATCCGCTGAAAATGTCGACAGGCACTTACCGGGGTGTCATGAATTACACCGTAGGGCCGCACAAGGATTTCGACATGGGTGATGTGATGTTGCCCGATGACGATTTGATCAACCTCAACTTCACCCTGACGGTCGAACACACCTTGAAAGTGGATATACCTCCTGGCGGTGATCGTGTGGAGCTGGTCCCGGAAGGTGGCTGGCAGTCCTGGCTGGCTCAGGGGCGTAAACCGACCCGGTTGTTTCGTGATCAGACATTCAACATCTCGTCATCGACCCGCTTCAAGATGCATCTGGAGTGTGACATTCCGGGATTGTTCGATTGCATGATTCGTGACCCCGTTTCGAAGCGCGCGGCGGTGGTGCAACTCAGCGTCAGCTTGCCGAACGGCCTGACGGACACCAACGGGCAACCGGTCAAGCGTCGTCCGTTGCATGTCGGGCACGTGAATGCCCAACAATTCAAACCTGGTTTTTACGTGGATCGTGCGCCGGGCATCCTGCATTTCGAGATTGCACCTTATTACGTGAACTACATGTTGACGCCGGGCGTGGCCTCCAAATATTCCGGGAACTTCACCGTGGTTTGGGATTCGGAAATCGGATAAGCGCGTAGCATGCCCTGAAGGCGTTTGTTTGCCTTCAGGGCAAGGGCTGTTACCCGGCGTTGACCAGCGCCTGTCGGGTCAATCGCCTGCTCAGCTGTTTTTCCTCGTAGCCGATGTCATTCAGTAATGCGCCGTAGACCTCGTCGGTCATTTCTTCATCGGTGAGCACACGGTTTTCCTGGACGTTCAGTTGATTGGCAAGGTCCAGCAGCCGCTTCTTGAGCGCCTGTCTTTGCGCAATCACCTGTCCTTTGGAATTCGCCCAGGAACGCTGGGCCTCGCGCAATTCATCCAGGTGATCGGTTCTGGTTTCATACGTCCGGGCATTGCGCCTGAAGTCCGAGGGATACGTGTCATGCAGGTATTTTTCCCAGAACGATTGCTCGATCATGTGATTGATCAGACCGTCGCCGTCTTCCATCGACATCACGGTATCGAAGGCCGTATCGAGCGTTTTGGCGCTCACGCCGGCAATGGGTTGATAGAGCATGGTCTCTGATTGCCAAGGCAAGCCGAGACGCTGGGCAAGGCCGGTCTCGTAGGCGAGGAACACTTCGACTTCATCGGGATTACCTTGTCGGCTGGCGAAATCCGCCCGGGCGATGTCATCCACCCGTTCGAGGCGCGCGGCGCCTTTGGCCAAGGTCACCAGCTTGCTTTCCAGGATCGCAGTCGATGTCGACTGGGCATAGGCCTCGCTGACCAGGACTTTGATCCCCATGTTGTTGAATACCTGGGCGCCCGCGTCAGCGCAGGTTGTCGGCGCGGTCGCCATTTCAAACAACTCTTTGCGCAACGTCGTGTCCAGGTCGATGGCCTCGATCATTCGCCATACGCGGTCACTCAGCTGTTTGCGCCGCTCGCCACCGGCACGGTAGTCGGCCGACTCGGTCTGCTTCTGGATCAAGCTGAAGAACCCTCGGGAGTGTGGCTCGGTCATCAGGTCGTGCCAGGCTTCTACCCTGAAGATGCCCACGCCCGCGGCCTTGTCACTCCACCATCGGGAGTCGTCGGACATGGGCCACTGATCGATCGCATGCTCGGCAATGGCCGAATAAGGGCGATCAGGGCTGATGCCCACTGATCGTCGGTAGTCTTTGTAAACAATCAGATTGGCGTCTGAAAGGTCTGTCGGAAACAGTCGCGTACGGGCCACGAGGCGCGCGGCCTCCGAACCGGGAACGACCACGGGGATGTCGCGCAACGGGTTTTGCATCAGGTCCAGATAAAACCCTCTCGGGCGATGCCTTGCGAACAGTCCGTCAGGCCAAGCGGTTGCGCCGGTGTTGCTCAAACTCAGAATCTTCAGTTTCGGCATGCGTTCGACGTTCGGCAGCAGACCCAACTGCGGGTTGTCATCGAGCCTGAGCGTTTCCATGTGCGTCAAATGCCGCAGTTGCTCGACGGCTGACCGGGTCAACCGGATCCGGTTGTTCATCAAGCGTAGCGTGCGGAGGAAATGCATTTTGCCAATCGTTACCGGCAGCTTTTCCAATCCGCAGCCACGGGCACTCAGTTGCCGAAGATCAGGAAAATCCTTCAACAGCCCTGTGGCGCTGGTGGAAAAGCCGGTGCGGTCCAGATTCAGCGTACTGACCTGGTCGAGGTAGTACTTGAGGTCAGGCAGCTCACTCCACCACAGCTCCAGATCGAGCGTGTTGAACTCCGTTGAAAGGTCCAGCACATACCCGCCTTCGAGTGTGGCGCTGCGCTCGCCAAAAGCCTTCGATTTTCTTTGAAAACAGGCGATGAGCCGCTCGCAAATGTGCCGCCCGCCACCACTCACGAACCCGTCACGATCCGGGCCCCAGGTTTCAGGTTGGCGACGCCGCCATTTGTTGAGTGTGACTTGAAGATCGTAGAGTTCGCGGTCAAGTCTATCGATGGTCTTGCGCGCCTGAGGTTCTTCGCCCAGCGAGCGGACAAAGGTGCTGATTTCGCGCTCGTTCAAGTGTGGGTAAATACCCTGCACCCGTTCCTCCAGAGTGGCCCTCTGAATGGAAAAGCCAGGGCCACGCAACAGCAGCAAGGTGTCCGGGTCGCCGATCGGGCGAATCGGCGGCTCTGCCAGGGCAATCCGGCGCTCGGCCGGGGCTTCGGTTTTGACCAGCACCCATTGTTTGAACGATGCTCCCTGGCCGGGTTGATACCCCAGTTGCAGGCGTTTGCTGACCGGCAGGGCGTTGAGTACCGATTCGTAAAAGTCGTCGGCGTCATGCAGTTTGTGGTTGTCGGCGTCCCACACTTCGTACCGTGTGCCGCTGTCCTTGATCAATACCCGGATGACCGACGCATCTTCTGCTCCTACGCTGCACCGTAGCGGCCCGATGTCGGAGCCCTGGCGGACATCGATGCGCAAATCGCCGAATGCGTCGGTGTGAATCCTGAGCGCATTCAGCACCAGTCGCTCGGTCTCAGGCACCCAGCGCGCATCATCGTTAAAACCTTCATAGGCATGGTTGGCGCGGGTTTCGAAGGCTGCTTCACGCGCCTGGTTTTTCAGGTCCAGTGGCAGGCGGTTGTCCTGTGTCATGCGTTCGAGCTCTGCGTTGCTGGCACTGTTGAGCAGTACGGTTGCCGCTCGGGTCGGTAGCTCGGGAGCCACGTCGCGCAGTTGTCGCACCTGTGGGTTAACGCTCGTTTGTGCGGCTTGATAGCGCTGATTGAAGATATCGGGTCGCAGGCGGTCTGCCTCGTCAGCCAGTTGATTGCGCAGCGCCTGGAGCTGTTCTTCCTGGGCGACACCCGGGCCGAGCAGCGCTTGAAGTTCTTCTTCGCTCAGGAATTCGACGAGTTGTTTCGGCAGGTCACCCTGCATGAGACGCGACAGACTGGTGGCGAGCGTCTGTTCGTCGCTCGCCAGGTCATTACCGTAGGTGCGGAAGCGGCCCGTCAGTTCGGTGTTTTCGTAGACTCTCAGGGCCTTGTCCGAGGGCCAGCCTTCAAGGTAGGTCGCCAGCGGTTCGCACCAGTAAGAAGCGGGGTCTATGGGCCGTCCGCCGCGAATATCCTCAATTGCCTGCTCGGTTTGCTGCTGAATGTCTGCGCGATCAAGGCCGTCGGCAAGCAACGGGGGCGGGGCGGTGTTTTCGACGTACATTTGCCGTAATGCCGCTGCTTCGGTGCCGCTGGCAACGCGAATTTGCTCCAGCTGCACATCGTTGAAACCGTCGACGCGGTGACCGAGACGCCGCATCAGTGTCGGGTGGCCCCAGTCTCGCGGGCTCTGCGCTTCATGTGTCCAGGCGCCGAAACCGTTGTGTTGTAGCTCGGGTAAATAGGCCTCGCTGCGATGGGGGTGTTTGACGCAATAGTTGCCCGTTTTCGGGTCTGTTTGCACGACGTAATGTTTTTGATCCAGGGGCAGAATCTTCAGACCTTCATGGGTGTGCAAACCCAATGCGTCAGGTCTGGAATCAGACGGCAACTCGATGTTCGGCTGCTCATAGGGCTTGAGGTCGGGATGCCACAAGCGCTGCTGGCCGTTGGGCAGTTCCACCGGTTTCATGCCTTCGATCAACGGTGAAAGTTTCAAGCGAGCGACCTCGCCGATCTTCACACCGGCCGCAAACGCCGCCAATTGAATGACATCCGTCACCACGCCGACGATATGCTCGGCGGCTTCTGTCCACAGCCCCAACGTCATGTCGACGATGCCTTCGATGACATCGTTGGCGATCTGATAGGCGGTGTAGACCATCATCAATTCCCCCAACCCCGGCACGAACGGTGTGATGACCATCAGGGCGACATTGAAGATGTCCGAGGCTATTTTCTTGAAGTTCTCCCACCAGGCCCATCGGGCATCGCGATCGGTGTCGGCGGTGGGCACGGCGATGTGTCGGGCGTCATTGAGGATCTTGTTCAGTTTCTGCTCAAAGCGGTGTTCCCAGAACTCGCTGCGGATCGGTGCAGCGCTGAAACGAAGATTGGGTGGGTCGACCGGGACTTCCCGCCAACTGGGGCCGGGATCCAGCGGTTCTTTCTGATGCCATTTCACCTCGAACAGACGCTGTTGCAGCCCGCCGAAAAAATGCCCTCGCTCTGACTGATCGACGAACCGGCTGAAGTATTGGCGATAAGTCATACCGGCGGACGGAATGACTTTGTTGTCACGCAGCTGGCGAGTCAGTTCATTCATGAAGGCGACCGTGGACGAATACTCTTTCAGCGGATGCTCAGGGTCCTGCGGGACATACGCGAATATCGGTACGTCGCCGCGAGTACGCTCCAGGTCCGGTGTAATCAACACGATCCCGGCCAGGCGGATATCCAGAACGGACAGTTCAGCGAAATGCATCACCCGGCCTTTGCGCGTGAGGTTGCGCTGGCCATTGAGCATCTTCAGGATCAGGTCACTCGCGTCGGCATCAATGTCGCCAGTTATCAGCGCGTGATGAGCGGCTGCTTTGAAGGCCGCTTTCTCGCTTTCGATGATGTTGAGTTGCAAAAAACGCTTCGCGACAGCGTCGGCAGGCAGCAAGCGGTCTTTAAGGTAACGGGCATAACGCGCACCGATGTCCAGCTCGCGACACAGGGTCTGGAACTGGGCGACGGACATTTTGCGTTTGACCGGCAGGACGTCGAAGAGACCGCGTTTATCGGGCGTGCTGATGAAGTCGGAATCCGCCTCGCAGGTTTCGGTACGTGCGAAGTTGTGTAAGGCGGCGTTCAGCAGTGAGACGGTTCGGGTGACAACGCCGCGGGAAATGTCGATGGCAAACCAGGGGCGCTCTTTGGGTAAATAAAGATGTAAGCAAGTTGTTCTTACATCGACATCAACGCCGTACTGTTTCTTCAATGCATCGGTGAGCAAGGGTTCGGCAAAGTCATCAACGTTTTGTAACGCTTCAATAAACCGATCCACCTTGTTCTGAGCGGACCAGAGTTGGAGGTTGGCTTCTTGTAACTGTGTGTGATCGAGTGTTTCAGCCGTCTTGATCCATTGTCCGGGCAGCGTTTTCGTGAGGCCCAACTCCCGCACCCTGCGCAATGAGGCGTCCTTGAACGTTGGGTGGATTCGACTGTTGATGAAATCGTAGTGACGGCCCTTAGGGTCGTCTGTCACCGGTTGGCGAACAGCTTTACGTCCTTGTAAATCTGACATTGTTTTTATCAGCCTTGAGCCGTGATAGAAGACAACAGCCTATCTTTCATCGCTCAAAGTAAAAGTCTGAATTACTGCTGTCAGGCCCCTGTGGACAGTGCCGAAAGCATTCGGATTATCCATGCCGAAAATAATTAATTACCACCTGCGATCAGCGCCGGGCGACCTCAACCGGCAGGCATCCGGTGTGACCTCCCGGTTGCAGGTACGGTGTCAGAATCGGCGCCATGCCTTTGAGCACTTGCACCGGCAACGCGGAGGTGAATTTAAAGGCTTCGGCCGTGCGCCCCGGCACGAACGCGGTCAAGGTGCCAAAGTGGTTGTCGCCGATGAAGAACACGAAGGTCGCCGTGCGGTTGATCGACTTCGAACTCAGAATTCGCCCGCCGGAGCCGATGGCTTCGATGCGGTTATCCCCGGTCCCGGTCTTGCCGCCCATGGCCAAGGGTTTGCCATCGGGCGTGATGAAACTGCCGGAAACACGTTTGGCCGTACCGGCATCCACCACTTGCGACAAGGCCTCGCGCATGGCCGCGGCCACTTCGGAAGGCATCACCCGTTTGCCGGCAACCGGGTCATTGATCAGCTTGGTTTCGTAAGGCGTATTCGCCGCGAAATGCAGGGTGTCGATGCGCAATGTCGGCATGCGCACACCGTCGTTGAGGATGGTGCCGATCAACTCGCCCAATGCCGCCGGACGGTCGCCGGAGCTGCCGATGGCGGTGGCCAGCGACGGCACCAGGTGATCGAACGGGTAACCGACTTTCTGCCAGCGCTGATGGATGTCGAGGAAGGCTTCGATCTCCAGCATGGTGCGGATACGGCTGTCACGGGCGCCCTTGTGACGGCTTTTGAACAGCCAACTGTAGACTTCCTGACGCTCGAACTGACTGGCTTTGACGATCTGGCTCCACTTCGCATCCGGGTTGTTCAGCAGGTAGCCCATCAGCCACAGGTCCAGCGGGTGAACCTTGGCAATGAAACCCTGATCCGGCAGGTCATAGGCGCCGGGGCTGTAATTCTCGTAGAGCCGTTGCAGGCGTTCATCGGTGAGTTTTTCGGTGAGCTTCGCGCCTTTGAGGTGCGAGCGCACGAAGGTGTTGAAGCTTTCCTGACTGGCCTGTGGCAGCAAATAACGGTGCACCGCCGCCATGCGAATCGGCGTCGGGCGCATGCTGTCGAGGAAGGTGTCGAGCCGTGCCTGGGTGTCCTTGTTTTTGTATTTCTTCCAGAACTTCAGCAGGAACGAGGTGCCTTCGCGGTCGGCGAAATTGGCCAGGTATTCCTGACGCCGTGGGTCGCGATCGTCCTTGAGCAATTCGGCGCTGTTGTTGGGGCCGGAATACGTGGTGTAGCGCACCAGATCACGCATCAGCCGAATGAACGGCAGGTTGATCGATTCGCGCAGGGCATCACGCAAGGTCGGAATGCGGCCGTTGTCTTCCTTGCGGAAGTTGACGAAGGTGTGCAGCCCGCCGCCAGTAAAAAAGGCTTCGCCGGGACTGGCGGAATACTTGCGGTCCAGGGCGGCGCCCAGCATGGCCGGCAGATTGCGGTCTTTGTTCTGAATCAGGTAATCGACGGCCCAACGGCTCAGGCGATCCTGATCCGGGATGTCGACTTTCTTCAATTCCGGGACCGTCATGTCGGCATATTTATCGTGCAGCTCGGCCATGATTTGCAGGTAGGTGGTCAGCACGCGCATTTTCGCGGTGGAGCCCAGCTCCAGCTTGCTGCCCTCGTTGATATCGAACGGCTGGTCGGTGCTGTCGGTCTGCACCCGTACCCGCGCGCCATCCGGCGTCAGTTCAAACAGCGTGAAGCTGTAACGCACCTGGGTGGTGCTGGTGGGGGTGAGCAAGCGTTCACCCATCAGACCGATTTGTGTCGCAAACACCGGGTCGGCCAGGTGCTTGAGGTATTCGGTGGCCTGGGTCTGCAAATCGCCTTGCAGGGTGCTGGTGGCCGACAGGTCGAGGCGGTCGAGGTCGTACAGCGGACGATTGAGCAGCCCGCCCAGGCGGCTGCGCGCCACGCTGATGCCTTTGTTGGTTTCGATCGGCTGAATGGTCGGCTGGGTCTGCCAGTCACGGTAGGTCACCTGGCTGGCCAGGGCGGCGGCGGCGAAGGGCGCATCGATCACGCCATTGGCTGCCAGCAGGCGGATGTGGCTGTCGGTGAGGTCGGCTAGTTCATCATGACCCTTGGTCAGGTAGTGAGAAGGGCGACGCTGGGCGATCATCAGCGACAGCATCTCACGCAGGGCCAGGCCTTTTTCGGCCATGCTCTTGGGATCTGTGTCGGTGCTGGCCAGCCGTTCGTTGGCCTTGTTGAAATCGGCGCCGTACCAGACGCGCAAGCCCTCGGCCATGCCATGCACTTCACCGTGGCCCGGCACCGCCGACAGCGGCACGCTGTTGAGGTAGTCGCGCACCACATTTTGCCGGGCCTGCAAAGTTTCCGGGCCCGCTTGATAAGCCCGCACCGTGGCGGAAATCATCTGCCGGATCTTTTCCGCGCCCGACACCGTCAGGCCATCGGGCGAGTGCCGATACTTTTCAAGTTGCGTCGCCAGCGTACTGCCACCCGCCGACTGGCCTGGCAGGTGAACAAGCTTGGCAATCTGGGACCAGATCGCCATGCCGAACCGCGGCCAGTCCACGGCGGGGTTGGCCAAGGGTTGCTTGGGGTCGAGCAAAAAGCGGTTCTCGATAAACAACAGACTGCTGACCACCACTGGCGGAATCGACTCAAAGCTCGAATACAGCTGTTGTGGGTATTTGTACTGATAAAGCGGTGCTGCACGGCAATCGGTAATCGACAATCCCGCCTGGATTTTCTCCGCGTAGGGCACGAAAAAGCCGTTGTCGGTGTAGTCCATCAGCTTTGGCGAGAAGCGGGTTTGTGACGCAATGACGTAGTCGCGCTTGAGCAGCCGCGGCAGGAATTCACCCAGCGAGCTGTAACCCAAACGCAAGTCGAACGGGCCTGCGCCCGGATAGCGAATGGCGTCGCTGGGGCCGGGTTGCATCTCGTAACTCAGGGAGGCGGCGAATTTGCTGACCTCGCGAGATTGAAACTTCGAGGTGCGCATTTCCTTGGCAGCGGCAAGCCCCAGGACAATCAGAATAATCACCAGCAACAACCAAAACGCCCCCCAACCGTGCGTCACACGACTGCCAGGAGGTTTTTCAGGTATAGGCGCTTCATCCACACGTTCAGTCGGAACCACAGTTTTACTCGTATCGGTTTGCCATAACGCGCCCATAGTCGACTGATCCATTCACGCAGATTGATCGGACTTGTCTGAAGCTTAGTCGGTGGTTGGCGATGGTGAAAAAATTGTGGACACGGTTGTCGCGAATTTCCGGATCCAGCCCGCGCCCCTGTAGGAGCTGTCGAGTGAAACGAGGCTGCGATCTTTTGATCTTGATCTTTTTAAAAGCAAGATCAAAAGATCGCAGCCTCGTTTCACTCGACAGCTCCTACAGGCGGAAATTGGTCGAAAGGCTTGAGATAGAGCCATCTATAAGCAAATGTTGGTGGGGCAGGGGCATGACGATGCACCAATGCTGTGCAATACTCGCCGCCGTTTCAGCGGTGAATAATCCTACAAAAACCAGGTAATGCCCCTCCGCAAACCGGGCTTTTCCCGAGAGTTCTGGCTGAATGTTGGGGTTTATAGAGTGAAAAACCCTTTACGAAGCTTTTTATACTGCACGCCCCGCTGATCTTGCAGGTTGTGTCCTGCAAGACGGGTTTGCTCACGAAGCAGGCCCGGTTTCTCAGAAGCAATGGCTTACCGGTCAGCGCTTTGTTACTCGGTGGTCATATCCAATAACAAGACGAGGTTGTACCCCTATGCCAGTCGGCAATCACCTGCCCCACGGCGAGACCGCTCAGGGCGGCCCGCTTAAACGCGAACTCGGCGAACGGCATATTCGCTTGATGGCGCTCGGAGCCTGTATCGGCGTCGGTCTGTTCCTCGGTTCGGCCAAGGCCATCGAAATGGCCGGTCCCGCGATCATGCTGTCCTACATCATCGGCGGTCTGGCGATCCTGGTGATCATGCGCGCCCTCGGCGAAATGGCTGTGCACAACCCGGTCGCCGGCTCCTTCAGCCGTTACGCCCAAGACTACCTCGGCCCCTTGGCTGGCTTCCTCACCGGCTGGAATTACTGGTTCCTGTGGCTGGTGACCTGCGTCGCGGAAATCACAGCAGTGGCTGTGTACATGGGTGTCTGGTTCCCCGATGTGCCGCGCTGGATCTGGGCGCTCGCCGCGTTGATCAGCATGGGCTCGATCAACCTGATCGCGGTGAAAGCCTTCGGTGAGTTCGAGTTCTGGTTCGCCCTGATCAAAATCGTCACCATCATTGCGATGGTGGTCGGCGGCATCGGCGTGATCGCGTTCGGCTTCGGCAACGACGGCGTGGCTTTGGGGATTTCCAATCTCTGGGCCCACGGCGGCTTCATGCCCAACGGCGTGCAAGGCGTGTTGATGTCCCTGCAAATGGTGATGTTCGCCTACCTCGGCGTCGAGATGATCGGCCTGACCGCCGGTGAAGCGAAGAACCCGCAGAAGACCATTCCTAACGCAATCGGCTCGGTGTTCTGGCGGATTCTGCTGTTCTACGTCGGCGCGTTGTTCGTGATCCTGTCGATCTACCCGTGGAACGAAATCGGCACCCAGGGCAGTCCGTTCGTGATGACCTTCGAGCGTCTGGGCATCAAGACCGCCGCCGGCATCATCAACTTCGTGGTGATCACCGCAGCGCTGTCGTCCTGCAACGGCGGCATCTTCAGCACCGGGCGCATGCTCTACAGCCTGGCGCAGAATGGCCAGGCCCCGGCCGGTTTTGCCAAGACCTCGAACAATGGCGTACCACGTCGCGCGTTGCTGCTGTCGATCGGCGCGTTGCTGTTGGGCGTGCTGCTCAACTACCTGGTGCCTGAGAAAGTCTTCGTCTGGGTGACGGCGATTGCCACCTTCGGCGCGATCTGGACCTGGGTGATGATCCTGCTGGCCCAGCTCAAGTTCCGCAAAGGCCTGAGTGCCAGCGAACGTGCCGGCCTGAAATACAAGATGTGGCTGTACCCGGTCAGCTCGTACCTGGCGCTGGCGTTTTTGGTGCTGGTGGTCGGCCTGATGGCGTACTTCCCGGACACGCGTGTGGCGCTGTATGTGGGACCTGCATTCCTGGTGCTGCTGACGGTGTTGTTCTACGTGTTCAAGCTGCAACCGACCAATGTGTCGCAAGGTGCGGTGCATTCGGCTTCATAAGTCGTAACGCCTGAAACGCAAAAGCCCCGCGCTCTTTAAAGAGGCGGGGCTTTTTACGTTTTGAAGATCAAAGGATCGCAGCCTCGTTTCACTCGACAGCTCCTACAGGAATCGCGATCGACGAACGTACGCGCAAGACCGACCAACACCTTTCCCTGTAGGAGCTGTCGAGTGAAACGAGGCTGCGATCTTTTGACGTTAAGCAGCCACCACCGATATTCGCGTATTAAAGGTGCGGTGCGTTCGGCTTCATAAGTCGTAACGCCTGAAACGCAAGCGTTTGAAGATCAAAGGATCGCAGCCTCGTTTCACTCGACAGCTCCTACAGGAATCGCGATCGACGAACGTACGCGCAAGACCGACCAACACCTTTCCCTGTAGGAGCTGTCGAGTGAAACGAGGCTGCGATCTTTTGACGTTAAGCAGCCACCACCGACATTCGCGTATTAAGGTGCGGTGCGTTCAGCTTCATAGGTCGTAACGCCTGAAACGCAAACGTTTTGAAGATCAAAGGATCGCAGCCTCGTTTCACTCGACAGCTCCTACAGGAATCGTGATCGATGAACGTACGCGCAAGACCGACCAACACCTTTCCCTGTAGGAGCTGTCGAGTGAAACGAGGCTGCGATCTTTTGACGTTAAGCAGCCACCACCGACATTCGCGTATTAAGGTGCGGTGCGTTCGGCTTCATAGGTCGTAACGCCTGAAACGCAAACGTTTTGAAGATCAAAGGATCGCAGCCTCGTTTCACTCGACAGCTCCTACAGGAATCGTGATCGATGAACGTACGCGCAAGACCGACCAACACCTTTCCCTGTAGGAGCTGTCGAGTGAAACGAGGCTGCGATCTTTTGACGTTAAGCGGCCACCACCGACATTCGCGTATTAAGGTGCGGTGCGTTCGGCTTCATAGGTCGTAACGCCTGAAACGCAAACGTTTTGAAGATCAAAGGATCGCAGCCTCGTTTCACTCGACAGCTCCTACAGGAATCGTGATCGATGAACGTACGCGCAAGACCGACCAACACCTTTCCCTGTAGGAGCTGTCGAGTGAAACGAGGCTGCGATCTTTTGACGTTAAGCGACCACCACCGATATTCGCGTATTAAAGGTGCGGTGCGTTCGGCTTCATAAGTCGTAACGCCTGAAACGCAAACGTTTGAAGATCAAAGGATCGCAGCCTCGTTTCACTCGACAGCTCCTACAGGAATCGTGATCGATGAACGTACGCGCAAGACCGACCAACACCTTTCCCTGTAGGAGCTGTCGAGTAAAACGAGGCTGCGATCTTTTGACGTTAAGCAGCCACCACCGACATTCGCGTATTAAGGTGCGGTGCGTTCAGCTTCATAGGTCGTAACGCCTGAAACGCAAACGTTTTGAAGATCAAAGGATCGCAGCCTCGTTTCACTCGACAGCTCCTACAGGAATCGTGATCGATGAACGTTCGCGCAAGACCGACCAACACCTTTCCCTGTAGGAGCTGTCGAGTGAAACGAGGCTGCGATCTTTTGACGTTAAGCGGCCACCACCGGCATTCGCGTATTCAACCGCTTGTTGAAATCCAGCCACATCCCCAACAACCCCATCAATCCCGCCCCCACCAACGCGGTGAAGATTTGCATGGCAAACGCATCATCGGTCAGGGCATTGACCATGTCCGCCAACGGCGCCAACAACACGCCGAGGCAGAACACTTCCAGCGAATAGCGCCCCATGCGACTGCATTGCTGTGCCAGCCAGTTCTGCGTCCAGCCTGTGTCCGGCAACAGTTTCGCCGTGACATACGCCAGCGCCAGAAAGTGCAGCAGGCGCACCGGCGACAGGTCGGTCTTGCTGATCGGGTACAACAGATTGCTCAGGCTGGTCGGTACCAACGCATCATGCAGTTGCGGCCACCGCCACAAGACGGTCAGTACACCGGCAACTACTGCGTATAACGCCGCACCCACAAACACTGGCTGACGGAGCAACGAGCGTCTGTCGGGCAACCGCGGGCGTTGCCCATGAATCGCAGCGGCACCGCCGAGTACGAACAACAGTTGCCAGGCGACGGGGTTGAAGTACCACACGCCGTCCTTGATGGCGGCCAGATTCCAGCCGAACAACGGCACCGTCAGGTACACCGCAAACGACATCGCCACCACCACCCAGGGTTTGCGCACAAATATCGGCAGCACCAGCGGCAAACCTGCCAGCAGCACGATGTAAAGCGGCAACGGGTCCATCAGGTTCGGTTTGAAGCGCAACAGCAACTCATCGATCAAGGCTTGCTGCGGGTTGCTGATGAAGTGGTGCATGCCCATCTCCTCCACCAGATCTCGGGTCTCCACGTGGCTGTTGGCGAAGAACACGATGCCCATCAGCATCGCCAGCAGGAAGATATGCACCACATACAGCACCCAGGCGCGGCGCAGGATTTTCACGCAGGCAATCAGATAACCGTCGCGCGCAAGGATCTTGCCGTAGGCCAGGACCGCCGCGTAGCCGGCGAGAAAAACGAAGATTTCGGCGGCATCGCTGAAGCCAAAATTACGCAGCGTCATTTGACCCAAAGGGTTGTGGGGCACGTGATCCCAGAAAATGAAGATCAGCGCCAGGCCGCGGAAAAAGTCGATCCGGTGATCGCGTTCAGTCGTCATGGCTGCGGGCTCTTGAACGGGTTTTGAAGTAGGAGCGCCGGCGCCACAAAAGGTTGCGCGCCGCACATTGGCGGCGCGCAGGGTGCAGGGATTCGCCGTCAATTGCAAAGTGTGGATATTACGGAATGTCTCTGCACATCGCTGAGGGGACAACCGCCTGTCTAAAAGCCGCGCAGGTCTGCGATCTCTGGCTGCCGTCGGGTTCAAAGCTTTATCGATGGAAGGCGGAATTCCCAAGAGGCGCCGGCATGAAGATCAGCGAATGGCTCGACAAAGAGCTCACCGGCCGTCAGGTTGGGTCGTTGTTTGTTTTTACGACGCTGATTTACATCCTTCCTCTGATCCTCGCCTATTTTCCCTACATCGATGACAACTGGCGTGCCCTGGCGGCCGGCACCGGTTGGGCGCAGGAGGGCCGGTTGTTCGCGCAGTGGTTCTACAACCTGCTGACCTTCAGCGGTGCCGCGCCGAATATCTTCCCGCTGCCGCTGTTGATTGCCACGCTGGCAATGAGCGCGGCTCTGACCCGGCTGACGTTTCACTACTTCCCCGAACCGACGTTTGCCCATTGCCTGGTAGTGCTGCCACTTTGGTACAACCCGTTTTTCCTGCAAAACCTGTCGTACCAATACGACGGGCCGACCATGGCCCTGAGCCTGGTGGCGGTGATCTACGCGATCACCTTTCAAAGCCCCTCGCGCGTGCGGCAACTGGTGATACCCGCCGCGCTGATTGCATTGGCGATCGGGCTTTATCAGGTCAGCTTCAATGTGTTTCTCGGGCTCTGTTGCCTGGAGCTGCTGCGGGGGGCGAACGACCAATTGCCAAGGTCCGCGTGGTGGCGCTTGATCGGCTGCAAAGTGGTTCAGGTAGGCTTGGCCGGATTGATTTATTACGCCACCGCCTATTCCTTCATGACTCAGAACCGAACCACATTATTGAACCCGTCAGCGGCGCCGTTGCTGCAAATTGAAATCAATGCGGGGCGGGTGCTGGAAAAAATCGTGCTGCTGTTCCATGGCGGCTTTGCCTGGGTATTTGCCGTGCTGTTGCTGTGCGCCATCGTCGGTGCCGTGCGCGTGGGACAGCGCGTGCTGGAGCGTGTGGACACGGGCCTGAACAGAATGGCGATCGGGGTGCTGTGTGTTTTGATCGTGCCCGTCCTGATGGTGCTGGTACCGGGGGCCTCACTGTTTTTCCGCGACTTCAATGAAGGCGCCTGCACCTTGATGGGCTTTGCAGTGGTGTTGGTGCTGCTGTTCTACCTGAGTCATCGGGCACTGGCGCCGGTGCATGAAAAGCTGCCGTTGCTGTTGCTGGTTCCGCTGCTGGCGATGCTCTCGCTGTCCTTTGCGTATGGACGGGTACTGACGTTACAAAAAACCTTCGCGACAAATGCGCTGTATGCCTTGAGCGCTGACATTGCTTCGCGCCCGGCGTTGCGCGACGCCAAGCGCATTTATATGTCGGTGACGTATTCGGATCTCTGGCTGGTGAGCGCCGCCGGGTCGTTCAAGCAGAGGCCGGTATTGCATTACCTGCTGAACATCGACTTCTACATGCTCGCGGAAAACCTGCCCAAGGCAGGCATTACCAATGTGGTCAGGGAAAAGGAACGGCGCAACGCGACGATGGTGGGTTACCAGGGTTATGCACCGCTGGTAGACAGCCTGTTCTATCGCATTTATCTGCTGGGGGATTACGGCTTTATCGTCATGAAAGAACCCGCCCGGATCCCCTCGCTGCAGTGGTGAACACCATGACCACTGGTCTGGAAGACTGCGCTACCTGTTAGTTCTTACAGTAGACGCGCAACTGTCTTCGACTTTAGGTTTGAACCGCACCTGAAACCGGAACAGTTCAAGGAACGGACATGAAAGCCTTATGGAAAGCATTCTCCACGTATGCGGTCGTTGGCGTGGCCAATACGCTCATTCATTGGCAGATCTTTTACGTTCTCACTGTCGCGGCCGAGCTGAGTCAGGCTGCCAGTAATTTTTCGGCGTTTTGTGTCGCGGGGACCTTCTCATTCTATGTGCATGCGCTTTACACGTTTGAGGCCGGGGCGTCTGTACTTCGTTATCTGTTGTATGTGTTCTTCATGGGGATCATGAGTTTTGTGGTCGGACATTACGCCGATGTCTGGAAACTCCACGGGCTGGTGACCGTCGGGTCGTTTTCGTTGTTGAGTATGGTCTGTGGGCTCTTTTTTTCGAGATTTGTCCTGTATGGCGAGCGCGACTCATGACGCCAGTACTGATGCACGGGTGGGACAAGGTACTCGACCGTCGCAAAGTGCTGCTGTTCTTTTTGTTCGCGACCTTTGTCTACATTTACCCATTAATACTTGCTGACTATTCCTACCTCGATGACAACTGGCGATCTTTGGATGCAGGAAATGGTTGGGCTGTAGAGGGAAGATTGTTTGTTGATCTGTTCTATAAAATGCTGACTTTCGGCTCGGCAGCGCCCAACATCTTTCCTTTACCTTTAATGGTCGCCACGCTGGCCATGGCTCTGGGATTGACTGGACTGACCTTCCATTTTTACCCGCAACCGACGATTTCCTGTTGCCTGGTGATGCTGCCGCTTTGGTACAACCCGTTCTTCCTGCAAAACCTTTCTTATCAATACGACGGCCCTGCTATGGCTTTGAGTCAGGTGGTCATGGTCTACGCGATCATCTTTCGTACTGCTTCGCGAACGCTGCAATTAATTGTTCCAGCCTTTCTCATTGCGTTGGGGCTGGGTTTGTACCAGATCAGCGTTAATGTATTTCTCGGACTATGTTGCCTGGAACTGCTCAGAGGTGTGAATCACAAGATTGCGTGGTCGCAGTGGTGCGGCTTGATTGGATGGAAAGTTGCACAAGTGATGCTGGCCTGGGTGATCTACTGGCTCACTGCCTATTCCTTCATGAGTCAGGATCGCGTGGTGTGGTTGAGCGTAGCTTTCGATTCTCTGCTGCAACTTGAAACCAACATCTTCCGAGTGTTGGAAGCCGTTGCACTGCTGGTTCATGGTGGATTTTCCTGGGTATTCGCTGCACTTGCACCGTTCGCCCTTGCGGGAAGTTGGCAAATAGGCGTCAACGTTCTTAAACGTCAGGATACGGCGCTAGCAAAAGCCGTGATCAGTCTGCTGTGCCTGCTTACGGTGCCCGCTGTGGTGTTTCTCGTGTCGGGTGCAGCACTGTTTTTCAAGGATTTCAATGCAGGCCTAAGGCTCTTTATGGGTTTTTCGGTATTGTTAATTCTGCTGTTCTATTTGACCCATCAGGCGTTAGCACCCCGGCATCGATTGTCGACGTTGCTTTTGATCGTTCCACTTCTGGCGATGCTCTCGCTTTCATACGCCTACGGGCGAGTGCTTACGATGCAGAAAACCTTCGAAACCAGCGTGCTTTTTGCGTTGGGGTATGACATCACCTCCAATCGGCAGCTGCGCGATGCCAAACGTATTTACCTGACAAGGACATACTCTGATTATTGGTTGGTAGCCGCTTCAGGCTCGTTTAAACAGATGCCGATATTGCGGCACCTGCTGAGCGTAAATGTTCTCATGCTTGCTGAAAATCTGACGAAGGTGGGTGTCACTAATGTGGTTGCCGAGAGAAAAACGCACCGTCCGATTCTGATTAATGATCAGGGGATTCAACCGCTGATAGAGAGCAAGTTCTACAGCATTTATCTCGTCGGGGATCAAGGCTACATCGTCGTAAAGGCGCCGGCCCCGATCCTGGAACTTCATTGGTGAAGTGTTCCTTGCGGGCTGGTTTTATCAAGCCACCGCCACCTCATTAGGCTCAAAACTGTCCGCCCGCGCCATCTGCCACATCCGCGAGTAAAACTCGCCATTCACCTCACCGGTCAGCAATTCCCCCGGTTTCAAAAACACATGCAACTGCGAGAACAGCTTGATCTCGGTCGCCGACATGCGCCGCACCAGATGCTTGGCCGACAGCTGTGAAGGATGATCGAGGCCGGCGGCTGCGAGCATTTCCGCCAAGGCCTTGAGCGTGTTGCGGTGGAAGTTGAAGACGCGCTGGGCCTTGTCCGGGACCACCAGCGCACGTTGACGCAAGGTGTCTTGAGTGGCGACGCCGGTCGGGCATTTGTTGGTGTGGCAGCTTTGCGACTGGATGCAGCCGATGGCGAACATGAAGCCGCGCGCCGAGTTGGCCCAGTCGGCACCGATGGCCAGGACGCTGGCGATGTCGAAGGCACTGACGATCTTGCCGCTGGCGCCGAGTTTGATTTTGTCCCGCAGGTTCAGGCCCACCAGCGTGTTGTGCACGAACAACAGGCCTTCACGCATCGGCACGCCGATGTGGTCGGTGAACTCCACGGGGGCGGCGCCGGTCCCGCCTTCCTTGCCGTCGACGACGATGAAATCCGGGAGAATGCCGGTTTCCAGCATGGCCTTGGCGATACCCATGAATTCCCACGGGTGACCGAGGCAGAACTTGAAGCCCACCGGTTTGCCGCCAGAGAGTTCACGCAGCTGCTGGATGAAGTGCATCAGTTCGATCGGTGTGGAAAACGCACTGTGCCGTGACGGCGAGATGCAGTCTTCACCCATCAGGATGCCGCGGGTTTCGGCGATTTCCTTGGTGACCTTGTGCTTGGGCAGGATGCCGCCGTGTCCGGGTTTGGCGCCCTGGCTCATCTTGATTTCGATCATCCGCACTTGCGGTGTTTGCGCTTGTGCGGCGAAGCGTTCCGGGTCGAAGCGCCCATCCGGGGTGCGGCAACCGAAGTAGCCGCTGCCCAGTTCCCAGGTCAGGTCGCCGCCGTTTTCCCGGTGATACGCGCTGATGCTGCCTTCGCCCGTGTCGTGGGCGAAGTTGCCGAGTTTGGCGCCCTGGTTCAACGCGCGAATGGCGTTGGCGCTGAGGGAGCCGAAGCTCATGGCCGAGATGTTGAACACCGAGGCCGAGTACGGCTGGGTGCACTGCGGGCCACCGACGATGACCCGGAAACTGTTTGGGTCGCTCAACGGTGCCGGGCGCATTGAGTGGCCGATGAATTCGAAACCCGACTGGTACACATCGATCAGCGTGCCGAAAGGTTTGTCGGCGCTTTCATTCTTGGCCCGCGAATAGACCAGCGAGCGCTGGGCGCGGGAGAAGGGCAGGGCGTCGCTGTCGGATTCGAGCAGGTATTGGCGGATCTCCGGGCGAATACCCTCAACCAGATAACGAATGTTGCCCAGGATCGGGTAGTTGCGGCGCACCGCGTGAGGGCTTTGCAGCAGGTCGAACAGGCCCACGAGGCTCAAGATGCCGGTCACCGCGGTGATCGGCCAGAGCCAGTCGTGTTCGAGGAAGGGCAGGCTGGCGAGGGTGAAGATCACGCAAGCGGCAAAGAAGGCGTAGCGGCTCAGGAGTGACAGGCTCATACGGGTTCCCTGGGTTCGGACTCGGTTAGCAGGTTCACACGGCCCCTGTAGGAGCGAAGCTTGCTCGCGAAAGCAGTGTTTCAGCCAAGATTAATTTTGAATGAAATAGCCTCTTCGCGAGCAAGCTTCGCTCCTACAGGACCGTGTTATGTCAGGCGTTTTGCGCCTGGAGGAATATCGAAAACAGCTCGGACTGGGATTTGATCCCCAGCTTGCTGTACATGTGTTTCTTATGGACTTTCACGGTTTCAACAGAGATTTCCAGCTTACGGGCGATTTCTTTACTGGAGCAACCGCTGAGCATCAAACGCCCGACATCCAGCTCCCGGGCGGTCAATTGCGCGCCCTTGAGTTGTTGCACCGACGCTTCCAGCTGCACCCGCCAGTCGCCTTGGACCTGTGGCGGTGCAAGCGCCACGACTTCGTTGATTTCATAGGGCAGGCGCTGGCGCAACAGGCCGAGCACCCACGGCTGGATCAGCGACAGCAAGGCGATCTGTTGGCCACTGAATCGCTGTTTGCTGCCCAATGACAGGCACAGCGTGCGGTCGCCTTCGAGCTGGCAATTGAACTGGATTTCATCGGCCACCACATTCAGACGAAAGTAGCGTTGGTAATACTCGGTCAGCTCGAAATGCTCCGGCGCCACTTCCGACAGGCGATAGAGCCCGGTGCGCGATTGTTCGCGGCAGGCGATGTAGAACGGGTCGAGCAGATAGAGCCCGCGCAGGTAATCCTGGAACAACTGGTCGGGGCTGCCGTCCTCGCCCGGGCATTCGGCGAACACTTGCGGGTGCTGGTCCGCGCTGAAAAGCAGCGCCACCCAGCTGTCGAAGGTCACGTACTGATCCAGCAGGCGCACCAACTGCGTCCAGAAATTGGGCTTGTCCAGAGCATCGATCAGTTGCCCGACCGAGCGGTGCCAAGCGATATCGTCTAATGAAAGTGTCATGCCTCTACCCCTATCGGGTTACCCCAGCGGCGTGATTCCCCGGCCGGTGGCTTGCTGCGCATACTGGCGCACAGACACAGACCGGGCAATCTTTCTGCTGCCCGGCCCATAACAAGGACTACCCATGAAAGTCGAACTCGCTCAGTTGGCGGGCCGTGACAACGGCACAGCGTACAACCTCGAACGCGCCCTGGCGGCCATCGCTGCCTGCAAGGCTGATACGCAGCTGATCGTCTTCCCGGAAACCCACCTGATGGGCTTTCCGTCCGCCGACACCGTGGCCCAGACCGCCGAACCACTGGATGGGCCGACCGTCAGCGCCATCGTAGCGGCTGCCCGCGAGCGCAACATCGCCGTGGTGATCGGCATGGCCGAGAACGACAACGGCCGCTTCTACAACACCACGCTGCTGATTACCCCTGAAGGCATCGCCCTGAAATACCGCAAGACGCACCTGTGGGCATCGGATCGTGGCGTGTTCGAGGCGGGTGATCGTTACGCCACCTGCGAGTGGAACGGCGTGCGGGTCGGCTTGCTGATTTGCTATGACATCGAGTTCCCGGAAACCGCCCGCGCCCTGGCGCAACTGGGCGCCGAATTGCTGATCGTCACCAACGGCAACATGGACCCTTACGGCCCGACGCACCGCACCGCGATCATGGCTCGGGCCCAGGAAAACCAGGCGTTTGCGCTGATGGTCAACCGCGTGGAAGAGAGCGATGACGGGTTGGTGTTTGCCGGCGGCAGCGCGCTCGTCGATCCGCTGGGCACGTTGATGTTCGAGGCCGGGCGCGAGGAAGGGCAGTTTGCGGTTGAGCTGGATTTCAGCCGATTGGAGGCGGCACGCAAGGACTATCGGTACCTGGATGATCAGCGGTTGAAGCTGCCGGGGGAGATTGTCGAGCGGGCTGCTGGCGTGCGGGAGTTGCTGATTCCTTTGCGCTGATCCGGATTCTGTGTCGTCAGGGCTGACGCCTTCGCGAGCAAGCCCGCTCCCACAGTTTGATCGCGTCTCCTGAAACAACTCGGTCGAATGTGGGAGCGGGCTTGCTCGCGAAGAGGCCCTCCCAGTCAACACACCTGTTTGCTAGTTCATCCAAGAACAACAACGAAACACCCGAAATTTAGCGCCGAACTCGGCTCTGCCATAAATCTAATAAATTCGGAGTAGTCGCTCATGGCTCGTTTGCAACGCACCCTGTCATTGGGTTCGGTGGTGCTGTTCGGCATCGCCTACATGACGCCGATCATTGTGCTCGGCACCTTTGGCATCCTCGCTCAATCCACCGCCGGCATGGTCCCGGCCGCGTATCTCGCGGCGCTGGTGGCGATGTTTTTCACCGCCATGAGCTACGGCCGAATGGCCTCGGCGTTCCCCGTCGCCGGTTCCGCCTACAGCTATGTGCGCAAGGCTATCAGCCCGAAACTCGGCTTCATCGCCGGCTGGGCGGTGCTGCTCGATTACCTGTTCTTGCCGATGGCGATCTGGCTGATCGGCGCCGCCTACCTCAACTCCGCATTCCCGGCCGTGCCGCAGTGGATCTGGGTGCTGGCGTTCATCGGTATCACCAGCGCGATCAACATCGTCGGCCTGAAACTGGCCAACGGCATCAACGCCTTGCTGATGCTCGTGCAGTTTCTGGTACTGATCGCCTTTGTCGCGCTGTGCATCCACTACGTCGGTGGCGATGCGAGCACGCCGTTGTGGTCGATCAAGCCGTTCTTCAACGGCGACATGCAAATGCCGCTGATCATGAGCGGCGCGGCCATCGCCTGCTACTCATTCCTCGGTTTCGACGCGGTCAGCACCCTGACCGAAGAAACCCGCGACCCGCGCCGCACCATCCCGCGGGCGATAATGCTGATTACCCTGATCGGCGGGCTGATCTTCGTCAGCGTCTCGTACTTCGTGCAGATCGCGCATCCCTCGTTCCAGTTCGACAGCGTCGATTCGGCGGCCTATGAAATTGCCCGCAACATCGGTGGCGACCTGTTCGTAACGATCTTCCTGATCGGCCTGATCGTCGGCCAGTTCGCCTCGGGCCTGTCGGCTCAGGCCAGCGGTTCGCGCCTGTTGTTCGCCATGGGCCGCGACGGTGTGCTGCCCAAATCGTTTTTCGGCAGCCTGCACGAACGCTTCGGCACCCCGGTCAACAGCATCCTGTTGTGCGCCGTGGTGGCGTTGCTGGCATTGAAACTCGACGTCACCACCTCGACCTCGTTCATCAACTTCGGCGCGTTCCTGGCGTTCAGCCTGGTGAACCTGTCGGTGATCTTTCATTACTGGATCGGCGGCGAAAAGAAGGGGCTGCGAGAGTTCGTGCTGTTCCTGTTGTTCCCGTTCATTGGCCTGGCGGCCGATTTGTGGCTGATGGTCAGCCTCGATCACCTGGCGATTTACCTGGGCCTGAGCTGGCTGGCGATTGGCGTGGTGTACCTGGCGGTGCTGACCGGTGGTTTCCGCCGCCAGCCACCGGAGATGGATTTCCAGGAGGCCACATAACCCACACCAATCCCTGAACCCTGCTCCCTGTAGGAGCTGTCGAGTGAAACGAGGCTGCGATCTTTTGACTTTGATTTTTTACAAAACAAGATCAAAAGATCGCAGCCTCGTTTCACTCGACAGCTCCTACAGAGAGCGTGTTCGGAGGGGCAAGGGGGTTCAGGCGGTTGAGTGGGTTTGGTGCACAGGCAACTCGACCCGGAACGTGCTGCCCACGCCTATCTCGCTGCGCACCGAAATATCCCCTCGGTGTTTCTTCACGATGCCATAGGACAGGGACAACCCAAGCCCTGTGCCCTGGCCCACCGGTTTGGTGGTGAAGAACGGGTCGAAGATTTTCTGCAGGCTGTCCGGCGCAATGCCGGACCCGGTGTCAGCCACTTCAATCCAAACCCGTTCCCCCTCAACCCCGGTGCGCAGGGTGATGGTGCCTCGTTGCGGGCCCATCGCCTGGGACGCGTTGACGATCAGGTTCATGATCACCTGATTGATTTGCGACGGCAGGCATTCGATGTCGGGCAACGGCTGATACGCCTTCACCACATCGGCCTTGTACTTGAGTTCGTTGGCGACGATGTTCAGGGTCGATTCGATGCCCTGCTGCACATTGGTCCACTGCCATTCCAGGTTGGAGTCCACCCGGGAGAAGTCCTTCAAATCCTTGACGATCTGCCCGACCCGGTTGATGCCCTCCTTGGACTCCTTGATCAGCAACGGAATGTCCTCGCGCAGAAACTCCAGCTCGATCCGTTCACGCAGCTGCCCGAGTCGCTCGATCACCTCACTCGACGCAATCGCCTCTTCGCTCTCGCGATAGGCGTCGAGCATTTCCTGCAATTGCTTGAAATAGCCGTCGAGGCTGCCGAGGTTGGAAGAAATGAAGCCGATGGGGTTGTTGATTTCATGGGCGACACCGGCCGCCAATTGCCCCAGCGAGGCAAGTTTTTCCGATTGCACCAGTTGCGATTCAAGCTGTTTGCGCTCGTCGATTTCGCGCTGCAACGCCTCGCTGGCCTGTTTGAATTCGGTGGTGCGCTGGTCCACCAAATGCTCCAGGTGGCTCATCTGGACAAACGCGCGCTCGGTCATCTCCCATTTGGTCAGCAGGGTGTTGGCCATCTGCTGGACTTCGATGTTGTCGAACGGTTTTTTCAGGATCAGCAAGCGATCGTGGGCGTGTAGCCGGTCCAGCAGTTCATCCCAGGAATAGTCGGAATACGCGGTACACACCACCACTTGCAGGCGCGGGTCTTCCTGCCACAAATGTTCGATGGTCTGCGCGCCGTCCCAGCCCTCAGGCATGCGCATGTCCACGAACGCGAGGGCGTAGGGGCGGTTTTCCTGCAAGGCGTGGGTGAGTTTGCCCAGACCTTCCTGGCCGCTATAGGCCGAATCCAGTTCGAACAGGGTGCTGGCGGGTTTGATTTCACTGCCAAACAGCGTGGCTTCCATCTCGTCCAGTTCGACGTGCTGCAGCGAGTCCGGGGTGAGGATCTTGCGAAAATCGTCATGAATGGACGGCGTGTCGTCGATCAACAGAATGCGCCGGTTCGAAAGCTCTCTCATGCTTCCTCCGTGACAGTTTTCAGCGGGATCTGCAGGGTGAACTGCGCACCCTTGCCAGGCCCGTCGCTGTGGGCGCTGAGATGACCGTTCATCTCGATCGCCGCCAGTGCGCAGCTGTGCAGACCAAAGCCGTGACCTTCCTTGCGAGTGGTAAAGCCGTGGGCAAAGATGCGCGTCATGTTCTCCGGCGCGATGCCTTCGCCATCATCCTTGACGCTGATTTGCAGGGTGGAGTCTTCGACGATTTTCACCCCCAGGGTCATTTGTCGCGGACGATTGCTAAGGTCGGACATGGCGTATTTGGCGTTGCTGATGAGGTTGATCAGGATCAGCAGCAACCGATGCTTGTCGCCCATGACCTGCGGCACCTCGTTGTACTCCTTGACCACCGTGACGTGATGCCGGGTCAGGGCGCCGGAGTTCATGCGCAGGGCGTCTTCCAGCAGTTCACTGATGTGCAGCGGTTCCATCAGATTATTGGCGCCGGCGTAAGACTGCTGGGTGGCGACGATGTCCTTGATGTGGTCGACGCTTTTGGTCAGTTGGGCCAGTTCGTCGGTCATGCTCTGTTGTTCAATCGTAATGGCGTCGACCAGTTGATTCAGGTAGCCGGGCAGCAACTTGCCTTTCTCGTCCCGGGTCAGAAAAGCGCCCAGGTCGCCCTGGTGTTCGTTGATCAGCTGCATCGCCTTGCCCAGTCCCTGGGCCTTGCTGGTGCGCAGTTTGCGGCTGACCAGGTCGGCGGAGATGTTCACGCTGTTGAGCACGTTGCCGACGTTGTGCAACACATTGGTGGCGATTTCGGCCATGCCGGCCTGGCGCGCGGTGTCCATCAATTCGCTCTGGGTATCCTTGAGCTCACGGGTACGTTCTTCGACCCGTTTTTCGAGGTCGTCATTGGCGGTTTTCAGGGCTTTGTTGACGCGACTGATCTCCGTGAAACTGCGCATCAGGTGAATCGCCAGGTACACCAGCAACAACACCAACAGCACGGAAAACACCAGCATGTAGAAGTGATAACGCTGGTCGACCGCATCGGTACGCTGCTGATCGTTGTTCAGCAGATCGGTGATGCCGTCCAGCCGTTCCGCCACGGGAATGGCCTCGATGTTTTCCAGCAAGCGGTTGACCACCGGTTGTTCACGCAGGATCAGCTCAATGTGGTTATTGAGCACATCCAGCGGACTGTGGAATTCCTCCGGCAGACGCAGTTTGTTCACTTTCAGCTTGCTCAACCCCACCAGGATTTCGGCGGCCTTGTCGTCAGAGATGACCATGGCGAACTCCATGGTGCTGAGTACCAGATCGTAGGTGTCGTTGGCGATGTTTTGCAGTTGCAGTTTGTCGCCGTCCTGCAACTGGGCGAGGGGCTCCTGGATGTCGTCTTCGGCGGTCGGCAGAAACGCCAGTGAGTTGCGCAACACGGCATTGTGGGACTTGAACTGTTCCACCAGCCGGATCTTTTCCTCGAAGGCGCTCAGGTAAGCATCATGGCTGGTCAGCCACACAGGCGAGACGTTGCGGCTGTGATTCGACTCCATCGTGTCGAACCGTTCCCACAGCTGCGTCATCTCGGTCAGCGGCGTGACCAGCGGATCGTAGTTGTGGTTGATGGCAATCCGGGCCTTGAGGATTTCCGTTTCCCATTGCGCATTCAACTGTTTCATCCGGGAAATCAGGTCCCGGGACTCGGTGTAGTTCGACGTCTGGTCTGAACTGGACTTGATGTACAGAAACAGCAGTATCGAGGCCAGTATCAGGGCCACGATACCGAGAAGTACCAGGCTGCGTCGGCGGGACATTTTCATAACGGCTTGCCCTCCCATTCACCGGTCAGGGTCTTGAGGAATTTGATGATCAGCGCCTTGTCATCGGCGGAGGGGATGCGCCCCAGCTGGAACGTGAACATTACGTCCACGGCGTCTTCGAGGGTTTTCGCCGAACCGTCGTGAAAATACGGTGCGGTCACCGCGACGTTACGCAGGCTCGGCACCTTGAACACGTTGCGGTCCTCTTCGTCCTTGGTCACCAGATAGCGGCCCAGGTCGGTTTCGGTCGGGTTGCCTCGGGTCTTGAAGTAATCGCCCATCACCCCGAATTTCTGGAACATGTTGCCGCCGATGTTGATCCCCTGATGACAGGTGATGCAGCCATAGTCCTTGAAGCGTTGGTAACCGTACTTCTCTTCGCGGGTAAGAATAGCGGTGTCACCCAGCAGGTATTGGTCGAAACGCGAGTTGGCGCTGATCAGCGTGCGCTCGTAGGTGGCCAGGGCGTTTTGCACATTGATCATGGTCACGCCGTCCGGATAGGCGTTGTCGAACGCGGTTTGATAAGCCGCGTCGGCAGACAGCGTTTGCACCACATGTTCCCAGTTGCTGCCCATTTCACTGGGGCTTTGCACCACGGTGTGGATCTGGGTTTCCAGCGTGTCGGCGCGGCCGTTCCAGAACTGCCGGAAGTTCAGGCTGGCGTTGAACACGCTCGGAGTATTGACCACCACGGGCTCGCCGTTGAAACCGATGGAAAACGCCTTGTTGTCGGCGCCACCGATTTCCAGGCGATGGCAGCTGGCACAGGACAGACTGCCGTTGACCGACAAACGTGGCTCATTGAACAATTGGCGACCGAGTTCAACCCGCAGAGGGTCCTGCTTTGGCACGGCCGGCAGCGGTTTGAGCGGTTCGTCCAATGGCGCGCCGCTGGCTGTCAGGCACAGCCCGAGCAAAGGCATCAAGAGCAAGCGGTAGAGAAATGGCGACATCTTGTAATTCCTTGGCTGATAGCCCGTGTGTCGCTGCATATCGATCATGTGGCTGCAGGGGGAGGGGATCTCACAGAAGTCAGGTATTGCACAAAAGCCTCCGGCGCCACGGGTTTGCTGAAGTAGTAACCCTGGCCTTCCTCGCACTGATGGGCCTTGAGGAAATTCAACTGTTCGAGGGTCTCCACCCCTTCGGCGATGATGGTCAGCTTGAGGCTCTTGCCCAGGCTGATGATGGCGCTGACCAGGGCCGCGTCGTTGATGTCACGGCTCAGGCCGCGAATGAACGACTGGTCGATTTTCAGCACATCGATGGGAAAACGTCGCAGGTAACTCAGGCTGGAATAGCCGGTGCCGAAGTCGTCGATGGCCAGCCGAACCCCCATTGCCTTGATGCGGTTCAGGGCGGTGACGGTGGCATCGACGTTCTGCATCAGCACGCCTTCGGTGATTTCCAGCTCCAGCAATGACGGGTCCAGACCGGTTTGTTTAAGGACCTGTTCAATGCCTTCCACGAAACCGCGCTGGCGGAAATCGATGGCCGACACATTCACCGACATACACAGCCTCGGCAGCCCCGCCGCTTGCCAGGCGCAGGCTTGTCGACAAGCCTGGGCCAGCACCCATTTGCTCAACGGCACGATCAAGCCACTGTCTTCGGCCACACCAATGAAGTCCGACGGGTAAACCCAGCCATGCCCCGGTTTCAGCCAGCGAATCAAGGCCTCTGCACCCACCACTTCACCGGTGCCCAGGTCGAGTTTGGGTTGGTAATGCAGGACAAATTCGTCGCGCTCCAGGGCCAGGCGAATACCCGACTCGATAGTCTGCTGGTCCCGGGCGCGCTGGTTCATTTCTTCAATGAAAAAGCGGAAGTCGTTGGGGCCGCTTTCCTTGACGTTGCGCATCGCGGTCTCGGCTTTCTTGATCAGGGCGATGGCATCGAAGCCGTCATCGGGATAGATGCTGATACCCAGGCTGGCGGTCACGCTCAGGTCATGGCCGGCGATGTGCTGGGTCGCGCCGATGGCGTTCAAGAGTTTTTCGGCAATGCCCTTGGTCTGCTGGGGATGGCGGATATCGGCGAGGATCACCACAAACTCATCGGAGCCGTAGCGAAACACCGAGTCGGACTCGCGCACCGTGGACACCAGGCTTTGCCCGACCCGTTTGAGCATCTCGTCACCGGCCGGATGGCCCAGGGCATTGTTGATGCGCTTGAAGCGGTCAAGGCCCAGAAACATCACCGCCAGCTGCTTGTCATGGCGGCGAGACAACGCCAGGGACTGGTTCAGCCGATCACCGAGCAGCGTGCTGTTGGGCAGTTCGGTCAAGACGTCGTATTGCAACAGGTGAGACACCTTGAGCAGCTCGTGGACCCGCGCCTCGATAGTCTGCTCCAGGCTTTGCACTTTCGACTCCGCGTCCTGGGTCATCTGCCATTTCCAGGTCAGGGCGCTGGCCATCTGGCGGATTTCCAGACTGTCGAAAGGTTTTTTCAACACCAGCAACTGGTCGCCGAACTCCAGCCGTTCAGCCATGTCCTCCCAGCTGTAATCCGAATAGGCGGTGCACAGGGCGATTTGCAGGTGCGGATCGATCTTCCACAGCTGCTCGATGGTTTCCAGCCCGTCCCAACCCGGCGGCATGCGCATGTCGGTGAACGCCACGGCGTACGGACGCCCTTCGGCCTGGGCCTGCTTGACCATTTCCAGCGCATCCTGGCCCTGGTAGGCGGAGTCGAGCTCAAAGGTGAGCCGAGCCGGCTGTTGCGTGCCGAACAGCGCCTCTTCAGTACCGGCGAGGGTCTGCTCATCTTCGGTATCGGGGCCGAGGATCTTGTGGAAGTCCTGATGGATCGAGGGCGTGTCGTCGATGATCAGGATGCGCCGGTTGGTCTGGACAGACGGAGTTTTCATTCCTTGTCCTCCGTGGCGTGCGGGTTGTCCAGGATCGGCCCGGTGGGGTGTTTTGGGGGCACAATGCTGCCGGCCTTGAGCAACTGGGCGGCCTGTTGGCTGCTGACGGCTTTGCTGAAGAAGTACCCCTGTGCGTTCATTGGCGAGCCTGTGGCCATCAGCGAACTACGCTGTTCCTGGGTTTCGACACCTTCAGCGATGATTCCGATCCCTACTTCGCGAGCGAAATTGATAATTGCGCGCAAGGTGTTGGCGCTCGCCGGGTCGCGGGCAGCCGTGTCGATGAAGGCCTGGGCGAGTTTCAGGTGATTGACCTGGTACGTCTTGAGGTAGTCGAACGAGGAATACTCAGTGCCGAAGTCGTCGATGGCGATTTTCACTCCCAGCTCCCGCAAGCGCGGCAGCACGTCGTTGTGGGTCCATTTGGTCTGGGCCAGGGTCGCTTCGGTCACATCGAAGCGCAGGTCCCAGGCGCACAGTTCCCAGCGCGCGGTGGTGCGCAGCACGTCATAAATCAGCTCGGGACCGCTTTTCAGCTGGGCCAGGGACAGCTTGATGGCAATGACCGGCGGCGCCATGCCGTCATCACGCCACTGGCGCATTTGCTGGCAGGCGTGGTCCAGCACCCAGTGACCGAGGGCGATGATGGCGCCGGTTTTTTCCGCGGCCGGCAGGAACGCCGGCGACTCCAGCAAACCGCGCTCAGGGTGGTTCCAGCTGACTTGAGCTTCCATGCCGAGGATCTTGCCGCTGCTCAGGTCAACTTCCGGCCAGTAATTGAGTTCGAGTTCTCCATGTTCGATGGCGGCTTTCAAGTCGCTGGCGATGGTCATGCGCTCGACCACCTCCTGATTGATCTCCTCGGAGTGGAAGTGATACTGGTTGCGGCCCTTTTCCTTGGAGCGATAGAGCGCCATGTCGGCCTGGCTCAACAGTCCGTCGGCGCTGGTGATGAGCGGCGAATAGCTGCTGATGCCGATGCTGACCGAGACGCGCACGTCATTGCCGCCCAGGGAGTAGGGCAGCACCAGGGCATCGCGGACCTTGCCGGCCAATGACGCAGACTGGGTCGGGTCGTTGACGTCCAGTTGCAGGATGGCGAACTCGTCGCCGCCGAGGCGGGCGACCACATCGTTTTCGCGCACGCAGGCTTTGATGCGCCGGGCCACTTCCTGCAGCAGCAGGTCGCCGACCGGATGGCCGAGGGTATCGTTGATTCGTTTGAAGTGATCGAGGTCCAGGTAGAACATCGCAAACGGTGTCGCACCCCGACGTGCAGCGGCAAATGCCTGGTGCAGGCGCTCGATCAAGGTGGCACGGTTGGCCAGCCCCGTCAGCCCGTCGGTGCGGGCCAGCAGGGCGATTTTCTCCTCGGCGACCTTGCGCTCCGTAACGTCGATGATGATGCCTTCGACTTCCAGCAGACGTCCTTCGTCGTCACGCACCGGGATGTAGCGGTTTTCCACCCAGCGCCAGGCACCGTCGCCGGTGCGCATCCGGAACTCGATGGAAGCGCCCGCCGCATGGCGATCCAGCACCCGGGCCATGGCTGTGTCGACTTTCGATTGGTCGTCGGGATGGATCAACTCCTGGGCCCAGTTGGCCGAGGCGACCAGATTCGCCGCAACGTGGCCGTACTTGGTGATGTTGTGGGAGATGTACATCAGCGGAAACGACGGTTCGCCCCGCAGGCGATACAAAATGGTCGGGCTGTTCTGCACGATGATGTTGGCGTCGGACAGCTCCCGGGTGCGTTCTTCGACGGCCTGCTCCAGCAGCGACATCTTCAGTGCCGCATCTTCGGTCATCTGCCATTTGGCGGTCAGTGCGCTGGCCAGCTGACGGATTTCGATGGCATCGAAGGGTTTTTTCAGAATCAGCAGGCGATCGCCCAGCTCCAGGCGTTCATCGATGTCTTCCCAGGAATAGTCGGAATAGGCGGTGCACAGCGCCACTTGCAGCTTGGGATCGACCTGCCACAACCGTTCGATGGTTTGCAGGCCATCCCAGCCCGGCGGCATGCGCATGTCGATGAAGGCCAGCGCGTAGGGCAGGTCGTTGGCCAACGCTCGCTCGACCTTGTCCAGTGCTTCAAGGCCCTGAAACGCCGAATCAAGTATGAAACTTTGCAGTGTGGCCGTCGCTTGCGTCCCGAACAGGGCTTTTTCGGCGCTGATCAGGTCGTCGTCTTCGGTCGAGGGCGGGCTGAGGATCTTGATGAAATCCGCATGAATGGAAGCGGTGTCGTCGACGATAAGTATCCGACGGTTGGTACGCGCCAGCAGCGTATTCATAGGCATACGCCCGGAGCGGTGGCAGTGTGGAACGGTGTGCTCATAGGGGCATCCTTTCCCTGATCACATGGCAACGGTAAAGAAAGTGGATCCGAGTGAACTGAGCATAGTCGCCCGTGCGGCACTTCGCCCGGTCAACCGAGACGAATCATTTCCAGGGGCCTGGCTGGAAATCATCTAGCCTGTAGCTCAGGCAAGGCCAGAAACGGAGCTTTCTGGCTGATGACTGACGCAACAATGCCCGTTTCGCTTGAGGTAATGCCATGGAAGAGCAACTCCCCACGACTGACACCTGGAAACCCACGATTCTGCTGGTCGACGATGAGGAATCGATTCTCAATAGTCTGCGCCGGCTCTTGCGCGGCCAGCCCTACGATGTGTTGCTGGCCACCGGCGGGGCCGAGGCCCTGGACATCATGGCGAAACAACCCGTCGACCTGGTGATGAGCGATGCGCGCATGCCCAACATGGACGGCGCCACGTTGCTGGCGCACATTCATCAGCGCCACCCCGACACGCTGCGCATTCTGCTGACTGGTTATGCCGACCTGACGATGATCGTCAAAGCGATCAACGAGGGGCAGATTGACCGATACATCAGCAAGCCCTGGCACGACGAGGAATTGCTGCTGACCTTGCGCCAATCCCTCGCCTACCAGCATTCCGAGCGCGAACGCTTGCGTCTGGTGCAGGAGACGTGGGACCGCAACGAAGAGTTGAAGCTGCTCAACGCGACCCTGGAAAAACACGTCGCGTCCCGCACCGCCGAGCTGCAGCAGACCGCCGACATGCTCGACCTGGCCTACGAAGAGCTCAAGCACAGCTATGTCACCGGCACCGAGGTGTTTTCGCTGCTGGCCAACCTGCGTTTACCGCCGGCCAAGCAGACGAACCGGCAGATCATCGAACTGGTGCGGGTGTACTGCAAACTCCATGGCCTGGACGAGGGCAGCACCCGTGACCTGACCATGGCCGCGGCGCTCTACAACATCGGCAAGCTGAGCTGGACCGACAGCATGATGACCACGCCTGCCGACCTGCTGCATCACAACGATCAGGACCGCTATCGCGGGTATCCGAAGCAGAGCGAATCGCTGCTGATGACCCTCGATCCGATGAAAGACGCCGCGCGCCTGATCCTTCACCATCAGGAGCGCTGGGACGGCAGCGGTTTCCCCGACCGGCTGAAAGGCGAGGCGATTCCGCTCGGTTCGCGGTGGCTGAAACTGGCGGTGGACTTCATCGAGTTGCAACGCGGGCTGATCCTTGAACGGCAGATGAACAGCGATGAAGCCCTGGTTTATATCCGCCAGTACGCCGGTCGTCTCTACGATCCTGATCTGGTCGAGGACTTCATCAAGGTTTGCGCCGCGTACCTGAGCGATGTGTCGCTGGCCGATCCGACGGTCAAGGTAATGAGCACCCGGGACCTGGCGCCCGGCATGATTCTGGCGCACAACCTCAATGCCGATAACGGCATGCTGCTGCTCAATGCGGGCAAGGTTTTGAGCGGGCCCCTGGTGGAGAAACTTATCGCTTTCGAGGCGATGGAAGGGGCGAAGTATGCCGTTTTTGTGAAAGTGCCGGAGGAAGAGGGGGGGCTCGAGCTGGCGGCTAGCTAGGGGCTTAAGGATCAAAAGATCGCAGCCTCGTTTCACTCGACAGCTCCTACAGGAAATCGCGATCCCGTGTAGGCGCTGTCGAGTGAAACGAGGCTGCGATCTTTTGATCTTATCCCACGCCCATGTGATCCTCTGCGCCCGTCACCCAATTCCAGCGCAGACCCATGACCCTTTCCACCACCACTTCCCCCCGCGTCATCCGCATCGCCGCCGCCCTGCTGATCGGCCCCGACGGTCGCACGCTGCTGGTCCGCAAGCGCGGCACCGAAGCCTTCATGCAGCCCGGCGGCAAAATCGAAGCCCATGAGCAACCGGTTCACGCCCTGGCCCGTGAACTGCAAGAAGAACTCGGGCTGATCATCGACCCCGCGCACGCCACCTATCTGGGGCCCTTCTCGGCACCGGCCGCCAACGAACCGGGTTTTGTCGTACAGGCCGAACTCTTTCAGCTGACCATTGATTCAGATGTATCGCCTGCCGCAGAGATCGAAGAAGTGCGCTGGATCGATCCGGCCACCGACGGCAACCTCACGCTGGCGCCATTGACACGGGACCTGATCCTGCCGTTTTATCGCTGTTCTATCAAAACCTCAGTTTAACTGCTTATGCCTACTCTCCACTTATTAAGGCCGGTGCGCATTGTTATAAGTAAATTTACTTAGTGGACTGTATTCATATTTCAAATTGATTGGTTTTTTGCCTTTCTACTGTCAGATCTGACAGTAGAAAGAGTTCCTCTGTTCAAATCTAATAGCCATGTCTTCATGATGTTGTATCCGGAAAATCATTGAAGTGGGTCGCGGCTGACTAATTGAAAGTTAGCCCTGTTAGTCATTTGCGCGGGCAATAAAATGAAAACTATTTTGGCACTACTATTAAGTGGCATGTTGTTGTCTGGGTGTTTGTCTTCACCGTCTACGTCTACGTCTACGTCTACGTCGTCTGGTGTGCTAAATACGAGTTCAGATAATCTTCGCAATGCGATCGGAGATAGTGTTGCGAGGAATTTGACCAGTCGTTACAACTATGTAACGGCCAGCTGTGTGGGGCCATCGGCCCCAGCGTTTCTTTGTTCCGGTGTGACCTTTCGAATCACTGAGACCAACCCTGCTTTTGATCCATGGACTCACTCCGACTTCTCAAGAACAACCGAGGCTGTTTCTTTCGCGTGGGTGAGGTCGGATGTAAAGTTTATTAAGACAGTCAACTGGGCAGGCAAGAACGGGTTCATTTTTTATCCGGTTCTTGGTACGCCTGCTGGTAAAGAGAAGGTTGAGGTGGTGTGTTACTTTCCGTGGGACGGGGCTACATTTTATAGAAGTACGCCGGGTGGCCTGGGGTGTGGAGAAAGTGTCAATACCTACCCGTATCCGATTGCCAGCAGACCCTGTCGGGATCAGGGGATCACGACAGCCGAACAGTGGTTGGCCCACGTCAGAAATCCGGCTGGTGCTGCTCGACCCCAAGCCTACTCATGTGCATTCATGGTGACGGATAATTTAAATGCTGAGGCCGTCAGGGCCTTCAATGAAGCTGTTCGTGTGCCTGTCCTTGATCCGTTTTACTTTTTCCTGGATCACACGGAAATGAGAATCAAGGCATGGGTAGATTCAGGGCCCACTTTTAGCCTGCAACGCCTGCCTATTGAGGGTTTCTTCTATACAACTAATGGCGCTAATAGCGGACTGCAAAACGCCAGGATTGATCAGAAAAAATATTACGATAAAACCGGTGGGATTTTTGTTCCAATCATTCGTATCGACTTTCCAGTTGATCGGAGCGGGCAATTCGTATTTCAGTATTTTGCGGCGGAGCAAAATGTTTTATAGCGCAGCAAATGTTTAACGATCAATTATGAGTGCATACGGCGCCAAGGATTGAAGCAAGGCGCCGTCTTCACTTATCCACCCACGGCGACGTCACTCCAGTTGACATGGGGCCTGATCCTGTCGTTTTATCGAGCCTTGTAACCGCGATCATCTGATCATTTTCGGAACGCCTGTTTAACGGAATACGACTGCCCATGATCCCGCTACAAGACTTGCTGATATTCGCCGCTGCCGCATTGCTGATGGTGCTGACGCCGGGGCCGAACATGATTTACTTGATCTCCCGTTCGATCTGTCAGGGGCGCAAGGCCGGTGTGACTTCGTTGCTTGGCGTGGTCGCGGGTTTTTTCGTGCATTTGTTCGCCGCCGCGGCCGGTCTGACTGCGGTGTTCCTGGCTGTGCCGATGGCCTACGAAGTGCTGAAATGGGCCGGCGCGCTGTACCTGCTGTGGCTGGCCTGGCAAGCGGTCAAGCCCGGCGCACGGTCACCGTTTGAAGCGCAGCAATTACCGCCGGACTCGTCGCGCAAACTGATCACCATGGGTTTTCTGACCAGTGCCCTGAACCCGAAGATTGCGGTGTTTTACCTGTCGGTGTTTCCGCAATTCATCACACCTGAGCATGGCTCGGTGTTCACCCAAAGTATCGTGCTGGGCCTGACGCAGATCAGCGTCAGTTTCTGCGTCAACCTGCTGATCGCGATATTCGCAGCCGGCATCGCGTCGTGGTTCGTCAACAACCCGACCTGGCTGGCGGTGCAGCGTTATTTCATGGGCTTTGTTCTGTCAGCGCTGGCGGTGCGGCTGATGCTTGAGCAGCGTCGGACGGCTTGACCATGTGGATTGAACGACTGGATGCCAGCCATGCGCTGGACTATCGGGCGCTGATGCTCGAAGCCTACGACCTGCATCCGCAGGCCTTCACCTCGAGTGTGCGCGAGCGTGCGGCGATGCCGTTGAGTTGGTGGGAGTCGCGCCTGACCAGCAAACTGGATGTGGTGTTCGGGGCGTTCGAGGACGGCAAGTTGGCGGGCATCGTCGGCCTGGCCTTAGAACCTCGGGAAAAGGCCCGGCACAAGGCGACGCTGTTTGGCATGTACGTGTCCGGCAAGGTCCGACAGCGCGGGTTGGGTCAGCAACTGGTGCAGGCCGTCCTGGCCGAAGCGCAGAACCATCAAGGCCTGCGCTTGATCCAGCTGACCGTCACCGCCGGCAACGAGCCCGCGTTCAACCTGTACAAACGTTGCGGCTTTGTACAGTACGGCCTTGAACCCATGGCGGTACGCGTCGGCGAAGACTATTTCGACAAAATCCACATGTGGCGAGAACTCTAAACCCACCGCAATCCCTGTAGGAGCGAGGCTTGCCCGCGAAGGCGTCGTGACAGCCGACCTCTACCTGGCTGATACACCGCTTTCGCGGGCAAGCCTCGCTCCTACAAGGGTTGTGGTGTGTCAGCGAACGGCGCTAACCCCGTCGAGTGTCGAGAACGACGTGTCCTTGGCCGTCAGCAAAAAATCGCGCATATACGGCGCATCCAGCATGTCCGCCCGAATCCCCGCATACAACGTCGCAAACAATCCCTTCTCGCCCAGCCGCTTGGCCTTCACATAACCCCGTGAGCTGTATTCATGCAGCGCCCAATGGGGCATGCCGCACACGCCGCGGCCGCTGGCCACCAACTGCATCATCATCACCGTCAGCTCCGAGGTTCGGACCTGCGCTGGTTCGATATCGGCCGGCTCCAGGAAGCGGGTGAAGATGTCCAGCCGGTCGCGTTCCACCGGGTAGGTGATCAGCGTTTCGGTCAGCAGATCTTCCGGAACGATGTACGCCTTGCTCGCCAATCGGTGCTGATTGGCCACCGCGAGCATCGCTTCATAGGTGAACAACGGCACGTAAGTGATCCCGGCCAGTTCCAGCGGATCCGAGGTCACCACCAGATCCAGATCGCCACGGGCCAGGGCCGGCAGCGGGGCGAAGGAGAAGCCCGAGGCCAGGTCCAGTTCGACTTCCGGCCAAGCATCGCGGAACTGGTCGATGGTCGGCATCAGCCACTGAAAGCAACTGTGGCACTCGATCGCCATGTGCAGTCGGCCCGCCGTGCCGCCCGCCAGGCGCGCGATATCACGCTCGGCGCCGCGCAGCAGCGGCAAGGTCGCGTCAGCCAGTTGCAGCAGGCGCAGGCCGGCGCTGGTGAAGCGCACCGGTTTGGTCTTGCGCACGAACAGCGGCATGCCCATGCGCTCCTCCAGTTCCTTGAACTGGTGGGACAGGGCCGACTGCGTCAGGTGCAGACGGTCGGCGGCATCGACCAGGCTGTCGGCTTCGCGCAAGGCGTGCAGGGTCTTCAGGTGACGGATTTCAAGCACCGGGGGGGCTCCATGAGGAAAACTTGTGATCAACACGAAAAGGTTGAGTTTGTCTCATGTTGGGTTGGCTGTCGACAATAGCGCCATGTTTTACAGCCTCTTTTAAAGGAAGAACTCACCATGGCTCTGGCACACACACTTGGTTTTCCACGCATCGGCGCGGACCGCGAACTGAAAAAAGCCCTCGAATCCTACTGGAAGGGCGACCTCGATCAGGACGCGCTGAAAAGCGTCGGCCGCCAGTTGCGCGCCACCCACTGGCAATTGCAGAAGGACGCCGGCATCGACCTGCTGCCCGTCGGCGACTTCGCCTGGTACGACCAAGTGTTGACCCACTCCCTGACCTTCGGTGTGATCCCCGAGCGTTTCGACAGTGCCAAGGACGCACGTGGCCTGCCGACCCTCGACACCCTGTTCGCCATGGCCCGTGGCGCCACCGCAGCCTGCTGCGGCGGTGAACACAGCAAAGCGCAATACGCCCAGGAGCTGACCAAGTGGTTCGACACCAACTACCACTATCTGGTCCCGGAATTCACCGCTGACCAACAATTCAAGCTGAGCTGGGAACAGCTGTTCGACGAAGTCGACGAGGCCAAAGCCCTCGGCCACAACGTCAAACCGGTGATCATCGGCCCGCTGACTTACCTGTGGCTGGGCAAAGCCAAAGGCAACGACTTCGACAAGCTCGACTTGCTGGAACGCCTGCTGCCGATCTACGGCGAAATCCTCGGCCGCCTCGCCGCCCAAGGCGTGGAGTGGGTGCAGATCGACGAACCGATCCTGACCCTCGACCTGCCGCAAGCCTGGAAAAACGCCTTCGAGCGCGCCTACCACATCCTTCAATACTCGCCGCTGAAAAAACTCGTGGCGACTTACTTCAGCGGTCTGGAAGACAACCTCGGCCTGGCAGTCGGTCTGCCGGTGCAAGGCCTGCACATCGACGCGGTGCGCGCGCCGGATCAACTCGGCCAGGTGCTGGATCGCCTGCCGACCTACAAAATTCTGTCGGTCGGCCTGGTCAACGGTCGCAACGTCTGGCGCTGCGAACTGGAGCAAGTGCTGGCGCAACTGCAACCGGCGCAAGAGCGTTTTGGTGACAACCTGTGGGTCAGTAGTTCCTGCTCGCTGCTGCACAGTCCGGTGGATCTGGAGCGTGAAGACAAACTCGACCCGGAACTGAAAAGCTGGCTGGCCTTCGCCGTGCAAAAGTGCGGTGAAATCGCCGTGCTGCGTGATGCCCTCAACGACCCGCAATCGCCCAAGGTGCAGGCTGCCCTCGCCGAAAGTCGAGCGATTCAAACCAGCCGTGCCGAGTCACCGCGTATCCATAAAGCCCAAGTGCAGGCGCGCATCAACGCCATCAGCGCAGCAGACAGCCAACGCCATTCGCCGTTTGCCAAACGCATCGCGCAGCAACAGGCGTGCTTGAAACTGCCGCCATTTCCGACCACCACCATCGGCTCGTTCCCGCAGACCGGTTCGATCCGTCTGGCGCGCCAGGCGTTCAAGCAAGGCAAGCTGTCAGCCAACGATTACACCGACGCCATGCACAGCGAAATCCGCCATGCGGTGCAAGTCCAGGAACGCCTGGGTCTGGACGTGCTGGTGCACGGTGAAGCCGAACGCAACGACATGGTCGAATACTTCGCCGAGCAACTGGACGGCTACCTGTTTACCCGTTTCGGCTGGGTCCAGAGCTACGGTTCGCGCTGTGTCAAACCGGCGATTATCTACGGCGATCTGAGCCGTCCGACCGCCATGACCGTCGACTGGATTACTTATGCACAGAGCCTGACCGACAAGGTCATGAAAGGCATGCTCACCGGTCCCGTGACCATGCTGATGTGGTCGTTCCCGCGCGAAGACGTCTCGCGCAAAATCCAGGCGCAGCAACTGGCGCTGGCCCTGCGTGACGAAGTGGTGGACCTGGAAAACGCCGGCATCAAGATCGTGCAGATCGACGAAGCCGCGTTCCGCGAAGGCCTGCCGCTGCGCCGGGCGCAATGGCAGGAATACCTGGACTGGGCGGTGGAAGCCTTCCGCTTGAGCGCTTCCGGCGTGCGCGATGAAACCCAGATCCACACCCACATGTGCTACAGCGAATTCAACGACGTGATCGAGTCCATCGCGGCGATGGACGCCGACGTGATCACCATCGAAACCTCGCGCTCGGACATGGAATTGCTGGAAGCCTTCGAAGCGTTCGATTACCCGAACGACATCGGCCCGGGCGTCTACGACATCCACTCGCCACGAGTGCCGGACACGGCCGAGATGGTCAAATTGATGAGCAAAGCCGTGAAGCGCATTCCGGCTGAACGGTTGTGGGTGAACCCGGATTGCGGGCTGAAGACCCGGGCGTGGCCGGAGACTGAGGCGGCGTTGGTGAACATGGTGGCGGCGGCGCGGCAGTTGCGGAGTCAGTTGGCTTAAGCCTAGCGGCGCCTGTTCTGACGCCTTCGCGAGCAAGCCCGCTCCCACAGTGGATTTATGTCGATCAAAGAGGTTGTGTACGACATCAATCCTGTGGGAGCGGGCTTGCTCGCGAAGCAGGCGACTCGGTCTTCAATATGACCGCTCGGCAATCTTCATCAAACTGTCACGTAACTGTGGCAGCGCGCTTGAACAAACTTCATCAGACTCGCGCTCTACTGGGGTTCTGCGTTTCGGTGTTTTTCATGCGTGCATTCATTTTTCTGGCCTTGCTGTTGTTTGGCCTGCCGTCCTTGGCGGCGTCTCGTTGCGATATCAATGTTCCCACCCAACATGCCGATCTGGCGCAGGTGAGCCTGGCGTACCAGAGCATCGGCCGTGCGTCCGACCCTGCGTTGTTGCTGGTAATGGGCCTGGGCGGGCAGTTGATTCACTGGCCGGATGAGGTGGTGGTCGCGCTGTGTCAGCAGGGTTTTCGGGTGATTCGTTATGACAATCGCGACGTCGGGCTCTCGACCTGGCGGCAAACGCCCGTCGACGCCAACCTGACGTTTGAAGTGCTGCGCTACAAACTCGGTCTGCCGGTGGCGGCGCCGTACACCCTGACCGACATGGCGGACGATGCCTTTGGCCTGATGGACGCGTTGAAGGTTGAGCAATTCCACGTCTTGGGCGCGAGCATGGGCGGGATGATTGCCCAGCACATGGCGGCGATGGCGCCGCAACGGGTGGAGAGTCTGACGCTGATCATGACCAGTTCCGGGGCCGAAGGCTTGCCGGCGCCGAGTGCGGCGCTGGTGCAGTTGTTGTCGCGGCGCAGCGCGCCGAATCGTGAAGTGGCGCTGGAGCAACAGGCGGATTTACTGGCGGCGCTGGGCAGTCCGTCAGTGAGTGATGATCGGCAGGCGTTGCTGCATCAAGCGGCGCTGTCCTATGACCGGGCGTTCAACCCGGAAGGCGTGAAGCGCCAGATCATGGCGATCCTCGCCGAGCGCAGTCGCGTGGCGTTGCTCAACCAATTGCGCGTACCGACGTTGGTGGTTCACGGCACGGCCGATCCTCTGTTGCCGGTGATGCATGGCGTGCATTTGGCGGCGCATATCCGTGGCAGTCAGTTGAAGCTGATTCCGGGGTTGGCGCATCGGTTCCAGGAAGCGTTCAAGGCGCCGTTGCTGGCGGCGGTGTTGCCGTACTTGCAGGCTCACCGCGAAGACACTTCGCATTGGGCACAGATCGACCCGGTGCCAACCCCCAACCTCCTATAACCCCCAATCCCAATGTGGGAGCGGGCTTGCTCGCGAAGGCGTCGTGTCAGTCGACATCTACTTGACTGATACACCGTATTCGCGAGCAAGCCCGCTCCCACATTCGATCTTTGGTGTTAGTGGAATCTCATCAGACAGTCAGGTCGCGGCGCTGGGTGGAACAAAGTTATCCAGCATCCGGTTCACCGCCAGTTCACCCAGCATGACCGACTGCTGAATGCCCAACACGGTGTTGCGCTGTGGGCCTTCCAGCAAACCGGCGAAATCACTCAGCATCACGCTCGCCGACGCCAGGGATTCGCAGGCGTTGGCCAGCAGGGTTTCGTGATCGATGTCGGGGGCGATGGTGTAAATGGTGCTGGGCCGGCGCGGGGTGTCTTTGGGGATGACCGGTTTGAGGTAGAAATCGAGGGCGCGGTCGGCGGCTTCGTTGAGTTTTTTGGAGTCGGGGGTTTCGTAGGGGGAGACGTCGTCGGTATCCGGCGGGTTTGGAGTCATTTTGAACATAAGTAAATCCTCAGGTTGAGCCGCATTCATCTCGCTACTAAACGAAGAGGGAGGCAGCTGTGCGCAAGTTAGTAGACCGGGAGGATTCAAAACCGGCGCGCCCGAGGGCGCCAAGCGCACAGCCGCCATCGAATGCAGGCGCAAACCTGACTGAATGACACTTGTGCTGCCGTTAGAACCTACCCGGGCTACTAAACCCGATCACTGGAAATCAGTGATGCGAATCAAGTTACCGACAGGCCCCCAGGCGCACAAGCCGGCGGATTCTGACGTGGTTGTAGGCGACGGCGCAAGGCGCTGTAGCTTTCAGGAAGTAACCTTAAACAGAACTAAACACACCCTCCCAAACACCGAAAATCCCTGTGGGAGCGGGCTTGCTCGCGAAGGCGGTGTATCAGATAAGCAGATGGCGACTGACACGACGCCTTCGCGAGCAAGCCCGCTCCCACAGGGGACAGTGGAATGGCTGCTACCTCTGTTCTACAGGGATCAGGGGAATGGCTGCCACCTTGGTCTCGTCAGGTGTATCGTTCAAACTTTCCGGCGCGATCCAGCCCTGCGAGGTGAATGATGAGTACCCCTTTGAAAATCGATTTCGTCAGCGATGTGTCCTGCCCGTGGTGCGTGGTCGGTCTGTATGGCCTGACCCGGGCGCTGGACGTGCTGCGTGACGAGGTCCAGGCCGAGATCCGTTTCCAGCCGTTCGAACTGAACCCGAAAATGGGGCCGGAAGGGCAGAACATCACCGAACACATCACTGAAAAGTACGGCTCGACCCCTGAGCAATCGCAGAAGAACCGCGAGATGATCCGCGCCCGTGGCGCCGAGGTCGGGTTTGCGTTTCGCACCGATGGCAACAGCCGCATCTACAACACCTTTGATGCGCATCGATTGCTGTTTTGGGCGGGGCTGGAAGGGTTGCAGTTCAATCTGAAGGAAGCGCTGTTCAAGGCGTATTTCACCGATGGCGGGAATCCGTCCGATCATGCTCAGTTGGCGCAGATTGCAGAAAGCGTGGGGCTGAACCGGCAACGGGCCGAGGCGATTCTGGCGTCCGATGAGTTTGCCAAAGAGGTGCGAGAAGAAGAACAGTTGTGGCTGTCACGCGGTGTGAGTTCGGTGCCGACGGTGGTGTTTAACGGGCAGTATGCGGTGAGTGGCGGGCAGCCGGTCGAGACGTTTGTCGGGGCGATCCGACAAATCATGAGCGAATCAAAGGGCGGCACCGTCAACAACTGACACCACGTCGGGTGCCCCGTCCATTACTGACACAACCATGCCCTCTGTAGGAGCTGTCGAGTGAAACGAGGCTGCGATCTTTTGATCTTGATCTTTAAAAAAGCAAGATCAAAAGATCGCAGCCTCGTTTCACTCGACAGCTCCTACAGGGGAGCGGCGGTGATTTTAGCGGACGATTTTGTCGACGTGGATGCCCAGTTTTTTAGTCGATACCAGAAGCTGCGTTCGGAGATCCCGATCAATTGCGCCGCCGCAGCCTGCACGCCATTGCTCTGCGCCAGCGCGGCCAGAATGTAGGCCTTTTCAACCTCAGCCAACGCTGCTTCCAGATCCGCCGGCACGCTGCCTTCGGTGACGAGAGCGCCACTGCTGCCGGAACTTGAAGCAAACGACACCACCCCGCCCTCTGTAGGAGCTGTCGAGTGAAACGAGGCTGCGATCTTTTGATCTTGATCTTTCAAAAAGCAAGATCAAAAGATCGCAGCCTCGTTTCACTCGACAGCTCCTACAGGGGAGCGGCGGTGATTTTAGCGGACGATTTTGTCGACGTGGATGCCCAGTTTTTTCAGGCGATACCAGAAGCTGCGCTCGGAGATCCCGATCAATTGCGCCGCCGCAGCCTGCACGCCATTGCTTTGCGCCAGCGCGGCCAGAATGTAGGCCTTTTCAACCTCAGCCAACGCTGCTTCCAGATCCGCCGGCACGCTGCCTTGGGTGACGAGAGCGCCACTGCTGCCGGAACTTGAAGCAAACGACACCACCCCGCCCTCTGTAGGAGCTGTCGAGTGAAACGAGGCTGCGATCTTTTGATCTTGATCTTTAAAAAAGCAAGATCAAAAGATCGCAGCCTCGTTTCACTCGACAGCTCCTACAGGGGAGCGGCGGTGATTTTAGCGGACGATTTTGTCGACGTGGATGCCCAGTTTTTTCAGGCGATACCAGAAGCTGCGTTCAGAGATCCCGATCAATTGCGCCGCCGCAGCCTGCACGCCATTGCTTTGCGCCAGCGCGGCCAGAATGTAGGCCTTTTCAACCTCAGCCAACGCTGCTTCCAGATCCGCCGGCACGCTGCCTTCGGTGACGAGAGCGCCACTGCTGCCGGAACTTGAAGCAAACGACACCACCCCGCCCTCTGTAGGAGCTGTCGAGTGAAACGAGGCTGCGATCTTTTGATCTTGATCTTTAAAAAAGCAAGATCAAAAGATCGCAGCCTCGTTTCACTCGACAGCTCCTACAGGGGAGCGGCGGTGATTTTAACGGACGATTTTGTCGACGTGGATGCCCAGTTTTTTCAGGCGATACCAGAAGCTGCGCTCGGAGATCCCGATCAACTGCGCCGCCGCAGCCTGCACGCCATTGCTTTGCGCCAGCGCGGCCAGAATGTACGCTTTTTCGACATCAGCCAACGCTGCTTCCAGATCCTCCGGCACGTTGCCTTCCGTGATCACGGCACCACTGCTGGCAGAGCTTGAAGCAAACAGATAAGCCGGCAAATCCTCCTCTTCAATCACCGCTCCCGACGCCACGATCGTCGCGCGCTCCACGCAGTTCTGCAGTTCACGAATATTCCCCGGCCACGAATAATTGGCCATGGCCTGCAAGGCTTCCGGGCTGAATCCGGTAAAGCGCTTGCCCGCCGTGGCGCCCAGGGTGTGAGCAAAATGCCGGGCCAGGGGCGCGATGTCTTCAACCCGTTCGCGCAAGGCTGGCAGCGGGATCGGGAACACGTTGAGGCGGTAATAAAGGTCTTCGCGAAACTCCTTGTTGGCCACCGCATCCAGCAGGTTCTTGTTGGTCGCGGCAATCACCCGCACATCGACCTTGCGCTCGCGCGGATCGCCCACCGGCTCGATCACCCGTTCTTGCAAGGCCCGGAGGATTTTCGCCTGCAAGGCCAATGGCATTTCACCGATTTCATCGAGAAACAGCGTGCCCTTGTCCGCCTGCATGAAACGCCCGACGCGATCCGCCACAGCGCCGGTAAACGCGCCTTTGCGGTGGCCGAACATTTCACTTTCCAGCAGCCCTTCGGGGATCGCCGCACAGTTCACCGCCACAAACGGTTTGTCCGCGCGGTTGCCGTGTTTGTGGATCGCCCGGGCGACCATTTCCTTGCCGGTGCCGCTCTCGCCGGTCAGCAGAATCGTCGCGTTGCTTTCACGCACGGAATCGATCGCGTGCAGCACCCGACGGAAGCTCGGGCTGTCACCGATCAGGCTGTCGATCTGCTGATGCTCGTCGAGCTCGGCGCGCATGCGCTGGTTGTCTTTGAGGATGTCGCGAAATTGCAGGGCCTTGCTGACGGTGATGTCCAGCTCGTCAATGTCGAACGGCTTGGCGATGTAGTCGAAGGCGCCGTTGCGCATCGACTGCACGGCGTTTTTCACCGTGCTGTAGGCGGTCATGACGATCACCGGCAGCTGCGGAAAGCGCGTTTTGATTTCCGCCAGCAGTTGCGGGCCGTCCATGCCGGGCATGCGCCAGTCGCTGATCACCAGGTCGATGTCCTCGCACTCCAGCACCTTGAGCGCGTGCAGGCCATTGCCGGCGGTGAACACCTGGATGCCGTTCTGACCCAGGGCCGATGCCAGCAAGTCGCAGAGCTTGGGCTCGTCGTCGACCACCAGTACGTTATGTGTCATCGCTGCCCTCATCGAAATCTTCACCGTTGGCCGGAATGTACAGCGTGAACGTGGTGCCGGCATCTTTTTCACTGACGCATTCGATGCGCCCGTCATGACTTTCCATGATCGAGAAGACCTTGGCCAGACCCAGCCCGGTGCCTGAAGCTTTAGTGGTGACGAACGGCGTGAAGATCCGTTCGAGCATGTCCGGCTCGATGCCCTGGCCGGTGTCGCAGACACTGATCACGGTGTAGTGCTCGTCGCTGCTGATCCCGACCGTGAGCCGCCCGCCGTCAGGCATGGCGTCGATGGCGTTGACGATCAGGTTCAGGCCGGCCTGCTTGAGTTGCCGGGCATCGGCGTGAAGCGTCGCACCGGGTGCCTGATCGTCGATTCGCACGTCGATGTTGTGGCTGGCCAGCTCCGGGGCGCAGAAGCCGATCAACTCGTCCACCAACGGCCGCGCCGCCTGGGTCGAACGCATCGGCGCGCTGGGCTTGGCGAAGTCGAGGAAGTCGGTGATCAGGTCGTTGATGCGGCTGACTTCGCTGACCACGTATTCCAGATGCCGCTTGTCGGTCTCGGGCAAATCGGCGCGCCGGTGCAGCAGTTGCGTGGCGGTCTTGATGATGCCCAGCGGGTTGCGAATTTCATGAGCCAGGCCCATGGCGACTTCGCCCAACGCGTGCAGACGGTCGCGGCGGCGCAGTTGCGATTCCAGGTGCTGCAGCTCGGCGAGGCGTTCGCTCATGTGGTTGAACGTGCTGCTCAGCTCCGCCAGTTCATCACCGCCAGTGACCGCCAAGCGCTGGCGATAGTCCCCGGCAATCACCGCTTGCACGCCTTTGGACAACCCGCGCAACGGCTTGGTCAGGCGTTGCGAGACAATCCAGCCGACCGCCAGGGACGCCGCCGAGCTGAGCAGGAAAATCAGGATGAACAGATTGCTCTGGTTCACCAGCCCGACCAGGCTGGTGTGGCGCAGCAGCCCGCTGAAAATCACCCCTTGCAGCTCACCGTTTTCGTTGAGGATCGGCCGGTAGATGCCGCTGTAGCGATTGGTGAATTGTTCGATCGGCTGTTTGGTATTGCGCAGGATCTGCTCGATTTTCTCTGGCACGGCCGCCGGGTGATCTTCGAAGCGCTGGGTGGAAAAGATCTCGGAAAAATCGTCGGCCTTGGCCAGGTACAGCCGCAGATCGAGTGAATGCACATCGGCGACGCTGGTGAGGAAACTGCTGTCCAGGTACGTGGCGATCACCAGTTTGTAATCGACGCCGTCCTGATCGGTCTCGAAGGTCGAGACCACCGTGCCGGTAGGGACGCCACCGACTTGCAGGGTTTGCAACACCGCTTTGGGCTCGGTGCTGATCTGCCGGACGATGTCATCGGCGACGGTGCTGAACACCACTTTGTGATCGCTGTTGCGCACCAGCGCCACGACGTCGATGCCCATGGAGTCGGCGATGTCGCTGGTCAGTTTGTCGTGTTTGCTCGACAGGCGATCCGTCGGCGGGCGCGTATAGCGCAGGAACAACTGCGCGGCCCGGGCGTTGTCCCGCAGGATCTCGCTGATTTCGTCCTCGACGATCTTGGTCGATTCCTGCAGCCAGATCCGCACGTTGCTGTCGAAAATCTGCGACAGGGTGGTGGCCGCCAGTTCCGCGGCGATCATTGTCGGGATCACGCTGACCAGCCAGAACGCCAGCACCAGTTTGCGCTGCAGGCTCCAGCCGGAGAGGGCGAAAGGTCGGGCGGTGGCGGGGCGGTTTTTGGTCATTGGGTTTCGCTTATCGCAGCAGCCATGGCGGAGTCGGAGCGGTCCGGTCGAATGAACATTTTTACCACGCGCAACAGGCTGTCGAGCACTCGGTTGCGGTGGCGGAAAAACACGGTGTTGCCGCTAAACGAGCAACCCAGGCGCAGCTTACTGGCATAGCCGGCCTGACCGCACGCGTAGATCGGGATGTCGTGTTCAATACAGTAGTCGACATTGGCCAGCCAGCTGCGCACGTACAGGTTGTGATCGCGGGTTCGGGTCAAGTCGTGGGCGAAGAATTTATCGACCAGGCGTTGTTCGTCCAGCAGCACCAGGTTGAAGGCCACCAGCTCTTCGCCGACCCAGTAGAGTACGCACGCGGCGCGGTCATCGAGGTGTTCGAGGACCTGGCGGAAGTAGGCCGGCGGCAGGCGTTCAAACGTCAGGTCGCTGCGCTCAAGGGTGGCTTCGTACAGCGCCATCATTTGCGGCAGCAGGTCTTCAACCGAGCGCCGCCATTCGATACGCGGACCGTGCCCGCGTAACGTGCGACGCAGGTCTTTGCGGGTGGATTTACCGAGTGTACCGAGGTAGGCGTCCACCGAGCCGAAACGGATCGGCAGTTCGGCGCTGGGGAGGCCGGGCATGCTTTGCAGACCGGCCTGCTGGCACACCTGCAACCACTGCGGATCCCGGTGGGACGCGTCCTTGACCGCCAGCAGACCGATCCCGGCCTGATCGGCGTCGTTGCGCGCCAGGGTCAGTAATTGCTCAAGCAGGGCCGGGCGTCGGGCGGGGTCGATCTGGCGTGCGGTCCCGACGTGGCATTGCTCGGCCACCGGCGAACCGAGGGCGTACAGGCGCACGTCCAATAGCCCAGGCCACCAGCGGCGCAATTGTTCGGTGAGGCGTTTGCCCGAACCCTGAACCGTGGTGTCCAGCGAATAAGCGGTTGTGAACGCCACCGCCGCCGCGACCAATACGTCGTCTTCGTACAGCGCCAGATAACGCCAGGCAAAGTTGTCGATGCCCGCCTGCTCGACGGCCCGGTAATAATCCCAGTCCTCCAGTTCGCCGGGGAAACAGTCATTCCAGGCGCAGCGGTCGATGGCTTCGATCGTCGAAAAGGCAAGGGCTGTGATCACATCGTTTCCTTTCGCTTTAACGCCTTCACACGGTCCCTGTAGGAGCTGTGTAGGAGCTGTCGAGTGAAACGAGGCTGCGATCTTTTGACTTTGTTTTTTTACAAGCAAGATCAAAAGATCGCAGCCTCGTTTCACTCGACAGCTCCTACACAGCTCCTACAGGGGTTGTGCGATGTTTGGGATTTCTGTCAGGCCAGTTGCCGGTAGTCCTGGCGGATGGGTTGCGGGGTGGAGACTTGTTGTACGAAACGGTGCTGGATGAAGTCCGCGCTCAGCTCCACCACGCGGCGGTATTGCAGGTCGACGGTGATCATGTGGTAGCAGTCGTCCAGCAGAATCTTCACCACCGGGCCGCCGAGTTTGCGTTCCACATAGTCGGCGTTCCAGCGGCTGGTGATGTCGTCTTCCCGTGAGTGCAACACCAGCGCCTGGGTGGTGATCTGCGGCATGCGTTTTTTCACCGCGGCCACCAATCGATGCAGTTCCCGGACACTCACCCCGGACATGGTCAGCAGCCCGGCGTTGCTGCTTTCACCGGCCTTCATCTGCCGCTCGACAATCGCGCGCAGGCGTTCGTCCTTGATGCCGAATGGCGATTTTTCGTTGAAGCGGCACAGGTGCACGCCATACGGAATCGCCATCAGCAACGGCGTGAGCACGGCGACTTTGGGCATGTTCCAGCCGTCGTAGCGCAGGGTGGTCGAATACAGCAGCAAGCCTTCGATCTGCCCCGGATGCTCGGCGGCCAAGTACATCGCCAGCACCGCGCCCATCGACAAACCGCCGACGAACACGTGCTGGTGTTTGCGCCGCACACCGATGAAGGTGTTGCGCGCGCTCTCGTACCAGTCGCGCCAGCCGGTGGCTTGCAGGTCGGCGTTGTCCCCGCAGTGGCCGGCCAGGGTCGGCACGTACACCGTGCAACCGGCCTTGGCCAGGCCCATGGCGACTCGACGCAACTCGGTCGGCGTGCCGGTGAGGCCGTGGATCAACAACACCGCGACCTCACCGTTGCCGAGAACGAAACCGGCGCTGCCTTCGCCCATGTCGATCTCGTGCGCGTTCATCGTTTCATCGCCCGGTGCAGCAGACGGTCGAGCAACGCGATGCCGAGGTCGATCTCTGGATAGCTGATTTCCAGCGACGGCGCGAGGGTGATCACGTTCTTGTAGTAGCCGCCCACATCGAGGATCAGGCCCAGGCGTTTGCCGTCGATTTCGATGTCGCCTTTCATGCCTTCTTCGACCATGAAATCGAGCGTTGCCTTGTCCGGCGTGAAGCCATCCGGGCCGCAGATTTCACAGCGCAGGGCCAGGCCCAGACCGTCGACGTCGCCGATGATCGGGTAGCGTTTCTGCAAGTCCTTCAAGCCTTCGAGGAAGTATTTGCCCTTGTTCATGACCATCGCGCCGTAGTCGATTTCGTTGGTCATCTTGAACATTTCCAGGCCCACCGCCGTGCCCAACGGGTTGGAGGCGAAGGTCGAGTGGGTCGAACCTGGCGGGAAGATTTTCGGGTTGATCAACTCTTCCTTGGCCCAGATGCCGCCCAGCGGATTGAGGCCGTTGGTCAACGCTTTGCCGAAGACGATGACATCCGGTTTGACGTCGAAGTGTTCGATCGACCACAGCTTGCCGGTGCGGTAGAAGCCCATCTGGATTTCATCGACCACCATCAGGATGCCGTGCTGGTCCAGCACATGCTTGAGTTCGCTGTAGAAGTTCATTGGCGGAATCACGTAGCCGCCGGTGCCCTGGATCGGCTCGACGTAGAAGGCGGCGTATTCGCTCTGACCGACCTTCGGGTCCCAGACGCCGTTGTATTCGGTCTCGAACAGGCGGGCGAATTGCTGCACGCAATGGCTGCCGTACTCCTCCTTGGTCATGCCTTTCGGTCCACGGAAGTGATACGGGAACGGGATGAAGTTGGCGCGCTCGCCGAAGTGGCCGTAGCGGCGGCGATAGCGGTAGCTGGAGGTGATCGACGACGCGCCGAGGGTGCGACCGTGGTAACCGCCCTCGAAGGCGAACATCAGGCTTTTGCCGTTGGTGGCGTTACGCACGACTTTCAGCGAGTCCTCGATGGACTGCGAACCGCCGACGTTGAAGTGCACGCGACCGTCGAGGCCGAACTTCTTCTTGGCGTCCACGGCGATCATTTCCGAGAGCTCGATCTTGCCTTTGTGCAGGTACTGGCTGGCGATCTGCGGCAGGGTGTCGATCTGCTGTTTCAGTGCGTTGTTCAGGCGCGGGTTGGCGTAACCGAAGTTGACCGCCGAGTACCACATTTGCAGGTCGAGGTAGGCCTGGTCTTCGGTGTCCCAGACGTAGGAGCCTTCGCAGCGGCTGAAGATGCGCGGCGGGTCGATGTAGTGAACGGTGTCGCCGTAGGAGCAGTATTTGGCTTCTTTATCCAGAAGGACCTGGTCTTCTGCGGTAGCGATTCGAATATCAGACATGGTGGAAGAGTTCCTGATTTTCTGGGTTGAAAGTTTCTATGTTGAAAGAGGTGGCGTTGGCCGCGCTGGCGCTTGGCAACAGGGCGAGCAACGCGGGCAGTTCGGCGAAGCTGTCGAAGCGGGCGTAGGCGATGCCTTTGCGCTCGCAGTGCTCGGCCAGGCGATCCTTGGCAAACACGAAGTCGGCGGTGGCGGCCACGCACATGTCGGACTGGCCATCGCCGATCACCAGCACCCGCTTGGTGCTGGGGGTGGATTTGCATTTGCAGTTGCCGGAGGCGGCGCGGCAGGCGTCGCTGGTATGGGGGAAGTCGATGCGCCAGCTCTGGTGGTCGAGCTGCCGCAGGCGGTTGGCGAGAATCGGCAAGAGGCTGACGTAGTTGCGCGCCAGGATCCGGGCGATGCCTTGCTCGATGCCGTCGCTGACCACTTCGAGGGTCGCGCCGAGGCCGATCACGTGGTCGACGAAGTCGGGGAAGTCCGGGTCGATCTCGATGGTGTCGAAGAACCCGAGCAGTTCGGTGGACGTCGCCTTGACCAGCGCGAGCTGGCGGCTGAGGCATTCACGGGAACCGATGTCGCCCGCCAGCCACTCCTGTTCGATCGCTTCCCAGCTCGGGTCGGCGAACCGTTGGAGGATGCTGTCGATCACGTCGGTGCGGGTGATGGTCCCGTCGAAATCACACACGATATGCCAGTCAATCATCTGTTTTACCTATCAGGCGAAATGCGCTGTCTGCGCTTGCCATGGGGGTAGAGCAGGGACTGTGCCAACCGGGTTCGGCCCAGCGGGGCTGGGGTTCTGGCGTGTGTTTGTGTCGGCGAAGCTACAATTTTTGTAGGTCGCTACAAACAACATGAGTGCTTGCGCGGGATAGGCGATTCGGGGATTGATGCGCGCACATCCAGTTCAAGGAATTGCCTCATGTCGAGGATTACGGTTGCTCTCTTCGCCGCACTGACGTGCCTTTCGGCCAACGTTTCAGCGGGCGGAATCACTGGTGAAGCAGGGGCTGGCCTCAGCTATCAGCCACACGACCCGACCGGTAGCCGCTATGAAACCCGGCCGGTGCCGTACCTCGATCTCGACTGGGGCAATGTCAGCCTCGGCACGGACGACGGGCTGACCTGGGACGCGTTGAACGCCAAGGGTTTCAGCGCCGGGCCGTTCGTGAATTACCTGCCGGGGCGCACCTCCAACGGCGAACTGCAGGGGTTGCGCGACGTGCCGGACATGGGCGAGGTCGGTGGATTTGTGCAGTACGCGCCCGCTGATTTCTGGCGGGTGTTTGCCTCGGTCGGGCAAGCGGTGGGCGGGCGCGGCGGGCAGGGCGGGGTGTTGGGGCGCGTTGGCGGGGAGGTGGGTTATCCACTGGGTGGCGGGGTGATTGGCAGCTCCAATCTGACCGCGCACTTTGCTGATGCGCGGCAGAGTCAGACGTTTTTTGGGGTGAGTGATGAAGAGTCTCAGGCTTCAGGGATCCGGCCGTATAACGCCAGCGGTGGTTTGCAGAATGTCGCGTTGACTCAGAGTTTCGAGTTCCCGCTGGCGCCGCAATGGTCGTTGTTGACCAGTGCAAGCTGGATTCACCTGACGGGCTCGGCGGCGGATAGCAGCATTGTCAGGGAAGTTGGCGATACCAATCAGGGCGAGGTACAAGCGGCACTCGCCTACAAATTCAACTAACCCACCACAAACCCACCGCAAATCCCTGTAGGAGCTGTCGAGTGAAACGAGGCTGCGATCTTTTGATCTTGATCTTAAAAAATCAAAGTCAAAAGATCGCAGCCTCGTTTCACTCGACAGCTCCTACACAGCTCCTACAAGGGTTTGTGGTGGGTCTGCTTTAGGTTTCGCCTTCGGCCAGCAACGCAATCCCGCCCATAATCACCGCCACCCCCACCCAGTGCAGCACGCTGATCTGCTCGCCCAGCCCCAGCCATGACCCGAGCAACACCCCCACAAACACCAGCGAGCTCAGCGGAAACGCCAACGACAAACTGCTGCGCCGCAAGATCAGCATCCACACGAAAAACGCGCCGATGTAGCAGCCAATCGCAAACCACACCCCCGGATTCACCGCCACGGCCAGCAGCCATTGCAGGTTGAAATCCATCTGCCCCAGCTGATCTCCACCCACTTTGGTGGCGATCTGGCCGGCGCTTTCAAACCCGATCAACAACGCCCACAGCACCACCGTGCCGAGGCGTTCATGCAGCCAGTCGGTCTTGCCTCTGATCATCGCTTGAGCCTCAGACATGAGCGACACACACGAGCATCACGCCCGCCGTAATCACCAGGGTGCCGAGCCAGCGCCGGCGGCTGACGGTCTCGCCGAGAATCAGCTTGCCGGCCAGCACCACGCCGCAATACGCCAGCGCCGCCGCCGGAAACAACAGGCTCAGCGGTGCACGGGACAGGGCTTCGAGCCAGACGAAAAACTCGATCACGTAGGCGCCGATCCCGCACCACAACAGCGGTGCGTTGAACACCTGGCCCCAGAACGCATTCAGGCGAAACCCGCCTTCGAGTTCCGGTAACCGGTCGAGGCCGAGCTTGAAACAGAGCTGGCCGAAGACGTCCAGCACGATGGAAAACGCCACCAGCACAATCACGGTGAAAGTCATGGAAACAGCTCCTCGAACAGATCGATCAACGCCTGGTTGGTCGCCGAGTTGCGCAGCAGATCCGCTTCGCTCCAGCGTTCGGCCGGCGGCTGATCAGACTTGGCTTCCCAGCGTTTGAGGGCGTTGCTGAAGGCCGGCCGGGCGTACTCGCCGCAGATGTCGATGCCGATGATTCGCTTGCTGGCCGCCAACACGCGTATCGCTTGCAGCAGATGACTCAGGCGCATGCTGCCCTGATCCCAGTTGGTCGCGGCGTCTTCGCTGGCCAGCACGTCCTTGTCGATGGTGATCCACACGGCTCGGGTGGGCAGGCTGGCGATCATTTGTTCGAGAAACTCCGGCCAGTCCATCTCAGCCAGATTGCGCCAATACAGCATGTTCTCCTGCTGTTGATGCCCGGCGCCGTCACCGACCCGGCCCCACACTTTCGAAGGCGGACGCTGCCACGGAAACAGCTGCAATACGCCGCGTTTCAGCGCCCGCACATTGCCGCCCTTGAGCTGCGGATTTTGCAGGTCGTCGCTGCACGGGCCGAGGGTGACGATGCGCCGGACGTTCGGCAGCTTCAGCGCCTGATTGACCCACGAACCGCAATGCCGACGCGGGGCGAAGCGGACCCAGTCGGGGTGGTTGTCGAAGTGGATCAGGCTCACCGGTTCCGGCAAATCGGTCAGAAACGCCGGGGTCAAGTGGTGGTAATCACCGGAGCCGACGAAGAAGATTTCCGGCTGTGGGCCGCTGTGTCGGGGCCGTTGCTGCAAGCGTTCGGCGAAGCGGCGCCAGGTTCGTTCGCTGGACCACAGGCGCAATTTCGGGCCAAGGTCGAGCAGGTCGAGGCGTTTGGCACGGCCGCTTTCCAGCAGCCGCGAGATGGGCGCCTGGTCAGTCAGGCTGTGGTCGAGATCTAAAATGTTCAAGGTCGCAATTCACCCTTGGCAGACCCTCCCAGACACCGGCTTCATCCATCATGAAGGCCGGCCGAGGGGGCTTTTGGGGGTAAATGCAAGGGGCGGGCCAGCCACTAATGATCAGGCACCGAAGACCTTGTAGGAGCGAGGCTTGCCCGCGAAGGCGATGTTCCAGCCGCAAGAGATGCAGCGGATGTACCGGCCTCTTCGCGGGCAAGCCTCGCTCCTACAGGGGAGTGGTGCTAGGCGTTTAAGCGGACCCAGACGGTGACCAGGACGGTGGCCGCCATCAACCAAGCCACTGCCGCCACGGCGAGCGACGCTTCCAGCCGCATCCGGTCCACCATCACGTACAACGTCGCCAGGTAAACGAAGTACGGAATGATCGACCACATCCCGAACACGATGGTGGTCTTCAAGTCCTCCAGCGAACGCCCCTTGCCGACGATGTAATGCGCGATCAGCGCAAAGGTCGGAAACAGCGGCACCAGGCCTGCGATGTAATAGTTTTTGGTCTTGGCCAGCGCCGCGAGGATGACGACCACCGCCGCACCGAGGGCCGCTTTCAACAACAGATCCATCAGTGGCTCAACCCATACTTTTTGACTTTATCGAACAGCGTGGTCTTGGCCATCCCCAGTTCCAGACTGGCCTGGGTCAGGTTGCCGCCGCTGCGTTGCAACGCGTCGCCGAGCAAATTGCGTTCGAACGCTTCCACCGCTTCGGCGAAGGCCAGGCCCTGGTTGCTGCCGCTGGCGCCAGACTTCTTGAAGGCCGGCAGGCCGAGGGCAAAACGCTCGGCGACGTTGCGCAATTCGCGGACGTTGCCGGGCCAGTCGTGGCTCATCAGGTTCGACAGGGTCTGGTTGTCCAGCTCCGGCACGGCGCGGTCGAAGCGCAGGGACGACTGCTGCAGGAAGTGTTCGAACAGTTGCAGGATGTCTTCGCGGCGTTCGCGCAGGGGCGGCAGTTCCAGGGTCACCACGTTCAGGCGGTAATACAGGTCGCTGCGAAACTCACCGGCCTTGCTCGACTCGTCGAGGTCGGATTTGGTCGCCGCAATCACCCGGCAATCCACCGCCACGCTCTGGTTCGAACCCAGGCGTTCAAGGGTCCGTTCCTGCAACACCCGCAGCAGTTTGATCTGCAAGGGCAGGGGCATGCTTTCGACTTCGTCGAGAAACAGCGTGCCGCCGTCGGCGTGTTCGATCTTGCCGATCCGCCGTTTGCCGGCGCCGGTGAAGGCGTTGGCTTCATGGCCGAAGATCTCGCTTTCGAACAGGTTCTCCGGCAGGCCACCGCAGTTCAGCGCGACGAACTGCTTGGTGTGGCGGCGACTAAAGTCATGCAGGCAGCGCGCAACCAGTTCCTTGCCGGTGCCGGTTTCGCCTTCGATCAGCACGTTGGCCGACGTATCGGCGACGTTGGCGATCAGTTCGCGCAGGTTCTGCATGGCCGGTGAACGACCGATGATCCGGCCTTCAAGGGAGCTGCGTTCCGCCAGTTGCCGGCGCAACGAAGAAACTTCCCGGGCCAGGCTGCGTTGCTCCAGCGCACGGCGGGCCACATCCACCAGGCGTTCCGGGGAAAACGGTTTTTCCATGAAGTCATAAGCGCCTTTCTGCATGGCGCCGACGGCCATGGAGATGTCGCCATGGCCGGTGATCAGCACCACCGGCAGGCTGCGATCCCGGGCCTTGAGCCGGGTCAGCAGTTCCAGGCCATCGATGCCCGGCAGGCGGATGTCGCTGATGACGATGCCGGCGAAGTTGTCGCCAACCCGCTCCAGCGCTTCTTCGGCGCTGCCCACGCCGACGCAGGGAATGTCTTCCAGGGTCAGCGCCTGCTGGCAGCCGAGCAGCACATGGGGGTCGTCTTCGACGATCAGCACACTAAGGTCGTTGTTCATATTGGCTCGGCGTGAGTGGGGCTTACCAACGGTAAACTGAGGACGAAGGTGGTGCCACCGCTGGCCGGGTGTTCGACACCCAGATGCCCGCCGGTGGCGGCGGCCAGGCTGGCGGACAGGGTCAGGCCGAGGCCCAGGCCTTGTTCGCCGGGTTTGGTGGTGAAAAACGGTTCGAACAAATGCTTGCGCGCTTCGGCGTCGATGCCGTGGCCGTTATCGCGTACGCGCAGGCGATATTTGCCGTCGAATTCCTCGCCTTCCAGCCACAACTCCGGCAACGGTTGCGCCTGCATGGCGTCGAGGGCGTTGCCGATCAGGTTGACCAGGATCTGTTCGAGGCGGGTCTGGTCGATCAGCACCTGCCTGTCATCGAATTCGCGATGAACTGTCAGATGGACGCTTTCGACTCGCCCACCCAGCAGTTGCAACGCGGCGTCCACGGCCTTGCCGAGGCAGGCCTGGCCTTTGTCGTCACCGCGGCGGGCGAAGGAACGCAGGCTGGCGGTGATCCGGCCCATGCGGTCGATCAATTCGTTGATGGTCTTGAGGTTGGTGCTGGCCACGTCCAGTTGACCGCGCTCGAGAAAGCGCACGGTGTTGCCGGACAAGGTGCGCAACGCCGCCAGCGGCTGGTTCAGTTCGTGGGCGATGCTGGTCGACATCTGGCCGATGGCGGCGAGTTTGCCGGCCTGCACCAGTTCATCCTGAGCGCGGCGCAACGTCTCTTCGGCCTGACGCCGTTCGCGGATCTGGCCCTTGAGCCGTTCGTTGCTGGCACGCAGGTCGGTAGTGCGTTCGGTAATCCGACGCTCCAGTTGATTGTTGGCTTCCTGCAGGGCTTCACGGGCGGCGAGGCGGGTGGAGATCACCTTGCGCCGCTCGTTCCAGGCAATCAGCAGGAACGCCACCAGGGCAAACGCCACCGCCACCAGAATCCCCTGATTGATCGCCTCGCGACGCAAATCCTGCAACGGCGTGAGCAGGGTGAAATTCCACGGGGTGTCGCTCAAGGGGCGGGTTTGCGAGAGGTAGCTGATGTCCTCTTCGTCGGACTCCACTTCACTGTTGGCAGGGAAGGTCAGTTTCTCCTCGCCTTCGGCCAGTTGTTCCCGGGCCAGCGGTTGCAGTTCGTTCAGCGGGAACCAGTAGTACTGCAGGCTGCGGGCGAGTTTTTCCTTGGTTTCGTCGCTCAACGGCACAACCGACTTCAGCCGCCGCGCCGGATCGCTGGAGAGAATGATGATGCCGTTTTCGTCGCTGACGAAGGCTTCGAGGCGTGCACGCTGCCAGCGTTCTTCCATGGCTTCGAGGCGGACTTTGACCACCGCGACGCCGATAATCTTGCCGTGTTCTTCCAGGCCATGGGCCAGGTAGTAACCGGGTTCGCCGTTGGTGCTGCCGATGCCGTAGAAGCGCCCGGGCTGGCCGCGCACGGCGTTCTGGAAATAGGCGCGAAAGGACAGGTCTTCACCCAGGTAACTGTCGACATCGCGCCAGTTGCTGGTGGCCATGACGCGGCCAGTGGTGTCCATCACGTAGATGGCCCGACTGCGGCTGCGCCGGTTCAGGCCTTCGAGGTAGTCGTTGACCGTCTGCCGGTGTTCCGGTGAAGGGTCGGCCAGCAGTTTTGAAACACTGGATTCAAGTTCCAGCAGGCTGGGGAGGTAGGTGTACTTGCTGATCTCGCTCTCGACGGCGCGGGCGTGCAGTTCGAGCTGACGCTGGCCGTTCTCGCTGAGGCTGCGAATCCCGTAGTGCTCACTGACCCAGAAGCCGAGGTAACCCAATCCGATCATCAGGGCGATGACCAGCGGCGGCAGGAACAGATGGCGAATCAGACGGGGTTTCACGGCGAGTGATGGCGGCGCGGCGCGATAGAGAGTGGGGTCGCATTTCATCACAGATGCCTTGGGTCAACCACAACACAAATCTCCAAGCCACCACCGATCCAGTGTGGGAGCGGGCTTGCTCGCGAAAGCGGTGGGTCAGCCAACATCATTGCTGAATGTAATGGCCCCTTCGCGAGCAAGCCCGCTCCCACAATTGGGGAGCGGTGTCTTTCTTAGTGCTGCAGAATCTTGTTAAGGAAATGCTGTGTACGCTCGGCGCGGTGGCTGATGTCGCCGAAGAAGTCCTCTTTCTTGCAGTCTTCGATGATTTTGCCGGCGTCCATGAAGATCACGCGATCCGCCACTTTGCGGGCGAAGCCCATTTCGTGGGTCACGCACATCATGGTCATGCCTTCGTGGGCCAGTTGCACCATCACGTCGAGCACTTCGTTGACCATTTCAGGGTCCAGCGCCGAGGTCGGTTCGTCGAACAGCATGACGATCGGGTCCATCGCCAGCGCACGGGCAATCGCCACACGCTGTTGCTGGCCACCGGAGAGTTGACCCGGGTGCTTGTGGGCGTGAGCCGAGAGGCCTACGCGCTCAAGCAGTTGCAGGCCTTTCTTGGTGGCTTCGTCCTTGCTGCGACCCAGCACCTTGATCTGCGCGATGGTCAGGTTTTCGGTGATGGTCAGGTGCGGGAACAGTTCGAAATGCTGGAACACCATGCCCACGCGCGAGCGCAGTTTCGGCAGGTCGGTCTTCGGGTCGGCGATGGACGTGCCATCGACCACCACGTCGCCTTTCTGGAACGGTTCCAGGGCGTTGACGCATTTGATCAGGGTGGATTTGCCGGAACCGGACGGCCCGCACACCACGATCACTTCGCCTTTTTTGACCTCGGTGCTGCAGTCAGTCAGTACCTGGAAGTCGCCATACCACTTGTTGACATTCTTGATAGAGATCATACGGCAAACCTTTTTTGCAGACGCTTGACCAGCAGCGAGGCGGCAAAGCTGATTGTGAAGTACGTGAGACCTGCAAAGATCAGGAACTCATTGGAGCGACCGATGATGTCGCCACTGGCACGCGAGGCATTGAGGAAGTCCACCAGACCGACCGCGTAGACCAGCGAAGTGTCCTGGAACAGGATGATGCTCTGTTGCAGCAACAGTGGGGTCATCTTGCGGAACGCTTGCGGCAGGATGATCAAACGCATCATCTGGCCGTACGTCATGCCCAAAGCCTGGGCAGCGCCCATCTGGCCCTTGGGAATCGACTGCACACCGGCCCGGACGATTTCGCAGAAGTACGCCGCTTCGAACATCATGAAAGCCACGATGCAGGAGGCGAATGCGCCGATCGGGGTGTCTTCGCCGGTGATCCAGCGCAGCACGAACGGCACCGCCAGGTAGAACCAGGTGATGACCAGCAGCAATGGAATCGAACGGAAGTAGTTGACGTAGGCGCCTGCGATGTTCGACAGCAGCTTGCTGTGGGACAGGCGCATCAGGGCCAGGATCGTGCCGAGGATGATCCCGCCGACGACGCCCAACACCATCAGTTGCAGGGTCATGACCATGCCGTTCCAGAGGCCCGGCAGGGACGGGATGATGCCCGAGAAGTCGAATTCCATCATTTACCCCCTACGGAGATCAGGCCCGGTACGGCTACTTTCTTCTCGACGCCGCGCATCAGCAACATCAGGCTCATGTTCAGGGTGAAGTAGATCAGGGTCGCCAAGGTGAAGGCTTCGAACAGGTTGGCGGAGAACTCGGCGGTCTGTTTGGTCTGCGCGAGCAGCTCCATCAGGCCGATCAGCGACGCCACGGAGGAGTTCTTGAACACGTTCAGGAATTCGGAGGTGAGCGGCGGAATGATGATCCGGTAGGCCTGGGGCAGCAGCACATTCCAGTAGATCTGCGGCAGCTTGAAGCCCATGGCACGCGCGGCAGCTTCCTGGCCGCGAGGCAGCGCCTGGATGCCGGTTCGCACTTGTTCGCACACGCGGGCGGCGGTGAACAGGCCCAGGCACACGACAACGCTCAGGTAGGCCGAGGTGGTCGGGTTGAGGTCCTGTTTGTACCAGTCCTGCAGGTTTTGCGGCAGCAGATCGGGCACCAGGAAGTACCAGATGAACAGCTGAACCAGCAGCGGCACATTACGGAAGAGTTCGACGTAGCAGGTCGCGATGCCGGACACGATGCGATTCGGCACGGTGCGCATGACACCCAGAATCGAGCCCAATAGCAGGGCAATGATCCAGGCCACGACGGCGATGGCGATGGTCCAGCCCAAACCGGAGATGTACCAGTCGAGATAAGTCTCGCTGCCAACGCCGGTGGACCTGAAGAATACGCCCCAGTCCCAGTTGTAATTCATTAGGGTCTCCCCTCGGATCGATCAATGTACAAGTGCCCGCCTGGGGAAGCTCCGTTCCCGCCTGAACTTGAAGATCAGGCACACACGAGCGGCTCGACAGCCACCGGTTCGAGTGTTTCCAAAAATGCCAGCAGGGAGTGACAACCTCCTGAAAGGGCGAAGGCCCTCTCAGGAGATAAGGTTAGTCAGAAATCAGGACTTCTTGTCGTCAGCCGCTTTGTCGGTCGGATTGGCGATCAGGGCCTTGAGCTCGTCGCTCATCGGGAAGTTCAGGTTCAAGCCCTTTGGCGGGATTGGCGACATGAACCATTTGTCGTAGATCTTGTTGATCTCGCCCGACTTGTAGGTCGCCACGATCGCGTCGTCCACGGCTTTCTTGAACGGGGCATCGCCCTTGCGAACCATGCAGCCGTAGATTTCGTAGGACTGCGGATCACCGGTCACTTCCCAGTCAGTCGCTTTCTTGGCCTTGGCCGCTTCACCGGCCAGCAGCGCGTCGTCCATCATGAATGCGACGGCACGGCCCGATTCCAGCATCTGGAAGGATTCGCCGTGGTCTTTGGCGGAGATGACGTTCATGCCCATCTGCTTGTCGGCGTTCATCGACTTGAGGATGCGCTCGGACGTGGTGCCTGCGGTGGTCACGACGTTCTTGCCTTTCAGGTCGTCGAAATTCTTGTACGTGGAGTCTTTCTTGGAGAGAAGACGCGTACCGATTTCGAAGATGCCGACAGAGAAGTCAACTTGCTGCTGACGTTCTACGTTGTTGGTGGTGGAGCCGCACTCGACGTCCACGGTGCCGTTTTGCACCAGCGGGATACGGGTTTGCGAGGTCACGAGGTTGTATTTGACCTGGAGGTTGGGCATGTCCAGGTCTTTCTTGATGGCTTCGACGATTTTCAGCTGGATATCGTGGGAGTAGCCGACCGGTTTGCCGGAAGCATCCGCGATATAGGAAAACGGGATGGAAGCGTCACGATGCCCGAGGGTGATCACACCGGACTCTTTGATCTTCTTCAGTGTGCCAGTGAGTTCGGCAGCGAAAACTGGAGTGCTAATCAGAGCGGCAGCAATGGCTGCGCCCAGGATATGGGGAACGATGCGCATCAAATTTTCCTCGACATTGTTTTTTTTATGGAGCCAGTTCATCGGCCCTTTTGTGCTTCGAATGCCTGACGGCTCCTGAAGTGGGGTGCATCAGGCATTCGTCCAAGAGTGTAGAGCATGACTCGTGCCAGGCCAGGCGATATAGATCATCTTATTGATTTATAAGGGGATTAAATATTTATGGCGATAAATTTGACGAAGGATAATCCGGTTAACCGAATCGACCGACAGGTCGCGTTCGGAAAACCGAATGCAATATTGTGAGTTGCGCCTATCTCTGTGGGAGCGGGCTTGCTCGCGAAGACGGACTTGCATCCAACAGATTCGTGACTGACAGACCGCTTTCGCGAGCAAGCCCGCTCCCACAGGGGATTTGCGGGCATTCTCCGGATGCAAAAAGCCCCTGAACCTTTCGATTCAGGGGCTTCGCTCTAACCGGATTGCCGATCAGGCCGCTTCGATCTTGCTGCGGTTCTGCTCGACCTTGCTCAGGTAGTCCGCCAGTTTCTGCTGTTCCGCCGGGGTGGTGAACAAGCCCAGCTTGCTGCGGCGCCACAGAATGTCATGGGCGGTTGTTGCCCATTCTTCGCTGCACAGGTAATCGACTTCGCGGGTGTAGAGACCGCCGCCGATGTGTTCGCCCAGATCGCTCAGGTTCTGCACGCCTTCCAGCATGCGCCAGGTACGGCTGCCATAGGTGGTGGCCCAGCGGCGGGAAATTTCGGTTGGCACCCAGTCGAACTTGTCGCGAATCAGCGAGCTCAACGCCTGCGGGGTGGTCATGTCTTCGCCGCCCGGCAGGGTCGCACTGACGGTCCAGGTTGGCTTGATGTGCGTGAAGTACGGCGCCAGTTGTGCCAGCGCCGACTCGGCCAGTTTGCGGTAGGTGGTCAGCTTGCCGCCGAACACCGACAGCAACGGTGCTTCTTCGCCCGTGCCAGACAGTGCCAGGGTGTAGTCGCGGGTGACGGCCGACGGGTTGTCGGATTCGTCGTTGCACAGCGGACGAACGCCGGAATAGCTGTGCAGGATATCGTCGCGGCTGATCCGCTTCTTGAAGTGGGCGTTAACCACTTTCAGCAGGTAATCGGTTTCGCCTTCGGTGATCGCCACTTTGGCCGGATCGCCGGTGTACTCGCGGTCGGTGGTGCCGATCAGGGTGAAGTGGTTCAAGTACGGAATAGTGAAGACGATGCGCTGATCTTCGTTTTGCAGAATGTGCGCGTGTTCGCCTTCGTACAGTTTCGGCACGATCAGGTGACTGCCCTGGATCAGGCGAATGCCGTACGGCGATTCCATCTTCAGGTCGTCACGGATGAACTTGGCGACCCATGGGCCGGCGGCGTTCACCAGCGCTTTGGCGCGGATCGAAAACAGGCTGCCATCCGCGCGTTCCAGGTGCAGATGCCACAAACCCTTGGTGCGACGGGCGCTGACGCAACGGGTCTGAGTGTGAACGTGGGCGCCTTTCTCGCGGGCCGCCATGGCGTTCAACACCACCAGACGCGCATCGTCGACCCAGCAATCGGAGTATTCGAAGCCTTTGGTGATTTCGCTTTTCAGCGGGCTGTCCGGACCGAACTTCAGGCTTTTCGAGCCTTCGAGTTTTTCCCGCTTGCCGAGGTGGTCATACAGGAACAGGCCGGCGCGGATCATCCAGGCCGGACGCAGGTGCGGACGGTGCGGCAGCACGAAGCGCATTTGCTTGACGATGTGCGGCGCCTTGGCCAGCAGCACTTCGCGTTCGGCGAGGGCTTCGCGCACCAGGCGAAATTCGTAATGTTCGAGGTAGCGCAGGCCGCCGTGGATCAGCTTGCTGCTGGCTGACGACGTGTGGCTGGCCAGGTCATCCTTTTCGCAAAGGAACACCGAGAGGCCGCGACCGGCGGCATCCGCTGCGATCCCCACGCCATTGATCCCACCACCGATGACGGCGATGTCGTAGACCTCAGCGAGAGGGGGCGTAGGCAAGGTAGAAGTGGGCATCGGCTGGCCTCGGGCTCTTTTGATTTTCTGTATTGGAATACGAACATTAATGTTCATTTGCGAAAATAGTAGCCCATTAAACCGCCCACAGCCAGTCAACTTCGATTGAAAATACTGATCGAAGGGCCGGGAAAGGAAAATTTACGAACATTAGACATGCAGAGGAGGGGAAGTGGCGCGTGCTGTTGTAGGAGCCAGGCTTGCCGGCGAAGGCGTATTCAAGGGTGCCTTCGCCGGCAAGCCTGGCTCCTACAGGTTGTTTAACCGTCCTCGCGGTTAAACGACTTCCAGTCGAATCTTGTGCTGACTCAACAACTGCGCCAGCGCCGGCACAGGCTGCTGATCGGTCACCAGGCAATCAATCAAGCTGATCGGCCCCAGACGAATCATGGCGTTGCGCCCGAATTTGCTGGAGTCAGCCGCGAGAATCACCTTCCGGGCATTGGCGATGATCGCCTGCGACACCCGCACTTCCTGGTAATCGAAGTCCAGCAGGCTGCCGTCTTCATCGATACCGCTGATGCCGACCAAGGCAAAGTCGACCTTGAACTGGTTAATAAAGTCGACGCTCGCCTGACCGACCACACCGCCATCGCGCCGCACATTGCCACCGGTCAGCAGAACGTCGAAGTCGTCCTTGGCGCTGAGCATCGAGGCCACGTGCAGGTTGTTGGTGATGATTTTCAGGTGATTGTGATTGAGCAGCGCCCGGGCAATCGATTCGGTGGTGGTGCCGATATTGATGAACAGCGAGGCGTGATCCGGGATCTGCGCCGCAATGGCTTCACCGATACGCTGCTTCTCATCGCGCATCTGGTCGGCACGCATGGCGTAGGCGGTGTTTTCGACACTGGAATCGTAGGCTGCGCCGCCGTGGTAGCGACGCAACAAATTGGCTTCCGCAAGCTGATTGATATCGCGGCGGATGGTTTGCGGTGTAACGACGAACAGCGTAGCCATTTCCTCGATGCTGACATAGCCGCGTTCGCGGACCAGTTCGAGGATTTGCTGCTGACGGGGAGGCAGATTCATGGGGCTTCCTTTGGCTGCCGTGCAAAATTTGCCCATGATGCCGCAGGAATCTGCTCCCGACCAGTTACAACCCTGCTGTTGGCTTATTCAGCGCCTTCATGCGGTTCCCAGTCGCGGGTGCGGCTGACGGCTTTTTTCCAGCCAGCGTAGAGTTTTTCCTTGGCGGTTTCGTCCAGGGTCGGTTCGAATTCGCGTTCGATCACCGCCTTGCCGCGCAACTCATCCAGGCTGCCCCAGAAGCCGCACGCCAGGCCGGCCAGGTACGCGGCGCCCAGTGCAGTGGTTTCGCGCATTTGCGGACGCTCGACCTGAGTGCCGAGGATGTCGGCCTGGAACTGCATCAGGAAGTTGTTGGCGACCGCGCCGCCGTCCACGCGCAGGGATTTCAGGCGTTCGCCGGAATCCTGTTGCATGGCGTCGAGTACGTCGCGGGTCTGGTAGGCAATCGACTCCAGCGCGGCGCGAATGATGTGATCCACGCGCACACCGCGGGTCAGGCCGAACAGGGCACCACGGGCATACGGGTCCCAGTACGGCGCGCCCAGACCAGTAAAGGCCGGCACCAGGTACACACCGTTGCTGTCCTTGACCTTGTTGGCGAAGTATTCGGTGTCGTGGGCGTCGTTGATGATCTTCAGTTCGTCACGCAGCCACTGAACAGTCGAACCACCGTTGAACACGGCGCCTTCCAGTGCGTAAGCCACTTCGCCACGTGGGCCGCAAGCGATGGTGGTGAGCATGCCGTGCTTGGACTTCACGGCTTTGTCGCCGGTGTTCATCAGCAGGAAGCAGCCGGTGCCGTAGGTGTTTTTCGCCTGGCCGGGCTCGACGCACATCTGGCCGAAGAGCGCCGCTTGCTGGTCGCCGGCGATACCGCCGATGGCGATGCCGCTTTTGGTGTGGCCGTAGATTTCCGAAGAGGATTTAACTTCCGGCAGCATCTCGCGCGGAATATCCAGCACCTCCAGCATCTTCGCGTCCCACTCAAGCGTGTGGATGTTGAAGAGCATGGTGCGCGAGGCGTTGGTGTAGTCGGTGACGTGCACCTTGCCGCCGGTAAATTTCCAGATCAGCCAGCTGTCGACGGTGCCGAACAGCAGTTCGCCTTTGCGCGCACGCTCGCGGCTGCCTTCGACGTTGTCGAGGATCCACTTGAGTTTGGTGCCGGAGAAGTACGGGTCGGTGACCAGTCCGGTGGTTTCGCTGATGTATTGCTCGTGGCCATCGCGCTTGAGCTGCTGGCAGATCTCGGTGCTGCGGCGGCACTGCCAGACGATCGCGTTGTAGATCGGGCGGCCGGTGGTCTTGTCCCAGACCACGGTGGTTTCGCGCTGGTTGGTGATGCCGATGGCCGCGACCTGGTCGTGATGCAGGCCGGCTTGCGCCAGGGCCTCGACCATCACGGCGCTTTGGGTGGCGAAGATTTCCATCGGGTCGTGTTCGACCCAACCGGCTTGCGGGTAATGCTGGACGAATTCACGCTGGGCGGTGCAGACCACGTTCGCGTCACGATCGAAAATGATCGCGCGGGAGCTGGTTGTACCCTGATCGAGGGCAATGATGTAGTTCTTATTCTGAATGTCGGTCATGTCGATTGCCTTGGACGAAAAAAGGGGGAAAGGTCCGGCGCGAGATCAAATGGCAGGATCACGCGCCTACGGTATCAAGAAGTTCTTGGTTTGCCGTCAATGGCCGGTGTTGCGTCCTTTGTAACAGGTAGGGCGCTGGGCAGATGACGGGCAATCAGCCCGCGATACGCGGCAGCGCCGAGGCAGGCACCGACAATCGGTGCAAAAATCGGAATCAGGAAATACGGAATATCGCGGCCGCCGGTGAGGGAAATTTCACCCCAGCCTGTGAAGAAAGTCATCAGCTTCGGACCGAAATCACGCGCCGGGTTCATCGCAAAACCGGTGAGCGGGCCCATCGAGCTGCCAATCACGGCGATCAGCAAGCCGATCAGCAGCGGTGCCAGCGGCCCCTTTGGCAGACCATTGTTGTCGTCGGTCAGGGACATGATTACGCCCATCAGGATGGCGGTGATGATCACTTCAACCAGGAACGCCTGAGCGGTGGACAAAGCCGGGTTGGGGAAGGTGGAGAACACCGACGCCAATTCGAGGCTGGCCTGGGTGCCACGAACCATATGGTGGGTTTGTTCGAAATCGAAGAATAAATTGCTGTACAGCGTGTAGACCAAAAATGCCCCGCAGAACGCGCCAGCAATTTGAGAGAGGATATAAAACGGCAGTTTTCGTTTTTCGAAGTCAGCGAAAATGCTCAGGGCAATGCTCACGGCAGGATTGAGGTGGGCCCCGGAAACTCCGGCGGTCAGGTAGATCGCCATGCTCACGCCGACGCCCCAGATGATGCTGATTTCCCACAGGCCAAAGCTGGCACCCGCGACCTTGAGCGCGGCAACACAACCGGTGCCGAAAAAGATAAGCAGTGCAGTGCCCAGAAACTCGGCCATGCATTGGCTTGAGAGCGACGGTTGTTGTAAAGCAGTTGTCATTGAAAACCTCGTTTTTGTTGTTGTCTGGCGCTTCTTTCATCATGGCCAAAGCGCGTTTTCCACCGAGGCAGAATCCCCATCCTGTTCTCGGCCTGCTGCTGGGGTGCTGCGATGACACATTCGTACAGTATTCAGATTCGAAAAAATATAGACAAGAAACGCTGCTGTCAAAGGTCGAAAGTGAACCATCAGTCACAATTCAACTATTAGTCACGTGAATGATCGTATCGTTCACGTAGCGGGCCGGGTGCGGACGAGCGGCAGGTGACGCTGCCAAGCCTTTGAAACAGTGGCGCAATAGAGCCTTTTGCCGATCAATGTCCTAGAATCCAGCGCAGGATTTTTCTACTGCCGCCCAGTCTGGAGCTGCCATGACCCCCGCATTGGATTTGTTGAAAAAAGTTCGAGCCGAACATCGCGTGCACAGTTATGAACATGATCCGAAGGCTGCGTCTTATGGGCTGGAGGCCGCGGAGAAGCTGGGACTGGATCCGGCGCAAGTGTTCAAGACCCTGCTGGCGGCCAGTGAGAAAGGTGAATTGCTGGTAGCCGTGGTGCCGGTCGTCGGAAGTCTGGACTTGAAGCATCTGGCTCACGCGGCGGGGGTGAAAAAAGTCGAAATGGCCGACCCTGCCGCTGCGCAAAGAGCAACGGGTTATCTGTTGGGTGGGATCAGTCCGTTGGGGCAGAAGAAGCGTTTGCGCACCTTCATCGATAATTCCGCTCAGCCCTTTGCGACCATTTTCGTCAGCGCCGGTCGACGCGGTCTGGAAGTGGAATTGGCGCCGGCCGTGCTGGCAGAACACACTCAGGCCAGGTTCGCCGATATCGGCCGCGTCTGAATCAGGGAGAAGGTTATGCAGCTTGAATTTCATCAGGTCGATGCGTTCAGTGATCGCCCGTTCAGTGGCAACCCGGCGATGGTGTATCGGCTCGAAGCCTGGCTCGCCGATGAGTTGATGCAGAAAATCGCCGCCGAGCACAACCTCGCCGAAACAGCCTTCGTGGTGCGCGAAGGGCAGGGCTGGCACATTCGCTGGTTTACCCCGACCACTGAGGTGCCGTTGTGCGGTCATGCGACCTTGGCCAGCGCTTATGTTCTGTTTGAAATCTATAAGGAACCGGTCGAGCGCCTGGACTTCATCTGCAAGTCCGGCCCGTTGAGTGTGAGCCGTGAGGGTGGGCGCTTGTGGCTGGATTTCCCGGCCATCGTGCCCTCTGAAGTGGGCGTGACTCTGGATGTCGAACGCGCCTTGGGCGTCGAAGTGGTCGATGTGCTGGGTTCAAATGAATTGTTCGTGGTGCTGGAATCAGAGCAGGCTGTGCTCGACTGTCAGCCAGACATGGTTGCCCTGGGTAAACTGCCGTGGCCGGGCGCGATCGTCACCGCCAAGGGCAGCAAGCATGATTTTGTGTCGCGTTACTTCGCCCCGGCGATTGGTATCAATGAAGACCCGGTGACGGGTTCGACCCATTGCAGTTTGATTCCGTATTGGTCAAAGCGTTTGGGCAAGTCGAGCCTCACGGCATATCAGTGCTCGAAGCGAGGCGGGGAGTTGTTCTGCAGGCTGGAAGGGGATCGGGTGAAGATTGGCGGGAAGGCGACGCTGGTTGCGAGCGGAACGCTGATGCTCGGATGATTTTCTGATTTTCGGTTGATTTCTGTAGGAGCGAGGCTTGCCTGCGAAGGCGTCAGGCCTGCCAAAGAAGGTTTCGACTGACACGACGCCTTCGCGGGCAAGCCTCGCTCCTACAGGTTTCTGAATCAGCTGGCGGTGGCGTAGCGGCGGACACCGGACTCTACAGTCGGAATCTGCGCGGCCGTGCTGCCTGATGCCTGGAACAATACAAGGTGTTCAGCCGCGACTCGAATACCCACCTCGGCACCCACCAGATGATCAACATGGCTCGGGAAGATCGACTCCAGCTGCGCACCGGTCGGCAGCTGCAAACGATACAACGTCGACGCACCCTGGAAGGACTTGCCGACAATCCGCGCCTTCAAACCGCTGTCGGGCGCATAAACAATGTCGTCCGGGCGCAGCAACACGTCCACCGCGCCGCCCACTGGCCAGGTATAGGCACGATTGCCGCGCAACTCACCCAGTTCGGTCTGCACCGACTCCGGGCTGCTCAACTGGCCGCGGATGAAATAACCCTGGCCAATGAAGCTGGCCACATAAGGCGTCAGCGGTTCGTGATACAGGTTGTAGGGCGTGTCCCATTGTTCCAGCCGGCCTTCCTTGAACACCCCGACGTGATCGCTCACTGCGAAGGCTTCTTCCTGGTCGTGGGTCACCAGAATCGCGCTGGTGCCACGGGCCTTGAGAATGTCGCGCACCTCATGGCTGAGCTTGCGCCGCAGTTCGCCATCGAGGTTGGAGAACGGTTCGTCGAGCAACAGCAATTGCGGTTCCGGCGCCAGTGCGCGGGCCAGTGCGACACGCTGTTGCTGGCCACCGGACAACTCATGCGGGAAGCGCTTGCCAAGGTTTTTCAGATTGACCAGTTCCAGCAGTTCTTCGGTGACGCGATCCTTTTGCGGGTGCTTACGGATCCCGAAGGCGATGTTCTCGGCCACGCTCAAATGCGGAAACAGCGCGTAGTCCTGGAACACCATGCCGATCCGGCGTTTCTCCGGGGCGAGGGTGAAACCGGCGCGGGAAATGGTCTCACCCGCCAAGGTGATTTCGCCTTCGTGCACCGGTTCAAAACCGGCAATCGCCCGCAGGGTCGTCGTCTTGCCACAGCCCGAAGAGCCCAGCAGGCAACCGATATCGCCGGCATTCAAATGCAGGTTGAGGTTCTGCACCACTCGCTGGTCTTGATAGCCGCAGGCGAGGTTGCGCAGGTTAAGCAGTAATGGATGGCTCATGCGTGATGGTACGAAGGCGGGACGAGAAACTCGAGCAGGGCCTTTTGTGCGTGAAGACGGTTTTCCGCTTGATCCCAGGCGACGGAGCGCTTGTCATCGAGTACGTCGAGGCTGATTTCCTCGCCACGGTGGGCCGGCAGGCAGTGCATGAACAGCACATCTTCGGCCGCCAGGTCGAGCAGGGCGCGGGTGACCTGGTACGGCGCGAACAGCTTCAGGCGCTTGGCGGTTTCTTCTTCCTGGCCCATGGAGGTCCAGACGTCGGTGCTCACCAGATGGGCGCCGCGCACAGCCTCCTTCGGATCGCGGACGATGGTCACGCGATCACCGGCCTTGTCCAGGAATTGCGGGTTGGGTTCAAAACCTTCAGGGCAGGCGATGCGCAACTGGAAGTCGAACTGGATCGCCGCTTCTATATAGCTGTTGCACATGTTGTTGCCGTCGCCGATCCAGGCCACGGTCTTGCCCTGGATCGAGCCGCGATGTTCGAGGAAGGTTTGCATGTCGGCCAGCAACTGGCACGGGTGCAGGTCATCGGACAGACCGTTGATCAGCGGGACGCGCGAATTGGCGGCGAATTCAGTCAGCGTGCTGTGGGAAAACGTACGGATCATCACCGCATCGAGCATGCTCGACATGACAATGGCAGCGTCGCCGATCGGCTCGCCACGGCCCAGTTGCGTGTCGCGTGGCGACAGGAAAATGGCCTGGCCACCGAGCTGGATCATGCCGGCTTCGAAGGAGATACGGGTGCGGGTCGAGGATTTCTCGAAAATCATCCCGAGTACGCGGTTTTTCAGAGGCTCGAACAGTACGCCGCGGTTACGCAGGTCCTTGAGCTCAACGCCTCGACGGATCACGCTGACCAGCTCTTCGGGCGTGCAATCCATCAGGGAGAGAAAGTGCCTTGCGCTCATCATTGACTACCTTTTTGCAACAGACCGCAGATACTCAAAGCCTTGTTTAACTGAAAAACGGGCGAGACCTGCGGCGTAAGCCGCACGGGGCGACGAAATAGGGGAAGGCGCGATCTTGACATTAAATGTCGCGTTTTTCCAATAGGTGGCTATTTTTACGGCTTCCAGCATGTTTCAGGCTATACAACCGTTCGACGTATGCGCTGTGGCGCTGATCCATGTTGCGCAGGTCGAGAGCAGCATTTGTACACGGTGCCCAAGCCCGATTGCAATAAATGCCGTGCCTGGCGCGCTATCCGGCAAAGCGTGTCAGGCCCGTTGAACACAGCTCTCTGTCCACAGCGGCGCGGCGTTAATCGCCACTTTTACTGTCGCGACGTTGTTTACTGTTACGTTTTCAGGTGCCGGGTATCGGGTTGCGCTCAGGTAATATCTGCCCCGTTGCGGATTCTCGACTGAGTAAAATCAAACACTCCCAGGGAGGGAGCGCTGAATGGCGATCAATAAAACAGGACACACTGGCCTGACACGTCTTCGTCGTGTTTCACCGGCGTTCGATATGGCAGTGATTTCTACAGTCATGGGCTTCGCGATAATCGCAAGCACGATTTACCCTGGCGTTCCGAGCGCAGTGGTGGGTGCTATCTTCGGCGCTTTTATCGGCGTGAAGAATTTCAAGGATGACGCGATTGCAGATTGATTCGACCCAGTTTTTGGTAATGGGGGGATTGGTTGCAATTGGAATCTATCTGGGGGCTTCGCTACTCGCCCGATCGACGCCCGACCTGAAGCATGGAGCTGCCCTGGTGGTCGCATGGTTCACCGTGGTGAGCGTCATTGATATTGCTTTGCAGGTCTATCAAGCCGAGCCTCATCAACTGGGCATCCTCGCAAACCAGAAAGCTATCATCCTGATCGGGTCCGGCGTCATGCTCTGGCTCGCTGTCGGGGGAATATGGACGGCATTGACCTCACCTCTTAAAAAGAAGGCGTCGAAGATTTCTCAGCCTCAGTGAGATTTCATGGGGTGTGTCCGCCATGTCGGACGCATGTTTTGACAAAGTCGCTCGTGCCTTGTCGGTTATTCACGGTTCCGGCTGTCACTGTCCAGGATGAAACATTTGCTAATGCAAAGTGCTGGGTTATAACTAACTCACGAATGATGCAGGAAGCCTTCGGAATGGAATCGAAAGAACAGCTGTTAATGGATTTACTTGGCCTCACGGCCCGTTCTCTGACCCACCTCACCGCTTCCATGACGTCGATGTCCTTCGAATTGATGCGCAGTGACGACGAAGTGACCAAGGCGGCCGGTCGACGCATGATCGACCGCATGGCAACCATCAGCACCGGGCTCGACGAACACTGGCGACTGATCGGCGAGCTCACCGGCGTACATGTCGCCCAGGAACAGATCGAAACCATACAAGAGATCCAGTTGCACGCTCCGCCCGGGCTGCCGCCGAATTGATCGTGCGCGGTCATCGGCTGGCCTGATGGTCGCCGATTCACAAGACGAACGTCGCTGGCGCCGTAGCGGGTCACGCGCCATAGTTTTGTTCCCGCGGCCGATATTGCCCGCCCAGAACAAAACAGAGACTGGCCATGACCAAGACTCTCCATCACCGTGCTTGCCACCTGTGTGAAGCCATCTGCGGCCTGACCATCGAAACCACCGAGGTCGAAAACAGCGGCGTGCAGATCACCTCAATCAAAGGCGATCCGCTGGATACGTTCAGCCGTGGGCACATCTGCCCCAAGGCGGTTGCCTTGCAGGACATTCAGAACGATCCGGATCGCCTGCGTCAGCCGATGCTGCGCGTGGGCAGCGAATGGCAGCCTATCGAGTGGGACGACGCGTTCAATCTGGTCGCTGAACGTCTGGCGGCCATTCAGGAGCATCACGGGCAGAACGCGGTGGCGGTCTATCAAGGCAACCCCAGCGTGCACAACTATGGGTTGATGACCCACAGCAATTACTTCCTGGGCCTGCTGAAAACCCGCAACCGGTTTTCCGCGACCTCGGTCGATCAATTGCCTCATCACCTGACCAGCCATTTGATGTACGGCCACGGCTTGCTGTTGCCGATCCCGGACATCGATCACACAGATTTCATGCTGATACTCGGCGGCAACCCTCTGGCCTCCAACGGCAGCATCATGACGGTGCCGGACGTGGAGAAGCGCCTGAAGGCAATTCAGGCCCGGGGCGGCAAAGTGGTGGTGGTTGATCCGCGCCGCAGTGAAACGGCTGCGATTGCCGATCAGCATCTGTTCGTGCGCCCCGGTGGCGATGCGGCGTTGTTGTTCGGGTTGCTCAATACGTTGTTCGCTGAGGGCCTGACCCGCGACAGTCATTTGCCAGTGGACGGTCTGGATGAAGTCCGTCAGGCGATCGCTACATTCACCGCCGACACCATGAGCCCTTTGTGTGCGGTACCGGCAGAGCAGATTCGCCAACTGGCCCGGGATTTCGCCGCAGCGCCGACCGCGGTCTGCTATGGCCGGATGGGCGTGTCGACCCAGGCCTTCGGCACGCTGTGCCATTGGCTGGTGCAATTGATCAACCTGGTCACCGGCAACCTCGACCGCGTCGGCGGTGCGTTGTGCACCGAACCGGCGGTGGACCTGGTGGCCTCGACGTCGGGCGGGCATTTCAATCTGTGGCAGAGCCGGGTGTCCGGGCGTCCCGAGTACGGCGGCGAGTTGCCGGTGTCGGCCCTGGCGGAAGAGATGCTGACGGGTGGGGAAGGGCAGGTTCGTGCGCTGATCACCGTGGCCGGAAATCCGGTGCTGTCCACACCCAATGGCCGGCAACTGGAACAAGCGCTGGACGGCCTGGAGTTCATGGTCAGCATTGACCTGTACATCAACGAAACCACGCGCTATGCCGACTTGATCCTGCCGTCGACCTCGGCGCTGGAAAACGATCACTACGACACCACGTTCAATATGTTTGCGGTGCGCAACGTGACCCGTTTCAACCGGGCGATCCTGGGCAAACCCGAAGGCGCGTTGCATGACTGGGAGATCTTTGTCGGCCTGGCCCAGGCCTTTGCGGCGAAGACCGGCAAGGAACTGAAACCGACCATTCCACCGGCGCAGATGATCGATCGTGGTCTGCGGATGGGGCTTTATGGTGATGCCTCTGAACACAAGCTTTCGCTCGCAACGCTGTTCGATCACCCGCATGGCGTCGATCTGGGCGCGCTCAAATCCAATCTGGCCGCGCGTCTGAAAACCGCCAACCAGCGAGTCCAGGCTGCGCCCGCTGTCATCCTTGCCGACCTGGCGCGCTTCGCCGCACTGCAAGCACCGGCCGCCGATGAATTGTTGATGATTGGTCGTCGCCATGTGCGCAGCAACAACTCGTGGATGCACAACTACCACCGCCTGGTGAAGGGCAAGCCGCGCCATCAATTGTTGATGCACCCGGACGACCTGGCCAGCCGGGGGCTCGGCGATGGGCAGCGCGTGCGGGTCAGTTCGCGAGTCGGCGTGATCGAAGTTGAAGTGGTCGCCAGCCTGGAGATGATGAAAGGCGTGGTCAGCCTCCCACACGGTTGGGGCCATGCACGCCCGGGCGTGCAGATGACGATCGCCAGTAGCCAGCCCGGCTCCAGCGCCAATGACCTGACCGATGAATGTCAGCTCGACGAGTTGTCGGGGAACGCGGCGTTGAATGGTGTGCCGGTGACCGTGGCGGCGGCTTGATTGTGTCTGTCGGGGAGACCGAGCATGGCGCTCGGGTTTCCGTTACAATGCGCCACCGTGCCGACCCTTGAGTCGGAAAGTTCAGCCGAGGTGCTCCATGGATATCATCGAAACGATTAAAGAGCAGATTGCTAACAACACCATTCTGCTTTACATGAAAGGTTCGCCGAATGCCCCGCAGTGTGGCTTCTCCGCGAAAGCCGCGCAGGCCGTGATGGCATGTGGTGAAAAGTTTGCGTACGTGGACATCCTGCAGAACCCGGAAATCCGCGCCAACCTGCCAAAGTACGCCAACTGGCCAACCTTCCCGCAACTGTGGGTCGGTGGTGAGCTGGTCGGCGGTAGCGACATCATGACCGAGATGGCTGCTGACGGTTCGTTGCAGACCACGATCAAGGCCGCTGTTGAAGCCGCAGCAGCCAAGACCGAAGCCTAAACCGATTGGCTCCCCTGTAGGAGCTGTCGAGTGCAACGAGGCTGCGATCTTTTGATCTCCAGCAACTAAAAAGCCCCGCCCCTCGAAAGAGGAGTGGGGCTTTTTATTGCGCTTGATAAGTTATGTCGATGTCGCTGCTGCCATCGCCAGGATCGCAGCCTCGTTGCACTCGACAGCTCCTACAGGGCGGTAGCGACATCATGACCGAGATGGCTGCTGACGGTTCGTTGCAGACCACGATCAAGGCAGCTGTTGAAGCCGCAGCTGCCAAGACAGAAGCCTAAACCGATTGGCTCCCCTGTAGGAGCTGTCGAGTGCAACGAGGCTGCGATCTTTTGATCTCCAGCAACTAAAAGCCCCGCCCTCGAAAGAGGAGCGGGGCTTTTTATTGCGCTTGGGAAGTTATGTCGATGTCGCTGCTGCTATCGCCAGGATCGCAGCCTCGTTGCACTCGACAGCTCCTACAGGGCGGTAGCGACATCATGACCGAGATGGCTGCTGACGGTTCGTTGCAGACCACGATCAAGGCCGCTGTTGAAGCCGCAGCAGCCAAGACCGAAGCCTAAACCGGTTTCCTCTGTAGGAGCGAGGCTTGCCCGCGAATAGGGCACCTCGGTCTATCAGGAAATACCGCATCATCGTTCTTCGCGAGCAAGCATCGCTCCTACAAGAGCGGTTAATAAAAAAGCCCCGCCTCCTTAAAAGAGAGCGGGGCTTTTTATTGTCTCGAATTTAGCGGGTGCTAACTTACTCGTCTTCGCCCATCTGCGATTGCAGATAGTTCTCAAGACCGATTTTATCGATCAGGCCCAGTTGGGTTTCCAGCCAGTCGATATGTTCTTCTTCGGATTCAAGAATGTCTTCGAGCAATTCACGGCTACCGAAGTCGCCAACGGTTTCGCAATGAGCGATGGCAACCTTGAGGTCGGCATGACCGGTTTTTTCGATACGCAGGTCGCACTCAAGCATTTCCTGGGTGTGTTCGCCGATCTGCAGCTTGCCCAGGTCCTGGACATTCGGCAGGCCTTCGAGGAACAGGATGCGCTTGATCAGCTTGTCCGCGTGTTTCATCTCATCGATGGATTCGTGGTATTCGTGCTTGCCGAGCTTATTCAGACCCCAATCTTCATACATGCGCGCATGCAGAAAGTATTGATTGATCGCGACCAGCTCATTGGCAAGGATCTTGTTGAGATGCTGGATGACTGTAATGTCGCCTTTCATGATGGGGTCCTGCCCTGTATTAGCTGTCTATAAGGCCGAGTTTGAGCCGCACAACTAAGAGTGTCAAACCTAAGTTATTGAAACTTAAGTGAAAATTAATCGGAATAAGAATGTTTGTGTTCCGCGTCTAGAGCGTAAGCAGTTGATTTTCAGGCATAAAAAAGCCGGACATCAAGTCCGGTTCTTTGGAATAGGGTATTTACGCTGCAGTAAATTCTACAGGGAAAGGGATCGCGGCCTGGGCCGATTGCAATTTGGTCAGGGTTTCACGCACCACTTCCTTGGCAAGGCAGGCGCATTTACCGCATTGGCTGGCTACGCCAGTCGCCTGACGTACTTCCTTGTAGCTGCAGCATCCTTCATAGATTGCATCGCGGATTTGACCGTCGGTGACGCCAGTGCAGAGGCAGACATACATAAGCTAAGAACCGTCGCTGGTGGTGACTCAGTTGCGATGGATCTTAATGTTAACGAGAATGATTGTCAAAGTGCTTTCTGAAAGCTTCGCGTTATAAGCGGGTATGACTGACGAACGGTTTTCATCTAGCGATCTGCCATTACCTGCCGCGGTGGGCTATTTGGGGCGTCGATGAAAAACCGTTGAAGACAGCTCAAATACGCCGTGTATGATGGTCGGTCCTTGCGAAGGGGGTCGTGTCACAGGGCTGTCGCCTGAGGGTGGCAGGCTGACGCGAACCCAGTTCTTCACGTTAATAGACCAGGAGATATTCAATGAGCGTACTCGTAGGCAAGCAAGCCCCTGACTTCACCGTACCGGCCGTACTCGGCAATGGCGAAATCGTAGATAGCTTCACCCTGTCGTCGGCCATCAAAGGCAAATACGGCCTGGTGTTCTTCTACCCGCTGGACTTCACCTTCGTTTGCCCGTCCGAGCTGATCGCTCTGGACAACCGCATGTCTGACTTCAAGGCACGCAACGTTGAAGTGATCGCCGTGTCGATCGATTCGCACTTCACCCACAACGCATGGCGCAACACCCCGGTCAACAATGGCGGTATCGGCGAAGTCCGTTACACCATGGCTGCCGACATCAAGCACGAAATCGCCAAGGCCTACGACGTTGAGTCCGAAGGCGGCGTGGCTTTCCGTGGCGCGTTCCTGATCGACGACAAAGGCGTTGTCCGTTCGCAGATCATCAACGACCTGCCGCTGGGCCGTAACATTGAAGAGCTGGTCCGTCTGGTCGACGCTCTGCAATTCCACGAAGAGCACGGCGAAGTTTGCCCTGCCAACTGGAAAAAAGGCGACAAAGGCATGACCGCTTCGACCGAAGGCGTCGCGGCTTACCTGACCGAGCACGCTGCTGCGCTGTAAGGCACGTTCGAGGCATAAAAAAACCGGCCGCTGAGGCCGGTTTTTTTATGGGCGGAAGAAACGCAGGTCTCTGTAGGAGCCGGCTCGCTGGCGATGAACGATGACGCGATCTTCATGTTAAACCGCGTCGCCTGCATCGCGAGCAGGCTCGCTCCACATCAGTCGTTGAAGTCTTCCCAGCCGCCCATTTGTTTCCAGCGATTGACGATGCCGCAGAACAGCTCGGCCGTTTTCTCGGTGTCGTAGCGAGCCGAGTGAGCCTCGCGACCGTCAAAGTCGATGTCCGCCGCCTGGCAAGCCTTGGCCAGTACGGTTTGACCGTAAGCCAGGCCGGCGAGGGTCGCGGTATCGAAGCTGGAGAACGGATGAAACGGGTTACGTTTCATGTCCAGACGCGCGACAGCAGCGTTGAGGAAGCCCAGGTCGAAGCTGCTGTTGTGCCCGACCAGGATCGCTCGTTTGCAGCCGTTGGCTTTCAGGGCCTTGCGGATGCCACGGAAGATATCGGTCAGGGCCGCTTCTTCGCTCACTGCCATACGCAGCGGATGATCGAGCTTGATTCCGGTGAATTCCAGCGCAGCCGCTTCAATGTTCGCGCCTTCAAAAGGCTCGACGCGGAAGAAATAGGTGTGATCGGGGTACACAAACCCTTTTTCATCCATGGCGATGGTGGTCGCGGCGATTTCCAGCAAGGCGTCAGTGGCAGAGTTGAAACCACCGGTTTCAACGTCGACAACAACTGGCAGGTATCCACGGAAGCGCTCGGCCATCGGGTGGCGCGAACCACCTCCGCCGCCTTGACCGTCCTGTTCGTCGTCGAAATGGTCTTCACTCACGCGTGTTCCTCCAGCAGGCGCCAGCGCAGTTTTTCACCGGCGCGCAGCGGGATTACGGTCAGCTCGCCAAATGGCAGGCTGGTTGGGGCGGTCCACTCATCGCGGACCAGGGTGATGCGATCGGTGTTCGCCGGCAGGCCATAGAAGCGCGGGCCGTTGAGGCTGGCGAAGGCTTCGAGCTTGTCCAGCGCATTGCGTTGTTCGAAGGCTTCGGCGTACATCTCGATTGCCGCATAAGCGGTGTAGCAACCGGCACAACCGCAAGCCGCTTCTTTGGCGTGCTGGGCATGGGGTGCCGAGTCGGTGCCGAGGAAGAACTTGTCGCTGCCGCTGGTGGCGGCATCTAGCAGGGCTTCCTGATGGGTGTTGCGCTTGAGGATCGGCAGGCAATAGAAGTGCGGCCGAATCCCGCCCACCAGCATGTGGTTGCGGTTGTACAGCAGGTGATGCGCGGTGATGGTCGCGCCAACGTTGGCCGAAGCCTCGTTGACGAACTGCACGGCGTCTGCGGTGGTGATGTGTTCGAACACCACTTTGAGCGTCGGGAAACGCTCGACCACACGACGCATGTGCTCATCGATGAAGATTTTTTCGCGGTCGAACACGTCGACGTCGCCACGGGTGACTTCACCGTGAATCAGCAAGGGCATCCCGACGTCGGCCATGGCCTCGAGTGCAGGGAAGATCTTGTCGATACTGGTGACGCCAGAGTCCGAGTTGGTGGTCGCGCCGGCCGGGTACAGCTTGGCGGCGTAGACAAAACCGCTGGCCTTGGCCTCGCGAATTTCGTCGGGCTGGGTGCGGTCGGTCAGGTACAGCACCATCAACGGTTCGAAACGACTGCCGGCCGGGCGTGCAGCGAGAATCCGCTGGCGATAGCCGTCGGCTTCAGCGGCGTTACGCACCGGAGGTACCAGGTTGGGCATGATGATGGCGCGACCAAAGGTGCGCGCGACATCCGCAACGGTATTGGTCAACACAGCACCATCGCGAAGATGAATATGCCAGTCGTCGGGACGCAGCAGGGTCAGGCGGTCGGACATGAGGGGATTCCAGGCGGGTCAAACTCTGGGGAATGCTACCGGAAAAGACTCTCTCAGGCACTCGCTATCAAGTTTTGCAGGAAGCTTCCGATATCCAACAGGTATGCCGTAAATATGTGTATCGGTCTTTTTGTTGTAGAAGCCAGTGGAGCCTCCCGTGCGCCAGCGTTATTTAGCCTTGCTCAGTGTGTTTGCCAGCCTCCCTGCGATGGCGCTCACTTTCCAGACGCGTCTGGAGAGCATCGAGTGGACGGTCGAAGGTGACAAGTTCGAATGCCGCCTGACTCAACCGATCACCGATTTCGGGTCGGGTGAATTCGTGCGCCGCGCCGGCGAGCAGGCGACGTTTCGTCTCAAAGCCTACAACGCGATGATCGGCGGCGGTTCCGCGACCTTGCTGGCGGCCGCTGCGCCGTGGCAACCGGGACGTGGCGACATCAACCTGGGTTCGGTGAGAATCGGCAGCGGCAACGTCTTGTTCAACAGTTCGCAGGTTCAGGCCGGGCGCCTGATCAGCGGGTTGATGGACGGCCGCAGCCCGGTCATCCGGCATTCCTCTGGCGATGGCCGCGTGTCTGAAGTGCGCCTGCTGCCGGTCAAGTTCAGCAAGGCCTTCAACGACTATCAGAGCTGCGTTGCGAAACTGCTGCCGAAGAATTTCGAGCAGGTCAAACAGTCCGAGATAGGCTTCCCGGGTGAAGGCGTGGATCTCGATCCGCAAGCCAAGGCGCAGCTGCAGGTGATGCTGGAGTTCATGAAGGCGGATCCGACGGTCAATCACATCGAACTCGACGGGCACTCAGACAACAGCGGCAATCGCCTGACCAACCGCGAGCTGTCACGCCGCCGGGCGCTGGCGGTCATGGACTATTTCAAGGCCAATGGCATCCAGGAATCGCAGATCACCATGCGTTTCCACGGTGAGCGTTATCCTGTGGCGCCGAACACCAACGCCAGCAACCGTGCGAAAAATCGCCGGGTCGCCGTGCGCCTGGAACGGGTAGCGCCGACCGAGAAAGTCGCGCCTCAAGTCGCTACGGGCAGCACACCGGCTACTTCCTGACTCGCCGGTCATCGTCGCGCGTTCGACAGAATCTGTCGCTTCGTCGTCATAAGCTGTCGCGCCTCTGTAAATTATTCCGTATGACCGGTAGACTTCACGGCTTTCCGTAGAACCCCGTGGAGTGATGGCATGGCGGACGTAAACAAGGTCGTTCTGGCGTATTCCGGCGGCCTGGACACTTCGGTGATCCTCAAGTGGCTGCAGGATACTTATAACTGTGAAGTGGTGACCTTTACCGCTGACCTGGGTCAGGGCGAAGAGGTCGAACCTGCACGCGCCAAGGCTCAGGCCATGGGCGTGAAAGAGATCTACATCGACGATCTGCGCGAAGAATTCGTGCGTGATTTCGTTTTCCCGATGTTCCGCGCCAACACCGTTTACGAAGGCGAGTACCTGCTGGGTACTTCCATCGCTCGTCCGTTGATCGCCAAACGCCTGATCGAAATCGCCAACGAAACCGGCGCTGACGCCATTTCCCACGGCGCCACCGGCAAGGGCAACGATCAGGTTCGTTTCGAACTGGGCGCCTACGCACTCAAGCCAGGCGTGAAAGTGATCGCCCCTTGGCGCGAGTGGGACCTGCTCTCCCGTGAAAAGCTGATGGATTATGCTGAAAAGCACAACATCCCGATCGAGCGTCACGGCAAGAAAAAATCCCCGTACTCGATGGATGCCAACCTGCTGCACATCTCCTATGAAGGCGGCGTGCTGGAAGACACCTGGACCGAGCACGAAGAAGACATGTGGAAATGGACCGTCTCCCCGGAGAAGGCTCCAGACAAGGCGCAGTACCTGGAACTGACCTACCGCAACGGCGACATCGTGGCACTGGACGGCGTCGAAATGACTCCGGCCACCGTGCTGGCGACCCTGAACCGTATCGGTGGCGAACACGGTATCGGCCGTCTCGACATCGTCGAGAACCGTTACGTGGGCATGAAGTCCCGTGGCTGCTACGAAACTCCTGGCGGCACCATCATGCTGCGCGCTCACCGTGCGATCGAATCGATCACCCTGGACCGCGAAGTGGCTCACCTCAAAGACGAGCTGATGCCTAAATACGCCAGCCTGATCTACACCGGTTACTGGTGGAGCCCTGAGCGTCTGATGCTGCAACAGATGATCGATGCGTCCCAGGCACACGTGAACGGCGTTGTGCGCCTGAAGCTGTACAAGGGCAATGTGATCGTCACCGGTCGCAAGTCCGACGAATCGTTGTTCGATGCCAACATCGCGACCTTCGAAGAAGACGGCGGCGCCTACAACCAAGCCGACGCGGCGGGCTTTATCAAGCTCAACGCCTTGCGCATGCGCATTGCTGCAAACAAAGGCCGGAAGCTTTTCTGAGACCTTTGAAGCTGCAACGACGGTAATGGAAATGTGGCCTTGTCGGTGACAAGGCCACATTTCTGAAAGAGGGATTTTTCCTGCCGGGCATCATGTTTCAACTTTCTTGTTGTTGTTCCAAATACGCTTTTGTCTGCTTTTGCCCTCCGATTGCCCTTCGAGAGCTGTCTTCTGCCATGGGCACTCAAGCCATCATCGTCATGCCATGTGAGCTCAAATTGTAGGCAACCCAGAACGCAGTGCTGTTGCGTTTCTTTGTTTGTTTCGAATGCTTGTGTGCGCCTTCCTTCAGCAATGCCTCTGAATCTGTACACGTGAGAAACACGATCACGCGCGCAGGGTTTTCCTGTGGTTGCTGGACCTTTTCCATCAGGGTGTTGAAATCCATTTTGCTGCTCATCCATCGTGCGTCGACGATGTGCAGATCCTTTAGCAGCACCGTTGAGCGTACGTGATGCTCAATCAACGGCTCAGGTGTGCCACCTTGTGGTTGATCGATATCGCTCATGGCCCTTATGAAATGCTTTCCTTTTTCAAAATCAGAGGGCGCGTAAAGCGATCTATAGTTGAAGTTAAGTGTGACGAAGAACAGGAAGAGCAAGTAAAAAGGGAAGCTGATAAGGAACCAGATATAGATCTCTCGTTCCTCATTGCCAAGAAAGGGAAGAGAGACAGCGGCTGAAGTTTCAGACAGGGTCGCAAATATCGCAATGATGGTCATGGGGTTGGTAATTCTTGTTTTGAATTTGTTCATGTTGTTTGCTCATGAAAGATTATCTTTTCTCGATGGGTTGATAGTGAAGTTCCGGGTGTTGGTAATTGAAGGTGTGGCAGGGTAAGTCGGTTGCTGTTTTTGTGGTGTCCTTTTAGTTGTTTTCTTGATGGGTGTCATAGTAGCTGTATTGTTTGTGAGGTGGGTGTTTTTTGTTGTTCTGGTTTTTATAGTTGTAAGGTTGTTGCTGTTTTTGAAGTGTTGCTTGGTGTGAGGGTTGTTGCAGTGGGTTTAGTGGGTAAGTTAAGTGTTTAACTATCTGGTGTGAATGTCGGTTCGACAATATCGGTTACTTTTTAAGCGTAGCTCAATCGGCAGCGCTTGCCGGATCCCTCGGTCAGCTTTCGGTTTCTTTGATTACCTGATGTAAATCGATACAAAAACAGTTTTGAAAACACATCGCTGACGGGGCGGTAAAATTTAAGACACACAGTATTCGTCTGTTTTTTGTAAGACATATCCTTCTTGTTTGTAGGGAATGTCTCTCGGTGCGGGTGGCCGAGGGGGGCGGCATGCCATGGATGAAACGACTAGGCTATTGTGCGGGCTCTAAAAATTCGAACAGCGAAATTGGACTTGCCCATGAATAAAGTGCTGATCGTGGATGATCACCCCGTCATTCGTCTTGCGGTACGTATGCTGATGGAGCGTCATGGCTACGAAGTCATTGCAGAAACAGATAATGGCGTGGATGCGCTACAACTTGCTCGCGAACTTATGCCGGATATTGTCATTCTGGATATTGGAATACCGAAGCTGGACGGGCTTGAAGTCATCGCGCGCCTGACTTCGACGGCAATGCCTCTCAAAGTGCTGATATTGACCTCTCAGGCACCCGGACATTTTTCCATGCGGTGCATGCAATCGGGTGCCGCCGGATATGTCTGCAAACAACAGGATCTCACTGAATTGCTCAGTGCGATAAAAGCCGTACTCTCTGGCTACAGTTACTTTCCGAATCAAGCGCTGCATACCGTTCGCTCCAGTCTCGGGAATGCCAGTGAGGCCGATATGGTGGATCGTCTGTCCGGGCGCGAAATGATGGTGCTGCAGCAGTTGGCCAGGGGAAAGACAAACAAGGAGATCGCCGATGGTATGTTTCTCAGCAATAAAACGGTCAGCACCTACAAGACACGCCTGTTGTTAAAACTCAATGCTCGGTCCTTGGTCGACCTGATTGAGCTGGCTCAACGCAATGGACTGGTCTGAGCGCACTGGCGATTGACGAGGAGCGATGAAAGGGTGAACACCCGGCATTGGCACTTAGTAAAAAGCCTCCGTTTCGGGAGGCTTTTAGGTGTCATAGGTCAAAATCGTAATCGGCCAATTGCTTTTGCAGTCGGCGCTCCTCCAGCAGATTGTCGATGGTGCGGCGTTTGCTCAGGTTGGTCTTCGCCACTTCAACCACCGGTTCAGCGTCATCGGCCTCAACGGGTGTGAAGTCGTCTTCTACGTCCAATTGCTCTTTGCCAGTGCTCATAAGGTTAACTCCAGGCTAAGACTGCCTTTGGCGCTCCTTATATCGACAAACTCCCGGCGGGTAAAAAAGATTTTTTCAATCGATGGATCAATAAATCTAATAGTGCCTCAATCGTCCGAGGTCTTTTGCTTGTATTCGCACAGGTCTTCGATCCGGCAGCTCCCGCAGCGAGGCTTGCGCGCCAGGCAAGTGTAGCGTCCATGCAGGATCAGCCAGTGGTGGGAATCGAGCAGGTATTGCTTGGGGACAAACTTCATCAGCTTCATCTCCACCTCAACCACGTTCTTGCCCGGCGCAATGCCCGTGCGGTTGCTGACCCGGAAAATGTGAGTGTCCACGGCCATGGTCAGTTGCCGAAAAGCGGTATTGAGCACCACGTTGGCAGTCTTGCGACCGACGCCGGGCAGCGCCTCAAGTTCCTCTCGGGTCTGCGGTACTTCGCCGCCATGGCGCTCTACCAGCAAGCGGCAGGTTTCGATCACGTTTTTCGCTTTGCTGTTGAACAGGCCGATGGTCTTGATGTATTCCGACAGCCCTTCAACGCCCAAGGCATAAATCGCCGCCGGCGTATTGGCCACCGGGTAGAGTTTTGCAGTGGCCTTGTTCACGCCGACATCCGTCGACTGGGCGGAAAGAATGACGGCAATCAGCAATTCGAACGGCGAGGAATAGGCCAGTTCGGTCTTCGGCTCCGGGTTGTCTTCGTGAAACCTGCGGAAAATTTCCAGGCGTTTTGCGGCATTCATGGACAGTGCGTTTCCTCGAAATCGGTCAGTGTGAGGGAGTCGGGCGGTGCCAGGCCTGCCAGGCGGCGATCAGCAGTCCCAGGAGAATGAATCCGCCCGGGACCAGCGTGGCCAGGTGCAGGCCGCCGTTGCCGATGACCTCACGCAGCAGGCCGAGGCCTACCATCAGCGCGCCGAACAGGCCGCACAAGCGCAGGCGATCAAGTCGTGGTTCCTGGAAAAAACCGGTGTGTTCCAGCACCAGGCATTGCACGGCGATCAATCCTGCATAGATCCCCATGTGCTGATGCCATTGAAGTGACAAGACCTGGGCGGCAAGTTCCGCGCAACTGGTCAACGTGGCCGCCAGCAGGAGGCTGGCAAGCAAGCGGGTGGACGGGCTCAGCCGTGATCGCAAGGCGGCCATGCTGACGTCATAAGCATTGATCACCACCAAGAACATCAGCCACAGGCCGAGGGCCGTCTGCCAGGCGTCCGTAGCGCCGACCAGAGGCGCAAGCATCAGAGAGTTGCGCAACGTCGATGACTTACTCATGAGCCTCGCTCCCGATCAACTGTTGCGGGTGTTCATCGAAGTAGCGCAACGCGTCATGGACGGCGCTGATCACCGCTCTTGAAGTGATGGTCGCGCCCGCGATCTGATCGAATTGGCCCTGATCTTTTTTCAAGGCCCAGCCCGTGTCACCAGGGTCGTTTCGAGACTTGCCGGTAAATGCCTGAAGCCAGGCATTGGGCCACTCGGCGATCTTGCCGCCCAGCGCAGGCGTTTCCGATTGCTTGAGGGTTTTGACCCCCAGCAACTTACCGTGTGCATCGATGGCGATCAGCAGTTCGATGGCACCCTCGTAGCCCAGGGTCTGGCTGCGCAACAACACCGCGCGAGGTTGGCCGGCCTGGGTCGCCAGATAGCCGCCCAGCAGTGTGCTGTTGGCCAAGGGGATGGTTTCGAGGTCGAGTTTCTGATCCAGCGGTTGATTGTCGTAGCTGTCCGGCGGTAGCAGGTCCAGCAGGTTGCGGCTGTCGATCAAGCGCTGTTGCGCGCTGATGCGTGGTTCGCTGGCGTATTGCACAAAGTACGTCGCGCCAATCCCCAGTCCGGCCAGCAGCACCAGAATCAAAACACTCGTCGCTCGATTCATGGGGCCACCTGTTCCTGCCTTGACGCGACAAACCGCTCAAGCGCTGGGACACAAAGGTTCATCAGCAGCACAGCGAACGCCACGCCGTCCGGATAACCGCCCCAGGTTCGGATCAGGTAGGTGAGTAATCCCACTCCAGCGCCGAACAGCAGTCGGGCGCCGGGGCTTTTCGCGCCGGACACCGGCTCGGTGGCAATAAAGAATGCACCCAGCATGGTCGCGCCTGTGAGCAGATGAAACAGCGGCGAGCCATGGGAGTCGGAGCCCGAACCGTTCCAGCACAGCAGGCTGATGATGAACAGACTGGCGAGCATGCCGACCGGGGCATGCCAAGTGAACACCCGCCGTTGCAGAAGGAACGCGCCACCGGCGAGAAAGGCCAGGTTGACCCATTCCACACCGCGTCCGCCGAAATGGCCAAACGCCGGGTTGCCTGCGAACAGTTCGTCCATGGTCAGGCTTTTATTGATCCGCAGACTGTCCAGCGCCGTGGCCTGGACCCAGGCATCTGGCGCCTGGCCGAAGCCGAAGACCTGCTGCAAGCCATCGAGCAGATTCATGCCGTGCGATGACGGCCAGAGGGTCATCTGCTGGGGAAAGGTCACCATCACCAGGGCAAAACCGAGCATCGCCGGGTTGAACGGATTCTTGCCGACGCCGCCGTAGAGGTGTTTGCCAAGCAGCGCGAACGCCGCCGCACTGACTGTCAGCCACCATGGGCAATAAGGCGGCAAGGCCAGTGCCAGCAATGTCGCGCTGACCAGGGCGCTGCCGTCGCTCAGGGTCGGTTTGATGGATCGCTTGCGCAGTTGCAACACCGCGGATTCAACGGCCAATGCGGTAACGGCTGCCAGAATCAGGTTGATCAACACGCCCCAGCCATACAACCAGAACAGCACCAGCATCCCCGGCACAGTGGCCAGCAACACCAGCTTCATCGCCTGCTGAAGGCGTTCGTCTACCGATTCAAGGGGCGGCATGGGCATCCACCTGGCGCTCGGCTTCTTTCACCGCGAGTTCCAGCGCTGCAATCTGTTCAGCCGCTGCTTCGCTGGTTCGCGCTTTGTTGAGTTCGGCGCGGCGCATGGCCAGCTGGATCTTTGCTCGATTCAGTTCTGCATTTTTCGCTGGAACGACGGGCTTGGTCGGCACCGGCGGCGCGCTGCTTTCCAGTTGCGCCAAGGCTTGCTCCGCCGCTTCGAACTGCTGTTGCAGCACGATCAGTTGCGACTGTTGCTCGAAGGTCGGCGGATGTCCGAAGGCCTTGAGCGACTTGTTCAGTTGCGCGCGACTCATCGCCACATCGATCTTGGCTTTTTTCAGCGCTGCATCGGCGTTCGCCGCTTTCTGCGCACGCACCCGCTCAAGCGCAGCCTGAACCGGGTCGAGCGTCGTCACTTCGGTGTGCGGCACGGCGCGTTGGGCGCGGGCCTGACGTTCGGCGAGTTTCTGTTCTTCTTCGCGACGCAAGCGGGCGTTGCGTTGTTCGAAGCGCCGCCGCGCATGATTGCGTTTGACGGTGCGCGCCCGTTGTTCCTCAAGGCTGAACGCCAAGCCACCGACAATCGGCATTACCGTGGCCAAGGGCAGTGGCCGCATCTCGATGCAGTCCACCGGGCAGGGCGCGACGCACAGGTCGCAACCGGTGCATTCGTCGACGATCACCGTGTGCATCAATTTCGCCGCGCCGACAATCGCATCCACCGGGCAAGCCTGGATGCATTTGGTGCAGCCAATACACTCCGCTTCACGAATATAGGCGATCTGCGCCGGTGCCGAACCGCGACTGATGTCCAGTTCCAGCACCGGCACTTTCAGCAAGTCCGCCAGCGCCGCGATGGTTTCGCTGCCGCCCGGCGGGCACTTGTTGATCGGCTCGCCGCTGGCGATGCCTTCGGCGTACGGTTTGCATCCGGGGTGGCCGCACTTGCCGCATTGGGTCTGCGGCAAGAGGGCGTCGATGCGTTGAATCAGACTCATGTTTTGATCAGCCCGCTGAATCCGAGAAAAGCCACTGCGATCAGTCCGGCGCCGATCAACTCGATCGGCAGGCCACGAAAGGGCAGGGGGACATCGTTATCGAGGGTGCGCTGGCGCAAGTCACTAAACAGGCTCAGCACCAGCCAGAAACCCAGCCCGGCACCAAGGCACAGGGCAGTGGCGTGAAAGAATCCTTTGTCGTCCTGGGCGTTGAGCAATGTCAGCCCCAGCACACCCGCGTTGCCCAGCAGCAAAGGCCAGAGGCCATCGAACGCAAGCTTGGGCAGTAACCGCGACAGCAGCTTCAGCAGTGGGCCAATCAGCAGAACGCTCAAGGGCAGGAACACGAAAAGGCGCAGGGACGTCAGTTCCAGCGGCACCAGCAGCCAGTAATAAGCCGAGTAGCTCAACAGGCCGACAATCAGCATCAGGCACGTCGTCGCAATGCCCAAGGCATGAACCTGATCGCGCTCGCTGCCCAACAGCGGATCGACGCCCAGCGGCCAGTGCAACACGAGGTTGTTGATCAGGGCAGCGCTGATAAGCGTAAGAAGCAGTTCGGTCATGATCTGTCTACCTGATCGTCCGTATCCACAAATCGTTAGGCTGATGTTGACTCTGTAGGAGCTGTCGAGTGAAACGAGGCTGCGATCTTTTGATCTTGATCTTTAAAAAAGCAGGATCAAAAGATCGCAGCCTCGTTTCACTCGACAGCTCCTACAAGGTGAGGCCGGAGTTGAGAGATAGTATGGGCCAGACATGAAAATCCCACAGTCGCGCCAGGCACGACTGTGGGATCGGTTTACCGCACAACCTTACTTGATGCGCTGACCCGGCTTGGCGCCGCTGTCGGGGCTGAGTAGGTAGATTTCTTCACCGCCAGGGCCCGCCGCCATCACCATGCCTTCGGAGATGCCGAACTTCATTTTCCGTGGCTTGAGGTTGGCGATCATCATGGTCAGACGACCATTGAGCCTGGACGGATCCGGATAAGCGCTCTTGATCCCGGAGAAAACGTTGCGTTGCTCGTCACCGATGTCCAGGGTCAGGCGCAGCAGTTTGTCAGCGCCTTCCACGTGTTCGGCCTTGAGGATCAGGGCTACGCGCAGGTCGATAGCGGCGAAGGCGTCGAAGTCGATTTCCGGCGACAGCGGATCCTTGGCCAGTTCGCCGTTGCCGGCAGGAGCAGCGTCACCCGTGTCGGTTGCGCTGGCGGTCAGGTCTTCTTTCGAGGAGTCGCTCATGGCTTGCACTTTTACCGGGTCGATACGGGTCATCAACGGCTTGAACTCATTCAACTGATGGTTGCTGAGCAAGGTCGCGTGATCGTCCCAGGTCAGCGGCGCGACGTTCAGGAACGCCTCGGCGTCGGCGGCCAGCAACGGCAGGACCGGTTTGAGGAAGATCACCAGTTGGCGGAACAGGTTCACGCCCAAAGCGCAGATGGCCTGGACTTCGTCCTGCTTGCCTTCCTGTTTGTTCAGCGACCACGGTGCCTTGTCGGCGATCCAGGCGTTGGCACGGTCGGCCAGGCCCATGATCTCGCGCATGGCACGGGCGAAGTCGCGAGCCTCGTAGGCCTCGGCAATGCTTGGCGCTGCGGCGAGGAAGGCTTCGGTCAGTTCCGGCGCGGCGTTACCGGCCACCAGCACACCGGCGTTGCCTTTGTGGATGAATCCGGCGCAACGGCTGGCGATGTTGACGACTTTGCCGACCAGGTCGGAGTTGACCTTCTGCACGAAGTCTTCGAGGTTCAGGTCCAGGTCATCGACGCCACGGCTCAGCTTGGCCGCGTAGTAGTAGCGCAGGTATTCTGGCGACAGGTGATCCAGGTAAGTCCGCGCCTTGATGAAGGTGCCGCGGGACTTGGACATTTTCTGACCGTTGACGGTCAGGTAGCCGTGCACGTTGATGCCGGTCGGTTTACGGAAACCGGCGCCTTCAAGCATCGCTGGCCAGAACAGGGCGTGGAAGTTGACGATGTCCTTGCCGATGAAATGGTACAGCTCGGCGGTGGAGTCCTTGCCCCAGAACGCGTCGAAATCGAGTTCCGGCGTGCGGTCGCAGAGGTTCTTGAAGCTGGCCATGTAGCCGATCGGTGCGTCCAGCCAGACGTAGAAGTATTTGCCTGGCTCGTCAGGAATTTCGAAACCGAAGTACGGCGCATCGCGGGAGATGTCCCACTGTTGCAGGCCGGCATCCAGCCATTCGGCGATCTTGTTGGCCACGGCGTCTTGCAGGGTGCCGCTGCGGGTCCAGGCCTGCAGCATTTCCTGGAAGTCCGGCAGCTTGAAGAAGAAGTGTTGGGAATCCTTGAGCACCGGGGTGGCGCCAGAGATCGCGGACTTCGGATCCTTCAGGTCAGTCGGCGCGTAGGTCGCACCGCATTTTTCGCAGTTGTCGCCGTACTGGTCTTCGGTGCCGCACTTCGGGCAGGTGCCCTTGATGAAGCGGTCGGCCAGGAACATTTTCTTTTCCGGGTCGAAGTACTGAGTGATCGAGCGCTGGGCGATGTGCCCGGCGTCGCGCAGCTTCAGGTAGATCTGGCTCGACAGCTCACGGTTTTCTTCAGCGTGAGTGGAGTGGAAGTTGTCGAAGTCCACCAGGAACTCGGCAAAGTCGGCGCTGTGTTCAGCCTGGACGTTGGCGATCAGTTGTTCCGGGGTGATGCCTTCCTTTTCCGCGCGCAGCATGATGGCCGAACCGTGAGCGTCGTCGGCGCAGACATAAATGCATTGGTTGCCGCGGTGCTTCTGGAAGCGCACCCACATATCGGTCTGGATATATTCCAGCATGTGGCCAAGATGGATCGAACCATTGGCATAGGGCAGGGCGCTGGTGACGAGGATCTTGCGTGGCTCGGACATGGGGCTCGGCTACTTGATGAAACGGAGGTCGGCCACTATAAAGCGCCGGCGCATATTTTTCACCCCCGCGACTGGCCATCACAGTGCCGTGTAGCAGCTGGCGAAGCCTGCGTTCGGCGGCGAAGCCGTCGTAAAACCAGGCACCGCGGTGTTTCAGGTAGTCCGAGTTTCCCGGATTCACGACGGCTGCGCCGCCGAACGCAGGCTGCGCCAGCTGCTACAGGTCGCATTCGACCATGGGTTATTTGTCACATCCTGAAAGCATGCCGTCCGTGCGAGAGAACAGGTACGATACCCGCCTGATTTTCCAGTCTTGCTATCGGAGTTGCCCATGAGCGTCGTCAATCGCGCAGCGGTGGAAGCCGTCCTTCGCCAATACACCGACCCTTACCTGAACCAGGACCCGGTCAGCGCCGGGTGCGTGCGCAGCATCGACATCCAGGGCGATCGCGTCAGCGTTCAGCTGGAGCTGGGTTACGCCGCCGGTCTGTTCAAAAGTGGCTGGTCGCAGATGCTGCAAATGGCGATCGAAGGCCTCGACGGCGTGACGGGCGCTCGCGTTGATATCACCAGTGTGATCGCCGCGCACAAGGCCCAGGCACAGATTCCGGGCCTGGCCAACGTCAAGAACGTGGTGGCCGTGGCGTCTGGCAAGGGCGGCGTGGGCAAATCCACCACCGCTGCCAACCTCGCATTGGCCCTGGCCCGTGAAGGCGCCAAGGTCGGGATTCTCGATGCGGACATCTATGGTCCTAGTCAGGGCATCATGTTCGGCATTCCCGAAGGCACCCGACCGAAGGTCAAGGATCAGAAATGGTTCGTGCCGATCGAATCCCATGGCGTCGAAGTGATGTCCATGGCCTTCCTGACCGACGACAACACGCCGATGGTCTGGCGCGGGCCGATGGTCTCCGGCGCGTTGTTGCAGCTGGTCACGCAAACCGCTTGGGGCGACCTGGATTACCTGGTCATCGACATGCCGCCAGGCACCGGTGACATCCAGTTGACCCTGGCGCAGAAAGTACCGGTGGCCGGGGCCGTCATCGTTACCACCCCGCAAGACCTGGCGCTGCTCGACGCGCGCAAAGGCGTGGAGATGTTCCGCAAGGTCAACATTCCGGTGCTGGGCGTGGTGGAGAACATGGCCGTGCACATCTGCTCGAACTGCGGGCATGCCGAGCATCTGTTCGGTGAAGGTGGCGGGGTGAAGCTGGCCAATCAATATGGCGTCGAACTGCTGGCGTCGTTGCCGCTGGCAATGGCCATCCGCGAGCAGGCCGATGGCGGCAAGCCAACGGTGATCGCCGAGCCGGACAGCCCGATAGCGCTGATGTACCAGGAACTCGCCCGCCACGTTGGCGCGCGAATTGTGTTGCAGGAAGCGGCGACACCGGCAATGCCGAACATCACCATCAGCGACGATTGATCTGAATCTGCGTCGACTGTTAAAGATCGCAGCCTCGCTTCGCTCGACAGCTCCTACAGGGAAATGCAAAACCCATGTAGGAGCTGTCGAGTGAAACGAGGCTGCGATCTCTTGATCTTGCTTTAGATCCGCAACCCGCCATCCATTTCCAGAATCCGGCCGGTGTAGTAGTCGTTCTCGAAAATGTACGCCGCCGAATGGGCGATCTCTTCCGGTTTACCCATGCGCTTCAGCGGGATCCCGGCCGTCATCTTCTCCAGCGCCTCAGGCTTCATGCCCAACGTCATCTCGGTTTCGATAAAGCCCGGCGCGATGCCTGCCACGCGAATGCCATAACGCGCCAGTTCCTTGGCCCAGGTCACGGTCGCTGCAGCCACGCCAGCCTTGGCGGCGGAGTAGTTGGTCTGGCCGACGTTGCCGGCACGGGAGATCGAGGAGATATTGATGATCGCGCCGCTGTTGTTCAGCTCGACCATTTTTGCCGCGACTTCACGGGTGCACAGGAACACGCCGGTCAGGTTAACGTCGATGACCGCCTGCCATTGGGCCAGGCTCATCTTGGTCATTTCGCCGTCCTTGACCTTCAGCAGCAGGCCGTCGCGCAGGATACCGGCGTTGTTGATCAGGCCATGAATCGCGCCGAAATCTTCGGCCACCTGGGCAACCATATGCGTCACTTGCTCTTCGTTGGCAACGTTGCACAGATAAGCCCGCGCCTCTACGCCCTTGGCTTTGCACGCCGCAACGGTGTCATCGAGCTTTTCCTGGTTCAGGTCCACCAGCGCCAGCTTCGCGCCTTTACCCGCGAAATACTCGGCCATGGAGCGGCCTAAACCCTGGCAACCGCCAGTGATAATGATTACTTTGTCAGTGAGTTGCATTCGCATGCCCCAATAGCAGGTTCAGAGTGGTTTCCTTCCTAGAGGGCCTCTCGATCTGCACCTGATGTGGCCTGGTTGCACATGAGAACTGCCCCGATGGCGTACTGGAACTTATCCCCAGGCGCCTGTCCGTTTTTTCGACGGATTCTATATAAGGAGTCATAAATTGAGCGTTGAAGCGGCCAAGAATGCCCGAGAATTGCTTCTCAAGGAATACCGCGGGGTGCTGTCGACGCACTCCAAGTCGATGCCCGGCTTCCCGTTTGGCTCCGTCGTTCCTTACTGCCTGGACGAGCAAGGGCGGCCGCTGATCCTTATCAGCCGCATCGCCCAGCACACCCATAACCTGCAGAAAGACCCGAAATGCTCGCTGTTTGTGGGCGAGCGTGAGGCTGACGACGTGCAAGCCGTTGGTCGCCTGACTTACCTGGCTGAAGCAGAAAAACTCGAAGACGAGGCCGCGATCGAAGCGGCGGCCGAGCGTTACTACCGCTATTTCCCGGATTCACAGAGCTACCACAAAGCCCACGATTTCGATTTCTGGGTGCTCAAGCCCGTGCGTCACCGCTACATCGGCGGCTTCGGCGCGATTCACTGGGTCGATCATCTGACCCTGGCCAACCCGTTCGCCGGCAAAGCCGAAGTCAGCATGGTCGAGCACATGAATGCCGATCACGCCAAGGCCATCGCCCACTACGTCGAACTGGCAGGCCTGCCGAAAACCGAGCCGGCGCAACTGGCCGGTATCGACAGCGAAGGCATGCACCTGCGCATTGGTCAGGCCCTGTACTGGCTGCCGTTCCAGGCGCCTTGTAATACGCCGACACAAGTGCGCGAAGCCTTGGTTTTCCTGGCTCACGCCGAGCATTGGCCGAAAAATGAAGTGGCTGACGCTTGAATTCACGAAACGGCGACGTCATCTAGGGAAGACTGGCAAGGCATTCTTGCGTTGAGGAACCATTTGATGCGCCCTTTTTTATTGCTCTTTGTACTGTTTCCGGTGTTGGAGCTGTTCGTATTCGTCAAGGTCAGCGGGGCCATCGGGTTTTTCCCGGCCCTGCTGTTGATCATTCTCGGCTCGATGCTCGGCGTGTTCGTGCTGCGTATCGCCGGTCTGGCCACCGCGTTGCGTGCTCGTGAAAGCCTGAACCGCGGCGAGTTGCCGGCCCAGACCATGCTGGAAGGTTTGATGCTGGCCCTGGCCGGCGGTTTGTTGATCCTGCCGGGCTTCGTCACTGACGTGCTGGGCCTGATGATGCTGTTGCCGATCTCCCGTCGACTGCTGGCCAATAAAATGCGCCAGCGCGCCGAAGAGGCGGCGATCCGTCAGCGTGCGTTCGCCGACGATCTTCAGCCCCGTGGCGGTCCTGCTCCGCAGCAGCCGTTGGGCCGCGAGCCCAACGTGATCGAAGGCGAGTTCGAACACCGCGATTCCAAGTAAAGCGTTTCAGCTGCACGGCACCTTCGGGTGCCGTGTTCGTTTTCGGGGCATTGATGCAAAAAATTTCGATCCCCGCCCTTGTAATAAGCTTATGCGCCCTTATGTAACGGTCACCGCAAGGTTTCTGGCGATCACGCCAGACAGACTTCCGCGTCTCGCTGGTCGAGCCGCACCCGGCACCGCCGGATTTGTTAAACCCGCCGGGAATACACCGGCCGATGAAAACCACAATTAGGAGAGATCGACAATGAAGCTTCGTCCTCTGCATGACCGCGTCGTCGTCCGTCGCAGCGAAGAAGAAAAGAAAACCGCTGGCGGTATCGTCCTGCCAGGTTCGGCTGCTGAAAAGCCAAACCAGGGCGAAGTCCTCGCTGTAGGCCCGGGCAAAGTCCTGGACAACGGTGAAGTGCGTGCGCTGTCCGTGAAAGTGGGTGACAAGGTTGTGTTCGGCCCTTACTCCGGCAGCAACACTGTGAAAGTTGACGGCGAAGATCTGCTGGTCATCGGCGAGAGCGAAATCCTCGCTGTTGTCGAAGGCTGATTCCCCGCTCATTTTCCCGCTACTACAAAGTATTTAAGGAATATCGATCATGGCTGCTAAAGAAGTTAAATTCGGCGATTCCGCCCGTAAGAAAATGCTCGCCGGTGTCAACGTCCTGGCTGACGCAGTAAAAGCGACCCTGGGCCCTAAAGGCCGTAACGTGATCATCGAGAAGAGCTTCGGCGCTCCGACCATCACCAAGGACGGCGTGTCCGTCGCCAAAGAAATCGAACTGAAAGACCGTTTCGAAAACATGGGCGCGCAGCTGGTCAAAGACGTTGCCTCCCGTGCCAACGATGACGCAGGCGACGGCACCACCACCGCTACCGTTCTGGCTCAATCGATCGTCAACGAAGGCCTGAAAGCCGTCGCTGCCGGCATGAACCCGATGGACCTGAAACGCGGCATCGACAAAGCGACCATCGCTATCGTCAAAGAGCTGAAAGCCCTGTCCAAGCCTTGCGCTGACACCAAGGCCATCGCTCAGGTCGGCACCATCTCGGCCAACTCCGACAGCTCCATCGGCGACATCATTGCCGAAGCCATGGAAAAAGTCGGTAAAGAAGGCGTGATCACCGTTGAAGAAGGCTCGGGCCTGGAAAACGAACTGTCGGTTGTTGAAGGCATGCAGTTCGACCGTGGCTACCTGTCCCCGTACTTCGTCAACAAGCCAGAGACCATGACTGCCGAGCTGGACGGTCCGCTGATCCTGCTGGTCGACAAAAAGATCTCGAACATCCGCGAAATGCTGCCAGTACTGGAAGCCGTTGCCAAAGCCGGCCGTCCACTGCTGATCGTGGCCGAAGACGTTGAAGGCGAAGCCCTGGCGACTCTGGTTGTGAACAACATGCGTGGCATCGTTAAAGTCGCAGCCGTCAAGGCTCCAGGCTTCGGCGACCGTCGCAAGGCCATGCTGCAGGACATCGCTGTGCTGACTGGCGGTACCGTTATCTCCGAAGAGATCGGTCTGAGCCTGGAAAGCACTACCCTGGAACACCTGGGTAATGCCAAGCGCGTGATCCTGTCCAAAGAAAACACCACCGTGATCGACGGCGCCGGCGTTGAAGCTGATATCCAGGCTCGCGTTCTGCAGATCCGTCAGCAAGTGGCTGACACTTCGTCCGACTACGACCGTGAAAAACTGCAAGAGCGTCTGGCCAAGCTGTCCGGCGGCGTTGCAGTGATCAAGGTTGGCGCTGGTTCCGAAGTAGAAATGAAAGAGAAGAAAGCCCGCGTTGAAGACGCCCTGCACGCTACCCGTGCAGCCGTTGAAGAAGGCGTGGTACCTGGCGGCGGCGTGGCACTGGTTCGCGCTCTGCAGGCGATCTCCGAGCTCAAAGGCGACAACGATGACCAGAACGTTGGCATCCAGTTGCTGCGTCGCGCTGTTGAAGCGCCACTGCGTCAGATCGTTGCCAACTCCGGCGACGAGCCAAGCGTAGTTGTAGACAAGGTCAAGCAGGGTTCGGGTAACTACGGTTACAACGCTGCGACCGGTGAATACGGCGACATGATCGAAATGGGCATCCTGGACCCGGCTAAAGTGACTCGTTCGGCTCTGCAAGCGGCTTCGTCGATTGCCAGCCTGATGATCACCACCGAAGCCATGATCGCCGAGATCAAGGACGACGCTCCAGCTGGCGGCGGTATGCCAGACATGGGCGGTATGGGCGGCATGGGCGGCATGATGTAAGCCAGCCTTACCCCGTACATAAAAACCCCGCCGGCGATGAGCCGGCGGGGTTTTTTATTGCCCGTCGTAAAAAACAGGTTGTTGCTTCGGGCCTCTTTCTTCGCGGGCAAGCCTCGCTCCTACAGGTCCAGCGGAATCCTGTAGGAGCGAGGCTTGCCCGCGAAGGCGTCAGTTCAGGCGCTGACCGGTTGTGCTTCAGACTCTCTCTCAGCTTTGGAAGCCGGTCGATACAGGATGTAGTAGTAAGACCCCAAACAGATCAACCAGCAAAAAATCGCCGTCCACACGTTATGCGAAAAGAAGTGCGCCCCCTGCATCATCCGGCTCACCGAAAACACCGATCCCAGTGCAAACGCAAACACAAACGCCTGGCGCGCGAGGCGCGGACGCCGATCTCGCAGCACAAAAAACAGCGCAAACAGCGTAAACCCGGTGGCCGCATGACCACCCGGCCAGCAACGCCCGGGCTTGTCGGTTTGCGGACGCGGGCTCAGCAGTTCGCTGTAGGTTTCGTGGCCGCCGAATTGCTCCAGACTCCACGGGCATTGCACTGCCGTCACCGCTTTGACCGGTGTCACGAACGAAGTCGCCAGCGCCAGCGACAGCACCAGGCAACCCAATTCGCGTTTGAACGGCTTGAGCCTGTCCATGAAAAAGGCGCCAATGAAGCCGATGATCGCAAACACCGAAAACGCGATGACCACCTGTTTGGCGCGGTCATGCAGAATGTTTTCAAGGAAGTAACTGTGACGTCCGATGAAGTCCCCGGCGACCGGGTCGTAGAACAGTTTGGCCAGGTCCATGTCCAGGGACGTCAGTTCAAGCAGCAGCAGAATGATCGCCGTGATAGCGGGCACACCCAGGCACACCCAGAAGTTGAGGGGCCTGGAAGCGGGGCGGGCAGCGGTCGAAGCCATGGCATTTCCTTGGTCGGTGAAAGGTTCTGAAGAGCGCATCCGCGCGGAGTCTGAGCCCCGCACTGTCGTGGGCGCGTGAATCAAGAGTGAAAAACTTGTTAAGGCCGTCATAGGCTTTCCAGCGGATTGACAACTGCACTCAGTCCTAGCCCTGAGCCACACTTGGCCTTAAGCTGCGCGGGCCATGACGGCCGTTACTGTGTACGGAGGAGGTGCCCATGCGAATTCTATTGGTTGAAGACAACCGCGATATCCTGGCCAATCTGGCCGATTACCTGGGGCTCAAAGGCTACACCGTGGATTGCGCGCAGGACGGTTTGTCGGGTCTGCACCTGGCGGCCACCGAGCACTATGACTTGATCGTGCTCGACATCATGTTGCCTGGCATCGACGGCTACACCCTGTGCAAACGCCTGCGCGAAGACGCCCGCCGCGACACGCCGGTGATTATGCTCACTGCGCGCGATCAGCTCGATGACCGGTTGCAAGGCTTCAAGTCCGGTACCGATGACTACCTGATCAAACCGTTCGCCCTGTCCGAATTGGCGGCGCGTATCGAGGCGGTCATGCGTCGTGCCCAGGGCGGCGGGCGGCGAACCTTGCAGGTCGGCGATCTGAGCTACGACCTCGACACCCTGGAAGTAACCCGCGAAGGACGGCTGCTGAAACTCAACCCGGTCGGCCTGAAGTTGCTGGCCGTGCTGATGCAGAAAAGCCCTCACGTCCTGCGCCGCGAAATACTCGAAGAAGCCCTTTGGGGCGATGACTGCCCGGACAGCGACAGCCTGCGTAGCCACGTCCATCAACTGCGTCAGGTGATCGACAAGCCGTTCGCCAAGCCTTTGCTGCAAACCGTGCACGGTGTGGGTTATCGCTTGGCCGAGGGCCGTGATGGAGTTTAAGCAGAGCCTTGCTCAACGGATCATCATTGCCTTTGCGTTGATGAGCGCGCTGGTGGCGGGTGCCTTCGCCATGGGCATTGTGGCGACCGTGCACCTGGTGGAAGAAAAGCTGATTTCGGCCGGGCTGGGCGGCGATTTGCAACGGCTGTTGCTGATGGACAGCGTTTCGGACTGGAGCCATCGTCCGGAGCCGGACCAGCTGTTCTATTTCAGCGGCGGGCCGGGCGATTTCGAGCTGCCCAAGGATCTGCGGCACCTTGATTCCGGTTTCCACGAGGTCTTTCGCGAACAGCTGTCGTATCACGCGATGGTTGAAGTCGTCGATGGCCGGCGTTACGTCTTGCTTCAAGACCAAAGCGATTTCGAAGAGCGTGAGCGGGTGCTGTTTGCCGTGGTGCTGGTGGGCTTCGTGCTGAGCCTGGCGCTGGCGGTATTTCTCGGCTGGGTCCTGGCGCGCAAAGTGATGGCGCCGGTGGTGCGCCTGGCCCGCCAGGTGCGTCATCGCGATCAATTGCTGGGGCTGGCACCGCCTCTGGCGCCGGATTATGCCGCTGACGAAGTGGGCGAGTTGGCGGTTGCATTCGACGCCACCCTTGGGCGATTGCGCCAGGCGTTGACCCGTGAACGGTTGTTTACCAGTGACGTCAGCCACGAACTGCGCACGCCGTTGATGGTGCTGGCCAGTTCCTGTGAGCTGTTGTTGGAAAACCCCGGTATCGACCAGCGCGGCCGCGCCCAGGTCGAGCGGATAGCCCGCGCGTGCGCAGAGATGCGCGAGTTGGTGCAAACGTTCCTGATGCTGGCCCGGGCCCAGCGCGAAGACGCCAGCATGGCACCGCAGCAGTCGCTGAGCCAGGTCGCTGACGGGTTACTCAATCAGTGGCGCGAACCGATTGAAGCCAAGGGGCTGAACCTGATCTTCGAGCCGGGCAATCCGCTCGGCACCTGCTACAACGCCACCCTCTTGCACGCCGTCATGGGCAATCTGTTGCGTAACGCGCTGCATTACACCGAACTCGGGTTCATCCGCTTGACCCTCACGGCCACGGGTTTCACGGTCGAAGACAGCGGTGTGGGCATTCCCGAGGAAAAACGCGAGGCCATGTTCGAACCTTTTGTGCGCGGCAGCGAAAAACGCGGCGAGGGCCTGGGGCTTGGCCTGTCGCTGGTACAGCGGATTTGCGAGAACCAGGGCTGGAACGTCAGCCTGACCAACATGGAGCCTAATGGCTGTCGTTTTCAGGTGGAGTTGAGCCATCCATAGCAATGCTCAAGAATCGCGGCTCCGATTGAGGAAGGGCATCCTGAAAAACCTTGAAATGATTGCGCGTTTACTTAACAATTTTTTCACAAAGGCATGACCTGACACTGACACTACGCTACCTAAGGTAGGTGTCATCAGCAGTTCAGGAGACCTTAATGATGGATGGCCCGATAAAACTCGATTTTTCCGAAAAATACGACGATCAACACGCGCAACGATACTTGCGCAAGCATAAGGACGGCCTCGGCCGTCGACTGTCCCATTGGCGTGACGAGCAGCTGGCGCGAAAGGCGCTGGCATTGGTCGGTGAGCCTGGGCTGGTCCTTGATTTGCCTTGCGGTGCGGGGCGTTTCTGGCCATTGCTGGCGGAAAAAGCCAATCGCGCGATCATCGGCGCCGACAACTCCGAGTCAATGTTGAAGATTGCCACCCAGGCGCAACCTGCCGACGTGGTAAAACGGGTACAACCCTTGCACACTTCTGCATTCGACATTGCCTTGCCTGATAACGCCGTCGACAGCATTTTTTGCATGCGTTTGCTCCATCACATAGGTGAAGCCGAGCATCGACTGGCCATCCTGCGCGAATTTGAACGAGTCACGCGTGACAGCGTGATCCTTTCGTTGTGGGTGGACGGCAATTTCAAGGCCTGGAAACGCAAGCGCTCAGAGAAACGGCGTGGGCAGGAAGGTTACCAAAACCGATTTGTGTTACCGGCGGCCACGGTAGAGAAGGAGTTCGAACAGGCGGGGTTCCGTATTCAGGAACAACTGGACTTTTTACCGCTCTATGCCATGTGGCGAGTTTACGTATTACGCAAGAGGTAACAGGATGGCAGTGCAATGTGCAGCAGAAACGGACGTCGCTTCTCAGGACCGCTTCGACTATTTCTGGAATCAGCGCGGTGAATGGGTAGAAGAACCCAACGTCCGTCGCGGTGGAGAAAGTGGCGTTCAGCGTGTCATGGGCAGTGATGGACAGCTGCTCTATGCCAAGCGGCAGACCGGGCATATTTATCGCAGCTGGCTGCACCCGTTCGGCCGCCCGACCGTGTTGCGCGAGCGCGATGCGCTCATTGGCCTTCGCGCGCTCGACGTGCGCGTTCCGGAAATCGTTTTCTGCGGCGCACAGCGTGACCCTGTGCATAAATGGCGCGCCTTGCTGGTGACCAAGTCGCTGGATGGCTTCGAGGAAATCGAACACTGGTACGCCGGCGGTGGTCGCGAGCGCCACGGCGAAGTGGTTCATGATCGCGTATTGAAGGATCTGGCCGACAACCTGGCGCGCATGCACAAGGGTCGTTGGCAGCACAGCTGCATCTACATCAAGCACGTATTTGTGCGGGTCACTGGCGAAGACGATTCGGCCAAGGTCGAGGTTGCCTTGATCGATCTGGAGAAATGCCGACAGCGTCTGACCGCCTATCGCGCGGCTGCTCATGACATGAAGCAACTGCGCCGCCACTCGTCGTTCAGCACGGCAGACTGGCGCAAACTCGTCTATTTTTATGAGACGGCGTTTGGCAGCGCTATCAAAGGTTTATAGCAATGAAACTAGAAATTGCACGAGGTGTGTTCTTGATAGGAGCCTTGGCAGTTGCTTCATTGGCGGTGGCGGCGTGGGAGCAGCCCCGCACGCAAGTCCTCAGTTCAGTGAGTGCTGATGCTCACTGTCCGTTGCCCCGGGTAGCCAAGGCATCCGTGGCATCCCAACCCGATCATGATTTATTGCTGTTCATGTTCGGTCTTTCTCAAGGAATGAGGCCGCAGAGTTGAACAGATTGAAGCCAAAATAAAAGGCCTCGCCAATGCGAGGCCTTTTTTTGTGCCCGAACTTCAGCCTGGCACTGTCCATGTGGGAGCGGGCTTGCTCGCGAATGCGGTGTGTCAGTCAATTTATCCATTGAATGACACACCGCATTCGCGAGCAAGCCCGCTCCCACAGGGTTACAGGTGTTCTTTCGTGTCAGGTTTGGCCAGCAGGGTGTAGATGCACGGCAGCACGAACAGCGTAAACAACGTCCCGATCGACATCCCCGTGGCGATCACCGTGCCGATATCGAACCGGCTGACCGCGCCCGCGCCCGTGGCGATGATCAATGGCACCATGCCGAACACCATCGCCGCCGTGGTCATCAACACCGGACGCAATCGAATCGCCGCCGCTTCCTCCACGGCCTCCCGCGGTGTCAGGCCTTTCTCCTTGCGCAACTGGTTGGCGAACTCGACGATCAGGATTCCGTGTTTGCTGATCAACCCGATCAGCGTCACCAGCCCCACCTGGGTATAGATGTTCATGCTCGACCAGCCCAGGAACAGCGGAATCAGCGCGCCGCAGATCGACAGCGGCACGGTCACCAGAATCACCAGAGGATCTCGGAAGCTCTCAAACTGGGCCGCCAGCACCAGGAAAATGATCGCCAGCGCCAAGGCGAAGGTCACCCACAGCGCGCTGCCTTCCTGAACGTATTGCCGCGACGCGCCTGCATAATCCATGGCAAACCCGGCCGGCGCTTCTTCTAGCGTGATCTGGCGCACAGTGTCGATGGCTTCGCCCATGCTGACCAGCGGAACCCCGGACAGGATGGCCGAGTTGAGTTGCTGGAACTGGTTCAACTGCCGTGGACGGGCGCGGTCGGTGACGGTGATCAGGGTCGACAGGGCCAGCAATTCGCCTTGGGTGTTCTTCACGTAATAGTTGTTCAACCAGTCCGGGTTGTCCCGGAAAGGTCGCTCGACCTGAGCGATAACTTTGTAGCTGCGACCCTCAATGGTGAAACGGTTGATCTCCGCTTGCCCCAGTAACGTAGCCAGCGTTCCGCCGAGGTCCTGCATGGACACGCCCATTTGCGCAGCCTTGGCGCGATCGATATCGACGACGACTTCGGGCTTGTCGAAGGCCAGGTCGACGTCGACGAAGGCGAACTTGCCGGACTCCATCGCCCGTTTTTTCACCCGGTCCATCACTTGCAGCAGCGCCTCGTAATCGTTGGCCGTGTTGATGACGAACTGAAACGGCAAGCCTTCACCCGTGCCGGGCAGGGAGGGCAGGTTGAAGCCGAAGATCTGCAAACCCGAGATGCTCTCCAGTTTGCGCTGGACCTCGGGCAGGATTGCCATTTGCGTGCGGTCCCGTTCGTTCCACGGTTTGAGCAGGAAACCGCCAATCCCCGATTGCACGCCGTTGAAGCCATTGATCTGGAACGAGGAGTAGTACTCGGGAAACTCCTTGAAGATCGTGATGAATTCGTCGGTGTAGGTGTTCAGGTAATCGAGGTTGGCCGGTTGCGGGGCGTTGGCCAGCATGAAAATGATGCCCTGATCCTCGTCGGGGGCCAGTTCCGATTTGGTGAACTTGAGCAGAACCGGAATCAGGCACAGCACGATCACCGCGAACACCAGCACCACCGGTCGGGTGTTCAGGGTGCCGTGGAGCATGCTTTGGTATCGACGCTTGAGGCCTTCGAAAATCAGGTCGAGGCGATGGGCCAGGCCGCTGGGGTTTTCATCGTGGCGCAAGAGCAGGGCGCACATCATCGGCGACAGGGTCAGCGCGACCACGCCGGAAATCACCACCGCCCCGGCCAGGGTCAGGGCGAACTCCTTGAACAGCGCCCCCGTGAGCCCCGTCAGGAAACCGATGGGTGCATAGACCGCCGCCAGGGTGATGGTCATCGACACCACCGGCATTGCGATCTCCCGGGCGCCCTCGATAGCTGCGTCCAGCGGCGTCTTGCCTTCCTCGATGTGCCGGTGAATGTTTTCCACCACCACAATGGCATCGTCCACCACCAGCCCGATCGCCAGCACCATCGCCAGCAGGGTCAGCAGGTTGATCGAGTAGCCCATCATCTGCATGAAGAACATCACGCCGATCATCGACAGCGGAATGGTCACCACCGGGATCACCACCGAACGCAGCGCCCCGAGAAACAGAAACACCACCACGATCACAATCAGCACGGCTTCGAAGAGGGTTTTCACCACTTCGTCGATCGAGGCCTGGATGAACAGTGTGGCGTCGTAGGCGATTTCACCCTTGAGGTTCGGCGGCAGCTGGGCTTCCAGCTCCGGCATGATCTTGCGCACTTCCTTGATCACGTCCAGCGGGTTGGCGCCCGGTGTGGCCTTGATGCCGATGTACACCGAAGGCGTGCCGCCGAAAGAACTGATCGAGTCGTAGTTTTCCGCGCCCATCTCGACCCGCGCCACATCGCTGAGCAGCACGCGACTGTCGCCATCGATCTTGAGCGGAATCGCGGCAAACGCTTCGGCGGACTTCAGCTCGGTGTTGGCATTGATGCTGGTGACGACGTACTCGCCTTTCACTTCACCGGCGGCGGAGAGGAAGTTGTATTGGCGCACTGCGTTGGTCACGTCGCTGGCGCTCAGGCCGAAACCGGCCAGTTTCACCGGGTCCAGCCACAGGCGCATGGCGAACACCTGGTTGCCGAGAATCTCGGCTTCGGCCATGCCCGGCAGGGTCGCGAGTTTCGGCTGGATGACCCGGGACAAGTAGTCGGTGATCTGCGGGTTGCTCAGCTCCTTGCTGAAGAAACTGATGTACATGAGTGCCGAGGCGTCAGCCGCTTCCTTGCTCAGCACCGGGTCTTCGGCGTCCTGGGGCAGCTGGTTTTTCACCTCGTTGGCCTTGGCCAGCAGCTCGGTGAACAAACGGTCGCTGTTGGAGCCGATGCGCGCATAGATCGAGATCACCGAGAAGTTCTGGCGACTGACCGAGGTCATGTAGTCGATGCCCTCGGCGCTGGCCAGGCTTTGCTGCATCGGTTGGGTGATGTAACCCTGAATGGTTTCGGCGTTGGCCCCGGGGTAGGCCGTGGTCACCGTGATCAGGGCGTTTTCCATTTGCGGGTATTGGCGCAGCGGCAGCTTGCTCCAGGCCTGGAAGCCCAGGAGCACAATCAACAGGCTGACCACGGTGGCGAGCACCGGGCGGCGGATGAACGGGTCAGTAAAAGCCATGAGGATTCCTTGATCAGTCAGTGCGTGGCTGACTGTTCTTATCGGTCAGGGTCTTGTCGTCGCTGATGGCAATGTGTGCGCCGTTGTCCAGTTTGATCTGACCGGCCGTGACCACTTTTTCGCCGTTCTGCACGCCTTTGGTAATCATCACCAGCCCGTCGCGGCGCTCGCCGGTTTCGATGAAACGCCGTTCGGCGATCAGGATCGGCTGGCCCTTGTCGTCTTTTTCGAGGCTGCCGTCTTCGGCCTTTTTCTGCGCGACGACGTAGAGCGAGTTGCCATACAGCGTGTAAGTAATCGCACTTTCCGGCACGACGATGCGTGGCTGCGGGTCGGGCAGCATCACTTGCAGGCTGGCGAACATGCCCGGCAGCAGTTTGCCGTCAGGATTGGCCAGGGTCGCGCGGACCTGCACGTTGCGGGTGCTGTTTTCGACTTTCGGGTTGATCGCGCTGATGGTGCCGGGGAAGGTCTGTGTCGGGTAGGCCGAGACAATGATCTGCACCGACTGGCCGATGCCGATTTTCGGCACCGACTGCTCGGGTACGAAGAAGTCGACGTAGAGGCTGCTGAGGTCTTGCAGGGTGGCGATCATGGTGCCGCTGGCCACATAGTCGCCGACATCGACCTGACGAATACCGATGGTGCCGCTGAACGGGGCGAGGATGCGCTTTTTCGCCAGCGACGCCTTGAGCTGGTTGACTGTGGCCTGGTCCTTTTTCCTGATCGCCGAGAGTCGGTCGAACTCCCCTTTGGAGATCGCCTGGCTGCCCACCAGTTGGCTGCCACGGTTGTAATTCACTGTCGACAGTCCCAGGTCCGCCATCGCGGTTTCCAGCAACGCCTGTTCCACACCGCTGTCGAGCTGCACGATCGGCTGACCGGCCTTGACCTGCTGCCCGGACTCGAACTGCACATCCATGACGGTGCCGGCGATTTCCAGGCTCAAGTCGACCCCTTGCAGCGCCTTGAGCGTGCCAACGGACGGCAGACGGGCTTGCCACGGGCGTTCGGCGGCCGTGGTCGCGGCGACATTGATCGGCGGTTTTGGCGCGGAAAAGCCTTGGATCATCGTGTAGATGGAGAAGGCTTTGTACCCGGCCAGCACCAGCACGATCAGCAGAACAACACCCAACATGATCAGCATGCGGCGACGCAGCATATTTCCACTTCCTTGGAGAAAATCAGGTGAGACAGTGGGGCACATTACTCCGAGTGCGGCAGTGAATCCAACTGCCACTTATTACAGGAACTCGCAAAACCTGTAGGAGCGAAGCTTGCTCGCGAAAGCGGTGTGTCAGCCAATGAAGATACCGACTGATAGGGCGCCTTAGCGAGCAAGCTTCGCTCCTACAAGAGGGAGAAGTCAGATGAGGTGGAGGTGGTTGTCCCAGAGGCCTGCGGGAAGGTCGAGCGGTTTTGCTACCAGATCTGTCTGGCGGCAATCGTAGTAGCGGCAGCGCCCCTGACCCGAGGTCACGACAAATCCGTCAGCCACGGCACCGACCCCGGCGCAGTCGGGAAGCGGCGCATCCAGGCGCACTTCGCCGCTGTCCATGTCCCAGATAAAAAAGCGGTTACCGCGCGGTGCGGTCAACGCGACCAGTCGCAAATCACTGTGGACCGCAACGCTGGCGGTGTAATGCCCCATCGCCTGCAACTGATGCTCGGGCACCGGGAACGCCACGAACGGTTGGCCCAGACGCTTGATCGCCAGCAACTCTGAAGACTCGTGGGACGGCCCCATGAACTGCTGGCCGGCGACGATGGTGCCGTCGCTGGCGATCCCCAGATGACGCACGCTGTTCATCTGCTGGGCGAGGGTTTCCTTGCTCAGCAGGGTGCCGTCGCGTTGCATCAATACCAGGCTCGGTTCCATCGCGTTGAGGTTCATCTCGACCCGGCTTTCCGCCTCGGTGCGAATGCCGCCGTTGGCCACCACCAAGGTTTCGCCATCCGGCATCCACGACACCTGATGCGGGCCGATGCCATGGGTGGAAATCTCGCCGCTGTGCACCAGCCGCTCACCTTCGAACTTATACACACCCAACAATCCGCGACCCGGATCGGAGGTGTCGTTCTCGGTGGCGTACAGCCAGTCGCCGCTCTTGTGAATCACCGCGTGACCGTAGAAGTGCCGGTTCGGCAGCGAGGCCACGGTTTGCAGCAGCGTGCCATCGCGCAGGTCGATCAGGTAACTCTCGGTGCCCGGACGCCGGGCGACGAACAGCGCGATCGGCAGCGTCGGGTGATTGATGATGTCGTGGCAACGCTGGCCGACCTGGGTGGCGAACACCCGGGTGCCGTCCAGCCGATAACCGACGGCGTAATGCTTGCCGTCGCCATCGTCCCGCGCCGAGAGCAGCAGCGGGCTCTTGTCCTTTTGCTTGAACAGCGTCCAGCCGCCCAGTGTTACTGCTCCCAGCAGCAAACTACCTAAAGTCAGAGCCTGACGTCGCAGCATGGCACTCGCCCTCATCAGTCACCGTCGTTGGCGTTGAAGCCCAGTTGGATGCCCAGCGCCTTGGCCAGTTCGCCTTCGTGCAGGCGATGGACGACGTTGAGGCTGTCGTAGATATCGTTGAGTTGCTGGCGCCCGGCGTCGTCGTTGAGCATGTCGGTCAACGGACGCTGATTGCTGGCGAACAGCTTCAGGGACGCGGCGTAAGCGGCGTCGATCTTGTCGGCCAACGGTTTCTGCTCGCTCGGCAACAGGCCGCGCAGGCCTTTGTTGTCGACGCCTTCCCACACTGTTTTGGCCGCGGCGAGGCTCGCTTCAAGACCGGTCAGGGACGACTGGCTGCGCCAGGCATCGGCCTGGAACGGTTGCGGCACGCCTTTGCTCTGGCGGCCCATCGGCGTGCCGAGTTTTTTCTTCAGGGTGTCGAGGGCGGTGACCTGGACACGCAGCAAATCGGCGATAGCCTCGTGGGAATCGGCGTAGCGCTGGTTCGGGAATTTGCTCATTTGCGCGAGCATGCCGTCGGTGTTGTTCCAGCTGTGCAGAATCTCTTCGGCCAGCAGTTTCTGACGCTCGCCGATGGCCTTCAACAGCGGGCAATACTTGGCTTTCTGTGCGTCGTTGGCCACGTCCGGCTTGCTGTCGAACAGAATGTATTCGTAGGCCGAGAGGCCTTGCACCACGACGCTGGACTTAGCCAGGGCGGCGGCATCGATCTGCGGCTGCGCGGTGACCAGTTGCTCGACCTGACGGCCGACCAGGTTTTTCTTGTCCGGCCAGAACTGCACCTGCCAGGCGCGATTGCCTTCGGCCAGCGGCCCGATCAGCAGCGGCTGCAACTCGGCCCAGGCTTTCTGTGCGTGCAGGAAGTCGGCGCGGGCGGTGTCGAGGTTTTCCTTGCCTTCGCAGTAGGCGAGGGCGCTGACGGCCAATTGGCGGTCGGCTTCAACCCAACGGGTGTAGGTCGGCAGGATCACCGATTTGGCGATGGCGGCCGAGGTGACGGCTTGCGGGTCCTGTGGCGAGCAAGCGCCGAGGGCGAGTGCTGCGAGGCTGGTGAACAACAATTTGGGACGGAACATGTCGGGCTCCCGCTATGGAATACGGTTTAAAGGGAATTCAAAAATGCCAGCAACGCGGCGCGCTGCTCGGCATTGAAAGACAAAACCTGTTGCTGGGCCGCTTTCGCTTCGCCGCCATGCCAGAGCACGGCTTCAAGCAGATTGCGGGCGCGGCCGTCATGCAGGAACTGGGTGTGGCCACTGACCGCTTGCGTCAGGCCGATGCCCCACAACGGCGGGGTGCGCCAGTCGCGGCCACTGGCCTGGAATTCGCTACGGTTGTCGGCCAGACCGTCGCCCATGTCGTGCAGCAGCAGATCGCTGTAAGGGCGAATTACTTGATTGGCCAGTTCAGGTTCGGCGGCGTTGGCGGCGGTGGTGTATTTCGGTGTGTGACAGGACTGGCATCCGGCCTGGAAAAACAGGTTCTTGCCGGCCAGCACTTCAGGCGCGTTGACGTCACGACGGGCCGGCACGGCGAGGTTACGGCTGTAGAACAGCACCAGGCGCAGGATGTTATCGCTGACCTCCGGCTCGCCATTCGGGCCGTTGCCATTGGGTGCCTGTTTGCAGGCGGTTTGCGCATCGGTGCAGTCGTCGAAGGGGCGCAGGCTGGTGGTCAGACCCATGTCGCCGGAAAACGCGTGGACGTTCTGCTGATTGAGGTTCGGTTGCCCGGCTTTCCAGCCGAACCGGCCGAGGACGGTCTTCTGCTGCACGTCGTCCCAGACCCGGTTCGGGCGTCCGGCGATGCCGTTTTTGTCCTTGGCCTGCGCCTCGGCATTGGCGAGGATTGCCTCGTCGGGGATGGCTTCGAGCAAACCCAGGCCAATCATCGGTGGGGCAACGCGGGCCGAGAAGCGGGTGTCGGGGTGCATCGGACCGTAACCCAGCTGGGTGATGTTCAGACTGGGCTTGCGCAGCTCGATTTCGGTGCCGTCCTTGAAACGGACCGGAACGGGGGTGTAATCGACACGCACTTTGCCTTCCGGAGTGACGCCGGGCACGGCCATGTCCTGGAACTGGCCGCCGTAGACCGGCTCCGGGACCACGCCGAGTTGCTCGATGACTTTGGCATACGCCGGCGCGTCCGGGATCGACAGGCGCACCAGCATCGATACCGCGTTCGCCGCATCAGGCGTCGGCGGATGACCGCGACCGTCCTTGATGTGGCAGCCCTGACAGGCGTTGGTATTGAACAGCGGACCGAGGCCGTCCCGGGCGGTGGTGGTCGACGGGGCGATCACCCAAGGGTTGCGGAAGAAACTGTTGCCGACGCTGAAATCCACTCGCCGTGACGGCGACAGGTTGGCGGAGGGCAGGGAGAAGGCGTTCTGATCAGTCTTGCGCACGGTCGCTGCGCCACCGGACCGGGCTTCACCGGGTTCGGCCTCGGTAAAACGCGGGGCGTCATCGCAGGCACTCAGGCCCAGGGCCAGAAACAGTGCGGACAAGCGAAGAAGCAGCGAGGGCATCAGACATCCTGCAAGACGAGCAAAACAAGGGCGCAAAGTCTAACAGGGCAAGGGAGATTGAATAAGAGGAATTATCGTTTGGTTGATGTGGGGCAGTGTTCGGCTGAAGACCGAGGCGCGACCATCGCGAGCAGGCTCGCTCCCACAGGATCTACGCAAGACCCTGTGGGAGCGGGCTTGCTCGCGAAAGCGGTGTTGGACGCACTGAAGATGTTGCAGCAGACGACGCCTTCGCGAGCAAGCCCGCTCCCACATTTGATCTGCGTTTTGGCCAATAAAAAAGGCGACCCGAAGGTCGCCTTTTTATTTAGCCAGCGTTGATCAGAACTCGTGATCAGCGTTGTCCGGGTTCAGGTCGCTGATGCCCAGTTTGCCAGCGGCGGCTTCGATCGAGCCGGTCTGCTTGACCAGGGCGGCGATCGCGTCGCGAACGATCTGGTTGCCAGCGGTGTTGCCGGCGGCGATCAGCTGGTCGTAGTGCTCACCCTTGTTGGCGTGATCGACGATGACCTGCATCTTGGCTTCAGTTGCGGCCAGGTCGGCTTTCAGCGCGGTGTCGGCAGCCGGATCGGCCTTGGCCACCAGCGACGACAGGCTGGCGCCGGTCATTTTGGTGCCGTCGACACGGGTGTATTCGCCCAGGTAGACGTTACGCACACCCTTGGCATCGTAGAACTGCGAGTTGTGGGTGTTGTCGCTGAAGCAATCGTGTTCGTCTTCAGGGGAGTTGGCTTCCAGGGAAACCTTCATGCGCTCGCCCGCCAGTTCGCCCAGGGACAGGCTGCCCATGCCGAACAGCATTTTGCGCAGGCCCGAATCAACCGGTTCGGCTTCCAGGGTGGCGCGGTAGTTGTCGGCCACGTTCGGCTTCCAGTTACCGACCATTTCTTCCAGGTCGCTGACCAGCAGTTGGGTCACAGACTTCAGGTAGGCGCGACGACGATCGTTGTGACCGCCCGTGGCACCTTTGCCTTCCAGGTAGTCGGAGGCGGGACGGTTGCCGGCGCCAGGGCCGGTGCCGTTCAGGTCCTGGCCCCAGAGCAGGAATTCGATGGCGTGGTAGCCGGTGGCGACGTTGGCCTCGGAACCGCCCAGCTCGTTCAGGCTGGCGAGTTTTTCCGGGGTGATGTCTTTGACGTCGATCTTGTCTTCGCCGACCTGAACCTGGGTGTTGGCGATGATGTTGGCGGTGGCGCCCGGGTTACCCAGTGCGTGTTCGTAGGATTTGTCGACGTAGTCGATCAGGCCTTCGTCCAGGGGCCAGGCGTTCACCTGACCTTCCCAGTCGTCGATGATGGTGTTGCCGAAGCGGAACACTTCGCTCTGCAGGTAAGGAACGCGGGCAGCAACCCAGGCAGCCTTGGCGGCTTTCAGGGTGTCGGCGTTCGGCTTGGCGAGGAAGGCGTCAACGGCGGTTTGCAGGGTCTTCGCGGTGGATTCGGCATCGCTGTAAACGGCGAAGACGATGTCGGCGTAATGCGCGACAACGGCTTTGGCGGCGGCTTCGTCGACTTTGCTGGTAGCGGCGGGAGCGGTGGCTGGAGCCGGCGCGGTCGTGCTGGCGGCCGGTGTAGGCGCTGGAGCTGCAGCTTTGTCTTTGCCTTCGCCACAACCGGCGAGGGAAATAGCGATGGCCAACAGACTGGCGGTAGCCAGAGGCATACGAATCATGGCGAACATCCTGCTTCGAGAGGGGGTGGTATGGCGCAGCGAATGCGCAAAACTGCGACATAATGCAAATCTTTCGCATTATGTGTAAAGGGTTGTGCTTGGAAATATTTCTTATTCAGAGGTCGTGTTGCGGTAGATCAAAAGATCGCAGCCTCGTTTCACTCGACAGCTCCTACACGCTCCCACATAAACCGCGTGCTTCTGTAGGAGCTGTCGAGTGAAACGAGGCTGCGATCTTTTGATCTTCTACAAAATAGCCGCGTTACTGCGCTGTGCCTGTTTCAGGTAGGCGCTCAGTTCCCGCGCCGGCAGCGGTTTGCTGTAGTGGTAGCCCTGACCTTCGTGGCAGCCTTCGGAAATGATGTAGGCCTCTTGCTCGGCAGTTTCCACGCCTTCGGCAATCACCTGCATGCCCAGGCTCTTGCCCAGCTGGATGATCGCCCGAACGATGGTGGCATCGTCGTCGTCATCGAGCAGGTCTTGCACGAAGCTCTTGTCGATCTTGATCTTGTCCAGCGGCAGGCTTTTCAGGTAGCTCAAGGATGAGTAACCGGTGCCGAAATCGTCGATCGCAATCAATGCGCCGGAGCGACGCAGGCTCAGCAGATGCTGGGCGGCGGTGCTGATGTCTTCCATCAGGCCGGTTTCGGTGACTTCCAGCTCCAGGCTGCGCGGTGGCAGGCGGTACATCTGCAGCAGGTTATTGACCACCCGCGGCAGCTCGGCGTGGTGGAGTTGCACCGTGGACAGGTTCACCGCCATGCGCAGGTCAATGAAACCCTGGTCATGCCATTCGCGCAGTTGTTTGCAGGCCTGATCCAGCACCCATTCGCCGATGGCGATAATGGTGCCGTTCTGCTCGGCCAACGGGATGAACAGGTCGGGCGGCACCAGGCCATGCTCGGGATGCTGCCAGCGAATCAGTGCCTCGACCCCCACCACGCGGTGATCGCGGTAGCTGATCTGCGGTTGATAGACGAGGTAGAACTGGTCCCGGCGCAGGGCGTCGCGCAGGTCTTTTTCCAGTTCCCGGCGGCGGCGCATCTCGGTGTCGACACTGGCGATGTAGAACTGATAACGGTTGCGCGAGCGGGTTTTCGCCAGCGTCATGGTCTGCTCGGCTTTTTGCAGCAACTTCTCGGTGCTGTCGCCGTCCTCGGGGAACAGGGTGATGCCAATGGTCGCGCGCAGGCGGATTTCCTGATGATCGAGGGCAAACGCCGCTTCCAGGTCATCGAGAATGCTTTGCGCCAGTTCGGCGGCTTCGTAAGGTTGTTCGATATCGGCCTGGACCAGGGCGAACTGGTCACCACCCAGACGGGCGAGGGCGCCGAGGCGACCGCTGTGGGCGCGCAGGCGATCGGCCAGGGCCAGCAGCAATTGGTCGCCGGTCTGATAGCTGAACTGTTCGTTGATACCTTTGAAGTCGTCCAGACCGACAACCAGCACGGCGACCCGGCGTTGCAATTTGCCAGCGTCGACGAGGATTTTGTCCAGTTGCTGTTGTAATTGCTGACGGTTCGGCAGACCGGTAAGGAAGTCGTACTGGGCCATGCGCAGCAGGCTGTTTTCCGCTTCGTGGCGCAGGTGGGTGTTGCGCTCGATGGATTCGAGCAACTGGTTGGCGGTGTTGATCCAGATTCCCAGTTCGTTCTTTTCGTGGCCCTTGAGTTGCGGAATCTTGTGTTCGCTGGGGCGGTCGGGATTGATTTCGGTCAGGTGTTCGATGATGCGCGACAGCGGTTTGGTCAGCAGCCAGTGGTAGACCAGGTACAGCACCAGACCCATGGCCAGGGCGCGTAATACGCCGGAGATGAAGATGATCACCGAGCTGACGATGAAACCCTGCCCGTAGGTCGCGGTGTCGAGGGTGATGCTGAGGTCGCCGTAATACTCGCTGTAGGGGCCGCGACCGACCAGTTGGGTGGTGAAGGTGCGTTCCTTGCCCAGGATCAGGTCGGTGAGCCAGCGGCTGTTGGAACGCTGCAACTCACGGGACTTTTGCGCGAGCATGGCTTCGTTGGGATGGCCGATGGAGGCCTGGCGCACGGCGTCGTCCTGGAACAGGCCTTCGATGACCTGCATGCCCATTTCCCGGTCCAGGCTGTAGACGGCCTGGGTCGAAGGGTCGCGGAACATGTCGAGGATGCGCTCGGCATCGTTGGCCACGGCCTGGCGTGTTTTATAGGCATCGAAGACGATCTGCGCGCAGCTCAAGACTACGCCGACGATCAATGCCGACAGGAGCACGACCCGGAGCAACTTCACCGACAAGCTGTTCTTGAGTTCCAGCTTCAAAGGGTTATTCCTTGTTCCGTGCGGGTAGCATCAAGTTGCCATGAGTATTGGCAATCCCGTGATGGCAGTCAAAGGGACAATCAACCTCAGGGTTTTTTGCCTGCAGCTTGGCCGAAATGCTGTTGTTTTGAGTATTTGCCCTATTCGTACTGTGTCGGTAGTTGGGTCCTTCAACTTGAGGGGGATTGGGACTATTTTTCCTTTTGTTGATGTTAGCCTGCTGTGGCGTGGGGGCAAGGGGCCGAACGCTGGTTTCATTGTCGGAGATTGGCTTGCTTGGCGGCCTTATAGCCGACCATGTTCTTGTTGGTTGTGTACATATCCATTTCTGCGGTAACAGCTGCTTATGGTTTCGCCCTTACGGCGACTCACTTTTTTTTCAAACGCCAAAAAAAAGTAAGCAAAAAAAGGCTCGCCCCAAACGTCCGGCCCCTCGCTAAGGCTCGGCGTTCCTTCGCTCCGGTATCCATCCGGGGACACTGCCCTACGGTTGGCTTCGCTGCACCTACATGCAGCGTGTTCGACTGCGTCGAACGGCGCTGCGCGCCACTCCCCGGATGAACACCTCCACTCAGCCTTCCGAAAGGGGCGGGTGGATCAAGATCAAGAGCTGCAGGCGAGCTAACGCTCGGCCTGTTGAGTGGTGAGGAGCCTCGGGTGTACACCGCCCCCCTGTAGGAGCTGTCGAGTGCAACGAGGCTGCGATCTTTTGATCTTGCCCTTGGCGGCCTAAAAGCCGACCAATCTCCCCCGGATGTACCCGATCCCCTGTAGGAGCTGTCGAGTGCAACGAGGCTGCGATCTTTTGATCTTGCCCCTGGCGGCCTAAAAGCCAACCAATCTCCCCCGGATGTACCCGATCTCCTGTAGGAGCTGTCGAGTGCAACGAGGCTGCGATCTTTTGATCTTGCCCTTGGCGGCCTAAAAGCCGACCTATCTCCCCCGGATGTACCTGATCTCCTGTAGGAGCTGTCGAGTGCAACGAGGCTGCGATCTTTTGATCTTGCCCCTGGCGGCCTAAAAGCCGACCAATCTCCCCGGATGTACCCGATCCCCCTGTAGGAGCTGTCGAGTGCAACGAGGCTGCGATCTTTTGATCTTGCCCTTGGCGGCCTAAAAGCCGACCAATCTCCCCCGGATGTACCCGATCCCCCTGTAGGAGCTGTCGAGTGCAACGAGGCTGCGATCTTTTGATCTTGCCCTTGGCGGCCTAAAAGCCGACCTATCTCCCCCGGATGTACCTGATCTCCTGTAGGAGCTGTCGAGTGCAACGAGGCTGCGATCTTTTGATCTTGATCTTGGCGGCCTAAAAGCCGACCAATCTCCCCCGGATGTACCCGATCCCCCTGTAGGAGCTGTCGAGTGCAACGAGGCTGCGATCTTTTGATCTTGCCCTTGGCGGCCTAAAGCCGACCAATCTCCCCCGGATGTACCTGATCCCCCTGTAGGAGCTGTCGAGTGCAACGAGGCTGCGATCTTTTGATCTTGCCCTTGGCGGCCTAAAAGCCGACCAATCTCCCCCGGATGTACTCGATCTCCTGTAGGAGCTGTCGAGTGCAACGAGGCTGCGATCTTTTGATCTTGATCTAGACGGCCTGCCAGCCGACCAATCACTTCCTGCTGCCCCCCGACTGTTTGTGTTGAACGATGTGTAAAAAACACAGCGTTTTCCCACGCATTTTTCAGGTTGCCGGGTAGGAAGCACTCTCTCTAACCTCTGGCTGTCGCTGAAAACTCAGCGATCGGGTGTGAGAGCCCGTAGAGGTTTTAATACAGCGCCAGTCCCACCATAATTGCCGCCAGCTTATCCGCTGCCTGCAATGTTCAATGGCGGCTGTGTGCGGGCAGACTTCGGTCTGGCCGGGTCTATTCCTCTACCGGTTTCTCACTCCGCACATAGCTGCCACCACTCCGTCGCGTGAGAAACGACTGGTGATGGCTCCAGTTTGATTAGAGGATTTTTAGTTTGGATAAGTTAATTCCCGATCCACCCGTCAACACCGCACCAACCACCGAAGCCAAAGCACTCCTCAAAGACCGCGAAGCCATAAAACGCGCCCTCGACTATTACCTCGATCCGCCGGACCAATACCTCGAAAAACCCCGTCGCCCGAGCACGATGTTCATGATCGCCCCCAACATGGACACCGAGAGTCTCCTGGCCCAAGCCTGCGAGTCCCTGGCCTCGGCGAGTGTCATGGCCAGCGATTTCGCCGCGAACCTGATTGGCCCGCAGCGCAACACGGTGCTGGCAATCCAGCAGATCATCATGCTGGCGGAGTTGGCGGTGAACCGGGCATTGGATAACGTCGATCCGCAAGCGGCCTGACTTTCCCCTGCCCATAAAAAAACCCGGCATAAAAGCCGGGTTTCTTGTCTGGCGTCGAGCTTAAGCCTTGAAGGTTTTGCCTTCAAATTGCTCAGCCACGAATTTCCAGTTGACCAGGTTCCAGAACGCTTCGACGTATTTCGGACGAACGTTGCGGTAGTCGATGTAGTAAGCGTGTTCCCAGACGTCGCAGGTCAGCAGCGGGGTGTCGCCGCTGGTCAGCGGGTTGCCGGCGCCGATGGTGCTGGCCAGGGCCAGGGAACCGTCAGCCTTTTTCACCAGCCAGCCCCAACCGGAACCGAAGGTGCCGATGGAGGTTTTGCTGAATTCTTCTTTGAACTTGTCGAACGAACCGAAGGAAGCGTTGATGGCTTCAGCCAGTGCGCCGGTTGGTTGACCGCCAGCGTTTGGCGCCAGGCAGTTCCAGTAGAAAGTGTGGTTCCAGACCTGAGCGGCGTTGTTGAAGATGCCGCCCGAGGAAGACTTGACGATTTCTTCCAGGGTCTTGCCTTCGAACTCGGTGCCTGGCACCAGGTTGTTCAGGTTCACGACGTAGGTGTTGTGGTGCTTGTCGTGGTGGTATTCCAGAGTTTCCTTGGAAATGTGCGGCTGCAGGGCATCGTGTGCGTAGGGCAGCGGCGGCAATTCGAAAGCCATGATGATTCTCCTAATCAGGTCAGTTGCGGTGAGCGCAAGGCCGATCACGGGCGGCCAGACAAGCGCCGGGGAGTTTGTACTCTTTGCGGCGCATCGGATCGGATCATAGCACCGGGGGTGCGGCATAACCACGCAACAACTGTGTGGAATAGAGGTTCCAGAGCCTTTTGGAATAATCAGGGTGCGACGATTAATTGAAACGCCACCGCAAACATCATCACCGCCACCAGCAGATCAAGAATTCGCCAGGTGCTGGGCCGGGCCAGCCACGGCGCCAACCATGCGGCGCCGAGTGCCAAGGTGAAAAACCACAACAACGACGCACTCGCGGCCCCCACCACATAAGCGCCGGGCTCGGTTTGTTGCGCGCCGAGAGAGCCGATCAGCAACACCGTATCCAGATAGACGTGCGGGTTTAGCAACGTCACGGCCAAGGCGCTGAGCATCACCGCACGCAGCGAGCGCACAGTCTGGTTTTCACCTTGTTGCAGGCTTTGTTTCGAACACGCCCGACGCAGCGCCTGACTGCCATACCAAATCAGAAACACCGCGCCACCCCAACGGGCGACCGCCAGCAGGGTCGGGTTTTGCGCCAGCACCGTCGCCAGGCCGAATACGCCGGCGGCGACCAATAAGGCATCGCAGGTTACGCACAGGGCCGCCACCGGCAGGTGATGTTCACGCCGAAGGCTTTGCGCCAGCACAAAGGCGTTCTGGGTGCCGATCGCCATGATCAGGCCCGCGGCCACCAACAGGCCGTTCACATAGCTTTGCCACATAAGGTTTTACTCCGCGTTGGCTGCCAGGTCCCGCAGCACTTCAAGGGCGCGTTGGGCATCGGCCTGACCGACGAATAAATGGTCGTGGTAGTAACCGGCAATCACGTTGCAACTGATGCCGGCCTGGCCCAACGCCGTGGCGAAGGCGGCGGTGAGGCCGACGGCTTCGAGGGCCGAGTGCACGTTCAAGGTGATCCAGGCCGCGACATAGTCGAAGCTGAAACCGGCCTGTTCCGCGTGGGAACGTTCCAGAATCACTGTCAGGCCTTCTTGCTCGCGGAAACTGCCGACGATCTCGAGACCGGCAGGCAACTGGCCGTCGCGCAGGGTGCAGAACACGTATTCGCCGGCGTTGAGCTGCGGGCTCATGCTGCGCAGTAACGTTGCCAATGAAGTTTCGCCAGCCATGTCGGTGTTCCTTGTTCAAGAGTTCTTGCTGGCCATTCTCCGGTGCAACGTTGTATAAGAAAAACCAATCATGCTGATCGCTCATTAGGAAAACTGATGTTCGACTATAAATTGCTTTCTGCCTTGGCCGCGGTGGTCGAACAGGCGGGATTTGAACGCGCAGCGCAGGTGCTGGGCTTGTCGCAATCGGCGATCTCCCAGCGCATCAAGCTGCTGGAGGCGCGGGTTGGTCAGCCGGTGTTGGTGCGGGTCACGCCGCCAGCCCCGACTGAAATTGGGCGGCGGCTGCTCAACCATGTCCAACAGGTGCGTTTGCTTGAGCGAGATCTACAGACGCTGGTCCCGGCGCTGGACGAAGAAGGTCTGCCGGAACGCCTGCGCATCGCCCTGAACGCCGACAGCCTCGCTACTTGGTGGGCCGCCGCCGTCAGTGATTTCTGCGCCGAGCAACACCTGCTGCTGGATCTGGTCGTCGAAGACCAGACGGTGGGCCTCAAACGCATGCGCGCTGGCGAAGTGGCCGCGTGCATTTGCGCCAGCGAGCGTCCGGTGGCGGGCGCGCGCAGCGTGTTATTGGGCGCCATGCGTTATCGAGCGCTGGCCAGTCCGGCGTTTATCGTCCGTCATTTTCCTGAAGGCGTGCGTGCTGATCTGCTGGCGAAAACTCCGGCGCTGGTGTTTGGTCCGGACGATTTCCTACAGCATCGCTACCTCGCGTCCCTCGGGGTCGACGGCGGTTTCGAACATCATTTGTGCCCATCGTCTGAAGGTTTCATTCGCTTGACCGAGGCCGGACTGGGCTGGGGCCTGGTGCCGGAATTGCAGGTGCGCGAGCAACTGGAGCGGGGTGTATTGCAGGAGCTTTTGCCAGATAAGCCCATCGATGTGCCGCTGTACTGGCATCATTGGCGCAATGGCGGGCAGCTGCTGGGGTTGCTGACCGATCAATTGGTGCGTTCGTCGAAGCAATGGCTGGTGCCGTTGGACTGACGGGCAGCGTCAAGACTCACGCATTACGCAAAACGAAACACATCGGAGCTCTACATGAAAATTCTGGTCACCGGCGCAAGCGGCTTCATTGGCGGACGCTTTGCGCGTTTTGCCCTGGAGCAAGGCCTGGACGTGCGGGTCAATGGTCGCCGGGCCGAAAGCGTCGAACACCTGGTGCGCCGTGGCGCCGAGTTTATCCCGGGCGACCTGAGCGATCCGGAACTGGCGCGCGAGCTGTGTTCCGATGTCGAAGCAGTGGTGCATTGCGCTGGCGCGGTCGGTTTGTGGGGGCGTTATCAGGACTTTCATCAAGGCAACGTGCAGGTCACCGAAAACGTGGTCGAGGCCTGCCTGAAGCAGCGCGTGCGGCGCCTTGTGCATTTGTCGTCACCGTCGATCTACTTCGATGGCCGTGATCATCTGGGGCTGACCGAAGAACAGGTGCCAAAACGTTTCAAGCACCCTTACGCCGCCACCAAGTTTTTGGCCGAACAAAAGGTCTTCGGCGCCCAGGAATTCGGCCTCGAAACCCTCGCCCTACGCCCGCGTTTCGTGACCGGGGCCGGTGACATGAGCATCTTCCCGCGCCTGCTGAACATGCAGCGCAAGGGCCGCCTGGCGATCATCGGCAATGGCCTGAACAAGGTCGATTTCACCAGCGTGCAAAACCTCAATGAAGCGTTGCTGAGCAGTCTGCTGGCCAGTGGTTCGGCCTTGGGCAAGGCCTACAACATCAGTAACGGTACGCCGGTGCCGTTGTGGGATGTGGTCAATTACGTGATGCGCAAGATGGAAGTCCCACAAGTGACGCGCTACCGTTCCTACGGTCTGGCCTACAGCGTTGCGGCGCTCAACGAAGGGGTGTGCAAACTGTGGCCGGGGCGTCCCGAGCCGACGCTGTCGCGGCTGGGCATGCAGGTGATGAACAAAAATTTCACCCTGGACATCAGCCGCGCCCGGCATTATCTGGATTACGATCCGAAAGTCAGTCTCTGGACGGCGCTTGACGAGTTCTGCGGCTGGTGGAAGGCCCAGGACATCCGCTGACTTTGCGGTGACCCGTCTGCCAGTACTGAACCGAGTTTGGCGTTGAGGGTCAATCGGTGCGGCAGTGGGGTTTATACTCGCCGCATACAGCCATCACCGCGTTCCACAAAGGTTGACTCAATGTCCATGCGTAACGATGCCAACGACGACTTCGACGATGTCCCTAGCCTGCGTGCCGACGTCCTCGACGACGATGATTTTCCAACCACGACCCGTACCTCCGTACATTCGCGGACGGCGCCGGTGGTCAAGGTCAAAAGTGCCAGTACCGGCCCTCTGTGGGCCTTGGTCGGCGCCTTGTTCTTTGCGTTCGCTGGCCTTGCCTGGTGGAGCTTTCAGCAGATTTCGCTGATGGAACAGCAACTGGTAGCAACCCAGGAAAGTTTCGCGCGCATCAGTGAGGATGCGGCGGGGCGTTTGCAGGATATTTCCGGCAAGGTGGTCGCCAGCCAGACCAATGTCACCAGCGACAGCGAAGCCCTGAAGCTGCAAATCAAGCAGCTGGAAACCCAGTTGCAGGATCAAAGCAAACAGCAGCAAGGCGTTGTCGGCCAGACCAGTGATCTGGACAAGCGTCTGGCCCAGATGACCGCGCAAACCACCGATCTGGACAAGCGCCTGGCGCAGATAACCGCCCAGAGCACCGAGCATCAGACTGCCAACACGCAATTGCAGGCCCAGGTCAAAGCCTTGAGCACTGAGTTGGCTGCGCTGAAAAGCGCCCCGGACGACTCCAGCAAATTCGACGCCCAGCTCAAAAGCCTCGGCGCCGACATCGTTGCGCTGAAGAAACAAGGCAACCCGAGCGCCGCCATCGAGCGTCTGGAACAAGACATGATCGTACTCAAAAGCGAGCAGGACAACCGCCCGTCTCCTGCGCAAGGCGCCACCAATACCGCCGAGTTTGACGCCTTCCGCGGCCAGACCACCCGCAACATCAACACCCTTCAGGCGCAGATTCAGAATCTGCAGCAACAACTCCGCGCAAGGCAGTAAGCCTTCGGCGGGCTTTTGTGTAGCAGCTGTCGAGCCCCGGCGAGGCTGCGTTCGGCGGCGCAGCCGTCGTGAAATCAGGCGATGTGCTTTTTCAGGTAAACCGCGTTCTCAGGGTTTACGACGGCTTCGCCGCTGAACGCAGCCTCGCCGGGGCTCGACAGCTGCTACGGGGCCTGAATGTTCGTACATATCCCATAGCCGTCTACGCTCTTGAAACACCGACAAGAACGAGGGGATGCGCTATGGGGGTTCTGCACAAGTTGGCCGTGCTGGGGGGGATGCTGTTGCTGTGCCTGGGGCAGGTCCAGGCCGCGACGGTGGAAAAGGACGACAGCCAGGCCGCCAAAGCCTTGCTGGAAAAAGCCTTGGCTTACTACCACGACAATGGCGACAAGGCCTTCGCGGCGTTCAGTCGTCAGGGCGAGTTTGTCGACAAGGATCGTTACGTCTTCGTGGTCGACACCAAGGGCGTGATGCTCGCCAGCGGCGGGCCCTCTTCGGCGCTGATCGGGCGTGATGTGTCCGAAACCCTGGGGCCGGACTTGCAGAAAGCCTTCAAGGACGCCTTGAACGTGCCGGAGGGCAATGGCATCCAGCAGGCCGAATATCGCTGGCAGAACTGGTCCGACGGCAAGGTCGAGCGCAAGCATGTGTTCTATCAGCGCGTTGGCCAGCGGATTCTGGCCGTGGGTTACTACCTGCCACGGGCGTCGGCGGAGCAGGCGATGGCCTTGCTGAACAAAGCGGCGACCGATCTGGCCAAGGACGAGAAGGGCACGCTGACCGCGATCAATTCCCTCAAGGGCGGCTACTTGCAGGATGACCTGTACGTGTTCGTCGTCGACCTCAACACCCAGCGCTACGTGGCTCACGGCACCAACCTGCGGTTGATCAACACCGACTTCGGCAAGATCAAGGACCCGGAAGGCAAACCGGTGGGTGAGCCGATCCTGGCGTTGATTGCCAAACAGGATTACGGCGAATACGAATACCGCTGGAAAAACCCGGTGACCGGCAAGGTGGAAGACAAGCATGCCTACCTGAAGAAGGTCGGGCATTTTCTGGTAGCGGTGGGGTATTACAGCCCTTGATTCTCTGGTGTCTGTGAGGACGCCTTCGCGGGCAAGCCTCGCTCCTACAGGGATTGCGCTGTACCTGTAGGAGCGAGGCTTGCCCGCGAAGGCCGCGACTCGGTCTATCTATCGGACCTTATCCTCCCGCCCCCGCAACACCCTGTTCGGCATCGCGATCGCCGCCGCCAGCCCCAGCAACGACACCGCCGCACTCACCATCAATAAATGCCGAAAGGTCAGCAACAACTCGGCACGCAAGGCGTTCTGCGCCTCCCCCGGTGCAGCGTTCAAACCATCCAGCAACACATTCCCCGAATGGCCCTCGGCAATCACCGACGAACCGGCCAGGTGGGCGAAGCTCGAGTCCTGCAACAGCGCCAGCAGCAGCGCCGACATCAACGCCACACCCACCGCGCCGCCCAGCGAGCGGAACAGGTTGGTGGTGCTGGTGGCCACGCCGATGTCCCGCTGTTCCACCGAGTTCTGCGTGCCGACCAATGAAGTCGGGAATTGCATGCCGCTGGCGATCCCGCTGAGCAGCATAAACAGACTGCTGAGCAAGAATGCCTGGGGCGGACTGAACGCCATGCCGAGAATCGAGATCGGCATGAGCACCGCCCCCGTCAGGATCATCGGTTTATAGCGCCCGGTCACCGAGGTCCGGCGCCCGGCGAAATAAGCCCCGATCGGCAAGCCCATGGCCAGCGGCAACAGGTGCAACGCGGCGCTGTCGGCCCCGGCGCCGGTGACGCTCTGGAAGCGCAGCGGCATCAGCACGATCAGCGAAATGGCCTGGAAACTGGTGAAGAAAATCGTGCACCAGCACAGGATCGCGTTGCGGTTGGCGAACAGGTGCATCGGCAGCAACGGCTCCCGCGCCCGGCGTTCATGCCAGACGAACAGCGCCAGCACCAACACCGCACACCCGAGCAGGCCCAGCACCTCGGCGCTGCGCCACGAATGCCCCTGACCGACTTCGGTGATGCCCAGCAATAAGGCCGTCAAACCGATGATCATCAGCACTGTACCGAGGTAGTCGATGATCGGTTTGCGCTGTGGCACGGGTAAACCCACCAATGTGCGATTGGCCACCAGCCAGGCACCGAGGCCCAGCGGCAGGTTGATCAAAAACACCCAGCGCCACGACAGGTATTCGGTCATGTAGCCGCCGAGCACCGGGCCAGCGACACTGGCCACCGCGTACATGCTGCTGAAATAACCCTGATAACGACCACGTTCCCGAGGTGGGACGATGTCGCCGATGATCGCCTGGCTGACCGAAATCATCCCGCCCGCGCCGATGCCCTGGATGATCCGCGCCAGCACCAGTTGCTCCATGCTCTGGGCCATGCCGCAGAAGAACGAGGCGAGGGTGAACAACCCCATGCCGAACAGCATCAACTTGCGTCGGCCGTACAGATCGCCGAGCTTGCCGTAGATCGGCACCGCCACGGTCATCGCCACCATGTAGCCGGAAATCACCCAGGCCAGCAGGCTGACGTCCTTGAATTGCGCGGAGATGGCCGGCATGGAAACGGCGACGATGGTCTGGTCCAGTGCGCCGAGAAAGATCGCCAGCATCAGGGCGATCAGCACGCTGCGAATGGCCGGTTTGGGCGTTTCAGGCTGGTTGAGATTGGTCACGGGCGGAACCTGCGGGCAGTGATTGACCCGCACGCCGCCAGGCGAACGGGGATGCTCGCCAGTGTAAGTCGGTAGCAGGCTATTCGATAGCCTCATAAGGAAGCCCGACGTAATTTTCTGCAATGGTTTTTCGACCGGCCTCGGAGTCGATGAAATAGTCCAGTTCCGACTCGCTGATGCGCTGGCTGAAGGCGTCATGATCGTCGAAGCGGTGCAGCATCGAGGTCATCCACCAGGAAAACCGTTCGGCTTTCCACACCCGACGCAGGCAGATTTCAGAGTATTTCTCCAGCAAGTCCAGGCGTCCCTCGCTGTAAACCTTCTGCAAAATAGTGAACAAGGTGCTGACGTCGCTGGCCGCCAGGTTCAGGCCTTTGGCGCCAGTGGGCGGGACGATGTGCGCCGCGTCGCCGACCAGGAACATCCGCCCGTACTGCATCGGTTCGACGACAAAACTGCGCAGCGGCGCGATGCTCTTTTCGATGGACGGCCCGGGCACCAGGGAGTCGGCCAACGCAGCAGGTAGACGGGATTTGAGTTCATCCCAGAAACGCTGATCCGGCCAGTCCTCGACCTTCTCGTCCGCTGGCACTTGAAGGTAATAACGCGTGCGGGTCGCCGAACGCATGCTGCACAGGGCAAATCCACGTTCGTGGCGGGCGTAGACCAGCTCTTCGTGAACTGGCGGCGTATCGGCGAGAATCCCCAGCCAGCCAAACGGATAGACGCGCTCGAAAACCTTCAGGCACTCGGCAGGAATCGACTGCCGCGCCACGCCATGGAAGCCGTCGCACCCGGCGATGTAGTCGCAATCGAGGCGATACGTCTCGCCATCCTTTTCAAACGTCACGTACGGTTCTGCGGTTTTCATCCCATGGGGAACGACGTTGCCGGCCTGGTAAATCGTCTGCGCGCCGGCCTCCCGACGAGCGGCCATCAAGTCCCGGGTGACTTCGGTCTGGCCATAGATCATCACGGTTTTGCCACCGGTCAGGGCGTGCAAATCGATGTGCACCCGGCGCCCGTCGAGGGCCAGTTCGAAGCCGCCATGGACCAGCCCTTCGGCGTCCATGCGCTGACCCACCCCGGCTTGGCGCAACAGCTCTACCATGCCTTGTTCGAGGACACCGGCGCGGATTCGGCCGAGCACATAGTCCGGGGTCTGGCGTTCGAGAATCAGGGTGTCGATTCCGGCGTTATGCAGCAACTGGCCGAGCAGTAAACCGGCAGGACCGGCGCCAATGATGGCGATTTGGGTTTTCAGCATTTTCATTGTTGTTATGACTCGCAAGCTTCACGCGACCACGGCCGGTGAATGATTTTTATGGATCGAGTGCTTGCATTTTTCCCTTGCGGGTCTGTCAATTGAAGGTGAAAACTGAGCCGATACCTGTACATTCTGCCAATCGGTGCGATTATCGCCCGTAACCCTTTGAGGCCTGGATTGAAGTGATGAACAAGCCTGACCTGCCTTCGATTCCAGTGTTCAAGCTCTACGGTGAAAGCCTGGACTGGCCGACCCCCGACTTGCTGCACTGTGAAACCATTTCCAAACGCAGCCGCGAACACCAATGGGAAATCAAACCCCACCGTCACGCCGATTTGTGCCAGTTGCTCTTCGTATTCAAAGGTCAGGCAGAGCTTGAAATCGAAGGCAGACACACGCAACTGACAGAACCTGCGATCCTGATCCTGCCGCCGTTATCGGTGCATGGTTACCGGTTTTCCGAGGACGTCGAAGGGTTCGTCGTGACCCTCGCCGCGCCGCTGATTACCCATCTTCAGGCGCAGCTGGGCAACTCGGTGAACGCCCTGGCCCAGGCCGAAAGCTACCCGGCGGGCAAGGAAAGCGACTACCTCAACAGCCTGTTTTCAGCGCTGCAAGACGAATACACCGGTCACCAACCCGCGCGCGAGATGCTCATGCATTCGCTGGTCAGCGTGATCATGGTCTGGGTGAGTCGTCAGGTGATTTCGCGCCGCGCCGCCAGCCAGCGTCCGCAACGGGCCCGGGAATACCTCAACGGTTTTATCCAACTGGTGGAAGAGACTTACCGCCAGCACGTCAAGGTCGAGGACCTGGCGCATCGGCTAGGGATTTCCGTGTCGCACCTCAACGGCACTTGCCGTGAATTGGCGGGACAACCGGCGTTGCAGATCATGCACGAGCGTCAGTTGCTCGAGGCCAAGCGCTTGCTGACCTATACGAGCATGACCATTTACGAAATGTCTGACGTGTTGGGGTTTTCCGATCCAACCAACTTCACACGCCTGTTCCGGCGTCGGGTGGGGATCTCGCCCAAGGCGTTCCGCGACCGCTTGAAGGCCGATCAGGACAACGAGGCCTGACCGCCTTCGTTACCGAAGGGCGTTGAGGGTCGCGTTGTGGGGAATGCAGCGCTCGAAGTTACAACTCGCGTAGTCGCGGGGCAGTTGCCGCAACTGCTCGACACGCCAGGCGGCGGTGCCATACAGCGCCAGCGTTGCCGCGCAGGTGATGAAAATGGCGAGGTATCTTCTTGTTTTGGTGTTCATGGCGTTGACCTCTGAACGAATACCCTTCGGTACTACTTTCAGCATAGGTCAGCGCGGGTGAGTTTCCAGTAACAGGGTCTGCGCATGTAACCCGACATTCAGAACACTGATATCCCCCTGTGGGAGCGGGCTTGCTCGCGAAGGCGGTGGGTCAGTCGCCATCATTGTTGAATGATCGGCCGCCTTCGCGAGCAAGCCCGCTCCCACGGTTTTGATCAGGTTACAGGCCGATATCCCATTCGGGCTCTTCGGGGAATCTCAAGACCAGAAAACCCAGCATGCTGCGCAGCGCCGCCGGCATGTGTTTGCGCGAGGCGTACACCGCATACACGCTCATCTGCCGGGGCTCGGCCTGGGGTAGCAGGCGAATCAGCTCGCCACTGTGGATATGCACGCCCGCCTGATAACTGGGCAGCATCGCCACGCCCGCCCCGGCGAGGGTGGCGCGCAGCAGCGTGCTGGCTTCGTTGGCGCTGATGTTGCCCTGGACCGGCACCGACACCGGCTCGCCATCCTCCTCGAAATGCCACAGGCTTTTGCCGAAATAGGAGTGAGTCAGGCAGTTGTGCTGGCTCAAGTCCTCGACCCGTTGCGGCGTCGGGTGTTCGCTCAGGTAAGCGGGAGAGGCGCAGATCACCGAGCGGCAGACCGTCAGCCGGCGGGCGATCAGGTTCGGGTCCAGGTCGTTGCTGGTGCGGATCGCCAGGTCGATGCGTTCATCCACCAGGTTCACCGTGCGGTCGAGCATCTGCATGTCGATGCTGACGCCGGGATAGCGTTTGACGTACGCGGCCATGGCATCCGCCAGTTGCGCCTGGCCGAACGAGGTGCTGACGCTGATACGCAGCAAGCCGCGGGGCGCCTCGTCCGGCTCGCTGACGGCGGCTTGCATGTCGGTGGACAGGTCGAGCATCTGACGACAGCGGGGCAGGATTTCGCTGCCGGCGGCGGTCAGGCTCAATTTGCGCGTGGTGCGGTGCATCAGGCGTGCGCCGACCCAATCCTCCAGCTCCGCCAGATAACGCGAAACCACCGGCCGTGACAGGTCCAGATGATCGGCGGCGGCCGACTGGCTGCCGAGGTCGACCACCGAGACGAACACCCGCATTGCTTGTAGACGATCCATGATTTGCCCGCTTTCAGAAACAAACTATGTTCAAGCATCGCATTTTTTGTACTGAGTCAGGCAACTAAGCTCTGTCCCCGTAGGACCTGCGTAGGAGCTGTCGAGTGAAACGAGGCTGCGATCTTTTGATCTTGCTTTTAAAAAGATCAAAGTCAAAAGATCGCAGCCTCGTTTCACTCGACAGCTCCTACACAGCTCCTACAGGACCCTCGGCTAAATATGCCATTCGGACAACGGAGCGACAGATGATAGGTTTCACAACGATCAAGCGTATTTTGCTGGCCACTGCCACCCTCGGCTTCGCGGCCCACGCCGCGGCGGCATCGACCCTGACCCTGGACGTGTACAACCCGGGCGACAAGGCAATCTTCCCGGTGACCTCGGTACTGGTCAGCGGCGAGAAAGAAGCGATTCTGGTGGACGCGCAATTCGGCAAGTCACAGGCCGAACAAGTGGTCGAGAAGATCCGCGCCAGCGGCAAGCAACTGACCACCATCTACATCAGCCACGGCGACCCGGATTACTACTTCGGCCTCGACACCCTGACCGCCGCATTCCCGAACGCAAAAGTGCTGGCCTCGCAGCCGACCGTGGATCACATCAAGCACACCGTCGACGGCAAACTGGCGTTCTGGGGCCCGAAAATGGGTGCCGACGTGCCGGCCAAAACCATCGTGCCCAGCGTACTCAAGGGCGACAGCCTGATGCTTGAAGGGCAGAAATTGCAGGTGGTGGGCCTGGACGGCAAGCAGCCGGATCGCACCTTTGTGTGGATTCCGTCGATCAAGGCAGTGATCGGTGGCGTGGTCGTCGCAGAAAACATTCATGTGTGGATGGCTGATACGCAAACCGCGCAATCCCACGCCGATTGGTTGACTACGCTGCATGCCATCGAAACCCTGAAACCGAAAACCATCGTGCCGGGGCATTACCTGGGTGAGAGCGCCCGTTCTTTGGCAGCCGTGCAGTTCACCGCCGATTACATCAAGGCCTTCGACGAAGAAACCGCCAAGGCCAAGGACTCCGCCGCATTGATCGCGGCGATGAAAAAACGCTTCCCGACGCTGGGCGAAGAAAGCTCGCTGGAGCTGAGCGCCAAAGTCGCCAAGGGCGAGATGAAGTGGTAACTCGCCCAAGTCGTATCTAATTCACGTAACCCTGTAGGAGCTGTCGAGTGGAACGAGGCTGCGATCTTTTGATCTTGATCTTAAAGTTTGCGGAGTTAGCCAAAGATCAAAAGATCGCAGCCTCGTTTCACTCGACAGTTCCTACAGGGGGGCGTTCATGAGTCAGTAATGGATACACCCACGCCAACTGGAGAACGACATGAGCAAAATCGCAATCATCGGTGCCACCGGCCGTGCCGGTAGCCAACTGTTGGAAGAAGCCCTGCGTCGTGGTCACAGCGTCACCGCTATCGCCCGCGACACATCGAAGATCGGCCAGCGTGCCGGGGTGGTCACCAGAAACGTTGATGCCCTGGATGCCGAGGCGTTGAAAGCCGCCGTCGAAGGTCATGACGTGGTGATCAGCGCGGCGCACTTCGCGACCCTGCCGGCCAGCGCCGTGGTCGGGCCGGTGAAAAAGGCCGGGGTGAAACGCCTGCTGGTGGTGGGCGGCGCGGGTTCGTTGTTGCTGCCGGATGGCACTCGAGTGATCGACAGCGCGGGCTTTCCTGAGGAGTACAAGGCTGAGGCGAGCGCCGGGGCTGAGTTCCTGGGGAATCTGCGTGAGGAAAAGGATCTGGACTGGACCTTTCTGTCACCGTCGGCGGAGTTCGTCGAAGGTGAACGTACGGGGGCGTTTCGGCTGGGCAAGGATGATTTGCTGGTGAGCAGTGCAGGGCGCAGCTGGATTACGTTCGCTGATTACGCGATTGCACTGATTGATGAAGTCGAAGCGCCGAAGCACTCGCAGCAGCGGTTCACAGTCGGATACTGACACCCGCAACACTGAAACCTCTGTAGGAGCTGTGTAGGAGCTGTCGAGTGAAACGAGGCTGCGATCTTTTGATCCTGATCTTTTTAAAAGCAAGATCAAAAGATCGCAGCCTCGTTTCACTCGACAGCTCCTACAGTCCGCAGTCCACAGTCCGCAGTCCACAGTCCACAGTCCACAGTCCACAGTCCACAGTCCACAGTCCACAGTCCACAGTCCACAGTCCGACAGGGAGGAGCAAATCACCGCGATTGAGCCTGCTCCACCAACCACCCCATCAACTCGCGCAATTTCGGCGAAGGCCCGGGTTTTTCCGGGAACACCAGGTAGTACGCCAACCCCGTCTTCACCTTCAATTCAAACGGCATGACCAGCCGCCCGGCGCTCAGGTCGTCGCCGATCAACGACCAATCCCCGATCGCCACACCGGTTCCCTGGGACGCCATCGACATCGCCAAATCCAGGGTTTCAAAATGCTGGCCCTTGCTGACATTGCTCAAGCGAATCTCCGCGCTGGCCAGCCAGGCTTTCCAGTCGCGTTCGTCGCGGGTCGGGTGCAACAGCATGTGCTGTTCCAGATCTTCCGGCGCCTGCAACGGCACCGACCCTTCGAGATAGGGCCGGGAGCAGACCGGCGTCAGTTGCTCATCGAACAGCCGGTGGGACGCCAGTGACGTCTCCGGCGGTACGCCATAAATCACCGCCGCATCGAACTGCTCGCGATGAAAATCCACGCCGTGTTTCACCGTGGTGGTCAACTCCACCGGCACATCCGGGCGCTCCCTTTGCCACTGCACCAGGCGCGGCAACAACCAGCGCATCACGCAGGTCGGCGCCTTGAGTTGCAGGGTTTCGCGCTTCTCGCCGATCTGCTCCACCGCCTCGTCGATCAAGCCGAAAATCTGCTGCACCCGTGGCAGCCACTCCCGTCCTTCGGCGGTCAAATCGAGCCCGCGGGCCTGGCGGATAAACAGTTCATAACCCAGATGTTCTTCCAGCCCGGCGATCTGCCGACTCACCGCACCTTGGGTGATGTACAGCTGTTCGGCGGCCCGGGTGAAGTTGCAGCACTGCGCGGTGATCAGAAAAGTGTGCAGCGCCGGCAGGGGAGGCAATCGTTTCATTGGGATCCAAGGTATGACGTGAGGACATGGCTAGTATGACTTTTTATCCATTGTTGCGGCTATGTGTCGCCCGTTCCAATGAGGCCATCCCTGGACCTGCCCACGCATCATAAACACTGCGCAGGCCCGGCGTCTCAAACGAACAAAAAGGGCAAAGACATGGCGACGTGCGGCGAAGTATTGGTCAAGTTACTCGAAGATTACGGGGTCGAGCAGGTGTTCGGCATTCCCGGGGTTCATACCGTGGAGCTGTATCGCGGGCTGGCCCGTTCGAGCATCAACCACGTCACGCCGCGCCACGAACAGGGCGCCGGTTTCATGGCCGACGGTTATGCGCGCACCAGCGGCAAGCCGGGTGTGTGCTTCATCATCACCGGCCCTGGCATGACCAACATCACCACCGCGATGGGCCAGGCGTATGCCGACTCGATCCCGATGCTGGTGATCTCCAGCGTGCAATCGCGCAGCCAGTTGGGCGGCGGTCGCGGCAAGCTCCACGAGCTGCCAAACCAGAGCGCTCTGGTCGGTGGCGTCGCGGCGTTCTCCCACACCTTGATGTCGGCAGCGGAATTGCCGGGCGTGCTGGCCCGTGCGTTTGCATTGTTCCAGGCCGGTCGTCCGCGTCCGGTGCACATCGAAATTCCGTTGGACGTTTTGGTTGAAGAAGCTGACGACCTGCTCGCCAGTCTCCCGGTGAACATCGACCGTGCCGGCGCCTCGCCAAGCGCCATCAGCCGCATGACCGCGCTGCTGGCCGGCGCCAAGCGTCCCCTGATTCTGGCCGGTGGCGGTGCCATCGATGCCGCCGCCGAGCTGACCGAGTTGGCCGAGTTGCTGGATGCGCCTGTGGCCCTGACCATCAATGCCAAAGGCATGCTCGAATCCAATCACCCGTTGTTGATCGGTTCGACCCAAAGCCTGGTCGCGACCCGCGCCTTGGTCGCCGAGGCCGACGTGGTATTGGCCATCGGCACCGAACTGGCCGAGACCGATTACGACGTCACCTTCGCCGGCGGCTTCGAGATCCCTGGCGTGCTGCTGCGCGTCGATATCGACCCCGACCAGACCGTACGCAATTACCCGCCGAAAGTTGCCCTGGTCGCTGACTCGCGCAACGCCGCCCAAGCCTTGCTCGGCGAACTGTCCAAACACTCGCTGGCCGAGCGCCGCAACGATTGGGGCCAGGTCCGTGCCGCTCGTCTGCGCGAAGACCTCGCCGCCACCTGGGACGCCCCGACCCTGGCCCAGACCCGCTTCCTCGAAACCGTTTTGCATGAACTGCCGGATGCGGTGTTCGTCGGCGATTCGACCCAACCGGTGTACACCGGCAACCTGACTTTCAACCCGGAACGCCCACGTCGCTGGTTCAACTCGTCCACTGGCTACGGCACCCTCGGTTATGCCTTGCCGGCGGCGATTGGCGCCTGGCTCGGCGGCAGCGTTGAAAGCGGCACGCGTCCTCCGGTTGTTTGTTTGATCGGCGACGGCGGCCTGCAATTCACCCTGCCGGAACTGGCCAGCGCGGTTGAAGCGCGCACCCCGGTGATCGTGCTGCTGTGGAATAACCAGGGCTACGAAGAGATCAAGAAATACATGGTCAACCGTGCCATCGAGCCGGTGGGCGTAGACATCTACACCCCGGACTTCATCGGCGTGGCCAAGGCGCTGGGCTGTGCGGCCGAAGCGGTCAACGGTGTCGAGCAGTTGCGCAGCGCACTGCGTACCGCCGCTGATCGCCAAGGCCCTACCCTGATTGAAATCGATCAGACCCAGTGGATGAAGGCGGTGTCGAAATGAGCTTCCGCATGACTTTCCCAACGGCGCTGGACGGTCTCTACATCAACGGCCAATGGTCGGCGGGCAAGGAACATCTGCGCGTGATCAACCCGGCGACCGAAGCCCTGTTGACCACCGTGAATGGCGGTGATGAAAAAGCCGTCGATCAAGCCGTCACTGCCGCCACCCAGGCGTTCGGCGACTGGTCGAAAACCACCGGCACTGAGCGCGGCGCAATCCTGCGCAGAATCGCCGCTGGCGTGCAGGCCGGGCGTGACCACTTGATGAAATTGCAGTCGAGCAACAACGGCAAGCCGCTGTTCGAAGCCGCCATCGACGTCGATGACGTGATCGCCACATTCGAGTATTACGCCGGTCTGGCCGAACGCCTCGATGCCCAGCAAGACAGCAACGTCGAGCTGCCCACCGACGATTTCAGTGCTCGCGTGCGCCGTGAACCGTGCGGCGTAGTCGGCCTGATCGTGCCGTGGAATTTCCCGATGGTCACCACCGCCTGGAAACTCGCCCCGGCGCTGGCGGCCGGTTGCTGCGTGGTGCTCAAGCCGTCCGAAGTCACGCCGTTGCCGGAGCTGGAACTGGCCGCGATCATCGCTGAAGCCGGCTTGCCTGCCGGTGTGTTCAACCTGGTCTGCGGCACCGGTCTGGCGGTCGGCGCGCCGCTGTCGGCCGACCCGCGTATCGCCAAAATCTCCTTCACCGGCAGCAACGCGGTCGGTGTCCAGGTCATGCAACGTGCGGCGGAAACCGTGAAAGGCGTGAGCCTGGAACTGGGCGGCAAGTCCTCGCTACTGGTTCTCAAGGACGCCGACATCGGGCTGGCCGTGGAAGTGGCGTGTGGCGGCGGTTTCTTCAACGCCGGGCAGATGTGCTCAGCCACCAGCCGCGTGCTGATCGCCGATGAACTGGCGGACGAATTTCTATCGAAGCTGAAAATGCGCGCCGAAGCCATTCGCGTCGCCGACCCGTTCGACCCGAACGTGGAAATGGGCGCGCTGGTCAATCAGGCGCAATACCAGCGTGTGCTCGGTCACATTGATCGTGGCTTGAGCGCTGGCGCCAAGCTGGTTTGCGGCGGCAATCGTCCGGCAGACCTGTCCCGTGGTTATTTTTTGCAGCCAACGATTTTCACTGAAGTGCCCCTCGACAGTGCGTTGTGGTGTGAAGAGATTTTCGGCCCAGTGATCTGCGTACGCAGTTTCGCCTCCGAAGCCGAGGCGATTGCCCTGGCCAACGACAGCCAGTTCGGTCTGGTGGCCAGCGTGGTCACCCGCGACAACGAAGCAGCGGATCGCGTCGCCAACGCCTTGCAGGCGGGGCTGGTGTGGATCAACGCGCCGCAAGTGATCTTCCCGCAGACCGCCTGGGGTGGCTACAAACAGAGCAGCATCGGCCGCGAATTGGGGCCGTGGGGCTTGCAGGCTTTTCAGGAAATCAAACACGTGATTCGCGCCGTCTGAAGGCACGAAAAAGGTGAGCGCATGCCTCTTGGTGAGGCATGCGCTGGTGTCATGGCTTCGATGAGTTTTTATCGATAGTCAGGTGTTTTGCACGACCTCAGGATGAACTCACTGGTTCAGCCAAGCCCCCGAAAATACGAGGGCTAACGCTGGTCCGGCCGCGCGGATGCAACAGTTTCGACCTGCCTTATACCTACAAAAACAAAGGGAGTCCGTAATGGGCGAGCATGATCTAAACAGACGTCAATTCATCAAAACCGTGGGCGTGGCTTCGGTTGCAGCGGCGGCCATGAGCTTGCCCTTCGTCAAGGCCAATGCCAGCGACACACGCTTTCAGGGCAAGACCCTGCGCCTGCTGACCTGGTCCGATGACACCGGCCTGGCTGCATTGCGCAACATCGCGGCCACCTTCGAAGACAAGTACGGTTGCAAGGTCATCGCTGACCGCACCGGCAGCACCTCGGAAATGGTCGCCAAACTCAAGGCCGGCGGTGACCGTCCGCAGTACGACATCATCACCCTGGCCGGCGTCGGCGCCGAAGGTCTGGCCGCCGCCAACCTGCTGGAAAAACCCGACCTCAACCGCATCCCCAACCTGGTGGATGTGCCGGAGAAATACCGCACCGGCGCCAATGGCCACGGGATCGGTTACCTGCTGTGGTGCAACAGCCTCGTCTACAGCACCCGCACCATCAAGGAAGCCCCGGACAGTTACGCCGCCCTGTGGGACGCCGAGCTGTCGCCGAACATCTTCCTGCCGCCGCCGAACTGGACCGAGGCGATGGACCTGATCATCATCGCCGCCAAACTGGCCGGTGGTGACGAGCACAACATCGAGCCGGGCTTCAAGAAACTCGCCGAGCTGAAAGATCGTGTGGTGACCCTGGGCGAAAACCCGAACCAGATCGCCGAGCTGTTCCGCACCGGCTCCCTGGACATGGGCGGCCTGTACGCACCGGCCTTCTTCCCGAAACAGATCCGCGATCCGGCCTACGGCCTGGGCGCCACGTTCGGCATGAAGGAAGGTTTCTACACCGACCTGATGCTCTCGGTCATGCCGAAGAATCGTCCGGGCGATACCGACATGACCTACGCCTTCATCAACCACTCTCTGGACCCGCTGGTGCAGGGCAAGATGGCCGAAGACATCTACAACGGCCCGGTCAACGCCAAGGCGATCATCTCCGCCGAAGCGCGCAAGAGCCCGTACATCCTCACGCCGGAGCAGATTGCCGAGAAAGCGATCATGCACGACAACGCCTTCCTGGCCTCCGTGCATGACCAATGGATTCGTCGTTACACGGAAATCTTTTCTTCCTGATCGAGTGACGAACACAAGCCCTGAGAGCACCACAAATCAAAATGTGGGAGCGGGCTTGCTCGCGAATGCGTCAGCACATCCAACATCAATGTGACTGACACACCGCTTTCGCGAGCAAGCCCGCTCCCACAGGGTTCACGGTGGTTTCACGTCTTGTGTTGGTCAGCTGCTTTCCATTGACGAGACCCTTGCTATGGAACACCAACCTCTGACTCATCCGGTCGCCGCTGCTCCCGCGCGCGCCAACCGGGGTGTTTCGCCGACGACGCGAGCCTGGTTTTTCCTCTCGCCGTCGATGCTGTTTCTGGGCGTGCTGATTGCCGCCAGTCTGCTGGTGCTGCGCATGAGCGTGGGCACCAAAGGCGCGGAATGGACCGGGTTCAGCCTGGCCAGCTACGCCCAATTGCTCGAACCCTACTACCTCAAATCCTTGCTGCTGACCCTGCGCCTGGCACTGATCAGCGCGGTGATCGCGGTGGTGCTGGCGATCCCGGTGGCCTACACCATGTCGCGCCTGACTTCGCCGTTTGTGCGACGGATCTTCCTCGCCGCGGTGCTGCTGCCGTTGCTGGTCAACCTGCTGCTGCAAAGCTACGGCTGGCTGGTGATTCTCGGTCCGGGCGGGATGCTTAATCAGGCGCTGATGGGCCTGGGCCTGATCAAGCGCCCGATCATGCTGCTGTACAACCAGAACGGCGTGCTGATGGGCCTGGTGCAAACCGCGTTCCCGCTGGCCGTGCTGCCGATTGCCAGCGCCATGCGCGGCGTGGCGCGGACTTATGAAGAAGCCGCCGCCACCCTCGGCGCGAGTCGCTTTCAGGTGTTCCGCCAAGTGGTGTTGCCGATGAGCATGCCGGGGATCATCACCGGCGCGACGTTGGTGTTCGCCTACAACGCCAGCAGCTTCGTGGTGCCGTTGCTGCTCGGCGGCCGCCGCGTGCCGATGCTGGCGGTGATGGTGCATGACCAGATCGCCCCGCTGATGAACTGGCCTGCCGCGTCCGCTGCCGGTGTGGTGCTGATCGTCACCACGCTCGCGATCATGACTTTGTCCGAATTCATCACTGGCCGTCGTCGGCGCATGCTGGAGGCTTCCCAATGAGCACGTTGACCAAGAAACGTTATGGCTTGCTGCCCGGCGAGACCGGCAAGTTCGCCGGCATCCTCTCAGGCTTCATCCTGCTGCTGGCGGTGTTGCCGATCCTGACGATGATCGTGATGTCGTTCAGCGGTGCGTCGAACCTCGACTTCCCGCCGAGCAGCTACAGCCTGCAATGGTACAAGGCCGCCTGGCACACCTTCGTCTCGCCGGACGGCAACGACGTGCTGAGCCTGGGCAAAGCCATGACCACCAGCCTGATGGTCGCGTGCCTGACCATGGTCTTCGCGACGATTGTGGCGGTGCCTGCGGCGTACGCGCTGACCCGTTGCGAGTTCCGTGGTAAAGCCGTGGCGTTGCAATTGATGTCGCTGCCGCTGGTGTTTCCGATGGTGGTGTTGGGCCTGGCGTTGCTGCTGGTGTTCGACAGCCTGCCGTTCCAGATGACCACGTCGCGGCTGGTGATTGCCCACGTGATCCTGGCCTTGCCATTCGTGGTGAAGAACTGCACCGCGGCGATGCTCTCCATCGGCAGCGAAGTCGAAGAGGCCGCGCAAATGCTCGGTGCCTCGCCGTTGCGGGCGATTATCGATGTGGTGGTGCCGTTGATGAAGTCGGGGATTCTGGCGGGGATGCTGCTGGCGTTTATCGTCTCGTTCAACGAATTCACCGTGACCTATTTCCTCTACACCATCGACGTCATGACCGTGCCGATCTGGATGTACAGCCGCACCGTGTCATCGCTCGACCCTACCGTTTTCTCGTTTGCCGTGCTGATCGTGCTGATCGACTTCGTCCTGATCTGGGCGCTGGAGAAGCTGGTCGGTGAAGGTGGCGTTTCGTTCTGATTTCTTGAGGTGATTTATGACTGGTCTGATTCTGGAAAACGTCGAGAAACATTACGGCTCGGCCTGCGCGGTAAAGGATGTAAACCTGCATTTGCCGGAAGGCAAACTGGTGTGTTTCCTCGGCCCGTCGGGCTGCGGCAAAACCACCTTGCTGCGGATGATCGCCGGGCTCGAAACCCTCAGCGGCGGCGAGATTCGCCTGGACGGTGAAGACATCGGCCACACCCCGGCGCATCAACGCAATTTCGGCATGGTGTTCCAGTCGCTGGCGCTGTTTCCGCACATGACCGTGGGGGAGAACATCGCCTATCCGCTGAAACTGCGTGGCGTCAGCAAGGCTGATCAGCAGGCGCGGGTGGTGGAGTTGCTGGAACTGATCCAGCTGAGCGAGATGATTGATCGCCCGGTGGCGAAGCTGTCTGGCGGTCAACGCCAGCGCGTGGCGATTGCCCGGGCGATTGCCAACCACCCGAAAATCCTCCTGCTGGATGAGCCGCTGTCGGCGCTCGACGCCAAGCTGCGCGAGTCGATGCAGGTGGAAATCCGTCAGCTGCAACAGCGCCTGAACATCACCACGATCATGGTGACCCACGATCAGCGTGAAGCCATGACCATGGCTGATATCGTGGTGGTGCTGGGTGAGCATCGGGTGCAACAAGTGGGCACGCCGATTGAAATCTACCGACACCCGGCCAACGAATTTGTCGCGGACTTTATTGGCTCGGGCAACATTTTCCCGGCCACGGCGCTGGGCAACGGCAAAGTTGGGTTGCCGGGTGGCGATGCACTTGAAGTGCCGATCTGCAGCAGCATTGTGGTGGGGGAGAAGGTGAAGATGCTGATTCGCCCTGAAGACTTGCAACTGTCGCATCCGCAGGCGACGGCGGGGAACCGGTTGCTCGGCACGGTGACGTTTGTGCGGGATATTGGCGCGACGATTGAAACGACGGTTGAGTGTTCCGGGGTGTCGTTTACGGCGCTGAGTACGCCGTGTCAGGGGTTTGGGCTGAGCATTGGCAATCCGGTGTCGGTGACCTTGCCGCCCGAGGCGTGTCGCGTACTCGGCGCCTGAAAACACCCACCGTACCTGTAGGAGCGAGGCTTGCCCGCGAAGGCCTCAACGCGGTGTATCTGAATGACCGCGTTATCGTTCTTCGCGGGCAAGCCTCGCTCCTACGGATTGTGTGTGAGGCTTGTTCACACACTCAACCGCAACCGCGCCAAATCCCGCAACGGCGGTGCCCCGAACAACCGGCTATATTCCCGGCTGAACTGCGAAGGGCTTTCATACCCCACCCGATACCCCGCCGCCGACGCTTCCAGTCCCTCGGCCAGCATCAACCGCCGCGCTTCCTGCAGGCGCAGCTGCTTCTGATACTGCAATGGACTCATCGCCGTCATCGCCTTGAACCGGTGATGCAACGTCGACACGCTCAGGTTCACTTCCTTCGCCAGATCATCGATGCGCAGCGGTTGCTCATAATTGCCGTTGAGCCATTTGATCGCCTGGCTGATGCGGTGGCTCTGGCTATTGGCGATGGCGATTTCATACAGCCGATGCCCCTGCTGACTGCGCAACAACCGATAAAGAATCTCCCGGCGAATCAGCGGCGCGAGCATGGCGATGTCTTTCGGGGTATCGAGCAAACGCGCCAGACGCAGCACGGCGTCGAGCATCGCCGTATCGATCCGTTCGACATACAAGCCGCGCCCGGTTGGGCGTGTGGGGACGCCGAGTGGGCCGGCGTCGGCAATCAGCGCGGTGATTTCTGCCGGATCAATATCCAGCCGCACCGCGAGAATCGGTTCTTCAGACGTGACATTCACCACTCGTCCGCTCAAGGGCATCGAGACCGACACCACCAGGTAGTTCAGCGGATCGTAATTGAAGTATTCGTCGGCCAGCCTGACCTCTTTACGGCCTTGCGCCATGATGCACAGCGCGGGTTGGGCCAGCACCGGGGCAAAGTCATGGGACTTGCTGTGTTTGGACATGAACAGCGAACCGACGGCAGTCGCATAATTGCCATCGTCCGTGGTGTTGCGACGGATGATAGCGGCCAGTTCTGCGCGCTGTTTCTCCATGTCGGCATCCAGCGGGGCTTGAAAGTGATCGAGCGACGACATGCAAGGCATCCTCGGCGGTGCGTTGGTAATGGAGCGAGCTTAAGTTTGTGCAAGACGATGCGGTAGACACATCCTGCCTCAACCTTGCCTGATTCTGCACGGGGTGAATTAACGGCGCCCCTAAGACAAGCCAGCCCGACGAAAACTTGCTTGAAAGCCGCGTTTCATTGAGAAGAACGTATTTACAGGTTGTTACAGGTTCATCGAAACGCCGCGCAGGATTGTGCAAAAAGCCGGCAGGAATCGACTAACCGCGCTTCCATCGGCGCGCTTAACCTTTGATCCTGTCGCAGCCCGTCCCACGGCTGCCACTCGAGTACCTGGGAGGGTTGAACATGTCTACGCAGATCCCCGTCAGTCACATGGCTTTTGTTCGTGCCCGCGCCGGGCGTTCGGCGGAACTCGGTGCGCGCCTGAGCGCCTTGATCGAGCCGTCCCGCAGCGCACCGGGTTGCCTGAGCTTTTCCCTGCAGCATTCGCAATGCGATCCGGAGTTGTGGCTGGTGTCCGGTTTCTGGACCCACCAGCAAGCGATGACGGCCTACTTCAGCACCCCGGCGATGGAGATTTTCGCCGAGCTGGTGCAGGAACTGGTGGTCAACAGCCTGGATTTTCACACCTTCAAGGACGTGTCGGCCGACCAGGCGCGGCGGCAGTCCCGGTCGTGGGTACACAAAATGGCGGGTTGAGGGTTTAATGGCTCCATTCTCAATCAGCCAGGATCCGCGACATGGCACGTAAAGCCTTTGAAACCTTCGAAGCTGTATCCGCCGTAGTGCCGGCCGAAGGCGGTTATCACGCCGCAATCGCTGTTAAAGCACTGGGTGGCTCAGGTGCACCGCGTTTTCACAAGATTCTCGACGATCAGGTTTTCAAGACCGCCCATGACGCCGATGAGGCCGCTGCGCTGAAGCTGACCAGCCTCAAGAACGTCAGCGACGACGCCGAACTCGTCTGGTAATTACTTGACCGCCCCCGGGCGCCACATCTTGAACAATGCCTCTGGCCCCAGCTGAAAGTAATCCGCTGGCCCGCCGCCGCGCAGAATCGGTTCTGCCGCGGCGGTGTCGTACACCCCATCCTTCAACAGCCACTTGGCGATATGCACGGCGACCACTTCGCCCAGAATCAGCCAGCTCGGCACCACGTTCCCGTCCGCCCGCTGCAACTGAATGATCTGCGTGACCTTGCACTCAAAGGACACCGGGCTTTCGGCCACCCGTGGCACCTGAATGATTTTCGACGCCACCGGAGTCAGGCCGGACAGCTCGAACTCGTTGACCTCGGGCGCGACCATGGCGCAGCTCTGGTTCATCTGTTCGGCCAGCGGTCGCGTGGCGAGGTTCCAGGCGAATTCGCCTGTCTGCTCGATGTTGTTCAGGCTGTCTTTGCGCCCGACGCTGGAGAAACCAATGATCGGCGGAATGTAGTTGAAGGCGTTGAAGAAGCTGTACGGCGCCAGGTTCAAGCGACCTTCGGCATCCTGTGAAGAAATCCAGCCAATAGGGCGCGGGCCGACGATGGCGTTGAACGGGTCATGCGGCAAGCCGTGGCCGTTGGCGGGTTCGTAGAAATGGATGTCGTCGGGCATGAAGGGATTCCTGAGGCATATTCGGAGGTCGCGCCATAGTGCTGGGACGAACAGATAATTTCCAGCGATGCGATCCCTGTAGGAGCGAGGCTTGCCCGCGAAAGCGATTTCCCGGTCAGCATTGATGTTGGCTGACACGACGCCTTCGCGGGCAAGCCTCGCTCCTACAGTGGGCTGTGTCGGCAATTAAAAAGGGGCAGACCCGTTAAGGTCTGCCCCTGTTTTTATTGCGCGAGATGACTCAGTCCGTTTCGATCCGCGAATGCTTGCGGGTGTCTTTCATGGTGATGTACACCAGCAACGACACGGCGATACACGCCGTCACATACCAGTAGTAACCGGTTTCCATGCCGATGCTCTTGAACCACAGCGCGATGTATTCAGCGGTGCCGCCGAAGATCGACACGGTCAGCGCGTACGGCAGGCCGACGCCCAGTGCACGAATCTCGGTCGGGAACAGTTCGGCTTTCACCACGGCGTTGATCGAGGTGTAGCCGCTGACGATGATCAGCGCCGCCATGATCAGGAAGAACGCGCCCCACCAGGATTGAATGGTGTGCAGGGTGGTCAGGATCGGCACGGTGAACAGTGTCCCCAGAACACCGAAGGCAATCAGGATCGGACGACGACCGACCTTGTCCGACAGCCCGCCAATGATCGGTTGCAGGCACATGAACAGGAACAGCGTGGCGGCGGAAATCGTGGTGGAGTCGGAAATGCTCATGCCGACCGTGTTCACCAGGTATTTCTGCATGTACGTGGTGTAGGTGTAGAACGCCAGGGTGCCGCCCATGGTCAGGCCGACCACGGTCATCAGTTCCTTGGGATGGCGCATCAAGGTGCGCATCGCGCTTTCCTTGGCCTTCTCTTTCTTGGTGAACGACTCGGTTTCTTCCATGCCGCGACGCAGGTACAGCGCGACCACGGCACACAGCGCGCCGATGGCGAACGGGATGCGCCAGCCCCAGGCGTACAGCTCTTCGGTAGTCAGGACTTGTTGCAGCACGATCAACACCGCCAACGCGATGAGCTGACCCGAGATCAGGGTCACGTACTGGAAGCTGGAGTAGAAGCCGCGACGTTCCTTGGTCGCCATTTCGCTGAGGTAGGTTGCCGAGGTGCCGTACTCGCCACCGACCGACAGGCCCTGCAGCAGGCGGGCGAAAATCAGCAGGATCGGTGCGCCGATGCCGATGGTTTCATAGCCGGGGCTCAGGGCGATCAGCAGCGAGCCGAAGCACATCAGGTACACCGAAGCCATCAGTGCTTTCTTGCGACCGGCCTTGTCGGCGTACAGGCCCATCAGCCAGCCACCGATCGGGCGCATCAGGAAGCCCACGGCGAAGATCGCGGCGGTGTTCAGCAGTTGGGCGGTGGTGTCGCCTTTGGGGAAAAAGGACTTGGCAAAATACAGGGAGAAGGCAGCGTAGACGTACCAGTCGTACCACTCGACCATGTTGCCGACAGAGCCGCTGAAGATCGACTTGATGCGACTGGCGGTGGTTCTTTCTTTGGCGGGCACGGCAGCCGACCCAAGGGGCAGGGCGTTGGAGTTATCCATTGAAGGATCCTTCGTTTAATTGTTTTTGTGGAGCGCGTTGAAACGCAGCCTGCTGGGGCTATAGCAGGAGGTGTGCCAAGGGAAGGAGGGCCGGTTTAGAGGGGTTTCGAAAGTCGGGTGAGCGGAAATCCGCTTATGTTGGGTTGAGCGTGAGCGGAAAATTGCTTATGGGTCATGAGGTGGGTTGTCTGTGCCGGCCCCTTCGCGAGCAAGCCCGCTCCCACAATGGTCCGGTGTACACAGATCAAATGTGGGAGCGGGCTTGCTCGCGAAGAGGCCAGTTGAGGCGCTACAAGTTCAACTGCTTGAAACGAACATCTCCCGCGTCAGGCCATGCCGCTGCATCTTTTCATTGAAGGTCCGGCGCGGCAGTTGCAGTTCTTCAAGCACCGCTTTCACATCGCCCTTGTGCCGGGTCAACGCTGCGCGCAGGCAATGCGCTTCGAACGCTTCTGCCTGCGCCGCCAGCGATTGTCCGGGATCGATGCCCACCGGCTCCGGCTCACCCAACCCCAATACCTGCCGTTCGGCAACGTTCGCCAATTCGCGCACATTCCCCGGCCAGTCATGGCTCAGCAGATGGCTCAACTGCGGGCCGCTCAACGGTGGAAAAGTCCGACCCAGGCGCTCGGCGGCATTTTGCGCGAACGATTCGAACAGCAACGGAATGTCTTCACGCCGTTCGCGCAACGGCGGCAGGCGCAATTCAGCGACGTTCAACCGATAGGCCAAATCCTCGCGAAAACGACCGGCCCGCGCCTCATCCAGCAGATCGGGCTTGGTCGCGGCGATGATCCGCAAATCCACACGAATGCTCTGATTCGAACCCAGCCGCTCAAGCTTCTGCTCCTGCAACACCCGCAGCAGTTTCACTTGCTGGGCCAGCGGCATGCTTTCGATTTCATCGAGGAAAAGCGTGCCGCCATCGGCGTATTCGAGTTTGCCAATGCGTTTGCCCGAAGCCCCGGTGAACGCGCCGCTCTCGTGACCGAACAATTCAGCCTCGAACAGCTGCTCGGGAATCGCCGCGCAATTAAGCGCCACAAACGGCTTGTCCGCGCGCGGCCCGAAGTCGTGCAGGCAGCGGGCGACCAGCTCTTTGCCGCTGCCGGTCTCACCCCGGATCAATACATTGACCGGCAACGCCGCCAGGTCCAGCACCTGCCGACGCAACGTCTGCAAACCACGGGATACGCCCAGCAGCGTCGCGTCGAGTTTGGCGCGGTTGTCCGCCAGCTCGTGCAGCGCGCGGTTTTCCAGCACCAGCCGGCGTTTGTCCAAGGCGCGGCGCAAACTGCTCATCAGCGTTTCCGGGCTGAAGGGCTTTTCCAGAAAGTCATAGGCGCCGTCACGCATGGCTTCGACCGCCATCGGCACATCGCCGTGGCCGGTCAGCAGAATCACCGGCAAGTCGGCATCGCGGCGCTGAACCTCAGCCAGCAACTCCAGCCCGGTCATGCCGGGCATGCGCACGTCGCTGAGGATCACGCCGGGGAAGTGGCCGGGCAACTGCGCCAGGCACTCATCGGCGCGGCTGAACAGCTGCACTTCGAAACCCGACAGGCTCAGCCATTGTTCGACCGCGCTGCGAATGCTGCTTTCGTCGTCGACCACCATCACGGAATTCAGCATGGGCTGTGAGCCTCCAGGTCGATGGGCAAGGTCACCGTAAATACGGCGCCGTTGGCGTGATTGTCGGCGCTCAGGCGTCCGCCGGATTCATGAACGATGGCAAACGATACCGCCAAGCCAAGGCCCAAACCATCACCCACCGGTTTGGTGGTAAAGAACGGATCGAACACGTTCGGCAGATTCTCTTCGGCGATGCCGCCACCGTTGTCGGTGACGGTCAGGCGCCACAGTTGTTCGTCGGCTTCAAGGCGGATTTCCAGGCGTTTGCAGGGTTTGTCCTGCATCGCATCCAGCGCATTGCGCAGCAGGTTGATCAGCACCTGTTCCAGTCGAATCGCATCACCGCGCACCCAGGCCGGACGCGTCAGGTGCAGCACGGTGCTGACCTGCTCGTCACGCAAACGGGCGTCGAGTAGTTGCAGCGATTGGTCGACCACCGCCGCCAGATCCAGGCGTTCGCGCAAACCACTGGGACTTTTGCGGGCGAAGGTTTTCAGGTGGCCGGTGAGGGCGGCCATGCGGGTGAGCATGTCGTCCACCGGTTTCAACGCCTTGTAGGCGTCGTCGACCCGACCGTGATCGAGCAGCAGCCTCAGCGTCGCAAGCTGCATGCGCTGGGCCGTCAGCGGCTGATTGATTTCATGGGCGAGGGCGGCCGACATCTGTCCGAGGGCCGCCAGTTTGGCCGATTGCACCAGTCCGTCCTGAGCCGTGCGCAGGTCGCGTGTGCGTTCTTCCACCAGTTGTTCGAGTTCTTCACGGCTGCGCTGGCGCATTTTCGCCAGGCGCCAGCGCTGATTGAGAAACAGCAATAGAAACACCAGCGCCAGCCACAACCCGGCAGCGGCGAGCGCGGCGTTACGGCTGTCTTCGAAGGCGACTTGCGGGCGACGCAACAGGTGCAACGTCCAGCCTTCGGTGGCCAGCGGCAGAGATTCCCACAGGTAATCCGCCATCCCGTCAGGACCGACCACCCGCGCCAGATCGCTGTTGTCGTCGAAGCGGCGCAGGGATTGAAACTCAAGTGGCGTCAGCGGTTGTTTGTCGTATTGGCGGGTCGCCTTGAGCGCTGCGTGATCGCTGTCGTTCAACGGTTTCAACAGGCGATAGCGCCAGCCCGGCTGGTTGGCGATGAAGATGATCCCGCGTGCATCGCTGACCAGCAGCGTGTCGCTGCCTTGACGCCATTCGCGTTCCAGTTCCGGAAACTCGAGCTTCACCACCATCGCGCCGAGAAACTCACCGTTGTCGCCGGTGACCGCGCTGGACAGAAAGTACCCCGGAATGCCACTGGTCACGCCAACCGCATAAAAGCGTCCGGCGCCTTGGGTGCGGGTCTCGCTGAAGTACGGGCGAAAGCCATAGTTGTGGCCGACGTAACTGCTGGGTAAACGCCAATTGCTGGCGGCCACGGCGAGTCCGGTGCGGTCGAGCAGTTCGAGGGTCGAGGACTGCGCCGCGCCGTTGATTTTTTCCAGTTTGCGGTTCAGCGCAAGTTGCTGCTCGGAGCTTACGTCACCGTTCAGTGCGCCGCGCAGCTCCGGGTCCAGCGCCAACACGGCGGGAAGGGCGCGGTAGCGATCGATCAGGGTGTGCAGTGAATTGGCATACAACGCCAGTTGCTGATTGGCGCGGGCGGCGTCTTCGACCAGTGCCTGGCGCTCGGCATGGCGCATGGCAAAACCGGCCGCCAGTGCGGCACCCGCGAGGATAAGGAGGGTGTATAGAGTTATGCGCAAAGAGCGAGAAGACTCAAACATGCCGGGGATTACACTAGTGTGCGGAGGGCGCGAACCATATCACGACGGTGTTGAGCATTCCCACGCTGGGATTCACCGCCTTTTTGACATGAATATATAAAACAAATAAAAAAGGCGACAAGAGCAAAGCTCCTGTCGCCTTTTTATATCGTCGACTAAGCGCTTACTGCACTTCAACCGCCAGGCTTTCACTGATCTTTTGCTGCCAGATGGCAGGACCGGTGATGTGAACCGACTCACCCTTGCTGTCTACTGCAACCGTCACAGGCATGTCTTTCACGTCGAACTCGTAGATGGCTTCCATCCCCAGTTCGGCAAAAGCCACCACGCGGGATTTCTTGATCGCTTGCGCCACCAGGTAAGCCGCGCCGCCGACTGCCATCAGGTAAACCGCTTTGTGGTCCTTGATCGCTTCGATGGCGGTCGGGCCGCGCTCGGATTTGCCGATCATGCCCAACAGGCCGGTTTGCTCGAGGATCTGACGGGTGAATTTGTCCATCCGCGTCGCGGTGGTCGGACCGGCAGGCCCAACCACTTCTTCGCGCACCGGATCAACCGGGCCGACGTAGTAGATGAAGCGACCCTTGAGGTCCACCGGCAGGGTTTCACCCTTGTTCAGCATCTCGACCATGCGCTTGTGCGCAGCGTCGCGACCGGTGAGCATCTTGCCGTTGAGCAGGACGGTTTCGCCCGGCTTCCAGCTCTGCACGTCTTCCGGGGTCAGCGTGTCGAGGTTGACGCGACGGGCTGACGGGCCGGCTTCCCAGACGATTTCCGGGTAGGCGTCCAGCGGTGGCGCTTCCAGGGATGCCGGGCCGGAACCGTCGAGCACGAAGTGCGCGTGACGGGTGGCGGCGCAGTTGGGGATCATGCACACCGGCAACGAAGCCGCGTGGGTCGGGTAATCCATGATCTTCACGTCGAGTACGGTGGTCAGGCCACCGAGGCCCTGGGCGCCGATGCCCAGTTGGTTGACCTTCTCGAACAGCTCCAGGCGCATCTCTTCGATACGGTTGGACGGGCCGCGCTTTTTCAGCTCATGAATGTCGATGGATTCCATCAACACTTCCTTGGCCATGACGGCGGCTTTCTCGGCGGTGCCGCCGATGCCGATGCCGAGCATGCCCGGTGGGCACCAGCCGGCGCCCATGGTCGGAACGGTCTTCAGTACCCAGTCGACGATCGAGTCGGACGGGTTGAGCATGGCCATTTTCGACTTGTTCTCGGAACCGCCGCCCTTGGCCGCCACGTCCACTTCCACGGTGTTACCCGGAACGATGGAGTAGTGGATAACGGCCGGGGTGTTGTCCTTGGTGTTTTTACGAGCGCCCGCCGGGTCGGCGAGGATCGAGGCACGCAGGACGTTTTCCGGCAGGTTGTATGCCCGGCGCACGCCTTCGTTGATCATGTCGTCCAGGCCCATGGTGGCGCCATCCCAACGTACGTCCATGCCCACGCGGACGAAGACGGTGACGATGCCGGTGTCCTGGCAGATCGGGCGGTGGCCGGTGGCACACATGCGCGAGTTGATCAGGATTTGCGCCATCGAATCGCGAGCTGCCGGCGATTCTTCGCGCAGGTAGGCCTCGTGCATCGCCTGGATGAAGTCAACGGGGTGGTAATAGGAAATGAACTGCAGGGCGTCGGCAACGCTCTGAATCAGGTCGTCTTGCTTGATCACGGTCATGAGTCGCGCTCCTCTAAAAGACGGGAACATTCAATAAGGTGCTTGCAGCTTGGGTGCATCGGTCGGTTGCAAGCACCTTTCAAGGCACGCCGGGGCTGCTGGCGCGACGCTAAAAAGGCGCGGCAGTATAACGCGCCTCGGTGGCGGGCACACCCGCCGGCAGTCAAACGTTGGTCGCATATGTAAGTCGGCCATGCGAACCCGATCCCTGTAGGAGCTGTCGAGTGAAACGAGGCTGCGATCTTTTGATCTTGCTTTTAAAAAGACCAAAGTCAAAAGATCGCAGCCTCGTTTCACTCGACAGCTCCTACAGGCTCCTGCCTAGTGTTTGCGGGGCAAGGCAGTCATCGTTCTGGCGCCGGTTTTTTGCCCCGAAAATTGAATGGTCATTTATCAGACACCCCACTAAAGTGGCATTCGGTCTGTAGAGTAGGACACTCGATCAGCCTCCTTTCCCACGGTGAGTCAACGATTGACCCATAACGCCATACAACGGCTTTTGCTCAAACGCTTTGCCCTCGCAGCCGGCACGTACGCCCTGGCTCTGGTGTTGCTGTGGCTGGCGTTTTTCACCGGGCATTACGATGAACCGCTGGCCAGCGTGGCCATCGGCAGTGCGCTGGTGGTCATCACTCAGGGGGCGTTGTTCGCGCTGTTTTACAGCGGCTGCAACCTGCGGTTTTCCGACCCGAGCCTGACCGAAGCGCAAGTGTTGATGGGCCTGGGTTGGCAGACGTGGCTGATCGCCAATCTGGATGAGGCACGCGGCGCGTTCCTGGTGTTCTACCTGTTGATCATGTTGTTCGGGCTGTTCCATCTCTCCCGCCGTGCGTTTGTGCGCTGTGCGCTGTTGGTGTTTTTCAGTTTCAGCGCGGTCACGCTGTGGGAGGGTTACCACTTCGAGTTGACCGACCCGGCGCTCGCCGCGTTGCAAGTCTGCGTGCTGTTTATCGTGCTGATCTGGCTGGAACTCTACGCCCGTTATGTTCAGGCTTCGCGCCAGCGCATGCGCCAACGCCGGTTTGCCTTGCAGGCGCACCAGGACACCCTGCGCGGGATGATGCGCCAGCTCGAAGACCTGGTCGCCACCGACGAACTCACCGGGCTGTTCAACCGCCGGCACTTCCTGCGCCTGGCCTCCCGCGAGCTGAACGCGATGGACGCTGGCGTGGTGCATGGCCTGGCGTTGATCGACCTCGACCACTTCAAGCGCATCAATGACGTTCACGGCCACGCCGCGGGCGATCAGGTGCTGCAAGCCTTTGCCGGCGTGGCCACCGCCTGCCTGCGCGAGGGTGATGTGCTGGCCCGTTATGGCGGCGAAGAATTCGTGGTGCTGCTGCCCGACTGCAATGCCGAACGCCTGACCTCTTGCTGTGAGCGGCTGCGCATTGCTTTCACCGATGTCGAACTGATTGGCCTCAACGTCGCCCACCTCAGCTTGTCCGCCGGCATGACCTTGCTGGAGCTGGGCGACGATCTCGACGACGCCTTGCAGCGCGCCGATCAGGCGCTGTACCGCGCCAAGCGCGACGGCCGCAATCGTTGCGCGGCGGCGTGGGAGAACGTCGATGCCTGAATTGCGCGTGGGCGAGCGCCACTGGTCCGTGGCGCCGGGCAGCAACCTGCTCGATGCCCTGAATCAGAACGGCGTGGCCGTGCCCTACAGTTGCCGCGCCGGCAGTTGCCATGCGTGCCTGGTGCAATGTGTTCAAGGTTTGCCCAGCGACAGCCGTCCCGATGCCTTGAGCGCTGAACAGCGTCAGCAAGGCTGGCGACTGGCCTGCCAATGCCAAATCATCGAAGACCTGCAAGTGCACACCTTCGATCCGCAAGTCGACGGTCGCCCGGCACAGGTCGCCGCGGTTGATTGGTTAAGCGCCAGCGTGTTGCGTTTGCGCCTGACCACCGAACGACCGTTGCGCTACAGCGCCGGGCAGCATCTGGTGTTGTGGGCCGGCAACGTGGCACGGCCTTACTCCTTGGCCAGCCTGCCGGAAGAAGATCGCTTTCTGGAATTCCACCTCGATTGTCGCCAACCGGGGGAATTCAGCGACGCGGCCCGGCAACTGAAAATCGGCGACCCGATCCGCCTCGGTGAACTGCGCGGCGGGGCGCTGCACTACGATCCCGACTGGAACACCCGACCGCTGTGGCTGATGGCCGCCGGCACGGGCTTGGGGCCGCTGTTCGGTGTGTTGCGCGAGGCGTTGCGTCAGGATCACCAAGGCGCCATCCGCGTCATTCACCTCGCCCATGACGCCAGCGAGCACTACCTGGCCAAACCCCTGCAAGCCATGTGCGATGTGCGTGAAAACCTCAACGTCGAATGCTGGACCCCGGCCGAGTTGCCGCAGGCATTGGCGCAACTGCGGCTTGTCTCCCGGCAAACCCTGGCCTTAGTCTGCGGAGCCCCCGACAGTGTCGACGCCTTTGCCCGGCGTTTGTACCTGGCCGGACTGCCGCGCAACCAACTGCTGGCGGATGTCTTTGTTCCCCGTGGTTGAGTGCTGACCGTTTAACCACGCGAGACTCGCCATGACCGATGCCATCCAGCTGGAACGCGAACGCGGCCTGCTGACCCTGCGCCTGAATCGCCCCGAAAAGAAAAACGCCCTGACCCGCGCCATGTACAGCCACTTGGCCGAAGCGCTGAAACAGGCCGACACCGACCCCGAAATCAACGCCGTGCTGATCACCGGCAGCGCCGAGTGCTTCACCGCCGGCAACGACATCGCTGACTTCATCCAGCAACCGCCGGGCAATCTCGACAGCCCGGTGTTTCATTTCATGCTCAATTTGCTGGAATGCCGTAAACCGGTGATTGCTGCGGTGGCGGGTGCAGCGGTGGGGATTGGCACGACGATGTTGCTGCATTGCGATCTGGTGTATGTCAGTCGAGACGCTCGGTTGCGCATGCCGTTCGTGAATCTCGGGTTGTGTCCTGAATTTGGTTCCAGTCTGATCCTGCCGCGATTGCTCGGGCATGCCAAAGCGGCGGAGTTGTTGCTGTTGGGCGAAGGGTTCAGCGGTGAACAAGCCGCGCAGTGGGGGATTGCCACCGAAGCCTTGGGCAGTGGCGAATCGGCTTTGGCCAAGGCGCGGGAGATGGCGTTGCGCTTCGAATCATTGCCACCGGAAGCGGTGCGCATCAGCAAGCAATTGATGAAAGCGCCGGACCGGGAACAACTGCGCAAAGTGATCGAAGAAGAGGGCGCGTTGTTCACCCAGCGGTTGCGCTCGCCGGAGGCGATGGCGGCGTTGTCAGCCTTTATCAGCCGGCATTGAAGAATGCGGTGACTGGACTGACGCCTTCGCGGGCAAGCCTCGCTCCTACAGTGGATTTTCGGCGCTCACAAAACCCTGTAGGAGCGAGGCTTGCCCGCGAAGAGGCCCGCCCCGACAACACACCTTCCGGATCAAAAACCAAAAAGCCCCGCCATTCACATGGCAGGGCTTTTCTATTTCAGCAACCAGTCACTCAGACCATCGGGTCGCCAACGTGCAGGATTTTCATCCCGTTGGTGCCGCCGATGGTGTGGTAGCTGTCGCCCTTGGTCAGGATGACCCAGTCGCCTTTCTCCACAACACCGCGTTTCAACAACTCGTCGATCGCGGCCTGGCTGACTTGCTCAGGCGGCAGCGATGCCGGGTCGAACGGGACGGTGTAGACACCACGGAACATGGCGGCGCGGGCCTGGGTTTCGCGGTGCGGGGAGAACGCGTAGATCGGCACCGAAGAACGGATGCGCGACATGATCAACGGCGTGTAGCCACTTTCGGTCAGGGCAATGATCGCTTTCACGCCGGGGAAGTGGTTGGCGGTGTACATGGCCGCCAGCGCAATGCTCTGGTCGCAGCTTTCGAACACTTTGCCGATGCGGTGGCTGGAGGTCTTGCTGGTCGGGTGCTTTTCAGCGCCGACGCAGATGCGCGCCATCGCCTGCACAGCTTCCAGTGGATACAGACCTGCGGCACTTTCCGCCGAGAGCATCACGGCGTCGGTGTAGTCGAGCACGGCGTTGGCCACGTCGGACACTTCAGCGCGAGTCGGCATCGGGTTCTGGATCATCGACTCCATCATTTGGGTCGCCACGATCACGGCCTTGTTGTGGCGGCGTGCGTGCAGAATGATCTTCTTCTGAATGCCCACCAGCTCGGCGTCGCCGATTTCCACACCGAGGTCACCACGGGCAACCATCACCGCGTCGGAGGCCTGGATCAGTGCATCAAGGGTTTCGTCGTCGGCCACGGCTTCGGCGCGTTCGATCTTCGCCACCAGCCAGGCAGTACCGCCGGCCTCGTCGCGCAGTTGACGGGCGTATTCCATGTCGGCGGCGTCACGCGGGAAGGACACGGCGAGGTAGTCGACTTCCATCTCGGCAGCCAGCTTGATGTCGGCCTTGTCTTTTTCGGTCAGGGCTGGAGCCGTCAGGCCACCGCCGCGACGGTTGATGCCTTTATGGTCGGACAGCGGGCCGCCGATCAGCACGGTGCAATTGAGCTCGGTGGCATTGGCGGTATCAACGCGCATGACCACGCGGCCGTCGTCGAGCAGCAGCTCGTCGCCTACGCCGCAGTCCTTGACCAGATCCGGGTAGTCGATACCGACGACGGTCTGGGTGCCTTCGGTCAGAGGATGGCTGGTGGAGAAGGTGAATTGATCACCGATCTTCAGCTCGATCTTCTTGTTGGCGAATTTGGCGATACGGATTTTCGGGCCTTGCAGGTCGCCCAGCAGGGCAACGAAGCGGCCGTGCTTGGCAGCGAGGTCACGCACCAGCTTCGCGCGAGCCTTGTGCTCGTCGGGGGTGCCGTGGGAGAAATTCAGGCGGGCGACGTCCAGGCCAGCCAGAATCAGCTGTTCGAGAACTTCCGGCGAGTTACTGGCCGGGCCAAGGGTAGCGACGATTTTGGTGCGACGGACGGACATGCATAGACTCCTGAGTTCAAGCGCTGAGTGAGGCTACTATGGTCCGAAGTTGTAGTCATTGTTCGTTTGCACTACTTATTCGTTTGTTTCTTTAAACGAACATTCCTGAAGATTTTGAAAAGCGGGTCGATACAGAGCTCAAGACAGGAGATCCCCCATGCGATTCGCGCTCATTGCCGTGCTTGCCCTCAGTGTGACGGGCTGCGCCCGTTGGTCGATGAACCATCATTTGAATAACGCCTACAGCGCTTACGATCGTGGCAATTGCGAGCAAGTCATGCTCGAACTGTCGAAAGTCGAACGCTCCAGCCGTGCGCGGCCTTATGTGTGGCCGGAAGTGTCGATGATGCGCGGCCAGTGCCTGGAACGGCAGAAGCTGTTCATCGATGCGGCCCAAACGTATCAATTCATCATGGCGTCGTACCCGCAAAGCGAATACGCCTACCGCGCTCGTGCCCGTCTGGAAACGTTGCAGAGCCTGGGCCATTACCCGACGCGCAGCGCGGCGGCCGTGCGCCCTACGCGGTTCTGATTGCCGCTGTCATGCAAAGGCTGGCCGCCCGGCGGTGGTGAGCTATAGTCCAAGAGATCGGTTTTAGAGCCTCGCCTCCAGACCGAGGTCATACCTGTGATCGGCAGGAGTATGGGTCAGCGATGTAGGGACTGACGCACCGGGATCGGGGAGAGCGCGCCCAGGCTTATAAAGAAGCCGGCACGTTCCGAAGCATTAGTGCGGCCCTGCTTAAGGGCCTTGCTGGGCCAACTGCGCATGTTTACCGACCGCCGGATCGAGCGGCATCAACTGCCGTATTTTCTGAGAGTGTTCAACAGTGTCACCGACAAACCCATCGGCTTTCTGGGCAACGTCTCCGCAGACGGGCTGATGCTCATCAGCCAGTTGCCGATGATGGTGGGCGTCGACTTTGACCTGCGATTAAAAATCCCCACCAGCGATGGCTGTCAGCAGGTCATCGACCTGACGGCGTGTTGCCTGTGGTGCCATGAAGATGAAACACCCCACCATTACGACGCCGGGTTCAGCCTGCAACGGGCACCGCCGGAGTATGGGCAATTGGTAGAGGCGTTGACGCAGTACTTCAGTTTTCAGCCGTTGCCTGCTTCTGCCTGACAAGCAAAAGATCGCAGCCTCGTTGCACTCGACAACTCCTACAGGATGTATGCGATATCCCTGTAGGAGCTGTCGAGTGCAACGAGGCTGCGATCTTTTGATCTGCGCCTTACGTCACCTTGATCGCCTTCTCGTTATCCAGCGACCGCTCCACCAGCATCAACCCCAACTCACTTATCCGGTAAATCGCCATCGCGAGATGCCGCGGCTTGTCCTCCAGGCTTTCCGCCAGGTCGAGTAGCAAAATGCTGACGGTCGAAAAGGTTTCGTAGGTCTCGATGTTCAACGCTTCGGGGTTGGCATCAGGGACAACGGTGAACATCTTCATGGCGCGTTCCTCGGTAGTGCGTTCGTTAGCAAAGTACGATTTGGTTTTTTTTTGAGCGAGATGGTGGTTCAGCGCTTTTTGGGCGGCGTCATGAAGTTTTTTTGGATCGAAATTGGCATAGGGTGAGCAAATAGGCCCCGAAAGGTCAGGTGTAGCTTTCGACATTGGGTTAACTCCTTGTTGGATCGCTGATGAATAGCGATAGGAGAACCTTAATCGGGGTGACTCTTTCCCGCAGTCAGTCGGGGGCACCGTAGGTTGTAGGCAGAATCGCCTGACTATGTAGCCGTTGTACGGCTTCTTGTATATACGTGTATGACCAGGGTGGGTAAGGCTTTGATCTTGATCATTGGCCACAGCGAAGCGAGTCTCTCAACTTCATCATTCTTTGTTTCGGGCAAAGGGACTACAAAACTGGAATACCTATTCTCCTTTGAAGTCGGTTGACATTGAGAGAAGGGCCAACGAGATAAATTCTTGATTATGATCCAGTGTTTCTAATGCATCTCTTATGTGGCCTGCGACATCGGTCGCACCGCGCTTCTCAACCCAGGCAGAGAGCTCCTCTATAGCCGCACCCAACGCTAGTTGGTTCTGGTTGATCTTGATTAGCACTGACGCGAATAGATGTTTATCGTCCATGATTCATTCCTTGCAGCGATTTTATAATTAGGATTTTCATTGAGAGTATTAACTTCAGCTTTGCTGTATTGCCGAGGCTGGACATCGCCACCTTTTTATCGCTAAGGAATGGCTACTTTTACGAGTATCGCTATTACATTGTGCCTTCCTTCTTCCACCCCAAATAACGCGTCACCAGCTCAGCCCCCAACTCTTGGGGCCGAGCATCCACCACCAGCACTCCATGAGCCTTCAACCGCTCATGGAGCTGCGCACGGTCATTCAAATAGTCCACCGTTCCGCAATAGGCCAGCGCCTCCGGCAAGGTCTGCACCGGCGCGTGCTGTAGATTGTCGAGCAAGTCCTCCCGCAAACTTGCCACCAGCACCCGATGCAGTTTGCTCAGGCGTTTGACGGCGGTCAGCAGTTCTTCATCGTCTTCATCCCGCAGGTTGGTGACCAGCACCACCAGCGCCCGGCGTTTTTGCCGGGCCAGTAGTTGCGTGGCGGCGGCCTGGTAGTCGGCGGGGCGTTGGGTGCTGTCGAGGTCGTAGACGCTGTTGAGCAATATGTTGAGCTGACCGCTGCCTTTGACCGGGGCGAGGTAGTGCGGTCGGTCGCTGGCGAAGGTGCTCAGGCCCACTGCATCGCCTTGGCGCAGGGCGATGTAGCTGAGCAGCAGGCAGGCATTGAGCGCGTGATCGAAATGGGCGAGTTCGCCGTCCTGGCTGCGCATGCGGCGGCCGCAATCGAGCATGAAAATGATCTGCTGGTCGCGCTCGTCCTGATACTCGCGGGCGATGGGTGTGCGTTGGCGGGCGGTGGCTTTCCAGTCGATCTGGCGCAGGCTGTCGCCTTCGCGGAATTCGCGCAGCTGATGAAATTCCAGGCCCAGGCCGCGACGTTGGCGTTGGCGCACGCCGAGTTGGCTGAGCCAGTTATCCACCGCCAGCAGTTCACCGCCGTAGAGGCGGGCGAAGTCGGGGTAGACGCGGGTGCTCTCGGTGACGTTGAGCAGGCGCTTGTCTGACCACAGGGCCATTGGACTCGGCAGGTTGATCTCGCAGTGTTCGAAGGTGAAGTGGCCGCGCTTGAGGGGGCGCAAGCGGTAGCCGAACTGACTTTGATGGCCGGGTTGCAGTTCTACCGAGAGGGGGAGGTTTTCAAAGCTCAGGCCGTCCGGAACATGGTCGAAGATCTGAATGTTCAGGGAATGAGTGAAGTCATGTTCGAGCTCCAGTCGCACCTCGCTCCATCGACCGAGTGCGAGGCTGCCGGGCATTTGTCGCTGGAGGCGCGGTGACGGCAGGCGCTTGAGGCGAACGGCGTCGAGAACGGCCAGTACCAGCAACGCCAGGAGCAATCCCCAGTTGACCGACAGCAGGGTGGAGGGCACGTCGAATTCCAGCGCTCGCAAGGTGCCAAGCACGATGCCGATGCCCAGCAGGATCGCTAGCCAGATCAACAGCAGGCGTGACGGTTTCACAAACGCGGCGCCGGCACTTGATCGAGCAACTGCTTGAGCACCTGATCGACATCCAGCCCTTCAATGTCCAACTCCGGGGCAATGCGCACCCGGTGTCGCAGCACCGCCAGCGCGCAGCCTTTGATGTCATCCGGAATCACGAAGTCGCCACCGCGCAGCAGCGCGCGGGCGCGGGCGCAACGCACCAGCGCAATCGAGGCGCGTGGCCCGGCGCCGAGGGTCAAGCCTGGCCAGGTGCGGGTGGTGCGGGCCAGGCGCACGGCGTAATCGAGGACCTGATCGTCCAGCGGCAGATCGCTGGCAATGCGTTGCAAGGCCAGCACGTCCTTGGCTTGCAACACGGTGCGCAGCGGTTGCACGTCGAGCATGTCGGCGCGGGTCGAGCGGCTGACCTGGCGAACCATGCTCAGCTCTTGCTCGGCGTCGGGGTAATCCATGCGCACCTTGAGCATGAAGCGATCAAGCTCGGCCTCGGGCAGTGGATACGTACCTTCCTGTTCGATGGGGTTTTGCGTGGCGAGCACCATGAACGGTTGCACGATGGGCAGGGCGCGGCCTTCGAGGGTGACTTGCCGTTCCTGCATGGCTTCGAGCAGTGCCGCCTGGGTTTTTGCCGGGGCGCGGTTGATCTCGTCGGCCAGCAGCAGGTTGGTGAACAACGGGCCTTTGCGCAGTTTGAACTGCTCGGTGTTGAGGTCGTAGACCGCGTGCCCGGTGACGTCGCTGGGCATCAGGTCCGGGGTGAACTGGATGCGTGCAAACTCGCCGCCGAAGCAGCGGGCGAGGGCGCGCACCAGCAGGGTTTTGCCCAGCCCCGGCACGCCTTCCAGCAATACATGGCCGCCGGCGATCAGCGCGGTGAGGACGTCATCGATCACGCTGTTCTGACCGATCAAGGCTTTTTGCAATTCTGCTCTGACCGCTTGGGCCAACTGACTGGCACGCTGGCGTTGCTGGGCGGCGTGGGTCGCGCTGCCGGGCTCGATCTGTTGACTCATAGCGTGTTCCTCAAGGTTTGCAGGTGGGCGACCTGACGGCTGAATTCAGCGCTGGACAGCCGCTGCTTCGGTCGCGGGCTCATGGCCTGGCTGATGGCGCGCGTGGGTTGGCCGGTCAGGCGTGCGAGCACCAGCCATTGCTCGGCAACGCCGAGTTGTTCGAAACCGGGATGACGGCGCCGCACACGCCGCAGGATGTCTTGTTGCAAGGCTTGCAGCAGGTGCTGCTGGCCGTTGCGGCGCAGCATGAAATCGGCGCTGGCGCGCAGGTGTTCCTGAAGTTGCCGGCGACCTTTCGCCGCCGGTTCCAGCAGCGGCCCGTGGCGCACTCCAACATGCCAGAGCGCAAGACCGATCAGTGCGATGAGGGCGACCAACGCCTGGGGGAAGTTGCGCAGCAGCAAGGTCAGCAAGCTGTCGTGATCGGTGTTGAACAGGAACGTCACGCTTGTGTCGGCGGTCAGGTACCAGAGCAGCCAGGCGTTATCGTATTGGCCGATGGCCGGGGTTTTCCACAGGTCGGCGTCTGTGACCACGGTGATCGAACCGAGCCCGTGATTGAGCTGCATCATGTGCGTGGCCTTGCCACTGTTGGCCCAGGCTTGCGCGAGGTTTTTCGGGTCTTCGAGATGGAATGCGGTATCGAAACTGGCGTAGGCCGGCGCGTTCTCGTCTTCCAGGTACAACTTGGTCAGTTTCGGGAACGGGTCGTCGAGGATGTCCGGTGGCGGCTCCTTGAGGTCTTTGCTCAACGACTGGTGCAACTGCACGCGATCGAGCAGCAGGTCATTGCTCTGGCCGGTCTTTTCATCCCACAGCGACTGGGCGACAAACAACAGGCGCCCGCCAGCCCGTGTCCAGTTCATCACTTGATCAATCTGACGCGGTGTCATGTTGTAGCGATCGCCGAGCAATAACAGGCTGTGCTGATGCGGATCGAGGGTGGGCAGCACGTCGAGGCTGTTGGCATGGCCGACGGTCAGGCCGTGTTTTTGCAGGAAGCGCTCGGCGGCCAGATACGGATTGGCCTGGGCTTCGGGCGACGGTCCGTGATCGATTTCAACTTGATAAGGCGTGGCCTTCAGGTACAGATAAATACTCAGCACGCCCACCAGCACAGCGATGAATACGCCGACCGAAAGCCACAAGCGCCGGCTCAACGGGCGACTCCCGGGCCGAACAATGTTCGCCAGCCGTCACAGAGTTCCTGTTGCAAATGCGCGGGTGGCAGGCGATGCCCGTAAGCCATGTTCTGCCAGTGCCCGGTCAGGGTTTTGCTGAACGCGAGCAAGGCCGGTTGCTGCAGTTGCTCGACGCGTTGCAGCACCTCGCCTTCAGTGTCGGCGGGCTTCAGCGCCATGTTGTGGTCGTGCAACAAATGGCTGAGCAGCGCGCGATAGAGCAATCCAAGGGCTGCGCGCGGGTTGGTTTGCCAGAGACTTTCGGCGCTGGCGGCAATGTCGGCGGGCAGGGTTTCGCGGCTCAGGTCCAGACCGAACGCTTGCTGCGGTAACGGTCGCGCAGCTCTTCGGTGTAATGCCGGCCGCCGGCTGACGAACGCCTGCAACCAGTCGCGGTAACGCCAGATCAGCAAACCGATGCCCCCCAACACGGCGCCCCACAGCAGCACTTCAATCAGGTTGGCGAGAAAGCCGAAACGCTGGCTGTCGAGAAGACTGGCCAGCGACTTCAGCCATTCAGGTGTTTTTCCGTCGTCCGGGGTTTGGGTGTCGGGTCTGTCTTCGCCAAATCGATAGCGGGTCACCGTTTCCTTGTTCTTGAACGGGGGCTGATCGAGGATCGTTTTGATGCTGTCCCTGGAGGCCTGGCTGGTCAGCGGTTGACCCAGCAAGCGTGGGCTGTCCGGGGTAACGATCGGCTCGTCGGCCCAGACGTTTTGCGTTGTCGGCACCAGCAATATCGCCGCCAGCAGTAAAGCGACCGCCGTGGTGTTGAGGCGTTGGCGCAATCGGCGGAACACCAGTTCGATGTCCCAGGCTTCCAGCACCGTGCGCCGATTCAGATAAAGGCTGAAGCCGCAGGCCACGTAGATCGGTTCCCAGACAACTAGCACCAGCACGTAAAACGCATTGGTCAGGTGTTCCAGCCAGTGCCAGTCCTGAGTGGCGGCGGTGATCAGGGTCTGCCAACCCCAGTCGAGTTCGACCTGTTGTGGCAGGAACATATAGAACAGCACCATCAGGCCAATCCACAGCGCACTTTCCAGATGCACGCCAATGATCGTCAACCATTGCGCGGCGCCGGCATTGCGCTGCAGCAGCACCCGCAAGCGCTGTTGTCGTTCATCACCCGCCAGGCCTTCGAGTTGCACCACTGGCATCAGGAAACTGCGGCTCAGGCTGAGGCGACGCCAGGTCAGGCTGGCCAGCAGTTGCGGCTTGAGCAAGCGCGGCCATTCGCGCAGCGCCTCCTTCAAGGTGGGCGTTTCACCGAACATGGCTTTGGACAGGATGTACAACGGCAATCGCTCGAACGCCGGTTTGAGCCACCAGAAGATGAACACGGCGAGGGAGGGTGATTCCCACAGAAACACGGTGAGCAGGGCGAAGATCGGCAAGGTGATGATGGCCCAGCTGGTCATCAGCAATCGTCGATGGCGCTGGCTCAGCAGCACGCCCAGGTCCATGGCTTCCCAGGAAGTGCGTGGGCGGATCACCACCGTGGCGTCACTCAGGCGCATGGCGGGTTCGTCCGGCAAACAGCAGGTAAGTCGCCACCAATAACCACAGCGCCGCGCCGACCAGGTATTTGGTCATGGGCGCCGGTGCGGTCATCGACGACCAGTAGGCTTCGATAAACGCGGCAATCAGCAGAAACAGCATGACGCCGCAGATCAGCAACACGCTTTTGCGTGCCGCCAGTCGCAACGCTTCGGCGCGTGGCAGTCGTCCTGGGGCAATCAACGCCCAACCCAGTTGCAGCCCGGCGGCACCGGCCAGGGCGATGGCACTCAGTTCGAACGCGCCGTGACCGATCACGAAGGACCAGAAGGTCTGGCCGAAGCCGATGTGCGTCAGGTGCCCGGCCACCGCACCGATCATCAAGCCGTTGAAGAGCAGGAAAAACGCGCTGCCCACACCAAACAGCAAACCGCTGGCGAAGGTCTGAAAGGCGATGCCGATGTTGTGCATGATGTAGTAACCGAACATCACCCAGTCTTCACTGGCGGCGCGTTCCGCCGAGCGGCCCAAATGGCCAGCGACCGGGTCGTACATGCTCTGCATTTCACTGACCTGCTCAGCCGGGATCAGGTTGTAGACCAGGTCCGGGAACAGATACACCAGCAGCGCGAAGCCGATCAGGCTGCCAAAAAATAGCAGGCCGGCGGCGAACACGAAGCGCCATTGTTCGCGCACCAGTCGCGGGAAGCCGGCAAGAATAAAGCTCAGCAGGTTGGCGCCCAGTCGACTGCGATGCCGGTAAAGCTGTTGATGCCCACGCAGCACTTGTTGCTGCAACGAGTCGATCAGGAAACTGCTGTAGCCGCGTTCCTGAGCCAGTGCCAGTTGTTGGCAGAGCCGCCGATAGTCTTTCGGGAAACTGGCGATCCGGGAGGTTTGTTTGCCTCGCTCCAGCTGTTCGAGCATCAGGGAAAACTGCGCCCATTCGGCCTGGTGGCGATTTTCGAAAAGGCTTTGCTTCATGCGGGCCCCAACAAACCACGAGCAATGCCGTTGAGTTCCGCCACGGTGCGTGGCGCGGGCACCTGCAACGGTTGGGCAAGGATGGACGCGAGCTCATGGGTTCGCGCTTCGGAAAGTTCGCCCTGGCGTTCGGCAAACCCGAGGATCGCGCGTTGCTCGGGCAGTGTCAGGGCAAAGGCCGGTCGCCGAGGCGGGACATCGGGCAGTTGCGGCCGGGTCAACGGTTGTTCGCGGTAGATGACCAGCGTGCCGGCAGCCAGGTCGCCGAGGCGTTTGAAGGAGGGGTGTTGCAGGCAACTGATGGCGCCGAGGAAGTAGCCAAAGGGCAACAGGTCGACGAATCGCAACAGGTTGCGCAACAGCGAAGCGGACCAGCCGATCGGGGTGCCGTCGTCGTGCACCACGCGCAACCCCATCCATTGTTTGCCCGGCGAACGGCCTTGATTGAGCACCTCGAACAGCACCATGTACCACCAGCTCACCCCGAACAGCAGGATCGAGCCCAGCCCCGCACCGAGTTTTCCAAGAAACGCCAGCACGATAAATAGCACGCCGAGAATCAGCCCGCGCAGCCCGAGGTCGATGGAGAACGCCAGCGCACGAACCATCAGCCCGGCCGGGCGCAGTGGCAAGTCGATGCCTTCGGGCGTTTCGACTTGATACCGCGTGTCCAGTGGCGGGGACAGCGTCGCTTTCCTTGGCAGTGCTGTGGTCTCGAGCATGGGCAACCTTGATGTGGCCTGTTCGGGATTCGATGTCCGTCCGATGCTAGCAGTCTCTCGGGGGGAAACGACATAACTATGTATTGCACGTTGCGTAAGCAGAGGTGATTGAATGACAAGTTACTGGCCGGGGCAGGATGTGAACGCCTAGACTTTGCCGATCTTCAGTTCAGGAACAGCCCGTGACCTCGATCTTCTGGTACGACTACGAAACCACTGGCATCAATCCCCGATGCGACCGTCCGCTGCAGGTGGCGGGCATTCGCACCGACTTCGATCTCAATGAAATAGACGAGCCGGTCAACCTGTTTTGCCAGCCCAGCGACGACATCCTGCCGCATCCGGCCGCTTGTGCGATCACTGGCATTACGCCGGGCCAACTGGCCGAACACGGTTTGAGCGAAGCCGACTTCATGACCCGGGTGCATGCTCAACTGGCGGCGCCGGGTACCTGCGGGGCGGGTTACAACACCTTGCGTTTCGATGACGAGATGACCCGTTATAGCCTCTACCGAAACTTTTTCGACCCGTATGCCCGCGAGTGGCAGGGCGGCAACAGCCGCTGGGACCTGATCGATGTGGTGCGCGCCGCCTACGCGTTGCGTCCCGATGGCCTCGTCTGGCCAACCGATGATGAAGGGCGGGTAACGCTCAAGCTCGAACGGCTGACCGCCGCCAATGGCATTGACCACGGCAATGCCCACGAGGCGCTGTCGGACGTTCGCGCCACCATCGCCCTCGCACGTCTGATTCGCGAGAAGCAGCCGAAGTTGTATGACTGGCTGTTTAAGTTGCGCAGCAAACAAAAGGTAATGGATCAGATTCGGCTGTTACAGCCGATGGTGCACATTTCCGGGCGATTCTCGGCGGCTCGCAGTTATGTCGGTGTGGTGCTGCCGCTGGCCTGGCATCCGCGCAACAAAAACGCCTTGATCGTCTGTGACCTGCATCTGGACCCCCAAGGGTTGCTCGATCTGGACGCAGACACCTTGCGTCAGCGGCTGTATACCCGCCGCGATGATCTGGCCGACGGCGAATTGCCGGTGCCGCTCAAGCTTATTCACATCAACAAGTGCCCGGTGGTCGCGCCATTGTCGGTACTTCGTCCGGACGATCAGCAACGCCTGGGGCTGGACATGGCGCTTTATCAGGAGCGTGTGCTGCGGCTAAGTGACGCACAACAAGTTTGGCGAGATAAAGTGTTGGCGATTTATGCCAGCGAAGATTTCACCTCGAGCCAAGACCCCGAACAACAGTTATACGATGGATTTATCGGTGATCGCGATCGGCGGCTATGCGAGCAAGTCAGGTCCGCAGACCCTGCCCAATTATCACAACAGCAATGGCCTTTCGATGACGAACGTTTACCTGAACTATTGTTTCGTTATCGCGCACGCAACTTCCCCGACACGTTGAATTTCGAGGAGCAAGAACGCTGGCGAATATTCTGTCAGCAACGTTTGTCGACCCCTGAATGGGGGGCGCCCAATACGCTTGAAAGTTTTGTAGAAGCCGCAGCCCAATTGAATGTTACTGCTACATCGTTTCAGCGAGAGGTGCTGAATGAATGGCAGAATTATGTCGAGGGATTACGCAAACGTTTGAGTCTTTGAAAACGAAAAATGCCCGGACTGTATTCCGGGCATAAAAAAACGCCAGCATCAGCTGGCGTTATTTTTTGTCGCGGATAAGTCTTTGACTACCTGTTGGGCTTAGCCCAGCAGGGTAGCCCAGCCTTCAACCACGTCACCGCCCCACTTGGCTTTCCACTCTTTCAGAGTCTTGTGGTTGCCACCTTTGGTTTCGATGACTTCGCCGTTGTGCGGGTTTTTGTATTGTTTAACTTTGCGAGCACGCTTGGTGCCAGTCGTTTTTACTGCGCCGCCGCGTGGTGCTTTGGTCTTGGACTCTGGATCCAGCAAAGCAATGATGTCACGCAGGGACTTGGAGTATTCGCCCATCAGGGTGCGCAGTTTGCCTTCGAATTCCAGCTCGGTTTGCAGTTTGTCGTCTTGGGACAGGTTCTTCAAACGGGCTTGCAGCTCTTTGATAGCTTCTTCGGTGGCGCGGTATTCGTTGATCAAGGACATGAGTACTACCTTATGTTGGGCGCTGGATGGCAGGGTGACAGTGCCGCAATAATAGTCAGGGTGTTTCATCAAGTAAACATTTAACCGGTGTTTTATTTAAATTAGTTGCGGTGAATAGGACATAAATTGAACGCAGAGTTAAAAGTGTGATGCAGTCATCACAGATATTCACAATTGAACGCTTGAAGATTGACTACAAGAACACCATCGCGCGGGCGGCGAGGTGCTGCGGCAAGCGGTGTCACTGAGCAACGTGCAGGGATACGTGACATCAATACTGCAGTTTTGCTGCGCAATCGCTAGAATGGCGGCCTTTGCGAAGTTCTGGAGTTTCCCCCTCATGCGCACTTTTCGGCTGGTGATTGCTTGCCCGGACCGCGTCGGCATCGTTGCTAAAGTCAGTAACTTTCTGGCGTCACATAACGGCTGGATCACTGAAGCGAGCCATCACTCGGACAATCAGAGTGGCTGGTTCTTCATGCGTCACGAAATTCGTGCCGATTCGCTGCCTTTCGGTATTGAAGCCTTTCGCGAAGCGTTTGCACCCATTGCCGAAGAGTTCTCGATGGACTGGCGCATTACCGACACCGCGCAGAAAAAGCGCGTTGTGTTGATGGCCAGCCGTGAGTCCCACTGCCTGGCCGACTTGCTGCACCGCTGGCACAGTGACGAACTGGATTGCGAAATTTCCTGTGTGATTTCCAACCACGACGACTTGCGCAGCATGGTCGAGTGGCACGGCATTCCTTATTACCATGTGCCGGTCAATCCACAGAACAAAGAGCCGGCTTTCGCTGAAGTCTCGCGTCTGGTCAAACAGCACGATGCCGAAGTGGTGGTACTTGCCCGTTACATGCAAATCCTGCCGCCCGCGTTGTGCAGGGAATATGCGCACAAGGTCATCAACATTCACCACAGCTTCCTGCCGTCGTTCGTCGGCGCGAAGCCGTATCACCAGGCCTCCCTGCGTGGCGTGAAGTTGATCGGCGCGACCTGCCACTACGTGACCGAAGAGCTGGACGCCGGTCCGATCATCGAGCAGGACGTGGTACGCGTCAGCCACAGTGACAGCATTGAAGACATGGTCCGTTTCGGCCGTGACGTCGAGAAAATGGTGCTGGCCCGCGGTCTGCGTTATCACCTGGAAGACCGGGTGCTGGTGCACGGCAACAAGACCGTGGTGTTCTGATAGCCACACAACACGGTTGAAATTCGAAGGGCCTGGGCGTTCAATCGCTTCAGGCCCTTCGCCGTTTCTGCACTGAGGACATGACCATGGCCGATCCACTCGACAAAGCCACTTCCAAGGCACCTGCCACTTTGGGGGAGGGCTGTCTGAGTCGCTACGACCCGGATGACATGAGCGCCGAAGACGGCACAGAGTTTCCCGGTGCCGCCGAGTTGTGGGAACAGTTGCAGCAAGTACCCGAAGACAAGCCTAAGCCTGCTTGAACTTCATCAGCTTCTTGAGCAGTGGCCGCCCCAGCATCAGCAAAAACACCGGGCCGCCGACCACCAGGTAGAAGTAATACGTCACCGCCCGCCAGATCAGAATCGCCGCCGCCGCCGTGGATTTGCCCACCATGGGCGCCAGCAGCGCCGCCGACGTCAACTCTGCCGCGCCGGCACCGCCCGGCAACAGGCTGAATTGCCCGGCACTCAGCGACAGCATCTGAATCAGGAAACACCAGGCCCACTGCAAATCCGCCCCGAGCCCGCGCAGTGCCAGATAAAGCACGCTATACCGCAGGAGCCAATGCACGCAGGTCAGGGCAAACACCTTGATCAATGTCGGAATCGGCAACTTCAACGTGTCAGTAAACGCCGCCAGGAAATGCAGAAGCTTGCGTGCCCAGCGCAGGCGCGTGGTGCCTTTGACATTGAGGCGAACGAGCAATCGCCCGCTCAGGCGAATCAGCAGTCGATGGTAGCGGGCCACCACCACGCAACTGATCAACCCGCCGAACATCGAGACGGCGCTGACGATCAGCAGCCATTCCAGGCGTTCGCTGAGGTGCTGGAACAGTGCGTAAATCAGAATCCCGATCAACGCGCAGAGGAAAAACAGCAGATCGCTGAGTTGGTCCATGGCAAACACTGCGCTGCCCCGTGCCGGGCGCACACCGTTGCGCGCCAGCAGCGCCATGATGGTCAGCGGTCCGCCACTGCCTCCGGGTGTGGCGCAATAGGCAAACTCGGCGGCCATCACCACGCCAAGGCTTTTCACTCGGCCCACCTTGTCGCATTGATCGCCCAGCAACAGGCGCAAGCGCAGGGTGTTCACCACCCAGCACAGCAAGATCATGCCGAACATGACCAGCAGTTCATTCAACGGAAAATTTTGCAGCCGCGACCACGTCTCGTTGCCGCCCAGCAGCAACGGAATCAGCACCGCAACGAGCAAGGCGATAAACAGCAGAATTCCCCGGCTCATGCGGCGCGACCAAGACGGTCACTGTGCAAAGAGAGCCACTGGGCCTTGGTCATCGGCGCTCGCCCTTCATCGAGCAAACGCTTGAGGGTTTGCAGCCAGTAATTGCGCGAGAACCCGTGGCGCATGTCCACCGGATGCAAGCCAAGTCGAATCACCGGCGCTTGCTGCCAGCGCTGTTCACGCTGGTTACTGACGAGTTTCGACAAGCCCCGGCGCCAGGCACTGCGCGCACTCCAGACCAGCCCCGGCGCATCGATGGACGTGAAATCCGGCAGCCGATAGAGATGCTGTGAATCGCTGGTGTAGCTCAGCGGCAATTGGCGTAAGGCCTGACGAGTGCCTTCGCTCATCAGCCAGGCCGGGGCGACGAAGCCTTCCAGCGGCCAGTGATAGCGATGGAACACCTCGATGCCGGCACGCAGGCGGGCGAGGGCGGCAGCTTGCGACAAGCTGTAAAACTCGCCTTCGTGGGTATAGATCCGGCGCATGAACCAGTCTCTGGGATTGTTGGGAGGAGGGGCTTCATCGCAATGAAAGTAGCCGTGCAACGCCATTTCGTCACCTCGGGCGACGCGGCTGGTGAGCAAGCGCCTGAACCCAGGATGCTCATGCAGGTCGTTGTGCTTGTGGAAATTCGGCACCACCAGCCAGGTCATCGGTATGTCGCCCACGGCATCGACGGCTTCGACAAAAGGCTGGTAATCGGCCCAGGTCTGCGGCGCAACGTCATGCAGCACGAGTAACAGGCTCTGCGGGTTCATGGGCTCATCCATTCGCGGTCAGCGGCCATTGGCTGCCAAGCACCGCGTGATAGTGACCCAGCAGGCTGTTGACCACGGTGTCCCAGGCGTAATGCTGTTCAACATGGCTGCGGGCGCGTTTGCCCAGGGCGGCGCTGCCCTGACCGAACAGCTCGCGCACCGCGTTGGCCATCGCCAACGGATTGTTCGGCGCGCAAAGCAAGCCGCATTGATCGGTCACGATTTCCTGAAAGGCCCCGGCAGCCACCGCCACGACCGGAATGCCGCTGGCCATGGCTTCGAGGATCACCAGGCCGAAGGTTTCCTGATCACCGGCATGCAGCAACGCGTCAGCGCTGGCCATCAATCGCGCGACTTGCGAGGCCGGGCAGAATTCATCGACGACGGTGACGTTGTCCGGCACCACGGCGGGCATCGACGAACCGACTAAAAGCAAGTGATAACGAGGCCCCAGACGCTGCATGCAGCCAAGGAGTACCGGCAGGTTTTTCTCCTTGGAACCCCGTCCGGCGAAGATCAGCAGATGGGTGTTTTCATCAATGCCCAGTTCGGCCCGCAGGCCGCTGTCCCTGGCGCCAGGATTGAACGTTTGCAGATCGACACCCAACGGCTGCACGAACACATTCTTCACGCCCAGGCCGATCAACTTGTTGGCCATGACCTGGCTCGGTGCCAGAACCCGGTCGAAGTTGCCATACAGCTTGCTGACATAAGCCTCAACGTTCGGGGTCACCCAGTTACCCATCCTGTTGCTGACCAGCAGCGGCAGGTCGGAGTGATAAAACCCGATCACCGGCACATCCAGTTGCCGGCGCGCATCCAGAGCGGCCCATGCAGTGAGATAAGGGTCGCCGACTTCGATCAGGTCGGGCTGTAAATCCTGCAGGACATTTCGCCAAGGCGAGAGACGGAGGGGGAAACGATAACCCTTGCCGAAGGGCAGGGCCGGGGCTGGAACAGTGTAAACGCCATCCTGTTCACTCAGGTGTGCCCCCGGAATCAGCAAACTGTGGCGAATGCCTGGCTTGATACTCAGGCGTCGGTGCTTGGCATCCAGATACGTGCGCACGCCTCCGCTGGCAGGGGCGTAGAACATGGTTATGTCCGCGATATGCACAATGAGCATCCCTCCGGTCCGTTGTTCTCCCTAGGTTGACCTTTATGAAGGATAGATGTTCGGTTGGGGTTTTGTGGCGCGGGGATCCAGCGAGGTTTTTGCGGTGTGTTACAGACCGCCTTCGCGGGCAAGCCTCGCTCCTACAAGGATTCGTGTGAACCTGTAGGAGCGAGGCTTGCCCGCGAAGAGGCCCTCAATGGCGCATCAAATACGGAAACTGCCTACCAACTGCTTCAGACGCGCCGCCTGCTGCTCCAGGTCCGAACACGCCCGCAACGTCGACTGCAAGTTCTCCACACCTTCCTGGTTCAGCGTATTGATCTCGGTAATGTCGACATTGATCGACTCCACCACCGCCGTCTGTTCCTCGGTCGCCGTCGCCACCGATTGGTTCATCCCGTCAATCTCACCTATGCGCAACGTCACGCTGTTCAAGCGCTCGCCCGCCAGGTTGGCGATTTCCACGCTGTCCTGGCTGTGGCGCTGGCTGTCGCTCATGGTGCTGACGGATTCGCGGGCGCCGACTTGCAGCTCCTCGATCATGGTCTGCACTTGCTGCGCCGATTCCTGGGTGCGATGCGCCAGGTTGCGCACCTCGTCGGCCACCACGGCAAAACCCCGTCCGGCTTCACCGGCACGGGCCGCTTCGATGGCGGCGTTGAGTGCCAGCAGGTTGGTTTGCTGGGAGATGCTGGTGATCACTTCGAGAATCTGCCCGATGTTCACGGTTTTACTGTTGAGCGATTCGATGTTGGTGCTCGAAGCGCTGAGCATGCTCGACAGCTGATTCATCGCTTTGATGCTGCGATCCACCACTTGCTGGCCGTCCTCGGCGAGGCTGCGGGCATCGCTGGCCTGACTGGACGCCTGGGCGGCGTTGCGGGCGATTTCCTGGGCGGCGGCGCCGAGCTGGTTGATTGCAGCGGCGACGCTGCTGGTGCGCGAGGCTTGCTGGTCGGAGTTGAACATCGACGAGTTCGACGCGGCGACCACACGCAAGGCCACTTCGTTGACCTGGCCGGTGGCCGAGGACACTTCACGGATCGAACCGTGAATACGTTCCACAAAACGGTTGAACGCCCTGCCGAGGACGCCGAATTCGTCGTTGTTGACGATGGTCAGACGCTTGGTCAAGTCGCCTTCGCCGTCGGCGATGTCTTCCATGGCGCGGGTCATGACGTGCAGCGGCTGAATCAGGATGCGGATCAGCATGCCCAGCAACGCGATGATGATTGCCACGGCAATGATCGTCGCGACGACCGCCGAGGCGCGGAATTCGCTGAGCATCGAGAAGGCTTTGTCTTTATCGACCGACAGGCCGATGTACCAGTTGACCGACGGCAGGCCTTTGATCGGGGTGAAGGTGACGATACGGGTCTTGCCGTCGACCTCCACTTCACTGAAGTCGCTGCTGATGCGCGGGGTGTTTTTCGGGTACGCCTCGCTCAGGGACTTCATCACCAGGGCTTTGTCCGGGTGCACCAGGATCTTGCCGTCGGCGCTGACCAGGAAGGCATAGCCCATACCGTCGAAGTCGCGGGCGCTGAGGGTCTCGATCAGGGTTTGCAGGCTCAAGTCGCCGCCCACTACGCCGACGCTTTGTCCGGCCTTTTTCGAGGCGGTGGCGATGGAGATGATGGTCTGGCCGGTGGCCGCATCGATGTAAGGTTCGGTCAGGGTCGCCGTGCTGCTGCTTTCGGCGCCTTTGTACCAAGGGCGTACCCGCGGATCGAAACCGGCGGGCATTTTCGCGTCGGGGCGAATCGTGAAGCTGCCGGTGGCATCGCCCAGGTAGGACGCCATGAAGGTCGACGTCAGGGCTTTCTGCTCAAGCAGGCTGGCGACGTTGGCCTGTTCAGGATTGACGGCTATGTTTTGAGCGAGGTTATCAATCAGCAGGATACGACCGGCCAGCCAGGTCTGGATGTTGCTGGCGGTGACGTCTCCCATCTCATTGAGGTAATTGTCCAGGTCTTCGCGAATGGCGTTGCGCTGTAAATAGTCGTTGTACAGTGTGAACGAGGCGAAGGCGGCAATGACGATGAGGGCGGCGGCAAGCAAAATTTTATGGCTGAAGCGCAGGTTTTTGTTCATGGCTTGGGGGTCCGCTAAGGTCTTAATGTCCTGAGCGTGCTTTTATAAAGGCACGCTAAATGGGCAATTTTGAAAAAAAGCTGATATTTCCATCCTCTCCTTAGGGAATTACCGACGCTATTTTCGGATTGGTCTCACAACTATTTGTATCGGCCATGCAGGATCAAAGATTAACCATGGGTGACAAAATGCCTGACTCATCGCAACTCGTTATTGGCGCTGACCTTGCCGGCCAGCCTGTCTCCCAGGCCATGCGCCTGGCGAACCGTCACGGCCTGGTCGCAGGCGCTACCGGGACCGGTAAAACCGTCACGTTGCAGCGTTTGGCCGAAGCCTTCAGCGATGCAGGCGTCGCGGTATTCGCGGCAGACATCAAGGGCGACCTGTGTGGCCTGGGCGCCGCCGGCAACCCTCAAGGCAAAATCGCCGAGCGGATCGCCGGGATGCCGTGGCTGAACCACAAGCCGGCGGCTTATCCGGTGACCTTGTGGGACATTCACGGTCAATCCGGTCATCCATTGCGCACCACCTTGAGCGAAATGGGGCCGTTGCTGATTGGCAGCCTGCTGGAACTGACCGACAGCCAACAGTCGGCGCTGTATGCCGCGTTCAAGGTGGCGGACCGCGAAGGCCTGTTGCTGCTGGACCTCAAGGATTTGAAAGCGCTGCTCAATCACTTGCGCGACAACCCCGAATTGCTGGGGGACGACGCGGCATTGATGACCACCGGTTCCAGTCAGGCGCTGTTGCGGCGTCTGGCGACTCTGGAGCAACAAGGCGCCGAAGCACTGTTCGGCGAACCGGCGTTGCAGCTCGAAGACATTCTGCAACCGACGGCCGATGGTCGTGGGCGCATTCACTTGCTGGATGCCAGTCGTCTGGTTCACGAAGCGCCGAAGGTGTATGCGACGTTCTTGCTATGGCTGTTGGCTGAGTTGTTCGAGCAACTGCCGGAGCGGGGCGATTCGGACAAACCGCTGCTGGCGCTGTTTTTCGACGAAGCGCATTTGTTGTTCGCCGGCACGCCCAAGGCGTTGCAGGACCGCCTGGAGCAGGTGGTGCGGCTGATTCGTTCCAAGGGTGTTGGCGTGTATTTCGTCACGCAATCGCCGGGCGACTTGCCGGATGACGTGCTGGCCCAGCTCGGCCTGCGTATCCAGCATGGTTTGCGCGCCTTCACCGCCAAGGAGCAGAAGTCCCTGCGGGCAGTGGCGGAAGGCTTCCGGCCGAACCCGGCGTTCGATGCCTTGTCGGTGCTGACCGAACTGGGGATCGGCGAGGCGCTGGTCGGCACCTTGCAGGACAAGGGCACGCCGGAGATGGTCCAGCGCGTATTGGTCGCCCCGCCGCAATCGCGGATCGGGCCGTTGACCGAGACCGAACGCACGATGCTGATCGCCGGGTCACCGTTCAAGGGACGGTATGACAAGCCGGTTGACCGGGAGTCGGCGTATGAAATATTGATGGGGCGCAAAGGGTTGGCGCCGGAGGCAGAAGCGGTGACCGGCAAACCGGCGCCAGAGGAGCCGAGCTTCACCGACAAGGCCGGGGAATTCCTCGGCACGGCGGCGGGGCAGGCGCTGAAATCGGCGATGCGCCAGGCGGCCAATCAACTGGGCCGACAACTGGTACGCGGACTGATGGGCTCGCTACTCGGCGGCAGCAAGCGCCGCTGACACCACTGGCCGGCCCCAACCCCTGTAGGAGCGAGGCTTGCCCGCGAAGGCGGTGTATCAGGTGGCGTTGATCTAGCCTGACACACCGCCTTCGCGGGCAAGCCTCGCTCCTACAGGTCAGGTATCAATTTCAGGTTTTGGGTTTGGCGTGCGCCGCAAGGCGCTCCAGCGCCGCTCGCAGATTCGGATCGCTGATCCCATCGGCCGTGGCCTGAATGGTCGCGCCCGCATCGGTCGACAAACTGATGGTATGGCCTGCCGCCCCTTGTTGAACGGTCGGCGGTTGCACTTTGAACAGAATCCGCGTCAGGCTGGCGAATTCGTCGAACATCTGTAACTGGCGTTGCAGACGTTTTTGCTGATAACGCAGGCGGGTGGCCCAATGACCGTCAGTGACGATCAGCAATAAACTGCCTTCGCGCCACGAAGCCACATGGCAATGCTCGCGCGCAGCAGGCTGCAACTGACTTTCCAGCAGACGTTGTAAATGACCCAGGCGTTGAGCGTGGCCGAAAATGGCTTTCAGCGGCTTGGCTTCGCGAAGCAGAACGGCGGGTGCTCTGGCCGTGAGAGGGCGAAATGCCATGATCAGACACCTGAAGTAACAGAGCCGCCATGGTAGCAGAAAGCACCACATGCGCCTGACCCATTGCTTTGCGAGCGCTTTACCCATTAAATCAACAAGTAACTTCTGCCGCGAATGGCTTGAAGTTGCGCAAAAAGCCCTTATTTTAAGTGAGCCCCGTTACAGCGCAGTGCATGCATCGTGGAATAACGCCACTTTCCTCACCATCGTTTCCGGGTAGAATGCTCGTTCGCATGCGGCCATGAGGGCTGCACGGGCGACTCACGGGGCCGCCCTCCATCCCTTTAGTGTGGAAGATCCTGCCGATATGTTTGCGCCTTTGTTAAAGAAACTTTTTGGAAGCAAGAACGAGCGTGAAGTCAAACGCATGCTCAAGACGGTGCAACTCGTCAATGCCTTCGAAGAGCAAATGGTGGCCCTTTCGGACGATCAATTGCGTGCCAAGACAGACGAGTTCAAGGCCCGCATCGCCAAAGGGGAAACCCTCGACAAGCTGTTGCCCGAAGCCTTTGCGGTCGCCCGCGAAGCCGGCAAGCGCGTCATGGGTATGCGCCACTTCGATGTCCAGCTGATCGGCGGCATGACCTTGCATGAAGGCCAGATCGCGGAAATGCGTACCGGTGAAGGCAAGACCCTGGTGGCAACACTGGGCGTTTACCTCAACGCGCTGTCCGGCAAGGGCGTGCACGTTGTGACAGTGAACGACTACCTGGCCCGTCGTGACGCCAACTGGATGCGTCCGCTCTACGAATTCCTCGGCATGACGGTCGGTGTAGTCACCCCGTTCCAGCCGCCGGAAGAGAAACGTCTGGCCTACGCCGCCGACATTACCTACGGCACCAACAACGAATTCGGTTTCGACTACCTGCGCGACAACATGGCGTTCAGCATGGAAGAAAAATTCCAGCGCGAACTCAATTTTGCCGTGATCGACGAAGTCGACTCCATCCTCATCGACGAAGCCCGTACCCCGCTGATCATTTCCGGTCAGGCCGAGGACAGCTCCAAGCTGTACATCGAGATCAACAAACTGATCCCGCAGCTGGAATTGCACGTTGAAGAAGTGGAAGGCGAAGTCACCAAGGCTGGCCATTACACCGTCGACGAGAAGACCCGTCAGGTTGAACTCAACGAAGCCGGTCACCAGTTCATCGAAGACATGCTCACCCGCGTCGGCCTGCTGGCTGAAGGCGAGAGCCTGTATTCGGCGCACAACCTGGGCCTGCTGACCCACGTTTATGCCGGTCTGCGCGCTCACAAGCTGTTCAATCGCAACATCGAATACATCGTGCAGGATGGCCAGGTCGTCCTGGTCGACGAACACACCGGTCGTACCATGCCGGGTCGTCGCCTGTCCGAAGGCCTGCACCAGGCCATCGAAGCCAAGGAAAACCTGAACATCCAGGCCGAAAGCCAGACCCTGGCCTCGACCACGTTCCAGAACTATTTCCGTCTGTACAACAAGCTGTCCGGCATGACCGGTACCGCGGACACCGAAGCGTTCGAATTCCACCAGATCTACGGTCTGTCGGTGATGGTAATCCCGCCGAACAAGCCGTTGGCGCGTAAAGACTACAACGACCTGGTGTTCCTGACCGCCGAAGAGAAATACGCGGCGATCATCAATGACATCAAGGAATGCATGACCCAGGGCCGTCCGGTGCTGGTGGGTACTGCAACCATCGAAACGTCCGAGCACATGTCTGCGCTGCTGCAGAAGGAAGGCATCGAACACAAGGTCCTGAACGCCAAGTTCCACGAAAAAGAAGCCGAGATCATTGCCCAGGCCGGTCGCCCGGGTGCGCTGACCATCGCCACCAACATGGCCGGTCGCGGTACCGACATTCTGTTGGGTGGCAACTGGGAAGTGGAAGTCGCGACCCTGGAAAACCCGACCCCTGAGCAGATTGCCCAGATCAAGGCCGACTGGCAGAAACGTCACCAGCAAGTGCTGGAATCGGGCGGCTTGCAGGTGATCGCTTCCGAGCGCCACGAATCGCGCCGTATCGACAACCAGCTGCGTGGCCGTGCCGGTCGTCAGGGTGACGCCGGTTCCAGCCGTTTCTACCTGTCGCTGGAAGACAGCCTGATGCGCATCTTCGCCTCTGACCGGGTGAAGAACTTCATGAAAGCGTTGGGCATGCAGTCCGGTGAAGCGATCGAGCACCGTATGGTGACCAACGCCATCGAGAAGGCTCAGCGCAAGGTTGAAGGCCGCAACTTCGACATTCGTAAACAACTGCTCGAGTTCGACGACGTCAACAACGAACAACGTAAAGTGATCTATCACATGCGTAACAGTTTGTTGGCCGCCGACAACATCGGCGAAACCATTGCCGATTTCCGTCAGGACGTACTCAACGCGACCGTCAGCGCACACATTCCACCGCAATCGCTGCCTGAGCAGTGGGACGTGGCTGGTCTGGAAGCGGCATTGCAGAGCGACTTCGGTGTGGCGCTGCCGATCCAGAAATGGCTCGACGAAGACGATCACCTGTATGAAGAAACCCTGCGCGAGAAGCTGATGAACGAGCTGCTCGCCGCGTACAACGAGAAAGAAGAGCAGGCGAGCGCCGAAGCGCTGCGTACCTTCGAGAAGCAGATCGTTCTGCGTGTACTCGACGACTTGTGGAAAGACCACCTGTCGACCATGGATCACCTGCGTCACGGCATCCACTTGCGTGGTTATGCGCAGAAGAACCCAAAGCAAGAGTACAAGCGCGAGTCGTACACGCTGTTCTCCGAGCTGCTGGATTCGATCAAGCGCGACTCGATCCGTGTGCTGTCGCACGTTCAGGTTCGCCGCGAAGATCCGGAAGCCGAAGAGCAACGCCTGCGTCAGGAAGCCGAAGCACTGGCCGCCCGCATGCAGTTCGAACACGCCGAAGCTCCTGGGCTTGAGCAACCGGAACTGCTTGGTGAAGAGGTCGATGTAGCCCTCGCTACTGCACCGGTTCGCAACGAACAGAAGCTGGGCCGTAACGAACTGTGCTACTGCGGTTCGGGCAAGAAATTCAAGCATTGCCACGGGCAGATCCAGTAAACCCCGTTTCAATCGCTGAAATACCCGCGCCGCGACCGGCATCAGCCGTCGCGGCGTTTTGCCATTTACACCACCGTTCTTCCTGAGAGCGGTGCTGACATCATTTTTTAAGGAGCGCATTCATGGCTGTTGGTCTTGGTCCTTTGCCAACGTTGCACCCGGTTGCCGGTTTTGAACTCGGTATCGCCTCGGCCGGCATCAAGCGCCCGGGGCGCAAGGATGTCGTGGTCATGCGCTGCGCCGAAGGCTCGACGGTCGCGGGCGTATTCACCCTGAACGCGTTTTGCGCCGCTCCCGTCATTCTCGCCAAGCAACGTGTGCAAGGCCCGGTGCGTTACCTGCTGACCAACACCGGCAATGCCAACGCCGGCACCGGCGAACCTGGCCTGGCCGCTGCCGAACGTACCTGCGCCAAACTGGCTGAACTGACCGGCGTTGATGCAAGCCTGGTGCTGCCGTACTCCACCGGTGTGATCGGTGAGCCGCTGCCGGTCGAGAAGATCGAAGGCGCCTTGCAGGCTGCCCTTGATGATCTGTCGATCAACAACTGGGAAGCGGCCGCCACCGGCATCATGACCACCGACACCTTGCCAAAAGGTGCCAGCCGCCAGTTCCAGCATGACGGCGTGACCATCACCGTCACCGGCATCAGCAAAGGCGCGGGCATGATCCGTCCGAACATGGCGACCATGCTCGGCTACATCGCCACCGACGCCAAAGTCTCCCGCGACGTGCTGCAAAACCTGTTGCTGGACGGCGCGAACAAGTCGTTCAACCGCATCACCATCGACGGCGACACCTCGACCAACGACTGCTGCATGTTGATCGCTACCGGTCGGGCTGCGCTGCCGGAAATCACCTCGGCCAGTGGTGAGCTGTTCGCCAAGCTCAAACAGGCCGTGTTCGAAGTCTGCATGGACGTGGCCCAGGCCATCGTTCGCGACGGCGAAGGCGCGACCAAGTTCGTCACCGTCGAAGTCAACGGCGGCGGCAATCACCAGGAATGCCTGGACGTCGGTTACACCGTGGCGCACTCGCCGCTGATCAAGACCGCACTGTTCGCATCCGACCCGAACTGGGGCCGCATCCTCGCCGCTGTCGGCCGTGCCGGCGTACCGAACCTGGACGTGAGCAAGATCGACGTGTTCCTCGGCGAAGTGTGCATCGCCAGCCGTGGCGCCCGCGCCTCGACGTACACCGAAGCCCAGGGCGCGGCGGTGATGCAGCAGGAAGAGATCACCATCCGTATCGAGCTGGGTCGCGGCGAGTGCAGCGAAACCATCTGGACCACCGATCTGTCCCACGAGTACGTGAAGATCAACGCCGAGTACCGTACGTAAGATAGATCGCTTTCGCGGGCAAGCCTCGCTCCTGCAAGAATGGTGCAATACCTGTAGGAGCGAGGCTCGCCCGCGAAGACGGCCGACCAGACACTGAAAATACTGGCCTGCTTCCCTCATCAAAAGGTCCCGAACATGAGCCTCCACCTGATCATCGGCGACAAACTGCTTTCCTCCTGGTCCCTGCGCGGCGCTCTGGCCCTTGAACTTACCGGTGCCCCTTACACCGAAGAACTGATCAAGCTGAACCAGCCGGATACCCGCGAACGTCTGCTCAAGCACTCGCCGACCGGTAAAGTCCCGCTGCTGAAAACCGGACACGGCACTATCGCCGACTCCCTGGCGATTGCCGAATACCTGGCCGAGCAATTCCCCGACGCCGGCCTCTGGCCCAAAGACCCTGCCGCCCGTGCCCAGGCACGTTCGGCCTGTGCGCAGATGCACGCCGGGTTCTTTGCCATGCGCGGCAATATGCCGTTTGACTTGAGTCGCAATGCACCGCTGTCGCCGACACCTCCTGAGGTGCAGGCGGACATCGAACGCATGCTGGTGTTGTGGGCCGAATGCCGCGCGGCCGCCACTGAAACCGGCCCGTTCCTGTTCGGCGGCGCGACCCTCGCCGATGCTTTCTTCGCACCGATTGCCGTGCGCCTGCGCACGTATCAGGTGAAGTTGCCGGCAGCGGACGAAGCCTACGTCGAAACCGTCTACCAGTGGCCGGCGTTCAAGGCCTGGCAGAAGGCAGGCCTGGAGGAGATTGGGCAGTGAAACGAGTACACGTAGCCGCCGCCGTTATCCGTGACAGCAGCGGCAAGATCCTTATTGCACGCCGTGCCGACACTCAGCATCAGGGCGGTTTGTGGGAATTCCCCGGTGGCAAGGTCGAGGACGACGAATCCGTCGAAACCGCCCTGGCTCGCGAGCTCCATGAAGAACTGGGCATTGTGGTCAGTGCCGCGCGACCGTTGATCAAAGTCCGCCACGATTACCCGGACAAGCAAGTGTTGCTGGACGTTTGGGAAGTCTCGGCTTTTACCGGCGAACCCCATGGCGCCGAAGGCCAGCCTTTGGAATGGGTGGCTCAGCGTGATCTGCTGAACTACGAGTTCCCGGCGGCCAACCAGCCGATCGTTGCGGCTGCACGCTTGCCTGCGCAGTATTTGATTACACCTGAAGACCTGGAAACCCCGGCCTTGCTGCGCGGTATCCAGAAAGCCATCGCTGGCGGTATCAAGTTGATCCAGCTGCGCGCACCCAACGGCTACGATCCGAAGTACCGCGATCTGGCGGTGGATGCGGCGGGGCTGTGTGCGGGCAAGGCGCAGTTGATGATCAAGGGCCCGTTCGAGTGGTTGGGCGACTTCCCGTCCGCCGGCTGGCACATCACGGCCGCGCAATTGCGCAAGTACGCGGCAGCGGGTCGACCGCTACCGGCGTCGCGCTGGTTGGCGGCGTCTTGCCACAACGCTGAAGAACTGGCGCTGGCTGAGCAGATGGGCGTGGATTTTGTGACCTTGTCGCCGGTGCAAAAGACCCAGACTCATCCGGATGCGTTGCCGTTGGGCTGGGAGCAGGCTTCGGCGTTGATCGAAGGTTTCAGCAAGCCGGTTTTCCTGTTGGGCGGTGTTGGCCCGGCGGAACAGCAGAAGGCTTGGGAAGTGGGGGCGCAGGGTGTGGCGGGGATTCGGGCGTTCTGGCCTGATTCTGTGGTGTAGCTACCGGCCTCTTCGCGGGCAAGCCTCGCTCCTACAGAATCATACGAGACCTGTAGGAGCGAGGCTTGCCCGCGAAGGCGTCCTGACAGGCGCCAATTATTCCTGAGGCTTCGCGGCAGCCTGCCAAAGAATCTCGGCAACCCCCTGCCGCTTGGCAATCACCCTAGCCACCACAAACAACACATCCGACAACCGATTGATATACGCCAACCCAACCCCGGCTAACGGTTCAATCGCATTCAACTGCTGACACCGCCGCTCCGCGCTGCGTGCCAGGCTTCTGCAGACGTGGGCCTGGGCAATCAGCGCTGAACCACCCGGCAGAATGAAGTTCTCCAGCGGTCCCAACTCTTCATTCCACAGATCAATCGCCGCTTCCAGCCGTTCGATTTCCGCTGCATTCAACGCCTGATACGCCGGCATCGCCAACTCGCCACCCAGGTCGAACAACCGATGCTGGCAGGGCGTCAAAACCGCAATCACCTCGTTCAACCCCGGATACGCAGCGCTTTCTGCCGCCAATCCAGCCAGCAACACACCCACCTGGCTGTTCAGTGTATCGACTTCGCCAATGGCTTCGATTCGCGGATGGTCCTTGGGCACGCGGCGGCCATCGCCGAGTCCGGTTTCGCCTTTGTCGCCAGTGCGGGTGTAGATCTTCGACAAGCGAAAGCCCATGGGTTACCTCGATAGGTGATTGAGTTCTTGAGAAGTGACGGGGCTACCCGCCAGCGGCAAGCGCAAGGTGAAACAGGTGCCCTGGCCCAATGTCGATTGCACCTCCATCTGCCCCTTGTGGTTATTGGTGATGATGAAATACGAGACCGACAAGCCAAGGCCCGTGCCCTGACCGATTTCCTTGGTGGTGAAGAAAGGCTCGAAGGTGCGTTTGCGCACGTTCTCGCTCATGCCGATGCCGTTGTCCTCGACCTGGATTTCAGCCCATGGCGGATTCAGTCGGGTGCGCAGAATGATCCGACCGGGTTCGCTGTCGTCTTCACGTTGGTGAATGGCCTGGGCGGCGTTTTTCAGCAGGTTGAGCAGCACTTGTTCCAGTTCGTTGGCCGTGCCGGGCACCGGGCCCAGTGCCGGATCGAACTGGCGGATGATCGCCTGACCCTTGAAGTCGAAACCGATGGCCAGGTCGAAGTCGTTACCGGCGATTTCCACTGCTTGATCGATCAGCGCCGGCAAGTCGCACGGGGCCATTTGGCGGGTGCTGCGGCGACTGAAACTGAGCATGTGCGTGACAATCTTCGCTGCCCTGGCGCCTGCCTGTTGAATGCCATCAAGCAACTGCGGTACTTCGCGCAATTGCAGGTATTTGTTGACCGTGTCCAGGGAAATGCCGGCTAGCTCGGCCTGTTCGAGGTTCTTCGGCAAGTCAGGCGACAGGCGTCGTCGAATGTTCTGCACGTTGTGCAGGATCGCGCCCAACGGGTTGTTGATTTCGTGGGCCATGCCGGCGGCAAGGCCACCGACCGAAAGCATTTTTTCCGACTGCACCATCATTTCTTCCAGTGACAGGCGCTGGGTAATGTCATCGATGCGGATCACCACACCGCGCCCGGCACCGCCCATCAGCGGGTAGAAGGTCAATGCGTAATGCTTGGGTTCATCGTCCTTGAACCAGGTGACGCGCTCGATCTTCGCCACCGTGTGCTGCTCGACGGTTTGCTTGAGCTGTGGCAGAAACGGTTTCAACGGCTCGAAGGCGAGGAAGATCGGCTGGTTCAGGGCTTCGTCCAGGCGGGTGCCGGACAGGGCGCTAGCTTCCTGATTCCACTGGGTGACGTAGAGCTGCTCGTCGAGGGCGATCAGTGCTGACGGCATGGAGTCGATGATGCTGTTGAGATAGTTCTGGAAACCGGTGAGTTTCTTCTCGATCTTGCTGCGCACTTGAACTTCGAGTTCCAGTTTGCGGTTGGTGTGACGGGTTTCCTCTGCCAGACCTTGCGCCTGATCGTAAGCGGCCTGGGAATCATCCCGTGCACGTTTGAGCTGCTGCTCCCTGGCTTCAATCCGCGAGAGCATGGTGTTGAAGGCCTCGGCGAGGCTGCCGATTTCGTCGTGGTTGCCTCGGGAGGCGCGCAGGGCGTAGTTCTCTTCGCGGGTCACTTGCCGGGACAACTCTTCGAGCTGATGGATCGGCCGGGTAATCAGGCGTTTGATCTGTCGGGCGATCACCAGCCACAACAGCACACTGAAGATCAGAATGCCCAGGCTGGCGGTCAGGGTCCCGGTGTAGAACGCCACCGGCAATTCGCTGCTGGCCACCAGCAACAGATGCCCCGGCGCCGTGCCGGGGCGGGGCAGGGTGATCACCTGATTGCTGCGAAACTCGGTGGCCTGCCAGGATTCGATGTGCCGATAGCGGTCCGGCAGATGCAACTTGTCGCCATGCTGCAACTGCGCCAGTCGCTCACCCTTGCCGTCATACAGGGCCGCCGCTCGCAGCGGTGAATAGCTGTTGAGTTCGTTGAGCAGGCGTTCGGCGCTTTGCGGCGACTCCAGGGCGTCAGCCACCAGGCTCGGGTTGGACACCAGTCGGCCGATGGTCTGCAAGGCCTGGGGCGCCATGCTTTCTTGGGAAATGTAGTACGCGGCGCTGATAAAGGTCAGGTTGGCGACCAGCAGGATGGTGATCAACAGCACGAGCAGGGCGGCCAGCAGTTTCTGGCCGACGGGGAGGTTTTCGAGACGCTGGCGCAATGGCATCAGGTTCATCGCTGAAAAGGAACAAGTGGCCAGCGTAGCCGCTGCTCAGTCGCTGGGCAATCCAAGGCTTTGAAGACGGGCAATCAACCGCTGCTGTAATTGATTGAGGTGGGGCAGATTCAACTGGTGCCGCGAGGCGACTTTGCAGACATAGCCCAGCAGGTAGCTGATTTCGGTTCGGCGCTGACTCGCGACGTCCTGGTGCATCGAGGAGTAATTGGCTGCTGTGGCATGGATCACCCGTTCGACTTCCTGTTGCAGGTCCTCGGCGGCTGCCGGTTGACCGCAGCGTTCCAGCAAGTCGGTCAGTTCGCCGCAAAGGGTGGCGACTTCGCAATGGTGTTCCTGCAAGCCGCCATTGCGGCAATCGTGCAGCACCGTCAACGGATTGATCGCACAGTTGAGCGCCAGTTTGCGCCACAGCCGGGTCAGGATGTCGGTGCTCCATTCGTGAGGAATACCGGCGGCAGTCAGGTCATCCAGCCAGATCGGCGCCACCGGATGGCCGGCATCCCCCAGCCAGGTGTAGCCGTGACCGGCGAACACCACGCGCCAGTCGCCATCGCGAAACGCGCCTTCGGTGCTCGAAGCGCATACGCAGCGCGCCTGGGGCACCTGCGCGGCGACGGCGTCCTGACTGCCGAGGCCGTTCTGCAACAGCACCAATTCTGCGTTGGGCCCCAGGCGTGGCGCCAGTTGAGCGACGGCTTTTTCGGCATCGTAAGCTTTGCAGGCGACCAGCAGACGGTTGATGGGCTCATGGTTGTCCGGTGTTTCACCCGGTATTTGGTAAGTCTTGGCTTCACCGTGTTCCACCAGCGTCAAACCGCCCGCCGCCTGATACGCCTGCAAGCGCTGTTCATCGCGCACGATCAACCGGACCGGCACCCCGGCCCGCGCCAGGCGGGTGGCCCACAAGGTGCCGAGGCTGCCAGCGCCCAATACATGCCAGGTGGTGGACATCAGCTTTTTGCTCGGTTTGGCGCAGGCATGTGAGGCTCGCAGTATCGGTTGGAAAAGACCCGTTATAATGAGCCCGATTTTAACCGCAAGCCAAGCGCGCGCCATCGCTATCGAGCGCGCCTTTTTATTGGAGAGATTACATGCCGTCGTTCGACGTGGTATCCGAACTGGACAAACACGAAGTCACCAACGCGGTCGAGAACGCCGTCAAGGAACTCGATCGCCGTTATGACCTGAAAGGCAAGGGCACCTTTGAATTCAAGGAAAAGGACCTGACCGTCAACCTGACCGCCGAGGCTGATTTCCAGCTGGAAGCGATGATTGAGATCCTCAAGCTGGCCCTGGTCAAGCGCAAAATCGACGTGCAGTGCCTTGAAGTCAAGGATGCCTACGCATCGGGCAAGCTGATGAAACAGGAAGCCGTCCTCAAGGAAGGCATCGACAAAGAGCTGGCGAAGAAAATCGTCGCTCACGTCAAGGACGCCAAGCTCAAGGTCCAGGCCGCTATTCAAGGCGAGCAAGTGCGCATCACCGGCAAGAAACGCGACGATTTGCAGGAGGCCATCGCAGCCCTGCGCGCCAAGACTTTCGACATGCCGCTGCAGTTCAACAACTTCCGCGACTGACTTATCAATGCGGGAACCCTGTGGAAGCGAGCTTGCTCGCGATGAGGGCGTATCAGTCGACATCACTGTTGAATGGCACACCGCAATCGCGAGCAGGCTCGCTCCCACCCGGATTGTGCTTAACCCAGGAGAAAGTAGATGGATTTGAATACTGAAGTGGACAACCTGGTCAAGGCCTCCCAAGCCTGGATTCCGATGATCATGGAATACGGCAGCCGCGTGTTGCTGGCGGTCATCACCCTGGCCGTCGGCTGGTGGTTGATCAGCAAAGTGGCCCAGAAACTTGGCGGTCTGCTGGCGTTACGTAATGCCGACCTCGCGCTGCAAGGGTTCATCAGCAGTCTGGCGAACATTATTCTCAAGGTTTTGCTGGTCGTCAGCGTGGCTTCAATGATCGGCGTGGAAACCACTTCGTTCGTGGCGGCTATTGGTGCGGCGGGCTTGGCCATCGGTCTGGCGTTGCAGGGCAGCCTGGCGAATTTCGCCGGCGGCGTGCTGATTCTGTTGTTCCGTCCGTTTCGTATCGGTGACTGGATCGAAGCGCAAGGTGTTGCGGGTACTGTCGACAGCATCCAGATTTTTCACACCGTGCTGCGCACCGGTGATAACAAAACAATCATCGTGCCTAACGGCAACCTGTCGAACGGCATCATCACCAACACTAACCGTCAACCGACCCGCAAAGTTGTGTTTGATGTGGGCGTTGATTACGAAGCGGATCTTCAGAAGGCTCGTGAAGTATTGCTGGATCTGGCCAAGGACGAACGTATTCTGACTGAGCCGGCTCCGCAGGCAGTCATTTCTACGCTGGGCGACAGTTCGATCACTGTTTCGCTGCGTGTCTGGGTAAAAACAGCAGATTACTGGGACGTGATGTTCATGTTCAACGAACAGTCCCGTGATCGTTTGAAAACGGCCGGTATCGATATTCCGTTTCCACAGCGGGTGATTCGAGTGGTTCAGGAGGCAGCGGCGCAGTAACAACGTTTTAGTTGGCTGTTTGGTCAAGTTAAACGCAAAAACCCAAGCATCGATAAGACGCTTGGGTTTTTTTGTGGCTGCCTCTAAAGAAAAGTTAGCTGCCTACTGTTGTTCATGTGAACGTTATTAGCCTGCTTACGAATTTAACACCGGGCAGGCATAAAAAAACCGCCCACCTGAGAAGGTGAGCGGTTTTTGATTAGAGCAAAGCTCTACAGTACTACCGGTGTGACACCCCGATTACAGGATGCTCAGCGGGTACTCTATGATGACGCGGGTATCATAGTTGTCGTTCGAGTAGTTCTGGTATGCGCCGTTCGCACGGTAGTTGGCGAAACGCACACGGAACGACAGGTCTTTGACCGGGCCTTCCTGAACTACGTACTTGGACTCAACGTTCCACTCGTTTTCCTTGCCTTCACCCAGACCATTGGTCTTGATGTTGTCACCCATTACGTAACGGGTCATGAAGCTCAGACCAGGAACGCCGTAGCTCGCCATGTTCAGGTCGTAGCGAGCTTGATAGGATTTCTCCTCGCGGCCAACGAAGTCGGAGATCTGAATGGAGTTGGAAACGAAGATGGTGCTGTTGCCGTCAACGCCATAGTAGTAAGCGTTGTCGCCGCTGGACTGCTGGTAAGCAAGGGTGAACTTGTGAGCGCCCAGGCTATAGGCAGCTGCCAAGGACCACAGGTTGTTGTCCACACCCAAGGTGCCGTCGCCGATGGCGTCAACCTGGTCACCACGTTTATCGCCTTTGGTTTTGTAACCGTTAAGGTCGAAGTTCAGGGACTGATTGTCAGCGATTGGCAAGGTGTAGTTCAGGTTGATGTAGTACTTTTTGAAGTACTCTTCAGCATCCGATGCCGCTAAGGCACCGGTGAAGTTGTCGGTGAAGGCATAGCTGGCGCCGAAGATATTGATGCCGTCGCTCAGGCCTTTGGCGTGGTTGCCATCTTCATCTGGCAGGCCGCCGATGCTGTCACGGGCCATACCTGTTTGTTTGCTCAGAGCGGTGAAGCGACCGGCGCTCAGTTCCAGGCCTTTGATCTCTTTGGAAGTGATCAGGGTACCGGTAGCAACTTCTGGCAGCATACGGCTGTCATCGGTAGCGAATACTGGGCTGGCAACAAACTGCTGGCCGTATTTCAGGACAGTGTCGGAAAGACGCAGTTTAACTGCACCGCCAATCTTGCCTTGGGATTTTTCAGGGTTGTTATCGCTATCAACTGCGAACAGACCGGTACCGCGGTGGCCCGTACCGCCGTCAAGTTTGACCGAACCCATTGCCATTGCATCGAGACCGAAGCCTACGGTGCCTTGAGTGAAGCCCGACTCGTAAGTCAGCAATTGGCTGATACCGGACTCCTGACGGTAGCCGGAGTCTGCGTTGTTGCTTGCACCGTTCTTGAAATCGCGGTTCATGTACTCAAAACGGGTTTTGAGTTTCAGGCTTTGGTCGCCAAAGAAACCCTTGGATTCTTCCTGGGAAGAGGCCATTGCGAACTGCGAGGTGCCTGCTGCAACAGCAACTGCGATCATGCTCCACTTCATCACGCGCATCGTGATTTGCTCCTTTGGTTTTTAGAAGAGTACTGCCGTCCCACCTGTTTTATTATCTGGGCGGCTCTTTCTTTTTGTGTCGGCGCAAACTTATATCACGCCGAACATGTTGGCGATACTTGCGTATCTAACCTTTCAGCTTCTTTACGACCCTGTCGCAAACAGCTGGGTAGATGTCGCAAATTTAAAGCCTCGACGCAAGAGGACTGGCAACTTTAATGTTGTTTTCCAAGGCTTGTGCATCGGTAAAAAGAGTCCCTGGTGAAACGTTTGAATCTCCATTGGGCAACCCTGCCGCTGTTTTTATTTGCCTTGGGGCTTCCACTTCCAGCGGAGGCTTCCAGGGCGATGTGGGTGTGAATGCAACAAGCGTGCACAAACCAGAATTCTGTAGCTGTTTTTTTCTGGAAGCCTGCCTGTCACCGTAAAAACCTCATAAAACCGGGGGCTTCAAGCGCGTTTTTCTGCGCTTGACGCCGTGCGTCGCATGGTGTTTCAACCCTGAGACCGATCGCATGACAACGAAAAATGTTACCGGTTCACCCCTTTGGTGAGTAATTCACGGATGCTGACGCACTCAGCGTAGACGCACTGTGCGGTTTTGGTGCAAAAAATCTTAATCGCTGTGCTGAAATCACACAGTGCGGTAACGGATTCATCTGGAACTATTCATTGGTTATCAGTCATTTCGTCATTTTTGGTGTGACCAGCGGTTCTGTAATGGTGCGCCGTGAGCAAAAAAGGCCCATATAGGGGCGCTCTTGCGGCGTGAAGCCAGTGGCGTTCACGGGTATGCTGCCGTCCTGTCGCTTGGTTCGCCGCCGGTTGGGAGGCGCGCTAAGCTGAAAACTGATGAGTGCGGGAGTGCGCGCGGTGTTCGCTTTAGATCCACGACTACAACAAGACACGCTACCGATTGGCGATTTCCCGCTGTGCCGGTTGCTGTTATCCAATGATTCGAACTACCCCTGGTTCATCCTGGTGCCACGCCGCGACGATATCAGTGAGATATTTCAGTTGGGTGTCGCAGATCAACAGTTGTTGTGGCAGGAAACGACTGTGCTGGCGGGGTTGCTCAAAGACTCGTTCGGCGCCGACAAGATGAATGTCGGGGCTCTGGGCAATGTCGTCAGTCAGTTGCACATGCATGTGATTGTGCGCATGCGTGAGGATGCCGCCTGGCCGGCCCCGGTCTGGGGCAAGCACCCGGCCGTGCCTTACAGCGCGGCGCAGGTCGCGACGATTCGCGAGCGGCTGCGTCTGGTGTTAACCGAAGACTTCACGTTTCTGGAGGGTTGAATCATGAGCCTGGAAGATCGCGTTACCGATCTGGAGAGCCAATTGGCGTTTCAGGATGACACCATCCAGTCATTGAGCGATGTGCTGGCGACGCAGCAGCGCGCCGTTGAGCGCCTGCAATTGCAGATGGCCGCATTGCTCAAGCGCCAGGAAGAAATGGCCGGCCAGTTCGAAACCTTCGAAGAAGAAGCACCGCCGCCTCACTACTAACCACCCTGTTACTAATAGTCAGGCAATAAAAAACCGCGAACAGCCAGGCTGTTCGCGGTTTTTTTTAGCCTTGAATCAGCGGCGCGGCAATGCCGCGATCACGTCTTCGGCTTGCAGCCCTTTGTCACGATTCATGACAGAGAACTCCACGCGCTGGCCTTCAACCAGAACACGGTGACCTTCGCCACGAATGGCCCGGAAATGCACGAAAATATCATCGCCGGAATCACGGGAAATAAAGCCGAAGCCTTTGGACGTGTTGAACCACTTGACGGTGCCGGTATCGCGATTGCTCATGTCGTAGCTTGGCGAGGCGGCGGCCGGTGAAGATTTGTAGAAGCTGATAGCCAGGTGCAGCAGAACGGCGATCAGCGCAGCCACCAGGCTGAACAGGACGGCAGGTTGACCGGCGATGACAGGCATTGGTGCGAGCAACGTCAGGGTTTGCAGGACGACAGCCAGGACCAGCAGGGCGCTGACCAGGTTTTGCAGTTGGTGACGTGGGCCTTTGTTCCAGTAAGGGATAACGGGAGCAAGGGTGAGGTTGAGCAGGCCGAAAAAGGCCAGGTACAGCGCGTCGGGTTGTTGCAGGTAAGGGACTGCTTCGGATCGCAGGCTAGGGATGAAGGACAACAGCAAAGCTGCTGCGCCCATTAGCAGGTGGACGATTTTCAACATTTTGATTAACTCACGTTAAGACGGATCACAAGGAAGAGCTGATGGAGCACGGTTCGCTTCAGAACAATAAGAGGCGTTGGACACGTACCCGGTACCAGCCTATGCGCAGCCCCCGGAAAATAGGCGGTCGCGACACACCGTCTATTTAACAGCAAAGCCTGCAGCTACTCAAATCAGGCAGTCCGGCGGTGCTTCGCGGGGCGATTTGTCGCAGGCCATTGTGCAATCCCGGGCTGCGAGGGGGTGGCAGGCTTGCTAGAGTGGTCCTGCACCTGTTGGATGAACTCATCACCTTTAGGAGATAAGCATGGCAATCGATATCGGTATCAGTGAAGAGGACCGCAAGTCCATCGTCGACGGGCTTTCACGTCTGCTGTCGGACACTTATGTGCTGTATTTGAAAACCCATAACTTCCATTGGAATGTCACCGGTCCCATGTTTCGGACCTTGCACCTGATGTTCGAGGAGCAATACAACGAGTTGGCCCTGGCCGTCGATTCGATTGCCGAGCGCATTCGCGCCCTAGGGTTTCCAGCGCCCGGCGCCTATTCGATTTATGCCCGGCTGTCCTCTATTAAGGAAGAAGCCGGCGTGCCGAGCGCCGAAGACATGATCAAGCAGCTTGTTGATGGCCAGGAAGCGGTCACCCGTACGGCGCGCGGGATCTTCCCGCTGCTGGAAAAAGTCAGCGACGAGCCGACAGCCGACCTGCTGACCCAGCGCATGCAAGTCCACGAAAAAACCGCGTGGATGCTGCGGTCTCTGCTGGATCAGTAATATCGCCAATACGCGAATGATGCCCGTCGGGTGTTATTCGCGCTCTTTGACTTCTTCAAATCGCTTTTTCGCGCGTTAAAACTCGTCTGGTTGTGTAGGAAAATGACCGGCCTAGGACGGTCTCCATGATCGCCATTCAGTTGTTGGCTTATCCTACGTCGATGGTCATAAAGTCATCTGGATATACCTTTGCGCCTGCGCTTTTATAAGGCCACGCAGAGTGCTCTTACAGAAGGCAAGGATGACAAAGGAGTGTCAACGATATGGATTATGGAGACAGGCGAAGCGAGGGGAGGGTCGGTCCGGGCAAAGACATAAGGATTGATCCGTTTGTCAGCGAATTTGATATGGGGCTGGCCCAGCCTCTATCCCGGTCGGTGCGGCTGAATGGCTTTGCCACCTGCTTGCGGCTTGAGCAGGTGTACTGGGATATTTTGGGTGATATGGCCAAGGTCAATTGCTGTACGGTCAGTGCGTTGCTGTCCCATGTGGACCGCGAGGTGCACTTGCGTCATGGCGGGGTCAAGAACTTTACCGGGCTGGTGCGGGTTGTCTGCGTCGTGCACAGCCTGAAAGAAGGAGGCTGCGTCGCGATGCCCTAGCCACGGCCGTGGATCGGGCAGAGTCGGTCTGTGCAGTCTTACGGCTGCACAGGCCGCATTTAATGGATATAATCCCGCTCTTTGCCGCAAAACCCTGCGTGTGCGGTAGCAATCTGATCGCCGAGACAACCCCCATGCCGATGTACGACTATCAATGTGCTTCCTGTGGTCATCAGTTGGAAGCCATTCAAAAGATCAGCGCAGCACCGCTGGTCGACTGCCCTGCCTGCCAGGCGCCAGAGCTTAAAAAGATGCTGTCCATGCCGGGCTTCCGCCTGAGCGGCACCGGCTGGTACGAAACCGATTTCAAGACCGGTTCCAAGAAGAATCTGGCCGGCGGCGACAAAGCTGACTAAGGTCTGGAACCTGAGTTGAACGACACGCGCGAGCCCTTGCAACCTCTGCAAGGCCTCCAACCGAATTTCGATTACGAGAAGTGAAACCACTACCATGATGCGCAGCCATTATTGCGGCCAACTGAACGAAGCCCTGGAAGGCCAGGAAATTACCCTTTGCGGATGGGTTCACCGTCGCCGTGACCACGGTGGGGTGATTTTCCTCGATATCCGTGATCGTGACGGTCTGGCCCAGGTAGTGTTCGATCCGGACCGCGCCGAGAGCTTCGCCGCCGCCGATCGCGTGCGCAGCGAGTACGTCGTCAAGATCACCGGCAAGGTTCGCCTGCGTCCGGCCGGTGCCACCAACGCCAACATGGCGTCGGGCATGATCGAAGTCCTGGGCTACGAGCTGGAAGTGCTGAACGAATCGGAAACCCCGCCGTTCCCGCTGAACGAGTTCTCCGACGTCGGTGAAGAAACCCGCCTGCGTTATCGCTTCCTTGATCTGCGTCGCCCGGAAATGGCCGAGAAGCTGCGTCTGCGTTCGCGCATGACCACCAGCATCCGTCGCTACCTGGACGAGAACGGCTTCCTCGACGTCGAGACGCCGATCCTGACCCGCGCTACTCCGGAAGGCGCACGTGACTATCTGGTGCCGAGCCGTACTCACGCCGGTTCGTTCTTCGCCTTGCCGCAATCGCCGCAGCTGTTCAAGCAATTGCTGATGGTGGCCGGCTTCGACCGTTACTACCAGATCGCCAAGTGCTTCCGCGACGAAGACCTGCGTGCCGACCGTCAGCCTGAATTCACCCAGATCGACATCGAAACCAGCTTCCTCGATGAAAAAGACATCATGGGCCTCACCGAAGGCATGATCCGCAACCTGTTCAAGGAAGTGCTGGACCTGGAATTCGGCGAATTCCCGCACATGACCTTCGAAGAAGCCATGCGTCGCTACGGTTCCGACAAGCCAGATTTGCGTAACCCGCTGGAACTGGTGGATGTGGCCGACCAGCTCAAAGAAGTCGATTTCAAGGTCTTCAGCGGTCCAGCCAACGATCCGAAATGCCGCGTTGCCGCCTTGCGCGTACCTGGCGCGGCGAGCATGCCGCGCAAGCAGATCGACGACTACACCAAGTTCGTCGGCATCTACGGTGCCAAGGGCTTGGCGTACATCAAGGTCAACGAGCGCGCCAAAGGCGTTGAAGGTCTGCAATCGCCGATCGTCAAGAACATCCCTGAAGCCAACCTCAACGTGATCCTCGATCGCGTTGGCGCAGTTGACGGCGACATCGTGTTCTTCGGTGCCGACAAGTCGAAGATCGTCAGCGAAGCCCTGGGCGCGCTGCGGATCAAGGTCGGCAACGACCTGGACTTGCTGACCTGCAAGTGGGCGCCAATGTGGGTCGTTGACTTCCCGATGTTCGAAGAGAACGACGACGGCAGCTTCAGCGCCTTGCACCACCCGTTCACCGCGCCGAAGTGCACCCCGGAAGAACTGGAAGCCAACCCGGCGACCGCTCTGTCCCGTGCCTACGACATGGTCCTGAACGGCACCGAGCTGGGTGGCGGTTCGATCCGTATCCACCGCAAGGAAATGCAACAGTCGGTGTTCCGTCTGCTGGGTATCAACGAAGCGGAACAGGAAGAGAAGTTCGGCTTCCTGCTCGACGCCCTGAAATACGGCGCGCCGCCGCACGGTGGCCTGGCCTTCGGTCTGGACCGTCTGGTCATGCTGATGACCGGCGCCCAGTCGATCCGTGAAGTGATTGCCTTCCCGAAAACCCAGAGCGCGGCTGACGTCATGACTCAGGCTCCGGGTGTGGTAGATGCCAAGGCATTGCGCGAACTGCACATTCGTCTGCGCGAAACGCCAAAGGCTGAGTAAGGCTGACTGTAAAGGCGCATCCTTTTGGGATGCGCCTTTTCTTTAGGTCGAGATTTTTTGTTGCTGGCCGACACTCCATGTGTGGCGGGCGATGTTTCAAAGAGAAATTCGGAGCGAGATATGGCGGGTCATTCCAAGTGGGCGAACATCAAGCACCGCAAAGAACGTCAGGATGCCAAGAAGGGCAAGATTTTCACCAAGTGGATTCGTGAGCTGACCGTTGCGGCCCGTCAGGGCGGCGGTGATCCAGGCTCCAACCCGCGCCTGCGTCTGGCGCTGGACAAGGCTCTTGGCGCCAACATGAGCCGCGACATCATTGATCGCGCGGTGGCCCGCGGTGCTGGCGCTGCCGACACCGACGACATGGTCGAGCTGACCTACGAAGGCTACGGCCCGGGTGGCGTGGCGGTGATGGTCGAGTGCATGACCGACAACCGCAATCGCACCGCAGCCGCTGTTCGCCACGCGTTCAGCAAGTGCGGCGGCAACCTCGGTACTGACGGTTCGGTGGCGTATTTGTTCGAGCGCAAGGGGCAGATTTCCTTCGCGCCGGGTGTCGATGAAGACGCGCTGATGGAAGCGGCCATGGAGGCCGACGCCGATGACGTGGTGACCCATGATGACGGCTCGATTGACGTGTTCACCTCGTTCGCCGGCTTCTACGCCGTGCGTAACGCGCTGGAAGCGGCGGGTTTCAAAGGCGATGACGCGGAAATCGTGATGCTGCCGACCACGAGTGCCGAACTGGACCTGGAAGGCGCCGAGAAGGTGCTCAAGCTGATCGACATGCTCGAAGACCTTGATGACGTGCAGAACGTCTATTCGAACGCGGATATTCCGGAATCGGTGGCCGCACAGCTGGGTTGATGCATTGGATAAAGATCGCAGCCTTTGCCTGGCCCCTGTAGGAGCTGGCGAAGCCTGCGATCTTTTGACTTTAAGATCGAAAATCAAAAGATCGCAGCCTTCGGCAGCTCCTACACGGTTATCCTGAGGCCACCGCGTTCTCTTCCTGCAGGCGTTATGACTTTAATTCTTGGTATCGACCCCGGTTCGCGCATCACCGGTTATGGCGTGGTACGTGATACCGGGCGTGGCTGCGTGTACGTGGCGTCGGGTTGCATTCGCACCGGGTCCGGTGAACTGCATGAGCGTCTGCAAATCGTCTATCGCGGTGTGCGTGAAGTCATCCAGACCTACGGCCCGGTGACCATGGGCATTGAAAAAGTCTTTATGGCGCGCAATGCCGACTCTGCCCTCAAGCTCGGTCAGGCTCGGGGTGCTGCGATTGTGGCGGGGGCCGAAGAAAGCCTGGAGATCGCCGAATACACCGCAACCCAGGTCAAGCAAGCGGTGACCGGCACCGGTGCCGCCAATAAAGAGCAGGTGCAGATGATGGTCATGCACATGCTGAAACTGACCAGCAAGCCGCAAATCGATGCTTCGGATGCCTTGGCCATTGCCATTTGTCACGCGCATACCCGTTCCAGCCTGTTGCCCCATGGCCTGGGAACGGCACGCAGTCGTGGCGGGCGCCTGCGTCTCTGATAGCATCAGCAGTCATTTTTAGGGAATGAGGGTTTTGCGCCTGTGTTGTCGGCGCAAACCCTTGTTCTGTCAGTCGCCAGTCGTTGATCTGGCCAACGCTCAAGGATCTGAAACGTGATTGGACGCTTGCGCGGCACACTGGCTGAGAAACAGCCGCCGCACCTGATTCTGGATGTAAACGGTCTGGGGTATGAGCTGGAAGTGCCCATGACCACGCTGTATCGCTTGCCGTCGGTCGGTGAACCGCTGACCTTGCACACCCATTTGGTCGTACGTGAAGACGCGCAGTTACTCTATGGCTTCTTCGGCAAGCGTGAGCGAGACTTTTTTCGCGAGTTGATCCGTCTCAATGGTGTAGGGCCGAAATTGGCTCTGGCGTTGATGTCGAGCCTGGAAGTGGATGAGCTGGTCCGTTGCGTGCAATCCCAGGACACTTCGGCGCTGACCAAGGTGCCGGGCGTGGGCAAGAAGACCGCCGAGCGTTTGCTGGTGGAACTCAAGGACCGCTTCAAGGCGTGGGAAACCGTGCCGGCGATGTTCGCCCTGGTGCCGAACCAACCGGGCGGGCCTGATGCGGCGCCGGTCGCCACCGCCGAAAATGACGCGGTCAGCGCGCTGATTTCCCTGGGTTACAAGCCGCAGGAAGCCAGCAAGGCGATTTCCGCGATCAAGGAGAAAGGTTTGAGCAGTGAAGACATGATTCGTCGTGCCCTGAAGGGAATGATCTAAGTGATTGAAGCTGATCGTCTGATTGCCGCCACGCCCGGCCCTCGCGACCGCGAGGAAGTCCAGGACCGGGCGATTCGTCCTGTCAGCCTGGCCGAATACATTGGCCAGCCGACCGTTCGCGAGCAAATGGAGTTGTTCATCCAGGCCGCACGCGGGCGTAACGAGTCCCTGGACCACACGCTGATTTTTGGCCCGCCGGGTCTGGGCAAGACCACCCTGGCGAACATCATCGCCCAGGAAATGGGCGTGTCGATCAAAAGCACCTCGGGTCCGGTGCTTGAGCGTCCAGGCGATCTGGCAGCGCTGTTGACCAACCTCGAACCTCACGACGTGCTGTTCATCGACGAAATCCATCGGCTGTCGCCGATCGTCGAAGAAGTGCTGTATCCGGCCATGGAAGATTTCCAGCTCGACATCATGATCGGTGAAGGGCCGGCTGCGCGCTCGATCAAGCTGGATCTGCCGCCGTTCACCCTGGTGGGGGCGACGACCCGTGCCGGCATGCTGACCAATCCGTTGCGCGACCGCTTCGGTATCGTCCAGCGCCTGGAGTTCTACAACACCGCCGACCTGGCGACTATTGTCAGCCGTTCGGCGAACATCCTCGGCTTGCCGCTGGACCCGGAAGGCGCCTTTGAGATCGCCCGCCGTGCCCGCGGCACCCCACGGATCGCCAACCGTTTGCTGCGCCGGGTTCGGGATTTCGCCGAAGTTCGTGCCAAGGGCCACATCACCAAACCGATCGCCGACTTGGCCTTGAACCTGCTGGATGTCGACGAGCGTGGCTTCGATCACCAGGACCGGCGTCTGCTGTTGACCATGATCGAGAAGTTCGATGGTGGGCCGGTTGGCGTGGACAGCCTGGCGGCGGCGATCAGCGAAGAGCGCCACACCATTGAAGACGTGCTGGAGCCGTACCTGATCCAGCAGGGCTACATCATGCGCACGCCGCGGGGGCGAGTGGTCACCCGGCACGCGTATCTGCACTTCGGTTTAAACATTCCGTCACGATTGGGCGAGATGCCCGTGGTAGACGAGTTCCTTGATGCCGTAGACGATTAATCACCTTTGCGGGCTGATTTATTCGGAGTTTGTGCGGTCTGAGGACCGTACTTTCACCAGAAAGCCGCGAATCAATGAAAAACAGTTGCCTGGCCGGATTGGCAACCTGAGGAGTAAGCACTAGAGTATGCGCGCGCAAAACGGGCTTGAGCCTTTCGCACTTCGTTGTCGCGTTTATTACGAGGACACCGATGCGGGCGGCATCGTGTATTACGTCAATTACCTCAAGTTTATGGAACGGGCTCGAACCGAGCGGCTCCGGGATCTGGGCTTTGCCCAGTCCCAGCTGGCAGGGGAGGACCTGTTGTTTGTCGTGCATTCCAGCGAAGCGCGTTATCACGCGCCGGCGCGACTGGACGACGAGCTTCTGGTAAGCGCTGAAGTAATCGAATTGAACCGTGTCAGCCTGCGCTTCAAGCAACAGGTCAGGCGAGCCACGGATAATGCGCTGCTCTGCGAAGGGCAGTTTCTGGTGGCCTGTGTGCGCACTGAAAGTTTAAAACCCCGGGCCATTCCCGAAGCTCTACGTGCGGCCTTTGCCGACGTGAGCGGCGCGGGTACACACTCAAAGCAGGAGATAAAGCGTGGAAGCTAACGTCGTCGACCATTCCTCCATGTGGAGCCTGGTCAGCAATGCCAGTATCGTGGTGCAACTGGTAATGCTGATCCTGGTAGCCGCATCGGTGACCTCATGGATCATGATCTTTCAGCGCAGCAACCTGCTGCGCGCCGGTCGACGTGCCCTGGAGAGCTTTGAAGAGCGCTTCTGGTCCGGCATCGACCTGTCCAAACTCTACCGTCAGGCCGGCAGCAACCCTGATCCGGACTCGGGCGTCGAGCAGATCTTCCGTGCCGGTTTCAAGGAATTCTCCCGTCTGCGTCAGCAGCCAGGCGTTGATCCTGAAGCGGTCATGGAAGGCGTGGCCCGTGCCATGCGCGTCGCCATTTCCCGCGAAGAAGAGAAGCTCGAGCAGAGCCTGCCGTTCCTCGCCACCGTCGGTTCCGTCAGCCCGTACATCGGTCTGTTCGGTACGGTCTGGGGGATCATGAACTCCTTCCGTGGCCTGGCCACTGCCCAGCAAGCAACCCTGGCCACTGTGGCTCCGGGTATTGCCGAAGCACTGATCGCCACCGCGATCGGCCTGTTCGCCGCCATCCCGGCCGTTATCGCTTACAACCGTTTTGCTGCTCGCAGCGAAACCCTGCTGGGCCGTTACTACACCTTCGCCGATGAATTCCAGGCGATCCTGCACCGCAAAGTGCACACCAGCGAAGAATAAGCAGGTAATTTCCAATGGCTTTAATCGCTCGAGCTCGCAAAAAGCGCAAGCCGGTTGCCGAGATGAACGTGGTGCCTTACATCGACGTGATGCTGGTGCTGCTGGTCATCTTCATGGTGACCGCTCCGATGCTCAATCAGGGCGTGAAAGTTGATCTGCCCAAGGTTTCCAGCGAAGCCTTGCCGCAGGACAACAACACCCAGGTCCTGACCATTTCGATCAAGTCTGACAAGACCTATTACTGGAACCTTGGCAGCGAAGTCGACACTGAAAAGCAACAGGACAAGGCCATGACCTTGCCGCAGATGACTGACGCGGTGACCAAGATCATCCGCGCCGGTACTGAAGGCGGCAAGCGCACCCAGGTGTTCATTCGCGGCGACAAGACCGTCGATTACGGTTCCGTGATGGGCGCCATGGGCGGGTTGCAGAAAGCCGGGGTCGGTAATGTTGGCTTGATTACCGAGGCACCCTGATGCAGCAAATGCGAGAGCCGTCCGCCTCGGAAAGCTACTTCTGGCCTAGTGTCCTGGCGATTGTCTTGCACGTGCTGGTGTTCGGCATGCTGTTCGTCAGTTTCGCCTTCACGCCGGAGCTGCCGCCGGCCAAGCCGATTGTCCAGGCGACCTTGTACCAGCTGAAATCGAAAAGTCAGGCGACCACCCAGACCAATCAGAAGATTGCGGGTGAGGCGAAGAAATCTGCCGCGCGTCAGACCGAAGTCGAACAGATGGAACAGAAAAAGATCGAACAGGAAGCGATCAAGGCCGCGGAACAAAAGAAGGAAGATGCGGCTCAAAAAGCCGAAGAATCCAAGAAGGCCGACGAGACTAAAAAAGCGGAAGAGGCAAAAAAGGCTGATGAAGCCAAGAAAGCCGATGAAGCCAAGAAGACCGCCGAAGCCAAAAAGGCCGAAGAGAAACAATTGGCTGATATAGCCAAGAAGAAATCTGAAGAAGAAGCCAAGAAAGCGGCTGAAGAAGAGGCCAAGAAAGCGGCCGCTGAAGAAGCCAAGAAAAAGATTGTCGAAGACGCGAAGAAGAAAGCCGCGGAAGACGCCAAGAAGAAATCTGAAGCTGAAGAGGCGAAGAAGAAAGTCGCCGAAGACGCGAAGAAGAAAGCTGCTGCCGATGCTGCGAAGAAGAAATCGCAGGAAGCGGCGCGTAAATCTGTCGATGAGAAGAAGGCTCAGGCCTTGGCAGATTTGCTTTCCGATACGACTGAGCGTCAGCAAGCCTTGGCGGATGAGCAGGGTGATGAAGTCGCGGGTAACTTCGATGATCTGATTCGCTCGCGTGCTTCTGAAGGTTGGGCGCAGCCACCGTCGGCCCGCAAGGGCATGAAGGTGATCCTGCAAATCAACATGCTGCCTGATGGAACAATCTCTGGCGTATCGGTTGCCAAGTCCAGCGGTGATGTACCGTTCGACAGTTCAGCGGTAGCGGCGGTAAAAAATATTGGTCGATTGACCGAAATGCAGGGTCTGAAGCCAGCTGATTTCGCACCCTATCGTTCATTCAAGATGACATTCACACCTGAGGATCTAGCCTTGTGAGAAACCTTCTTCGAGGACTGCTTGTAGTCATGTTCTGCTTTGCAGGACTGGCCACCGCAGATGAAAAAAATATCCTGGTCAGCAGTGGTAGCTCCCAGGCAACTCCAATTGCCGTAGTGCCATTCGGTTTCCAGGGCGGCACCGTGCTGCCGGATGACATGGCCGAAATCATCGGCAACGACCTGCGCAACTCGGGTTACTACGCGCCGATTCCAAAGCAGAACATGATCAGCCAGCCGAGCCAGGCCAGCGAAATCATTTTCCGTGACTGGAAGGCGATCAACGCTCAGTACATTATGGTCGGCAGCATTGTTCCAGCGGGCGGTCGCCTGCAGGTTCAATACGCTCTGTTCAACGTCGCCACCGAGCAGCAAGTGCTGACCGGCAGCGTGTCGGGCAGCGTCGATCAACTGCGCGACATGTCGCACTACATCGCTGACCAGTCGTTCGAAAAACTCACCGGTATCAAAGGTGCGTTCTCGACTCGTCTGCTGTACGTGACGGCCGAACGCTTCTCCGAGAAGAACACGCGCTACACGCTGCAACGCTCGGACTATGACGGTGCCCGCGCCGTGACCCTGCTGCAATCGCGCGAGCCGATCCTGTCGCCGCGTTTCGCACCGGATGGCAAGCGCATCGCTTACGTCTCGTTCGAACAGAAGCGTCCGCGTATCTTCATGCAGAACATCGACACCGGTCGCCGTGAGCAGATCACCAACTTCGAAGGCCTGAATGGCGCACCAGCGTGGTCGCCGGATGGCAATCGCCTGGCATTCGTACTGTCGAAAGACGGTAACCCGGACATCTACGTGATGAACCTGGGTTCGCGTCAGATCACTCGCGTCACCAACGGTCCCGGCATCAACACCGAGCCGTTCTGGGGTAAGGATGGTTCGACCATCTACTTCACCTCCGACCGTGGCGGCAAGCCACAGATCTACAAAACCAGCGTCGGTGGTGGCGGTGCGGAACGTGTGACCTTTATTGGTAACTACAACGCCAACCCTAAATTGTCGGCTGATGAAAAGACCCTGGTGATGATTCACCGCCAGGATGGCTTCACTAATTTCAAGGTGGCGGCCCAGGATTTGCAGCGCGGTAGTGTAAAGATCCTCACTGATAGCACTCTGGACGAGTCGCCTACTGTTGCGCCCAACGGCACCATGGTAATCTACGCCACCCGCCAGCAGGGCCGGGGAGTCTTGATGCTCGTGTCCATTAATGGACGCGTGAGGCTCCCGCTTCCTACCGCACAAGGCGAAGTCAGAGAACCGTCCTGGTCCCCTTACCTGAACTGACGCGGCGCTACACGTTTTACTTAACACACTGGGGTTCATTAGGAGTTTCACGATGGAAATGCTGAAGTTTGGTAAATTTGCTGCGCTGGCTCTGGCCATGGCTGTAGCTGTAGGTTGCTCGTCCAAAGGCGGCGACAACGCCGGTGAAGGCGCTGTTGATCCAAACGCTGGTTACGGCGCTAACACTGGTGCCGTTGATGGCTCCCTGAGCGAAGAAGCTGCTCTGCGCGCAATCACCACCTTCTACTTCGAATACGACAGCTCGGACCTGAAGCCAGAAGCCATGCGCGCTCTGGACGTTCACGCCAAAGACCTGAAAGCAAACGGCGCTCGCGTTGTTCTGGAAGGCAACACCGACGAACGTGGTACTCGTGAGTACAACATGGCACTGGGCGAGCGTCGTGCGAAAGCCGTTCAGCGCTACCTGGTACTGCAAGGTGTTTCCCCAGCTCAGCTGGAACTGGTTTCCTACGGCGAAGAGCGTCCAGTTGCTACCGGCAACGACGAGCAGTCCTGGGCTCAAAACCGTCGCGTCGAACTGCGTAAGTAATTCGTCATGCGAACGTGCCGTCGTGCTGTAACTGTTTTGGCCCTCAGCCTCGCACCGCTTGCGGTGTGGGCTGCGGTTCCTGTGGTCGATAACGACTCCGGCTATAACAATAGCGGGACTAGTAATCCGCCTGCGGGTTACGGTACGAACGGCGCCTATGCCGGGGGAGGGGTTTCGGCCCCTGTCTCGGCACAGGGCGAGCTGTTCAACCAATTGCAATCCATGCAGGAGCAGATCTCACGCCAACAGGGTGTGATCGAAGTTCTGCAAAATGATGTAGCGCGCATGAAGCAGGAGAACCTGGAGCGATATCAGGATCTTGATCGGCGCATAGGAACCGGCGTTGCACCAGCCGCAACTCCTGATAATTCTTCCACCGGTGGCAGTTTGAATGCCCCCGGTGCAGCAGCTGGCGCAGGAGCGGCAGCCGCTCAAGCGCCTGCCGCGGGTAGCGAGCCGGCTGATCCGGCGAAGGAAAAACTGTATTACGATGCAGCCTTCGACCTGATCAAAGCCAAGGATTTCGACAAGGCCAGCCAGGCTTTTGCCGCATTCCTGCGCAAGTACCCGAACAGCCAATACGCGGGCAATGCCCAGTACTGGTTGGGCGAAGTGAATTTGGCCAAAGGCGATCTGCAAGGTGCAGGTCAGGCATTTGCCAAGGTTTCGCAGCTGTATCCCAAGCACCCCAAAGTGCCTGATTCGCTGTACAAGCTGGCTGATGTAGAACGCCGCCTCGGTCACACCGACAAGGTCAAAGGCATTCTGCAACAGGTCGTGTCGCAATACCCGGGCACTTCCGCCGCTCAGCTGGCTCAACGCGATTTGCAGCGCATGTAAGGCTGTTTGACCCGTTTTGAAGAAACCCGCGCCTGTCGCGGGTTTTTTCGTTAGAATTCACCCCCTTTTTTGAAACACGCTTTTTGGGATCTGCGCGATGGCGGGGTTCCTTGAAGTGCCTGACGGAGGCGGACAGCCTGTTTAGCTGTTATGCCCGTGGCGACTATGCAAGACACATTGAGAATCACCGAAGTTTTCTACTCGTTGCAGGGTGAAACGCGGACTGCCGGGCTGCCCACAGTTTTTGTGCGCCTGACCGGTTGCCCATTGCGTTGCCAATATTGCGACAGCGCGTACGCGTTCACTGGCGGCACCATTCGCCCGCTCGATGACATCCTCGAGCAAGTGGCCGGTTTTCGTCCGCGTTACGTCTGTGTTACCGGCGGCGAGCCGCTGGCACAACCCAACGCCATTCCATTGCTCAAGCAGTTGTGTGACGCCGGTTACGAAGTGTCACTGGAAACCAGTGGTGCTCTCGACATCTCGGCGGTAGATTCCCGGGTCAGTCGCGTCGTCGACCTGAAAACGCCGGGTTCGAAAGAAGCTCATCGCAACCGCTACGAGAACATCGAACTGCTCACGCCCAACGATCAGGTGAAGTTTGTCATCTGCTCGCGGGAAGACTACGACTGGGCTGTGTCCAAGCTGATTCAGTACGGTCTGGACAAGCGTGCAGGCGAAGTCCTGTTCTCGCCAAGTCACCATGACCTGAATGCGCGAGACCTGGCTGACTGGGTGGTGGCGGACAACCTGCCAGTGCGCCTGCAATTGCAGCTGCATAAATATCTTTGGAATGACGAGCCGGGGCGCTGAAATGACTGAACAACTGAACACTGCTGAAAAACGTGCGGTCATCCTGCTGTCCGGCGGGCTCGACTCCGCGACGGTCGTGGCCATGGCTCGTGCTGAAGGCTACAGCTGCTACACCATGAGCTTCGATTACGGTCAGCGCTCGCTCGCCGAGCTGCATGCCGCCGAACGTGTCGCCCGTGACCTGGGTGTGGTGGAACACAAGGTGATTGGCCTGAACCTGAACGGCATCGGCGGTTCGGCACTGACCGACAGCAGCATCGATGTGCCAGAAGAAGCGGGCGAAGGTATTCCGGTGACTTACGTGCCGGCGCGCAACACGGTGTTTCTGTCCCTGGCGCTCGGTTGGGCTGAAGTGCTCGGTGCGCGTGACATCTTTATCGGCGTGAATGCGGTGGACTATTCCGGTTACCCGGACTGCCGTCCCGAGTTCATCGAGTCGTTCGAACGCATGGCCAATCTGGCGACGAAGGCCGGTGTAGAGGGCAATGGCTTCCGAATTCAGGCGCCGTTGCAGAACCTGAGCAAGGCGCAGATCGTCCAGGCAGGAGTGAAGCTGGGCGTCGATTATGGGCTCACCGTTTCCTGCTATCAGGCGGACGATAACGGCCGTGCGTGCGGCAAATGCGACAGCTGCCGACTGCGCGCAGAAGGCTTTGCAGCGGCCGGCGTAAGCGACCCTACACCTTATTTTTGATTTATTTCAAATTAGGTGTTGAATAGTCCTTAAAAATCAGTATTATACGCGCCACCACACAGCGGGTCGTTAGCTCAGTTGGTAGAGCAGTTGGCTTTTAACCAATTGGTCGTAGGTTCGAATCCCACACGACCCACCATTTTTGTAGCAGTTTTAAAAGTCTGGAAGGCCCACGCAAGTGAGGATTTCCGGATTTTTTTTTGCCCGCGATTTGAGCTCGGCCCAACGCGGGGCTGCACCGCGTGACGCAGGTCAGAATCATCTTTTGCATCCTCCGGATATTCTGTAGCCTTGCGCATCTTCACCGCTGTCCGTGCCTGATGATACTCACTCTCCCGGCGGTACCCTGAAGGGTCCGGAGCCGGGTGTATACTCGACTTTCGCGCGAAAGCGCCTGCAGGTCTTGCGAACATGACGCAGATTTCCGAACGCCTTCTGGTTCAAGCCCACCTCGATGCCAAGCAGCCCAAGCCGCTGACCGTCGAGGAGGAAGCTTTTTACCGTGCCGCCATCGCTGCCGAGCTAAAGGCTCAGGACGCGGTGCTGGTTGCTCACTTCTATTGCGATCCGGTGATTCAGGCCCTGGCCGAAGAAACCGGTGGTTGCGTCTCCGACTCGCTGGAGATGGCCCGCTTCGGCAGTGCTCACCCGGCCAAGACCGTGCTGGTCGCCGGTGTGAAGTTCATGGGCGAAACCGCCAAAATCCTCAATCCTGAAAAACGCATTCTGATGCCGACCCTGGAAGCGACCTGCTCGCTGGACCTCGGTTGCCCGGTGGATGAGTTCTCGGCGTTTTGCGATCAGCACCCGGAACGCACGGTGGTGGTGTATGCCAACACCTCGGCGGCGGTCAAAGCCCGGGCGGATTGGGTGGTGACGTCCAGCTGTGCGCTGGAGATCGTCGAAAGCCTGATGGATAACGGCGAAACCATCATCTGGGGCCCGGACAAACACCTGGGCACCTACATCCAGCGTCAGACCGGTGCAGACATGCTGCTATGGGACGGTGCCTGCATCGTTCACGAAGAGTTCAAGTCCAAGCAGCTTGAAGACATGAAAGCGCTGTACCCGGACGCCGCGATTCTGGTGCACCCGGAGTCGCCGACCTCGGTGATCGAGCTGGCGGATGCCGTCGGTTCCACCAGTCAGTTGATTGCGGCGGCGCAGAGCCTGCCGAACAAGACACTGATCGTCGCCACCGATCGCGGCATCTTCTACAAGATGCAGCAGCTGTGCCCGGACAAGGTCTTCATAGAGGCACCAACGGCCGGTAACGGCGCAGCGTGCCGCAGTTGCGCACACTGCCCGTGGATGGCGATGAACACCCTTGAGCGCACGCTGAAGTGCTTGAAGGAAGGGACGAACGAGATCTTTGTGGATCCGGCGCTGATTCCGCAGGCGATTCGGCCGTTGAAGCGGATGCTCGACTTCACCCAGGCTGCGCGGATGAAACTGGCCGGTAACGCTTAAGTAGTCGTAAAAACTGTGGGAGCGGGCTTGCTCGCGAAGGCGGAGTGTCAGACAACGTTTATGTCGTCTGACACTCCGCCTTCGCGAGCAAGCCCGCTCCCACAGTGATGTTTGTTTGCCGAAAATTATTTGGTTTTCTTCGGGATGCGCACCAGCTGGGTATTGGAATACATGTCATGCCAGCTGCGTTTCTGTTTATCGAACAGCGACCAGATGAACCCGAGGCCAACGCACAACAGCGACGCGATCGACACCACAAAGCGCAGCAGCGCCTGCCACAGACTGATCGATGAACCATCAGCGTTCTGCACGCGAATGCACCACACCTGCATGCCCAGTGTCTGACCGGACCAGGTCCAGAACTTGGCGAAGAAACCGAACAGCACAAACAGCAACACCGTCGACAGCAACGGATCGCCGTCCAGCGCGCCGGCTTCGGTCAGGGTGCGCATCTTGTCTTCGCCGATGATTGCCATTTGGATCATCTTGTAAATGCCGCTGGTGACGATCAGCAGGGCGGTACACAAGAGGAAGTCATAGAACATCGCTGCCAGGCGACGACCCAGGGTAGCGGCGGGAAAGTCGCCCTGGGGTTTGAGCAGGTGTTTCGACATGGCAGCCTCTGGACGGAAAAAAGAAGCCATTTTACGGATTTACGCGCACAAAAAAGCCCCTGATGTCAGCATCAGGGGCTTTTTCGTTACAGAAGATTAGGCTTCTGCTTGAACTTCGTCAGCCTGCATGCCTTTCTGGCCTTGCACAGCAACGAAAGTCACTTTCTGGCCTTCTTTCAGGCTCTTGAAGCCGTTGCCCTGAATAGCGCGGAAATGCACGAACAGATCCGGACCGCTTTCTGGAGTGATAAAACCAAAACCTTTCTCGTCGTTAAACCACTTGACGGTACCGCTCTGACGTTGGGACATTTCTTATTTCCTTTGACGCAATAATTAATGACAGTCTCCTTCTCATGAAAGAGTACTGGGGCTGGTTGCAGGAGAGTAAGAAGACGTCGAACGGGATGTAGCTAACTTGTAGGCTACTGCCCAGGTCACGATTCCAAGCGACCCATGCAAACACAGTGAACAAACTCTACGCCAACTACGGGAGAAAAAACAAGCCCCGTGAGAGGCCCGGTTTTGCTCGGGCTGATGGCGTTAGTGTGTCCACTAGTGCGGGCTTATTCGATCAGCTTGTTCAATTGTTTTCGAACGTTATAAGCAACGTTCATAAACGAAGCTTATAACCAGAGGTATGCACTGTTTTATGGCGGTTGCGTTACACATTAGTGCACTGTTAACGCAACCGCGTTACTTATAGAAACAGTCAATCAGCCGCGATAGTAGCGTTGTGGAACAAATGGCATTTTGCTTACAAGCAAAGGCACCTTTTTCCCACGAACAATCGCCCATACCGGTGTGTCGATAGCGATATAAGCGCTGTCGAGGTAACCCATGGCCAATGGACCGCCCAGAGTCGGACCGAAACCACCGCTGCAAACAGCACCGATGATGTCGCCTGCTTCGTTGACGATTTCTGCGCCTTCACGCACCGGTGTGCGTTCCTGAGGCAGCAGACCCACGCGCTTACGGCTGACGCCGGCTTGTTGTTGAGCGAACACGGTCTCGGCGCCAGGGAAACCGCCGGCCCGTGCGCCATCAGCGCGACGTGGCTTGGAGATGGCCCACAGCAGGCTCGCTTCGATCGGGGTGGTCTCGGTGTTCATGTCGTGGCCGTAGAGGCACAGGCCGGCTTCCAGGCGCAGCGAGTCGCGAGCGCCAAGGCCGATGGCGGCTACTTCAGGCTCAGCCAGCAGGGCGCGAGCCAGGGCTTCGGCGTTGGCGGCCGGTACGGAGATTTCAAAACCGTCTTCACCGGTGTAGCCCGAACGGCTGACAAAGCATTCGACGCCCAGCAGTTTCACGCGGGTGAACTGCATGAAAGTCATCTTGGCCACTTCAGGCGCCAGGCGTGCGAGCACGGTGACCGCGGCCGGACCTTGCAACGCCAGCAGCGCGCGTTCTTCGAACAGCGGCTCAATGGTGCACTGATCGCCGATGTGTTTGCGCAGGTGCGCGAGGTCTTGATCCTTGCAGGCAGCGTTGACCACCAGGAACAGTTCGTCGTTACCCAGGTTGGCGACCATCAAGTCGTCGAGGATGCCACCGGTTTCGTTGGTGAACATCGCATAGCGCTGCATGCCCACCGGCAGGTCGATGATGTCCACCGGCACCAGGGTTTCCAGGGCCTTGGCGGCATTGGCGCCGGTCAGGCGGATCTGGCCCATGTGCGAGACATCGAACAGCCCGGCCTGATCACGGGTGTGCTGGTGTTCTTTCATCACGCCCAACGGGTATTGCACCGGCATGTCGTAGCCGGCGAACGGCACCATGCGTGCGCCGAGTTCGATGTGCAGGGCGTGCAGCGGGGTTTTCAGCAATTGTTCGGTGGACATATTCAGCTCCTGAAAAAGTGTGCGGATGCGCGTGAGCATCAGCACTCGATAATGTTGACCGCCAAACCGCCACGGGCGGTTTCCTTGTATTTGCTTTTCATGTCGGCGCCGGTCTGACGCATGGTGCGGATGACCTTGTCGAGGGAGACGAAGTGCTGACCGTCGCCGCGCAGGGCCATGCGCACGGCGTTGATGGCTTTCACCGAACCCATGGCGTTGCGCTCGATGCAAGGCACTTGCACCAGCCCGCCAATCGGGTCGCAGGTCAGGCCGAGGTTATGTTCCATGCCGATTTCGGCTGCGTTTTCCACTTGCTGCACGGTGCCGCCGAGTACTTCGCACAAGGCGCCGGCCGCCATGGAGCAGGCCACGCCGACTTCACCCTGACAACCGACTTCGGCGCCAGAGATCGAGGCGTTTTCTTTATAGAGAATGCCGATCGCGGCGGCGGTCAGCAGGAAGCGCACGACGCCGTCTTCGGTGGCGCCGGGGATGAAGCGCATGTAGTAATGCAAAACCGCCGGGACGATGCCCGCCGCACCGTTGGTGGGCGCGGTGACGACGCGTCCGCCGTTGGCGTTTTCTTCGTTGACCGCCAAGGCGTACAGGTTGACCCAGTCCAGCACCGACAGCGGGTCGCGCAATGACGATTCCGGGTTCTTGCACAGTTGCCGATGCAGCGCAGCGGCGCGACGTTTGACCTTCAGGCCGCCCGGCAGGATCCCTTCATTACGGCAACCGGCGGCGACGCAATCCTGCATCACTTGCCAGATATTGAGCAGACCAGCACGGGTTTCCGCTTCCGGGCGCCAGGCACTTTCGTTGGTCAGCATCACCTGGCTGATGGACAAGCCGTAAGTGGTGCAATGTGTGAGCAGGTCCTTGGCGCTTTTGAACGGGAAGGTCAGTGGCGTGGCGTCTTCGACAATGCGGTCGGCACCGGCCGCGTCTTCATCGACCACGAAACCGCCGCCGACCGAGTAATACTCGCGGCTGCGGATCTGTATGCCCGCCGCATCAAAAGCGCGAAAGATCATGCCGTTGGGGTGATAGGCCAGCGGTTTGCGGATCATCGCCAGGTGTTCTTTCTCGTTGAACGCAATGCTGTGTTCGCCGAGCAGGTTCAAGCGACCATTGCCACGAATCTCTTGCAGACGCGCGGCGACGGTTTCGGTGTTCACGGTGTCCGGGTGCTCGCCTTCCAGGCCGAGCAACACAGCCTTGTCGCTGCCGTGGCCTTTGCCGGTGGCGCCGAGTGAGCCGTAGAGCTCGACTTTGACGCAGGCGGTTGCCGCCAGCAGCCCTTCACGGCGCAAACCTTCAGCGAAACGCGCAGCGGCGCGCATCGGGCCGACGGTGTGGGAGCTGGAGGGGCCGATGCCAATCTTGAACAGGTCGAACACGCTTAACGACATGAGTTGTTCTCCGGTTTCTTGTTATGAGGAGCACCACGAACCCGTAGGAGCGAGGCTTGCCCGCGAAGAGGCCATTACGGCCGCTAAAGCTTCGCGGGCAAGCCTCGCTCCTACGGGATCGGTGTGTCCTTGTGGGGGCGAGTGAACCCGCCCCCTTATCCGTTTAAGCGTAGCTTTCGATCGACGGGCAGGCGCAAACCAGGTTGCGATCGCCAAACACGTTGTCGACGCGACCGACCGGCGGCCAGTACTTGCCTTCGATCAGCGACGCAACCGGATACACCGCTTGCTCACGGCTGTACGGGTGCGTCCACTCGCCAACGATTTCCGCTGCAGTGTGCGGAGCGTTTTTCAGCGGGTTGTCTTCCTTATCCAGCGTGCCGTTTTCCACCGCGCGGATTTCTTCGCGGATGCGGATCATGGCGTCGCAGAAGCGGTCCAGTTCTTCCCTGGATTCGCTTTCGGTCGGCTCGATCATCAACGTGCCCGCCACCGGGAACGACATGGTCGGGGCGTGGAAACCGAAATCGATCAGGCGCTTGGCGACGTCATCGACGCTGATGCCGCTGCTGTCTTTCAACGGACGCAGGTCGAGGATGCATTCGTGCGCCACCAGGCCGTTGCTGCCGGTGTAGAGCACTGGGTAATGCTCTTCGAGGCGACGGGAAATGTAGTTGGCATTGAGGATCGCCAGCTGCGAAGCGCGTTTGAGACCCGCGCCGCCCATCATCCGAATGTACATCCAGGTGATCGGCAGAATGCTCGCGCTGCCGAACGGTGCCGCGCAGACCGCGCCTTCCTTGCGTTCCATCTGGGCGTGGCCCGGCAGGAACGGGGTCAGGTGCGATTTCACGCCGATCGGGCCGACGCCCGGGCCGCCACCGCCGTGCGGGATGCAGAAAGTCTTGTGCAGGTTCAGGTGGGACACGTCGCCGCCGAACTTGCCCGGTGCGCAGAGGCCGACCATCGCGTTCATGTTGGCGCCGTCGATGTACACCTGGCCGCCGTTGTCATGAATGATGCCGCAGATTTCGCGGATGCCTTCTTCGAACACGCCGTGGGTCGACGGGTAGGTGATCATCAATGCCGCGAGATGCTCGCGGTGCTCGATGGCCTTGGCGCGCAGGTCTTCGATGTCGACGTTACCGCGTGCATCGCAAGCCGTCACAACCACACGCATGCCGGCCATGTTGGCGGTGGCCGGGTTGGTGCCGTGGGCGGAGGACGGGATCAGGCAGATGTCGCGACGGTCTTCGCCACGGCTCTGGTGATAGGCGCGGATGGCCAAGAGACCTGCGTATTCACCTTGCGAACCGGCGTTCGGTTGCAGCGAAATCGCGTCGTAACCGGTCGCGGCGCAGAGCATCGCTTCCAGTTCGTCGGTCAGTTGCTGGTAGCCGGCGCTTTGCTCGGCCGGGGCGAACGGGTGCAGGGCGCCGAATTCAGCCCAGGTCACCGGGATCATTTCGCTGGCGGCGTTAAGTTTCATGGTGCACGAACCCAGCGGGATCATGGTGCGATCCAGCGCCAAGTCCTTGTCGGCCAGCTTGCGCAGGTAGCGCATCAGCTCGGTTTCCGAGTGGTAACGGTTGAACACCGGGTGGCTGAGGATTGGCGATTGGCGTACCAGCGCGGCTGGAATCGTCGCTTGAACCGAAGCGGCGAGGGCGGCGAAGTCCGGCAGGGTTTTGCCGTCGGCCAGCAGGCTCCACAGGGTTTCAACGTCTGCTTGCGAAGTGGTTTCGTCGAGGGACAGGCCCAGACGTTCGGCATCGACGACGCGCAGGTTGATCTGCTGGGTGCGAGCCTTGTCGTGCAGCTTGGCGGTGTTGGCGCCGGTGTTCAGAGTCAGCGTATCGAAGAAGCTTTCTTGCTCGACGTTCAGGCCGATTGCTTTCAGGCCTTGAGCCAGAATCGCAGTCAGGTGATGCACGCGGTTGGCGATCTGCGTCAGGCCTTTCGGGCCGTGGTACACGGCGTACATGCTGGCGATGTTGGCCAGCAACACTTGGGCGGTGCAGATGTTCGACGTGGCCTTCTCGCGACGGATGTGTTGCTCGCGGGTCTGCATCGCCAGGCGCAGGGCCGGCTTGCCGAAACGGTCCACGGAGACACCGACCAGACGGCCCGGCATGTCGCGCTTGAACGCATCTTTAGTGGAGAAGTAAGCGGCGTGCGGGCCACCGAAACCCAGCGGCACGCCGAAGCGTTGTGCGCTGCCAATGGCCACGTCGGCACCGAACTCGCCCGGCGGAGTCAGCACGGTCAGGGCCAGCAGGTCAGCCGCAACGGCGACCAAAGCGTTGGCGGCGTGGAAGCGTTCAGTCAGTTCGCGGTAATCGAACACATCACCGTTGCTCGCCGGGTATTGCAGCAGCGCGCCGAAGAACGGCGTCACGTCGGTCAGTTCAAGCTCGTCGCCAACCACCACGTCGATGCCCAACGGCTCGGCACGGGTGCGCAGCACGTCGAGGGTTTGCGGGTGGCAATGCACGGAAGCGAAGAAGGCGTGGCTGCCCTTGTTCTTGCTCAGGCGTTTGCAGAAGGTCATCGCTTCGGCGGCGGCGGTGGCTTCATCGAGCAGCGAGGCGTTGGCGATCGGCAGGCCGGTGAGGTCGCTGATCAGGGTCTGGAAGTTCAGCAGCGCTTCGAGACGGCCCTGGGAAATTTCTGGCTGGTACGGGGTGTACGCGGTGTACCAGGCCGGATTTTCCAGCAGGTTGCGCAGGATCGGCGACGGCGTGTGCGTGCCGTAGTAACCCTGGCCGATGAAGGTCTTGAACAGCTGGTTTTTGCCGGCGATGGATTTGATCAAGGCCAGGGCATCGGCTTCACTCAGGCCGTCGTCCATGCCCAGGACGCTGGTGCCCTTGATGCTCTCAGGAATGACGCTGGCGCTCAGGGCTTCCAGCGAGTCGAAACCGAGGCTGTTGAGCATCGCTTGCTCGTCGCCGGCACGCGGACCGATGTGGCGAGCAATGAATTCGTTGGCGGTCGAAAGATTTACTTGGGTCATGTCAGCGCTCCTCAGGCTTCGGCGTTGGCTTTGATCAGACGGTCGTAGGCGTCCTGATCCAGCAGTTTGGCGACAGCCGAAGCGTCGGTTGGCTGGAAGCGGAAGAACCAGCCTTCGCCCAGCGGATCTTCGTTGACCAGTTCAGGGCTGCTGTCGAGTGCCGGGTTCACTTCCAGCACTTCACCGTCGAGTGGCATGTACACGCCGCTGGCGGCTTTTACCGATTCCACGGTGGCGGCTTCGGCGCCTTTGTCGTAGGACTGCAGCTCAGGCAGTTGTACGAAAACCACGTCGCCCAGGGCGTTTTGTGCGAAGGCGGTGATGCCGACCGTGACGCTGCCGTCAGCTTCGGTGCGCAGCCATTCGTGATCTTCAGTAAAACGCAACTCGCTCATGGAAACTCCTAAGGGGGCCAGACTCGTCTGGTGGACGCGATGGAATGCTTGGGCTAAAGCCCTGCTTTATGGCGGGTTACTAAGCAATTTCGCGGCCAATGTTTTTTTATCGTTATAAAACAAGTGCTTAATCGATATTTCTGAGCGCGGGGAATCTATGGCTGTAGCGAAATCGCTACAGCAGGAGGCGAAGAAAAAAGCCTAGGTGGATCAAAGCCTTGCACAGCGGTGATCGGGGGAGGGTGTAGCGATATCGTTCCGCTGTAGCGCTTTCAGTACAGGTGGAGGTCGTTTTTGAACTCGGTCTGAAGGCAACGCCGGCCCATGTGGGAGCGGGCTTGCTCGCGAATGCGGTGGACCAGTCAAATCAATGGCAACTGAGATATCGCATTCGCGAGCAAGCCCGCTCCCACATTTTTACCGAGTAGGCCTATGGCTTATTGGGAATGCCGTACTTGCGTAACCGATGGGCAATCGCCGTGTGGGAGGTTTGCAGTCGGCTGGCCAGCTGCCGGGTCGAGGGGTAGCTGACGTAGAGTTTTTCCAGCAGCGTCTTCTCAAACTCTTCCATCGCCTGCTCCAGGCTGTCGACGTCGCTGTCACTCTGGCGCGCCACCGAGGTGCCGGCGATGTCGAGGTCGCCGATGTCCACCAGGCTGCTTTCGCAAATCGCCGCGGCGCGGAAGATCACGTTCTGCAGTTGCCGCACGTTGCCCGGCCAGCGGTTACCGAGCAGCGCGGGGTAAGTCCCCGGCGCCAGACGACACACCGGGCGCTGGATCTGTGCGCAGGCCTGCTGCATGAAATAGCGCGCCAGCAACAGGATGTCCTGGCCGCGTTCGCGCAGCGGCGGGACTTCAACATTGAGGACGTTGAGGCGATAGAACAAGTCTTCGCGGAACGAACCTTCGCTGACCATTTTTTCCAGATTGCGGTGGGTCGCGCTGAGGATGCGTACGTTGACCTTGACCTCGCGATCACCGCCCACCCGACGGAAGCTGCCATCGTTGAGGAAACGCAGCAACTTCGCCTGCAAGTACGGCGACATCTCGCCGATCTCATCTAGAAACACCGTGCCCTGGTTCGCCAGTTCCATCAGCCCCGGTTTACCGCCCCGTTGCGCGCCGGTGAAGGCGCCGGGGGCGTAGCCGAACAGTTCGCTTTCGGCGAGGTTCTCCGGCAATGCCGCGCAGTTCAACGCCAGGAACGGCGAACTGTGCCGCGCACTGATGGCATGGCAAGCCCGCGCCACCAGTTCTTTGCCGGTGCCGGTTTCGCCCTGGATCAACAACGGCGCATCCAATGCCGCAACCCGCTGGGCGCGCGCCTTGAGGGTTCGGATCGCCGGGGACTCGCCGAGCAACGCGTCGAAACCTTCGGCGTGATCGTGGTGCAGCGCCGAGAGGCGTTCGCCGATGCGGTTCGGTTGATAGAGGGTCAGCAGGGCGCCAGCATCGGTGATCGGGGTGGCGTCCAGCAGCAGGGTCTGGCCATTGACGGTGATCTCGCGCAGCGGCAGGCGGAAGCCGTTTTCGAGCAATACGCCGAGCAGTGCCGGGTCGGCGAACAGGTCGGCGACGCTTTCACCGGCCGGTTCGCGACCATACAAAGCAATCAACGCCGGGTTGGCCAGCAGCACTTTTCCGTCGCTGTCCAGCGCCAGTACCGGGTCGGTCATGGCGGCAAGCAGTGCATCGAGCTGCAAGTGCCGACGCTGGCCGGGCAGGATGTCGACCACCGTCATCGCTTGCACGCCACGCACGCTGAGCAACGCATCGCGCAGCTCTTCGAGCACGTCAGGGCTCAGGGTCGGGGCGTCGATATAAACGTTGGGCGGGACCATTTCCACCGCATCCAGATTGAGATTGCGCCCACCGAGCAGGGCCAGGACTTCCTGGGTGATGCCGACGCGGTCGATGAAGCTGACGTGGATACGCATGGGGCGGTTTTCAATCTGGCGAGCGGAGGGGGGCAAGTATGCCTTGGGGCGGGTCTCAGGTGAAATGCGCGTGTTCAACCTGTAGGAGCGAGGCTTGCCCGCGAAGAGGCCATCAAGACCGCTAAAAGCTTCGCGGGCAAGCCTCGCTCCTACAGGGGTACAGCGTTCATCCTGGGGAATAGGGTTACTCGAATTTCTCGAGGTTTATCGGGTCGCCGGATTTCATGTCCAACTGCTTCCGAATGTCTTCAAACATTAAATCGTAATGCTTGTGAACCGAGCCGATCTGGCTGTGTGTCTTCGGGATTTTGTACTTCTCGGCGATTTTCGTCACGTTGTTGGCGAAGTTGTAAGCCTCCTCCTTGGCCAGAAAGAAGGTCTCCTTCATTTCCTGTCCCTGCATGCTGCCATGCATGGTGAACTGGATGCCTTTATCCCCTTTGTCGTTCTTGCTGACCTCATAGTCGAGATGCACGTTGTAGCTGACATCATCCGGAGTCAGCGCGTGGCGCTCGATGTGCAAGTGACCGGGCTCGAACGTTGCCATTGACGTTTCTCCTTATAAATAAGTAATGCCAGGTTTTGCCGTGCTGATGCGCGTGCCGGCCGTGCCCTGGACGATCGCTTCGATGTCCGAGAGTGAACCGATCACCGCAGTTTTTCCAGTATGGCGCGCGAACTCGCAAGCGGCCTGCACCTTCGGTCCCATGGAGCCGGCGGCGAAGCCGAGTTTTTCCATGTCGTCAGGGTGGGCCTGGGCGATGGCTTTCTGGGTCGGTTTGCCGAAGTCGATGAACGCCGCGCTGACGTCGGTGGCGATCACCAGCAGATCGCTTTCCAGCTGTTCGGCCAGCAGCGCCGAGCACAGGTCCTTGTCGATCACCGCTTCCACGCCTTTGAGTTTGCCGTGGGGGCCGTACATCGTCGGAATGCCGCCGCCGCCGGCGCAGATCACGATGCTGCCTTTTTCCAGCAGCCACTTGATCGGGCGGATTTCGAAGATGCGTTTCGGCCTCGGGCTGGCCACCACGCGACGGTATTTGTCGCCGTCCGGGGCAATCGCCCAGCCTTTCTCGGCGGCGAGTTTTTCCGCTTCGGCCTTGGCGTAGACCGGGCCGATGGGTTTGGTGGGGTTCTGGAAAGCCGGGTCGTCGGCATCGACTTCGACCTGGGTCAGCAGTGTGGCGAAGGGCACTTCGAAGTCGAGCAGGTTGCCCAGTTCCTGTTCAATGATGTAGCCGATCATGCCTTCGGTTTCGGCGCCGAGTACGTCCAGTGGGTAAGGCGACACCGAGGTGTAGGCGGCGGCTTGCAATGACAAAAGGCCGACCTGCGGACCATTGCCGTGAGCAATCACCAGTTCATTGCCGGCATAAATCTTGGCGATCTGTTCGGTGGCGATCCGGATGTTGGCGCGTTGATTGTCCGCGGTCATGGGTTCACCCCGGCGGAGCAGGGCGTTACCGCCCAGAGCAACGACGATACGCATAATGCAGTCCTTCTACAGAGAGCGGGCTAACGACTCGGTCTACTGTGGGAGCGAGCTTGCTCGCGAAGGCGATGTAACAGGCAACATTGATGTCGGCTGACACGCCGCTTTCGCGAGCAAGCCCGCTCCCACAATTTGACCGTGTTTCGTCAGTGGGAGCCGCGTGGGCCGTTATATATCCGCCAACGCCGACACCAGGATCGCCTTGATGGTGTGCATGCGGTTTTCCGCTTGCTCGAAGGCGATGTTGGCCGGCGATTCGAAGACTTCTTCAGTCACCTCGACACCGTTGGCCAGGTGCGGATAGCGCGCGGCGATGTCTTTGCCGACCTTGGTTTCGCTGTTGTGGAACGCCGGCAGGCAGTGCATGAACTTCACGCGAGGATTGCCAGACGCCTTCATCATCGCGGCGTTGACCTGGTACGGCAGCAGTTGCTCGATGCGCTCGTCCCACGCTTCCACCGGTTCACCCATCGACACCCAAATGTCGGTGTGGATGAAGTCCACTCCCTTGACCGCTTCTTTCGGGTCTTCGGTGATGGTGATGCGCGCGCCGCTGTCTTCGGCGAAGGCCTTGCACTGATCGATGAAATCCTGATGCGGCCACAGCGCTTTCGGTGCGGCGATGCGCACGTCCATACCGAGTTTGGCGCCGATCATCAGCAGCGAGTTGCCCATGTTGTAGCGCGCGTCGCCGAGGTAGGCGTAGCTGATGTCGTGCAGCGGCTTGTCGCTGTGCTCACGCATGGTCAGGGTGTCGGCGATCATTTGCGTCGGGTGGAATTCGGCAGTCAGGCCGTTGAACACCGGCACGCCGGCGAACTTGGCCAGCTCCTCGACGATTTCCTGTTCGAAGCCACGGTACTCGATAGCATCGAACATCCGCCCCAGCACGCGGGCGGTGTCTTTCATGCTTTCCTTGTGGCCGATCTGCGACGACACTGGGTCGATGTAGGTGACGTGGGCGCCTTGGTCATGGGCCGCGACTTCGAAGGCGCAACGGGTGCGGGTCGAGGTTTTTTCGAAGATCAGCGCGATGTTCTTGCCTTTCAGGTGCGGACGCTCGGTGCCGGTGTACTTGGCGCGCTTGAGGTCACGGGAAAGGTCCAGCAGGTAATTGAGCTCGCGTGTCGTGTGGTGCATCAGCGAGAGCAGGCTGCGGTTGCGCATGTTGAAAGCCATGATGGATCTCCTTGGGTTTCGGTTATCCGCCTGCTTCACGCTTTATGAGCGTGAAGCAGGGCATGAAAATTAATAGTCGATAGGGTCGCGAATGATCGGGCAGGTCATGCAGTGGCCGCCGCCACGGCCGCGTCCGAGTTCGCCGGCGCTGATGGTGATGACTTCAACGCCTGCCTTGCGCAGCAGGGTGTTGGTGTAGGTGTTGCGGTCATAACCGATCACCACGCCGGGCTCCACGGCGACCACGTTGTTGCCGTCGTCCCATTGCTCGCGTTCGGCGGCGAAGCTGTTGCCGCCGGTTTCCACTACGCGCAGCGCTTTGAGGTTGAGGGCCTTGGCCACGGTGTCGAGGAAGTTGGTTTCTTCGCGGCGAATGTCGATGCCGCCCGGTTTGCTTTCGTCAGGGCGCAGGGTGAAGGCGACGATCTGGTTCACCACTTCCGGGAAGATCGTGACCAGGTCGCGGTCGCAGAAGCTGAACACGGTGTCCAGGTGCATCGCTGCGCGGGACTTCGGCAGGCCGGCGACGATGACTTTCTCCACGGCTTTGTTCTTGAACAGGTTCACCGCCAGTTGGCCGATGGCCTGGCGGGACGAGCGCTCGCCCATGCCAATCAACACCACACCATTGCCGATCGGCATCACGTCGCCGCCTTCAAGGGTGGAGCTGCCGTGTTCCTTGTCCGGGTCGCCGTACCAGATCTCGAAGTCGGCGTTGGTGAACTGTGGGTGGAATTTATAGATGGCGGTGGCCAGCAATGTTTCCTGGCGACGCGCCGGCCAGTACATCGGGTTCAGCGTCACGCCACCGTAGATCCAGCAGGTGGTGTCGCGAGTGAACTGGGTGTTGGGCAGCGGCGGCAGAATGAAGCTGGAGTGGCCGAGGAAGTCGCGGAACATCTGGATGGTCTTGCCGCCGAAGCTGTCCGGCAGGTCATCGGCGGACACGCCGCCAATCAGGAACTCGGCGATATGCCGCGGCTCTAGGCTGCGCAGCCACGAACCGACTTCGTTGATCAGGCCGAGGCCGACCGAGTTGGCGGTGACCTTGCGTTCCAGAATCCAGTCGAGGGCTTCGGGAATGGCGACGATGTCGGTCAGCAGGTTGTGCATTTCCAGCACATCGATGTTGCGTTCACGCATCTTGGTGACGAAATCGAAATGGTCACGCTTGGCCTGAGCCACCCACAGCACATCATCGAAGAGCAGCTCGTCACAGTTGTTCGGGGTCAGCCGCTGGTGGGCCAGGCCGGGGGAGCAAACCATGACTTTGCGCAGTTTGCCGGCTTCGGAATGGACGCCGTACTTAACTTTTTCCGTGGTCATTACAGTGATCCTCCAGGTGACAAAATTGGGGTGTTACAGGGTCAGGAAGCCGTCATACAGCCCGTAAGCCGCCACCAGGGCGCCCACGACGACTGCGGCGAAAATCAGCTTCTCGACGTTGGTGAAAACCGGTTTGTTGACTTCAAGCTTGGCCTTGGCGAACAGGATCGCGCCGGGCGCATAGAGCAGGGCGGAGAGCAGCAGGTATTTGACGCCGCCGGCATAGATCAGCCAGACCGCGTAGATCAAGGCGACGGCGCCGATGAACAGGTCTTTGCTGCGTTCGGACGCGGCGTTTTCATAGCTCTCGCCGCGCACCGCCAGCAGCAGCGCATAGGCCGCCGACCACAGGTACGGCACCAGAATCATCGAGGTGGCGAGGTAGATCAGCGACAGGTAAGTGCTGGCGGAAAACAGAGTGATGATCAGGAACAGCTGCACCATCGCGTTGGTCAGCCACAAGGCGTTGACCGGCACATGGTTGGCGTTTTCCTTGCGCAGGAACGCCGGCATGGTGTGGTCCTTGGCGGCGGCGAACATGATTTCCGCACACAACAGCACCCACGACAGCAACGCACCGAGCAGGGAAATGATCAGGCCGACGCTGATCAGCGCCGCGCCCCAAGGACCGACGATATGTTCCAGTACGGCGGCCATCGACGGGTTCTGCAGTTTGGCCAGTTCCGGTTGAGTCATGATGCCCAGCGACAGCACGTTCACCAGCACCAGGAACAGCAGCACGGTGATGAAACCGATCACGGTGGCCTTGCCGACGTCGCTGCGTTTTTCCGCGCGGGCCGAGAAGATGCTCGCGCCTTCGATGCCGATGAACACCCAGACGGTGACCAGCATCATGTTGCGCACCTGGTTCATCACGCTGCCCAGATCGGGGTTTTTCACGCCCCAGATGTCAGCGGTGAAGATGTCCAGTTTGAAGGCGAAAATCGCGATCAGCACAAACAGCAGCAGCGGCACGACCTTGGCGACGGTGGTCACGAGGTTGATGAACGCCGCTTCCTTGATCCCCCGCAGCACGAGGAAATGCACACCCCAGAGCAGCACCGATGCACCGATCACCGCAGCGACGGTGTTACCTTCGCCGAAGATCGGAAAGAAATAGCCGAGGGTGCTGAACAGCAGAACGAAGTAGCCGACGTTACCCAGCCAGGCACTGATCCAGTAACCCCAGGCGGACGAGAAACCCATGTAGTCGCCAAAACCGGCCTTGGCGTAGGCGTAGACACCGCCGTCCAGATCAGGTTTTCGGTTGGCGAGGGTCTGGAAGACAAACGCGAGGGTCAGCATGCCGACGGCGGTGATGGCCCAGCCGATCAGCACCGCGCCGACGTCGGCACTGGCGGCCATGTTCTGGGGCAAGGAAAAAATCCCGCCACCGATCATAGAGCCGACAACCAGCGCGACGAGTGCGCCGAGTTTCAGTTTTCCGGGGGATTCAGACATTGCATGACTCCAGTGCAGGAGAAGTAGAGACAACAGGTTAATTTCATTCGCTGTTCAATCATCTGACTTAGATCAATGCATGGTCACATTCCATTGTTAATTAGAGACTTATGATTCTTTTGAAGGCATAAGGCTATTGCCGCAAAAGCCTTTTCCAGAGGCCTCGGCCAAGGGTGAAAGAAATAACGCGTATCGATTGAAGTTTAGACGCTAGTTTGTTTTCTGGTTTTGGCAAGTATCGATCACTGATTTTGCGGCAGTATTGATTTATTAGGATTACCGTCCAAACCGCTATTTCCAGGCAAAACCGTTAGAGTGAACAGTTATAAATAATAGAGCGGCATTGGCGTTAATTGATAAACGTTATTACGCTTTATCTATTTAGTTAAAACCAACTATGTGACGGTCTCGCGGCGGTAGGCGCAGCGGGGGAAGGGAGAGCCAGGAATGTCGCAACCGACGCAAAAGCTTCGACTGAGTGCGCTGATCGCCCTGGTGGTGGGATCGATGATTGGTGGCGGGATTTTTTCCTTGCCGCAAAACATGGCGGCGCGTGCCGATGCCGGGGCGATATTGATTGGCTGGGCGATCACTGCCGTGGGCATGCTGACCCTGGCCTTCGTGTTCCAGACCCTGGCCAATCGCAAGCCTGAACTGGACTCCGGGGTGTACGCCTACGCCAAGGCCGGTTTTGGCGATTACATGGGATTCTCGTCCGCCTGGGGTTACTGGATCAGTGCCTGGCTGGGCAACGTCGGTTATTTCGTGTTGCTGTTCAGCACCCTCGGTTATTTCTTTCCGGTGTTCGGCCAGGGCAACACACCGATCGCCATCGGCTGCGCCTCGCTGCTGCTGTGGGCCGTGCATTTCCTGGTGCTGCGCGGAATCAAGGAGGCGACGTTCATCAACCAGCTGACCACCGTGGCCAAGATCGTGCCGCTGATCATGTTCATCATCATCGCCGCCGTGGCCTTCAAGGCCGACATCTTCACCCGCGACATCTGGGGCCGCAGCAACCCGAATTTCGGCGGCGTGATGGACCAGGTGCGCAACATGATGCTGGTCACTGTGTTCGTGTTCATCGGCATTGAAGGCGCCAGCGTGTATTCGGCGAGAGCGGAGAAACGCTCGGACGTCGGCCGGGCGACGGTCATCGGTTTTATTGGCGTGTTGGCGTTGCTGGTGCTGGTGAACGTGTTGTCCCTGGGGATCATGAGCCAGCCTGAATTGGCGACCTTGCAGAACCCGTCGCTGGCGGCGGTGCTGGAACACATTGTCGGCCCTTGGGGCGCGCTGTTGATCAGCATCGGCCTGGCGATTTCACTGCTGGGGGCGTTGTTGTCCTGGGCGCTGCTCTGCGCTGAAATCCTCTTCGCCACGGCCAAAGACAAAACCATGCCGGCTTTCCTGACCAAGGAAAACGCCAACCATGTGCCGGTCAATGCGCTGTGGCTGACCAACGTGATGATCCAGATTTTCCTGCTGATCACGCTGTTTTCCGCTGGCACTTACACCAGCCTGATCTACCTCGCGTCGTCGATGATTCTGGTGCCGTACCTATGGTCGGCGGCGTACGCGGTGCTGTTGAGCGGACGCGGCGAAACCTACGAACACGCGTCGGCCGAACGCACCAAAGACCTGATGATCGGCGGCATCGCCCTCGGTTACGCGGTGTGGTTGTTGTACGCGGGCGGGGTGAAATATTTGCTGCTGTCGGCGCTGTTGTACGCGCCGGGAGTGATCTTGTTTGCCAAGGCCAAGCACGAACAGGGTGAACCGCTTTTCACTCATATCGAGAAAGGGATTTTCACCTGCGTCATCAGCGGCGCAGGGCTGGCAGCGTACGGCTTGTACAGCGGGTTGCTGTCGTTGTGAGATTGCTGCTGGCGTATCAACCGCCGTATGACTGGTCGGCGATGCTGGGTTTTTTGTCGGCGCGGGCGGTGACCGGGATGGAAACGGTGGTCGATGGCGTCTACTCGCGAAGCATCGGGTTGAACGGTGTTCACGGTTGGTTTTCGATCCGGTCAGTGGCGGGCGATGCGCTGGAAGTGACGCTGGATTTTCCTGATCCGGCGGCCGTGCCGCAGATCGTCGCGAGGCTGCGACGGATGTTTGATCTGGATGCGGATTTGCCGGCGATCCATCGGCAATTGGTCGCTGATCCGTTGATGGAACGGTTGATTCTCCAGCGTCCGGGGCTGCGTGTGCCGGGTGCCTGGGATGGGTTGGAGCTGGCGATTCGTGCGGTGCTTGGGCAGCAGATTTCCGTGGGTGCGGCAATCAAGTTGGCGGGGAAACTGGTGGCGCAGTATGGGCAGCCGTTAGTGTCTTGTGTGCCTGGCGTGACTCACGTTTTCCCAGAGGCCAGTGTTTTGGCGGAGGCGGATCTGGCGACGTTGGGCATGCCAAAAAGTCGCGGTCGGACCTTGTCCGGCGTGGCCCAGGCGTTGCTGGATGATCCGTTGCTGTTTGAGCCGGAACGGCAGGGCGGTGTGGCGCGGTTGCTGGCGTTGCACGGGATTGGCGACTGGACGGCGCAGTACATTGCGTTGCGGCAGTTGCGGGAGATGGATGCGTTCCCGAGTGGGGATGTGGGGTTGATCAATGCGCTGGCAGCGCTTGAGGGTGGGACGGTGACGGCGCGGGATTTGTTGCAGCGGGCCGAGGCTTGGCGGCCCTGGCGTGGGTATGCGGCGCAGTTGCTTTGGACATCGTTGAGTCGGGTGGATTGAGCTGATCCAGGAGGTGTGCTGGATGTTCTGGCCCCTTCGCGAGCAAGCCCGCTCCCACAGTGGATCTGCGCCGATCACAAAACCTGTGGGAGCGGGCTTGCTCGCGAAGGCTATCTAAAATTCACCACCACTGCGCGCGATGGGAACCCAGTTCCGAGGCCGGAAGTACCCACTGCAACGGAGTCCCGGTGATCTTGAGCGGCACATGCAGCCGATGCGCCGGCCCCCAAGGCGTTTGCTCAATCAACAACCCTTGATCGTTCTCATCCTCTGCCCGCAACGCCTCATCCGTCCCGGCACCGTTTTCAATCAGCAACTTCGCCGTGCGCGCCAACGACAATCTGGCCGACCCGCCACGCCCCAGCAACGTGATCGCCGCAGCCGCCATCAAATACCCGGTCGCATGGTCAAGCGCCTGAACCGGCAACGGTGTCGGCTTGTTCGCTTTCTTCCAGTGCATACCCGCGTCGGCAATTCCGCTGCTCATCTGCACTAGGCTGTCGAAGCCGCGGCGGTTCTGCCACGGGCCGCTCCAGCCGTAGGCGTTGAGGCACACATCGATCAGGCCCGGCGCCAGTTTTTCACGCTCGGCGACACCGTAACCCAACTTTTCCAGCGCATCGGCGCGGTAGCCGTGGAGGAGGATATCGGCGTCCTTGAGCAGGCTTTCGAACACGGCCCGATCGTCATGGTTGTGCAGGTCCAGCCGTGCGCAGCGTTTGCCCAAGGTGACTTCCGGCACCACGCCCGGTTCGTTCCAGGTCGGTGGGTCGATGCGTAAAACATCGGCGCCGAGGCCGGCGAGGAAACGGCTGGCGACGGGGCCGGCCAACACGCGGGTCAAGTCCAGTACCTTGATGCCGGCCAGCGGTTGCGCGACAGAACCTTTCCAGGGTTTCGCATGTTGACCGCTGTCGGCGCTGAACTGAATCAATGGTTCGGCGTTCACCGCCAAGCCTTGGGGATGCGCCTGCCATTGCGCCCAGCTGCGCATTTCGGCGGCGCAACCACCGGCATCGACCACGGCCTGTTCCAGATCGGTTTTCGCCCACTGCGCCACCTTGCTCGCCATCGCCGCACGGTCGGCACAGACGCCTAGCACGCTTTCGGCGGCGGCGCGGTGATGCGGCGCGTTGGTGTGCAGGCGGATCCAGCCGTCGTTGGTGGCGTAGTCACCGGCCACCGGGTCCCACAACGGTGGAACGCTCCAGCCCACAGGGCGAATCGAAGTGGCGAACCAGAAAGACGCGAGGCGGCGGTCGGTTTCAAGGCTGGGCAAGCGACCGGTGTGTTGCTGCAACAATTCGCTGACTGCCTGACCGGCAGCCGCGATGCTGGCGCAGGCCAGGTCTGTCACGGCAAACGCCGAGGGCAGGGCGCCGCTCGACGTGAAAGGAATCGGCGTGTGCGGCAAGCCGAGTGCGGCTTGAATGGACGTGAGTAAACCAGTCATCGAAGGCCCTCCGGAACGAGAGCCCGAGCATAGATCAAACAGGTGATGAAGCGGATGAAACCTGTAGGAGCGAGGCTTGCCCGCGAAGAACGATGATGCGGTCTATCTGAAAAACCGCAGCGCTCCCTTCGCGGGCAAGCCTCGCTCCTACAGGCCTGTGGCAGTTACACCCGGAACTGATCCATCAGTTTCATCTGGTGGGTGGTCAGGGAGTTGAGCTGGCTGCTGATCTGCGCCGATTCGGTGGCCTGGCCGGTCAGGGTTTCGGTGACGGTGCGGATCGCCGAGACGTTGCGGTTGACCTCTTCGGCCACGGCGCTTTGCTGTTCGGCGGCGCTGGCGATTTGCAGGTTCATGTCGCTGATCACGGTGACCGCGTCGCTGATTTTGCTCAACGCCTGCACCGCTTGCTGGATCTGCCCGGCGTTGCTGTGGGCCTGGGTCTGGCTCGAATGCATGGTGGCGACCACGCCGCGAGTACCGGTCTGGATGCGCTCGATGACGATGCGGATCTCTTCCACCGAATCCTGCGTGCGTTTGGCCAGGTTGCGCACCTCATCGGCGACCACCGCAAAACCACGACCGCTCTCGCCGGCACGGGCCGCTTCGATGGCCGCGTTAAGGGCTAGCAGATTGGTCTGTTCGGCGATGCTGCGGATCACTTCCAGCACCGATCCGATCTGCTCGCTGTTGACCGCCAGCGCCTCGACTTCAGTCACGGCCTTGCTGACTTCGTCGGCCAGTTGATTGATGTCGCGAGTGCTGCGTTCGATGATCTGCATGCCATCGCGCGCCGACTGATCGGCACCTTTGGCCGCATTGGCGGCGTTCGACGCGCTGTTGGCGACGTCATGGGCGGTGGCGCTCATTTCGTTGGACGCGGTGGCGACCTGGTCGATTTCGCGGAACTGCACCTGCATGCCTTCGCTGGTTTGACGGGCGATTTCCGAAGACTGATCGGCGGTGCCACGGGCGTCGGTGATGCTTTGTTTGATCTGCGCGATGGTCGGTTGCAGCTTGTCGAGGAAGCGGTTGAACCAGCTGACCAGTTCGCCCAGTTCATCTTTCTTGCTGTAGTGCAGACGCTGAGTCAGGTCGCCGTCGCCGCTGGCAATCGCCTTGAGCATCTCGGCCACGCTGTTGATCGGCCGGGTCACGCCGGACGCGGTGAGCCAGATCAGCAACAGGCCGACCAGACCGGCCGCGATAGCCACCAGCACGGCTTTGATGGTGCCGCTTTGCTGGGCGTCATCGAGTACCGCTTGCAGCTTCACCGAATCGGCCAGCAGCACTTGTTTCGGCAGGTCGATCACCACGCCCCAGGCCTTGGAGTCGCTGATCGGGCTGACCGGGTACACCGCACGGATCAGATCGCCTTGTTCGAGAATCTTCGGCGAGCCGCCGCTGAGCAGTTGCAGGATGTCCTTGCCGTCCGCACCCAGGGTGGCATCGATGCTTTTGCCGACCTTGGTCGCGTCGACACTGTAACCGGCCAATACACCGCTGCCGGAGACGATCAACATGTGCCCGGCGCTGTTGAACAGGTCACGTTGGGAGTCCACCGCGGCCGCTTGCAGGGCGTCGAGGGCAATGTCCACGCCGACCACGCCGATGGATTTGCCGTCCACCAGCAGCGGCACGGAAATGGTCGTCATCAGCATTTCCTTGCCGCCGACGGTGTCGGCATATGGGTCCAGCAGGCAGGTGCGCTTGCTGTCGCGAGGGCAGGTGTACCAGCTGTTGTAAGGCGTGCCGCTGAGGCTCAAGGTGGTTTTGGTCATGTCGTCTTCGACCATGATCGTGTTGATCCCGGCCCCACCGGCACGGCTCCAGTAACTGGCGAAACGCCCGGCTTCGTTGGACTGGCGCGCCGCATCGTTGGCGAACTCGCTGTCCTTGCCGTCGAGGCCGTTGGGCTCGAACGCCAGCCAGATCCCCAGCACTTTGCTGTTGCGCTCGAACGCGGTTTTCAGGCTCTGGTTCAACTCTTCACGCAGGGCACCGGCCTCCAGCGAACGCTTGGCGGCCATTGTGCGCATGTCCTTGATCTGGTCCGCCAGGGCGGTCACCACCAACAGGCTTTCGCCGAACGTCTTCTGCACCCGCACCGCTTGCTCGGCGGCCTTGGCCTGGAGCAGGTCCTGCACACTGCCGGTGAGCATCTTGCTGCTCGAGGCACTGACCAGTTCATCGTTCTGGTTGGTCTGGTAGAAGTTCATGCCGACGATCAACGCGACCACACCGAGCAGGCACAGACCGGACAGCAAGACGATTTTCAGGCGGATAGAGAGAGAGTCGAACATAGGGCGAACTCGCGAATGGGTGAAGTGTTGGCTGTGGGTCGATGTCGACCCCGGTTCGCCAAATCCATTCAGCGCCATTTAATGCACATCGGCGTGGGGGGAGGTTGCATGATGGTGGCACCGACGAACGGTCATGGTTGAACGTTTGCGCAGAAAAATGTGCCGAAAAGCGGGTTAAAACGGGAGTAAATCGCGGGGTCGATCAGGACGGTTGCGGCAATGATTCCGGTCGCGACCAGATCCATACATTGCCCAGGCTCATGCCCGCAATGGCGAGGTAAACCGGCCAGCCCTGGTCGAGCATCACCAGCATCAACGTGGCGCACAGCAGCATGCTGACGGTGGCGCTGACCTTGGCCCGGCGGGCGATGATTTTGCCGTTGCGCCAGTTGCGCAGGATGGAACCGAACAGCCGATGGTTTTCCAGCCAGGCACTCAGACGCGGCGAACTCCTGGTCGCGGCCCAGGCTGCGAGGAGGATGAACTCGGTGGTCGGCAGGCCCGGGATGACGATGGCGATCAGGCCGATGCCGAGGCTGACATAGGCCAGCAGGCCGAAGAGGATTTGGGTGAGTTTTAAAGAGGTTGGTTGAGGCATGGGCTCAGGTTAGCGCGAGTGAGTCACGATAGGGATCTAGAAGACTGGCTCGGGCCCCTTGTGGGAGCGGGCTTGCTCGCGAAGACGGAGTGTCAGTCGACATGATTGTTGGCTGACACACCGCCTTCGCGAGCAAGCCCGCTCCCACAGTACGGCGCGGTACTTCAGGCAGACCGCGTTATCGTTTTTCGCGGGCAAGCCTCGCTCCTACAGGGAGGATGGTGTGTCAGGCGGGTTCCGGGGTGTAAGCCTGTTCCAGTAGCACGGTGAAGCGGTTGAATGCAGCGACCGCGGCTTGCTCGATTTCAGCTTCTTCCTGAGCGCTGAACTCCAGCGAGTCGAGGGTTCTGACGAAGCTTTTCCAGCCTTCTGCGCGGCCGCCGGCCGGTTCGCCGAGATGACGGGCGCCGAAAGTCTCGCTCAGACCCAGGCCCACGGCGCGCTTGATCAGGAACGCTGCACCGAGCTTCGAACCTTCGGACACAAACAGCCAACCCAGCGCTTCGGCTTTGCCTGGATTTTTCACCGCGCCAGCCACCGGGGCCGGTACTTCGGTGTCCAGATCCGCCAAATCAGCCTTGGCCGCTTCGGCCCGGCAGCGCGCCGGCAGGTCCGGGACGATGGCCGTCAGCTCGGCGTCGTTATACAGCGACACCAGTTCCGACTGGAACAGGTACTGCGCCACCACGAAACGGGCGAAGTTGGCCCGGGTTTCAAACGGTGCGTGGGCTTTGACCAAGGCATCGAGTTTGGTGTGAGGCTCGTGAGTGATCTGATTCAAGCGTTGCGAACGCAAAGCAGGGCGTTGAGCTGTGTCCTGAGTGGTCATGAGAAATCCTTGGGAAAAAGAGGCGCTTGGTAACGAGACGAATGGGGAGGTGCCGGACAGTAAAAAATCCTCACGTCGCGGCTGTTATAAAGCTGCGACGTGAGGTGAGTCGGGTCAGATGTCCCAGACCAGATTGACCGCGAAGTTGCGACCCGGCTGGGTCAGGCGATCCAGGTTGGCCGGGCTCAGCACGGCCGCTTCGCCGACGCTGTCGTAACCGCGCACGTCATCCCACAGCCAGTATTTTTTGTCGGTCAGGTTGTAGACGCCCGCGCTGACGGTCACATCGTCGGTGACTTTGTAGAAACCGCTCAGGTCGAGCATGCCGAAGCCCGGCGACTTGAACTGGCTGCTCACGCCATCCGGCGACTTGAAGTTGCTGTCGTCGACGCGATCCTTGCGCTTGACCAGCGTCCAGCTGAGCAAACCACCATAGTTGTCCTGGTCGTAACCGAGGCCGAACACGCCGGTCAGCGGGTTGACGCTGTTGATCGGTTCGCCGGTGTCGTTGTTGCGGCCGTAGGCGTAGGCCACCGAGCCTTGGGTGTAGAGACCTTGTGGTGCGCCGAACGCGTCGAGGTTCAGACGGCCCTTGATCTCTGCGCCCTTGATGGTCGCGTGCTTGATGTTGTTGCTCTGGAAGGTCAGCTCGCTGTAACCCGGGGTGACCGCGTCTTCGTTGATGAAGTCGCGGTACTTGTTATAGAACACCGCCACATCAAACGAGCCGGACTCGAAGTTGCCGCGCAGGCCGGTTTCGTAGCTTTTGCTTTTTTCCGGTTCCAGGTCCGGGTTCGGCGCCACGCTGTAGCCGGTGGTGGTGTTCTCGAAGCGTCCGTACAACGCCTTGGCGGTTGGCGTGCGGAAACCTTCGGCGTACTGGCCATACCAGGTGTACTGATCGGTCAGGGCGTAGGTCAGGCCGAACTTGGGTGAAACTTTGTGCCAGGTCTTGTTCTCATCGCTCACGGTGCCGCGACCGTCGGCGGCCACGGTGTTGAGGAATTCCTGGGTGATGTGCGGCTTGAGCTGGGTGTAGTCGTAGCGCAGGCCCGGCAGGAAGGTCCACTTGTTCCAGCTGATCTCATCCTGGGCGAACAGGCTGTAGGTATTGATGGTCGGGTCCGGGAAATCGCTGGATTTTCTCAGCACGTCGGCCGCGCTGGTCGCGCCGATGGCCGTGCAGCCACGACCGACCGCCAGGCACTTGCCGTCGCCGCTGCGCGAGCCGGTGACTTTCTGTTGTTTGATAGTGGTGCCGTAGGTCAGCAAGTGCTCGGTGTCGGCGATGCTGAAGGCTTTATCCAGCTGGGCATCGAAGACCCACTGCTTCTCTTGGTAAATCGTGTCGCGGGTGCGCAGCACTCGACGGGTGATCGGGAAATAGAATTCTTCGGTGCTTTGATCGGTTTTCGCGGTCTGGTGGTTCAGGCTCCACTTGACGTTGTCGGCCAGCAGGCTGTCGAGGGCAAAGCTGTGTTCCAGGCCGAAACGCTCACGGGTGATGGTGTCGTTGCCGGTGCGCCACTGGTACATGCCGCCGGGCAGCACGCTGCTCGGAATGGTCGGCTGGCCGTTGAAGAACGGGCCGCCGTAAGCGCTTTTCTGATCGGTGTCGCGATCGTCCTTGTACTTCTCGTAGGTCAGGCCGAGGCGTGAATCTTCGTTGTAGTTCCAGCCGATCTTGGCCAATACGTTGGTGGCGCGCACGTCTTCCGGGTTGGCCGCGGTACGGTCCAGGCCGGTGCCGTTGTTGCTGCCATAAGAATCGGTTTCGTGACCGTCGCGTTGGCTGTAATGCAGCAAGCCATCGAACTGATCGGCACGGCCGGCGACGGTGGCGGATTTCAGCCAGCTCTCGTCAGCGGAGCTGTACCCGGTCTTCAAGCGGGCGCCGACGTCCTGGCCGGGCTTGATGATGTCGTCCGGGTCGAGGGTGAAATAGCTGACGGCGCCGCCGATGGCGTTGCTGCCGTACAGTACCGAGGCCGGGCCGCGCAGAATCTCGACGCGCTTGATGATTTCCGGGTCGACGTAGTTACGCTGGGTTTTGGCGTACGGGCCGTTGAAGAAACCGTTCGGAATTTCGACGCCATCGATCTGGGTCAGGATCCGGTCGCCGTCGATGCCGCGAATGTTGTAGCCGCTGATCCCGCCGCGGGTCCCGGTACCGCCCACCGAAACACCCGGTTCGTAGCGCACCAGATCCTTGATGGTATTGACGTTGCTGCGGTCCAGCTCTTCGCGGGTGTGAACGGTGACGGTACTCGGCACGCTCGCGATGCTTTGTTCCTGGCGAGTGGCGCTGATGGTCACCTGGTCCAGGTTGATCACGCCGCTATTGCTGCGCTTTTCCAGCACGATGTTGTTACTGCCCAGTTTGCGATAGCTCAGGTTGGTCCCCACCAACAGGCGATCGAGGGCTTTTTCCGGTGGCAACGAACCGCGCACACCCGGCGAGGCGACACCGTCCGCCAGTTCGGCCGGCAAGCCGACTTGCCAGCCTGTCACCGCGGTAAAAGCGTTCAGTGCCGAAACCAGCGACTGTTGCGGGATGGCAAACGTGTAATCGCCCATGTTGCGGGTCGGCTGCTCGGCGGCAGTGGCCGCCAGAAGCGGCGCGCTTCCGGCCATCAGGATGGCGGCCGTCAGCAGCGACAGCACGCGGGAAGGTGAAGAGGACTGGCGGGTATGGCGAGAGGACATCGATAGCGCTCCGTGTCGCACGAATCTTTATAGGTGCTGATTGGCATGTCGAGATGCGAATCAATTGCATTGGCTATAACGAGACGAACGAGCTTCGGCTATCGAGTAAAAATAATTCTCATTTAGTTCAAGATCACCAACGCCGGGAATTCCTGCAGGCGTGCGGAGGTGATGTGAGCGAGGGAGCGGACCACGTCCAGCGGTTGGTCGAGACGGTAATTGCCGGTCACGACGACGTCGGCCAACTGCTCGTTGTTGTTGATGATCCAGCCCGGATAATAGCGACGCAGCTCCGCCAGCACCTGGCTCAGCGGGCAGTTCTCGAACACCAGTCGGCCCTGGACCCAGGCCAGGTCGGTGGCGGCATCGAGCTTGGCCGGGCGGTCGAAACCGTTGGGGCCGATGCGCACGCTTTCGCCGGCGGACAAGCGGATTCGCGCGTCGTCGCGGGTCGCTCGCAGGTCGACATCGCCACGCTGCACCTGGACCTGTGCCACGCCGTCCAGGTAACGCACGGCAAATGCGGTGTCGCGCACGCTGGCCGTGACCGGGCCGGCATCGATTTCCAGAGGCTGGCCGCGATTGGCCGGCACCTCGAAAAACGCCTCGCCCTGATACAACCGGGCCACGCGCTGTTGATCGTTGATGGTGCTGGAGAACGCCGAGTTGGTATTGAGCAGGACTTTCGAGCCGTCCTCCAGTTGCAGACGCTGGCGTTCACCGACCACGGTCAAATGATCGGCCTGGAGGCGCATCGGCAAGTTGCTGAAACTGAACAGACCGAGGATCAACACGGCGGCGGTGGCCAGTGGTTTCCAGTGCGGGCGCAGGCGCGACAGCACGGTCACTTTTGGCGGCCGGTCGGCGAGTTTTTGTGCGCATTGCACCACTTGCGGGCCATCCCAGATCGCCTGGGCCTTGGCGAACGCTTCGGCATGCAACGGATCGGCGGCCAGCCAGGCATGAAACTGTCGGGTCTGTTCTTCGCTCGGACTGCCCAGCACGATCAGCCAGTCCAGAGCCTGGTCCATCGCGCTTGCGGGGTCCCGCGCCTGAGGAGGCGCAGAGGAGCGGTGGGTGTCCGTCACGGTGTTTCCTCGGCAGTGTCTGTGCACGGCTGTTTTATGAGTGAAGCTTGAAAGTGGGCAAGGGTAGCAAAGCTCGAAGATCAGCGCAGGCGATCCCGGCAGATGGAGAATAAACCTGCAGACTCAGTCGCCGTTTAACCGTTCAGCGACACCAATGCAGATCGCCATGATCAGCTTCAGTTCTTTCTGCACGGTACTCAATGAGACATCGAGCTTTTCGGCGATCTCCAGATAACTGTGCCCGTGCAGCCGGCTGAGGATGAAAATCTGCTGCTGGCGATGGCTGAGTTCACTGAGGCTCACGTTCAAACGCTCCAGCAATTGTTCGGCATGGGCAGCATCCTCGGCGCTACTCACTGGTGAGGCAACCGCCTGCACCACGTCCAGCGGCACGTCATCGAGCATGGTGCGTGACTGAATGCGCCGCGCACGCAAATGGTCCAGCGCCAGGTTGCGGGCGGTCTGGAACACGAAGGGTTCAAGGTGATCGATGGCCCGTTCACTGAGCGCCCGGGTCACTCGCAGGTAGGTCTCCTGCAAGAGGTCTTCGGCGGTGCTGTGATTGTTGACCATCCGCTCCAGCGTGCGCAGCAGAGAAACTCGCTGGGCGATGAAGACGTGATTGAAGCGAGATTGACTCACGGGAGGACCTGATCCATTTCGAGCGAATGATAATGCTTATCATCCGCTCGAGTGGTCAAGTACTGATTTGTGAAGCTGCTTTTCGAAGGGTCAGGCTCGACCCAGCAGATAGGTCGCGTAATCAGGGATGCGGTGTGCGTGCGCCTGCTCCATCATCGGGCTGCTGAGCAGGTAGTCGGCGCTGCATTCGTTACAGGCGACAGGAATGTTCCAGACCGCAGCAACTCGCAGCAACGCCTTGATGTCCGGGTCGTGTGGCTGCGGTTCGAACGGGTCCCAGAAGAACACCAGCAGGTCGACCCGTTGCTCGGCGATGCGCGCACCGAGTTGCTGGTCGCCGCCCAAGGGGCCGCTGATCATGCTTTCCACCGGCAGATCCAGGCGTTGTTGCAATAACAAACCCGTGGTGCCGGTGGCGACCAGTTCATGTTGCGCGAGCCTGTCTTTCTGCCGCTCGGCCCAGTCCAGCAAAAACACCTTGCAGTGGTCATGGGCGACCAGGGCGATACGCTTGCGCGCCGCCATGGTCTTTTGCGTGAAGCTGATACCGATCATCAATGCTGCTCCAGACGTCATTCGACCTGTAGGCGCTGTGCAGGAGCTGTGTAGGAGCTGTGTAGGAGCTGTCGAGTGAAACGAGGCTGCGATCTTTTGACTTTGATTTTTTAAGAACAAGATCAAAAGATCGCAGCCTCGTTTCACTCGACAGCTCCTACACCGCTCCTACAGACCTCCTACACAGCTACCACAGCGCTTATTCAGCGTTGCACAGCGCCAGGCAGTTATCGAGCATGCGGTTGGAGAAGCCCCATTCGTTGTCGTACCAGGCCAGTACCTTGAGCAGCTTGCCGCTGGACTTGGTGTGGTTGGCGTCGAAGATCGACGACAGCGGGTTGTGGTTGAAGTCGCTGGAAACCAGCGGCAGGGTGTTGTAGCCGAGAATCTTCGAGTGTTGGCTGGCTTCCTTGAGCAGCGCGTTGACTTCGTCGGCCGACGCTTCGCGCTTGAGCTGCACGGTCAGGTCCACCAGCGACACGTTGATCACCGGAACACGCACGGCCATGCCGGTCAGTTTGCCCGCCAGTTCCGGCAGCACCAGGCCAACCGCTTCAGCGGCGCCGGTCTTGCTCGGGATCATGTTCTGGGTGGCCGAACGAGCACGGTACGGGTCGGTGTGGTAGACGTCGGTCAGGTTCTGGTCGTTGGTGTAGGCGTGGATCGTGGTCATCAGACCGCTTTCGATGCCCAGCTCGCGGTGCAGCACTTGGGCCACCGGGGCCAGGCAGTTGGTGGTGCACGACGCGTTGGAAATGATCTGGTGCGATTGGCGCAGGATGTCGTGGTTGACCCCGTACACCACGGTGGCGTCGGCGCCTTTGGCCGGTGCCGAGATGATCACTTTGCGCGCGCCGGCCGTAATATGCGCGGCGGCTTTGGCACGGTCGGTGAACAAACCGGTGCATTCGAACACGACATCAATTTTTTCCGCGGCCCAGGGCAGGTCGGCCGGGTTGCGAATGGCGCTGACGGCAATGCGGTCGCCGTTGACGGTCAGGCTTTCCTGATCGTGCTGGACATCGGCGTCGAACGTGCCGTGAACAGTGTCGTACTTGAGCAGATGAGCGTTCATCGCGCTGTCGCCCAGATCATTGATGGCTACGATCTGCAGGTCTTGGCGATAGCCTTGGGTATACAGTGCGCGGAGGACGTTGCGGCCAATTCGGCCAAAACCATTGATTGCGATTCGAAGAGTCATTTAACAGGGCCGCCGTCGTTTTGTTGTTGGAATTACAAGATTATTCGCATAAAAATAGAAAACAAGCCTTTTTAATGGCAATATTTTGTTCAATCTACAACGAGTGACCTGAATCAACTGGTCCGACCGATCAAGAAAACCGTCTGTCATCCCATCGACACCGGCTCTTGTTCAGCATAGACAATCAGGTCGCCACATCCGTTAGCCTGGAGTTCTACACATGCATCCCCGCGTAATTGAGGTCACCGAACGGCTTATCGCCCGCAGCCGTGCAACCCGTGAGGCTTACCTTGCGCTCATTCGCGATGCAGCCAGCGACGGTCCGATGCGCGGCAAGCTGCAATGCGCCAACTTCGCCCACGGCGTGGCCGGTTGCGGCACCGAAGACAAGCACAGTCTGCGGATGATGAACTCCGCCAACATTGCGATTGTTTCGTCATATAACGACATGCTCTCGGCGCATCAGCCGTACGAAGTCTTTCCTGAACAGATCAAAAAAGCCCTGCGCGAAATCGGCTCCGTCGGCCAGTTCGCCGGCGGCACTCCAGCGATGTGCGATGGCGTGACCCAAGGCGAGCCAGGCATGGAATTGAGCCTGCCGAGCCGCGAAGTGATAGCGCTGTCCACCGCCGTGGCGCTGTCCCACAACATGTTCGATGGCGCGCTGATGCTCGGCATCTGCGACAAGATCGTGCCGGGCCTGATGATGGGCGCGCTGCGTTTCGGTCATCTGCCGACGATCTTCGTCCCGGGCGGGCCGATGGTCTCGGGCATTTCCAACAAGCAGAAAGCCGATGTGCGCCAGCGCTACGCCGAAGGCAAGGCCAGCCGCGAAGAGCTGCTGGAATCGGAAATGAAGTCCTACCACAGCCCCGGCACCTGCACTTTCTACGGCACCGCCAACACCAACCAGTTGCTGATGGAAGTCATGGGCCTGCATTTGCCGGGCGCTTCTTTCGTCAACCCGAACACGCCGTTGCGCGATGCCCTGACCCGCGAAGCCGCGCATCAGGTCACGCGCCTGACCAAGCAGAACGGCGACTTCATGCCGATCGGCGAAATCGTCGACGAGCGCTCGCTGGTCAACTCCATCGTGGCGCTGCACGCCACCGGCGGCTCGACCAACCACACCTTGCACATGCCGGCCATCGCCATGGCGGCGGGCATTCAACTGACCTGGCAGGACATGGCCGACCTCTCCGAAGTCGTGCCGACCCTGAGCCACGTCTACCCGAACGGCAAAGCCGATATCAACCACTTCCAGGCGGCGGGCGGCATGTCGTTCCTGATCCGCGAACTGCTGGAAGCAGGCTTGCTCCACGAAAACGTCAACACGGTGCTGGGCCACGGCTTGAGCCGCTACACCATGGAACCGTTCCTCGAAAACGGCGAACTGGTCTGGCGCGAAGGCCCGATTGAAAGCCTCGACGAAACCATCCTGCGCCCGGTCGCGCGCGCGTTCTCGCCAGAAGGCGGCCTGCGTGTGATGGAAGGCAACCTCGGTCGTGGCGTCATGAAGGTTTCCGCTGTCGCTCTGGAAAACCAGATCGTCGAAGCGCCAGCGATGGTGTTCCAGGATCAGCAGGATTTAGCCGACGCGTTCAAGGCCGGTTTGCTGGAGAAGGATTTTGTCGCGGTGATGCGCTTCCAGGGCCCGCGCTCCAATGGCATGCCTGAGCTGCACAAGATGACGCCGTTCCTCGGCGTGCTGCAGGATCGCGGCTTCAAAGTGGCGTTGGTCACGGACGGGCGCATGTCCGGCGCATCGGGGAAAATCCCGGCGGCGATTCATGTCAGCCCCGAAGCTTATGTCGGCGGCGCTCTTGCGCGAGTGCAAGAGGGCGATATCATCCGCGTCGATGGCGTCAAAGGCACCCTGGAGCTTAAGGTGGACGCCGCCGAATTCGCAGCGCGCACCCCGGCCAAAGGCCTGTTGGGCAATAACATTGGCAGCGGTCGCGAACTGTTTGGTTTCATGCGCATGGCCTTCAGCTCCGCAGAGCAGGGCGCCAGCGCCTTTACTTCTGCCCTGGAGACGCTTAATTGAAACTGGCTTTGGTCGGTGACATCGGTGGGACCAACGCACGTTTCGCGTTGTGGAAAAACCAGCAACTGGAAGCGATCCAGGTGCTGGCGACGGCCGACCACGCCAGCCCGGAAGAGGCGATTGCCCTCTACCTGAGCGGGCTTGGCCTGGCGCCGGGCTCTATCGGCTCGGTGTGCCTGTCGGTAGCCGGCCCGGTGAGCGGTGACGAATTCAAGTTCACCAACAATCACTGGCGGCTCAGTCGCAAAGGTTTTTGCAAGACCTTGCAGGTCGATCAACTGTTGCTGGTCAATGATTTCTCGGCGATGGCGCTGGGCATGACCCGCTTGCAGCCGGACGAGTTTCGCGTTGTTTGCGAAGGCACCCCGGAACCGTTGCGGCCGGCGGTGGTGATCGGTCCCGGTACGGGCCTGGGCGTTGGCACTTTGCTGGACTTGGGCGAAGGCCGTTTCGCCGCGTTGCCGGGGGAGGGCGGTCACGTTGATTTGCCCCTGAGCAGTCCGCGTGAAACTCAACTGTGGCAGCACATCTTCAACGAGATCGGGCATGTCAGCGCTGAAACCGCGTTGAGCGGCAGCGGTTTGCCTCGGGTTTACCGGGCGATTTGTGCGGTCGACGGGCATGAGCCGGTGCTTGATACCCCGGAATCGATCACGGCGGCCGGTTTGGCGGGTGATCCGACTGCCTTGGAAGTGCTGGAGCAGTTCTGCTGCTGGCTCGGCCGTGTGGCCGGCAATAACGTGCTGACCACGGGTGGACGCGGTGGCGTGTACATCGTGGGTGGGGTGATTCCGCGGTTTGCCGATTTCTTCGTCGAGAGCGGTTTTGCCCGGTGCTTTGCTGACAAGGGTTGCATGAGCGATTACTTCAAAGGCATCCCGGTGTGGCTGGTGACGGCGCCGTATTCCGGGTTGATGGGTGCGGGTGTGGCGCTCGATCAGGCGTGAAATGCAATCAAAATGTGGGAGCGGGCTTGCTCGCGAAAGCGGTGTATCAGTCAACGATGATGTTGGATGTGATGGCCCCTTCGCGAGCAAGCCCGCTCCCACATGGGATCTACAGTGTTTGTAAAATCGGTGCTTAAGGCATAATCCGCCCAATTCAAACAACAAGGACGCCGCCCCGTGAGCTCAGTCAACAAGTCGATTTTGTTGGTCGATGACGATCAAGAGATACGCGAGTTGCTGGACACCTACCTGACCCGCGCCGGTTTCCAGGTCCGCACCACACCCGATGGTGCAGGCTTTCGCCAAGCCATGAACGAAGCACCGAGCGATCTGGTGATCCTCGACGTGATGCTGCCGGACGAAGACGGTTTCAGCCTCTGCCGCTGGATCCGCCAGCACCCGCGTCAGGCCCAAGTGCCGATCATCATGCTCACCGCCAGCTCCGATGAAGCCGACCGCGTCATCGGCCTGGAACTGGGCGCTGACGACTACCTCGGCAAACCCTTCAGCCCCCGTGAATTGCAGGCGCGCATCAAGGCCTTGTTGCGCCGCGCCCAGTTCGGTCAGGAGCGTTCCGGCGGGGAAGTGCTGGCGTTCGACGACTGGCGGCTGGACATGGTCAGCCACCGGTTGTTTCACATCGACGGCGAAGAAGTGATTCTCTCCGGCGCCGATTTTGCGCTGCTGAAACTGTTCCTCGATCACCCGCAGGAAATCCTCGACCGCGACACCATCGGCAACGCCACCCGTGGTCGTGACCTGATGCCGCTGGATCGCATCGTCGACATGGCGGTCAGCCGTTTGCGCCAGCGTCTGCGCGATACCGAAAAACCGCCGCGGCTGATCCGTACCGTGCGTGGCAGCGGCTACCAACTGGCTGCCAATGTGGTTGCCAGCAATGGCCACTGAGTTTCTCCGCCAGCTCGCCGCCCGCGTGCCGGTGCCGCGTTCGCTGCTCGGGCGCATGCTGCTGCTGACCCTGTTGGCGGTGCTGTTCGCGCAGGCGTTGTCGAGCGTGATCTGGGTCTCGCAACTGCGCGCCACGCAGCTGGAAGGCCTGGTCACCAGCGCCCGCAGCCTGGCGCATTCGATGACCGCCAGCGTCAGTTATTTCCGCTCGTTGCCGGTCGCGTTCCGGCCATTGGTGCTCGACCAATTGCGCAGCATGGGCGGCACCCGGTTCGTGGTGACTCTCAACGACAAGCCCTTGGGCATGGAGGTGCTGCCGATCACCCCGCGCAAAGAAGCCGTACTCAAGGCAGTGGACCAAGTGTTGCGCGAGTCCCTCGGGCAAGACACGGACATCTCGGTGACCTTCGTCAGCCCCGAAGACCTGCGGATCTTCAACAGCGGGCTGAAACTCGATGAATTGCCGCGCTCCTGGGCGCATTACGCGCTCACGCTGGAACCGGTGAACCCGCCGGTGCTGGTCACGCAAATCCAGATGGCGCCGGGCGAGTGGCTGTACATCGCGTCGCTGTTGCCCGAGCCCTACACCAGTCTTGAAGAGCAAGGCCTGCCGGCGCAACAGGTCTGGTTTATCGTCCTCACCAGCGGCTTCTTGTTGCTGTTCATTGGCTTGCTGGTGCATTGGCAGAGTCGTCCGCTCAAGCGTCTGGCACGGGCGGCGCGGGACATGTCCCTCGGTGCTGAAGTCGAGCCAGTGGCCGAAGGCGGCGGCAGTGAAGTGGTGGAAGTGGGGCGCGCGTTCAATGCGATGCGCGAACGCATCAGCCGTTACCTGACCGAACGCAGTCAGTTGTTCAGCGCGATTTCCCACGATTTGCGCACACCGATTACTCGCTTGCGACTGCGGGTGGAGTTGCTTGAAGACGAGCAGCTGCAAGCCAAGTTCGGCCGCGATCTGGATGAGCTGGAGCTGCTGGTCAAGGGTGCGCTGCAATGTGTGAAAGACACCGACATTCACGAAAACATCGAGCCGGTGGACCTCAACCATGTGCTCGACTGTCTGGTGGAACCGTACCTGGCGCCCAACGGCAATGGCCGCGTGACCCAGCAGGGTCGGGCGCTGGCGGCGTATCCGGGCAAACCGCTGGCGCTCAAGCGCTGCATCGGCAACCTGATCGACAACGCGTTGAAGTATGGGCAGAACGCGCATTTGCATATCGATGACGACGAAAGCGCCTTCATCCTGCACGTCGATGACGAAGGACCGGGCGTGCCGGAGCAACGGATGGAGCAGGTGTTCGAACCGCACTTCCGCCTGGCCGGGCAGCAGCAGGGTTATGGCTTGGGGTTGGGGATTGCGCGCAACATTGCCCATAGCCATGGCGGTGAAGTCAGCCTGCAGAATCTGCGTGAGGGCGGGTTGCGGGTGACGTTGCAATTGCCTCGTAGTGTTGATTAGTCAGGTCGCGTTATCGTTCTTCGCGAGCAAGCCCGCTCCCACATTGGATTTGCGCCGTACACAAATCCAATGTGGGAGCGGGTTTGCTCGCGAAGACGTCAGATCTTTCAACGCATCACTCAGTAAATGTCACAAGCTGGTGACATAACTCGCCCCCTTCGTTACAAGCCCGCCGCCGCCCGTTGTTTAGACTGCCCGCAGTCAAAACAACAAAAAAGGCACCCCATGGACACCTTCCAACCTGCGTTCAGCAGTTGGCTCAACGCACCTGCCCATCAGCAATGGCTCGCTGCCGAAGGCTTGCGTCTGCTCGCATTTGCCAAGGCTTCAAAGCTTGCCGAAGGCTTCGGCAATCTCGATGAAAAGGGCCGGCTCCCAGCCAGCGCCCACGCCGAAACCATGAACACCGCACGCATGACCCACAGCTTCGCCATGGCGCACATCCAGGGCTTGCCGGGGTTTGCCGAGCTTGTCGATCACGGCATCCAGGCACTCAGCGGCCCGTTGCGCGATGCCGAACACGGTGGCTGGTTTGCAGTGGCCCATCATCGCGATGACAACACCGGCAAGGCCGCTTACCTGCATGCCTTCGTTGCGCTGGCCGCCAGTTCCGCCGTGGTCGCGCAGCGTCCCGGCGCACAAGCGTTGCTCGATGACGCGATCAACATCATCGACACGCATTTCTGGAGCGAGGAGGAGGGCGCAATGCGCGAATCCTTCGACCGCGACTGGAGCGCTGAAGAAGCCTACCGCGGCGCCAACAGCAACATGCACGCCACCGAAGCCTTTCTCGCCCTGGCAGATGTCACCGACGACCACCGTTGGCTGGTCCGCGCTCAACGCATTGTCGAGCGGGTGATTCACGGTCACGCCGCCGCCAACGACTACCTGGTGGTCGAGCATTTCGATCGCGACTGGCAACCGCTGCGCGAGTACAACCACGACAATCCGGCCGATGGATTCCGCCCTTACGGCACCACGCCGGGCCACGGTTTCGAATGGGCGCGGCTGTTGCTGCACCTCGAAGCCGCGCGGGTCCAGGCCGGCATGCTCACGCCAGGTTGGCTGGCCACCGACGCGCAAAAACTCTTCGATCACAATTGCCGTCATGGCTGGAATATTGATGGGGCGCCGGGGATTGTCTACACCCTCGATTGGGACAACCGCGCGGTGGTTCGCCATCGTTTGCACTGGACCCATTGCGAAGCCAGCGCCGCCGCCAGTGCGCTGCTGAAACGCACCGGCGATGAACAATACGAAACCTGGTACCGACAGTTCTGGGAATTCTGTGACAGTCATTTCATCGATCGTTGCGATGGCAGTTGGCACCATGAACTCGACCCGCAAAACCGCCCGAGCGCCGATATCTGGGCCGGCAAACCCGATCTGTATCACGCCTGGCAAGCCGTCCTGATTCCGCGCCTGCCGTTGGCGCCGAGCATGGCGACTGCCTTGGGGCAGTTGTCCCAGAGCGCTCCTGTGTAACCATGTGGTGACATTCAAGCGTCCCTTCGTTACCTGCGAAGGGATAACTCCTGTTTAAAATCCGTGCAGCGCAAGCACCAGACTTGCATGCATAACAACAAGAAAGGTAATTCTAGATGAATGCGATTTCTCGCCTCGCTACTGTCATTTCTCTTGCCTCATTGCTCCCTATCTCTGCATTCCCTGTCAGTGCGCTTGCCGCCGATTCCAAAGGTTCGGTAGAAGTCGTTCACTGGTGGACCTCCGGTGGCGAAAAAGCCGCTGTCGATGTCCTCAAGGCCCAAGTCGAAAAAGACGGTTTCACCTGGAAGGACGGCGCAGTCGCCGGTGGTGGCGGTGCTACAGCCATGACCGTACTCAAGAGCCGCGCCGTTGCCGGTAACCCGCCGGGCGTAGCGCAGATAAAGGGTCCGGACATCCAGGAATGGGCGTCTACCGGTCTGCTCGACACCGACGTCTTGAAAGACGCCGCCAAGTCCGAGAAGTGGGACAGCCTGCTCGACAAGAAAGTCTCCGACACCGTGAAGTACGAAGGTGACTACGTGGCCGTGCCGGTGAACATTCACCGCGTCAACTGGCTGTGGATCAACCCGGAAGTCTTCAAGAAGGCTGGCATCGAAAAAGCGCCCACCACCCTTGAAGAGTTCTACGCGGCCGGTGACAAGCTGAAGAAAGCGGGCTTCATCGCCCTTGCCCACGGCGGCCAGCCTTGGCAGGACAGCACCGTGTTCGAAGCGGTGGTCCTTTCGGTCATGGGCGTCGACGGCTACAAGAAAGCCCTGGTCGACCTGGACAACGCCACCCTGACCGGTCCTGAAATGGTCAAGGCGCTGACCGAACTGAAGAAAGTCGCGACCTACATGGACGCCGACGGCAAAGGCCAGGACTGGAACCTGGAAGCGGCCAAAGTCATCAACGGCAAGGCCGGTATGCAGATCATGGGTGACTGGGCCAAGTCCGAATGGACTGCCGCCAAGAAAGTCGCCGGCAAGGACTACGAGTGCGTAGCGTTCCCGGGCACCGACAAGGCCTTCACCTACAACATCGACTCCCTGGCGGTGTTCAAGCAGAAAGACGCGGGCACTGCTGCGGCTCAGCAGGACATTGCCAAGATCGTGCTGGGTGAGAACTTCCAGAAAGTCTTCAGCATCAACAAGGGTTCGATCCCGGTTCGAAACGACATGCTGAGCGACATGGGCAAGTACGGTTTCGACTCCTGCGCCCAGACCGCTGCCAAGGACTTCCTGGCGGACGCCAAGTCCGGCGGCCTGCAGCCGAGCATGGCGCACAACATGGCGACCACGCTGGCGGTACAGGGCGCGTTCTTTGATGTGGTGACCAACTTCATCAACGACCCGAAAGCCGATCCGGCGACTGCCGCCAAACAACTGGGTACCGCGGTTAAAGCTGCCAAGTAACCGTTAGCCGCGCAGCCCCCCTGTGGGAGCGGGCTTGCTCGCGAAAGCGGTGTGTCAGGAAGCAGATGTATCAACTGACACGACGCCTTCGCGAGCAAGCCCGCTCCCACACAAGGGAACGCGCTTGTAATCCTTTTTCTTCGTACGGGATCTTCCCATGAGTTCTGTTGCTGTGTTCAGCAAGGCCTCGCCGTTCGATGCACTGCAGCGCTGGCTCCCGAAACTGGTGCTGGCGCCCAGCATGTTCATCGTCCTGGTGGGCTTCTATGGCTATATCCTGTGGACGTTCATCCTGTCGTTCACCACGTCAACCTTCCTGCCGACTTACAAATGGGCGGGCCTGGCGCAGTATCAGCGGCTGTTCGACAACGACCGTTGGTGGGTAGCGAGCAAGAACCTGGCCGTGTTCGGCGGCATGTTCATCGGCATCACCCTGGTGATCGGTGTGCTGCTGGCGGTGTTTCTTGATCAGCGCATTCGTCGCGAAGGTTTCATCCGCACCATTTACCTGTACCCGATGGCGCTCTCGATGATCGTCACCGGTACGGCCTGGAAATGGCTGCTCAACCCGGGCATGGGCCTGGACAAATTGTTGCGGGACTGGGGCTGGGAAGGCTTTCGCCTGGACTGGCTGATCGACCCGGATCGCGTGGTGTATTGCCTGGTGATCGCTGCCGTATGGCAAGCCTCGGGCTTCATCATGGCGATGTTCCTCGCCGGCCTGCGTGGCGTTGATCAATCGATCATCCGTGCCGCCCAGATCGACGGCGCGAGCATGCCGCGCATTTACCTGAAAGTGGTGTTGCCGAGCCTGCGCCCGGTGTTCTTCAGCGCCGTGATGATCCTGGCTCACATCGCGATCAAGAGTTTCGACCTGGTGGCGGCAATGACGGCCGGTGGCCCGGGTTACTCCTCCGACCTGCCTGCGATGTTCATGTATTCCTTCACCTTCAGCCGCGGCCAGATGGGCATGGGTTCGGCCAGTGCGATTCTGATGCTCGGTGCGATTCTCGCAATCATCGTGCCTTACCTGTACTCCGAGCTGAGGACCAAGCGCCATGACTAGTTTCTCTGCCAAACCCTCCATCAGCCTAAGTCGCATCGCGATCTACGGCGTGCTGATTTTTGCTGTGTTTCTGTACCTGATACCGCTGGTGGTCATGCTGTTGACCAGCTTCAAGACGCCCGAAGACATCAACTCCGGCAACCTGCTGAGCTGGCCGACCGTGGTCAGCGGCATCGGCTGGGTCAAGGCCTGGGGCACGGTGGACGGGTACTTCTGGAACTCGATCAAGATCACCGTTCCGGCGGTGCTGATCTCCACCGCGATTGGGGCGCTGAACGGCTATGTGCTGTCGATGTGGCGCTTCCGTGGCTCGCAGTTGTTCTTCGGTTTGCTGTTGTTCGGTTGCTTCCTGCCGTTCCAGACCGTCCTGCTGCCAGCCTCGTTCACCCTCGGCAAGATGGGCCTGGCGAGCACCACCACGGGCCTGGTGTTCGTGCACGTGGTCTACGGCCTGGCGTTCACCACGCTGTTCTTCCGTAACTACTACGTCAGCGTTCCCGATGCGCTGGTGAAAGCCGCGCGGCTCGATGGCGCAGGTTTCTTCACCATCTTCCGCTTGATCATCCTGCCGATGTCCACCCCGATCATCATGGTCTGCCTGATCTGGCAGTTCACCCAGATCTGGAACGACTTCCTGTTCGGCGTGGTGTTCTCCAGCGGTGACTCGCAACCCATTACGGTGGCGTTGAACAACTTGGTCAACACCAGTACCGGGGCCAAGGAATACAACGTTGATATGGCGGCGGCGATGATCGCCGGGCTGCCGACCCTGCTGGTCTATGTGGTCGCAGGCAAGTATTTCGTGCGCGGGCTGACGGCCGGCGCAGTCAAGGGGTAATCATGGCTACGCTCGAACTTCGCAATGTAAACAAGACTTATGGCCCCGGCCTGCCGGACACCCTCAAGAACATCGAACTGTCGATCAAGGACGGTGAGTTCCTGATCCTCGTCGGACCTTCGGGTTGCGGCAAGTCGACCCTGATGAATTGCATCGCCGGCCTGGAGACCATCACCGGCGGCGCGATCATGATCGGTGACCAGGACGTCAGCGGCATGAGCCCGAAAGACCGCGACATCGCCATGGTGTTCCAGTCCTACGCGCTGTACCCGACCATGAGCGTGCGCGAAAACATCGCCTTCGGCTTGAAGATCCGCAAAATGCCCGCCGCCGATATCGAAGCGGAAGTGGCGCGGGTGGCCAAGCTGCTGCAGATCGAACACCTGCTCAATCGCAAGCCCGGCCAGCTCTCCGGTGGCCAGCAACAGCGCGTGGCGATGGGCCGTGCCCTGGCGCGTCGGCCGAAGATTTACCTGTTCGACGAACCGCTGTCCAACCTCGACGCCAAGCTGCGCGTCGAGATGCGCACCGAAATGAAACTGATGCACCAGCGCCTGAAAACCACCACGGTCTACGTGACCCACGACCAGATCGAAGCGATGACTCTGGGCGACAAGGTGGCGGTGATGAAGGACGGGATCATCCAGCAGTTCGGTACGCCGAAAGACATCTACAACAACCCGGCCAACCTGTTCGTGGCGAGCTTCATCGGTTCGCCGCCGATGAACTTCATTCCGCTGCGTTTGCAACGCAAGGAAGGTCGCCTGCTCGCGCTGCTCGACAGCGGCCAGGCACGTTGCGAATTGCCGTTGGGCATGCAGGACGCTGGTCTGGAAGATCGCGAAGTGATCCTTGGTCTGCGTCCGGAGCAGATCGTGCTGGCGGGCAGCGAGCCGAACGGTTTGCCGACCATTCGCGCCGAAGTCCAGGTCACCGAACCGACCGGTCCCGACACCCTGGTGTTCGTCAATCTCAACGAAACCAAAGTCTGCTGCCGCCTGGCGCCGGACGTTGCGCCGGGCGTGGGCGAAACCCTGACCCTGCAATTCGATCCATCGAAAGTGCTGTTGTTTGACGCCAAGACCGGTGAACGCCTGGGGGTGGCTGGTCAGCCAAAAGCCGAGAGCCACAGCGCCAACGTCGCCCAATTCAAAGGCCGCTGAAGATCAAAAACTGTAGGAGCCAGGCTTGCCGGCGAAGGCGATTTCAGGGACGCCTTCGCCGGCAAGCCTGGCTCCTGCAGGGGGGGATATGCGGTGAGCGGCCTGTCGCTCTCCGCACCTGATGTAACCGCGTTAGATAAAAACAGTTAATAACAATAAAACGAGGATGTAGGGATGAAGAAGAACAACAACGCTCAGCTTATCTGCCAGTTGTCCGCCGTTGCGGCCATGATGCTGGCCGGTAGTGTGCACGCGGCTGACGCGTTCAGCGCCGATTCCGAATGGATGACCGGCGATTGGGGTGGCGAGCGGACCAAGCTGATCGAGCAAGGTATCGACATCAAGATGGACTACGTCGGTGAAGTGGGTGGGAACCTTCACGGCGGCTACAACAACGACAAGACTGCGCGTTACGCCGACCAGTTTGGCCTGGGCGTGGCACTCGACCTGCAAAAATTGTGGGGCTGGGATAACACCCAGGCCAAGGTCCAGTTCACCAACCGTAACGGTGAAAACATCTCCAATGACCGTGTCGGCGATCCGCGTGCCGGCACCTTGAGTTCCTCCCAGGAAGTCTACGGCCGTGGCCACATGGTCCGTCTGACCCAGTTGTGGATCAAGCACCAGTTCCTCGACGGCAAGCTGGACGTCAAGGCCGGTTACTTCGGCGAAGGCGAAGACTTCAACACCTTCCCTTGCGAGTTCCAGAACCTGGCCTTCTGCGGTTCCCAGGTGGGTAACTGGGCGACCAACATCTGGTACAACTGGCCGATCAGCCAGGCCGCGATCCGCGTGAAGTACAACATCTCGCCTGAGTGGTATGCGCAGATCGGTGCGTACAACCAGAACCCGTCGCAACTGGAGCACGGTAACGGCTTCAAGCTCAGCGGCAGTGGTACCAAAGGCACCGTGTTGCCGGTCGAACTGGTCTGGCTGCCTAACCCTGGCAACCTGCCGGGCGAATACCGTGTCGGTTACTACAAAAGCACGGCCAATGCCGATGACGTCCGCGAAGATGCCAACGGCAATGATGCGGCCACCAGCGGCAACGCCTATCGCAGTCACGATAGCAAATCCGGCTACTGGTTCGTGGCGCAACAACAACTCACCAGCCACAACGGTGACAAATCCCGCGGCCTGAACATCGCTGCCAACGCCACCTTCCACGACAAGGACACCAACTTCGTCGACAACTACCAGTCGCTGATGCTGGTGTACAAGGGCCCGTTCGATGCGCGTCCGAAGGATGACTTCGGCATTGGTGCCGCCCGTATCCATGTCAACGATGACGTGAAGAAAAACTCTGAGTTGGTCAACGCCTCCAACAATGTCACTGACTATCAGGACCCGCTGTTCGCGCCGCTGCGTAACACTGAGTACAACTACGAAATCAACTACGGTTTCCACGTCACCAACTGGCTGACCGTGCGTCCCAACCTGCAATACATCACTCACCCGGGCGGTGTGGATGAAGTCGACAACGCGCTGGTGGCCGGCCTGAAAATTCAGTCGGTGTTCTAACGCTGTTGCGATAAGCTCCTCTCTATGTGCGCATTTTTGCGGACAGCCTTGGCTGTCCGCTTTTTTTTGGGGCGGCGCACCCCGAGTGATTTTCAGGACCGTGGCACATGCATGAGCATCCGCTACAACGCTTCTTCAAATCCTTGCGCGAACGTCCGGTGTTTGCGTGGGAGCGCTATCAGAAGCGCGACGTGCTGGTGATCGACCATCCGCTGTGTCAGGCGGTGTTCAGTCGTCAGGGCGCACAGTTGCTGCACTTCCAGCCCACCGGCCAGAAACCCTGGCTCTGGTGCGCGGCGAAGTGGCCGCAGGTCGGTGCGATTCGTGGTGGCGTGCCAGTGTGCTGGCCGTGGTATGGCCGTCATCCGAGCGAAAACGCCTGGCCTTCCCATGGCTGGGCACGGTTGATCGACTGGAAGCTGCTCGACAGCAGCCATGACGACGATGGCGTGCGCCTGCATTGGCAACTTCAGCTCTGCGACTGGCAAGTGGACCTGCACGCACACCTTGGAGAGCGCATGGATCTGCGTCTGAGCACTGAGCATCAAGACAGCCTGCCGTGCCAATTGAGTCAGGCGTTGCATGCCTATTGGCGTATTGGTGATGTCGGCGAGATAGCGCTGTCTGGGCTCGATGGGGCGCAGGGTTACGATCAGTTGAACCGTCAGATTTGTCATCAGGAAGGCGAGTTGAGAGTCGAAGGCGGGTGTCAGCGAGTGTTCCAGCATGACGGAGAATTGCAGCTCAAGGACCACGCCTGGCAGCGGGAATTGTGCATCGACACCGGTGACCATGCGGACACGGTGGTCTGGCATCCGGGCTCGCGGCCGTTGCTGGGGGTGAGCTGGAACGAGATTTCAGAATTTGTGTGTGTTGAAGCGGCGAGTGGCGGGACAGACAGCTTGAGCCTGGCGCCGGGGCAGAAGGCGCATTTGAGTTTGCAGGCAAGGGTTGGGCTTTAGCTCAAGATTTTCTGTGTTGCGGCTGGCGCCTTCGCGAGCAAGCCCGCTCCCACAGGGGAATGCGTTCCAAATGTGGGAGCGGGCTTGCTCGCGAAGGCGACTTACCAGGCGACAAATAACTCAACCTGATTAATTAAACTCATCCCCAACCGGATACCGGCTCGCATTCAAGCTCTCTTTGATCTTGCGCAAATGCGGCTGGAAATCCACGCCCCGGCGCAAGGTCATGCCGGTGGCCAGCACATCCAGCACGGTCAGCTGAATGATCCGCGACGTCATCGGCATATAGATGTCGGTGTCTTCCGGCAGCGGAATGTTCAGGCTCAAGGTACTGGCTTTGGCCAACGGTGAACCTTCGGCCGTCAGGCCCAGCACCGAAGCACCGTTTTCCCGGGCGATGCGCGCCACTTCCACCAGTTCGCGGGTGCGGCCGGTGTAGGAAATGATCACGAACAGCTCGCCGGTGTGCGCCACCGACGCAATCATGCGTTGCATCAGCACGTCGGCATGGGCGGTAACGGCGAGGTTGAAACGGAAGAACTTGTGCTGCGCATCCAGCGCCACCGGGGCCGAGGCACCGAGGCCGAAGAAGTGGATCTGCCGGGCCTGGATCAACAGGTCGACGGCGCGGCTGATCAGATTCGGGTCCAGTGCCTGCAAGGCACTGTCCAGTGACGCGATGGCGCTGCCGAAAATCTTCTTGGTGTACGCCTCGGGATTGTCATCGGCTTCGACCGCACGGCTGACATACGCCGCGCCACTGGCCAGGCTCTGGGCCAACTGAAGCTTGAGTTCCGGGTAGCCGCTGACGCCGAACGAACGGCAGAAACGGTTGACCGTCGGCTCGCTGACCTTTGAAGCCTGGGCGAGGGCGGCGATGCTGAACCGGGTGGCCTGCTGTGGGTTTTGCAGGATCACTTCGGCGACTTTGCGTTCTGCCTTGTTCAGGTCTTCAAGGCGATTCTGGATCTGTTCCAGTAAATTTCGCACGCGGTCCATTTCATGTTCCTTAGGTCAGCAGCGCAAATAAGCGTTCGGCTATGCAAATTGGGCCTTTGATACGGCCCGTAACGGTGGCCTATCCTACTGATGGCTCCGACCGACCACCACTCGGAATCTGTATTTTGCGAAAATGTTGTGGTTATTACTACATTTTCCCTTGAGTGATGCCTTGAAAAAAGGTATTTGTAGCTTAACTTGATAAAAGAACAAACATCATGCCTTCGATTACGGTTGAACCGTGCACCTTTGCCTTGTTCGGCGCCCTCGGCGATCTGGCCTTGCGCAAACTGTTTCCTGCCCTTTATCAACTCGATGGCGCAGGCCTCTTGCACGAGGATACGCGCATTATCGCGCTGGCCCGTGAGCCGGGCAGCGAGCAGGAGCACCTGGCGTTCATCGCTTCAGAGCTGCGCCGTTACGTGGGTGCCAAAGAGCTGGACGAAGCTGTGGTCGAACGCTTCCTGGCCCGTTTGAGCTACCTGCATGTCGACTTCCTCAAGGCTGACGATTACGTCGCCCTGGCCGAAATGGCCGGCAGCGCCCAGCGTGTGATCGCCTACTTCGCCACGCCGGCCGCCGTTTACGGCGCAATCTGCGAGAACCTGTCGAAGGTCGGCCTGACCGAAAACACCCGCGTCGTGCTGGAAAAACCCATCGGTTCGGACCTGGAATCCTCGCGCAAGGTCAACGATGCCGTGGCGCAGTTCTTCCCGGAGAACCGCACCTACCGCATCGACCACTACCTGGGCAAAGAGACCGTCCAGAACCTGATCGCCCTGCGCTTCGCCAACAGCCTGTTCGAAACCCAGTGGAACCAGAATTACATCTCCCACGTGGAAATCACCGTGGCCGAGAAGGTCGGGATCGAAGGTCGCTGGGGTTACTTCGACAAGGCCGGTCAGCTGCGGGACATGATCCAGAATCACCTGCTGCAACTGCTCTGCCTGATCGCCATGGACCCGCCGGCCGACCTGTCCGCCGACAGCATCCGTGACGAGAAAGTCAAAGTGCTCAAAGCCCTGGCGCCGATCAGCCCGGAAGGCCTGACCACGCAAGTGGTGCGCGGCCAGTACATCGCCGGCTACAGCGAAGGCAAACCGGTGCCTGGCTATCTGGAAGAGCCGAATTCGAACACCCAAAGCGACACCGAAACCTTCGTCGCCCTGCGTGCGGACATTCGCAACTGGCGCTGGGCCGGCGTGCCGTTTTACCTGCGCACCGGCAAGCGCATGCCGCAGAAGCTGTCGCAGATCGTCATCCACTTCAAGGAACCGTCGCACTACATCTTCGCCCCCGAGCAGCGCCTGCAGATCAGCAACAAGTTGATCATCCGTCTGCAACCGGACGAAGGCATTTCCTTGCGCGTGATGACCAAAGAACAAGGCCTGGACAAGGGCATGCAGCTGCGCAGCGGTCCGTTGCAGCTGAATTTTTCCGACACCTGGCGTAGCGCACGGATCCCCGATGCCTACGAGCGTTTGTTGCTGGAAGTGATGCGCGGCAATCAGAACCTGTTTGTCCGTAAAGATGAAATCGAAGCCGCGTGGAAGTGGTGTGACCAGTTGATCGCCGGGTGGAAAAAATCCGGTGATGCGCCCAAGCCGTACGCGGCCGGGTCCTGGGGACCGATGAGCTCCATTGCTCTGATCACGCGGGATGGGAGGTCGTGGTATGGCGATATCTGATTTGAAACTGCCTCAGGGCGTCAGCGCCCATGAGTTCAAGAGCCCGGTGCTGTTGGCCGATGGTTTGGCGCTCAACGTGGCCAAGCAACTGAGTGACGCCATCGACGCTCGCGGCAGCGCGACGCTGGTGGTCTCCGGTGGCCGTAGCCCGGTGGCGTTTTTCCAGAACCTGGCGAAGCAGAAACTGGACTGGTCCAAGGTCGTCGTCACCCTCGCCGACGAGCGTTGGGTGCCGGTCGAGCATGCCGACAGCAATGCCGGCCTGCTCAAGCGTTATCTGCTGCAAGGCCCGGCGGCCAAGGCTCAGTTTCTGAGCCTGTACAGCGCCACCGCGAACCTTGAGCTGGCCGCCGAGCAGGCCGACCGCTTGCTCGCCGAGTTGCCGCCGATCGACGTGCTGATTCTCGGCATGGGCGACGACGGCCACACGGCCTCTCTGTTCCCGAACAGCCCGAACCTGGCCGACGCCTTGAAAGCCGACGGCACCCGTCGTTGCTACCCGATGCTGGCACCGACCGTGCCGCATCAGCGCCTGACCATGAGTCGTGCGCTGCTGGCCTCGGCCAAGACCACCGTTCTATCGATTTCCGGTCAGTCCAAGCTGACCACCCTGAGTGCCGCATTGGCCGGTGACGATGTCGCCGCCATGCCGATTCGCGCGTTTCTGCAACCTACGTTAGAGATTTACTGGTGCCCATGAGCCAAGGATCAGCCGCTATGACAATCACATCCCCGACCGTTTCCATGGCGGACAAAGTTGCCCTGATCGACAGCCTCTGCGCCAAGGCGCGGATCCTGCCGGTCATCACCATCGCTCGCGAACAGGACGTCCTGCCGCTGGCCGACGCCCTGGCTGCCGGTGGCCTGACCGCCCTGGAAGTGACCCTGCGTTCGCAGTTCGGTCTCAGGGCAATCCAGATTCTGCGTGAGCAGCGTCCGGAGTTGGTGACCGGTGCCGGTACCGTGCTGGATCGCAACATGCTTGCCGCTGCCGAAGCAGCCGGTTCGCAGTTCATCGTCACGCCGGGTATCACCCGTGACCTGCTCGAAGCCAGTGTCGACAGCCCGATCCCGCTGTTGCCCGGCATCAGCAACGCGTCCGGCATCATGGAAGGCTATGGCCTGGGCTATCGCCGCTTCAAACTGTTCCCGGCGGAAGTCAGCGGTGGCGTTGCGGCCATCAAGGCCCTCGGCGGCCCGTTCGGTGAGGTGAAATTCTGCCCGACTGGCGGCGTCAGCCCGGCCAACATCAAGAGCTACATGGCGTTGAAAAACGTGATGTGCGTGGGCGGTAGCTGGATGCTTGATCCGGAGTGGATCAAGAACGGCGACTGGGCCCGCATTCAGGAATGCACCGCCGAGGCTTTGGCGCTGCTGGACTGATATCGGCTTTACCAAACACTTCGTTGTGTGTTCTACGGCTTTACGGTGCGCTTGGTCGGTGCACCGTTTTTTTTTGCCTGATGAATTCCCCTGTAGGAGCGAGGCTTGCTCGCGAAAGCGTCGGTACAGTCAGCATTGAAGGTGACTGATCTGGCGTCTTCGCGGGCAAGCCTCGCTCCTACAGGGACATCACGCGATACATAGTTACCGCATCTCGTCGTTCAACCAGCGCTAACCTGCGTTCATCTTATGGAAGAGAGAACGTCATGGACGACTACACCTCAGTTGCACCCACACCACCGGTTTACCTGCTGTCTCCCGAGCAAATCGCCGGCCCGTTTTTCCGCAATCCGAAACTGATACGGCGCAACATCAGTGAAAGTGCCGATGGCATTCCCCTGGTGCTACGACTGACAATTGTCGATGCCATGACCGGCCAGCCTGTGACCGGGGCCTTGGTCGATATCTGGCATTGCAACGCGCGAGGTGCCTATTCGGGCTGGAGCAAGATCAATCCGGACAAGGAAGTCGATGACGGTGACATCGGCTCGGTCCCGCGCACCGACGACGACACCTATCTGCGTGGCGGGCAATTCACCGACAAAAAGGGCGTGGTGCGGTTTACCACTATCTATCCGGGGTTCTATGCCGGTCGCGCCTTGCACATCCATGTCGCCGTGCGCATCACGTCCGGCAACAACTTTCTCGACGAGCGACACGTCGCCTGGGTCGGTCAGCTGTACTTTCCCGAACCCGCCTCGCGTTCGGTGCTCAACACCCGGGAGTACGGCGGCCGATCCGCCTCGCCGCTGGCCAACAACGAAGACGTTCATTATCTGCATCAGGGCGGTGAAGCCTCGACATTAACGGTCCACCCCCTCGGTCGAGACTCGAACGAGGACGGCTTTTTCGGGCACACGACCATCGGTATCGACACGTTCGCCGCTTCAACACAAATCAAACCGGAGGACTTCGACAAATACACGGTATGACGTCAGCGCAGCTCGGTCAGCGCCCGGGCCAGCAGATCCATGTCGGCTGCGGTGGTGGTGAGCCCGGGTGTAATGCGAATACACGGCCCACTCGCCGCGCCGCTGCGCATCACGGTGAACAGGTTGTAGTCGCTGAGCAGCCGCTCGACCATCGCCTGTTGATCGGGATGCCGGGTAAAGCGCATCGAGGTAATGCCGCAATACAGTCGCGGATCATCGGGTGTCATGACATCGATTCCCGGTAGCTCGCGAACCGCATTGACCCACCGGTTGCGCAGGTAGTTGAGCCGTGTGCTCTTGGCGGCGACACCGCCCATGGCGAGATGCTCCTCGAACACCAGCGGCAGCGTCAGCAGCGCCGGGATGTTCGGTGTGCTGTACGGCGTGCGCGCGCGAATATCGGTGACCGGGAAATGCATCTCGCCCATGTCCGGGTCGATGTCGGCCAGGCGCTCAGGGGCAATGTAAATGAAGCCCAGTGTCAGAGGCGCGCCGATCCATTTATGCAGGTTGAAACCGGCGAAAGAGATGCCCAGTTCATCCAGATTGAACTCGATCTGGCCCAAGGCATGCGCGCCATCAAGAATCACGTCGATGCCGTGTTCCTTCGCGGCGGCAGCAATGGCCTGCACCGGCATGACCAATCCGGTGCGATGGGTAACGTGGGTCAGGGCCATCAATTTGAGTTTTGGATAACGCACGAAGGCGTCGCGATAGGTGGTTAGCAAACTGTCGAAAGTTGCGGGGTGGGCGTGGTCGATTTCAATCACTTCCACGCCGCGATGCCGGGCCAGCCAACGCATCGCGCCTTTGACCGTGTCGTACTCCAGATCGCAAATCAGCACCTGATCGCCCGGTTGAAGACGATTGTAGTTGCGGATCAGCGATTGCAAACCGTCCGAGGCGTTGCGGGTGAGGGCCACGGCTTCGGCTGGAACATTGATCAGGCTGGCGAGCTGTGCCCTGATCTCGAGGCTTTCGACCTGTTCAAAACGCTGGCGCACATGCACCGAGTTGCTGCGATTGATCAAATCGATGTTGCGCTGATACTCCTCGACCACGGTGCGCGACATTCGCCCGAAATAGCCGTTTTCCAGGTTGATGGGCCCGGGTTCGACCGAGTAGCGGTCGGCAAAGGTCTTCCAGAATTGTTCATCACGGGCGCGACGGGTGTTATCGGGCATGAGCTACTCGGTTCTTGTGCGATTTCAGTGGCGTGGGGCAGGTTTGCCGTGTTTGGCGCGCAGCGGTTCGAGCAGGTCTGACAGACCGTTGTGATCAATCTCCTGCATCAGGGCCAGTAAACCGCCCAATTCGCCATGCGGGAAACCTTCGCGGGCGAACCAGTTCAGGTATTGGCCAGGCAGGTCGGCAATGATCCGGCCCTTGTATTTGCCGAAGGGCATTTCCCGGGTGATCAACAGTTCAAGCTTTTCAGGGTTCATCTATCGGTCGTCTTGATTCATCAGGCTGGAAAAATACAGGCATTCTGCATGCAGGCCAATTGACAGTTCATGCAAAAAAAGCGGATACAGATTTTGGCGTTAAAGTTAAGTAATTGAAATATAAGGAATAAATTATCGGTTCAAAGCTGGCATGCAGGGTGCAATACCTATTGCATCTTTCATCAACCCGCAAGGAATTGAAAAATGACCGACATTAATAAAGAAGCGATCTCTGTACTCAACGACCTGATTGAAACCAGCAAAGACGGTCAGGAAGGGTTCAAGACTTGCGCTGAAGACATCAAACACCCTGAACTCAAAACCCTGTTCGTGCAACGCTCGGCTGATTGCGCGTCGGCGGCTGCCGAACTCCAGAGCGCCGTGCGTTCGATGGGTGGCGATCCGGAAACTTCCACCAGCGTCAGCGGTGACCTGCACCGTCGCTGGGTCGACGTGAAAGCAATGTTCACCGGCAAGGACGAAGAAGCCGTGTTGAACGAAGCCGAACGCGGCGAAGACCATGCGCTGAAGGCTTACAAAGAAGCCATGGAAAAAATCAACAAGCACAACCTGGTGGGCATTCGTGACCTGGTTGAACGTCAGTACCACGGCGTGCAACGCAATCACGATCAGGTAAAAGCTCTGCGTAACCAGGCTCGCGCTCGCTCTTAAGCGTTCGTAGCCTGTCAAAAACGCCAGCCAGTCTGGCGTTTTTTTGTGCCTGGCGTTTATCCATGAACCAACCCCTGTAGGAGCTGTCGAGTGAAACGAGGCTGCGATCTTTTGATCTTGCTTTTAAAAAGATCAAGATCAAAAGATCGCAGCCTCGTTTCATTCGACAGCTCCTACATTGATTGCGATGTTTTGATGGATGGGTGCTGAACCCGACTATCGTTAAATCGTCCTTTCAAGAGTGTTTTTCGTGCCTATCACTTTACAGGCCTTGTTTGCGCCTGACCGCCGTGCACTACAGTTTGCGATCAAGACCCTGATCGGCGGCGGCCTGGCGCTGTGGCTGGCGTTGCGCTGGGGCCTGGAGCAACCCGCCTGGGCGCTGATGACGGCGTTCATCGTCGCTCAGCCGTTGTCCGGAATGGTGGTGCAGAAGGGGTTGGCGCGGCTGCTGGGTACGCTGGTCGGAACGATCATGTCGGTGGTGTTCATGGGGTTGTTCGCCCAGACGCCCTGGCTGTTTCTACTGGCATTGGCGTTGTGGCTCGGGCTGTGTACGGCGAGTTCGACGCTGTTGCGCAGCGCCTGGTCCTATTCATTTGTGCTGGCCGGTTACACGGTGGCGATCATCGCGTTGCCGGCCATCACTCATCCGCTGACGGTGTTCGACCAGGCCGTGGCGCGCTGCACGGAAATCTGTCTGGGCATCCTCTGCGCCACGGCGGCCAGTGCATTGATTTGGCCGATGCGGGTCGAGCGGCAACTGGCGGATCAAGCTCAAGCCGCCTGGAACAGCGGGATGAATGCGGCGCGTGCCACCCTGGCCGGCGATGCTCAGGCGCGTAAAGGCCTGCTGGAAATCCTCGGGCGAATTGTCGCTGTCGATGCCCAGCGCGAACATGCCTGGTTTGAAGGTGGCCTCGGTCGGCAGCGCGCGCGTGCCATCAGCGGTTTGAGTCAGAAGCTCTTGATGCTGCTGCGCATCGCCCGTTCGGTGCGCCGTCAGTGGAAGCAATTGGAACCCCAGGAAGCCAAGCAACTGCAGCCCTGGATGACCGAGGTTCAGGCCGCGCTCAGCGGTGCCGATACCGCGACCCTGCAAGCGTTGCGGCCGAGGTTGCTCGATGCGTCCCACGATCCGCACATCAGCTCCGCGCAGAGTTACTGCCTGGCCCGTTTCACCTTGCTGCTCGATACCGCAATGGCGGCCACTGCGGCGTTGAAAGCGGTGGAGGAGGGCCGCGAAACGGTGGATCCGCCACGCACGCTGACGCCGCACCGTGACCTGTCATTGGCGCTGGTGTTCGGTGCGCGCAGTGCCTTGGCGTTTCTGGTGGTGTCGTGCTTCTGGCTGGCGACGGCCTGGCCCGCCGCGTCGGGCGCCCTGGTGCTGACGTGCGTGGTGTGCAGCCTGTTTGCCAGTCGCGAGAACGGCGCGCAGATCGGTATGAGTTTCATGCGGGGGATTTTTCTGGCGATTCCGACGGCGTTTTTCGTCGGGCAGATTTTGCTGCCGCAATGGAGCGGTTTTGCGTTGCTCTGCATGGGCATGGGCGTGCCGTTGTTTTTCGGTGCGCTGGGCATGGCCAAGCCGCAGATCGGCGCCACAGCCACTTCGTTCTGTCTGCACTTCATCGTGCTGGTGTCGCCGTTGAACGCGATGAAGTTCGACGTCGCCACGTTCTTCAACAGTGCCCAGGCGATGGTGGTCGGTGTCGGCGCGGCGGTGCTGGCGTTTCATTTGCTGATCCTGCGTAACCCGGCGTGGCATGGCCGGCGCTTGCTGGCGGCGACGCTCGACGATCTGGTGCGGCTGACCCGACGCAATCTACGCGGTGCCGAAAGCTGGTTTGGCGGGCGTATGGCCGACCGTTTGCTGCAACTGGCGCGGCACTATCCTGAACTGCCGGAACCGGCGCGCAGTCGCTGGGATGACGGTTTGCTTGGCCTCGATATCGGTGATGAATTGCTGCATCTGCGTTTGAGCCTGGCAGTGGCGCAAGTGCCCGTCAGCGCGCCTCAACGGCGGTATCTCGAACAGTTGGAAAAAGTCCTCGAACAAGGTCCTGCGGGCAACTTCGCCGATGCGTTGAAGCAGCCCAGCGAAGACTTCTTGAAAACCTTGTACGCATTGCCGCCCAGCGATGCCGTAAAACTGGCCCAGGGCGCGGTGCTGCAATTGCAAAGCAGCTGGCGCGCCTGGTGCCGTCAACAGGAGCAAAGCCATGGGCTTGCGTGAGTGGTCGGTGGGCGGCGTGCTGCTCAGTCCGTTTCTGATTTATGTGCTGCTGGCGCTGCTCGTCACCGGAGCTTTGCGCATGCTGTTGCGCCTGACGCCGGTCGGCCGCTGGATCTGGCACGAAGCATTGTTTGATTGCGCCTTGTACGTCTGTGTATTGACCCTGATCACCGTCGTCCTCGGACCTTTATAAGGAGTAAAAAATGCGTACCCCCGTACGTGTCGCGATAACCCTGTGCCTGGTGGCGGTGGCGATTTTTGCCGGTTTCCATTTGTGGCAGTACTACATGCTCACGCCCTGGACCCGGGACGCGCGAATCCGCGCCGACGTGGTGGTGATCGCCCCGGACGTCTCGGGTTGGGTGCGTGAGCTGAAGGCGTTCGATAACCAGCCGGTCAAGGCCGGCGATCTGTTGCTGAGCATCGATCGTGATCGTTTCGAAGCGGCGCTGGAGAAGGCCCAGGCGGTGGTGCAGACCCGCCAGCAACAACTCAATCTGCGTGAACGCGAAGCCAGTCGCCGCGCCAGTCTCGGGCCGCAAGCGATCAGTGCCGAACTGCGCGAGAACGCGCAAATCAACGCCGGCATCGCCCGTGGTGAATTGCGTGAAGCTCAAGCGGAAGCCAAGGTCGCTGAACTCAATCTGGCGCGCAGTCAGGTCCATGCGCCTCGCAGCGGCCACATCACTAACCTGCGCCTGGCCCAAGGCAATTACGTGAATGCCGGGCAGCCGGTGATGGCGTTGATCGATGATTCGACGTTCTATGTGCAGGCGTATTTCGAGGAAACCAAGTTGTCGCGGATTCGGGTGGGCGATCCGGTGAAGGTCTGGTTGATGAGCGCGGGGGAAGCGCTGGACGGGCATGTAGAAAGCATCAGCCGCGGGATTACCGATCGCAATACCACGCCGGACGGGCAGTTATTGGCGGAGGTGGAACCGACGTTCAACTGGGTGAGGCTGGCGCAGCGGATTCCGGTGCGGATCAAGATTGATCAGTTGCCGGAGGGGATGAATTTGAGTTCGGGGATGACGGCGAGTGTGCAGGTGCAGGAGGGGGATTAAGATCAAAAGATCGCAGCCTCGTTTCACTCGACAGCTCCTACAGGTGTACACAAAACCTTGTAGGAGCTGTCGAGTGCAACGAGGCTGCGATCTTTTAAGGGCAATCAGCCGATGCTGATCGCTGGCAGGGTAGTCAACGTCACGGTCTGCTGCTTGCGCGGCGCCAGAATCTCGGCCTCGCCATCCACCACCAATTCATCGCGCTGGTTAAACACGCGAGTGGCAATCCGCACACGAAACTTCGGCAGTTTCTCGAGGATTTCCAGGCGCACGGTCAGGGTGTCGCCAATCTTCACCGGCTTCTGAAAGCTCATCTGCTGACCGATATAAATAGTCCCCGGCCCAGGCAACTCACAGGCAACGGCCGCGCTGATCAGTGCACCGCTGAACATACCGTGGGCGATGCGTTCCTTGAACATGGTGCTCGCGGCGTATTCGGCGTCCAGGTGCACCGGGTTGTGGTCACCGGACATCGCGGCGAACAACTGAATGTCGCGCTCTTCGACCGTCTTGCTGTAGCTGGCGGTCTGGCCGACTTCGAGGGCTTCGTAAGGGGTGTTGGTAACCTGGGTCATCTGTTTCAATTCCTGTGACAAATAAAAAATCCACAAAAAAACTATTCCGATCTGGGTGGCCGGCGGTGGCTCAGCGCCTGGGCGATCCAGTTCAACACGTCATTGATCACTTCATCGCGGTTGCTCTCGTTGAACAGTTCATGCCGTGCCTGCGGGTAAATAGTCAGTTGCAGGTTCTGGCTGCCGGCCGCGCGCAGCGCTTGGGCCAGATCGTTCAGACGCTTGCCTTCGCTCACCGGATCACATTCACCGCCAATCACCAACAGCGGCAGGCCCGGATCGATCTGAGCGAGATTGGACGCTTTGCTGATTTGCTGCAAGCCGCCAAGCAAATCGATCCACAACTGATTGGTGCAACGAAAGCCGCAGAGCGGGTCGTTGGCGTACAGATCGACTTCCGCCGGATCCCGGCTGAGCCAGTCGAATCGCGTGCGCACCGGTTTGAATTTCTTGTTGAACGAGCCGAACGACAGCCACTCGATCAGCGCACTGCGACCCTTGCCGCCCTGGCGCAGACGTTCTAGCCGGGCGATTTGTCGCGCTGCGCGATAAAGCGCGATGGGCTGGAAGTTCGAACCGCTGAGCACCGCGCCATGCAGGCTGGCGCTGTGGTGCAGCAAATAGGCCTGGGCGATGTAGCTGCCCATGCTGTGGCCGAGCAGCACGATCGGCACACCGGGATGTTGCTGGCCGATGTGTTGGTTGAGGCTGGCCAGGTCGCCGACCACTTTGCACCAGCCATCGTCATCGGCGAAATGGCCGAGTGTCCCGTTTTCGGCAGTTTTGCCATGTCCACGCAGGTCCGGCGCGTAGACGCCGTAACCCTGCTCGCAGAATTTCTCCGCCAGACGGGCGTAGCGACCACTGTGTTCAGCCATGCCATGGGCCAGCAGGATCACCGCTTTCAAAGGCGGATCGGGCAGCCACTGGTTGACGTAGAGGCGGCTGCGGTCACTCGCGGTCAGCCAGAAAGTGTCGTGGATCATGGCGATTCCTTTGCATGGATGGGTCACAGGCACGATGCATTGTATAGCGCATCCTTTCGCTCCCGTCTGATCAGGCCACGCCGCTGCAGCAAGATTCACACGGTCAATGACGCCCGTTGGCATATTTGCCTGATTCGCCATAGCTGCTAGTGTCCGTGAAGCTCCGCTTTTTCACTTCTTGTTCTTAACGAAGAGAAAAGTGGCCCGGATAGGCTCAGGTAAAGAGGACAAGAACAATGCAACCTGATTTCTGGAATGACAAACGCCCGGCCGGCGTGCCCCTGGATATTGACCTTGGAGCCTATAAGTCGGTGCTTGAGGTGTTCGAGCGTTCCTGCAAGAAATTCGCTGATCGCCCGGCGTTCAGCAACATGGGCGTGACCCTGACCTACGCCGAACTGGAACGCTACAGCCTGGCGTTCGCCGGTTACCTGCAAGCTCACACCGACCTGGTGCCGGGGGATCGCATTGCGGTGCAGATGCCCAACGTCCTGCATTACCCGATTGCCGTGTTCGGTGCCTTGCGCGCCGGGCTGATCGTGGTCAACACCAACCCGCTGTACACCGCGCGGGAAATGCGTCATCAGTTCAAGGACTCCGGCGCCCGGGCGCTGGTGTACCTGAACGTGTTCGGGCAGAAGGTCCAGGAAGTGCTGCCCGACACCGACATCCAGTACCTGATCGAAGCGAAAATGGGCGACCTGATGCCCAGCGCCAAGGGCTGGCTGGTCAACACCATGGTCAGCAAGGTGAAGAAGATGGTCCCTGCCTATTCCTTGCCCCAGGCGATTTCCTTCAAGAGCGCGCTGCGTCTGGGCCGGGGCCTGGGCATCAAGCCGCTGAAAGTCGGCCTCGACGACATCGCGGTGTTGCAATACACCGGCGGCACCACCGGCCTGGCCAAGGGCGCGATGCTGACCCACGGCAACCTGGTGGCGAACATGCAGCAGGCGCGGGCGTGCCTCGGGCAGTTCGGCAACGACGGTCAGCCACTGCTGCGCGAAGGTCAGGAAGTGATGATCGCGCCGCTGCCGCTGTATCACATCTATGCGTTCACGGCGAACTGCATGTGCATGATGGTGACCGGAAACCACAACGTGCTGATCACTAATCCTCGCGACATCGGCGGCTTCATCAAGGAGCTGAAGAACTGGCGGTTCTCGGCGTTGCTGGGGCTCAATACGCTGTTCGTTGCGCTGATGGATCACCCTGATTTCAAGACCCTGGATTTCTCCAGCCTCAAACTCACCAACTCCGGCGGCACCGCGCTGGTCAAGGCTACCGCGGAGCGTTGGGAGCAGCTCACCGGGTGCCGCATCACCGAAGGTTACGGCCTGACCGAAACGTCGCCGGTGGCTTGCACCAACCCGTACGGCGACAAATCGCGGATCGGCACGGTCGGCCTGCCAGTGCCGGGCACCACGCTGAAAGTGATCAACGATGAAGGCGTCGAGCAGCCCTTGGGCGAACGCGGCGAACTGTGCATCAAGGGCCCGCAGATCATGAAGGGCTACTGGCAGAAACCGGAAGCCACCGCCGAGGTGCTGGATGCCGAGGGCTGGTTTAAGTCCGGCGACATCGCGGTGATCGACCCGGACGGTTTTGTGCGCATCGTCGATCGCAAGAAAGACATGATCATCGTCTCGGGTTTCAACGTGTACCCGAACGAGATCGAAGACATCGTGATGGCTCACCCGAAAGTCGCCAACTGCGCGGTGATCGGCGTGCCGGACGAGCGTTCGGGGGAGGCTGTGAAGTTGTTTGTGGTGGCCCGCGAATCGGGGGTCAGCCTTGAAGAGCTGAAGGCGTACTGCAAGGAAAACTTCACGGCGTACAAAGTGCCCAAGCACATTGTGTTGCGTGAGTCGTTGCCGATGACGCCGGTGGGCAAGATTCTGCGGCGGGAGTTGCGGGATATTGCATAGGCGTTGAATGCCCGCGCTTTGCGCGTTCGCGGGCAAGCCTCGCTCCTACAGGTTTTGTGTTGTTCGCCGGTTTTGGTGAACACCATCGAACCTGTAGGAGCGAGGCTTGCCCGCGATGCTTTTAAGGGAAGTCCCAAAATACGGGGCTTTCAGAGTGCTATAGAATCTTTGCTCTAAAATGACTGCTAGCAATTCTTGAGTCACAATTGTGACCATAGAGGCCGCTTTTGGCTCTAGTCGACCCTTGGCAAAGCTGCTACTCTCGGCGCGCTTTGTGACTTCTCGGGCTTATGAAAGCACTGGATTCACCAACAAACACACACCAATAATAATCGCATCAAATGCGGTGCTGAATTCGCGTTGCTGAGGAGTGGGCTTCCATGAACGAAGACTTTTGGAAGGATAAGTACCCTGCCGGGATTGCTGCCGAGATCAATCCAGACGAGTATCCGAATATTCAGGCAGTGTTGAAACGATCCTGCCAACGCTTCGCCGACAAACCGGCATTCAGCAACCTGGGCAAGACAATCACCTACGGTGAACTGTACGAATTGTCCGGTGCCTTTGCCGCTTACCTGCAACAGCATACCGACTTGCAGCCGGGCGATCGAATCGCCGTGCAACTGCCCAACGTGTTGCAGTACCCGGTAGCCGTATTCGGTGCCATTCGCGCCGGGCTGATCGTGGTCAACACCAACCCGCTGTACACCGCGCGGGAAATGGAACACCAATTCAACGACTCCGGTGCCAAAGCCCTGGTCTGCCTGGCCAACATGGCGCATCTGGCCGAGACCGTGGTGCCGAAAACCGGCGTCAAGCACGTGATCGTCACGGAAGTGGCCGACCTGCTGCCACCGCTCAAGCGCCTGCTGGTCAACAGCGTCATCAAGTACGTGAAGAAGATGGTCCCGGCGTATCACTTGCCCAAGGCCATCAAGTTCAACGACGTGCTGAGCAAGGGCCACGGCCAGCCAGTGGCGGAAGCCAACCCGGCCAGCAGCGACGTTGCCGTGCTGCAATACACCGGCGGCACCACCGGCGTGGCCAAGGGCGCGATGTTGACCCATCGCAACCTCGTCGCCAACATGCTGCAGTGCAAGGCGCTGATGGGTTCCAACCTTAATGAAGGTTGCGAGATCCTGATCACGCCGCTGCCGCTGTACCACATCTATGCCTTCACCTTTCATTGCATGGCGATGATGCTGATCGGCAACCACAACATCCTGATCAGCAACCCGCGCGATTTGACGGCGATGGTCAAGGAACTGTCGAAGTGGAAGTTCAGCGGTTTCGTCGGCCTCAACACTTTGTTTGTGGCGCTGTGCAACAACGAAGCGTTCCGCAAGCTGGATTTCTCCGCATTGAAAGTCACCTTGTCCGGCGGCATGGCCCTGCAACTGGCCGCGGCCGAGCGCTGGAAAGCGGTCACCGGTTGCGCCATCTGCGAAGGTTACGGCATGACCGAAACCAGCCCCGTGGCCACGGTGAACCCGATCCAGCACATCCAGATCGGCACCATCGGTATTCCGGTTCCGTCGACCGTGTGCAAAGTCATCGACGATGCCGGCGTTGAGCAGCCGTTAGGCGAAATCGGCGAATTGTGTGTGAAAGGTCCGCAAGTGATGAAGGGCTACTGGCAGCGTCAGGACGCCACCGATGAAATGCTCGACAGCGAAGGCTGGTTGAAGACCGGTGACATCGCGGTGATCCAGCCTGACGGCTACATGCGTATTGTCGACCGCAAGAAAGACATGATCCTGGTCTCCGGTTTCAACGTTTACCCGAACGAACTGGAAGACGTGCTGGCGACTCTGCCGGGCGTGCTGCAATGCGCGGCCATCGGCGTGCCGGACGAGAAATCGGGCGAGGCGATCAAGATCTTCATCGTCGCCAAACCGGGCGTGACGTTGACCAAGGAGCAGGTGATGGAACACATGCGTGCGAACGTGACCGGCTACAAGGTCCCGCGCTCCGTGGAGTTCCGCGATGCGCTGCCGACCACCAACGTCGGCAAGATCCTGCGTCGTGAGTTGCGCGACGAAGAGCTGAAAAAGATCAACGCCAAGAAAGTCGGCGCGTAACCCACAAAAAGCCCCGCGGAGATGCGGGGCTTTTTTTGCTCATCTGGTAGGTCTTCGTTGCCTGTCAGGTCGCCTTCGCGAGCAAGCCCGCTCCCACATTCGATCGCATTCTGTCTGGAGGAACGCGGTTAAATGTGGGAGCGGGCTTGCTCGCGAAGCGTTTGATTTTGCCTTTGGCTTAGAGGCGAAACGGCGCGAAATTGACGTTGGTGCCCGCCGGGCGCATGTCCTGCAGGTACGAATCCTTGTCCGCGCTCAGCTCCAGGCTCAAAGCGGCTTTGCGCTTGCCTTCGTTGCGCACCACCAGGCCTTCAAGCTTCTCGCGCAGGAACACCGTCGGCACTTTCAGGTGCAGCAGTTCGTCGGTATCCGGCGTGTGCATCAGCAGGTGAACCCATTCGTACTGACCAATGGCCAGGCGCGCCACCGGGATATCGAACCACCAGATGTTGCGGTTGCGGTTCAGTTCGGTGAAATGGCAGTTGTTGACGCCAAGCACAGCACCGCCAAGTTCCTGGTTTCTGCGGGCAATGGCCTGCTTTTTATCGAGTTTCATAACATTCCTACGGGATTGGATCTTCAGCGCCATGGCCTGAATACGTTGCGCATTCTCGGGGGTTGGTCGGCAAACATAAAGCCTGATCTGCACTGAACGATGAAATGTACGGCTGAAAATAAATGAAACTCCGCGCAAACGCCCTCGGTCAATCCTTGTGTAACGACTTTTCTCGTTCAATTGTTCACAGGAGAAACACCATGAGCAGCACTGGCGATAAAGTAAAAGGCATGGCCAACGAAGCCGCCGGCAACGTCAAGCAAGGCGTCGGCAAGGCCACCGGTAACGACAAAATGCGCGCCGAAGGCGTCGTGCAGGAAAGGAAAGGCGAGGCCCAGCAAGCGGTGGGCAAGGCCAAGGACGCGATCAAGAAAGGCGTCGACAAGGCTTGATTTGGCCTTTGATAAGCAACATGAACGGCCATCCACGGATGGCCGTTTTTGTGTCAGCCTGAACTTGCGCACGGAAATTGTTTCAAAGTCGCCAAGTAGGCTACTTTGATGTAGAAAACGGCCCCTGAGTCGCCTCGACTTCAACCCAATCTTGCGGCGAAAGGAGACGCTAATGTTTTTCCCCCACATGAAAGGCTTGCGCCTGCACCGTGTCATGGTGCGCACGGTCACCGAGTTCGTCGACGACGAGATGTCGACCTATGCCTCGGCATTGGCCTATCAAATGCTGTTTTCGCTGTTTCCCTTCATTCTTTTTCTCATCGCGCTGATCGGTTTCCTGCACCTGCCGGACTTCTTCTCCTGGCTGCGCCTGCAATCGGAACTGGTCCTGCCGCCCCAGGCGCTGGAACAAGTGAACCCGGTGATCGACCAGCTCCAGCAGTCCAAGGGTGGCTTGCTGTCGATTGGTATCGTGATTGCCCTGTGGACCGCGTCTGCCGGTGTGCGGCTGATGATGAGCGCGATGAACGCCGCCTACGACGTGGTCGAAGGCCGGCCCGCCTGGAAGCGCTTTCCGCTGTCGATTATCTATACGGTCGGCATCGCCGGCATGCTGCTGATCGCCGCCGCGCTGATGGTGCTCGGGCCGCAGCTGATGGGCTGGATTGCCGCGCAAGTCGGCATGGAAGATTTCATCGTGACCCTGTGGACCATCGTTCGCTGGCCAGTGGTGGTGATTTTGCTGATGGTGGCCGTGGCACTGATTTATTACGTCATGCCCGACGTCAAACAGGAGTTTCGTTTTATCACCCCGGGCTCGGTGCTGGCGGTGGTGGTGTGGATCCTCGCTTCCGTGGGCTTCGGTCTGTACGTCAAGGAGTTCGCCAACTACAACGCCATGTATGGCAGTATCGGCGCGATCATCGTGCTGTTGCTCTATTTCTATATTTCGGCCGCGGTGCTGTTGCTCGGTGCGGAGATGAATGCGGTGATCGAGCACATGTCGTCCGAGGGCAAGAATGATGGCGAAAAAGTCCCCGGCGAACTCGACCACGAAGAACCCAAACAACACGTTTCGGGACTGGGTCGGGATCACTCGATCAAGCCCACCACTGACGAAGTCACCAAATGATCCGTGAAATCCTGAAAATGGGCGATGAACGCCTGCTGCGCATAGCTCCGCCAGTCCCGGCTGAAATGTTCGACAGCCCTGAACTGTGGCAACTGATCGACGACATGTTCCAGACCATGGAAAGCGTCGGCGGTGTTGGCCTGGCTGCGCCGCAGATCGGTGTCGACCTGCAACTGGTGATCTTTGGGTTCGAGCACAGCGAACGCTACCCGGACGCTGAAGCGGTGCCGCAGACCATCCTGATCAATCCGCTGATCACGCCGTTGAGCCCGCTGATGGAAGAGGGCTTTGAAGGGTGCCTGTCAGTGCCCGGCCTGCGTGGTGCGGTGGATCGTTATCAGCAGATTCGCTACGAAGGGTTTGATCCCAAGGGGCAACCGATTGTGCGGATCGCCGAGGGCTTCCATGCGCGGGTGGTGCAGCATGAATGCGATCACCTGATCGGCCGGTTGTACCCGTCGCGGATTACCGACTTCAGCAAGTTCGGGTTCACCGAAGTGATGTTCCCGGATCTCGATCCGAACGCCGACGACTAACCCGAAAACACCACAACCCAATGTGGGAGCGGGCTTGCTCGCGAATGCGGTGTGTCATTCAGCATTGATGCCAGCTGATACACCGCTTTCGCGAGCAAGCCCGCTCCCACAGGGGATCTCCATCAGTCTGACGTCTATTGTTTGGCCAGGCCCATGGCAATCATCGGCTTACTGCGCGCGTAACGGCTCAAGCGTTCGGTCATGGCGTAAGGCATTTGTGGATCGAAGGAAAACCCCTGGCGTTCATAGAAGCCACGCAAGTCGGGATGGCAGAACAGCCACACCGGATCTTCAAGGTCCTTCAGCGCCTCGGCGATCAACGCCGCCGCGATCCCTTGTTCGCGACAGGCCGGATCGACGAACAACCCCGTCAACCAATGCCCGCCCGAGACCGGCCGCAGACACAACGCGCCAATGATCTCATCGCGCCGGGCGACCCACAGCTGAGCCTCGCGGACGGCTTTCATCGACGATTGGTGGGCGCGATAAAACTTGTTCATCAGCGGCCATAACGGCTCGGCGAGCAGGATGTACTGGGTGTCTGGCATGGGTTTGATCTGTCGGTGCGCAAAGCGGGCGATTATAAAAGAACACGCGGCCGGGGATAGGTGTATACCTGATCTCACATCCCGTATGAGTGGAGTACGTATCATGGCCAAAGGCATGGATTCAAAAAAAGCGGCAAAGAAGAAACCGGCGAAAACCGCCGATGAAAAGCGCGCAGACAAGAAGGCCAAGAAGGTGGATGTGTTCGGTCACTAAGGTCCAGGCACCCGTTCTCCCTGTAGGAGCTGTGTAGGAGCTGTCGAGTGAAACGAGGCTGCGATCTTTTGATCTCGATCTTGATCTTTTAAAAGCAAGATCAAAAGATCGCAGCCTCGTTTCACTCGACAGCTCCTACAGGTGCCTACAGGCAATTGTCGAAATAACCAAATAATCTGCAAGATTTCCCTGCGCCATTGCACAGAGGGGGACTGGTCCCCGATCTGAGCAACGCCATGCCCCATTACTTCGATGCCGCCCACCGAGAAGAAATCGAATCCCTGCGCCAACGCCTGACCGCTCGCACCGAGTGGCCGACCTGGCTGTTGCTGATCGGCGTATATGCCGGTTGGTTCAGCATCGTGCTGACGAGTGATCGGTTGGGGCTATGGTGGAGCACGTTGTTGCTGATCCCGCTGGTGGTGCTCTGGTTGTCGGTGCAGCACGAATTGCTCCACGGGCATCCCACTCGCTGGCCGTTGCTGAACAAAGCCCTCGGCTACGCACCGTTTGCCGTCTGGTATCCCTACACCCTGTATCGCGACAGCCATTTGTTGCATCACCGCGATGAAGACCTGACCTTGCCTGATCGCGACCCGGAAAGCCGTTACCTGACCGCCGAGCAGTGGCAGGGCAGTTCGCTCTTCGAGCAAGGCCTGCACTGGCTTAACAAAACCGTGCTCGGGCGCTTCATCCTCGGCGCGCCGCTGGCCCTTCTGGCGCTGGCGAAGGAAGAACTGCAACGGCTCATCAGCGGTGAGCGGCAGGCGTGGTTGATGTGGCTGACTCACGGTGCGCTGACCCTGCTGATGCTGCTGTTCATCGCGCGATACAGCGTGCTGCCGGTCTGGCATTACCTGTTGCTGATCAGCGTGCCGGCGCTGTCGGTTGCAATGATTCGCTCCTACTATGAACACCGTCCGCACGCCGCACCCGAGCAACGCACCGTGCTCAACGAAGCGGCCTGGCCGTGGCGCTGGCTGTTCCTGAACCTCAATTTTCATCTGGTGCATCACGACTTGCCGGGCTTGCCCTGGTACGACTTGCCACGCGCCTACCGCGCGCGCCGCGAGCAATGGGTGGCGCGCAGTGGCGGGTTTCTGGTGCAGGGGTATGGGCAGTTGTGGCGGGAGAATGGCGTGAAGGCCATCGATAGTCCGAGGCATCCGTTTCATTAGTTGCGAATGAGGTCTCCTGTGGGAGCGGGCTTGCTCGCGAAGGGGCCGTGTCAGGCAACATCAGTATTGACTGACACACCGCTTTCGCGAGCAAGCCCGCTCCCACATTTTGATTTTTGTAGTAGGAAAAATCTCGATGACACAACACCTCGCCGAACTCCTGATGTACGTCGCCCCCGAGCCGATCCACGCGGCGAACGAGCGCTGGCTTTCGCGCATCCTCGAACATCTGGGTCATACCCGTTTGAGCGCCGAAGGCCTGTCGCTGTCCGAACTCTGGCTCTCGCCCGATCTGCTGCTGACCCAAACCTGCGGCTACCCGCTGATGACCGCCTTGCGCGGCAAAGTCCGGGTCCTCGGCCGGCCGCGTTATGAACTCCCCGACAGCAACGGCGGCAACCACTGCAGCCTGCTGCTAAGCCGCGCCGATGATCCACGGCGGACCCTGCTTGAGCTGCGCGGCAGCCGCGGGGTAATCAATGGCGAAGACTCCAACAGTGGCATGAATCTGTTGCGGCACCGCCTGGCGCCGCTGCATCGCGACGGACAGTTTTTTTCCAGTGTCGCCATCAGCGGCAGCCATCGCGAAAGCCTGCGCTGGTTGCGTGAAGAGCGTGCAGACCTGGCGGCCATCGACAGTGTGACCTTCGCCTACCTGGCGCGGCATGCCGACAATGAGGTCGCCGGCCTGCGCGTCGTGGCCCGCAGTGCGTTCAGTCCGACCTTGCCGTTCATCACAAGCACCAACATCACAGATGAGCAGGCTGAGCAGCTGCGACGGGTAATGAATCAGACTTTGAAAGAGTTGCCCGACGTCGCCGAGATCCTCGGATTGCGAGACGTGCTGCCTGCCGGTGAGAGCGACTATCAGATTGTTCTCGACTATCAACAGGAAGCCGAGGCATTGGGTTATGGTCGATTGCGGTAGATCAAAAGATCGCAGCCTCGTTGCACTCGACAGCTCCTACAGGTGAACGCATTCCAATGTAGGAGCTGTCGAGTGCAACGAGGCCGCGATCTTTTGATCTTTAATTCCCATAAAGAATATAAAAATGCATTTTAAGTATTATTAAAGAATAAGGCTCCTTGCTAGGATCGCGCCACCGGATCACCGGACATTCAGCGACCCCTAACCCTTGGAGCCTCTATGTCCGGCACCGATGTCTCCCATCGCAACAACGTGGGCGGATTGTTCCGCGCCCATTACCCGTGGCTGTGCGCACACTTGCGCCGACAGCTTGGCGCCCACGCCAGTGTCGAAGACATCGCCGCCGAAACCTTCATGCAACTGCTCGAGTCGCCAGCGCTGACGCCGATCCGCGAGCCTCGCGCCTTGCTCACCACCATCGCCCATCGCCTGGTCTATCAGCTCTGGCGTCGCCGTGATCTGGAGCGCCAACACCTTGAACAACTGCAGCAAACCGACCTCGTCGGTGGGCGTTCGCCTGAGGATTTGCTGCAGTTATCGCAAACCCTGAACAGTCTGGACCGCACCCTTGATCGCTTGCCGGGCAAAGTCCGGGCGACGTTCCTGATGTCCCGCATCGACGGCCTGACCTACCCGCAAATCGCCGCCGAACTGGGCATTTCCCAGCGCTCGGTCAGCGTCTACATGACCCGCACCCACGCCTTGTGCGCCCAGCACAGCGCCAACCAACCCTTGACCCAGAGGTCCGCATGAGATCGATCAAAACCCTGCTCGGCAGTTCGCTGCTGGCCCTGAGCCTGGTGGCCAGCCACGTTCCGGCAGCCGAAAAAACTGCACCGATTCACTTCGGTGACATCACGTGGGAGAGCGGAAGCCTGATCACCGAAATCCTGCGGCTGATCGTCGAGAAGGGTTACGGCTACCCGACCGACACGTTGCCGGGCAGCACCGTCAGCCTCGAAGCGGCGTTGGCCAAGAACGACATTCAGGTGATCGGCGAAGAGTGGGCCGGGCGCAGTCCGGCGTGGGTCAAGGCCTCGGCCGAGGGCAAGGTGTTTGGTTTGGGCGACACGGTCAAAGGCGCCACCGAAGGTTGGTGGGTGCCGGAATACGTGATCAAGGGCGACCCGGAACGCGGCATCAAACCGCTGGCGCCGGAGCTGAAATCCGTCGCCGACCTGGCCCGTTACAAGGACGTGTTCCGCGACCCGGAAGACCCGACTCGCGGACGTTTCCTCAACAGCCCGACCGGCTGGACCTCAGAGATCGTCAACAGCCAGAAACTCAAGGCCTATGACCTGACCGCCAGCTACGTCAACTTCCGCACCGGCTCCGGCGCAGCGCTGGATGCCGAGGTCGCTTCGTCGATCCGTCGAGGCAAACCGGTGCTGTTCTACTACTGGTCGCCGACGCCGCTGCTGGGCCGTTTCAAACTGGTGAAACTCGACGAGCCGCCGTTCGATGCTGAAGCCTGGAAGACACTGGCCGATGCCAATCATCCAAATCCGAAAGGCACGCGCTCGATGCCGGCGAGCCTGGCGATTGGCGTGTCCGCGCCGTTCAAGGCGCAATATCCGGACCTGGTGGCGTTCTTTGAAAAGGTCGATTTTCCGATCGATCTGCTGAACCGGACGCTGGGGCAGATGAGCGAAAAACGCCAGCAACCGCGACAAGTGGCCGAGGCGTTTTTGCGCGATCAGCCGCAGATCTGGAAAGCCTGGGTGCCGGGGGAGGTGGCGACCAGGGTGAGTGCGAGTTTGTAGTTTTTTCCTGATGTTTTTGCGGTGTTTGAGCTACCGCATTCGCGAGCAAGCCCGCTCCCACAGGGGCCTCCTGTGCACACAATATTTGTGAACACCCGAAATTACCTGTGGGAGCGGGCTTGCTCGCGAAGGGCTTCAGACCGATACCGATTCACCTGCCAACGCAGCCTTGACGGCTGGCCTCTGCTCAACCCTGGCCTGAAACCTTACCAACGCCGGCCATTGCCCCAGATCAATCGCAAACTGTGGCGCCCAACGCAGCACCGTAAACAAATACGCATCAGCCACGCTGAAATCACCCATCAAATACGCCTGGCGCTCCAGCGTCTCGCTCAGCACCGTCAAGCGCTTGAACAACTTCGCCTTGATCAGCGCTTTCACCTCATCTGGAAACCCGGCATTAAACAGCCAACCCAGGCCACCATGAATCTCGGTCGAGACAAAGTTCAGCCACTCCTGCAACCGCACCCGCTCGAACGTGCCGATCTGCGGCGCCAGATTTGCCTCGGGGCGCAGGTCCGCCAGGTATTGCAGGATCGCCGGGCCTTCGGTCAGCACCTCTCCGTTCTCAAGTTGTAGGGCGGCGACGTAACCCTTGGGGTTGATCGCCAGGAAGTCATCACCCGCGACAGTGGTCTTGGTGCGGTTATCGACACGAATCAACTCGAACGGCAAATCCAGTTCGCGAAGCACAATGTGCGGCGCCAGGGAGCAGGCGTTCGGGGCGTAATACAACTTCATCGGCAGGGCTCTGGTGAGGGATTTGCGCCAGTGTCATAGTGCGCGGCACCCTCGGTAAAATTAATCTTTCAGAGCGCTGCCATAAGGAAAGCTACTGCCATGATGAATCTGATGCATTGGCGAATGGTGGTGGCGGTGGCGGACACCGGCAACATTACCCGGGCCGCCGAGCGGGTCGGCATGACCCAGTCCGGTGCCAGCCAGGCATTGGCGTTGATCGAGGACACCCTCGGCGTTCAGCTGTTCAGCCGGGATAATCGCCAGACCCTGCCAACGGCCATCGGCCTGCCGGTGATCGAGCAGGCGCGCATGATGCTCGGCGCCCTGGAAACCATTCGCAGCACCGTCGATGCCGCCCGGGACATCCAACGCGGGACTATCCGCCTCGCCAGTTTCCCCATGGTGCTGGCGACTTTTCTCCCGCCGCTGTTGCGCCGGTTTAATCGCCTGTATCCCGGCATCCAGGTGGTGGCGCTGGAGGTTAGCGACGATGAAGTGGAAGCCCTGCTCGCGGCCGGGCTGGTTGATGTCGGCGTGGTGTTGAACCCTGCGCCCGAACGCAATGCCGGCCGATTGGGTCGCGATGCATGGATGGCGGTATTGCCCGGCGGTCATCCGCTGGCCCGCCGTTCGAACGAGGAGGGCGTGACCCTTGCGGAGTTGGCCGGGCAGCCTTTTGTGCTGGCCACGGGCGGCTGTTCAACCAATGCCCGAAGCCTCGCTGCTGATGCCGGTTTGCAGTTGAGTGATGTGCGAGTCGAGGTCCGTGAATGGAGCAGCGCGTTCACCCTGGTGCGCGAAAACATCGGAGTCACCTTGGTGCCGGAGATGACGTTGCCAAGCAATCGCCAGGGCTTGCGCGTGGTGCCCGTGCATCCGCACATCCATCGTGAGTTCGCCCTGGTGGCCGCCCCCGATAAAAAAACCTCGCCAGCGGTGCAGGCATTGCTGGACATGCTCGCTGAACCGATTTTGTCCTCAATACTGGCCGACTAGTGGCCTTGCGTCCCTGAAGTGGCTGACTAAGCTGACTCGTAGCTAATCATGTCGCTCGCCATATGAAGTAGGCGCAGCAAGAGTGCCCAACCCAAGGCACCGACACGGAGCAAATAGGAGCTGGCCGGTAAAGGGAGTTACTTATGAGAACGTTAGGGCTGGCCCGGTCCCGGGCTATCAAGAGAAGGATGTCTTGATAAGAGTGTTGCGGCATGGACTCTCCGATTGAACATCATTAATCACCTGACAATTCCTCCCGTGGAGGAACGCGTGTGCCTGTTCCATAGAACGATGTGGTGGATCGGTTGAAAGACCAAAGAACTTTCATCAATCAAAAAACGCGCTGAAGGTGATACGACCATGTTTAACCTACATCACAAGGCTGACCTGCTGGAAATCCAACGATTCAGCTGTGCACTGACCGAGTCCAACGCCAAGTTGGCGGCGGTGAGTCGATCGATGGCGATGATCGAGTTCACCCCGGAAGGCATCGTGCTTGAGGCCAACGACAATTTTTGCAGTGCCATGGGTTACAGCGCCGACGAAGTGCGCGGTAAACATCACCGAATCTTTTGCGAAGAAACGTTTTTCCGCAGCGAGGCCTACGCGAAGTTGTGGCGCGACCTGGCCCGTGGCGAACCGGTCAGTGGCACTTTTTTGCGGCTGAACAAGAAAGGCAAGGAGATCTGGCTTGAGGCCAGTTACATGCCGGTGTTCGGTCCCGATCGTCAGGTTAAAAGCGTGATCAAAGTCGCCACTGACATCTCTGCGAGGGTGTACAAGGAGCACGAAGAAGAAAGCATGCTTGCCGCGATTGGCCGTTCCATGGCGGTGATCGAATTTACCCCGGAAGGCAAAGTCATCTCGGCCAATGAAAACTTCCTCAAGACCATGCACTACTCGCTCAACGAAGTGGTGGGCCAGCATCACAGCCTGTTTTGCCACCGCGCCGAAGCCGAGTCGCAGGCTTACAAGGCGTTCTGGGCGTCACTCAATCGCGGCGAATATCACTCGCACCGTTTCGAGCGCAAAGACAAACACGGCCATACCGTATTTCTCGAAGCCTCCTACAACCCATTGTTCGACGCCAAGGGCCGGCTGTACAAAGTGGTGAAGTTTGCCAGCGACATCACCCAGCAAGTGACCACCTTGCAAACCGCTGCGGAATCGGCGCACAGCACCTCGGTGCAAAACGATGCCTGTGCGCAGAAAGGTTCTCAGGTGGTGCAGCAAACCGTGCAGATCATTCAGGACATTTCCCGGGATCTGAACGAAGCGGCGCTCAGTATCGATGCGGTCAGCAAACAGTCCGACATCATCGGCACCATTGTGCAGACCATCCGAGGCATCGCCGACCAGACCAACTTGCTGGCGCTCAACGCAGCCATCGAAGCCGCCCGGGCCGGTGAGCACGGGCGCGGTTTTGCGGTGGTGGCCGATGAAGTTCGCAGCCTCGCGGCACGCACGAGCCAGGCGACGCTGGAGATTGTCGACGTGGTGCGCAGGAACCACGATCTGTCATTGAGCGCGGTGTCGAGCATGCAATCGAGCTTGAGCCGAACCGGACTTGGGGTGGAACTGGCGAACGAGGCGGGGGAGGTGATTCTGGAGATTCAGCAGGGCTCGCGGCATGTGGTGGATGCGATCAGCCAGTTCAGCGAGACGTTGCAGATAAACTGATCCACGCAAACAACACGGCCATGTAGGAGCTGTCGAGTGAAACGAGGCTGCGATCTTTTGACCTTGATCTTTTAAAAGCAAGATCAAAAGATCGCAGCCTCGTTTCACTCGACAGCTCCTACACGGGTCGCGATGCTGTTAAAGCGAAGCGAGGAACTTGTCGACCACCTGGCTACTGCCTTTTTCACTGTTGGCGTTGTCTTTCTCCGCCTGCGCCAGTTTGATCTTGTCTTCCATGCGCTCGGCGATCTCTTTAGCGATCGCCTGTTGTTTCTCCGGCGGCATTTGCTCCACTTCTTCTTTCGTCAAACCCATCTCTTCCAGAATCGCGTCATGCAAGCGCTCTTCCGGGGTTTTGCTCATGTATTCCTTGAAGGCGTCCGTGGCCAAATGAACATCGGCCGGTAGTTTGGCCGACGAGGCTTGCAGCCCCACGCGGGTTTTCGCGAAGGCTTCATCCACGTTGTCGCTGATTCTGCTCGCCTCACTGACTTGCTGCGTTGCGTTTTGGGTGGCCGATTGCTGTATCTGCTCGGCTTTCGCCTGAGCGTTGATTTGCAACGTTTGCAGCATCGCACCCTGCAGCCCGGCAGCGGCTTCGGCGGTAGGATCTTCGCCGGGCTTCTTGGGGAGCGGCACCGTTAACGTTTGTTGTTTGGCACTGACCAACATGATGAGTAGACCTTGTAGGTTTTTGTGGTGCAGTGCTTTGAGCAAATAGTATGCCTATAAGGAAAAATCCATATAAGTCAGTCAGTTATCGGGTACTGGCCGAGCGGGCGACGTGGATTTTGCGGTTAACCTTTGCCGTCTGGCGGCAAACAGGGCGGGCATCAAGGCAAGCCGTTGCAGCCGTACTTGAGGAAGCCCGGGCGTTGTGCCAGTCGTTGAAAATACTCGTCGATGGCTGGGTAGTCGGGCCGTTCCATCGGTGTCATCAGCCAGCGGTTGACGGACAGCCCGATGACAATGTCGGCCAGGGTGAAGCGTGGTCCGGCGACGTAAGCTTTGGTCGCCGCGAGCTGATGCTCGAGGATGCCCATTTTCTGGTTCCAGCCACGTACGCCGGCGGCAATATGATGCGGGTCCTGGAACTCCGGATCCTTGCGCACCAAAGCCGTGAACGCGTAGCTCCATGAGGCATTGAGTTCGGTGGCTTGCCAATCCATCCACTGCTCGACCCGAGCGCGCGCCGCCGGTTCGTGGGGGAGCAGGTCAGTGTTCTGGTGTTTGCCGGCCAGGTAACGGCAGATGGTGTTGGACTCCCAGAGCACGCCGGCGTCGTCAATGATCACCGGCACCAGCGCGTTGGGATTGAGCCGCAGAAACTCCGGCGTGTGGGTGGACGCATAACCGCCGCCCCAGTCCTCACGTTCGTAGGTAACGCCCAGTTCCTCACAGGTCCACAGGACCTTTCTGACGTTGATGGATGACGCTTTACCCAGAATCTTCAGTGCATGTTCCATTGAGCTACTCCGTTAGCGATTCGACGCTTCAGGAATCTAACAGACATTGCGCGTTTTCAAACCGGATCCGGCAGCGCCGAGGCCGGCAAACCAAACGTGCGATCGAACAGCCAGTTGAACGCGAACGTGTAGCACGGGATGAAAATGATCAGCGCCAAGTCCAGCAGGAAAGCCTGCACCAGGCTGATGTTCATCCACCAGGCGATCAGCGGGATGAGAAACACTATCAAGGTTAGTTGAAATCCCACGGCATGGGCGATGCGCCGTTTAACGGTGCGGGTACGCGATGGCTGGTGGCTTTCCCAGCGCTCGAACAACGAGGTGTAGATGAAATTCCAGGTCACCGCGATGGTGGTGATGATGACTGCCAAAGGACCGGTGCTGCCCGGTGATGTGCCGGACAACAACGCCAGGCCCAGAGCCGAGAACGTCATGCCGATGACTTCGTACAGCGACACGTAGATCAGTTTGCGTTTAACGCCTTGCATGTAAATTTGCCTCTTTGCCGCGAATTGAAGCCAGGAGCACTGGCGAAGGCGACGAAAGATAGCTTCAATAGGGCTGACAGAAAAAGTCAGCAGCTTTCAGTTTTATTGATAGGACGATGGATGAACTTCAACAGCGACAGCATCGAATTGTTCCTGGCTGTGATCGAGCGCGGCTCGTTTTCCGCGGCGGCACGTGCGCTGGGTAAAGTGCCGTCGGCGGTGAGCATGGGCATTGCCAATCTTGAGGCCGAGCTCGGTTATGCGCTGTTCGATCGCAGCCATCGCGAGCCGGTGCCGACGGCGATGGCCAGTGCGTTGGTGCCGCACGCACGGTTGATCGCCGAGCAGCTCAAGCAGCTGCAAGTGCATGCGATCGAGCTGTCGCTGGGGCTGGAAAGCAAGTTGTCGATCGGCGTTGTGGCGGACCTCGACAAGCGCCGTTTGCTGGCTGCGATCAAGGTCATCGCCGAGCGTCATCCGCTACTGGAAATAGAAGTGCTCAGCGCGCCACAGGACGATGTGCTGGCGATGCTCCACAGCGGTCGCGTCAGCGTTTGCCTGGCGTTCGCCGGGTTGAGCATGAACGTGCTGGAGCGTTTTCAGTTCGTCGGCACTGAACGGATGATTGCCACGCTGGCGGCGGACAATCCGCTGTTTCAGGGCAAGGATCTGTTTCTGGAGGATCTGGTTCACGTACGGCAAATCATCGTTGCCAGTCGCGACCTGCCGATCAGTGAAACCCGGCCCTTGGTGGGCGAATCCTATTGGCGCACCGACACCCTGGCCATGGCGCTGGAAATGGTCGAAGCCGGGTTGGGCTGGGGGAATTTCCCGTTGTCGGTGGTGCAGCCGTTGCTCGATGCGGGAAGACTCAAGCGTCTGAGTTTCCGCAACATCGAGAACGGTCTGGTGCTGCCGGTGCACGCGGTGTGGCTCAAGAGCCAGCCACTTCAGAAAGGCGCGTTGGCGTTTGTCGAATTGATGGCGCGCTGATCACGCCGAAAATCTAATGTGGGAGCGGGCTTGCTCGCGAATAGGCCGGCGCATTCAACATTGATGTCGCCAGTAGAGCCGCTTTCGCGAGCAAGCCCGCTCCCACACTTGATTGTTGTTTGACACGGATTCTTTTTTCGCTGAAGAACAAATGTGTGCGGGCAGTATCAGGTGCTCTCGCGCACCTTCAACTCAAACCCCATGTCCTGCACCGGTTTGGCCACCGAATTCCCCGCCAGCAACGTCAGCATCAACTCCGCCGACCGCCGTCCAATCGCCTCGCGCGGGGTGCTGATGCTGCTCAGTCGCGGCACCATGTGCGCCGAGGCGGGCAGGTCGTTGAAACCGAGGATAGCCACACGTTCGGGGATTTTGATCCCGCAACGCATGGCTTCAAGCAGTGCGCCCTGGGCCAGGTCGTCGTTGCCGAAGAAGATCGCATCCACGTCAGGATGGCTGGCCATCAGTTGCAGAAACAGTTCGCCGCCCAGGCCGACGGAAGAGGCGCGTGGCGTCAGCACTTCCAGGTCCGGGTCATACAAACCGGCCTTTTGCAGGGCTTTGCGGAAACCTTCGCCACGCAGCAAAGTGCGTTGATCCAGTTGCGCGCCGATGTAGGCCAAGCGTTTACGGCCACGGGACAGCAAATGTTGCGCCGCCGTTTCACCCGCGGCGAGTTGCGAAAAACCCACGCAATTGAGCCCGGCCGCGCTGTCCAGTTCCATCATGTACACGCACGGAATATTGCTCGCCTCGATCATTCGGCGCGAACTTTCCGTGCGGTCGAAACCGGTGAGCAGCAAGCCACGGGGCTGATACGCCATGTAATTGCGCAGCAGGTTTTCTTCTTCGTCGCGTGAGTAATGGAAGTTGCCGATGAGCACTTCGAAGCCCTTGGGGCGCAAAACCTGATGAATGGCTTCCAGCGTATCGATGAACAGCAGGTTGGACAGCGAAGGCACCAGAACCACCACAGAATGGCTCTGGGCCGAGGCTAACGCGCGGGCGGCAGGGTTGACCACGTAGTTCAGTTCAGCGGCCGCTTTCTGCACTTTTTCCACCAGTTCGGTGGCCACTGTGCTGACGCCGCGCAAGGCGCGGGAGGCGGTGATCGGGCTGACACCGGCCAGGCGTGCCACTTCGTTCAGGGTAGGTCGGCCAGTGGTGCGCGTATTTTTATCGTTTTTAGGGGAGATCATCGGACGGCTTGCCAAACAAAATTCGAGGCACTAAGGTAGCGCTGTCTCGATGCAGCTGCAAATGCGTGAGCGGGGTTTGCCTGATCCCCGCTTTTTGGCATTGGGAACGAACATGCTGCAACCCACAAAAATGACAAGAAGGCGTCGGCAACTTCTGCTTTTGTCCTGGTGTCACAACTGGCAAAGGTAGCGCTGTCTGCGCGCTGAGGTGTTACATGAATCAATCCATCACCGCCCTGGTCATCATGGGCGTTGCCGGTTGCGGCAAGACTTGCGTCAGCGAGGCCTTGTGCCAACTCAGCGGCGCGACCGCCATTGAAGGCGACACTTTCCACCCTGCCGCCAATATCGAAAAGATGAGCGCGGGGATCCCCCTGAACGACGACGACCGTGCCGGCTGGCTCGACAGCCTGTGCGATGAACTGCGCCGCGTTGATGCCCAAGGCCAACGCCCGGTGCTGACCTGCTCGGCCCTCAAACATATTTACCGCGAACGTCTGCGCAGCGCCTTGCCGGGCCTGGGCTTCGTGTTCCTTGAGCTGACCCCTGAAGTCGCCGCCGACCGTGTCTCCCACCGGCCGGGCCACTTCATGCCTTCGACCCTGATCGACAGCCAGTTCGCCACGCTTGAATCGCCCGTTGGCGAGCCCTTGACCCTGGCTCTGGACGCGTCGAACCACAGCGTCGAGCAACTGGCGAAGCAGGCTCACGTCTGGTGGCAGGAACATGGCTTGAAACGCGCGTCATGAGTTTGGCCCGAAGAGATAGCGCTGTCCTTATGGCTTGCGAATTACCCGCTTTAATAACAACAACAACCAGGAGACACCCCTAATGTTTGGCATGTCCCACGAGACGTTCCTGCTGCTCGATGCAGTGGTCACGGTGATCGGGCTTATCGTCCTGATCACCAAGTTCAAGTTCCACCCCTTCATTGCCCTGATCATCGCCGCAGCCTTTCTCGGGCTCACCTCCGGCATGCCGATCGGCACTATCATCAAGGCGTTCCAGGATGGCTTCGGCGGGGTGCTCGGTTTCGTCGGGATCATCCTCGCGCTGGGCACCATGCTCGGCAAAATGATGGCCGAGTCGGGCGGGGCGGATCAGATTGCCCAGACGCTGATTCGTGCGTTCGGCAAGGACAAGGTGCAGTGGGCGATGATGTTCGCCGCGTTCCTGGTCGGCATTCCGCTGTTCTTCGAAATCGGTTTTGTGCTGCTGATCCCGCTGGTGTTCATCGTCGCCCGGCGTACCGGCGTGTCGATCATCAAGATCGGTATCCCGCTGCTGGCCGGTCTGTCCGCCGTGCACGGTCTGGTTCCGCCGCACCCGGGTCCGTTGCTGGCCATTGGCGTGTTTGGTGCCGACATCGGTAAAACCATTCTCTACGGTCTGATCGTTGCGCTGCCGACGGCGATCATTGCTGGTCCGATCTACGGCACGTTCATTGCCAAATACATTCCCGGTCATCCTAACCAGGAGCTGGTGGATCAACTGGCACGCGAGCCTGAATCGGCCGATCTGCCAAGCTTCAGCATCACCCTGATCACCGTGCTGCTGCCGGTGTTCCTGATGTTGCTCAAGACCTTTGCCGACGTGGTGCTGCCGGAAGGCAACTTCGCGCGCTCCTTCATGGACCTGGTCGGTCACCCGATCTCGGCGCTGTTGCTCGCCTTGCTGCTGTCGCTGTACACCTTTGGTCATCGTCAGGGCATGGGTTCGAACAAGATTCTGAAATTGCTCGACGCCAGCCTTGCGCCGACCGCCGCGATCATTCTGATCATCGGTGCCGGTGGTGGCTTCAAGCAGATGCTGGTGACCAGCGGTGTGGGTGACGTGATCGGCCACATGGCGGTGAACGCACAGATCTCGCCGATCCTGCTGGCCTGGCTGGTAGCGGCGGTGATTCGCGTGGCCACCGGTTCGGCGACCGTGGCGACCATTACTGGCGCGGGCATCGTGGTGCCTGTGGTGGGGATGATTCCGGGTGTGAACCGTGAGCTGCTGGTGCTGGCCACCGGTGCCGGTTCGTTGATCCTGTCTCATGTGAATGACGCGGGTTTCTGGCTGGTGAAGCAGTACTTCAACATGACGGTGGCTGAAACCTTCAAGACCTGGACCGCGATGGAAACCATCCTGTCCATCGTTGCGCTGGGCTTTATCCTGCTGCTGTCGATGTTCGTTTAACGCGATCGCCAAACACAAAAAAACCGCAGCAATGCGGTTTTTTTGTGCCCGAAACGAACCCCTGTAGGAGCTGTGTCAGGCGTTGGTTTTGGTGACTAATCCATCCGCGCGGAACATCCCGCGAATCCCGCGCACGGCCTGACGAATCCGGTCCTGGTTTTCGATCAGCGCGAAGCGCACGTGATCGTCCCCATACTCACCAAACCCGACACCCGGCGAGACGCAGACCTTGGCCTCGGCGAGCATTTTCTTGGCGAACTCCAGCGAGCCCAGGTGCGCATACGCTTCGGGAATCTTCGCCCACACGTACATCGCCGCTTTCGGATTTTCGACCATCCAGCCCAGTTCATGCAGGCCTTTGACCAGCACGTTGCGACGCTGCCGGTACTGCTCGGCGATGTCTTTGACGCACTGCTGATCGCCTTCCAGCGCCGCAATGGCCGCGACCTGCAGCGGGGTGAACGTGCCGTAGTCGTGATAACTCTTGATCCGCGCCAGGGCGTTGACCAGTTCGGCGTTGCCGACCATGAAACCGATGCGCCAGCCCGCCATGTTGTAGCTCTTGGACAGGGTGAAAAACTCCACCGCTATGTCCTTGGCGCCCGGCACCTGCATGATCGACGGGGCTTTCCAGCCGTCGTAGACGATGTCGGCGTAGGCCAGATCGTGCACTACCAAAACGTCGTACTGCTTGGCGAGGGCGATCACCCGCTCGAAGAAATCCAGTTCCACGCATTGAGCCGTAGGATTGGACGGGAAACCGAGAATCATCATTTTCGGTTTCGGGATCGAGCCGCGAATCGCACTTTCCAGCTCGGCGAAGAAGTCCACGCCCGGGATCAGCGGCACTGAACGCACCTGGGCGCCGGCAATCACGGCACCGTAGATGTGAATCGGGTAGCTGGGGTTCGGCACCAGCACGGTGTCGCCCTGATCGAGGGTGGCCAGCATCAAATGCGCCAGGCCTTCCTTTGAGCCGATGGTGACAATGGCTTCGGTTTCCGGGTCGATGTCGACCTCGTAGCGATCCTTGTACCAGTTGGAAATCGCCCGGCGCAGACGCGGAATGCCTTTGGACGTCGAATAACCGTGGGTGTCTTCGCGCTGGGCGACGGTCACCAGTTTTTCGACGATGTGCGGCGGGGTAGGGCCATCAGGGTTGCCCATGCTGAAGTCGATGATGTCTTCGCCACGACGTCGGGCGGCCATCTTCAGCTCGGCAGTGATGTTGAATACGTAAGGGGGGAGTCGATCTATGCGCGCAAAGCGGCGCGGCGAACCTGGGTTAGCCATTGTTGCCTCGGGTAACGTGAGCGCCCGGAACCGTCCGAGCGACGCTGGCCACTGCGGTGGCCTGTTGCGGAAGATAAGGGCTGGTATGGCACACTGTCCAGCGACCATGTAAACAAATTTGTCCGAAGGAACCCGGTTGATGGAATTTACCAGCGGCTTTCTGCTGAGCCTTTCGCTGTGCCTGGATATCGGCGTGGCCAATATCGCGATGATCACGTTGGCCATGCAACGCGGCTATTTTCAAGGCTTTGCCCTGGGCTTGGGAACCTGTGTCGGTGACCTGATTTACGCGGTGCTGGCGCTGGCGGGCATGACCGTTTTGCTGCAATACGAAACCGTGCGCTGGGTGCTGTGGATTGGCGGTTCAGCCTTGCTGGTGTATTTCGCGGCGAAGATGATCTATTCGGCGATTCACCATGAAGCGGTGCTGGCGCAGTCCGCCGAGGTGGGTCAGAACTCTCACCGCAAGGAGTTTTTCCGCGGGATCTTTCTTGCCATGTCGTCACCCAGCGCCATTCTCTGGTTCGCGGCGGTGGGCGGCACATTGATCGCTCGATCCAGCGGCGGTGGCGCCCTCAGTTCGGCGCTGTTTCTCGGCGGATTTCTCTGCGCCGGGGTGCTCTGGTGCGTCGCTTTGTGCTTCGCCGCGAGTCACGGCGGCAAGTTGCTGGGTGACAAACTGCTGCGTTACTCCTATCTAGCATCGGCGGCGATCTTCTGCTATTTCGCGGTCTACGTGATCCTATCGGGTTATAACGAGTTCGTCGGCGCAGGTGCCGTCGAGCAGTTGCACGCACTGTAACTGGGCGAATCGGGTTTGAGTTCTATACTCCCAGCCGAACCCACTTTTTTGTTCCAGGAGTTGAGTCATGGATGAGCAAACAGGCGTCGAAACCGCCAAGCCACGCTTCGAGCACGGGCACTTCCTGCTCATTGCAGGACTTGGCGGACGATTTACCACGGATACGACCAGCGGCATCCCCGCTCTCTGGGAGAAATTCATTCCCGAGATTGGCAAAATTCCCGGTCAAAAAAGCGAAGTGACCTACGGCATCTGTTGCAATCCGGATGGCAAGGGCGGCTTCGAATACATTGCCGGCGTCGAAATCGACAAACTCGACGACCTGCCGGATAAGTACCGTTGGGTCGAGGTCCAGCCTCAGCACTACGCCGTGTTCGAGCACAAGGGCTCTCTGGATATGTTGCCTCAGACGTTTCAGTACATCTGGAAAACCTGGCTGCCGCAGTCCGGTTATCAGGCGGCAGACGCCCCTGAATTCGAACGCTACAGCGAAGACTTCAACCCGAAGCTCAACACCGGAAAGCTGGAAATCTGGCTGCCGCTCAAAGAACAATGACTGCATCAAGAGGCGGACCGTCGTCCGCCTCTTGAACGTCACTTGCCTTGCTTCATCCGTCGCGACCGCAACACGTCAATCGATAACGTCACAAAGCCAAACGTGCTGATGCCCAACAGCAAGAGAAGTCCGATCTGAACGCTGCTCATGGTGTGTTCCCCCTATTGATGGCCAGAGACAGGCAACACCAATAATCCGAACCGATCCGCAATGAAAGCGCCTATACAAAGGCTTTACGGCGTTCGCGGTGATCGATATGAACACCTTATTAATTTATGATCGCAAGCCTTTCCCTCGCTGATTCCGAGTCGCCATGAACACCGTCATCCGCCACGTCACGCCCGCTGACCTGGACCGCTGCTTCGCCATCGAAACCGTTGCCTACGAAGGCGACGAAGCCGCCACCCGCGAAAAAATCGCCACCCGCATCGCCACCTGGTCCGAGGGTTTCATCGTCGCCGAAGTGGACGGCGTTGTAGCCGGTTTCATCAATTCCGGTGCGGCGTTTGAAGTGGAGATGTCAGACGAAGCGTTCAAGGAACTGATCGGCCACGACCCGGCCGGACCGCACGTGGTGATTATGTCGGTGGTGGTGCACCCGGATTATCAGGGGCAGGGGTTGGCGAAGCGTTTGATGGGCGAATTCATCGAGCGGATGCGGGCGATGGGCAAGACCACCCTCCACCTGATGTGCAAGGAGCGGCATGTTCCGCTGTATGCCGGATTCGGGTTTGCCTACATCAAGCCTTCAGCTTCGGACCACGGCGGCATGGCGTGGCATGAGATGGTGTTGACGCTCTGATTGATGCGGTGTGGCGTGAATGGCCTTCGCGGGCAAGCCTCGCTCCTACACGATTGAGTCGAACACAACATTTCACATCGACGCGAACCTGTAGGAGCGAGGCTTGCCCGCGAAGGCAATCCTGATCAATTTCTAATAGAGGCTGTCACGCACTCTCGCCGGCGCTTCCCGGTCGTACGTTTCGGCATCAAACTGCCCGTCATTCAGGCGTTTGTGAAACGCCCCGGCCGTGGGCAGGGCCGAGCGGTCCAGATGCTTTTCGGGGTTCCACACATCCGAACGCACCATCGCTTTGGAACAATGGAAGTACGCCGCTTCCACCGTCACCAGCATCACCGTGCGCGCCGGTTTGCCGTTCACCGCAAAACTCTCCAGCAGCGCCGGCTCAGCGCTGATCTGCGCCGTGCCGTTGACCCGCAACGTCTCGCCGATCCCGGGAATGATGAACAGCAGCGACACCCGTGAATCGAGTACCACATTGCGCAGCGTGTCGATGCGGTTGTTGCCCGGCCGATCCGGGATCGCCAATGTCTTCGAATCAATGATCCGCACAAACCCCGGCGTGTCACCCCGGGGTGAACCGTCCAGGCCATCGGGGCCGACCGAGCTGATGATCACCAGCGGCGAGGCGCGGACCATCGCCTGATAGTCCTCGTTCAAAAAGGCAATCTGCTTCTTCACGGCGCGGTCGTGGGGTTGGCCGTAGATCGCTTCCAGTGCTTCGATGCTGTCGAGCATAACCACCTCAGAAAATCAGACTCATGCGCCGTTCATAACCGATCCGGCCCCTGTACGCCTCGCCGCTGTCGACCCAGCCGAATTTTGCATAGAGCGCGATGGCGGCTTCGTTGTCTGCATCCACCGACAATTCCAGCGCCTTGATCTCAGGAAAAGCCTGTCGAGCTACTTCGGGTAGGGCTTGCAGACAGGCCTTCCCATAACCTTTGCCCTGAGCGCGGTGATCGACTTGCAATGCATGCAAAGTCGCACTGTGCTCATCGGCCCATGCCGGCAACACGGGCGGGCGTTTGAGCAGCAGGAAGGCCACGGGAATCTCATCAGCCAGCAGCGCAAATCCTTTGACGCCGGGGCCGGGCTTGGACAGCAAGGTGTGCAACGCACCGTGGATGTCGCCGGAGAATTTGATCTGTTCTTTATGAACTTCGATGGCCTCGACCTGCTGGCGCTGGCGCGCGTTCAGGCTTTCGTAAGGCACGAGTCGGGTTGTCACTGGAGTGTCCTTTTTCCAACGTAAATGTGTTTCGGATTCTAGCGAGTTTGCGTGGATGGATTATTTTTATTTCGACTGTCGATCTGGCGGTGCGCCAGACGACTAAGGGTGTCTTCACAACAAAAACCACGGAGAACCACCATGAATGCTACCCACGAAATCCAGGCCCTGATCGACACCTATCGCGAGGCGGTCATCGCCAAGAACGTCGAGAAACTCATGCCCTTGTATGCCGACGACATCGTCTCCTACGACGCGGTCAAGGCCCTGCAATTTCGCGGCAAAGCGGCTTACCGCGCGCATTGGGAGGAATGCATGGAAATGTGCCAGGGCGCGCACAAATTCGACTTCGACCACATGAACATCGTCGCGGACGAGCACATCGCCTTTGCCCACTGGCTGGCCCATTGCGGCGGCACCAACGAACAAGGTGAAACCCAGGCCTGCTGGATGCGCGTCACCGCCTGCTATCGGCGCGACGACGGACATTGGCGCATCGTCCACGAACACTGGTCGGCCCCGTTCGACATGACGAGCGGCACGGCGCTGTTCAATCTGGAACCCTGATCGTCCGGTTGTTTATCGGGAAGCAGCGCCAAAACGCCAATCAGCAGCCATAGTTGATCAGTTCGATCCGGGAGAGCCCACATGAAGTACCTATGCCTGGTCTACAGCAACGAACAGCAATTGCACTCGCTGCCGGACAGTCCCCATGACGCCGAGTGCATGGCCTACGCCGAGGCGATCGAGGGCAGCGGCCGGATGATCGCGGCCGAGGCGCTGGAGTCGGTGCAGACCGCGACCACCGTGCGCATGCGCAACGGCAAGCTGTCGATCACCGACGGCCCGTTTGCCGAAACCAAGGAGCAGTTGGCCGGCTTCTATCTGATCGATGCCAAGGACCTCAATGAAGCGATCCAGGTCGCCGGCAACATCCCGGCGGCCCGGGTCGGCAGTGTCGAGGTGCGTCCCGTTCGCCAGTTGAATCCCTGAATAACAATCACAAGACAGGAGATCCCCATGAGTCCACAACCCTACAAGCATCAGCCTGCCGAATTCGAGTTATCCATCAGCCGGCTGATCGACGCGCCGCGCCGCAAGATCTTCCGCGCATGGACCGAGCCGGCCTTGCTTGCTCAATGGTGGGGGCCGCATGGCATGACCACACCCGAGTGCGAAATGGACCTGTGGGTCGGCGGCCAGTTTCGCACGCTGATGCGCGCGCCGGACGGAACGGAATACCCGACCATGGGCGTGTTTCTGGAGATCGTCGCGCCTGAGCGCCTGGTGTTCACCGACGCGTTCATTCCTGGCTGGATTCCTTCCGGCAAACCGTTCATGTCGGCCGAAGTGACGCTCGAAGACAAGGATGGCAAGACCCTCTACACCGCCCGGGCCATGCACTGGTCCGCAGAAGACCGCCAGGCGCACGAGGCCATGGGGTTTCACGAGGGCTGGGGACAAAGCCTCGATCGCTTGGTGACGCTGGTGACTGAAGGCATGCCGGACTGATGACTGACGCTGCGGTCACGGCTCGGGTCGAGCAGGTCTACCGCGAGGACTCGCGGCGGATTCTGGCGACGCTGATCCGCTTGCTTGGCGATTTCGACCTGGCCGAAGAGGCCTTGCACGAGGCGTTTTTCGTCGCGGTCGAGCGTTGGCAGCGTGACGGCGTGCCGGACAACCCGCGCACCTGGCTGGTGTCCACCGGGCGCTTCAAGGCCATTGATGTGTTGCGTCGGCGCGCACGTTTTGCCGCGTCCCGGCCCCTGTTGATCGCTCAACTGGAGGCGCTGGAGCAGGCCGACTGGAGTGATGAAGACGTGGAAGATGATCGCTTGCGGCTGATCTTCACTTGTTGTCACCCGGCCCTCGCGTCGGATGCCCAGGTGCCGTTGACCCTGCGCGAAGTGTGCGACCTGACCACGGAGGAAATTGCCCGTGCGTTTCTCTCGGCACCGGCGACCATCGCCCAGCGCATCGTGCGCGCCAAGGCGAAAATCCGTGACGCGAAAATCCCTTATCAAGTGCCGACACTGGCGGAACTGCCCGAACGTCTCGACAGTGTGCTGAGGGTGATTTACCTGGTGTTCAACGAAGGTTACTCGGCCTCTGTCGGCGCCGAACTGACCCGCGAAGACTTGACGCGCGAGGCGATTCGGCTCGGGCGGTTGTTGATGGAATTGCTGCCGGAATCGGAGGTGATGGGGCTGTTGGCGTTGATGCTGTTGCATGAATCACGACGCCTGGCCCGAACGTCGTCGAGCGGCGAGTTGATTGTGCTGGATGAGCAGGATCGCTCGTTGTGGAACGCCGAAATGATTGCCGAGGGTTGTGCGCTGGTGGAAGCGGCGCTGACCACCGGACGGTTCGGGCCGTATTGCCTGCAAGCGGCGATTGCGGCGGTGCATGCTGAAGCGCCCACGGCGGGGGAGACCGACTGGCAGCAGATTGTGGGTTTGTATGACGTGCTGTTGGCGGCGGTGCCTTCGCCGGTGATCGAGTTGAACCGAGCGGCGGCGATCTCCAGGCGGGACGGGCCGCTGGCGGGATTGGTGTTGGTGGAGGGGATTCTGGACCGGGGGGATTTGCTGGATTACCACTTGGCGCATTCGGCGCGGGCGGATTTTTGTCGGCAGTTGGGGCGGGTAGAGGAGGCTCGGGCGGCGTATGAGCGGGCGCTGGAATTGACGCAGCAGGTGCCGGAGCGACGGTTTATCGAGGCCAGGATCAAGGCTTTGAAATGACAAGATCAAAAGATCGCAGCCTCGTTTCACTCGACAGCTCCTACAGGGAATCGCATTTCAATGTAGGAGCTGTCGAGTAAAACGAGGCTGCGATCTTTTGATCTTATTCCAACATCTTGCCGAGCAACCAACTCCCCGCCGGCCAAGGCATCGACAAACACCGGTTTCGGCCAGCCGCGCACGTCCAGTTCCTGCATCGCATTTCAATGTAGGAGCTGTCGAGTAAAACGAGGCTGCGATCTTTTGATCTTATTCCAGCATCTTGCCGAGCAACCAACTCCCCGCCGGCCCCGGCGGATGCAGCCGTGACCACAAGGCATCGACAAACACCGGTTTCGGCCAGCCGCGCACGTCCAGTTCCTGCAAGGTCCCCGGGCCAAACCGTTCCACCAGCCAACGCGGCAGCGGTGCCCAGCCAAACCCGCCCTGGGCCATTTCCAGCAGCATCAAATAACTCGGCGCCGACCAGACGCGTCCCTTCGCACGGCTTTCGTACGGATTGACGATCGTCGCCAGCCGCAACTCCCGATGCTGCTGCAACACGTCTTGATCGACGAGGCTCAGTGCCGCCAAAGGATGTTCACGGGATACAAACAGAGCAATTTCCGTCCGTTCCTCCACGGTCGAACTGACCAGGTCCGGCGGGTAACTGTCTTGGCTTTCGGCGAAGGCGACATGCGCCCGACCGCTTTGCACCAATGCCACCAGGTCATCGCATTCAGCAATCAGGCATTCGAGTTCAAGGTCTGGATAACGCTGCTCGAACGCACTCAACGCCGCTTCGAAACGGTCGGATTGGTAGGTGTCGGAAATCGCCACCGTTAGCTTCGGCTCAACCCCTTGAGACAGTTGGCTGGCGGTCATTTCCAGGCGGCTGGTGGCGGCCAGAATCTCCTCGGCCCGTTGCAGCATCACGTGCCCGGCCGGGGTCAGGCTTGGTTTACGGCTGCTGCGATCGAACAGGGTCAGGTTCAGATCAATCTCCAGACTGGCCACCGCGGCACTGATGGTCGACTGACTGCGTCCGAGTTTGCGCGCCGCAGCGGAAAACGAACCTTGCGTCGCCGCCTGCACAAACGCCTGAAGAACTTCCTGAGAAGCCATGAACTATCGCCTTGATCGATGGTTATTGGTTATGAAGTATCGGCGCGACGCGGGATCATGGCAACCACAGTCACTCAGGGAGTCCTGATCATGAGCGTCAACAAATCCATCACTGAACGTATTTTCCAGGCCATCGGTTTCGAAGTGCTGGCCATTCTGATCTGTACGCCGCTACTGGCGTGGATCATGGACAAGCCGATGATTGAAATGGGCGCTGTCACCGTTGTGATTGCGGCCCTGGCCCTGGGTTGGAACGTGGTATTCAACGGCCTGTTCGACCGTTTGCTCAAACGCTACGGCATCGTGCACAACGCCTGGGTGCGGGTTGTCCACGCGTTGCTGTTCGAAGGCGGGCTGGTTGCGATGGGTGTGCCGCTGATTGCCTGGTGGCTGAACGTCAGCCTGTGGCAGGCGTTCCTGCTGGACATCGGTGTGTTGCTGTTTTTCCTGCCGTACACCTACGTTTATCACTGGGCGTATGACGTGGTGCGGCAGCGGGTGGTGATGCGCCACGCTGTCGAAGGTTAAAAGCAAAAGATCGCAGCCTCGTTTCACTCGACAGCTCCTACAGGGGAATGCAAAACCCTTGTAGGAGCTGTCGAGTGAAACGAGGCTGCGATCTCTTGATCTTGATAGCGGTTACAAAAACATCCCACCCGACGCTTCCACGCGCTGGCCATTGATCCACTGGCTACCCGGCGCGAGGAGCAAAGCAATCGCAGCGCCAATGTCATCCGGCTGACCCACCCGACCCAGCGCAGTATTGCCGGCAATGTAGCTGTTCACATCACTGTTATCGCGCACGGTGCCGCCGCCGAAATCGGTTTCAATGGCGCCCGGCGCCAGGGTGTTCACGGAAATACCGCGGGCACCGAGTTCTTTAGCCTGATAGCGGGTCAGCACTTCCATCGCACCCTTCATCGCCGCGTAAGCGCCGTAACCCGGCAGGCTGAAACGGGTCAGTCCACTGGACACGTTGAGGATGCGCCCACCGTCTGCCATCAGCGGCAGCAGGTTCTGGGTCAGGAAGAACGGCCCTTTCAGGTGGATATTCATCAGCAAGTCGAACTGGGCGACGGTGGTGTCGACGAAGCTCGCCGTCAGGCCGATGCCGGCGTTGTTGAGCAAGAAGTCAAAGTGCTGGCGATCAAAATGGCTGCGCAATACGTCGGCGACCTGGGTGGCGAAGTCTTCGAAGCGCTCGCTTTGGCTCACGTCGAGTTGCAGCATCACTGCCCGAGCGCCGAGGTTTTCGATCTCAGCGATCAGTGCCTGGGCTTCGTCGGCCTTGCTGTTGTAAGTGCCGATGATGTCGACGCCTTGGGCGGCCAGATGCAGCGCTGCGTTTTTGCCGAGGCCGCGGCTGGCGCCAGTGATCAATGCGATTTTACGGTTCATGGGACTTCCTCAAGGGTGGTGGGTAACGGTGTGGAGGAAGTTTATTTATCCGCCCTGAAGTGATAAACAGAGTGAAATCGGAATCACTGGTCGGTTAATCCGAACAATAAAAGGGCGGCCCATGAACAAGCTGGAACTGCTGCGCACCTTCGTTCGCGTCAGCGAGATGTCGAGTTTTACCTTGGCGGGGGAGAGCCTGGGCCTGCCCCGGTCCACAGTGTCGGAGCACATTCAAGCGCTGGAAGCGCTGCTGGGCACGCGTTTGTTGCAACGCACCACACGCCGGGTTCAGGCGACTCAGGACGGCCTGGTGTTGTACGAGCGCAGCAGGGACATGTTGTCGCACATGGATGAAATCGAAGGGCTGTTTCGTCAGGATGCGGGGTCGCTCACCGGGCGGATTCGCTTTGACATGCCGAACTTTTTGGGCCGCCAGATGGTGCTGCCGCGCTTGCCGGAATTCATGGCGCTGCACCCCAACCTGGAACTGGAAATCAGCACCACTGATCGCCGAGTCGATTTGCAGCGGGAAGGCTTTGATTGCGTCGTGAGGGTCGGCGCGCAACCGGATCAGTCGGTGGTCGCTCGGCGCGTGTGTGATTTTGCGATGGTCAATTGCGCGAGCCCGGCGTATCTGCAGCGCTACGGGGTGCCCGAAACGCTCGAAGATCTGGCGCAGCACCGCATGGTCCATTACGTCGGCGTATTGGGTTCGCGGTCGGACGGGTTTTTGTACGAGGTGGACGGTAAGCCGCAGCAACTGCCGATGGCGGGCAGCGTCACGGTGAACAGCACCGATGCTTATGAGCTGGCGTGTCTGGGGGGATTTGGTCTGATTCAGGCACCGGTCAAGGGCATGCAGTCGCACCTGAATAGCGGTGATCTGGTGGCGGTGTTACCGCAGTTCAGCGCACCGTCGATGGAGGTCTCGCTGCTCTACGCCCGGCAACGGCATTTGCCGCTGCGGGTGCGAGCGTTCATGGACTGGCTGGCCAATGTCATCCAGTCCACAACCTGAAAACCGACACGGTCAAATGTGGGAGCGGGCTTGCTCGCGAATGCAGTGTGTCAGTCAACATACATGCTGAATGACACACTGCATTCGCGAGCAAGCCCGCTCCCACAGGGTTTTGCGTCAATTTTCAGGTTTTGTGTCAGACGTGGAAGTAGCCCACGCACGAATCAAACGGCAGGCGCTTGAGTTCGATCTTGTTCAGGTCCAGCACTTCGCGCAGGGCTTTGGTTTCGCCCGGGAAGTTGCGGTAGGCCACTTCGTCCAATACCACGATTGCGCCCTTCGGCATGTACGGCAGGAAGGTTTCCAGCGCGACTTTGGTCGATTCGTACAGGTCGGTGTCGAGGATCAGCATGGCCACGACCAGGTCCGGACGGGTCTTGACCCACTCAGGCACGGTCTTGACGATGTCGCCCTTGACCAGCTCGCAACGCGGGATGCGGTTGACCGGACGCAGCAGGTCGTTGGCGTCGATCATGTCCTGGATCAGCGACTGGTCGGTGTCGGAGAACATGGTCTCGTTGACGTCGGCCGGGTCTTCTTTCTTGTCGATGCTCTGGAAGCCTTCGAAGGTGTCGAAGCCCACGATCGAACGGTTGATCGCGTACGGCTCGAGAATCATCGACAAGTGCATGTACAGCATCAGCGAGTTGCCCTTGTACACGCCGCACTCGATGATCGCGCCCGGTACTTCAGCGACTTTCTTGAACAGTTCCATGCGCGACAGTGCGGCGGTGACGCCGATGCGGTTGGCGAAGACGAACGGCGCGTCGGCCACGTACTCGGCATCGACCCGTTTCAGAACGTTGGCACGGGTTTCGTTGTACTGGGCCTCGGCAGGCGTGATGCGACGCTTGGTCATTGCTGTATTCCTTGGAAATTCGAGAAGTCGTGGGCGTGGAAATAGTCTTTGAAACCGGCGCCGACGTCAGGGCAGGCGCTGTCGACGTTGATCGCGCCGCGCTTGTGCTTGAGGTCGTCGAGGTGCATCAGGCGGAAGTCCACGCTGAAGCGGGTTTGATCGGTGTGGTTGGCGACCGTGCCGTGCAGGTGCGAGCCGGAGAAGATCAGCATCTCACCGGTGTTGCCGGCAATGCGTACTTCAGATGCGGTGTTGATCGCTTCCATCGGCACCGGGTGCACGCGGACTTCCTCCTTGAGGTTGTCCTTGGCCTTGTGCCGCTGGTTGCTGATCCAGTCGTTGAGGCTCCATTCGCTGGAGGTGTTCTTCACCGGCACGTCGAAGTAACCGGCGTTGATCATCATGGTCTGGTCGGGGCTGATGGTATGCACCGGCATCCAGGTGTTGATCTGGCAATCGACGCTGCCGTACCACGTGTCGCGATGCGGTTTGTAGGCATAGCTGACACCGGCGTGCAGGTAGTCATAGTTCGGCACCACGCGAATGCGCGGTACGTCGAAGATGTATTCGCGCGGGTCGACGCCGATCTCGTCGATAAACGACAGGATCAGGTCCTTGGCGCGCTGGCTGTTGGTGAACTGGCCCTTGAGGCGCGTCACCAGTACCACGAATTCTTCCACCGGCATCAGCGTGTGCAGCGCCTGGTGGCGGGTCTCGCCGTCGAAGGCGGCGGTGATGCTTTCCTGGGCGAACGCACACAGCTCTTTGGCCGCGCGCAGCTGAGTGTTCAGGAAGATGTCGCCGGCGTAGATGGCTTCTTTGAAGTCAGCTTTCTGTTGAAGCTGATTGATGTACAGATTCACGATTCCACTCCTGAATGCATCGAGTCTCTTAAGAGTCGGCCACACGTTAGCAAACTGAAGTGCAATCCGGCGGGTGGTGGATCAATAAAAAGGCAATCGCCTGAATTTGCGACGAAATGACCCGGAAATCGGCACTGCCCCCTGTAGGAGCTGTCGAGTGAAACGAGGCTGCGATCTTTTGATCTTGATCTTTTAAACAGCAAGATCAAAAGATCGCAGCCTCGTTTCACTCGACAGCTCCTACAGGGTTGGGTGTTGAGGCTAGAACAACTTCGTGAACAGCCAGTACAGGCTGCCCGACAGCAAAATCGCCGCCGGCAAGGTCAGCACCCAGGCCATCAGCAGGTTGCGGATGGTCCGCATCTGCAAGCCGCCGCCGTTGGCGACCATGCTCCCGGCCACGCCCGAGGACAACACGTGAGTGGTCGACACCGGCAAGCCGAACATGTCGGCCGCGCCGATGGTCAGCATCGCCACGGTTTCCGCCGAGGCGCCCTGGGCGTAGGTCAGGTGGGTCTTGCCGATCTTCTCGCCGACTGTCACCACGATGCGCTTCCAGCCGACCATGGTGCCCAGCCCGAGCGCAATCGCCACGGCGATCTTCACCCACAGCGGAATGAAGCGCGTCGAACTGTCGATCTGTTGCTTGAACAGTTGCAGCTTGCCGCTGGTGTCGGCGTCGAAGTTGCCGACTTTGTTCTTGTCCATCAAGCGAATGGTTTCGCTGGTCAGGTACATGTCGTTACGCACGTTGCCCACGGCCTCGGCCGGCACTTTGGACAGCGAGCCGTAACCCTTGACCTCTGCGCCGATGCTGCCAGTCAGGGCGGCGAGCGCCGGGACCAGTTGCGGCGTGGCTTCCTTGCTGCGCACGTATTCGGAGAGCACCGGGCGCGGATCGGCCGGGGCCGGCATCGGTGCGCTTTTCACCAGCGCTTGCTGGGTGACTTCGGCGACGGCGGCGAACTGCTGCGCCTGGTCGGCCGGCATGGTGCGGTTTAGCGCATAGGCCATCGGCAACGTGCCGACCAGAATCAACATGATCAAGCCCATGCCTTTCTGGCCGTCGTTGGAACCGTGGGCGAACGAGACGCCGGTGCAGGTCACAATCAACATGCCGCGAATCCACCACGGCGGTGGCGTGTTGCCCACCGGTGCCTTGTACAGCGCACGATTCTTGACGAACGCACGCAAGGCCAGCAGCAACAACGCGGCAAAGCCGAAGCCGACCAGCGGCGACAACAGCAACGCATAACCGATCTTGGTCGCCTGCGCCCAGTCCACGCCGCTGGTGCCGTCGTGGCCGTGCATCAGGGCATTGGCCACGCCGACGCCGATGATCGAACCGATCAAGGTATGCGACGACGAGGCCGGCAAGCCCAGCCACCAGGTGCCGAGGTTCCACAGGATCGCCGCGATCAACAGGGCGAAGATCATCGCGAAACCGGCCGAGGAGCCGACTTGCAGAATCAGCTCCACCGGCAGCAGGGCGATGATGCCGAACGCCACTGCGCCACTCGACAGCAGCACGCCGAGGAAGTTGAAGAACCCGGACCAGGCCACGGCGAAGTTCGGCGGCATCGAGTTGGTGTAAATCACCGTCGCCACAGCGTTGGCGGTGTCGTGGAACCCGTTGACGAACTCAAAGCCCAGGGCGATCAGCAGTGCGACGCCCAACAGCAGAAACGGCGTCCAGGTGGTGACCACCGTGCCGAGTTCGTTCATGTCGTGCATCAGGCTGTAGGCGGTGAACAACAGCCCGCTGGCCAGCACCCCGAAAAACACCACAAGGGTGAACAGGCTGGGTTTTTTATCGAGTTGCGGTTTGGCGCTACTGGCGGGAGCCTGGGTTTCGGCGGTGTAGGAAGGCGTAGCCATGACGGACAATCCTGAGGAGGGAAGGAGTGTTCGTCATGATCGTTGCCAAATGTTACAGAGAGACTGCCCTGGGTCAGGGTTTGGGTTTTTAAGGGCAGAATCAAAAGATCGCAGCCTCGTTTCACTCGACAGCTCCTACAGGGTTACGCATTCCAAATGTAGGAGCTGTCGAGTGAAACGAGGCTGCGATCTTTTGATCCTAATAATCCTGCCGCTTACGAAACGCCCAACGCCCCGCAATCACGGTAAACGTCGCGACCAGCGCCACCAGTATCCAGAACCCCTCCGGATCCCCCGAAAGCGGCACGCCACCCACGTTCATGCCAAAGAAACCGGCAATGATGTTGATCGGCAGTGCCAGCACTGTCACCACGGTCAGGGTGAACAGCGTGCGGTTGCTCTGCTCATTCAGGTTGGCCGCAATCTCTTCCTGCAACAGCTTGATCCGCTCGCCGAGCGCCGTGAGGTCGTTGATAATCAGCGCAAACTCCTCGGTGGACTTGCGCAGTTCCTTCACGTCCTCTTTCTGCAACCATTGCGGCGGCCGATTCAGCAGTCGCAGCAACGACCCCGGCTCCAGCGCCAACAACCGTTGCAGGCGCACCAGCACCCGGCGATTGGCACCGAGCTCGGCACGGTTGGTCGACAGTCGCGAAGACAGCAACTCATCTTCGATCTGATCGACACTGAGGCTGGTCTTGCGCACGATCTGGGTCAGCACTTCGCCCTGATCGCGCAACAGATGCACCAGCAGTTCCAGCGGTGAACGAAAGCACTCGCCGGCCTTCACCGAGGACCGCAACTTGTCCACCGAGTGCAGCGGTTGCAGGCGCGCGCTGATGATCAGCCGACTGCGAGCGCAGACCCACAAGGTCGACACATCCGACGAGACCATGCTGCTGAGGTTGAACACCACATCGTTCACCACCGCCAGCAACGCCGAATCCACATGCTCGATGCGCGTGGATCGCGAACCTTCGTGCAAGGCCTCGAAAAACTCGTCCGGCAATTCCAGATGACTTTTCATCCAGCGCTCGCACGCGGCATGCGCGAGGTTCAGGTGCAGCCACAGAAATTCGTCACTCTCGTCCGGCTGTTGCAGGCATTGCAACGCCTTGGCCGAATCAATCTCCCGACCACGTTCGCCGGGGCGAAAACTGAAACCGTAGAGCAGACCGAAAAGGTCCGGATCGCGATGGCTTTGGTCGATGCTGTGATTCATGAGGGCTCGCAAGGGGGGCAATCGCTCTACGTAGCAGCTGTCGAGCCCCGGCGAGGCTGCGTTCGGCTGCGCAGCAGTCGTGAAATCAGACGATGCGGTGTCCCGGGAAGACCGCGCACTCAGGTTTTACGACTGCTGCGCAGTCGAACGCAGCCTCGCGCTGCTCGGCAGCTGCTACAGGTCAGGGTTACGGCTGGGTTCACTTGAGCCGCATCATCGCAAGGGGATTTGACGTTTTTGTGACGGCTGAATCTTGGGCGAATCCGACATGCAAAAAAGCCGCACGATCCGAAGATCGTGCGGCTTTGTTTTATACGCGTATCAGGTGTCTTGCTTGTCACTCAGGACTTTGCCGGTGGTGGCATCGAAGTCCACGTCGAATTCTTTGCCGTCAGCGGTCTTCAGTTCCACTTCGTACTCGTAGTTGTTGAAGTGGTTGTCCAGATCCGTGTCGGTGATGGTCGCACCCGGGTGCAGTTTCAGAGCCGCCTGGTTCATTTCTTCCAGTGGCTTGATCTTGCCGCTCTTGACCAGCTCAGGGATCTGGTCGACGCGAACGTCAGCCTGAGCCAGGCCAGCAGTGAGGGTCAGGGCAGCAGCGGTGAACAGGGCAGTCAGGGTTTTCATGGGTTCATTCCTTGGGGTGATCTGTTTAAGTGAGTCCAGAGTAACTGTGGCAACTTAATTCACCCTTAATTCCAATGACCGTGTCGTTTGGAAGACTTCGCGGGCAAGCCTCGCTCCTACAGGTTCCGGGTTTGCCACAAAAATGGCAGCATCCAAAAAATCTGTGGGAGCGAGGCATGCCCGCGAAGAAGTCGACGCGGTGTCGTGCCAGCGACCGATCAGTAACCGTTGTTCTGCAGCAATTGCCCAACGGTGCCCGCAGCCGGACGTTTGTAGAATTTCAGCAATTCGCTGGCGCGGTTGGTGAAGACGCCATCGACGCCGGCGTCCATGACTTTCTGGTAATCCACCGCATCGTCGATGGTGTAGACGTGCACCAGCAGACCTTGATCGTGGGTGTACTGGTTCATCCACGGTTTAACCAGGTCCGAATAGCTCTGATCGCCACCCTTGGTCAACGCGGCCGAAGGACCGGTGCCGATCGCACCCTGGGCCTTGGCGTACTCGACCCATTGCTGGAATTCGGCTTTGTCTTTCGGTTCTTGCTTGGCGTAGTAAGTGGCTTTGTCCTTGTCGCCGGATTCGGCAAACGTCACCTTGGACTTCGGCTCGATGCTGCCTTCGCCGACCCACAGCAGCAGGATCTTCGGCACTTGCGGCATTTCCTTCTCAAGCAGTTCGAGGCTGCTCTTCTCGAAGGTTTGCAGCACGACTTTGCCTTTGCCCTGGCCGACCGCCAGATTGCTTTTCGCCAGTTTGGAACCCGCCGGGCTAAGCCAGCCGCGATCCTGCAATTTGTCCTTGAGGTCACTTTCGATACCGGGGAATTGCTTCGGCTCTTTGGTTTCGATGTACAGGCCGGGCTTGTGCAGCGGATTGCCCTGGGCGATGTCGATGATTTCGTCGAGGGTCAGAATCTTCAGGCCGACGAAGGACGGACGCGCGCGATCCGGGTATGCGGTGTTGAACCAGCTGCCGGCATCCAGGGTTTTCAGTTCGGCGATGGTGAAGGCGTTGGCCGGGCTGTCCTTGCGATCAGGGAATTTGGTGGCGACGTCGGTGGTGCGTTGCAGGTTGTTGTCGTGCAGGGCGAACAGCACGCCGTCCTTGCTGCGTTGCAGGTCCATTTCCAGGTAGTCGGCGCCCAGGTCGCGGGCCAGTTTGTAGGCGGCGGCGGTGGATTCCGGTGCATCGAAGGATGCGCCACGGTGGGCGATCACGGCCGGATGCGGGATGCCCAAACGGGACGCCAGAGCAGTCGGGCTGGGCTCGTTGGCGGCCTGTGCCTGGCCGAGGCCAAGCAGCATGCTCAGCAGCAGGGCGCTTTTGGTGAAGGTAACAGGCATGGTCGAGGTCCTTTCGCGTTGAGTTTTCAAAGACGTTCCTTTTAACAACTGAGCGCCCCGAGCGCTATCGCCAGACCGACATAAACGTGTTTAAAGCAGATTTTTTCAGCGCTTTTGTGCAGTTCTTTGCAGTACTCTCGGCCCAGGCGTTTCCCCGGCAGAGGGAAATCCGACTCCCCAGCCTTGCGTGTAAACCATCGATCACCGGTCGTTAACGACCTTTTTGTGAGGTTTATATGCGCATCACTTCCGAGCTTATCTGCCAGGCCGCCGACCAACTCAAAGGCTTCGTCGGCCTCAATCGCAAGACCGGCCACTACATTGTGCGTTTCAGCGAAGACTCGTTTGGCATGGACGTGGCTGATGACGGGATTATTCCCACGAGTGAATTTGTCTGGGCGCCGGGGCCGGAGCAGGCGATGACGCTCAAGCGTGAGTTGATTCAGTTGTTGCTGGATCAAAATATCGATGACCGGATCAATGTGACCGAGCCGTTGCGGGTTTATATGAATCGGCGGGAAGTGCCGGAGATATCGGCGGTGCGGAGTCTTGTTCAGGGCTGAGGTTTTTGCAGTGTTTTTGCTGGCCTCTTCGCGAGCAAGCCCGCTCCCACATTGGATTTGTGAACGACACATATCCAATGTGGGAGCGGGCTTGCTCGCGAAGGCGGCCTAAAAATCACCACAGCAACTCACTGCTTGAACGCATACGCCCGCTCAACCTTGCACACCCGCGTATGACACGCCGAATACCACGTCGACCGCCCCCGCTCGCGAATCTTACTGTGCTCAGGATGATGCTTCCAAGCCAGAATCGCCGCCTCGCTGGCCCAGTAAGACACCGTAATCCCCAACCCATCCTCGCCCCGAGCCGATTCCACCCCGAGAAACCCCGGTTGCTCACGGGCCAGTTCCACCATGCGCTCGGCAGCCTCGGCGTAACCTTGGTCACCGTCGGTACGCAGGGACGTAAAAATCACCGCGTAGTAGGGCGTTGCTGGTGTCTGGGCGCTCATGATTTTGGCCTCGCGCAGGCTGCGGCGAAGGCGTGGACAAGCGGCGGTAGCGTGCCCTTGAGTGCGGCGCGTTCAGGTTGGAACAGTGTGGCGACGAAGAATGGATGGCCTTTGAGCTCCACCGCCCGCAAGTCGCCGGTTGAATCATGGCCAACGGCGCACAGCTGTTGGGTCAATAACTCACGCTCAAACGCCGGATTCACGCCGTAGCGGCAGCGATATCCTTCGACAATCTCGGCGCTTTCGTACGCCTTGGCGATCAACGAGCCTTCAAGCAGGTGAATGCTGTCCGTTGCTTCCACCAATGAACAGGCCAGCGGCGTGAGTAACGCTCGCGCTGCATCAGGGTGTGTTTCACCGTGTTCGGCATCTTCCCAATCCAACACGTTTCGAGCGAATTCCAGTACCGCGTGTTGAAAACCGCCGCAGGTGCCGAGGAACGGTCGCTGCTGTTCACGGGCAAAACGGATCGCCCGCAACGCGCCGTCCATGTCGCGGTAAGGGCTGGCGGGCACGCACCAGAAACCGTCGAAGTGTTGTAAAGGAGTGGCGGCGTTGATGTCATCAGTGGCCAGCCACTGAAATTGCACATCCAGCTTCAGCTGTTCGGCCGCCATGCCGAGGGCAATGGGAATGGCTTGATGGGCGGTGACCTGTGGGTCGTAGTCACCGATCAGGGCGATGCGGATTGCGGTGGTTTCCATGAGTAATCTCGACGCTTGTTGATTCCTGGTACCCACTATAGATTGGCGTTCACGCATTCAATATTGGCGTTATCCCAAGTGATCAATGCAGCAACGCACTATCGGCTCGACTACCCAGACTTGGCGCTGATCCTCGCCTTGGTGCGCGGCGGCTCTCTGGCCCGGGCCTCGGCGTTGTTGAAGGTCGACGTCTCGACGGTGTTTCGCGCCGTTCGCCGACTGGAAGCCGCGCTGGGCCAGCAATTGTTCGAAAAAAGCCGCGCCGGTTATTTGCCGACCACGCTTGCCCAGACTTTGGCCGAGCAAGCCGAGCGGGCAGAACAAGCGCTCGAAGCGGCGCGCATTGGCGTGGAGCAGGGCGGTGAAGTCGTCAGCGGCACTGTGCGGCTGACGTGTACGGATTCTGTTCTGCAAGGGTTGCTGCTGCCGGCGCTGGCGCAGTTCATGCCGTCCTACCCGGCGCTGACTCTCGAATTGAGCACTTCCAACGACTTTGCCAACCTCAGCCGTCGCGATGCCGACATCGCCTTGCGCCTCACTCGCACACCGCCGGAACACTTGGTCGGTCGACGTCTGGCGGATATTTCCTATCGGGTCTGCGCCAGCGCGGCGTACCTGAAATCGGTCAATACCGAAGACTTGGCCTCTCTGACCTGGATCGCGCCGGATGACTTTCTTCCCGACCATCCAACGGTTGCGTGGCGGCGCCAGCAGTTGCCCGGCGTGACGCCCGGTTATCGCTGCAACAGCATGTTGTCGGTCACCGAATTGGTGCGGGCCGGGCTGGGCGTTGCGGCGTTGCCGGACTTTTTGATCGGCGATTCACTGCAACCGCTGACCGGCCCTTTGCACGGCTACGACACCGCGCTCTGGTTGCTCACTCGCCCGGACTGTCGAGCGTTGCGCTCGGTGGTGACGTTGTTCGATGAGCTGGGCCGAGCATTGAAATTGCCCTGAAGCAGCTCAGGCTTTCGGCGGCTCTTTGCGCACGAAGTGCTGATGCATTTCCGACGTCAGGCTTTCGATGCGTTCAGTCAGGGCCTTGGTCATTTCCGTCAGCCGAGTGTTCTGCTCGAGCAGCTCCAGCAGTTGCGCGGTGTTCTGCGCCGCTTGGGCCTGGCGTTCGCTATTGGCCACGGCGATGGATTCGCGGTGCAGGGCGTCGGCATCGGACTGGGCTTTGTCCCGCGCTGCCTGACGGGTCTGGGCCAGCAGAATCAGGGGCGCGGCATACGCCGCCTGCAGGCTGAAGGCCAGGTTGAGCAGAATGAACGGATAAACGTCGAACTGGGTCACGCCAGAGACGTTTAGGCATATCCAGACCGCTACGATCAGCGTCTGGGCACCCAAGAAGGTCGGCGTGCCGAAGAACCGCGCAAAGGCCTCGGCGCGCAGGGCGAACTTGTCGTTGCCGAACGTCGGCGCCAAGTGAGCGTGGGGGCGGTGAAAGCGCAGGTGATCGACGGGAGCGGTAGGTTTGGTTTCGTGGGTCGGGGTGGTCATGATGCTCTCTGCATGGCGCTGGGACTGACGCTCACTATAGCCCCCGAGCCAGTTTCATTCTGAAACACATTGCCGTGTTTTATTCAGAGTGGCCCGCGATCGATCAATCGGCAGAGCGTGTCATTTTTTGCAGCTCGATTCAGCGCTGATAACAGGCCAGGAACATGTCCAGCGCCGACTCCACCACAGTGCTTTGCATTTCGGCTGACAACGCCGGAAGCCCCATGGAAATCTGCGGCCAGAACGCAAAGGATTTGAGCATTCCCTGGATCTGTTGCGCGGCAAATTCGGGGTCGACCGGTTTCAACCGACCGTCCGCCTGGGAAGCGCGGATCCACACGGTCAGGCCTTCCTCACGCTCGCCCATGCGGGCCACCATGTTCTGCGCGCGCTCGGGAGAGTGAATGGTGGCGGCAATCGCCACCCGCGCCAGATCAAGAAAATTGTCATCGCCCAGCATCTGCATTTTTGCCTGCAACATCAGGCGCATTTGATCGCGCAGCGGCAGGTCAGGGCGGTAGGGCGTTTCCTGTTCGGCCGTCACCCGCGCCCACAGTTGATTGAGGATTTCGGCGAACAATTCTTCCTTGCTGGGGAAGTGGTTGTACACCGTGCGCTTCGACACGCCAGCGGTGGCGGCGATCTTGTCCATGCTGGTGATGTCGAAACCGTTGGCACGGAATTCGGCAATCGCTGCCTGGATGATGGCTTCGCGTTTTCGGTCGGTGAGGCGCTGTGGAGCTGTCATAAGTACGCTTCGGCAGGAAGATAAAGAGAATTACACTCAGCAGTTTACTTGTGATCGGGTTTGATGCAACCTTGAAACTACACTGTGCAGTGTAATGTTTTGTTAATCCTGCACAGGGAAAAATAGAATCTCCGGCTGATGCGTGCGTGCTTTGGCCCTTAATCGTCCCACCGTGAAATTCCGCTCTGTGCGGTTTTTCAGGAGTTACTCAGACATGGCCAACTCAATTTCCCCTACGGACAACACCTCCACACCTGAAGCGTCCCGTCAGGCAGAAGGGCATTTCCGCAATCATGCGCCTGTGCAACGTGAAGGCTTTCGCAAAATGGTGCGCATCATGTGGAACATGATCTTCCACAAGCCGCGCAACACCCGCCCGACAGCGCCCGTGCCGGTGCAAGCCCTGACCCAGGCCGCGCTGATCGCTGCCCCCAACCACAGCGTTTATCGCCTCGGTCACTCCACCGTCCTGCTGAAACTGCGGGACAAATTCTGGATCACCGACCCGGTCTTCGCCGAACGCGCCTCACCGGTGCAGTGGGCCGGTCCCAAGCGCTTCCACCAGCCGCCAATCAGCCTCGAAGAATTGCCGCCGATTGAAGCGGTGATTCTGTCGCACGACCACTACGACCACCTCGATTACCAAGCCGTGCTCAAACTGGCGGACAAGGCCAAGTACTTCCTGACGCCACTGGGCGTGGGCGACACCCTGATCAAGTGGGGCGTCGATGCCAGCAAAGTGCGCCAACTCGATTGGTGGCAGGGTACGGAAGTCGATGGCATGCAATTCATCGCCACCCCGTCGCAGCACTTTTCCGGTCGCGGCCTGTTCGATGGCAACAGCACGCTCTGGGCTTCGTGGGTAATGATCGACGGCGACACGCGCATCTTCTTCAGCGGCGACAGCGGTTATTTCGATGGCTTCAAACGCATCGGCGAACAGCACGGCCCGTTCGACCTGACCCTCATGGAAACCGGCGCCTACAACGTCGAGTGGCCACACGTTCACATGCAGCCAGAAGAAACCCTGCAAGCGCACATCGACCTCAAAGGCCGCTGGTTACTGCCGATTCACAACGGCACTTTTGATTTGTCGATGCACGCCTGGTTCGAGCCCTTCGACCGGATCCTCGCATTGGCCTGGGAACGTAATGTGTCGATCACCACCCCGCAAATGGGCGAGGCGTTCAACGTCATGTATCCGCAGCGAGGAGACACCTGGTGGTCCGGACTGGAAGATGAAAGCGATCAGGTCGCCACTCAGAACGCTTGATCCTCTACCGTCGGGCCGCTCGCCATGGAGCGGCCCACGATCTTCGCCACCGTCAGGTCGCGAACGTTCCCATCGAGAATTTCATCCAGCTCACCCGCTGACAGCCCCAGCCTTTGCGCCGCTTCCGCCTTGCCCAACTGCCCGGTGTCGAGCAGCATGCCGATCTTCATGAGGTATTCGGCCTTGGCCCTCATCTGCCCCGCATCGGCAGCACCCAAAGAGGGATTACCGCGCCTGTCGCATTCATTGATTCCATTCATCTGCTGACACCTCACTCAACCATTGCGTAGTCCGCCCGACCCACCGGATCCGGCGTCGACCCTCTCACATTCATCCCTCGACCCGGCGCAAACCCCGGGAAGAACACCAAACCCTCAGATTCAAACCGATACGCCAACGCCAGCCGGGTGACATCCAGCACATCGCGCTCGGCCTCGAATCGCGTAATGGCGTCCACAGAGACCCCGGATTCCTCCGAGAGCTCTTCCACACTCCAACCCAGCATCGCTCGGGCCTGGGCACAGTGGGCCGGGGTGAATTGGAAAAGGGCGATACGTTCCAGGGTGATTTTCATCGCAAGAGAGGCCATGGTGTTCTCCGGGCTCGAGAGTGCTAATCCAAAAAGTACTGTTGTTTTGTACAGTTGTTTTGCGCCCGGATCAAACTCATTTTTTGGTTTTTGCTATGTCGCTCCCTCCATCCAGACGGACGGTAGGGAGGCGATCACCCATCGATTTCGAGGTTGGTGTTGAGTGGATTTTTCGCAAGAATAGGGTCCTGAACCTTTTGAGATTTTTTAGGAGGCTGCCTGTGTCGATTCTTGAAAGCGACTGGAAGAAGTTCAAGGAACTGCGCAAGATTGCGCTCGATCGTTTCTGCCAAGGGGTTCTCGCCGATGCCAAGGCGATCACCCAGCACGGCGCGCTCTCGGCCCATGCACGATATGGAATGCTCTACGGTTTGATCCATGATCGAAACAAGGACATGGCCCGAGCGTTTGACCATAACAGCCAATCCCGTTCCAGTGCTCTCACCGCTTTGAGGTTGTTTGTCATGCATGATTTGCTTACCGACGCAGAGTTATCGGTTCTCAGCAAAGATGCGCTGGATTACATCTCGGATGTAGTGCGCCAACCTTATGAGCTTGAATGGGTCGACGAAATAGTGCGACAGGACTGAGACCCGTACAGACTATTCAAGGACCAAGGATGCTGATCTTCAACTGCACCGAAGCGGCCAGCAACTTCTTCAGCCGCGTGAACAAAGGTAAAAAAATCACACCTTTGGAAAAACCGCCATCACCCGTTATCGAGGACGATGAGCCCGTCGAATCCGCTGAACAGTGGCTGGTCCACGCCATCACCGTCCAACGCAAACACGTGGTGTTCGTCATCCATGTGCAAACACGTTATTGCATGATTTTCGCGGACGCGAAAAAAGCGGATATCGAAGGTTTTGTTAACCGGTTTGCCGAGCGTTGGATAAACGGCCTGATGCGCGATGCTGGGCATCACGACATCCTTCGCTGGATCGATGACGAGCCGATGATCGAGCGTTTCCTGAAGAGTTGCGGGGAGTACGTGTTTTACAAACGCGGTCATCGTGGTGCGCAAAAACACCTCAATGAAATCGCCTGGGTGTTTGAAGACTGTGCCGCCGAATGGGGTACGTTGCCGTCGGACGAGTTCTCGGCTGCGCGCTTCGATGGCGATATGAACGACACGCTGAGAGGTAGTAAAGGGCACAAGGACTGTTACTTCCCTGATGAGGAAATGATCGTTCATTGGTTGCGCCGTTATGGCGGCTTGGATGAGTCTGCGGTTCAGGCAGCCCGAGAGCGGCGCCAGGAAGTGAGGCGTGAGATACGGGAGTTCGAAAGGCAGCTTAATCTCGAAGCGCAATGAGCTGTAGTGATAACGCCGTCGCCCGGTCTTCTAACCCTTGAGCCCCGGCGCCTCCCGAATAATAAAGTGATCCAGGTTCTCGATATTCGCACTGAACACCCCAAACGTCTGCTCGGGGTTTTTCTTGCTCGGCACCTGCTTCAACTCCGGCGTCACGCCATAAAAGAAGCAATACAACTGCGCCTCACTGTCGATGACATGCTTGATCTCTTCCAGAAACGCTTTGCGCTTGCGGTAGTTCTCGATCAACTTCTTGCTCAGATAAACGTTGACTGAATACGGCTTCTTCTTCGCCTCGTCCGCCTGCTTGAACCAGACCTTCTGCTCGAAGTCGATGCGAAAGCTCTGGGTGTAATCCTTGATCTCCTTGATCTTGCCCCAGTAAATCAGCCCCTTGTTGTCCGTCAGGTATTCGATCTTCTTGAAGAACGACCCATAAGGCGCCGTGTGCTCGCCAATCTTCAGTGGCATGCGCTTGAGCAGCTCCTTGTCCTCGAAGTTCGACACAAAACACTCCACCGGATGGGCGAAGACACTGGTCTTGTCCGGTGCCGATTCACGGCTCGGGTGTTCTGTGTTGCTAGCCGCATTGGTTGGCTTCGGATCGTCCCGCGCTACATCCGCCGCCACCGCAGGGTTCGACGGCTTACGCACATACTCACGCCGAGTCAGCAACAACTCCGACGGGAAATGCTCCTCACGGCTGTCATCCGTTTCCGCACCGTCCGCATCCACTCCAGACGCCGACGCTTTGAGACTGGCATAAGGACAATCCGCCGCATGCCGGGTGCTGGGCGTGTTCTTGAAGTGTGGCGTGCGAACGTAATTCACGTTCTTGGCGTTGAACGTCGTCAGCACATTTGCCGCATCGAAGGCCGAGCGGCATGCGTCATTGGGGCATTGGAAGTGTTCTTTGGCGGAATCGAACTCCATGGTTTCGTCGAAATTCAAATCGCGCACGTCATAGATCGACAGCTTGTCGTCGAGGCTGAGGCAGTAGGCGAGGTCGAATTTCATTGGTGTCGGGCTCTTCAATGGGTTCGCTTTTATAGTCGTTAAGCTCTCGTGCTGCATGGTTTTTTATGTAATTCGACCTACTTATCTGTGCGGCTTTACCAGTGATAGCAATGTGGTTACCGTTGTAGGATAAGTTTCCTGCGGTTGTGCGCTGTTTCCTACGTTGAGTTTCGGTTCCTACGAGCCGTAGTGACTGAGGCCGAGGCACAACCCGGCAATGCCCATTTTGCTCATGTAGCAAGGATAGCGACTCGATGACCTCGCCCGCACTTAACCAAATCTTGTTTGGCCCGCCTGGAACCGGTAAGACGTACGCGACTATCGAGGCTGCGCTGGAAATTCTTGCTCCTGACTTTCTTCATGCCAACAAAGACGATCGGGCAGCGTTGAAGAGGCGCTTTGATGAACTCGCGGCAGATGGGTACGTAGAGTTCGTCACGTTTCATCAAAGCTTCAGCTACGAGGACTTTGTCGAAGGTCTGCGTGCGGAAAGCAGAGAGGATGGGCAGCTGCACTATGCCGTCGTGGATGGCGTATTCAAAAGACTGTGTATCCCTGCCATAGCCAAGGTAAAGAGCCCAAGTGTTCTATTTCAAAAGGGGGAGTCATTTGGCTCGGGATACATCGTCACGAGTGCATCCATTGAGTTGCTAAGCTTGGTTAAACCCAATGGTAAAGAGCTACCGATTGGGATGAGTATTCTTAGCGCGCTCGCTGAGTACGTGCGCGCTGGGCGGTTAACCGTCGCAGATATTCGCAACAAGCTAGTTTTTGACAAAGTGTCAGAAACTAAGCTTGAACCGTATCTCATCAATGGCTACAACAATATTTTGCCGGTTTTGGTCCAGCGCATTTTGGATGCCTCATCCGAAGGCTCAGAGGTCAAGGATGCAACTCAATCCAGCAGCGCAATCGTACTCATCATCGATGAAATAAATCGCGGCAATATCTCTCGGATCTTCGGTGAGCTGATTACGCTCATCGAGCCGTCCAAGCGCGCGGGAGCTGATGAGGCGTTGAAGGTGACGCTGCCGTATTCGAAGGATCATTTCAGCATACCGAATAATGTATATCTCATTGGCACCATGAACACTGCGGATCGTTCATTGGCAGGCCTAGATATCGCACTGCGTCGCCGTTTTACTTTCCGTGAAATGCCGCCTAAACCGGAACTGTTGAGTGACATCAGCGTGGAGGGGCTCAACCTTGCCCAACTCTTGATAGCGATGAATCAACGGATCGAGATGCTGTTAGACCGAGATCATTGCTTAGGGCATGCGTATTTCATGCCGCTAGAAGGTGAGCCAACGCTGAAGCGATTGGGGCAAATCTTTCGCGAGCAAGTGATCCCATTACTGCAAGAGTATTTTTTCGAAGATTGGCAGCGAATTCAGTGGGTCCTTAACGATCATCGCAAGGCTCCTGAAAACTGCTTTATCAAACAGCCACCGTTCAATCCGGGATCATTGTTCGGTGATCAAGTGGTGCTCAGTAACCAAAATAACCAATGGCTTATCAACGAAGACGCCTTCGAACGGATTGAGTCTTTTTGCGGCGTCGTTGATCACGAAGCGATCTCGTTGAACGCTATCGAAGCTGAGAAAGGCGTGACGGTGTGAAACCCGTCATCACGGTCCGCGAGTACGCGAGGCTGACGACAGATAAAATCACTGAGCCGACGTTGGATCTTGCTCAGGTATCGGTTTCTGCCTTTGACTGGCTATGCAAACTCAACGCTTCTTTCAGTAATGCTGGAGCTGCGCTGGTTCAACTTGAGAACCGCCGTTTACTGAAGCTCGACAATTATGTCGGCGTACTGGAAACACCCTGCGGTACGCGTCTTGAAATTCTTCCCAAGCATTTTGAGCAAGAAGACTGTATCAAGCAGAGCAGAGCATTGTTGCGGCGCATGATCCAAGCTTCTCTAAATTTACCTACCCGAGAAGCCGGCGCAGCGGATCTACAAAACTTCGATGCGCCGTTGGGCGAATGGGTCATGGGCCGATTCTTGCTGGCTCTGGATCATTTGATTAAGCGAGGTCTACGCTTTGACTACCAACGCGTAGAGGAGGAGCAGCGATTCCTGCGTGGTCAATTGGATGTGGTTAAGCAGATGCGCCAACCCCCTGGTCGTCAGCACCATTTTCAGATTCGACACGACATCTATCTGCCCGACCGACCAGAAAATCGGTTGCTCAAATTAGCGTTAGATCAAGTCTGCAAAACGACTAATGATGCCGGTAATTGGCGACTGGCTCATGAGCTAAGAAGTGTCTTGTTAGAGGTGCCAACAAGCCGTGACGTGCAACAGGATTTTAAACAATGGAGCAACGAGCGACTGATGGCGCACTACGTTCCGGTTAAACCCTGGTGCGAACTGATCCTCAAGCAACTGATGCCTTTGGCGGTTGCTGGAGATTGGCATGGCATGAGCTTGTTATTCCCGATGGAACGGCTGTTTGAGCGCTATGTAGCTGCGAGTCTTGGCAAGGATTTGCAGGGCGATGCCCAACTGCAAACTCAGTCCCATAGTGAGTATTTGTGTCAGCACAAAGGTAAAAATTTCTTCCAGCTACGGCCGGACCTGATGGTTCACCATCAACAAAAGAGTTGGGTGCTGGACACAAAATGGAAGCGGTTGAGTTCATCTGCTGAAGATAAAAGCTACGGTTTGAAGCAGTCCGATTTTTATCAGTTATTTGCTTATGGCCACAAATACCTCGCGGGCGAGGGGGGGTTGGTTCTGATTTACCCCAGGCGATCTGAATTTGACGCGCCGTTGCAGGTATTCGAGTTCGCTCCGAAGCTCGCACTTTGGGTACTGCCGTTTGATATGGAGCGTGGCGTATTGTTAGGGGTTCCTGAAGGGTTCCCGCTTCACTCTCAGCAACAGCAATCGGCGTGACACTCAACGTTCCCAATCAAACGGGCGCAGAAAGCTGCACCCATCTTTTACGGCTTTCTAAAATTGAAATAGCCGTGAAGCTTTCCTCCACCAGGAGGTTTGCTGTTGGGTCGGCAGGATGCAAGGCATGTCCCGCATCCTAATCCATGGTTCATTCTGCCAATGCAGCAAACTCAGTTGCATCTGTGGCCAATCCAAAACGCTCAAGGTCGGCCGCTCAGCTGCCGCTGATAGTCTTGCGTCACGCAGTGCAGCTACAACCTGATGCGTCAGCCATTCGCGTAGTGAGCGATATTCAGGGCAATAGTGATAAACCAATAATGCATACACCCCCGATTCGCTGAGCATCAGTCGTTCCTCTGCTACTCCGTGAGCGTGCACCAACAACATCCGTCGCTGATCAGTATCGAGTTTTCGGGACATTCGCTCATCCAAATACTTGCCCATCAGCCGCCCTATATCACGCGCGCAAAACCAGGCTTGGTTTTCGAAGAGTAGGGCGTGGAGATGAATGTCGTGACGAGTGAATAGGGTGGATGCGCGAGGCTCCCACTCGTCGTTCATTGGTGTGGGTAAACTTCTGGATGCGAGTTGAGTAGACATAATCCGTGACCTCTACGTATTAAGGGGGCAGGGCTAGACCCAACGTAGAGTGGACTTAAGAAATCCCAACGAGCAAAGCCATTACACATCGAAACGAAAAATCACCTAAAGGTGATTGCGGATCTGAGTGATTGGCCAAGCTTTCTACGTTGGGCGTTTCTTAGGCACCTGCGATAGAGCTTATAGGTGCTAGTGGCAGGCTTCAATTCAGAAGCGGCTGTAAGTGCTGTAGGAGGTTTAGCGTTGTAGCGTAGGGACAGAAAAGGACTTCCCATCGCCCATAAAAAAGCCCCGATCAGATCGGGGCTTTTAATTTTCGACTTGTCGATTCAGGCAGCAATCGTCAAATCGTGGTGTGCGAGACTATTAGTCCCAGCTCAACGCACCACCAGTCTGATACTCAATAACCCGAGTCTCAAAGAAATTCTTCTCTTTCTTCAAGTCCATAATCTCGCTCATCCAAGGGAACGGATTCGTAGTCCCCGGATACTCTTCCTTCAACCCAATCTGCGAAAGACGACGGTTAGCGATGAACTTCAGATAGTCCTCCATCATCGCCGCGTTCATGCCCAACACACCGCGAGGCATGGTGTCACGCGCATATTCGATCTCGAGCTGAGTGCCTTGCAGAATCATCTGCGAAGCCTCTTCCTTCATCTCAGCATCCCACAAGTGCGGGTTTTCGATTTTGATCTGGTTGATCACGTCGATGCCGAAGTTCAGGTGCATGGATTCGTCGCGCAGGATGTACTGGAACTGCTCGGCGACGCCGGTCATTTTGTTGCGGCGGCCCATGGAGAGGATCTGGGTGAAGCCGCAGTAGAAGAAGATGCCTTCCAGGACGCAGTAGTAGGCGATCAGGTTGCGCAGCAACTCTTTGTCGGTTTCGACGGTGCCGGTTTCGAACTTCGGATCGGAGATCGAACGGGTGTATTTGAGGCCCCAGGTGGCTTTTTTCGCGACCGATGGGATCTCGTGGTACATGTTGAAGATCTCGCCTTCATCCATGGCCAACGATTCGATGCAGTACTGGTAGGCGTGGGTGTGGATCGCTTCCTCGAAAGCCTGGCGCAGGATGTACTGGCGGCATTCCGGGTTGGTGATCAGGCGGTACACGGCCAGGACCAGGTTGTTGGCAACCAGGGAGTCGGCGGTGGAGAAGAAGCCGAGGTTGCGCATTACGATGCGGCGCTCGTCGTCGGTCAGGCCTTCCGGGTCTTTCCAGAGGGCGATGTCGGCGGTCATGTTGACTTCTTGCGGCATCCAGTGGTTTGCGCAGCCGTCCAGGTATTTCTGCCAGGCCCAGTCGTACTTGAAAGGTACGAGTTGGTTGAGGTCGGCGCGGCAGTTGATCATGCGCTTTTCGTCGACGGCGACACGGGCGGAGGCGCCTTCGAGTTCGGCGAGGCCTTCGGCGATGTCGAGGTTGTCCAGGGCTGCTTTGGCACGGGCGATAGCGGCAGAGTCGGTCGCGGTAACGGCGCGAGCTTCTTGAGCGGCGACACCACCAGCGGTGTCGAGTCGGTCCATGTTGGCTTCAGTCGCGTGGCCGGCGTTTGCGCCTTTTACCACGGTCTCGCCGCTGTCTTCTTTGTCGAATTCGTCCCAGCTCAGCATGACGTGTCGTCTCCTGCGTGAGGGCCAGATGCCCGTGTGAAAACTGATTGGTTGGTTTTTCACACGACCGTACTGGCCGCGTTGGATAGCGTTTTTTGCAGCGGTACACGCAGGCAAATAAACATAATTTTGTACGGGGTTCCGAGAGCCTCTGATGGGCGCAGAAATCGGTGAAGACTTCGGCGTGGGCTTCAGACTGGCTTTTCGTCCCTGTAAGGGAATATTGCAGGCCCGTTTAAGGCGGCATTATAGGGAAATTTTTGCCGGCGTGGTGCGGCGAATCGGCTCATGGAGGGGCCGGAAGGGACAGTTTTTGGAGCAAACCGAGGTATTACAGGGCTTTGACCGCTGTAGATTTTTTTTTGTGATTTTTGACGCTGAATCGAATTTGTTCAAAAAACAGCCAAAAACCGCGTTTTTCACTACATCTTGTGTTTTGCAAGGAGTTTCACCGCTTCAAAACACAACTGAGCCCGACCGAAGCCGGGCTGGAATCGACCGTTAGCGATCAGCTGACAGGGTCCGATTCGGTGCAGTCTGGATCAGCCGTTGGTGCAACCGTTACCCATGATGCTGTAGCGCAGGATGTGGCGTTGACCTTGGGAGTCGTCGTATTCCATTTTCACCGGAACAACTTCGCACACATTGGGGACTTCACTCATGGAGATAACTTTGGCGACGTCCAGGTGAGTCGAGTAAGTGTATTCCTCGATGGCTGGTTTCTGCTGTGCGACATCAGTCGGGACCTCGTCTGCCATGGCGGTTGCGCACAGGCTGGAGAGGGCCAGAACTAATAAAGCTTTCATTTCAGATTTACCTTTTAGAGGTCGAATGGGGTCACGCAACCTTTTTGGGGTTGCGTGTGGAGCTTGATTAAAAGTTTTGGATTAACGGCCTTCGTGGGGGCTGTAACTTGGTTAATCACGTTGCCTTGTTGGCGAGGCGGATTTTAGGCGCGGGGGGTGCATTCATATAGGTGGGGTTTTGATAAACACCTTTGACAGATCCTGTAACAATCCTCGAATAAGGTTGTGTTAACCGGTCGATTGCGATTTTGGTGATGTGGTTTTTCAGGTGGGCCGCGTTATCGTTTTTCGCGGGCAAGCCTCGCTCCTACAGGGGGTGCGGTGTTTTGGGGAGGTGTGTTTCGGGCTTATCACGGTAATTTGTAGGGGCTTGTTACTACCATCGTCGAATGGTTCTATAGGCCCGGCCCGGCTACAACTGGGGGCATACAAAAACAACTATTCCACCGAGGTAAGAAAGATGAGTGCGGCTTCTCTGTATCCCGTTCGTCCCGAGGTTCTGGCCAATACGTTGACTGACGAGGCAACCTACAAAGCCATGTACCAGCAGTCCGTCGTCAACCCGGACGGCTTCTGGCGCGAGCAAGCCAAGCGCCTCGACTGGATCAAGCCTTTCACCACGGTGAAGCAAACCTCCTTCGACGATCACCATGTCGACATCAAATGGTTCGCCGACGGCACCCTCAACGTTTCCTACAACTGCCTCGACCGTCATCTGGCCGAGCGCGGCGATCAAGTCGCGATCATTTGGGAAGGGGATGACCCGGCCGAAAGCCGCAACATCACCTACCGCGAGCTGCATGAACAAGTCTGCAAATTCGCCAACGCCTTGCGCGGCCAGGATGTGCACCGCGGCGACGTGGTGACTATCTATATGCCGATGATCCCCGAAGCCGTGGTCGCCATGCTGGCCTGCACCCGGATCGGCGCGATTCACTCGGTGGTGTTCGGTGGTTTCTCGCCGGAAGCCCTGGCCGGTCGCATCATCGACTGCAAATCCAAAGTGGTGATCACTGCGGACGAAGGCGTTCGTGCCGGCAAGAAGATCCCGCTCAAGACCAACGTCGACGACGCGCTGACCAACCCGGAAACCAGCAGCATCCAGAAAGTCATCGTGTGCAAGCGCACCGGTGGCAACATCAAGTGGAACCAGCATCGCGACATCTGGTACGAAGACCTGATGAAAGTGGCGGGCAGTGTTTGCGCGCCGAAAGAAATGGGCGCTGAAGAAGCGCTGTTCATCCTTTACACCTCCGGTTCCACCGGCAAGCCTAAAGGCGTGCAGCACACCACCGGCGGTTACCTGCTGTACGCCGCCATGACCCACGAGCGCGTGTTCGACTACCGCCCGGGCGAAGTCTACTGGTGCACCGCCGACGTCGGCTGGGTCACCGGCCACACTTACATCGTCTACGGCCCACTGGCCAACGGCGCGACCACCGTGCTGTTCGAAGGCGTGCCGAACTACCCGGACATCACCCGTGTGGCGAAGATCGTCGACAAGCACAAGGTCAACATCCTCTACACCGCACCGACCGCGATCCGCGCGATGATGGCGTCGGGCAAAGCCGCTGTTGAAGGCGCCGATGGCAGCAGCCTGCGTCTGTTGGGTTCGGTCGGTGAGCCGATCAACCCGGAAGCGTGGGACTGGTACTACAAGAACGTCGGCCAGTCCCGCTGCCCGATCGTCGATACCTGGTGGCAGACCGAAACGGGCGGCAACATGATGAGCCCGTTGCCAGGCGCTCATGGCCTCAAGCCGGGTTCGGCGGCACGTCCGTTCTTCGGCGTGGTGCCGGCGCTGGTGGACAACCTGGGCAACATCATCGAAGGCGTGGCCGAGGGTAACCTGGTGATTCTCGATTCGTGGCCAGGTCAGGCGCGCACGCTGTACGGCGACCATGACCGTTTCGTCGATACCTACTTCAAGACTTTCCGTGGCATGTACTTCACCGGCGACGGCGCCCGTCGCGACGAAGACGGCTACTACTGGATCACCGGGCGTGTGGACGACGTGCTCAACGTCTCCGGCCACCGCATGGGCACCGCGGAGATCGAAAGCGCGATGGTTGCTCACCCGAAAGTCGCCGAGGCTGCCGTGGTCGGCGTGCCGCACGACATCAAGGGGCAGGGCATTTATGTCTACGTCACGTTGATCGGTGGCGAAGAGCCGAGCGAGCAACTGCGTCTGGAACTGAAAAACTGGGTGCGCAAGGAGATCGGTCCGATCGCTTCGCCGGACGTGATTCAGTGGGCACCAGGGCTGCCGAAAACCCGTTCGGGCAAGATCATGCGCCGGATTCTGCGCAAGATTGCGACGGCGGAATACGATGGGTTGGGGGATATCTCCACCCTGGCGGATCCGGGTGTGGTGCAGCATTTGATTGATGAACACAAGGTCATGAACGTCGCTTAACCTGCCGTTCCTGAGTCATCGAAGCCCTGCCAGGTGTTGAGCCTGGTGGGGCTTTTTGTTGGGAGATCAAAAGATCGCAGCCTCGTTTTACTCGACAGTTCCTACAGGGACGATGCGATCGGTGTAGGAGCTGTCGAGTAAAACGAGGCTGCGATCTTTTGACGTTGATCTCCAACCAATATTTATCGGCTCACCCGTAAGCCCCTTCCCACTGTTACCCGCGCCCATTCAAGTAACTGAATGTGTAACCCCGCGCACGAAGGCGGGGCATTGGGAAACGCAACGCCCCACCCCCGGGCCTCTCCAGCCCCCATAAAAAATAAGACATAACGCTGCGCTTGCCGGATTAGAAGGGTTTGCCAATAATAGGCCCGCAATTTGCAGCAGTGATCGGTTCACTGTCTTTTGCTCTTGCATGAATTTGCAGGGCTGTCAACGCGCTCAAACGGCTTTCTCGGTGCTTCTGTAATTAGTTGTCGCATTGAAGAAATATCGGCTTCGGGCCTGTCGTTAGAATGCCGATCACTCGCTCGTTGTGGCTCGCGTTGAAAAAAGCGCGCGATTCCTACAACGCAGCAGCGCTTTCCGGTTCCACTCACTCGCATATTGGGCTGTCGCTCACTCTGCCGTTTTAGCCCTTTACCGATGGAGTCCCAAGATGAAGAAACTCGTGCTGCTTGGCGCCCTGGCACTGTCCGTGCTGTCCCTGCCGACTTTCGCTGATGAAAAACCTCTGAAAATCGGTATCGAAGCGGCTTACCCTCCGTTCGCTTCCAAAGCACCGGACGGCAGCATCGTTGGTTTCGACTACGACATCGGCAACGCCCTGTGCGAAGAGATGAAGGTCAAGTGCGTGTGGGTCGAGCAAGAGTTCGACGGCCTGATCCCGGCGCTTAAAGTGCGCAAGATCGACGCGATCCTGTCGTCCATGTCGATCACTGAAGACCGCAAGAAATCCGTGGACTTCACCAACAAGTACTACAACACCCCGGCGCGCCTGGTCATGAAGGCCGGCACTCAAGTCAGCGAAGGCCTGACTGAGCTGAAGGGCAAGAACATCGGCGTACAACGTGGTTCGATCCACGAGCGTTTCGCCCGCGAAGTCCTGGCCCCGCTGGGTGCCGAGATCAAGCCTTACGGTTCGCAGAACGAAATCTACCTCGACGTGGCTGCTGGCCGCCTCGACGGCACCGTGGCAGACGCTACGCTGCTGGATGACGGTTTCCTGAAAACCGACGCCGGCAAAGGTTTCGCCTTCGTTGGCCCGGCCTTCACCGACGTCAAATACTTCGGCGACGGCGTGGGTATCGCTGTTCGCAAGGGCGACGCGCTGAAAGACAAGATCAACACCGCGATCGCGGCCATTCGCGAGAACGGCAAGTACAAGCAAATCCAGGACAAATACTTCGCCTTCGATATCTACGGCAAGTAATACTTCCCGGCGACAAGTCCGAAATGGCGCAAGCAACAGGATCACTGAGGTTTGCGCCATTTTTTCATCCCAACATTCGAGGACCTGAATCATGTTGAAAGGCTACGGGGCTGTCATCCTCGATGGCGCATGGCTGACGCTTCAGCTCGCCTTGTCCTCCATGGTCCTGGCCATCTTTCTGGGTCTGATCGGCGTTGCATTGCGTCTGTCGCCGGTTCGCTGGCTGGCCTGGCTGGGCGACCTGTATTCCACGGTGATCCGCGGTATTCCCGACCTGGTACTGATCCTGCTGATTTTCTACGGCGGTCAGGACCTGCTCAACCGCGTGGCGCCGATGCTCGGCTTTGACGACTACATCGACCTGAACCCACTGGCCGCCGGTATCGGCACCCTGGGCTTCATCTTCGGTGCGTACCTGTCGGAAACCTTCCGCGGCGCCTTCATGGCGATCCCCAAAGGTCAGGCCGAAGCCGGCATGGCGTACGGCATGAGCAGTTTTCAGGTGTTTTTCCGGGTGTTGGTGCCGCAGATGATTCGCCTGGCGATTCCGGGCTTCACCAACAACTGGCTGGTACTGACCAAGGCCACCGCGCTGATTTCGGTGGTGGGTCTGCAAGACATGATGTTCAAGGCCAAGCAGGCGGCAGATGCCACCCGCGAGCCTTTCACCTTCTTCCTCGCAGTGGCGGCGATGTACCTGGTGATCACCAGTGTCTCGTTGCTGGCATTGCGTCACCTTGAGAAGCGCTACTCGGTAGGCGTAAGGGCGGCTGATCTATGATCTTCGACTACAACGTCATTTGGGAGGCCCTGCCGCTGTACTTCGGCGGCTTGGTGACCACCCTCAAATTGCTCGCGCTGTCGCTGTTTTTCGGCCTGCTGTGCGCCTTGCCGCTGGGCTTGATGCGCGTCTCCAAGAACGCCGTCGTCAACATGACCGCCTGGCTCTACACCTACGTGATCCGCGGCACGCCGATGCTGGTGCAGCTGTTCTTGATCTACTACGGTCTGGCGCAATTCGAAGCCGTGCGTGAAAGCTTCTTGTGGCCGTGGCTGTCCAGCGCGACGTTCTGTGCGTGCCTGGCCTTCGCGATCAACACCAGCGCCTACACCGCTGAAATCATCGCCGGCAGCCTGCGCGCCACGCCGAACGGTGAGATCGAAGCGGCCAAGGCCATGGGCATGTCGCGCTACAAAATGTACAAGCGCATTCTGTTGCCGTCGGCCTTGCGCCGGGCGCTGCCGCAGTACAGCAACGAAGTGATCATGATGCTGCAGACCACCAGTCTGGCGTCCATCGTGACCCTGATCGACATCACTGGCGCCGCGCGCACGGTCAACGCTCAGTTCTACTTGCCGTTCGAAGCGTACATCACCGCTGGTGTGTTCTACCTGTGCCTGACCTTCATCCTGGTGAAGCTGTTCAAACTGGCCGAGCGCCGCTGGCTGGGCTATCTGGCCCCGCGGAAGCACTGATATGGAACGCATCGATCATGCATTGCCGTGGAACCACCTGGGCAGCGAACGCCAGATTTCGGTGTTCCGCTTCGGCAGTGGCGAGCGCAAGGCCTACATCCAGGCCAGCCTCCACGCCGATGAACTGCCGGGGATGCGCACGGCCTGGGTGCTGAAAAAGCGCCTGGCCGAACTCGAAGCCCAAGGCTTGCTCAACGGCGTGATCGAGTTGGTGCCGGTGGCCAATCCACTGGGCCTGGGTCAATTGCTGCAGGGCAGCCATCAAGGGCGTTTCGAGGCGGGCAGCGGCAAGAACTTCAACCGCGATTTCGTCGAGCTGAGCGCGCCAGTGGCCGCCGAGCTGGAAGGGCGCCTGGGTGATGATCCGCACGCCAATATTCAACTGATCCGTCAAGCCATGAGCGATCACCTGGCAGCGTTGCCAGAGGCGAGCAGTCAGTTGCAAGGCATGCAGCGCATCTTGCTCAGCCACGCTTGCACCGCTGATGTCGTGCTGGATTTGCACTGTGATGCCGAAGCCGCGCTGCACATGTACGCCTTGCCGCAACACTGGCCGCAATGGCGTTCGCTCGCCGCGCACCTGAACGTGAAGGTGGGGTTGCTGGCGGAAGATTCCGGCGGCAGTTCCTTTGACGAGGCTTGCTCGCTGCCGTGGCTGCGTCTGTCGCGTCAGTTTCCGGATGCGCAGATTCCACTGGCCTGCCTGGCGACTACCATTGAACTGGGTGGTCAGGCCGATACCGGTCGCGCGGACGCCGAGGCTTACGCCGAAGGCATTCTGGCGTTCCTCGCCGAGCAAGGCTTGATCAGCGGCGAATGGCCAAAACCTGCGCAGGACGCTTGCGAAGGCATGCCGTTCGAAGGCACTGAATTGCTCTTCGCGCCGCACCCTGGCGTGATCAGCTTTTTGCGTAAACCCGGTGAGTGGATCGAAGCCGGCGACGAGATTTTCGAAGTGATCGATCCGTTATCGGATCGGGTCAGCACGGTGTGTGCTGGTACGTCCGGGGTGCTGTTTGCCATTGAACGGCTGCGTTATGCCCAACCCGGTTTCTGGCTGGCCAAGGTGGCGGGGCGCGAAGCGCTGCGTCACGGGCGCTTGCTCAACGACTGACTGACTGTTTTTGTGAGAACCGACCGCATGTACAAACTTGAAGTCCAAGACCTGCATAAACGCTATGGCAGTCACGAAGTGCTCAAGGGCGTGTCCCTGAAAGCGGCGGCTGGCGATGTGATCAGCATCATCGGCTCCAGTGGCTCCGGCAAAAGTACTTTCCTGCGCTGCATCAACCTGCTCGAGCAGCCGCACGCGGGCCGTATTCTGCTCAACAACGAAGAGCTGAAACTGGTGGCGAACAAGGACGGCGCGATGAAAGCGGCCGACCCGAAACAGCTGCAACGCATGCGTTCGCGCCTGTCGATGGTGTTCCAGCATTTCAACCTGTGGTCGCACATGACCGCGCTGGAAAACATCATGGAAGCGCCGGTTCACGTGCTGGGCATGTCCAAGGCCGAAGCCCGCGAGAAAGCCGAGCACTACCTGAACAAGGTAGGCGTGGCGCATCGCAAGGACGCTTACCCGGGCCACATGTCCGGCGGCGAGCAGCAGCGCGTGGCGATTGCCCGTGCGCTGGCGATGGAACCTGAGGTGATGCTGTTTGACGAACCGACGTCGGCCCTCGACCCGGAACTGGTCGGCGACGTACTGAAAGTGATGCAGGCCCTGGCGCTGGAAGGCCGGACCATGGTCGTGGTAACGCACGAAATGGGCTTCGCCCGTGAAGTGTCGAACCAGCTGGTGTTCCTGCACAAAGGTGTTGTCGAAGAAAGCGGCAACCCGCGTGAAGTGCTGGTCAATCCACAGTCCGAACGTCTGCAACAATTCCTCTCGGGCAGCCTGAAGTAAACCGAACTCCCGTTGCGCACCGGGATAGTGCATGCTTCGCAACCTAAAGGCCTGCCCCTATCCCCTGTAGGAGCTGTCGAGTGAAACGAGGCTGCGATCTTTTGATCTTGTTTTTTTAAAGTCAAAGTCAAAAGATCGCAGCCTCGTTTCACTCGACAGCTCCTACAGGGGAGGGCGGCAAGCCAGTTCCCACATTTAGATCGCTATTGGTTTTGAGATTTGCGTTCATTTACGGGCTAGCATTGGCCCATGCCTTCATTACTGTTTTCGTTTCGGATTGCCCGCCATGACTGCCCATCGAATTGGTTTCCTGATTTGGCCCAGCACTAAAGCACTGACGCTTGCGCTGGCTGAGGAGGCCTTGCGTGTTGCCCAGCGTGTGCATCCGGACGTTGTCTACGAATTGTCGTTCTTGCAGGCCGAACCGCCGACTGAAGGTGCCTGGCAATTGCCGGGTGAGCCGTGGGCCGGCAAGCTCGAAAACTTCCAGAAACTGTTTCTGCTCGCCGATGAGCCGCCGACCACCCTCGCGCCGGCGCTCAGCAGTTCGCTCAAACAATTAGTGCGCGCCGGTTGCGTGATCGGCGGTTTGTCCGCCGGTGTGTATCCGTTGGCGCAGCTCGGTTTGCTCGACGGTTATCGTGCTGCCGTGCATTGGCGCTGGCAGGACGATTTCGCCGAACGTTTCCCCAAAGTCATCGCCACCAGCCACCTGTTCGATTGGGATCGCGATCGACTGACCGCGTGTGGCGGCTTGTCGGTACTCGATCTGTTGCTGGCGGTGCTGGCCCGTGATCACGGTGCCGAACTGGCCGGCGCTGTGTCGGAAGAGCTGGTGGTCGAGCGCATCCGCGAGGGCGGCGAACGCCAGCGCATTCCGCTGCAAAACCGTTTGGGCTCCAGCCATCCGAAGCTCACCCAGGCGGTGTTGCTGATGGAAGCCAACATCGAAGAACCCCTGACTACCGACGAAATCGCCCAGCACGTGTGCGTGTCGCGTCGACAGCTGGAGCGGATCTTCAAGCAATACCTCAACCGCGTGCCGAGCCAGTATTACCTGGAACTGCGCCTGAACAAGGCCCGGCAGATGTTGATGCAAACCAGCAAGTCGATCATCCAGATCGGTCTGTCGTGTGGCTTCTCCTCGGGGCCGCATTTCTCCAGCGCCTACCGCAACTTCTTCGGCGCCACGCCGCGGGAAGATCGCAACCAGCGGCGCAGCAGCAGCCCATTCGAATTGTCGTCGGTGCCGTCCGAGCGCGGCTGATCTACTCGTCGATCTCGGAAACCTCTGAGGTGGAAACCTGCATTTCACCTCGGTTGATGACCTCTTCCACGCCAAAGTCTGTGCCTGAGTGTTCGAAGTATCTGATCAGCTGTAACAGGCTTTCCTCAGGAAACGGGTTGCCTCTCAACGTAATGTTCTCCGCAGTTTCAACGGGCAACTCCATCAGGTCGCTGGGCACTTCGGTAATTGCGTTCATGCTCAGGTCTACCCAGTCCAGATCCTTCAGTTGAAGCAGGCCATTGGGTATTTCCGTGATGCCAGTGTCATTGAGCAACACGGTCGCCAGTTCTGGCATTTGACTGAGATCAGGCGTATGCCCCAGCGGGTTGAAACCAAGGTCGAGGTAATCAAGCAATTCCATTCCCGCCAATGCATTGGCCGTTTCTGCTGACAGGCTGACTCGGCAATGGGGAAGCGACAGTGAGCGCAGGCGCCCCATCTTGAATACCGCGTCGGGAATGTTGCCCAGTTCACACTCGCGCAGCCTGAGGCTTTTGAGGTTAGGGAAGACGTCCAGGAAACGCCCGATGCGCGTCACGCCATCGGTACTCTGTATCTCCAATGCGGAGACATGACTGAAGTCTGCGCTCAGGGTTGGCAATTCCCCATTGATGATCGGGCGGATGTTGAGCTCGTAAGTGGGCTCCAGCGCATCGTTGAAATCATCCAGTTCGGATTCACGCTGCCAGCAGCGCTCCAGTGCCTGCTTGAATTCGTCGCGGTTGGTGTGTTCGACAAGCAGTTGGAAGGCGTTGAAGGGTTCGCCCGTCAGAGGGTGTCGGTCTGGCAGGTTGCTCGTCCAGGTCGACAAATCATTTCTCAATCGGGTGAGCTCTTCCTCCAGGTGTGTCAGCGCGATCCGGCCCTCCTCAAACGTTCCCGGCAACTCGTACACGAACTCGCTCGCCTGTTCGACTTCCATGCTCGGGTACAGCGCCCTGACGCGATCAATGTCCGGCTCTGGGGCATAAACGCCCATGTCGTAGGCGCTATCAAAATGGTGACGCTTGACCAGATCGCGTGCCTTGTTTGAAAGCGGATTGTGCGTGAGGTGTATGCCCCGTTTGTCGTGCAGCGATGCCCCGAATAACCCGGCAGGTAACTCGCTGATTTGATTGTTCATCAGCAAGAGGGTGTCGAGCTTCGGATGTTGCAGGGCGCCGGGCGGGATTTCGGTCAGGTGAGTGTCGCTCAGGTCCAGGTGCGTCAGTTCACTCATGGTGTCGATGCGGGGCAGGGTTTCAAACGGGTTTTTGTACAGATCCAGCGTGGTCAGTTGGTTCAATGGCGTCAGTTTCGACCAGGTGGCCGCGTCGAACCGGATACCGCAATCGCTTAGCACCAAGGCCTGAAGGTCGGGCATCCGGGTAATGGCGTCGGGGAGGGTGGCGAGGGAGAACCGGCGCAGTTCCAGACGGCGCAGCCCGCTGAAGCCCTGTAGAAACGCTGGAACACCCTGCACGCTGTGGGTGCCTTCAAGGGACAGCAGTGACACATGACTGAAATCGGCATCGAGCGGCGGCAAGTCACCGATGATCGGCTCTGCAAACCTGAGCACATATTGGCTAACCCCGTCCGGTGTGTCGAAGTCCCGGTCGGACTGTCGCCGCCAACTGCGCTGGATTTCCTGAGCCAGCAACAGGCGATTTTGTCGCTCGCCTTGCAGTTCCCGCTCGTTGAGCGGGAGCCGGGTTTCAGGATGAACAGTCGGCAGGTCGTTGATCCAGACGCGCAGATCCTGATGCAGTCGGGCCAGCTCCCTGCTCAAGCGTGAAAGTTCTACACGAGCGCCATCGGGATGACGTTGCAAGGCCTGAACAACGGACTGCATTTCTCCCTCTGGCAGGTCGGGGTAAACCTCTCGAACGCGGTCGTTGAGCGTGGGGGTTTCACGGTTGAGTCGGCTGTAGCCTTGCGTTCCACCTGGCAGGCGCATGATGGTGGGGTCATAGAGCGGTTTTCGATTGGGATTTTTGGCAAACAGCGAGCGTAATCCCGGTTGCTCCAGCGCGTGTTCGGCGATGCGTTGTTTAAGTGTCCCGGCGTCTGCAATCGACGGGTTCAGCTTGTTGCGCTGTGCGTCCGGCAACGCCTGGAACAGGGCGTGATAAAAATCACCAGGCGTCGAATCATTGTCCGGGTGAACCTGGTAAGTCCCGTCTTCAGCGCGAACCAGTGTTTTTACAATCGGCGCATCAGCCTCGCCAACGCTGTCGCGTACGCTCCCCTCAGCAGAATAATCCCGCACTTCGATACGCAGCTCAGTTGGCAAATCGGGCAGCGAGTTCAGGCTTTGCAAGGCCAGTCGGTGGGTGTCGGTGGTGTCCAGCGCTTCCGAGTAAAGGCCTTCACAGGCTCGGGTCGCGCGGACCGCTTCCATGGCTTTGAGCGCGGCGTCCTTGAGTCGCTGGGGCGTGCGGCCGTTGTGCAGCTGTTTCAATTCGGAGCCGGAGGCATTGCTTACCAGTTCCTGGGCGATATCGGTGGGTAACCCCTGCACGTCGTCGATCAGCCGCTGGACGCGTGGCTCATCGGTTACTTCCAGTGCGCGATAGCGCGCATCGAACAGTGATTTGTGGTGCTTGCGGGCGAGTTCGGCACTCTGTTGCCTGAAGGCTGGCGTCTGGTCTTGCGGTGTCATCATTGGCGTGTCGACGGGCCAGCCGTCGTAGCCACTCAGCAGTTGATGTTGCAGGATCACATCGGCGTTCCGGTAGCGTTCGGGTTGATCGCTGCCGATCTGCTCGATGAAGGTTTCAATGTCCCGATTGATCCTGAAGCGCTTGATCGTGTCGGTCAGCAGCGACGGTGGGCGGTACTGCTCGACATGCATTTCGCGCACGGCATTGTCGTGGAAACCGCTGACCCGCAGGATCTGTTCGCGCTCGGTACTGCTGAACGACTCGACGCTTTGGCCGAGACGACGCATGACCGTTTCCCGATCCCAGTTCAGTGGTTGCTCCAGCTCGGTGTGCCAGGCCCCGTGGTTGTTATGCAGCAGTGACGGCTGATAGGCATCCGCCCGGGTCGGATGCTCAATCTGAAAGGCGCCCGAAGTGCCATCGGGTTTCACGCAATACAGTTTCCCCTCCAAAGGCAGCAGCTTCTTGCCCTCGAGGTGATAAAGGCCAAACTGATCGGATTTTGCGCCTGCGGGCAGCGTCTGTGCTTGCTCGTACGCGGTCAGGTCCGGCTTCCAGTAACGGGTTTTTCCTTGCATCGTTGCGACGGGTTTGAGCGGATCGACCAGCGCGACAGCTTCACGCGAGAGCAGACGGCTGAAGGTGCCGGCAGCGATTGCGCCACCTACCGCGAATGTGCCCACCTCAACCACGGTCTCGACGACGCTGATCAGATGCCCGAACGCTTCTGTTTTCAACCCTTCTGCCAGATCTACGATGCCCTCGAAGGTTTCGTCGAGTAACTGGTAGGCCATGTAACCCAGCATCAATTCGCCGAGAAACGGGACGAACGGCAATGCCACGAATGTCGCGATTTCAATGAGCGTCGAAGCCACTTTGCTGAACGCATCCCACAATGCCCATCGCGCGTTTCGGTCGGCAGAGGCGGTCGAGACAGCAAGCGTGCTGGCATCGTTGAGGATCTTGTTCAGTTGTCGCTGATAGAGGTGATTCCACAGGTTCGCGCTGAACGGCGTCACCGAAAACCGCAGATTGGGCCTGTCGATGGGCGTTTCGCGCCAGCTCGGCAGTGGGTTGCCACGTTTGTGCTGATGCCAGGTGACGTGCTGGAGACGACGGTTGAGATCCGCGAAAAAATGGCCCCGTTCCTTGTGCTCGACGAAACGGCTGAAGAAGGTCTGGTAAGCCGGGGCGCGCAGCTTGCGGGTGAGTTCGGTCATGAATGCCAGGGTGTTCGGGTATTCCTTGAGCGGTTGCTCCGGATCGTCAGGAATGTAGGCAATGATCCGTGTTCCCTTGCGTGCACGCTCCAGGCTCGCGGCAAAAATGACAATCCCGGTCAGAGAGGAGGACATTAGGTTCAGGTCATGACCGTACAGCGGTAGGCCACCCAGCTGCGCCCCCGAACGCCCTTCCAGAAGGCGCAGGATCGAGAGATAGGCATCCTCTGGAATATCCTTGCGGATATGAGCCATTTGCAGCGCGGCTTTGAGTGCCGCTTTGTGCGAGCCGATCACCTTCGATTTCAGCACCGCGCCGGCCACCGGGTTGGTCAGCCCCAGATTGTCTTTGAGATACGTGTTGTACCGGGCACCGATATCCAGTTCCCGGCACAGTCGCGCAAAGGCCGCGACGCCAAGTGTCTGCTTGACCGCCGGCAGCGTGTCGAACTGCCCGCTGGGCGAAGGCTTGGTAATGAACATCGAGGCGGGCTCGTAAGCATCCGCCTCCGTTTCCGATTCCTGAAAGTTATGCAGGGCGGCGTCGAGCAGCGACACCGTCCAGGTACGCGCGGCGCCGGTACTGATCCCGAACCAGGGCACGGTTTGCGGGATGTACAGGCGCAGGAACGTGGCTTTGACGTCCAGTTCCAGATCAAATCGGGTTTTCAGGGCCGCGCTTAGAATGGGTTCGGCAAAGGCTTGTGCGCTTTGCAGCTTCGACAGCATTGAGTCCAGTCGATTTCGATGGGTCCAGTGGTCCTGACTGAGCGCTTTGAGTGACTGGTGTTGGAGTGGCGTCGCCGTGCCATGCCAGTCCGGCACCGCGAGGGTGGCGTTTTTGAGGGCGTTGCGTGTGCCGGACGAGGCTTCTAATGCCCAGGTCGGCAGATTGTTGAACAGGTGATGGTAGTGATCGTCCGGCTGCGTGACGTATTCACTGGCAGCGGAATCAGAAGGGCGATCGTTTTCGTGTCGACTCATGCGCTATTCCCTTAGCGTTTGGATGAGCCGCCAGCAAAACAGACGACGATTCGTTTGGTGCGGTACATATTTACCGCACTGCTCGACAAGCCTGCCTATAACCTGTGCCGGCGGTTTAAACTGCGCCTTTGCGACCCTATATGTCGCATTGCCGTAAACCCGGGAAAAACCGGGGTTTGCGCTATAAGAAGTTGTCGCTTGGCGGCAAGGCCGGGCTGAAAACTGTCCTTACAATCCCCCCATCGCTCGCCAGTTTCCGGCGAGTGTTCCTCTTCAGGAGACTCCGATGTCCGTTGAGCACGCTGCGGTAGAACGCGCCGATTTCGACCAGGTAATGGTTCCCAACTACGCGCCTGCCGCATTCATTCCTGTGCGTGGTGCCGGTTCCCGTGTCTGGGACCAGTCTGGCCGCGAGCTGATCGACTTCGCCGGCGGGATTGCCGTTAACGTATTGGGCCATGCGCACCCGGCGCTGGTCGGTGCCTTGACCGAGCAGGCGAACAAGCTGTGGCACGTGTCCAACGTGTTCACCAATGAGCCGGCCCTGCGCCTGGCCCATAAGCTGATCAACGCCACCTTTGCCGAGCGCGCGTTCTTCTGCAACTCCGGCGCCGAAGCCAACGAGGCCGCCTTCAAGCTGGCCCGTCGCGTCGGTTTTGATCGGTTCGGCAGCGAGAAGTACGAAATCATCGCCGCGCTCAACAGCTTCCACGGCCGTACCCTGTTCACCGTTAACGTCGGTGGCCAGTCGAAGTACTCCGACGGTTTCGGTCCGAAAATCACCGGCATTACCCACGTGCCGTACAACGATCTGGCCGCTTTGAAAGCCGCCATTTCCGACAAGACCTGCGCTGTGGTCCTGGAACCGATCCAGGGTGAAAGCGGTGTCATCCCGGCTGAACTTGAATACCTGCAAGGCGCCCGCGATCTGTGCACCGCGCATGACGCACTGCTGATTTTCGACGAAGTGCAGACCGGCATGGGTCGCACCGGCCATCTGTTCGCCTACCAGCATTACGGCGTGGTTCCGGACATCCTGACCAGCGCCAAGAGCCTGGGCGGCGGTTTCCCGATCGCGGCGATGCTGACCACCGAAGACTTGGCCAAACACCTGGTCGTCGGCACTCACGGCACCACTTACGGCGGCAACCCGCTGGCGTGCGCTGTCGCTGAAGCCGTGATCGACGTGATCAACACCCCTGAAGTGCTGGCCGGCGTCAACGCCAAGCACGACAAGTTCAAGGCGCGCCTGGAGCAGATCGGCGAGAAATACGCGATCTTCACCAAGGTCCGCGGTATGGGCCTGTTGATCGGTTGTGTGCTGAGCGACGCCTGGAAAGGCAAGGCCAAAGACATCTTCAACGCCGCCGAGCGTGAAGGCCTGATGATTCTGCAAGCTGGCCCGGACGTGGTGCGTTTCGCGCCAAGCCTGGTGGTTGAAGACACAGACATCGATCAAGGCCTGGATCGCTTCGAACGCGCCGTGGCCAAGCTGACGCAAGCCTGATAGACCCTTCGACGCCTGACATTTCAGGCGTCGATCCAAATTTTTATGCCGGTCCCGTTCTTCTGTAGGAGCGAGGCTTGCCCGCGAAGGCGGCGTGTCAGCCACCATCATCATCGGCTGACACGCCGCCTTCGCGGGCAAGCCTCGCTCCTACAAGGGGCCGGCTTATTTCCCCCAAAAGAGTTACGAGAAAGGAGTGACACCATGCTGGTGATGCGCCCCGCGCAAATGGCTGATCTGGGCGAGGTACAGCGTCTGGCTGCGGACAGCCCGATTGGTGTCACTTCCTTGCCGGATGACGTTGAACGCCTGAGCGACAAGATCGCTGCAAGCGAAGCCTCGTTTTCCGCGGAAGTCAGCTTCAACGGTGAAGAGAGCTACTTCTTCGTCCTTGAAGACTCGGCCACCGGCAAACTGGTCGGTTGTTCGGCCATCGTTGCCTCTGCCGGTTATTCGGAGCCGTTCTACAGCTTCCGTAATGAAACCTTCGTGCACGCCTCCCGCGAGCTGAAGATTCATAACAAGATTCACGTGCTTTCGCAGTGCCACGACCTGACCGGCAACAGCTTGCTGACCAGTTTCTACGTGCAGCGTGAGCTGGTGGGTTCGCCTTGGGCAGAACTCAACTCCCGTGGCCGCTTGCTGTTCGTCGCCAGCCATCCGGAGCGTTTTGCCGATTCGGTGGTGACCGAGATCGTCGGTTACAGCGACGAAAATGGCGATTCGCCGTTCTGGGACGCGATCGGTCGCAACTTCTTCGACCTCAACTACGCCGCAGCCGAGCGTCTGTGCGGGCTGAAGAGCCGGACGTTCCTCGCCGAACTGATGCCGCATTACCCGATCTACGTGCCGCTGCTGCCGGACACCGCGCAAGAAGCGATGGGCCAGGTGCATCCACGGGCGCAGATCACCTTCGACATCCTGATGCGCGAAGGCTTCGAGACCGATCACTACATCGACATTTTCGACGGTGGTCCGACCTTGCATGCCCGCGTCTCGGGGATCCGTTCGATCGCCCAGAGCCGCGTGGTGCCGGTGAAAATCGGCGAAGCGGTCAAAGGTGCCGGTCGTCAATACCTGGTGGCCAATGCGCAGTTGCAGGATTACCGCGCCGTGTTGCTTGAGCTCGATTACGCGCCGGGCAAACCCGTGACCCTGGATCTGGAAGCGGCCGAAGCCCTGGGCGTCGGTGAAGGTGCCAGCGTGCGCCTGGTAGCGGTTTGATTGCCTAGAAAGCAGCGAAGTTTCGCGGGTGGCGTTGGCGGCCCGTTTGAGGAGATAGCATGATCGTTCGTCCCGTACGCAGCAGCGATTTACCCGCTCTGATCGACCTGGCCCGCAGCACCGGCACCGGCCTGACCACTTTGCCGGCCAACGAAGAACGTCTGGCCCATCGGGTTGGCTGGGCCGAGAAGACCTTTCGCGGCGAAGCCGGGCGGGGCGATGCGGACTACCTGTTCGTGCTCGAAGACGATGACGGCCGCGTGGTCGGCATTTCCGCCATCGCTGGCGCTGTCGGCTTGCGTGAGCCTTGGTACAACTTCCGGGTTGGCCTGACCGTCAGCGCCTCGCAAGAGCTGAACATTTACCGTGAGATTCCGACGCTGTTCCTTGCCAACGACCTGACCGGCAACTCTGAGTTGTGCTCGCTGTTCCTCCATGCCGATTACCGCACGGGTCTCAACGGCCGCATGCTGGCCAAGGCGCGGATGCTGTTCATCGCCGAGTTCTCGCAGCTGTTCGGCAACAAGATCATTGCCGAGATGCGCGGCGTGTCCGACGACGCAGGACGCTCGCCATTCTGGGAAAGCCTGGGCCGTCACTTCTTCAAGATGGAATTCAGCCAGGCCGACTATCTGACGGGCGTGGGCAACAAGGCGTTCATCGCCGAACTGATGCCGAAATTCCCGTTGTACACCTGCTTCCTGTCGCCAGACGCGCGCAACGTCATCGGCCAGGTTCACCCGGACACCGAGCCGGCGCTGGCCATGCTCAAGAGCGAAGGTTTCAGCTACCAAGGCTACGTCGACATCTTCGATGCCGGCCCTGCGGTCGAGTGCGAAACCGGCAAGATCCGCGCCGTGCGCGACAGCCAGGCGCTGGTGTTGGCCATCGGCACACCGGGTGACGACGCTACCCCGTTCCTGATTCACAACCGCAAGCGCGAAGACTGCCGGATCACTGCCGCACCGGCACGCTTCGCTGCCGGCACGCTGGTCGTCGATCCGCTGACCGCCAAACGTCTTCAACTCAACGCCGGCGATCAAGTGCGCGCCGTTCCGTTGTCTGCTGCCAGGGAGTCGAAATAATGAATTCGCTATACATCGCAGGTGAATGGCTGGCCGGTCAGGGCGAAGCGTTCCAGTCGCTGAACCCGGTCACCCAACAAGTGCTGTGGACCGGTGAAGGCGCCACCGTTGCTCAGGTCGAGTCGGCCGTGCAGGCCGCGCGTCAGGCGTTCCCGGGCTGGGCCCGTCGCACCCTGGACGAGCGCATTGCTGTGCTTGATGCCTTTGCCGCCGCGCTGAAGAACCACGCTGACGAACTGGCCCGCACCATTGGTGAGGAAACCGGTAAACCGTTGTGGGAAGCGGCGACCGAAGTGACCAGCATGGTCAACAAGATTGCGATCTCGGTGCAGAGCTACCGCGAGCGTACCGGCGAGAAGAGCGGCCCGCTGGGCGACGCCACTGCCGTGTTGCGCCACAAGCCACATGGCGTGGTGGCGGTGTTCGGGCCTTACAACTTCCCGGGTCACTTGCCGAACGGGCACATCGTACCGGCGCTGCTGGCCGGTAACAGCGTGCTGTTCAAGCCCAGCGAATTGACCCCGAAAGTCGCCGAGCTGACGGTTAAATGCTGGATCGAAGCCGGCCTGCCGGCGGGCGTGTTGAACCTGCTGCAAGGCGCTCGAGAAACCGGTATCGCCCTGGCGGCGAACCCGGGCATCGACGGCTTGTTCTTCACCGGTTCGAGCCGCACCGGCAATCACCTGCACCAGCAATTCGCCGGCCGCCCGGACAAGATCCTCGCGCTGGAGATGGGTGGTAACAACCCGCTGGTGGTTGATCAGGTCGCGGACCTCGATGCTGCCGTTTACACCATTATCCAGTCGGCCTTCATTTCCGCTGGCCAACGTTGCACCTGTGCGCGGCGCTTGCTGGTGCCGCAAGGCGCCTGGGGCGATACGTTGCTGGAACGTCTGGTGGAGGTCAGTTCGACCATTGAAGTCGGAGCCTTCGATAAGCAACCGGCGCCATTCATGGGCTCGGTGATTTCCTTGGGTGCTGCCAAAGCCCTGATGGATGCGCAGGAACAGTTGATGGCCAATGGCGCCGTGGCGCTGCTGGAAATGACTCAGCCTCAGGCGCAAGCCGCGTTGCTGACGCCGGGCATCCTGGACGTGACGGCCGTGGTCGATCGTCCTGATGAAGAGCTGTTCGGTCCGCTGCTACAAGTGATCCGCTACGCTGATTTTGAAGCGGCGATCGCTGAAGCCAATGACACCCAATATGGCCTGGCGGCCGGTTTGCTGTCGGATTCCGAAGCGCGTTATCAGCAGTTCTGGCTGGAAAGCCGTGCCGGCATCGTCAACTGGAATAAACAACTGACCGGCGCCGCGAGCAGCGCGCCATTCGGCGGCGTCGGCGCCTCGGGCAACCACCGCGCCAGCGCCTACTACGCCGCAGATTACTGCGCGTACCCGGTGGCGTCGCTGGAAACGCCAAGCCTGGTGTTGCCAGCCGCTTTGACGCCCGGCGTGAAGATGGCGTGATGCCCATTCGCGAGCAAGCCCGCTCCCACAGGATTTGCGTCGGTCACAACATATGTGGACAACACCGAACCTGTAGGAGCGAGGCTTGCCCGCGAAGGCCGCAACTCGGTCTTACTGAATTGTTACTTGATGCCTATAACAACAGATTCTCGTGGAGCCTCGCTGATGAAATCCTATGAAGTCAATTTTGACGGTCTAGTGGGGCCGACCCATAACTACGGCGGTTTGTCCTACGGCAACGTCGCCTCCCAGAGCAACAGCCAGCAGTCTTCGAACCCGAAGGAAGCCGCGCTGCAAGGCCTGGCGAAAATGAAAGCACTTATGGAAATGGGCTTTCAGCAAGGCGTTCTGGCACCACAGGAACGTCCTGACGTTGCAGCCTTGCGCCGCTTGGGTTTCAGCGGCACCGATGCGCAAGTGATCGAGCAAGCCGCGAAAGACGCGATGCCGTTGCTGGTCGCCAGTTGCTCGGCGTCGAGCATGTGGGTGGCCAACGCCGCCACGGTCAGCCCGAGTGCCGACACCGCCGACGGCCGCGTGCATTTCACCGCCGCCAACCTCAACTGCAAATACCACCGCAGCATCGAACACCCGACCACCAGCCGCGTGCTGGGGGCGATGTTCGCTGACCAGAAGCACTTCGCGCATCACGCCGCTTTGCCGGCCGTGGCGCAGTTCGGCGACGAAGGCGCCGCCAACCACACCCGCTTCTGCCGTGAGTACGGTGAAGCCGGCGTCGAGTTCTTCGTGTTCGGTCGCAGTGCGTTCGACACCCGCTACCCGGCGCCCCAGAAGTACCCGGCTCGGCAGACGCTTGAAGCCTCGCAAGCCGTTGCTCGCCTGCATGGCTTGAGCGATGACGGCGTGGTCTATGCCCAGCAGAACCCTTCGGTGATCGATCAGGGCGTGTTCCACAACGACGTGATCGCGGTGGGTAATGGCGAGGTGCTGTTCTATCACGAGGACGCGTTCCTCGACACCGAGCAGATGCTCGCTGAGCTGCAGGGCAAACTCGCAAAATTCGGTGGGAAATTTCAGTCAATCTGCGTACCGCGTTCGGCCGTCACCGTCGAAGACGCCGTTCGTTCCTACCTGTTCAATAGCCAGTTGCTGACGCGTCCCGACGGTTCGATGCTGTTGATCGTGCCGGAAGAATGCCGTGGCAACGAGCGCGTCTGGCAATACCTGCAAGGTTTGACCAGCTCTGGTGGCCTGATCCGTGAAGTGAAGGTTTTCGACCTGAAACAAAGTATGCAAAACGGCGGTGGCCCGGCTTGCCTGCGCTTGCGTGTCGCCTTGAATGAAACCGAACTGGCGGCGGTCAACCCAGGGGTTATCATGACGGCACCGTTGTACGGCACGCTGACCGAATGGGTCGACAAGCACTACCGCGACCGCATGACCGAAAACGATCTGGCGGACCCGCAATTGCTGCTTGAGTGCCGGACGGCACTGGATGAACTGACGCAAATCCTTAAACTGGGCGCGGTTTATCCATTCCAGATCAATTGAACGTCGAGAGCGTAAAAAACATGAGCGATACCCTGCAGCTGATCCTTGAAGACACCGACGGCACGCAACTGGAAACTTCCTGCACCCGCGTCGCGGTCATGTGGCAAGGCAAAGAGCTGTGGATCCAGCAGGACGGCCGCGGCCAGCTGCTGATCGGCGTGGACGTCGAAGAAGGTGACGCTGAATACGCAAACCTGCTGCTGCGCCCATTGGCGACTAATCTGGTAAGTCTGCAACTGGAAATGGAACCGGCTGAAGTCGGCGACGAAGACCACGTGCACGGCCCGGATTGCGCACACGACCACTAAGGAAACCGCTCTATGCTCGCCCTCGGCAAACTGCTTGAACTGACCCTCGCCGGCCGCGAACCGGCGGAGAAGACTCAACTGACTGTCGAAGGCGTGCGCATGCGCTGGTTGAGCGAAGGTGCGCTGGAAGTCCGGCCACCTGAAGCTCGCGATAATGGCCTGGACCTGCTGCTGTCTGCCGGCATCCACGGCAATGAAACAGCGCCGATCGAGCTACTCGATCGCCTGTTGCATGACATCGCCCGCGGCGACTTGAAGCCGCGCGCACGTATTCTGTTCCTGTTCGGCAACCCGGAAGCGATTCGCAAGGGCGAGCGTTTCGTCGAGCAGGACGTCAACCGACTGTTCAATGGCCGTCACGAACAAAGCAGCGGCTCCGAAGCCCTGCGCGCCTGTGAACTCGAACGGTTGGCCGCAAGTTTCTTCAGCCTGCCGGACCGCAGCCGTCTGCACTACGACCTGCACACCGCGATTCGTGGCTCGAAGATCGAGCAGTTCGCGTTGTATCCCTGGAAAGAAGGGCGCCAGCATTCACGTCTGGAACTGGCCCGCTTGCGTGCAGCCGGCATGGAGGCGGTGCTGTTGCAGAACAAACCGTCGATCGTGTTCAGCTCCTACACCTACGACAAGCTGGGCGCCGAGTCTTTCACCCTTGAACTGGGCAAGGCGCGGCCGTTCGGGCAGAACGACGGGGTGAACGTCTCGCTGCTTGAAACCCGCCTCAAACAGATCATTGAAGGCAACGAGCCGGCAGTGGCCGACGAAGGCCTGGATGGTTTGCAGTTGTTCAGCGTGGCGCGGGAAATCATCAAGCACAGCGACAGCTTCCGCCTGAACCTGCCAGCGGACATCGAGAACTTTTCAGAGTTGGACGTGGGTTACGTGCTGGCCGAAGACATCGCCCAGACCCGCTGGATCATCGAAGAGAAGGGCGCCCGGATCATCTTCCCGAACCCCAAGGTCAAGAACGGCCTGCGCGCCGGCATCCTGATCGTGCCAACCACCGACGAAAACCTCGCATAACAGATACAGCGGTCCCCTGTAGGAGCGAGGCTTGCCCGCGAAGGCGATTTTAAATTCAACATCACTGTTGTTTATGAAATCGCCTTCGCGGGCAAGCCTCGCTCCTACAGGGGCTGGTTCGGTGTTTAGACGGCTACGGCACGCGGCTCGCTACGACGCAACGCACGCATCTTGTGCAGCGTATCCGCACACGTCTTCGCCGCTTCCTGACCTTTATGCACGAAGTGCTCGAAGAAGAACTTCTGGTGCTCTTCACCGGCATGGAAGTGGTGCGGGGTCAGGGATACCGAGAACACTGGCACTTCGGTTTCCAGTTGCACCTGCATCAGCCCACTGACGACCGACTGGGCGACGAATTCGTGACGGTAGATGCCGCCGTCAACCACCAGGGCTGCCGCGACGATGCCGGAATAACGGCCGGACTTGGCCAGCAGCTTGGCGTGCAACGGAATTTCAAAGGCGCCGCCGACTTCGAAGAAATCGATGTCGGATTCCTGATAACCCTGGGCAATCATTTCGGCAACGAAGCCCTTACGGCTCTGGTCGACGATTTCCTTGTGCCAGCAGGCCTGGATGAACGCAACGCGCTCGCCCTGATGGTTTTTGCTTTTGCTATCGATTGCGGTGGGTTGCATGTTCTGACTCCTGTTTATGTAAAAAACAGGGCATATGAATCGAATGGGATTTAAGAGTACGCACGCTCGCACGAATGCCCGCGGACGGCCCTTTGGCGCCAATCCCGTTCTCTCTTCATCCGGACTATGACCGTCGGCCCCGGGATCACACCGGGTCTGCTGACCTTGCCGCCATCACAGCCATTGCCGTGCCTGTCGCCAAGCGCTCGCGGGCTATGCGCATTGCGCGCAATTACCGCCGGTGGGGAGTTGCACCCCGCCCTGAGAACGTTTTGCCGCCAGATTGTCTGGCGGCGAAGCGTTTTTAACACATATTTGTGAGCCGTGCATCGCTGCTATCTGATGATTGCTATCGACTTTTTCGTCGGTTCAGTAAGCCTTTTCCTGCCCAAGGGTTGATTATTCGTCGTCATGACCGCAGTAATTCCTACCTAAAGGGATTTTCCCCTGCTTACCGAGGCCAGATTCATGAGCGTTATCGATCTTCGCAGCGACACCGTTACCCAACCGACCGCCGGGATGCTCGACGCAATGGCCAGTGCGGCCACCGGTGACGACGTCTATGGCGAGGACCCGACGGTCAATCGTCTGGAGGCCGAGCTGGCAAAACGGCTGGGTTTTGCCGCTGCATTGTTCGTACCGACAGGCACCATGAGCAACCTGCTGGGGTTGATGGCCCATTGTGAGCGGGGTGACGAATACATCGTCGGACAGCAGGCGCACACCTATAAATACGAAGGTGGCGGTGCGGCGGTCCTCGGTTCGATCCAGCCGCAGCCGCTGGAAGTGCAGGCCGATGGTTCGCTGGACCTGGCGCACGTCGCCGCTGCGATCAAACCGGACGACTTCCATTTCGCCCGTACGCGGTTGCTGGCGCTGGAAAACACCATGCAGGGCAAAGTCCTGCCGCTGGAATATCTCGCTCGTGCGCGCCGCTTTACTCGTGAACATGGGTTGCAGCTGCACCTGGACGGCGCGCGGCTGTACAACGCGGCGGTCAAATTGGGTGTCGATGCCCGCGAGATCACTCAGCATTTCGACTCGGTCTCGGTCTGCCTGTCCAAAGGCCTGGGCGCGCCGATCGGTTCGGTGTTGTGCGGCTCGTCCGAGTTGATTGCCAAGGCACGCCGTCTGCGCAAGATGGTCGGCGGCGGAATGCGCCAAGCCGGTCTTCTGGCAGCGGCGGGGCTGTATGCGTTGGATAACAACGTTCAGCGTCTGGCCGAAGATCACGCCAATGCGCAATTTCTGGCCGATGAGCTGAAAAAGGCCGGTTACGAGGTCGAGCCGGTGCAGACCAACATGGTTTACGTGCAAATGGGCGACAAGGCTGAGGCGATCAAGGCCTTTGCGGCCGAACGCGGCGTTAAGCTGAGTGCTGCCGGACGCCTGAGAATGGTCACGCACATGGACGTCAGCCGCGCGCAAATCGAGCAAGTCGTGGCGACATTCGTCGACTTTTCTCGCAACTGATCGCCTTGGCGGTCCAATTGACCGTTTCTATCGTATAAACACGCTGTACCCCGCGCGCTGGGCCGATATAATGCGGCCCTTTGCCGTCGCTTCGTCTGTTGACGTTTCGTACAGGCCTTTGGCCGCAGCCTCCGTGGAAGAACCTAATGAAAAGCGCAGAAATCCGTGAAGCCTTCCTTCGCTTCTTCGAAGAGCAAGGCCACACCCGTGTAGCCTCCAGCTCTTTGATTCCGGGCAACGACCCAACCCTGCTGTTCACTAACGCGGGGATGAACCAGTTCAAGGACTGCTTCCTGGGCCAGGAAAAGCGCGCGTACACCCGCGCCGTCTCCAGCCAGAAATGCGTGCGCGCCGGCGGCAAGCACAACGACCTGGAAAACGTCGGTTATACCGCCCGTCACCACACGTTCTTCGAAATGCTGGGTAACTTCAGCTTTGGTGATTACTTCAAGCGCGACGCGATCACCTACGCCTGGAACTTCCTGACCTCCGAGCAGTGGTTGAACCTGCCGAAGGAAAAACTCTGGGTCACCGTCTACGCCAGCGATGACGAGGCCTATGACATCTGGACCAAGGAAATCGGGGTTCCGGCCGAGCGCATGGTCCGTATCGGCGACAACAAAGGCGCGCCGTACGCCTCCGACAACTTCTGGACCATGGGCGATACCGGCCCGTGCGGTCCTTGCACCGAGATCTTCTACGATCACGGCGCCGACATCTGGGGCGGCCCGCCGGGCTCGCCGGAAGAGGACGGCGACCGTTACATCGAGATCTGGAACAACGTGTTCATGCAGTTCAACCGCACCGCCGATGGCGTGTTGCACCCGCTGCCAGCGCCGTCGGTCGACACCGGCATGGGCCTGGAGCGGATCAGTGCCGTGCTGCAGCACGTTCACTCGAACTATGAAATCGACCTGTTCCAGAGTCTGCTGACCGCATCGGCCAAGGCCATCGGCTGCACCAACGACGCTCAGGCCTCCCTGAAAGTCGTGGCTGACCACATTCGTTCGTGCGGCTTCCTGATTGCCGACGGCGTGCTGCCGTCCAATGAAGGTCGCGGCTATGTGCTGCGCCGGATCATCCGTCGCGCTTGCCGTCACGGCAACAAACTGGGCGCCAAGGGCAGCTTCTTCTACCAGATCGTTGCGGCCCTGGTTGCCGAGATGGGCGAAGCCTTCCCTGAGCTGAAATCCCAGCAGGCGCACATCGAGCGCGTCCTGAAGGCCGAAGAAGAGCAGTTCGCCAAGACCCTGGAGCAGGGCCTGAAAATCCTCGAGCAGGATCTGGCCGAACTCAAAGGCGACGTGGTGCCGGGCGACGTGGTGTTCAAGCTCTACGATACCTACGGTTTCCCGATGGACCTGACCGGCGACATCGCTCGCGAGCGCAGCCTGACCATCGACGAAGAAGGCTTCGAGCGCGAAATGGAAGCCCAGCGCGTCCGTGCCCGTTCCGCCAGCTCCTTCGGCATGGACTACAACAGCCTGGTCAAGGTTGATGTGGCCACCGAATTCACCGGTTACAAAGCCACCAGCGGTTCGGCGAAAGTCGTTGGCCTCTATAAAGAAGGCCAGGCGGTCGACGTACTCAGCGAAGGCGAAGAGGGCGTGGTCGTTCTCGATCAGACGCCGTTCTACGCTGAATCCGGCGGCCAGATCGGCGATTGTGGTTATCTGCAGGGCAGCAATGGCCGTTTCGACGTGCGCGACACCACCAAGACCGGCGGCGCGTTCCTGCACCACGGCGTATTGGCGTCGGGTAGCCTGACCATCGGTTCGCCGGTTGAAACCCACGTCGAAGCCGACGTGCGTCACGCCACCTCGCTGAACCACTCGGCCACTCACTTGCTGCACGCTGCGTTGCGTCAGGTGCTGGGCGATCACGTTCAGCAGAAAGGCTCGTTGGTCGACAGTCAGCGTCTGCGCTTTGACTTCAGCCACTTCGAAGCCATCAAGCCTGAACAGTTGAAGGCTCTGGAAGACATCGTCAACGCCGAGATCCGCAAGAACTCTGCCGTTGAAACCGAAGAAACCGACATCGAAACCGCCAAGCAAAAAGGCGCCATGGCGCTGTTTGGCGAGAAGTACGGCGACAACGTGCGCGTGCTGAGCATGGGCGGTGATTTCTCCGTCGAGCTGTGCGGTGGCATCCACGCCAACCGTACCGGCGACATCGGCCTGCTGAAAATCATCAGCGAAGGCGGTGTGGCTTCGGGTGTGCGTCGTATCGAGGCAGTCACCGGTGCTGCGGCACTGGCTTACTTGAACGCTGCAGAAGAACAACTCAAGGAAGCGGCCAACCTGGTCAAGGGCAGCCGCGACAATCTGATCGACAAGCTGTCGGCTGTGCTGGAGCGCAACCGTCTGCTGGAGAAGCAACTCGAGCAGTTGCAGGCCAAGGCGGCCAGCGCGGCAGGCGACGATCTGTCGGCCTCCGCCCTGGACGTCAAAGGCGTGAAAGTGCTGGCCGTGCGTCTGGACGGTCAGGACGGCAAAGCGCTGCTGGCGCTGGTCGATCAGCTGAAAAACAAACTCGGCCGCGCAGTGATCCTGCTCGGCAGTGTCCATGAGGAAAAGGTCGTTCTGGTTGCAGGCGTAACCAAAGACCTGACTGGCCAACTCAAAGCCGGTGATTTGATGAAGCAAGCCGCTGCGGCAGTGGGCGGGAAGGGCGGTGGTCGTCCAGACATGGCGCAAGGCGGTGGTACTGACGCTGGCGCACTGGATGCGGCACTGGCCCTGACTGTTCCATTTGTAGAGCAGGGTTTATAAGGCAGGGTGTCCGGCTCGTCGTCTAGTGGCGGGCCAGAACGCTGTTTGAGTGATTATTTGGGCGCCCTTCATGGGCAGAGGCGGCTTTGAAATGGCTTTGATCGTACAGAAATTTGGAGGCACCTCAGTCGGCACTGTCGAGAGAATCGAGCAGGTCGCCGACAAGGTTAAGAAATTCCGCGATGCCGGCGATGACCTGGTGGTTGTCCTGTCGGCCATGAGCGGCGAAACCAACCGTCTGATCGATCTGGCCAAGCAAATCAGTGGCGACGGCCAACCGGTTCCGCGTGAGCTGGATGTGATCGTTTCCACGGGCGAGCAGGTGACGATTGCACTGTTGGCCATGGCGCTGATCAAGCGCGGCGTGCCTGCGGTGTCTTACACCGGCAACCAGGTGCGGATTCTGACGGACAGCGCGCACAATAAAGCGCGTATCTTGCAGATTGATGACCAGAAGATTCGCGGTGATCTGAAAGCAGGTCGTGTCGTTGTTGTCGCCGGTTTCCAGGGCGTCGACGAACACGGCAACATCACCACTCTCGGTCGTGGCGGTTCCGACACCACCGGCGTGGCGCTGGCAGCAGCCTTGAAGGCTGATGAATGCCAGATCTACACCGATGTCGACGGCGTCTACACCACTGACCCGCGTGTGGTGTCCGTGGCCCAGCGCCTGGACAAGATCACCTTCGAAGAGATGCTGGAAATGGCCAGCCTCGGTTCCAAGGTGTTGCAGATCCGTGCGGTGGAATTCGCCGGCAAGTACAACGTACCGCTGCGCGTACTGCACAGCTTCAAGGAGGGTCCGGGCACCCTCATTACTATTGATGAAGAGGAAACCATGGAACAGCCGATCATTTCCGGCATCGCTTTCAATCGCGATGAAGCCAAGCTGACCATCCGTGGCGTGCCAGACACCCCGGGCGTTGCATTCAAGATTCTCGGCCCGATCAGTGCCGCGAACATCGAAGTCGATATGATCGTGCAGAACGTTGCGCACGATAACACCACGGACTTCACCTTCACCGTGCACCGCAATGACTTCCAGGCCGCACAAACCGTGCTGGAAAACACCGCTCGCGAGATCGGTGCCCGTGAAGTCGTGGGTGACATCAAGATCGCGAAGGTCTCGATCGTCGGCGTCGGCATGCGTTCCCACGCAGGCGTGGCCAGCCGCATGTTCGAATCCCTGGCCAAAGAAAGCATCAACATCCAGATGATCTCGACGTCGGAAATCAAAGTCTCCGTTGTGATCGAAGAGAAGTACCTGGAACTGGCTGTGCGCGCTCTGCACACAGCTTTCGAACTGGACGCACCGGCCCGAACGGGCGAGTGATGCGTTTACCAAAGGGCGCGGTCTGACCGCGCCCTTTGTCTTTTTTGAATAGCGCGACCCAGGAACTGTTCTTTTGCTCGCGCTGGTCAATACTCAGGCATGTAGGGCTGCGATCGTTCCGGTTGTAGGTCGAGTGCCTTTTTTTTGCAGACTGTTGTCCCTGAAATGAAATGCGTGAGGAGAAAGGTATGCTGATTCTGACTCGTCGGTGCGCAGAAAGCCTGATTATTGGTGATGGCGAAATCACCGTGACCGTGCTCGGCGTTAAAGGAAATCAAGTGCGTATTGGCGTTAACGCACCTAAAGAGGTTGCGGTTCACCGTGAGGAAATCTACTTGCGGATCAAGAAAGAGAAGGACGACGAACCAAGCCATTAATTTTTATCGTTTTTTATGTTTGCAAACGGGGAAGAAGCTGGTTAATATACGCCCCGTGTTGCGGAGAGCTGGCCGAGTGGCCGAAGGCGCTCCCCTGCTAAGGGAGTACACCTCAAAAGGGTGTCGGGGGTTCGAATCCCCCGTTCTCCGCCATTATTTGCGTAGTACGTTGTAATCTGGCTTTTTCGGTAAGTGTTTGAAATTACTAGAAAAAGTGCTTTACATAGAGATTAGACGGCCTATAATGCGCGGCAACAAATGCACTCGTAGCTCAGCTGGATAGAGTACTCGGCTACGAACCGAGCGGTCACAGGTTCGAATCCTGTCGAGTGCACCATTTAAGAGTTGTTTGCAGTAATGTGAATGACTTGGCTTCAACCAGTTGTGATCTGGTATAAAAACACAAATGCACTCGTAGCTCAGCTGGATAGAGTACTCGGCTACGAACCGAGCGGTCACAGGTTCGAATCCTGTCGAGTGCACCAAACACCAAAAAGCCCGCGTTTAACGCGGGCTTTTTGCCGTCTGGGATTTGGCTTTTCCCTTCGTGCATCCTTTCTCATCGAACTCGACGTGTGCGCTGCGGCCTCGCTTGAGGTCATAACGGTAGCTCGTTGCAGAATTCCTGATACTGATCTTGTCCGGCTTGCCCAGGGCGCTCTCGACGTCCTGTTGTGTCATGCCGGCGACTATCCGTTGATTGATGATTGCTTCGCGCCGTTCCTTGGCGGTTATCAGGTTTCCACACTTGTCCTCGGACTGACCTACAACGGTGGGCTCCTTCCTCCTGGTTTTTGCTGTGGGTTTTCCCCGGGCTTCCATTTCAGGCATGAGCGCTACCGGATTACCGGGCGAGAAGGTGCGCACATCCTGCAGCGAGAGATGTTCACCGTCCGTGCAGCTCAAGGTCGTGAAAGTGAGGCGGCCATCGGGTGCCTCGCAACGGTGAAGCGTGGTTGCCTGTAACCGGGGCGAAAGGCAAAGCAGGGCAAGCAGTAAAAAATAAAGGTTAATCGATGGCATTAAACGTCCTCCATGACGGTCCATGTCAGGGTAGCCGCTACATTTTTCGATGGGGGTGTGTTTTCTTTTCAGAATGAGTCGTCGCAGTTGGAGAGATCAGGACTGCACTCAGCTTTGTCTTGCAACCGCTTGTTTCAGCCATGATTTTTTAACGTTTAAAACCGTCGGGCGGTGTATCATTGCGCCCGTCAGCCCCGCCGGGGCTTGTGGAATACCTCCATGGACTTACCCAGTAGTTACTCAGTATCCCGTTTTTCCAATCATGAATTGACTGATTGATCCTTCCGGCGTGCCCCGCTGCTGGGAGTGGAGTTCGCCTATGTCCGAAGTTGAAGTAAAGAAAACGCAGGAAAGCTTGCAGGACCGCCTCGCTCAAGTCGTTGAGCTGCTGCAACGCCAGCGGGTGGTCGAAGACCTGACTCATCGCCAGGAAGGTCCGCACCACGAGCGGGTCGAGAACCTGGTTCACCGGCAAAACCTCGTCGAGCTGCAACGCAAGCTCGATGATCTGCACTCCGCCGACGTTGCCTACATCCTTGAAGCCTTGCCGCTGGACGATCGTCTGACGCTCTGGCAATTGGTCAAGGCTGATCGCGACGGCGACATCCTCCTCGAAGTATCCGACTCGGTTCGTGAAACCCTGATCGCCGACATGGACGATCACGAACTCCTGGCTGCGGCCAAGGACATGGATGCCGACGAACTTGCTGACCTGGCTTCCGAGCTGCCGCGAGACGTCGTCCACGAGCTGATGGAAACCCTCGACAGTCAACAGCGTGAGCGCGTCCGCTCCGCGTTGTCCTATGACGAGGAGCAGGTCGGTGCGCTGATGGACTTCGAGATGGTGACCATCCGTGAGGATGTCAGTCTCGAAGTGGTTCTGCGTTACCTGCGTCGTCTCAAGGAACTGCCTGGCCACACTGACAAACTGTTTGTGGTCGACTACGACGGCGTACTCAAAGGTGTGCTGCCGATCAAGCGTTTGCTGGTCAACGACCCGGAAAAACAGGTGTCGGAAGTCATGGCCAGCGATCCGGTGAGTTTTCACCCGGACGAAGACGCCTACGACGCCGCTCAGGCGTTCGAACGTTATGACTTGATCTCGGCGCCCGTGGTCGACAAGAACGGCAAGCTGATCGGCCGTCTGACCATCGATGAAATGGTCGACCTGATCCGTGAAGAGAGCGAAAACGAAGTCCTCAACATGGCGGGTCTGCGCGAAGAAGAAGATATCTTCGCCTCCGTCTGGAAATCCCTGCGTAACCGTTGGGCCTGGCTGGCGGTCAACCTGATCACCGCGTTCATCGCGTCGCGGGTGATCGGCCTGTTCGAAGGCTCCATCGAAAAACTGGTGGCACTGGCGGCATTGATGCCGATCGTGGCCGGTATCGGTGGCAACTCGGGCAATCAGACCATCACCATGATCGTTCGGGCGATGGCGCTGGACCAGGTGAGCACCGGCAATACCTCACGACTGATGCGCAAGGAGTTGGTCGTCGGTTTGATCAATGGCCTGGTCTGGGGCGGCGTGATTGGCATAGTGGCCTACCTGCTTTATGGCAGTTGGTCCCTGGGCGTGGTGATGACTGCCGCGATGACGCTTAATCTGTTGCTGGCGGCGTTGATGGGGGTGTTGATCCCGATGACCCTGGCGAAGATGGGGCGCGACCCGGCAATGGGCGCCAGTGTGATGATCACCGCCATGACCGACAGCGGCGGGTTCTTCATCTTCCTCGGGCTGGCGACGATCTTCCTGCTGTGATTTCCAACTGAAACCCGCTAATCGATTTCACTGTAGGAGCCAGGCTTGCCGGCGAAGGCGAACTCAAGGCGAACTCAAGGCGAACTCAAGGGCGCCTTCGCCGGCAAGCCTGGCTCCTACAAGTGCAACTAACCCGCCAACCGGCGGGTTTTTTATGGCCGAATTTCAGGCAAAAAAAAGCCAGCGATTATGCTGGCTTGGGCTTTCGAGTCGAATCAGGAAGCGTCTGCGGCCATTTCGGCGTCATGGGCAATCAGCGAAACAAGAGCATTCTGCTGACGGTGGGAGAGTTGGCGGAAGCGTTGCAGCAGTTCACGTTCGTGCAATGACAGCTCCGGGCTGTCCAGGCGCATGCTCAATTCTTCGCCCAGTGCACCTTCCTGAATAAGACTCTGCTCAAGGCGCGCAATGATTTCGGAGTTCATGCTGCGATGATGATTGCGAGCCACCTCGGCAATGCGTTCACGCATTCCGTCTGGCAGACGTACGACGAACTTGTCAGCCGTACGGCTGGAATAAATTGCCTGTTTCAATGGGCGCATATATTTAACCGGTTAGTTCAGGGGAGCGGTTCTCGGGATTGGCCGCAGGATGTCTGATAGGACAAGGTGTCTGGCCAAATGTTCAACCTGAATTGATAGAGGCTCGCATCATGCCTCAAAGCAGCCAGATCATTGGCGTCAATTCTGTGACAAATATTGAGCTGGGTAAAGGCGTTATGCCAGCACCATTATCAAAAATGTGGACTGGTTGGAAAACTTTGCCCCTTGCCCGTATCGCTAAACGCGTCGTCTGCCCGACAGGTGATGCCCGAAGACGTCTGAAGGTGCATGCTACGCGGATTCGATCCTTGGTCCTTACCTTATACAGGATAGTGGCAAATGGCCGATTTACTAGTGGCAGACCCGCAGAGAGGGACTATTCAGGATGGATGGCACATTGATTTACTTGATGGGTCCTTCAGGATCCGGCAAGGACAGCCTCATCGAAGCGGCTCGACAACCTTTACGCTCGATGAATGGCGAAGTAGTGCGCCGGGTCATCACGCGTTCGGCCGAATCCGTGGGCGAAGACGCCATCGGCGTCTCTCGAGAACAGTTCCAGCGCCGCCGGGACGCGGGTGACTTCGCCCTGTCGTGGCGCGCCAATGGCCTGGATTACGGCATTCCGATCCAGATTGACCAGTGGCTGAGGGACGGCCGCCATGTGTTGGTCAACGGCTCTCGCGGCCACCTGGCGGAGGCGCTGCAACGCTATCCTGCGCTGTTGCCGGTGCTGCTGACCGTCAAGGATGAGGTATTGCGCGAACGCCTGCTGCGACGTGGTCGTGAGAGCGTTGAGGAAATTGAAGCGAGGTTGCGCCGCAACGGGCTGTTTATGGCTGACGATTCACTCGGTGACGCGCAGATATATCGACTCGACAATTCTGGCGAGCTTGCTGTCACCGTTGAAAATCTTCTGAAAGTGCTGAAGCTCAGCGTAAAACCGGATCGAACTTGATTTTTCGCCCGACAATCAGCGCCAGCACGAACAAAGCGCCGAATACACCGCAGGCAATCAGGGGCAGGGTGGCGACCGTGTCCGGAACCAATGACAAATGAAGAATGCCGCTCAGTAAGGCAAGGATCAAACATCCTGCGGCTGATTTGGACATGCTGTGCTCCTGATAGGGTGATTCAAAATACCAAGCGTTCCGAAGACTGCGACACCAGCGGGTAAGTGTGCTGGTTCACGTCCTGGCCAACAAAGCCGCGCTGATCGTTCATGACCGCCAATTGCGGGGCTTTTTGCAGCTGGAGGTAATGGGGCATCCGATGCGCGACCTGCTCAGCGTCGTTCTCGGCGGCAAAATGACCACCCAGCAGGACGGTAAGGGCGATCGCATTCGAGAGTAAAAGGACGCTGTTCATGAGGCTGACCTCGGTTGTTCGTGAGAACAGCTAAAGCAGCCCGCGTGCCAAGAGTCTAACGGCAATTAAATCCTTTAAAAACAAAGAATTAACTTATTAATCAAAGAAGCGGTCGTTGCAAATTGCAATGATGGCATTTTGAGAGGATGCAATTTGCACGGTAAATTAAGCCACGAAAACGAAGGGCGTCTGCCTACACTTAAAAAGCCCTGCGGACGACATGACAAAAGCAGGCCTGCCCGTTAACATGCACGCCGTCCCTCGCACCGCATTCCTTGTGGGCGATCTGTGTCTCAGTAGCTCAATTGGATAGAGCATCCCCCTCCTAAGGGGAAGGTTGGCAGTTCGAACCTGCCCTGGGACACCATCCGAATTTTCAGCATCGAGCTGTAAAAAAACGCCCCGCCGGAGAAATCCTCCCGCGGGGCTTTTTTGTACCCGGCAGCCGACGATCTACATGGCAAGTCCGCCATTGCTGTGCCTTACTCCTCGTATCTCTCAGGGAGCGAAACAATGCGACACAGAGGCGCACATTTCTGGTTATGGACCAACACCCGGTTGCCTCTCCACACCCATGAAGAAGTGCTCAGCGATGGTGTGCAGGTCGAGGTGCAGGCGCGGATCAGTCATGAGGGCATCACCCAGGTATTCATCGGCATTTACGCTGACAGTGGATGGGCGATTCGCGAGGAGTTTCACGACAGGACAGTGGGTGAGTATTACTGTGCCGCATTGAGGTGGGGCGCTCAGCGGGCGAGAGAGCTGGTAGCGGATACTCAAGCGTTTGTCGCGCCGCATCGGGTGCAATTGACATTGGCCCCGGTGATTACCGATGAGCCGACACTGGCGCTGCGGCGCATGGAAATGACCGAGCGTGAGCTTTTGAAAATCCGCTCCGAAGACGCCTGGTCCGAATACCTGGCTGCCAAAGCCGCGATGCTTGAGCTGATGCGCGCTACCAAAGTCGATCCCACGGTCTGGGCGGACCACAAGGAGCGACTGCGCCAGGCGATCGATCGGCGCATCAGCGTGCAGCGCGCCTATTTGCGCTGACTCATTTGCCGATCGGTAAACTCGAAGAGCGCCGCAGCGCCTCGATGGTTTCGATCAGGCTGTCGTAGGACACCGGTTTGCCAATGTGCTGATCAAAACCCGATTGCCGGGATTTCTGAATGTCACTGTTGGCGCCGTAGCCGGTCAGCGCAATGGCCGGCACATCCTTGAGCAGCGGCAACTGGCGTAACGCGCTCATCAGCTCGTGACCGTTCATGACCGGCATGCCCAGGTCCGAAATGATGAGGTCGAAACGCGTGCTTTTTGCTGCGTCCAGAGCGGCTACCGAACGGTCGAAGGCAATCACTTGCGCGTCTTCCATTTCCAGCAGCACTTTCAAGGTTTCCAGTACCTCGGTCGAGTCGTCGACCAGCAGAATGGTCAAGCCGCTCAGCCTTCCGGCTGCGTCTTCAACAGTGGGGGCGGCTTGAGCATCACCGTTGGTTCTGGCCAACGGCAAATAGATGCTGAACGTACAACCGGCACCCAATCCGGGTGACGTCACTTCAACGGTGCCTCGTTGTGCCTCGGTCAATTGACGAACCAGCGACAGACCAATCCCCAGCCCTTCACGGTTGTGAGTGGCATGCTGCTTTTCGGCCTGTCCAAACAGATCGAACACGTGCTCAAGATTCTCGGCCGCGATGCCTGCGCCGTCGTCTTTGACGTCCAGCCGCACCTTGTTCCCGGCCTGACTGGCGATCAATTGCACGTGCCCGGTGGGCGGGGTGAATTTCAGTGCGTTGTTCACCAGGTTCCAGATGATCTGTTCCAGGCGTGTCGGGTCGGCACGGACCATCAAGGGCTGCGACGGCACGATCAACTCGACCGTGGTTTCGTGCTGCTCATTGAGAACGACGGTGTGGATGTCCCGCAGCACGCTGACCAGGTCCACGGCGACCGGTTGCAACCTGAGCTTGCCAGTACGGACCCGGGCGACATCCAGCAGGTCATCGATGATCCGCGCCTGGCTGGTCACCGCATCGCAGATCGTGTTCACGGCCTTGGCGGCGGGCGCCACGGTCTTGGTCACCGGCAGGCGCCGCAGCAGTTCTGCGTTGAGCTGGATCAGGTTTAGTGGGTGCTTGAGCTCGTGGGACATGACCGCAAAGAACTCGTCCTTGAGGTAGTTGGTATTGCGGGTCTCGGCCAGCTCCTGGCTCTGCGCTTCATGCTGACGTTTGTGGCCGGTCAGGTCCCGGGCGATCTTCACGTAGCCTTGCAGGTTGTCGCCGCTGAGCAGCGTTACCTCGCCGCTGCAAAAGAACCGGCTGCCGTCCTTGCGCATGTGCCAGCGCTCATCATCGTTGCGACCGTGGGTGCGAACGGCCAGCAGTTCGTTTTCAGGCACACCGGCGGCGCGGTCTTCCGGCGAGAAAATGAAATCGTAGTAGGCGCCTTCAGCTTCGGTCTTGCTGTAGCCGAAGATCAGCTCGGCGCCTTTGTTCCAGCTGGTGATCACCCCTTGCTCATCAAGGGTGATGATCGCGTAATCTCGGGTGCTTTCAGCCACCAGACGCATGCGTTCTTCGCCCAGTCGCAGTTCTTCTTCGGCGGCGCGGCGCTTGGTTATGTCGATGAAGGTCAGCACCGTGCCGTCGATATGGTCTTCGCAGGAGCGGTAGGGCAGCAGGCGGGCGATGTACCAGCGGTTGTCCGTGCTGCTGACCTCGCGCTCGATCATGTTCAATGATTCAAAGACCAATGCCGCGTCGCCCGCCAGATCGTCGTAGTGCAGGCGATGGGTGATGTCGAGCAACGAGCGGCCGGTATCCACCGGCAGCATGCTGAAGATGTCCGTGGCTCGCGGGGTGAACCATTTGATCCGCATGCTGCGGTCGACGAACACCGTGGCAATGTCGGTCGAGGCGATCAGGTTGGTCAGGTAGTCGTTGATCTTGTCGGTTTCTTCAACCTTGGTTTTCAGCTCGTAGTTGACCGTCAGCAGCTCTTCGTTGATCGACTGCAGCTCTTCCTTGCTGGTTTCCAGCTCTTCGGTGGCCGAACGCAGCTCTTCGTTGATCGCCTGCATTTCTTCATTGGAGGCCTTGAGCTCTTCGCTGGAGACTTCCGATTGCTCGATGGTGTCCTGCAAGTGCAACTTGGTGCGTTGCAGTTCGCGTTCAAGGTTGGACAGCACCTGGCTTTCGGTTTGCATCAGGGTCGTGGCGGCCTGTTCCGAAGGATCGACTTCGGCCTCTTCGAAAATCACCAGGACAAACTCGCCGTCCGACTCGTCGTCCTTATAGGGCTGCGCCATCAGGTCGACCTTGAAAAGGCGATTGTCACGGCTGATCGGCACTGCACGGGATTTCACCACCAGACCGCTCTGCTGGACTTGAAACAGCGTGGTGCGAATCTCCAGACGCAACTCGGGAAGGATCAGCGTCAACAGGTTGCGTGACAACTCACCGCCCACATGACGCAGGAAACGCCCGGCGCTTTCGCTCATGTGCAGGATGTCGGCGTTGGCATCGACAATCATGCTCGGTGGCGCGGCGCGTTCGAGGGCGCGCTGATGAATGTCGGCGAAGGACAGTTTGCGCTGCACCGCGCTTTGCGGTGTCTCGCGGGTCACACTGCTGCGCACATAACCGCCGCGCGGCATGGTCGGGGTGCGTCGGCTGTTGGCGGTGCCGGTCTTGGCGCGGAAGATCCGGTTGCGTTTGTCCACCGGGGTGAACAGCTCGTGGCAAGCGTCCGCGCTCTCGGAAGAACCCAGAAACAGGAAGCCGCCCGGGCGCAGCGCAAAGTGGAACATCTGCAGGATTTCACGCTGCACTTCGCGATCCAGATAGATCAGCAGATTGCGGCAGACAATCAGGTCGATTTGCGAGAAGGGCGGGTCGGATAACAGGCTGTGTTTGGCAAACAGGACCTTTTCGCGGATCTCCTTGCGAATCCGGTAATGGTCATCTTCCTTGACGAAATAGTGCCGCAGCCGCGTCGGCGGCACATCGGTCACGATCGCTTGCGGGTACAGACCGGCCCGGCCGATGCTGATGGCGCGCTCGTCGATGTCAGTGGCGAACAGTTGCAGCGAAGCTTTGCTGGCGTCCAGTTGCAGCTGATCGTTGAGCAGCATCGCCAGGCTGTAGGCTTCCTCGCCCGTGGAGCAGCCGGCGGACCAGACACGGATTTCTTCATTCTCGGGCTGCGCCGACACGGCGGCGCTGACCAGTTGCGGCAGCACGTCCCGTTCCAGGGCCTCGAACGCCTCGCGATCGCGGAAGAAGTTGGTCACGCCGATCAACATGTCGGCCAGCAGGGCCTTGGTTTCATCGGGATTGTTTTGCAGGTAGCGAAAATAGGCGCCCAGGTCGGGTTGCGCCGTGACTTGCATCCGACGCTCGATCCGTCGCAACACGGTCGCGCGTTTGTAGTGTTTGAAGTCATGACCGGTGCCGGTACGCAACTGGATCAGGATGTCGTGGAGCATCTGTTCGGCGAGTATCGCTTCACGCTCGGACACGGAGGCGAAGGTTTGCAGTTCCGGGTCGTTGGCGGTGGGCAGGCAGATTTCCTGCGAGTTTTGCCACAGTTCCAGCAGTTTTTGCGGCATTTCCACCACCGGCAACACCAGATCGACATTGCCGGTCTCGATGGCGGCGCGGGGCATGCCGTCGAACTCGGCATCTTCCGGCGCCTGGGCCACGGTGATGCCGCCGTGTTCCTTGATCCGCGACAAACCGACCGCGCCATCGGAGCCACTGCCCGACAGCACCAGGCAGAAGGCACGCTCGCGGTGGACTTCGGCCAGATCGCGGAAGAACAGATCGATCGAGGCGTGTCGCGTCTCGCGCGGCTCGTTGCTGCTGACCTCAAGCACACCGTCGTTCATCGTCAGCCGCTGAGCCGGCGAAATGACGTAGACGTGATTTTTTTCGATTGGCACCGTTTTGGTGACTTGCAGCACCGGCATCCGGGTCGATTCCTGGATGATCTTGTCCGCGATGCTCTGGTGATCGGGCGACAGGTGAAGAATGATCACGAAGGCCATGCCGTTGTCGTGGGGCATGTTCTCGAAAAACAACTTGATGGCTTGCAGCCCGCCCGCCGACGCACCAATGCCCACCACCGGAAAGTCCAGTGTGCTGGGGCTCAAGGCCTTTCGCTCAGGAGCATTGGCCGAGGGTGGGGGAGTGGTGGTCATGACTTCAGCCTTATACCGGCGACGGGGGTGAGTTGAGTTCAAGCGGAGATAAACGCACTCCAATAAAGCAGGATAATCCCGTTTTTCAATAACACCTTCAAATATTTAGAGACACTTGATTGGCCGGAGTTCTCAAGGGAACGGCACCCTTGGCCGATAACCCGAACGGTCATGGTCTTCTTCTCAAATTGCCTGGAAATCTTCGATGCTGTCGTATCACCAAAAGAGTTTTCTGATCGTCGATGATTTCTCGGATTTCCGCAGTTCCGTCAGGTCCATGCTGCGTGAACTGGGAGTCAAGGACGTCGACACCGCGGACACCGGGGAGCAGGCGCTGCGCATGTGTTCGCAGAAGGCCTACGATTTCATCCTGCAGGATTTCCACCTCGGCGACGGCAAGAAGAACGGCCAGCAAGTCCTCGAAGACTTGATGATCGAGAAGCTGATCAGCCATGAAAGTGTGTTCGTCATGGTCACTGCCGAAACCAGCCAGGCCATGGTGCTCAGCGCGCTGGAACACGAGCCTGACGCTTATCTGACCAAGCCGTTCAACCGTTCAGGCCTGGCCCAGCGTCTGGAGCGTCTGGAGCAGCGCAAGAACCTGCTCAAGCCGATCCTGCAAGCGCTCGATCGTGGCAAACCGCTCGAAGTGCTCAATGCCTGTATCGAGCTGTGCAAGAAGGACATCCGTTATTCGCCGCTGTGCCTGCGTTACCGCGCGGACGCCTTGCGCGACCTGAATCAGAACGAAGCGCTGGAACGCCTCTACGACAGCATCATTGCCGATCGCCCCTTGCCGTGGGCGTTTGCCGGTTTGGGCAAGTTGCTGTTCAAGCGCGGCCAGGTCAGCCAGGCCAAAGGCATTTACGAAAAAGCCCTGAAAGTGTTTCCGATGATGCCGGCGCTGTATGACGGCATGGCCGACGTGCTGGTGGTTGAAGGGGATACCAAGGGCGCACAGAAAGTATTGGAAGAAGCCATTCGCCTGTCGCCGCTGGCAGTTCGCCGCCAAGCGTTGCTGGGTAAACTGGCGATGACCAACGAAGATTACGACACGGCGTCCAAGGCTTATCGCCAGGCCGTGTCCCAAGGTGCGCAGTCACGTTTCAAGGATGCCGAAAGCAACTTGGGCCTGGCCCACGCGTTGATCAGCAAAGGCAGCGAGAAAGGCCTGGACACCCGCACCCGACTGGAAATCAACACGACCCTCAGCCTGGTGGCCAAGGAGAATCCTTCCGACCCCGGCCTGCAGATTCGTGCGCGACTGATGAAAGCCACCAGCCTGTTGCTCAATGACGCCGAAACCGCCGAGAAGCTTACCGAGCAGGCGATGATGCGCCTCGACGGCATGGAGCAGTTCATGAGCGCCGAAGCGGCGCTGCTGGTGGCCAAGCAGCTGCAAATGCTCGGACAGGCAAGCGCTGGCGCGTCGATGTTGAAAAACTGCGCGGAAATCTACGGTGACGATCCGGTGGTGATGCAAGGCATCGCCAAACTGACCGATGACCCGACGATTCTCAGCCAGAGCAACGCGGCCTCCGAACTCAACCGTCAAGGCGTGCAGGTGTACAAGACCGGCAACCTGGCGGAAGCCCGGGCGGTGTTTCGCAAGGCCCTGCACATGCAACCGAAGAACATCAGTATCGCGCTGAACATGGCGCAGTCGTTGTTGCACGGCACGGACACCAGCGTGCCGTCGGCCGAACTCGATGAATGTCGGAGCTGCCTGAAACTGGTCGGCATGATGCCCGACACCGACGCGCGGTATCCGCGCTACCAGAAACTGAAAATCAAGGCGTTCAGCGGATGAGCCAAGACAACACGGCACTGGATTTCTCGACGGTGATTGCCTCCACCGTGCACGACATGAAGAACTCGCTGGCCATGCTCATGCAGGCCCACAGCCAATGGTTGGCGCGCTTGCCAGACCCTGAGCAGCACAGCCCGGAGCAGGGCGTGATCGAGTACGAATTCGCTCACCTCAACGGCATGCTCGTGCAGTTGCTGGGGCTGTACAAGCTGGGCGTCAATCAGCTGCCATTGCAGCCGGCCTACCATGAGCTGGACGATTTCCTCGAAGCGCAACTGGCTTGCCATCAAGAGGTGTTCGCCAGTCGCGGCATCGTCGCCACCTATGAAGTCGACCCGTTGAGTCCCTTGGGGTTCTTCGACCGGGAGCTGGTGGCCTCGGTGTTGGCCAACTGCATCAACAACGCCATTCGTTACGCTCGCCAGTCGTTGCTGATCAGCGTCGTCGACGAGGCAGGGGAATTGGTGCTGACCATCAACGACGATGGCGACGGATATCCCGCCGAGATGATCGAGCTTCAGGCCGATTACGTGCAGGGCATCAACTACAGCAGTAGCAGCACCGGCCTGGGCTTGTATTTCGCCGGGCGCATCGCCGCGCTGCACCAGCGCAATGGCGTGGGCGGGCGCACCCGCATCAGCAACGGCGGCCCGTTGGGCGGCGGCGTGTTCAGCCTCTACCTCCCCTGACAAAAACAAATCCTGTAGGAGCTGTCGAGTGCAACGAGGCTGCGATCTTTTGATCTTGTTTCTAAAAAAGCAAAGTCAAAAGATCGCAGCCTCGTTTCACTCGACAGCTCCTACAGGGAATGGGGAGTGGCTTTGATATCACGTATCAGCAACGGCGGCCCGTTGGGCGGCGGCGTATTCAGCCTCTACCTCCCCTGATAAACACAAATCCTGTAGGAGCTGTCGAGTGCAACGAGGCTGCGATCTTTTGATCTTGTTTTTAAAAAAGCAAAGTCAAAAGATCGCAGCCTCGTTGCACTCGACAGCTCCTACATGGAATGGGGAGTGGCTTTGATATCACGTATCAGCAACGGCGGCCCGTTGGGCGGCGGCGTATTCAGCCTCTACCTCCCCTGATAAACACAAATCCTGTAGGAGCTGTCGAGTGCAACGAGGCTGCGATCTTTTGATCTTGTTTTTAAAAAAGCAAAGTCAAAAGATCGCAGCCTCGTTGCACTCGACAGCTCCTACATGGAATGGGGAGTGGCTTTGATATCACGTATCAGCAACGGCGGCCCGTTGGGCGGCGGCGTATTCAGCCTCTACCTCCCCTGATAAACACAAATCCTGTAGGAGCTGTCGAGTGCAACGAGGCTGCGATCTTTTGATCTTGTTTTTAAAAAGCAAAGTCAAAAGATCGCAGCCTCGTTTCACTCGACAGCTCCTACATGGATTGGGGAGTGGCTTTGATATCACGTATCAGCAACGGCGGCCCGTTGGGCGGCGGCGTATTCAGCCTCTACCTCCCCTGATAAACACAAATCCTGTAGGAGCTGTCGAGTGCAACGAGGCTGCGATCTTTTGATCTTGTTTTTAAAAAAGCAAAGTCAAAAGATCGCAGCCTCGTTGCACTCGACAGCTCCTACATGGAATGGGGAGTGGCTTTGATATCACGTATCAGCAACGGCGGCCCGTTGGGCGGCGGCGTATTCAGCCTCTACCTCCCCTGATAAACACAAATCCTGTAGGAGCTGTCGAGTGCAACGAGGCTGCGATCTTTTGATCTTGCTTCTAAAAAATCAAAGTCAAAAGATCGCAGCCTCGTTGCACTCGACAGCTCCTACATGGAATGGGGAGTGGCTTTGATATCACGTATCAGCAACGGCGGCCCGCTGGGCGGCGGCGTGTTCAGCCTCTACCTCCCCTGATAAACACAAATCCTGTAGGAGCTGTCGAGTGCAACGAGGCTGCGATCTTTTGATCTTGCTTTTAAAAAGATCAAGATCAAAAGATCGCAGCCTCGTTGCACTCGACAGCTCCTACATGGATTGGGGAGTGGCTTTGATATCACGTATCAGCAACGGCGGCCCGCTGGGCGGCGGCGTGTTCAGCCTCTACCTCCCCTGATAAACACAAATCCTGTAGGAGCTGTCGAGTGCAACGAGGCTGCGATCTTTTGATCTTGTTTCTAAAAAAGCAAAGTCAAGAGATCGCAGCCTCGTTTCACTCGACAGCTCCTACAGGGTTAGGGTGAGGGTGAGGGTTTGGGGGAGGCGTGATTTCTTTGTGTGCACTGCTTGATATTCCGAACAGGCGGAGCCTATTTTGTACGGGTCGCCGTTCGCGGCTCGCACAATTACAAAGGATTGCGTCATGACAACCGATGGCCAGCGTTCACTCGCGCAGCGATTGACGGGCATTGATGAGATTGAATGTGTTACGCCGGATTTGAACGGCGTGCCCCGTGGCAAGGTCATGACCGCCGAGGGGTTTGTCGAAGGACGGCGTTTGCAGATGGCGCGGGGTGTGCTGCTGCAATGCATCATGGGCGGCTATCCGCCGGCACGTTTTTACGGCTGCGATGATGGCGACCTGGCGCTGGTGCCGGACCCGGCCCATATCCACCGCCTGCCCTGGAGCAAGCAGCCCCGGGCATTGGCCATTTGCGACGCCGATGAACTGACCGGCGAGAGCTCCAGGCTGTCGACCCGTGGCCAACTCAAGGCCGTTATCGCCCGTTACGCGGCCCTCGGTCTGGCGCCAGTGGTGGCGACCGAGCTGGAATTCTTCGTCTTCGCGCCCAATCCCGACCCGACACAACCGTTCCAGCCGCCGCTGGGCCTGGACGGTCGGCGCGAGGAGGGGCATTCGGCGTTCAGTGTCAGTTCCAATAACGGTTTGCGGCCGTTCTTCAGTGAAGTCTACGAATGCATGGCGGCCCTGGGCTTGCCGCGTGACACCTTTATGCACGAGATGGGCGTCAGCCAGTTCGAGATCAACTTGCTGCACGGCGATCCGTTGCTGCTGGCCGACCAGACGTTCCTGTTCAAGCATCTGCTCAAGGAAGTCGCGCTCAAGCACGGCCTGACCGTGGTGTGCATGGCCAAGCCATTGGCGCACACGCCGGGCAGTTCGATGCACATTCACCAGAGCATCGTCGAGATCGGCAGTGGGCGGAACGTGTTCAGCGACGAGGCCGGTCAGCCGACAGCGACCTTCCGTCATTTCATTGGTGGCCAGCAGGCCGGCATGGCGGATTTCACCGCGCTTTTTGCACCGAACGTGAACTCCTATCAGCGCTTGTGCCATCCGTTTGCCTCGCCGAATAATGCCTGCTGGTCCCACGACAACCGTGCTGCCGGATTGCGCATTCCGGCCAGTTCTGCGGCCGCTCGTCGGGTCGAGAACCGCTTGCCGGGGGCCGATGCCAATCCGTACCTGGCGATCGCCGCCAGCCTTGCCGCCGGTTTGCACGGCATCGAAAACGAACTGGAGCCGAGCGAGGCAATCCAGGGCGAGTTCGAGGTGCCGGATAAACTTTCGTTGCCGTGTACCTTGCATGCCGCTCTTGAGCGTCTGAAACGTAGTTCATTGGCGAAGGAACTGTTCGGCACGGAGTTCATCGAAGGCTACGTCGCTTCGAAGACCATGGAGTTGACCAGCTTCTTTGATGAAATTACTCCCTGGGAGCGCCGTGTCCTGGCCGCCCAGGCCTGACGACCTGTCGTCTTCGGGCTATCTTTTCGGATAGCCCGTTTCTTACCGCAAGGAGCCGCTCGGAACGCCGATGCGCCAAATCTGGAAACCTTTTCGAGCGCTTTATTTTGCCTCGCTGATGATGTTGATCGGCTCAGGCTTGCTGAGTACGTACCTGGGCTTGCGCCTGGCGGCGGATAACGTCGACAGCCTGTGGGTGGGTGCGTTGATGGCGGCCAACTATTTCGGCTTGGTGCTGGGCGGCAAGATCGGTCACCGACTGATCGCGCGGGTCGGGCACATTCGCGCCTATTCGGCTTGCGCCGGGATTGTCGGCGCGGCGGTACTCGGCCACGGCCTGGTCGACTGGCTGCCGGCGTGGATTTTCCTGCGGGTGATCGTCGGCCTCGGCATGATGTGCCAGTACATGGTCATCGAAAGCTGGCTCAATGAGCAGGCCGAAGCCTCGCAGCGCGGCACCGTGTTCAGCGGTTACATGATCGCTTCGTACCTGGGATTGGTACTCGGTCAGTTGATTCTGGTCATGCACCCGGCCCTGGGCCTGGAGCTGCTGATGCTGGTCGCCTTGTGCTTCGCGCTGTGCCTGGTGCCGGTGGCGCTGACACGGCGGATTCACCCGGCACCGCTGCATCCGGCGCCGATGGAGCCGCGGTTCTTCATCAAGCGAGTGCCGCAGTCATTGAGTACGGTGTTGGGGGCGGGGCTGATCATTGGCTCCTTCTACGGTCTGGCGCCGCTGTATGCCTCGCAGCAAGGGCTGTCCACGGAGCAGGTCGGTCTGTTCATGGGTAGCTGCATTTTTGCCGGGCTGCTGGTGCAGTGGCCATTGGGCTGGCTGTCCGACCGTTATGACCGGGCGTTGCTGATCCGCTGTTTTGCGGTGGTCCTGGCCCTGACCGCGTTGCCGCTGGCGATCATGCAGCAGGTGCCGCTGGAGGTTCTGTTTGTCGCCGGTTTCTTCTGTTCGTTGGTGATGTTCTGCCTGTATCCGCTGGCCGTGGCGTTCTCCAATGACCACGTCGAAGGTGATCGTCGGGTGTCCCTGACCGCGATGTTGCTGGTGACCTACGGCGTTGGCGCCAGTATCGGGCCGTTGGTGGCCGGGGTCCTGATGAAGCTGTTTGGCAGCCACATGCTGTATGCCTTCTTCAGTTTCTTTGCGTTGGTGCTGGTGTGGCGGATCCGCCCGAAAGCGGTCACCAACCTGCACCAGGTCGAAGATGCGCCGCTGCATCACGTGGCCATGCCGGACAGCATGTCGAGTTCGCCGCTGGTGGCGTGCCTTGACCCGCGGGTCGATGAGCAAGTGGTGCAGGATCAGATGCAAAACCCGATCAACCCGGAACCGGAGCCAGAACCCGAACCGGATCCCGAAACCGATCCACCTCCCGAAGAACCTGACGCGGGTCGCGAGCAAAGCTTTACCGAAGCCAGGCCTTAAACCGGCGCATAAAAAAACGGGCAGTCACCGCAAGGGACTGCCCGTTTTTTGTTGAAGCGCCGTATTACATGTCGTCTTTGTCGAAGCGGCGCGCTTCACGCTGGAGCTGATAGACGAACCGTTCGACCTGGCGCTGCACCAGTCCGCTCATGTTGTGGAAGCGGATGCCGGCGAAGGTGGTGGAGATTCTTTCTTCGAAGTGCAGGTACCGCAGTTCCACCGGCGCGGTCATGCTGCCGAAGGGCAGGTCGGCAATAAAGCGGTCGTAAACCTGACCCAGTTGCAGCCTGGCGGTGATATCACCTTCAAAGCGCAGCTTGCAGCCAGTGGCGGAAATGTCGAGCAGCTTGCCTCTGATCGGAAACTTGAGCTTTTCACCGCCCAGTTCGACATCGACCAATTGCGCCAGCTTCAACGCCGCCCGGAAGGCATTGCGGCGCTGGTGGTAGACCACTTCATCGGGGAGGGTGCCACGGTAGCAGCGATCACCGGACTCATCGATGGTCAGCGGGCCGTTGCTTTCCCACGCAATACGCACGCCTTCGTGGAAACCTTCAACCCGAAAGGGCTCGCCTGCCAGCAGATAGCGTTCGCCGTCGCGAGGCACCATTTCGTCCAGGGCAATGCGATTGCCGTCACGGTCGACGTCCACCAGATAGCTCTGGAAGCGCTGGCTGCGTTCGTGGAACGTGATGATCAGCGGGTCATGGCTCTCTTGCAGCTGCCGCAGGTTACCGGCGATCTCCATCGGCGTGGATAGCACCTTGGGTGGCTGCGGAGCATCTTCCGCGTTTAAGGCATTGAACACGGTTCATCTTTCTCCAGACAAAATATGACTGCGACTTGCCAGCATACTGCCAGCATGTGAGGCGTCTTGATAGAGCGTGCTCATTAACAGGCTCAAGCCTGACTAAGCGGGCGCGGCTTCGCTAGCTTGGAGGTTGATCCGCGGGCATCGTAAAGTGCTGGCGGTTCGCCGCCGGTGAGAATTTTCAGCTGATTGGCCGTGGCGGCCTGCTGGACCAGGATCGACTGGCCATTATTGACGTTGGCCGCCTGGCATTGAGCCAGGAGATCGGTCAGTTTGTCGCTCTGTTCCAGCAATTGATCGCCGACGCTCGACTGGCTGGCGAGTTGCTCCAGGCCGTTGCGATTGGTCGGCAGGTTCAGGCTGGCGAGGATTTCACTGCGCTTGCGGCCATGCTGTTCAAGCAGAATGATCATTGCCTGTTTCTGCGCCAGAATCTCTTCGAGCAGCGGCATGTCGCGACCGTGCAACGCGATGGATTCGGTTTGCAGTAACTCCAGCAAGTATTGCGCTGGAGCAAAGTCGTCGGTGATCAGTTGCAGTAAATTAGTGTCGTGCATGGCTGGCCTTGGGGTTTAAGCGTCCAAAAGCCTGGCGCAGGCCGTGGCCTAGCGCTGGGCTTCGAAGTTGAGCAGTTTGCTGGCTACACGGTTGCTGTCGACTTTATAGCTGCCATCGGCAATCGCTGCTTTCAACTCGGCCACACGGGCGTTGTCGACGGCAGGCTGATCGCGCAGCTTGTCAGTGACCTTCTGCAACTGTTGAGCCTCATTGCTGAGGTGTACCGATTCCCCGCTTTTAGCGGTACTGGCCTGTTCGGCCGGGGTATTCAGCGGCGCGGATTTGCCGGTTTCGGCGGTTTCCTTCGCGGTGCTGGTACGCGTACTACCGGTAAGTGACGAGGAGCTGTTCAAACGGCTGAAATCGATGACCATGATAAAAACCTCTGGGTATTTGGACGCTTGCCATGTTTTCGGCTCTCCTTGCGAAAACTTTAGGCCCATTTATCAATGAGCTTGCATGCGCCAGCGCTTGTCCTGCCTGCGGCACAGTTTAGGGAACAGCCGGGCGGCGCGCCATCTTTCACCCACAGATCGTTCTACATGGCCACTTCCACCTGGCCCGGCGCCATGACTTGCGCCTTGATGACCCGCTGGGAGTTAAGGTTTTTCACTCGAATCTGTTCACGCAGCCCGCCGTTGGACAGGGCTTCGCCCGGCATGCGCACACTGAGCGTACCACTGCGGGCGGTAATCACCACTTGATCGCCCTTGCTGATGACTTCGGCCTGTTCGAGATGAACCAGCGTCAGCACCTGATTGGCGACCGTTGGTCGGGTAAGTTTTTGCCCGACAGCTTGTTCCAGGGAGGTGAAATAACCCTGGTTGATCTGGCTGATATCCCGCTCGCGCAACATGACATCGCCGGGCTCGATGACCCCGGCGCGTTTGAGCGGCCGCGTGGTCGTCACAACCTCTCGAAACAGGCGGACTTGAGCGGGTACGAAGACTGTCCAGGGGGATGTGCTGTCGCAGCGGACCTTGACCGTGACCCGCCCGATCGGGGTCGCGGGGCTCTCGAGGGTGGCTGTCAATTCCTTGTCGCACATGGGCATGCGCAGTCGCGGATCGAGCTGGCTGACCTCGATTTCGTACCGTCCTTCCGTTTGACTGGTAGCCAAATAGTCCTCTACGGTGAATTCAAGAAAGCCCTGAGTGACGCCGATAAGCATGTCAGGCAAGGTAACCGCGTCAGCAAGGGCAGGGCTGCCAGCGTTGAACAGGCAAACGGCCGACATCGCGCAAAGCAATTTGCGGGAAGTTGATGTCAGGCGTCGGAAAAATGTCGGTTCTGTGTTCATAAGAGTTAAAAAGCAAGCGCCGTGCCGTTTAGCAATGAATGTGCGTCGCAACACACTTAAGCGTTGGTGTAGGAGTCTGTGCATGGCTGGTGTAATGGATGCGGTAAACCAGCGCACGCAACTGGTTGGGCAGAATCGCCTTGAGCTGTTGTTGTTCCGTCTCGACGGCCAGCAGCTGTATGGGATCAACGTGTTCAAGGTCCGTGAGGTGCTGCAATGCCCCAAGCTGACCCTGATGCCCAAGTCCAGTCCTGTCGTGTGCGGTGTGGCAAATATCCGGGGGGCGACCATTCCGATTCTTGATCTGGCGATGGCGACCGGCTCCGGAGCCCTTAAAGATCAGAGCAATCCCTTCGTGATCATCACGGAGTACAACACCAAGACCCAGGGTTTCCTGGTGCGATCGGTGGAGCGCATCGTCAACATGAACTGGGAGGAGATTCATCCGCCACCCAAGGGCACGGGACGCGATCATTACCTGACGGCTGTGACTCGGGTCGACAATCAGTTAGTCGAAATCATCGACGTCGAGAAAGTGCTGGCGGAAGTGGCGCCGACACCGGAAGCGATTTCGGTTGGCGTGGTGGATGTCGAAACCCAGCACAAGGCCTTGTCCTTGAAGGTCTTGACCGTCGATGACTCGTCGGTGGCGCGCAAACAGGTGACGCGTTGCCTGCAAACCGTCGGTGTCGAAGTGGTGGCGTTGAACGACGGCAAGCAAGCGCTGGATTACCTGCGCAAGCTGGTCGACGAAGGGAAAAAGCCGGAAGAAGAGTTCCTGATGATGATTTCCGACATCGAGATGCCGGAAATGGACGGGTACACCCTGACGGCCGAGATCCGCAACGACCCGCGCATGCAAAAGCTTCATATCATCCTGCATACTTCGTTGTCGGGTGTATTCAATCAGGCAATGGTCAAGAAGGTCGGTGCGGATGACTTCCTTGCCAAATTCCGTCCTGATGACCTGGCATCCCGGGTAGTCGACCGGATCAAAGCAGCAGATATCAGCTAGGGGCCTTCTGTCCCTGGTGGTTAACACGATTTAAGAGGCGGCATCTTTGTCTACGGGTAATTTGGATTTCGAACAGTTCCGGGTATTCCTGGAAAAAGCCTGTGGCATTTTGCTCGGTGAAAACAAGCAGTACCTGGTCTCGAGCCGTCTCAACAAACTGATGGAGCAGCAAGGTATCAAGTCCCTGGGTGAGCTGGTCCAGCGCATCCAGACCCAGCCACGCAGCGGTTTGCGCGAGATGGTGGTGGATGCCATGACCACCAACGAAACCCTGTGGTTTCGTGACACCTATCCGTTTGAAGTCTTGAAGAACAAGGTGCTGCCCGAAGCGATCAAGGCGGCCCCCGGCCAGCGTCTGCGGATCTGGTCGGCGGCGTGTTCGTCGGGTCAGGAACCGTATTCGCTGTCGATGTCCATCGATGAGTTCGAACGCGTCAACATGGGCCAGTTGAAGATGGGGGCGCAGATTGTGGCCACCGACTTGTCCGGCACCATGCTGACCAATTGCAAGACCGGCGAGTACGACAGCCTGGCCATCGGCCGTGGTCTGTCGCCCGAGCGCCTTCAGCGTTATTTCGACCCGAAAGGGCCGGGACGCTGGGCGATCAAGGCGCCGATCAAGAGCCGCGTGGAGTTTCGCTCGTTCAACCTGCTGGACAGCTACGCGGCCTTGGGCAAGTTCGACATCGTGTTCTGCCGCAACGTGCTGATCTACTTCTCCGCCGAGGTGAAGAAAGACATCCTGTTGCGCATTCACAGCACGCTCAAGCCGGGCGGATATCTGTTCCTCGGCGCCTCCGAAGCGCTGAACGGTTTGCCGGATCATTACCAGATGGTCCAGTGCAGCCCGGGGATCATTTACCAGGCGAAGTGATTCGTTGGCAGCATCAAAAAAACGGGAGCCCTCAGCGGCTCCCGTTTTTTTTTTGCATGATGTCTCATCCCGCCGCATTACCTGTAGGAGCGAGGCTTGCCCGCGAAGGCGATGTGTCAGACACATTATTGCTGACTGATACATCGCCTTCGCGGGCAAGCCTCGCTCCTACAGTGGTCGGTGTGGCTCGTGACAAGCGGCAGAAAAGCGGCAGACGGCGGAAATCGGTTGCCGCTTTTCTGGCATTGCCGCCTTGCCACTGCCCGCAAAGCCCCGGTTTCCGGGCTTTTTTGAATTGGCACGCGGCTTGCTATGTCTCTGTTACGAAAAATCAGGTCACCCGAAGGTTTCCCGACATGAGCATCAGCTTCGATAAAGCGCTCGGTATCCACGAACAAGCCCTGGGCTTCCGCGCGCAGCGTGCCGAAGTCCTGGCCAACAACATCGCCAACGCCGACACCCCGAACTACAAGGCTCGGGACCTGGAGTTCTCCAAGGTGCTTGCCGCACAGAACGAGAAATCCAAGGGCGGCACGTTTGCCTTGAACATGACCAACAGCCGCCATATCGAGGCCGAAGGCCTGGGCAATGGCGACGAGTCGCTGATGTATCGCACGCCGATGCAGCCGTCGATCGACCAGAACACCGTGGACGCCCAACTGGAACAGTCGAACTACGCGGAAAACGCCGTCGGCTTCCAGGCCAGCTTCACCCTGCTCAACAGCAAATTCAAAGGGCTGATGTCAGCCCTGCGCGGAGAGTAATTCATGTCTCTATCCAGTGTTTTCAACATTGCCGGTAGCGGCATGAGCGCCCAGACCACGCGCTTGAACACCGTGGCCTCGAACATCGCCAACGCCGAAACCGTCTCGTCGAGCATCGACCAGACCTATCGCGCCCGTCACCCGGTGTTCGCCACCATGTTCCAGGGCGGCCAGAGCGGCGGCAGCGATTCGCTGTTCCAGAGCCAGGACGCCGCCGGACAAGGCGTGCAAGTGCTGGGCGTGGTCGAAGACCAGAGCAACCTTGAGGCGCGCTACGAGCCGAACCATCCGGCCGCCGACGCCAAGGGCTACGTCTACTACCCGAACGTCAACGTCGTCGAAGAAATGGCCGACATGATTTCCGCCAGTCGTTCGTTCCAGACCAACGCCGAAATGATGAACACCGCCAAAACCATGATGCAGAAGGTCCTGACCCTCGGTCAGTGATAAGGGGCGACTCAGATGAGTGTTACCGATACCACCAGCGGCGTGAACATCAAGGACGTCCTGGCCAATTCTTCGGTCAAGACCAATACCACCAGCAGCGACGGCCTGGCCTCGGCAACCAACAGCGCCACTGGCAAAAAGGCGTTGGGCAAGGATGCGTTCCTGCAATTGCTGGTCACCCAGCTGAAGAACCAGAACCCGCTCGAGCCGCAGGACAACGGTGACTTCGTGGCTCAGCTGGCACAGTTCAGTAGCCTGGAAGGCATCACCACGCTGAACGATACGGTCAGCGGCATTGCCGGCAACTACAACTCGTCGCAAGCGCTGCAAGCGTCTTCGCTGGTGGGCCGTTCGGTGGTCGCGCAGACCGACACCGCGGTCGTCGATACCTCCAAGAGCTTCAACGGCACGGCGGTGGTACCGGCATCGGTGGATCCGGTCACGATCAAGATCACTGACGCCGATGGCAAAGTGGTCCGCACCATCGATATGGGCAGCCAGAAGGCCGGCAACGCCAGCTTCATCTGGGACGGCAAGAACGATGCGGGCGAAGTGGCCAAGGCCGGCACTTACAAATTTGCCGCCACCGCCACTTACGACAGCAAGGCGACCTCGCTGGTGACTTACCTGCCGGCAACCGTCAACAGCGTGACCATCAGCCAGACCGGCGGTGAGTTGATGCTGAACCTGGCAGGCCTGGGCAGTGTTGCCCTGTCCAAAGTACAGACCATTGGTATATAGAGCCGACTAACACGGCACAAAGGAGTGGAATATGTCTTTCAATATCGGCCTTAGCGGTCTCTATGCAGCCAACAAACAACTGGACGTGACCGGCAACAACATCGCCAACGTCGCGACCACCGGTTTCAAATCGTCCCGTGCAGAATTCGAAGACGTGTACTCGGCCACTCGCCTGGGTACCGGCAGCAAGACCGTCGGTAACGGCGTGCGTCTGGCCAACGTTGCCCAGCAGTTCGGTCAGGGCGACGTGAACAACACCGGCAACGTGTTGGACATGGGCATCCAGGGCAATGGTTTCTTCATCCTCAGCGACAACGGCTCCCTGAGCTACACCCGTGCCGGTGCGTTCAAGACTGACGCTGAAAACTACGTCGTCGACAACAACGGTAACCGTCTGCAAGGTTACGGCGTTGATGACAACGGCAAGATCATCAATGGCGTGCTGACCGACCTGAAGATCGACACCTCGAGCCTGTCGCCAAAGGCGACCACTCGCGTCGATCAGACGATGAACCTTAACTCTTCGGAAACCCTTCCGACCGTTACGCCGTTCAACCCGGCTGAGCCATTGAGCTATAACAAGCCAATCTCCACACCGATCTACGACAGCCAGGGTAACCAGCACACTCTGGATCAGTATTACGTAAAAACCGGTACTAACGCGTGGACCATTCACACCTATGTGGACGGTCGTTCGCCTTCCAACCCGGCCACCGAGCCACCGGTGCCAGTGACTGCCACCGTGACCTTCAATTCTGACGGTACCGTGAACACCATGACCGGCAGTGCGGGTTTTGCCGTGACCGGCAAAACCTTCAAGCTGACCGGCTGGGTGCCAGGCGTGGTGACCAATGCCAGCGTGACGCCGAAAGTCTGGGGTCCTAACGGTTCGGTTCCGGCCACTGGTGGCCTGACCTTCGACATGACCAAGACCACCTCTTTCAACTCGGCAACTGCCCGTACCCAGCAATATCAGGACGGCTACGCCACTGGCCAGATCTCCAGCCTGACCATCGACGAAAGCGGTGTCATGACCGCCAACTTCAGCAACCAGCAAACCAAGGCCATCGGCCAGGTAGCGGTCGCCAGCTTCGCCAACGAACAAGGCCTGCAGCCAATCGGTGGTACCCGCTGGAAAGAAACCTTCGCCTCGGGCGTGGCCGGTGTCGATGCACCGAAAACCGGTACGCTGGGTGCGGTAGTGTCCAACTCGCTGGAAGAGTCCAACGTCAACCTGACCAACGAACTGGTTGATTTGATCAAGGCACAGAGCAACTACCAGGCAAACGCCAAGACCATCTCTACCCAGAGCACCATCATGCAGACCATCATTCAGATGACCTGATGCTGGATAGCGCTGCATAAGAAGCCCCTCGTGAGAGGGGCTTTTTTTGCCTTGTGGAATCAGGATCAAAAGATCGCAGCCTCGTTTCACTCGACAGCTCCTACAGGGGGGGCGTGTACACCGGGGCATTCCGTGTTTGCCCGATCCATGTAGGAGCTGTCGAGTGAAACGAGGCTGCGATCTCTTGATCTTGAAAGGCAGGCAAAAGAAAACCCCCGACAATCCAGAGGACTGATCGGGGGTTGTCCAGGTCAGCGCCTTTCAGCGCTCACCGGCTCAGCTTATTGGCAAGCCAACGTCAACCTGACCAACGAACTGGTTGATTTGATCAAGGCGCAGAGCAACTACCAGGCGAACGCCAAGACCATCTCTACCCAGAGCACCATCATGCAGACCATCATTCAGATGACCTGATGCTGGATAGCGCTGCATAAAGAACCCCTCGCAAGAGGGTTTTTTTTGCCTTGTGGAATCAGGATCAAAAGATCGCAGCCTCGTTTCACTCGACAGCTCCTACAGGGGGGGGGGCGGGTACACCGGGGCATTCCGTGTTTGCCCGATCCATGTAGGAGCTGTCGAGTGAAACGAGGCTGCGATCTCTTGATCTTGAAAGGCAGGCAAAAGAAAACCCCCGACAATCCAGAGGACTGATCGGGGGTTATCCAGGTCAGCGCCTTTCAGCGCTCACGGCTCAGCTTATTGGCAAGCCAACGTCAACCTGACCAACGAACTGGTTGATTTGATCAAGGCGCAGAGCAACTACCAGGCAAACGCCAAGACCATCTCTACCCAGAGCACCATCATGCAGACCATCATTCAGATGACCTGATGCTGGATAGCGCTGCATAAGAAGCCCCTCGTGAGAGGGGCTTTTTTTGCCTTGTGGAATCAGGATCAAAAGATCGCAGCCTCGTTTCACTCGACAGCTCCTACAGGGGGCGGGTACACCGGGGCATTCCGCGTTTGCCCGATCCATGTAGGAGCTGTCGAGTGAAACGAGGCTGCGATCTCTTGATCTTGAAAGGCAGGCAAAAGAAACCCCCCGACAATCCAGAGGACTGATCGGGGGTTATCCAGGTCAGCGCCTTTCAGCGCTCACGGCTCAGCTTATTGGCAAGCCAACGTCAACCTGACCAACGAACTGGTTGATTTGATCAAGGCGCAGAGCAACTACCAGGCAAACGCCAAGACCATCTCTACCCAGAGCACCATCATGCAGACCATCATTCAGATGACCTGATGCTGGATAGCGCTGCATAAGAAGCCCCTAGTGAGAGGGGCTTTTTTTGCCTTGTGGAATCAGGATCAAAAGATCGCAGCCTCGTTTCACTCGACAGCTCCTACAGGGGGGGCGTGTACACCGGGGCATTCCGTGTTTGCCCGATCCATGTAGGAGCTGTCGAGTGAAACGAGGCTGCGATCTCTTGATCTTGAAAGGCAGGCAAAAGAAAACCCCCGACAATCCAGAGGACTGATCGGGGGTTATCCAGGTCAGCGCCTTTCAGCGCTCACCGGCTCAGCTTATTGGCAAGCTTCGCAATCCGGCTCGTCGATGGCGCAAGCCTTCGGCACTGGGGCAGGGCCGGCAGGCGCTGCCAGGACCGAATCTTCACCGTGGTTGCCGCCGCTGGAAACAGCGTTCAGCTTGCCGGTGTTGATGGTCGACTTCTCAGTGCTGGTCGCGGCCAGGGCACGGAGGTAGTAAGTGGTTTTCAGACCACGGTACCAGGCCATGCGGTAGGTCACGTCCAGCTTCTTGCCCGATGCGCCAGCGATGTACAGGTTCAGCGACTGAGCCTGGTCGATCCACTTCTGGCGACGGCTTGCCGCGTCAACAATCCACTTGGTGTCCACTTCGAAGGCAGTCGCGTAGAGCTCTTTGAGTTCTTGCGGGATGCGCTCGATCTGTTGCACCGAACCGTCGTAGTACTTCAGGTCGTTGATCATGACCGAGTCCCACAGACCGCGAGCCTTCAGGTCGCGAACCAGGTACGGGTTGATCACGGTGAATTCGCCCGACAGGTTCGATTTCACGTAGAGGTTCTGGTAGGTCGGTTCGATCGACTGCGAGACGCCAGTGATGTTGGCGATGGTTGCGGTCGGTGCGATGGCCATGATGTTGGAGTTACGAATGCCTTTCTGAACGCGGGCACGAACCGGTGCCCAGTCCAGGGATTCGTTCAGGTCAACGTCGATGTACTTCTGGCCACGTTGCTCGATCAGGATCTGTTGCGAATCCAGCGGCAGGATGCCTTTGGACCACAGCGAACCCTGGAACGTCTCGTAGGCGCCGCGCTCGTCGGCCAGGTCACAGGAAGCCTGGATCGCGTAGTAGCTGACCGCTTCCATCGACTTGTCGGCGAACTCGACGGCTGCGTCGGAACCGTAAGGAATGTGCTGCAGGTACAACGCGTCCTGGAAGCCCATGATGCCCAGACCCACCGGACGGTGCTTGAAGTTGGAGTTCTTCGCTTGTGGCACCGAGTAGTAGTTGATGTCGATCACGTTATCGAGCATGCGAACGGCGGTGTTCACGGTGCGTTCCAGCTTGGCGGTGTCCAGCTTGCCGTTGACGATGTGGTTCGGCAGGTTGATCGAGCCCAGGTTGCAAACGGCGATCTCGTCCTTGTTGGTGTTCAAGGTGATCTCGGTGCACAGGTTCGAGCTGTGGACCACGCCGACGTGCTGCTGCGGGCTGCGCAGGTTGCACGGGTCTTTGAAGGTCAGCCATGGGTGGCCGGTTTCAAACAGCATGGACAGCATTTTGCGCCATAGGTCTTTGGCCTGGATGGTCTTGAACAGCTTGACCTTGCCCGGGTACTCGGTCAGGGCTTCGTAGTACTCGTAACGCTCTTCGAAGGCCTTGCCGGTCAGGTCGTGCAGGTCTGGCACTTCGGACGGCGAGAACAGGGTCCACTTGCCGTCATCGAAGACGCGCTTCATGAACAGGTCAGGGATCCAGTTGGCGGTGTTCATGTCGTGGGTACGACGACGATCATCACCGGTGTTCTTACGGAGTTCGATGAACTCTTCGATGTCCATGTGCCAGGTTTCCAGGTAGGCACAGACAGCGCCTTTGCGCTTGCCACCCTGGTTAACGGCAACGGCGGTGTCGTTCACCACTTTCAGGAACGGAACAACGCCCTGGGATTTGCCGTTGGTGCCCTTGATGTACGAACCCAATGCACGAACCGGGGTCCAGTCGTTGCCCAGGCCGCCGGCGAATTTCGACAACATGGCGTTGTCGTGGATCGCGTGGTAGATGCCCGACAGGTCATCCGGCACGGTGGTCAGGTAGCAGCTGGACAGCTGTGGACGCAGGGTACCGGCGTTGAACAGGGTCGGGGTCGACGACATGTAGTCGAAGGACGACAGCAGGTTGTAGAACTCGATCGCACGGTCTTCTTTCTGCTTCTCTTCGATTGCCAGGCCCATGGCCACGCGCATGAAGAAGATCTGCGGCAGTTCGAAGCGGATACCGTCCTTGTGGATGAAGTAACGGTCGTACAGGGTTTGCAGGCCCAGGTAGGTGAACTGCTGATCGCGCTCGTGGTTGATTGCCTTGCCGAGTTTTTCCAGGTCGAAGGTGGCCAGGACCGGGTTCAGCAATTCGAATTCGATACCCTTGGCGATGTACGCAGGCAGCGCCTTGGCGTACAGGTCGACCATCTCGTGGTGGGTCGCGCTTTCGGCTACGTTCAGGAAGCTCAGGCCTTCGGCACGCAGGGTGTCCATCAGCAGGCGGGCGGTGACGAACGAGTAGTTCGGCTCACGCTCGACCAGGGTACGCGCGGTCATCACCAGAGCGGTGTTGACGTCGGTCAGGGCCACGCCGTCGTACAGGTTTTTCAGGGTTTCGCGCTGGATCAGGTCGCCGTCGACTTCTTCCAGGCCTTCGCACGCTTCGGTGACGATGGTGTTCAGGCGGCCCATGTCCAGTGGAGCAAAGGTGCCATCGGCGCGGGTGATGCGGATCGACGGGTGAGCGTTGACGGCTTCTTCGGCCGGGGCGTGGGCAGCGCGTTCTTTCGAACGACCGTCACGGTAGATCACGTAGTCGCGGGCTACTTTCTGCTCGCCGGCACGCATCAGAGCCAGTTCGACCTGGTCCTGGATTTCTTCGATGTGGATGGTGCCGCCCGACGGCATGCGACGCTTGAAGGTCGCGGTGACTTGTTCGGTCAGGCGGGCCACGGTGTCATGGATTCGCGACGAGGCGGCAGCGGTGCCGCCCTCAACTGCGAGAAACGCTTTGGTGATCGCGACGGTGATCTTGTCATCGGTATAAGGAACGACAGTGCCGTTACGCTTGATCACGCGCAGTTGGCCAGGCGCGGTGGCGGACAGATCCGAAGTCGAATCAGCGGCCTGCGGCAAGGTGCCCTGCGGGTTCTCGCGAGTTGTGTCGGTTTGCATGGGGGAGTGTCTCCACATTCTCTATGTTTGTTTGAGCACCTTCATGGTGCCCACCGTTCTGTCCTGAAGCACTACAACCGACGGGCGTCGGGCATAACAACTTCGGGACAGTAGGAAAAGGCTAATGATGCCGCTTCCTTGCCGAAGTCTTTGGTCTCGAGCCAGGCCCGAAACCGGATTCCATTCCGGGTGACAGTAATGACTGCAACACCCGTACCGTTCCGGCTGTTCTGGCCTAAAAAAACGGTGCCATCCGCAGGTGCGGTTTGGGCTTTCAAAATCACGCTTGGTTCAACCGGAAACAGCAATAAAGCGCTTGAGTTTCTGGTCTGAAATGTGGTTGGGCTTTTTCAGTCAAAACCCTACATGTAGGGTTTTTTTGGCGCCGTGCTACAAGATAATGCGTTTTGGAGGGTGTTGCAACGTACTACCTGTGGATAAACCTGTGCGTAAATTGTGTGTGAAAGAGGGAACAGGCGTGTAGGCCGCGACCTAGCTGGAGCGAACCGTTTTTCACTGATTTCCAGCGATTGAAAACAGTCATTCGGATTTTTAAGGGCGCGAACCCTATCACAAAAAACCGGGTTGTCCGAACGCATTTGCCGGCTTGTGTTCTCGGCGTTCGGCGTTTATACAATCGGCCAGTGTGTATGCATTCTTATCCTCCCCAATCATTACAAAAAGACGGGTGGATCCTTCCTTATAAGTGTTGTTGGCAAGCAGAGGTCACCGTGGAGCAAGAAGCCTGGCAGATATTGATTGTGGAGGACGACCAGCGTCTGGCCGAACTGACCCGCGATTACCTGGAAGCCAATGGCCTGCGCGTATCGATCGAGGGCAACGGCGCCCTGGCCGCAGCTCGCATCATTAATGAAAAGCCGGACCTGGTGATCCTCGACCTGATGCTGCCGGGCGAAGACGGCCTGAGCATCTGCCGCAAGGTCCGCGACAAATATGACGGCCCGATCCTGATGCTCACCGCCCGCACCGACGACACGGATCAGATCCTCGGCCTCGACCTGGGCGCCGACGATTACGTGTGCAAACCCGTGCGCCCACGCCTGCTGCTGGCACGCATCCAGGCCCTGTTGCGCCGTAGCGAAGCCCCCGAAGTGGCCCCGGAAAAACAACGCCGCCTGCAGTTCGGCCCGCTGGTGGTGGACAACGCCTTGCGCGAGGCCTGGCTGAATGACAACGGCATCGAACTGACCAGCGCCGAATTTGATCTGCTGTGGCTGCTGGTGGCCAATGCCGGGCGAATCCTCTCCAGGGAAGAGATTTTTACTGCACTGCGCGGCATCGGCTATGACGGCCAGGACCGTTCCATCGACGTGCGCATCTCGCGCATCCGCCCGAAAATCGGCGACGACCCGGAGCATCCGCGACTGATCAAAACCATCCGCAGCAAAGGTTATCTGTTCGTTCCGGAAGCCTGCACCCTGTGAACTCGATCTTCCTGCGCATCTACGGCGGCATGTGCGCGGCGCTGATTCTGGTCGCGGTGCTTGGTGTGCTGGCGTTGCACCTGCTCAATCAGGTGCGCAGCGAGCAATACCGCGAACGCCTGGCCCACGGCACCTTCTCGCTGATGGCCGACAACCTTAATCCGATGAACGAAACCGAGCGCCACCGGGCCTTGCTGGTGTGGGAGCGTTTGCTCGGAATTCCGTTGGCGCTGAAAACCTTTGCCCAGACCGACCTCGACCTCACTCAGCGCACCCGCGTGCTGCGTGGCCAGGCGCTGGTGGAGCAGACCGGCCCGCATGCGGCGAAGGTGTATCGACTGGTCAGCGACAAGGAACAGTTGGTCCTGACCGGTGAAGTCCAGCAGATCAGCGAGCAACTGGCACGAGCAACTATTTATCTGCTGGCCGACGAACTGGTGCGGGTGCCGGTGGCCGAGCAGCCCAAGCGCCTGGCGCAGTTGAAACATGACAAGGGTTTCGGTTTCGACTTGCGGCTGGTCACCGTCGACCAGGCAGACATGGACGAAGACCAGAGTCGCCGGATCTCCGAAGGCGACACGGTGATGGCGCTGGGCAAGGGCGGCGACTCGATCCGCGTGTTTGCCGGCATGGTGGGCACGCCGTGGGTCCTGGAAATCGGCCCGCTGTATCAGATGAATCCTTATCCGCCCGAGTGGCTGGTGCTGATCGCGGCCCTCGGTTTGAGCCTGATCGGTTTGATCGTCTATTTATTGGTGCGACAACTTGAGCGCCGCTTGCGTGGCCTCGAAGCCGCCGCCACGCGCATCGCCAAGGGCAGCCTGGAAACCCGCGTGCCGGCCCGCGGCGCGGACTCGGTGGGGCGACTGGCCTCGGCGTTCAACGGCATGGCCGAGCACTTGCAGCAGTTGCTGGCCATCCAGCGTGAGCTGGTGCGCGCGGTGTCCCACGAATTGCGCACCCCGGTGGCGCGCCTGCGTTTTGGCCTGGAGATGATCGGCTCGGCCACCACGCCACAGGCCCTGGAGAAATACCGCGAAGGCATGGACCACGACATCGAGGACCTCGACAAACTGGTCGATGAGATGCTGACTTATGCACGGCTGGAGCAGGGCTCGCCGGCGCTGAATTTCCAGCGGATCGACCTGGATGCGCTGGTCAATCAGGTGATCGAGGAATTGGCGCCGTTGCGTGCCGATGTCACCGTGCAGCGCGGTTTGTGTTTGTCCGCCGCCGATTGCGACGACGCCTGGGTCGAGGCCGAGCCGCGCTATTTACACCGGGCGATCCAGAACCTGGTGAGCAACGCCATGCGCCATGCCTCATCGCGAGTGACCGTCAGTTACCAGGTCGGACAGCAGCGTTGCCGGGTGGACATCGAAGATGACGGACCGGGCGTGCCGGAGTCGGCGTGGGAGAAAATTTTTACGCCGTTCCTGCGCCTTGACGACAGCCGGACCCGGGCGTCGGGTGGGCATGGGCTGGGGTTGTCGATCGTGCGGCGAATTATTCACTGGCATGACGGGCGGGCGTTGATCAGCAAGAGCAAGAGTCTGGGCGGGGCGTGTTTCAGCCTGAGTTGGCCGAGGAATCAGGAGAAGCGGTGAGATTGCGGGTGTCGGTGCTGGCCCCTTCGCGAGCAAGCCCGCTCCCACAGGGATCTTCGGTGTGGCATAGGTCCCTGTAGGAGCGAGGCTTGCCCGCGAAGAGGCCCGAACCGACACTAAAGATCTCAGGCCTTGATACTGACCAGACTCAACAACTGCCCATCCACCACCCCGAACTGCGCATCCAGCTCAGTGCCATTGCGCCATTCACTGGACAGGTCCGTCAGCAATCGCAGCCGCACTTCACCCGCCTCGGTCCATTCCAACACCTCGGCATGTTCAAAATAAAACCGCTGTTGAACAATCGGGTACAGCGCCTTGAACAGACTTTCCTTCACCGAGAACGTCAGCGTCACCAGCATCGCCAGCTGATCGCGAGGGCCCGCTGCCATGCGCTGCAACTCCGGCGGGGTGAGGATTTCCCCGGCCAGGCGCTCGGCCCGTTCAGGGTTGAGCAGGTTTTCCAGGTCCATACCCAGCCCGCGCCAGTGGGTTTTATTGGCCACAATCGCCGCCGCCCGGCCGGTGCTGTGGGTGATTGAGCCGCTGATGTGCGCGGGCCACACCGGCGCCCGGTCTTCACCGATGGCCGGGCTGAAATTCAGCCCTTCCAGTTGCTGCAACGCTGCCCGGGCGCAAACCCGGCCAGACAGAAACTCGGCCTGACGCTTGGCCACCGAACGCTGGATGCTCGCCGGCGGCTCGATGGCGCTGCGCTGGAAGTCATCGCTGGCCAGTTGCGAGGTATCGAAGTGCGTGCTCAACAGCACCGTATCGGGCAGCACAAACGGCAGCGGCCAATGGGCATCGAGCGGGGTGCAGCAGACGGGCAGGGCGGGGACGGGATTCATGGCGGGCATTTTGCCGGGTTGCCTTCGGGCTGGGTAGTCCTGACGTTGGACCGCGTTACCGTTCTTCGCGGGCAAGCCTCGCTCCTATAGGTTTTGAGCCGATCACGAAATGGCGGAACAACACAAACCTGTAGGAGCGAGGCTTGCCCGCGAAGGCCGCGCCTCGGTCTTTCTGCTTAACCAAAAATCTTCTTGAAGAACGCCTGCATATCCGCCCAGGACTTTTCATCCGCCGCCTTGCTGTAGCCGATATCCGGCCCGCCATGATCGCCGTGACCCAAGCGATCCGCGTCTGGATTGCTAAACCCGTGCTTGGCGCCCTCAAGGCTGACGAACTGATAGTCAGCCCCGGCCTTGTCCATTTCAGCCTTGAAGGCCGCGACGTTATCCGCCGTCACCATGCTGTCCAGAGCGCCATGCTCCACCAGTATCTTCGCCTTCACGCTGCCCGGCGTTGCGGGCGTTTGGGTCGCCAGCGCCCCGTGGAAACTCACCACGCCCGCCAGCGGCACACCCTGACGTGCCGCATTCAACACCACGCCACCGCCAAAGCAGTAACCGATGGCGGCGATTTTTTCCGGATTGGTCTGTGGCTGTTTCTTCAGCAAATCGAGCCCGGCCAGGAAGCGAGCGCTGGACGCAGCACTGTCTTTCGACGCCGCTTGCATGAACGCCATGGCGTCCTTCGGATGTTCGGTGTTCTTGCCGTCGCCATACATGTCGATAGCCAGCGCGCTGTAACCCAGTCCGGCCAGATCGCGGGCGCGGCGCTTGGTGTAGTCGTTGAGGCCCCACCATTCGTGCACCACGACCACGCCCGGACGTTGACCTTTAATAGCGTCGTCGTAAGCGTAATAGCCGATCAGCTTAGTGCCGTCAGGGCTCTGATAAGGGATTTCCTGAGTCTTGATCGCGGCGTGGCCGAGCCCGCTCAAGGCCAGTAAGACGAAGGCGAGGAAAACGCGCATGGTCGGATCTCCTGCATAAAAGTCATCAAAACAGCTGGGGGGCGTTGGTTCAGCTCAGGTTCAGAGTGCGTTCAGGGGGAGTTCAGGGGTGGGTGAGTAACCTTGCCCCGTACCCAAAAAGCACATAGCGCATGAGGAAATTCCCCAATGACTAACTTCAAAAAACTGCTTCTGGCTTTCACCGTCCTGGGCGCGAGCACTGCGGCATTCGCCTCCGACGACAATTTCGCCAGCCTTACTCTTGGACAGACCAGCGACAAGGTCAAAAAGTCCCACGCCCTGAACGACAACCTCAACAGCCCGAACGCCGACGGTGTGATCGGCAAGGACACCACCTGGGGTGTGCGTCTGGGCCAGCAAAACAGCCAGGGCCGCTACTACGCCACTTACGACAACGTGTCGGGCTCGCACAATGGCATTAAACTGCGTCAGGAAAACCTGTTGGGCAGCTACGATCTGTTCTACCCGGTGGGCGGCAGCACCAAATTGTTCGGCGGTGCCACGGCCGGTCTGACCAAAATGACTCAGGAGTCCCCAGGTTTCAGCCGCGACAGCAACATCGGTTACGCCATTGGCGGCCAGGTTGGCGTGTTGCAGCAAGTGTCGCAAAACACCTCGGTGGAGCTGGGTTACCGTTACTTGCGCAGCAACGCCAGCACCGAGATGAGCGAGCGCGGCGGTAACAAACAGGGTTCGCTGGACCTGACCAGCAGCGCCCAGACCTACCTGTCGGCGAACTACGCTTTCTGATAGGCGCAATCCTTATGGGAGCGGGCTTGCTCGCGAAGACGGCGGCACAGTCGACATTGATGTTGCCTGACACACCGCTTTCGCGAGCAAGCCCGCTCCCACAGGTTTCGCGGTGTAACTGAGAGCTGTGCTGCTGGAGATAACGATTTGCCTAGGAGAGCGTTATGAAACTGCTGGTCGTCGAAGATGAAGCGCTGTTGCGCCATCACCTGCAAACCCGCCTGACGGACAGCGGCCACGTGGTCGAGTCCGTGGCCAACGCCGAAGAGGCGCTGTACCAGACCGAGCAGTTCAACCACGACCTGGCGGTGATCGACCTCGGCCTGCCGGGCATGAGCGGGCTCGACTTGATCCGCCATCTGCGCTCGCGCGGCAAGACCTTCCCGATCCTGATCCTCACCGCGCGCGGCAACTGGCAGGATAAGGTCGAAGGCCTCGCCGCCGGTGCCGACGATTACGTGGTCAAGCCGTTCCAGTTCGAAGAACTCGACGCGCGCCTGAATGCCTTGCTGCGCCGCTCCAGCGGATTTACCCAGTCGACCATCGTCGCCGGACCGCTGCTGCTGGACCTCAATCGCAAACAGGCGTCCCTCGATGAGCAACCGCTGGCGCTGACCGCCTACGAGTACCGAATCCTCGAGTACCTGATGCGGCATCACCAGCAAGTGGTGGCCAAGGACCGCTTGATGGAGCAGCTCTACCCGGACGACGACGAGCGCGATCCGAACGTCATCGAAGTGCTGGTCGGCCGTCTGCGCCGCAAACTCGAAGGTCCGGCCGGTTTCAAACCGATCGATACCGTGCGTGGCCTCGGCTACCTGTTCAATGAGCGCTGCACTTGATTCGATCCCTTCGTGTCCGGTTGATGCTCGCCGCCGCCACCCTGGCGGTGTTGTTCATGCTGGCGTTGCTGCCAGCGATGCAGGGCGCGTTCAGCCTGGCGTTGCAGGATTCCATCGAGCAGCGCCTGGCGTCGGACGTAAACACGTTGATTTCCGCCGCGCGGATCGAAAACAACGCCCTGCAGATGCCGGCGCAGTTGCCCGATGAGCGCTTCAACCTGACTGACAGCCGCTTGCTCGGCTACATCTATGACCGCGAAGGTCACTTGGTGTGGCGCTCGAAGGCCACCGGCGAAGAGAAGATCAACTACAAACCGCGTTACGACGGACGCGGCAATGAGTTCGCGCGCATTAGCGAGGCCGACGGTCAGGAATTCTTCGTCTACGACGTCGAAGTCAAACTGCTCGGCGGCAAGAGCGCGGCGTTCAGCATCGTCGCCCTGCAACCGGTGCACGAATACGAAGTCACCCTCGAAGGCCTGCGCGAAAACCTCTACCTCGGTTTCGGCGCCGCGTTGCTGGTGCTGCTGGCGCTGCTGTGGATCGGCCTGACTTGGGGCCTTCAAGCCTTGCGCCGGCTCAGTCAGGAACTCGATGAAATCGAAAGCGGCGCCCGCGAAAGCCTCAGCGAACAACACCCGCGCGAGCTGCTGCGCCTGACCGGCTCCCTCAACCGTTTGCTGCACAGCGAACGCGAACAGCGCAGCCGCTACCGCGATTCCCTCGACGACCTGGCCCACAGCCTGAAAACCCCGTTGACCGTGCTGCAAGGCGTCAGCGAAGACATGGCCCAACGCCCGGAAGACCGCGATCAGGCCTGGGTCCTGCAAACCCAGATCGAACGCATGAGCCAGCAGATCGGCTATCAACTGCAACGCGCCAGCCTGCGCAAAAGCGGCCTGGTGCGCCACCAGGTGCGCCTGCAACCGGTGCTGCAAAGCCTGTGCGACACGCTGGACAAGGTCTACCGCGACAAACGCGTGCGCGTCGCTTTCGACCTTCCGGACCCGTGTTACGTGCCGATCGAGCAAGGCGCGCTGCTGGAAATGATGGGCAACCTGCTGGAAAACGCCTATCGCCTGTGCCTGAGCGAAGTGCGCATCAGCGTGCGCGAAACCCTGAGCGGCGTTGAGTTGTGCGTGGAAGACGACGGGCCGGGCGTGCCGCCGGATCAGCGCGCGCGGATTCTGCAAAGGGGCGAACGGCTGGATCGCCAGCATCCGGGGCAGGGGATCGGGTTGGCAGTGGTGAAGGACATTATCGAGAGCTACAGCGCGAAGCTGACGCTCGGGGATTCACCCATGGGCGGTGCGGCGTTCCGGATTCATTTTCCGGTGGTTTGAAATCGGTGCCTGGCCAAAAAGATCGCAGCCTCGTTGCACTCGACAGCTCCTACAGGGATTTACGTACGCCTGTAGGAGCTGTCGAGTGCAACGAGGCTGCGATCTTTTGATCTTAAACGTGAATGTTTAAATGACATCTCCAGACACTCACCCAGGCTACACATCCTTGCGCCGCTGCCTACGACTACGCCAGAATCCGCCGGCTTGTGCGCCTGGGGCGTGGGCTCTAATGTTTGCGGGTCGCTGACGAATCAGCGATCGGGTTTAGCGATCCGATCCCATCACAGACGCAAAAGCGCCGAAGTTTGATTGCAGTTTTCAGTGCCTGCAATTCGCGTAATGGTGGCTGTGCGTGGGAGACCTTCGAGTCTACCCGGGGTTTCTGTGACCCGGATCGCTAACCTGCGTACAGCCGCCACCTTTACTTGTTTAGCGATAGGTCGTGGCGGCTCAACCAACCACGGAGCTTCACATGTTCAAAATTACGCCCAACCCACCCGAAACCGACGACGTTTCACCCTACGATTCCACCGACTCAAAAAAGCTCAACGAAGCCGCCGACCGCGCCCTCGATTACTACCTCAAACCGGTCATTCCCAAAGACACCCCGCGCAAACCCAGCACCATTTATCTCGTGGATCCTGATGCAAATGACGAAACGCTGCTGGTCAACGCCTGTGAGTCCATGGCGTCGGCGAGCGTGATGTTGAGTAATTTCGCGGGGTTGATGGAGGGGCCGCATCGCAACACCGTGCTGGGGATTCAGCAGGTGGTGATGCTCGGGGAGCTGGCGGTGAACCGGATGCTGGACAGGGTTGATCCGCAGCAGTAACGGTAGATCAAAAGATCGCAGCCTCGTTGCACTCGACAGCTCCTACAAGGGTACGCAAATCGCCCTGTAGGAGCTGTCGAGTGCAACGAGGCTGCGATCTTTTGATCTTAATGCTCTTGCGCGCGATAGGCCCCAGGCGTCAACCCGGTCCACTTCTTGAACGCCCGGTGAAACGCCGAAGGCTCGGAAAACCCAAGCTGCTCGGCAATCTGCTGCAACGACAGATCCGCACGGCCCAAATGATAAATCGCAATGTCCCGCCGCAACTGATCTTTCAATTCCTGAAAACTCGACCCTTCTTCCCGCAAGTGCCGGCGCAAGGTCTGCGGGCTGATGTGCAGGTGCGCGGCCACGGCTTCCAGATCCGGCCAGCGTGAACTGTCGCGGCTGAGCAAACGGCGTAACTGGCTGCTCAAACTGTCGCCATCATCCGGACGTGACAGCAGGTCGGCGGGGGAGTGTTGGAGGAAATGCTTGAGGGTGCGTTCGTCCTGCAACAGCGGCATGTTCAGGTAGCGGCTGTGAAACAGCAGACTGCTCTGCGCCGAGGAAAACTCCATGGGGCAGGGAAACAGCAAGTCGTATTCAGCCCCATGCTCGGGCCTCGGATAACTGAACGTCGCCTGCTCCAGCCGAATGCGCTGGCCGATCAGCCAGCTGCCGAGGCGATGCCACACCATCAGTTGGCTTTCGGTGAGGAAATGATCCGGGTCCTGAAATTTCGAGTCATCGAGGCTCAGGCGGATCATTTCGTCTTCGCGGGTCAAGGTCAGACACGGGCCGTCGGGGAATAGGCTATAAAACAATAAGCCGCGTTGCAGCGCCTTATCGAGGTTGCGGCAGTGGATCACGGCATGGCACATCATCGCGAAGGTGCCGGTTTTACTGGGTGTCGGCCCGAAACCGAGGTACTCGTCGTCGAGGGCCAGCCACAACCCCTGGATCAATCGCGTGAACTGCTCCGGCGCAATCCGCGCACGCGGCTCTTCAAGCAACTCGGGACTGATGCCCAGTTGTTGCAGCAGATTTGAATAGTCATAACCCAACCGGCGCGCGCCACCGAGGACGGCACGGGCGAAATGACTGGCGATGGTGCGTTCACGCATAGAGGCAGGTCCGACCCATTGAACGACGGATGGTAGCGGTCGCTCCTGACGATGAACAGGCGGATATCCGCCAAATTGTAGGACGAGGTCTGGAGGTTGGGCGGAAATCCGCCACATTGTTGTAACCGGCCGGTGACAAGCTTGAACCTGTAACCCTTGATGTCAAAAGGCTTGCAGGCATTTTTCCAAAGGTGGCACGGGCCTTGCGATACAACGAGCAGATGCCTGCCGTCGCGCAGCTCGACAAAACAAATCCCTCCAGTGCAGGAGGGTTCGCAATTGAAGTGTCCTGGGCAACAGATGGATGTTGTCACCGGGCACTCTTGAGGAACTTTGCAATGACGACTCGTCAGCCACTGTACAAATCCCTGTATTTCCAGGTGATCGTTGCAATTGCCATCGGCATCCTGCTCGGTCACTTCTACCCGCAGACCGGTGTGGCCCTCAAGCCGCTGGGTGACGGGTTCATCAAACTGATCAAAATGATCATCGCCCCCATCATCTTCTGCACCGTTGTCAGCGGTATCGCCGGCATGCAGAACATGAAGTCGGTCGGCAAGACCGGCGGCTACGCGCTGCTCTACTTCGAAATCGTTTCGACTATCGCGTTGCTGGTTGGTCTGCTGGTGGTCAACATTGTCCAGCCGGGCAACGGCATGCACATCGACGTGACCACGCTGGATGCCTCCAAAGTCGCTCAATACGTCGCGGCCGGTGCTGATCAAAGCGTCGTCGGCTTCCTGCTGAACGTGATCCCGTCCACCATCGTCGGCGCGTTCGCCACGGGCGACATCCTGCAAGTGCTGATGTTCTCGGTGATCTTCGGTTTCGCCCTGCATCGCCTGGGTGCCTACGGCAAGCCGATCCTGGACTTCATCGATCGCTTCGCCCACGTGATGTTCAACATCATCAACATGATCATGAAGCTCGCGCCAATCGGTGCCTTCGGTGCCATGGCGTTCACCATCGGTGCCTACGGTGTCGGCTCGCTGGTGCAACTGGGTCAGCTGATGGCCTGCTTCTACATCACTTGCCTGCTGTTCATCCTGATCGTGCTGGGCGGTATCGCTCGCGCTCACGGTTTCAGCGTGCTGAAAGTAATTCGCTACATCCGTGAAGAACTGCTGATCGTGCTGGGTACCTCCTCTTCGGAATCGGTACTGCCGCGCATGCTGATCAAGATGGAGCGTCTGGGCGCGAAGAAATCGGTGGTGGGTCTGGTGATCCCGACCGGTTACTCGTTCAACCTCGACGGTACCGCGATCTACCTGACCATGGCGGCCGTGTTCATTGCCCAGGCAACCGACACCCACATGGACATCACGCACCAGATCACCTTGCTGGTGGTGTTGCTGCTGTCCTCCAAAGGCGCTGCGGGCGTGACCGGTTCGGGCTTCATCGTGTTGGCCGCTACCTTGTCCGCCGTTGGCCACCTGCCAGTTGCCGGCCTGGCGCTGATCCTCGGTATCGACCGCTTCATGTCCGAAGCCCGTGCCCTGACCAACCTGGTCGGCAACGCCGTTGCGACCATTGTTGTGGCCAAGTGGGTCAAGGAACTGGACACCGACGTGCTGCAATCCGAGCTGGCTTCTGGCGGTCGCGGCATTGCTGACGAACGTGAAGAAGACGACCTGGGCGTGGCCGAAGGCCCAACCCCTAGCAACGTCAAGTAAGACTGGCTGCACTGAAAAACCCGCTTCGGCGGGTTTTTTCTTGCCCGGGATTTGAGCGTAACGGTCACAGCTGCTGACACTTCAGGTGATTGCTGCAATGCCATTGCCTGCCTAGGCTGGAGGCATCGTTCACGGAGGTCACTCATGCCCGGTCCACTGGCATCACTCAAGGTTCTGGATTTCTCGACACTGCTGCCGGGGCCGTTTGCTTCGTTGCTGCTGGCGGACATGGGCGCAGAAGTATTGCGCATCGAATCGCCGACCCGCATGGACTTGCTGCGGGTGTTGCCGCCGCACGATCACGGGGTGTCGGCCAGCCACGCCTACCTCAATCGCAACAAACGCAGCCTGGCGCTGGACCTCAAGCAGCCCGAGGCGCTGGGGGTCATCAAGCAGTTGCTGGCGGACCACGACATCGTGCTGGAGCAGTTCCGCCCCGGCGTGATGGAGCGCCTGGGCCTGGGTTATGAAGCGTTGAAGGCGATCAATCCGAAGCTGATCTACGTGTCGATTACCGGTTACGGCCAGACCGGCCCCTACAAGGCCCGTGCCGGCCACGACATCAACTACCTGGCGCTGGCGGGGCTGGCCAGCTACACGGGCCGCGCCGAAAGCGGCCCGCTGCCGTTGGGCATGCAAGTGGCGGATATCGCCGGTGGCTCGCTGCACGGCGTGATCGGGTTACTGGCGGCGGTGATCGCGCGGCAGCACAGCGGGGTGGGGCAGCATCTGGATGTGAGCATGACCGACTGCGCCTTCAGCCTCAACGCCATGGCCGGCGCCGGGTATTTGGCCTGTGGCGTCGAGCCGGGCAGGGAGGACCAGATGCTCAATGGCGGCAGCTTCTACGACTATTACCGCTCGCGGGACGGGCGTTGGTTATCGGTGGGCAGTCTGGAGCCGGCCTTCATGCAGCAACTGTGTACGGCGCTGGGGCGGCCGGAGCTGGCGGCCAAAGGGCTGTCGCCCAAACCCGCCGAGCAACAGGCGCTCAAGGATGAGTTGAAAGCCGAATTCGAGAAGCATGATTTTGCGCAGCTGTGCGAGTTGTTTGCCGGGGTTGATGCGTGTGTCGAGCCGGTTTTGAGCCTGAGCGAAGCGGTGCAGCATCCGCAGTTGCAGGCGCGGGAGTTGGTGACGGACGTACCGCGGGGGGATGGTTCGAGTCAGGCGCAGATGGCCTGTCCGTTGAAATTCTCGGATGGGTTGCCGGCGCCACGGCATGTGGGTGCGGTGTTGGGGCAGCATACGGATCAGGTGTTGGGAGAGTTGGGGATGAGTGCTGAGCGGATTGCAGAATTGCGCCGTGCCAAGGTGATTCTCTAGCGACTGTACCGGCCTCTTCGCGGGCAAGCCTCGCTCCCACAGGTATTGAATTGAGCACAAGATTTATGAACGACGCAGATCCTGTGGGAGCGGGGCTTGCCCGCGAAGAGGCCGGCCGAAACAACACAACCTGACTACTCGACCCGCATCTCCCCACTAAACACCAACGTGCTCCGGCACCGTCGGCACAAATACCGCCGCCCCTGTCGCACCAGCCCATGGCGCTGCGCCGAAAACGGGAAATCGCTGTCGACGCACGGGCATTTGTAGATGTAGCGCGTCACGCTGCGGCGTTTGACGTCGTAGGTGTGGCAGCGATTGGGCGGCAGTTCGTACACGCCGCGCATGATCAATTGCCACTCTTCACCGTGCGGCTGAATGCGGTCGCCGAACAGTTGGTGGGCGATCAGGTGCGCCACTTCGTGGGCCACGGTCTGCTTGAGGAAGTCTTCTGTGTTTTCCCGGTACAGCTGCGGATTGAAGCGCAGCAGGTTCTCGTGCAAATGCGCGACACCGGCTTTTTGACCGCGCAGCTTGAGGCTCACCACGGGGCGTTTGAAAGGTCGTTTGAAAAAGGATTCAGCTAGTTGGTAACAGTCTTCGACGCGGGAATTGAGTTGCTCGGGCATGCTTGATGGATCTCCAGAGACGTCGAGTATGCCGCAACGCCGGGGCCTTGCGAATCGCCGAGGCGCCGAATGGTCGTTACTCCTTACATTAGAAGGCCGCCTTGCGGCGGCCTGTGTTGGCAGATCTTGTTTTTGGGTGGTGTGTTGCTAATTGGTATAGACCGGCCCCACGCCGAGTCCCCAGACAATCACTGTAAACGCCATGATGGCGACCAGCACCACCAGGCCTACGGCAAGTACCGAACTTGAAAACAGAAAGCCCTCGTCTGATGGAATGTTCATGAAAGTGGGTAGCCCCACATACAGCAAGTACACCGTGTAGCAGATGGCCGCCGTCCCGACGATCATCCCCAGCCACATGTGTGGGTACAGCGCCGCCAGACCGCCGATGAACAGCGGGGTCGCGGTATAGGTCGCAAATGCAACGCAGCGGGCAAGACTTGGATTGGCGTCATAGGTGCGGGCCATCCAGTGGATGAATGCGCCCATCACCGCGACGCCGCCGAGCATCGCCAGGTACGACATGATCGTCATCCATAGCGCGCTTTCCTGGGTCAGCATGACCGGCGCTCGATTGCCGATCACCCAGCCGACTTGAGTGGTGCCGATAAACGCAGACACAGCGGGAATCGCCGCCAGAATCAGCGTGTGGGTCAGGTACATGTGGCTGATGCTTTCCTCTTGGTCGCCACGGATTTCTTTCCATTCCTGGTCGGGGTGGGTGAAGAGCCCCACTACGTGATGGATCATGCCAGTCACTCCTCTTGTTTTTACCGTCGCCCCCCAGTGGAGCGCCTACAGGCCAAAGTGGCCAAGTAAGTAATAGGTCTGAATATGTATGCGACCTTATGTCGCAGTATAGAAAGGTCTTTACGGCGCAGGTTGCAGGGCTTTAGAGCAAATCGCGCTGTAAACAGTGCTGTTAATCGCCGCAGGGTCTGTCACCACAATCCCTTGTGGGCCTGTAGGAGCTGTCGAGTGAAACGAGGCTGCGATCTTTTGACTTTGTTTTTTTACAGGCAAGATCAAAAGATCGCAGCCTCGTTTCACTCGACAGCTCCTACACAGCTCCTACAGGGATGGTGGGTACTTCGCCGATGACAGGTTTTTGCGTAAAATGCCGGCCTTTCGTCACATCTCACGGATCACGCGTCATGGGCACTCTCACGGTCAACCAGAACAAACTGCAAAAGCGCCTTCGCCGCCAGGCGGGGGAGGCAGTTGCCGATTTCAACATGATTGAAGACGGCGACAAGGTCATGGTCTGCCTGTCCGGTGGCAAGGACAGCTACACCATGCTCGACGTGCTCCTGCACTTGCAGAAGGTCGCTCCGATCAAGTTTGAGATCGTGGCCGTGAACATGGACCAGAAACAGCCAGGCTTCCCTGAACATGTGCTGCCGGCCTATCTGAAAGAGCTGGGCATCGAGTACCACATCGTCGAGAAAGACACTTACTCGGTGGTCAAGGAGCTGATCCCGGAAGGCAAGACCACCTGCTCGCTGTGCTCGCGCCTGCGTCGCGGCACGCTCTACACTTTTGCCGACGAAATCGGCGCGACCAAAATGGCCCTCGGTCACCACCGCGACGACATCGTTGAGACGTTCTTCCTCAACATGTTCTTCAACGGTTCGCTCAAGGCCATGCCGCCCAAGCTGCGCGCCGACGACGGCCGCAACGTGGTGATCCGCCCGCTGGCCTACTGCAACGAAAAAGACATCCAGGCCTACTCGGATTTCAAGCAATTCCCGATCATTCCGTGCAACCTCTGCGGTTCCCAGGAAAACCTGCAGCGTCAGGTGGTCAAGGACATGCTGCAAGAGTGGGAACGCAAGACCCCGGGCCGCACCGAAAGCATTTTCCGTAGCTTGCAGAACGTGCAACCGTCGCAACTGGCGGACCGTAATCTGTTTGATTTCACCAGCCTCAAGATCGACGAGACCGCCATGTCGCGGTTCGTCAACGTAGTCAACCTCTGACACAAATTGTGTGGGAGCGGGCTTGCTCGCGAAAGTGGTGTGTCAGTCGCCAACTATGCCGGCTGACACACCGCTTTCGCGAGCAAGCCCGCTCCCACATTCAGTTCTTCGTTTCAATCCTCAGGAGAGGGCATGCGCGATTACAAGTGGCTGCACGAATACTGTCTGAACCGCTTCGGCTCGGCAGCTGAACTGGAAGCCCATCTGCCCGTCCCCAAGACCCCGGCGCAATTGCGCAAGATCAGCGACGACCGCTACCTATCGACCATGGCGCTGCGCGTGTTTCGCGCCGGCCTCAAGCACAGCCTGGTGGACGCCAAGTGGCCGTCGTTCGAAGAAGTGTTCTTCAAATTCGACCCGGAAAAGGTCGTGCTGATGAGCGCCGAACACCTTGAGCGCCTGATGCAGGACGCGCGGATCATCCGCCACCTCGGCAAGCTCAAGAGCGTGCCGCGCAATGCGCAGTTCGTGCTGGACGTGGCGCATGAGAAGGGCAGCTTTGGCGAACTGATTGCCGATTGGCCGGTAACCGATATCGTCGGTCTGTGGACCTTCCTGAAAAAACGCGGCCATCAATTGGGCGGGTTGTCGGCGCCGCGCTTCCTGCGCATGGTCGGCAAGGACACGTTCGTGCCGAGCTACGACGTGGTGGCGGGGTTGAACGCGCAGAAGATCGTCGACAAGGTGCCGACAAGCCAGCGGGACCTGGCGTTGGTGCAGGATGTGTTCAACCAGTGGCATGAACAGAGTGGCGGGCGGGCGATGAGCCAGATTTCGATGATGCTGGCGTACACCGTCAATCATTAAGACCGGGTCGATCCCTTCGCGGGCAAGCCTCGCTCCTACAGGTACGGTGGTGCCGTTGTAGGAGCGAGGCTTGCCCGCGAAGGCGTCAGATCAGGCGACGGATATCTCACCCTCGCCAGCCAGTTTGCGGTTGAGCTGAAACCGCCACCGCACATACAGCAACGCCGAGCAAAACACCGCCAGGCTCGCGCCCATCTCCAGCAAGCCAAACAGCTGCCGGTTCGGGTCATACGCGGCCAATGCGCCCTTGATGAAATACAGGTTCACCACAAAACACATCCACGAATGCCCGCGCGCGCTGCCGATGATCATCCCCGGCGCCAGCAACAGCAGGGGCACCAGCTCGATCAGCAAAATCACCCACGGCCGGGCGCCATGCAGATCGGCAAACACCAGGTAGTAGGCGCACAGCAACCCCACCAGCCCTAAAAAGCACAGCAGGCTGATCACCCGCATCGCCCGAACCCGCGGTTCGAGCCATTCGATCGAGGGCAGAATCTTCGGCTTTTTCGCCACGTCAGTTCCCCAGCTTCTGCGCAGTCTTCGCCAGGCGCAGGCCCAAGGCCCGGCACAGCGCGACTTCGTGTTCATTCAAACCCTGTTTGCCATCGGCCCCGGCGTGATGGCTGGCGCCATAAGGCGTGCCGCCGCCACGGGTTTCCAGCAGCGCCGATTCGCTGTACGGCAGGCCGGTGATCAGCATGCCGTGGTGCAGCAACGGCAACATCATCGAGAGCAGCGTGGTTTCCTGACCGCCGTGCAGGCTCGCGGTGGAGGTGAACACCCCGGCCGGTTTGCCCACCAGGGCGCCGGTCAGCCAAAGATTGCTGGTGCCGTCGAGGAAGTACTTGAGCGGCGCCGCCATATTGCCGAAGCGGGTCGGGCTGCCCATGGCCAGGCCCGCGCAGTTCTTCAGGTCGTCGAGGCTGGCGTACAGCGCGCCTTCGTCGGGGATGTCCGGCGACACGGCTTCGCATTCGGTAGAGATCGGCGGAACCGTGCGCAGGCATGCTTCCATCCCTGCCTGCTCGACGCCGCGGGCAATTTGCCGGGCCATTTCATTGGTCGAGCCGCTGCGGCTGTAATACAGAACCAGAATGTACGGCGCGCTCACGGCAGCAACTCCAGTACGTTCTCCGGCGGACGGCCGATGATGGCTTTGTCGCCGACTTCGAGAATCGGTCGCTCCATGAGTTTCGGATGGGCGGCGATGGCGGCGATCAATTGCGCCTCGCTCAGGCTGCTGTCGGCCAGGTTGAGGGTTTTGTACTCGTCCTCGCCGGTGCGCAGCAGTTGCCGGGCGCTGATGCCGAGTTTTTTCAGCAGGCTCTGGATTTGCGTGGCGTCCAACGGGGTTTCCAGGTAGCGGACCACGGTCGGCGTCAGGCCACGGGCTTCCAGCAGTTCGAGCGCACCGCGGGATTTCGAGCAGCGCGGATTGTGATAAAGCGTCAGATCGGTCATGTGCGGGTCGCATCTTGCGTAAGGTGGCGGCTATTCTAACTGTGCAGCGCGTAATCCAGAACCTCGGGAGGCGATGGGTCGCAGGCGCATTCAATTTTGAACAAGGATCACGACATGACAAGACGACTGGCAGCAGCATTGGCGATCATCGGGACGTTGATGCTGGGGGGCTGTGGCAACGACTATGGCATCGACCAGAACGGCCAGAAAGTCGCCGCCGAACGTCTGGACAAACAATGGGTGGTGCTCAATTACTGGGCCGAATGGTGTGGCCCGTGCCGTACCGAAATCCCGGAGTTGAATGCGTTGGCCGATCAGCTGAAGGACAAGAAGATTGGTGTGTTCGGGGTCAATTTCGACAATGTGCAGGGGGAAGAGCTGAAAAGCGCCAGCGAGAAACTGGGGATCAAGTTCACCGTGCTGGCGTCGGACCCGGCAGATCTTTTCGAGTTGCCGCGTAGCGAGGCGTTACCGGTGACCTACATCATCGATAACAAAGGCAAGGTGCGCGAGCAGTTGATGGGCGAGCAGACAGCGGCGGGGGTGATGGCCAAGCTAGAGGCGTTGCAGGCGAAGAATTGAGTTGTTGTTGAGAAAAAGATCGCAGCCTCGTTTCACTCGACAGCTCCTACAGGTGAAATGCGAAACCCTTGTAGGAGCTGTCGAGTGCAACGAGGCTGCGATCTTTTCAAGGCTGAACAATCAACCCTCTTCAAGCCACCAGCGCAACGGCTTGCCTTCCGCCGGCCAGAAGCGCATCTGCTCGATCGGCGATACATCCCAGCGCTGCACGTTTTCCAGGGCCTGCATGAAGCGCTTTTCCTGCTCCATCACGGCCGGCGCGCACAGCTTGCGGGTGCTGCCGATCTTGCCGAAGCTCAGCTTGTCGCCTTCCAGCGTGTACGGCGCAAACCAGTGGTTGCAACCGCCATTGCCATAAGCACGACCGTCTTCACCCAGGGTGATGGTCAGGTGGCTGTAATCCATCAACGGACGTTCGCCGATCCATTCCAGAATGTAGCTACGATTTTGCTGCAATTTCACCGGCTCGGCGGCGCAGCCCAGCAGGCTTGCACCGACCAGTGCGGTCAGGGCGAGGCGTTTCATCACGCGGGCTCCTGGCATTTCGGGCACAGGTGCTTCTCACCAACGGTGGACCAGCCCAACTCGGCAATCCGCGCGGTGGCGGCAGGTTTTTCAGCCTTGTTGCCCAGTTTGGCGTCGACCGCAAACTCGAAGCTCAGTTCTTTGGCACAGCTGTCGCAATTGACTTTCCAGGTGTGGATCGCCAATTCGCCGAACACCGGACCACTGGCCACCGCGACCCATTGGCCGGGCGGGTTGATCAAGTGGCGAACCGTTTCCACGGTCAGGCGCATGGACAAGTCCTTGGCACCTTTGAGGGTCACGACCAGCACGTCATTATTACGAATCGAGCCGCCGTTGCCGGTGACTTGATAACGCCCCGGCACAAGGGCGCGGCATTCGGTGAGGGTGTGTTGCGGGTTCATCAGGTTGTAGCGGAAATCGTGTTCGACCATGGGTCCTCCAAATATGCGCGGTATGCTATCACGGGCCTGCACGCAGCATGGCGCGGGCAGATGACCTTCGATCTGGTTCAATTTACCCATCGACTCATGGCAAACTGCCGCTTTTGCATTTCTAAGGAACGGACATGGCGTTAATCGAATGTTATGAGTGCAAGCAAAGCATCAGCTCCACGGCGCCTGCTTGCATTCATTGCGGTGCACCGGCGGGAACGGCGCAAGCGACCACTTCGACGGCAGCGCCTGCACAGGCTCCCCTTTCTTTCGGGCGTTTGCCGGCCGATGAGAAAGTGGCCAGGGTGACCCCGGCCGCGTTCGGACGTAAACGCAAAACCGAAGCCCCGGCCGACATGGCGGCGCCGATACCCGCTGCTAACGGCGTGCGTCCGGTGGAACTGTGGCTGAAACTGATGATTTTCTTTCTGCCGCCGTTTTTTGTCTGGTTCCTGCTGCGTCGCGGGCATTCCGTGGGGCAACGCTTGCTGGGTTTCGGCTGGCTGGGCCTGATGATCCTTTTGTCCAAAGCCTGATCGGTTCAGCCTTCGACTTGATTCTGCGGCGTGCCGGCGGCCCAGGCCGCGATGTTCTGCAGGGTCGTCGTGGCAATCGCGTCCAGGGCTTCGCGAGTCAGGAAGGCCTGGTGCGCGGTGATGATCACGTTGGGAAAGGTCAGCAGCCGCGCCAGCACATCGTCCTGCAGCGGCAGGTCGGAGCGGTCCTCGAAGAACAACTGCGCCTCCTCTTCGTAGACATCCAGCCCCAAGTAACCCAACTGGCCGTCCTTCAACGCATCGATCAGCGCTGGCGTGTCCACCAGACCGCCACGCCCGGTGTTGATCAACATCGCGCCGGGCTGCAGGTGCGCCAGTGACTCGCGGTTGATCAAGTGTTTGCTCTGCGCATTGAGCGGGCAGTGCAGGCTGATGATCTGCGATTCGGCGAGCAGCTCGGGCAAGCTCACGTAACGAGCACCGAGGGCTTCGACCTGCGGGTTGGGGTAGGGGTCGTAGGCCAGCAACCGGCAGCCGAAACCGTTCATTATTTTCGCGAATGTGGCACCGATCTGCCCGGTGCCGACCACACCGACAGTCTTGCCCACCAAGTCGAAACCGGTCAGCCCGTGCAGGCTGAAATCCCCTTCGCGGGTGCGGTTGTAGGCGCGGTGCAGGCGCCGGTTGAGCGCCAGGATCAGCGCCACCGCGTGTTCGGCCACCGCGTGGGGCGAGTAGGCCGGAACCCGCACGATCGAAAGCCCCAGCAGCTTCGCAACAGCCAGGTCGACATGGTTGTAACCGGCCGAGCGCAGGGCGATCAAGCGTGTTCCGCCCGCGGCCAGGCGTTCCAGTACCGGGGCGCTCAAGTCATCATTGATGAAGGCGCAGACCACTTCGTGATACTCCGCCAACGCCACGGTATCGAGGCTCAGCCGCGCCGATTGAAAGTGCAACTCGATACCGGCGGGCAGCTCGGCGCCGAGAAAACTGTCGCGGTCGTAGGTCTGGCTGCTGAAAAGAATCGTGCGCATGCGGTCCTCCTGAAAAACTCGATCACGCTTATGTAGGAGCTGTGTAGGAGCTGTCGAGTGAAACGAGGCTGCGATCTTTTGACTTTGATCTTTTTAAAAGCAAGATCAAAAGATCGCAGCCTCGTTTCACTCGACAGCTCCTACACGCTCCTACAGGGGCCTGAGTTTAGCGGGTATGGTTTCGGCGCCATTGCGCTGCATCAAGCGTTGATCCGGGCGTGGGCCGCCAGGCGATTGATTGCGCGGTCGAGTTCTTCCAGCGCCCCGGGGGCTTTCGGGTCTTGTTGCTTGAGCAGGGTTTCGCTGCGCTGGCAGGCGGCGCGCAGTTGCGGGACGCCGCAATAACGGGTCGCGCCGTGCAGGCGGTGGACGCGCTCGATCAACGCGTTGTGGTCATTGGTTTCCCGGGCCATGCGAATCGCTTCGCGGTCGGCTTCCAGGGAGGCCAGCAACATCGCCAGCATGTCGGCTGCCAGATCGGCCTTGCCGGCGGCCAGGCGCAAGCCTTCGTCGTGGTCGAGCACCTGCAGTTCATGGGCGCCGCCATGGCTGTCGCTGGAACGCTCCGGCCCGTGATTGCGCAACGCCAGGCCGGTCCATTTCAACACTACCTGGGCCAGTTGCCGCTCGCTGATCGGTTTGGTCAGGTAGTCATCCATACCGCTCTGCAGCAGCGCGCGTTTTTCGTTGGCCATGGCGTGGGCGGTGAGGGCGACGATCGGCAGCGGCGTGCAATGCCGCTCGCTTTCCCACTGACGAATCGTCTCGGTGGTTTGACGCCCGTCCATGCCGGGCATTTGCACGTCCATCAATACCAGGTCAAAGGTTTCGCTTTGCACCGCTTTGACCGCCGCGTAACCGCTTTCCACCGCGAGTACCTTGGCGCCCATGTCTTCAAGCAGGGTTTGCACCAGCAACAGATTGGCCGGGTTGTCGTCGACGCACAGCACCTTCGGCGCACGGCTGGAAACCGGTTCGCCGGGTTCGCTGCGCTGCTGGCGCGGGTTGACCAGATCGGACAACGCCCGACGCAACTTGCGCGTGCACGCCGGTTTGGCCTGAAGCTGACTGTGCGGGTTGGGCACCGAGAGGTGGAACAGCGTCTGCTCGGTGGTCGGGCACAGCACCAGCACTTTGCAGCCCAGGTGTTCGAGGTCCCAGATGTGTTGGTTGAGGCGCTCCGGCGGCATGTCGTTGCTGGTGATGCCGAGCACCGCCAGGTCGATCGCCTGATCGGTCTGATGCGCGCCAGTCACGCCATTGGCCAGGCTTTCCAGGGTATTGAACGGCGTCACGACCAGACCGCAATCTTCCAGCTGATGCTGCAAGGCCTGACGCGCCAGTTCATGATTTTCCAGCACCGCCACGCGGCGCCCGAGCAGCGGTGGGCCGGGCAGGTCTTCGGCATCGTCGCGGGTCTTGGGCAGACTGAGGCTGATCCAGAACTCCGAGCCTTCGCCCGGTGTACTGTCGACGCCGATTTCGCCGCCCATCTGTTCGATCAGGCGCTTGGAAATCACCAGACCGAGGCCGGTGCCACCGGGCTGGCGGGACAGCGAGTTGTCGGCCTGGCTGAACGCCTGGAACAGGGCGCGCACGTCCTGGTTCGACAGGCCGATGCCGGTGTCCTGAATGCTGATGCGCAGTTGCACGCTGTCTTCGTGTTCTTCTTCGAGCATGGCCCGGGCGACGATGGTGCCTTCGCGGGTGAACTTGATCGCATTGCTCACAAGGTTGGTGAGGATCTGCTTGAGTCGCAGCGGATCGCCCACCAGCGACAACGGCGTGTCGCGATACACCAGGCTCACCAGCTCAAGCTGTTTGGCATGGGCGGCCGGGGCGAGGATGGTCAGGGTGTCTTGCAGCAGGTCGCGCAGGTTGAACGGAATATTGTCGAGCACCAGTTTGCCGGCCTCGATTTTCGAGAAGTCGAGGATCTCGTTGATGATCCCCAGCAGGCTGTCGGCGGATTTTTCGATGGTGCCCAGATAGTCGAGCTGGCGCGGGGTCAGCTCGCTTTTTTGCAGCAGGTGCGTGAAGCCGAGAATACCGTTGAGCGGCGTGCGGATTTCATGGCTCATGTTGGCCAGGAATTCGGATTTGATCCGGCTCGCCTCCAGGGCTTCCTTGCGCGCCAGGTCCAGTTCGATGTTCTGGATCTCGATGGTTTCCAGGTTCTGGCGCACGTCTTCGGTGGCCTGGTCGACGCTGTTCTGCAATTCTTCCTGAGCGTTTTGCAACGTGCCGGCCATGCGATTGATGCCGGACGCGAGCTCATCCAGTTCCTGACTGCCAAGGGGTGGCAGGCGGGTTTCCAGATGACCGTCCTTGAGTTGCGCCACCGCCAGTTTGATCTGGCTGATCGGCCGGTTGATGGTCCTGCCCATGCGCAAGGCGAGCAGCGCCGCACCGGCCAGGCCCGCGCCGATCAGCAGCAGGCTGGCGAACAGGCTGCGGTAACCGCGCAGCAGCATGCCGCTGTGGGACAGTTCGAGCTCGACCCAACCCAGCAGGCGCTCGGCTTCATCCGGAATCAAATCGCCCGCGAGGTTGCGGTGCTTGCCGAATACCGGCAGCAGATAACGCGTCGCATCGTTGCCACTGCGGCGCAGCATCTGCGAGCCATTGCCCATCGGCGCGGGGTTGAGCATGGTCGGGCCGGCGTGGGCCACGGGCGTGCGGTCGGGGGCGAGGAAGGTGACGGCGCGCACGTCCGGCGTTTCCAGCGACTGAGTGGCGATGCGCTCCAGCAACTCATTGTCTTTGTGGCCCATGGCCGGGGCGACCAAGGGCGCGAGCTGTTCGGCGATCATCTCGCCGCGCTGCATCAATTGGGTTTGCAGGTCGGATTGCTGCGTCCAGGTGAAATAGCCGCCCAGGACCAGCGCCATCAGGGTGGTCGGCAACAGGGTCAGCAACAGCACGCGGCCTTTAATTCCCAGTTTCTTGAGCACGCATCTCTCCTGCATCCAGCTATTGATTGACCTGCGCGTACATCCGGCACGCGCCACCGGGCCAGTGTAGCGATTTGCAGGCAGGCAATCTTCGTAAAATTGATGTCGTCATTCGTCGGCTCGACCGGCGCTTTTGCGCCACGGGCAAACCTTGGGTTGCCCATCGGCAGGCAATCTTGAATAATCGACAACTGAGAATTATTTGCAGATACTCATGACTCCCATCTCTGTTGGCCATCCGCGCATCCTGTCCATTGAAGACGACCTCGTCCTCGGTGCTTATGTGCACGAGCATTTGGGCCGCTGCGGTTTTCAGGTGACCTGGTGCCAGAACGGGCAGGAAGGCCTGGACATCGCCCGCGAGCAGCCCTTCGACGTGGTGTTGATGGATATTTTGCTGCCGGGCCTGAACGGGTTGAACGTGCTGACGCAATTGCGCCAGAGCCATTCGACTCCGGTGGTGCTGATGTCGGCGCTGGGCGCCGAGGCGGATCGCATCAGCGGTTTTCGCCTGGGGGCCGATGATTACCTGCCCAAACCCTTCAGCATGGCCGAGTTGCGTGTGCGCATCGAAGCGATCCTGCGCCGGGTGGCGCTCGACCGTCGGCCGGAGCCGGCAGCGGTCGCGGCCCCGGTCGACAGCCTGCGTTTCGATGACGACCTCTGCGACGTTTCCTATGGTGAACACGCCGCAGGCCTGACCCGAAGCGAGTATCGATTGCTGGATACCCTGAATCGCAATGGCGATGAAGTGCTGAGCAAAGCCTTCCTTTATCAGCATGTGCTGCAACGCGGTTTCGCGGCCCATGACCGCAGCCTCGACATGCACATCAGCCAGATCCGCCGAAAACTCAAAGGCATCGGCTACACCGAGCGCGAAGTGCGCACGGTCTGGGGCAAGGGTTACGTATTGAGTGCGGCCGATGAAATGGTCTGACCTGCCGGGCCGGCACTCGCTGTTCTGGAAACTGGCGTGTCTGTTGGTCGCGTTCTGTCTGCTGATGATCTGGCTGAGCTGGTCCTGGGGCCGTTATATGGAGGAGCGCAACCAGTTCCTGTCCGATGAGGCCCGAGGCACGCTGACGGGTTATGCCGCCGAGGCCGAACAGGCCTGGCGTCAGGGCCAGCGCGCGGGCGTGGATCACTGGCTGCACACCATGCGACAGCGCGAAGCGGGTTGGGCCGGTGTCATTGGCGGCGATTTACAGTCGTTGAGCGGCCAGCCGCTGACAGACAAGGAGATCGAGCGCCTGACCTTTCTGCGCGGCCTGGATTGGCCCATTCACAAGAGACGCCTGCCGTGGCTGCGGGTGCCGTTTCCCGGAGATCCCACCGCCGGCAGCCTGGTCATCGAGCTGCCCCAGCGCTTCGTGCCCGGCCAATACCGGGTGTTCTGGCGCGTGATCACCAACGGCGTGATCCCCGGCCTGTTCACCCTTTTATTGTGCGTCGGTCTTTATAGATTGTTGGTCGTGCCGTTGAACCATTTACGCGAACAGGCCAATGCCTGGCGTGCCGACCAGTTGAACGTGCGTCTGTCGAGCCACACCACCAATCGTTCGGATGAACTCGGTGAGCTGGGCCGGGCGTTCGATCACATGGCCGAGCGACTGCAAAGCACCGTCGCCCTGCAGCAGCAATTGCTGCGCGATTTGTCCCATGAACTGCGTACACCGTTGAGTCGTCTGCGGGTCGCCAGCGAAAGCGAGCAAGGGCTGGCGCAATTGCGCGAGCGCATCGGGCGAGAAGTCGATGGCATGCAGCGCCTGGTGGAAGACACTTTGCAACTGGCCTGGCTCGACACCGAGCGCGCGCCGTTGCCCGACGAAGCGATTCAAGTCCAGGCACTGTGGGAAATGCTCACCGAAAACGCCTGCTACGAAAGCGGCTGGCCGGTGAGCCAGTTGCAGTGTGCGGTGGATTCATCGTGCTGGGTCCGGGGCAATCTCAACACGCTCGCGCAAGCGCTGGAAAACATTCTGCGCAATGCCATTCGTCATTCACCGAGCGGCGGCATTGTGCGTTTCGGCGGGCAACGTGACGGCGACTTCTGGCATTTGTGGCTGGAGGACGAGGGCGGCGGGGTGGCTGAAGGGGATCTTGAGCGGATCTTCTCCCCGTTCATTCGACTCGACGGCTCGCGGCCGGGAGATGGCGGGTTCGGGTTGGGATTGAGCATCGCGAGGAATGCGGTGAAGCGTCAGGGCGGGCATCTTTGGGCTGAGAATACCGGGCGTGGGTTGCGGCTGAATATTCGGTTGGTGGCTGAGATGGATGGCGTCAGTGACGACGCCTTCGCGAGCAAGCCCGCTCCCACAGTGGATCTTTGCCGACCACAAATCGTCTGATCAACCCCGCACCCTGTGGGAGCGAGCCTGCTCGCGATGAGGCCCTCCCAGCCACCACATTTCTGATCTTTGCCGGAGCGTTCGGGTATTGCTGTACGACATTTCCCAAAGGGTATCAGCGGCGCCTTGACGCCAACTTGACGGTTTAAGCTCTCGCTTTTCCTCGTCCTCAAGGAGTTGGGCATGAATGCACCCAATGTTGCCGGCAACACAGCAGATGTCCGTTTCGATGAGGTACTTGCGCTGATTCACAGTGCCAAACAGCAGGCTATACAGGCGGTGAATACCCAACTGATCGAGCTGTATTGGCAGGTCGGTGCTTACATCAGTCGCAAGCTGGAGCAGGCAGAGTGGGGTGACGCTGTGATCAGTCAACTTGCGGAGCATCTGGCTAATACTCAGCCAGGGTTGCGTGGCTTTACCCGCCCCAATCTGTTCCGCATGCGCCAGTTCTACGAAATTTACCGGGGCAACGAAAAAGTCTCACCGCTGGTGAGACAAATACCTTGGACTCACAATCTGGTCATCTTCAGCCAGAGCAAACTCCCAGAAGAGCGGGAGTTTTACTTGCGTATGACGGTTCAAGAAAAATGGTCGAAGCGCGAACTAGAGCGTCAATTCAAAGCCGCACTGTTCGAGCGCAGTATGACCCAACCGGCAAAAGTCTCAGCAGCGCTGAGACAAACTCACCCGGCGGCACTTGAGATATTCCGTGACGCCTACATGCTCGAGTTTCTCGACCTGCCCGGGGGGCATGCCGAAACGGATCTGCATAAAGGGTTGCTGGCGCGCCTCAAGGAATTTCTGATCGAGCTTGGCCGCGACTTCTGCTTCGTCGGCTCCCAATATCCACTGCAAGTTGGAGGGCGTGATTTTGCTCTGGACCTATTGTTCTTCCACCGTGGGCTCAACTGCCTGGTGGCCATTGAACTCAAGGTCGGGCGTTTCGAACCGGAGTATCTGGGCAAGCTCAACTTCTATCTGGAAGCGTTGGACCGCAATGAACGCAAATGCCACGAAAACCCGGCCATTGGTGTGCTGCTCTGTGCCAGCAAGGATGACGAAGTGGTCGAGTACGCCCTCAACCGCAGCCTGTCGCCAGCGTTGATTGCTGAATATCAGGTTCAGCTACCGGACAAACAGTTACTGCAAGCCAAGTTGCATGAGTTCTATGCATTGAATATTGCGCAGGGAGAACAGCCCTGAACATCCCCTTATTCCCATAAGCCATAAGCACCGCACTTTGCGTGATATGGCCTGCGAACGTTTGCCGGTATGATAGGCGCCCCCGCAGTCTGGATTGCGAATACGCCATGACCTTGCAGTACCCAACCATCGCCGATTGCGTCGGCAACACTCCGCTGGTCCGTTTGCAGCGCCTGCCTGGCGCCACCAGCAATACCCTTTTGCTCAAGCTCGAAGGGAATAACCCGGCGGGTTCGGTCAAGGACCGGCCGGCGCTGTCGATGATTACCCGCGCTGAATTGCGCGGGCAGATCCACGCCGGCGATACGCTGATCGAAGCGACCTCGGGTAACACCGGTATCGCGCTGGCCATGGCTGCCGCGATCAAGGGTTACAAGATGATCCTGATCATGCCGGACAACTCCAGCGCCGAACGTAAAGCCGCGATGACGGCCTATGGCGCCGAGCTGATTCTGGTCACTCAGGAAGAAGGCATGGAAGGCGCGCGCGACCTCGCTCAGCGAATGGAAGCCGAAGGCCGTGGCAAGGTGCTGGATCAGTTCGCCAACGGGGACAACCCGGAGGCGCACTACACCACCACCGGCCCGGAAATCTGGCGCCAGACCGAGGGCTCCATCACCCATTTCGTCAGTTCGATGGGCACCACCGGCACCATCATGGGCGTGTCGCGCTACTTGAAAGAGCAGAACGACAACGTGCAGATCATCGGCCTGCAACCGATGGAAGGTTCGGCGATTCCGGGCATCCGTCGCTGGCCGCAGGAATACCTGCCGAAGATCTACCAGGCCGATCGCGTGGACCGGATCGTCGACATGGCGCAAAGCGAAGCCGAAGACGTGACCCGTCGCCTGGCCCGCGAAGAAGGCATCTTCTGTGGCGTGTCCTCGGGCGGTGCCGTGGCAGCGATGCTGCGCCTGTCCAAAGAAGTTGAAAACGCGGTGATCGTCGCGATCATCTGCGACCGTGGCGACCGTTACTTGTCGACCGGCATTTTCGACGCGCCCAACTGATGGCCAAGCAAGAGAGAGGCCTGCGCTTCCAACCCACCGGTGGCAGCAAGGCCCCGCAAATTCCGACCGGCAAAAAGCAGCGCTTGAGCATCGAGCGCCTGGCCAATGACGGTCGCGGTATCGCGTTTTTCGAAGGTCGCACCTGGTTCGTTATCGGCGCATTGGCCGGTGAAGAAGTCGAGGCGCGTGTGTTGGGCGCCCACGGCAAAGTGGTCGAGGCGCGCACCGAACGGGTGTTCCAGGCCAGCGAATTGCGTCGTCCGGCACCGTGCCCACATGCCGGTCGCTGCGGCGGTTGCAGCGTGCAACATCTGCCGCACACCGAACAACTCGCCCTCAAGCAACGCATGCTCGCCGAGCAACTGTCCAAGGTCGCCGGTGTCGAACCCCAGGAATGGGCAGCGCCGTTGAGCGGTCCGGAATTCGGTTATCGCCGTCGCGCCCGAGTGGCGGTGCGTTGGGACATGAAAGCGAAGAAGCTCGAAGTCGGCTTCCGCGCGGCGGGCAGTCAGGACATCGTTGCCATCAACGAATGCACAGTGCTGGTCCAGCCGTTGCAGCCGATCATGACCCGCTTGCCGGAAATGCTTCGTCGCTTGAGCAAACCTCAGGCGCTGGGGCATGTGGAATTGTTCGCCGGATCGTCGTTGGCGGTATTGCTGCGGCACATGTCGCCGTTGTCCGACGCCGACCTGACGATCCTCAAGGATTTCTGCGCATTCCATGAAGCCCAGTTGTGGCTGCATGGAGACGGCGCCCCGCAACCGGTCGAGGCCGATCAGTCGCTGGGTTATCGCCTTGAGTCGTGGGACTTGAACCTGGCGTACCGGCCGGGGGATTTCATCCAGGTCAATGCCGGGGTCAACGAAGCGATGATTGCCCAGGCGCTGGACTGGTTGAAGCCGACGGCGCAGGAGCGGGTTCTCGATCTATTCTGTGGGTTGGGTAACTTTGCTTTGCCCCTGGCCAAAACCGTTCGCGAAGTGGTGGCGGTGGAAGGCGTGCAGGCAATGGTCGAGCGGGCCGCCGACAATGCAGCTAGCAATAATCTGCATAACGTGAAGTTTTTTCAGGCCGATTTATCCCAGCCTTTGACCGATGCCGAATGGGCGCGCGAAGGCTTTTGTGCGGTACTCTTGGACCCACCGCGAGACGGTGCTTTCGAGGTCGTGCGCAAGCTGGCGTCCCTGGGCGCCAAACGATTGGTGTACGTGTCGTGCAACCCGGCAACGCTGGCGCGCGATACGGCCGAATTGATCAAGCAGGGCTACCGGTTAAAACGTGCCGGGATTCTCGATATGTTTCCTCAGACGGCACATGTCGAGGCCATGGCGTTATTTGAAGCGAGCTAGGACGGCTCGTCTGGTCCGACTGGCCGCCCGTGCCGCTCTCGCATTAGCCCCGTGAGGGCCATCGGGCAATGAAGGTCAGCGAATTGACGCATTGAATCTGCGTCGTAGGGAAGGTAAGCAAGATGGTACAGGTGAGAGCACACCAGCCGATCAACACCGACGGCAGTATCAATCTCGAGGCTTGGCTCGATCATGCGGTCAGTGTCGATCTGGCACTGGATCGCGAAGCCTTGAAGGAAGCGTGCGAGTTCGCTCGCGTGTCTGAACAACAAGCCAATGCGGCGAAGAATCTATGGTCCGAAGGGACCTCGAGTTTCCGCACGGGCCTTGAGATCGCCGAGATTCTCGCCGACCTCAAACTGGATCAGGATTCGTTGGTCGCGGCGGTCTTGTACCGCGGCGTGCGCGAAGGTCAGATCGAACTGCCGGCGGTCAGCCAGCGCTTCGGTCCGGTGGTCGCCAAACTCATCGACGGCGTGTTGCGCATGGCGGCGATCAGCGCCAGCCTGAGCCCCCGTCAATCGTTGGTGCTGGGCACCCAGGGCCAGGTCGAGAACCTGCGCAAAATGCTGGTGGCCATGGTCGACGACGTTCGCGTCGCGCTGATCAAACTGGCTGAACGCACCTGCGCAATCCGTGCGGTGAAAACCGCCGACGACGAGAAGCGCAACCGCGTTGCCCGTGAAGTCTTCGACATCTATGCGCCGCTGGCTCACCGTCTCGGTATCGGTCATATCAAATGGGAACTGGAGGATTTGTCCTTCCGTTACCTCGAGCCCGATCAGTACAAGCAAATCGCCAAGTTGCTCCACGAGCGACGGCTGGATCGCGAACGCTTTATCGCCGACGTGATGACCCAACTCAAAGACGAGTTGCAGGCCACCGGAGTCGATGCCGACATCAGCGGCCGGGCCAAACACATCTATTCGATCTGGCGCAAAATGCAGCGCAAGGGTCTGGAATTCAGCCAGATCTACGACGTGCGCGCCGTTCGCGTGCTGGTGCCGGAAATGCGCGACTGCTACACCGCGCTCGGCATCGTCCACACCTTGTGGCGGCACATCCCGAAAGAATTCGACGACTACATCGCCAACCCGAAAGAGAACGGCTACCGCTCGCTGCATACTGCGGTGATCGGCCCCGAGGGCAAGGTGCTGGAAGTGCAGATCCGCACCCATGCCATGCACGAAGAAGCCGAACTCGGCGTTTGCGCGCACTGGAAGTACAAGGGCACCGACGTCAAATCCGGTTCCAATCACTACGAAGAGAAAATCTCCTGGCTGCGTCAGGTCCTCGAGTGGCATGAAGAGCTGGGCGATATCGGCGGTCTGGCTGAACAATTGCGGGTCGATATCGAGCCGGACCGGGTCTACATCTTCACCCCGGACGGCCACGCCATCGACTTGCCCAAAGGCGCGACGCCGCTGGACTTCGCCTACCGCGTGCACACCGAAATCGGTCACAACTGCCGTGGCGCGAAGATCAACGGGCGGATCGTACCGCTCAACTACAGCCTGCAAACCGGTGAGCAAGTCGAGATCATCACCAGCAAGCACGGCACTCCGAGCCGCGACTGGCTGAACCCGAACCTGGGTTACATCACGACCTCGCGGGCGCGGGCAAAGATCGTCCACTGGTTCAAATTGCAGGCCCGCGATCAGAACGTCGCGGCCGGTAAAACCTTGCTCGAACGCGAACTCAGTCGCCTTGGCTTGCCGGCGGTGGACTTCGACAAGCTGGCCGACAAGGCCAACATGAAGACCGCCGAGGACATGTACGCCGCGTTGGGCGCCGGCGATTTGCGCCTGGCGCAACTGGTGAACTTGGCGCAACAACTAGTCGAACCGGAACGCGGCAACGAGCAACTGGAACTGATCCCGCGCAAAGCCACCGGCTACAAACCGGGCAAGCGCGGCGACATTCAGATCCAGGGCGTCGGCAACCTGATGACGCAAATGGCCGGTTGCTGCCAGCCGTTGCCGGGCGATGCCATCGTCGGCTACATCACCCAGGGCCGTGGCGTGAGCATTCACCGTCAGGACTGCGCCTCGGTGCTGCAACTGGGCGGGCGCGAGCCAGAGCGGATCATCCAGGTCAGCTGGGGCCCGGTGCCGGTGCTCACCTACCCGGTGGACATCATCATCCGCGCCTACGACCGTTCCGGTCTGCTGCGTGACGTCTCGCAAGTGCTGCTCAATGAGCGGATCAACGTGCTGGCGGTCAACACCCGCTCGAACAAAGAGGACAACACCGCACTGATGTCCCTGACCATCGAGATTCCGGGGCTGGATGCACTGGGGCGGTTGCTGGGGCGGATTTCCCAGCTGCCGAACATCATCGAAACCCGGCGTAACCGAACCCCGTGATGGCATGGCAACCGATACCTGTAGGAGCGAGGCTTGCCCGCGAAGACGTCATACCTGACACACCGCCTTCGCGGGCAAGCCTCGCTCCTACAAGTGCAATGTGTAGAGATTGATTGATGTATTCACTTGAAGATTTACTGCACCTGATGAGTCGTCTGCGTGATCCGCAGTTCGGCTGCCCGTGGGACATCAAGCAAACCTACGCCACCATCGTCCCGCACACCCTTGAGGAAGCCTACGAAGTCGCCGATGCCATCGAGCGCGGTGACTTCGATCACTTGCAGGGTGAGCTGGGCGATTTGCTGTTCCAGGTGGTTTATTACAGCCAGCTGGCCCGGGAAGAAGGGCGCTTCGAATTTGCCGGCGTGATCGACAGCATCACCCGCAAGCTGATCCGTCGTCATCCTCACGTGTTTCCCACCGGCGATCTGTACGCGCCGCTGGATGTGCCGCGTCTGAGTGAAGAACAGGTCAAGCAACGCTGGGAAGAGATCAAGGCTGAAGAGCGCGCCGAGAAATCTGCCGCACCCGAACAACTGTCCTTGCTCGATGACGTGCCCGCCACGCTGCCGGCATTGTCCCGTTCAGCGAAGCTGCAGAAGCGCGCAGGGCAGGTCGGTTTCGACTGGCCGGACGCCTTGCCGGTGCTGGACAAGGTCCGCGAGGAACTCGATGAAGTGCTTGAAGCCATGGCCGACAACGACTCGGCAGCGATTGCCGATGAAGTGGGTGATCTGTTGTTTTCCGTGGTCAATCTGGCGCGTCATTTGAAGGTCGATCCGGAAACCGCACTGCGTGGCGCCAACAGCAAGTTCGAAAGACGCTTCCGTTTTATCGAACAGGCATTGCGCGACACCCACCGTCCCATGGAAGATTGCACCCTCGAAGAGTTGGACGCCTTGTGGGGCGAAGCCAAACGTCAGGAAAAGAATTTGCCCAGCTGCGGTTGAGCAGTGGCCTAAGTGAGAAATAAGCACCATGAGCATTTCCCTTCGCGACCAGTTGCTCAAAGCAGGGCTGGTCAACCAAAAGCAGGCCAAACAGGTCGGCAAAGAGAAGCAGAAGCAGCAACGCCTGGCCCACAAAGGCCAGATCGAACTTGATGACTCGCAACAGCGTGCAGCCCAGGAAGCCATGGCCGAGAAGGTCAAGCGCGACCAGGAGCTGAACCGTCAGCAACAGGAGAAAGTCGAGGCCAAGGCCCGCGCGGCGCAGATCAAGCAATTGATCGAAGTCTCGCGCCTGCCGAAGCTGACCACCGAGGACTACTACAACTTCGTTGACGACAAGAAGGTCAAGCGCATCTCCGTCAACACGCTGATGCGCAACCAGTTGAGCAACGGCTTCCTGGCGATCGTGCACCATGCCGGCGGTTACGAAGTGATCCCCCGTGAGGCGGCCCTGAAGATCCAGGAACGCGATCCGCAGCGGATCGTGCAGCTGAACGTCAAGAAGGAAGAAGTCGCGGCCGAGGACGATCCGTACGCGGCCTACCAGATCCCTGATGATCTGATGTGGTAAGCCTTTAAAGACTGCAACAACGACAAACCCCGCTCATGGCGGGGTTTGTCGTTTTCAATGCTGTAGTTGCTTATGCGGATCGGAGCGCTCGTTGCTGCTCCTGCTTTTCCAGTTCGGCCTTGTAGCTGTGGGCGTCGGTCTCGGAGTGAAACATCCCCACCAGCATGTCTTGTTGATGGACATCCCAGATGCGGATACCGGCGGCTACACCTTCATGGGATTTATGTGAATCGTCGCGTTCAGTTACTTTTACAGTCATCTGCTAGCTCCAATCTCTGTTATCTGCAGCAAGGCGTGTGCAGGCCTCTGTTATATGTTTGGTTAGCCTGCTAAGTAAACGACTGAGTTCGGAAACGAATTTTTGCGAAATCGGCAAAAGTCCTGCAGCCCGCCAAACACGCGGCATTCGGTCGCAGGGCGTTGAGTTTCATGACAAAAGCTTCATGTTCGCCGTGAATATATCGCGGGTAGAACACGCTACCTGTAGGAGCCAGGCTTGCCGGCGAAGGCGTTCTTGAATGCGCCTTCGCCGGCAAGCCTGGCTCCTACAAAAAGCATTGCAGTGAACATTTTCAGGCACAAAAAAACGCCCCGAACCAGTCGGGGCGTTTTTGTGTGCAGCGAAACGGCGGGGTATTACTTACCCTGCCAGCGCTTCAGTACCAGAGTGGCGTTGGTGCCACCGAAGCCGAAGCTGTTGCTCATCACGGTGTTGATGGTGGCGTCTTCGCGAGTCTTGGTCAGGATCGGCATGTCAGCCACTTCCGGGTCCAGTTCGTCGATGTTGGCGGAACCCGCCATGAAGTTGCCTTCCATCATCAGCATGCAGTAGATCGCTTCATGAACGCCGGCGGCGCCCAGGGAGTGACCCGACAGGCTCTTGGTGGAGCTGATGGCTGGAGCCTTGTCGCCGAACACTTCACGCACACCTTTCATTTCCGCGACGTCGCCGACCGGAGTCGAGGTGCCGTGGGTGTTCAGGTAGTCGATCGGTGCGTCAACGGTGGACATGGCCATCTGCATGCAGCGGATGGCGCCTTCGCCGCTTGGGGCGACCATGTCGTAGCCGTCGGAGGTCGCGCCGTAGCCAACGATTTCCGCGTAGATCTTCGCGCCGCGAGCCAGAGCGTGTTCCAGCTCTTCGACCACGACCATGCCGCCACCGCCGGCGATGACGAAACCGTCACGCTTGGCGTCGTAGGCACGGGAAGCTTTTTCCGGGGTTTCGTTGTACTGGCTGGACAGTGCGCCCATGGCGTCGAACAGGAACGACTGGCTCCAATGCTCTTCTTCACCGCCGCCGGCGAACACGATGTCCTGCTTGCCCATCTGGATCTGTTCCATGGCGGTACCGATGCAGTGAGCACTGGTGGCGCAGGCAGACGCGATGGAGTAGTTCAGGCCCTTGATCTTGAACGGCGTGGCCAGGCAAGCGGAAACGGTGCTGCTCATGGTCCGCGTTACGCGGTATGGGCCAACGCGCTTCACGCCTTTCTCGCGCAGGATGTCCAGCGCTTCCATCTGGTTCAGCGTAGAGGCGCCACCGGAACCGGCGATCAGGCCGGTACGCGGGTTGGAGACTTGCTCATCGGTCAGGCCGGAGTCTGCGATGGCGTCTTTCATGGCCAGGTAGGCGTACGCCGCCGCGTGGCCGACGAAGCGATAGATCTTGCGATCGATCAGCTCTTCGAGGGGAAGGTCAATGGAGCCGGAAACCTGGCTACGCAGACCCATTTCGGCATATTCCGGGTTGAACCGGATGCCAGGGCGGCTTGCACGCAGGTTAGCGGAGACGGTCTCTTTGTCATTGCCCAGGCACGATACGATGCCCAGACCAGTGATAACGACGCGGCGCATGCGGATAACCCTTAGAAGTTGTCAGTGGAGGTGAAAACGCCGACCCGAAGGCCTTCGGCGGTGTAGATCTCGCGGCCGTCGACACTGACCGAACCATCGGCAATGGCCAGGTTCAGCTTGCCTTTCAACACGCGCTTGATCTGAATGTTATAGGTGACTTTCTTGGCGGTCGGCAGGACCTGGCCGAAGAATTTCACTTCGCCCGAACCCAGCGCACGGCCGCGGCCCGGCAGACCTTGCCAGCCAAGGAAGAAGCCGACCAGTTGCCACATGGCGTCGAGGCCCAGGCAGCCTGGCATCACCGGATCACCTTCGAAGTGGCAGGCGAAAAACCACAGGTCCGGAGTGATATCCAGCTCGGCGACCAATTCACCTTTGCCGTACTTGCCACCCTCGGCACTGATATGGGTGATGCGATCCACCATCAGCATGTTCGGGGCGGGCAGTTGTGCGTTACCCGGGCCGAACAGCTCACCGCGACTGCAGCGCAGCAGGTCTTCCCGAGTAAAGGCGTTTTGTTGGGTCATGCGAGCTCCTCAATAGTCCCATGCGGCAGGGTGGGGCAAATCTTCCCGGCCGACCGAGGCGTTCATGCCTCGAGTCAGCAGCCTACTCATAGACTATTGCGTTGTGGTGAAAGTCACAGCACCAAGGACATGAATGTACACTTGTGCACTGAAATTATTATTCAAGCCCCTTTTCGGGCCTGTTCGGGTGCCTAAGACTGCCGCACTTTCGCCTTTCACGCCAGTCGCAGATGGTCGAAAGGCCTGCACTACTGCACCCAGCGCTGCAGAATTTGCTGCAGATCAGTGCGTTTGAACGGCTTGGCCAGATAATCGTTCATTCCGGCGGATAAACACGCTTCACGGTCGCCCTGCAACGCATTGGCGGTCAGGGCGATGATCGGCAAGTCCGCGCAACCGGGCAACCGGCGGATCTGGCGGGTGGCTTCGTAGCCGTCGATGATCGGCAGTCGGCAATCCATCAGAATCGCTTCGAAAATCAGGCTCTCGGCACTTCGCACCGCCTGCGCGCCATCGGTCGCAACGCTGACAGTAAAGCCCAGGCTGCGCAACATTGCTTCAATGACGGTCTGGTTGACCGGGTTGTCCTCCACCAGCAACACATTGCGCCCTTCGCCATGGCCTTCGCCAGCCTGTGTCCGTGGCTTCAATTCCGGCAGCGACTGCTTATAGAGGGCCAAAGGAATTTCCAGGGTGAACACCGAGCCCAGGCCTTCTTCGCTCTGCGCGCGCAAAGTGCCACCCATCCGCTCGGCCAGGGTGCGCGCAATCGGCAACCCCAACCCGGTGCCGCCGTAACGCCTTGAAATAGAACTGTCAGCCTGCTGGAACGCATTGAACATCAATTCCAGGCTTTCGGCCGAGATGCCGATCCCGCTGTCACGCACGGTGCAGGTGAACCACAGCAGTTCGTGATCCAGTGACTGCCACTGCGGTTCGATGCTGACACGGCCTTGCTCGGTGAATTTCAGTGCATTGCCGACGAGGTTGACCAGAATCTGCCGGATCCGCGTCGGGTCGCCCTGAACCTGCAACGCGCGCATGTCCTCGGGAATCGCCAGGGCCAGATCCAGCCCGCGTTGCGCCGCGCTGTGCTGGAACGACTGGGCGCAGCTGCTGATCAGGTCCGCGAGGTTGAACGGAATGTGTTCAAGCTCCAGTTCCGATCGCTCGATGCGCGAAAAGTCGAGAATGTCGTTGATGACTTTGAGCAGGTGTTCGGTGGACTCCGAAGCGAGCGCCGCATACTCGATCTGCTCCTCGGTCATGTCAGTGGTTTCCAGCAGTTGCAGCATGCCCAGCACGCCATTCATCGGCGTGCGCAATTCGTGGCTCATCATCGCCAGGAAGTCGGATTTGGCGTTATTGGCCTTTTCCGCTTCTTCGCGGGTCTGGATCAATTGCGCCATGGCCTGATGCTGTTCACGGCTGGCCTGTTCAAGGCCCTGGGCGAGGTTGTTGATGTGTTGCGACAGGGCGCCCAACTCGGTGTCGTCGACAATCGGCAGCGGCGTCTTGTAGTCGCCGTCCTGTATCGCTTTCACCGCGTGGCCGATGTCGCGGATCGGCTGCGACAGACTGCCGGCCAGACGCCGCGCCACCAGAAAGGTAAACAGCAGCGCGAACAACGCGAGAATCCCGGCCTTGAACAGGATTTCCTGCTGGCGCTGGCTGAAAGCGTCATTGGACAAACCGACGATCACCCGGCCCAGATAGTCCTCGGGCGGGGCCGTGTTGGCGGTTTTGCTGCCCTGGAAAAAATCATTGTTCAGGGCGATCCGTTGCAGCCGCACCGGTGCCTGGAACACTTCGACCTGGTGCGAGCGGGTATGGGTTTCCGACGGTTGCTCGACGTACACCAGAATCCGGTTGGCACTGTCCTGGACTTCCAGGAAACGCACATTGGGCGTGGCCAGCGTGGCCTTGAGCAAACTTTCGAGCACCTCGTTGTTGCCCGAGATCACCCCGTATTCCGTGGCGGGCGCCAGTTGGTTGGCGATCAGCTGGCCGGTGTGGTTCAGCTCCTGGCGCAGGTCCTGGATCCGCACGAAGGTGAAGAAACTGATCAACAGCAACGTCAGCAACAGGGCGGGACCGAGACTGATGATCTGCGTGCGGGTATTGATGTCCCATCCGCGACGGAAGGTCATGGGCGGCTTTCTCCTTCGGCCAACTGTGTTGCGACAGATGCATCATTCATCTGTTCAATACCTAATGAACGAGCCACTTGCGGGTTACTCAAGACTTTGAAGTGCTGTGGGTAGAGCATCCGTGGCCAACTCGCGGTGGGGCGGTCGAGCAATTCGTCGAGTACCGCCAGCCAATCACTCTGATCGCTGTAGGTGCTGGCGAGGCTGCCGGCCTTGACGAAGGCTGCGTTGGGACCGACCAGCGCCAGTTGCCGCGCATAGCTGCTCAGCAACAGGTTCTTCGCGGTTTTCGGGTTGTACAAATCGGGATCGTCCAGGCCCAGCAGCACGTCGCTGTTTTTCAGCAACGTCTGCAAGGGGCGGCTGTCGTTGGTGTTGTCCCAGCGCTCCGTGACCACTTCAAGGCCCAGGGGCCGGGCGGCCTGATGCAGTTCTTCCAGAAGGAATTCGCTGTGACTGTCAAACAGCACGCCAACCCGACGGGCCTGGGGCAGGATCAATTGGGTCAGGCGCAATTGCCGATCCAGTGGCGGGTCGCTCCAGAGCAAACTCAGGTGCGACGGCAGGCTCGTGCCAAAGCGTTGCCGGGCTTGCAGGCGGCTGATGCGCAGCACCAATGTCGCCGGGCCTTGGGCCTCTTGCAGGCGCCAGTCGAGGCTCGGCAAATCCAGCAGAATCAAACGGGTGTCGGCCGCTAGCTTGCCGGGTGCCGGCAGGCTCGCCAGTGGCTGGAAGCGCACGTTATCCATGGGGCGCAGTTCGCTCAGCGCCTGCGCAAAGGATTGCACGCCGGGGCTGTCTTCGGCGCCGGTCAGCAGAATGTCGGCAGCGTGTGTCGGCAGGCTGGCAAGCAGGCTGCTAAACACCAGGCACAACCCTGCCAGCAGGCGGCCAAGGGTTGGCGACTTCCGTGACAGGCGATTCAGCATTTAAAACGTCAGCTCCGCGCTGAAGTAGAGCACCCGACGCTCGTCGTAATTGTTGTCGACGAAAGTGGTGGGTTGATCGTCGAGGCGTTGCTGGAGCACGCCGGCCAGTTCCAGGCTGGCCTTGCCCAGGCCGATACGTTTGGCGATGCGCGTGTCGACGCGTTCGAAGCGGTAGCCGTTGAGGGCGTCGTCACCGTAATAGAAGAGGGCGCTGTTCCAGCCGTGGCCCCAATTGCGCAGCCAACCGGCGGAGCCGCTGTTGCGCGCCGTCAGTAGCTCATCCTGAGGATTGCTCGCCTCGGCATCGACGTAGGCGTAGGTCAGGCGCAGCCGGTCGGCACTGCTCAGGCGCCAGTCCAGCTGGGTTTCCGTGCCCTTGAAACGCGAGCTGTTGGAGTTGCTGGCGATGTACTGATTGTTGCGCAGCGGCTCGCTGATCATGCCGCTGATTTCGTCGTAGAACAGTTTCACATCGACCGTCAGCCCAAGCTCCGCGAAGTAGCCGTTGTAGCCCAGTTCGCGCGAGTGCATGCGTTCTTGTTCGAGGTCGCCGGGGCCGCGGGTCTTGACGAAATACCGGGCGCTGGTCTGGCCATAGGCACTGGGTCTCAGGTTGGTGACCTGGTAACTCCAGTTGACGTTGTTCTCGAACATGTCCGGTGAGCGGATCGCTTCCGAGTACACCGCGCGTAGGCCGTGGCGCGGGTTGATCAAGTAATTGACCGCCACGCGCGGGGTCAGCGAGTTGCCGGTCAATTGCGTGTCTTCGAACATGGCTCCGCCCTGCAGCAACCAGTGCTCGGTGGCGCGCCACTCGAGTTGGCCGAATGCCCGCCAGGTGGTGTCGTCGAGCGTGCCATTGAAGTAGGTCTCGGAATCTGCCCGGTCGTAACGATAGTTCATGCCGCTGACCAGTCGCAGACTGTCGGACAGGCTGAGGGTGTCCTGCAGTTCGAGGTCGTAACGCGACTCACGGGCGCTCTGGTCGATGTCGCCACAGAGGGTTTGTCGGGCGCCGTTGCGCCATTGCGCCAGCACTTGATTGCCCAGCGCTCGTTCAGTCGCCGTGCCCGCTGGTGCGCCAGGGCCGGTAAAGCGTTCCATGTTGCGCGCCAGGCGTTCGGTGTAGTTCGGGTTGAGCTGCCAGAGTTCGGTCAGTTCGGGGCTGAACGAAACCTCGGCATCGCAGGCACGCCAGGTCTGCTGACGGTCCCAGTGCTGGGCCGAACCCTGGATATAAAGGCTGTGATCAGGATTGATGTCCAGGTTCCAGCGCAACGAACCGGCGTAGTCCTTGGCGATGACGTCGGAATTGTTCCCGGCAGCGGTAATCCCGGAGAACACCGGGCGGTAGGTATAAGGCCGCTGGTTGGTGCCGTCCTTGGCGTTCAACTGCCAGTCGATGCTCTGGTTTTCACTCAGCGTCTGACTGACGGCGAGGTTAAAGCGGTTCAAGCGTCGGCTGTCGCGGTAATCGGCACCGAATCGGTTGGTGTCGAAGCCGTCATCTTCCTGGCCGGACAACGACAGACGCAGGTCGCCGCCGTCCCAACCCGTGCCCTGGCTGGCATAAAAATCGTTGATGCCGCGCTGGCCACGGGTGACCTTCATCCGCGTGCCGTGGCTGTCGGCCGGGTTGCGGGTGATGATGTTGACCACCGCCATCAGCGCATTGGCGCCGTAGCTGACGGTGTTGGGGCCGCGGAAAACCTCGATGCGCTCGATGTCTTCCATGGCCACCGGAATATCACTCCAGTCCACCGTGGCCAGGCCGGCGCGGTACACCGAGCGGCCATCGATCAGCACCTGCATGCGCCGCGCTTCCGTAGCGTTGGTGCCGTGGTAGTTCACGGCCGCCTGGTTGCCGCTGATATTGCCGACCATCATGCCCGGCACCAGCCGCAGCAATTCGCTGATGTCTCGTGCGCCACTGGCGTTGATCAGTTCGCTGTCGATCACCGTCATGCTCCCTGGGACGGCGGCCGGCGACTGCTTCAGGCGGGTGGCCGTGAGCACTTGCGGCAGCGGTTCGTTGTCGAGGAACAAGTCGTCGGCCAGCAATGGCGAGCTGAAAAGCAGTGCCAGAACCAGCGGCGAGCGAGGTGAAGGAGAGCCAAACGACACGAAACATCCTTGATAGCGATTAGTTGGCGCGCATGTTAACCGAGCTGATCGACTTTTCCATTCACGATGCCGGCATTTTCCTAGGATTTATTGGTCTTCTTCCTACAAGTGCCGGTAATTGATACGGGGGCTGGCCGCCACTGGGACGCTCCGTATAATGCCGACATCGCCACTGGTATGGATTAACGGATTGCATATGACTGAACAGCGCCCAATTGCGGTCCTGGGAGGCGGAAGTTTTGGTACCGCCGTGGCTAATCTGTTGGCCGAGAACGGCCATCAGGTCCGGCAGTGGATGCGAGACCCCGAACAGGCCGAGTCCATTCGGGTCAATCGCGAGAACCCGCGTTACCTTAAAGGCATCAAGATTCTTCCGGCGGTAGAGCCGGTGACCGACTTGCAAGCGACCCTGGACGCCTGCGACCTGTGCTTTGTCGCGCTGCCGTCCAGCGCGCTGCGCTCGGTACTGGTTCCGCACGCCGACCGTTTGAGCGGCAAATTGCTGGTCAGCCTGACCAAAGGCATCGAAGCCCACACCTTCAAGCTGATGAGCGAAATCCTCGAGGAAATCGCCCCGCAAGCGCGCATCGGCGTGCTGTCCGGGCCGAACCTGGCCCGTGAAATCGCCGAACACGCGCTGACCGCCACCGTGGTCGCCAGCGAAGACGAAGAGCTCTGCCAACGGGTTCAGGAAGCGCTGCACGGTCGCACCTTCCGGGTGTACGCCAGCGCCGACCGCTTCGGCGTGGAGTTGGGCGGGGCACTGAAAAATGTGTACGCGATCATCGCCGGCATGGCGGTGGCGCTGGGCATGGGCGAAAACACCAAGAGCATGCTGATTACCCGCGCATTGGCGGAAATGACCCGCTTCGCGGTGAATCAGGGCGCCAACCCGATGACCTTCCTGGGGCTGGCGGGCGTGGGCGACTTGATCGTCACGTGTTCGTCGCCGAAAAGCCGTAACTACCAGGTCGGGTTTGCCCTCGGCCAGGGGTTGAGCCTTGAAGATGCCGTCACCCGTCTGGGCGAAGTTGCCGAAGGTGTGAACACGCTGAAGGTGCTCAAGGCCAAGGCTCAGGAAGTGGGCGTCTATATGCCGCTGGTCGCCGGGTTGCACGCGATCCTGTTCGAAGGGCGCACGCTCAATCAAGTGATTGAACTGTTGATGCGCGGCGAACCCAAAACCGATGTGGACTTCATTTCTACCAGCGGTTTCAACTGATCACGCTTTCCAGGGAGATGCACATGAACGATCCGAAAGAGCCCACCTACGAGTCCATTCTGCTGCGGGTGTTATGGATGATCGTCTTCTTGCTGGTCTGGCAAGTGGCGCAGTTCATCCTCGGCGCGGTGGTGCTGGTGCAACTGATCTATCGTTTGATTTATGGCGCCCCGAGCGCCAGCCTGATGAACTTCGGCGACAGCCTGAGCCAGTTCCTGGCGCAGATCGGTCGTTTCGGCACCTTCCACAGCGACCAGAAACCCTGGCCGTTCGCCGACTGGCCGACGCCGCGTACTCCGGAAGGCGAAGCGCCGCACGCCGTGCCGCCAGCGCCGCATCCGGCCCGAGATGAGGAGCCGAAACTATGAAACTCTGGGTATTGCGTCATGGTGAAGCTGAACCTTACGGCTCGCGCCCAGACTCCGAGCGAGCATTGACTCCCCACGGTTGCGAAGAAGTGCTGCGCAGCGCAGCCGAGCTGATTGGGCAACCCATCACTGCGATCTATGCCAGCCCGTTTCTGCGAGCGCAGCAGACTGCGCAACTAGTCCGTGAAGCATTGGGTTTCGAACCGGAGATTCGCACTGTGGAGTGGCTTACCCCGGGAATCGACCCGGACAAGGTGGCCGAGCAGTTGGTGTCAGTGAGTAACGTCCTTTTGGTCAGCCACAATCCGCTGGTGGGTAACTTGCTCAGCTATCTGCAGCATGGCGCCGGATATCCACCGGAAAAGGTCAGTACTGCCGGTCTGGCCGAGCTAGAGGGCAATGAACTGTTGATTGGATCGATGAAGCTCAACGGCATCAAACATCCTTGAAGGCGAAAGATCGCAGCCTCGTTGCACTCGACAGCTCCTACAGGGTTTCGCTTACACCTGTAGGAGCTGTCGAGTGCAACGAGGCTGCGATCTTTTGATCTTGTTTTGCAATAAATAATCAACCAAGCAACCGCTTGGTTGACTACGCTTGCTCCAGACCAAAAATAAAGGAGCGAGTCGCATGTCTGCTGCTTTTCGTTTGCCGCTGGACGTCTTTTACGAGCGTGAAGCCCGTCATCCCCGCCAACGGTTTCTGGTCCAGCCTACCGGCGGCGGACAGGTCGAAACCCTGACCTGGGCCGATGTCGGCCATCAGGCGCGCTGCGCTGCGCACTGGCTGCGGGCCCGCGAACTGCCCCAAGGCAGCCACATCGCCCTGATCTCGAAAAACTGCGCCCACTGGATCATCGCCGACCTGGCGATCTGGATGGCCGGGCACGTTTCTGTGCCGCTGTACCCGAACCTCACCGCCGAATCCGTGGCGCAAGTGCTCGAACACTCTGAAGCCGCGCTGGCGTTTATCGGCAAGCTCGATGACTGGCCGGGCATGTCTCGCGGGGTCAGCGCCGATCTGCCGACCATCAGCCTGCCACTGCATCCGCCCGGCACTTTCGATTTCAGCTGGGCCGACCTGCAGCGCAGCTCACCGATCCAGGACGACCCCAAACCCGCCGCCGATCAACTGGCGACCATCATTTACACCTCCGGCACCACCGGGCTGCCCAAAGGCGTGATGCACAGCTTCGGCAATCTGGGTTTCGCCACCACGCGCGGCACGCAGTTGTTCGGCCTCAACGAGTCGGACCGACTGCTGTCTTATCTGCCGCTGTGCCACGTCGCCGAACGGATGTTCGTCGAGCTGGCGTCGATCTACACCGGGCAAACTGTGTTCTTTGCCGAAAGCCTCGACACCTTCCTCACCGATTTGCAGCGTGCGCGGCCGACCGCATTGTTTGGCGTGCCGCGGATCTGGACTAAATTCCAGATGGGCGTGTACAGCAAGATCCCGGCAAAACGCCTCGACTTTTTGCTCGGCCTGCCCTTCATCGGCAAGCGGGTCGGGCACAAAGTACTCGCCGGGTTGGGGCTGGATGCGTTGCGCGTGGCGTTGTCCGGGGCCGCGCCCGTGCCGCAGACCTTGTTGCTGTGGTACCGCAAACTGGGGCTGGATGTGCTGGAGGTCTACGGCATGACCGAGAGCTGCGGTTATTCCCACATCGGCCGCCCCGGGGAGAACAAACCCGGCTGGATCGGCAAGCCTTGCCCGGAAGTTGAAGTGCGGATCGCCGACTCCGGCGAAGTCATGGTACGCAGCGGTGCGACCATGCTCGGGTATTTCAAGGAGCCCGAGAAAACCGCTGAAACCATCACCGAGGACGGCTTCCTGCACACCGGTGACAAGGGCGAGCAAGATGCCGAAGGCAACCTGCGCCTGACCGGGCGGTTGAAGGAAATCTTCAAGACCAGCAAAGGCAAATACGTCGCCCCTGCACCGATCGAAAACCGGCTGGCGGTGCATTCGCGAATCGAACAGGTGTGCGTGGTCGGCGATGGTCTGATTGCACCGCTGGGGTTGTGCGTGCTGTCGGCCGCCGGTCAGCAGGACGCTGGCGGAACGGCGCGGGCAGGGCTGCATTCAAGCCTGGAAAAACTCCTGGAGGAGGTCAATGGCGTACTCGACAAACACGAACGCTTGCGCCGGTTAGTGGTGGTCAAGGACAGTTGGGCGGTGGAAAACGGCTTCCTGACGCCGACCCTGAAGATCAAGCGCAACGTGATCGAAGCGGCGTACGGCGCTCGCTTCGAAGAATGGAGCGAGCGCAGCGAGGCGGTGCTGTGGCAGGATTGAGCCACGAATAAAACCAACAAAGGAAAGCAACGATGAGTCTGTGGCGTACCACTCCCAACGTCGAGCAGTTGAACGCAATCCAGAAAAACACCATCGGCGAAGTGCTGGATATTCGCTTCGAAGCCTTTGATGAAGAGTCCCTGACCGCGAGCATGGTCATCGACCACCGTACGCATCAGCCTTACGGTTTGCTGCACGGCGGCGCCTCGGTGGTGCTGGCCGAGACGGTCGGTTCCATGGCCAGTTACCTGTGCATCGATGCCAGCAAGTTCTATTGCGTGGGTCTGGAAATCAACGCCAACCATTTGCGTGGATTGCGCAGCGGCCGGGTGACGGCGGTGGCCAAGCCGATTCACATCGGGCGCACGACCCATGTCTGGGATATTCGCTTGAGTAGCGATGAGGGCAAGGCCAGTTGTGTGTCGCGGTTGACCATGGCGGTTGTGCCGTTGGGGGAGAATCCGCCGGGGCGTTGATGTTTCAAGATCAAGAGATCGCAGCCTCGTTGCACTCGACAGCTCCTACAGGGTTTTCACATTCCTCTGTAGGAGCTGTCGAGTGCAACGAGGCTGCGATCTTTTGATCTTGGCGACATCTCCTACCACCATTCCTGGCAGTTATGGTCATTGCCGCAGGACGTCGTCTTGCGGACAATCACCCTTTGTTTTCGTTGATGGATCGACCGGTATGTCGCAACAGATATTTTTCGCCCACGCCAATGGGTTTCCTTCGGGCACCTACGGCAAGTTGTTCGCGGCGCTGGCGCCCGAGTATCAGGTGACGCATCTGGAACAGCACGCCCACGATCCGCGTTTTCCGGCGGACGACAATTGGCGCAACCTGGTGGATGAGCTGATCCATCACCTGGAACAACAACCGGAACCGGTCTGGGGCGTCGGCCATTCCTTCGGCGGCGTGCTGCACCTGCACGCGGCGTTACGTTGCCCTGAACTGTATCGCGGCGTGGTGATGCTCGATTCGCCAGTGCTGACCCGTGCCGATCAATGGGTCATCCGTGCCGCCAAGCGCTTTGGTTTCATCGACCGTCTGACCCCCGCTGGCCGCACGCTGGGGCGCCGGGAAGAGTTTGCCGACCTGGAAGCGGCGCGCCTGTATTTCGCGGGTAAAACTCTGTTTCGCAGCTTCGATCCGGAATGCTTCGACGCTTACCTGCAACACGGTTTGCAAAAAGTCGGCGACAAGCTGCGCCTGCGTTTCGACCCGGCCACGGAAATCAGCATCTACCGTGGCGTCCCGCACACCAGCCCAGGCCAGGCACGGCAGTTGAAAGTGCCACTGGCGGTGGTGCGCGGGCACAAGAGCCGGGTGGTGATGCGGCATCACGCAAGCTCCGTCGGGCGCATGCCGTTGGGTGAGTCCCTGACCATGCCCGGTGGCCACATGTTTCCCCTCGAACGTCCGCAAGACACCGCCACGCTGCTGAAAAACCTGTTCAGCCGCTGGGAAGGTCGTCGCCAGCAGGATTGCGCATGAGCCACGTCGTCGAAGAAGTTCGCCTGAGCCTGCCGCACATCGAACTGGCCGCGCATTTGTTCGGCCCCGAAGACGGCTTGCCGGTGATCGCCTTGCACGGCTGGCTGGACAACGCCAACAGCTTCGCCCGGCTGGCGCCAAAGCTCAAAGGCCTGCGCATCATCGCCCTGGACATGGCCGGTCACGGTCATTCCGGGCACCGCCCGACCGGTGCCGGCTACGCGATGTGGGACTACGCCCACGACGTGCTGCAAGTTGCCGAGCAGTTGGGGCTGAAGCGTTTTGCACTGATGGGGCACTCCATGGGGGCGATCGCTTCGTTGATCATCGCCGGGTCGATGCCGGAACGCGTCACGCACCTGGCGTTGATCGACGGCATCATTCCTCCTACAGACAAAGGCGAAAATGCCGCCGAACGCATGGGCATGGCCCTGCAAGCGCAGCTGGATTTGCGGGAAAAACGCAAACCGGTCTACAACACCCTCGACCGTGCCATCGAGGCCCGCATGAAAGGTTTGGTGGCGGTCAGTCGCGAAGCCGCCGAGCTGTTGGCCCAACGGGGTTTGATGCCGGTGCCGGGCGGTTACACCTGGCGCACCGACAACCGCCTTACGCTGCCATCGCCGCTGCGTCTGACCACCGAGCAGGCGATGGCCTTCGTCCAGCGAGTCACTTGTCCTGCGTTGTTGGTGGTTGCCGCTGACGGCATGCTCGCCAAACATCCCGAATTGCTGGAGCGTCTACCCTTTAGCCGTGAACAGCTGCCCGGCGGCCATCATTTGCACCTGAATGACGAACCCGGCGCCGACCTTGTCGCAGACTGTTTCAATAGGTTCTTCGCCGTTCCTTGACTTGCGCCGGGCAACTGTCGAGGCTGGGCGGGTTGAAATGGGAGACAACCATGATAGATCTCTACACCGCTGCGACCCCGAATGGCCACAAGGTCTCTATCGTGCTCGAGGAACTCGGCCTGCCCTACACGGTGCACGCCTTGAGTTTCGACAAAAAGGAACAGAAGTCACCGGACTTCCTCAAGATCAATCCCAATGGCCGGATTCCGGCGATTGTCGACCGCGCCAATGGCGATTTCGCCGTATTCGAATCCGGCGCCATCCTGATTTACCTCGCTGAACTGAGCGGCAAACTGCTGCCCAAGGACCCGAAAGGGCGCTCGGTCGTCCTGCAATGGCTGATGTTCCAGATGGGTGGGATCGGGCCGATGCAGGGCCAGGCCAACGTGTTTTTCCGCTACTTTCCGGAAAAGCTCCAGGGCGCCATCGACCGCTATCAGCATGAAACCCGTCGCCTCTATGAAGTACTCGACACGCGCCTGCAAGCCGTGGAGTTTCTGGCGGGCGAGTACAGCATTGCCGACATCGCCACCTATCCGTGGGTGCGTGGCCATGAGTGGTCCGGTGTCGAGGTCGAAGGTTTGCCGGCCTTGCAGCGCTGGATGGCGACCATGGAGGCACGTCCGGCGGTCCAGCGCGGTTTGCTGGTGCCCGAGCGCATCGATGATGCCAGTGTCGTCAAGGGTGCCCAGGCCATGCTGATCCGATGAGTCTATCCATGCGTTCATTCAGTGTGCTGGCGCTGTGTTGTTTCAGTCCCTTGTTGTTTGCCGCCGATGTCCCGGGCAGTCAGGACTTGCCGATCGTGCCGCGTCTGGCCGATGCGCAGATCGTCGACTATCGCCCGAGCGCCGAGCTTGAGCGAATCTACCCATTGGGCTCGATCCGTAAAATCAGCGGCCAGTTGCGCTTCGATGGTCAAGTCAGCGCGCGCGGGCAAACCACCTCGGTGACCTACGAACTACCGCCGGAGCATTCTTCCACAGAGGCGTTCACTGCCGCCCGTGAAGCGTTGCAGAAGCAGGGCGCCGAGTTGCTGTTCTGGTGCCAGGCGCGCGATTGCGGCGAAAGCAGCCTGTGGGCCAATGAAGTGTTCACCAACGCCAAGCTCTATGGCGCCGATGATCAGCAGGCGTATTTGCTGCTGCGCCTGGCGGCGCCAAAGGACAACACGCTCGTCGCGCTTTACAGCATCACTCGCGGTAATCGCAAAGCCTACCTGCACGTCGAACAGTTCGACGCAGCAGCGCCGCTGGGTGATTTGCTGCCGACGTCCGCGACCTTGCTGCGAGAGCTGAAAAGTACCGGTGAACTCGATTTCCCCACATTGAATGCCGATCCGGATGCCGCCTGGTTGCGTTTGCTTTCTCGCGGGTTGAACCTCGACACAACCTTGCGGGTCAGTGTTTCCGGGCCGAATGCCGAAGCCTGGCGCCAGGCGCTGATCGGGCAGGGCGTGCGGGCGGCGCGAATGGAAGCCGGCAGCACCGAAAGCCCTGGCCTGCACATCGAACTGTTGCGATAAGCTTCATCAGGTGAACGCGGCTGGCGCGTTCGCCTGTTCTTTGTTGACTGATTTTTTCGAGAACCTACATGCTCAATAACGATCGGCTGTTGGTGCAGATCCTGCTCCTGGTGCTGTTTGGCGCGAGCCTCTGGGTGATGGCGCCGTTCTGGTCGGCCTTGTTCTGGGGCGCGGTGCTGGCGTTTGCCAGTTGGCCGCTGATGCGGTTGTTGACCCGCTGGCTCAATGGCCGCGAATCCCTGGCCGCGCTGGTGCTGACGGTGGGCTGGATGTTGCTGGTGGCGGTGCCGCTGGTCTGGCTCGGGTTCAACCTGGCGGACCACGTGCGGGACGCCACGGCGCTCATCAAGGATGTGCAGATGGATGGTTTGCCGGAAGCGCCGACCTGGCTGGGCGGTGTTCCCTTGGTGGGCGAGCGGTTGGTGGTGATCTGGAACAGCATCGATCAGCAAGGCGCCGCGATGATGGTGGCGATCAAACCTTATCTGGGCCAGGTCGGCAACTGGTTGCTGGCACGCAGCGCGCAGATCGGCGGCGGCATTCTCGAGCTGACGTTGAGCATTGTCTTCGTGTTCTTTTTCTACCGCGACGGGCCACGGTTGGCGGCGTTTGTCCATGGCCTGCTGCAGCGGCTGATTGGTGATCGCGCCGGTTACTACATCGAACTCGTGGCCGGGACTGTGCAGCGAGTGGTGAACGGGGTGATCGGCACGGCGGCGGCGCAGGCGGTCCTCGCGTTGATCGGGTTCCTGATTGCCGGGGTGCCCGGGGCGCTGGTGCTGGGCATCGTGACCTTCATGCTCAGCCTGATTCCGATGGGGCCACCGTTGGTGTGGATTCCGGCCACCGCGTGGCTGGCCTGGAAAGGCGAGTACGGGATGGCAGTGTTCCTCGGGTGCTGGGGCACGTTCATCATCAGCGGCGTCGACAACGTGCTCAAGCCGTATCTGATCAGCCGGGGCGGGAATTTACCGTTGGTGATTGTGTTGTTGGGCGTGTTTGGCGGGTTGATTGCGTTTGGGTTTATCGGGCTGTTTATCGGGCCGACGTTGCTGGCGGTTGCATACAGTCTGTTGACGGACTGGAGCAAGAGTCATGCGCGGGTAGAAGATCGCCGGCCCTAAGATTTTCGGTGGGGCTGAGGGCCTCTTCGCGGGCAAGCCTCGCTCCTACAGGTCATATGTCGGACGCACCGTCCGTGCACGACGTCGAACCTGTAGGAGCGAGGCTTGCCCGCGAAGCTTTTGACTCAGGTCGATACGTTCAGGTACTTGCCCACGCTCGCCACGTTATCAAGCGAATACTGCTTGCTCAGGTTGGCGATCATTTTGTTCAGCGCTTCATTGACGTTGAACTGAGCGGTGGAGCTGTCGCTGGTTTTCTCTCGACCCGCTTGCAACGCCGCTTTCAGTTCATCGCTGCTGACCCCGCCACTGCTGTCGCTGTCCAGCACCTTGAGCAGCGCGGCGCTGTTGTCGGTGCTGGTTGATGAGGTGCTGTTTGCCTGCAACGCGCTGCTCAATTCGGTGGCGGTTACGCTGCCATCGCTGTCCGTATCGAGCTGGCTGAACAATTCTTCGCTGGACACCTGCTGTGGTGGCGGTGGCGGCGGGGCGAGGCTGGCGGCGAGTTCGTCCTTGCTGACGGTGCCGTCCTGGTTCTTGTCCAGCGCCGAGAAGATTTCTGTGCTGTCGGCACTGCTGCCAGCGTTGCTCAGACCGTTGCTCAATTCGTCGCTGCTGATGGCGCCGTCACCGTCGGCGTCCAGGGCGCTGATCAGTGCGTCGGCCAGTTCAGTGTTCGGAGCCTGGTCATGTGGCGGTGGCGGAGGGGGCGCCATCGCGGCCATTTCTTCGCTACTCAGGCTGCCGCTGTCGTCACTGTCCAGATCGCCAAAGTTCTTGCTCAGGCTAACCAGAAGACCGTCGTCGGTTTTCTGCGACAGGGCGCTTTTGAGCTCGTCCTGATCCACCGCGCCGTCGCTGTTGCTGTCGAGTTTGGCGAACAGCTCTTTCTGGAATTGCTGACTGCGGGCACTGTTGGTTGAGGTGCTGCTGGTGCTGGTATAGCTCGTGTAATTGCTGACGCTACCAATCATTGGACTCACTCCCTGGAATGGAAAACCGGCGGGTGCACCGGCTTATGCAGCGTCAAGGGGCAAGGTGTCGTGGGTGTGTGAGGTTTGTACCGAGTGGCACACAAGTCCCCGGCCAGATTCGGATCTTGTGGGAGCGGGCTTGCTCGCGAAGAGGGAGTGTCAGTCGACATTGATATTGACTGACACACCCTCTTCGCGAGCAAGCCCGCTCCCACAATGGATTTGGGGGTGGTTCAGGTGCGGGGCAGGCGGATGACGGCGGTCAGGCCGCCGCCGGGGGTTTCTTCCAAGCTCAACTGCCCACCCAGCCGTTCCGCCGCTTCGCGAGCAATGGTCATGCCCAGGCCGACGCCGCCCGAGTTGCGGTTGCGCGAACCCTCCAGCCGAAAGAACGGCTCGAACACCGCTTCACGTTTGTCCGCCGCAATACCCGGACCGTGGTCGATGACTCGGATCACCAGTTGCTCGCGGTTGTCTTCGAGGGTGATCCGCGCATGCCCGGCATAGCGCAGGGCGTTATCCAGCAGATTATTGATGCACGAGCGCAAGGCCATCGGCTGCACTTGCAGCGGCGTGCAGTGGCCGCTGGCCTGGACGTCGGCGCCCTGGTCCTGGGCGTTTTCACTCAAGGATTCCACCAGCGCCTGCACATCCATCCATTGCCCGGCTTCGCTGGTGCGCTGTTCGTGCAAATAGGTGAGGGTGGCGTCGAGCATGCTGATCATGTCGTCCAGGTCCTGGCGCATCTGGCCCTGCAGCTTGTCGTCCTCGATCTGCTCCAGCCGCAGTTTGAGGCGAGAGAGCGGTGTGCGCAGGTCGTGGGACACCGCGCCGAGCATCCGCGAGCGCTGCTGCACCTGTTCGATAATGCGTTTCTGCATCAGGTTAAAGGTGTGGGCCGCCTGCCGCGCTTCCCGTGGGCCGGACTCACCCAGCGGCGGACTGTCGAGGTTTTCGCTCAAGCGCTCGGCGGCGTCACTCAAGCGCTGGATCGGCCGGCTGAGCAGTTTGGCGCCGTACCAGGCGGCGATGATCAGCGAGACAAACTGGAACGTCAGCGGCACTAACGGTCCGCCAAACCATGGCCGCGGTGGCCGGTTTTCGAAGCGCGGGTCCATCGGTGGACGCTGTCCATCCATGCCTTCGGAAAACTCCGGTGGCGGCGGTGGCGGCGGGGGGCCGTAATGATGAAACCAGGCAAACGCCAACAGGTGCGCGAGGATGATCGCCAGCAGCAGCACGCCAAACAGGCGGCCGAACAGCGTATCGAAGCGCGCCCGCATCAGCCGATGTCTCTCGCGTCGAACAGGTAACCCTCACCGCGAACGGTCTTGATCAACTGCGGGGCTTTCGGGTCATCGCCGAGCTTCTGGCGCAGGCGCGAGACCAGCAGGTCGATGCTGCGATCAAACGCTTCAATCGAACGACCACGGGCGGCGTCCAGCAGTTGTTCGCGGCTGAGCACCCGACGCGGACGTTCGATGAACACCCAGAGCAGGCGGAATTCGGCGTTGGACAGCGGCACCACCAGGCCATCGGCGGCGATCAATTGGCGCAGCACGCTGTTCAGGCGCCAGTTGTCGAAGCGAATATTCGCACGCTGTTCGGTACGATCGTCGCGCACTCGACGCAGAATGGTCTGAATCCGCGCGACCAGTTCTCGCGGTTCGAAGGGCTTGGCCATGTAGTCGTCGGCGCCCAGTTCCAGGCCGATGATCCGGTCGGTCGGTTCGCAGCGGGCGGTGAGCATCAGGATCGGAATGTCCGACTCGGCCCGCAGCCATCGGCACAGCGACAACCCGTCTTCGCCGGGCAGCATCAGGTCGAGCACCACCACGTCGAAATGCTCCGCTTGCAGCGCCAGGCGCATGGCGGCGCCATCGGTGACGCCGCTGGCGTGAATGTTGAAGCGGGCCAGATAGTCGATCATCAGTTCGCGGATCGGGACGTCATCGTCGACGATCAGGGCGCGAATGCTCCAGCGTTTGTCGTCAGCGGGTGCTTTTTGATCGTCGTTCAGAGGTGCTGGGGTGCTGTGCATGCGTGCGTTCATCTGCCAGGTAGGCTGCCAACCACAAAGATGGGCTGCGAGGTTGTGGTTCCAGCATAGGCGTCCAGCCCGCAGGCTGGAAGTGCTGTAAGGACGTGTTGCGGCTGCCGAGGGTAGTGAGCAAGGATGTTGTGGGCGTGTCGTGTGTGTATCGAACTCGACACAATCGGTGCAGGGGCTAGGCTTGCTTGAGTCTTCGGGACGATTTACCGATCATCGGGTCCCGCAGTGGCGCTGGTTCCGCTACAATGCGCGCCGATTTCGTCCTGCCTGAGAGCCCGCACATGTCCGTCTGCCAGACTCCTATCATCGTCGCCCTGGATTTCCCCACCCGTGACGCCGCACTGAAGCTGGCCGACCAGTTGGATCCGAAGCTGTGCCGGGTCAAAGTAGGCAAGGAACTGTTCACCAGCTGCGCCTCGGAAATCGTCGGCACCCTGCGTGACAAGGGTTTCGAAGTGTTCCTGGACCTCAAGTTCCACGACATCCCGAACACCACCGCCATGGCGGTAAAGGCTGCGGCGGAAATGGGCGTGTGGATGGTCAATGTGCATTGCTCCGGCGGTCTGCGCATGATGGCTGCCTGCCGCGAAGTGCTCGATCAGCGTACCGGCCCCAAACCGCTGTTGATCGGCGTGACCGTGCTGACCAGTATGGAGCGTGAAGATCTGGCTGGTATCGGCCTGGACATCGAGCCGCAGGAGCAGGTGCTGCGCTTGGCTGCACTGGCGGAAAAAGCCGGAATGGACGGTCTGGTGTGCTCGGCCCTGGAAGCCCAGGCCCTGAAATCGGCGCACCCGTCGCTGCAACTGGTGACCCCGGGGATCCGCCCGGCGGGCAGCGCCCAGGACGATCAGCGCCGTATCCTGACCCCGCGTCAGGCGCTGGATGCCGGTTCCGATTACCTGGTGATTGGTCGCCCGATCAGCCAGGCGGCGGATCCGGCCAAGGCGTTGGCTGCCGTAGTCGCCGAACTGGCTTAAGCGGCGACTGCTCAAACCATTCGCGGGCAAGCCTCGCTCCTACAAGGGCACCACCGTACCTGTAGGAGCGAGGCTTGCCCGCGAAGCTTTTAAACCTTCAGAACCAACTTCCCGAAATTCTCGCCGCTGAACAACTTCATCAGCGTCTCCGGGAACGTCTCCAGCCCTTCAACAATGTCTTCCTTGCTCTTGAGCTGCCCCTTGGCCATCCAGCCGGCCATTTCCTGCCCGGCGGCGGCGAACTGCGCGGCGTAATCCATCACCACGAAGCCTTCCATCCGTGCGCGGTTGACCAGTAACGACAGGTAGTTGGCCGGGCCTTTGACCGCTTCTTTGTTGTTGTACTGGCTGATCGCGCCGCAGATCACCACACGCGCTTTCATGGCCAGGCGACCCAGCACCGCGTCTAGAATATCGCCGCCGACGTTATCGAAATACACATCGACACCTTTCGGGCATTCACGCTTGAGGCCGGCATGCACGTCTTCGTTCTTGTAGTCGATGGCGCCATCAAACCCCAGTTCGTCGATCAGGAATTTGCACTTGTCTGCGCCGCCCGCAATGCCGATCACGCGGCAGCCTTTGATCTTGGCGATCTGCCCGGCAATGCTGCCGACTGCACCGGCCGCACCCGACAGCACCACGGTGTCACCTTCCTTCGGTGCGCCGACATCGAGCAGCGCGAAGTAGGCGGTCATCCCGGTCATGCCCAGCGCGGACAGGTAACGCGGCAGCGGTGCCAGTGTCGGATCGACCTTGTAGAAACCTCGCGGTTCGCCGAGGAAGTAATCCTGCACGCCCAAGGCCCCGTTGACGTAATCCCCAACCGCGAAGCCGGGATTGTTCGAGGCAATGACTTTGCCTACACCCAATGCGCGCATGACTTCGCCGATACCGACCGGCGGAATGTAGGATTTGCCCTCGTTCATCCAGCCACGCATGGCCGGGTCCAGGGACAGGTATTCGTTTTTGACCAGGATCTGACCCGCAGCCGGTTCGCCGACTGGCACTTCTTGATAGGTAAAGGTCTCGCGGGTAGCCGCGCCCACCGGACGTTTGGCGAGCAGGAACTGGCGATTGGTCTGGGAAGTCATGACAGGCACTCAAGATGAATGAAGCTTTGTTGATAGCCCTTCATGATCGATGCCGCAAGTTTGGCTGATGCGGCGAATGCACGTCGATCCAGTGCAGTGATAGTCAGTGCCGCCGTTCTATCACTGCAACTCATGGTTGCCCAACCGGGCTTCTGATAGTGCTGCCGTGTCACCTGCCCCTGTGGCTAGACTGGGAACACGCGATCCCCCGCATTCTTCTCTTTGAGGGCATAACAATGAGCATGACGTTTTCCGGCCAGGTCGCAGTGGTGACCGGCGCAGCCAACGGTATCGGCCGCGCGACCGCCCAGGCATTCGCCGCTGAAGGGTTGAAAGTGGTGGTGGCCGACATGGACACGGCCGGGGGCGAAGGCACTGTGGCACTGATTCGTACGGCGGGTGGCGAAGCGACCTTCGTGCGGTGCAACGTCACGCTGGAAAGCGATGTAAAAAATCTGATGGACGAGGTGGTGAATACCTACGGCCGTCTGGACTATGCCTTCAACAATGCCGGCATCGAAATCGAGAAAGGCAAACTGGCGGAAGGCACGATCGATGAGTTCGACGCGATCATGGGCGTCAACGTCAAAGGCGTCTGGCTGTGCATGAAGTACCAGTTGCCGTTGCTGCTGGCCCAGGGCGGCGGCGCGATCGTCAACACCGCTTCCGTGGCGGGTCTCGGTGCGGCGCCGAAGATGAGCATCTATGCGGCTTCCAAACACGCGGTGATCGGTCTGACCAAGTCCGCGGCGATCGAATACGCCAAGAAGAAGATTCGTGTGAACGCGGTCTGCCCGGCGGTGATCGACACCGACATGTTCCGTCGTGCCTATGAAGCGGACCCGAAGAAGGGCGAGTTTGCTAACGCCATGCACCCGGTCGGCCGCATCGGCAAGGTCGAGGAAATCGCCAGCGCGGTGTTGTACCTGTGCAGCGATGGTGCGGCATTCACCACGGGTCACTCCCTGGCCGTGGACGGTGGTGTCACGGCGTTCTGACAAACAAGGTTTTGCAGCGTAGGAAAAAGCCCGCATCCATGCGGGCTTTTTCATGGTTCCGTGAAAGCGGCGAACATTGTGTTTCAAAGGGTTAGAACCGAGGGTTTTGGCGGCGTTGTCGCACATCCGATCCAGCAGACCTGTGATTAACTGTTTCCCGCAAATGGACAGGAGTTTGCTTGCTCATGGAATTGAGAATCGATCGACAGGCATTGGTGCCGGTCGTGCAGCAAATCGTCGACGCGTTGGCCGTCTGGCTCCGTCAGAGCGAGGTGCTGCCAGGAACGCGTTTACCTTCTGCGCGGCACATCGCGCGGGTCAATCTGCTCAGTCAATCCAGCGTCGTCGAAGCCTGTGAGCGGCTGGTGACTCAAGGCATTCTGGCCTCGCGGCATGGCGCCGGTTTCATTGTCGCCACGCCGGCGGTGGCCGTTTCGGAACAGCAGGATTGCCCTTGGTTCGAAGGGGCGGAAGTGCAGCAGGGCGGGCTCTCGGGCGAACTCAAGCTGGGCTGTGGTGGGTTGCCCGAAAGCTGGCGCGAAACGGACGACCTGAGCTACGCGATTCGTCAGGTCAGCCGCACCGACATGGCCGGTTTGTTCAACTACAGCACGTCACGGGGTTTGCCTGCCTTGCGCCTGCAGTTTCTCAAACGCCTTGGACAGCTCGGTATCGAGGTGGACGAAAATCGTATCCTGACCACTGCAGGTGCCAGTCAGGGGCTCGACCTGATCGTGCGCACCTTGCTCAAACCGGGTGATTGCGTGGTGGTGGAAAGCCCGGGGTATCCACTATTGTTTGACCTGCTCAGATTGCACGGCGTGACGATGATCGAGGTGTCGCGCACCCCGCGAGGGCCCGATACGGCGCAACTTGAAGCCCTATTGGTGAAACACAGGCCCCGCGCGTTGTTCATCAACAGCTTTTATCACAACCCGACGGGCAGCTGCCTGACGCCCGCAGTGGCGCAAGAGGTTTTGCATCTGACCAAAACCCATGGCGTGCTGGTGGTTGAAGATGACGTCTATGCGGATTTGCACGGCGGCCCCGGTACTCGCCTCGCTGCGTTGGGTATCGATGACAACGTGATCTACGTCGGCAGCTACTCGAAAACCCTCAGCAGTTCATTGCGTGTCGGCTTCGTCGTGGCCAATGAAGGGGTTATATCGCGACTGGCCGAGGTCAAGATGATCAGCAGCATGGGCGCCTCAAGGTTCTGCGAGTCGGTGCTGGCTTGCCTGTTGGCCAGCGGCGCGTACCGCAAATTGGTCCAGCGTCAGCGCCAGCGTTTGAACATGGACAGGGAGGCAGCGCTGCAAGTGCTCGAAGACGCCGAATGGGAGGTTTTCGGCAAGCCGGCCGGCGGCCTGTTCATCTGGGCGCGATCGCGCATGTCCGACTACGCTCAGGTGCGCAAACAGGCCCGGCGCTTCGGTGTGCTGCTGTCTTCTGCCACGGCCTTCAGTCCAGGGGGACAGGCCAGTGACTGGCAGCGCATCAACGTGGCTTATGCCTGCGATCCTCGTGCACGGGCTTTTTTTCAGGCAACCGCTGCGAATCGACCTAAAACGTTCTGAAAACGACGTGAGCGTAGCTTTTTGCCATTATTCCGACGCCAGAGACTTGTGCTGGCGTATGCCCATTGCGAATCTGCGTCAACAGACTATGTCAGGGGACTAAGTGCAATGATTTCGGCCGTGCAAGGACGTTTTGCCAACCTCGGTATGGCAAAAAAAATGGGTGTCGGGTTTGTATTGGTGCTGCTGCTGACGGCCCTGGTGGCAGCCATCGGCGTTTGGTCCCTGCAAACCATCAGTCATCGCTTCGACGGGCTCAAGCAGATGTCGTCGCTCAACAGCGGTTTGCTCAAGGTGCGACTGCTTGAGCAGGAGTACGCCCTGCACGGCAACCCGAAAACCGTCGATGCCCTGCACGAGGGCGTGGACGGCCTGATCGCCCTGGCGACGCAGCTCAAGGCTGAGTCAGCGGCCAACGTGCCGGTGATGAATGACGTCGAGCAGTCCCTGGGGGCTTATCGCAAGGCGTTCGACGAGTTCGTCTCGCTGAGCCAGGCCAAGGACCTGGCCCTGGAAATGGCCAGTTGGTCGGTGTCCAGCGTGGCCAATAACCTTGATGTCCTGCAAGCGGGACTTGCCGATGACGGCGCCTATACCTTGAAGGAATCCGAAGGCAAGGACGGTGGGCAGTTCATCGAGCAAGCCAATCAGGTCAGCCAGGTTTCACGGCTGATGTTGCAGGCCATGAACGAAGCGCGTATGCGTCTGGACCAGAGCCGCAAGGGCGATGACAGCGCTGGACAGGGCAAGATCGAGCAGGCTGATCAGGCGCAGGTTCAGGCCGAGCAGTTGAAAACCACGGTCAAGGATGAGGGCTATCAGACCGTTCTCAATGAAGTGGCGGGTCACATCAACAGTTTCAGCGAGAAACTGGCCGAGTACACCGGTCTGCTGGCCCAGGAAAAAACCGTCTACGAGCAGTTGCACCAGCGTGCTGCGCAAGTGGTGGAGCGTGTCGATCAGGCCTATGTAGCCGAAGACCAGTCGATGCAGGCCGAGTTGAAAAAGAACTCGATGCTGATCATCGGCTCTTCAGCGCTGGCGTTGCTGGTCGGGTTGATTGCGGCGTGGGTGATTACCCGGTTGATCGTGGCACCGCTGCGCAGTGTGATCCGTGTTGCGCAGCAGATTGCTGCGGGTGATTTGAGTGCGACGGTTGAAGTGACGCGCCGTGACGAGATCGGCCAGTTGATGCAGGCCATGCAACAGATGGGAGCGGGGTTGAGCACTATCGTCAGCGGTTTGCAGGCCGGCATCGAGCAATTGGCGAGTTCGGCGCATTCGTTGTCGGCGGTGACCGAGCAGACCAACCTGGAGGTCAGCAGCCAGAAGGAAGAAACCGAGCAGGTCGCTACGGCGATGAATCAGATGACGGCAACGGTGCACGATGTTGCGCGTAACGCGGAGGAAGCCGCTCAGGCGGCGCAAACCGCGGACGGTAAGGTTGAAAGTGGTCAGCAGGTGGTGCGTCAGAGCATGGCGCGGATCGAGCAGTTGGCGGACTCGGCGACGTCGGCCAGTTCGAGCATCGAGAGCTTGAGTGCGGAAATCCAGAACATCGGCACGGTGTTGAGTGTGATCAAGAGCGTCGCCGAGCAAACCAATCTGTTGGCGCTGAATGCGGCCATCGAGGCGGCACGGGCTGGCGAGCAGGGCAGGGGTTTTGCGGTTGTGGCGGATGAGGTTCGGGCGCTGGCCAAGCGTACTCAGCAATCGACCGAGGAGATTGAGCGTCTGGTGAGTGCCTTGCGCTCGGCAGCGCAGTCGTCGGTGCAGCAGATTCAGAACAGTGGTGAGTTGGTGAAGCTGGCGGTGAGTGATGCGTTGCAGACTGAGAGTGCGCTGGGGAGTATTGCGGCGGCGGTGTCGTTGATTCAGCAGATGAACCAGCAGATTGCGGCGGCAGCGGAGGAGCAGAGTTCGGTGGCCGAGGAGATTAATCGCAGTGTGACGAGTATCCGTGCGAGTGCGGATCAGTCTTCGTTGGCGATGCAGGGGAATGCGGCGTCGAGTATTGAGCTGGCGCAGTTGGGGGTTGAGTTGAAGGGGATGGTCGGGCACTTTCGGCTCTGATCTGCTACCCACAGCTACTGTAGGAGCGAGGCTTGCCCGCGAAGGCGGCCTGATAGCCGACCATGTTCTTTCAGGTGTACATATCCATTTCTGCGGTAACGGCGGCTTGCGGTTTCGCTCTTACAGCGACTCCCTTTGGCAAACGCCCCAAAGGAAGCAAAGGTCTTCGCCCCAAGCGTCCGGCCCCTCGCTAAGGCTCGGCGTTCCTTCGCTCCGGTATCCATCCGGGGACACTGCCCTACGGTCTGCTTCGCGACGACCTGCATGCAGCGTGTTCGACTGCGTCGAACGGCGCTGCGCGCCACTCCCCGGATGAACACCTCCACTCAGCCTCCCGATATAGGGCGGGCAGATCAAGATCAAGAGCTGCAGGCGAGCTAACGCTCGGCCTGTTGAGTGGTGAAAAGCTTCGGGTGTTCACCGCCCCTGTAGGAGCTGTCGAGTGCAACGAGGCTGCGATCTTTTGATCTTGACCTTGACCTTGGCGGCCCGCCAGCCGACCAATCTCTCTCAGATGTACTCATCCCCTTGTGAGAGCTGGCCTGCCGGCGATGGCGGCCTGCCAGCCAACCCATCTTCCCCGGCAGTACTCACCCACCAAATCCAACTCAAAAAAAAACCACCTCGCGGTGGCTTCTTTTTGCTCTCCTGATCAGTCGTAGATCACTTTTTTCTTCCAGTCCGCATCAGCTTCTACTTCCTTGAGGCCGGCGTTCAACTGGTTGGTCTCGCTTTCAACGGCAGCGATGTTGTCCATCACCATGGCGTTGGCGCGGGCCAGGAGTTTTTCCAGGTATTCGAGCTGTTCGGCGTAGACCTGCGGTTCCTGCTGTTTACGCAGGTATTGCACGCCGCGTTCGAAGGCGAGGCGGGCCTGGCCTGGCTGGTTTTGTTGCAGGCAGTGCTGGCCGAGGTTGTTGAAGAACTCGATGTGCAGCAGCACCAGAATGTGGCGCACTTCGCGGATCCAGCGCTTGGCTTCGTTGGTCGGCAGGTAGCCGTCCTGCGCTGCGCGGGTGATTTGGCCGTGCAGGGCTTCGAGCAGGAAACGCACGTCCTTGGCCTTGGCTTCGGTCTGGATCGGTGCCGGCGGGTTGTTGACCGGGATCGATTCACCCTGAGCGGCCAGGGCTTCCAGTTCGGTGATCCGCGCCCTGAGGTTGGAGCTGGTTTTTTCCAGGTTAAGCAAACGCTGGCAGACGTTGAGTTCCAGACGGGTCAACAGCAGTTTGAGCGCCGGTGTCATCAGCTGGCCGGGGAAGGTCTCGGTGATTTCGCCGCAGCGACGCAAGCGGTCGTTGAGTTCAACCTTGGTACGGGCCTTTTCCAGCTTGTTGTTTTCCACCACATGGTTCATGTAGCCAATGGCGATCAATAGTGCGATCCCGGCTACGACTAGCAGGGTGATCATGAGTGGTGTCACCGGTAAGACCTCTTTATAGGGTTCGCGATCGAGTGTAGTGGCTTGGCATTTGGGCGCATAGGGCCGCTCGACGAGTTGAATCGGTTGTGGCTGTCTTTATATCGGCCGTGGTTCGACATATATAAATGCTGGCAAAGGTGGATCACATTGCCATCATCTTCGGCGGCGGACTATAACGTCTTGGTGGTTGCCAGAATATAGTCGCCAAAGGTCAACAGGCGGAAAAGCCGGAATACCTGCTGAAAGCGGGGCGAAGTCATTGATTTAAATAAATTTATATCTGGGGGTTGACGACCCTTCAATCCATCCATAGAATGCGCGCCACTTACAGCGTAAAGCACACAGCGAAACGCGGTAGGAAGTGAATGTTGTACGTGTGTCCCCTTCGTCTAGTGGCCTAGGACACCGCCCTTTCACGGCGGTAACAGGGGTTCGAGTCCCCTAGGGGACGCCAATGCGGGAATAGCTCAGTTGGTAGAGCACGACCTTGCCAAGGTCGGGGTCGCGAGTTCGAGTCTCGTTTCCCGCTCCAATTTTAAGCAGCGTTGCTTTCGGGCAGGGCTGAGTGAAGCCAGAGCCGACATCTTCGGATGCGGATTTGGGCACTGAAATACACACCATGTGTTTCAGTTAGCGTGTCCCCTTCGTCTAGTGGCCTAGGACACCGCCCTTTCACGGCGGTAACAGGGGTTCGAGTCCCCTAGGGGACGCCATTTGCGGGAATAGCTCAGTTGGTAGAGCACGACCTTGCCAAGGTCGGGGTCGCGAGTTCGAGTCTCGTTTCCCGCTCCATATTTAACGAAAACGCCGCTCAGCAATGAGCGGCGTTTTTGTTTGTGCGTGATCCATAAAAAAGGACCTCAAGGTCCTTTTTTTGTGGGTGCTGGAATCTAGACGATGAACGCATCGGACCCGCCAGAACAGCGGGCCCGACAAAGCGATCAGAGTTTCGGCAACTGCCCGATGCGCCCCATCATCTCCGTCACGATCTGCAGGTCCAGCAGGAACTGGTCGACCGTCTTGAACTCATTGTCGGTATGGCCTGTGTACTTGACCTCAGGTCGGGCCAGGCCGAATTGCACGCCATTAGGCAGTTCGTGCACCGAGGTGGCGCCAGCGGAGGTGCCGTACTTGTGTTCCATGCCCAGGTTTTCGCTGGCCACGGCGAGCAAGGCCTTGACCCATTCACCTTCTGGATTGCGGTACATCGGTTCGGCGATCGAGTAGTCGAAGGCCACCGCAACGTCGGTCTTCTTGCTCCAGGCGTCCAGCTTGTCGGCGATTTCGGCCTTGAGGGTTTCCGGGGACTTGCCCTTCGGCACCCGCAGGTTGACCGCGAGCTTGAAGGTTTTGTCATCCATGGCGACATAGGTCAGGGAAGCGGTCAGCGGTCCCATGAAGGCATCGGAAAAACCAACCCCCAATTTGCCACCCAGGTAATCCAGGCCCCAGTTGTCCGCCGCATAACGGGCGGCGTCGGTGATGTGGTTGTGCTTGAGCGCGACCTTGCCGTCCAGTCTATTGATGAAAACCAACATTCTAGCCACCGGGTTGACGCCGGACTCTGGCTCGGAGGAGTGGGCGGAAACGCCGGTGACCGTCAGCTTGACGTCCATGCCATCGACCTTGGCGGTGACGTCGAAGTTGCCGCCATTGCTTTTGGCATAATCGGCGCCGGCCTTCTGCAGGCTGGCGGCCAATTCAGCAGGTTTCTCAGTCAAAAGGGTGACGACCGATGTCGACGGAATCTGGTTGGTGGCCATGCCGCCGGTCATCGAGATGATTTCGGCGCCCGTGCCCTCAGCCTTGCGCTTGGCAAAGTTGGCCATCACGGTGCCATAGCCTTTCTCGGCAATCACCACCGGGTAGCCACCATCCAGCGCCAGGTTGTAGTTGGGCGTCGGGTTGTGTTCGAAGTAATAAGGGATGGCGTCGCCGGTGGTTTCTTCAGTGGTGTCGACCAGCAGCTTGAAATTTCGCGCCAGTGGCAGCTTCTCTTCCTTGATGATCTTCATTGCATAAAGCGCCACCACGATGCCGTTCTTGTCATCCTCGGTGCCGCGGCCATACATGCGGTCACCGATCAGGGTGACCTTGAACGGATCGAGTTTGGTGCCGTCTTTCAGGACCCAGTTCTCCGGCGTCACCGGCACTACGTCGGCATGCGCATGAATGCCCACGACTTCATCGCTGCTGCCTTCAAGGGAGATTTCATAGACGCGATTGTCGATGTTGCGGAAGTTCAGGTTGAACCCCTGGGCCAGACCCTTGATCTTCTCGGCGATCTTGATGAATTCGGGATTGTCGTGCTGGTCAACGCCGTCCACGCGGAAAGTCGGGATGGCCACCAGCTCGCGCAAGGTCTCGGTGGCAGCGGCGCCGTATTTAACCCGTGCGTAGAGGCCAAGCAGGCGATGGATTTCGTTCTGCTGTTCTGGCGTAAGGGTCTTGTTGTCGAGGAAGGCGCTGATGGCCGGGCCGAGCTTGGCGGTTTTGCCGAGGTCGCTCTTGGCCAGACCTCCCAGGAACTGCCTGAAATCCGTAACCGATTTGTCACTGAAGGTTTTGAGGATCGCCGCGCTCTGTTGCTGCGTGATGTTGGCGTGCGCTGTCAGGGTGAACGACGAAAGGCTGGCCAGAATCAGGGTTGACGCAGCCAGGTGCTTGAGTGAGAAATTCATTGCTGAGGGCATTCCTTTGCAGGCAGTTTGTGAGAAGTTTCTGATCGATAAGACAGAAACGTTTCCAACCTAACACTGTAACGGAGTGTTGCGGGAGCCCTGAAGTGGGATCTGTCGCACAGAAATGCGAAAGCGGCGCAGAAATGAAAAAGGCCCGTCAGTCTGACTGAACGGGCCTTTTGCGTTTCAGGTGGTTTTACATCGACAGGATCAGGCGTCCGGCGAACAGGATCAGAATCACCCCCATGGTGCGTTCGAACCAATGCCCCATGCGCATGAACAGCAATCGCACCCGGGCGCTGGAAAAGAACAACGCGACGATCACAAACCACAGCGCGTTCACAAAACACATCCACACCCCATACAGCGCCTGGATCTTCAAGGGTGTGGTGGCGCTGATGATCGTGGTGAAAATCGCCAGGAAAAACAGCGTTGCCTTGGGGTTGGTCGCGTTGGTCAGAAAACCGGTGGTGAACGCCTTCAGCAGCGTTTGCTCGACGACCGGCTCATCGCTGACTTTTTCACCTTCAAGCACCGACTTGGGTTTACTGCGCAGCAAGCTGACACCGAGGTACAAAATGTAAGCGCCGCCCACCACCTTGGCCACGGTCAACAACCAGGGCGTCGTGTGCATCAACGCGCCGACGCCAAGCAGGGTGTAAAGCACATGCACGGAAATCCCCGCACCGATGCCCAGGGCCGTGCAGATCCCGACCAGTCGGCCGAAACGCACACTCTGGCGGATGGTGACCGCGAAGTCCGGTCCCGGTGCAACTACAGCCAGAAAGTGAATGGTCGCCAGCGCCAGGAACTCGCCCAGGTAATTCGAAAGCATTTCAACTCCAGAAAGTAAGGGGTGAAGCATTGCCGCGATAGCCGACAAAGAACGAAAGGCTCAACCGCGGATCCGCCACGCCCGGCGTTACCGAGTGCATGCAGCGCGAATTGAACATGATGAAATCCCCCGGCTCAGGACGAATCTCCAGGGTCGGAGTGCCGAGCAGGGCCGGGTCGATGCCGTAGCTGTCGCCACGCATTTCATCGAATTGATCCGGAGAAATGTCGTGGTCCCACATCTGCAGCGCGCCGCCCTCGGTCGGCATGTTCAGGTAAACATTGCAGGCGAACTGCGCTTCCAGGCTTCTGGCCTGGTAACTGTCGGGGGCGTCCTTGGCGAAAATGTCGTGATGGGCGAGGAAGCACACACCCGGTTTCACCACGCGGGACAGCCCGACATACATTTTGCGTCCGTAGAGATTCTCCAGATGCGCACCTGCCGGCCAGGACTCATCGAGCATGCAGCGCAGGGTGTCGACCGGGGACGAGTAGGGGGCGCATCGTTTACGCAACTCCGCGATGTTGCGCGAGGCATGCTCGAAATAATCTTCGATCAGCAGCGGCTGGTTTTCCGCCTCATAAAACGCCATGCCGATGCGACCGATGCTCGGCGCATTGATATAGCCTTCGAAACCCGGAGCGAGGATCTTGTCGCCAATCTGAATCGCCAGCGGCTGGGGCAGCAGGCCTTTGACGCGGATGGCGAGGACTTCTTCGTTGGCCAGTTTTTTTATGCACGTCTCATCGAGACGCTCGACGTCAAGCATCATGTCTTAGGTCCATCTATCAGATAGTCAACAGAACCCGCGAACGCGGGCTCCCCCGGGCGTCAGGCGATGACGGGGACGCCATCGCCCGAAAGCTCAATCCACGCTGTAGTGGACTGACAGCGTTCCCTTTTTCAGTGAAAGGGAAGCGATCGTGACCGTGCCCAAATCCTTCAGGCTACGTACATGGGTGCCGCCGCAGCCGTAGGCGGGCAGTTCACCGAAACCAATTTCCCGGGCGCCTTCGCGCATCGACGTCAGACGTGGCAGATCCTGGGCAACCCATTGCTCGATGGCGTGCTGAATCATCTCGGCCTCGACCTCTTTTGCCGACTCTGCCGGTTTGAATTGCACGCGTCCTTCGCCCGGCCAGTGATGAGCCTTGATCGGCATCCAGCCTAGCGCCTGGACAAAATGGCCGATCAGGTGACCGGCCGAATGCATGCGCGAATTGAACTGGCGACGTTGCTCGTCAACCCGAATCTGCGTCATGCCGAGCTTCACCGGTTGGTCGACAAAATGAATGATCCGGTCCGGGTCCTGCACCACGCGCAGGACCTGGCTTTCGCCGATCCAGCCGGTATCGCAAGGCTGACCGCCACCTTGAGGGTGAAACAAGGTGGCGCGCAGCACCACCGCAAACTCGTTCTCCTGGGGCGTGCAATCCAGGACTTCCACATTGGCCTTGAGGTCATCACTATGGAAAAAGAGGCGAAGCGTCATATTCCATGTCCTCATTAAAGTTTCTGTTTTTATTATATGAAGCGTGGAATTGCGTGATAATCCGTTCAAACATCAAAGGACTGTTGCGCTGTGAGCATAAATCTTCCACTGCCGTTGCTGGGTGAAATGGCGATCTTCGTCAAGGTTGTCGAGACCGGCAGCTTTTCCGAAGCGGCCCGCCAGCTGGGGTCTTCACCCTCGGCGGTGAGTCGCAGCATTTCTCGTCTGGAAAAGGCGCTGGCCACGCGTTTACTGCAGCGAACCACGCGCAAACTGCGCTTGAGTGACGGTGGCGAAGAGGTGTTCAAGCGCTGCCAGGAGATGGTCAGTGCGGCCAAGTCGGTGATGGAAATCAGCGGGCAGTTCACCCATGAAGCGGAAGGGCTGATAAGGGTCAGCGTGCCCAAGGCGGTCGGTCGATTTGTGATTCACCCGCATATGCCGGAATTTCTGCGCCGTTATCCCAAAGTGGATGTGGAACTGTTGCTTGAGGACCGGCAGGTGGACCTGATCGACGACCACGTTGATCTGGCGATCCGTATCACCGATCGACCACCCGCCGGGTTGGTCGGGCGGCAATTGCTGACCATCGACCATTTGCTCTGCGCTACGCCGCAATACCTGGCCGAACATGGCACGCCGACGCATCCCCATGACTTGCTCAACCACAGCTGCATCTACCTGGGCGAAACCCCGAGCGATGCGCGCTGGAAATTCAAGAAAGGCACCAAGGCTGTGACGGTCGGTGTCCGCGGCCGGTATGCGGCGAATCACACGGGCGTGCGACTGGGCGCAGTGTTGCAGCACATCGGGATTGGCAGCCTGCCGTATTTCACGGCGCGTTATGCGCTGGAACAGGGGTTGATTGTGCAGGTGTTGCCGGACTGGACCTTCCTTGCGTCCTACCACGGCGGCGCCTGGTTGCTGCATTCGCCGACACGCTATTTACCGCCGAAGTTGCGGGTGTTTATTGATTATCTGGTGGAGTGCCTGGAGAAGGAGCCGACCCTGAGCAAGCCGGGGAAGCTGGGTAAGGTCGCGGCGGAATATGAGTTGCCCGAGAGTGATGGGTTGCTTTAAGGGACGCCTTCGCGGGCAAGTCGGATCGCCGCACCGCTCGCTCCTACAGGGATCGCGGACAACCTGTAGGAGCGAGGCTTGCCCGCGAAGGCGTCCTCGGAAATGCTACAAAAAAAAGGCCCGCATGAATAACCATGCGGGCCTTTAGCATTTCCAGCCGGGAATCAGTGCTTCGGCTCGTCGTTCGACATCGCCAGCAGCTGTTTTTCCTGATTCCAGTCGAACGGTTCGTCGTTCTGTTCGGCTTCGAAGCGACGTTCTTCCAGTGCCTGGTACAAGTCGATTTCATCATCGGGCATGTAATGCAGGCAGTCGCCGGCGAAGTACCACAGCAGGTCGCGCGGGACCAGGTGGGCAATTTGCGGGTAGCGGGTGATTACCTGGCACAGAATGTCCTGGCCCAGGTATTGGCTTTCGATCGGGTCGACCGGCAGCAATGCACGCAGTTCGTCGAAACGCTCCAGAAACAAGGCATGGCTTTCTTCGGGAACCTGTTCGGCCTCACCTACGGCGACCAGTATGCTGCGCAGGTGGTCGAGCAAGACAAGATGATCGGCAACGACGTTGGACACGAGATAAGTCCTCAAGAGCAAAACGGGCGCGGGAGTATAAAGCCCCCACGCCCCTTTTTACAGGATCAGCGGACCTTTCCGTCGGCCAGCGCGAGTTCGTCTTTGTCGAAATCATCGACATCAATCACCTTGCGCCGCGCTGTTTCGGCTTCACGCAGGGTCTGCGCTTCCACTGCTTGCAACACGCCGGCCTCCAGCGCCGCATCGATGACGTGTTCGCCGGCCGTCGGTTTGACCTGACCACTTTTGAGCGCCACGTGCAGTTTTTTCTGCAACGGCTGCGCCGCGCTCAACAGGTTGCAGGCATGTTGCAGGGCACCGACCGCGTCGTCCGCCGATTGCGGACGGTAGCAACCGCCGAGCAGCTCTTCGAGGGTTGGATCGCCCTTGGCGCGGCCAATCACGGCGGCGACTTCGGCGCCAAGTTTGTCCGATGGCCCTTTGTGACGACGGCCGAACGGGAACACGATCACCCGCAGCAGGCAACCCAGCACCTTGTTCGGGAAGTTGCTCAGCAACTCATCCAGCGCACGTTCCGACTGGCCAAGGCTTTCTTCCATGGCCCAGGTAAACAGCGGCGCCATGTGTTCCGGCGAATCGAGGTCGTGGTAACGCTTGAGCGCAGCGGAGGCGAGGTACATGTTGCTGAGTACATCCCCAAGACGCGCCGACAGGCGTTCGCGACGTTTCAGTTCACCGCCCAGCAGCATCATGCTGAGGTCGGCGAGCATGGCGAACGCGGCGGCCTGACGATTGAGTGCGCGGAAATAACCCTGACTGAGCTTGTTCCCGGGTGCGTGTTCGAAGTGCCCGAAGCCGAGGTTCAGCACCAGCGTGCTGGCGGCATTGCTCACGGCGAAACCGACGTGCTTGAGCAGCAGGCCATCGAACTCGGTGAGTGCCTGATCCTTGTCCTCACGACTGGCGAGGGCCATTTCTTTCAGCACGAACGGATGGCAGCGAATGGCGCCCTGACCGAAGATCATCAGGTTGCGCGAGAGAATGTTCGCGCCTTCCACGGTGATGAAGATGGGGGCGCCATTCCAGCTGCGACCGAGGTAGTTGTTCGGCCCCATGATGATCGCCTTGCCGCCATGAACATCCATGGCGTGGCTGATGCACTCGCGACCGCGTTCGGTGAGGTGATACTTGAGAATCGCCGACAGCACCGACGGTTTTTCGCCAAGGTCCACTGCGTTGGCGGTGAGCATTCGGGCGGCGTCCATCATCCAGGCGTTGCCGCCGATGCGCGCCATGGCTTCCTGGATACCTTCGAAGGCCGACAGTGGAACGTTGAACTGCTCGCGAACCTGCGCGTACTGACCTGTCACCAGGCTGGTGAACTTGGCTGCGCCGGTGCCGACCGCGGGCAGGGAAATCGAACGCCCGACCGACAGGCAGTTCATCAGCATCATCCAGCCCTTGCCGAGCATTTCCTGACCGCCGATGAGGAAGTCTAGCGGCACGAAGACGTCCTTGCCTGAGTTCGGGCCATTCATGAAGGCAGCACCCAGCGGCAGGTGACGACGGCCGATTTCAACACCGGCGGTGTCGGTCGGGATCAGCGCCAGGCTGATGCCCAGGTCTTCCTTGTCGCCCAGCAAATGGTCCGGGTCATAGGCCTTGAAGGCCAGGCCGAGGAGGGTGGCTACCGGGCCCAGCGTGATGTAGCGCTTTTCCCAGTTCAGGCGCAGGCCAAGGGTTTCCTTGCCTTCCCATTCACCTTTGCAGATGACTCCGGTGTCGGGCATCGCGCCGGCATCGGAGCCCGCCAGCGGACCGGTCAGGGCGAAACACGGGATATCGTCACCGCGGGCCAGTCGTGGCAGGTAATGGTTACGTTGTTCGTCGGTACCGTAATGCAGGAGCAGTTCAGCGGGGCCAAGCGAGTTGGGGACCATCACGGTGGACGCGAGGTCGCCACTGCGGGTCGCCAGTTTCATCGCTACCTGAGAGTGGGCATAGGCCGAGAAGCCCTTGCCGCCAAATTCCTTGGGAATGATCAGCGCAAAGAAGCCGTTTTCCTTGATGTGAGTCCAGGCTTCAGGCGGCAGGTCCATGTCTTGCCCGATCTGCCAGTCGGTGACCATGGCACAGAGTTCTTCGGTCGGACCGTCGATAAAGGCCTGTTCTTCTTCACTCAGTTGCGCTTTTGGATAGGACAGCAGCTTGTTCCAGTCCGGGCGACCGCTGAACAGTTCGCCGTCCCACCACACCGTGCCGGCGTCGATTGCATCGCGTTCGGTTTGAGACATCGGCGGCAGGGTTTTCTGGAACCAGCTGAACAGCGGCGCGCTGAAGAATTTGCGGCGCAGGTCGGGCAGCAACAACGGCGCCGCGACGGCTGCGATCAACACCCAGAAAACCAGCAGCAGCCAGCCTGGCGCACGGCTGAAGGCACCCATCGCGACAATATAGACAGCGACGATGCACAGGGCGGGCAGGGGGGCGATGCGACGGTGGGCTAAATAAGCTATCCCGACAACTAGAACCAGTATCCACAACAGCAGCATATTTAATCCTCCGTGAACCAGGGCAAAACCAACCTTCAGAGCTTAGACGGCATCCGCAAAACAGGGTGGTCGGAGCGAGGTGATTGAATTCGTGGGAAACCACCGATGAGTTTTGTAGGTTGGGTTGGCAACACGCCCGGGAAATCGTTCGTTTCCTACGCGGCTATACGCCCATGTTTGGCCGAAACGTCGTTATCTCTGTGCTGAGGGTGTCGCTAGACTCGTGGCTTCCCCAGGAGATTGTTCTCATGCACGAGTATCTGAATCCCGGCCGCTTCATCGATAGTGACCACCCCTCGGTGGTGGAGTTCGCCGAAAAACATCGGGGCGCCAGTCGCAATCCGCTTGAGCAGGCGATCAACCTCTATTACGCGGTGCGCGAAGCCGTGCGCTATAACCCCTACACCTTCAGTCGCGACCCGGATACGTTGCGCGGCAGTTATGCATTGGCGGCCGGCGAGAGCTATTGCGTGCCCAAGGCCACGCTGCTGGCCGGTGCCGCACGCCATTGCGGGATCCCTGCTCGGATCGGTCTGGCAGACGTACGCAATCACCTGTCGACCCCGCGTTTGCTTGAGTTGCTCAAGAGCGACGTGTTTGCCATGCACGGCTATACGGAGCTGTTTCTAAACGGTCGCTGGGTCAAGGCGACGCCGGCCTTCAACCAGCAACTGTGCGAACTGTTCAATGTCGCGCCGCTGGAATTCGACGGGATCAACGACAGCGTTTTCCATCCCTTCAACCGCGACGGCGAGCAGTTGATGGAGTACCTGGTCGACCACGGCCAGTTCACCGACGTGCCTGAAACGTTCTTTTTCGAGCACCTGGAAAAGTGCTACCCGCATCTGTTCAGCGACACATTGCCGGCGTTGCTGGGTGACATGCAGAGTGATTTGAGCCGCGCCTGATCCAGCGTATGCTGCCTGCGCATTCATCCATAAAGAGGCGGTCATGCTGAAAATCTGGGGTCGGAAAAATTCGTCGAATGTCAGAAAGCCATTGTGGGCCGCCGAGGAGTTGGGTCTGGCCTATGAAGCCATCGATGCGGGCGGGGCCTTTGGTGTAGTCGATACGCCGCAGTATCGTGCGATGAATCCCAATGGCCGGGTGCCGGTGATTGAAGACGACGGCTTCGTGCTCTGGGAATCGAACGCCATCGTGCGTTACTTGATGGCCAGCCACGCCGACGGCACTGCCTGGTATCCGGCGGATTTGAAGGCGCGTGCCGCCGCTGACAAGTGGATGGATTGGGCCACCTCAAGTTTTTCCGGTCCGTTCCGCACCGTGTTCTGGGGCGTGTTGCGCACGCCCAAGGACAAGCAGGACTGGCCCGCCATCAACGCAGCGATCAAGGAATGCAATGAGCTGCTAGCGACGGCCGACCAGGCGTTGGCGGCCAAACCCTACCTGTCCGGCGACGAAATCGGCATGGGCGACATCCCCCTAGGCAGTTTCATTTATGCCTGGTTCGAGATGCCGATCGAGCGCGCGCCGCAGCCCCATCTTGAAGCCTGGTACGCACGACTCAAACAGCGTCCGGCGTATAAAAAAGCCGTTATGACCGCGTTGACTTAATACTCACTATCGACACACTTGACTGTACTTGTGTGGCGGCGACAAGCACCATTGCGCTCACGCGCCGCGGTTGTATTGGTCGCCGCCCGCCCATAGTTATCCCTTTCTTCCCTTCTTGGTGCGTAAATCCGATATGAGTTCCGCTCTGTCCATCCGGCAGCTAACCAAAACCTACGGCAACGGTTTCCAGGCCCTGAGTGGTATCGATCTGGACGTCGCCGAAGGTGACTTTTTCGCCTTGCTCGGCCCTAATGGTGCCGGCAAATCCACGACCATCGGCATTCTCTCGACCCTGGTGAACAAGACCAGCGGCACCGTGAATATCTTCGGTCACGACCTGGACAAGAATCCTGCGCAGCTCAAGCGCTCCATCGGCGTGGTGCCCCAGGAATTCAACTTCAACCAGTTCGAAAAAACCTTCGACATCGTCGTGACCCAGGCCGGTTACTACGGCATTCCGCCGAAGATCGCCAAGGAACGCGCCGAACAGTATCTGACCCAGCTCGGGCTGTGGGACAAGCGCGATGTGCCGTCGCGTTCGCTCTCCGGCGGCATGAAGCGTCGACTGATGATCGCCCGCGCACTGGTTCACGAACCGCGCCTGCTGATCCTCGACGAACCGACCGCGGGTGTGGACATCGAATTGCGTCGCTCGATGTGGACCTTTCTCACCGAGCTGAACCAGAAAGGCATCACCATCATCCTTACCACCCATTACCTGGAAGAGGCTGAGCAGTTGTGCCGCAACATCGGCATCATCGACCACGGCACCATTGTCGAGAACACCAGCATGAAACAGCTGCTCGGCCAGCTGCATGTGGAAACCTTCCTGCTCGACCTCAAGAACACGCTGAACGTCGCGCCACAGTTGCTCGGTTACCCGACCAAGCTGCTCGACAGTCACACCCTTGAAGTCCAGGTCGATAAGGCCATGGGCATCACCGCGTTGTTCACCCAGTTGGCGCAGCAGAACATCGAAGTGCTGAGCCTGCGTAACAAAACCAATCGCCTCGAGGAGTTGTTCGTGTCCCTGGTGGAGAAAAATCTGTCGAAGGTGGCGGTATGAGTTCCGAGCTGCAACCCAACCTGGTAGCCCTCAACACCATCGTTTACCGCGAGGTGAAGCGCTTTACCCGGATCTGGCCGCAGACCCTGCTGCCGCCGGCCATCACCATGGTCCTGTACTTCGTGATCTTCGGTAACCTGATCGGCAGGCAGATCGGTGATATGGGTGGTTTCACCTATATGGAATACATCGTGCCGGGCCTGATCATGATGTCGGTGATCACCAACTCCTATGGCAACGTGGTGTCGAGTTTCTTCGGCAGCAAGTTCCAGCGCTCCATCGAGGAATTGATGGTCTCGCCGGTTTCACCCCATACGATTCTGATCGGCTACACCTTGGGCGGCGTGCTGCGCGGGTTGATGGTCGGGCTCATCGTGACCCTGCTGTCGCTTTTCTTCACCCAGTTGCAGGTACATCACCTGGGCGTGACCATTCTGGTGGTGGTGCTGACGGCGACGATCTTCTCGTTGCTGGGCTTCATCAACGCGGTGTTTGCGCGCAACTTCGATGACATCTCGATCATCCCGACCTTCGTGCTGACACCGCTGACGTACCTGGGCGGGGTGTTCTACTCGATCTCCTTGCTGCCACCGTTCTGGCAGACCGTGTCCCTGGCGAACCCGGTGCTGCACATGGTCAACGCCTTCCGTTACGGCATTCTTGGTGTTTCGGACATCAAGATCAGCGTGGCGATTACCTTCATGCTGGTGGCGACGGTTGTGTTGTACATCGGTTGTGCGCGGCTGCTGGTGAGTGGGCGCGGGATGCGTACCTAAAGTAAGACCGCGTCGCCTTCAATCGCGGGCAAGCCTCGCTCCTACAGGGCACTATCAGACCTGTAGGAGCGAGGCTTGCCCGCGAAGGCGTCAGCTCAGACACCACAAAAACAAACGGCCTCCAATTGGAGGCCGTTTTTGCATCTACTGCATCCGGTTTTTCTTGCGCCGCTTCCACTGCCGGCTCACCCACCAGCGCCAATACATCATCACCAGGCAATAGGCGAGGGCGCCCAGCACCAGCCCCGTCACCACCGACCCCAGCAAAAACGGCTGCCACAAAGTGGACAGCTCGCCGCTGATCCACTCCCAGGTCAGCTCGTCCGGCAAATGCCTGGCCGGCACATCCATCAACCATGCCCCCGTCTGATAAGTGCAGAAGAACACCGCAGGCATGGTGATCGGGTTGGTCAGCCAGACCAGGCTGACCGCAATAGGCATGTTGCCCCGCACCACGATCGCAAGGATGGCCGCGACCAGCATCTGCAACGGAATGGGCAGGAATGCAGCGAACAACCCCACCGCCATGGCCCGTGCGACGGAATGACGGTTGAGGTGCCAGAGGTTCGGGTCATGCAGCAGGGTGCCGAGAAAGCGTAAGGATTTGTGTTCCCTGATGCTGGTCGGGTCTGGCATGTAACGTTTGAATAAGCGCCGGGGCATAAGGCTTCTCGGTCGGTTAAGGCGGCAAGTATGTCTGGATTCTATGAACCGCCCATTCAGACTTTGTGACAATTAATAACCGTGCGCGTGCGATCGGCCAGCTATGCCTAGGGTGGGACTCTCAAGGACGGGCGTATGCGCACAGGGATGATGGCGCTGGCGTTGGGTCTGCTGGCCCTGCGTTTTTTACCGGTTTTACCGCCGGTCTGGTTATGGATGTTGCTGCCGGTTGTGGGTTTGATGCTGTTGCCGTTTCGGACTTACCCGTTGGCGTTTTTCCTGTTCGGCTTCAGTTGGGCATGCGCGAGTGCGCAATGGGCGCTGGATGATCGCCTGCCGCTGAAGCTCGATGGCGAGACTCGCTGGGTCGAAGGTCGGGTAACGGGCTTGCCGCAGAATACCGAAGGTGTGGTGCGCTTCGAGCTGACTGACAGTCAGTCCCGAAGCACCCGGCTGCCCCGGCATCTGCGTCTCGCCTGGTATGACGGGCCGCCCGTCAACAGCGGCGAACGCTGGAGACTGGCAGTCAAATTGAAGCGACCGGCCGGGCTGCTCAACCCGCATGCCTTCGACTATGACGCCTGGCTGCTGGCCCAACGCATCGGCGCTACCGGGACGGTCAAGGATGGCCTGCGGCTGGCCGCCGCCCAATGGGCCTGGCGTGACAGCATTCGCCAGCGGTTGCAGGCGGTAGATGCCCAAGGCCGGACGGGGGCGCTGACGGCGTTGGTGCTTGGCGACGGTGGCGGGTTGAGTCGTGAGGATTGGCAGGTGCTGCAAGCCACCGGCACCGTGCATCTGTTGGTGATTTCCGGGCAGCACATCGGGCTGCTGGCGGGGCTGGTGTATCTGCTGATCGCAGGGTTGGCGCGCTATGGTCTGTGGCCAAGCCGTTTACCCTGGCTGCCATGGGCCTGCGGGCTGGCGTTTGCTGCTGCGCTGGGTTACGGGTTGCTGGCCGGTTTCGAGGTGCCGGTACGCCGGGCCTGCGTGATGATCGGACTGGTGCTGTTGTGGCGGCTGCGGTTTCGTCATCTCGGTGCCTGGTGGCCGCTGTTGCTGGCGCTCAACGGCGTTTTATTGCTCGACCCGCTGGCAAGCCTACAACCGGGGTTCTGGTTGTCGTTTGCGGCGGTGGCGGTGTTGATCTTCACCTTCGGTGGACGGCTGGGCCCTTGGCGCTGGTGGCAAACCTGGACCCGTGCGCAATGGCTGATTGCGATCGGACTGTGCCCGTTGCTGTTGATCCTCGGGTTGCCGATCAGCGTCAGCGGGCCGGTGGCCAATTTGCTGGCGGTGCCCTGGGTCAGTCTGGTGGTATTGCCGCCAGCCTTGCTCGGGACGTTGTTATTGCCCATCCCCTATGTGGGCGAGGGATTGCTGTGGTTGGCGGGCGGTCTGATCGACCTGTTGTTCAAGGGGCTGGCATTGATGGCCGGGCGATTGCCCGTCTGGGTGCCGGTCGCGGTACCAGTGTGGATTTGGGCGCTCGGCATGCTGGGGACCTTTCTTCTATTACTGCCTGCAGGTGTGCCGTTGCGCCCGTTGGGTTGGCCGTTGCTGCTGTTGCTGGTTTTTCCACCTCGCCCGATGCTTCCGGAAGGCGTCGCCGAAGTCTGGCAACTGGACGTCGGCCAAGGCCTGGCCATCCTCGTGCGCACCCGTCATCACACGGTGTTGTATGACACCGGGCCACGTTTCGGAGATTTCGACCTCGGTGAGCGGGTGGTCCTGCCGACATTGCGCAAACTGGGCGTGACCGGGATCGACCTGATGCTCATCAGCCACGCTGACGCCGATCATGCCGGCGGCGCCCGCGCGGTTGCCAACGGATTGCCGGTGGCGCAGGTCTTGAGCGGCGATCCCAAGGCACTGCCAGCCGAATTGCGCGCCGAGGGCTGTGAAAGCGGCCGGCAATGGAACTGGGACGGTGTGAACTTTCAGCTCTGGCAATGGACGTCGGCCCACGACAGCAATCAAAAATCCTGTGTCTTGCAGGTCGAAGCCAATGGCGAGCGATTGCTGTTGACCGGTGACATCGACACCGCTGCCGAACGGGCATTGCTCGACAGCCCGCTGGCCGCGCCGACCGATTGGCTGCAATCGCCGCACCACGGCAGCCGCAGTTCTTCCTCGATGGCACTGCTCACGGCGTTGCAACCCAGGGCTGTGCTGATTTCCCGTGGCCAGGGCAATTCCTTTGGTCACCCGCACCCCACGGTCATGGCGCGCTATCAAAAACGCGGGATGGCGATCTACGACAGTGCCGCCCACGGCGCCATTCGTCTGCAACTGGGACGCTTCAAGCCGCCATGGACGATGCGTCTGGAACGGCGTTTCTGGCGCGATCCGCCACCGTCCGATCCATAACCGCAAGTTATGAAAGCCCGACCGGATGCGACATCACGGTCTTCGGTGCATCCGGCCCCTATGTTAGAGTGGCGCACTTTTTCGAGGGGACTGTCACTGTGTGGGAATTGGTCAAATCCGGCGGCTGGATGATGCTGCCGATCATTTTGAGTTCCATCGCGGCCATGGCGATCGTCGCCGAGCGTCTCTGGACCCTGCGAGCCAGCCGTGTGACCCCGGAGCATCTGCTCGGGCAGGTCTGGGTGTGGATCAAGGACAAGCAGCTCAATAAGGAAAAACTCAAGGAACTGCGCGCCAACTCACCGTTGGGCGAAATCCTCGCGGCGGGCCTTGCCAACTCCAAACATGGTCGCGAGATCATGAAAGAGTGCATTGAAGAAGCCGCCGCGCGGGTGATTCATGAACTCGAGCGCTACATCAATGCGTTGGGCACCATCGCCGCGATGGCCCCGTTGTTGGGCTTGCTGGGTACGGTGCTGGGCATGATCGATATTTTCAGTGCGTTCATGGGCACGGGCATGGGCACCAATGCCGCGGTGCTGGCGGGCGGTATTTCCAAGGCGCTGATCACCACGGCCGCCGGCCTGATGGTTGGTATTCCGGCAGTGTTCTTTCACCGATTCCTGCAACGCCGGATCGATGAGCTGGTGGTGGGCATGGAGCAGGAAGCGATCAAACTGGTCGAAGTGGTGCAGGGCGACCGTGATGTGGACCTGGCCGAGGGCAAAGCGTGAAATTCCGCCGCAAACCGCGGGAAACGGTAGACATCAACCTCGCGTCGCTGATCGACGTAGTGTTTATCCTGCTGCTGTTTTTCGTGGTCACCACTACGTTTACCCGTGAAACCCAGTTGCGCGTCGATCTGCCGGAAGCGGTCAGCGGCTCGCCTGCCGAAGACCAGCAGGTCAAACACCTGGACGTGGCCATCAGTGCCGAAGGCGCGTTCTCGGTGAACAATCAGGTATTGCCGAAGAACGACCTGGCCACGTTGATGGACGCGTTGCAGAAAGAATCCAATGGCGACACCAACCTGCCGCTGTCGATCAGCGCTGATGGCAAGACTCAGCATCAGTCGGTCATCACCGCCATGGACGCCGCCGGCAAGCTGGGTTTCAGCCACTTGCGCATGACCACGGTCGAAGCGGCACCGCCCGCGCCCTGATGGCCATGTCCGATCGCTTGCTCGCCGCGTGGTACCAAGGTCATCCGGCCCTGAAGCTGTTACAGCCGCTGGAGTGGCTGTATCGGCGCGTGGTCATGAACAAGCGCAAGCGCTTTCTGGCGGGCGAGGGCGAGATCTATCAGCCGCCCGTGCCGCTGATTGTGGTCGGCAACATCACCGTCGGCGGCACCGGCAAGACACCGCTGATTCTGTGGATGATCCAGCACTGCCAGCGCAGCGGTTTGCGGGTCGGCGTGGTCAGCCGGGGTTACGGCGCCAAACCGCCGCAATTGCCGTGGCGCGTCGAAGCGGATCAGAGCGCGGACATTGCCGGCGATGAACCGCTGTTGATCGTCCAGCGCACCGGCGTGCCGTTGATGATTGACCCTGATCGCAGCAGCGCCGTCAAAGCGCTGCTGGCGAGCGAGCCGCTGGACCTGATCCTTTCCGATGACGGCATGCAGCATTACCGCCTGGCCCGAGACCTGGAACTGGTGTTGATCGACGCCGCCCGAGGCCTGGGTAATAAACGCTGCCTGCCGGCCGGCCCCTTGCGTGAACCAATTGAACGCCTGCAAAGCGTCGATGCGGTGCTGTACAACGGCGCCGTCGATGATCGCGAAGACGGTTTTGCCTTCCAGTTACAACCCACCGAACTCATCAACCTGCAAAGCGATGAACGTCGTCCCCTCGACCACTTCCCCGCAGGTCAGGCGTTGCACGCCGTGGCCGGGATCGGCAATCCGCAGCGTTTCTTCACGACCCTCGAAACGCTACACTGGCAGCCAGTGCCGCATGCGTTTGCCGACCACGCCGAATACAGCGTGCAGGCCTTGAATTTCACACCGTCATTGCCGTTGGTTATGACCGAAAAGGACGCGGTGAAGTGCCGTGCCTTCGCCGCCGCCGATTGGTGGTACCTGGCGGTCGATGCTGCGCCATCGCCGGCCTTTGTGGCCTGGTTCGATACGCAGCTGATGCGCCTGTTGCCGGCTCGTCTTTTGCCTTAACTCCGTTCTAATCCAGGGAATGCTCATGGACACCAAATTGCTCGACATCCTCGCTTGCCCGGTCACCAAAGGCCCGCTCAAGCTCAGCGCCGACAAGACCGAGCTGATCAGCAAGGGCGCCGGCCTGGCTTACCCGATTCGCGACGGCATCCCGGTGATGCTCGAAACCGAAGCCCGCACCCTGACCACCGACGAGCGTCTGGATAAATGACCACAGCCTTTACCGTTGTCATTCCATCGCGTTATGCCTCCACCCGTCTGCCGGGCAAACCGCTGCTGCTGATCGCCGGCAAGCCGATGATCCAGCACGTCTGGGAACAGGCGAGCAAAAGCAGTGCCGAACGGGTGGTGGTCGCCACTGACGACGCTCGCATCGTTGAGGCTTGCAAAGGTTTCGGCGCCGAAGTGGTGCTGACCCGCGAAGATCACAACTCAGGCACTGATCGCCTGGCGGAAGTCGCGGCGAAACTGGGTCTGGCCGCCGATGCCATCGTGGTCAACGTCCAGGGCGATGAACCGCTGATTCCCCCGAGCGTGATCGATCAGGTCGCGGCCAATCTGGCGGCGCACACCGAAGCGCGCATGGCCACTTTGGCCGAGCCGATCGAAGACGTCGAAACCCTGTTCAACCCCAACGTGGTCAAGGTCGTCAGCGACCTCAATGGCCTGGCGCTGACCTTCAGTCGCGCCACCTTGCCATGGGCCCGGGATGCGTTCGCCAAAAGCCGCGAGCAATTGCCGGAAGGCGTGCCGTACCGCCGCCACATCGGCATTTATGCCTACCGCGCCGGTTTCCTGCATGACTTCGTCAGCTGGGGGCCGTGCTGGCTGGAAAACACCGAATCCCTCGAACAGCTGCGAGCCCTGTGGCACGGCGTGCGGATTCACGTCGCCGACGCGCTGATCGCACCGCCTACTGGCGTCGATACCGTCGAAGACCTCGAGCGCGTTCGTCGCCTGCTGGAGGCCTGATGCGCGTTTTGTTCGTGTGCCTGGGCAACATCTGTCGTTCTCCGACGGCCGAAGGTGTACTGCGGCATAAATTGCGCGAAGCGGGGCTGGCTGATCAGATCGAAGTCGCCTCCGCCGGCACTGGTGACTGGCATGTTGGCAAGGCGCCGGACAAACGCAGCCAGGCCGCCGCCAAATTGCGCGGTTACGACCTGTCCGCCCAGCGCGCCCAGCAAGTGTCCCGCGCCGATTTCGCCACCTACGACCTGATTCTGGCGATGGACAACAGCAACCTGCGTAACCTCAAGGCCCTGCAACCGGCCAAGGGCAAGGCTGAGCTGGACCTGTTCCTGCGTCGCTACGAGTCGGAACTCGATGAAGTGCCGGACCCGTACTACGACGGCGACCAAGGTTTCGAGCAGGTGCTAGACCTGATCGAGCGCGCTAGCGAACTACTGGTGATCGAATTGAAGGGACGGTTATGAGTTTGCAGGTTCAAACCCGGGTTTCGCTCAAGCCGTTCAATAGCTTTGGTGTCGACGTTCAGGCCCGATTGTTTGCCGAGGCCGACAGCGACGCCGATGTGCGTGAAGCCCTGGCGTATGCGTCGGCCCATGACGTGCCGTTGCTGGTGATCGGTGGCGGCAGCAACTTGCTGCTGACGGCTGATATCCAGGCGCTGGTGCTGCGCATGGCCACCCGCGGGATTCGGATCCTGAGCGATGACGGCAGCAAGGTCGTGATCGAAGCCGAAGCCGGCGAACCTTGGCACCCGTTCGTGCAGCACACCCTGGCGCAGGGGTTGTCGGGGCTGGAAAACCTCAGCCTGATTCCCGGCACCGTGGGCGCTGCGCCGATGCAGAACATCGGCGCCTATGGCGTCGAGATCAAGGACGTGTTCGCCGGCCTGACCGCGCTGGACCGCCAGACCGGCGAGCTGCGGGATTTCACTCTGGAAGAATGCAACTTCGCCTATCGCGACAGCCTGTTCAAACAGGAACCAGGGCGCTGGTTGATCCTGCGCGTGCGTTTCACCCTGGCCCGCGCCGCACACCTGCATCTTGAATACGGCCCGGTTCGCCAGCGCCTGACCGAGCAAGGCATCGATCACCCGACCGCCACCGATGTCAGCCAGGCGATTTGCAGTATTCGCAACGAAAAGCTCCCAGACCCGGCCGTCCTCGGCAATGCCGGCAGCTTCTTCAAGAACCCTCTGGTGCCGGCCGCGCTGGTTGCACAGCTGAAAACCGAATACCCGGACCTGGTGGCCTACGCGCAACCCGATGGGCAGATGAAACTGGCGGCCGGCTGGTTGATCGAGCGGGCGGGCTGGAAAGGCTTTCGCGACGGCGATGCCGGCGTGCATAAGTTGCAGGCGCTGGTGCTGGTCAACTACGGCACAGCCACCGGCCTGCAATTGCTGAACCTGGCGCAGCACATTCAGAAAGACATTTCGGAACGTTTCAAAGTCGACCTGGAAATGGAGCCAAATCAGTATTGAAGCTACGCTTTAATGACTGATCTCAAAGCCCTGCACACCTTCAACTGTGCAGGGCTTTTTTGTTAATGCTGGGTTAACTTAGCCCCCTAACGATGCAAGCATTTGCTCCACCAAAGGCCCGATGCAGACGTTTCCGTCCGCGTAAGAGAGCCTCATTAGCCTGAGCCGATCTGCGTGAAGCTAACCGCGAACCCCACGCGGCAGATTGCTCGACCCCATAACCTCCAGAAATATGCGGGCGTGCCCATGATTACCCTGAAGCTCAATGGTCAAGACCATCAACTCGACGTCACCGAGGATATGCCGCTGCTCTGGGCAATTCGCGACGTGGCTGGTTACAACGGCACCAAATTCGGCTGTGGCATGGGCCTGTGTGGTGCCTGCACCATTCATATCGAAGGCGCTCCGGCGCGCAGTTGCATCACGCCGATCGGCGCGGTGGTCGGCCAGAACGTCACCACCATCGATAACCTGCACGCCGACCCGGTCGGGCAAGTCGTGCAGCAAGCCTGGCTGGACACCGCCGTGGCCCAATGCGGTTTCTGCCAGGGCGGGCAGATCATGTCGGCGACTGCGCTGCTCAAGACCAATCCGAACCCTAGCGACGCACAGATAGAAGAGGCGATGGTCGGCAATATTTGCCGGTGCGGCACCTACAACCGCATCAAGACCGCCATCCGCCAGGCATCCACTCACTTGAAGGAGGCCAAGGCATGAGCCAGTTACCGAATGATTTTGCGTTGAGCAACCTCAGCCGCCGCGGCTTCCTTAAAGGTGTCGGCGCCACCAGTGCGCTGGTGCTGGTGGCGAGCTGGGGCTGGCAAGATGCTTTCGCCGAAGAAAAAGAGAAAAAGTTCGGCGCCGACGGCATGCCCAATGGCTGGATCGATGATCCCAAGGTTTACATCAGCATCGCCGCAGACGGCATGGTGACCGTGGTCTGCAACCGTTCGGAAATGGGCCAGGGTGTACGCACCAGCTTGACCATGGTGGTGGCCGATGAGCTGGACGCCGACTGGGCGATGATGAAAGTGCAGCAGGCGCCGGGCGACGAAATTCGCTTCGGCAACCAGGACACCGACGGTTCGCGCAGCATGCGTCACTGGTACGAGCCGATGCGTCGCTGCGGCGCGGCCGCGCGGACCATGCTTGAACAAGCAGCGGCCGAACAGTGGAAAGTGCCGGTCAGCGAATGCCATGCGCAACTGCATAAAGTGGTGCACAAGCCGACCGGTCGCGAACTGGGCTATGGCGCCCTGGCCGCCGCTGCGGGTGCGCTGGCAGTGCCGGCCCGTGACAGCCTGCGGCTCAAGCAGCCGTCGGAATTCCGCTACATCGGCAAGGAAGGGACCAAGGCGATCGACGGTGCCGACATCGTCAATGGCCGCGCCATTTACGGTGCCGACGTGCATTTCGACGGCATGCTCTACGCCGTGATTGCGCGTCCGGCGGTCTATGGCGGTACGGTCAAATCCGTCGATTCCAGCGCTGCGCTGAAAGTCCCGGGCGTGATCAAAGTGATCCAGATCGAAGGCCGTCCGCTGCCGTCCGAGTTCCAGCCATTAGGTGGCGTGGCCGTGGTGGCCAGCAACACCTGGGCCGCAATCAAGGGCCGCGAAGCGTTGAAAATCGAGTGGGATGACGGCCCCAATGCCAGCTATGACTCGATCGCTTATCGCAAAGAGCTGGAGGCCGCGTCCCTCAAACCCGGCAAAGTGGTGCGCAATACCGGCAATATCGACGACGCCATGAAAGGCGCCAACAGCACCCTCGAAGCCTCGTATTACCTGCCGCACCTGGCGCAGGCGCCCATGGAACCGATGGTCGCCATCGCCCGCTTCAAGGACGGTGTGTGCGAAGCCTGGGCCCCGAGCCAGGCACCGCAGGTCACCCGCGAACGGATTGGCGAGCGTCTCGGCATTCCGTTCGATAACGTCACCTTCAATGTCACCTTGCTGGGCGGCGGTTTCGGTCGCAAGTCCAAGCCGGACTTCATCATCGAAGCGGCGATCCTCGCCAAGGAATTCCCTGGCAAGGCTGTACGGGTGCAATGGACCCGTGAAGACGACATCCACTGTTCCTACTTCCACACCGTATCGGCCGAATACCTGAAGGCCAGCCTGGACAAGGATGGCCTGCCCTCCGGCTGGTTGCACCGCACCGTGGCCCCGAGCATCACCGCGCTGTTCGCCCCGGGCATGAACCACGAGGCGGCGTTCGAGTTGGGCATGGGTTTCACCAACATGGCGTACGCCATCCCCAACGTCCGCCTGGAAAACCCGGAAGCGGCAATCCATACCCGGGTCGGCTGGTATCGCTCGGTGTCGAACATTCCCCACGGCTTTGCGATCCAGAGCTTTGTCGATGAGCTGGCGCATAAGGCCAAACAAGATCCACTCAAGTACCAGATCAAATTGCTCGGCCCGGACCGTCAGATCGATCCGCGCACCTTGAGTGAAGAGTGGAACTACGGCGAATCCCCCGAGCGTTATCCAATCGACACCGGGCGCATGCGCACCGTGCTGGAAACTGCCGCCAAGGCCGCCGGTTGGGGGCGCGAGTTGCCCAAGGGCCGAGGCCTGGGCCTGGCGGTGCATTACAGCTTCGTCACCTACGTGGCGGCGGTGATCGAAGTCGAAGTCAAAGACGACGGCACGCTGATCGTGCACAAGGCCGACATCGCCGTGGATTGTGGCCCGCAGATCAACCCCGAGCGGATTCGCGCTCAGTTCGAAGGCGCCTGCGTCATGGGCCTTGGCAATGCGGTGGTCGGGGAAATCAGCTTCAAGGACGGCAAGGTGCAGCAGGACAACTTCCACATGTACGAAGTGGCGCGCATGTCGCTGGCGCCGAAGGAAGTGGCCGTGCATCTGGTCACGCCACCGGGCGTTGTGCCGTTGGGCGGTGTCGGCGAGCCCGGCGTACCGCCGATTGCACCCGCGCTGTGCAACGCCATTTTCGCCGCCACCGGCCAGCGTATTCGTAGTTTGCCGGTCCGCTTTCAGCTGCAGGGTTGGCAGAAGGCGCAGGCCTGATGGACAGCGCAGATCTGAACGTCCTGCGCAGCGTGCTGGAATGGCGCCGCGCCGGTCAGCGGGTGGTGTTGTACAGCGTGGTCCAGACCTGGGGCACTGCGCCCCGGGCGCCTGGCGCGATGCTGGCGTTGCGAGAAGATGGCGTGGTGATCGGCTCGGTGTCCGGCGGGTGTGTCGAGGATGATTTGATCGCCCGGTTGCACGATGGGCGGATTCCGCCTGACGGGCCGCCCGTGCAATTGATCACCTACGGCGTCACCCGCGAGGAGGCCGCACGGTTTGGTTTGCCGTGCGGCGGCACATTGCGCCTGACCGAGGAACGGGTCGGCGATCCAGGTTGGGTCGCCGAGTTGCTGGCACGCTGCGAGGCCCATGAAATCGTCGCTCGCTCGCTGGATATCGCGACCGGTGAAGTGGTTTTGCAGGCCGCGAACAAAAGCGATGTATTGAGCTTTGACGGCAATACGCTGCGTGCCATCTACGGTCCGCGTTGGCGGCTATTGCTGATCGGTGCGGGGCAGTTGTCCCGGTATGTCGCCGAGATGGCACGGCTGTTGGATTTCGAAGTGCTGATCTGCGATCCGCGCAGCGAGTTTGTCTACGGTTGGGAAGAACAACACGGGCGTTTCGTCTCGGGCATGCCAGATGAGGCAGTGTTGAACATCCAGACCGACGAACGCACAGCGATTGTCGCCTTGACCCACGATCCGCGGCTGGATGATATGGCGTTGCTGACGGCCCTCGATTCCAAGGCGTTTTATGTCGGTGCCTTGGGCTCGCGGGTCAACAGCCTTAAGCGTCGGGAAAACCTGGCTCAGCTAGGCTTGTCACCACAAGCCATCGCGCGGCTGCACGGCCCGATCGGTTTGCACATCGGCAGCCACAGCCCGGCGGAAATCGCCTTGTCGCTGCTGGCCGAAATTGTGGCGATCAAGAACGGCGTCGAACTCAAGCAGAAGAAGCCGTTGCAGGAGGTGGTATGAGCGAGTCCATCGGCGTCATCGTGCTGGCGGCGGGGCAGGGCAGTCGTTTCAGGCAGGTGGCGGGGAACGACAAGGACAAATTGCTGGCGGACTGTACCGGTCGCGACGGCGCTGTTCGTTCGGTGATCGAACAGGTGCTGGTAAATGTGCCGGCCAGCCTTGGGAAACGCGTGCTGGTGACCACCGAAGATCGCCCGCAAGTGATTCGCATGGCGCAGGCGTATGGCTTCGAGATTGTGCTGATCGAGTCGACCGGGATGGGCGACAGCATCGCGGCTGGCGTCGCGGCGTGTCCGCAGCTCAGTGGCTGGTTGATTGTGCTGGGGGATATGCCATTTATCTTGCCGTCGAGTGTCGAGCGGGTGGTGGCGGGGATTGCTGAGGATTGCGTCAGCGTGCCGGTGCATGCGGGCGAGTACGGGCATCCGGTAGGATTCGGTCGCAGTTTTGGCCCGGGGTTGATGGCGTTATCGGGGGATCATGGCGCGAAGCCGTTGTTTGCGCAGGGCCGGGTGGTTGAAGTGGCGGTGGATGATGCCGGGGTGTTGTGGGATGTGGATGTGCCAGAGAAATTGGTCTTCCAGTAGCCTCGACACAAATCCCCTGTGGGAGCGGGCTTGCTCGCGAAAGCGGAGTGTCAGTCGACATTAATGTTGAGCGTGACGGCCTCTTCGCGAGCAAGCCCGCTCCCACATTGGATCGCGGTGATGTTCGAGACAACGAACATTAAAAAGCCCCGCCTGGATCACCAGGCGGGGCTTTTTAATGGCCGATGGAATCAGACGAGGGGTTTAGGCTCGTGTTCTTTTTCCAGGGCTTGTTCGTGTTGCTCTACCGCTTCCTGTACGGAGCGTGGTGCTTCTTCGATGACCGATTCGGCAACAGGTGCCGCTTCGACCACTTCAGCCACAACCGGTGCAGGCTCGGCAGCGACAGGCGCTTCAACCGGAGCAGCAGCGGCAGCCAGTTCGGCTTCCTTCTGCAGACGCTCGGCTTCACGCTTGCGACGACGCACTTCACGCGGGTCGTTCGGCGCACGGCCATTTTCGGTCAGGGCGCTGACAGGCGCCGCTTCAACGACCGGTGCAGGCACTTCGGCAACAACCGGAGCCGGCGCTTCAACAACTGGAGCAGGCTCGGCAGCCACAACCACTGGCTCGGAGACCACGGCTTCAGCCACCTGGACTTCAGCAACCGGTGCAGGTGCTTCAACAGCCACCGGCTCGGCCACCCAGTTGAACGCGGTTTGTTCTTCACGAACTTCGCGGACAGCTTCGGTCACGGTTTCGCTGGACGTTTCGACCGCTGGCTCGGCAGCAAACACTGGCTCGGCCACTGGAGCGGTTTCAACAACCGGCTCAGCTTCACGAACCGGTGCCACTTCGATTTCCGGAGCAGCAGTGGCTTCGACCGGAGTTGTTGCTTCTACCACTGGCGCTTCAACCGGAGCTGATTCCAGGGTGGCGGCTGTTGCGCGTTCGGCTTGCTCGTTGGCTTGTGCTTCAGCAGGGGCGCTGATCACGGTGCTGGCAACGGCTGCGGTAACAGCCAGGCCGGCGGCCAGATCAGAGGTGCTTGGCGCTTCGTTGCTGTCGCCCGCTTCGCTGCCTTCGGCTGATTCGGAATCTTCCGAACCTTCGATCACGTTGCCGTTGGCATCGCGTTGACGCTCGCGACGGTTGCTGCGACGACGCTGACCACGGGAGCGGCGGCGTGGACGATCGCCTTCGGCGCCTTCCTGACCGTCTTCCTGCAGTTGCTCTTCGTTGGTTACCAGTTCTTCTTCGGCAACGGCAACAGCGGCTTGCTCGGTACGTGGCTGACGTTCTTCACGCGGTGGACGCGGAGCACGTTCTTCACGTGGCTGGCGAGCCGGACGCTCTTCAGCGGTCGCAGCAACGGCCGGAGCAGCGGCGTCCAAAGGTTCGCGCAGTTCACGCACGCGTTCTTCACGCTCGCCACGTGGCTTGCGATCTTCACGAGGTGCGCGCGGTGCACGTTCTTCGCGAGGGGCGCGTGGTGCGCGCTCTTCACGTGGCGCACGTTCTTCGCGGGCTACTGCTGGCGTTTCTTCGCGGGCTTCGCGTGGTTGACGCTCTTCGCGTAGCTCACGTGGTGCGCGCTCTTCACGCGGTGCACGTTCCTCACGAGGCTTGCGCTCTTCATCGCGGCGACCGTTACGGTTGCGGCTCTGCTGACGACCGTTGCGACGCTCTTCGTTGCGGGCCGGGCGCTCGGTGGTCGCTGGTTTTTCAACCACAACCGGAGCAGCAGGCTCTTCTTTTGTAGCGAACAGGCTGACCAGCGATTTCACCAGGCCTTTGAACAGGCTTGGCTCAGGCGCGACGGCTGGCGCGGCCACCGGAGCGGCGACGACTTCGGTCGGAACCGGAGCGTTGGCGCGGGCCGGAGCAGTCTTGACCGCGGCTTCCTGGCGAACCAGGGTGCGGGTCGCAGCGGCTGGCTGGACTTCTTCGACTTCGGCAGCGGCAGCAGCGATTTCGTAGCTGGACTGGCCGACCGCAGCTTCCGGGCTGTCATCGCGCAGACGCTGAACTTCGAAGTGCGGCGTTTCGAGGTGATCGTTCGGCAGAATGACGATGCGGGCACGGGTGCGCAGTTCGATCTTGGTGATCGAGTTGCGTTTTTCGTTGAGCAGGAAGGCGGCGACCGGAATAGGCACTTGTGCACGAACTTCGGCGGTGCGGTCTTTCAGGGCTTCTTCTTCGATCAGGCGCAGGATCGCCAGGGACAGCGATTCAACGTCACGGATGATGCCGGTGCCGTTGCAACGCGGGCAAACGATGCCGCTGCTTTCGCCCAGCGATGGACGCAGGCGCTGACGGGACATTTCCAGCAGGCCGAAGCGCGAGATGCGACCGACTTGCACGCGAGCGCGGTCGGCTTCCAGGCATTCGCGGACTTTCTCTTCCACGGCGCGCTGGTTCTTGGCAGGGGTCATGTCGATGAAGTCGATGACGATCAGGCCGCCGATGTCGCGCAAGCGCAACTGACGGGCGATTTCTTCGGCGGCTTCAAGGTTGGTCTGCAGGGCGGTTTCTTCGATGTCGCTGCCTTTGGTGGCGCGCGCCGAGTTGATGTCGATGGACACCAGGGCTTCGGTCGGATCGATAACGATGGAACCGCCGGAAGGCAGCTCGACGACGCGCTGGAAGGCGGTCTCGATCTGGCTTTCGATCTGGAAACGGTTGAACAGCGGAACGCTGTCTTCGTACAGCTTGATCTTGCTGGCGTACTGCGGCATCACCTGGCGGATGAAGGTCAGGGCTTCGTCCTGGGCTTCAACGCTGTCGATCAGCACTTCGCCGATGTCCTGGCGCAGGTAATCGCGGATGGCGCGGATGATCACGTTGCTTTCCTGGTAGATCAGGAATGGCGCGGAGCGATCCAGCGAGGCTTCTTTGATGGCGGTCCAGAGTTGCAGCAGGTAATCGAGGTCCCACTGCATTTCTTCGCTGCTGCGGCCCAGGCCGGCAGTGCGCACGATCAGACCCATGTCAGCCGGGGCAACCAGGCCGTTCAGGGCTTCACGCAGTTCGTTGCGCTCTTCACCTTCGATGCGACGGGAGATACCGCCGGCACGCGGGTTGTTCGGCATCAGCACCAGGTAACGACCGGCCAGGCTGATGAAGGTGGTCAGGGCTGCGCCCTTGTTGCCACGTTCTTCTTTTTCGACCTGAACGATGACTTCCTGGCCTTCGCTCAGGACGTCCTTGATGTTGACGCGGCCTTCAGGGGCTTTCTTGAAGTATTCGCGGGAGATTTCTTTGAGGGGCAGGAAGCCGTGGCGCTCAGAGCCGAAATCGACAAAGGCAGCCTCAAGGCTTGGTTCGATGCGAGTAATCCGGCCTTTATAGATGTTGGCCTTCTTCTGCTCGCGTGCACCGGATTCGATGTCCAGGTCGTAGAGGCGTTGGCCATCTACCAGTGCAACACGCAACTCTTCGGGTTGAGTTGCGTTAATCAGCATTCTTTTCATGTAGTACCGTCGGTTTCCGGGCTGCCGGAAACGGCGTTCGGCACACACGACTTCTCACGGTCGGTGTCAGGTGCGTCGGGAGTGGTTGGCCATTCCCGTGTCCAGCGATGTCCGGCCAATTGGGCCGTTATCGCGACGTACGCGTCCTGCTTGCTGTGGCTACTTAAGCACTCAGTCAGGAGGAGGAATCAACCAGCGGCTGTGGACGAGATGAAGCGTCTTGATAAAGCCTAGTGCTACACAGTCCAGCGGTTGTGCATCTCCACCCTACACGTATCCCTGATAATTCGGGTGCTGCCGCGCGCAGAATCCGCAGCGGGTTGGCATTTACCGTGAGCTCCGAAGGGGGAGGTCACGCATCATGGCTAATTTAGGCGTTGTTTCCGAAGCGTTCGCTCGGGGTCGTCCGTAGCTGACTGCACTTTGTGAACTGGCCGTGAATATTGGCTCGCAAGGCGAGTGAAAACTCTGCTTTGCGGCTTGATTCAGGCCTCATGTCACCTGCGCTCGTTACAGCTGCAAACTCCACCGTTACGTAGCGAAAGCCCCGTAGGACGGCCTCGCGTCCTGGTGAATTGCGTTGGTCAGGGCCGGTTTTTGACCGTTAGTCCGCTGTCCAGGCCGCTTTTGGCGGCGTTCGCGACTATAGCAGCAATGATTAAGTGCTTCAATTCCATAAAAAATTGTTATCATCCGCGGCATGACGACTACTGCCCCTTCGACCCCAGCCGTACAACTGCTGGAGGTCTCGCCGGAATATGCCGGCCAACGTATTGATAACTTCCTTCTCGCTCGGCTCAAAGGCGTGCCCAAGACCTTGATTTACCGCATTTTGCGCAAGGGCGAAGTGCGGGTGAACAAAGGTCGGATCAAGCCCGAATACAAGCTGCAGGCGGGCGATATCGTGCGCGTGCCGCCCGTTCGCGTGCCTGAGCGCGACGAACCTGTGCCGCTGGCCCAAGGCCTGCTGCAACGCCTCGAAGCCTCGATTGTGTTCGAAGACAAGGCGCTGATCGTGATCAACAAGCCTTGCGGCATCGCGGTTCACGGTGGCAGCGGCCTGACTTACGGGGTGATCGAGGCTTTCCGTCAGTTGCGTCCCGATTGCAAGGAGCTCGAACTGGTTCACCGTCTCGACCGTGACACCTCCGGCCTGCTGATGATCGCCAAGAAGCGCAGCATGCTGCGTCACTTGCACACGGCATTGCGCGGCGATGGCGTCGACAAGCGCTACATGGCGCTGGTTCGCGGCAACTGGGCGGCCTCGATCAAGCAGGTTCGTGCATCGCTCGGCAAGAGCAATCTGCGTTCCGGCGAGCGCATGGTCGAGGTCGACGAGGAGGAGGGCAAGGAGTCTGTGACCGTGTTCAAGGTCCTGCGCCGTTTTGGTGACTTTGCCACGATGGTCGAAGCCAGGCCGATCACCGGCCGCACTCACCAGATTCGGGTTCACACCTTGCACGCCGGACACTGCATCGCTGGCGACACCAAGTATGGCGATGAGGGTTTCAGCAAGGAAATTCGTGATCTGGGCGGCAAGCGCCTGTTCCTGCACGCCTACATGCTGACGGTGCCGTTGCCCGATGGTGGTGAGTTGAAGCTGCAGGCGCCAGTGGACGAGATGTGGGCCAAGACCGTGGAGCGCCTGAGTGCACCCCTCTGATTACAAACTGCTGATTTTCGATTGGGACGGCACGCTCGCTGATTCCATTGGTCGGATTGTCGAGGCGATGCATGTCGCGTCCGAACGGTCCGGGTTTCAGTTGCGTGACGATTTTGCGGTCAAAGGCATTATCGGTCTGGGTTTGCCTGAGGCCATCCGCACGTTGTACCCGGACATTGGCGATGCGCAGTTGGTGGCGTTTCGTGAGCATTACGCGGATCACTACATCGCCGCCGAAGCCGTGCCTTCGCCGCTGTTCGAAGGCGTCGTCGAGTCGATGGAGGCGTTTCGCGCCGAGGGTTATCATCTGGCTGTGGCCACGGGCAAGGCTCGTCGCGGGCTGGATCGGGTGCTGAAGGCTCACGGCTGGGAAGATTATTTCGATATCACCCGTGCCGCCGATGAAACCGCCAGCAAGCCCCATCCGCTGATGCTTGAGCAGATTCTCGCCCATTGCGAGGTTCGTCCGGAGCAGGCGCTGATGGTCGGCGATTCATCCTTCGATCTGCTGATGGCGCGTAACGCCGGCATGGATTCGGTGGCGGTCAGTTATGGCGCGCAATCGATCGATGCGCTGAAGCTGTTCGAGCCGCGACTGTCCATTGATCGTTTTTCAGAATTGCATGCCTGGCTGGGTCAGCGGGCTTAACAGTTTTTTGCTGGGGTAGATGTCATGACCGACGAATGGAAAGCGCCCGCCAAGTCGAGCGCAGAGAGCGGTGACGAAAAAAGCTGGAAGCTGCTGGAAAAGACCCTGCTGGCCAGTGTCCAGGAGCAACGCCGGTCTCGTCGCTGGGGAATTTTCTTCAAGCTGCTGACCTTTGTGTACCTGTTCGGCGCGCTGGTGCTGTTTACGCCGCTGATGGACATGGAAAAAAGCGCAACCCGCGGTTCCCACTACACGGCGTTGATCGACGTGACCGGCATGATCGCCGACAAGGAGCCGGCCAGCGCTGACAACATCGTCGGCAGCCTGCGTGCGGCCTTCGAGGACGAGAAGGTCAAGGGCGTGATCCTGCGCATCAATAGCCCGGGCGGCAGTCCGGTGCAGTCGGGTTATGTGTATGACGAGATCGTGCGTCTGCGCGGCTTGCACCCGGATACCAAGGTGTACGCGGTGATCTCCGACCTGGGGGCTTCCGGTGCTTACTACATCGCCAGCGCGGCGGATCAGATCTACGCCGACAAGGCGAGTCTGGTCGGCTCCATTGGTGTGACGGCGGCCGGTTATGGCTTTGTCGGCACCATGGAGAAGCTCGGCGTCGAGCGTCGCACCTACACGTCGGGCGAGCACAAATCGTTCCTCGATCCGTTCCAGCCGCAAAAACCTGAGGAAACTCAGTTCTGGCAGGGCGTTCTGGATACCACGCACCAGCAGTTCATCAATAGCGTGAAGAAGGGTCGTGGTGACCGTCTCAAGGACAAGGAGCATCCGGAGCTGTTCTCTGGATTGGTCTGGAACGGCGAGCAGGCGTTGCCTCTGGGGCTGATCGATGGCCTGGGGAATGCCAGTTCGGTGGCGCGTGATGTAATTGGCGAGAAAGAGCTGGTGGACTTCACCGTTCAGGAATCGCCGTTCGATCGCTTCTCGAAAAAGCTCGGTGCCAGCGTGGCTGAGCAGTTGGCGATGTGGATGGGCTTTCACGGTCCGTCGTTGCGCTGATTCTCCGGTTTTTTTCAAGTCAAAAGATCGCAGCCTCGTTGCACTCGACAGCTCCTGCATTGGAACGCGTATTCCTGTAGGAGCTGTCGAGTGCAACGAGGCTGCGATCTTTTGATCTTTATGGGATTTGCACCCCCTCGACCAGCAGCATGTCAATCAGGCGAATCAGCGGCAGGCCGATCAGGCTGGTGGCGTCAGGGCCTTCGGTGCTCTGAAACAGGCTCACCCCCAAACCTTCAGCCTTGAAGCTGCCAGCGCAGTCGTACGGCGTTTCGGCGCGCAGGTAGCGTTCGATGCGTGCCGGGTCGAGGGTGCGCATGTGTACGGTGAAGGGCACGCAGTCGACTTGGCAGTCGCCGGTCTGGCTGTTGAGCAGCGCCAGGCCTGTCAGGAAGGTCACGCTGGCACCGCTCGACGCCAGCAGTTGTTCGCGGGCCTTTTCGAAGGTGTGGGGTTTGCCGATAATCCGCTCACCGAGGACCGCGACCTGATCGGAGCCAATGATCAGATGAGCGGGGTGGGTGCCGGCAAGTGCCCGGGCTTTTTCTGTGGCGAGGCGCTTTACCAGATCAATGGCAGACTCGTCCGGACGATGGCTTTCGTCGATATCCGGCGAGCTGCACGTGAATGGCAGCTGCAAGCGGGCCAGCAATTCCCGGCGATAAACCGAGCTTGAAGCGAGTAATAAAGGCAGCATGCGCATCTCCAGAAGACAGGCGCGAATTCTAGCGGAGGCTTGCAAGTGACGGACAGGGCTGAATTTCCTTTGACATGGCTGGGTGCATCCCTATAATGCTGCGCCTATGTTGAATGACCCGATTCCACCTCACGTTGACCCGCGCAAATTGGCTGACCGTGGCACCACCCTTCAAGGTGAACTGCTGCTGGCCGATTTGGAGAGACTCTGCGACCCGCTTTCCGATACTGTCGGTACGGTGCAGGCTAAATTCGTTTTTGAACGAGATGAACGTAAGTCTGTGGTAATCCACAGCTTTATCGACACCGAAGTCAAAATGGTTTGCCAGCGTTGTCTTGAGCTGGTCACCCTGCCGATCCATAGCGAATGCAGTTATGCTGTGGTGAAGGAGGGTGCGAATACCCAGTCGTTGCCGAAAGGTTATGACGTGCTGGAACTGGGCGAAGATCCATTGGATCTGCAGTCACTGATCGAGGAGGAGCTTCTGCTCGCCTTGCCCATTGTGCCTGCTCATCATCCGGAAGAATGCCAGCAGCCGGCGGGTCTCGATGAGCCCGAACCGAGCGAGGACGAGGTAACGCGGTCCAACCCGTTCAGTGTATTGGCGCAGTTAAAGCGTGACCCAAACGTTTAGGAGTTAATCAATTATGGCTGTTCAGCAGAACAAAAAATCCCGCTCTGCCCGTGACATGCGTCGTTCGCACGACGCCCTGACGGCAAGCACTCTGTCTGTAGAAAAAACCACCGGTGAAATTCACCTGCGTCACCACGTATCGCCAGAAGGCGTATACCGTGGCCGTAAAGTGATCGACAAGGGCGCTGACGAGTAATCACTTGTCTGCTCAAGTCATCGCGATTGACGCAATGGGCGGGGACTTCGGTCCCCGCAGCATTGTTCAGGCCAGCCTTGCTTGTCTGTCTGCTACACCCTCGCTGCACCTGACCCTCGTCGGTCACCCCTCCCTACTTGAAGAACTGCTCTCTGGCCAATCGGCTGTGGATCGCTCGCGCCTGTCGATTGCTCCGGCGTCCGAAGTCATCACCATGGACGAAAAGCCTGCCCAGGCCTTGCGCGGCAAACCTGATTCGTCGATGCGCGTGGCGCTCGAGCTGTTGCGAGACGGCAAGGTCCAGGCGTGTGTCAGTGCCGGCAATACCGGCGCGCTGATGGCGTTGTCGCGGTTTGTGCTCAAGACCTTGCCCGGCATTGATCGGCCGGCAATGGTGGCGGCGATTCCGACGCAGAAGGGTTATTGCCAGTTGCTCGACCTTGGCGCCAACGTTGATTGCAGTGCCGAACACTTGTTGCAGTTCGCGGTGATGGGTTCGGTGGCGGCAGAAACCCTTGGCATCGTCCGTCCTCGGGTGGCTTTGCTGAACATCGGCACCGAAGACATCAAGGGCAATCAGCAGGTCAAGCTGGCGGCGACCTTGTTGCAAAGCGCTCGCGGCATCAACTACATCGGCTTTGTCGAGGGTGATGGCTTGTACCGGGGCGAGGCGGACGTGGTGGTGTGTGACGGCTTTGTCGGCAATATCCTGCTCAAGTCCAGCGAAGGCCTGGCGACCATGATTGCCGGGCGCATTGAAGCGTTGTTCAAGAAAAACCTAGCCTCGAAAATGGTTGGCGCACTCGCGCTGCCGCTGATGAAGCGTCTTCAAGCCGATCTGGCGCCTGCGCGGCATAACGGCGCAAGCTTCCTGGGTTTGCAGGGGATTGTCGTGAAAAGCCATGGTTCTGCCGGCGTTCAGGGTTTCCAGAGTGCGATACAACGTGCCCTGATCGAGATCCAGGAAAACCTGCCGGAACGCATTCACGGTCGTCTGGAGGATTTGTTGCTTTAGGCGTTTTCGTCGGACAATGCTTAAATGTGACCGCTCAGTTCAATTGGCCATCCAACTGTCAGTTTCTTGCGTCCCCCAAGCGGGACGTCAAATTCTCCGACGACAAGATCATTAGGGGCTTGTTACATGTCTGCTTCCCTCGCATTCGTCTTTCCAGGACAGGGTTCGCAGTCCCTCGGCATGCTGGCCGAGTTGGGCGCGCAACATCCGGTTGTCCTCGAAACATTCAAAGAAGCTTCCGCTGCCCTGGGTTACGACCTGTGGGCGCTGACCCAGCAAGGGCCGGAAGAGCAACTCAATCAAACCGATAAAACCCAACCGGCCATTCTGACCGCCTCGATCGCCTTGTGGCGTCTGTGGCTGGCTGAAGGTGGCGCGCGTCCGGCTTACGTTGCCGGTCACAGCCTGGGTGAGTACAGCGCGCTGGTCGCTGCTGGCAGCCTGAGCCTGGGCGATGCGGTCAAGCTGGTTGAGCGCCGCGGTCAGTTGATGCAGGAAGCCGTTCCGGCCGGGCAGGGCGGCATGGCCGCAATTCTCGGTCTGGACGATGCTGATGTGCTGGCAGCCTGTGCCGAAGCGGCGCAAGGCGAAGTGGTCAGTGCGGTCAACTTCAACTCCCCGGGCCAAGTGGTTATTGCCGGTGCCAAGGCTGCGGTCGAGCGCGCCATCGAAGGCTGCAAGGCCCGTGGTGCCAAGCGCGCCATGCCGTTGCCGGTCAGCGTACCGTCCCACTGCGAGCTGATGCGCCCGGCGGCCGAGCGTTTCGCCGAGTCGATCGCCGCGATCGACTGGCAAGCGCCGCAGATCCCTGTTGTTCAGAACGTCAGCGCTACCGTGCCGGCCGATCTGGAAACCCTCAAGCGCGATCTGCTTGAGCAACTCTACAAGCCTGTGCGCTGGGTCGAATCGGTCCAGGCGCTGGCCGCCAAGGGCGCGACCCAACTGGTCGAATGCGGTCCTGGCAAAGTGCTGGCCGGCCTGAACAAGCGTTGCGCCGAAGGCGTGTCGACATCCAACCTCAATACCCCAGACGCTTTCGCTGCCGCTCGTGCAGCGCTGGCCTGAATCAGGAGAAACTTGCATGAGTCTGCAAGGTAAAGTTGCACTGGTCACCGGTGCAAGCCGTGGTATCGGCCAGGCTATTGCCCTGGAACTGGGCCGTCAGGGCGCCATCGTTATTGGCACTGCGACCTCTGCATCGGGTGCCGAACGCATCGCTGCTACCCTGAAAGAAAATGGTATCCAGGGCACTGGCCTGGAGCTCAATGTCACCAGCGACGAATCCGTCGCAGCGGTGTTGGCGAGTATCACTTCGCAGTTCGGAGCGCCGGCGATTCTGGTCAACAATGCCGGTATCACCCGCGATAATCTGATGATGCGCATGAAAGATGACGAATGGCATGACGTCGTCGATACCAACCTGAACAGTCTGTTCCGCCTGTCCAAGGGCGTTTTGCGCGGTATGACCAAAGCCCGTTGGGGACGAATTATCAGTATTGGCTCTGTTGTGGGTGCCATGGGCAACGCAGGCCAAGTAAACTACGCAGCCGCCAAGGCCGGTCTGGAAGGTTTCAGCCGTGCACTGGCGCGTGAAGTCGGTTCGCGTTCGATTACGGTAAACTCGGTGGCCCCAGGGTTCATCGACACCGATATGACCCGCGAATTGCCTGATGCCCAGCGTGAAGTCATGCTGGCGCAGATTCCGCTGGGCCGTCTGGGTCAAGCTCAAGAGATCGCGTCTGTGGTCGCTTTTCTTGCTTCCGACGGTGCGGCTTACGTTACTGGGGCTACAATCCCGGTGAACGGCGGGATGTACATGAGTTAAATGTGACGGATTGCTTCAAAAAAATGTCATACGAGCTGTCTAAAATCCGTTATAAAGCTGCAATCTATTTATAGGCAGAGGGCTGTCGGGTTTGAGGAGTGAAGCTTTCAGTTGAAAAACTGAAAAGTCTTTCTATACACTTACCCACTGGCCAGCTGCCTGAATTTGTCCATTAGGAGTGAAAACAAGGTATGAGCACCATCGAAGAGCGCGTCAAGAAAATCGTTGCTGAGCAACTGGGCGTTAAAGAAGAAGAAGTGACCAACACTGCTTCCTTCGTTGAAGACCTGGGTGCCGACTCCCTTGACACCGTTGAGCTGGTGATGGCTCTGGAAGAGGAATTCGAGACCGAAATCCCTGACGAAGAAGCTGAGAAGATCACTACTGTACAAGCTGCAATCGACTACGTTACTAGCCACCAGGCGTAATAGTTTGTAATCGTTGCTTGCTGTCATGGAAAAACCGCACTGCCATCACGGCGTGCGGTTTTTTCTTTAGGCCTCATGCAAAGTCGTCATTTGAAAAAGGAGAGTGCTGTGTCGCGTAGACGCGTCGTAGTCACCGGTATGGGTATGTTGTCGCCACTGGGCACGGATGTGCCGAGCAGTTGGCAGGGCATTCTGGCTGGCCGCAGTGGCATTGGTCTGATCGAACACACCGACCTTTCTGCCTATTCCACCCGTTTTGGCGGCTCGGTAAAGGGCTTCAATGTCGAGGAATATCTGTCGGTCAAGGAAGCACGCAAGCTCGACCTGTTTATTCAATACGGTCTGGCTGCCGGTTTTCAGGCTGTACGTAACGCAGGCCTTGAAGTCACCGATGCCAACCGTGAGCGCATCGGCGTGGCCATGGGGTCGGGTATTGGCGGTCTGACCAATATCGAAGAAACCAGCCGCACCCTGCATGATTCCGGTCCACGACGGATTTCTCCGTTTTTCGTGCCTGGCTCGATCATCAATATGATTTCCGGTTTTCTGTCCATCCACTTGGGTGCACAGGGACCTAACTACGCCATCGCCACTGCGTGTACCACCGGTACGCACTGCATTGGCATGGCAGCCCGCAACATCATGTACGACGAAGCCGACGTGATGATTGCCGGCGGCGCCGAGATGGCGGCTTGCGGTCTGGGCATGGGTGGCTTTGGTGCTTCCCGCGCGCTGTCGACCCGCAACGACGAGCCGACCCGCGCCAGCCGTCCATGGGACAAGGGCCGTGATGGCTTCGTATTGTCCGACGGCGCCGGCGCTCTGGTGCTTGAAGAACTGGAACACGCCAAGGCACGCGGCGCGACCATCTATGCCGAACTGATCGGTTTCGGTACCAGTGGCGATGCCTATCACATGACTTCGCCTCCGGCCGATGGCGCCGGTGCTGCCCGTTGCATCACCAATGCCTTGCGCGACGCGAAGATCAATGGCGACCAGGTTCAGTACATCAACGCCCACGGCACTTCGACTTCAGCCGGCGACCTCGCCGAAGCCTGTGCGATCAAGTCGGTGTTCGGCGATCACGCCTACAAACTGGCCGTCAGTTCGACCAAGTCCATGACCGGCCACTTGCTGGGTGCAGCGGGCGCGGTCGAGGCAATCTTCAGCGTGCTGGCGATCAACAGCCAAGTGGCACCACCGACCATCAACCTCGATGAGCCGGACGAAGGCTGCGACCTCGATTTCGTGCCGCACACCGCGCGCAACATGGATATCGATGTGGTGCTGTCCAACTCCTTCGGGTTTGGCGGTACCAACGGTTCGCTGGTGTTCCGCCGGTTCGCTGACTGATGGACAGCTGGGTCGACGGTCAACCGGCTGACGCTTTGTCGCTGAAGGATCGCGGCCTGGCTTACGGCGATGGTCTGTTCGAGACCATCGCCGTGCGTGGCGGGCAACCGTTGCTGCTTGACCGACATCTGGCGCGTCTGGCTGATGGATGTTCACGCCTGGCGATCACTGCCGATCATGAGTTGATTCGCAGTGAGCTGCTGGCTTATGCCGGCTCACTGGGTGAGGGCGTGCTCAAGCTCATCGTCACCCGCGGCGACAGTCTGCGCGGTTACGCGCCCGACCCATCGGCTCAGGCCCGAAGAATTCTGCAAGGCAATCCCCCCGCTGCTTATCCTGCCGTTCATGGCGAGCAGGGCGTTCGCCTGTTCCCGTGTGCGACGCGACTGTCCAGGCAGCCACTGCTTGCCGGCCTCAAACACCTTAATCGTCTGGAGCAGGTCATCGCCCGGTCCGAATGGCAGGACACTGAGCATGCTGAAGGCTTGATGCTCGATCTGGCGGGACGCGTGATCGAAGGTGTGTTCAGCAATCTGTTCCTGATTCGCGATGGCGTGCTGATCACGGCCGATTTGAAGCGCTGCGGCGTGGCCGGCGTCATGCGTGCCGAATTATTGTTTCAAGCCGAGTCATTGGGGATCCCCACGCAAATCACCGACATCAGCCTCGATCAGCTGCAATGGGCCGATGAAGTCTTTGTCTGCAACAGCGTATATGGCGTTTGGCCGGTGCGCGCCTATGCTGCGCTGAGCTGGCCGGTTGGGCCGCTCACCCGTAAACTCCAAACCATTGCCCGCGCGCTACTGGATGCTTGATACGTGAGACGTAAATTCTTGCTGCTGCTGGAAACCGGATTGGTTCTGGCAGGGCTGTGTCTGGGCGCCTCCGCCTGGAAGATTCATACGGCGCTGAATCAGCCGCTGAACATCACCCAGGAAGAACTGCTGGAAGTGCCCAAAGGCACGACACCCACCCGCACCTTCTATCGACTCGAAGCCGATGGCGTCATCAAGGACGCTTTCTGGCTGCGTGTGTATTGGCGTTTCAACCTGGCCGGACAACCTTTGCACAAGGGCGAATACCGCATGCAGCCCGGTATGACCGTCGAAGGGTTGATCGACCTCTGGAAACGTGGGGACATCGTTCAGTACAGCCTGACCCTGGTCGAAGGCTGGAATTTTCATCAGGTCCGGGCGGCATTGGCCAAGGATGAAAAACTCGAACAGACCCTGAACGGCCTGAGCGATAGCGAAGTGATGACCAAACTGGGCCATGCCGGGATCTTTCCCGAGGGCCGATTTTTCCCCGACACTTACCGCTTCGTGCGAGGCATGACCGACGTTGATCTGCTGAAGAAAGCCTACGATCGGCTCGACGAAGTCCTGGCCAAGGAATGGGAACAACGCGCTGCGGATGTGCCGTACACCGAACCCTATCAGGCGCTGATCATGGCCTCGCTGGTGGAAAAGGAAACCGGTGTGCCACAAGAGCGCGGGCAAATTGCTGGCGTGTTCGTTCGACGAATGGCGATGGGCATGCTGCTGCAGACCGATCCGACGGTGATCTACGGCCTCGGTGATCGCTACAGCGGCAAGTTGACCCGCGCCCACCTCAAGGAAGCGACGCCGTACAACACCTACATGATTTCGGGCCTGCCGCCGACTCCGATTGCGATGGTCGGCCGCGAAGCGATCCATGCCGCGTTGAACCCGATGGCAGGCAACAGCCTCTACTTCGTCGCTCGCGGTGATGGCAGCCACGTGTTTTCCGATGATCTGGATGCCCACAACAATGCGGTGCGGGAATTCCAGCTCAAGCGGCGTGCCGATTACCGTTCGAGCCCGGCACCGGTCTCGGCGCCAGAAGCCCAGAATGGTGAGGCGCCAGACGCCGAGGCGCCGATTCCGGCCGCGTCGCCCAACCCTGATCCCGAGGCTGTGCCGCCCGTAGCGCCGCAGGAGCCTGCTGCTGCACCTGCTCCGGAGCCTGAAACCCAACCTGTGCCAGAGCCGGACGCACCGGCTGCGCAAAGCCCGCAATGACTTTGATTAAGGACTGCCTGTGACTGGCTTGTTTATTACCCTGGAAGGCCCGGAAGGCGCCGGCAAGAGCACCAACCGCGAATACCTGGCCGAGCGTCTGCGCGCCGCCGGTATCGAGGTGGTGCTGACCCGCGAGCCGGGTGGTACGCCGTTGGCCGAGCGGATTCGCGAAGTGCTGTTGGCGCCGGTTGATGAAGTCATGAACCCCGACACCGAGTTGTTGCTGGTGTTCGCCGCGCGGGCCCAGCACCTGGCCGAGGTGATTCGCCCGGCGCTGGCCCGTGGCGCGGTGGTCTTGTGTGATCGTTTCACCGATTCGACCTACGCGTATCAGGGCGGCGGCCGCGGTTTGTCGCTGGAGCGCATCGCGGCGCTGGAAACGTTTGTGCAGGGCGATTTGCGCCCGGACCTGACGCTGATCTTTGATCTGCCGGTGGAAGTGGGTCTGGCCCGCGCCAGCGCTCGCGGTCGCCTGGATCGTTTTGAACTCGAGGGCCGAGCCTTTTTCGATGTCGTGCGCAGTGCGTTCCTCAAGCGCGCTGAAGCTGACCCGGCGCGTTATGTGCGGGTCGATGCCGCTCAGCCGCTGACGCAGGTCCAGCAGTCGCTGGACGCCTTGCTGCCGCGACTGCTGGAGTTGACCCGTGGCTGAAGCCTATCCGTGGCAGGACAGCCTCTGGCAGCAGCTGGCCGGTCGCAAGCAACATGCGCACGCCTATCTGCTGCATGGCCCAGCCGGCATCGGCAAGCGCGCGCTGGCCGAGCGGTTGATGGCCAGTCTGTTGTGCCAGCGTCCGACGGCACAGGACGCCTGCGGAGAGTGCAAATCCTGCCTGCTGCTCAAGGCCGGCAGCCACCCCGACAACTACATTCTGGAACCCGAAGAAGCCGACAAGGCGATCAAGGTCGACCAGGTGCGTGATCTGGTCAGCTTCGTGGTGCAGACAGCGCAGATGGGCGGGCGCAAGGTGGTGTTGATCGAGCCGGTCGAGGCGATGAACATCAACGCTGCGAACGCCTTGCTCAAAAGCCTTGAAGAACCGTCCGGCGATACCGTTTTGCTGTTGGTCAGCCACCAGACCAGCCGCCTGTTGCCGACCATCAAGAGCCGCTGCGTGCAGCAGGCCTGTCCGCTGCCAAGCGAGGCGATGAGTCTGGCCTGGCTGGCCAAGGCCCTGCCGGACACTTCGGAAGAAGAGCGTGTCGAATTGTTGACCCTCGCCGCCGGCTCTCCGCTGGGCGCGGTCAAGTTGCAGACCCAGGGCGTGCGCGAGCAGCGAGCGCTGGTGGTCGAAGGCGTGAAGAAGCTGCTCAAGCAACAACAATCACCGACGCAGTTGGCCGAGGAATGGAAAACCGTTCCGCAGTTGCTGTTGTTCGATTGGTTCTGCGACTGGTCGAGCCTGATCCTGCGCTATCAATTGACTCAGGATGAAGAAGGCCTGGGGTTGACGGACATGCGCAAGGTCATTCAATACCTGGCGCAGAAAACCGCTCAGGATAAAGTCTTGAGTATCCAGGACTGGATCCTCGCTCAACGCCAGAAGGTCATGAGCAAAGCCAACCTCAATCCGGCGCTGTTGCTCGAAGCGTTGCTGGTGCAATGGGCATCCTTGCCTACCCAGAAGTGATCGTCTGTGCCTAGACTCTGATCATCAGCAGTGGAGGTCAGCATGAATGAAGCCGTCAATCCGGGGCCGCGCAACGGCATTTTGTCCCTGACCATCAAGGACAAGTCCGTGCTTTACGCGGCCTACATGCCATTCATCAAGAACGGTGGCCTGTTTATCCCGACCAACAAAAGCTACAAGTTGGGCGACGAGGTGTTCATGCTGCTCAACCTGATGGATGAGGCCGAGAAGATTCCGGTTGCCGGCAAGGTTGCCTGGATTTCCCCCAAAGGCGCCCAGGGCAACCGGGCCGCGGGGGTCGGCGTACAATTCAACGACGGCGACAACACGGCGCGCAGTCGGATCGAAACCCATCTGGCCGGAACCCTTAAGTCCGACCGTCCTACTCATACGATGTAAGTTGCAGCCCTTTTATGCTCGTAGATTCCCATTGTCACCTCGATCGTCTTGACCTCGCCGCCCACGATGGCTCCCTGGATGCCGCGCTCGATGCGGCTCGCCAGCGCGGGGTAGGGCACTTTCTGTGTATCGGCGTCAGCGTCGAGAATGCCGCGGACGTCAAAGCCCTGGCCGAACGTTATGACGACGTCGACTGCTCTGTGGGCGTGCATCCCCTGGATGTACAGCCGGGTGCCGCGCCGGCGCTGGATTGGCTGTTGCGTGAACTCAATCATCCGCGAGTGGTGGCGATCGGTGAGACCGGTCTGGATTATCACTACGAGCCGGAAGCGGCGGAGTTGCAGCAGGAATCGTTTCGCTTGCACCTGCAGGCCGCGCAGCAAACCGGCAAACCGGTGATCATCCACACTCGCGGTGCCCGCGCTGATACGTTGAGTTTGCTGCGCGAGGCCGCGCTGCCTCAGGCGGGCGTGCTGCATTGCTTCACGGAAGACTGGGACATGGCCAAGGCTGCGCTGGACATGGGCTATTACATTTCCCTGTCTGGCATTGTCACTTTTCGCAATGCCGATGCGCTGCGTGACGTGGCCAGCAAAGTGCCCGCTGATCGCTTGCTGGTGGAAACCGACTCGCCGTACCTGGCGCCGATTCCTTATCGCGGCAAACCGAACCTGCCGCAGTACGTACGCGAGGTTGCGGAATTTCTGGCAATGTTGCGGGGTGAGTCCTACGAGCGATTTGCCGAGCAGACCACTGAAAACTTCAAGCGGCTGTTCCCGCTGGCGCATGTGAAAGGCTGAATCGCAGGCAAAAAAAACCCGGGTTCTGGGGGGTGAATCCGGGTTAAGACCATTAGGAGTAAAACAAAGGCACGCGGTCCGTTGGTACCTATATCGACGCGACACTTGGGGGAGATGCCCCGCCGACAGTTCAAGTATTGATCAGTATTGCGCCGAGTCCAGTTTACCGGCCCCGGTTTTTAAACAATTTTGGAATACGGCCGCTTCAGAAGAGTTCTCATCAACTGACGACCCTGTGTGAAATCATCAAGAAACACAGATATGGTCGGATGATCCGTGCATTTTGGCGCAAGTTAGGCATAATACGCGGCTTCGAATTTTGACCCCTACAGACCTTTTCTTATGCATAAAGAACCTCGTAAGGTCCGTGAGTTTCGTCGCCGCGAGCAAGAAATTCTCGATACCGCGCTCAAGCTGTTCCTCGACCAAGGTGAAGACAGTGTCACCGTCGAGATGATTGCTGATGCCGTCGGTATCGGCAAAGGCACGATCTACAAGCATTTCAAATCCAAGGCGGAGATCTATCTGCGCCTGATGCTCGACTACGAGCGTGATCTGAACGAGCTGTTGCATTCGGCGGATGTCGACAAGGACAAGGAAGCTCTGTCCCGGGCCTACTTCGAATTCCGCATGCGCGATCCACAACGCTATCGCTTGTTCGATCGCCTTGAAGAGAAGGTGGTCAAGGGCAACCAGGTGCCAGAGATGGTCGAGGAGCTGCACAAGATCCGCGCCTCGAACTTCGAACGCCTGACCTTGTTGATCAAGGGCCGGATCAGCGAAGGCAAGCTCGAAGACGTGCCGCCGTACTTCCATTACTGCGCGTCCTGGGCGCTGGTGCACGGCGCTGTGGCGCTGTATCACTCGCCGTTCTGGAGCAATGTGCTGGAAGATCAGGAAGGCTTCTTCCAGTTCCTGATGGACATCGGCGTGCGCATGGGCAACAAGCGCAAGCGCGATACCGACACGCCGAGCAGCTGAACCATTCAGTTGCCTTATTGCGCCATGTTTTCGCTACATGGCGCAGTACCTCAGGAATATACTCAGGCATGGGACTTGCTAAAACTTGATTTGTGAGTCAATTTTTACGCGTTCAAATTCCTTTCGCCGGAGTGCTCCATGATCGTTGACCGTCAAGGCAGGCGTTTCCGCAATTTGCGGATCAGTCTGACTTCAGCCTGCAATTACGCGTGTACCTACTGCGTGCCCAACGGCAAGCGGTTGGTGGCTGCGCAGGACGAATTGTCGGCCGACGCCATGGCGCGCGGCGTGGCGTATCTGATCGAAGCGGCGGGCATCGAGCGCTTGCGCATCACCGGTGGCGAGCCGCTGGTCAGCCCCAAGCTCGAAGCCTTCATGACGGCCGTCGGCAAAATGGGCCTGGAAGACATCAGCCTGACCACCAATGGTCAGTTGCTGGCAAAGAAGTTGCCCTTGCTGGTCGACGCCGGCATCCGTCGCATCAACGTTTCCCTCGATACCCTGGACGCCAGCGCGTTCCGCAGCATTGCCCGTGGCGGCGATCTGGCGACCGTACTCGACGGGATGGACCAGGCCAAGGCCGCCGGCCTGAAAATCAAGGTCAACATGGTGCCCCTGCGCGGCCAGAACCTCGATCAGGTGATGCCGCTGCTCGATTACTGCCTGGAGCGCGGCTATGAGTTGCGCTTTATCGAGCTGATGCGCATGGGTCACCTGGCCAGCGACAACAACGCCTTCCTGCAACAGTTCGTCAGCCTTCAGCAGTTGCTGAGCCTGATTGGCGAGCGCTACGAATACCTGCAAGCCGATGCGCCCGTAGACGCCACTGCCGTGCGCTACGAAATTCCGGGGCAGGGGCATTTCGGTGTCATCGCCAACGAAAGTGTTCCCTTCTGCCGGACCTGCTCACGGTTGCGTCTGTCTTCCACGGGCTGGCTGCATGGCTGCCTGTCGTCGAGCAATCGCCACTATGTCGGCGATCTGTTGGACAAGCCGCGCCATCAGGCATTGCCAGCGTTGCAGCGACTCTTGGTGAAAGCCTTGGGGGACAAGCAGGAAGTGGCGTTCTCCGGTGGTGCGACTGTCATGAAGATTATTGGCGGCTGATCGGGCCCCATCGTGGGCAAGCCTCACTCCTGCAGGACTTGCGCAATTCCCTGTAGGAGCGAGGCTTGCCCGTGAAGGCAATCTGTCAGGCGCAGATGTTTGCCGAGCTGGCGCGGAAGCTGCATCCCATGGCCATTCGCCGGTTTTCCGTCACCGGCCTCTGGAGGGTAGGATGCGTAGCCTGGTTTTGCTGCTGGCCGTTTTGGCGCTTGGTGGCTGCATGAATGTCAGCGATATGGCTGAAGGAACTCGCTACCACATGAGCGATGCAGGGCTGCTGGATCACAGCGACAGTCGTCGGGTGAATAACCTGCGTATTCAGCCGGACTCGTTCATCTACATCGCCCAAGGTGCTTTCGCGCCGCCGGGCAGCGCCTATCCGCGCCCGAACGTGGTTGCTGAAGAAGCCTTCAATGGCTTTATCGAATACTTCCCGATGGTTCGTCGCGCGCGTACCCCCGAAGGCCTCGATCAGGCCATGGGTGAAGCCCGTGCCGCCGGTGCCCATTACCTGCTTTACACGCGATTCGCCAAGGCGGATGACCGTATCGGTAACTCGGACGAATGGCTCGATCAGGAATACGTGGATCGCCTCGGCATCGACAGCGGCGTGATTCAGATCATGTTGATCGAGACCAGCACCCAGTATTTGATTGATACTGCACGTATCAAGAGTCGTGGCGGTTTACTGACGTTCCACGATAACAAGCCACAAGACCTGATTGGCCCGCCGCTTGAGCAATACGCGCGCAGCCTGATCGGGCTCAGCGACCAGTAATTCAAGGAGAACGCCATGAGTGGCCCGCAAAAAGCCAACGACTTGTTGGGGCAAATCCCCAAAACCAAAGGCTTGCCGCCGGTCCACCTGTGGAACCCTGACTTCTGTGGCGACATCGACATGCGCATCGCCCGTGACGGCACCTGGTTTTATCTGGGGACGCCGATCGGACGCAAGCCGATGGTCAAGCTCTTCTCCACCATCATCCGCCGCGATGGCGATGATTACTTCTTGATCACCCCGGTCGAGAAGGTCGGCATCAAGGTGGATGACGCACCGTTTGTGGCGATTGCCGTGGACGTGGAGGGCGAGGGCGAAGCTCAGGTCTTGCGCTTCACCACCAACGTCGACGAGACCGCAGACGCCGGCACTGAACACCCGATCCGTGTGGTCATCGATCCGGTTACGCAAGAGCCTGCACCGTACGTGCATGTACGCACCAACCTCGAAGCCCTGATCCACCGCAACGTGTTCTACCAACTCGTGGAACTGGCCGTGACCCGTGAAATCGACGGGCAGCGCTGGCTGGGCGTGTGGAGCGGCGGCGAGTTCTTCCGCATAGGGCTTGAGCCATAACGCATAACACTGTGGGAGCGGGCTTGCTCGCGAAGGCGGCGTGACCGACAACAATAATGTTGAATGTGACGGACTCTTCGCGAGCAAGCCCGCTCCCACATTGGATTTGTGAGCTCATCCAAAAAAATCAAATTGACACCCAATCGTATGATGATTAGCGTGGGCCTCCATCGCGAACGGCTTTTTGCCGTTCCTGAATCGAGGTGCCCATGTCCAGCAGTTTTCATGCGTCGACCGTCGATTGGCTGGGTTGCTGGATAGCCGCAGGCCAGGTCAAACCCGGTGAGACCATCAAGGTCGAGGCCGACCTGGGTGAGCAGCTCGGTGTCAGTCGCACGGTCATTCGCGAAGCCATCAAGACCCTGGTTGCCAAAGGCATGCTCGAAGTCGGGCCAAAGGTCGGCACGCGGGTGTTGCCGGTGCGACGCTGGAACCTTTTCGACCCGCAGGTCGTGGGCTGGCTGTCGCGCAGCGGCCTGCCGGAAAACTTCGTCGACGACTTGCTCGACCTGCGCCGCACCATCGAGCCGATGGCCGTGCGCTGGGCCTGCGAGCGCGCGACGGGCGAACAGGTTCAGGCGATATTGCAGGCCTACAACGCACTGGAACGGGCAGTGGACAGCGGCATCGATTACAACCACGCCGACCAGATCTTCCACGAGTGCATACTCGCCGCCAGCCACAATCAGTTCATCGAACAAATGGTTCCGGCCCTTGGGGCGCTGTTGGCTGTGTCGTTCGAAGTGTCTGCCGCCGACCCGGACGAACTGCGCCGCACGCTGCCGATTCACAAAGACATGGCCGACGCCATCGCCGCCCGGGATGCCGCGCGGGGTGTATGGGCCTGCATGACCCTGATCGATAACGCAGACCTGGCGATCAAACGGTTTTACCCCAAAGTCATGGCCGACAAAAAAGCCAGCTGACAACAAAGAACCCTTGTGGGAGCGGGCTTGCTCGCGAAGGCGTCGGCACATCCGACATTGATGTCATAGATACACCGCTTTCGCGAGCAAGCTCACTCCCACATAAAGCAAAAAGCAGGAGGTTTCATGACGTGGAATGCGGTTACCGGACACCGTGCGCAACTCGGTGAAGGCCCGTTCTGGGATGCGCCGACCCAGGCGCTGTACTGGGTGGACATCGCCGGCAAGCAAGCCCTGCGGCTGATCGGCGCCAACGTGCAGATCTGGGAAATGCCGGAACACGTCTCCGCGTTCATCCCCTGCGAAAGCGGCGATGCGCTGGTGACATTGAGCAGCGGCGTCTATCGACTGGACCTTGATTCTCCGGGACTCGAGCCGCGCCTGACCTTGCTCTGCGTGGCCGATCCACAACCCGGCAACCGTGCCAACGAAGCTCGCTGCGATGCGCAGGGCCGGCTCTGGCTCGGCACCATGCAAAACAATATCGGTGAAAACGGCGAAGACTTGCCCATCGTGCGTCGTTCCGGCGGGCTGTTTCGCATCGACCGCGATGCCCGGGTCACGCCGCTGCTTCGCGGACTGGGCATTCCCAACACGATGCTGTGGAGCGAAGACCAGACCACGCTGTTTTTCGCCGACAGCATGGACCAGACCTTGTACCGCTATTTCGTTCACACCGACGGCAACCTGGACACTGCGTATGTCTGGTTCGGCCCGCATGAGCGGGGCGGGCCTGATGGTTCGGCGATGGACTCCGAGGGTTACATCTGGAACGCCCGTTGGGACGGCAGCTGTCTGATCAGGCTGACGCCGGACGGCTATGTCGACCGCCTGATCGAATTGCCGGTGAGCCGTCCGACCAGTTGCGTGTTCGGCGGCGAAGATCTGAAAACCCTGTACATCACCAGCGCCGCGAGCCCGCTCAACCATCCTTTGGACGGCGCGGTGCTGTCGATTCGCGTCGATGTGCCTGGCAAACCTTGTACTCGCTTCGCTGGATAAAATCCCAAAATATGGGATGTAAAATTATATATTGAGATTATTTGGTGGTCGGGTTTATAGTCGGCCATCAGTTACACGCACTCACACTTAAAAAAACAAAACAGGTGAAGTGATGCAGCAATTTTCCAACAAGTCTTTTGACCGGACATCGACAGATGCCCGGTTTTTGTCGTGTCTGCAAAAGGGGGGCTTGGTCCATGGCTGAGCCTCTTTCCTTGCCACCCGTGCCCGAGCCGCCCAAGGGCGAACGCCTGAAAAACAAGGTGGTGTTGCTGACCGGCGCTGCGCAGGGCATTGGCGAGGCGATAGTCGCCACGTTCGCATCGCAGCAGGCCAAGCTGATCATCAGTGATGTCCAGGCTGAGAAAGTCGAGAAAGTCGCGGCGCACTGGCGGGATAAAGGCTTCGATGTCCGCGCGATCAAGGCCGACGTCTCCCGGCAACAAGACCTGCACGCGATGGCCAGGTTGGCGGTCGAGCTTCACGGGCGGATCGACGTATTGGTCAACTGCGCCGGGGTCAACGTGTTCCGTGATCCACTGCAAATGACTGAAGAAGACTGGCATCGCTGCTTCGCCATCGACCTCGACGGCGCCTGGTACGGTTGCAAAGCGGTGCTGCCGCAAATGATCGAGCAGGGCATCGGCAGCATCATCAACATCGCCTCGACCCATTCCACTCACATTATTCCGGGCTGCTTTCCGTACCCGGTGGCCAAGCACGGCTTGCTCGGGCTGACCCGCGCGCTGGGCATCGAATACGCACCAAAGGGCATCCGCGTGAACGCAATCGCGCCGGGCTACATCGAAACCCAATTGAACGTCGATTACTGGAACGGTTTTGCCGACCCCCAGGCCGAACGTCAACGGGCCTTCGACCTGCACCCGCCGCGGCGTATCGGGCAACCGATGGAAGTGGCAATGACCGCGGTATTCCTGGCCAGTGATGAAGCGCCGTTCATCAATGCCTCGTGCATCACCATCGATGGTGGTCGCTCGGTCATGTATCACGACTGAACAAAACGGCTTTCAGACGCGGAACTCCGTTTGAAATCCAATCATCATACGATATGACTATTTGCTGCACCGCTTTTCAAAATAACGCTCAAAAAAAATAACAAGGAGTCAGCTTATGAATCGTCGTCGTGGGATCCGTTCCCTGTGCTGTGCCGCCCTGGCGGTCACTGCGGTCAGCCTGAGCAGCACGCTGCTGGCGGCCGAGGAAGTGAAAATCGGTTTCCTGGTCAAGCAGGCGGAGGAGCCCTGGTTCCAGACCGAATGGGCATTCGCCGAAAAGGCCGGGAAAGACAAGGGCTTTACCGTGATCAAGATCGCCGTGCCTGACGGCGAGAAAACCCTCTCGGCCATCGACAGCCTCGCCGCCAACGGCGCCAAGGGCTTCGTGATCTGCCCGCCAGACGTCGGCCTCGGTCCGGCCATCGTGGCCAAGGCCAAGGCCAACGGTTTGAAAGTGATCGCTGTCGATGACCGTTTCGTCGATGCCAGCGGCAAGTTCATGGAAGACGTGCCTTACCTCGGCATGGCCGCGTTTGAAGTCGGCCAGAAACAAGGCAACGCCATGGCCACCGAAGCGAAAAAGCGCGGCTGGGACTGGAAAGAAACCTACGCGGTGATCAACACGTTCAACGAACTCGACACGGGCAAGAAACGCACCGACGGTTCGGCCAAGGCGCTGGAAGATGCCGGTTTTCCTAAAGATCACATCCTCTTCACCGCGCAGAAAACCCTCGACGTACCCGGCAGCATGGACGCCACCAACTCGGCGCTGGTGAAACTGCCCGGCGGCGCGAAAAACCTGATCATCGGCGGCATGAACGACAACACCGTGCTGGGCGGCGTGCGCGCCACCGAAAGCGCCGGTTTTGCCGCGGCCAACGTGATCGGCATCGGCATCAACGGCACCGACGCCATCGGTGAACTGAAGAAAGCCAACAGCGGCTTCTTCGGTTCGATGCTGCCAAGCCCGCACATCGAGGGCTACAACACCGCCAGCATGATGTACGAGTGGGTCACCACCGGCAAAGAGCCACCGAAATACACCGCGATGGACGACGTGACACTCATCACTCGCGAGAACTTCAAGCAGGAACTGGAAAAGATCGGCCTGTGGAACTGAGGGCTGGTTGATTTCATCGGCGGCCCTGGCGACGGGGCCGTCTGATCTGTGTGATGAGGTGGTTTTATGCACGCGCAAGTACAGACACATGAGCACAGCGTCGGCGGTAGCCTGCGCTTCAACGGGATCGGCAAAACCTTTCCCGGGGTGAAGGCGCTGGATGGCATCAGCTTCGTCGCGCATCCGGGGCAGGTTCACGCCTTGATGGGCGAGAACGGCGCCGGCAAATCGACTCTGCTGAAAATCCTCGGCGGTGCCTACACGCCGAGCAGCGGCGACCTGCAGATCGGCGAGCGGACGATGGCCTTCAAATCCACTGCCGACAGCATCGGCAGTGGCGTCGCAGTGATCCACCAGGAGCTGCACCTGGTCCCGGAAATGACCGTGGCCGAGAACCTGTTCCTCGGTCATCTGCCGGCCAGTTTCGGTTTGATCAATCGTGGCGCGCTGCGACAACAAGCGCTGGCCTGCCTCAAGGGCTTGGCCGATGAGATCGATCCGCAAGAGAAAGTCGGGCGCCTGTCCCTCGGCCAGCGACAGCTGGTGGAAATTGCCAAGGCGTTGTCCCGTGGCGCGCATGTGATTGCCTTCGATGAACCCACCAGCAGCCTGTCGGCGCGGGAGATCGATCGCTTGATGGCGATCATCGGACGCCTGCGCGACGAAGGCAAAGTGGTGCTTTACGTATCCCACCGCATGGAAGAAGTGTTCCGCATCTGCAATGCGGTGACGGTGTTCAAGGACGGCCGCTACGTGCGTACCTTCGAGGACATGAGCGAACTGACCCACGACCAACTGGTGACGTGCATGGTCGGTCGCGACATTCAGGATATCTACGATTACCGCAGTCGCCAGCGTGGCGCCGTCGCGCTCAAGGTTGACGGTTTGCTCGGGCCTGGCTTGCGTGAACCGGTGAGTTTCGAGGTGCACAAGGGCGAGATCCTCGGGCTGTTCGGCCTGGTCGGTGCGGGGCGTACCGAGTTGTTCCGGATGCTCAGCGGGCTGACGCGCAACACCGCCGGACGCCTGGAGCTTCGTGGTCATGAAGTGAAACTGCGTTCCCCTCGCGATGCCATCGCGGCCGGCATTTTGCTGTGCCCCGAAGACCGCAAAAAGGAAGGCATCCTGCCGCTCGCCAGTGTCGCCGAGAACATCAACATCAGTGCGCGCGGCGCCCATTCCACGTTCGGTTGCCTGTTGCGTGGGCTGTGGGAAAAGGGCAACGCCGACAAGCAGATCAAGGCGCTGAAAGTGAAGACGCCCAGCGCCGAGCAGAAAATCATGTACCTGTCCGGCGGCAACCAGCAGAAGGCCATTCTTGGTCGCTGGCTGTCGATGCCGATGAAGGTCCTGCTGCTCGATGAACCGACGCGCGGCATCGACATCGGGGCCAAAGCCGAGATCTACCAGATCATCCACAACCTGGCCGCCAGCGGCATCGCGGTGATCGTGGTGTCTAGCGACCTGATGGAAGTGATGGGCATCTCCGACCGCATCCTGGTGCTTTGCGAAGGCGCGATGCGCGGCGAGTTATCTCGCGCAGAGGCCAATGAATCCAACCTGCTGCAACTGGCTTTGCCGCGCCAACGCGCTGACGGCGTGGCGAACTGAGAGGTGACTATGACAATCCAAAACAACGCTTTGCCGACCCAGCGCAAACCCCTGGACCTGCGGCGCTTTCTCGACGACTGGGTCATGCTGATGGCGGCGGTCGGGATCTTCGTGCTGTGCACGCTGCTGATCGACAACTTCCTCTCGCCGCTGAACATGCGCGGCCTTGGCTTGGCGATTTCGACGACGGGGATTGCCGCCTGCACCATGTTGTACTGCCTGGCGTCCGGGCATTTCGACTTGTCGGTGGGCTCGGTGATTGCCTGTGCCGGCGTGGTCGCGGCGGTGGTGATGCGCGACACCGACAGCGTGTTCCTCGGTGTGAGTGCGGCGCTGGTGATGGGGCTGATTGTCGGCCTGATCAACGGCATCGTGATTGCCAAGCTGCGGGTCAACGCGTTGATCACCACGTTGGCGACCATGCAGATTGTGCGTGGCCTGGCCTACATTTTCGCCAACGGCAAAGCGGTCGGCGTGTCGCAGGAATCGTTCTTCGTCTTCGGCAACGGCCAGTTGTTCGGCGTGCCGGTGCCGATCCTGATTACCATCGTCTGCTTCCTGTTTTTCGGCTGGCTGCTGAATTACACCACCTACGGGCGTAACACCATGGCCATCGGCGGCAACCAGGAAGCAGCGTTGCTGGCTGGGGTGAACGTTGACCGGACCAAGATCATTATCTTCGCCGTGCATGGCGTGGTCGGTGCGTTGGCCGGGGTGATCCTTGCGTCGCGCATGACGTCCGGACAGCCGATGATTGGCCAGGGTTTTGAGCTGACGGTGATTTCGGCTTGCGTGCTGGGCGGGGTGTCGTTGAGCGGCGGGATCGGCATGATTCGGCATGTGATTGCCGGGGTGTTGATTCTGGCGATTATCGAGAATGCGATGAACCTGAAGAACATCGATACGTTTTATCAGTACGTGATTCGCGGTTCGATCTTGTTGCTGGCTGTCGTGATTGACCGTCTCAAGCAACGCTGAGATTTTTGCTGTATGGGCTGGCCCCTTCGCGGGCAAGCCTCGCTCCTACAGATTGTGTGCCGGGCCGGGAATCCGGCTGACGGATAACCTGTAGGAGCGAGGCTTGCCCGCGAAGGCGGCCTACCTGATTCACAAGGTCATCTCAAATGACTGCTTCCCTCCCGTCACTTCTCTGAAATATTCCTTGCTCGCCTGACCCGGTTTCGGTTATCAATTTGTACATGATTAGACAGGTACGATTTGACAAGAAACAACGGGTGGTCGACGAACTCATCCGGCGCATCGAAAGCGGCCTCATGGAGGACGGCTTTCTGTTGCCGGGCGAGCATCAGTTGGCTCAAGAATTCAAAGTCAGCCGCGGCACGCTGCGCGAGGCCCTTGCCGAGTTGAAACGACGCAACTACATCGCGACCCAAAGCGGCGTGGGCTCCATCGTCACCTTCGACGGTGTGGTACTCGACCAACGCAGCGGCTGGGCTCAGGCGCTGGCCGACAGCGGGGCGCTGATCAATACCGAAGTGCTGCGGCTGGAGGCCGTCACGCGTCCGGACCTGATGTCGCGCTTCGGCACCGACCAGTTCATCACCCTCGACCGGCGCCGCCGTTCCAACGACGGCAAGCTGGTTTCCCTCGAACGCTCATTGATGCCCGCCACCGGAGGCCTGGAAAGCCTGCCGCGTGTCGGCCTGATCGACAATTCCCTGACCATCACCCTGGCCGCCTATGGCTATATCGGTGAACGCGGCGATCAATGGATCGGCGCCGAACCCTTGAATGCCGAAGACGCCGAGTTGCTCGGACGCCCGGTCGGCACCGTTTTCCTCAAAGCCTTGCGCACCACCTACGACCGGCAGAACCGCTTCATGGAACAGGTCGAAAGCTTGCTCGATCCGGTGCACTTTCGCCTGCACCTGCAATTTGGAGAATCCAAATGATCGCGCTCGACCGTGCGCTCGGCGCGTTCTACGGACTCGCCTTGGGCGATGCGCTCGGCATGCCGACGCAATCCCTGAGCCGTGCCGAGATCAAGGCACGCTTCGGCCAGATCACCGACCTGCAAGACGCCGGCCCCGATCAACCGATCGCCGCCAACATGCCCAAAGGCTCGATCACCGACGACACCGAACAGGCGATGCTGGTCGGTCAATTGTTGGTGGACGGTGAGGGCCGGATCGAACCGGCAGTGCTCGCTGAGCGGCTGATCGAATGGGAAGCCGGGATGCAGGCCAAAGGCTCGCAAGACTTGCTCGGGCCTTCGACCAAACGGGCGATCGAAATGATCCTCTCCGGCCACTCGCCGGAAGAAGCGGGTCGCTACGGCACCACCAACGGCGCGGCGATGCGCATCACGCCAGTGGGCATCGCAGTGGATGTCGCCAACCCTGAACGTTTCATCAAGGCCGTGGTGCAAGCCTGCCAGGTCACTCACAACACCACGCTGGGGATTTCCAGTGCGGCGGCGGTGGCGGCGGTGGTGTCGGCCGGCATCAACGGCATGGATCTGGGCGAAGCCTTGAACCTCGGCCAGCACATCGCCCAGCAAGCTGAAAGCCATGGCCACTGGGTGGCGGGCGGACGGATTGCCTCGCGCATCAGTTGGGCGCGGACCATCAGCGTCGACAGTGACAAAGCGTTGCTGGCGGATCTGCTGTACGACGTGATCGGCACGTCGGTGGCTTCGCAGGAATCGGTGGTGGTCTCGTTTGCGCTGGCGCAACAAGTCGCCGTCGGTGAAATGAACGCCTTCGAAGCGGTGTGCATGGCCGCGAGCCTGGGCGGTGACACTGACACCATCGCGGCGATTCTCGGCGCGATGCTTGGGGCCTGCCTGGGTCTTGGGAGTTGGCCGGTGGCGATGATCGAACAGGTCAAAACTGTTAATGATCTGGAGCTGGAGTCTTTGGTAAAAGGGCTTTTAGCTTTGCGTTGACCGGACTGGCCTCTTCGCGAGCAAGCCCGCTCCCACAGGAAACCCCAGGTACAAGCCGTACCTGTGGGAGCGGGCTTGCTCGCGAAGGGCGCGCCGCGTATTTGAATTGATAACCCCGCAATGGAACGCACGAATACGGCCAGGATCGCCGGGATGTAGTTTCGTCTTCCGTCATTGCCCACAACCACAACAAAGGCAACAGGAGCATTTTTCATGAGTTCATCGAACGCCGGGCAAAGCGCCGGGCAACTGGAAACCCGCGGCATCGAACCGGTGCCGGAAGCGGAGTGCAACGGTCATCCGCTGCAACTGTTCTGGGTCTGGTTCGCGGCCAACATTTCCATCCTCGGGCTGCCGCTGGGCGCCACGCTGGTCGCGTTTCGCGGCTTGGCGATCTGGCAGGCGATCATCGTCGCGATTCTCGGCGCTGCGGGTTCTTTCGCGGTGGTCGGGATCATCTCCATCGCCGGTCGCCGTGGTCGCGCACCGAGCCTGACCCTGTCGCGCGCCATCTTCGGCGTACGCGGCAACATCGGCCCGACGCTGGTCTCGCTGATGTCGCGGCTCGGTTGGGAAACCGTCAACACCACCACCGCCGCGTTCGTGTTGCTGTCGCTGTGTTCGATCCTGTTCGGCTCGCCGGTTGAAGCGAAAAGCGCACCGGTACTGACCCTGATTTTTATCGCGATTTTCGTGCTGCTGACTTTGTCGGTGTCCGGCCTTGGTCACGCGACTTTGCTGGTGATCCAGAAGTGGGCGACGTACGTGTTCGGCGCGCTGAACATTCTGGTCGGCGGTTTCCTTTGCGCCACCATCGACTGGAGCGCGGTGTTCAATGCCACGCCTGCGCCATTGAGCGCGATGATTATCGGCGTCGGCACCATGGCTGCCGGCACCGGGATCGGCTGGGCCAATGCCGGCGCCGACATGTCGCGTTATCAGCACCGCAGCGTCAAAGCCGTGCGCCTGGTCGCGTCGGCCGCGTTCGGTGCGGGGATTCCGCTGGTGTTGCTGATTACCCTCGGCGGCCTGCTGTCGGTGGGCAACAACGACCTGGCCTCGGCCACTGACCCGATCATCGCGATCCGCGACATGCTGCCGACCTGGATGGCCGTGCCGTACCTGATCACCGCGTTCGGCGGGTTGCTGCTGTCGAACAACCTGTCGGTGTATTCCGCCGGTCTGACCACGCTGACCCTCGGTCTCAAGGTCAAGCGCGTCTACGCTGTGGTGGTCGACATCGTTGCGATCTTCGCCGGTTCGATTTACTTCATGCTGATCGCCGACAGTTTCTATGGCCCGTTCATTACCTTCATTTCGCTGCTGGCAGTGCCGATCACGGCGTGGGTCGGGATCTTCGTCGTTGACCTGATCCATCGTCATTACTACAGCCCCAAAGACCTGCTGGACGTCAGCCCGAGCAGCGCCTACTGGTACAACGGCGGTATCGAGTGGCGCGCGTTTGGTGCGTGGGCGCTGGCGATCGTGCTGGGCTTCAGCTTCACCACCATTGGCACCACCGAACAAAACGTCTGGTTTCGCGGTTTCCTGTCCGACTCATGGCTGGGCCATAACGGCCTCGGCTGGATCGTGACGTTCCTGGTGGCGGGCGGGATCTATTTTGTACTCGGTGGGGCCAGGGATCGTCGTGCCGCAATGACTGAGAACGCTCATGCCTAATTTGCTGCACACCGGCCAGGTCACCATCGACCTGGTCATGGCCGTGGACAAACTGCCTCAACCGGGCGGCGACGTGTTGGCGCAATCCGCCAGTTTTGAAGCTGGCGGAGGGTTTAACGTGATGGCCGCCGCTGCGCGTAACGGCTTGCCGGTGGTCTACCTCGGCCGTCATGGCACCGGTCGCTTCGGCGACCTGGCCCGTGAGGCGATGAAGGCTGAAGGCATCCGGATCGGCATCGCGCATCAGGCCGAACGGGATACGGGGTTGTGTGTTGCGGTGACCGACGCGTCGGCCGAGCGCAGCTTCATTTCCTACATCGGCGCCGAGGGCGAATTGACCGCCGAGGACCTGGCGGACGTGCAGGTCGAGGCGGGCGACTACGTTTATGTCAGCGGCTACAGCCTGCTGCATGTCGGCAAGGCCCTGGCGCTGGTGGACTGGGTGCTGGGGTTGCCGCACGCGGTCAACGTGGTGTTCGACCCGGGCCCGTTGGTGGATTCGCCGGATGCACCGTTGATGCAGATGTTGTTGCCGCGCATTGATGTGTGGACCAGCAACAGCGTCGAGGCACTACGGTTTACCGGGGCGTCGGACATTGACGAGGCGCTGGACAGGCTGACCGATCATCTGCCGGCCGAGGTGTTGATGGTGGTCCGCGATGGGCCGCAAGGGTGCTGGATCAGTCAGTACGGCGAACGTCAGCATGTGCCCGGTTTCAAGGTTGAGGCAGTCGATAGCAATGGTGCTGGCGATGCCCATGCCGGAGTGTTTCTGGCCGGGTTGGCGCAGGGGTTGTCAGCGGGTGAGGCGGCGCGGCGGGCGAATGCGGCTGCGGCGTTGGCGGTCACTCGGTGGGGGCCGGCGACTTCGCCTGGGACTGCTGAGGTGGATGAGTTGATCAGGAAGACATTCAGCGTCTGAGCTGCCGTCTTCGCGAGCAAGCCTCGGTCCTACAGGGGATTTGTGTTGTTCGCAAATCCCCTGTAGGAGCGGGGCTTGCCCGCGAAGGGGCCAGAAAAATCACTGGAGATTCTGAAGGGATTTCTCTTGCTGCTTGTAGAGTCGGTCAAGCGGTCGCAGCCGCGCACGACTGCGACCTGATTCATCGTGTTAAACGTCCAGCTTTCGCGCCGCCTCAACCCCAGCCGCGCTGAGTTTGATCGGCAGTTGCAGCGAGTGCTCGCCGGCGTCATTACAGGTCACATGCCCGTGCTGGATCAGCCCGCGATCCTGCAGCGTGGCGAGGGCGCTGGCCACGACTTTCTCCCCCCGGTAATTGTCCAGGACCTCCTTGCCCAAGCCACCTGGGTGGGCGTGCAGCAGACGGGTCAGGACTTCTTTCTCAAGGTTTTTATCGACGTTCATGGTTACCTCTTCATGGATGTGGATAGGTGTAACTCGCATGGGCGAACTATTGGCTGGCACCGCCTTCGGAGCCCGAGCCACCCGTGGTGGTTTTCGAGCCGATGCCGGCGCCTGCGTTATCGGGTGTCTGGGTGTCCGGCTGGTTCATTCCCCCTTGACGGCCCGCATCGTTGCCTTGAATCCGTGGGTCGGTGCCCGTGGACGCAGGCACGCTGTCGACGCCCGAGCCATTGGTGTTCATGCCGGGCGAGCCTTGGGTGGTCGGGGATTTTGGACCTTCAACCGGGTTGGTCGGGCCGGTCCCGGTGGCGGTGGTCGCCGCGAACGCGGCAGAGGACAACAGCGTGGCAAGAGCGAAGGCAGTCAAGCGGGACGTGATCATGGTGTCGTCTCCATTCAATTAGAGTCCTTACCTGATGTTGGTCCGCCTCCGATTTGGATTGGTGCCTGATGAACGACGAACGGTTCAAGCTTGCTGAAGCGATCTGGCGCTGACGACCCGGCGCCAGATCAGGCGGCCTACGGTGATCAGCCAGTTCAACAGCGCTACGGCGAGAACTGTGAGCAGAAGTGTCGTCATTCCGTGTTCGACGATGATCTTCCCGGCCAGCAACGGAAAGCCGAACACGCCGATGAAGTACGACAGGCTGAACAGCAACAACGATTGCGACGTGGTGCCGTGCGGCGCTTCGTTCGCCGCCAGGCCATTGATCACCGAGTACGTCAGCCCGTAACCGATCCCGAGCATCATCGCCGCCAGCACATAGCTGAACCCACTGTCGACCACGAAACCGAACAGCACAATCGAGCCCATCATCAGCCCCGACAGCAGGCAGGATGCGCGCAACGGATCGCGCTTGACCACGAAACCGGCAATCAACATTCGGCTGCTGATCGCTGCGCCCATGAAACCGAAAAAGAACAGCGAGTAATCCAGCGAGCGAGACGCTGCGTAACTGGTTTGAAAGCTCGACAGGCCACCGAACACGCACCCACCGAGGCCGACCATGATGATCGGGAACAGTGCTTTGGACGACAGCACCCGAACGGTGGCGCGCCAGGAAATACGCGCGACGGTGGTGGCAGGCGAGGGCGCTTTTTTCAGCTGAGTATCCAGCCGCCAAAACAGCAACACGCCGATCAGACTGGCCAGCGCCGACAGGTAAAACGCTGCGGTCACCGGATAGCCGAGCGCACTGGCTGCACGCCCCAACAACGGACCGCTGCCGATCCCGGTCATCATGCTGCCGGACAGCAGCGCGAAGTACTTTGCGCGTTGGGCGGGCGTCACCAGGCTCGCCACGATAATCGGTCCCAAGGTGTAGAACACGCCCCAACCCAGCCCCAGCAGCAGTCCGAAAAACAGCAACAGATTGCCGAAGCCAGGCGTCACCGCGAAGCCCAGACTGGCTGCCACCAACAGCACACCAAACAGCGCAATCGAACGCGCCGCGCCGAGCAGATCAGACAGGTGCCCGGAGACAATCACCGCCGCAAACGTACTGAGCATCGCCGCCGAAATCACACTGCCGGCATCGTGTTCGTTGCCGCCCCGTGAGCCGATCAACAGTGACAACAAAAACGTCGAGCCATAGGACAGCGACAGCAAATAACTGGCGAGGCAAAACAGGCCGAACAACCTGCTTGAGACGTGGGGCGGTGCGGTAGACATGACGCGGTTCCTTGACCCGATAAAGGTGTTCCCCCTCTATCTACCACGCACATCGACATTGTTAGGTCCGAGGTTATCGATGCCAGGGTTAGTGCGGGCCGGAGTAATGCGCTCAGGGTATGCCGATTTCTTCCTTGAACAACTCCATGAAACCCTTCAAGCGCTCATGCCTGGTGCGCGCCAGACGTTGGCCGGTCATCGTCTGGAAACCGTCCGCCAGGTGCAGCAGCTTGGTCTGGAAATGATCGAGGCAAAAGCGCTTGTCATCGTAGTCCCGCGCTCTCGCTTCCGGGTCTTGCGGGTCGTACAACGCGCTGCCCATGCGCCCGGCGATGTAAAACGTGCGCGCTACGCCAAGCATGCCGAGGGAGTCGAGGCGGTCGGCGTCCTGCATGATCTTCGCTTCGAGCGAGGTCGGTGTGATGTTGGCGGAGAAGCTGTGGGCTTCGATGGCATGGGCGACCGCTTTGATTTTTGTGCTTGGCCAATTCATGTCGGCCAGCACGGCAGACGCCTTCTCGGCGGCCAGTCGTGAAGCCTGTGAACGAAGCGGCGAATTCTTCTCCACCGCCACGCAGTCATGCAAAAGCACCGCCGCCAGCAACACGTCGAGATCGCCTCCTTCTTCAGCATGAAGCGTGCGCACGTTGTGCCACACCCGCTGCAGATGGGACAGATCGTGAGCGCCATCCTCCGAGGGTTCCAGCGCATGGGGGAGCAGCTCAGCGGCGAGCGTTTGCAGCGGCGCAAAAGCATCAGTGGTCATAAACATCCTGTTAAGTGAAAAACGTACTTGTCAGCAACGCAACCATTAGCAGCTGCCGAGCAGCGGCTACACATGCTCCATGGATCAGCTTTGAATTTCCAGTATGACGAGCGCCACGCGCCGACTTAGTATGGCGTTTTCAACTTTCGACAAAGGCCCGTCCATGACGATCGAGATCCGCCCGGCGACCCCCAGCGATGCACCGCAAATCCTCGGGTTCATCACTGAACTGGCCGACTACGAACGTGCCCGCCACGAAGTCATCGCCAGCGTCGCCGACATCGAACGCAGCCTGTTCAGCGAAGGCGCCACCGCCCACGGCCTGATCTGCCTGCGTGACGGCCTGCCGATCGGCTTCGCGGTGTTCTTCTTCAGCTATTCAACCTGGCTCGGCAGCAACTGCCTGTACCTCGAAGACCTCTACATCACCCCCCAACAGCGCGGTGGCGGCGCCGGTAAAACCTTGCTGCGCCACCTCGCCAAAATCGCCTGCGCCAATGATTGCGGACGCTTCGAGTGGAGCGTGCTGGACTGGAACAAACCGGCGATCGAATTTTACAAGTCGCTGGGTGCGCAGCCGCAGGAAGAGTGGGTGCGGTATCGGATGGATGGGAAGGTGTTGCGCGAATTTGCCGAGGGGAGTTGATCTCCGGCAAGGCTCGTTAAATATCGCAGCCTTCGACGGCTCCTGACTCGATCGGCAGGGGGCGTCGAAGGTCGCGATATTTTTTTGAGTCAATCCCAATATATGGGAATGATATTTATATATTGAGATTTATCCACGTCCGGGTTTATAGTCCAGCTCACTCACTGCCAATAAACAAAACAGGTGAAGCGATGCTGGCGCAATTGATCGCGCTCGATTGGGGGACGACCTCATTACGTGCTTACAAACTCGCTGCGGGTGGCCAGGTGCTGGAACAGCGGTCGCTGTCGTCCGGGATCATGCAGTTGCCCCGGACGCCGCGAATCATCAACGGTCAGGCATGTGCTGACGGTTTTGAACTGGCCTTCGACGAGGCGTGCGGTGACTGGCTCGACGCGCAGCCGGATTTGCCGGTGATTGCCTGTGGCATGGTCGGCAGCGCACAGGGCTGGCGCGAAGCGGCCTACTGCGACACACCGGCAAACGTCGCCAATCTCGGAACTTCCCTACAAACCATTCGTAGTCTTCGCGGTGTCGATGTGCACATCGTGCCGGGCGTGATTCAGCGTTCGCGCTTGCCGAACGTGATGCGCGGCGAAGAAACCCAGGTGCTTGGTGTCCTGCAGAATCTGCCGATCGAGCAGGGCCGTGATCTGTTGATCGGCCTGCCGGGCAGTCATTCGAAATGGGTGGAAGTGGCCGGCGGTTGCATCGTGCATTTCGACACCTTCATGACCGGCGAAATTTTCGCCGTGCTCAGCGAACACAGCATTCTGGGGCGCACCCAGCAAAAGGGCGCGTCCTTCGATGGCCAGGCGTTTGATCGCGGTGTGCAAGTGGCGCTGTCGGCGGAGGGCGAGATCGGGCCGCTGTCGACATTGTTCAGTGCCCGCAGCCTCGGGTTGACGGGCGAACTCAGCGCGACCGCGCAACCGGATTACTTGTCCGGCCTGTTGATCGGCCATGAGTTGTCAGCGTTGGCGAACGTTCAGCGGCGCCGACGCAACAGCGTTCATCTGCCGTCGATCATCCTCATTGGTAATTCCCAACTCTGCGCGCGCTACAGCCGGGCCCTCGACGCCTGCGGTTTTGCCCGCGTGACCCTGGCCGAACAAGCCACCGAACGCGGGTTGTGGCAGTTGGCGGTCGCCGCCGGACTGATCGCCGCACACCCACCCCGTTAAACCTGACTGGAGGTCTGACATGCTCAAGCAAGCACTGGCGCAAAACGGTCTGATCGCGATCCTGCGTGGCCTGCACCCGCAAGAAGCGGCCGCCATCGGTGAGGTCCTATACGCCGCCGGATTTCGCGTCATCGAAGTGCCGCTCAATTCCCCTGAGCCGTACGAAAGTATCCGCATCCTGCGCAGTACGTTGCCCGCCGATTGCCTGATCGGCGCAGGCACGGTGCTGACGCCGGAGCAGGTCGAGCAAGTGAAGGCGGCGGGCGGGCAGGTAATTGTCATGCCGCACAGCGATCCCAAAGTGTTACGCGCAGCAAAAGCGGCGGGGCTGTTTCTGTCGCCGGGCGTTGCCACGCCGACTGAGGCTTTCGCCGCACTGGCCGAAGGGGCGGATGTTCTGAAGATGTTCCCGGCCGAGCAGATGGGGCCGGCAGTCGTCAAAGCCTGGCTCGCGGTGCTGCCTGCGGGAACGATTCTGGCGCCGGTCGGTGGGATCACACCGGACAACATGCAGGTGTTTATCGACGCCGGGGTCAAAGGCTTCGGCCTCGGTTCCGGGTTGTTCAAACCGGGCATGACGCCTGAGGAAGTGGCCGTAAACGCCAAGGCGTATGTCGCTGCATGGAACGCTCTGCGTTAAGACTTTCTGGCGCCGAGCGCGCTACATCTATAAGAGCTGCACTTATAAAAAGAGAGCACAAGATGAAAATTACCAAACTCACCACCTTCATCGTTCCGCCACGCTGGTGCTTCCTCAAGGTCGAAACCGACGAGGGCGTGACCGGCTGGGGCGAGCCCGTGGTCGAAGGCCGCGCGCACACCGTGGCGGCTGCCGTTGAAGAATTGTCCGACTACCTGATCGGCAAAGACCCACGCAACATCGAAGACATCTGGACCGTGCTGTACCGCGGTGGCTTCTACCGTGGCGGCGCGATCCACATGAGCGCGCTGGCCGGTATCGATCAGGCGTTGTGGGACATCAAGGGCAAGGCTTTGGGCGTGTCGGTCAGCGACCTGCTCGGTGGCCAGGTACGCGACAAGATTCGCGTCTATTCGTGGATCGGCGGCGACCGCCCGGCGGACACCGCTCGTGCGGCGAAAGAAGCGGTCGAGCGTGGTTTCACCGCGGTGAAAATGAACGGCACCGAAGAGCTGCAATTCCTCGATTCCTTCGAGAAAGTCGACCTGGCCCTGGCCAACGTCGCCGCCGTGCGTGACGCGGTGGGCCCGAACGTCGGCATCGGTGTCGACTTCCATGGCCGGGTGCACAAACCCATGGCCAAGGTGCTGATGAAGGAACTCGACCCGTACAAACTGATGTTCATCGAAGAGCCGGTACTCAGCGAAAACTACGAAGCGCTGAAGGAACTGGCGCCGCTGACCAGCACCCCGATTGCCCTCGGCGAGCGCTTGTTCTCGCGCTGGGATTTCAAGCGTGTGCTGAGCGAAGGTTACGTCGACATCATCCAGCCGGACGCGTCCCACGCCGGCGGCATCACCGAAACCCGCAAGATCGCCAACATGGCCGAAGCCTACGACGTGGCGCTGGCGCTACATTGTCCGTTGGGCCCGATTGCCTTGGCGGCGTGCCTGCAGCTGGACGCGGTTTGCTACAACGCGTTCATCCAGGAGCAGAGCCTGGGCATTCATTACAACGAGAGCAACGACCTGCTCGATTACGTGAAAGATCCGCGGGTGTTCGACTACGACAAAGGCTTCGTGAAAATCCCGAATGGCCCGGGCCTGGGCATCGAGATCAATGAGGAATACGTGATCGAGCGTGCGGCTGTCGGCCACCGCTGGCGCAACCCGATCTGGCGCCATGCCGATGGCAGTTTTGCGGAGTGGTGAGTTCCTCCTGACTCACCTCAATCCCTGTGGGAGCGGGCTTGCTCGCGAATGCGGCCCATCATTCAACATTGATGTCGGCTGACACACCGCATTCGCGAGCAAGCCCGCTCCCACAAGGGATTCGCGCAAGTCTTAATATTGACCTCAATAAACATAAGAAGAGGCATTCCCCATGCAACCGCAAACCCTTACCGGGCAGGCGTCGTTGGTGGCGCCCAGCCGCAAGCGTTTTTTCATCATGGTGCTGCTGTTTATCACCGTGGTGATCAACTATCTGGACCGCAGCAACCTGTCCATCGCCGCCCCCGCGCTGACCAGCGAACTGGGCATCGACCCGATCCACGTCGGGCTGATTTTCTCGGCGTTCGGCTGGACCTACGCCGCCATGCAAATCCCCGGCGGCTGGCTGGTGGATCGGGTGCCGCCACGCATCCTTTACAGCGTCGCCTTGCTGCTGTGGTCGATCGCCACGGTGATGCTCGGTTTTGCCGCCAGCTTCATCGCGCTGTTCGTCTTGCGCATGGCAGTGGGTGCACTGGAAGCGCCGGCGTACCCGATCAACAGCCGTGTGGTCACCACCTGGTTCCCCGAGCGCGAACGCGCCACGGCCATCGGTTTCTACACCTCCGGGCAGTTCGTCGGCCTGGCGTTCCTGACGCCGGTACTCGCCTGGCTGCAGCATGAGTTTGGTTGGCACATGGTGTTCGTCAGCACCGGTGCGGTCGGCATTCTCTGGGCGGTCATCTGGTACGCGGTGTATCGCGAGCCTCGAGATTTCAAAGGCGCCAACGACGCCGAAATCGAGCTGATCCGCGAAGGTGGCGGGCTGGTGGATATCCAGGCCGAACAGGCCAAAGTCAAAGCCAAATTCAGCTGGACCGACCTCGGCATCGTGCTGACCAAGCGCAAATTGTGGGGCATCTACCTCGGCCAGTTCTGCCTCAACTCGACGTTGTGGTTTTTCCTGACGTGGTTCCCGACCTACCTCGTGAAATACCGCGGCATGGACTTCATCAAGTCCGGCCTGTTGGCGTCGCTGCCGTTTCTCGCCGCCTTCATCGGCGTGCTGTGTTCCGGGTTCTTCTCCGACTTCCTGATCCGTCGCGGCTACACCGTGGGCTTCGCACGCAAATTGCCGATCATTGGCGGCTTGCTGATCTCCACCTCGATCATCGGCGCCAATTTCGTTGAATCGACGCCGCTGGTGATTGCCTTCCTTGCGTTGGCGTTCTTCGGTAACGGGCTGGCGTCGATCACCTGGTCGCTGGTGTCAACGCTGGCCCCGGCGCGGTTGCTCGGATTGACCGGTGGGGTGTTCAACTTCATCGGCAACCTGTCGGCGATTACAACGCCGATCGTCATCGGTTTCCTGGCGACCGGCGATTCGTTTGCCCCGGCGATCACCTACATCTCGGTTCTGGCATTGATTGGCGCGCTTTCCTACATCTTGCTGGTGGGCAAGGTCGAGCGTATCAAGTTGTAGTGGCAGCCATCGGGCGACCATAATGCCGCCCGTTCACTCGCTCAACGGTAAAGGCTGGATATGCAGGAAGACGACCCAAAAATCGCCAAGGACGCCGCGCCGACCGGCACCCAGACACTGCTTCGTGGCCTGGGTGTGGTTCAGGCCGTGGCCAGTGGCGCCCGCGATCTCAAGGAAATCGCCCGGCTCATCGGCACGACGCGCAGCACCACCCATCGTCTGGCCAGTTGCCTGGTGGACGAACGTTACCTGCGCGTGGTGCCGCAAGTCGGTTACTTGCTGGGGCCGAAGCTGATCGAGCTGGGTTTCCAGGCGCGGGAAGAACTGCCGCTGGTGACCCTGGCCGGGCCGTATCTGGATGAGTTGTCGGCGTTGACCGGCGACACCATTCACCTGGCGATTCGTGAAGGCGACGAGGTGCTATACCTGCACAAGAATCCGGGGCGCAATGGTCCGGAAATGCGTTCGCGGGTCGGCCATCGCATGCCATTGGCGCGCACCGGGATCGGCAAGGCGCTGATGCTCGATGACACGCAGGAAGAATGGCAGCGGCTGTACGAAGTCAGCCTGCCGGCGGGTGGGAAAAATCAGTTTTGGCCGCTGCACCCGGAGCAGTCCTGGGAGCAGTTTCAGCAGCGCATGATTGAGTATGTAGCGGGTGGTTACGCCTTCGACCTGGAAGACAACGAGCCGTCGATCCGCTGTGTGGCGGCGCCGATCCGTGATGCCAGCAAGCGCATCGTCGCTGGCATCAGCATCGCCAGCACCGTGCCGTACATGCCGCTGGAAAAAATGGCCGAGCTGATTCCCCTGATCAAAGGGGTCACGGCCCGGCTCTCGGCAGAACTTGGCGCGAAGATTTAGATCTTCAGCGTCGCCATGTCGATCACGAAACGGTACTTCACGTCACCGGCAATCATGCGGGCGTAAGCCTCGTTGATCTGACGGATGTCGAGCATTTCGATGTCGCAGGTGATGTTGTGCTCGGCGCAGAAATCCAGCACTTCCTGGGTTTCGGCAATGCCGCCGATCAGCGAACCGGCCAACACACGACGGCTCATCACCAGTTTGCCGGCATGGACCGGTGGGTCGACCGGTTCGATCAGCCCGACCAGAATGTGCACGCCGTCGAAACGCAGGGTGTCGAGGTAGGGGTTGAGGTCGTGCTGCACTGGAATGGTGTCCAGCAGGAAGTCGAAATAGCCTGCAGCAGCCTTCATCTGTTCGGCATCGGTGGACACGATCACGTGGTCCGCGCCCTGACGACGTCCTTCTTCAGCCTTGCTCGCCGAGCGGGTGAACAGCGTGACTTCCGCGCCCATCGCCTTGGCGAACTTGATGCCCATGTGGCCGAGGCCGCCCATGCCCAGAACCCCGACCTTGTCGCCAGCCTTCACGCCGTAGTGCTTGAGCGGCGAGTAAGTGGTGATGCCGGCGCAAAGAATCGGCGCAGCGCTGGCCAAGGCGAGTTTTTCCGGAATTCGCACGACGAAGTGTTCGCTGACCACGATGCTGTCAGAGTAACCGCCCATGGTGTTGCTGCCATCGACCCGATCCGGGGTGGCGTAGGTCATGGTCGGACCTTCGAGGCAATATTGCTCGAGGTTGGACTGGCAGGCTTCACAGCTGCGGCAGGAATCGACCATGCAACCGACGCCGACCAGATCGCCGATTTTGTGCCGGGTAACATTCGCACCGACGGCGGTGACTTTGCCGACGATCTCGTGGCCGGGCATCAACGGGTAAACGGCAATGCCCCACTCGTTGCGGGCCTGGTGGATGTCGGAATGGCAGACGCCGCAGTAGAGAATGTCGATCGCAACGTCGTCTGCCCTTGGGCTGCGGCGTTCGAATTTCACGGGGGCGAGGGGAGTGGTGGCCGACTGGGCGGCGTATCCGATGGCGGTGTACATGGTGAACCTCGCGGAAGCAGTGACAAGTGAGGCGACGCATTTTGGGCGCCGAGCCTGCCACCGGCCATGGCGATTCCTCCGGGTGTCATGCCTATTCCTCCGGCATCAGCGTTCGTTTGATCAAATGGGCGACCAGACCTGCGATGATGCTTTCATCCCGTTTTCCGCGACTTTTTTGTGAAGAATTCTTATGTTGCTAACCCGTCATCTCGACGCCAATGCCACGCTGGTTTCCCTGATTGAGCCTTTGACCACTCGCGATGGTTTCGCCCCGACGGCGTTGCCGGGTGTGCAAGTTTTGCGCGCCAGTTGTGATGTGGCTCGAGGGCCGCAAATTTACGAGCCAAGCCTGGTGATCATCGCCCAGGGCAGCAAACTGGCGTATCTGGGGCCGCGTACGCTGGAGTACGGCGCCGGGCATTATCTGATTCAGGCATTGCCGGTGCCGTTTGAGTGCGAAACGTTTTCGGCACCGAACGGGCCGATGCTGGGTGTTTCCATCGCCATTGATCGGGTGTTGCTCGGCGAATTGGTGTTGGCCATGGGGCTGGTGCCGGGGCGCACGGTGCCTGCGCAAACACTGGAGTCCATGACGTCGGCTGTGCTCGAGGATGCAATGCGCGGTTGCGTGGAACGGCTGTTGCGTTGCCTGCACGATCCGCTGGAATGCCAGATCATGGGGCAGGCGCGTTTGCGCGAATTGTTGTTCGTCGCGTTGCGCGGTCCGCAAGCCGATGTGTTGCGTGCGCTGGTGGAACAGCAGGGGCAGTTCGCGCGGATTGCGGCTTCGCTCAACCATCTGCACGGGCATTTCACCGAACCGTTGAATGTGGAAACCCTGGCCAGTTGCGCGAACATGAGTGCGTCGACCTTTCATGAGCATTTCAAGCGCAGCACGTTGTTGTCGCCGGTGCAGTATTTGAAGCGCTTGCGCTTGCTCAAGGCGCAGCAGTTGTTGCTCGCCGAGGGGTTGGGTGTGGCGCAGGCGGCGCATCGGGTCGGGTATCAGAGCACGTCGCAGTTCAGTCGCGAATATAAGCGCTACTTCGAACGCAGTCCCGGGGATGACCGCGCTGCCTGATCCACCGACAATCCCCTGTGGGAGCGGGCTTGCTCGCGAAAGCGGTGTGTCAGTCGACTCAGGTGGTGACGGATACACCGCATTCGCGAGCAAGCCCGCTCCCACAGGGGGCCTTCGGTGTTTTATAAATTGCGGGCAATAAAAAGGCCCCCATTCCGGGAGCCTTGATGTTCAGGCGTGCGGCTTACATGTTCGGGTAAGTCGGGCCGCCAGCACCTTCCGGCGCCACCCAGGTGATGTTCTGTGCAGGGTCCTTGATGTCGCAGGTCTTGCAGTGAACGCAGTTCTGGGCGTTGATCTGGAAGCGCTTCTCGCCGTCTTCCTTGGTCACCACTTCGTACACGCCGGCCGGGCAGTAACGTTGGGCAGGCTCATCGTACAACGGCAGGTTCTTGGCGATCGGAATGCTCGGATCGGTCAGCTTCAGGTGGCACGGCTGTTCTTCTTCGTGGTTGGTACCGGAGATGAACACCGAGCTGAGTTTGTCGAAGCTGATCTTGCCGTCCGGTTTCGGGTAGTCGATCTTCTTGCAGTCGGCCGCGAGCTTGAGGCACGCGTAGTCCGGCTTGTTGTCGTGCAAGGTGAACGGCAGTTTGCCGCCGAAGATGTTCTGGTCGAGCCAGTTGAAACCACCGCCGACAATGGCGCCGAACTTGTGGATCGCCGGGCCGAAGTTGCGGCTGGCGAACAGTTCGTCGTAGAGCCAGCTCTTCTTGAAGGCGTCGACGTAAGTGGTCAGCTCTTCAGTGCCGTCCTTTTCAGCGAACAGCGCCTCGGCCACGGATTCAGCGGCGAGCATGCCGGACTTCATCGCGGTGTGGCTGCCTTTGATCTTGGCGAAGTTCAGGGTGCCGAGGTCGCAACCGATCAGCGCGCCGCCCTTGAAGACCATTTTAGGCAGCGAGTTCAGGCCGCCTTTGCAGATGGCGCGGGCGCCGTAGCTGATGCGCTTGCCGCCTTCCAGGTACTGCTTGAGTACCGGGTGATGCTTGAGGCGCTGGAACTCGTCGAACGGCGACAGGTAGGTGTTGCTGTAGGAAAGATCGACGATCAGACCGACGACCACCTGGTTGTTTTCCAGGTGATAGAGGAACGAGCCGCCGGTGTTTTCGGTGCCCATGATGTCCATCGGCCAACCGGCGGTGTGGACCACCAGGCCTGGCTGATGCTTGGCTGGATCGACTTCCCAGATTTCTTTCAGGCCGATGCCGTAGTGCTGGGCGTCGGCTTCGCTGTCGAGGTTGAAGCGCTTGATCAGCTGCTTGCCGATGTGGCCACGGCAACCTTCGGCGAACAAAGTGTACTTGCCGCGCAGTTCCATGCCCGGGGTGTACAGGCCTTCTTTCGGGTGACCTTCACGGTCAACGCCCAGGTCGCCGGTGATGATCCCGCGAACCACACCGTTCTCGTCGAACAGCGCTTCCTGAGCGGCGAAGCCCGGGTAGATTTCTACGCCCAGGTTCTCGGCCTGCTGGGCCAGCCAGCGGCACAGGTTGCCCAGGGAGATGATGTAGTTGCCATCGTTGTGCATGGTCTTGGGCACAAAGAAGTCAGGAATTTTTTGCGCGCTGTCGGCGTTTTTCAGGACGAAGATGTCGTCGCGGGTCACTGGCGTGTTCAGCGGCGCGCCGAGTTCTTTCCAGTCCGGGAACAATTCGTTCAGGGCGCGGGGTTCGAAGATCGCGCCGGACAGGATGTGTGCACCGACCTCGGAGCCTTTTTCGACCACGCAGACGCTGATTTCCTTGCCGGCTTCAGCAGCCTTCTGCTTCAAGCGGCAGGCGGCGGAAAGACCCGCGGGGCCGGCACCGACGATGACCACGTCGAATTCCATGTATTCGCGTTCCACAGGCTATCTCCTACTCAAGGCTCAACAGTTTTTTTTCTAATTGGAGGTTTGGTGTCGCATCCATGAATTCCTTCGCAACGCGCGGAACAGGACAATCGATTGACCACCTTTCTCTCTGGGTGGCGCATTATATCTACACCACTCCTAGCGTCCAATACAAACGTTTGTTTGAATTGGCTCAAAGCCAGAGAAATCAAAGTCACGCGGCTTATGAACGGCTATTTTGCCGTATTGACCGGAATAGGCGTTCCGGTCAAGATACGGTCGGTTTTGCGCTCGCCGTAGGCTGACTGTTGGTATCAAGAGCACCTCTAAAGACAGGGCGATGGCAGTACAAGGTGATTGGCTGCGCAGGTTAGGCGCGCAGTTTACACGCCGCGATAATGAATGACTCGTCGGTCACCACTGACGAACGGTCATCCACCTCGTGAGCAAAGTTCACCCGATACACCTGCCAGCGTTTTTAGAGGTGCCCTTGCGCCGATGAGCATCAAACCGCCAGGTTCGCCTAGGCGACTTTCTTTTCACCGGAGAGTAACGAGGAATCCATGAAGGTTCTTGTAGCTGTCAAACGCGTTGTGGATTACAACGTCAAGGTTCGCGTCAAGGCGGACAATTCCGGCGTAGACCTCGCCAACGTCAAGATGTCGATGAACCCGTTCTGCGAAATCGCAGTGGAAGAAGCCGTACGCCTGAAAGAGAAAGGCGTTGCGACTGAAATCGTCGTCGTCTCCATCGGCCCGTCCACCGCTCAAGAGCAACTGCGCACCGCGCTGGCTCTGGGTGCTGACCGCGCCATCCTCGTCGAATCCGCCGAAGACCTGACTTCTCTGGCCGTTGCCAAGCTGCTCAAGGCTGTTGTCGACAAGGAACAGCCTCAGCTGGTGATCCTTGGCAAACAAGCCATCGACAGCGACAACAACCAGACTGGCCAGATGCTCGCTGCATTGAGCGGCTACGGTCAGGGCACCTTCGCTTCGAAAGTCGAAGTGTCCGGCGACACCGTTGCCGTGACCCGCGAAATCGACGGCGGCGCGCAGACAGTTTCCCTGAAACTGCCGGCCATCGTCACCACCGACCTGCGTTTGAACGAGCCGCGCTACGCGTCCCTGCCAAACATCATGAAAGCCAAGAAGAAGCCTCTCGAAGTGCTGACTCCGGATGCTTTGGGCGTTTCCACCGCCTCCACCAACAAGACCGTGAAAGTCGAAGCGCCTGCTGCACGCAGCGCGGGTATCAAGGTCAAGTCGGTGGCTGAACTGGTCGAGAAACTGAAAAACGAAGCGAAGGTAATCTAAATGACTATCTTGGTTATTGCTGAACACGACAACAAAGTAGTGGCCCCGGCCACGCTGAACACTGTGGCTGCTGCCGCCAAAATCGGCGGTGACATCCATGTTCTGGTTGCCGGCCAGGGCGTTGGCGCCGTGGCTGAAGCTGCAGCGAAAATTGCTGGCGTGGCTAAAGTGCTGGTGGCCGACAACGCCGCCTACGCTCACCAGCTGCCGGAAAACGTCGCTCCTCTGGTTGCCGAGCTTGGCAAGGGCTACAGCCACATCCTGGCTGCCGCCACTTCCAACGGCAAAAACATCCTGCCGCGCGTTGCCGCGTCGCTGGACGTTGACCAGATCTCCGAGATCATCTCGGTCGAAAGCGCTGACACCTTCAAGCGCCCGATCTACGCCGGTAACGCGATCGCTACCGTTCAATCGAACGCTGCCGTCAAAGTGATCACCGTGCGTGCCACCGGTTTCGACCCGGTTGCCGCTGAAGGTGGTTCTGCTGCTGTTGAAGCAGTGGCTGCTGCTCACGACGCTGGCACTTCGAGCTTCGTTGGCGAAGAACTGGCCAAGTCCGATCGTCCAGAACTGACCGCTGCCAAGATCGTCGTTTCCGGCGGCCGCGGCATGCAGAACGGCGACAACTTCAAACACCTGTACGCCCTGGCCGACAAGCTGGGCGCTGCCGTCGGTGCTTCCCGCGCTGCGGTCGACGCAGGTTTTGTACCCAACGACATGCAGGTCGGTCAGACCGGCAAGATCGTTGCTCCACAGCTGTACATCGCCGTCGGTATTTCCGGCGCGATCCAGCACCTGGCCGGCATGAAAGACTCCAAAGTGATCGTTGCGATCAACAAGGACGAAGAAGCGCCGATCTTCCAGGTGGCCGATTACGGCCTGGTGGCGGACTTGTTCGAAGCCATCCCCGAGTTCGAGAAGCTGGTCTAATCCAGTCGCTTGACTTATAAAGAGCCCGGCCTTTTGGTCGGGCTTTTTTTTTGTTCCTCCGTAGGAGCCCTGTAGGAGCTGTCGAGTGAAACGAGGCTGCGATCTTTTGATCTTGATCTTTTTAAAAGCAAGATCAAAAGATCGCAGCCTCGTTTCACTCGACAGCTCCTACACAGCTCGTACAGTCGATTTAACCGGGTTTGAGTGGAGAGTGTTGCCATGGATTTGCGCCGCCTATATGGCTGGTCACTATTGCTGGGGCTGACGGCGTTACCTGCGCTGGCCGTGGCCGCAGGCAAGTGCGAGCGCCTGGTGGTGACCGGCAGCCCAGACGCGCCACCGTATCTGTGGCAAGACCCGCAAAATCCCAAGCATTTGATCGGCGCCAGTGCTGATCTGTTGCAACACGTGGCGGGAGAGTTGGGCATCAAGGTCGAGCTGCTTTACGCCGGTAAACGTGCGCAGGCTCTGGACGAAGTGCGCAGCGGGCGCATGGACATGCTGGCCGACGCACCGTTGACGGTCAGTGAGCTGGACACTCTGGATTACATCCATCCGCCGCTGCTGGAAAACGACTACTTGGTCTGGACTCGAAAAGACTCGGCACTGGTCTATAACGAAGCGCAAGACCTTCACGGTCATCCCGGTGCTGTGTCGGAAAAGTCTCGAATGACCCAGGCATTCGGCACTTTCGCCGAGCAGCAATTGACACTCGTGCGTACTCCGAACCTGACCCAGGCCTTTCAGAAATTGCTGTTGGGCGAGGTGGAATTTGTCCTCGCTGGACGCTACTCGGGTATGGCCGCCGCGCAAACCCTGAGCATGGCCAACGACCTGATCGCTCGCCCGCAACCGGTCGACAAACCCGGCCTGTTCCTCGCGGTTTCCCATAACTCCGCCTGCAACGATCCGTGGTTGCGCGGACAGCTGGCCAAAAAGATGACAGAATTGCCCGCGTCCGGACTGACGGAGATCGCGCTACAACGCAATATCGAGCGTTGGAAAGCGCAGCAGCAACAACCGCAGCAACAGCCTGTCAGTGCCCCAAAACAGTAGGGATTTTTAGTGAGTATTCGACCTCTTTTCGCTGCCCTGGCCGTTCTGGCTCTGGCGGGTTGTGCAGCCGATCCGGCGCCGAATGAACAAATACGCCTGACCGAACAGGCGCTCGTACAAGCCAAAGCCGTGGGCGCCACTGTCGACGACGTACCAGAACTGAAACTGGCCGAAGACAAGTTTTCCCGTGCCCAGGGCGACATGACGGATCAGTCCTACAGGCATGCGCGCATGCGGGCCGAACAGGCCGAACTGGACGCTCGCCTGGCCGAAGCCAAGGTGCTGACCCTCAAGAGCGAGGAGCAGTTGAACGTGCTCAATACCCGCATCACTCGCCTGCGCAAGCAACTGGGAGATGCCCAATGAGCCTCAAGTCCAAATTACTCGGCGGTTTGATCCTGGCCGGTTGCGCGAGCCTTTACGGTTGCGCCGGCCAACACAGCGAGGCCGCGTTGCAGCAAGCCGGGACTGACTTCCAGAAGGTCAAGGAAGACTCCAACGTGCTGCGAATCGCGCCCAAGGACGTGATCCGCGCCGGTGAATCCCTGGCACGCGCCGATCGTCTGTCCAGCTACTGGGGCAGCGGCTCGGATGTGGTGCATTACGCCTACTTGAGCCAGCGTTACAGCGAAATCGCCCGTGAACACACCAATCAGGTGCTCAACGAAGAGCGTGCGGCGAAGCTCGAACTGGAGCGTCAGCGCCTGCAACTGGCTCTGCGTGAGTCCAAGTTGCTCAGCGTGCAGCAGCAGGGCAAGTGGCTCGAAGAACAGATCGTTGCGCTGGCCACCACGCAGACCGACCGTGGTCTGGTGATGACACTCGGCGATGTGCTGTTCGACACCGGTGAAGCGGAGCTGAAGAATTCGGCGAACCGTGTGGTGTTGAAGATCGTGCAATTCCTGCAGCTCAACCCCAAGCGTGTGGTCCGCATCGAAGGCTACACCGACAGCACCGGCGGCAAACAGGACAACCTCAAACTGTCCCGTGACCGTGCACAATCGGTGGCGGACGTGCTGATGGACTTGGGTATCGACGACAAACGCATCAAAGTCGAAGGCTACGGCGATGAATTCCCGGTGGACGTGAACGCTTCCGAGCGTGGTCGCGCGCAGAACCGTCGAGTGGAAATTGTGTTCTCCGACGAAAAAGGCCAGCTCGGCGCCGCCCGCTAAGGGCTGCGTTACTGGATGAGGCAGGCAAACGAAAACGGGTAATGCCCCCATCCTGTAGGAGCTGTCGAGTGAAACGAGGCTGCGATCTTTTGATCTTGATCTTTAAAAAAGCAAGATCAAAAGATCGCAGCCTCGTTTCACTCGACAGCTCCTACAGTCCTACACTGCTCCGCGCAGCTTTTAAAACCCGGCCTGCCAGTCAGCGCCGGGTTTTTTATGCCTCAAAAGCAGTACAGTTTTTGCTGACACTGCACTGTACGGTCGACTATTGTGGCAACTGTCCCAGTACACTTCTAAACTGTTCCGGTATTGTTTCACACAAGAATAAAATGCCCGTGAAATCGAGTGCTGCGTCATGACCAATCTCTTGCTCTACCAACGTATTGCTCAGCAACTGGCCGAAGACATCCGCCGTGGTGTCTATCAACCGGGGGAACGCGTGCCTTCGGTGCGCAAGATGAGCTCGCAGCTGAACGTCAGCCACGCGACCGTTTTGCAGGCTTACGCCAATCTTGAGGATCAAGGGCTGATCCGCGCCCGACCGCAGTCGGGTTACTACGTGCACCAGACACCGGCCCTGACGGCGCCAACGCCGGACATCGCCCGGGTCGAGCGGCCCGGTCTGGTCACCCGCAGCAGCATCATTCAGCAAGTGCTGGTCGAATCCCGTCGCGAGGGTGTTTTCCCCTTGGGCGCGGCGGTGCCGAGCGTCGATTACCTGCCGGTCCGCGCCTTGCATCAGCAATTGGCCAAAGTCACCCGTTTCCATAGCCCGCGTGCCTTCAGCTACATGTTCAGCCCCGGTTTTGAACCGTTGCGCCGGCAGGTGGCGATCCGCATGCGTGATGCCGGCGTGGTGGTCGATCCTTCCGAAGTGGTGATCACCCACGGCTGTGTCGATGCGTTGCAGATGTCACTGCGCGTGCTCACCCGGCCGGGCGATCTGATCGCCGCCGAGTCGCCGACTTATTATGGTTTGCTGCAACTGGCCGACTTGCTGGGCCTCAAAGTCATCGAGATCCCCAGCGACCCGGCGACCGGCATGAGCCTCGAAGCCCTGCAATTGGCCGCCAACCAATGGTCGATCAAGGCGCTGGTGCTGACCACGCGTCTGAGCAATCCACTGGGCGGCACCATGCCCGAAGAGCGGCAGAAACAACTGCTGCGCCTGGCCTCGGATTTCGATATCCAGATTGTCGAAGACGATATCTACGGCGAGTTGATGTTCGAGCAAGGCCGGACCAAGTCGCTTAAGGCCTACGACCGGCTGGATCGAGTGATCTATTGTTCGAGCTTCTCCAAGACCCTGTCACCGGGCGTGCGGATTGGCTGGATGATCGCCGGCAAATACCAGCAAGAGATTCAGCGTTTGCAGACGTTCAGTACGCATTCGGCGTGCAGCGTCACGCAAATGGGCATCGCCGCCTACCTGGAAAATGGCGGTTACGATCGTCACTTGCGCTACATCCGCCAGGAATACCGCAAGAACCTCAGTGCCTTCCAGTTGGCGGTGCAGCAGTATTTCCCGGAAGGTACACAGATGACACGGCCCACGGGCGGCTTCATTCTGTGGGTCAGTCTGCCGGGGCGGGTCAACACTCAGGAATTGCACGTGCGGGCGTTGCAGCAGGGCATCAGTATCGCGCCGGGGCTGATTTTCAGTAACACCGAGCAGTTCAATCACTGCATTCGCCTCAACTGCGGCACGCCGTGGAATCGCGAAGCGGAGCGGGCATTGATGACGTTGGGGATGTTGGCGACGCAGCTTTGCCAGGAGACGGCCAGCGGTTTCTGACAGAACGGCTGGTCGTTTCGTACACGTGCTTGTCATGTTGCGTACAACAGGCGAGCATATGGCCCTCTGCCGTTAGCGTCGTTGGTTCCATGAAACCGATTTTTCCTGCCGTCTGCCTATCGATCTGCCTCCTCGTGACCGTTCATGCCCAAGGCGTCATGGCGGCTTCCGTTCAGGAAAAACCGACAGCCAGCGCAGAAACGACAAAAAAACCAACGCCCGTCAAAAAAACTGCAGCAGTGAAAAAGAACGCCGCCCCGGTCAAAAAGAAACCGGCGGTGGTAAAAAAACGCCCGCCGATTGCCTCCAAGTCAAAATCGGCCCGTGAAGTGGCGAAGACCCAACTCCCTTCCGCCGATCTCGACCTGAGCCTGCCTGAACATCTGGTCGAAGAGTTGAAACCCGTCGGTACGGTGCCGTTGCCCAAGCACGATGCGGTGTTGCCGCAAATGTTCGGTGACAAGAGCAGCCCGTTTCAACTCAATGGCCGACTGCTCAACAACGAAATGCAGCTTCAACTACGCAATGAAGAGCGCCGCGACGTTGAAGGCGCCGCGCTGGATTTCGAGTTCAAACAGTAAATCTGCGCCAATTCGTGACCCGCAGCCCAGACGCTTTGTCGGAGACTGGTCAGTCACATCCGTTTGAGTGCAAAAACCCCGGTCCAGGTAATTTTAAACAGCTGTTTTAGCGGTTACTCTGTGCCCCGTCCATTAACACATCGCCCGTCGCGAGGAGCTTGTCGTCATGAAATGCCGTGAAGGCTGTGGCGCCTGTTGCATTGCCCCTTCCATCAGTTCACCGATTCCCGGCATGCCCAATGGCAAAGCCGCTGGCGAACGTTGCGTACAACTGTCTGTCGATAACCTGTGCAGCATTTTCGGCGATCCGAAACGTCCTGCCGTGTGTTCGGCGTTTGAAGCCGACGTCGAAGTCTGCGGAAGCAGCAGTGACGAAGCGATCAAGTTGCTCGGATGGTGGGAGCAAATGACGGCTGCATGATGTGTTCTACGAACGGAACTTCAACAACAAGGAATAAGACTATGGGTTCGCTGCATCGTATGGCTGCGCTGTTTGGTTTGACAGTGTTGCTGGCCACCACGGCCGCGCAGGCTGAAGACTGGAAAGTGGCCAAGAATGAAGACGGCATCAAGGTGTCCCTGAGTGAAGTGGCCGGCTCCGATTACAAGGCCTACCAGGGCGTGACCCTGATGAAAACCACCATGGCCAAGTTGCGCGCGCTGCAGGAAGACGTGGCAGGCGCCTGCGCGTGGATTCACGAGTGCAAGGCCCAGAAGCTGCTCAAGCACGAAGGCGATCAGAGCTGGACCTACACCCAATTCAATACGCCATGGCCGGTGACCCCGCGCGATTCGGTGCTGCATATCACCACCACCGAAGGCGCCGATGGCAGCCTGACCCGCAAGCTCGAAGGCGTGCCGAAGTACATTCCTGAGGAAAAGGGTTTCGTGCGCGTGACCAAGGTCGATGGCTTCTGGAAGTTCGTCCCCAAGGGTGACCAGATTGAAGTGACCTACCAGGTACACACCGAACCAGGCGGCAGCATCCCGTCGATGGTCGCCAACAAGTTCGTGGTCGATGCGCCGTTCAACACGCTCAAAGCCCTGAAAGAACGCGCCGAGAAGTAATCGCGCGCTGTTTCATAAAACGCCCCGACCTTTCGGGGCGTTTTTGTCTGGCAATAGAGTCATGCGCTCCCCCAGGTTTATTTTGTTTCCGGATATACGTTGCACGAAATTTTCACAATGCCTCCAAGACAATTCGCCCGCGTCAGCATTGCGGGCACTAATTCATGGCAATGCTGCGGGTGATCGTGCAACATTTGCGCACCGCGCAAGCCCCGGGGTCGAGAACTGGCCAACAGAGGGCAGGGCGCCGCTTCACTTTTGAAACTTCAACTTCCAATGGGTCCTAAAACGACATGGCAAACCCGGACGCCCTGAGTCAGCAGCGAGCTTCTAGTCGCCTGCTGCAACCGACCGTCAAATCGCATCTGGCCTACACGCTGCTGTGTGCCTTGGTCATGATGGTCATGTTCAGCCTGCTGCGCGTCGCGCTGCTGGTTTACAACCGCGAAATGATCCTCGACACACCGGCCTCGACCTTTCTCGAGGCGTTCGCCAATGGCCTGCGTTTCGACCTGCGCCTGGTGGTCTACCTCAGCATTCCGCTGATTCTGGCACTGTTCAGCGCCCGGGCCATGGCCGCTCGCGGGTTCTTCCGTTTCTGGCTGACGATAGCTTCGAGCATCGCGCTGTTCCTCGGCCTGATGGAGATGGATTTCTACCGCGAGTTCCACCAGCGCCTCAACGGCCTGGTCTTCCAGTACGTGAAGGAAGACCCGAAAACCGTGATGAGCATGCTCTGGTACGGTTTTCCTGTGGTTCGCTACCTGCTGGCCTGGGCGTTCGGCACATTGATCCTGACCCTCGCCTTCAAGGGCGCCGACCGTGCAACCCGTCCTCGCGGTCCGTTCAGCGGCGGCAGCATCGGCACGCGCCAGATCGCCCCGTGGTATGCCCGAGGCGTCGTGTTCGTGGTCTGCCTGTTGGTCTGCGTGGTTGCCGCTCGTGGCACTCTGCGCCAGGGCCCGCCGTTGCGTTGGGGCGACGTCTACACCACCGACTCGAACTTCGCCAACCAGTTGGGCCTCAACGGCACGCTGTCGCTGATCGCGGCGGCCAAGAGCCGGATGTCCGAAGACCGCGACAACATCTGGAAAGCCACACTGGAACAGCCAGTGGCTCAGCAGACTGTCCGCGATATGTTGCTGACCCCGAGCGACAAACTGGTGGATGGCGAAACCGCGGCCGTGCGTCGCAGCTATTCCCCGGCCGCCGACAAGACCCTGCCGATCAAGAACGTCGTCGTGATCCTGATGGAAAGCTTCGCCGGTCACTCGGTGGGCGCGCTGGGCCGTCCGGGTAACGTCACGCCGTACTTCGACAAGCTGTCGAAAGAAGGCCTGCTGTTCGACCGCTTCTTCTCCAACGGCACCCACACCCACCAGGGCATGTTTGCCACCATGGCGTGTTTCCCGAACCTGCCAGGTTTCGAATACCTGATGCAGACCCCGGAAGGCAGTCACAAACTGTCCGGCCTGCCGCAGTTGCTCAGCGCCCGTGACTACGACGATGTGTACGTCTACAACGGCGACTTCGCCTGGGACAACCAGTCGGGTTTCTTCAGCAACCAGGGCATGACCAACTTCATCGGGCGTAACGACTTCGTTAACCCGGTGTTCTCCGACCCGACCTGGGGCGTGTCTGACCAGGACATGTTCAACCGCGGCCTGGAAGAGTTGAAAGCCCGCGATGGCAAGGACAAAAAACCGTTCTATGCCTTGCTGCAAACCCTGTCCAACCACACGCCGTACGCCTTGCCGACGCCATTGCCGGTCGAGCGCGTGACCGACCGTGGCAGCCTCAACGAACATTTGACCGCCATGCGCTACTCCGACTGGGCGCTGGGTCAATTCTTCGAGAAGGCGCGTAAAGAGCCGTACTTCAAGGAAACCCTGTTCGTGGTGGTCGGCGACCACGGTTTTGGCAACGAGCAGCAGATCACCGAAATGGACCTGGGCCGCTTCAACGTACCGATGCTGCTGATCGGGCCGGGCGTGCAGGACAAGTTCGGCCAGGTTGACCACACCGTGGGCACTCAGATCGACATCGTGCCGACCATCATGGGTCGTATCGGTGGCGACGTGATTCACCAGTGCTGGGGCCGTGACTTGCTGAACCTGCCGGAAGGCGACAAGGGCTTCGGCGTGATCAAGCCTTCGGGCAGCGATCAAACCGTAGCGCTGCTGACCGCGGACCGTGTGTTGGTACTGCCTAAGGAAATGCCGCCCAAGCTGTATCAGTACGAACTGGGCGCCAATCCAAAAGGCGAAGTGATTCCGGCGTCGGCTGACGAAGCGGCCCTCAAGCAAAAGCTAGAGTCGTTCATCCAGACGGCCACCAAGAGCCTGATCGACAACACCGCCGGTGTGGTTGACGGCAAGCCGGACTAAGTTTTCCGCGCAATAAAAAAGAGGCCCTTCAAGGGCCTCTTTTTTTTGCCTGTTAAATCTTTATATCTTGCCAAGTAACAGCAGAATCAACAGCACCACCAACACCACGCCGATGATACCCGACGGGCCATAACCCCAACTTCTGGAGTGTGGAAAGACCGGCAAACCACCTACCAGCAGGAGAATCAGAATTACGATAAGAATTGTGCCCATGTCTATTTCCTTGTTGGAAGTGTTCTGGATGACCTAGCTTTTAACTGTCAGCTGGACTGCAATAAACCCGAGCTGCTTACAAAATCCGACTATTGCTCGTGGCAGAAAATTCCAAGTTTTTTTAATGTTTTTCGAAGAAAGCCTTATTTCGTTTTTTGCAGCGTTAGTTGATTCGCACGCTCCAGCGGTTTGCTCGGACCATTCAGCAATCTGATGGAGCGTGGGTCGCGCAATGTCCTTCGCTACACTCAACGCATCTTCCCCGGAACAACAAGGCTGTTTGCTATGCAAAATCGCATGATGATCACTGGCGCGGGCTCAGGCCTGGGTCGCGAAATCGCGCTGCGCTGGGCGCGTGAAGGCTGGCAGCTGGCCTTGTCGGATGTCAGCGAGCCCGGTCTGCAGGAAACCCTGAAACGGGTTCGTGAAGCGGGCGGCGACGGTTTCATCCAGCGTTGCGATGTGCGCGATTACAGCCAGCTGACGGCGTTCGCCCAGGCGTGCGAAGAGAAGCTTGGCGGCATCGATGTCATCGTCAACAACGCGGGCGTGGCGTCGGGCGGATTCTTCAGTGAACTGTCCCTGGAAGACTGGGACTGGCAGATCGCAATCAACCTGATGGGCGTGGTCAAGGGCTGCAAGGCCTTCCTGCCGCTGCTGGAAAAAAGCAAAGGCAAGATCATCAACATCGCTTCCATGGCGGCCCTGATGCAAGGCCCGGCCATGAGCAACTACAACGTGGCCAAGGCCGGCGTCGTGGCCTTGTCCGAAAGCCTGCTGGTCGAACTGGCGCAGCAGGAAGTGGGCGTGCATGTGGTCTGCCCGTCGTTCTTCCAGACCAATTTGCTGGACTCTTTCCGTGGCCCGACCCCGGCCATGAAAGCCCAGGTCGGCAAATTGCTGGAAAGCTCACCGATCACCGCGACCGACATTGCCGATTACATCTATGAGCACGTCGCCGCTGGTGAATTCATGATCCTGCCCCACGAGCAGGGCCGCATGGCCTGGGCGCTGAAGCAGAAAAACCCGCAACTGCTGTACAACGAAATGACCACCATGGCCGACAAAATGCGCGCCAAGGCCAAACAAAACGCAGGCTGAACTTGCCCGTGCGCAACACCGTCGTTAGGGTGGCCGCAACCGGCCATCCTCACGAGACCTCTGCATGCTCAATTACCTGTGGTTTTTCCTCGCGGCGCTGTTCGAAATCGCCGGCTGCTTCGCGTTCTGGATGTGGCTGCGCCAAGGCAAGAGCATTTGGTGGGTGGTGCCGGCGCTGCTCAGTCTGACGTTGTTCGCGCTGTTGCTGACCCGCGTCGAGGCGACTTACGCCGGTCGCGCCTATGCCGCCTATGGCGGCATTTATATTGTCGCCTCGATCGGCTGGCTGGCGGTGGTCGAGCGGATTCGTCCCCTGGGTTCGGACTGGTTGGGCGTGGCGCTGTGCGTGATCGGGGCCAGCGTGATTCTGTTCGGCCCGCGTTTCTCCGCTTCCTGAAGCGACATTTAAAGGATTTGTCAGACGTTTCCGTAAGGGCGGATCGTCCAGCGTTGTAGGGCAAGACTGAATTGCCGACATTGCATTGAAGCGCGACGGTGCGACGGGCATCTTCAAGGGCCGGTAACCCTGAAGGATGAATGCCATGCTTGTACTCAGTCGCGTTGTGGGCGAGATGATTTCCATCGGTGACAACATTTCAGTGCGCATCATCGCCGTCAACGGAGGCAGCGTGCGCTTCGGCGTCGAAGCGCCGCAGAACGTCAATGTGCATCGAGCCGAGGTCTATGAGCGCATCCAGATCAAACTGGCCAAAACCAAAGATCGGTGAGCGCTTCAGTCGAACAGGTGCTTGGGCACATCATGCTTGAGCATCAACTGGCATTGCTCGCTGTCCGGATCGAAAACAATCAGCGCCTGCCCTTTGGTCAATGCCTGGCGAACACGCAAAACGCGGGTTTCCAGCGGCGTGTCGTCACCATTGTCCGTGCCGTCGCGGGTCACGAAATCCTCGATCAGGCGGGTCAGGGTGTCGACTTCAAGTTGGTCGTAGGGAATCAGCATAGGCACCTCGGCTAAATAATGGCGCGATGCTACGGCGAATGATCGGTTGCGGCTAGCCCGCAGCTAGTGTTGTGCCTGATCCACCGCCTTCGCGGGCAAGCCTCGCTCCTACAGGTTATGTGTCGATGCGCGAAACCTGTAGGAGCGAGGCTTGCCCGCGAAAGGGATCCCTCAGACGATGAAAAAGCCAGGGTCAGCTATCTGTTCGCTGCCCAACGAGGCTATCCACCGACGGCACCCGCGTATCACTTTCCATCTGCGTGTCATGCTCGATCTGATGACTGAACCGGTCCAGCGAACCCTTCGCCGGCTGGGCATCACTGGCAAATACCGGCGGGCTAAGAATGTAGGCGCCGAGCAGTCGGCTCAAGGCCGCCAGGCTGTCGATGTGCGTACGCTCGTAACCATGAGTTGCATCGCAACCGAACGCGAGCAGGGCGGTGCGGATGTCGTGCCCGGCGGTGACGGCCGAATGCGCATCGCTGAAGTAATAGCGGAACAGGTCGCGGCGCACCGGCAACTCGTTTTCACTGGCCAGTCTCAGCAAATGCCGTGACAGGTGATAGTCGTAAGGCCCGCCGGAATCCTGCATCGCCACGCTCACCGCGTGTTCGCTGGAGTGCTGGCCGGGTGCGACCGGCGCGATGTCGATGCCGACGAACTCGCTGACGTCCCAGGGCAGGGCCGCCGCCGCGCCGCTGCCGGTTTCCTCGGTAATGGTGAACAGCGGGTGACAATCGATCATCAGCTCCTCACCGCTGTCGATGATCGCTTTCATCGCCGCCAGCAACGCCGCAACACCGGCCTTGTCGTCAAGGTGACGAGCGCTGATGTGGCCACTTTCAGTGAACTCCGGCAACGGGTCGAAGGCGACGAAATCGCCCACGCTGATCCCCAGGGAGTCGCAGTCGGCGCGGGTGGCGCAGTAAGCGTCCAGACGCAATTCGACGTGATCCCAGCTGATCGGCATTTCATCCACGGCGGTATTGAACGCGTGCCCGGAAGCCATCAGCGGCAACACGCTGCCGCGAATCACCCCGTTGTCGGTGAACAGGCTGACGCGGCTGCCCTCGGCAAAACGGCTGGACCAGCAGCCGACCGGGGCCAGGGTCAGGCGGCCGTTGTCTTTCACGGCGCGAACCGCCGCGCCGATGGTGTCGAGGTGAGCGGAGACCGCTCGGTCCGGGCTGTTTTTCTTGCCCTTGAGCGTGGCGCGGATGGTGCCGCGCCGGGTCATTTCGAAGGGAATGCCGAGCTCTTCGAGGCGTTCGGCGACATAGCGCACGATGGTGTCGGTAAACCCGGTCGGGCTGGGAATGGCGAGCATTTCCAGCAGGACTTTTTGCAGGTAGTTGAGATCTGGTTCCGGGATTTTGCTGGTCATGGAAACTCCTGATGAGTTGAGGCCATCGATGGTTTCGATGAGGAGAAAAGATGGGGTGCCTGAACTGACGCCTTCGCGAGCAAGCTTCGCTCCTACAGGTATTGCGCGTTTCTTTGTAGGAGCGAGGCTTGCCCGCGAAGGCGTCTGCCCAGACGACACATGACTAGGAAACAGCCGGCTGACTGTGCGGAAACAACAAATCCACAAACCGCTCCGCCGTCGGCTGCGGTTCATGGTTGGCCAGCCCGGCGCGTTCGTTGGCTTCGATAAACACGTACTCCGGTTGATCGGCGGCAGGCACCATCAGGTCGAGCCCGACCATGGGAATATCCAGCGCCCGCGCAGCCCGCACGGCAGCATCGACCAGGGTCGGATGCAAAATCGCCGTGACATCCTCCAGAACGCCACCGGTATGAAGATTCGCCGTACGCCGTACGAACAGATGCTCGCCGGCCGGCAGAATGCTGTTGTAGTCATAACCCGCCGCCTGCAACGTGCGCTCGGTCTCATGGTCCAGCGGGATTTTGCTTTCCCCGCTGGTGGCTGCTTGCCGACGTCGGCTCTGCGCTTCGATCAGCGCGCCAATGGAATGCTGACCATCGCCCACCACTTCAGCGGGCCGACGAATCGCCGCGGCGACCACTTCGAAACCGATCACCACAATCCGCAAATCGAGACCTTCGTGAAAGCTTTCCAGCAGCACGCGACTGTCGAACTGGCGAGCGGCTTCGATGGCTTGCTGGACCTCTTCGATCGTCCGCAAATCCACCGCAACGCCGTGGCCCTGTTCGCCATCCAGTGGCTTGACCACCACTCGCTCGTGCTCGTCGAGAAACGCCAGGTTGTCATCGCCGTTGCCGGCCAGTTGCTGCGAGGGCAGGTTCAAGCCGGCGGCCTTGAGCACTTTGTGCGTCAGGCTTTTGTCCTGGCACAGGGTCATGCTGATGGCGCTGGTCAGGTCGCTCAGGGATTCGCGGCAACGCACCCGGCGCCCGCCATGGCTGAGGGTGAACATCCCGGCGTCGGCGTTATCGACGTGCACATCAATCCCGCGTCGATGGGCTTCCTCGACAATAATCCGCGCATACGGATTGAACTCGGCTTCGGGACCAGGCCCAAGGAACAGCGGTTGATTGATGCCGTTCTTGCGCTTGATGGCGAAGGTCGAGAGGTTGCGAAAACCGAGCTTGGCGTAAAGGCTTTTCGCCTGCCGGTTGTCGTGCAACACCGACAGGTCCAGGTAACTCAGCCCACGGCTCATGAAGTGTTCGATCAAATGCCGCACCAGCACTTCACCGACGCCGGGCCGCGAACAGTGTGGGTCGACCGCCAGGCACCACAGGCTGCTGCCGTTCTCCGGATCGTTGAACGCCTTGTGATGATTGAGGCCCATGACGCTGCCGATGATCGCGCCGCTGTCTTCATCTTCGGCCAGCCAATACACCGGTCCGCCCTGATGTCGCGGCGTCAGCAGATTTGCATCGATCGGCAACATGCCGCGCGCCTGGTACAGCTGATTGATCGCCTGCCAGTCGTTCTCGCTTTGCGCCCGGCGAATACGAAAGCCGCGAAACACCCGGGTGGACTGGCGGTAATCGCTGAACCACAAACGCAGGGTGTCGGAGGGGTCAAGAAACAGCTGTGCCGGTTCCAGCCCCAGCACTTGCTGGGGCGCAGCGACGTACAAGGCAATGTCGCGCTCGCCGGTCTGCTCGTTCAGCAGTTCCTGGGCCAGGCTCGCCGCATCCGCAAAGGTATGGCCGATCAGCAACCGGCCCCAGCCGCAATGCACGGCAATCGGCGCCGCGCCCAGTTCACTGCCGTCTTCGGCCAGCCGCGCCTGCAAGCGTTCGTAAGAGGGCGCCTGACCGCGCAACAGGCGTTGGCTATACGCCGTGGCGTGAGGTTTCATCGATCAGATTCCTTGTTCACTGAGCCACAGGTTCAGGGCCGCCAATTGCCACAGCTTGGAGCCGCGCAACGGGGTCAACTGGCCTTGCGGATCGGTCAGCAGACGGTCGAGCATGGCCGGGTTGAACAGGCCGCGATCCTGGCTTGGATCGAGCAGCAGTTCGCGCACCCAGTTCAGCGTATCGCCCTGCAAATGCTTGAGGCCGGGGACCGGGAAGTAACCTTTCTTGCGATCGATCACTTCACTCGGAATCACCAGTCGCGCGGCTTCTTTCAACACTTGCTTGCCGCCATCCGGCAGTTTGAATTTGCCCGGCACCCGGGCCGACAATTCCACCAGGCGATAATCAAGAAACGGCGTACGCGCTTCCAGGCCCCAGGCCATGGTCATGTTGTCGACGCGTTTGACCGGGTCGTCCACCAGCATCACCGTGCTGTCCAGACGCAAGGCTTTATCCACCGCCGCATCGGCACCGGGCTGTGCGAAATGTTCCTTCACGAAGTCACCGGCGGCGTCATTCGCCGTCAGCCATTTCGGTTGCACGGTGGCGGCGTAGTCCTCGTAGCTGCGGTCGAAGAACGCATCGCGATAGGCCGCGTACGGATCGGCGGCGCCGTCCACTTGCGGATACCAGTGATAACCGGCGAACAACTCATCCGCACCCTGGCCGCTCTGCACCACCTTGCAATGCTTGGCCACTTCCCGAGACAGCAGGTAGAAGGCGATGCAGTCATGGCTGACCATCGGCTCGCTCATGGCGCGGAACGCCGCCGGCAGTTGCTCGATGATCTCGCTTTCATTGATGCGCAGTTGATGGTGCTGGGTGTTGTAGTGCTTGGCGATCAAGTCCGAATACTGGAACTCGTCGCCCCGTTCGCCGCCGGCATCCTGGAAACCGATGGAGAAGGTCGACAGGTTTTCCACGCCGACTTCACGCAACAGACCCACGAGCATGCTCGAGTCGACACCGCCCGAAAGCAGTACGCCGACGTCCACGGCAGCACGTTGACGAATCGCCACCGCGTCGCGGGTGCTGTCGAGTACACGGTCACGCCAGTCTTCGAGTGTCAGATTCATCTCGTCGGCGTGTGGGCCGTAGGGCAGGGTCCACCAGGTTTTCTGTTCGGTGGTGCCATCCGCTTCAACGCGCATCCAGGTAGCGGGCGGCAGTTTTTCGATGCCGGCCAGCAGGGTGCGTGGAGCGGGAACCACCGCATGGAAATTCAGGTAGTGGTTGAGCGCTACCGGATCGAGGATCGGGTTGATGTCGCCGCCCTTGAGCAGCGCCGGCAACGCCGAGGCAAAGCGCAAGCGTTGACCGGTGCGCGACAGGTACAGCGGCTTCACGCCGAGACGGTCGCGGGCGATGAACAGGCGCTTGGCGTCACGCTCCCAAATGGCGAAGGCGAACATGCCATTGAGTTTCGGCAACAGCGCTTCGCCCCAGGCGTGATAGCCCTTGAGCAACACTTCGGTGTCACCGCCGGAATAGAAGGCATACCCGAGGCTTTCAAGCTCGGTGCGCAGTTCCGGGAAGTTGTAAATCGCGCCATTGAAGGCCAGGGACAAGCCCAACTGGTTGTCGACCATCGGCTGCGCCGAGCCGTCCGACAGGTCCATGATTTTCAGGCGACGGTGGCCCAGGGCAATCGGTCCCTGGCTATGAAAACCCCACGCGTCCGGGCCGCGAGGGGCCAGGTGATGGGTGATTCGTTCAACGGCCGCGAGGTCCGCAGGTTGTTGATCAAAGCGTAACTCGCCAGCTAATCCGCACATAAAGTCCTTACCGGTTTTTCCGTTGGGGAGGGTCAATCGGTACGCGCCAAAACGGCGGGTACTCAGAAACTGACTCCGCTCGCTAGTGGGAGTTTTAGAACGATAAGTTATAAGCGGGGGTTGCCGGACAAATGGCAGGTGCAGCACAGGTGTGCATTGCAGGGGTGGTAATTATTGATGTGATGCATACGAGTAGCTGCTCGGAAGCACGGCGATTCGACCCAGTATTCGAATTATCAATTGCCTGTTGCACTTCATAGACTGAGCGCCTCTAAACGCAATAAGGATATTGCTCATGCCAGACACACCCGCCAAAGCCGCTACTGCGGCTGTGCCAATGACACCCGCGCAACATCTTGAGGCGTTGCTGGAACACACTGCTGATCTGGATAAGGCGCAAGTGCTGCAAGCGTCTATTCCAGAATGGTTGGCTACTGCAGATCTGACCGTGGTGCAGGCTTTGAGAGCCGCGTTCGAGCAATCTTTTGTCGTTCAAGGCAAGGCCACAGCGGCGCTTGAGGCGCTTACGCCGCTGGACGAGTTCTGCAAAGTGCAACTGACCGATTTCCTCAAGCGCAGATGGACAATCGATTTCGACGTCGAGCGGGACACGCTGGAGGTCACCCACATAAGGTATGTGTCGACAGGGCTGCTGCCGATAGGCTACGAGAATAAAACAAACACTCCCTCACGCAGCCTGCTGCACATGGCCATGGAAAACTTCACCCTGGATGAAACCCTGAGCCAGGGTGTTTTCAAGGACTCATCGATACACATCAACAAGATTTCCAAGCCAAGCCCGGAAATAACCCCTGCGATATTCGCTGCACTGTGCCGCGATCTCGACCTCGGTGCCCGCTATCAGCGTCATCTCAGCGACGCCTTGGCATTGCCGGCCAAACCCGAAAAAGATGCGCCTGTCGATGATCGCGCCTCCACTGCCGATATCCGGCGGTTGAAGGTGCTGGACATGCAAGTCGCCCTCCATATCGCCTACTTGAAAAAGGACATCACCCACGCCGTTTATACGATGCTGCTGAACGTGATCGAACAGGATGTTCCGGCGGCGCAAACCAGCGACGCAGTGTTTGATGGCGGGCCGGTGCATTGGCAAGGTTTGACGATTCATGGCGCCTGCATCTGCGGGGTGCTGGTCTTTACCCGAGTCTCCATCGATACCGAGTCGAAGGCCAGATGCGTGGTTTACATGCCGAATGAACCCCGACGACCCGTGTATGAATACGCCTCGCTGGAGGACTTCAAGGTCTACCTCACCCTCAAATTGCAAAGTACAAGCTACCGGAAATTTTTCGTCGGGCAGTACCTGCACGGTCACGATAAAACCGGGTTTTTTGCACAATTCGACAAAAACAGGATGTTGGGCACCCTCGTTGCCGCTCCCGCCGATACGTGCCTTGCCGATTTTTTCTTCAGTTCCTTCGTTAGCAAGGCTCAGCAAGACGCACTAACCCTGGCTATCCCGACTGAAAATGTCGATGCGCAGCAACGGGAAAAAACCATTCAGATGTTGCAGGATGGAGGCCTTCTGCTGTTGAACGCGGCCGCTTTTTTCGTACCGGTGATCGGCCAATTGATGCTGGCGACGGCCGTCGTCGACATCGTCAGCGAGGTGTATGAAGGGGTCGTTGACTGGACACATGGCGAGCGAACCGAGGCGTTGTCGCACTTGCTGAATGTTGTCGAAAACGTCGCACAAATGGCGGCGTTTGCGGCGGGTAGCAAAATCATCTCGCAAGCTGTCAGCAGAGGCGTGAAAGAACAGGCGGCATTCTTCGACGGTTTCGAGGCCGTCACTCGCACTGATGGCAAAGCAAGACTTTGGAAGCCCGACCTCGAACCTTACAAACAGTCCACCACACTGACTGGCGACGTAAAGCCTGATTCGCAAGGGTTGTACCGGCATGCCGGGCAGACTTCGATTGTCATGGATGGGGCTCGCTATGAAGTCACCCGCAACGCGGCGGGGACGGCCTGGACCATCAAGCATCCTGTGCGAACTAATGCCTACCAGCCTGCCGTCGAGCGAAATGTGGAGGGTGGACGGCGACATGCCCATGAACACGCACACGAGTGGCGCGACGGTGCTTATTCATTGGGACGCACGGATCAACGCTTGAGCGAACTCGGCAGTGACCTTGACGCGATTGCCGAAATCACCGGCATGACGCCTGACAAGTTGCACCATTTGCATGAACGCAATTTCAAGTTGCCGCAGCGTCTGAATGACTGTGCCGAGCGCTTCAAGATAGACCAGCGCATCACCAGGATGGTCACCGCGATGGAGCGGGGAGAGACCGCAAACACAGCGTTTGTCCAGGAGCAACTGCATACATTGCCCAGGTTGCAAGGCTGGCCGGCAGAGCGCTTCATTGAAGTGAGAGACGCCGAAAACCTGGCCGTGTCCCGCTTTCCCGAGACCGCCTCGCTTGATGATGTCGACAACAGCGTGCTTGTCAGCCAGGCGCAACTGGATGCGGGGCAACTGCTCGATACCGTCATCGATGGGCTCTACTCGAATGAAGTCGAGGGCATCATCGGTCGCACGACAACGGAATCGAAAGCGTCGCTGTTGGCAAAGGAGATCGCGAAAAACCTCAAGAGCAATCGCCAGCCGCTGTATGAGTGGCTCTACAAAGCTTATGACGGCACGGCCTCCGGTGACGTTGCGACACTGCGTGAACACGCCCCTGACCTTCCCACTCGCGTGTGTCAGGAGTTGCTTGAAAACGCCTCCGGCAGAGATCGCAGCTTTCTGCGTGACCGCAAGATCCCCGGCGTGGATCTCGCCCGGCAGGTCAGCGAGGCACAGGCAACAATACGGCAGGACCGGGCACTCATGGGGTTGCACCGTCCGCTACTGGCCAGTGCCGACACCGACAAACTGGCGCTCGGGCTGATGGATCGTGTGCAAGGCTGGGACGACGGCTATCGCCTTGAAGTACGACAGGGCTCAGTGACCGGTACCTTGCTGGACAGTGTGGGCGAAACTGACGCGCCGACTCGCGGAGTCATCGTCAAGAAGACCGCTGGCTATCAGGTCACCCAAAGCAACGGCAATGTGTCCTCCACCCTGACGAGCGACACGCTGCTCGAGGCGATACATGACGCATTGCCTGCCACCCAACGCAATCGCATGGGTTTCACGAACAACGAAGCATTGGATATCCCGACACTGCGCTCACGACTGCTGAGGGTTGCCATCAGCGATCCGGCGCTGACCGGGCGGGTGCTGCGGGGTGAACACAGCGAGACGCCGAAATACCTTTCCGCCTGTGTCCAGGCAGATCCCCCCGTTGCGAACCCTTATGCAAGGGGCCTGATTCGTAAGGTCAAAAAACTTTACCCGCTGTTCACGGACGCCCAGGTTTCGTCGTTTCTCGATGATGCTGGAAGTACCCAGACGGAGCGGGTGAATCAAATAAAGGAGCTAGAGCAGCAACTGAAGAAACTGCGCGGCGTGCTGCACACCTGGCGTGACGATGAAGTGGAAATGAAGACGCTGCCGGGCCAACTCAACGATATCCGTGTGAGTCGTCGTCAGGTGGCCAATACCATCGAAAACTGTTGGCGTCGGATCTCAGATCCGCGTTGGCCGCAAAATCAGCCCGTTACAGCGCTCACACTGGAGCGCAGCCCGGTGGGCCCGTTGCCGACACTGACAGAGCAGGATGTCGTACATGTGCGCAGCCTCTCCATCAAGGATATGCAGGCCGGGGACGAGCTGGTGTATTTCCTCAAACCGTTCAAAGGGCTTGTCACACTGGAGCTGGAACGCAATCAACTCACACGATTGCCTGAGGTGTTGTCGCATATGCCCAAGCTTGAACACTTGCGGTTGGACGGTAATCAGATACAGCTGACCGAACACACGTTGCGCAAACTGGCCGACATGCGCAATCTGCGCACGCTGGGGCTCAGCGGCAATCGTTTGGGTGCCACAATCGACGTCAGCAAAATGCTTGATCTGCAAACGCTGTTATTGCGCGATACGCACGCCACGGAACTGCCTGTCGGTCTTTACCGTCCGCCGTACCTGGAGTTCGTGGACCTGAAAGGTAACCAGATTCGCGAGTTGCCAGGCTGGTTGTTCCAGGCCCCTCGACGATTCGCGCGAACGATGAACCTAAAGAATAACCCTGTCTCCGAGGCGAGTCTGACCCAGCTGAAGGCTTACCGCGACAATACGGGCACCGGCATGGGCCTGCTGGAAGATGATACTGCGATGTTCACTGAGCTAAGGGCCCGAGACCTGTGGATGCCCCATTCGCTCGAAGGCAACTATGCCAGTCGAAACCGTGCATGGATGGCGCTGAAGAACGAACCCGATTCGAAAGAGTTCTTTGAATTGCTGGCAGCCATCGGAGACACAGCGGATAGCCGCTTTGTGCGCGAGGACATGACCCGGCGGGTCTGGGATGTCATTCAGGCGGGGGAGAGGGATTCTGAGTTGCGCGCTCGATTGCTGACGATGGCGGTAAAAGGCAATTGCGATGATGCCGCGGCGACGATTTTCAGTCATCTTGAAGTAGCGGTCGAGCTTGATACGTTGGTTCGGCAGGCCGCGAATTCACATGATGAGGCCGCCCGGTTACTAAGTCTTGGGCGGCGCCTGTTCCGCCAGGACTATCTTGCGAAGATCGCTGAGCAACATGTTGTAAATGCCAAAATCAGGCCTGATCCGGTGGAAGTCGAACTGGCCTACCGAACCGGTCTGGCTGAAAAACTCGATCTTGTCGGCCAGCCCAGGCATATGCGCTTTGCAGCGCTTGGAGGCGTGACAGCGGAAAACCTGAAGACGGCAATCAACAAGGTCTTCGCCGCAGAGCTTTCGCATGAGTTGCTCGATGACCTGAGTAGCCGATCGTTCTGGGTTGAATTTTTGCGACAGCATCATCAACAGCAGTTCAGCGATCTGGTTGCGCCTTTCCATGTGCGGATGGAGACGGCTTTTGAAAGCCAGGCAACGCTTGGCGTGCAATACCGTTCAGTGGTCGACGGCATCGCCGATGAGCTGAAGAAGGCCGAGACCGATTTGCTGAAGCGTCTGACCGAGGCGGCCATGAAGGCTGACGAAGCAAGGACTTGCTTTGCACTGGATTGAATGCCTCAGGCCTTGCCGCGTATCAAGCGACGCAAGCTGAATCGGTTTGGATGACACGCCTCGGCCACGGCTCTGGGCAATGGCAGCGGTTCGTTGTCGAGCCAGGCTGCCAGCAACTCGCCTGACAACGGAGCGGTGATCAGCCCTCGAGAACCATGGCCGCTGTTGACGTACAAACCGTCCAGCCATGGGCAAGGGATGTCGGGTGTTTGCCGGGCATCCTTGCTCAGGGCGATGTAAGCGTCGGCGAAGGCTTGACCGTCAGCCAAAGGGCCGACAATCGGCAGGTAGTCCGGGCTGGTGCAGCGAAACGCCGCGCGACCTTCAAGTGCATCGGGTTGCAAGGCGTCTGCGCCGAGTCGGGCGACCAGGTCCACCGAGATTTCTTCGAGCATCTGCAGGTTGCCGGCGTGTTCGGCAGCGGTGGGCGTCAGGTCGTCGTTGGTGAAATCGAAACTCGCGCCGAGGGTGTGTTCACCCAGACGGGCCGGCGCGACATAACCTTCAGCGCACACGACGGTGCTCAGGCTTTGGCTTGCCGGTGTCTGCCGCAAGCGAGTGATCTGTCCGCGAATACGTTTGAGCGGCAAATCGCTGCTGAAGTCGAAACGCTTGATCTCGGCAGCACCGGCCAGCACCGCCACGGGCGCGGCGGCCAGCAACTGGTCGCCATCCCACGCTTGCCATTGCCCCTCTACACGACGCAGTTCCAGTACATCGTGATGGGTCAGGACCCGGATATTCGGATGCGATGCTTGCCATGTGCACAGGGCGGGCGGATGCACCCAACCGCCTTCGGGGTAAAACAGGCCACCGGATGGCAGTGCGATGCCCGCGCGAATCTCGGCGTGTTCCCGATCGAGGGTGTGCAGCAAATCCCCGGAAAATGCCGCCGCCAATTGTGCCTGGCGTTCTGCTTCCTTGGCGTTGAAGGCCAGTTGCAACACGCCGCAATCATCCCAGTCGACGTCGCGCTGCAAGTGTTCCAGCAGGCGTCGGGTGTGGCCGAAACCACTGACAATCAATTGGGACAACGCCGTGCCGTGGGCGGACAGCTTGAGGTACAACACGCCTTGCGGATTGCCCGACGCTTCCTGCGCGATACCGTCATGACGCTCCAGCAAACTCACCTGCCAACCCCGCGTGGCCAGACTGGCCGCCGTGGCGCAACCGGCCAGACCGGCGCCGATCACCAAGGCATGACGCTCGCCGGTCAACGGGGCCGGACGCGCAAACCAGGGTTTCGCAATGACAGGCGCAGGTGTTTCTTCAGGCCAGCCAAGAAACACCCCGCGCAGGATTTCCCATTTGTGGCCGATGCCGGGCGTGCGCTTCATCTTGAAGCCCGCCGCGTTCAGCAGACGGCGTACCCAACCGGTGCTGGTGAAGGTGCTGATGGTCGAGCCGGGCGCTGCCAACCGTGCCAGTTCGGCAAACAACTCGGAGGTCCACATGTCGGGGTTTTTCGCCGGGGCGAAACCGTCGAGAAACCAGGCGTCGATCTGTGCGTCCAGTTGCGGTAATTGCTCCAGCGCATCGCCGATCAGCAAGGTCAGAGTGACGCGACCGTTGTCCAGAACCAGTCGCTGGAAGCCTTGATGGATCGCCACGTACTGCGCCAGCAATTGATCGGCAAACGGCTTGAGCTCCGGCCACAACGCCAAGGCTCGCTGCAAGTCTGGCTGGCTTAGCGGGTACTTTTCCACGCTGACAAAATGCAGCCGCGCACCGGCCACCGCGTGCTGCTCGAACAGCTGCCAGGCGCAGAGGAAGTTAAGTCCGGTGCCGAAACCGGTTTCGCCAATGACCAGCCGACCGCCGTCCGGCAGCGCGGCGAAGCGTTCACGCAACCCGTTCTGTTCGAGGAAAACGTAGCGGGTTTCTTCAAGGCCTGACTTGTCCGAAAAGTAGACGTCGTCGAACACTCGCGAATACGGGCGACCCTGGTCGTCCCAGTCGAGTTGGGCGTGAGGCAATACAGGTTTCATGGCAGGCTCGGCAACGGCAAGGCGGCCATTCTAGCTGATCGACGGGGCGATGCTTGCACGACCGCCGACTCGCAGAAAATCCTGTAGCAGCTGCCGAGGCTCGAGGCTGCGTTGCGTGTCCGCAGGACCGCCTTGAAGGGCCGCTGCGCAGCCCAACGCACCCTCGTGCCTCGGCACCTGCTACAGGGAACGGTGGTGCGGTGAAGAAATGGATTCTTCCACGCAAAAGAACTCAATCCGCTAGTCTTGCTCAATCTGGAAAGGGAGCCGTCCATGTTTGAATCTGCTGAAATCGGTCACGCCATCGACAAAGAAACCTACGAAGCTGAAGTGCCGGCGCTGCGTGAAGCGTTGCTTGAAGTGCAGTTCGAACTTCAGCAGCAAAAGCGCTTTCCGGTGATCATCCTGATCAACGGCATCGAAGGCGCCGGCAAGGGCGAGACGGTCAAGTTGCTCAACGAGTGGATGGATCCGCGTCTGATCGAAGTCCGCACTTTCGATCAGCAGACCGATGAAGAGCTGGCGCGACCACCCGCCTGGCGGTATTGGCGGATGCTCCCGGCCAAGGGGCGCATGGGGATTTTCTTTGGCAACTGGTACAGCCAGATGCTCCAGGGCCGGGTCCATGGGTTGTTCAAGGACGCCGTGCTGGATCAGGCAATCAATCAGTCCGAGCGCTTTGAAAAAATGCTCTGCGACGAAGGCGCGCTGATTTTCAAATTCTGGTTTCACCTCTCCAAGAAGCAAATGAAAGCCCGTCTCAAGGCGCTCGCCGACGACCCCTTGCACAGCTGGCGCATCAGTCCGCTGGACTGGCAACAATCGCGCACCTACGACAAATTTGTGAAGTACGGCGAGCGCGTGTTGCGCCGCACCAGCCGCGACTACGCGCCCTGGCATGTGATTGAAGGCGTGGATGCGCATTACCGCAGTCTGGCGGTGGGCAAAATCCTGCTCGAAGGCCTGCAAAGTGCCTTGAAGCGATCCAGGATCCATCCGGCCAAGGTCAACGCTGCGCCCCTGCCGATTCATGTTGATCAGTTGAACCTGCTCGACAGCCTCGACTTGAGTCAACACCTGGACAAGGACGATTACGAAGAACAGCTGATTACCGAGCAGGCACGATTCTCGGGACTGATGCGCGACAAACGCATGAAGCAACATGCGCTGGTCGCGGTGTTCGAAGGCAATGATGCGGCGGGCAAGGGCGGGGCGATTCGTCGTGTCGCGGCGGCGCTCGATCCACGTCAGTACAGCATCGTGCCGATTGCCGCGCCCACCGAAGAGGAAAGGGCTCAACCGTATTTGTGGCGCTTCTGGCGGCACCTTCCGGCCAAGGGCAAGTTCACGGTGTTCGATCGCTCCTGGTACGGGCGCGTGCTGGTGGAGCGCGTCGAAGGTTTCTGTCCGCCGGCTGACTGGCTGCGGGCCTACAGCGAGATCAATGATTTCGAAGAGCAGATTTCCGAGTCGGGCGTCATTGTGGTCAAGTTCTGGCTGGCCATTGACAAGGAAACACAGCTGGAGCGTTTCGAGGCGCGCGAAGAAATCCCCTTCAAACGTTTCAAGATCACTGAAGACGACTGGCGCAACCGCGACAAATGGGACGCTTACCGCGCGGCCGTCGGCGACATGGTTGACCGTACCAGCACCGAAATCTCACCGTGGACCCTGGTGGAGGCCAATGACAAGCGCTGGGCCCGGGTCAAGGTTCTGCGCACGATCAACCATGCGCTGGAAGAAGCGTTCGAGAAATCAGACAAGCACGACAAGAAGAACAAAAAACGCAAGTCGTGAGCCGATGGTTACGCATACGCGGGGTGAATGATTGTCGCGGTCGGTTATGGGGTGGACTTATGCTCGGTCCACTCTCAACCGACAACAACAATGAGGTATGCCATGCGTGAAGTGGTGATCGTCGACAGCGTGCGGACCGGCCTGGCCAAATCCTTTCGCGGCAAGTTCAACCAGACCCGTCCGGATGACATGGCGGCACATTGCGTCGATGCCTTGTTGGCGCGCACCGGCATCGACCCGGCCAGCGTCGAGGATTGCATCGTCGGTGCGGGCTCCAACGAAGGCGCCCAGGGTTACAACATCGGTCGCAACGTCGCGGTGTTGTCGCGCCTGGGCATCGGCACCGCGGGCATGACCCTCAACCGGTTCTGTTCATCGGGTTTGCAGGCCATCGCCATTGCTGCCAACCAGATCGCGTCGGGCTGCAGCGACATCATCGTGGCCGGTGGCGTTGAATCCATCAGCCTGACCATGAAAAGCGTGAACACCGACAACCTGATCAACCCGCTTTTGAAAGAGCAGGTGCCGGGCATCTACTTCCCGATGGGCCAGACCGCCGAAATCGTCGCGCGCCGTTACGGCGTCAGTCGCCAGGAGCAGGATCTGTACGCCCTGCAAAGTCAGCAGCGCACCGCTCAGGCTCAGGCCGATGGCTTGTTCGATGATGAAATCGTGCCGATGGCGGTGAAGTACCGGGTTGAAGACAAGGCCACCGGTCAGATCCAGATCCTCGACGGGATCGTCGATCGCGACGACTGCAACCGCCCGGACACCACGCTGGAAAGCCTGGCCGGGTTGAAACCGGTGTTTGCCGAGGACGGTTCGGTGACGGCGGGCAACTCGTCGCAACTGTCCGATGGCGCGTCGATGACGCTGGTGATGAGCCTGGAAAAAGCCCTGGAACTGGGCCTCAAGCCCAAGGCGTTCTTCCGCGGTTTCGCGGTGGCCGGGTGTGCGCCGGACGAGATGGGCATCGGCCCAGTGTTCTCGGTGCCGAAACTGCTCAAGGCCAAGGGGTTGCAGGTGGCCGACATTGATCTGTGGGAGCTCAACGAGGCATTTGCCTCGCAGTGCCTGTACAGCCGCAACCGCCTGGAAATCGATAACGACAAGTACAACGTCAACGGCGGCTCGATTTCCATCGGCCACCCGTTCGGCATGACCGGTTCGCGTCAGGTCGGGCACATTGTGCGTGAGTTGCAGCGACGCAACTTGCGTTACGGCGTGGTCACTATGTGCGTCGGGGGCGGGATGGGGGCGACGGGGTTGTTTGAAGCGGTGCGTTAAGCCTTCAAGGTGGGTGGTGATTGTTGGATCGCCTTCGCGAGCAAGCCCGCTCCCACACTCGACCTGCATAGCGCAGATCCAATGTGGGAGCGGGCTTGCTCGCGAAGGCAGCACCTCGGTCTAACGCCTGGCTCCCAAAACCTGCATCCGCGCGATGTAAGCCTGAATCTCCCGCTCCACCGCCTGCGGATTTTCAAACGGCCCCTCCAGCGTATTTTCCCGAGTGCTGAAAAACAGTTCCCCGTTCACCCGACACACCCGGTCGCAGCGAAAGTGCGTGGCGGGAGCGTTGTCCTGGGCGCGCATGCCGTACATGGCGATCTCCTGAAGGCTGTTCCTGTGGGCGGATCCAATGAGCTTATGCATGAACCACTTGCGGCGCCCGACCAACCGATCGACGGCGCATCGCCAAATTAATGGTGCGACCTGCACAGTTTCATTCGCGGCCAGTCGCCAACTGTCCCTGTGTCGCGCCGGGGTCTGCGCCTAGAATGGTGTTTCTTGCCATCTGGCTTTGGGGTTCGCATGCACATTTCATCCGGTCGCTGGGTTTATGGTCTGTTCCTGGCCTTGCTGACCGCCGTTCTGTGGGGAATCCTGCCGATCAAACTCAAACAAGTCCTGCTGGTGATGGACCCGGTGACGGTGACCTGGTTTCGCCTGACGGTGTCCGGTGGCTGCCTGTTCATTTATCTGGCCGCGACCAAACGCCTGCCGAGCCGCAAAGTCCTCGGCCCGCGTGGTGGGTGGCTGGTGTTGATGGCGGTGCTCGGCCTGGTCGGCAACTACGTGCTGTACCTGATGGGCCTTAACCTGCTGAGCCCCGGCACCGCGCAACTGGTGGTGCAGATGGGCCCGATCATGTTGCTGATCGCCAGTCTGTTTGTGTTCAAGGAACGCTTCAGTGTGGGGCAGGGGATTGGTTTGCTGGTGCTGCTGATTGGCTTCGCACTCTTCTTCAATCAACGCCTGGCCGAGTTATTGACCTCGTTGACCGATTACACCGCGGGCGTGTTGCTGGTGCTGCTGGCGTCCACAGTCTGGACCTTCTATGCCTTGGGGCAGAAGCAATTGCTGACGGTGTGGAATTCGTTGCAGGTGATGATGGTGATCTATCTGTTCTGCGCTTTATTGCTGACGCCGTGGGTGCATCCGTTGGAGGCCCTGCAGTTGAGCCCGCTGCAAGGCTGGTTGCTGCTGGCGTGTTGCATGAACACCTTGATTGCCTACGGTGCATTTGCCGAAGCGCTGGCCCATTGGGAAGCTTCGCGAGTCAGTGCGACGCTGGCGATTACGCCGTTGGTGACGTTTGGCGCGGTGGCCGTGGCGGCGTGGGCGTGGCCGGAATTTGTGCATGCCGAGACGATCAACGGCCTGGGGTATGGCGGGGCGGTGTTGGTGGTGGTGGGATCGGCGTTGGTGGCCCTTGGGCCGTCGTTGATTGCCGGGCTCAGGGCGCGGCGGATGAAGATGGCTGCCAGTTAAACCGTGTCATGTTCATCGCGGGCAAGCCTCGCTCCTACAGGGTTTGTGTCGATCACAATATTCAGGATCGACACAAACCTGTAGGAGCGAGGCTTGCCCGCGAAGGCTGACTGTCAGGCGCTACAAAATTCAGCCCTTGGCACCGGCCTCAAGCATATTCTCCGGCCTTACCCACGCATCAAACTGTTCATCCGTCAGATACCCCAGCTGCAACGCCGCCTCACGCAAGGTCAGCCCCTCGCTGTAAGCCTTCTTGGCAATCTCCGCCGATTTGTCATAACCGATATGCGGGTTCAGCGCGGTCACCAGCATCAACCCACGCTCCAGGTGCTCAGCCATTTTTGCTGCATCCGGTTCAAGCCCGGCGATGCAATGCTGCTGGAAGTTGCTGCAGCCATCGCCCAGCAGGCGGATCGATTGCAACAGGTTGTGGATGATCACCGGTTTGAACACGTTCAGCTGCAAGTGCCCCTGACTCGCCGCAAAACCGATGGCGACGTCGTTGCCCAGGACCTGGCACGCCAGCATCGACAAGGCTTCGCATTGGGTTGGATTGACCTTGCCCGGCATGATCGAGCTGCCCGGTTCGTTGGCCGGCAGTTTCACTTCGGCAAAACCGGCACGCGGCCCGGAACCCAGCAGGCGCAGGTCGTTGGCGATTTTCATCAGGGTCACGGCGAGGGTTTTCAATGCGCCAGAGAGGGTGGTCAGCGGTTCATGGCCGGCCAGCGCGGCGAACTTGTTCGGTGCGGTGACGAACGGCAGGCCGGAGAGGGCGGCCAACTCCGCAGCGATCGCTTCACCAAAACCGTGGGGCGAATTCAGCCCGGTGCCGACCGCGGTGCCGCCCTGGGCCAGTTCACAGACCGCCGGCAGCGCGCTGCGGATCGCCCGTTCGGCGTAATCCAGTTGCGCGATGAACGCCGAGAGTTCCTGGCCGAAGGTGATCGGCGTGGCGTCCATCATGTGGGTACGGCCGGTCTTGACCAGTTTCATGTGCCGCGCCGACAACTCGGCCAAGCCGCCAGAGAGTTCACTGATCGCCGGCAGCAAATGCTGCTGCACGGCTTGGGCGGCGGCAATATGCATGGCGGTCGGGAAGCAGTCGTTTGAGCTTTGGGAGCGATTGACGTGATCGTTGGGGTGAACCGGCGTCTTGCCGCCACGCGGGTTACCGGCCAGCTCGTTGGCGCGACCGGCGATCACTTCGTTGACGTTCATGTTGCTCTGGGTGCCACTGCCGGTCTGCCAGACCACCAGCGGGAACTGGTCGTCGTGGTTACCGTCGAGGACTTCGTCGGCGGCCTGTTCGATCAGGCGGGCGATGTCGGCGGGCAAGTCGCCGTTGCGGTCATTGACCCGCGCCGCGGCTTTCTTGATCAGGGCCAGTGCGTGCAGCACGGCCAGCGGCATGCGTTCGTTGCCAATGGCGAAGTTGATCAGCGAGCGTTGCGTCTGAGCGCCCCAGTAGGCCTCATCCGGGACTTCCACCTGGCCAAGGCTGTCGGTTTCGATACGGCTCATCTTGCACACTCCTGTAGGTCGATAGCGCAGTTTAGGCCGTGATCGCCGGCCGTGGTTCCATCAGTCTGGTTTTTGACCGTTCAACCCCTCTAATTCAGGCCCGACAAGGCTTGGGGTTGAGTGACACACTTTTTTAGGCGCAGAATGGACGCCCTTGGGGTTTTACCTCGCCTGCTAGAAAAGGAAACTCGATGACTCGTCTTCGTGCCATCTGTACCGCGGTTGCACTGGTTTGCGCCAGCGGCCCTGTTTTTGCCGATACCGCCAGCCACAACGCCAGTGCCGAAGCTTTCCTGACCCTGGCGCACGCTGACAAATTGGGCACTCCGGTGTACATGCAAGTGCAGCAAATGTTCGCTCAGCGCTTTGAACAGACCAAAGCCCCTGAATCGAAAAAAGCCTTGCTGGAAACCTACCAGGCCAAAGCCAATGCCGCGCTGGACCAAGCCATTGGCTGGAACAAGCTGAAGCCGGACATGGTCAAGCTCTACACCACCAACTTCAGCGAATCCGAGCTGAAAGATCTGGTCGCGTTCTACAAGTCGCCACTGGGCAAGAAAGTCCTGGAAAAAATGCCGCAGCTGACTCAGCAATCGGCCCAGATGACTCAAGCCAAGCTGGAAAGCGCAGTGCCTGTGGTCAACAAACTGCTGGCTGACATGACTAACGAGCTGGATCCTAAAGCCGGCGCTGCTGCTCCTGCTGCCAAGAAAAAGCCTTAAGCGGAGCCCGGTATGACCATGCAACAACGCATCGAATCGACGCTGGGCCTGTTACAGCCCGAGCATCTGCAAGTGCTGGATGAAAGCCATATGCACAGTCGTGGGTTGCAAACCCATTACAAGGCCGTGGTGGTCAGCCAGCAGTTCGAAGGGCTCAACCGCGTCAAGCGTCACCAGAAAGTCTACGGCACGCTCGGCGAGCTGATGGGCGAGTTCCATGCGTTGGCGCTGCATACCTACACGCCTGAAGAATGGGCACAGATCGACGCGGCTCCGGCCTCGCCGACCTGTGCTGGCGGCAGGTAGGAGCGAGGCTTGCCCGCGAAGGCGTCCTCAAGATCGCCTTCGCGGGCAAGCCTCGCTCCTACAGAAGCACTTATTTTTGTTAGACTGCCCAACGCGCCGCTTACCCGGCGCGTTTTTTTTCGCATCCGGTTCACCCCTTACGAGGGTAGCCACCTGGAGAAACACCCATGACACAACAGATTGTCGTGGCGGCACTGTATAAGTTCGTCACTCTGGAAGATTACGTCGCCCTGCGCGAGCCACTGCTGCAAGCGATGGTCGACAACGGCATCAAAGGCACGCTGCTGATCGCCGAAGAAGGCATCAACGGCACCGTGTCCGGCAGCCGCGAAGGCATTGACGGGCTGATGGCCTGGCTCAAGAACGACCCGCGCATGGACGACATCGACCACAAAGAGTCGTACTGCGACGATCAGCCGTTCTATCGCACCAAAGTCAAACTCAAGAAAGAAATCGTCACCCTCGGCGTCGAAGGCGTGGACCCGAACAAAAAGGTCGGCACCTACGTCGATCCACAGAACTGGAATGCGCTGATCAGCGATCCGGAAGTGCTGTTGATCGACACCCGCAACGATTACGAGGTCTCGATCGGCACCTTCGAAGGCGCCATCGATCCGAAAACCACCAGTTTTCGCGAATTTCCCGATTACATCAAAGCCCACTTCGACCCGGCCGTGCACAAGAAAGTCGCGATGTTCTGCACCGGCGGCATTCGTTGTGAGAAGGCTTCGAGCTACATGCTCAGCCAGGGTTTTGACGAGGTCTATCACCTCAAGGGCGGCATCCTGAAGTACCTCGAAGAGGTGCCGCAGGAAGAAACCAAATGGCAGGGCGACTGCTTCGTGTTCGACAACCGCGTGACCGTGCGTCATGACCTCAGCGAAGGCGACTACGATCAATGTCATGCCTGTCGTACGCCGATCAGCGTCGAAGACCGCGCGTCCGAGCATTACGTGGCCGGCATCAGTTGCCCGCATTGCTGGGATACGCTGAGCGAGAAAACCCGTCGCAGCGCCACGGATCGGCAGAAGCAGATCGAACTGGCCAAGGCGCGCAACCTGCCTCACCCGATCGGCTACAACTACAAGCAAACTCCTTCAGAGGCTTGAACCATGTCTGCCCAACGCCTGCTCTACGTGATGGACCCGATGTGTTCCTGGTGCTGGGGCTTTGCGCCCGTCGCCAACGCGCTGGTCGAGCAGGCGCAGGCGGCAGGGGTGGACGTGCATCTGGTGGTGGGCGGCTTGCGCACCGGCAGCGGCTCGGCATTGGAGCCGACTACCCGGCGCTACATCCTTGAGCATTGGCAAGCCGTCACCCAGGCCACCGGACAACCGTTCAAGACCGAAGGCGCGTTGCCTGACGGTTTTGTCTACGACACCGAGCCTGCCTGTCGGGCGCTGGTGACGGCACGCTACCTGGCACCGGATTGCGCGTGGAAACTGCTCGGTTTGATTCAACACGCGTTCTACGCTGAAGGTCGGGATGTCACTCACGCCAGTGTCCTGGTTGAGTTGGCCGAGCAGGCCGGTCTGCCACGCATCGAGTTTGCGGCGGCGTTCGACCGTGCCGATCAGCACGCGGCGACCGCTGCCGATTTCACCTGGGTACAGGACTTGGGCATTGCCGGTTTCCCGACTTTGCTGGCCGAACGTAATGGCCAACTGGCGCTGTTGACCAATGGCTATCAACCCTTGAGTGAGTTGTCGCCATTGCTCGGTCGTTGGCTGGAGCGCGCTGCCTGTGCATGACCTGCCCGATGACACGCCCGCTCCCAAGCGTGTCGATCGGCTGAGTTGGGCTGAAATCCGTCGCTTGGCCCTTCACCATAAAAAATCCCTGTGGATCGCCAATGGCGTGGCGGTGTTGGCCACCCTGTGCAGCGTGCCGATTCCTCTGCTGCTGCCGTTGCTGGTGGACGAAGTGCTGCTGGGGCACGGCGATTCCGCGCTGAAAATCATGAACCACGCCTTGCCGCTTGGCTGGCAGAAAGCCGCGGGCTACATCGGCCTGATGCTGCTGGTGACCTTGTTTCTGCGCTGTGGCGCCTTGCTGTTCAACGTGGTGCAGGCGAAGTTGTTCGCGGCGCTGGCCAAAGACATCGTGTATCGCATCCGCATCCGGCTGATCGAACGGCTCAAGCGCATTTCCCTGGGGGAATACGAAAGCCTGGGCAGCGGCACGGTGACCACGCACCTGGTCACGGACCTGGACACGCTGGACAAATTTGTCGGCGAGACGCTCAGTCGATTCCTGGTGGCGATGCTGACACTGGTCGGCACCGCCAGCATTCTGATCTGGATGCATTGGAAGCTGGCACTGCTGATCATGTTGTTCAATCCGCTGGTGATCTACGCCACGGTGCAACTGGGCAAGCGGGTCAAGCACCTGAAGAAGCTCGAGAACGACAGCACCTCGCGGTTCACCCAGGCCCTGACCGAAACCCTCGATTCGATTCAGGAAGTGCGCGCCGGCAACCGTCAGGGATTTTTCCTCGGGCGTCTGGGGCAGCGGGCCCGGGAAGTGCGCGATTACGCGGTGAACTCGCAGTGGAAGACCGATGCGTCGAACCGCGCGAGTGGTTTGCTGTTTCAGTTCGGCATCGATATTTTCCGTGCCGCGGCGATGCTCACCGTATTGTTTTCCGACCTGTCCATCGGCCAGATGCTGGCGGTGTTCAGCTACCTGTGGTTCATGATCGGTCCGGTGGAGCAGCTGCTCAATTTGCAGTACGCCTATTACGCCGCCGGAGGTGCGCTGTCGCGGATCAACGAGCTGCTGGCTCGCGCCGACGAGCCGCAATATCCCGGCGGTGTCGATCCGTTCCAGGGACGCGACACCGTGGGCATCGAAGTCCAGGGCTTGAGTTTCGGATACGGCGACGAGTTGGTGTTGAACCAGATGGACCTGTCCATCGCCCCCGGTGAAAAAGTGGCGATCGTCGGTGCCAGCGGCGGTGGCAAGAGCACCTTGGTGCAGCTGCTGCTGGGGTTGTACACGCCCCTTGCCGGGACTATCCGCTTCGGTGGCTCGACCCAGCAAGAGATCGGCCTGGAGACCGTGCGCGAAAACGTCGCCGTGGTCCTGCAACATCCCGCGCTGTTCAACGACACCGTGCGCGCCAATTTGACGATGGGCCGTGTGCGCAGCGACGAGGCCTGCTGGCAGGCGCTGGAAATTGCCCAGCTGAACCAAACTGTTCGAGCGTTGCCTGATGGTTTGGACAGCATCGTCGGACGTTCAGGTGTGCGTTTGTCCGGTGGCCAGCGGCAACGGCTGGCGATTGCGCGAATGGTGCTGGCCGAACCCAAGGTCGTGATTCTCGATGAGGCCACCTCGGCGCTGGACGCTGCCACCGAATACAACCTGCACCAGGCGCTGGCGCGGTTCCTGAGCCACCGCACGACGCTCATCATTGCGCATCGGTTGTCGGCGGTGAAACAGGCCGATCGGGTGCTGGTGTTCGACGGTGGGCAAATTGCCGAGGACGGTGACCATCAGCAGCTGATTGCCGACGGTGGTTTGTACGCCAAGCTTTATGGCCATTTGCAGCAGCATTAGTGACAGTTCGCGCCAGGTTGGCGACAAGAGCACGCAAAATATGGCCATTGGCTTGCCGGGATCGAATACGCACCCTAGTCTAGCTGTAGCGATCACGTTGGATGATGATCTGGCAGTGCTAATGCAAGGGACCTCATGAAGCAAAAGCGGACTCTCGGAACGCCCAGATTGTTGGGCATCGTCTGGCCATTTATTGCCGTAGTGCTATTTCAAGCGCTGTTGGGCGGTGTCAGTCTCTATGTACTTTCGGCGGTCCGGGGCTATGTTGCCGGGGAGAGCCTGTGGTCGAAAGGCCAGAAGGACGCCATCTATTACCTCAATCTCTACGCGGACAGTCGCGACGGGGCCATTTTCCTCAAATACCAGAACGCCATTGCCGTACCGCAGGGCGGCCACGAGTTGCGCGTGGCGCTGGATCACCAGCCACCGAATATCGAAGCCGCGCGCGTGGCGATTCTCAAGGGTGGCAATCACCCCGACGACGTCTCCAGCCTGATCTGGCTGTACCTCAATTTCCGCCATTTCAGCTACCTGGAAAAAGCCATCGACCGCTGGACGGTGGGTGACGCGTACCTGGTGCAGCTCGATGACGTCGCCCAGGAGATGCATCAGCGCATCACCGAAAATCGGGCGTCGGACGCCGACATCAAGCGCTGGAAAGAGCAGATTTTTGCAATCAACGATGGTGTGACGCCTGCCGCCAAAGCCTTCAGCGATGCCTTGGGCGAGGGCTCGCGCTTGATTCTGCGCCTGCTGCTGGTAACAAACCTGGCCACAGCCCTGGGCTTGATTGCATTGGCCCTGATGCGCACCCACAAACTGCTCAAGCAGCGCCATGCCTTTGCCGAGGCCCTGCAGCTGGAGAAAGACCGGGCGCAGATCACCTTGCAATCCATTGGCGACGGGGTAATCACCACGGATGTCGACGGTGCAATCGCCTACATGAACCCGGCGGCTGAAGCGTTGACTCACTGGAAAGGTGAACAGGCCATCGGCTTGCCGCTGGCGGCCTTGTTCAATCTGCTGGATGACAACGCTCAGGCCGATGGCTTTACCTTGATCGAGCACATCTTGAGCGGTCAGCTCAGCGGCGGCAGCGAACATTCCAAACTGATCCAGCGCCTGGATGGCAGCACCGTCTCGGTCACCCTGGTCGGGGCGCCGATCCGCAACGCGGACAAGGTCAGTGGCGCGGTGCTGGTGTTGCATGACATGACTCAGGAGCGGCAGTACATCGCCAACCTGTCCTGGCAGGCGACCCATGACGCCTTGACCGGGCTGGCCAATCGTCGCGAGTTCGAGTATCGCCTGGAGCAGGCGCTGCACAACCTGACGCGGTACTCCGGGCGCCATTCCTTGATGTTTCTCGACCTGGACCAGTTCAAACTGGTCAACGACACCTGTGGCCATGCGGCGGGTGACGAGCTGCTACGGCATATTTGCGCGCTGTTGCAATCGGGCCTGCGCGAAGGTGACACCCTGGCCCGACTGGGCGGAGACGAGTTCGGCATTTTGCTGGAAAACTGTCCGCCGGACGCGGCCGAGAAAATTGCCGAGAGCCTGCGTCACACCGTGCAGAACCTGCACTTTGTCTGGAAGGGCAGGCCATTCGTCACGACGGTGAGTATCGGGATGGTTCATATCGCGCAAACCCCGACCACCCTCGAAGCTTCTCTGCGTGCCGCTGATATGGCCTGTTACATGGCCAAGGAAAAAGGGCGTAACCGTGTTCAGGTGTATAACGCCGATGATTCGGAACTGTCCCTGCGTTTCGGTGAGATGGCGTGGGTGCAGCGTCTGCACATGGCCCTGGAAGAGGACCGCTTTTGCCTGTACTCCCAGGAAATCGCGCCCCTTGGGCATACCGAACACGGCGGCGGGCATATAGAAATCCTGTTGCGTCTACATGATGAAGCCGGGCGCATGATATTGCCGGACAGTTTTATTCCGGCTGCCGAACGTTACGGCTTGATGACTGCACTTGATCGTTGGGTGGTACAGAACGTCTTCAAGATCATTGCCCAATGTATTGCCGAAGAGCGCAAAGGTCCTTTGGCCATGTGTGCGATTAATCTGTCAGGCACTACTATAGGAGATGACGCGTTTCTGGACTTCCTGAGGGAACAGTTTGTTGCATGGTCCATTCCACCTGAAATGATTTGTTTTGAAATTACAGAGACCAGTGCAATTTCAAATTTGGGAAGTGCAATTAGATTTATCAATGAACTCAAAGGTTTAGGCTGCCACTTTTCATTGGATGACTTCTGCGCCGGGATGTCCTCATTCGCCTACTTGAAACATTTACCTGTAGACTTCTTGAAGATCGATGGAAGTTTCGTAAAGGATATGCTGGACGACCCGATTAACCGCGCCATGGTAGAAGTGATCAACCACATCGGCCATGTCATGGGTAAGCGCACGATTGCCGAGTTTGTAGAAACACCCCAGATCGAGCAGGCATTGCTGGAGATCGGGGTCGATTTCGCTCAAGGGTATGTCATTGAACGCCCGCATCTGTTTACCTGCGATAGTTTGCAAAGTCGTCCTGCCAGGCCTCAACCTTTGTTATTCAAGGCGCCTGGCACGTTCCGTTGAAATCTCTTGCTGATCCTAACAATCACAATCAAAAGGAGCCCGACAGTGATCGACACATTCAACCGAACCGGACCACTCATGGAAGCTGCAAGTTACCCGGTATGGGCGCAACAGCTCATCAAGGATTGCAGCGAGAGTAAGCGCCGGGTTGTCGAACACGAACTGTATCAGCGCATGCGAGACAATAAACTCAGTGCAAAAACCATGCGTCAGTACCTTATTGGTGGCTGGCCGGTCGTTGAACAGTTCGCGTTATACATGGCACAAAACCTGACCAAGACTCGTTTTGCCCGCCACCCAGGTGAAGACATGGCGCGTCGTTGGTTGATGCGCAATATTCGTGTCGAACTGAACCATGCTGATTACTGGGTGAACTGGAGTCGCGCCCATGGTGTGAGCCTGGAAGATCTGCAAGCGCAACATGTTGCCCCAGAACTTCACGCCTTGAGTCACTGGTGCTGGCACACCAGTTCGGCGGATTCGCTGATTGTCGCCATTGCCGCCACCAACTACGCCATCGAAGGTGCGACCGGGGAGTGGTCGGCACTGGTCTGTTCCAATGGTGTCTACGCGGCAGCGTTCCCGGAGGAAGATCGCAAGCGGGCCATGAAGTGGTTGAAGATGCACGCCCAGTACGACGATGCCCACCCCTGGGAAGCGCTGGAAATCATCTGCACGCTGGCGGGCATGAACCCGAGCAAATCCCTGCAAGTGGAATTGCGCGAGGCTGTCTGCAAGAGCTACGACTACATGCACCTGTTTCTGGAGCGCTGCATGCAGCTGGAACACTCGGAAAAGGCCCCGGTCGCGCGTGAGCGCATGGCATTGGCCGAAAGCTGATCCATAGGCATACAAGTCAAAAAAATGTGGGAGCGGGCTTGCTCGCGAAAGCGGACTTTCATTCAACATCATTGTTGAATGCTGATCCGTCTTCGCGAGCAAGCCCGCTCACATTGTCATCTGGGTAGCTAAAAATTTAACCCGCCATTGCCAACCGGTTACGCCCTTCGCGCTTGGCGACGTACAGCGCGCTGTCGGCCCGGCGCAACAAGCTCTCGGCAGACTCGCCCGGCAGCAGGGTCGAACACCCCAGGCTGACCGTCAGCTCGACCAGATTGCCATCGGCCTTGTAGTTCTGCGCCTGCGCCGCAAACCGCAGTCGTTCGCCGACCATGGCGGCGGCTTCGCGGCTGGTGTTGGACAGCAGGATCAGAAACTCTTCGCCACCAAACCGGAACACCATGTCCACGTTGCGCAGCTGGTTTTTGATCGCGGCGGCGACAGCCTTGAGTACGTCATCGCCCGCACTGTGGCCGTAGTTGTCGTTAACGGTTTTGAAATGATCGATGTCCAGCATCAGCAGCGACAACGGCATCAAGTGGCGTCGCGACATCTCGATTTCACGTTGCAAAGTCTGATCCATGGCGATGCGATTGCCGGTGTCGGTCAAGGGATCACGCAAGGCACTTTGCGTCGCGGCCCGGTAGAGCAGGGCGTTACGCATCGGGAAAAGCAGCGTGGACAACAACGATTCCAGGTTGCCCTGTTCGTACTCGCTGAATCGCTGATTGCGGCGGAACACCAGTTCACCCAGGTTCTCGCCCTCATGACTGAGGCTGTAGCTGACGGAATGATGGCCGCGCTGACCGAACTCCAGACGCAAGTCGCTGGCCGGATGCTGATAAGTCAGCGCATCCAGCGGCACCAGGCGTTGAATCTCGCGGAAGAAAAGTCCGAGAATGCGTTGTGGCTCAAGACTGGTTTGCAGCTGCTGGCCGAGTTGCTGGCGCAATTGTGCAAGGCTGAATGGCCGCTCCAGAATGGGAGGTTGCTGACCAAAGCCCAGGCGTTGCAATTTGGCGCTGTCGAAGTCAATTGCGTTGGTCTGGGATGGTGATTTCATATGGCGTGAGCCCCTAAGCAGTAAGGCTGTCTTACAGGCTGGGTGAGAGCGGCTTTGGGCTGCGCGTCATACTGGTCCATCAGTCCCGTAGGACATTTGGCGCAAGTTTAGTCCGCTTTGTCGAATATTAGTAACCTATCGACTGAGGCGTCTGCCCGATTGCTTTCACACGGCGTGTCTGAGCAAATTTAGAGCGAAAGTCATGCCAATGAGTTCCTTCTAATAAAAAACGTTCAAAATCAATATTTTGAGAGCGTTCTGAAGGATTTTTGGCTGGGAGGGCGACGGCGATTTGACTGAAACCGCTGCAGTTACGAGGCACTTTAAGTGCCGCGCCGGGAATTCGGCACGACACACAAAGCGACGTGCGGTCGTCACTGGGCGTTGAAAGCCTGACCGTTGATGCCCGTGCTGTCCGGGCCCATCAGGTAAAGGTAGACCGGCATGATCTCCTCGGGCGTCGGGTTGTTCAGTGGATTTTCGCCCGGGTAAGCCTGGGCGCGCATGCTGGTGCGGGTGGCGCCCGGGTTGATGCTGTTGGAACGTACCGGTGCGACAGTGTCGACTTCGTCAGCCAGGGTTTGCATCAGGCCTTCGGTGGCGAACTTGGACACGCCGTACGCGCCCCAATACGCACGACCCTTGCGACCGACGCTGCTGGAGGTGAACACCACCGACGCGTCCTGAGACAGCTTGAGCAGCGGCAGCAGGGTGCTGGTGAGCATGAACATGGCGTTGACGTTGACTTGCATCACGCGCATGAAGTTCTCGCCGGACAGCTGCTCGATCGGCGTGCGCGGACCAATGATCGACGCGTTGTGCAGCAAACCGTCGAGGTGGCCGAACTCGGTTTCGATCATCGCGGCCAGTTCGTCGTACTGATGAGGCAGCGCGGTTTCCAGGTTGAACGGGATCACCGCGGGTTGTGGATGCCCGGCTGCTTCGATCTCGTCATAGACCTGAGTCAGATTGGCTTCGGTCTTGCCCAGCAGCAATACGGTTGCGCCATGGGCAGCATAGGTTTTCGCCGCCGCAGCGCCAATGCCGCGCCCTGCGCCGGTGACCAGGATGACCCGGTCCTTGAGCAATTCAGGGCGGGCGGAATAATCAAACATAAGAAACCTCGACTAAAACAAAAACAGATCGCGGCGCGGCCATCGCGGGCAAGCCCGCTCCCACAAGGATTGAAGGTGTTCACACATTTCGTATCCACCAACAAAACCCTGTGGGAGCGGGCTTGCCCGCGAAGGCGTCAGCATTCACACCACATATCCCCAGAGACTGGAACCAGCTCTCAGCAGCTACAAAGGGCGCTATCCAACACTTTGCGCAACTCCAGCGGATGATCCACCACCACATCCGCACCCCAATGCCGCGGGTTGTCGTCCGGGTGAATGTAGCCGTAGGTCACCGCCGCGGTTTTGGTGCCGGCATCACGACCCGACTCGATATCGCGCAGGTCGTCGCCCACAAACAGCACGCTGGCCGGGTCCAGGTCGAGCATCTTGCACGCCAGGATCAATGGCTCGGGGTCCGGTTTGCTGTTTTTCACATGGTCCGGGCAGATCAACAGCGCCGAGCGCTCAGCCAGCCCCAGTTGCTGCATGATGGGCTCGGCGAAACGCACGGGCTTGTTGGTCACCACGCCCCAGATCAGGTTGGCCTTCTCGATGTCGGCCAGCAGTTCACTCATGCCGTCGAACAGCTTGCTGTGAACCGCGCAATCCTTGAGATAACGCTCGAGGAACTCCAGGCGCAGTTCTTCAAAGCCCGGAGATTCCGGGTCCATGGCGAAAGTCACGGCGACCATCGCCTTGGCGCCGCCGGAAATCTCGTCGCGGATGTGCTTGTCGTTGACCGGCGGCAAGCCGCGATCAGCGCGCATCGCCTGGCAGATGGCAATGAAGTCCGGCGCTGTGTCGAGCAGGGTGCCGTCCATGTCGAAAAGGACTGCTCTGATACGCATCGGCTTACTCCTCGCGCAGGGTCTGGATCATGTAGTTGACGTCCACGTCGGACGCCAGTTTGTAGTGCTTGGTCAGCGGGTTGTACGTCAGGCCGATGATGTCCTTGACGGTCAGGCCGGCCATGCGGCTCCAGGCACCGAGCTCGGAAGGGCGGATGAATTTCTTGAAGTCGTGGGTGCCACGTGGCAGCAACTTCATGATGTATTCGGCGCCAACGATGGCGAACAGGTACGCCTTCGGATTGCGGTTGATGGTGGAGAAGAACACCTGGCCGCCCGGTTTGACCATTTTGAAGCAGGCGCGGATCACCGAGGAGGGATCCGGCACGTGCTCGAGCATTTCCAGGCAGGTGACCACGTCGAACTGCTCGGGCATTTCTTCGGCCAGGGCTTCGGCGGTGATCTGTCGGTATTCGACGCTCACGCCGGATTCCAGCTGGTGCAATTGCGCGACCGCCAGTGGCGCTTCGCCCATGTCGATGCCCATGACAGTAGCGCCGCGCTGGGCCATGGCTTCACTGAGGATGCCGCCGCCGCAGCCCACATCGAGGACTTTCTTGCCGGCCAGATTGACCCGCTCGTCAATCCAGTTGACCCGCAGCGGGTTGATGTCATGCAGCGGTTTGAACTCGCTTTCGCGGTCCCACCAGCGATGGGCCAGGGCTTCGAATTTGGCGATTTCGGCGTAGTCGACGTTGCTCATGTTTAAGTCCTCTAAAACTTGAAAAATCCTGATGCCCCGGCGTTCAGGCCGGGGTGCTTACAATTCGGTGTGGCCGCTGATGCGCTGGCCCCAGGCCTTGGCGGTGGCGCAGAGCTGCTCTTCGTCCAGGCGGGTCAGGCGACGGTCGTCGAGCAGTTGCTTGCCGGCGACCCACAGGTGTTTCACGCAGTCGCGGCCGGTGGCGTATATAAGCTGCGAAACCGGATCGTAGACCGGCTGCTGCGCCAGGCCCGACAGGTCGAACGCGACGATGTCCGCGGCTTTGCCGACTTCCAGCGAACCGACTTCAGCCTCGATCCCCAGCGCACGGGCGCCGTTGAGCGTGGCCATGCGCAGCGCGCGATGGGCGTCCAGCGCGGTGGCCGAGCCGGCGACAGCCTTGGCCAGCAACGCAGCCGTGCGGGTTTCGCCGAGCAAATCGAGGTCATTGTTGCTGGCCGCGCCATCGGTGCCGACGGCGACATTGACGCCGGCCTGCCACAGACGCTCGACCGGGCAGAAGCCGCTCGCCAGCTTGAGGTTGGACTCCGGGCAATGAATTACGCTGGTGTTGCTTTCTACCAGCAGCACCAGGTCTTCATCGCTGATCTGGGTCATGTGCACGGCCTGGAAGCGCGGCCCGAGCAGGCCCAGGCGCCCGAGTCGAGCCAATGGGCGTTCACCGCGCTGCTCGACCGATTGCTGCACTTCGAACGCGGTTTCGTGGACGTGCATGTGAATCGAGGCATCCAGCTCTTCGGCGATCACCCGGATTTTCTCCAGGTTTTCGTCGCCCACGGTGTAAGGCGCATGGGGGCCGAAGGTGACCTTGATGCGTTCGTGGTGCTTGAGATCGCCGAACAATTCGACGCCCTGACGAATGGCGTCGTCCGCTGTGCTGGCGCCTGGAATCGGGAAGTCGAGGATCGGGATCGCGATTTGCGCACGAATGCCACTGTTATGGACGCGTTCGCTGGCAACCTTCGGGAAGAAATACATGTCAGAGAAGCAGGTGATGCCACCTTTGATCTGCTCGGCGATCGCCAAATCAGTGCCGTCGCGTACAAATGCTTCATCGACCCACTTGGCCTCGGCGGGCCAAATGTGGTTTTCCAGCCAGGTCATCAGCGGCAGATCGTCGGCCAGACCCCGGAACAGCGTCATCGCCGCATGCCCGTGGGCATTGATCAGGCCCGGGCTGAGCAGCATGTCCGGCAACTCACGCACTTCGGTTGCGTTAAGCTTCAGCGCAGCCTCCCGTGGGCCGATAAACACGATACGCCCGTCGCGAATGCCGATGCCGTGCTCTTTGAGGACAACACCAGCGGGTTCGACGGGTACCAGCCAGGTCGGCAGCAATAACAGGTCGAGCGCAGCGGCAGTGTTCGGCATCGAGGGTCGGTTCCAGTGCTTTTGTAAAGGATGGCGAAGTATACCCGAGCGTCTTCGCGGGGGGATCGCTATAATCGGCGGCTTTTGTTCATGAGTGCGGGGTGTGGGATGCGCGATCGACTGTTGGCTGCGGAGAAGGTGAAGGCCATCGATTGGCGTGATGGCGCCCTATACCTGCTGGATCAGCGTATTTTGCCGTTCGAGGAAACGTGGATCGCCTACACCGGCGCCGCGGGCGTGGCCGAGGCCATTCGCTCGATGGTGGTGCGCGGCGCGCCCGCTATCGGCATCAGTGCCGCCTATGGCGTGGTGCTGGCGGCACGTGCCCGCTTCGCCGAGGGCGGCGACTGGCAGGCAGCGCTGGAAGAAGATTTCGCGCTGCTCGCCGACTCCCGTCCGACCGCAGTCAATCTGTTCTGGGCCTTGGGTCGCATGCGTGATCGGCTTGAACGCTTGAAGCATCACGCTGATCCGCTGTCAGTGCTTGAAGCGGAAGCCATCGCCATTCATGAAAGCGATCGCGAAGCCAACCTGACCATGGCGCAACTGGGCGTGGACCTGATCCGCAAGCATCAGGGCAATGCGCAGGCAATCCTGACCCACTGCAACACCGGCGCACTGGCCACCGGCGGCTTTGGCACGGCGCTGGGGGTGATTCGCGGGGCCTTTATCGAGGGCATGGTTGAACGCGTCTACGCCGATGAAACCCGCCCATGGCTGCAAGGTTCGCGATTGACCGCATGGGAGCTGGCCAACGAAGGCATTCCCGTCACCGTCAATGCCGACTCCGCCGCCGCGCACATCATGAAAACCAAAGGTGTGACCTGGGTGATCGTCGGCGCGGACCGGATCACCGCCAATGGTGACGTGGCGAACAAGATCGGCACGTATCAACTGGCGGTCAATGCCATGCACCACGGCGTGCGCTTCATGGTGGTGGCGCCGAGTTCGACCATCGACATGAACCTGGCCAGTGGCGACGAGATTCCGATTGAAGAACGCGATGGTCGCGAGTTGCTGGAAGTCGGCGGCAAGCGTGTCGGGGCGCAGGTTGATGCGTTCAACCCGGTGTTCGACGTGACCCCGGCTGACCTGATCGATGCGATCGTCACCGAAAAAGGCATCGTCGAGCGCCCGGACACCGCGAAAATGGCGCAGTTGATGTGCCGCAAGCGTCTGCACTAAAGATTTCTGCGCCTGATAAATCGCCATCGCGGGCAAGCCTCGCTCCTACAGGTTCGCGCGATCTGTAGGAACGAGGCTTGCCCGCGAAGAACGATGACTCGGTCTCCCGCTCCTGATACCCCAAATTCTGCTTGCGAATCTTGGGTTGTGACGGCTCTAAGCCTCTCTCGTCCCCTTTCAGCCTGCCACCAGTCAACTAACTACACTCCATGCGCATCTGGGGGATAGGTGCGTGGCGGCTCTTGTGATAACATCCGGCGTTTTCCGAGGCAGTCCCACGGGGTTGTCTTTACTGCGCAAATCCATGGTTCAACTTGTTGATTTGTCGTAAGTCGGTGCATGGCACTCAGCCTGCAGCGGCGAGCTTCGTTCGTCCCATATGGATGTGACGAAGTTTCACCAGAAAAAGGAATCGAGCTTCTCATGGGCGAACTGGCCAAAGAAATCCTCCCGGTCAATATCGAAGACGAGCTGAAGCAGTCCTACCTCGACTACGCGATGAGCGTAATCGTCGGGCGGGCCCTGCCGGATGCGCGCGATGGCTTGAAGCCCGTGCACCGGCGTGTGCTGTTCGCGATGAGCGAGCTGGGCAACGACTTCAACAAGCCGTACAAGAAATCTGCCCGTGTTGTCGGTGACGTAATCGGTAAGTATCACCCGCACGGTGATACCGCGGTGTACGACACCATCGTCCGGATGGCGCAGCCATTCTCGCTGCGCTACCTGCTGGTAGACGGTCAGGGCAACTTCGGTTCCGTGGACGGCGACAACGCCGCCGCCATGCGATACACCGAAGTGCGTATGACCAAGCTGGCGCACGAGCTGCTGGCTGACCTGCACAAAGAAACCGTGGACTGGGTGCCGAACTACGACGGCACCGAAATGATCCCTGCGGTCATGCCGACCCGTATTCCCAACCTGTTGGTCAACGGCTCCAGCGGTATCGCCGTGGGCATGGCGACCAACATCCCGCCGCACAACCTCGGTGAAGTCATCGACGGTTGCCTGGCGCTCATCGACAACCCCGAGTTGACCATCGATGAGCTGATGCAATACATCCCCGGTCCGGACTTCCCGACCGCCGCGATCATCAACGGTCGCGCCGGTATCATCGAAGCCTACCGCACCGGTCGTGGCCGCATTTACATGCGTGCCCGCTCGATGATCGAAGACATCGACAAGGTCGGTGGCCGTCAACAGATCGTCATCACCGAACTCCCTTACCAGCTGAACAAGGCCCGTCTGATCGAGAAGATCGCCGAGCTGGTAAAAGAGAAGAAGCTCGAAGGCATCACCGAACTGCGCGACGAGTCCGACAAGGACGGTATGCGCGTCGTGATCGAGCTGCGTCGCGGCGAAGTGCCTGAGGTGATCCTCAACAACCTCTACGCCCAGACCCAACTGCAAGCCGTATTCGGTATCAACATCGTTGCGCTGATCGACGGCCGTCCGCGGATCCTGAACCTCAAGGACCTGCTGGAAGCCTTCGTTCGTCACCGTCGCGAAGTGGTTACCCGCCGTACCGTTTTCGAACTGCGTAAAGCCCGCGAACGTGGTCACATCCTGGAAGGTCAAGCGGTAGCCCTGTCGAACATCGACCCGGTCATCGCCCTGATCAAGGCTTCGCCGACGCCGTCGGAAGCCAAGGAAGCGCTGATCAAGACCGCGTGGGAATCCTCCGCCGTGGTTGCGATGGTCGAGCGCGCCGGTGCCGACTCTTGCCGTCCAGAGACCCTGGACCCGCAATACGGTCTGCGCGAAGGCAAATACTTCCTGTCGCCAGAACAGGCACAAGCCATTCTGGAACTGCGTCTGCACCGCCTGACCGGTCTGGAACACGAGAAGCTGCTGGCCGAGTATCAAGAGATCCTCAACCAGATCGGCGAGCTGATCCGCATCCTCAGCAGCGCCACGCGCCTGATGGAAGTGATCCGCGAAGAGCTGGAAGTGATCCGCGCCGAATACGGCGACGTGCGTCGCACCGAGATTCTCGATGCCCGTCTCGACCTGACCCTGGGTGACATGATCCCGGAAGAAGAGCGCGTCGTGACCATCTCCCACGGTGGCTACGCCAAGACCCAGCCTTTGGCTGCGTATCAGGCCCAGCGTCGTGGCGGTAAAGGCAAATCGGCTACCGGCGTCAAGGATGAGGACTACATCGCTCACCTGCTGGTCGCCAACAGCCACACCACGCTGCTGCTGTTCTCCAGCAAAGGCAAAGTGTATTGGCTGAAAACCTACGAAATTCCGGAGGCGTCCCGTGCTGCTCGTGGTCGTCCGCTGGTCAACCTGCTGCCGCTGGACAGTGATGAATACATCACCACCATGCTGCCGGTCGACGAGTACACCGAAGGTCACTTCATCTTCATGGCCACTGCCAAAGGCACCGTGAAGAAGACCCCGCTGGAATCCTTCAGTCGTCAACGCAGCGTCGGTCTGATCGCGCTGGAGCTGGATGAAGGCGACGTGCTGATCTCAGCTTCCATTACAGATGGTAGCCGCGAAGTCATGCTGTTCTCCGACGGCGGCAAGGTCACTCGCTTCAAGGAAACCGACGTTCGCGCCATGGGCCGTACCGCTCGTGGTGTGCGCGGCATGCGTCTGCCGGAAGGCCAGAAGCTGATTTCCATGCTGATCCCGGAAGAAGGCAGCCAGATCCTCACCGCTTCGGCCCGTGGTTACGGCAAGCGTACGGCGATCACCGAGTTCCCTGAGTACAAGCGTGGCGGTCAGGGCGTTATCGCCATGGTCAGCAACGACCGTAACGGCCGTCTGGTCGGCGCGGTCCAGGTGCTCGACGGCGAGGAAATCATGTTGATTTCCGACCAGGGCACTCTGGTGCGTACCCGAGTCGACGAAGTCTCCAGCCTGGGTCGTAACACTCAAGGTGTTACCCTGATCAAACTGGCCAGCGATGAAACGCTGGTAGGTCTGGAGCGGGTTCAGGAACCGTCGGAAGTCGAAGGCGAAGAGCTTGAAGGTGAAGAGCTGGAGGGCGAAGAGGGTGCGGTGTTCGACGGTGAGGTCGTGATCGACGATGTCGTTGAAGATCAGCAACTCGATGCCGCTGCTGACGAAGAGCCACAAGAGTAAGTGGACAAACAGGGGGCGGATGAAAATTCGCCCCCTTCTTGTTTCACCTGTTTGAATGTAAGAACCGTAGGACCTGTAGGAGCTGTCGAGTGAAACGAGGCTGCGATCTTTTGATCTTGCTTCCAAGAGATCAAGATCAAAAGATCGCAGCCTCGTTTCACTCGACAGCTCCTACAGATGTTCAGAGATCCAGAAATTTAGAGATTTCGAGTTTTCAGATTTATTGCGTGATTACCACCAAATCAGAGCGAGATTGGATGTGAGCAAGAGAGCCTATAACTTCTGTGCCGGTCCTGCGGCACTTCCCGAAGCTGTCCTGCAGCGCGCCCAGGGTGAACTCCTTGACTGGCACGGCAAGGGCCTGTCGGTCATGGAAATGAGCCATCGCAGTGATGAGTTCGTGTCCATCGCCACCAAGGCCGAGCAGGATCTGCGTGATCTGCTGAATATCCCCTCGAACTATAAAGTGCTGTTTCTGCAAGGTGGCGCCAGCCAGCAATTTGCTCAGATCCCTCTGAACCTGTTGCCGGAAAGCGGCACGGCCGACTATATCGACACCGGTATCTGGTCGCAGAAAGCCATCGAAGAAGCCTCGCGCTACGGCCGCGTCAACGTTGCCGCTACTGCCAAGCCTTACGACTATTTCGCAATTCCTGGTCAGAACGAGTGGAGCCTGTCGAAAGACGCGGCCTACGTTCACTACGCGCCGAACGAAACCATCGGCGGCCTGGAATTCAACTGGGTTCCGGAAACCGGCGACGTTCCGCTGGTTGCCGACATGTCTTCGGACATCCTTTCGCGCCCCATCGATGTTTCGCGCTTCGGCATGATCTACGCCGGCGCCCAGAAAAACATCGGTCCGAGCGGCATCGTCGTGAACATCATTCGCGAAGACCTGTTGGGCCATGCCCGTTCCCTGTGCCCGACCATGCTCAACTACAAGGTCGCCGCCGATAACGGCTCGATGTACAACACGCCGCCAACCCTGGCCTGGTACCTGTCCGGTCTGGTATTCGAGTGGCTGAAAGAGCAGGGTGGTGTTGAAGCCATCGGCAAGCTCAACGAAGTGAAACAGCGCACGCTGTACGACTTCATCGATGCCAGCGGCTTGTACAGCAACCCGATCAACAAGTCGGATCGCTCGTGGATGAACGTGCCGTTCCGCCTGGCTGATGACCGTCTCGACAAGCCATTCCTGGCCGGTGCCGACGAGCGTGGCCTGTTGAACCTCAAGGGTCACCGTTCCGTGGGCGGCATGCGTGCCTCCATCTATAACGCCGTCGACATCGTTGCGGTCAACGCACTGGTTTCGTACATGGCAGAGTTCGAGAAGGAACACGGCTAATGTCTGAGCAAGAACTCAAGGCACTGCGCGTTCGCATTGATGCCCTGGACACCAAAGTCCTGGAGCTGATCAGCGAGCGCGCACGCTGCGCCCAGGAAGTTGCGCGAGTAAAGATGGCCTCGCTGGCCGAAGGCGAAGTGCCGGTGTTCTATCGTCCTGAGCGTGAAGCTCAGGTGCTCAAGCGTGTGATGGAGCGCAACCAGGGGCCGCTGGGCAACGAAGAGATGGCGCGGTTGTTCCGCGAAATCATGTCCTCGTGCCTGGCGCTGGAACAGCCACTGAAAGTGGCTTACCTCGGCCCTGAAGGCACCTTCACTCAAGCCGCCGCCATGAAGCACTTCGGTCACGCCGTGATCAGCAAGCCGATGGCGGCGATCGACGAAGTGTTCCGCGAAGTGGCAGCCGGTGCGGTGAACTTTGGCGTGGTCCCGGTGGAAAACTCCACCGAAGGCGCGGTCAACCACACCCTCGACAGCTTTCTCGAACACGACATGGTCATCTGTGGCGAAGTCGAGTTGCGGATTCACCACCACCTGCTGGTCGGTGAAAACACCAAGACTGACAGCATCAGTCGTATCTACTCTCACGCCCAGTCGCTGGCCCAGTGCCGCAAGTGGCTGGACGCGCATTACCCGAACGTCGAGCGCGTGGCAGTTTCGAGCAACGCCGAAGCGGCCAAGCGGGTCAAGGGCGAGTGGAACTCGGCAGCGATTGCCGGCGACATGGCGGCAGGCTTGTACGGGCTGACCCGTCTGGCCGAGAAAATCGAGGATCGCCCGGACAACTCCACGCGATTCCTGATGATCGGCAGCCAGGAAGTACCGCCGACCGGCGACGACAAGACTTCGATCATCGTCTCCATGAGCAACAAGCCCGGTGCGCTCCATGAGTTGCTGGTTCCGTTCCACGACAACGGCATCGACCTGACGCGGATCGAGACGCGACCTTCGCGCAGCGGTAAATGGACCTACGTGTTCTTCATCGACTTCGTCGGCCACCACCGTGATCCGTTGATCAAAGGTGTATTGGAAAAGATCAGTCAGGAAGCAGTAGCACTCAAAGTGCTGGGTTCCTACCCGAAAGCAGTTCTCTAAGGGGTAGCAAATGAGTGGTGACTTCCTCGCTCTGGCACAGCCGGGCGTGCAACAACTTTCGCCTTACGTTCCGGGCAAACCCGTGGATGAACTGGCGCGCGAGCTGAATATCGATCCGGCCAAAATCATCAAGCTGGCCAGCAATGAAAACCCGCTGGGCGCCAGTCCCAAAGCGCTGGCGGCGATTCGCGAAGAATTGGCCGAGCTGACTCGTTATCCAGACGGCAACGGTTTTGCACTCAAGACCCTGCTGGCCGAGCAGTGCCGCGTCGAGCTGAATCAGGTGACGCTGGGCAACGGTTCCAACGACATTCTGGAGCTAGTGGCCCGTGCTTACCTGGCGCCCGGCCTGAACGCAGTGTTCAGCGAGCATGCATTTGCGGTCTATCCGATCGCCACGCAAGCCGTCGGCGCTACGGCCAAGGTGATCCCGGCCAAAGAATGGGGTCATGACCTGCCGGCCATGCTGGCGGCGATCGATGCCGACACCCGCGTGGTCTTCATCGCCAATCCGAACAATCCGACCGGGACCTGGTTCGGCGCCGAGGCGCTGGACGAGTTCCTGCAGGACGTGCCTGAACACGTTCTGGTGGTGCTGGACGAGGCCTACATCGAATACGCCGAAGGCAGCGATTTGCCGGATGGCCTGGACTTCCTGGCCGCGTACCCGAACCTGCTGGTTTCGCGCACGTTCTCCAAGGCTTACGGCCTGGCAGCATTGCGGGTCGGTTATGGCTTGTCCACCGCCGTGGTCGCCGATGTGCTGAACCGCGTGCGTCAGCCGTTCAACGTCAACAGCCTGGCCCTGGCCGCTGCATGCGCTGCGTTGCAAGACACCGATTACCTGGCTGAAAGCCGTCACCTGAACGAATCCGGCATGCAGCAACTGGAAGCGGGTTTCCGTGAGTTGGGGCTGAGCTGGATTCCTTCCAAGGGCAACTTCATCTGCGTCGATGTGGGGCAGGTGGCTGCGCCGATCTTCCAGGGCTTGTTGCGCGAAGGCGTGATCGTGCGTCCGGTGGCTAACTACGGCATGCCGAACCACCTGCGCATCACCATCGGTCTGCCGGCTGAAAACAGCCGCTTCCTTGAGGCGCTGACCAAGGTTCTGGCTCGTGGTTGATGTCACTGCACTGCAATCTGCTGCCCCTATGATCGGTCGCCTGGTGGTGGTCGGCCTGGGGTTGATCGGCGGTTCGTTTGCCAAGGGTTTGCGTGAAAGTGGCCTGTGCCGCGAAGTGGTCGGGGTCGATCTAGACCCTCAATCGCGCAAGCTCGCGGTTGAGCTGGGTGTGGTGGACCGTTGCGAAGAAGACCTGGCGGTTGCTTGCCAGGGCGCGGACGTGATCCAGCTCGCCGTACCGATCCTCGCCATGGAAAAAATGCTTGGCCGATTGGCTGGCATGGACCTGGGGCAAGCGATTCTGACCGACGTCGGCAGTGCCAAAGGCAATGTCGTGCGCGCCGCGACCGAAGCGTTTGGCGGCATGCCGTCGCGTTTCGTGCCGGGGCATCCGATTGCCGGTTCCGAGCAGAGCGGGGTGGAAGCCTCCAATGCCGAGCTGTTCCGTCGCCATAAAGTGATTTTGACGCCGCTGGATCAAACCGATCCGGCCGCGCTGGCCGTGGTCGACCGTTTGTGGCGTGAATTGGGTGCCGATGTCGAGCACATGCAGGTCGAGCGTCACGACGAAGTGTTGGCGGCGACCAGCCATTTGCCGCACTTGTTGGCGTTCGGTCTGGTCGATTCACTGGCCAAGCGCAATGAAAACCTTGAGATCTTCCGTTACGCTGCCGGCGGTTTCCGCGATTTCACAAGAATCGCGGGGAGCGACCCGGTCATGTGGCACGACATCTTCCTCGCGAACCGCGAAGCTGTCCTGCGCACACTCGACACATTTCGCAGCGATCTCGACGCCTTGCGCGACGCGGTCGATGCAGGGGATGGGCACCAATTGTTGGGCGTGTTCACACGCGCCCGGGTTGCCCGCGAACATTTCAGTAAAATCCTGGCCCGCCGGGCTTATGTGGACGCTATGAACTCCAACGACCTGATTTTCCTGGCACAACCTGGTGGCCGCCTGACTGGGCGGATTCGTGTACCGGGCGATAAATCGATTTCCCACCGTTCGATCATGCTCGGCTCCCTGGCCGAAGGCGTCACCGAAGTCGAAGGCTTCCTCGAGGGCGAAGACGCCCTGGCGACCTTGCAAGCCTTCCGCGACATGGGCGTGGTGATCGAAGGTCCGCACCACGGTCGCGTGACCATTCACGGCGTCGGCCTGCATGGCCTGAAACCAGCACCGGGCCCGATCTATCTGGGCAACTCGGGCACCTCGATGCGTCTGCTGTCGGGCCTGCTGGCTGCGCAGGACTTCGATAGCACGCTCACTGGCGATGCGTCGCTGTCCAAGCGTCCGATGAATCGCGTGGCCAATCCGCTGCGTGAAATGGGCGCCGTGATCGAGACCGCGGCTGAAGGTCGTCCACCGATGACCATCCGTGGCGGCAACAAGCTCAAAGGCCTGACTTACACCATGCCGATGGCCAGTGCCCAGGTTAAATCCTGCCTGCTGCTGGCCGGCTTGTACGCCGAAGGCAAGACCACGGTCACCGAGCCAGCTCCGACCCGCGATCACACCGAACGCATGCTGCGTGGCTTCGGCTACCCGGTCAGTGTCAACGGTGCTACCGCTTCGGTCGAATCCGGGCACAAGCTGACCGCTACCCATATTGAAGTGCCGGGCGATATTTCCTCGTCCGCGTTCTTCCTGGTGGCTGCGTCAATCGCCGAAGGATCGGAGCTGGTGCTTGAGCACGTTGGCATCAACCCGACCCGTACTGGTGTGATCGATATTCTGCGCCTGATGGGCGCTGACATCACCCTGGAAAACCAGCGTGAAGTTGGCGGCGAACCGGTGGCTGACCTGCGCGTGCGTGCAGCTAAACTCAAGGGTATCGAGATTCCGGAAGCGCTGGTTCCACTGGCGATCGACGAATTCCCGGTGCTGTTCGTGGCGGCGGCCTGTGCCGAAGGGCGCACTATCCTGCGCGGCGCTGAAGAGCTGCGGGTCAAGGAATCGGACCGGATCCAGGTCATGGCCGATGGCCTGCTGGCGCTGGGCGTCAAATGCGAACCGACCCCGGACGGCATCATCATCGACGGCGGCCTGATTGGCGGCGGCGAAGTGCACGGGCATGGCGATCACCGCATTGCCATGGCCTTCAGCGTGGCTTCGCTGCGCGCTACGGCACCGATTCGCATCCATGACTGTGCCAACGTCGCAACCTCATTCCCGAACTTCCTCGCGCTGTGTGCGCAGGTCGGCATCCGTGTTGCACAAGAGGCTCAGTCGTGAATATCAAGCCGCCGGTCATCACCATCGACGGACCTAGCGGTTCGGGCAAGGGCACTATTGCCGGAATTCTGGCCAAGCGCCTGGGTTGGTGCCTGCTGGATTCCGGTGCGCTCTATCGTCTGCTGGCTTTCGCCGCGCGCAATCATGGCGTCGATCTGACCAATGAGGAGTCGCTGAAACTGCTGGCCGCTCATCTGGACGTGCAGTTCGTCGGCGCGACCGAAGGTCATCCGCAGCGAATCATCCTTGAAGGTGACGATGTCACTGATGATTTGCGCAACGAACAGGTGGGTGCCTGGGCTTCCCAGGTGGCTGCCTTGCCGGCCGTCCGCGATGCTCTGCTTCAGCGCCAGCGTGCTTTTCAGGAGCCGCCGGGGTTGGTCGCCGATGGTCGTGACATGGGCACGGTGGTTTTCCCGGACGCGCCGCTGAAGATTTTCCTCACTGCCAGTGCCGAGGAGCGTGCGCGCCGTCGATACTTGCAGTTGAAGGGCAAAGTCGATGGTGTTAGTCTGTCGAGTCTGCTAGATGAGATACGTGCCCGCGATGAGCGTGACACCCAGCGAGCGGTAGCCCCGCTCAAGCCGGCGGCTGACGCCATACAGCTGGATTCCACGGAATTATCCATCGATCAGGTGCTGGAACGCATCATGAGCGAGATCGCCATTCGCGATATCGCCGGGTGACCAAGAAGGCCGCAGGGGACCAGTCATAGTCCTGTGGCGCTTCTTCTAAATGAAACTAACCCACACCGTCTGGGGTGTGGAGATGGGCGTATTCTTCGCCCTCATTCACAGGAATTAAAATGAGCGAAAGCTTTGCGGAACTCTTTGAAGAAAGCCTAAAAACCCTGAACCTTCAGGCAGGCTCCATCATCACCGGTGTTATCGTTGATATCGATTACCAAGCTCGCTGGGTAACCGTTCACGCTGGCCTGAAGTCTGAAGCACTCATCCCGCTTGAGCAGTTCTACAACGATGCTGGCGAACTGACTATCAACGTCGGTGACGAAGTTCACGTTGCTCTGGACTCGGTTGAAGACGGCTTTGGTGAAACCAAGCTGTCCCGTGAAAAAGCCAAGCGCGCTGAATGCTGGATTGTTCTGGAAGCAGCCTTCGCAGCCGAAGAAGTGGTCAAGGGCGTTATCAACGGTAAGGTTAAAGGCGGCTTCACTGTCGACGTTAACGGCATCCGTGCGTTCCTGCCAGGTTCTCTGGTTGACGTCCGTCCAGTGCGCGACACCACGCACTTGGAAGGCAAAGAGCTGGAATTCAAGGTCATCAAACTCGACCAGAAACGCAACAACGTTGTCGTTTCCCGTCGCAGCGTCCTCGAAGCCGAGAACTCCGCCGAGCGTGAAGCTCTGCTGGAATCCCTGCAGGAAGGCCAACAAGTCAAAGGTATCGTCAAGAACCTCACCGATTACGGCGCATTCGTCGATCTGGGTGGCGTCGATGGCCTGCTGCACATTACCGACATGGCTTGGAAACGTATCAAGCATCCTTCCGAAATCGTCAACGTTGGCGACGAGATCGATGTCAAGGTTCTGAAATACGATCGCGAGCGCAATCGTGTTTCCCTGGGCCTGAAGCAGCTGGGCGAAGATCCATGGGTTGCTATCAAAGCCCGTTACCCAGAAAGCACCCGCGTTACCGCTCGTGTAACCAACCTGACCGACTACGGCTGCTTCGCTGAGCTGGAAGAAGGCGTTGAAGGCCTGGTACACGTTTCCGAAATGGACTGGACCAACAAGAACATCCACCCTTCGAAAGTCGTACAAGTCGGCGACGAAGTGGAAGTTATGGTTCTGGACATCGACGAAGAGCGTCGTCGTATCTCCCTCGGCATCAAGCAGTGCAAATCTAACCCATGGGAAGATTTCTCTGGCCAGTTCAACAAGGGCGATAAAATCTCCGGCACCATCAAGTCGATCACCGATTTCGGTATCTTCATTGGTCTGGACGGCGGCATCGACGGTCTGGTTCACCTGTCCGACATCTCCTGGAACGAAGTGGGCGAAGAAGCCGTTCGCCGCTTCAAGAAGGGCGACGAGCTGGACACCGTTATCCTGTCGGTTGACCCAGAGCGCGAGCGCATCTCCCTGGGTATCAAGCAACTGGAAAGCGATCCGTTCTCCGAGTACGTTCAAGAGAACGACAAAGGCGCAATCGTTAAAGGCATCGTGAAAGAAGTTGACGCTAAAGGCGCCATCATCACTCTGGCCGACGATATCGAAGCGACTCTGAAAGCCTCCGAAATCAGCCGTGACCGCGTTGAAGACGCGCGTAACGTTCTGAAAGAAGGCCAGGAAGTAGAAGCCAAGATCATCAGCGTTGACCGCAAGAGCCGTGTAATCCAGCTCTCCATCAAGTCGAAAGACGATGCTGAAGAGAAAGAAGCCATCCAAAGCTTGAAAGACAAGCCTTCGGATAGCATCGCTGCTGGTCCTACCACTCTGGGCGACCTGTTGCGTGCACAAATGGAAAAACAGAACTAAGTTCTGTCAGACCATAGAAAAAGGGCGACTTCGGTCGCTCTTTTTTGTGCCCGGGATTTGGTAAGCCTGTCGATGGGATCATGCCGGGTTGTCGACCGTTGAAACCAATGTCCCTTCTGAGCTGTCTCTTTCTTTAATCGGATCAATCGCTTATTTGCAGCTAGTCTTTAGCTCAAGCGAACGAACGCCGGGCAGGGTGCCTGCCATAAGGAAGTGAATGAACAAGCTCATTGTCGCAATGGCGGTATTGGCACTGACGGGTTGTGGCACGAATGCCAAGACCCATGCTGTGCGCGGAGTCAGTGGCGTAGAGATAGATTGTTCAGGGTTGGGTTCTGGATGGGAGAAGTGTCGTAAGCGCGCGGACAAAGAATGCAAGGCTGCCGGTTACAAGGTTATAGCAAGGTCCGATGATGCCAAGGATGAGGATGAATTTCCTTTCGGTTTTAATCCCGCAGGTTATCTGACGCGCACCATGCTGGTTATCTGTCGATGAGGCTGTTCGGTGTTGAAGTTTGCTGAAGTCAGGAAGGGCATTGCTGGTAAATATATGTGAAACCCTGGGCTGTTCAAATTCCTCCGGGCATGCTAAAACCTTTGAAGCGCTTTTCCTAGCTGCTTGAAAAAGAAGGGAAAAATATGACGAAGTCGGAGTTGATCGAACGAATTGTCACCCATCAAGGGCTGCTCTCATCCAAGGATGTAGAGCTGGCCATCAAGACCATGCTCGAGCAAATGTCTCAATGCCTGGCCACCGGCGATCGTATCGAGATCCGTGGTTTTGGCAGCTTTTCACTGCACTATCGTGCGCCGCGGGTTGGTCGTAATCCGAAGACGGGTCAGTCGGTTAGCCTCGATGGCAAGTTTGTTCCTCATTTCAAGCCGGGCAAGGAATTGCGCGACAGGGTCAATGAGGAAGAGGAGGAAGGCCTTGACCTTCACAGCTAAAGGAGTGATGCATGCGTAACCTCAAGCGGGTGCTCCTCAGTATAGTTGTCCTGTTGTTGATTCTGGCAGTGCTGGCTTTTGTGCTTGAAAATCAGCAGTCGGTTTCGCTGCTGTTCCTTGGCTGGTCAGGTCCGCAATTACCCGTGTCGCTGGTCTTGGTTATTGCACTGCTATTCGGCATGTTGATTGGGCCGATTCTAGGTTGGCTTCTCCGGCGGGCGTCAAGATCCTCTCGCAAGCATCTTGTTTGATCGCGAAATGAATAAGATGTATCTCGAATTGCTTCACAGCTTGTCTATATCCATTAGTAAAAGCGTCATTAAGCTGTAAAATGCTGCGCTTATCCGATAATGGCACGTTCCTGCGTCGGGTCAGACTGGTTCTGTCAGAAGCCTCAGCTTAGGTGACGGCTTTTGCATTCATGGATTAGACAGCGCTCGGTTTGGTGGCCCTGTCAGCAACTCAAAGGGTGTAGTTTCGCGTGAAAATTCTAGTAACCGGCGGTGCCGGGTTCATCGGCTCGGCAGTCATCCGTCATATCATCTCCAACACTGCCGACTCCGTCGTTAACGTCGATAAGCTGACGTACGCCGGTAACCTTGAGTCATTGGCCGAAGTTAGCCAGAACTCACGCTATGTGTTCGAGCGCGTTGATATCTGCGATCGTGATGAAATCGACCGTGTTCTGCGTGAGCACCAACCAGATGCCATCATGCACCTGGCCGCAGAGTCCCACGTTGACCGCTCGATTTCCGGCCCATCTGAATTTATCCAGACGAACATCATTGGCACTTACACCCTGTTGGAAGCAGCACGTCACTACTGGGTTGCACTGGAAGATGGGCGCAAAGCCAACTTCCGCTTCCACCATATTTCTACTGATGAAGTCTATGGGGATCTTGAAGGCCCGGAAGACCTCTTCACCGAAACCACCCCCTATCAGCCAAGCTCACCGTACTCAGCGAGCAAGGCCAGCTCTGATCACCTCGTTCGCTCCTGGAGCCGTACCTACGGCTTGCCAACCTTGGTGACCAACTGCTCAAACAACTATGGCCCGTGCCACTTCCCTGAGAAGCTGATCCCGCTGATCATCCTCAATGCGCTGGAAGGCAAGCCGCTGCCAGTTTACGGTAAAGGCAACCAGGTTCGCGATTGGCTCTATGTTGAAGACCATGCCCGTGCTTTGTACAAAGTTGTGACCGAGGGTGTTATCGGCGAGACGTACAACATCGGTGGCCATAACGAAAAGCAAAACATTGAAGTCGTGCACACACTTTGCGCATTGCTCGACGAATTGCGCCCGGACTCTGCCCATCGTCCGCACGCCAGCCTGATCACCTATGTCCAGGATCGCCCGGGCCACGACCAGCGTTACGCAATCGATGCCAGCAAAATTCAACGCGAGCTGGGCTGGACGCCGGAAGAAACATTTGAAACCGGTATTCGCAAGACTGTCGAGTGGTACCTCTCCAACACCGAATGGGTAGCTCATGTGAAAAGCGGCAGCTACCAGCAGTGGATCGACCAGAATTACGCGGATCGTTCTTCGAGCAAGGCATGAAGATCCTACTGCTGGGGAAAAATGGCCAGGTAGGCTGGGAGTTACAGCGCTCCTTGGCACCGCTTGGCGATTTGATTGCGCTGGATCGTCATAGCGTTGATGGTTTGTGCGGCGATTTATCTGAACCCGATGCACTGCGCGCAACAATTCGCCAAGTCAAACCTGACGTTATCGTCAACGCTGCGGCTTACACGGCTGTCGATAAAGCAGAGTCCGAAACCGAGCTGGCGGACCGTGTGAACAGTCTAGCCAGTCAAGTTTTGGCCGAGGAAGCCGCTAACCTGGACGCATGGTTGATCCATTATTCGACCGACTACGTATTCAACGGTCAGGGTTCACTGCCTTGGCAAGAATCCGACTCGGTCGCGCCAGTGAATCACTACGGTGCCAGCAAGCTCTCAGGTGAGCGGGCGATCACTGCGTCTGGATGCAAGCACCTGATTTTTCGCACTAGTTGGGTGTACGGCAGTCGTGGTAACAATTTTGCCAAGACCATGCTGCGTCTGGCCAAGGATCGCGAAACCCTGAGCATCATCTCCGACCAGGTTGGAGCGCCGACTGGGGCAGATCTGATTGCCGACGTGACGTCGTTGGCCATTCGGCAAGTACTTAAGAGTCCGGAACTGGCAGGGGTGTATCACCTGGCCGCCGGAGGCGAAGTATCATGGTATGACTATGCCTGCCATGTGATCGAATTTGCGCAGGCCAGTGGCGAACAACTTGCGGTGAACGCAATCAATCCGATCGAAACAGCCGCTTATCCAACACCTGCACGCCGACCTCTGAATTCGCGTTTGAATACTCAGAAGCTGCGCAACAATTTTTCTCTACACTTACCGGATTGGCGAAGTGGTGTAACCCGAATGCTTAGGGAAGTTCTAAATAAATGACCAAGACAAATCGTAAAGGCATCATCCTCGCTGGTGGCTCGGGCACGCGGTTGCATCCATTGACCCTTGGTGTCTCCAAACAGATGCTACCGATCTACGACAAGCCGATGATCTTTTATCCGCTATCAGTGCTGATGCTCGCAGGTATGCGAGAGATATTGATCATTTCCACTCCCGAAGACTTGCCTTGTTTTCGCAAATTGCTGGGTGATGGCAGCCTGTACGGCATTAAGCTGACCTATGCGGAACAGCCTAGCCCGGATGGCTTGGCGCAGGCGTTTATCATTGGTGAAGAGTTCATCGGCGATGACCCTTGCTGTCTGATCCTGGGCGACAATATTTTCTACGGTCAGCACTTCTCAGACAACTTGCGTTCCGCGACGACTCAAAAGGAAGGCGCAACGGTATTTGGTTATCACGTTTCTGATCCTGAGCGATTCGGTGTCGTTGAATTCGATGCCTCGGGACGTGCTCTGAGTATTGAAGAAAAGCCGGTAAAGCCTAAATCCAATTACGCGGTAACCGGACTGTATTTCTACGATAACGATGTGGTTGAAATCGCTAAGAACATTAAGCCTTCAGATCGGGGCGAGCTGGAAATCACCGATGTCAATCGGGCCTATCTGGAACGCAAGACACTGAGCGTGGAAATGCTGGGGCGCGGTTTTGCCTGGCTCGACACTGGTACGCATAATTCCCTCCTGGAAGCGAGTCACTTCGTTCACACCATCGAGCAGCGCCAAGGCTTGAAAGTGGCTTGCCTGGAAGAAATTGCATTCAATAATGGTTGGATAGACTCAGCCCAGCTGAAGATTCAAGCCGATAAATTAGCAAAAACTGGATATGGGCAGTATTTGCAAAAAATGCTGGATGAGGGGCGTCACTCGTGAGGCTCCTTCAAACTTCTTTGCCTGACATAGCTATTCTAGAGCCTGCGATTTATGAAGATTCGCAGGGGGGGGCTATGCAGAGTTTTGATGAACCTGCATTCCACAAAGCCCTTAAAGAGGCCGGTTTTCCAGTACCGCGGCCTCTAATCCAGGATACCCATTTTTGTTCAAAGAAGGGTGTGCTTCGAGGCCTGCGTTATCAGCTTCCTCCCCGTGCTCAAGGCAATTTGATCAGGGTAGTCAATGGTTCAGCTTATGTGGTGGCCGTCGATGTGCGTCACGATTCGCTGACATTCGGAAAATGGGTTGGCATTGAGCTGGACGCTGTTAGTCAGCACATGTTGTGGATTCCCGAGGGCTTCGCACACGGCTTTTTTGCATTAGAGGACAATACTAATTTTTTCTGTAAGACAACTAATGGTCACCATAAGGAGTCTGAGAGAAACATCAGGTGGAATGACCCTGATATAGGCATAGACTGGCCCGGGTTTATAGAAAAAACCGTTAGTGCTGAAGATGAAGTTGCGCCTCTCTTGAAAAACAGTGAGCCGCACTCGGAGTTTCTTCAGGGCACTACCGAATTAAAGGACTTGAAAGTAATCGGTGATAATCGCGGAAGTTTGATTGCCCTCGAACAAGGCTTGAACATTCCTTTTGCGATTAAGCGTGTTTATTATATATACGATACTCTCTCTGATGTAAGTCGTGGTTTTCACGCGCATCGACGTCTAGAGCAGATGGCAATTTGTGTATCTGGAAGTTGTAATATTGTCATTGATGATGGTGCCACCAGGCAGCAAGTAAGACTGGAATCGGCGAGTAAGGCCTTGATCATCCGTAATATGATATGGCGTGAAATGCATGAGTTTAGTGACGATTGCGTTCTTCTTGTTTTGGCCAGTGAGTATTATGATGAGTCCGATTATATTCGGGATTATGACCAATTCATTAAGGAGGTGAGTTGTGGAAAAAAATAAAAAATTGGTAATCGTCGGGGCAGGCGAATTGGCAATGATCGCCTATGAATATTTCACATATGATTCTGCTTACGAAGTTTGCGGCTTCGCTGTGGAGCGAGATTATATCGAAAGCGCTACGCTCTATGACTTGCCTATCGTCCCCTTGGAGGATGTGCAACAGCAATATCCTCCTTCCGAGTTTGAAGTGTTTGTGGCGATTCCCGCGTCACAACTCAATCGCTTGAGAACACGTTTGTATCAGAGCGTTAAAGAGAAAGGCTATACCTGCGCCACCTATATCAGCTCACGTGCATTCGTATGGCGGAATGCGGAAGTAGGGGAGAATTGTTTTATATTTGAAAATAATACTGTGCAACCTTTCGTTAAGATTGGAAATAACGTAATTCTCTGGAGTGGTAACCATATCGGTCACCGCTCGGTGATTGAGGATAACTGCTTTATTTCCTCGCATGTGGTTGTTTCGGGCTACTGTACAATCGGGGAATCTTGCTTTTTAGGTGTGAACTCTACGCTTAATGATCATGTGACGGTTGCTCGGGACTGTATTGTCGCTTCCGGTTCATTAGTATCGAAAGACCTGAAAGAACCTGAGCGTATTTATTATGGTTCTCCAGCAAAAGAACTACCCAAAAAAAGTTCACTCAGCGTTAAATTGTAGAGGAAGGCGTCATGAAGTGGAACAAGCTAGGTCATGTCTTTTCTCCAGTCGGAACTAACGATTGGAAGAAAAATTCTGCGCTGACGCCTACACCGATTCTACTGAACGATGATGTAATCCGTGTGTATGCAGGGTTCAGGGATGAAGAGGGTATTAGTAGAATTGGTTACGTGGACGTCGATGCGCAAGACCCGACTAAAGTCCTCAAGGTTTCTGAAGTTCCAGTTTTGGACCGGGGGAGAGACGGGTGCTTTGATGACAATGGCGTTATTCTAGGTGACATCGTTAGATGTGGTAACGTCCTGCGGATGTACTATGTTGGTTTTCAAATAGTTAAGCGCGCAAAATTTCTAGCATTTACAGGGTTGGCAGAAAGCACTGATGGCGGAGAGACATTTTCGCGTGTTTCTGAAGTACCTGTCATGGACAGGGCTGAAGCCGGAACAACAATCCGAGCGATCCATTCTGTTCTGTTCGAGGACGGTGTCTGGAAAGTATGGTATGCGGTGGGTGACTCTTGGACATTAATTAATGGCAACCACTACCCAGACTACAATATTTGGTACACAGAGTCGGTCGACGGTCGGATATTTAACCGGGAAGAGCTGTTGTGTATAGACGTGGAAGGAGATGAATATCGGATAGGGCGGCCCTCGGTATACAAAGTAAAAGACAAGTATTATATGTTTTATACTAAGGGCGGCACATCCGGCAGCGATTATTTTCCAGGTGTGGCCGTGTCCAGCGATGGAAAACAATGGGAGCGTCGTGATTCAAGTTTTGGATTGACACTTTCTGACAGTGGCTTCGACTCTGTACATCTTTGCTACCCAAGATTAGTCGCAGCTGGAGAAAAGACGTTCTGTTTTTATAATGGAAATAACATGGGAGCAGAGGGATTTGGTGTGGCGGAGTTGTTGGAATGGTAGTTTGCGAGTTTTATTCGGCTGCCAAAAAAAATGAGTGGGATAGTTTTGTTGTAGACTCCAAAACTCCAATGTTTCTATTTAAAAGAGACTTTATGGAGTACCACTCGGATCGATTTATTGATGCCTCATTGATGATTTATGAGGAAGAAGTTCTGGTCGCTGTGTTACCTGCGTCTCGTAACGAAGATGTATTGGTCAGCCACGGTGGCTTGACATACGGCGGCTTGGTTCTGTCTCAAAAGGTAAAGGCTGAAACTGTCCTAGAAAGCGTTGAGGCTTTGATGCTTTTTGCTAGGTCTCACGGGTTTAACAAGATTTTATACAAGGCTACTCCTTACATATTTTCAATTCATGGAGCACAAGAAGACCTCTATTCTTTATCTAGGGTCGGAGCTGAAATCGTTCGTAGGGATTTGTCGAGCATAATTTTCCTGGATCGGCGATTGAAGCTTTCCAAAGGCAGAAAGTGGCTTATTGCTCGAGCAAAAAAGAATAATTTAGTTGTGACTGACTCCAATGACTGGGCCGAATTTATTGGTTTGCTCAATGGTGTATTGGAGAAGCATGGGGCCGTGGCAGTTCATACGCCACAGGAACTTGAGTTATTATCATCTCATTTTCCTGAAAACATATCTCTCAGAATCGTGAAGTCTGAAGGACAGTTGCTAGCTGCGACCTTGCTTTTTAAATTTGGTACTGTCGTCCATACTCAGTATCTAGCGACAAACTCCGAAGGCAAAGAAGTGGGGGCGTTAGATTATCTTATTGAGAGCTGTATTCAAGAAAGTCAAGACGGCGGATTTAAGTATTTTAGTTTCGGGGTGTCTACTGAGGATGGTGGGAAATACATCAACTCCGGTCTGCTTGCTCAAAAAGAAAGTTTTGGTGCCCGTGGTATGGCAATTGATTTTTACGAGATTAAACTAAATGATTAATTTTCTTGATTTGAAAAAAGTAAATCAGGCCTACGCTGTTGAATTGAAAGAAGCCTGCGCAAGAGTTATTGACTCTGGTTGGTATATTGGTGGTCAAGAACTATCAAAGTTTGAGCAGGAATTTGCGGCCTATTGTGGTTCGCAGCATTGTGTTGGCGTTGCCAATGGTCTGGATGCTTTGAGTCTGACCCTCAGAGCCTGGAAGGAAATGGGTAAGCTGGCAGACGGCGACGAGGTTATTGTTCCTGCCAATACTTATATTGCCAGTATTCTGGCGATCACGGAAAATGGCTTGGTGCCAGTTCTCGTTGAGCCCGATGAGCATAGCTTCAATTTGTCACCTCAACTGGCAGAGCGCGCGATAACCAATCGGACTAAAGTCATACTGGCGGTACACTTGTACGGCCAACTGGCAGACATGCCGTCGCTGTGCGCGCTGGCAAAGAAATACAATCTATTGGTGTTGGAAGATTCGGCTCAGGCGCACGGTGCCAGCATTGAAGGCCGCAAGGCTGGTACTTGGGGAGATGCTTCAGGATTCAGCTTTTATCCAGGTAAAAACCTGGGGGCTCTCGGTGACGCAGGGGCTGTCACAACCGACGACGATGAACTGGCGTCTGTTGTTCGTGCACTAGGCAACTACGGAAGCTATAAGAAGTATGAGAATCAATACAGGGGCGTGAACAGTCGGTTGGACGAAATTCAAGCGGCAATGTTGAGAGTTAAATTGCGTCATCTGGATCGTGAAATAAGCGTGAGGAAAGCACTGGCTAATCAATATATTGCCAACATTGATAACGCTCTGATTCAGGTTCCATCGCTCGCGCTCCAAGAACAACATGTATGGCATTTGTTTGTTGTGCGTAGCGAAAGGCGTGATGAGTTGAAAAGCTATCTGCACGCCCATGGTATTGAAACGTTGATTCACTATCCTATTCCGCCACACAAGCAAAACGCTTACAGGGCATTGGCTTCGGAGCATCATCCTGTAACGGAAGCCATACACCGGACAGTATTAAGCTTGCCATTAAGTCCAGTCACTTCTGCTGCTGAAGTCAGTATGGTAATCGAACGTTTGAACGCCTTTTCTTAATTCGTTGTGTTTTGGCTTGGCCAGGAATAAGTTAGCTTTAGAAGGGGCTAAAGCTAATATTTTTACAATGCTGCGTTAAATGGTTTTGATTTTGAATATATTAAGAACTGGTTTGCTAACCTCTATCGCTACCGTTGCTCGATTATTGTCGGGTTTTTTGGTGATGAAGTTTGTAGCGATTTTAGCTGGGCCTGAAGGCGTTGCACAACTCGGCCAGTTTATGAGTCTCACAGCGTTACTGGTTGTATTTTCGGGAGGGGGAGTTGGTGCAGGTGTCGTCAAGTATTTGGCGGAATATCGTGAGCAAAATATCTCCCTGCAGATACTATTAAACTCAGCATTTTGTTTTTCCCTCGCATCGTCGTTTGTGATGTGTGTAGTGGTGCTCGTTTTTAGCGAGCATTTATCGGTTTGGTTGCTTGGTGATCTGCGCTATCAAAGTCTGATTATAGTGCTGGCATTCGCACAGATTTTTGTAGCACTGCATAATTTAATCATCGCGATCGTCAATGGCATGATGGATGTAAAACGCCTTGCTGCGATACACGTAGGAGGGGCTGCTATTGGGGTGCTCGCCCCATTGGTTTTGGGCTACTATTATCAGTTGTACGGTGTGCTTCTGGCTTTTCTGTTGGCTCAAGCGAGTCTATTGTTTGTTAGTTTTATTTTCTATAAGAAAAGTGATTATTTCAAGTGGAGTTATTTTTCTCTGCTCTGGGATGTCGAGATGGTTAAAAAGTTGTCGCATTTTTCGGTGATGACATTAACTTCAGCACTTCTCGCTCCAGCAGTCCAAATTGCAACTCGAAATATTTTAGCTGGCAAATTTTCTTGGGAGCAAGTCGGGTATTGGCAAGCGGTAAGCAAGGTCTCGGAAGCCTACTTACTATTCATCACTATGGCCATCAGTGTTTACTATCTTCCTAAGTTATCTGCAATTATGGATAAAAGGTTGTTTATTGCTGAGATTAGAACTGCTTACCAATATTTGGTGCCGGCGGTCATTGTGTCTGCGTTAGGTATATATATATTCCGCGATTTTATAACTCAGGTGCTATTCTCTGACGAATTTTCGGATGCGCTTTATCTTTACGCTCCGCAACTGTTAGGTGATGTTATTAAGGTAATGTCCTTCATACTGTCTTTCATAATGCTCGCCAAAGCCATGACGAAATTATTTATATTTTCTGAGGTGTTTTTCAGTCTGACCTATGTGGCGTGGGTGTATTTTTTGACGGAGCACTTTGGGCTGGTTGGGGCGATGTACGCGTTTGTTGTGAATTACGCGATTTATTTTGTATTCAGTTTTGTCGTCGCTCGTCGCTTCATAGTGAATATGAGATGAGAGCAGGCATTTTATGCTGAAGTTATATCTCTTAGCATGGCGTATCGAATCATTTTAATTTCACTGCTGACAAGAATGAATGTCTTAACCGCTTGAATAGCTGTTGGCAAGGGGTGTTAGTGAGCAATCAGCGATCGAGAAGGAGATTTTGGTGGATAGGGTTGAAATCGCTGTACTGTTAGCTGCCTATAATGGTGTTAAATGGTTGCCTGCGCAGGTTGAATCAATTCTTCGGCAAACTAATGTTGATGTCACTATTTTTATTAGTGTTGATTCTTCCAGTGATTCAACAGAGTTATGGGCGAGCGAGCTGGCGCTAAATAATCCTCGGGTCAAAGTTCTTCCTCATGGCGAGCGCTTTGGTGGGGCGGGTAAAAATTTTTATCGGCTGATCCGTGACGTAGATTTTTCTGAGTTTGATTATATAGCTCTAGCTGATCAGGATGATATTTGGTTAGACGATAAGCTGATCGCCGCTCACAAGAAGATTTCGGAAACGTACGCTTCCGGTTATTCGAGTAATGTCACGGCGTTTTGGCCTGAAGGGCGAGAAGTCTTACTTGATAAAGCACAACCGCAACGTAAGTATGACTTTCTTTTTGAGGCAGCAGGGCCTGGTTGCAGTTATGTTCTTAAAGTGTCTGATGCGCTTGAGTTCAAACAATTTTTAATAGCAAATTGGTCGCTTGTATGTGAAGTGTCTTTGCACGATTGGATGGTGTATGCCTGGTTTAGGTCTAGCGGTCTGAGTTGGTACATCGATCCAGTCTCTCATATGCTCTATCGTCAGCATTCAAATAATCAGTTCGGCGCTAATACTGGTATTAAGGCTCTCATCGCTCGTTTGTCTTTATTGCGAAGCGGATGGTACCGAGGAGAAGTAACTAAAATTTCAGGTTTGTTGGCAGGTCAGGCTCAAGGATTGCCGGTGTCATTGGTCAAGCAAGGAAAAATTCCTTCCTCTTTTTTGATTCGTAACTGGGCTTGTTTGCGCCGTCGATTTCGCGATCGAATTTTCTTGTTGGTGATGATTGTTCTGGGGATTTATTAGGTATGTGGTTGTAAAGTGGTCTGTTTTTTTTGCAACTATCATCTCCGGTTAAGAGTGAAAAAAACTGGCGCGTGCAGGTCATTTTGAGTGTTCAGTAGGGTGAAACCTTGAGTGGAATTTTCAGGAATGTATAATCCTATCGGTAACCGTGCGATTCAAAGAGATTTCGCATGTCATTAAATTACGTTTTTATGCAATCGATTACACATGTGACAGCTGAGGAAACGCTGAAAGCTGCTGAGGAGCAATATATGGAGCATAAAAAATAATGATTCAGTCGTTGTTCTTTCCTATCGTTATTCTCCTGTCTTTGGCGCTGACTGAGGTGCTGCGACGTTATGCCCTTGCGCGCAGTATTATCGATGTACCAAATGCTCGAAGTTCTCACTCTGTTCCAACGCCTCGTGGTGGGGGAGTGGCGATTGTTTTGGTATTTCTCTTGAGCCTGCCGTTTTTGGCATGGATGCAGTTAGTGCCGGTCACTACGCTGGTCGCGGTGGGCGGAGCTGGAGCATTGATAGCAGTGATCGGATTTATTGACGATCACGGCCATGTCGCCGCTAGATGGCGCTTATTAGGACATTTCGCTGCCGCTGCCTGGGCGTTGCTCTGGCTAGGTGGTTTACCTGCGGTCGTCATCTTCGGGGTGAGTATCGACCTGGGATGGTTTGGTTACGTTCTGTCTGCGCTGTACCTGGTGTGGATGCTGAATTTGTATAATTTTATGGATGGAATCGATGGCATCGCCAGTATCGAGGCTATCTGCGTATGTATAGGGTCTTGTCTGCTTTATTGGGTAAGTGGTTTTGAGAACATGGTTTGGCTTCCCCTCTCACTCGCTAGCGCTACTGCAGGTTTTTTGTTTTGGAATTTCCCACCCGCGCGAATTTTTATGGGCGACGCCGGAAGCGGGTTTTTAGGCGTTGTACTGGGAGTCATTTCCATTAATTCTGCCTGGGCTTCTTCGCAATTGTTTTGGGCGGTGTTGATTTTGCTCGGCGTGTTCGTAGTAGATGCGACGTTTACTTTAATGCGTCGTTGTTTGCGTGGTGATAAGGTATATGAAGCGCATCGCAGTCATGCTTATCAATTCGCATCGCGGCGTTTTGGTAAGCATTTGCCGGTAGTACTGACGGTCGCTGCTATCAATATGTTTTGGTTGTTTCCAATAGCCCTGAGTGTAGTTTTACTAGGGTTGGACGGTGCACTTGGTCTGATTTTGGCTTACGCCCCTTTAGTTGTTCTAGCGGTGAAATTTCACGCTGGAGAATTGGAAAAAGATGATGGCCTCGGTGCTGGTCGGATCTAACGATTTGATTAGATAAGTCGTACTCGGCAAGCTGTAAATATACTGGCGAGGAAAGAAGAGAGGGGTTGTTTTATTCAATATCAATCCTGGTGAGTTGTTGCTTGGGCTGTCGCGCTGTAAAAGCGCGATAGTTTCAAGTTTTCTTTAGCTAATCGCGGTCTCCACCCAGTTGGGGGTTGGAGATCCGAAGCTTGGCGCCTTTACGAGCATCACTAAGTAACTGTCGCTCAGATTGTCTCGAGCTTGGCAGGATCAAAATTATCCGTAGTCGAAATCAGGACGGATGCTCAGGAGGGGAGATCAGTGCCACCTGGCTGCCAGCACAAGGCAGACGCGCAAGGCGCCGCGGAACGACTAAAAGATCAGCTTTTCGCAGGCCTCCTAGCGGCAAAAAGCGCACACATAAGAAGCCTGGACGGACTGAAGCTGGAGCAAGCAATTGTTTCAAAGGGAGGACCTTCGGTTGACTCTCTGCATGCCATAGTATATAAATTGCGATTATTCAATTAGGCCCTATTTCGGTCGCAACAATGTCCGGAGGACGTATTGGTACCTTTAGTATCCTACATCGTACCTGCTTACAATCATGACCAATACGTACAATGTTGCCTTGATAGTATTTTAGCCGATGTTTATGGCAACAAAGAAATTGTGATCATTGATGACGGTTCTACCGATAACACCGCGAAGGTGATCGAGCAATGGTTGTCACTTCATGCAGAGAACATAAACGTTATCTATAAGAGTCGCCCAAACAAAGGCGTAACGGCGACGATAAATGAACTCACAAGCTTGGCAAACGGTGAATTTCTCAGGTTGGGCGCCAGTGATGACTATTTCTTGTCGGGAGGCAGTCAAAAGCTGGTCGACTATTTATTAAACTTCCCTAATAAATTGGCTGTTATTGGCGACTCCATTGTTGTCGACGAACACGGCAACGTGATTCACGACAGTGGCATGACCGGCTTGCACCGAGCGAACAAGCAAAAATACCTTTCGGATGAAGGTATTATAGCGTCGGTTATCAACGACTGGGCGGTTGCGGGTCCTGTCCCGATGGTGCGTAAAGCATTCGTTACTGGTGGTGAAGGCTGGGACGAGAGACTACGGATTGATGATTGGGACTTTTTTCTCCGGATTGCGGCGCAGGGTGGGCTTGGCTTCATCGATGAGCGCGTATGTGCTTACCGGGTACACAGCACCAATACCTGCCGCACTCCCGACGTTACGTCCAGAATCAGGAATCTTCAAGAGTCCGGAAAAGTAGCTAAACGGCACATCGAAAAATTCCACGGCCCTTATAAGAAAATGCTTCAAGCGCAGTGCCACTTGGTCGATGCGAAGGTCGCATTTTTAAACCGCCAATGGATCAAGACTTCAATTTATATGGCGCGATATTTTGTATTTAGAATTGTGGGGGAGTTGGAAAGCATGAGCAACTCTAAAAAGGGCGGCGCGTGAAAAACTTCCATCGGTCTCCCTCTATATTTTTCTCACTGCCCTTGCTGGGCAGTTGCCTTATTGCGCTGCTTACATTTGAACTGCCTAAGGGTTACGGCGTCGGTATTTCGATATTGATGGTGGTTGCCGCATTGGCCATGGTATTTGATGCGTTATTAGGTGTTCGTTTGCCTGCGCGCCACGCACTACAGCTCGTGCCCTTTGACCGTTCGCCCGAATGCTATTGGGTGAAGGTGTTGGCCTGGTTGGTTCTGCTGGCCTGTGTTCTCGACTTGACGTTATTTCCACTGCCATTACTCCATCCGGAGATATATGCCAACTTCGACGGCGGTCGATCGCATGTTCGACATATCTCTAATATGTGCTGGGTACTCCCCATTGTGGGATGGCTCTGCTATACAGATAAACGCATCAGAATTCTTTTCATTGCTGTAGGACTGGCATTTCCAGTTCTAGTGCTGGACCGTAACCGGCTTTTTACCTCGGTCTATGGATTGGCCATAACGATGGTCTTTTTCTCCAAGCGGCAAATTCCCTGGAAAACCCTTATTGTCAGCTTGCTAGGGGCCCTGCTTCTTTTTGCTAAATTGGGGCAATTTCGTTCGGGGCGCCTTGATTGGGTGGCGTTGCCTTTTAGCGAGTTCTACGCCGCTGCATCTCCCGGATTTAAGTGGATTTTACTCTACATTGGCGCGGGAATTTATAACTTTAGTTCAATTATGGCTAAAGGCTACATCGATTCGGAGTTCTTGATTAATCAATTGGTTCCCGGGGCGGGTGGGGTAGAAACATTGGGTTCTACTATCCCCTTTGATGAGCCAGTCATTAACGTTGGAACTGAATACTTCCCTTTTCTAATGGCGTGGGGGTCGGTGGGCGCGGTGGGCGCGGCATTATTCTTGTACCTGTCACTTGTTGCCTCGGTTCATTTTTTTAGAGTGCGCCCGAATATAATCTCATTTTTGATATTTTTGCGCATCAGTTACTCTTGTGTGATGGCGGGCTTCGCCCCGCAAGCCTACACTTGGACCAATCTGGGCTTCATTGCATTGTGTCTACTGATGCAGGTTTTTACATATCGGGTACCCTTAATGGCAATGTCAAAATATGACAGAAAGAGCTAAAAACTTAGTCTGTTTGGTGGCTACAAGTCATGCCGGGACCTGTTGTGCAAATCGCCACTGTTATTAAGGCGGCATACTTTCCAGGCAGGCGTTGCCTACGAGTGCAGACAAAATTTTCATGGGCGGTTTTAGATGACTCGCCTAGGTCCGACAGCTAGGCCAGCTTGCTCCTGCAGATGTGCAAATTATCCGCGAGCTTATGCTGGTTTAGCATTTTTCCTGTATCTTCTCAGCGGCCTTGAGAAGGGGGCGGGTATCGAGTTCGGACCAGATAGCCTAACTTCAATTTACGCGAGTGATGCTTTATGTACGACCCTGAAGTAAAAAATGATGTGGAAGCTTTTACAATCGTGTCATTACTGAAATTTTTGACACAAGGCTGGAAATTCATTGCTGCCGGCGCTGTTTTGGGCTTGCTTGGGGCTGTCGCCTATTTATCGTTTACCCCATCAGAGTACGAAGCCTCTGCGATAATAAAAATGGGTGAAAACCGCGGGTTGGATGAAGACGGCCTGCCGAGACCTAACCAGATTGAGTCTGCAGTTTTGGTCATCGCGCGGCTGAACACCCCCGCTGCTTATTCGGACGAAGTCCTTCGTGAATGTGGCGTCGATGATGTACCAGGGGCTAAACAGCAGATGACCAAGCTAGCTCGGTACACCGCCGAAGGTCAGCCAGCTTTCCTTGCGGTCAACGTCCGAGGTCAAGGCGCGGAGTTTGCTACAAAATGCGCCGAAAGCATTTTCGAAATGGTTCGCCAGCAACAGGATGTCCTGAGCCAACCCGGCCGGGATCGTCTCTCGCAGTTGATTGCCGATCTTCATAAATCGCGACAAGCTCATTTGGACGCGCTAGGGAGTGGGGGTGGATTGGCAGAGGGGATGGCCAACTACCTCGCGCACCGCGATGCCATCAACAAAATTGAAGCGGATTTGCGCAAATACGAATACGCATTGGGTTACGTGCCCACTCAGCTCGTTTCTCTTTATCCTTCTCCTGAAGCCGTATTTCCTCGACAGACACCTGTGATTCTTTTGGGGCTTATTGCCGGGTTGCTGGTGGGGCTTTTGGCGGCTTGCCTGAGGCGGATTGGCAAAAACTGAAAGCATGCTCCAGTTGCAGAGCTGGCGCATGACAGTTTGGCTAAGGAGGGTGTATGAAGATATTTGTGACGGGAGCCTCCGGGTTTATTGGTCGTAACTTATGCGAGCAACTGTTGGCCGAGAGGCATGAGGTTGTGGCGCTGCATCGCAGACCTCCGCAAGTCGCTTGCGGGGAAGTAGTGCTTGGTGAGCTCGACGACATTGGAGCATGGTCAGACCGCCTGAAAACAGTGGACTGTGTCATTCATCTCGCGGGGCGGGCACATGTAAAAACGGCCCATGATCAAAACCCGCTGGAGGCATTTCGCAAAGTCAATCGTGATGCTTGCATTCGACTCGCCGAAGCTTGCTTGCTGAGTGGTGTACGACGGTTTGTTTTCATTAGCTCCATCGGTGTTAATGGAAATGAAACACAGGGTAGGGCGTTCACTGAGCTGTCACCAGTAGCACCTCACGCTCCTTATGCGATTGCCAAGTACGAAGCTGAGATGGGTCTGGCTGCTCTTTTTAAAGATACGCCTACCGAGTTGGTGATTATTCGTCCACCGCTGGTGTACGGGGCTCACGCGCCGGGGAATTTTCGGCGTCTGTTGAAATTGGTCGCCAGCGGCATGCCGATGCCGTTCGCTGAAGTAACCAACAGTCGCAGTGTTATCGGCGTTGAGAGCCTTTGCAATTTCATCTCGCTCGCGGCACAACATCCGAAAGCGGCGGGGGAATTGTTCCTGGTCGCTGATGAACCAGCAATATCGACTGCTGCCATGGTTCGAGCACTGGCGCGGGGGATGGGCAAACGAAGTATACAGTTGCCTGTTCCACCCCTATTGCTGAAGACATTGTTATCACTGGTAGGCAAGCAAGCGCTTTATCAGCAACTTTGTTGCTCGCTGGAAGTGGACAGCACCAATGCCCAGCAGACACTGGGCTGGATTCCAGATCGTAACATCGAGGCAAGCCTTCAGAAAGCGAGCGCCAGTTACCGAAATTTGTAGCACAGATGATCAATCTCTGGTGAATCGGGGCGAGAACCGACACCGTCGAACAGGTTGCAGGTTGCAGGTTGCAGCGATCCGCAAGGTCAAAGCAGCCGTTGATGTCAAGTGCACGCCATCGCTGCTGGCGCTCAGAACGCGGCGAACGACTACGCTCCGCTTGACGGTGTTCAGAAGCAGCATCCGTTTTGGGTGCTTGCTGAATAGTGTCGGTCATGGCGATTTAGCGATCACATTCCTCGTCCTTGGCGGTGAAGGCCGTGTATTTCCTTGCCCGTTAGATAACCCACGTTGGTCTGGGGGGGCGCACAAATCTGTCAGTAGATCCACATACGTCGTTTTTTCCTGTTACGGCGATGCCTACGTACGTACAATGCACTTCAACGAGTTCAAGCGATGGAGTAGGGCACTTTGGGGCAAGGCTATATGGATAGGCTGAGGATGTTTTTGCTGGGACTTCCGCGTCGGCAGAAGCGGTTAATCCAAGTGTTCACGGACGTGATTCTCGTTTGGGTGGCACTGTGGATGGCGTTCATCGTGCGTTTGGGGATTGATGAGATGATCAATCCTTTCAAAATTCATATATGGCTATTTGTCTGTGCGCCAATTATCGCGATTCCTTTGTTCATACGGTTCGGCATGTACCGAGCCGTCATGCGATATTTCGGCAACGATGCACTTGTTGCCATCATCAAAGCGGTCAGCCTTTCCTCGCTTATCCTGGCTTTGATGGTCTACTGGTACAGCAATCACGAGGCAGTTGTTCCCCGGTCCGTCATTTTCAACTACTGGTGGTTGAGCCTCGTCATCATCGGCGGCCTGCGTCTATGCATGCGCCAGTATTTCATGGGTGACTGGTTCACAGCGACCCAGCACGTTCCGTTCACAAATCGTGACGACGGTTTGACCAAGGTTGCTGTCTACGGCGCGGGTGTAGCGGGTAACCAACTGGTAGCAGCATTGCGTATGGGTCGTGTCATGCGACCGGTTGCATTCATCGATGACGACTCCAGCATTGCCGATCGCTCTATTTCGGGCCTGCATGTCTATAAACCCAAACACATCCAGCAGATGATCGATGTCACTGGTGCGCAAGAGATCCTTCTTGCGCTGCCGTCTTCGACACGCGCTCGGCGCCGTGAAATTCTCAATGTGCTGGAAGGGTTTCCGCTACACGTGCGCAGCGTCCCCAACTTTACTGATTTGGCCAGCGGCCGCGTGAAGGTTGAGGATATTCGGGAAGTCGATATCGCCGACTTGCTAGGTCGCGACTCGGTGCCTGCCCAGCCTGAATTGCTGGAGCGCTGTATCCGCGGCAAAACGGTAATGGTAACGGGGGCTGGCGGCTCGATCGGGTCAGAGTTGTGCCGACAGATTTTCGCCCTGAGACCTACTACGCTGCTGCTGTTCGAACACAGTGAATTTAATCTCTACAGCATCCTGTCCGAACTTGAACAGCGCAGTTCTCGAGAGTCGTCTGCGGTGCAATTGTTACCGATTCTTGGGTCCATCCGTCATAAAGACAAACTTCTGGATGTGATGAAAACCTGGCGTGTCGACACGGTCTACCACGCTGCCGCCTACAAGCATGTGCCAATGGTCGAGCACAACATTGCCGAGGGTGTTCTGAATAACGTAATTGGAACGCTCAACACGGCTCAAGCGGCGCTACAAACGGGTGTGTCGAATTTCGTGCTGATATCGACAGACAAGGCGGTCCGTCCAACAAACGTAATGGGCAGCACCAAGCGTCTCGCCGAGTTGACATTGCAAGCGCTCAGTCGCGAGATTGCGCCCGTATTGTTCGGCGATAAGTCGAACATTTCGCGCGTCAACAAGACACGTTTCACGATGGTTCGTTTCGGTAACGTCCTTGGCTCGTCGGGTTCCGTCATCCCGCTTTTCCACAGCCAGATTAAATCCGGCGGGCCGCTGACGGTCACCCATCCGAAGATCACCCGCTATTTCATGACCATTCCTGAAGCGGCGCAACTGGTAATCCAGGCGGGCTCCATGGGGCAGGGCGGCGACGTATTCGTGCTGGACATGGGCGAGCCGGTGAAAATCGTTGAGCTTGCGGAGAAAATGATCCATTTGTCGGGATTGAGCATTCGTTCGGACAAGAACCCGCATGGCGACATTTCCATTGAGTTCACTGGGTTGCGTCCAGGCGAAAAATTGTATGAAGAGCTGCTGATCGGCGAGAACGTTTCAGCTACCCAACACCCGATGATCATGAGTGCGAATGAAGATCACCTCGCCTGGGACGTGCTGAAAGGTCGCTTGACTGAGTTGCTGGCGGCGGTTGAGAAAGACGACTACTCACGTGTTCGCCAGCTTCTGCGCGAAACCGTCAGCGGCTACACCCCTGACGGTGAGATCGTCGACTGGATTTACCAACAACGTCGCCTCGAACCCTGATTGTTTTACATCTCGCTGTAGGTGCTTGGGGTGTGAGAGGATCGGGAAAGCATTTCTGCATAAGCACCGCAAAAAAATCGTGGTGAACCAAGCTTCTCGCTCAACACAAAGGGCCGGTCATTGACCGGCCTTTTTGTATTCTGGTGGAGGTGACGGTACAGCCCAAGGCCGCGCTGGAATTAAAGTTACGAACATGAAGCTCGAATAAATGACCGTTAGCACTTGGGTTCGGCACATCGAGCTCGTTCAGTCCGAAGCCCGATATGCCGACACTATCACTGGTGTTTTCCCCCGCTCCGCGCTATTTCACGATAAACCGAGCAAGTAAGAACGTGATCGGCAGGGTGATAACTACAACCAGGAGCGGCGCCAGGATGACGGGGATAGAGAGTTGTTCTACAGCAATGTATATCAGGCATAAGCCGCTTAGGTATTGCACGATGTAAACAAGCGGGAACGAAAGAAGCTTTTTAAGGGAGAGGGGCTCGTTGAAGACGTAACGCGCATTGAGAACGTACGAAATCACGATACTTAAGGCATACGACAGAGAGTATGCATAGGTGTATACCATCACCTGAATAAACGCCAGATAGAAAATATATCCAGCGCCTGTATTGATGCAGCCAACGATAAGAAATTTGATGAATTCCAGATTAAAGAATTTCTTCTTCAATAACTGCATGAGGGTGTCTGTTGACCTCATCAAATATCCTCCAAATATATTCGCTCATCACACCAAGCATTACTATGATCAGGCCCAGCAGGAAAGAGACGAGGGTGGCCAGCGTCGCAAACCCGGGCACTTCAACTTTGCCGAACAATGCACTCAGCACCACAACGGTGCCATAAGCGAAGCTTCCCAGCGACACTATCAGGCCTATTGCCGAAATCAGTCTGACCGGAGCGAAGGAAAACGAAAAAATGGAGTCGATAAGCAGTTTCCATTTTTTTCCAAACGTCCACCTGGATTTTCCATGCTCACGAGCCACGCGAACGTAAGGTATTTTTTCGGGGGTGAACCCTAGCCAATACGGAAATAGAGGGAAGTTGATGTGCTTGCCACTGTCTTTAAGATAGGGCAGAAGCTGTCCGTCCATGAGCGCGAGGTCAAAACCATTTTTCGGATAGCTTGCCATGACGAACTTGCGCAAAAGCCTGTAATACACGGCTGAGAATATTTTTGACCCCAGTGGATCTTGTCTGTCTGTGCGCTCGCAGATGATGTACTTGGTACCGTTTTTCCAGCGGCTAACCATCTCCGGGATGAGTTCTGGCGGGTCCTGAAGGTCGGCGGCCAAGAATAGAAAGCAATCCCCAGTGATGTAATTCAGTCCGGTTTTTACCGCACTGATAGCTCCGAAATTACGACTCAGCTTGATCACTTTGGTGCCCGGGCGCGTAATCACGAACTGTCTGAGCAAATTCAGTGAGTTGTCCTGGGAGCCATCGTCGACGAAAATCAGTTCCAGCAGCATGTTTTGTTGTTGGAGTAACTGCTCTATGTACAGAAGCTTGCTGAATAGATCCGGCAAGGAGCCTTCGTTAAAATAGACAGGTACCACAATGGATAGCGTTTTCATCGGATCATACTTCCTGTGTCGATGCGCGCGCGGGTGAACTGGACGTCTGACGCAGCAATGTAAGCAGGCTAATGAAGCAGAGCAGCGTCACAGCGAGAAAAACACCATACATCTGGTGAGAGATCCACGGGCCGGAATACATGTAGAGCATTTGGTCCGGAAATGCCTGGAAGTTACCTGTCCAGGGGCCAACATTGATACTCAACCAGAACCTGGACAGGATCAATGCCATGCCGGCGACGGCATAGGTAAACCACCAGTCGACCTTGCGCTCATCGCCCAACTGGTTCAGTGCCTGGCACGTCAGCATTGCAAGAGCTGGCCAGGCATTGAGGAACTGACGTGACTCGGACCCGATCGACAAGAAGGCAAACAAGGCAATGTAGACGCTGAGGCCCAGGCCTTCGGCTTTTGCCAGTGCAGCGATACGCGGCCAGAGCAAGATGGCGATCATGTAAAACGGACCGTAGTGCATAGCGTGCGCAACGACGTTGATCAACGGGTTCGACAGGGATGCCTGCGTAAACAGGCCTAGATAGCTGGTGATAGTGAGTGGGCCAGGCGTCCGGTCGGAAAATTGAAAGACTATTGCTTTGACCGATACGTACAGGAGGATACCCACTACCACTGGCAGCACCTTGATGTGCCTAGATGCCCGCAGGTAGGCAGGCACGTCGATCATCGGCTTGAGGGCCAGGTAAATATAGGTAATGAACAGAATTATGCTGAGTGGAAGAATCTCGTTCTTGAAAAGGGTTGTGCCTTGGGATTGTCGTAGGCCATTGGCGTATAGATAGGCGGCAAGCGCAATCAGGGAGACAGCAATCAGTAAGGCTAACAGGTGGCTATGCAGAGAGGGCGGGCGGTTGGCGACGCTGGCCCTGCCTAGCATGATCATCGGCAGCGCGCCGTAAAGCATCGTGGGCCATACAAAGCAGCAGAGGAAGCTGAGCACCACCAATAGGGCGAAGCGGTTTTTGATGTAGGCATAGAAAATGCCGAGGCCTAAGACGTAGCCAGAAATATCCGTAAGAGTTGGGTTGTATGACAGGTTGGTGAGCACAGGGTAATTAAAGAACAGTGCACTGAAACCCAAGAAGTAAATAGGCGTTCGCCATTTATAATGTCGGCCGATCAGAATAAGTAATCCGGCTGCTATAATAAGTAGGCCGACATTGAATAAGTAGAAAGCGTGTATTACTCGAGGTGTTGAAGTTATATCATAGCCGAGTAACTTGCTGACGTTATGAATGACGATGGAAGGAAGCATGCGTCCAATATAATACTCGGACACTGTGTTGCTGGTAAGTATCTCTATTGAGTCACGTTGCGCCCAGTCAGCGTAGGCGGCGCCATCCCAGCCGAGGCCATTATTGTGCTGAATTCTTTCGCCGTGATTGAAATTAAAAGAGAGCCAGAACACCATGAACAGGACCCCTACACAGCCCATTAGTGCATGGCGGTCAATTCCAGATAGCTTATTCATTTCGATGTGTTTTCTTGTGGTGCACAGCCTGTAGGCTGCGATACGAAGTTTACCCACCAATAGAGGAGGCGTGTATTGTACTCATTGGGTGTATTGTGCTGTTTTGGATATCATCGGATATTGCCCAAAAACACTGCTTGCTTTTTATGGCACAATGCATTTTTTCAAGAACTGATAACATTATCAGATAGGGTATGACCTAATCAAGTGAGGCAGTGATCAGATACTGTATCTAAAATGAATCTTCGAGAAACTGGCGATGCTATTTCGGTCATGCCATTTTCGGCCGCAAACAGATGAGCTCACAAAAGTTAACCAGGGCTCTCCGGCTCTCCGGCTTTCTGTCGATCCAAAACCATCCACCGCGCGAGCTATTCACTGCTACACCTCTCTCTCACATCAATTCTCGCCGAATTCCGATTTCGTCCCTTCCTCATTTAAAAAATCATCGAAAACGACGCATTCCTTATTGGCGGGTCAGTCAGCGATAGGGGTGGGCGTCGCGCGTCGCTAACGCCTGGGCGATAGCTCCAGCGTTAGCAGCCCTGAGGACGAATCGTCGACTGGATCTACCAGCAGCGCCGCCTCGAACCCTGATTGTTTCACATCCTGCAACAGACACACTTTTGACAGCTCCACCACATCGCCTAAGTTTGGAGAGCAGCTTCGGAAAAGCTGCTTTCTCAATCGATGTTATGGAGCTTCATTTATGCGTACTGGCTATTTCTACTCTCTGGTTTTCGCCCTGTTGACCAGCGCCTCTATTGCTGCCGTCGCCGCGCCTGTGGCAAAGCCGGAGACTGGCAACGCACCTATGGTGCTGGAAGTCGCGCCTAAGGCGTTGTCTGGCAAAGTCGACCTTAATGGCGCTGATGCACCGACACTGCAGCGTGAGCTATCCGGTATCGGAGAGGCAAAAGCCAAGGCGATTGTTGCTTATCGTGACAGTAATGGACCGTTTTCGTCCGTAGACGAGTTGCTGGAAGTGAAGGGGATAGGCAAGGCGATCCTGGATAAGAACCGCGAGAAGCTGGAAGTGAACTAAGCTTTAACATCAACGCAGAGGCCGGTCATTGACCGGCCTTTTTGCATTTTGGCGTTAAGGACGGTGCCGTGTCTTCTATCGGTATCTAAAAAATTACGACTATCATATTGCCTTTGGATTATGCCTATAATAATTCCTGAGTCTGCCAAAGCAGGCGCTCACCTTCCAAATGCATCCTCACAGGAGCACGCTCATGAATTCTGTCCAGTCCCAAGGAACCGCACTCGTCACCGGAGCCTCCTCCGGAATCGGCGCCATCTACGCTGAGCGGTTGGCGGCCCGAGGTTTTGATCTGTTGCTGGTCGCTCGCGACGAGGAACGCTTGCAGGCGGCGGCGAGCAAGTTGCGCGCCGAGCATGGCGTCCAGGTCGAGGTACTCAAGGCAGACCTCACACAAAAAGATGACGTTCTGAAGATTGAACAGCGTCTGCGCAGCGACTCGAGTATCAGCCTGCTGCTGAATAACGCCGGTGTTGCCGCCGATGGTCTGTTGGCGAATTCCGACATGGACCAAATGGAAAAACTGATTCAGCTCAACGTCACCACCGTGACGCGCCTGGCATCAGCAGCGGCCGCCAGTTTTGCAAAGGCAGGTCGTGGCTCGATCATTAACATCGCTTCGGTGGTGGCCTTGTTCCCTGAGCGATTTAATGCGACTTACAGCGCCAGCAAGGCTTATGTGTTAAGTCTGACCCAGTCTTTGAACGCAGAACTGGACGGCACCGGGGTCAAGGTCCAGGCCGTGTTGCCTGGTGTAACACGCACCGAGATCTGGGAGCGTTCCGGTATCGACGCAACACAAATCCCGGCAGATATGGTCATGGAGGCGGGGGAGATGGTCGACGCAGCATTGTCCGGGCTGGACCAAGGGGAGCTGATCACCATTCCATCGTTGCCGAACGCCTCTGATTGGGACGACTTTGTAAAAGCCCGCCTGGTCATGGCTCCGAATCTTTCCAAAAGTACGGCCGCCACGCGCTACAAGTGAGGCGCCCTTAATCGGCTTGAGGTAATTGCGGTATGAGTGATCGTCGAGTGGTTGTAACGGGCATGGGCCTGGTGTCTCCGCTGGGGAGTGGTGTCGAGGCGGTCTGGGCGCGTCTGTTGGCCGGCCGCTCCGGGCTGCGTAACCTGCCTGACGACGTGGTCGCCGATCTGCCGGCCAAGGTCGGTGGCGCAGTGCTCACCGTGGCGGAAGATCCCGAGGCGGGTTTTGACCCGGATCGGGCGACGCCGCCCAAAGAGCAGAAAAAAATGGACCGCTTCATTATGTTTGCCATGGAGGCTGCGCGCCAGGCGCTGGAACAGGCCGGATGGCAAGCGTCGGACGCCAAGGCCCAGGAGCGCACCGCGACGATTATCGGCTCGGGCGTGGGTGGTTTCGGCGCGATTGCCGATGCGGTCCGCACCACTGACAGCCGCGGTCCGCGACGCTTGTCGCCCTTCACCATTCCTTCGTTTCTGGTCAACCTCGCGGCAGGTCATGTGTCGATCCAGCATGGTTTCAAAGGCCCGCTGGGTGCGCCGGTGACGGCGTGCGCGGCCGGGGTCCAGGCGATTGGCGACGCAGCGCGGCTGATTCGTTGTGGTGAAGCGGATATCGCCGTGTGTGGCGGCGCCGAGGCAGCGATCGATCGGGTCAGTCTGGCCGGGTTCGCGGCAGCGCGTGCCTTGTCCAGCGGATACAACGACACCCCGGAGCGCGCCTCACGGCCGTTCGACAGTGGTCGCGACGGATTCGTGATGGGCGAGGGCGCTGGCCTTCTGGTGATCGAATCGCTGGAACATGCCCTTGCCCGTGGCGCTCAACCCTTGGCCGAACTGGTCGGGTATGGCACCAGTGCCGATGCCTATCACCTGACTGCCGGCCCCGAAGATGGCAGCGGTGCGCGCCGGGCGATGTCGCTGGCCTTGGCCCAGGCGGGCATTTCTCCCGCACAGGTGCAGCATCTCAACGCTCATGCAACCTCGACTCCGGTCGGGGACCTTGGGGAGTTGGCCGCCATCAAGTCATTGTTCGGTTCCGACAACAAGATTGCGGTAACGTCCACCAAGTCCGCGACCGGGCATTTACTGGGGGCTGCGGGCGGGATTGAGGCGATCTTCACGCTGTTGGCGATCCGTGATCAGATCGTGCCACCCACTCTCAATCTCGAAAACCCGGATCCGGCGGCGCAGGGTGTGGACATCGTCCACGGCAAGGCGCGCTCGACGGCCATCGAGTACGCCCTGTCCAATGGCTTCGGGTTTGGCGGGGTCAATGCCAGCGTGTTGTTCAAGCGCTGGCAGGATTAATCCTGGGGTTGTTTGAGAAACTCGCGTGTCACGTCGAGGATCCGCTGGGCCAGCTCAGGGTTCTCGACACTGCGCGATAGCAGCAACGCCCCGACCAGGGCGGACATAATGAAGATGCTGCGGTCGGCGGCATCTTCGCCTTCAAGTGTGCCCTGCACTTGTTCAAGCCTTGCATTGAGCACCACATCAGAAGTCGGACTGGGCTGGCCCCTAAGGCCCAGTTCCGATGACATGGTGGGCAGCGGGCAACCTTCATCCGGTGTTGTCTGGTGCCACTCGGACAAATAGGTGTCGATGAACGTTTCCAGCGGGCGATCCTGAGCGAACAGCTCGGCACAGGTAGCGTCGCACTGATCGGCGGCAGCCTGCAGGGCCTTTTCCACCAGTTCGTCCTTGGACTTGAAATGCGAGTAAAAGCCGCCGTGTGTCAAACCCAATGCTTTCATCAGAGGTTGCAGGCCGGTCGCGCCAATTCCGTCACGGCGAAATCGCGCTGAGGCTTCCTTAATGATGCGTTGATGGGTCTGGGCTTTATGGTCCTGCGAGTAACGCATCGGGTATCTCCGCAACAATGCGCCATCTTAACCAATGAAAATGGGATGGTGACTGTACTTCTACTTCTAAAAAGCATGCAGATGAGTCCAACTTCGTCCTGCCGCATCGAATTTTCTGGCACGAATAGTGATTACTTGTCAGCTGAAGATTGTTGAACAATCACGAGGCGATGAGCATGAACAGCGGACTGTCCCTGGCCGACCACATCACATTGGAGTTACGCGCCGACATCATTGGCGGTCGTTTACTGCCCGGCATGGCGTTGGTGGAAAACGACCTAGTGTCTGCCTACAACGCTTCCCGCAACACCATTCGTGAAGCGTTGCACCGCCTGGGCCAGGACGGTCTGACCCGTTACGTGCGCAACAAGGGCGTGATGGTACGCAGGCTAAGCGTTGACGATGTGCGGGATCTGTTCAAGGTTCGCCGTACCCTGGAGCTGCAAGCCATCAGCGTGAGCCAATCATTGCGCGATGACCAATCCGGCTGGATGCTCGAGGCGCTGGAGGCCACCGAGCTGGCCCGGGAACGCGAGGACTGGCGCGCCGTCGGCACCCACAGCCTGGCCTTTCATCAACGCATCGTCGGGTTGCTGCGCAGCCCCTTGTTCGATGAGTTTCTCACCAACGTGGTTGCGCAACTGCGCCTGGCGTTCTGCACCGCGCCGGATGAGTCTCGTTTCCAGGCGCCCTGGCTGGCTCGCGACCGGCAGATCCATGACTTCCTTGTCGAGGACGACAAGCGTGCCGCGGCAGACGCGATGAGCGCTTATCTCGATGACTCTGAACACCTTCTGTTGCAAATGCTTGCCCCAACCCCCCATCACTGATCGAGGATTTGAGCCATGTACAAAGACTATCCGGCGGCCTATCAAGTCAGCAAAGGCTCGGCCTTGCAGGTGGACAAAGCCTTTTACGAAGGGATCCGCGACGCGAAGGAGGGCCGTACGCTGATCGAACAGTTCGAAGTGCCGATCCGTACCGGGCGCGCTTGGAACGTGCCGGCCGGGCATGTGTTTCGCGTGACAACGCCAGTCGGCCCGCAAGTCGGCGACTTCAATGTCTGGAATGCCCACGACCCGCGCGAGCGGCTATGGGCGGCGCGCACCCGGCAGCTGCAGGGCGCCCATGTCAGCACCCATGACCGGCTCTGGTCCAACCTGCCTTTTCTGCGGCCGCTGGTGACCATCACCGACGACAGCCTGGCCAGTTACGGCATCGACGAACATGGCGGTCGTTTGCACGATCTGCTCGGCACTCGCTGCGATCCCTATGTGAACAAAATGCTCACCGGCGAGGATTTTCACCATCACTGCCATTCCAACCTGACGCGCGCCGTGTTGCCCCATGGTCTGACCGAGTTCGACGTGCATGACGTGCTGAACATTTTCCAGTGCACCGGCCTGAACCACGACGACATGTATTTCATGAAAGCCTGTCCGGCGCAGAAGGGCGATTACCTGGAGTTCTTCGCCGAGATCGATTTGCTGTGTGCGTTATCGACCTGTCCGGGAGGGGATCTGTCGCTGGCGATGTGGGGCCCGGATGCGCAGGATCCGCTGAGCGTCTGTCGCCCGCTCGGGGTAGAGATTTATCGGTTGGAGGATTCGTTGCTCAAGGGCTGGAGCCAGCCGGAACGTGCCGCGTACAAAGGGCTGCATGGCCTGCACATTGCCAAGGCAGACTGGGAAAAATAATCGGTACGTAGGAGCGAGGCTTGCCCGCGAAGGCGTCCCTGAGATCGCCTTCGCGGGCAAGCCTCGCTCCTACAGAAGCTGATCAGCAGTTTTTTTTAGCGGTCCTGCGCATCCTTGGCATCCGCTTCCGCGTTGCGTTCCGCGACGCGTTTACGTTGCTCTTCGGTCAGATCGACCTTGTTGGCGGTGTCTCGCAGCATCATCAAACCACCAACGATCGAGCCGATTGCAACGACCAGAATCAACCAGGCATACCAGGGCATAGGGCTCTCCTTGAGGGCAGGCCGATTGGCGGGTTTCGCCAATCGATCGTGCATACCACTTTGAGCGATTTCATTTCGCAGTGGTTCCATTCTAGGCCTCATATCCCCAATCTACCCGCCAATCGTGTAGGAGACTTGTAGGAGCTGTCGAGTGAAACGAGGCTGCGATCTTTTGATCTTGATCTTTTTAAAAGCAAGATCAAAAGATCGCAGCCTCGTTTCACTCGACAGCTCCTACAAAGGTCTTACAGCCCGGTCAACATCGCATCCGCCGGTGCATCGGCGCGCAGTTGCGCCGTGAGCATGAAGTACACGAAACCCACCGCCATGAAGCCAACGAAGATCAACCCGATCAGTGTGTTGAACCAGGCCATCGCCACCAGGCACACCACCGCCAGCAGCAACGCAATCATCGGCACCAACGGATAGCACGGCGCGCGGAAGGTGCGCTCCAGGTTCGGCTCGGTTTTACGTAGTTTGAACAGACTGAGCATGCTCATGATGTACATCACGATTGCGCCGAACACCGCCATGGTGATCATCGCCGCAGTCAGTGTCATGCCGCCGAGGTTGATCAGGCCGTCGCTGTAGATCGCCGCGATACCAATCACGCCGCCGGCAATGATTGCCCGGTGTGGCGTCTGGAAGCGCGACAGTTTGGCCAGCGACGCCGGCAGGTAACCGGCGCGGGCGAGGGCGAAGAACTGTCGCGAGTAGCCGAGGATGATCCCGTGAAAACTCGCCACCAGGCCGAACAGGCCGATCCACACCAACATGTGCAACCAGCCCGAGCTTTCGCCGACCACGGCTTTCATGGCCTGTGGCAGCGGGTCGTTGATGTTCGACAAGGTACGCCAGTCGCCAACGCCGCCGGCAAAGAACATCACGCCCATCGCCAGCAATACCAGGGTCAGGATGCCGCTGATGTAGGCCTTCGGGATCGTGCGTTTCGGGTCCTTGGCTTCTTCGGCGGCCATCGCTGCGCCTTCGATGGCCAGAAAAAACCAGATCGCAAACGGGATCGCGGCGAACATCCCGGCAATTGCAGGTGCGCCAAACACATCGGAGCCGGCCCAGCCATTCAGGGCAAAGTTACTGAAGCTGAATGCCGGGGCGACCACGCCCATGAACACCAGAAGTTCCGCCACGGCCAATACGCAGACAATCAACTCGAAGGTGGCGGCCAGTTTCACGCCGAGAATGTTCAGGCCCATGAACACGATGTAAGCGCCGACCGCTGCGTGTTTCGGGTCTAGAGCCGGGAATTGCACATTCAGGTACGCACCAATTGCCAAGGCAATCGCCGGTGGCGCGAAGACGAATTCAATCAGCGTCGCCAGTCCGGCGATCAATCCGCCTTTCTCGCCAAAGGCGCGCCGGCTGTAGGCAAAGGGACCTCCGGCATGGGGAATCGCCGTCGTCAGCTCGGTGAAACTGAAGATGAAGCAGGTGTACATCGTGGCGACCATGAATGAGGTCACCAGAAAACCGAGTGTGCCCGCCACGCCCCAGCCGTAACTCCAGCCGAAGTATTCACCGGAAATCACCAGCCCGACCGCGATGCCCCACAGGTGCAACGTGCCCAGCGTGGGTTTTAGTTGTGTGTTCATGCGTTTGCTCCCTGAACCGTTTGGACAGCTTCGGGGAGGGCGTCTGCAGTGGACGTGCCAGTGTTGTGATAGCAGTCGTAAAGCGTAAAAAGGTGTCGTATCGGGGATGTTCGCTGCTGGAAGGGCAGATTTTGTGCATCAGTTAGGGGCGTTGTTGCCTGTGATGCCGCCTTCGCGAGCAAGCCCGCTCCACAGGGGAAGGGGGTTATCCGGGCTGGCGCGTTTCAACTGTAAGAGCGAGGCTGCTCGCCAAGAAGCAGGCAAACCTTAAATTAAGGCGCCTGACAAACACAGGTCCAAGGTTCAGGAAAAAACCTCGGCATCCTTGAAGAATTCCGCAGCCTGATCCTTCCCGGATAGCCGCGGAGCTTCGTCCAGTTGCCAATCGATGGCCAGGTCCGGGTCATCCCAGCGGATGCTGCGTTCGGCAGACGGGGTGTAGTAGTCAGTGGTTTTGTAGAGAAACTCGGCGAATTCGCTCAACACCACAAAACCATGCGCGAAACCTTCCGGCACCCAGAGCTGGCGATGATTTTCGGCGGACAAGCGCACCGCAACCCATTTGCCGAAGTGCGGCGAGCTGCGACGGATGTCTACGGCGACGTCAAGTACTTCGCCAGCGGTCACGCGAACCAGTTTGCCTTGTGTGTTTTCCAACTGGTAATGCAGCCCGCGCAATACGCCTTTTAGAGAGCGCGAATGGTTGTCCTGAACGAATCGGGTATCCAGACCAGTCGCCAGTTGAAAGGCCTTGGCATTGAAGCTCTCGTAAAAAAAGCCTCGATCGTCACCAAAAACCTTCGGTTCGATAATCAGAACACCGGGTAAATCGGTGGTGACAATATTCATGGTTTTTCCTGCAAAGGATTTCGGGGGCCGACATTCTTGCTCAAACTGCAACCGGATGCGAGCGGCAGAGGTGGTTAGTTGGTCGGGCAGTTGATGCCGCCATTCGGTGATCTCCCATCGTGGGCAAGCCATGCACCTCTATTCATTCCGGGCGCCCAATCAGCCGACAAAATCAGTCAGAGGAAAGTCTTGTCCGCGAAGCCGCTCGTGCAAACACCGCTGTAACAAAGCCATAAACCCACTCTTTACGCTTTCTTTATGCCCAGCCAACCCCCTCGATCTCGTTCCTTTACAGCCTCCCTGCCGACAATGACTCCACACGCGGCAATACGCCGTAACACGGAGAACTTCCATGAGCGTTCTGGACGGGGTGTCACTGCTATTGGCAGTGGGGCTGTTCATTTATCTGTTGGTTGCGCTGTTGCGCGCGGACCGGAACTAGGAGCGGCTATGCACAGTTATGACTATTGGCTGATCCTGGCCTTCTTCGCCGTGGTGCTGATACCGGCACCGTTTCTCGGACGGTTCTACTACAAGGTCATGGAAGGGCAGCGCACTTGGCTGACGCCGATCCTCGGACCGGTCGAGCGTGGCTGTTATCGGGTGGCCGGCGTCGATCCGCAGGTCGAGCAGAGTTGGCAGAAATACACCCTGGCCTTGCTCGCCTTCAACCTTGCGGGCTTCTTGCTGTTGTTCGTGATCCTGTTGTTCCAGGACCACTTGCCGCTGAACCCGCAAAACCTGCCGGGCCAGGAGTGGACGCTGGCGTTCAACACCGCTGTCAGTTTCATGACCAACACCAACTGGCAGGCCTATAGCGGCGAAGCGTCGCTCAGCTACCTGAGTCAGATGGTCGGCCTCACCGTGCAGAACTTCGTCAGCGCCGCCACGGGCCTGGCGGTATTGGTTGCGCTGTGCCGCGGTATCGGTCGCAAATCGACCAAGACCCTCGGCAATTTCTGGGTCGACATGACCCGCGCTACCCTCTACGGCCTGTTGCCGCTGTGCCTGCTGCTGGCGCTGTACCTGGTCTGGCAGGGCGTGCCGCAAACCTTCGCGCAATACGTGAATGCTGTGACCATGCAGGGTGTCGATCAGGTGATTCCGCTCGGCCCGGCTGCCAGCCAGATTGCGATCAAGCAACTGGGCACCAACGGCGGTGGCTTCTTCGGCGTCAACTCGGCGCACCCGTTCGAGAACCCGACGGCGTGGAGCAACCTGTTCGAGATGGCCTCGATCATCTTGATCCCGGTCGCCCTGGTGTTCACCTTCGGCCATTACGTGAAAGACCTGCGTCAGAGCCGCGCGATCATCGCCTGCATGCTGGCGCTGTTCTTGATCGGCGGCGCGACTTCGCTGTGGGCCGAGTACCAACCGAACCCGACTTTGAACAACGTCGCCGTCGAACAGACCGCGCCGCTGGAAGGCAAGGAAGCGCGCTTCGGCACCACCGCCACCGTGCTGTGGTCGGTGACCACCACGGCGGCGTCCAACGGCTCGGTCAATGGGATGCACGACAGCCTCAATCCGCTGAGCGGCATGGTCGCGATGGTCAACATGATGGTCGGTGAAGTGATCTTCGGCGGCGTCGGTGCCGGGCTCTACGGCATGTTGCTCAACGTGTTGATCGCGGTGTTCCTCGCCGGCCTGATGATCGGTCGCACGCCGGAATACCTCGGCAAGAAACTGCAGGCCAAAGAAGTGCAATTGCTGGTGGTGACCTTGCTGGTGATGCCGGTCGGCGTGCTGGTGCTTGGCGCGATTGCTGCGAGCCTGCCCGGTCCGGTCGCGGCGGTGAGTAACCCCGGCGCCCACGGTTTCAGCCAGTTGCTGTACGCCTACACCTCGGCCAGTGCCAACAACGGTTCGGCGTTCGGCGGTTTCGGTGCCAACACCGCGTTCCACAACCTGATGCTCGGTCTGGGCATGTTGATCGGTCGCTTCGGTTACATCCTCCCGGTACTGGCGTTGGCCGGCAGCCTGGCGATGAAGAAGACCGCGCCGATCGGCCAGAACAGCTTCCCGACCCATGGCCCGCTGTTCGTGACCCTGCTGACCGTGACCATTTTGCTGGTGGGTGGCTTGACCTTCTTGCCGACGCTGGCGCTGGGCCCGATTGCTGAACACTTGAGCATGGGCTTCTGAGGATCTGATGATGAATATGCCCGTAACCAAAACCGTCGTCGCCAAGGCGCCGGAACAACCGAAAACCGCGATCTCGGCCCTGTGGCGTCCGGCGCTGGTGCAAGCCTTCGTGAAGCTCGACCCGCGGCAATTGCAGCGTGCGCCGGTGATGCTGGTGGTCGAACTGACCGCGATCCTGACCACCGTGCTGTGCTTCATTCCCGACAGTGCCGTGCCGACCTTCGTCGCTGCGCAAATCGCGTTGTGGCTGTGGTTCACCGTGCTGTTCGCCAACTTCGCCGAAGCGTTGGCCGAAGGTCGCGGCAAGGCCCGCGCCGACAGCCTCAAGGCTGGCAGTGAAGGCCTGAGCGCCCGGCGCAAAACCAGCAACGGCGTGTTCCAGGTGGTGCCCGCCACCAGCCTGCGCAAAGGCGATGTGGTGCGCGTCGAAGCCGGGGAAATGATTCCGGGTGACGGCGAGGTCATCGAAGGCATTGCAGCCGTCAACGAAGCGGCGATTACCGGTGAATCCGCACCGGTGATTCGCGAATCCGGGGGCGACCGTTCGGCCGTCACCGGCAACACCCGCCTGGTCTCTGACTGGCTGCTGGTGCGCATCACCGCCAACCCGGGCGAGTCGACCTTGGACCGCATGATCGCCCTGGTCGAAGGTGCCAAACGGCAGAAAACTCCGAACGAAGTGGCGCTCGACATCCTGCTGATCGGCCTGACTCTGATCTTCCTGCTGGTGGTGGTGACCCTGCAGCCGTTCGCCCACTTCGCCAATGGCAGCCTGCCGCTGGTGTTCCTCGTGGCGTTATTGGTCACGCTGATTCCGACCACCATTGGCGGTCTGTTATCGGCCATCGGTATCGCCGGGATGGACCGTCTGGTGCGCCTGAACGTGATCGCCAAGTCCGGTCGCGCCGTGGAAGCGGCGGGGGACGTGCACGTCCTGCTGCTGGACAAGACCGGCACCATCACCTTCGGTAACCGTCGCTGCACCGCTGTTTATGCAGCGCCCGGCGTCACCGCGAAGGAGCTGGCCGAAGGTGCGTTGTTCGCTTCGCTTGCCGACGACACCGCTGAAGGCAAGTCCATCGTCGAATACCTGCGCGGGATTCACCCGCAACCTGAGCCGTCCGCCGAGGTGTTGACCGCTGTGCCCTTCAGCGCTGAAACCCGTTTGTCCGGCGTCGACTATCAAGGCCGCGTGTACCGTAAAGGCGCGGTGGATTCGCTGCTGGCTTTCGTCGGTCTGAAACGTGCCGATCTTGCACCGGCCCTGTCCCGGGAAATCGACAAGATTGCGCAGAGCGGCGGCACACCGTTGCTGGTCTGCGCCGAGGGTAAATTGCTCGGTGCGATTCATCTCAAGGACGTGGTCAAGCCCGGTATCCGCGAGCGTTTCGCCGAGCTGCGCAAACTGGGGATCCGCACGGTCATGGTGACTGGCGACAACCCGCTGACTGCCGCAGCGATTGCTGCCGAAGCGGGTGTCGATGACGTGCTGGCCGAGGCCACGCCAGAGAAAAAACTGGCACGCATTCGCCACGAGCAGAACGACGGTCGCCTGGTCGCCATGTGCGGCGACGGCGCCAACGACGCCCCGGCTCTGGCCCAGGCAGACGTGGGCATGGCGATGAACGATGGCACGCAAGCCGCGCGCGAGGCGGCGAACATGGTCGACCTCGACAGCGACCCGACCAAGCTGCTGGACGTGGTGCAAATCGGCAAGGAATTGCTGGTGACCCGCGGTGCGCTGACGACGTTCTCCATCGCCAACGACGTGGCCAAATACTTCGCGATCCTGCCGGCGCTGTTTGCTTCGATCTACCCGCAACTGGGCGTGTTGAACGTCATGCAATTGACCAGTCCGCAGAGCGCGATTCTCTCGGCAATCGTGTTCAACGCCTTGATCATTGTGGTGCTGATCCCGCTGGCACTGCGTGGGGTGCGAGTGCAGGCGGCGAGTGCGGCGGCGTTGCTGCGACGCAATTTGCTGATCTATGGGTTGGGCGGGATTCTGGTGCCGTTCGTGGGCATCAAGGCCATCGATATGCTGTTGACGGCGTTGCATCTGGTCTGACCCTGAGCGGTGTGCCAGGCACGCCGCCTTCGCGAGCAAGCCCGCTCCCATAGGGGAATGCATTTCAAATGTGGGAGCGGGCTTGCTCGCGAAGGACTCGACACGGTCCACCAGAATGAACGCGGTACTTGTTTTTTTGAATTCGAGGATTTTGAAATGTCCACAATGATACGTCCGGCACTGAGCCTGCTCGTGCTGATGACCCTGATCACCGGCGTCGCTTACCCTTTGGTCGTCACCGGTGTCGCCCAGGTCGCGTTCCCGGATCAAGCCAATGGCAGCCTGGTGCGCGACGCCGACGGCAAAGTCCGCGGCTCATCGCTGATTGCCCAGGATTTCGTCGGTGATGCCTGGTTCCATCCACGGCCATCGGCCGGCGCGTTTGCCACTGTGTCGAGCGGCGCCAGCAACCTTTCGCCGAGTAATCCGGCGTTGGCGACGCGGGTGATTGACGATGCCAACAAACTGTTGGTGCCGGGCCAGGGGCCAGTGCCTTTGGCGATGGTGACCACCTCCGGCAGCGGGCTTGATCCGCACTTGCCACCGGCAGCGATTGCCTATCAACTGGCGCGTGTCGCGGCGGCGCGTAATTTGCCGGTGTCTACGCTTCAGCAACTGATGGATGCGCATGTCGAGCAACCGCTCGTTGGCCCGCCAGTGGTTAATGTGCTGGCGTTGAACATTGCGCTGGAAAACCTGTAAATCGGTGGTGCCGCCAATCGCCAGCAGGCTGGCTCCCACAGGGGATCTTCAGTGTCCACAAATCCAATGTGGGAGCTAGCCTGCTAGCGATGGCGACAGAACAATCACCACATCAACACCTGAATAAAGTGAGCTTCAAGCATGAGTGACTCCGGCCGCGCCGACGCGCTGTTAGCAGACCTGCCCCGCGATGGCCGTGGCCGGCTCAAGGTTTTCCTCGGCGCCGCGCCCGGTGTCGGCAAGACCTACGCCATGCTGCAAGCGGCCCACACCCAATTGCGCCAAGGCGTGAAAGTCATCGCCGGCGTGGTCGAGACCCACGGTCGCGCCGAGACCGAAGCGCTGCTCGGCGGCTTGCCGCAACAGCCGTTGGTGCGCTCGGAATACCGGGGCGTGATGCTCGAAGAAATGGACCTCGACGGCCTGCTCGCGGCCCAGCCGAAACTGGTGCTGGTGGACGAACTGGCCCACAGCAATGCCCCCGGCAGCCGTCACGCCAAGCGCTGGCAAGACATCCAGGAACTGCTCGCCGCCGGCATCGACGTGTTCACCACGGTCAACGTTCAGCACCTCGAAAGCCTCAACGATCAAGTGCGCGGGATCACCGGCGTACAGGTTCGCGAAACCCTGCCGGACTGGGTGCTGCAAGAAGCCTACGAACTGCTGCTGATCGACCTGCCGCCACGCGAACTGCTTGAGCGTCTGCGCGACGGCAAGGTCTATGTGCCGGAACAGGCGCGGGCGGCCATCGATGCCTTCTTCACCCAGACCAACCTCACGGCCCTGCGCGAACTGGCCATGCAAACCGCCGCGGCGCAGGTCGATAATGACCTGGCCCAGGGTTATCGCCAGCTCGGCCAAGCGGCGCCAGCGGTGCGCGGACGATTGTTGGTCGGCGTCGATGGCGATGCTCAGGCTGAACGCCTGGTTCGTCACGCCAGCCGTGTCGCCCAGCGTCGACATCTGCCATGGAGTCTGGTGCACGTGGACAACGGCAGCGTGCGCGACGAGCAATCGCGCCTGCGCCTGCAAAGCGCCCAGCAACTGGCCGAGCGCCTCGGCGGCGAAGTGGTGTTGCTGCGGGCGGGCGAAGTCGCCAAGACCTTGATTCAGCACGCCGCCGAACGCCGTGCCAGCCTGGTGCTGGTCGGTCAATCGCGCCAACGTCTGCGTCGGCGGTTGTTCGGTGGCGGTCTGGCGTCACGCTTGCTGCGCGATGCGCGTGGGCTGGAAATCAACGTCCTCGACAGCGATCACGAACAGCATCAGCCACGTCAACGATCGTCTCACTCGCTGGTCTGGTTCGACTACGCGTTGGCGGTGGTGGCGACGGTTTTGGCCAGTGCGTTGGCCTGGGCAGTGGCGAGCGTTTTGCCGCTGCCGAACATCTCGCTGGTATTCCTTGCTGCCGTGTTGCTGGTGGCGGTGCGCAGCAGTCTCGGCCCGGCGCTGGCCTGTGCGGCGCTGTCGTTTCTGACCTACGACTTTCTGTTCATTCCGCCAAATTTCTCGTTCAGCATCCAGCGCGAAGAAGACGTGCTGACCTTGCTGTTCTTCCTGCTGATGGCGGCCCTCACCGGTAACCTCGCGGCGCGGCAACGGCGGCAATTGCAGGCGCTGCGCGATACCCAGGAAGAGACCACCGAACTGCTCGACCTGTCACGCAAACTCACCGCTGCCACCGACCGCCAGGCCGTGGTCAGCGCCGCAGCCCAGCACCTCAACGGCTGGAGCGATCTGCAATTGTGCCTGCTCAACCAAGACGGCCAGGGCGGCTGGAAGGTCGAAACCGGTGGTCCGCTGGAGTTTTCCGAAGCCGAACGCGCCGCCGCCGATTGGGCCTGGCAACACGACCAGCCGGCGGGTGCGGGCACGGGCACGCTGCCGTTCGGGCGTTGGTGGTGGTGGCCGTTATCGGTGGAGGACGGACCGTTGGCGCTGCTCGGGGTGTGTGCCAAAGAAGGCCAGACCTTGAGCGGTCAGCGTCGGCGTTTGTTGACGGCGTTGAGTCAGCCGCTGGCTCAGGCGTTGGCACGCGCGCAACTGGCCGAAGACCTGGAAGCGGCGCGCCTGCATGGCGAAACCGAGCAACTGCGCAGCGCCTTGCTGGCGTCGGTGTCCCACGATTTGCGCACGCCGCTGACGTCCATGCGCGGTAGCATCGACAGCTTGCTGGCCCTCGGTGAAGCCATCCCGCTGGAGGATCGCCGCGAATTGCTCGAAGGCACCCGCGATGAAGCCGAGCGCCTCGACCGTTACATCCAAAACCTGCTGGACATGACCCGCCTCGGTCACGGCGCGTTGAAGCTGGCGCGCGACTGGGTGTCGCCGGCTGACATCGTCGGCAGTTCACTCAATCGCCTGCGCGCGGTGCTGGCGCCGTTGCAAGTCAGCACCGAAGTACCGGCCGAGTTGCCGCTGCTGTACGTGCATGCCGCGCTGATCGAGCAGGCGCTGGTCAACGTGCTGGAAAACGCTGCGCGTTTTTCACCGGCTCACGGTCGATTGCAATTGCGCGCCGGGGCCGACGACAGCGAACTGTTTTTCTCGGTCAGCGATGAGGGCCCAGGGATTCCGGAGGAGGAGCGGGCGAAGATTTTCGACATGTTCTACACCGCCGCCCGCGGTGATCGGGGCGGGCAGGGCACGGGGTTGGGGCTGGCGATCTGTCAGGGCATGGTCGGCGCCCATGGCGGTCGGATCAGCGTCGCCGACGGCATCGAGGGGCGCGGCACCTGCATCACACTGCACTTGCCCTTGCAGGAACAGCCGGGCTTTGAAAGTGAAGCCTGATACCCTTTGGACATCTCCATGCCGCGACCGGAAACCATGAGCCAGACCGCGACCATTTTGGTCATCGACGACGAACCGCAGATCCGCAAATTCCTGCGCATCAGCCTCACTTCCCAGGGCTACAAAGTGCTGGAGGCTGGCACTGGCAACGAAGGCCTGGCCCAGGCGGCGCTGAACAAACCCGACTTGCTGGTGCTCGATCTCGGCCTGCCGGACATGGACGGCCAGCAAGTGCTGCGCGAGTTTCGCGAATGGTCGACGGTGCCGGTGCTGGTGCTCTCGGTGCGTGCCAGCGAAGGGCAGAAGGTGCAAGCGCTCGATGGCGGCGCCAACGACTACGTGACGAAGCCGTTTGGTATTCAGGAGTTCCTCGCCCGGGTGCGGGCCTTGTTGCGTCAGGCGCCGGTTGGCGAAGCTCAGCAGGCGGCATTGACGTTCGGCCCGCTGACCGTGGACCTGGCGTATCGCCGAGTGCTGCTCGACGGCACCGAAGTCGCGCTGACCCGCAAGGAGTATGCGGTGCTGGCGCAATTGGCGCGGCATCCCGGGCGGGTGATCACGCAGCAGCAACTGCTGAAAGATATCTGGGGGCCGACGCATACCGAGGACAGTCATTACCTGCGGATTGTGGTGGGGCATTTGCGCCAGAAACTGGCGGATGATCCGACTCAGCCCAGGTTCATCGTGACCGAGGCGGGGGTTGGGTATCGGTTGTTGAGTGAAAGCAGTTTCTAGATTTTTGGTGTCCGGACTATTGTCTTCGCGGGCAAGCCTCGCTCCTACAGGATTTGAGTCGTTCACAAAGCTCGCGAACGATTCAAATCCTGTAGGAGCGAGGCTTGCCCGCGAAGAGGCCGGATCAATCACCCGAGAACTTCAAGAATCCCGAGTCTGCTCATTCTCATACCGATCCAGCGTATCCCGAGCAATCTCCCGTCCCAGCGCGATCAACTCCGGCGCCTTGTAAAACTCGAAAAACCGACACACCCGTTTCGGCACGTTGATCAGGATATCCGGCGGATATCCGGCAATCTTGTACTGCGCCAACGACGTCTGCATCACCTCGAAACTTTGGTTGATCAGGTCCAGCAAGGACGCCGGCCCGACGTTGTCGATGATGAACGAACCTGTGGCGGACTTCGGCGCACCCTCGCGTTCAGGGGCGGCCGCCGGTTGCTGGGCTTCGGGTTCGGCGGATTCGATCCAGGGGTTGATATCGGCCGCTTCGGCCATCAAGGCTTCCTTTTCCAGCAGCAGCAATTGTTCCGCCTGTTTGCGGCGGAACGGCAGTTTCGATCCCAGCGAATTGATCAGGCTGTCGAACCGGGTCTTGAACGCCGCCGGGCGCTGGATCACCGGCAGTTGATAGTGGCGCTGGTTGGTGGAGTTAAGGTTGACTGCGATGATCAGGTCGCAATGACTCGACACCACAGGCACGATCGGCAAAGGGTTGAGGATGCCGCCGTCCACCAGCATGCGATTGCCCTGCATCACCGGGGTGAACAGGCTGGGAATCGCCGCCGACGCACGCATGGCCTGGTGCAGGCAACCTTCCTGGAACCAGATTTCCTGCTGGTTGGTCAGGTCAGTGGCCACCGCCGTGTAGGGAATGCGCAGGTCTTCGATATTGATCTCGCCGACGATCTTGCGGATCTGCCCGAAGACTTTTTCCCCGCGAATCGCGCCCAAGCGGAAACTGACGTCCACCAGACGCAAGACGTCGAGGTAGTCCAGGCTTTCGATCCAGTCGCGATAATCGTCGAGTTTGCCGGCGGCGTAGATTCCGCCGACCACGGCGCCCATCGAGCAACCCGCAATGCAGGCGATGTCGTAGCCGCGCCGTTCGATTTCTTCAATGACACCGATATGGGCATAGCCCCGTGCTCCGCCTGAGCCCAGCACCAGTGCGACACGCTTTTTCATGAATCGCCCTCGTCTGACAAGGTTCAACAATGCACCCATCGAGGGGCGCGCTTCAATCGCTAAGGTCGCTCGGTGGGGCAAACACGTCGTTTTTTCGACACTCTATGGCGGCACATGGGTATTCTCGCAAGCGCCAAAGTTTGCGCGGCGGACCAAGGCACTTTTCACGTGCCAGACCGTCTTACCTGCACGACTGTTTACCTATTCTTGAGGTGTGAGTGATGAAAGCCTGGATCTGTGTGCCTTTGATTGCCCTGGCGCTCGCCGGTTGTGCCGGCAAAACCGCTTACCGTGACAGCTGCGGTAGCAACCTCGATGCGGCATGGCATGAACTGGACCTGGCCAAGGCCGAAGGTTTCGCCGGCACCGTCAGCTACTCCAAGGCCTTGTCGTTGTTGACGGCGGCCAAGACCCAGCAGCAATTCGAAGGCTTCGAGGGCTGCACCAAGAAGGCCGAGAAGGCGCGCTTCTATATTCGTGAGTCACGCGCTGGTCGTTGAGGCATGATCTAGGCTTACGGAAATTCGCTTCAGGGAGCAAACGATGTCTGCCTTGGTTGATCGGTTGGTGGCTCATGTTCTGGGTCTGGAAGTTCGTCTGCTGGCGTGCCAGGCGCGTTTGAGTGCGCGCACCGACCCGGAAGCGCTGCACGACCTGCGCACCACGGTTCGCCGTTTGCGCAGTCTGTTGCGCCCGCTACGCGGGCTCCCCGGGGTCGAGCAGCTGGAAGCGGCGGCGTCCCGGGTGGGCGAGTTGACCACGCCGTTGCGCGATCGCGAGGTGCTGGCGGCGTACTTGCTCAAGCACGATCAACCCGAGGCGGCGCAACGGCGCATGGCGCAGATGTCTGCGGCGTATCCGGTGGTGGCGACCAGCCCCGAAGTGACGCAGTTGTTGATGATCCTCGATGCTTTTCCGCGTTTTATCCGTGCCTCCCAACGCCAGGGTTTGCTCAAGGGCTTGCGCAAACGCATCGAAAAACGCCTCGCCAAACAATGGAAGAAGCTGGATGAGGCCCTGCACGATCCTGCCCACGATCGCCATCGCTTGCGCCTGCTGATCAAGCGTGTGCGCTATGGCATCGACGCCTATCCCGAACTGGATCGATTGCCTGAAGCGGCGATGCCGCGCTTGAAGTCTGCGCAAGGTGCCCTGGGCGAATGGCATGACTGTTTTCAATGGCTGGCCAAGGCTGAACAGGAACCCGATCTGCAACCTTGCGTCGCGGTCTGGAAAACCACCATGGCCAAGGCCGAAGGTCGCGCCGATCGCGTCCTCGACAAACTCAGCGCCACCTGCTTCAAATCCTGACCCCCCTAAATCCCTGTAGGAGCTGTCGAGTGAAACGAGGCTGCGATCTTTTGACTTTGATTTTTTAAAAACAAGATCAAAAGATCGCAGCCTCGTTTCACTCGACAGCTCCTACAGGGGGCCGTGTGTATCCGGCTTATCTGTCAGTCTATTTGGCCGGAATAAGCGCTGTGCCGCTTTCGTCGGCTGGTTAAGATCACAACAACTTTTTTGTGTCTCGAGGTCTTCATGCGCTTTTCCGATCTGCTCGATGCCGTCCGCAGCCAGCCGCTGGAGCTGTCTATCCCGGCCGAATGGGCGCAGGGGCGTGCCAGTTTCGGTGGCCTGGTGGCCGCGTTGCAATACGAAGCCATGCGCGCAAAAGTCCCGGCGGACCGACCGGTGCGTTCGCTGGCGATCACCTTCGTCGGGCCGGTCGAACCCGAAGTGCCGGTCAGTTTTGAGGTCGATGTGCTGCGCGAAGGCAAAGCCGTCAGCCAGGTGCTGGGCCGGGCGATGCAGAAGGGCCAGGTGGTGACGTTGGTCCAGGGCAGCTTCGGTGCCTCACGACCTTCCGAAGTCGCGGTCGCGGCCGAGCCTGCACCTGAAATGAAACACTGGGACGAGTGCCAGGAACTGCCGTACATCAAAGGCGTACTCCCGGAATTCATGCGGCATCTGGCGATGCGCTGGAGTGTCGGCGGTCTGCCGTTCACCGGCAACAAATCCCGCGAGATGGGCGGCTGGGTGCGTTTGCGTGGGGACGTGAAGGAAGAGGCGGTCAGTGAGGCGCATATTCTGGCGCTGGTGGACGCCTGGCCACCGGCCCTGTTGCCGCACCTGAACAAGCCCGCGATGGGCAGCACGCTGACCTGGACCATCGAATTCGTCCAGCCGTTGCTTGAATTGAGCACGCTGGACTGGTGCAAATACCTGGTTGAAATCGAGCATGGCGCCGACGGCTACGGTCACGCAGCGGCGAAACTGTGGCGCGCGGACGGTCAGCTGATCGCCATGAGCCGCCAAACGGTAACGATTTTCGCCTGATCAGTGACGACTGTGGCGCTCACGCCAGGCGCGCCACCAGCCGCCGCTGAGGAAGAATCGCGGGAAGGTCAGGAACTGCTCGACCAGCAAGCGCGAGAGCGCATCTTTGCGATCACTGAACGGCTCGGAGGCTTGCGCCTCCAGGCTGTGGCCATGGCGCTGCAAGCCCAGCGCGGCGATCACGCCAATGACGCCGATGGCGAAGTTCGCAAAACTCAGGCCGAACACCCCCGAGACAATCAGCAAAAACGCCACGATAAACAGCGGCACCGCAATCAGGTGTAGCACCAGGTTAGTCGGGTGCTGGTGATTGCCGGGGTACGCGCGCCATTGCCAGGCGGGAAGGTTGGGGTGACGTTTGCCCATGATGCTGATCCTCGATCCATGTTGAACACATGATTGAAGAATAGGCTTGGCTTATGCGGGCGGCGAATCAAGGTTGGCTATCGGAGTGATAGCGGCCATGGTCGGGATTGATTGGGACCGGTCTGACGCCTTCGCGGGCAAGCCTCGCGCCTACAACATCAAAAGCATCGCCAACCCTTGTAGGAGCGAGGCTTGCCCGCGAAGGGGCCTTACAGCTTGAGCTGCCCTATGGCCTTATTCAATTCCCCAGCCAACGCCGCCAGCTCATTACTGGTAGTCGCCGAATCCACCGTCTGCTGCACCGTGTTCTCGGTCACATCGCGAATACTCACTACCGCCCGGTTCATCTCTTCCGCAACCTGACTTTGCTGCTCGGCCGCCACCGCAATCTGCGTATTGCTTTCGCGCATCTGCGCCACTGCGCTGGTGATATGCGCCAACGCTGCGCCAGCCTCTTGGGCCTGTTGCACGCAATCGTCGGCCTTGAACGAGCTTTCCTGCATGAAGTCCACCGCGTCTCGGGTCCCAGCCTGCAACGCGGAAACCATCAAAGTGATTTCATCGGTGGACGTCTGCACACGCTTGGCCAGGTTGCGCACTTCATCGGCGACCACTGCAAAGCCGCGGCCCATTTCGCCGGCACGCGCCGCTTCAATCGCGGCATTCAGCGCCAGCAGATTGGTCTGCTCGGCAATGCTGTGAATCACGCCGACCACGCCGTTGATTTTCTGACTGTCCTCGGCAAGGCGCTGGATCATTTCGGCCGTCTGCTGCACGCCGCTGGACAACCCGGCGATGGATTTTTGCACCCGACTGACCACTTCCTGCCCGCTGCCGGCCAAGGTGTCGGCGGTTTGCGAGAGGTCGCGGGTCGCGCCGGCGTGCTGGGCGATGTGATAGACGGTGGCGGTCATTTCGTTGATCGCCGTGGCGGCCTGATCGGTTTCACTTTGCTGGCCGAGCATGCCGTGACGTACTTCATTCATGCTCGAGGCCAGCCGCGCCGCGCCGACATCCAGTTGCCGGGCGGTGCTGGCGACGGTGTTGACCACTCGCTGGTAACCGGCCTGCATCGCGTTGAAGGCGTTGGCCATCTGCCCGACTTCGTCCTTGCCGGCCAGCGGCACACGGGCTGACAGGTCGCCGGTTTTCTCAACGTGGAGCATCACATCTTTCAAGGTGTTGAGCTGACTCAGCAGGAAGCGGATCAACAGTTGCGACGCACCGAGCATCGCCAGCATCAGGATGAACACCGCCACCGCGTAATTGGCGAAACGTTCGCTGAACACCTGGCTCAGGCTCGGGCCATAAGCGATTACCGCGACCTGTTGACCGTCGGGACGAGCAAGCACCTCGGCGCCCATCAACGGGTTGTCGCCGAACAGCGGCATGACGTTGATTCCGACCCAGCCATTGGCATCGGCGAGTTCCAGCACCGGCTGCTCATTCAGCAACGGCGCCTGCCCGCGACTGAAGGTCAGCAGGTTCTCGGCCTTGGGCAGCGGTTGTCCTGCAGGCCAGGCATTGAGCAAGCGAGCCTGGGCCTGAGCCGACGCTTGAGCCGCGTGGCTGCGGGCCTGTTGCTCGAGCTGCACGGCGTACAGCACCAGCAAGAGGGTGGTGAAGAAGGCGACCGCATTGACCGCCCAGAATTTGTATTTCAGCGAGATATTGCTAAGCCAGGCACCCATGGAGGTTTTCTCTGATAGCGGAAACAGCATTGGCAAGGTGCCAGCATTGTGCCGCTATGCAGGGATTCTGGACTTGATGTGGATCAAAGGACGACCACACATTCAATGTGGGAGCGGGCTTGCTCGCGAAAGCGGTGAATCAGTCGACATCTACATTGACTGTTCCACCGCCTTCGCGAGCAAGCCCGCTCCCACAGGGGGATTTGTGATTATTGGGAGATGGAGGGCAGGCCGTAGAACGCCCGTGCACAGGCAGTGGTGTGGGCAGCCAGATTCTCTTCCGTTTCGCCTCGATGCAACGCCACCTCGCGCAGCACTTCCGTCAAATACGCCGGTTCATTGCGACCGTTTTTCGGCTTGGGCCGCAAGCTGCGCGGCAGCAGATACGGCGCATCGCTCTCCAGCATCAAGCGTCCGCGCTTGATCTCTTTCACCAGCGGATGCAGGTGCGTGCCCCGGCGCTCGTCGCAGATCCAGCCGGTGATGCCGATGTGCAAATCCAGATCGAGGTAACTGAACAGCGCCTTCTTTTCCCCGGTGAAGCAATGCACCACCGCGGCCGGCAGTTGATCGCGGTAATCACGGAGGATTTCCAGCAGCCGCTGACTGGCATCGCGCTCGTGGAGGAATACCGGCAATTGCAGGTCGACCGCCAGCGCCAGGTGTTCTTCGAGGACTTTTTCCTGCTGTGGGCGCGGCGAGAAATCGCGATTGAAATCCAGCCCGCATTCGCCCACCGCCACCACATTGGGTTCCTTGAGCAAACTGTGCAGTTGCCGAGCGCTATCAGTGTTCCAGTCGCTGGCCGAATGAGGGTGAATGCCCGCGGTGGCGAACAGCCGCTGAGCTGATTCGTCGAGCTGCCGGCACAGTTCCAGCGCCTGCTCGCTGCCTTCGACACTGGTGCCGGTCAGGACCAATTGGCAGACCCCCGCGGCGTACGCGCGATCGAGTACGGCCTGGTGTTTATCCGAAAAACTGGGGTTGGTCAGGTTGACGCCGATATCGATGAGTTGCATGGTGCTACCTCGGACCAAAGGCCGGAAAGCATATCAGAGCTGTAGATTTATAAGAAAAGCCAAGAACTACAACGGGTTAAAGCTGTCTGTTGATGCCGCGAGACAAGCCGGGGTGGTGAATGTGCCATCAGTGTGCCACTCTTTCGCGCTTTGCCAGCGCTCAAGGCGCTCTGTTTCTGTCGTTCGATTTCATGAAAAATCGTGAGGTCGGCCCAGTATTCTTTCCGGAGAGTGGATGACACGTCCCTCGATGTTGCTACTGCTGTGTTGTTCGTTGCTGCTGCCGATGCCGGCGGTCGCACGTCTGGCCGGCCCGCTGCAAGCCGTGCCGGCGGCCAAGGTCCGTGACCTGGCGGAGATTCGCAGCAGCCGTGTATTGCGGGTGCTGGTCAACCAGAGCCGCAACAGCTCCGGCGAAGTCCAGGGGCAGGCCATCGGTGTCGAATACCACCGCCTGCGCGCCTTCGAGCAATACCTCAACGGTCACGCCCGTGACTGTCAGGAAATCACTCTCAAGATCATTCCCAAAGGCAAGGATCAACTGCTCGGTGCCTTGCAGCGCGGGGAGGGTGACCTGGTGGCGCCGGGGGAACTGCTCGATTTGCAACCGGGCCATGCCGTCAGCAGCAGCGAACCGATTGCCAGCAACATCCCGCTGGTGCTGGTGGGGATCAAGGGAGAACGCCGTTACACCCGCGTCGAACAACTCTCGGGTAAAACCCTGGCGCTGCCCACCGGCAGTGCGGCCGGGGACGCGGTCAGTCAGATCAATTCAAAGCTCGCCCTGCACAAACTGGCGCCGGTGAAGATCGAATGGGTCGACCCCAGTCTGGCGGTCGAGGATGTGCTGGAAATGGTCCAGGGCGGGATCTTTCACCTGACCATCGTCGAGCAACCGATTGCCGAGCGCTGGGGCAAGATCCTGCCTAAGTTGCGCTTCGATAAACAAGTGCCGATCAGTGAGCCGGGCGAGGAGTTCTGGTTCGTGCGCCGCGACGCCTCGATGCTGCGCGCGAGCATTGACCGCTTCCTGACCACCTACAAGAAACCGTCGGACCAGGACGCAGCGTTCCTGCGCATCTATCGACGCCTGTATCAAGTGCACTATCCCTTGGCCAAGGCCGACCGGCAGCGTCTGGAAAAACTTCGTCCGGTGCTGCAAAAGCACGCGGATGCCCAAGGCATGGACTGGCTGAACCTGGCGGCGCTGGCCTTTAAAGAGTCGGCCCTGCAACCCAATGCCCGCAGCGGCAGCGGCCCCACTGGACTGATGCAGATCACTCCGTCCGCCGCCCAACGCGTTGGGGTCAACAACATTCAGAACCTCGACGCCAATGTTCAGGCCGGCGCCAAGTACCTGGCGATGATCCGACGCAAGTTTTTCGCCAGCCCCAAACTCAACGAGCGTGAGCGCATGGCGTTTGTGCTGGCGGCCTACAACATGGGGCCGGAACGGGTTCAGGGCATGCGCGCCGAAGCCCGGCGGCGCGGCTTGAATCCCAATCAGTGGTTCTTCCAGGTCGAGCGCATCGCCATGGAGCAGGTGGGAATGGGCGCCGTCAGCTATGTTAATAGCGTGAACAAGTATTACTTGGCGTTCGATCGTGAAAGGGAGTCGTTGGAGCCCCAGGGGCAGAAAGTCGCCTCACGCAAATGATCGACTAAACTGATCGTTATGTCGCAAAAAATGCGCTTTTAACATTTGGTTTATCGATTAATATAGCGGCCAACCAACACACAATCACAATGGATGACACAGCATGAGCTCACTGATCAACAAGGTACTGTTTACCCGCGCTGGCTACGGCTTGACGGTTCTGCGGATCTTCGTCGGCATCATCTTCGCTGCTCACGGCGCGCAGAAACTCTTTGGCATGTTCGGTGGTTACGGCATTGCCGGCACCGCGCAGTACATGGAAAGCCTGGGTCTGGCACCGGGTCACCTGATGGCGATTCTGTCCGGTGGTACCGAGTTCTTCGGCGGTCTGGCACTGATCATCGGTCTGCTGGCACGTCCGGCAGCGCTGGGTCTGACCTTTCTGTCGCTGGTCGCCATTTTCACCGTGCACATCAGCCATGGCCTGTTCATGTCCAACAACGGTTATGAATTCGCCCTGGCCTTGCTCGGCGGCAGCATCGCGGTACTGATCGAGGGCGCCGGCAAACTGTCGGTAGACCGCGCGATCGCTGACTGACCGCTCTGGCTCAACGAAAAGGCCCGCATTGCGCGGGCCTTTTTTGTTGCGCGTCATTCTTGACACTGTCCGGTCAGCTTCTCTAGGATGCTGCTCATGCGCCGATTTAAACAGCTACTTGCGGGGCGCCAGGTGACTTATCCAGTTGCCGATAGAAGCTTGAAACAGGCTTCGAAATACCGCTAAAGCGCTGGTTCGGTGTTGCCTCTCACCTGCCATGCAGACTTTTGAGGCAGAGACACGACCCAATGAATGCACTAAGCCCCGTTGTACGCCCCGCGCCGATCACGGCACACCTCACCCAGCGCAATCCAAAAATCCTGCTTGGCGGAAAACATCAGCCGACGCTCCTGCGTTATCTCGATGGCTGGCCACGTCGTACCGGCGGCCCCGCAGCGTTCCTGATCCAGTTTGTCGAAGACGGTGAATCACTGGCGCGATTTGCCAGCGACAGTTTTGATCTGGCGGTGATTCAATCGCCCAGCATTGAAGACGCGCCGCAAGTGATCAAGCAACTGACCCGGGTTGCCCGGCAAGGTCTGATTACACGCCGCTGAGGCTTAGAGATACTCGATCGCAACGATGTACACGCACTGCTCACCGGTCGGTGTCTGGACCCGAACCTCGGCGTCCAGCGCCTTGCCAATGAGCGCACGAGCGAGCGGCGAGTCGATGCTGATCAGGCCCAGTTTCAAATCCAGCTCATCCGGCCCGACAATGCGGTAGCGTGATTCTTTGCCGTCTTCATCCTCGATGGTGACCCAGGCGCCGAAGTAAACCTTGTTCGGGTCGCTGGGCTTCTCGCTGACAACCTTCAGTGCTTCGAGCCGTTTGGTGAGAAAGCGCACGCGACTGTCGATTTCGCGCAGCATCTTTTTGCCGTAGGTGTATTCGGCGTTCTCCGAGCGATCACCCTGGGCCGCCGCCTCGCTGACCGATTGCGTCACCTGAGGCCGACGGACATGCCAGAGATCATGGAACTCGGCCCGCATCCGCGCTTCACCTTCGGGGGTGATCAGCGCGGTGCCAGCGGTGCGGGGAGGGCGATAACGGCTCATGGCAACTTCTTGTGAGGGAAAGGCCTTGAGTCTATCAACCCTCGCGCAACACTGTCAGGGGGCTGGCGTTCAGCGCACGACGGGTACCGAACACACCGGCGGCGCCGATCAGCACCGCGCCAATCAACGGCAACACCAACAGCCACGGATGCGGATGCCACGGCAGGTCGAAGGCATAGCGGTAGAGCACCAGGCTCACCAATTCCGAACCGAGTGCCGCCAACAATCCGCTGACTGCGCCGAGCAAACCGAACTCGATCCGCCGCGCCTTGACCAGCAACTGCCGTTCGGCCCCCAGCGCTCGCAGCAACGCACCCTGGCGAATGCGTTCATCGAGGGTCGCCTGCAAGCCCGAGAACAACACCGCCATCCCCGCCGCCAAGACAAACAACAGCACATACTCCACCGCCAGCGTCACCTGAGCGAGGATGCTGCGCAGCTGCTCCAGCAAGGCTTCGACTTGCAGGATGGTCACCGCCGGGAACGCGCGGGACAGGTCGACAATTTGCTGATCGTGACCCGCCGCCAGATAGAAACTGGTCAGGTAGGTCGCCGGCAAATCCTTCAACGTGCCGGGCTGGAAAATCATGAAGAAGTTCGGCTGGAAATTGTCCCAGTTGATCTCCCGCAGACTGGTGACCTTCGCTTCGCGATTGACCCCGCCGACGGTAAAGACCATGTGATCGCCGAGTTTGAGCTTCAGGCTCTCGGCAACCTTGCCTTCCACCGACACGCCAGGAATGTCATCGGCTGGCTGTTCGCTCCACCAGTTGCCCGCCGTGAGTTTGTTGCCCGCCGGCAGGTCCGCCGCCCAGGTCAGGCTCAAGTCGCGCTGGATCGCCCGGTCACCCGCCGAATCCTTGCTGACGATCTCCTGAACTGGCTCGCCGTTAATGCTGATCAGTCGTCCTGGCACCACCGGGTACAGCGGCGCCGATTGGGCGGACAGTTCGATCAGGCGATCGGTGAAGGCCTGTTTGTCGGCGGGCAGAATGTTCAGGGCGAAATAGTTCGGCGCATTTTTCGGCAGCTGGTTCTGCCAAGTGTCGAGCAATTCGCCACGCAGCAATGCGATCAGCGCCATGGACAACAGGATCAAGCCGAAGGCCAGGGCTTGCCCCGCTGCCGCCAGGGGATGACGCAGCAATTGACCCAGCCCGAGGCGCCAGGGCAATGAAGCGCGCGCCAGCATCCGCCGCAGGCTTTTGAGCAGCAGCAACAGCAGGCCGCCGAGGATGACCGCCGCGATCACGCCGCCACCGAGTAGGGCGAAGGTCAGCACCAGGTCGAGGCTCAGACGCCACATGATCAGACCGAGGGCGCCCAAGGCGGCGCCATAGACCATCCAGGTGCTGGACGGAATCGGCAGCATGTCCCGACGCAAAACCCGCAGCGGTGGCACTCGACCGAGAGCGGCCAGGGGTGGCAGGGCAAAACCGGCCAAGGCCACCAGTCCGGTGCCGATCCCGGCGATGGCGGGAAACAGGCCGCCCGGAGGCACATCGGTCGGCAACAAATCATGCAGCAACGCGAACAATCCCAGCTGTGCGAGCCAGCCGAGGAGGGCGCCGCCGAGGCTGGCGAGCAGGCCGAGCACCGTCAGTTGCAAACTGAACAGCACCATGGTTTCCCGGCGCGACAGGCCCAGGCAACGCAGCAAGGCACTGGCATCGAAGCGGCGGGTGGCGAAGCGCGTCGCCGACAGCGCCACAGCCACGCCGGACAGCAGAACCGCCACCAGACTGGCCATGTTCAAGTAACGCTCGGCCTTGCCCAGGGCGCCGCCGATCTGCCGGTTACCGTCGCGAGCATCCTGTATGCGCTGGTTGGCAGCCAGGCCGGGTTTGATCAGTTGACGGTAGGTTTCCAGCGCCTCGGCTTTGCCGCGCCAAAGTTCGCGGTAACTGACCCGGCTGCCCGGTTGCACCACGCCGGTCGCAGCGAGGTCGCTGAGGTTGATCAGCACCCGCGGTGTCAAGCTGTAGAAATTGCCGGCACGGTCCGGTTCGTAGGTCAGGACGCGCGCCAGTTTCAGAGTGCGCAGGCCGACATCGATGCTGTCGCCGATCTTCAGGTCGAGCGCGGTCAGCAGTCGCGCTTCGACCCAGGCTTCACCCGGTTTTGGTCCACCACCCGTTTCCTCCGGGGCGAAGGGGGCCGGCGCGCTTTTCAGTTCGCCTCGCAGTGGATAAACGTCGTCGGCTGCCTTGATGCTGGACAGCTGAATGCCGTTGTCGGTGGCGATGACACTGGAGAACTCCACCACTTGAGCGTGTTCGAGTCCCAGTTCCGTGCCGCTTTTGATCTGTTCCGGCCGCGCGGGAGAGCTGCCTTCAAGCAACAGGTCGGCGCCGAGAAACTCAGTGGCGCGCAACATCATGGCGCCATTCAGACGGGCGCCGAAGTAGCCGATGGCGGTACTCGCCGCCACGGCGACCACCAGGGCGAAGAACAACACGCGCAGCTCACCGGCACGGGCATCGCGCAGGAGTTGGCGGATGGCAAGGCTGAACAGGCGCAACAGCGGCAGGCGTGCCATCAAGGCTCCAGAGGGGCGACCAGCAGGCCGGCTTCAAGGCGGATCAGGCGCCGGCAGCGATGTGCCAGGCGTTCGTCGTGGGTCACCAGCACCAGGGTCGTGCCGCGTTCCTGGTTGAGTTCGAACAGCAAGTCGCTGATGCGCTCGCCGGTGTGGCTGTCGAGGTTGCCGGTGGGTTCGTCGGCGAACAGCACATCGGGTTCGGCGGCAAACGCACGGGCAATCGCCACGCGCTGTTGTTCGCCACCGGAGAGCTGGCGCGGCGAGTGGGTCAGGCGCTGGCCGAGGCCGACGCGCTGGAGCAATTGAGTCGCACGCTCGCGGGCGTCTTTGCGGCCATCAAGTTCCAGCGGCAGCATGACGTTTTCCAGCGCGTTGAGGCTGTCGAGCAGTTGAAAGGACTGAAACACAAAACCCACATGCTCGGCCCGAATGCGCGCGCGCTGGTCTTCATCGAGATTGCTCAGGCCCTGGCCGGCGAGGGTGACTTCACCGCTGCTCGGCAGGTCGAGGCCGGCGAGCAGGCCCAGGAGGGTGGATTTGCCGGAACCGGAGGCGCCGACGATGGCCAGGCTGTCACCCTTGTTCAGTTCCAGGCTGAGTTCGTGCAGGATAGTCAGTTCACCTTCCGCGCTGGGAACCACTTTGCTGAGGTTCTTCGCGGTGAGAATGCTTGCGCCCATGGAGAATCCGATGCGAGTGTGGTTTTTGAGTGCTGGCCTGGCCTTGATGTGCATGGCCCAGAACGCAGCGGCGGGTACAGTCCTGATCGTTGGCGATAGTATCAGCGCCGGTTTCGGCCTGGATACCCGCTTGGGGTGGGTCTCGTTGCTTGAGCAACGGCTCAAGCGCGAAGGTTTCGACGATAAGGTGGTCAACGCCTCCATCAGTGGCGACACCAGTGCCGGAGGCCAGGCGCGCCTGCCCGCGCTGCTTGCAGAGCATAAGCCTGAGCTGGTGATCCTCGAGTTGGGAGGCAATGACGGCCTGCGCGGAATGCCCCCAGCTAATTTGCAACAAAACCTTGCGTCGATGATCGACAGCTCCAGGAACAGTGGCGCCAAGGTGCTTTTGCTCGGCATGCAGTTGCCACCCAACTACGGCGTTCGTTACACCGAGGCCTTTGCGAAGGTCTATAGCGCGCTGGCCGAGGAGAAAAACATCCCGCTGGTGCCGTTTTTTCTCGACGGCGTGGGCGGCCATCCTGACCTGATGCAGGCCGACGGATTGCACCCGGCTGCGGGCGCTCAGGACAAGTTGCTGGAAAATGTCTGGCCGACACTGAAACCGCTGCTTTGACGCTTTTCTAGCGGCGGTGTTTCGGCTAAGGTGGCGCCCCCGATTTGGAGCCCCCGATGCCGCGTCCTGCCTGGTCCCTTTTTGCCTACCAACTGATCGAGCCTGACGAACAGCTGGATCTGTTCGCCTGCCAGGAAGTGCGGGTGCATCTGGTGACTCGTCAGCTGGAACTGGGCGGTTCGGCCGATCGAACCTTGTGCGGCAGCCTGCTGCCCGCGCAACCGCGCTGGTCGAGTGTCGACCGCCGGGTATTCCAGGACCAGCGCCTGTGTTCGCTGTGCCGGGCCATCCTCGAATCGCAGAAACGCGGCACCTCGCCGATCTGGCCAGAATTGCGATTCGAGCTGTAAAGCGTCAAAGATAGCTTGCTATCGGCCAACTCCCCGAAATTCCGGAGGCCGGTGTACAATCGCGTTTTTATACCCTTGTCGATCATGCGAAGGATTTTCCGGATGTTGCCGCGTTTTCCTGCCGTCACCCGCTGCCTGTCTCTTGCCGCCCTTTGTGTGGCGGGCCCCGTAGCCGCATTGGAGCTGCCCCTGCCACCGCCCGGTGAAGACATCGTCGGCCAGGTGCAAGTGATCAAGGCCAAGTACGAAGACACCTTCGCCGACCTCGGCACCACTTACGATCTGGGTTACTCGGAGATGGTTGCGGCCAACCCTGGCGTCGATCCATGGTTGCCGGGCGCAGGCACCGAGATCGTCCTGCCGACGCGCTTCATCCTGCCGCCGGGCCCGCGTGAAGGTATTGTCATCAACCTGGCCGAGTACCGCCTCTACTACTACCCGAAAGGCCGGAACGTGGTGTACACCTTCCCGCTGGGTATCGGTCGTGAAGGCTGGGGCTCGCCGATTGCCCACACCAGCATCATTGCCAAGACGCCGAACCCGACCTGGACCCCTCCAGCGTCGATCAAGGCCGAACACGCCGCTGATGGCGATCCGCTGCCGAACGTTGTGCCGGCCGGCCCGGATAACCCGCTGGGGCCGTTCAAGTTCACACTCGGCACGCCGGGCTACCTGATCCACGGTTCGAACAAGAAGTTCGGCATCGGCATGCGCACCAGCCACGGCTGCTTCCGCATGTTCAACAACAACGTGCTGGAAATGGCGGGCATGGTGCCGGTCGGTACGTCGGTACGCATCCTCAGCGATCCGTACAAATTCGGCGTCAGTGGCGGCAAGGTGTATCTGGAAGCGCACACCCCACTGGACGACAAGGGCAACCCTTCTGTGGTCGACAAGCACACAGCGGTGATCAACGCGATGCTCAAGCGTGAGGACATCACCAATAACCTGCGCATGAACTGGGACGTGGTCCGCGACGTCGTTGCCGCCGAAGATGGCCTGCCGGTGGAAATCGGCGTGCCGAACACTTCCGCGCCGATGGTGACGAGTGCGCCGATCGACCCACTGCAGTAAGGCTTGAAAAGAACCCGCCGACGCAGGCCGCGCCGGCGGGTTTTTTATTGCCGGCAGGAAACACCAGGCAATAAAAAAGCCGACCCATAAATGGGTCGGCTTGATAACAATCCCGAAGGACTATTACTTGCGGCTAGCTTTTTCCAGCATGCGCAGAGCACGCTCGTTAGCTTCGTCAGCAGTCTGTTGTGCTTTTTGAGCAGCAGCCAGAGCTTCATCAGCTTTACGGTAAGCTTCGTCTGCACGAGCCTGGGAGCGAGCAGCTGCGTCTTCAGTAGCAGTCAGACGTGCTTCGGTTTCTTTCGATACGCTGCTGCAACCGGTAGCCAGAACTGCGGCCAGAGCCAGAGCAGAGAATTTCAGAACGTTGTTCATCGTGTTCCCCTTCAAGGACTTTCTATTAAGTAGCTGTCTCCTCAGAGTGAGGAAATAGCCGGCGTACATACTACCCATTACTTCTAGTAAGTAAACTGACGTGTAGCAAGAAGCAAAAAAATTGTAGGCGTTGATTCTTTTTCGAGCAACTTTTAACTGCATTGTTTAAAAAATATCCAGCTGGGAGGCCCGAGCTGAGCGAGCCGCCGAAAAAAAGTTCCGTGCACTCACCGCTGTTTTTCTCAATCTTGGCTAAAGTCTGTCTATATGGATTCGTCCATACTTTTGTTCGGATTCTGCGCCGTGGCTCTCATAATCTTTATCCATCTTGATGGTGACTTTAAGAGCGCGCGTTCGTCTTAAGTCTCAACATCCGGCAATGTTCAGGCTATCGACCCGCGGATATCTTCGGTCGAGCCGTCCCTGCGTCACCCGGAGCAGCACCCGCCACCTGAGCGCAATGACGAGCGTACCTTGAGCATTTCTGCCAATGGTGCCTACTATTTGATACGTGCCAGGTTGCGCGAGATCGGTGCAGCTCTTCTCGTTGTCCATTCAGGCACGGGGTGGCGTAGATGTTCCTTCGCCGGAAAAACATCGGTAAGGTAGGGGTCAGAATTCAAGACCCGCGAGGAGTAGTGATGAGCGAGGCGTTGTCCATCCACCATGACCAGGCTGGTCATCAGTTCGAGACCAGTGTGGACGGTCATCGTGCCTACCTGACCTATATGGATCTGGGGAAACAGACCCTGGATATCTATCGCACCTTCGTGCCCAACGCGTTGCGTGGTCGCGGCATCGCGGCGGCATTGACCGAGCAGGCGCTGCAGTACGCTGAAGAAATGGGTTACACCGTCATTCCATCGTGCTCCTACGTCGAGCGCTACATGGAGCGCCACCAGCGGCATGCTGCCAAGCTGAGCCAGTAACGCTCGAAGAAACGAACGCATAAAAAAACGCCGGGTTTAAGCCCGGCGTTTTTTTGTCTGGCAAAACGTGATCAGGTGCGAGCGCGTTTCGGCAGTACATCCTTGAGCTTGGCGTGCATGCTGCGCAAGGTGTTTTCGGTCGCAGACCAGTCGATGCAGGCATCGGTGATCGACACGCCGTATTGCAGGTCGGCGAGGTCTTTCGGGATAGCCTGGCAGCCCCAGTTCAGGTGACTCTCGACCATCAGGCCGATGATCGACTGGTTGCCTTCGAGGATCTGGTTGGCGACGTTCTCCATCACCAGCGGTTGCAGGGCCGGGTCCTTGTTGGAGTTGGCGTGGCTGCAATCGACCATGATGTTCGGCTTGATCTTCGCCTTGTTCAGCGCTTGCTCGCAGAGCGCGACGCTGACCGAATCGTAGTTCGGCTTGCCGTTGCCGCCGCGCAATACCACGTGACCGTAGGCGTTGCCCTTGGTGGTGACGATCGACACGCCACCTTCCTGGTTGATGCCCAGGAAACGGTGCGGGCTGGAAACCGACTGCAGGGCGTTGATCGCCACCGTCAGGCCGCCATCGGTGCCGTTCTTGAAGCCGACGGCCGAGGACAGGCCGGAGGCCATTTCACGGTGAGTCTGGGATTCGGTGGTGCGCGCGCCGATGGCCGACCAGCTGATCAGGTCCTGCAAGTATTGCGGGGAGATCGGATCGAGGGCTTCGGTGGCGGTCGGCAGGCCCATCTCGGCCAGGTCCAGCAGCAACTGACGACCGATGTGCAGACCGTCCTGAATCTTGAAGGAGTCGTCCAGGTACGGGTCGTTGATCAAGCCTTTCCAGCCGACCGTGGTGCGTGGCTTCTCGAAATACACGCGCATGACCAGATACAGGGTATCGGACACTTCGGCGGCGAGCACTTTCAGGCGCTCGGCGTATTCGTGGGCCGCCTTGATGTCGTGGATCGAGCAAGGCCCGATCACGACGAACAGGCGGTGGTCGGTGCCATCAAGAATGTTGCGAATGACTTCGCGACCCTTGGTGACGGTGCGCAGGGCAGCATCGCTCAGAGGGATATCACGCTTGAGCTGATCGGGAGTGATCAGGGTCTCGTTGGAGGCGACGTTTAGGTCGTTGATCGGTAAATCAGCCATCGTTTACTCGTCAGGTCACGGGTGCCGGCCGCCAGCGAACCCGCGCGGCGGAGCACAGCAAATTAAGCGCGTCGGGGAGCCGAACCTTAGCGCGTTACGCGCCTGCTCGACAATGGGCAGACACCGGTTTTAGAGGCATTCTCACTAATTGGGAACGTCGCCTAACCCAGCGCAGGCTGTGCAAATGCCTTGCGAACCGTGTCGTGAGAGAACTCGTCGGCATGCTGTTGGACCCAGTCGAGGGCCAGGGCCTGAATATCTTGCAGGTCTTCGTGTGCGTCACGCAGGCGGCAATAACGTTCGATCTGGCAAACCTGCTCGCCCATTCGCGCACTGAACAGCATCTGTTCGTCGACGAAGGCAATGCCCACCAGATAGCCGCGCTTGCGTCGCAGGCACCAGGCCACATAGCCCAGATAGCGCAAATCCGGATTCAAGGTTGGCATGCGCACTTCCAGCGCCGTACCGTGGCGCCAGGCGCGGTGGTAATTGCAAGCCATGCCGCCGAGGCTGATAGTGTGCAGCCGTTGCCGCGAAATGCACTCATGCTTGAGCAACGTTAATTCGACGGGCACATCGTCAGGGTGAGGTAGAAAACGTCCCATGAACACAGACTCCATGTGTCGGCCATTTGACATTGTTTCCCCCAGTATAGTGGTCGAATTGGAACTGACCGATTTCGACGCCGACCAACGGCTGCTGACGATGAGCGGTGTGTCGCTGGTGATTTTCACCAGTGTCGGCTGTGCCAGTTGCCGATTTGCCCGTGAGCAATTGCCACGGCTCGAACTGGCGATCGACCGGCTGTGCTGGATCGATGCCGGGGACAATGGCGGTGTGGTCGAGCGTTATCAGGTTTTTCATTTGCCGGCGCTGTTTGTGGTGCGCGACGGCGAATTTTTCGGGCCAGTACAGTCGCGCCTGACCAGCACCGGGCTCAACGAAGCCGTGCGCCAGGCGCTCAGTCGACATGCAGAGGAGTTGCCATGATGGGGGCAGTTGCCAAACCGACCATCGGTATTATCGGAACCGGCGCGATCGGCGGGTTCTACGGGGTGATGCTGGCGCGAGCCTGTTTTGATGTGCACTTTTTGTTGCGCAGTGAATTTGCAGCGGTGGCCGAACGCGGGTTGCAAGTCGACAGCGCGGTGCACGGTGCGCTGACATTGAATCCGGTCCAGGCCTATTCGTCGGCCGAAGACATGCCGCCTTGTGACTGGTTGCTGGTCGGTGCGAAAACCACCAGCAACGCGGACCTGGCGCCCGCCATCATCCAGGCCGCCGCGCCGAATGCCAAAGTCCTGCTCCTGCAAAATGGCCTGGACGTCGAAGACAGCTTGCGTGAGTTGCTTCCCGATTCCCTGCACTTGCTCGGCGGGCTGTGTTTTATCTGCGTCCATCGCGAAGGGCCTGGCGTCATTACCCATCAAGCACTCGGTGCGGTGAATGTCGGCTACCACAGCGGTCCGGCAGCCGATCAACCGACGCGAATGGCGATTGTCGAGGAGGGCGCCGGATTGTTCCGCGCGGCCGGCATCGACTCCCAGGCCATGCCGAACCTGCACCAGGCACGCTGGCAAAAACTGGTTTGGAATATCCCTTACAACGGCCTCTCGGTTCTGCTCGGGGCCAGCACCACGCCGTTAATGGCCGATGTCGACAGCCGGGAACTGATACAGGCGCTGATGGCCGAAGTGGTTCAGGGGGGCATCGCCTGCGGTCACGACATTCCGGCCGGGTATGCCGAACATCTGTTCAAGGTGACCGAGAAAATGCCCGACTATTGGCCGAGCATGTACCACGATTTCCTGCACAAACGACCGCTGGAATTGCAGGCGATTTATGCGCGGCCTCTGGCGGCGGCCAAAGCGGCGGGGTGTGAATTGCCGCGAATCGAAGCCTTGTATCGCAGCTTGAGTTTTATCGATCGACGCAACACATAAGTCGATCAACCTGAGGGGGAAGGGCATGGCAAAGACGATTGACGACAAACTGGTGCTGGCGATTTCGTCGCGAGCGCTGTTCGACCTGAGCGAAAGTCACAAGGTCTATCTGTCGAGCGGCGTCGAGGCCTACCGGCAATATCAGATTGAACACGAAGACGAAATCCTCGAGCCCGGGGATGCGTTTCCCTTGGTGGAAAAACTCCTGAACCTGAACGCGAGCCTCGGTCGCGCCCGGGTCGAGGTGATCCTGGTGTCGCGCAACAGCGCTGACACCGGCCTGCGCGTATTCAACTCGATTGATCATTACGGCCTGGCGATTTCCCGTGCGGCGTTTGTCGGCGGACGCAGTCCCTATCCGTACCTCAAGGCCTTTGGCTGCGATCTGTTTCTCTCCACCCACGCCGAAGACGTGCGCAGCGCGCTGGACGCCGGGTTCGCCGCAGCCACCATTTTGTCGGGCGGTGCCAGCCGTGCAGCCAGCGATGAATTGCGCATTGCGTTCGACGGTGATGCGGTGCTGTTTTCCGACGAGTCCGAGCGTATCTATCAGTCCGGCGGCCTGGAAGCGTTTCAGGCCAGCGAGCGTGAATCGGCCCGGGAGCCTTTGCGCGGAGGGCCGTTCAAAGGCTTCCTCGCCGCCCTGAATCTGTTGCAACGCGAGTTTCCCGATGACGCTTGTCCGATCCGCACCGCCCTGGTGACGGCACGGTCGGCGCCGGCCCATGAGCGGGTGATCCGTACGCTGCGCGAGTGGGATATTCGACTGGACGAGTCGCTGTTTCTGGGCGGCCTGACCAAGTCGGCGTTTCTCGAAGCGTTTGCCGCCGACGTGTTTTTCGACGATCAGGCCGGCCATTGCGAGCTGGCTCGCGAAGTGGTCGCCACCGGTCACGTGCCGCATGGCATAAGCAACGAGCAAAAGGTTTAAGCCCACGGTTCAACGCGTTACGCGGGCCGTCGTACTCGCCTAGGCACTGCTAAGCTGAATCAAATCTCCGCCATGTTGGCACGCGAGGAGGTCATATGATTCGTTCGATGCTGTATGCCACTGACCTCGGTCTGTATGCACCGTTGGTGATGCAGCATGCCCTGGCGTTGGCGCGGACATTCAATGCCGACTTGTATGTGGTGCACGCGGTTGAACCGATGGGCCTGTTTGCCGAATCGGTGCTTCAGAGTTATCTCGACGAGCAGGCCTTGAACGAGTTTCACAGTCAGGGCCTGAGTACGGTGATCGCCAATATCGAGCAGCGGGTACTCGACAGCTTTCGTGAAGAGTTGGGGGATGAAGGGGAGCAGGACCTGGAGCGGATTCAAGCGGTGCGGGTGCTGCAAGGCGACCCGTCGCAGGTGATTCTCGACCAGGCGCAGAAACTCTCCGTGGATTTGTTGATCGTAGGTAGTCATAGCCATGGTGCTGGCGCGGAAACGCCTCTGGGCAGGACCGCTGCGCGGGTGTTGCAACTGTCTCGGGTACCGGTTTATCTGGTGCCACTAGTTGAACGTCGTCGCCAAGGGGATCGCTAGAACACGAATAGTGGCAATTTGACAAAAAAGTTCTAGATTTATTCTTCAAACCATTAATATAGTTATATACCGTCGCTGATGCCCGTGGCGTCTACCTTGCTTTGAGGGATTCATATGAAGCTTCAACAACTGCGCTACATCTGGGAAGTGGCGCACCACGACCTCAACGTTTCCGCTACAGCCCAAAGCCTTTACACCTCGCAACCGGGCATCAGTAAACAGATCCGCCTGCTGGAAGACGAATTGGGCGTCGAGGTTTTTGCCCGCAGCGGCAAGCACCTGACCCGCGTCACTCCGGCCGGCGAGCGCATCATCACCACCGCCGGTGAGATCCTGCGCAAGGTTGAAAGCATCAAGCAGATCGCCCAGGAATTCTCCAACGAGAAGAAAGGCACCCTGTCGATCGCCACCACGCACACTCAGGCACGTTATGCCTTGCCGCCGGTGATCAGCAATTTCATCAAGCAGTACCCGGATGTTGCCCTGCACATGCACCAGGGTTCGCCGATGCAAATCGCCGAAATGGCCGCTGACGGCACCGTGGATTTCGCCATCGCCACCGAAGCGCTGGAATTGTTCGGTGACCTGGTGATGATGCCGTGCTACCGCTGGAACCGCTGCGTGGTCGTGCCCCAGGGTCATCCGCTGACCAAGCTGTCAAAGCTGACCCTCGAAGCCTTGGCCGAATACCCGATCGTGACCTACGTGTTCGGTTTCACCGGCCGTTCAAAACTCGACGAAGCCTTCAGCCATCGTGGCCTGACACCGAAAGTGGTGTTCACCGCCGCCGACGCCGACGTGATCAAGACTTATGTTCGCCTGGGACTGGGCGTGGGCATCGTGGCGAAAATGGCGGTCGATGCCAAACTCGACAGCGACCTGGTCATGCTCGATGCCAGCGACTTGTTCGAATCCAGCATCACCAAAATCGGTTTCCGTCGCGGCACCTTCCTGCGTGGTTTCATGTGCGACTTCATCGAGAAGTTCGCGCCGCACCTGACCCGTGAAGTCATGGCCAAGGCCATTCAGTGCCACAACAAGCAGGAACTGGAAGAGCTGTTCGACGGCGTCGAACTGCCGGTCCATTAATCCGCTTAAATCACCTCGGTGACAGCAAACTGTTGCCGAGCGCCCGCCACCAGAATCTCCACTTCGTCCCCTTCGAACTTGCCCAGCAGGCTTTTGCCCAGCGGCGAGCGAGGGGTGATGACGGTGATCATTTGACCCACCATGTCGACTTTCAGACCCGCCGCGTCCGGGGCCAGAAATAGCCATTGCTCACGACCCTTTTCGTCCTCCAGACCGAGCAGGGCGCCGACTTCGATGCCGCGTTGTTCGTCATAAGGACGCAAGGTCAGGTTCTGGCACAGCGTCAGTGACTGCCTGATTTCTTCCACGCGTTTGGCCTGTCCGGCCGCGAGATAAGACGCCTCCAGGCCCAGGGTGTCGTACTTGTTTTCGGCGATGTTTTCTTCGTGGGTCGCGGTTTCGTAAGCGGTCTGCGCGGCACGCTCGGCGATGTCGAGATCGATCCGAAGCTTGTCGATAATCAACTGGTGGACGGTTTGCTTATTCATGATCAGTCGCAGAATTGCAGGACGTTGGCGCGGCTTTTTTCGCTCGGCGCGGTCTGGTCCTGTTGCAGCCAGAACTGGCATTTCGGATTGGACAGATTGCGGCTGGTGCTGCGAGCCTGATCCATTCGTTGTTGCTGCTCGTTCTTGCGCAGGTTCTCTTCGTACTGTTCGAACAGCGGGCTCTGCGGCGGGATGTCCGGCACCGGTTGCACCACCACCGGCGGCTTGGCCAGTTGCTCCACCGCGGCGGCGACGGGCGCGAGTTGCTCGCTGAACAGCAGGCGCGAGGCGAGCCAGCAAGTCAGCGCGATTGCGAGGAATCCAAGCCACAGACCGAGGGCAATGCTGCCGGTCAATTGCAGCGCATTGAGCTGAATCGGCAACGGGCGGCGCGGGTTGGGACGGTAGGGCATGGCTGCCTCCTGGCGGGTGGTCGCGGGCGAGTGGCGATTGTCGCACGAAGATTAATCGCCGTCGGCTCTTCTGCGCGAGGTAATTTATGCGGACAATCGGCGCCTTTGCCAACGGGAGCCTGGAATGCCTGAATTGCCTCAAGTGCCTCAAGTGAAAAACCGCTGGCGCTGGGATATTTTTTGCACCGTGGTCGACAACTTTGGCGACATCGGCGTGACCTGGCGCCTGGCCCGACAGCTGGTGGCCGAACATGCCGTGACGGTGCGCTTGTGGGTCGATGACCTGCGGGCCTTCGAACGTATCTGTCCTGAGATCGACATCAGCGCCGCGCAGCAATGGCAGCAGGGTGTCGAGGTGCGTCAGTGGGCCGCTGAATGGCAACCCGCTGAAGCTGCCGATGTCGTGATCGCTGCGTTCGCCTGCCAGTTGCCGAGCGCCTACATGGACGCCATGGCCTCGCGGGAAAAGCCGCCGCTGTGGATGAACCTCGACTACTTGAGCGCCGAAGACTGGGTGATCGGCTGTCACGGTTTGCCGTCGGTGAAGTACAAGAGCGTGCAGAAGTACTTCTTCTTTCCGGGATTTCAGAAAGGCACGGGTGGCTTGCTGCGTGAAAGTGGATTGCTTGACCGTCGCAGGCAGTTTCAGCAAAACCCCGAAGCCCAGCGAGAATTCCTGCAAGGCCTGGGGATTGATCGTGCACCGAACGCTCAACTGATCTCGTTGTTTGCTTACGAAAATAGCGGATTGGCCAGTTGGCTGGACGTGATGGCCGCCGATTCGAATCCCACGCATCTACTGGTGCCCGAAAGCCGGATTCTCGGGGATGTCGAGCGCTGGCTCGGCGTCGGTCAACTGACGGCCGGCGCGTTACACGTGCGCGGCGAACTGACCGTGCAAGTCCTGCCGTTCGTCCGACAGGATCAGTACGACCACCTGCTCTGGTGCTGCGATTTCAACGCCGTGCGCGGCGAAGATTCCTTTGTCCGCGCGCAATGGGCAGGGCGGCCGCTGCTCTGGCACATCTATCAGCAGGACGAAGATATCCATCTGGACAAGCTCGACGCCTTCCTCACGCTGTACACCCAAGGCCTGTCCGAGCCTGCCCGAGAGGCGATCAGCGGTCTTTGGCGTGCGTGGAATGCAGGCCTTAATATGTCCGACCACTGGCTGGCCACCCGCAAACACTGGCCGGAGCTGCAAAAACACGCCGAGGCGTGGTGTCTGGAACAGGCCTTGCAGGCCGATCTTGCCGCAGCGCTGGTACAGTTTTATGTAAATTGGATATGATACGCGGCCTAGATTTTTGTAAATCCCATCCAAATTCGGATATTCGCAATGAAAACTGGTAAAGAACTGAAACCCGGTACCGTGATCCGTCTCGAAAACGATCCTTGGCTGGTTCAGAAAGCTGAATTCACCAAATCCGGTCGTAACAGCGCGATCATGAAGACCAAGCTGAAAAACCTGCTGACCGGTTACAAGACCGAGATCGTTTACAGCGCCGACGACAAACTGGACGACGTAATCCTCGACCGCAAAGAAGCGACCCTGTCCTTCATCAGCGGCGACACCTACACGTTCATGGACACCACCGACTACACCATGTACGAGCTGAACGCTGAAGACATCGAAGCCGTTCTGCCTTTCGTTGAAGAAGGCATGACCGATGTTTGCGAAGCGATCTTCTTCGAAGAGCGTCTGGTTTCCGTAGAGCTGCCGACCACCATCGTGCGTCAGGTTGACTACACCGAAGGTTCCGCTCGCGGCGACACTTCCGGCAAGGTGATGAAGCCTGCCAAACTGAAGAACGGTACCGAGCTGTCGGTTGCTGATTTCATCGAAATCGGCGACATGATCGAGATCGATACCCGCGAAGGCGGTTCCTACAAAGGCCGTGCTAAATAAGCACCGCTTGAGGAATGAAAAAGCCCGACCATTGAGTCGGGCTTTTTTGTGGCTGTCTGAAACACACTGTCCCTGTAGGAGCGAGGCTTGCCCGCGAAGGCGTCGTGTCAGTCGACAATGATGTTGAATGACAGGCCGCCTTCGCGGCAAGCCTCGCTCCTACAGGGGGCGGTGTTATTTCAAATACTGCTTCAATTCTTCAGAGGCCTGCAGCATCGCGGAGCGTACTGCTGGAACCTGGCTCACCACGTTGAGCAAACCGTAGTCATGGATCATGCCGTTGTAACGAACCGACGTAACCGGCACGCCAGCCTCATCCAGCTTGCGCGCATAAGCTTCACCCTCATCGCGCAACACATCGGCACCGGCCGTCTGCACCAGCGCAGGCGGCAAGCCTTTCAATTGCGCGGTGGTGGCCCGCAGCGGTGAGGCGTAGATCTCGTTACGCTGCTTGGCGTCGGTGGTGTAGTTGTCCCAGAACCACTTCATCATGTTTCTGGTGAGGAAGTGCCCCTCGGCAAACTGGTTATACGACGCTGTTTCGAAGTTCGCATCGGTCACCGGCCACAGCAATACCTGGAACTTGATCGCCGGCGTGCCCTTGTCTTTAGCCATCAGCGCAACCACGGCCGCCATGTTGCCACCGACGCTGTTGCCGGCCACGGCCAGGCGTTTACCGTCGACGTTGATCTCTTTACCGTGCTCGGCCACCCATTTCGTCGCCGCGTATGCCTGATTGATCGCCACCGGGTAATGCGCTTCCGGCGACGGGGTGTAATTGACGAACACCGCCGCCGCACCCGAGCCCGTCACCAGGTCGCGAACCAGACGTTCGTGGGTCGGGAAGTCTCCCAGCACCCAGCCTCCGCCGTGGAAGAACATGAACACCGGCAGCTCGCCTTTGACCCCGGCCGGCCGGACGATGGTCAGGCTGAGCGGTTGGCCGTCGACTTGAATGGTCTTCTCGCTGACATCGGCTTTTGGCAGTGTCAGTTTCACCCCGGCTTGAGCACCCACCAATACGGCGCGGGCTTCTTTGGGAGTGAGTTGCTCCATCGGTTTGCCAGTGCCGGCATTCAGCACATCGAGGAACGCCTGGGTGTTGTGTTCAACCCCATCGCCTGCAAACGCGTTGCTGATGGATAAAGCGAGAAGGGTACCGGTCAAGACTTTGCTGAAAGTGTTCATGTTCGTTTCCTGTTCGGGCCGGGTAGTCAGCGGTTAGACGGTCACGTGCAGACGCACATCGACGTTGCCACGGGTCGCGTTCGAGTACGGGCAGACTTGGTGGGCCGCCTCGACCAGGCTTTGCGCGTCGGCTTGTTCAAGGCCCGGTAGGCTGATGTGCAAGTCGATGTCCAGACCGAAGCCGCCAGGGATTTGGCCGATGCCGACATGGGCGGTGATCGACGCGTCGTTCGGGATGCTGCGTTTGGTCTGGCTGGCGACGAATTTCAGCGCGCCGATGAAGCAGGCGGAGTAGCCGGCTGCAAACAGTTGCTCAGGGTTGGTCGCTGCGCCGCCGGCACCACCGAGTTCTTTCGGGGTAGCGAGTTTGACGTCGAGGATGTTGTCACTGGAAACCGCACGACCGTCACGGCCGCCAGTGGAGGTTGCGATTGCGGTGTAGAGAGTTTGCATGGTGTTAGCCTCGTTCGGGTCTGATTTGTTTGCGCTAAATGTTTGCGCGCTAAGTAAGTGCGAGATGAATGTATCGCGCGAATATTTAGCGCGCAAGATAAATTTTTGAAAAAGTTTTGGATTGGAAGGAAGCGCGGGTTGGAGGTATTGATTTAGAGCAGTCGCGGCAGGATTTTTCAGCGGAAATTTTTTTCGAAGGAAGAAACGGGGGTCGGCAGTAACACTGCAAAATAAATGTGGGAGCGGGCTTGCTCGCGAAAGCGATGGATCAGGCAACATTTTTGTCGACTGACGCACCGCCTTCGCGAGCAAGCCCGCTCCCACAGGGGATCTAAGTGGTTTGAAGGTTAAAGGCTGTCTTGGAGATGGCTGCGCAGCGCTTGCAGCTCCGCTTGAAGTTTCTGCAGCCGCTCAAGTGTCATTCCGCTTGCACCGAGGATGCATTGGGGAATACCACGCGCCTTCTCCCGCAATGCGCGCCCCTGTTCGGTCAGCTCGACAATCACCACCCGTTCATCCTCACGGCTGCGAGTGCGGCTGAGCAATCCCTCGGCCTCCAGGCGTTTGAGCAAGGGTGTCAGTGAGCCGGGGTCTGTCAGCAGTCGCGTGCTGATTTCGCCTACAGTCAGCCCGTCACGCTCCCACAACACCATCATCGCCAGATACTGCGGGTAGGTCAGGCCCAGCGCTTGCAGCAGCGGCTTGTACACCTTGGTCATCAGCAGCGAGGTGGAATGCAGGGCGAAGCAAGCCTGATTATCCAGCAGCAGGTCATCGCAGTTATCCGGGGTGTTGCGCTCGGTGGTCATTTCAAAGCCTTGGTCAGTGATCGTCATGAATCTAGCGGACGAATCTTTAATGCACCAGACAATTCTGGACTAGTGCCGGTCCAGGGTGTTTTGCAGCGCCAGGTCCCACGGTGGAATGGGGCTGAAGCGGGTTTTCAGGTATTCCAGAAGCAGGCGGCTGCGCGAATTGGGTTGTTGCGACAGTCGCAACGCATAGATGCCGGTGGATTCCGCGGGGGGCAGGCCGTTTTCACAAAACAGCGGCAGTAGCTCGCCGCGTAACAGGTACTCGCTGGCCAGCCAGGACGGCAAATGCGCGATGCCCAGTCCGGCCAATGCACCGCAGGCCAGTGCCTCGGCATTGTTGGCACTCATGCGGATGCGCGCCGGGCGATGCAAGTGCATGTGCCCGTCGCGTTCAAAGCGCCAGGCGAAAGGTGGCGCCAGGCCGTCCCAGTCGAGGCCGTCATGTTCGATCAACTGCGCGGGTTCGGTCGGGACGCCACGACGTTTCAGGTACTCGGGGCTGGCGCAGGCAATGCGCACCATACTCGCCAGCGGCGTGGCCACCAGCCTTGTGTCGGCCATTTGCCCGGCGCGCAGCACCAGGTCAACCTTGCCCAGATTCAACCCCTGCATGTCGACAAAACTGTCGATCAAATGCAATTGCACGTCGAGGCCGGGGTAGAGCATCAGGAAGTCGGCAATCACCGGCGCCAGATGCCGTCGGCCGAACGCCGCTGGCGCATCGATGCGGATCAAGCCTTCCGGCGCGCTGCTCAGGGACACCGCTTCAGCCCGAGCCAAGCGCAATTCCGTCACAATCCGCCGCGCCCGCTCGGCAAACGCAAGGCCTGCGGGCGTCGCGCGCACGGCGTGGGTGCTGCGGATGAAGAGCTGGCTACCGACCGCACTTTCCAGGCTGTCGATGCGCCGCGCCACGGCCGAAGGCGTCAGCGGATGCCGGCGGGACGCAGCGGAAAAGCTTCCGGTTTCCAGCACATCGAGGAACAGTCCGAGTTGTTCGGTCAATTGATTGGGGTTCATGGTGTGTCAGCGCTTATGCGAAGTTGGCATAGCCATTGTGCGTTGCTGTGCGTTTCCCCGCCAGCGTCGACTGCGTAGGATGATCAGCCTGACAAAAGGAAAATCACCTGTGATTGAGTTCTTGATGTATCTGGTCTTCGGCGCAGCCCTGGGAACACTCGGCGGGCTGTTCGGTATTGGCGGTGGCTTGATCGCGATTCCGTTGCTGGGTGTGCTGTTCGGTCTCGATCAGCAAATTGCCCAAGGCACGGCGTTGGTCATGGTCGTGCCTAACGTAATGCTGGCGCTGTGGCGGTACCACCAACGCAATCGCATCGAAATGCGTCATGCGCTGCCCTTGGCGGCGATGGGGTTTTGCTTCGCCTGGATCGGATCGATCTGGGCGGTGGGCATCGACGCGCAAACCATGCGCGTGGGCTTTGTCGCGTTCCTGATTGCCCTGACGGCCTACAACCTGGTGCGCATGTTTACCGCCAACGCGCCGGCCTCTGCTCAGATGCGTTATTCCTGGCCATGGCTGGGTGTGCTGGGCGCGGCATCCGGAACCATGGGCGGGCTGTTCGGAGTGGGCGGGGCAGTAGTGGCGACGCCGGTGCTGACCAGCGTGTTCGGCACCACCCAAGTAGTAGCCCAAGGCTTGTCGCTGGCCCTGGCACTGCCCAGCACCGGCGTCACACTGGTGACGTACGCGGTGCATCATCAAGTGGACTGGATGATCGGTTTGCCATTGGCCGTCGGCGGTTTGATGAGCATCAGCTGGGGCGTGAAGATCGCCCACGCCATGCCGGAGCGGCTATTGCGCGGGTTGTTCTGCGGCTTCCTGGTACTGTGCGCGGTGATGCTTGCTTTTAAAGTTTGAAGCCTTCGACGATGTGTTCGGCCAGGCACTCGGTGATCGGTGACGGGTTGTGCAGGTTGCGCACCAGCATGATGCTGGCTTCCGGCAGCAGCGGCAGGTCCTCGGCAGCACCGAGGATGCGCATGTCCGGTGTGATCAGGCTTTCCAGTTGCGCAGTCACCGCGAGGCCCGCACTGACCACGGCCATCAACGCCGACAGGCTGGAACTGTTGTAGGCAATGCGGTAATCGCGGCCCATCGCGTCCAGCGCATTGCACGCCCACAGCCTGCAGAAACAATCACTGTTGAACATCGCCAGGGGCAGCGGCGTCTGCTCATGGGCGCTGAAGCATTGCGCTTCGGCCCAGACGAAACGTTCCTTGCGCAGCAACTGGCCGATCTCGCTGCCCGGCTCACGGGTGACGATGGACAAGTCCAGGTCCTGGCGTTGCAACAATTGTTTTGATGATTCGCAGTGAACCTCGATCTGGATCAGCGGATAGAACTTGGCGAAGCGCGACAGGATCCCCGGCAGAAAACGCATCACGTAGTCGTCAGGCGTGCCGATGCGCACGGTGCCGACCATGTGCGGCTCGCGCAGGGTATTGAAGACTTCGCTGTGGAGTTTGAGGATGCGCCGCGCGTAACCCAGCAATACCTGGCCTTCGGCGGTCAGTTTGACCTGTCGTCCGTCTCGTTCGAACAGTTGGCGCTGCAACACGTCTTCTTCCAGACGCTTCATCTGCATGCTCACCGCAGACTGCGTGCGGTTGACTATTTCACCGGCGCGGGTAAAACCGCCTTGGTCGGCGATGGCGACAAAGGTGCGCAGCACGTCAGTATCGATACTTGGGTACGCCGACATCCATCAATCTCCGAGATGGTTACCATCAGAAACATTCGTTGGATTGATCTTAGCGCTGAGGCGAGACTTGAGCCATCCCTAAAGGAGGGCAACAAGATGAAAGGTAATAACGAACATATAACGGAAGAAAAATTCTCAATCCACGCGGTATCCGATCTGCTGCACAAGTTTAGTCGCTGGTACGAACTTCACCGTGAACGTGAACTGCTGGCAAGCTTGAGCGACGAAGCACTGAAAGACATCGGCGTGAGTCGTGCAGATGTGGAACATGAATCGGTTCGGCCGTTCTGGGATGATCCGATGCATAAATGATGAGGCCATCGCTACACAACTCCCTTCCCGGTGAGGTAGGTTGCGAGCAGACAAGGAGATGCTCATGCCCGCAACAGTGTCCTTTACCCTCAAACAGGCTCGACGTCTGGCGCTGGCCGCCCAAGGGTTCAACGGGCGGCAACCGCCAGCGGCGATCAAACCGGTTCAGCTCAACCGGCTGATCGAACGCCTGGGCATTCTGCAGATCGATTCGGTCAATGCGTTGGTGCGTTCGCACTACCTTCCCTTGTTTTCCCGTCTTGGTAACTACTCATCCGATTTGCTCGATCAGGCCGCCTGGAGTCAGGGCCGTCGGCGCACGTTGTTCGAGTATTGGGGCCATGAAGCGTCGTTGCTGCCCCTGTCGATGTACCCCTTGATGCGTTGGCGCATGCAGCGTGCGACGCGCGGCGAAGACATCTATCAGCAATTGGCGCGTTTCGGTCGTGAGCAACAGGACACGATTCGCCGGGTGCTGGCCTCGGTTCAGGAACTCGGTGCACTGGGGGCCGGAAGCCTGTCGACCCGTCAGGAGCGGGCCGGGCCATGGTGGGACTGGAGCGCTGAAAAACATGCGCTGGAATGGTTGTTCGCCGCCGGTGAAGTGACCGTCGCCGGCCGCCGTGGATTCGAGCGGCTTTACGATCTGCCGGAACGGGTGATTCCTTCGGCCATCCTGCAACAGCCATTGCTCAGTGAGGCCGAGGCCCAGCGTGGGCTATTGCTGCATGCCGCGACGGCGTTGGGTGTCGGCACGGAAAAGGATCTGCGCGATTATTTTCGTCTGAACCCGGCAGACAGCCGGCCGCGTCTGGCGGAATTGGTAGAGGCGGGTGAACTGCTGACCTGCGAGGTTCAGGGCTGGCGGCGACCGGCCTATTGCTTGCCCGAGCCAAAAGTGCCGCGCAAGGTCGGGTCCAGTGCGCTGTTGTCGCCGTTTGATTCGCTGATCTGGGAGCGCAGCCGTACCGAGCGATTGTTCGATTTCCGTTATCGATTGGAGATCTACACGCCGCAAGATAAACGGGTGTACGGCTATTACGTTTTGCCGTTTTTGCACAATGAACGGATTGCCGCGCGTGTTGATTTGCGCGCCGAGCGAGCGCTGGGACGGCTGGCGGTGCACGCCGTGCATGAGGAAGAGCCGGGGCTGGACGAGGCGGGGATGCTGGCGCTGGCGCTCAATCTGCGGCAGATGGCGGATTGGCTGGGGCTTGATCAGGTCCAGTTGAATTGCCCGCGGGCGAGTGCGGTGCGGTTGCGGGTGGCATTGGCGCAGATTGGCGGTGATTGAGCTGGCCTCATCGCGGGCAAACCTCGCTCCTACAGACACAACGCAATTCTGTAGGAGCGAGGCTTGCCCGCGAAGGGCGCGAAGCGATTTACCGGCGGACTTGTTTCAAGGTCTCGGCAATCAAAAACGCCAACTCCAGCGACTGATCCGCATTCATCCGCGGGTCGCAATGGGTGTGGTATCGATCCGACAACCCGTCTTCAGTAATCGGCCGCGCGCCGCCGATGCACTCGGTCACGTTCTGCCCGGTCATCTCGATGTGGATACCGCCGGCGTAACTGCCTTCCGCTTCGTGAACCTGGAAGAACTGCTTCACTTCACCGAGGATCTGCGCGAAGTCGCGGGTCTTGTAGCCGCTGCTGGCCTTGATGGTGTTGCCGTGCATCGGGTCGGAGCTCCAGAGCACTTGCTTGCCTTCACGCTGCACCGCGCGGATCAACGCCGGCAAGTGATCGCCGACCTTGTTCGCGCCCATGCGTGCGATCAGGTTCAAGCGGCCCGGATCGTTGTCCGGGTTGAGCACGTCGATCAGGCGAATCAGGTCTTCGGGGTTCATGCTCGGGCCGACCTTGACCCCGATCGGGTTGTTCACGCCCCGAAGGAATTCGACGTGAGCGCCGTCGAGCTGACGGGTGCGATCACCGATCCACAGCATGTGCGCCGAGCAATCGTAGTAATCGTTGGTCAGGCTGTCGCGGCGCACGAAGGCTTCTTCGTAGTTCAGCAGCAAGGCTTCGTGGGCGGTGAAGAAACTGGTCTCGCGCAGTTGCGGCGAACTGTCCATGCCACAGGCGCGCATGAAGGCCAGGGTTTCATCGATGCGATCGGCCAGGTGGCTGTATTTTTCCGCCAGTGCCGAGTTGGCGATGAAATCCAGGTTCCACTTGTGCACCTGATGCAGGTCGGCAAAACCGCCCTGGGCGAAAGCACGCAGCAGGTTCAGGGTGGCGGTGGACTGGTGATAGGACTGGAGCAAGCGCTCCGGGTCCGGCACGCGGCTTTTTTCGTCGAAGCCGATGCCGTTGACGATGTCGCCACGGTAGGCCGGCAGGGTCACACCATCGATGGTTTCGTCGTTGGCCGAGCGCGGCTTGGCGAACTGGCCGGCCATGCGCCCGACCTTGACCACCGGGCAACCGGCGGCGAAGGTCATGACGATCGCCATTTGCAGCAGGACTTTAAAGGTGTCGCGAATTTTTGCGGCGGAGAACTCGGCAAAGCTTTCGGCGCAGTCGCCGCCTTGCAACAGAAACGCACGGCCCTGGGTGACCTGGGCAAACTGACGGCGCAACTCCCGGGCCTCACCGGCAAACACCAGCGGCGGATAGCTGGCCAGTGTTTGCTCGACCTGCAGCAAATGCGCCGCGTCGGGGTAGTGGGGTTGTTGCTGGATCGGCAGGGCGCGCCAGCTGTCAGGGCTCCAGGGTTGGCTCATCACGGTCTCGGTTGTTTTACGCTCGGGCGTTCATGTTATCAGCAAATTAGTGCGTGACCTGTTCCGCTTGCTTCGCGGACAATCGCGCCTTTGCCGCTTCATGTTGCGGTTTATCGCGTTGCCGGGCCTGGCGACGATCAGGAGACGAAATGACTGAGGAGCGCGTCGAGCATCTGCTCGCCGAGGTACAGGATGAGTTCGGCGTGATTCGCGTGCTGGAAGTGGCCGATTACCGTTTTCTCGAGTTCGGTGATGCCATCGAACAGAGCTGCGTGTTCACGGCTGACCCAAGCTGGCTCGAGTACGATTACACCCGGGCGATGCTGATTGGCGCGCTGTGCCACGAACAGCCGGAAAGCGCGCTGTTTCTCGGCCTCGGCGCCGGCACGCTGACCCAGGCGTGCCTGGAGTTTCTGCCGCTTGAAGATGTCGAAGCCATCGAGCTGCGCCCCGACGTACCGCGTCTCGCCATCGAATACCTGGGGCTGGATGACGATCCGCGGCTGTACATTCGCGTCGGCGATGCGCTGGAATTGCTCGAAACCGCTGAACCGGCAGACCTGATTTTCGTCGACCTTTATACCGATGTCGGTCCGGGTGTCGGGCATCTGGCCTGGAGCTTCCTGGAAAACTGTCAGAAACGCTTGAATCCGGGCGGCTGGCTGGTGATCAATCAGTGGGCCACCGACGACGGCAAGCCATTGGGCGCGGCGTTGTTGCGCGGGCTCTATCACCGGCATTACTGGGAGCTGCCGGTGAAGGAGGGCAACGTGATTTTGATCGTGCCTTCGGAGCTGGATCAGGAGCTGGACATGGACGGATTGACCGCCCGGGCCGAAGGGCTGGCGCCGCGGCTGGGGTATTCGTTGCAGTCGCTGATCAAGGCGATTCGCCCCGCAACATAAGTCGTTGTCTGTGCGGGCCTCTTCGCGGGCAAGCCTCGCTCCTAAAGGTTTTGTGTTGTTCACATTGCCGACGAACGGCACAAAACCTGTAGGAGCGTGGCTTGCCCGCGAAAGCGATATCGCTCACGACATACCTCTCAAACTCCTTTGAACACGCCCGGTCGCTTCTCGACCATCGACCGCACACCTTCCCGGGCATCCTCACTCGCCAGCAACTTCTTCACCAACGGCGGCAACCCCAGCGCCGCCGCCGTTTCTCCTTCGTAACGCGCCTGTCGGGCCGACATCAACGTCGCCTGAACCCCCAGCGGCGCCTGCCGGGCAATCCGTTCTGCCAATTCAATCGCCCGCGGCAGCAGATCCTCGCTGGCCATGACTTCCTGCACCAACCCCAGGTGCAACGCGTCATGCGCATCGAATTCATCGCCGGTCAGCAGCCAGCGCATCGCATTGCCCCAGCCGGCGACTTGATGCAGGCGCAACGTGGCGCCACCGAAGGGGAAGATCCCGCGCTGCACTTCCTTCTGGGCAAATCGGGTATTACTGGCGCAAAGGTTGATGTCGGCGGCCAGCATCAGCTCGATGCCGATGGTCAGGCAGTAGCCTTGGGCGGCGACAATCACCGGTTTGCTCACCCGGGGCCCGGCAAACACGCCCCACGGATCGCAACCGCCGGGCGGTGCCTGCCAGCCATCAGCCAGGGCGGCGCTGGCATTGATCAGGTCGAGCCCGGCGGTGAAATGCTCACCGTGTCCGAACACCACTGCCACGCGCGCCTCGCTGTCGGCCTCGAACTCGCCATAGGCCAGGCTGAGCGCGTTGAGCAGGTCGAGGTCAAAGGCATTGCGCTTGGCCACCCGATCCAGGCCGATCAACAGGACATGACCGCGTTGTTCACGGGTGACACGACTGGAGCCGGGCTGATTCATGGAGCATTTCCTCGGGCGGGAAGGGAAGTGTCAGACCGCGGGTCTGCGTCACATCGGTGAACCGTTTTAGCGCCATCGCCAGCAGGGCCGGGCCTTTGAAAAATAGACCGTTGCACGATTATCCGCAAAGCCTGTGACACAACGGTGTATACGTCAGTTTTCCGACAAATAATGCTCCCTTTTTGGGCGAATTCCGGTATAGTGCGCGCCGGCCTTTAACCGGGCCGCGTTTAGGTAGCGCAATTTCCCGAAGTCAGCTTCGGCTGCACGTCCGCACAGCGGACTCTCCCTTGACGAATCTTTTTCATTCATTCGTTTTCGCAAATCCCCGCCGACAAAGCAGCCAGGGCGACTCTTGAGTCTTACACGGCATGCGCAGCTTTGGAGCATGGGTCTTTGCGGATGCACTTAGAGGCAGACCCATGACCCAGGAAACCGGCGGCTTCGCCGCTTTTAATCTTAATCCGAATATTCTTGCAGCCGTCATCGCGACTGGCTACGAAGAGCCTTCGGCTATTCAGCAGCAATCGATCCCGATCATCATGGCCGGCCACGACATGATTGGCCAGGCGCAAACCGGTACCGGTAAAACCGCCGCGTTCGCCCTGCCTATCCTGCATTGCATCGATCCTGCCAAGCGCGAGCCGCAAGCCCTGATCCTGGCGCCAACCCGTGAGTTGGCGCTGCAAGTAGCAACCGCTTTCGAAACCTACGCCAAGCAAATGCCAGGCGTTACCGTTGTGGCCGTTTACGGCGGCGCCCCGATGGGCCCACAACTGAAAGCAATCCGTAATGGCGCGCAGATCGTTGTCGCCACCCCGGGCCGTCTGTGCGACCACCTGCGTCGTGACGAAAAAGTCCTGTCGACCGTGAACCACCTGGTTCTCGACGAAGCGGACGAGATGCTCAAGCTGGGCTTCATGGACGACCTCGAAGTTATCTTCAAGGCTCTGCCAGCGACCCGTCAGACCGTACTGTTCTCGGCCACCCTGCCACAGTCGATCCGTGCCATTGCCGAACGCCACCTGCGCGATCCGCAACACGTGAAGATCCAGACCAAGACTCAGACCGTTACCGCGATCGAACAGGCTCACCTGTTGGTTCACGCTGACCAGAAGACCTCGGCTGTATTGAGCCTGCTGGAAGTCGAAGACTTCGACGCCCTGATCATGTTCGTGCGCACCAAGCAAGCGACCCTGGACCTGGCCAGCGCCCTGGAAGCCAAAGGCTACAAAGCCGCTGCGCTGAACGGTGACATTGCTCAGAACCAGCGTGAGCGCGTGATCGACTCCCTCAAGGATGGCCGTCTGGACATCGTTGTGGCGACCGACGTTGCTGCTCGTGGCCTGGACGTTCCGCGCATCACTCACGTGTTCAACGTTGACATGCCGTACGATCCAGAGTCCTACGTTCACCGTATCGGCCGTACTGGCCGTGCCGGTCGCGAAGGTCGTGCACTGCTGTTGGTGACTCCGCGTGAGCGCCGCATGCTGCAAGTGATCGAGCGTGTAACCGGTCAGAAAGTTGCTGAAGTCCGCCTGCCGGATGCTCAGGCTGTTCTCGATGCCCGCATCAAGAAACTGACCAACAGCCTGTCGCCACTGGTCGGTGATGCCGAATCGACTCACGGTGAACTGCTGGATCGCCTGACTGCCGACATCGGTTGCACCCCGCGTGCATTGGCCGCTGCTCTGCTGCGCAAGGCAACCAACGCTCAGGCGTTGACCCTGGCCGCGATCGAGAAAGAACGTCCACTGGTGCCGAACAACGCACCGCGTGGCGATCGTCCAGAGCGTACCGGTGATCGTCCGGACCGTGGTGATCGTGAGCGTCGTGCTCCGGTTCCATTGGCTGAAGGTCGTGCTCGTTGCCGTACCGCGCTGGGTGCCCGTGATGGTATCGCTGCCAAGAACCTGCTGGGCGCTATCCTCAACGAAGGTGGTCTGGCTCGCGAAGCAATCGGTCGCATCCAGGTCCGTGACAGCTTTAGCCTCGTCGAGCTGCCGGAAGATGGTCTGGAGCGTCTGCTGACCAAGCTGAAGGACACTCGCGTTGCCGGTAAGCAGTTGAAGCTGCGTCGCTATCGCGAAGATTGATCCGCTTTCGGGCTGATTGATCGAACATAAAAAATCCCCGACTGGTTCGGGGATTTTTTTGGTCTGCTGTTTGTGCCTGGCCCGGGGACCGAGTTGCGCCCTTCGCGAGCAAGCCCGCTCCCACAGGGGATCTCTGTCAATCACAGATAGTGTGTTCACTGAAGATCTACTGTGGGAGCGGGCTTGCTCGCGAAGGGCACGACTCGGTCTGTCTGTCAGCCGAAGCGGTAAATGTCCATCCCCAGCGCACCCATTGTAAAACCCTGATGGGCAACGCTGAACTCCCCCCCCAGCCCCGCGAGCAAAGTACAACGGCAGCAAATGCTCATCGCTGGGATGGTTGCGCACGGCGTTCGGCGCCTGCTGACGATAATCGTGCAGCGCGGCTTCATCGTTGGCCGCGAGTTTTTCAATCATCCAGTCGCGAAATGTTTTGGCCCACGGCTCGACGCTTTCCGGGCCGGCGTGCCAGTCCAGTTCGCGCAGGTTGTGGGTGATGCTGCCAGAGCCGATCAGCAACACGCCGTGTTCGCGCAGGCTGGCGAGGGCATGGCCGACCCGGGTTTGCAGGGCAGGGCCGCCACGGGTGGGTAGCGAGACTTGCACCACCGGGATGTCAGCCTGCGGGTACATCAATGACAACGGCACCCACACCCCGTGATCGAACGGCCGCTTGGTATCGATGCGCGCAGGCAGGTTGTCGGCCTGCAGCAACTCGACCACCTCGCCAGCCAGTTGCGGATCGCCGGGCGCCGGGTATTGCACCTCGAACAAGGCCTTTGGAAAGCCACCGAAGTCATGCCACGTGTCAGGCTGGGGGTTGCCGCTGACCAGCAGCTCATTGCTTTCCCAATGTGCAGACACAATCACAATGGCTTTCGGTTTCGGCAATTCTGCAGCGAGCCGCGCGAGGGCGGGCCCGCTGGCACCCGGTTCCAGTGCCAACATGGGCGAGCCATGGGATATGTACAGGCTGGGGAACATGAATGAGCTCCTGAGGGGTAAGATGGCAGCATCTTCAGTCAGATCATTGATCTAAATCTAATATAAGTTTTAGGGTCTTTTGATCGAATTTTCGGGATTAATTATGCAGCCGGAGTTTTGGCACAAGCGGTGGACGTCGAATCAGATCGGCTTTCACCTGCCGGAAGTGAATCCATATCTGCAACGGTACTGGCCGCAGCTGGGCCTGGAGGAGGGCGCGCGCGTACTGGTGCCGTTATGTGGGAAAAGCCTGGACCTGCTGTGGCTGGCGAAATGTGGTCACGAGGTGTTGGGCATCGAGCTGTCGGAAAAGGCCGTGGAAGATTTCTTTCACGAACACCAATTTGACCCGGATGTCAGCGACCAAGGGCCCTTCACGGTCTATCGTGCGGGTTCGATCGAGATCTGGTGTGGTGATTTCTTCGCATTGACCGCCGGCGATGTCGCCGATTGCAGCGCGCTGTACGACCGCGCTGCCTTGATCGCCCTGCCGCCAACCATGCGCGAGCAATACGCCGAGCACCTGAAGCGGATTGTGCCGAAGGATTCGCTGGGAATTTTGATTACCCTGGATTACGACCAGGCGCAAATGGATGGCCCGCCGTTTGCCGTGCTGGATGACGAAGTACAACGGCTGTTCGGGGCGACCTGGGCACTGAAGATACTGGAAGACCAGGACGTGCTGGGCGAGAGCTGGAAGTTTGTCGAGAACGGTGTCACGCGGCTTGAAGAGCGGGTGTATCGGGTTTCCAGTCATTAAGGTGTGTTGAGTTTGCTGGCTCTTCGCGGGCAAGCCTAGCTCCTACAGATATTGTGTCGTTCACATAATTGGCGAGTGACACAAGACCCGTAGGAGCGAGGCTTGCCCGCGAAGAGTCCCTGATGAACACCACGCCAACTAGAAGCTAAAAAAAAGGCCCGCATTCACTGCGGGCCTTTTCTTTTAATGCGTAGTGCGAGAGCTATCAGCCCCGACGACGCAACGCGTCAATACGCTCTTCCAGCGGCGGGTGGCTCATGAACATGCGAGCGAACCCTTGTTTGATGCCACCGTTGATGCCAAAGGCATTCAGCGTATCCGGCATGTGCACCGGCAGACCCTGTTCTGCACGAAGGCGTTGCAAGGCGCCAATCATTGCACTGGTGCCTGCCAGGCGTGCACCGGCTTCGTCTGCGCGGAACTCACGTTTGCGCGAGAACCACATGACGATGGAGCTGGCCAGGATACCCAGGACCAGTTCGGCGACGATGGTCGCCACGTAGTAGGCGATGCCCTGGCCTTCTTCGTTCTTGAAGATCACCTTGTCGACAAAGTTGCCGATGATCCGTGCGAAGAACATCACGAAGGTGTTCACCACGCCCTGGATCAACGCCAGGGTGACCATGTCGCCATTGGCCACGTGGCCGATTTCGTGGGCCAGGACAGCCTTCACTTCATCCGGCGAAAAACGCTCGAGCAGACCCTGGCTAACCGCGACCAGCGCGTCGTTCTTGTTCCAGCCCGTGGCGAACGCGTTGGCCTCGTAGGCCGGGAAAATCCCGACTTCGGGCATCTTGATCCCGGCTTCGCGGGACAGTTGCTCAACGGTTTGCAACAGCCATTGCTCGTGGCGTGTGCGCGGCTGGCTGATGATTTGGGTGCTGGTGCTCATCTTCGCCATCCATTTGGAGATGAACAGCGAGAACAGGGAACCGGCGAAACCAAAGACCGCACAGAAAATCAGCAGCTGATTGAGGTTGAGATCAACCCCGTTGGCCGCCATGAACCCGTTGAAGCCGAAAAGGCTCAGGGTGATGCTGGCAATCAGCACGACCGCCAGGTTAGTGGCCAAAAACAGCAGGATGCGCATCATGGTTGTAGAAATCTCCTCATGCTAAAGATGTAGCGTACTGCGGGGTATATAAGGTGCTGCACCGGGCTATTCAACCGAGTGACTATTTCAAACTGTGTCCTACGGCAACAGTCTAGCTGCTTGCAGGGCATTTCCGACGGGGACGCCGGACGCGTTTGACAGCCGATTCGCGTCACAGGCCCCGTCTTTGTTAGACGCGGCCACGAAACGAAGCATGAGTCAGCGATGCAGGCAGCGAAGTCTGACGGGGTGCAAAGATGTGTTGCTGAATTAATCACCGTGCGACAGATACGCGCGTCGCACGGTGAAGTTCAGTTTACTGGCGGTAGGATTTGAGGAAGTTGCCGATACGGCCGATGGCCATGTCCAGGTCGTCGACCCGTGGCAACGTCACGACACGGAAGTGATCCGGCCACGGCCAGTTGAAGGCCGTGCCTTGCACCACCAGCAGCTTCTCCGAGAGCAGCAGGTCGAGTACGAACTTCTCGTCGTTGTGGATCGGGCAGACTTTCGGGTCGATCCGCGGGAACGCATACAACGCCCCCATCGGCTTGACGCAGCTCACGCCGGGAATGTCGTTGAGCAGTTCCCAGGTGCGATTGCGCTGTTCCAGCAAGCGACCTTGCGGCAGCACCAGGTCATTGATGCTCTGATAACCGCCGAGTGCGGTCTGGATCGCGTGCTGGCTCGGCACGTTGGCGCACAGGCGCATGTTGGCCAGCATGTCGATGCCTTCGATGTAGCTCTGGGCGTGGTGTTTCGGGCCGGAAATGGCGATCCAGCCGGAACGGAAACCGGCAACGCGATAGGACTTGGACAGACCGTTGAAGGTCAGGCACAGCAGGTCTGGTGCCAGGGACGCGGTGCAGATGTGCACGGCATCGTCGTAGAGGATCTTGTCGTAGATCTCGTCGGAGAACACCACCAGGTTGTGCTGGCGAGCCAGTTCGAGCATGCCCAGCAGCACTTCTTTCGAGTACACGGCGCCGGTCGGGTTGTTCGGGTTGATGATCACCAGCGCCTTGGTGTTCGGGGTGATCTTGGCCTTGATGTCGGCCAGGTCCGGCCACCAGTTGGCTTGCTCGTCGCACAGGTAATGCACCGGGTTGCCGCCGGACAGGCTCACGGCGGCGGTCCACAGCGGATAGTCCGGGGCCGGCACCAGCACTTCGTCGCCATTGTTGAGCAGGGCCTGCATCGACATCACGATCAGCTCGGAAACGCCGTTGCCTAGGTAGATGTCTTCAATGCCGACGCCTTCCACCTGCTTTTGCTGGTAGTACTGCATGACGGCCTTGCGCGCGCTGAACAGGCCTTTGGAGTCGCTATAGCCTTGAGCGGTCGGCAGGTTGCGGATCACGTCCTGGAGGATTTCGTCCGGCGCTTCGAAACCAAAGGGCGCCGGGTTGCCGATGTTCAGCTTGAGGATGCGATGGCCTTCCTCTTCCAGGCGTTTGGCGTGCTTGAGCACTGGGCCGCGAATGTCGTAGCAGACGTTGGCGAGCTTGTTCGATTTGCTGACCTGCATGGCGATGTGTTCCCGAAAATGAACGATCCAGGCGGCGTATGAACGACCGCACTGGGAATCCTGCGTATTCACACAGGCCTGACGCCTTGAGAGGCAGCACTCATAAATCCGTTTGAATGCGCGTGGTCTGGCTGCCAGACTGGCGTTTGACGAGGCGCAATCATACGTGCCGCCCGATCCGTGGAAAAGGTTCAGATCGGGCTTTTTCAGCTGCTGAGGTGTGACGATGGAAAAGTTGGATAAAACCCTGGAAGAATGGAAGGCGATGCTCGATCCAGAGCAGTACAACGTTTGCCGTCTCAAGGGCACCGAACGGCCGTTCTCCGGCAAATACAACGACACCAAGACTGACGGCGTCTACCACTGCATCTGCTGCAGCGAGCCGCTGTTCGACTCCAAGACAAAGTTCGACTCTGGTTGCGGCTGGCCAAGCTTCTATGCGCCGATCGGCGACAGTGCGATGGTCGAGATCCGTGACGTCAGCCACGGCATGATCCGCACCGAAGTGGTCTGCGCCAAATGCGACGCGCACCTGGGGCACGTGTTCCCGGATGGCCCGCCACCGACCGGCTTGCGCTATTGCATCAACTCGGTATGCCTGGACCTCGTTCCGCGCGAGTAATGCGAGCCCTGTAGGAGCGAAGCTTGCTCGCGAAGGCGTCTTAACATGCAACACAGATGTTGACCGACCTGACGCCTTCGCGAGCAAGCTTCGCTCCTACAGATGTTCGGCGTTCAATAATTTAAATTGCACACAATTCAATTGCTCGCTATGTTCGTTGCTCGTTCCTTCCTATCGAGCCCGACCCATGAGCGACAATCTGCTGACCATCCCGGTAACCACCATCAAAGGTGAACAAAAAAACCTGGCCGATTACGCCGGCAAAGCCATCCTGGTGGTCAACACCGCCAGCAAATGCGGTTTCACCCCGCAATACAAAGGCCTCGAAGAGTTGTGGCAGACCTACAAGGACCAGGGCCTTGTGGTACTCGGTTTCCCCTGCAATCAGTTCGGCAAGCAGGAACCGGGTAACGAAGGGGCAATTTCCGAGTTCTGCGAGTTGAACTTCGGTGTCAGCTTTCCGCTGTTCAAGAAGATTGACGTCAATGGTGCCGGCGCCCATCCGCTGTTCGTGCAGTTGAAAAAACGTGCACCGGGCGTGCTGGGTTCCCAAGGCATCAAGTGGAACTTCACCAAGTTCCTGATCGGCAAGGACGGCCAGTTGGTCAAGCGCTTCGCTCCGGCCACCAAGCCGCAGGACTTGAGCCGCGAGATCGAAGCCCTGCTCAAATGATCACCTTGTCAGTCGATTCCCTGAAGCTCGACAGCCAGCTCTGCTTCAAGCTGTACGCGGCCTCGCGAGCGGTGATTCGTGCCTACAAGCCGATGCTCGATCAGCTTGGCCTGACCTATCCGCAATACCTGGCGATGCTGGTGTTGTGGGAGTGGCAGGAAGCGGCGCCGGAGCAGCCGACGGTCAAGGCACTGGGCGAGCGTCTGGCGCTGGACTCCGGCACCCTGACGCCGTTGCTCAAGCGTCTTGAGCAGCTGCAACTGGTGCAGCGCCAGCGTTCGGCGCGTGATGAGCGAGAGGTGCATCTGAGTCTTTCGCCAACCGGCAAGGCCTTGCGTGATCAGGTCGGTCCGCTCAAGGCCCGATTGCTGTGCGACAGCGGCGTGGACCTGGATCGCCTGAATGATCTGCGCGACGGTCTCGATCACCTGCTGGGGCAAATCAAGGGACTGTCGTAGTCGGTATCCACAGGTCGAGCAGGGCGGCCAGTTCTTCTCGGCGAAAGGGTTTGGCCAGATAGTCGCTCATGCCCGCCACACGACAGCGTTCGCGTTCCTCGGACATGGCGTTGGCGGTCAAGGCAACGATGGGCAACTGTGGCCAGCGCCCGCTGCGACGGATTTGCCGACTCGCTTCATAGCCATCCATCACCGGCATGTTGCAGTCCATCAGTACCAGATCGAATTCGCTGTGCTCAAGCTGATCCAGGGCTTCGGCACCGTGAGCGGCGACGATCACCTCGCAACCGAGTTTGCCGAGCATGCCCTTGGCCACCAATTGATTGACCGGGTTGTCCTCGACCAGCAGGACACGTCCGCGCCGTTGCGGCGTGAGAGCTTCGACCCGGGCACCGTTGATCAGGTTGGTTTCCGGCTGCAAGACCCGGCGCAATGTCTGGTAAAGCGCATTACGCGCCAAAGGGCGTGCCTGTTGTTGCAGGGGCGCCAGGGCGCTCGCCTCCTCGCTGGGCATGAAGCTGCCATAGGCGGTCACCAGCAGGATCGGGGCGTCGAGGGTAGGGCGCAGGCCGAACAGGCATTCGGGACAGTCGGTAATCAGCACGTCCGGGTCGAGGCCGATGAACGAGTCATCGATGGAGCGCTGTTGATAGTCGAGGCCCCAGCCGGGCAACAGGTTTTTCAACAGTTCCGCCAGGCCGCTGTTGGCAGCAGTGATCGCGATGACCTTGCCCGGTAAAGGCTGTGGGGGCATGGCCCGGGTATGGCAGGGTAACGGCAGGTCGGCGCAGAACTGGCTGCCGAAACCCGCTTCCGAACTGATGGTCAGCCGCCCCTGCATGGCTTCGCAGAGGTTATAAGTCAGCGCCAGCCCCAACCCGGTGCCGCCAAACTGCCGGGTGATGCCGGCACCGGCCTGCGTAAAGGGCTGGAAGATTTTGACCTGAGCATCCTGGGCAATCCCGATGCCGGTGTCGCAGACTTCGATTCTGACGCCATCTTCAAACGTTGAAAGACGCACATCGACCCGACCGAAACGGGTGAACTTGAGGGCGTTGGACAACAGGTTGCTGACGATCTGCCGGACCCGGGTCGGGTCCCCCAGCACCAACGCCGGAAAGTGCGGATCGATCAGGCAAGTCAACTCGACGCTGGGCGCGGCGTTCTGCGAGAGCAGGTTGGCGGTGTCTTCGATCAGCGACCCGAGGTCGAACGGAATGTGTTCGAGTTCGAGCTGGCCGGCATCGAATTTCGACAGGTCGAGAATATCGTTGAGCAGTTCCACCAGGACTTTGCCCGAGTCATGGGCGATGGACAGCTGTTGCTGTTGTTCGGCATTGAGCGGGCCGTCCAGCGAGAGCGCGATCATGCCCAGCAGGCCGTTGAGCGGCGTGCGGATTTCATGGCTCATGTTGGCGAGGAACACCGAGCGGGCCTCGGCCATATCGAGGGCGGTACTGCGTGCGACTTCCAGCTCCTGGTTGGATTGACTCAGCCTGGCATTGATCGCCTTGAGCTCTGCGGTACGGGCCGAGACGATGTTTTCCAGTTGCCCGAGATAGTCGGTCAAGCGGTTTTCAGCGTTGCGTCGCTGCTGGATTTCGGTGGCGATGTTTTCAAACTGCTGGTTGGCTACTTTGACCAGGACACCGATTTCATCGTTTTCATGCCCGCTCGGGTATTCCAGCCACGTCGGTTCCACACTGCGCGGATCACGTCCGCTGAGTTCGCGGATGACCCGCACCAGCGGTTTCGTCAGCATCACGTAGAACAGCGCCAGCAGGATGCCGGTCAGAATCAGGCTGCGCGCGAAGCCGTTGAGCAGCGTCACCTCGGCCCGGCGCAGGAAGCGGCTGCCGAAGGCATAGGTATCGACTTCCAGGCGCAAGGTGCCGAGGGATTCGTCCGGCAAGTGGTCGAGGTAGAGGCGGTCTTCGAACTGGCGGTTGGCCCCGAACAGGAAGTCGCTGATCATCCGGTAGCTGTTTTGCTGGGTCGGGCGTTTGACGTTGGCCAAAACGGTTCCGTTGTTGTCAATCAGTTGCGCACCGACGATCGCTGGTGAGCGCAACAGGCCCATGGTCAGTTCCTTGGCGAGTTCGGCGTCGATGTTATAGGCGATGCGGGACGCGGGGTTATGGCTGATTTCCAGCAAAGACATGATTTCGCGGTTGATGGAGGCGTCTTCGCTGGCATAATCGATGCCGATTTGCAGCAGACTGAGCAGCGTGCCCAGAATAAAACCGACCAGCACAGTCAACCTGGCTTGCTTGTACGACAGCCGGTGGGTGAATTTGATATCCATGGGGTGTTGAACCACTTCCGTTTCCCTTCGCTGCTCAAGCATAGTCGATCATGCATGGATACCGATGTTCGCGCGAGCCCTTGTGCAACAAGGGATAAACCGGATACCGAACGCTGTGCCGCGTCGCTGTAATGCCATCATCACTGTGAACGAGCCCGAGGAGAAGACGTGGATTCCCGATTGAATGCTTTTCTTGAACGCGCCGATGCCGTCCTGGCCCGTATCGAACCGCTCTTGCCTGCACATCGGCAAGCCATCGACTGGACTCAATGCCTGGCTGCACGCTGGCAACGCGAGGGCCGTAGCGGTTTTCTGCTGCCGCTGCACGTCAGCCTCGACACACGGTTGTCCGACCTGATCGGTGTCGACCGACAAGTGGAGCAGCTGGGGCGCAATACCCAGCAGTTCCTCGACGGTATGCCTGCCAACCACGCGTTGCTCTGGGGTTCGCGCGGCACCGGCAAATCGTCGCTGGTGCGCGCCTTGCTGGCCGAACACGCCAAGGCCGGCCTGCGGCTGATCGAGATCGAGCGCGATCACCTGGCGGACCTGCCGCGGGTGGTCGAACAGATCGCCAGGCTGCCTCAACGGTTCGTGCTGTTCTGCGATGACCTGTCGTTTGAGTCGGGCGAAGGCGACTATCGCGTGCTCAAGAGCGTGCTCGACGGTTCTCTCGAACAGGCGCCGGATAACGTTTTGCTGTACGCCACCTCCAACCGTCGCCACCTGGTGCCGGAGAAGGAAAGCGATAACGAAAACTGGAAACGGGTCGATGGCGAACTGCATCCCAGCGAGGCGGTGGAAGACAAGATCGCGCTGTCGGACCGTTTTGGATTGTGGCTGTCGTTCTATCCGTTTACTCAAGAGCACTTCCTTGATGTCGTCGAGCACTGGATCGGTCAATTGGCCGAAAAATCCGGCCTTGAGTGGCAGCGCGACGAAGAACTGGACATCCTCGCCGTGCGCTGGGCAACCGGCCGTGGCAATCGCAATGGACGCTGCGCGTATCAATTTGCCCGCTATTGGGTGGGGCTGAAGCTGTTGGAGCACAAAGCATGATCGATTTACAGAAGAGCGGCCAAGGCCTGGACGGTTACGGCATGTTATGGGCGCAGCTGGAGTCGTTGCTGGCGGACGAGCGCGACTTCATCGCCAACGCCGCGCAATTTTCGGCGTTCCTGTACAGCCAGCTCGACGACCTGAACTGGGCCGGGTTCTACCTCAATCGCAACGAAGAACTGGTGCTCGGCCCGTTTCAGGGACAGATCGCCTGTGTGCGCATTCCGTTCGGTCGCGGTGTGTGCGGGACGGCGGCGGCGACCTTGCAGACCCAACTGGTCGAAGACGTACATGCGTTCCCCGGGCACATTGCTTGCGACAGCGCATCGAACAGCGAGCTGGTCGTGCCGCTGGTCAAGGACGGTCGCCTGATCGGCGTGCTGGACCTCGACAGCCCGAGCCTGGCGCGGTTTACCGCTGACGATCAGGCCGGTATCGAGCAACTGGCGGCGATTTTCCTGCGTCTGACCGATTGCTGATCACGCCGTCAAGCCGGCCTTGACCAGCAGGCTTGACGGGTCGACTGCATCGATTTGTCGAGGGTCGAGGAATCGGTCGGCGTACTCCAGATAGATTCCGGCGTTGATGAACAGGCCAAACAACTCCGGATCGATATGGGCGTCACGGCACATGGTGGCCATGATGCCCAGCGCTTCGCTCAAGGTTTTAGCTTTCTTGTAGGGGCGGTCGGCGGCGGTCAGCGCCTCGAAAATATCGGCAATCGCCATCATCCGCGCCGGCAGGCTCATTTCTTCGCGCTTCAACTGTTTGGGATAACCAGTGCCGTCCATTTTCTCGTGATGGCCGCCGGCGATTTCCGCGACGTTGTTGAGGTGGCCGGGGAAGGGCAGGTGGCTGAGCATCAGGATCGTCTGCACCATGTGATGATTGATGATGTAACGCTCCTCGCGGGTCAACGTGCCTCGGGCGATGCACAGGTTGTAAAGCTCACCCCGGTTGTATTTGTAGCGCGGCACATCGAGCTTGAAACCCCAGGGATTGTCTTCCGGGATCAACTCGCTTTCGGCGCGTTCGAACAAGTGCTCGGGCTTGTCTGCCAACAGCGGCTCGCTGACCGGCAAGGTCGGTGCCGGGGTTCGTGCCTGGCGGCGATTCTCTTCCCAGGACACGCCGAGTCGATCATCCAGGGTTCGGGTCCAGGTGCGCTGGGCGATGCTGCGCAGACGTTGCAGGTCGGCCTCGGCCATGGCCTCTGCGCCCAGATTGCAGCGGGCGACGAAGGTGAAATCATCATCCAGCCCGGCCAGGTTGGCATTGCGCAACTCGGCCAGGTGCTGCTCGTCACCGCCCAGGGCGATGGCCTGCCAATAGTTGATCCAGGCATCGCGTTTGAGGACTTCGAAACGGGTGCGGATTTCGTGGATGCGGTCGTTCAGGGTCTCAAGCTTGGTAGCTTTATCGACCACGTACTCAGGCGTCGTGACCTTTCCGCAGTCGTGCAGCCAGGCCGCAATGTGCAGTGCTTCCCACTCATCTTCGGTGGGTTGGTAATCGCTGAAGGCCGGGGCCTGACTGGCCGCCGCCGCGTGGGCAAGCATCAGGGTCAGCTCCGGTACTCGCTGGCAGTGACCGCCGGTGTAAGGGCTCTTGGCATCGATCGCGCCGGCCAACAGCTGAATGAAGGCGTCCAGCAGTTGTTTCTGTTTGGCTTGCAGACGCTGGCTCTCAATGCACACGGCGGCCGCGCCGGAAACAGCCTGGAGAAACGCGATACGGTCCGGGCGCAGTTTTTCCAGGTCGCGTTGTGTACCGCTGTCGGCCAATAACAGGGTCAGCAGGCCCACGGTTTCGTTGTGACGATTGTGCAGCCGTATGCCGATCAGGTGCACTCGGGGGCATTCCAGCGCGAGCATCACCTTCTGCAAATCCCCGGCCTGTTCGAAACCCAGGTTGGTGACGACATTGTCGGCATTCGACAACTGCTGCAACCACTGCGGACTCTGCGGATCCTGAAGTTCGTGCCCCTGAACACCGAACGGGGGCAATGCCTGTGTCGCGCCATTGATGACCAGGCCTTGGGGCTCCATGCGATCGCTGTCTCGTTCGCGCAGGTAAATCAGACCCGCCTGGGCTTGCCCGATCTTCACGGTTTCAAACAACACCCGTTGCAGCAACGGCGCGAAGCGGGTCTCGGCGCTCAAGCTATCGGTGATCTGGAAAAAACTGCCCAGGGTGTCTTTCATCCGCGCCATCGACACGCTCAATTGATCAATCTCAAGCACCGGCGAACTGTGGCCGGTCGGAAAGTTGAAATCGAAACTGCGCACCGCATCGGCTTCTTGCACCAGCGAGCGCAGCGGCTTGACCAGGACTCTGGAGGTTAACCATCCCACGGGCAGGCACAGCAACAATGTCGCCAGGGTAATCAATGCACCTTGCCAACGCATGCGGTAGGCATCGGCGAGCAATTCGTCCTCTGGCACCAGCAACGCCAGTTGCAGCCCCTGGGGTCCGCCCTCCGAAATGCTGCTGCGTGCCACGATCCATTGCCGACCGGCGGCGTCCAGGCGATTGCCGGCGGGAGGGGTGGTGAGCAGGGCAGCGAGGCCGGGGCTCAGGTCGGCAACCTTGTTCAAGTGCGCGGTCTGGTCGTCGACGATCAGTTTGCTGCTATCGGGGTAGGCAATGGCATTGCCCTGGGCATCGAACAGCACGATTTCGGTATGCGGCGTCACCACATGCTTGGCCAGGGTCGCCGACAGTTCGGCCAGCGTCAGGTCGGCACCCATCACCGCGTTTTCACCACTGCGCCGGGCCAGGGTGGTGCCGACGTTGTGAGTGGAGAAGAAAACGTAGGGTTCGGTGGTGATCTGGTCCACGTCAACCCGCGCGCTGGTGAACCAGGCGCGGGTACGCGGATCGTAGGTTTCGTCAGGATTGTCCTGGCGGCTGATGAGTGCCAGGGACTGATCAAAAAACAGTGATTGAGAGCGGATCTGACCACTGCTGCCGTCGTGTTCGATGCTCCAGACTTGAAACGCCGCTGCCTCCGGGGCTTTCAATCCGGTTCTCAGGGCAGCGGTCCGCAGGGGGCGAACCATGAAAAAGTCGCCGTTGCCGTACCCCAGGTATAACGATGCCAGGTTGGGGTTGTCATTGAGGGACTGGCTAAAGGGCTGGAGCAACGCCAGGCGTTGCTCCAGGTCCGGTGCCCGGGTCGCCGGGTAGTCCGCCAGCAGGCTCAGCAGATGGCGAATCGGTTCATACGTGCCTTGCAGGTCCAGGCGGACATCCTGCTCGATGCGGTTGAAGAGCTTTTCACTGCTGGACAGAATGATCTGCGTGGTCTGTCCGTAATTGAAAATGCCCAGCACCACACCGGTCAGCAGTAACAGGAAGGTAAACATCACACTGATATGGATGTGCAGGGGGAACCGGCGTTGATCCGGGCGCAGTGGGTTGGGCATTGCGGGTCTCTCCATGATGTTTAACACACTGCTCAGCGTCCAAGCATAGTTAAGGCTCCATCATTCTGCTTCTGTCGTTGTGACCAATCTGTTGCTCCAACGCCTGCTCCAGTTCGAGCATCGCGCGTTCCATGGCTTTGGTGCGTTTGACGACTTCGTCAGGGTGGAACACTTCATGGCAGGCGTTTTCCAGCGCTTCGCAGCTGTCGATCAATCGGCCTGCCTGGACGATTCGCGCAGCACCCTTGATTTTGTGGGCCACGTCGATGAATGACTGTGGGTCCTGTGAGGGGGATAACGCCAGCAACTCCTGACGGTCCAGACGGTTGCTGTTCAGTAGTTCGGACAACAAACGCTGGTCCAGCGTCGGGTTGCCGCCCGTCAACAGATGCAGCCCTTCAAGGCTGAAGGCCGGGGCGCAGACCGTCGGCGCAATGCCTGCAACCCATTGGCTCAGGGCTGTCAGGCTGAGGGGTTTAAACAGGCAATCGTCCATTCCGGCTTGTTTGCAGCGTTGAATTTCTTCGGGCTGTGCGTTGGCGGTGAACCCCAGCACGGTACAAGGCTGGCGCTGCGTTTGCTGTTCATGTTGGCGAATGGAGCGAGCCAGTTCGTAGCCATCCATGATCGGCATGTTGCAATCGACGATCACCAAATCGAAAAACCCGTCCTTCCAGGCCTTCAATCCCGCTTGGCCATCCGCTGCGGCACTGAAGCGATGCCCCAGGAATTCCAGTTGCTGGCACATCAGCAGGCGATTGGCGGGGTGGTCGTCCACCACCAGGACGTTCAGCGCAAGCGCGGTTGCGGGCAGGGGCGGTTCAACATTCTTCGTCACCCGCTCGGGTAGCAGCGTTGCAAGGTTCAGCGAGACCTGGACCTGAGTGCCGACACCGGCCTGGCTGCTCAATTGCAGACTGCCGCCCATCATCTCGCACAGATTGCGGCTGATCACCAGGCCCAGCCCCGCACCGCCTCTGGCGGACTGCCCGGAATGTTCGGCCTGGGCGAAAGGCTCAAACAAGCGACGTTGATCCTGCTCACTGATCCCGACACCGCTGTCCTGAACCTGCAACTGCAACAGGACCCGCTCGGGTTCGTCGGTCGGATGCAGTTCGACCACAATTCTGACCTGACCCTGTTCGGTGAACTTGATGGCGTTGCTGACGAGGTTGGACAGCACCTGCTTGAAGCGCATCGGGTCCAGGAGGACATCGGTGGGCGGTTCTGCAGGATTGAAGTCCAGCCGCAGGCGAAGATTTTTCTGACGCGCCAGTCCGTCGAAGATCCGCACCACCGAGGCCACGGTTTCTCTCAGGTTGACGCGTTCCGGGCTCAGGCTCAGGCGACCGGATTCAATACGCGCAATATCAAGAATGTCGCCGATCAGGTTCAGCAGGTCTTTCGCCGAGTGGTAGGCCACGTCAATGGCGGGGCGATCCGGGTGGCGGTGATCGATACGCTTGAGGGTCAGTTCGAGCATGCCGATGATGGCGTTCATCGGAGTACGGATTTCATGGCTCATGGTCGCCAGAAAGGTGCTTTTCGCTCGGTTGGCTTCATCCGCCCGCTCTTTCGCGGCACGCAGGTCATCGAACAGCTGTCGCCGCTCGCTGATGTCGATCCAGCCCCCAATGATGCCTTGCACTTCACCGCTGGAATCCCGGTAGGGCAGTATCCAGTGATAAATCGTCAGCATGCGGCCACCGATATGCAATGGCCGGTCGAGAATCAACGGCGTACCTTCGGCCACGACGCGCTGGTAGTCCGCCTGATATTCCTGAGCCTCAAATGAGTTGCTCATGCTGCCCTGCACGACGTTTTTACCAATTACGTCTTCGCGTCTGGCGCTGAAGGCCTCCAGGTAACTGTCATTGCAGCTTTGCAACAAACCCTGGCGGTCACGCACGTAGATGGGATGAGGCGTTCCGTTGACCAGCGATCGCATGAATTCGAGTTGGTCGTTCAAGGCGAGCTCGGCGGCCAGCCGCTGATTGATCTGGCGACGCATGTAGGCGTTCCAGGTCACGGAAATCAACAGCAGCAAACCGATACCGAGAACAATCTGATAGAACACCCGGTGAAAGTTGCGCCAGGTACTTTGCGAGGCCGATGAGTAGCCTCGCCAGCGGCTGTTGATGATGCCCAGTTCTTCCGGCGCGATGCTCAGCAGAGCCTTGTCGAGGATCGAACCCAGCTCTTTGGCATCGCGCCCGGTCGCCAGAGAGAACGCGGCTTGCCGGGTGCCGATGGTGGTGCTGATTTGCAGGGAGTGTTCGAAAATTCGCGATGAGATGAAATAGTTGGCAATCACCAGTGAGCCCACGGCACCTTCGGCTTGACCCTCGGCAAGCAATTCCACGGCACTGAAAGTGTCCGGCGTTTCGATCAGATGGATGAGCGGGAACTCGCGGCGCAGATAGTCCGCCATGGGATTGCCTTGGGCGATGGCCAAACGCTTGTCCGTCAGCTGCGTCAGGTTTGACGGGCTGTCGGCCGCTTTGCGAGTCAACAGGACAACCGAGTTTTCCAGATAAGGGCGGCTGAAGTTCAGCAGCGTTTCACGTTGTGCACTGGGGAGCAGCGCGGCGATCAGGTCGGCCTGATTACGGTTGACCTGCTCGATCATCTCGTCATCGTTGCGGCTGCGGTGGATCTCGAAACGCAAACCGGTGCGCAATCTGATCAGCTCGAGCAAGTCGGCGGAGACACCGCGAAAGTTGCCGTCGCTGTCGAAAAACGTCAGCGGCGCCAACGCTTCGTTGACCACGACGCGTACCACCGGATGAAGCGCCAGCCAGCGTTCTTCACGGTCGGTGAGTTGCAGTTTCTGATCGGTGAGAAGAATGTCACTGCCCGCACTCCAGCGTTTGGCGATGTTTTCGCGCTCGCTGCCAGGGGTCGCCTTGAGGATGGCGTTGATGATACCGAGCAGATCCGGGTTGTCCTTATGCACGGCAAAGCTGAAGCCGTGGGCCTCGTGTTTGCCGAAGTTGGCCATGCGAATGTTGTTCAGGTAGCCCTTGTTGATCATGTAATGGGTGGAAATGGTATCGCCAAGAAAAACATCGGCCTGGTCGAACGCCACCGCATTGATTGCGTTCTGGTAGGAAGGAAAGGAGGTGATGATCGCTTTCGGGTACAGGGCTCTGACTTCGTCCAGCGGTAGATAGTGATACACCATGCTCAGCCGCAGGCCGGCGAGGCCATCGCTCAGGGATCTGGTTTCGCCTTCTCGTGTCACCAGGACCGGCTGGTCCACGGCATAGGGGGTGGACAGCACGATGTCGGCGTTGCGCGCTTCAAAACCATTGGCGCTGCCGAGCATGTCCACTTCGCCTGATTCCAGTGCTTCGATCGCGTCTCCCCGGGAAGCGTAGCGCTGAACCTTCACCGGCAATCCGGTGGCCTTGCCAAGGATGCCCGCATAATCAGCGGTGAAGCCTTCGTAGTCGCGGCCGCTGAGGGTCAGGTCGAAAGGCGGATAGTCGGGGGCCGAGGTGCCCAGTATCAGTTCACGCTTGTTGTTGAGCCATTGTTGTTGTGATTTATCCAGTTGGACTTCCATGTGTCCGGTCGTTGAACGACTGAGCAGGGTGTACTGCTCGCTCGCCGTCTGTGCCGCGTGCACTGAAGTGTTCAGGCATGCACCCGCGGTCAGCAGTATCAAATAATCCTTAATGCAACTGGGCATCCTGTCTCTCTCACACTAACGCGTTGCGTTTTGCCATATCGATGAGTTCAACCAGTGATTTGGCTTTGAGTTTTTGCATAAGGCGTTTTTTATAAGTGCTGACTGTCTTGTTGCTCAGGAACATGCCTTTAGCAATTTCCTTGTTAGTGCGACCTTGGGCGAAAAGTTGCAATACCATCAACTCTCGGTCGTTGACTGACTTGAATAATTCCAGGTCGGCGTATCGCTCATCGTCGGCGCGAACAGGATTCAAGGCCTGGCTGGGGAAATAGTTGTAACCTGAAAGTACTGCCTTGATTGCGCTTACCAGCTCGCTAAGATCTTCCTGTTTGCAGACATACCCTGACGCGCCGGATTGCATGCAGCGAATACCGAAAAGTGTCGGACACTGGGCAGTCAAAACCAGTGTTTTCAGGGGGGTACTCATTGCGTTGAAGCGGGAGAGAACTTCCAGCCCATCCAGTTTGGGGATGCTGATGTCGAGAATGACCAGGTCGGGCATGCATTCACGAACCATCTGCATGGCGTCGACCCCATTATCAGTTTCGCCGGCGACTTTGTAACCCTCATGTTCAAGCAACATTCGGACGGCAAGACGGATGACGGGGTGATCGTCGACAATAAAAACGGAGTTCATAATCAAATCCCATACGCGCTCAGATAAAGCGCGCACCTTAGCTCAGATAGTTAAGAGGGGCATGAACTGACAGGGCTGTAGTGGCAATATAGGACAAATCCTACGGCGGAAGAAGAATCGGACTACGGATCAACTAGGTTTTGCATGAGGACCTGAGAAAGTGTTGTATGTGTGTCTGGAGGGCCATAGAGGTTGGTTTATGGTTTTTTACTTCTGTTTTAAATGATTAGGTTAGTGTGTGGTTGTTGCGGTGTTTCTATAATGAAGCCAAGGTCAATAATTTTCTAAAGTCTGATTGTTTCAGGGGCTTTATCAAGTAACCCAACAAGGGCAACCCGTGTTCGCCGGCCATTCTTGCAAGACCGTCCAGTTCAATGGGCGTCAGACTGCTTAGCAATATTGCTTGCCGGATCATTCCCCGCTCGCTGGCGAATTCGATCAAATCAAGGCCGGGAAGGTCGGGCAGGCATTGGTCGCACAGAAGGATGTCGAAGGGTTGCGATGCATTGAGCATTTGCTTCAAGGCGGCTTCGGCACTGTCAGAGGCGGTGAGTTGCGTGAAGCCGTAACTCTCAAGCAGGTATTGGGTTGCCCTGAGCTGAAAGGGATGGTCTTCCACCAGCAGGATGCGCCAATCGTTTACAGACATAGGATTTTTCATGCTTCATCTGTGGAGCAGAGGGAGCGTGATTATTTCGCGATCAGACGGTTCAATCGATCAGTCGGCTCTGCACAAGGTGTAGGGCGATTCTGTTGACGCTGTGATTGAAACGAAAAAGGCGCAGAAATCGATCAGCCGGTGAGGCTGATCGATGCGTTTTCATCCGAGGCTTGAACGACCGGTCATTTCCAGGGCCATTTGACTGGCATAGCTGTCAGTCATCCCGGCGATGAAGTCGATCATCCTCAGGAACGAGGTGTGCAAGGGGCCGTGTGGATCGGGCGCATTGTTGCCCAGCAGGTCGAGGATGCGCCGGCTCTTGAAGGACGGCGTTCGCCCGTTGTGTTGTTCCAGTGCGGCGCCACAGAACGCGTTGAGCAGGATCTCGAGCGTGGTGTAGGCGCCGATTTCGTGCAGCGTCTTGCGCTTGTCCTGGAAAATCTTTTTGCGCGCCATGTCTTTGGCATTCAACACGCAGCGTTTGGCCGGACCATGCATGTGCTCCACCAGATCGCCGGGCAGTGTGCCCGCCAGCAGCGAGTCCTGCTGCTCGACGAAGGCCCGGGCGGCGGCATTGGTCAGGTGTTCGATGGCCTTGCCCCGCAGGATCGCCAGTTTGCGCCGACGCGAATCCAGTGGGCCCAGCTGGCGATAGGTTTCCGGAAGATCATCGCCTACAAGGTCGAGTAACAGAGACTCGACCTCGGCGTATTCCAGCAGGTCCATTTCCAGGCCATCTTCCAGGTCGATCAGCGCGTAACAGATGTCGTCGGCGGCCTCCATCAGGTACACCAGCGGGTGACGCGCCCAGCGCTGGTCCTCCAGTTGCGGCAGGCCGAGTTTCAGGGCGATCTGCTCCAACAGCGGGAGTTCGCTCTGATAGCAACCGAACTTGTGCTTCTTGTAGCCCAATGAATCAGCGTGCTTCGCCGTCCACGGATACTTCAGATAGGTGCCCAGCGTGGCGTAGGTCAGTCGGGTGCCGCCGTCGAATTGATGGTACTCAAGCTGGGTGAGTACCCGGAAGCCTTGAGCATTGCCTTCGAAATTCAGGAAGTCATTGCGTTCGACCTCGCTCATGGCGTCCAGCCAGCCACGACCGGCAGCCTGCTGGAACCAGTGACGGATCGCGTCTTCACCGGAATGCCCGAAGGGTGGATTGCCGATGTCGTGGGCCAGGCAAGCCGATTGCACCACCATCCCCAGGTCGCTCGGTTCGCACCAGTCGGGCAGGGCGCCGCGAATGGTTTCACCGACGCGCATGCCCAATGAACGGCCCACGCAGCTGACTTCCAGCGAGTGGGTCAGGCGCGTGTGAATGTGATCGTTGCTGGATACCGGATGAACCTGAGTCTTGCGCCCGAGGCGGCGAAAAGCACCCGAGAAAATGATGCGGTCGTGGTCTTTGTGAAAAGGGCTGCGGCCGAGTTCTTCCGGGCTGTGCAGAGGCTTTCCGAGGCGTTCGCGGGTAAGCAGGGTTTGCCAATCCAAGGCTGGACTCTCCGTCAGGTGACTGAGCCTCTAGCTTCCGGGTTCAGGCCTGCGCCTGCAAGCGGAACTAGAGCCCGGCAGCGTCGATGTCGATGAGCAACAGTCGCTCGCCGTTGTCGAAAAATTGCCCGGCGGTGAGGCAGTACTGATTGCTGGTGGCATCGCGGTAGGTCGTGGACAGTGTCAGGCGTCGCTCGTCCCAGCCCTCTGCCAACAAGTGATAGAAGTAGGGCCGCCACGACCAGTTATGACCCAGGTAGCGGTTATCGGCTTCCCAGCCGTTGTTGCGCCATTCCAGATTGGGCGTCAACTGGGTGCCGTGCCGATCGCATTGATAGAAGCGCAACAGCCAGGGAAACGCCTGCAGTTGTGGCAACGCGCTCAGTGGCGCACGCGCCAGGGCCCAGGCTTGCAGGATGGTCATCAGTTCGCAGAGTTGCTGGCGCATGATCATCAGTCGACTGCGTTCGGCCAGTTTCTGCTGAACATAGCGCTGGCGCAGTTGCGCGAAACGTTCGATAAAAGCGTCGGTGGCAAAGAAATCCGCCTGCGCCCGGGCAAACAGAAACCCCTGTACATAACGCGAACCGCACTCCAGGGCGAAATTCAGTTGAGCTTCGGTTTCCACCCCTTCGGCAATGATCCAGCATCCGGTTTTCTCGGCCATTTGCGCCAGGGCTTTCACCACGTCGCTACTGGGACCGCCCAACGCCGCGGCCTGGAACAATCGCATATCGAGCTTGAGAATGTCCGGTTGCAGGGCCAGCACGCGATCAAGTTGCGAATAACCGGCACCGAAATCATCGATGGCGATCCGTGCCCCGGCGTGTCGATAGCGTGCCACGACTTCGGCCAGGCGCTGGATATCGCCCCCCAGTTCGGTGATCTCGAAAACGATGCGTTGTGGATCGACATGGTGCCGGAGCAATTGCTTGAGGCTCGGCAGCGCCTGATTCGGGCGCAAGCGATTGATCCAGCGCGGCGATATGTTCAGGCTCAGAAACCAGTCCGAAGGCGCTTCATGCAGACGGCTCAGGGCGTTGTCGCGAATCTGGCGATCAAGACGACGAAGGGCGATGGCGGGCGTTCGCGAGTCGGCGAACAGCGGCCCGACAGAGGCCAGTTGACCGTCGGCCTGACGCAGTCGACCCAGCGCTTCCACCCCCGCAATACGGCCCGTGGCGGTATCGATAAACGGCTGAAAGCAGGCGAGCGGTTGCCCGTCGATCACGAGGCCTCCTTAGTAAGGTCTTGTTTTTGGATTAACCTGCATTCCGGGTAGGCGCACAGGATTGAACCTCTCGATAAAGAGGTTAATCCCGGTGGTGTTGCAAGAATGCAGCCAGATAGTGGCTATTCAGTCTTTGCGCGAAGTGCCCTGCATGACCAGTTTGATCAGGGGCCCGAGCGTTGTGCCCAGGCGAACCAGTCGAGTCAGGCTGCTGGTACCGCCGCTCTTGGCGCCTTTACCGGTCAGAAAACCGAGCAGCGTCACAGCCGCCATGCCCCAGAGCGGGGCGTGCTTGATGCCAAAGCCATTGTGCAGGTTTTGCGTCATCCCGCGGACTCGCTGCAAGGGTTGCAGCAGTTGCGCGGACTCGTGACGAATTTCCTGGCGATGCATTTCCATGCGCAGGCGAATCAGTGCCTTGCGCATTTCGGTGCGCGAGCTGTTATGGGGCAGTTCAGGCAGGCTCATGGCAGCAGACGCTCCCTATCGTTGGCCAATTCTTCCAGCGTGCCGTGGAAGGGCGAGGACTCATCGAAAATCGCCGCTTTGAGGCGCATGGCACAGAAAACTGCAGCCAGGGTGTAGAACACGCAAAGCCCGATGATTGCTGGCAGACGGTAGGTGTCCCAAAACAGGATCAGCACCAGTGTCGACAACCCCACCAGCAACAACAACGCAAAGACCAGCGCCAGGCCTGCAAACAGCAACAGGCTTACGGTGCGCGCTTTTTGTTCCTGCAACTCGATGCCGAACAGTTCGACATGGCTGTGCAACAGTCCAAGAAAAGCGGCACCCAGGCGCCGCGATGAAGAGCTTGTGCCCGTCGCGGACGAGCTGGATTCACCGATAGACATATCAGCGCCGAGTGGCCAGCAGGCCAATCAGAAAGCCGACGCCCGCCGCGATCCCGACCGATTGCCATGGATTGGTCTGAACATAATCTTCGGCAGCGGTAACGGCGGCCTGGCCGCGTTCGCGCAGGGAATCTTCGGTCAGTTTCAGGGTTTCGCGGGCACGCAGCAGACTGTCGTGGATCTGGCTGCGCAGCTCATCAGCCTGATCGCCCGCCAGGGTGGCGGTGTGTTCCAGCAACCGCTCGGTGTCGCTGACCAATGTCTGAAAATCGTTCATCAGGATTTCTTGAGCAGTCTTTGCTTTGATGCTGGCCATTAGTGATCTCCGTAAGTGGCTTCTGAAGCGTTCGAGTATGAGCCTTGTGTGAAGGTTCAGTACAAATGACTGGTACAACTTTTGCTACGTCATGGTGCATCAGCCCGCGCCGTTGCGCTGTTGCCGGGCATGATTTCAGGAAAATCCTGATTCAAACAATTAAAACTCGCGTCAGGGTTTCGACCTTGTGCGCCAAAGCGGTTCATCGGGATCAATGCCCTGATCCTGACGAGCCGCAACTTGGTGCGTAAACGGCCTGCGCGAACCGCTTTGGTGCTTTTTAGCCTTCAGGTCTGCCACCCCATGGAAAATCTGCAAAGCGCTGTGGATAGTCTGGTCCATAGCTCCAATACGTTGTTCATCCTTATCGGTGCGGTCATGGTCCTGGCCATGCACGCCGGTTTTGCCTTTCTCGAAGTCGGTACGGTTCGACAAAAGAACCAGGTCAACGCCTTGTCGAAGATCCTCAGCGACTTCGCCATTTCGGCCTTGGCCTACTTCTTTATAGGCTATTGGATTTCCTACGGGGTCACCTTCATGCAACCGGCGGCGGTGATCAACGCCGATCATGGCTACGGGCTGGTGAAGTTTTTCTTCCTGCTGACTTTTGCTGCGGCGATTCCGGCGATCATTTCCGGAGGCATTGCCGAGCGGGCCAGGTTCGTCCCGCAGTTGTGTGCGACGGCGCTGATCGTCGCGTTCATTTATCCCTTCTTCGAAGGCATGATCTGGAACGGCAACTATGGGCTGCAAGCCTGGTTGCTGGAACAATTTGGTGCCAGCTTCCATGACTTCGCGGGCTCGGTCGTGGTCCATGCCATGGGCGGATGGCTGGCGCTTGCGGCGGTGTTGTTGCTCGGGCCAAGGCAGGGGCGTTATCGCGAAGGGCGCCTGGTGGCGTTCGCTCCGTCGAGCATTCCCTTTTTGGCATTGGGTTCGTGGATCCTGATCGTCGGCTGGTTCGGCTTCAACGTCATGAGCGCACAAACGCTGCAAGGCGTCAGCGGATTGGTCGCGGTGAACTCGCTGATGGCCATGGTCGGCGGCACCGTGGCAGCGCTGATCGTCGGGCGCAACGACCCGGGGTTTCTGCATAACGGCCCGCTGGCCGGGTTGGTGGCGATCTGCGCCGGTTCCGACCTGATGCACCCGGTGGGCGCCCTGATTACCGGCGTGATCGCCGGGACCTTGTTTGTCTGGTGCTTCACCGCGGCTCAGGTCAAATGGCGCATCGACGATGTGCTGGGTGTCTGGCCGTTGCATGGCTTGTGCGGTGTCTGGGGTGGAATCGCCTGCGGCATATTCGGTCAGAGCGCATTGGGTGGTTTGGGTGGGGTGAGCCTGATCAGCCAGTTGATCGGCACCTCGTTGGGGGTGATCGTGGCGCTGCTCGGCGGTTTTGTGGTGTATGGCGCGATCAAGGCGTTGCACGGTCTGCGCCTCAGCCAGGAAGAGGAGTATTACGGAGCGGACTTGTCGGTGCACAAGATCGGCGCCGTAAGCCAGGACTGACTCACTTTTCTTCATCGTCGCTCCCGGGATAAAAACCGTGCAGCAGGCGATAGCGGTCATGTCGTATCTGGTCGGCCCGCTCCTGTACCTGATGCGCGGGTAAACCCAGCATGATCAGGGCGTGGGAGGCGAGCATCAGGCTCGACTCCAGCAGTTCGGGCACGACTTCGCTGGCGCCGGCCGCTTTCAACTCGGCCAGTTGGCTGTCGTCCCGAGTCCGTACCAGGATCGGAATGGTTGAGTTCAATCGGCGCGCCTCCTGGAGAATCAGGAGCGCGATGTCGGTCTGGTCCACGGCAATCACCAACAGCTTGGCGCGCGCCAGGCCTACCGCCATCAGCAGTTCACCGCGCCGAGAGTCACCGTAATGCACACAGCTTTCACCCACGGCGGCTTCCTGGACCCGCACCGGGTCGGTGTCCAGTGCCAGGTAAGGTTGCAACGCGTTGCGTAGCGCGCGGCCGATGGACTGACCCACGCGACCGTACCCACAGATCACGACGTGGTTGTGCAAGTCGGCGTTGAGCGCGCTGATTTCTGCCAGTTTGACTTCTTCGTTGGGGTTGCGATGTAGCCGTGTTGCAAGGTGGGGCGCCGCGCGCAGCAGCAAAGGGGTTACCAGCATCGAGCAGAATGTCGCGGCCAGCAAAAGACCTCCAAAGTCCGCGGGCATCAGCTTGTTTTGTTGCATCAGCGCCATCAGCGCAAAGCAGAACTCGCCACCTTGAGCCAATGCCAGGCCGCTGCGCCACGCGGTTTCGCCATCGCTGCCGCGCCATTTGACCAGCAGCGCGACCACGGTGCCCTTGATCAGCAGTAGCCCAAGCGTCAGGCCGAGGATCATCAGGCCGTGGCTGGCAAACAGCTGCAAGTCGATCAGCATGCCGATGCTGACGAAAAACAGCCCGAGCAGGATGTCGCGGAACGGGCGAATGTCCGCCTCGATCTGATGCCGATAGTGGCTTTCCCCCAGCAGCATGCCGGCGAGAAATGCACCCAGGGCAGGGGAGAGGCCGAGCAGGTGAGTCAGCCACGCTGTCAGCAAAACAATGACCAACGCCAGCAGCACGAACAGCTCCGGGGAGCGGGCGGCGGCCACCTCATGAAACAGACGGGGCAGCAACCAGCGACTGGCCAGCAGCAGGCCGCCGAACAGCACCAGGGTCTTGCCCAGCGTCAACGGCAATGCCCAATACCAGGCTTGATCGCTATTACCGGCGAACACCGGCACCAAGGTCAGCAGCAGCACCGCCACCACATCCTGGAACAGCAGCACGGCGATGGCATTCTGGCCGTGGCTGCTGAAAATCTCGCCGAGGCTGCTCAGCTCTTTGCTGACAATGGCTGTGGAAGACAGTGAAAGACCGGCACCGAGTAACAACGCAGGCGTTGTCGCCATGCCGAGCAACATCAACAAGCCGCCCAGCACTATCCCGGTACCCAGGACTTGCAGACTGCCAAGACCGAACACCACCTGACGCAATGCAATCATTTTCGAGAGGGAAAACTCCAGCCCAAGGGAGAACAGCAGGAACACCACGCCCAGCTCGGCAAGGTCTGGCAACTCTTCGCTTTCATTCACCCAGTTGAACGCGGTCGGCCCGATCATCAGCCCTACGCACAGATAGCCCAGCACCGGTGGTAAACGCAGGCGCTGGAACAGTGCAATCACCACCAGGGAGGAGGCAAGGATGATCAAGAGGTTGGCGAACACGAATAACTCCGGAGATGGGGGCTGGCTACTCAAGCGTAGAGGTAAAAATAAACCGAGCATCGCGTAAATGGCGTCTGAAGCGACTGATATGCATCAGGGTTTTGCCGCCGCTACCGCGAATTGTGTTCCAGGGCAGAAAATTCAACGGCTCGACGGCTTTTCGGGGCAGGCCTAGAATAGGTTCTTAAATTTTTTAGGTTGAGCGCTCATGCTTCCTGAATGTCAGCTGTTCGGCACCCTGGGGTGCCATCTCTGTGAAGTGGCCGAAGCCATGCTGATGGAGTTTGTCGAACGTGGTCTGCTGGTGGAACTGGTGGATATCGCTGACGATGAAATGTGGTTTGAAGCTTACAGTTTGCGTATTCCGGTGCTACGGCGGCGTGATACCGGCGCTGAGCTGGGCTGGCCCTTCAGTGCCGACCAGGTGGTAGCGTTCCTGCGTTAATCAGTTTTTCGGTAGCGATGTCCCGTCTGTCGATCTTTGCGATTTATCCCCTTGGCTTAACCAATGCTCTTCGGATACTGTATGCGCATACAGTTATTCGTAATGTTGCCGTTTTCTTCTGGTTTTCAGGTTTGAGCAGGCAGTTCCGGGCGTAAGAGGGATACATCGTGGTCAATGTCGAACAATTGAAAAACAGCGTGAACCGGATGTCGGTCGATGTTGTGCGCGAGGCGGTCCTCGAATTGCGTCTGGATGGTCTGGTCCTGGAAGGGAAAACCCCTTTCAACAAACTGCATTTCAATACCTGTTTTGCCGAAATCGAAGCGTTGTTCCAGCGCGCGGGTTATCACCGGCAGCTGGATGTCGTGGGCTATCAGGGCTTGCTGTATGCGCTTTATGATCCGGGTCGCTGGGAAGCGGTCGATGTGTTGCGCTGGCTCAAGGAGTTCACCGAGGCGGCGGCGCGCGCGCAGATACCGGCTTGAGGATTCTCTTCTAGGTTCGTTCCGGCCACTGTTGGATAATGCTGCCCTGTACTGAGGGTCAGAGCTTTCGAATGTCCACTTCATCTTTTTCTGCTGCACACAATCAGGCCAGCACGCTCTACTTGCCGCCGGGTTCGTGGCAGACCGTACTCGATTGCCTGTGCGAACACTTCAGCGCGATCGGTCGTGAGCAATGGCTGGACAGAATTGCTCGCGGTCGCGTGCTTGACGGGCAAGGTCAACCGATTGCCATGGACCTGCGTTACAAGGAAGGCCTGCGGATTCATTACTTTCGTGAGGTGCCGGACGAGAAACCGATCCCGGTGGTCGAGTCGATCCTGTACGCAGACGACCACCTGGTGGTGGCAGACAAGCCGCATTTCCTGCCCGTGACGCCTGCTGGCGAATACGTGGAGCAGACGTTGTTAAGACGGTTGATCCGTCGACTGGATAACCCGCATCTGGTGCCATTACACCGCATCGACCGGCATACCGCGGGACTGGTGCTGTTTTCCGCGAACCCTGAGAGTCGCTCGGCTTACCAGTCATTATTTCCTACACGCCAAATCGAAAAACGCTACGAAGCAATCGCCCGCGCATTGCCTGAACTCACCTTCCCACTGGTTCATAAAAGTCGGCTGGTCGATGGCGAGCCGTTCTTTCGCATGCAGGAAGGTCCAGGCGTCAGCAACACCGAGACGGCCATCGAGGTTCGTGAGAAAAACGGCGATCTCTGGCGTTATGGACTTTATCCGGTGACCGGCAAAAAACATCAGTTGCGGGTGCACATGACCGCTTTGGGCGCCAGTATCTGCAACGACCCGTTCTACCCGCAGGTGCTCAAGGATGTCGAAGACGACTATGCCAATCCCTTGAAGCTGCTGGCTCAGGGTTTGCGGTTTGTCGATCCCGTCACAGGCCAGCAACGTGAATTCGAGAGCACCATCACCCTGCAATGGTGATCACTGTGCCTCAGACACGAAAAAGCCCGCTATAAGCGGGCTTTTCTGTATCCGGTAGTGCCGTAAAGATTACAACTCTTTAACGGTACGAACCTGATCCTTGTTGATGCGGGTTTGCTTGCCGTCCAGCTGTTCGAACTCGTAGAAACCCGATTCGTCATCGTATTTTGGCGCGTCGACGGCCTGGATTTCGCGACCGTCATTCAAGGTGATCACTGTAGGCGATGCGCAACCGGCGAGGGTCGCGAGGCCCAGTGCGAGCATGAAAGTGGCGAGGGTCCGTTGAGTCATGAGTGTGTCTCCGAATATGAATTCTTTTGGTTACTGTGCTTGAGACGTATACAACGCGCGCAAGTTCCTTCTCGTGTCAGTCTGACACAGTGTGGTGTGTGCTTAACAGCTCTGGCGTGTTGAGGTTGGCCAGCCGAGGGTCGTTGTCGGGGCATTGCAGGGCGGTTGCGCCCAGTTTGCGCATGAGTCGACCCGGGCTGCGCTCGCCGTCGTGCCATGCCTGTTCGAAATCCGCCAAGAGTGCTACGGGGATGATGCACAGCAGCGGTTCCCAATGCTCGTCATGGCGCAGCATCAACGGTTTGTCCGGATGCTGGCGGGCAGTTTCGCGCATGCTGTGGAGCAGGGCTGCATCGATGCGCGGCACGTCGCACGGCAACACCAGCAGATAGGGGTGGCGGGCGGCCTTGAGGCCTGCGCGAATACCGGCCAAGGGTCCCGGGAAGTCGCCTTCATCGTCATGGACCAGTTGATCGGCGTAAGGCGCGTATTTTTCCAGGTTCCTGTTGCAGGAGATGATCAGGTCATCGCTCAGCTCGCGGGTCTTGCGATGCAGGTGCGCGATCAGCGGCTCGCCATGCCACTCCAGCAAACCCTTGTCCTGACCGCCCATGCGTTGGCCGCGGCCACCTGCCAGGAGCAGAATGGAGCAGGGCGGCAATTGTGTATTCAAGGTCATGGCAAGTCTCCATGGGGGCGGCGAAAAAACGAGGCGCTGTGATATAACACCGGGCTGTTTATCCTACAACTGGACGAGCCTATGAAAGCCAAGGCTGATGTACCTTTCGCGCCGCTCAATATTGCGGTGTTGACGGTCAGCGATACCCGAACCCTGGAAACCGATACGTCAGGACAGATGTTCGTCGACCGTTTGAGCGCTGCCGGTCATAACCTGGCCGCTCGGGTTTTGCTTAAAGATGATCTCTACAAAATTCGTGCGCAAGTCGCCAACTGGATCGCCGAAGATGTCGTGCAGGTCGTGTTGATCACTGGCGGTACCGGCTTCACAGGGCGCGACAGCACGCCGGAAGCGGTGAGTTGCCTGCTGGACAAGCAAGTCGATGGTTTTGGGGAGTTGTTCCGACAGATTTCGGTCGCGGACATCGGCACGTCGACTGTTCAGTCCCGGGCCCTGGCAGGATTGGCCAATGGCACGCTGGTCTGCTGCTTGCCAGGTTCGACCAACGCTGTGCGCACCGGCTGGGATGGCATCCTCGCCGAACAACTGGATTCGCGGCACCGTCCGTGCAATTTCGTCGCCCACCTGAAACAGGCGGCACCCTGTGAATCCCGTGGGTAAGCCCGGCAAAACCGGCAGCCTGATGGCTGTCGAGGTGGCGCTGGCACGTTTGCTGGAAATGGCTGAGGCATCCACGATACGTGAGCGTGAGTGCTTGCCGTTGGCGCAGGTTCAAGGTCGCATACTGGCCGATGACCTGGTCTCGACGCTTGATCTGCCGCCTTGGCCGAACAGTGCCATGGACGGTTATGCCTTGCGTATCGGTGACTGGACGGGAGAGCCGTTGCTGGTCAGCCAGAAAATTTTTGCTGGCCAGGCGCCCGAACCGTTGAAGCCAGGTACCTGCGCCCGGATCTTTACCGGCGCGCCCGTGCCGGCGGGTGCCGATGGCGTCGAGATGCAGGAGAACGCCGAGGTCCTGGCGGATGAACGCGTCCGTTTTACCGAGACGATGACCTCGGGTCAAAATATTCGCCCTCAAGGCCAGGAAACCACTATCGGCGAGCTTGTTTTGCCGGCTGGCACGCGCCTCGGACCTATCGAGCAGGGCCTGGCGGCGTCGCTGGGATGCGCTGAGCTGAACGTGGTTCGCAAGATTTGTGTTGCGGTCCTGTCAACCGGAGATGAGTTGATAGAGCCGGGCCAGCCCCTTGGGCCGGGACAGATATACAACAGTAATCGTGTGTTGCTGTGCAGTTGGTTGCAGCGCTTGGGCTGTGAAGTGATCGATGCCGGAATTCTTCCAGATGATTTACCGACCACTCGTGCCCGTCTTGGCGAATTGAAGGATGTCGACTTGATCCTTTCTACCGGCGGCGTGTCTGTGGGAGAGGCCGATTTCCTGGGCATTGCCTTGCGCGAAGAGGGCGAGTTGACCTTGTGGAAACTCGCCATCAAACCGGGTAAGCCGCTGACGTTCGGGCATTTTCGCGGCGTCCCTGTGATCGGCTTGCCCGGCAACCCGGCATCGACGCTGGTTACGTTCGCCTTGTTGGCCAGACCCTATCTCTTGCGCCGCCAAGGTGTGAAAGAGGTTGAGCCGTTGAAGTTCCAGGTGCCGGCAGGGTTCGACTGGCCCAAGGCCGGTAATCGCCGAGAGTATTTGCGTGGGCGCCTGGAGAATGGTCGGGCAATCATCTACAAGAACCAGAGTTCTGGGGTGCTTCGCAGTGCCGCCTGGGCTGATGGCCTGGTTGAAGTGCTGGAAGACCGCACGCTGATCGAAGGTGATTACGTTAACTTCATTCCGTTGAGTGAAGTCCTGAGCTGATCCCGTCGACAGTCTTGCCACGCAAGCCCGGGCGATCGCGCCGGGGGCTTGCGTGCATGGCTAGCGTTTAACGCGCCAGAAGTGAAACGACCTGATCGAAGCGGCTGTTGGCGACCCAGCCCAACAGCCCCAGGACAACGGCTGTTCCACCTGCGGAATAGGCCAGCCGGTGTTTGATGGATTTAACATCACCACGGACCTCTTCCATGTCTCTTCGGATGTATTTGAGGTGTGTCTCGAGTTCAATGACGCGAGGTTCCATATCAACTCCTGCGGCGGGTTTTGCGCTGTTATTGAATTCAGCCTGATGAGTGGCGCGACTTTCTGCCAATGGCGCGACCTGACTGACCGGTAACCTCATGTCATGACTTTGCATGGACTAAAACGCTCCTTGCACTGAAGCCCTTTGGGTGGTCAGCACTATCGTTGATTGCGCTTTGTGTGGCCCTTGAAGAGGGTCTACTCATGGTTTGCACATCCCTGTGTGTTTAATGTTGATGACTGATGCTGCGGACACCAAGGTGTACCAATCGCCAAGGTTGGTCAATTGAGCCGATTCCGCACATCTTGTAAGAAAATATCCCGCCCTGTAGGACCGCAAGGCATCGCGCCTCAAAAAAATTCAAATCCATGCGACTTTTATAGGGGCTGGTGAGGTCAACATCTCCCATACGGATTCCAAACACGGGAGCGACAATAATGAGTGAGCGCAAGGCGCTGTTGATTCTGCATGGCAAGCAGGCACTCAACGAGGAGGTCCGTGCGGCCGTCGACGTCAAACGCCAGCAGGGCTGGGAGTTGGCGGTCCGAGTGACCTGGGAGGCAGGGGACGCGCAGCGGCTGGTGGAAGAAGCGCTGAGCGCTGGCTATACGCAACTCATTGCCGGTGGCGGTGATGGCACCTTGCGCGATATCGCCGAAGCCATGGCTGCACAGTCGACGCAGGCCAGTCTGGTGCTGATGCCGCTGGGCACCGCCAATGATTTTGCCCGCGCCGCCGGTGTGCCGCTGGAACCCGCTCTGGCGCTGGACCTTCTGGAAGCAACCCCGCACGCGATTGATCTGGGGGAAGTGGGCGGACAGGTCTTTTTGAACATGGCCACCGGCGGCTTTGGTAGCCAGGTCACGGCGAACACCTCGGAAGACTTGAAAAAAGTCCTCGGCGGCGCAGCTTATCTGTTCACCGGCCTATCGCGCTTCAGCGAGTTGCACGCTGCCTACGGCGAGTTGCAGGGGCCGGACTTTCATTGGAGCGGTGAGCTGTTGGCCTTGGGGATCGGCAACGGTCGGCAGGCGGGCGGTGGTCATGTGCTGTGCCCGGAGGCGCTGGCTGACGATGGTCTGCTGGATATCAGCATTTTGCCTGCGCCGCAGGAAGTGGTCAGTACCTTGAAAACGCTGCTGGCCGATGGCTTCGGCATCGACAACATGTTTGTGCGAGCGCGCCTGCCCTGGGTCGAGATCAAGGTCTCGGAGGGCCTCTATATCAATCTGGATGGCGAGCCTATTGAGGGTGAGAGCCTGCGATTCTCGGCGCGTCCAGCGGCATTGCGCGTGCATTTGCCGCAGGACTCGCCGCTGCTGAGCGCTTCGAAAACGGCTAGTCGTCCAGACTGATGATTTGCTCGCGCACGGCAAACAGAACCAGGCCTGCCACGTCGTAGATCTGCAAGCGCTTCATGATCTGCGAGCGGTGGGTTTCAACGGTTTTGATACTGAGACCCAGGCCATTGGCGATTTCCCGGGTGGATTTGCCACGAACAATCAGTCGCAGGATTTCCAGCTGACGGGCCGTCAGGTTGTGCGAATCTGGAGGCTCTGGCTGGTGTTTCTGGTTGCGGATAAGCGCCTGGTTGATGACGGTGTGGGCAATGGCCGGGCTCAGGTAGCGTTCATTGTTGCGCAAGGCATCCAGGGCATGTTCCAGCTCGGTGGCCGTGGTGTCCTTGAGCAAATAGCCATGAGCACCGGACTCAAGCGCCTGCATGATGAGGGCAGGGTCGGTGTGCATCGACAGGATCAGCACCTTGCTTTGCGGGCGTACCCGCTTGAGCCGTTGCAAGGCTTCAAGGCCGCCGGTCTCCTTCATGGAGATATCCAGCAGAACAATGTCAGGCGCCAGCTTCTCGACCATCTCGAGTAACTGCGAGCCGTCATTGGCCTCGCCAATGACCGCGTAGCCGGGAATATCCAGCACCAGAGCGCGCACGCCTGCCCTGATAAGCGAGTGGTCATCCACCAGAAGTAAGTTACAAGTCAATGCAAAACCTTATTCGTACTGGCCCGTTCGAGCGCACGGGGCGCCCACGGAAAGAGTGCTTCGATTTGAGTGCCTTTGCCCGGCTCGCTGGTCACGGCCAGGGTACCGCCCAGCTGATCGACCCGTTCCACCATTCCGGCCATCCCGCGCTGGCCCTCGCGACCGGGGTCGGCTGCCGGCGCGAACCCCAGGCCATCATCGCTGATCAACAGCGTCAAACCCTGGGGCATGCGTTGCAGCCGGATCAACAAGTTATTGGCTTCGGCGTGGCGCAAAATATTAGTCACCGCTTCCTGGGTAATTCGAAAGGCCGCCACTGCCATTTCTTCCGGTATGCCGGTCAAGCGTTGATGGCATTCCAGGCTCCAGTGTATCGAGGTATTGGCCAGGGTCTTGAGCAAATGTGCACGCAAACTGGCCTCCAGTCCGAGACTGGCCAACTGCCTGGGATTGAGAATGGCGGAGACATCACGAACCTTGTTCAGGGTTTCATCCAGTGTGTCGCAGAGTACCGAACACTGGCCTTGCATGTCTTCAGGCATCCGGCGTCTGAGCCATTCACTTTGAAGTTTTGCAGCGGTCAGTAATTGGCCGATGTCGTCATGCAATTCTCGACTGAGTCGGTGACGTTCATTTTCCTGCACTTCCAGCAAACGGTCGGCCAGCTCTTGCGGCTGAAATTTTATCGACTTGCGAGAGAGGCAATGTTGCACCCAGATGCAGGCGAGTGCCGCCAGATTGAGTACCAGCAGGCTCACCGGCAGTGGAACAGACAGGCTGAAGGCCAGCAAGCTGCCCAAGGCCGAACTGGTGCACAGCACAAGCGTGAACCGTCGCGCGTTTTTTTGGGAGGGTGGCCACACGGTAATTGACTTGAGACTGGCGTACATAGCGGATGGAGCCAATGGATGTTCGCTGCGGGCAGACCGGCCATAGAGGTTGACGGGTCTCTGTCTGAAAATCTGTAGTGACTCGTCTCAAGCAGTGCGGTCCAGGGTTGAAACTACAGCCTTTCAACTTATTGGGCTGTGTTCATCTGAAATCACTTTGCCATTAATTGGCGTCAACTAATGGTCGGCATAATACCACTTAAGATACCGTTGGTCGCGTTTGCTATATATGTCTATTCGGTCAGGAATTAAAGCTCTGGACGATAGTTCCACAATGGAAAAAGTTTTACGAAGTGGATTGTTATTTGAATCGAACTGTCGTTGACAGGTATGAAATATTCAATTGCGACATGAGCGCACTCAAGTTAATGAGCGGCATCATGGCAATAAGAATACGCAACACGGCAGTGCTATCTGGCGAATTAAGCCTGGTGCTCCGAATAGGAAACGAGCGTGAACGGTTTGGAATTAACCGGCAGCTGAAAATGACTTTGTCCAACCTGGAACGCAAAAGCTTCGATCAGGGAAGTCTGTTCACTGTCATCCAGGCTGAGTTGGCCGGTGGTCTGATCGATGAGCTCGAGTTGCCAGGCCATCAGCGTAAAGCAGTCTTTCAGTGCACCCAAGGCTTGATCGTGCAGTTCCATGTGGCTTTGGGCGTGGTTCAGCAAACCATGAATGTGCAGCGAAAATTCAGACACCGCTTCCAGTGCCAGGGCGTCGGCTTTGCTGGCCAGTTTGAGCAGGCTGCTGAGCATGCAATCGATTGCGTCTCTGTCATTGCTGATCAACTGCAGGTGGCTAAGGCACTCCTCCGATTTGGCCAGAAGTGTTTCAGCCTCGACGAGGAACTCCGGGAAGCGCTGAGCCCACTGTTTAGGGTCGTTCGCCATGCTTATCTCCACAACGTCATGTCAAATGAGGGGATGTCGTGTGTGTCGACGAAGATTCCCAACGTCCAGACGCTGCCGTGCCGGCATGAGATCGCGCTCCGGCAGGCCTGGGCGCAGGCTGGGGAACTCGAGAGGGTGGATGGCCACTTACCTGCGATCGCACACAAAAGCCTGACTCCGTTCATGCAATGAGAATGGCGTCACATTAATGGCTATTGGATATTGCGAATATCAGGTTGGGCCTGATTGTTACTAGGGGAATCCCTTACACAGGGGAACCTTACGTGCAAACCGAGGTCGCGCCGCAGGTGATGGAGCAGATGAAATCACGGCGCCAGTAAAGCATGATGTTAATGTGACATCAATGCCTGATCGTGGCATTTTGTCTCAGGGTCAAGGTCTGGCAAAAACAGCCGATAACCCTCTTTAGTGAATTCATCAGTACAAGCCCAGGAGTCATTAATGGCCGGCATTCTCGACACGGTAGACCAACGCACGCAACTGGTGGGTGAGAATCGCCTGGAAATTCTCATGTTCCGGCTGGCCGGTCGTCAATTGTTCGCGATCAACGTCTTCAAAGTGCAGGAAGTGTTGCAACTGCCGAAGCTGACCCTGATGCCCCAGCGCCATCCGTTTGTCTGCGGCGTGGTCAACCTGCGTGGCCAGACCTTGCCGGTGATCGACCTGTCCCAGGCAATCGGCATGCGTCCGCTGGTGCCAAGCCCTACCAGCACGATCATTGTCACCGAGTACAACCGTTCGGTGCAGGCGTTCCTGGTCGGCGGCGTGGACCGCATCGTCAACATGAACTGGGAAGCCATTCTGCCGCCGCCGACCAGCGCCGGCCGCCAGCATTACCTGACTGCCATCAGCAAGGTCGACGATCAGTTGGTGGAAATCATCGACGTCGAAAAAGTCCTGGCCGAAATCGTGCCTTACAACGCCAAGGTCTCGCGTGAAAAACTCGACGACCCGGTGCTTGAACGCGCCCGTGGCCGTGAAGTGCTGCTCGTGGACGACTCCAACGTAGCCCTTTCGCAATTACGCGACACCCTGGGCCAGCTGGGCGTGAAGATGCACATCGCCAGCGACGGCTTGAAGGCACTGAACATGCTCAAGGCCTGGGCCGATACGGGCGTGTCGATGACCGACAAACTGCTGATGGTCTTTACCGACGCGGAAATGCCGGAAATGGACGGCTATCGCCTGACCACCGAAATCCGTAACGACCCGCGCCTGCGCGGCCTCTACGTGGTGCTGCACACGTCGCTGTCGGGCAGCTTCAACGACTCGATGGTCAAGAAAGTCGGCTGCGACAATTTCCTCTCCAAGTTCCAGCCGGACAAACTCGTCGACGTCGTGCGCCAGCGCCTGATGCTTGACGAAGTGCCCGCCTGATAAAGATGTAAAGGCTGCACGCGATCTACCTGTGGGAGCGGGCTTGCTCGCGAATGCGATTTAACATTCAGCATTCATGTCGACTGTCCCGCCGCCTTCGCGAGCAAGCCCGCTCCCACAATGTATGCAGTGTCCAATGCTCAGCCCTTTGATTCGGCGATCAAGCTCGTATAGGGTGGCGTTTTTTGCCCATCAGGGAGCTGGCCATGTTGCGTCTGAGCGCGCTTTACCGTTATCCGTTGAAATCCGGCAAGGGCGAGCCCCTGCAACAGGTCAGCCTCGACAAACTGGGTCTGGACGGTGATCGACGCTGGATGCTCGTGGACGAGGCCAGCGGGCGTTTCCTGACCCAGCGTGCGGTGGGGCAGATGAGTCAGTTGTCGGCGTTGTGGAATGCCGACGGCGGCTTGACCCTCAGTGCGCCCGGGCGCTCACCCATCGACATTGCCTTGCCAGGCAGCGCCGCTGAACTGCGCGGTGTGACGATCTTCAAAGACAGTCTGCGCGTGCCCGATGCCGGTGATGAGGCCGGCGCCTGGGTAAGCGAGTTCATCGGAAAGCCCACGCGACTGGTACAAATTCCTCTGGATCGCGCGCGCACCACGCAAGCGGGCTACGGCCGTGACGACGATCAAGTGGCGTTCGCCGATGGCTTTCCGCTGCTGCTGATCGGGCAGGCGTCGCTGGAAGACCTCTCGCAAAAGGTCGGGCGTCCGCTGGAAATGCTGCGCTTTCGACCGAATCTGGTGATCGAGGGCAGCGAGGCGTTTGCCGAAGACAGCTGGAAGCGTATCCGCATCGGCGATGTCGAGTTCCGCGTGGTCAAGTCCTGTTCGCGCTGCATCCTGACCACCATCGACCCGCAAACCGGTCAGCGCAGCGATGATCGCGAACCTCTGGCCACGTTGCAGAAATACCGTTCCGAAGCCGACGGTGCGATGTTCGGGCAGAACCTGGTCAACGACAGCAACGGCCAACTTGAAGTCGGTATGCCGGTGACGATCCTGGAATAAAACACCCTGAACGAAAAATGCCCGCGTCCCAAAAGGACGCGGGCATTTTTTTGTCCCTGTGAAGTCCGGGGGTTTAGCCGCGGTATTCGCACAGGTAAGCGGTGTCGACGGCCACTTTCAGCTGGAACTTGCTGTTGGCAGGCACATTGAACTGGCTGCCGGCGGCGAAGGTTTCCCAATCGGTGCTGTCAGGCAGCTTGACGGTCAGGGCGCCGGTTACCACGTGCATGATTTCACGTTGGCTGGTGCCGAATTCGTATTCGCCCGGAGCCATGACGCCGATGGTCGCAGGACCTTCAGCGGTGCCAAAGGCGATCGACTTGACGGTGCCGTCGAAGTACTCGTTGACTTTAAACATGGGCGATTCCTCGAAAAGGGCTAAAAAGGGCCGGCCAGTATGCACAAGGCCTTGAACGCCGTCACCTCTCCAGGGGCAGAACCTGTGGCAACAGACGCGCCGTATTACGCGCATCTTCCAGCGCCCGATGCTGTTGGCCATTGAACTGCATGCCCGCCAGTTGCAGCGCGCCGTTGAGCCCCAGCGGGCGTTCCAGGCGTCGGGCCTTGGCAAAGCGCTGTTTGAGATTCATGTGCGGCACGCTGGCAAGAATGCTGTCCAGTTGCAGCCGCTGCCATTCCTGAAGCAGTTGCTTGCGATCGTAATCGCCCCAACTGGCCCAGCCCTCCAGCTCCGATTGATGGCGCCCGAGCCATTGCTCGAACGACGGCCAGACTTCGTTTAGCGTCTGCGCGTTGTCGACGTTGGCCTGGGTGATGTGCGTCAGTTCCCGGCAAAACGGCGTCAGCAGCGGGCGCCGCAACGGCTGTACGAAGCACTGGAAAAAATCCACTTCGCGTCCTTTGCGGTCCACGAGGGTGGCACCGATTTCGATGATTTCCATTTCCGTTACTGGCCAGCCACCGTCATCGGTGGTGGCTTCCAGATCGATCACCAGCCAGTGAGGCATTGCAGGGTTCCTGGTATCCGCGTCCTGATAGGGCTTGAGCGTAGCCAAAGCCGGCGGATCCGCCTAGCAGCTTATTCGACCTCCAATAAAATCTGACGATTCTTGACCTGATCGCCGACCCGGACCTGCAAGCGTTTCAACACCCCGTCGATACCTGATTTAAGTGGATGTTCCATTTTCATCGCTTCGAGCACCACCAGCAGCTGACCTTTGCTGACCGGGCTGCCCTCGCTGACCAGTACGTCGACGATTGCCCCGTCCATGGGCGCCTTGAGGGTGCCGGAGCTGACGCTGGCCTGGCTGCTGACCAGCGCTTGAGTTCGATCGACCAGGCGCAGACTGCCGGGGCGGGTGAACAGCCAGAGTTGCCCGGCCGCGAGGCGGTAGGCATGGCGTTGGCGAATGCCATCGATTATCAGTGTGGCCCAGTGCCCGTCGCACTGGATGACCTTCAATTCGACGGTTCGGTCGCCGATGTGCAAACGGTACGGTGCATCAGGCGCTGCGTTCAATGCCACCGGCCAGTCCCGATCCTCCAAGCCGATGCGGTAATGCAGAGGCACGCTGGCGTTGTTCCGCCAGCCAGCCAGCGGAGCGGGATGAGCCTGCGCTGACGCGTGATAGAACAATGCAGCGGCAATCGCCAGTTCTTCAGCGCTTGGAACCGGCGGATGCAGACAAGGATGGTCGGCGAAACAGTTCGGGATGAACCCGGTGCTGAATTCGCCGCTGATGAATTGCGGGTGTTGCAGCAGGCTGGCGAGCAAGCGTTGATTGCTTTGTACGCCCAGCAGCACGCTGTCCTGCACAGCCCGCAGCAGCTTGCGCCGAGCCTCTTCACGGGTCGCGCCATGGGCGATGATCTTGCCCAGCAGCGGATCGTAGAACGGGCTGATGTCCTGGCCTTCGATCAAGCCATGATCGATCCGTACACCCTCCTGCAACGCAGGTTCCCACGCCTCGATTCGCCCGGTTTGCGGCAGAAAGCCCTGTGCCGGATCTTCTGCGTACAAACGCACTTCCATGGCATGCCCGTTGAGCTGCACGTCTTCCTGTTTCAAAGGCAGCGGCAGGCCCTCGGCGACGTGCAACTGCCAAGCCACCAGGTCGAGACCGGTGATCAATTCGGTCACCGGGTGTTCCACTTGCAGGCGGGTGTTCATCTCCAGAAAGTAGAACTGCCCGCGCGCATCCAGCAGGAATTCCACGGTGCCGGCACCCACGTAATTCACGGCGCGCCCGGCCTTGAGCGCCGCTTCGCCCATGGCCTGGCGCAACTCGCTGGTCATCACCGGGCAGGGCGCTTCTTCGATGACTTTCTGGTGGCGGCGCTGGATCGAACAGTCGCGCTCGCCGAGGTAGATCAGGTTGCCATGCTGGTCGCCGAACACCTGAACCTCGACGTGACGCGGATCGATCAGCGCTTGTTCGAGGATCAATTCATCGCTGCCAAACCCGTGCAAGGCTTCGGAGCGTGCGGTTCGTAGTTGTTCCAGCAAATCGTCGGCGCTGTGCACCAGGCGCATGCCGCGTCCGCCCCCGCCGGCGCTGGCCTTGATCATCAGCGGGTAGCCGATGCGTGCGGCTTCGCGGCTCAGGGTCGCGTCGTCCTGTTCGGCGCCCTGATAGCCTTTGATGCACGGCACACCGGCCGCGAGCATGGCGAGTTTCGACAGGCGTTTGCTGCCCATCAACTCGATCGCTTCGGGGCTCGGGCCGATGAAGGTGATGCCGGCGTGTTGGCAGGCGAGGGCGAACTCGGCGTTTTCCGAGAGGAAACCGTAGCCGGGATGGATCGCGTCGGCACCGCTGCGCCGGGCGGCGTCGATGATTGCCGGGATATTCAGGTAGGACTGCTGCACCGGGGCCGGGCCGATGTTGACGGCTTCGTCGGCCATTTGGACGTGCAGGGCATCGGCGTCGGCATCGCTGAACACGGCAACGGTGCGGTAGCCCAGAGCGTGGGCGGTGCGCTGGATGCGGCAGGCGATTTCGCCGCGGTTGGCGATGAGGATTTTGCTGAGTCCGGGCATGGGTTGTTCCCTGAATTTTGCGGTGAAAGTGATGGCCTCATCGCGGGCAAGCCTCGCTCCTACAAGGGCATCATCAACCTCTGTAGGAGCGAGGCTTGCCCGCGAAGCTTTTAAGAGGCCCACCCCGGTTTACGTTTTTGCACGAAAGCCATCGTCCCCTCGACCCCTTCCGCCCCGGTCACCGCTTCGCTGAACCACTCGGCCGCTTCATCCAGCAACGCGTCCGAGGGCTGTCCTGCACTCGCCAGCAACAGTTTTTTCGTCGTGGCATTTGCCCCCGGCGCGCAGCACAACACATGGGCGAGGATTTCATCGAGGCGCTCGGCCAAGGCCTGCGCGTCATGCTCGACAAAATGCACCAGGCCCATGCGCCGCGCCTGGGTGCCATCGAACCGCGCGGCCGTCAGTGCCAGTCGACGTGCCTGGGTCAGGCCGATGCGCTGGACCACAAACGGCGCGATCTGCGCGGGCAGCAGGCCAAGGCTGGTTTCCGGCAGACCGAACTGCGCGTTGTGATCGGCCAGGGCCACATCGCTGACGCAGGCCAGCCCCAATCCGCCGCCGAGCACCGCGCCTTGCAGTACGGTAATCACCACTTGCGGCGCGTGTTGCACTTCTTGCAGCAAAGCGCCGAACGCCCGGTTCAAGTCGCGATAGGCCTGCGAGCCTTGAGCGCGGGCATTGGCCATGTCCTTGATGTCGCCGCCGGCACAAAAATGTCCACCGGCACCACCGATCACCAGTGCACGAACGGCTCGATCATCACGCACCGCGGCCAGCACCGCACGCAGTTCGGCGACCATCTGCAAGCTCATGGCGTTGCGGCTTTCCGGACGATTGAGGGTGATGTGCAGCACACCATTATGGGATTCGAGCAGCAAGGTCTGGCACACCGGCAGGGCGCTCATTTCTTTTTCCCCGGCAGGATGCCCATGAGCTTGCAGATGATCCCCAGCATGATTTCGTCGGCGCCGCCGCCAATCGAGACCAGCCGCACATCGCGGTACGCGCGGGCCACCGGGTTGTCCCACATGAAGCCCATGCCGCCCCAATATTGCAGGCAGCTGTCGCTGACTTCGCGGCCCAGGCGCCCGGCCTTGAGTTTGGCCATCGACGCCAGGCGCGTGACGTCCTGACCTTTGATGTATTGCTCGGTGGCCTGATAGACCAGCGCTCGCAAGCATTCGATTTCGGTTTGCAGTTCGGCCAGGCGGAAGTGAATGACCTGGTTGTCGATCAGCGCGCTGCCAAAGGTTTTGCGCTCCTTGCAGTACTCGATGGTGCTGTCGACGCAGTATTCCAGGCCCTTGATCATGTTCGCCGCGCCGAACAGTCGTTCCTCCTGGAACTGCAGCATCTGCATCATGAAGCCCGCGCCTTCGTGGCCGATGCGGTTGCGTTGCGGCACGCGCACATTGTCGAAAAACACTTGGGCGGTTTCCGAGCTGCGCATGCCGAGCTTGTCCAGGTGCGAGCTGAGGCTGATGCCCGGGGTGTTCATCGGCACCATGATCAGCGACTTGTTGACGTGCGGTTTGTCGTCCGAGGTGTTGGCCAGCAGGCAGATGAAATCGGCGCTCGGCGAGTTGGTGATCCACATTTTGCTGCCGTTGATCACGTAGTCGTCGCCGTCCTTGCGGGCGGTGGTTTTCAACCCGGCGACGTCGGAACCGGCGCCGACTTCCGAGACGCCGATGCAGCCGACCTGTTCACCGGTAATGGCCGGACGGAGGAATTCTTCGCGCAGTTCATCTGAGCCGAAACGGGCGAGGGCTGGGGTGCACATGTCGGTCTGCACGCCGATGGACATCGGAATCCCGCCGCAGTGAATGGTGCCGAATTCTTCGGCCGCGACGATCGAGTAGCTGTAGTCGAGGCCCATCCCCCCGAATTTTTCCGGTTTGGAAATCCCCAGCAAACCGAGATCGCCGGCCTTGCGGAAGATCTCGTGGATCGGAAAGCGCCCGGCCTTCTCCCATTCCTCGACGTGCGGATTGATCTCGTGCTCGACGAATTGGCGGACCGTGCGACGCAGTGCTTCGTGTTCCTGGGTGAAGATCATTTTTATTGTTCTCCTGTGATCCGCGATCAGAATCTCGCGACGCCAAAACTGTTGGTTTGCAGCGGCCGCACATCGGCCTCGTGACAGATGTCCAGCAAGTAACCGAGCAAGGTCCGGGTATCCCGCGGATCGATCAGCCCGTCGTCCCACAGGTTGGCGCTGCCGTACAGCGCAGTGGACTGGCTGTCGAGTTTCTGCGCGGTGACCTGTTCCAGCATGTCGAGCATCTTTGGATCGGGCACCAAGCCGTCCTTGAGCTGCTTGGCTTCGGTGACGATTCGCAGCACCTTGCCGGCCTGTGCGCCGCCCATGACGGCGGTGCGGCTGTTAGGCCAGGCGAAGATGAAACGCGGGTCGAGGCCGCGCCCGCACATCGCGTAGTTGCCGGCGCCATAGGAGCCGCCGACGACGATGGTCAGTTTGGGCACCCGGGCGTTGGCCACCGCCTGGATCATCTTCGCGCCGTGCTTGATCACGCCTTGCTGTTCCGATTCGGTGCCGACCATGAACCCGGTGGTGTTGTGGAAAAACAGCAGCGGCGTCCGGCTCTGGTCACACAGCTGAATGAACTGCGCCGCTTTGCTCGCACCTTTGGGGGTGATCGGGCCGTTGTTGCCAATGAATCCGCAGGCGCGACCCTGAATGTGTAAATGGCCGCAAATGGTCTGCTGATCGAACTCACCCTTGAACTCAAGGAAGCTCGAACCGTCGGCAATCCTCGCGATGATTTCGCGCACGTCATAGGGTTTTTTCGGGTCGTCGGGAATCAGCCCGAGCAACTCGTCGATCGAGTAGAGCGGGTCTTCCCAGTACCGGGCAGGTGCTGCCGGCAACCGTGCATTCCACGACAGCAGGCTGACGATCTCGCGCACCTGGCGCACGCCATCGGCATCGTTCTCGGCCAGGTATTCGGCGGTGCCGGCGGTTTGCGCGTGCATCTCGGCGCCGCCCAGTTCTTCATCGGTGGCGACTTCACCGGTAGCGGCTTTGAGCAGCGGCGGGCCGGCCAGAAACAGCTTCGCCTTGCCACGCACCACCACCACATAATCCGAGAGCCCCGGCTGATAAGCGCCGCCCGCCGTGGCCGAGCCGTGGACCACGGTGATCTGCGGCAGGCCCATGGCCGACATCCGCGCCTGATTTGCAAAGCTGCGTGCACCTTCGACGAAAATCTCGGCGGCGTAATTGAGGTTGGCGCCGCCGCTCTCGGCGAGGGTGATCACCGGCAGTTTGTTCTCCATGGCGATCTGTTGCAGGCGCAGGGACTTTTTCAGGCCGCTGGGGGAAATGGTCCCGCCCTTGATTGCGCTGTTGTTCGCCACCACCAGCACCCGCACGCCGGACACGTAGCCGATGCCGGCGATCAAGCCACCACCGGCCGAGCTGCCGTCCTTGTCGTCGTGCAGTTTGTAGCCGGCCAGGCTCGCCAGTTCGAGGAATGGCGCACCGGGGTCGAGCAGCAGATTGAGGCGTTCACGGGGCAGCAACTGGCCGCGCTTGTCGAATTTGGGCTTGGCTTCAGCGGCCTTGTTCAGCAGGTTGTGTTCGAGCTGGCGCACCTGCTCGATGCCGACCAGCATGGCCGTACGGTTCTGCGCGAATGGTTCGCTGAACGGGTCGACTTGGGACTGGATCACCGGCATGGCTTATTCCTTGTCCTTGAGTACGTCAGGTAAATAGGCGCGATGGAAACCGTTGTACGACTCACTGTTCGTAGCCTTGTGAATCGGCCACGCCCGCCCGCCAAGGCTCGCCGCACCGTCGATGCGCAGGGTGCTGCCGCTGATGAATCCCGCCGCCGGGCTGAGCAGGAACACAATCGCCGCGCTGACTTCCGATTCAGTGCCGATGCGCTTGAGCGGCACGTGCTCGCGCAAGGTTGGAATCACCGCTTTGAACGCGCCTTCGTAGGTGTCCATGCCGCTCGACGCCACCCAGCCCGGCGCCACCGCGTTGACCCGCACCCCGGCATAACCCCATTCGAAAGCGGCGGTCTTGGTGAGATTGTCCATGCCCGAACGCGCCGCGCCCGAGTGGCCCATGCCGGGCATGCCGCCCCACATGTCGGCGAGCATGTTGACGATGGCGCCACCGTGTTTGCTCATCGACTGATTGAACACTTCCCGGGCCATCAGGAAACCGCCCACCAGATTGGTGCGCATCACCGTTTCGAAACCCTTTTGATTGATCGAGGCCAGCGGCGACGGGTATTGCCCGCCGGCATTGTTGACCAGCCCGTGAATCGGCCCGTGCTTGCGGATCAACTCGCTGACCAGATGCGTGACCGCTTCTTCTTCACGAATATCGCAGGTGGCCCAATCTGCCTTGCCGCCGTCTTCGGTAATCTCGGCGGCGACGCTTTTCAGCTTGTCAGCCTTGCGCCCGACCAGCAGCACATGGGCACCGAGGGCCGCCAGTTCGTGTGCGGTGCAGCGACCGATGCCGCTGCCGCCACCGGTGACGATGATGTTTTGGCCTGCAAACAAGTCGGCTTTGAAAATCGAATCGTACGCCATGGCGACAGTCCTCTAGTTGACTTGGTCGGCGATGCGCTGGGGCACCGGAATCTGGATGTCCAGCAACTGCTGGGCGAAGGCCTTGCCTTGCGGATCGATCCGCAGGCTGGCCACGCCGCCACCGCCGAGGGCGTTTTCCAGGAGAAAATTGAAGCTGTGGGTGCCGGGCAAATACCAGCGTTCGACACGCCCGTGAACCGGGTCGAGTACGTGGCTCATCCAGTCGACCATCACCTCGGGCGTCAGGGCTTCGGCGATCCATGGCAGGTATTCGGATTCGCGGGCCATGACGCCGATGTTGCTGTGATTGCCCTTGTCGCCGGAGCGCGCCACAGCGAGTTTGATCAGGGCCACGCTGGCATCGGCGCGTTCTGCCGGTTGCGGTGGGTCGAACGGGACGGGCAAGTCATCCGGGTTGATCACATCGACGGCGGGCAGGGCGCACGGATGGCGCTGGCCCTGGAGATCAATTTCCAGCGTGCAGGCGGTTTTGTCGATGAGGAACGAGAACAGCCGGATCAGCGGATACACCGTCGGCCGTCCGCCGACAATTCCGGTCAGCCCCGGTGCCATACCGGTGGCGGCCTGGGCGATTTCCCGGGAGAACACGATCAATGCCTGTTTGCTCGGATGGCGCACCGCGAGTTTGATCACCACTTCACGGCTGTCCTGTCGTTGGCCGTGGGGGCCGTACGTGGCTTCGCTGCCGAGCAGTTCGATGTTCACTTCGCTGTAGGGCGCCCAGCCGCGCTGGCTGAAAATGTCCGAGGTCTTGTTGATGATCGCCTGACTGACCCGTTCAGCCTTGGCCACCGCGTCGATCCCGGCGATCAGGCAACTGGCGGTGCAGCGGAAACCATCCGGGTACGTGGCGCTGACCTTGTACTGATCGGTCGGTGGCAAGCCTTTGGCGCCATGCACCTGAACCGCGTTTTTACCCTGTTGCACGAGTTTGACCCGGGTGAAATCGCAGACCACGTCAGGCAGCAGATAGGCCTGCGGGTTGCCGATCTCATAGAGCATTTGTTCGCCGACGGTCAGTGGCGTGACCAGGCCGCCGGAGCCCTCGGGCTTGCTGATGATGAACTGGCTGTCGGCGCTGACTTCGACGATGGGAAAACCGATGTGTTCGTAATCGGGCACGTCGCGCCAATCGGTGAAATTGCCGCCGGTGCACTGCGCGCCACATTCGATGATGTGCCCGGCCAATGCGGCCTGGGCCAATTTGTCGTAGTCATGCCAGGACCAGCCGAATTCATGCACCAGCGCGGCACTGACCACCGCGCTGTCGACCACGCGCCCGGTGATGACGATGTCGGCCCCCAGGCGAAGGGCTTCGACAATGCCCGGTGCGCCGAGGTAGGCGTTGGTCGAGACGCACATCGGTGGCAGGGGCGCGCCGCTGAACATTTCATGGAGACCGCGGCTGCTCAGCTGTTTGAACTGCGGTTGCAGGTCGTCGCCCAGCAGCACGGCGATTTTCAGCGAGACGCCAGCCTTGTCGCACGCCGCTTGCAGGGCGGCGGCGCAGGCCTGTGGATTGACCCCGCCAGCGTTGCTGATGACGCGGATTTTCTGTTCGGCGAGTTGCCCCAGCAACGGGCTGAGGACTTCGATGAAGTCGCCGGCATAGCCCGCCTGCGGATCTTTCATCCGTGCGCCGGCCATGATCGACATGGTGATCTCGGCCAAATAATCGAACACCAGATAGTCCAGACGCCCACCGTCCACCAGTTGCGCGGCGGCGGTCGAGGTATCGCCCCAGAACGCGCTGGCGCATCCGATGCGAATTGTTTCAGGCGCAACCCATTCCATAACCACCTCCGACAGAAGTGTGTCGAGACTACCAAGCAAGCGCTTGGTTTGTAAACGGCTGAAATATCTTCTGCCCGAGCGCTTGCTTGGTTGCCGTCGCCAGCTTAAATTGCCCGCGCAAGCCCGCTGTTTTAGCGGTGGGCGGCGCATTTGATTGAACGACTGTAGGAGAGAACGGGTGGACGAGCAAAAAGCCCTGGGGGTCATGCGCGAATTGGTCGACAGCGGCCAATTGACCGACCCTGACAGCGCCCGCGGCAAACTGCTGCAAGTGGCGGCTCACCTGTTCCGCAACAAAGGGTATGAGCGCACCACGGTGCGCGATCTGGCCGGTGCCGTGGGCATTCAGTCGGGCAGCATCTTTCATCACTTCAAAAGCAAGGATGAGATCCTGCGGGCGGTGATGGAGGAGACCATTCGCTACAACACGGCGTTGATGCACGCCGCCTTGGCCGAGGCCGGCAACGTCCGCGAGCGAGTGCTGGCACTGATTCGCTGTGAATTGCAGTCGATCATGGGCGGCAGCGGCGAGGCCATGGCAGTGCTGGTGTATGAATGGCGTTCGCTGTCCGAAGACGGGCAGGCGCAGGTGCTGGCGCTGCGCGATATCTATGAAGCGCTGTGGCTGCAAGTGCTGGGTGAAGCCAAGGATGCCGGTTTCATCCGCGGTGATGTGTTCATCACGCGACGTTTTCTGACGGGCGCGTTGTCCTGGACCACCACGTGGTTTCGTGCCGGCGGCAGCATGAGCCTCGATCAATTGGCCGATGAAGCCTTGATTCTTGTGCTCGAAGAGAAGCAATAAGTTGTCATCAGCCGGCAGGAAACTGGCTAAGTGGCCGAAACCGCCTAGCTTGAATGCATTGATGCGTATTTTTTGGGGAGTGGGTTGTTTTGATGTCTTCGCCAATTAGGACGGCCACGCGGCTTTTGCTGGCGTCGCTCGTGGCAGGCTGGGTGTTGCCGTCCCAGGCTGCGCAACTGGTGCGGGTCGGTGCCGCACATTTCCCTCCTTATACCGTGCGCCCAGAGTCCGGTGCCGACACCGGCCTGTTGCCGCAATTGGTAGAAGCCTTGAATCAATTGCAGAGCGACTATCAGTTTGTCCTGGTACCGACTTCGATTCCCCGGCGGTTCGGTGATTTCAAGCAAGGACGGGTCGACATGGCTATTTTCGAGAACCCGAACTGGGGCTGGAAGGACATCCCCCACACCAGCGTCGACATGGGGCTTGAAGACGCCGAGATTTTCGTTGCGCAACGTGTGCCCGATCGCCAGCAAAGCTATTTTGCCGACCTCACCGGCAAGCGCCTGGCCCTGTTCAGCGGCTATCACTATGAGTTCGCCAACTTCAATGCCGATCCGAAATTCCTCGCGCAGAACTACAACGCCACGCTGACCTATTCCCATGACAGCAACCTGCTGATGGTGCTGCGCGGGCGGGCCGACATTGCCTTGGTGACGCGCTCCTACCTGAGCGATTACCTGCTGCGCAACGAGCAAGTGGCCGATCAGCTGCTGGTGTCGCAGCGCATCGATCAGGTGTATCACCACTACGCGATCCTGCGTCCGGCCGCGCCCATCAGCGGCGAGGTGTTCGGCAAGTTGCTGCAAGGGTTGCGGGACAATGGCCAGATGCTGAAGATTTTCGATCCGTACAAGATTGCGGTGGTGCCGGTGCCCAAACCCTGAAAGGCGCCGCAGGTCGCGTCATTCGCGACTTCGCTTAAATTTCCTGCCCCGGCTCACGTCACATGGTTGAACTGTCGACGATTATCGTGAGCCCGACCCATGCCCAATCTGAATGACCTGACTGCTTTGGCGTTGCCCAACGGAAGCCGTCTTGTAGCTGATGAAACCGAGAGCCGCCTGTACCTCAGCCTGGAAGGGCAGCCGTTGATCGAGCTGCGTCTGACTCGCGAACCCGAATTGACGGTGCAGGTCGAACAGCACTTCGACACGTCTGAAGATCAGGCGCTCTGGGCCGCCTGCTATTGGCTGTTTGCCCGTGATCCGGCGTGCCAGCACCTGACGTTTCAACTGCAGCAATCGCCCACCGATGCCTTGGCGAGCGGTTTGCTGATTGCCACCGACACCGCCGGCCAATACCGCAGCGAACGCACGCTGTTCTGGCAGTTGCCTCAGCCGTGGTTGAGCCAGGCGCTGACCGCCAGTTATCCGCAGCAAATGGTCATCAGCGGCGGCAAACGTCATCCGCTGCGCCCGCTAAAACCTCGCGGTGAAGTCTATCGGCGCTTCGATGCGCGGCTCGGTGCCTGGATTTCCCTGCGCACGGTGGACATCGACCTGGACCTGGCTCGTTTCAATCGCTGGCAGAACAGCCCGCGGGTGGCGAGTTTCTGGCAGGAGGAGGGCAGCCTCGAGCAGCACCGCGAATACCTGAGCAAACTCGACGCCGACCCTCACACCGTGACGCTGATCGGTTGTTTCGACGATCAGCCGTTTGCCTATTTCGAAGCCTATTGGGCCAAGGAAGATCGCATCGCACCGTTCTATGACGCCGGCGATTACGACCGCGGAATTCACATGCTGGTGGGTGAAGAAAATCACCGGGGTCCGCACAAGGTGGCGAGCTGGTTATCGGCGTTGACGCATTTCCTGTTTCTCGACGATCCGCGCACTCAGCGAGTGGTCGCCGAGCCGCGCGCCGACAACGGGAAGATGATCGGGTACATGCAGAACCAGGGTTACCACTGCGAGAAAGAGTTCGACTTCCCGCACAAGCGTGCGGCGTTGATGGTGTTGGGGCGTGAGCGGTTTTTTGATCGGTGCAAGTTGGCGTGATGCGTAAGGCTCAAGGTCTGCACCGACCTTGAGTCAGCCTTCGCGAGCAAGCCCGCTCCCACATTGGATCTCCTGTGAACACAAAATATGTGAACACCCGAGATCCAATGTGGGAGCGGGCTTGCTCGCGAAGGGGGCGCCGCAGATTTCAGATTTTAGCGGCGGGCAAAGGTATCCACGCGATTGCCCGACACCTTGCGGCAGTGCACCAGCGCATCGCGAATCATGAAGTTCACCAGGGTCGGCGAGACGCCGAGTTCCTTGGCGATGTCCTTTTGCGGCACGCCGTGCAGGCGGTACATCTCGAAGGCGTAGCGGGTGCGGCTCGGCAGCTCCGTCAGCGCATCGGCAATGTTTTCCAGGGTCGAGAAATTGATGTGCGAGGTTTCCGGCGAAGCACCCTGGATCACCACGTTCAGACCTTCCTCTTCCGGCCCGGAATACTTCTGCTCCAGCGCCTGTTTGCGATAGTGGTCGATCGCCAGGTTGCGCACGATCTGGAACAGATAACTGAGCTGAGCCTTGAAGGACGACGTGATTTGCGGCGCCGACTGCAGCCGGAAAAACGCATCCTGGACCACGTCTTCAGCACGCGACCGGCAGCCGGTAATCCGCGCTGCAATTTTGACCAGAATCAGTCGGTTGTCGACGAAGGCCTGAAGTAGCGGTGAATCGCACCTGCTTGTGGATACTTGTTCCGTCATGGAAATCACCTTGCTGCCAATAGGTTTGGTGGGAGGCCGAGGGGGGAGCCGTCCTACACATCGAGCGACAAATTATTCTGAATGATAATGATTGTCAATTGAGAAAGAGAACTAATGCTCCTCAAAGGTGCAGAGTGAGAACTGCGACACGCTGTCGCACGCCAGCCCCGTTGGCGATCACGCCTGCCGACTAATTATTTCAAGACGTCATCCGTTCTCATTGGTGAAAGGTGCCGGGTAAATCCCGGCCAAAACCGCATTCCCAATGCCTTGCGCAGTCGGCGAAGACTGCGTCCTGCACGCCCCTTCATGGGCGTGACGCAAGAAAACCGATTCCATTTGCAAGCCGAAATCAGGCAGGAAACCTCATGACCGACGCGTTCGAACTCCCAAGCAATCTGGTCCAAGCCCTCCAGCGCCGCGCGGCCCTGACGCCGGATCGGGTGGCCTTGCGTTTTCTCGCCGACACCCCGGATCAGGCGGTGGTCCTCAGTTATCGCGAGCTGGATCAGCGGGCGCGAACCATTGCCGGCGCGTTGCAGGCCGAGGCTGAATTCGGCGATCGCGCCGTGCTGTTGTTCCCGAGTGGTCCGGATTACGTCGCGGCATTTTTTGGTTGCCTGTACGCCGGGGTGATCGCGGTGCCGGCTTATCCGCCGGAGTCGGCCAAGCGTCATCATCAGGAACGTCTGCTCTCGATCATCAGCGATGCCGAGCCACGCTTGCTGCTGACCAGCGCCGGTCTGCGCGATGCCTTGCAACACATTGAAGGTGCGCCGCCGTTGTTGTGCGTCGACACCCTCGATGGCGCCTTGGCCGAACGCTGGATTGCACCGACCCTGGCCGCCGACCACATCGCCTTCCTGCAATACACCTCCGGCTCCACCGCGTTGCCCAAAGGTGTGCAAGTCAGCCACGGCAACCTCGTGGCCAATGAAATGCTGATCCGTCATGGCTTCGGCATCGACCTGAACCCGGACGATGTGATCGTCAGCTGGCTGCCGCTGTACCACGACATGGGCCTGATCGGCGGGCTGTTGCAGCCGATTTTCAGCGGCGTGCCGTGCGTATTGATGTCGCCGGCGTACTTCCTTGGCCGGCCGTTGCGCTGGCTGGAAGCGATCAGCGAGTACGGCGGCACCATCAGCGGCGGACCGGATTTCGCCTATCGCCTGTGCAGCGAACGCGTCAGCGAATCAGCGCTGGAGCGCCTCGACCTGAGCGGCTGGCGCGTGGCGTATTCCGGCTCCGAACCGATTCGTCTCGACACCCTCGATCGCTTCGGCGAGAAGTTCGCGGCGTGCGGTTTCACCACCGACAGCTTCATGGCGTCTTACGGGTTGGCCGAAGCCACTTTGTTCGTCGCCGGAACCCCACGCGGTCAGGGCATCGGCAACCTGCGCGTGGATGATCAAGCCTTGGCCCAGAACCGTGTGGAAGCCGGCGAAGGCAGCGCGATCATGAGTTGCGGCATCAGTCAGCCGGACCATGCGGTGCTGATTGTCGACCCGGTCGCGCTCGATGAACTCGCCGACAACGTCGTCGGCGAAGTCTGGGCCGCCGGGCCAAGCATCGCCCATGGCTACTGGCGCAACCCTGAGGCCAGCGCCAAGACGTTCGTTCAGCACAACGACCGGACCTGGCTGCGCACTGGCGACCTGGGTTTCATGCGTGACGGTGAGCTATTCATCACCGGGCGCCTGAAGGACATGCTGATCGTTCGCGGTCACAACCTGTACCCGCAAGACATCGAGCAGACCGTCGAACGCGAAGTGGAAGTGGTGCGCAAAGGTCGCGTTGCTGCCTTCGCGGTCACGATCGATGGTCAAGAAGGCATCGGCATTGCCGCGGAAATCAGCCGCAGCGTGCAGAAAATCCTCCCGCCCGACGCATTGATCAAAGCCATACGCCAGGCCGTGGCCGAGGCGTATCAGGAAGCGCCGAGCGTGGTGGTGCTGCTCAATCCGGGCGCATTGCCCAAGACCTCCAGCGGCAAACTGCAACGTTCGGCCTGCCGCAATCGCCTGGCGGACGGCAGCCTCGACAGCTATGCGCTGTTCCCGTCGGCAGATGTTCAGAGCGAAGCCAAAGCCGAATCAAGTTCTGAGCTGCAAGCCTTGATCGGCCAGATCTGGAGCGAACAACTGCAGGTCAAACAGGTCGGCGCCGACGATCACTTCTTCCTGCTCGGTGGCAACTCCATCGCCGCCACTCAAGTGGTGGCGCGGCTACGTGAAGCACTCGGTCTGGAGCTGAACCTGCGCCTGCTGTTCGAAGCCCCAACCCTCGGCGCGTTCACCGCTGCGGTCGCCCGGTTGCAACAGGACGGCGGCCTCGCACAAGGCGCGATCACCCCGCTGTCGCGCAACGAACCGATGCCGCAATCCCTGGCGCAAAACCGCCTCTGGATCACCTGGCAACTCGACCCGCAGAGCAGCGCCTACAACATTCCCGGCGCGTTGCGCCTGCGCGGCGAGCTGGACGAAGACGCCTTGCGCGCCAGTTTCCAGCAACTGATCGAGCGTCATGAATCCCTGCGCACACGGTTCTTCGAACGTGACGGCGGGGCGCTGCAACAGGTCGATGCAGCGGGCGACTTCAACCTGCAATTGATCGACATCAGCGACCTGCCCGCCGCCGAGCGTGAAGCCCGCGCGCTGCAAATCCGTGAGGACGAAGCCCGCACCCAGTTTGATCTGGAGAAAGGTCCGCTGCTGTGGGTGACGCTGGTACGCCTCGACGACGAGGACCATCAACTGCTGGTGACGATGCACCACATCATCGCCGATGGCTGGTCGCTGAACGTGCTGATCGACGAGTTCTCGCGCCTGTATGCCGCCGCGTCCCAAGGACAAAAAGCCACGCTTCCCGCATTGCCAACTCAATACGCCGACTACGGCAGCTGGCAGCGTCAATGGCTGGCGCAAGGAGAGGGCGAGCGTCAACTCGCCTACTGGAAAGCCCAGTTGGGTGATGAGCATCCGACCCTGAACCTGGCCACCGATCACCCGCGCTCGGCGCATCACGTCCACAGTGCCGCGCGCCATTCCATAAAACTGGCCGCGACCTTGAGCGATGCCATTCGCCAGAGCGCCCAGGCGCATGAATCGACGCCGTTCATGCTGTTGCTCGCCGCGTTCCAGAGTCTGCTGCACCGCTACAGCGGCCAGCGCGACATCCGCATCGGCGTGCCGAATGCCAACCGTCCGCGCCTGGAAACCCAAGGGCTGATCGGTTTCTTCATCAACACTCAAGTGCTGCGCGCCGAGGTCGATTCGCGGCAGCCATTCGTTGAGCTGCTGGCGCAAACCCGTCAGGCCGCGCTGGGCGCGCAAGCGCATCAGGACCTGCCGTTCGAACAACTGCTCGAAGCCTTCCCGCAAGCGCGCGAACAAGGCCTGTTCCAGGTGATGTTCAACCACCAGCAACGGGATTTGAGCGCGCTGCGCCGCCTGCCTGGATTACTGGCCGAAGAACTGCCGTGGCACAGCCGTGAAGCCAAGTTCGACCTGCAACTGCACAGCGAAGAAGACCAGAAGGGGCGCCTGAGCCTGTCCTTCGACTACGCCAGCGAACGGTTCGACGCGTCGACCATCGAGCGTCTTGCCGAGCATTTCAGCAACCTGCTGCGGGCCATTTGTGAGCAACCGTCCACCGCCATCGGCGACCTGCCGCTGCTGACCGCAAGTGAACACGGCCAACAAACGTCCTGGAACTCTGCACCGTGCACGCCGGCCAGCCAATGGTTGCCGGAACAGCTCAATGAACAAGCGCGCCAGACCCCGGAACGCACCGCGCTGGTATGGGATGGCGGCAGCCTCGATTTCGCCGAGCTGCACACCCAGGCCAACCGCCTGGCCCATTACCTGCGCGACAAAGGCGTCGGCCCGGACGTGTGCGTGGCCATCGCCGCCGAGCGTTCGCCGCAGTTGCTGATCGGCCTGCTGGCGATTATCAAGGCCGGTGGCGCCTATGTGCCGCTGGACCCGGATTACCCGGCTGAACGCCTGGCCTACATGCTCAGCGACAGCGGCGTCGAATTGCTGCTGACCCAGACCCAATTGCTCGAACGCTTGCCGGCCACCGACGGTGTCAGCGTGATCGCCATGGACGCCTTGCATCTGGAAAACTGGCCAAGCCAGGCGCCGGGTTTGCACCTGCACGGCGACAACCTCGCCTACGTGATTTACACCTCGGGTTCCACCGGTCAACCGAAGGGCGTCGGCAACACCCACGCGGCGCTCGCCGAGCGCCTGCAATGGATGCAGAACACTTACGGTTTGAACGACACCGACGTGCTGATGCAAAAAGCCCCGATCAGTTTCGACGTGTCGGTGTGGGAGTGCTTCTGGCCATTGATCACCGGCGCTCGTTTGCTGATCGCCGGCCCTGGCGAGCACCGCGATCCGCATCGCATCGCGCAGCTGGTCCAGCAATACGGCGTGACCACGCTGCACTTCGTCCCGCCGCTGCTTTCGCTGTTCATCGATGAACCGCTGACGGCCGAATGCACCAGCCTGCGCCGCGTGTTCTCCGGTGGTGAAGCCTTGCCCGCCGAACTGCGCAACCGCGTGCTGGAACAGCTGCCGGCCGTGCAACTGCACAACCGCTACGGCCCGACCGAAACCGCAATCAACGTCACCCATTGGCACTGCACCCGCGCCGATGGCGAGCGCTCGCCGATTGGCCGCCCGTTGGGCAACGTGGTGTGCCGTGTACTCGACAGCGACCTCAACCCGGTGCCGGCCGGTGTGCCGGGCGAACTGTGCATCAGCGGCATCGGCCTGGCCCGTGGCTATCTGGGCCGTCCGGGCCTGACTGCCGAACGGTTTGTCGTCGATCCACTGGGCGAGCAGGGCGCGCGTCTGTACCGCACCGGCGACCGCGCGCGCTGGACCGCCGATGGCGTGATCGAATACCTCGGTCGCCTCGATCAGCAGGTCAAATTGCGCGGCTTTCGCGTTGAACCGGAAGAAATCGAAGCGCGTTTGCTGGCTCAGGATGGCGTCGCCCAAGCCGTGGTGCTGGTGCGCGAAACGGCAGTCGGTGGCCAGTTGATCGGTTACTACACCGCCACTGAAACCCGCGAAACCGAAGACGCGCAAACCGCACGCCTGAAAACCGCACTGGCGGCTGAACTGCCGGAATACATGGTCCCGGCGCAGCTGATGCGTCTGGACGAAATGCCCCTGAGCCCGAGCGGCAAACTCGACCGTCGTGCCTTGCCCGAACCGCAGTGGCAAGTGCGCGAACACGTCGAACCGGTTTCTGCGCTGGAGCAACAAATCGCTGGCATCTGGCGCCAAGTGCTGGGCCTTGAGCAGGTCGGCCTGCGCGACGATTTCTTCGCCCTCGGCGGTCATTCGTTGCTGGCCACGCAAATCATTTCCCGCACCCGCCAGGCTTGCGACGTCGAGTTGCCACTGCGCGCGCTGTTCGAAAACAGTGAGCTGGGCGCCTTCGCCGATCAGGTGCAACTGATCCAGGCCAGCGGCAAGACCAATCAGCAACCGCCGATTGAGAAAGTCGACCGCCGCCAACCGGTGCCGCTGTCCTATTCCCAGCAGCGCATGTGGTTTCTCTGGCAGATGGAGCCGGACAGCCCGGCCTACAACGTCGGCGGCATGGCGCGCTTGCGTGGCGTGCTGGATGTCGGGCGTTTCGAAGCGGCGCTGCAAGCGCTGATCTTGCGTCATGAAACCCTGCGCACCACGTTCCCGAGCATCGACGGCGTGGCCCGTCAGCAAGTGCATGCCGAGACGGGCGTGCGCATGGACTGGAAGGATTTTTCGACACTGGCCGCTGACATCCGCGAGCAGCGGGTGCAGCAATTGGCCGACGATGAAGCACACCGGCCGTTCGATCTGGAAACCGGTCCGCTGCTGCGCGCCTGTCTGGTCAAGACCTCCGAGCAGGAGCACTACTTTGTCCTGACCCTGCACCACATCGTCACCGAAGGCTGGGCGATGGACATCTTCGCCCGTGAACTCAGTGCGCTGTACGAAGCGTTCGTCGACGACCGCGAATCGCCGCTGGCACCGCTGCCGGTGCAATACCTGGATTACAGCGTCTGGCAGCGCCAGTGGCTGGAGTCCGGCGAACGTCGACGCCAGCTCGACTACTGGACCACGCAACTGGGCCGCGAACATCCGTTGCTGGAATTGCCGGCCGACCGTCCGCGTCCACCGGTACAAAGCCATCAGGGTGAATTGTTCCGTTTCGACCTGAGCGATGACCTGGCCGCACGGGTCCGCGCCTTCAACGCGCAAAACGGTCTGACCCTGTTCATGACCATGACCGCCGCGCTGGCCGTGCTGCTTTACCGCTACAGCGGCCAGACGGATCTGCGCATTGGCGCGCCGGTGGCCAACCGGATTCGCCCGGAAAGCGAAGGGCTGATCGGTGCGTTCCTCAACACCCAGGTGCTGCGTTGCCAGCTCGATGGGCAAATGTCCGTCGGCGAATTGTTCGAGCAAGTTCGCCACACGGTGATCGAAGGCCAGTCCCATCAGGACCTGCCGTTCGATCACTTGGTGGAGGCATTACAGCCACCGCGCAGCGCCGCTTACAACCCGCTGTTCCAGGTGATGTGCAACGTACAGCGCTGGGAATTCCAGCAGAGCCGCACCCTGGCCGGCATGACCGTCGAGTACCTGGCCAACGATGCCCGGGCGACCAAGTTTGACCTCAACCTGGAAGTCACCGACCTCGATCATCGACTGGGTTGCTGCCTGACCTACAGCACCGATCTGTTCGATGAACCGCGCATTGCGCGGATGGCCGGGCACTGGCGCAATCTGCTGGAAGCGCTGCTGACTGATCCGCAACAGCGACTCAGCGAACTGCCGTTGCTCGACGCCGGCGAACAGCAAAAGCTGCTGGACAGCCTTGGTGTCGAACCGGGCGAGCATCGCCTCGACCAGTGCATCCATCACCTGTTCAGCGAGCAGGCGCTGGCGCGCAAGGATGCTCCGGCGCTGACGTTTGCCGGTGAAACCCTGATCTACGCCGAACTCGACAGCCGCGCCAATCGCCTGGCCTGGATGTTGCGCGAGCGCGGTGTCGGCCCGCAGGTTCGTGTCGGCCTGGCGCTTGAGCGTTCGCTGGAAATGGTCGTCGGCTTGCTGGCTATCCTCAAGGCCGGCGGCGCTTACGTGCCGCTGGACCCGGAATACCCGCTCGATCGCCTGCACTACATGATCGAAGACAGCGGCATCGGTTTGCTCCTCAGCGATGCGGCGATGTTCAAAGCACTCGGCGAACTGCCGGCGACCGTCGCTCGCTGGTGCCTCGAAGAGGACGCCGCCGCGTTGGCCAATTACCCGGCCACCGAACTGCCGTTTATCAGCCTGCCGCAGCATCAGGCGTACCTGATTTACACCTCGGGCTCCACGGGTAAACCGAAAGGCGTGGTGGTGTCTCACGGTGAAATCGCCATGCATTGCCAGGCCGTGATCGAACGTTTCGGCATGCGCCCGGATGACTGCGAACTGCATTTCTATTCGATCAACTTTGACGCCGCCACCGAGCGTCTGCTGGTGCCGCTGTTGAGCGGTTCGCAAGTTGTTTTGCGTGCCCAAGGCCAGTGGGACGCGGAAGAAATCTGCGGTCTGATCCGTCGCCACCACATCAACATTCTCGGCTTCACCCCAAGCTACGGCAGTCAGTTGGCACAGTGGCTGGCAACCCAGGGCGAAACCCTGCCGGTGCGCATGTGCATCACCGGCGGCGAAGCCCTGACCGGCGAACACCTGACGCGAATCCGCGCAGCGTTCAAGCCGAGCCTGTTTTTCAACGCCTATGGTCCGACCGAAACCGTGGTCATGCCGCTGGCGAGTCTGGCGCCGGAACAGCTTGAAGAAGGTTTGGGCAGCGTGCCGATCGGCAGCGTGATTGGCGCTCGCGTTGCGTACATCCTTGATGCCGATCTGGCCTTGGTGCCGCAAGGCGCGACCGGTGAGTTGTACGTCGGCGGTGCCGGTCTGGCGCAGGGTTATCACCAGCGTCCGGGCATGACCGCCGAACGGTTTGTGGCGGATCCGTTCGCCGCCGATGGCGGGCGTCTGTACCGCACCGGCGACCTGGTGCGCCAGCGTGCCGATGGTTTGGTGGAGTACCTCGGGCGCATCGACCATCAAGTGAAAATTCGCGGTTTCCGCATCGAGTTGGGCGAAATCGAAACCCGTCTGCTGGAGCATGATTCAATCCGCGAAGCCGTGGTGCTGGCGCTTGAGGCACCGAGCGGCAAACAACTGGTCGGCTATCTGGTGACCGACGTCGCCGAGCAGGACGAAGCGTCACAAGCGGCACTGCGCGAAGCCTTGAAGCAGCACCTCAAATCGCAACTGCCGGATTACATGGTGCCAACGCACCTGATCCTGCTGGCGAGCATGCCGCTGACCGCCAACGGCAAACTTGATCGCCGCGCCTTGCCGGCGCCGGACTCGGAACTCAACCGTCAGCACTACGTGGCGCCGAGCAACGAGCTGGAACTGACCTTGGCCGGCATCTGGTGCGAGGTGCTGAACGTCGAGCAAGTGGGCCTCAACGACAACTTCTTTGAACTGGGCGGCGATTCGATTCTGTCGATCCAGGTGGTCAGCCGTGCGCGGCAGCAGGGCATTCATTTCAGTCCGCGTGACCTGTTCCAGCACCAGACGGTGCAGACCCTGGCCGCCGTGGCGACCCGCACCGAGCACGTCACCGCCGAGCAAGGTTTGCTCACCGGTGAATCGCGTCTGACGCCGATTCAACACTGGTTTTTCGACACCGACATTCCCGAGCGCCAACACTGGAACCAGGCGTTGCTGCTGGAACCGACCGTCGCGCTGGAACCCCATCGGCTGGAGCAAGCGCTGCTGGCGGTGATCGAGCAACACGACGCCTTGCGCCTGCGCTTCAACCAGACCGATGCGCAATGGCGCGCCGAGCATCAGGCGATTTCCGACGTGCCTGTGCTGTGGCAAGTGCGTGTTTCGTCGATGGACAAATGCACCGCGCTGTTCGCCGATGCCCAGCGCAGCCTCGACCTCGAACAGGGTCCGCTGATGCGCGTGCTGCTGGTCGATGGTCCCGAGGGCAAACAACGGCTGCTCATCGCCATTCACCACTTGGTCGTGGACGGTGTTTCGTGGCGGGTGCTGCTGGACGATCTGCAAACCGTCTACCGTCAACTGGACGCCGGGCAGTCGGTCAAACTGCCGGCGAAAACCAGTGCGTTCAAGGATTGGTCCGCCCGTTTGCAGGCCTATGCCGGCAGCGAATCCCTGCGTGAAGAACTGAGCTGGTGGCAGGCGCAACTGGCCGGGCCGAACGCCGAATTGCCGTGTGATCGTCCTGAGGGCGGGCGGCAGAACCGGCATGCGCAAACCGTCAGCGTGCGCCTCGATGCCGAACGTACTCGCCAGTTGCTGCAACAGGCGCCGAGTGCCTATCGCACCCAGGTCAACGACCTGCTGCTGACCGCGTTGGCCCGCGTACTGTGCAATTGGAGCGGACAGGCATCGGCGCTGATTCAACTCGAAGGCCACGGCCGCGAAACCCTGTTCGACGAGATCGACCTGACCCGCACCGTCGGCTGGTTCACCAGCGCCTATCCGTTGCGTCTCGAGCCGGCGAACGGGCAGGGCGCTTCGATCAAGGCGATCAAGGAACAACTGCGCGCCGTGCCGCACAAAGGCCTGGGATATGGCGTGCTGCGTTACCTGGCCGATGACCTGAGTCGCCAGACCCTGGCCGGGTTGCCGGTGGCGCCGATCACCTTCAACTACCTCGGCCAGTTCGACCAAAGTTTCGGTGCGGATGCGTTGTTCCGTCCGCTGGACGAGCCCGTCGGTGCGGCCCACGATCCGCAGGCGCCGCTTCCCAATGAGCTGAGCGTCGACAGTCAGGTGTATGGCGGTGAACTGGTGCTGCGCTGGACCTTCAGCGCCGAACGCCACGATCCGAAAAACATCACCGACCTGGCGAATGCTTACCTGGGTGAGCTGCAAAGTCTGATCGAACATTGCCTGCAGGACGATGCCGGCGGCCTGACGCCGTCGGACTTCCCGCTGGCCAGACTGACTCAGCCACAACTGGATGCGCTGCCGATTCCGGCGGCCGTCATCGAAGACGTCTACCCGCTGACCCCGATGCAGGAAGGCATGCTGCTGCACACCTTGCTGGAACCGGGCACCGGTCTCTACTACATGCAGGATCGCTACCGCATCAACAGCGAACTCGATCCGCAGCGTTTCGCCCAGGCCTGGCAAGCGGTGATCGCCCGTCACGAAGCCCTGCGCGCGTCGTTCTGCTGGAACGTCGGCGAAGACATGCTGCAAGTGATCCACAAGCCCGGCGGCACGCCGATCGAGATCCTCGACTGGACCGCGATCGCTGAAGTGGAGCAAGAACCGAAGCTGCAAGCGCTGCTCAAAAGCGAGCGCGAGGCCGGGTTCGATCTGCTCAACCAGGCACCGTTCCACCTGCGTTTGATCAAGGTCGGCGCGGCGCGCTACTGGTTCATGATGAGCAACCACCACATCCTCATCGATGCCTGGTGCCGCTCGCTGTTGATGAACGATTTCTTCGAGATCTACACCGCCCTCGGCGAAGGCCGCGAAGCGCAACTGGCCGTGCCGCCACGTTATCGCGACTACATCGGCTGGCTGCAACGCCAAAGCCTGGCCGAAGCGCGGCAGTGGTGGAAAACCAACCTGCAAGGTTTCGAGCGGACCACACCGATCCCGAGCGACCGGCCATTCCTGCGCGAACATGCCGGTGAAAGCGGCGGCATGATCGTCGGCGACCGCTACACAAGGCTTGATGCTCGTGACGGGGCGCAACTGCGTGAACTGGCGCAGGCGCATCAACTGACCATCAACACCTTCGCCCAAGCGGCGTGGGCCCTGGTGCTGCGACGCTTGAGCGGTGATCGCGACGTGCTGTTCGGCGTCACGGTGGCCGGGCGGCCAGTGGAAATGCCGGAGATGCAACGCACCGTCGGGCTGTTCATCAACAGCGTTGCGCTGCGGGTGAAAATGCCGGAAAACGATCAGCATTGCAGCGTGCGCCAATGGCTCAGCGGTTTGCTCGACAGCAACATGCAACTGCGCGAATACGAATACCTGCCGCTGGTGAGCATTCAGGAAAACAGCGAACTGCCCAAGGGCCAGCCGCTGTTCGACAGCCTGTTCGTGTTCGAAAACGCCCCGGTGGAAGTCTCGGTGCTGGACCGTGCGCAAAGCCTCAATGCCACGTCGGATTCGGGCCGCACCCACACCAACTTCCCGCTAACGGCGGTCTGCTATCCGGGCGATGACCTGGGGCTGCACCTGTCTTACGACCAGCGTTATTTCGACGAGTCGACCGTCGAGCGCATGCTCGCCGAGTTCAAGCGTCTGTTGCTGGCGCTGGTGGAAGGCTTCCATGGCGACATGGCCGATCTGCCACTGCTGGGCGCCGAGGAACAGGATTTCCTGATCCACGGCTGCAACCAGAGCGAGCACGATTACCCGCTGGAGCAGAGCTACGTCGCGTTGTTCGAAGCGCAGGTCGTTCAGCATCCACAGCGGATTGCCGCGAGTTGCCTGGATCAGCAACACAGTTATGTCGAGCTGAACCAGCGCAGTAACCGCCTGGGTCATGCATTGATTGCGGCCGGCGTCGGGCTGGATCAACCGGTGGCGTTGCTGGCTGAACGCAACCTCGATCTGCTTGGCATGATCATCGGCAGCTTCAAGGCCGGCGCCGGTTATCTGCCGCTGGACCCGGGGCTGCCGAGTCAGCGTCTGAGCCGGATCATCGACCTCAGCCGCACCCCGTTGCTGGTCTGCACTGAGGCCTGTCGTGAACAGGCGGTCGCATTGCTGGATGAGTTCAGTTGCGCCAATCGGCCGAAATTACTGGTGTGGGAAGACGTGCAGGCGAGCGATGCATCGGTAGCGAATCCGGGTATTTACAGCGGCCCGGACAACCTCGCCTATGTGATCTACACCTCGGGTTCGACGGGTCTGCCGAAAGGCGTGATGGTCGAGCAGCGCGGCATGCTCAACAACCAGTTGAGCAAGGTGCCGTACCTGAATTTGAGCGATGCCGATGTGATCGCCCAGACTGCTTCGCAAAGCTTCGACATTTCGGTCTGGCAGTTCCTCGCTGCGCCGCTGTTCGGGGCGCGGGTCGACATTGTGCCGAATACCATCGCCCACGATCCGCAAGGGTTGCTGGCGCATGTGTCGGCCCAGGGCATCACGGTGCTGGAAAGCGTGCCGTCGCTGATTCAGGGCATGCTCGCCCAGGAACGCATGAGCCTCGACGGTTTGCGCTGGATGCTGCCGACCGGTGAGGCAATGCCGCCGGAGCTGGCGCACCAGTGGCTGCTGCGCTACCCGGAGATCGGGTTGGTGAACGCTTATGGCCCGGCGGAATGCTCGGACGACGTGGCGTTCTTCCGCGTGGACATGGCCTCGACCCGTGGCAGTTACCTGCCGATCGGCACGCCGACCGACAACAACCGTTTGTACCTGCTCGATGGCGCGCTGGAACTGGTGCCGTTGGGTGCGGTGGGCGAGTTGTGCGTCGCCGGCACCGGGGTCGGGCGCGGTTATGTCAGCGATCCGTTGCGCACGGCGCAGGTTTTTGTGCCGAACCCGTTCGGCGCGCCGGGGGATCGTCTGTATCGCACTGGCGACCTGGCCCGACGTCGCAGCGACGGCGTGCTGGAATACGTCGGTCGTATCGACCATCAAGTGAAGATTCGCGGTTATCGCATCGAACTGGGTGAAATCGAAGCGCGTCTGCATGAGCAACCGGAAGTCCGTGAAGCGGCGGTCGGCGTGCAGGAAGGGGTGAACGGCAAGCATCTGGTTGGCTACCTCGTGGCGGCTGACTCGGCGCTGAACCCGACCGAACGGCTGGAGCGCATCAAGCAGCGCCTGCGCGCCGAACTGCCGGAGTATATGGTGCCGCTGCACTGGTTGTGGCTCGACCGCATGCCGCTCAATGCCAACGGCAAACTCGACCGCAAGGCACTGCCGGCGCTGGAGATCGGGCAGTTGCAGAGCCAGGATTATCAGGCGCCGCGCACTGAGCTGGAGCAGACGCTGGCGGATATCTGGGCTGAGGTGCTGAAGGTCGAACAGGTTGGCGTTCGCGACAATTTCTTCGAACTGGGCGGGCATTCGTTGCTGGCGACGCAGATTGCTTCCCGGGTGCAAAAAGCCCTGCAACGTGATGTGCCGCTGCGGGCGATGTTCGAATGCAGCACGGTGGCGGAACTGGCCGAATACATCGACGGGTTGGCGGCGAGTGACATCACCGAGGAGAAGGTGGATCGCCTCAATGACTTGATGGCGGAGCTGGAGGGGCTTTGATTCTCTAGCGTCTGTTCGGACGCCTTCGCGGGCAAGCCTCGCTCCTACAGGTTTTGTGTCGATCCCCAAAATTGCGAACGACACAAAACCTGTAGGAGCGAGGCTTGCCCGCGAAGGCGTCGCTGAAATTTGCGCGAATTTGCGCGTTGACTGCCGCGTCGGACCGGCTCAGGCTGCCTCTGCTTTTTTTGTTGAATTCCTTCACAAAGGAGACAGTCAATGCCCTTCGTAACCGTCGACGGACAAGCCCTTCACTACATCGATCAAGGCACCGGCCCGGCCGTGCTGCTGGCCGGCAGCTACCTGTGGGACCAGGCCATGTGGGCGCCGCAGATTGCTGCGTTGTCGCAGCACTACCGGGTGATTGCCCTGGACCTGTGGGGCCACGGCGAATCCGGCCCACTTCCCGAAAATACCAACTCACTGGATGACATCGCCCGTCAGGCCTTGGCGCTGCTCGATCATCTGGACATTGATCGTGTCACGCTGGTCGGTCTGTCGGTCGGTGGCATGTGGGGCGTTCGACTGGCGCTGTCGGCACCACAGCGGCTCAACGGCCTGGTGCTGATGGACACCTACGTCGGCGTCGAGCCGGAACCGACTCGCCAATACTATTTCTCGTTGTTCAAGCAGATCGAAGACACCGGCGTGATCGCACCGCAGTTACTCGACATCGTGGTGCCGATCTTCTTCCGTCCAGGGATCGATCCGCAGTCGGCGCTGTATCAGGATTTCCGCGCGAAACTGGCTGCGTTGCCGGCCGAGCGTCTGCGTGAAAGCATTGTGCCGATGGGGCGGATTACGTTTGGTCGCGATGATCTGTTGCCGCGTCTGGGCGACCTGAATGCTGAAACGACGCTGGTGATGTGTGGCGATCAGGACAAACCACGGCCGCCGTCGGAAACGAAGGAAATGGCCGAGTTGATTGGTTGCCCGTATGTGCTGGTGCCGGAGGCGGGGCATATCTCCAATCTGGAGAATCCGCCGTTTGTGACTGAGGCGTTGTTGAAGTTTTTAGCCGAGAGAAATTAGTCGGTCTGCTGACGCCTTCGCGGGCAAGCCTCGCTCCTACAGGGTTTGTGTCGTTCGCAATTTTTGTGATCGACACAAATCCTGTAGGAGCGAGGCTTGCCCGTGAATAGGCCGATGAATTCACTTAGGCCCGAGAATCTTCACCAACTTGTCCGGCGAAGGCGCGCCTTGCTGCTGTTGCAGCTCGCCCTTGTCGTCCATGTAGAAAATCGCCGGAGTGGCCTGAAGTTCCAGGTCTTCCATCAGTTGCATGTTCGCCGCCAGTTTCGCCTGAATCGCCGGCGGCACGTCTTTCAAGGCTTTCAGCGAACTGCCCTTACCGGATTTTTCGTGATCTTCCAGCGCCTTGCTCGGGTCCTTGGCGGCCAGCAGCGCGGCGGATTTGCCCGGGCTGTCTTCACGAATGATCCCGACCATGATGTGCCGCAGCTGCACCTTGCCGGCCTTGACCCACGGCCGCGCCTGTTCCCAGAACATGTTGCAGTAAGGGCAGTTCGGATCGCTGAACAGATAGACGACGCGCGGTGCATCCTTGTTGCCATCGCCGATCCAGTTGCTGGCCTCCATCTTGGCCCAGACTTCCTTGGACATCGGCGCGTAGACCAGTTTCTGCAACGGCGCGGTACTCAGGTCATTGCCCTCGGCGTCGTACAGATTGCCCAGTAGCACATGCTTGCCATCCGGGGTCAGGTACAGCGCCATGCCGCGATTCTGGTATTGCGCGGCATACCCGCGCAGACCGTCTGGCGCATCGAACTGGCCGACGATTTTTGCGCCCTTGGCTTCGATCTTCTTGATCGCTTCAGGCAATTCTTCGGCGGCCTGCACCGACGGCAGGTGCAGCAACGCTGCGCCCAGGGTCAGCGTCAGCAGGTGGCGGAGGCGGGGCATGGCAATTTCCTTGAAGAGGTGGCCGGTACGGCAGGAGAAGGTGCGTCGAAGTTTTCCAGGGCGCGGGCCAGGCTGGCATCCGAGAGTTCGCCCAGGTGGCTGCCCAGTAATCGACCTTCGGGGCTATAGAACAGCGTAGTCGGCAATGCCATGGAACCCACGGCCTGGCCCAATCGACCGCTGCCGTCGAACAGCACGTTGGTCAGGCTCAGGCCCTGGGTTTCGAGGAAGGTGCTGACGCTTTGCATGCTTTCGGCCTGGTTGACGAACAGGAAGGTCAGGTCCGGGCGCTGTTGCTGGGCGTTTTCCAGCACCGGCATTTCCCGGCGGCACGGCGGGCACCAGGTGGCCCAGAGGTTGATGACCAGTGGCCCACCCTTGTAGTCCGCCAATTGGACGGTTTCGCCAGCGGCATTGCGCAGGGCGATTTCCGGCAGGCGCGTGCCTTGCTCATAAATGTTCAGGGAGAACGTCGCCAGCAGCCAGAACGCCAGACCGCTGGCCACGCCAAAACCCAACGGGCGGCGCAAACCGGGTCGACGCCAACCGCGGTACAACGCGGTGAGCAGCAGCACAATCACCCCGGGCCAGGCGAGGAAACCGCCATCGCGCAGGTCGATGATTTGCCACGGATCGTTGCGATAGTGGGCCCAGTAAGCGACCACAAAACCGACCCGCGCCGCCAGCATACCGAGCAAAAACAGGCTGAACAGCGCCGACTCCGGGTTTTCGCCGCCACGCTTGGCCACCCGCCAGCCGACAAACGTCGCCAGCGCCAGGGCACTGATCAGCAGCAAATGGTTAAGCGCGATGGCAAAGGTGCCGAGGGTAAAGGTCAGCATTAACGGGCGTCTCGGGTGGTGGTCCAGCGTTGCAGGAAAGTGTCGGCATCAACCTCGCCGGTGATGCGCTGGCTGCGACGCTCCTGGCCGTCGGCGCCGATCCACAGAAAACTCGGTGGCCCCGGCACTTTATAACGGCCGAGCAGTTCGCGGCTGGCGGCATTGTCGGCGGTCACGTCCAGCCGTAGCAAGCGCACATCGCTCAGCGCTTCCATCACGTTGGCTTTGCCGAAGACCTGTTTTTCCATGACCTTGCACGACACGCACCAGTCGGCGTAGTAGTCCAGCAGCACCCATTGGCCCTGGGCTTGGGCGGCGTCCAGTTCCCGTTGCAGTGCCGCGGGGTCATTGATGGTCGTGAACGCCTCATGGCCGGTCGGGCGAGCGGCATTACCGGGAGAAGCCGAGGCGCTGTAGACCTGCAACGGTTTGAGCAAATCATCGCTGCCACCGGCGGCGCCGATCATCAGCAGACTGCCCCAAACCCCGAGCAACAGCGCACTGGCGCCGAACAGATGGGCGACGCGGCCAAAACCTTCCGACTGTTTCCAGGCACTGTAGGCGGCAATCAGCAACAAGGCGCCGCACAAACCGATCCACAGCGATTGATCCAGTACCGGGCGCAGCATCAGCAGCGCAGTGGCGAGGAACAGGAAACCGAAAATGCCTTTGAGCAGGTTCATCCAGGCACCGGGTTTGGGCAGGAAGCGATTGCCCACGGTCACCAACAACAACAGCGGCACACCAATGCCGATGCCCATGGCGAACAGAATCAGCCCGCCATGCAACGCATTGCCGCTTTGCGCGATGTAGAGCAGGGCACCGGCCAATGGCGCGGTCATGCACGGGCCGACCAGCAGCCCCGACAAAGCGCCGAGCACACCGGCGCCGATCAAACTGCCGCCACGCTGATTGCGCGATACATTTTCCAGGCGATCACGCACCGCCACCGGCAATTGCAGCTCGAAGAAACCGAACATCGGCAACGCCAGCAAGACAAATATCGCCGCGAAACTGCCCAGCAACCACGGGTTCTGCAACAGTGCCTGAAGGTTCGCCCCGAGCAGCGCAGCCAGTACGCCCATCGCCGCATACACCAGCGCCATGCTCACCACGTAACTGGTCGCCAAGGCGAAACCACGTTTGGGCGTGGCGCCGCTGCCGACGATCAACCCGGCCAGAATCGGCAGCATCGGCAACGAGCAAGGGGTGAAGGCCAGCAACAGGCCCAGACCGAAGAACACTAGCAGGCTCCAGCCCAGCGCCCGTTGTTGCAGGCCGCTGGCCAGGGCTTGATCCGGTGCTTCGTTGGTGGCGACCGCGACGCTGCCGCCCAGGTCCACGACCTGGGTTTGCGGCGGATAACACAAGCCGGCATCGGCGCACCCCTGGAAGCCCACCTTGATTTGGCCGGTGGCTCCCGCCGGAATCTTCAGCTCCAGGCCTTGGCGATAAACCTGTTGTTCGCCGAAGAACTCATCACTGTGCGCTTCGCCTTCAGGCAATGGCGGCTGCTGCTCCGGGGGCAACCCCTCGAATTTCAGGCGTTTCTGATAAAGGTAATAACCGTCGGTAATCTGCCAATAGAGCTGTGTTTCGCCCGATTCAAGGCGCTCGGAGGTAAAGACAAAGGCCTTTTCCACCGGCAGGAATTCAGGTTTGGTATCGAACGGATTGGTCCCTGCCTGGGCCACACCCGAGATCAAGAGAACAAAAAACAGAAACAATCGACGCATGGGTAAGCCTTATCCCTGTGCAAGTGAGGTGCACAATGGGCAGCGGCGATTAACCGATCATTAACCACCGCCGGACTGTCTACGAAGTCGCTCATGGACAGTCATCAGCTTCAAATCCTCAATTGCGCAACAGCCCTGGCCAGGACTCGTCGTTTACCGAGTGTGGGCCAGACACCAGTGCGTTTTTCGGAATGTTGTATATCAGGTACTGATTGTTAGTCAGGAAAATATAGTAATAATTGTCGGCAAATGTTCGATCTTTCTGCATCCCTGTGATAATTCGATCCTTGTAGGGTGCCAGACCTGGCCAAGTAGTCTCTGTGATAGGGTCAAGCCGTATTGTTTGAGTGGGCGTCACCACCGGATTAAAGAGATTGTCGTCATATTTGTCGCCGGAATAGTCGATTCGAGGATTTTGAGGCGTCTCGCCCCAGTCCAAATAAAGCGAGTTTCCGTCGTTCAAGATAAATCTAAACAACGAGCTGCGATTTGTTTGCCACCATGTGCCAGTAATAATTCGGTCGAAGTAAGGAAGTAGCAGTTTCCATTTTGTCCCACCCACAGGCCTTGTGTGCATGACTTTGTCAGTGTCTTGATTGTAGGCACAGACCATAGGGATATCCTGCTCGTAGTAGAACAGCCAGAGGATATCAAGATCAGAACGGTCCATTGGGCGGTCAAGCGTTAAAGCCGTGGTTGTAAATCCAAATCGCAGGTTTTTTACATGACCTTCGAATGTCCCCCATCTTCCTTTAACCGTCCAGGGATACCCATCTGCGACTTTGTTGTCATCGATATCAAAGCGGGAGTAAGTGTTGGTGTTTTTGTAGAAAAAGTAGAATTTATCCTTTCCTGAGCGCCAATCGACAGCGACAGTATTTTCAAGTGCCGGCATGCTTTGAATCCTTTCAGTAGGTAAGGGGTGTATCGATAATCAAGAGACATTGGGTATTGCCTGCCCTGAACCTCAGCCCCGCAAGAGTCCAGGCCAATTGCCGTCATTGATTTTTACAGGACCCGTCTCCGCCTTGTTGTTTTTGAGGTTGTACCTGATGTATTCGTTGTTCGTGAGAAAAATATAGTAGTAGGTGTCGATAAGAGGAGCATCGTTTTGCGCCGCCGTTATGATTCGATCTTTATACTGTGAAAGTCCGGGCCACGAGGCGGGTGTTATCGGCAGTCGTGTTGTTGTTTTTGTTGTGTGGTTAAATACGATGTAGTGGCCATCATTCATCAGGAATCGAAATGTATTTTTGGGTGCGAAAGTATCCCACCAAGTGCCAGCAACTATTTTGTCAAAGTAAGGAAGCAAGGAACTCCACAGGGAATCTTCAAGGCGATAGTTGCCGACGGGCTTGTCAAGGTCCTGATCGTACTTGCAGACCATCGGTGTATCGCCGCCGTAATAAAATAGCCACAAAATATCATCGCCTCCGCCCCAGGAGCCTCCCAGTGCGGGCGCTGTGAATCCGAAGCGCAGGTTCTTGAGCTGAGCATGTACGGCCCCCCAGCTATCGGATGTAATGTTGGCAGGAAAACCCGCTTCAACCGTGTTCGAGCCAATATCAAATCGCGAGTATTGATTGGTGTCCTTGAAGAAGAAGTAGATTTTATCTTTTCCTGCGCGCCAGTCGACGGCAACAACGTTATTGAGTTTTGGCATGATCTGAGTCCTTTCAGTCAAATGAAGTTTTTTAGATGGTGTTTTTTAAATGGATAGCTGTTGTGTGTGGCGGGTTTAGATTATCGCGATGTAATGCTGTTCGGTATGGTTTTTTAGTGGGAGTTGTTTCGGTTTGAAACCGGACTGTGTATTGCCAACTAACGCACTAAAATAATCAGGCGAATATCCTATATCCCTCTGATACGCTCATGCGACGGCTTGACGGCAGGCCGTGCTTCTCGTCTGCAGTGGGACTTGCCATAATTGCGGCTTAATCCTCGTCTGCTTCACTCGCGTTTTTGCTCATGGAGCACCCATGCACGTACTGGTTTGCGAAGACGACGAGCTGATCGCCAGCGGCATTGTCGCCGGCCTCACCGCCCAGGGCTTGACCGTGGAGCACGTTGCGACGGCGTCCTCGGCACGGGCGATGCTCAAGGTCGCCGAGTTTGATGTCATGGTGCTCGACCTCGGCCTGCCCGATGAGGATGGCCTGAAGCTGCTCCAGCAGTTGCGTCACAGTGGCCTGGAGATTCCGGTGCTGATTCTCACGGCGCGGGACTCAGTCACTGACCGCGTTGATGGCTTACAGGCCGGCGCCGACGATTACCTGCTCAAGCCCTTCGACCTGCGTGAACTCGCCGCTCGCCTGCACACCTTGTTGCGAAGAGTGGCGGGGCGCAGCGTCAACCTGATCGAACACGGCCGACTGACCTATGACCCGAGCAGCCGCGAAACCATGCTCGGCGGTCAGTCCGTCGACCTTTCGCGTCGCGAGCAGTCGCTGTTGCAGGCCCTGTTGCATAACCGTGGCCGGGTGCTGTCCACCGAACAGTTGAAGGACAGCGTCTACGGGTTCAACGACGAACTGGAAAGCAACGCTCTCAACGTGCATATCCATCACCTGCGGCGCAAACTCGGCAATGGCATCGTCGAGACCGTGCGCGGCCTGGGCTATCGCCTGGGGCCGGCCGATGGTGGAGAGGAATTGAAAAAGTGATGAGCCTGCGTTTGCGCCTGAGCCTGACGCTCGGCGCCGCCTTTGCGCTGATCTGGGCCCTGGCGGCGGCCTGGATGCTCAGCGACCTGCGCAACCAAATGATGTTTTCCCTCGACCAGCGGCTGGTGGCATCGGCGCGCATGGTTGCCGGTCTGATGGAGCAATTGCCGGCATTGCCGACCAAGGGCGAGGGCACCCATTTCAGCGCTGAGCAATTGAACATCCCCGGCGGCATGGCCTGCCAGGTCAGCTCGTTGCGCGGCGAAATCCTTGCCCGCAGTCACACCGACCCGCAACAAACCCTCGAAGCCGAGAAAATGGGCTTCCACGATCAGATGATCGACGGCGCGCCGTGGCGCAGTTTCACCCTGGCTCGCGGTGATTTGCGCATCACCACCGCTGACCGGCAGATCGAGCGCGAGGCGCTGAACATGTCGATCCTGCTGGCCGCTTCGGTCCCGGTGGGCGTGGCGTTGCTCGGCTGCCTTTGTCTGTTGTGGCTGGGGATTGGCCAGGGGCTGGCGCCGCTGAACCGGATGCGCGATGCCTTGATGCGCCGCAGTGCTGATTCCCTGGAACCCTTGCAGATCCAGCCGCTGCCCAGCGAACTTCAACCGTTGCTGGATACGCAGAATCAGTTGTTCCAGCGCATCGGCAAGACCATCGAACGCGAGCGCCGCCTGACCGGCGACGCGGCGCACGAATTACGCAGCCCGCTGACGGCCATCAAAACTCACTTGCAAGTGGCGCGCATGACCGACGGCGCGGCCCGGGATCAATCCCTGGCCCGGGCCGAAGAGGGCGCCGACCGCATGCACCGCACGCTGGAGCAATTGCTGCTGCTGGCGCGGGTCGAGGGCAGTCTGTCGTTCGACGACGGCGTGCAGTGCAGCGCCGAGCAAGTGGCGAAACTCGCGATTCAGGACGCCGCCAGTGGTGATCGTCGGCGTATCAAGCTGCAAATGCCGACGAAATTCTCCAATGCGCCGGTGCAAATGCCTGCGGTGCTGTCGATCGCCGCATTGCGCAACCTGCTGGACAACGCCCTTCGCCATACCCCGGGCGACGGGGCGGTGGAGCTGAGCCTGGAAACCACCGGCAGTCGCGCGCGCTTTCTGGTCCGCGACCACGGCCCGGGCATTGCCGAAGACGATCTGCAACACCTGACCCAACGCTTCTGGCGCCACGGTCAGAGCACCGGCTGCGGATTGGGCCTGGCGATTGTCCAGGCGATTGTCCAGCGCTGCGGCTGCACCCTGCATTTCGACAGTCGCCCGGATGGGTTGCGGGTTGAGTTGACCATGCCGTTACAACCCCTCTAACCCCCACCACAAGCCCCTGTAGGAGCTGTCGAGTGAAACGAGGCTGCGATCTTTTGATCTTGTTTTTAAAAAATCAAAGTCAAAAGATCGCAGCCTCGTTTCACTCGACAGCTCCTACATTGAGTCGGTGGTGTACATCAAAAGTTACGTCTCTCCATTAGTTGTGCAGCGCTAACGGCGCTATCGTCCCCGGCAGCTTTTTCTCAATGGATTGAGGTAACAGCGCCATGGATGCATCGATTCACATCTGCAAAGCAACCCCCGCTGACGCCGGCATCATCAGCCGGATCGTTGAACGTTCCATCCGCGTCGGCTGCGCGCTCGACCACCGCAACGACCCGCGAACCGTCGCCACCTGGACCCACAACAAAACCATCGAGCACGTCCAACCCTGGCTGGCCGACCAACGGTTGTACCTGAACATTGCCCTGTTGCAGGACAAACCGGTCGGTGTCGCGATGGCGGCGATCAGTGGCAAGGTCGCGTTCTGCTACGTGCAGCCGGAATGGTTCCGTCGTGGTGCCGGAGAGGCGCTGGTTCACGACCTCGAAGGCTGGTTGGTCGATCAGGGGCTGGCCCGGGCACAACTCAACAGCACCCGCACCAGCGAAGCTTTTTATCGTCATTTGGGCTACCGGCCCTGCGCCGAAATCTTCACCGTGGCCGGGCTCCACGCCATTCCCATGCACAAGGCGCTGACACCGCCTTCATAGAAAGCTGATCGAGGGTCTAAATCCTCGGCACCCTGATGCGTTTCCAGAACAGGAAAACCTTATTGAGGGGTCGAGAGATGTCAGTCGCTACCAGCCTTATGGAAGATCAGTCGGCCCGGATCACTCCGGCGCCGGCCGAGACGCTTTATCAGTTCAACGAATCGCCGCTGCTGGCCCGTCAAAACCAGCAGGAATCGAATGCCCGCAGCTACCCGCGGCGCATTCCCCTGGCGCTCAAACGCGCCAAGGGCATTTATGTCGAAGACGTTGAAGGCCGCCGTTTCATCGACTGCCTGGCCGGTGCCGGGACCTTGGCCCTGGGGCATAACCATCCGGTGGTGATCGAAGCGATCCAGCAAGTGCTGACCGATGAGTTGCCGCTGCACACCCTCGACCTGACCACGCCGGTCAAGGACCAGTTTGTTCAGGACCTGTTCGGTCTGCTGCCACCGGCCTTGGCCGCGCAAGCGAAGATCCAGTTCTGTGGCCCCACCGGCACCGACGCGGTGGAAGCCGCGCTGAAACTGGTGCGCACCGCCACCGGACGCAGCACCGTGTTGTCATTCCAGGGCGGTTATCACGGCATGAGCCAGGGCGCGCTGAGCCTGATGGGCAGCCTGGGGCCGAAAAAGCCGTTGGGCGCTTTGCTCAGCAGCGGCGTGCAGTTCATGCCATACCCCTACGATTACCGCTGCCCGTTCGGGCTCGGCGGCGCGCAAGGGGTAAAGGTCAACCTCAGCTACCTGGAAAACCTGCTGAATGATCCCGAGGCCGGCGTGCAATTGCCGGCGGCCGTGATCGTTGAAGCAGTGCAGGGCGAGGGCGGGGTGATCCCGGCGGATCTCGATTGGTTGCGCGGCCTGCGACGCATCACCGAGCAGGCCGGCGTGGCGCTGATCGTCGATGAAATCCAGAGCGGGTTCGCCCGCACCGGCAAGATGTTCGCCTTCGAGCATGCCGGGATCATTCCGGACGTGGTGGTGATGTCCAAAGCCATCGGCGGCAGTCTGCCGCTGGCGGTGGTGGTCTATCGCGACTGGCTCGACACCTGGCTGCCGGGCGCCCATGCCGGAACCTTCCGGGGTAATCAGATGGCCATGGCCGCGGGTTCTGCGGTGATGCGTTACCTGACCGAAAACAAGGTCTGCGAGCACGCAGCCGCCATGGGCGAACGCTTGAGCGAACACCTGCGGATCCTGCAGCGGGACTTTCCGCAACTGGGCGACATTCGCGGTCGCGGCTTGATGCTCGGCGTTGAGCTGGTCGATCCGACGGGCACGCCCGATGCACTGGGTCATCCGCCGATCTTCGGTCGCCTGGCGCCGCTGGTGCAGCGTGAATGCCTCAAGCGTGGGCTGATTCTTGAGCTCGGCGGGCGTCACGGCGGCGTGGTGCGCTTCCTGCCACCGTTGGTGATTACTGCCGCGGAAATCGATCGCGTAGCGGAGATTTTTGGCCGGGCCATGGCTGCTGCCACTGCAAGCCTCTAAATTTTTCCGCACCTGGAACGTTCCTTCTACAGACCGGCTGCGCACGCAGTGCAGCCCACCCTACAGCGATGGAGACACACCATGACGTCAGTATTCGACCGCGAGGACATCCTCTTTCAGGTCGTGGTCAACCACGAAGAGCAATACTCGATCTGGCCTGACTACAAAGCCGTGCCTGCCGGCTGGCGCACCGTGGGCAAGAGTGGCCTGAAGAAGGAATGCCTGGCCTACATCGAAGAAACCTGGACCGATATGCGCCCGCTGAGCTTGCGTCAGAAGATGGACGAGCAGGCGGCTGTGGCGAATTAAGTCACGGCGCAAAAAGAAGCCCGCTGAACCGGTAAGGTCAGCGGGCTTTTTTGCATGTGGAACATCAAAAGATCGCAGCCTCGTTTCACTCGACAGCTCCTACAAAGGATCCGTGGAAACCTGTAGGAGCTGTCGAGTGAAACGAGGCTGCGATCTTTTGATCTTAGGCCGATGGCTTACCACTCAACCCCTTTATCAGCAAATCCACATTCCCTTCCAGCTCAGCCACTGGATCTGCCGCGTCCACGCTCAACACCACCAACCGACTGCCAGCCTCGGCAATCACCGCTTTCAACGCATCCGACGGCTGACGATGATGCAACACCACCGCCACGTCATTGTCTTTTAGCGTCGCGCCCAATTGCTTCAGTGCCTCAGGTGTCCACTCGGCATCCGGCCGCGCATCGAGGCCGACCAGTTCCAGATTCAGCCCGCCGATCAAGTAGCCAAAGTGATCGCTCAGGCTCATCACACTGAGGTTGTCGGCACTGGCCAACCGCGCTTCGCTGTCGGCACTGAACTTGAGCAACCGCTGCTTCAACGCTGCCAGATTGGCCTCGATCGCAGGCTTGGCCTCGGGCGCCAGGCGCACCAGGTCTGCCGCCATCACATCGGCCATCCGCCCCATGTTGTTGCTGGAAAACCACGGCTGGCTGTTCAAGCCATCAACCTTGTTGCCCGGCTGCACGGCAATGCCGGGCAGGGCGCCATCCACCGGGCGCGCGGCATCGACCTCAACGATACGGATGTTGCTGCGCCGGGAAATCGGGTACAGCGGATCATCCGCCCACAGCGAACGCAGACCGATCACCGCATCGGCGTCGGTTGCCAGTTTGGCCAGCGCTGGCGCGCCGCGCCCGGTGAAGTACGCGGTCTGACGGCTGCCCGGCAGGTTCGCCGGCGCGGCACGCTCAAGACTGACGTTGGTGCCCTTGAGCAGGACTTCGCCCAGCCCGTAAGTGATGGGCAAGGACGCCAGCACGCGCAGCGGCTTGGTGTTGTCAGCCGCAAGCAGCGGGGTGTTGACCAGCCCACAAAGGGCGACGGCCAAGGTCAATTGACGCAGAGAAAAAGACATTTATCCGAGATTCCCTTTCAGGCTTGGGACGACGCCACGCGCAATGGCGGCGAGGGCGAAGGCGATACCGGCCACCAGAATGATCGCGGCACCGGACGGAATAGGCAGGTCGAAGACAATCGGCGCGAGGATCCCGCACAGCGTGCTGACCGTGGCAATCAGCACCGAACACCAGAAGAAACCCTTCAGTGATTGGCTGAGCAAGCGCGCCGCCGCGGCCGGAATCACCAGCAGCGCACCGACCAGGATCGCACCGATGACTTTCACCGCGGCCACGGTGATCAGGGTCACCAGAATCACAAACAGATAATCCAGGGTCTTCACCGCTACACCACGCACCGCCGCCAGCTGCGGGTTGAAACTGGCGAGCATGATGCGGTTGTACAGCGGCAAGGCCAGCGCCATGACCAGCGAGCCGACGATGGCCAGCACCAGCAGGTCATTACCGTTGACCGTCAGCACCGAACCGAACAGCACGTTTTCGAGAATATGCACGTTGATCTTGCCCGCCAGGATCAGCAGCAAGCTTGCACCCAGCGCCAGCGACACCGAGAGAAACACGCCGATCAACGTATCCGGCGCCAGCCCCGTGCGATTGCGCAGGTAGTTGAGCAGGATGCCGAACAGCAGGCAGTAACCGAACAGGCTGCCGTAAGGTCCGGTGTAAGGTTCGCCGAGCAGGATGCCGATGGCCACGCCGGTCAGTGCCGCGTGACCCACCGCCTCGGAGAAAAACGCGAAGCGCTTGACCACCACCAGCGTGCCCAGACCGCCCAGCACCGGGCCGATTAGCAAGCCGGCGAGCAGCGCGTTGACCACAAATCCATAGGCCAGCGCTTCGGGCAGGTAACCCGAAGACGCCCAACCCTGGACCATCAAACGAAAGGCTTCATAACTCATCAGGCAGCGCTCCGTGGATGGGTCGAGAACAGGGTCAGCAAGCGTTCCGGGGTCAGCGCCTGTTTCGGCGTGGCATCGAACAGCACCCGGCGATTAAGCCCGGTGACGCGATCGGCCAGACGTCCGACCGCTTCCAGATCATGCTCGATCCACAGCACGGTAATGCCGCTCTGGCGCCAGTCGCCGAGCAGCCGTTCGAACACCTGGATGCCGGCCTCATCGAGGGCCGACATCGGTTCGTCGAGCACCAGCAACTGCGGCGCCGGGATCAGCCCTTGAGCGAGCAACACGCGCTGACGCTCACCGCCGGACAACGCGCCCATGCGCCGCTTGCGTTTGTCTTGCATGCCGACCCGTTCCAGCGCTTCACCAATGGCTGCCGCGTAATGCTTGCTCAAACCGAGGAACGCCGGACGGCGCTGACACATCGCAGCCATGAAATCGTCGACGGTCATTGGCAGGCCGCGATCGAATTCCAGCGCCTGGGGCACGTAGCCGATGGTCCCGGGTGTGCCCGGCCATTGCAGGCTCAAGCGACCCTGATGTGGCATCTGCCCGAGCAGCGTCTTGATCAGCGAACTCTTGCCGCCACCGTTCGGGCCCACCAGCGCATGCACGCTGCCGGGCTGGACCTGGAAGGTCACGTTGTCGAGGATCGTCGTGCGGCCCAGCGTCAAACTGACCTGCGCAAAATCCAGCGTCGGCCCCGAACCCTGTGGGAGCGGGCTTGCTCGCGAAGAGGGAGTGTCAGTCGACATCAATGTTGACTGACCCACCGTTTTCGCGAGCAAGCCCGCTCCCACAGGGGATTCGGTGTCAGTTTGGCCAGGGTTTTGTGCACTGATGGTTTCTTTAGCGGTCATTTCCCCGACTCCTGAATCGCCCGAACCACGGTGTTGAGGTTGCCGGTCATTTCCTTTTCGTATTTGTCGGCGGTGTATTCGCCATAGGAAATGTGCGACAGCGGGTACAGCTTGACCCCGGACTCACGCTGGATGGTGTCGACATAGGAGGACGGGAAATCCATCTCGGAGAAGATCACTTTCACGTCGAGTTCGCGCAGTTGGTCGATGGTCTTTTTCAGCTGGCTCGGGCTTGGCTCGATGCCGTGGGCCGGTTCGACCACGGCGGTCACTTCCAGGCCGAATTCACGCAGCAGGTAGTCATAAGCGGCGTGCACCGTGGCCACCCGCAGTTCGGCGTTTGGCGCCTGGGTCAGTTTCGCCAGGGCATCGGCGCGCATCTGCCGCAGGCGCTTGCCGTAGGCGCGAGCGTTCTGGGTGTAGGTCTTGGCGTTGGCCGGGTCGAGCTTGCCCAGTTCCCGGGCGATGTTATTGACCTGGGCAATCGAGGCGCTGATCGACAGGAACGTGTGCGGGTTCACGACCTTGCCGGCACCGCGTGCGGCGACACCGGTGGCGGCCAGCAGTGGCACGTTTTCGTTGGCTTCGATCACCGGGACGTTCGGCGTTTCGCTGGCGGCGATCATGCGGTCGGCGAAGTCGTCATGACCGACGCCGTTGAGCACGATCACGTCGAGCCCGCTGATGCGCTTGATGTCTTCGGAGCGCGGCTCGTAGGCGTGCGGGTTGAAGCCGGCCGGAATCAGCGGCACCACCTCGGCCTTGTCACCGACGATATTGGCCACATAGCTGTAATAAGGGTGCAGGGTGATGCCGATGCGCAGGCGCTTGGCCTCGTCGGCACTGGCCAGTGGCGTCAGCAGCAAGGCAAGCAGGCCGACCAGTAGCGGGCGCAGGAAAGAACGTTGAGATGAACTAGGCATGGGAAAGCGGTCTTCTCTCGGGTGAGTCGAGGGTTCAGTGCCGGTGCTGGCGGGTCACGCCGGCATCGAATTGCGCGACGATCTGCTGCCAGCCGGCGCTTTCCAGCGCGGCGTCAGTGAGATCGGTCGGTGCCGCGAGGGCTTTGCCGCGGTTGAGCCAGACGTCCGGCGCATCGTCGTCAGCAGTCAGGCGCATCAAAAATGAACCGGCCACGGCAGGCGTCTGGCTCTGGCCGAAGTAAGCCTTGGCGTCGAGCAACTGCCAGGCATGACCGCCACGGCTGACGGAACTGGCGTCCTGGGCGAACGGTGCAAAGCCTTCATTAGCAAGCGTTGCGGGGGACGGCAGAGCTTGCTGTTCCTGGCGCAGCAGATGAATCTCGTCCAGGGTCACCCGCAGATCGGCGTAGATCCCTTGCTCGGACGCGCTCAAGTCGCGCCGGGCATCCAGTTGATGGCTGCCAACACTGCTGACTTCCTGAGACTCATGGCGCCAGGCGACCACCGAGCCGGCCACCGCCAGGATCATCAGGCACAACAGCAACACATACAGGGTTTCATGGCCGGCACCGGCCGGGCGGACAACGTGGGTAGTAGGCGTACTCATGGGGCTTCGATGTCCGCTTGGTCGATCTCGACGACGTGGCCGGGGCCGGCGTCGAACAGCACGTAGAATTCGGCGCCCGGCTTCTTGAAGGTCAGGGTCGAATCGGCACCGAGCTTGCCCGGCACCAGGATGGTTTCGTCGTAGCCGATCACATCCAGCGTCACGCCTGGCGCGCCGCTGCCGTCGGAGAAACCGCCGGTGCATTTGATTTGTTCGGCGTCGATGGCTTTGCATTCGCACATCGGGTTGTGGGCCAGGGCGCTGGCGCTGAAGCCGGCGCAGAGCACCAGCAAAGCCGCGTTTAAAGAACGTAGCGTCATGGTTTGCCTCCTTGTTTGTTCAGCCACGCGAGGGTGGCGGGGGATGCCTGGCTCAGGGGGATCGACGCTTGATGCATCGCGCCGTCCCAGCCTTCCATGGTGATCCACAGTTCGGCGTCGGCTTTGGTCTTGTCGGGGATCGGCAGCATGGCGCCCATGCGGTACGGCGTGCCGAAGAAAATCACCCCGGCGGCGCGCAGGCTGCGCGGTTTGCCGATGCGCAGGTAAGTGGCCTTGACCTGATCGCGGCAGCTGTCGCACAGGGCCGCGTTGAAGTTTTTCATGTGGCCGGCCGGGCCATCGAGGGTCGGCGCTTCGTTGCGCAATTCGGCGAGGCGCAAGCTCCACGGCCCGACCTTCACTTCACCGATTTCTCGTTCACCCAGCCCGGTATCACCGCGAAACAGTGCCGCGTCGGCAAAGTATTTGGGCATGAAGCCCAGCGGCACCAGCAACAGCAGAACGTTGATGTGGAAGCGCCATTTGTGCCAGAAGCGGCTCAGTTTCGAGGCGGGTTTGTCAGCGGTGAACAGGCTCATTGGCTGACCTCCGTGGTTTCACGGCTGGTGACGGCGGCGGTGCGCGGACGTTTGTCTTTGCGCTTGAGGGCATTGGCCGCGGCGAGGGCGGTGCGTTTGGTCCAGATCAGCAGGCCACTGAGGACCATCATGCTCAGGATCAAACCGAAGAAGAACCAGATCAGCTTGATCCAGATGCCGCCGAAATCACCGGTGTGCAATGGCCGCATGGATTCGGTCACCAGCTCCAGGCCGGAACGGTCCGACAGCAGGCGAGTGGCGGCGACATCGCCGGTGTACGGGTTGATCTCGGCGGTCTGGAACATCAACGGATACCAGCTGCGACCGCCCACCGTGAGGTAGCTGTAGGCATTGGCGGGCATGCTGACGAAGCTGTCTTCCAGGCCGGGAATGCGCTCCTTGGCCTGAGCAATCGCAGCTTCCAGGCTGATCATCGGCGCCGGCGAGCCATCGGTGCTCACCGGTACGCTCTCACGCGGAACCACCAAGGCCACCGGCGCGGTGGAAATCGACACCTGGTTATCGAACATGAACGCCTGGATCAGGAACCAGGTGCTGGTGATGGAAATCACCGCGATGAACCAGATCGACCAGATGCCGCTCAGGCGGTGAAAGTCGCCCCAGAAAATCCGCGCCCCGTGACGAATGCGCAACGTCGGTCGGAAGAAGCCTTTCCAGAATTTCTTGTAGACCACCAGCCCGGTGACCAACGACGCCAGCAAAGGCAGGCTCAAAAACGACACCAGATACCAGCCCCAGCTGTAACCGTTGGTGAACGGCACCAGCCACCAGCCATGCAATGCACGGGTGAAGGCCTGGAAATTGAACTGCGGGGCGGTGCCCTGAATCACGCCGCTGTACGGGTTGACGTAAACCTTCACCGAGCGACCGTCGGGGTAGCTGACATCGACATCGAGCGCGAAGTGCGACTCGTCGGGCCGGCTGATGCCTTCGACCAGGGTGTTCGGTTCAGCCTTCTTGATGACGGCAATGATCTGGTCATAACTGAGCAGCGGCGCATCGTCCGAAGGCTGGCTGGCGCGCATCTGCGGGTTGGCCAGCCAGACGATTTCCTGGCTGACCACCGCCAGCGTGCCCGTGACACAGACGATCAGCACGAAAAACCAGATCGGCAAGGCCAGCCAGCTGTGGACCAGAAACCAGAGTTTGGAGCGGGATTTCTTCGACATGATTAAAGGTCTTGTATCGATGGGAGGGCCTCTGCTGCGGGCTTCCCAGCGATGAGGTCCATGAAAGGCCGGCCCGTGGCTTTTGCCTACGCGGACCGACTGCATCTATATAGGACGGATGAGCAACGGAAATCCCGAACGGTGATGTGAAAGTAAATGTTTCCTGTTTCTGTTTGTACATGAAAATCTGTGGGGGGTTGGGGTTGGGGTTGGGGTTGGGTGCATATCCGTTTTTTTGGTAACGGCCGCCTATGGTTCCGCTCTTACAACGGGTTACTTGGAAAAGAGTCGGCCTACCGGCCGGCCTGGCGCAGATGCACGCGTTCCTCGACACACACCTCCCCTGTAGGAGCTGTCGAGTGAAACGAGGCTGCGATCTTTTGATCTTGCCGTTGCTTTACCCGACCTAAGCAATGCGTACGTTCAGCCTCTTGAAAAGATCAAGATCAAAAGATCGCAGCCTCGTTTCACTCGACAGCTCCTACAGGGACACAAGTGTGCCGAAGTAAACACGTACGCCTTAGCCAGGCCGGTAGGCCGCCTCGCTTTGCTTTTGCGGTGCCCGCCCCCTCGAGGGCATGCCGAGCCTGGGCGAGGCACCGAGCATCAGGGGCAAGAGCCCTTTGGTTACTTTGGGGCTTTTTGTATAGACCGGGGACATGGTGGACACTTCCTGGTGAACCGATCCAACACGAACCATGGTTCACGGGATCACTCTCCGGCCATTGATGGCCAGGGCCTACTCCCTAAGATGGAGTTCAGACGCCTTTCACCCGCGAGCCTGAGCGAGCCCCTCCATGACGCCAGCAAGAACCCTCTACGACAAACACATCGATTCCCACACGGTGTGTCGCCTCGATGACCAGGGCCACGTCCTGTTGTACATCGATCGCCAGGTCATCAACGAATACACCAGCCCCCAGGCATTCAGCGGTTTGCGCGAGGCCAAACGCGGCGTCTGGCGTGCCGGGACCGCGCTGGCGGTGGTCGATCACGTCAACCCCACCGCACCCGTGCGCATCGCCGCCATGCCCGACCCCGGTGGTGCGCGGCAGGTGTCGTACCTGGCGGAAAACTGCCGGGACTTCGGCATCGAACTGATCGACATCCTCAACAAACGCCAAGGCATCGAACACGTCATCGCGCCTGAGCAGGGCTTCATTCTGCCGGGCATGGTCATCGCCGCTGGCGACAGCCACACCACCACCTACGGTGCCCTCGGTGCGTTCGGTTTTGGCATCGGCACCTCGGAGATCGAGCACCTGTTGGCGTCTCAGACCCTGGTCTACAAACGCCTGAAAAGCATGCGCGTGACGGTAGAAGGCGAGTTGGCGCCGGGGCTGACGTCCAAGGACGTGATCATGGCGCTGATCGGCCAGATCGGCGCGTCCGGTGCCACCGGGTACGCCATCGAGTTTCGCGGTTCGACCATCGATGCCTTGAGCGTCGAAGCGCGCATGACCATCTGCAACATGGCCGTCGAGGCCGGGGCGCGGGGCGCGTTCATGGCCCCGGACGAGAAGGTCTTCGCCTACCTCAAGGACAAACCCCGCGCACCCAAAGGTGCGTTGTGGGAGCAAGCGCTGGAGAAATGGCGCGCCTTGCACAGCGATGCGGACGCGCACTTCGACCGTGAAGTCCGGGTCGACGCCAGCGCCTTGGAACCGATGGTGACGTGGGGCACCAGCCCGGACCAGGCATCACCGATCGGCGCTCGCGTACCGGACCCGCAAGACGTCAGCGACCTGATCCTGCGTCAGGACATGCGCCGCGCTCTCAACTACATGGGCCTCGAAGCCGGGATGCCGCTGAGCGACATCGTCATCAGCCACGCCTTTATCGGCTCCTGCACCAACGCGCGCATCGAAGACCTGCGCGATGCTGCCAGCGTGGTGCGCGGCAAACACGTCGCCGGGCACGTGCGGGCGATGATCGTGCCGGGCTCCACCGAAGTGCGCAATCAGGCTGAAGCCGAAGGTTTGGCGGCGATCTTTATTGAGGCCGGGTTCGAGTGGCGACAGTCCGGCTGCTCGATGTGCCTGGCGATGAACGACGACGTGCTGGCACCCGGCGACCGCTGCGCCTCCAGCACCAACCGCAATTTCGAAGGCCGCCAGGGCGCGGGCGCGCGCACGCACCTGATGAGCCCGGCGATGGTCGCCGCCGCCGCGATCACCGGCCGCCTGACCGACATCCGTCACTTTGGAGACCGCGCATGAGCCTGCAACCGTTCACTCAGGTCACCGGCAAGGCCGCGCCGATGCTCGCGGCCAATATCGACACCGACGTGATCATGCCCAAGCAGTTTCTCAAGGGCATCGACCGCGCGGGGCTGGATCGTGGTTTGTTTTTTGACCTGCGGTTCTTGCCGGACGGTTCGTTGAATCCCCAGTTCGTGCTGAACAAACCGGCATGGCAGGGCGCAAGTTTCATGGTGGTCGGGCCGAACTTTGGCTGCGGGTCGAGTCGGGAACACGCGGTCTGGGGTCTGAAACAGATGGGGATTCGGGCGTTGATCGGCAGCAGCTTTGCCGGGATTTTCTATGACAATTGCCAGCGTAACGGCGTGTTGTTGATTACCCTCGATGAGGCAATGTCACAGCGGCTTGGGCAAGTGGTCAGTGAGCCGGAGAGCGCGCTGATCAATGTCGATCTGGAAGATCAGGAGATTCGCCTCCACGACGGTCGGGTCATCCCGTTCGAGATCGACACCTTGCGCAAAACCGCATTGCTGCTGGGCCTCGATGCGATCGGCAGCACCTTGCAGCGCAGCGAACAAATCAAAGCCTTCGAACGCAATCATCTGGCCACCAACCCCTGGCTAAGCTGAAACACAAACCCAATTGTGGGAGCGGGCTTGCTCGCGAAGGCGTCATGTCAGTCGACAATATCTTTGACTGATGCCCCGCTTTCGCGAGCAAGCCCGCTCCCACATTTGATCTTCATCAGACACTAGACCCTGCATTGCCGGGCTACACCGACAACCCCTTGAAATGCTCCTGCAAAAACTCCACACACGCGCGCAATTTCCCCGAATACGCCAGCCGCGTCGGGTACACCGCCCAGACGTTGGCGCTCTGGGTGTATTCGGGCAGCAGCTGCACCAGCCGCCCTTGCTCCAGCAACGGTTTCACATCCCATAACGACCGCAGCACAACGCCGCGCCCGTCCAGCGCCCACTGCAAGACAATCTCGCCGTTGTTGGACGACAGCGGTCCGCTGACCCGCACGCTTTCTTGAACCCCGTTACGTTCCAGGTTCCAGATGCCGAAGGCGTTGTCGCGCTCCTTGATCACCAGGCAATGATGTTGCTCCAGTTCGCTCAACGTCTGCGGCGCGCCCTGACGTTGCAGGTAACCGGGCGCCGCACAGACGACCCGTCGATTACTCACCAACTGACGGCCGATGTGCTGGCCGGGAATGTCGTCGCCGACACGGATCTCCAGATCGAAGCCTTCATTGACGATGTCCACCACTCGGTCGAACAGGTCGAGGCGAATCTCCAGGTCGGGATAACGCTCGGCCAGCAACGAAACGGCCGGCGCCACGTGATGGCGGCCGAAACCGAAACTGCTGCACAAATGCAGACGCCCGCGAGGGCTGTCGTGGGCGTCGGAGAGTTCGTCGTGCAGTTGCTGGAAATCATCAAGAATGCGCAGCGCCCAGCGCTGGACCCGTTCACCGTCTTCGGTCAGGGCGATGCGGCGACTGGTGCGATGCAGCAGGCGGGTGCCGAGGGTGGTTTCAAGAATCTGGATGCGCTTGCTGACGTAGGCGGGCGACAGGCCCAGCTCATCGGCTGCGGCGGCGAAACCGCTCTTGCGGATCACGGTGAGGAGTACACGCAGGTCTTCGGGTAGGGGCACGTTGTCTTTCTTGGTGGTCATGGCAGAACGAACACTGGCGGCATGAGCCGCCAGCATAGCAGCGGGACGCAACGATCAGCGCAGGAAACCCAGCACTTCGGCGAGCAGCAGTTCGGGCGCTTCTTCGGCGATGTAATGACCGGCGGGCAGGGCCTTGCCACGCACGTCGGTGGCCACGTGTTGCCATTCCTTGAGCGGCTTGAAACAGCGCCCGACCGTGCCTTCGGCGCCCCACAGAACCAGCAACGGCAGGTGCAGATAATTGCCGGCCGCGATGTCGGCACGGTCATGGTCCAGGTCGATGCTGGCGCTGGCGCGGTAGTCCTCGCAGATACCGCGCGCGGTACCCGGCAGTTTCAGGCAGCGCACATATTCACCAAAGGCTTCGGGGGTGAACGGCTTGAGCCCGGCGCTGCGGCTGCCCATCACGCTGCGCAGATAGGCTTCGGGGTCGGCTTCGATCAGGGTTTCCGGCAACGGCGCGGGGCGGATCAGGAAGAACCAGTGCCAGTAGGCGCGGGCAAACGCCTCGTTGGTTTGCGCGTACATCGACAGGGTAGGGGCGATGTCCAGCAGCACCATGCGTTGCACGGTGTCGGGATGATCCAGCGCCAGGCGATGGGCCACGCGGGCGCCACGGTCGTGGGCCAGTACCGAAAACTGTTCGAAGCCCAGGGACTTCATCAGCTCGACGCTGTCCTTGGCCATTTCGCGTTTGCAGTAATTGGTGTGGTGATCGTTGGCCGGCGGTTTGCCGCTGTCACCGTAACCGCGCAGGTCGGCGGCGATCACGGTGAAGTGCGCGGCCAGTTGTTCAGCAACCTTGTGCCAGATGACGTGGGTCTGCGGGTGACCGTGCAGCAATAGCAGGCCCGGCCCGCTGCCACCGATGCGGTAGGCAATGTCCACACCGTTGACGTGGCGCTGGTCTTTCAGGAATCCGGCGAACATGGGGCGAGTCCTTGTTGTAGTTGCCTGCATCCTGAAAGTGTTGCGTGGTTACGGCAAGGCGTGAAGCGTGGTGGGGTTGTTCATGAAGTGTGTTCGGGGGATCTGTGGTGCCAGGAATGGCGCCTTCGCGGGCAAGCCTCGCTCCTACAGGGGATTGTGTCGTTCGAAAATATCAGGAACCACACAAACCCCTGTAGGAGCGAGGCTTGCCCGCGAAGAGGCCCGTCCAGACACAGAAGAATTCAACCTTGCTGAAACATCTCTTTGGCGCGTTGCTCAATCTGCCCCTGCGTCAAATCCTCTTTGCGCGTCGCCAGAAACCAAAGATGCCCATAGGGATCCTTCAAGGTCCCCGAGCGGTCGCCATAAAACTGGTCCTTGACCTCGGACACCACCGTGCCGCCCGCCGCAATCGCCTGTTTATAGGACTTGTCCACATCGTTCACATACAAATGCAGCCCCACGGAGGGCGACTTGTCGGGATTACTCAACGGCCCCTGATCGCACGGCGTACCGAGCATGATCGGGCAATCGCCAATCCTCAGCTCGGCGTGACCAATCCCGCCATCCGGCATGGACAGGCGCATGACTTCGGTGGCGCCAAAGGCCTTCTTGTAAAACTCGATGGCTTCGGCCGCTTTCTGAATGCCCAGGTAAGGCGTGATGCTGTGATAGCCCTCTGGAATGGGTTTGACGCTCATGACGGTTCTCCCTTGTTGTTGTGAATTGAAGCTGTCCCTTCGCCGATTTCCGGTCGGATAACTATAGGTCAGCCTCTTTTGCGCAACGCAGTGCCCGACGAGCAGCAGCGCCACTGTTCAGCCATCAACAGCGCAGCAGCAGATTGCCCGGGTTTATCCCTTTTTAATCGACAAACCGCCCGAAAACACGGGGTGAAGTGGTCGGCACAGAAGCTGCAATGTCCTTTCGAAAACATCAGTACCGAGAGACTTGTATGCCTGAATCTGCCGTTTATCCGATCAACCCGCCGGCCGCCCATCGGATCGCCGATGAAGCCGAAGCCTTGCGCGTTGCCGAGCGTGTGGCTGCAGTTTTGCTGGAGCAGGACGCTGAACGCGACCGCACCCGACAGGTGCCTGCCGAGATCGTCGACTTCTATTCCAACAGCGGCCTGTGGGGCATCAGCGTGCCGAAAGCGTTTGGCGGCGCGCAGGTGTCCTACGCGGTGCTGGCGCAGGTCATTGCGATCATCTCGGCGGCGGATCCGTCCTTGGGGCAGATCCCGCAAAACCACTATTGCCTGCTGGAGGACATTCGCCTGCAAGGCACGCCGGAGCAACAGGCGCATTTCTTCGAACTGGCGCTGCAAGGTCATCGCTTTGCCAATGCCTTGTCGGAAACCGGCGGCAAGAACGTGCAGGACATTCAGGCGACCATTCGCCGCTACGGCGACGGTCATGTGATCAACGGGCGCAAGGGTTACTGCACCGGTTCACTCTACGCCCACTGGCTGGCGGTGCTGGCGCTGGATGAAGAGCAGAAGGGCCAGTTGGCGTTCGTCGAGCGCGGCACGAAAGGGCTGGTGATCGTCGACGACTGGGACAGCATCGGCCAGCGCACCACGTCCAGCGGCACCGTGCTGGTCGAGGACTTGCGCGTGCCGGCGTTCAATCTGTTCCCGACCTATCGCTCCTATGAAACCCCCACCCTGGCCGGCCCGTTCGCGCAGTTGACCACCGCGGCCATCGACGCCGGCATCGCCCGCGCAGCGCTGCGGGACACGGTTGCGTTCGTCCAGCAATTCGCCCGGCCCTGGATCGACGCGGGCGTGGAAAGGGCCAGCGAAGATCCACTGACCATCATTCAGGTGGGTGGCCTGGAGATTCGTCTTGAAGCCGCCGAAGCCTTGCTGGAACGGGCGGGGCGAGCGCTGGATGTCGCGCGTCCGGCACCCGATGAAGACAACGTCGCCCAAGCGTCCCTGGCGGTGGCCAAGGCCAAGGTGCTGACCACCGAAATCGCGATTGAGGCGACCAACAAACTCTTCGAACTCGGCGGCACCCGCTCGACCCTGCGCAAGCACAACTTCGACCGTCACTGGCGCAATGCTCGGGTCCACACCCTGCACGACCCGGTGCGCTGGAAATACCACGTGGTCGGCAACTGGCTGCTCAACGGCGTGAAACCACCGCGCCACGACTGGTCGTGACCCATGGCCGAGTGGTTTAAAAACATCTATTGGGCCGACATCGCCCAGGCCTGCCTCGACACCCTGAGCATGCTCGGTGCTGCGCTGGGATTTACCGTGCTGCTGGGATTGCCGTTGGGCGTGATTCTGTTCCTCACCGGCAAGCGCCAGTTGCACGAAGCCGTCGGGGTTTACCGGGTGTTGTCGGTGATCGTGAACATGCTGCGTTCGCTGCCGTTCATCATTTTGCTGATCGTGCTGATTCCCCTGACCACGCTGCTGGTTGGCACGTCGCTCGGCGTGCCGGGGACGATTCCGCCGCTGGTGGTCGGCTGCACGCCGTTCTTCGCGCGGCTGGTGGAAACCGCGTTGCGCGAAGTCGATCGCGGGGTGGTGGAAGCGACCCAGGCCATGGGCGGCACCACCTGGCAAATCATCCGCCACACCTTGTTGCCGGAAGCCCGGGGAGGGTTGCTGGCGGCGGTCACGGTGACCGCGATTGTGCTGGTGGATTACACCGCGATGGCTGGGGTGATCGGCGGTGGCGGACTGGGCGACCTGGCGATCCGCTACGGCTATCAACGGTTTCAGACGGACGTGATGGTGGTCACCGTGGTGCTGTTGCTGATCCTGGTTCAGGCCCTGCAAATGACCGGCGACCGATTGGTGGCGCGCTACAGCCGACGTTAAACATTCAACTCAAAAAAAAGGCCCCACGTCCACCCCACGACGGCCATTCAATCTGCCTAGGAGCACACCGTGAAAAAGACCCTGGCCATTCTGGCTGCCCTCGTGTCGTTGAGCGTTCACGCCAACGAAAAACTCACCGTCGGCGCCACACCGGTGCCGCACGCGGAAATCCTCGAATTCGTCAAACCGACGCTGGCCAAGGAAGGCGTGGACCTGGACATCAAAGTCTTCACCGACTTCATCCAGCCCAACCAGCAGTTGGCGCTGAAAAACCTCGACGCCAACTATTACCAGTACCGGCCGTTCCTCGATGACTACAACAAGACTCGCCACACCGACCTGGTGCCGGTGGTGGGCGTGCACATCGAACCGTTTGGGGCGTACTCGACCAAGATCAAAAACATCGCCGAGCTGAAGGACGGCGCCACCGTATCGATTCCCAACGACCCGGTGAACACCGGCCGCGCGCTGGTGTTGCTGCACGAAGCCGGGCTGATCAAACTCAAGGACCCGAGCAACACCCTGGCGACCCCGCGCGACATTATCGAAAATCCGAAACACCTGAAAATTCGTGAACTGGAAGGCGCGTTGCTGGCGCGTTCGGTGAGCCAGGTGGACCTGGCGTTTGTGTTCGCCAACTACGCCCTGGAAGCGGGGATCGATACCAACAGCGCGCTGATCGTCGAGAAGGGCAAGAGCCTGTACATCGAATTCCTCGTGGCGCGGCCGGACAACATCAATGACCCGGGTCTGCAGAAACTGGCCAAGGCGTTGAATTCCGATGAGGTGCGGCAGTTCATTTTGACCCGCTACAAAGGGCAGATTGCGCCGGGGTTCTAAGCGTCGGTCTGACTTGAGGACGCCTTCGCGGGCAAGCCTCGCTCCTACAAGGGCGCGTGTTATTCGAAAACAACACAAAACCCTGTGGGAGTGTGGCTTGCCCGCGAAGGTCGCACCACTATTCTGGATCAACCCTCGATTCAAGCAGCTGCGCCCCCGGCCCTTGTTCCCCCAGCACATCCCCAGAATTACGCAACGGACACGCCTCCATCGACAAACACCCACACCCAATGCAGCCATTGAGCTTGTCCCGCAGCAAGGTCAGTTGATTGATCCGTTCATCCAGATCCTGACTCCACTGCGCCGACATCACCTTCCAGTCCGCCGCCGTCGGCGCGCGGTTATCCGGTAGGGCTTTCAACGCCTCGCCAATCTCCGCCAACGGAATCCCCAACCGCTGGGCCACTTTGATCAACGCCACCCGCCGCAACACTTCCCGCGGATATCGCCGCTGGTTGCCCTGATTGCGATTGCTCTTGATCAAACCCTTGGACTCGTAAAAGTGCAGCGCCGTGACCGCCACGCCGCTGCGCGCCGCCAGTTGGCCGACAGTGAGTTCCTTGTGCAGATGTTCCGAGGTGATCATTTGAAAAATGCCCCTTGACCTCTAGTTAACTTGAGGTTTTACCCTGCAGGCCTTCGGATCGCAAGATCCGGCTTACACGTCAGTGGGGACTTTTCATGCAAGCGCCAGAGAAAAATCGCAGCTTCACCCAGTTGATCGAATTCGAGATCGAACCCCATCAGCAACCCGCACTGGTGTCGGCACTGTCAAAGCAGACCGAGCGCCTGGCCCAAGGCTACAGCGGGTTTTTGAGTGCGAGCATCCAGGCCAGCGACGACGGCCGGCGGGTGCTCAATTACCTGCAATGGCAAACTCGCGAGGCGGGGGAAGCCGCGTTCCAGGGCTTTGAAAGCGGCGAGCAGGATTTCTGGCAGCTGATACGCGCGCATCAGGCGAAAACCGTGACCTTCGGCTCGTTCCAGGTGCTGCACAGTCTGGAACGTAGCCACGACGACGCGTTGCACTGCAACCTGGTGCATTTGAGGTAAGTGCTTAGATCGACAACTGCATCAGGCGCTCGCCTTGCACGTTTTCCGTGGCGCGGCGCTTGTTCACCGCCAGCTCGCCGATCTTTATCAGCCGTGTGCGCGTGACGTTGCGGCTCAAGCCGAGCAGGGCAGCGGTGTGCACCTGGTTGTAATGGCTGAAGCGATAAGCCGCTCGCAACAAGGCGTCTTCGACTTTCTCGTGGAGCGCACCGGCCTGTTCTTCAAAGAGCTTTTGAAAGGCCCGATCGAGCAAGGCTTCCGGTGAGTCGTCGAAGCCCGCGTGGTGATCGTCCTGACGCTCGATGCGCATGTTCGACAGGCGCAAATCATCCCGTTCGATCACGCCATTGCGGCAGATCAGCAGGGTGTGGTGAATCACGTTTTCCAGTTCGCGGATGTTGCCCGGCCAGCTGTAGCTGCGCAGTTTCAGTTCGGCCTCTTTGCTGATGGTGATGGTGCCGTAACCCAGGCGCTGGCTGTAGGCTTCGACGAAGTGGCGGGTCAGCGGCAGGATGTCGCCGGGGCGATCGCGCAGCGGACTCAACTCCAGGCTGACCACGTCGAGGCGGTAGTACAAATCCTCGCGGAAATGCCCGGCGTTGATGGCTTTCTCGAGCTGCACGTTGGTCGCCGCCAGCACACGCACGTCGATGGGAATGCTCTTGCGCGAACCGAGGCGCACCACTTCGCGCTCCTGCAACACCCGCAGCAATTTGACCTGAATCGCCATCGGCAGATCGCCGATTTCATCGAGGAACAAGGTGCCGCCATCGGCCTCTTCGAACCAGCCGGCCTTGGCGCTCAAGGCACCGGTAAAAGCCCCTTTCTCATGGCCGAACAATTCGGCCTCGACCAGCGATTCAGAGAATGCACCGCAGTTCACCGCCACGAACGGCCGGTTACGGCGAGAGCTGAGATTGTGGATATGCCGCGCCACCAACTCCTTGCCGGTGCCGGTTTCACCGATGATCAGCACGCTGGCTTCACTCGGCGCGACTTGTTGAATGTGCGCGAGCAAGGCCTGGGATTTCGGGTCTTCGAACACCTGCGCGGTGGCGCGGATCGACGTGGCCAGGGCGGGCGAGGGCGGTAGGGTCAGAAGTTGCATCAGGCAGGCTCCCTGAATAGAAGGCTATGAATAGAAAGTCGGGATCGGCAGGGACTGGTTCAACGCCCAGTCGCCCAGTTCATGGAGTTTGTAATCCACCGGGTCGTGCAGGGTTTGCGTGCGAAGGTTGCGCCAGTGGCGGTCCAGTCGCAGCGAGGCGTGAGTCGAGCGCGCGCCGGTGACTTCGAACAAGCGGCTACAGATGTCCAGGCCATTGCGTGTCGCCGCGACTTTCGCGGTGGCGATGGCCGTGGCCAGCTGTCCGCGTTCTTCGGCGCTGAGATTCGGGCCTTTGGCCCACGCCTTGTCGAGCAACTCGGCAGCGCGTTCCACTAGCAACCGGACACCTTCCAGGGCAACCCAGAATTCGCCGTAATGGCCGAGCACATAAGGATCCTGACGCACATCCTGTGCGCTGGATTTGTGCCACGGCCGGGTCTCGGTGAGCGTGTACTGCCGCGCTTCTTCGAAAGCCCCTTCGGCAATGCCGAGGAACATGTGCGTGAAGGTCAGTTGGGCAATCAATGGCCGCAGGCAGGCGAACGGTGTGCTCAGCGGACCCGGATCGAGCAGCAGTTCCGATTCCTCGACCCGCACCCGTTCGAACGTCGCGCTGCCGCTGTCGGTCTGGCGCTGGCCCATGTTGTTCCAGTCGTTGTGCAGGGTGATGCCGCTGCGACCGCTGGGAATCGCGGCGATCAACAGCTTGCCGCCAGCGCTTTCATCAACGGCTGAGGCGATCAGCATTTCCGAGTCGCTGGCGCCGGAGCAGAAACTTTTTTTGCCGGAAAACTCGCGCCAGCCGCCGAGGTTTTTCACCACGGTGCGGGTGTCCAGCGGGTTGAGGGCGTTGCCCCAGAACCAGTTCTTGCGCGCGGTTTGTTCGAACCACGGCTGCCACTGCTCGGGCCTGGCGAACAGGCGAACGGTGGCGAGCATCAGGTGATGGAAACCGAAGACATGGGCGATCGAACTGTCGACCTTGGCGAATTCCCGCACGATGCCCAGGGTGTCACTCCAGCTGGCGCCGAGGCCGCCGTACTGGACAGGAATGCTCAATGCGAGCAGACCGCTGTGGCGCAAGGCGTCACGTTCGGCCTTGGGCGTACCGCCACGCTCGTCGCGCTCGACAGCGGTCAGGGCAAACCCGGCGGCCAATTGGCGGGCGGTCTGCAACGGGGATAACAGGGCGCTTTGCGGCTTGGCAGTCACGCTGGAAATTCCTTATATGGACGACGCTTTCTGTAGGAGCGAGGCTTGCCCGCGAAGCAGGCGCTGCGGTGGTTCTGATGCACCGCGTTATCGTTCTTCGCGGGCAAGCCTCGCTCCTACAGGAGCAGTGTCAGGCGGAAGCTTTGGCAGGCAGCACATCATTGGCGATCATTTCGCCAAACGGCCCGGTGAGGTTGGTAACGCCGCGCCCCGCGAGGCTCGCGTACGGCTCGGGCAACAGCGGGAACACCAGCTCGGCAAAGCGATAGGCCTCTTCGAGGTGCGGGTAGCCGGAGAAGATGAAACTCTCGATGCCCAGGTCCGCGTACTCCTTGATCCGCGCCGCCACTTGCTGCGGATCACCGACCAGCGCTGTCCCGGCACCGCCGCGCACCAGGCCGACACCGGCCCACAGATTGGGCGAGATTTCCAGGTTGTCACGACGCCCGTCATGCAACGCAGCCATGCGTCGCTGGCCTTCGGAGTCGAAACGCGAGAACGACTTCTGCGCAGCGGCGATGGTCTCGTCGCTGATGTGTTCGATCAGTTTGTCCGCCGCTTTCCAGGCTTCCTCGGCGGTCTCGCGAACGATCACATGCAAGCGAATCCCGAACTTCACCGTGCGCCCGTTTCGCGCTGCACGCTCACGCACATCGGCGAGTTTTTCCGCAACGGCGGCCGGCGGTTCACCCCAGGTCAGGTAGACATCGACTTGCTCGGCGGCGAGTTCATGGGCAGCTTCGGAGGAACCGCCGAAGTACAGCGGCGGATACGGTTTCTGCACCGGCGGATACAACGCCTTGGCGTTCTGCACTTGCAGGTGTTTGCCCTCGAAATCCACCGACTCGCCTTGCAGCACGCGGCGCCAGATCTTCAGGAATTCGTCGGTAACTTCGTAGCGTTCGCTGTGATCGAGGAAGATGCCGTCACCGCGGTTTTCATCCGGGTCACCGCCGGTCACCACGTTAATCAGCAAGCGGCCATTGGACAGCCGATCCAGCGTCGCGGCCATGCGCGCCGACACCGTTGGCGAGATGATCCCCGGGCGGATCGCCACCAGGTAACGCAGGCGCTCGGTCAGCGGCACCAGCGCCGAAGCAATCACCCACGAATCTTCGCAGGAACGTCCGGTGGGAATCAGCACACCGTGATAGCCGAGGCTGTCAGCGGCTTGCGCCACTTGTTTCAAATAGTTGAGCGTGACCGGACGGGCGCCTTGGGTGGTGCCCAGGTAATGGCCGTCGCCGTGGGTCGGCAGGAACCAGAAAACATCCATGAAGAAATCCTTAAGCGATTTTCAGCAGATTTTTGGGGTGCACGCCAAACAACGGCGCGGCGCGTTCTGCAGCAAGACGAATGCGGGCCTTCAAGGGCTCACTGGTTATTTGGTAATTGGCGAAATCGGCTTCGGTGGCGTAGACGCCAATCGGCAAGGTCAGGGCCTGGAAGAAACTGAACAGCGGCCGCAACTGATGATCGAGCACCAACGCATGCCGTTCGCTGCCACCGGTGGCGGCCAGCAACACGGGCGTGTCGATCAGCGCATTGAGGTCAATCAGGTCGAACAGGTGCTTGAGCAGGCCTGGGTAGGAACCGCGATAAACCGGCGCGGCGACGATCAGCAGGTCGGCGTTCTCGATCGCTTGCAGCTCGGCTTCGATCTCGGCGCTCAATTCCTGACGCGACAGTGCGGCGCCCAGTGGCCGGGCAATGTCGCCCAGTTCGATCAGCTTGCTCTCGATCGGCAATTGCTCGGCCAACTCGGCCAATAGCGCTTGGGTCAACACCAGCGTGCGAGACGGACGCCAGGTACCGCCGGAGAGGGCAACGACTTTCAATGGACGCGACATGATCAGTTCCTTTTTAAACAGTTGCTCAGCGAGCAGTGAGTAGTCACAGGGCTTGAGCAAGAGCTGTACCAATCCTTGCAGGCCTTGTTTTACGGGGCTCACAGCGTATCGGTCAGTAGGTACTGTGCGATTTCGAGGACTGTTTGTTGAATGACTGTTGCCTGGCAAACAGTTGCGTGAGCAACAGTGCGGTGAGGCGATGGGGTTGTTATAAAGGCTGGTTGTTATTCCGTAAAAGACCTTAAATTAATATTTATAGATCATTCGGAGATATAAGGCGGATTGGCTGAACGTCGTTAGCCAAATTCGATAGCCACTATCGAGAGCGTTGATTTCTGCCCGTCGAAGGGCGCGGGTAGCCTGTGTTCATTGCCCCGAACCCAGATGCCAGGACGCCACCGATGAAACCTCTAATCGCCACTTTCTTGCTGCTCGCGGTCTCCGTTCTCGCCGGATGTGCCAGCCATGTTTCGCCCGAATTGCGGCCCTACACCGCAGAAGAAAGTCGGGAGTTGGCGTTGGAGGCCTTGAATCGTCGTGGTTTGTCCTTCGAGGAATACCATGCGAAAAAAGCCGAATTGCTCGACCAGCCGCCAAAATCGTTCAGTTTCGACAAACAAGGCGAAATGAACGCCGAACGTGCTGTACAGCTTCACGGCCGTCCAAGCTGATCGAAAACTGTACCGTTCGAAGTTTCACGTAACTGTCCATGGGTTTCCCCTCGGGCGTGCGATAGGGTCAACACCTGACTGACCCTGATTGGACTGCCGCTCATGCTCTCGCTCGATCTGCTGCTGGGCTTCGCCCTGTTTGCCCTCGTCACCTCGATTACCCCCGGCCCCAACAACACCATGTTGCTGGCTTCGGGTGTGAACTTCGGCTTTCACCGCACCATCCCGCACATGCTGGGCATCACTTGCGGTTTCTTCGTGCTCGTCGTGGCGGTCGGTTTCGGTCTGGGCGCGGTGTTTCAAACCTATCCGTTGCTCTATACGGTGCTGCGTTACGTCGGCGCGGCGTACTTGCTGTATCTGGCGTGGAAAATCGCTCATTCAGGCCCGGTCTCCGAGAGTGAACAGGGCGAAAGCAAACCGATCAGCTATCTCGGCGCGGCAGCGTTTCAGTGGGTCAATCCCAAGGCGTGGATCATGGCCATCGGTGCCATCAGCACCTACACGCCGATGCGGGGCTACTTCACCAATGTGATCGTGATTGCTGCGGTGTTTGCCTTGATCAACCTGCCGAGCGTCGGCGTCTGGGCCGGTTGCGGCACATTGTTGCGCAATGTGTTGAAGGATCGTCGCTGGTTGCGCCTGTTCAACTGGGGGATGGCCTTGCTGTTGGTGGCTTCTCTGTACCCGTTGTTGCTCGAGAGCTTTAGCTGACACTTCGCTTCAACCGGTTGGCCGATGCCTGTTAAGCTCGACTTCAGGAGCGTTCCTACGCACTTTTAAATGAAGTTGTTCTTCTTTAACGGCCTCCGATCAGGTATTTCTAACGCTCTGAACGGTCGGCGCAGCTCACGAGGCTGCGCCTTGATGGTTCAGTGACGAGCCTCCTGATCCCGGAACATGCTCTGCGAGTTTTCTATGAATAAACGTCCTCTGTATTTTGACTACGCCGCCACCACGCCGGTGGATGAGCGGGTCATCAAGGTCATGGTCGAGTGTCTGGGTTTCAACGGAAACTTCGGCAACCCGGCGTCCAGCTCCCATGCCTTCGGCCAGCAGGCCCGGCAAACGGTCGAGCAGGCGCGGCGCCAGGTCGGCGAACTGGTCGGCGCCCAGGCGGACCAGATCGTCTGGACCTCCGGCGCCACCGAATCAAACAACCTTGCCCTCAAGGGCGTGGCCCAGGCTCGCGGCGTGTCCGGCGGCCACATCATCACCAGCCAGATTGAACACAAAGCCATCCTCGACACGGCGAAGCAGTTGCAGGACGCCGGTGTCGCGGTGACTTATCTGGTGCCTGACGCCGAGGGTCTGATTACCCCGCAAGCGGTCAGCGAGGCAATGCGCGAAGACACCTTTCTGGTGTCGCTGATGCTGGTCAATAACGAACTGGGCACGGTCAATGACATCGCGGCCATCGGCCAGATCGTGCGTGATCGCGACGCGTTGTTCCATGTCGACGCGGCCCAGGGCGCGGGCAAAGTGGTGATCGACCTGGCCCGTTTGCCGGTGGACCTGATGTCGTTTTCGGCGCACAAGATCTACGGCCCCAAAGGCATCGGTGCCCTGTACGTCGGCCCGCGCGCGCAGCAGCGTTTGCTGGCGCAGATTCACGGTGGCGGTCACGAGGGCGGTTTGCGTTCCGGGACCCTGGCGACTCACCAGATCGCCGCCATGGGCGTCGCCTTCGCCCTGGCAGCCGCTGCGTTCGAGGAAGAAAAAGCCACGATCGTGCGGCTGCGCGAACGCTTGCTCGAGCAACTGCTGAGCATCCCCGGTGTTCGGCTCAATGGCAGCCCGACCCAACGCATTCCCCATACCCTGAGCCTGACCTTCAACGAAGGCGAGTTCAATTCCGCGGCGTTGAGTCATTCGATCGCGTTTTCCGCGACCTCGGCCTGTAACTCCGCCAGCAATGCGCCGTCCCATGTGCTGCTGGCGCTGGGGCATGACGCGCGTTCGGCGGGTCGCACCATCCGCTTGAGTCTCGGCCGGTTCACCACCGAGCAGGACATCGACCAAGCGGCACAACTGATCAAAACAGCCTGCGCCAGTGCTCCGGCATTCTGGCAGTAGGCCTGAAAGTGCCGGCATTGATCGGCACTCAACAATAATGATGAAGTGATTAGCAGGAGACATGATGAGTACGCAGCCTTCGATCAATGGATCGGTGCCCGAGCGCCTGGCGCAAACCCGCGAACTGATGAGCCGGGAGGGCATTCATGCCCTGTTGGTGCCGTCGGCCGACCCGCACCTCTCGGAATACCTGCCGGGCTACTGGCAAGGTCGGCAATGGTTGTCGGGTTTTCATGGCTCGGTCGGCACGCTGATCGTGACCCCGGATTTTGCCGGTGTCTGGGCCGACAGCCGTTACTGGGAACAAGCGAGCAAGGAACTCAACGGCAGCGGCATCGAACTGGTCAAGCTGCAACCGGGCCAGCCCGGCCCACTGGACTGGTTGGCCGAACAAACCCCTGAAGGCGGCGTGGTCGCGGTGGACGGCGCGGTGATGGCTGTTGCATCGGCCCGTACGCTGGGCGGCAAACTCGAAGAGCGCGGCGCACGTCTGCGCACTGACCTCGACCTGTTGAGCGAAGTCTGGAGTGACCGTCCGAGGCTGCCGAACGAGCCGATCTATCAGCATTTGCCGCCTCAGGCGACTGTCAGCCGTGGTGAAAAACTCGCGAAGTTGCGTGAGGTGTTGAAGGATCGTGGTGCTGACTGGCACTTCATCGCCACCCTCGATGACATCGCCTGGCTGTTCAATCTGCGGGGCGGCGATGTGTCGTTCAACCCGGTATTCGTGTCCTTCGCCCTGATCAGCCAGGAGCAGGCCACTCTGTTCGTGGCCCTGAGCAAGGTCGATGCCGAGTTGCGCGCAGTCCTCGAACAAGACGGCGTGACCCTGCGCGATTACAGCGAAGTGGCCGATGCCCTGCGCGCCGTGCCGAGCGGCGCGAGCCTGCAAGTCGATCCGGCGCGCGTGACGGCCGGTCTGCTGGAAAACCTGGACAGCGGCGTGAAACTGGTCGAAGGCCTGAATCCGACCACCCTGGCCAAATCCCGGAAGAGCCTGGCCGATGCCGAGCACATTCGTCAGGCCATGGAGCAGGACGGCGCGGCGCTGTGTGAATTCTTCACCTGGCTGGACTCGGCGCTCGGTCGCGAGCGCATCACCGAACTGACCATCGACGAACACCTGACGGCCGCACGTACCCGACGTCCGGGTTATGTGTCGCTGAGCTTCAACACCATTGCCGCGTTCAACGCCAATGGCGCGATGCCGCACTACCACGCCACCGAAGAAGAACACGCAGTGATCGAGGGTGATGGTCTGTTGTTGATCGACTCCGGCGGTCAATACCTGGGCGGCACGACCGATATCACGCGGATGGTGCCGGTCGGTACGCCGACAGATGAGCAGAAACGCGATTGCACGCGGGTGCTCAAAGGCGTGATCGCCTTGTCCCGTGCGCAATTCCCTAAAGGCATTCTCTCGCCGTTGCTCGATTCGATTGCCCGCGCGCCGATCTGGGCTGAAAGCGTTGATTACGGACACGGCACTGGTCATGGCGTCGGCTACTTCCTCAACGTTCACGAGGGCCCGCAGGTCATCGCCTATCAGGCTGCCGCTGCCCCGCAAACCGCGATGCAACCGGGCATGATCACGTCCATCGAACCGGGCACTTACCGTCCAGGCCGCTGGGGTGTACGGATCGAGAACCTGGTGTTGAACACCGAAGCGGGCAAGAGCGAGTTCGGCGAGTTCCTGAAATTCGAAACCCTGACCTTGTGCCCGATCGACACCCGTTGCCTGGAGCCGTCGCTGCTGACTCTGGACGAAAAGCAGTGGTTTAACGCTTACCACGCCGAGGTCCGCGAGCGCTTGAGCCCGTTGCTGGATGGCGCGGCCCTTGAGTGGCTAAACACTCGCACCGCGGCTATTTGACCGGTTGCAGTTCAGGCGCTGTTTCGAGCGCCTGACTCATGTAGTCGACAAAGGCTTTGACCCTGGCGGATTGGCGACGATTCGCCGGGGACACGGCATGAATCGGCAGCGGCTGCGCGGTGTAGTCCTGCAAAATCGCGGTCACTCGCCCGGCGTTCAGATCCTCGCTGAACAACCACACCGGCGACAACGCAATCCCCAATCCTCCCAACACCAGCTCGCGAATCGCTTCGGAGTTGTTGCTTTGCGCATTGCCCTTGATTCGCACCTCGTGACGCTGGGCGCCTCGTTCGTAAACCCATAGGTTCTGACTGTTCAGCAGGTTGAATTGCAGGCAATTGTGTCCGCGCAGTTCTTCCGGTGTTTGCGGCTGGCCGAATTGTTTGAGGTAGTCCGGCGCTGCGACGGTTATCCGGTGGGTGGTGCCGATGCGGCGGGCGATTAGGCCGCTGTCGGTCAATTCACCGATTCTGAACGTAACGTCCAGGCCTTCGCTGACCAGGTCCTGATTCTGATCGCTGAGTTGCAGGTCTATCTGAACCTGGGGGTGTTGTTTCAGAAACTCGGGAAGCCTCGGTGCAATCTGCAGACGCCCGAAACTGACGGAAGAACCGATCTTCAGGTTGCCGGCAACGGTTTCGCGTCCCGATTGAAAACTATGTTCTGCCGCGTCCACGGCCGCCAGGATTTGTCGGCATTCGCTGTAGTACCGCTGACCTTCGTCCGTCAGCGAAAGTTGGCGCGTGCTGCGGGAAATCAGCTTCCCGCCCAACTCGGTTTCCAGCGCCCTCAACACTTTGCTGATGGTCGGCTGGCTGGTTTGCATCTCCCGGGCCACGGCAGAAAAGCTGCCGCGTTCGACAACCCGGACGAAGATGGCCATTGCATTGAGTTTGTCCACGGGATTTCTCATTGATGCCAAATGGGCATGGTCACTATAGCCATATAGCGTCTTATCGGCATGAGTGTGTGGGAGGAAGATCGGTCCTACAGCCACCTCTGACGGGAATTTGCGAAATGACTGACTCACTTGAAATGCTTGCTCTGATTGTTGATTCGGCCAATGGGCCGTTACGCTTGGTTTCCATCCAGCGACCCGTGCCAGGACCGGGTCAGGTGTTGGTCAGGATCAAAGCCAGCGGGTTGAACCCGTTGGATGCAAAGATTCGTTCGGGGCAGGCTGCTCATGCGCGTCAGCCTTTGCCGGCAGTGCTGGGCATGGATCTGGCCGGGACAATTGAGGCGTTGGGAGAGGGCGTCAGCGGATGGCTGCCGGATGATGAGGTCTACGCGATGGCGACGGGCATTGGTGGTGCGCAAGGTTCTCTTGCGCAGTTCGCGGTGGTCGATGCGCGGCTACTGGCACACAAGCCGGGCAATCTGAGTATGCGTGAGGCCGCAGGCTTGCCCTTGGTGCTCATCACCGCGTGGGAAGGATTGGTAGACCGGGCTCGGGTGCGTGCGGGTCAGAAAGTGCTGATTCACGGTGGTGCCGGTGGTGTCGGGCATGTGGCTGTACAAATAGCCCGGGCTTTCGGTGCCGAAGTGTTCGCCACTGGCTCGGCGGGGCAGCAGGCAATCATCGAAAGTTTCGGTGCGACGTTTATCGATTACCGCAAATTTTCGGTCGAGGACTATGTGGCGGAGCACACGGCGGGGGAGGGCTTCGATATTGTCTACGACACGGTGGGCGGTGAAACGCTGGACGCTTCCTTCAAGGCCGCTCGTGTTTACGAGGGGCATGTGGTGAGCTGCCTCGGTTGGGGTCAGCACAGTCTGGCGCCGTTGTCGTTTCGGGGTGCGACCTACTCCGGGGTGTTTACCTTGTTGCCTTTGTTGACTGGCAAGGGGCGCGAACATCACGGGCAGATCCTTCGGGAAGCCGCGCAGTTGATTGAGGCCGGTAAGTTGAAGCCGTTGCTCGACCCGCGGCAGTTCACCCTGCAAACCGCCGAGGCCGCCCATGAACTGCTCGCTGCTGGAGCGGCTCAAGGGCGGTTGGTCATCGAGATTTAACTCAGGGCCTCAAGGACGAAGTCCAGTCGATCCTGGCCGAAGAACATCTGATCACCGACAAACATGCTCGGTGCGCCGAATACACCGCGTTGGACCGCGTTCTCAGTGTTGTCCTTGAGAACGGCTTTGACTTCTTCATCGGCGGTGAGTGCCAGTACTTCGTTGGGATCGAAACCGTTTTGCGTCAGCACGGCCGCAACAGTCGCTGGATCATCGAGGCTGCGTGCCTCGACCCAGAGCGCGAGGAACAGGCAATCGATAAACGCGAGGAAGCGTTCGGGATGACGCAACTGCATACCCGTGACGGCACGCATCAGCATCAGGGTGTTGATAGGGAAATGGGGGTTGTACTTCAGTGTCACGCCGTAGCGTTTGGCGTAGCGGTCCAGGTCCTGAAACATGTAACGACCTTTGGCCGGGATGGTCGCCGGTGAGGCGTTGCCGGTGGCTTTGAAGACCCCACCCAGCAGCATCGGTTTATAGATCAACTGGCTGTCGGTCTGTTCGCAAATCTTCGGCAGTTGGGTATAGGCCAGGTAGGTCGCGGGGCTGCCAAGATCGAAAAAGAACTCTACGGTTTTGCTCATCGTCGGTGCGCTCTGCTTATTGTTGTAGGGGGGGGAGGGCTTACCAGCGTTCGTTCCAGGGGCGCAGATCCAGCTCGAAAGTCCAGGCGTCCCGGGGCTGGCTGTGCAAGTACCAATAGTTCTCGGCGATGTGCTCGGGATTGAGGATGCCGTCCTCGTCCTTGGTCGCGTACTTCTCCGGAAAACTGTTGCGAATGAAGTCAGTATCGATGGCGCCGTCGACGACGACATGGGCAACGTGAATGTTCATCGGCCCCAGTTCGCGGGCCATGCTTTGGGCCAGCGCGCGAATCCCGTGCTTGGCGCCGGCAAACGCTGCAAATCCCGCCGCACCGCGCAAGCCTGCGGTGGCGCCGGTGAACAGAATCGTGCCGCGTTGACGCTTGGCCATCCGCTTGGCCACTTCGCGGGCATTGAGAAAACCCGAGAAACAGGCCATTTCCCAGATCTTGAAATACTTGCGGGCGGTTTCTTCGAGAATGCTGCACGGCACGTTGGCACCGATGTTGAAAACAAACGCTTCGATGGGGCCGATCTCGGTTTCAATCTGCTCCACCAGCGCAATCACATCCTCTTCTTTGCGTGCATCACAGGCAAATCCGTGGGCTTCACCGCCGGCGGATTTGATTGCATCGACCAACGGCTGGAGCTTGTCCGCGCTACGACGAGTGACGCAGGCAATGAAACCTTCCTGGGCAAAACGCTTGGCAATGGCGCCGCCGGTTGCATCACCTGCGCCGACCACCAGTACGACCTTCTTGTTATTCATGGGTAGATCCCTTTGCTAAACGATCGTTAACTGAACGAACGTTATGCTAGGATTTGGCAAGCGTCAAGACGATCAATCCTGAGGGCAAGGCAATGCGGTACTCGGCCAATCACAAGCTGGAAACCAGAGAGAAACTGCTGACGAGCAGTGCGGTGTCGGCCAAAAAGTCGGGTTTTTCCACGGTAGGTGTCGACGGGCTGATGAAGGCGATCGGCCTGAGTGGCGCCGCTTTTTACAGTCACTTTTCGTCGAAGGACGAGCTGTTCGCCTCAATCGTCGAGCGCGAATTGAGCCAAAGCCTGGAGCGATTGGGGGCTGACCAGGATCGCGACAGGCTGGAACGCTGCCTGAAGCATTATCTGAGCATGTCCCATGTCGAGCACCCGGAGTCCGGTTGTGCATTACCGGCGTTGGGCGCTGAAATTGCTCGTTCAGATATCGCTGTTCGTCAGCAGGCGGAGGGCTGGATTTGTCGCTTGCAGGAGAGTTGGGCGCGGATTCTGGAAAGCGACAGCCTGGCGTGGGCAATTCTGTCGCAATGCATCGGTGCGTTGGTCGTGGCGCGAATGTTGGCCAATCCGGACATTCAGCGCACTGTGCTGAAGTCCAGTTCCGATGAGATTGGCCGCCAGATTGCCGGGCGGCATCAATCTACTTGCAGATGACGATCATGCTTCGGCTGGTATAGCCGGCAGGGTTGAGACCAAATGGATAATCACCGGGCTCTTCCACGGTATCCCCCGACTTGGCGATGACCTTGTAACCCTTGGGCGCGCACGAGTTGGCGGCGCTGGTGTAGCACTTGTCCCAGGATGACGAAAGCCCTGAACAGTTGATATGTAGCCCTTTCTTGCCATGTTTGACTTGTGTTTTCGATGTCGCCGCGCAGCCCGCAATTGCGAGTACGGCGATCAGAACCAAAATTCGTTTCATTACTGTCCTTATAGCGTTCCCGGATCTCGTGCCCGGGTGTGGCTGCATTCGCTTTCGCTTGAAGCGTTCTGATATCCCTGTCCTGAAAAATCCATGTCTGACACTGGGTTGCGGGCCTAAACATGGCCTAATTGAGCGTCAAATACCAGACTTGCGTCAAATCCTGTCTCAATCTGCCGCAACCGCTGGCTTGGCGGCACTGCCCATGGTCATGGTCGCTCCGACGGAAGCCAGAATGATGCACATGATCGCCATCCACTGTGACAGGGTGAGGTACTCATGGAGAAACAACAGGCCAGACAGCGCGCCAATAGCCGGTTCAATGCTCATCAATGTACCGAAAGTCCGGGTTGGCATTCGGGTGAGAGCGATCATCTCCAGCGTGTAGGGCACGGCTGTTGAGAGAAGGGCGACGCCGATGGCCACGGGGATCAATGACGGTGTCAGCAGGGCGGCGCCGGCATGGACGATGCCGATAGGGGCGACGAACAGTGCGGCAATCATCACGCCCAGTGCTGCGGTCTGCACACCATTGTCGGCACCGGCCTTTTGGCCGAACAGGATGTACAGCGCCCAGCAGACACCCGCCCCCAAGGCATAGCCGGCACCTGCAAGATCGATTCCCGCAGTCGTCGCTCCTGTGGGTATTAATAGAAGCAAGCCGATGGCCGCCAGGGCTATCCACAAAAAGTCGATCGCACGGCGTGAGGCATAGATCGCCACCGCCAGCGGCCCGGTGAACTCCAGAGCTACGGCAATACCCAGGGGGACGGTGCGCAAAGACATATAGAAGAGGAAGTTCATGCCGCCCAGTGCCATCCCGTAGATGATGACGGTACGCAGGGACTTTGCGGTGAGCTTCGCCCGCCATGGGCGCAACAGAATCAGCATGATCACGCTGGCGAAGAGCAGCCGCAGGGTGGTGGTCCCTTGGGCGCCGATAATCGGGAACATGCTTTTGGCCAACGAGGCTCCGGACTGGATCGACGCCATGGCTATTAATAGCAGGCCCACCGAGAACAGAGTCGAGGCGAGGCTGCGGGGATGGTCATTCATAACGTGGCATCGTCCGAAATGGGAAGCGAGAGTGTTGTTCTGTGTGTATTGGGCAATATACTGCGCATTCGCGACGGTTGCGTCTATATATAAGCAATGATTTTGAGCATCCTGATAGAAAAGCAAAATTAGGGGTTGACGGCAGATTCTGGAAGTCTATAATTCGCCCCACTTCCGGCGCAGTCGAAACGGAAAACTCCTTGGTAAACAAAGAGTTACGCAGTTTTCGACAGCGAGTTGCTTCAGGTCATCGAAGCCCAGAAGGAGTCGGTAAGGCAGGTTGGTTTGGCCTTATAGACGTTTCGATCTTCTCGGTCGAAAGCGGAGAAAAAGAGGTGTTGACAGCAGCGAGTAACGCTGTAGAATTCGCCTCCCGCTAACGAGAGATCGGAAGCGCAAGTGGTTGAAGTTGCAAAGGAAACTTTGAAAACTTCTGAAAATAACCGCTTGACAGCAACAGAGGCTGCTGTAGAATGCGCGCCTCGGTTGAGATGAAAGTCTTAACCAACCGCTCTTTAACAACTGAATCAAGCAATTCGTGTGGGTGCTTGTGGAGTCAGACTGATAGTCAAAAAGATTATCAGCATCACAAGTTACTCCGCGAGAAATCAAAGATGTAACCAACGATTGCTGAGCCAAGTTTAGGGTTTCTTAAAAACCCAAAGATGTTTGAACTGAAGAGTTTGATCATGGCTCAGATTGAACGCTGGCGGCAGGCCTAACACATGCAAGTCGAGCGGCAGCACGGGTACTTGTACCTGGTGGCGAGCGGCGGACGGGTGAGTAATGCCTAGGAATCTGCCTGGTAGTGGGGGATAACGCTCGGAAACGGACGCTAATACCGCATACGTCCTACGGGAGAAAGCAGGGGACCTTCGGGCCTTGCGCTATCAGATGAGCCTAGGTCGGATTAGCTAGTTGGTGAGGTAATGGCTCACCAAGGCGACGATCCGTAACTGGTCTGAGAGGATGATCAGTCACACTGGAACTGAGACACGGTCCAGACTCCTACGGGAGGCAGCAGTGGGGAATATTGGACAATGGGCGAAAGCCTGATCCAGCCATGCCGCGTGTGTGAAGAAGGTCTTCGGATTGTAAAGCACTTTAAGTTGGGAGGAAGGGCATTTACCTAATACGTAAGTGTTTTGACGTTACCGACAGAATAAGCACCGGCTAACTCTGTGCCAGCAGCCGCGGTAATACAGAGGGTGCAAGCGTTAATCGGAATTACTGGGCGTAAAGCGCGCGTAGGTGGTTTGTTAAGTTGGATGTGAAATCCCCGGGCTCAACCTGGGAACTGCATTCAAAACTGACAAGCTAGAGTATGGTAGAGGGTGGTGGAATTTCCTGTGTAGCGGTGAAATGCGTAGATATAGGAAGGAACACCAGTGGCGAAGGCGACCACCTGGA
>NZ_CP166793.1:0-4712500 GCF_059695915.1 Pseudomonas sp. LBUM1662 | reverse complement strand
TGTAAGCCTGTGAAGGTGAGTTGAGAAGCTTGCTGGAGGTATCAGAAGTGCGAATGCTGACATGAGTAACGACAATGGGTGTGAAAAACACCCACGCCGAAAGACCAAGGTTTCCTGCGCAACGTTAATCGACGCAGGGTTAGTCGGTCCCTAAGGCGAGGCTGAAAAGCGTAGTCGATGGAAAACAGGTTAATATTCCTGTACTTCTGGTTATTGCGATGGAGGGACGGAGAAGGCTAGGCCAGCTTGGCGTTGGTTGTCCAAGTTTAAGGTGGTAGGCTGGAATCTTAGGTAAATCCGGGATTCTAAGGCCGAGAGCTGATGACGAGTGTTCTTTTAGAACACGAAGTGGTTGATGCCATGCTTCCAAGAAAAGCTTCTAAGCTTCAGGTAACCAGGAACCGTACCCCAAACCGACACAGGTGGTTGGGTAGAGAATACCAAGGCGCTTGAGAGAACTCGGGTGAAGGAACTAGGCAAAATGGCACCGTAACTTCGGGAGAAGGTGCGCCGGTGAGGGTGAAGCATTTACTGCGTAAGCCCATGCCGGTCGAAGATACCAGGCCGCTGCGACTGTTTATTAAAAACACAGCACTCTGCAAACACGAAAGTGGACGTATAGGGTGTGACGCCTGCCCGGTGCCGGAAGGTTAATTGATGGGGTTAGCTAACGCGAAGCTCTTGATCGAAGCCCCGGTAAACGGCGGCCGTAACTATAACGGTCCTAAGGTAGCGAAATTCCTTGTCGGGTAAGTTCCGACCTGCACGAATGGCGTAACGATGGCGGCGCTGTCTCCACCCGAGACTCAGTGAAATTGAAATCGCTGTGAAGATGCAGTGTATCCGCGGCTAGACGGAAAGACCCCGTGAACCTTTACTATAGCTTTGCACTGGACTTTGAATTTGCTTGTGTAGGATAGGTGGGAGGCTTTGAAGCGTGGACGCCAGTTCGCGTGGAGCCAACCTTGAAATACCACCCTGGCAACTTTGAGGTTCTAACTCAGGTCCGTTATCCGGATCGAGGACAGTGTATGGTGGGTAGTTTGACTGGGGCGGTCTCCTCCTAAAGAGTAACGGAGGAGTACGAAGGTGCGCTCAGACCGGTCGGAAATCGGTCGTAGAGTATAAAGGCAAAAGCGCGCTTGACTGCGAGACAGACACGTCGAGCAGGTACGAAAGTAGGTCTTAGTGATCCGGTGGTTCTGTATGGAAGGGCCATCGCTCAACGGATAAAAGGTACTCCGGGGATAACAGGCTGATACCGCCCAAGAGTTCATATCGACGGCGGTGTTTGGCACCTCGATGTCGGCTCATCACATCCTGGGGCTGAAGCCGGTCCCAAGGGTATGGCTGTTCGCCATTTAAAGTGGTACGCGAGCTGGGTTTAGAACGTCGTGAGACAGTTCGGTCCCTATCTGCCGTGGACGTTTGAGATTTGAGAGGGGCTGCTCCTAGTACGAGAGGACCGGAGTGGACGAACCTCTGGTGTTCCGGTTGTCACGCCAGTGGCATTGCCGGGTAGCTATGTTCGGAATAGATAACCGCTGAAAGCATCTAAGCGGGAAACTAGCCTCAAGATGAGATCTCACTGGGACCTTGAGTCCCCTGAAGGGCCGTCGAAGACTACGACGTTGATAGGTTGGGTGTGTAAGCGCTGTGAGGCGTTGAGCTAACCAATACTAATTGCCCGTGAGGCTTGACCATATAACACCCAAGCAATTTGCTTGCTTCGAGCCCAAAAGCGAAAGAGCACCAGATTGCGGTGTGTGAAGACGAAACGAACCGAAAGTTCGAGAGCTCACAAAACACCCGATCTATCACATACCCATTCGCTGGAGCGTGAACCCGCAAGGGCCCACGACCTGGCTACCGAATTTCTTGACGACCATAGAGCATTGGAACCACCTGATCCCATCCCGAACTCAGCAGTGAAACGATGCATCGCCGATGGTAGTGTGGGGTTTCCCCATGTGAGAGTAGGTCATCGTCAAGATTAAATTCCGAAACCCCAATTGCGAAAGCAGTTGGGGTTTTGTTTTTGCCCGTAGAAAAGTGGCGTGACAAAAAAGGGACAGCCCGACGGCTATCCCAGATTCCAGCAGCATCGTTAGTGAAACTTCGGCAGTACGTGTTCTGCGATCTCTTCAATAACCTCCGCCACAGGCCGTTCGCTACGACGCAAGTGCAAGCCAACATGCTGCACACCCGCCTCACGCAACGCTTGAAGCTCATCAATCAAGGCCAGTCGTCCACAGCTGCCACCAAAGCGCACACGGCGCATGGGGGCATGAGGATTAGCCGTCAGGTCCAAGTGTACGAAGCTGATGTAAGGCTTATCACCTCCGACTTCCCGCCACAGTCCCACTCGACGCCGATGCTCATCCGGCGTGCCAGGGTAGGCGAGCCAGCCGTCCATGTGTTCACCAATCCAGGCAGGTGATTGTTGACCCAGACCCGCCACCAGCAGTGGCACAGGCTGATCTCGCTCCGGCAAAAGAAACGCCCCCTCAGGCAATCGACCTTCACCCTGACTGCGTATCAACTCAACCGTGTCGCGAAAAATCTCCCCGCGCTGATCGTAATCTACCCCAAACAACGGATATTCCATCGGCCGGTCACCACTGGCCACCCCAAGCAGCAAACGCCCATCGCTCAATTCATCAACACTGTTGGCGGCCTTCAGCGTTAGCCAGGGCTGACGTAATGGCAGCACAACCGCCGCCGTGCCGAGCATGATGTTGTCGGTGATCCCGGCCAAATACCCAAGGTAGGAAAAGGTTTCAAAGACCTGTGCAGCATCGCCGAAGTTGGGGTCGTAAACCGGCACATCGCGCACCCAAAGTGCGCGAAAACCAGCGTTGTCAGCCAAACGCGCCATCGCCGCGTGTTGCTTCAAATCCGGAACACCGAACGGTCGATCTTCAGCAATCCGCAGCTGCTGTCCATCGCTGGACCAATCGTTATCCAGTGGCAGTTCCAGTCCGATGGAAAACCCATTTGAACCGAGTAATCGTTGAAATCGTGGATGCATGGAAAGACTCCCAACCAAAAAAATGGAATGACATGCACCCAGTATCTACAGGCCTATCTCCAAGAAAAATGCAGGAATCGGAATATCAATCTTGAACAAAACGCACGAGTCAAAGAATGAGCCGACTGTCGTTTTGGCCCTCAAGGACAACCGTTCGAGAAAATCTCGCTAAAGTGACCGCACAGTTTTTGGTATGGTGCAGCTCGTTTTTTAACGGACTGATTTCAAGCCTACGGATCGGCGCCCCTTTTTTAGTCAAAGAGCTGCTGCAGAAATGCCCGAACCGATACCCATCAAGGACCACGAAAAAGAGACGCGCCTGGTCAACAAGCGGCTGATCGTGTGCGCCTTGTTCGTCGCCGCGATTTCCTGTGCGCTAGTGGTGCGCATGTATGTGTTGCAAGTGGTGGAATTCGACTATCACTCGACAATCTCCGAAAACAACCGCGTGCATGTCCTGCCGATCACCCCCACGAGAGGGCTGATCTATGACCGCAACGGCGTAGTTCTCGCGGACAACCGTCCCAGCTTCAACCTGACCATCACCCGCGAACGCGCCTCCGACGTCAAAGAAGAACTGGATGAAGTGGTCAACCTCCTGCACTTGCCAGCCGAAGACCGGACACTGTTCGACAAGGCCATGAAGCAGGCACGCCACCCGTTTGTGCCGGTCACCCTGTTCTACGAGCTCAGTGAGCAGCAAATCGCCGTCCTCGCGGTCAACGAGTTCCGTCTGCCGGGGATCGATGTCGAGCCCCAGTTCGTCCGCCATTACCCGATGGGCGCACACTTCGCACATTCCATCGGCTATGTCGGTCGCATCAACGAAAAAGAATCCAAGGCCCTCGATACGGTGGAATATCGCGGCACCCAATCCATCGGCAAGACCGGCATCGAAAAATTCTACGAGTCTGAATTACACGGCCAAGTCGGTTACGAAGAAGTCGAAACCAACGCTCAGGGTCGCGTACTGCGTGTGCTCAAGCACACCGACCCGATCCCCGGCAAAAACATTGTCCTGAGCCTGGACGTCAAACTTCAGGAAGCGGCCGAAGAAGCCTTGGGCGATCGTCGTGGTTCAGTGGTGGCGCTCGACCCGTCGACCGGTGAAGTGCTGGCTATGGTCAGCAAACCCAGCTTCGACCCGAACCTGTTCGTCACCGGCATCAGCTTCAAGGAATACGCGGCGCTGCATGACTCCATTGATCGGCCGCTGTTCAACCGCGTCCTGCGCGGCCTTTACGCGCCGGGTTCGACCATCAAGCCCGAGGTGGCCATTGCCGGTCTCGATGCCGGCGTCGTCACCCCTCAGACCCGCGTCTTCGACCCCGGTTACTACCAGCTCCCGGACTTCGATCACAAATACCGCAACTGGAACCACAGCGGCGACGGCTGGGTGGATATGGACGCGGCGATCATGCGCTCCAACGACACCTACTTCTACGACCTGGCCCACAAGCTGGGCATCGATCGCCTGCACGACTACATGGCGATGTTCGGCCTCGGCGAGAAAGTCTCGCTGGACATGTTCGAAGAGTCAGCCGGGCTGATGCCATCCCAAGCCTGGAAGCGCGCCACGCGCCGTCAGGCCTGGTTCCCCGGCGAGACAGTCATCCTCGGTATTGGCCAGGGTTACATGCAGGTCACGCCGCTGCAGCTGGCCCAGGCCACCGCGCTGATCGCCAACAAAGGTGTGTGGAACCGGCCGCACCTGGCCAAGACCGTGGACGGTGTAGCGCCGGTGGACGAGCATCCGATGCCCAACATCCTGCTCAAGGACCCGCGTGACTGGGAGCAGGTCAACCATGGCATGCAAATGGTGATGCACGACGCTCGCGGGATTGCCCGAGCGGCGGCGCAGGGCGCTCAGTACCGCATTGCCGGCAAGAGTGGTACCGCGCAAGTGGTCGCGATCAAGCAGGGCGAGCGCTACAACCGGGCGAAAACCCTGGAGCGTAACCGCGACAATGCCTTGTTCGTCGGTTTCGCGCCGGCCGAGCATCCGAAGATCGTCATCTCGGTGATGATCGAAAATGGCGAGGCCGGTGGTCGCGTCGCCGGCCCGGTCGTGCGGCAGATCATGGATGCCTGGCTACTTGATCAGGACGGTCATCTCAAGCCGCAATACGCCACGCCGAGCAAGGCACCGGGCGACCCTCACGTCTAAGCGCTCAGGACTTCACAGCACAGGCTCACGAATACTGAGCATGTGCTGGAAGCTTTCGAGGAACACCGTTTCGGCCTGACTCATCTTCTGCTCGCGGTTCCACAGCAGCTGAATATCGAAATCCACCACCCCGTCTTCCGGTGGCAATCGCCAGAGCAGACCTTGCTCGACATCGCGGCGCACCAGGTGAGTAGGAAGACAACCAATACCGAACCCGGCGCAGATCAAGCGGTAAATCTCTTCAAAACTCGTCGATGAGGCAACGATCTTGCCAGTAAAACCCTGCTGGTCGCGAAACAGCGTCAACGGGGAAAGGTTGCCGCCAAGCTGGTCGCTGGTGAAGCTGACAAAGTTCTCCGCCGCGAGCTGTTCCAGGGTCAGATTCTCCTGCCCGAACAGGCGATGACGCTGTCCGCAGAAATACGCATAACGCTCACGAAACAGCACCCGCTGCTCCAACCGTGGCTGCGGTAAACGGCACAGGCCAACGCCGATAGTCGCGGTCTTTTGCAGCAGCGAACTGATAATGTTCGAACTGCCCATCACCTCGACTTCCAGCTCGATCTTCGGGTGGGTTTCGTGGAAATCGGCGAGGAACTCGTCGTAGTGTCGCGCTTGCACGCCGCTGACCGTGAGGATGCGAATCTTGCCGACCACATCGTCGTGGCGACTCTCCACCACCGTGCCCAGTCGCGAAATATCCCCGTAGATATCCGCCGCTATACGCAGCACTTCCTCCCCGGTTTCCGTCAGGTCAAACCGTCGACCACTACGGGCAATCAACACACATTCCAACTGTTCTTCCAGCCGCTTCAGCGACTGGCTCACCGCCGACTGTGTGATGTGCAAGCGTGCCGCCGCCCGGCTCATGCTGCCTTCCTGGCCGATAACCAGGTAGGTGCGCAACAGGTTCCAGTCGAGGCGGTCATTGAGAAAGCGGCGACCGACCCACGGGTTTGAAGTGGAGGGCATAAAGATTCCAAGTAGTAGCAGTGCTAATAGTAAAGATAAGAATTTGAAAATTGACTAATCCTGGCACGGAAGCGATAAAGCCAACAAGCGCCACAGAGTGCAACCGTCAAACAGCCTTCAGTACCTGCCCAAAACTATAAATACACAGGGTCCTTGCATGCACACTACCCCTCAACCGCGTCGAGCGGCGGCGGCAGCCTTCATTGGCACGACCATCGAGTTCTACGACTTCTACATCTACGCCACGGCCGCGGCGTTGGTGCTCGGGCAAGTGTTCTTTCCCAGCAGCGACCCGGTGATGAGCACGCTGGCAGCCTTCGGCAGTTTTGCTGTCGGCTTCATCGCCCGCCCCATGGCCGGCATGGTATTCGGTCATTTGGGCGATCGCCTCGGCCGCAAGAAAATGCTGCTGGTGACCATGGCGCTGATGGGCCTGGCGACCGCCGGCATCGGCATGTTGCCCAGCTATGCCAGCGTCGGCATCTGGGCGCCGGTCGGGCTGATCGTCCTGCGTTTGATCCAGGGCATTTCCGTCGGAGGCGAGTGGGGCGGGGCGGTGCTGATGGCCAGCGAGCACGCGCCGGCCAAGCGCAAAACCTTCTACGCGTCTTTCGCCCAACTCGGCAGCCCGGCCGGTCTGCTGCTCGCGTTGATTGCCTTTCGTCTGGTCACATCCCTGGAACCTGAAGACTTCCTGGACTGGGGCTGGCGCCTGCCGTTTCTCGCCAGCGGTGTGCTGATGATGGTCGGCCTGATGATCCGTTCCGGTGTCCACGAATCGCCGGAATTCGCCAAGGCACGGGACAACAACGAGACCGCCCAATACCCGGTAAAGGACGTGATCCGCACCTGCTGGCGGCAGATTCTGTTCGCCGCTGCGGCCGTGACCATCGGCTCGGCCGGATTCTTTTTCACCAACACCTTCATGATCACTTACGTCACCCAATACCAGGGCATCGCGCGCTCGACGATTCTCGATTGCCTGTTTCTGGTGACCGTCATCCAGTTGCTCTCGCAACCGCTGTCAGCGCTGCTCGCCGAGCGCATCGGCGAAGGCCGCTTTCTCAAACTTGTCGCGCTGCTGTGCATGGTCACGCCGTACCCGATGTTCCTGCTGGTAGGCACGCAAAACATCGTGCTGATGACCGTCGGCATCGCACTCGCGGTGGTGATTCTTTCGGCGCTGTACGCGGTGATCGCCGGTTACATGACCCAGGCGTTCCCGGTGCATCTGCGCTACTCGGGCATTTCCATCGCCTACCAACTCAGCTGCGCGCTGGCCGGCGGCACCACGCCGCTGATCGGCACGCTGCTGGCGAGCAAGTTTTCCGGACAATGGTTGCCGCTGGCGGTGTTCTTCACCTTGCTTTCGGCCCTGTCCTTGATCGGTGTTTGCGGCCTGGCTCGCCTGCGCGCCAACCCGGTCGTCACCCACGCTGCTAAAGAGGTGTATTCGTGAGTAAACCTGAACACATCGGCCCGGTTGAATGGCAGGCCCGTTGCGAACTGGCGGCGCTGTATCGCCTGGTCGCGCACTTTCGCATGACCGACCTGATCGACACCCACATCACCCTGCGGATTCCAGGGCCAGAGCATCATTTCCTGATCAACCGCTACGGGGTGATTTTCGACCGCATGCGCGCTTCGGACCTGGTGCGCATCGACAAGGACGGACAAGTCGTCGATCCGGTGTACCAGGGCCACCGAGTCAATCCCGCCGGTTTCGTCATCCACTCGGCGATCCACATGGCGCGCCCGGATTTGAACTGCGTGATCCACACGCACACCGCCGCAGGCATGGCCGTCGCGGCGCAGAAGCACGGCTTGCTGCCGATCAGTCAGCACGCGCTGAAGTTCTACGGCAAGTTGGCGTATCACACCTATGAAGGCATTGCGTTGTCGCTGAATGAACGCGAGCGTTTGATTGCCGACCTGGGGCCGCACCGGGCGATGATTTTGCGCAATCACGGCTTGCTGGTCGGCGGTTCGGGCGTCGCCCAGGCGTTCCAGGAAATTCACTTTCTGGAGCGCGCCTGTCAGGCGCAGGTCGCGGCGCTGGCCGGTGGTTCGGCATTGCATTACCCGTCCCCGGAAGTCTGTGCGCACACCGCCGAACAGTTTGACCGCGATGAGCAGGACAACATCATCGACCTGGCCTGGGAGGCCGCTCTAACCCTGATCGAATCCCAGCGTGAGTCCTACTTATCGTGAAAACCGCCATCAACACCGTGGTTTTGCTGTCCCGCGACACGTTGCTGCTCAAGCAACTGCAAGCCGCGTTTGCCCGCAGCGCGCCGCAGCTCACCACCGTACTGGCCGATGATCCTCTGGCCAAAAATGCGCAGATTGCCGCGTGCTGGTTTCCGCCACCGGGCAGCCTTGTCTCATTGCCGAACCTGCAAGTCATCCACTCGGTGGCGGCGGGCATCGATCACCTGGACCACGACCCGTCGTGCCCGGATTTGCCGGTGTGCCGGGTGGTCGATCCCGGTCACCGGCAAGGCATGACCGAGTACGTGCGCTGGGCGGTGATTCACTATCACCGCCGCTTCGATCAGGTACTCAATCAGCAACGCGAGCAGCATTGGGAGCGACCGCTGCAACGGGCGGCGGGGCAGTTCAAAGTAGGGGTCATGGGGCTTGGGTCGCTGGGCAGCGCAATTGCGCAGGATCTGGCGGCCGCCGGTTACAGCGTTCGTGGATGGGCGCGCAGTAGCAAGACGATCAATGGCGTCCAGACCTTCGCCGGTGCGCAGCAACTGAACACGTTTTTGAACGGTGTGGAACTGCTGATCAATCTGTTGCCCCTGACCAGCGAAACACGGGGCATCCTCGGCGGTGCAACGTTTGAACACCTCGCCAATGGTGCCGCCGTTGTGAATTGTGGTCGAGGAGGACATCTCAATATCGACGACCTCGAGCTAGCCCTGCAACGAGGCAAGCTGCGCGGTGCTCTGCTAGATGTTTTCGAACAGGAACCCCTGCCGGTCGATCACCGTCTCTGGACAATGCCCGGCGTAACGATCACTCCCCACATGGCCTCGGCGGCCTCCCACGACTGTATCGCCGAACAAGTAGCGGAAAACTTCCGCCGATTAAATGCCGGTGAACCGCTAGTGAATTGCGCGGACCGAACACTCGGTTATTAATAAGTAACTGCCTTGCAAACTCGCCCATTCAACTGGGCGAGACATAACAACAATCCTCACTACGAACGTTTTACTGCCAGTCAAAACAATTAAATAAACGAGTTCTTGATGAATTCCTGGAGACAGTGATGAGCGATCTATCGTCCGCAGAAAAGTCCGGCGCACCCCCGGAAGTTGCAAACATGAAGAAAGTGGCCGTGGCCAGTGTCATCGGCACCACGGTGGAATGGTACGACCTGTTTGTGTTCGCCACGGCTTCGGCGCTGGTGTTCAACAAAGTGTTCTTCCCGGACTTCGATCCGTTGATCGGTACGTTACTGGCTTTCGGTACGTTTGCTTCGGCGTATCTGGCGCGGATTGTCGGTGCAGCTTTGTTCGGGCATTTCGGTGACCGACTGGGCCGCAAGTCGATGTTGCTTATTTCCCTGTTGACGATGGGCGCCGCTACCTTCGCCATTGGCTTGTTACCCAACTACGCGGCCATCGGAATCTGGGCGCCGATCCTGTTGTTATTGCTCAGGGTCATCCAGGGCCTTGCGCTCGGCGGCGAGTGGGGCGGGGCGGTGTTGATGGCGGTGGAACATGCGCCCGCCAACAAGCGTGGTTTGTACGGTTCATGGGTGCAGATCGGTGTTCCGGCCGGGACCATGATTGCCAACCTGGCCTTCCTGTTGATCGCGGCGCTGATGTCCCCCGAAGACCTGTTGGCCTGGGGTTGGCGTATCCCGTTCCTGGCTAGCGTGCTGCTGATTGCGGTTGGTTTGTACATCCGCTTGAACATCGCTGAAACCCCGGCCTTCAACAAGGTCAAGGAAGCCGAGGTGCAGGTGAAAATGCCGCTGGCGGAAGTCTTCCGCAAGTACTGGAAACAAGTGGTGCTGGGCGGGATCGCCACCATGTCGACCGGTGCCTCGTTCAACATCATAGTTGCGTTCGGCCTGACCTACGGCACGCAGAATCTCGGGTTCAGTCGCAGCGTGATGCTCGGCGTGGTGCTGCTGTCCTGTGCCTGGTGCATCGTCATGTTGCCGGTGTTCGGCGCACTGTCGGACCGCTTCGGACGCAAGCCGATCATTGTCGCCGGCATCGTCGCGGAGGCGTTGGTCGCGTTCCCGATGTTCTGGTTGATGGACACCAAAGAGCTGCCCTTGGTGATCTTCGGTTACTTGCTGCTGATGACTGCATTCGCCGCCAACTACGGGCCGATTGCGACGTTCCTTGCCGAGCTGTTCGGCACCCGGGTGCGCTATTCGGGGCTGTCGATCAGCTACATGTTGTCCGGTCTGCTCGGTAGCGCGGCAACGCCGATTGTCACCACGGCATTGCTGGCGGCCACCGGCAAAGGCTCGTCAGTCGCCTGGTACATGATCGGCGCGGCGCTGATTTCGCTGATCGCGCTATTGCTGCTGACCGAGACCTTCAAGCGAGACATCAGCGAAATCCCGACGACGGCGACCACCGACGATCAACCCGCCCGCAAACCTTTCAAATCGGCAGCCGCCTGATCCATGGAGTTCAACACTATGCGCAGAATCCAGTCGGCCCCGGGCTTCATCGGCCCGGTCGGCCCTTACTCTCAAGCGGTGGTCAGCGGCCATCTGGTGTTCACTGCCGGGCAGATTCCGGCCCAGACCGGGCTTGATGACCAGCCCGCCAATTTCACCGAACAAGTGCGGCAAACCTTGCGCAATCTGGAGGCGATCCTGATTGAAGCGGGGTCCGGTTTCAGCCACGTGATCAAGGTCAACGCCTACCTGACCGATCCCGCACAACTGGAGCCATTCAATGCGGTGTATCGCGAATTTCTCGGCCATGCGCCACCGGCGCGCACCACGGTGTGCGTGGCGCTCTGGGGTGTGTCGCTGGAAATCGATTGTGTGGCCGAGTTGATCACGAAGGAGTCGCAGCATGGATAAGTCACGGCTGATTGAGCAGCTCAACGCAGTGAGCTTTCCGACCCTTGGGCATTTTCTGGAGGAGGGCTTCGCCGACTCGCAAATGCGGGCCATGGTGCCCAATGTAAAACTGGTCGGCCGGGCGCTGACGTTGAAGCTGGTGGGCGCCGATGCCATCGCCGTCAACCAGGCCCTTGCGCTGATACAACCCGGCGACGTGCTGGTGATCGACACCGACGGCGATTGGCAACACGCCCCGGTCGGCGCGGTGACCAGTTGTGCCGCGAGCTGTGCCGGAGCGGTGGGCATCGTGGTGGACGGGGCCGTCACCGATCTGCTGGAACTGCGTGAAGCCGGGCTGCCGGTCTTCGCTCGCGGCACCAGCTTGCTGACCACCAAACTGCACGGACGTGGCGACAGCCAGATCAATCAGCCGATCCACTGCGCCGGCATCACGGTAAACCCCGGCGATCTGGTGCTGGCGGATGACAACGGCGTGCTGTTTCTCGACTGGCAAACAGCGGCCGACGTGATCGAACAAGCCTTGGCTTCCGATCATGCCGAGCCTCGCTTGCTCGAGCGTTTGCGCGGGGGCGAACCGGTGGCGCAGGTCTTGCGCGTTTAGGCGGTGAGGCAGCGTTGCAGGCTCTCGATGAAGATCGTCTCGGCCCGGCTCATGCGCTGCTCGCGGTTCCACAGCAAATGAATGTCCACATCGGCAATCCCTTCGTGGGGCGGCAGGCGCCAGAGCAATCCGGCGTCGACATCCGCCGCCACCACGTGCTCAGGCAAGCAGCCGATGCCGAACCCGGCGATCACCAGTCGCCGGACTTCTTCCAGGCTCGGTGACGAGGCGACGATCCGTCCGCTGAAACCCTGCTGATCGCGGAAAATCGTCAGCGGCGAGAGCATGCCGCCAATCTGGTCGCTGGTGAAACTGACGAAATTCTCCCGCTGCAAATCCCCTTCAACCACGTTCTGCCGGCCGAACATCCCATGGTGCTTGCCGCAGAAAAACGCGTAGCGCTGACGCAGGAACAGCCGTTGTTCCAGGCGTGGTTGCGGACGACGATTGAGGCTCAGGCCCAGGGTCGCAGTCTTTTCCTGCAAGGCGCTGACGATGTCGGAGCTGCGCATCACGTCGACTTCCAGGTCCACGCGCGGATGCTGGTGATGAAAGTCCGCGAGGAAGTCGTCGAAGCGCTCCGAGTAGATCCGGCTGATGATCAGCAATCGCACCTTGCCGATCACTTCGTCGGCCGGTTGCTCCAGCACGCTGCTGACCTGGGACATCTGCCCGTAGATTTCCCCGGCCAGTTCAAAGATCTGCTCGCCGACTTCGGTCAGGGCAAAACGCGGCCCGCGACGGGCGATCAATTGCCGACCGAGTTGCTCTTCCAGACGCTTCAATGCCTGGCTCACCGCCGGTTGCGTCAGGTGCAGACGGGCGGCGGCACGGCTGATGCTCAGCTCCTGGCCGATCACCCGAAAGGTGCGCAGCAGGTTCCAGTCCAGACGGTCATTGAGCAGGCGTTGTACATCGCGTTCGGCCATGAGGCTCTCGATTATAAGCTGTCGTAATAGTCCGCATAATAAATAGAAAATTGACTAATCATAGTCCCGAGACGATAAATCATCCCCAGACAGGCGCCGTCAGAGTGCCTTGATTGAACCGATTCTCTCCTGCCAAAAAAACAATCAAAGGAGCCCGACCCATGAAGCCCAACGCTTCGCCCCAGCCGCGCCGTGCGGCAGCCGCAGCCTTCATCGGCACCATGATCGAGTGGTACGACTTTTACATCTACGCGACCGCCGCCGCCCTGGTGTTCGGCGCGCTGTTCTTTCCCTCCGACGACAAACTGTTCAGCACGATGGCCGCGTTCGGCACCTTCGCCGTGGGCTTCTTTGCGCGGCCGTTGGGCGGGATCATCTTCGGCCATATCGGCGACCGGATCGGCCGCAAGAAGTCGTTGATCATCACCTTGCTGATGATGGGCGTGGTTACGGTGTGCATCGGCTTGCTGCCGACCTACGCACAAATCGGTGCCGCAGCGCCGGTGCTGCTGATCCTGCTGCGCATCGTCCAGGGCATCGCGGTCGGTGGCGAGTGGGGCGGGGCGGTGTTGATGGCCGGCGAACATGCGCCGAAAGGTCGCCGCAATTTCTTCGCCTCCTTCGCGCAACTGGGCAGCCCGGCGGGTTTGATCCTGTCGCTGCTGGCCTTCAGCGCAGTCACCCGTTTGCCGGAAGAAGACCTGATGAGCTGGGGCTGGCGCCTGCCGTTCCTCGCCAGCTCGTTGTTGCTGCTGGTGGGCCTGGCGATTCGTCTGGGCGTGAATGAATCACCGGAGTTCCTCGCCAGCCGTGAACTCGCGAGCAAAAGCACGCGCAAGGAGCAGGCGCCGGTCATGGAAGTGCTGCGTACCGCGTGGCGTCCATTGCTGCTGTGCATCGGCGCCAACACCCTCGGGATTGCCGGGGTGTATTTCACCAACACCTTCATGATCGCCTACACCACCCAGCAACTCGAACTGCCGCGCTCGCTGATTCTCGAGTGTCTGTTTGTGGTGGCGATCATTCAGTTCTGCATTCAGCCGCTGGCGGCGTGGGTTGCCGAGAAAATCGGGGCGACGCGGTTTTTGTGCCTGATGTCGTTGCTGGCGATGGCCTCGCCTTATCCGATGTTCGTTTTGGTCAGCTCGGCCCAGGCGCCGCTGATCATCCTCGGCATCGCCCTGGCGGTGGTGTGCATGGCGTCGTTCTATGCGGTGATCGCCGGTTACGTCAGCGGCATGTTCGAGACCCGGGTGCGCTACACCGCGATCTCGTTGGCCTATCAGATTTGCGGTGCCCTGGCCGGTGGCCTGACGCCGCTGATCGGCACGATGCTGGCACACAAGTTCGCCGGCCAATGGTGGCCGATGGCGGTGTTCTACAGCCTGATCGCCGCGACGTCGCTGATCTGTGTCCTGTCCCTTGCCCGTCGCCATGCCAGTGCTGAACGCATTGAATTGGCCAACGCTTAATCCAGAATTTCCAGGAGTCACTCATGTTGAAGATCAATGGCGAACGCCTGTGGGCGAGTCTGATGGCCATGGCCGAAATCGGCGCCACCGCCCGTGGCGGTAGTTGCCGCCTGGCCCTGAGCGATGAAGACAAGGCCGGCCGCGAACTGTTTGCCCACTGGTGCCGAGAAGCCGGCATGACCCTGAGCGTGGACGCCATCGGCAACCTGTTCGCCCGCCGCGCCGGCACCGACCCGGATGCCGCCCCCGTGATGATGGGCAGCCACCTCGACACCCAGCCTGAAGGCGGGCGCTTCGACGGTGTCTACGGCGTACTCGCCGGCCTGGAAGTGGTGCGTTGCCTCAACGACCTCGGCATCCAGACCCGCAAACCGCTGGAAGTGGCGGTCTGGACCAACGAAGAAGGCGCACGCTTCACCCCGGCCATGTTCGGGTCGGCGGTGTTCACCGGCATCATGCCTCTGGACGCGGCGCTGGTGGTGCGGGACATCGATGGCATCAGCGTCGCCGAAGCGTTGCAGCGCACCGGTTATGCCGGCGAGCGTCCGTTGGGCGGCGCAGTGGATGCGTACTTTGAAGCGCACATCGAACAGGGCCCGATCCTCGAAGACAACGCCAAAAGCATCGGCGTGGTCAGCGGTGGGCAGGCGATTCGCTGGCTCGACGTGCGGGTCGAAGGCATGGCCGCCCACGCCGGCACCACGCCGATGCCGCTGCGCAAGGACGCCTTGTACGGCGTGGCGCGGATGATCCAGGCGATTGAAGGTTTAGCCACTGATTTCGCCCCGGAAGGCCTGACCACCGTGGGCGAATTAAGCATCAACAAGTCCTCGCGCAACACCATTCCCGGCCTGGTGAATTTCACCGTCGACCTGCGTCATCACCGCGACGAAGCCATCGAAGCGATGGAGCAACAGGTCCGTGCGCGACTCCAGGCAATTGCCGACGGCCGTGGCTTGAACCTGACCATCACCCCGCACTGGATCAGCCCGGCGACACCGTTCGATGCCGACTGCGTGGCAGCCGTGCAGCAGGCGGTGGACGCGCTGGGCTACGCTCAGCAATCGATTGTCAGCGGCGCCGGGCACGACGCGATTCACCTGGCGCGGTTCTGCCCGACGGCGATGGTGTTTATCCCGTGTGTTGGCGGGTTGAGCCACAACGAAGCCGAAGACGTGCTGCCCGAGGACGTGCGGCAGGGCACCGACGTCCTGCTCAACGCCGTGCTGGCCCGCGCCGAAAAAGCTGAATAAACATGATCTCTGTAGGAGCGAGGCTTGCCCGCGAAGGCGTCAGCACATTCGACATCGACGTTGACTGACACACAGCCTTCGCGGGCAAGCCTCGCTCCTACAGAAGGGCGCACCCGGTTCAAGAATAGGAATTTATCCCATGCGCAGTTTTTTCCACCCCGAACAATTGCTCCACCATCCACGCAGCTATTACTCACGGGGGCAGATGCGCACGCCGCAGGAAGTGCCCGAGCGTTTGCAGCGATTGGTGCAGGCCTCTCATTCCCTTGGCTTCAAGGTCGAGCAACCCGCCGATGCCGGACTGACGCCATTGCTGGCGGTCCACGGCGCGCCGTACCTGACATTCCTGCAGGAAGCGCATCGGCGCTGGAAGGAAATTCCCGAGGATTGGGGCGACGAGGTGATGTCGAACATTTTCGTGCGCGAGCCCAATGCCTTGCGCGGGATTCTCGCTCAAGCCGCGCGCTATCTGGCGGACGGCAGCTGCCCGGTAGGCGAGCAGACCTGGCGCTCGGCGTATTGGTCGGCGCAAAGCGCGGTTGCCGGTGCTCAGGCGTTACTCGATGGCGAGCCGGCGGCTTATGCCTTGTGTCGTCCACCGGGTCACCATGCCCGGGCCGAAGCGGCAGGTGGTTTCTGTTATGTGAACAATGCAGCGGTGGCGGCGCAGGTGTTACGCGCCGGGTTTGAAAAGGTTGCGGTGCTCGACACCGACATGCATCACGGCCAGGGGATTCAGGAGATTTTCTACGACCGCGATGACGTGCTCTACGTCTCGGTACATGGCGATCCGACCAATTTCTATCCTGGAGTTGCCGGGTTTGCCGATGAGCGCGGCGTCGGGGCCGGCGAGGGGTTTAACCTAAACTTGCCGATGGCGCATGGATCGAGTGAGGCGCACTTCCTCGAACAATTGGACGTGGCGTTGGCGGCGGTGAAGGACTTTGGTGCCGAGGTGCTGGTGCTGTCCCTGGGCTTCGATATTTTCGAACTGGACCCGCAGAGCAAAGTGGCGGTGACGCGGGAAGGGTTTGCGCTGCTGGGCGAACGGATTCGCAGCCTTGGGTTGCCGTGTTTGATTGTGCAGGAGGGCGGGTATCACCTGGAGAGCCTTGAGGATAATGCCCGGGCGTTTTTTGTGAATGCCGAGGTGTGGCAGCTCTGAGATCATTGGTGCCAGGTAGATCGCCTTCGCGGGCAAGCCTCGCTCCTACAGGTTATTTGCCTGGCGGGAAATTTTGGTTCGCCCGCGATGAACGATAACGCGGTCCCCCGGATGAAACACAAGCGCCGTAAGGCACTTGCCATCGCCCTGACGTTAACGTAAAGATTGCGGCAGGGCGCTGATCTTGAATAAGCGCAAAGCGGACCGATCCGGAGCGCTTGATGACGCTAATAAAAACAACTCTTCCCAAGCTTCACCGCGAAGCCCGGCTGGCCCGGGAAAAACTCCATCTCGAGGGCGAAGTCCCCGATGGCGTGTTGCGGGCCGAAATCGATGCGTCGTGGCGGCGCAGTCTCAGCCATGGCGTGCATTTCAATGCCAAGCACGAACTGGCGCTGGAGTCGTCCGCTAGCCTGGACGTGCTGCTGGCGAGCAATCGCCTGCTGATCGACGCCGCATTGCCGGCCATCGACTACCTGGCGGACCGCCAGGGCAAGGAAGGCCTGATTATCCTCGCCAACTCCGACGCCACCATTCTTGCCGTCGAAGGTCGCGCCGATCGCCTCAAGGGCAGCGGCCTGCAAGACATCACCCTCGGCGCCTGCTGGAGCGAAGCCGCTCGCGGCACCAACGCGCTGGGCACAGCGCTGGTCGAAGCCCGACCGACGATGATCGATTGCGGTGAACATTACCTCGATCGTCTGACCGATTTCTCCTGCACGTCGGTGCCGATTTACTGCCCCCAAGGCGACATCCTCGGCGTCCTCGACCTGACCCGCGAAGGCCCGCTCGGCCGGGTGCATGACAGCACCGCGTTGCTGGCCATGGCGGTCAGCCAGATCGAAAGCCGCGTCTTTAACTCAAGCTATCCGGATGAAATCGTCCTCGCCTTCCACAGCCGTCGGCAATACCTCGAATCCCCTTGGCAGGGCCTGCTGGCGGTGAGCCTCGGCGGGCAGATCCTCGCGGTCAGCGCCCAGGCCTGTCAGTTGCTGCGTGCCGAGCGTTCGGCGCTGGTCGGTCGCCGTTGCGAAGAGTTTCTGGGGGTCGATGGCCTGCAATTGCTGTCGCGCCTGCATCAGGGCGGCGTCGGCAGTTTGCAGACTGCCAAAGGCGAATTCTTCTACAAAACCCTGCGTGCGCCGCAACGTTCGATCAATGTCAGCACACCGCCGCGCACCACCGCGAAAACCGCCAAACCACAACCGGATCTCGAATCCCTGGCCGGCAGCAACGTCCGTTACGCCCGGGCCCTGCGCATGGCCCGCCAAGGGTTGGCCAACGAATTGCCAGTGTTGCTGCTCGGTGAAACCGGCACCGGTAAAGAAGTCATCGCCCGCGCCTTGCACATGGCCGGAACCCGCTGCGACAAACCCTTCGTCGCGGTGAATTGCGCGGCGATCCCCGAGGGCCTGATCGAGTCGGAACTGTTCGGCTACCGCGAAGGCGCCTTCACCGGTTCCCGTCGTGGCGGCATGATCGGTCGGCTGCAACAGGCCCACGGCGGCACCTTGTTCCTCGACGAAATCGGCGACATGCCGCTGGCTTTGCAGGCACGTCTGCTGCGGGTGTTGCAGGACCGTAAAGTGGCGCCGCTGGGTGCCGGCGAGGAACAAGACATCGATGTCGCGCTGATCTGCGCCACCCACCGGGATCTCAAGCGCCTGGTCGAAGAAAAGCACTTCCGCGAAGACCTGTTCTACCGGGTCAACGGCATCAGCGTGATGCTCCCGGCCCTGCGCGAGCGTGAGGATTTCAGCGGTTTGGTCGCTCGCCTGCTGGCCAAACTTGATGCCCCGGCGATGGTTCTGCATGACGACTTGAGCCGTTTGCTCGACGGCTATCACTGGCCGGGCAACATCCGCCAACTGGAAATGGTCCTGCGCACCGCGCTGGCCATGCGCGAACCGGGGGACACGGTGCTCACCCTCGACCACTTGCCCGACAGCATGCTCGACGAATTGACCGCCACCGAGCGCCCGGCATCAGGCAGCATTCGCGAAAACGAACTGGAGCTGATTCGCCAGTCCCTGGACAGCCATCAGGGCAACGTCTCGGCTGCCGCCGACGCCTTGGGCATCAGCCGCGCGACCCTGTATCGCAAGCTCAAACAGTTGCGCTCGTGATGCAGCGCTTGATCGTTCGGCTGATCGACAGCCAGAACCCCGAAGCCCTGCAGGCGGCATTGCGTTGGCTCTACAGCTTTGTGCGCCCGCATCGGCTGGCGATCGCCGGGTTGCTCGGTTTGTCGGTCTGCGCCTCGTCGCTGGTGCTGGTGCAACCGTGGCTGACAAAACTGCTGATTGACGATGGCTTGCTGGCGAAAAACTTTCCGATGCTGGTGCTGATTGCCGGGTTGATGATTCTCGCCGGGCTGCTCGGCACGGCGTTGTCGGGGATCAATCGCTACCTGCACACGCGCCTGTCCGGGCGGATGCTGTTCAGCCTGCGCGACGACCTCTATCGGCATTTGCAGACGTTATCGCCGAGCTTCTACGGGCAACGGCGCATCGGTGATCTGATGTCGCGCCTCGATGGCGATGTCGCGGAGATCCAGCGCTTCGCGGTGGATTCGCTGTTCTCGGCGGTATCGAGCATCGTTGGCCTGGTGGTTGCGGTGGCCATGCTGCTGACCCTGTCGTGGAAACTCTCGCTGCTGGCGCTGGTGCTGATTCCCCTCGACGTGCTCTGGCTGCGCTGGATGCGGCGCAAGGTCGAGCGCGATGTGCGGCAGTTGCGCGAGCGTTCGGCGGACATGTCCTCGTTCATGGTCGAGACCTTGCCGGTGATGAAATTCATCCAGTCCGCCGGCCAGCAGCAACGTGAGTCGCGTCGGCTGGAGTCGCTCGGTCAAGGCTACATGAGCCAGTTGCTGCGCCTGCAAGTCACCGAGTTTTTCACCCAGGCGGTGCCTGGCACGCTGACGTCATTGTCCCGCGCCTGCGCGTTTTTGATTGGCGGTTATTGGGTGGTGCAGGGCACTTGGCAACTGGGCGCGCTGATCGCGTTTTCCACCTATCTGGGGATGGCGGTCGGGCCGGTTCAGAGCCTGCTCGGGCTCTATGTCGCGATTCAGCGGATGACCGTCAGCCTCGGGCGGGTCATGGAACTGCGTGGTGAGGAACCGACCGTGCTCACACCGGTTGAACCCAAGCCGATGCCGGCTTCCGGTGAATTGCGTTTCGATGACGTGCACTTCAGCCATCCCGGCCGCCCGACGACCTTGCGCGGCATTGAAGCGCGAATCCCCTATGGCTTGAAAGTCGCCCTGAGCGGTGGCTCCGGTGTTGGTAAATCAACGCTCATCGATCTGCTGCAACGCCATCACGATCCGCAATCCGGCCGGGTGTTGTTGGGGGAGGTCGACCTGCGGGAACTGGATCTGTTCCAGCTGCGTCGGCGGATTGCCGTGGTCAGTCAAGACATCGTGCTGTTTCGCGGCAGCCTCGCCGACAACCTCGCTTACGCGGTGCCGGATGCCAGTCGCGAAGCGATTGCCGAAGTCGCAAGGCTGGCGCAACTCGACAGCCTGATCGAGTCGTTGCCCGAAGGTCTCGACAGTCCGCTGGGCGAGCGCGGCCAGCAGCTCTCCGGCGGGCAGAAACAGCGCATCGCCATCGCCCGGGCGCTATTACAGGATCCGCTGATTCTGGTACTTGACGAAGCCACTTCGGCGGTGGACGAAGCCACCGAACGCGAAGTCATCGAGGCCATCGACCGACTGTTTGCCGGGCGTACGCGAATCTTGATCAGCCATCGACCTTCCACGCTGGCCGATGCCGATTTGCGCTTCGAATTGCTCGACGGCGTACTCATTTCAAAAACGGTGCTGCATGAAGCCTGAGCTACGGATCGGCGTGGTCGACAGCGGCCATTCGGCGGCGCAACGGGTGCAGGTGATCGCTGGTCGGCGCTTCTCGCTGCTGGAAGATGGCCTGGCCGAAAGCGACTTGCGCGACGACCCGTTGGGCCACGGCAGCGCGGTGATCGAGGCGATTGGACGTCGGGCGCCTGCGGCGGTGTTTTGCGTGGGGCAGGTGTTTGACCAGCGCGGCGTCACCAGCGCCTTGCAGATCGCCACCGCGATTGACTGGCTGGTGGCGCAGGACGTTCGGTTGATCAACTTGAGTCTTGGCTTGCGGCAGGATCGAAGCCTGTTGCGCGAAGCCTGCGCAGCGGCGGTAGCGCGGGGCATTTTGCTGTGCGCCTCCAGCCCGGCGCAGGGAGAGGGCGTGTTTCCGGCGAATTACCCCCAAGTGCTGCGAGTCACCGGCGATGCGCGCTGCGCCGAGCATGAATGGTCGTGGCTCAACAGTGCCCAAGCCGATTTCGCAGCGTGTGTGCATGGGACCTATCCGGGGCAGTCGGGTGCGAGTCTTGGGTGTGCGGCGTTGAGCGGGCACATTGCGGGTTTTCTGGTGGCCAATCCCGACGCGAGCAACGAACACATCATTGAGTGGCTGCGCGAGAACGCCCGCTATCGCGGCCCTGAACGGCGCTTCGGGCCATGATTCTGATTCTTGGTGCGGGGCCGGCGGGAGCAGCGGTTGCCCTGGGTTTGCGGCGGCTCGGTTATGCCGTGACCCTGGTGAGTGAGTGGCGTCGGTTTGCCGCGTTGGAAGGCGTTTCCACTCGGGTATTGGAGGCGTTGCGCGGTGCGGGTCTGCATCAGGCGTTGGCGGACGCGGCGCTGCCTTCCCAGCGGCAGGTGTCGTGGAACGGTCAGCAGCATGCGCAAAACATCGAATTTCTGTTGGACCGTCCGAGCTTCGACCGAGGCTTACGCGAAGACCTGCGGCTGGCGGGCGTTGAGCTGATCGAAGGTCGGGTGCTGGGCGTTCAAACCTCGGCGACCGGACATCGGGTTGAGATTGAAGGGCGTGAGGCGTTGATCGCGGATTTCCTGGTGGAAGCCCGTGGGCGTCAGGCCCCTGCGCTTGGCAAAGGCCTGCGCGGGCCGGAGACGGTCAGCCTGCTCAATCGCTGGCAAGGCACGTCGGGCAGCACCGCCAGTGCGGTGGAAAGCCTTGAGGACGGCTGGGCCTGGATGGCGCGACGGGCCGACGGTCAGTGTTATTGGCAATGGACGGTGGACGTGGCCAGCGCCGAGTTGCCGGGCAAGGCGCAGTTACTGGATTACTGTCGCGCGCGACGTCAGGGTTCGGCGTTGGCGCGCGAGTTTTTCGGTGTCGATGCTGAAATCGATCTTCAGTTGCATGCGCGCAGCAGCACGGCGATTTTGAGCCCGCAGGTGTGTGGTGAACGCTGGATCCGGGTCGGCGATGCCGCGATGGCGGTGGATCCGCTGTCGGGCAATGGCATCTTCCAATCCTTGTCTTCAGCGTTACAGGCGCCCACGGTGATCAACACGTTGATGCGTAAACCGGAACGGGCGGCACTGGCACAACGGTTTCATCAGCAGCGGGTAGAGCAGCTTTTTTTGCGCTTTGCGCGGATCGGCCGGGATTTTTATGCCGATGAGCAGCGGTGGCGGGAGCTGCCGTTCTGGCAGGCGCGGCGGCAGTGGCCGGATGCTGAAGTGGCCCATGCCGAGGCGGATTTTGCGGCGTTGAGGATTGAGCGGGCGCCGGTGTTGAACGACGGGTTTGTGGATGAGGCCGAGGTGGTGGTGACGGCGGATCAGCCGCTGGGGATCTGGCATGTGCAAGGGGTTGAGCTGGCGCCGTTGCTGCGGCGGGTGCGGACCGAGCCGGTCGAACAGGCGTTGGCGGGGTTGACAGTGGAGCAGGGGCGGGTGGTTCGGGGGTGGTTGTTGGCTCAGGGGTTTAAACCTTGAATGTTTGGTGACTGGTCTGGCTTCTTCGCGGGCAAGCCTCGCTCCTACAGAGGGCTGCGTAATCCTGTAGGAGCGAGGCTTGCCCGCGAAGGCGGCCTGAAGGTCGCCGCAAATCAGAGCTTGATCAACACCGACTTCAACTCGGTGTAATGCTCAATCGCCGCATACCCCATCTCACGCCCGACCCCGGACATCTTGTACCCGCCAAACGGCAGCGCCGGATCGAGCGCGCTGTGGCAGTTGACCCACACCGAACCCGACTTGAGCCGCGGAATCATCCGGTGCACCGCCGCCAAGTCGTTCGACCAGATGCTCGCGCCCAGCCCATAAGGACTGTCATTGGCCATGCGCAGCGCATCGGCTTCATCATCGAACGGAATCGCCACCAGCACCGGCCCGAAGATCTCCTCCTGCACCAGCGAGTGCTTCTGGTCGACATCGACAATCACCGTCGGTTTGACGAAGAACCCCGGCCCGAACTGCTCACCCCCGCAGGCGATGGTCGCGCCACTTTCCCGGCCCTTCTCGATGTAACCGTAAACCCGTTCCTGCTGACGCGCCGAAATCAGCGGCCCCATCTCGACACTCGGGTCCAGCCCGTTGCCGAGCTTCATGGCGTTGGCGATGTCGGCGATGTCCGCCACCACATTGTCGAAATGCTTGCGCTGCACATACAGCCGCGACCCTGCGCAGCACACCTGGCCCTGATTGAAGAAGATCGCGCTGGCGGCGCCGGCGGCAGAGGACTTCAGGTCGGCGTCGGCCATGACAATGGTCGGTGATTTGCCGCCCAGTTCGAGGGTGACACGGGTCATGGACTCCATGGCGATCTTGCCGATCTGCTTGCCCACGGCGGTGGAGCCGGTGAAGGTCAGCTTGTCCACCAGCGGGTTGTGGGTCAGCGCCGAGCCTGCGGTGATGCCGGTGCCGGTGACCACGTTGAACACGCCCTCGGGATAACCGGCTTCCAGCACCAGTTCGGCGAGTTTCAGCGCGGTCAGCGGGGTTTCATCGGCGGGTTTGAGCACCACGGTGCAACCGGTGGCGAGGGCCGGGCCGAGTTTCCAGCAGGCCAGCAGCAGCGGGAAGTTCCAGGCGACGATGGCGCCGACCACGCCCACCGCTTCGCGGCGGATGAAGCTGTGGAATTGATCGTTGGGCATCAACGGCAACGACACTTCAACGCTGGATCCTTCGATCTTGGTCGCCCAGCCCGCCATGTAGCGCAGGAAATCGATGGACAGTTGCACGTCCATGACTTGGGCCACTGCAGCGCTTTTGCCGTTGTTCAGGCATTCCAGTTGCGCCAGTAGTTCGGCGTCGCGTTCCATCAGGTCGGCGAGTTTCCACAACAGGTTCTGCCGCTCCCGTGGGCGGGTGCGGGTCCAGGCGGAATCGTCGAAGGCCTGGCGGGCGGCGAGCACGGCGCGGTCGACATCCTCGGGCGTGGCCCGTGGCACCACGCACAGCACTTCGCCGGTGGCCGGGTTGTGCAGGGGCATGGTCTGGCCGTCGGCGGCCTCGACCCAGTCGCCGCCGATCAGCATGCGCGGGGCGCGCTGGATGAACGCGGAAGTGGCGGGAAGCAAATAAGGGAGGGGCATGGCGAGACCTCTTGTTGTTCGTGAGAACGGAGGCTTTCGCAATGGCTGTGCCAAGTGCCGGGAAAGGGCGGACCACCCTTGGTCGGCGGGGTTTTGGATCAGTCGTGGGTATCGCCGACGCTGTGCGGCTGTTGCAAATTGCGACAACTATGAGACGACGAGCGACCGGTTGCGACCTTGAGACACCCACTATTGGGGACTAGAATTTTCTGGCTCGGTGGATGAAGCGATGGACCGTTCATCCGGCCACTCATCTGGTGTAAGGGAGGTAACGATGTTCCTTTCAACCCTGGAAATTCAAAGCATCATTGAACACAAAATGCTGCCCGCCGTGTGCACGTGCATCATGGAGGCAGACCAGTCTCTTACGATTCGGGTCTGTGACTGCATGACTGGAAAAGTGGATCTGATCGCCACGAACGTCCCCGTATGGAACTTGAACAGTCCCCATGACATTGCGGTACTTGTGGCGGATATTCAGCAAAAAATCGAGGCTCATAAAAGCATCTCCTCGACATTGGCCAGTTGAACCGGCGTCCCCGCAACACGCAAGTGTAGCGGGGTGACGGCGGGTCAGGAATGGATCTTCCGCGAAATCTCCTCAAACGTGTCGCTATCTACGGCAGCCAACAGTTTCTTGTCATCATTGAGCGTCGCCAGGAACGTCACTTCGGTTTCCTTGCCGGCCAGCATGAATCCCGCAATCGCGCCGATAGGGCCCAGGAACATCGCGCCCGCCACGCCGAAGCCGATGGCGTCCTTGATGTTGTTGATCGATTCCTGGTTAGCGACTTCCACGCGCTTGAACGATGAGAGCGGCAGGGTGATGCCGGGCCACGGATGAAGCGACGTTCTAAGGGTGAAAACGCCGTCTCTGTACTCTCCATCACCCTGCAGAAAGTCCCCCGCCAGGACAGTGATGCTTGCCATTGTGTTATCCCCTGACTGGCAATCGGTGAACCACCATTTCGCACCCGCCTGCAACGGCCGTCAATCGTCGGGCGATGAACTGTTCCGGCCGGGGCATCTATGCTTGTCTCAGGTTGCAACACCTGTCGCGATATTAGACGCAGACGACCCCCTGTAGACGCGATTCACAGGTCTTGCCTTCGCGTAACTGCTTGATAAAAAAGGGCATCGGCAAGCTGGCACGCTCCGTGTATTGCTCATCGCAGACGTTTCTCTTGCCTCCGTCAGCGGTGCGCCGCCGGCGGCAGAAACCATAAAAACGATAAGCCACAAAAATAAGAAAGCACCGTGCGAGGTTCGACGTTGATGAAGAGAAGACTCCGATCAGGCCTGAGCGCCAGTCTGCTGGCCGTGGCCGCGTGTGTGGCGCTGCATTCGCCCGACAGCCTGGCAGCCCGCGACGCCCAGACCATCCTCAAGGAAACCTGCCAGGGCTGTCACACCCCCGAAGCCGATAACGCCCTGAGCCGCATCAGCCACCAGCGCAAAACCCCCGAAGGCTGGCTGATGAGCATCGCCCGGATGCAGACCATGCACGGTTTGCAGATCAGCGATGACGACCGCCGCACCCTGGTCAAATACCTGGCCGACACCCAAGGCCTGGCGCCGAGCGAGACCGATGGCGTGCGTTATGCGTTGGAGCGCCGACTCAATACCGTCGAAAAATTCGACGACCAGACGAGCCAGATGTGCGGGCGCTGCCACTCCGGTGCGCGGGTCGCCCTGCAACGGCGTCCGGCCCAGGAATGGGAGCGTCTGGTGAACTTCCACCTCGGCCAATGGCCGTCCCTGGAATACCAGGCGCTGTCCCGCGACCGCGACTGGTTCGACCTGGCTCGAAAAGACATGGTGCCGTTGTTGGCCAAGCGTTATCCGCTGGACAACCCGGCCTGGAAAAAATGGCTGAGCAGCGCGCCGAAAGCCGAAGCGCTGGTGGGTGACTGGAGCTTCAGCGGCCACTTGCCGGGTAAAGGCGAACTGGCCGGAGTGATGAGCGTCACGGCCGATGGCAGTGACACGTTCAAAGTCAGCGTCAAAGGCCAATACGCCGACGGCAGCCCGTTCAATGGCGATGGCAGCGCGATTCTCTACACCGGTTACGAATGGCGCGGCAACGTGACCATCGACGGCGTGACCATGCGCCAGGTGTTTGCCGCCCAGGGCAATGCGATGCAGGGCCGGATGTTCGAAGCCGAGCACGATGAGCGCGGGCTGGACTTCGTTGCCGCCAAGCAGGGCAGCAGTCGTTTGCTGGCGGTTCAACCGGGTTACCTGAAGGCGGGGGCCGAGACCGAAGTCACCCTGATCGGCAGCGGGCTCACCGGCAAACCGAACTTCGGTAAAGGCGTGGACGTGGTCGAAGTCATCGAGCAAAGCCCCGAGCGTATGCGCGTCAAACTCAAGGCTGCCGCCAATGCTCAACCGGGTCTGCGCAACGTCACTGTCGGCACGCTGAAAGGCCCGACCCTGTCGGTCTACAGCAAGATCGCCGAAGTCAAAGTCGTGCCCGAGTTCTCGGTGGCGCGAATCGGCGAGGGCGGTGGTTCGACGCCGAAAGTCCAGGGCCGTTTCGATGCCGAAGCCTGGGGCAAGGGCGCTGATGGCAAGCCGTATCGCATCGGCGTGTTCCCGGCGCAGTGGTCGGTCGAGGCTTTCGACGACCGCGCCAAGGAAGACGAAGACGTCAAGTTCGCCGGCACCATGCAGGCCGACAGTGGCGTGTTCACACCGGGCGATGCCGGGCCGAACCCGCAACGCAAGATGTCCACCAACAATGCCGGCAACCTCAAGGTGATCGCCGCCGTCGACGACGCAGGGAAATCCCTGACCGGCGAAGGCCACATGATCGTCACGGTACAACGCTGGAACAATCCACCCATTCCATGAGTTGGCTGAAACCAACGGCTTCAGACACTTTTCGGAATGACCGCAGACTCCGTCAAACGGGGTTTGCACAGGAGGTTGCAATGGGCGCTATTTTGAATCTGGTTGAGCGGAACCTGCACGAAGTGCACGTCGATGCCGACCGCATGCTGTTTCACATCCCTAGCAGTTCGCTGTTCGCCAGCGATGAGCTGACGGGCACCATCATCGATACCTTACGCGGTCCCGGCTGTTCGTCGGAGGACCTGATCCAGCGTTTGGCTTCGCGTTTCAACGGCGAAGAAATCACCGAGACCCTGCGCGAGTTGATGTCCCTGGAACTGGTCAGCGACGGCTCGCCGCTGACCCCGGACATCGGCACCAAACGGGTCGAGCGCACCGCGATCAATACCGTGGTGCTCAACGTCAACACCGGCTGCAATCTGAGCTGCACTTACTGCTACAAGGAAGACCTCGACAAGCCTTCGGCCGGCAAGAAAATGGACGTCGAAACGGCGATTGCATCGGTGGAAATGCTGCTGCGTGAATCACCGGATGAAGAGCGTTTCACTGTGGTGTTCTTTGGTGGCGAACCGTTGAGCAATCGCAAGCTGATCGAGTACATGGTCGACTATTGCGAGAAGCGTTTCCGCGAGGCCGGCAAGTTCGTCGAGTTCGTCATGACCACCAACGCCACGCTGCTCACCGAAGAGACCGTGGACTACCTGAACGCCCACCGTTTCGGGCTCTCGGTGAGTATCGACGGGCCAAAAACCGTGCACGACCGCAACCGCATCACCGTGGGCGGGCAGGGCACTTACGACGTGGTGCGGCGCAAGGCCGAAATGCTGCTGTCGCGCTACAACAGCCGTCCGGTCGGCGCGCGAGTCACGTTGACCACCGGCGTGACCGATGTGGAAACCATCTGGGATCACCTGTTCAACGAACTGGGTTTTGCCGAAGTCGGTTTTGCTCCGGTGACCTCCGGCGACATCAGCACCTTCAACCTGTCCAGCGACGAACTGATCGAAGTCTTCGCCAGCATGAAGAGACTGGGTCGGCGTTACCTGGAAGCGGCGCTGGAACACCGCAACATCGGTTTCTCCAACCTGCACCAACTGATCACCGACATCCACGAAGGCCACAAAAAAGCCCTGCCGTGCGGCGCGGGCCTGAAGATGCTGGCGGTGGATCACAAGGGTGAGCTGAACCTGTGCCACCGCTTTACCGGTTCATCGTTGCCGACTTTCGGCAACGTCCACAGCGGTGTGAAACAGGTGGAATTGAATGACTTCCTGTCCCAGCGCCTGGACCGCACCAACACCGGTTGCGAGGACTGCCAGATCCGTAATCTCTGCTCCGGCGGGTGCTACCACGAGAGCTACGCCCGTTACGGCGACCCGACCCACCCGACCTATCACTACTGCGAACTGATGCGTGACTGGGTCGACTTCGGCATCGAGGTCTACACCCGGATCATGGCCCACAACCCTGCGTTTATCAGCAGCTACATCACTCCGCGCAAGGCTCACTGATATGAAACATCTCAAGGCAATCAATAATAAAGCGTTGAAACTCGATGAGGCTGCGGCCGAAAACCGTATCGAAGAAGTGGTGGCGATGAGCTCTGTTGCGGGCTGCGCCTCGACCACCGACCCGGGTTGGGAAATCGATGCGTTTGGCGGGGTGTCGTCGCTGTGCCAGCCAATGGAGGCCGACCTGTATGGCTGCTCCGACCCTTGCTGGTGGCCGGCCCAGGTGCCCGACATGATGAGCACCTACCCGGACTGGAACAAGGATGCCCAGGCGTCCAACGACAACTGGCGCAACCTTGGCACTGTCTTCCCGAAAGACAAGTGATCGGACCTCAGAAGGATTTCAGCATGCTTACTGTCAAAGCCTGCGGCCTGGCCGCGTTCGCCGTCCTGAGCGCCAGTTCGCTCTCTGTTCTGGCCGATGAAAACACTGCATTACAAGCGGGTCACGAGTACATGGTGACCACCAATTACCCGAACAACCTGCACGTCATCGACCTGGCGACCGACACGCTGCTCAAGACTTGCAAGATGCCGGACGCTTTCGGCCCCGGCACCGTGCAGCTGTCGCCGGACCGCAAGACCGCTTACGTGCTGAACAATCACTACGCCGATGTCTATGGCGTCGAACTCGACAGCTGCAAGCAGGTGTTCCACGCGAGCATCACCCAGAAGCCGGGGGAAAAAGCCAAGTCGATGTTCGCCTTCACCCTCAGCCACGACGGCAAGGAACTGTTCGCCATCGCCAACCCGACGTTGATGCTCAACGACCGCTACGAGGTGCAACAGCCTCGGCTGGATGTCTACGCCACCGACGCCGGAATGGACGCCAAACCCGTGCGCAGTTTCCCGGCGCCACGGCAGCTGACGATCATGCAGAGCGGTGATGACGGTACGCTGTATGTGGCGGGGGCGGATGTCTACAAGGTCGATGTGAAGACCGGCAAGTTCGACGTGCTGATCCCCAGCCGCCACTGGAAACGGGCAAACTACAGCGCGCCGGACGTGCTGTATGTGTGGAATCAGCAGACCTATCGCCATGACTTCTCGCTGCTCTACACCGCTGCGAAATTCAAGGACAAGAAACAGGATCCGGCGACGGCCGAATACCTGTATGGCCTGTTCAGCATCGACCTGAAAACCGGCAAGACCGAAACCACCGACTTCGGTCCGCTGACGGAAATCTACTTCAGCGGCATGCGCTCGCCGAAGGATCCGAACCTGATGTTTGGCGTGCTCAACCGCTTGGCCAAGTACGACATCAAGGAGAAGAAAATGCTGCAGGCGGCGACGCTGGATCATTCCTACTACTGCATTTCCTTCAACAAGGATGGCAGCAAGATTTATCTGGCCGGGACGTTTAACGACGTGGCGATTTTTGATCCGGAGAGCATGAAGCAGATTGGCAGCATCAAGTTGCCAGGTGGGGATATGGCGATCACGACTGCGCAGATATTTGTCCGGTAATTGCGGCGTCTGAGCTGACGCCTTCGCGGGCAAGCCTCGCTCCTACAGGGTAGCGTCGTACCAAGTGGTGCGATCACTCCGAACCTGTAGGAGCGAGGCTTGCCCGCGAAGAGGCCCTTACAGGCACCGAATCGTCAAGCCCCCGGCACCGGGCAACTCATATCCCCTTCCTGACACTTCAGATAATTCTTGAAAGTCTCCACCCGCGCCTTGGTCAACTCCGTCACGCAGTTGCTGTAGATGAGCGGATACACACTCCCGCCTTCCACCGCGGACGCCGAGAACTTGCACTCGGCATCCCGAAACGCAACCCACGAACGCTGCGCGCCCAACAACAGTTTTTTGCTGTCCGGGTTGCTCTTCAAACGGTTGGTGATCTGCTGGTAAAGCGCATTCAACTCCTTATCCGCCGCCTTGTGCTGCTGCGCCGCACACTGGTTCATCGTGGCCTGGTCGGTGGCGTTGTCGCAGTCGGCCGCGTGGGCAACGGTGGTGAACAGCAAAGGGGTCAGCGCCAGGAGGAAGCGTGGGTGCATAGTGATTCTCGCTGTGATGGGTAAAAGTCGGGATGCAGTGTAGCGAAGAGGGTGGTCAACCAGTAACGAAGTCAGGTGCAACCCTTTTAGCCATGGGACTTGCTCTGCCATGCATTCGTCTGCGAACCAGAACTTGCCACTGCAAATGCAGCCGAATATTTCAGACATCCTTGATTACAACTCCCCATTGATACAACTTTAGGGTTGGTCTTGTGGTCTTACAGGCCTACTGTTCAGTACAGGAGGTGACTTATGAACCCAGCATCAGATCGCATCGAAAGGAAAATCCTGCTCAGAGTGCCGCGCTCGCACGTCTGGCGTGTGGTGGCCAATGCCGAAGCCTTCGGGCAGTGGTTTGGTGTGGCGCTGGAGGGCAAGCGCTTTGTCGCCGGTGAATGGACGCAAGGGCAGATTACATACCCTGGTTATGAGCACCTGCTGTGGAATGTGCTGGTGGAGCGAGTCGAGCCGGAGCGGGTGTTTTCGTTTCGCTGGCACCCGTATGCGATTGAGCCCGATATCGATTACTCCCAGGAGCCCACCACGCTGGTGAAATTCGAGCTCGAAGACATGGATGAAGGCACCTTGTTGAAGGTCACCGAGTCCGGTTTCGATCACATCCCGCAAGCGCGCAGGCTCAAGGCGTTCCGCATGGACAGCCGTGGCTGGGATGAGCAGATGAACAATATCGAAGAGTTTCTGAAAACCAGCGCCAAGGCTCGCGAGCGTCAGGCAGAGTAAGGCTGCATGTTTGAACCTTGGCTGAAACGCTGGGCACTGGTGCCGGACGGCGAACCGATCATCACGCCCGGCAGTCGTTTGCTGCCGGTACGGATGGGTAATTCGCCGGCGATGTTGAAGATCGCCTTCGATGCCGAGGAAAAGTTCGGCAATCTGCTGATGACCTGGTGGAACGGCGAGGGCGCCGCGCGGGTTTACGCCCATCACGGCGAGGTCTTGGTGCTTGAGCGTGCCGAGGGCGAGCGATCGCTGATGCACATGGCGCTCAACGGCCAGGATGACGAGGCCAGCCGGATCCTGTGTGCAGCGCTGGCTCGTTTGCATGCTCCGCGCCCCTCATCGCCACCGCCGCTGGTCCCGTTATCGTCATGGTTCGCTTCGTTGCGCCTGGCCGCCGAGCAGCAGGGCGGCATTTACGTGCTCAGCCTGCAAACCGCCGAAGCGCTTCTCGCGGAGCCGCAGGACGTGGTGGTTTTGCACGGTGACATGCACCACGACAACGTTCTGGATTTCGGCCCGCGAGGCTGGCTGGCCATCGACCCCAAGCGGGTGATCGGCGAGCGCGGTTTCGATTACGCCAACCTGATCTGTAACCCTGAATTGCCGACGGCGACTGATCCGCAACGCTTCCAAAGACAAATCGGTGTAGTGGCCGAAGCCGCGGGGCTTGAGCGTCGGCGACTGTTGCAATGGGTGTTGGCGTTTGCCGGTTTGTCGGCGGCCTGGTTTCTCGAGGATAACGATGGCGTTGCCGCGCTAGGTCAGCTGCAGGCCGCTGAACTCGCGGCTTCCATGCTGGATGCCTGAGGCGTCTAAGGGTTTTCGGAAGGCCGGGTATAGCGAATGTCTTACACGCGATGGTAGCTATGTCGTCTTTTACACATTGGATCCGATGCGTAATCTAGCCTCATCAACTGAAGCACAGGAAGTGCTCCAGGATCACGGATGATCGACCATTAGCAAGGATTCGCTGCCGACAGGGAGTCGATATGGTCTTGGGAAAACCCGCTTCGGCGGGTTTTTTTTCGTCTGCTGAAAACTGTAGTAGCGAGCGCTGCGGTGATCCGACTTGCCCGTGAAAAAGACGCCTCGGGGATTCAGTGGAACCGCGTTATCGTTCTTCGCGGGCAAGCCTCGCTCCTACACGGTCCGTGTGGATTTTGATTTTATGGTCAAAGGCTTACACCACCTGACGGGTATGTCGTCTTTTGATGCTTCGCCGATACGCTTATTCTGGATCCATCAACTGAAGCGCAGGGAGTGCTCAGGGTCAAGGATGATCGGCCATTGGCCAGGACGGCTGCCGACAGGATGTCGAAAATGGTCTTGAGAAACCCGCTGAGGCGGGTTTTTTTTCGCCTGTCGAAAAGTCCACCTACAGCCTGGCGGCCGCCCGCTCAGTGATCTGCGCCCTTTGCTGCAGGGATTGCGCCGAACGCCGATGAGCTTCTGCCAATACGCTTGGCGGCGCTGTTTCAGGGCTGCCGGACTGGAACGGTGGTGCCGGGGCGTATTCCAGTTGCAACTGCACCAGCTCGGCCGTGTCCTTATCGAACAACTCGGCGGCCAGGGTCAGGGCAAAGTCGATCCCGGCGGTAATCCCGCCACCGGTCAGCAGATTGCCGTCGCGCACGACGCGATCCTTCACCGGAGTCGCCCCCAAAGGCGCCAACAGTTCGTGATACGCCCAGTGCGTGGTCGCGCGCTTGCCCTTCAGCAGACCGGCCGCGCCGAGCACGAGCGCTCCGGTGCACACCGACGTCACGTAACGCGCGTTGGCCGCCTGAGCCTTGATGAAGGCCAATGTCTGCTCATCCTCCATCAACGGCCCGACACCGCTGCCCCCGGGAATGCAGATCACATCCAGCGCCGGGCAATCCTCGAAGGTCGTGGTCGGCTTCAGCACCAGCCCGGTACTCGCGGTAACCGGCACCAGGTCCTTCCAGATCAGATGCACCTTCACGTCCGGCAGCGAGGCCAGCACGTCGTAGGGGCCAGTGAGGTCCAGTTGTTGAACCTGTGGAAACAACAGAAAACCGATCTGCAACGTCATGGCTTTTTTCTCATGAAGTGGGTGGACGGCTTCACTCTAGGCTCGTAGGATCTGGCGCATACGCCAATCACCCCACGAATTACGCCAACATGCCGAAAACCATTCATGTGCTCGCGTTCGCCAACGTGCAATTGCTCGACGTCACCGGGCCGCTGCAGGTGTTCGCCTCGGCCAACGACATCGCCCGTCAACAAGGCTTGGCGCTGCCCTACGCGCCGACGGTGATTGCCAGCGGTGGCGGGGCGGTGATGTCGTCGGCGGGGCTTGCGCTGCTGGCCGAGCCGTTACCCGAGCAAGGCAGTGACACGTTGATCATCGCCGGCGGCTGGGGTGTTTACGCGGCGGCGGAAGACCCGTCGCTGGTGGCGTGGGTGCGAGAGCATGCGACGGCATGTCGGCGGGTGTCATCGGTGTGCACCGGGGCGTTTTTACTGGCGGCCAGTGGTTGGCTCGATGGTCGGCGCGTGGTCACTCACTGGACCCGTTGCAAGCAGTTGGCACAAAAGTATCCCCTGTTGCAGGTCGAACCCAATCCGATCTTCATCAACGACGGCCCGGTCTGGACCTCGGCCGGCGTCACGGCTGGCATCGACCTTTCGCTGGCGATGGTCGAAGAGGATCTAGGCCGCACGATGGCCCTGGAAGTCGCCCGGCAACTGGTGGTGTTCCTCAAGCGTCCGGGCGGTCAATCGCAGTTCAGCGTGACCTTGTCCCTGCAAAAGGAAGGCAACCGGTTCGACGAACTTCATGCCTGGATTAGCGAACATCTCACCATGGACCTGGGTATTCCGACCCTCGCCTTGCAGGCCGGCATGAGCGAACGCAGCTTCGTTCGCCACTACCGCGCCGACACCGGCCAGACCCCGGCGCGGGCCATTGAATTGATTCGGGTCGAGACCGCACGCCGCTTGCTCAGTGACACCGGTCTGCCGATCAAACGGGTGGCGGTGCAGTGCGGGTTCGGCAGTGAAGAGACACTGCGACGCAGTTTCCTGCGCGCCATGGGCGTCACGCCACAAGCCTATCGCGAGCGGTTTTCCGTCAGCGCTGAAGCAGATCCAGTAATGCCTTGAGTGTCGCTTCGGGCGCTTCTTCGGGGATGTTATGACCGACGCCCGCCAGCACTCGCCGCTCGTAAACGCCAGTGAAATGCTCGATGTCGTCATCGATCTCCTCTGCCGGTCCGACGCCATCGTCGGCCCCACACAGGGAAATCGTCGGGACGCTGATCGGCGGCTGGTGGGTCAGCGCTTCTTCCATCCATTCCAGTGCCGGATCGCCTGACGTGTACATGAACCGATGACGATACGAGTGAATCACCACCTCGACGAAGTCCGGATTGTCGAAGGCCGGCGCGCTCAGCGGGTAGCGCTCGGGGCCTTGGGTCCAGGTCGGTGACCACAGCTTCCAGAGCAATTGGCACAAGTCCCGGCGATTTTTCGTCAGGCCTTCGACCCCACGCTGGGTGTGAAAGTAATACTGATACCAGAGGCGATGCTCGGTTTCCGGGGCCTGCGGCTGGGTGGAGCCGGGAATGTTCTGGAGGTTGTAGCCATCACCCGTCACCAGGCAACGAACCCGCTCCGGCCAAAGCGCCGCCACGATACACGCGGCGCGACCGCCCCAGTCGTAGCCGCAGAGGGCCGCTTTTTGGACGGCCAGCGCGTCCATCAAGTCCAACAGGTCTTGGGCGAGGGCGGCTTGCTGGCCCGAGCGCAGGGTGTCGGGGCTGTTGAAACGCGTCGGACCGTAGCCACGCAGGTACGGGACGATGACGCGGTAGCCCTGGGCGGCGAGGGCTGGCGCGATTTCATCAAAGGCGCGAGGCGAGTAGGGGAATCCGTGAAGGAGGATGACGGGGTCGCCGGTGGTTGGGCCGTGTGCTTCGTAGGCGACCGTCAAAACCGGGGTTTTGGCGTATTGGATCAACGTTTCATTGTTCATCGGACACTCCAGAGGTGTTTTTTGAAACGAATGATGCACATCGACCAGGGCGCCGCCGTCTCAGGTCTCGACTTCCGCCACTTGGTTGAAGTATTTCGATCGGTCCGGCGTAAACGTCACCGCCATCCTGGTCCGCGAACAGGTCAGCGCCCGCTCTTCATCAAGACCCACATCCAGATCCTCTCCACGCAAACCCTGCCACTGGGCGAGGTATTTGAGCGATCCGTATTTTTCGAGTTTCTTCAGGCTTCGGCTGACCCCACCTTTCCAGCCCAGCACCGGCAGTTCGCCGGCACGGCAGCGTTGGGCGAGTTCGGGGAAACGGACGGCGCGTTGGCGGCCGATTTCCCAGCATTTGATCAGGCCCTTGTCGTGGGCTTCCCACAAATCATCGCGGTTCAGGCCTGTACGGAGTGGGGAGTCGATGGGGCGGTGGATGCGTTGGCTCATTCTGGTTCCTTGAATTCGGGTTTTATCGGGCAGCTCCGCTGCACCCGTTGAGCGTGGATGTTAGGGGTGGATGTAACGGCTGGCAACAAACGTTTTCGGGCGGTTGGAATGAGCGGTTTCGGGTGATTGGGCAGGTTTGTTTAATGGTTGCAGGTGCTTCACTGGTTTTGCGGGCAGGCAGTCAGTCTTGTGTATGGCTGATGGCCTCTTCGCGGGCAAGCCTCGCTCCTACAGGGTTTGTGTCGTACACATTATTTGCTAACGACACAAACCCTGTAGGAGCGAGGCTTGCCCGCGATCGGGGCGACGCGGTCTCAAGGCTGCCAGTAATTCTTCTCCCCACTCAATTTGCGATCCAGAAAACTCGCCGCGCTGATCAACGCCAAATGCGTCAGCGCTTGCGGCGTGTTGCCCAGATGCCGCGCATGGCTGTCGAACTCCTCGGCGTACAACCCCAGCGGGTTGGCATACCTCAGCAACTGTTCAAATTCCAGATGCGCCTTTTCCACCTGACCTGCCCGGGCCAGGCATTCGACGTACCAGAACGAACACGCGGCAAAGGCGCCTTCGGTGCCGTCGAGGCCGTCGATCTGGCTGTCTTCGTTGCGGTAGCGGTAAACCATGCCGTCACGGACCAGGGTTTTCTGGATGGCTTCGAGGGTCGAGAGCCAGCGCGGGTCCTTGGCGCTGACGAAGCGCACCAGCGGCATCAGCAACATCGAACCGTCCAGTGCGGTGCCGCCGATGTGCTGCACAAAATGCCCGCGCTCTTCGTTCCAGAAGTTGTCCCAGATGTCGGCGTAGATCGCCTGGCGAGTCTGGTCCCAACGGGCGAACGGGGCGGGCAGGGAGCGTTTGGAAGCGAGGCGAATGGCCCGGTCCAGCGCGACCCAGCACATCAGCCGAGAGTGCAGGAAGTGATGCTGCTCGCCGCGCATCTCCCAGATACCCACGTCCTTTTGCTGCCAGGTTTCGCAGACCTGATCCACCACTTCCACCGCATGTTTCCAGCCCTCATGGGAGATGGCGTCCCCGTATTTGTTGACCAGGTACACCGCGTCCATCAGCTCGCCGAAGATATCGAGCTGGACCTGATCGTAAGCCTGATTGCCGATGCGCACCGGCGTCGCGCCGCCGTGACCGGACAGGTGCGAGAGCTCGGTTTCCGGCAATTTCTGGCGACCGTCGATGGCGTAGAGGATATTGAGTTTCATCGGTTTGCCATGACAATCGCTGACCCGCCCGCGCAGCCAGCGCATGTAATCGTTGGCCTCCTGCACGAAGCCCAGGCGCATGAAGGCGTAGACGGTGAACGAGGCGTCGCGGATCCAGGTGTAGCGGTAGTCCCAGTTGCGTTCGCCGCCGGGCGTTTCCGGCAGGCCGAACGTGGCCGCGGCGAGGATCGCGCCGTGTTTGCGCGAGGTCAGCAGCTTCAAGGCGAGGGCCGAGCGGTTGACCATTTCCCGCCAGCGACCGCGGTAGTTGGACTGGCCGCTCCAGTCGCGCCAGAACTTCAGCGTGCGTTCCAGACACAACCCGGCGGCGCCTTCCTTGAAACGCGGATCGTCGATGCCGCCGAGCAGGAATTCGGCGCTCTGGTCTTGTTTGAGGGTGAATTCGGCCACTGCCGCGTTGCCATCCAGGCTCAACACCTGGTCCGAAGACAGGCGCAGAGAGGGCTGATCGTCCGCCTCGAACGCCACGTCTTTTTCATCCAGACGTGCGCGAGTCTTGGCGCGCGCGTAGTCATGCCGCACGGCGCAGCGCATGTGAAAGGTCGCCTGGCCGCTTACCACGCGAACCCGGCGCATCAGCACCGGAAAATCATCTTCGCTGTCGCCGATCGGCAGCAGGTCGGTGACTTCAACCACGGCGCGGTCGCTGAGCCAGCGGGTTTGCAGCACGTTGGTGTCAGGCAGGTAAATCTGCTCACGACGGGCATCGGGCAAGTCCGGCGACAGTTGGAAAATACCGGCCTCGGGGGTGTCCAGCAGCGAGCAGAAGATCGACGGGCTGTCGAATTCCGGCCAGCAGAAAAAGTCCACGCTGCCCTTGTCATTGACCAGTGCCGCGCTGCGCATGTCGCCGATGATGCCGTGGGCGTCGATGGCGCTTTGTCGTTCGGGATGATGATCAGCCATTGCCGCGAAACTCCGGATAGAGGCTCATGCCGCCGTCGATGAACAGGGTGGTGCCGACGATGTAGTCGGAGGCATCGGAAGCGAGGAAGACCACCGCGTTGGCGACATCCTCGACTTCACCGACCCGGCCATAAGGAATGAGTTTGAGCAGGTCCTGCAGGTGGTCGCCCGAGGTGGCGTCGCGATTGATCGCCGTGCGAATCGCCCCCGGCGCGATGCCATTGATGCGGATGCGCTGGTGGCTGACTTCCTGGGCGAGGGTTTGCATCAGCATGTCGACCCCACCCTTGGACGCGGCGTAATTGACATGTCCCGCCCAGGGAATCCGCTGGTGCACCGAACTCATATGAATGATCTTGCCGGCAGCCCGGGACACGCCTTCGCGAACACCTTGCCGGTTGAAAATGCGCAGGGCGGCGCGGGCGCAGAGGAACTGGCCGGTGAGGTTGACGCCGATCACCTGGTTCCAGTCGGCGAGGGTCATGTCCACGGCGTTGGCGTCTTTTTGCAGGCCTGAGTTGGCGACGAGAATGTCCAGCGAACCGAAGGCTTCAAGGGTTTGGGCGAAGAGCCGTTCGACGTCTGCTTCTTTGGAAACGTCGGCGCCAATGGCGATGGCGCGACCGCCTTCGGCATTGATCTGCCGGGCCAGTGCTTCGGCGGGTTCAGCCTGGGAATTGTAGTTGATCACCACCGCAGCCCCAGCGGCGGCCAAAGCCTTGGCAGCGCCTGCGCCGATGCCGGAGCTGGCACCGGTGATGAGGGCGACTTGTTGGTCGAGAGAAATCTGCATCAGCGATGGCGCCTTGAGTTGAGGGCTTAATTAGCTGACTGGCGGGGGCTGGCGAGAGTTCAGGGCAGACCATGAAAAGATCTTAATCTTCGTGCATTCAGCGCAGGCGTTTGATGATCAGGTCGGCCAGTCCATGAAGGCGGTCGGTTCTGCCTGCCAGGGTTTTCAATGCGTCATGTGCTTGCTCACCCAGTTGGTGCGCAAGCTCTGTGGAGCGCTCCAGTCCGAGCACCGAGACATAGGTCGGCTTATGGGCAGCGGCATCCTTGCCGGCGGTTTTTCCCAGGGTTTGCGTGTCCGACGTCGCATCGAGAATGTCGTCGACAATCTGAAACGCCAGGCCGAGGGCGGCCGAATAGCGGTCCAGGCTGTCGAGGTTCAGCACGGAATGTTCTGCACACAGCGCGCCCATACGCACGCTGGCCTGGATCAGGGCGCCGGTCTTCATCCGGTGCATCTGTTCCAGCTGCGCCAGGTCGATTTCGGTATCGATGCTGGAGATGTCGATCATCTGGCCGCCAGCGATGCCACTGGGGCCGCACGCCGTGGCCGCTTCGCCCATCAATCGGGCTTTTGTGTTTTCCGGTACCGGCGCCCGACTCAAAACTTCAAACGCCCGGGCCAGTAAGGCGTCGCCCGCCAGAATCGCGGTGGCTTCGTCGTATTGCACGTGTACCGTGGCCACGCCACGCCTCAGGGAATCGTTGTCCAGGGCAGGGAGATCGTCGTGTATGAGGGAGCTGACATGAATCAATTCCAGCGCGGCGCCCACCACATCCAGCGCTTCGAGTGAGGCCGCGGCGGCTTCACCGGCGGCATGGCACAGCAGTGGACGCAAGCGTTTTCCAGCGCCCATCGCGGCGTATCTCATTGCTTCATGCAGGCGCGCCGGGTGCTTGTCGCTGGCAGGCAACGCGTGTTCCAGTGCTGACTGGATGCGCTGCACAACCTCTTGCTTCCAGGCTTCGAACGTAAACAGAACCGGAGACGGCTCCTTTTCCGCCAAGGGTGTGGTTGAAACCGTCCGCGAGCGGTCATTCATGAGCCAGTGCTCCTTTTCGCTCGGCAACCGCTTGCTGGCCGGCTAGGGCTTGGTCTTTCCAGGCGTTTAGCCCGGTAGGTCCGATGATTTCGAGCACCCTGCGAAACCAGATAGTGAAGGTCTCGGGCGCGGCGGCAATACGCTGCGCAAGCTCGGGCAGCGTTTGCCATTGCCAGTCATTGGCTTCTTCGGGATTGGCGACGGGCTCGCAATCGGTGACCCCGACGAATATGTGGCCGTACTCGTACTCGATGAGCTGGTTTGAAACCGGCTCACGGTAGAGAAGGGTAAAAACTTTACGCAACGGACACGTGATGCCCATTTCTTCAAACAAGCGCCGTTTCGCTGCGGCAGCGGTCCGTTCGCCCGGGCGGGGATGACCGCAGCAGGTATTGCTCCACAAGCCTTGGGAATGGTATTTGCCGAACGCGCGCTGTTGCAGCAGCAGGCGGCCGTCGCTGTCAAAAATGAGGATTGAAAAGGCGCGGTGCAAGAGGCCCTGTTGATGGGCTTGCAACTTCTCGGCGATACCTTTTTTACGATCCTGTCGGTCAACCAGGATAAGAAATTCGTCCATAGCCAGACTCCGTGGTGTCTTCGCTACCGGACCTTTACTGCTGACCAGACGACGTAGGGAAATTCAGACGTGTACCTGTATGAATCGAAATTTAGTCAAAGCTTTTGCCCTCTGCAAATTTTCATTAGACCGTTTTTCTTGTCTTGTTAAAGCGCCCGCAGGTGTGCCGAACTAAGCGTTTTGTACAAGGCTTGACTCCAGACTAATTCCCGCCCCACCTCATCCGTTCCCTTGGTAGACAACTTTTCGAGGTAAGCCCGGTGACCCAGCTGACATTGCTGTGCCTGCCCTATTCAGGCGCGAGCGCCATGGTCTATAGCCGCTGGCGGCGCAAGCTGCCGGAGTGGCTCAAGCTGCAGCCGGTGGAACTGCCGGGCCGAGGCGCGCGGTATGGCGAGCCGTTGCACACCGACATGCGGCGCCTGGCGTTGCAGCTTGCGCAGGAACAAAAAGCCACGCTCAAGGCGCCGTACGCGTTGTTCGGCCATAGCCTGGGTGCCTTGCTGGCCTGTGAAATGGCCCATGCGTTTCGCTCGCTGGGCTGCCCGGAGCCGGTGGCGCTGTTCGCTTCCGGCACGGCTGCGCCGACCCTGCGGGCTGATTACGATCGCGGTTTCGCCGAGCCCAAGACCGATGCCGAGTTGATCGATCAACTGCGCACCCTCAATGGCACCAGCGAAGAAGTGCTGGCCAACGAGGAGCTGATGAGCCTGACGCTGCCGGTCCTGCGCGCAGACTTCCTGCTGTGCGGGCGTTTCGAGCCGCAACAGCGTCCGTTGCTCAAGTGCCCGGTGCACGTACTCGGCGGCAAGGCCGACCGCGCCACCACCGAGCAGTTGATCGGCTGGAGCAAGGAAACCCACGGCAGCTTTTCCGTGGACATGCTGGCGGGCGGGCACTTCTTTATCCATGAACACGAGGCCAAGGTGTTGCGGGTGATCAAGGATCAGCTCGACGTGCATCATCGCCGGCACGCCATGGCCGCGAGCGCCTGACGCAATCCCAAACATCACCCAATCCCCTGTGGGAGCGGGCTTGCTCGCGAAGGCGGTGTATCAGTCGACAACAATGGTGGCTGACACATCGCCTTCGCGAGCAAGCCCGCTCCCACAGGGGTTCTTTGACACCCTGACACCTCGCGTTCTACCTCCTTTCTGATACTTGTTCTCATTCGCTAATTTTTCCGGCCTGCATTCGTTTTATAGGGACGACGTGCCTTTGTGCTTCCCGCCACTGATCCGGATGCTTAGAAATGAATGCTGAAGACTCCTTGAAACTTGCTCGCCGGTTTATCGGGTTGCCCCTGGAAAAGCGCCAGATGTTCCTTGCGGCCTTGCAAAAGGAAGGCGTTGATTTCGCCCGGTTTCCCATTCCTGCCGGTGTTGAAGCCGAAGATCGCCAGGCGCTGTCGTACGCCCAGCAACGCATGTGGTTTCTCTGGCAACTGGACCCGCAAAGCGGCGCCTACAACCTGCCCGGCGCGGTGCGTCTGACCGGGCGTTTGAGCCCGCCGGCACTGGAGCAAGCCTTCGCCAGCCTCGTTGAGCGTCACGAAACCCTGCGCACGGTGTTCCAGCGCCAGGCAGAGGACACCTTGCTGCAAGTGCCGGCCAGCGTGCCGCTGGTCATCGATCAGGTGGATTTCAGTGCGCTACCGGCCACGGAGCGCGAAGTGGCGGTGGCCAACGCGGCTGAACAGCAATCGGTGCTGCCGTTTGATCTGTCGGTCGGCCCGCTGCTGCGCGTCACCTTGCTCAAGCTCGCCGAGGAAGAACACGTCCTGCTGCTGACCCTGCACCACATCGTTTCCGATGGCTGGTCGATGAACGTGCTGATCGACGAATTCATCCGCTGCTACGACGCCTTTGAGGCGGGCGTGCAACCGCAACTCGCGGCGTTGCCGATCCAGTACAGCGACTACGCCCTGTGGCAGCGCCGCTGGCTCGAGGCGGGCGAACAGGCGCGTCAACTCGACTACTGGCAGGCGCAATTGGGTGACGAACACCCGGTGCTGGAACTGCCCACCGATCACCCCCGCCCGGCGATGCCGAGCTATCGCGGCACCCGTTACGAGTTCGCGGTCGACGCGCAACTGGCCGAGCAACTGCGGGCAACGGCACAGAAACACAACATCACCCTGTTCATGCTGTTGCTCGGCGCCTTCAATGTGATGCTGCATCGCTACACCGGGCAGACCGACATCCGCGTCGGCGTGCCGATTGCCAACCGCAACCGCGGCGAAATCGAAGGCCTGATCGGCTTCTTCGTCAACACTCAGGTGCTGCGCACGAAGCTCGACGGCCAGACCCGCGTCGACGAATTGCTGCGCGCCATCAAGGAAACCGCCCTCGGCGCCCAGGCCCATCAGGACTTGCCGTTCGAGCGTCTGGTCGAGGCGCTGAAACTGGAACGCAGCCTCAGCCACACGCCGCTGTTCCAGGTGATGTACAACCATCAGCCGCAGGTCGCGGACATTTCCACGGTCAGCACCGCCTCCGGTCTGGCGCTGGGGGTGATCGAGTGGGAAGGGCGCACCACGCAGTTCGACCTGACCCTCGACACCTATGAAAAGGGTGGCAAGTTGCACGCCGCGCTGACCTACGCCAACGACCTCTTCGACGCCGCGACCATCGCGCGCATGGCGCAGCACTGGACGCATTTGCTGCAAGGCATGGTCAGCGATTCGCAGCAGCGCATCAGTGATTTGCCGCTGCTGGAAAGCGCCGAATACCAGCGCATCGTGCATGACTGGAATCGCGCTGACGAAAGCTTCCCGCAAGACCTGTGCATTCATGAGCTGATCAGCCAGCAAGTCGCGGCCAGCCCGGACGCGTTGGCGGTGACCTTTGCCACTAAGCAACTGACTTACGCCGAACTCGACGCTCAGGCCAATCGCCTGGCCCACAAGCTGATCGAGCTGGGCGTCGGCCCGGAAGTCCGGGTCGGCGTGGCCATGCAGCGTTCCGACAGCTTGCTGGTCGCATTGCTCGCGGTGCTCAAGGCCGGTGGCGCCTACGTCCCGCTGGACCCGGATTACCCGACCGAACGCGTTGCCTACATGCTCGAAGACAGCCGCGCCCTGGTGCTCCTGACCGAGCAATCGGTCGCCGCGACCTTGACGGTGGCAGCCGAAACGCAAGTGCTGCTCATGGACGATATGACGTGGACTGCTTACCCGGCCAGCGCGCCGGTCACCCGCGTCACGCCAGACAACCTGGCCTACGTGATCTACACCTCCGGTTCCACCGGCAAACCCAAAGGCGTGGCCATCGCCCATCGCAACGTGCTGGCGCTGATCGACTGGTCGAAATCGGTCTACAGCCGCGAAGACATCCAGGGTGTGCTGGCCTCGACATCGGTGTGCTTCGACCTGTCGGTGTGGGAGTTGTTTGTGACCCTGGCCAACGGCGGCTCGGTGATCATCGCCCGCAACGCCCTGGAACTGCCGCAACTGCCGGCCCGGGATCAGGTGCGCCTGATCAACACCGTGCCGTCGGCCATCAATGCCTTGCAGCGCGACGGGCAGATCCCGCCGAGCGTGCGCATCATCAACCTCGCCGGCGAGCCACTGAAGCAAAGCCTCGTGGAGGCGCTGTATCAGCAGCCAACCGTCGAGCACGTCTACGACCTGTACGGACCGTCGGAAGACACCACCTATTCGACCTGGACTCGCCGCGAGGCCAATGGCCGCGCAAACATCGGCCGACCGCTCAAGCACACCGCCAGTTATTTGCTGGACGCCGACCTGCAACCCGTGCCCCAAGGCGTGTCCGCCGAGCTGTATCTGTCAGGCGCGGGCATCACCCGCGGTTACCTGGCGCGTCCGGGCATGACCGCCGAAAAATACGTGCCGAATCCGTTCGCCAGCAACGGCGAACGCTTGTACCGAACCGGCGACCTGACCCGTTATCAGGCCGACGGCTCGCTGCAATACGTCGGGCGCATCGACCATCAGGTCAAGGTCCGTGGCTTCCGTATCGAGCTGGGTGAAATCGAAGCGCGGCTGTTGCAGCAAACGGCCGTACGCGAGCTGGCGGTGTTGGCGCAGGATGGCGTCAACGGGCAGCAACTGGTCGCGTACATCGTGCCGAGCGATCCGGCGTTGGTCGATGACGCCGATGCGCAAGCCACTCTGCGTGAATCCCTGAAAGCCGCGCTGCGTCAGCATCTGCCGGACTACATGGTCCCGGCGTTCCTGCTGTTCCTCACGCAGCTGCCGCTGACCCCCAACGGTAAACTCGACCGCAAGGCCTTGCCGGCGATTGACGGTTCGCAGCAACAGCGCGAACACGTCGCACCGCGCACGGCGATGGAAAAAGCCCTCGCGGCGATCTGGCAGGACGTGCTGGCCATCGACAACGTCGGTCTGGAGGACAACTTCTTCGAACTGGGCGGCGACTCCATCGTTTCCATGCAAGTGGTCAGCCGCGCGCGTCAGGCCGGTATCGTGTTGAGCCCCAAGGATTTGTTCCAGCACCAGACCATCCGCAGCCTGGCCCAGGCTGCCCGTTCCGGCGAACAGCAACTGATCGACCAAGGCCCGGCGAGTGGCGCGGTCGCGTTGGCGCCGGTGCAACAGTGGTTCTTCGAACAAGCGATCCCCGAGCGTCAGCACTGGAACCAGTCGCTGCTGCTGGTGCCGCGCGAGGCGTTGAACGTCGAGGCGCTGGACCGCGCACTGGAACAATTGCTGACCCATCACGACAGCTTGCGCCTGCGTTACGAACAGACCGCCGAAGGTTGGCAGCAAGCCTACGCGGCGCCGACCACGGAGTCGGTGTTGTGGCAACGTCAGGCGCAATCGGTGGAAGACCTCAACACCTTGTGCGACGAAGCTCAACGCAGCCTCGATCTGCAAAATGGCCCGTTGCTGCGCGCGCTGCTGGTGGCGATGGCGGATGGTTCTCAGCGTTTGCTGCTGGTCATCCATCACCTGGCCGTGGACGGTGTTTCCTGGCGCGTGCTGCTGGAAGACCTTCAGCAGTTCTACAGCGGCAGCACCGTGAAGTTGGCGAAAACCAGCACTTATCAGCGCTGGGTCGCCCGTCTGCAAGATCATCTGCCAGCGTTTGAAAACAGCCTCGGTCACTGGCAATCCGAACTGCGCGACGCTCCAAACGATTTGCCCTGCGAGCGCCCGAACGGCGCGCTGCAAAACCGCTTCGAACAAAAACTTGAGATCAAACTCGACGCCGAGCAAACCCGCAAACTGCTGCAACACGCGCCGGCGGCCTATCGCACTCAGGTCAACGACTTGCTGCTGACCGCGCTGGCACGGGCGGTTTGCCGCTGGAGCGGGCAGGGCAGCACGCTGATTCAGCTCGAAGGCCATGGTCGCGAAGACTTGTTCGACGGCATCGATTTGACTCGCACCGTCGGCTGGTTCACCAGTCTGTTCCCGGTCAACCTGATGCCGTCGAGTGACCTCGGCGCGTCAATCAAGACCATCAAGGAACAACTGCGGGCGGTGCCGGACAAAGGCCTCGGTTACGGCGCGCTGCGTTACCTCGGCGCCCCGGCGATTCGCGCCGAACTGGCCGCGTTGCCGCAACCGCGCATCACCTTCAATTACCTCGGCCAGTTTGACCGTCAGTTCGACGACGCCGCGATGTTTGTGCCGTCCACCGAAGGCAACGGTGTAGCCCAGGATCCTTCGGCACCCTTGGGCAACTGGCTGACGGTCGAAGGCCAGGTCTACGGCGGCGAACTGTCGCTGAGCTGGGGTTTCAGCCGCGAGATGTTCGACACCGCGACCATCCAGCGTCTGGCGGACGATTACGCGCATGAACTCAACGCGCTGATCGAACACTGCTGCGGCGTTGAAGTGCCGCAGGCCACGCCGTCGGATTTCCCGCTGGCGCGCATCAGTCAGGCGCAACTCGACGAATTGTCGGTCGCGACCCTTGAAGACCTCTATCCATTGTCGCCAATGCAGCAGGGCATGCTGTTCCACACCCTGTACGAGCCCGAGGTCGGCGCCTACATCAGCCAGTTGCGCCTGGACATTCAAGGCCTCGACCCACAGCGTTTTGCCCAAGCATGGCAAACCGCGCTGGAACGTCACGACATCCTGCGCAGCAGCTTCCACTGGCAAGGCCTCGACATCGCGCATCAGGCGATTGTTCGCCAGGTCGCGCTGCCGCTCGAAGTGCTTGAGACAACAGACACCGATGCGCTGGCCGACGTCGAACGTGCGCAAGGTTTTGTATTGGGCTGCGCGCCGCTGTTCCGCTTGAAACTCGTGCGCATGGGCGCCAATGACTGGCACCTGATCTACACCAGTCACCATATTTTGATGGACGGCTGGAGCAACGCGCAGTTGCTCGCCGAAGTGATCCAGCATTACGCCGCTGGCCAGTCGTTGCCGGCACCGACCGGGCAATACCGCGATTATCTGGGCTGGTTGCAGCAGCAATCGGCTGCCGCAGGCGAGCAGTTCTGGAAAGCCGCACTGGCACCGCTGGAAGCACCGACGTTGCTGGCCGAAGCGCTGCGTCCACCGGTTGACGCCGAAGGCAGCGAGGAACTTCGTGTCGCCCTCGACAGCCGCGCAACCCAGCGTCTGGCCGAATTCGCCCGCCTACAGAAAGTCACCCTCAACACCTTGCTCCAGGCAGCGTGGAGTCTGTTGCTGCATCGCTACACCGGTCAGGATTGCGTGGTGTTCGGAGCCACGGTCGCCGGGCGTTCGGCACCGCTGCCAGGGATCGAAGAGCAACTCGGGCTGTTCATCAACACGCTGCCGCTGGTCTGCGCGATGAAGCCTGATTGCACCGTCAGCCAATGGCTGGGCGAGTTGCAAGGGCTGAACCTGGCCATGCGCGAGTTCGAGCACGTGCCGCTTTACGACATTCAGGGCTGGGCGGGGCAGCAGGGTTCGGCGTTGTTCGACAGCCTGCTGGTGTTCGAAAACTTCCCGGTGGCCGAAGCGTTGAAACAGGGCGCACCGGCCGGTTTGTCGTTCGGCAACCTGCACAATCACGAACGCACGCACTATCCGTTGACCCTGGGCATCGAACTGGGCGAAGGCCTGAGCCTGGACTTCAGCTACGACGCGGCGCGTTTCAGTGCCGCTCAGGTCGCTGAGTTGTCGGCCAATTTGCAGCATCTGTTGGCGCAACTGGTTTCTCAGCCGGACGCCGCACTGGGTGCGCTGGAACTGCTCGATGTCGACGGCAAAAACGCGCTGCTCGCGATCAGCCAACCGCCGACGATCGAGTTATCCACAACACTTCTGGCCCACGAACACATCGCCGCTCAGGCCGCCGCGACCCCGGATGCGCTGGCGTTGCAGGTTGACGGCCAGTCCCTGAGCTACGCGCAGCTGAACACCCAGGCCAATCGTCTGGCCCATCGTCTGATTGAAAACGGTGCCGGTCCGGGCAAGCGTGTCGGTCTGGCGCTGCACCGTGGTCCGCAATTGATTGTCAGCCTGCTGGCGGTGCTGAAAAGTGGCGCCGCGTACGTGCCGCTCGATCCGAAATACCCGAACGAACGTCTGGCCTACATGATCGGCGACAGCCGTCTCGATGTGCTGCTGTGCGAATCCGGCCTGCTGGAAGAGGTGACGGATGTGCTCCGTCTGAGCCTCGACGACAGCGCTGGCTACTCCGAGACCAATCCGCATAACCACGCGGTGGCTGAAGACCTGGCCTACATCATCTACACCTCCGGCTCCACCGGCCAACCCAAAGGCGTGGCCATCGCCCATGCCGCGTTGCGCGAGTTCTGCCAGAGCGCCGCTGACTATTCGCTGCTGTCGGCGGCGGACCGCGTGTTGCAGTTCGCGACCTTCAGCTTCGACGGTTTCGTCGAACAGTGCTTCCCGGCGCTGTGCGTCGGCGCGGCGTTGATCATGCGCGGTGATGAGGTGTGGGATGCCGGTCGTCTCGCTGCTGAAATCGTCCAACACGGCGTGACCGTGGCGGACTTGCCGGCGGCTTACTGGTATTTGCTGGCCCGCGAATGCGCGAGCGGCGTGGTGAACAGTCTCGGTGCTTTGCGTCAGGTTCACGTCGGCGGTGAAGCGATGTCGGTCGAAGGCCTGCGCTTGTGGCATCAAGCCGGTTTGAGTCACGTGCGTTTGCTCAACACCTACGGTCCGACCGAGGCGACCGTGGTGTCCAGCGTGCATGAGTGCCGTCTCGACGATGCCAACGATGCGTTCGGCATTCCGATTGGACGCGCCATCGCCGGTCGTGCGCTGTACGTGCTGGACGCGGCGGGTCAATTGCTGCCTTCCGGCAGTGTCGGCGAACTGTGCATCGGCGCGCCGGCCTGCCTCGCTCAAAGCTATTTCGACCGTCCGGCGATGACCGCTGAACGTTTCCTGCCGGACCCGTTTGCCCGTGAGCCGGGTGCGCGTTTGTACCGCAGCGGCGATCTGGCGCGCTACAACGCCAACGGTGATCTGGAATACGTCGGTCGTATCGACCATCAAGTGAAGATCCGCGGTTTCCGCATCGAAATGGGCGAGATCGAAGCCTGCCTGCACGCCCGTGAAGACGTGCGTGAAGCGGCGGTCATCGCTCAGGACGGCACGCAACTGGTGGCGTATATCGTGGCCAACGGCGTGGTGGCTTCTGAAGCTGAATATCTGGAAAGCCTCAAAGCCGTCCTGCGCCAGTCGCTGCCGGAATACATGGTGCCGAATCACCTGATCCTGCTGCCGAAACTGCCGCTCAACAACAACGGCAAACTGGATCGCCGGGCCTTGCCGCGTGCCGAGGCCAGCGATGGCCAACGTGATTTCGTGGCCCCGGCCCTAGGTCTGGAAACGCAACTGGCGCTGATCTGGCAGGACGTGTTGCAGGTCGGGCAAGTCGGCCGCGACGACAACTTCTTCGAACTGGGCGGGCACTCGTTGCTGGTGCTGCAAGTGATCTCGCGGGTGCGCCAACAGTTGCAGCTCGAACTGTCGGTGAGCAGCCTGTTCTCTGCCGCGAATCTGGCGGAGTTTGCCGAGCGAGCAGCGCTGGCAAGTGTTAGCGGTCAACCTTTGCTGAAACGTGCCGTGGTCGATCAGCCGCAGGTTTTGTCTTATGCGCAACAGCGCCAATGGATCCTCTGGCAGCTGGACCCACAGAGCCCGGCCTACAACATTCCAGCCGCGCTGCGCCTCAAAGGCCCGCTGAACCGCGACGCCTTGCGCGAAGCCTTCACCCAATTGCAGTCGCGTCACCAGACCCTTCGCACGACCTTCGAACAGGATGGCCAGCAGGCGCGTCCGGTATTGCACGACAACCTGGCGCTGCAACTGGAACAGCGCACGCTCGATCAATCATCGGTCGACACCGCCGTCGCCGAAGAAATCGCCCGTCCATTCGACCTGCGTAACGGGCCGCTGTGGCGGGTGTTGCTGTTGCAAGTGAACACCGACGAACACGTGCTGGTGCTGACCGTGCACCACATCGCCGCCGATGGCTGGTCGATGCAGGTCATGGTCGATGAGTTCAGCGCGTTGTATCAGACGGCTGTCGAAGGCGGCGATACGAATCTGTCGAGTCTGCCGGTGAACTACAGCGACTACGCCCGTTGGCAGCGCGACTGGCTGGAAGCAGGCGAGGGCGCACGCCAACTGACGTGGTGGCGCGAGCAACTGGCCGGCAGCCAGGCGCCGCTGGAATTGCCGAGCGAACTGACCCGTCCGGCCCGTCGCACCGAGCGCGGTGCCAGCCTGTTGCTCAACGTGGATCGCGATCTGCTCGCCGGTTTGCGTCAACGTGCCCAGGAACAACAGGTGACTTTGTTCATGCTGTTGCTGGCGAGTTTTCAGACCTTGCTGCATCGCCAGAGCGGGCAGTCGAGCATCAGCGTCGGCGTGCCGAGCGCCGGTCGTTCGCGCCTCGAAACCGAAGGCTTGATCGGCTTCTTCATCAACACCCAGGTGCTGCGTGCCGAGATCGATGGGCAGCAGCCATTCAGTGCTTTGCTGCAACAAGTCAAACAGGTCGCTTTGGGCGCGCAGGCGCATCAGGACTTGCCGTTCGAGCAGTTGGTCGACGCCTTGCAACCGGATCGCAGCCTCAATCACAGCCCATTGTTCCAGGTGCTCTACAACCACCAGCAGCAATTGGGTGCGAGCGTTGAGCGTACGGTTGCAGATTTGAACGTCGAGCGACTGCACTGGCAGCAACACACCACGCAATTCGACCTGGTGCTCGACACTCAGGAGCAGGGCGAAGCACTCGATGCCAGCCTGACCTACGCCACCGATCTGTACGACGAAGCGTCGATGCAGCGCCTCGCCGAGCAGTGGCTGAACCTGCTGCGCGCGGTGGTCAGCGATCCGCAGCAACGCGTCGCCGAACTGCCACTCATTGACCGGTCGCAGCAAAAGGCCTTGGTGCAGCACTGGAACCCTGCGTTCCAGGCACAACCGACATCGCCGACCCTGCACCAGTTGTTCGAAGCGCAAGCCGCACAACGGCCGGACGCCATCGCACTGACTTACGAAGGCGAGCAACTGACCTACGCCGCGCTCAACGCCCAGGCCAACCGACTGGCGCACAAACTGCGCGAGCAGGGCGTCGGCCCCGAAGTGCGGGTCGGTATCGCCACCGAACGGACGATGCCGCTGGTGATCGGTTTGCTGGCGATTCTCAAGGCCGGTGGCGCCTACGTGCCGCTCGATCCGCAATACCCGGCCGAGCGCCTGAGCTACATGATCGAAGACAGCGGCATCACGCTGCTGCTGACTCAACAACACTTGATCGATGGTTTGCCAGCCCGCGACGGTGTGCAGGTGCTGAGCCTGGAATCGTTGCAACTGGATGGGTTCAGCGACGACAACCTGCCCGCACTGGCGACCCCGGACAACCTCGCTTACGTGATCTACACCTCCGGCTCCACCGGCCGGCCGAAGGGCGCATTGCTCAGCCATGGCAACGTCGGGCGTCTGTTGACCGCCACTGCGGGCGAGTTCAACTTCGGCCCGGACGATGTCTGGACGCTGTTCCATTCCTACGCCTTCGACTTCTCGGTGTGGGAGCTGTTTGGTTCGCTGTGCACCGGCGGGCGTCTGGTGATCGTGCCGTATTACATCAGCCGCGAGCCGCAGGAATTCCATCGCTTGCTCTGTGATGAGGGCGTGACGGTGTTGAACCAGACCCCGACCGCGTTCCGCCAGTTGTTGCCGATTGCCTGCGCCAGCCCACAAAGCATGGCGCTGCGTCAGGTGATTTTCGGCGGTGAAGCCCTCGAAGTCGCGAGCCTGCGTCCGTGGTTCGAGCGCTTCGGCGACCAGCAGCCCACCCTGGTCAACATGTACGGCATCACCGAAACCACGGTGCACGTCACTTACCGTGCGATCCGTCTGGCCGACCTCGACGGCAAGGCCCAAAGCCCGATTGGCCTGCCGATCCGCGACCTGCGCTGGTACTTGCTCGACAGCCAGTTGCAGCCAGTGCCTGTGGGCGTGGCGGGCGAGTTGTACATCGCTGGCGCCGGACTTGCGCGGGGTTACCACGGGCGTTTCGGCCTGACCGCCGAGCGTTTTGTGCCGAGCCCGTTCGAGGCCTCGCAGCGGCTCTATCGCAGCGGCGACCTGGCGCGTCAGCGTGCCGATGGCAGCATCGACTATCTCGGGCGCATCGACCAGCAAGTGAAGATCCGCGGTTTCCGTATCGAACTTGGCGAAATTGAAGCTGCATTGCTGGCCCAACCGGGTGTGCGCCAAGCGGTGTTGAGCGTGCACGCCGGCGACGGCGGGCCGCAGCTCTGCGCCTACGTCGTCGCCGAGCAGACCCCGACTGACCCGATCGCCTGGCGCGACAACCTGCGCGCCGCGCTCAAGGTCGATCTGCCGGATTACATGGTGCCGAGCCATTGGCTGCTGCTCGAGGCCTTGCCACTGACCGGCAACGGCAAGCTCGACCGCAAGGCGCTGCCGGTACCGGATGCCCAGGAATGGCAACGCCCGTTCGAAGCCCCCGAGGGCGACCTCGAACAGCAACTGGCGGCGATCTGGGCCGACGTGCTGGGCGTGGCGCAGATCGGCCGACGCGACAATTTCTTTGAATTGGGCGGGCATTCGCTGCTCGCCGCCCAGGCCAGTGCCCGTGTGGAACTGGAGCTGGGCATCGAGCTGCCGCTGCGCGCGCTGTTCGAATCCACCGACCTTCAGGCTTATGCCGCCATGGCCGGGCAACACGCCCCGGCTGACAACGATGCACGTCTTGATGCGCTTGAGTCGCTTCTCGACGAGATGGAGATCAACTGATGGAACACACCACTGCCCAGCGCATCGCCAGCCGCTTTGCCGGCCTGCCTGCCGACAAGCGCCGCGAATTTTTGGCCCGCATGCAAGAGCAGGGCGTGAGCTTCGGCCAACTGCCGATTCCGCCTGCCGCCGAACCGCAAACGACCTTCGAACTGTCGTACGCGCAGCAGCGCCAATGGTTCCTCTGGCAGCTTGATCCGCAGAGCTCGGCGTACAACATTCCGGCCGCGTTGCGTTTGCACGGGCCGCTGAATGTCGCGGCGTTGCAGCAGAGTTTCGATGTGTTGCTGGAGCGGCATCAGAGCTTGCGCAGCCGTTTCGTCGAAGACGACGGGAAGGTCCTGCAGACACTGGCCGAGTTCACCTCGCTGCCCATCGAACAGATCGACCTGCGCGGCGAACCTCAGGCACAGCGCCTCGATCAGGCGATGAACAGCGTCGAACAGGACATCGCCCGGCCGTTCGATCTGCAGCACGGTCCGTTGTTGCGGGTCACCTTGTTGCAACTCGACACCGAAGACCACGTGCTGCTGCTGACCTTGCACCACATCGTCACCGATGGCTGGTCGATGGGCGTGTTGGTCGAAGAGTTTTCCCGGCTCTACGCCGCGTATTGCCAAGGCCAGCATGCAGCGCTGGAAGCATTGCCGATCCAGTATTCCGACTACGCGATGTGGCAACGTCGCTGGATGGAAGCGGGGGAACTGGAGCGTCAACTCAACTGGTGGCGTGAAACCCTGAGCAGTGAACAACCGCTGCTGGAATTGCCGACTGACCGTCCGCGCCCGGCGCAACCGAGCCAGCGCGGTGCGCGTCTGGATTTCGCCCTCGACGCGACCTTGGCCAGCGGCCTGATGACCTTGGCCAAACAGCGCGGCGTGACGCCGTTCATGCTGTTGCTGGCGAGTTTCCAGGCGCTGCTCTATCGCTACAGCGGCCAGTCCGATGTGCGCGTTGGCGTGCCGATTGCCAACCGCAATCGTGCGGAAACCCGTGGCCTGATCGGCTTCTTCGTCAACACCCAGGTGATGCGTGCTGAACTGGATGGACGTCTGCCGTTCAGCCAATTGCTCGACCAGACCCGCGCGGCGTCGCTGGATGCCCAGGATTATCAGGACTTGCCGTTCGAGCGACTGGTGCAGGCGCTGCAAGGTGAGCGCAGCCTGAGCCACAGCCCGCTGTTCCAAGTGATGTTCAACCACCAGCAAGCCAAACCGGCGGCGTTCAGCGGCCTGCTCGCGGGCCTGCGCGTCGAGGCGCTGAACGCCACGGCGCACACCACGCAATTCGACCTGCAACTGGACACCCAGGAAGAGGGCGACAAGCTGTTCGCCAGCCTGACCTATGCCACCGATTTGTTCGACGCCGAGCGCATCGAGCATCTGGCTCGGCACTGGCGCAACCTGTTGGCCGGTGTGTTGGCCAATCCGCAAACCCCGCTGGCCGAACTGCCGTTGCTGGACGCCGACGAGCGCCTGCGCATCCTCGATGACCTCAACGACACCGCTCAGGCCTATCCGGGCGAAGTCTGCGTGCAGCGCCATTTCGAAGAACGCGTGGTTGAAAACGGTGAGGCGACGGCGTTGGTGTTCCAGGGCCAATCCCTGAGTTACGCCGAGCTGAACCTGCGCGCCAACCGCCTGGCCCATCACTTGCGTGCCCAGGGTGTCGGCCCGGAAGTGCTGGTGGGGATTGCCTGCGACCGTTCGTTTGAAATGGTCGTCGGCCTGTTGGCGATACTCAAGGCGGGCGGCGCGTATGTGCCGCTGGACCCGGAATACCCGGTTGATCGTCTGAGCTACATGATCGAAGACAGCGGCATCTCCTTGTTGCTGACCCAGGAACATTTGCTGGCGCAACTGCCGACCCCGGACAACGTGCGCACCTTGTGCCTGCACGCAGAGGCCGATTGGCTGAGCGATCTGCCGAGCACCGATCTGCCGAACCTTGCGGTCGCAGAAAACCTCGCCTACGTGATTTACACCTCCGGTTCCACCGGCAAACCGAAAGGCGCAGGCAACCGCCATGTGGCGCTGCATAACCGTCTGGAGTGGATGCAAGAAGCCTACAACCTGCTGCCGAGCGATCGCGTGCTGCAAAAGACACCGTTCAGTTTCGACGTGTCGGTGTGGGAGTTTTTCTGGCCGCTGATGAAGGGTGCCACGTTGGTCATCGCGGCGCCGGGCGAGCACCGCGATCCGCAACGCCTGGCCGCGTTGATCGTCGAGCAGGCGATCACCACGCTGCACTTCGTGCCGTCGATGCTCTCCGCATTCATCGGTGCCGACGAAGCGCTGGCCTGCACCTCGTTGCAGCGGATCATTTGCAGCGGTGAAGCGCTGCCGATGGAGCTGCAACGCCAGATCTTGCGCAGTCTGCCGCACGCCAATCTCTACAACCTCTATGGTCCGACCGAAGCGGCCATCGACGTGACCCATTGGACTTGCGTCGAAGAAGGTCGCGACAGCGTGCCGATCGGTCGTCCGATCGCCAACCTGCGCACCTGCATCCTCGACAGCGAACTGCAACCGTTGCCGCTGGGCGCGGTGGGCGAGTTGTACCTCGGTGGCGTCGGCCTGGCACGCGGTTACCACCGTCGTGGTGCGCTGACCGCCGAGCGTTTTGTCGTTGATCCGTTCGGCAGCGGCGAGCGCCTGTACCGCACCGGTGACCTGGCGCGTTATCGCGCCGATGGTGCCATCGACTACTGCGGACGCATCGACCATCAAGTGAAGATTCGCGGTTTGCGCATCGAACTGGGCGAAATCGAAGCGCGCCTGCAAGAACACGCCGACGTGCAGGAAGCCGTGGTGTTGGCCCTCGACGGCCCGAGCGGCAAGCAACTTGTCGCGTACATCGTGCCGCAGGATCGCGCTTTGGTTAGCGCCGATGCCGAGCAGCAAGGCGCATGGCGCGAAACCCTGAAAAGTCATTTGCTGGCGAGCCTGCCGGATTACATGGTGCCGGCGCAGACCGTGCTGATCGAGCAAATGCCGCTGAGTCCCAACGGCAAACTTGACCGCAAACGTCTGCCGGCGCCGACCGTGCAAGTCAGCCAACGCGCTTTCGAGCCTCCTCGAACCGAACATGAGCAACTGCTGGCGCAGATCTGGCAGGACGTGTTGGGCGTGGAGCAGGTCGGGCGTCAGGACAATTTCTTTGAACTGGGCGGCGACTCGATCATTTCGATTCAGGTGGTCAGCCGTGCGCGTCGTGCCGGTCTGAGCCTGCAACCGCGCGACTTGTTCCAGCAGCAGACTTTGCAAGCGCTGGCTGCGGTAGTGAAAGAACAGGCCGCACCGCTGGCGCAACAAGGACCCGTGGACGGTGTGCAAAAACTCACGCCGATCCAGCGCTGGTTCTTCGATGAGCCGATTCCTCAACGCGCGCACTGGAACCAGGCCGTCCTGCTGACGCCGCGTGAAACCCTCGAATTGCCCCGCCTGCAAGCCGCATTGCAACGCCTGCTCAAGCAACACGATGCGTTGCGTTTGCGCTTCAGTCAGGTTGACGGCCAATGGTCGGCGCGTTATGTCGGTTCCGACAGTGCCGACGTGATCGACATGCTGTGGACTGCTCGCGTCGCCAACGAGGCCTCGCTGGAATCGGTGTGCGACGAAGCGCAGCGCAGCCTCAGCCTGCAAGACGGGCCGTTGCTGCGCGTGGCGTTGATCGCCCAGGCTGATGGTTCCCAGCGGTTGCTGTTGGTGATCCACCACTTGGCGGTGGACGGTGTGTCGTGGCGGGTGTTGCTGGAAGATTTGCAAGCCGCTTACCAAGGGCAAGAGCTGCCACCGAAGACCAGCGCCTTCCAGGCCTGGGCCGACAAACTTGACGCGTACGCACGTTCCGAAGCCGCTGCCAGCGAACTGGACTGGTGGCAAACGCAGCTGAGCGAAGCGAATGATTCGCTGCCGGCGGCCAATGCCCAAGCCAGTCAGGCCGGGCATTTGCGCCAGGGCGTCAGCATCGGTCTCGACCGCGAACAGACTCGCCAATTGCTGCAACAGGCACCGGCGATCTACCGCACACAAGTCAACGATCTGCTGCTGACCGCGCTGGCGCGCACCCTCAGCCGCTGGACCGGCAACGCCTCGGCGCTGATCCAGCTCGAAGGTCACGGTCGCGAAGAGCTGTTCGACGACATCGACCTGACTCGCACGGTCGGTTGGTTCTCCAGCCTGTTCCCGGTGCGCCTGACACCGACCGCTGACCTTGCCGGCTCGATCAAGGCGATCAAGCAGCAACTGCGCGAAATCCCCGGCAAAGGCATGGGCTACGGCCTGTTGCGCTACATGGGCGATGCCTCGACCCAAGCGGCGCTGGCTGCGTTGCCGCAAGCACGCGTCACCTTCAACTACCTCGGCCAGTTCGACCAGAGCTTCGCCGAAGACGCCCTGTTCAAACCGGCCACGGAATCCAGAGGTGCCGCGCAATCGGCGGACGCACCGTTGCCGAACTGGCTGTCGGTGGACGGCCAGGTGTATGGCGGTGAACTGAAGCTCGACTGGACTTTCAGCCGCGAATGTTTCGACCAACGGGAAATCGAAGCGCTGGCCGCGGATTATCAAAGCGAGTTGCTGGCGCTGATCGCCCATTGCCTGAGCGATGGCGCGGGCGGCGTAACCCCGGCGGACTTCCCGTTGGCGCGCCTGACCCAGACGCAACTCGATGGCCTGCCGGTGCCGCCGGCACAGATCGAAGACCTGTACCCCCTGTCGCCGATGCAGGCCGGCCTGTTGTTCCACAGCCTGTACGAGTCGGAGTCCGGCGCGTACGTGAACCAGCTCAGCGTCGAAGCCCGTGGCCTCGATGCCGAGCGTCTGGGCCGCGCCTGGCAAGCGGTGCTCGACACCCATCCGATCCTGCGCAGCAGCTTCCACTTCCCGGATGGCTTCGAGGCGCCGGTGCAACTGGTCCATCGTCATCTGCAATTGCCGCTGACCAGCCTCGACTGGCGCGGCCGCAGCGATCAGGCCGAAGCGCTGGCACAGCTGATCGACAGTGAACGCCTGCAGCTCGATTCGACCCGGGCACCGCTGATGCGCTTGACCCTGGTGCGTCTCGACGATGAGCGTCAGCAACTGATCTACACCCACCATCACCTGTTGCTCGATGGCTGGAGCAACTCGCTGCTGTTGAGCGAAGTCTTGCAGCGTTATGCCGGGCAGGACGTGCAGGCACCGACCGGGCGTTTTGCCGATTACATCGGCTGGCTGCAACGTCAGGATGCCCACGCCGACGAGATCTTCTGGCGCGAGCAACTGGCGACCCTCGACAACCCGACCTTGCTGGCGCAGAGCCTGGCCCATGGCGACAGTAAAAACCTGTCGACGGCGGAATTTGCCGACCATCGCCAGACCTTCGACGTTGCCACCAGCCAGCGCTTCAGCGAGTTTGCCCGTCAGCAAAAAGTCACCCTCAACACGTTGGTGCAAGGTGCCTGGGCGTTGTTGCTGCAACGCTACAGCGGTCAACGCAGCGTCGCGTTCGGCGCGACCGTGGCAGGGCGGCCGGTAGATTTGCCGGGGGCTGAAAGCCAGCTCGGCCTGTTCATCAACACCTTGCCGGTGATCAGCAGCCCGGATGCGGTGGAAAGCGTCGGCCAGTGGTTGACCCGCTTGCAGGCACAAAATCTGGAATTGCGTGAGCATGAATTCACCGCATTGGGTGACATTCAGCGTTGGGCCGGGCGTGCTGGTGAACCGCTGTTCGACAGCCTGCTGGTGTTCGAAAACTTCCCGGTGGCCGAAGCGCTGCAACAGGGCGCGCCGGCCGGTTTGAGCTTCTCGATTCCGCAGAACCATGAGCGCACCAACTTCCCGCTGACCTTGGCGGCCACCGCCGAGAGTCAGCTGAGCCTGAACTGGAGCTACCAGTGCGCGCATTTCAGCAGCGAAGCGATTGCCCGCATGAGCGAGCATCTGGCCGCGCTGCTGGCGGCGATGGTCACTGCGCCACAGGCGGCGTTGAGTGAGCTGGACCTGCTGACCGCGCCGGAACGTGCACAACAATTGGTGGAGTGGAACCCGGCGTTCACGGCGGCGGAAAACCCGCTCTGCGTGCATCAGTTGATCGAGGCACAAGCGGACATCCGCCCGGCCGCCACCGCGCTGATCTTCAACGATCTGGAATTGAGCTTCGACCAGCTAAACCGTCGCGCCAACCAATTGGCCCACCGCCTGCGCGCTCTGGGCATCGGCCCCGAAGTGCGGGTCGGCCTGGCCATGCAGCGTTCGCCGGAAATGATCGTCGGCCTGCTGGCGATCCTCAAGGCCGGCGGCGCCTACGTGCCACTGGACCCGGCGTACCCGACGGAACGCCTGCGTTACCTGATGGAAGATAGCGGCATCGCGCTGATGATCAGCCAATCGTGGCTGCGGGAAAAACTGCCGTTGCCCGAAGGCCTGCCGGTGCTGGAAATCGACCGAGAGCCGCTGGAGCAACTGCCGGAAACCAACCCGGTCAACCTGACCTGCGGCGAAAACCTCGCGTACCTGATTTACACCTCGGGCTCCACCGGGCGGCCGAAAGGCGTCAGCGTGGCCCATGGTCCGTTGGCCATGCATTGCCTGTCGATCGGCGAGTTGTACGGCATGACCCCGGACGATCGCGAACTGCAATTCGCCTCGATCAGCTTCGACGGCGCCCATGAGCGCTGGCTGACGCCGCTGGTCTTCGGTTCGGCGGTGATGCCGCGTGACGACGAGTTGTGGAGCGTGGAGCGCACCTGCGCCGAGATCGAAAAGCATGGCATCACCATCGCCTGCTTCACCCCGACCTATCTGGGGCAGATCGCCGAATTCATGGGCGAAGCGGGGCGTGATTTGCCGATCCGTTCTTACACCCCGTGTGGTGAGGGCATGGCCAAGCACGCGTTCGATGAAGTCCAGCAGGTGTTGCAACCCAAGCGCCTGATCAACGGCTACGGCCCGACCGAAACGGTGATCACCCCGCTGATCTGGCTGGCGTATCCGGATACCGAATTCGACTCGGCGTTCATGCCGATTGGCCGGCCGGTGGGCAACCGCAGTGCCTACATTCTGGACGGTGGTTTGCAGCCGTTGCCGGTGGGCGTCGCGGGCGAGTTGTACCTGGGCGGCGAGGGCGTCGCCCGGGGTTACCATCAACGTCCGGACCTGACCGCTGAACGCTTCGTGCCGGATCCGTTTGTGCCGGGCGCGCGTCTGTATCGCAGTGGCGACCTCGCGCGATTCCGTGCCGACGGCGTCGTCGAATACCTCGGCCGCATCGACCAGCAAGTGAAGATTCGCGGCTTCCGTATCGAACTCGGCGAAATCGAAGCCTGCCTGCTCGAACACGAAGGCGTGCGTGAAGCGTTCGTGATCGACCGCGAAGGGCCGGTGAGCCGCCAGTTGGTCGGTTACGTGGTGCCACGCGATCCGCTCGCCGACGAGCAGGATCTGCGTGAAGCGCTGACGGCTCACCTGCGCAGCCGTCTGCCGGCGCACATGCTGCCGGCGCATCTGATGTGCCTGGCGGCGTTGCCGCTGACGCCGAACGGCAAGCTTGATCGCCAAGGCCTGCCGGCGCCGGAAGCCACGCGGCAGAATCACGATCACGTGGCCGCCGGGTCGCCCGCCGAAGCCTTGTTGGTGGAGATCTGGCAGGAACTGCTGGGGCTGGAGTCGGTGGGTGTCACCGAGAACTTCTTCGAGCTGGGCGGTGATTCGATCATCTCGCTGCAAGCGGTGAGCCGTGCCGGGCAGCGCGGGCTGGTGTTCAGTCCGAAGCAATTGTTTGAACAGCAGACCATTCGTGCTTTGGCCGCTGTGGCCGGCAGCCGGGAAGCAACATTGATTGAAACGCCAAAAGTCGAGGCGTTCTCGCTGGTGCCGCACATCGACATCGCGGCTCGTGAGGGGCTGCAAGACTTGTATCCGCTGTCGCCGATGCAGCAAGGCATGTTGTTCCACTGCCTCGATTCACCGGAACTCAACCCCTACGTCAACCAGTTGAGCGTGGCGGTGGACGGTTTGCAGGTGTCGCGTTTCCGCGCAGCCTGGCAGACATTGGTTGCGCGTCATGAAGTGCTGCGTGCAGCGTTCCGCTGGCGCGATGGGTTGGCCGATCCGCTGCAAGCGGTGTTTGCCGATGTCGAGTTGCCGATTGAAGAGCTCGACTGGCGGGAGCGCTCCGACACCGAACAGGCGCTGAGCGAACTGGCGGCTGCGGAACAGGCCAAGGGCTTCGACCTGAGCTGCCCGCCGTTGATGCGTTTCATCCTGGTGCGTCTGGGCGATGACCGTTACCAGATGATCTGGATCTACCATCACCTGTTGCTCGACGGCTGGAGCGCTTCGCGTCTGCTCGGCGACATGCTGCGCCTGTACCACAACGACAGCCTGCCGACCCTGACCGGTCGCTACGCCGACTACATCGCCTGGCTGCAACGCCAGGACGGTGCGCAAGCCGAAGGCTTCTGGCGTGAGCGCCTGGCGTTGCTTGAAGAACCGACCATTCTGGCCAAGGCTTCCGGTGCCGCAGGTTCCGGTCACGGCGTGATGTACAGCAACCTCGACGCCGAAGCGACGCGCAAATTGCACAGCTTCGCCAAACGTCAACGAGTGACCCTGAACACGCTGGTGCAAGGCGCGTGGCTGCTGTTGCTGCAACGTCACAGCGGCCAGCGCAGCGTCGCGTTTGGCGCCACGGTGGCGGGACGTCCGACCGGTCTCGCCGGTGCTCAAGACATGCTCGGCCTGTTCATCAACACCTTGCCGGTGATCCAGACCCTTGACCCGCAACAGCCGCTGGGCGAGTGGCTGCGCGACTTGCAGGATTACAACCTGATGGTCCGCGACTACGAACACACACCGTTGTCGGACATTCAGCGCTGGGCCGGGCAGGGTGGGCAGGGCTTGTTCGACAGCATCATCGTGTTCGAAAACCATCCGGTGGACCGCGCCTTGAAAGGCGGCGAGGAAGGCGAGTTACGCTTTGCCGAAGTCGGCAGTGGCGGGGTGACCAACTTCCCGATGGACTTGATGGTCAGCGCCAATGAAGAAGGCCTGGAAGTTGAATACCTGTTCCTGCGTGATCGCTTCAGTGATGTGGAAGTCGAGCGGATTCGTGCGCAGCTGGAAGGGTTGCTGCGTGCGTTGCCGGAGGATGCTGCGTGTCTGCTCGGCAACATTGGTTTGCCTGAGGCGCGATTCAGTCTGCCGCAGGTGTCCGATGACACCGCTGATTTGCTGCACGCATTCAATCAACACGTAAAAGCGCAACCACAGAAAATCGCCTTGATCTGTGAGGATCGGGAAGTCAGTTATGCCGAGCTGGAGGCGCAGGCCAACGGTCTGGCACAGCAACTGATCGGTCGCGGTATCGGCCCGGAAAGCCTGGTGGCGGTGGCGCTGCCGCGTTCCGAGCGCACCATCGTTGCGTTCCTTGCGGTGCTGAAAGCAGGGGCGGCTTATCTGCCATTGGACCTGGCATACCCGGCCGAGCGACTGGCGTACATGCTGAGCGATTCGGCGGCCAGCCTGTTGCTGTGCGACAGCGATCTGGGCGAGCGCTTGACCTCGGCGGACTGTCCGCCACGTCTGTTGCTCGATCAGTTGAGCGTTGCCGACAACGTTGCGTGCCCGGTTTCCCATCCGTTGCCGGGGCACCTGGCGTACCTGATTTACACCTCCGGTTCCACGGGCCAGCCGAAAGGCGTCGCTGTGGCGCGCGGACCGATTGCCCGGCATTGCCGCGGCATCATCGAGCTTTACGAACTGGCACCGCGCAGCCGCGAGTTGCACTTCATGTCGTTCGCCTTCGACGGTGCGCAGGAGCGCTGGCTGAGTGTGATGTTGGCCGGTGGCAGCCTGGTGATCCGCGATGACAGCCTGTGGACCCCGGAACAAACCCTCGAAGTGATGCAGCGTCACGGCGTCACCGTCGCCTGCTTCCCGCCGGCCTACCTGCAACAGATGGCCGAAGTGGCTGAGCGTCTGGGCAATCCGCCGGCGGTCGAGGTGTATTGCTTTGGCGGCGATGCGGTGCCGGAGGCCAGCTTCGAGCAGGTCAAACGCGCCTTGCGTCCGCAGCGTCTGGTCAACGGTTATGGCCCGACCGAAACCGTGGTCACGCCGCTGTTGTGGCGTGCCGAAGTCAGCGAAACCTGCGACGCGGCGTACGCGCCGATCGGGCGCGGTGTGGCCGGGCGTGGCTTGTACGTGCTGGATGCCGACCTCAATCCGTTGCCGGTCGGTGTCAGCGGCGAGTTGTACCTGGGCGGAGAATGCCTGGCGCGCGGTTATCACCAGCGTCCCGGCATGAGCGCCGAACGGTTCATCCCCGATCCGTTCGAGGCCGGTGGCCGCATGTACCGCACCGGCGACCTGGTGCGCCAGCGTGAATGCGGGTTGATTGACTACCTGGGGCGGCTTGACCAGCAAGTGAAGATCCGTGGGTTCCGCATCGAACTGGGCGAAATCGAAGCACGTCTGCGTGAGTGCGTCGGCGTGCAGGATGCCGCCGTGGTGGTGCACGACACGCCGACCGGCAAGCAATTGGTCGGTTACGTGGTGGCGGCCGGTGCGGTCGGGCTGGATCGGCGCTTGAAGTCTGAACTGCAAGCGCAACTGCCCGATTACATGGTGCCGGCGCGGATCATGGTGCTGGAGCGCTTCCCGCTGTCGGCCAACGGCAAGCTTGATCGTCGCGCACTGCCGACGCCTGAATGGGCGCTCGGCGGTTATCGTGCGCCGCGCAACGATCTGGAAGCGGCGCTGACGGCGATCTGGCAAGAAGTGCTCGGCGTGCCGCAAGTCGGCATCGACGACAACTTCTTCGAACTGGGCGGCGACTCGTTGCAGGTGCTGAAAGTCATCTCGCGGGTGCGTAGCCAGCCACAACTGGGCTTTGAGTTGAAGCTGCGGGATCTGATGCAGAAACCGTGCATTGCCGAGCTCAGTGGTTATCAGGCTGCCGAGCCCGTTGCAGCAGCGCCGGACCCCTTGCTGGCGCTGAATGCGCGGATCCCGAACGTGCCGGCGCTGTTCTGCCTGCACGCCGGTTTCGGCACGGTGTTCGACTACGAACCGCTGGCCCGCCGACTGGAAGGTCGACGCACGGTGTACGGCGTGCAATGCCGCATGCTGCTTGACCCGCACTGGCAGGACGAATCGCTGCTGGCCATGGCGCAAGCCTATGCGGCACGGATTCGCAGTCAGCAGGCCAAAGGGCCGTATTACTTGCTGGGCTGGTCGTTGGGCGGTGCGTTGACGCAGTTGGTTGCCCATGAGCTGGAAAGCCAGGGTGAAAGCGTGGCGTTTGCCGGGTTGGTTGACAGTTACGTGGCTGGCACCGCAGAGGCGGGGGACTGGCGCGAGGACCTCGGTGACTTCCTGAAGTTTGTGCTCGGTTTGCCGGCTGATGAGGCTCAGGCGTTGATCGCGCTGAAAGCCGCTGGCTTGAGTGAGCGTGAGGGCTCCACTGCCGTCATCGAAGCAGCGTTGCACGGTTCCAATGAACAAGCCGCATTGGGTGCGGGGGAACTCACGCAGATCTTCGCCACCGGCTCACGTCTCAAGCAACTGGCGCTGGCGCATCGGCAACTGCCGGCGATCCAGGCCTCGACTCATCGCTGGTGGGTGGCTGAGCGCGACGACGAACGCCGGGTGTTCGAGGCTCAGGTCGGCAGTCATGGCGTTGATCGCTTGTTGGCTGGCGTGCATTACGAGCTGTTGCGCGGTGACGAACTCCTCGACGAGCTTGAGGACCTGCTGGAGCGTCGCCTGGCAATCGCATAACGGAAGCACCACAAGGCCCCCTGTAGGAGCTGTCGAGTGAAACGAGGCTGCGATCTTTTGATCTTGTTTTTAAAGATCAAGATCAAGATCAAAAGATCGCAGCCTCGTTTCTCTCGACAGCTCCTACATAAGCAAACCAATTTAGGTAGAAGGATTCGTCCCATGGCCGTGTTGCCAGAACTTGAAGCATTTCTCGAACTCGCCGAGTTCGGCCGGATGACCGGCAAAAGTCGTGCGATGCATGAACAGTCACCCCAACAGGCACGGATCGATTTTGAAGCCTCTTCCGGATTTCTCGACGTGCCGCTGGACAGCGTGGCCTGCGAAAACTTCACCATTGCTGCGCGGGACGGCCACAGCTTGTCGGCGCGGCTGTATCGCGCAGGGCAAGCAGGCGAGAGCTTGCAGCCGGTGGTGTTGTATTTCCATGGCGGCGGCTATGTGGTCGGCAGCCTGGATTCCCATGATGCGCTTTGCCGGCGACTGGCCTCGCAAGGCGGCTTTGCCTTGTTGACCGTCGATTATCGACTGGCGCCGGAGTGGCGTTTCCCGACACCGGTGCAGGACGCCTGCGATGCCGGCAACTGGCTGGTGCGCGAAGGCGCGGCGCGAGGGCTGGATGCGAACCGGGTGGCGCTGGTCGGCGACAGCGTGGGCGCGACACTGGCCACGGTGTTGTCGATCATGGCCGTGCGTGAGCCTGGGGAACTGGTGTTGAAACCCAAGGCGCAAGTGCTGCTGTACCCGGTGACGGACGCAACCACCCAGCGTGCCTCCCATCGTGATTTCGCCGAAGGCTATTTGCTGGAGACGCCGACGCTGGACTGGTTCTACGCGCATTACGGGCGCACGCCGGAGGACCTGGCGGATTGGCGTTGCTCGCCGTTGCTGGCGGCGGATCTGTCGGGCGTGGCGCCGGCGCTGGTGTACCTGGCCGGGCATGATCCGTTGCGTGACGAAGGGCTGGCGTATGCCGATCGGTTGCGCGCGGCGGGGAATGAGGTGACGTTGCTGGAGCAGCCGGGGATGACCCATGACTTCATGCGGATGGCGGGGTTGTTGGGGGAAGTGGAAGGGATTCACTCGGAAGTGGCGGGGTGGGTGCGTTCGCGGATCTGACTTGAAATGAAAAAACCGCCATGCCTGAGTCGGGGGTGGCGGTTTTTTTGTGGCCGGTCGGGGGGATTTCTGTTGAAGCGACAATTGCCTTCGCGGGCAAGCCTCGCTCCTACAGGGTTAGTGCAGGACCTGTAGGAGCGAGGCTTGCCCGCGAAGGCGGACTAATGCTCAACACAAATCCCTGGCCCAAAAAAAATGCCCGCATCTCACGACACGGGCATTTTTCAGTTCAGCTCACGACTCAGAAATCATACTTCGCGGTGATCTGCAGGTTGCGCGGCTCGCCGTAGAACGTGGTGCCGAAGTTGCCCAGGCCCGACATGTACTTCTTGTCGAAGACGTTGTAGGCGTTGGCGGTGAAGCTCAGGTGTTCGTCGTACTGATAACGGGTCATCAGGTCCACGAGGGTGTAGCCACCTTGTTTGAGCATGGTGCTGCCGCTTGTGCCATTACCCACGTTCGGGCTGAAACTCTGGCCGTAGAACGCGCTCTGCCAGCTGACGCCGCCACCGATGGTGACCTGGTCCAATGCGCCGGGCAGACGGTAGGTGGTGAACGTACGCACCACGTGTTCCGGTTTGCTGGAGGCCAGCGGGAAACCGAAGATACGTTGTTCGTCCTCGTCGCGGGTACGGGCATAGGTGTAGCCGGCAGTCACGTTCCAGCCATCTGCCAGTTCGCCCGCCAGTTCCATTTCCACACCTTTGGTGGTGGCGCCGGAGATGGCTTTATAGACGTCCTGGCCGGTGCCTACGTCGGTGGTGACGTATTGCGCGACGTTGTCCTGCTCGATCTGGAACAAGGCGAAGCTGGCGTTCAGCTTGCCTTCGAAGTAAGCCGCCTTGATGCCGGTTTCGTAGCTGTCGCCTTCAACAGGCTTGAGGGTCGAACCGGTCACGTCCTTGTAGATTTGCGGCTGGTAGATCTTGGTGTAGCTGGCGTAGACCGAGTACACATCGTTCAGGTCATAGACCACACCGGCGTACGGTGTAACGACGCCGTGTTCCTTGTAGCTGGCGTGGGTGTCGGTCTGGGTGGCGCCTGGATAGTAGGTGTAGTCTTCGTTGTACTTGAAGGTGCTCAGACGGCTGCCGAGGATGAACGACAGGTCGTCGGTCGGACGCAGGCGTGTGGCCAGGTAAAGCCCGTTCTGGCTCTGAGTGCGTTCGTACTTGCCGTTTTTCGGGAACTCCTGTTTCGGCAGGTGACCGTTCCAGTCAAAGATGCTGCCCGGCACCTCTGAGAAAGCGCTGGTGTCGTAGGTCGCACCGGTCTGACGCGAGTGGGAAGCCATGAAGCCCGCCACCAATTCATGCTCGCGACCACCCAGGGAAAATGGACCGGAGACGTTTACGTCCGCGCTGTTCTGTACGCGATGGCCTTCCCAGCGACCCCAGTAAAGGAAATTGCCTACGCCCGTGACAGGGTCGGCGGAACCACCGCTGGCCGAGGCCAGTTGGGTATCGTGATCGGTGGTTTTCTGGTCGAAGCTGGCCTTGAATTTCCAGTCATTGGCCAGTGCCTGTTCCAGCGACGAGAAATAGGTGACGCTGTCGAAATCACGACGGCTCCAGTTGGCACCCGGGTTGAAACTACGCGAGAAGTCGGTACGGCTGCCATCGGTGAAGTACGGCGCGTTACCGGTCCACGAACTGCCGCGCGGCGTTGCGCTGGACTTGTCGACGCCAAAGGTCAGCAGGGTGTCGTCGGTCAGGTCGGCTTCAAGGATGCCGTAGTAGATGTCTTTTTTCTGGGTGTAGTGGTCGATGTACGACCCTTTGTCCTGGTAGGCACCCACGAAGCGCCCGCGCACGTTGCCCGAATCGGTCAGCGAACCGGAGATGTCGCCTTCGGTGCGGTAGTTGTCCCAGGAGCCTGCGGTGGCGCTGACCGAGGCCTTGAAGTCCTTGGTCGGTTTCTTGCGGATCAGGTTGACGGTGGCGGACGGGTCACCGGCACCGGTCATCAGGCCGGTAGCGCCTTTGATGACCTCGATGTGGTCGAGGCTGGCTGCATCGTCGCTGTTGTTCGGGTTTTCGCCGTAAACGCCGTCGTAAGGAATGTTGACGCCGTCGTACTGGAAGTTGGTGATGGCAAAACCACGGGCGGAAAACTCGGTCCGGTCACTGTCGTACTTCTGCGACGTGACGCCGGGCGTGTTGCGCAACGCGTCGGCAACGCTGGTGACGCCACGATCGTCCATTTGCTGGCGGGTCACCACGGTCACCGATTGCGGTGTTTCGCGGAGGGTCAGCGGCAGCTTGGTCGCGGTGGTGGTGGCGCCGGTGGTGTAGGAACCGGTGTCTTCAGTGGTCAGGCCCAGGGCCTGGCCGGAAATCGTGGTCGCGCCCAGTTGCAAACCCGAACCGCCGCCCGATACCAGGGTGACGCTGTTGCCATTGATCTGGAACGAAATGCCGGTGCCTTTGAGCAGGGCGCTCAGGGCCTCGGACGGCTCCAGCGAACCGGACACTGCACGGGATTTGATGCCGGCGACCTGGTCAGGGCTGTAGAGGATCTGCAGATTGGTCTGCATGCCCAGCTCGGTCAGTGCGTTGGAAAGCGGCTGTACGGCGATATTCACTTTTACAGGTGCAGCATTGGCCATCGAGCTCCCCAGCAAGGTGGCGGTCAGCAGTACGCTGGTGAACAGGGTGCGATGCAAAGTCGGGCGCTGTACGGCCAGCGCGAGAGGTGTGCGGCGTGGTTGAGGTCGCATTACTTACCTGAGCTCCTGAAAAGTGTTGTGCAGAGTTTTTGTTAATAAGAATGATTATTAGACGCGGCACGAACGTAAAACCGGAAAGAAACCCGTCAAATAATTTTCAGAAAGAAAAAACGATGGGGGCAGAGTGGCTTTTGTAGGAGCCAGGCTTGCCGACGAAGGCGCCCTCAAGATCGCCTTCGCCGGCAAGCCTGGCTCCTACAGGTACGATTTATCAGGCAGGGGCGAGTTCGGTGACGACCCGGCCGCTTTCCATGCGCACCAACTGGTCGGCTACATCGAAGTAGCGGTCATCGTGGGAGATCACGATGATGGTCTTGCCCAGGCGCTTGAGGTCCGGCAGCAGCTCGGTATAGAAAATCCGGCGGAAGGTCGGGTCCTGGTCGGCCGCCCATTCATCGAACACCAGCACCGGGCGCTCTTCGAGCCAGGCATTGACCAATGCCAGGCGCTTGCGCTGGCCGGTGGACAGGTCGGTGGTGGTGAAATTGCCGTCCTTGACGCTGACCTTGTGTGCGATTTCCAGGCGTTGCAGGTATTTGTTCGCGTCCTCGGGGATGTGCGTGTCGCCCTGCACCACGTCATCGAACAGGTAATAGTCAGCGAAGATCGTGGTGAACAATTGGCGGTAGTCATCACGATTCTTCGCATCGATGGCCTCGCCGTTGACCCGGATCTCGCCCTGTTGCGGCGTGTACAAGCCCAGCAGCAACTTGATCAGGGTGGTCTTGCCACAACCGTTCTCACCGACAATAAAGGTGATGTCGCCCTGCTTGATCGTCAGGTTGACCGGCCCGAGCTGGAAGGGCGCGGCACCTTCGACAGCCGGGAAGGCGAAACGCACATCGGCCAGTTTCAGTTCGTGCACGGCTTGCTGGACGTTGCCCTGATCGCTGAGCAGCAAGTGCGGCTCAGGAGTGGAAAACTGCTCGGACAATTCGGCGATCCGGCGGAAAGCAATCTGCGCGCGGCTGACAATCGGCAACGTGCTGATCAAATGCTCCAGCGGACCTTTCATGTACAGCAGCACCAGCACAAAGCCGCTCATCACGGTCTTGTCGGCGCTTGGCCAGAAGGATTGCAGCGCCAGCACCAGGCCGATGACCACGAAGAACAGCATCGAGCCGAAGGTCTTGGCGATCACGAAGGTGTTGACCGAGCGCACCTGGGTCTTGCAAATGAATTCGGCCGTGGCCTTGATCCCCGAAACGAACATGCGCTGGCGGCGCGGGCGGTGGATGCGCAGTTCCTTGGCGCCATCGGCAATCGCGTTGTAGTGCTTTTGCAGTTCGTCTTCCGCGTCACGGGCGGCCATGAAACCCTGCACACCCTTGCTCTGGGCGTAGGCCTGGATCGCCGTGCCGATCAGGATCGCGGCGACCATGATCAGGAACATCGGCCACGACAGAATCGCCAGGTAACCCATGCAACCCAGGGTCACGGTGAGGGAAATCGCCAGCGGCGCGAAGGCGAAGGCGAAGTCGCTGATGGTGTCGACGTCGTGGGTCAGCACCGGAATCAACCGATGGCTGCGATAACGTTCGATTTGTTCGATCGGCGCCGACAGGACTTTTTCACCGAGCTGTTTACGCAGCCTGGCGATGATGTGCTGGCCGACATAGTTGGTACCGATGTCCGAACAGATCGAGCTCAGCAGCGCCAGCACGCAAAGGCCGGCGAACAAGGCGACCACGCCTTGGGTCAGGCCGGTGTCCGAATGCAGGGCGTTGTTGATGGTCGCCAGCAGCACCGTGACGCTCAAGCCGCCGACCATGCCCAGGAAAATGGACGCGGCGACGATGAGTCGAAACGGTTTCAACAGGGCGAACAACTCGCCGATGGCGCCACGGGGAGGCTGGGTCATGGAAGACAGTTCCTTGGGTATAAAGGCAGATACCCAGTAGAACGTCTGATCGCAGGCTTAATTTACAACCTGGCCGACTGGCGGCTTCACACACCACCCTGTAGGAGCTGTCGAGTGAAACGAGGCTGCGATCTTTTGATCTTGCTTGTAAAAAACAAAGTCAAAAGATCGCAGCCTCGTTTCACTCGACAGCTCCTACAGAGAGCACACCAGTCTTGGGTTAGAGGTCGCGCACGACGCGGAAGCCCATCCAGTCGCCACGCTCTTGCGGGTACTGGCTGTTGCGGTTGCCCGAGCGGGAGAACACCGGCGCTTCGCCCCAGTCGTTGCCACGAATGCGCACGGCTTCACAATTGGGTTCTACCCAGGCGCTGCCATCGGTGGGTGCACCGACGTAGTTCGGGTGTTCGCAGTCTTCGACCCATTCGTAGACATTGCCGTGCATGTCGTACATGCCAAACGCATTCGGTGCATAGCTGCCGACCGGCGAGCTGAAGCTGTAACCGTCTGCCGGCCCGTAGGTGTTGGCGTGTTTGCTGATGCTGTATTCCTTGCCTTCATCGAACGGGAAGGGGAACGGACCCTTGGTGCCGCCGCGAGCGGCGTATTCACGCTGGGCTTCGCTGACCATGTGGTACTTCTGCCCGGTCTTCTTCGAGAGCCAGGCGACGTAGTTCTTCACGTCATCGAAGTTCATGCACACCGCCGGCTGACGCGGGCCTTGTGGATAACGCGGCTTGCTGGCGACGCATTCACGACCCGGCCGGGTATCACCGTTGGCGATGGTCACACCGCTCTCGCGCACGTAGCTGTCCCATTCACCGGCGGTGACCTGGAAGCGGCTCATGGCGAACGGCTTGGCGAAGGTCACTTCGTGCATCGGACTTTCGTCGGGTTCGCGCCCGACCTCATCATCCGGCGTGCCCATGGTGAAGGTGCCGGCGGGCAGCACGACCATTTCCGGGCAGTCGCGGCAGTCCTTGAACACTTTGCCGGGTTGCGGGGCGGTGGCTGCCTGGGCGGCGGTTGGCAGCAGACCGGCCATGAGTGCGGTCAGGGCCAGGGCCTTGAGTGGCAGGGTTAGTGAATTACTGTTCATGAGGTGTCTCGTTCAAAGAAAAAACTGGAATCATGCAAGATCAATTGTGGGAGCGGGCTTGCTCGCGAATGCGGTGTGTCAGGCGACAGATACTCAGCAGACACACCGCATTCGCGAGCAAGCCCGCTCCCACAGGGTACGGCGTCAGGCGATCTTGCTCAGCAAGGCCATGAAGCGGTCGATGTGGTTCTCGGTGTTGAGCAGGCCGGGTGCGATGCGGATCACCGGGCCGACATCGCGGTCCACCGAGTCGCAGACCACACGGTTCTCCATCAACTGCACGGCGACTTTTTCGCAGTCGCGGTCCTTGATCCGGAAGAAGGTGAAACCGGCCGACAGGTCCGGGCTCTTTGGCGTGACCAGTTCGATCTGCGGATGCTCCAGCAGCCGGTTTTTCGCATAGGTATTGAGGGCGTGGATGCGCGCCTGCACCTCGGCCTTGCCCAACTCCAGGTGCAGCTTGAACGCTTCGTCCAGGGCCCAGCGGTGTTCGAAGCTGTGATAACCGCCGGGGGTCATGATGGTCGAGAACGTGGTCGCTTCGGAGAAGGTCGGAATCGTCGGCGTCACATCCTTGAGCTCAGCGGAACGGGCGCAGATGATCCCGGTGCCGCGCGGGCCGAACATCCATTTGTGGGTACCGGCGATAAAGAAGTCGCAGTGCATGTCGGGGAAATCGAGGTCGTCGACGCCGAACCCGTGCACGCCATCGACCACATACAGGATGCGGTCCTTTTCCTCGCGGTTGCGATTCTGCTCCTCAACCAGTTTGCCGATCTCGCCGATCGGCAGTTTCACGCCGCTGCCGGACTGCACCCAGGTCATGCCCAGTACGCGGGTTTCAGGGCGGATGCCTTTGGCGATCGAGCCCAGCACCTCATCCGCCGACACGGTGTGGCTGTTCTCGAACAGCTTGAGCTTGCGCACCTTGACCCCGTCCTTCTGCTGGCGGTAACCCAAGGCGTAGTTGGTGGCGTAGTGTTCGTGTTCGCTGGTGAGAATTTCCTGGTCCGGGCGCACATGGATGCCGCCGTAGATCAGCGACAGGCCTTCGGTGGTGCTGCCGGTCAGCGCGATCTGCTCAGGCTTGGCCTTGAGATAGCGGCCGGCCCAGACGCGAACCGCTTGCTCGCGCTTTTCGGTTTCGCCCAGGTCCCAGTCCATCGCCAGGCCCGGGTTGCGGTCGAGGTTGGCGCGGTGGCGTTCAATCGCCTCTCGCACCGGCCGTGGGTGGGACGTCACCAGAAAGTTGGCGAAGTGCAGGTAGTCCGGATCCTGGTCGAACAACCCACGCAATTGTGCCCATTTGTCCTTGGGCAGCGGCGTTGGGTTGGCGGCCAGCGCCGGCAGATTCACGGCAGCACTCAGGGGCAGGCCAGCGGCGAGAATACCGGCCTGCTTGAGGAATGAACGGCGGTTAGTCATGAACTCGGTTCGCTTTTGCAAAAGAGGGCATCAGTTTTTTGCCACCGGTCTGGACGACTTCTGTACCTGGTCCCAGACACGCAGGAAGTTCCCGCCCCAGAGCTTGGCGATATCGGCCTCGCTGTAGCCGCGACTGATCAGCTCGGCCGTCACGTTGCGGGCTTCGCTGACATCCTTCCAGCCATCCAGACCGCCGCCGTCGTTGAAGTCGGAACTGATGCCGACGTGGTCGATGCCGATTTTCCTCACCGCATAGTCGATCGCGTCACCGTAGTCCTTGAGGGTGGCTTTTGGTTCTTCGTCGACGATGGCGTAGAGCTGGCTGGCGTACTCGCCGAAACGCTGTTCGGACCAGACGGTGATGATCGGATCGCCCGGCATCAGTGCCATCTCCAGGCCTTGCAACGGTTGCAGGTCGAAGCGTGCGCGCAGGGCGTTGAGTTTGTCCTGGGTGGCCTGGCTCAACGGGCGGATGTAGGTCGGGAAGCCAACAATCTGCACCACGCCGCCGCTGTTTTTGATCAGCTGCATTTCCTGGTCGCTGAGGTTGCGCGGGATGTCCACCAGGGCGCGCGGTGCCGAGTGCGAGGCGACCATCGGGGTGCGGCTCAACCGGGCGACTTGCTCCAGGGCTTTGGTCGACATCTGCGAGACGTCGATGATCACGCCCAGATCGTTGAGGCGATGCACCGCTTGTTTGCCGATGTCTGAAAGGCCGCCGAGGGCGTCTCGCGAATCATTGAAGAACGGCAGCGGTCGGGACGAATCGGCCCAGGCGTTGTTGCCCACGTAACTGAAACCGAACATGCGCATGCCGCGAGCGGCCCACATGTCCAGGGCGTTCAGGTCGTTGCCCAGCGGGTAGGCGTTGAGCATGCTCATGAAGATCGCGAACTTGCCTTCGCCGTGCAGGCGGCGGAAATCGTCCGGGGTGTAGGCGATGGCGACCTGGTTGGGGAAGTCGCGAACCAGGGTGCTGATGATTTTGTAGCGGGTTTCCTGCTCGAACCGGGCTTCGTCGACGAAACCGGCGGTGGGGCGGTGCGGGGCGTTGGCACCGTTCCAGATTTCCGGCCAGCCGAAAATCGTCAAAGCCGCGCCGGACAGGCGACCGCGGCCGGTCTTGACCAGGTCGAATTGACCGGTGCCGTCCTTGTCCGCTTCATTGCCGGCGGTGCCGAAGTCCAGCGGGACGGTGACGTGGCTGTCGAAGGTGAGGATGCGCTCTTGCAGCTCATCGGCCTGTTTCATGACGTTGACCGGGTAACCGGGATTGTCTTTGAACCAGTAATCCCAAGCCGCATAGCCTGCCCCGGCACTGATCGCCAGGGCCAGCGGCAGGCCGATGTAGAGAGCCTTTTTCGAACGTGGTTTTGTCATTGCCATCTCAGTCAGGTTCGCCGCCCCGGTGCGGGCGCAGGGGCCTTTGCTATCTGGGAAGAACGAATGACCGATCAAGGAATTTAGTTGTTTGTGCTGGCCTCTTCGCGGGCAAGCCTCGCTCCTACAGGTTAATGCAGGACCTGTAGGAGCGAGGCTCGCCCGCGAAGCTTTTAAATTTTCGGAGGCAACAAACGTTCTAGCTTGGATAAAGCCTGCTTCATGGCTGACACAGGTAGGGCAATGACGATTTCTCGACGATGGTTCATGGCAGGCCTGGCGCTGACCGGCGCCGCCGTGCCTGCGGCTTTTTATGGGCATCGCGAATGGACGAAACCGGATCCGACGATCACCCCCGGCGAAGCTTCATTCGATGTGGCGGATGTCGCCGGTCAGCATTTGGCGAATACCCTGCGCGGCGTCTGGCAGATTCGTTTCGAAGGACGTGACGCCGGTATCGAAGGCCTGCCACGGGACGGGCTGGAAGTGTTTCTCGACGTTGGCCACAAAGGACGCGGCTTGATCGGGTTCCTCGACACCGCCCAGCGTCTGCGCTCCAACGATGAACCGCGCTACCGGGTGCTGGGCGATCTGGCGGAAGCCAAACCGGCCGAGTTGAGCTGGCGGCTAGTCAGTGCCAACGCCGCCAACGGCACACCGGATTACGAATTCAGTATGTCGCTGGACGAAGTCTGGGCCGGTTTCGGCAATGCCGGCAGCGGCACGCTTAGCGGCCGGGTGTTGAATCTCGATCGCCCGCTGATGATGACCGCGCAAGACAATCGCTTCATCGCCGTCAAACGGGTGTTCCCCGAGGCCCGCGAGCGCGCCGGTCTCAATGCGTCGCTGCTGGCGTGGCTGGTGTCCGCCGAACATCGACTGTTTCACCAGCTCTGGCATGCCTCGCGGGACAAGTGGCACACGCTGTCCGAAGACAAGCGCAACGCCCTGCGTGGCATCGGCTGGCAACCCGGACCGCGGGACAAGGAGCGCGATGCCCGTGGCGCCCGCAAAGATCGCAATGGCTCGGGCGTGGACTTTTTCTTCATGCACCGGCACATGCTGGGCACGGCGCGGTCGATGCAGGACTTGCCGTCGTGGCAGCATTTTCCATTGCCGCAGCCGGAACTGGCCCGCGATCGCATCGGCTTCGCCAATTACTGCGACAACCACGACGGCACCGCGCTGCCGCCGACCTGGCTGGCCGACGACGACGCCGAATATTCGCAATGGGTCAGCGACATCAAGACGGCCGAGACGTATCACAGCAACTTCCAGGTCTGGGAGTCGCGCTACCGTGATCCGCGTTACCTGTCGAAGCTGACCCTGGGTCAGTTCGGTTCGGAGGTCGAGTTAGGGCTACACGACTGGCTGCACATGCGCTGGGCCTCGGTGCCGCGTGATCCATCCAATGGCCAGCCGGTGCCGTTCGCCCGGGATCCGTCAGACTTCTCTGCGCGCTGGTATGCGCCGGAAAACGACTTCCTCGGCGACCCGTTTTCCTCCCACGTGAACCCGGTGTTCTGGCATTTCCACGGCTGGATCGATGATCGTCTGGAAGACTGGTTCCGTGCGCACGAGCGTTTTCATCCGGGGGAGGTCAGTCGGCAGGAGGTCAATGGCGTGGCGTGGTTTGCGCCGGGGCGTTGGGTCGAGGTGGATGACCCGTGGCTCGGACCGAGCACCCATGGCTGCAGCACGACGCCGGGGTTGCAGACCGGCAAGTCGGTTGAAATGGACCCGGAAACCATGAAGCTGGCGCTGCGCATTACCTTTGGCGAAGACGAGAAAAAGTTGGCGGACCTGTTCCGCAAAGTGCCGCAGCGGCCTTGGTATGCGCGGCATTTGAAGGCCAAGCCGATTACCAGTTAAACCGGTAGACCGAGTTATCGTTCTTCGCGGGCAAGCCTCGCTCCTGCAAGGGCATCATTTATACCTGTAGGAGCGAGGCTTGCCCGCGAAGAGGCCCTCCTGACGACTCAAATCACAAAACCTGCCACCCGCCCCCCAACGCTTTGTACAGCGCAATACTCGCTTGCAACCGCGACAACCGCAGCTGCACATTCAAATCCTGCGCCGCATACAACGTGCGCTGGGTTTCCAGCACCGTCAGCAAATCCTCGGCCCCGGCCTGGTAACGGCTTTGCGCGATATTGAAGGCGGTCTGCGCCTGGTTCAGTTCCTCGCTTTGCCACTGGCGCTGCGCATCCAGTCCGCGAATGCTGTTGAGGGCTTTTTCCACGTCGGCGAAGCCGTTGATGATCGCCCCGCGATAGGTCTCCAGCAGTTCTTCCTGGCGGGCCGTGGCTTTGTCGCGCTCGGCGCCCAAGCGACCGTTGTTGAAGATCGGCGCAAGCAATCCGGCGGTGAGGTTGTAGAAAGGATTGCGCAGCATGTCCGCCGCACGATCCGCGCCCGAGCCGAGTTCGGCGCTCAACGTGACCTTCGGCAGCATCGCCGCGCGGGCGACGGTGACGTCGGCTTGCGCGGCGGCCAGTTGCGCTTCGGCGCGGGCGATGTCCGGGCGGCGGGTGAGCAGTTCGCTGGGCGCGCCCGCCGCGATGGTCGGCCATGACAGCTGATCGAAGCGTTCCTGACCCAGCGCCAGTTCCTGAACCGGCCGGCCGAGCAGGGCGGCCAGACCGATCAAAGCGTCCTGAGCCTGTTGCTGCACCAGCGGCAATTGCCGTTGCTGCGCCGCCACCAGGCTCTTCTGCTGCGCCAGTTCCAGGGCCGTTGCCGAGCCCGAATCAAAACGCGTCTGCACCAGTTTCAACACGTTCTGCGCGTTGGCCAGGTTCAGCTCCGCGATGCGGCTTTGCTCACGCAGCGACAAGGCCTGCGCGTAGGTATTGGCGACGCCGCTGAGCAGCGTCAATTCCACGGTCGCCTGATCGAACTCGCTGGCCTGCAGCGCGAATTGCGCGCTGTCACGGGAAGCCCGTTGACCGCCCCAGAAATCGATTTCGTAACTGGCGCTGAGGCTGGCGTTGAAGTAATCGACGGCCTTGTTATCGCTGTCGGCATCAAGCTGGCTGTAACCGTTGCCGCGTAGCAGTTTTTGCCGATTGGCGTTCAGGGCACCCTTGACTTCGGGTAACTGCGAACCTGCGGCAACCACCGTTTCGGCTTGCGCCTGGCGCACTCGTGCGATGGCGGCGGCCAGGTCGTAACTGCCGACCCGCGCCTGTTTAATCAGCTGATCCAGCTGCGGGCTGCCGAATTGCGTCCACCAGTGCAGGTTGCTGCGGGTGGCGTTTTGCGTGTGCGGCGATTGCCACGAAGAGGGCGGCTGGATGCCGCTGTCCGGACGCTGGGCGGGCGTGCCGCAGGCGCCGAGCAGCAGGCAAAGGGTCAGTAAACTCAGTTGCGGCTTCATGGAGAGATCATTCACTGGTAAGGGCCGTGACCGGGTCGAGTCGGGCAGCTTTGCGGGCCGGCATGAAGCCGAAGACAACACCGGTGACAAGGGCGCAGCCGAAGGCGCCGAGCACCGCTATCAAAGAGAACGCGACAGCGACTTCACTGAGGATCAGCACACCGCCGACGATCAGCGCCAGGGCGATCCCGGCCAGCCCGCCGACCACCGAAAGCATCACCGCTTCCGTCAGGAACTGGCGCAGGATGTCGCGCTGACGGGCACCGGTGGCCATGCGGATGCCGATCTCCCGGGTGCGTTCGCGCACGGTCATGAGCATGATGTTCATCACCCCGATGCCGCCGACCAGCAGCGAGATCGCTGCAATCGAGCCCAGCATCAGCGACAAGGTATTTTGCGTACGCGCTTCGGCCTGAATCATTGCAGCGTTGTTGGTCAGTTCGAAATCCTTCTTGCCGTTGTGCAGGCGCAGCATCAATTGCTCGATGGCGATTTCGGTCTCCTTGACCTTGCGTGCGTCGGCGGCGGCGATGGCCACGTACTCGGGATTATGCGTGCCGAACAGCCGCACACTGGCGGCGGAATACGGAATGGCGATGCGGTCGTCGCTGTCGGAGTCGCCGGAGCTGGCGCCTTTTTCCGCAAGTACGCCGACCACCTGGAACGGCACGTTCTCGATCAGGATGTACTGGCCGATCGGGTTGGCCACGTCCTTGAGCAACTTGGTCCGCACCTTGTGGCCGATCACTGCGACCGCCGCAGCGTTGCGTTCATCGTCCTGGGTGAAATAGCTGCCTTGCACCACCGGCCAGTTGAAGATCGCCGGGAAATTGGTGTCGTTGCCGCCGACGTAGCTCAAGTGGTCGAGGTTGCCGAAACGCACCCCGGCTTCCTGGCCATTGACCGGCATGATCCGCGTCACCTGCGGCAGGCTGCCCACCGCCGCGACATCGTCCAGGGTGACGATGCCCAGCGGCGTACGCGGGTTGGGTGATGAGCCGCTGAGGTAAATAATATTCGAGCCAAAGGCGCCCATTTGCGCCATCACCTGGCGCTTGCTGCCTTCGCCGACGGCCAGCATCACCACCACAGATGCCACGCCGATGATGATGCCGAGAAGTGTCAGCGCCGTGCGAAAGCGGTTGATCCACATCACCCGCCACGCCGCTTGTACCGCGTCGATCAGCTCGCCTTTCCACGCGCCAGTCGCTTCCGCGCCTTCGGTCAGGCGCTTGCGCAGATCCACCGCTTGCAGCGCGCCGGGATTGGCCGAGGTCTGTGCTTCAGGGTTGTCGTGGGCACTGTCGCTGATGATCAGCCCGTCGCGGATTTCGATGATGCGTTTGGCCCGGGCCGCGACTTCGCGGTCGTGGGTGATGAGGATCACCACGTGGCCCTGGCTCGCCAGTTCGTCGAGCAGGGTCATCACCTCGGCGCCGCTGTGGCTGTCGAGGGCGCCGGTAGGTTCGTCGGCGAGGATGATGTGGCCGCCGTTCATCAAGGCACGGGCGATCGATACGCGTTGTTGCTGGCCGCCGGACAGTTGATGCGGACGGTTGCCGGTGCGCGAAGCCAGGCCGAGGCGGTCGAGCAGGGCAGCGGCGCGGGCGTGGCGCTCGGCGGCCGGTAAGCCTGCATAGATGGCCGGCATCTCGACGTTTTCCTGGGCCGAGCCAGACGGGATCAGATGGTAGCCCTGGAACACAAATCCAAAGGCTTCGCGGCGCAGCCAGGCCAGCTCGTCGCTGTCGAGGGCGGCGACGTTTTGCCCGGCGAAGCGGTATTCGCCCGAGGTCGGGCGGTCGAGGCAACCGAGGATGTTCATCAGCGTCGACTTGCCGGAACCGGAGGCACCGACAATCGCCACGAATTCCCCGGCATGGATCGACAGGTCGATGCCGCGCAACACGTGAACTTCCGGTGAATCGCCGCCGCCGTAGGCTTTGCGGATGTCCTGCAGGTCGATCAGGGGCGTCTGCATTCAGCCGCCACTCCCGTCGGCCGGGCCGATGAGCAGGTGATCGCCTTCCTGCAAGCCGTCGAGGATCTGCACCCGCAGACGATCGCTGATGCCCGTGCGCACGTCGCGCTGCTGGATGCTGCCGTTTTCGGCGACGACCTGGGCGATTTGCATGTTCGCCTCATTGCCGGCCTGCAGCGCCGCGACCGGTGCGGTCAGGGTGTTTTTCGCCTGATCGGAAACGAAGAACACTTGGGTGGTCATCTCCGCCATCAACGCGTTGTCGGCGTTATCGACGTCCAGCAACACCGTATACAGCACCACGCGCGCGCTGCCGCTTTTGCTCGAACTGGCCGGGCTGCCGCCACCCTGGCTGGTCTGGTCCAATGGCTTGGGTGGCACCGGCAGAATCTGCCGCACGGTGCTGCTCCAGCGTCGGTTGCCACCGCTGAGGGTGGTAAACCAGGCGCTCATGCCGGGTTTGACGTGACCGATGTCGGCTTCCGAGACTTCGGCCCACACGGTCATCGGCGACAACTTGGCGATGCGCAGAATCAGCGGTGTTTGCTGCTGGGCATTCAGGGTCTGGCCGACCCGAGCGTCGAGGGCGACCACGGTGCCGGCCATCGGCGCATAAATCCGCGTGTAACCGAGTTCGGCCTGATCGCTGCGCAGGCTGGCCTGGGCCTGACGGATCTGCGCCTGAAACATGTCGATGCGGGCCTGGGTGGCATGCAGTTCGGCCTGGGCGGTTTGCACGTCTTCTTCGCGGGTCGCGCCGCCGGCCTTGAGGTTCTGCTGGCGCTGGAATTTCTGCCGGGCCAGTTCGTGCTGGGCCCGCTGTTCCTGGAGCTGCGCCTTGAGGTTCTCGATGGAGAAGCGTCCGGCGTCAAGCTTGGCCTGCTGGGTGGACGGATCGATCTCCACCAGCAGCTGACCTTCCTTGACCACGTCGCCGACTTCCACGTGAATCTTCTGGATCTGCCCGGACGCCTGCGCGCCGACGTCGACATAACGCCGCGGTTGCAGGGTGCCCAGGGCGGTGACGCTGCTTTCAATGTCGCCACGGCTGACTTGCACGGTGGCGAATTTATCCCGGCCTGGCGGGATCACTTGCCAGGCGGCGATGGCGATAACGGGGATCAGGCAAAGTGCTACAAGCAGGGCGCGTCGGGTTTGTCGGGGACGTTTCATGCAGGGTTCCGGGCAATAGGTGTCGGCCCGTCATCCAAAGGGACGGGGAGCTGTCCTGTAAACGATGGACGCGGCGTGGAATTTAGCCGCGGACATATGGCGTAACACCTGTTCTGGATCTGTGTAGGAGCTGTCGAGAGAAACGAGGCTGCGATCTTTTGATCTTGTATTTAAAGAGCAAGATCAAAAGATCGCAGCCTCGTTTCACTCGACAGCTCCTACAGGTAGAGCAGTGTGCGTTGGCTTTGGCAGGACTATTTGTCGGGCAAGTCAAACCAACACTTTAAATCTATATGAGAATTACTATAAATTACGCACCTCGAACTGCCACCATCTTGCCATTGCCTATTTTGGCGGTCGCCGAAGTGGCTCAAGGACAGAAACCGCACCCCGTGCGGCCGGGAGTCATGTTGGAAAACTACTATCGCGAGCTGGTGTGTTTCCTGAACGCCAAGCTAGGCAACCGTCAGGTGGCCGAAGATGTGGTGCATGACGCTTATCTGCGGGTACTGGAACGCTCCAGTGACACGCCGATCGAGCAGCCCCGGGCATTCCTTTATCGCACCGCGCTGAACCTGGTGATCGACGATCATCGGCGCAATGCCTTGCGCCAGGTCGAGTCGCTGGACGTACTCGACAACGAAGAACGCTACTTCACGCCATCGCCGCACAATTGCCTCGATCACGGCCAGCGCCTGGAAATGCTCCAGCGTGCCTTGGCGGAATTGCCACGGCTGTGTCGCGAAAGTTTTCTGCTGCGCAAGATCGATGGCCTGTCGCACCCGGAAATCGCCGAACATCTCGGCATCTCCCGCGCGCTGGTGGAGAAGCACATCGTCAATGCCATGAAGCACTGCCGCATACGGATGCGCCAGTGGGATGCCCATTGATCCCTTCGCTCTAAATTTTTTTTAATTGTCCTCGTTCCTACTCAACAGACGACCTGCTGTCCTGCATCAGGTCACTTAGGCTTATTCCCCTTGTTGAGGGGTTCATCCAGAGGACACTGGAAATGACACAGGCAATTGCATCGCCCATCGTTCACGACCTGATCGGCGTCGGTTTCGGCCCTTCGAACCTGGCGCTGGCCATCGCTCTGCAAGAGCGCGGGCCGAGCCAGGGCGAGCTGGATGTTCTGTTTCTCGACAAGCAGCCCAACTACAGCTGGCACGGCAATACCCTGTCGACCCAGAGCGAGTTGCAGATTTCCTTCCTCAAGGACCTGGTGACCCTGCGCAATCCGACCAGCCCGTATTCGTTCGTCAACTACCTCAAGCATCACGGCCGTCTGGTGGACTTCATCAACCTCGGCACGTTCTATCCGTGCCGCATGGAATACAACGACTACCTGCGCTGGGTTGCCGGCCAGTTTGAAGCCCAGAGCCGCTACGGCGAAGAAGTGCTGACCATCGAGCCGGTGCTGCACAACCATCAGGTCGAAGCGCTGCGGGTGATTTCGCGCGACGCCACGGGGCATCAACACGTGCGCACCACCCGTTCGGTGGTGGTCAGTACCGGCGGTACGCCGCGCATTCCGGAAGCGTTCAAGGCGCTGAAGGACGATGGCCGCGTGTTCCACCACTCGCAGTACCTGGCGCAGATGGCCAAGCAGCCCTGCGTGAACAATCAGCCGATGAGCATCGCGATCATCGGTGGCGGCCAGAGCGCGGCGGAAGCCTTCATCGATTTGAACGACAGCTTCCCGTCGGTGCAGGTAGACATGATCCTGCGTGGCTCGGCGCTGAAACCGGCGGATGACAGCCCGTTCGTCAACGAAGTGTTCTCGCCTGAGTTCACTGACCTGGTGTTCCAACAGGCGAGCAGCGAGCGTGAGCGGCTGGTCAACGAGTACCACAACACCAACTATTCGGTGGTGGACATCGACCTGATCGAACGCATCTACGGGATCTTCTATCGCCAGAAAGTCTCGGGCATCGCGCGCCATGCGTTCCGCACCCTGACCACCATCGAAAAAGCCACCGCGACCGAGCGCGGTATCGAACTGGCGGTGCGCAACAATGCCACCGGTGAAGTGACGGTTCGTCTGTACGATGCCGTGGTATTGGCCACCGGTTACGAGCGCCAGATGCACCGCAAACTGTTGGCGCCGCTGGAGCAATACCTGGGTGATTTCGAAGTGGATCGCAACTACAAGCTGATCACCGACGAGCGCTGCAAGGCCGGCATTTATATGCAGGGCTTCTGCCAGGCGAGCCATGGTTTGAGCGACACGCTGTTGTCGATCCTGCCGATTCGTGCGGATGAAATTGCCGGCTCGTTGTATGACCATGGCAAGCACCGTGGGCATAGCCGGTCGGTGGTGGACCTGCTGTTGGCGACTGCCAGCTAAATCTTCGGCGCCTGTCAGTCCGCCTTCGCGAGCAAGCCCGCTCCCACATTTGACCTGTGTTCGCAGGACTAATGTGGGAGCGGGCTTGCTCGCGAAGAGGCCCTCAAAGGCAGCACAAGTTCTGAAAGCTGAACCCTTCCTCCCACAGTGGATCTCCATTGAACACAGATTTTGTGTATGACAGAGATCAAATGTGGGAGCGAGCTTGCTCGCGAAGAGGCCCTCAAAGGCAGTACAAGTTCTGAAAGCTGAACCCTTCCTCCCACAGTGGATCTCCATTGAACACAGATTTTGTGTATGACAGAGATCAAATGTGGGAGCGGGCTTGCTCGCGAAGAGGCCCTCAAAGGCCGCGCAAATTCAGAATCCTGAACCCTTCCTGAAGAACCCCGCAATTCCCCCACCACCCGCCGCTCCTTCGTTTACTCTCCAGAAATCGGGGCGTAAGCTTCGCGCGTTTTCATCAATAGCGGAGACCCTCAGTGGGTACTTGTTCGAGTGACAGTAGTCGGCCGGTTTCGATAACCGGCACCTTCCCGGCAAGATAACGCGCAACCTGTCGTGCCGTTGTCTCGCCGAACAGCGAGCAGCGGAAATCCTGATCGCGGCCAGTCCCGGGCCGTGTCTCGACCTCCCTCTCATCGACGCCTGACCGTGTGTGATGTTCGACGTGCCTGTCGTCATCGCCGCGACTCGACACGCCTGCTCGAAGGTCTCCCGGCTGACCCTGGGGGCAACGCCATGAACCTTACCCTGCTCAAGGAATTTTTCGCCGGATTCCTGCGCACCCGTCACATCGCTCGGCACTTTCGCCGACTGGCGCTGCTGGAAAGCTTCACCGACACCACGGTCAGCCGTGAAGTGCCGCCGACACTGGCGCAAACGTTGGTCACCGCCGCCAACAGCGACACCGGCGCCTTGCTGAAAAAACTCGGCAGCCACACCGACGGCTTGAGTGAACAGGAAGCCGACACTCTGCGCGAGCAATTCGGCCTCAACGAAGTCGAACACGAACAGCCACTGCCGTGGTGGACTCACCTGTGGCACTGCTACAAAAACCCGTTCAACCTCCTGCTGACGTTGCTCGCGGTGATCTCCTGGCTGACCGAGGACATGAAAGCCGCCATCGTGATTTTCTCGATGGTGGTGCTCTCGACCTTGTTGCGCTTCTGGCAGGAAAGCAAATCCAACCAGGCCGCTGACGCCCTCAAGGCAATGGTCAGCAACACCGCCACGGTGCTGCGTCGAGAAGCGCCACGCAGCGAACTGCCGATCAAGCAATTGGTGCCGGGCGATCTGATCGTACTTTCGGCCGGCGACATGATCCCTGCCGATTGCCGGGTGCTCAGCGCCAAAGACCTGTTCGTCAGCCAGGCAGCGATGACCGGTGAATCGATGCCGGTGGAAAAATTCCCCCGTCAACAGGACAGCGATACCGGCAATCCGCTGGACCTCGACAACATTCTGTTCATGGGCACCAACGTGGTGTCCGGCACGGCGATGGCGGTGATTCTCACCACTGGCAACAACACCTATTTCGGCGCCCTGGCCCAGCGGGTCGGCGCCACCGATCGCGCGCCGACCTCGTTCCAGACCGGGGTCAACAAAGTCAGCTGGCTGTTGATCCGCTTCATGTTCGTCATGGCGCCGCTGGTGCTGTTCATCAACGGTTTCACCAAGGGCGACTGGACCGAAGCGCTGCTGTTCGCGCTGTCGATTGCCGTGGGCCTGACCCCGGAAATGCTGCCGATGATCGTCACCTCGACCCTGGCCAAAGGCGCGGTGTTCCTGTCGCGCAAAAAAGTCATCGTCAAACGCCTCGACGCGATCCAGAACTTCGGTGCCATGGACGTGCTGTGCACCGACAAGACCGGCACCCTGACCCAGGACAAAATCTTTCTGGCGCGCAACGTCGACGTCTGGGGCAACGACTCCGACGACGTGCTGGAAATGGCCTACCTCAACAGTTACTACCAGACCGGCCTGAAAAACCTGCTGGACGTGGCGGTGCTGGAACATGTGGAGATCCACCGTGAACTGAAGGTCGGCACGGCGTTTCGCAAAGTCGATGAAATCCCGTTCGACTTCACTCGCCGGCGCATGTCGGTGGTGGTCGCCGGGCGCGATCAGCCGCATCTGCTGATCTGCAAAGGCGCGGTGGAAGAAGTGCTGGCGGTGTGCACGCGGGTGCGCCACGGCGTGGTTGACGAAGCACTGAGCGATGAACTGCTGGCGCGGATTCGCCAGGTCACCGCCGCGTTCAATGCCGAGGGTCTGCGGGTGGTCGCCGTGGCGGCACGGCCGATGATCGAAGGCCGCGACACTTACAGCCTGGCGGATGAACAGGCGCTGACGCTGATCGGCTATGTGGCGTTCCTCGATCCACCGAAAGAAAGCACGGCCCCGGCCCTCAAGGCGTTGGCCGCTCACGGCGTCGCGGTGAAAGTGCTGACCGGCGACAACGAACTGGTGACCGCGAAGATCTGCCGCGAAGTCGGCCTGGAGCAACAAGGCCTGCTCATGGGCAACGACATCGAGCGCATGAGCGACGCGCAACTGGCGGTAGCGGTCGAAACCACCAATGTCTTTGCCAAACTCACGCCGTCGCACAAGGAACGCATCGTGCGTCTGCTCAAGGGCAACGGCCACGTGGTCGGTTTCATGGGCGACGGCATCAACGACGCGCCCGCGCTACGCACCGCCGACATCGGTATTTCGGTGGACAGCGCCGTGGACATCGCCAAGGAAGCGGCCGACATCATCCTCCTGGAAAAGAGCCTGATGGTGCTGGAGGAGGGCGTGCTGGAAGGGCGCCGGACCTTCGCCAACATGCTCAAGTACATCAAAATGACCGCCAGTTCGAACTTCGGCAACGTGTTCTCGGTGCTGGTGGCCAGTGCGTTCATCCCGTTCTTGCCGATGCTGCCGATGCACCTGCTGGTGCAGAACCTGCTGTATGACATTTCACAGATCGCCATCCCGTTCGATAACGTCGATGACGAAATGCTCAAGCAACCGCAGCGCTGGCAACCGGCGGATGTCGGGCGCTTCATGCTGTTTTTCGGCCCGATCAGTTCGATCTTCGACATCACCACGTTTGCCCTGATGTGGTACGTGTTCGACGCCAACACCCCGGACCATCAAACGCTGTTCCAGTCCGGCTGGTTCGTGGTCGGGTTGCTGACCCAGACGTTGATCGTGCACATGATCCGCACCCCGAAAATCCCGTTCCTGCAAAGCCGTGCGGCGATGCCGTTGATGGTCATGACCGGGATCATCATGGCCGTGGGGATTTTCCTGCCGATGGGGCCGTTGGCGCACTACTTCAAATTGCAGGCGCTGCCGTCGCTGTATTTCGTGTTCCTGCCGGTGATTCTGCTGGCGTACATGGGGCTGACCCAGGCAGTGAAGGGTTTTTACATTCGGCGGTTCGGTTGGCAGTAATTGCCGGAGGCTGCGGTTATTTCAGAAAAGTCCTACAGAAACATCTGTGCGCCTCCCGTAGCCTCGCCGCTTCAAAAATCAGCTATTCACACATGAGGCTACGATGCCGAATAAAGCCCTGCGCATCCTGATCGCCGACGAGCAGCACTTTCACCGGATGATTATCGAGCGGCTGTTCAACCAACTCGATTATTACCGTGTGGCACCGGTGCAAGACCTTGCGTCAATGCTGACCCTGGTCGAGTACGGTTGCGAGCCGTTCGACCTGGTGGTCATCAATGCCGCGCTGGCGGCAGGCGAGCTGGACTTGATCGGCTACTTTCTCGATAACCGTCAGGTTCGCCATGCGCTGATTTTCGACGGCCAACGGGCGCAGTTGCCTTTGATCCCGGCCTGTGGGCAACAGAAGATTCAGGTGAGTCACGCGGCGCTGCCTGATCTGGCATGCATTCAGCCGTTGATGACGATTATTGACCCATCGTCGCAGGGGCTTTATCAGCGGTATGCCGGGTGATTGCGGCATACCGTTCGTCGGAACTGTCATTTCTTACAGGTAGATTCGGCCTTTACCCCATGCAAGAGTCTTGGCGCAGCCGTTGCGTCTGCCCCGGCGTTATCCGGCGGGCATTCGTTGAGTCTTTGCACTGGGAGTTGCCATGAAGAAAGTGCTGATGGTCGACGATCATCCGGTCATTCGCGCTGCACTCAAGCTTGTCCTTGAACGGGAGGGTTTCAAGCAGATTTATGAGGCGTCAAGCGTTGGGGAGGCGTTGACGATACTCCGGGAGCACCCGATCGATCTGCTGATCCTGGACCTGGTGATGCCCGGCGGCAACGGGCTGGATTTGCTTGAGCGCATCAGGGCGAGCGACTGGAAATGCGTGGTGCTGGTGTTTACCTCGCTCGATCCGCTGTTTTTCCAGGAGCGTTGCATGCGCGGGGGCGCCTTGGCGTACGTCTCGAAAACCAACAGCCTGGATCAATTGCAAAAGGCGGTGCATGCGTTGAGGGCCGGTTATACCTATTTCACGCAGTTGCTTTCCAGACCGATGAACCCGCTGCAACACAGCGAAAAAAAGTTGATCGATACGCTGTCCAACCGTGAGTTGACCATCTTGCAGTACCTCGCCCGAGGCCTCTCCAACAAGGCGATCGCCGAAGCCATGAACCTGAGCCACAAAACCGTCAGCACCTACAAAACGCGTTTGATCATAAAACTGGGGGTTGTGGCGGCGGTGCACCTGCGGGATTTCGCCATACGCAATCACCTGATCTGAGTGCGCCCGACCGTGCGTGCCTTGCTGCTGATCCTCATGGTCTGCCTCGTGCCGCCGGCGGCGGCCAGCGTCGGCGATCCTGAGCGTTTGCAGTTGCTGGGCCGTTCTACGGTGGAGGGCTACAAGGTCCATCTTGATGAACAGGACCGCCAATGGCTACGCAACAAGGGCGTCTTGCGCCTTGGGGTGAGCGGGCCGGATTACCCGCCGTTCGAGGTGAAGCGCAATCACGATGAGCTGGAGGGCATCACCGCTGATTACGCCGTTCTGGTAGCACAACTGTTGAACGTGCAGATCGAGGTGCTGCGTTATGTCACCCGCGAAGCGGCCATGGAGGCGCTTAAATTTGGCGAACTGGATGCGCTGGGGACTTCGAACAACTTCGAACTGGCCGACTCCGAGCTGATCCTGTCCAGCGCTTATGCTGACTGAAGACCAGCCGATGCTGGTCACCCGACTGGACGAGCTCATGCCCGAGGATCTGGCGGGCAAACGCATTGCCATGGCCGATGATTACTTGCCGGCGCAGACCGTTGAATCGTTCTATCCCGAGGCCAGCCTGCAACGTTATCCGTCAGCACTCGATGCGCTCGGGGCGGTGGCGTATGGGCAGGATGATGTGTACCTCGGCGACCTCATCAGCGCCAATTATCTGATCAACAACAACTACTTCAATTCCGTTCATCTTGTAGGGCCGTCGGGCCTTGACGCTAACCCGTTCGGCTTCGCACTGGCCCGGGACAACTTGCCGCTCAAGGACCTCATCGACAAGGCGCTGGCGGCGATCCCCATGGATCAGCGCTCGGTCATCGAGCAGCGCTGGAGCGCCGGCAGGGCCAAGGTGGCGGGACAGCAGCGGGTGAATCTGAGTGACAGTGAACAGCGTTGGCTGGATCAGCATCCGAGCGTCAATGTGGGGGCGGTGGAGAATTTTGCGCCCTTGACGTTCTACGATCCCGAGGGGCGATTCAGTGGGTTGACGGCGCAATTGCTGACGCTGATCAGTCAGCGCAGCGGCTTGAACTTCAACGTGTTGCGAGGCCAGACCCTGGACCAGCAGATCCAGCGACTCAAGGCCGGCGAGATCGACATCTTGCCCGCCATCATCCCCACGACCGAAGGCGTCTCCGGACTGCACTTTACCCGGTCCTATTTGACCAATCCTTACACCTTGATCAGTGCAGCAACCCCAGGTAGCCCCAAGACGCTGGGCGATATGGCTGGCAAACGCCTGGCGATTTATCCCCGTCACCCGATGCGCGCGTTTGTTCAGGCGCAGGTGCCCGATGTGCAGATGGTGGACGTACAAAACCCCTCCCAAGGACTGGAGTTGGTGGCGAAGGGACAGGCCGATGCTGCGCTCAGTTCATTGCTCATGACCCGTTACCTGATTGCCCGGTATTACCAGGGACGTTTACGGATCAGCAGCACCGTGGGCGACGAACCGGCGCGCATTTCCATGGCCACCGCCCGTGATGATTCGGTGTTGAATTCAATTCTGAACAAGGCGTTGCTGAGCATTTCGCCCGAGGAAATGGACGATCTGGCCGCCCGCTGGAGCAACGATGTCGTCGTGGATGACAGCTATTGGCTGCGTCATCGCCAAGGTATTTTGCAGGCGTTTTCCGCTGCCGGGGCCCTGTTGTTGCTGGCCCTGGGCTGGATCGCCTGGCAGCGTCGACAGATCCGCCAGCGCCAGCAGTGGTTGCAGCAGTTACAGGAGGCCAAGGATGCGGCGGACGATGCCAACCGTGCCAAAACCACATTTCTGGCGACCATGAGCCATGAAATTCGCACGCCCATGAATGCCCTGATCGGCTTTCTGGAAATGGCCTGGAAGCGGGCAGAAGAGGGCGTGGCAGACCGTAGGGCCCTTGAAGTGGCGTCAGCGGCCGCGCAACAGTTGCTGGCGTTGATCGGCGATATCCTCGACATTGCCCGCATCGAGTCCGGGCATTTATCCCTGACACCTGAACGCGCCAATCTGCGGGCACTGGTGGAGTCGGTCTGCCGGGTGTTTGAAGGGTTGGCACGGGAGAAAAACCTGGGATGGCGTGTCGAGCTGGACGCGCGCAGCGATCGCGACGTGCTGATCGACCCCACGCGCTTCAAGCAAGTGTTATCCAATCTGCTGAGCAACGCGATCAAGTTCACCCGTGAAGGCGAGGTGAGTTTGACGTTGAGTGTGGTGCCCGGATTGTCGGGGCATCTGGCGGTCAATGTGTGCATTGAAGACACCGGCATCGGCATCACCGCAGCTGACCAGAAGCGCTTGTTCAGTCCATTTGTTCAGGGGGGCAACAGCCAGCAATCCGCCCGCAAGGGTTCCGGGCTGGGGTTGGTGATCAGCCGCACGTTGTGCGAAATGATGGGGGGCCGCCTGGTGCTGCGCAGCGTCCTCGGACGGGGCTCGCAGGTCGAGATCAGCCTGTCGCTGATCGCGTTGAAACCGTTGCCCGCCGATGAATCGTTGAGCTGTCCGGGGCTGGTCCCTATGCGGTCGCTGACTATTCTGGTGGTCGACGATTACCCGGCCAATCGCCTGTTGCTCTCAAGTCAGCTGAGCTATCTGGGGCACCGCGTGATGGAGGCCGAGGAGGGCGGTCAAGGGCTGGAACTGTGGCGTGTCCACGAGTTTGATCTGGTTATCACTGACTGCAATATGCCGACGCTCAGCGGTTATGAATTGGCCGGAGCGATGCGCGATGAAGAGCGTGCGCAAGGCCTGCCGCCGACGCTGATTCTGGGGTTTACCGCCAATGCGCAGCCTGAGGAAAAAGTCCGGTGCCTCGAAGCGGGTATGGACGATTGCCTGTTCAAGCCGATTCGGCTGGCGGATCTGAGTCGCTGGTTGGCCGACCGGTTTTCGCAAATGCCGAGCGAATACCCCTCATCGTCCGAGATGGACTTGAGCGAGCTGGAGCAATACGTCGGCGAAGATCGGACGTTAATCAATCGATTGCTGCGCGAATTGGCAGTGACTAATCGAGAAGACCGTGAACATTTGCTTAAAGCACACGCCGACAACAATCTTCCTGGTCTTCGGGACTTGGCGCACCGCATCAAGGGCGGTGCGCGGATGGTCCGGGCCGAAGAATTAGTCAAGTGTTGCAAGGCGCTGGAACGTGCCTGCGCCGAAGGTCGTGCGACATTGATCGACGAGGCCGTCGATCAATTGCAGCACGCCATGCGAAGCCTCGATCAGAGCCTGAACAGGGCGGGCACTTAATCCCAGTGCGGCGCAATGCCTTTGGGGCTGGTCAATCGATGGCCGCGCTCCAGGCCGGCGATCAACGCCATGTCGCCCTCACTCAACGTCAGGGCACTCGCTTGCAAATTGCTTTGCAGGTTGGCGCGCTGGGTCGAAGAAGGGATGACCGCGTAACCCAGCTGCATGGCCCAGGCCAGTGTGACTTGAGCCGGGGTTGCCTGAAGACGATCGGCGATTTGCTGGATGACCGGGTCTTTCAATACTTCGCCGTAGGCCAGGGTCATGTAGGAGGTGATCTGGATACCGTGACGCTGAGCAAACTCGACGACCTTGCGGTTTTGCAGGTACGGGTGCAGTTCGATCTGGTTGGTCGCGATGTGCTCGGCACCGACCGCCGCAATCGCCTGTTGCATCAGGTCGATGGTGAAGTTGGAGACGCCGATCTGTCGGGTCAGGCCCAGTCGCTTGGCTTCGAGCAAGGCGCCCATGAATTCTTCGACCGGCACTTGGTCTTCCGGGGACGGCCAGTGGATCAGCGTCAGGTCCAGGTAGTCGGTCTGCAGTTTGCGCAGGCTCTCTTTGAGGCTGTCGATCAACCGGTCCTTGGCGAAGTTGGCGACCCAGATTTTGCTGGTAATGAACAGTTCTTCACGGGCGATACCGCTGGCCGCGATGGCCTCGCCGACCTCGGCTTCGTTTTCATAGATTTGCGCGGTGTCGATCACCCGATAGCCCAGCTCCAGGCCGGTGCTCACCGAATCGATGACCACCTGGCCTTGCAAGCGAAAGGTTCCGAGACCGAATGCGGGAATAGACATCAATGACTCCAGGGGTTGCAGTGGGAATGGACGGGAGTATCCGCGCCTGCCTCCCTGGGAAAAACCGCTGGCTGGGCAAAGCACTGTTTACCGCAAGTCATGAATCAAAAGATCGCAGCCTCGTTGCACTCGACAGCTCCTACACCGTACGCAATCCCCTGTAGGAGCTGTCGAGTGCAACGAGGCTGCGATCTTTTGATCTTAAGTTCTTACCCCCGAGCCTCGAGAATCATGCAAGTGGTCGACCCGGTCGCATACAACCGCCCATCCACATCATAAATCCGCCCCTCGGCCAGCGCGGTTGAACGGCCCAAATGCACAATTTTGCCTTCGGCCCGCACCGGCCCGCTGGCACCGGTCAATGCGCGGACGTAGCTGATGCGCAAATCCAGCGTCGTATACCCCTGGCCCTTCTTCAGCTGGGTATGAATCGCGCAGCCCATGCACGAATCCAGCAACGTCGCCGCATAGCCGCCATGCACGCTGCCCAACGGGTTGTAATGCCGCGAATCCGGGGTGCCCTGGAAAATGAAAAGACCGGCCGACCATTCGATGGGGATGAAATCCATCAAGGCGCCGATGGGCGGTGAAGGCAGCGCGCCGTCGCCGATTCCCTCGAAAAACTCGGCGGGCGACAGCGCACTGACCTCGGCCATGGACAGGCTGCCCGGCCCGGCCAGACGCGAGCGTATAGCCTGCTCCTGGGCGATCCATTGGGCGAGGGTGGCGTCGCGGTTGGGGCTTTGCATGATGAGGTCCTCAGGCGGGAGCGGATATTATGGTTGTAATCCCGATCGATATTATGTCCGAAATAAAAACTCCGCCAGCCCCGTGTGTCGAGTCCTCAAGCAATGACGAAAGCTTCACCATCGTTCTCCTGATAGGACGATGAGGTTGATTTTTGCGGTCTAGTGCATCAATGGGTTCGGTTTTAAGCTGTATCCATCGCGTCAAACCACGAATTTGGAGACAGGATGAAAAACATCATCGGTATTTACACCAGCCCGCGGACCCATTGGGTTGGCGACGGTTTTCCGGTTCGTACGCTGTTTTCCTACGACAACCTGGGCAAACACATCAGCCCGTTTTTGCTGCTCGATCATGCAGGCCCTGCGCAATTCTCCCCGACCACCGAACGTCGTGGCGTGGGTCAGCATCCGCACCGCGGGTTCGAAACCGTGACAATCGTTTACAAGGGCGAAGTAGAACACCGCGACTCCACCGGCAGCGGCGGCAAGATCGGCCCCGGCGATGTGCAATGGATGACCGCGGCGTCGGGGATTCTGCATGAGGAGTTCCATTCCGAAGGATTCGCGAAGAGTGGCGGCACCCTGGAAATGGTTCAACTGTGGGTCAACTTGCCGGCCCGGGACAAAATGGCCGATGCCGGTTACCAGACGATTCTCGATGGCGACATCCCGAGCCTCCCGCTCAAGGACCAGGCTGGCAGCCTGCGCTTGATCGCTGGCGAATTTGAGGGACACACCGGTCCCGCGCGCACGTTCACGCCGATCGACGTCTGGGATTTGCGCCTCAATGGCGGCAAGTTGTTGACCCTCGACCTGCACGAAGGGCGCAACACCGCGCTGGTGGTGTTGCGCGGCACGGTTGAGGTCAACGGCCTGGAGCTGGTGCGCGAAGGGCAGTTGGCGTTGTTCGAACGCGATGGCCATCAGCTCAGCCTGGAAGCCAATGACGACGCCGTGGTGTTGCTGCTCAGCGGAGAGCCGATCGACGAACCGATTGTTGGCCACGGCCCGTTCGTGATGAACAGCGAGCAAGAGATTCATCAGGCCTTCGCTGATTTTCAGTCAGGCCGGTTCGGCCGGATGAGCGATTGACGCCGGGCTCTGCCAACACACATCCGTTGTAGGAGCGAGCTTGCTCGCGATTGCGGTAGGACAGCCACCGATTCAGTGACTATCTGACCGCTGTCGCGAGCAAGCTCGCTCCCACCGTTTTTTGTGGTGTTATCAGATCCGCAATTGCTCCTACACTGTGCCCATCCGTACATGGCTGGAGTTGCTTGATGTTGTCACTGCTGACCAATCACCCCTTGATCTGCGCACTGGTCCTGATCCTGATCGATCTCGGATTGTGGCGCTTGATCAGTGCCAACGGCAGCAACTGGAAACTGGTCGTGCGGCTGCTGATTTTTGCGCTGTTCAGCGTCCTGCTGTTCAACGAAGGCATGAACCCGCTGGAACCGGCACCCTGGGCTGATAATGTGCCGCTGCACCTGGCGGCCACGGGTTTGCAGATTGGCTGGTGGCTGTTCGCCGCGCGCACCCTGACGGTATTGATCGGTGCGCTGATGATGCAGCGGGTCGGGCACACCGGGCGGTTGCTGCAGGACCTGCTCGGCGCGGTGATTTTCCTGATCGCGGTGATTGCCGCCCTGGCCTACGTGTTAGAACTGCCGGTCAAAGGCGTGCTTGCCACTTCCGGTGCGTTGGCGATCATCGTCGGCCTGGCCTTGCAAAGCACCCTCAGCGACGTGTTCTCCGGGATCGTCCTCAACACCACCAAACCCTATCAACTGGATGACTGGATCTCCATCGACGGCACCGAAGGCCGGGTCACCGACATCGACTGGCGCGCCACGCGCCTGCAAACCTCACAGGGCAGCATGGCGGTGATTCCCAATTCGCTGGCGGCCAAGGCCAAGATCATCAATTTCAGCCGCCCCAGCGATATGTTCGGCGTCTCGATCAGCCTGCAACTGAGCCCGCACGCGCGCCCGCAAACGGTGCTCGATGCGCTGGAACGGGCGATGCAGGGTTGCCGTTATCTGTTGAACAAACCGGCGCCGAGTGTTGCGTTGAAAGGCTCCAATGCCAGTGGCGTGGAGTACGAAATCAGCGGCTTCGTGGTCTCGATGGATCAGAAACGCATGGTCCGCAATCTGCTGTTCGACCTGGCGTACCGGCACTTGCAGGCGTCCGGCGTCAGCCTGTTGTCGAACGTCGAATCCAACGCGCCTGAGGGTCTGTCACGGCCGCGGGCGTTGCTGGACAGCTCGAACATTTTCTCGACCCTGCGTCAGGAAGAGAAAGAAACCTTCAGCCAGAACATGACACTGCAAACCTTCCGCGCCGGCGACATGATCCTGCCGGCGGGGGAGGTCAGCGATCACCTGTTCATTATCGAATCGGGCGTGGTCTCGGTGCAGTTGAGCCGCGGTGGGGTCAAGTTCGAATCCGGGCGCATGGGGCCGGGCGAGGTGATCGGCGAGGGCGGGATCTTGTCCGATACCGCGATGCCGGCCGATTTCAGCGCCAAGACTGCCTGCAGCTTGTACCGGATCGAGAAGGACTACCTCAAACCGTGCCTGGATGCGCGCCATGACATCAGCGAAGCGATGAAGGCGTTGCTGGATTTCCGCTTGCACAAGGCGCAGTCGTTGACTCAGGAAGTGCCGAAGGTGGTGGAGAAGAAAGGGTTTTTGCAGTGGTTGCGCAGTCGGGCTTAGTTTTTCAGGTGGATGGCCGCTGCGCGGTTCGCGGGCAAGCCTCGCTCCTACGAGGTTTCGTGTGTCCCCTGTAGGAGCGAGGCTTGCCCGCGAAGACGGCGGCAGGCCCACCGCACATTCAGATCAGAAATCCAGCGTCGCCGACACCTTCAACGTCCTCGGCGTCCCCTGGGTCAGGTACCCGCCATTGGCGGACGCCCAGTAAGCCTTGTTTGCCACGTTCTCCAGATTGGCGCGCAAGGTGATCTCCTTCTCATCGAGCGTAAAGGCATACCGCGAACCCACATCAAAACGATTCCACGCCGGGATGCTCTGGGTGTTGGCGGCATTCAGATATTGCCCGCCTGTGCGCAACATTCGCGCACTGAGCGCCGCGCCTTCGATCCCCGGCACATCCCAGTCCGCCCCGACGTTGAGCTGAAAGCGCGGCACGCCGACGGCGCGGTTGCCGTCGTTGACGCCGTTGGTGCTGCCTTCGATCTCGGTCTTCATCAGCGTCGCGCCGCTGAGCAGGCGCAGGCCTTCGAGCGGTTCGCCGTAGAGGTTCAATTCCACGCCTTTGTTCTGCTGTTGGCCGTCGACCCGGAAAATGCCGTTCTGGGTGTAGCTCGACGGTTGTTCGATGCGATACACGCCGAGGCTGGCGCCGTAGGTGTCCATGTCCAGGCGCACGCCGGCTTCGATTTGCTTGCTGCGCACCGGGGCGAAGGTTTCGTCACGGTTGATCGCACTGGTCGGCGGCGTCGGGCCCTTGGCCAGGCCTTCGATGCGGTTGGCGTAAAACGAAACGTGTTCCCACGGCTTGATCACCAAGCCATAAACCGGCGTGGTGATCGACTCTTCATAGCTTGAAGTACGCGCACCGGAGGTGGTGTTCCAGCCATCAACGTTGAGTGTCTGGCGCCGCACGCCGAGGGTCAGCAAGACGCGGTCATCGATAAAACCCAGGGTGTCGGACACCGCCGCGCTGCGCAGGGTGTTCTTGCCGACGATGCGCGGGTCGTGGATGTCGCTGCCGAACGACGTCGCCCGTGGACGCGGTTTATCGGTGACGTTGTAAATGTTGGTGCTGTAGCGCCCGGCCGTGGCGATGGTTTCGAACGCCGAGCGTTGCTCGCCCCAAATGCCCGCCAGGCCAAGGTTCAACTGATGGCTGACCGGCCCGGTGTTCAAGCGACCGTTGAGCCCGGCCATCAGGCTTTGGTTGTCCTCATCGTGCGGCGGGTAAAGCATGCCGCCACGGGCGTTGCCGTTGAGGTCGGTGAGGGTCAGCGACGAGTACACGCCGTTTTCCCGGGTGTGCTTGGCACCGCCGGCGACGTAGGCGGTCCAGCTGTCGCTGAGGTCGTACTCGGCGCGGGCCATGCCAAAGGTGTCTTCCAGTTGCGAGTAGCTCCAGCTCTGCGCGTAACCGGCATTGGCATCCGGCACCTTGGGCACTTTGCTCAGGCTCGAATCGACGTAAACTACCGAGCGGCCCTGGTTGATTACCTGTTTCTGATAGCCAAGGTCAGTCGAAATGCGCAGGCGATCGCCGCGATAATCCAGGCCCAGACTGATCAGCGACGAGCGTTGGTCTTCATCGTCGACGGCGGTGTCGCCTTCGCGTTGCAGCAGGTTGACCCGAGCGCCGAAGCGATTGTCTTCGCCGAAACGTTGGCCCAAATCCAGATGCCCGCCGACCCGGCCATCGGCACTGTAATCCAGAGTGACGCTGCGGGTCGGCAGGTCGTTGGCGCGTTTGGGTTGCAGGTTGACGCCGCCGCCAATCCCGCTGCCGCTCGGGGTCACGCCGTTGATGAAGGCGTTCGGCCCCTTGAATAATTCGACCCGTTCCAGCGCTTCGGTGGCGATGATCTGCCGCGGCAAAACCCCGTACAGGCCGTTATAGGAAATGTCATCGGAGGCCAGCGGCAAGCCGCGAATCATGAACACCTGGGAGAAGTTGCCGAAACCGGCAGACTGGCGCACCGAGGCATCATTGAGCAGCACATCGCCCACGGTCTGGGCTTGCTGGTCGGCGATGGTTTTGGCGGTGTAACTGGTGACGCTGAAGGGCAGGTCTTTGAGTTCCTGATTGCCGAGCATGCCGACCTGCGCGCTGCGCGCGACCTGGCCACCGCCGTAAGTGTCAGCGTTGTCGTCGCGCAGGGCGCTGATGCTGGTGGCGCCCAGTTCCAGCGCACCATTGGCGGCGACTCGCGGTGCCAGGGTGTAGCCGTTGCCGCCGGTACTCATCAGCTCGAAACCGCTGCCTTCCAGCAACTGTGCAAAGCCCGATTGCACGCTGTAGTTGCCCTGCAGTCCCAGACTCTGGCGATTGCCCAATTGCGCCGGATCGAACGACAGCGGCACCCCGACACTCACGGCAAATTGCGCCAGGGTATGGCTGAGCAAACCCGGGCCGATGTTGACGCTGCGGCTGGCGCTTTCATTCACGGCATCGGCGGCCTGGCTGTTGAACGGCAGCAACGCTGTGAAGGCCAGGGCAATGCTCAGGCTCAAGGCCTTGAGCGGGAAATCGTGCAGGGGTGTTGAAGTCATTCGGCGTTCCTGTCGAGCGCGTGGAATTGAAGAGGTATATCCACACACCGAACGAAGCGCAGAAAGGTATCAGGGGACATTGAAAAAAATCGCAGCGCGGTCAGACCCTCGGTTCGACCGACAACCAATACCGGGTCAGGCGGCTGATTTTCAGCGGCTGGGTATCGCTGAGCAAACGCAGGCTGGCGTCGGTATCGCGCAGGGAAAACGCCCCCGACACCCGCAACGCCGCGACGTCCTCATGACAACGCAACACGCCGGGCCGGTAACGACTCAATTCACCGAGCAATTCATCGAGGCGCATATTGTTCGCCAGCAACATGCCCTTGTCCCAAGCCAGGGCGCTGGTGTCGAAGCTTTCCAGTGGGTCGATCCGGTTGAGCTTGAAGCTCTGGCGTTCACCGGCCTTGAGGGTCGTGCTCTGTTGCAGCTTTTGTGGCGTGAGCTCTACGAGACCTTCGAGCACCGACACCTGGCTTCGCGAGCCATTGATCCGCACGCAAAACCGCGTGCCCAGCGCGCGGGCGATCCCTTGCGGGGTTTCGACAATAAACGGCCGGGCGCCGGGGTCCTTGGCGGTGCTAATCAACACTTCGCCATTCAGCAACACCACTCGCCGCTCATGCAGGTTAAAGGCAATGTCGACCGCACTTTCCGTGTTGAGCAGCAGTTGAGTGCCGTCGGGCAATTGCAGGTTTTTCTGTTCGCCCACCGCGGTACGTTGATCGGCGGTCCACTGCTGCCAGGGCATATGTTGTGAGGCGATGCCCAAGGGCCCGGCCATCAGCAACAAGCCCAGACGCGTGAGGGTCTGGCGGCGAGTGAGGCCATCCCTGCGAGCGGCTCGTTGCAAAGTCTGAATGGCGAGGTTGGCCGGCACGGCGCGAAATTCTCCGAGCAGCGCTTCGGCCCGTTGCCAGGCTTGGGCATGCTCGGCACTTCGCGTTCGCCATTGGGCAATCGCCTGGTGGTCGGACGGTGTCGCGGTGCCTGAGTGCAGCTGCACCAGCCAGTCGGCGGCCTCGCCGAGGATGTGTGGGTCGATCGCCGACGGACTCATCAAGCGACACTCAGGCAGGCGATGAACGCCGCGCGCATGTGCCGTTTGACAGTGATCAGCGACACGCTCAGGCGCGTGGCGATCTGGGCGTAGGTCAGCCCTTCGATCTGCGACAGCAGAAAAGTGTCCCGGGTGACGGCGGGCAATTCGCGCAGCAACGCTTCAATGCGGATCAGGGTTTCGAGAATCAGCAGGCGGGTTTCCGGCGACGGCACTTCGGCGACCGGCAACTGGGCAATGGTCTCCAGATAGGCGCGTTCGAGGTCCTGACGGCGCCAGCGGTCGATCACCAGGCCTTTGGCGATGTGCGTGAGCAGGGCGCGGGGTTCGCTGCCAAAGGGTTTGACGACTTGCCGGGTCAACAGGCGCAGAAACGTATCGTGGGCCAGGTCGGCCGCATCGCAGCGGTTGCCAAGTTTTCGATGCAGCCATCCCTGCAGCCAACCGTGGTGTTCGCTGTAGAGGGTGTGGATTTGCTGATTCAAAGGCTGGTCGGCGGACGACATGGGGGGCAGATACTCGTTGCGGGCATCCTGGCCTGAGTGCAATTAAGAATTGATCGCATTCTAGTGGCACTCCACGAGCGCTGGCAATTGTCTTTTTGATCGGCCCTGCCAATGGCCTCCTCGACTTCTGAAATATTGGCTATTTGTCCACGGCGTCGTCAGGACTAACTTAGCTCCACCCCTTGAAATATTGGAGTCCACCATGAAACCTCGCATCGATTTCTACACCGCTTCCCCAGACGCCCTCAAAGCCATGATCGCGCTGGAAGGCGCTGTTTCGAAGCTGCCACTGGAAAAGACCCTGATCGAACTGGTCAAGCTGCGCACCTCGCAAATCAACGGCTGCGCCTTCTGCCTGGATATGCACAGCGCCGACGCCATCAAGGGCGGTGAAGACCAGCGCCGTCTGTACACACTGTCGGCCTGGCGTGAAACGCCATTCTTCACCCCGCGTGAACGTGCGGCGCTGGCGTGGACTGAGTCCTTGACCCTGCTGAGCCAGACTCACGCACCGGATGAAGACTACGAACTGGCGGCATCCGAATTCAGCCCGAAGGAATTGGTCGACCTGACCGTGGCCATCACCACGATCAACGCCTGGAACCGTCTGGCGGTGGGTTTCCGCAAAATGCCTCAAGCCTGATCAGTGAGCGTCTGCTGACGGCGCGGCCGGTGGTTGCACCTTGCGCATCAAGGGCACCATCGCCGTGGCAATGATGAAACAGACCATGATCATCAGAAACGCGTCACCGTAGGTCTGGGTCTGCGCTTCACGGTAAGTCAGCAGCCACAGTTGATGCAGGCTGGCGGTGACGCCGGCGTCGCCGCTCTGGCCGAGGGCGGCGAAGTTGTTGCCGACCTGGGACAGCCATTGATTCAGCGCTTCGTTGGTGCTGTTCAGATGTTCGGCCAACCGGGTGAAGTGCAGGTTGGTGCGGTCGTTGAGAATGGTCGCGCACGCGGCAATGCCGATGGCGCCCCCCAGGTTTCGCATCAGGTTGAATAGCCCCGAAGCATGTTTGAGCCGCGCCGGGGCCAGTCCGCCGAGGGTTAATGTCACCGCTGGCGGCACCGCCAGTTGCTGGGCAATTCCGCGCAGCGCTTGCGGCAGCATCAATTCTTTAGCCCCCCAGTCATGGGTGATCGGGCTGAAATCCCACATCGACAGCGCGAACAGCCCGAGGCCGGTCATCATGATCCAGCGCAGGTCAATGCGATTGGCCAGAAAGGCGTACAGCGGAATCGCCATGATCTGGAACACCCCGGTGGAGAAAACCGCCAGACCAATGTCCAGCGCGCCATAGCCACGCACCCGACCGAGGAACAGCGGCGTCAGGTAAATCGTGGCGAACAGGCCGATCCCGGTGACGAACGAAAAGAAGCAGCCGAGGGCGAAGTTGCGGTCCTTCAAGGCGCGCAAATCGACGATCGGGTTGGCGACGTGCAGGGTTCGGCCGATGAAGGCCAGGCCGGCGAGGCCGCTGATCCACGCCGTGGTCAGAATAGTGCTGTCGCTGAACCAGTTCCAGCGCGGGCCTTCTTCAAGGGTGTATTCCAGACAGCCTAGAAACAGCGCCATGAACACCATGCTCAGATAGTCGGCGCCCTTGAGCAGCGACAGTTCCGGCTGGTCGATTTTCACCAGCATCGGTACGGCCACGGCGACGAAAATCCCCGGAACCAGGTTGATGTAGAACAGCCAGTGCCAGGACGAAATATCGGTGATCCAGCCACCAATCACCGGGCCCAAAGTCGGGGCCAGCGAAGCCACCGCGCCGATGGTTGCCGCTGCGATCACCCGTTGCTTGCCGGTGAAGAAAAAGAACGCGGTGGTGAACACCAGCGGGATCATCGAACCGCCGAGAAAGCCTTGCAGGGCACGGAACGCGATCATGCTCTGGATGTTCCAGGCTGCGCCGCAGAGCAGGCTGGCCAAGGTGAAACCCACTGCTGAAGCGCAAAACAGCCAACGCGTCGAGAACACCCGCGACAACCAGCCGGATAACGGAATCACGATGATCTCGGCGATCAGGTAACTGGTTTGCACCCACGCCGTTTCATCGGTGCCGGCCGAGAGCCCGCCGCCGATGTCACGCAACGAGGCGGAGACGATCTGGATGTCCAGCAGCGCAATGAACATGCCGATGCACATGGTGGCGAAGGCGAAGACTTTGGTCGCCGTCGCCATGTCGGCCGCATTGAACGGTTGCGCGGGGGCGGCGAGGGCGCGGCTCATGGCGCGCTGGCCACGGCCGGGGATTCGGGTTCTTTGCGGGTGTCCACTTCGGCGGTCACCGACAGGCCCGGACGCAAATGACCGAGCACGCCATCGGCAGGATCAAGGATGATTCTCACCGGCACGCGCTGCACGATTTTGGTGAAGTTGCCGGTGGCGTTTTCCGGTGGCAGTACGCTGAACTGCGAGCCGCTGGCCGGCGCCAGGCTGCCCAAGTGACCGTGGAATTCCTGCCCGGACAGCACGTCGGCATGAATGACCACCCGTTGGCCCGGAATCATGCGCGACAGTTGGTCTTCCTTGAAGTTGGCATCGACCCATAATCCACTGGAGGGCACCACTGAAAGCAGTTGCGAACCGGCCTGTGCGTAGGCGCCGACTCGCGCCCGGCGATTGCCGATCACGCCGTCCACCGGGGCCTTCAGTTCGGTGTAACTGACGTTCAGTTGCGCCAGATCACGTTCGGCGTGGGCCTGCATCAGCGCGGCGCGGGCTTGCTGTTTTTGCGTTGCGATCACGTTCAACTGACGTTGCGCCGCCAGCAGTTCGGCCTGGGCCCGCGAACTGAGCGCCTGAGCCGTTTTGAACGTCGCATCGGCACGTTGGGCGCTTTCCACCGAGACCGCATTGCTGCCGACCAGTTTTTTATAGCGCGCATTGTCGTCCCGTGAGCGCGCGGTTTCGGCGCCGGCGGCATCGATGCCAGCGCGGGCCTGGCCGATCACCGCGTGTTGCAGTTGTTCGGTCGCGTCGAGGTTGGCGAGCAATGCTTCTTCCGCGGCCACCGCGCCTTCGGCCTTGGCCAGATTGGCGCGGTAGTCACGGGAGTCGAGGCGGATCAACACATCGCCAGCCTTGACCTTCTGGTTGTCGGTGACCAGCACTTCTTCGATGTACCCCGCGACTTTCGGGCCGATCACCGTCACATCACCGCCGATATAGGCATCGTCGGTTTCTTCGATGAAACGGCCAGCGGTCCACCAGTGAGTCGCGTACAGCCCGGCAAACACCAGCGCCGCGATGGCGGCCGTCAGCAGGATCAACCGTTTGAGCAGGGGAGGCTTGGGTGTGCTCACCGGGACAGCAACGTCGGGTTCGAGGCTGGGCATGCTGGTCATTTGATTGAATACCTATGGGAAGCAAGTCTTTATTACGCATGTAATATGACGCAGGTAATATTTTGTGGCAAATGATTTCTGCTTCCGGTCGTCAGGTGCTTACTTGAGCCAATGGCCGGGCGTGATGCCAGTCATGTCCTTGAAGAACGCAATAAACGCACTGTCACTGGCAAAACCGGTTTCGAACGCGCTGTAGCTGATGCTGCGTCCGGTGGCGAGCAGTTCCATGGCGCGCATCAGCCGCCATTGTTGGCGCCATTGCTGATAACTCATGCCGGTTTCGCGCTGGAAAATTCGCCCGATGGTGCGGCCGCTGGCGCCGATCTGCCGTTCCAGCACCTGAAGTTCCGGCGGTAGGAGTTCGGGTGTGGCCAAGAGTGGCGCCAAGCGTTTGTCCGTCGGCAAAGGCAACAGCATCGATTGTTGCTTCGCGTCACGGATTTCACTCAGGCACAGACCCAGCAAGTGAACGAATTTGCCCTGCTGCCAATCGGTGTCGAAGTCGGCGAGGGCGATCGGTTCCAGCACCGCCCGCAACAATGGGCTGACTTCAATCACGCAGACCTGCTGCGGCAGTTCGGCGCACACATCCGCTGTCAGGTAGATGGAGCGGTAGTCAACGCTCTGCTGCATCACGGCGCGGTGTTCAATCCCTGGCGGAATCCACGCCGCACGGGAGGGCGGCAACAGGCACAACTGCTGCGCGAGGGTGATGCGCGTGCAGCCCTGGCGGGTGAACAGCAACTGCCCGCGCTGATGTCGATGCAGCTCGGAATCATGATCGCCCAAGGTCGCGGCGATGCCGACCACCGACGCCGAGTAACGATCGGGATTGAATCGCGTGTGTGCATCAATCCAGGCCATGGTTGTCTGATTTCAACGATTAAATGTCAGGGTTTGGATAATACGTCAGTCAGCGCTCTTTAAGCTGCTCGCCAGTTTTTCTTGAAGAGTGAAGTCGTGATGAATTGCAGAAGCCTGTTGATCCTGGCGATTGCGTTGCTGATGTTTCCGCAGATCGCCCAAACCCTTTACAGCCCGGCACTGGCGGACATCGGCGAAGTCTTTGCCGTGGGCCCGCAACAAGCAGCGCAAACCCTGTCGGTGTATTTCCTGGCGTTCGCCTTCGGCGTGGTGGTGTGGGGGCGGATGTGCGACCGCATCGGCCGTCGCCCCTCGATGCTCGCCGGGTTGACGGTGTATGCCGGAGCCTCGGTGCTGGCGTTGAACGCTGCCACATTTGAGGCGCTGCTGATGGCCCAGGCGCTGGCCGCGTTCGGGGCGGCGGTGGGCTCGGTCGTCACGCAAACCCTGTTGCGTGACCGCTTCAAAGGAGCAGCACTGGCACAGGTGTTTTCGATGATGGGCATCGCGCTGGCGGCCAGCCCTGCGATTGGGCTGTTCACCGGGGCGAGTCTGGTGCAAGCGTTCGGCTATCGAGGCGTGCTGGGCTGCCTGTTGCTGTTGTCCTCTGCGTTATGGCTGTGGTGCCTGCGGACCTTGCCGGAAACCCGCCCGCAAAATGTCACGACTCCCGCGCTGTTCGAGACGCTGTGGCGAATGCTCAAAGACCGCGATATCTGGCGTTCGACGCTGTTGGTGGCGCTGTTCAACATTGCCTTGTTCAGCTACTACAGCCTCGGTCCGTTCATGTTTCAGCGGCTCGGTTTGAGTGCGCAATGGTTTGGTTACAGCGGGGTGATTCTGGCCTTGGGTTCCGGCCTCGGTGCGTGGCTTAACAAACGATTGCTGGGTCGCGGGTCCAAGGGGCTTCAGTTGATTCGGCTTGCGGCAACGTTGGCATTATCGGGCGGTGTCGGCGTGTGGCTGATGCAGGACAGCGCGCTGTTTGTACTGCCGATGCTACTGGTGGTGTTGGCGTTCGGCCTGGCAATCCCGAACATTCTCGGCGCTGCCTTGACCCACTATGGCGATCGGCTGGGCACGGCCGGTGCGCTGTTCGGTTTGCTGTATTACCTGTTGATCGGCGCTGGGCTGACGCTTGCAGCCTCGGGCCAGGCGTTGGGCGAAACCTTGGTGCTGTGCGGCACGTTGGCCCTGTTATTGGCGCTAACTGCAAGGAAACCAATTGTTTAAGAAATGTAAGCGTTGTAGGACGCGTCTTGCATTTGCGTAGGAACGATCTGACTATCACTCGCATTGATGAGATGGCATTAAGCCATTTGATGATGACAAGGATGTTGAGTGCCGTATTCGTTTCGCGTTGTACTTCGTCGCAGATCTTCACCTGGCACGCTGATGTTGGTTTCTTTGTTGAGCCTGAGTGCTTCTGCACTCCAGGCCGCAGAGCCTTCCGCCCCAGGCCAGGAAGTGCTGCGCCAGCAACAACAGCAACAGCGCGATCTGCAACAACTGCAACTGGACCAGCGCCGTCGGCAACTGGAACGCGGCAGCTTTGGTTCTGCGCCGGTAGCACCGACGGTCCCCGCCAATGTGCCCGCCGATGAACGCTGCTGGCCGCTAAGTGGCACGCGCGTCGGCGGCGTCACCCTGATCAGCAGCCAGACACTCAACGAGCGAATCAAGCCGCAACTGTCGTCCTGCATGGGCGTCGGCCAGATTAACCATCTGCTGGCGACCATCACCGGCCTCTACGTGGACGCGGGGTACATCGCCAGTCGGCCGTACCTGAGCAGCGTGCCGGTCGCCGGGCAATCGCTGGATATCGTGGTCGATGAAGGCTACGTCGAGTCCATCGAACTGGCCGACCAGAGCCTGCCGGTATCACTCGGTGGAGCGTTCCCCGGCATGCTCGGCAAGCCGCTGTACCTGCGCGATCTTGAGCAAGGCCTGGATCAACTGAACCGCTTGCGTTCGCTTGACCTGACCGCCGACATCGCCCCCGGAACCCAGCCCGGCGCCTCGCGGATCATCCTGCGTTCGCGCACCAGCGGTCAGTCACGTTGGGCGTTGGGCATGGGCGTCGACAACCTCGGCAGCGCCAGCACCGGGCGTGACCGCGACACCTTGAGCCTGAGCCTCGACAGTCCGCTGGAACTCAACGACGCCCTCAATGTGAGCGTCAGCGACACCCTCAATCGCGGCGATCGCTACAGCCGCAACGCCAGCCTTTACTACGCCATTCCTTACGGCTACTGGACCTACAGCGTGTTCGCCAGCCATGCCGAATACCGTGCGCCGTTCAAACTCAGCACCCTGGAGTTCCACAGCAGCGGCATCACCGACCAGCTCAGCGTGCGCGCTGACCGGGTGTTGTGGCGCGATCAAAGCCGTCAGCTCAGCGCGAATCTGCAACTGGCCCACAAGGACGTCGACAGTTACCTGGAGAACATTCGCCTGGGTATCCAGAGCCCGACCCTGACCGTGGCCGAAGCCGGTTTGAACCTTTTCTGGCTCAACAGCGCGGTGTGGAACCTGGACCTCAATTACGCCCAGGGTCTGCGCTGGTTCGGTGCCGATGACGATGCCCAGCGCCAGGTCAGCAACCTGCCCAAGGCGCAGTTTCGCAAGTACCGCGCCGGCCTCAGCCAGTGGCGCAACGGTCGGTTCGGCCAGCAGGCGTGGCAGTGGCAAAGCCAGCTGAACATGCAGTACAGCCCCGATCCGCTGCCGGCCATCGAACAACTGCTGGGCACCGACGATTCTGCCGTGCGCGGATACCGGGTCAACAGTGCGTCCGGTGCCAGCGGCGCGATCTGGCGCAACACGTTGCGCCTGCCGTTGCGCAGCGATTGGCCGGTGCTGATGACTCCGCGCCTGGGCCTGGACAACGGCTGGATCAAGGCCGACCACGGCGCCCAGGGCCAACGCCTGAGCGGGGCCAGCGCCGGGGTCAACCTGAGCTGGAAAAACCTGCAAGTGGACGTCGACTACCAACGCAGCCTCAACACGCCCAACGGTTTAAGGCACGAGCCAGAGACCTGGCTGATGCGCGTGGGGTTGCAGATATGAACAAAAGCCGTCGGACCTGTGCGCGACAGCCACGGCAATCACCCCAACGCGCAACGTGATGCCGCACTTTAATTGAGAGGTCTTTATGCCTGCACAGACATTTGCGTTTCATCTTTCCCCTCGGGGCAAATTGCGCTGGGCGATTGCCAGCCTGTTCCTGATTGCCCAACTGCCAAGCGCTTTCGCGGGCGGCGTGGTGGTCGCGCCGGGCCCCGGCGGCACTGCGCAACTGCAAACCCAGGGCGGCGTGCCGATCGTCAACATCGTTGCACCTAATGGCTCGGGCCTGTCGCATAACCAGTTCCTCGACTACAACGTCGATCGCCAGGGCCTGGTGTTGAACAACGCCTTGCAGGCCGGGCAATCCCAGCTCGCCGGGCAACTGGCCGCCAACCCGCAGCTTCAGGGCCAGGCCGCGAGCGTGATCCTCAACGAAGTGGTCAGCCGCAACGCGTCGGCCATCAACGGTGCCCAGGAAATCTTCGGCCGCGCCGCCGATTATGTGTTGGCCAACCCCAACGGCATCTCGGTGAACGGCGGCAGTTTTATCAACACGCCGAACGCCAACCTGGTGGTCGGCCGTCCCGAATTGAACGACGGCAAGTTGCAAGCCCTGAGCACCCGGGATGCCACCGGGACGTTGCAGATTCAAGGCGCGGGTCTGCAAAACCGTGAGGGCTCGATCAACCTGATCGCCCCGCGTATCGATAGCCAGGGCAGCCTCAACGCTCGCGATCAACTGAACCTCACCGTCGGCCGCAATCAGGTGGACTACGCCTCCGGTCAGGTGAAAACCGTGGACCCGGCCGGCCACACCACCGATCAACGCATCGACGCCAGCCTGTTTGGCGCCATGCAAGCGGGGCGCATCAACATCGTCAGCACCGCCGAAGGCGCGGGTGTGCGAGTCGGGCCGGTGCAAGTCGCGGGCCGTGATGGCGTGCAGATTCGCTCGGCAGGGGATTTGAGCATCAGCGGCCAAGCGATTCCCGATAGTCTCGATGTGGTCCGGGCCGGCGTGCGCAGCAGCCAGGGCGACGTCGGCCTGCACAGCGGCAAGGACCTGACCCTGGCGGCCGCCGATGTCAGCGGTCGCGACGTCAAACTCGACGCCGGACGCAACCTGACCCTGAGCACAGTCGAAAGTCGCCGTCTCCAGGAGCAGCGCGAAAACTGGAACAACAGCACGATCGGCATCACCTGGGAAACCTACGACCGCACGCAGACCGACAGCGATTCACGCCAGCACGGCAGCCAGATTCTGGCCAGTCGAGACGCGCAATTATCGTCCGGCGCTGACACCGAATTGAAGGCGGCCAAGGTCGAAGCAGGGAAAAATCTAAGCGTGCAAAGCGGCGGCGATCTGCGCCTGAGCGCTGCCACCGAAAGCCACACTCAGACCGATCAGGGCCATCACCGCAAACACCTGTGGAAAGCCGATTGGAACAGCAGCAGCGAAGAGCAACGCAGCATCACCAGCCAATTGAAGGGCGGCAACATCGCCTTGCAGACCGCCGCACTGCTGCATTCCGAAGGGGCTGGGTTGAACAGTGCCGGTGACATCCACCTCGCGGGCAAGCAGGTGGACATCACCAGCGCCAGTCGCACTCAGCGCAACACCGACAACCGTTACTCGGGCGATCTGGTGGGCGGCGGTTTCTTCGGCAAGACCGGCGACGCCGATCAGGGCAAGACCCAAAACCAGGGCAGCAAAATCAATGCGGCCGGCAAGCTGATCGTCAAGGCGGACGACGTGCGCATCAGCGGCAGTCAGGTGCGCGGCGGTAGCGAATCCAGCGTCATCAGCGACAAGGGTTCGCTGGTAATCGATGGCGTGCAGGACACTTCCCACACGAACAGCCACGACAAGGACAGCAAGTTCTTCGGCATCACCAAGGACGAAACCCGCCAGAACGCCAAGGACAGCAGCACCGTGCGCAGCGAGCTGACGTCGGACAGCAACCTCACGCTCAAGAGCGCCAAGGACATCGAAGTTGCCGGCTCCACGGTCAAGGCCGGCGGCACCCTGAGCGCTGACGCGTCGGGGGATGTGAACGTGCATTCCAGACAAAACACCCGCGACAGCAGCAGGACCACCGAGACACGCGGCTTCGACGCCTACGCCAAGGAAAACGCCCCGGACGCGGGTCAGTATCGTGCCGGTGTGCATTACGAAGACAAGCAGCAAACCGTGACTGGCAACGACGTCAAGCAGCAAGGTTCCAGCCTCAGCGGCGGCACCGTGCAACTGGTGACGGGTGGCGACCTGACGCTTAAGGGCGCCGAGGTCAACGCCACCCACGGCGACGCGACACTGACCGGCAAAAACGTCTCGCTGCTGGCCGAGCAGGACAGCCACAGCACCTCGACCGATAAAACCAGCACCAGCGGCGGCTTCTACTACACCGGCGGTCTCGACCGTGCTGGCAGTGGCGTCGATTTCACGCACACCACCTCGCAAGACACCACCGGCAAAACCACTGCACAAACTACCGGCATGCAGAGCAGCGGCAACCTGACCATCAACACCGGCAAACTCACCACCGAAGGCGCGCGTCTGGATGCCGGCAAAGGCCTGAATGTCGCTGCCGCTGAGGTCGACAATCGCGCTGCGAACAACACCGACAGCAGCACCCATAAAGACAGCAACTGGTCGGCGGACATCGGCGCCAACGTCGAGTACAAAGACATCGCCCGGCCAATCGCCGGCGCGGTCAAGGACGTGCTCGCCGGCAAGGTGCCGGACAAGGATGCACTGGCGGATCTCGGTCAACCCAACGTGGGCATCGACGTCGCCATCGGTCATCAGAACGCCAGCCACACCGAGCAAACCAGCAACGCCGTGGCCAGCCAGTTCAAGGGCAGCACCGTGGATGTGAACGTGGCCGGGACGTTGCAGGACCAAGGCACGCACTATCAGGCGAGCGCGGGCAAGGTCAATATCAACGCTGATACGTTGGTGGCGAGCGCTGCGAGCAATACCCACAGCAGCACCGATCAGGCACTGGACGCCAAGGCTGACGTGCGGGTCTACACCAAGACCGGTGAGGACGTGAACGTCGCCGGCAGCGGCGCGGGCGGCAGCAGCCAGACGCGCAAAGACAGCTCCAGCGCCGTCGTCGGCAGCTATGCCGGCAGCGAAGGGGTGAACATCAACCTGCGTCGCGATGGCCAGTTCGAAGGCAGCCATTTCGACGGCGGGCAGGGCGGTGTTGCGATCAAGACTGGCGGCGAACTGGCGCTGAACCAAGCCAATGACCGCCAGAGCAGCGACACCTCCAGCCTGCGCGGCAACGGCTCGTTGAGCGTCGGCACTGCGCCGGGCACCAACGGCACCAATGTCGATCTTGGCGCTGGTTTCCAGCTCGACCACACCGGCAAACAGACTGAAGACAGCCAGGCGCGTGTGGCGAGCATTCAGGGTAAAGGTCCGGTGCTGCTGAGCAGCGGTGGCGACCAGATCCAGCAAGGGACCAAGGTCGACACAGTGGGCGGCATCGACCTGAAGGCTGGCGGCAAACTCGATCTGCAAGCGGCGACCGACACCCACAACGCGACCGGCAGCAACCTCGGTGGCGGCCTCAAGGTGGGCGGCAGCAAAACCAGCACGGAGAAAAGTGCCGATCAGGGCGGCAACGTGAGCGGCAATTTCAACATCGGTCGGGTCAACGAATCGACCCGGACCTTGACCGGTGGCCAGCTCAACAGCCAGGACACGATCGCCCTCAGCGGTGAGGAGATCCACCTGCAAGGCACTCAGGTCAACGCCCCGGGCGTCAGTCTTGATGCGCAGATGGGCGGCATCTTTCAGGAGTCGGCCGAGTCCACACAGAACCGCACAAACTGGAATGTGGCACTGAATGCCGGCGGCAACCTGAGCAACAGCACGCCGGTTGTGGTGGATGAACAGAACGTCGCCACGAGTGATCACGGCTTCAATGCCGGGGCCAAGGTTGGCGTGGATTACCAGCAAGGCACGAGCCAACAGAACAGCCAGATCAAGGCTGAAAGCGTGGTGTTGAACAGCGCGGGGGATACGCATCTGACGGGCGCGCGCATCGATGCGGCGAGCGTCAGCGGCAAGGCCGGCGGTGACCTGAACGTGGAAAGCCGCCAGGACAGCCAGACTAGCGCCAAGCTTGATGTTGACCTCGGCCTGACGGGCAAGAAGGCTGCACCGTCCGACAAGGACACAGTCGCAGAGAATGTGAAACCGGGCGGGACCGACTACAAACCGACACTGAAACTTGAGGGTGGCTACGCGCATAAAGACAGCGTCAGCCAGGTTTCCGGTATCAGTGGCACCCAAGGCGTGAACCTGAAGGTAGGCGGCGCAACGCAGCTGACCGGTGCATGGGTTTCGTCCACTGAAGGCCGCGTTGATCTGGGTGGGTCGAAGGTCAGCACGACGACCGTGGACAACCGTGATTACGGGGTCAACGCCGGTGTGGATTTACCTGAAAAGGCAGAGGGTGAAGCCAGTAAACCGGTCGTTTCAACCCCGGGTGAACACAGCGTCAAACTGGGTCCTGTCACCCTTGGTGGTCATTTCGATAGTCAGTCGTTGAAGGCTGGGATCGACGAAAAAAACATCTAAAACGCAAGACCCTGTGGGAGCGAGCCTGCTCGCGATAGCGGCGGTACAGCCGAGAAAATTCTCGCCTGGAACACCGCATCGCGAGCAAGCTCGCTCCCACATTTGTTTACCGTCGCTCTAGCATTTAAACCCGCTCAAAAATCGCCGCAATCCCCTGACCACCACCAATGCACATAGTCACCAGCGCATAACGCCCGTTGACGCGCTGCAGTTCGTGGATGGCTTTGGTGGCAATCATCGCCCCGGTCGCGCCCACCGGGTGACCGAGGGAAATGCCCGAGCCGTTCGGGTTGACCTTGGCCGGGTCGAGTTCCAGTTCCTGGCTGACGGCACAAGCCTGGGCGGCGAAGGCGATGTTGGCTTCGATGACGTCCAGATCCGCCACGGTCAGGCCTGCGCGTTTGAGCGCCAGGCGTGTGGCGGGAATCGGTCCCAGGCCCATCAGTTCTGGCTCGACACCGGCGTGGGCGTAGCTGACCAGGCGGGCGAGCGGGCGCAGGTTGTTGGCCTGGACCGCGCTGCCGGTGGCCATGACCAGTGCAGCGGCACCGTCGTTCAGGCCCGAGGCATTGCCGGCTGTGACCGAACCGTCGCTCTTGAACGCTGGCTTCATCTGCGCGAGTTGTTCCAGAGAGGTGGCGCGCGGGTGTTCGTCGATGCTGAACAGCGTCGTTTCCTTGCGACCACGGATTTCCACCGCAGCGATCTGCTCGCTGAAGTAGCCATTGGCGATCGCGAACGCGGCACGCTTTTGATCTTCCAGGGCGAGGGCGTCCTGCATGTCGCGGGTGATGCCGTTGCGCTGGGCGACGTTCTCTGCGGTGATGCCCATGTGTATGCCGTGGAACGGGTCATGCAGGATGCCCAGCATGTAGTCGATGGCCTGGACGTTGCCCATGCGCGCACCCCAACGGGCGGACGGCATCAGGTACGGGCCGCGGCTCATGGACTCGGCACCGGCACCGATCGCAATCTCGGCATCGCCCAGCATCAAGGTCTGGGCCGCGCTGATGATGGCTTGCAGGCCGGAACCGCAGAGGCGGTTGACGTTGTAGGCGGGGGTTTCTTTCGGGATGCCGGCGTTCATCGCGGCGACCCGGGAGATGTACGCGTCACGGGTTTCAGTCGGGATCACGTTGCCCATCACCAGATGGCCGATTTGCGCCGGGTCCACGCCGGAGCGCTCCAGCGCGGCCTTGACGGCCGTGGTCGCCAGATCGGCCAGCGGCACATCTTTGAGCGAGCCACCAAAGGAGCCGATGGCGGTGCGTGCGGCGCTGACAACAAATACGTCTGGGGTGTTCATGAAGGCGTTCCTGTAGATGGGTTCTTTTCAGTGCTTCGATTAAGGAGTGCGTTCAACGCTGACTGCGCTTCAGGGGTTGTCAGGCGCTTGATGAACAGCAGGTTCTCTTGACGGATGGTGGCTTGCAGTTCCGGCATCGATGTCTGTTTGAGTAACTGCCGGGTTTGACGCAGGGATTCCTGGGGCAGCGCCAGCAGTCGACGAGCCATGTGCTCGGCGGCCTCCAGGCATTGTTGCCCGTCGTCGAACAGTTCGTTGGCCAATCCGCACGCGACGGCGGCGGCACCGTCCAGGCTGTCGCCCCACAGCAGCAGGCGCGCCGCCCGGGCGTGACCGAGCAAGCGTGGCAGCAGCAGGCTCGCGCCGAACTCCGGGCACAGGCCCAGGTTCACGAACGGCGTGCGTAACCGGGCATTGCGGGTGACCAGCACCTGATCGCAATGCAGCAGCAGGGTGGTGCCGATCCCGATGGCCGCTCCGCACACCGCCGCGATCAACGGTTTTTGCAGGTGGATAACCACGCGCATCAGGCGAAACGCCGGGCTGTCCAGATCGGTCGGCGGATGCTGGAGAAAATCCGCCAGGTCGTTGCCACTGGTAAAGCACGAGGCGCCACCCGTGAGGATGATCACGCCAATGTCGGCGTCCTCATCAGCGGCCAGCAACAGGTCGCCCAGCTGCATGTACATGCTGTTGTTCAGCGCGTTGAGTTTGTCGGGGCGGTCAAAGGTCAGCGTCAGGACGCCTTCGTGTCGTTCTTGTTTGATCAGGTCGTTCATGTACGTGCCCTGGGTGATCTCTATGTACGGCACTCTAAGCGTGGGACTGGCGCTGGATCTATGACAAAACAAGTCAACGAAACTGCTGTTTTTTGCCATGTCGGGCCATCGCAAGGCTCACACACCCATTCGGGGTATGGCGCGGTTGGCTGAATCGACCAATAGTGGATTCATCCGCTCATCCAGATCGGAACTCGCTTGATAAGGTGAATTTGCTATGCGCAAGGCCTTCTTGGTGATGCTTGGTACGTTACTTGTGCCGCTGTCGGTAGCCGTCCACGGCGCCGAAGTGGACGATAACAACACGTTGCGGCTGTACAACTGGGCGGATTACATCGGCGAAAAAACCATTGCCGACTTTCAGAAAGCCACCGGCATCCGCGTGATCTACGACACGTTTGATGCCTATGAAACGGTTCAGGCCAAGTTGCTCACCGGCCATTCCGGTTATGACCTGGTGGTGTTGAATGCCTCTCTCGCGCCACCGCTGATCAAAGCCAAAGTGTTCCAGCCACTGGATAAAAAGTTGCTGCCGGGCTGGACCAACCTGGACCCGAAAGTCTTGCAGGACTTGCAGGGCTTTGATGCCGGCACGTTGTACTCCGCGCCTTATACCTGGGGCAGCAACGGCATCACCTACAACGTCGACAAGATCAAGGAACGCATGCCGGATGCGCCGATTGGCTCGCTGGCGATGATCTTCGATCCGAAAATCGTCTCGCGCTTCGCCGACTGCGGCGTGACCCTGGTCGATGCGCCCACAGAAGTCATTCCACTGGCGCTGAAGTACCTGGGACGCGACCCGAGAAGCGCCGCACCGGCCGATCTGGAAGCGGCGCAAGCGTTGCTGTTGTCCATCAGGCCTTACATCCGCAAGTTCGACTCGGTCAACTACCTGACCAGCCTGCCCAATGGCGATGTGTGCATGGCCATGACCTGGTCGGGCGATTACGCGACCGCCATGGCCCGCGCCGAAGAAGCCAAGTTGAACATCAAACTGGCTTATTTCATTCCCAAGGAAGGTTCGCTGATCTGGTTCGACAACCTGTACATCCCCGCCGATGCGCCGCATGTGGCCAACGCACACAAGTTCCTCGATTACTTGATGCAGCCACAAGTCATGGCGGATGTGACGGACTTCATTCACTACGCCAACAGCAATGCAGCGGCCACGCCGTTGGTGCACGCCGATGTGCGCAACAACCCGGCGATTTATCCCGATGACGAAACGCGCCAGCGGCTGTTTCCGCAAAAGACTCAGGACGCAAAAGAGATGCGCGCCATGACCCGGGTCTGGAGCACGGTGAAGAGCGGAATTTGATCGTTTAATTGTTCGGTTTGAGGTTTTTTGTATGGCGACTCCAATCAAGAAAATCGTGTCTGACGTTGATAACGCGCAACTGGTCAAAGCCGACAAAGCGCACTACATGCACGGCTATCACATGTTCGACGAACACGCCGAACAGGGCGCGCTGAACATTGTGGCCGGTGATGGCGCTTATATTTACGACACTCAGGGCAACCGCTTTCTCGATGCGGTCGGCGGCATGTGGTGTACGAACATCGGTCTGGGCCGTGAAGAAATGGCACTGGCGATTGCCGACCAGGTCCGTCAACTGGCGTACTCGAACCCGTTCTCCGACATGTCCAACAACGTCGCCATCCAGTTGTGCGAGAAACTCGCCAGCCTCGCGCCCGGCGATCTCGATCATGTGTTCCTGACCACCGGTGGCTCCACCGCCGTGGACACCGCGTACCGGCTGATTCAGTACTACCAGAACTGCCGCGGCAAACCGGAAAAGAAGCACGTCATCGCCCGTTTCAATGCGTATCACGGCTCCACCACCCTGACGATGTCGATCGGCAACAAGGCCGCCGACCGCGTGCCGGAATTCGACTACGCCAACGACAAGATTCACCACGTCTCCAACCCCAATCCCTACCGGGCGCCGGAGGGTATGGACGAAGCGCAGTTTCTCGAGTTCCTGGTCAAGGAGTTCGAAGACAAGATCCTGTCCATTGGCGCGGACAAGGTCGCGGGCTTTTTTGCCGAGCCGATCATGGGTTCCGGCGGCGTGATCATTCCGCCCAAGGGCTACCTGAAACGCATGTGGGAAGTCTGCCAGCGCTACGACATTCTGTTTGTCGCCGATGAAGTGGTGACGTCGTTCGGGCGTCTGGGCAAGTTCTTCGCCTCGTGGGATCTGTTCGATGTTCAGCCCGACATCATCACCACGGCCAAAGGCCTGACGTCGGCTTATCTGCCGTTGGGCGCCTGCATTTTTTCCGAGCGCATCTGGAAAGTCATTGCCGAGCCCGGTAAGGGCCGCTGCTTTACCCACGGCTTCACCTACAGCGGCCACCCGGTCTGCTGCACGGCGGCGTTGAAGAACATTGAAATCATCGAGCGGGAAAACCTGCTGGAACATGTCGACGTCGTCGGCGCGTATCTGGAACAGCGTCTGGCGACACTCAGCGACTTGCCGTTGGTGGGCGATGTGCGCTGCCAGAAGTTCATGGCCTGCGTGGAGTTCGTAGCGGATAAACGCACCAAGGCGCTGTTTGCCGACGAGATCAACATTGGCGAAATGATTCACTCCCGGGCGCAGGCCCGAGGGCTGTTGGTGCGGCCGATCATGCACCTCAATGTCATGTCGCCGCCGCTGATCCTGTCGTGTGAGCAGGTGGATGAAATCGTCGAGATCCTGCGGGTGTGCATTCTTGAAGTGGCGGGTGAGCTTGAGCAGAACGGCCAGTATTTCGGCCAATGAGTTCGTCGACTCCGCGGTTACCAGGTGCCGGTTCACCGGCTAGACTGCGGGGCATGAGCAAACCAAACGACGACACGTTGATCGCATTGCCTTTCGGCGCCTTGCATAAATGGCACGGCGAAATGCGCCAGGCATTCGCCCATATCGATGAGCCCGACGCGCTGCACTTTTTGGCGTCGGCCTTCGGGCATCTGGTGGCGATCGAATCGGTGATGATCAGCCTGGAACACAAGGACCGTCCGCCGCAGTTGTTGTATCAGCGTGGCATACCGGAAAAGTATCGGGAGTCGATCATCGACCGCTATTTTTCCGGGGGCTACCTGCTCGACCCGTTTTGCCTGGCGGTGGAGCAGGGGCTGGCCGAAGGGTTTTATCACCTGGAGGACATTGCCCCGGACAACTTCTTCGACAGTGAGTACTACAAGACTTACTACTTGAAGGCCGGGAGTTCGGAAGACAGTTTTTACATTGTCGATACCGGCAATGACACCAAGGTGTCGGTGAGCCTGTTTCAAGGTTTTGGCGGGGAAGGGCTGCGGGTTGAACAGCTGAATCTGCTGCGGGCGGTCGAACCGCTGGTGCGCGGTTTCATCAGCGAGTTCGGACGCCGGGGCTTGCAACACCGCGCCGTCAATGAGGGAGTGCGTGACGATCTCAAGCAACGTGTGCAGTCGGCCTTCGAACACTTTGGCTGCGACTTGCTCACCGAACGCGAGCGGGAAGTGGCGCACATGGTGCTGCGGGGCCACTCCGTGAAATCCACGGCCAGCCAGATGAGCATCTCGCCGGAGACGGTGCGCATGCACCGCAAGAATCTTTATCTGAAGTTGGAGATCGGATCACAGTCGGAGCTGTTTGCACTGTTTATCGAGTGGCTGCGCAAGCACTGATCCGTGATTTTCTGCCAACCCCGGAATCCTGTGGGAGCTAGCCTGCTAGCGATGAACGTCAACGATAACGCGTGCTGTCTGAATCAACGCGGTGTCTGAGCGTCCATCGCTAGCAGGCTAGTTCCCACATGGATTCAGGTTGACCAATATTGAGGGTCGATTCGTCGCAGATCATCGAAGTTCAACTAGAATTCTAGACTTCAGCAGGCAGGTTGCAGCCGCGCTCAAACAACAAAAATAGTGCAAAACAAGGGGCACCCAACCTTGAAAATTTCAACCCTCTGCGCTACCGGGAGCCTGTTGGTTTCGACCGCGGCGTCCGCCAACGGCGTTATTCCGGTACTCGACCTGGACTTCACACGACCGGCCGCCGAGACCCTGAAAAAACTCGGCATCGACGACGCGTGTATTGTTGCCGCCTCCAACCCGGCAGCGTTCACTTACTGTCGTGAAGGATCATCGACGCTCTGGAAATATCAGGCTCTGGATCTGGAACAACAGGCATCGATCATTAAAGGCGAACTGCGGGCCGCCACGGATTACGGGCGAATCACTGTCGTGGAAGTTGACAGCGCCGCCTGCCACGAAGACACCCCAGCGCCTTTGATCAAGCCGGTTATCACTCGCGGGTTCGCCCTTGGCATGATCCTGCTGTTTTTGTTGATTGGCGTTCGATACACCTACCGGGCATTCATGCGCCACCGCGATGACTACGCCGTGCTGTCGGACGCGTCCTTGCAGCAATTGACCGGATACTTGCCGGCCAAGGCGTTGGGAGCGTTTAGTATTGCCGCGGCCGCGGCCCTGTTTTACTGCTTCTGGTGACATCACCGGCAACAGCGTTCGTCCGGACAATTCGACCCCCTGTGGGAGCGAGATTGCTGCCTGTTCGGAGTACATGTTTAAAGGCGTTTAAGGTTACTTCCTGAAAGCTACAGCGCCTTGCGCCATTACCTACGACTACGCCAGAATCCGCCGGCTTGTGCGCTTTGGACCCCCTCGGTAACTTGGTCCCCGTCACTGATTCCCAGTGAACGGGTTTAGTAGCCCGAGGTTCGAATAATGCGACAGGCGTCTGTCAGACAGGTATTTCCATGCCTGCTACTGATGGTGGCTGTGCGCAGGGCGCCCTCGGGCGCGCCGGTCTTCTATTCGTTCCCCGGTCTACTAACCTGCGTACAGCCGCCACCCCTCGTATTAGTAGCGAGGCGAGGCTGCCCATTCAGGAACGAATAAATATGTGCAAAATAACTCCAAACCCGCCAGACACTGATCCGGCATCCCCCTACGAATCACTCGATTCCAAAAAACTCCACGAAGCCGCCGAACGCGCCCTCGACCATTACCTCAACCCCGCCGCCCTCAAAATTCCGGTCATTCGAAAACCGAGCACCATGTTCATGATCGCACCGGACATCAAAGACGAAGACCTGCTGGCGCACACCTGCGAATCACTGGCCTCGGCCAGCGTCATGACTGCCGACTTCGCGGCCTACCTGGAAGGACCGCACCGGCATACGGCGCTGGGAATCCAGCAAATCATCATGCAGGCGGAACTGGCGGTGAACCGGATGATGGATAACGCCGAAGTGCCGAAGTAAGCACCGTAATACCGCGTCATCGTTCTTCGCGGGCAAGCCACGCTCCCACAGGGTTTGAGGTGATCACACAATAAGTGAACGCCACAAAACCTGTGGGAGCGTGGCTTGCCCGCGATGGCAATAGACCAGGCACCATCACCCTTGAATCCGAAAACTCCCCACCACCTGACGCCCGTCTTCGTCCGTTGCATCGCGCACTGATCCAGAGGTTTACGACAGCCCCAGCAACAGGGACCGTTGGCTCGACTGACTAACGGACACCCCAGCGATGTGGAATCCATTGCTTCCCCTTAATAGGAAGAATTACTATTCACGCCCCGTCTCCACAGCACACCGCAATGACCCCCAAGTTGCCCCGCAGACACGGCTTTTTCGAGCATTACGAAGAGTTGGTTGGCACCTGGACCCGTCGCCTGAGAAATCGTCAGCAGGCTGAGGATCTGGCCCACGACACCTTCGTGCGGGTGCTTGAGTCCGATTCGTCGGCGGTGGAGCAACCCCGGGCGTATTTGCACCAGACCGCGCGCAACATCGCGGTGGATGGTTATCGGCGTGAGGATCGGCGGGGCGCCATGGAGTCGGAGGCGGTTGATCACAGTGTGTCGTCGTCCGGCGACCCGGAGCATTTCATGCATGCGATCCAGTTGGCTGATTCCATCGAGCGGGCGCTCACCGAGCTGCCGGTCAACTGCCGCAAGGTGTTCGTCTGGCAGAAGATCGAAGGCCTGACCCAGGCGGAAATCGCCCAACGCCTGGGACTGTCCAAGAACATGGTGGAAAAGTATATGATCCGCACCTTGCGGCATCTGCGCGACCGCCTCGACGGACTGCACCCATGATCGGCCGCGCCTTCTCACCCCCAGCCAAACAGGAACTTCCATGATGGATACTCGTGATTGTGCGTGCGGGCAAACAACGGTTCGCGACGATGCGGCGCGGTGGTTTGTGCGTCTTCAGGAACCGGCCGTGGACGTCGAGGAATACCGGCGTTTCGAAGCGTGGCTGGCGGAACATCCTCAGCATCGCGATGAATTCCAGGTGCTTCAGGGCCTGTGGACGGCGGCCGATCTGCTGCCCGCCAAGCGTCTGCAAGCCCTGTGCGAAACTCCGCCGGCCCGGCGTAAACGCCAGCCGCTGGTGCGTTATGCGGTGGCGGCCAGTGTGTTGGCCGTAGCGCTCGGGTTGGGGCTGTTCAGCGGCTTGAATCACCCGGCGATTTATACCGCCGAATATTCCACGGCCTTGGGCGAGCGCCGTCATGTGGCGTTGCCCGACGGCTCGGTGATCGACTTGAACAGCCGCAGCCGCATTCAGGTGCGCTATGAAAAAGACCGTCGTGGCATCGAGTTGACCGAAGGCGAAGCCATGTTCAGCGTCGAACACGACACAAGCCGCCCGTTTGTAGTCGAGGCGGGCAGCGGCAAGGTGACGGTCACCGGCACACGCTTTGATGTGCGCCGCGATCTCACGGAAACCCGGGTGGCGGTGGAGCAGGGCACGGTCAAGGTTCAGGGGCAGGGACAGGATGTCATCAGCCTCACCGCAGGCCTCGGCACTCGCGTCGATGCCAAGGGCGTGGTTGCTGCCGCATACGCAGTCAATCCGGCAGAACTGACCGCTTGGCGCAGCGGCAAACTGGTGTTCAACAACGCCAGCCTTGCCGATGTCGCCGCAGAAGTCTCGCGCTACCGCGAGAAGCCACTGACGGTCGGCAACGACAAAGTGGGCAATCTGCGCCTGACCAGCGTGTTCAAATCCGACAACACCGACGCGCTGCTCAAGGCCTTGCCGAGCATTCTGCCGGTGGCCGTGCGGACCCTCGATGACGGCAGTCAGGAAATAATTTCCAATTAATTTCCAATTAATTTCCAAACCGATTCAGGTTTTTTTTGAGTTCTTCGTCTTCTTGTCCAACTGCAACTGGTTTGCATTAACAGCCGCACACTCTTGCGATCTACAGGACAATGTTCGACGTGAAGAAAACCACCGCTAAAAACAACAATTCCCCTTGGTTGCGGCTCGCGCTCGCCCTGGCCGTCAGTGCCGCGCTACCCCAGGCATTCGCCGCCGACGGCATCCATATTCCGGCTCAGCCGTTGGGCCAGGCCTTGAGTGAACTGGGTCAGCAAACGTCGTTGCAGGTTTTCTTCAGTCCTGAATTGGTAGCGGGCAAACAGGCGCCAGCCGTCGACGGCGACCTCTCGCCGGAGCAAGCCTTGCGCCAATTGCTGCAAGGCAGCGGTCTGCAATATTCGATCGATGAAGGCTCGGTGACCCTGACGCCTGCACCGACTTCCGCTGGGGCTGGCCCGATCGAACTGGGCGTGACCGACATCAAGGTGGTCGGCGACTGGCTCGGCGATGCCGACGCGGCGGTGGTGCAGAACCATCCCGGCGCACGGACAGTGATCCGCCGCGAAGCGATGGTCGAGCAGGGCGCGATGAACGTCGGTGACGTGTTGAAGCGCGTGCCTGGCGTACAAGTGCAGGACGCCAACGGCACCGGCGGCAGCGATATTTCCCTGAACGTCGGCGTGCGCGGCCTGACCTCGCGTCTGTCGCCTCGCTCCACCGTGCTGATCGACGGTGTGCCGGCAGCCTTCGCGCCGTACGGCCAGCCGCAACTGTCCATGGCACCGATTTCCTCCGGCAACCTCGACAGCATCGACGTGGTGCGCGGCGCCGGTTCCGTGCGTTATGGACCGCAGAACGTCGGTGGCGTGATCAACTTCGTGACTCGCGCGATCCCGGAAAAAGCCACCGGCGAAATCGGCACCACCCTGGAAACCTCTCAGCACGGTGGCTGGAAGCACATCGACACGGCGTTTCTCGGCGGCACTGCCGACAATGGCATCGGCATGGCGCTGTTGTACTCGGGCGTAAACGGCAACGGTTATCGCGAGCGCAACAACGGCAATGACATCGACGACGTGATTCTCAAGACGCACTGGGCGCCGACCGATGTCGACGATTTCAGCCTCAATTTTCATTACTACGACGCCAGCGCCGACATGCCCGGCGGCCTGACCCAGGCGCAGTACGACGCCAATCCGTTCCAGTCCGACCGTAACAACGACAACTTCAGCGGACGCCGCAAGGATGTCTCGTTCAAGTGGACGCGGCAGCTCGACGACCGCACCCAGGCCGAAGTCCTGACTTACTACACCGACAGCTTCCGCGGCAGCAACATCGCCGCCCGCGATCAGAAAACCCTGGGCTCGTTCCCGCGCACTTACTACACCTTCGGCATCGAACCGCGGGTGTCCCGTGTGTTTGACGTCGGCCCGACCACCCAGGAAGTCAGTGTCGGTTATCGCTACCTCAAGGAAGCCATGCACGAACAGGCGAGCCGCCTGGCGCTGGTCAACAACGAGCCGGTGATTCGTCCCGGTTCGGACGGCCACGTGTACCAGGATCGTACCGGCGGCACCGAAGCCAACTCGGTGTACGTCGATAACAAAATCGATGTCGGTAACTGGACTATCACCCCTGGCATTCGCTTCGAACACATCAGCACCGACTGGCATGACCGCGCCGTACTCGACACCGCTGGCAGACGTGTACCGGAGAAGAACCGCAGCATCGAAAGCAACGAGCCGCTGCCGGCCCTGAGCGTGATGTATCACCTGTCGGAAGAGTGGAAGCTGTTCGCCAACTACGAAACCTCGTTCGGCAGCCTGCAGTATTTCCAGCTGGGTCAGGGCGGGACGGGGGACGAACCCGCCAATGGCCTGGAACCGGAAAAGGCCAAGACCTATGAGGTCGGCACGCGCTACAACAATGAGGTGTGGGGCGGCGAGTTGACGGCGTTCTACATCGACTTCGATAAAGAGCTGCAATACATCAGCAACGACGCGGGCTGGACCAACCTCGGCGCGACCACACACCAGGGCATCGAGGCGTCGGTGCACTACAACATGGCGGCACTCGACCCACGACTCGACGGCTTGACCGCCAACGCCGGGTTCACTTACACCCGCGCCGTGTATGAAGGTGAAATACCAGGCTTCAAGGGCCGTGACCTGCCGTTCTACTCGCGCCAGGTGGCGACCGTCGGGCTGCGTTACGACATCAACCGCTGGACCTACAACCTCGATGGCTTTGCCCAGTCCAAGCAGCGCTCACCGGGGGTTGCGGTCAACGCCGACGGCAGCTTCAGCAACAACTACATCACCGAAGGCACCGCCGATGGTCAGTACGGCGACATTCCGGGCTACGTGACCTGGAACGTGCGTGGGGGTTATGACTTTGGTGCACAACTGTCGAACCTGAAAGTCGGCGCCGGGGTGAAAAACATCTTCGACAAGCAGTACTTCACTCGCTCCAGCGACAACAACTCCGGGATGTACGTCGGCGCGCCGCGCACGTTCTTTGTGCAGGCCAGCGTCGGGTTCTGATAGACCGAGGTGACCCCATCGCCAGCAGGCTGGCTCCCACATTGATCTCTGCTAAACACAGAATTTGTGTTCACTGAAGATCCACTGTGGGAGCGGGCTTGCTCGCGAAGACGGCTTCACAGTCGACAAAGTTGTTGAATGACGCACCGCTTTCGCGAGCAAGCCCGCTCCCACATTGAATCGCTGGCGTACACAGAATTTGTGTTCACTGAAGATCCCTGTAGGAGCGAGGCTTGCCCGCGAAGCTTTTAAACCTTCAACACTTTACCGCCAATGGCCACCGCCACCAGCAACACCGCCATCAACCCGAAGGCAAAGCTCAAACTGCTGCCATGGGCGATAAACCCGATCACCGCCGGGCCCGCGAGAATCCCCGCGTAACCCAACGTGGTAATGGCTGGCACCGCAATGTGCTCAGGCATGACCGTCTGTTTACCGACCGCCGTATACAGCACCGGCACAATGTTCGAGCAACCCGCCCCCAGTAACGCATAACCGACCAGCGCCGCCTCCCAGACTGGCGCGAACGTCGCCAACGCCAGTCCCGCCGCGGCCGTCAGGCCACCGAACACCATCACCCGCGTCGCGCCCAGACGCCGGACAATCCTGTCGCCGGTCAGCCGCCCGGCGGTCATGGTCAGCGCAAACGCCGCGTAACCCAGCCCCGCGTACGCCGTGTCGATCCCGCGTTCCTGCACCAGGAACACCGCGCTCCAGTCGAGCGCCGCGCCCTCGGCCAGGAACACAATGAAACACATACCGCCGATAAACAGCACGATGCCATGGGGCACGGCAAACGCCGGTCCCGAGCTTTCGCTGCCGTAAGGCAACAGGTGCGGCGCCGCTTTGAGCAAGGCCAGCACCAGCACGACAACCACCACCGCCATCGCCCCCAGCGGCGACAGACCCAGGCCGAGCAGGGCACTGACACCCGCCGCGCCGACAATCCCGCCGAGGCTGAACATCCCGTGAAACCCCGACATCATGTTCTTGCCGCTGGCGCGTTCGACGATCACCGCTTGCAGGTTCACCGTCGAATCTACCGTGCCCAAACCGGCACCGAACAGGAACAGCGTGGCGATCAAGGCCGGCACCGACGACACCGTTGCCAATAGCGGCAGCGCCACGCAGATCAACAACGTTCCCCCAGTCGCGACCCGACGGCAGCCGAAACGCGTGGACAACAGGCCAGCCATCGGCATCGCCAGAATCGAGCCCACCCCCAGACACAACAGCAACAAACCGAGCGTCCCTTCGTCGAGCCCGGCGCGCACCTTGGCATACGGCACCAGCGGCGCCCATGCGGCAATCCCCAGACCTGCGATGAAAAAGGCGATGCGGGTGGACATCTGCTCCAGGCGTCCGGGAACAAAGGTGGTTTGGGCATTGAGGCTGGTCATATCGATCCTTGGCAAAAAACGTCGCGTCTCCAAGGGGCAGTAATCGACCGGTGAGGGTTCGATCATCACGTCCACGAGGATTTGCAGTCAGGCAGGGCGCCATCGTTGCACAGCGTGACCCTTTGCCGCGAGCGCAGCTGCGGCCTTCTTCCGACCGGTATACGCGGCCTGCCTGTTAGTTCCGACAGTTTGCCGTTGATGACAGGGCTTGGCGCTCAACGGGCTTGCCCGGTTGACTGCCTGACCGACGATTCAAGCGTCCGTATTACGGCCGTGCCTTCGCCTTAATGGTCGCGCAGATTCTTAAACCGGGCATCGAAGGTGTCGAACATCCGCAGATCGACTTCGCCATCAGGAACGGCGCGGCCGTTATCGCGAAACACGTCGTTACGGCCTCTGAGGAACAGGGGTTCATCGTGAATGATTTTCGACATGGGGTTCGGCGCATCTTCCCCTGTGCCATTGCGAAGGGCGACTTTTGGATCGGCGATGACCACTGCGCCCAATATCAGGGTAACCAGCAGGGCCAGCAGGGAAGTCCGTTTCATGACCTTCCTCCGAACGTGAATCAAGAGCTTCACTCTCACCCACTAGTGAAGGCTTGTCTGCTGTCATAACTGACAGGTCTTGCAGACTCGTTCGCAATAAGCGGCGATGGAGTTATAACTGTTCCGGCGTGCTTTTGGCGTGACGCCGGGGCGGTATTTCATCGCAGCACGTTGACGCCTACAGTACAGACTCTTTTTCAGGCTGATTTCAGGACCGACCCATGACGCCGTTCTACGATGCTCGAGGCAATCTCTACGCGGTGGTGGCGCCCGACGAGGTGCGCGGTCGCGGTATCGAATTGCCGGACCAGGCCAGCCACGCGGCGCAAATCCGCGAGCGCTGGGCGTTGGCGGCCATCGAGGCGTTCTGCAGTTGGGCGCCCGGTACCCAACCGCCGGGCAGCAAAGATCATCGCTGCGACGGTCTGTTGGTGGGACCGTTCCAATCGTCGCCGCCCTTTGATCTGCTGATCGTCAATACCGACGGCACCCTGGCCGAGCGCAGTGGCAACGGACTGACGATTTTTTCCCAGGCGCTCAGTGAGCAAGGGTTGATGCCCAAAGTGGAGGCGTGCCTGCTTCGGGTTCATCACGACAAGCGCGATGCGGTTTCGCCGGTGGAAACCTCGGTGAAATCCGCTGAGGTCGATGGCGTGCAAGGGTTCTGGCTGGATTTGGGCAAACCTTCGTTCGGGCCGCCAGCGGTGGGCGCGCAGGAGGTTGAGAGCGTGACGCTGAATGAGCGCGAAGTCAGTCATGTGCAACCGTTGTCGGCGCTTGAGCCGGCCTGGAACCGCAGCCAGTTTGTGCGCATCGGTAATCCGCATTGTGTGACGCTGCTGGCGAATGCCGAGGCGTTGCCGAGCAATGAGCAGATGCGCGAACCGCCCTTGGCGCAAGGCTTGATGCGTATCGCCTACGCCGCGCCGACCGGGGCCGGGGTGCCGTGCTCGGCGGGGGTGAATTTGCAATGGGCGATGCTTGAGTCCGAGGGGCGCGTGGTTGCGCGGGTGTTTGAGCGTGGGGAAGGGCCGACGGCGTCGTCGGGCACCAGCGCCAGTGCGGTGGCGTGTGCGGCGTGGCGGGTGGGTTGGGTGACGGCGGGAGAAGTGAAAGTCGTCATGCCGGGCGGCACGGCGCCGGTTTTGTTGGAGGAATCGGAGGGCGAATTGAGTCGGGTCAGGCTATTCGGCACGGCTCGGTTGATGGGTTGAATTGACGATTGCCTTCGCGGGCAAGCCTCCCTCCTACAGGTCGCCAAACCTGTAGGCGCGAGGCTTGCCCGCGAAGAGGCCATCTCATTCAACGAAAATCTCAGCTCAAACCGTCACTGAACTCCACCACCGGCATCGTCCGCTTCATCAACACCTTGCCATCGCGCACCGAATACAGCGGCAAGCCCTGGCTGCGAATCACCTCGTAATCGCTGTCCGCCGACAGAATCAGCAAATTCGCCGGCCGTCCGGCCTCCAGCCCATAGCGGTCCCCGAGGTTCATCGCCTTGGCACTGTTATCGGTGACCAGGTCCAGCGCACTTTGCAGGTTGCGATACCCCAGCATGTGGCATATATGCAGACCGGCTTCCAGCACCCGCAAAATGTTGCCGTTGCCCAGCGGATACCACGGGTCAACAATCGAATCCTGGCCGAAACACACGTTCATCCCCGCTTCCAGCAACTCATTGACCCGGGTCACTCCCCGGCGTTTCGGGAAGGTGTCGAAGCGCCCTTGCAGGTGGATGCTTTCGGTGGGGCAGGAGACAAAACTGATGCCTGAATGCCCGAGCAGACGGAAGAGTTTGGCGCAGTAGGCGTTGTCGTAGGAACCCATCGCCGTGGTGTGGCTGGCGGTCACCCGCGAACCCATGTCACGGCTGCGGGCTTCTTCGGCCAGCACTTCAAGAAAGCGTGAATGCGGGTCGTCGGTTTCATCGCAATGCACGTCCACCAGGCAACCGGTGCGCTCGGCCAGGTCCATCAGGAATTTCACCGAGCTGACGCCCTGATCCCGGGTGTATTCGAAATGCGGAATGCCCCCGACCACGTCGGCGCCCATGGAAATCGCTTCTTCCATCAACTCCCGACCGTTGCGGTAGGACTCGATGCCTTCCTGCGGGAACGCGACGATTTGCATGTCGATCAGGTGACGGCTCTGCTCGCGCACTTCGAGCATCGCCTTGAGTGCGGTCAGTTGCGGGTCGGTGACATCGACGTGGGTGCGCACGTGCTGGATGCCGTGGGCGGCGAGGGTCTGGATGGTTTTTTTTGCGCGGGTCTTGGTGTCTTCCTCGGTGATGGTCACCTTGCGTTCACCCCAGCACTCGATGCCTTCGAACAGGGTGCCGCTCATGTTCCAGCGCGGTTCGCCGGCGGTGAGGGTGGCGTCGAGGTGAATGTGCGGCTCGACGAAGGGGGGCACCACCAGGTTGCCGCCGGCGTCGAGGTCGTCGGGGCCCAGGGTCGGGGCTTCGGTCTGACGGGCGATGGTGCGGATCAGGCCGTTTTCCAGGTGCAACTCATGCAGGCCTTCTTGGTTGCGCAGGCGGGCGTTGATGATGTGCATCAGGCGAATCCTTTTATAGATCTTGTAATGGAGCTTCAGCAGCACGGGCACCCAGTACGCTGGTCAGTAACACATACGTTAGCGCGGCAGCGGCAATCCCTACCAGTGGCGCGATCCAGGGCGAGCTGAACGCGGCGATAGTGCCGACGGCATAGGCCATCAAGCCGGGCCAGTTGAACGCCGGCAATCGAGCATCGGCCAGACGAGGATATTGACCACGATAACGGAAGAAGAAATCCGCCATGATCACGCCGCCTATCGGCGGAATCACCGTGCCCAGCAGAATCAGGTAAGGCACCAGCATGTCGTACATGCCCAGCAGCGCGAGCAAGGTGCCGATCACTGCGCCGGCCAGGGTCACGGTTTTGCGACGACCGGTACGCAGCAGGTTGCAGCCGGCGACGGCGAAGTTGTAGATGGTGTTGTCCTGGGTGCTCCAGATGTTGAGCAGCAACATGGCCATCGCGGCCATGGCGAACCCTTGCAACAGCAACACTTCGACCACGTCCGGTTGCTGGTAGACGATGGCCCCGTAGGCACCGATCAACACCATCAGGCCATTGCCGATAAAGAAGCCGATCAGGCTCGCCAACACGGCGACCCGGGCGGAACGGGAGAAGCGTGTCCAATTGGTCGCCTGGGTGGCGCCGCTGACGAAGGTGCCAAACACCAGGGTAATCGCGGTCGACCAGTCCAGCGTTCCCGTCGGCACCACCGCAAGCAGCCCATCGAACCCGCCGACCTTCACCGTGGCGACCCACATCGACAGCATCAGCAGCAACATCATTGCTGGCACCGCGATGTACGAGAGGATTTCCAGTCCGCGATAGCCGACATACGCGGTGGCGCAAAACGCCAGGCCGAACAGCACCATCAGGCCCAGCACGGTGCCTTCGCTCAGTTCGAAATACTTGCCCAGCACCACGGCGGCCGTGGCCGTGCCCCAAGCGTACCAGCCGATCTGGGTGAAGCCGAGGATCAAGTCGCTGAGCTTGCTGCCCACTTCACCGAAGCAGAAACGGCCCATCAGCACCGAGTTCAAGCCGCTCTTGAAGGCGATGTAACCCAGACCTGCGGCGTAAATCCCCAGCAGCAGATTGCCGACGATGATCACCGCCATCATCTCGCCAAAGCTGAACGCCACGCCGAGCTTGCCGCCGGCAAACATGGTGGCGGTGAAGAAGGTAAAACCCAGCAGCACCATGGCGGTGGAAGCGAGGCCCTTGCGGGCATGCATCGGCACTTCGCTGAGGGGGTAGTCGTTGCCCGGATCTTTTTGCGTCATGTGGCGTTCCTTGCTGAATGGGGGACGCGGGAGAGGTTGCAGTGGTCGTGCCAAACGGGGATGGCTTAGTTATGTATAGCCGAGCGGCGGGATTGACGCGGGGGAGGGGCACAAAAGCGGTGCACCTGAAAGAACACAGAACCATGTGGGAGCGGGCTTGCTCGCGAAGGCGGTGTGTCAGTCACCATCTACATTCACTGACACACCGCCTTCGCGAGCAAGCCCGCTCCCACAGGGGATTCGGTTTCTTCAAGGGGACTGGATTAACGGCAAAAACTTCAGCAACGCCGCGACGATGGCTTCGGGCGCATCTTCCTGAACCAGGTGCCCGGCATTGGGAACCGGATGGAACTGCGAACCGGCAATCATCTGATGCAGCGCCCGTCCGCGCTCGATTGGGATCCACTGGTCATCCTCGCCCCATAGAATCTGCACCGGGCAACGCACTGTCGGGTACAACCCTTCGGCCTCACGGGTATAACGCTCGTCCATCTGCGCAATCTGCCGATAGAACGCCGCTTGCCCGGGATCGCCCAGCCACGGTTGCACGTACGGGTCGAGTTCTTCATCGGGGATGTCGCGTTTGATCGCCCCGCGAATATAAGCCGGCACGATCGCCCGCTGAATGTAGTCGGGCAGTCCACTGAACGCTGTTTCATGCTGGCGAACGTGCTGCACGAACGGCGAACCCCAGGGTGTCAGCGCCACCGGATCGATCAGGGTCAGGCTGCGGTAATCCTTGCCGTTGAGCAGGTGCGCGCGCAGCGCGGTGGCACCGCCGAAATCGTGAGCCACCACGTCCGGCCGCTCCAGGCCCCAGTGGTCGAGCAGGTTCGCCAGCAGGTCGTTCTGCACCCCCAGTGACACATCGCCGGCGATTTTCTCGGATTGCCCATAGCCCAGCAGGTCGAAGTAATGCACCCGGTGGGTGGTGATGAAATGCGGGGCGATGCGATGCCACACGTAAGACGAAAAGGGCGTGCCGTGCACAAACACCAGCGGCGGGCCGTCGCCCCGTACGGCGTAGCGAACGGAATGCCCGTTGAAGCGATAGGTCTGAGCCAGCGGCCAGTCAGTCCTCATGGGGATGTACTCTTGGCGTGTTCGAGCCAAAAAGCATAGGCATAAAAAAACAGCCGATGAAGGCTGTTTTTTGTATCGCTGACGAAACGCAGTACCCCTGTGGGAGCGGGCTTGCTCGCGAAAGCGGTGTGTCAGTCAATATAGATGTCGACTGACACACCGCTTTCGCGAGCAAGCCCGCTCCCACAGGGGTTATGTGGTGTTCTTTAGGGCGGGTTACTCGCCGTGATAGATGCAGCCGCTGGTGCACGTCTCGTGGATACGGATCGCGCTGAGTTCCGGCAGCAGTGGCTTCAGCTCCTTCCAGATAAACTTGGCCAGCACTTCGCTGGTCGGGTTTTCCAGGCCGGGGATGTCGTTCAGGTAGTTGTGGTCCAGGCGCTCGTACAGCGGCTTGAAGATCGCCTTGATTTCCGAGAAGTCGCGGATCCAGCCGGTGTGCGGATCGAGGTCGCCGCTCAAGTGGATCGCCACTTTGAACGAGTGACCGTGCAGGCGGCCGCACTTGTGGCCTTCCGGTACGTGAGGCAGGCGGTGGGCGGATTCGAACGTAAACTCTTTGAAGATTTCCACAGTGATTTTCAGCTCTGTCAGGTGGCGATCGCCGCGGCGATGTGGGCAGGCGGCGAGTTTACCAGAGCGCCGGACAAAACACTGACTAAAGGGTCAGCAAGCGCTCGCCGAGGCGACCATTGGCGGCCAGCTCCAGGAACTCGTCACCCAGGCGGCGGCTTTCGTCCATCGTCGTACGCCAGTATTTCTGCCGGCTCGGGGCATCGCCCATGAAGCGTTTAAAGTCGTTGCGGTCCGGCAGCTTGCCGTAGGGCAGACGCGCCAGGTAGTCCTTCGACGGCGCCAGCAACAGAACGTCCTGCAACCGTTCAGGGCAGGCTCGGCGCCATGGCAGGGCCTTGTCGAACCAGCCGGGAATGACCCGGTCGGTGAAGTGCGGATAGAGCACGATGTCGTTGCCGCTGTAGGGCAGGTCGAGGTGATAGTCCAGCAGACCGCCATCGCGGAACGTCCCCGCGCCTGCGCCCGGCAGATCGCGCACGCCTTCCATCACCATCGGGATCGAGCCCGAGGCGAGCAGGGCCTGGCGCAGGTTGCCGGCATTCAGCGCGACAAAGCGCGACGGGAAATCGTTGAGCGCATGGACCGGCGGGGCCAGGCGCGGGTCGTGAATGATCAGCCGTTCGAAGTGTCGCGAAAGCCGCGCGCGACCGCGCAGGTTATCGGCGATCACCGACGACAGGCCCAGCCCGAGAAGACCGCGATGATCGTCCGCGAGCAGGCCGTGGCTTTTGACCACCATGATGTTCAGGCGGTAATGGGCGTTGTCCAGAATCGACGCATCGCGACCGTCGAGCAGTTCATCGAGCATGCGCTGCGAACTCTGGCTGATCTGCGCCATGGTCACGCCCTTGTCGAAATTCTGCTCGGTGTAGAGGTGACCGAGACGCCGGATGCCTTCGGCGGCGTCCGGCAGACAGGCGCTGGCGAAGCGCCAGGAGCCGACCGATGCGCCAATCAAAGAACGCTCCCGTGGCGCGGCCGGCAGCCATTCGCCGAACAGCGCCAGGTCCAGACCTTGAATCCCCAAGGCTTTCGGCCCACCGGCAGCACCCGGCAGCGTGCCGACATCGGCGGCGCTCAAGCCGTTTTCACGAATGCGCGCGAAGGCACGAGGGCCGGCCTTGAGGGTCAGGGAAGGGAACTTGATGTGGATGGCGGGCATACCGGTCTCGATGTCTGGCAAGCGGGGGATTATAAACAGGTGAGTGATGCAAAACCTTCTGGATGAATGCAAACCCTGTGGGAGCCAGGCTTGCCGGCGAAGGCAATTTCAAGGACGCCTTCGCCGGCAAGCCTGGCTCCTACAGGATTTTGTGCAGGCCGGTGATGTCGCGTTGTCATTACCAATGATGGCAATTCAGTTTCAGTTAAGTTGTGATCGCTAAGGTGCCCCTCGTACGCAACACATAAAAATACGGAGACACCCCATGAAAACCCTGACTGCCCTGTTCACCGCGTCCATCCTCACCCTGACCGCCAGCCTCGCCCATGCCCGTGACCTGGGCCCCGATGAAGCCCTGCGGCTGCGCGACGCTGGTACCATTGTGTCTTTCGAGAAGCTCAACGCCACCGCTCTGGCCAAACACCCCGGTGCCAAGATCACCGAAACCGAGCTGGAAGAAGAGTACGGCAAGTACATCTATCAGGTTGAGCTGCGCGACCCACAAGGCATTGAGTGGGATCTGGAATTAGACGCTGTCAGCGGACAGGTTCTCAAGGATCATCAGGATACGTAATGAAGGTGTGTTCATTTTCACGCATGACGCTGGTGCTGCTGGCGTTCTGCTCAGTCGTCATGGCCCGCGACCTCGATCAGGACGAAGCCCTGCGCTTGCGCCAGCAGGGCGTGATCCTGCCGCTGGAGCAACTGTTGAAACAGGCGCTGGATCGCTACCCAGGCTCCAAACTGCTGGAAGCCGAGCTTGAAGAAAAACACGACGTCTACATTTATGAAGTCGAGTTGCTGACCGCCGAAGGGGTGGTCCGTGAACTGGACCTCGACGCCGCCACTGGCCAGTTACTGAAAGACAAGGAAGATTGATCGATGCGTTTGCTTCTGGTGGAAGACCACGTGCCGCTGGCCGACGAATTGATGGCCGGCCTCAACCGGCAGGGTTACGCCGTGGACTGGCTGGCCGATGGCCGCGACGCGGTGTATCAGGGCAGCAGCGAGCCTTATGATCTGATCATCCTCGACCTCGGCCTGCCGGGGTTGCCGGGGCTCGACGTGTTGGCGCAATGGCGGGCCGGTGGCCTGATGACCCCTGTGCTGATCCTCACGGCGCGCGGTTCCTGGGCCGAGCGCATCGAAGGCCTGAAGGCCGGCGCCGACGATTACCTGACCAAACCGTTCCACCCCGAAGAGCTGCACCTGCGGGTCCAGGCGTTGTTGCGTCGCTCCCATGGCCAGGCCAACCAGCCGACGCTCAAGGCCGCCGGGCTGCACCTGGATGAAGGCCGTCAGTGCGTGACCCGCGACGGTGCCGACATCCAGCTGACGGCGGCCGAGTTTCGCCTGCTGCGCTATTTCATGCTGCACCCCGAGCAGATCCTTTCCAAAAGCCACCTCGCCGAACACCTCTACGACGGTGAAACCGAGCGCGATTCCAACGTACTCGAAGTTCACGTCAACCACTTGCGACGCAAGCTTGGCAAAAGCGTGATCGAAACCCGTCGCGGCCAGGGTTACCTGTTCGGCGGACAAGCCCAGTGAGGTCGATTCAGCGCCGCTTGAGTCTGGGGCTGATCAGCGTGATGGTGGTCGTCGGCCTGGTGCTGGCGCAAACCAGCCTGTGGTTGTTCGAAAAGGGGCTGCAGCGCTACCTCGAAGACGGTTTGCGCAACGACAGTGAAAACCTGCTGGTGGCGCTGGTGCGCGGGCCGGCGGGGTTGCAACTGGATGAGAGGCACCTGTCACCGGCTTACCAACGGCCGTTTTCCGGGCATTACTTCCGTATCGATTTTGCCGACAAACATTGGCGCTCCCGCTCGTTGTGGGATCAGGAGCTGCCGCCACTCGATCATCCCGGCCTGCACAGCAACCTGCAACTGGGCCCGGAAGGCCAGCAATTGCTGGTGCTGCGTTCGGACTATCGACGGCTCGGGCAATCGATTTCGATCAGCGTGGCGCAGGACTACACGCCGGTGCGCGAGAGCTTCCGGCGCATGCAACAGGTCGGCCTGGGCCTCGGGCTGGCGGGGTTGCTGCTGATTCTGCTGCTGCAACGGATCACCGTGCGCCGCGCCTTGCGTCCACTGGAAAAGGCCCGTGAACAGATCGCCCAGTTGCAACAGGGCCAACGCTCGCAACTCGATGATCAAGTGCCGGTGGAACTGGAGCCGCTGGTGGCACAGATCAACCATTTGCTTGCGCACACCGAAGACAGCCTCAAGCGTTCGCGCAACGCCTTGGGTAACCTTGGGCATGCGCTGAAAACGCCGTTGGCGGTGCTGTTGAGCGTGGCTTCAAGCGAAAAGCTCGACGCTCACCCCGAGTTGCGCAAGCTGCTCAAGACGCAACTGGAACAGGTTCAGCAACGACTCAATCGCGAACTCAATCGCGCCCGGTTGTCCGGCGATGCGCTGCCGGGGGCGCTGTTTGATTGCGATGGGGAACTGCCGGGGTTGTTGGCGACGTTGAACATGATTCACGGCGAACACCTGAACCTGAGCTATCGCGCACCGGCCGGGCTGCAACTGCCGTGGGATCGCGAGGATCTGCTCGAATTGCTGGGCAATCTGCTGGACAACGCCTGCAAATGGGCGGATGCCGAGGTGCGGTTGAGCGTGGTCGAGACGGCTGAGGGGTTTGAGTTAAGCGTGGAAGATGACGGGCCGGGGATTCCCGAAGCGCAGCGTGATCAGGTGTTGAACCGGGGGACAAGACTGGATGAGCAGACGGATGGGCACGGGTTGGGGCTGGGGATTGTGCGCGACATCGTCGATACGTGGGGCGGGGTGATGAAGCTGGAGGAGAGCGAGTGGGGCGGCCTCAAGGTAGCCATCCAGTTACCCAAACGCTGACACCGATCTAAAGCCAAACCTGAAACGCTGTGGGAGCGGGCTTGCTCGCGAATGCGGTGTGTCAGTCGACATCTCTTCTGCTGAAACACCGCATTCGCGAGCAAGCCCGCTCCCACATTTTGATCGTCAGTGGGCGCGAAAACTGCGTTAAACCCTGAACTGATCCATCAAACTCTGCTGCTGATTCGCCAGGCTATTGAGCGACTGGCTCACCCGCGCCGACTCGTTCGCCTGCCCCGACAGCGACTCCGTCACATCGCGAATCGTCGCCACGTTGCTGTTGATCTCCTCGGCCACCGCGCTCTGCTCTTCAGCCGCAGACGCGATCTGCAGGTTCATGTCGCTGATCACCGTCACCGCCTCGCCAATCTGGCGCAGCGCCGTCACCGCTTGGCCCACTTGTTCGACGCTGCCTTGGGCCTGGCGATGGCTGTTGTTCATCGAGCCGACCACATCCTGCGTGCCGCTCTGTAACTGCTCGATCACCAGGCGGGTTTCTTCAACCGATTCCTGAGTACGTCGCGCCAGATTGCGCACCTCATCGGCGACCACGGCAAATCCACGTCCGGCCTCACCGGCACGGGCCGCTTCAATGGCCGCGTTGAGCGCCAGCAGGTTGGTCTGCTCGGCGATGGCGCGAATCACTTCCAGCACCGAGCCGATTTTCTCGCTGTTGGCCGCCAGGCCTTCCACTTGCACCATGGCCGCGCTCATGTCGGCGGCGAGGTTGTCGATGCTGGTTGTGGTCTGGTCGATCACGGTCAGGCCTCGGCGAGTCGCCTGGTCGGCATCCTTCGCCGCCTGGGCGGCTTGCGCGGCACTTCGGGCGACGTCCTGGGCGGTGGCGCTCATTTCGTGGGACGCGGTGGCGACTTGATCGACCTGACGGTATTGCTGCTCCATGCCGGCGCTGGTCTGCGTGGCGATGGCGGAGGATTGATCCGCAGTGCTGCGGGCGTCCTGCACCGAGCGTTTCACTTCGGCGATGATCGGTTGCAGCTTGTCGAGGAAGCGGTTGAACCAGCCGGCCAACTGGCCCAGTTCGTCCTGCTTGTCGTAAGCCAGACGCCGGGTCAGGTCACCTTCGCCGCTGGCGATGTCTTCGAGCATGTGCGCCACGCCGAGGATCGGCTTGGTCACGCTGCGCGCCATCAGCCACACCAGCAGCAAGCCAATCAGCGCGGCCAGCACACCGAGGCCGAGTTCCACCAGGGTGCCGCTACGGTTGCTGTCATCGAGTTGGTTTTTCAGGGCCTCGGCGGGGCCGACCAGGACTTTTTCCGGCACGTCGAGCAACACGCCCCAGGATTTTCCGCCGGGAATCGGCTGGAACGGCGACAGCACTTTCAGTTGCTGGTTGCTGTGCAGGCTTTCGGTTTTGCTACTGGCGGCGAGCATGCGAATCAACTCGGCGCCGTTGGTCTTGTCCACGGCGTCCAGGCGTTGGCTGAGTTTGCTGGCGTCCGGACTGTAACCGGCGAGCAAGCCGACCGGGCTGATGATGCTGACATTGGTCTGGCCGTCATAGAGCTTTTTGCTCGCGCCCTGACTCATGGCCTGCAGGCTGTTGAGGTTGATGTCCACCGACAGCGAGGCGATGACTTTGCCGTTGACCATCAGCGGGAACACGATGCTGGTCATCAGCACGTTCTGACCGTCGATCACATAGAAGTACGGTTCGATCACACATGGCTTGAGCGTGGTGCGCGGGCAGGTGAACCAGGCGTTGGCCGGCTCGCCGCTGGGGCCGGCGTTGGTGTCGGCCATGTCGCTTTCCGGCAGCGCCATCGACGTCACTTTGCCAGGCGTCGGTTGCGACCAGTACAGGGCAAACCGCCCCTTGTCGTTGCTGCCCAGCTCGGCCTGGCCGGCGAACAGATCGTCCTTGCCGTCCAGTGCGTTGGCTTCAAACACCAGCGACAGGCCAAGCAATTCCGGGTTGGCTTGCAGCGCCGACTTGACCTGGCGGGTCAGGTCTTCACGCAGGTCGAAGGCGTCCAGAAAACGTTTTTCCGCCTGATCGCGCAGGAACAGCACCTGACGCGAAAAACCGTGGCCGTATTGATAGGCGTCCATGAACTGCTGACGAATCACCAGCGCCTGGTTTTCACCCTGGGATTCGATCCGGGCCTGGGCGGCTTCGGTGAGCATCTCCATGCTCGAGGCTTTCACCATCTCGGAGCTGTGCTCCATGCGATAGAGCGAAAGACCCACCAGCAGGGTCACGATGCCCGCCAGGCATAGCCCGGCCAGCAGGGTGATTTTCCATTGGATGGAAAGTTGTCTGAGCGACATGGAGAGACGTCCTTATTCGATATTTATCTGAGACTTTGCACTGTAACGGCCGTGAATCCGCTTTCTTTAAACCCCGTGATATCCCCACGTATAACCCCTGCAGGAGCTGTGTAGGAGCTGTCGAGTGAAACGAGGCTGCGATCTTTTGATCTTGCTTTTAAGAAACCAAAGTCAAAAGATCGCAGCCTCGTTTCACTCGACAGCTCCTACACAGCTCCTCACAGCTCCTACAGAGGACCGTGTTGGCTTTGACAAGGCATGGCTGCTGCGGCACAGTGCGCGCCCTCTAATAAAACCCATTCTTCAATCCGCTGGCGGTTCTTCGCAGACTGCCGGCTGAGCTCATTTCGCTTGCCCTGAGGTAACGATGATTAATGCTGTAATTGCCGCGGTCGGCGTCATGCTGGTCCTCAGTCTGTCCCGCGTGCACGTAGTGATCGCGCTGATTGTCGGCGCCCTGGTGGGCGGCTTGACCGGTGGCCTGGGCATCGATGCCACCCTTAAAGCCTTTAATAGCGGCCTCGGCGGCGGCGCGACGGTCGCGTTGTCTTACGCCTTGCTCGGCGCGTTCGCCGTGGCGATTGCCAAGTCGGGCCTGGCCCATGCCCTGGCGGACAAAGCCCTGTTGATGGTTGATCGCCAACACGCCAGCGGCGGCCGTCAGGTCAAGTGGCTGCTGATCGGCTTGCTGTGGGTGGTGGCCATCGCTTCGCAGAATATTCTGCCGATACATATCGCCTTTATTCCGCTGCTGGTGCCGCCGCTTTTATATGTGCTGACCAAGCTGCAACTGGATCGCCGCTTGATCGCCTGCGTCATGACCTTCGGCCTGATCACACCGTACATGTTCCTGCCGGTGGGCTTCGGCAACATCTTCCTGAATGAAATCCTGCTGGCCAACGTTGCGCGCAGCGGCGTCGATATCAGCGGCATCAACGTCACCCATGCCATGGGCATTCCGGCCCTGGGCATGGTCGTCGGCCTCGCGGTCGCGTTTATCAGCTACCGCAAGAAACGCGTCTACGACCTGGAAAAGATCGAGAAAGTCGAGCAAGTCGCGGTGGAATACAACCCGCTGAGCCTGATGGTGGCTGGCGTGGCGATCGCGGCGGCGTTCATCATTCAGTTGCTGCTGGACTCAATGATCATTGGTGCGCTGGCGGGTTTCCTGATCTTTTCGGTGTCGGGCATCGTGAAGTGGCGCGACACCGACGACCTGTTCACTGAAGGCATGAAGATGATGGCGATGATCGGCTTCATCATGATCGCCGCCTCGGGTTTCGCTGAAGTGATGAAAGCCACCGGTGAGGTGCAAACGCTGGTTGAGGCGTCGGCGGCGTGGATCGGCCACAGCAAAGGTATCGGCGCGTTGTTGATGCTGCTGGTCGGCCTGCTGGTGACCATGGGCATCGGCTCGTCGTTTTCCACCGTGCCGATCCTGGCAGCGATTTTCGTACCGTTGTGCGTGCAGCTGGGGTTTAGCCCGATCGCGATCGTGTGCATCGTCGGCACGGCCGGCGCCCTGGGTGACGCCGGTTCGCCGGCCTCGGACTCGACGCTGGGCCCGACCTCCGGCCTGAACATCGATGGCCAGCATCACCACATCTGGGACACCGTGGTCCCGACCTTCCTGCACTACAACCTGCCGCTGCTGGCGTTCGGCTGGGTCGCCGCGATGGTTCTCTGACTTCACTTTCGTAGGAGCCAGGCTTGCCGGCGAAGGCGTCTTCAAAATCGCCTTCGCCGGCAAGTCGGATCGCCGCACCGCTGGCTCCTACAGTTTTTCGTTGGCGTGCCGTTAAAGCCTTTAACCACGCCAACAAAATCAAAAGAGTGAACCGTCATGCGCATGAGCCTGAAGGCTAAAGTCCTGTCCCTTGCCGTCCTCCCGGTGTTGCTCTTCGCGCTGGTCATCAGCCTGACCACGCTGTTCATTCTGCAGGAGCAGGCGCACAAGGAAGTCGAGGAAACCCGCCAGCGTCTGCTCAGCGATGCCAAGGCCACTCTGCAAAGCTACGTCGCCGTGGCCATGACCACGATCAAACCGCTTTACGACGCGGCCGCCCCTGGCGATGACGCGGCGCGGGCGCAGGTGATCAAGCTGCTGTCGAGCATCACCTACGGCAAGGACGGCTACTTCTTCGGCTACGACTCCAACACCGTGCGCCTGTTCAAGGCCAACAGTCCCGATGGCGTGGGCCAGAGCTTCAAGGACAACCGCGATCCGAACGGCGTCTACGTCAACCGCGACCTGGTGAAAGTCGCCAAAGACGGCACTCACTACCTGCAATACAGCTCGCCGTTGCCCGGCAACACCCAAGTGCTGGTGCCGAAACTGGGTTACACCGAATACCTGTCGAAGTGGGACATGGCGGTGGGTACGTCGGTGAACCTTGACGGTATCGAAGCGCAAGTCGCGCTGGTCGAAGCCAAGGTGCAAGAGCGGATGGAAGGCGTGGTGCTGACCATCGCCGGTATTGCGGTGGTGATGTTGCTGGTGATCGCGGCGGTCGGGCTGCTGCTGGCCAATACCATCCTGCGTCCGCTGAACCTGATGAAAGCCAACCTCGATGACATCGCGGCGGGCGAGGGCGACCTGACCCGTCGCCTGACCATCACCAGCCAGGACGAACTCGGCGAACTGGCCGGCTCGTTCAACCGCTTCGTCGACAAGATCCACAGCCTGGTGCGCCAGATCACCGAAATGACTTCGCAACTGACCGGCCTGGTGAATCAGGTTTCCGATCAGGCCCAGCGTTCGGATCAGGCCATGGAGCGTCAGCGTCACGAGACCGATCAGGTCGCCACGGCAATCAACGAAATGTCCGCCGCCGCTCAGGAAGTGGCGAAAAGTGCACAAAACGCGGCGGTGGCGGCTCAGCAGACCGACGAAGAAGGCCAGGCCGCCAAGCGTGTGGTGGCCGGCAGCATCGTGAAGATTCATGCATTGGTGGACGACATTCGTAGCAGCGGCGTGTCCCTCGACAGCCTGCAAAAAGACGTGTCATCGATTGTCAGCGTGCTGGGGGTGATTCGTTCGATTGCCGAACAGACCAACTTGCTGGCGCTGAACGCCGCCATTGAAGCCGCGCGTGCCGGTGAAGCAGGTCGTGGTTTTGCGGTGGTCGCCGACGAAGTGCGGGCGCTGGCCAGTCGCACGCAGATCAGTACTCAGGAAATCCAGGGCATGATCGACCGCTTGCAGGCCGGGACCCAATCGGCTGTGGAAGCGATGCGTCGTTCCAGCGAAGCAGGCGATGGCACCTCGGCCCAGGCCAATGAGGCGGGTGCATCGCTGGACACCATGGCTCAGTTGATCGGCACCATCAACTCGATGAACGCGCAAATCGCCAGTGCGGCTGAAGAGCAGACTGCCGTGGCCGAAGAGATCAACCGCAGCGTGCACCAGATCGCCGTGGCCGTGGACAACGTCGCCGACGAAACCCAACTCGGCGCCCAGACCTCACGCAGCCTCGCCGACCTCGGTCAGCGCCTGGGCAAACTGGTCGGGCAGTTCCGAATCTGACACCCCGAAAAACCTGTAGGAGCTGTGTAGGAGCTGTCGAGTGAAACGAGGCTGCGATCTTTTGACTTTGATTTTTTAGAAGCAAGATCAAAAGATCGCAGCCTCGTTTCACTCGACAGCTCCTACAGGGCCCGCGCTGTGTCAGGGGCGGTCCCAGTAGGGCACCGGGCCAAAGCATTCGACGAAGAAATCAATCACCGTCCTTACCTTCACCGATAACCGTCGGCTACCCGGCCATAGCACCGCAATCTGCTGCGGCTCAAGGCTGTTGGACACCTGATAGTCACCCAGCACCGGCACCAGCGTGCCGTTGCGCACCGCCTCACCAATCAGCCATGACGGAAACATCACCAGCCCCAAACCCTGTTCGGCGGCTTGCGTGAGCGTGTCGGCGTGGTTGCCGGTGATCGGCCCTTTGACTGAGTAGGGCGTCCAGTCCTGCTGCTCCTTGCGGAAAAACCAGCGTTGCTGACCGGTCACGCCCTTGTAGGCCAGGCACTGATGCACCGCCAGTTCTTCGGGATGTTGCGGCGTGCCATGGCGTTCGAGGTAAGCCGGGCTGGCGGCGACTTGAAAGCGATGGGGCGCCAGGATCCGTGCCTGCATGCTCGAATCGTGCAGCGGGCCGATGCGGAACAGCAAGTCGGCGCCTTCCTGCAACGGGTCGACGTAGCTGTCGGTTTGCTGGATATCCAGTTGCAGTTTCGGATAGCGCGCGCACAACTGGCCGAGCCACGGCGTCAGATGGCGTTGGCCGAAGACCACCGGCGCGTTGATCCGCACCAGTCCGCTGGGTTCGCTTTGCTGTTCCTGCAGGGCCTGTTCGGCTTCCTCCAGTTGCACCAGCACGAGCCGCGCATGGTGGCCGAGCATGCGTCCCGCTTCGGTGGGCGTGACGGCGCGCGTGTGGCGGTAGAGCAGTTGCTGATTCAGGGCTTGTTCCATCAACTGGATCTGCCGGGAAATCGAAGAGGGCGCCAGGCCCTCGCGGCGGGCGACTTCGGAAAAGCTGCCATGGTCGAGCACGGCGACAAACAGCCGAAGTGCCTTGAATCCCAGCTCATTGAGGCCGTGCATGATCATTCCTGCTGTGCGATTTGCGCAAAAGTGTTGTCAGGATGCTCCCATTTATCGCAAAGCAGCGCCAGCCGATAATGCGCGCCACAACGACTCCCTTGTAGGAGCGAAGCTTGCTCGCGAAGGCGGCGTGTCAGATGCCGAAAACGTCGACTGATACGACGCCTTCGCGAGCAAGCTTCGCTCCTACACGGGGCGTGTTCAACTGACTGGCAGGTTTTCCTTATGCAATCCTCTTCAATCGACATCGCTGCAGCGCCAGCGACCAAACCAGGGCTGCGGCTGTTGCTGCTGCCTCTGGTCATCCTCGCCGGCATGGGCCTTTCCGTGGAGGCTGGTTTGCTCGGGCCGCTCGGGGTTCAGGTCGGGCACTTGTGGGCGACGTTCAGCATCTTCGGTGTCGGCTCGGCGATTCTGTTTCTGCTGCTGTTGTTCAGCGGCAAGCAACAAGGTCCGGCGTTGAACACCTTGCCGCGCTGGCAGTTGATCGGCGGTTTCCTCGGGCCGATCTACGTGGTGGTGCTGACCCTGGCTACGCCGCACATCGGCATCGCAATGACGATGATCGCGATCCTCTCCGGGCAGGTCGGCAAAAGCGTGCTGATCGACCACTTCGGCTGGTTCGGCGCCACCCGCAAAAAGGTCAACGGTGAGCGTTGGCTGGCGTTGCTGCTGATTGTCGCGGCACTTGTTCTGATTGCTCGGGGTTGATGATGAATCTGATTATTTTGTTGGCCGTGGTCGTGGCTGCCGGTGCGGTGTTGAGTATTCAGGCGGCGATCAACGGGCGCCTGGGGGAAACCGTCGGCGTGTTGCGCAGCAGTCTGCTGACCTTCGCGGTGGGCGCGGTGGTCACCGGGTTGCTGATCCTGTTTTTCGAGCCGGCCCATGCCGTGAGCCTGCTGGATGTGCCGAAATGGCAGCTCAGCGGCGCCTTGTTCGGCGTGGTCTACATGATGGTCATGGTCGGCGCGGTGCCGCGGGTCGGCACGGCGGTGGCGACCGTGGCCGTGATCGTCGGGCAGTTGGGCATGGGGATGTTGATCGACAACTTCGGCTGGCTGGGTAACCCGGCGATCGAGTTGTCGAGCAGCCGGATGCTGGCGATGGTGTGCCTGGCGCTGGCGTTGTTCTTCATGTACCGCAGCAACACCCGCCAGGCATAACTCGCACTCCTGTAGGAGCTCCTACACTGGTATGACGGTGTCACAAATTCCGTATCCGACGACCACAACCCTGGAGTCAGACTCATGATCAGCAGTGACAGTAAATGCGACTGCCCCAAATGCGACTGCAAACTGGGCGAACACCCGATAGCGCGTCACGGCAAACACTATTGCTGTGAAGCCTGCGCCAAGCACCACGAACATGGCGAAGAGTGTGCGAGCAAGGGCTGCAAGTGCGCGCACGCCAAATAGGTCATCAATAGGAAGTGGAGCCACTCGGGCTCCACTTTTTATGTCTGGTACTTCCTCCCTGTGATCCTTAGCCAGCCGGTCGCCACGTCACATTTTCGATGCCGAATTTCTCCGCCAGCGGCTTGCTGGTTTTTTGCACCTTCTCTCGGCCAAAGCGGGGGATTCGTCCGACCCCTGCATCACAACTGGCCCAGTGCCAAGCCTCCGCGTTGTCCATTTTGTCCAGGCGGATAATGAAAGACTTCGGCGCGCCATGAAGGGTGTATTCAATGACGAAAAGTTTTGCGTTGTTCATAAAGCCCGTTTTCCTCCCTGTGGTAATACAAGGATCGTCGGGGTTACGGAAAATTCAGTTGGATTGTCAGACGGTTGCCGCCCGTAGCGACAAGGTCGCTGCCCCGTTACCATGCAAGACCTGAAAACCCCAATGATCATTGACCATGGCCCTTGCCGCCCCTCCAGACCTGAGTGACACCGATGTGCCCGTGCAACCGCTGGCGCGCACGTACCCGCGCGGCTTGTATATCGAGCCGCACGAGCATGTCTGGGGACAATTGCTGTACGCGATGAGCGGGGTGATGTGGGTCGAAACGCCCCACGAGGCGCTGGTCGTACCGCCGCAACGGGCGGTGTGGCTGCCGCCGGGCGTGCCGCACGGCATTCGTGTGGTCTCGGACCTGCAGATGCGCAACATCTACCTGCGGCCCTCGTTGGCGGCCACGCTGGATGACAGTGTTCAGGTGATCGAGGTAGGCGGACTGCTGCGTGAGTTGATTGTCGGGCTGGTGGAGCAGGGCGATGATGGCGCGCCCGAGTATTACGAAGCGTTGGTCGGTCTGGCGTTGCTGGAGCTTCGGCGAGCCAGGCGATCGCTGTTGAAAATCCCGTTGCCGGATGATTCCGACCGGCGCCTGATGAACCTGTGTCAGGCGGTCATGGCCGCGCCCTCGCTGGACATTCCCTTCGAGCAGCATGCGGAAAATGCCGGTGCCAGCGTGCGCACCCTGGCGCGGCTGTTCAAGGATGGCTTGGGCATGGGCTTCGCCGAATGGCGGCGACAGGTGCAACTGGCGACCGCGGCGGCGGAGTTGATTCAGGGTGTGCCCGTCAGCACGATTGCCCGTGAACTGGGTTATTCGCCGAGCAGCTTCAGCGACATGTTCCGCCGGGAACTGGGTGTCGCGCCTTCGCAGTTTTCGACGGGCCAACGCCACGTCCAGCCATAACGCAAACCTGTAGCAGAGCGAAACCCTGTGGGAGCGGGCTTGCTCGCGAAGGCGGTGTGTCAGACGCCGAAGATGTCGACTGGTACTCCGCCTTCGCGAGCAAGCCCGCTCCCACAGGGTTGCTACACAAATCGCATTGCATTCCGGTATCAGCGCTTTGGCCGATATTCAGAAGCACTTGGCCGATGCCCGCCGTCACCGCTCTCTAGACTTCAGGCATACCATGTTTGCCCACGGAGTCTGCCATGAGCTACCTCATCTCGCTGGTCATCGGTCTGGGCGTCGGCCTGCTCTACGGCGCACTGGATATTCGTTCTCCCGCCCCACCGGCCATTGCCCTGGTGGGCTTGCTGGGCATGCTCGCCGGCGAAAAGTTGTGGCCCATGGGCCGGCAGCTGGTGGCGGGCTGGGTCTCCTGAAACCCCTTTTTTATGCGATGGAAATTCCCATGAAAGCACTGCAATTCGACCAGACCGGCGACCTCTCGGCCCTGCGCTATGTTGATGTTCCAACCCCCGTAGCCGGTGCCGATGAAGTGCTGGTCCAGATCAAGGCAGCCGGCCTCAACCCCAGCGATGTAAAGAACGTGCTGGGGCGTTTTCCCTACACCACCTTGCCGCGGATTCCCGGTCGGGATTTCGCCGGTGTGGTGGTTGAAGGGCCACAGGCGCTGATCGGCCAGGAGGTCTGGGGCACCGGTCGTGAGCTGGGCTTTTTTGCCGACGGCTCCCATGCTCAATTCGTCAAACTGCCGGCCAATGGCGTGGCGCTCAAGCCCACCCATCTGAGTTTCGCCCAGGCCGCCAGCCTCGGTGTGCCGTACACCACGGCGTGGGATGCGCTGGAACGCAGTCTGGTGACGGCCGGAACGCGGCTGCTGGTGATCGGTGGCGGGGCGGTCGGCAGTGCCGCATTGGCGTTGGCCAAAGTGCGGGGTGCCCAGGTACTGGCGGCGGCGCGGCGGCCCGAGCAGGTCAAGGATTTGCAGGCGCAGGGGTATCAGACGCTGCAACTGGATAAACCGGACGAACTGGGTGCGCAGGTGAACGCGGTGTATGCCGGCGGCGCCGATGTGATTTTCGACACCACCGGTTTTTGGCTGCCTGAGTCGGTCCCGGCTTTGGCCGCTTTCGGTCGCATCGCGATCATTGCCGCGCCGGTAGACGGCTTGGTGCAACTGCCGGCGCTGGCGTTGTATCGCAAGGGTGGTTCGGTGGTGGGGATCAATTCGCTGTTGTACGGCGTGCAGGCGTGTGCGGCGATGCTTGATCAATTTGGCAAGTTCTTTGATCAAGGGTTGTTGCCGTTGCCGCAAGGGTTGTTTGAATCACCGTTGGCGCAGGGGTTGGAGCGGTATGCCGAGGTGAATCAAGGGGCTGGCGACAAGGTGATCTTGTTGCCGTAACCGGCATTGAGGGTGGGTGGCCTGGCTTCTTCGCGAGCAGGCCCGCACAGTCGTTCGAGGTGTCAGCGAAGGTTGTACTGGGTCAGTTTTTGCTCGAGATTTTCCCGCACCGACGGCCACTCCTCATCAATGATGCTGAACCGCACCGAATTACGCTTGCGCCCATCCGGCATGATCCGTTCGTGGCGCACGATGCCTTCCTGCTGCGCGCCAAGCCGCAAGATCGCATTGCGCGACTTCTGGTTGTTTTCATCAGTGGTGAATTGCACCCGCACGCAGTCCAGCACCTCGAAGGCGAAACGCAGCATCAGGTATTTGGCCTCGGTGTTGACGAAGGTTTTCTGCCAGCGCGCAGAGATCCAGCTGCTGCCGATTTCGAGCTTGCGGTTGAGGCGGTCGATTTTCCAGAAGCGTGTCGAACCAATGACCTCTCCCGTGTCCTTGAGCACGATAACGAAGGGCAGCACCGTGCCTGCCTCGCGGCCATCAAGGGCTTTTTTCAGGTAGCTGTCGACGGTGGTCGGGGAGGGCACGACGGTGACCGTCAGGTTCCACAGTTCGCCATCGCGCGCGGCATTCACCAGGGCGTCGGCATCGCTGGCTTGCAAGGCGCGCAGGGTGATTCGTTGACCGTCCAGGGTGTCCATGAGCGAGAGGTTCTCGGCATAAGAAGGTTGCAGGTGATGCGCGCCATTACAGGGGAGCGGCCGCCGATTGGCAATAGTGTGGCGCGATGAAGGACCATGGCTGCTATGGTCAATGGACGCTTGCCTGTGATGTACCCGATCAGGCAATCGATTGACAGGATCCCATGCATGGAATTGAGCGCCACGACCACCGCCGCCCCTGGGCGCCATACGCCGATCACACGGAGCCTGGTCTGGTCCGTCGGACTGGTATTTGTATTGGGGGTGCTGATCGCCCTCGTTGCCTTGTTCAGCATTGCCGGCCGGCTCGATGCCCAGGACCTGGCCAAAACCACGTTCTACACTCAGCGCGCGCTGGAAAATCGTATTTCAGCCTCGAAAAACTACGTCGCCAGTTATGCGACCTGGACGACTGCTTACGACCATCTCAACGGTGAAGTCGATGTGAAGTGGGCTTACGTCGAGCAGAACATGGGTAAAACCTTGTTCACCATGGATCATTACGACGGCGTCTTCGTGGTCGATCACCAGCGAACCAAATACGCCACGGTGCGTGGCCTTCAGGTGCAGGATGACGCGGCGGCCCTCCTTTCGATATCGATGCCGGCACTGATCGAGGAGGTTCGGGGGCAGGAAAGCCTGCTCGTCCCCATCAGCCGCTTCACGCTGTTCGAAGGCCAGCCCGCGCTGTTGACGGCTGCCGCCATCGTGCCCAACGACGAACGGCCTGCGGTCGATCCCAAAAGCACCTCGGTGCTGGTGTTCGTCGATCAATTAAGTCCGGAAAAGCTCAGCGCCTTGAGTGCCGACTACGGTTTGCATGACTTGAGCCTCACACCCGACAACACTCTCGCCCCCGGTCAGCCTGCGGTGGCACTCACGGACACCGGTTATAGCCTGGTGTCGCGGCTCGAACAGCCAGGTCATCAGTTGCTCTGGTCGCTGCTGCCGCCACTGGGCGGCGCGCTGTTGATTCTGACGTTGTTGACGGCGTGGTTCTTTCGTTATGTGTTGCGCACGTCCGGGCATGTGGATGCCAGTTACATCAACCTCGATTTGTCGAACCAGGCGCTGGAAGCCAGTGAAGAGCGTTTTCGTGCAGTGGCCGAGGCCGCTTCTGACTGGATCTGGGAAATAGACGACAAGCATCGCATCACGTACCTGTCAGGGCGCTTCGGCGCCGTCACCGGTTTTTCCGATCAGCAATGGCTGGGGCAGGACATCGAACAGTTGCTGTATTGCGATACCACGCCGTTGTCACTGTGGCTGAACAAACTCAACGAAGACCACAACGTCAGTCATCTGCGTTGTTCCTATCGCGACCAGTCGGGACAGCAACGTGTCTGCCGGGTGTCGGCACGACCGATCCACAGCAAAGGCGCGGTGCTGGGTTATCGCGGAACGGCCAGTGACATCACCGATGAAGTCGCCGCCCATGCGCAGATCCAGCATCTGTCGTTGCACGACGCACTCACCGGCTTGCCCAATCGCAACAAACTGGCGCGTTACCTCGAAGACGCGTTGGTGCTGAAGGAACATTCGGCACCGCTGACGTTGTTGATGCTCGACCTGGACAACTTCAAGCCGATCAATGATTCCCTCGGCCACCCGGCCGGCGATGCGGTGTTGCTGGAGGTGGCCTCCCGCTTGCGCGAGTGCACGCGGGACATAGACCTGGTTGCTCGACTGGGCGGCGACGAGTTTGTGCTGGTGCTCAACGGCATGGACATCCACACGGAAATCGACCGGATTTGCGAACGCATCCTCGAAAGCCTGCAGCAGCCGATTCACTATGACCATCACACGCTGCACATCGGCGCCAGCATTGGTATTGCCTTGAGCCGGCGTCAGGGGCACATGCCGGAGGAACTGATCCGCTGTGCCGACATCGCGCTGTATCAGGCCAAATCCGATGGCAAGAAAACCTGGTGCTACTTTGCGCCGCACATGAACGATCAGATCCAGCACCGCCGCAAACTCGAAAACGACCTGCGCCAGGCGATCAAGAACAACGAGTTCGTGATGCACTATCAGCCGCGTTATCACGTCGATGGCAAACAGATTGTCTCGGTCGAAGCGTTACTGCGCTGGCAGCATCCGGTGCAGGGGTTGCTGAGCCCTGACTCGTTTATTCCGTTGGCCGAGCAGACCGATCTGATCGTGCCCTTGGGGCGTTGGGTACTGCGCGAAGCGTGCGAGACAGCACTGACCTGGCCGGGTGAGTTGATGGTGTCGGTCAACCTGTCGCCCGTGCAGTTCATGCGCAGTGACGTGGTGGAGGATGTCAGGGAGGCGTTGATCCATAGCCGCTTGCCCGCCAGTCGACTGGAGCTGGAGATCACCGAGAACGTGATGCTCAACGACGTCGACGGCGCTCTCGCGACCATGAACTCGCTGAAGGAGCTGGGTGTGCGGCTGAACATGGACGACTTCGGCACCGGTTATTCGTCGCTGGGTTACCTGCGCACGTATCCGTTCGACGGGATCAAGATCGACAAGCGCTTCATCTCCTCCATGGGCGGCACCGGCAACGACCGCGCGGTGGTGCAGGCGATCATCAACCTGGGCAAGGCCATGGGCCTGACCGTGACCGCAGAGGGCGTCGAGACGCTGGAGCAACTGGATTTTCTGATCTCTGACGAGTGCCATGAGGTGCAGGGTTTCTACCTCAGCCGGCCGATGGAAAAACAGGCGCTGTTGCCGTTGCTCAAGGCGTCGCATGACGAGCATCCGGTGTAAGGGGTGGACCTTTAGTCGCCTGTTTTGTTTGTTATGGCAACTGAGATGGCGCCCCTCGGTCACAACTGGATATTGTCCATCCGTTGCGAGCCTCGGCCCATGAAAAATCTGAAAATCGCCACCTTCAACGTCAACGGCATGCGTGCCCGGCTGCCGAATCTGCTCGCCTGGCTTGAGCGAGAAAAACCGGACATTGCCTGCTTGCAGGAGCTCAAGTCGGTGGACAGCGCGTTCCCCGCCGCCGAGCTTGAAGCCATTGGCTACGGCGCTATCTGGCAAGGTCAGTCGTCGTGGAACGGGGTGGCGATTCTGGCGCGGGACGCGCAACCTCTGGAAAGCCGGCGCGGGCTGCCGGGTGATGACGCCGACACCCATAGCCGCTACATGGAAGCCGCGGTGCACGGGATTCTGGTGGGCTGCCTGTATTTGCCCAACGGCAATCCGCAGCCCGGGCCGAAGTTCGACTACAAACTGGCGTGGTTCGAGCGGTTGATCGCCTATGCCAAGGACCTGCAAAGCAGCGAACACCCGGTGGTGTTGGCCGGTGACTACAACGTGGTGCCCACCGACCTCGATATCTACAACCCGCGCTCATGGCTCAAGGACGCCTTGCTGCAACCGGAAAGTCGCGAGTGCTACCAGCGTTTGCTGGATCAAGGCTGGACCGATTCCCTGCGCCATCTCTACCCGGAAGATCGGCTCTACACCTTCTGGGATTATTTCCGGCAGCACTGGCAGAAAAACTCGGGGTTGCGTATCGATCATCTGTTGCTCAACCCGGCCCTGAGTCCTTATCTGCACGAGGCCGGGGTCGATGCCTGGGTGCGCAACGAACCGCACGCCAGCGATCACGCGCCGACGTGGATCCGCTTGAGTTCGCGTAAACGGCGTTGATCTTCAGGTGGCGGGCGATTGGCTAAATCAATTGTCAGTCCGACCGCTTTATCCCTTATACATGGCGCCCATCGGCGGAGAGATCCGCGGCCCCATGCATAAGGACCGAGCAATGAGCGAGCCACGCCTGACGAATACAGGGTCATATCTGCAACGACTGGGTTTCGACGCGCCCCCGGCGCCAACCCTGGACACCCTGCGCCAACTTCAACTGCGCCACACCGGGGCTTTCCCGTTCGAAAACCTCACCACGCTGTCCGGCGAGCCGGTACTCATCGATTTGCCATCCATCGAACAGAAAATCCTGCACGAGGGTCGAGGAGGGTACTGCTACGAACTTAACTGCGCGTTTCTGGCGTTGCTTCAAGAGCTGGGCTTCGACGCACGGGGCATCACCGGTCGGGTCGTGATGGGCCAGCCCGAAGGCGCCTGGACTGCCCGCACGCACCGCTTGAGCCTGGTCACGCTGGATGGCGTGCGCTACATCACCGATGTCGGCTTCGGCGGCATGGTGCCCACCGCACCGCTCCTGCTCGACAGCGATGCTGCACAACCCACACCCCACGAACCGTATCGCATCGAGCGCCATGCAGACGGCTACACCCTGCGCGCCAATGTCGGCGGCGAGTGGCGGCCGATGTACATCTTCGACCTGCAACGCCAGGAAGACATCGATTACGCCGTCGGCAACTGGTACGTCTCGACCCACCCCGAGTCATCGTTTGCCAAGCAACTGATGGTCGCGCGCACCGGAGATGGCTGGAGGCGCACGTTGAACAACGGCAGTTTTGCGATTCATCGGGTGGGCGCCGAGAGCGAACGGCGGCAGGTCACGGATGTGGCGGAGTTGATTGAGGTGCTGGCGCGTGAGTTCGGGATTCGCGTGCCGGAGCATGCGGGGTTGAGGAAAGTGCTTGGGCAGTTGATTCAGGCGATATAGCCGTCGTCCAGGAGGGCAGAGTCAAATCATCTGCCCTTTTCCTTTGAATAGGGACCAGGCTCCGTCCCTCCCTCGGATTTGGAGCCAGCACATACTCAAGGCTCAATCACACGATGGATTTCGCTCAAGACCTCTGACAGTTTTTTCTCCAGGGTCTTCAGTTCAGATGCGGTTACACCTTCTTTGAAATGCCCGGCACTCGCCACCGCGGCGTACTGATCGTGACCGGTGGTTTTTTCTCTATTGTTGAGCAGCGCCTGGCGCAGCGTGTTGTTGATCACCGTCTGATAGCCATACCCCTCGCTCTCGGCCACGGCGCGCGCCGCCTCAATGACGACGTCATCGAGCATGATGGTGATTCGGGTTTTGCCTTTGCTGGAGGCAACCGCTCCCCGCTTGGCATTGCTGAAGTCGTATTCATCTTTCATCGGTCAATCCTCCATATAACGACGACGCTCGTTTTTGCTGGCGAGGCGCGCGGAAATGATTCGTACGAAATTCGGATCGCGATAGGTGTACGCAACGACCAGCAATCGAGCCTTGGCATCCATTCCCATGACGATCCACCGCTGTTCATCGTGATGGTTGTCCTGAATCGTCAGTGCTCGTTCGTCATAAAACACCGGTTCTGTTTCGGCCAGACTGATGCCGCGATGCTTTAATTTGTTGGCCGCGTTTTTTGCCTTGTGATACTGAATTTCGAATGACTTCATTATGCATACTTTATATGTATAAGCGAGAGGCGTCCGTGCCGGCGGTCGCTTGGAATTCAGAAGGCTAGCGGGCGGGGGAGAGCTCGGATGAAGGATGTATTTCAAGATTTTTTCAGGGGGCAAACGGCGTAGCCACAGGGCAGGATGGACACATGTCCATAATCTGACTGGTGAGTTGTATACAACTCTATAGACATTTGTCCTGAGTCTTGCATACAGTGTGCGCATAACAAAAAACCAGGGAACCCCCCAACCATGAAAACGCCCCATGTTTCACACCAACGGCCTGAGGACGAAAACCTCGGGGTCGGCGCGAATATGGCTTACGGCCTGCAACATGTTCTGACCATGTACGGCGGCATCGTCGCGGTGCCTTTGATCATCGGCCAGGCGGCCGGGCTCTCGCCAGCGGACATCGGTTTGTTGATTGCTGCTTCATTGTTTGCGGGGGGCTTGGCGACATTGCTGCAGACCCTCGGTTTACCGTTTTTCGGGTGTCAGTTGCCGCTGGTACAGGGCGTGTCCTTCTCGGGCGTCGCGACGATGGTGGCAATTGTCAGCAGCGGCGGGGAGGGTGGCTTTCAATCGATTCTCGGGGCGGTGATTGCCGCGTCGTTGATCGGGTTATTGATCACGCCGGTGTTCTCGCGAATCACCAAGTTCTTCCCGCCGCTGGTGACGGGCATCGTGATCACCACCATCGGCCTGACGCTGATGCCGGTGGCCGCACGCTGGGCCATGGGTGGCAACAGCCACGCCCCGGACTTCGGCAGCATGGCCAATATCGGTCTGGCAGCGGTGACGCTGGTGCTGGTGCTGCTGCTGAGCAAGATCGGCAGCGCGACCATCTCCCGCTTGTCGATCCTGCTGGCGATGGTCATCGGCACGGTCATCGCGGTGTTCCTCGGCATGGCGGACTTCTCGTCAGTCACGCAAGGCCCGATGTTCGGCTTCCCGACACCGTTCCATTTCGGCATGCCAACGTTCCACTTCGCCGCGATCCTGTCGATGTGCATCGTGGTCATGGTGACCCTGGTGGAAACCTCGGCGGACATCCTCGCCGTCGGTGAAATCATCGACACCAAAGTTGACTCCAAACGCCTGGGCAACGGCCTGCGGGCCGACATGCTGTCGAGCATGATCGCGCCGATCTTCGGCTCCTTTACCCAAAGCGCCTTCGCCCAGAACGTCGGGCTGGTGGCGGTGACCGGCATCAAGAGCCGTTTCGTGGTCGCCACCGGCGGCTTGTTCCTGGTGATCCTCGGTCTGCTGCCGTTCATGGGCCGGGTTATCGCCGCAGTACCGACCTCGGTACTCGGCGGCGCCGGCATCGTGCTATTCGGCACCGTGGCAGCCAGCGGTATTCGCACGCTGTCCAAGGTTGATTACCGCAACAACGTCAACCTGATCATCGTCGCCACCTCCATCGGCTTTGGCATGATCCCGATCGCCGCACCCAACTTCTACGACCACTTCCCAAGCTGGTTCGCGACCATCTTCCACTCGGGCATCAGCTCCTCGGCGATCATGGCCATCGTGCTCAACCTGGCCTTCAACCATCTCACTGCCGGTAACTCGGATCAGCAATCGGTGTTCGCGGCCGGTACTGAACGGGTTCTGCGTTACCAGGACCTGGCGGCGTTGCGTGAAGGGGATTACTTCAGCGAAGGCAAACTGCGTGACTGCGACGGGAATGAAATTCCGGTGGTGGAAGCGGCGCATGATTCGGGCGAGCATCGAGCGGCTCACGCTAAAAGTGGTGAGCATGTTTGATCGTTGTATTGCTTAAAAGCGGGTAGATCCAAAGATCGCAGCCTCGTTTCACTCGACAGCTCCTACAGAAATACGCGATCCCCTGTAGGAGCTGTCGAGTGAAGCGAGGCTGCGATCTTTTCTTTCGGCCACAAAAAAGCCCCTGAACCTTTCGATTCAGGGGCTTTTCGATGTTTCTGTCTGGCTCCACGACCTGGACTCGAACCAGGGACCCAGTGATTAACAGTCACTTGCTCTACCAACTGAGCTATCGCGGAATGGCGTGTATGTTACTGATTCAAAAAGAGAAGTCAAGCGTCTGTTAACAACTTGATGGATTCATCGAGACGGACGGTGGTTTATCGGTCGTGGGCGGTTACCAGAATCGCCTCAGAGGTCTACCATGGCCGCCCGGAAGTGGTTACACGCGCTGCCGGCCATTCGCCGAAAAGGTACGTGCCATGAATCACCCAATCCTCACCCCTCAAAACAACGGGGTGTTCGCATGAGCATCGCTCAGATCAGCCTGCCCAAAGGTGTCGGCCCGCATGCCGAGAAGCTGTTTGACGCGATCACTCAGGCCAGCACCGCTGACGATCTGAACCGCGCGGGCGGCAAGGCTGAAGGCTTCGTCCTCGGCCTGGAAAGCGCCAAAGCGATCAAGAGTCAGGTCGCTGAAGCGCTCTACGTCGCCTATGACGACGCCGCCAGTCAGCGTGCGACCGAACTGGCTTAACCGCCGAAGGTCACCGTGGCGAGCATCAGTTTGGCGTATAGCATCGTGGCGCCCAGTTGCACCAGCCACAAGGCCAGGCCGCCGAGAAATACGCCAGCAGCCACTTGCAGCACCAGGTTATTGCTGCGTTTGGCCGGGACGCGGGGAGTGAAGTCATTCAGATCGTCCAGGTCATCACGCTCAGCGCGCAGGTCATCGTTTTTCATGTGGGCTCTCTTCAGAATGCTCGGGTGTACACATAATCTGTAGGAGCGAGGCTTGCCCGCGAAGGCGTCAGCACTGACGCTAAAAGCTTCGCGGGCAAGCCTCTCTCCTACAGGTGCATCGTTGTGTGGAGTTTAGAGGGCGCCGATAGCGCTTTGACACTTATCTGCGACAAATAAAAAACGGGAAGCCCCAAGGCTTCCCGTTTTTCGTATCACGCAACGACTCAGATCACCGCAACGATGGCCTTGGTCACCGCATCAATGTTGCTCTGGTTCAGCGCGGCCACGCAGATGCGGCCGGTGTCCAGGGCGTAGATGCCGAACTCGCTGCGCAGACGGGTGACTTGTTCAACCGTCAGACCGGAGTAGGAGAACATGCCGCGCTGACGACCGACGAAGCTGAAATCACGCTGCGGCGCGTTTTTCGCCAGCAGGTCGACCATCTGGGTGCGCATGCCGCGAATCCGCAGGCGCATTTCCGCCAGTTCTTCTTCCCACTGGGCGCGCAGTTCCGGGCTGTTCAACACAGCGGCGACGATGCTTGCACCGTGGGTCGGCGGGTTGGAGTAGTTGGTGCGGATCACGCGTTTGACTTGCGACAGCACGCGCGCACTTTCTTCTTTCGATTCGCTGACGATCGACAGGGCGCCAACGCGCTCGCCGTACAGCGAGAAGGATTTGGAGAACGAGCTTGAGACGAAGAACGTCAGGCCCGACTCAGCGAACAGACGCACGGCAGCGGCGTCTTCGTCGATGCCATCACCGAAACCCTGGTAGGCCATGTCGAGGAACGGCACGTGACCTTTGGCTTTCACCACGTCGAGGACGTTTTTCCAGTCTGCCGGGCTCAGGTCCACGCCAGTCGGGTTGTGGCAGCAGGCGTGCAGCACAACGATCGAGCCGGACGGCAGGGCGTTCAAGTCTTCGAGCAGGCCGGCACGGTTAACGTCGTGGGTTGCGGCGTCGTAATAGCGATAGTTCTGAACCGGGAAACCGGCGGTTTCGAACAGGGCGCGGTGGTTTTCCCAGCTCGGGTCACTGATCGCCACGACAGCGTTCGGCAGCAGTTGCTTGAGGAAGTCGGCACCGATTTTCAGGGCGCCCGTGCCGCCAACGGCCTGGGTGGTGATAACGCGGCCAGCGGCAATCAGTGGCGAGTCATTGCCAAACAGCAGTTTCTGCACAGCCTGGTCGTAGGCGGCAATGCCGTCGATCGGCAAGTAGCCACGGGACGCGTGTTGAGCGACGCGAATCGTCTCGGCTTCGACAACGGCGCGCAGGAGTGGAATTCGCCCCTCCTCGTTGCAGTAAACACCGACCCCCAGGTTGACCTTGGTGGTACGTGTATCGGCGTTGAATGCTTCGTTGAGGCCCAGGATTGGATCGCGTGGTGCCATTTCGACAGCGGAGAACAGGCTCATTTTTGCGGCGGCTCTGAATGGAGAGTGGAGGGACGTGTCGCGCTCCAGCCGAATGCACTAGAGCGGTGCACAAACGGGGAGCTAGTATAGAGGCCATCTGCGATTGATGGCGACAGACGATTCGGCTTTTAGGCTAAGTTTTTTCGATTATTTTTCGACCGTTAGTCGAATGGCGGCATCAAAGACTTCAAGGGATGTAGGACGTTTGCCTTGAAAGCGCAGGCAATCGGCACCACATTGAGCACAATCCAGTTTTTTCCTCGGGCGACGTGAGTCGTTTGCGGCCTATCTCGTTGCTGCCGGTTTGACCGCGCTGGCGCGATACCCTGCTTCGAGAATCGAGAGGTATGCATGTCTGAATTCCAGCTAGTCACCCGCTTCGAGCCCGCCGGCGATCAGCCGGAAGCCATCCGCCTGATGGTCGAGGGCATCGAAGCCGGGCTGGCGCACCAGACGTTGCTCGGTGTGACCGGCTCGGGCAAGACCTTCAGCATTGCCAACGTGATCGCCCAGGTGCAGCGTCCGACCCTGGTGCTGGCGCCGAACAAGACCCTCGCCGCGCAGTTGTACGGCGAGTTCAAGGCGTTCTTCCCGAACAACGCCGTCGAATACTTCGTTTCCTACTACGACTACTACCAGCCTGAAGCCTACGTGCCGTCGTCGGACACCTTCATCGAGAAAGACGCCTCGATCAACGACCACATCGAGCAGATGCGGCTGTCCGCGACCAAAGCGTTGCTGGAGCGCAAGGACGCGATCATCGTCACCACGGTGTCGTGCATCTACGGTTTGGGCAGTCCGGAAACCTATCTGAAGATGGTGTTGCACGTGGATCGCGGCGACAAGCTCGACCAACGTGCGTTGCTGCGCCGCCTCGCAGACCTGCAATACACCCGCAACGACATGGAATTTGCCCGGGCAACTTTTCGGGTGCGCGGCGATGTCATCGATATCCACCCGGCGGAATCCGATTTCGAAGCGATCCGCATCGAGCTGTTCGATGACGAAGTCGAGAGCCTGTCGGCCTTCGATCCGCTGACCGGCGAAGTGATTCGCAAGCTGCCGCGCTTCACCTTCTACCCGAAAAGCCACTATGTGACGCCTCGGGAAACCTTGTTGGGCGCCGTCGAAGGAATCAAGGTCGAATTGCAGGAACGCCTGGACTACTTGCGCACCAACAACAAACTGGTGGAAGCCCAGCGCCTGGAACAGCGCACCCGTTTCGACCTGGAGATGATCCTCGAGCTGGGTTATTGCAACGGCATCGAAAACTACTCGCGCTATCTGTCGGGCCGCGAATCAGGCCAGGCACCACCAACGTTGTTCGACTACCTGCCGGCTGATGCCTTGCTGGTGATCGACGAATCCCACGTCAGCGTGCCGCAGGTCGGCGCCATGTATAAGGGCGACCGTTCCCGTAAAGAAACGCTGGTGGAATACGGCTTCCGCCTGCCGTCAGCGCTGGATAACCGGCCGATGCGTTTCGACGAGTTCGAAAGCATCAGTCCGCAGACCATTTTTGTTTCGGCAACGCCGGGCAATTACGAGGCGGAACACGCCGGTCGCGTGGTCGAGCAACTGGTGCGCCCGACCGGCCTGGTGGACCCGCAAATCGAAATCCGCCCGGCGCTGACCCAGGTCGACGATCTGCTCTCGGAAATCGGCAAGCGCGTGGCGCTGGAAGAGCGGGTGCTGGTCACCACGCTGACCAAGCGCATGTCCGAAGACTTGACCGATTACCTTGCCGACCACGGCGTGCGCGTGCGTTACCTGCACTCGGACATCGACACCGTGGAACGGGTCGAAATCATCCGTGATTTGCGTCTGGGCACGTTCGATGTGCTGGTGGGGATCAACCTGCTGCGCGAAGGCCTGGACATGCCGGAAGTCTCGCTGGTGGCGATTCTCGATGCGGACAAGGAAGGTTTCCTGCGTTCCGAGCGTTCGCTGATCCAGACCATTGGCCGGGCGGCGCGTAACCTCAATGGCCGGGCGATTCTCTATGCGGATCGCATCACCGGCTCCATGGAGCGGGCGATCGGCGAGACCGAGCGTCGTCGCGACAAGCAGATTGCCTTCAACCTGGCCAATGGCATCACACCGAAGGGTGTGTTCAAGGACGTGGCCGACATCATGGAAGGCGCCACCGTGCCCGGTTCGCGCAGCAAGAAGCGCAAAGGCATGGCCAAGGCCGCCGAAGAGAGCGCCAAGTACGAAGCCGAATTGCGCTCGCCGGGCGAGATTGCCAAGCGCATTAAAGGCCTGGAAGAGAAGATGTATCAGCTGGCCCGCGACCTGGAATTTGAAGCAGCGGCGCAGATGCGTGATGAGATCAGCAAGTTGCGGGAGCGGTTGATTACTGTCTGATATTTGCAGCGAATGTATGGGCCTCTTCGCGGGCAAGCCTCGCTCCTACGAGTTTTGCGGCGCTCACATTTTTGGTGCGGCGCCACAAAACCTGTAGGAGCGAGGCTTGTCCGCGAAGGCGTCTGAAAGAACACCGCAGCCAGGGGCTAGTGCGCCTCGCCAGCCTTCAACCCCGCCGGTAACTTCTTGGTCAACAGCACCGCCAACATGCTCACCCCCAACGCAATCCCGACAAAGTGAAACGCATCGTTGTACGCCATGATCGACGCCTGCTGATGTGCAATCTCGCTTAGCTTGCCCAGCGCCGCCGTCTCACTGCCAAACCGGTCCGTCATCGACGCCATCCGCTCCGCCACCTGCGGATTGCTCGGCACGATGGATTCACGCAGATAATCAAAATAGGTCTTGGTCCGCGCATCCAGCAACGTCGCGAGGAGGGCGATGCCGATCGCGCCACCGAGGTTGCGCAGGATGTTGAACAGGCTCGATGCCGACCCCGCGTCCTGCGGCAGGATGTAAGCGGTGGCGATCAGCGAGATCGTCACCATGATCAGCGGCTGGCCCAGCGCCCGGATAATCTGGATCTGGTTGAATTGCGGCCCGGCAAAGTCCGGGTTCAGCACCCCCGACGAAAAACTCGCCAACCCGAACAGGCCGAAGCCCAGCGTGCACAGCCATTTCGGCGACACGTATTTCATCAACTTCGGGACCAGCGGAATCAGAAACAGCTGCGGCACGCCCATCCACATGATCACTTCACCGATCTGCAGGGCGTTGTAGTTCTGGATCTGCGCCAGGTACAGCGGCAACAGGAAGATCGAGCCGTACAAGCCGACGCCCATCCCGAGGCTGGAAATACTCGATAAACCAAAGTTGCGATTACCCAGGATGCTGAGGTTGATCAGCGGATTGGGTTTGGAGAACTGCACGATCACAAACGTAATCAGACTGACCAGCGCGATGCTGCCCAGGGTCACGATCAGGTTCGATTCCAGCCAGTCCTTGCGATGACCTTCCTCCAGAAACACCTGCAAACAACCGAGGCCGACGCCGAGCGTGAGGATGCCCATGTAGTCGGTGCTTTTGAGCAATTCCCAGTGCGCTTCTTTCTTCTCCAGACCGTACATCAGGCCGGCGATCATGATCAGGCCCGGCGGAATGTTGATGTAGAAGATGTATTCCCAGCCCCAGTTTTCCGTCAGCCAGCCGCCCAGCGTCGGGCCGATAGAGGGCGCGAACGTCGCGGTCATGGCAAACATCGCCATGCCTTTGGCGCGGTGGTGTTCCGGGAGTTTGATCAGGGTGAGAGTGAATGCCAGCGGGATCAGCGCGCCGCCGGTGAAGCCCTGCAAGGCGCGGAAAATGATCATGCTCTCAAGGCTCCAGGCCATTGAGCAGAGCAAGGAGGCAACGAGAAATCCCAAAGAAACCCAGACCGCCAGACGTCGTGCCGACAGCAACTGCACCAGCCACGCCGTCAGCGGAATCATGATGATTTCCGCCACCAGATACGAGGTGGAAATCCACGAGCCTTCTTCCAGCGTCGCCGACAGTGCGCCCTGAATGTCCTTGAGCGACGAGTTGGTAATCTGGATATCCAGCACGGCCATGAAGGCGCCGAGCATCACGCTCATCACCGCAATCCAGTCCCGCCGGGTCGGTTCGCCGACCGGGCGGATCAGTTGATCACCGGCCATCGTCAGGGGTGTCTTTGATGTTCACTTTGGCGGTGACCGACATGCCCGGGCGGATCTTGCCGTGCAGCGGGTTGTCCGCGGCGAAGGTCAGTTTGACCGGAATCCGTTGCACGACTTTGGTGAAGTTGCCCGTGGCATTGTCCGGGGGCAACAGACTGAACTGTGCGCCCGAGGCGGCGAACAGGCTGTCGACCCGCGCATCGATGGGCGTGTCGCTGTAGGCGTCGAAGGTCAGCTTGGCCTTCTGGCCGGGCTGCATGTGACCGATCTGGGTTTCCTTGAAGTTGGCCTGAATCCAGATGTCCTGATCCGGGACGATCGACATCAGGTAAGCGCCGGCCTGCACGTATTGGCCTTCGCGAGCCGCACGCTGGCCGATCAAGCCGCTGATGGGCGCGTGGATTTCGCTGCGGGTCAGGTTCAGTTCGGCTTGGGCAAGATCGGTTTTGGCGTTAGCAATCATGGCATCGAGGCGCTTGATCTCGGCGCTCAGGGAATTGACTTGCTGGCGCTGACTTTGGGCGTCGGCCTGAGCCTTGGTCACTTGCGAGCGGGCGATGTGGTTGTCGGCGGAGAGGGTGGTCACCCGTTCTTCGGATACGTACCCGGGTTTGCGCAGGGTTTGCGCGCGGGACAAGTCGATTTGCGAACGCCCGAGGCTGGCCTGGCTGGAGGCCACTTGCGCCTCGCTCGCGGCGATCAGGCTGGCTTGCTGTGTCAGTTTGCTCTGGGCTTGCAGGCGTTCGGCCTGGCGGGTGGCGAGGGTGGCGTTGGCACGGTCGACGGCGAGGTGGAAGTCATCGCCTTCGAGTTTGATCAGCAACTGGCCTTTCTCGACGTGCTGGTTGTCCTGCACCAGCACCTGATCGATGCGCGCGCCCAGTTGGCTCGAGACACGGGTGATCTCGCCCTGCACATAGGCGTTGTCGGTGCTTTCATAAAACCGCCCCTTGAAGAACCACTGGGCGAAAAAGCCCCCGGCAATCAGCAGGACGATCAGCAGGAAAATAAACAGGCGACGCTTGAGTTGGGCAGGCATGGGGCAAACTGTAGTCGAGAAATTGTAAGGAAAGTTATCAGCAGCTGAATCTGGCATACAGTCGATAGTGGGTAAATGCCATCGGCTGATAATCCGTCATTCATCGCGGCTCAGGCCCGTTGTAGACGCAACGTTGGCTTAAATGCCCTGCTGACTGGAGCCGGGCGGGTATCGCCTGTTACCATTCGCCCTTTGTTTTATCTTCATTTCGAGACTTGCCATGACCACCGTCCGCACGCGCATCGCGCCATCGCCTACCGGGGACCCCCACGTAGGTACCGCTTACATCGCTTTGTTCAACTACTGCTTTGCCAAGCAGCACGGCGGTGAGTTCATCCTGCGGATCGAAGACACCGACCAGTTGCGCTCGACCCGCGAGTCCGAGCAGCAGATTTTCGACGCCTTGCGCTGGTTGGGCATCGACTGGAGCGAAGGCCCGGACGTTGGCGGCCCGCACGGCCCGTATCGTCAAAGCGAGCGCGGCGACATCTATCAGAAGTACTGCCAGCAGCTGGTCGAAATGGGCCATGCCTTCCCGTGCTTCTGCACCGCCGAAGAGCTGGACCAGATGCGCGCCGAGCAAATGGCTCGCGGCGAAACCCCTCGTTACGACGGCCGTGCGCTGTTGCTCTCCAAAGAAGAAGTCGCGCGCCGCCTGGCTGGTGGCGAACCGCATGTGATCCGCATGAAAGTGCCGAGCGAAGGCGTTTGCGTGGTGCCGGACATGTTGCGTGGCGACGTTGAGATCCCGTGGGATCGCATGGACATGCAAGTGCTGATGAAGACCGACGGCCTGCCGACGTACTTCCTGGCCAACGTGGTCGATGACCACCTGATGGGCATCACCCACGTGCTGCGCGGCGAAGAGTGGCTGCCATCGGCACCGAAACTGATCCTGCTTTACGAGTACTTCGGCTGGGAACAACCGGAGCTGTGCTACATGCCGCTGCTGCGTAACCCGGACAAGAGCAAGCTGTCCAAGCGCAAGAACCCGACCTCGGTGACGTTCTACGAGCGCATGGGCTTCATGCCGGAAGCGATGCTCAACTACCTCGGCCGCATGGGCTGGTCGATGCCGGACGAGCGCGAGAAGTTCTCGCTGCAGGAAATGGTCGATCACTTTGACCTGAGCCGTGTCTCTCTCGGCGGGCCGATTTTCGACATCGAGAAGCTGTCGTGGCTCAACGGCCAATGGTTGCGTGATCTGCCGGTGGAAGAGTTCGCTTCGCGCTTGCAAACCTGGGCGCTGAACCCCGAATACATGATGAAAATCGCACCGCACGTGCAGGGCCGCGTCGAGACGTTCAGCCAGGTTGCACCGCTGGCCGGTTTCTTCTTTGCCGGTGGCGTGAACCCGGACGCCAAGCTCTTCGAATCGAAGAAGCTCTCGGGCGACCAGGTGCGTCAGCTGATGCAACTGATCCTGTGGAAGCTGGAAAGCCTGCGTCAGTGGGAAAAAGACAGCATCACCGCGACGATTCAAGCCGTGGTCGAATCCCTCGAGTTGAAGCTGCGTGACGCCATGCCGCTGATGTTCGCCGCGATCACGGGTCAGGCCAGCTCGGTGTCGGTGCTGGATGCGATGGAAATCCTCGGCCCGGACCTGACCCGTTTCCGTCTGCGCCAGGCCATCGACCTGCTGGGCGGCGTGTCGAAGAAGGAAAACAAGGAGTGGGAAAAACTCCTGGGCAACATCGCCTGATAAACACGGTCCTGTAGGAGCGTTGCTTGCTCGCGAAGAACGATGACGCGGTGTGCCAGATACACCGAGGCGTCCTATTCGCCGGCAAGCCTGGCTCCTACAGATCCACGTATACCCCGTTTTTCCGGGGGGAGGGCGGTAAGTGATTGTTATGGCGACAAAAAATTTTGAAATTTGTTGAAAATAAGTTTGACAGCCTTTCGATGCGCCATTAAGATTCGCCCCGTCCTCAGCGATGAGGGGCTATAGCTCAGCTGGGAGAGCGCTTGCATGGCATGCAAGAGGTCGACGGTTCGATCCCGTCTAGCTCCACCAATTTACACTTCAAGGTCTGGCCACACCGGCCTTGAAGCGATCAACACTCAGCGTTGATCTGTTGTATAGAAGGGTTTGCGTCCCCTTCGTCTAGTGGCCTAGGACACCGCCCTTTCACGGCGGTAACAGGGGTTCGAGTCCCCTAGGGGACGCCAGTTTTACAGAAGCGATGTTGTAAGATGTCGCTCCGCCGCGAGGCGAAAAATCCGGGGCTATAGCTCAGCTGGGAGAGCGCTTGCATGGCATGCAAGAGGTCAACGGTTCGATCCCGTTTAGCTCCACCAATTTTACAGTTCAAGGTCTGGCCACACCGGCCTTGAATCGATCAGCTCTCAGCACTGATCAGTTGTATAGAAGGTTTTGCGTCCCCTTCGTCTAGTGGCCTAGGACACCGCCCTTTCACGGCGGTAACAGGGGTTCGAGTCCCCTAGGGGACGCCACGATTACCCGCTCTGCGGGATTTTATAAGGGTCATTCAATTATTGAATGGCCCTTTTGTTTGTCTGGCGTTTGGCCAAATCCCCCATTTCTTTCAAACTGTTCTTCAGACCAGCGGTCACATCCACGACTTGCGGAAAATTATTATGAGAATAATATTCTAGTCGTAATATTCGGAGGCAACGATGAACGATAAAAAAGCTCAAACCCGCGAACGCATTCTCAAGGCCGCCAGCGCAGCGCTGATTCAGCGCGGCCCGGCCGAACCGAGCGTGGGCGAAGTGATGGGCGCAGCCGGCCTGACGGTTGGCGGCTTCTACGCGCACTTCGAAAGCAAGGACGCAATGATGCTGGAAGCGTTCAAGCAACTGCTCGGTCACCGCCGTGGCTTGATCGCCGACATGGACGCCGAGTTGACCGGCGAAGAGCGTCGCGCGTTGGTTGCCGCGTTTTACCTGTCACGCAAACACCGTGATTCCTCTGATTCGGCGTGCCCGATCCCGGCGTCTGTCGGTGAGCTGGGGCGCCTGCCGGACGCGTTTCGCGTGGCACTGAATGAACATGTGGAAATGATGGTCGCGCAGTTGGCGGCCAGCCCGGAAGACACCGACAAAGCCCTGGCCGACATGGCCCTGATGGTCGGTGGTCTGGCTCTGGCACGGGCGCTGGGGCCAGGCGAGTTGTCCGATCGATTGCTGCGCGCCGCCAAGTCGGCGGTGCTATGACCTGAAGGCGCTGGCCTGAGGAGTGAGAGCGATGAGCACGTTGAAGTGGGTTCGTGGCGTTAATGGCACCTTGGGCTGGTTCGCACCGAAACTGGTGGCGAGCAAAATGCGACTGGCGTTCATGACGCCGCGGGATTTTCCTCCGCGTGATTGGGAATTGCCGCTGCTGGCCAAATCCGAACGGATCACCTTGCGCTTCGGTCTCTCAGCTCTGCGTTGGGGGCAAGGTCCGGCCGTGTTATTGATGCACGGCTGGGAAGGCCGGCCGACGCAGTTTGCGAGCCTCATCACGGCGCTGGTCGATGCCGGCTACACCGTGGTTGCGCTGGACGGTCCGGCGCATGGTCGCTCACCGGGCAGCGAAGCGAATGTCGTGCTGTTTGCCAGGGCCATGCTCGAAGCGGCTGCCGAGTTGCCGCCGCTGCAAGCGGTCATCGGTCACTCCATGGGCGGCGCCAGTGCGATGCTCGCCGTGCAGTTGGGCTTGCGCACCGAAACCCTGGTCACCATCGCCGCGCCGGCGCGGATTCTCGGCGTGTTGCGTGGCTTTGCCCGTTATGTGCGGCTGCCGCCGAAAGCGCGTTCGGCGTTCATTCGTCAGGTCGAGAAAGACGTCGGCATGCGCGCAGCAACACTGGATGTTGCGCACTATCAGCTCGACATGCCTGGCCTGATCGTCCATGCCGAAGATGACAACTTCGTCCCGGTCAAGGAATCCCAGTTGATTAACGAGGCCTGGTTCGACAGCCGTCTGTTACGTCTGGAAGAGGGTGGTCATCAACGGGTGCTGGCGGATCCTCGGGTGATTGATGGCGTGCTATCACTGCTGGCCGGTCGCAGCCTGCAATCGCGCCAATCGGCCTGAGCATCCGTTACACTGCCCCGGTCGAAATCATCTGACCGGGAGTGGGGCATGGGCTGGGATCGGGCAACGCCATTTATCATTGATCTGGAAGTCGGCGCCGAGGACATCGACGGGCTGGGGCACGCGAACAACGCGGTGTACGTGACCTGGCTCGAACGCTGTGCCTGGCGCCACTCTCAGCGGCTGGGCCTGGATCTGGTCGAGTACCGTCGGCTGGATCGGGCGATGGCGGTGGTGCGGCACGAGATCGATTACCTGGCCGCAGCCTATGAGGGCGACGAGTTGCAATTGGCAACCTGGATTGTCGATTGGGATCAACGCCTGAAAATGACCCGCCACTTCCAGTTGAAGCGCCCCAGCGACAACACCACGTTGCTGCGCGCGCAAACCACCTTCGTCTGCATCGAACTGTCCACCGGCAAGCCCAAACGCATGCCCGCCGAATTCATCGAAGGCTACGGCCCGGCGTTGCAAGTCACGATTTAATTGATGCCTTCGCGGGCAAGCCTCGCTCCTACGGGGATCATTGAACCTGTAGGAGCGAGGCTTGCCCGCGAAGGCGCCCGGTCAGACGAAATACCTTCTGCGCCCTGAAACCAGTAAACTGCCGCACGTTTTTCGTCGAGTGTGTTTTTCATGCAAATTGCTTTGGCGCCCATGGAGGGGTTGGTCGACAACATCCTGCGGGACGTGCTGACCCGTGTGGGCGGTATCGATTGGTGCGTGACCGAATTCATTCGGATCAACGATCAACTGCTCACGCCTGCCTATTACCACAAGTTCGGCCCGGAATTGCTGACCGGTGCCCGTACCGCGTCCGGCGTTCCGTTGCGGGTGCAGTTGCTCGGTTCCGACCCTGTGTGCCTGGCTGAAAATGCCGCGCTGGCCTGCGAATTGGGTTCCGAGGTCATCGACCTGAACTTCGGCTGCCCGGCCAAGACCGTCAACAAGTCCCGTGGCGGCGCCGTCCTGCTGAAAGAACCTGAACTGCTCAACCAGATCGTTGAACACGTGCGCCGCGCCGTGCCTGCGCACATTCCGGTCACCGCAAAGATGCGTCTGGGCTTCGACAGCCCGGACGGTTCGCTGGTCTGCGCAACAGCGCTGGCCGAAGGCGGCGCGGCGCACATCGTGGTTCACGCGCGGACCAAAACCGACGGTTACAAGCCGCCTGCTCATTGGGAATGGATCCCCCGGGTGCAGGAAGTGGTCAAGATTCCGGTGTTCGCCAATGGCGACATCTGGAGCGTCGAAGACTGGCGCCGTTGCCGCGAAATCAGCGGCGTGGAAGACATCATGCTCGGTCGCGGCCTGGTGTCGCGCCCGGACCTGGCCCGGCAAATCGCCGCGGCGCGGGCCGGTGAAGACGTGGTCGAGATGACCTGGGCAGAGTTGCTGCCGCTGATTCAGGACTTCTGGCTGCAAGCCAAGGCGCAGATGACCGCACGCCAATCGCCGGGCCGTTTGAAGCAGTGGCTGGCGATGCTGACACGCAATTATCCTGAAGCGGTTGAGCTGTTCACCGTCCTTCGCCGGGAAACCGAACTGGATCAAGTCTCGCGTTTGCTGGGGCTGCAGGTGGCCGAAGCGGCCTAAGAAAATTCTAAAAAAATCTGAAAATAATCTCTTGAAAAGCAATCGGCGATCCCTATCTAGGGATTACGCGATGCCGAATTCGGGTCGCGGAGACAAAAAAACTTGCTGATATGTTTTCAGGAGATTTGAATCATGAGTACTGCATTTTCGATGGCGCCACTGTTCCGTTCCTCAGTGGGTTTCGACCGTTTTAACGACCTGTTCGAAACCGCCCTGCGCAACGAGCCAGGCAGCACTTACCCACCCTACAACGTGGAAAAACACGGCGACGACCGATACCGCATCGTCATAGCGGCCGCCGGATTCCAGGAAGAAGACCTGGAACTGCAAGTGGAAAAAGGTGTGCTGACCATCAGTGGCGGCAAGCGTGACGTGAACGAAGACGTCACCTATCTGTACCAGGGCATCGCACAGCGTGCCTTCAAACTGTCCTTCCGTCTGGCGGACCATATCGAAATCAAGGCCGCCGGCCTGAGCAACGGTTTGTTGAGCATCGACCTGTTGCGGGTCATTCCGGAAGAGGCGAAAGCCAAACGCATCCCGATCAACGGGACGCAAAAAACCGCTCTGCAGTAATAAATCAGAGCAATAAGAAGGGCGCCATTTGGCGCCCTTTTTTTGTACCCGTCATTTGAGGAGTTTCTGAAACTCCTCCACCGGCAACGGCCGACTGTGCAAATACCCCTGATAAAAATGGCAGCCCAGCCCCTGTAAAAACTCCAGTTGCTCCGGTGTTTCCACTCCTTCGGCGATCACTTTCAGTTCCAGGCTGCGGGCCATGGCCACGATGGCGCGGATGATTTCGGCGTCGTTGGGGTCGGTGGTGGCGTCGCGGATGAACGACTGGTCGATTTTCAGCGTGTCGACCGGCAGACGCTTGAGGTAGGTCAGCGAGGAATAACCGGTGCCGAAGTCGTCCATCGCAAAGCTCACGCCGAGTTTTTTCAGGCGCCGCATTTTGTTGATGGTGTCTTCCAGGTTCTGGATGACGATGCCTTCGGTGATTTCCAGTTTCAGCAGCGAGCAGGGCAGGCCGTGGCTGTTGAGGCTGTGTTCGATGCGTTCGACGAAATCGTTTTGACGAAATTGTCTTGGACTGATGTTTACGCAGAGGCTGAAGCTGAGCGGGTTCACCAAGCCTTTGGCAACCAGTTTTTTGAAGGCGCCACAGGCTTCGTCGATGATCCAGGTGCCGACTTCCAGAATCAGCCCGCTGTCCTCCAGCACCTTGATGAATTCGGTGGGCGATTGCGGGCCGAGTTCCGGGTGGTCCCAGCGCACCAGCGCCTCGGCCCCAACAATGCGGTTGCCCCGGGCGTCGACTTGGGGCTGGTAATGCACATGAAACTCGCCCCGGGAAAGCGCCAGGCGCAAATCGGTTTCCATGCGCAAGCGCTCGCTGGCCGCCTTCTGCATGGTGTTGTGATACATCTGCGCGGTGTTGCGGCCCGAGTCCTTGGCGCGGTAAAGCGCAATGTCGGCGCGTTTGAGCAGATCGGTCGGGGTCGAGCCATGGTCAGGAATCAGTGCGATGCCGATGCTCGGCGTCACTTGCAGGCGCTGGCCATCGAGGAACATCGGCTCCGACAGCAGTTCGCGCAAGGTGTCGGCCAGGTCACTGACCTGGGCGCTGACTTCGTTGCGCGAGCCCTCGAGGCCGCTGAGCAGCACCACGAATTCATCGCCCCCCAGGCGCGCGACGGTGTCTTCCATGCGCACGCTGGCTTCAAGGCGTGCCGTGATGATTTTCAATACCGTGTCGCCCACCGGATGACCGAGGGAATCGTTGATGTGCTTGAAGTGATCGAGGTCGAGGAACAGCAGCGCGCCGCGCAGGTTGTGGCGCTTGAGCAGGGCGATCTGCTGGCTCAGGCGATCCATCAACAGTGCACGGTTCGGCAGGTTGGTCAGCGGGTCGTGGTAGGCCAGATGACGGATCTGCGCTTCGGCATTTTTCAACAGGCTGACGTCCCGGGCGGTCAGCAGCAGGCACGCGGTTTCGTTGAGGGTGATCGGCTCCACCGAAACTTCGACGGTCAGCAACTCGCCACGCTTATTGCGGCCGAGCATTTCCTGATGGTGCACGCGGCCCTTGAGTTGTATCTCGGCCAGCAGTGCCGAGCGTTGTTTCTCTTCGGCCCAGATGCCGACCTGATACACCGTGCGGCCGACCACTTCGTCGGCGCGGTAGCCGGTCAGGCGGCAGAAACCATCGTTGACCTCCAGGTAGCGCCCGGTATCGCGCTCGGTGATGGTGATCGCATCAGGGCTTGAGTGGAACGCCTTGGCGAACTTTTCTTCGCTGGCCTTCAGTGCTGCTTCGGAACGCTGCTGTTGGGTAATGTCGCGCAGGGTCGTGACGATGCATGGCTGGTCGCCCACGCTGATCTGTCGGCTGGAAATCACGCAGGTCAGGGATTGCCCGTCTTTATGCTGGGCGACGATCGCGACATTGTTCAGTCCCTGTTCGCGGATGACTTGTTCGATCCGTTGCAGGCTTTTCGCCGACGCGTCCCACAGGCCGATTTCGTCGGCGCTGCGATCAATCACTTCGGCGGCGCTCCAGCCAAAGGTCTGGGTGAAGCTGGAGTTGATCTCGATGAATTGGCCGGTGTCCTGGCGCGTGACGCAGATCGGGTCCGGACTGACCTGAAACAGCGTGGCGAACTTCTCTTCGGAGGCCACCAGCCGTTGTTCGCGCTCCACTTGATCGGTGATGTCCAGCAAGGTGCCGGCCATGCGCAGCGGCGCGCCGTTTTCATCGCGGTAGAGGCGGGCGCGACTTTCCAGGTAGCGTGAACTGCCGTCCGGGAGCTGCACGCGATAGGTCAGCTGATAATTGCCGGCCGGCCCTTCGCGCAGGCTGCGATAAGCGTCGCGCATGGAGCCGCGTTCTTCGTCGGGTACACCTTCGAAAAACGCGTCGAAGGACTCATGGAAGGGTTTGGCCTCCAGCCCGTGCAATTGCGCGGCCCGGGCCGAGCCGTAAAGCATGCCGCTGGGAATGTGCCAGTCCCAAGTGCCGAGTTGCGCCGAATCCAGCGCCAGGTCGAGGCGTTCCTGACTGTCTTTCAGCGCGTGTTCGGCGGCTTTGCGTTCCGTGGTGTCGAGGAAGGTGGAGAGCAGGTACGGCTGGCCCTCGAGTTCGACTTTCTGGGCGCTGAGGATGCCGTCGTGGATCTGGCCGTTGCTGGCGCGAAACTGCACCTCCATGCTGGTCAGTTCGCCCTTGGCCTTGGTCGCCTTGACCAGCACCTCGCGTTGTTCCGGATGCACCCAAAGGCCCAGTTCGACAGTGGTTCGGCCAATGGCGTCCTGCACCGGCCAGCCGAACAGGCTTTCGAAATACTGGTTGGCTTCGGTAATCAGGCCGTCTTCCTGGCGGGTCAGCAACACCATGTTCGGGCACAGGTGAAACAGCGTGGCGAAACGCTTTTCCGAGCTGCTCAGCGCCTGTTCGCGCTGGCGCTGGTGGGTGATTTCGCGAATCACCCCAATCATCCGTGGCCGGCCGTGCTTGTCCGGCAGCAGGCTGCCGTTGATCTCCAGCCAGTGCAGGCTGCCGTCGGGCCAGCGGATGCGGTGGTGCATCGCCTGTTCCAGCGGGGCGCCGGCAATCACCGCGTGGAACGCGCGGATGGTTTTGGCCCGATCCTCCGGGGGCAACAAGTCGAGGTATTCCAGATCGGCCGGCAACGGTTGCCGGGGATCGAAGCCGAACAACGCCTGGGTGCCCCGCGACCAGCTGATCTGACCGCGTTCGATGTCCCAATACCAGGCGCCCAGGCGCGCGCCGTTAAGGGCGGCCAGCAACTGCGGCGCACTTTCCCAGCTCTGCTCGGACCGTTTCGGGTCAAGCGCCTGAATACGGGGCATCGGCGGAATACGGTCAACAGATTTCGGCATTGGCAGGCCTTGGGCTGAATTGGGCGTTAGGCACAGGGGTTCGCGGCTCGATGGCGGTAGCGCACGTTAGCCTTGAGTCCCTGGCAGATCGATTTGTGCATCCAGCAAGGCCATGAAGGCCCGTGCCGCGTTCGACAGCGTCCGTTCGGTGTGCAAGATATAGCCTAGCTGGCGAGTCAGTTGTATGCCCGGCAAAGGTATTCGCGCAACTTGATCATCGAGCATCGTGCGTGGCAGAACACTCCAGGCCAGGCCGATCGAGACCATCATCTTGATGGTTTCCAGATAATTCGTGCTCATGGCGATGTTCGGCGTGAGGCCTTGGGCTTCGAACAGCCGATGGACGATGTGGTGAGTAAAGGTGTTGCTGCCAGGGAACACCGCCGGATGCAGGGCAATGTCCGCGAGGCTGACCGCTCCGTTGCTGACCAGTGAATGCTCCGGGGCGACCACGAAATCCAGCGGGTCATCCCACACCGGCGTGGCCTTGACCAGTGCGTGGGGCTCCGGCGCGAGGGTGATGACGGCCAGTTCCGCGCGGCCATGGAGGATTTCTTCGTAGGCCACTTCCGAATCGAGGAACTGAATATCCAGCGCCACTTGTGGGTAGCGCCGGGTGAATTCCCTTAATAAGGGCGGCAAACGGTGCAGACCAATGTGGTGACTGGTGGCCAGCGTCAGGCGCCCGGTCACTTCGCCGGTCAGATTGGTCAAGGCGCGGCGGGTGTCATCCAGCACATTGAGAATCTGATAAGCCCGCGGCAACAGGGCGCGACCGGCCTCGGTAAGGCCGACTTCACGGCCCAGGCGATCGAACAGCCGCACCTTCAATTGCTGCTCAAGCCCGGCGATGCGCTTGCTGATCGCCGGTTGCGTCAGGTGCAGCCGTTCGCCCGCGCCGGAGAAGCTTCCGGTCTCGGCAATCGCGATAAAGGCATTGAGGTTGGCGAGGTCCATTGCGGTATTCCAGTTGGTTATCCAAAGCATAAAAAATATGAATTTGAGTTATTTAATGTAACCCCCTAGGATCGACCTCACAAGCCAAAGGGTTATTGAAACGTTCAAAGCCCGGGGCATAGAAACAAGCTGATGAGGAAAACGTCTGATGGCCGGCAAAACGCTCTACGACAAGCTCTGGGATTCGCACTTGGTCAAGCAGCGCGACGATGGCTCTGCCTTGATCTACATCGATCGTCACATCATCCACGAAGTGACCTCGCCGCAAGCCTTTGAAGGCCTGCGTCTGGCCGGGCGCAAGCCGTGGCGCATCGATGCCAACATCGCGACCCCGGACCACAACGTACCGACCACCCCGGAGCGCAAGGGCGGCATCGAAGCCATTGCCGACCAGGTCTCGCGTTTGCAGGTTCAGACCCTCGACGACAACTGTGATGAATACGGCATCGTCGAGTTCAAGATGAACGACGTTCGCCAAGGCATCGTCCATGTCATCGGCCCGGAGCAGGGTGCAACCTTGCCGGGCATGACCGTGGTCTGCGGCGACTCCCACACCTCGACCCACGGCGCGTTTGGCGCGCTGGCTCACGGTATCGGCACCTCCGAGGTCGAGCACGTGCTCGCCACCCAGTGCCTGGTCGCCAAGAAAATGAAGAATATGCTGGTGTCGGTCGAAGGCAAATTGCCGTTCGGCGTGACCGCCAAGGACATCGTCCTCGCCGTGATTGGCAAGATCGGCACCGCCGGCGGTAACGGCCATGCCATCGAGTTCGCTGGCAGCGCGATTCGCGATCTGTCGGTCGAAGGCCGCATGACCATTTGCAACATGTCCATCGAAGCCGGCGCTCGCGTAGGCCTGGTGGCGGCTGACGAAAAAACCGTGGCCTACGTGAAGGGCCGTCCATTCGCCCCGAAAGGCGCGGAGTGGGACTTGGCTGTCGAAGCCTGGAAAGACCTGGTGACTGATAAAGACGCCCAATTCGACACCATCGTCGAACTCGACGCGACCCAGATCAAGCCGCAAGTCAGCTGGGGCACTTCGCCCGAGATGGTGTTGGCCGTGGATCAGAATGTTCCCGATCCTGCGAAGGAAATGGACCTGGTCAAACGTGGCTCTATCGAACGCGCTTTGAAATACATGGGTTTGACCGCCAATCAGGCGATCACCGATATCCAGCTGGACCGCGTGTTCATCGGTTCCTGCACCAACTCGCGGATCGAAGATTTGCGTGCTGCCGCCGTGATCGCCAAGGGCCGCAAAGTCGCTTCGACCATCAAGCAGGCCATTGTGGTGCCGGGCTCGGGTCTGGTGAAGGCTCAGGCTGAATCGGAAGGCCTGGACAAGATTTTCCTCGACGCCGGTTTCGAATGGCGTGAGCCGGGTTGCTCGATGTGCCTGGCGATGAACCCGGACCGTTTGGAGTCGGGTGAGCATTGCGCCTCGACCTCCAACCGCAACTTCGAAGGCCGTCAGGGCGCCGGTGGTCGTACCCACCTCGTGAGCCCGGCCATGGCCGCCGCCGCCGCTGTGAACGGTCGTTTCGTCGACGTCCGTGAATTGATCTAAGGAGCGCAGCATGAAAGCTTTTACCCAGCACACTGGTCTCGTCGCGCCTTTGGATCGTGCCAACGTCGACACCGACCAGATCATCCCGAAGCAGTTCTTGAAGTCGATCAAGCGCACGGGTTTCGGCCCGAACCTGTTCGATGAATGGCGCTACCTGGATGTGGGGCAGCCGTATCAGGACAACTCCAAGCGCCCGCTGAACAAGGACTTCGTCCTCAACGCCGAGCGTTATCAAGGCGCCAGCGTGTTGCTGGCCCGCGAGAACTTCGGTTGCGGCTCCAGCCGTGAACACGCGCCGTGGGCGCTGGAAGAATACGGTTTCCGCAGCATCATCGCGCCGAGCTACGCCGACATCTTCTTCAACAACAGCTTCAAGAACGGCTTGCTGCCGATCATCTTGAGCGATGCTGAAGTGGATGAGTTGTTCGAGCAGGTTGAAGCGAATCCTGGCTATCAGTTGCAGGTTGATCTGCAAGCCCAGACCGTGACCCGTCCAGATGGCAAGGTGCTGCGCTTCGAAATCGACGCGTTCCGCAAGCATTGCCTGCTCAATGGCCTGGACGATATTGGTCTGACCTTGATGGACCACGAGGCGATTGCGACGTTTGAAGCCAAGCACCGGGCGAGCCAGCCTTGGTTGTTTCGCGACGCTTGATTTTGCGTAAGGCGTGATGACGACTTCGCGGGCAAGCCTCGCTCCTACGGTTGAAATATGACCCCCTGTAGGAGCGAGGCTTGCCCGCGAAGAGGTCCGCCCAGACACCCCAAGACTCACCCCAAAAGGAAGTCCCCATGACCAGCTCCGCCCAGCACAGCCAGGTAGTCCAAAAGCAATTCGGTGAACAGGCCGCCGCCTACCTGAGCAGCGCCGTACACGCTCAAGGCACCGAGTTCGCGCTGCTACAGGCTGAACTGGCCGGGCAGGGCAATGCACGAGTGCTGGACCTGGGGTGCGGCGCCGGTCACGTGAGTTTTCACGTGGCGTCGCTGGTCAAGGAAGTCGTGGCCTACGACCTGTCCCAGCAGATGCTCGACGTGGTCGCCGCAGCCGCCGTCGACCGTGGTTTGAGCAATGTGACCACTGTCAACGGTGCCGCCGAGCGCCTGCCGTTTGCCGATGGCGAGTTCGACTTCGTCTTCAGCCGTTATTCGGCGCACCATTGGAGCGATCTCGGCCTGGCCCTGCGCGAAGTCCGCCGGGTGCTGAAACCGGGCGGCGTGGCGGCGTTCGTCGACGTGTTGTCACCGGGCAGTCCGCTGTTTGACACTTACCTGCAGAGCGTCGAAGTGCTGCGCGACACCAGCCATGTGCGCGATTATTCCGCCGGCGAGTGGTTGCGTCAGGTCAGCGAAGCAGGGTTGCATACCCGCAGCACCACGCGTCAGCGGCTGCGTCTGGAGTACACGTCCTGGGTCGAGCGCATGCGTACACCCGAGGTAATGCGCGCGGCCATCCTCGAGTTGCAGCAGTCGATGGGCAATGAAGTGCGCGAATATTTTGAGATTGAGGCCGATGGTTCGTTCAGTACAGATGTGCTGGTACTGATTGCCGAACGATAGAATTTTTCCGGGTGTGCCCAAGGGCACACCGACTGATGACATGAGGAAAGCATGAGCAAGCAGATTCTGATTCTCCCAGGTGACGGTATTGGCCCGGAAATCATGGCCGAAGCGGTCAAGGTGCTGGAGCTGGCCAACGACAAGTACAGCCTGGGCTTCGAACTGAGCCACGACGTGATCGGCGGCGCCGCCATCGACAAGCACGGTGTGCCACTGGCCGACGAAACCCTGGACCGTGCACGCGTGGCCGACGCTGTGCTGTTGGGCGCCGTGGGCGGCCCGAAATGGGACACCATCGAGCGTGACATCCGCCCTGAACGCGGCCTGCTGAAGATTCGTGCGCAACTGGGTCTGTTCGGCAACCTGCGCCCGGCGATCCTCTACCCGCAACTGGCCGAGGCCTCGAGCCTCAAGCCAGAAATCGTGGCGGGCCTGGATATCCTGATCGTCCGTGAGCTGACCGGTGGCATCTACTTCGGCGCGCCACGCGGCGTTCGCACCCTGGAAAGCGGCGAGCGTCAGGCCTACGACACGCTGCCGTACAGCGAAAGCGAAATCCGCCGCATCGCCCGTGTCGGTTTCGACATGGCCATGGTGCGCGGCAAGAAGCTGTGCTCGGTGGACAAGGCCAACGTGCTTGCCTCCAGCCAACTGTGGCGTGAAATCGTCGAGCAAGTGGCCAAGGATTATCCGGAAGTCGAACTGAGCCACATGTACGTCGACAACGCCGCCATGCAACTGGTGCGTGCGCCGAAGCAATTCGACGTGATCGTGACCGAGAATATGTTCGGCGACATTCTGTCCGACCAGGCATCGATGCTCACCGGTTCCATCGGCATGCTGCCGTCGGCGTCGCTGGATACCAACAACAAGGGCATGTACGAGCCGTGCCACGGTTCGGCGCCGGACATCGCCGGCAAGGGCATTGCCAACCCGTTGGCGACCATTTTGTCGGTGTCGATGATGCTGCGTTACAGCTTCAACCAGTCGGGCGCGGCGGACGCGATCGAGAAGGCCGTCAGTCTGGTTCTGGACCAGGGCCTGCGCACGGGCGACATCTGGTCGGCCGGTTGCACTAAAGTCGGTACGCAGGAAATGGGTGACGCAGTAGTCGCCGCGCTGCGGAATCTGTAATCTCTCGGGCCCGCTGCCACTTTCACTCTTGAAAGCAGCGGCCCACTTTTTAAAGAAGGTGTAGTTGCGATGAAACGTGTAGGTCTGATCGGTTGGCGCGGTATGGTCGGTTCCGTGCTCATGCAGCGGATGCTGGAAGAGCAGGATTTCGATCTTATTGAGCCGGTGTTTTTCACCACTTCCAATGTCGGTGGCCAAGGCCCGTCCGTGGGCAAGGACATTGCTCCGCTCAAGGACGCTTACAGCATTGAAGAGCTGAAAACCCTCGACGTGATTCTGACCTGCCAGGGTGGCGACTACACCAGCGAAGTCTTCCCGAAACTGCGCGAAGCCGGTTGGCAGGGTTACTGGATCGACGCCGCTTCCAGCCTGCGCATGCAGGATGACGCAGTGATCGTGCTGGATCCGGTGAACCGCAAGGTCATCGACCAGCAGCTCGACGCGGGCACCAAGAACTACATCGGCGGCAACTGCACAGTCAGCCTGATGCTGATGGGCCTGGGCGGTCTGTTTGAAGCCGGTCTGGTCGAGTGGATGAGCGCCATGACTTATCAGGCGGCCTCCGGTGCCGGCGCGCAGAACATGCGTGAACTGATCAAGCAAATGGGCGCGACCCACGCCGCTGTCGCCGATCAACTGGCCGACCCGGCCAGCGCGATCCTCGACATCGACCGCCGTGTCGCCGAAGCCATGCGCAGCGACGCGTACCCGACCGAAAACTTCGGCGTACCGCTGGCCGGCAGCCTGATCCCGTGGATCGACAAGGAACTGCCGAACGGTCAGAGCCGCGAAGAGTGGAAGGCCCAGGCCGAGACCAACAAGATTCTCGGTCGCTTCAAGAGCCCGATCCCGGTCGATGGCATCTGCGTGCGCATCGGCGCCATGCGTTGCCACAGCCAGGCGCTGACCATCAAGCTGAACAAAGACGTGCCGATCGCCGACATCGAAGGGCTGATCAGCCAGCACAACCCTTGGGTCAAACTGGTGCCGAACAACCGTGACGCCAGTATTCAGGAACTGAGCCCGACGAAAGTCACCGGCACCCTGAACGTACCGGTTGGCCGTCTGCGCAAGCTGAACATGGGCACGCAGTACGTCGGCGCGTTCACCGTCGGCGACCAGTTGCTGTGGGGCGCGGCCGAACCGCTGCGCCGCATGCTACGGATCCTGCTTGAGCGTTAATCGATTGAAGTAAACAAAGAGCCCGCGCCTTGAAAGAGGTGCGGGTTTTTTTTGGAAGGTGTTTCGTCAGGAAGGGCCTCTTCGCGGGCAAGCCTCGCTCCTACAGGAATCGCGGTCGTTACAAAATTTCGCGACCGACACAAAACCCGTAGGAGCGAGGCTTGCCCGCGAAGAGGCCAGAACAGCCACCACAAATCCCTGGCTGAATTGCCTGCATGCCCCCCACCCGGTAAAGTGCCGCTCCCCCCGTTTCGCCAGAGGTAAAACCATGAGCCAGTCCTTTGATATTGCCGTGATCGGTGCCACCGGTACTGTCGGCGAAACGCTCGTGCAGATTCTCGAAGAGCGCGACTTTCCGGTCGGCAACCTGCACCTGTTGGCCAGCAGCGAGTCTGCCGGGCATTCGGTGCCGTTTCGCGGCAAGAACGTGCGGGTGCGGGAAGTCGATGAATTCGATTTCAGCAAAGTCCAGCTGGTGTTCTTCGCGGCCGGCCCGGCGGTGACCCTGAGTTTCGCCTCGCGTGCCCGTGCGGCCGGTTGCTCCTTGATTGACCTGTCCGGCGCGCTGCCGGCGGATGAAGCACCGCAAATCGTGCCGGAAGCCAACGCCCAGGTACTCGCCGGTTTGAAAAAACCGTTCCAGGTCAGCAGCCCAAGCCCGTCGGCCACCACGCTGGCCGTGGTGCTGGCGCCGTTGCTCGGTTTGCTCGACCTGCAACGCATCAACCTGACCGCCAGCCTGGCCGTCTCCGCCCAAGGCCGCGAAGCCGTGACCGAGCTGGCCCGGCAAACCGCGGAGCTGCTCAACGTGCGCCCGCTGGAGCCAACCTTCTTCGATCGGCAAATGGCCTTCAACCTGCTGGCCCAGGTCGGCAAGCCTGATGAACAGGGTCACACGCTGCTGGAAAAACGCCTGGTGCGTGAGCTGCGTCAGGTCATGGCGCTGCCTTTATTAAAGATTTCCGTCACTTGCATTCAAGCCCCGGTGTTTTTTGGCGATAGCTTTAGCGTGACCTTGCAGTCAGCGAGCGCTGTGGACCTGGCGAAAGTCAACGCGGCGCTGGAAGACGCACCGGGTATCGAACTGGTGGAAGCCGGCGATTACCCGACGGCGGTGGGCGATGCGGTAGGGCAGGACGTGGTCTATGTTGGTCGGGTTCGCCAGGGTATTGACGACCCGTCGGAACTTAATTTGTGGCTGACGTCAGATAACGTACGTAAAGGCGCCGCGCTCAATGCTGTGCAGGTGGCTGAATTGTTGATAAAAGACCTGCTGTAAAAGATACTTGGCAACAATTTTTCGAATGAGTCCTGCCGAGCGCTATGCTTGGCCGGATTGCTGATGGCGAGCCACCCTGCGGGGCTTTCCGGGGCATTAATGAAACGATCGCGCGTGACGACCCTTCGTCGCCGCGCGCAATGCCTTACGGCAGCGGCTATCAACACCTTCTCGCTGGCCGAGGAATGTTCAAACAAAGGATGAGGCTATGGTTCAAGTTCGCAAACTGGTGTTAGCAATAGCGGCCGCCTCGGCGCTGTCCTCCGGTATGGCGCATGCCCTCGGGCTCGGGGAATTGACCCTGAAGTCGACGCTGAACCAACCTCTGGTGGCGGAAATCGAGCTGCTCGACGTCAAGGACCTCACCGCCGCGGAAGTGGTGCCGAGCCTGGCTTCGCCGGAAGATTTCGCCAAGGCCGGTGTTGATCGCCAGGCGTTTCTTAACGACCTGACCTTCACGCCCGTGCTCAACGCCAGCGGTAAAAGCATCCTGCGTGTAACGTCCAGCAAACCACTGTCCGAACCGATGGTGAAATTCCTGGTTCAGGTAATGTGGCCCAACGGTCGTCTGCTGCGCGATTACAGCGTGCTGCTCGATCCGTCCAAATTCTCCCCGCAGACCGCTGAAGCGGCTGCGCAGCCTGCGCCGACCCAAGCGGTCACTGCGCCGGTCACCGGTGCTACCCCGCCGGCCCAATACACCACCACGCCGCGCGATACCCTGTGGGAAATCGCCGCGAAGGCGCGTAATGGCGGGTCGGTCCAGCAAACCATGCTGGCTATCCAGGCGTTGAACCCCGATGCCTTTATCGACGGCAACATCAACCGGCTGAAAACCGGTCAGGTGCTGCGCATGCCCGATCAGGCGCAGAGCACCAACCTGCCGCAACCCAAGGCAATCGCTGAGGTCGCGGCACAGAACACCGCGTGGCGCCAGGGGCGTCGATATGTGGCGAAGCCCGCCACCGGGCAGCAGCAACTCGATGCCACCAAGCGTGGCCGCGCTGACGCTGCTCCGACGCAAGCGGCGAAAGACAACCTGAGCCTGGTTTCTGCCGACACCGGCAAAGGCCGTGGCAAAGGCGCCGCCGGTGATACCAAAGCCTTGGGCAACAAACTGGCCGTCACCCAGGAAAGCCTCGACACGACCCGTCGTGACAATGCCGAACTGAAAAGCCGCATCACCGATCTGCAAAGTCAGATGGACAAGCTGCAGCGCCTGATCGAGCTGAAGAACAATCAATTGGCCAAGTTGCAGGCTGAAGGCGCGGCGGAAGCGCCGGCTGCTGCGGCGACCGCTCCGGCAATGTCTGTCGAGTTGGCTGCCAACCCTGCGGCAACGCCGACGGAAGTGGCACCTGCTCCGGTTGCGCCTGCTCCAGAGGCAGCGGCACCTGAAGCTGCTCCAGCGCCAGTGCCCGCTGAACCCGCGGTCGAGCCGACGCCAGTCGCCTCCGAAGACCAGAAATTCAACGAGCTGCTGACCAATCCGGTCCTGCTGGGGCTGGTGGGCGGCGGTGCAGTGGTTCTGTTGCTGTTGCTGCTGTTGCTGGCACGTCGCCGCAAGGCTCAGCAAGAAGCCGAGAAACACCTGCGCATGGCGCGTGCCCTGGAAGAAGAGAAGGAATTCTCTGTCGAGCAGGACCTGCCGGAAAGCAGCTTCGAAGGCCTTGAAGTTCCGCCGCCGAGCGTGACGCTCGCTCCTGCGCCGATACCTACGCCACCCCCTGCGCCAGCCCCTGTCCCGGACGTAATGACGACGCCGATCGCTGCGCCACTGGTATCGCCAGCAGCCGACCGCGACGACGACGTACTGACCAAGGCTCAGTCGCACATTGCCGCCGGTCGTTTGAACCAGGCAGCCGCGTTGCTCGAGGACGGCATCAAGCAAGAACCACAACGCAGCGACCTGCGCCTGAAACTGATGGAAGTCTACGGCCAGCAGGGCGATCGCGATGCATTTGTCGCCCAGGAGCGCCAGTTGGTGGCCAACGGTGACAACTTTGCCCAGGTCGAGAAGCTTAAAACCCGCTTCCCGGCCATGGCCATTGCGGCGGCGGGTGGTCTCGCCGCTGCCGCCATCGCCGCCGAGCTGGACGCGCAGTACGTCAAGGACCTGCTCCTCGACGAGCCGCAAGCACCGGCCGATGACTTGGACAGTGCCTTCGACTTGAGCCTGGATGATCTGGAAGCCGCTTCTCCAGCGGTGGTTGAACCAGAACCGGAATCTGTCGCTGACCTTGAAGAATTCCCGCTCGACGACGACCTGAGCTTTGAGTCGGTGTTGAAGGAACAGACCGAAATCAAGGAAAACCTCGACGACCTGTCGGACTTCGATCTGGACATGGATCTGGGCGCAGACCCATCGCCGGCAATCCTCGCGGAAGACGACTTCCTGCTCGATCTCGACGAGGGCGTGAAGGACTTGCCTGTTGAGCCTGCGAAACCTGAAGTTCCGCAGGATGATCTGGAATTGCCCGCCGATTTCGACTTGTCGCTGGCTGATGAAATGGACGCGACACCGGCCGAACCTGATGTTCCGGACGCCTTTGCAGCGGAGCTGGAAGACGTCAACGCCGAGCTGGATCGTCTGTCCCAGAGCATGGGTGAGCCGACCTTTACCGCAGAAGACGCAATGGCTTCGGCGGCGGACGAGCCGGATTTCGACTTCCTCTCCGGCACCGATGAAGTCGCCACCAAGCTCGATCTGGCCCAGGCCTACATCGACATGGGCGACAACGACGGCGCTCGGGACATCCTCAATGAGGTGGTGGCCGAGGGGAATGCTGGCCAGAAGAGCGAAGCCAAGGAGATGCTTTCGCATCTGGCTTGAGTAGTCGGTAGGCAGTAAACAGAACGGCAGCCCATTGAGGCTGCCGTTTTTTTTTCGTTTCCCGAATGTTCGATGGTGCCTGTCAGGGCGTCTTCGCGAGCAAGCCCGCTCCCACAGGGATTAGTGTCAGACACAAATAGTGCGGCGTCACGATCCTTGTGGGAGCGGGCTTGCTCGCGAAGGGGTGTCACATTCAACACCGCATCGACTGTTGCACTGGCATCCCGGTGCCACGGCCTTATAATGCCCGCCTTTGCGCACATCAGCAGGCTGTTACTCCTTGGCAAATATAGATAACCCGGCCGCCGAACTGGCGGCCGACGGCTTTTTCCGGATCGCGCTGGGCGTTGAATACAAAGGCTCGCGTTATCGCGGCTGGCAGCGCCAGGCCTCTGGCGTGCTCACCGTGCAGGAAACCCTCGAAAAGGCCTTGTCCAAAGTCGCCGACTCACCGGTTTCACTGCTCTGCGCCGGGCGCACGGACGCCGGCGTGCATGCCTGCGGCCAGGTGGTGCATTTCGATACGCAGGTCGAGCGTTCGATGAAGGCCTGGGTCATGGGCGCCAATATCAACTTGCCCCACGACGTCAGCGTCAGCTGGGCCAAGGTCATGCCGGCGCATTTTCATGCGCGCTTCAAAGCCATCGCCCGGCGTTATCGCTACGTGATCTACAACGATCAGATCCGCCCGGCACATTTGAACGAGGAAATCACCTGGAACCACCGTCCGCTCGACGTCGAGCGCATGGCCGAAGCCGCCCAGTATCTGGTCGGCACCCATGATTTCAGCGCTTTCCGCGCCGGTCAGTGCCAGGCCAAGTCGCCGATCAAGGAGCTTCATCACCTGCGGGTCACACGCCACGGCAAGATGATCGTGCTGGATATTCGCGCCAGTGCCTTCCTGCACCACATGGTGCGCAACATCGCCGGCGTATTGATGACCATCGGTGCCGGCGAGCGCCCGGTGGAGTGGATGAAGGAAGTGCTGGAGAGCCGTATCCGGCGTTCTGGCGGGGTGACGGCGCATCCGTTCGGCCTGTATCTGGTGCAGGTCGAGTATCGCGACGAGTTCCAATTGCCTGAGCGTTACATTGGCCCACACTTCCTCACCGGCTTCTCTGAACTTGACGGCTGACGCCCTCGAACGCATTTGTTACCATCCGGGACTTTCTCGGATTTGCCCTGAGGTTTTATCGACATGTCAGCCGTTCGCAGCAAGATTTGTGGGATCACCCGCATAGAAGATGCGTTGGCAGCGGTCGAAGCCGGGGCGGATGCCATCGGGTTTGTGTTTTATGCCAAGAGCCCGCGGGCGGTAACGTTTCAGCAGGCACGCGACATTATCAAGTTGCTGCCGCCGTTCGTGACCACTGTGGGCTTGTTCGTCAACACCAGCCGCTGCGAGTTGGGCGAACTGCTCGACGCCGTGCCGCTGGACCTGTTGCAGTTCCATGGCGACGAAACCGCGGCCGACTGCGAAGGCTGGCACCGTCCGTACATCAAGGCGCTGCGGGTCAAGGCCGGCGATGACATTGCGGCGGCATGCGATGCGTTTCCAAGTGCCAGCGGTATCCTGCTCGATGCCTATGTTGAAGGTGTTCCCGGCGGAACCGGTGAGGCGTTCGACTGGTCTCTGATACCGCAGGGCTTGAGCAAGCCGATCATCCTTGCTGGCGGCCTGACGCCGGATAACGTGGCTGAGGCAATCGCCCGGGTTCGGCCTTACGCGGTGGACGTCAGCGGTGGGGTAGAGGCGAGCAAGGGCATCAAGGATCACGCAAAGATTCAGGCATTCATCAAAGCGGTACGCGGTTGATGTGACGGCTGGCACACTGCCGCCGTCCACACGCATGGCTGAGGATTTTTGGGTTGTACGCCGGTCGCGTTTCGCTGACCCGACCATCCACTGATCATCGTTACACACATGAATTTAGCTCAAGGGCATACGCGGGGCTGCGAACCAGAGCGTTCGGGCCGCCGGTACTGGAGAAAGAAAGCATGAGCAACTGGTTAGTAGACAAACTGATCCCTTCGATCATGCGTTCCGAGGTCAAGAAGAGCTCGGTGCCTGAAGGTCTGTGGCACAAATGCCCGTCTTGCGAGGCTGTGCTGTATCGTCCGGAGCTGGAAAAGACCCTGGACGTTTGCCCCAAGTGCAACCACCACATGCGTATCGGTGCCCGCGCGCGCATTGACATCTTCCTCGACGCTGAAGGCCGTGCCGAACTGGGCGCGGACCTGGAGCCGGTTGACCGTCTGAAATTTCGCGACGGCAAGAAGTACAAGGATCGCCTGACCGCTGCCCAGAAGCAGACCGGCGAGAAAGACGCACTGATCTCCATGAGCGGCACCTTGCTGGGTATGCCAGTGGTGGTTTCTGCTTTCGAATTCTCCTTCATGGGTGGTTCGATGGGCGCCATCGTCGGTGAGCGTTTTGTCCGCGCCGCCAACTACGCGCTGGAAAATCGCTGCCCGATGATCTGCTTTGCCGCCTCCGGTGGTGCGCGGATGCAGGAAGCCCTGATCTCCCTGATGCAAATGGCCAAGACCTCTGCGGTACTGGCGCGTCTGCGTGAAGAAGGTATTCCGTTCATCTCCGTACTGACCGACCCGGTCTACGGTGGTGTTTCCGCCAGTCTGGCGATGCTGGGCGACGTGATTGTCGGTGAGCCGAAGGCCCTGATCGGTTTCGCCGGTCCGCGCGTGATCGAGCAAACCGTGCGTGAAAAACTGCCGGAAGGCTTTCAGCGCAGCGAGTTCCTGCTGGAACACGGTGCGATCGACATGATCATTCACCGTCAGGAACTGCGTCCACGCCTGGGCAACCTGCTGGCACAGATGATGGGCCTGCCGACGCCGAAATTCGTTGCCGCACCTATCGAACCGATCGTGGTTCCACCGGTACCTGCCAACCTATGACCGAACGTACCCTTGGCGAGTGGCTCGCCTACCTTGAGCAGTTGCACCCTTCGGCCATCGACATGGGCCTTGAGCGCTCGCAACAGGTAGCGTCCCGCATGGGACTGGGCAAACCGGCGCCTCGGGTGATCACGGTCACCGGCACCAACGGCAAAGGTTCGACCTGCGCATTCGTGGCTTCGTTGCTGCGGGCGCAGGGCCTGAATATCGGTGTCTACAATTCTCCGCACTTGCTGCGTTACAACGAGCGGGTGCAGGTCAATGGCGTCGAAGCGACTGACGCCGCGCTGTGCGAAGCCTTTGCAGCAGTCGAGGCAGGCCGTGGCGACACGTCCCTGACGTACTTCGAAATGGGCACCCTGGCGGCGTTCTGGCTGTTTCAACAGGCAGCACTTGATGCCGTGGTGCTGGAAGTCGGCCTGGGCGGGCGTCTGGACACGGTCAACGTGGTCGATGCCGACATGGCGCTGGTCACCAGCATCGGTGTCGATCACGCCGATTACCTGGGCGATACCCGCGAATCCGTGGCTTTCGAGAAGGCCGGCATCTTCCGTCAGGGCGCGCCTGCGCTCTGTGGTGATCTGAATCCTCCGCAACCGCTGCTGGATAAAGCGCGCGAGCTGTCTTGCCCGTTTTTCCTGCGTGGCCGCGATTTTGATCTCGGTGTCACCGATCACAATTGGCAATGGCGCGGTCTTGACGCTCAAGGGCAGGTGGTCGAGTTACGCGATCTGCCGCTGCTCGATTTGCCAATGGAAAACGCTGCGCTGGCCTTGCAGGCTTACCTGTTGCTCGGATTGCCGTGGGTGGATGCGCAGATTATTGAAGCCCTGACAGCGACGCGGGTGGTCGGTCGTCTCGATCGTCGTCAGTTCGACTGGCAGGGCAAGCGCCTGAACCTGTTGCTGGATGTGGGGCATAACCCGCATGCGGCCGAGTATCTGGCGCGCCGTCTGGCCAGCCGTCCGCCGGTCGGCAAGCGCCTGGCGGTGTTCGGATTGTTGGCGGACAAGGATCTGGATGGTGTTGTCGGTGAATTGAATGCTAGTGTCCAGCAATGGGCTGTCGCGCCGCTGGATTCACCGCGTGCGCGCCCGGTTGCGGATTTGCAGGCGGCGTTGCAGAACCTTGGCGCTGCGGTAACGTCCTATGACAGCGTGGCCGCCGCCCTGGAAGGGCAGTGCGCGCTGGCGACGAGCGACGACGAGATTCTGTTGTTCGGATCATTTTATTGTGTTGCCGAGGCCCTTGAATGGCTGGCCCGGCGCTCCACGGAGGAAGCGGCAAATGGCATTGCTGGATAAGGCATACAAACAGCGCATGGTTGGCGCCCTGGTTCTGGTGGCGCTGGCGGTTATTTTTCTGCCGATGCTGTTTTCCCGCCAGGATGAGCAGCGTCAGGTGACCGTCGAAGCCCCGGCTGCGCCGCAAGCACCGTCGGTGCCGCAAGTGCAGGTCGAGCCGGTGGTGGTGCCTGAGCCACAAGCGCTGCCTCAAGAACCTGTGCCGAGCGATGATGAAATCGCTCAGCAAGAAGCAGCGCCGTTGACGCCGATTGCACCGAGTGCGCCGGTGGCGCCTGCACCTGCACCTGTCGCCAAACCGGCCGCACCGGCTCCGGTGCCTGCTTTGGCAGCCAAGCCTGCAACTGCGCCTTCTCAGCCAATCTCCGCTGCACCGGGCAAGCCGGACACGACTCAAAGCCGCGTCGATGCCAACGGCCTGTCGGTCAGCTGGTCGGTGCAACTGGCCAGCCTGTCGAGCCGGGCCAGTGCCGAAAGCCTGCAAAAAGACCTGCGCAGCCAGGGCTATAACGCCTACATCCGTACAGCCGATGGCAAGAATCGGGTGTTTGTCGGACCGCTGATCGAGCGCGCCGAAGCCGATCGTCTGCGCGACTTGTTGGGCCGCCAGAAGAACCTCAAGGGTTTTGTGGTGCGTTTCCAGCCTGAACGCAACTAAAACTATCGCCCCGATTTGAAATGCACTGACAATCGCAGCTTACCGATAGCCATGGGCTCTGCTAAAATGCGCCGCCTTATCCGTCTGTAGGCTGCACTGTGCCATTTACCTGGGTTGACTGGGCGATCGTTGCAATCGTCGCCATCTCCGCATTGATCAGTCTGAGCCGCGGCTTCGTCAAAGAAGCATTATCGCTGGTGACCTGGATCATTGCAGGAGTCGTCGCCTGGATGTTCGGTGGTGCATTGTCCGAGCACCTCGCCGGATACATCGAAACGCCATCGGCTCGTGTGATCACGGGCTGTGCCATCATGTTTATCGCCACGTTAATCGTAGGCGCAATGATCAATTATCTTATCGGCGAGTTGGTTCGCGTCACCGGGTTGTCCGGGACCGACCGATTCCTCGGCATGGCCTTCGGCGCTGCGCGTGGCGTGTTGCTGGTGGTCGTGGCGGTCGGGCTGTTGAGCCTGGGGCCGGTACAGCAGGACGGGTGGTGGCAACAGTCACAGCTCGTGCCAAAATTTCTATTGGTCGCAGACTGGTCCAAAAACCTGATCCTCGGGTGGAGCAGTCAGTGGCTTGCCAGCGGTATCAGCGTACCCGCTGAGATACCGTTCAAGGAGCACCTCTTGCCGATGGCCAAAACGCCTCAGTGAGTTGTGTTCAGTTCAGATCCATTAAGTAGGGGTTGCGTCGCATGTGTGGCATCGTCGGTATCGTCGGTAAGTCGAACGTCAATCAGGCGCTGTATGACGCGCTAACCGTCCTCCAGCACCGCGGCCAGGACGCTGCCGGTATCGTGACCAGCCATGATGGCCGGTTATTCCTGCGCAAGGACAATGGCCTGGTGCGTGACGTGTTCCATCAGCGTCACATGCAGCGCCTGGTCGGCCACATGGGCATTGGTCATGTGCGTTACCCGACCGCGGGCAGCTCGACCTCGGCCGAAGCTCAACCGTTTTACGTCAACTCGCCTTACGGCATTACCCTGGCGCACAACGGTAACCTGACCAACGTTGAACAGCTGGCCAAGGAGATTTACGAATCTGACCTGCGCCACGTCAACACCAATTCCGATTCGGAAGTGCTGCTCAACGTGTTCGCGCACGAACTGGCCCAGCGCGGCAAGTTGCAGCCGACTGAAGAAGACGTGTTCGCTGCCGTCACTGACGTGCACAACCGTTGCGTCGGTGGCTACGCGGTCGTAGCGATGGTGACCGGTTACGGCATCGTCGGTTTCCGCGACCCGCACGGCATCCGCCCGATCGTTTTCGGCCAGCGTCACACCGACGAAGGCGTCGAGTACATGATCGCCTCCGAAAGCGTCTCCCTGGACGTACTCGGCTTTACCCTGATTCGCGACCTGGCACCGGGCGAAGCGGTCTACATCACTGAAGACGGCAAGCTGCACACCCGTCAGTGCGCAACCAACCCGTCCCTGACCCCGTGCATCTTCGAACACGTCTACCTGGCGCGTCCGGACTCGATCATCGATGGCGTGTCGGTCTACAAGGCCCGTCTGCGCATGGGTGAGAAACTCGCCGAGAAGATCCTGCGCGAGCGTCCGGAACACGACATCGACGTGGTCATCCCGATCCCGGATACCAGCCGCACCGCGGCCCTGGAGCTGGCGAACCACCTGGGCGTCAAGTTCCGCGAAGGTTTCGTGAAGAACCGCTACATCGGCCGGACCTTCATCATGCCGGGCCAGGCTGCACGGAAAAAATCCGTACGCCAGAAGCTCAACGCCATCGAACTGGAATTCCGCGGCAAGAACGTGATGCTGGTGGACGACTCGATCGTTCGCGGCACCACGTGCAAGCAGATCATCCAGATGGCCCGTGAAGCCGGCGCGAAAAACGTCTACTTCTGCTCCGCAGCCCCGGCCGTTCGCTACCCGAACGTCTACGGCATCGACATGCCGAGCGCTCACGAACTGATCGCCCACAACCGTTCGACCCAGGACGTGGCTGACCTGATCGGCGCCGACTGGCTGATCTATCAGGACTTGCCCGACTTGATCGAAGCGGTCGGTGGCGGCAAGATCAAGATCGACAAGTTCGATTGTGCGGTGTTCGACGGCCAGTACGTCACCGGCGACGTCGACGAGGCTTACCTGAACAAGATCGAGCAGGCGCGTAACGATGCCTCCAAGGTCAAGACGCAGGCAGTCAGCGCGATCATCGATCTGTACAACAACTGAGTAAACGAACGGCCTGTAGGAGCGAGGCTTGCCCGCGAAGCTTTTGGCGTTCCCAAAGGCCCCTTCGCGGGCAAGCCATGCTCCTACAGGCCGGTTTTGTATCCATTACCGAGCAAGGCAAGGAGTGACAGCATGAGTCAGGATTGGGATGCCGGTCGGCTGGACAGCGACCTCGAAGGCGTAGCGTTCGATACCCTGGCCGTACGCGCCGGTCAGCACCGCACGCCGGAAGGCGAACACGGTGATCCGATGTTCTTCACTTCCAGCTATGTATTCCGTACCGCTGCCGACGCGGCGGCACGCTTTGCCGGCGAAGTGCCGGGCAACGTTTATTCGCGCTACACCAACCCGACCGTGCGCGCGTTCGAAGAACGCATTGCCGCGCTGGAAAGCGCCGAGCAAGCCGTGGCCACGGCCACTGGCATGGCGGCGATCATGGCGGTGGTGATGAGCCTGTGCAGCGCCGGCGACCACGTGTTGGTGTCGCGCAGCGTGTTCGGCTCGACCATCAGCCTGTTCGAAAAGTACTTCAAGCGCTTCGGTATCGAAGTCGATTACGTGCCTCTGGCGGACTTGTCCGGCTGGGACGCGGCGATCAAGGCCAACACCAAATTGCTGTTCGTCGAGTCGCCGTCCAATCCGTTGGCCGAGCTGGTAGACATCGCCGAGTTGGCAAAAATCGCTCACGCCAAAGGCGCGATGCTGGTGGTCGACAATTGCTTCTGCACCCCTGCATTGCAGCAACCGCTGAAGATGGGCGCGGACATCGTCGTGCACTCGGCGACCAAGTTCATCGACGGCCAGGGTCGTTGCATGGGCGGCGTTGTCGCCGGTCGCAGCGAGCAGATGAAAGAAGTGGTGGGTTTCCTGCGCACCGCCGGGCCGACCCTGAGCCCGTTCAATGCCTGGATCTTCCTCAAGGGCCTCGAAACCCTGAGCCTGCGCATGAAGGCGCATTGCGCCAATGCCCAGCAGCTGGCCGAGTGGCTGGAGCAGCAGGACGGCATCGAGAAAGTCCATTACGCCGGCCTCAAGAGCCATCCGCAGCACGAACTGGCCCTGCGTCAGCAGAAAGGTTTCGGTGCCGTGGTGAGTTTTGAAGTCAAGGGTGGCAAAGAGGGCGCCTGGCGCTTTATTGATGCGACCCGTCTGATTTCGATCACCGCCAACCTGGGCGATAGCAAGACCACCATCACGCACCCGAGCACCACCTCCCACGGCCGTCTGGCGCCGCAAGAGCGTGAAGCGGCGGGCATTCGTGACAGCCTGATCCGCATCGCGGTCGGTCTGGAAGATGTGGCTGACCTGCAAGCCGATCTGGCGCGCGGGTTGGCTGCCTTGTGATCGAGTTGTCCACGCCGGGCACCGGCACCCATGGCCGCGTTGCACTGGTCACCGGTGCCGCACGCGGCATCGGGCTGGGGATCGCGGCCTGGCTGATCAGCGAAGGCTGGCAGGTGGTGCTGACCGACCTCGATCGAGAGCGCGGTTCGAAAGTGACGAAGGTGCTGGGCGCAAACGCCTGGTTCATCGCCATGGACGTGTCGAACGAGGGGCAGGTGGCGCTGGGCGTCGCCGAGGTGCTGGGGCAATTCGGGCGCCTGGATGCGCTGGTGTGCAACGCGGCGGTGGCCGACCCGCACAACATCACCCTGGAAAGCCTCGATCTGGCTTACTGGAATCGGGTGCTGGCGGTCAATCTCAGTGGGCCGATGCTGTTGGCCAAGCACTGTGCGCCGTATCTGCGCGCTCACAGCGGTGCGATCGTCAACCTGGCCTCGACCCGCGCCGGACAGTCGGAACCGGACACAGAGGCTTATGCGGCAAGCAAGGGCGGTCTGTTGGCCCTGACTCACGCATTGGCCATCAGCCTCGGGCCGGAAATTCGCGTCAACGCGGTCAGCCCCGGCTGGATCGATGCGCGAGATCCCGCAGCACGACGTGCCGAACCCTTGACCGATGCCGACCATGCCCAGCATCCGGCGGGCAGGGTAGGGACCGTCGAAGACGTCGCGGCGATGGTGGCGTGGCTGCTGTCGAAGAATGCCGGTTTCGTCACGGGCCAGGAGTTTGTGGTTGATGGCGGCATGACCAAGAAGATGATTTATAGCGAGTAATCCAGCGGCGACCAGGCCAGCATTTATGTTGGGTGTGCCGCCGCCTTCGCGAGCAAGCCCGCTCCCACAGTTGATTGTCAGTGAACACAGATTATGTGTACGACGCAAAACCCCTGTGGGAGCGGGCTTGCTCGCGAAAGCGGTCTACTGCGTACGACACAATTCTGTCTTTTTCAGAAAAACTTCAATCCTGCTATTGACTTAGGTTCGCTACCTGCGTAAATTTCGCGGCCTCGGAGATGCAAACGGGTGATTAGCTCAGCTGGGAGAGCGTCTGCCTTACAAGCAGAATGTCGGCGGTTCGATCCCGTCATCACCCACCAAATCCGAGAGTCTTGCGAAAGCAAGATGGAAGCTTTTAAAAGCCTCCACCGACGCGCAGCGGTAGTTCAGTCGGTTAGAATACCGGCCTGTCACGCCGGGGGTCGCGGGTTCGAGTCCCGTCCGCTGCGCCATATTTTCCGAGTCAGATTTATCTGGTTCGAGATTGAAAAGCTTCTGAGTTTTCAATCAGACGAGTTACTTGGGCGAAAGTCCAAAGCGATACGCAGCGGTAGTTCAGTCGGTTAGAATACCGGCCTGTCACGCCGGGGGTCGCGGGTTCGAGTCCCGTCCGCTGCGCCATATCTGCCTCAAGGCCCACTGAACGCCTTGAAGCTACGAAGAAAGCCGTTGGTTATCTTCGAGTCGATAGCAAAGACCCTGGTCGAAAGACCGGGGTTTTTTGTGTCTGCGATTTGGCTTTTCCTTCCTTTACATCCTCCCAATCAAACCTTTCTGCTCAGCCGATGCATAAAGCGCTTCCTTCACACGCCCGACATTAATTAGAATCACTCTCATTTACGACAACTCCTTGGCACAGGGCTTCTTGAAATGAGCGATGCAGCGATGCCGGAGGAGCAAACCTTCCACGACTTGTACCGCGACCATCGCGGCTGGCTCGAAAGCTGGTTGAGACGACGCATGAGCAATGGTCATGATGCAGCGGACCTGAGCCAGGACACGTTCGTGCGCTTGCTCGCCAGCTCCCAGCGCATTGCTGACCTGCAAGAGCCCCGCGCCTACCTGGCGACCGTGGGCAAACGCCTGCTGACCAACTTCTACAAGCGCCGCAGCCTCGAGCAGGCCTACCTCAATGCACTGGCGCTGCTGCCGGAAGACTGCGTGCCATCCCCCGAACAGCGCTGGATTCTGCTGGAAACCCTGCAAGCCCTCGACGAACTGCTCGATGGGTTGCCGATTCCGGTGCGACGGGCGTTTCTCTGGAGCCAACTGGAAGGTCTGGGCTATCAGGAAATTGCCGAGCGCCTGCAAGTCTCGGAGCGCACGATCAAGCGCTACATGGCCCAAGCCTACGAACACTGCCTGCTGGTGGACCTGTGAACAGTTCAGCCCCTTCGGCCGACATCCGCCAAGTCATAAGGGCGGCCGCGCAGTGGCTGGCGCTCATGGAGTCGGGCACCGCCAATGAGCGGGACCGAGCCGAGCTGCAGCGCTGGCTCGACAGCCATTCCAGCCACGAACAGGCCTGGCAGAAAGCGCAACTCTTGCGTCAACGCTTCACCGGCCTGCCGCCAGCTTTGGCGATGGCCAGTCTGGACCGCCCGCAGCCAAGCCGCCGCACGGTGCTCAAGCGTGCCGTCGGCGCGATCGCGTTGGTGCCGGCTGCCTGGCTGATCAGTCGGCAGTTGCCGTTGGATGTCTGGAGTGCCGACCTGCGCACGGCAACCGGGGAGGGCAAGAAGGTCCAGTTGGCCGATGGCAGCTCGCTGCAATTGAACACCGCCAGTGCCGTCGATATCGATCTGAAAAACCGGTTACTGAAACTTGTGGAAGGCGAAATAGCCCTGAAAGTCCCCGGCACCTCGCCGCTGACGATCCAGACCCACTTTGGCCAGGTGGTGGTCAGTCAGAGCGAAGTGTGTGTTCGTCAGTGGCAGACGGGTTGCAGAGTGTCGGTGCTGAACGGCGCGGTGCAGTTGCAGCCGTTGCACGGACCGGTCTTCTCGTTGCGCGCCGGTCAGCAAGTCAGCCTTCAGGTCGCGGGTGCCGGCGCCGTGGAGCCCTTCGACGTACTCGCCCCCGGTTGGCGTGATGGTGTGCTGATGGCGCAGAACCAGCCGTTGGGCGATTTTTTGCGCGAACTCAGCACCTATCGCCCAGGCGTGCTGCGCTGGGAGCCGGAGCTGGAATCCCTGCGCGTCACCGGCAGTTTTCGCCTGGAAGACACCGATCGTATCCTCTCGCTGCTGGCGGCCAGCCTGCCGTTGGAGGTGCATTCGCGTACGCGTTATTGGGTAACGCTGCTGCCGCGCAAAAATAGTGTTTGAAGCGTGTCCCCTTTTTTCGCGTCGCTTGTCATTCAAGGCAAGTGAACGAAATAAGAGAGCTTCTTCAATGCCCGCAGTGTTCCCATCGAGTCCGCGTCTGGCTTCATCCCGCCTGCGCCCGTTAATGCACTTGAGCCTGTTGCTGAGCCTCAGTGCCTGTCCGTTATTCATCACTGCCAGTTGGGCCGAAGACGCACCTCGACGCAGTTATCAGGTGCCGGCAGGCAGCCTCAGCGCAGCACTGACCCGATTCGCCGGTCTGGCGGGCGTCAACCTCTCGGTTGACCCGGCGCTGGTGAGCGGTCGCAACAGCCCAGGTCTGTCTGGCGAGTTTGCCGTGGAGGAGGGCTTTGCCCGCCTGTTACAGGGTTCCGGTCTGCAACTGCAACCGGTGGGCGAGCAGGCCTACATCCTGACCCCGGCGCCAGAAGGCAGCGGCCTGCAACTGGGCGCCACCTCGATTCTCGGCTCCATCGACCCGGTGGACGGCGATCCGTATGCCGGCGGCCAGGTCGCGCGTCGCGGTTCGCAGGGTTTGCTGGGCTCCAAAGATTTCATGGAAACGCCGTTCAGCATGACCACCTACACCAGCGAGGTGGTCAAGAACCAGCAGGCGCGCACCTTGGGCGACCTGATCGCCAACGATCCGTCGGTTCGCGCCACCAACCCGGCGGGTGGGCGCTACGAGCAGTTCACCATTCGCGGGCTCAGCCTGTTCAACAGTGATGTTGCCTACAACGGTCTCTACGGCGTGCTGCCGACTTATACGATCGACATGGAGATGGCCGACCGCGTCGACGTCCTCAAGGGTCCGAGCCAGTTGATCAACGGCATCTCGCCGCGGGGCAGCGTGGGCGGTGGGATCAACGTGGTGCCCAAACGCGCCACCGACGAACCGATCACTTCGTTCACCGGCAGCTACGCGTCCGACAGCCAGGTCGGTGGTGCCGTGGATGTCGGCCGGCGCTTTGGCGAGGACAACAAATTCGGTATTCGCTTCAACGGCGTCAAGCAGTCCGGCGACACCGAATGGGATCAGCAGAATGTCGACCGCGAGATGGCCGTACTCGGCCTGGATTTTCGCGGTGATCGCCTGCGGCTCTCGACGGACATCGGGCGCACCGAGCGTGACACCGACGCCCCGCAAGAGCGCGTGCAGGTCAACGCCAACGCGCAGGTTCCGCATGCCAGCGATGTACGCCACAACTATGCGCAACCGTGGAGCAAGGCGAGCACCAATGACACCTTCGGCACGGTGAACGGTGAGTTCGATGTCAACGATTCCGTCATGCTGTACGGCGGTGTCGGCGCGCGCAAAAGCAACCATGACTTCCTGCGGCATGCCGTTGCAGTCACCAATGACCGGGGCGATTTCAGCGTGCAGCCGCGCGATTTCACCCGCGACGAAAATGTGCGGACGGCCACGGCAGGGGTGCGCAACTGGTTTCATACCGGCCCGGTGAGCCATGAGGTCAACCTGGCCGCCAGCTACTTCTACATGGACTTCGAAAATGGCGGCGCGCGTTACGCGGCGGCGCCCAGCAACCTCTACAACCCGGTGGAAACCCCCACGCCGGCCAGACCGACGCGACAGGATCCGAAGGTCTACACCGAAAACCGCTTTAGCGGCGTGGCGTTGTCCGACACCCTGGGCTTCTTCGATGACCGGCTGCTGCTGACCCTTGGCGCGCGCTGGCAGCGGGTGAAGGTTGACGACTGGTCGGATAACGTCAAAGGCGACACCGCTTACGACGAGGAAAAGGTTTCGCCGTCGGGCGGCATCCTGTTCAAGGCCACCGACAAGCTGTCGCTGTACGCCAACTACATGGAAGGCCTGAGCCAGGGCAAGATCGCGCCGTCGACCTCGATCAACGAAGACGAGATCTTCCCGCCGTTCATCAGCCGCCAGGTCGAGGTCGGCGCCAAGTATGACGCCGGTGCTTTTGCGGTGACCGCTGCGGTGTTCCGCATCAAGCAGCCGGCCTACGAGACCAATGCCACGACGCGCCTCTTCGGCCCGAACGGCAAGCGTGAAAACACCGGTGTGGAATTGAGTGTATTCGGCGAGCCGCTCGATGGATTCCGTCTGCTCGGCGGTGTGATGTACATCGACAGCGAACTGACCAACACCGCCAATGGCACGTTCGACGGCAACCGTGCGCCGGCCACACCGAAATACAACGTCAACCTCGGCGCCGAGTGGGACGTGCCGACTGTTCAGGGCCTGACTCTGACCAGCCGCGGTATCTATTCCAGCTCGCAATACCTGGATCAGTCCAACAACAAGGAAATCGATTCCTGGGAGCGTTTCGACGTGGGCGCGCGCTACGCGTTCAGGATCGAGGAGAAGAACATCACGTTGCGCGCCAACATCGAGAACGTGGCGGACAAGCGCTACTGGAGTTCGGCCGGGGCCTCGGATGACAGCGAGCCTGGGTTGACGCTGTCGACGCCTCGGACCTATCTGCTTTCGGCAACGGTCGACTTTTAATTCGATGTGCCTGACCTGACGCCTTCGCGAGCAAGCCCGCTCCCACAATTGATCTGAGTCGTACACAAATCAAAATGTGGGAGCGGGCTTGCTCGCGAAGGCGGCATCAGCAGCGCCGCAGGACTTAGCCCTGCAAATACACCGCATGGGTATGCGTGTACTCGTAAAACCCATGCTTGCCATCCGCTCCACCAATCCCGGATTTACGCACCCCGGCATGGAAGCCCTGCATGGCCTCGAAGTTCTCCCGATTGACGTAAGTCTCGCCAAAATCCAGCTCGCGCATCGCCTGCATGGTTTTGCTCAGGTCACGGGTGTAAATCGATGAGGTCAGGCCATAGTCGCAATCGTTGGCCAAGGCGATGGCCTCGTCGAGGTCGTCGATAATCTGGATCGGCAGCACCGGGCCGAAAATCTCTTCGCGCATGATTTCCATATCGGCGCTGCACCCGGCCAACACCGTGGGCTGGAAGTGGAAGCCGTTCGGTAGATCGGCAATCTGCCCTCCACTGATCAAACTCGCACCCTGACTCAACGCCGTACGGACTTTGCGGTTGACGCTGTCCAGGCCCTGGCGATTAATCAACGGACCCATTTCTACGTCCGGCTGGGCAATCGGATCGCCGTAACGGGTCGCGCTCATCGCCGCAGAAATGCGTTCGATAAACTGATCGGCGACCTTGCGTTCGACGTACACCCGCTCGGCGCAATTACACACCTGGCCGCTGTTGATGATCCGCGAATCGCGGATGGCTTTCACCGCCAGATCGAGGTCGGCATCCGCCAACACAATGGCCGGCGCCTTGCCGCCCAGTTCCAGGTTGAGTTTGGTGATGTTCGGTGCGGCAGCGGCCATGATTCGCGAACCGGTGTCGACGCTGCCGGTGAAGCTGATCATGTCCACGCCCTTGTGCGCGCTGAGTGCCGCGCCCACTCGACCATCGCCGCAGACCACATTGAACACGCCGGGTGGCAGATCGGTTTCGGCGACGAGCCGGGCGAATTCGAAGCAGTTGTTCGGGGTTTCTTCGCTGGGTTTGATCACGATGGTGTTGCCGGTCAGCAGGGCCGGGGCCATCTTGCGGGCGATCAGAAAAAACGGGAAATTCCACGGCAAAATCCCGGCGACCACACCCAGCGGTTTGCGGAACAGAAAGATGTTTTCGTTCTGCCGGTCGCTGGTGATGATTTCGCCTTCGATGCGCCGGGCCCACTCGGCCATGTAGTCGAGGTAATCGGCGGTGAAATTGACTTCGACCTCTGCGAGGCCGCTGACCTTGCCTTGCTCCAGGGTAATGGTGCGCGCCAGATGCTGGACGTTCTCCCGCAGTTTGGCTGCGATTCGACGCAAATGCCCGGCGCGCTCAATCGCCGGTTTGCGCGACCAGTCTTTTTGCGCAGCACGCGCGGCGGCGAGGGCGCGGTCGACGTCTTCGGCCGTCGAGGCCGGGACTTTCGACAGCACGGCACCGGTGGCCGGGTTGATCACATCGAGGTGGGCAGCACTGGCCACAAACTGGCCGTTGATGAAGTTTTCGTAGACGGGCACGGACGACATGGGACGACTCCTTGGCTGATCAATAGGTGCGCGACGGCGCGTGCTCGGTGGCCGGTGTGCGATAGCGCGCGAGGGTGGTCATGGCGCTTTGGCGCAGCAGGCTGATGTCGATGGCCACCGCAATGAACTGGCAACCCCAGCTCTGATACCGGCGCGCGTCTTCTTCGTTCGGCGCGAGAATGCCGCAGGCCTTGCCGGCCGCGAGCGTCGCTTTCACCGCGTGCTGGATACGTTCCTGGACTTCAGGATGACCCGGGTTGCCGGCATGGCCGAGGCCGATGGACAAATCTGCCGGGCCGATAAACACCGCGTCGACGCCTTCGACGGCGGCAATCGCTTCGACGTTTTCCACACCTGTGCGCGATTCCACCTGGACGATCAGGCACAACTGCTCATGGGCGGTGTTCAGGTAATCCGGCACGCCGTCCCAGCGCGTGGCGCGGGTCAAACCGCCGCCGACGCCGCGAATGCCATGCGGCGGATAGCGCATGGCGCGCACCAGGGCGGCCGCTTGTTCGGCGGTTTCGACCATCGGGATCATCAGCGTCTGCGCGCCGATATCCAGCAGTTGCTTGATCAGGTTGGCGTCACCCGTCACCGCACGCACGACGGGCGCAGTGGAGTAGGGCGCCACCGCCTGCAATTGCGCGAGTACGCCGGGCACAGTATTCGGCGCATGTTCACCGTCGATCAGCATCCAGTCGTAACCGGTGGTGGCGACGATTTCGGCGGCATAGCCGGTGGCGAAACCGGCCCAGATCCCGTACTGGGTCGCCGGATTTTTCAGCGCGGCCTTGAAAGCGTTGTGAGGCATGTTCATGGTGGGGTCCTTTCTCAGCGGTTGTACGGCCGATGCAGTTGGCATTCCGGGTTGAGCGTCACGCCGAAGCCCGGTTGGTCGAGGGCTGACAGACGCATGCGGCCGTTCACCGGCACCGGTTCGCCGAGCAATTGCGGATGGAACATCGGCACCACTTCGTCAGCCTTCGGCGCCATCATCAGGAATTCGGCGAACGGGCTGTTATGCCGGGTGGCAACGAAGTGATAGCTGTACACCGAAGAGCCGTGAGGAATGACCAAGGCGTTGTGGGCGTCGGCAAGGGCGGAAATCTTCACCAGTTCAGTGATCCCGCCGCACCATCCAACGTCCGGCTGAATGATGTCGCAGCAACCCATTTCCAGAAGCATGCGGAAGCCCCAGCGGGTGGCTTCGTGTTCGCCGGTGGTCACCAGCATGCCTTTGGGCACGTTGTTGCGCAGGGCCGCGTAGCCCCAGTAATCGTCCGGCGGCAGGGCTTCTTCGATCCACTTCAAACCATATTCGTGGGCGCCGACCGCCAGTTTGGTCGCGTAATTGAGGTCCAGGCTCATCCAGCAATCGAGCATCAGCCAGAAATCCGGGCCGACCCGCTCGCGCATGGTCGCCAGCTCTTCGAAGTTCTTGCGCAGGCCTTCCTCACCTTCGGCCGGGCCGTGGTGCAGCGGCATCTTGCCGCCGATGAAGCCCATTTTTTGCGCCAGGTCCGGGCGGGCGCCGGTGGCGTAGAACTGCAATTCGTCGCGCACCGCACCGCCGAGCAATTGGTGCACTGGCTCCTTGCGGATCTTGCCGAGCAGGTCCCACAGCGCCAGATCGACGCCGGAAATCGTGTTGATGACGATGCCTTTGCGGCCGTAATACAACGTCGATTGGTACATCTGGTCCCAGATTTTTTCGATGTCGGTGACCCGTGCACCTTCGAGGAAACGTGCCAGATGCTTCTCGACGATGTACGCGGCAGGCTCGCCACCAGTGGTCACGGCAAAACCGACCGTGCCATCACTGGCTTCGATCTCGACCACCAGGGTTCCGAGCACGTTGATGCCGAAGGTGCGGCGGCTCTGGCGATACTCGGGGTATTTGCTCATCGGCGTAGCGATGTGATCGTCGATCCAGTGGCCGTCCGCCTGATCGTGATAATCCGCGCCGCCGCCTCGCAGAGTGAAGGCGCGGACGTGTTTGATGGTTGGAATGCCCATGGTGTGACTCCTCAGGTTTAAACGGTGGCCGGTTTGTTGGCAGGCTTCTGGACCGGCGAGCGGATGCCCAGGACCAGCAACGCGGCGATGACAGTGGTGCCGGCCAGCAGGTACAAACCGGCGGCCGGTGAATGGAAGGCGCCTTCGGCCCAGTTCTTCAGTACCGGGGCGATGAAGCCGCCGAGGGCACCGAACGAGTTGATCAGGGCGATCCCGGCCGCCGCGGCGCTGCCGGCGAGGTAACTGGAAGGGAAGGTCCAGAACACCGGTTGCACGGCGATGAAACCGGACGCGGCGAAGCACAGGGCGACGATGCCGAGGAACGGGCTGGCGAAGGTCACCGAGCAGGCGATCCCGGCTGCCGACATCAGCAAAGTCAGGCAGGCGGTGCGGCGGCGTTCGCCGGTGCGGTCGCTGTAGCCGGGAATCAGGTACGCCGCGACGATCGCGCAGAGCCACGGAATCGCCGTGACCAGTCCGACCATCAGCCCGACCTTGGTGCCCAACAGTCCGCCGACCTGGGTAGGCAGATAGAACACCACGCCGTAGACACTGGCCTGAATCAGCAGATAAATGAGGCACAGGTAAAGCACCGACGGCTGGCACAGGACGTTGAGCAGGCTGCGGCCGTGGTTCTGTTTGTGGCTGTCTTCTTGATCGAGGATGCCTTGCACTTGCTGGCGTTCTTCAACCGTCAGCCACTTCGCATCGGCCGGGCGATTGTCCAGGTACCAATAGGCCCAGACGCCCACCGCCGTGGCCATCAGGCCTTCAACCGCGAACAGCCATTGCCAGCCGTGGACGCCAGCAAATCCATCCAGTTCCAGCAGTAAGCCGGACAACGGGCTGCCGAAGATGAACGCCAGGGGCGCACCGAAGTAGAAGAAGCCCATGGCTTTGCCGCGCGCGGCGCTGGGGAACCAATAGGTGAGGTAAAGGATGACGCCGGGGAAGAATCCGGCTTCGGCCACGCCCAGTAAAAAGCGCAGGACGTAGAAACTGGTTTCGGTGTGGGCGAAGACCATGGCGGCGGAGACCAGGCCCCAAGTGACCATGATCCGGCACATCCAGAGACGGGCGCCGACGCGGTGCAGGATCAGATTGCTCGGCACTTCGAGCAGCGCGTAACCGACGAAAAACACCCCGGCGCCGAAGGCGAAGGCGGCGTCACCGATACCGGTATCAGCTTGAAAGGCTTGCTTGGCGAACCCGACATTGGCGCGGTCGAGGAAGGCCATGATGTACATCAGCAGCAGAAACGGGAGCAGCCGCCAGGAAATTTTGGCGAGCAGAGGCGCGGGTAGAGTCTTCATCGCAGTTTTCCTTTGGTAGGGCATTTGCTCTTATGGGAAAGACTGTACGGCCGTGGATCGATGCGTTACAAATCGAATCTAGCTCACAACTGATACCCTCAGGGTATCGATACAAAGGCCCGCCATGACCACGCCGATCATCTCCCGCAGCCTGCTCAACCGCCTGCGTTACAAGCATTTGCACATGCTGGTGACGCTCAGCAGCAGTCAGAACCTGCACCGCGCCTCGCAGAGCCTGAACATGTCGCAACCGGCGGCAACCCGGATGCTGCATGAGATTGAAGACATGTTTGGCTGCGATCTGTTCGAGCGCCTGCCGCGCGGGATGCGGCCAACCGCGCTGGGCAGTGAGTTGATTCGTTTCGCCGAATCCGCCCTCAGCGGCCTCGACCGCTGCGCCGAGGACCTGATCGCGCGGCAGCAGGGCGGTTACGGTTATCTGTCCATCGGCACCATCATGGGCGCCGCACCGGACCTGGTGATGGATTCGATTGCCGAGATCAAGGCACTCAATCCGCAGTTGCGCATTCGCATCATGGGCGACACCAGCGATCAGGTGATCCAGCTCCTGGAACAGGGCCGCATCGACCTTGCCATCGCCCGGCGCAATGCCGCCACCGACAGCGAGCATTACGAGTTCGAACAACTGGGCAACGAACGGCTGCTGGTGGTCGTTCATGCCGGGCATCCCTTGGTACAGCGGGAAACACTCGAACTCTCGGAACTGGTCAGCGGTTGGCCATGGATCCTGCAGCCGGAAACCAGCCCGGCGCGCATCGGGCTTGATCAGGCTTTGCAGCGCCTGGCCTTGCCGACGCCCGCCGACATCATCGAATGCAGTTCGGTGTATTCCATGCAGCAACTGATTCAACTGACCGACGCCATCATGGTGCTCTCGGAAACCGCGTTGCGCGACTACCTGAAAATGGGTCTGGTGGTGGCGCTGCCGGTAGCGCTGGATGTGCAACTGGCGCCGTTCGGATTGCTGCTGCGCAAGGGTGAACACATCAGCCGAGAGTTGGGTTTGTTCATCGATTTGCTGCGCCGAAAAGCGGCGGCTTTTTGATTCTTCGGTCAGATTTTTGTTACCAGTTGTTTTCTAAAAGCGCATAAATCTATAAAGTTAACCTTTCGGTCAGCTTTGCACTGTCAACACGGCCCTTTGAATCGTCAAAAAGGGCTTCTGCAAGACTCGAGATCCCCAGAACATAACCAGAAGGGCGGACCCATAACCGCCCAGAGGATGATCCATGTCCAACCGTGAAATATCCCGGCGTTCGTTCCTTCAGGGCGGGCTGGTAGCGGGGGTGAGCGTGACGCTCACGCCGCTCAGCAGTCAGGCGCTGGCGGCCTTGATGGAAAACAGCGTGACCGTGCCGTCCGAGCAATGGCTCGGCAACAACGGCAAGGCGCGCTCGCGTAACGATGCCTTGTCCAAGGTCTGCGGCAGCAAAGTCTTTGCCCGCGACATCCGCGCCAAGGACATGCCGGGCTGGCCGCAGCAACAAGGCCACGCCATGTTGCTGAAAATCACCAAGGCCGATCGCATTTACGCCGGTTACGATCTGTCGTGGCTCGGCGCCGAGTTGCAGCCGGACCGCATCGTGACCGCCGCCGACCTGGACAAGGACGGCATCGCCTTCCCGGAAGAGCACGCGCCGGATCCGCTGCTGCCGGAAGGCAAGGTGCCGATGTTCATCGGGCACCCGGTGGCGATCCTGATCTGGAACGACTTCGAGCGTTTCCGCCAGGCCAAGGCCAAACTCAAATTCAATGACAAAGCGATTCGTTACGGCGACAAAGTGCCGTTCTACGAAGGCGATCCCTATGGCAGTTTCCGCTATGTGCGTGTCGGCGGGGCGACCTCGGCGGACGAAGACGAATTCGCCAGCCTCAAGGATTCGATCCTGTTCCCGATGCTGCGCAATCGTCGTCCGGTGTGGAATTCCCAGCCGAACCTGCACGGCAACCTGACCGAGCGCGGGCTGTTTTACGCCGAGCGCATGAAGCAGCAGATCGACACGCCGCCAGACAACTGGCTGGTGTTTGATGAACGCTACAAAACCCCGTCGATCGAACCGGCCGCGATGGAGCCGGACAACGGCAACGGCTGGTACGACCCGGCGACCAAGACCCTGCATTTTGTCGTCGCCACCCAGTGCCCGCTGGAAACCGCGACCGAGACCGCGAAGATGATCGCGCCGTCGCGTTTCGGCCTGGCCAACCTGAACATGCACCCGGGTTACACCGTCGGTTACGGCTCCAAAGACCACAACATTTTCGTTTACTACGCAGCCCTCGCGGCGTTGTACGGCGCCGGTGTGCCGGTGCGTCTGGCCAACGACCGCTACGAGCAGTTCCAGAGCGGCATCAAGCGTCACCCGTTCGACATCCGCTATCAACTGGCGGTGGACAAGACTGATCACAGCTTCAAGATTTTCCGTGCCGAGATGAACGTCGACGGCGGCGGGCGGATCAACTACAGCCCATCGGTAGCGGCGGTTGGCGCCACGGCGGCGCAGTCGATCTACTACATGCCGCAGAACGATTTGCAGGTCACCGCTTACCATTCTCGCGCCGTTGAAGCCGGGTCGATGCGCGGTTACGGCACGCTGCAAAGCATGGCCTCCACCGAGATGATGGTCGATGAAATTGCCGATCGTCTCGGCATTGATGCGATTGATCTGCGTAAGAAAAACGCCATGGTCTCGGGCATGAAAAACACCCAGGGTGCAGTGCCGGCAGGTGCGTTGCGCCTGCATGAAATCCTCGATAAAGCCGCTGTCCACGAAGTCTGGAAAAACCGCGACGCGATCAAAAAGCAGCGCGAAGCCCAGGACCCGGATAACTGGTACGGCGTTGGTTTCGCCATCTGCCAGAAAGACTTCGGCACCGGTTCCGAAGCGCCGATGGCGAGCATCGAATTCACCGCTGATGGGCACATTACCCTGCGCCATATCGGTATCGAAATCGGCACCGGCATGTCCACCTCGCAAGCCTTGGTCGTGGCAGATTTCCTTGGCGTCCCGGCGACTGAAGTGAAGACCGGCGAGACCGAATGGAAAGAGTTGCAGCTGATCACCGGCGGCAACCCGTACATCATGAGCCAGGCCGAGCAGGACAATTTCCTGCGCAATCCGCGCTGGGTCGGCAAGCTCGCGTCAGCCTCATCGGCGACCAACTCCGCTTACTACTTCAGCCACGCCACCCGGGAAGCGGCGCGTGTGCTGTTCAACCACGGTTTGTGGCCGGCGGCGTTGCAGATCTGGGGCCAGGGCCCTTACGGCGGCCAGGCCAATCCGTATGTGGTGCGCCGCGAAGATGCGCATTGGGTCGACGGACGACTCACCGCCAACGGCATGCAGCCGCTGAGCTTCGAACAACTGGCCAAACACGCCCACGAAAAAGGCCTGGTGACCGGCGCAACCGTGCACGGTTTCAACCGCTGGAGCTGGGCCGAGTCCGAGTTCAGCATCGACGGCGTGCGCGAGCGTCTGCCGCTGGATGGCCTGGCGGTGAAGTACGGCGACGGTGCACCGAGCGTGAAAAAGGCGCAGATGAACAGCGCCGGTTTCCACCTGCTCGACCGTCAAAACATCCATTACCCGGACACTCAGTTGAACAACGCGGCGGTGACTTACTACAGCCCGGTCGCGACGCTGGTGGAATTGAAAGTGAACAAGGGTTCGGCTGAAGTGCAAGTGCTCAACCATCACTCGTGGGTCGAGTGCGGTCGGGTGTTGGTGGAAGAGTTGGTCAAGGGCCAGCTCGAAGGCGGGATCGCCATGGGTATCGGCCATGCGCTGATGGAAGAGATGCCGCTATACGAAGGCGGGCCGGGGGAGGGTGACTGGAACTTCAACCGCTACCGCTTGCCGATGGCGCGCCACGTTGCGGTCTGGAAGCAGACAGCCGAGATCCTGCCGCCGCTGTCGCCAAGCGATCCCTCCAAGGGCATCGCCGAAGTGGTGATGATCCCGGTGGTCGGCGCCATCGGTAACGCCGTGGCGCACGCCATCGGCAAACGGGTCCGCGACCTGCCTATCACTTCTGCCCGCATCAAGGAGGCCCTCAATGGCTAACCGTCCGCTTCAACTGACCCTCAACGGTCAATCCGTCGGCCCGGTGGACATCCCTGATGACCTGCCGATGATCGATTACCTGCACGAATACAAAAACCTCACCGGCTCACGTCTTGGCTGCGGCCAGGGCATCTGTCACGCCTGCGTGGTGATCGTCGACAACCCGGACGGCACCAGCGAAGAAGTGCGCACCTGCATCACCGGCGCGCACTATTTCGAAGGCAAAAAGGTGCGGACCATTGAAGGCCACGCGACCCGCGATGAACAGGGCCAGGTCACCGAACTCAATCCGATCCAGCAACGCTTCGTCGATGAATTCGCTTTCCAGTGCAGCTACTGCGCACCGGGTTTTGTGAATGCCGCGACGGTGTTGGTGGAGAAGCTGCAACGCCAGCCCATCGTCAAAAGCCAGTTGGAAAAAGTCATCGAGGACAGCCTCGGCCACCACATCTGTCGCTGCACCGGCTATGTGCGTTATTACAGCGCGACGCGCAACGTGCTGACCGATCTCGGCCTGGTCAAGGAGGGTTAAGCATGAAGTATTTACTGTCCCGCCTGGCGTTGGCGGCTGGTCTGGCTGCGCCTGTGTTGCTGGCTCACGCGGATGATCAAGTTGTTCGCGGTGCCTATCTTGCTCGCGCAGCCGATTGCATGGCCTGCCACACCGCACCGGGCGGCGCGCCGTATGCGGGTGGTCTGCCGATCGTCTCGCCGTTCGGCACGATCTACGGCACCAACATCACCCCGAGCAAAGAGCACGGCATCGGCCTGTACAACGATGACGAGTTCTTCGCCGCGCTCACCGAAGGCAAACGCCGCGATGGCGCGAACCTGTATCCGGCGATGCCATACACCTCGTATCACCTGATGCCGCGCGCAGATTCGGACGCGATTCACGCGTACCTGAAAACCGTCGAGCCGATCGAGCGTGCAGCACCGGTCACGAGCCTGAGCTTTCCGTTCAACGTGCGCCTGGGCTTGATGGGCTGGAACATGCTCTACGGCAAGGACGTAAAACTGGAGCCGGCCGACGGCAAAAGTGAAGCCTGGAAACGCGGCCAGTACATGGTCGACGTGCTCGGTCACTGCGGCGAATGCCACACCCCGCGCGGTTTGCCCGGCGCGATGCAGCAGGACAAACGCATGACCGGCGGCCTGCTCAATGGCTATCTGGCGCCCAGCCTGCTGGCCAATGACCTGGCGGCTCGCGGCTGGAATCATCAGGACCTGAGCTCGTTCCTCAAACACGGCATGAGCGCCCAGGGCACGATGTTCAACGAGATGTTCCCGGTGTTCCACAACAGCACCCAAGGCCTCAATGACCCGGACCTGGCGGCGATGGCGACCTTCCTGCTCGGCGATCAACCGCCAGCGGCCAAGGTGCTGAACGACGTGCCGCTGGACAAACTGAGTGCCAGCGCCCAACGCGGTCGTCAGGATTACCTGAACGTCTGCGCCGGTTGCCACGCGGTCGGCGGGGAAGGCAAGCCGCACATCGCCGTGGCCATGCGCGGCAACACCACGCTGCGCCTGGAAGATCCACGCAACCTGGTGCGGGTGATCGACGATGGTATCGGTGAGCAGAAGTTTGCCGGGTTCGAGCACATGCAACCGATGCCGGGCTTCGCCGAGAAACTCAGCCACGAGCAGCTCACCGATCTGCTGAACTACCTGCGTCAGGGTTGGGGTGGTCAGGCGGGTGATCTGGCGGTGAGCGATGTGCAGACGTTGCGGGCCGACGCCCCGCCGCTCGAGCACAAGGCGCACTGACATGCAGCATCTCGATCTGCAGGTCGTGCGACGGGCGCTGGAATGGTCGACGGCCGGCCAGCGCATCTGGCTGTGCACGGTGCTCGCCACCTATGGCTCTGCACCGCGCGCGCCGGGCTCGTTGCTGGCGGTGAACACCGACGGACAATGGATCGGCTCGCTGTCCGGCGGCTGCGTCGAGGAAGACTTTCTTGAGCGCGTCGCCGAGGGTGCGCTTGTTGATGCGATTAGCGTGGTTCGTTATGGCGAAGGCGATGATCCGCGTTCGCGCGTGAGTCTGCCCTGTGGCGGGGTGCTTGATGTGCTGGTGGAGAAGTTGGAATCCGAATGCGAGGTTCAGGCTCATCTGCGGGAGCTGGAGTCGGCGTTGCTGGGCCAGCGTCGGCTGATCCGCGAGGTTGATCTGGCGAGCGGTGCGCGCAGTCTGTTCACTGACCGTGAGCAGGGTGTGCGTATCGAACGTGAGATTGACCGGGTGCGCGTGCGGATCGGCGCGGCTCAGCGATTGTTGTTGGCGGGGTATTCCAGCGTCGCTCAGGCGTGTGCGGAGTTTGCGGTTGGCTTGGGGTTCGAGGTGATTCTCTGTGATCCGCGCGACGAAGTGCTGGAAGGTGTCGTGCTGGAAAACGTCGAGATTCGTCGTCAATTGCCGTCGGTATTTATCGCCGACGGCGGCTGCCACAGCGACACCGCGGTGGTGGCCTTGACTCACGATCCGCGCATCGATGACCTGGCGATGATGGAGGCGGTGCGCACCGAGGCGTTTTACATCGGTGTGATGGGCTCCATGCAGACCTCGCAAAAGCGCTTCGAGCGGTTGCGCAGGATTGGTGGCCTGGGAGACGCGGAGTTGGCGCGGATTCACGCGCCCATCGGGCTGAACCTGGGCAGCAAGACCCCAGCTGAAATCGCCCTCGCCGTACTCGCCGACATCCTGCGAATCCGCAGCGGCATCGCGCGGGATCGGCTCTAGACACCTCTCTAATGTGGGAGCGGGCTTGCTCGCGAAAGCGTCGTGTCAGCCGACAATAATGTTGAATGACACACCGCCTTCGCGAGCAAGCCCGCTCCCACAAGGTATTGCGATGTTGTTTAGTACCCGAACTTATCCCGCAACCCGTAATACCACGCGCCCAACGCCGCAAACGGTGTGCGCAGCAATTGCCCACCCGGGAACGGGTAGTGCGGCAGATCGGCAAACGCGTCGAAACGCTCAGCCTGACCACGCAACGCTTCGGCCAACACCTTGCCCGCCAAGTGCGTGTACGTCACGCCGTGGCCGCTGCAACCCTGGGAATAGTAAATGTTGTCGCCAATCCGTCCGACCTGAGGAAGACGCGACAGGGTCAGCAGGAAATTGCCGGTCCAGGCGTAATCAATCTTCACGTCCTTGAGCTGCGGGAACGCCTTGAGCATCTTCGGCCGGATGATCGCTTCGATGTTCGCCGGATCCCGCGCGCCATAGACAACGCCGCCACCGAAGACCAGGCGCTTGTCGCCGGTCAGCCGATAGTAATCGAGCAGGTAATTGCAGTCCTCGACGCAGTAGTCCTGCGGCAACAGGCGCTTGGCCAATTCATCGCCCAGAGGCTCGGTAGTGATCACCTGAGTCCCGCAGGGCATCGACTTGGCGGCCAGTTCCGGCACCAGATTGCCGAGGTAAGCGTTACCGGCCACGATGATGAACTTGGCCCTGACCTTGCCCTGAGGCGTATGCACCACCGGGTTCGCGCCGCGCTCAATACGGACCGCCGGCGACTGCTCATAAATGGTGCCGCCCAGCGACTCGACCGCCGCCGCTTCGCCCAGCGCCAGGTTGAGCGGATGAATGTGCCCGCCGCTCATGTCGAGCATGCCGCCGACGTATTGATCGCAGGCCACCACTTCACGGATACGCTTTTGATCGAGCAACTCAAGCTGGGCATGACCAAAACGTTCCCACAGGCGCTTCTGCGATTCCAGATGGCCCATCTGCTTGGCAGTGATGGCGGCGAACACGCCACCGTCCTTCAAGTCGCACTGGATATTATATTTGGCGACCCGCTCACGGATGATCCGCCCGCCCTCAAACGCCATTTGCCCCAGCAACTGAGCCTGCTTGGGACCGACGCTGCGCTCGATCACATCAATGTCACGGCTATAACTGTTAACGATCTGCCCGCCGTTCCGGCCCGACGCGCCGAAACCCACCTTGGCGGCTTCCAGCACCGTGACCTTGAAACCGTTCTCCAGCAGAAACAGGGCAGAGGACAGACCGGTGTAACCGGCACCGATCACACAGACATCAGTCTCTACGTCATCCTGCAAGGCCGGGCGCGGCGGAGCCGCATTGGCCGACGCGGCGTAATAGGATTCGGGGTAGGGGGTGTTCGCCATCCGGCAGCCTCTGTTTAATATATTTTACGAGTGCATCGATCCTACCCGAGTTAAAAATCGGCCGCCAGCCACCGGAAAATCTTCTTAACCGCCGCGAAATTAAATATTTTGCATATTCATAGGGTTAGCTCGAAAAAAGGTGTTGACACCCCTCCGGAATTCCGTAGAATGCCGCCTCACAGCAGGCACGTAGCTCAGTTGGTTAGAGCACCACCTTGACATGGTGGGGGTCGTTGGTTCGAGTCCAATCGCGCCTACCAAACAAAATCCGCTCTGCTGGGCGGTCTAGAAGGGCTCACCGAAAGGTGGGCCCTTTTTTGTTGTCTGGCGTTTAGCAATTCCCGGCGCTCACCGACAGACGGTATAGTTCAGTCCGCGAAATTCATAAGGAGATACTGCTATGGATAAGGCATTTCGAAATCCGATGTTTCTAACCGGCATCCCGCTGGCAATCTGCGGATTCAGCTTTGGCTTGACCGGTCTATTGAACGAAGCCACGTTCAGTTATATGGCGCCCGGGCTGCTCATTCCAGGGCTCGCTTTTATGTTGATCGGCTGGATGCAGAGGAATAAGTGAGCTTTTCGGCCGTCGCGCACGGGCCTGTGCGCTGAGCAACGAGCAGATAGCTGTGTTGAAAAGCAGGATTGATCATCCTGCTTTTTTCTATTGCGGTCTCCGATCAGTCAGAGCAGGGGTTATCGGTTAAAGCGCTCAACCAGCGAGTACTGAGTTTTAGCCGTCTGCGTTAATTCCTTGGTCACCTCGGCGGAGTGCCTGGCCTGCTCAGACGTCTGATCGGCGAGGGTCGCGATGGTGGTGATGTTGCGACTGATTTCCTCCGCGACGGCCGATTGCTCTTCAGTCGCCGCCGCTATCTGGGTTGTCATATCAGTGATGTTGGCGACGGCTTCACTGATGCCGATCAGGGCTTTATCGGCCTCCAGCACCCACGCAACTCCCTCTTCGGCCTGGCGCTGGCCGCTTTCCATAGTCTTCACGGCATTGTTTGAAGAGACCTGTAACTTGGAAATCAGGCCGTGAATCTGGGTCGTCGACTCAGTTGTGCGCTGTGCCAATTGGCGCACTTCGTCCGCGACGACCGCGAAACCTCGACCCATTTCTCCGGCGCGTGCAGCTTCGATGGCGGCATTGAGTGCCAACAGGTTGGTTTGATCGGCAATGCCTTTGATGACATCGACGACCGTCCCGATTTCGTTACTGTCTTTAGCCAGTTGCGCGACGGTCTGGCCTGTCTCGCCGACCACATTGGAGAGGCGCTGAATGGCGTCTCGCGTGTCACGGGCGACGTCACGTCCACGGCCTGTCAGCACATTGGCTTCCTGGGTGGCGTCGGCGGTGCGCTGGACGTGGCTTGCGACTTCCTGGGTGGTCGCTGCCATCTGATTGACGGCGGCCGATACCTGTTCGGTCTCGATTCGTTGGCGATCAAGTCCACGGGAACTGTCGGAGGCGAGGGCGTCAGATCTCCCGGCCAGCCCGGTGAGCTGCTCTGCGGTGTCTTGTAAGCGTGTCAGGCAAGTCTTGAGGCGTGATGCCTGGCTCACGAAGGCCGTTTCAAGACGCGCCTGATGACCCCGCTCGTCGCTATACATTTGCGCGATCAGCTGGTCGGAAGTGGAAGCCTCTGCCATTTCCAGCAGATGCAGCGCACCGCGCTTTTGTCGGCGCGAAGCAATCAGGCCCATTGGAGCCGATACCCCTACAGTTACCAATGCCGCCAAGGGAAGGCTGAGGAAAACACCGCCCAAAGTACCCACTAAACCCATGGCCAGGAACGGCAGCCAGTCCATCAGGACGGGTTGCCATTTGTCGCTGCCGGGAACTGCCGACTTGCCCAGACTGATTCGTTTATAGAGAGCCTCGGCGCGACGGATCTGTTCGATACTCGGTTTCACCCGAACCGACTCATAACCCACGACCTGGCTCCCATCAAAGATGGGCGTGACGTAGGCGTTGACCCAGTAGTGGTCGCCGTTCCTGGAGCGGTTCTTGACGATGCCCATCCACGGGTTGCCTTGTTTGAGGGCACCCCACATATGGGCAAAGATGGCGGACGGTACGTCAGGATGACGAACGATGTTTTGAGGCGCGCCTATCAGATCTGACTTGTTGAAACCGCTGATGTCTACGAAGGCGTCGTTGCAGTAAGTAATGACCCCTCGTGAGTCCGTGGTCGAGATGAGTTTCTGTTGAGGTCCAAGGGCAACCTCGCGTTGTGTGACGGGTTGATTATTTCTCATCTGTGTTGCTCCTATGCCCTGAGCCAGAGACATCGGCAAGAATTTGCAAAAGGTTAACGAGTCGTTCGAAATGAACCTGTCGTGCGTCGGAAAGTTTATGGATAGCCGCGTTTGCTTATGCCTCCAGCGGCTGAGGTTGTTTGCGATTCAGGCGTAAGATAACGGTGCTACCTCACCAAAAGGGAGCCGCATATGATCGCCGACCAAATGAACAAACAGGCGTCCGGGGACAAGGCTGTTTGGGATCAATACTTCTGCGCTGCGTTGATTGCGGAAAGCAATCTGACGGCACCGGTTGTAGGAGGGGCTACTCACGAAGACAGGCAGAACTTGTTGATCGAAAGGGCCAAGGCTCTTGCCGACAAGATGATGGAAAACCGACAATAACCAGAGCCCAGCCATCGCGCTGGGCTCTTCACGTCTGGTCAGCTCAATAAAGGGTGCGCGCGTTCCGGATCAGGCGATCAGGTCTACTTTGCCGCTCGCCAGGCGATAGATGCCGCCGACTATTTTTAACGTGCCTTTGCTGAGGGCATCAGTCAGTAGTGGCGAAGCATTGTTCAGGCGCTTGACCGAATCTTTGACATTTTGCGCGATTGCGTTGGTCGGAAGATTCCCAGGTTCCTTGAGCACTGTCTCGATAGAAGCCTTTAGGGCATCAGTCAGTTTTGAGATGTGGCCAGGGAATACGGTGTGATCTTTTACTGCCTTTATGCCCGCATTGATGGCGCCGCAGTCTTCATGTCCAAGCACAAGGATCAGTGGGGCGCCCAGCACTGCGATACCGTACTCAAGGCTTGCCAAACCTTCGTCGGTGACGAAGTTGCCGGCCACACGTATGGCGAAAAGGTCTCCTCGGGCCGTGTCAAAGGCGTATTCGGGGGCGATGCGCGAGTCAGAGCAACTGAGCACCGCCACGAACGGGTTCTGGCCGGAGACCAGGGCTTCTCGTTCGTCTTTGAAGTCATGTGTCTTGGAGGTGCCGGAAACATACCGTTCATTGCCCTCCATTAGCCTTTGCAGGGCCTGGTCAGGGCTGATTGAGTTTTGCGGTTTTGGTGCTGTTTTCTCCGCCGCCTGGAGAATCTGGTTGGGCAGGGCGCCCGCCAGTAACAGACCGCCTGCTCCGAGTCCGGCTAATCGAAGGAACCTGCGGCGATCATTTTCGGTTTGAGTGGGGTTTGAATCACACGATTTACACATGGCTGTGTACTCAGGTGAAAGGGAGGGAGTTGCTGTCAAAAGCGAGTGCTCAAGGAACCTTCAGCACTGGCGTGATGGAGTCTAGATGGTCTGTAACGTTATGTTTCGGACGCTGTTTCCAGGTTTGCTGTTTTGGTGGGGCAAGCTAGATGCTCGTCTAGGAACCATAAAAATAGTGTGGATATTTAATGGGTTACGATTTTTTTTAACCAGACGGTGATCGAAAATATATTGTTACAAGTGGGCTGTTGGGCTATTATCGCCCCGCGTTCACCACCACGGTTTATGCATTTTTAAGTCCCAAGCTTCCATCAGCTGCTTGGGATTTTTTTTTGCCTGAAATTTGTCCTGGTTCGCTCGAACATCATAAGGACGGCTTCAGCTATGCCCCTTTGTTTTGAAGAAAATCGCCGATATGGCTTTCTGCTCTATGGAAAACGCTCTGTGCAAATCGGGCGGAGAGCGGTTTTTTGGGCTACTACTGACGGGCCAAACTCAAACTCAGTCTGATGGGAGTCTATCGATGCTGGTTCATTGGTCGCTTGCAGCAATTCACCTGTTGGCTTTTGCCTTGGGGTTCTGGGCGGTACTGACCCGAGGGACTGCATTCAGCCGTCTGGCGGCCGGGGCAGGGGAGGCTCGCCGTGTGTTGATGGCCGATAACCTGTGGGGCATTTCTGCCGTCCTGCTCTTGATAACCGGTGGGATGCGGGCCTTCGGCGGGTACGAAAAAGGTACTGACTACTACCTTCACCAGCCCTTGTTCCATCTCAAGATGACGCTCTTTGTTCTGATCCTGCTGCTTGAAGTGGCGCCGATGATCACGCTGATCAAATGGCGGATCGCATTGAGCCGTGGCGCGGCGATCGATACCGGGCGTGCCAAGCTGTTTGCGCGGATCAGTCATGTCGAAGGGTTGCTGGTGTTGCTGATGGTCGTGGCTGCCACGGGCATGGCGCGCGGCGTGACGTTTGGTTAGCCGAGTCTGATCACGTTCTTCCTCGGGGTTAATCCGAAACGTCTGACAGTCAGGGCAGGGGACGTGCCGTTAATATCGGCTTCACGTTTTTGGCAGGAAGGGGCGAACGAATGACGGATGGCGAGACGGCGCTTGAATCTTTAGCCAGCCGTTGTCCGGGACTGAACGGGCTGGCTACTGACTGCAACAGGATTCAGGGAGTTTGTGGCTTGTCCGGGGCGGTCAGGCCAGCCTGAATACGTTGGTAGATTTCTTCGCGATGCACTGCGACGTCTTTCGGCGCGTTGATACCGATGCGGACTTGCTGGCCGCTCACGCCCAGAATGGTGATCGTAATGTCGTCACCGATATTTATGCTTTCACCGACTTTGCGGGTGAGTATCAGCATGGTCTTCTCCTTGATTGCTTTGTAGGGCACCTGATTCGAACAGTGCAGAGGTCGGTGGTATGTATAGATTAGTGCGAAGTCTCACGGTTTGGGTGCCTCTTTCTGACGCGCAGATGCTGCATTAATTCCCAAGGCGTAACTATACAGAGGCCGCAACCATCATTCTCGTTGTTTTGCGCCCATTTTGCGGCACTCGGGAAGTATTCATGAATGGTAAAATCGCCGCTTTCAGCATTCAGAGGGACACGTTGTGCGCAAAATGGTCTTGGTAATCGCAGTACTGGCGTTGGTTGGATGCGATCAAGGTAAGGGCGTCGACGCTCAAAAGCCGAAGCCGGCAGTCGTTTCCGCACCGGCGGCAGCCACCGGGCCGCAATGGGATCTCGAAGTGCGAGGCGAAACGCCACAGGCTGTCAGCGACCTCAGCGGCTGGCTGATCGAACACAGCTTCATGTCCAGCGTCGTCAAGGAAAACGGCAAAACCCGGATTCTGCTCGGTCCATTCAATTCGAAAGCCGAGGCCGAAGCCAAACAGGCCGAGGTAGCTGCAGCGATTACCCGGGCGAAGAAACAGAACGTCGAATTGCTGGTGCTTGAGCGTCCCGTAGCCCCGTAACGGTCCATCCAGCGGGAGCCTTTTGTCGAAGCCCCTTAAAGGGGATCCACGTTGACTCGTCTCTAAGCGTAGTCACTGTCGATTCCCAGAAGGAGTTCTCCATGGCCTCCGCCACCCCATACAAAATCTTCGACGCGGTCCTGGCGCACAAAAAGACCCTCAGCCCGCATTTGATGCGCGTGACCCTGGCCGGTCCGATGGTCACCGAAATGGCCACCTGGGCGCCGGATCAGCGGGTAAAGCTGTTCTTCCCCGCCGAAGATGGGTCGCCTGCCAGGCTGGCTCATGACCAACATTGGTATGCGCGCTACCGTTCAATGCCGACCCACCAGCGTCCGGCGATGCGCACTTACACTATTCGGCATTTACGGGCCGAGCAAGGTGAAGTGGACATCGACTTCGTATTGCACGGTGAAACCGGTCCGGCCTCCCGCTGGGCCATTCGTGCGGTCGCGGGCGAGCCTATCCAGATCGTCGCCCCGGATCGGCAGTTTTCAGCCCAAGACGCGGGCGGTTTCGAATGGAAGCCGCCTCATACGCTCAAGCATCTGTTGCTGGTGGCCGATGCCACTGCATTGCCCGCCGCGCTCGGCATTCTCGACGAAATGGCTGCCTTGGCCGAGCCGCCGATGACTCAGGCATTCTTCGAGGTGGACAGCGCAGAAGACACATTGCCGGTTCCGCAATGGCCGGGGCTGTCGGTGCGGTGGCTGGTCCGGGATCATTCCAGCGGTACGGCAGCAGGTGCTCTGATGGTTGACGCGGTCCGTCGGGCGGAACTGCCGGTCACTTCTTCGCAGGCCCACGAATCAGTGGAACTGACGGAAGTCGATGTCGACGAAGAGATTCTCTGGGAAACCTCCGACTCGACTGGCGACGGTTTCTACGGCTGGATCGCCGGAGAAACGGTGGCCGTGATGAGCCTGCGCAAGCACTTGATCAAGGAACGGGGCATTGCTCGCGAGTCACTCAATCTGATGGGCTACTGGCGTTACAACAAAAGCGGCGGCTAGCAACGAAAAAAGGCCTCGGGTGCTCCCCCCGAGGCCTTTTTTAATTTCAGCGGTCGATCAGCCGCAGGCTTTCATGTCCACGGGCCCGACAAACTCGTTGCCGCGACCCATCACGCACGCCACGCTCTGGTTGCGCTGACGTTCCCAGGCTTCGACCGGATAGGTCTTGTTCCACGCGTCGTACAGTTGCCGATCCTGTTTCGACAGACGCAAACCGTACTGTTTGCTCATGTAGAAATACGTCCGGGCGATCATGCCGCGGATGGAGGGGCGGGGCATGACCTTCTTTGCCTTGAAGTCGACTTGGGTCAGACACGAGCCATATTGGCCCGATTGCACCGGCAGCCAACCGAAACTGAAGTTACTGCGATCGCCGTTCACCTCGCCGATGCTTGGCACCAGGTTGTGCAGGTCAGCCTCGGCCTTTTGATAGATCGGATCGTAGCGCGTGCAGTTCTTGCGCCCGCCCTCTTGCCAGCACTGGCGCTGATGGCCGATCTGCCAGGCCGGCACAATGTGCTCCCACTCAATGCGGGCGGCGCGCTTGGCGTTCTTGCGCGGCACATACCCACAGGCTGCGAGGTTGACCTTGTTGCCGGTGTATTTGCAGCCGCAATAGAACTCTGTGGATTGCGGCGCGTAGAGCTTCCAGGCGACTTTCTTGGCTTCGTTGAAGGTGCGTGGGGCGCCAGCCTGGGCGCCGAGGGTGATGAACAGAAACAGCAAAGCAAACCAGCGGACACTCATTGACTCAATCTTCCTTCGGCACAACCCAGAAAATCTGCACGCCGCCATCGTCGCGATAGGCGAGGGTGACGTTGTCGTTCTCATCGATTTCTTCGAGCAATTGCTCCCACTCATCCACGGGTTCGTCCGGTAGACGGAAGATCAGTGCGGCTTTGGCTTTCTGAGCGGTGGGGGAATTGATGATTTTCTGAACACGGATGCCCATGCGTTGATAGGCGTCAGGAGAAGCAGAGGTGGTGGCCACGGAATTATCCTTATTAAGCTGTACGTGCATACAGTATTTAACTGTAGGCATTTTCGCAACTGCTTAAAATTCAAGAAAATCCTCTGACAGCGGTTTTTTCCGTTTGGTGTAGGACGAAGGGAAATTTTTTATCGGAGTAGCGGAAGGGGTATGAACCACTCGCCAAGGCTGGCGAGTGGTGAATGCAGTGCCCGACCGGAATCGGTCGGGCGAGGGTGAATCAGTATTCCCAGAACATCCGCTGCAGCTCTTTGCTGTCGTTGGTCTTGGTCAGTGCAACCATGGCCAGGATGCGGGCTTTTTGCGGGTTCAGGTCATGTGCCACGACCCAGTCGTACTTGTCGTCAGGTTGTTCAGCGTTACGCAGGACAAAACCGCCGGCATTGACGTGGGACGAACGAATGATCTGCACGCCGTCCTTCCGCAGGGCTTGCAGGGCAGGGACTACACGCGAAGAGACCGAACCGTTGCCGGTGCCGGCATGGATGATCGCTTTGGCGCCGGACTGAGCCAATGCCTTGTAGGCCGTGTCGCTGACGTTGCCGTAGGAATAGGCGATTTCGACGTCAGGCAGGCTCTTGATGGTTTTGATGTCGAATTCCGAATCCATGGTGTGGCGCTTGGCCGGCAGGCGGAACCAGTAGGATTTGCCTTCAACCACCATGCCGAGTGGGCCCCAGGCACTTTTAAACGCCTCGGTCTTGATGTTGATCATTTTGCTGACGTCGCGACCCGACTGGATCTCATCGTTCATGGTCACCAATACGCCTTTACCGCGAGCGTCTTTGCTGCTGGCGACGGCGACGGCGTTGTACAGGTTCAGCATGCCGTCAGCCGACATCGCGGTGCCCGGGCGCATGGAGCCGACGACGATGATTGGCTTGTCGGTTTTTTCCACCAGGTTCAGGAAGTACGCGGTTTCTTCCAGGGTGTCGGTGCCGTGGGTGATCACGATGCCATCGACGTCTTTGCTGTCGGCCAGTTCGGCGACGCGACGACCCAGTTGCAGCAGGTTGTCGTTGGTGATGCTTTCCGAGGCGATCTGCATGACCTGTTCGCCGCGAACGTTGGCCAGTTGGCTGAGCTCCGGAACTCCGGCGATCAGTTGCTCGATACCGACTTTCGCCGCCTGGTAGGTCGCGCTGTTAGCGGCGCTCGCACCGGCGCCGGCAATGGTGCCGCCGGTGGCGAGGATCACCACGTTGGCCAGTTTCTGTTGGTTTTCGACTTCTTTTGCCTGAAGGGCTGTAGGCAGGAGCAGCAGGAGGGCCAAAGCGCCCGGAATAAAAGTGTTGAAGGCAGATTTCATTATTTTCTCTCTAGTAGTGAGACGGTGCTGATGCAAGTTCATCTAGATACGCCCCAGGCAGATCTGAACGCCTGGGGTATAGGTGAAGAGCAGGATCTGTACCAGCCCTACGTTGAATGAGAGAAACTTTTAACATGATGATTTATATCAATATTTATCCATTGGACTGCAAGCGTTAAACAGCCTCGTGTCCGGGTTTCCGAATAAGTTGAGGTTTCGCGTTCGGCTCTCCGAAAAGGCCTACGACCTCTGGCGAATACATCGCCTTGCCAGAAATAAAATCAGTGCTAAAGAAACCCGTGCACAGGTCGATGCCCCTTCAAGGATTTTTTTTTCGGGAGTTCACATGTCTTTTTCTGTCGGTTTTCCAAATGCGGGCGCAATCACCATCGGTGGCAAGACTCCGTCGACGATCAATGCCTTGAGCGAAGCGACGGAAGAGACGTCGACGCAGCTGATTGGAAAAGAAGCGAATCAGGTCAGAACCGGTGGTGCTGCTCCGGGCGAAAGCAACGCAGGGAGCAAATCCGAGAGCAAAAGCAGCCAAAGTATTGCGGTGCAGGTGCTGCTCAAACGCATGCAGGAACTGCAACAGCAGTTGCGCGAACAACAGCAGCAATTGGCGGCGGCTCAGGCAGCGTCTTATCCAACCGAGGAAGCCAAGACCACCGCTGTCATGTCGATCCAGGGGCAGATCGCCGATACCAATGGCGCGTTGGCCCAGGTGGCGGGCAATCTGGTGAAAGAACTGACCAAGGACTCCAGCGCTGGCACTCTGGTCAGCACGACCGCGTGAAGTGCAGGGTTGGTTTTTGCCAGCCGAGACACAAAACAGGTCGTTGACAAATCACAGCAGGGTTCGCATAGTTCGGTCTACGCAAACGTTTGCGCGCTGTTCTCGATGGCGGGTCCATTGATGGACGCAATGAGGCTTACGCCAGCGCAAGCGTTGCTCACAATAATCATAAGATCGGAGTGAACCCATGAAGCTGCCATTCGCTGGACGTCTTCTTGCTGTCGCTATGCTGGCCGCCGCATCCGCCGCGCTGCCTGTCTCTTCGGCTTTCGCCGAGACCCCTGAAAAACCCAAAGTCGCGCTGGTCATGAAATCCTTGGCCAACGAGTTCTTCCTGACCATGGAAGACGGCGCCAAGGCGTATCAGAAAGACCATTCCGGCGATTTCGAATTGATCTCCAACGGCATCAAGGACGAAACCGATACCGCTGGGCAGACGCGCATCGTCGAGCAAATGATTCTGGCCAAGGTCAACGCGCTGGTCATCGCGCCGGCTGACTCCAAGGCCATGGTTCCGGTGATCAAGAAAGCCATCGATGCCGGTATCACTGTGATCAACATCGATAACCAGCTGGACCCGGCCGTGGTCAAAAGCAAGAACATCAACGTCCCGTTTGTAGGCCCGGATAACCGCAAAGGTGCGCGTCTGGTTGGCGAGTACCTGGCCAAGCAACTGAAGGCCGGTGACGAAGTCGGCATCATCGAAGGCGTGTCCACCACCACCAACGCCCAGGCCCGCACCGCAGGCTTCAAGGATGCGATGGAAGCGGCGCAGATCAAGGTCGTCTCGTTGCAATCTGGCGATTGGGAGATCGACAAGGGCAACAAGGTAGCCGCCTCGATTCTCAGCGAATACCCGGAAGTCAAAGCCCTGCTGGCCGGCAACGACAGCATGGCCGTCGGTGCCGTTTCCGCCGTGCGTGCGGCAGGCAAGGCCGGCAAGGTGCAGGTGGTCGGTTACGACAACATCAACGCGATCAAGCCCATGTTGAAAGACGGCCGGGTCCTGGCGACCGCTGACCAGTTTGCCGCCAAGCAGGCCGTGTTCGGTATCGAGACTGCGCTGAAAATCATCAAGGGCGAGAAGGTCGACAGCGGCGCCAACGGCGTGATCGAAACTCCGGTAGAGCTGGTCACCAAGTAACCCCTCTGGCGACACAACGGTGCTCGCCCGTCCGGGCGAGCGCATGGAGAGTTTTATGTCAGTTTCCGCCCCGAACGCTGTCCTCTCGGTCAGCGGCATCGGCAAGACCTACGCCCAACCCGTCCTGACCGGCATCGACCTGACGCTGATGCGCGGTGAAGTGCTGGCGTTGACCGGCGAGAACGGCGCCGGCAAAAGCACGCTGTCGAAAATCATTGGCGGGCTGGTCACGCCGACCACCGGCCACATGCAATTCCAGGGGCAGGATTACCGCCCCGGCAGCCGAACCCAGGCTGAAGACCTGGGCATCCGCATGGTCATGCAAGAACTCAATCTGTTGCCGACCCTGTCGGTGGCGGAAAACCTGTTTCTCGACAATCTGCCCAGCAATGGCGGCTGGATCAGCCGCAAACAACTGCGCAAAGCCGCGATCGAGGCCATGGCCCAGGTCGGGCTCGACGCGATCGACCCGGACACCCTGGTTGGCGAACTCGGTATCGGCCACCAACAAATGGTCGAGATCGCGCGCAACCTGATCGGCGATTGCCATGTGCTGATCCTCGACGAGCCGACGGCCATGTTGACCGCGCGTGAAGTCGAGATGCTGTTCGAACAGATCACCCGCCTGCAAGCGCGCGGCGTGTCGATCATCTACATCTCCCACCGCCTCGAAGAACTGGCGCGAGTGGCCCAGCGCATTGCGGTGTTGCGCGACGGCAACCTGGTCTGCGTCGAGCCGATGGCCAATTACAACAGCGAGCAACTGGTCACCTTGATGGTCGGCCGTGAACTCGGCGAACACATCGACCTGGGGCCGCGCAAGATTGGCGCTCCCGCGTTGACGGTCAAGGGGCTGACCCGCTCCGACAAGGTTCGCGACGTGTCCTTCGAAGTCCGTGCCGGCGAGATCTACGGGATTTCCGGATTGATCGGGGCAGGGCGCACCGAGTTGCTGCGTCTGATATTCGGCGCCGACACCGCGGACAGCGGCACCGTCGCGCTGGGTTCGCCGGCCCAGGTGGTGAGCATCCGTTCGCCGGCGGATGCGGTCGGTCATGGCATCGCTCTGATCACCGAGGACCGCAAAGGCGAAGGCCTGCTGTTGACCCAGTCGATCAGCGCCAACATCGCGTTGGGCAATATGCCGGTGATTTCCAGTGGCGGCATCGTCAACAATGCTGACGAAATGTCCCTGGCCCAGCGTCAGATCGACGCCATGCGCATCCGCAGTTCGAGCCCGACGCAACTGGTCTCCGAGCTGTCGGGGGGCAACCAGCAGAAGGTCGTGATCGGTCGTTGGCTGGAGCGTGACTGTTCGGTGATGCTGTTCGATGAGCCGACCCGTGGCATCGATGTCGGCGCCAAATTCGACATCTATTCACTGCTCGGTGAGCTGACCCGACAGGGAAAGGCGTTGGTGGTGGTGTCCAGCGACCTGCGTGAACTGATGCTGATCTGCGACCGGATCGGCGTGTTGTCGGCGGGGCGCCTGATCGACACCTTCGAGCGCGACAGCTGGACCCAGGATGATTTGCTTGCCGCCGCGTTCGCCGGCTACCAAAAACGTGATGCGTTGCTCAACGAAGCAGCGCCTAGGGACCTTTCATGAAAACTGCATCTCCTGCCGGCAAACGTAGTGGCAATTTCTACGGCCTGGGCACCTACCTGGGCCTGGCCGGTGCCTTGCTGGCGATGGTCGCGCTGTTCTCGGTATTGAGCAGCCACTTCCTGTCTTACGACACCTTCAGCACCCTGGCCAACCAGATTCCCGATCTGATGGTGCTGGCGGTCGGCATGACGTTCGTGCTGATCATCGGCGGCATCGACCTGTCGGTCGGCTCGGTCCTGGCGCTCGCGGCGTCGGCCGTCAGCGTGGCGATTCTTGGCTGGGGCTGGAGCGTCCTGCCTGCAGCGCTGCTCGGGATGGCGATTGCGGCGTTGGCCGGGACCATCACCGGATCGATCACCGTGGCGTGGCGAATTCCGTCGTTCATCGTGTCCCTAGGCGTGCTGGAAATGGCTCGCGGCGTGGCGTATCAGATGACCGGTTCGCGCACGGCCTATATCGGTGACGCCTTCGCCTGGCTGTCCAACCCGATTGCCTTTGGCATCTCGCCGTCGTTCATCATTGCCTTGCTGATCATCATCATTGCTCAGGCCGTGCTGACCCGTACCGTGTTCGGTCGCTACCTGATCGGCATTGGCACCAACGAAGAAGCGGTGCGTCTGGCAGGGATCAATCCAAAACCCTACAAGATCCTGGTCTTCAGTCTGATGGGGCTGCTGGCCGGTATTGCCGCGCTGTTCCAGATTTCCCGTCTGGAAGCGGCGGACCCGAATGCCGGCTCCGGGCTGGAGCTGCAAGTGATCGCCGCTGTGGTGATCGGCGGCACCAGTCTGATGGGCGGCCGTGGTTCGGTGATCAGCACGTTCTTCGGGGTTCTGATCATTTCCGTACTGGCGGCGGGCCTGGCGCAGATCGGCGCGACCGAGCCGACCAAACGCATCATCACCGGCGCGGTGATCGTGGTGGCGGTGGTGCTTGATACTTATCGCAGTCAGCGCGCAAGCCGGCGGACCTGAGTCATGGCAACGATCAAGGATGTAGCGGCACTCGCGGGGATTTCCTATACCACGGTGTCCCATGTGGTGAACAAGACCCGGCCGGTCAGTGAAGAGGTGCGGATCAAAGTCGAGGCGGCGATCAAGACCCTGGACTACGTGCCGAGCGCTGTGGCCCGCTCTTTGAAAGCCAAGACCACGGCGACCATCGGTTTGCTGGTGCCCAACAGCCTCAACCCGTACTTCGCCGAACTGGCCCGCGGCATTGAGGATTACTGCGAGCGAAACGGCTATTGCGTGATCCTCTGCAACTCCGACGACAACCCGGACAAACAGCGCAGTTACCTGCGCGTGCTCCTGGAAAAACGCATCGACGGGTTGATCGTGGCCTCGGCCGGTGGCGACGCAGGGCTGGCAGAAGGCCTCGCCGGCGTGCGCACGCCGATGGTGATCGTCGACCGCGGACTGGAAGGTGTGAATGCCGACCTGGTGCGTATCGATCACGAATACGGCGCTTATCTGGCCACCCGGCACCTGCTGGAATTGGGCCATCGGGACATCGCCACCATTGGTGGCCCGGTCGGTACCAGCGTGGCACAGATGCGTCTGGCCGGTTATTGCCGTGCCTTGAAAGAGGCGGGCGTGGAAGTGCATCGCGAGCGCATGCTGGAAAGTGACTTCACCAGCACGGGCGGTTACAACGCCGCCGCGATTCTGCTGGAAAAGAACCCGCCCAGCGCGATCTTCGCCGGCAACGACATGATCGGCATCGGTGTGCTGCGAGCGGCTGCCGAGCGCAATGTGCGTGTGCCGACCGAACTGTCGGTGATCGGCTTCGACGATATCCAGATGAGCCGCTATGTCTATCCGGCGCTGACCACCGTGGGTCAGTCGATCCTGCAACTCGGTGAGATGGCGGCCGAGGTTTTGCTACGACGGATTGCAAAACCCGACATGGCCACCGATCAACGAATCGTGACGCCCAGTATTGTCCTGCGAGAATCGACTGCGCCGCTCGCCGGTGTCTTCGATGAATACCGCTGAAACCGAATTGACGAGTAGTGATGTATGCCAGCAAAAGTAGTGGTGATAGGCAGCCTGAACATGGACCTGGTAACCCGGGCTCCACGGCTGCCCCGTGGCGGTGAGACGCTGATCGGCGAGTCGTTTGCCACGGTATCCGGCGGCAAGGGCGCGAACCAGGCAGTCGCCGCGGCGCGGTTGGGGGCGCAGGTGTCGATGGTCGGTTGTGTCGGCAGCGACGCTTATGGGGAAGAACTGCGCGGGGCGCTGCTGGCCGAGCAGATCGACTGCCAGGCCGTCAGCACTGTCGAGGGTTCCAGCGGTGTGGCCTTGATTGTGGTCGATGACAACAGTCAGAACGCCATCGTGATCGTCGCCGGAGCCAATGGCGCGCTGACGCCGCAAGTGATCGACCAGTTCGATGCCGTATTGCAGGCGGCGGACGTGATCATTTGTCAGCTTGAAGTGCCGGATGCCACGGTGGGTCATGCCCTCAAGCGCGGCCGTGAGCTGGGCAAAATCGTCATTCTCAACCCGGCACCGGCCAGTCGCCCGCTGCCAGCGGATTGGTATGCGTCGATCGACTACCTGATCCCCAATGAAAGCGAAGCTTCGGCCCTCAGTGGGTTGCCGGTGGACTCCCTTGAAACTGCGCAAACCGCTGCTACCCGTTTGATCGCCTTGGGCGCCGGTAAGGTCATCATTACCCTGGGCGCTCAAGGATCGATGTTCGCCAACGGCACAGGCTTCGAACACTTCCCGGCACCGAAGGTGAAGGCTGTCGACACCACGGCGGCCGGCGACACCTTCGTTGGTGGTTTCGCCGCGGCGCTGGCGTCCGGTAAAACCGAAGCTGAAGCGATCCGTTTCGGGCAGGTTGCCGCGGCGCTGTCGGTCACCCGTGCCGGCGCGCAACCTTCGATTCCCACCTTGTCCGATGTACAGGCGTTCAAAGCACCATGAAAAAGACACCTTTGCTCAATGTTGCACTGTCGCGGCTGATCGCGTCCCTGGGTCACGGCGACATGGTCGTGATCGGCGATGCCGGCCTGCCGGTACCGCCGGGTGTCGAACTGATCGATCTGGCCCTGACCCAGGGCATTCCGGATTTCGTCAGCACCTTGAAGGTCGTGCTCAGCGAAATGCAGGTTGAGCGCCATGTGCTGGCGCAGGAAATTCTGGACAAACAACCGCCTGCCCTGAGCTCGCTGGATGAGCTGAACGCCAAAGGCGCGCTGGGCCAGCGTGAGCTGCTCAGCCATGACCAATTCAAAGTCCTCAGCCGTCAGGCGCGAGCGATTGTTCGTACAGGCGAATGCGCGCCGTACTGCAACATCGTGCTGGTATCGGGGGTGACGTTCTAACGCGCTGTACTCAAATTTGTTCCCCACGCACAAGGAGTGCGATATGCACCGCTATGCTCAGAAACTGCACCACCTGCTCCGGAGTCTGCTGCTTTTGTCCCTGATTACTGCAACGAGCGCCCAGGCGGCGGAAAAGATCGACTTGATCATCGACACCGATCCCGGAGCCGATGACGTCGTCGCCTTGCTGTTTGCGTTGGCGTCGCCGGAAGAATTGAATATTCGTGCGCTGACCACCGTGGCTGGCAACGTGCGCCTGGACAAGACTTCGCGAAATGCGCGACTGGCCCGTGAGTGGGCAGGGCGCGAGGAGGTGCCGGTCTACGCGGGCGCACCGAAACCGTTGATGCGCACGCCGATCTACGCCGAGAACATCCATGGCAAGGAAGGCCTGTCGGGCGTCACCGTGCATGAGCCGAAGAAAGGTCTGGCCGACGGCAATGCAGTCAATTACCTGATCGACACCTTGAAGGCTGCCAAGCCCCACAGCATCACCATCGCCATGCTCGGTCCACAGACCAACCTGGCCCTGGCGCTGATCCAGGAACCTGAAATCGTTCAGGGCATCAAGGAAGTGGTGATCATGGGTGGCGCGCATTTCAACGGCGGCAATATCACCCCGGTGGCCGAGTTCAACCTGTTCGCCGACCCGCAGGCTGCGGAAGTGGTGCTCAAAAGCGGCGTGAAGCTGACGTATCTGCCGCTGGACGTGACCCACAAGATCCTCACCAGTGATGCGCGCCTGAAGCAGATCGCAGCGATCAATAACAATGCCAGCAAGCTGGTGGGCGATATTCTCAATGAGTACGTCAAAGGCGACATGGAACACTACGGTATACCGGGTGGTCCGGTGCATGACGCAACCGTCATCGCCTACTTGCTCAAGCCTGAACTGTTCACCGGTCGCTCGGTCAACGTGGTCGTCGATAGCCGCGAAGGCCCAACCTTCGGTCAAACCATTGTTGACTGGTATGACGGCCTGAAAGCGCCGAAGAACGCTTTCTGGGTTGAAAGTGGCGACGCCCAGGGTTTCTTCGACCTGCTGACCCAGCGTCTGGCTCGTCTGAAGTAAGCTGCACACCCGCAGGTGCCAGCCTGCGGGTTTTACGCCCGCTCGTTCTCTGTCAGGCCCATATAGTCGGCGGGGTATTTCTCGAATATCTGCGCGATGAATTTCTTCGCCGCTTCGGTTCCCAGTTCCTTGACCAACAGATCGATGCCGATGATTGCAAACTCTTCCGGGCTGCCCGGGCTGTAAGAGCTGTGACCCTGTGGCCACTTTACTGTGATGTTGGCGTCGATGCTTATGGTGGACATGATGGCGCTCGTGAAGTCGGGAAAGTCTGGCTGTCGAGTTAACCATTTTGCGCGGCGTTTGGCACTCCGACTTAGGCATGAGAGAAGGGCTATGCGACACTTGGTCTTTGACGGATTTTTCAAGGACCACGCTGTGCAGATCGATTTGAACACGCCCGACGGCTTGACCCTTGAGGCGGTGCGCCAGCTGCTGGCTTCTGCCAGTGATGATGAACACACGCAACTGCGGGTGACCAAGGCCGGCATTGCCTACATTTCATCGGGTGTCGTAGGCGGCACCGATATCAGCGGGCTACTGTTTCGCCTGGAGACGTGGGCCAAGGGTTCCGGCTATGTAGGATTGGTCGCGGCCAGCGATGAGGTCTGGGTCATGCAGATCTTCAATGCGTTAAAAGAAAACTGGCCGAACCCGCCGTACGATTACATCGACGTCTACTGAGGGCTGTTCATATTCAGTCACGATTGAGTGATGAACGACGGGACGATGCTCAGGCAAACTCGCCGCTCGTGCGGTTCGAGGGCAGGGTGATGGCACTCACCCTGAAACCAAATGCCGGATTGGCGGTCGCAAGATCTCAGCTTAACTATTGGAAAAAAGGAGGCTTCATGCCTTGGAAGTTTGCGTCATTGGGTACTTTGTTCGCCGTCACTCTGCTGGCTGGTTGCAGCAGCACGTCCTCCGACTCGGCGGCAGACCCTGTAGCGACGACTGACACAGGTCACAGCCGTTGTGAGGCAAAGGCTGCCGAATTCGCCATCGGCAAACCGGCTTCGCCCGCATTGCTGGAGCAGGCGCGTACCCGCGCAGGTGCACAGAACGCACGTTTCCTGTCGCCTAACGATATGGTGACGCTGGAATACCGCTCCGATCGCCTGAACCTGAATACCGATGCCAGCCGGGTGGTCACCCGCGTTAACTGCGGCTGATCGCTTCAGGCTTTTGCTTCGCCCATAAAAAACCCCGTCACATGGACGGGGTTTTTTTAGTGCGGCTGAAAATTACTCAGCGCGGACTTGTGCAGCTTGCATACCCTTTTGGCCTTTCTCAGCCACGAAGGAAACGGTTTGGCCTTCTTTCAGGCTTTTGAAACCGTCGCTTTCGATAGCTTTGAAGTGTACGAACAGGTCGTCACCGCCACCTTGAGGAGTGATGAAGCCGAAGCCTTTTTCATCGTTGAACCATTTAACGGTGCCGGTTTGGCGATTAGACATGGTGTATCTCCAAGAAACATATATTTTCAGTAGTGCTGTGCTGCTCAGGCCAACTGGGCACACCGGGGTATCATAGTCGAAATGTTCGCTTTGGGAGCCCCCCGGACGTGCTGTTTGCCCTACAGTCGCGTTCCGTTTGCTGCTTGATGTAGCTGAAAGCCCCGTTTTACAAGGCTTTCAGCCGAAAGTAAAGACGATAAAAAAACCTGTAAAACCTGCATAAATTGTACGAAAAAGCTCAAATGCAGCGCTTTTTATCGGTGTTGAGCCGGGTCAAAAGCACTTTTTTGTCACTTTTTCGCTGGCGTATCGGCTTTGCATTTGGCGATCTGACCCAGTGCTTTCTGTTGCAATTCCGGGCTGGCCTTGTTGTCCATCAATGCCTGGATATCGCCGGCCGGATACGATTTGATCGCATCAGCACCGCAAGCGCAGTGAGCCTTCGCTGCGGCAACGCCGATCTGCGGGGTCGCTGCCTGTGTGCATTGAGCCATGTATTTATCGCGCTCGCCCTTTGGCCAGTCGGCATGGGCGGCCAGTGGCAGCAGCAGAACGATAGGGGCGACGACTGCGAACAAACGTTTCAGATGCATGCTGGGATGCTCCTTGTGGGTCAATGTCTTGTTATCTGATGGGTAAAGCGGGGTTCAAGTTCAGCACTCTGGCATAAATTGCATGATTTGCCCCAGCACAAAGCCTCGTTGCATCGACGACCGTTCATCTGTGCTAGCATGCCTCGCTCGGGCGTTTGCAGGCTCCGGATGACCTTCAGTCCCGGTGGCGGCAGATGCGCGAATAACCCTGATTTGAATCCCAGTCACTCTGGTTCGGTTTTCCGGTTGGCCGCAAGGCTCCTGCCGCTGTAAGGCAGGCGTTCGTCATTGAATGGCCTGGATCGGATCTTGTACTGGCTCATCCCAACCCACGTGACCTTTGGTAGGGGTCACCACTAGGAGAGGAGGCGCCATGCCAACTATTACTCTTCCCGACGGCAGTCAACGTTCATTCGATCACCCGGTTTCCGTAGCCGAGGTCGCCGCATCCATTGGTGCTGGCCTGGCCAAAGCCACCGTGGCCGGCAAGGTCAATGGCAAGCTGGTCGACGCCAGCGACATCATCGACAGCGATTCCACGCTGCAAATCATTACGCCAAAGGATGAAGAGGGGCTGGAGATCATTCGCCACTCTTGCGCCCACCTGGTTGGCCACGCGGTCAAGCAGCTGTACCCGACGGCCAAGATGGTCATCGGTCCGGTCATCGACGAAGGCTTCTATTACGACATCGCCTTCGAGCGTCCCTTTACTCCGGACGACCTGGCCGCGATCGAACAGCGCATGCAGCAGCTGATCGAAAAAGATTACGACGTAATCAAGAAAGTCACTCCGCGCGCCGAAGTGATCGAGGTGTTCAAGGCCCGTGGCGAAGACTACAAGTTGCGCCTGGTCGAGGACATGCCGAACGAGCAGGCCATGGGCCTGTACTATCACGAAGAATACGTCGACATGTGCCGCGGTCCGCACGTGCCGAACACACGCTTCCTGAAATCCTTCAAGCTGACCAAGTTGTCCGGCGCCTACTGGCGTGGCGATGCCAAGAACGAGCAATTGCAGCGCGTTTACGGCACCGCATGGGCAGACAAGAAGCAGCTGGCGGCTTACATCCAGCGCATTGAAGAAGCTGAAAAACGCGATCACCGCAAGATCGGCAAGCGCCTGGGCCTGTTCCACACCCAGGAAGAGTCGCCGGGCATGGTGTTCTGGCACCCGAACGGCTGGACTTTGTACCAGGTGCTCGAGCAGTACATGCGCAAGGTTCAGCGCGACAACGGCTACCTGGAGATCAAGACTCCGCAAGTCGTTGACCGCAGCCTGTGGGAGAAATCCGGGCACTGGGCCAACTACGCCGACAACATGTTCACCACGCAGTCGGAAAACCGCGACTACGCGATCAAGCCAATGAACTGCCCTTGCCACGTGCAAGTGTTCAATCAGGGCCTGAAAAGCTACCGTGAGTTGCCGATGCGCCTGGCCGAATTCGGTGCTTGCCACCGTAACGAGCCATCGGGTGCGCTGCACGGCATCATGCGCGTGCGTGCATTCACCCAGGACGACGCCCACATCTTCTGCACAGAAGAGCAGATGCAGGCCGAATCCGCCGCTTTCATCAAGCTGACCATGGACGTTTACGCCGACTTCGGCTTTAAAGACGTCGAAATGAAGCTGTCCACTCGTCCGGAAAAACGCGTGGGTTCCGACGAATTGTGGGATCGCGCCGAAGCTGCATTGGCTGCAGCCCTTGATAGCGCTGGCTTGCCGTACGATCTGCAGCCGGGCGAAGGTGCGTTCTACGGTCCGAAGATCGAGTTCTCGCTGAAAGATTGCCTCGGCCGTGTCTGGCAGTGTGGTACCCTTCAGCTCGATTTTAACCTGCCTGTCCGTCTGGGAGCCGAATACGTCTCCGAAGACAACAGTCGCAAGCACCCGGTTATGTTGCACCGGGCGATCCTCGGATCCTTCGAACGTTTCGTCGGAATCCTGATCGAGCACTACGAGGGTGCATTCCCTGCGTGGCTGGCTCCGACCCAGGCAGTGATTATGAATATCACTGACAAACAGGCCGATTTTGCCGCCGAGGTTGAAAAAACCCTCAACGAAAGCGGATTTCGTGCCAAGTCTGACTTGAGAAATGAAAAGATCGGCTTTAAAATCCGCGAGCATACTTTGCTCAAGGTTCCTTATCTCTTGGTTATCGGAGATCGGGAAGTCGAGATGCAGACTGTCGCTGTGCGTACTCGTGAAGGTGCTGACCTGGGCTCGATGCCCGTCGCCCAGTTCGCTGAGTTTCTCGCGCAAGCGGTTTCCCGGCGTGGTCGCCCAGATTCGGAGTAATTACTATTAAGCGTGAAATGAGACAAGATAAACGAGCTGCACCGAAAGCCCCGATCAACGAGAATATCTCGGCACGCGAGGTTCGGTTAATTGGGGCTGAAGGTGAACAGCTTGGGATTGTGTCAATTGAAGACGCGCTTCTTAAGGCTGAAGAGGCCAAACTGGATTTGGTGGAAATTTCCGCCGATGCAGTACCCCCTGTTTGCAAACTGATGGACTACGGCAAATCGATCTTCGAGAAGAAGAAGCAGGTTGCCGCGGCCAAGAAAAACCAGAAGCAGATTCAGGTTAAAGAAATCAAGTTTCGTCCAGGGACGGAGGAAGGGGATTACCAGGTAAAACTGCGCAACCTGGTACGTTTCCTGAGTGATGGGGACAGGGCCAAGGTATCCTTGCGATTCCGCGGCCGTGAGATGGCCCACCAGGAGCTGGGGATGGAACTCCTCAAGCGAGTTGAAGGTGACTTGCTCGAGTACGGTTCGGTCGAACAGCATCCTAAGATGGAAGGACGCCAGCTGATCATGGTCATCGCCCCGAAAAAGAAGAAGTAATCATCAGGGCACGGCAGGCCTTCTGATTATGTTTATCAACTGAATGCGGAGTATCCGAACATGCCAAAAATGAAAACGAAAAGTGGTGCTGCTAAGCGGTTTCTGAAAACTGCTAACGGTATCAAGCACAAGCACGCTTTCAAGAGCCACATCCTGACTAAAATGTCGACCAAGCGTAAGCGTCAACTGCGCGGTAGCAGCTTGCTGCATCCGTCTGACGTGGCAAAAGTCGAGCGCATGCTGCGCCTTCGTTAATTTTAGTCAAGAATAGAGGAAGTAACTCATGGCTCGTGTAAAGCGTGGCGTCATTGCCCGTAAACGTCACAAAAAAATTCTGAAACTTGCTAAAGGCTACTACGGCGCTCGCTCGCGCGTATTCCGTGTTGCCAAGCAAGCGGTAATCAAGGCAGGCCAATACGCCTACCGTGACCGTCGTCAGAAAAAACGTCAGTTCCGCGCTCTGTGGATCGCTCGTATCAACGCTGGTGCACGTATCAACGGTCTGTCCTACAGCCGTTTCATCGCCGGCCTGAAAAAAGCGTCCATCGAGATCGACCGTAAGGTTCTGGCTGATCTGGCAGTGAACGAAAAAGCGGCGTTTGCTGCGATTGTCGAGAAAGCTAAAGCCACCTTGGCTTAAGTACCCCCGACAGTCACCCGGCCTCACCTTTGTGGGGCCAGGTGTTAAACGTCATAAATAGGGGAAGAGCCTTCAAGCTCTTCCCCTATTTTGTATCTGGAGTCTGTACATGGAAAACCTGGACGCGCTCGTCTCTCAAGCACTAGAGGCTGTGCAAAGCGCTGAAGATATCAATGCCCTGGAGCAAATCCGGGTTCACTACCTTGGCAAGAAGGGTGAATTGACTCAGGTGATGAAGACCCTGGGGAATTTGCCGGCAGAAGAGCGTCCGCAAGTCGGCGCGCTCATCAACGTTGCCAAGGAGCGTGTCACAGAGGTTCTCAATGCCCGCAAGGCACTGTTTGAAGAGGCCGACCTGGCCGCCAAACTGTCTGCCGAGTCCATTGACGTGACCCTGCCTGGCCGCGGCCAGACCTCGGGTGGTCTGCATCCGGTTACGCGTACTCTGGAACGTATCGAACAGTTCTTCACCCACATTGGCTACGGCATCGCCGAAGGCCCTGAGGTTGAAGACGATTACCACAACTTCGAAGCGCTCAACATCCCAGGCCATCACCCGGCCCGGTCGATGCATGACACCTTCTATTTCAATGCCAACATGTTGCTGCGCACCCATACCTCGCCGGTACAGGTCCGCACCATGGAATCGAAGCAACCGCCGATCCGCATCGTCTGCCCAGGCCGTGTGTACCGTAGCGACTCCGATATCACCCACTCGCCGATGTTCCACCAGGTCGAAGGCCTGCTGGTCGATCGCGATATCAACTTCGCCGACCTCAAGGGCACCATCGAAGAGTTCCTGCGCGTGTTCTTCGAAAAAGAACTGGCCGTGCGTTTCCGTCCTTCGTACTTCCCGTTCACCGAGCCGTCCGCTGAAGTCGACATGGAATGCGTGATGTGCAGCGGTAAAGGCTGCCGCGTCTGCAAGCAGACTGGCTGGCTGGAAGTGATGGGCTGCGGCATGGTTCACCCGAACGTGTTGCGCATGTCCGGGATCGACCCGGAAGAGTTTTCGGGCTTTGCCTTCGGCATGGGCGTTGAGCGTCTGGCCATGCTGCGTTACGGCGTGAACGACTTGCGTCTGTTCTTCGACAACGACTTGCGGTTCCTCGCGCAATTTCGCTAGTCGTAACGAATTCTTAGGAGAGCAGGATGAAATTCAGTGAACAATGGCTGCGTGGCTGGGTAAGCCCGCAGGTAAGTCGCGACGAGCTGGTTGCTCGTCTGTCGATGGCCGGTCTTGAGGTCGACAGCGTTACGCTGGCCGCCGGTGAATTCAGTGGCGTGATCGTGGGCGAGGTGCTGAGCACCGAGCAGCACCCGGACGCCGACAAGTTGCGCGTTTGCCAGGTCAGCAATGGCTCGGAGACTTTCCAGGTCGTGTGCGGTGCGCCAAACGTGCGCCCGGGCCTGAAGATCCCGTTCGCCATGATCGGTGCCGAACTGCCGGGCGACTTCAAAATCAAGAAAGCCAAGCTGCGGGGCGTTGAGTCCAACGGCATGCTGTGCTCGCAAGCCGAGCTGCAAGTGGGCGAAGGCAACGATGGCCTGATGGAGCTGCCGGCCGATGCGCCGGTCGGTCAGGACATTCGTGAATACCTGAGCCTGGACGACGCCAGCATCGAGGTCGACCTGACCCCGAACCGCGGCGACTGCCTGTCCCTGGCCGGTCTGGCCCGTGAAGTCGGCGCGCTGTATGACGCTGAAGTCACCCGTCCGGTGGTGTCTGCAGTGCCAGCCGTGCACGACGAAGTGCGGTCGATCGAAGTGCTGGCGCCAGCCGCTTGCCCGCGTTACCTGGGTCGTGTGATCCGTAACGTTGATCTGTCCAAGCCTACGCCGTTGTGGATGGTCGAGCGCTTGCGTCGCGGCGACGTGCGCAGCATCGACGCGGCTGTCGACATCACCAACTATGTGATGCTGGAGCTGGGTCAACCGCTGCACGCGTTCGATCTCGCCGAAATCAATGGCGGCATCCGCGTGCGCATGGCCGAAGAAGGCGAGAAGCTGGTACTGCTCGACGGTCAGGAAGTCAGCCTGCGTAGCGATACGCTGGTGATTGCCGACCACACCCGCGCGTTGGCAATCGCTGGCGTCATGGGTGGCGAGCACAGTGGCGTTAACACCGCCACCACGCGTGACGTTTTCCTGGAAAGCGCGTTCTTCGATCAAATTGCCGTTGCTGGCAAGGCCCGTTCCTATGGCCTGCACACCGATGCCTCGCACCGCTACGAGCGTGGCGTGGATTGGCAGCTGGCCCGTGAAGCCATGGAGCGCGCCACTGGCCTGCTGCTGGAAATCACTGGCGGTGAAGCCGGCCCGATCATCGAAACCGTCAGCGAACAGCACCTGCCGAAGATTGCTCCGGTCACCCTGCGTGCGCAGCGCATCACTCAGATGCTGGGCATGGAAATGGAGTCGGCCGAAGTCGAGCGTCTGCTCAGCGGCCTGGGCCTGAAGATTTCTGCCGATGGGGCAGGGCAGTGGCGCGTTGAAGTGCCAAGCCACCGCTTCGACATCAGTCTGGAAGTCGACCTGATCGAAGAGCTGGCCCGTCTGTACGGCTACAACCGTCTGCCGGTTCGTTACCCGCAAGCTCGCCTGGCGCCGCAAGCCAAGGCCGAAGCGCGTAGCGATCTGCCGGAACTGCGTCGTCTGCTGGTGGCGCGTGGTTATCAGGAAGCGATCACCTACAGCTTCATCGATCCGAAACAATTCGAGTTGTTTAATCCGGGTGTCGAGCCGTTGCTGCTGGCCAACCCGATCTCGAACGACATGGCGGCCATGCGCTCGTCCCTGTGGCCCGGTCTGGTCAAGGCGCTTCAGCACAACCTGAACCGTCAGCAGGATCGCGTCCGTCTGTTCGAAAGCGGCCTGCGTTTCGTGGGGCAGCTGGAAGGCCTGAAGCAAGAGCCGATGATTGCGGGTGTTGTTTGCGGTAGCCGTCTGCCGGAAGGCTGGGCTCAGGGCCGCGATGTCGTGGATTTCTTCGACGTCAAAGCCGATGTGGAAGCGGTGCTGGGCTTTGCCGGTGCACTGGATTCGTTCACGTTCGTACCGGGCAAACACCCTGCGTTGCACCCGGGTCAAACCGCGCGCATCGAACGTGAAGGTCGTTTGGTTGGTTTCGTCGGCGCTATCCACCCTGAATTGTCGAAAACCCTCGGTCTCGATCGCCCGGTTTTCGTATTCGAGCTGGTTCTGGCCGAAGTGGCATTGGGAAAAATGCCTAAATTCCAGGAGTTATCGCGCTTTCCTGAAGTGCGTCGTGACTTGGCGCTGATTGCAGCCACGGACGTTGCGGCCAGCGCCGTACTGGACGTAATCCGTGAAAATGCAGGCGAATGGCTCACAGACCTCAGGCTATTTGACGTGTATCAGGGTAAAGGCATTGATCCTGATAGAAAAAGCCTTGCAGTCGGCTTGACCTGGCAGCATCCATCGCGCACTCTTAATGACGATGAGGTGAATACCACGACGCAAAACATCCTCACCTCGCTCGAACAAAGGTTGAACGCCACGTTAAGGAAGTGACGTATGGGGGCTCTGACGAAAGCTGAAATGGCGGAACGTCTGTATGAAGAGCTGGGCCTGAATAAACGGGAGGCCAAGGAATTGGTCGAACTGTTTTTTGAAGAAATCAGGCACGCTCTTGAAGACAACGAACAAGTCAAATTGTCCGGTTTCGGCAATTTCGACCTTCGGGACAAACGCCAGCGGCCTGGCCGCAATCCGAAAACGGGTGAAGAAATCCCGATCACGGCTCGCCGTGTGGTCACCTTTCGTCCAGGGCAGAAGTTGAAGGCCCGAGTTGAGGCTTATGCTGGAACCAAGTCATAACGACGAGCTACCCGTCATCCCAGGCAAACGCTACTTCACCATTGGTGAAGTCAGCGAGCTGTGTGCAGTAAAACCGCACGTGCTGCGCTATTGGGAGCAGGAGTTTCCTCAACTCAACCCCGTCAAACGCCGCGGAAACCGCCGGTATTATCAGCGCCAGGACGTGCTGATGATCCGGCAGATCCGCGCGCTTCTTTACGATCAAGGGTTCACCATCGGCGGCGCGCGTTTGCGTTTGTCTGGTGACGAAGCCAAAGACGACACCACCCAATACAAACAGATGATTCGGCAGATGATTGCCGAGTTGGAAGACGTGTTGGTTGTCCTCAAGAAATAATTTCCTGCTTTTGAATACTTCCAGTTTTCAAAAGCTTGCGATATATTCTTGAGCGTTCTTCGAGGAGAGGAACGAGTTTCACGCCTAGTCGGGGCGTAGCGCAGTCCGGTAGCGCACTAGCATGGGGTGCTAGGGGTCGAGTGTTCGAATCACTCCGTCCCGACCATTATTCCTGAGTGAAATCAGACACTTAAGCCGATCAGATGGATCGGCTTTTTTGTGTCTGCGCAAAAACCGAGTAAAACTACCCGGTGATTTCGCTGATATTCAGTACAGCCCACTTCGTTACCAGCGAGGCGCGGGTTAATTAGCATTAGCGACGAACTCGTGGAGCGCTAATCCGCCCTGTTCGATGACTCAAACGTCAGCCCATTTCAAATCTGATCAGCTATGGTTTCCGAATGTTCGATTCGTGACGATATTTCCTGTTGGTCACAATTTGTAAGTCCTCGATAGGGTGAGTAAGCTATTCCCATGAATCAGCCATCAATATCTTCGCCCAGCTTCCGTGGCCCAGCCGATCACGACATTCGAGATCAGATTGTTGCTGCGGCCAACGAACACTTCAGTCAATACGGCTATGGCAAAACCACGGTTTCCGACCTGGCCAAGGCCATCGGGTTTTCCAAGGCTTACATCTACAAGTTCTTTGATTCCAAGCAAGCAATCGGTGAGGCCATCTGCGCTAATTGTCTGGCAGAAATCGTCGCGACTGTGGAACAGGCTATCAATGTAGAAGGCCTGTCTCCTACGGAGCGCTTTCGACGTTTGGTCAAAACTGTTATCGCTACAGGTGTGAATCTGTTCTTTAACGATCGAAAACTCTATGACATCGCAGCGTTCGCGGCGTCGGAAAGCTGGCCCAGTACAAAGGCTTATGACACACAGATCAAAAGCTTCGTGTCACAAATCGTTCGGGAGGGGCGAGAGATTGGCGAATTTGAACGCAAGACTCCGCTGGATGAAACAGTAGAAGCGATACATCTCGCGCTGCGACCCTTCGTCAACCCTTTGCTGCTGCAGTACAACCTCGATTTCGTCGAGGAGGCGCCCATGCTCACTTCCAACCTCATCTTGCGCAGCCTCATGCCTTGACCTTCGGCTAGAGGTTTACGGCTCCCCGGGTAAGCAACAGTTCATCAAACGTCTTTTCACTTGGCCCTTCTGCCATTCGGCGAAGGGCCTTTATTTATATGCGTTGTGACCATTGACTGAATTGGTCACATGAATAAATATGGCGGTCCGTCGCATCTACTGCGTCATCTCAGTGATTCCATAGAGTCCAAACAATGAAAAAAATAGTGCTCAAGAGCCCATGTGGCCTTGCTGTCTTGCTCGCATCCTCAAACGTTTTTGCAAGCGGCTTCGCTCTTAATGAACAGAGCATCAGCGGGATGGGTTCGGGGTTTGCCGGTCGCTCCTCTTCTGCTGAAGATGCGAGCACGGTGTTTGGTAATCCCGCGGGAATGTCTCGCCTGAAAAGAGAGCAGGTCGGCGTGGGAGCTGCGACGCTTTTTGCCAAGTCCGACATAAACCATACCCGCAGCACATTCGGTGGCCAGGAAGATGGCGACATGGTGCCAACCACCACCGTTCCTATGGGGTACTACGTCAAACCCATCGATGAGCATTGGGCGTTCGGTGTTGGTTTTTATGTGCCTTTTGGTCTGATGACTGACTATGGCAGTGGTTTCGCCGGGCGTTACTACGCTAACAAAAGCGAGGTCACGACCCTCACGTTCCAGCCCACTATCAGCTATGCCTTCAACGATAGAGTTTCAATCGGGTTCGGTCCGACCATCAACCGAATCAGCGGTGAGCTGTCCGGTATGGTGCCCAATCCACTTAGCCCTGGTCGCAATGACGGAAAACTCAAAAGCACGGGTGACGACACGGCCGTCGGTTTCAACGCCGGTATTCTGGTGCAGGCGACAGATCAAACCCGTTTGGGCATGACCTACCATTCCAAGGTCAGTTATAAATTGGATGCCAAGACAAAGGTCACTGACGGCATCTTCAGCGTGTTGGGGGTCAGTGGCCGCAGTTATGACGCTTCGCTGGATGTGGATACTCCAGAGTCCGTGGATTTCTCGGTGACTCATCAGCTCAACAACGACTGGACCGTCTACTTGGGGAGTACCTGGACTCGCTGGAGTCGCTTCAAAGAGTTAACCATCGAGAACACCGGTTTGCCCCCTGCGTTGAGCGGCGCGTTGGGCACCATTACCGAAGAGCAGAATTGGCACGATACGTGGGCTCACGCTATCGGGGCGGCGTATCAACTGAACAACCAATGGGTGCTTCGCGCAGGCTTTTCAGTTGACCAGTCGCCCACCAACAACACCAATCGTGGACCGCGCATTCCTACGGGCGACCGGAAGGTTGTCAGCTTCGGTGCTGGCTGGACGCCGGCGGACAATGTCACGATAGATGTCGCCTATTCCTATCTGTGGGAGGAGAGCGTTCAGATCAACGACACCTCGGCGACCAGAGGTGCATACAGTGCCAAATATAAGAACAGTGCGAGCGGGCTTGGGACTTCTGTGAGTTACCGCTTCTGATTGAGTGCTGTTACACGATAGATGCCGGGTCGGGAGTAAGCCTTGCCTCCCGACTTTTAAGAACGCATCTCGGGGCTTTCCCCCTCAAGCTTCATCGATTTGTCACTGTGACATCCCAAGGTTGCCAACCACCACCAAGTGACTTGAATGCTGCTACCGCCGCTCGTGCAGATTCCGTTCGTGCTTGTGCCCGCGCGTCGGAAGCCTGCAGCAGCGTCTCGTCAGCGTGCAGGACATCGATCAGGCTGGCCGTGCCTTTCTCATAGGCTATGAATGACGATTGGCGAGCCTGAGTAAGAGACGTCTCTCCCTTGGCGAGGATGGTTGCTTGAGATTCGCTATTCACCAGTGAGGAGATTGCGTTCTCGACATCCTCGGTAGCACGCAGAACAGATTGACGGTAAGCGGCCAGGGTTTCGGCTTCCTGTCCTTTGGCTTGGTCGATCTGGGCGTTAATGCGACCGAAGTCGAAGAGTCTCCAGCGCAGTCCCAGTACGCCCGCCGATTGGCTGGCGCCGCCGGTAAAAAGATTGCCTGCGGATACAGCGGTGGCACTGCCCAGCAATGCACTAAGGGAGAACTTCGGGTAGTACTCGGCAATCGCCTCTCCGATGCGTGCGTTTGAAGCCGCAAGACGGCGCTCAGCCACAATCAGGTCCGGTCTGCGGCGCAGCAAATCAGCCGGCGTTCCCATCGCCTTCAACGGCGGCGCCACAGGGATGCTTGCCGCCATTGTCAGTTGCGTGCGGTGGGTGCCTGGTGGCGTGCCGAGCATGACATCCAGTGCATTCATCGCCGCATCCAGACCGGTCTGCAGGGCCGGTACTGTCGCTTGGACCTGCGCCAAGGTCCCCTCGGTCTGACGAATCTGATAGTTGGCGGCGAGCCCCTTGCTGTAGAGCAATTGGACTTTCTCCAGTAGCTCCTGCTGCGTTTTGACTTGTCGATTCGCTATGTCCAGCCGGGTTTGCAATCCGCGGACAGTGATGTAGATGTCGGCGGTCTGCGCTGCGACGGCCAATCGTGTCGCCGCGACGCCCGCCCGGGATGCCTGATACTCGGCCAGAGCGGCCTCGCGTCCGCGTCGCAGGCCGCCAAAGACATCTGCCTCCCAGCTGGCATCGAGGTTGACCTCGTAGGAATTTCCGTACCGATCATAGCCAGGTGTTGAATTCAACACCTGGCCGAGTGGCGTCTCGATTGACTGGTAGGAGCGCGCGGCCTGGCCGCTGATATTTCCCGAGGGCAGTAACGCGGCGTTTGCAGCACCTAGTCCGGCCCGCGCCTGAGTGACTCGCGCCGACGCCTGCGCCAGGTCCAGATTCTGCTCAAGCGCCTTGGAGATGAAGTCGGTTAGCACTGGATCTCCAAAGCCTTCCCACCAGGCTACAAGGCTGGTCGGCGTCGCTCCACGCCGCTGTTCGACAGAAGGCTGGCCCAAGTAACGATCCGACAGCGGAGCGTCTGGATGATGGTAATCCGGACCGACCGCGCAACCTGCCAATAAACCGGCGCTGACCAAAAGTGCAATTGGAGGGAGGGGAGGCATTGAGATTCCTTCAATAGAGGATGTTTGTGACCATAATACGTAGTGGTCACACTCTGTCAATTGACGTGATTTGAGCTAAGTCCGTTTCACTCCAGTATTCATAGTGTTTTCTAATCTCGCCTTGAGAAGCTTGACGCTTCAAGATTGGTGACCATTGACGCAGATGGTCACCGCATTGAGAATATGACGCTCGACCTATTTTCAAATAAGGGAACCTATGCGCCGGCTTCGACCTTTCCCCATTGCCGCTTGCTTGTTGCCTCTCGTCCTGACGGCATGTGGCGACTCCTCCACCGTTGAAGATCCGCGCACGCATGCTCCTCTGGTCAGGTCCGCAGCGGTTCAGGGTTCCTCCGATGCCTCGCGTTCTTTCACGGGGGTCGTGGCTGCCCGCGTCCAGGTCGACCTGGGTTTTCGGGTATCAGGCAAGGTGCTTGAGCGTCTGGTTGATACCGGTCAAACCGTTAATCGTGGTCAGCCACTTATGCGCCTCGATCCCATCGACCTGGGGTTGCAGGCGCGTGCACGGCAAGAGTCGGTCATAGCCGCTCGGGCCCGAGCCAGGCAAACAGCAGATGACGAGGCTCGAAATCGCGACCTGGTCGCCGCAGGCGCTATTTCTGCATCGGCTTACGACCAGATCAAAGCCGCAGCGGATACCGCGAAGGCGCAACTCAGCGCCGCTGAAGCGCAGGCTGATGTAGCCCGCAATGCTTCTGGTTATGCAGCGTTGTTTGCCGATTCCGACGGTGTTGTGGTGGAGACGCTTGCCGAGCCCGGGCAAGTCGTCAGCCCAGGGGAGCCCGTGGTTCGATTGGCGCGGGCAGGTCAGCGCGAAGCGATCGTGCACCTGCCCGAGACGTTGCGTCCCGCAGCAGGATCCACCGCGCAGGCGACGCTTTATGGCAGTGCCACAGGCGCAGTTACAGCGAGGCTGAGGCTGCTTTCTGATTCGGCTGACCGTATGACGCGCACCTTTGAGGCGCGGTATGTACTTGAGGGGGCGCTGGCCAATGCACCGATAGGTTCGACGGTCACGCTTCGGATCGCTGAGGGCGCCGCGCAGGGAAAATCGATGCAGGTGCCGATTGCTGCCGTTTATGACCCGGGTAAAGGCACTGGCGTGTGGGTCATCGTCGGCGCACCTGCGAAGGTGGCTTGGCGGCCTGTTCAAGTCTTGGGCTTGAGCGACGACTCAGCGCGAGTCGCAGGCGATCTCAAGGTCGGCGAGCAGATCGTGGCGTTAGGTGCGCACCTGTTGCGCGAGGGTGAAGAGGTGAGACTGCCTCAACAGGATGACGCCAAAGTTGCCGGGGGTCGTCCATGAGCGAAGGTCGCTTCAATCTTTCTGCGATCGCCGTTCGTGAACGCTCCATCACGGTGTTTCTGATTTTCCTGATTGCCGTCGCGGGCATCTTGTCGTTCTTTCAACTGGGCCGTGCGGAAGATCCTCCGTTTACGGTCAAGCAGTTAACAGTCATTACTGCCTGGCCGGGCGCCACGGCGCAGGAGATGCAGGATCAGGTAGCAGAGCCACTCGAAAAACGCCTGCAAGAACTGAAATGGTACGACCGCACTGAAACCTACACCCGTCCCGGCCTCGCCTTCACGATGGTGTCATTGCTCGATAGCACGCCGCCCTCACAAGTGCAGGAAGAGTTCTATCAAGCGCGTAAAAAGCTCGACGATGAGGCCCGCAAACTGCCAGCGGGAGTCATCGGGCCAATGGTCAACGACGAATTTTCAGACGTGACCTTTGCGCTGTTCGCTTTGAAAGCCAAAGGCGAGCCGCAGCGACTTTTGGTGCGTGATGCGGAGTCGTTGCGCCAACAACTGTTACATGTGCCAGGCGTGAAGAAGGTCAACATTATTGGGGAGCAACCCGAACGTATCTTTGTTTCTTTTTCCCATGATCGGCTGGCCACCTTGGGCATTTCTCCACAGGACATCTTTGCCGCGCTGAACAATCAAAACGTGCTCACGCCCGCCGGTTCCATCGAAACCAATGGGCCTCAGGTCTTCCTGCGGCTGGATGGCGCCTTCGATAAGGTGCAGAAGATTCGTGACACGCCCATTGCCGTTCAGGGGCGCACGCTCAAACTCTCTGACGTGGCGACGATCGAACGTGGTTATGAAGATCCCGCAGCCTTTCTTGTGCGCAATAACGGTGAGGAGGCCTTGTTGCTGGGGGGCGTGATGCGCGAGGGCTGGAACGGTCTTGACCTCGGCAAGGCGCTGGACGCGGAGACGGTCAAGATAAATCAAGGCATGCCGTTGGGCATGACGCTCTCCAAGGTCACTGATCAATCCGTGAATATCAGCTCGGCGGTCGGCGAGTTCATGGTCAAATTCTTCGTCGCGCTGCTGGTGGTGATGCTTGTGTGTTTTCTCAGCATGGGCTGGCGGGTAGGGGTTGTGGTCGCTGCGGCTGTGCCGTTGACGTTGGCGGTGGTGTTTGTGGTGATGGCGGCCACTGGAAAGAACTTTGATCGTATTACCCTCGGCTCGTTGATTCTCGCGCTCGGACTGCTGGTGGATGACGCCATCATTGCTATCGAAATGATGGTAGTGAAAATGGAGGAGGGCTACGACCGCATCAAAGCTTCAGCGTATGCCTGGAGTCATACCGCCGCGCCGATGCTCTCCGGTACGCTGGTGACCGCTATCGGCTTTATGCCCAATGGCTTCGCGCAGTCGACAGCCGGCGAGTACACCAGCAACATGTTCTGGATCGTGGGCATCGCCCTGATTGCTTCCTGGGTGGTCGCGGTAGCTTTTACCCCGTACCTGGGCGTGAAGATGTTGCCGGACATCAAGCAGGTCGAGGGTGGTCACGCGGCCATCTACAACACTCCTAACTACAACCGCTTCCGCCGGATTTTGACGTGGGTCATCGCTCGCAAATGGTTGGTAGCCGGCACTGTTATCGCTTCGTTTGTCGTGGCGATCCTCGGCATGAGCCTGGTCAAGAAGCAGTTCTTCCCGACCTCGGACCGTCCAGAGGTTTTGATTGAAGTACAAATGCCTTATGGCACCTCCATTGAGCAGACCAGCGCCACCACCGCCAAGATAGAGGCCTGGCTGCAACAGCAGGCTGAGGCAAAAATCGTCACCGCTTACATCGGGCAAGGCGCGCCGCGTTTCTATCTGGCGATGGCGCCGGAACTTCCTGATCCGTCCTTCGCGAAGATTGTGGTGCTGACGGACAGCCAAGAGGCGCGTGAGGCCCTCAAGTTCCGTATCCGCGAAGCGGCGGCTGAGGGACTTGCACCAGAAGCGCGGGTCAGGGTGACTCAGCTTGTATTTGGTCCGTATTCGCCATTTCCTGTTGCCTATCGGGTAATGGGGCCGGATCCGTCAACGTTGCGCGAGATTGCCGGCCAGGTACAGGACGTGTTGCAGTCGAGCCCGATGATGAGAACCGTCAACACCGATTGGGGGCCGCTGACGCCGACGCTGCATTTTGCTCTGGATCAGGATCGCCTGGAGGCGGTGGGGTTGACGTCAAATTCAGTCGCGCAGCAATTGCAGTTTCTGCTGGCCGGAGTGCCGATCACCGCGGTTCGTGAAGACATTCGCTCGGTACAGGTGGTGGGCCGCGCAGCGGGTGATATCCGGCTCGATCCCGCCAAGATAGAAGGCTTTACGCTGGTCGGTACGGCGGGTCAGCGGATTCCGTTGTCTCAGGTGGGAGCAGTCGATGTGCGTATGGAGGATCCGATCCTCCGCCGTCGTGACCGCACACCGACCATCACCGTGCGTGGCGACATTGCCGAAGGTTTGCAGCCACCGGACGTCTCGAGCGTGATCTCGAAGACGTTGCAACCTGTCATCGACAAGCTGCCTGTCGGCTACCGGATTGAGCAGGCGGGTGCAATCGAAGAGTCGGGCAAGGCCGGTAAAGCGATGTTGCCGTTATTTCCGATCATGATTGCCATGACGCTGCTGGTCATCATTCTGCAGGTTCGTTCGATCTCGGCGATGATCATGGTGTTCCTCACCTCACCACTGGGGTTGATTGGTGTGGTGCCGACATTGCTTATCTTCCAACAGCCGTTCGGTATCAACGCGCTGGTCGGTCTAATCGCACTTTCAGGCATCCTGATGCGCAATACGCTGATTCTGATTGGGCAAATCCATCACAACGCGCAAGAAGGGCTGGACCCCTTTCACGCAGTGGTCGAAGCCACGGTACAACGTGCCCGCCCGGTACTACTGACAGCACTCGCCGCCATCCTGGCGTTCATTCCGCTGACACACTCCGTCTTCTGGGGGACGCTGGCCTACACACTGATCGGAGGCACGTTCGTCGGCACCATAATGACGCTGGTGTTCTTGCCAGCGATGTACTCCATCTGGTTCAAGATCCGTCCTGTCAACAAAGGGTCAACTGAAGCAGCGAAAAGCCTGCATCATGGTCGCGCCGGTGCGGCGTAGGTCATGCGGCCGTCCCGACCATATAATTTGATGACTAAGGCCAGTGTTCGCAGCACTGGCCTTTTTCATGTGCGTGAGATTTGCGTGACTCCTCGATTTTTCACGTCTGCTTCCTCTTCAAAATTATAAGTACCGGTCCATGCGAATCGGTTGCTGATACCAAACTTTGGCCCACCGTTTTCCAGCGCTTCGCTCGCGTACGCTAAATATTCTTTGTGCGGCGCCGATATCTCTGATCCACATACCAACGGAGTGTCAACGCATGGAAGTCAGCAATACCCAAGGCGAGTATCAGAAGCCCAAGAACCTGGCTGGTCTGGGGCGTCGATGGGGAGGGCAAATGATTGACTCCTTTATCACTGTATTTCTCTTTTTCTTCATAGGGCGATCAGCCGATTTTGTTGGCTTGCCGTCAACTGTGGTCGGCGCGCTCGCTCTCGGCTCAGGCGTGGCGTATTACCTGTTTTCCGATGCAATGCCGAACGGCCAAAGCCTTGGCAAAAAGTTGCTGGGCATGTCAGTGATTGATGAGCGCAGCTACCTCAGCTGTAATCTCTATCAATCTTTCATGCGAAACATCACAACGCCTTTCCTGAGTATTTTTGACTGGATATTCATTTTTTTTGGCTCGCGGAAACGATTGGGCGACATGATCGCATCGACGATCGTGATTCGGTCCAAGTAAAGATTAATGCATCGGCGCCGGACTTAAATGGAATTGAAGATATGCACACCTCACATTGCGAGCCTCTTGCTGGCGACGTTTCTCTTGGGATGTAGCAGCGCCCCAAAGGAAAAGACTGAATTTGAGAAGCAGGTCGACGCGGTGCCAATGCCCACGACCGAAGCTGACCGCCTGGAGCAATGCAAGAACCTCAGTAACATGTATCTCTTCGAGTTGCTGGGCTCTGGCGATGCGATGGGCGTTTCGTCACTGTTCCAGTCTCGACAGCCTTCGAGGGCCATAGCCCTCCACCAGCGTATGATCTCGATAAACTGCACCAGAGCAGAAAGACAGCCGTGGCTGGCGTTATAAGCTCAACGGATCAGATTAGTGCGTTCCAGTGGTCGATACGCTTGAGCGGGCAACTGAAGCAAACACCTCCCGGCAAAAGGGTTACTCAATGCCGAAGAAACAACCGGAAAGCAAAGCAGCGACTGCTGCTGAAATCGAGCGCTCCATCCAGGCTTTGAACAAAATGGCAGAACGCCTTTGGGGCGAAGGCCGGGAAGTTGAGGCGAAAGCCCTCCTCGATGCCTTGGACTCTCTGAACCGAGCACTGGATCGAATCAGGATTGGCGAAAGTCGCAGGGTTGTGACGCTCCATTAATGCGGACTAGGGGCTCACCGCTTACTGCTTCGGCTTTGTTCCCTCATTGCCCGATCCACTCGAGCTGGCGGCATCTTTTTCAATCTCCTCCGACTCCGCACCAGAATTAGACCCTGCTGCTTCCTCACCCTTTTTGTCTGCCTTTTCCTTGTTGGACTCTCCCCCCTGGTTAAGCCCCGGGAGGGCACTCGGTGGGATAGTTGCGTCCTCCGTGACCTTCTCGGCCGCGAGAGAGTAGAGCGAGCAGACCGACAGGAGTCCCGCGAGCATAAGAGCGGCAATTTTGTTGTTCATTTTTTGCGCCTACCGTGCGAGTGGATGTATGCATTTGAAGAGCGCGGCGGTTGAACGTGCTGATGCCAGGACGAGCGGTACAAGAGCGCGACACCTGAACTGACAAAAAAACGTCAAGCCGCAGCTTCGAGCGTATCGAGATCCAAAAGGGTGAAATAACCCACATCCGGCTTCCAGCCAGCCGTGTCGATATGAATCACATTGCCAAGCCTGACGGGTTTACGAACGGGTGTATGCCCAACGACCAGCGCGCGCAACCCCTCAACGCCCTGCATCTCCCGCCACTCGAGCCGGCTTCGTGACCACATGCAGCGGTTCTGCACCTGCATCAGCCGCTCGCTGCTCTCTGGCGATTTCAGTGCAACGAGCAGTTGCCCCCATGATGGAAACGGACAATCGGCATGCACGATGCCAATCAGGCCATGGGCTGTTTCGACTTCAATCGCGATAGGCAACTCGGCGAACTTCGCTGCGAACTCTTTCTGCTCGGACAGCGACAGGCCCGTAAACCATAAGCCGCCGTTGTAGATCCAGCTATCAACGTCGCAGGTATCAAAGTGAATCACGTAATCATCATGGTTGCCGCACACTGGGTGGAACCATGGCTTGGCCAGCCAATTGAGCGCGTCACGGCACTCGGGCCCGCGATCAATCAGATCGCCAACGCTGAACAGACGATCAACCGTGGGGTTAAATCTGGCTGCATCCACAGCACCCTGTAACCGAGTGAAGTGGCCATGTATGTCGCCGACGGCGAAATCCCGGCCAACCGTGTTTGCGGCGAAGCGCTTCACCCGCGTCATCGCTGAGATTTCGAACATCGCAGTGCCTCATCCGCCAATCGCCGGCAAGCTTGTGGTCAGTTGAGTTTAGGCCGCGTCGGCGCAAATCGCGGGGGGCATAAGGTAGATCACAAAGAATTAAAGAAAAACCCGGCCATTGCGCCGGGTTTTTTTCGTCAGGGTCAGCGTTAGTAGCCGGCCACCTGGGCGAGGTGGCTGTCCTGCGCCACACCGATGAAGTGCAGTGCAACGTGCGGTTGTTCATCGGGGGTGCGGATTTCAACGCTGCCGACTACTTGAAGGTGTCGCTCACTCAGCCCGGTCGACTCTTCTGCCTTTGCCATAGCCATTTTTCTCGCGTGGTTCGCTGCGATTTCATTGAGAGTTGACACGTTACATCTCCGGGGGGACTGACCAAGCATTGATTAGATGGCTGCCGCGTCAGAATTACGTCGTTCTGGGGCTGCCAAGACCGGCTTGTGCAATCGCTAAGCCAGACAGGGCCGCCAGATACGCGCCAGGTTTTGATATGCGACGAGTGGTTGTCGCGGACATTTTTTTCAGCCCCGGCATGGGCGCGCAAATAGATGACGCTGGTTAGAACGATTATTTCCTTCGGTTATTTATATAGGCTTCTGGCGCATATCCATAACCATGGAAAGCACGTTGCGACTCGCTTGGCGTCTGTCATCCAAGCCACCTGTTCGTTGTGACAGACATGAGTGTCCAGCTGATTCCGTTTGCGTTGCTTCAGCATTCATTCCAGCTGTTTGATCGCCATCTTGTTGTGAGTGGGCCATTGCTTAGAATCCGCTCCATCAGCTTTGTCCAACTATCAATCCTTCAGGGAGCCACACCATGATGAACGCCATGCAGATGCAAATGCCGATGAACGCCAACATGCCGATGATGCCGATGATGGGCATGCCGATGATGATGGCGACCATGAGCTGCGAAATGATGGACGACGGCATGATGTGCAAGATGATGCCGGCCGCTGGCATGGACATGGCCATGTTCAAGAACAGCGCTGAAATGATGCAGATGATGATGAACTGCGGCATGCCAATGATGATGCACTGCGGCAACATGAGCATGATGTGCATGTCTCAGTCGGCCATGGCCATGCCGATGATGAACATGATGATGCCAATGCCGATGATGGGCATGCCGATGCCATCGATGAAGTGCGTGATGGAATGCACCCTGATGGCCGACTGCATGATGTGCAAAATCATGCCGATGGCCGGCATGAACATGGACATGATGAAAAACTGCTGCGCCCTGATGATGAAAATGATGAACGACTGCAGCATGCCGATGATGATGAGCTGCAATGGCATGCCGCTGATGTGCTGCACCTGCTGATCGTCTAAGCAGTCATCAAAACGCCCGGCTAATGCGGATTAGCCGGGCGTTTTGCGTTTGATCTTCGTAGGAGCACGGCTTCGGTGTTTTCAGTCCAGGCGTTCCGGGTAGGTCACCACCAGATACGCCACCGCTTCACTGTCCGCCGGGTTGCGATAGCGGTGAGGCTGGTCGGCATAAAACAGGATCGAATCACCGGTGGAAAGCAGATAGCGCTCATCGTTGACGCTGATTTCCAGCACACCTTGAGCCACTACCAGGTTCTCCTGGACACCAGGTCCATGACCCTCGGAGACGTCCTCCCCCAAAGGGCTCAGCCGCAGTTCGTAAAACTCTGATTGGCGCGCTACGTCGAAAGGGAACAACGCGCGGCTGACAAACGCGCCGCTGGCACTGACCAGGCGTTTGCTCTGGCTTGCCGACAACACCGCCACACCTTCGAAGGCCCGATGCTCAAGAAACGCGGCCACCGACACCTTCAATCCCTTGGCGATTTTGCACAGCACCTTGATCGAGGGCACGCTGCGTCCTGACTCGATCTGCGCGAGCATCGCCCGGCTCACACCGCATTGGCGGGCAAGGGCGTCGAGGGACAGATGACGCTTGCCTCGCAGGCGTTGCAGGTTCTGCGCGACCCGCTCGCAGATCGGGTCTTCTTCCAGTTGCTCCAGGGAATTCAAATCCAGCACAGGTTCGTCCGCGCTCGCCAGAAAGCGCGAGGGTTCGTTCGCGTTCACGCCTGACGTGTCTCGGTCGACTGGCATGCCTGAACCCACTGATAAGCCTGCAGGCCGGCGTTGCGTGCGTACATTTCCCACATGGCCCGTGCCCGTTGCTGAGCCTGTTTGCGTTTGCGGTAGCTGGCGAAGTCGATGAGGTTGTCAGTCGGATTCATGGGGCACTTCACTGTGGATGAATGACGGGATGAGCTGAGACTACGCGGATATTTTTATAACGATAAATACTGATTATCTATTTATTAATTCTTTTTGGTTCTTATCTACGGGGAGAATCAACCCGACCTTCAGGCCGTTTGCAAGCAGCTCTTGATATTCCTAAAAAGCATAAATAGATAATTATATATTCCTTTTGTTGTTTGTTCGGGTGGTGCACTTTGAAGGCCTGCGCATCCATGCGGATGTGTCCGACACCAGACAGGAAGCCTCAACATGACCATCAAAGCGATCAACGTCCGCAACCAGTTCAAAGGCGTCATCAAGGAAATCGTGCAGGGCGAAGTGGTGTCCGAAATCGACGTGCAAACCGCGTCCGGCATCGTCACCTCGGTGATTACCACCCGTTCGGTGCGCGACCTTGAATTGAAAGTGGGCAGCGAGGTGATTGCCTTCGTCAAGTCCACCGAGGTCTCGATCGCCAAGCTCTGAAGTGCCCGTTCGAAGTCCAGCATCTGTGGCCTCGGCAAATGCCGGTAACGACGAAAATCCTGTGGGAGCGAGGCTTGCCCGCGAAGAATCCACCGCGGTTTTTCAGGTATTACGCGTCATCGTTCTTCGCGGGCAAGCCACGCTCCCACAGGTTCTGCGTACCCAAAACGTTGAGGTTTTCATGGCGACTCCCTTCAAGCGCTCCGCGTTTACCCTGCTGGCCGCCTCTGTGGCGGCGGTGAGTGCATTACTCAGTCCCGGCGTTCAGGCCGAAGGCAAAATCAGCATTGCCCAGCAATTTGGCATCGGCTACCTGATCCTCGATGTGATGCGCGATCAGCAACTCATCGAGAAACATGGCAAGGAGCAGGGCCTCGACATCAAGGTCGACTGGAACAGCATCTCCGGTGCCACGGCGATGAACGAGGCGCTGCTGGCCGGTGCGCTGGATGTGGTGTCAGCCGGGGTGCCGCCGATGCTGACGATCTGGGACCGGACCAAGGGCAAACAAAACGTCAAGGCCATCGCTTCGCTGGGGTCGATGCCCAACTACCTGCTGACCAATAACCCGAACGTAAAAAACCTCAAGGACTTAACTGAAAAGGATCGCATTGCCGTTCCAGCGGCGGGAGTCGGCTTCCAGTCGCGCACCTTGCAGATCGAAACAGCCAAGCAGTTTGGCGCTGAGCATTACAAAAAGTTTGACGACATCTCGATCAGCCTGGCCCACCCGGATGCGACGTCGGCGCTGATTGCCGGCGGCTCGGAGATCAATTCACACTTTTCCAGCCCGCCATTCCAGTACCAGGAATTGCAAAGCCCCAACGTGCACAAGGTGCTGAGTTCCTACGACGTATTGGGTGGCCAGGCCACGTTCAACGTGCTGTACACCACCGAGAAATTCCACGACGAAAACCCGAAAACCTACAAGGCGTTTTACGCTGCGCTGGCCGAGGCCGAAAAAATCATCAAGGCCGACAAGCCCGCTGCGGCCCAGACCTATATCCGCGTGGAGCAATCGAAACTATCCTTGCCTTTGGTAGAGAAAATTGTCGCCGACCCCGAAATCGACTTTACCGTGGTGCCACAGCGCACCTTTATCTACGCCGAGCAATTGCAAGCGCTAGGCGTGCTGAAAAACAAGGCAGACAGCTGGAAAGATTACTTCTTTGAGGAAGCACATGGCGGTGCAGGCAGTTGAGAAAATACCGGACATCATGCAAAAGCAGAGCTACCAATTGCTGGAAGTCGCCAACGGCAAACCGATCAAACTCTGGACCGAAGGCGTCCCGGTAGAAAACGAAGCCAGGCAGCAATTGATCAGCACCGCGAAGATGCCGTTCATCTTCAAACACCTGGCGGTGATGCCCGACGTGCATCTGGGCAAGGGCTCGACCATCGGCAGCGTGATCCCGACCGTAGGCGCGATCATTCCCGCTGCTGTCGGCGTCGACATCGGCTGCGGCATGATCGCTGCGCGTACGTCGCTGACGGCCAGTGATTTGCCGGACAACCTGCACGGCTTGCGCTGCGCGATCGAAAAAGCGGTGCCCCACGGCCGCACCGTTGGCCGTGGCGTTCGCGACAAAGGCGCCTGGGACAGCGTTCCGAAACAGGCCGATCAGGCCTGGGCTGCGCTGAACCCACGGTTCAAGGTGATCACCGACAAGTACCCGAAACTCACCAATACCAACAACCGCGGACACCTGGGCACGCTGGGCAGCGGTAACCACTTCATCGAGGTGTGCCTGGATGAAACCAACCGGGTCTGGTTCATGCTGCACAGCGGTTCACGCGGGGTCGGCAACGCCATCGGCAACCTGTTTATTCAACTGGCTCAGGCCGATATGCGCCAGCACCTTGCTGATCTGCCGGACCGTGATCTGGCCTACTTCAAGGAAGGCAGCCGGCATTTTGATGATTACGTAGAAGCCGTGAATTGGGCTCAGGACTTCGCCAAACAGAACCGTGCATTGATGATGCACGCGGTGATTCAGGCTACGAGGAAAGTGATCAGCAAGCCGTTTGAAGTCGCTCTGGAAGCGGTGAACTGCCACCACAACTACGTGCAGAAAGAGCGGCACTTCGGCCAGGATATTCTGGTCACCCGCAAGGGCGCGGTGTCGGCACAGAAGGGCGAGTTGGGGATCATTCCGGGATCGATGGGCGCGAAGAGTTTTATCGTTCGCGGGCTCGGCAACGAGCAATCGTTCTGCTCTTGCAGCCACGGCGCCGGTCGCGTGATGAGCCGCACCAAGGCGAAAAGCCTGTTCACCGTCGAAGACCAGATCCGCGCCACCGCCCACGTCGAGTGCCGCAAGGATGCATCGGTGATCGATGAAATACCGATGGCCTACAAAGACATCGACCACGTCATGCACGCCCAGCGCGAACTGGTGGAAGTGCTGCACACCTTGCGGCAGGTGGTGTGCGTGAAGGGGTAGTAGATCAACGTCAAAAGATCGCAGCCTCGTTTCACTCGACAGCTCCTACAGGAATACGCGTGCACCCCTCGATGGTTTCAACCCCACGCGCCCACGTCGATACAGGAATACGCATCCCAATGTAGGAGCTGTCGAGTGAAACGAGGCTGCGATCTTTTGATCTACCGATACTTGATCACAATCCCCTTGAGTTTGCGCCCCTCGATGGTTTGTACATCGCGAGCCCACAGCGGCCCGTTGACATAAGCACCCACCGCCTGGATATGGTCGTAGACCACTACCACGGCATCACCACCAAGCTTGGCAGCCTCGTCCCGCAGTTTCTCTTCGACCTGGGTGATAGGCGGTGCGGGATCAACACTCGCATCGATCAACACTTCACCCAATCGCACATGGGGACGAAGCGGTTCGGTGCGCAACACCACGACCTCGCTGGGCAGCGTCGGCGCAGGATGCTCGACGCCCACATACGCGGTGGTCTGCGCATCGACGGTGGCGCAACCACTCAGCGCGAGAAGGGTGGCAGCGAGCCCTCCCGCCAGCAGTGACAGTTTCAAACGGGTGGACCAGAGCGCGTCATGAGCAGGCATGGTGGTTTCCTCCAAAGGGTCGCTGCTAGGCGGGGTGGCTTGTTGACGGTAGCAGACGGCCCGGGAGTTTCCACAAAGCCCAACCCTTTCAGGGTGGGCTTTTTCATGCATGAACAGTCATTGATCCTTTTCGCAATTGACCATCCACGACACACCGAAGCGATCCACCAGCATTCCGAAACGCGCCGCCCAGAAAGTCTTTTCCAGTGGCATTTGCACGTTGCCGTCTTCCGCCAAGGCGCCAAAGACACGCTCGGCTTCGGCAATGCTGTCGACATTCAGCGAGACCGAACACCCGCTCATGTCATCAGTCGGGCGATCCGGTGTGGTGTCCGACCCCATGATTGCCTGATCGCCCACCGCCAGACGGGTGTGGATGATCAGGTTGTGCAGGTCCGCGGGAAAATGTTCGCGCGCCGGGCTTTCGCCGAAGGTCATCATCATTTCGATCTGGCCTTGCAGGGCTTGCTCATAGAAGGTGAAAGCGGCTTTGCAGTCGCCGTTGAAGATGAGGTAGGGATTGATTTTCATGTTTTGCTCCCGGTAACCGTGGGGCTGGAGACCCACATTGGCCTTTGAAGTGACTCCAAGTAGCAAAGCGTTAGAGGCGGGGTTGTGCCGGGTTTGTTTAGACGTTTTTTCTATTGAAGAGGCGAGGCTTATTGCCTCAACAATCAGGCCACCGCACGCGTGGCGGATGGGGAGCGCAGCAGGCGCTCGACGGCACCGGTCACCAGGTTTTCCAGCAGCTCGTCACGCTGCGCTTCATCCAGCGGATGCTGCCCCAGCCAGCCGGGGGCGCTGTTGAGGAGGTTGGCGATGGCGTGTCCGGCGGCAATCAAACCCTGTTCGCCGAGACGGGGCGGGGCGCCGAGCATCTTCAGCAACTTACGCTCGTATTGCTCGCGCAACTGGCGAACACGCGCTTGTTGCTCGTCGTTCAGGCAGCCGCTGTCGCGTTCCGCCAGGCGAAAATGCCACGGCATTTCCCGGTGCAGATTCAGGTGTGCGCGAATCAGGTTGGGCAGTTTGTCGCGTTTGGCCGAGGCCTTTTGATCGATGCGCCCCAGGGTCGACAACAGTTCCTCGTAGAACTCCTCGATCAGGTCGAGCAGCAAGTGCTGCTTGCTCGGGTAATGGTGATACAACGAGCCCGGGGACAGCCCCAGGCACGTGGCCAGCTCACGCATGCCGACCTGCCCGAACCCCTTGCTGGCGAACAACTCCAGCACTTTGTCCCGGTACTCGGCGAAGCGCGAGCAACGCTCAGGCATAGGCATGGAAGCCACGTCCTGTCTTGCGTCCCAGGTAGCCGGCGGCGACCATTTCCTTGAGCAATGGAGCGGGGCGGTATTTGCTGTCGTTGAAGCCGTCGTAGAAGGCTTCGAGAATCGCCAGCACGGTGTCCAGGCCGATCAGGTCGGCCAACGCCAGCGGGCCAATCGGCTGGTTGCAGCCCAGGCGCATGCCGGCGTCGATGTCTTCGGCGCTCGCCAAACCTTCCTGAAACACCAGGATCGCTTCGTTGATCATCGGCACCAGAATGCGGTTGACCACGAAGCCCGGGCGGTTGCCGGCGGTAATCGCGGTTTTGCCGAGGGTGGTGGCCATGTCCAGCGCGAGGGCGTGGGTCGCGTCGCTGGTTTGCAGGCCACGGATCACTTCGATCAGGCCCATCACAGGCACCGGGTTGAAGAAGTGCAGGCCGATGAAACGCTCAGGCTGGGTGACGCTGGCGGCGAGTTGCGTAATCGACAGCGATGAAGTGTTGGAGGCGATCACGCACTCGGTGCTGACCTGCGCGGCGATCTGTTGCAGCACGCGCAGCTTCAGGTCGAGGTTTTCGGTGGCGGCTTCGATCACCAGCTGCACGTTCTGCAGGCTGCTGTAATCGGTGCTGGTGCGGATCCTGGCGAGGGCGTCGAGCTTTTGCGACTCGGTCAGGGTTTCCTTGGCAATTTGCCGGTCGAGGTTCTTGCCGACGGTGGCCAGGGCCTTTTGCAGAGCGCTGTCGGAGATGTCGATCAAGGTCACGTTGAAGCCGGCCAGCGCGCAGACTTGCGCGATGCCGTTGCCCATGGTGCCCGCGCCGATCACGCCAATGTTTTGCAGATTCATGTGCCGTCCTTCCGATCAAACCCTGCGATACCTTGGCCGCCGCAACGGCCGAAGGCGTACTATTGGCCGCGAGTCTAGAACCGGCAGGGCGGTTGTCCTATGCCGCAACTGTTCAACGGTGCTGGTGTTTTTTGCCATTCGGGCGATGGGGAGAGAAGCGTTCAAATGCGGGAAAAGGACTCGGTGGCGGCCTACTTCGTGCAGGCGATGATCCATGGGCAAGGGCACAACCTGCAGCGCTCGCGAGCGGCGCTGGAAGAGGCGGGCATCGACCCGGCGTTGATCGAGCAGCCAACCGCACGCGTGCCGGCGAGCGCGTTCGCTGCACTGTGGCTGATTCAAATCCGCGAACTGAACGATGAATTCTTCCGACTCGACTCCCACGGCATGCCGCCCGGCAGCTTCGCGCTGATCTGCCGCGCCTTGATCCAGGAACCCGATCTGCACAAAGCCATGCGCCAATGCCTGGCCAACTTCGCCCTGTTCCTGCGCGACTTTCGCGGCACCCTGACCGTGCGCGGCAAACGCGCGATCATCAGCCTCGACACCCACGCGCAAAACGCAGACGCCAGCCGTTTCGGCGAAGAGACGTTCCTGGTGTTGATGATCAGCCTGCTGTGCTGGCTCGGCGGCCGGCGCATTCCAATCGACCGCGCGGACTTTCGCCATGAGCGCGTTTCCCTCAGCGACGACCGATTGCTCTGGGGTCCCAATCTGACCTTCGGCGCCGAACGCACCGAAATCGAATTCGCCAGCCACTACCTGCGCCTCCCGGTGGTCCAGGACCTGGCGTCACTGAAAGTGTTTTTGCGTACGGCACCGCAATGGCTGGTGATCCGCTTTCGCAACCAGCACGGCCTGGCGTCGCAAGTCCATCAGCGCCTGCGCAACAGCCATTACAGCCAATGGCCGACCTTGCAGGCGTTTGCCCTCGAACAACACCTGAGCCCCAGCACCTTCCGCCGCAAACTGGAGCGGGAAGGGTGTTCGTATCAGGAGATCAAGGACGAAGTGCGGCGCGGGGTGGCGTTTGAGCAGTTGCGTGAGAGTCGGGCGAGTATCAGTGACATTGCTGAACAGTTGGGGTTTCAGGAACCGAGCGCGTTTCATCGGGCGTTCAAGAAGTGGACGGGGGAGAGTCCGGGGCGGTATCGGGCGCGGTTTCAGGATGCCCAGTGAGTGTTTTCCAACAGCATCATGGTGGCGGAGGGGAGCAGGCCACACGTCCCCTTGTAGGAGCTGTCGAGTGAAACGAGGCTGCGATCTTTTGATCTTGCCGTAGCTTTGCCCCGGCCGACGCAATGCGTGCGTTCTGCCTCTGGGGAAGGGGCAGCAGATCAAGATCAAAAGATCGCAGCCTCGTTTTACTCGACAGCTCCTACAAGTAATAAGTGATGCCGGGGTGTGCAGCGGTGCCATTTTTGGGGTCGTTTCGCAGCCCAACCGGCTGACCTGAGCTCAAGCACACACATTCCCTTGTAGGAGCTGTCGAGTGAAACGAGGCTGCGATCTTTTGATCTTGCCGTAGCTTTGCTCCAACCGACGCAATGTGCGCGTTCTGCCTCTGGGAAATGGGCAGCGGATCAAGATCAAAAGATCGCAGCCTCGTTTCACTCGACAGCTCCTACAAGTAATAAGTGATGCCGGGCTGTGCAGCGGTGCCATTTTTGGGGCCGTTTCGCAGCCCAACCGGCTGGCCTGAACTCAAGCACACACGTTCCCCTGTAGGAGCTGTCGAGTGAAACGAGGCTGCGATCTTTTGATCTTGCCGTAGCTTTGCTCCAACCGACGCAATGCGTGCGTTCTGCCTCTGGGGAAGGGGCAGCAGATCAAGATCAAAAGATCGCAGCCTCGTTTCACTCGACAGCTCCTACAAGTAATAAGTGATGCCGGGGTGTGCAGCGGTGCCATTTTTGGGGCCGTTTCGCGGCCCATCCGGCTGACCTGAACTCAAGCACACACATTCCCCTGTAGGAGCTGTCGAGTGAAACGAGGCTGCGATCTTTAGATCTTGCCGTAGCTTTGCCCCGGCCGACGCAATGCGTGCGTTCTGCCTCTGGGAAATGGGCGGCAGATCAAGATCAAAAGATCGCAGCCTCGTTTTACTCGACAGCTCCTACAAGTAATAAGTGATGCCGGGCTTTGCAGCGGTGCCATTTTTGGGGCCGTTTCGCAGCCCAACCGGCTGACCTGAGCTCAAGCACACACGTCCCCTTGTAGGAGCTGTCGAGTGAAACGAGGCTGCGATCTTTTGATCTTGCCGTAGCTTTGCACCGGCCGACGCAATGCGTGCGTTCTGCCTCTGGGGAATGGGCAGCAGATCAAGATCAAAAGATCGCAGCCTCGTTTCACTCGACAGCTCCTACAAGTAATAAGTGATGCAGGGGTTTGCAGCGGTGCCATTTTTGGGGCCGTTTCGCAGTCCAACGGGCTGACCTGAACTCAAGCACACACGTTCCCCTGTAGGAGCTGTCGAGTGAAACGAGGCTGCGATCTTTTGATCTTGCCGTAGCTTTGCCCGACCGACGCAATGCGTGCGTTCTGCCTCTGGGAAATGGGCAGCAGATCAAGATCAAAAGATCGCAGCCTCGTTTTACTCGACAGCTCCTACAAGTAATAAGTGATGCAGGGGTTTGCAGCGGTGCCATTTTTGGGGCCGTTTCGCAGCCCATCCGGCTGGCCTGAGCTCAAGCACACACGTTCCCTTGTAGGAGCTGTCGAGTGAAACGAGGCTGCGATCTTTTGATCTTGCCGTAGCTTTGCCCCGGCCGACGCAATGCGTGCGTTCTGCCTCTGGGGAAGGGGCAGCAGATCAAGATCAAAAGATCGCAGCCTCGTTTCACTCGACAGCTCCTACAAGTAGTAAGTGATGCCGGGCTGTGCAGCGGTGCCATTTTTGGGGCCGCTTCGTAGTCCAACGGGCTGGCCTGAGCTCAAGCACACACGTTGCCGTGTAGGAGCTGTCGAGTGAAACGAGGCTGCGATCTTTTGATCTTGCCGTAGCTTTGCCCCGGCCGATGCGATGCGTGCGCTCTGTCTCTGGGAAATGGGCGGCAGATCAAGATCAAAAGATCGCAGCCTCGTTTTACTCGACAGCTCCTACAGGGGAACACGTGCGCCTGAGCCAGGCTGGAACTCCATGGGGCATGCGAACAACCATTACAGTTGTCCAGCTGAAGTACCATGACGACATTGTCGTGATTAGCGACCCTCATTTGCCGAGTTCATCAATCCATGCCTGCGGCACTTTCCCGTTTCACCTCATTGCTCGACCAGGCCCGACGCGCCTTGCTCCTGGTCTGGGGCACTTCTCGCGGGCTGTTCCTCGGCCTGGTGCTGGCCACCTTGATCGCGGGTGTCCTCCCTGCCTTGGCCGCCTGGCTTGGCCAGCGCATCGTCGACGCGGTGGTTTTCGCCATGCAATTGCACGCGCAGCAGGGCAGTGCGCCGTTGTGGCCTGTAGTGCGTTATGTGTTGTTTGAAGCTGGCGTGCTGGCGTTGCTGTCCGGGACGCAGCGGGCGTTGTCGGTTCAGCAGTCGTTGTTGCGGGTGCAGTTGGGGCAGAAGGTCAACACGATGATTCTGGAGAAGGCCCAGACGTTGTCGCTGGTGCAGTTCGAGAATTCCGAGTTCTACGACAAGTTGGTGCGGGTGCGGCGCGAAGCGTCGACGCGGCCTTTGGCGTTGGTGATGAAGTCGTTGGGGCTGATCCAGAACCTGATTGTGTTGATCAGCTTCGGCGTGTTGCTGGTGCATTTTTCGCCGTGGGCGCTGGTGTTGCTGGTGGTGGGCGCGTTGCCGGTGTTTTTCGCCGAAGCGCATTTTTCCGGGGATGCGTTCAGGCTGTTCACGCGGCGGGCGCCAGAGAGTCGGCAGCAGAATTACATCGAGACGCTGCTCTCCCACGAGGGTTACATCAAGGAGGTCAAGCTGTTCGGCTTCGCGCCTCTGCTGTTGCAGCGTTATCGCGAGACGTTTGCCCGTCTGTATGCCGAGGACCGGCGGCTGACTTTGCGCCGGGATGGCTGGGGATTTGTCCTTGGGTTGCTGGGCACTGCTGCGTTTTATCTGGCTTATGCGTGGGTGGTGGTCGATACCGTTCACGGCCAAATCAGCCTCGGGCAGATGACCATGTACCTGGTGCTGTTCAAGCAGGGCCAGACGGCGGTGAGCAGCAGTTTGAGCGCCATCAGCGGTCTCTACGAGGATGGATTGTACCTGTCGAGTCTCTACGAATACCTCGCCGAACCGGTGGTGGCCGAGGCCGGGCATCTCACGGTGGGCGCGGTGCCCGGCGATGGTTTGCGTTTCGAGAACGTTGGTTTCCGTTATCCGGGGGCGAGTCGTGCGGCCCTTGAAGGCATCGACTTGCACCTGGTGCCGGGACGCAGCCTGGCGCTGGTGGGGGAGAACGGTTCGGGCAAGACCACGCTGATCAAGTTGCTGACCCGTCTGTATCGCCCCGATCACGGGCGCATCCTGCTCGACGGCAGCGATTTACAAACGTGGGAAGAAGACGCGCTACGTCGGCGCATTGGCGTGATTTTTCAGGATTACATCCGCTACCAGTTCTCTGTCGGCGAGAACATCGGCGTCGGCGATACGCTGGCGTTCAACGATGAACAACGCTGGAAAGAAGCCGCCACCGAAGGCATGGCCGCGCCGTTCATCGAGGGACTGGATCGAGGCTACGCCACACAATTGGGCCGCTGGTTTGCCGGCGGCCAGGAGCTGTCCGGTGGGCAGTGGCAGAAGATTGCCTTGTCCCGCGCTTATATGCGCCGTAACGCCGATATCCTGATTCTGGACGAGCCGACCTCAGCCCTCGACCCGGCTGCGGAAGCGGCGGTGTTCGAGCATTTCAGCGAACACACGGAAGGGCGAATGACGCTGCTGATCTCGCACCGGTTTTCCAGCGTGCGCAATGCCGACCACATCATCGTGCTGGATCAGGGATCGATCCTTGAGCGCGGCGATCACGACAGTCTGGTCGCTGCGGGCGGGCGCTATGCGCAGTTGTTCAACCTGCAAGCCCGGGGTTATCGCTAGATCCGGCCACCTGCGCCGGTTTTGCCTTCATCAGGTTCTCGATTGCCTGGCGGTATTGGCTGCCGCCCAGGCTCATGCTGTTGTTGTGCGTGCCGCCGGGTATCAACAGCAGGCGCTTGGGTTCGCTGGCAGCATTGAACAACTGCTGGCTGAACCGCGAGGGCATGAACGGGTCGGCCAGGCCATGCACCACCAACAGCGGCATGTCGATGTCGACGATCTTGTCGATGGAATCGAATTTCTGCGACAGCAGCCAGCGCACCGGCAACCATTTCACCGGCAGGTTGCTGTCGGCCACTTGCGCCACGGCATCGCCCAGCGAGGTGAAGGTGGACTCGATCACCAGACCGCGCACCGGTATCGCGCTGTGGTCCTTTTTCGCTTGCGCGGCCAGGTCTGCCGCGAGGTCGATGGCCACCGCGCCGCCCAGGGAATGACCGTAGATCAGGCGCTTGTTGGCGTCCGGTTGCATCGCCTTGAAGCGCTCCCAGGCGACCCGGGCGTCCTCGTAAACACTGGCTTCCGACGGCAGATCACCCTTGCTCTGGCCAAAGCCGCGATAGTCGATGGCCAGCACCGAATAACCCATCGCGCGCAATTGCTCGATGCGGAAGGCCTGGCCAGTCAGGTTCCAGCGCACCCCATGCAGATACAGGATCGACGGCGCATCACGACGCGCGGCCGGCCACCACCAGGCATGCAGGTTTTGCCCGCCCTTGAAGCTGGCAGGCTTGATGTCGAATTCCTGAACATCCTTTGGCAAACCGCGATACCAGCCGGCGGTGCCCGGCTCGATGCGGAACAGCAGTTCGCGCTCCTTGTATTTGAGCACGCCGCAACCCACGGGCAAGCCGACGACCAGCGCGGCCATGCACAGCCAGGGTAGCCAGCGTCGGCTCAGGCGGCTTATCAGAGTTGAAAACATGCAAAGGCCCGGAGGGTGAAAAGGAAAGTTCGGGTTTTAACAGATGCGTGGGGGCGGTGGGGATAAATTCGACGGTCGTGCGTTGCCCCATAACTAATGTGGGAGCGGGCTTGCTCGCGAAGACGTCGGCACATCCAGCATTAAATTGACTGAAACTCCGCTTTCGCGAGCAAGCCCGCTCCCACAGGGGAACGCATTCTAATGTGGGAGTGAGCCTGCTCGCGATGAGGCCATTTCTACTCACACATCTTTAAAGCCATGCGCAAAGCCATTCGTCTTTGCCTCAAACCCTGCGCAACAAAAAGATTGAATAATCACACATAATGTTATTTAAATAACAAAACAACAACGTCCAGCATCAGTCTGGCAGCCGGATCAAGGTGGGATAGCAATGAGCAAGATCGCAGTCATCGGCAGCAACATGGTGGATCTGATCACTTACATCGACCGCATGCCGGCCCAGGGCGAGACGCTCGAAGCGCCGGGGTTTGCCCTCGGCTGTGGCGGCAAGGGCGCCAATCAGGCGGTGGCTGCGGCGAAGCTCGGGGCGGATGTGCTGATGCTGACCAAGGTTGGCGATGACATGTTTGCCGACAACACCCTGGCCAATTTCCAGCGCTTTGGCATCGACACCCGTTACGTGCAGCGCGTGCCCGGCGTGTCCAGCGGTGTGGCGCCGATCTTCGTCCAGGCCGATTCGCACAACAGCATTCTCATCGTCAAAGGTGCCAACGCCCATCTGGTCCCGGCGGATATCGACGCGGCGGCCCAGGCACTGCGCGAGTGTTCGCTGATCGTTCTACAGCTCGAAATCAACGTCGACACCGTTTACCACGCCATCGAGTTCGGCCGCGCGCACAACATCCCGGTGCTGCTCAACCCGGCGCCGGCCTTGTCGGGCCTCAGCCGTGAGCATTTGGCGCAACTGGATTTCCTGGTGCCCAACGAATCCGAGCTGGCACTGATTACCGGCCAGACCGTGGACTCGCCAGAGTCGGCGCATAAAGCCGCGCAGACACTGGTCGCCAGCGGCATTCGCCACGTCATCGTGACCCTCGGCCAGCAAGGCGCGCTGTACGTGGGCGAGGAGGGCGAGTTCCAGATCCCCGGCCTGTCCGTCGCCGCGCGCGACACCACCGGGGCCGGCGACGCCTTCATTGGCTGCTTCATCCATCACTGGAGTCGCGACCGCGACATCCGCGCCGCCATGACCCAGGCCGTGGCGTATTCCGCTTGCTCGGTCACCGGTCTGGGCACCCAGACCTCCTACCCGGACGCCACTGCATTTGCTGACTTCAAGCGCCAACTCGGCGCTTGAAATCAAGCTGATTCACCCCTCGACACTCACCACGGAGAACAACAATGACAAAGCCTCCGCTCCAACAGACGGCCGATGGTTTCTACCTGAACCGCACGCCCTGGTTCGCCTTCATTTTGCTCTGCAGCATCTTCGCGCTGTGGGCGGCGGCCGCGAGCATGAACGACGTGCTCATCGCGCATTTCAAGAAGGCATTCCTGCTCAGCGATTTCCAGACTGCGTTCGTGCAATCGGCGTTTTACCTGGGCTATTTCTTCGTGGCGATTCCGGCCGCGCTGGTGGTTCGCCGTTTCAGTTACAAGACCACCATCCTCATCGGCCTGATGCTGTACATGTTCGGTTGCCTGCTGTTTTTCCCGGCGGCCTCGACCGCCAAGTACGGCATGTTCCTGCTGGCGCTGTTTGTGATTGCGGCGGGGCTGTCGTTTCTCGAGACCGCGTGCAACACCTATTCGACGCTGATGGGCCCGCGTGAAACCGGCACCCGTCGCCTGAATATTTCCCAGACCTTTCACCCGTTCGGCGCGATGGCCGGGGTGTACGTCGGCAGCTTCGTAATGTTCAAGGACACCGACGCGACCCGCGAGCAGCTCACGCAAATGAGCGCTTCGGACGCGGCGGTCCAGCAACTGCAAATGATCCAGTCCACCTTGCTGCCGTACAAATGGATGATCGCGGTGTTGGTGCTGATGTTCATCCTGATCGCCATCACCCGGTTCCCGAAGTGCAAGGGCAATCAACCGAGCAGCACGAAAACCGCCAGCCTCGGCCAGAGCCTGTCGCGGCTGTGGCGCAACAAGCGCTTCACCTTTGGTGTGTTGGCGCAGTTTCTGTACGTCGGTGCGCAAGTCGGGGTGTGGAGTTTCACCATTCGTTTGGCGATGCAGTTGGGCGGCATGAACGAGCGCAGTGCTTCGTGGTTTTTGCTGACCACCTTTGCCGCGTATTTCGTCGGCAAGCTGATCGCCAACGTGCTGATGCGCAAACTGCACCCGGCCAAGGTGTTGGCGGTGTATGGCGTGCTGTGCATCGCCTTGCTGGCTTATACGATTCTGGTGCCGAACATCACCGCTGTGTACGCAGCCGTCGGCGTCAGCGTGTTCCTCGGTCCGTGCTGGCCGACCATCTACGGCCTGACCATTGATGGCCTCGGCGAAGACACCGGCGTCGGCGGTTCGCTGCTGGTGATGAGCATCGTTGGCGGCGGGGTGATTCCGATCTTCCAGGGCCTGCTGTCCGATTACAGCGGCGGCAATATGCAACTGGCCTACAGCGTGCCGTTGCTGTGCTTCATCGTGATCGTGATGTACGCGGTGCGCTGCCTGCGCCATTCCGACAGCGAGCGGGCGCCGGTGGGTGCGGTGGTGGCTTCATGAACACGCGGATCAATCTGCAGCCGTCGCAGTTCGGCGAGGCGCGCAAAACCTTGCTGGAATCGGAGGCGTTCACCGTCAGTTCCTGGGTTTATCCCAGTGGCGTGCTGGCGCTGGAATTGGCCAACAGCCGTGGCCGTCTGGTGGTGCTGCCGTATCTGGGGCAGATGATCTGGTCGGCCGTGTTCGACGGTTGCGACCTGACCATGAGCAACCTGTTCAGCCAGCCCCGGCCCAGTCCAACGGTGATCGGCACTTACGGCTGTTTCATGTTTCACAGCGGCCTGCTGCGCAACGGTTGCCCGAGTCCCGAGGACGATCATCCGCTGCACGGCGAGATGCCTTGCGCAGCGATGGATCGCGCCTGGCTGGAGGTCGGTGAAGACAGCGCTGTTCAATACCTGAGATTGGGCGGCGAGTATGAATACGCCCAGGGTTTCGGTGACCGATACCTGGCCAAGCCAAGCGTGACTTTGCGCGCTGATTCAGGGCTGTTCGACATCGCCCTGCAGGTGACCAATCTGGCGGGCAAGCCGATGGACCTGATGTACATGGCGCACATGAATTACGCCTATGTCGAAGGCGCTCGTTTCATCGAGCCCTTGGGTTTCGAGCGGGTGCGCTTGCGCAGCAGCGTGCCGGCGCATGTGAAACCGACACCGGCCTGGACTGAGTACATGCAGGTGCTGGCGAAAGATCCGCAGCAATTCAAGCGTCTGGATCAGCCACAGCTCTACGATCCCGAAATCGTGTTTTTCTTCGACGACGTGCGGGCGGACGACAGCGGCCATGCACATTTTCTGCTGAGTCATCCCGACGGCGCCGCGTTCTACACGCGCTACCGTCCGGATCAATTCGACCACGCCGCACGCTGGATTTTGCACAACCCCGATCAGCAGGTGGCAGCGTTCGTGCTGCCATCCACCTGCGAACCGGAAGGCTATCGCGCCGAGTCTGCCAAGGGCCATGTGCGTTCGCTGGCGGCGGGGGCGACGTCTGATTTCAGCTTCACCACCGGTTACCTCAGCGCGGTGGAGCAACAGGCCTTGATCAGATGATCAACTGCGCGCCGCTGGCGCTGATGGCGTCGCGGTAGGCCTTGGGGATTTTCTTGTCGCTGACCACGAAGTGGAAATCCCTGAGGTCGGCGAAATGCGCGGTGCGCACCGTGTCGAACTTGCTGTGGTCGGCCAGCAGCAGCCGCTGTTGCGCTTGGCGCAGGACCTTCTGCTTGACCTCCACTTCATTGAAGTTGAAGCAGGTCACGCCGAAGTCCTGGCTGATGCCGGCCGCGGAAACGAAGGCCCAGGTCAGGCGCACGCTGTCGAGGATGCCGGTTTCGGTGGTGTTCTCGAACACCTGGTTCTTGCGATGAAACGTGCCGCCACACATCACGATCTGGCAGTTGGGTTTTTGCGAGAGCTTGAGCAGCACGTTCAGGGAGTTGCACACGGCGGTGAACTCGAGTTCGTCGGGGATGAAGTCGACCACGAAAGGCGTGGTGGTGCCGCAGTCGAAGAACACCGTGTCGCCCGGCTGGATAAACCCGGCGGCGAGTTTGCCGATGCGGCGTTTTTCTTCGACGTGGCGGGTGTCCTGTTCGGCCACGCGGTAATCGCCGGGCTCGTTGCCATCGTGGATCTTGGTGATGTAGCCACCGAGCAGCCGCAGGTGGTCGGTGTATTTGCTGAGGTCGCGGCGCAGGGTCATCTCGGACACGTCCAGCAATGCCGCCATCTCGCGCAGATGAATGGCGCTCTGGTCTTGCAGGGCTTGTTGAATCAGCTTGAGACGCTCGGCTTTTTTACTGTCCACAGGCATTCCGGGGTTGATTGTTGATGTTATTTAAGTAACATTATTTGTGAGTTTTGTAACGTTTTTGCGCGAATCACCCTCGATTGTGGCGCAGGGGCATTTGAATATACAAACAGGAGTTTTTTCCATGGCACACCTCGAACCCCAAGCGCTGGCGCAGTACATCGATCACACCTTGCTGGCGCCCGATGCTTCCCGCGAGCAAATCGCCGCATTGTGCCGCGAAGCTGCCGAACACGGTTTCTATTCGGTGTGCGTGAACTCGGGCCAGGTGCCCCATGCCGCGCAGTGTCTGGCCGGGCAACGCGTGAATATCTGCGCGGTGGTCGGCTTCCCGCTGGGCGCCGGGCTGAGCGACACCAAGGCCTTCGAAGCTGAGCGGGCGATTGCTGCCGGCGCCGGGGAAGTCGACATGGTGTTGAACATCGGCTGGTTGAAGGACGGCTTGTTTGATCAAGTGCGCGACGATATTGCCCAGGTGTTGCAGGCGTGCGGCAAGGTGCCGTTGAAAGTCATCCTGGAAAACTGCCTGCTCACCGACGCGGAGAAGGTGAAAGCCTGCGAGATCTGCCGTGAGCTGAAGGTCGCGTTCGTCAAGACATCCACCGGTTTCAGCCGCAGCGGCGCCACCGTGGAAGACGTCGCGCTGATGCGCCGCACCGTCGGGCCTGACATCGGCGTCAAGGCCTCCGGTGGCGTGCGTGATTACCCGACCGCACTGGCGATGATCGAAGCCGGCGCCACGCGACTGGGCACCAGCTCGGGCATTGCGATCATCAGTGGCGCAAAATCGGCGGGCGAGGGCTACTGAATCAGTCCACCTGCAACACAATTTTGCCGATGTGATCGCCGGCTTCCATCCGTGCGTGGGCCTGTGCCGCGTCGGTGTATGGGTAAACCTTGTCGATCATCGGCAGGCAACGCCCGGCGGCGAGTACCGGCCACACGTATTCGCGCAGCTGTTCGGCGATCGAGGCTTTTTCTTCGCGGGTGCGCGAGCGCATCAGCGAGCCGGTGATCGTCGCGCGTTTGCCCATGATCGCCATCAGGTCGACATCGTTGGCGCGGGCACCGCCGAGGAAGCCGAGCATCACCAGACGACCTTCCATGCCCAGTGCCGCGATGTTCTGATTCAGGTACGAGCCGCCCATGATGTCGAGGATTACGTTGACGCCTTTGCCGGCGGTTTTTTCCGCGATGACCTGGACGAAATCCTGGTCGCGGTAATTGATCGCCTCGGCGCCCAGCTTGCGGATCGCCGCACACTTTTCCTCACTGCCCGCCGTGGCGAACGCCTTGACGCCGAATTCACGGCAGAGCATCAGCGCGGTAGTGCCGATGCCGCTGGTGCCGCCGTGGATCAACGCACGCTGGCCCTTGCTGGCGCCGCCCATGTCGAACAGATTGGCCCAGACCGTGAAGAAGGTTTCCGGGACCGCCGCTGCGTGTACCCAATCCATGCCTTCAGGAATCGGCAGCGTCTGGCTGGCCGGTGCTACGCAGTATTGCGCGTAGCCGCCACCATTGGTCAGCGCACAGACGTTGTCGCCGACGATGAATTCGCTGACGCCCGCACCGATCGCCACCACTTCACCGGCCACTTCCAGCCCGGGAATCGGGCTCATGCCGGGTTTCATCGGGTACTTGCCGGCGCGTTGAATCACATCGGGACGGTTGACCCCGGCGGCGTGCACGCGAATCAGCACTTCGCCTGCGCCGGCGGTGGGCAGCGGTTCCTGGCGCGGCTTCAGGACTTCGGGGCCGCCGGGTTCGGTGATTTCAATCAGGGTCATGGTGAGGGGGAGCGTCATGTTGGAGTCCTGTAGAGAAGTGTTCAGTAAGTGGGACCGCGTCTTCACGCGGTAGATCAAAAGATCGCAGCCTCGTTTCACTCGACAGCTCCTACAGGGGATCGCGTTCCAAATGTAGGAGCTGTCGAGTGAAACGAGGCTGCGATCTTTTGATCTTCATGGGCAACTCACTGCTATCTGCTGATGGCGACGATTCAGCAAACGCATGGCCTGTTCCAGCAGCAACGCAACCACAATCGCGCCCGCGGCAATCACAAACAACAACCCATGCTGCCCACCGCTGGCATTGAACAACGCCGAATACACAAACCCTGCAATCGCCTGAAACGTGGCAAACGACACCGTGGCGCGGCTCCAGGCGATCTGCTGCTGGTGATGGTTCGGGAGCAGTTCGTGAACCCGGGCCAGCGCCAGGGGAACGATGCCCGGCGGGAATGAACCGAGGATCACGGCCAGCAAGGCCAGCGCCGTGAAGGAGCTGGAAATCGACAGCAGGCCAACGGCAATCACCTGCACCACCAGCACCAACCGGATGCTCAATTTCGCCCCGAGTTGATCGGCCAGAAAACCGTAACTCACCGGCCCGATGATCGCACCGAGGCCGTACATCACCCAGATCAGCGCGCCAACATGCGGCCCGGTGCCGAGCCCGCGGGCCACGTAATCCACCAGGAACACCATCGCCGGCACCAGCCCGGCGGCCATGAACGCGTATTGGGCGAACAACAGGTAAACCCCTGGATCGGTCGGCGTGGTGGTTTTCTCGATCGACACGTCAACGGCTTGATGATGCGCCTCTTTCGGCCAGCCGAACCAACTCGCGGCCGTCAGAACCAGTGACAGCAAGCCAAGGCCAAACCAGGTTTGCTGCAAGCCAAGGCTCAGCAGCGGCGGAACAATCGTTCCCGAGCCGGCAATGCCCAGGCCGATGCCGAGGAAAATCGCACCGCTGGCCAGGCCTCGGCGCGACGCGGGCACATGCGGCAACACCGTCGCGGCCACCAGCACCATGATCGCGCCGCCGGCAACGCCCGACAGCAAGCGCCAGCCGAAGAACCAGCTCACCGACAACGGAAAACCACAGGCGAAAAACGACAAGGTCACGGCCAGCATCATCAGGCGCAGCGCGGTTTTGTTCGACGTGCGGTTGGCCAGTGGCCGGCCGATCAGCGCACCGATCAGGTAACCCACGAGGTTGGCGGCGCCGAGGTAAACCACGTCGCTGGCGGAAAACCAGTGCGCCTGGATCAAAGAGGGAATCAACGGCGTGTAAGCAAACCGCGCCAGGCCGATGCTGACCAGGCTGGCGGCGAGGCCGGCGAAGATCGGCAGCCAGATCGCGCTGCGCGGGGTGGTCGATGTGCTGTGCATGGGGAACGTCCTGTGAGTTTTTACCGCTTGGCCTCCAGACTATCTTGAACAGCTGATGCAATAACGCAGCGATTTTGCGTTATGGTGATGCGATTATGCATCGGCAGGGGAAGGGCATGAATTGGGATGACGCACGGGTGTTTCTGGCGGTGTGCCGGGAGTCGACGCTCCGGGGCGCGGCGCGGGTGCTGGGGGTCGATCAGGCCACGGTCGGTCGACGGATCACGGCGCTGGAGAAGTCGTTGAGTGCGACGTTGTTCCTGCGCACTTCAGAAGGCTATGCGCTGACGGCGGTGGGGGAGGCGGCGCTGGCGGCCGTGGAGAAAATGGAGCATTCAGCGCTGGAACTGGAGCGTCAGATTCAAGGGCTCGACGACCGACTGACCGGGCTGGTGCGGGTCAGCACCACCGACTCCCTGGCCATCGATTTCCTGATCCCGGCCATTGCTAACCTGCATGAACAGCACCCCGACGTGCGGGTGCAACTGGACGCCTCCACGCAGATTCTCAGCCTGGCCAAACGCGAAGCCGACATCGCCGTGCGCAATACCCGGCCGGACAACCCGGACCTGATCGCCCGCCGCATCGCGCGCTGGCCGGTGGGCCTGTTTGCTTCTCAGGCGTATGTGGACGCCCATGGCGTGCCGGCGCCGGGGTCGGCGTTCGAGGGGCATGATCTGGTGGTGTATCAGCCGTATCTGCAGGGCAACAAAGACCTGACGCTGGTCTCGGAACCGCTGGGGCGTGGGCGGATTGTGGCGAGTCTGAGTTCCAGCCTGCTGGTGCGCCGATCCCTTGCGGCGGGGCTCGGGGTCGGGGAAATTCCGGTGTACATGGGGGAGCGGGACGGGCTGGTCAGGCTGTGGCCGGAGCGCACGCGACCGGTGCCGTATGACGTGTGGCTGGTGACCCACGCGGATTTGCGGCATACCGCGCGGGTTCGGGCGGTGATTGATGAAATTGTTGCGGTGTTTTCCGGTACCGGTGAGTGAAGATCAAAAGATCGCAGCCTCGTTTCACTCGACAGCTCCTACAGGTGTACGCCAATTCCTTACCGCCCGGGTTCGGGCGGTAATCGATGAAATTGTCGCGGTGTTTCAGGGGCCGCAGCCAATCCCTGTAGGAGCTGTCGAGTAAAACGAGGCTGCGATCTCTTGATCTTTATGGCATTTCCGGCAGCTCTTGCGGGCGTAAATCAAACACCAGCACCTCGGCATCCACGCCGTTGCTCAACGCGAGCACCTGCTCATCACGAACCCGCACACCATCGCCTTCCTGCAGCTGCACGCCGTTGAGTTCGACGCTGCCACGGGCCACGTGCACATAGGCGTAGCGGTTGGCGGCCAGTTCCAGGGTGGCGCTTTCCTTGCCATCGATCAGCGCGGCATACACCCGTGCGTCCTGACGCACCTTCAGCGAACCCTTGGCCCCGTCGGGGGAGATGATCAGTTGCAGGCGCCCGCGTTTTTTCTGGGTGCTGAAGTGCTCTTGCTGATAACGCGGTTTGGCGCCGCTGACTTCCGGCACGATCCAGATTTGCAGGAAGTGCACCGGCCGCGTGGCCGAATGGTTGTACTCACTGTGCGCCACGCCGCTGCCGGCGCTCATCAATTGCACATCACCGGGGCGGATCACCGAACCGGTGCCCAGGGTGTCCTTGTGTTCCAGCGCGCCTTCGAGCACGTAGGAGAAAATCTCCATGTCGCGGTGCGGGTGCTGGCCGAAACCTTTACCGGCCGCTACGCGGTCATCGTTGATCACCAGCAGGTCGGAAAAACCCTGCTCTTTCGGGTTGCGGTAGTTGGCGAAGGAAAAGGTGTGGAACGACTTCAACCAACCGTGATTGGCGGCGCCGCGATCAGAGGCTTTGCGAAGGGTCAGCATGATGAAATCTCCTGTGGGGACGTTGATTCGTCCGAGTGAGGAGAAGGTTAATGGTTACTGGTTGATGCAATAAGTAGATGGATATTGAAATACTGTCTCGTTCAAGTTGACAGTGATGAACGGGCAATGAGGTATTTCCTCCTACGCTGGCGCCGTACATTGGCCATAATGCACAGCATCTTTCTAATGCCCGAACACAAAACCCCTGTGGGAGCGGGCTTGCTCGCGAATGCGGTATCACATTCAACATCTTGGGTGACTGATACACCGCTTTCGCGAGCAAGCCCGCTCCCACAGGGGGTTGGGTTTGGCAGATGGACCTTCTTTTGACTTCAGTGATTTTGAACCCATGAAAACCGTGGCTATGGTGTTGTTTCCGGACTTTCTGCTGCTCGACATGGCCGGGCCCATGGAAGTGTTTTCCATCGCCAATCGATACCTGGCAGCGGATGACCGCTATGAGCTGTCGACCCTCGGCACCGAACATGGCGCGCTGCGCGCTTCCAACGGCGTCAGCGTGCAGGCCGATCTGCACATCGATCAGGCCGATCAAGCCTATGACCTGTTGCTGGTGCCGGGCGGCCCGGGCGCCTACAACGAAAAACATCCCCCGTTGCTGTGCTGGCTCAAAGACGCTGTGCATCGCGCCGAGCGCTACGGCTCGATCTGCACCGGCGCGTTCGTGCTGGGGCATGCCGGTCTGCTGGACGGGTATCGCGTAACTACCCACTGGCATTACACCGAACGCCTGATCAAAGGTTTTCCCAAGGCAACAGTGGAGACTGACCAGATTTACGTGCAGGACCGCAACCTCATCACCTCCGGCGGCGTCACCGCCGGCATCGACCTGGCCCTGTCGGTGGTCGCCGAAGATCACGGCAAGAAGGTCGCCCAGGACGTGGCCAAGGTGCTGCTGGTGGTGATGAAACGCCAAGGCGGGCAGGCGCAGTTCAGTCCGTTGATGGCCGCCGTCGCACCGCAGGAAACGCCGATCACCCGCGTGCAGAACCATGTACTCGAGCACCTCGACGAAGCCTTCAGCATCGAACGCATGGCCAGCCTGGCGAACATGAGCACGCGGCACTTCGCCCGGATGTTTGCCCGGGACGTGAACATGACGCCCATGGAGTTTCTGCAAAGCGCGCGCATCGACTGCGCGCGGAACCTGCTGGAAACCAGCGACTTGCCACTCAAGACCGTAGCCTTTAAAAGTGGCTTTGGCAGCGTGCGGCATATGCGCTTTCTGTTCGCTGAAAAACTCGGTCTGACCCCGACGCAATACCGCGAACAGTTCAGCTAGAGCGTTCTTGGCCGTTGTGCGCACCGCAATGGCCGTGACGCTCCCACCGTGGCAGTTGTACCGTCACGGAGGCCTGCCAAGATACCCGTGAACTCTTTGCAATGGAGGTGCGGGAGCCTGGAAGGTGGGTGCGATGGATATTTCCGCACTGTGAACCGGGCCAGGTTTCAGCACGCAAACGTGCATGAACAGCCTCAGAGATTTAAACAGCGACACGGTGCTGCGGTTCGGCCCCTACGCATTCCACCAGCGGCAACGGCTGATCCTGGACGGTGATCGGCCGTTGCGCATGGGCGGTCGCGCCCTGGATATCCTCCAGGTGCTGGTCGAGCGTGCTGGCAACGTCGTCAGCAAGGACGAGTTGATTGCCCAGGTCTGGCCGACGTCGGTGGTCGAAGAGATCAACCTGCGCGTGCACATTGCGGCCTTGCGTCGAGCCCTCGGCGACGGGCAGGATGGCCAGCGCTACATCGTCAACATTCCCCAGCGCGGCTACAGCTTTATCGCCCCGGTGGACCCGGTGCCTGCGGGCTCGCTGGTGTCGATCGAGGCCGTGCAAAAACATCAACACAACCTGCCGGCACGACTCACGCACGTGACGGGTCGGGATTCGATTGTCGGCAGTCTGGTCCGGCAGTTGCCGCTTCGGCGTCTTCTGACCCTGGTCGGTCCCGGTGGCATCGGCAAGACCACCGTGGCGCTGCGCGTGGCCGAATTGCTGTTGCAGCACTATGAAGATGGCGTGTGGCTGGTGGATTTCGCAGCACTCGATGACCCTGCGCGCGTAGTCGATCATCTGACGCAAACCCTTGAGCTGGAGGTCGGCACGACCCTGGACGTGCTGGCGCAACGGCACACGTTGCTGGTGCTCGACAACTGTGAACACCTGCTGGAGCGCTGCCGGACCCTGGTCGAAGACTTGCTGGCGTCGGCGCCACGGCTGTCGATTCTGGTCACCAGCCGTGAACCGCTGCTGGCGACGGGAGAAACGGTGCAGCGCTTGCCGTCCCTGGCGGTGCCACCCGCGTCGGTGTTGCACAGTGTGGCCGAGGCCATGGGCTATTCGGCAGTGCAGCTGTTTGTCAGTCGCGCCCGGACCCGCCAACAAGGGTTTGCGTTGCGCGAACAGGACCTGAAAGCGGTGCGTGAAATCTGTCGTCGGCTCGACGGTTTGCCGCTGGCCATTGAACTGGCGGCCGCACAGATCGATGCGCTGGCGTTGGTCGGTTTACAAGCTCAGCTGGATAACTGTTTTCAGTTGCTGACCCTGGGCCGGCGCACGGCCGTGCCCCGGCATCAGACCCTTAAAGCCGCGCTGGACTGGAGTTATGAGCGGCTGACCCAGCTGGAGCAAATCGCTTTGCAGCGCCTCTCGGTGTTCAAAATGTCTTTCACCCTGGACGCCGCCATTGGCGTGAGCAGTTGCGAGGTGCTCAAGGCCAACCCACTGGCGGCGCTGGTGCAGCGCCTGGTGGCCAAGTCGTTGCTCTCGATGGATCAGGTCAACGGCACAACGCGATATCGCTTGCTCAACACCACGCGCACCTATGCGCTGGAGAAGCTCGAACACAGCGGCCACCTGCGCACGTTCGAGCGGCGTTACTCGCATTACATCAGCCGTGCACGCTGGGTCTCAGGCGTGCAGTTGCCCATGGAGCTCGTCGAGTAGCCGCCGGACTTTGCTCAGGTCCGGCGTGGCAAAACCTTCGGTGAAGCGGTTGTAGATCGGCGCCAGCAGTTCATGGGCTTGCTGATACCGACCCTGACGCTGCCACAGTTGCGCCAATGAGGTGGCGCTGCGCAGTTCCCAGGCCAGGGCGCCCTGATGCCTGGCCACATTCAACGCCCGAACCAATATCTCCTCGGCTGCGACGACCGTGCAGGAGCGAGCCTGCTCGCGATGGCGTCCACCCAGGCAATCCATCTGCGGCTGATTATCCTCCGCCAACAATGCATCGGCCCCGGCCCGCAATACCTCCGCCGTGCTCCATCCCGCCGCCCCCGTATCGGCCCGTTGCAACAAGGCTTCATCGACGAACGCGGTGTCCAGCGTGACCATGATTTCCTTGATCAGCCCGGCGTCCGGTGCTGGGGTTGACGGTGCTTCAGCCTGGTCAATCACCCGCGCATACTGTTGCGCCCACGTATAAAACAGCAGCACCGAATGTTTCTGCGCCTGCTCCAGCAGCAGCTGTAAAAGTGTGCGCGCGGTTTTACTGTCGCCGTTGTAGTGGGCGATCAGGCAGCCGGCCAGCGCCAGGGTGTAGCAAATGGAAGTGCCGTGGTTGATCTGGATCGCGATGTCCAGTGCCTGGCGGGCGGTGCGCCAGGCTTGTTCCGGTTGACCTTGCAGCCAGAGGATGCGCGCCAGAATCGTCAGGGCGGCCACGCTCTGATCGTATTGCACGCCGAAACCGTGGGTGAAGCGGTTGAGGTGTCCGCTGTGGGCCATGCGCTGGATGACCTGTTCGGCATTCACCCGGGCCAGGTGCTGATTGCCGGCAAAGTGCAGGGCCAGCACGCGCAAGCGGTGCGTGCTCAGCGACAGCACGGGGTCACCCTGCGCGCCCAGTCGATCGAACAGCTGGCTCTGTTCCAGCGCCATTTGGTAATGGCCGCAACTGAGGTTGACCGCCATGTGCCCGGACACCGCCCGCAGTTGGCCGGCCACGTCGTTGTTGTGTTTGGCCAGGGTTCTGGCGCTGACGAACGCGGCGATGGTTTCGGCCGTGCCGCCCTGGGTGTGGTAGCAGGAGCTGCCGAGGGCCAGTTTGAGGGACATCTGCAAGTGAGGGCAGGGCTCGGGCGCCGCCTCAAGCAAGGCCAGGGCTTTGCGTACGTAAACGCCGTGTTCCTTGAGCAGCGACAGTTCCTGCCAGAGTGGCGTCGAAGTCGCGGTTAAACGGATCGCCAGTGCCTGCGGACCTTGAGCGTTCAAGCCCCAGTCGAGGGCGGAACGAATGTCATCCAGGCTGCGAGCGTAACGCTCGATCCACAGGCCGGTGGAGATCAGTTCCCAGTCGGTTTGAGCCTGATGCATCAAGGCCAGGCAGCGCTCGGCGTGGCGCTTTCGCGTGTCCGGCAGATCCACGGTCTGGTCGAGTTTTTCCAGGGCGTAGCTGCGCGTGGTGTCGAGCAAGCGATAGAACACTTCTTCGTCGCCCACTTCCACGTTCAGCAACGACTTGGCCACCAGTTGCGTGATCGAACCAAACACTTCGCCGGGCTCGATGTGTTCGCCGACGATCACCGCCGCGGCCGATTCCAGCGTGAAGCCGCCCCTGAACACACCCAAGCGGCGCAGGCAGGTTTGTTCGCAGGCGTTCAGCAGTTCGAAACTCCAGTCGAGCGTGGCGCGCAGGGTCTGGTGTCGCCCCAGCGTCGACGGACAGCCTTGGGTGAGCAGGCGAAAACTGCCTTGCAGCTGCGTCAGCAACCCGCTCAGGCCGAAGTTGCCGACTTGCGCTGCCGCCAGTTCAATGGCCAGCGGAATACCGTCCAGACGGTGGCAAATTTCAATCAACAGCGGCAGGTCGTCGTCGCTCAGCTCGAAGCTGTCGTGGCTGGCCATGGCCCGCTCGACGAACAGTTGCAGCGCGGAAAAGGTCAGCGCCTGGGCGCGGTCCAGCACCGCGATGGGCGGTGGGCAATCGAGGGATTCGAGGCGCTGGACGAACTCACCTTCGGCCCGCAGGCTCTCGCGGCTGGTGGCCAGGATGTGCACGTGTGGCGCGGCGCGCAGGATGCTTTCGCAAAGCAGGGCGACGGCGTCGAGCAGGTGCTCGCAGTTGTCGATCACCAGCAGCATCCGTCGCTCGCGCAGGAACGCGGCAAGGCTGCTCGTCGGTTCGGTGTCGTGCAGGGACAAATCCAGCAGCGTCGCCAGATGGGCGGTGATCAGCGCCGGGTCATTGATCGGCGCCAGGTCCAGCAGGCGAATGCCGTCCCGATAGCGACCGATCAGCAGTTCGGCGACGCGCAGCGCCACGGTGGTCTTGCCGATGCCGCCGGGGCCGACGAGGGTGATGAAGCGCTGGCGTGACAGCTGCGTGACCAGGCTTTCGACGAGCAACTGGCGCCCGATCATGCGCGTGCGACGGACGGGCAGGTTATGGGCGCTCGGCTCGATGCTGTCGCTCGCGGGCTGCCGCTCGATCGGTTCCAGCGAGAACGGCGCGACAAAACTGTAGCCGCGCTGGGCGACGGTGACGATATAGCGCTGACCGGCCTGGCCGTCGCCGAGGGCTTTGCGCAGGGCCGCCATGTGCACGCGCAAATTGATGTCTTCGACGACGCTTTTGGGCCAGACCCCGGCGATCAGTTGCTGTTTGCTGACCACGTTTCCTGCGTGTTCCAACAGGATCAACAGAATATCCATGGCGCGCCGGCCCAGGCGCAGGGGCTGGTCGGCCTCCAGCACCAGGCGTTGTCCGGGATAGATCCGGTAGGGGCCGAAATGAATGGCCTGCTCGGGGGAAAGGGTCAACGTGGCGCTCCTGCTTGCATCCGTCTAATTCGCGGTTTTCGAGCATATTCGTCAGGTTTTTCCGGTAACGCAACGAGGGTTCCGGTGACTGTCTGGTGTTCGCTGCGACCGGCTGTACCAGGCACCACGGGCGGGCGCCGTGTTTATTGGGTGCAACCGTCGCAAAGCAGGTGTTCAGGCTTTTGGCGCGCCAATGAAAATTAACAACGTTTAACTCGTCCTGCGTCTGGTCTACGCCCAAAACTCCCACCTTTAGGCGCTGTATAGGAGCCGTGTAGGAGCCGTGTAGGAGCTGTCGAGTGCAACGAGGCTGCGATCTTTTGACTTTGATTTTTACGAACAAGATCAAAAGATCGCAGCCTCGTTGCACTCGACAGCTCCTACACGGCTCCTGCATGGCTCCCGCACAGCTCCTGCAAGGATAGAACATGTCATGAGGACGCCGGGATGAGCAACGTGGTGGTGGTTTATCACAGTGGCTACGGGCACACCCGGGTCATGGCCGAAGCCGTGGCCCAGGGTGTGCAACGCCATTTGGGCAGCACCTGCCTGCTGGTTCCGGTCGACGAAGTGGAGCAGCACTGGGACCGACTGCACAGCGCCGACGCCATCATCTTCGGCGCCCCGACCTACATGGGCAGCGCGTCGGCACCATTCAAAGGCTTCATGGAGTCCACAGCGGCGTTCTACCTCGCCCAGCCGTGGCGCGACAAACTGGCCGCCGGCTTCACCAATTCCGGCTGCCTGTGCGGCGACAAACTCAACACCTTGCTGCAGATGGCGGTGTTCGCCGCGCAGCATTCGATGATCTGGGTCGGCCTCGACCTGCTGCCGGCGCGCTCCAGCACCGGCGCCTTCGACGGGCAAATGAATCGCCTCGGCAGCTCGCTCGGCGCCATGGCCCAGTCGAATGTCGAACAGTCCCCCGACCTTGCCCCACCTGCCGAAGACCGTTGCACCGCCGCTCATCTGGGCGAGCGGGTGGCGCGTCTGGCCGAACGCATGGCCTCCCCACCAATTTGATCCACCCCCACACTCGCAAAGGAGACATCGCATGAGTACGTTCACGACTCGAGACGGCACCGAGATTTACTACAAGGATTGGGGCACCGGCCAACCCATCGTCTTCAGCCACGGCTGGCCGTTGAACGCCGACAGCTGGGAATCGCAGATGATCTTCCTGGCCTCCAAAGGCTACCGGGTGATCGCCCACGACCGTCGTGGTCACGGTCGCTCCAGCCAGCCGTGGACCGGCAACGACATGGACACCTACGCCGATGATCTGGCGCAGTTGATCGAGTTGCTCGACCTCAAGGACGCCGTGCTGTTCGGCTTCTCCACCGGCGGCGGCGAAGTGGCGCGCTACATCGGTCGCCATGGCACCGGTCGCGTGGCCAAGGCCGGGCTGATTTCCTCGGTGCCGCCGCTGATGCTCAAGACCGAAGCCAACCCCGGCGGTCTGCCGATCGAAGTGTTCGACGGCATTCGCCAGGCGTCCCTGGCCGACCGTTCGCAACTGTACATCGACCTCGCCAGCGGGCCGTTTTTCGGCTTCAACAAACCGGGCGCCAAGCCGTCCCAGGGCATGATCGACTGGTTCTGGATGCAAGGCATGACGGCCGGCCACAAGAACGCTTATGACTGCATCAAGGCGTTCTCGGAAACCGACTTCACCGAAGACCTGAAGAAATTCGACATCCCGACACTGGTGCTGCACGGCGACGCGGACCAGGTGGTGCCGATCGAAGCGGCGGGCATTGCCTCAGCAAAACTGGTGAAAGGTTCTACGCTGAAGATCTACCCCGGCGCGCCCCACGGCTTGACTGATACCCACAAGGATCAGCTCAACGCTGACCTGCTGGCGTTCCTCAAGGGTTGATGTACCCCGGCGCGGGCGTAGATCCGCGCCGGTTTTCGCTCCTGATGAGAGCAGACAACCATCGAGATCAAGTTCATGAAAAAGCTCACAAACGCCACCGGCGCCCCGGTGGTCGACAACCTTAATATTCAGACCGCCGGCCCTCGTGGACCGGCGCTCTTGCAAGACATCTGGCTGCTGGAAAAACTCGCCCACTTCGACCGCGAACTGATCCCCGAACGACGCATGCACGCCAAGGGTGCGGGCGCCTACGGCACCTTCACTGTCACCAATGACATTACTCGTTACACAAAAGCCAATATCTTCAGTTCAGTGGGCAAGGAAACACCGCTGTTCGTGCGCTTTTCCTCGGTGGCCGGCGAACGTGGTGCGGCGGATGCCGAGCGCGACATCCGTGGTTTCGCGGTGAAGTTCTACACCGACGAAGGCAACTGGGACATTGTCGGCAACAACACGCCAGTGATTTTCTTCCGCGACCCGCTGCGTTTCTCCGACCTCAATCACGTGGTCAAGCGCGACCCGCGCACCGGCCTGCGCAACGCCACCAGCAACTGGGACTTCTGGACCCTGCTGCCCGAGGCGCTGCACCAGGTGACCATCGTCATGAGTGATCGCGGGATTCCCACCAGCTTCCGCCACATGCACGGCTTCGGCAGCCACACGTTCAGCCTGATCAACAGTGACAACCAGCGCGTGTGGGTGAAGTTTCACTTTGTCTGCCAGCAAGGCATCGAAAACCTCTCGGACGCCGAGGCGGCAGCGGTGGTCGGCAAGGACCGCGAAAGCAATCTGCGGGACCTGTATGAAGTCATCGAGCAGGGCAATTTCCCGCGCTGGAAACTGTGCATCCAGGTGATGGAAGAACAGCAGGCGCTCAACTACCGGCATAACCCGTTCGACCTGACCAAAGTCTGGCCCCACGGCGAGTTTCCGCTGATCGAAGTCGGCATCATGGAGCTCAATCGCAACGCCGAGAACCACTTCGCCGAGATCGAACAAGCGGCGTTTTCGCCAGCCAACGTGGTGCCGGGCGTGAGCTTCTCGCCGGACCGCATGCTGCAGGCGCGGTTGTTTTCCTATGGTGATGCCCAGCGCTATCGCCTGGGGGTGAACTTCAATCACATCCCGGTCAACGCTCCACGCTGCCCGGCCCACAGCTACCACCGCGACGGCGCCATGCGCACCGACGGCAACCTCGGCGGCACCGCCAGTTATTTCCCGAACAGCCTGGGTGAGTGGCAGGATTCGCCGGAACTGGCCGAGCCGCCGCTGCCGCTGGAAGGCTTCGCGCAGCACTACGATCATCGGCTGGAAGAGGACCATTACGAGCAGCCGGGTAACCTGTTCCGCTTGCTCGACCCGGTGCGCAAACAACTGCTGTTCGACAACACCGCGCGGGCCATGAACGGCGTGCCGCAAGCGATTCGTCAGCGCCATATCGATAACTGCAGGAAGGCTGATCCGGCGTATGGGTTTGGCGTGGCTGAGGCGTTGGAGCGGTTGAGTCCGTTGGGGTAAGGCAGGATCAAAAGATCGCAGCCTCGTTTCACTCGACAGCTCCTACAGGTGAACACCAAAACCTGTAGGGGTTGGCGTCGCCTGCGATCTTTTGCTCTTGAAAACCTGACAACGCCAGGCAAACGGGTTGATCCCTTCGCTGCGGGTGAAGATGTGGCAGAAGTGCGCCTGATCGCAGAAGCCGCATTCGAGGCTGATTTGCGTCAATGTCAGGTCGGTGCTCTGGATCAATTGCTTGGCCCGGGCGATGCGCTGGTGGCGAATCCAGTCCTGCGGCGAGAGCCCGGTGCTGCACTTGAACGCGCGGGAGAAATGACTGCGGGAGAGGGCGCAGGCGCGGGCCAGTTCGGTCACTTCAACGGTTTCACCGAGGCGCTCGAGGATCAGTTGCTTGGCCAGGCTTTCGCGCCACGGGGTCAAGCCACCGGTGGTTTTCTTTGGCGCGTCAGTGACAGGCGCGCGGGCGACGTTTTGCTGAGAATGGGCCATGACAGATGTCCGTGTCGGTGAGCTTCATTCTTGGTCGCAGGGCTCTGGCAGGCGAGTTAAACGTTGTTAATTCCGTCCGTGCGCGGCGCTAACTCAGCACATGGCTGCAATTTCCATGGGCGTGTCCCGTGCAGAATCGACGTCATCCGGCGGCGTTTACCTCGCCGCTTTTCTGACTCGATCAAGGGTGAATGCATGAAACATTCTCTGGTTTGCGCGCTGGGGCTCGCGGTTGCGCTGGCGTCCGGTATTGCCTCGGCACAGGCACCGACGCAGGTCGGCACACAAGTGCCGGGTTATTTCCGCCTGGCGGTGGGCGATTACGAAGTGACGGCGCTGTTCGATGGCTATAACGACCTGTCGCCCAAACTGCTCAAGGGCCTGACCCAGAGTCAGATCCGCGCGCTGCTGGCCCGTCGCTCGATTGAAACGCCAGGCGTGCAGACCGCGTTCAATGCCTTTCTGATCAACACCGGCAAGCAACTGATCCTGGTGGACACCGGCGCCGGCCAGTGCATCGGCGAAACGGCCGGCATGCTCTCGGACAACATCAAAGCGGCCGGTTACGAGCCTGCGCAAGTCGACACCATCCTGTTGACCCACCTGCACCTGGACCACGTTTGCGGACTGGTCGACGGCCAGCAGAAACCGGTTTTTGCCAACGCAACGGTGTTTGCGGCAAAGGCAGAGGCCGATTACTGGCTTGATCCGCAGGCGCTCGCCAAGGCCCCGGAGGGCGCCAAGCCGTACTTCAAAATCGCCCAGGACTCGACCGCGCCGTACGTAGCCGAAGGCCGTTTCAAGACCTTCGCCGCCGGCCAGTCGCCGGTGCCGGGCGTGGTCGAAGCCGAGCTGGAAAGCGGGCACACGCCGGGCAGCACCACGTATCGCTTCACCTCCCAGGGCCAGAGCATTCTGTTCATGGGTGATCTGGTGCATAACCTCGCGGTGCAGTTCGAACACCCGGAAGTGTCGATCGGTTTTGACGTCAACAGTCAGCAGGCAATCAAGAGCCGCGCCAAGGTGTTCAGCGATGCGGCGGTGAGCAAGACCTGGGTGACGGCGGCGCACTTGCCGTTTCCGGGCATCGGCCACATCGCCGCAGAGGGTAAGCACTTCCAGTGGGTGCCGGTCGAATACGGTCCTTACAAACGTGCGGCCAAAGTGCCGCTGATCGAGTAAAGTCCCCGGCTGAACACACAAGGAAACCGTGCCTATGAACCGTAACGATCTGCGTCGCGTCGACATGAACCTGCTGGTGATTTTCGAAGCGTTGATGTTCGAGAAGAACCTGACCCGTGTGGCCGAAAAGCTGTTCATGGGGCAACCGGCGGTGAGCGCGGCGCTAGGACGATTACGGGATCTGTTCGACGATCCGTTGTTGCTGCGCAATGGCCGCGGCATGGAGCCGACGGCGCGGGCGCTGGCGATTCTCAAGGAGCTGCAACCGGCGATGGATGTGATTTCCGGTGCGGTCAGTCGCGCCAAGGAATTCGATCCGACGACCAGTTGCGATGTGTTCCGCATTGGTTTGTCGGACGATGCCGAGTTCGGTTTGTTTCCGCCGTTGTTGCGGCAATTGCAGGAGGAGGCGCCGGGGATTGTCGTGGTGGTGCGTCGTGCCAACTATCTGTTGATGCCGGCATTGCTGGCCTCGGGAGAAATTTCCGTGGGGGTGAGTTACACCACGGATTTGCCGGCGAATGCCAAGTGCAAGAAGTTGCGGGACATTCCCTGCAAGGTGCTGCGTGGGGACAAGCGACCGGGGACGCTGACGCTCGATGAATACTGCGAACGCCCGCATGCCATGGTGTCGTTCTCGGGTGACTTGAGCGGCAATATCGATCTGGATCTGGCCAAGGTTGGCCGCAGCCGTCGGGTGGTGTTGGGTGTGCCGCAGTTCAGCGGGTTGCGGGCGTTGCTGGCCGGGACTGAGATGATTGCGACTGTGCCGGATTATGCGGCGTGTGCGTTGGTTGAGGGGTGTGCGTTGCGGGCGGAGGATCCGCCGTTTCCCATTGATGCGGCGCAACTTTCGATGGCGTGGAGTGGGGTGCATGATAATGATCCGGCGGAGCGGTGGTTGCGGTCGCGGATCAGTGAGTTCATGTCTAGGCCTTTGCCGATTTCGGCTTGAACGTGGCGGCCTCCGGGCCGACCAGGTTCTTTCAGGTGTACATATCCATTGCTGCGGTAGCGGCGGCTGGCGGTTTCGCCCTTACGGCGACTCACTTTTTTTTCAAACGCCAAAAAAAAGTAAGCAAAAAAAGGCTCGCCCCAAACGTCCGGCCCCTCGCTTAGGCTCGGCGTTCCTTCGCTCCGGTATCCATCCGGGGACACTGCCCTACGGTTGGCTTCGCTGCACCTACATGCAGCGTGTTCGACTGCGTCGAACGGCGCTGCGCGCCACTCCCCGGATGAACACCTGCACTCAGCCTCCCGAAGGGGCGGGTGGATCAAGATCAAGAGCTGCAGGCGAGCTAACGCTCGGCCTGTTGAGTGGTGAAAAGCTTACGGTGTGCACCGTCCCCTGTAGGAGCTGTCGAGTGCAACGAGGCTGCGATCTTTTGATCCTGATCTTGACGGCCTGACAGCCAACCAGTCTCTTGCCGATGTGGGAGCTGGCCTGCCAGCGATAGAGCCCCGAAAGCCAACCAGTTTCTTGCTGGTACACATCCTTCCACTGTAGGAGTTGTCGAGTGCAACGAGGCTGCGATCTTTTGATCTTGATCTTGACGGCCCGCCAGCCGACCAATTTCTTGCAGATGGACACCAACCCTTGTGGGAGCTGGCTTGTCGGGTCGCCGCATCGCTGCGATGGCGGCCTGATAGCCGACCAGTCTCCTGCAGGGACACACCATTCCCCTGTGGGAGCGGGCTTGCTCGCGAATGCGGTGTGCCATTCAGCATTGAAGTTGGCTGGCACTCCGTATTCGCGAGCAAGCCCGCTCCCACAGCGGAAATGTGTTGATTCGAGGGCTGTGTTTAATGGTGTTTAAGGTTACGTCCTGAAAGCTACAGATCCTTGCGCCGTTGCCTACGACTGCGCCAGAATCCGCCGGCTTGTGTGCTTTGACCCTGGTCTTTATCGTTTCCGCATCGCTGTCAATCAGCGGTCGGGTTTAGCGACCTGAACAGGTATAAGCGCAACAACGCTCCGTCTTATTGCAGGCGTTCCCTGTCTGCAGTTTCGATATGGTGGCTGTGCGCGGGAGGCCTTCGGGTCTGCCGGGTCTTATACCTCTCGGTTCGCTAACCTGCGTACAGCCGCCACCCTTACTTGTTTAGCGACAGGTGCTGGTGGTTCCAACAGGTATAACTGGAGTCTCACCATGTTCAAAGCCACACCCAATCCCCCGGAACCCGACGACGTTTCCCCCTACGATCCTCTCGATCCCAAAAAGCTCAAGGAAGCCGCCGACCGCGCGCTGGATCACTATCTCAATCCGTCTGCCCTGAAAGCCCCCGTCATCCGGAAACCCAGCACAATGTTTATCATCGCCCCAGATATCGATAACGAAAGCCTGTTGGTCCACGCTTGCGAGTCTCTGGCGTCGGCGAGTGTGCTGGCCGGTGATTTTGCGGGGCATTTGGAGGGGCCGCAGCGGCATACGATGCTGGGCATTCAGCAGGTCAGCATGCTGGCCGAGCTGGCGGTGAATCGGGCGCTGGATGGTGTTGATCCGCGGTAACGGCGTCAGGTGAAAAGAACGGTCTCGATGAGGCCGTTTTTTGTGCCTGGCAGAAACCTGCCGAGCGATGAAGATTCCTGTGGGAGCGGGCTCGCGAAAGCGGAGTGTCAGCCAACATCAATGCTCAATGACACTCCGCTTTCGCGAGCAAGCCCGCTCCCACAGGGATCTTCAGTGGATTGGAGGTCGCAGCCCCCCGCAGAAAAGAGCACGTACATTCAATTTTTCCCGCCCCCACACCGGCACTATCGAATGACGTCCCGGCGCATCGTTGCCGGTGGTTTTTCATTTGTGCAGGTAGCCCATGAACGCTTCACGATGGGATGAACGGGCCCAAGACTGGGGGCTGCTTTTTCTGCGGGTCAGTGGCGGTGTGTTTCTGCTCTGGGTGCACGGTCTGCCGAAGCTGCTTAACTTCAGCGCTCAACTGCAGGTCATCGAAGACCCTTTTCACCTGGGCGCGAACGTCACGCTGATGCTGGCGATTTTTGCCGAGGTGGTGTGCCCATTGCTGATCATCGCCGGGGTGTTAGTGCGTTTGGCGTGCCTGCCGATTTTGGCGGTGCTGCTGATTGCGCTGCTGGTGGTGCATGCGCAATGGAGTCTCGAGGAAGGGCAGTTCGGCTGGCTGCTGTTGATTGTGTTCACCAGCCTTTTTATCGCCGGGCCGGGACGGCTGGCGTTCAATGTCCGATTTGCCGGAGCTTTGCGTTATGCCTGAATCCAATCGTTTCGAGGAAGTCGTGACCCTGGTGATCAAGCACCGGGTCAGGGCTGGTTTTGAAGTGCCCTACGAAGCCTGGTTGCGCAACATTGTCAGCATCGCCGGGCAGCAGGAAGGGCATTTGGGCGTGGACGTGATGCGCGGTAAAAACGCCGGCCTCGACATGTACACCTGCGTGCTGCGCTTTTGCTCCACTGACGCGATGCAGCACTGGCTTGATTCGCCGCAGCGGCTTGAACTGGTCAACGAAGCCACACCGATGCTCGCCGACGGCGACCAGACCGAGGTCAATCCGGTCAATGAATTCTGGTTCGCGCCGCAAGCCGACGCCGCTTCGCCACCGCCGCCGCGCTGGAAGCAGGCCGTGGTGACGTTGCTGGTGATTCTGCCGCACACCTTGCTGGTGCCGCTGCTCTGGGGGCCGCTGCTGCAACTCAACGCCATCCTGTCCAATTACGTGGTCGCGACGTTTCTGATCACGCTGACCATCGTCGTCTCGGTGGTGTACCTGTTCATGCCGATGGCGACGCGTCTGTTCGCGCCCTGGCTGTCTCATTCCCCTCAGTCCAAGGAAACGCGATGAACGCCGATCTGATTTTATTCAATGGCCAATTTCATACCGTTGACCGTGAAAACCCGCGCGCCAGTGCAGTCGCGATCAGCGAAGGTCGCTTCGTTGCGGTCGGCACCGATGCCGAGGCCATGGCCCTGCGCGGGTCGGGCACGCAGGTCATCGACCTCAAGGGCCGTTGCGTCATTCCCGGCCTCAACGACTCGCACTTGCACCTGATTCGTGGCGGTCTGAATTACAACCTCGAACTGCGTTGGGAAGGCGTGCCGTCGGTGGTTGATGCCTTGCGCATGCTCAAGGACCAGGCCGATCGCACGCCGACGCCGCAATGGGTGCGCGTGGTCGGTGGCTGGAACGAATTCCAGTTCGCCGAAAAGCGCATGCCGACCCTCGAAGAGCTCAACCAGGCCGCGCCGGACACCCCGGTGTTTGTCTTGCATTTGTATGACCGCGCCTTGCTTAACCGCGCTGCATTGCGCGTGGCCGGTTACACCCGCAATACGCCGAACCCGCCGGGTGGCGAGATTGTGCGCGATAGCAACGGTGAGCCGACCGGCATGCTGGTGGCGCGTCCCAACGCGATGATTCTGTACTCGACGCTGGCCAAGGGCCCGAAGTTGCCGCTGGAGTATCAGGTCAACTCGACCCGCCAGTTCATGCGCGAGCTCAACCGTCTCGGCCTGACCAGCGCCATCGATGCTGGCGGCGGTTTCCAGAATTATCCGGACGATTACCAGGTGATCGAGCAGTTGGCCAAGGACCAACAACTGACCATTCGCATCGCCTACAACCTGTTCACGCAGAAGCCAAAAGAAGAGCTGACTGACTTCAAGAACTGGACGTCGAGCGTGACCCTGCATCAGGGCGACGATTACCTGCGACACAACGGCGCCGGGGAAATGCTGGTGTTCTCGGCGGCGGATTTCGAGGACTTCCTCGAGCCGCGTCCGGACTTGCCGCAAACCATGGAAGACGAGTTGGAACCGGTGGTGCGCCACCTCGTCGAGCAGCGCTGGCCGTTCCGTTTGCACGCGACGTACAACGAATCCATCAGCCGCATGCTCGACGTGTTCGAGAAGGTCAACCGCGACATTCCGTTCAACGGTTTGCCGTGGTTTTTCGACCACGCTGAAACCATCACACCGCAGAACATCGAGCGGGTGAGGGCGCTGGGTGGCGGGATTGCGATTCAGGATCGCATGGCGTTTCAGGGCGAATATTTTGTCGAGCGTTACGGCGCCAAAGCGGCTGAAGCCACGCCGCCGATCAAGCGCATGCTGGCCGAAGGCGTACCGGTCGGCGCCGGCACCGATGCCACGCGGGTGTCCAGCTACAATCCATGGACTTCGTTGTACTGGATGGTCAGCGGCCGCACCGTCGGTGGCCTGGAGCTGCACGCCGAGGGGCTTTCGCGGCAGACCGCGCTGGAACTGTTCACCCACGGCAGCGCCTGGTTCTCTTCCGAGCAGGGCAAGAAAGGCATGATCAAGGTCGGCCAGTTGGCTGACTTGGCAGCCTTGAGCGCGGACTTTTTCAGCGTCGATGAAGAAGCGATCAAGTGGATTGAGTCAGTGTTGACCGTGGTCGGTGGCAAGGTGGTGTACGCCGCCGCAGATTACGAAAAGCTGGGACCTGCCAGCGTGCCGGTGCTGCCGGACTGGTCGCCGGTGGTCAAGGTGCCGGGTCATTGGCGTCCGACATCGCCGATGCAGGCGCAGGTTCACCATTGCAGCGGGCCGTGCGGCGTGCATTCCCACAGCCATGAGAAGGCCCGTTTATCGAACGCGCCGGTCAGCGATTTTGCCGGTTTCTGGGGCGCGTTCGGCTGCTCGTGCTTCGCGTTCTGACGATCTCAATCAGCGCCGATGCAGTGCGTCGGCGCCATGCGTAATACCCATCCATCGAGGAGTTTCACATGAGCAACGTTTCGTACAAACGCCTGAACAAAGACGATGCTGTTGTCCTGTTGGTCGACCACCAGACTGGCCTGATCTCGCTGGTCCAGGATTTCTCGCCGAACGAATTCAAGAACAACGTGCTGGCCCTCGCGGACCTGGCCAAGTTCTTCAAGCTGCCGACCATCCTCACCACCAGTTTCGAAAACGGCCCGAACGGCCCGATCGTGCCTGAGCTCAAGGAACTGTTCCCGGACGCGCCGTACATCCCGCGTCCAGGCCAGATCAATGCCTGGGACAACGAAGATTTCGTCAAAGCCGTTAAAGCCACAGGCCGCAAGCAACTGATCATCGCCGGTGTGGTAACCGACGTGTGCGTGACGTTCCCTACGTTGTCGGCACTGGCGGAAGGCTTTGAAGTGTTTGTGGTGACCGACGCCTCGGGCACCTTCAACGAAACCGTGCAGCAAGCCGCGTGGGCACGCATGACCGCAGCCGGCGCACAACTGGTGAACTGGTTCTCGGTGGCGTGCGAGCTGCAGGGCGACTGGCGCAACGACATGGAAGGCCTGGCGAACCTGCTGTCGCCGCGCATTCCGAACTACCGCAATTTGATGAACAGCTACGCCGTACTCACCTCCAAATAAAACGCGATGACAACCCCTGTAGGAGCTGTCGAGTGAAACGAGGCTGCGATCTTTTGATCTTGTTTTTTAAAAATCAAAGTCAAAAGATCGCAGCCTCGTTTCACTCGACAGCTCCTACAGGGGGCGTCAGCGATTTTGTAGCCAGCTCAGGAAGCCGCTTTTCTTGATTTGCACCGGTTTGGCCATCAACGCCAACCGGCTGTTCTGCTGCCGCACCGCCTGCAGCTTGTTCAACGCCCGACCCACTTCAACCCGTTGTTCCATGCAACCACGGGTCAGGGATTTGTCGATCCGGTAAATGATGCACGAGGTCAAGGTGGTGAAGGTGGCCTGGGACGGCGTGTCGGTGAGGATGCTTTGTTCACCCATCACCTCACTCGGCCCCATGCGACCCGCTTCGGTTTGCCCGCTGCCATCGGGCACGGTAGCGCTGACCACGCCCGTGGCGATCACCATCAGGCTGTCCGGCACTTCGCCCAATTCCAATACCACCTGGCCAGCCGCGTATTGCTGCGCGACCATGGACTGAGCCAATTGATCGCGCTCGTCCTCGCTCAGGGAACGGAAGACCTTCACCTCATCCAGCAACGCCCGCGCACGGGTTGTCGGTTCAATCACGCCATCGATCTGCCGGGAAATCCCTGCCGCTTCGAGGTGCCGATGGGCCAGGTCGAACAGCTGATTACGCACTTCGCTCTTCTTGCCGAGTTCGGCGATAAAGCCGCTGGCCACGTACTCGGACATGGTTTCTCCGGCCTCTTTCAATACCGCTTTCGGCGCCGGGGTCAGCAGTAAACTGCTGCTGCCTTGAAGCGTGCGCTCCAGGGCATCCAGCACCCGACGCGGGCGAATGTGGTTAGGCACCTGGATGCTGATCGACACGCCGTGCATGTTGTTCGGCCGGCTCAGATTGACGATTTTCGCCTTGGCCGCCACCGAGTTCGGCACCACGGCCGTGCTACCGGCGCTGGTCAACATATGCGTGGCGCGCCAATCGATGTCGAGCACTTTGCCCTCAACGCCATCGATCATGATCCAGTCGTCCACCTGATACGGTTTGGTGGTGTTCAGCACGATCCCGGAAAACACGTCGCTCAACGTGCTTTGCAACGCCAGGCCGACCACGATCGCCACCACGCCAGACGTCGCGAGCAAGCCTTTCACCGGCAACTCCAACACATAACCGGCCGCGGCGACGACGGCGATCAGAAACACCAGCGCGCCGATGACGTCCTGCAACAAGCGACCGCTGTGACCGATGCGGCGCATCAACACCAGGCCGATGACTTCGGTGAGTACTCGCGCGGCGTACAGCCACCAGAGAATCCCCAGCGCCGTGGCGCCCAGTTGCGCGACGCGATCTTCGGCCAACAGCGGCGCCTGCAACGGGCTCACACCGGCATTGATCACCAGTGCGCTGAACAGCACAAACAGCGCCAGCCGCACGCCAACCCGCGTGACGCGATGCGTGAACGGCGCGAGGTGCCAGAGCACGGCGTCGATCACCAGCAGCAGGGCACTCAGGGACAGCAGATGGGCGAGGACAAAGGACATGGGAGAACTCCGGCAGACTGGTTTTGGTTGGCGGTTGTTTTTTGTAGGAGCCAGGCTTGCCGGCGAAGGCGTCTTCAAGTACGCCTTCGCCGGCAAGCCTGGCTCCTACAAAAAAGCAGCTTCGCCACGCATTTCTGTGTGGCGAAGGGGAGGGACTCAGTTCAAATGCGTCTTGAGTTCCAATGCCGCCTGACGAACCGCAGCCTTGACTTCCGGAATCTGGCTCAGCGGGTTGAGCAGGCCGAAGTCGTGGATCATGCCGTTGTAACGCACCGCGGTGACCGGCACGCCGGCCGCGTCGAGGTGGCGGGCGTAGGCTTCGCCTTCGTCACGCAGCACGTCGAACTCGGTGGTTTGCACCAGGGCGGCGGGCAGGCCTTTGAGCTGTTCGGCGCTGGCTTGCAGTGGCGAGGCATGGATCTGCGCACGCTCGGATTGATCCGTGGTGTAGCTGTCCCAGAACCAGTTCATCATGCCCTTGGTCAGGAAGTGGCCTTCGGCAAATTGCTGGTACGAGCCGCTGTCGAACTGCGCATTGGTCACCGGCCACATCAACAACTGGAAGCGCAACGCCGGGGTTTTCTGTTCCTTGGCCATCAACGCCACGACCGCCGCCATGTTGCCGCCGACGCTGTTGCCGGCCACCGCCAAGCGTTTGCCATCGACGCCGATGTCCTTGCCATGCTCGGCCACCCAACGGGTCGCGGCGTAGGCCTGGTTGATCGCGGTCGGGTAGTGCGCTTCCGGCGACGGCGTGTAATCGACATACACCGCGACGGCGCCGGAGCCCACCACAAGGTCGTGGATCAGACGCTGGTGAGTCGGGTAATCGCCCAGCACCCAGCCGCCACCGTGGAAGAACATGAACACCGGCAATTCACCTTTGACCTTGGCCGGCCGGACGATTTTCAGGTTGATGGTTTGCCCGTCGACCTTGATCGCCCGGTCGCTGACGTCTACACCCGACAGATCAACCTTCACCGAATTTTGCGCACCGGTCAGCACCGCACGGGCATCTTTCGGGCTCAGTTGCTCAAGCGGCTTGCCACCGCCGGCGGCGAGGGCTTCGAGGAAGGCCTGGGTGTTGTGTTCGACACCCGGGCTGCCGGCGGCGAATGCGTTGCCGATGGAAAGGGCGAGGAGGGACGCGGTCAGGGTTTTCTGGAAAGTGTTCATGCTTAATTCCTTTTTAATTGTGTGTAAGGTCCTTGTAGGAGCTGTGTAGGAGCTGTCGAGTGAAACGAGGCTGCGATCTTTTGACCTTGATCTTTAAAAAAACAAGATCAAAAGATCGCAGCCTCGTTTCACTCGACAGCTCCTACACAGCTCCTACAGGTGTTGGGTTGGAACACAGATTAATAGGTCGCCCAAAAGGGAAAAAGCGGCTATAAAGTGTTTGACTGTCAACCAGGGCGTGACAATGAACCCGTTCGAAGATATGCGTATTTTTTGCCAGGTCATGGACTCTGGCAGCTTCACCTCGGCCGCCGATCAATTGGGCCTGTCCAAGCAGTTTGTCAGCCGTCGCCTGATGCAACTCGAAGAGCGCCTGGGCGTGCGGTTGCTCAATCGCTCCACACGACGGCTGGACGTCACGCCGCTGGGCCAGAGCTATTACGAGTCGGCGTTACGTCTGTTGGGCGAAGTCGAGCAGGTGGAGCAGGGCATCGCCGGCCAGACCACCGAGCCGCGCGGCACCATTCGCGTGAGCGCGCCGTTGTCGTTTGCGCTGGCGCACTTGGGGTGTCTGCTGCCATTGTTTTTGCAGCGCTATCGCGATGTCACGGTGGAAGTGGATCTGAGCGATCGGCCGGTGGACTTGCTCAGCGAGGGTTACGACCTGGCGTTGCGCATCGGCATCCTGGAAGACTCGACCCTGATCGCCCGCCGTATCGCCTCGATTCAGCGGGTGTACTGCGCCAGCCCGACTTACCTGGCCGAGCGCGGTACGCCGCTCAAACCCGAAGACTTGCACAGCCATGACTGCCTGCCTTACGGCCACGGGCGTCAGGTGCAATGGCGTTTTGAAGGGCAGGGCAAGCCGCTGACTGTCAACGTGACGGGCAGGATGCGGGTCAACAACGGTGAGTTGCTCAAGGATGCGGCGGTGGCCGGGATGGGCATTACGTACTTGCCGACGTTCATTGTCGGCTCGGCGCTGAAGGAGGGGCGGCTGGTGCCGGTGCTGGATGAGTTTCGCCCGCAGCCGCTGACGTTGTCGGCGGTGTATCCGCAGCATCGCCAGAGTTCGCGGCCGGTGCAGGCGTTGATCGAGTTTCTGCGCGAGCGGCTGGATCGGGTTGAGGGTGGGTTGTAGAGCGTCGGATCACACCATTCCTGTAGGAGCGACGCTTGCCCGCGAAGGCGTCATGACATTCAACACGAGTGTTAACTGATACGACGCCTTCGCGGGCAAGCCTCGCTCCTACAGGGGATTTGTGGCGTTTTGAAGGTCAGCGTCTATCAGGTCCTTTTGTCATCGCCTGGCTCGCCACCGACATGCACGCCGCGGTCGTCGCCGACCTCGCCAGCGCGATGAACACCGCGGTCATCACCGATTTCACCGGAACGATGCACGCCGTGGTCGTCGCCCACTTCACCCGAGCGATGAACCCCATGATCGTCACCCGGTTCGGCGTGAGTGCCGCTGCGCCCAGAGGAGGATGAGGCGGTGTTGCCGGAATGTCCCGAACCATGGTCGCTGCTGCTGTGACCGCTGCCGCTGTTGCCGCCATTGCCGTTCCCGCTGTGGCCGCCGCCATTGCCACCGCCACCGCTGCCGCTTCCACCGTGACCACCGCCATTGCCGCCGCCACCGCTTCCACCGCCACCACCAGAACCACCGCCGCCGTGACCGCCGCCACCGCCGCCAGATCCACCGCCGCCGTGACCGCCGCCACCGCCGCCAGATCCACCGCCGCCATGACCACCGCCACCGCCGCCAGAACCACCACCTCCACCGCCACCACTACCACCGTCCCTGGCCTGGGCACTCGACACCCCGGACAAACTGTCCGGGATCAATACGGTAGACGCCGACAGAACTGCGCCAATCGCTACTGCCAGTAAAAGCTTGTTGATGTGCATGTCGTTCTCCGTCTTCTTATTCAGGTTGGAACGTTGATGAACAATGCAACTTGCTGCTCGATTCAAAAGGTGAACACCACAGCGCGCTGATTAATTCAGTTGCAACGTGGATGAACGATGAACGGTACAACCCGACGCTGTTCCGTCGCGTCAGTGAATACTCGAGGCCAGCTCGAAGATCGGGATGTACATCAGGATCACGATGACCCCGATCAGCAGGCCGATGAAGGTCATGAGCAAGGGTTCGAACAGCCGCACGAACCATTCGATCCAGCGGCTGATTTCTTCGTCGTAGAAGTCGGCGCTGCGCTCCATCATCTGCCCGAGGTTGCCGGACTGTTCGCCGGCGCGCAGCAAACGCAGGGACACCGGGGTCACCAGGTGATTGAGTTCCAGCGCGGCCGACAGCGATTGACCCTCACGCACCCGTTCGCAGGCCTGGTCCAGGCGCACGCGGGAGGCAGGGGTGAGCAGGCCGCGAACCATGCCCATGGCGGTGACGAGGGGGATGCCGCCCTGCAGCAGGATGCCCAGGGAGCGATAGAAGCGCGCCAGTTCGTACATGAAGATGCGTTGATGGACCGCCGGGAGTTTTTCGATCACCCGGTCGACGCCCCGACGAAAGGCCGGTTGGCGCTGGAGGAAACCGAGGGCGACGATAATTGCCGCCAAACCACCGAAGAATTCACCCTGGTGGGCATGCAGGAACATACCGCAGCTCATCAGCACTTGTGACAGCCACGGCAGGTTCGACCCCAGCCCTTCGAACACCAGGCTGAAGCGCGGCACCACGTAACCCATCAAGAACAACACCACGCCACCGCCGACCACCAGCAACAGCAGCGGGTAGATCGACGCGCTGACGATTTTTTGCCGGACCTCGTCCATGCGCTGGCGATAGCTGACATAACGGCCCAGGGCATCGCCCACGGCGCCGGTCTTCTCGCTGGACTGCACCAGCGCCACGTAGAGCGGAGGGAACACCGCCGACAGCTGGGCCAATGCCTGGGAGAACGATTTGCCTTCATACAGCAGACGCACCAGTTCGCTCAGGGTTTTACGGGCCTGTGGCGCGTTCTCTTTTTCCGCCAGGCTTTCCAGCGCATCGATCAACGGCAGGCCGGCATTGAGCAAGGTGGTCAGTTCCTGGCTGAACAACACCAGGTTGAAGGTCTCGCGTTTTTGCAAACGCAACGCGCGCCAGTGCCGCTCGGCGTGCAGGCTGACGACCCGTAAACCCTGGTCTTCGACGATGCGCCGGGCTTCGCTGTCCCCTTGGGCCTCGACGGTCATCGAGACCACGCCGGCCTTGCCCACGGCCTTTAGATGAAAGCGCATGGTCGCCACCCCCGTCATTGCCAGCTGGTGACTTCGGCGTTCTCGCCTTCGCCGCCGGGTTGGCCGTCCTTGCCCATGGACAGCAGATCGTATTCGCCGTTTTCGCCGGGGTAGCGGTAGTTGTAGTTACGGCCCCACGGGTCTTGCGGCAGTTTTTTCTGCAAATAAGGGCCGGTCCATTTGGTTTCATCGCTCGGCGCGGTGACCAGTGCCTGCAATCCCTGTTCGGTCGACGGGTAATGGCCGACCTCCAGACGGTACAGGTCCAGTGCCTTGCCCAGGCCTTCGATTTGCGCCTTGGCCACCTTCACTTCGGAGCGGCCCAGTTGGGCGAAATACTTCGGCGCGACGATGCCGGCCAACAGCCCCAGCACCACCAGCACCACCAACAGTTCGAGCAGGGTGAACCCGCTTTGAGTACGCGGGGCGGAACGCAAACGCTGATTCATGATGACCTCACACAGTCGGCAGAAGGGTCGCCTTGAAGTCCTATGCAATTGCCATGCTCAGCCCCGTTCATCCTTGCGAAACCCCTGTAATCCGGGCCTTTGCGCTTTCGGCACAGTGCTTGCGTATGGCTTGTTTACTACCGGCCATTGGGGCATTACCCCCATTTTTCGGGGCCGGGCAGGGGAGGCAAAATAATGAAAACACTCACCACAGGACTGCTCGGCTGCTTGCTGCTGACGAGCGTCGTACAGGCCGATGTGTTCGTTTCCGTGGACGCCAAGGGCAGCTACGTGCTGTCCAATGTCCACCGTCCCGGCCGCACCTATGAACGGGTCATTCACGAACCCCAATCCTCGCTGGTCGGCCTCGATCAGCAGCCCCAGATGATTGCCAGACAGCCTTATGCAGAGCTGGTTTCGGCGGCCGCCACGGCCAATGAACTACCGGCGGCGTTGCTGCACGCCGTCATCCGCGAAGAGTCCCGCTACAACTCGGATGCGACGTCCCCCAAAGGCGCCGGTGGGCTGATGCAATTGATGCCCGATACCGCCCGGGAAATGGGGGTGAAAAACGTCTATGACCCCAAAGCCAACATCCAGGGCGGGGCCAAATACCTCAAGCGCCTGCTGACCCTCTTCGACAACGACATCACCCTCGCCGTGGCGGCCTACAACGCCGGGCCACAAGCGGTGCTGAGCCGTGGCGGAGTGGTCCCGCCGTTCGCTGAAACCCAGCGTTATGTGCCCAGCGTCTTGCGCCAATACCGCCGCTTGCAGGGCCTGGCCATGGACGCACCGCTGTGATGGGGGGGATCCCCCATATGTGGGGCAACCCGATTTGTACCACTGACCGAAGACCGCATTCGCCTCGTAGCAGCTGTCGAGCTTGCGAGGCTGCGTTCGGCGGCGAAGCCGTCGTGAGATCTGGCTACGCGGTGTTTCAGGAAACCTCGCATTCAGGTTTTACGACGGCTTCGCCGCCGAACGCAGCCTCGCAAGCTCGACAGCTGCTACGGGATTTGAGTGTTGGGGGAGGTTCTGATGCCCCCGGAAAAAGTGGGGAATAAGTGGGGAATAATCCCCCGGGTTGTTAAGTCGTTGCTTCAAGTAACTGAAAAATAACTGAATTTTTTATGGCATGCGGATTGCTCAAGGGGATTTGTCGAGAATTATTCCCTGTGAGCACCCACAGCGAGGCCCGTGATCATGACCGGCATACCGTACGCTTCGTCCTTGTTTAAATTTGCGCTGATGGTGGCGTCGATGTTTGGCATCGAGCTGGCTGAAGCAGCCCTGCGCTGCGAGCGCAATCTGGTGGCGAACGTCGTGGCACTGGATCAGCCGCTGATGTTCAACCGCCTCGGCGCGCAAAACGTCAATGGCATGATGTTCGCCCTGCGCCGCGACGTGGTCGACGACCATAATGTGTCCCTGGCCCAGGGCGGTGCGGCAGTGCCGGGCAAAGTCTCGCTGCGTCCCGACAAGCGTCCGCGCCCCTTGGTGTTGCGTGTGGCCGCCGGTGACTGCCTGACCATCAACCTGCAGAACCTGCTGGCGTATCAGGCCAACCCCGGCTCGCACGACGGCGGCGAGGAAGAAGAGGGCGAGATTGAGGGTGAAGTCGAAGTCGGTGCAGTGGACGACTTCAAAGTCGATGAGCAGGTCACTGACCGCCATGTCGGCTTCCAGGTCAACGGCATGCAAGCGGTCAACAGCATCGACGACATCGCCTCCTACACCGGGCGCAACGGCAATTCATTGGTGGCCCCGGGCGGCACTCGTTCCTACACCTTGTTTGCTGAGCGCGAAGGTGCATTCGCTGCCAGCAGCCGTGGCGCGACCTTCGGTGGTGAAGGCGATGCCGGCAACGTTGCTAATGGCCTGTTCGGCCAGGTGGTGGTGGTGCCCAAGGGTGGCCGCAGCTTCCGCAACACCGTGACCGAAGAAGAGATGCGCCTGGCCAGCAGCGGCCGCACCCCAGCCGGTCAACCGATCGTCGATTACCAGGCGCGCTACCCGCAACGCCAACCGTGGATTCGTGAAGGCAAGGCCGGCACGCCGATCATCAACATGGTCGACGGCAATGAAATCATCTCCAGCGAAAGCGACGCGATTGTGATGGGCAGCAACGCCGACGGCAGCTTCCCGCCTTCAACCTATCCGCTGGAAGCCGTGGGCAAACGCAACCCGGCGATTCCGAATCGGCTGGAGCCGTTCCGCGATTTCGCCTCGCAGTTCCAGGACGAAACCGCCGCGACCCAGGCATTCCCCGCTTATTGGGCAGACCCGGTGATGGCCCACGTGCTGGAGCCGACCCGCGACTCGTTCATGATCAACTATGGCTCCGGCGGCATGGGCGCCGAGGTGGTGGCCAACCGCTTGGGTGTCGGGCCGATGCACGATTGCCTGTCCTGCGCCTATGAAGAATTCTTCCTCAGTTCGCACACCGTCGGCGACGTGGCGATGCTGGTGGACGTACCGGCCAACGCCGGCCTGGAAGGCATTCTTCCAGGGCAGGTTCCGCGCGCCGATCAGATCGGCGTCAAGGCGACCATGGCGCTGTATCCGTCGGAGCCGTCCAACGTCAACCACAGTTACATCGGCGATTTCGTCAAATTCCGCAACACCCACAACGGCCACGAGCAACACATCTTCCACCTGCACGGCCACCAATGGCTGTTCAACCCCAACGACGACAACTCCGACTATGTGGATGCCCAAGGCATCGGCCCGGGCGCCGGCTACACCTATGAAATCGCCAACGGCGGTTCGGGCAACCGCAACCGCGTCGCGGGCGATGCGATCTACCACTGCCACTTCTACCCGCACTTTGCCCAGGGCATGTGGAGCATGTGGCGGGTGCACGACGTGTTTGAAGAAGGCACGAAGCTCGAAGTCTCCCAACAAGGCACAGACGGTTTCCACAGCGAACCTTACGCCTTGCGCAGCGGCAAACCGGCCTCGGGCGCCCGGGCCTTGCCCGATGGCGAGATCATTGCCGGTACCCCGATTCCTGCGGTTGTGCCGCTGCCGGGCAAAGCCATGGCGCCGATGCCAGGCAAGGTCGCGGTGGTGCCGAAAATCGGCGAAACCCTGGTTGCCGGTGGTGGTGACGACGATGACGAAGAAGATGACGACGGCGAACATCACGGCGGCAGCGGCGGGCCTCAGGCCATCGGCTCCCTGGCCCTGGTGGATCGCAGCGAAGCCAACCGCAATGCCGACGGCAGCCTGAAAAACCCTGGCTATCCATTCTGGATCGGCGGCATGGAAACCTCGGTCGGCCAACGTCCACCGACTCCACCGCTGGACATGCTCGACGCGGCCAAGGCCCAGTCCTTGAAAACCAGCGGCAACGCCTTGTGGGCCAACCTCGACCCGGCTTCGTCCGGTGGCTGGGACGGTGGCCTGGGGCGGCATTCCCTGGACGGTTTCTCCGCCGGTGGCGTGGCGAACACCATTACCACGTCCCTGGATTTCTCCAAGGAAGTGACCCGCGCCAAACCGATCTACATGCCGGAAGAGGGCACCGAAGTCGAACAGGCGGCCATGGCGTTCCACGCCAAAAAGGACCATCCAAGCTTTGCCTTGCTGCCCGGTAATCAAATCGTGGCGAAGGCCTTCCGCACCAACGGCGCCTTGCCGATTGCCGGCGCGCCGTACTACGAACCGTGCATGGACGACCGGCAAAAACGCCTGACCAGCAGCGCCGGCACCGGCGAGTTTGCCAGCGGCGAACGCATCGATGGCATGTCCTACACCGGTTCCTCGGCCTTCACCGCCGACCGTCCACGGATCTACAAAGCGGCGAACATCCAGTTCGATGCGGTGTACAACAAGGTCGGCTACCACTTCCCGCAAGCGCGCATCCTGGCGCTGTGGGAAGACGCCTGGCCGGTCATCACCAAGCAGCGTCCGCCAGAGCCGCTGGTAATGCGCATGAACACCTTCGACTGCGTGCAATACCAGCAAACCAACCTGGTGCCGGCCACTTATGAGATGGATGACTATCAAGTGCGCACGCCGACCGACGTGATCGGCCAGCACATTCACTTGCCGAAATGGGACCTGACGGCGGCCGACGGTTCGGCCAACGGCTGGAACTATGAAGACGGCGTGCTTTCCCCGGGTGCCGTGCAAGAACGCATCCACGCCATTCGCGAGTTCAACCAGTGCACCGGCACCGATCCACGTGACGGAACGCCGGCTTGTCCGAAAGCCAAAACTCACCCGTACTTCGGTCAATTTGGCCGGGCGGATTGGGTCGGGGCGCGCACGGCAATGCAACGCTGGTTTGTCGATCCGGTGGTGAACGCCAAAGGTGTCGACCGTGGCCTGGGGACCATTTTCACCCACGACCACCTCGGCCCATCGACTCACCAACAGATTGGCCTGTACGCCACCGTGCTGGCTGAGCCGGCCGGTTCCACCTGGTTCCACGCTGAAACCGGCGAGCCGTTGTACAGCGGCGCGCGTCAGGACGGCGGGCCGACTTCGTGGCAAGCGGTGGTGTCCACCGGGGACATCGACGGCGACGGCAAGAACGACAGCTTCCGTGAGTTCTTCCTCGAATACAGCGACTTCCAGCACGCCTATGAAGCCGGTGTGTATGTGGGCGCTGGCCCGAACGGCGTGCCTAATCCGCAAGCCTTCCCGGCCACTGCGGACAGCTTCCGCTACGCGATCAACCCGCCAGTGCGCAACAACGCCAGCACCTTGCTCGACGGCATTATCGAAGTGCAGGGCGGCATGGTGCCGGGTTGCCCGACCCGGCCATGCCCACAGGCGATCTCGGTCGATGACCCCGGCATGTTCGTGGTCAATTACCGCAACGAACCGCTGGCCCTGCGGGTGTACGACCCGAACAAGGTCGGCCCGGACGGCAAGCGCGGCATGCAGGCCGACGGCCTCGGCGGCGACCTGGCGTACGCCATGCAAAGCCGCACCGACCGCGCCATCCCGGCGATGAACCTGGCGCCTAACCTGGTCACCTCGGCCACCGGCCCAACCGGCGGCACCACGCTGTTCCCACCGCACGTCAACCGTGGCGGCGCGGAACCGGGTGACCCGTTCACCCCGATGTTGCGCACCTACACCGGTGACAACGTGCGGCTGCGGGTGCATGCCGGCGGTCACGAGGAAGAGCACAACGTGACCTTGCACGGGGTGAAATGGCTGCAAAGCGGCTCCGGCTTCGGCAACAGCTCCAACTCCGGCTGGCGCTCGTCGCAGATGGTCGGTATCTCCGAGCAGATGGGCTTCAACGCGCCGGTCTCGATGCTTTCCAGCTCGGCGGCGACCACCGGGGATTACCTGTACTCGATGGACGCTTCGATTGAAGGTTATTGGAACGGTATCTGGGGCGTGATGCGTAACTACACGGCCCAGCGCAGCGATCTGTTCGCCGTGCCGAATAACCCCAAACCAGCGGGCATGCGCAACACCGTGGCATTTGATGGCTCCTGCCCACGGATCAGTGCCAACCCCAACGGCATCGGCACCCGGCCGACCGTGCAACGCAACTATGAAGTGGTGGCGGCGCTGGCCAACGACATCCTGCGCAATCCGTTGAACCTGACCATCGGCGATCCGGCCGGCATCGGGCAACACGTCGGTGGGCCGTTGAATCCGGCGGGTGGCACCCTGGTGTTCAACTCGCGGCCGGTGAATATCCCGCAGGTCACCGTGGTCGATCCTGAGGATGGCGAAACCATCACCGTTGGCGGTCAAAGCGGCCCGTTGCATGATCCGACTGCGATCCTGTACGTGCGCAAATCCGACCTCGATCCGGTCACCGGCAAGCTCAAAGCCGGCGTGCCTGTCGAACCGCTGGTATTGCGCGCAACGGCGGGTGATTGCATCAACGTCACCCTGGAGAACCGCTTGCCTGTGAACATGCCGGACCTGACCCAGACCGCCGTGATGCAAGGGCTGGTCAAGCGTGACCGCAACAGTGGCCAGGGCTCGACCATCTTCTCCAACAACTTGCTGCGGCCATCGAGCCACGTGGGTCTGCACGCGCAACTGCTGTCGTATGACATCACCAAATCCGACGGCACTAACGTTGGCGCCAACCCGATCCAGACCGTGCCACCGCGCATCGGCAACAGCGGCGCGTACCCGACCCGTACTTATCAGTACTACGCCGGGCACCTGGAACGTGAAGGCAAACCGGTGACGCAACTGGGCCGAAGTGTCGACAACATCAACGCCACGGCGGTGGAGTTCGGCGGACTGAATATCACCCCGGCGGACCTCATCAAACAACCGCAGAAAGGCTTGGGTGGGGCGATGACCATCCTGCCGGTCGGCGCAACCTGGGTTGAGGATGCGCGCAAAACCAACGCAACGGTCACGGCGCCAGGGCAGACCACTTACCGCGACTTTGCGATGGTCTGGCAAAAAGCGTTGAACATCCGTTGGGCCAACGGTCGGCCGGTGGAAGGCATTGCCGCCGAAGGATTCGGGGTACCGACCGATCCGCAGGACAACTCGAGCATGGCCATCAACTACAAGGCCGAGCCGATCTGGTTCCGCTTCGGGTTGGCGCCGGATGCGCCGTTCGGGCATGCCAACGGTGCCGGTTACGGGGACGTGCCGAACGCGCACATGGCCTACAGCAATGCGCTGATCGGGGGCGATCCGCAGACACCGGTGCTGTATGTGAAACCGGGGCAACCGTTCCGCACCCACATCATGATGCCGACCGGTGGCAGTCGCGGCACGACCTTCCAACTGGACGGTCACGTCTGGTCGGTCAACCCGTTCCAGTCGGAGAAGAGCGATGTCGGTGGTTATCCGCTGGCCACGCCTGGGGTGGGGTCGGTGCGGTTCGGCTACAACCCGATGTCGATGTACATCGGCGCGCGGGAAAGCATCCTGCCGGCGGCGCACTTCAGCTTCATGCACCCGAGCGCCGGGGGCAGCAACGCGATACCGGGCGATTACCTGTACCGCGACTACGGCGCCTACGGCAACACCGCCGGGCTTTGGGGATTGCTGCGGGTGACCAACGAACCTGAGCCGGCACCGGCACCATAACGCCAGGGATGGGGGGGCTGACACCCCCCAATCCCTGTAGGAGCGAGGCTTGCCCGCGAAGGGTTCACCTCGGTGTAGGTGGTGTCACAGATGACGCCTTCGCGGGCAAGTCGGATCGCCGCACCGCTCGCTCCTACAAAGGACAAGGCAGGCACAGATCTGTAAGGGGAGAGTTTTATGAACAGGACTATCGGATTCGCCGTTTGCGTGTTGGTTGTCGGGGGCGCGCTGATCAGCTTCGGCGTCTGGCGCACCGCGCCGCCTGACATGCTGAGCCAGGTCGCGCTGCCGGACACCTGGAGCAGTCAGAACCTCTCCCGTGACGGGGTGTCGGTGGCGCTTGAGGTCAAGTCGCTGGCCGAGGACGGCGTGTTGCGTGAAGGCGAGTTTGCCGACGTGCAGTTCCGCGTCAGTGACAGTGCCTCTGGCCAGCCGCTGTCGGGCATCAATCCCGGTGCCTGGCTCGATCCGGAAACCGTCGCCGCCGACAAGGCCCAGGGCCGCGAGAAAAGTTGCAAAGCCAGGGTCGGCGTCTTCCTGAAGTCCAGCATCGGCGCACGGCCAATGCTCGATCTGAACAGCTACTTCCTGTTGGTGATGAATCGCGACGCCAGTGTCACAGTGGTCGATCCGTCGGTGTCGGTGGGCGGCATCACCAGCACCATGGCGCGCATCGACATCAAGAAACCGCCGATGGACTGGACTACGCCCAAGGACAACAAACGGGTGTTCGTCTCCATGCCGACCGCCGATGAAGTGGCGGTGATCGACAGCACGCAATTCAAGTTGGCCGCCTCGGTCGCGGCCGGCAGCAACCCGGTGCGCGTGGCCTTGCAACCGGACGAGCGTCTGCTGTGGGTGGGCAACAATGCGCAAACGGCCGAGCAGTCGGGCGTGACGATCATCGACACCCTTAGCCTCAAGCCGCTCAAACACCTGGCCACCGGGGTCGGTCACCACGAAATCGCCTTCAGCAAAGACAGCCGCTACGCCTTCGTCAGCAACCGCGACGACGGCACCGTCAGCATCATCGACATCGCCAGCCTGACCATCAGCAAGCAGCTCAAGACCGGTTCACACCCGCTCTCGGTGGTGTACTCGTCACTGTCCGGGGCGGTGTATGTCGCTGACGGCAAGGACGGCACCGTGACGGTGATCGACGGCGCCAGCCTGGCCGTGCGCCGGGTAATCAAGATGAAACAGGGCCTGGGCCCGATGGGGTTCAGCGAGGACGGACGTTTCGGCATTGTCCTCAACACCCTGGAAAACCAGGCGGCGGTGATCGACGCGGCCACCGATTCGATGATCCATGAGCTGGACGTGTCCGCCGAACCCTACCAAGTGGTGTTCACCAAGGCCTACGCCTATATCCGCGGCCTGGCCTCGGCCAAAGTCACGATGCTCAACCTCTCGTCGTTGGGCGCAGGCCGCACGCCGATCAGCCAGGGCTTCGAAGCCGGGCCTCAGGCGCCACGGCTGGCCGGTGATTTGCCGCTGGCCTCGAGCCTGGCGGTGTCGCGGGACGACAACGCGGTGTTCGTGGTCAACCCGGTGGACAACACCACCTACTTCTACGCCGAAGGCATGAACGCACCGATGTCCGGCTACCCCAATCGCGGGCAGGTGGCGCGGGCGGCCATGGTCATCGACCGCAGCCTGCGCGAAATCGAGCCCGGGCTTTACAGTTCGCGGATCAAGCTGCCAGTCGCCGGGCGTTTCGACGTGGCGTTCCTGCTCAACCAACCGAACATCATCCATTGCTTCACGGCGCTGGTTGAACCCGACAAGAACCTCGCCAAGCTCCCGGGCGTGCCCAAAGTCGAGTTCATGCTCGATACCTCCACCGCCGCCCTCGGCAGCCCCTACACCGTGCGGTTCCGTATCGTCCAGGGCCACCAGAAAACACAGCGCAGCGGGGTCAAGGACGTCCAGGTGCGCTACTTCCGCGCCCCGACGTCCCGGGCCCAACAAGTCGCCGCCCTTGAAGTGGGCAACGGCATCTACGAAGCCCCGGTGACCCTCGACCAGAACGGCGCCTGGTACCTGCACGTTCGCGCGGCGTCCCTGGGCGCGAGTTTCGATGACAAGACCTTTGCCAGCGTTCGGGTGATTCCCGGCAATGCCCACTGAAGAGGAAACAGACATGAACCGATTCGCACACCGTGGACTGCTGACGTTCTGCCTGTTGGCCGTCGGCATCGGCCAGGCCCTGGCGCACTCGGCGGATGAACACGCCGGGCACGACATGCCGGCCAAAAGCGCCAGTTCGGAGAGCGCCCAGGTCAAATTCGCCGACGTCGCGCTGGTGGACCAGAACGGCAAGCCGGTGCGACTGGAAAAGGATCTGGTGACCAACAAGATCGTGGTCATGAGTTTCATCTACACCAGTTGCACCACGGTGTGCCCGGTGGTGTCGTCGATCATGGGCAAGGTGCAGAAGCAACTCGGCGCCCGGGTCGGTGACGAAGTGCAGCTGGTGTCGATCAGCATCGACCCGCAGCGCGATGACGCCAAGCGCCTCAATGATTACGCCCGCAGCTTCCAGAAGGGGCCGGGCTGGAGCTGGCTGACCGGCAGCTCGCAATCGATCAACGAAACCCTCAAGGGCCTCGGCTCATTCAGCGGTGACTTCAAAAGCCATCAGCCGCTGATCCTCGTGGGTGACGGCAACAGCCGACACTGGACGCGTTATTACGGTTTTACCGACCCGGCGGTGCTCACACGTGAAGTCGAGAAACTCAGCGGCAAGCGTAAGACCCACGCCAAACACACTGCCATTGCCATGGAGCATCAGCCATGAAAGCCCTCGTTTTGATCTTCCTGACGATGTGTTTTTGCGTGATCAGTTTTATGGCGTTTTCCCACGAAGGACACCAGGAGCCGGCGCCGGCGGTGGCCGCCGCCGCACAACCGGCCGGCGGCACCCGGGATGCGAAAACCTGGTTCACCGACACGCCCTTGCAAGACCAGAACGGCAACACGCTGCGCTTCTACAGTGATGCGCTGCAAAACCGCGTGGTGCTGCTGAACGTGATTTTCACCAGTTGCAACGATGCCTGCCCGCTGATCACCCAGAAGCTCAAGGAAGTTCGCGAGGTACTGGGCGACAAGGCCGACGGCATCACCTTTATCTCCCTTACCAGTGATCCGCTGCGCGATACGCCGGCGGTACTCAAGGCTTACACCTTGAAGCAGGGCGTCGATGGCCCCCACTGGCTTTTTCTCACCGGCGACAAGGCACAAATGGACCTTGTACTGGGGCGCATCGGCCAGATTGTGCCGACTCCCGAGCAGCACTCGACGCAGCTGATTGTCGGTGATGTGGCCAACAAGCGCTGGAGCAAGATCCGTCCCGATGCACCGGCCGCCGCCATTGCCCAGCGCTTGCAGTTGCTGACAATGCCCGTGGCCGGTCGTTGAGCGCGCGCCATGAAAACCGCCCTCGTCCTCAGCCTGCTACTGCTTGGAGGCATCAGCCTCTGCGCCCATGCGTTGCCGCTGACCCCCAGCGAAAGCGCCGGTAAACGGCTGTATCGCGAGGGCGTGTCCGGAAGCGGTGAACCGATCATGGCCCGGGTGGGCGCGGCCGGCATGCTGCTGCCGGCCACCAGCCTGCCCTGCGCCAATTGCCATGGCGCCGATGCCCAGGGGCGACCCGAAGGCGGGGTCCGGCCGCCAGACATCAGCTGGCCGCGCCTCTCCAGCCGTTACGGGCAGCAACAGATCAACGGTCGCAATTACCCGGCCTACACCGAGGGCACACTGGCCCGGGCGATTCAGGAAGGGCGCGATTCGGCGAATAATCGGCTGGACCCGGCGATGCCACGGTTCGTGTTGTCGATGAATGACCAGCGCAACCTCACGGCCTACCTCAAACGCGTGGCCGAAGACCGCGATCCCGGGTTGACCGCCGACAGCCTGCACCTGGGCACCTTGTTGCCGAGCCAGGGACCGCTCGGCACGGAGGGCGCTACGGTGGCGGCGGTGCTCAAGGGCAGCGTGGCACGGATTAACCAGGCAGGCGGGATTCATGGTCGGCAACTGCGCCTGACGATCCTCGATCCGGGCCCGGACCGCGCCAGTGCCGAACAGGCGCTGGACCGCTTGATCGAGCAGGAGCAGGTGTTCGCCCTGATCGCGCCGCTGGCACCCGCGCTCGACACTGAAATGGTCACGCGGCTGGAACGCGCCGGCATTCCGCTGATCGGGCCGCTTTCGCTGCAGGGCATGGCCCCGGCCAGTCGACAGATTTTCGAACCCCTGTCTGGGCTGCGCGAGCAACTGATCGCCCTGGCCGACTACGGCGCCGCCAGTTTGCGCGTGCTCCAGGGGCCGACGCTGATTGCCTACCCGGACGAGCCGAGCCAACGGCTGGCGGCGCAGAACCTTGGCCAGTACTTGCAAGATCACGCCTGGCAACAAGTGCGGCTGCTGGCCTACACCTCGGCGCAGGACGAGCTGCCGCTGGGGGCGCGTTCGGTGTTTTACCTGGGCAGCGGCGGCGGGTTCAGTCGCCTCGCCGAGCGTTTGCAAACGGCGGGACAGGTGCCTTACCTGTTCGCCGCCTCGAATCAGGTGGCAGGCGACCTGTTTCAATTGCCCAGTGGCTTTTCCCGGCGGGTATTTCTGGCCTATCCGTTCGTGCCCAGTGACTGGACGCTGGCCGGGCGCCTGGCCTTGACCCAACTGCGCCAGAACCAGGGGTTGGGCGGTGAACACGCGGTGCTGCAAGTCGGCGCCTTCAGTTCGATGCTGCTGCTGAGCGAAGGCATGAAACAGGCCGGGCGCGACGCCAGCCGCGAGAAGCTCATCAGTGCCCTGGAAGGCTTGCACGATTTCGACACCGGGCTGACTCCGCTGCTCAGCTTCGGCCCGGGTCGCCGACTGGGCTTGAGCGGTGCCCACATCGTCACCGTAGATTTGCCCGACCAGCGCTTCTTTCTGGTCGCTCCATACAAACCCATTGCCGCGACACCCTGACGGGAGGCCTGATAATGAACCTCAAGACGTTGCTGATCCTACTGACCTTGTGGGGCCCCATGGCGTTCGCCAGCAGTGGCCCGGCCGCCGCGCGAGTCAACGGCGAGGAAATTTCGGAGTTCCGCCTGGAGCGTTATTTCGCCGAATTCCTGGAGGACCAGGGCCGCGCCGTGGGCAGCATTCGCAGCCCCAAGGCGTACAAACAATTGCGCCAGAAAGCGCTGGACGCCCTGATCGACAAAGAGTTGCTGTGGCAGGAAGCGCGCAAGCGCGGGGTAAAGATCAGCGATGAGGTGGTGCAAAGCCAGGTCGAGCAGACGCGGCAAGCGATCGGTGGTGCCGAGGTGTTCGCCCGCAGGCTCGAAGACGCCGGTTTCGACGAAGCCAGTTTTACCGAGTACACCCGGCGTGAGCTTGCGGCGCAGAAAGTGTTCGCCGACCTTGTCCAGGTGAAGGAACCGGACGAAAAACAAGTCCGCGCGTTCTACGAGGAACATCGCGCCGAGATGAGCACCCCCGAGCAAATCCAGGCGCGGCACATCCTGGTCAAAGTGCCTCAGGGCGCCGATGCCGCCACAGTTGAAGCAGCCCGGCTACGCTTAGAGGAGATGCAGGTGAAAATCAGCCAGGGCGAAGACTTTGCCAGCGTCGCCCGGGCCGGCTCCGAAGACGCTTCCGCCACCGAAGGCGGGGATCTGGGCTATTTTCCTCGTGGGCGCATGATGCCGGAGTTCGAAGCAGCGGCATTTGCCCTGGCACCGGGCGCGGTCAGCGCGCCGGTGCGCACGCCTGTGGGTTGGCATTTGATTTATCTACAGAACCACCAGGAGGCAGCCGATGTCTCAGAATCTCAGGGGCTTGAAATGGTTCGGGCTTACCTTGCCCGACAGCAAAAGGATCAGGCTCGTCTACAGGTTCTGGCGCAGTTGCGATCTAGCAATCGCATCGAACGGATTGACGATGATTGAAGCGTCCCCCCCAAATGTGGGGAAAGCTTCAGGGCAAATCCGAGCGCTTCCCCGCCTTTGGGGGACGGGGTTCCTGAACGAAAAGATTTTTTCATGAAAATCATAGAGATGAAGCGGTCGAAAACCGGCGCTCAGTCTGGCATGAAGTGTGCGTTAGCCTAATTAAGGCGCGTACTCCCAGGCACGAATATCGGACCTGCGGTTTCAAGGAGTCCACCTTGTTAAACAAAGTACTGGTTGTTGAAGACGAACAGTTGCTGGCGGAAAACCTCCAGGGTTACCTGCAGGCGCAAGCGCTGGAAGTCCGGATAGCTCACAACGGTGAAACAGCCATCGGCGAAGCCGAACGTTTTTCACCCGATGTGATGGTGTTCGATTACCGCTTGCCCGATATGGAAGGCTTTCAGGTGCTCGATGCCGTCCGCCAGAACAGGAAGTGCCATTTTGTGCTGATTACCGGGCACCCAACCGCTGAAGTGTGTGAGCGGGCCCGGCAACTGGGAGTCAGCCATATCCTGTTCAAACCGTTTCCGTTGGCGGAATTGGCCCGTGCAGTCTGTGACCTTTTAGGGATGGAGCGGGAAAACCGAACAGGCGCGAGCCCATCCGAAGGATTCGTCGAACGACGCCAGAGCAGGACCGAAAGCTTCCCGCTGCAGCTGTACGACGGTAGTTGGGTGCTGGCAGATCGTCGACGAAGTTCATCGACCTCCAAGGCACCAGACGACGAACAATTGCTCACCGGGGAGTAGTGGCGCGACAAGCCGTTCCGGTACATGCCGTAATTGCTCGCCGCGTCGACAGGGCTCAAAGCCCCCGGCGTTGGAGAGCATGCCATGGACCGTCTATCCCTTGCCGTAGAACCGGCGCAGTTGGAATGTGTACCGTCTCGCTTTTCCAGTGAACAACTGGCCCAGGCCCGGGTCCGGGCAACCAGTTCCGGCGAGCGGGTTCTGGAGGCCCTCGGGGTGTTGTGCGAACTGGCCCCCATGCCCTTCATCCAGTGCCTCGGCGCTACCCTGCATTATCCGGTGCTCGACACCGACACCCTGTTTCAAGCCACCCCGGTGTTCGACCGGGTCACCCTGGCCCAATGCCTCAAGCGCGAATTCATCCTGCTGCGTCACGACGATGCGGTCATTGGCGTGTTTGCCGACCCGTTCGACACGTCGCGCCTGGCCTGGATCGATGATTGCCTGCACGGCGCGCCGCTGTACCTGGTACATGCCGACGACCTGAAGGCTTACCTGGCGCGCCACGAAGAGAGTTTCCACGCGGTGGAATCGCTCAACGCCCAGGCCGACGCCAATGTCGAAATCGACACCCTGCAAAGTCTGTCCCTGACCAGCATCAGCGAAGACGCCAGCGTCGTCGTCAAACTGGTCAACTCGACCCTCTACGACGCGCTGAAAATGCACGCCAGCGACATCCATCTGGGCACCACCGGCAGCGGCCTGGTGATCAAGTACCGGATCGACGGCGTGCTGAACAACATCAGCAAGATCCAGGGCAGCGAGTTCGCCGAGCAGGTGATCTCCCGGGTCAAAGTCATGGCCGAACTGGACATCGGCGAAAAACGCGTGCCCCAGGACGGTCGCTTCAAGATTGGCATCAGCGGCCGCCAGATCGACTTCCGGGTCTCGATCATGCCGAGCATTTTTGGCGAAGACGCGGTGCTGCGGGTACTCGACAAACAGGACCTGGCAGACAAGGTCAGCGGTGTGCAATTGCAGGCCCTGGGCTTCGAAGACGAAACACTGCGCGCGCTGCGCCGGTTGGCCGCCGAACCCTACGGCATGGTGCTGGTGACCGGCCCGACCGGTAGCGGCAAGACCACCACGCTCTACGCGATGATCACCGAGATCAACCACGGCGTGGACAAGATCATCACCATTGAAGACCCGGTGGAATACCAACTGCCGGGCGTGCTGCAAATCCCGGTCAATGAAAAGAAAGGCCTGACCTTTGCCCGTGGCCTGCGCTCGATCCTGCGCCATGACCCGGACAAGATCATGGTCGGTGAAATCCGCGACCCCGATACGGCGCAGATCGCCGTGCAATCGGCCCTCACCGGTCACCTGGTGTTCACCACCATTCACGCCAACAACGTGTTCGACGTGATCGGCCGCTTTACCCAGATGGAAATCGACCCCTACAGCCTCGTTTCGGCCCTCAACGCTGTGCTCGCCCAGCGGCTGATCCGCCTGGTGTGCGCCAGTTGCAGCGCGCCGAGCAACCCGACCGATGAAGAACTGCGCCTCTCCGGGCTCGATCCGCAAAAGGTCGATCACTACCACTTCGTCCACGGCAAAGGCTGCGGCCATTGCCGCGGCACCGGTTATCGCGGGCGGACTGCGATTGCCGAGCTGCTGCACCTGGACGACGAACTGCGGCAAATGATCGTCGAGCGCCAACCCGTTTCGAAGATCAAGGCACACGCTTGCAAACGTGGCTTGCGCTTGTTGCGCGAGTCGGCCCTGGAACTGGTGCAAGAGGGGCGGACCACGCTCGAGGAGATCAATCGTGTCACTTTTGTCTCGTGATCGTTATGTCGCCGTGCTCGGCGCCAGTGGTGTCGGCCTGGGCCAGCGCAAAGGTGGCGACACCCTGTGGCTGGGCAGCGTCGGCTTTATCGACGAAGGCTTCCATGCCTGGGCCGTCGCCCTCGAAACCCTCGACCGCTTGCTGGGCGAGCATGCGCCGGCCGGTGCGGAATTGAGCGTGGTGGTCTCCGGTCACTTCAGCCGCTTCTGCCTGGTGCCCTGGAGCGAACAAATCAGCAGCCCTGACGAATTGCTCGGGTTTGCCCAACTGTGTTTCGAAGACCTTTACGGCGTACCGACCCAACCCTGGAACATGGTGCTGTCGGCCGAACCTTCGGGTTACGACCGGATCGCCACCGCGCTGCCGCAAGACTTGCTGGCGCGTCTGCGCAGCCTGGTCAGCGGTCGGGGCCTGCGCCTGCGTTCGGTGCAGCCGTACCTGATGGCGGCGTTCAATCACTTCGATAAAAGCCTTGATGCCGGCGACTTCCTGTTCGTAGTCGCCGAGCCGGTACGCAGTGTCTTGCTGCTGGCGAGGGAAGGGCGCTGGACCTCGGTGCGTTCGGTGGGCAGCAGCGACAGCGATGCCGCACTGACCGCGCTGATCGGCCGGGAAAGCCAGTTGCAGGCCTCCACCAGCGAGCGGCCGCTGAACGTTTACCTGCACGCGCCGGCTCGCATCGATGTGCAGCCCGACGTACCCGGTGTGCATTTGCGCACCCTCGAAGAGGACCGGACTGGCGTACGCGATTGTTTGTACGTGATGTCCCGGGCGGTGGCCTGACATGCGCGCCCTGACGCTCGACTTCCAGCCACGCCGCCGCTCTGGCCCATTGGGTTGGAGCCTGTTGGCGGGCGGCGTGGTGCTGGTGGTGACCTGTTTTGTCGCCCAGCAGCATGTCGCCGAACAGGCCTCGCAACAGCAAGGCCATTTGCAACACGCCCAGCGCGAACTCACCGGCGACACCGGCAGCAAAGTCACCCTGAGCCCGGCCGAAACCCGCGAGCAGGCACAGAACCTGGCGGAAATGCGCAAGGTTTCGCAGCAATTGCGCCGGCCCTGGGAGCGCCTGTTCGCCATGCTCGAAGCCATGCCGCGCGACAACATCGCCTTGCTGACCCTGACCCCGGATGCTCGCAAAGGCCAGGTGCGCATCAGCGCCGAGGCCCGGGACCTGGAAGCGATGCTCGATTTCCACCGCCGCCTCGAAGCCAGCGACGAGCTCTCCGATGTGTCGCTGCTCAGCCACGAAATCGTCGTGAAATCGCCGGAGCAACCGGTGCAATTCAACCTGTCGGCTAGCTGGGAGATCGGCGATGCGAATCTCTAGATTGATCGTCCACGAATACCTGCAAGGCCTGGGCGTGCCGGGTCTGGCAGGGCTGGCGATGCTGCTGCTGGCGCTGGTCTGGGCCTTGGGTGGCTTGATGCCGGACTGGAATTCGCTGCAAACCCTCAGCCAGCAGACCCGTGAAGCCGGCGAGTACCTGGCCAAGGTCGAAGACGGCAGCGTCGCCGCTCCAGTGATACCGCAACGTCAGCTCGACGACTTCCGCAGCAAGCTGCCATCGCAGCCTCAAGCCACCGTGGCCATCGACAAGATCTACGCGCTGGCGGCCCAGGAACACATCACCCTGGCCCGCGGTGAATATTCACTGGGCATCGACCCCAAGACCCATCTGGCCCGCTATCAGATTCTGCTGCCGGTGCGGGGCAGCTACCCGCAACTGCGGCGCTTCCTGCACGCGTTGCTCGGCCAGTTGCCGGCCGTGGTGGTGGAGGACGTGGAGTTCCAGCGTAAAAAGATCGCCGACACCGACCTGACCGGGCGGATCCGCATGACCCTTTACCTGTCGAGGTCATGATGAATACCAAACGCGCAGTGGGTTGGGTGGCGTTCTTCGGTGTGGCCGCGGCGCTGACCTGGGGGCCTGATTACTTCATGCCGTCGGACGAAGTCGAGGCGTCGGTTGCGACCGCGACTACCCCCCTCAAAAGCAAAACCCGCGGCACGCTGCCGGCTGCTGCAGCCAGCGGCAAACCGGCGGTGATCAAAGACCTGACCCCGTCCGGCGACCTGTTTGCCGCCCGCAGCTGGAAGGCTGCGCCGACGCTGGCCAGCGTCACCGAACAACCCGTCAACCAAACCCCGGTGGTGCAAGTCCCCAGCGTACCGCCGATGCCTTTCCAGTTCGTCGGCAAGCTCAATGACCGTACCGACCTGCAAGTGTTTTTGCAGAACGGCGAAAAAATATACGTCGTACGCAAAGGGGATGTGATCGACGACACCTGGCGGATCGAGGGGATTTCCGATGTGGAACTCAGCTTTGTCTACCTGCCTCTGCATTTGTCCCAGACCTTGTCTGTGGGGAGCACGCAATGAACAGTTCCCGTTTGCTGTTGAACCTTTGTGTATGCGTAGGGCTGGCCGCGTGCAGTTCGGCGCAGGTCGCCAAGCAGGAGGGCACCGACCTGATGGCGGCGGGGCAGTACGAAGCCGGCCTGGCGCGTATTGAGGAGGGGTTGAAGGAAAACCCTCGCGACACCGAGTTGCACCTGGCCCTGACCAGCGGCCGTGCCCGTGCGGTGACGGCGTTGTTGACCCAGGGCGACCTGGAACGCACCCAGCGTGATTTCGCTTCGGCCAGAATGTCGTATGGCCGGGTGTTGACCATTGAACCGAACAACCGCCGTGCACAGGACAACCTGCGCCAACTCGAACACATGCGCAGTCTCGACGACAAACTCGAACTGGCCCGGGGCGACCTGCGGCGCGGCGACATCTACGGCGCCGATCGCCAGGTCAAACAGATCCTCGAACTGGACCCCAAGAATGACGGCGCCCTGGAACTGCAAGGCAACATCCGCCTGGTGCAAAGCCGCAACGTGATTCCTTACCCGCAACTGCGCACCCGTCTCGACCGGCCGGTGACCCTGGAATTTCGCGACGCCAACCTGAAAACCATCTTCGAAGTGCTGTCCCAGGTCGCCGGTTTGAACTTCATCTTCGACAAGGACCTGCGCCCAGACATGAAGGCCACCATCTTCGTGCGTGACGTGCGCATCGAAGACGCCGTGGAACTGCTGCTGCAACAGAACCAGCTGCACCAGAAAGTGGTGAACGAAAACACTTTGCTGATCTACCCGGACTCGCCGCAAAAGCTCAAGGATTATCAAGAGCTGGTGATGCGCACCTTCTACCTGACCAGCATCGATGCCAACACCGCGCTGAACATGATCAAAACCATGCTCAAGACCCGTGACGTGTTCGTCGATGAACGCCTCAACACCCTGACCATGCGCGACACCGAAGACGCCGTGCGCATGGCCGAGAAACTCCTGCAATCGCAAGACCAGTCCAACCCGGAAGTGGTGCTGGAAGTGGAGGTGATGGAAGTCGCCACCCAACGCATTCTCGACCTTGGCCTGCAATGGCCGAACACCTTCGGCGTGGTCAACAGCGACGGCTCGGCGGTGACCCTGCTCGATCAACTCAAAGGCATCAACTCCAGCCGGATCAGCATTTCGCCGTCGCCGCAGGCCAAGATCAACGCCCAGGACAACGACATCAACACCCTGGCGAGCCCGGTGATCCGCGTCAGCAACCGTGAACAGGCGCGCATCCACATCGGTCAGCGGGTGCCGATCATCAGCGCCACTTCGGTGCCGTCGACTCAAGGCCCGGTCATCACCGAAAGCGTCACCTACCTGGACGTCGGTCTGAAGCTCGAAGTGCAGCCGACCGTGCACCTGAACAACGAAGTGGCGATCAAGATCGCCCTGGAAGTCAGCAACGCCACGCCACTGGAACCGACTCGCCAAGGGACGATTCCGGTGCAGGTCGACACCCGCAACGCCCAGACCACCCTGCGTCTGCATGACGGTGAAACCCAGGTCCTGGCCGGCCTGATGCGCGACGACCATGGCGCCACCGGCAACAAGATTCCGGGCCTTGGCGACATCCCGGGTCTGGGCCGCTTGTTCGGCAGCAACAAGGACACCGTCGGCAAGTCGGAACTGGTGCTGTCGATCACCCCACGGATCGTGCGCAACCTGCCGTACCAGAGCCCGTCGGACATGGAATTCCCTACCGGCACCGAAACCAGCATGCACATCCAGGCGCCTGATCGCCGGCTGCAACCGGCGATTCAGAACGAACACATCGACCGGCCGGTTGCGTCCAATTCCACCACTGTTGTCGTCGAGAAGCCTTGATCATGAACGCCTCGCAACGTGGTTTTACCTTGATCGAAGTCGTGGTGACGCTGGCCCTGATCGGCCTGCTGGCCGGCATGGCCGCGCCGCTGACCGAGACCGTGGTGCGCCGGGGCAAAGAGCAGGAATTGCGCACGGCGCTGTACCAGATCCGCGACGCCATCGACGCCTACAAACGCGCCTTTGACGCCGGTTACATCGAGAAGTCGCTGAACAGCAGCGGCTATCCACCGAGCCTGCAAGTGCTGGTGGAAGGCGTGCGTGATGTGCGCAGCGCCAAGGGGGCCAAGTTCTACTTTCTACGGCGCGTGCCGCATGACCCGCTGACGCCGGTCAAGCGTGACGACGACGGTGGCTGGGGCTTGCGCTCTTACGACAGTACGGCTCAAAACCCGCGGGAGGGCGAAGACGTCTTCGACGTTTACTCCCATGCACGCGGCAAGGGGCTCAACGGCATCGCGTACAAGGAGTGGTGAATCATGCGTCGGGAAAAGGGTTTTACCCTGCTGGAACTGATGGTGGTCATGGCAATCATCGCGACCCTGATGACCATCGCCTTGCCACGCTATTTCAACAGCCTCGAGGCCTCGAAAGAAACCACGCTGCGCCAGAGCCTGTCGGCCATGCGCGAAGCCCTGGATCACTACTACGGCGACACCGGGCGCTATCCCGATTCCCTGGAACAATTGGTGGAGCAGCGCTACTTGCGCAACCCGCCGATGGACCCGATTTCCGAACGCAAGGACCTCTGGGTGCTGGTCGCGCCGCCTGACGGCGTACCGGGCGGGGTTGCCGATATCAAAAGCGGTGCCACAGGGAGGGCGCGTGATGGCAGCCTTTATTCCGAGTGGTAAGCCCGCCGACGAGGCCGGGTTCACTTACCTGGGCGTGCTGTTTCTGATCATGGTGATGGGCATGGGCCTGGCCAGTGCCGGCGAGTTGTGGTCCACCGCCTCGCGCCGTGATCGCGAACGCCAGTTGCTGTGGGTCGGCACTCAATACGCCCAGGCGTTGCGCAGTTATTACCGCAGTTCGCCGGGCCTGGCGCAGTACCCCAAAGAGCTTGAAGACCTGTTGCAGGACGAGCGTTTTCCGTCGCCCAAACATCACATTCGCCAGCTGTACCCGGACCCGATTGGCGGCGGTGAATGGACCTTGATGCGTGGGTTCGACGGGCGCATCACCGGCCTCAGCAGTCCTTCCACGGACCTGCCGTTGAAGCAGTCGGATTTTCCCAGCCAGTGGTCGGACTTCACCGGCATGGCGAGCTACAAGGACTGGCAGTTCGTGGCCGAGAAAGCCTTCCTCGATGGCGCCACGGGGCCGGTGAAAAACCAGGCCGGATCATCTTCGCCTCAGGCGATGACGCCATGAACCGCCAGTGGCTGTCGGCCCTGATCCTCGCGTGTGTGGCGACGTTCGCCAGCGCCAGCGAGGAGGACGAAATGAAGGGTTTTATCGTCGATGACACGATCTCGCACATCGGCCACGACTTTTACTACTCGTTCAGCGAACGCCTGCGCGCCACCAGCCCGATGGATTTCAACCTGGTGGTACGCGAACGACCTTCGGCACGCTGGGGCAGCCTGGTGACCGTGGAATATCAGCAGCGACTGGTTTATCGGCGCTTCCTGCCGCCGAACACCGTGGAACTCAAGGACGAGGCCTACGACGCCGCCGACTGGGTACGCGGACAGATTGTCCAGCGCAAGCTGGAAGCCTTGTTGCAAGACACTACGGACCTTGAGAGGGACGAATTATGAAAACGAAAACTGTCTCACGGAACCTCGGGCTCTGGTTGATCGGGCTGGGCAGTTGCAGCCTGGTGCACGCCACGGAGCTGGTTTACACGCCCATCAACCCTTCGTTCGGTGGTAACCCGCTGAACGGCACCTGGTTGCTGAACAACGCTCAGGCGCAAAACGATTACGACGATCCAGACCTGAAAAACCGCACCTCGGTGGCCGGGACTTCGGCCCTCGAACGCTTCACCAGCCAGTTGCAATCGCGACTGCTGGGGCAGTTGCTGGACAACATCTCCACGGGCAATACCGGGAGCCTGTCCACCGACGCTTTTATCGTCAACGTCGTCGACGACTCCGGTGCACTGACCATTGAAGTGACCGACCGAGCGACCGGTGAAATTTCGGAAATCCAGGTGAATGGCCTCGCCCCTTGACGGGGATTCGGGTCGGATGGGGAGAGACGGACATGAAAAAAATAATAGCGCTGGGGCTGATGCTGGCGGCATTGCAAGGGTGCAGTTTGCGCGAGAACGTGGGTGCCGAGCAGGACACCGAATCACCGACCCTGACACCTCGGGCGTCGACCTATTACGACTTGTTGAACATGCCACGACCCAAAGGCCGGTTGATGGCGGTGGTGTACGGCTTCCGGGACCAGACCGGGCAGTACAAACCGACCCCGGCCAGTTCGTTTTCGACCAGCGTGACCCAGGGCGCGGCGAGCATGTTGATGGATGCGTTGCAGGCCAGTGGCTGGTTTGTGGTGCTGGAACGTGAGGGGCTGCAGAACCTGCTGACCGAGCGCAAGATCATCCGCGCTTCGCAGAAGAAGCCTAATACGCCGGTGAACATTCAGGGCGAGTTGCCACCGTTACAGGCGGCGAATCTGATGCTGGAAGGCGGGATCATTGCCTATGACACGAACGTGCGCAGTGGCGGGGAAGGGGCGCGGTATCTGGGGATCGATATTTCCCGGGAGTATCGGGTGGATCAGGTGTCGGTGAACCTTCGTGCGGTGGATGTGCGCAGTGGGCAGGTGCTGGCGAATGTGATGACCAGCAAGACGATTTACTCGGTGGGTCGCAGTGCCGGGGTGTTCAAGTTTATCGAGTTCAAGAAGTTGCTTGAGGCGGAGGTCGGGTACACCACGAACGAGCCGGCGCAGTTGTGTGTGTTGTCGGCGATCGAGGCGGCTGTCGGGCACCTTTTGGCCCAGGGGATCGAGCGGCATTTGTGGCAGGTGGCCGGGGATAATTCTTCGCCTGAGAATAATGCGACGCTGGATCGTTATTTGACTCAGGCCAAGGTTGTGCCTGAGGGTGAGGACGAGTGAACCGAGGCGGCCTTCGGGCCGACCTGGTTCTCCCAGGCGTACTTGATCCCCTGTACATATCCATTTCTGCGGTAACGGCCACTTATGGTTTCGCCCTTACGGCGAGTCCCTTTTGGCAAACGCCCCAAAAGGAACCAAAAAGTCTCGCCCCAAACGTCCGGCCCCTCGCTAAGGCTCGGCGTTCCTTCGCTCCGGTATCCATCCGGGGACACTGCCCTACGGTCTGCTTCGCGACGACCTACATGCAGCGTGTTCGACTGCGTCGAACGGCGCTACGCGCCACTCCCCGGATGAACACCTGCACTCAGCCTCCCGAGGGGGCGGGTGGATCAAGATCAAGAGCTGCAGGCGAGCTAACGCTCGGCCTGTTGAGTGGTGAAAAGCTTACGGTGTGCACCGCCCCTTGTAGGAACTGTCGAGTGCAACGAGGCTGCGATCTTTTGATCTTGCCCTTGACCTTGGCGGCCTGAAAGCCGACCAATCTCTTACAGATGTACACCGAAACCTGTGGGAGCGGGCTTGCCCGCGAAGGCGTCCTGACAGCCGACTTGGTTCCGGTGATAGAACTCACTCCAGCAGGCCGATGTATTTGCCCCAACCGTATACAACAAACATCCCTATAAACGAACACGCATTCATGCGATAGGGGATCTCGATCCAACGTCGCAAATGCAGAGGAAAGCAGCGAATATCTTCAAGTGCACGAGGATCGTCCAGTAAGAGTAAAGAAGGTGGTTTGCTTAGCATGGCCGTAATTAAGTTGAGCCTGTATCTACGGCTGAAGAAGCCGAATCCATTTTCCCGACGGTTGGCCTGGATGAGATAACAATTTTTAAGATGTGATTCCATTTCTTTGAGCTTGAAAAGTCCTACATAAACCATAATCGCCAAGTTGATAGTCGCCACAGTGAACAAAGAGATCACGACGGCTGCGTAGAGCAGTCTTGTTTCAGTCATGGGTACTCGATTCGTATAAAACTTCAGCGGTTGACTCGACGGCTTTCGAACCTGCGTTACCTCCAAGCGACGCTTCCGCACCGCTTATTACCAAAACGCAAATCACTCCACCGATACCACGCGTTTTCAGTGCCACACCTGCGCAGTACTTCATTGTTATAGGTGCGGTGTACGAAGTTGCAATGGCAGCCCCTCCAACGTTGCCCGCCAGTTTTGCTCCTTCGATATATTTCACCTTCCGGCAGGGCTCATCAGCTCCTGCCCGACAGACTTCATTGATCCGCATACTGGCTGCTGCTGTCGCCAAGCCAATTCCGACATAACCACCGGCTTTCATATATTTTGCCGCTCGCGAGACACCCTCAATGTTTGTTGCATACCCAGGCAACTGTGTCGGCGCCCCTGCCTTTTCCCACCGATGAATCACTCTGCGAGTTGACAACCCCAAGGCTCGCTTAAGTTTTGGGTGATCCGCAATGCCGGTGCCTTTGCGTATGAGCGGCCCTAGCGACTTTCGACCATCCCTATCGAGAATCTATTTAAGCGCCGGGCTCAAGGCGGCAAAGTGATTGCCTGACTGATGAATAAGTAGAAAAACCACCCTCATAAAGCGAGGGGATAGGATTCAGGGAGGGAGTCATCACAGGAAATCCTTAACATTAATCCATATCAAGATACCGCCCCCCCAGACGAGGCAAAACGCATTGATATGGCCGGGAACAATTACCCAAGGCCTCAAATGTCTAGGGAAGAGCTTAACTTCCTCGATTGCGTCAGGATCCATTTTTCGGAAGAACTTGAACATCAATAGCGACCATATCAACACCAAGCTTCCGGCACGGAAAATGATCGGGGTACTGGTATCACTTCGGTGGGAAGTAACCAGGCGGGAGTTTGTAAAGTGATTTTGTATCTCTTTGAATTTATAGGTCACTACATAAGCCATAAATGCGCAATTCATAATAAATAGCGCAAAGAGTAGAATGCCGGACAAGCCTATAACCTGGTCAAGACTCATCACTCAATAACCTCATGTAACTTCTCACCGATGTATTCACCGGCTTGACCTCCACTGTCTCCCATTTCCGCAGCTAGCATTCCGCTTACCACTAGTAGGCAAACCATCCCGCCCAGTCCGTAAGTCCCTGCGCCAATGGCTAAACAAGTGCCCTCAGCGACTGTTGCTCCAATGGCCCCCGCAAGAACGCCTCCGGTGACATTCCCCAAGAGTTTCCCGCCCTGTACAAACTTGACCTTTTGGCATTCATCTTCGCGCCCGACTCGGCACGTTTCGTGAATTTTCATCGCCGCTGAACCAGCGCCAAAACCTATCGCTACATAACCACCTGCTTTTATGTATTTGGAGGCTCGCGCCACGCCATCGATATGGGTGGCATAGCCGGGCAACTGACCAGGCGCGCCAGCCTTGTTCCAATGGTGAACTACGCGACGCGTAGAAAGCCCCAAAGCACGTTTTAGCTTGGGATGATCCGGGATCCCTGTGCCTTTGCGAACCAAAGGCCCCAAACCGGCATCCAGTTTCGTCATGAGTCGCTTACGCTTTGCAAAAAAATCGGGAGATTTAAGGTGGCCGTATTCACGATATTGTTCCGAATGTAAACGCTCAAGTTCTTTGAGGGTCCCTTTCAGCGTTTCCAGGTGCTGGCCAACCATGAACGACGCTACGCCCAATCCACCCGAGCCAACTCCCAAAAACGGCTCAATCACCTCATGGTGCTCAACCATGAATGAAGCCTCTTCATCACTCAGATCCTTGAGCGCCTCGTTGACCTTCTGCGCAGCAATCATCATCTGCGCCTCTTCACGCCGGCACATGTAATGCCGTGAATCGCTGAAGATCACCATTTGCCCTGGCTTCACGTACTCACCCAGATGGCGGTTGAGCGAACGGAATTCGCGGCGTAACGCATCGCTGGGCGAGTTCTCGTACAGCGAACGTTCCAGGGACTCCAGGCTCATGGGCTTTTCCACAATGTGAAAACCCGACTCCGCCGGTTTGGGTTGGGTGAAGGCGTGATCTTCGACCAGATGTTGCGCCGGGGGTGGTTCGGGTTGGGGCTTGAATCCATTCCACGAGCCGCCGCCGTTATCCGGATTGACGCGAGGCGTGACCACTGCCCAATAGCCGCTGCTCACGGCGTTGATCAGTTTCTGCTGGTGGGCGGCCTGCATGTAGTTGGAGCTGTTGGCGCCCACGGCATTCAGCAGGTCGTCGAAGCCTTGCAAGTCGTATGGGTAGTTGAGGGCTTGGCGAAGCGCGTCGGCAGCTTGATGGCTGTCGAGTACCTGGCCGTGCTCGCCAACGAGTTGGTCTTGGGGGATGAGTTTGGTCACGCGTTGTGCCCGATCCTTGGAAATGGGGCACTTTGGCGATGGGGCTTGCGGGTGGATGCCGGGGGATTCGGTTTGGCTTGTAGGGGAAGTCCGAATTTTTCGCGGTGTTTGGGGGAGGGTGGTTTGTCAGTAGGTTATTGGCTGAATGACAGGCCCCATCGCGGATGTACTCAATCCCCTGTGGGAGATTCTATGTTGCAGGGGAACCCTGCTGCCTCAAATTCGGCTGGTATTCGCTCTGATTTCATGAGCGCGAATGCCACCCGGCACAGCTTGCGAGCGAGGATGACCAGGGCTTGGGTTTTGGCCAGGCCTCTGGCCAGATAGGATTCATAGAACGGTTTCCAGGTGAGAGACCTGCAAGCCGCCATTGCCGCGTTGTGAGCCAGACGCCGTAACTCTGTATCGCCTTTTTTGCTCAGGCGACGGGGGCTGTTCTTTTTCCCGGAGTCTTTGGGCCTCAAGTCCATTCCCAAAAAGGCAATGAACGCATCGCCGCTGGCGAAGTGGCCGCGCATGAAAGCGGTCGCCAAGCCGATAGCCGTCAGATCACCAATCCCCTCAATGGCTTTGCAGCGCTTGATGTTTTCGGTAATGCCGGCCCTTTTACTGACTTTGAACAGTAACTTCTGAATGGCCTGTTCAGATTGTTTGAGGGACTTCAACAGCCGGGCCAGCTCATCGTTCAAGAGCAGTTCGCTCGACCAGCTCAACGTGAGACTCACACGCAAGTTGACCAGTTCTGCGCGTCGATGCAGCAGACTTTTCAACACCTTGTAGTCCTGCGGAGGTGGACTCCAGACGCGCAGCCGCTGCTGTTCACTGCTCAGGTAACGCGCCAGAAGGCGCGCGTCACAAGGGTCGGTTTTCGCCCGCTGGCCAATGCTTTCGCGGTAATGGCTCAGCCGATAAGCATCCACCACGTAAACCCGGTGCCCCATTTCATGGGCCAGTTCAACCGTGTCCAAGTGGTAAATGCTGGTGGCTTCCAGGGCAATTGAGCTTTGCGCAGGCAGCATTTTGAGCCAACGGCCAAGAGCCTCACGGTCGTTGTTGATGTGTTGAGTGGTTTTCAGGTCTTCGCGGTAAGCCACGATTTGGGCCTTGGCCACATCGATACCAATCACCGTTGGTGAAGTAAGGATTGTCATGACGAATCCTCGGAGCTAGGGTTTAGGTGCTTGTCGGGGTTTACCCTTGCGCTGGCTTGCCTCTATCGTCGGTTTTACCGATGAATTCCTTATCGGCGCTTTGGGTAGAAAGGGCGGGACGAGAAGTCTCCCACGGTCCGTACTGGCAAGAGTCGGAATCGAGCTTTTAGTCCCGCCCACCCCTTCAAGTCTAAACATACAAGCGAGCTTGCTCGCGAAGGCGGCCTGACAGCGGACCATTCTTCCCCGGATATACCCCATCCAACTGTAGAAGCGAGCCTGCTCGCGATGGCGGAGTGTCATTCTGCATTGATGTCTGCTGATACTCCGCCTTCGCGAGCAAGCCCGCTCCCACAGGGGGGGGTCGTCGTTCACAAAATCCGCGTCCCATGAAAATCAAAATGTGGGAGCGGGCTTGCTCGCGAAAGCGGCCTGACAGCGGGCCATTCTTCCCCGGATATACCCCATCCAACTGTAGGAGCGAGCCTGCTCGCGATGGCGGAGTGTCATTCTGCATTGATGTCTGCTGATACTCCGCCTTCGCGAGCAAGCCCGCTCCCACAGGGGGGGTTCGTCGTTCACAAAATCCGCGTCCCATGAAAATCAAAATGTGGGAGCGGGCTTGCTCGCGAAGGCGGCCTGACAGCGGACCATTCTTCCCCGGATATACCCCATCCAACTGTAGGAGCGAGCCTGCTCGCGATGGCGGAGTGTCATTCTGCATTGATGTCTGCTGATACTCCGCCTTCGCGAGCAAGCCCGCTCCCACAGGGGATCTTCGTCGCTCACAAAATCCGTGTTCCATGAAAGATCAAATGTCGGCGCGAGGTTTGCCCGAGAAGGCGGCTCCAAAGCAGACACCTCTCCATCAAGCACAAAAAAAACCGCGACCCACCCCCGAGGGCCGCGGTTTTTTATGCCTTGCGATTATTGCTGCAGCACAGTCGCCCGGTTGTCAGCACCCATCTGTTGAATCGTCGCCGTCTGGGTCACGCCACTCTGATCAACACTGGCCGTGTTGCCAGTACCGCCCTGGGTCACGTACGCGACGTTCATGGTGTCAGCCTGTTTGACGGTGATCATGTTGTCGCTGCCATACAGCTGCGTGGTGAACGCCTGGTTGCCGGTGCCGGACTGGTCGAACTCGGTGGTGTTGCCGGTGCCGTTGGTGGTGCCCTGGGCCAGGTTGGTGGTGCCGCGCTGGTCGGCGATCAGGATGTTGTCGCTGCCGTTCTGGTCGAAGTACAGCTCGTTATAGTTTTCAGCCTGGCTGACGGTGGTTTTGTTGCCGCTACCGGTCTGGTTGGTGGTCATGATGTGGCCGACGCCATCCTGTTTGAAGCTGGCGATGTTGCCGTTGCCGGCCTGGGTGACGGTCGCACGCTGGTTGCTGCCGAATTGACCGCCCAGTTGCGGGCCTTTCCAGTTGCTGGCGTAGACCTTGTTTTCGGTGCCCACGGAGGTGGCGGTCAGCACATGGCTGTCGCCGCTCTGATAGGTGAAGTGCACGTTGCCGGTGCCTTGCTGGTACAGCCCGAGCACCGAGCCGACGGAGTCGAACTGGTCGGCGTAGATGGCGTTGACGTCGCCGACTTGCAGGACCTGGGCGTTGTTGTTTTGGCCGAAGCTCTGGTCGACCACCGCTTCGTTGGTTTGCCCGTACTGGTTGACGGTGGCCTCGCTCGCGGTTTGTGCGCCTTGCCAGACCTCACTGCCGTTGAAATCACCGAACTGGTTGATGGTGATGACGCCGCCGTTGCCGTCGCGCTGGTCGCCATAGGCATAGTTGCCTTCGCCGGCCTGGTTGATGTTGATCTCGCCGCCCATGTGCGCGATCTGTTCGGCGGTGCCGTAGTTGGCGGTGCCGTACTGGATGATCGTCGCGGTGTTGGCGATGCCGAGTTGAATCTGCTCGATATTGGCCTCGTTGGCGTCACCGAACTGGAAGCTCTGGCCTTTCGCGGCTTCCTGCTCTTCTTGATAAAGGAACGAGAAGTTGCCGCTGCCCGTCTGTTGTTGCAGCGCCTGGTTTTCGCCCATGCCGATCGACTGGCTGGCATGGCTGGTGTTGAAGCTGCCGACCTGCTGCTGGACGATGGTGCTGCCGTTCTCGAACAGTTGCTCACCGTAGCCGGCGTTGTAGTCGCCGACCTGATCCTGGGTGATGGTGCCGGTGGCGGTGTCTTGCACCGCCGCGGCATCGTTGCCTTGGCCGAGTTGCTGTTGGGTGGCGGTACTGAACGGGGCCGCGGTCTGTTTCACGTCGGCAATGTTGGCGGTGCCGAGCTGGGCCTGGGTGGATACGCTGTCGTCGGCCATCGCCTGGGCACTGACCATGACCAGGATGGCGGCGGTGAGGGGCGTCAGTTTGAACATGATGAAACCTCCAAGTGGTGCAGTGCTTTAGCGATACTGTTTGACCGAAACGCTCATGCCGTTCCCCGACTGGGTCACGGCGCTTGAAAGCCCCGTACCGGCCTGGTCGATGCTGGCGTCGTTGTTATTACCGTTCTGGGAAATCTGCGCGCGGTTATGGCTGCCGTTCTGGGTGATTGAGGCGGCGTTGCCGGAACCTTGCTGGGTGATCATTGCCATGAGGTCGCTGCCTTGTTGCAGGATGTAGGCTTCCTGGTTACTGCCCGACTGGACGATGGTGCCGAGCAACGATTGGCCGTTCTGTTGAATCAGCGCCACGTTGGCCTGGCCGTTCTGGTCGATCAGCGCGTGCTGGCCCACCGGTGGAGGCAACTCGCCGAGGTCGGCGGAAGGTGCCAGGTCGTCGTTCTCCATCAAATCGTCGGCGCGCACGCCTGCTCCGCTGCAGAGCAGAAGCAGGCAGAGCAGGGCGGCGGTCGGCGTTTTCATGGCGTTGTCCTGTGGGAAGAGGCCGGCCCCACCCACCGACATCGGCGGGTGGGGCGAGGGCTTAGTTGGCGGTGACCGTCACGGTACGCACGGTGCCTTGGGAGGAGCGGATGGTGGCCGTCGGATTAGCGGACGGGATCACCGTGGTGCTGTTGTTCACCGTCAACCTCCAGCGGCCAGTCACTGGCACCGTGGTGGTGCCCAGGGTTACCAACCCGGTCGGGGTGGTGACCTGTACGGTGATGGTGTTGCCGGTGATCACCGATGAGGTGCCCGCAAAGTCCCAGGTGAAGCGGTTATTGGAGCGGGCCGACACCGTTGCCGTGGTCACCGTGAAGGTTTCCGCAGCAGGCCGTGGCGAGACTTGCACCGTGACGGTCGCCGGTGTCGACAGGGCGCCGAAGCTGTCCCGGGCGATGTAGGTGAAGGTCGTGGTGAAGGCCGTGGTGACCGTGGCCGGTGGGTTGTAGGTGATGACGGTGCCGTCGGTCGTGACGGTGCCGCGCCCGGCTGCCGGTTGGGTCACGCTGGCGACGGCGAGCGGCACGTTGCCTTCCGGATCGGTGTCGTTGGCCAGCACGCTGATCGGTACCGACACGCCCAGGGTTGCGATGCTGTCGGCGACGGCCACCGGAGACTGATTAGGCGCCACGGTGATGGTCACGGTCGCCGGGGCGGTCGAGGCCAGGCCTTTGACGTCTTGAGCCTTGTAGGTGAAGGTCGTTGTCAGCGGTGCAGTGACCACGGCAGGTGGGGTGTAGACCACCGAAGTCGTGCCGCTCAATGCCACGGTGCCTTGCCCGGCCGCCGGTTGGGTCAGCGCGGTGATGCTCAGCGGCGTGTTGCCGTCGGGGTCACTGTCGTTGGCCAGCAGGTTGAGGGTCAGCGGGACGCCGAAGCTGGTGCTGCCGGCGTCGGCGACGGAGAGCGGCGCCTGGTTCTCGCCGCTATCCGGAGCAGTCCCGACCACGACGACAGGCTCGGTATCGCTGCCGCCCGAAGCGGATTTGACCGTGACGGTCGCCGGTGGCTGAGTCAGGTCGGCAATGGTCAGGCGTTGCAGGGTGCCGGATTTCGACAGACGTCCGTAACCCTGCGCGACCATGTCCGGCACCGCCACTTCATCGGTGGAGGTGGCCTCGATCAGCAGGCTGTGATTGCTCCAGTTGTAGCGAGCGGTCTGGATTTTCACCAGGTCGGTGACCTTGCTCGATACCGCCGTAGGTCGGGTGGTGCCGGCCGGGTTGGTGGCGGTGAGCACCACTACCGGAGGCACGGTGGAACCCGTCAGGCGCTGGCCGAAGAACTGGCCATTATTGTCACCGAGCATGGTGGTCAGGCAGGGCGACTGCGGAGGTCCGACCACCAGGGCCACGGTTTCGCGGAAGCACAAGCTCGAGCCGTTGGTCGATTTGCCGAACACTTCCACTCGGGTAGTGCTGGTGCCCGGGCCTGAAGCGGTGCGCCGGTAAGTGGCGCGGCCAATTTCCACCGGCGTTTGCGCACGGTTGTCGAGGACTTTGCCGGACACGGTAAAGAGGGTGGTCTGGATGGTCCCGGCCGGCCCCTGTACACGCAGGAAGTTGTTATTGAACGGGCTGCCGGTGACCGCTTCGGTGAGGTTCGGATCGCCGACGAACGTTTCGATGGCGCCCGTGTCCGGGTTCACTTCGGTGTAGGGGCCGTTGACGCTGCGCAGGAATGGCCCGACTTCCCCGTTGAGGGCACCCGAGAAATTGCCCGGTGCGCCGATGCCGATGTCGCGGGTGATGTTGATCGCCCGACGGCCCGGCGTGGTGACGTTGACCGTTTCCACGCCATACGGGTGGGTGATGGTGTAGGTCCCGGCGACCGGCACGTTCACCCGCAGACGAATCCGCGCGAAGCTTGCCTGATCGCCGTCGACAGGGTTTTCCGCCGCGAAGGCCGCTTCGATCCCGGCCACGTAGGCATCCACGCCATAGCCTCCGACATCATTGATGCTGGTCTCGGCGAGGTACCAGAACGCTTCCGGTGGCCAGTTATCCGGAAACACCATCGGCAGGGTGTCGTCGAAAACCCCGGGCTCCGGATTGAGGATGCACATGTAGGAAGGCGCGCCCGGTGCACCAGGCGACCGCGAGCTGGTTGCCCGCGACTGGCACAGTTCCAGCGACAGCAGATTGTTGTCCTGATACCACATCGGGAATTTCCCGGTGGCAAAGGTGTAGGGGCCGGGGTCGACGGCATTGAGCTGCGCGAAAGCGCTGCCGGACAGCGATAGAGTCAGTCCCAGGGCGTTGAGCGCCAGGCGTGGCAATTTGTTCATGATGCCTCCTGATGAGGATCTGGGCATGAGTGCGTTCATTGCACGATGACCACTTCTTCGGTGTCGCTGCCGCCATTGGATGACGTCACTCGAACCTTGGCCGGTGGAATCGGCGAGATGCCGGTCGCCAGGGATTTCACTGCGCCGTCGCCGCTGAGAGAGCCGATGGCAACACCCGTTCCGGAGGTGGCCGTGAGGACCGGCGGCGATGTTTCATCGCTGGTCGAAGCCACGATCGTGATCTGCCCGGTGCTCAGGCTGTATTGGGCCTGCGAGATCACCACCAGGTCAGTCAACGCCATGGGCACCGTGGTCGGCGTGCTGGTGGGGATGGCCAGGTGGTTGTCGGCGGTCACCTGCAAGGTGCTCGGCAATGTCGGGTTGGTGGCGGACTGGGCGTACCAGTGGCCGGTGGTGTTGGCTTCGGTCAGGTTCAGCACCGGGCTGTTGCTGTCCAGGGTTACGGTGGCCGGTGGCGGCGGGGCCATGACGAAAACATCCTGCTGGGCGACCGGGGCACTGGCACCGGCCTTGCGCGAGTAAGTGCTGCGCTCGGCGATGATCGGGGTGGGGCGAACCACCGTCGACAACTTGCCGGAAATGGCCATCACGGTCGTGCGCAGATCCAGCCCGTTAGGCCCTTCGATGCGGATGTAGTTGGTGTTGAAAGGGCTGCCGGTGAAGGCTTCTTCCAGGTTCGGATCGCCCACGAATTTTTCTGCCTGACCGGTGACCGGGTTGGTTTCGGTGTAGGGGCCGTTGACGCTGCGCAGGAACGGGCCGATATCACTCTTGAGGGCGCCGTCGTAGGTTTTCGGCGTGCCGATACCGATGTCGCGGGTCATGTTGATGGCGCGAGTCCCACCGGCGGGAACGTCAAAGATGTCGACGCCGTACGGGTGGGTGACGGTGTAGACGCCCGCGGTAGGCACATCCACCCGAATGCGGATGCGGCCAAAACTGACCTGGTCGCCTTCTTTCGGTTCTTCAGCGGCGAAGGCGGCTTCCACGGCGCTGACATAGGTCAGGTCGATGCCCCGTGCGGCATCGACGATGGAGCCGTCGCCGGTAAACCAGAACGCCTCATCGGGAAAGTTGCTCGGGAAAACGATGGGCTGCGTGTCATCGAAAACGCCGGGGGTCGCACCCAACAGGCACATGTACGAGGGAGCGCCGGGAGCACTCGGGACTCGCGAACTGAGCGCCTTGGACAGGCACAGATCGAGGGTTCGACCATGGGAGTCCTGATACCAGGCAGCGAACGATCCGTTGGCGGGTACATAGGGGCCGGGGTCTACGGCAAACAGCGCTGCCTGGGCAACACCTTGGGCGAGAGCGCTGACGACCAGGGCGGCCGCCGTTTTGGACAGTAAAGGGTGCATGAGTATTCCCTCTATCAGATTACCTGCCCCTTAGGGATGGGTCAGTTGAGAGGGCTTCGGCAACTTCCATACCAATCTTTTAAAACGGCCGGGAGAGGCCCGCAGTGAAGGCGTGTAGCACGCAAACGACTTCACGGCGCCGAGCGCGCAAGCGGGCGACATTCCCCAGCATTGGGGGTAGGTGGGGGCAGTGGGGTATGCGGGGAATTGGTGGGGGGACAAAACCCGAAGTCGGGCAAAGACTGATGCCGAGCGCGAAAAACTCGGGCGCTGGTGCGAGGTAAATGGGGTTTAGGTTTGTTGTGTGTGGTGCAAGGGAATTTCGGAAACTGAAGGGTTGGGTTAGATAGCGGAGATGGTGTCTTCGCAGCCTTTGTTTTTTTTGCTTGCCTTGATTATTTTTTCGGCAATTCCATTGCGCGATTTGCGTAACGACGGCGTTTGCGGTAGCGAAAGCTTCTGCAAGGTTGGACGCTTCCAGTCCGAGGCAAATCCCATCATTTTCAGACGCTCGTTATCGCTGAGCCATCTGCGCTGAATTGTGCGATGAACCATTCGCGGAAGCGGTGCCAGAGGTCGGCGCTGAGGTAGTGGCCGTGGTCGCTGAATTCGATGACGCCTTGTTCGACGTCAGCGAGTTCGTTGGAGCGTAGGCCTTTGACCGAGGGAGGTTGCGCGCCGAGGAATCCGACGTGGCGCAAATAGTAGACGCCGGGCACGGGGTTGTTGGCTGCGTCTGGGTGGTAGAACGAGGCGGAGATTTTTTTGTAGCTGCCCTTGGCGATGTATTCGGCGAAGGTGGCGCCGACTTGTTGGGGGTCGGCGATGAGGCCTTGGGGTGTGGTTGACAAGGATTTGACCCAGCCGGCGGCTGGGGCCTCGTGCCTGAGATGGTCGATGACCATGGGGGCTTCGTGGCGCGAGGAGTTGTAGGCGGCGACGGTGGCGGTTAGGTCGGATTCGGTGAAGTTGAAGGTGGTGCCGCATTGGGCGGTGTGGGTGCCGGGTTTGAAGATGTGGAGGGGTTTCCTGGTGGGGCGCTGCGCTAAGGGGATTCGCAGAGCTTGAGCTTGAAAGCGGGCTTGGGCTTTTAATCGGGTTTAAGGTTTGGGGGCGCTGAACGCAAGCGCGCAGGATGATGACTTACTGCTGTGACCTGCGGATAGCGGGATTTAAGGGACTGTCAGATTTTTTTGTGCGCGGGCCCTTATTCGTGCCTTCTAAGTCAACTGCGTACATCCTTCGTATATTTAACTTCACTTCGTTCTAAAGCATTAGGGGGCTTATTGCCAATCGATATCACATACCTGTTATTTCTAACAGTAGACAACATTGCGAGGGAGACTTAGCGTGTCGGTGAGCGCCACTATGTCATCTCCGAAACTGAATTGCGCAGTGTTGGTTGTAAGCTCATTATCAAAATATCTTTTGATAAAGACGTCGATGAAGTATTTCGGCGCGAGAGTGATGAGGGCGATTGATAAAGCACTAGGCGAGCCTGTTGTTATAGCACTTTGTAGCGAATAGAAAGACAGTCTCGCCACATGCGAATATTGATGTTTGGCAACCATTCTTGATGGGTCACTAAAGGAATTTGTTTATGAAGACTATGAAAAAAAGCTGTCTATATGCGCTGTGCCTTGCCGCATCGGCGAGCTTCCTGGTGGCAACCTCAACGGTGCATGCTGAACCGGAAAACCAGATCGACATCTGTAAAAAATATTTCAGTGACCCTTCAAGTCCATTCAGGTCCGCATTCAAACTCGTTAACCCAGAATTATATTTACGTAGGTGCCTCGAGGACTCAGGCATTTGTAGAGTCGCGGCTACATACCTGATGAAATCAAGACGTCTGGGGGTTAATATCGAGACGCCTAGTGCCTGTGAAATAGAAGCCACCGAATAGAGCCTTTAGTTGTGAACTTGGCGGTCTCAATTATGCTGTAAATTTCATCGCTGTCGACTACAGGTCAATTTATAGTTGCCATACCGCTTGGCCTTTAACGCAGCCCCCATTTCACTATTGCGAGTAGACGTGTCAGCGCTTTAAACATCCCTGGGGATTTCTTGTTTAACTGCTCACACGGTTACGTCCTGAAAGCTACAAAACCTTGCGCCGTTGCCTACGGCTGCGCCAGAATCCGCCGGCTTGTGCGCCTTGGGGCCGCTCGGTAACTTGATACCCGTCACTGCCCTTCAGTGATCGGGTTTAGTCGCCCGCGGTTCTAGTGTGCACATCCTCTATCAGTCAGTCATTTCCATGCCTGCGCTCGATGGTAGCTGTGCGTAGGGCGTCTTCGGGCGCGCCGGTTTGCTAGATCCCCGGTCGACTAACCTGCGTACAGCTGCCTCCCCTTACGTTTAGTCGCAAGAGGGGTGGCGCTCCACACATGGATCTAGCATATGTTCAAAGTAACGCCCAATCCGCCGGACACCGATCCGGCCTCTCCGTACGAACCCGATTCAAAGAAGCTCAATGAGGCCGCCGAGCGGGCGCTCGACTTTCATTTTCCGTCGAATGCCGACATCAAAGCGACCACGCGAACACGCAGTACCCTGTTTTCTGTGGACCCAGAGGCTACGGCCGAAACCCTGGCGGTTTATCTGGTTGAAATACTGGCCTCAGTCGATGTGATGGTCCATCAGCTGGTGGATCATCTGGAGGGCGAGTCGCGCTACGCGCTGCTGGGTATTTCCAACAGCATCATGATGGCGGAGATCACCGCGAATCGGGTGTTGGATAAGATTGATCTGCCCAGGTAGGTGCGGTCTGTTGTGATGAGTGGGTGATTGATGTTGGGCTGTGAAGCGGTTCCTTTCTGGGGCCGCTTCGCGGCCCAACGGGGAGGTGCGGCATTCCGCTAAATCCCCTCGCCACGGATGAGATTGCACGCCACCAAGTCGATATGTTCGCCCCGTCAGTTGTTGGCTGATCGGGGCGTTTTCTATTGCGTATGCAGCGACCGTATTGCCAACGTTGCCAGCCTTTCCCGAAATGTACCGCGTTTATCTCGCTTGGCCGGTTGGGGGGCGACCCTAGACAGGGGGACCAAACCCGAAGTCGGGCAAAGACCAGACAGTGGGCTATAACCCTATAGGGACTTTCCGGGAACAACGTCCATGACCATTCAGACCACAACCCTCCAGAAAGAAGAGGGCGATGTCCGCTTGAGCTCGCGCAAACAGCCGTTCAATTTGCTGCGCTGGTTCTCGCTTATCAGCATGGCCGTGATCGGCACGGTGGCCGTGGCGCTGGGGGCGGTGTCGACGCGTTTTGTGATTACCGAAAGCGTGCAGCGCGATGCGTTGCTCACGTCTCAGTTCATTCAGGCGATTGCCTCGGCCGAGGTGCGCCATGTCTCGATCCCCAACGTGCGGACCATGGGTGAGCTGCTGGACCCGCGCAAAGACAAGGACTTTCCCGAGGTTGACCCCATGGCTCGCGCCAGTGCCCGTGGCGAATTCCTCGACCATATCGAGCACTTGCCCGACGTGATCCTGGCCAACATCTATGCCCCTGACCGCATGGTGATCTGGTCCACCAACCCGGCCCTGATGGGCACCACGATTCACTCCGACGAGGACCTCGACCAGGCCTTCACTTCCAGGACGCCGGTGTCGGCCAGTTATCACAACGTCGACAAAAGCCGCATGGAGCAGAAATTCGTCACGCCACCGGACTACATCTTCATCGAGAACTACATTCCGCTGTTCGATGCTGACGGCGATACCGTCACGGCGATGGTCGAGATCTACAAGGAACCCAAGGACCTGATCGACCGCATGGAGCGCGGCCTGGTGCTGATCTGGCTGGCCACGGCCCTGGGCGGCGGACTGATTTATCTGGGGCTGTACTGGATCGTGCGACGGGCCGCGATCCTGCTGGCGACCCAGCAAAAACAACTGATCACCAACGAAACCTTCGTCGCGCTCGGGGAGATGTCCTCGGCGGTCGCCCATAGTCTGCGCAACCCGTTGGCGACCATCCGCTCCAGTGCCGAACTGGCCCTGGAGTTCGACACTGGCCCGGCCCACAAGAACATCAACGACATCATCGGTCAGGTGGATCGCATGTCGAAGTGGGTCAGGGAGTTGCTGCAGTCATTACGCCCGCTCAACGACGAGGCCGAACCGGTGAACCTGGTGGCGGCCTTGCATGACAGCCTCATGGCCTTCGAGCATCAAATTACCAAGGCCGGGGTGACGGTGGTGTTCGAGCCCCAGGAGACGCCGATGGTGTTGAGCCAGCAAGTGCAGCTCACGCAGATCCTCAACAGCCTGCTGGCCAATGCCGTGGAAGCGATGGACCGGGGCGGCACGCTGACCATCACGCTGGAGCCGACCGATCCCCGGGGGATTTGCGTGGTCGTGAACGACACCGGCAAAGGCATGAATGAAGAACAACGCAGGATGGCGTTCCGGCCGTTCTTCACCACCAAGCAAGGCGGGCTGGGTGTCGGGCTGGTGCTGGTGAAGCGGATCATGGAGCGTTTCGGCGGCGCGGTAAGCCTGGGCAGTCGTGAAGGCGAGGGCACGAGTGTCCGTCTGTCGTTCAAGCGGATTCCCTGAAGATGGGTGTGAACTTTCCCCGCTAGCGGGTGTCAGGACCCAGTCGTTTTCCCCGGTCATGGCACATTGATGTTGATAAGCCATTGTTTTACCGAGTGTTAGTGCATTTGTATAAAACTGTTACAAATTTGGCGAGGTCCTTGCAAATCCACCACTACCCCCTTCAAAAATTCGAGGCGGCTGGTGATGGACAGAAAAGCGCGGTACCCCTTCAAGTGGTTCGGCCTCCTGACGCCGTTGGGCGTCCTCCTGACAATGACGCTCGGCACCGCGACACTGCGTGCCAGCCCGATCGATGACGAGCGACAGCCAGAACCTTCCGACCCCTCGGCTTACTACGATGAACCGGCTGACGAAGCCACGGCGCTGAATGCCATCCTGACCATGCCCGAGGCCAACGAAGATTCCTTCGATTTGCCTGATGGCGTCAAAGGCAGCCGAGACACGACGCGCAAGGAAAACATCCTGCCGCCGGCCGTGCAGACCAGTTTCAATTACCCCACCAATGGCAAACCGAGCCCGCTGTTTGGTGCTCAACCGTTTACCCAACAATTGGTGTTGTTCGAAGAGTTCGGCCCGGAAAAACTCGACCCCACCACACCGGCGGCGCCGTTGGGTTTTCCGCCGGCGGCGATTGGACCGTTGCCTCAGCAAGATCCCACCAGCGCGGCCCGCAGTGCACCACCCAGTGCGGCACTGGATGCCTTTATGCGCCAACCAGGACTGACGCCATTCCCCAGCCAGTACTCCAACGTGGTGGATCGCAACCCGTGGCAATCGCAGATCGAATACTTCCTCAATCGCCATATCGGTTCTTCGGCTGAAGGTCGTCCGCCAGGAAAAGGCTGGTCGCATCAGCGCTGGAACGAGTTCTACCCGCAAATGGCCTACAAAACCGTGCAAACCGGGGCGCGGGTCAACAGCGGCTGGCGTGACAGCCATCAAATGCATGGCTATGCGCTGGGTGAGTTCGGCCCCGGTGGCCTCTATCACAACGTCGCCGGTGTGCCGGCTACCGATGGCACCGCCAAAGGCGTCGATGCGCGTTTCCACCCGAGCATGCCGGTGCAGAACCACAACTCGGTCTGGACCTTCGACGGCACCTTGCCGCCCAAATTGCTCATGGTGCGTTACGGTCAACCGGTGCTGATGCGCCATTACAACGGCTTGCCGATCGACCCGGCGGCCAACATGGGCTTCGGTCTGCACACCATCAGCACCCACGAACACAACGGTCACGCACCGGCGGAAAGCGACGGCTATGCCAACGCCTTTTTCTTCCCGGGGCAGTATTACGATTATCGCTGGCCGATCCAGCTGGCCGGTTACGACAGCATCAACACCGACGCCCATGATCCGCGCGCGGCGTTCCCTTGCTCGCCGGGCGAAACCCTGTGGACCAACGACTTGAGCCCCAGCCGCAAGACCTGCGACCACGGCACAATCAAAATCCGCGGCGACTGGCGCGAAACGATGAGCACCCACTGGTTCCACGACCACATGCTCGATTTCACCGCGCAGAACGTCTACAAGGGCAACGCGGCGATGATGAATTACTACAGCGCCCTGGACCGTGGCAACGAGTCGGTGAACGACGGCGTCAACCTGCGTTTCCCCAGCGGCAGCGCCTTGCCGTGGGGCAACCGCGACTACGACGTCAACCTGGTGTTCGCCGACAAGGCGTGGGATCAGGCCGGTCAGTTGTGGTTCAACCCGTTCAACACCGACGGCTTCCTTGGTGACCAAGTGCTGGTCAACTGGCAGTGGAAACCGACCCTGGACGTGCGCGCCCGCAGCTATCGGTTCCGCATGCTCAACGGTTCGGTGTCGCGTTACTACAAGCTGGCGCTCGTGCGTGAAATCAAGGGCACCAGTGGCGAGTTTCAGGGGCCGAAAAACTCTGGTGTGTCCTATGCCCGAGTGCCGTTCCACATGATTGCCAACGACGGCAACATCATGGAACACAGCGTGCCATTCGACGGCACCATGGACCTCGACGCCGACGGCGATAAACAGAACCACAACGCAATCCTGCCAACCCAGGGCATTGCCGAGCGCTTCGACATCATCGTCAACTTCGCCAAAAACGGCATCAAGCCAGGCGACAAGATTTTCTTCGTCAACCTGCTCGCCCATGACGACGGCAAAGGTCCGAAAGAACCTGTCTCGCTGAGCGATGTGCTGTCGGAGAAATACCTGGCGGTGATCAAGCAAAGCAGCAAAGGGCCGCAGTGGGACAAGGGCGACCCGGCGGTAGGCAAGGTGTTGCAACTGAACGTCAAGGCCTACACCGGCCAGGACCTGGCCATGGACCCGGCGGCGTACGAACCGGCCAAACCGGGTAAAGCCGAAGGCCTGGTGATGATCCCGCTGAAAATCCATCGCGACAATGCGGCCGACAAGGTCCTGCTGTCCCAGGCCCGCCACCGCACCTTCACCTTCGGCCGTTCCGACGGCACCGATGAAGCGCCGTGGACGGTCAAGACCGATGGCGGCTTCGGCTTCCACATGGACCCGCGTCGCTTGAACACGGCAACCCAGTTGAAAACCGGTCCGACCGATGCCGGCGTCAGTGGCTTCGGCACCCTGGAAGTGTGGAACATCAAGGCCGGCGGCAAGGGCTGGAGCCACCCGGTGCACGTGCACTTCGAGGAGGGGATCATCCTCAGCCGCGGCGGCAAGGCGCCACCGGAATGGGAAAAATGGGCACGCAAGGACGTGTACCGCATCGGTTCGGAAAACGATGGCCTGGACAGCGTCGAGATGGCGATCAACTTCCGCGAATTTGCCGGGACGTATATGGAGCACTGTCACAACACTCAGCATGAGGACAACTCGATGCTGCTGCGCTGGGACATTGAGAAACCCGGGCAATTCCAGTTGATGCCGACACCGCTGCCGAGCTGGGATGGCGTGCGTTACGTCAACTCCGCCGCGTTGCCAACCTTCCGCAACGGCGATGGCTTCGGCCCACAAGTGGCGGTGAAAAAATGAAGCGCAGGGGAGCCGACACACCCGTGCATACGCCGCGCTCCCGCGCCTTGGGCATGCACCTGATTCTGGTCCTGGTCACCTGCCTGTTGGCCAGTCAGGTGCTGCTCGCTCACGAAGGGGTGCTGTCGCCAACGGAATCGGCGACGCCCTGGGGCAGCGATTACTTCCCCAACACCCTGCTGACCGATCAGGACGGTCGGCAGGTGCGTTTCTTCGATGACTTGATCAGGGACAAGGTGGTGGTGATCAATTTCATATTTACTTCGTGCAGCGACTCCTGCCCCCTGGAAACCGCGCGCCTGCGTCAGGTGCAAAAATTGCTCGGCGACCGGGTCGGCCAGGACGTCTTCTTCTACTCCATCAGCATCGACCCGCTCAGCGACACGCCCGAGGTGCTGAAGGCTTACGCACAACGCTTCAAGGTCGGGCCGGGCTGGAAGTTCCTGACCGGTGAATTCGAAGCGGTCACCGACCTGCGAAAAAAACTCGGCCTGTTCATCGAAGGCGTCGACAACGGACGCAGCAAAGACCACAACCTGAGCCTGATCGTCGGCAACCAGAGCACCGGTCGCTGGATGAAAGCCTCGCCGTTCGAGAACCCGTGGATCCTTGCGGATCAGTTGGCCAACACGCTGCAGAACTGGAAGAAACCCAGTGTTGAAGAAAGCTACGCCGATGCACCCGAGATCCGTCCGCCGAGCAATGGTGAAGAACTGTTTCGCACCCGCTGCGCGTCGTGCCACAGCCTCGGGCCGCTGGATGGGCAGGGCATTGGCTTGCGCAGTATCGGCCCGGACTTGATTGGCGTGACTCGCCAACGCGACCCGGCCTGGCTCAGCCGCTGGATTCGGGAACCGGACCGCATGCTCGCGGAAAAGGACCCGGTGGCGATGGAGCTGTTTGAACGTTTCGACAAAATCCCGATGCCCAACCTGCGTCTGGATGAGAACGCTGCGCAGTCAATTATGGGATTTTTGCAGGAAGAAACCGATCGTCAGCAACCGCTGCAAGCGGCGCAAGTGCAATAGCGGCGAAATACTATCAGTGAAGCCGTCGACCATGATCAATGCGACCTACACTGATCCGAGACACGGCGGAATAGGCTTGGTGCAAGCCTCCTGGACAATACCCATGCAGATACTAAAACAACAAAAAGTACCTGCGCCGGACTCACCGGCAGCAGAAGGCCCGTGTCGAAGTGGACAATTCAATCTGCTGCGCTGGTTTTCGCTGGGCAGCTTTCTCATCATCGCTGCCGTGGCGCTGGGGTTGGGTTATGTGTCGACGCGTTTTGTCGTCGATGAGAGCATCGAGCGTGATTCGATGCTGACGGCGCAGTTCATTCAGGCCATTGGTGATGCAGAAATTCGCCATGCCGGCATCACCCGCGAAAGAACCATGGGCGAGATGCTCGATCCGCGCGATGACAACGCCTATCACGACGTAGATCCCGGCTCCCGTGCCGCTGCCCGGACAGAGTTTCTCGATCATGTCGAGCACTTGCCGGACTCGCTGTTGGCGGTGGTGTACGCACTGGATCGCACGGTGGTCTGGTCGACCAATCCACAGATGATCGGCATGCGCATCGAAGGTGATGAAGAACTGGATGAATCCTTTGAAATGAAGGAACTGGTGTCCACCAGCTACCACGAGATCGACGACGAGCGTCCTGAACAGAAACTGCTACGTGAGCCTGAGTATCTGTTCATCGAGAATTACATCCCGATGTTCAATGCCGACAAAAGCAAAGTCATCGCCATGGTCGAGATCTACAAGGAACCGACGGATCTGGTGGCGCGCATCCAGCGTGGCTTCAAGGCGATCTGGCTGGCGACCCTGCTCGGCGGCGCGGTGATCTACCTTGGGCTGTTCTGGATCGTGCGGCGTGCGTCCATGTTGCTGCAGAGCCAGCAGAAACAACTGATCAGTAACGAGACCTTCGTCGCCCTGGGGGAAATGTCCTCGGCGGTCGCCCACAGCTTGCGCAATCCGCTGGCGAACATTCGCTCCAGCGCCGAACTGGCCCAGGACATCGCCAGCCAGAGTGCGCAAAAGAACATTGGCGACATCATCAACCAGGTCGATCGCATGTCGCGCTGGGTCCGGGAGTTGCTGGTGTCGTTGCGCCCCATGAACGACGACTTCGAAACCGTCGATCTGGTGCTGGCCATCGACGACACCCTGAGCGCGTTCGACGCGCTGATCCGACGCTCGAACGTGGAGGTGCGCTTCACGCCGCAGACCTGTCCACCGGTCGTCAGCCAACAGGTGCTGCTCACGCAGATTCTTAATAGCCTGTTTGCCAACGCCCTGGAGGCGATGCCCAAGGGCGGCCTGCTCAGTATCGATATTGACCAGCCGCGGTCCGGACACGTGCAGATGACTTTGAGTGATACCGGCAAAGGCATGAACAAGCAGCAACAGCAAATGGTCTTCAAGCCGTTTTTCACCACCAAACAGGGAGGGTTGGGCGTTGGCCTGGCCCTCGTCAAACGAATAATGGAGCGTTTCGAAGGCTCGGTCGAACTGACCAGCCAGGAGCAGGAAGGAACCCGCGTCTGTCTCAATTTCAAAGTGGCAACGGGAGGGGAATATGGAGCACAGCATACTGCTGGTCGAGGATGATGAACTCCTGGCCGAGAATATTCAGACCTACCTGGAGCGCAAAGACTTCGAGGTGACGGTCTGCCACTCGGCTGAAGAGGCGTTGGATAAACTGGGTACGTTCACCCCGGATGTGGTGTTGACCGACAACTCGCTGCCGGGCATGAGCGGTCATGACCTGATCCAGAAGCTGCGCATCAGCGCGCCGGATCTGAAAGTGATCATGATGACCGGCTACGGCAATGTCGAAGATGCCGTGGTGGCGATGAAAGAGGGCGCTTTTCATTACGTCACCAAACCGGTGGCCTTGCCGGAGCTCAAGCTGTTGCTGGACAAGGCCCTGGCCACTGATCGAATGGAGCGCACGCTGTCGTTTTATCAGGAGCGCGAGGCGCAGAAGTCAGGAGTACAGGCGTTGATTGGCGAATCGGCTCCGATGCAATACTTGAAAAGCACCATCGCCCAGTTGCTCGACGCCGAGCGGCGCATGGCCAACACCGACTTGCCGCCGGTGCTGGTGGAAGGCGAGACTGGTACAGGCAAGGAACTGGTGGCCCGGGCGCTGCACTTCGACGGCCCGCGTGCCAAAGGCCCATTCATTGAATTCAACTGCGCCTCGATCCCGTCCAACCTGGTGGAGTCGGAACTGTTCGGCCACGAGAAGGGCGCCTTCACCGACGCCAAGGACCGTCGTGTCGGCCTGGTGGAAGCGGCTGATGGCGGCACGCTGTTCCTCGATGAGGTCGGTGAAATGGACCTGCTGCTGCAAGCCAAACTGCTGAAGCTGCTGGAAGACCGGACCATTCGCCGGGTCGGCTCGGTGAAGGAGCGCAAGGTCGATTTGCGGGTCATCAGCGCGACCAACTGCAACCTTGAACAAATGGTGCAACAGGGCAAGTTTCGTCGAGACCTGTTCTTTCGCTTGAGGATCATCTCGATCAAGGTCCCGCGCCTGTATGCCCGTGGCGCCGACATCTTGCTGCTGGCCCGGCACTTCCTGGGGACCCACGGCAAACGCTATGGCAAACCGAACCTGCATTTCAGCGACCAGGCTGAAGAATTGCTGCTCAGCTACAGCTGGCCGGGCAACGTGCGCGAATTGCGCAACATGCTCGAGCAAACCGTGCTGCTGGCGCAAAGCGACACGATTGCCGCCCATCAGCTCAACGTGTGCCTGAGCCTGGTGGATGATCCGATCATCCTGCAGGAAGCCCAGCATCACGAGCCGCGACCGGCCTACAACGGCACCGAGTCGATGAACCTGCCGGAAGTCGAGCGCGACATGGTGCGCAAGATGCTCGACAAGACCGACTGGAACGTCACCAAGTCCGCACGGTTGCTGGGCCTGAGCCGTGACATGCTGCGTTACCGAATTGAAAAACTCGGCCTCGCGCGCCCGGACAAACGCCAGTGGTGAGGTTTATTGCAACGTCGCCCCCTGACGGATGAGGCATTCGAGCACGCACGAGGGGTCGAGGACCTCTTCGTTGACGTAGACGCCGTGTACCGCGTCGTAGGAGCGGATGAACACTCGAACGGAGGCATCCGCGACGGTCGGCAGTCTGGAGTCGTAGAACTCATGCTGGCTGGCAATCGGGATGAAGTCCTGAGGCGCTGTCGGAATGTACGACCGAGGCGGCACCGTGCTCAGGGAGGGCGGTACCGGGTGGGCAAAGGGCTGGTCGGCCCCGTAATAGTTGAATTCACTGCTGTAGTCGGTGGTAGGTGTCAGCGTGTCGTCCGCATGGACGCCGGTGATGGCGCTCAGGCTGAGGGCGAATAACAGCGTCAGATCAGTTGTGGTCATGGCAGCACCTGCGAATCGGTTATCCCGCACTTCCCCAAGGCCATTAACTATAGCTGCCGTACGGGCACGCGTTCGCGATGCCCGGCTTACAACATTCCAACAAACGCCCAATGGGTTTTCTTCGGGCCCTGACCTAGACTCGTGTCCGTCAATAAAGCCCCGAATCCTGGAGTGCGCAATGGAAATGCCGACCAAAGAAAACGCCATCGCCAGCAATCGCGATGCCTGGAATGATTCCGCCCGACACCACAAAGATTCCCCCGATTGGCAGGCCCTGGTGAAGGCGGTCAGTCATCGAGATTTTTCCTGCATCGACGACACACTTCGCGGCGTGCTGGAGCAGGTCGGCGTCGAGGGCAAGGACGTGGTGCAACTGGGCTGCAACAACGGCCGGGAAAGTCTTTCGCTGTTTGCGCTGGGGGCCCGCAGCGTGATGGGCGTTGACCAGTCCGAGGCGTTTCTCGGTCAGGCGCGAGAACTGGCGGGCCTCTCACCCCATGAGCCCGAGTTCATCGAGGCCGATATTCATCACCTGCCAACCGAACTTCATGACCGCTTCGACGTGGCGCTGATCACCATCGGCGTCTTGAACTGGATGCCCGACATCGGCGAATTCTTCCGCCATGTCGCGCAAACCCTCAAGCCAGGCGGTGCGTTGGTGGTGTACGAAACCCATCCCTTCCTGGAAATGGTCGACCCCGAGGCCGCCGATCCTTATCGCCTGGACAGCTCGTACTTTCGCAGCGAGCCGTTCGTGCAGGACCAGCCCATCGTCTACGAAGGCAAAGTCGACCAGCAAACCGCGTCGTCCTACTGGTTCGTCCACACCCTGGGCGCCATCTTCACCGGCGCCATCGAGGCGGGGCTACAGATCAGCCACTTCAAGGAATACCCGCATTCCAACCGCGAGGAAGTCTATGACCGGTATGAAAAGCAGACGGCACAGTTGCCGTTGTGTTTTACGTGGGTGGGGGTGAAGCGCTGAGACCGAGTCGCGGCCATCGCGAGCAAGCTCGCTCACACATTTGATCGTCGTCGAACACAAAATCTGTGTGCGCTGGAGATCTACTGTGGGAGCTAGCCTGCTAGCGAAGGCCGCGACTCGGTCTCAGGATCCGCTCGCCGGCGCTGATGAACCTCGATCACATAGTCGATAGCGCGACGGATCTCTAAATCATCACTGTCGGCCAATACCTGCGATAGGTATTCGCTCATGGCTTCGTCGTTGTCGAGCAATGCTGCCATATCGAAATCTGTTAGTTTTTGGCTCACGGATCTAGCTCCTCATTCCCGGCTGAATGTATTTAATAAAGCAGGAATGAGCAGTCAGGCGCCTCTTGGTTTAGGTATGACTTTTCCGAGAGGTGTGTGGGACGTATGACGCCATCGCGAGCAGGCTCACTCCCACATTTGATCGTCGTCGAGCACAAATCAGCGTGCGCCGGAGATCCACTGTGGGAGCGGGCTTGCTCGCGAAAGCTATCTGTCAGTCACATCAATGCTGAATGTGCCGCCGCCTTCGCGAGCAAGCCCGCTCCCACATTTGAATCCCGCCGTACACAAATGCTGCGTGCGCTGGAGATCCACTGTGGGAGCGGGCTTGCTCGCGAAAGCTATCTATCAGTCACATCAATGCCGAATGTGCCGCCGCCTTCGCGAGCAAGCCCGCTCCCACATTTGAATCCCGCCGTACACAAATGCTGTGTGCGCTGGAGATCCACTGTGGGAGCGGGCTTGCTCGCGATAGCTATCTGTCCGTCACATCAATGCCGAATGTGCCGCCGCCTTCGCGAGCAAGCCCGCTCCCACATTTGATCGTCGTCGAACACAAAATCTGTGTGCGCCGGAGATCCACTGTGGGAGCGGGCTTGCTCGCGAAAGCTATCTGTCAGTCACATCAATGCTGAATGTGCCGCCGCCTTCGCGAGCAAGCCCGCTCCCACATTTGAATCCCGCCGTACACAAATGCTGTGTGCGCCGGAGATCCACTGTGGGAGCGGGCTTGCTCGCGAAAGCTATCTGTCAGTCACATCAATGCCGAATGTGCCGCCGCCTTCGCGAGCAAGCCCGCTCCCACATTTGAATCCCGCCGTACACAAATGCTGTGTGCGCTGGAGATCCACTGTGGGAGCGGGCTTGCTCGCGATAGCTATCTGTCCGTCACATCAATGCCGAATGTGCCGCCGCCTTCGCGAGCAAGCCCGCTCCCACATTTGATCGTCGTCGAACACAAAATCTGCGTGCGCCGGAGATCCACTGTGGGAGCGGGCTTGCTCGCGATGGCCGCGACTCGGTCTCGGCCCAGTAATCAGGCGCTGGCCGCCCCGGTCACTACTGGTCGTCCCGGTTTGCGCAGCGGATCAAGACGCGAGCCGGTGTAGCGGGTTTCGCGGTAGAAGCGCCAGCGGCCGAACAGGCCGTAGACGTGGGTGACGCGGCCCTGTTCGTGATAGCCCATGCGGATGTGCAGCTTCAGGGCCGGGATGTTGTGGGTTTCGCAGACGTCCACCACTTTGTGGCAGCCCTGGGCGCGCATCGCGTCCCACAGGGCGACCTGGACGTCCACCGACAGGCTGGTGCCGAAGTAGGCGCGGGTCATTTCGCCGCCGAATTCGAAAAACTCCCCGGGTTTGACCGGGAACCAGCAGCCGTAATAGTGGCGGTCGTGGTAATCGCGCACGCTGCCCCAGATGAACCCGATCGCGTGGCCGTCTTCGTCCAGGTACATGTGCCCGGTGTGACCTTCGGCCGCGAGCTCGGCCATGGTCTCGACGCGGTCACCAAAATTCTTGGTGAAAGCGATGGCATTTTGCGGGGTGATGGTCTCCATGCGCACGCCCGAATAAGGACGCAATTTGTGCGGCGGTACCGGGCTGATCAGGTCGCGTTCCATCCATAAAAGCTCCCAGTGGAAGAACACGTAGCGTTTCCACAGCGTGTTGAACGTGCGGCTCAAGCCCTTTTGTTTTATGCGTTCGCGAAGCTTTTCGATGATGCTCATGACGCTCTCCTTAGCCAAGGCCAGGGTGTGGTTGGAAACGCTTTTGATGGGTATAGATCAAGCTTGAAAGTTCATGTCAAAGCGCCAGCTTTGAATATGTTGCAACGTATGTAACTCATTCGAGCGCTGCTTCACCTGTCATCAATTGGCTCTTTGCGGCGCTATAGGACACTCGCGGCACACCGTGAAGGCGCCGCTCTAGAACAAGGGTTAGCGACTCGTCTGCCGGCAAATAGGCATCGCCGAAATCCGCGCCCAGCTGCGTCGGATGAGCCATGATTTCCAGCAGGCCGTCGGTCGGCATGACCTCATTGCGCAGGTCCATCGGATTACACATATAATCCGCGGTCGCACCCGCCAGGCTCTGCAAACGATTATTCAGCAAGGTCTTGAACACACGCTTGGGCAAGCTCAAGTTATGCCCCAGATTGCGCGCAACGCGCACGGGCACCCCTTGGCTGGCGGCGAAGCGGGCGACGATTTCACCGATAGGCCAGATGTTGTGCACGTGTTGATGGGAATCGATGTGGCTGGGCCGTACGCCGTTGTCGACGCAGCGTTGCCATTGCGCCTTGAGTTCCTCGAGCACCGCGTCGCGGTCCCGGCGGCTGAGCCACAGGCGGTGGCGGGGCAGGTTGAGATCGAATACCCCGTTGCTGTCGCAGAAGTTCGTTCGCCCCAGAATCGACTGGCTCAACGGACGCCCGTACGTGAGGTTGAAGTGCAGACCGATCCGGCCCTTGAGCAACGGATGCTGTGCCATGACGCACGCCGCTTCGAAGGCCGGCATATTGGCCATGGCCGTGGCGGAGCTGATCACCCCGGCCTGGAAAGCACCGAGGATCACCGCGTTTTCACACGGGCTGAGACCGAAGTCGTCAGCGTTGACTATGACTTGGCGAGGCATGGTCGCTCTCCCTGTTTATGTCGGTTGGCTTCGCTGCTTTGACCACCGCGGCGACGGGTGCCGGTGCGGCGGCAACGGTCGTTGCCGCCCGTTTGGCGCGCCGTTTCTGCAACAAGGGTTTGAGTTGCTGCCAGAGTCTCAGAGCCAGGCCGAGCGCCAGGCCGCTGGGACGCCAGGAGTAAAAACTCCAGCGCCAGTGTTCCAGTTGCCCGGTCATGCGTTCGTGAAGTTGATGGCTGGAGTTGTCGAGGCTCACCCGCGAGGCATCGATCCAGCGCCAATGCTCATCCAGGCCCCAGCGAATCCACTCTTCGAGCAGCACCCGACCGCTGCCCAGATCGGCGTATTGCGGCAGGAACGCCAGGTTGTAGTCGTACAGTCGGCCCTGCTCCAGCAACCCGAGGCGGTAGCTGATGCAGCGGCCGTCCAGTTCCAGCACCACGACCCGCACCAGCCCCTGTTCGGCGAGGGCGGTAAAGGCATGGTCCATCCATTGTCGGTGGCGTTCGTCGGCGAAAATCCCGACGCCTTCATCACCTTTCCAGCTGACCGCTTCGACTTCACTGATGACCTGCAACAACGGACCCATGGTCGACGCGTCGGGGGTGATCCGCCGAACCTGGGCACCACACGCCGCGATGCGCTTGCGTGCGCGGCGCAGTTTATAACGCGGGTCACCAGAGACTTCCTGGTGATCCGCGTCGCTGATCACATGCACCGGCACCCGACAGCTGAGGCGTCGTTCACCGGTCGAGCTGTGCGCCATCCACTCGGTCAGTGCACTTTCTTCGCCGACCGGTTCCGACAACTCGTTGAGTTGCAGCAGGGCATGGGGAAGCTGTCGACGGATCTCGACCAGTGCCTTTCGAATATTCTCCGAGTCCGTTTTCGCGAGGAGCGCGAGGCGGTCGGCGAGGGGATAGCCAAGGTGATGCAGCACGCGAAACGGCAGCCTGCCGAAACGTTCGACGCAGGCCACCAACGGCAGGCACAAGACCAGCTCCTTGCCGTGCCAGCCGAGCAACACGTGCAAGCGTTGCCCGGTGGTCAGTGCCTGTTCGGACGCGCGCATCCAGGCCAGGGTGTTGAACGGCGTGTGGTCCGTCACTCGCAGACGCAACGCTTCATAAGCCGTTGCCGGGAAGTCATCGGCGCACAGCGAAGTGCGCCATTCGAATCGTACTGCCATAGGGTCAGGTCACCGCTGCTGTGGCAGGTTCACGCGCCGGTTTGCGCAAGGCATCCAGGCGTGAGCCGCTGTAATGGGTTTCGCGGTAGAAGCGCCAGCGGCCAAACAGCTCGTAGACGTTCATGATCCGCCCTTGTTCCTTGTAGCCGGTGCGTATGTGCAGTTTGAGGGCCGGCACATTGTGGTACTCACAGACATCCACCACCGTGTGGCAACCCTGGGCCAGCATGGCTTTCCACAACTCCGTCTGCAGGTCCATCGAGAGCGCAGTGCCCCAATAGGCACGGGTCAGCTCGCCGCCGAATTCGAAGAACTCGCCTTCTTTCACCGGGAACCAGCAGCCGTAATAGTGCTTGTCGTGGTAGTTGCGTGCCGCGCCCCAGATGAAGGCCACGGCGTCGCCCTGATCGTCCAGGTGCATCTGCCCGGTGTACCCTTCGCGGGCCAGTTCGGCCATGGTGTCCACGCGGTCGCCGAAGTAACGGGTGAAGGCCACGGCGTTCTCCGGGGTGATGCTGACCACCTGCAGCGGTGGGTAGGGCCTGAGTTTGTACGGCGGCACCGGACTGACCAGGTCGCGCTCCATCCACAGCAGTTCCTGATGGGAAAACACGTAGTGCTTCCAGATTTTATTGAGGGTGGCGCGCAAGCCTTTTTGTCTGATGTGTTGGATGAGTTTCCGCAAAACGCTCATGTTATTGACTCCTGACGGTCTTGGCCGTGAGTGGAGTGATGCGAGGCACGGCCAATGGCCGGGTTCGCAATGCAATAGTGGGCAATTCATGAGGCGCTCCAGCTGAGATTGAACAGGGTCCGTCCTGGCAGCTCGAAGCTGACGCGACCGTCCTGGCAATTGAACGGCGCGTCGCGGGCACGGTTGTCGGCGCCGAAGTAGCGCAAAGAACCGTTGACCAGCGGGCACGGGGCCCCGGTCAGGGCCACACGCTGCAAACGCGTGGCTTTATTGACGCCCAAAAGGCTGCGCTTCTGGTCCTCGACCATGGCCAGCACGTCGACCTCGAAAGCGTCGTTTTCGAGGAGCATCACGTTGCGCAGCCAATGCTCGCGGATAAACTGCTGGGCCAGGCCCACGGGCTTGAGTTCGAAGCGATCGGCGCCGAGTACGCGCAACATGCCTTTGGGGTAGTTCGGTTCGTCAGCGGCCTGGAACCAGCTCAGCATCTCCAGCAAGCCGTCCTGGGACGAGTTGATGACGACCGACGCCCACCACAATGAGGCGTAGTCGGTTTCCTGATCGTAAGGGCTGAGGCTGGAGCCGCTGGACATGTTGGTCTGGTCCAGCAGCAAGGCCTTGCGCGGCCGACCCTGGGCGTCAAGGCCGACCAGCTCGGCGGCGCGGCGCACGCTGTCACGGTAGACCCGTGTCGCCAGCAGGTCGCGAATCATCCATTCGTGCCAGGCCAGGGCATCGATGTTGTCGCCGGATTCGGCCAGCAAGCGTTTGGCCCAGTCGATGCCGCGTTTGTCGGCGGCGTTGTCGGCGAACGGGCCATTGACCAGCCGCGAGCTGGCGGGCATGGCGATGCGCACGCCGGCCTTGGCGTTGGCAGGGTTGCTGCGCACTTGCCGGGCCATGCTGTTGAAGATGCTTTGGTAGTTGGCGTAGTCCGGGTAGTTGAGGTTCGGCTCGTCGGCAAAACCGATGTAATGCGTGCCTTTTCCGCCCAAGGCGCGGGTCGACGCGAGCCAGGCGTCGAGCCCGGCGTTGCTCATGGTGTCGGCGCGCAAGTCAGCCTGGCGCTGACTCCCGGCCAACAGCGTGATGTCCTGGGTGATGCCGAAACGGTCCTGATACAGCCGACGGAAATCATCTTCGTACTGCGGATTCTTCGCCGTGATGTCGACGAAACTGTAATACGTCCCGGCCTGTGGCTTGAGCGCATCGAGTACTGCGTAACTCGATTCCGGCACCTTGACGTAGGGCAGGGCGATGCCCAGGTTCGGGGTCGGCCCCAGCATTTTGTTGTGCAACGTCAGCCGGACCTGGCCATCGTCTTCGCGCAGGGGCTTGAGCTGCTGCGGGTTCTGGGCGAAGAGGTTGGCGGTGCCGTCGAGCCAGAACGCCACTTTGCCGCTGCCTTGCAGGCGCAGGCGCCACACCTGTGGCTCGGTGGCGACGGGTAACTCGACCTTGTCGAACTGCCAATAGCCTCGATACGGTTTCAGCGCCAGCGCCACTTGTTTGCCGTCGCCCACGCGTTGCGCCTGCAGGGCGCTGACGCCGCCGTGGAACTTGCCGGCCAGCACCGCGTGTTCACCCGGCGCCACCTTGAAGTACAGCTCATCGCCATTGTGGGTTTCGGCGCTGAAATGCACCTTGGCCGGGGCGAACAGCGCCACCGTGCGCTCGTCGTGTTCAACCCGGTAGCGACGGAAGCTGTACCCCGGGATTTCCAGTTGATAACTGGAGGCACTCGGCGCCAACGGCCAGCTCTGGCTGCCGCGCGATTCACTGGCGGCGATCAGGCGTTCGTTCTGCAGTTTGCCTTGGCCGTCGAGCAGGTACAGGCGTTCTTCGTTGGCATCCGCCTGCCATGCCGGCGCCCAGCGAATGGTCAGGGTGTCGGGCCGGTCCGGTTGCAGGTACAGGCTGCCGTCGCGAATGTCGGCCCAACGCATCGGCGCCGCCTGGGCGCTCAGCGTGAGGCCCAGACTCAACAGCAAGGCCAGGCGTTTCATGCCGACTTCCGTTGCAGCATCTGCAGCATCGGCGCTACATCGCTGGGCAGGATGATCAGGGTTTGCCAGACCGGCACGCCGCTCAACCGGCAGTACATCACCAGCAGCGCGAGGGTCACCGCGACGTAGGCGATGGACGAGGCTGCCGCCGCGCCGACGATCCCGTAGGCCGGAATCAACACCAGGTTCAGCGCCAGATTCAGCAGCGCACCCAGTCCCATCAACAGCGAGATTGTGCCGGGCCGGTTTTTGCCCAGCAGGTCCAGGCGCAGGATGCTCGCGTAGCACAGGCCGAGCAGGCCCGGCAGCAGCGCCAACAAGGCCGGATACGCCGGCTGATAGGCCGCGCCGAACAGCGTCACGATCAGCCATTCGCCGATCACGGCCATGGTCACGCAGGCGCCGAGCATCACCGTGGCGGTCAGGCGTAGCGCCAACGGCGTCACTTTGTCGATACCTTCTTCCTGTTGCAGCAGGCGTTTCATCAACGGCGTGGTCACCGCTTCCGGGACGATCAGCAGCAGTTCGGCGGCGGCGCTGGCCATGGCGTAATGACCGAGCGCGGTGCTGCCGAGCAGGGCACCGATGAACAGGTAATCGGAACGCAGAATCACTTGCTGGAACAGCAGGTCCGGATGGCTGCGGGCGCTGTAGCGCAGCAGTTCATTCTGACTGGCGCGGTCCCATTGCAGTTTCAAGGGCTGAGCACGTTTGAGCCAGAACCAGCCCGCCAGCACCACCAGGCTGATGCCTGCCAGCCAACTGATCAGCGCCGCTTCCAGCGCCGAGTCTTTCCACATCCAGAACAAGGCGAGAAACAGCAACAGCGGCGCCAGGGATTCCACCAGGCGCAACGCGTTGAATGCCACCACGCCGCCGGAGGCGTTATGCAAGGTCAGCAGTCCGCTTTTGAGCACGGTCAGCGGCACTGCCAGCAGTAACAGCCAGGCGAGCAGGCCCAGTTGCGTGGTGACGTCGAGTTCACTGCCGAACTCGCGCACCAGGGCGACCACCAGCAAGGTCAAGAGACCCGCCAGCAGGCAACCGAACACCAACACCTGACTCAGCAGCAAACCCATCGGCCGCTGCTTGGCCGCCTGAAAACCCACCGCCGAATTCAGCCCGCCACTGGTGGCGGCGCTGATCAGGTCGGGCAGGGTGCTGAGCAAGGCAAACAAGCCGCGTTCGCTCGGCCCGAGGATCCGCGCGAGCAGCACGTTGCGCATCAGCCGCAAACCGATCATTGCCAGTTTGGTGCCCATGCTCAGGGCCAGGTGCTTGAGGTAATGGCTGCGGCTCATGCGCGTGCCCCGCGATACAGGCGCCACGAAAGCAGCTGCGGATTGCGCGCCACCCGTTGGCTGACGCCGAAGCGAGGCAAGTTCAAGGGATCGTCGGTGCCCCGATAAATCCCGGTGCCGGTGCCCAGGGCGAACGGGTAATCATGATCGGAAACGTGTTCGCGCACCCGCGCATCGTTGTCGCCGTTGGGGTAGCAGTAAACCGGCAGCGGCCGGTTGCAGCCATTGTGCAAGGCATCGCGACTGCGGCTCAGTTCTTCATGCAAACGCTGATCGTCAAGACCGGTGAGAATCGAATGGCTGGCGCCGTGCGGGCCGAACCGCACCAGTCCCGAGGCTTCCAGGGCGCGCACCTGATGCCAGTCCAGTGCCTGGGGCAATGACTCGTCCGGGCACTCGTCGGTCAGGCGATTCAGGTCAGCTGGGCTGAGGGTTTTCAGGCTTTGCAGAAAATGCAGCAAGGCCAGGCTGCGACGCTCTACATCCAGTTCATCGAAGGGCACCGGCAGCGGCCGACCGACCTCTTTCAGGCAGTCGATCAATTGCTTCCGGGCCCGTTCGCCGTGGCTGCCCCAGAGGGTTTCACCGATGCTTTCCCACCAGAACCGCTGACGGCTGCCGATGAAATCGGTGGAGAGAAAAATACTCGCCGGCACCTGATATTTTTGCAGCAGCGGGAAGGCATTCAGCGCATTGTCGCGCCAGCCGTCGTCGAAGGTCAGGGTGATTTTCGGGCGATCCGATCTCACCTTTCCGGGTTGCAGGATGTCCATCAACGACACGCAGTCGAAGTGTTTTTTCAGCCACACCAGCAAATGTTCGAACGCCTTCGGCCCGACGCACAGTTCATTGCGGTGCGGCAGGTCGGCGGCGTGGTCGGTGGCCAGCACCCGATGCAGCATCAGGATCACGCCGGCGCCTTGCAGCTGATTGCGGCCCACCGACGAGTTGAGATAAAGCCAGCCACTGGTACGTTTTAATAATTGTTTGATCGCCATGGCTCAGTCCTTTCAACGGTTTTGCTCAGGGTTCCACTGGGCGTACCGCTGCCCCCGCAGGAACTGCCACAGACCGATACTCATCCCGGCCAGGGTGACCAGCAGGAACGCGGCGAGGCGGAAGGGTTTGGGCAATCGGTGTTGCGAATCCAGCAGGCCGGCGATGGCCACGGCGTAGCCGAGCAGTTGCGCGACCAGGCTCAGGCGATAGAAACCGTGTTCTTCCCACAGCCAGAAATTGCTCAGCAGCAGTGGCAACAACAGGATCGGCGCCAGCCGGCGGATCAACTTGTGGCTGATCAAGGCAATCGAATACAGGCCATGCTTCAGCGGATTGAGCAGCTCGCTGCGTTGGGCCAGGCTTTGCAGACCCCCGACGGTGACCCGCTGGCGACGGCGGAATTGTTTGTCCGCTTCGTCGACGCCGTGGTCGATCACCTGCGCCTCGGGCACATAGACAATGCGCTTGAACGCCACTGGCGCGCAGGTGCTGATGAAGAAGTCATCGTTGACCTCGGCCGGCACGTCCTGGAACAACTCGCGACGCAGGGCGAGCAGGGCGCCGTCGGCGGAGACCATGCAACCGGTGCGGTTCTCCACGCGGCGCAGCCAGCCTTCGTAATGCCGATAGAGGCTGTCGCCGACACTCAGGCCACCGCCGGTGACCGGGATCACCATGTGCCCGGCGCATGCTCCGACCTGTGGATCGCACAGGGGCGCAAGCAGGTGGCCGAGGGTGTCGCGGGACCATTGGTTGTCGGCATCGGTGAACACCAGAATATCGCAGGTGCTCAACGCAACGCCGGCATTCAGGGTCGCGGCCTTCCCCTGGCGGGGCAGGTCGAGAATAGTGATGCGCGGGTCGATGACTTTGCGTGCACACGCCACGGTGTCATCGGTCGAACCGTCGCTGGCCAGAATGATCTGCAGCGAGGCCGGCTGATAATCCTGGGCGAGCAAGGTGCGCAGCTTGTGTTCGATGTGCCGCGCCTCGTTGTGCGCGGCAATCACGATGCTGATGTTCATCGGTTCCGGCGCCCCATGACGCCGCGCCGCAAACAACGGCGTCAGTAGCGTCAACAGCAGCGGGTAACCGATATAGGCGTACACCGGCAACAACAGGCACAACCAGAAAATGAATTCAGCCACGGGCAGGCCTCCTGGCTTTCCAATGACACATGCTGAGGAGGAACGCGGCGCCGGCCAGGTGCAGACGCAACCAGTGCAGGCCCCAGAGTTGCAGGGTCAGAAGCAGATCACGGTGCTTGAGGGTCTGGCGCAGGCTCAAGGCGAGCGCCGGAATACTGGTCAGGAACACCATGAGCGCCGCATGATGAGGGAAGCCATCGAGCAGGGCGGAGATCGCCAGGAAATCCAGGAACCAGGCGGCGAGTGACATCAACGGAAAGCGCAGCAACCGCAGACTCATCCCGTGGCTGCGCAGGAGCTGTAGATGGCTGCCCTGACGCCAGAATTCCTTGCCCATCCATTCACGCCAACTGCATTCATACCCCCAATGCAGCGCGACAGTCTGGTTGACCGAGAGCAGGCGGGCGCCGGCGTGGGACAGGCGCATGGTGAAGTCCTTGTCCTCGCCGGTACGCAGGTTTTCATCGAAGCCGCCGACCTTGTCGAACCAGGGGCGGCGCATCAACAGGTTGGAGCTGGGCAGCCAGCGCACCGTTTGCACCGTCTCGTTGTTCGGGCGCAACGTGCGGCGTTGCCAGGCGTTGGCGTACCACGGGGCTTCGGCCGGGGTGTGCAAATCCAGCCCGAGGACGTCGACCTGAACCGCTGGCTCGATTTTCAACAACAGCGTGAGCCAGTCCTCGGGCATCTCGACATCGGCATCAATGAAGGCCAGCCAGTCTCCGGTGGCGACAGCGGCACCGCGGTTGCGCAGGGCACCGATCATCAAGCCCGGCAGCACCAGCACCTGCGCGCCCAGTTGCCGGGCAATGTGCGGGCCCTGATCCTCGGAGCCGTTGTCGGCCACGATCAGCTCACATTCCAGCCCGGCGGAGATGGCGGCGCGTTGCGCAGCCAGCAGGGTCCGGGCGATGTGATGGGCTTCGTTGTACATCGGGATGACAATACTGATGCGGCTCATGCCTTGGCCTCCACGAGTGGGCTTTCTTCGGCTTTCAAACGCAGCACGCTGGTCAGGGCGAGCATGATCCACACGTACTTCTGGTTGGGTGCGCTGAGGAACATCAGGAACAGGGCCAGCGACAGAAAGCTCATGCTCAGGTGCGTCAGCAGATCCGCCTGCTCGCGGTTGCTTCGCTGTATCCAGGCACGACGGGCGCGGACCAGGTTGTACAAACCGAGGCCGAGCATGCCGACGAACAACAGGCCGGCGGGAATCCCCAGTTCACTGAAGATTTCCAGGTAGGTGTTGTGGGCGCGGCGGTATAGGTCACCGATTTTGCGGTTGGCCGAAAACGCCTTGGCGTAACCGGTGGTGGCGTAGTGCAGCGGGAAGGTGCCGGGGCCGGTGCCCAGTAGCGGGTTCTCACGGATCATCTCGCTGCCGACCACAATGTACGAGGCACGACGGCCGAGGGATTGGTCCTGGCTCTTGGCGCCGGCGCTCAAGATGCTCAAGGACTGTATGCGCTCGATGTAACCCTTCGGCATCGCATACAGGGCCAGCGGAATCACGATCACCAGGCCCAGCATGGCAAACCCCAGATGCCGTGGACGGATGCGTTTGAGCTCGAGGCGGTAGTGCCAGACGCCGATCATCAGGCTGAGGAACAGCACCACCAGCCCCGAACGGGATTCGGTCTTGGTCATGCCGCCCAGCAGCAAAATGCAGCAAGCGACCCAGAACACCCGATGCAGGAAGTGCGGGCTGCGCACCACCAGCAGCAAGGCGAGTGGCACGGCGAAGGCGATCAGCATGGCAAAGGCGTTCGGGTCTTCCAGCAGGCCGGCAGCGCGCCCCTGGTCCTGATATTTACTGGAGAACATTGCCAGCACGCAGGTCGCCGTGACACTGATAGTGACCATTTTGGCGAACAGGTTCATGTTCATCTCGCGGCCGATCAGCAGGGTGATCACAAACAGCACCAGGCCGACACTCAGCTCCCGCAGATGCCCCATCGACATGTCCATGTTGTCGGTGTTGATCGTGCTCAGCAGGTACAACGCCATGAACCAGATCAGGTAGCGCCAGATATTGCTGCGCAGACGATCGGAGGGAATCTGGTGGATGGCCAGCTGCAGCATCAGGATCACGGCCAGTGACGCGCCGAGGAACTTGGTGCCCGACAGCGAACTGTCCTTGAAGAAACCTTCGAACGGCACCAGCGCTGCAATCCCGAGCAAACCCCAGGTGGGTTTTCGGTAAAGCAGCGCGACACCTACCAGGCCCAGCACCGCCCCCGGCGCCAGATACGGATAAGGGCTGGCCAACAAACCGAGGCAGACCAGGCCAAACAAACTGACGATCGAGAGCGGAAAGATCACGCGCGTGCCTCCCGTGCAGTACGGAGATAAAGTTGCGACCAGCGTTCGGCCAGGGCCTTGAGGTCGTAACGGTCCAATTGCGTACGTTTTGCGTTGTCGATCAGTTGGCGAGCCATGGCCGGTTCATTCAGTAACGAACCGATCTGGCCGGCGAGGGCGGCGCTGTCGGCGGGTGTCGCCAGCAGGCCGTTGTGCCCGTCTTGCAGCACATCGGGAATTCCGCCGACACCGAATGCCACCACCGGCACGCCGGCTTGCATCGCTTCGAGCAGAATCATCGGCGTGCCTTCGGTGCGCGAGCTGATCACCAGCGTATCGAGTTGTCGCCACCACACACTCATGTCGGTCTGGTAACCGGGCAGAGTGATGCGGTCCTGCAAACCCGCCTCGTTGATGCGCGCCAGCAGCGTCTCCCGCTCCGGGCCGTCGCCGAGCATCACGGCGTCCAGTTGCGGGTGTTGCCGGCAGAGTGGAATCAGCGCATCGAGAAAAAAGTCCGGGCCTTTTTCACTGCTCAGCCGCCCGACGTACCCCGCCAGCCAACGCTGGCGGTTCACGTTGTGCGGCGGCAATCCGGTAGCCGCCGGTAAACCATTGGGAATCACTTGCAGCTTTTCCGCACGTACGCTGGCCTGACGGCACAGCACGGCGATGCTTTCGGCGACGCAGACCACGCGATTCACCGAGGCAGTGCGGCACAGTTGCAGGCTCAGCCAGGTGTAGAACTTCTGCTTGCGGCTGCGCGGTGTAAAACCGTGCTGGGTAATCACCAGCGGCAGGCGCAACAGCGTTGCGCCCACCCAGCCGAACAACAGGCCCTTGAAGTTGTGCGTATTGATCAACGGCCGTTCCGCCCGGCGCTGGCGTAAATGCGTGAGCAGTTGCCCCAGCCCCGCGCAACCCCGGCAGTCGACTCCCGCCTGGCGAAACCGCGCGATCAACGCTGGCGGTGCATCGAGAAACAGCACCTGGTGCTGCCCCGGCGTCGCCAGGCAATGGTCCAGCAGCATCCGCTCAGCCCCGTAGAAGCCGCCGCTGCTGAGCAAATGAATGATCGGCAGGGAAGGGGTGAGCGGCGCGTTCAATTGCGCACCCAATGCACGAGGCCAGGCACGGACCAGTTGCTGTGAGGATTGGTCGGTTCCACGTTCTGATCGTTGATCACCAACAGCACCGGCAAGCCCAGTTCGTGGGTGATTTGCGCTGGGTGTTTGAAACGGTGATCGAAGAACTCACGCACGTAGACCAGGGCAATCGCCAGCAACAGACCGGTGAACAAGCCGAACGGAATGATCAGCATCGGTTTCGGGAACGCTGCTTCGGTGGGCTCGTACGGCGGGCTGAGCACCCGTGCGTTGGACAGGTCGTTGTCCAGCGAGCGTGCGCTGCTGCTTTCGGCGAAACGCTGGGCATAGGTCGAGAACGCCGCGTGCAACGCGTTGATCTCGGTGTCCATCTGCCGCAGCTTGCTCTGGGTTTCCTGCAACTGGTGGATGCGGTCCTTGAACTCGGCAATGCGCTTGGTTTTCTGGTCGATCACCGAGCTGACAATCGCCAGATCAGTGTTGCGCTCCTGAATCCGGTTGCTGACCACTTTCAGAAACTGCTGACGGGTGCGGGCGATTTGCTCGCGGGTCAGCAACATCGGTTCGCTGCCGGGCTGGAAGATCGCCAGGTCGTTCATGTAGCGACTGACCTGAGTGGTCAGGGCTTCGCCCATCTGTTTGATCTCACGATCCTCGAACGCCACATTGTCCACGGTGGTGGTGAAGGTGTAGGGGAAGGTGTAATCGTTGAGTTTCGAATTGCTCGCTGCAGCCAGGCTGGTTTTCAGGTATTCGAGCCAGCGTTGGCTTTGCAGCAGGCGATCGCGGTACAGGTTGAGCGCTTGCTCCTCGGTGTTGATGGCGTTGAGGCGGAAAGTGATTTCTTCCTTCGGATCGGACGAGCCGACCGCTTCCAGCAAGCCGAGTCGAGTGCCTTCCAGGCCATCGAGACGCACTTGATACTGCTTCTTCTTGGTTTCGTAGAACGACTGCGGCAAGTCGATCGATTGCAGCTCCTGACGGCTGGTCAGGTAGTTCTGCAGCAAGGCCGCAACAAACTTGGTGCCCTGTGCCGGATCGCCGAAGCTGTAGATGATAGAGATGACGTTGGAGCCTGGCAGCGTCTCGATTTTCAGACTGTCCATCGCCTGTTGAGTCAGTGCGTCCAGCGCCGTGTCGCGCACCGGATCGGTTTCCAGGCCCAGGGCGTCTTTCATCGGGTTGATCACGTATTCGCGCAGTGGCGTGGTCACGTACTGTTTGAATGGCTGGGTCACCAGCTTGTTGAAGACGCCAGGGGTGGGCGTGTACTCACCCTTGTCGCGCAACTCGCTGATGGTCTGCCGGATCAAGGCTGGCGAGCGCAGGATATTGCTCTCGGTTTCCATGTCCGCCAGGGACGGTGGAATGAACGAGGCGTTCTCCTGGTTGAGGGACGTGGTGGCGTCTCCCTGTGAGAGTTTTTTGGACTGCACGATCACCTGGGCGGTGATATCGAAGCTCTGTTTGAGCATCAGCGGCAAGACCAGGGCGATCACTGCAAAGACCAGGAAGACTCGTTTCACCAACTGCTTGTTGGCGAAAAAGATCCTGAAGAACTCGTGCAGGTAGTTTTCCTTTGGATTCATGGTCGGTCACCTGAGAGTTAGTTGCTGTCACTGTCTTTGTTGTCGACGCGGTAGCCGAAGCTGAAGCCCACGCCCTGGAACAACACCACGTCTGCCAATTGCCGCGCGAGCTCACCGGCGCTGGCCAGTTTGGTCTTGGGCACATAGAGCATGTCGTCTGGTTGCAAGTACGCAATCTGCGACGCATCGCCGGCCAACGCTTTTTCGACGTCGTAGTGCACGGCCTGCACCTGGTTGCCGTTGCGGCGCATGATCACCACCGAATCAAGGCGCGCCTTGACGTTGGAGCCTCGGGCCAGGGTTAGCGCTTCAAGCACCGAGACCGGCCGGCGGATCGGGTAGGAACCCGGTTGGCCGACTTCGCCCAGCACATAGATTTCGTTACCCGCCGTGGACTTCAGCAGCACGTCGACGGTCATCCGCCCCGGCAGCTTCGCGTAGCGTTGGTTGAGGAAGGTTTCCAGTTGATTGACGGTCATGCCTTGCAACGGCACGGCGCCGATTTCTGGGAAGCTGGCGTAGCCGTCGGTGCCCACGGTGATCTCCCGGCTCATGCCGGTCGCGGGGTGGTTCAGCGCACTTTTGAGGTTCGACTCGTTGCTCAGCGGGCTGATGACCTGCACGGACAGCTGGTTGCGGTTAGGCTGGAACAGCTGTTTGCGCTGATAGGCGCGCTGGATTTCTTCACGCGCCTGTTCGGAGGTCAGCCCGGCGATCTTCACCGAGGTGTTGGCGCCCGGCAGTTCAATGGAGCCATCGGGCAGCACCAGTTGATTGCCGTTGAGCTGGCTGGCGGCGGTGAAGTTCAGGCCGATCTGGTCGCCGGACTGGATGCGGTAGGCGTCCGAGCCGCTGGTGCTGATGTGGAAGATCACATCCAGCACGTCCTGTGGCCGCAAGGTCTGTTCGACCTTGGGCATGTCGGTGGCCTGGGCGTTGGCCGGTGAGGCCGTGAGGATATTCACCGGCATGGTCTGGGTTTCGGAAGTGCTGGAGCAACCTGCAAGCGGCAGCAACAGCAGGACAAGCATTTTGGCGTTCATGTCGTCATCCTTTTCTGATTGCTTACAGGTTTTTGTACAGCCACTTCGGCATGTAGTACTTGCGTCGGTTGAACACGCTGCCGACCAGTTTCGCGCCGGCCTGGGTCAGGCGCTGAACCGCCGCCTGGGCCACTTCCCAGCGCGTGTCTTCGGAGCGCACGACCATGATCACGCCGTCCACCTGGGTGCTGATGATCATGGTGTCGGCGGCGGAATACACGGCGTCGCCGTCGATCACCACAAAGCGATACTGACTGCCGAGCTGATCGAGCAACGGGCCCAGGCGTTCGGGTGTCAGGTGTTCGGTGCCGCGCACATACCGGCCGTTAGGCAAGATGTGGAAGGGCAGGCTGGACACGTTCACCACGCAGTCCTGCAACAACGGCGGGCTCTGGGTGTTGAACAGCAGGTCGCGAAAACCGCGCTCCTTGGTCAGCCCCAGTTGCTGCGTGAGGTTGGTCGCCGACTGGCTGGCATCGACCAGCAGCACCTCGCCGCTACTCATTTGTGCCAGCTGACTGGCCAGCGCCAGGGCACTGGTGGTCGTACCTGCGCCGGGGTTGGCGGCGGTCAGAAATAGGATCCGCAGATCTTGATCGAGCACGGTCGACGTCAGGTTGGACTCGCTCGGGTTGGCAATGCTTAGGCTTTTGGCTGATGAACCGTCCATTTAACTCGCTCCGTGGCCGCTGAATACTTTGAAGGGGGTTTTCAACAGGATCTTCAGATCAAGCAACAGGCTCTGCTCGGCGATATAGCTGAGGTCCAACTCAACGCGCTGGTCGAAGTCGATATTGCTGCGCCCGGAGATCTGCCAAAGGCCGGTCATGCCGGGGTAGATGCTCAGGCGTGCAAGGTGATTGTCCTTGTAGCGGTAGGCGTTGAACGAGGTTGGGCGCGGGCCCACCAGGCGCATGTCGCCCATCACCACATTGATCAGGTTCGGCAGCTCGTCCAGGCTGCTGCGCCGCAGGAAACCGCCGATGCCGGTGATGCGCGGGTCCTTGTCGATCTTGAAATCGATCGCGTCGGCACCGTGCTTGTTCAGGTGGCGCAGGGACTCCTTGAGCTCCTCGGCGTTGGCCACCATGGTGCGGAACTTGTACATGCCGAACTTGCGACCGCGGTAGCCCGTGCGTTTTTGCACGAACATCACCGGTCCCGGGCTGCTGAATTTGATCGCCAGTGCCAGGCCCAACAAGATGGGCGAGATCAGCAGCAGAATCAGCAGCGCACCGACGCAAGCGACCACGCGGTTGGTGCGTGACAGCGTCCACGGCCGACCGCCATCACGGCCGGTCATCCAGCCACGACCCTGCATATGGATCGCGGTGTCGAGACGCATTCGGTGCTCTGGGTCCAGACGCTTGTCTCGACGCATCTGTTGCAGGGGCACCGTTTTTTCATGTCCAGTCATAGAATCCTCCGCTGAAGTTCAGCCGCTAGCGGCGCGTGGGCGATAGGCAGTGGGTAGTAGTCGCGGAACCAGGCGATGAAGCGCCCGAGTCCTTCATCCAGCTCAATACAAGGCTGAAATCCGGTTGCCCGAGCCAGGTCGCTGGCATCGGCGCAGGTGTTGAGCACGTCGCCCGGCTGCAGCGGCAGCAACTCGACGAGGGCTTTTTGTCCAAGGTGTTTTTCCAGCAGCGCCAGGTAATCCTTGAGCTCCACCGGGTGTTGCCCGCCGATGTTGAAGATCCGCCAAGGTGCCATGCTGCTGGCCGGGTCCGGTTGTTCACGGTCCCATTCGGCGTTGGCGTGCGGTGGACGCTCGATCAGGCGCGCGATGCTCTCGATGATGTCGTCGATGTAGGTGAAGTCGCGCTGGTGCTCGCCGTAGTTGAACAACTTCAGCGGCTGCCCTTCGGCAATCGCCCGGGCGAACTGGATCGGCGACATGTCCGGCCGTCCCCACGGCCCGTACACGGTGAAAAAGCGCAGGCCGGTGCACGCAATGCCGAACAAATGGCTGTAGCTGTGGGCCATCAGCTCGTTGGCTTTCTTGGTCGCGGCGTACAGCGACAGCGGGTGGTTGACGCCATCCTTCACCGAGTAAGGCGTGTGCTGGTTGGCGCCGTACACCGAACTGGACGAGGCGTAGATCAGGTGCTTGACCGGGTGGTTGCGGCAGCTTTCGAGGATGTTGAGGAACCCGCTCAAATTGCTGTCGAGGTAGGCCCGAGGGTTTTCCAGCGAGTAACGCACCCCGGCCTGGGCCGCGAGGTGAATCACCACCTCGGGTTGTTCTCGGACAAACAGGGCCTCGATGGCCGGACCGTCGGCCAGGTCAACCGTCGCGAGCTGGAAAGCGCCGACCTGCTCCTGCACCCAATCCACGCGATCGTGTTTGAGTTGCGGGTCGTAGTAATCATTGAAATTGTCGAGGCCGAACACCTGGTGCCCGTCACGGATCAGCCGCAACACGCAATGGGCACCAATGAAACCGGCCGCTCCGGTGACGAGAATCTTCATGGTCGCGGCGCCTCGGGAACAATGTGCCGCAGGCCAATGCCGCTGTAGTGCAAACCGGCCGCCGCCACTTGTTCCGGGTTGTAGAGGTTGCGACCGTCGACAATGACCCGCGAGCGCAGTTTGCTCGCCAGCAAGTCAAAGTCGACCACACGGAAGTTCTTCCACTCGGTGCAGATCACCAGGGCGTCGGCATCTTCCAGGGTGTCGTCGCGGGTGGCGCACAGGTGCAAGTTATTGCGGTAGCCGTAAATGCGCCGGCATTCGGACATGGCTTCCGGGTCATAGGCCTGCACGCTCGCGCCTTCGGCCCACAGCGCTTCCATCAGGTAACGGCTGGGGGCTTCGCGCATGTCATCGGTGTTGGGCTTGAACGCCAAACCCCAGATCGCGATGGATTTGCCGGCCAGCCCGTTCGGGAATTGCGCTTTCAGTTTGCTGAAGAGGATGTGGCGCTGGCTGTCGTTGACGTCGGTGACGCTACGCAGCAGACGCAACGGCATGCCGTTGTGTTCGGCGGTGTGCAGCAGGGCGCGCAGATCCTTGGGGAAGCACGAGCCACCAAAACCGCAACCCGGGTAGATGAAGTGATAACCGATGCGCGGGTCCGAACCGATGCCTTTGCGCACCGCTTCGATGTCGGCCCCCAGCAGTTCGGTGAGGTTGGCCAGTTCGTTCATGAAACTGATGCGCGTGGCGAGCATCGCGTTGGCCGCGTACTTGGTCAGCTCGGCGCTGCGGTTGTCCATGAACATGATCTTTTCATGGTTGCGGCAGAACGGCGCGTAGAGCTCGCTCAGCTGGCCGCGGGCTTCGTCATCATCAGTGCCGACGATGATCCGGTCCGGGCGCATGCAATCGGCGAGGGCGCTGCCTTCCTTGAGAAACTCGGGGTTGGAGACCACCCGCACATTCAGTGCGCTCTTGCCACGGCGAAGCAGTTCTTCGTTGGCGGTGGCAGCCACCTGGTCTGCGGTGCCGACCGGCACGGTGGACTTGATGATCAGGGTGCGATCGGCCTCCATGTAACTGGCGATCTGGCGGGCCACATTCAGGACGTGGCTGAGGTCGGCGGAACCGTCTTCATCGGCGGGCGTGCCGACGGCGATGAAAATCAGCTCGGCGTGTTCGACCGCATCACTGGCCTGGGTCGTGAACAGCAAACGGCCGGCCTTGATGTTCTCTTCCAGCGTACCGGACAACCCCGGTTCGCTGATCGGCGGTACTGCCTGTTGCAGTTGCTTGATCTTGTTCGGATCGATGTCGACACATAAGACACGATGTCCGACATCGGCCAGTGCCGCTGCTTGTATCAGGCCGACGTAGCCCGTACCAAATACGCTCACGTCCATATTGGCGTGCCTCGTAAGACGGTGGAAAGAACTTAAATAAGACTGTCAAAAGGGGTATAGCCCAGCGTTGGGAAAACGTGTCAGCAAAATGACATGTTGCGCTGCTATAACAGGCCCATTTTTGGGGCGTTTTGCCATCAAGTGCTTGCCACTGCTGGATTTGCCGCGGTTTTGACGGGTTTTTCACTTTTCCAAGAAAACGATAAACGGTCGTAGGGCATGAAACACAAGGGTTACAGCCGGTCAGGTGTGTCAGATTTGAGTCAACGTTTTTTTGACGCTTTGTGTAAAAACCCGACATTTCTTGCGCTTTGATGGCCCGGTGCTAGTGTCAAAAAATGGCCGACAATCTATTGGCCAACGGACGGCCACGAGCATCGGAAATACTATGATTCGATACCTCAAAGAACTGCTCTTAGTTATCTATTTAGTTAAGAACTACGACTATTACCTGGAACGCCTGAGCGCAATGGGGATCGGTTTCCCGGTGCTGCTGTTTGGCGGGATGTTTATCGCGTTGACCGTGGCGCTTTTCATGACCGCGTACATTCGCCAGACACTGATCCGTCATGTGTTTGCCCTGACGATGTTTGTCTCGGCGGTGTTTTTCGATGTCTATACGCGGGTCACGGCCGACTACCTGACGTACAGCAGCTTCGTCTCGCTGGTGTATTCCGGCGGGTTCATTCAGGAGGCGGCGTACCAGTACCGCGACGCGATCATCAGTGGCGTACTCGGCGGCTTGTTGCTGCTGTTCGGCATCGGGCTCAAACCGCGTCGGCGCATGCCGTTGCCCGGTGCGTTGCTGGTGGCGGCGCCGGTGCTCGGGGTGCTGCTGCTCAGTGCGGTGTTGTTCGTGCGAGCGGGCGAGGGCGCCCGTGGCCTGCCGATCATGTACACGCCGCTGGCCTATTTGAACCTGTTCACCTATGAGGCCCTGCACAACACCGTCGGCCCGCGCGAGCCGGTGAGCCTGGCGCGCAACGACGCACCGCCGGGGCACGACATCGTGCTGATCATCGACGAAAGCATTTCCGGCAATTACCTGGACATCAACGCGCCGTTCGGTGTGCACAGCAACCTCAAGGAACCGCGTCCGGGCGTCGCGATCTTCAATTACGGTTATGCCGCTTCCATTGCCAATTGCAGCGCCGACACCAACATCACCCTGCGCTACGGCGGCACCCGCGCCGACTACATGCGCATCAACAGCACCCTGCCGTCGATCTGGCAGTACGCGAAGAAGGCTGGCCTGCGCACCGTGTACATCGATGCCCAGCGCACCGCTGGCAACTTGCAGAACCTGATGAACGAAACCGAGAAAAAGGACATCGACGAGTTTGTGCAATTCGACCAGACCAGCGTGCGTGATCGCGACATGGCGGCGGCGGCGAAGCTGATCGAGCTGCTCAACGACGGCAAACCGGAACTGGTGGTGGTCAACAAGGTAGGCGCGCATTTCCCTGTGCACGACAAATACCCGGATGCGTTCATGGCCTATCGCCCGACCTTGCCTCGCGGCCAGTTTGTGGAGATCGCAGACACCGGCAAGCGCGATGGATTCAACGGTCAGCCGGACGATTGGGTGCTTTACCGCAATGCCTACAAGAACACGCTGCTGTGGAACGTCGGGGAGTTTTTCTCACGGGTATTTGCCCAGGCGGACATGAGCAATGCGCTGCTGATCTACACATCTGACCATGGGCAGGACCTGCATGAACGGGGTAACCCCGGGTTGAATACGCACTGCGGGGGAGATCCGGTGGAGGAGGAGGGCCTGGTGCCGCTGGTGGTGATCCAAGGCGATCAGTTGCGCACACTGGATTGGCAGAAAGCGCTGGCCGCGAACAAGGACCGGTCGAGTCACTACAACATTTTCCCGACGCTGTTGCAGTTGATGGGTTATGACCTGGCGGGGATCGAGTCGGTGTATGGCAAGCCGTTGAGCGTGCCGACGGCGGACGACTTTACGTTCAACTATCGGTTCAATGCGCGGCTGGGGGCGAAGCCGGAGTGGAAGCACATTGATCTGAAGAGCATTGTGACGCCGGGGCAGGCGGCGACGAGTGTGGCGGTGGGGCAGTGAGGTTTCGGGTTGTCTGATCTGGCCTCATCGCGGGCAAGCCTCGCTCCTACAGTGGTTTGCGGCGTTCATAAAACCTTTGTAGGAGCGAGGCTTGCCCGCGAAGAACGATAACGCGGTGCCGCTACCGTCCGCTATCCTAGGCGCTCTCACTTCAGCGAGCCTCCCTTCATGCTTCAGGTCCAGGGCGTCTTCAAAAGCTACGCCACTCCGCAAGGCCCGTTGCCGGTGCTGCAAGGTGTCGACCTGACATTGAAACCCGGCAGCAGCCTGGCGCTGATGGGCGAGTCGGGCAGTGGCAAGAGCACCTTGCTGCACTTGATCGCCGGGCTGGACAAGGTCGATCAGGGCAGCATCCGCAGCGGCGAACATCGGCTGGACCAGATGAGCGAAGGGCAACTGGCGAACTGGCGGCGGACTGAAATCGGCCTGGTGTTCCAGCAGTTCAACCTGATCGGCAGCCTGCGTGTCGAGGACAATCTGGCGTTCCAGGCGCGGCTGGCCGGGCGGCATGATCCGCGCTGGCAGGCGCATCTGGTGCAGCGACTGGGCTTGAGCGATTTGCTGCGGCGTTATCCCGAACAACTCTCCGGCGGGCAACAGCAGCGTGTCGCGTTGGGCCGCGCCCTGGCGTCGCAGCCAAAACTGCTGCTGGCCGACGAGCCCACCGGCAGCCTCGATGAAGCCACCAGCGATGAGGTGTTGCAGTTGCTGCTGGAATTGCTCGACGACAGCCCGACCACCTTGTTGATGGTCACGCATAGCCACCGCGTCGCTGAACGGCTGGCGGAAAAAGTCGTGTTGCATCGCGGCCGTCTGGCTGGCGCGGGCGAGCACTGAGGTGCGAGTCTTTCGCGAAACATTGCGCGCGCTGCTCAGCCATTGGCGGCAGCACCCGGTGCAATTTTTCAGTGTGCTGACCGGGCTCTGGCTCGCCACCAGTTTGCTGACCGGCGTCGAGGCGCTCAACAGCCAGGCGCGGGAAAGTTATGCGCGAGCCAGTCAGTTGATCGGCGGCGAACCGCAGGCCAGCCTCAGCGCGCCCAGTGGCGCGACCTTCCCCCAGCAACTGTTTGTCGACCTGCGCCGCGCGGGCTGGCCGGTCTCGCCGGTGCTGCAAGGGCGGGTGACGCTCAAGGGCCATGAAGACCAGCGTTTGCAACTGATGGGCATCGAGCCGGTGTCGCTGCCGGCCGGTTCGGCGGTGGCGGGGCGGTCGTTGGCGATCGAGCAGATTGTCGAGTTCTTCACCCCGCCGGGCCGCACCTGGATTTCACCGCAGACTTTGCAGACGTTGGGTCTGCAGGAAGGTGCAGAGCCGCTGAGTGTGAGCGGTGTGGCATTGCCGCCGCTGCAGGTGCAGACCGACATGGCCCCCGGCATATTGCTGGTGGACATCGGCTATGCCCAGCAGATTCTCGGTCTGCCGGAGCAACTGTCGCGCCTGCTGCTGCCGAAGGATTTCAGCGCGGCACTGCCCGAGCAATACAAAGGCCAGTTGCAGCTCAAAACCAGCGGTGAAGAAAACAATCTTTCGCGGTTGACTGAAAGCTTTCATTTGAACCTCGATGCCTTGGGATTTCTATCCTTCGTGGTCGGCCTGTTCATCGTCCACGCCGCGATCGGGCTGGCGCTGGAGCAACGCCGAGGCTTGCTCAGAACCCTGCGCGCCTGCGGGGTCAGTGCACGAATGCTGATCGCAGGCCTCGCCGTTGAACTGGGGGCTCTGGCGCTGATCGGCGGGATTGCCGGCGTCGTCAGCGGCTACTTGCTGGCCAGCGTGCTGTTACCGGATGTGGCCGCCAGTCTGCGCGGTCTGTACGGCGCCGAAGTGGCGGGGCAGTTGAGCCTCAGTCCGTGGTGGTGGTTCAGCGGTGTGGGCCTGAGTCTGCTTGGCGCGCTGCTGGCCGGTGCCAACAGTCTGTTGCGAGCGGCGCGCCTGCCGTTGCTGGCCCTGGCCGATCCGCAAGCCTGGCATCAGGCGCACGCGCGCTGGTTACGCCGTCAGGGTTGGGTTGCGGCACTGGCCGCTGTCATCGCGCTTGTCGCCTTGTTCTGGGGTGACAGCCTGGCCAGCGGTTTTGTGCTGATGGCGGCGCTGTTGATCGGCGCCGCACTGGCCTTGCCGGTGGTACTCAATCTGGTCTTGAACCTGGCGTTGAGCCGCAGTCATTCGGTACTCGGCCAATGGTTTCTCGCCGACTGCCGTCAGCAACTGCCGGCGCTGAGCCTGGCGCTGATGGCGTTGCTGTTGGCACTGGCGGCGAACATCGGCGCCGGCAGCATGACCGCCGGTTTTCGCGAGACCTTCAGCGACTGGCTCGAACAACGCCTGACCGCCGAACTCTACGTCAATCCGCAAAACCCGGCGCAGTCCCGAGAGCTGCACACCTGGCTCAAACAGCAGCCTTCATTGACCGCCGTGCTGCCCAACTGGCAGGTGTCGATCCAGCTGCAAGGCTGGCCGGCGGATATCTTCGGCGTGATTGATCACCCGACCTATCGCCAGCATTGGCCGCTGCTGGAAGCCTTGGGTGACACCCCCTGGGACCGCTTGGCCAAGGACGATGCGCTGATGCTCAGCGAGCAACTGGCCCGGCGCTTGAAGGTGCGACTCGGCGATCACCTGACCATTCCCACGCCGGGCGGCCCGTGGTCGCCGCGGATCGTCGGGATCTACGCCGACTACGGCAATCCCAAGGGCCACCTTCTGGTGAACGCCAACCACCTGCTGCGCGGCTGGCCGCAGCTCACGCCCAATCGTTTCAATCTGCGCATCGAACCGGCATTGATTGCGCCATTCCTCAAAACGCTGCAAACGCGTTTCACCCTGGACGACAGCCGAATCGTCGATCAGGCCCGACTCAAGGGCTGGTCCACGCAAGTCTTCGAACGCACCTTCGCCGCCACCGCCGCGCTCAACAGCCTGACCCTGGCCGTTGCCGGCGTGGCGCTGTTCATCAGCCTGCTGACCCAGAGCCAGAGCCGCCTCGGCCAACTCGCGCCGCTGTGGGCGCTGGGCGTGACGCGGCGACAATTGATGCTGCTCAACCTCGGACAAACCTGGTTGCTGGCGGTCCTGACACTGGTGCTGGCGTTGCCGTTGGGGATTGCGTTGGCGTGGTGCCTGGACACGGTGATCAACGTGCAGGCATTCGGCTGGCGATTGCCGTTGCGGGTGTTTCCGTTGCAGCTGTTGCAATTGATGGGGCTGGCGTTGCTCGCGACCTTGCTGGCGTCGGCGTGGCCGCTGTATTCGCTGTACCGCACGCAACCGGCGGACCTGCTGAGGACGTTTGCGCATGAGGATTAAGGTCGGCTTGTTGCTATTGGTGTTGTTGAGCGGCTGCGATAACCCGGCGCCTGACGAAAAGGGCTTCGCAGGTCTTGGGGGGGAAGCCTCCGTGTTCACACCCGTAATACCCGGGCGGGAATTCAGCTTCCCGGCAGACCACGGTCCTCACGACGGTTTTCGCATCGAATGGTGGTACGTCACCGCCAATCTCAAGGACGATCAGGGCCGCGAGTTTGGCGTGCAATGGACGTTGTTTCGCAGCGCGTTGAAAGCTGTTCCGGAGCAACAGGGTTGGGGCAACCAGACCATTTGGCTGGGGCACGCGGCCGTGACGTCGGCCACCGCCCATCATGCGGCCGAACGCTACGCCCGTGGCGGGGTGGGTCAGGCCGGTGTGAGTCTCACGCCGTTCACTGCCTGGATCGACGATTGGCGGTTCAGCAGCCAGGGCGCCGATGCCTTGGCGGATCTGCAACTCAGCGCGCGGGACAAGGGCTTCGGCTACCAATTGCGGCTGACGTCCACCCGTCCGCTGGTGCTTCAGGGTGACAAGGGATTCAGTCAGAAATCCGAACAAGGGCAGGCGTCGTATTACTACAGCCAGCCGTTTTTCCAGGCCAGTGGCGCGTTGGAAATTGACGGTAAAACCTATCAAGTCAACGGCCCGGCCTGGCTCGACCGCGAGTGGAGCAGCCAGCCACTGACCGCCAATCAAACCGGTTGGGACTGGTTTTCGCTGCACCTGGACAGCGGCGAACAGGTGATGCTTTATCGCATGCGGCAAAAGGACGGCGCGCCGTACCTCACGGGCACCTGGATCGATGCCCAAGGCCAGACGCAATTGCTGCACGCCGACGATATCCTCCTTACCCCGCAAGACACCGCCAACGTCGCCGGGCGTTCAATGCCCATACGCTGGTCAATCAAAATCCCCTCCAAACACCTCGACATCACCCTCACCGCCCTCAACCCCAACGCCTGGATGGACCTGCGCATCCCCTATTGGGAAGGCCCCGTCCAATTCAACGGCGGCACCGGCTACCTCGAAATGACCGGCTACTAAACCCCTGCAGAAACCTGTAGGAGCTGTCGAGTGAAACGAGGCTGCGATCTTTTGATCTTGCCCCCCCAAATCCCCCGGAACTCCAATCGCCGCACAACCCTCTACCCTAAGAATCCCCCGCAGGTAATCACTCATGAGCGAAGACCTCAAACCACCCGACCTCTATGCCTGGCAACGCCTGTTCGAAGACAAGGCCTACTGGCAGCAATCCCCCGACGCCCATTACAGCGAACTGCTACGGGTCGCCGACGACTTGCTGGGGCAGGGCGCCATCGACCTGGAGCAATGGCAGGCCTTGAAAGCCAAGGCCGAACAATCCCACAAAGACTCGCCCGCGGTGAACGTCGCCCAAGAAGTCGATGACCCCGAAGCCTGAGGAGAACCACCATGAAACCCCAATCCCCCGACACCGCAGAACACCCGGACGAGCCGCGACCACCGGGCGAAGTCGAGCGCGATAACGACGCCCTGCGCCCCACCGACCCGACCCGGCGTAAGGAAAGCGGCAAGGGCACGCAAAGCGGCGAATCCACCGCGCAAGAAACTGCAAAAACTCCCTGAACTGCGTCTATGCTGAATTGCACAGTCGGCGCTGACCCACGGGCCAGAGCCGTCTGCTGCCATTCATCACAGGGAATGTACCGCCTATGAAACTTCACGCACTGACCAAAGCCATTACCCTCGCTACCTTGCTGTCTGCTACCAGCCTTGGCGCCATGGCCGCGGACATCCCGCTGTCTGCCGTTGTGGAAGCAGATCAGGTGACCACCAAAGTCGTCTCGGTCGATGCGGCTAATCGCCAAGTCGTCCTGGAAGGGCCGGAAGGTCGTCAGGTTCATGTACAACTGACCGAAAAGGCCAAAAACCTCGACAACCTGAAAGTCGGCGATCTAGTCGACGTCAAGGTCACCAGCGCCGTCGCCGCCTACCTCGACACTGATGTCGACAAGGGCCTGCCAGGCAGCGTCGAGCGCACCGGCGAAGTCCGAGCCGCCCCAGGCAGCGACAACCCGGGCGGCGAAGCCTACCGCCAAGTGCAGGTCCAGCTGAAAATCACCAAAATCGACCTGAAGAAAAATCAGGTGACCTTCGAAAACCCGGCCGGTCAATCCAAGACCATCGACGTCGTCAGACCCGAAGTTCAAGCAAAACTGAAAGACCTGAAAGTTGGACAAAGTGTCGTCGTGACCTACACCGACATCCTGACCGTGACCAGCAAACACGAAAGTTGAGTATTAGCTCTATATATTGATTGTTCTTGTACAGTTTTTTTGTATAAGAACAATCAGTTTTAATGGTCGAACTGGTGAGTTTTTGTTGTCGTACCAATAATATTTGAATTGACATTTAATTAATGTTGTATCGATAAATTTCATGATTACGTGTACGGACAACTTCACCAACTTCTATTAAAATACTTCCCGTTCGCCCAGTGGCAGGGCTCTTTACCAGTGCATGGATTGCCGAGGCCATTACACTGGGCGAACACCTCCTCGGAGTGCGATACGCACCGGCAGCAATACGTTAAGATGCGCGGCATTCAGATCAAGGATGAAAACGGCCGCCGCCGTTCTGACACAGATGAAACCACTCTCCCTTTATCACCCGGCCCTCTACTGGCTGCGCGTGTGGCAAAAAAGACTGTTTCGGCAATTAGCCTGGCGCTTCTCGAGCCGGCATTACGCCGTTTCAATCAACGCCGAATCCCGCTTGCCCTTTCGCTACCTCAAACACACCTCCAAGCTGATTCGTAAACTCGGCAACTCCGATATTGCACTGCAACACAACAAAGTCATCAACCTCAAACTGGCCGTGTCATCGATAGACGGCATAGTCATCGCGCCCGGCGAATACTTTTCCTTCTGCCGCCTGGTGGGCCGACCGACCCGAAAACGCGGTTACGTCGAAGGCATGGAACTGTCATTTGGTGAAGCACGCAGCGGCATCGGCGGCGGCATCTGCCAACTGAGCAACCTCATCCACTGGATGGCCATTCACTCGCCGCTGGTGGTGGTTGAACGTTCGAACCACAGCTTCGATCCGTTTCCTGATGAAGGGCGAGTGTTGCCGTTCGGTTCAGGGGCGGCGATTTTTTATAACTACGTTGATCTGATGCTGCATAACCCGACGGATCGGCATTTTCAGTTGAAGTTGAAGGTGGGCGAGCAGCAGTTGGAGGGGGAGTTATTGTGTGATCGGGTGCGGGAGTTTCGGTATCACGTTTATCAGGTTGGGCATCGGTTTTTGCGGGAGGGGGGGAGGGTGTTTCGGGAGAATGAGATTTGGCGGGAGGTTAGGAGTAAGGGGCAGGGGAGTGAGGTGTTGGAGAATGAACGGCTTTATAGGAATCGGGTGGTTGTTAAGTATGAGGTTGGGGAAAGTTTGTTGGCGGAGAATGGGTAAAAAGTGGGCGGCCTTAAGACCTCCGGTTTTTTGTTGTTTAAAGTTGTGCCTGTAGAAGCGAATGTAGGCTTGCTTGAACACTGAATTTTCTTAATATTTACGAACTTCAAGCGAGCCAATCTTGGAGGTCAGCGCCAGGGTAAATGCTTCTTCCGACGTAAACCGCGATGTTTCCACTAACTCCAAGAACCACTCTGCATTTAACGCAGAGAAAAGTTCCAACCATTCAGCATTATTGGCCTTGTGAGCTGGGACAGCAGTTCCACTCAATCCATGTCCCTTGCCTTCAAAAAAAAGAAAATAGTCATCGGCGTAACAATACCCGATCAACTTTGGCCACTCAGAAATATGGGGGAGTTCCGGTACAAGGTCCTTTTCGGCAGTTACGTAATAATTTCGTACCTTGCACTCCTGAGGTGGGCGGGAGCCGGAAAGCCAGATAAGGCATTGGGTCGCCCTGTCAACGTCGTCCATCCAGGCAGATTCTTTTTTATCCAGCTCAATAAATGACCCAGCTGATTCCTTAAGGTAGAACATCATCCAGCCTTCACGTCCTTCGTTGACGATCAAGTAGCTATGTCCATAACCTTCGACAGTGAGTGACCAGCAGCCGAAAAATACTCGCTGGTCCGAGAATTCGCTAAGGGTGAAGCCGGCACGCTGAATTGCTTTTTTCAGTTCGGGATAAGGCATCGGTAGGCTCCCGTCATGAAATAAATCCGTCTATTTAACCGCTTTTTCGGAGATCTTTATTGTTAAAGATTCTCTAAATCAGTTGGTCCGCCATCATTGATCAGCTTTGATAGTCGCCTGTTGTAAAGCTCGATGTCCTGTGCGTTTGTCGTTTTGTTTATTTCTTGACGCAGGAACTCCATACATTTAGATATTGTCATTTTTTCCTTGTTAGACATATCCCGGATTAGGTCAAATCCATTTTCCGATAAGGCTGGAACCTTTTTTCGCATATAGTAATAGCATCCTATATTTTCGAGAAGGTCGTTCGCGTCTTCTACGTTGTTTTTTACAGTCATTACATATTTTTCAAATGCATTTTTTAGAACTGGCACTGGATTTTTTTGTGTCTTGAGAAAGCTGCAAAGTCCTTGCCAGTTGATGATGTGTAACTGAGTTCCCCAGTCAGGATCTTTTGTGAAGTAAATACCGGTGCCTCTGAAGTACTCTGGGAATTCATCTCTGTTTAACGCTTTTTCAAAATTGCTGATCATTGAAGTTGTTCCCAGTCATCAAATTGGCTCAAAAGTTTATTCATGTCCGCTCCGTGATTGATTTTCTCAGATCCAATCAGAGCTGCTTCCTTTGTTCCACTTTTTGTCTCGCCTCCAGGCACCCATTCTTTTGGATAAGCACCTGCTTCATTGCCATTTGGAATTTCATATTTAAATCTAGGATCATCAGGCTTGATTTTGACGAGATAGATTTTGGCAGATGAAAGGTCTGCAGAGCCAAGATTGAGTTCCCTGTTGAGCACTTCCCAGTTAGCACCACTAGCTTTGTACTTCGCAACCACATTGTCCATTTCGGACGGCAATCCTACAAACTTCCTAGGAGGGAATGTTGGATAGCTAGAGCGTTCAATCCATTCGTCAATAACGACAAAAGAGCCTCCCTGATTCTTGAAGGCTTCTTCGTGCAAGTTTACGTATTGCTCCGGCAAGTATTCACGAGTATCGGCAGGCCGGTTTCCCTTTTCAAGGTTAATCACTTCATCGTACTTAGCCTGAGACATTGGAATGCTATCGGGTTTCGATGCATTTGCCGAATTATTGGGCAGCTTGCAATCAGGCCCCGGACACCCCGAACTCAACCCCAGCGGATCCACCCACCCCGTAGGGTTAGGCACGTACTGGTAGTTGTTCAACCCACCCGCAAGCTTGATCGGATCCGGCGTCAGATACCGTCCAGTGCCCGGATTGTAGTAGCGATGCCGGTTGTAATGTAAGCCCGTCTCCCCATCGAAGTACTGACCTTGGAAGCGCAGCGGGTTGTCGATGTTGGCAATGTCGAGGGTGGCGAGGTTGCCGTAGGCGCGGTATTTCGCCGACCACATGATCTGGCCGCTGTAGTCGGTGAGTTCCTGCGGGGTGCCGAGGTGGTCGAGTTGGTAGTAGTACGGTACCGCTTTGAGCGGGCCTTCGCCATCGAGCATGGCCAATGGGCGGAAGGTGCCCGGTTCATAGATGTAGCTGCGGTAGCGGTTGTTGGCGCTTTCGGCGATGAGACGTTCGCCTTGCCACAGGAACTCAGTGGTGTGGCCATCTACGATCTTGGCGATACGGCGGCCAAAGGCGTCGTATTTGTAGGTTGCATTACTGCCGCCGGGGAGGCTGACGCCGATCAGGCGGTGTTGGCAGTCGTAACGGTATTCAGTGACGAGTTTTTGTCCGGTTCCTCGACGTTCGCGCGCCAGGTTGCCGTAGGCGTCGTAGTCGTAGTGGCGGTCGCCCTGCATGAGCAAGCGATTGCCTTTGACGTTGGCCAGGTTTGCGGTTGGCTGGTCGCCTTGGCCAAGGAGGTTGCCCGCCGGGTCATGGGCGAAACTTTCAGGGGTGGTGCCACGGACGTTGATCAGTCGATCGAGCGGGTCGTAATGGTAGCTGCGATTGCCTTTGCGGCTGTCGTCGATGCCGGCGAGATTGCCATTGGCGTCATAGGCGTAGCGCCGCTGGAACAAGTTGCGATCTTGCTGACCCACCGTGTGGGCTTGCAGTCGGCCTTGTTCGTCGTACTGGTATTGGCTGAGCAGCAAGCCCTGTTGACGTTGCTGTTCGCGGCCGGCGCTGAACTGGTGAGTCGTCAGGCGCGAGCCGTTGAGGTCGATGCTGCTCAAGCGACCGCCGGATTGGTGGCGGTAGTCGAGTTTGCTGCCGTCGGGGAGGCGGCAGTGGCTCAGTTGGCCGAGTTTGTCGTACTCGTAACGCGTAGTGCCCCAGCTCTGGTGTTCGGTGATCAGGCGGTCTTGCAGGTCATATTCGTAGGCGAGAGGCCAGTGGCCGTCGTCGACGTTTACCAGGCGACCCAGTGCGTCGTAGCTGTAGTGAATTTCTTCGCCATCGGCCAGGGTTTTTACCAGCAAGCGGCCAGCGGCGTCGCGCTGGTACTCGGTAATCAGTTCGCTACCGTCGTCGCCAAATTCGGTTTTCTTCAGCAGTTGGCCGTTGAGGTCGTACTCGTAAGCGGTGCGGCGACCGTCGAAGCCGGTTTCCTGCTGGATCAGGCCGTTAGGGTAGTAATCGAGGTGGTAGTGCTCGCCACGTTCGTTTTCGATCTCGCTGAGCAACAGGCGCGAGTTGTCGTAGTGGTAACGCAGTTGGCTGCCGTCCGGGTTGATGCGGCGGCTGACCAGATGCAGGTTATCCGCATATTCGTAGCGGGTGACGCGGCCCAGTTCATCGCGTTCGGCGGTGACTTTGCCGTAAGCGTTGTAGGTGAACGCACGGGTTGCACCGCCGGGCAGGGTGATTTGCGCGAGGCGGTTCGCCGCGTCCCATTGATAGTGGGTGATCGCGCCGCTTTCATCTTGACGCGTGATCTGTCGACCCAGCGCGTCGTAGCGATACTTGCGCTGGCCGCCGTCGGGCAGCTGTTCTTCGAGCAGTTGGCCAAGGTTGTTCCAGCCCAGTTGATGGCGGCTGCCATCGGGGTGACGGATTTCCAGCAGACGGCCTTGGCGGTTGTAGCTGTAGTGGGTGGCGTTGCCGTCCGGGTCGATTTGTTCGGTGATGTCGCCCTGATCGTTGCGCCAGTAGGTCCAGGTGGCCGGACCACGGTTCACTACACGGACGAACCCGTGGTAGTACTCGTATGTGGTGGGGGCGTCTTCCGGTGGAATCACCGCGACCAGTCGGCCAGCTTCGTTGTACTGGTACTCGGTGACTGCGCCGAGCGGGTCTTTTTCGGCAATCAACCGGCCCTTGTCATCGTAGGCCTTGAGGTGTTCGGCACCATCCGGGTCGACTTTGGCAACCAGTCGGGCCTGATCGTCGTGGGTGTAGATTTCTTCGCTGCCGTCGGCGTTGGTAACCGTGACGCTGCCCTTGTCATCCCAGGCGTAATGCGCGTCCATCTGCGAAAAGCTCGCCCAGTGATGGATGCAGCGTGCCGACTTGCCTTCCTTTTCCCATTCCCAGTAGAAACTCGCGCCACCGGCCAGTTGGCGCTCAAGGATGACGTTTTGATCGTTGTAGGCGTAGCGTTCTGCTTCGCCGGCTGCGTTTCGGGCTTCAATCAGGCGGTGCTGGGCGTCATAGCCATAGGTGACCAGGGTCTGAACGGTACTCCACGCATCTTCCAGATTGTCCGCCGGGCTGAACTGCTGATAGTCGATGGCGACGATGTGCTTGCGGTCATAACGCACGAGGAGGGCGCGACCGGCACCGTTGTCGACACGCTTGATTCGCCCGTGAATATCACGGGTAATGTGCAGGCGATTGCCATAGTCGTCGCTGATCGCGATCAGCGTGGCGCCCTTGCTGTTGTAACGGAAATGGTAGAACTGCTTGCGTTCGCCAGCCTGCGTGAGGACCAGTTCGGAAGGATCGTCACCGATGAAAATTGCCGCTTCCGAGAGGCTGTTGGTGATCGCCGGACGCTTCACGCTTGGCAGCGGGAACGTGGTGACGCGGTTTTCATGGTCGGTCCAGAGGACTTCTTCGTCGTTGATGTCGACGCGTTGGGCCAAGGCATGGCTCCAGCCGTAACCGAGGCCGCAATCGATTTCTGCGGCGCTGGTGCGATAGAGTCGCGTCCAGCTGAAGGGCAGCAAACCGCCGAGCTCGCCATCGGTCAGTGTCAGCAACTCTTCACCCGTGACCATCGATACGGGGCAACCATTGGTGCAGGTTTTCTTGGCGCAGGCAGCGCTTTTATCGTCAGGCGTCTTCGACTGCGTCGGAACGTCGTCGACCTTTTCCTTGGGTGTGAGGGTGGTCTGTTTTTCTTTCTTGCCACGTGGAAACGAAGAAGCATCTTTGACTTCTTGCTTCGGCGTATCAGTGGTTTTCGGTACCTGGCTTTTGGACCCGTTGGCGGCAGCCTCGTCGATTTTAATCGCCGCCGTTTTGGTCGGCTTCATCGGCACATTCTTGGCGCTGGCAATCAACGGTTTCGACACTTCAGCGTGTGCCGGCAAGCTGTGTTTGCCGCTCAACGTCATCAGTTTCGCGGCCAGTTCCTCAAGGTACTTGATGGCTGTACCCGACTTGACGGTGGAAAGGGCTTTGGTGCCCACCCGCACCGCGATCCCGGCGCCACCGGTGAGGCAGATGCCCAACACCACGTTGATCAGGAACTCTGCTGCGATCGCCGTCACCACGTCGACAATGACCTGCGGAGGCAACATGCCGACCCAGGCGACAATTGCCGAAACGTAGATGAACATCAGTGGTTCGTCACTGAGGATCAACAGGCCTGACGCAATGGACTCCTTGGAGGCCGCATAGAGCTTGTCGATTTCGACGTCCGACAAGTATTTACGCAGTTTCTCAAGGTTTTCCTTCGGGTGGGCGAGCAGTTCGAACAGGCTTTTGATGTCGTCCCACAGCCTGAGCAACGCTTTCTCCATGCCATCCATCGCTTGTTTCAACAGAATGACCGAGCGGCCCATGCGGTCGGCCGCCGAGTAGCTGGCCCACTGCGGCTGGAACTTGCCTGACCATTCACTTTGTAGCCAGCCTTCGAGATTGCCGATTACGCCCTGATAGGAGTCGTAGAGCGCTTTGACGTCGCTCTGGGAAACGTTGGGGAAAAAGGTGATGCGGTACATCTGGCCTTTCTTGCAGCCGTCGATCACCTTGATGCCGCTGGGGCCGATAGTCGTTTCAATAACAGGGCCGGTGACGTCGTCGTAGAGCGTGCCTTTGGTGACAGGCTCCAATTTCACTGGCGTGTTGCCGATGGGGACGAAACGCGCTGACTCGAACATGTGGATCAGGGTGAAGTCGCCCACCAGGGGGCAGGTCGCGTAGGTCTCGACTGCGCCGGTTTTGGTCTTGCGTTTGGTGAGGCTGACTTCATTGCCGACTTTGAATGTCTGGTCGACATCCAGTGCCCAACCAGTGAGGAAACCGTCCGCCCACTCCTTGTAATCGCTCAGGCAGCTCTTGAAATCTTTGAGAATCAGATTCACGTCAGGCGTTTTGGCGTCCAGCACGCGCAGGACCAAGGTACCAATCGGGGTATTCATGACGTGACTTCCTTTGTCAGCTGAGCAGCAAGACGCTCTGCCATATCTTCTGTGTTGGGTTGTTGGCGGACGAAACGCTCGACCTTGTGGCGCAAGTTACTTTCGGGGAAGGCAAAGAACAGTTCAGGGCAGTCCTCGCCCAGCCACTGCATCAGGTTGTCGACGACGGTGCTGTGGTCTTTTTCCGCCAGCGTATCGAGCAGCGTCTGTGGCACTTCCCACCACGGCCATTCCTTCGCAGGAGGTACGGACCTCGGTCCCACTGCCAGGCTCTGCCCGTTGATCAAGTAACGGTCGAATACGGGTAGTACCTCGCCAGCGCTGGCGCCCAGTCCTTCAAGAATCGGGTAAATATGCCGCCCGTCCCAGAACCGGAAAAACACCTCGGTACCGTCGGGTGTACGTACTTGGGTCAAACTGCGCAGATGTTCGAACACAACGTCCGACGTGCTGGTAGAAACCGCCAGCCAACCCCAATCCTGGGCATCGGTTTCGGTAATCCATTGCAGAAAACCGGCGTTTGGCTTCAGCTCGGCGAGATAGGGCATGACTGGCTGCCAATCGGCGTAAGGCGTGCCTCCCCAGATAGGTATCAGTTCTGGTGCCATCTCTTGCTGGTAAAAGGCCTTGAGCGGTTCGGCATCGCTCGCAGCACTGACAATCAGATAGAGACGCTCATCGGCTTGCAACGGCCGTTCAGCCAACCACGCTTGTGGCGTCAACAGATCAGATCGCACAAGCACCTGCCTTACACTTCTCGCACTCTTCACAAAACGGCGCATTCCGCTTCAACGTATTAACTTGCGCCGGGGTCAACACCGCCCCAGCCTTATCCGCATCCGCCTGCTTCAACACCCCCGGCAACAACGGCGCAGCCCCCGTCCCGCTACCCGGCCCACCTCCGGAGTTCATATTGATCACCGGCCCGCTCATGGTCACGCCGCCGGCATCGATCTTGATGAAGCTGCCACCGCCGATCAGGGTCAGTTCACTGCCTGCTTCCAGCACGACTTTCATGCCGCTGCTCAGGTGGATTTCCTGGCCGGCGTCGATGAACTGCCCGGTACCGATCTTGATGTGCTGGTTCACGCCCACGGTCAGGTGGTCGTTGGCGCGGGCCTCGACTTTGCGGTCGGCGTAGACGGTGTGGTGTTCTTCGGCCTTGAATTCGCTGTAGCTGTTTTGCTCGACGGTGTCGTGGCGTTCGTTGCCGACGCGGATTTTCTGGTCGTGTTCGACGTTTTCGTCCCAGTCGCGCTGGGCGTGCAGGAAGATTTGTTCCTGGCCTTTTTTGTCTTCGATGCGCAGTTCGTTGAAGCCGCCACCGCCCTTGGAACTCAAGGTTTTGAAGGTGCTGCGGGTTTTGTTTGCCGGCAGCGGGTACGGGACGACGTTTTCCTTGTGGTACAGGCAGCCGCTGATCAGCGGTTGGTCGGGGTCGCCTTCGAGGAAGGTGACGAGCACTTCCATGCCGATCCGCGGGATGGCGATGCCGCCGTAGTGGGCGCCGGCCCAGGCGGAGGAGACGCGCAGCCAGCAGCTGGTCTTGTCGTCGGCCTGGCCTTCGCGGTCCCAGTGGAATTGCACTTTGACGCGGCCGTACTGGTCGCAGTGGATCTCTTCGCCCTTGGGCCCGGTGACCACGGCGCTTTGGCTGCCGAGGATGCGCGGCTTCTTTTGCGTCAGCGGCGGACGGTTCGGCACGTCCCATGGGGTGGCCTGGAAGCGGTTGCGGTAACCCTGATGGAAATCACCCTTGAGGCGGGTGGTGTCGCTGGTCACCGACTCTTCCAGCACTTGCGGCTGTTTGCCTTCGTGCAGGACTTCGGTCAGCAGCCACAGGTCGTTCCATTTGGCTTTTGGGTGTTGGGTCAGCGCCAGGAAATGGCCGCTGACCAGCAACGGCTGATCGCTTTTGCCTTCGGCGAGTTGGAAGTCGCTGCGGTGGCGTTCCAGGTTGCGCTTGGCCAGGTGTTTGCCGCGCTCGCGGTCGATGAAGCGACCGGGGTAGTCATAGTCTTCGAGGTCGGGCAGGGCGTCGCCGCGGTTTTCGCTTTCGAGGGTGAGGCGCGGTTTTTCGAAGTCGTAGTCGCGGCGGGTGGTGCGGCTGGTGCGGGTTTCCAGGCGCAGGTCGAAGCGCTTGATCACCGGGTTGTTGGCGACCATGCCGGAATCTTGCTGATAGGCCACGGGTGCGAGTTTCGGGAACACCGTCTGGTCATCACCGAACACCAGCTTGTGGGCGGTGGCGCTGTGCTGGAAGTGGTAGTGGATACCTTCTTCCTCGCACAGACGCTGGACGAACTGCAGGTCCGATTCATCGTACTGAACGCAGTAAATGCGCTCGGGATAAATCGCCCCGACTTTGAATTCATAGGCGTTGCTTTGGATGCCGTGCTCTTCAAGGACCATGCCGATGATTTTCGGCACCGTAAGGTTCTGGAAGATGCGTTGGTTGATGCGGTGCGCGAGGTAGGACAGTTGCGGGCGCAGGGTCACCGCGTAGCGGGTCAGGCGTTTGCCGGAATCACCCTGGGCGGCGCGATAGATCTGGCCATGGATGCCGCTGCCGTCAGGCGAGAGCTGCAAGAAGGCCGGTTTGTGCAGCAGGGTCTCGAGGTCCAGGGACGGCTGTTCACTGACCAGCTCCACCTCAAACACAAAAGGCTGGCTGATGGCTTCCCGACCTTGCAGGGAAAAGACCTGGAAGTCGCTGGAAAGACCTTCGATGGTCAGGGCAAAGTGAGTTTGATTGGCCGGCGCGAACATCCCTTGTTCCTCGTGCAGTGCTGCGGCATGCGCTGACAGCCGGAAACCGGGTCAACGGACGCGAAATTCTGGAAGGGCGGAAACAACATCGACCAGCAGAGCTGGCCGATGCTTGTGACGGTCAGCCTGACTTAGGCGACCGGCAGACGCCAGTCATCGGAACCCGAAGTACCGGATACTTCGTGGGTCCAGGTGATTTTGCGGTAGGTGAATTGCACTTCTTCCAGGTGAGTGAAGTGCGAGTTCGACGGATCCTGGCAGTTGTGCATTTTGTTGTTGATGGCGACGATGATCGCGTCTTCCAGTTTGGTGGTGTAGTAATGCTCTTGGGTACCTTGAGCCGAAGTGCGGTACCACTGGATAACGATTTCGCTCATGCGCTCGCCGGAGGTCAGAGCAGCTTGCAGCAGTGGCGAAGCCTTGTCGTAGACCTTGGTGATCACGACTGGCTTGTGAACGCGCTGACCGGTTGGCTGGCCGGATTGTGGGTCACGCGGGATGATCACGTCGTGGCTGAAAGCCTGAACCATGACCTGGTCTTCGTGACCTTCTTGATAGGTGTTGCCAACCGAGTCGGCGGTGAATGCGCCGGCGGTGATCAGACCTTGTTTTTCGCCAGTGACGGACATGTACGCTGGAGTAGCCATGGATGTGCTCCTTGCTGAATAAAGTGAAAGTGCCCGGGAGGCGTTATCGCCCGGTGGGTGCATGACTGTTATCAAGGTCCGTGCCAGAAATACTTAAAGCTAAGTAAATCAAGTGGTTGTGATTGTTTTAAGGGCTTTGAAAAGAGGTTCAATCAGAAACCCGAAAGAATGTGCGCAAGAACTTGCGCACCACTGCGCAACTTCTTGCGCACTCGACTGGAAGGCCTGACAGGCCGGGCGATCAGCGCCTCGCAAGGGCCATTCGACACAAGGGGTGCGCAACTTCTTGCGCATCAAGGCTTTGCGCTAGCACTCGATGGCTACGCGCATCGGTTGCAACAAATCGAGGGGCCGAGTGGTCCATAAAAACAGCGCCGTCGAGCGTCCGACAACCCTGAAACGGAGTGAGAACGACATGAAAATCCTGATGGTTTTAACGTCCCACGATCAATTGGGTGACACGGGTAAGAAAACCGGCTTCTGGCTGGAAGAATTCGCCGCACCGTACTTCGCCTTCAAGGATGCCGGTGCACAACTGACCCTGGTTTCGCCCAAGGGCGGCCAGCCGCCGCTGGACCCGAAAAGCGACGAGCCGGACGCGCAAACGGCGGCTACCGATCGTTTTCGCAAAGACTCGGCGGCCCAGTCAGCACTGGCTTCCACGGCTGTACTGAGCACGGTCAGACCTGAGGATTACGACGCCGTGTTCTATCCCGGCGGTCATGGTCCGCTGTGGGATTTGGCCGAAGACAAAATTTCAATCGCTCTGATCGAGGCGTTTATCAAAGCGGGCAAGCCGGTCGCGGCGGTCTGCCATGCGCCGGGTGTGTTGCGTCACGTCAAGGGTGCGGATGGCCAGCCATTGGTCAAAGGCAAGCGCGTGACGGGGTTCACCAATTCTGAGGAGGAGGCGGTGCAACTGACGAAAGTCGTGCCATTCCTGGTGGAGGACATGCTGAAGGAGAAGGGCGGTGAGTATTCCAAGGGCGCGGATTGGGCGAGTTATGTGCTCACCGATGGCCTGTTGATCACCGGGCAAAACCCGGCTTCTTCGGAGGCTGCCGCTGAAGCGTTGTTGGCGAAGCTTAAATAAGATTAAAAGATCGCAGCCTCGTTGCACTCGACAGCTCCTACATTTGGATAGCGATCCCCTGTAGGAGTTGTCGAGTGAAACGAGGCTGCGATCTTTTTTGCGCTGTGAAGGTTTAACTCAACGACGCAAAACACTGCTCGATCGAGCGCCGCTGCGTTTCGGCATACAGCCCCAGTTCGTCAATGGTCGGCCGCCCCAGCGCCGTTTCAAACGCCTGCTGGTTCGAATGCACGCCGTAATTTACCTGCGCCGCATCCCCAAGGTTCGACTGGAAAATCCCCGCCGCGCTGACCGGCAGAAAATCCTCGTACACCAACGGTTCAACCCGCAAATAACCGCCGCTGAGCAGTTCTTCCAGCGGCAACGATTTGAGCTCTTCTGCCGCGAGGCCTTTTTCTGTGAGGAAGTAGCGAAAGTACGCCAGTTCCTGTTGGCGCATGCCTTCGTAGGTGTCAGGGAATTCGCTGAAGTGCTGCGCCATCAGCGTGTTGTAGCGTGCGGCATTACCCTCGTTGGGGAAGTCCTTCAACTCATCGCGGGCGGCGTTTAGCAACCGGTCGTAAAGCGCCCGGCCTTTTGGCGTGAGCGCCGCGCCGCGCTGTTCGATTTCACCGAAGCGGGCGCTGTGGCTGCCGCGAGTCTCGGCTTGATCGGTGAAGGCGATCGGTTCGTCGAGCGCCTTGAAACTGGTCTGGCGCAACAGGATCGGGCACTGGCGGCGAGGCGGGCCCTCAATGACGGCTTTGGGCGTGATGCCGTGGGCGGGCATTTGCGCCTGAACGATGTCGATGTCCAGGGTGCGCGGCGTCAGGTGATTGATGTGCGGGCCTTTGAACGCGACCACGTCAGCAATCAGGCGATGTTGCGCGCTGAGTTTCTGGTACTGCTCGGCGGTGACGGTGGCGCTGTGGTGCCAGCGAAAGGTTTCCAGCGCCTGCTCGACGAATTCCTGGGCCTCCTGTTCGGTCAGACCGCCTGCGGTTTCGGCGCGGTCGATCAATGCAAGGGCGGCCGGGGTGAAGATCTGGCGCTTATCCAGCACCGACTGGGCGAAGGCTCGTAGTTCCAGGTCTTCGATCAGTTCCAGGCGCAGCAGTGAGGTAAACACCCGGAACGGGCTGACTTGCAGGGCGGCTTCGTGCACGGCGCGGAACGCGGTGGAGTGCACCGGTACGCCGGCCGGGGTCAGGTCGTAATAGCCGACGGGTTGCATGCCCATCACCTCGAACAGGCGGGCGAGGGTGGCCAGTTCGTCAGCGGTGCCGACGCGGATTGCGCCGTGACGCTCCAGGTCCAGCCGCTCGATTTCGCCGGTGCTATTGAGTTGCCGGGCCACCTGCGGATCGCTGTCGAGTACGTGACGGTTCGTCTGCTCAACCAGTTTCATCAGCGCGCCGTACAGCGGGACTTCTTCGCGGTACATGTCGGACATCGCTTTGGAGAAGCGTTGGCGGATCAGGTCAGGGCTGACGAAGCTTGGGTGGCTCATGAAAAAAATTCCTGGCGCGGGTGACGTAAAGGATGTGGGAAAAGATCGCAGCCTTCTGCAACGCCGACAAACGAAGAATCTTACGGACTTCATTCTCCCAAGGACTGCTTCGCACTATTGGCTGCCCACAACTCCCTGTAGGAGCGAGGCTTGCCCGCGAAGGGGCCCTTAAAGCCGCTAAAAGCTTCGCGGGCAAGCCTCGCTCCTACAGGATTGATTTGGGGGTTGTGGGGGTCACAGGTGCGAACGGCTTTCCGAGCGCAGCGATCCCAGGAATTCCCGATACAACCGCGCGGTATTGGCCGGTTGTTCGACCATCGGCATGTGGCCAATGTGGTCCCAGATGTCCACGCGCAAATCCGCGATGCCTTTACTCCAAACGGCCACGCTGCTGACATCGATCAGGCGATCCTTGTGCCCCCACAGCAGCAGCGCCGGGCATTTGATGTCGGGCAGTTTGGGTTCCATCGGCGGGCTGGCGCGAAAGTCGTTGAAGATTTCTTCCAGCTCATCGCGACTCTGTTCATAACGCTGTGCGATGGCGTCCAGCACCACGCCGGGCACCCACGGTGGCTCGGCCATGGTCATGGCGTAGAAGCGTCGAAATTCTTCCCGTGAGTGAATCAAAAAAGGGTTGTGCCCCTTGGCCAGATGCCGCTCCAGGTCACTGGCTTCGGGGGCGGTGACGCCGGCCGGGTCGATCAGGGCGACGGAAGCAATCCGGTCCGGGTAAGTCGCCGCCAGCCACGCCGCGATGTAGCCACCCATCGAATTGCCGATGACATGGACTTTGTCGACCCCGCAAACGTCCAGCAGCTGGATCATCCGCTTGGCCTGCAGCGGGATGTCGTAGCCGCCACCGGCCTTGAACCCGGTTTCGCCATGACCGGCGATGTCGGGAATGATCACCCGATAGTTGCCGACAAAGTGCCGGGCGAAACGCAGCCAGATGTTTTTGTCGGCGCTGTAGCCGTGCAGCATCAGCACACTGCTCGACGCTTCGTACGGCCCGCCTTGCCAGGTCGAAACGGTCATTTCCGTGATCGGTACGACGATTTTGTGCAGCCGATACAGCTTGGCTTCCATGGCCATGTTCAGGTCATAGAGCCAGTGACCGATGGCCGGGTAACTCAGCCAGCTCCAGGCCACAAAAACCGCGATAAGGACAACCAACACAAGCATCAGGCATCTTCCTTTTACGTGATCAGGACAAAATGTGGTCAGCGGGTTTCAGGGCCCGGGTCAACCGGTGATAGCTGAAACTGAACCCCGGGAACATGGCGATCACATGACCGCTCTTGCTTTGATACCAGCTGTGGCAACCCCCGGACTTCCAGACAGTGCGCTCCATTTCGCGGTGGATCATCTCAGTGTAGGTACGTTCTGCCTCGGGGCGTACTTCGATGCTGCGCAAACCCTGTTCTTTCAGCGTACGGATGCAGTCGAGGATGTAATTCATCTGGGATTCGATGATGAACAGCGCCGACGTATGGCCAATACCGGTGTTGGGCCCGGTGACGATAAACAGGTTGGGAAAGTCCGGCAGGCTGGTGCCCAGATAAGCCCGCGGGTATTGGGCCCAGACGTCTTTGAGTCGGGTGCCGTTTTTGCCGGTGACCGGGTAGGAAATCACCCCGTCGGTGGCGTCGTACCCGGTGGACCAGACGATCAGGTCCAGATCAATGTGCTGGCCGTCCTGGGTGACGATGCCGGTTTCGTCGATGGATGCGATGCCCTGTTCGCGACTGTGCAGCGTCACATTGCTGCGGCCGAGCGCCGGGTAAAGGGTGCTGGAGACGATGACGCGCTTGCAGCCGATGGTGAAGTCGGGTGTCAGTTTTCGGCGCAATTGCGGGTCGGGCACCTGACGCTTGAGGAAGCGCAGGGCGTGTTGCTGGACCATGTGGATCGCAGGTTTCGAATATTTGAAGGCAATCACCCGGGTTTCGAATTGCCAATAGAGCATCCAGCGCAGCAGTTTGTACGCCGGTTTCAAGCCCAATAGCCAACGCTGGAAGGGTCCAAACGTACGGTCGGCCCGGGGCAATACCCAATGCGGCGTGCGCTGGAACACATGCAGGTGCTCGACGTCGGGGGCGATGGTCGGAATGACCTGCGCCGCACTGGCGCCGCTACCGACGATGGCGACGCGTTTGTGGCGATAGTCGAAGGAGTGATCCCAATTGTTGGTGTGAAACGTCTTGCCCTGAAAACGTTCCTGGCCTTCGAAGTGTGGGACGACGGGTTGGCTCAGCGGCCCCGTGGCGTTGATCAGGAACTGCGCGTAAAACGTGCCTTTGGTGCCGGTGTACACCGCCCAGCGCTGGCCGTCGGCGTCCCATTCGATGCGCTCGACATTGGCTTGCAGTTCGACCTTGTCCCGCAGGCCGAAGTGCTCCACCACGTACTGGGTGTAGTGGTGCAGTTCAGCCTGATCGGCGAACATTTGCGTCCAGCGGTAGGGGGCGAAAGACAGTGAATAGAGCGGCGAGGGCACGTCGACGGCCGCACCGGGGTAGGTGTTCTGGCACCAGGTGCCACCGAAAAAGTCCCGTCGTTCCAGCAGGCGAAAATCGTCGATGCCGGCCTTGAGCAAATTGATCGCCGCGCACTGACCGCCAAAACCGCTGCCGATGATCAACACTTGAAAGGTCTGCATGGGCCTCCTTTTTTATCGATTATCTGATTCTCCCTTCATGTATAGCCCAAACATCACACGCATAACCTGTAGGAGCGAGGCTTGCCCGCGAAGGGGCCCTCAAAGCCGCCAAAAGCTTCGCGGGCAAGCCTCGCTCCTACGGAACCGCGCGCCCGCCGGTGATGGCTATTTAACGTTGCCCTGATAGACTCCCAGCACACCCGCAACCCGTGTGTTGTCGGGGTCCGTTCAGTGGCGCAGAGGCCCCTATGGGAAAGACGGGAGGAAAAGGGCTTTCTCTGGCCAGGAGGCTCTATACATCGCGAACCCTTGGTTTGACCTTGGGGTTGTTGTGTGTGGGCGCGGCGATGTATCCACTCAACCCGGCGCCGTGGGTCTGGGGGCTGATGCTGTTCAATGGCGTGCTTTGGCCGCATGTGGCCTATCAATGGGCGCGACGGGCGCAAGTGCCGTTTCACGCCGAGCATCGCAACATCCTGGTCGACGCTTTTCTCGGCGGCTTTTGGGTGGCCGCCATGCACTTCAATCCGCTGCCAAGCGCGGCGACGCTGTCGATGATGGCCATGAACAACGTGGCGATCGGCGGTGTGCGGTTCCTGCTGGTGGGCACGGCGGCGCAGATTCTCGGGATCGGTGTGGGCATGCTGATTTTCACACCGGCCTTCTTCGCGCAAACCAGTCCGTTGCAGCTGTACGCCTGTTTACCCTTGCTGACCCTGTATCCACTGGCGCTGGGCTGGATCTGCTTTCGCCAGACCACCACCCTTGGCCGGCACAAACGCGAACTGCTGGCCTTGAGCCGAACCGACAGCCTCACCGGCCTGTTGAACCATGGCGCCTGGAAAGACCAGCTCGAAGTTGAGTTCCAGCGTTGCCAACGTCAGCATCAGGGCGGGGCGATTGCGTTGATCGATATCGACCATTTCAAAACCATCAATGACACCTACGGCCACGTCGCCGGGGACATGGTGCTGCGACATTTGAGCAAAATGCTCAAGCAGAACCTGCGGGCGACTGACGTGGCGGGACGCTACGGCGGTGACGAGTTCTGCGTGCTGCTCCCGGACCTGCCCCTCAATAGCGCGGCAGCCGCCATGGACGCCTTGCGTGATCGCTTCGCCTCCCTGGGCTACGAGCAGAACCCGGCGCTGAAAGTCAGCCTGAGCATTGGCCTGGCAGCGTTCAATTCGTCGCACACCGACGCCACCCTGTGGCTCAACGATGCCGACCAGGCGCTCTACGAAGCCAAGAGCACCGGCCGCAACCGCGTCATTAGCGGCATTGGCGGCAAGCCCCAGCACGAACTGCTCGACCCGGTCTGACCTTCACGCAAAACCCCTGTGGGAGCGGGCTTGCTCGCAAAATATTCAGTTCATTCAACATCAATGCAAGCTGACCCGCCGCCTTCGCGAGCAAGCCCGCTCCCACAGGGGAGTTGTGGTGTGTCAGGTCTACAGGTGTCGCATTCGGCATAGAGCCGTGCAGCTCAGTGAGGTAGGGTTTCGGTTCCCCGACACGAAACAAGGACCGATTCATGACGCTCAATCTCCCTCGTTCCCTGCTGGCCACCAGCCTTGGCCTGACCCTCGCCCTCGGTGCATTCGCCCCGGCAGCCTTCGCCGAACCCCACAAACAAGCTCTCGCCGATTCCGAACAGTACAAGGGTGAAGCCCTGAAACTGCTGGAACGGCTGGTGAATATAGACTCCGGTTCCGGCTATGAACCCGGCCTGACGCAAGTGCGCGACATTGCCATTGATGAGCTGAAAAAACTCGGAGCTACCATCGAACTGGTGCCCAACACACCGGACAAAAGCAGCCACGTGATCGCCACCCTCAAAGGCACCGGCAAGGCAAAAATCCTGCTGATGGCGCACATGGACACCGTGTTCAAGGAGGGCTCGGCCGCCGAGCGCCCGTTCCACATCAAGGACGGCCGGGCCTATGGGCCGGGTGTGATGGACGACAAGGGCGGCATCGTTGCCGGGATCTACGCGCTGAAAGTCCTGAAAAACCTCGACTTCAAGGACTACGCGCAAATCACTTTCCTGCTCGACGCCAGCGAAGAAACCGGATCGGACATCGCCACCGACCTGATCAAGAAAACCGCCAAGGCCCACGACGTGACCCTCAACCTCGAACCGGGCCGCCCGGCGGATGGGCTGGTGGTGTGGCGCAAAGGCAGCGCGACGGCGGTGGTGGAAGTCAAAGGCAAAGCCGCCCACGCCGGTGTCGCGCCAGAGCTGGGACGCAACGCGGCAATGGAAGCGGCGCACCAGATTCTGCAGCTGGGCAAACTGGGCGACGCCGAGAAGAAAACCACCATCAACTTCACCGTGATCAAGGCCGGCGACAGGACCAATGTGATTCCGGACCAGGCCACGGCCAAGGCTGACGTGCGGGCGGCGGTGCCGGAAGAGTTTGACCGGATCGAGAAGGACCTGGCGCGGGTGTCCAAGGACAAGCTGATTGCGGACACCGAAGTCACGACCACACTGCAGCGCGGTTTACCGCCGATGCCGCAAACGCCGGAGTCGGATCGACTGATGGCCATGGCCCAGGGCATTTACGGAGAGATTGGCCGCACGTTGACGGAAGAAGGCAGCGGCGGGGCGGCGGATGCCAGTCTCTCGGCCGGGGTGGGCACGCCGACGCTGGATGGGTTCGGGATTGTCGGCGGCAATATTCATACGCCTGAAGAGTACGCAGAAGTAGAAAGCGTGGCGCCGCGGATTTACCTGCTGTCGCGGATGATTATGGAGTTGGCCAAGCAATAAGCGGCTGCATTACCCCTGTGGCGAGGGAGCAAGCTCCCTCGCCACAGGGATTTTTGGTGTTAGTAAAATCGAGTTCCTACAGGGGACGCTCGAAGGGCGCGTGATTCTGAATCTGGTCCAGGCGCGGGTGTTGCCGCGGGAGGAGGGGGTCAAAGCCATAGTTTAGCGGTGTGGCATCCGGCCCCTTCGCGAGCAAGCCCGCTCCCACAATGAATCTCCTGTGAACACCAGTCCTGTGATCACCGAGATCTAATGTGGGAGCGGGCTTGCTCGCGAAGAGGCCATCGCAGTCACTACTGCAACACCTGCTGCAGCGTTATTCCTTCACACTCATAAACTCTTCCGCCCAACGGATGTATTCCTCAGGCTGCGTATAGGTATGAGTCAGCTCGGTAGCACTCAAGTCCGACGCTTGGGTAAAGATCTGCCGCTGTTCGCGCAAGCTGTCGTACGTGGCCTTGATCGCCGCGAAGTACGCGCCATGACCATCAATGGTCACCCGCACGCCCAGTTCGGCCAGGCGTTTGTCGTCCCGCAGCGCAGGGTTGCCGTAGGTCACCAGCATCAGCGGCACGGTCAGGTGTTCGGCGATCTGTTCGAGGTGATCGAAGTCCCGCACGCCCACCATGCAAATCCCGTCTGCACCGGCCTGCTGGTAATGGCAGGTACGGCTGATGACTTCCTGAACCGGCAGGATCCCGGCGTTGGTCCGCGCGATGATCGCCATTTCCGAGTCAACCCGGGCTTCCAGTGCCGCACGAATCTTGCCGACGCCTTCCGCCACGCCGATCAGGTCAGTGGATTTGCGGCCGAATTGCGCCGGCAGGAGGGTGTCTTCGATGGTCAGCGCGGCAATGCCGGCGCGTTCCAGTTCAACGATGGTGCGCATCACATTGAGTGCGTTGCCGTAGCCGTGGTCGGCGTCGGCGATGACCGGCAATTGGGCGACACGGCCGATGCGCGTGGCCTGTTCGGCGAACTCGCTGAGGGTGATCAAGGCGAAGTCGGGAGCGCCCAGCACCTGCAACGAGGCGACCGAGCCACCGAGGATGCCCACTTCAAACCCCAGGTCCGCGGCGATGCGGGCTGACATCGGGTCGAAGACCGACGCCGTGTGATAGCAGGCATTGGAAGCAAACAGCTCGCGGAAGTTACGGCGCAAATCTTGATGAGAAAGCCTGGACATATGAGTTCCACCAATACAAAGGAATGGAAAGGCTTGAGCAAAGGTGTCAACGCCGAAGGAACAAAAGGCTATCACGCGCGCGAGGGGAAGATGATGACGAATTTACGCAGCGGCTGGAACACGAGCGATTACGCCGCAACAGCCTGCCGCTGTTGATCAGGCAGCGGCACCGCCCGCACCGAGTTCCCCGGTTGCAGTTGCAGGCGTTTTGCCGTGAGTCGGTCGACGATCAAACTGTTGCCCACCAACCGGGCCTGGGCGGTGGTGATGCGGCAGTTTTCCAGGCGGCGGTTGTGGATCAACCACACCGGGGCCTGTTCGTCAGGCGTGCCGATGGCCAATACCAGCGGTTGGCTGTCGCGCACGGTGCGGATTTTCGAGACCGGGGCTTCGATCACCGGGCCAGCGTCGAAGATGTCGATGTAACCCTGATGCACAAATCCTTCGGCGCTGAGAATCTTCAGCGCCGGTTCGGTGTTCGGGTGTGCCTTGCCGATGACCGCCTGGGCCTGTTCGGTGAGCAGGCAGGTGTAGAGCGGCTGGCGAGGCATCAATTCGGCGATGAACGGTTTGCTGCCCAGCCCCGACAGGTGATCGGCGTGGCTGAAATCCATCTTGAAAAAGTGCCGGCCCAAGCTGTCCCAGAACGGTGAACAGCCATGTTCGTCGGCGCTGCCGCGCAATTCGGCGATCAGCTTGTCGCCGAACAGGTGCGGGAACTCGGCCACGAACAGCAGGCGTCCCAGGGACAACAACCGACCGTTACTGCCATGGCGCTGATCGGGTCGCAGAAACAGCGAGCAGATTTCCGATTGGCCAGTCATTTCGTTGTTCAGGAACAGCGTCGGAATCTGCCGCTGAATGCCCAGGTCCGGCGACGAACTGACCGTCAGCCCGACCCGATAGTTGTACCAGGGTTCACGCAGGCCAACGGCGCCGGCCAACGCACTGATGCCGACCACTTGCTGATCGTCATCTTCGAGCACGAACAGGTAATCGGCATCCGCACGCTCGACCTGTTCGGCGAAGGTCCGCTGGGCCCAGCGCACCCGGTGCACCAGGCGTTCTTCGTTGGCCGGCAGGGTGGTGAACCCGGGGCCGGCCTGTTGCACCAGATCCATCAAGGCGGGCAGGTCGGTGACGCGAACCGGGCGGACAATCATGATGCAGCTCCTTCTTCGCGCCAGGTCGGGCGCTGTCGTTGGGCACGGGGCCGGGTGATGCTCACAGGGCAATCAGCCGGATCGGGCTGCCTTCGGTCACGTTCAGGGCGGCGCACATCTCGGCGCTCAAGCCCACCGGTTGCCCGGCCTGGACATTCAACTCGGCGACGATGGCGCGGTAATCCTTCAGCGAATCGTTGCTCACCAGGTAGCTGCCACTTGCATCAATGGACGAAGCCGACTGAACGTTGCCGGTCTGGCTTTGCGCGATCGAGAGAATGTTCGAGGTGCGTGCATACAGCGTCGGGCCTGCGTCAAACAGGTCGATGTAGCTGTTGGTTTCAAATCCCTCGCGCTCAAGAATATCGAAGGCTTCCTGGCCGTCGGGGTGGATCCGGCCGATGCAATCCTGTGCAGCCTGGGGCAGCATCGGCACGTAGATCGGGTAGTGCGGCATCAGTTCGGCGAGGAAGGTCCGGCTCTCCAGGCCGCAGAGCCGCTCGGCCTCGGCGTAGGGCAGGTCGAAGAAATGCTTGCCCAGCGCATCCCAGAACGGCGATTGCCCTTCATCGTTGCTGAAGCCGACGATCTCGGTGATCACCGCTTCGGCAAAGCGCTGTGAATGGGCGGCGATGAACAGCAGGCGCGCCCGGGACAGCAACTCCGAAAATGCTGTGCGCACCAGCGCCGTGTCGATATGAAAACCCCGCAGCAAGGTGTGACCGCTGAGGTCCTGGCACAACGACAATGCCGGCACGCCGTGTTCGATGTTCAGCTCTCGCGAGGCGCTGGTGAAGTGACGGTTGCGCAAGCTGTAGAACGGTTCGTTGAAGCCTGCAGTGGCGAGAATTTCCGAACAGCCCACTAGGCGCCGGGCCGCGAGATCCTCCAGCACGAAGAAGTAGTTCTCGGCGCCATGCACCTCCACGTCTTTCTCGAACGAAGCGCAGGAGTCGAGAATCCTCAGTCGCAAGCGTTCAGTGTCGTCCGGCAAGGACGTGACACCGATCAGGCTGTCGCGCGCCAGTTGCTGCAACTGGGGCAGGTCGGTTAACTCGACTGGGCGTAAGACCAGCATGGATGTACTCCTGTATCAAAGGGTTCGGCGGTGTGTGCCGAACCTGACTATCACTGTCGGTTTCCACGCATTAAATCGGCGGTCGCCTGATTTCTTGTCAGACGCCGCTCTTTTTCTTGTCAGCCGTTGCTCGGATCGGGCAGCGCCGTGCTGGCGCCCAGCTTGTTGAGGAAAAACAGATACACCAGGCCCAGGGCAATCCAGATCAGGCCGAGTTTTTGTGCATCGACGCCCATGTTGTACATGATGGCCGCGACGATGATGAAGCCAATCACCGGGCAGATCAGGTGACGGATCACCTGGCCGGACTTCTGCCGACGCCAGTAGTAATTGATCACGGTCAGGTGCAGCAACATAAAACCGCTCAAGGCGCCGAAGTTCACTAGCGAGGTGAGGGTGTCCACCGAGTTGATGAACAGGTAGCAAATCACCAGTGACAGCACGGCCACCAGATAGATGCTCAGGTACGGGGTATTGTGTTTCGGGTGAACCTTCGCCAGCACTTTCGGCAGCTTACCGTCCCGGGCCATGCCGAACAGCAGGCGCGAGACCGCCGCTTGCGAGGTGATGGCAACTGCCACGCCCCACGCCAGGGCCGTGGCCACGCCGGTCAGGGTGGCCAGCCAGCTGCCGGCAGCGATTTCGGCGATTTCATAGAACGCGGTGTCGGCAGAGGTAAAGCCCATGCCGGCCGCCAGGTCAGTGGCAATCCAGGTCTGCACGACGAAGATCACGCCCATCACCAACAGCGTGATCAGGGCTGCCTTGCCGACGCTGCGGCCCGGGTCGCCCTTGATTTCTTCGGCGAGGGTGGAGATCGCATCGAAACCGAGGAACGACAGCACCGCAATCGACACGGCTTGCATCAGCAGGGCGAAATTGAAGGTGTCGGGGTTGTACAACGGCGCCAGGGTCAGCTGACCGTTGCCGCCGCCGCTGTGCAGCGCATTCCAGGCGTAGAACAGGAAGATCCCCAGCACCACCAGTTGCGCCAGCAGAAACACAATGTTCATGCGGGCAGTGAAGGTGATGCCCCGCAGGTTGACGAACGTCGCGCTGACCAGAAACGCCAGGATGAAACCGACCTTGGGAATGTCCGGATAAAGGTGATTCAGCGCCATGGCCGCGTACACGTAGAGCAGCGGCGGAATCAGCAGGTAATCGAGCAGCATCAGCCATCCGGCGATAAACCCGACATGCGGGTTGAGGCCGCGTTGCGCGTAGGAATACACCGAGCCCGCAATCGGAAAGGCCCGGGCCATGCTGCCGTAACTCAGGGCTGTGAACAGCATCGCGACCATGCCGATGATGTAAGCCAGCGGCACCATCCCGGGCGCTTCGGCGTTAACGTAACCGTACACCCCGAACGGGGCGATGGGGATCATGAAGATCATCCCGTACACCACCAGATCGGTCAGCGACAGGCTACGTTTCAACTCCTGCTTGTAGCCGAATTCTTCTATTTCCATGAAGCCCTAACTCCTTGAGATGACAGCAGCTGCATGCTGCGGGTTTGATGCGAATGTTTACAACAGCGGTGCCAGGTAAGCGGTCCAGCGACTGACGTCTTCAGAGGTGCGCAGCAGATCGTTGCGCACCTCGATCAACACCGATTCCAGTCCTCGTGCATCGCCGTGGACCGGCACGGTCATGTCACCCAGCGGGTTGATTTTATAGGGCTCATTGCCGGCGACCTTCAAGGGGTGCTGGCTCAACCCGTCAACCAGGCGTTGGGCGTAGCCCTTGGCTTCGCCAAACAGCACGCCGACTTCCAGCGCGCGCGGCTGGCCGTGATAAACCGGGGTGAAGCTGTGAATGCCGACCACCCGAACCGGCCGCCCTTGTGCGACACGCTGGTCGATCAAGGTTTGCAGCCGGGCATGAAACGGTTTGAACAGGCATTCGCGGCGGTACTCGCGCGTGGCCTCGCCCAGATTCTGGTTGCCTGGTACCTGATAAATCTCGCTCTGGGGTGGAATGCTGTCCGGTGCAACCAGCGGGCGATTGAGGTCAATCAAGAGCCGCGAGTAATTGGCCGCCAGCAGCGTTGCCCCCAGTGCCTGGGACAAACTTTCGGCCAGCGCCAGTGCGCCAATGTCCCAGGCGATATGCTCGCGCGCCGCATCGTGACTCAGGCCCAGGTCATTCAACTCGGCCGGGATAAACCGGCTGGCGTGTTCGCACACCAGAATCAACGGGTGCGCCGAGTCTTCGCGGCTCAAGGTGTACGCGGGCTCGGTAAACAGACCGAGTTCAGCGGATTCAGTACAGGCGTGCATAGTGCTCACAGCATTCGGCGGGCGACAGCTGTTCCGTCAGCGTCAGTTCCTCGGATTTAAGGGCGAGCCAGGTGTCCATCAACGCACTCGGCAGGGCTTCGATCAGCGCCTCGCTGTTGCGCAGGCACTCGAGCGCCTGGGCAAGGGACGCGGGCAGGGCAACGATGCCACGGGCCTGGCGTTGTTCTTCGTTCAGGGAATCGGGGATTTCATCGGTGATCGCGTTCAAGGCCAGGCGTTGTTCGATGCCCAGGCGCCCGGCGATCAGCAGTGCGGCCATGGCCAGGTGCGGCGAAGCCGTGGCGTCCATGGCGCGAAATTCCAGGTTGTATTGCGCCGCCACGGATTGGCCGCCCAGGCTCACGGTCGGGCAGATCCGCAGCGCCGCTTCGCGGTTGCGCTGGCCGACGCAGGCGTAGGACGCGCTCCAGTGATGCGGCTGCAAGCGCTCGTAGGACACCGGTGTCGGTGCGGTAAACGCGCACAGCGCCGGCAAGTAATGCAGGATGCCGGCGGCCCAGTGCTGGCCGAGGGTCGACAGGCCATTGATCGTGCCGGCGTCGTACATCAGCGGCTGGCCGTCCAGGTCCAGCAGGCTCACGTGCAGATGCACGCCGTTGCACACGGCATGCTCGGACGTCTTCGGTGCGAAGCTCACGTCGAGGTTCATCTGCCGGGCGATTTCACGGGTGATCTCGCGCACGTTCACCGCGCGGTCCGCCGCCGCCACACCGAGGGCGGGGCGGCAGGTGATTTCGTATTGGTGCTTGCCGTATTCGGGCAGGAACATTTCCGGTTCGACGCCGCCGGCGCGCAGGGCGCTGAGCAGCCAGCCACCGAACTCGGCGCCCTGACGCTGGGCCTCAAGGGAGAACGCCAGTTGATCGGCCGCGCCGGTGTCCAGGTTGAATTCATGTTCGAACGCGGCGTTGACCTGCAAACCCAACTCGGCGCGATATCGCTCCACTTCATTGCGCAACAGCGTGCGCGGGCAGGCGCCCCACGGGCGGCCATCGGTTTCCTGAATGTCGCCGTGGATGAAGTCCAGCGCCGGGGCCGTGGCATTCGGGCCATTGCTGACCGTCACCCGGCTGCTCAGGTCGGGCATCAGCCGCAGATCGCCATAAGCGCCCCACGGATTGGTGGAGGCGATGATGTCTTGCGGGGTCAACGCGCTGTTGGCCGGCACCCAGCCGCAGCCTGTTGCCAGGTAATGTTCAAGTTCGTCTGTGGGGAACGAGCGGCCACGTGTCACGCCAATCAGGTCGGTGGTGACAATAGTGGTCATTGGCAGCGGCGACAGGCGTTCGCTCATGCTTGCATCTCCTGCAACCGGCCGAGCACCGTCTGGGTGTCGGTGATCCAGCAGTAACCCTTGATCGCGTTCAGGCAGGCTTGATGCCGTTCCGGTGTGTAGGTCGCACAGGCGTCCTCCACCAGCGTCACCAGGTAGCCGCGGTCGGCGGCGTCACGCACGGCCATGTCCACACACTGGTCGGTGACAATGCCGGCGATGATCAGGTGCCGGGTTTCAAGGTTGCGCAGCACGTAGTCGATGTTGGTGGAGTTGAAGACCCCGGAGGAGGTCTTGGGCAGGACGATTTCGTTTTCCGTCGGCGTCAGGTCGTCGATGATCCGCGCTGGAGCGCTGCCCTTGGGCAAGTGCATGTCCGAAAGTTTGTGGTCCAGCGAGCGGTCGCGACCATCGGCGGTCAGGCTTTCGATGATCGTGTGCAGCACGTTTTGCCGTGCGCTGCGAAAGGCGCTGAGCAGCCGGCGTTGATTGGGCACCACCTGCATGTGGGTGCGGGTCAGGAAGTATTCGCCGTCCGGTCCGTTGAGGTGCGGGTCGAACTGCGGTTCGAGCCAGGCCCGCTGCATGTCCACCAGCAACAGCGCGGTGTGATCGGCGGTGAACGGCAAGTCCCGGGGCGAGTGGTGGGGGAGCGTGAACATCCTTATTTATCCTCCAGCAGGTGAGTGTCGAAGTCGGTCCGCAGGGCATCGATGCCTTCCAGGCGATCGGCCAGCTCCGGGCTGCGCAGGGTCAGGCAGGTAATCAGCGCCTCGACCTGGGCCAGCGCCGGAACCATGGTGTCGAAGGCCGACACCGATTCCACTGGCGCACTGATAATCAGGTCGGCCATTTCCCGCAGCGGTGAAGCATAGATGTCAGTGAACAACACCACGCGGGCATATCGGCTTTTCGCCGCATGGGCCACGCGCAGGGCCTGTGATTGGTAACGGCGATAGTCGAACACCAGCACCACGTCCTGACGCTGCACGTCGAACAACCGGTCCGGCAGTTGCGCGTTATCTTCCAGGGCGAAACAGCCCGGGCGCAGCAGGCGCAAATGGTTGAGCAGGTAACTGGCGAGGAAACTGCTGAAGCGCCCGCCAAAGCAGTGAACCTGGTGGCGTGTTTCGAGCAGCCATTCCACCAGAATCCGCACGTCTTCGGGCTGGGTCAGCGCATGGGTATCCACCAGCGCCCGATGACTGTCCGCCAGGTAATGGCTCCAGGCGTCGCCTTTCTGCAGATGAGAACGAAGCTGTAACAAGGCGCTGGGGGACCGCAGGCGGTGGTCCATGTCGCTGAGCAGGGCATCCTGGAAATCGGCGTAACCGCTGAACCCCAGTTTCTTGACCAGCCGCACAATGGTGGGGTCGCTGACACCGGCATGTTCGGCCAAACGTGACATGGGGCCCAGCCCGTTACGCGGGTATTGGTCCAGCAAGGCACGGATGACTTTGCGTTCCGCCGGCGTAAGTTCCAGGCCGGGATCGGTGATCAGCTCTCTAAGGGTGGGCATCCGGGCTCCTGCTGGATGGGTATGTCGGTTTTGTTTCATAAATCGCCAAAACAGTATTTATGTAGCGCACGCTACATGTCTAGCGAATTTTTCCATGGGTTTTTCAGGGGCCAAAATCGGGCGCAAAGCCTGTGCGCTGGGGGCTACACGCAATTCGACTGGCTTTGTAGTCCATCGCCTATATGGGTGTCGGAGATTGCTGAATCTCAATGGTTGAATGAGCCCGCGTTCCGTTGCTGCTGATGCAAACGAAACGCCCTGGATCAAGCGTCTTGCGGCACAATTGCGTCATTATTGGCGGCATCATGCCGTTTTCCATTTGATCGACAGGGTGATAATCCGTGCAGGCAACCCGTTTGACCCTGATGTGCCACGCGCGAACCGTCGCACAAAAATTGGCGCGTTTTCCTACGAACGAGCCGTTGGAGTTTTATGGGCAATTGGCGAAGGGATCGCGTAGCCGCCAGTTCGAAGAGGCGCCACGGGTACTCTGCGGGCCGGAGTTGCGCACGCAACATACGGCCGAGTTGTTTGGCAATGACGTTGAAATCGTCTCGGCATTGAGGGATTGCGACTTCGGACGGTGGAACGGGGCGCGGATCAATGACCTGCAAAAGTCCGAGCCTGAGGCGCTGCAGGCCTGGCTCGAGGACCCGACCTCGGCGCCCCATGGCGGTGAGTCGGTCGCGCAGCTCACCGAGCGCGTGGCGCAGTGGCTCAAGTCCCTTGAGGCAACACCGGGGCCGATCCTAGCCATCACCCATCCCTTTGTCATTCGCGCCGCCCTGACGCAGGTGTTGCAAGCCAGGGCGTTCAATCTGGTCGACGTCGAACCGTTGTCGTCCATCGAGTTACGGTTTACCGGCTGCTGGCGGCTGCGCTTGCTTGAAGGAGTCATTGGATGAAAAAGCTTCTGGTCATCGGCATCGGTGCCGGCAACCCCGACTACATCACGATGCAGGCCGTGAAGGCACTGAACCTTGTCGATGTGTTTTTCCTGATGGACAAGGGCCAGAGCAAAGACAAGCTGATCGACCTGCGCCGTGAAATCTGCGAGCGCTACATTACCGATCACGACTACCGCTTCATCGAAGCCCGCAGCCCGGAGCGCGAACGCGGGGAGGTGGACTACAAATCAAGTGTCGAAGATCTGAACCTCGCCAAGCAGCAGACCTTCGAACGGCTGATCAATGAGGAACTGTCCGACGACCAGTGCGGCGGTTTTCTGGTGTGGGGCGATCCGGCGTTGTACGACAGCACCCTTCGGATCTTGCAGGCAATCCTGGCCTCGGGCCACTGTGAGTTCGAGTATGACGTGATCCCCGGCATCACCAGCGTTCAGGCATTGGCGGCGCAACATAAGGTGCCGCTCAATCGCATTGGCCGCTCGATTGAAATCACCACCGGCCGACGCCTGGCGGCGGGGCAGGTGAGCGATGCCGACAGCCTGGTGGTGATGCTCGATGCCGAGGATTCCTACCATCAGGTGGCGGATCAGGACACGGAGATTTACTGGGGGGCTTATCTGGGAACGCCGGATGAGATTTTGATCAGCGGCAAGCTTAAGGATGTCGCGGATGAGATCGAGCGGGTGCGCAAGGCGGCGCGGGTGGAGAATGGATGGATTATGGATACCTACCTGTTGCGCAAGCCTTGAGGTAAATCGGTGCCTAGGCTGACGCCTTCGCGGGCAAGCATCGCTCCTACGGGTATTGCGTTGCCTTTGTAGGAGCGAGGCTTGCCCGCGAAGAGGCCCTCAAGGACATCTAAAAAGCTGCTTTGACCCCACGCCCAAACCGCTCCCGATACACCGACGGCGGCACCCCCACCACCCCGCGAAACGCCACGCGAAAACTCTCCACCGACCGATACCCACACTGCTCGGCAATCTGATCGGTATTTTGATTCGTGCTCTCGAGCAACTCCCGCGCCCGCGCCAGCCGCTCATGCTGCAACCACGCCTTGGGCGGCATCCCCGTGGCTTCAGTAAACCGGCGCAGAAAGGTCCGTTCACTCATGGCTGCCTCGCTCGCCAGTTCGCGAACTTCCAGCGGTTCATGCAAGCGCTCCCGCGCCCACTGCATGACGCGGGACAAATCGCTGCGCGGCGTTGGACTGACGGGCGTAGGAATAAACTGCGCCTGACCGCCGGTGCGTTGCGGCGACATCACCAGCCGCCGCGCCACCGAGTTCGCCACCTGCGTGCCGAAGTCCCGCGCCACCAGGTGCAGGCACGCATCGATCCCCGCCGCGCTGCCGGCCGAGGTAATCAACTGGCCGGAATCGACGTAGAGCACGTCCGGGTCCACCAGAATGTTCGGAAAACGTTCGGCCAGCTCGGCGGTGTAGCGCCAATGCGTGGTGGCGCCGTGACCGTCCAGCAGGCCGGTTGCCGCCAGCACAAACACGCCGGAGCAGATCGACAGCAACCGCGCACCCCGCGCATGGGCTTGGCGCAGGGCGACGAGTAAGTGTTCCGGCACCGGCTCGGTACGGTCGCGCCAGCCGGGGATGATGAGGGTGCGGGCGTCTTCGAGCAGTTCCATGCCGCCATCGGCCAGCACCTGAATGCCGCCCATGGCGCGCATCGGGCCCTGATCCACGGCGACGATGCGATGCTCATACCAAGGGAAATCAAACTCCGGCCGCGCCAGGCCGAAGATCTCCACGGCGATGCCGAATTCAAAGGTACAGAGGCCGTCGTAGGCCAGAATCGCGACCAATCCAGGGTTAGGCTGCATTTGGCGGAAAGTTCCCGGTGAGTGTCTTGTGCGCCACTGTAGCCGCAAGTGGCGGGCGGATAAAGTCTTCTCACACCCACTCAAGACTTGGAGTACAGCCCATGACCAGCCTGGTCCGCGCCATTCCCGCAGCCCCTTCGGCCATTGCCCTGATGCACTTCAGCAATCGTCTGACCTATGAAACCGACTGTTCCGACGTGTACGGCAGCCAACAGGCCGCAGATGTGGATTTTGTCCTGGTGGACGTGCGCGGACCGTTGGCGTTCGAGCGCGGGCATGTGCCGGGCGCGATCAACATTCCGGGACGCCTGCTCACCGCCGAGCGCCTGGCGGACTACCCGACCTCCACCTTGTTTGTGGTGTATTGCGCCGGGCCGCACTGTAACGGCGTGCACAAGGCGGCGGTGAAACTGGCGGCGCTGGGTTATCCGGTCAAGGAGATGATCGGCGGCGTGACCGGGTGGCTGGATGAGGGGTTGGAGTTGAGTGTTGCGGTGCAACGGCCTGCCACCACCGTTATCGGTTGCGAATGCTGATGTAGTCGAAAAGATCGCAGCCTCGTTTCACTCGACAGCTCCTACAGGGATCGCGAAATTCCGCATTTTCCGATTCCTGTAGGAGCTGTCGAGTGAAACGAGGCTGCGATCTCTTGATCTTGCTTCTAAACGGATCCCCACCACCCATCCAGCGTCACTGACATCCACTCAAACACGGCGGCATAAGCGGCACTATCCTGCGGCCCCCGAGGCAACGGCGATTCATCGCCAAAATGCGCATTAAGCGTCGCCACCGACTCGGCATTCCACTCCGGATGAAACTGCAAACCCACTCGGGTCGGCCCCACGCGATACATCTGTTGCGCACAATGCTCGCTGCTGGCCAGCAACTGCGCATCGTGCGGCAGGTCGATCGCGTCTTCGTGCCACTCCAGCACTTTCAGCGTCTGACCATCGACAAACGTCACGTGGGTCCAGCCGGTTTCGGTCCGATCCATCCGCCGCACTTTCCCGCCCAGACTCAGTGCCAGCAACTGCGCCCCCAGACAAATCGCAAACACCGCCGCGCCGTGATCCAGGCTCGCCGCCAGCCACTGCCGTTCTGCTTCCAGCCACGCCGGCCCGGCGTTGGATTCATATGGCCCGCCCAGCACAATCACAGGCGCAGCACTCACCGGCGGCAACTGGCCGAGGTCGGCGCGAAAGACCTTCAGCGTCACTCCCCGGGACTCTGCCCAATCGGCAATGGCGCCAGGACCTTCGGCGGGGTGATGCTGGATCAGATTCAACGTTGCCATCGGTACTCTCTGTAGTTTTTGCGTGTAGGTTTTGTCTGAAAAAAGCGCTTGTCCTACAGGGCATGCACCGCCTTGGCGCACGCTTCAAGGGCTTTGAATTCCTCGGCCACTTTTCTATAAGTATTTGTCGCTTAAACACAATTTGCCCTGTGAAAGCCGCTCTAGACTGCCGGCCACTTCGATCTTCACCGACCGAAAGTCATTCGAAAGCTGCCAATAAAAGCCTCCGCACACAGGAGTTATAAATGAAGAAGCTAGTGATGTTTGGTGCCCTGGCACTGTCGATGTTGTCCCTGACCGCTGTGGCCGATGACGCCAAGCCGATCCGCATCGGTATCGAAGCCGGTTACCCGCCATTCTCGATGAAAACCCCTGACGGCAAACTCACCGGTTTCGACATCGATATCGGCGACGCGCTGTGCGAGCAGATGAAAGTGAAGTGCACCTGGGTCGAGCAAGAGTTCGATGGCCTGATCCCGGCACTGAAAGTGAAGAAAATCGACGCGATCCTGTCGTCCATGACCATCACTGACGATCGCAAGAAGAACGTCGATTTCACCATCAAGTACTACCACACCCCGGCACGTTTCGTGATGAAGGCCGGCACCGACATCAAAGACCCGCTGACCGAACTCAAAGGCAAGAAAGTCGGTGTGCTGCGCGCCAGTACCCACGACCGTTTCGCCACTGAAGTGCTGGTGCCGGCCGGTATCAACCTGGTTCGCTACGGCTCCCAGCAGGAAGCCAACCTGGACATGGTTTCCGGCCGCGTTGACGCGCTGCTGGCCGACTCGGTCAACCTGGACGACGGTTTCCTGAAAACCGACGCCGGTAAAGGCTTCGCTTTCGTAGGCCCGACCTACGAAGACGCCAAGTACTTCGGCGGCGGCGCCGGTATCGCTGTGCGCAAGGGCGATACCGAGCTGGCGGACAAATTCAACACCGCCATCACCGAAATCCGCGCCAACGGCAAGTACAAGCAAGTGCAAGACAAGTACTTCGACTTTGACGTTTACGGCCAGTAATCACGCCGTTCAAAAAAGTGGCAACCGTTGACGCGGTTGCCACTTTTTTTACGCTCATGAATTATCCTGCCCACCACATTCCCGATGTAGGAGCTGTCGAGTGAAACGAGGCTGCGATCTTTTGATCTTGCTTTTAAAAAGATCAAGATCAAAAGATCGCAGCCTCGTTTCACTCGACAGCTCCTACAGGAGTCCCCATGCAACGCATCGACCATCCTCTGCCTTGGAGCCATTTGGGCTCCGAACGCACCCTCAGCGTGTTTCGTTTTGGCGCGGGCACGCGCAAGGTTTACATCCAGGCCAGCCTGCACGCCGACGAGTTGCCCGGGATGCGCACGGCCTGGGAGCTGAAAAAGCGCCTGGCCGAACTCGAAACCAATGGCCAGTTGCAGGGCGTGATCGAACTGGTGCCGGTGGCCAATCCGATCGGCCTCGACCAGCACCTGCAAGGCAGCCACATGGGCCGCTTCGAACTCGGCAGCGGCAAGAACTTCAACCGCGCTTTCGTTGAACTCAGCGCCCCGGTGGCCGGGTTGATCGGCGACCGCTTGGGTCACGATGCGCAGGCCAACATCGCGCTGATTCGCCAGACCATGGGCCAGGTCCTCGACGACTTGCCGGCACCGGCCTCGCAGCTGGAAGCCATGCACCGCCTGCTGCTGCGCCACGCTTGCGACGCCGATATCACGCTGGACCTGCATTGCGATTTCGATGCGGCGATTCATCTGTATGCCTTGCCGCAACACTGGCCGCAGTGGCAATCCCTGGCGGCGCGCCTGAAAGCCGGGGTGGCGTTGCTCTGTGAAGATTCCGGTGGCAGTTCATTTGATGAGTCCTGTTCATCACCGTGGCTGCGCCTGGCGCGGGCCTTCCCCGAGGCGGCGATTCCGCCGGCCAACCTGGCGACGACGCTGGAATTGGGCAGCATGGGCGACACGCGTGTGGATCAGGCCCAGGCCAATTGCGAGGCGATTCTCGGGTTCCTCGCCGAGCAGGGTTTCATCACCGGCACCTGGCCGGCGGCACCGAGCGAGTGCTGCGAAGGCATGCCGTTCGAAGGCACCGAATACCTGTTCGCGCCGCATCACGGGGTGGTGAGTTTTCTGCGTGATTCGGGTGAGTGGGTGGAGCAGGGTGATGCGCTGTTTGAGGTGGTTGATCCGCTGAGCGACCGCGTCACCACCGTGCGCGCCGGGACCAGCGGCGTGTTGTTCGCGATTGATCGCGGGCGGTATACGCAGCCGGGCACGTGGCAGGCGAAAGTGGCGGGGCGTGAGCCGATTCGGGTGGGGAAACTGATTAACGACTGAGGATTGTCGCCGTTTTCCAAGGCCCCATCGCGAGCAGGCTCGCTCCCACAGTGGATTGCATTCCAAATGTGGGAGCGGGCTTGCTCGCGAAGGCGGCATCAGCAGCACCACAAATCCCCTTGCTGTGCGCACAGTGTTAGGCTCCCCCCGAATCCTGCGCTCCGTGAAGGAAGGTTTATGTTGAAGTTTCTCGCTCTGCTGACGTTGCTGGCCTGCGCCACCGTCCACGCCGAAACCCCGCTGCACACCGATCTGCCGCTCAAATATCTCGAGCAAGCCAACCCCGAATCCCGCCACCAGCCCCTGGTGATTTTCCTCCATGGTTACGGCAGTAACGAGGAGGATCTGTTCGGCATCAAGGATGAGCTGCCGGCGCAATACAACTTCCTGTCCGTGCGGGCTCCGATGGTGATGGAGGAGGGCAGTTACAAGTGGTTTCGCGAGAAGGGCAACGCGGCCTACAACGGTGAAACCGATGACCTGAAGGCCAGCGGCCAGGTGCTGCTGGATTTCATCGCGCAGGCGGCGAAGAAATATCACACCGAACCAGACAAGGTGTTCCTCGTCGGGTTCAGCCAGGGCGCGATCATGTCCTACGAGGTGGCGCTGCGTCATCCCGAGGCGGTGGGCGGCATCGCGGCGCTGAGCGGGCGGATTCTGCCGGTGCTGAGGTCCGAACTCAAACCGGATGAAAAACGCCAGAAGCTGGCGATTTTCATCGGTCATGGCACGGCAGACAAACGCCTGCCCTACATCGACGGCACCGAGGCCAACAGCCTGTTGCAGAGCCTGTCACTCAAGCCTGAGTTTCATGCCTACCCGGGCGTCGGTCACAGCATCAGCGCCACCGAAATGCAGGACTTGAGCGCCTGGTTGCAGCGCCTCAACCCTTGAGTCTTATTTGCCGGTGACGATCTGTTTGACCAGCGTCTCGTGGCCGCCATTGTCGCTGAGGCGGGAGATCACCTGAACGATCGCCATGCGTGTGTTGGACGCGGCCATCAGTGTGGTGTCGAGGGTTTTGCCGCCGCCCTGGGTGGCGGTGCTGTCGATCTGTCGCAGCCCCAGGCCGGTGCCTTTCTGGGTCAGGCTTTTTTCGCTGAGCTTGGTGAAGTCCGGCAGCGCCTTGGCTTGTTCGGTGGCGAAGTCGGCCGCGGCGGAGTCGAGGAACGGACCGTCGTTGTCCTTGACGTTGGCGCCACCGGGGATGGTGTTTTCAGCGGCGATCACCACGGTTTTGGTGGCCTGATTGGTGTACATGGTGCCCGTCGCCCCGGCGGTGCCGGTGGCCGCGTCGCCGGCGGGTAACGGGTTGGCGATGAAGCCTTTGGGCAGGGTGAACTTGAACTTGCCACCGAGCATCGAGACTTCTTGTGCAGGCGCTTTGTCGCTGGCAGTGGCCTTGGCGGCATAGGCATTCAACGCCCCCAGGCTGGCGGCCGCCGTCAGGAACAGGACAACGGCTTTTTTACTCAACAATGACATTCGGAAACTCCAGGGATGATCGCGCATTCGCCGCAATCATCCCATGGAACACGATTTGTAGCAGCTCCCACACTCCGCCCTCGTAGCAGCTGCCTCGCGCTGCTCGGCAGCTGCTACCAGATTGCGTAGTTTTGATCGCGCCTGGAAACTACTGCGCCTGATTCTGCGGAAACAGGTTGCGGCGGGTTTCTTCGTCGAACTCGGCCTTCAGCACCAGTTTCTCTTTCAGACCCTGCGCACGTTGGGCGGCCGGGCGGGCGCTGATTTCATCGAACAGACGCTTGACGTTCGGGTAGGCCGCCAAACCGTTCTCGCCGAGGATGTAAGGCGCGTAGCTGGCCCAGCCCCACAGTGCCATGTCGGCGATGCTGTAAGTGTCGCCGGCCAGGTATTGATGATCGGCCAGACGCTGGTCGAGAACGCGGTAGTGGCGTTCGACTTCCTTGAGGTAGCGGTTTTTCGCGTAGGGCAGGTCTTCCGGTGCATGGTGCAGGAAATGCACGGCTTGGCCGGAGAACGGCGACAGGCCGGTGGCGATGAACAACAGCCATGACAGCAGCTCGGCTTGCCCCGCGACGTTGGTCGGCAGGAAGCGCTGATGCTGTTGCGCCAGGTGCAGCAGGATGGCCTGGGAGTCGAACACGGTGGCGTCACCGTCGACCAGGGCCGGCACCTTGGCGTTCGGGTTGATCGCCAGAAAGGCTGGCAAGTGTTGCTCGCCCTTGAAGGTGTCAACGCCGATCAATTCGTAGGGCGTTTGCAGTTCTTCGAGCAGCAGGGCAACTTTCATCGGGTTCGGCGAAGGGTGGAAAAAGAACTTCATGGTGTAGGCCTCAGTCAGTGGGTTAGGAACTGAGGCGGATGGTGGGGCAAACCTGTTCGATTGACGTACGAGGTTGTTGCTTTACTCGTTCGGAATAATCGAACGTGTTGCCGGGGCTTTATCGCTTGCTCGCGACGTGGCGATCACCGCCCCGGCGATAATCAACACGGCGGGGACGATCAGGATCGGACCGGCATGGCTGCGTCCCACGGCGATCAGCAATAACGTCGAAATCAATGGCGCCAGGTAGGAAAGCGCCCCCAATGTCGCCAGGCTGCCGTGTTTGGTGGCGTGATCCCAGGCAAAAAATGCCATTCCGACCGGCCCGAGGCCGAGCACCACAATCGCGGTCCATTGGCCGAGATCAGGCTGCACTGTGGTTTCAAACGCCAGGTGACAGATCAGGCCGGACACCGCCGACATACCGCAGATCCCGCCGATGATGCTGCTCGGCACGTCGTTGAACCGTCGGTTGATCACCGAATAACCCGCCCAGATCAGCGCGCAACCAAAGGCCGCGAGATAACCGGCGATGGGCATCGATGCGCCAGCCTCCGGGCCGTGTTGTTGCATGATGAACGCCGTGCCGGCCAGCCCCAGCAGCGCGCCGAGCATCTGCCGTTTGTGCAGTTTTTCCCCGGCCGAGAACGCCGAGAGCAGCACCAGCAGCAGCGGCCACAGGTAATTGATCAGGCTGGCTTCGGCCGCCGGGGCGACTTTGAGCGCGAAGAAATACAGCGCGTGATAAACGAAAATCCCCACGAAGCCGGTCACCCATACCGCCCAGGGTTGTCGCCAACTACTGAAGCCGGCGAGCCCGCGTCGACCCAGAATCACCAGGCTCGCCGCAAACGCTATGCCGAAGCTCAGCGTCAGCAGTTCAAAGGGTGGAATGCCTTCGGTGAGGGTGGTCAACAGCGCCAGGCAGGACCAGAGAAATATCGCGATGACGCCAACAGCGGTGGCTGAATGGGGCGTACGGACGAGCGACGTTGCGAGACTCATGTCTGTTCCTTCAGCACGTAGCGGGCGACATCCTGGCCCTCGGGATGTGAAGGAGCTTAGCGTTTGATCGCGGCTCGTCCAGCCTCAGTCGTCGGGTTGGCCGGTCGGGCCAGCAAGCGCCGGGTGATGCCCAACATCCCCACGGACACCGCAACCCCCAGTGCAAACGCGCTCATGCCCATCTCGGGCAACGCCAGCGCCAACACCAGGCAAAACGCCGCAAACGAATACATGCCAGTCGCCGTCGCCCGCAGCAGCGCGGCCGTAAACGCCGGGCCACGGGTTTGCTGGGAAAACACCGCCATCACGCTGCCAAGCACCGGGAACACCGCGAGCAGGCCGCTCCAGCCTTCGCCGACGGTGCTGGCGAGTAACGTCACGGCGAGGGTGAGCAGGGCGCCGGCAATCATGCGCAGCAGAAGTTTGTCGGACTTCGGCGCCGGGCCGGAAACAATGGGTTGCACGCTGGGAAACAGGTACGGCGCCGCCAGCAGCGCGGTGGCGGCCGCGATCACCGAGAACACCAGCGAGGATGGAATCAGCGACAGCACCACCGCCACGGCAGCCCAGACCGACAGTGAAATCGTCAATGCCCATGGCCATCCCGCCCGTTGCGCGACCTGGGCGTAGGTCACGCAAAAGGCAATCATCGCGAACATCGCCGACAACGCCGCCGTCGCTGACTGCGCGGCGAACACTTCGCCTTGCTCGATGGCGAGGAAGAACAGAATCGGCCCGACCACCACCGGCAACCCCGACAGCCAACCGGCCACGCTAGGACCCCAGCGTTTACCCGCGAGAGAGATCAGCAGCAGAAATCCAGGAATCACCAGCAGTTTGAGCATCAACACGCACGCGTCTCCGACCTGAGTGAGGCGGCAACGTTAGCACTGTGGACGTTGGATTGCTCTAGAAATGAAGGAGTTTTGTATACAAAGCTGACAGCTCAAATAGTTGTACAAACAGATGCTTTGCGTATAGGTTTTTAGCAGATGCCCACCGTGAAAAGAACGCGATGAACAGACTCCGATTTCGCCTGCACCACAGTGTGTTGTTGCTGGGATTGTTAGGCAGCCAGGCCATGGCCAATTGGCAGGAGACCCTGCCCGGCGCGCAGATCATCGGCGTCGGCGAGTTTCGGGTGTTCGGGTTTGATGTCTACAACGCCCGGCTCTGGAGTGCGGCACGGCCATTGGCGCCGGACCAGCCGTTTGCCCTGGAACTGATCTATCAACGCAGCATTTCCCGCGATGATCTGGTGCAGGCCAGTGTCGATGAAATCAAGCGATTGTCCGGCGCCTCGGTCAGCACCGAGCAGCTCGAGCGCTGGAAGGTGCAGATGCAGCAGTCGTTCGTCGATGTAAAAGCCGGCACGCGCATTACTGGCATTTATTTGCCGGGGCAGGGCGCGCGGTTTTTTGTCGGCCAGCAGCCGCAACACGACGTGAAAGACCCGCAATTCGCTCGGGCCTTTTTCGCTATCTGGCTCGACCCACGTACGCGTAATCCCGAGTTGCGCCAGCAATTACTGGGCAGCGCCACTCCTTGAGGTGCATGACATGCTGAAAAAACTGCTGGTGGTGTTGCTCGTCTGCCTGGCTGGTTGCAGCGTTGATGTGCAGCGCTACAGCGAGCAAAACCCCAAGCTCGATCTGCCCGGTTTTTTCGTCGGGCGAGTGGATGGGTGGGGAATGTTCCAGAAACGCTCGGGCGAGGTGATCAAGCGTTTTCATGTGTTGATCAACAGTCGAATGGACGGCCAGAACCTGATCATGCATGAGGCCTTTACCTACAGCGACGGCACGAAACAGACCCGCGTCTGGACGTTGTACCCTGACGGTCCAGGCCGTTGGCGTGGCACGGCCGGCGATGTGGTCGGCGAGTCCCGCGGTGAGGTGGCCGGCAACGCTTTGCACTGGCGCTATGAACTCAGCCTGCCGGTGGACGACAAGGTCTACCAGGTGCATTTCGATGACTGGATGTACTTGCTCGACGAAAACACCATGGCCAATCGCTCCGCCATGACCAAGTTCGGTGTTGAGTTAGGCCAGGTGACGTTGTTCTTCCGCCGACACGGCGCCTGACACCCGGGCATTTGCCCCTTGGGCGCACAGGCTGAAACCTCTAAGCTGCGCTTTTCCACCTGTCGACGGATGTTTGCGTGAAATTCAGTTTGCCCAAAGTTGCCACTGCGCCGTTTTGCCCGCCGGAAGTGGCGGGCAGCGTTGCCGTAGACCCGCGCGCCTCGTTCTTCAAACGGGTCCTGCGCTTTGCCGGTCCTGGTTTGCTGGTGTCCATCGGCTACATGGACCCGGGCAACTGGGCGACCGCCATCGAGGCGGGTTCGCGGTTTGGCTACAGCCTGTTGTTCGTGGTGCTGCTGGCGAGTCTGGCGGGGATGGTGGTGCAGTGTCTGTGTTCGCGCCTGGGCATCGCCACCGGTCGTGATCTGGCGCAACTGTCCCGGGAGCGCTACAGCACGCGGACCGCGCGGACTCAATGGGTGCTGGCGGAAATCTCGATCATCGCCACCGACCTGGCGGAAGTGCTCGGCTGTGCCCTGGCCTTCCATCTGCTGCTCGGCTGTTCGCTGACGGTCGGCATCGCGCTGACCGCGTTTGACACGCTGCTGGTGCTGGCCCTGCAAAACCGCGGTTTCCGCCGACTGGAAGCAATCATGCTGGTGCTGGTGAGCACCATCGGCGTGTGTTTCTTCGTCGAGTTGCTGCTGATCAAGCCTTACTGGCCGGACGTGGCCCGTGGTTTTACGCCGTCCCTATCAGCCATCGGCGATGCCGCGCCGCTGTACCTGGCCATCGGCATCCTCGGGGCGACGGTGATGCCGCATAACTTGTACCTGCACACCTCGATCGTGCAGACCCGAATGATCGGCAAGGACCTGGCCAGCAAGCAGGACGCGGTCAAACTGGCGCGCATCGACACCATTGGCTCCCTGGCACTGGCGCTGCTGGTCAACGCGGCGATCCTGATCCTCGCTGCGGCGGCATTTCACAAGAGCGGGCATACCGACGTGGTGGACATCCAGGACGCCTATCACTTGCTCGATCCGCTGGTGGGCGGCGCCTTGGCCAGCGTGTTGTTCGGGGTGGCGTTGCTCGCTTCGGGGCAGAGTTCGACGTTTACCGGAACCATCGCCGGGCAGGTGATTATGGAGGGCTATCTGAACCTGCGGATTCCTTGCTGGCAACGGCGGCTGATTACCCGGGGGCTGGCGTTGATTCCTGCGTTTATCGGGGTCTGGCTGATGGGCGATAACGCGATTGGCAAGTTGCTGGTGTTGAGTCAGGTGGTGTTGAGTCTGCAGTTGCCGTTCGCGTTGTATCCGCTGATTCGCATGACCAACGATCACAAACTGATGGGGCCATTTGTGAATCGCTGGCCGACGCGGGTGTTGGCGTGGGGGTTGTTTGTGGTGATCAGTGGGGCTAACAGTTGGTTGATTCTGCAATTCTTGGGGTGACTGGTCGGGCCTCTTCGCGAGCAAGCCCGCTCCCACAGGTTTGATGTACGACACAAATCCCCTGTGGGAGCGGGCTTGCTCGCGAAGAACGATAACGCGGTCTACCGCTGGAACGCTTCAACCACAAAATCAATAAACACCCGGGTCTTGGCCGGCATCAACGTCCGGCTCGGGTAGTACAACGAAATCGGCCCCGCATCCGCGTGCCAATCGGGCAGCAGGCGCACCAGTTCGCCGCGCTGGATGTTCGCGGCCACGTCCGGCAACACCAGCAGCGTCACGCCCAGGCCGAGGATCGCCGCCTCACGCATGGCCGCCGGGTCGTTGAGCACGATGTTCTCGGTCAACATCGCCTGCGCCTCATTGCCCGCACCGTCCTGCATGACCCACTGCCGGATTCGTCCGGTGCGGCTGCCGCGCATCACAATGCCGTTCAATTGGGCCAGGTCTGCCGGGCTGTCGGGCAGGCTGCGCTGCGCGAGGTAACCGGGGGAGGCCACCGCCACGATGTGCGCCGCCGCCAATGTTCGGGAGATGACCCCGGGCGTCAGTTCGAATGCACCGCCGATGGCCGCGTCGTACCCCTCGGCAATCAGGTCCACCTGACGGTTTTCGAAATGCCATTCCGGTTTGATCAGCGGGTATCGCTTGAGAAATTGCGGCAGCAGCGGCAGCACATGATCGATGCCAAACGTCGGCGCCAGGCTGACTTTGAGCACCCCGGCAGGCTCGCCCTGATCGCTGCTCACCGCGCTGATCGCCGATTGCAACGCCTGCAGGTTGCCGCCGATGCTCGCCAGAAAACGCTCGCCAGCCTCGGTCAGCGACAGTTTGCGGGTCGAGCGCTGGAACAGCCGCACACCGATGTTTCGTTCGAGTATCGCCACATTGCGACTGACCGCCGCGGGTGTCAGCGCCAGCAAGCGCGCCGCTGCAGAAAAGCTGCCGGTCTCGGCGCTGCGCACAAACGATTCAAGATTGGCGAGGGTTTCCATGGCTGACACCTGATACAAATGCTTGAAGATGATTCAAGGCATTACCGTCTAATCAAGCCCTAATGGCAAGCGCAGTATTCACTCCAACGACAACCCCCTCGGAGTGAACCATCATGATCAAAATTGGAATCATCGGCGCCGGTGCCATTGGCTCAGCCTTTGCCCGGGCGCTTTCACGCAAAGGCATTGAGGTTGTGATCGCCAACAGCCGTGGGCCAGAAACACTGGCTTCACTGGTGGAAGAACTCGGGCCAACGGCTCGCGCCGGCACCCGTGAAGAAGCGGCTGCACAAGCCATTGTGCTGGTGGCGGTCAACTGGTCGAAATTGCCGACGGCGCTGGCGGGTCTGCCGGATTTTGCTGGGCGGATTGTTATCGACGCCAACAACTCGATCGAGGCGCCGTCCTTCAAAGCCGTGGACTTGCAGGGACGGATGTCCAGTGAGGTTTTTGCCGAATGGGTGCCCGGGGCGCGAGTGGTGAAGGCGTTCAATCATCTGGCGGCGCGGTTGCTCGAAAGCGATCCGGCGGCGGAGGGCGGGCAGCGGGTGTTGTTTGTTTCGGGGGATGACGCCGAGGCGAAAGCTCAGGTGATCGGGTTGACCGAGCGATTGGGCTTCTTCGGGATTGATCTTGGGGAACTGAGTGTCGGCGCGCGGCTGGCACAGTTTCCGGGTGGACCGTTGCCCACGCTGAACCTGGTCAAATTCGCCTGACACAATGCAATACCCCCCTGTAGGAGCTGTCGAGTGAAACGAGGCTGCGATCTTTTGATCTTGATCTTTAAAAAGCAAAATCAAAAGATCGCAGCCTCGTTTCACTCGACAGCTCCTACAGGGGAACGGTGTTGTTTTCGTGATGTGTAAAACCCGGTGCGAGGTGAGTCGCACCGGGTGTGTTGCCAGACTGCAGCGGTTCTTCGTGGGCCCCCGCGCAGTCTGTTGAACGCTTTAAGCCCGCTCGATCGCCAGCGCTACACCCTGACCACCACCGATGCACAAGGTGGCGAGGCCTTTCTTGGCGTCACGCTTGATCATTTCGTGCAGCAGGGTCACCAGCACCCGGCAGCCCGATGCACCGATCGGGTGACCGAGGGCGATGGCGCCGCCGTTGACGTTGACCTTGTTCAAGTCCCATTCCAGGTCCTTGGCCACCGCCAGGGATTGCGCGGCGAAGGCTTCGTTGGCTTCGATCAGGTCCAGTTGCTCGATGGACCAACCAGCCTTGCTCAGGCAACGACGAGTCGCCGATACCGGACCAATGCCCATGATCGCCGGGTCGACGCCCGCGTTGGCGTAGGCAGCGATTTTCGCCAGTACTGGCAGGCCCAGCGCCTTGGCTTTTTCAGCGCTCATCAGAATCACGGCGGCGGCACCGTCGTTCAGGGACGAGGCGTTGCCCGCAGTCACCGAACCGTCCTTCTTGAAGGCCGGTTTCAGTTTACCCAACGCTTCAGCGGTGGTGCCGGCGCGTGGCTGCTCATCGGTGGCGAAGGACAGCGGATCGCCCTTGCGCTGAGGAATCAGGATCGGCGTGATCTCATCAACGAAACGCCCGGCTTCGATGGCGGCCGTGGCTTTCTGCTGCGAGGCCGCGGCGAAGGCGTCCTGTTGTTCGCGAGTCAGGCTGTACTTCTCCGCCAGGTTCTCGGCGGTGATGCCCATGTGGTAATCGTTGAACGCATCCCACAGGCCGTCGCTGATCATGGTGTCGACGATTTGCGCGTGACCCATGCGCAGACCGGTGCGCGCGCCGGGCATGACGTAGTTGGACAGGCTCATGTTTTCCTGGCCGCCGGCAATGATCACCTCGGCATCGCCGCAGCGAATCGCCTGGGTAGCCAGGTGCAGCGCTTTCAGCCCCGAGCCGCAGACCTTGTTCAGGGTCATGGCCGGCACGGTAAACGGCAGGCCGGCCTTGATCGCAGACTGGCGCGCAGGGTTTTGCCCGGCACCGGCGGTCAATACCTGGCCCATGATCACTTCATCGACTTCAGCAACGTCCAGGCCGGTTTGCGCCAGCAGCTGGCGGATTACCGCAGCGCCGAGATCAACGGCAGAAACATTGGCCAGGGAACCCTGGAAACTGCCGATCGCGGTACGCGTGGCGGCAACAATGACGACTTCTTGCATGGAATGATTCCTCACTGGGCAGCGAACTGCATTTCCGGAACGTGATCCGGCACGATCAGTTTACCGGCGGTCTTGGCGACAATCTCCTCGACGCTGACGCCAGGTGCGCGTTCCTTGAGGACAAATGCGCCATTTTCGATTTCAAGGTAAGCCAGGTCGGTCAGCACACGCTTGATGCAACCGGCGCCGGTCAGCGGCAGGCTGCATTTGGACAGGAGCTTGGACTCACCGTCCTTGGACGCGTGGGTCATGATGACGATGATGTTGTCTGCGCCGGCCACCAGATCCATCGCGCCGCCCATGCCCTTGACCAGTTTGCCGGGAATCATCCACGAGGCGATGTTGCCTTCAACGTCGACTTCGAAGGCGCCCAGCACGGTCAGGTCGACATGCCCCCCGCGAATCATCGCGAAGGACTCGGCCGAGGAAAAGATCGACGCGCCGATGCGCGCGGTCACCGTTTGTTTGCCGGCGTTGATCATGTCGGCATCGATGGTTTCTTCAGTAGGAAAAGGACCCATGCCGAGCAGGCCGTTTTCCGACTGCAGCATGACTTCCATGCCTTCAGGGATGTAGTTGGCGACGAGGGTCGGAATGCCGATGCCCAGGTTCACGTAAAAGCCGTCCTGCATTTCGCGGGCGACGCGTTGAGCCATTTGTTCGCGGGAAAGTGCCATTGTTATTTTTCCTTCAAGTCCGGGGGCAGGGGATCACTTACGCACGGTGCGCTGTTCGATGCGCTTCTCGAACGTGCCGCAAATGACCCGGTCGACGTAGATGCCAGGGGTGTGGATCTGCGCCGGGTCCAGCTCGCCGGGCTCGACGATTTCTTCGACTTCGACCACGGTGATCTTGCCGGCAGTGGCGGCCAGCGGGTTGAAGTTCTGGGCGGTGTGGCGATAGATGACGTTGCCGAAGTGGTCGGCTTTCCAGCCTTTGACGATGGCGAAGTCACCGGTGATGGATTCTTCCATCAGGTACTTGCGACCATGGAACTCGCGCACTTCCTTGCCTTCGGCCACCGGGGTGCCGACGCCGGTGGCGGTGAAGAAAGCGGGGATGCCGGCACCGCCTGCGCGCATCTTTTCAGCGAGGGTGCCTTGCGGGGTCAGGACAACTTCGATTTCGCCTTTGAGCAGTTGCTCTTCGAACAGCTTGTTTTCGCCAACGTAGGAGGCGACGACTTTGCTGATCTGGCGGTCGGTCAGCAGTACGCCGAGGCCGAAACCGTCGACGCCGCAGTTGTTGGAAACCACGGTGAGGTCACGGGTGCCTTTGCGCTTGATCTCGGCGATCAGGTTTTCCGGAATGCCGCACAGGCCGAAGCCGCCGGCGATCACGGTCATGCCGTCTTCAAGACCTGCCAGAGCTTCCTCATAGGAACTCACGCGCTTGTCGAAACCTGCCATATGCACCTCTTTTATTCTTTGTGGGCGGCTGGCTAGCCGTATGGGGTAGGAGTGTCTCGCCGGAGGATTTATTTGTTAAGTTGATTTTTAAGGTTGATTGATAGATAAAACTCAACAATGTGACTCCCCGTCGAACTGTAGGAGCTGTCGAGTGAAACGAGGCTGCGATCTTTTGACTTTGATCTTGAAAAACAAGATCAAAAGATCGCAGCCTCGTTTCACTCGACAGCTCCTACAGGCTCCTACACGCTCCTACAGGGAAGTTTTTACGTTGAATTAATGTAGTTACCTTGGAGAGACCGCGCATGACCGTCAAGCAGATCCGCGCATTCCTGGCCGTCGCTCAGAGCCTGAGTTTCGCCGTGGCCTGCGAGCGGTTGCACCTGTCGCAATCGGCCTTGAGCCTGACCATCAAGGCCCTGGAAGAAGGCCTGGGCGGCCGACTGTTCACCCGCAACACGCGCAACGTGGCGCTGACGGCTGAAGGGGAATCCCTGGTGCCACTGGCGCGCCGGCTGATTGCCGACTGGGACAACGCCGAGGATGAACTGCGCCAGCGTTTCACCCTGCAGCGGGGGCGCGTGACCCTCGCGGCGATGCCGTCGTTTGCCGGCAACTTGCTGCCGCCGATCCTCAAGACCTTCCGCGCGCGCTATCCCAAGGTCAACGTCACGGTGAACGACGTGATCAACGAGCAAGTGCTGGAAATGGTCCGCGACCGGCAGGTGGAATTGGGCGTGGCGTTTGAGCCGACCCAGAGTTCATCGCTGGAATTCACGCCGTTGTATATGGACCGTTTTGTCGCCGTGGTACCGGACGATTCGCCCTTGGCCGCACTGCAAGACATCGACTGGCAAACCTTGCTCAAGGAACCGTTCATTACCTTGCAGCGCCCTTCGACGGTGCGGGTGATGCTGGAAGAACACTTGCAGGCCCGGGGGATGAAATTGCCGGTGGAGTTCGAGAGCCATCAGTTGGCGACGGTCGGACGAATGGTCGCCAGCGGATTGGGCGTGAGCGCCGTGCCGGCCCTGTGCGCCGGGCAGATGCGCGAGTTGGGCGCGCGGTGCATTACCTTGCGCGACCCGGTGGTGGAGCGGGCGATTGGAGTGCTGACCAAACCCGGTGTGGAACTGTCGGCGGCGGCGCAGGCGTTGTTCGATATTCTCAAGGCCGAGAACCTGGGCGAGCGCCTTTCTATGCCCTGATCACGGTCTACTGTGGGAGCGGGCTTGCTCGCGAAGGCGGTGTGTCAGACAACATTAATGTCGACTGACACGACGCCTTCGCGAGCAAGCCCGCTCCCACATTGCGATGTGGTTTTGTCAGTTTTAAGTACTCAGGCGCTGGGCCAGCAAGGGCAACAGCTGTTCACACGACGCCTCAATCTTCATATCCAGCAGGTCATCCGCCCGGGTCTTGCCCAGATTGATCGCTATCAACGGCTTCCCCTGATCCGCCACCACCCGGCACAAGCGAAACGCCGAATACGCCATCAACGACGACCCCACCACCAACAACCCCGCCGCCTGTTCCACCGCCGCCATGGCCTTGGCCGCCGTCACCTGCGCCACGTTCTCGCCAAAAAACACCACGTCCGGCTTCATCCGCTCACCCGCGCAATGCGGACAATGCGGCACCTGAAACCGCGCCTCGAACGCAGGATCCAGCAAGGTATCGCCATCCGGCGCCTGCACCGCATCGACCCCGGCCAGATAGGGATTCTGCGCTTCCATCAGTTGCTGGATCGAATCCCGCTCGCTGCGTTGCCCGCAGTCCAGGCACAGCACCCGGTGCAGGCTGCCATGGAGTTCGATCACGTCGTGGCTGCCGGCCTGATCGTGCAGGGTGTCGACGTTCTGGGTAATCAGCCCGCTGATCTGCCGGGTATTTTGCAGACTGGCCAGGGCTTCGTGGGCCACGTTCGGCTGAGCCTGGCGCACCCGCGGCCAGCCGAGCATCGCCCGAGCCCAGTAACGGCGGCGTGATTCCGGGGCTGACAGGAACTCCTGATACATCATCGGTTGCCGACCGCGCCGCACGCCCTGGTTGTCGCGGTAGTCCGGAATGCCCGACGGGGTGCTGATGCCGGCGCCGGTCAGGACCATGAACGGCTGCTCGGCCATCAAACGCTGGAGTCGGTCGAGTTGTTCGTCGAGCATGTTCAACACTCCGCAGGGGCTTGAGTGTTTTGCAGCGTAGCACTTGCCAGTCTGCTAAACGCAATCCCTTGTAGGAGCTGTCGAGTGAAACGAGGCTGCGATCTTTTGACTTTGCTTTTTTAAAAACAAGATCAAAAGATCGCAGCCTCGTTTCACTCGACAGCTCCTACAGGGATCTTCAGTGAATATCCGTCAGCGGTGGTTATTTACGCGCCTCCAGAATCAGGTTGAACGGCGTTTCCGTTGCCCGCCGGAAACTCTTGAACCCCGCCTCGGTGAAGACCTTGCGCAACCGCGCCTCACCCGCTTGGGCGCCGAGCCCCAGACCGACTTCCTGAGACAGCGAGTTCGGTGTGCAAATGAAGGTCGACGCAGCATAGAACAACCGCCCAACCGGGGTGACGTTGTCGTCGAGCGAGTCGTTGGCGAACGGTTCCACCAACAGCACCGTGCCGTCCGGTTTCAGGGCGTCATAAGCATGTTTTGCCGCGCCCACCGGATCGCCCATGTCGTGCAGGCAGTCGAAATAGCAGACCAGGTCATAGTCGTCGCCGGGGAAGCTTTTAGCCGTGCCTTGGAAGAACCGTGCACGCCCGGAAACCCCACCTTCTTCAGCACGTTGGGTGGCAACGGTGACGGACGGTGCGTGGTAGTCGAAACCGACGAACCGCGAATCCGGGAACGCCTGGGCCATGATCACCGTTGACGCGCCATGCCCGCAGCCGATGTCCGCCACTTTGGCGCCGGACTGCAGTTTGGCGACCACGCCGTCGAGGGCCGGCAGCCATTCGGCGATCAGGTGCGCCTTGTAACCGGGCCGGAAGAACCGCTCCGTGCCGCTGAACATGCATGGATGGTGGTCGCCCCAGGCCAGGGCACCGTTGCCGCGCATGGCGTTGACCAGTTTGTCCTTGTCATGGAAAAACGACGCGACCACCCCGACACCGCCGGCGATATACACCGGTGAGTCTTCAATGGCCAATGCCAGGGCCTGTTCTTCGGGCAGGCGGAACTGGCCGCCTTCGTGTTCCATGTAACCGGACGCGGCGTGGGCGCTGAGCCATTCGCGCAGCAGGCGGGTGTTGCAGCCGGTTTTGTCGGCGAGTGCTTCGGGGGTGATCGGCTGACTGTCGGCCATGGCCCGGTACAGGCCGAGCTCTTCACCGAGGATGACGTTGGCAAGCATCGCCGCGCCGCCCATGTCGTTCACCAGTTTGCCCATGAAATCGTTGAGTCTGGCCTCGTCCATCACGTGTGCTCCTTCAGCAGGATCACGGTCCAGAGGCCTTGTTTATCGAGGCGTTCACCCCTGGGCGGTGGTCGTGGGAATGAACAGGACGCTGTGCACGTCCCGCGTGCAGTAAGTTTAGTCCGAGCCCCGTGCGCCGCGGCCTGGAGCGACGAAAGCCCACATTTCCCTGACCACCACCAATCCCTGTAGGAGCTGTCGAGTGAAACGAGGCTGCGATCTTTTGATCTTGATCTTTAAAAGCAAGATCAAAAGATCGCAGCCTCGTTTCACTCGACAGCTCCTACAGGGGATTTGTGGTGTGTATCGCATTGTGTCCAACCTGCGCCCCGATACATTCCGCTTCATTCCCTGGCGCTGCCGAACACAGACGAGATACAAATCTGCGATGAACTGTGACCCCGTATTACGCCTTTCACCGTTAAGGGGACACCAATGACCACGCTTGCGTCTGAAACCGACCTCAACACTTCACCCGTCAACCACCTGCGCGTCGATCAGTACACCAACGGCCTGATCGGGCCCAGCCAGCCAATGCTCGGTCCTCTGGCCGACGGCGGCACCCTGATCACCGGCACACCGCCGGGCTGCTGGGGCCCGATGATCACGCCGGCCTTCGAGGGCGGCCACGAAGTGACGCAACCGGTGGCCATTGCCGGCGCCGAAGTCGGCGACGCCGTGGCGATCAAGATCAAAAGCATGCGCGTCACTTCGCTGGCGACCTCGTCCGGGGTCATGAGCTTCGTGGAAGGGCGATACAACGGCGACCCGTTCGTCTCCAAATTCTGCTCCAAGTGCGGCACCGATCACCCGGCCAGTCATGTCGAAGGCATTGGCGAGGAGTCGATTCGCTGCAACAACTGCGGCGCCGAAGTCAGCGCGTTTCGTTTCAGCCATGGCTACGTGATCGTCTTCGATGCGCAGAACCAGGTCAGCCTGACCGTCAATCAGGACGTCGCTAACCGATTGGCCGGCAATGCCTCGCAAATGTCGGCCTTGCCGGAATTCGCCGCCCAGCACTCGATCCTGTCCCTGGCTCGCGCCGACATCCCCGGCGTTGCCGCGCACATGCGCCCGTTCCTCGGCAACATCGGCACCACGCCGTCCCGTGATTTACCCGATTCGCACAACTGCGCCGATTTCGGCCAATACCTGATCAACGCACCGCACCGTTTCGGCATGACCCGCGAAGAACTGCACGCGGCCAAGACCGACGGCCACATGGACACCAACTCGATCCGCGAAGGCTGCGTGCTGATCTGCCCGGTGAAAGTGCCGGGCGCTGGTGTGTACATGGGCGACATGCACGCCCAGCAAGGCAACGGCGAGATCGCCGGGCACGCCACCGACTGCTCCGGGGAAACCGAAGTGGTGGTGCAAGTGGTGAAAAACCTCACGCTGGAAGGGCCGATCCTCCTGCAAAACCTCGACGATCTGCCGCCAATGGCGCGGCCGATGAGCGCCGAACAACGGCAGAAAGTCCGCGAACTGGGCGAGCGTTGGGGTCAGCACGAAATCGAACAGAGCGGCCCGATCACTTTTATCGGCAGCGGCGAGAACCTCAACGTTGCTGTCGAGAACGGCTTGAAACGCGCCGCTGCGGTGACCGGTCTGCCATACGACGAAGTGCTCAACCGCGCGACCATCACCGGCTCGATCGACATCAGCCGCTTGCCGGGCACCGTCCGCGTGACCTTCCTGTGCCCGATGGACGTGCTCGATCGCATCGGCATCGGCCATCTGGTACGTGAGAAATACGACTTGGCGTAACCCTTGCCGAAGGGTCTGTACCGAAGTGTGTACAGACCCGCCGGCGATACAACCGCCGCGATTTTCTGCCGCTACGGAACACAGCCCCGATACACCGCTTGGATTAACTGTGATTCCGTACTGGCAACCCTCGAGATCGACACCATGCAGACCCCCATCACCTCAGCGAAAGCGACCGTCGGGCTCGGCTTGCGTCGCGGATTAATGAAGGACCTCCAGGCCGCCCGTACCGGCGATTTCGACTTCCTGGAAGTCGCGCCGGAGAACTGGATCGGCATCGGCGGCGCCCATGGTCATGCCTTGCGTGCCCTGGCCGAGCGTTTTCCGTTGTCCTGCCACGGCTTGTCGCTGTCGTTGGGCGGACCGGCGCCACTGGACGTCGGGTTTCTGCAGGAAGTCCGGGTGTTCCTCGATCACTACAACGTGCCGCTGTACAGCGAGCACCTGAGTTATTGCAGCGATGACGGTCATCTCTACGACCTGTTGCCGCTGCCGTTTACCGAAGAAGCGGTGCATCACGTGGCCGCGCGGATTCGCCAGGCCCAGGACATTCTCGGTCGGCGCCTGGCGGTGGAAAACGTGTCCTACTACGCGGCGCCGCAGCAGGACATGGACGAAGTGACCTTCACCAACGCGGTCCTGCGGGAAGCCGATTGCGACCTGTTGCTGGACGTCAACAACGTCTACGTCAACTCGATCAATCACGGGTTCGATCCGCAGACCTTTCTGGCCGGCATCGATTCGGGCCGGGTGGTGGCGATGCACGTGGCCGGGCATTTCGATGAATCCGACACGTTGAAAATCGACACCCATGGCGCGTCGGTGAAACCGGTGGTGTGGTCGTTGCTGGCCCAGGCTTACGCCCGGTTTGGCGCGCAACCGACGCTGCTGGAGCGGGATTTCAACTTCCCGGCGTTTTCTGAACTGGTGGCCGAATTGCAGACCATTCGCCGTCTGCAAGCGAAGGGGGTGAACCGTGGATAAGCACTCGTTGCTTCAACAGCAATCCACGCTGGGCCAATACCTGCGCGATCCCGATCACTGCGCGCCACCGGCCGGGATGGATGTGGCGCGGGCACAGGTTTACCGCGACCTGATTTTTTCCAACCTGTCGTTGTTGCTCAGCGGCACCTTTCCGGTGCTGATCAAGATTCTCGGTGATGAGCATTGGCGCTCGCTGGTGCGAATCTTCCTGCGGGACTACCGCGCGCGCACGCCGAAATTCGGCGAAATCGCCCAGGAGTTTGTCGAGTTCCTGGCCTCCGGACCGCAGGCGTTGAGTGAGCGTGAGTGGCCGCCGTTCATGGTGGAGCTGGCGCATTACGAATGGGTCGAGATGGCGTTGCAGCAGTCCGAGGCCGAGCCGTTGGCGCCGAGTGATGTGGCGTTGATCCTGGAGCGACCGCTGCAAGTGTCGCCGCTGGCCTGGCCGTTGGCCTATGCGTGGCCGGTGCAACTGGTGGGGCCGGATCATCAGCCGGACATTGCACCGCCTCAACCCACATTATTGTTGGTGCGCCGGGACGAGGACTGGAGTGTGAAATTTTCCGAGCTGAGCCCGTTGGCGTGGCGGTTGTTGCAGCGGGTCGAGGAGTTTCCCGAGCTGGATGGGCAGGCGCAGCTGGAAGGGCTGGCGGTGGAAGCGGGGGCCGCTGGATCGCCGGAGTTCATGGCGAGTGGCGCGGCGTTGTTGCGGCAGATGCATGGGGAAGGGGTGGTCGGCATCGTTGCTTGATTTCCCAACCACCACATATCCCCTGTGGGAGCGGGCTTGCTCGCGAAGGCGTCGTGTCAGGCAACATCACTGTCGACTGACACACCGCCTTCGCGAGCAAGCCCGCTCCCACAGGTTGAGTGGTGTGTCTGGATACTTATGGCGCGGAGAAGAAATACCGCGTCAGGTGAAAGAAGATCGGCGCCGCGAAGCAGATCGAATCCATCCGATCCAGCATGCCGCCATGGCCCTTGATCATGGTCCCCCAATCCTTGGCGCTCAGGCTGCGTTTGATCGCTGACATAACCAGCCCACCCAGAAACCCCATCACCACGATCACCAGCGACATCAGCAGCGATTGCCAAAAATTGAACGGGGTCATCCAGAACATGCACCCGCCGATCAGCGTGGCCGACAGGCCTCCACCGACCAGGCCTTCCACCGTTTTCGACGGACTTACCAGCGGCGCAACCTTGTGCTTGCCGAAGAGCTTCCCGAACACGTACTGCAACACGTCACTCAACTGCACGACGAACACGAGATAGAACAGCAGCAGCGCGTTCTGCCCCTTGAAGCCTTCCAGGTCCAGCAGCAACAGGGCCGGCGCATGGCTGATGCAGTAGACACAAATCATCACCCCCCACTGGATCTTGGCCGCCCGTTCCAGGAACGCGTCGGTGTCCTGGCTCAGCACCGCAATCGCCGGCAACAACAGGAAGGCGTACACCGGAATCAGCAGCGTGAACAGCGAGTACCAGTGGGTGCCGATCAATACGTATTGCAGCGGGATCAGAATGAAAAACGCCGAAAACAGCGCGTTATGGTCGCCAAGCCGAGTCGGCGTCAGGGTGATGAATTCCCGGAGCGCGAACAGTGAAATGAAGCCAAACAGAATGACCGTCGCGTTCCCGCCCAGCAGGTAGGACACGAAGAAAATGATGACCATGCCCCACCAGGCGTTCACCCGCTGGTTGAGGTTTTCGATGGTCGACATCGAGCTTTCTGATTTAGCGCGCTTGGCCAGAATCCGGCCGATGATCGAAGCGATCGCCAGCAGGGCGGCAATGGCACCGAAGAACCACAAGAACTTTTGGTCAAGATTCATTCCGACAACCTCACAATCGCTTCACGCGCCCGATCCAGAAACACCTGTTTTTCCTCGCCACTGATCCTCGGCAACGGGTCGCCGATCCGGATCGTGCAGATGATGGGCAGCGGCACGTGTTTGCCTTTTGGCATGGAGCGATGCAGGTTTTCCAGGTAGATGGGCACCAAGTCGACCTCGGGGAATGTCTCGGCCAAGCGGTACAGGCCGGATTTGAAAGGACCGGGCAACGCCTCGCTGCCGCGCGTGCCTTCCGGAAAGATGATGATCGAATGGCCGGCGCGCACCACATCGAAAATCGGCTCCAGCACGTTGACGCCGGGCGCCGGGTTACGCTCGATCAGCACCGCATTCAGGCCTTTCTGCGAGATGTACGACAGAAACTTGTTCTTTCCCCAGTAGTCGGCGGCCGCGACCGGTTTCACGTTCACCCGGGCTTCCGGTGGCAGGGCGGCGATGATTGCCAGGGTGTCCATGTGACTGGAGTGATTGGCGAAATAGATGCGCTGGCGTGTCAGGTCGGGCGGGCTTTCCCAGCGGGCGGTGACGCCGATCAGGAAGCGAAGGACAGAAATCAGCGCGTTACTGATCCACATGAGCATTCCCCTTGAGCTGGCGCGAGATGGCCAATGTGCGCGTGACGCAGGTCGCGGCTGAGCCGGCAGCGATGATGACCAGCGCGATCAACAGCACGTAGTGAGTGGCATAAACGCTGGCTTCGACGGCATTCAACAGCAGTGCCACCGTCATCACGGCCATTCGGTGTTGCTTGGCCATCGGGCCGATGAAACTCTGCTTCAGGCCAATCGAGCCGCCGAACACCCTGACATACGCCGTCAGTGCCGCCGCCAGCGCCGCGAACCAGCCAAGATCGGCGTAGCCGATGGCATACCCCAGCGCGACGATCAGCAGGCTGTCGGCGATGCGGTCGGGGAATTCGTTGTAGAGGCTGCCGATGTCGGACTTCTTGCCGCCCTCGATCGCCACCATCCCGTCGAAGAGGTTGCACAGCAGGCGCAATTGAATGCCGACGGCGCAGAGGATCGAGCCGATGAGCCCGTTATCGATGTTCAGCGCCACCGCCCCGGCGAGCGCGAAGGCGATGCTGGCGACGGAGATCTGATTGGGGGAGATGTCTCTTTTCACCAGGAGGTCGGTGATGTGTTTCGCCCAGCCCGCAGAGCGCGTCTTGATGGGCCTTCTGTTGTCATCCATTCGCCAATATCCATATAAGTGTCGGTTGCTATCGGGTGCGCACGACTGTGTCCGACAATATAAAGACTTTCCATCGCCATTGGGCCGTTTGTAGGAGCGAGGCTTGCCCGCGAAGGGCGTTACACGGTTTTAATCGAGAACCGCGTCATCGTTCTTCGCGGGCAAGCCTCGCTCCTACAAAAGCTAAATCGGCAGCTTCAACTCCGCACACAAACCGCCGCCCTCACGATTGCTCAACGTCAACGATCCCCCGAGCGCCAACGCCAATTGCTGCGCAATCGCCAGCCCCAGGCCGGTGCCGCCGGTGCTGCGGTTGCGCGAATTCTCTACCCGATAAAACGGCTCCATCACGTGCGCCAGTTCCTCTTCGGCAATGCCCGGGCCGCGATCCATGACCTTCACCGACAGGCTGCCGTTTTTCGCTTCCACCCACAATTCAGCGGCCCCGGCGAACTTCAGTGCGTTATCCGTCAGGTTCACCAGCACCCGCCGCAGGGCATGCGGTCGGGTGTCGATCACCGCGCCACTTTTGCCACCCAATTGCACGTTTTTGTCCATGTCCTGGTAGTCGAACACCAGGCTGTCGAGGAACGAATCCAGGTCGGTGCGGCGGCTTTCTTCGGTGGCGCCGTGCACGCTGCGGGCATACGCCACGCCTTCGCGCACCAAGTGTTCCATCTCGCCGAGGTCGTTCCACAGTTTGTCTTTTTCGAGGCAGTCGTCCATGAATTCGGCGCGCAGTTTCATGCGGGTGATCGGGGTTTGCAGGTCGTGGGAAATCGCCGCCAGCAGTTGCATGCGTTCCTTCAAGTACGCGGCGATCCGCGCCTGCATCGAATTGAAGGCGATGGCGGCGTGGGCGACCTCGGTCGGGCCTTTTTCATCCAGGTGCACCGCGTGGGTGTTGGGATCAAGGTTGTCCACGGCTTCGGCGAGGCGGGTGAGGGGGCGGATGGCGATTCTGACGGCCAGCCAGGTGCAGGCGATCATCAGCGCCAACTGACCCAGCAACACGATGGGTAACCACGGCGACAGCGCCACCATGGTCGGACGCACATCGATGGTCACGGGGCTGCCGTCCGCGAGTTTCAGGTGCACCTGAAAGTGTTTCTGCGGGCCGGGAATGTCGGTCACGGTCATCGGGTAATCCTTGCCGATGGCGTCTTTGATCGAGGTCATCGCGATGGGCATGTCTTCCATGCGGGTGCCCGGCGAACCTTCATTGAGCAGATAACTGTAATTGCGCCGATCCAGTTGTTTCAGCCAGCTCATGCGTTCTTCGGCCGGCAAGCGGTCGAGGATGGCAATGGAAGTCGAGACGTCGGTTTCCAGGTTGCCGAGCATGGTGTTTTTCGCGCTTTCGTAACGCTCGTAATACTGCGCGCCGAAGGACAGCGCCTGCGCCAGGATCAGGCAGACCAGGAAGATCAGCGACAACCGTGAGGCGAGGGTGCGTGGCCAACGAAGCGACAGGTTCATGACGGCGCACCGAGTACTTCCACCGGCAGCGAAAACACATAGCCTTCGCTGCGCACGGTTTTGATGTAGGCCGGTTCGCGGGCATCGTCCAGCAAGCGCTGGCGCAAACGGCTGACCAGCAAGTCGATGGAGCGGTCGAACAGATCGGCGTCGCGGCCCTGGGTCAGGTTCAGCAGCTGGTCACGGTTGAGTACCCGTTGCGGGTGATCGAGGAATACCCGCAGCAATCGGTATTCGGCGCCGCTGAGCGCGACCATGGTGCCGTCTTCATCCAGCAAGTGGCGGGCCGAGGTGTCCAGGCGCCAGCGGCCGAACGCCAGCAGGCGGCCGCTTTCGGTGACCACCAGGTTCGGCGGCAGCATCCGCGTGCGGCGCAAAACGGCGTTGATTCGCGCGAGCAATTCACGGGCGGCGAACGGCTTGACCAGGTAATCGTCGGCGCCCATTTCCAGGCCGATGATGCGGTCGGTTTCGTCGTTGCGGGCGGTGAGCATCAGTACCGGCGTGGCCTTGTGTTTGCCGGCGCGCAACTCGCGGCAAAGCATCAGGCCGTCGTCGCCCGGCATCATGATGTCGAGCACGATCAGGTCCACCGGCGTGGACTCAAGAAACGTGCGCATCTGGCGCCCGTCGGCGACGACCGTGGTGCGCAGGCCGTTCTTCTTGAGGTAGTTGCCTACCAGTTCCCGGATCTCGCGGTCATCGTCCACGATGAGAATGTGATCGACGTGTTCCATGGGGCCAAGCCTCTATCAATGGGGGATGTTGCGCAGTCTATCGAGCCTTGGCCCGCTCGCCCGCAGCCCTTTGTATTGCAGTGTATCTGGCGTGGCAGCGGATACACGCGAACGCAAAAATGCGATTTTTCGGGGGTTTTGTATCGCTCTGTATCAGGGGCCGACTTTGATACGTACCGATTTACACGCGGCTGTTTTCGACACAGACGAGATACCTCGCGAGCTTCTAATGGGTTCCATCGAGGCAACCCACACCGCCTCTTCTCGATTGAACGATCTACCCATTGAAGCCTTGAGGAAATCACCATGAACACCAAAGCCATCTACGCCGCTTGCCTGTTTGCCGCCCTGAACATCTGCACCTTGTCGGCCCGCGCCGAAGCCGCCGATGTCAACGCCAAAACCTACTCCTACGGCACCCACCTGGACATCAAGAAAGTGGTGTCGCTGAAAGAAGACGCTGCGCCTGCCTGCGGGATCGTGAATGCCCAGCTGACCTACCTGGATTCCCAGCACAAAACCCAGGTGCTGGATTACCGCAAATTTGCTGACGGCTGCAACGCGGACAACTGAGTCATTCGCTGACCGATTGCCAATCCCCTTTGAAACAGGAAGAACACCATGAAAAACGTCACTCGCTTCTTGACCGCTGTTGCTTTCTCCGTCGCCGGCGCGGCGGCCCATGCCAATGCCGCTGTTGAGCAGAAAAGCTGTGGCAGCGCGACCTGCTTTCAGCTGACGCCGGTGGCGGAGCAGAGCGGCCATGCCTTCCTGGCTGAGGATGGTTCCAGTCGTACGCCGCAAGGTCAGCAACTGGAAAGCCAGACGGCGTGATGCCTGTTTTGAGCCCACCACCCATCCCCTGTGGGAGCGGGCTTGCTCGCGAAAGCGGAGTGTCAGTCGACATTCATTTTGAATGTACTGGCCTCTTCGCGAGCAAGCCCGCTCCCACAGGGGGGATGGGTGGTGTGTCGTCCCTCCCTATTTCAAGGTGATTACCATGTTTCTCATCGCTTTCCTGGGCGGCATATTGACCGTCCTCAGCCCCTGCATCCTCCCGGTCGTGCCGTTCCTGTTCGCCGGGGTCAAACGCACGCGTTCATCCATCCTGCTCACCCTCGGCGGCATGGTCCTGACCTTCGCCCTGATCTCCAGCCTGGCCGTGGTCAGCAGCGAATGGGTGGTGCAAGCCAACAATACCGGTCGCCACGTCGCGCTCTTCGTGATGGGGTTGTTTGCCCTGTCGCTGATTTCTGCTCGTGTCGGTGACTGGCTGGCCCGTCCCTTCGTGGCGCTGGGCAATCGCCTCGACCCCGACACCCGCAAAATGTCCGGCCCGCTGGGTTCGGTGATGATCGGCGTTGCCACCGGACTGCTCTGGGCACCGTGCGCCGGTCCGATCCTCGGCGTAATCCTCACCGGCGCCATGCTGCAAGGCGCCAACGCCCAGACCAGCCTGTTGCTGCTGGCGTATGGTCTGGGCAGCGCGTTGTCCCTGGGCACCTTGCTCTTCGCCGGTCGCGGCCTGGTCAATCGCTTGAAAGCGTCGATCCCGGTCACCGGTTGGTTGCGTCGTGGTGCCGGTGTTGCCGTGTTGGCCACCGTGGCGGTGATTTCCACAGGTGCCGACAGGACACTGCTGGCCAGCACCTCGTCCGAAGGCGTCAGCAGCCTCGAAAAAGGCGTGATGGAAAACGTGCCGAAAGTCGTCGATTACTTCGTCAGCAAGGTCAAGGCCGACTCCCTGGACAACGCCCAAGGCGCCATGCCGTCGCTGTCCGGCGCCGTGCAATGGCTGAACTCGCCAGCGCTGAGCAATGATTCGCTCAAAGGCAAAGTGGTGCTGGTGGACTTCTGGACCTACGACTGCATCAACTGCCAGCACACCTTGCCGTACGTGAAGGACTGGGCGAAGAAATACGAGAAGGATGGTCTGGTGGTCGTCGGCGTCCACACCCCTGAATACGGTTTCGAGCGCATCATCGACAACGTCAAGGATCAGGTGAAGAAGCTCGGCATCACTTACCCGGTGGCCATCGACAACAACTACGCGATCTGGCGCGCCTTCGACAACCAGTACTGGCCCGCTCACTACCTGATCGACGCCAAGGGCCAGGTGCGTTACACCCACTTCGGTGAAGGCGCCTACGAAACCCAGGAGAAAATGATTCAGCAACTGCTGGAAGAGGCCAAGGCACCTTCCGCGTAACCCTCGACATCAATGGCTCACAGGCTGCGCGCCGTGGGCCATTGGTCTTTTCTCCTGATTGCGCCGCCACGCTGCTGGAGGCGCTCCATACTCTCGACGAAAGGCCCGGCTGAACGCCGTGTCGGTCTGGTAGCCCACCTCTTCGGCAATTCGCATCAACGAACTGTTACTGCTGCGTAACAGGTTGGCCGCGAGCAACATCCGCCATTGCGTCAAATACTGCATCGGCGAACTCCCCACCAATTGCGCAAAGCGCTCCGCCAACACCGACCTTGATGTCCCGGCGGTCCGCGCCAGCTCATCCAGGGTCCAGGCGTGACAGGGTTTTTTGTGCAACGCATTCAGGGCGGCACCGACGATTCGGTCGCCGACACCGGCCAGCCAACCGGTCCGGCCTTCACCGTGTTCGTTCATGTACAGGCGCAACACCTCGATGAACAACACCTCGGCCAGTTTCGCCAGCACACCTTCGCCGCCGGGCCTGGGCGAGCGTGCTTCGGCCAGCGCGTAACGAACCGAAGATTCCAGCCACATACCCGCATTCGAGCCGCGCACATTGACCCGGACCACGGCTGGTAAACCGGTCAGCAACATGCCCGCCAACCGTGTATCGCACGCCAGATAACCGCACACCAGACGCGTGACCGCGCCGCCACCGCCGTAGCTCAGTTGCCGGGGACGGCGCGCCAGCACCACGTCCAGGCGCTTGCCGGTGACCGGCGTCAGCCCGGGTTGCGAGCTCATGCGATGGGCGTCGCCCTGAGGAAACACCACCACATCGCCAGCGGTCAGCAGCAGCGGCGGATCGTCGCCCAACTCCACATAACACGTGCCTTCGGTGATCAAGTGGAAGATCACCACCCGTTCCGCGCCGGGCTCCAGAAACGGCGCGGCGGTGTCGGCGCTGGGCGACTGGTAACACCAGGGCGCGGAGAACCTGGCATTGATGAAAATCGCGCCGACCAGGTGGACGACTCGCAGGGTTTGGGACAGGGCATCCATGGTGCGTTACCCGCGTGGGCAAATGTTTTCTGATTGTGAGCCTGTCTCGGCCGTCCGCGAAAGCTCCGGACGATCGGACAGTACTGGCCGACGATCGGGCAGGACGCCGGCCCGCGCCAGAGCGATAGTTTGCACACAGGGCCACTGCCGACCCTGTCATCAATAACAAGAATGAGAGGTTGCCATGCCAAAGTTCGTCATAGAACGCGAGATCCCAGGTGCTGGAACACTGTCAGAAAGGGATTTGAAAGCGGCTTCGCAAAAGTCCTGCCGGACGCTGCGCGATTTGCCGGAGGTGCAGTGGCTTCAGAGTTATGTCACGGGCGACAAGTTGTACTGCGTGTACATCGCGCCGAGCGAAGCGCTGATCCAGGAACACGCCAGGCAGAGCGGATTCCCGGCCAACCGCATCTCCCAAGTCACGAGCATTATCGATCCCACCACGGCGGAATAAGCCGGGGCAGCGTTCCAACCCGTACGGAGCTGACTTAATGAGTACACCCATTGATCTCACTGCCCTGAAAAACCGCCAGATGGCCTCCTGGGCCAGCGGCGACTACGCCGTCATCGGCACCACCCTGCAGATTGTCGGCGAGCAACTGGCCGAAGCCTGTGACTTGCTCTGCGACGAGCGTGTGCTGGACGTGGCAGCCGGCAACGGCAATGCGACGCTCGCCGCCGCCCGCCGTGGCTGCAACGTCACCTCGACCGACTACGTCGCCGCGCTGCTCGAACGCGGCGATGACCGGGCCCGGGCGGAACGCCTGGAGGTGACCTTCCAGGTCGCTGATGCCGAGGCGCTGCCGTTCGACGACGCCAGCTTCGATGCCGTGCTCTCGACCTTCGGTGTGATGTTTACGCCGGATCAGGCCAAAGCGGCTTCGGAACTGGCCAGAGTGTGTCGCCCCGGCGGCCGCATTGGCCTGGCCAACTGGACGCCGGAAGGCTTTGTCGGCCAGATGTTCAAGACCCTGGGGCGTCATCTGCCGCCACCAGCAGGCGCGCAACCGCCTTCAAACTGGGGAACCGAAGCCTGGTTGCACACGCACTTCGATGAGCGCGACTTCCAGGTCCAGGTGACGAAACGCACCTTCAACTTCCGTTATCGCTCGGCGGCGCACTTTATTGACACTTTCCGCACCTGGTACGGCCCGGTCCACAAAGCCTTCGCGGCGCTGCCACCCGAGAGTGGCCAGGCCTTGGAAAGCGACCTGACCGGACTGATCAACAAGATGAACAGGGCGGGAGAGAAATCGCTGGTGGTGCCGAGTGAATACCTCGAAGTGGTGATCACCCGGCGCTAACCAGGACACCACAAAACCTTGTAGGAGCGAGGCTTGCCCGCGAAGACGGAGTGTCAGGCAACATCTTTGTCGACTGATACTCCGTCTTCGCGGGCAAGCCTCGCTCCTACAGGGGGATGCGGTGTCTGGAAGAGGCTCACTCATCCACCCGCTCGGTGTACACCACCCACACGCTGCACGGCATTTTGTACAGCAAATGCTCCACCGTGCTGCCGATCAGCCGGCCCAAGCCGCGATGGCCGACCCGGCCCATGACAATCACATCGACGTCATAGGCATCGGCATAACGGGTCAATACCTTGGCCGGGTTGCCCATGATCATGTGCCGCTGCTCCGGCGCGATGCCGTTGCGCTCGGCCAATTCGTTGAAGGCGTCTTCCTGGTAGTCGAACAGGGTCTTGGCCTTGCCGGAACTGAAAAACGCCGAACCGTTGTCGAAGCCGAACTCGTCGGCGCTGATGGATGACAGGTCGTAGGCGTAGACCACATCCAGCTCGGCGTTGCAGGCGCTCGCCAGTTTCGCCGCTTCGTGAAGGATCCGGTCGTTGAAGGTTTTGTAGTGGTCATCGCGATGGAAAGGGTCGACCGCCGCGACGATCCGGCGTGGCAGGGCGTGAACCGCGTGGCTGACGAAATGCAGCGGCACCGGGCATTCGCGCAGCAAATGCACGTCGAGCGGGGTGAACATCAGCCGCGACAGCAGCGATTCGTGCTCCAGCGCCTTGATCAACACGTCCATCGGCTGTTCTTTGAGGTGAATCAGGATTTCTTCCAGCGGTTTTTCGACCCATGCCACTTCGGTGGTGACGTGGACACCGATCTTGCGCAAGGGGCGGGCCTGCTCCTCAAGCCACTGGCGGTGTCGATCGACGTAGCCCAGGCGTATCTGTTCCAGGGCTTTTTCGTTGACCATGCTGGCGGTGGCCAGGCCTTCCAGGTAATCGAAAGCCACGATGTGCAACGCTGCGTCTTCGGCCTTGGCCAGCGCCGCGGCTCTGTCGAAGGCGGGGCTGTGCTCCATCAGTGGCGAGGCGACCAGCATGAAGCGTGATTGACCCGACATGGCAAACCTCCCGTGGAGAAACGAAGAGACATTGGTCATTCAACAGGCATTCAATCCCTTGAGTATTGACCATGATCAACGTCCTGTAGGAGCTGTCGAGTGAAACGAGGCTGCGATCTTTTGATCTTGTTGTTAAAAATCAAAGTCAAAAGATCGCAGCCTCGTTTCACTCGACAGCTCCTACAGGGGGAGGTGTTTGGTCTTTCTAGAGAACTTTTGCGCCGCGTGCTTCAAGCAGCTCGCGCAATACGGAACGATGGCAATGCGCCTCTTCCTCGCAATAACAGCCCACCGCCAGCGAGGTTTGATGGGAGAGGGCAGCCAGCAGGTCCAGCAATTGATTGGGCGCGGGATGGTTCATTTCCGCCTTGAATTTGCGCCGAAAGGCCTCCCAGGCCTTCTCATCCTCGGCCGCTTTGGCTTCGGCCACCAGTTCGGCGCTAGGCGACAGCAGCGGCTGCCACACATCATAAAAATCCCGACTGGCAAACTCGGCCTTCGGTACCCCGCGAGGCGGGCGGCGTACCGTGCCGATCCGCAGGCCTTCATCGGGCGTGCGGGGTGAGCCAAGTCGAACGATATGGATGGCCATGCCGCGTTACTTGTGGCGCGATCCGTCAAACCACTCCATGGCGGTGCGCCAGATGCAGATACCGAGGAAGTACGCCGACATCAGCAGCCAAAGGCCCATGACCATTGGGTTGATGACCGGATGGTTGACCACCAGCGACAAGCTGCACAGCAACCAGATGGCCGTCACGGCGATGTTGATCGGCATGAACTTGCGCACGCGGAACGGGTGCAGGAATTTCATTCGCGTCACGGTCAACAACGCCAGGCCGATGACGGTCAGGAAGGTAATCCACGGCGACGGGGCGATGATGTAAAGGCACAGGGCCACGACGTTCCACGCGGCGGGGAAGCCCTGGAAGTAGTTGTCCTTGCTTTTCATGTTGACGTTGCAGAAGCAGAACAGCGACGAAACCAGAATCAGCGACACGGTCAGCAGCAGCGTGTAGTCCGGCAACGGAATGTAGCGATAGATGAACAGCGCGGGGATGAACACATACGTCAGGTAGTCGATCACCAGATCGAGGATCGATCCATCGAAACTCGGCAGCACCGATTGCACATTGACCTTGCGCGCCAGGGCACCGTCCAGCCCGTCGACGATCAGGGCCACGCCCAGCCACAGCAGGCAGTTGGTGGCCTGGTTCTCCAGCAGGGCGAGGGTGGCGAGGAAGGCAGTGACCACGCCGGTGGCGGTAAAACCATGGGCGCCCCATGCTTTGAGCCTGGCGATGTGTAGGGTGGATATCACGGGGGCGTTCTCCAGAAAGTGAAGCAAGCCAGTCATCACCCTCATCATCGAGGGCGGCGGCAAACCGGTTCGGTTGCAGGTATCGACCGGAAATCCGGGAATAAGGTTCACCGTCAGTAAATCTTAGCTGGGCCGCCAAGAAATACTTCGGATTAATCTACAAGACTCTTCACTTAAAAGCGGCACCTCAGGCGAGCAAGAAGTTTGTCCCGTTTTCTCCGCCAGTTGGGTCGATGTCATGTCAGCCAAACGGTGGTGGCGCATTTAGTGGCGAGGACTATTGTTGCCTGACCGGGTCACTCCCATCGATGAGGACGTCGTCATGAACACCAGCGATTTGCTCGAACAACTCCTGCGGGCCGGCCAGGGCTCCGGGGCGCAACAGGGTGGCGCGTCCGCTCAGGGTGGCATCGGTGGCGGCCTGGGTGGGTTGCTGGGCGGCCTGTTGGGTGGTGGCGCCGGTTCAAGTGCGGGCGGTGGCGGATTGGGTGGTTTGCTTGGTGGGCTGCTGGGCGGCGGCTCACCCCTGGGCGGCTCGACCCGGACCCGCTCGGGTGGCGGCACCAATTATGCCGCGCTGGCGTCCCTCGGGATGATGGCCTTCCAGGCGTATCAGGCGTGGCAACGCAGTCAGGCGGCAGCGCCACAACAGGCACCGCGCACCGTAGATCTGTTGTCCGGCCCGGAAGTCGAAGACCACAGCCATGCGGTCCTGCGCGCGTTGATTGCGGCGGCCAAGGCTGATGGCCGGATCGATGACTCCGAAAAGCAGATGATCAGCACTGAAATCGGCCGCCACACCGATGATCCGGAGCTGCAGCAGTGGCTGGATGACGAAGTGGCCCGGCCGCTGGATGCTGCCGATGTGGCGCAGTCGGCGACCGATCCGGCGATGGCGGCGGAAATGTACCTGGCCAGTGTGATGCTGGTGGACGATCAGCAGGATGCCGAGCGCAATTATCTGGATGAACTGGCGGCTGCGCTGGGCATTGAACCGGAGCTGCAAGTGCATCTGGAGCAACAGGCCAAGGGTGGCGTTGCCTGACACCGAACCCTGTAGCAGCTGTGTAGGAGCTGTCGAGTGAAACGAGGCTGCGATCTTTTGATCTTGTTCTTTAAAAAATCAAAGTCAAAAGATCGCAGCCTCGTTTCACTCGACAGCTCCTACAGGGAGTGTGGGGGTTGTGGGGAGTGTGGGGAATTTGGGATCAGGAAGATGACGCCGTGTTCTTCGGCTATCTGGAGAATTCGGGGCAGATCTTCAGGCACTCTCAGCCGATCCACCGCCGCAAAGAACTGGCCACCCCGCGGATCGGACACCACACCGATCATTTTCGCCGTGGCGCTGATGTTCTTGTAGGCATGAATCGACCCACCGGGAATATGCACATACCCCCCGGCCGACACCGTGGTGGATTTGCCCGCCACGGTCACTTCGACCTGGCCGTCGACCACGTAGAATGCCTCGTCCCACGGATGAAAGTGCGGCGGCGGACCTCCGCCTTGCACGCCTTCCTGAATATGCATTTCAAACGGTTTGCTCAGATCGCCGCCCGCTAGAATCGTGATCGCTTCGCCCACGACATTCACCGGCGCCGACGCTTGCTCGATGACGTGCACCGTTCGCATGATTGCTCTCCGAAGATGAGTCAACACCCGCTGAGTATATGCCCGGCACGCCAGCCGGGCGCCGCCCGCGCAAGCCCGTCCGTCAGGGCAAATTCAACGCCAATTGAATTTTTATCCCGGCAAATCGCTCTGCTGATGTAGAGACCTGTTGATTCAGCGTCCTGCCACTGGCCTGAGACCGAGAGATGCGCCCATGACTGCCCTGACACGACTTGAATCGCGGACTGCCGACGAACACCCGATCCCGGACGCCGGAAGCCTGAAACAGGCCTACGAGCAACTGCTGCTGGGCGATGACCCCAAGCAACGGCGCGCACTCGCCCGAAGCTTTCTCGAGACGCAGATCGAACACGCCACCGACCTGCCTCAGGAGATGCCGACGGACCTGTCGGCCCTGCAATCGTTCGTCGAACAGCACAGCGTCGAGGTTGCCCGCCAATACGCCGACTACCTGCAACAACGCAAGGCAGGCGGACCACGCCAGTTCTTCACCAACAAGGCGCACGCGCTGTTTTTCCTGCAAGCCGTGGCCCCGACCAAACTGGTTGACGGCGCCTGGCTGTATGGCCTGTTGCGTCAATGGCGCGACCCGCGTTTCGAAGGGCTGATTTGCACTTACCTCGAGGAACTGGGCGACGGCAACCCGGCGCAGAATCACGTGGTGATCTACCGCAAACTGCTCGCCGAACATGGCCTGCAAGACACCGGGGTGATCGCCGACGAGCATTACCTGCAAGGCGCGATACAACTGGCGCTGGGCGAATCCGCCGACGAGTTTCTGCCGGAGGTGATCGGCTACAACCTCGGCTACGAACAACTGCCCCTGCATTTGCTGATCAGCGCCTATGAACTCAGCGAACTGGGCATCGATCCGTACTACTTCACCCTGCACGTGACCATCGACAACGCCAGCACCGGCCATGCGCACAAAGCCGTGCAGTCGGTGCTGCAACTGCTGCCGGTGGAAGGTGATCGCGAAGACTTCCTGCGCCGGGTGGCGCTGGGTTATCGGCTCAACGATCTGGGGCAGGGCAGTCGCGCGATCATCGAATCGTTCGACCTCGACACCGAGTTGCTCAACATGCTTGAGCGCAAGCGCCCGTTCGGCCAGCACATGCATTCCGACTATTGCCGTTTTGAAGGCAAGACCGTTAACCAATGGTTATCGGCGCCGGAGCAGTTGCCAGGCTTCCTCACCGCCATGGAAAACAAAGGCTGGATCAAACGTCAGCAAGACCCGCAAGCCAGCCGTTTCTGGCAGTTGATCGAGGGCGATGGTGCCGCGATGTTCGGGGTGTTCAGCCCTTATGAAAAACAGCTGCTGCATGACTGGATCGCCGACGGCTGGACGCCTGAGCGTTCAGCCGCAGCGGTTCGCCGGGGCACTTCGGTTGCGACGGAACTGCCAGTGCCCGACAACGATCCGGATATCCAGAGCCTGAACACCTCGCTGGAGGGGCTTGCCGCACACGAGCAGATGCCGGTGTTGATTGCGTGGCTCTCGGCCCATCGACACTCCCATCCGGCCGGCCTGATGGCCACGCGACGGTTCATCGAACTCAAATCCAGCCTGCGATAGGGAGCACGGCATGAATCAGGAAGAGCAACTGGGCGCGGCCGATCTGGCGTTGGTGCAACTGGGGCGCCGCTTGCAGGCCGATGGCTACCGGTTCATCACCCCGACGCCGCTTACCCATCAGCGGGTCAATGACCGAGCCTTTGGGCAGAACGCCCGGACCCTGCGCGATGTGTTCGGCTGGTCGCGCTCATTCGAACCGGGTCTGCTGTCGACGGATGAACAGTTGCAGTTACAACAGGCGGGCGTCCTTCAAGAAAGCAATGGTCGACTGAAAAGCCGCGTGCGCTGGTCCAGCCTGGATGACCTGCTGTTCGTGCACTCGGGGTTCCCCACGGAAGCCGCCGATGCGGTGTTCTTCGGCCCGGACTCCTACCGGTTCGCGCAGCTGATTCACGCCCATCTGCAGCAAACCTTCGCGCCGATCAGACGCGCCGTCGACATTGGTTGCGGCGCGGGCGTCGGGGCGATTGTGATTGCCCGCGCACGCCGTGAAGCCGAGGTGCTGGCCGTCGACATCAACCCGGCGGCGCTGCGCCTGACGGCGGTCAACGCGGCGCTGGCCGAAGTCGCTAACGTCACGGTCGAGGCCAGCGACGTGCTGCAGGATGTCGACGGCCAGTTCGACCTGATCGTCGCCAATCCGCCGTACATGGCCGACCCCGCCGAGCGTGCTTACCGCCATGGCGGCGGCGAATTCGGTGAGCAATTGTCGTTGCGCATTGTCGAGCAAGCGCTGTATCGCCTGGCGCCCGGAGGCTCTTTGGTGTTGTACACCGGGGTAGCAATGATCGATGGCCAGGATCCGTTTCTCGAGGCGCTGACTCCGCGTCTCGAGTCACCGATGTTCGGCTGGACCTACCGCGAACTCGATCCCGACGTGTTTGGCGAAGAATTGCTGACCCCCGGCTATCAACGGGTGGAGCGGATTGCAGTCGTGGCCTTGATCGTCACGCGCATCGGCTCCGGCATTGGAGGCAGCGTTGAATCAGCAGGTGCGCCATGAGCAAGAATCTGGACGACTACAACCGCATGCGCGATTTCTCGGCGACCTCTGAACCCGCCGCGAAACGCTCGGGCAAGAAAACCGCGAAAGACCATGCCTTGCAGTTCTGTATTCAGAAGCATGATGCCTCGCGCCTGCACTATGACTTTCGCCTGGAACTCGACGGCGCATTGAAGAGTTGGGCAGTGCCCAAAGGCCCATCGCTGGACCCCAAGGTCAAACGCCTGGCGGTCCACGTTGAAGACCATCCGATCGATTACGCCACGTTCGAAGGCAGCATTCCCCAAGGGCATTACGGCGCTGGCGACGTGATTGTCTGGGACCGGGGCGTGTGGATCCCGCAGGAGGATCCGGCCAAGGCCTATGCCAAGGGCAAGCTCAAGTTCGAGCTGCAAGGCGAGAAACTCGGCGGCCTGTGGAACCTGGTGCGCACGCACATGCCGGGCAAGCAGGAGCAATGGTTTCTGATCAAGCATCAGGACAGCGCGGCGAAACCCGAAAGCGATTACGACGTGGTCGTCGCCGAGCCGGGCAGCGTGCTGAGCGACCGAACCATCGTTCCCAGGAAGGCCAAAACTGCCGACAAACCCAAACCGGTCAAGAAGCCTGCGCGCAAGGTCACGCCGAAAGAACAGTCAGCGCAACTCACCGGGGCGCACAAGGCCAAGTTGCCCGACCAGCTCAAGCCGGAACTGGCGACGCTGGTGGAAAAAGCCCCGCAGGGCGAGTGGAGCTATGAGATCAAGTTCGACGGCTACCGGATCATGGCGCGCGTCGACCACGACGAAGTGAAACTCTTCACCCGCAACGGCCACGACTGGACCCACAAACTGCCGAAACAGGCCGAGGCGTTGGCCGCGCTGGGCCTCGAATCTGCCTGGCTTGACGGTGAAATGGTGGTGGCCAACGAGCAGGGCGTGCCGGACTTCCAGGCGCTGCAAAATGCCTTCGAAGCCAATCGCAGTGGCAACATCGTTTACTACCTGTTCGACATGCCTTACCTCAATGGCGTGGACCTGCGCGAGGTGCCGGTCGAGGAGCGGCGGGTCGCGCTGGCAACGGTACTCAAACCCAATGAAAACCCGCTGCTGCGTTTCTCCGATGCGTTCGGCGAAGAGCCGGAAGCCTTGCTCAACAGCGCCTGCCAGATGCAAATGGAAGGGTTGATCGGCAAGCGCCTGGGGTCGCCTTACGTGTCACGTCGCAGCAACGACTGGATCAAGCTCAAGTGCAAGCATCGGCAGGAATTCGTCGTGGTCGGTTTCACCGATCCGAAAGGTGCGCGCAATGCCTTCGGTGCGTTGCTGCTGGGGTTGCACGACCGAGACAGCGGCGAGTTGCGTTACGCCGGCAAGGTCGGCACGGGGTTCAACGAGACCACGCTCAAGCACATCTACGAACAGCTGAAACCGTTGCAAGTGAAGAAGCCAGCGGTGGTCAATCCGCCCACCGGTTTTGACGCCAAGGGCGTGCATTGGCTCAAACCGGTTTTGCTCGCCGAAGTCGCGTTCGCCGAGATGACCAAGGATGGGTCGGTGCGCCATGCGGTGTTCCATGGCCTGCGCGATGACAAGCCCGCCGAAGACATCACTGAGGAGCGTCCGAAAGCCGTGAAAGCCCAGACCAGCAAGAAAGCCGCCGCAGAGAAACCGGCCGCCGCGGCGAAAAAGAAACCGGCCAAGTCAGCGCCCGCGCCCTCACAAATCGGCCTCGGCGAAGGCAAGGTGCGCATCACCCATCCGGACCGGGTGATCGACGCCAGCAGCGGCACCACCAAAGTGCAACTGGCGGAGTATTACGCCAGCGTCGCCGAATGGATCTTGCCCGAGCTCAAGGACCGGCCAGTGGCGTTGGTGCGCGCCCCGGACGGCATCGCCGGCGAGCTGTTCTTCCAGAAAAACGCCGAGCGCCTGGCCATTCCCGGGATCACCACGCTGGACAAGGACGTCACCGGTCAACCAGTGATGATCATCAACAACGCCGAAGCCCTGATTGGCGCCGTGCAGATGAGCACGGTGGAGCTGCACACCTGGAACGCCACCACAGATAACCTCGACAAGCCTGACCGCTTCGTCCTCGACCTCGACCCGGACCCGGCGCTGCCGTGGAAAAGCATGGTCGAGGCGACTCAACTGACGCTGTCGGTACTTGATGAACTGGGGCTGAAGGCCTTTCTCAAGACCAGCGGCGGCAAGGGGATTCACCTGGTCGTGCCGCTGACCCGCAAGCTCGGTTGGGACGAGGTGAAGGATTTCAGTCATGCGATTGTCAGCCACATGGCCAAGTTGCTGCCGGAGCGCTTTTCCGCGGTGTCGGGGCCGAAGAACCGGGTCGGGCGGATCTTCATCGATTACCTGCGCAACGGTCTGGGCGCCACCACCATCTGCGCGTATGCCGCACGGACCCGCGAAGGGCTGCCGGTGTCGGTGCCGATCTTTCGCGAAGAAGTGGCCGAATTGAAAGGCGGTAATCAGTGGAACATCCACAACGTGCAGGAGCGACTGGCGGAAGTGGGCGATGAGCCTTGGGCAGACCTGAAGAAAACCCGGCAAGCAATCACCGCCGACATGCGGCGCAGAGTCGGAATGAAGAAGTAACCTCATCACAACCCTTGTAGGAGCTGTGTAGGAGCTGTCGAGTGAAACGAGGCTGCGATCTTTTGATCTTGATCTTTTTACAAGCAAGATCAAAAGATCGCAGCCTCGTTTCACTCGACAGCTCCTACACAGCTCCTACACAGCTCCTACACAGCTCCTGCAAGGGGCCGGTGTTTAACGGATGAATGCCTGCAAATCAGTACCCAGTTTGTCGATGGCCGCCTTGAAGTCCTGGGCGGTGATCTTCTGGCTGGCGTTTTCCAGGGTGCTGCCGAAGACTTTGCGCACGACTTTGGCCACGGTCTGGTTATTGCTGGCGTCGATGAACTCGGCCTCGATAAACAACGTGGTGTCCTGATCGCGGTGGCCACTGGCAGCGGATACACCACCGACGACGGCGGCGACCGGAATCACTTCATACCATTTCATGCCTTCGTTTTCAGCGTTAACCCCGGTGATCGCCGCGCGCATGATCAGGGTCTTCGAGCCTGGTTTTGCGGTAGAGACCACGCGGTATTTCTGACCGAGGATGCCTTTGGTCTTGGTGGTCATGTAGTTCTGGAGGTCATCGAGGGTTTGCCGGTTGACCCGCTCGTTGGGCTGCGGCGACGGGTACAGCTCCAGCTTGTTGAACGCCACGGTGTCATAGGCATTCGGATTCCACGACGGGCTCACCCAGCGCATCGCGGTTTCGCCGCTGGTGGTGGTGACTTGCTGCAGGTTGTTGTAATTCGAGAGGTAGCCTGAGTACTGGTCTTTTTCCGTGACTTTCGAGGTGCAACCGCCGAGCAACAGGCTGGTCAATGTAACGCCGATGAGTAATTTTCGGGACAGATTCATTGTGGTGTGTGCTCCATGGATTTAGTCGTTTTTTTCGATTGCAGGCATCAAAAACGCCAGGTCATGTTTCCGGTCACCGCTTGAATCCAGGCATTGTCGAACTGACCGGAAGTTCGAGTGCCCGACGTGGTCTTGGTCTGGTCCACCGGCATGTCGCCAAGCCAGACCATGGCCCAGCTGACGTTAATGTCGGTGACCTTGTTCAGAGCATAGGTGGCCCCGGTCGCAATGCGCCAGGATTCGCCCATGGGCGCGGAAAATGTTCGGTTGTTGTCTGAAACGGCGCTGCTGTCATACGCCACGCCGACGTTCCATAACAGTTGCGCAGTGGCCTGGTATTGGGCACCCAGGGCGAGTTGCCAAGTGTCTTTGTAGTGGGCGTCGATCGTGGTCGATCGGGAGCCGGCAGCCGTGGTGTCGACCTGCACGGCGACGTCGCCGAACTCGGACCAGTCCTGCCAGTTGACCGAGGCCAGCAGGGCCCATTGCGGGTCGAGTTGCTGGAACAGGCTCAGCGTGACGGTTTGCGGCACGGTCATGTCGAGCTGGGTGTTCAGGCCGTCCAGACGATCCAGCCCCGGACCATTGCCTTTGATATCCAGACCGTCCTCGAAGTCCAGATCGACCTTGCTGGTGTAGGCCAGGCCGATACGCGTGGCGGGTTGCGGGGCGTAAATCACCCCCACATTTGCACCAAACCCCCAGTCATTGTCCTTGTACTTGAACTGGCCGTCGCTGCGGTCGGTGAATCCGAAGGGCGCGCGGTCGATCGCGGTTTGCGCTTGCAGCATGCCGTACATGGCTTTCACACCGACGCCGACCGACCATTGCTCGTTGAAGCGATACGCCACGCTGGGCACAAACGACAAACCGGCGAGGCTGACGTTCTGCGCAAAGTAGCGCCCGGACCAGTCGTTGTCGTAATTGGCGGCCAACCCGAAGTCGCCGTAATTGCCGAAACCGACGCTCCAGTGGTCATCGAGTTGATGGCTGATGAAAAAGCTGCCGCCGGGAATCGGGTCGAGGGCGTTGCCACTGCCGCTGCCCGTACCGTTGGTGTTGGTGTTGGAGTCGCGATCAAAGGTCAGGTCGCCGTAGAGCACCTGCAATCCGCCGGTAATTTGCGTACCAGGCAGATAACTCATTCCCGCCGGGTTGCTGGCAATTGTTGAGGGGCCTTGGGCCCGGGCGGCGGCACCGGCGTTGGCCAGGCCGGCGTTATCTGTGCCGATTTCATAGAGCATGATGCCGCCGGCCTGTGCTTGCTGGCAGCACAGCGCAAGGAGGGTGAGGGTGGGCAGGGTGGTTGTTTTTGGCTGCATGGGGCTACCTCGACAAATGTCCTTCACGAACTCGGGTGGCCGCCGTTGGCCACCCGTCTATCGACGGCCTACTTGGCCATCTCCGCCCGAGCCGCTGCGATCTTGGCTTTGACAGAATCGAGGTTGAAGCTCGCGCCTTTTTGCATCGGTGGGTATTCAATCGCTGTTTCAGCCAGTTTGGCGACCTGTTGCTGAACGAACACAAAGCGCCAGAACTGGTACTTGAACCAGTCGAAGTACTGTTGGGAGCCTTGAGCTGCCTGGTTTTCCGGCCAGCCCATACGCTCGAACGGATCAAGCCGAAGATTGGTCAGGATCGGTACGTCGACCGCCAGTTTGGCGCCCATCCAGCCACCAGGTTGATCGATAAAGCGATATTTGTAGTCGCCGATTCTCACCGCGCCCAGCGCACTCTCACCAAAGTAAAAGATTTCGTTACGAGTCGACGGACCTTTGCCGGTGATCATCGGCGTCTGGTCATAGCCGTCCAGGTGCACCTTGTAGGTGCGGTCGCCCAGTTGTTTGCCTTTGAGCAGTTCCTGGGTAATATTGGGGTTACCGGCCGCCGCGACCAGCGTCGGGAACCAGTCCATCCCGGACATGATGCCGTTGGCAATCTGATTGGCCGGCACCTTGCCAGGCCAGCGAATGATCGCCGGAACCCGGAAGCCACCTTCCATCACGGTGCCTTTGCCCATGGCAAACGGTGTGGTGCCGCCATCCGGCCAGGTGAAGTTTTCCGCACCGTTGTCAGTGGTGAAAATCACAATGGTGTTGTCATCCATGCCGTCCTTTTTCAGCTTGGCCATGACGTCGCCGACGATGTCATCGAGCTGCGCCATGCCGGCTTCCTGCTCCGACCAGCCATTCTGCGAATTGCGCATCGCTTCGTACTTGTCGGACAGGTGCGTGACGATGTGCATGCGGGTCGGGTTGAGCCACAGGAAGAACGGTTTGTTATCGGTCTTGGCCTTGTCGATGAAGGTGAAAGCCTTGTCGCGAATTTCGTCGTCGACGGTTTTCATGCGCTCTGGGTAGAGCGTGCCGGCGTCTTCGATTTTCTGTTTGCCGACCTTGCCCCAGCGTGGCATCACCGTCGTATCGTCGGTTGCGGTCGCCCAGCTGTGAACCATGTTGCGCGGGCCAACGGTGGCCAGCAGTTCCTGTGGATAATTGGGGTGCGCCGGGTCTTCCATGGCGTCGAGGTGATAGAGGTAACCGAAGAACTCGTCGAACCCGTGCACAGTGGGCAGGAATTCGTTCAGGTCACCCAAGTGGTTCTTGCCGAACTGGCCGGTGGCGTAGCCCATGGATTTGAGTGCGGTGGCGATGGTGACGGCTTCGGCGGGAATGCCGATGGGAGAACCGGCCTGGCCGACGGTGGTCATCCCGGTCCGGATCGGCAGTTCGCCGGTGATGAAGTTGGCGCGCCCGGCGGTGCAACTGGCCTCGGCGTAATAGTCGGTAAACCGCATGCCTTCAGCGGCGAGCTGGTCGAGGTTGGGGGTTCGGCCGGCCATCATGCCCTGGTTGTAGACGCCGATATTGGACCAGCCGATATCGTCGCCCATGATGACCACGATGTTGGGGGCGGGGTTGTCAGCCGCTTGGGTGATGCCGGGTAGAACCATCGCGGACAACAACATTGAAGCAGCAAACAACCGGGATAATTTTGTCTGGTTCATGTGACGCTCCTGCGTACTGACGTAAGTACCGAAGACAGGCCCCCCGACCGTTCTTTAAATTCATGTCCCCCGCAAGAGCGTAGGTATGAACTGTAAAATATCCAGTAAAAAGTTGCCGACCGTGAGCCATCGTTTCATGGGCTTTACAGCGCGGTCGGCGATTCAGATGGCAAGTGACATCCAGTCCATAAAGTGCCCGCGTCGTCACACGGGTTTTGCAGCTCGGATCTTCGCAAGGAGCGGAAAATAATCCGTTGCAGTGCAACACCGTTGCTACGCTTAAATTCCTGACACGACCTCTATGGAGAGCAAGCGATGTCACACCACCTGCATCTTTTCCGGTTGTTCTCCTTCGGTCTGATCATGGGCGTGTTCGTCCTCCCCTTGTACGCGGGCCAAGCCCTGGCCGCCGATTCCCCGGAGGGTCAACTGGAGCCCAAAGCGCTGGAGGTCTTGAAGTCCATGAGTGCAAGGCTTGCGGGCACCCCAGGCTTAAGCTTCAAAGCCGTCACCACTTACGAGAAACCCAGCCGTCTGGGGCCGCCGTTGGCCTACAACACCGTGGCACTCGTTAATGTGCAGCGCCCCGATCACCTGCGCGTGTTGACCTCGGGTGATGGTCCTGCGACCGAGTTCTATTACGACGGCAAGCAAGCCTATGCCTTTGAGCCGAAAGAAAAGTTGCTGGCACAAGCGCAGGCGCCTGCGACCATTGATGCAACCCTTGAGGCCGCCTACCAGCGCGCGGCTATCTATTTTCCTTTTACCGATGTCATCGTTGCCGATCCCTACAAGGATCTGAAAAGGGATATGCGCCTGGCGTTTTACATCGGTCAGTCCACGGTGGTGGGCGATACCACGACCGATGTCATTGCTTACGCCAACGATGTGGTGTTCGTCCAGGCCTGGATCGGCGCGCAGGACAAGCTGCCGCGCATGCTGCGTGCGGTGTTTCGTGATGATCCCACTCAATCCCGGCATCAGGTCGCGTTCAGCGACTGGAAACTTGAGTCGTCGCTGCCTGCGGATTTCTTCAAACCCGAGCATATCGAGGATGCACACAGAATTCAGTTTGCTCCACCGCCCGACCTGCGTGCCCCACAAGGGGTCAAACCACCGGTCGCAAAACCCTGAGCGAGGAGACTGAACCATGAACAGATCGACCTTCAAGTTCGCCGGCCTGTTGGTTGCGGCACTCACGTGCAATCAAGCCGCGGCCTGGTCGCACGCGTCCAGCTTCGGTCATTCATCCGGTGGCGGTGGTTCCTGGAGTCACTCCGGTGACTATGGCTCGGCGTCGGGTGGCAGTGGCAGTTGGAGTGGATCGAGTAATCGAGGCGGGACGGCGTCCGGCGGCGGTGGTAGTTGGAGTGGCTCAGGCTATCGCGGTGGCTCGGCTTCGGGTGGTGGCGGTAGCTGGAACGCCCACGACGAGAATGGTGGAAACGCCTCCGGCGGGGAGGGTTCGTGGCACGGCACCGGAGCCGAAGGCGGCACCGCTTCCGGGGGCGGGGGTGCATGGCATGCTCAGGGTGAATATGGCGCCAGTGCCAGTGGTTACCATGCGGACGGAGAGGGTGCGACGGTCTACCATCCGGCGACCTACGGCACCAGCTACTACCACCCGCCGACCGCTGTCTATGCCAGCAGCGGCTGCTACAACTGCGGATACAACGAAGGTGTGAACCCCGCTGCCGCAGCGGCGGCAGGGGTGGTGGCCGGCGCCGCCGTCGCTACTGCGGCCAATGAGAATGCAAACAACAACGCCTATGGTGCTGGCTATAACGCGGGAATGACGGCCTCCGCGCCGCCGACCATGCCTCTGGGAACGACGTTTGTCAGTCTTCCTTCAGGGTGTGGGCTGAGGACGGTCTCAGGAGGGACTTTTTATCAGTGCGGTAATTCGTGGGTGCGGCCTGCCTACGGCGCCAATGGCGTGTTCTACACCGTGGTACCGATGCCGTAATCCGGAGTTGAAACATGTTGATCAAGCAACCGAAGTACTTGCTGCTCTGTTGCAGTGTCTGCATGGCCCCCTTGGGGCTGGCACAGGCGGAAGATTCTGCCGAACTTGCCAAAAAGGCCCTCAACCCGATTGCGGCGATGTACAGCCTGCCGATCCAGTACACCTGGGACCAGAAGATGGGTGCATCGGGCGAGGGCATGCACAGCGTGACCAACATTCAGCCGGTGTTGCCTTTCGAATTGAACAGCGAATGGAACCTGATCTCGCGCACGATTTTGCCGGTGATTGATCAGCATGGCCTGGCCCCGAATGGCGCTGCGGACAAGTCGGGTATCGGCGACGTGACTCAGAGTTTTTTCTTCTCTCCCAAGGCGCCGACGCACAGTGGCTGGATCCTCGGGGGCGGGCCGGCGATTCTGATTCCCAGCGGCAGCGACAGTCTGTTAAGCAGCCGCCAATGGGGACTTGGCCCCACGGTGGTGGCACTGAAGCAATCGAACGGATGGACCCGAGGTATTCTGGCCAATCACATATGGAGCCTGGACGGTGAAGGATCGAATGGTGCGCCGAAGGTCAACCAGACGTTCCTGCAGCCGTTCCTGTCATACACCACGGCCACCTACACCACCTTCGGGGTCAACACCGAGTCGATCTATAACTGGCAGACCAAGGAGTGGGCTGTCCCGGTGAATGCGACGGTCACCCAACTGCTGAAAGTGGCGGGGCAACCGTTTACGATCCAGGTCGGGCCACGCTACTGGGCCGACAGCCCGCAGGACGGGGCTCGGGGTTGGGGCGTGAGGGCGGCGTTCACGCTTTTGTTCCCCAAGTGAATGCTGCGCGCGGTGCCGCGCCTGTTCCAGTGAACAAGCGCTGCTCCGAACCTCAGCTGATCTTGCGCAATGAACCCTGCCAGTATTTCTCCCGCACTTGCCGCCGTAAAACTTTGCCGACCACTGAGGTTGGAAGCTCATCGACAAACACCAGCGATTTCGGCGCCTTGTAGCCACCCAGTCGCGTGCGGGTTTGTGCGATCAACTCTTCTGAAGTAACCGTTTCCCCCTGACGCAGGATCACTTCGGCATGCACCGCTTCACCCCATTCCGGGTGCGGAATACCGACCACGGCCGCCATCAGCACTGACGGATGAGCCGCCAGCGCCGCCTCGACTTCCACTGCATACACATTAAAACCGCCGCTGATAATCATGTCCTTGAGCCGGTCAACGATGTACAGGAAGCCGTCGCTGTCGATATAGCCCAAGTCACCGGACTTCCACGCGCCATCGTCGAACTCCGCCGCCGTGGCTTCCGGGTTTTCGTAATAGCCCTTGATGATGGCTTTGCAACGGATACGGATTTCTCCGGTTTCGCCAACGGGTAGCGGATGACCGTCCGGGTCGGCGATAAACACTTCAACGCCAGGCGTCGGTCGGCCTGCCGAGGACAGATGTCGCAGGGCGGTAGCATTTCCGGGTTGATGCGCAGCCTTGTCCAGCGACGCAATGATCATCGGTGACTCGGTGGCGGCGTAACCCTGCACGAAAATCTGCCCGAAACACTCCACCAGTTCACCCAACTTGTCCGGACTCATCGGTGCTGCGCCATAGATCAGTGTGGTCAGCGACGAGAAGTCTTTCGGATCGGCCCGTTGCAGTTCCAGCAAGCGATACAGCACGGTCGGTACCAGGAAGGAATGGGTGACACGCTCGCTTTCTACAATCTGCCGCCAGCTTTCCATGTCCAGCTGATTCAGGGTGATGTTGGTGCCACCGCCATAAACCGTCGGGAAGAACAGCATCAGGGTGCCGTGTGACAACGGCGAGACATGCAGCAGGCGAGTACGGTTGGACAGGCCCAGGTCGGTATTGATGAAGGCCGCATCGCGACACGCCATCCAGTTGTCGATGGAATACATCGCGCACTTGCCCTTGCCGGTGGTGCCACCGGTGAAGCGCAGCATGCAGATGTGCTGGTCGGTATCGAGCGTCACGTCATTGTCGACATCGGACGCGGCTTCCACCATCGGCCAAAAACTGTGCACGCCGGGGAGGGCGGCTTGCTCGGCGGTGGGCGGGTCCATCACCACGATCTCGCAATTGCGATGGCGCAGCATGCCGTAGTAGCTGTCCAGCAGGCGGGTTTCGAGGAACACCACCCGCGGCCGGACCAGGTCGATTTGCCGCGCATGCTCGTCAAGCGGGTCGCGCAGGTTGGTCATGACCACCGTACCTTCCTGCTTGAAGGTGCCGGGAAACATCATCAGGCTGAGGTTGTCGTTTTCCAGGATCAGCATGAAGCGCTCGCCCGCGCGAACCTGCAGCGTGGAGCGCAGGACATCGGCGATGCGGTTGGTCAGTAGATGGTATTGCTCGTAGGTGAAACGCCGGTTGCGCTCGACGTTGACGATCGCTTCTTGATCGCGATGGCGCAGCGCGAGCAAGCGCATGATTCGGCTGAAATTCATTTTCATGGCGTGTTGGCCCTGTAGGACTGGCGCAATAGATCGAGGCGTTTACCGGGCACGCATGCGCGAGGCGGCATCGAGGCGAATGGTTTCGCCGTTGATGTAGGCGTTCTCGATCAGGAAGGCGCAGCAATGGGCAAACTCGCGCATGTCGCCCAGACGTTTCGGGGCTTCCATTTGTTCCTTCAGGGAGTTCAGGACTTTCTCGTCCAGGCCGGCGACCATGGTGGTCAGGAACAGGCCCGGTGCGATGGCGTTGACGCGCACCCCGATCTCGCCCAGCTCACGAGCAGCGGGCATGTTCATGCCGATCACCCCGGCCTTGGTGGCGGCATAGGCGCACTGACCGACCTGACCTTCATACGCGGCACCGGACGACACGTTGATCACCACGCCGCGCTCTTCGCCGGCCTCGGCTTCGTTGTTGGCCATGTGCTCGGCACACTTGGACATGACGTTGAAGACGCCATTGAGGTTGATCGCGGTGGCCTGGGCGAAACGCGCCAGCGGCGCTGCCTTGCCTTCCCGGCCCAGCACTTTGAAACCGGTCGGCACCGCGGCGCCGTTGATGCACACGTGAATCGCGCCAAATCTGGCCATGACCGCGTTGACCGCGTTCTGCACCGAAGCTTCATCGCTGACGTCGGTCTGTACGAACATCGCCCGGTCCGGGCCGATCTCGGCCACGGCTCGTTCGCCGGCTTCGATGTTCAGGTCGAAAATCGCCACGCAAGCGGCTTTTTCGGTCACCAGGTAATGAGCGGTCGCCAGGCCCAGGCCCGACGCACCGCCAGTGATCACAACGACTTTGTCTTGAATACGCATGAAAAGTGTCCCTGTTCGCTGCCCGGCCCACACAGGCCGGGTTGTTATTGTTGGGTGTCGAACTGACGGCTGATCAGAACGCGTTGACCCCGGTCAGGGCGCGGCCAATGATCAGTTGCTGGATTTGCGTGGTGCCTTCCGGGATCGGCACGATGATGGCTTCACGGGCGAGTTTTTCGACCAGGAAGTCGGTGGTCACACCGGCGCCGCCGTGAATCTGCACGGCTTGACGGGCGACAGTCACCGCCATTTCGCACGCGAAGTATTTGGCCATCGCGGCTTCCATTTCGGCCGGGACGCCAGCACCGATCATCTCGGCGGCGCGATAGGTCAGCAGGCGGGCGGCGTCAACGTTGGTGGCCATTTCCGCGAGCATGCCGCTGATCAACTGGTGACCGGCGATCACTTTTCCGTGTTGCTTGCGCTCTTTGGCGTAGCGCACGGCTTCTTCCAGGGCGCGACGGCCGATGCCCAGGCCTTGAGCGGCCACGAACACGCGGGAGCGCTCGAAGAACGACAGGGTGTTTTTCAGTGCCTGACCTTCGCCGCCGATGATGTTGCTGGCCGGCACGCGCACGTCGTTGAGGAAAATCTGTGCGGTGGACTGGCTGTTCCAGGCCATCTTGTGGATGTTCTGTACTTCGTACGGGTGTTCTTTGCGGTCGAGCAGGAAGTGGGTCAGGCCCTTGCGTGGGTCTTCACCGGTGCGGCAGGTGCAGATCAGGAAGTCCGAGTACGAACCGTTGCTGATCCAGGTTTTCTCGCCGGTGATGATGTAGTCGTCACCGTCGCGGCGGGCGCGGGTCTTGATTTCCAGCACGTTGGAGCCGACATCCGGTTCCGAAATGCCGACGCTGACAAACGAGTCGCCGCTGATAAGGCCCGGCAGATAACGCTCGCGCAGGTGCGCCGGGGCGAGTTTTTCCAGCATCTGTGCGCCGAAGGAGTTGATGACCACCGGTGTCGACAGGTCCACCGAGCAGGCGGCGACTTCTTCGAACAGCATGGTCATGGTCGGCCAGTCCAGGCCCAGGCCGCCGTTGGCTTCGCTGACGGCGCCGGAGACCATGCCGAACTCGGAGAGCTGGCGCATCATCTCGGCCATTTTCTCTTTCGGCATGAATTTATCGCGGTACTCCTTGTTGAACACCGGGTCGATCTTGTCGGCCAGGAAACGACGGAAACTCTCGACGGCTTCGAGTTGTTCCGGGGTGCGCATGACGTGTCCCATGGGGGTTCTCCTTAAATATTCTTGTTGGCGAGAATGTTGACGGCGACCACGGCTTCTTCGATGCCGAACAGGCCACCGCCGTTTTCCTGAATGGCAATGCGGGCGTCTTCGACTTGGCGCTTGCCGGCTTCACCGCGCAGTTGCGTGACCAGTTCATGGATCTGGCCAAGACCAGTGGCACCAATCGGATGGCCCTTGGATTCGAGGCCGCCCGATGGGTTGATCGGCATGCGGCCGCCGACGGTGAAATCACCGCGTTCGGCTGCCGGGCCACCTTCGCCGAAGGGCACCAGCATCAGCGATTCGGCGTTGAGGATTTCGCCGATGGCCGAGGCGTCATGGACTTCCGCAACGTCGACGTCGGATGGGTCGACACCGGCCATGGCGTAGGCTTTTTTCGCGGCGAGGTGGGCGATGATTTTTTCCGGCTCTTCCAGGCCACGGTTGGTGCCGGTCTGCACCACGCTGGCGAGCACGCGAACGGCGCGGTCACCGTTGTTTTTCAAACGCTTGAGACCTTCGGCGGTGCACAACAGCACGGCGGCCGCGCCGTCGCTGATCGGCGAACACATCAGGGTGGTCAACGGGTAGCAAATCGGCGGCGAAGCCAGGACTTCGTCGATGCTGAAGGCTTGCTGGAACTGCGCCAGCGGGTTGTGTACCGAGTGCTGGTGGTTTTTCGCCGCAACGGCAGCGATCTGCCGCTGAGTGGTGCCGTAACGCAGCATGTGGTTGCGGCAAATCGCGGCATACACGTCCATGAACACACTGTAAGGACGCTCGGAAACGGTGCCCGGCGGCGGCTCGATGCCTTCGCCCATGGCCAGCAGGATGTATTTGTTCTGTTCAACGGTGGACACGTCCCAGCCGCCATCGAACACGGCGAACATCTTGGCCTTGTCGGGGATGTTCATTTTCTCGGCGCCAACCGCAAGTGCGATGTCGCACTGGCCGGCACGCAGCGCCAGCGTGGCGAGGTTGAACGCCGAAGAGCCGGATGCGCAGGCGTTCTCGACCGAGAACACCGGCACGCCTTCGATGCCGATGCGGCGCATGGCGATCGGGCCGGGAATACCGGTCTGGCCCTGCAACAAGCCGTTGGTCATGGTGCTGTAATACACCGAGCCGACGTCAGCGGTGGTGGCGCCGGCATCCTTCAACGCCAGGCCGACGGCTTCGTCGACCATGTCGTAGACGCTGCGCTCCAGCAACCGCCCAAATGGCGTCATACCAACGCCCACTACGTAGATATCGTTCATTGTCTGTTCCTGAAAATGGCGGGGACGTGGCGGCCTAGCGGCCCTTGAAGTTGGGTGCGCGTTTTTCGCTGAAGGCTTGCAAACCTTCCTGGAAGTCGGCGGTGCGCAGGTGTTGGCGCAACATCACTTGCTCGTGCTGCAAGGCGTCGTCGCGGGACTTGTCGGCCGAGGCGCGGGCCACTTCTTTCATGCGGCGCAGGGCGATGGGGCTCTTTTTCGCGATCTGGCTGGCCAACGCCAGGGCGGCGTCGGCGAGTTCGGTGTCGGCATGGACTTCGCACACCAGGCCGTAGCCTTTCATTTCGCTGGCGGACAGGGATTTGCCGGTCATCAGCAAATACATCGCCATGTTCAACGGGATCAGCCGTGGCAGGACTGCCGCGCCGCCTGCACCGGGATAAACGCCGAAGTTGGCGTGGGCATCCGCGAGGGTGGCGCTGTGTGCCGCGATCACGATGTCGGCGCACATGGCCAGTTCGAGGCCGCCGGCCATGGTCACGCCGTTGAGCGCGGCGATCACCGGTTTGGGAAAGTTGCGCAGCTGACCGAAGACCTGATTGGCACGATCGAGGAAGTCAGCTTCGCCCGCTGCCAGGCTGGCGCCGGCCAACACTTCCTTGAGGTCGGCACCGGCGCAAAAGGCCGGGCCGCTACCGGTGAGGATCACTGCCCGCAACTCGTCATTGTTCGCGATGTCGTTGAGGCAGTGCTCGAGTTCGGCGAGTGTCGCCAGATTGAGCGCATTCATGGCCCGTGGCCGATTGAGCGTCAGGCGCGCCACCGGGCCGATGATTTCGTACAGCAAGACCTCTTCATTCATGACAACTCCCCTTTATTGTTAGTCGCGCTATTGGCGTAGTTGATGGGCCGATAGTAGGAATGCCGCCCGGGGCTGCGCAGGTCATTGCAACGAAAGCGCTTGTCCGCTGGGTGTTGGCGGGGGGATGCGCGAAGGGGATTGCCTGTCCGGTTGCGCCAAAGACTGGAGAAAGGGTTCAGATGACCGGCGCCGGGCAGGGGTCTTGCGCACCATCGGGTCATTAAAATAATCAGCACCCAAGGAATGTCATGGCCAGCAGCCAACACTTCGATGCCCACGAGACCATCGGCCGAATGCAGGATGTCCTTGCGCGCCAAAAGGCGGCATTCATTGCCGAAGGAGCGCCCTCGGTCGCGTTGCGTGTCGATCGGATCGATCGGGTCATTGCCCTGGTGCTGGAGAACCGGCAGGCATTGTGCGAGGCGCTGGCTGCGGATTTTTCGTGGCGCTCGCATGACCATTCATTGATGAGCGATGTGCTGCTGCCGGTCGCAGGGCTCAAATACGCGCGCAAGCGGGTACATCGGTGGATGAAAGCCGAACGGCGTACGCCGGAAATGGGCGCTGGCTGGTTGGGTGCCAAGGCACAGATTCATTTCCAGCCACTGGGCAGCATCGGCATCATGGCGCCGTGGAATTTCCCGGTGGCCATCGCCCTTGGGCCGCTCGCCGAAGCCTTTGCCGCGGGCAACCGGGCGATGATCACGTTGTCGGAGTTCACTCCGGCGACGGCTGCATTGTTGATCGAGTTATTGGCCCGCTATTTCGATGACACCGAAGTGGCAGCGTTTGTCGGTGGCGCCGAGGTCGGCGCGGCCTTTTCGGCATTGCCGCTGGACCACATCATTTTTACCGGTAGCCCGAGGGTAGGGCGTCTGGTCATGGCCGCCGCTGCGCAGAATCTCACGCCGTTGACGCTGGAGTTGGGCGGCAAGTCCCCGACCATCATCGGTCGCGGTGCCGATCTGGATAATGCAGCACGACGGATCTGGGGCGGCAAAGGCATCAGCGCCGGACAAGCCTGCATTGCCCCGGACTACGTGTTGGTGCATGAAGACGATCTCGAACGGTTGCTGATCAGCATGCAAGACGAACTGCGCAAGATGTTCCCGACCCTGCGCGACAACCCCGACTACACCGCCATGGCCACGCCCGGCCAGTACCAGCGTCTGCAAACGTACCTGGCCGATGCCGAAGCGCGGTATGTGCGTTGCATCGAAGTCAATCCGGCGCAGGAAGAACTCGCCAGCGTGCGCAAGATTGCGCCCACCTTGTTGGTGGACCCGCCGGAGGACGCATGGGTGATGCAGGAAGAACTGTTCGGGCCGCTGCTGCCGATCCGCAGCTATCGATCCATCGACGAAGCCATCGCTTACGTGAATGCGCGCCCGCGTCCGCTGGCGTTGTACTACTTTGGAAATGATCGCGCCGAGGCGAAGAAAGTGCTGGAACGAACCTCTTCGGGCGGTGCCTGCATCAACGAGGTGATGCAGCATATTTTCCAGAGTGACTTACCGTTTGGCGGCTGTGGAAATTCGGGTTTCGGTCGTTATCGCGGCGGTGACGGGTTCAAGGCCTTTAGCTTGCAGCGCGCCGTGTTTACGCCGCCACGATGGGATGTCATGGGCTTGCTGCGCCCGCCTTACGGCAAGTTGTTCCGCCGAGTGATGAACGCTTTGTTGAAGCCGTGAGGCTGCCAAAAGATCGCAGCCTCGTTGCACTCGACAGCTCCTACAGGGATTTGTGGTCCACCCGGTCAATGTAGGAGCTGTCGAGTGCAACGAGGCTGCGATCTTTTGACCTTGATCTTCGCCCAAAAGGAAACCACGAATGTCCCTGCTGAAACCCCTTGTTCTGGCCACATTCTGCCTGGCATCCGCCCCTCACTGCCTCGCCGCCCCCAACATCGTGGTCCTGGTCGCCGACGATTGGGGCTACAGCGATGTCGGCTCGTTCGGCAGCGAAATCGCCACACCGAACATCGACACCCTGGCCCGTGAAGGCGTGCAGTTTGCCGACTTCCACGTCACCGCGTCCTGCTCGCCGACCCGCTCGATGCTGCTGACTGGCGTCGACAATCACCGCAACGGCGTCGGCAACATGCCGGAAACCATGCCCGCCGAACACCTGGGCAAACCCGGTTACAGCGGCGTACTCAACGATAATGCGATCACCGTGGCCAGCCTGCTCAAGGACAAGGGTTATCACACCTACATCACCGGCAAATGGCACCTGGGCAAAACCGCCGACACCTTGCCGAACAACCGTGGCTTCGAGCGCTCGTTCATCCAGGCCGACAGCGGCTCGGACAACTGGGAAGAGCGGCCGTATGCGCCGCTGTACGACAAGGCGGCCTGGTTCGAGAACGGTCAGCCAGCGCACCTGCCCAAGGACTATTACTCTTCGACTTTTATCGTCGACAAGGTCATGGATTACATCGCGGCGGATCGGCAGGACGGCCAGCCGTTTTTCGCTTATCTGGGGTTTCAGGCCAACCACATTCCGGTCCAGGCGCCCAAGGACATCATCGACAACTACCGTGGCCGCTATGACGAAGGCTGGAGCGCATTGCGCAAGGCGCGCCGGGATCGCGCGGTAGAACTGGGCCTGATTCCCGCCACAGCCGGCATGCAAACCATGGCGAGCACCGCTGACTGGGAGGCCCTGAGTGATCAGGAAAAACGCTACGAAGCGCGGCGCATGGAAGTCTATGCCGGCATGGCGCAAACCATGGACCTGGAAATCGGTCGCCTGATCGCCCACCTCAAAGCCACCGGCGAGTACGACAACACGGTGTTTGTCTTCCTTTCCGATAACGGCAGTGAACCCACCGACCCTTACGACATCCTCGCCCTGAAACTTTGGCTTGAAGTGAAGTACTCCCGCGACATCGATCGCCTGGGCGGCAAGGGCGGGTTTTCCAGCATCGGCCCGAGCTGGGCCAGCGCCGCGGCGGCGCCCTTGAGCGGCTACAAGTTTTTTGCCGGCGAGGGCGGTTTACGCACGCCGCTGATCGTTTCTGGTGTGCCCGGTATTCAGGCCAATCAGATTTCCAGAGCCTTCACCCATGTCACCGACATTGTCCCGACCTTGCTGGAAGTGGCCGGGGTCAAACCTCACGACGGTCATTACCAGGGCAAAGCAGTCGAACCCTTGATCGGCGCCAGTCTGGTGCCGGTTCTGCAAGGGGGATCCGAACGGGTGCATGCCGAGGACAAAGCCATCGGTTATGAACTGTCCGGCAGCGCCGCGTTGTTCAAGGGCGATTACAAGCTGGTGAAAAGCCTCAAGCCAGTGGGCGATGAACAGTGGCACCTCTACAACATCGCCACCGATCCCGGTGAAGTGATCGACTTGCAGCTGCAGATGCCGGAACGCTTCCAGGGTATGCAGGCCGACTATGCCGAGTACGTGCGCGTCAACGGCGTGCTGCCGATGCCGGCGGGTTACGACTACAAGCGTCAGGGGCAGTTGTACGCCTTGCAACATGTACTCATACCGAAACTCAAGGCCGCCGCGCCGCCCGTTGTGGCGGTGTTGGTGCTGCTGGTCGGGGCGTGGGTATGGCGCCGTCGTCGTCGAAAGGGGGCAGATTCATGATTGATGAAGCGGATGAGTGGGGCCGCCGGTTGATTCACTGCCGCAAGGTAGAGTGCCAAGGCTATCTGCGCGCCGATGGGCTTTGGGATATTGAAGGCCGATTGAGTGACAGAAAGACCCATCCGGTGACCCTGGCTGAGGGCCGGACCGTGGCGGCGGGGCAGACCTATCACGGCATGCTGATTCGCCTGACCGTGGACGATGATTTCATGGTGCGCGAGGTTCAGGTGTCCATGCCCGACGTGCCCACCAGTGAATGTCGCGGTGCTATTCCGAACTATGAAAAGCTGCTCGGGGAGCGCATCGGGCCGGGGTTTTCACGGCGAATCAAAGAGCTGTTCGGCGGGATTGGCGGCTGCGTGCACTTGACCGAGTTGCTGCTGCCAATCGCAACAACGGCGTTCCAGACCATCCCAATGGCGCGGGCCATGGTTGCGCCGCGCACGGCGGCGGATACCGAGGCGTATGGCAACGCCACCGGCAAGCTGATCAATACGTGTCACGCGTTGCGCGAGGACAGCCCGGTGGCCATTTTCCTCAAGAAGTGAGGCGGGCGAGGCACGAATCAAAAGATCGCAGCCTCGTTTCACTCGACAGCTCCTACAGGGGAGTTGCATGCGGTGTGTACACCGCGAAATTCCGGGTGCCTCCGATCCCTGTAGGAGCTGTCGAGTAAAACGAGGCTGCGATCCTTTGATCTTAGTCAGATCAATCGCTGGATCTGCTCTTCGCTCAAGCCTGACTTGCGCAGAATCCGAGTGCTGTGTTCGCCGCGCCTCGGCACATTCCCCACGGCCGAAGGCGTCGCCGAAAAGCGCGGCGCCGGTGCGGCTTGAAGTACGCCGTTACGACGCGAGTACACACCACGTTCGGCCATGTGCGGATGCGTCAGGGCTTCGACCGGTGTGAGCACCGGGGCGAAACAGGCGTCGCTGCCTTCCAGCAAGTCGATCCAGTGCTGGCGTGGCTGGCTGGCAAACACGGCGGCCAGACGCTCGCGTAACGTGCCCCACAAACGCGGATCGTAAGGGCTCTTGAAATCCGGGTCATCACCCAGCCCGAGCTTGTTGAACAGCAGGGCGTTGAACTGCGGTTCGAGGGCTTGCACGCTGACAAATAACCCATCGGCGCACGCGTAAGTGCGGCCCCAATGCGCGCCGTCGAGCAACCCGCAACCGCGCTCCAGCGGTTGTTGACCGGCGGCGTGTGCGGACAGCAACAGGTTCATCAGGTTGGCGCTGCCGTCGACAATCGCCGCATCCACGACCTGGCCGATACCGTTGGTGCTGGCGTTGATGATCCCGGCCAGAATGCCCATGGCCAGGTACAGCGCGCCGCCGCCCAGATCACCCACCAGGGTAGGTGGGGCCATCGGCGGTTGACCCGCTTCACCGCTGAACCACAAGGCGCCGGAGATGGCGATGTAATTGAGGTCATGACCCGCCGCTTGCGCCAGCGGACCTTGCTGGCCCCAACCGGTCATGCGCCCGTAGACCAGTCGCGGGTTGCGGGCCAGGCACACGTCGGGACCCAGTCCCAGACGTTCCATGACACCGGGGCGCATGCCTTCGATCAGCGCGTCGGCCCCTTCGATCAGGCGCAACACGGCTTCGATCGCTTCAGGGTCCTTGAGGTCGAGGGCGATTGATTGTTTGCCACGATTGACGATGGCGTGCCGGCCCAGGTCGAGCAGGTCGGCGCCCTTGCTGCCGGCGCGTTCCACCAGAATCACCTCGGCGCCCATGTCTGCCAGCAACATGCCGCAAAACGGGCCCGGCCCGATGCCGGCGATTTCCACGATGCGAACGCCGTCCAATACGCCCATGTGCGTACTCCTTTGGATGAATGTAGTTTTTTTGGGGGAGATCAAAAGATCGTAGCCTCGTTGCACTCGACAGCTCCTACATTGGCCGGGTGGAACACAAGTCCCCTGTAGGAGCTGTCGAGTAAAACGAGGCTGCGATCTCTTGACCTTAACGACGGAACAACAACACGGTCATCACCGCATGAAACCCAACCGCCGGCCATAACAACAACCCGCTGCTGAGCACCACGCCGATGTACGCCAGATACAACGCAATCAACCCGTTATAAACAACCATCGCCCGCACCGCCGCGACGTTGACCGGCCGGGGCCAGCAGGCAATTGCCAGTGCAATCAAGGCCAGTCCGAAGAACCGCGCAAACAGCTCGATGACCTCGGTCCCGGTGATGCCCAGCAGCAACTGGCTGACCAACCCGGGCGTGAACAGCAACGCCAGCCCGGTGGCCAGTTCGACCACCGCAGCAACGGTCAGCAACTTAGGCGTGGTGATGAAGGTCGTTGGTTTCATGATCGTCACTCGAGGGTGTAGAGGCGCTGGCTGCGCGGTCCTGGCGGATAAATTCGGCGGCTTTTTCGCCGATCATCACCGTGGCTGCCGTGGTGCTGCACCCAATGATAGTCGGCATGATCGAGGCGTCGACCACGCGCAGACCTTGCAGGCCGTGCACCTTCAATCGAGCGTCGACCACTGCCATTGCATCGGCGCCCATTTTGCAGGTGCCCACCGGGTGATACAGGGTGTCGGAACGGTTGCGCAGGACCTGCTCGATCTCGGCGTCGGTGTTCATGGACGCGTCGATGACATCCGTTGGGTTGAGCGCCTTGAAAGCCGGGGTGGCCATGACTTTCTCGATGACCCGGTAGCCTTTGATCAGTGTCTTGATGTCGTCAGGGTGGGTCAGGAACGCCGGGTCGATCACCGGTGGCACCATCGGATCGGCACTGGCGAGGGTCAGTTGCCCGACACTTTTCGGGTGCAACAGACAGGCGTGCACGCTGAGGCCATGACCTCGATACAACGTGCGGCCATGGTCGGCGAACATGGCGATGGTCAGGGCCAGTTCGATATCGGCCTGACGCAGCTCCGGCGAGGTTTTGACGAACGCACACGCCTCTGCAAAGTTGCTGGTCAGCGGGCCCGTGCGTTTGCGCCAGTAACGGATCGCTGCCTTGGCAATGTCCCAGGCGCCTGCCAGCGAAAGGCCGATCAGGTGGCGGGATTTGACGCGGTAGGAGTGCACGTAATCAATGTGATCCACCAGGTTCTGGCCGACGCCCGGCAGCTCGTGGATCACCGGAATGTCGAACTTCAACAACTCGCCAATCGGCCCCACGCCGGACAGCAGCAGAAGCTGCGGGGAGTTGAAGGCACCGGAACTCAGGATCAGCTCCTGGCGGGCGCGCAGCGTGCGTTTTATGCCGTTCTGGACGAACTCGATGCCCACCGCGCGCTTGCCATCGAAAATGATGCGCGTGGCGTGGGCATGGGTTTCGATGTGCAGGTTCTGCCGGTGCCGGTTGGGCGTCAGGTAGGCCTTGGCCGCGCTGCAACGCTGTCCGTCCTTTTGCATGACCTGCACTCGGCCGAAACCTTCCATGCTCGCGCCGTTCTGGTCGGGGCAGGCGGGATAACCCGCTTGCTGGCCAGCCTCGACAAAGGTTTCACCAAAAGGATTGGGCGAGGAGTGGAAGCGCACGTTGAGCGGACCGTTCTGTCCATGCAGCGGGTCTTTGAAGTGTTCGTTGTGCTCGGCGCGTTTGAAGAACGGCAGCACCTCCTGATAACTCCAGCCAGGATTGCCCAGCGCTGCCCAGCGGTCGAAGTCTTCGGGATGGCCGCGATGATAGGCCATGGCGTTGATCGAAGAACTGCCACCCAAGGTCTTGCCCCGGGGCTGATAACCGACCCGGCCGTTCAAGCCCGGTTGCGCCACGGTCTGGTACTGCCAGTTATTGATCGAGGTCGGCACCATGGCCGCGACACCGGCCGGCATGTGCACCAAGGGGTTGGTATCGGGGCCGCCCGCTTCGAGCAGGCACACCGAAATATCCGGGTCTTCCGACAAACGACTGGCAACCACGCAGCCGGCAGCGCCTGCGCCGACTACGATGTAATCGAATTCCGTGTTCTCGTTCATGCGTTCTTCTCTTTGTTCGATGCACTACTTGAATGCATTGTGGACAGAACGCTGCGCCGCCACCGGTCAATAGAATCAATTCGACAGTCACTGCGACAGGTGACTATCGCGCCAAGCACCGGAACATCCCGGACAGGCGCTGCGCCAGTGATTGACCGGGGCGCATCCGGGGGCGAGTATCGGTTTTCGCATCTCCAACAGGCAGGCACATGTCAGGTTCGAAAATGGATACGCCCGGCACCGAAGAATCGTTGCGTGAAGAAGCGTTGCAGCCCACCACCATCGGCAGCTACACCGTGGCCATTGCGCGGGCGCTGGACGCCAGTGGTGTGGACAGCAAGCGGATTTTCACCGCGATGGGCATTCCGCTGGACCTGTCGACCGACCCGATGACGCGCCTGCCGGCGGCGACCATGACCCGGTTGTATCGGGCCTGTGTCGATGTGACCAACAACCCGTATTTCGGCCTGGCCGTGGCCAAGCACATTCACCTGACGCACTTGCATGCCTTGGGGTATTCACTGGCGGCCAGCGGCACATTGATGGATTTCTGTCGACGCCTGGAGCGTTATTTCCGGCTGGTTTCGCAGGTGGCCAAGATCAGTGTCGACCAGGTCGATGACCAAGTACTGATGCGATTCGAACATTTACTCGAACTCAGCAGCGAAACGGAGGATGCGTTTTTCGGTTTCCTGATCCGCACCATGCGCCTGATCTACAAGCAAGAATTCAGCCCCTTGCGGGTGGAGATGCGCCGCCCGATGCCCCACGAGGGCGGTCAGCCTTACGAGGCCTTGTTTCGCGCGCCGGTACTCTTCAAGCAGGAACACGGTCTGCTGGTTTTCGCCAAAACCGACCTCACGCAGGTGCTCAGCGGTTCCTGTCCGGAACTGGCCCAGGTCAACGACAACATCATCATCAGTTACCTGTCGCGACTGGATAAAAGCGATGTGATCACCGGGGTGACGCAAAAAATCATCGAGTTCCTCCCCGACGGCGATTGCACCCGGGACAAGGTCGCCAGCGCCCTGTGCATGAGCCCGACCAAACTGCAGCTAAAACTGTCGCAGCGCGGCACCAATTTCCAGCAATTGCTCGATGACACGCGCAAGGAACTGGCGTGCAGCTACCTGAGCCAGGCCTCGCGCCCGGTGACTGAAATCACTTTTCTGCTGGGGTTCAGCGACACCAGCAACTTCACCCGCGCCTTCAAGCGCTGGACCGGTTTGTCCCCCACGGATTTCCGCGCACAACCCTTGTAAGAGCTATGCAGGAGCAATGTAGGAGCTGTCGAGTGAAACGAGGCTGCGATCTTTTGATCTTGCTTTTTTAGATCAAGATCAAAAGATCGCAGCCTCGTTTCACTCGACAGCTCCTACAGGGGGGGTGTGTTAAAGCCAGATGGCGTCCCATAGCGGATAGTTGCCAATTCGTTTTACCAACCCCGCACGCAACGGATTCATGATGATGTAGCGCGCAGCACCTTTCAGGTCTTCATTACGACGCAACGCTCGGTCGTAATAACCCTTTTGCCAAAGTCGTCCCTGCTCGCCACAACTGATGTTGATCGAGTGGCTGCTTCGGGATTTGATGCGGCACACGAGTTCGGACAGCGAGCCTTGTTGTAGCTGGAACAGCCAGTGCAGGTGATCGGGCATTACCACCCAAGCCATCGAGGTGACCCTGTCGCATTCTTCTGCACAGCGCAGTTGCTCGACCAAGAGGCGTCCCACCCGCCAATCTGCAAAGACAGGCTGGCGCTGAAATGTAACGGCGGTGAGGAGATAGATGTGTCCCGGTTCAGAAAACCGGCCCTTGCGCAGATGACATCCGTTTGCAGCGACAGGCATTCCATTGCCCTCCAGCCATGAGTGAAAGATAAACATTAGCCGGCGCCTCGCGTACCGACGGCGTAAAGCAATTCAGAATTTGTCGAATCCCCCTGTAGGAGCTGTCGAGTGAAACGAGGCTGCGATCTTTTGATCTTGATCTTCAGCCATTCCGAAAAGAGCAAGATCAAAAGATCGCAGCCTCGTTTCACTCGACAGCTCCTACAGGGGGCGGTGTAGGGCGTCGGTGGTTTATTGCGCCGGTGGGTTAGGCAGGATGACTTCGAACCCCGGGGAGAAGGTGTCCATCATTCCCAGCAGGCCACCAAAGGCCTGGGCGTTGCCTTCGATCTTCAATTGTCCGTTCTGGATCGCCTGTTGTGGGGACAACTGCTGGGTCATGATCGCGTTCAGGGTGTCGCGGCTCAGGGTGAGTGTGGCGTCCGGGTTTGGTGCGCTGCGGTCGGCGGAGTAAGTCAGCGCCGAGTTCTCGAGGTTGAGCAGGTAGCGCTTGCCGCTATCGCTGAAATTCCAGTTCATCACGATGTGCTTGCCCTCGGCTTTCGGTCCGTTGAGGCGCACCCCGAGCAGGTCGAAGATGTTTTCGATAGACAGCGCACGGATGGTGTCCGGGCTGGCGGTGCGCAGCGGCGATGGGACTTTTTTGCCGCCACTTCGCAGCTCCATGGCTCCGGTCAGGTAGCTGTTGCGCTCCACGGCGGATTCGGCTTGATACCCGAGTTGTTCCAGTGCATCGGCAAACAGATCCAGTGCCGGTTGGTTGGTGGGTTCAGCGTCGACCAAATGGCTCATCGCCTGGGACACCCAGCGATATTCACCCGCCTTGTAATCCGTGCGCGCACGAGCGAGCAGGGCGTCGGCCCCGCCGGCGTAGTCGACGAACTTGCGCCCATAATCGGTATTGCTCAAGGCGTCCATGTTGGCCGGGTTGGCGTCATACCAGCCCATGTATTGCTGATAAACCGCCTTGGCATTGCGCTGCACCGAACCGTAATACCCGCGGGTGAACCATTCGGTCGCCAGGCTGGACGGTACGTTCTGGCGCATGAACTCAGCGATTTCCACTGGTTTGTAACCCTTGTTCATCAGACGCAATGACTGGTCGTGCAGCCATTTATAGAGGTCGCGCTGTTTGCTCAGGTAATTGTTCACCTGTTCTTTGCCGAACACCGGCCAGGTGTGCTGGCCGACCAGAATGTCGGTGTCCGCACCAAAGCGCTGCAACGCTTCGTTGAGGTATTTGGCCCAGGCCTGGCTGTCACGGATTTCCGCGCCGCGCAGGGTCAGCAATTGATGCTGGGTTTGCAGGGCCAGTTCACCGGTGTCCAGCACCTTGTGCTGCGGGAAGTAATGAACCATCTCGGCCGGCGCTTCGGTGCCCGGTGTGAGCATGTTGATGATCTCGACGCCGTCGATTTCAATCTTCTCGATCGGCTGGCTGATCTCGCGGGTCGGCGGGATCAGGGTGATGGTGCCGTTGGGCAACGCCTTCGCACCGCCGAGGTCCAGTTGACCGCGATCGCTGCGGGGCAGGGTGGTGCCGAACTGGTATTCACTGCGACGGCTCATGGCGTTGCCGGCCATGACGTTTTCGGCAATCGCGTGGTCCATGAAACCCACCGGTGCGATGATTTGCACCTTGCCGGCCTTGACGTCCGCCTCATCGACGATGCCTTTGACACCACCGTAATGGTCGACGTGGCTGTGGTTGTAGATCACCGCCAGCACCGGCTTTTTCGGGCGATGTTCGTAGTAGAGATTCAGCGCAGTGCGTGCGGTTTCGACGGTCATCAACGGGTCGATGATGATCAGGCCGGTCTTGCCTTCGATGATGGTCATGTTGGCGATATCGAACCCGCGAACCTGATAGAAACCGTCGGTGACCTTGTATAAACCGGTGCTCATGGACTTGCGTGCTTGCAGCCACAGGCTTGGGTTGACCGTCGCCGGTCCTGCGAGCGGTTTGAGGAATTCATAACCCTTGAGGCTATAGATCACCTTGCCGTCGGCGGTCAGGGTTTCGGCGTCCGGGATGCTGGCGATGAAACCGCGATTGATGTCGGCCTCATTCTGCCCATTCATGCGTTGCAGCATCTGACCGGTCGCGGCATTCGCCGCGACGGTGGCAGGCTCGGCGGATTTGGGCTCGACAAGGGCCATCGCGGATTGACTGATCAGGCTGGCCAGCAACGTCGGTAACAGTAGAACAGGAAGGGTCTTTTTCATGGGCTCTGTTTTCAGGTCAGTAGGTATTGGCCGGCGCAAGCCGGACCGCTCGACTGTTGTTCTACAGCCAACGATCAAGACAGGCCGGTCAATACCGCCCGTTTGCCAGTCCATCCAAAACGGCATCGGCACTTTTTCACCACCACGTTGCGCTGACCGATGATTTGGCCCAATTGACCGGCGACCCACCCACCGCTCGCGATACAACAGCCTCGACCGATCCGGCCTGCGCTCCATTGAGCAGGGCGCAGTACCGGATCCGGCATTTTCTTGAATGACTTTTCGTGAAACCACAGAGAAGGCGAGCACGCTAGATGAATAACAACAATAAGATCTGCCAAACCAATCTGCGGCGCGGGCTTCTGGCTTCGGCGGTTCTCGCCGGGCTGGGGATGACGCCGGTGCAGGCGTTCGAGTTCGACACGGGGAATGAGGACCTGTCGGTACGTTTCGACAACACCTTGAAGTTCAACTACGCCCAGCGGGTCGAAGCCCCGAACAGCAAGCTGGCCAACTCGTGGAACAACAACGACGGCGATCGCAACTTCTCGTCCGGTAGCCCGGTGGCCCAGCGTCTCGACATCCTGTCGGAGCTGGACGTGGTGTACAAAAAACAGATGGGTTTTCGGGTCAGTACCAACAGCTGGTACGACCATGCCTATGACGACATCGGCAGCTTCAACCCGTCGACCAATCAGATGAACAGCGGCAAGCCCGATTCCCGTCACCAGAGCGGCTATGCCGACCGTTACTACAACGGCCCGTCGGCGGAAATCCTCGACGCCTTCGTGTTCGGCAGCACCGAGATCGGCGACGAATCGCTGCTCAGCGGCAAGGCCGGCAAGCACACCCTTTATTGGGGTGAAAGCGTGTTGGCCTTCGCCCACGGCAACAGCTATGGCCAGTCGGGCCTGGATTTGTCCAAGGCGCTGGCGGTGCCGGGCACCGAAGCCAAGGAGCTGTTCATCCCGCGTAACCAGCTGTCCACCAGCTTTACCGTCAACCAGGAACTGACCCTGGCCGCCCAGTATTTCCTCGACTGGGACGCGGCGCGGTTGCCGGAGTCGGGTACGTACCTGGGCTTCAACGACGGTATCCAGAGCGGCGGTCACAACCTGTCGCTGATCGGCGGCGCTAACCCCTTCTTCGGCACACCTGGCCCGTTGGGCGCGAATCAATATCTGCGCTTGAGCAACGGTCACACGTTTACCCCAAGCAACAGCGGCGACTTCGGCCTGATGGCCAAGTGGAGCCCGGCGTGGCTGGACGGGACCATGGGTCTCTACTACCGCAAAACCTCGGACATCCTGCCCAACCTGGTGTTGCAACCGACCGCAGTCGGACCGGCTCAACTGATCTCGGGCAACGCCGGCAGCTACAACCAGTTCTACGTGGACGACATCGATATCTACGGCATCAGCCTGTCCAAAAGCATCGAAGGTGTGAGCGTCGGGTTCGACCTCAACTATCGCCACAACATGCCGCTGTCCAGCGTCCCGGCCACCGTCAACCCGACGTTGGGTGCAGCGGGGCGTCCTGGTTTTATCAGCAGCTTCGATGGCGAAAACGGCGTCGCTCGCGGCAACACCGTGCACGCGGTGCTCAACGGCCTGACGACTTTCGGCGATACCCCGTTTTGGGATTCCTCTTCGCTGCTGGTTGAACTGGGTTACAGCCGCTGGTTGGACGTGACCGAGAACAAGCAACTGTTCAAAGGCGAAGACTGGTACCGCGGCGTCGACAAGGTTTCCAAGGACAACTACATCCTGGGCATGAACTTCAACCCGACCTGGTATCAGGTGTTCCCAGGCGTCGATATGTTCCTGCCGGTCAGCTACAACGTCGGCCTCAAGGGTCAGTCCGCCGTGCAACTGGGCGGCAACAAAGGCACCGGCAGCTACTCGGTCGGCGTCGGCATGGACGTGCGCAGCCAATACCGTTTTGACCTCAAGTATGTCGATAACTTTGGTGACTTCGACACCTGCGGTTCTGCCGGCAACGCCGGTACAAACGGCGATGGAGCCGCTCCGGGCGCCAACGGTCAGTACAACTGCGTTCCCGGTCAGACCACTGCGTTTGCCGGTACCGTGGCCCAGCTCAAGGATCGCGGCATGGTCACTTTCACTTTTAAAACCACCCTCTGATCTTCGAGCTGTGCGTTAACAGGAGACACCCATGACATTTATCCAATCCGTATTAGCCAGCGCCCTGGCGCTGACCGTCGCAGGTTCCGCCCATGCTGCGGTCAGTGCCGATCAGGCCGCAAAACTCGGCAGTAGCCTGACCGCTGTCGGTGCTGACAAAGCCGCCAATGCCGATGGCAGCATTCCCGCTTACACCGGCGGTCTTACCGCGATTCCAGGCGATTTCAAAACCGGCGACTCGTTCCGTCCGGACCCGTTCGGCGCTGAAAAGCCGCGTCTGGTGATCACCACCAAGAACCTCGCCGAGCAGAAAGACAAACTCACCGCGACGGCCCAGGCGTTGCTCAGCCGGTATCCGTCCTATCGCCTCGATGTGTACCCGACCCACCGCAGCGTTGCACTGCCCAAAGAGGTGCTGGACAACACCGCAAAAAATGCCGTGACCGCCAAAACCACCGACGGTGGTTTGTCGCTGCAAAACGTGCTGCCGGGTGTGCCATTCCCGATTCCGGCCGACGGTAACGAAGCGATGTGGAACCATTTGCTGCGTTATCAAGGCGTGGCAATGACCAACAAGTACGACTCCTGGAACGTTGATTCCTCAGGCGCTGCGTCCCTGAGCTCCACCGGTAACTTCTTCATCGAATATCCGCTGTACGCGCCGGCACGCCCGGTCGGCCCTGTGTCGGCCGATGAGGTGTTCTACAAAATCAAACTGGCTTATTCCGGCCCGGCCCGTCGTGCCGGTGAAGCGCTTTTGCTCATGGATTCGGTCAACCCGCTGACTCAACCGCGTCGTGCCTGGCAATACCTGCCGGGGCAACGCCGGGTGAAACTGGCGCCGGACCTGGCTTACGACACGCCAAACCCGGGCACCGTCGGTGCCGCGACCTATGACGACGCGTTCCTGTTCAACGGGGCGATGGACCGTTATGACTTCAAACTGGTCGGCAAGAAAGAACTCTACGTGCCGTACAACACCTACAAGCTGAGCTACCACAAGGACGCGGCCGACGTGATGAAGGCCGGCCACGTCAACCCAGATCTGCTGCGCTGGGAGCTGCATCGGGTGTGGGTGGTGGAAGCCACGCTCAAGCCGGGCAAGCGGCACATCTACAGCAAGCGCACCTTCTACCTCGACGAGGACAGCTGGATCGCTCTGGCTTCCGACGAGTATGACGCGCGCGGCCAGCTCTACCGTGGCGGCTTCTCGCACCTGACTTACAGCTACGACGTGCAGGCGCCAGACACCATCAACCACATGCTCTACGACCTGGTTTCCGGTGCCTACAACATGAACGGTTTCTATGGTCCTTACGGCGGTCTGAAGTACATCGACCCACTGTCCAAGGCCCAGTGGTCCGCCGAGTCGCTGGCCGGCACCGGCATCCGCTAAACCCACAAATCCCTTGTAGGAGCTGTGTAGGAGCTGTCGAGTGAAACGAGGCTGCGATCTTTTGATCTTGTCTTTAAAAAATCAAAGTCAAAAGATCGCAGCCTCGTTTCACTCGACAGCTCCTACAGTCCCACACAGGTCCTGCAGGGCCGTGGTGTACCGAGATAATAATAATGACGATGATCAAGTGGTTTTTGCTTGCCGCGCTATCAGCTGCCATGGCGGTGCCTTTTACCCGTCCGGTGATCGCCGGCGAGTTTGCCGATGTGCTCGACACGCCTGCACTGCAAAGCAATCTGGCCGCGCAGTCGACGCTGACCGGGCTGGCTCGGGGCGGCGAGCGACTGGTTGCCGTGGGCCAGCGCGGGCACATTCTCTATTCCGATGACGCCGGCCAGCACTGGCGACAAGCGCAGGTGCCGGTCAGTTCGGACCTGGTCGCCGTGCATTTTCCAAGCCCGCAACAAGGTTGGGCAGTCGGGCACGATGGCGTGGTCCTGCACAGCAGCGACGCGGGCCAGACCTGGAGCCGACAACTGGACGGGCGTCAGGTCGGTCCGATCCTGCTCGATTACTACCAGCAGCAACTCGCCAGCCAGCCGGATGACGCCGACTTGCAAGCACGCGTCAGCGACGCTCAACGCATGGTCGAGGAGGGTGCCGATAAACCGTTCCTCGATGTCTGGTTCGAAAGCGATCAGGTCGGCTACATCATTGGCGCGTTCAACCTGATTTTTCGCACCGACGATGGTGGTCGCCACTGGACGCCATTGCTTGATCGCACCGACAACCCGAGCGCACTCAATCTCTACGCGCTGCGGCCGGTGGGTAATGACCTGTTCATCGTTGGCGAGCAAGGGCTGGTCATGAAACTGGATCGCGCCAGTGGCCGCTTCAACGCTACACCTACACCTTACAACGGCAGCTTTTTCGGCATCACCGGCAAACCGGGTGCCACGCTGGTATTCGGTCTGCGCGGCAACGTTTTCCGGAGCACTGATAGCGGGGCGAGCTGGAGCAAAATCGAACTCGGTCTGCCCCTGAGTATTACCGCCAGCAGCGTCACTGCCGACGGCCGGATCGTATTGGTCAGCCAGGCCGGTCATGTGCTGGTCAGCGCTGATGACGGTGCGAGCTTTCAAATCCAGCCACACACCGCACTGGCTCCAGTGGCCGCCGCACAGGTTGCTGTCGGTGGCTCACTGGTGCTCGCGGGCACCCGTGGTCTGCGGCAGTTGCCCCTCGAATAAGCCCGGCATTACATAGAGAACACCATGATGGGTCACTACGAACTCGAAACAATGCCGGTCATCCGCGAGCTCAAGGGCTTCGACGCCCGCTCCGGCAACGGTCTGGAACGGCTGATTTTCAATAACCGCCTGATGGTGGTGTTGGCCTGCCTGTTGGTGACGGTGGCGCTGAGCTTTTTCGCCACGACCGGGCTGACGCTCAACGCCAGCTTCGAAAAGATGATCCCGCAGAGCCAGCCCTTCATCAAAAACTACCTGGAAAACCGTCAGGCCCTGCGTGGTCTGGGCAATGCGGTGCGGGTGGTGGTGGAGAGCAGCAACGGCGACATTTTCGATCCGCACTACCTCGACGCCTTGAAGGAAATCAACGACGAACTGTTCGTGACCCCGGGCGTTGATCGTGCGTGGATGAAGTCGCTGTGGACCCCCGCGGTGCGCTGGACCGAAGTCACAGAGCAAGGCTTCCAGGGCGGCCCGGTGATGCCCGATTCCTATGACGGCTCGGCCCAGAGTGTGCAGCAACTGCGGCAGAACATCGCCCGTTCGGGCATCGTCGGCAGTTTGATCGGCAACAATTTCAAGTCGAGCATGATCTTCGTGCCGCTGCTGGAGAAGGACCCGGTGACGGGGCAGGGCATCGACTATCACCAGTTTTCGAAAACCCTCGAAGAGAAGCTGCGCGACAAATACGAGTTCGAAGGTAGCGTCCGCGTCGTGGGCGAGGAGGGCAAAGGCCCGATCAAGATTCGCGTCATCGGCTTCGCCAAACTGGTGGGCGACCTGATCGATGGCCTGATGCAGGTGATGCTGTATTTCGGCGTCGCGGCGCTGATCGCCACGGCAATCATCTTCTACTTCACCCGCTGCGTGCGCAGCACGGCCCTGGTGATCCTCTGCTCGGTGATCGCGGTCGTCTGGCAACTGGGGCTAGTCGCGCTGTTCGGTTTTGAGCTGGACCCGTTCTCGATTCTGGTGCCATTCCTGGTGTTTGCCATTGGCGTGTCCCACGGCGCGCAGAAGATGAACGGGATCATGCAGGACGTCGGACGTGGCACCCATCAATTGGTCGCCGCCCGTTACACCTTCCGCCGTCTGTTCCTGGCGGGGCTTACCGCGTTGCTGGCCGACGCCGTCGGGTTTGCGGTGTTGATGCTGATCGACATTCCGGTGATCCAGGACCTGGCGATCACCGCCAGCATCGGCGTCGCGGTGCTGATCTTCACCAACCTGGTGCTGCTGCCGGTGTTGCTGTCTTACTGGGGCGTGAGTCAAAAGGCCGCCGAGCGCAGTCTGCGGGCAGAGAACAAAGAACTGCGCGGCAAAGGCATGGGCGCGCTCTGGAGTTTTCTCGACAAATTCACCGAACGCCGCTGGGCCACCGTGGCTGTGACCGTCGCAGGCCTGATGGCGGTAGGCGGGGTTGTCGTCAGCCATCATCTGAAGATCGGTGATCTCGATCCCGGCGCGCCGGAACTGCGCTCCGACGCGCGTTACAACCGCGACAACGCCTACATCACCGCCAACTATTCGCTGTCCAGCGACCAGTTCGCGATCATGCTCAAGACCCCTAGCGAAGGTTGCCTGAAATACGAAACGCTAGTGGAAGCCGATCGTCTTGGCTGGCTGTTGCAGCAACAACCTGGCGTGCAAACCACGGTGTCGCTGGTCAATGCCGTCCGACAGATCACCGCCGGTTCCTATGAAGGCAACCCGAAGATGCTGACCATCGCGCGCAATCAGGATGTGCTGAATTACGGCGCGCAGCAGGCGTCGGTCAGCAGTCCGGATCTGTTCAATAACGATTGTTCGATGATGCCAATCGTCGCGTATTTGTCGGACCACAAGGCCGAAACCCTGGACCGCGTGGTGCAAGTGGCCGAAACCTTCGCCCGTGAACACAGTAACGGCGAACGCCAGTTCATGCTCGCGGCCGGCAGCGCAGGGATCGAAGCGGCGACCAACATCGTTGTGCGCGACGCCAACCGTACGATGCTGCTGTACGTGTATGGCGCGGTGATTGTGTTGTGCTTCATCACCTTCCGCAGTTGGCGGGCGGTGGTGGTGGCGGTGGTGCCGTTGATGCTGACGTCGATTTTGTGCGAAGCGTTGATGGTCTGGCTGGGCATGGGTGTCAAAGTCGCCACGTTGCCGGTGATCGCCCTCGGTGTCGGGATTGGCGTGGATTACGCGTTGTACCTGTTGAGTGTGCAATTGGCGCAGCAACGTGCCGGGTTGTCGTTGACCGAGGCGTATCGCAATGCCGTGGCGTTCACCGGCAAAGTCGTGGCGTTGGTCGGCGTTACCCTGGCCGCCGGCGTGATCACCTGGGCCTGGTCGCCGATCAAGTTTCAGGCGGACATGGGCATTTTGCTGACGTTCATGTTCATCTGGAACATGGTCGGGGCGCTGGTGCTGATCCCGGCGCTGTCGCACTTCCTGTTGCGCAAAGTTAAATAACACGACGGTCCCTGTAGGAGCTGTCGAGAGAAACGAGGCTGCGATCTTTTGATCTTTTTTTTTGGCAATTTCAAGATTGCCGAAGATCAAGAGATCGCAGCCTCGTTTCACTCGACAGCTCCTACAGGGTACGTGCTGCACCTCTTTAATGGCTTTTTTCCCAGGCTGGGGCGACGTCTGTTTCACCAGCGAAACATCGGCAGTGGCTTGAGCGGGGAGCGCAGGAATTGCCGCGCGGTTTGCCGCAGCAGCATCCCGTGAAAGCCATGATTGGGCAGCGCCGATTTCACCGTTTTGATGTAGGCCCGAGGCAGGCCGAATGTCAGCAGGCCGAGGGACACATCAATGACATCGGCACGCCGGAAGGGCTCGACGCTGAGCGCATGGTCGGCAGCGTAGGGCCGCACTTTGTGGTGTTCCAGGATCAGCGCCGTGACTTCGCCGCTCAAGTGCGCCAGTTGCCGGTTGGCGAGGTAGTCGGTGGCCAGGCGAACCGAGGGTTCCAGGTAATCGATGGTCTGGTCGGTCCAGATGCCCAGGTCGTGAAACGCCGCCGCGATCTGCACGGCTTCAGAGGGCAGGCCTTCAATGCCGCTGATCGCGCGGTAGAAGTTCAGCACCCGGTAAATGTGATTGCGATAGCCCGGCAGATCGGTGCCGATCGCCAGCGCGTAGGAGGTGAGTATTTCGTCGGTAACGGGGAATTCGAGAATGGGGTTCATCGGTGCGGACCTCAGGCGTCGCGCAACAAGTCATTGGCGTTGAGGATTTCGAAGGCGATCTCCGGGCGCTTCTCCAGGCTGCGGCGAATCGCGGCCGGGATCGACTGGCGGGTCTTGCGGCACAGGCCCGGCAATTCCCCGAGGGTGATGCCGATGCCGCGCATGGTACGGACTTCGTTGAAACTGGGGACGATGTCCACGCGGATGCCCAATTGTTCGTACATGCGGTTTTGCACACGTTCGAGGTCCGCCAGGCTTTGCAGGTTTTCCAGACGGTCGAGCAGGCGCTTTTCTTCCTGCCGGGTCAGAAACAGGATGCGCACGTCCGCGCCCGGTGTTTCCAGCAACGGGTCTCGCCCGCAGATGCAGGCGCCGGGCGGGCAGGGTGAGCGGATCGGGGTCGAGGTCGTCATGGGCCTTAATCATAGAGCGGCCCGGACGAATCGTCAGTCGGAAATATCGGTCACCGGGATGATCTGTTCACCATCGGGCTGAGTGCCGGTCAGCGTTTTCCTTTCCCGACGATCATTGATCCAGTTGTCCACCTGGGCGCCAAACTCGGCCGGGGCTTTGCGCCCGACCCTGCGGGCCAGGTCGAGAATGGTTTGCTGGGCGAGGGCGTCTTCCATGCGTTGCTGCGCGGTCATCATGACCGCGTGAACCGAGCAATGGCCTTCCACGGCCCAGGTCGGCGGGGAACCCTCAAACAGCGCACAACGCCCGCGGATATCACGGCAATCGAAGATCAGCTTCTGGCCGTCGATGGCGTTGACGATGTCCAGCACGCTGATTTCGTCCGCTGGCCGCGCCAGCTTGAACCCGCCGCGCACACCTTCGGTCGCCACGACCAGTTTGGCCTTGGCCAGCTTGGTGAAGATTTTCGCCAGGTAGTCCAGGGGCACGCCTTGCAGTTCAGCGAGGTCGCGCACACTTGCCTCACGGCTGTCGCCGTAATCGCCCACCAGAAAAAGCAGGCAGTGAATGCCGTACTCAACGCCCGCGCTGTAAAGAGACATGGTTATCTCCGACTGAAAGAGTCGCCAATGTTACCAGCCGATCAACAGGGGTGCAACGAACCATCGGCATGGCTTTAATCATTGCAGGTCCTGCGATGCTTATGGATAGAAGCTTATATCTGGGTTGTCGAGGTATTTGTGTGGGTGATGGCAACCATCGATAGAAGGTCATTGCTTCTGATAACTCGGATCACTATAGTCGCCGTTGTCAGCTCGGCGACGAGTTCAGTCTTTGGTCTTCTTCGGAGTTAAAACAATGAAACAGCACATTCTGGTCATCGGCGCGGGTTTCGGCGGTATGTGGACGGCATTGAGCGCCACGCGCCTGTTGGACATCCATAATCACAACGCCGTGGAGGTCACGGTACTGGCGCCACAGGCCGAGCTGCGGGTGCGTCCGCGCTTCTACGAGCCGAATGCCCATCAACTCGCTGCACCCCTCGGCGACCTGTTCGATGCCGTCGGTGTGAAGTTCATCAAGGGCGCCGCAGAAACCATCGACGTGCAGCAAAAACGTGTCGGCTACACTGATGCGTCGGGTGCCAAACAGGTGTGCAGCTACGACAAACTCGTTCTGGCCACCGGCAGCGGTCTCGCGCTGCCCAACACCCCGGGCGTGGCTCAACACGCCTTTGACGTGGACCAGATCGAACAGGCCGTCCGCCTGGAAAACCATCTGAAATCCCTGGCCAACCTGCCAGAAAGCAACGCGCGCAACACGGTGGTGGTGGCTGGCGGTGGCTTTACCGGGATTGAAACGGCGACCGAAATGCCGGCGCGTCTGCGGGCCATCCTCGGTGAAGACGCCGACATCGAAGTGATCATCGTCGACCGCGGCGAAAAAGTCGGGGCGTCTATGGGCAGCGAAATCAGCCAGTCGATCGCTGAAGCCAGCACTGAGCTGGGCGTGAAGTGGCGCTTGAAGTCGTCGGTGGTGGCCGTCGATGAAAACGGTGTGACGCTGGACAATGGCCAACGCATCGACGCCAGGACCGTGGTCTGGACCACCGGTGTACGGGCCAGCTCGCTGACCGAGCAGATCCCGGCCGAACGCGATCACCTCGGTCGCCTGCACGTCGACGCACATCTGAAAGTCATTGGCCAGGACGACATTTTCGCCACCGGCGATGTGGCTTACGCCGCCACGGATGACATCGGCAACTACGCGCTGATGACCTGCCAACACGCGATCTCGCTGGGGCGTCACGCCGGCAACAACGTTGCTGCGCAAATCCTGGGTGTGGATCCGAAGGCGTACAGTCAGCCCAAGTACGTTACCTGCCTGGATCTGGGGGCGTGGGGCGCGGTGTACACCGAGGGCTGGGATCGCCAGGTGAAACTGGTCAAGGAAGAAGGCAAGTCGCTGAAGACCCAGATCAACACGATGTGGATCTACCCGCCGGCGGCTGACCGCGCAACAGCGCTGGCGGCAGCGGATCCGATGATCCCGGTTGTGGCCTAAGAGGTTGGCAGGGGTGTCTCGATGACACGGCCTGCCTGAAAAAATCCCGCTCAAATGATCTTGAGCGGGATTTTTTTTATTCAGATTCGAAAGGCTTGTCGGCCTACCAGCAACCATTTGCCGGCCTTCTTCTGCCAGATCTGGAAGTTCTCGATTTCGGTCGGGACCAGCTCAGTGCCCTTGATCGCCTGTGCCGAGAAGTGGTGACGAACAAGCGCTACATCCCCCGAGACGGTGATGGTCTGGTTCTGCATTTCCAGGGTTTTAAAGGCGCTTTTGCCGGTTTCGATATCGGCGATGAAGTCTTTCTTGTCCTGGACCTTGCCGCTGGAGTGTCCGTAGGTCAGGTTTTCAGCAGTCAACGCTTTCAGTTCGGGGATGTTTTTGTGGAGCATGGCTTGCGTCAGATGGTCCACAGCGTCCGCGACATCCTTCTCTCCCGGTGCCGTGGCTGCCGCCACATAGCCACTGAACAGGCACAGAAAACCAATCAGCACTTTCACTTTTTTCATGGGTAGTTCCTTGTTGTTATGAATAACTCGTCGGTCATCGTACAACCAAGCGGAAATTAAATGAAGAGTGGCAAAACGACGAGGCAAGACTTCCATGGGTTGATAGAAGTCTTGCCGGGTAAAGGGAAGGGCGTCTGGATTGCAGCTTCAGGCCAGCATCGACAGCAGGGCACCTTGACGGTCCAGTTTGGCCAGGTCGTCGAAGCCTCCGACATGGGTGTCACCGATGAAAATCTGCGGCACGCTGCGACGACCGCTGCGGGTGAGCATTTCCTGGAATTTGCCGGGGTCTGACTGAACGTTTATTTCCCGGGTGGCGATCCCTTTGTTGGCGAGCAATGCCTTGGCATTGCGGCAATAGGGGCAGGTGTCCGTGGTGTAAAGCGTCACGGTGTTCATGGCGTGTACTCCTCGAGTCAGGGATCCGGTTCAAGCGTCGATCGCAGGAAAATCGATCTCGGTCAGGGCCAGATTGTTCAGGTAGTTGGTCAGGGTTTGCGAGGCAATGTGGGCGACCACCTCGATGATCTTGGCGTCGGTGATGCCGGCTGCGCGCGCTGCTTCAATCTGCTCGTTGCTCAAGTGGCCGCGACTCTCGGTGATCTGCTGGGCGAGGGTGGCGAAAGCATTGAGTTGGCCGTGTCGGGCACTGAGGATGTCTTGCGCAGACAACCCGGCCTTGCCGGCAAACAGTGTGTGCGCCGCCAGGCAGTAGTCGCAGCCGTTGACCTGCGAAGTGGCCAGGAAGATCGCTTCTTTTTCAGGGGCGGTCAGGGACGTTTTGCCCAGGGCCACCGACTGTTGCAGGTAAGCAGACAGCACGGCGGGGGCATGGGCCAGCGTCTTGAAGACGTTGGGCAAAAAGCCGATTTTTTTCTGCACGCCTTCCAGCAGCGGGCGAGTGGTGTCGGTGGCTTGGTCAAGGCTCAGGGTGTTGATGCGGCTCATGGTGAGACTCCGTCGATTCAAGCGCGGTATGCGCTGGGTACGGGGTCCATGCTAGGGATCTGCGCTGGCCTTGAGGGTGCAAATCGTCGAGGATATGCGACAGATCGTCCAAATATCGCCCCGGGGAGTCATTCCATGGATCGCTTGTCCACCTTGCTCACGCATTTCGGTGTCAGTGCCGGAACCTTCCACAGTGGGGATTTTTGCGGCGTCACCGCGTTTGATGGCGAGCAGGCCACCGGACACCTGCATCTGCTTCAGGCCGGCGAACTGACGCTCAAACTGGCTGATGAGCGCGACCTGCACATCAATGAGCCGACGCTGATTTTCTTCCCGCGACCTTATCGTCATCGGTTGTTCGCCAGCGAAGCGTCGGGCACTCAACTGGTGTGCGCCACCCTGGCATTCGACGGTGGGGCGGGCAATGCCCTGGCGGCCGCGCTGCCTGAATACCTGGTGCTCACACTCGACAGTATTCCGACCATGACCGGCACGCTGGACTGGCTGTTCAGCGAGGCCTTCGGCGGCATTTGTGGGCGCGAAGCGATGATGGACCGGCTGTTCGAACTGCTGGTGATTCAGTTGTTGCGGCACATTCTGACCAGCCGCGATCAGACGCCCGGGATGATGGCGGGGCTCGCCGATCCGCGCCTGGCGCGCCCCTTGAGCTTGATGCACGACTCGCCCGGCAAGGCCTGGACCGTGGCCGAACTGTCGGCGGCGGCCAACATGTCCCGGGCCAGTTTCGCCGACTACTTTCGCTCCGTGGTGGGGCAGACGCCGGTCGATTATCTGGTGAGCTGGCGGATCAGCCTGGCGCAGAAACGCTTGCGTGAAGGCAAGTCCATCGCGCTGATCGCCGATGAAGTCGGCTACGAAAGCGCCTCGGCGCTGGCCCGGGCGTTCCGACGTAAAACCGGCAGCAGCCCGCGTGAATGGGTGCAGGACGCAAAACGCCCGCGCTGACCACGCCAGTCGGTCAAACACATTCCAATGTGGGAGCGGGCTTGCTCGCGAAGAGGCCGGCACATCCAGCATCGATGGCGACTGATCCACCGCTTTCGCGAGCAAGCCCGCTCCCACAGGGATTGTGCTTAACCGTCGGGCTGTTTGGTGGGCGTGAGATAGACTCATCAACGGGCATCGAACCAGTCGGTCAAACACATTCCAATGTGGAAGCGGGCTTGCTCGCGAAGAGGCCGGCACATCCAGCATCGATGGCGACTGATCCACCGCTTTCGCGAGCAAGCCCGCTCCCACAGGGATTGTGCTTAACCGTCGGGCTGTTTGGTGAGCGTGAGATAGACTCATCAACGGGCATCGAACCAGTCGGTCAAACACATTCCAATGTGGAAGCGGGCTTGCTCGCGAAGAGGCCGGCACATCCAGCATCGATGGCGACTGATCCACCGCTTTCGCGAGCAAGCCCGCTCCCACAGGGATTGTGCTTAACCGTCGGGCTGTTTGGTGAGCGTGAGATAGACTCATCAACGGGCATCGAACCAGTCGGTCAAACACATTCCAATGTGGAAGCGGGCTTGCTCGCGAAGAGGCCGGCACATCCAGCATCGATGGCGACTGATCCACCGCTTTCGCGAGCAAGCCCGCTCCCACAGGGATTGTGCTTAACCGTCGGGCTGTTTGGTGGGCGTGAGATAGACTCATCAACGGGCATCGAACCGTGGGAGTGTCACCTGTGGCGCCATTCAAATGGACTCGCTGATCACCGCTGCAGCCCACGCACTCGCTGCGGGTGATCCCCTTGGTGCGCTGAACCGGGTTGCCCTGCGCGACGATGCCCCTGCACTGGCACTTCGCGGTATCGCCATGGCGCAGTTGGGCGATCTGGTCCGGGCCAAGGAACTGGTGCGCAGCGCCGCACGGGCCTTCGGTCCGAAAGCGCCGTTGGCCCGGGCGCGGTGCGTGGTGGCTGAGGCCGAAATCGCCCTGGCTTCGCGGGACTTGGGCTGGCCGGTGAAGGCGCTCGAAGCGGCGCGAGTGATACTGCAGGCCCATGGCGATGGCCCGAACGCGGCCCATGCGCGGTACGTGCAGATTCGACGTTTGTTGTTGGTCGGGCGTCTTGATGAGGTCGACAGTTTGCTCGCCGAGCTGGACCCTGCGCCGCTGCCGCCGGCATTGCGCGTCGTCCATGAGTTGGTGGTAGCCGGGATTGCCGTGCGGCGACTCGAGACCGGGAGGGCTCGGTCCGCGCTCGAAAGGGCTCAACGCGCCGCGTCCGACGCCGACATTCTCGCGCTGACCGCCGAGGTCGAACACGCCGCTCAAGTCCTCAACACACCCGCGGCAAGACTAATTGCCCGTGGCGAAGAGCGCCCCCTGTTGCTGGATGAGGTGGAAGCGCTGCTGAGTTCACCGTCACTGGTGGTGGACGCGTGCCGATACGGCGTGCGCGGCGCGGGGATGTCGGTGTCCCTGGCCAAACGCCCGGTGTTGTTTACCCTCGTGCGAGCGTTGGCCGAAGCCTGGCCCGCAGACGTGGCGAGGGAAACGCTGATCACCCAGGCCTTTCGCTTGAAGCTCACCGATGAGTCCCATCGCGCAAGGCTGCGCGTCGAAATCGGGCGACTTCGCGCGGCGCTGAAGCCTCTGGCGGGTATCAGTGCGACTAAGCGCGGGTTCGCGCTGCAACCCCTGATTGCTGACGACGTTGTGGTGCTGGCGCGGCCCGTCGAAGAGCCGCAGGCGGCGCTGCTCGCTTTCCTGGCCGACGGCGAGTCGTGGTCGAGTTCGGCGCTCGCCCTGGCGCTGAAGGCCAGTCAGCGCACCGTGCAGCGGGCACTCGACTCACTGGCGACCGCCGGCAAAGTGCAGTCGTTTGGCCGCGGGCGCGCGCGGCGCTGGATGACGCCGCCGCTGCCGGGATTCGCGACGACTTTGTTACTCACAGCTTGGGTGCCGGGTGACTAGGATCCATCCCACCACCCAACGAAGAGGATGCAACCATGAAGCAATCATCAGCCGAAATCATCCGTGAATACGGACCCTTTCCGGGCGTCGACAGCGTGCATGGCGTTTCTTATGACGGTCAGCACGTCTGGTTCGCCTCCGGAGAAAAACTCAACGCCCTCGACCCGGCCAGCGGTAAGACATCTCGTTCCATCGATGTCGCCGCGCATGCGGGAACAGCCTTTGACGGCCAGCACCTGTTCCAGATCGCCGAGGATCGCATCCAGAAAATCGATCCATCAAACGGCCGGGTACTCGGCACCATTCCTGCGCCCGGCGGTGGGGGCGACTCAGGGCTCGCCTGGGCTGAAGGAACGCTGTGGGTCGGGCAGTATCAGGAACGCAAGATCCATCAGATCGACCCGGACACCGGCAAGATTCTGCGCACGATCGAATCCAACCGCTTCGTCACCGGCGTGACCTGGGTGGAAGGCGCGCTCTGGCACGGCACATGGGAAGGAGAGGAAGGTGAATTGCGGCGAGTTGATCCGAACACCGGCGAGGTGCTGGAAAGCCTTACGCTGCCCACCGGTGTCGGCGTGTCAGGGCTTGAGTCCGATGGCGCGGACCGGTTTTTCTGCGGCGGAGGGAACAGCGGCAAGGTGCGCGCCGTTCGTCGGCCCGCCTCATCCTAGAACGTGAACTGGCGGGAAGACCGAGGCGCGCTTTGCGCCAATTCGATCTCCAGCAGGTGTTCAACCAAGACATCATTGAGGAAGCGGAACTGATCGTTGAGCCCGACCACTTCGTTGTTGAAGTGGTTGGCGGCGGCCGGTATCAGCAACGCCTCGAATTTTTTGTCGAACACCAAGGACAACACTTTGCGAGAGACAAACTCTTGCGAATAGTAGTTGTTGCCGAACACCGGGAAGCTGACGGAGAGGGTAATGGCGTGGATCATGATCTGCGCTCCTCGGCGAGGACGATGTAGGAAAAGACAGTCAAGGTCACGGCCGTCAGGGCCAGGCAGGTCAGTAGATGGATCAACATGATTTTCCCCTCCGGTGTGGGCTTTTGCCTTGGGATGGGTTGATCCTGCGCCTGGCGGTTTTTTAGCGGAAGGCAATCATCGCGATGGTGAGTATCGACGTCGTTGATGGTGGACTTCATGGCCCCTTCGCGAGCAAGCCCGCTCCCACAGGGTTTAGCGTCGTTCGCAAATCTGTGATTCACCAGATTCCACTGTGGGAGCGGGCTTGCTCGCGAAGGCGTCCTGAAAATCACCAACAACCCCAAGCGAACAAACCCCTCCACCTATACTCAAATAAATAGGCTTTTCAGCACCGGACATACCGTCCGGGGAACACTGTAGGAACCGCGATCTTGAACCTGCGTTCGCTGATCGTCGCCGTGATGGTGGTGTTGGCGGGATGCGCCACGCCTCCGCGTGCCCCGGTGGTGGCGCCGATCGTGGTGGTGTCCGAGAGCACCTGGCGTCAGGTGGATCAGGAGATTGTCGCAGCCTCCCAATCGGCCACCGAACAAACCAAAATCTACGCCCGCGGCGCCATGGATTACTGGCGCACCCGGGTCTACCAACTGACCGAAGAGAACTTCATTCCCTGGTTCAGCAGTTACTGGACCCAGGAATGGCTGTCGATGAAGGTCAGCTGGTACAGCCTCAGCGCCAAGGGCGAGCAGGATGCCTCGGCCAAGCGCTTGGCCGCTTATCTGCTGGAGCAATACCAGAAGCGCGTGCTGGCGCCGGTCGCGGTGGAGATCGATCCCGACGCGATTCTCGGTCTGGCGACGGCCTTCTACGTGGACATTGTTCAGGAAGAACTTCAGCGAATCTCCCAGCGCCACGGCATACCGATGGCCCAGCTCAACGGCCGCATCCAGAAAATCCCCGCCATTGCACTGGGCCCGCCGCCTGCTCGCGACGCTTCGCTGTATCAAGTGGTGCACACCCAGCCGTTGAACAGCTTGCCGGCGTATGCGGCGCTGATCGAGAAGATCCACAAGGCGGGCGGCGACAAAGGGGTGGATAACACCGAGACCGCCATGGCACCGGTGGCCAAGCGCGCCAGCCAGCGGATGGAGGCCGAAATGGCCCCGAGAGGCGCGGCCAGTGCGGTGGCGGCGGCAGCCGGAAAACTGGCCGGCGCCCTGATTTCTGTGGGGGTGGCAGGCGTTCGGGCGATTATTCAGGCCAACGACCGGCCAGACAGCGAGGCGCTGATCCGCAGCAGCCTGGGCAATACGTTCGACAAGGCTTGGACGAAACTGGTGCAGAACCCGACCACCGGGGTGATGGCGGGAACGTTTTACATGGCGGCGCAGATCGAGGGCAGCCTGGCGGGGAGCGCCGACGTACCGTCGGTCAGTTCGGGCAGCGGCGCTGTCGATTGGACCCCTGCGCAATCGACTACCCAGCAGACCGTTCCATAACCGAAGGAGAAACACCATGTCCTACGTCGATGGCTTCCTCGCTGCCGTACCCACCGCCAATCGCGAAAAATTCAAGAAGCACGCCGAAACTGCGGCGGTCATTTTCAAGGAAAGCGGCGCGCTCAGCGTGACTGAATGCTGGGGCGACGATGTACCTGACGGCAAGGTGACCTCGTTTCCCATGGCGGTGAAACTCAAGGAAGACGAAACCGTGGTGTTCAGCTGGATCATCTGGCCGGACAAGGCCACGCGTAATGCGGGCATGGACAAACTGATGAACGATCCGCGGATGCAGCCGGACGTCAATCCGATGCCATTCGATGGCCAGCGCCTGGTCTTTGGTGGTTTCGAAATGATCGTGAGTGCCTGATCCCGACGAAAGGATCACTCCGGCGTCGGGGTGATCCTGCAGCTTTTGCGGTTGCGGATCTCGCTGTCCGTCGGCCGCTCCCTGACGAACTCGAAGCGCGGCTCACCTTCGCTATAGTGAACCAGCCAGCCCCATTCCAGCTCGGACTCATCCTGACCCGGTTTCGGTGGCGTCGCCCACCATGGCTCTTTGCTGATGATTGCTCGCATGGCCCCCTCCCGTTGATTCGGTTGGTTCAACTATAACGTGCATGTCAGGAGCTGCCAGGCATGACTGACGAATCCCATGAGCCGTTGAAGCGGCTGTTCTTCGCGCTGAATTGCCCGCCGGAGCAACGCAAGGCCATTGCCCAATGGCGCAGCGCCCTTGAGCTGCGCAGCGGGCGTCCGGTGCCAGCGGAAAACTTTCACCTGACGTTGTTGTTTTTGGGGGCTGTCGGCGTGGCGCAGATCGGCGAGATCTGCACGGCGGCGGCGAAGGCTCGCGTACCGGGTGCGCCGTTGCGGCTGGCGCTGGATCGAATGGATGTCTGGCGCAGGGCCGGGGTGTTGGTGCTGGCGCCAGAGCAGGCGCCGCCGGAGTTGTTGCGTCTGGTGTATGCGCTGGAGCAGGCGATGTTGCCGTTCGGGTTTGATGAGGCGCCGAAGGAGTTTCGGCCGCACCTGACGTTGATGCGTGACTATCGACTGCCGGTGCCTGAATCCGCGACGCCGCCCGGGTTTTTCCTGCGGGCTGACCGTTTTGTCTTGTTTGAATCCCATAAGGGAAGGTATCGGGCGCTGGCCGAATGGCCGCTCGTCCCCGCATAAAAAAAGGCGCCCGAGGAGGGCGCCTGAATTCACCTGAACCGAGGAAGCCAGGTGAGGCCGTTCGTCAGAGAGGGTGCAGCGGTGGTAAGGCGCTGCGTGAACGGAAATCGAGAGATCACCACATATTTTGGGTCAATGCTGAGTCCCTGTAGGAGCGAGGCTTGCCCGCGAAGAGGCCGTCACATTCAACATTGTTGGTGACTGGAATACCGCTTTCGCGGGCAAGCCTCGCTCCTACAGGGGTGGGGCGCAATTACTTGCCGAGCTTCACCCGCGTCCAGCCCCGGGTCATCACGCGCTGAACGCCAATCGGCATGTCCGGAATCGCATACAACGTCGCCATCACCGCTTGCGGCGGGTATGACCCCGGATCATTGCGGATTGCCTCGTCCACCAACGGCGTGGCCGCCGCGTTGGCGTTGCTGTAGCCGATGTTGTTGGTGATCTCGGCGATGATGTCCGGGCGCATCAGGAAATTCATGAACAGGTAGGCGTTCTCGACGTTCGCCGCATCCCGCGGGATCGCGACCATGTCGTAGAAACTGCCGGCCCCTTCTTTGGGAATGCTGTAATCGATCTTCACCTTGTCGCCCGCTTCCTGCGCGCGGGCCTTGGCCTGCAACACGTCGCCGGAGTAGCCGACCGCGACGCAGATGTTGCCGTTGGCCAGGTCGGAGATGTATTTCGACGAATGGAAATACGCCACCGACGGCCGAATCTTCATGAACAGCGCTTCGGCCTCGGCGATCTGAGCCTTGTCCTGCGAATTCACCGGGTAACCCAGATAGTGCAGGGCCGCCGGGAGCATTTCCGTCGGCGAGTCGAGGAAACTGATGCCGCAGGCTTTCAGTTTTTCCGCGTTTTCCGGTTTGAACAGCAGGTCCCAGGAGTTGGTCGGTGCATTGGCGCCGAGCACTTCCTTGACCTTGGCCGGGTTGAAGCCGATGCCGATGGAGCCCCACATGTACGGGAAAGCATGACCGTTATCCGGGTCGCTCGCGGAAGCGTTTTTCAGCAGCACCGGGTTGAGGTTTTTCCAGTTCGACAGCTTCGACTTGTCCAGTTCCTGATAGACACCGGCCTTGATCTGCTTGGCCAGGAAACTGTTGGACGGCACAACGATGTCGTAGCCGGATTTGCCGGCGAGCAGCCGCGCTTCAAGGGTTTCATTGCTGTCGAATACATCGTAGGTCACGCGGATGCCGGTCTCGTCTTCGAACTTCTTGACCGTGTCCGGGGCGATGTAATCCGACCAGTTATAGACGCGCAGAACCTTGTCGTTGGCCTGGGCGCCGGAGGCCATTGCGCCCAATAAGGACAGTGTCAGCAGAGTCCTGCCAAACATTTTCATCGGTACAACTCCATTTCTCTTTATTCAAGTACGCAAAGCAAAATTGCAATGAACATAAAACCTGTGGCCAGGGAGCAGGCCCATCATCTTGTAGGAGCTGTCGAGTGAAACGAGGCTGCGATCTTTTGATTTTTAGACGCAGGATCAAAAGATCGCAGCCTGCGGCAGCTCCTACATCAGGCCGTTGCCCCAACCATTTGCTTTTTAGGTTGCTGCCACGATTCGCTGGCGGTCTGGTCCATCGCTTCCTGGATCGCGCGTTTGCGGGTGGCTTCGGCGCGGCGGCTGAAGTACCAGACCATGAAGGTCACGATCGAAACGGCCAACAGAATCAGACTGGCCACGGCATTGATCTCAGGCTTCACACCCAGACGCACCGCCGAGAACACTTCCATCGGCAGCGTCGTCGAACCCGGTCCCGACACGAAGCTCGCCAGCACCAGATCATCCAGCGACAAGGCAAACGACATCATGCCGCCGGCCGCCAGTGACGGCGCGATCATCGGAATGGTGATCAGGAAAAACACCTTGAACGGCTTGGCCCCGAGGTCCATGGCCGCTTCTTCGATGGACAAGTCCAGCTCACGCAAACGCGCCGAAACCACCACCGCCACATAGGCGGCGCAGAACGTGGTGTGGGCGATCCAGATGGTGACGATGCCACGCTCCATCGGCCAGCCGATCAACTGCGCCATCGCCACGAACAACAGCAACAGCGACAGACCGGTGATCACTTCCGGCATCACCAGTGGCGCCGTCACCAAACCACCGAACAACGTGCGGCCCTTGAAGCGCGTCACCCGCGTCAGTACAAACGCCGCCAGCGTTCCCAGCGCCACCGCCGCAATCGCGGTGTAGCAGGCGATTTCCAGCGAGCGCACCACCGAGCCCATCAGTTGCGTGTTGTCGAGCAAACCGGCGTACCACTTGAACGACCAGCCACCCCAAACGGTCACCAGCTTGGAGGCGTTGAACGAGTAGATCACCAGAATCAGCATCGGCAGGTAGATAAACGACAGGCCGAGCACCAGCATCATTTTTGAAAAACCGAAACGTTTCATCCCCGTGCCTCCATCTCTTTGGCCTGGCTGCGGTTGAACAGCAGAATCGGCACAATCAGGATCAACAGCATCACCACCGCCAGGGCAGACGCCACCGGCCAGTCGCGGTTGTTGAAGAACTCTTGCCACAGCACGCGACCGATCATCAGCGTCTCCGGGCCGCCCAGGAGTTCCGGAATCACGAACTCACCGACCACCGGAATGAACACCAGCATTGCGCCTGCGATGATGCCGTTCTTGGCCAACGGCACGGTGATTTTCCAGAAGTTGTTGAAGTTGCTCGAACCCAGGTCGGACGCGGCTTCCAGCAAGCTTTGATCGTGCTTGACCAGGTTGGCGTACAGCGGCAGCACCATGAACGGCAGATACGCATACACCACACCGATGTACACGGCAGTGTTGGTGTTGAGGATCTCGATCGGGTGATCCGTCAGCCCGGTCCACATCAAAAACCCGTTGAGCAAACCGTTGTTGCTGAGAATGCCCATCCACGCATAGACGCGGATCAGGATCGCGGTCCAGGTCGGCATCATGATCAACAGCAGCAAAACGTTTTGCGTTTCCTTGTTCGCCTTGGTGATCGCGTAGGCCATCGGGAAGCCGATCACCAGGCACATCAGCGTGCTTAAAAACGCGACCTTCAACGAGCCGAAGTAGGCCGAGATGTACAGCTCATCTTCGGTCAACAATGAGTAGTTGCCGATGTTCAGCAGCAGCTGGAATTTCTGCTCGGCGAAGGTGTAGATCTCGGAGTAAGGAGGAATGGCCAGGGCCGCTTCCGAGAAGCTGATCTTCATCACCAGGAAGAACGGCAACAGGAAAAACAGGCACAGCCACAGGAAAGGAATCCCGATGACGAGCTTTCGACCACTCGGCATCAGCCGCATGAACTGCTGATTGAGTGTTTTCATGAGCGCAGTACCACGCCGCTGTCGTCTTCCCACCACACGTAGACCTTGTCGTCCCAGGTCGGACGGGCGCCACGGCGTTCGGCGTTGGCCATGAACGATTGCACGACCTTGCCGCCAGGCAATGCCACGTAGAACACCGAGTGACCGCCGAGGTAGGCGATGTCATGCACCTTGCCTTCGGACCAGTTGTAGCGGGTGTCCGGCTTGAGGGTGCTGACCAGCATTTTTTCCGGGCGGATCGCGTAGGTGATCGACTTGTCCTGCACCGAAGTGCTGACGCCGTGACCGACGTAAATCTTCTGCTCCAGGTCCGGGCTGTGAATGATCGCGTGACCCTCAAGGTCTTCCACCACCGTGCCTTCAAAGGCGTTCACATTGCCGATGAACTCGCAGACCATGCGGCTGACCGGCGCTTCATAGATGTCGACCGGGCTGCCGATCTGCGCGATCCAGCCCAGGTGCATGATCGCGATGCGCTGGGCCATGGTCATGGCCTCTTCCTGATCGTGGGTCACCATCACGCAGGTCACGCCGACGCGTTCGATGATCTCCACCAGCTCCAGTTGCATCTGCGAGCGCAGCTTTTTATCCAGCGCGCCCATCGGTTCGTCGAGCAGCAACAGCTTCGGGCGCTTGGCCAGGGAGCGGGCGAGGGCCACGCGCTGGCGCTGACCGCCAGACAACTGATGGGGTTTGCGTTTGGCGTACTGGGTCATGTGCACCAGGCGCAGCATCTCTTCAACGCGGGCGTCGATTTCGCTGGCGGGCAAACGGTCCTGCTTGAGGCCGAAGGCAATGTTCTGCGCCACGGTCATGTGCGGGAACAAGGCGTACGACTGGAACATCATGTTGATTGGCCGTTCGTACGGCGGCATGTCGGTGATGTCGACGCCGTCGAGGAAAATCCGTCCTTCGGTCGGGCGCTCGAAGCCGGCGAGCATGCGCAACAGGGTCGATTTGCCGGAGCCGGAACCGCCGAGCAGGGCGAAGATTTCGCCTTGATGGATCTCGAGCGAGACATCATCTACTGCGCAGGTTTCGTCGAATTTCTTGGTGACGCGGTCGACTTTCACCAACACCTTTTTCGATGTCTGGTGACCTTCAAGAGCCTTCCTGTAAGTGCTGGAGGCGTTTGCCATGTGAAACTCCCAACAGGTTTCAGTCGTCGGGCCAACGCGGCCTGACTTAAGAGTGGATTGCTAGCCCGGATAGTTTCAGTCGGAGCGCGACCCCTGTAGGAGCGAGGCTTGCCCGCGAAGACGGAGTGTCAGTCGACATCATCGTTGCCTGATACACCGCCTTCGCGGGCAAGCCTCGCTCCTACAAGGGATTGCGTTCGCCTGTCCATACCGCTCGGGCTAATTCGGCGCCGCCGTCCTGGCTGCCTGGGTCGTACTTGTTGTTATTGCAGTGTGTTGTTTCGCAAGTCACGGACGCGCAAAGGCACGCCCGCCTGACTCGCGGGGGCAGTAAAGGGTTGTTTTAAGTCAGCGGGTTTTACGCAACGCGGCCCGTCGCCGGCACGCATCGCCAAACGCCTGGAAAATACTCAGATAAGGCGGATTCGAAAGCACCTGCCATTCCGGGTGCCATTGCACGCCGACGGCAAACGCCTTGCTGTGTTCCACCGAAATCGCCTCGATCAAACCGTCCGGCGCCACCGCTTCCGAGCGCAAGCCCGGCGCCAGTCGGTCGATGCCTTGGCTGTGAATCGAATTGACCATGAACTCGGCGGGCAACTCCAACGCTTCGAACACGCCACCCGGTTGCACCGTCACCGCATGGGCCGGTGCGTATTGCACCGCCAGCTCCGGACTGTCCGCTTCCCGGTGATCGAGCATGCCGGGCAGTTCGTGCACCTTCTGATGCAGGCTGCCGCCGAACGCCACGTTCATTTCCTGGAAGCCGCGGCAGATGCCGAGCACCGGAACGCCCGCCGCAATGGCTGCGCGCAATAAAGGAAGGGTAGTGGCGTCCCGGGCCGGATCGTGATCCGTGCCGGGGGCACTGGCCGGGCCTTGATAGTGGAAAGGTTCCACGTTCGAGGGAGAGCCGGTCAGCAGCAGACCGTCGAGATGCGCGAGCACATCCTCGATTTCAGTCAATTCGCCTAAGGAAGGAATGACCACAGGCAGCCCCAGAGCCGCGACGCTGACAGCACGCAAGTACTTGTCGCCGCTGACGTGGTAGGGGTGCAGGCCAATCTGTTTGACGCACGCAGTAACGCCGATCAATGGCTTGAATGCCATTTTTATCACCTCGAAGTTTCACACTTGAACGAGCTTTTCCGGAGCTTAGCCTTGTTGATTTTAATTAACAACTCTCATGTAAAAAATTCTAAACGCCGTGCGTCTGATCTTCAGGTTTTACGCGATGCATAAGACTCAGTTGGCACTCTCGTCCCCCAAAAAGGCCCGAAAATAAAGGTTAAGAGGCCAGGTGTTCGCTATTGACTTCACTTTGCCGTTCGGGTTGACTGGGCTCGCAATAAGGTAGTGAACATAATAATTAACAGCTAATAGGTGCATCATGTCGGTCCCTCTGCGTACCGTTCAACTCAACGAAGCAAACGCATTCCTTAAGAAATATCCTGAGGTTTTGTACGTCGACCTTCTGATTGCGGATATGAACGGTGTGGTGCGCGGTAAGCGCATCGAACGCACCAGTCTTCATAAGGTTTACGAAAAAGGCATCAACCTCCCGGCGTCTCTGTTTGCCCTGGACATCAACGGCTCCACGGTGGAAAGCACCGGCCTGGGTCTGGACATCGGCGACTCCGACCGAATCTGCTTCCCCATCCCTGGCACCCTGAGCATTGAACCGTGGCAGAAGCGCCCAACCGCTCAGTTGCTGATGACCATGCACGAACTCGAAGGCCAGCCATTCTTTGCCGACCCGCGAGAAGTGTTGGCCAATATCGTGCGCAAGTTCGATGACCTGGGCCTGACCATCTGCGCAGCCTTCGAACTCGAGTTCTATCTGATCGACCAGGACAACGTGAACGGTCGTCCGCAATCGCCGCGTTCGCCGGTATCGGGCAAGCGTCCGGTGTCGACCCAGGTCTACCTGATCGACGACCTCGACGAATACGTCGACTGCCTGCAAGACATCCTCGAAGGCGCGAAAGAGCAGGGCATTCCTGCGGATGCCATCGTCAAGGAAAGCGCCCCGGCGCAGTTCGAAGTGAACCTGCATCACGTCAACGACCCGATCAAGGCCTGCGACTACGCGGTGTTGCTCAAGCGTCTGGTGAAGAACATCGCCTACGACCACGAGATGGACACCACGTTTATGGCCAAGCCGTATCCGGGCCAGGCGGGCAACGGTTTGCACGTGCACATTTCGATTCTCGACAAAGAAGGCAACAACATCTTTGCCAGCGAGGATCCCGAGCAGAACGCCGCGCTGCGACACGCGATCGGCGGTGTGCTCGAGACCCTGCCGGCGCAGATGGCCTTCCTGTGCCCGAACGTCAACTCGTACCGTCGTTTCGGCGCGCAGTTCTACGTGCCGAACTCGCCAAGCTGGGGCATCGACAACCGTACCGTTGCCGTGCGTGTACCGACCGGTTCGCCGGACTCGGTGCGCATCGAACACCGCGTTGCAGGCGCCGATGCCAACCCGTACTTGCTGATGGCGTCGGTGCTGGCCGGTATTCACCACGGCCTGACCAACGAAATCGAGCCAGGCGCACCGGTCGAAGGCAACAGCTACGAGCAGAACGAGCAGAGCCTGCCGAACAACCTGCGCGATGCCCTGCGCGAACTGGACGACAGCGAAGTCATGGCCCGTTACATCGACCCGCTGTACATCGACGTGTTCGTGGCGTGCAAGGAAAGCGAGCTGGCCGAGTTCGAGAACTCCATCTCGGACCTTGAGTACAACTGGTATCTGCATACCGTCTGATGGGTTGAGCGGTGGGGCAATTACTTTCGATATTGAATGTGAGGGCCTCTTCGCGGGCAAGCCTCGCTCCTACAGGGAGAAGTGCCTGGCGCAGAAGCCGTGCACGCTGCAATACCTGTAGGAGCGAGGCTTGCCCGCGAAGACGGCCGCGCAGTCAGCGATGCAATTCGCCTGAGACACCACCTTCCAACGACTTCTTATTCCTCTGCGTCGAGTCACAACCATGACAAACACTCGCAGCGACTGGGAACAACGTTTCCAGTCCCTCAGCATCGAAAGCCGCGCCTTCATCGACGGCCAATACCGCCCGGCACTCAGTGGTGACACCTTCGAATGCATCAGCCCGGTCGACGGCCGCTTCCTGGCCAACGTCGCCAGCACCGACGAAGCCGATGCCAACGAAGCCGTGGCCGTCGCGCGCCGCACTTTCGAATCCGGCATCTGGGCCAATCTTGCCCCGGCCGAGCGCAAACGCATCCTGATCCGCTTCGCCGACCTGATCCTGGCCAACCAGCAAGAACTGGCCCTGCTCGAAACCCTCGACATGGGCAAGCCGATCAACGACTCGATGAACATCGACATCCCGGCGACCGCCAACGCGATCCGCTGGAGCGCCGAAGCCATCGACAAGATCTACGACGAAGTCGCCGCTACGCCGCACGACCAACTTGGCCTCATCACCCGCGAACCTGCGGGCGTGGTTGCTGCCATCGTGCCGTGGAACTTCCCGCTGATCATGGCCAGCTGGAAATTCGCTCCAGCGCTGGCAGCCGGCAACTCGTTCATCCTCAAGCCTTCGGAAAAGTCGCCACTGACCGCGATTCGCATCGCCCAGTTGGCGCTGGACGCCGGCATCCCCAAAGGCGTGTTCAACGTCCTGCCGGGCTACGGTCACACCGTCGGCAAGGCGCTGGCGTTGCACATGGACGTCGACGTGCTGGCCTTCACCGGCTCGACCGCGATTGCCAAGCAACTGCTGATCTACGCCGGGCAAAGCAACATGAAACGCGTCTGGCTCGAAGCAGGGGGGAAGAGTCCAAACGTGGTGTTTGCCGACGCGCCGGATTTGCGCGCGGCAGCACAAGCGGCGGCCGGTGCGATCGCCTTCAACCAGGGCGAAGTCTGCACCGCCGGTTCGCGTTTGCTGGTCGAGCGTTCGATCCGCGAGCAGTTCATTCCGCTGCTGGTGGAAGCGCTGCAAGCCTGGAAACCGGGCCACGCGCTGGACCCGGAAACCACGGTCGGCGCGGTCGTCGATCAGCGTCAACTGGACAACGTATTGCGCTACATCCAGGTCGGTAAAGACCAGGGAGCGCAATTGATCGCGGGCGGCAGCCGCACCCTCGAAGCCACCGGCGGCCTGTACGTGGAACCGGCGATTTTCGACGGCGTGACCAACGCCATGACCATCGCCCAGGAAGAAATCTTCGGCCCGGTGCTGTCGCTGATCACCTTCGATACCGCTGAAGAAGCGCTGGCCATCGCCAACGACAGCATCTTCGGCCTGGCCGCCGGCGTCTGGACCAGCAACCTGAGCAAGGCCCACACCTTCGCCCGTGGCTTGCGCGCCGGCAGCGTCTGGGTCAACCAGTACGACGGCGGCGACATGACCGCGCCGTTCGGCGGGTACAAGCAGTCGGGTAACGGTCGGGACAAATCGCTGCACGCGTTCGACAAATACACCGAGCTCAAAGCGACCTGGATCAAGCTCTAATACCTATAAAAAAGCGGCGGTCGCCGGCACGCTGCCGGTGGCCATCGGAGAAATGTATGAAACAAACAATACATGTAAACAGCTACTACGCCGCCACCCGCAACTTCACCGGCGATTTCCCGGTATTGGAGCAAGCGGTGGACTGCGACGTCTGCATCATCGGCGCCGGCTACACCGGTTTGTCCTCGGCGCTGTTCCTCTGCGAAGCAGGTTACAGCGTGACCGTACTCGAAGCCGCCAAAGTCGGTTTCGGCGCCAGCGGTCGCAACGGCGGGCAACTGGTCAACTCGTACAGCCGCGACGTCGATGTCATCGAAGAGCGCTACGGCGACAAAACCGCCGAAGTGCTTGGCAGCATGATCTTCGAAGGCGCCGACATCATCCGTCAGCGCATACAGCACTACGACATCCAGTGCGACTACAAGCCGGGCGGCATTTTTGCTGCGCTGAACAAGAAGCAGCTCAAGGGCTTGGCCGAGCAGAAAAGCAGCTGGGAACGCTACGGCAACAAAAACCTGAAAATGCTCGACGCCGCTGATATCAAGCGCGAAGTCGGTTGCGACAACTACGTCGGCGGCCTGCTCGACATGCAGGGCGGCCACATCCACCCGCTGAACCTGGCCCTCGGCGAAGCCTCGGCCATCATCGGTCTGGGCGGCAAGATCTACGAACAATCGGCAGCGGTGGAAATCACCTACGGCGAACCGATCACCGTGCGCACCGCCAAAGGCCTCGTGCGCGCCAAATACCTGCTGATCGCCGGCAACGCCTACCTGCCGCAAGACCTCGACAACCGCGTCACGCGCAAAAGCATGCCGTGCGGTTCGCAAATCGTCGTTACCGAACCGTTGTCCGAGCAAGTTGCACGCAGCCTGATCAAGAACAACTACTGCGTCGAAGACTGCAACTACCTGCTCGACTACTACCGCCTCACGGCCGACAACCGCTTGCTGTACGGTGGCGGCGTGGTCTACGGCGCCCGCGAACCGGATGACATCGAGCAACTGATCAAACCAAAAATCCTCAAGACCTTCCCGCAACTGAAGGACGTGAAGATCGACTACCGCTGGACTGGCAACTTCCTGCTGACCATGTCGCGCATGCCGCAATTCGGCCGCATCGAGAAAAACGCCTACTACATGCAAGGCTACAGCGGCCACGGCGTCACCTGCTCGCACCTGGCCGGCAAACTGATCTCGGAAATGATCCGCGGCGACGCCGAACGCTTTGATGCTTTCGCTTCGCTGCCGCACATGCCCATGCTCGGCGGCCGCACCTTCCAGGCCCCGCTCACCGCCATGGGCGCCGCGTATTACGCGTTGCGCGATCGGTTCGGTATCTGACCCCAGTGCTGATGATGTGGAAACAACACTGATCAACTGTGGGAGCGGGTTTGCTCGCGAAGGGGCCCGCTCAGTTGCCATTGGCGTGACTGACACACCGCTTTCGCGAGCAAGCCCGCTCCCACAGTTTGGTCCCAGGTGTACACAAATCTGGAGTACGCCACAGATCCACTGTGGGAGCGGGCTTGCTCGCGATGAGGCCCTACCAGCCACCACCAACCCCAACCAAACACTCTGATTTCAGGCCCGGACAACCTTTTCACCCACCCATTCATCGAACCTGCTGAGCAACACCACCAAACGTGATTTAATACCCGCCTTTCACATTTCCGGGACAGGGAAGCGGTACTTTCGCGGCCAAAAGTCGCCCGCCATCCACCCCCATAACCCTTAAGTATTTCTCGCATAAGGCTGTCATGGACACGGGCTCACGACTCAAACTAGTACGCGAAAGCTACAAACTGTCCCAGCGCGAGCTGGCCCGGCGTAGCGGCGTCACCAATGCCACCATCTCCCTGATCGAACAGAATCGCGTCAGTCCCTCCGTCAGCTCCCTGAAAAAACTGCTCGAAGGCATCCCCATGTCTTTGGCGGATTTCTTCACCTTCGACCAACCGCCACGCGAGCATCAATACGTGTTCCGCGCCAATGAACAGCCGGATCTCGGCCGTCATGGGCTGCGGTTGCTGCTGATCGGCGCTTCCGTGCCGAGCCGGCAAATGCGCTTGTTGCGCGAGCAATACGCACCGGGGGCAAGTTCGGGGGAAGAGCCGATTGTGCATTCGGAAGGGGAGGAGTGTGGGCTCGTTACCCGTGGCACTGTGGAGCTGACAGTTGATGGGCAGATCAGTGTGCTCAACGCTGGCGACGGGTATTACTTTCCGACAACGCTGCCTCACAAGTTTCGCAATATCGGCCAGGATGAAGCGGAAATCATCAGCGCCAACACCCCGGCCAACTTCTGATATCAAAACGGACGGACGCTGTTGAAGGCTGCGTCCGCGGCCACCCCCCGTGCAAATGGAAGCACCTGCTAAAGGGTTTAAACAATGGAAATGGACTTCACTTCATGACTACACACCGCATCCGTCCCCTCGCACTCTGCATCTTCCATCACGATGGCAAGATACTGGTCAACGAAGCGTATGACCCCATTACTGAAAAGCCATTCTTGCGCCCAATCGGTGGCGGTATCGAATTTGGCGAAACCAGCGCCCAAGCCGTCATACGTGAAGTCGAGGAAGAACTCGGTTTATCCATCACCGATGTTCGCCTGCTCGGCACGCTCGAAAACATCTTCACCTATGCCGGCACGCCCGGGCACGAAATCGTGCAGGTCTACGATGCGAAATTCGTGGATGCCAGCGTCTATGAACTGCCCCACTTGAATGCTCAAGAAAGCGATGGTGCTGCCTTTATCGTGAAGTGGCTGCCGCTGAAAAGTATCACTGGCGATACGCCGCTGGTGCCTGTCGGATTGTACGAGCTGCTGAAGAAGGCTGCGCTGCTGAACTGATGCTCGGTCATTAGAAATCGCGCTGTTTAGCTTATCGATCGTCAGGATGCGATCACCTTTCAAGGAACGAAAATGACATTGACTGCCGAAAAGCTGGTCAGCCTGGCGATGGCCAATCCAATAAACGCTGAAATCACCGCACGCTTGCCTTCACTCGGTTTGAGTCAATGCATGCTCACGGCCGGCTGCCTTTTCCAGGCCGTCTGGAATCACCAGTCGAATCAGCCGCCCGCGTGGGGGATCAAGGATTACGACGTTTTCTATTTCGATGAGGACCTGTCCTGGGAGGCCGAGAACGAGGTCATCAACTCGGTACAGCGCCTCTTTCAGGATCTCGGCGTTAGCGTCGAAATCAAGAATCAGGCGCGCGTTCACCTTTGGTACAGCCAGCGGTTCGGCGGTTCTTATCCTCGGCTTCAATCGACTACCGACGGCATTGATCGCTACCTGATTGCCGGTACGTGTATAGGGCTGGATATTGAAACGGGTGAGGTCTATGCACCCAATGGTCTGACTGACACGGAACAGGGGATTCTTCGTATCAACCCGAAAACGCCTCAACCTGATTTATTTGAACAGAAGGCGAAGAGTTATCGGGCTCGCTGGCCTTGGCTCAAGATTCGTGAGCACGGGCTCATGACTTAACTTGCACAAGCGTTGAAAGGTGACTGTCAGGTGTACGCCAGCAGCCGACCGCAGAGCACTACGCTGATCCATAACATAATCGAAAATATCGCCTGGATTTTTGCCATTCCAGGCGCCGCGGTGTCGGTGTTCCAGCGTTCAACTGAGCGGAAGACACCCACGTGAAAAAGAGCCGCATTGAGGCCCGCAATCCCAATCAAGCACAGCTTCAGAATAAAAACGCTGTTGGATGCGAAGTCGTGCGGATGGGCTGAAAACATCATCAGCCCGGCCGGGACAATCAATAGCAGCGCCGCGACTCCCCACCTCAGGAGGTGGCGAGCCAGTGCCGTCACCGGAAGAACTCTCGACAGCCCGAGCACCCGCAGATCGAACATGACGACCGAGCCGACCAGCACCACGAAGCCAATGATGTGAACCACCTCGACGATCGGATACAGCCATAACTCGCTTCGCATGGCCGACCCGAGTTGCGAGTCACCCACATAGTCCAGCCAGCCGTCCAGACCCGATCCACCGCTGGTGCCAGTTGTCTGCATCAGCGTAACTCAGTGGTTTTGTTGTCGACCGTGATGCGCTCTGCACGCAGTTCATCTGGGTTATTGCGATTCTGATAGCCCACTACCGTAGCCCGTTTGCCGACACTCAGCATGTCCTTGGAAAGACCACGGTTTTCCATGCGCGAGGGCGGCGCCAGCACGACGTTCCAGGTCTTGTCGTTGGTCTTCAGGCGCACGAACCCATGCGGGTGGGAATAGCCGGATTCCTCGATAGTCCCATCCAGCTCCAAGGGTTTGCTCGAGTCGTACTCGCTCCAGCCGTGATGAGCGAACACCGCCGATGCCACCAGTAACGATGAGAATCCAAGGGACGCAAGCAAGCGCTTCATGATGCGATCTCCTGTTACGGATCATTGATGACCGTCAGCCTGTTCTGATCAGGAACAGGTCAATCCAGAGAGTTTATAAAAATAGTACAGATTCGGCTTTTGCGTTGATTGGGGAAGGCGGGTAGGGGTAAAAACAGGTCATGAAAAACCCGCAGTGATGCGGGTTTTTTATAGTTGAATAAATATGCTCAAGACTTGCTATGTGAACCGGGCTTCATGGCTTCACATTGTTTGCGCAGGTCGCTCTTCCTGATAATCGAGCAGCCACAGGCATCTTGTTTTGGCTGGCTGCTATATCATTTCGCAGCGGCTTCGCATCGATTTCGCATGTCGTGATTTCTGATGTTTTCGCAACCATTGCCGCTCTGTTTGGCTTGGCACAAGCTACGTTGATCATTATCGCGGATGTTTTCGCACCCGAAACCGGTTGTTTCTCCCCGGCAAGCATTTCTCATGTCATCGTTTTTGATGTTTTCGCAAGCACCACTACCGCGCTGTTTGGCTTCGCACAAGTTACGTTGATCATTATCGTGGATGTTTTCGCACCCGAAACCGGTTGTTTCCCCTCTGCAAGCATTTCTCAGGTCATCGTTTTTGATGTTTTCGCAACCAAAGCCAGTTTCCTGGGCTCTGCAATAATTTTGTTGGTCATTATCTGCGATGTTTTCGCAGCCGGCATATGTAAATCCACTGAACATCAACAAAATCCAAATAATCGCTTTCATCATAGGCTTCCATGGTTTGTCAGGTTATTGCCTGACGCTGCTAGATTCCAGGATTTGAATCCGTGGCCATCATATCGACATCACCTTGCAGGAAAGTTCCGAGATGGAAAGCCGGCTGGGTAGTTTGTCAAATTCCTGCTCGGTAAAAGGGGACGCATTTATTTTCCCCCTCAAAATTGACAACCCGGATCATCCAAAACACTATCGACCCATGACCTGCATCTCTCGCTTGAACATGATGTGCTCCTCCATGACCGCCGCTGGCGGGCCGTGAGGTCACGCGTTCACAGGATTTGACGCAGGTACCCAAGGCCCCGCCAGAAATGGACGGGGCTTTTTAGTTCTCTGTCCACCGATGGCTCAAGGAGAATGAAATGTTCGAGATCAGACGCGCCAATCCTATTGATGCACAAACGGCATTTGATATTCGCCTTCAGGCTATACGGCACCAATGCATCGGCGCTTATACCGCAGAACAAATGCTCGCCTGGACAGCCGGAGCCGCCAAGGATGGGTATGGCGATTTAATGGATAAGCACTTTTACCTGGGCTGCATTCAGGGTGAACCGGTGGCGACAGGGATGCTTGATCTGGAGAACAGCGAAATCGGCGCGATCTTTGTGCTGCCCGGTTTCATGGGAGAAGGCATCGGCTTGAAGATGCTCAGCCATCTTGAATGCCTGGCGCGGCAGTTGGGCCTGAAGGAGGTCAATCTGGACGCTACGTTGAACGCAGCTGATTTTTACCGGCGCTGCGGTTTCGTGGGTGACGAACCTGCTGTTTACCATTCACCGTCAGGGCTTCAGTTGGCGTGTATACCTATGGTGAAGGGGCTTTTGCGTTGATTGGGAAAGGCGGGCAGGGGTAAAAACAGGTCATGGAAAACCCGCAGTGATGCGGGTTTTTTGTGGCTAAAAAATGCGGCCAAGATCTGTTCGGACAAAAAAGGTGACAGATCTATTTGAATACATAGATCTGTCACCGTTTTCGAAATGGCCGGTCAGCTCAAGATTCCACCACCTCAATCGTCCATTCTGCCTGCACGTTCTTCGTGACGTATTGGAACGGCACAAACATTCCATACGCTTCGAGGTAGACGTAAATGTCGGTGCTGTATTGGTAAGTATCTTTTATGCAGCTGATTACCTTGGCAGTCCCGGTCAAACTCGGGTGATACGTGCTGGCAGGTTTATGCGACAGCACCTCACAGCTGAACCTGTCGTCGACCGGCACCAGGGCTCTGGGACCTTTCCCACCGTTGGTGTATTGAAGCCGCATCTCCTGCGCCGTGTATCGCAGGAGTGCGCCGACCGGCATGTGCGCCCAATCGCCCTCGAAACTGAGGTTCGTCAGCGCCTTATCCTCAATCGATATCTCACCTGCACGAGCGCTGAATTCATTTTCAGACAGGTCAATCAAGCCTCGGAAAGTGGCTTTGGCCCACTGACTTCCTTGCTTCTCAAAACGCTCCGTCAGTTGATTGCCTGCCTCGCTTGAAAGGTATGTCGAGTCACGCCCGTTGAGCCGCACGCCTTCGTCTGAATACTGTCTTGGCTCGGAGTTATCCTTGAACACCCGGCGAAGGTGTTGAATGCTTTTCTTCGGTTTAGGCATATTCAATGCTTCGATGGCTTTCAACACCGGGGCGGCAACGGCGGGGACCGGTACTTCGAAGGGCAACTGCTCACGCCCTTCAAATTGCTTGTATTGGTCCAGCGATTGCGGTTTGCCACAGGCCACCTGAACCAGCTGATGCTCATCGACGCCGAGGCTTTGCGGGCCGATGGCTTTGAGGTCTGTCTCCATTCTTCCAGCGAGCACACGACTCTGAGTATCAAGGTAGAAAAAGCTTAACGCGGTCAGTTGTTGCAGGGCGCAGTTGGCCGTCCACCGCTGGCGTACCTGCCCATACAAGGCGTTCTTGCCGGGCAGCAACATCTCGCCGGGCAGTACCCGAGCCGTCCAGAAAGTGACCTCATCACCTGTTACTTTCAGGCTGCTGCGGTCGATCATCTGCCAATCCTGATGCTCGGGTGCCGAGAACACACGCCATTGTGGAGGTGTTGTCTGGGCACACACCTGCTTCAACTGCGTACTTTGCAGGTACTGCCTCTTTTGTTCAGCAGGCAATTGCCGGGAGTCCTCAGAACGCCCCCGCGGGTTGGCGGAGAATGGCGACATTCCCGCTTTGCTGCGGTAAGCCATTTGCGCATCCGGCTGGCTGCAGTTGGCGTCGAAACGTGCCAGATAGTGGAGTTCCGGACTTGGGGACGAAGCCACTAGATAGGTGACTCGATCGCCCTCGCGCACGATCGAGTTCGGCTCGGCTGTCGCGAACAGCACACTGTTGAAGACCGCAAAACCCGGTTGGGCCTCAGGTGTTGTGATTTGAGCGGGTTTTGTTGTCTGGCATCCAGAGAGGATCACGGCAACGGTCAGCAGTGAAAAAAAGCGGGAAGGGCGGGACGTGGCATCCATGCGGGTGTACTTCATTGACAGGGTGATGGCATATTAACATGAGTCATGGCTGCCAAATAAGATGCCGCTTATAGCGACAAACAGGCACCTGGATTTCAGGGCTGCTACTCAAATCATGGAGAGGCAAGGATGACTGGACAGGTTTTGAAGTCGAAGTTGGTGAATTTTCTGGTGGCCGATGCCGAGGTGAATTACGACAACGTGGACGAAATATATTCCATGGCTGAAGCTGGCAATGTGGACACGTTGGGCGATGTGCTGGACGCCTTCAAGGAAGCCTACGGGGGACTTTGGGTTGGCGGGAAAATGGAGCTGACGCAAAAAATGGTTCGTCTGAGTGCCAATGCCATGAACCGCCTCGTTCAGGACGGGACGCTGGATATTGAACTGCCATTGGCATTAATCCGGAAGGTCACGATTGAAGGCGGGTTCATGACGAAGATTATCCGTCTGGATACCGGTGCTGGTAGCGTTAAGTTTCGGTGTTTTGGTGCGAAGGATGTTGCTGGGCTGATAGAGAAGACTATCCTCTTGCCATCTCGACAGGCCTGAATGAAACAAAAAACAAATCAAAAAGGTGACAGATCTATTTGAATAAATATATCGGTCACCTTTTCTGCCAGTACGTTGGTTTAGCCATCTATTTATCTTATTTTAAGGAGTTATCTTTGACTACGATCGCATGGAATGGGAAATTTATGGCTGGAGATACATTCGTATCTCAGGTAGGGAGTCCTTATGGTTCAAAATCAGTCCCTGTTGGGGAATCGTATCCGACTAAAGTTTTCGTGCCGGATGGCACAGCTACCTTTTTCAATGGTGAACCACTTATTGCCGTAGGGGCGGCCGGAGATTGGGGGCTGGTAGAATCTTTAACGGATGCGTTACTTCTTCCCAGCCAAGAAAACGTTAACTTCACTTCGTTTGCGTGTAGTGAGGCTCAACGACTGAATCAAACATGCTCTTTACTCATATTGACCAGTGCGAAATGCATAAAGGTAACTATTAGCTCCACAGTTTTTGATGTTTCCGATGTCACGAAAAAAAATGTAGCAATTGGTTCGGGAGCGCCCTATGCGCAAAAGGTCTTGAATGTCAGGGGTGGAGTAATAACTAGCATATTGTTTGCTTCTTGTAATGATGGGGCAACCAATGATGAAATTACATTGGTGGAGTGGGCGGCAGGGATGAAGTGGCGAGCTGCCACGTCATTTGAGATGTGGTTTTCTGAGTGGTGGATGAAGGTTTTATATAAATTTGGTTTTTTAAGTAGAGGGTGACTAAAAAAAGGTGTCAGAATCTATTAAATAAATAGACCTGGCGCCGTTTTCTTGGGTGTTAATTCTATTTGCAGTTAAAAAGTTTGATGTTTTTAGCTGGCGGGGTCAGCGTAGTTGATTCAATAATTTTGGTGGTTTTCGACAATTGATCCGAAGAGAAGGTGAAGTCAAAGTGAGTCAATTTTCTGGTGGCCGATGCCGAGGTTAAATACGACAGCGTTGACGATTTATATTTCATAGCCAGGGCTTGAAATGTGAACGCGTTGGCTTGGCGCTGGGGGCCTTTAAGATAGCATACGGAGGGCTTTGGGTCGGCGGGAAAATGGAGCTGACTCATGCAGCAGTTCGCTTGAGTGCCAATGCCATTAACCGTCTGATTCAGGATGGCTGGATATTGAATGCCCACTGGAGTTGACCCGTTGGCAGCGTTAAATTTCGGTATTACAGCGCGAAAATCGCCGGGTTGATAGAGAGGACAATCTTCTAGCTAACTTGACTGGCCTGAACAAAACCAACGGCCAAAAAACCGAAATTTGATGCAGATTTCTTTATGACTCGATAAATAGATCTGTCATCGTACTATTTGTTGTTTTCTGTCCTGTCCAAATTTTAGACAGTTAAAGAACTGAAAATTCTATGTATTCGCAGTGCATTGGCCAGGTTTTAGAACGCCAGCTGAACACGTACTCCGCTTCATCTAAGTCACTGCAAGCTTGGCCAAGCAGCATAGTGCCCGTAGGATTTGCAATTATTTTCTTGGATATGAAATTCCAAGCCTTAAAGCTTCCACCTAAGCTTTTATCTGGTTCAAATCTAGAAAGATCAACCACGCCGCAGTCTCCCACCGGCTTGCTGTTTGCAACCCAAACTTCAGTTTCTGGCATTAATCTGTAACTTTGTTCAAATATATATGAGCTAGCCAAGCAGGTTCTAGATATTTTATTGTTGTGTAATTGCACGATTTTCATGTATTTGTCTTCTGTAGGGCTTTCGCAAAAGTCCACTACGGCCTTGAAATAAGCGATATCGTCTGAATTGTTAAGCAGCATGATTTGATCTAAATTTTCACTATTTTTAGGTTTTTCTCTGCCCTCGATAACTCCCGCGATGTGACGATACTGATCACAATCGGCTTTTTCAAGCCGCACTCCATTTTTGAATTCTTTACGACCAGCTTCAAGGTTGTTAGCCAGATCCTTTTCCTTGAGAGCGGGCCTTACCCTGGTTTGAGTGAACTCACAATCAATCGTAAATTTATCAGTTGAAGTGCATCGGTATATGATCGAATTTGTTTCCTTAGTGTTGTAAGCAATTCCGGATCCTGGAGTGCTGTCGGCGAACGCACTAATGGAAGTGGTGAGGATGCAAATAGAAATCCATGACTTGTTCATGTTTTGTGATTTCCTTCATGTGATGGAGTGGCGCTTACATCGATCCACATAGCGTAGCTAACTCTTGATACATGGATTAAAAATTTCCGGATGCAAACGTACATCTGCATGAAAAGTGTCACTTGACTACCTCGTCCAATAACTCCTCATTTTTTTGCATGATCTGTTGTTCAGATTGATTTTTCACCTTACACATCCGCTACCGGCCGTGAACCTTGATGAAATCGAATAGATCCCAACTCAAGATATAAAGCCGAAAATCACCGAATTGGTGTAGACAAAAAAACCCGCATCAGCGGGTTTCTATACGAAAAAATGAGTCACTGGCTTGTATGTGTATCAAACCCACGCTGCTCAATCACCCGAAACACATCACTCACGTCCTGGACCAGGATCCGGGCGATGTTGGTGACGGTGTTGATGTCGTGTTCGGCGTAGTCGGGGAGGCTGGTGCAGGCCATGAGGTTGAGGTATTTGAGGACGGCGTTGAGGCGTTCGCTGAGGCAGTTGTGGAGTTCGCGCAGTGGGGCGTCGTAGTCGATGAGCAGGACGGGGTAGTCGGTGGCGAGTTGGGACATTGGGGTGAAGCGGCGAGGCGTGTTGTTTGTGGACATAAGGATGAGCTCTTCAAGGAATTATGAGGCGCCACCTTTCTGCTGCGAAACAAAGGGGTGGCAGCTATGTGCGGGTTCGCAGACCGGAGAAGAGAACAAAGCCGGCAGACCCGAAGGTCTCCCACACACAGCCGCCATAAAACGTAACTGCGGCAAAGTTTGCCACAGTTGTTTTTAGCGGTGTGATCACTTCTGCAGGGCTGCGAAACCCAATCGCTAACTTTGGTCAGCGACGGGTCGAATATAGACGTCGATTTTGGTAGCTGCAAACAGGGTTGTAGGACCGAAATCCGGGTTTTGTGGGTGATGGTGGAGACTGCGTTTTGCTTAGAAGCTGATGTGAATTCGAATGTTGTTTAGTGTCAGTTGGGCCGTGTGTGCTGGCTTTGCGACTGCTGCGCAGCCGAACGCAGGCTTCGCCAGCTGCTACGGGATGTGGGTGTGTTTAAAAGTTTGGTGGGGTTCGGGCGGGTTCGCTGCTCGGCGGGAGTGAGTGCCTTCGCTATAGAGGGTGAATTCCTACGCGATTTTAGGACGTCAGGATCAAAAGATCGCAGCCTCGTTTCACTCGACAGCTCCTACAGGGGTGGGTGGTGGGTTATGAAGTTTGTGTGTCAGGTAGAAAAGATAAAGCCCCGAATTATTGGGGCTTTGTTTTTGGCGCTGCGTTTATCGGACATTCTCCGAAGTCATTGCCTGGCCTGCGGCGAATGCGGATTGTTTTCGGTGTGTTTCGGTCCTGCCAACGCCCACGCCACCACCCCGATCAGCGGCACAAACACGATCACCACGATCCATAAGAGTTTGTTGCTCGATTTGCCTTGAGCTTTGCGCACTCGGTTGATGGCCCATAGCTCGACCAGCAAAAGAACGGCTGTGAGTACGATCCAGATTGTTTCGATTTGCATTAGTCACCCTCCAGATAGTCTTTCTGTTAGGTGGGTGGTGGTGGGCAGGGTTCATTTAATTTTGGGGTTTCCTGGAAGCTTAAGATCAAAAGATCGCAGCCTCGTTTCACTCGACAGCTCCTACAGGGATCGCGGGGCAGCCCATGATTTTGGGCTGCCCCGGTGTTTTGCGATTACAGACTGGTCGCGAGTTTTCCGGTTGAGAGGCGGCGTTTGTACGCGGTGTCGCGGTTGGCCAGCCAGTAGTAGAGCGGGGAGGTGATGAGCAGGCCGACCAGCCAGGACAGGTCAGCGCCGTTGATGTGTTCGGAGATCGGCCCGACATACAGCGGCGTGTTCATGAAAGGAATCTGCACCGCGATGCCGATCGCATACGCCAGCAACGCTTGCGGGTTGTAGCGGCCATAGATCCCGCCATCGACCTGGAAGATCGATTTGATGTCGTACTGACCTTTGTGAATCGCATAGAAGTCGATCAGGTTGATCGCGGTCCAAGGCACCAGCACCACGAGCAGCACCAGCACCATGTCGACGAAGTGGCCGATGAAGTTGGCGGAGGCGCCGACGGCGGCGAAGCAGCAGGCGGCGAGGATGATGAGGGAGAGGACTGCGCGGCTTTTCGCGGTGGGGATCCAGCGGTAGGCGAAGGTCTGCACCAGGGTGATCAGCGACAACACAGCGCCGTAGAGGTTGAGGGCGTTGTGGCTGATGACGCTGAGCAGGAACAGTACGAGCATCAGCGGGCCGATGGAACCGGTGGCGAGTTTGACGGCGTCCATGGTGTCCATGCCGACGGGCGTGGCGAGGACGGCGACGGCGCCGAAGATGAACGAGAGGCTGGAGCCGAGCACGGTGCCCAGGTAGGTGGTCCAGAACGTGGCGGCCACGGGTACGTTGGCCGGCAGGTAGCGCGAGTAGTCGGAGACGTACGGCGCAAAGGCGATTTGCCAGAGCGCAGCCAGCGATACGGTGGCGAGCCAGCCGGAGATGTTGAAGCTGCCGCGAGTGAGGAAGTCAGCGGTTTGCACGTGAGTGAAGATGTAGCCGAAGCCGAGCACGATGCCGGCGCCGAGTACCCAGGTGCCGATGCGGTTGAGTACGTGGATGAAGCGGTAGCCGATGATGCCGATGATGCCCGAACCGAGGGCGCCGATGACGATGCCCACCGGCACCGGCACGCTGTCGACTACGCCGTGCAGGGATTTGCCGGCGAGGACGATGTTGGAGGCGAAGAAGCCGATGTACATGATGCCGGCGATGAGTACCACCAGCAGCGCGCCGAGGGAGCCGAACTGGGCGCGGCTCTGGATCATTTGCGGAATGCCCATCTGTGGGCCTTGCGCCGAGTGCAGCGCCATCAGCACGCCGCCGACCAAGTGGCCGACGAGAATGGCGACGATGCCCCACACCAGGTTGAGGTGGAACATTTGCACGCCGAGGGCACCGGTGACGATGGGCAGCGGGGCGATGTTGCCGCCGAACCAGAGGGTGAACAGGTCGCGGGTTTTGCCGTGGCGATCTTCGGGCGGCACGTAGCCGATGGTGTGTTTTTCGATGAGCGGGGCGGCGGTTGTTGCTGTGGTAACCATGACGGACTCCAAGGCAATTTGAGTACGTGGACGTACTTCGGTGAGCGCTGCACGGGGGCGACGCTTTTCTTGTTGGAGTGGATGATGTGCGGTGGGGGCGGATAGATAAATTAGTAAGATTGTGGGTATAGACGTTAAAAAATGTATGTCGCTGGACAGCCGAAAAACCTGTGGGAGCGGGCTTGCTCGCGAAGGCGGAGTGTCAGGCAACATCATTGTCGACTGACACTCCGCCTTCGCGAGCAAGCCCGCTCCCACAGGGGTTTTAGGGTGTTTGAAATCTTTGTTATTCAGTGATCGATAGCAGCATCCGTTGCAGCATGGCGTCGCACGCGGTGAGTTGTTCGAGGCTGACGAATTCGTCGGGTTTGTGGCCCTGGTCCATGCTGCCGGGGCCGCAGACGACGGTGGGGATTCCGGCGGCGTCGAACAGGCCGCCCTCGGTGCCGAATGCCACGGTGCCGAACTCCCGGGAGCCGCAAAACATGGCGATCAACTCGGCCGCTTCGCTGTGCGCATCGGTGGCCAGTCCAGGGTATGCCGACAACTGGCTAAATCGAATCTCACTCTGTTCACTCACGGCACGCATACGCGGTAAAACCTGCTGCTCGGCGTAGGTCTTCAGCGCCTGCGCAACTTCACTCGGATCATGCGAGGGCAGCGCGCGGATCTCGAAGTCGAAACGGCAATCGGCGGGGACGATGTTCAACGCTTTGCCCCCGGAAATCACCCCGGTTTGCACGGTGCTAAAGGGCGGATCAAAACGGGTATCGTGATGCTCGGGCGCTTTGAGTCGGTTGCCGATCCGCCCCAGTTCACCAATCAGCTCAGCGGCATATTCGATGGCATTGACCCCAAGCGGTGCATACGCCGAATGGCACGCTTCGCCGTGAATATCACAGCGCATCGCCAGTTTGCCTTTGTGTCCGAGCACCGGTTTCAGTTCGGTCGGTTCACCAATGATGCAGAGCATCGGTTTGACCGGCCGTTGTTCCAGTTCCGCCAGCAACGAGCGCACGCCGAGGCAGCCGACTTCTTCATCGTACGAAAGCGCGATGTGCACTGGCATTCGCAGCGTAGCCTTCACCAACGACGGCACCAGGGCCAGCACGCAAGCGATGTAGCCCTTCATGTCCGCCGTGCCGCGACCGTACAACTTGCCGTCGCGCTCGGTGAGTTCAAACGGCGCAACCGTCCACGGCTGGCCGTCGACGGGCACCACGTCGGTGTGCCCTGACAGCACGATGCCCGGCCGATCCGCAGGGCCAATGGTCGCGAACAGATTGGCCTTGCTGCGCGGCTCGTTGTAGATGAGTTCGCAAGGCACATCGAAACCCGCGAGGTAGTCGCGGACGAACTCGATCAGGTGCAGGTTCGATTCGCGGCTGGTGGTGTCGAACGCCACTAGGGTTTCCAGCAAATCGCGGCTGCTGCTCATCGGTCGTCTCCGGCGACGCCGTAGCCAGGGGATTTGTCGGGGGCGAGGGCGCGGTCGATGTAGTCCTGAACTTGTGGGCGGTAGGCGTCCCAGAGTTTTTCCAACTGGCCAATCGGGTTTTCATCGGCCCAATCCACCCGCAGGTTGATGATCGGCCAGGTCAGTTCGCCGACCACCACCATCGCCGCCGAATGCACCGGCCCGGCTTCGCCACCGGCGGCGATGGCGGCTTTCATCGCGGCGAGCAAGCGGTCGGCGAGTTGACCTTCACCGTGTTCGAACGCTTCGACCATGGCCTCGATTACCGCACGATCCGCGAGCATGTTGCCGGCGGCGACGCATTGTTCACCCGACACCGCGTTGTGGTTGCCAAGGGTTTGCGCGCCGCTGAAATGCGCGGTCTGGCCGAGGTGGTCGATGGCGGTGATCTGGCGGTATTGGCTGTAGCCGTTGCGGGTCAACACCTTGTCCAGCGCCTCGGCCGGGGCGAGGCCTTGTTCCATGAGGGCGAGGACTTCCGGGCCTAACGATGGCAGGGTGATGTTTTGCGTCGAGACGGCGCCGACACCCGGCAGCAGCCACGGGCAACGGGCGCCGACGGCGATGCTGGAGGAACTGATCGCGATGCCGAACTGACCGGTTTCGGGGCAACGGGCGGTGATGGAGAAGGTCATGGGTTTTGCTCCTTGGTTTGCCTTGGAGAAGGTGGTGTCTGCACTGGCGCCTTCGCGAGCAAGCCCGCTCCCACATTTGGATCGGTATCGCTCACAAATGGTCTGTTCGCTAGAGATCCCCTGTGGGAGCGGGCTTGCTCGCGAAGGCCGCGACTCGGTGAACCTGCTTACTCGGGAATCACCGCAATCACATCAATCTCCATCAACCACTGCGGCTGCCCGAGCGCCGAAACAACCAATCCGGTCGAGATCGGAAACACGCCTTTCAACCACTTCCCGACTTCCTGATACACCGGCTCGCGATACCGCGGATCAATCAAATAAGTCGTGGTTTTCACGATGTGGCTCAGGTCGCTGCCAGCCTCTTCCAGCAACTGCTTGACGTTGCGCATGGCTTGCTCGGCCTGGGCACGCGGGTCACCGAGACCCACCAGTCTGCCCTCGAAATCAGTCCCGACCTGGCCGCGAACATATACGGTATTGCCGGCCCGAACTGCCTGGCACAGGTCGTTGTCCAGGCTCTGGTTCGGGTAGGTTTCCTTGGTGTTGAACATGCGAATACGGGTATGGGTTGGTGTGGACATGTTTAGCTCCTGACAAAAAAAGGCTTAGGCACTGACCGTGGTTTTATGGGCGACCGGGGCCTGTTCAGCCTCGCGTTGCGCCGCATCGTGGTAGTCGAGATAAGAGCGCTGGATGGCGATGTGATCCGCCACGTACTTGGCGTCGTGCCAGACACCCCAGATGAACGAAGACCCGCGCCGCGACTGCCACGGCAGGCCGAGGAAATACACACCAGCCTCGCTCGACACACCGCGCTGATGCTGCGGCTTGCCGTTGTCGTCGAAGGCGTCGACCTTGAGCCAGCTGTAATCCGTGGCAAAACCGGTGGCCCAGATGATCGAGGTGACGCCGGCCTTGACCAGGTCGAGCTCGAGAATCGGATGGGTCACGCACTCCGGATCCGGGAACACGTGGCGCGCTTCAGGTTCTTCCGGCAGGTCCAGGCCATTGCGTTCGATATAGGCATCGGCGGCATTCAGCAGCGCCAGGTAGTTCTCGTCGCCACGGGCCAGATTGTCGGCCAGGTTCGGCTGGAACGTCGCCACGCCACCGTTGAACGATTGAGTCAAACCCACCAGCGTCATCCCGCGATGAGCCAATCCACGGAAGTCCACCGTACGGCCACCATGGGCGCCGCTGACCGCGATGGTCACGTGCTCCCGACCCGGTTTCATCGCCGCCTGATCCCACTCGCCCAGCACACCCAGCCACCAGCAGAAATCTCGGTTGCGATAGGCGCGAGGCGGGCGGTCGTGGGCGCCGACCGAGAGGTAGACCTTCTTGCCGGCACGCTGCAATTCGTCGGCGATCTGTACGCCGGACGAACCTGCGCCGACCACCAGCACCGCGCCTTCAGGCAGTTGCGCCGGGTTGCGGTAGTCGGCGGAGTGGATCTGCATGAACGGCTGATCTTGCGGCGCAATCGGCGGGATGACCGGACGCTGGAAAGGCCCGGTGGCCGCCACCACGCGGTTGGCTTCGATCACGCCTTCGGAGGTTTCAATGGTGAAGCCCGGGCGACCGACATTGCGCTCGACTTTCAGCACATCGACGCCGGTGCGGATCGGCGCGTTGAATTTCCTGGCGTAGGCTTCGAAGTAATCGGCGACGCGTTCTTTCGGGGCAAATTCGTCGGGACTGAGGTCGTCAAAATCGAGACCGGGAAAGCGGTCGTGCCACGCCGGACCATTCGCGACCAGCGAATCCCAGCGCCCGGTGCGCCAGCGTTCGGCAATACGGCTGCGTTCCAGCACCAGGTGCGGCACGCCGAGTTTGCTCAAGTGTTCACTCATGGCCACGCCAGCCTGACCGGCGCCAACAATCAGCGTATCTGTTTTTATTTTTTCAGTGGTCATCTCAATACCCTTCGAAGTTGGAGTTCGGTCGCGAACGACCTGCCATTTCTTGGGCTCAAGACTAGGGATGACCCTGGTATCGGTAAAATATTATTAAGCTGGCATTTGAGTATAAATAACTGAGGCAGCGGGTTTGCTTGTGCTCTATCGAGCGTACGCCGTAGCGACGTTGCGGGGTAAGATGGCGCCTTATCAAGGCACCAGACAACCGGTTCGGTAACGTAATGGAGTGGGGCGAGCATTGATCGAACGACGCCAATTCAGCGGAGGCATGAAGGGCAAAAACCTTCGCTATCTGAATGAACACCCCGATGGGCCCCAGCAAACGGTCCGCGCAGGATTCCTGCTGCTCGAACACTTCTCGCTGCCCGCGTTCACCCAGGCGCTGGACACGGTTGTCACCGCCAATCTGCTGCGGCCAGAGTCGTTTTCTTCGCGCACCTTCGGTTTGAACGACGGCGAGGTCGTCAGCGATCTGGGCCTGGTCATTCGGCCCGATGCCCGTATCGATTGCTCGGCGGTCAAAGCACTGGACCTGCTGGTGATTTGCGGCGGCTACCGGACAGAACTCAAGGCCAGCGAAGGCTTGATCAGCCTGTTGCGCACGGCATCGGATCAGGGTGTCAGCCTGGCCGGACTGTGGAACGGTGCATGGTTTTTGGGGAAGGCCGGTTTGCTGGACGGTTATCGGTGTGCGATTCACCCGGAGCATCGCCCGGCGCTGGCGGATTTCTGCAAGGCGACGCAGGTCAGCAGTGAGCCTTACATCATTGATCGGGACCGGCTGACGGCGTCGAGTCCTTCCGGGGCCTTTCACATGGCGCTGGACTGGATCAAAGGGCTTTACGGCAAAGCGTTGGTCGAAGGGATCGAGGATATTCTGGCGTTCGAGGAGTCTCGTTACCGACGCATCAAGCCGACGGAAAATGTGTGTGTGAGCGCGCCGTTGCGCGAGGTGGTGAAGCTGATGGACGCCAACCTTGAAGAGCCTTTGGAGCTGGAGCAACTGGCGGTTTACGCCGGCCGCTCACGGCGACAACTCGAGCGCTTGTTCAAGGAGCAACTGGGTACCACGCCGCAACGGTATTACATGGAACTGCGGATTACCGAAGCGCGGCGGCTGCTCCAGCATACGGAGCTGTCCCAGGTGGACGTGCTGGTGGCGTGTGGCTTTGTGTCGCCAAGCCATTTCAGCAAGTGTTACAGCTCGTATTTCGGCTACCGGCCTTCCAAGGAGAAGCGACTCGTCAAGTAAGAGTCGCTCGCCCAAAGAAATCCCGACGGTTAATGCATCTTGCTGTGATCAGCCATGCCCAGTGCCCGGGCCTCAGCGTCCACCTGAATGGTCTCTTTCTCGCCCTTGGCATTTTCCACAGTCAGGATCAGCGGGACTTTATCGCCTGCCTTCACCTGCGCCGTCAGGTCCATCAGCATCACGTGGTAACCGTGGGGATCAAAACTCACTGGTTTGCCGGCCGGCAACTCGACGGACTCGACCTGACTCATGCTCATCACATCGTCTTTCATGCTTGATTGGTGAATTTGCACGATTTTAGCGACAGGCGACTGCACGCTGAGCAACTTGCTGTCGCTGTCGGCTTGCAGGGTCATGAACGCGCCGGTGGATGGCTGGCCGGCAACGGTCGCGCGGACCCAGGCGTCGTCCACTCGGGTTTGCGCCGATACCTGCCAGGCCATGCCGATCAGGGCGCAGCCCAGGACCAGTTGTTGGACGCGGCGCGAGAAAGCGGTGTTTGCGTGGATCGAATTCATTAGCAGACTTCCATGACGGTGAGCAGGTCTTCTGCGCACTCTTTAGCCGTGAGGGACGCGGACAGCCCCAGGCGCAAGTTGCCCCTGGAGTCGAAGACGTAGCTGGTCGCGGTGTGGGAGAGGGTGTAGGTCGAGCCGCTGGGGATCTTTTCGAAGAACACGCCGAACTCTTTGGCGGTGGCGGCGGTTTCTTCCAGCGTGCCGTGCAGCGCCTCGAAACTCGGGTCGAACGATTTGACGTAAGCGTCGAGCATTTGCGGGGTGTCGCGTTCGGGGTCGAGGGTGATGAAGATCACCTGCAGCTTCTCGCCGTCGCGGCCCATCAGTTTCTTGGCTTGTGCCGCGCGGGCCAGGGTCGTGGGGCAGACCGCCGGGCATTGGGTGAAACCGAAGAACACCATCGGCATCAGGCCGCGATAGCTGGTGAGCATCTTCGTTTCGCCCTGGGCGTCTTTGAGCTTGAAGGTACGTCCCATGATCTTGTCGCTGAGGTCTTTGCCGTACTTGAACGACAGCTTGGGGCTGTCATCGCAGCCGGCGAGCAGGCCGAGACCCAACAAGCCCATACCGCGCAGAACCGTGCGACGGGTAAACAACGTACTCATGGAAAAACATTCCTGTGTTGCGACGTGAAATCTGCAGCGCCTGATGAGTCAGACGAAAAAAACGCGTGGATATTAGCAAACTGTGGCCGTGCGTCGCGCATTGTTGGACGAGGGGCGGGTTTGGTACAGGTGCAGAAGCTGCAGAAAACTACGGATCAGCAGAAACGCGCCGACCACTGACTAAACCATACCGCGATCCCCTGCTACAGGTTATGCGTTGCGGTTGATGGCGGGTATTGGACACATTGTCGCGCGGACACATTCCAGATACATAAGTGCGCTTTCATGGCCCCGTCCCCCTCACAATGAGAGCGTTGCCATGTTCCGTAAACTGCAGCAAGCCACCCGCTTCCTCAGCCAGAGCGCGCGTTTGATGGTCGGCGTTCCTGATTACGACAACTACGTCGTGCAGATGGCGCTCAAACACCCGGAAGAGCCGGTGATGAGCCATTCGGCGTTTCTTCGTGAGCGCCAGGAAGCCCGTTACGGCGGCAAGCAATGCACCACGCGTTGCTGCTGAAAACCGCTGGGAACATCGTTATCACCACAAACTCTTCGCCATTGCGTAACGGCTGCTAAGCTTCGACGTTGCAGCGTCCGAGCCTTTGCGTAATTGGGCGCTGCGCGTAGCCATGGAGTACGACTTCAGTATCAATATCCACTTCAACAGAGGTGGCGAACGATTGTCGGTAACCTGCACGGAGGCAGGCAATGGTGATCAAGCACGTAGGCCATTCGAGTGCCGAGGGTGTTCCCGAGCCACTCGATCGTGAAGAGATGGAACGGGTGCTGGCGTTATTGCTGGCCAGTCCGGTGTTTGCCAAGTCCAGGCGCATGGGCAGTTTGCTGCGTTTCCTGGTCGATCACGATCTTCAATTTTCCAACACACCGCTCACCGAACACGCCATCGGCATTGCGGTATTTCGCCGTGACCCGGCGGTTTACTGCACGGGCGATGATCCGGTGGTGCGCGTGCAGGTGGGCCGGTTACGGCGCAAGCTCGCGACACACTACGCCACCCTGGGGCAGCAAGACCCGGTCCGCCTGAGCATACCCGCCGGTTGTTATCGACTGGCTTACCAGCGGCTCAGGCCCAAAAGCATCGCGACTCGCCATCCTGTCCTGCAGATTCAGCCGTTTACCTGCATCACCCGCGACGGCGATGACTTCACCCGTGGCTTGTGCGAAGAGCTGAGTTGCCGGCTGTTCGAGTCGTTCGAGCAGACGCAAAGCAATGGTAACCATGTGCTGATGAAGGTGCCGCGCAACAGCGTCAAGGCACTGGACGTTGTGCGGGCCGGGCGTGGCAACTATTCACTCGAGGGCAGCGTGCGGGTGGAACCGAGCCGTGTCCGGGCGTCGGTGCGCCTGATTGATGTCGCTCAGGGACGCATCCGCTGGTCCGAGCAGTTTGATCGCAATCGACCTTACGGCATCGCGACCCAGGAAGATCTGGCGGAGTCGATCTGTCGGTCGTTGACGGGCTATTTCGCCCGGGGCGGCGGTGATGCTTGCTGAGTAGAAGGGGCAACCGCGAGGTTGCCCCTCGATGCGACGATTACACGGTTTTCCATGCACCGTCTTCGTAGAGGCGGGTTGCATCGTTAACGACGGTCAGGTCGATTTCGATGGCCTTGGACCGCGAAGTGCTGAACATGGTGCTGGTCTGCACGTTCTGCTCGAACCACACGAGAATGGTCTCGACCGGGGTCAGAACGGTACTGCCGGTGACTACCTGGTTCGTGGCGACGTAGATCGGGGTGCTGACTTGCTTGCCGTCGATGCCGACCGACAACTGGTTGATGCCGGGGTGGATCGGGCCGTATTCGTTATCCAGGGTGATGGAAATGGCAGGGCCACCGGTTACCGCCGGGCCCAGCAAGCCTTCCGGGCTGAGTTCCGATTGTTGTCCCAGACCGATCGTGACGATGTTGGTCGAGACCTTCACCGTCACGTCAGCCTGAAAAGTATTGGACCCGAATAGCTGGTATTGCGGGGTCCAGCTGAAGCCGTTGTTGCTCAGGTATTTGTCATAAGACTGCCAGACAACGTTATAGGCTTCGTTACCGACTTTCTTGGCAAAGCACAGCTTGTAGCCTGACTGCTTGAGCAGGGTCAGGTCATCGGGTGCGATCTCGATCGTGACCGATTTTTGCGTGGCCGCCAGGGTCGACGTCAGCACCTTGCTGTAGTCCGACGTTTTCAGGCTCGTTGGGGCGAGACTTTGGAATGACTTGAAGGCCTCTTGCACATCATTGTGAAGTTGCAGAGCTTGATTGCTTACAGCGCTCGACTTACTCATGGCTTTCCTCTTCCTTGGTTGTGTTAGGCAATCAATGGGCAGCGGGCAGCGAATCCGACAAGTGATCGGGCCGCACCCTCTAAACACATTGACGGTTTCACAGTAGGCGCAGGATTCAGGGCGGCGAAGTGTCTTGGCGTTACAGCGGGGAGGGCGATTGAACCAGCGAGGTAACAACCTGCGTAACCGGGTTGTATCAAGGGGATCTGTGATTGAAACAGCGGGGCAGCCGTGCGACCGCCCCACCGTGGCTTCATGCCGCCGGGCTACTCACCTTCGCGTCGGCCCAGACGAAGTTCCAGCTGGTTCGTTTGCCCTTGGCAATCTCGATCAGCTTGTTCTCGTACACGGTGTGATTGACCGTGCCGGTGTAGGTCAGCTTCCGGGCCGCGTTGGTCCCTGTGACTTCCCCGGGTTTGCCGCCAGAGTCGGTCATGGCCTTTTTCATATCGGCTTCCGACGGGGCGCTGCTCTGGTTCTTTTCAACGGTTACGAAACTCATGGTGTCACCTCTTCCGTGATGGGGGGATCGGCGGACAGCAGGGGCGAAACGTTCTCGACTCTGCCAACACGCCGAAGCCAATACTTTATTGGCCCGCCGGGCACCGCAGAAGTGACAACACGGTCGGTAAGGTAACAGCGCGGATACAGCAAAAAGCGCGATGTAACGGCTACGTATCAGCCAGCGACATCACTTCGCTTTCCAGTGCCCACCGCCCGACTCGCAATCGAGCTTCGATTGGTTCAAGTGTTCCGCGCCGTAGTAATACGTGGTGACCTGAGCATTGTCGGGAATGTTCAGCGACTTGCTGTTCTTGTCCTTGCTGGTGGAGTGAGGGTTGGCCAGCGACTCTTGCGTCAAGGTCGCGATGCAGGTGGCCTGGTAATGATCGTCGCACTGTTCGACTTTTTTCTTGGTGCTGGTGAGCATTTCCTTGCTTTCATTGCTGCATGACCAATCGATGGCGTTCACCGGCATGCCTTCGTACTCATAGCAGCTATGGGACTCGACCACAGGGACGGAAGGGCTTTGGGATCGGGTCAGGACGTCACAGCCTTCAGCGAACACCAGCGAGGGGCTCAGGCTGGCGAGCAAAAACAGCAGTCTACGGTTCATCGGGATTACCTCTCCAATGGCGCTGCTCATGATCAAAAGATCGGCGCTTATAGGGGTTCGAAAACGTGAAGAGGCGCGGGGTTCAATTCGTTTTGTGAAGTGCTGGCAGTGAAGCAATAAAGATCGCAGCCTCGTTTCACTCGACAGCTCCTACAGGATTACGCGATCCCTTGTAGGAGCTGTCGAGTGAAACGAGGCTGCGATCTTTTGATCTTACGAGTCGCGGCTCAAATAACCGGGATCACTGCGCAATAAACCCGCGAATCGCCTGAATCGTCTGCGTCGGCGCTTCTTCCATCAGCCAGTGCCCCGCCCCCGGGATCACCACTTCCGTCACATTGTCTGCGGCGTTGCGCATCACGATGGCTTCGTTGTTGCCGAAGGATTTCTCCCCGCCGACGGCCAGCACTGGCATCGTCAGCCGCGTCTTGTTCGACGCCTCATTGTCCACCGCGTCCTGACGAATGCTGCGGAACTGGGCGAAGGCGGCGTGCATGGCGCCGGGGCGGGCGTAGAGTTTGGCGTAGTGCTGGCGGGTCGCTTCATCGACCTTGGTCGGGTCGCCGGCGAACTCGTTCCAGAAGCGGTCGAGGTAGATGCGCTCTCGGCCGGCAACCAGCCGTTCGGCATCCGGTCCGCCGAAGTCAAAGTGCCAGAGCATCGGTGAGCGAACAATCTCGTTCCAGGGCGGAATGCCCGGCACGGGCGCATCCATCACCACCAGGCGATCCGTCAGCTGCGGATAACGCGAGGCGTAGGCGAAGGCGACCATGGTGCCGATGTCGTGGCCGATGACCACCGCGTGTTCGATCTTCAACGCTGCCAGCACGCCACGAATGTCGCCCGCCTGGGTCTTCTTGTCGTAGCCACCGTCCGGGATCGACGACAAGCCCATGCCACGAAGGTCGGGCACCACGACGGTGTGGTCCTTGGCCAGATCGGCAGCCAGTGGCGCCCACATGTCTCCGGTGTCGCCAAAACCGTGGAGCATCACCACGGCGGGGCCTTTGCCGCCGACGCGCACATGAATTGTCGCGCCTTCGACCGGGATGTCCTGAACACGAAAACCGGCAGGAAAGGGCGCCACTCCGGCATGGGCCGGAATACTCAGTGCAAGCAAAAACGCGCTCAACAGGATACGGATCATCACGGTGCCCCCATCAACGTTCGGGGCAGGAATCCCGAAGCAATGTGGATGAGCGTAGACCGTTTGATCCGAAGCAGAAGTGCCCTCTCGCTCGCACGAGAGGGCAGGTGCCAGGCTCAGGTGTGATGAATTTCCCGGTCCTTGGTTTCCGGCATGAAGAATATGCCCAGAACAGCCGTCATCACCGCTATGACGATCGGGTACCAGAGACCGTAGTAGATATCACCCGTGGCCGCGACCATGGCGAATGCCACCGTCGGCAGGAAGCCGCCAAACCAGCCGTTGCCTATGTGGTAAGGCAGCGACATCGAGGTGTAGCGGATGCGCGCCGGGAACAGTTCCACCAGCCAGGCGGCGATCGGGCCGTAGACCATGGTCACGTAGATCACGAGGATGGTCAGCAGCAGCAACACCATGGGGTAATTGGTCTTGGCCGGGTCGGCTTTTTCGGGGTAACCGGCCTCCTTGAGCGAGGTGCCGAGGGTAGCGACGAAGGCGTCGTTCTTGGCCTTGAAGTCGGCGGCCGGCATGCCGGTGCCCTCAAAGCTCTGGATCACCTTGTCGCCGATGCGCACTTGCGCGACGGTGCCCGGTTCGGCCTCCACGTTTTTGTAGGGGATGGCCCGTTTCGCCAGCACCGTCTTGGCGAGGTCGCAGGAACTGGTGAATTTGGCCTTGCCCACCGGGTCGAACTGGAACGAGCACTGATCGGGATCGGCGACCACCGTGACCGGGTTCTTCTCCTGCGCGATGAACACGTCGGGGTTTCCGTATTGGGTCAGCGCATGGAAGATCGGGAAGTAGGTCGCCGCCGCCAGAATGCAGCCGGCCATGATGATGCCCTTGCGGCCGATACGATCAGACAGGCTGCCGAAGATGACGAAGAAAGGCGTGCCGATCAGCAGCGAGCCGGCGATCAGCAGGTTGGCGGTCTGTGCGTCGATCTTCAGCGTTTGCAAAAGGAAGAACAGCGCATAGAACTGCCCGGTGTACCAGACGACGGCTTGGCCGGCGGTGCCGCCGAGCAGGGCCATGATGACGATTTTCAAGTTGTCCCAGCGGGCGAAGGATTCGGTCAGCGGCGCCTTGGAGGACTTGCCCTCAGCCTTCATTTTCAGGAACACCGGCGACTCGCTGAGTTGCAAGCGGATGTACACCGAGACAATCAGCAGCAGGATCGACAACAGGAACGGAATCCGCCAGCCCCAGGCCTCGAAGGCTTCGGTGCCGAGGGCGGTGCGGCAGGCGAGGATCACCAGCAGCGAAAGGAACAGCCCAAGGGTCGCGGTGGTTTGAATCCACGAGGTGAAATAACCGCGTTTGCCTTTCGGCGCATGCTCGGCAACGTAGGTCGCCGCGCCGCCGTACTCGCCACCCAGCGCCAGGCCTTGCAACAGGCGCAAGGTGATCAGGATGATCGGCGCCGCCACGCCGATGGTCGCGTAGCCGGGCAAAAAGCCCACGATGGCCGTGGAGATACCCATGATCACAATGGTGATGAGGAAGGTGTGCTTGCGCCCGATCATGTCGCCCAGCCGGCCGAACACGATGGCGCCGAAGGGCCGTACCGCGAAGCCCGCGGCGAACGCGAGCAGCGCGAAGATGAAGGACGTTGTCTCATTGACGCCGGCGAAGAAGTGCTTGGCGATGATCGCGGCCAGGGAACCGTAAAGGTAAAAGTCGTACCACTCGAACACGGTGCCCAGGGACGAGGCGAAGATGACCTTGCGCTCCTCCTTGGTGATGCCGTGGTGGGGCGCGCTGCCCGTGGAAGTGTTGTCGATTGCGGCCATGAGTCTTCTCCGTCGTTCTTGTTATAGGCCGGAGTACCTCATTACCTCTTTGCCGCACCCAGGCCCTTGGGCTGATGTCGTCAGATTACGGATTGCGCGAAGCATGCACACAGGTTGACGGCCTCGCATCGCTGCAAGGTTTCCTGAAGCATAATCGGCTTCGCGCAGATATCCACTCGCCATCACGTTCAACTGCTGGATCACGGCGCAGGGCTCAGTTCGCAACCATTCGTTTAATCAATAATCACCATCAAGGAAGGCAAGTTCCGTTTTTCTGTCATGAGAGGAGGATAGCGTCATACCAAAGTCGCCTCTGAAGGAACCTGCGCGATGAGAATCTCTACCTTGCTCGCCCTTGTCGCCGTATTGACCGGCAGTGTTGCCGCCACCGTCCCGGCCTACGCGGCTGACCCGTCCTGCCATTTCCTGCCGATGGCCGACAGCCCCGCCAGCTTGCAGCACACTCAATCGGTGGGCGTGCTCTACAGCGAAAACACCCTCAACACCCTCGAATACCTTGAGCAGTACCATTCTGTCGCACTGAACGGCGCGAAGAATCCGGCGCTGGATTCGCGCATCAGCAACGCCTTTGTCAACAGCTCCGATCCAAAACGGGCGATCACCTGGCTGATGGGCTCGCTGCAAAAACAATTCGCTTCGGTGACCGTCTACGACAACCTCGACGCCGTGGTGCAAGCCCATCCCGATGTGGTGGTGATGCTGGACACCTACAGCCGTCTGGTGTCCAAGCGCAACAACCAGGTCGAAGCGCGTTTCCTGGCCAAGTTCTACGACTCGAACCTGCAATACATCGGCAAGGCCGAAGGCTCACGTGAACAGCAGATGCCTTCGGTGTGGGTGCACGGCAAAGCCGCCCCGGAAATCGCCGCGCAGATTGACCAGCAAAACGTGGTGCAGGTGAATGCGCTGAAGCAGTTTGATGCGTCGTTGAAGGCGTTGGTGACGTCGGGTAGTGGGGCGCAAGTCGCCAGCTACTGACGTAACCCATCGGAGGGCAGCCAGATGATTCGCCGTTTTATTTAAGCGCTACGCTCAGATGGCGCACAACCTCGGCCTCCACAGCGCCTTCCTCGCTACCTTCATGAAACACCGCGCAACTCGCCGAACGATTGCCATCAACGCAACGGTAGACCGCAATGACGCTGCCCGGTCCAGCTCCCGTGTGACCGCTCAAAGTGAGCCCACCCTTTACAGTGCCCTGCATCAAACCAAGGCCGTAACCCGGAGCAACCCAGGGACGTCCGGCTATCGGCCCGCCCAGCGTGCGTACGGTTTGCATCTCCCGCAGCAGGGGGGGCGGCAACAGATTTCCATTCAGTAAACGGTCCAGGCACAGGGCCGCTTCTGCAAGCGGACCAACCAGCAAACCGTGATAGACCCAGCCCGGGTCGTAACTCGGGGCCGTTCCCATGTCCACGCCTTCCAGATCAGCTCGCGTCGTTGCTAGGCGTACCCGCGATAAACCGAGGGGAGAAAACACGCGTTGCGTCAGGGCTTCCTCAAGCGCGAGGCCTGTTACGCGCTCAATCAGTCTGGCGATGTGCAGGTAGCCAACGTTCGAATATCGCCAGCCGTCTCCCGGTACGTAGCGCAACCGGGTGGCATCCAGCCGTTGCAGCATTTCGGCGGCTGACCAAGGTGTCTCATGGCGCGCCACCGCGGCGTGGTAGTCGGCGAGCTCACCGTAATCCGCCAACCCCGCTTCATGTCGCAAAAGTTGACCCAACGTGAATGGGCCTTCAGGCACAACATCATCCAGACCGATCAATCCGTCACGCACCAGCGACAGCGCCGCGGCGGCGAGAACTGTCTTGGTGAAACTCCACCACGGCACGGTTACATCGGGCTGTTCAGGCGTGAGGAGTGAGCCGTTTGAGACAAGGGCGAAATGCATGGAGAGACTGCTCTGGAGAGGCGCCGAGGGAGTTTGCCAGAAAACAAAACCGTGATTGTGTTTGCGCAGCGCTTTGGCTAATCTCGCACAAACACGCAAACTCAGGCATAAACATGCAAGATCAGCATTCAGCCACCGAGCTGCCTTCCGTGCGCCGGCAAAAAATCCTTCTGATTCTTGAGCGCGACGGCAAGGTCATGGCCTCGGAGTTGAGCCAGCATTTCGCTGTGTCGGAAGACACCATTCGCCGCGACCTGTCGGAGCTGCACAATGCCGACCTGGTGCAACGCGTACACGGTGGCGCGCTGCCGCGACCCAAAGACACGGGCAAGGATTTCCTCACTCGGGTGGGTGAAACCGACGAGGTGAAAGTGCACCTCGCACAACTCGCCGCGCGACACGTCCGGGACGGTCAGATCGTGATGTTCGATTCCGGCAGCACCACGCTGCAGATCGCCCGGTCCTTGCCTTCGACTATTTCCATCACGGCCATCACCACCTCGCCGTTGACCGCGATTACGCTCGCGGAATACCCGGGCATCAAGGTGATTCTGGCGGGTGGGCAACTTAACCTGGCGACGATGTCGGTCAGCGGTCACGAGACCGTGCGTTTGTTGCAGGGCATCAAGGCGGACGTGCTGTTCACCGGGGTGTGTGCGATTCATCCGGAGGTCGGCATCAGCTCGCTGCATTTTGATGAGGTGCCCGTGAAGCAGGCGCTGTTTGACAGTGCCTCTCAAGTGATCGCCGTCACCACGGCGGACAAACTGGGTGCGGTGGAACCGTACATCGTCATGCCGTGCTCACGTTTGCACACCCTGATTACCGAGCGTCACGTGGCGTCGGGCGACATCGATGACTATCGCAAGCTGGGAATCGAAGTGGTGCAAGCGCACGCCTGAGCGATCACGCATGCCCCAGCGCAATCGCAAACGACACCACGATCAAGCACGCAAACGCAAAATTGATGTTCATGAAGCTTTCGCCCGAATTATCAGAGGTGGCGCCATCCTGAACTCGCCGCTGAAAAATAAAAAATTCGGCTTCATGATTTAAATGATCGAAGGAATTGATAACTGCGTTCGCCCAAAAGATCGCAGCCTCGTTTCACTCGACAGCTCCTACAGAGAAACGCATTCCAATGTAGGAGCTGTCGAGTGCAACGAGGCTGCGATCTTTTGACCCTAAACCAGGTATTTGTTGAACCAGGCCACCGTCCTGTCCCAAGCAAGCTTCGCCGCCGCCTCATCGTATCGAGGCGTGGAATCGTTATGAAAGCCATGGTTGCAGCCAGGATAGATGTAAGCCTCATACGTCTTGCCCGACGCTTTCAACGCTTTCTCATACGCCGGCCAGCCTTCATTGATGCCCTTGTCCAGCTCACCGTAATGCAACAGCAGCGGCGCCTTTATTTTCGGCACATCTTCAGCCTTGGGCTGACGGCCATAAAAGGGCACGGCCGCCGCCAGTTCCGGGTAGGCCACCGCCGCCGCATTGGAGACACCACCGCCATAACAGAACCCGGTGATGCCGACTTTTCCGGTGGTCTTGTCGTTTTTCATCAGCCAGTCAATGGCGGCGAAGAAATCGTTCATCAGCTTTTCAGGATCGACAGTTGCTTGTAGCTCCTTGCCTTTTTCATCATTGCCGGGATAGCCACCGACCGAACTCAAACCGTCGGGAGCGAGGGCGATAAACCCCGCCTTGGCAACGCGTCGGGCGACGTCCTCGATGTAAGGATTGAGCCCACGGTTTTCATGCACCACCACCACCGCCGGCACCTTGCCGGTGGCTTTGGTCGGGCGCACCAGATAGCCGCGGACATTGCCGTGGCCCTTGGGCGATGGATAGGAAATGTACTCGGCGAGGATGTCCGGGTCGGTGAATTCAACCTGCTCGGCGAGCGCGTAGTTCGGGCTCAGGGCGGCGAGGAGGGCGCTGGCCGTCAAACCGCCCAGGGTGAACAGCGCCGCTCGATCAAGAAACTCGCGTCGGTTGATCTTGCCGTGCGCGTAGTAGTCGTAGAGTTCAAGCAATTCCGGGGCGAAGTCTTTGGCGGTGAGACGTTCCATGGGGGGCGCTTCCCGTTGGTTCAGGATTTGAATCAGTAAAGCAGTGTTTGGCGCACTGACTCAGTTTTCGAAGCACGACGCCAGGAAGGCCATCACCGCCTGCACCGACGGGGTGTGCCGGATATCGCTGTGCACCACCAGCCACACTTCACGCGCAAGGCCCGCGCCCACAGCCTCCATCGTTTGCAAGCCGTAGTGCTCGCCAAGGAAGTACGGCAATGCCGCAACGCCAGCGCCTGCCTGGGCAATGGTCGCCTGGATGTTCAGGTCATTGCTGCGCAGCAGGATCGGTCGGTCGCCTGCTTGTTGCTTGAGCCAGACCTGTTGCGGGGTTTGCTCCATGGTCTGGTCGTAGGCGATGAAAGCCAGATCGTCCGGCGCTGTTTTGGCCAGATAATCCGCCGAACCGTACAAATGGAACTGCACTGTCGCGACCTTGCGTGCTACCAGGTCCGGCTCCTTGGGGCGGCTCAGGCGCACGGCAATATCGGCTTCGCGTCGCGACAACGACGCGCTGTCCAGACTGCCGATCAACTGCAACGACAGCTGCGGATGTTGGATGCGCAACGCGTTTATTCGCGGCGCGATCAACGCGCAGGCGAGGGCGGGCGGGGCACTGACGGTGACTTCGCCGGTAAAGCTTTCCTGCCCGGCCAACGCCGTGCGCTGCACCGCAAAAGACTCGCTTTCCATCCGCCGCCCCAACTGCGCAATCCGTTCGCCGTCCTCGGTGATGACATAGGAACGCGGGCGCCGGTCCACCAGCTTGAGGTTCAGCGAACTCTCCAGCGCGCTGATGCGCCGCGCCACCGTGGCATGGTCGACCTTGAGCTTGCGCGCCGCAGCGGACAACGACTGCTCGTGGGCGAAGACGATGAAGTAGCGAAGATCCTCCCAGTCGAACATGGGCGTTTTCTCACATGATGGGTGAATAAATGGGGAATTTTGCCCCACAGCCAAGCCTGCAAGAATCCTTCAACACCTGACAAGCAGGTCTGAAGCATTCCGCGATGTGCGGCGTGTTCATCGCACGACTTGACGAGGAAACAGCCATGTCAAAATCAACGCCTCTCGCCTATGCCGGCATCGTCGGTGCCACGTTTTTCTGGGGCACCAACTTCAATGCCGGCGCCTACATCATCAAGAGCATGGCACCGATCAGCGCGTCCATTGAGCGCTTTGCCATATCCACCCTGTTGCTCGTGCTGATTTTCGGTTTGACGGGCAAGTTGCGCCTCAGCACGCTGAAGCAAAATCTACCGGCCTTTATCGGACTGGGGCTGCTGGGCTTTACCGCGTTCAACCTCGCGACCTTCTTCGGCCTGCAAACCACCACGCCCATCAACGGCGCGCTGATCCTGGCGACCACGCCACTGTGGACCATGATCTTCGCCGTGCTGCTCGAAGGCGAACGCATCGATCGCGGCCGCGCCATCGGGCTGGTCTTGGGCTTGCTGGGCGTTGGCCTGGTGATTACGCGCGGTGACATCCAGGTGCTGCTCGGCCTGAAAGTGGCGACCGGCGATGCGATCATTCTGGCCGGCAGCATCGCCTGGGCGGCCAACATGGTCGGCACCCGGCGCTTCGTCAAAGACTCTACTCCGCTGGAAACCACCACGTTCTCGATGCTGTTTGGCGTCATTGGCCTGATCGTGTTGGGCTTCATCTATGAGAACCCGTTGGCCACGATCAGCACGGCTTCGCTGTCGGTGCATGGCGCGGTTGTTTACTTGGCGGTCTGTGGTTCGTTGATTGCGTACTTGCTGTGGTTCAAAGGCATTCATGCGATCGGTGCGGCGCGCACTTCGATCTTCTTTAACCTGGCGCCTGTGTTCACCATGCTGGTGTCGTCGATACTCGGAGTGCTGCCCAATGTGTGGCAGTTGCTGGGGGCGGGCGGCGTGATTCTTGGGGTGGTGTTTGCTTCGGGGTTGGTGTTCGGAACGGGTGAAGCCTCGGCAAAGATGACAGAAAAGACCTCGTGAAAATCAGGCATCCCTTCACCCCTGTAGGAGCTGTCGAGTGAAACGAGGCTGCGATCTTTTGATCTTCAGCGATTTCAAATTCGCCGAAGATCAAGATCAAAAGATCGCAGCCTCGTTTCACTCGACAGCTCCTACAGGAGTGGGTGTGACGTGCGACAAGTGAATAAAGCCTCTTCGTTAATTCGTCGTAAACCATGCTGGTGTCGTCGATACTCGGAGTGGGTGAAGCCTCGGCGAAGATGACAGAAAAGGCCGCGTGAATATCAGGCATCCCTTCACCCCTGTAGGAGCTGTCGAGTGAAACGAGGCTGCGATCTTTTGATCTTCAGCGATTTCAAATACGCCGAAGATCAAGATCAAAAGATCGCAGCCTCGTTTCACTCGACACTCCTACAGGAGTGGGTGTGACGTGCGGCAAGTGAATAAAGCCTCTTCGTTAATTCGTCGTAATCGGAGTGTTGCCCTATGTGTGGCAGTTGCTGGGGGCGGGCGGTGTGATTCTTGGGGTGGTATTTGCTTCGGGGCTGGTGTTTGGAACGGGTGAAGCCTCGGCAAAGATGACAGAAAAGACCTCGTGAAAATCAGGCATCCCTTCACCCCTGTAGGAGCTGTCGAGTGAAACGAGGCTGCGATCTTTTGATCTTCAGCAATTTCAAACACGCCGAAGCTCAAGATCAAAAGATCGCAGCCTCGTTTCACTCGACAGCTCCTACAGGAGTGGGTGTACCGTGCGGCAAGTGAATAAAGCCTCTTCGTTAATTCGTCGTAAACCATGCTGGTGTCGTCGATACTCGGAGTGAGTGAAGCATCGGCGAAGATGACAGAAAAGGCCGCGTGAATATCAGGCATCCCTTCACCCCTGTAGGAGCTGTCGAGTGAAACGAGGCTGCGATCTTTTGATCTTCAGCGATTTCAAATACGCCGAAGCTCAAGATCAAAAGATCGCAGCCTCGTTTCACTCGACACTCCTACAGGAGTGGGTGTGACGTGCGGCAAGTGAATAAAGCCTCTTCGTTAATTCGTCGTAAACCATGCTGGTGTCGTCGATACTCGGAGTGAGTGAAGCCTCGGCGAAGATGACAGAAAAGGCCGCGTGAATATCAGGCATCCCTTCACCCCTGTAGGAGCTGTCGAGTGAAACGAGGCTGCGATCTTTTGATCTTCAGCGATTTCAAATACGCCGAAGCTCAAGATCAAAAGATCGCAGCCTCGTTCCACTCGACAGCTCCTACAGGAGTGGGTGTGACGTGCGGCAAGTCAATAAAGCTTCTTCGTTAATTCGTCGTAAACCACGCTGGTGTCGTCGATACTCGGAGTGAGTGAATCCTCGGCGAAGGTGGCAGAAAAGACCGCGTGAAAATCAGGCATCCGTTTACCCCTGTAGGAGCTGTCGAGTGAAACGAGGCTGCGATCTCTTGATCTTCAGCGATTTCAAATACGCCGAAGATCAAAAGATCGCAGCCTCGTTTCACTCGACAGCTCCTACAGGAGTGGGTGTAACGTGCGGCAAGCCAATGCAGCTTTTGTTTTAGGGCCCCTCATTCAGTTCTGCTCTTCGCAGGCCTGGGCCATTTTGAAGTAGGTAAAGGCTTTGACGTTCCCGGAGTCGTCCAGATACGTGAGTTTGGCGTTGACCACTTCGCAATCGGCCGAGCGAGGTTCCTCAAGGGAAATGACTTTGGCCACGTGGATCGGCATGCCATAGCGATAAGGCTTGGCGGGTACGTTTGGCGTGTCAGCAAACGCGTTATGGGTGAGTGCTACAAAGGCAAAAGCAGCACTGGCGAACAAAGTAAGGGTATTCATGGTGTGTCTCCGGTTACTTCGACCAGGTCGGCGGATACTGCAACGCCGACCCTTGCAGAAGACTTCTGACATCCATCACAACTTCAGGTGGTCGCGCACCGTGTGGGGGAGTCAGGAGCTGCAGAAGCAATATGAAAAAAGTTGCGGGTTTCATGTTGCACTTCAACTCGGTTGCTCAGAATCCAATCAAATCGCGATGAACTTCCAGCGCATTACGCTCGACCCAGTTGTGGGCCAGCAGGCCATCCGGGCGAACTTCCCAGACCGCAGTGCCGAGCATTTCAAAAGGGCTGTTGCACGAGCGCCCACCAATAAATCCCTGGTTCTTTCCCGCCAGTTTCCAGCGAGAGGCAACGCGAGAGCCTTCGGCATTCTGAAACGTCTCGATACTGTCGAACTCGAAGTCTTCAATCTTCGACAAAAAGACACCGATCCATTGAATAAAAGCTTCGCGGCCAACGATATCCATACCGCCAGAAGTGATGACAAAGTCTTCAGCCACAAAGCGTGCTGCGGCTTGCGGATCTTTGGCTTGCCAGACTTCGCGCCAGAAACTTTCAACGATCTCCACTGCTTTATTGACTGCCATTTTCGAACTCCTCGTATTCAGGTTGAGTACGATGTTCGGCAATTGCTATCTAGAACTCAAACGCATAAATTTAATGGCATCCAGTTGAAAGGCGAATCCATCATGCAAGCCAGCGATCTAGAGATCGACCTGCTACGGGCGTTTATCGCAGTGGCGGAGACCGGCAGTTTCACCGCGGCTGCCGAGGTGATCGCTCGGTCGCAATCGGCGGTGAGCCAGAAGATCATCCGGCTGGAAGAGGTACTTGGTTTTCGTGTCTTCGAGCGCACCAGCCGTGCGCTGACGCTGACCCCGGACGGCGAACGCCTGCTGGTGGGTGCGCGTCGAATGATGGTGCATTTCGACACGTTCATGCGGGACATCAAGGCGCCGGCCACCGTCACCCTGCTGCGCCTGGGGATCTCGGAAAACCTCGTACCGACCCAGCTGCCCAAGCTGCTGTCGCGCTTCACCCAGTTGTATCCCGACATTCAGCTGGAACTGACCACGGGCCTGAGCGACGACCTGCTCACCGACTACGAAGCCGGGCTGTTGGACGTGGTCATTTCCAAACGAAAATTCAGTTCTGGCACCACGCGAGGCCGTGTCATCTGGCGCGAACCGTTGGTATGGATCGCCGCGAAGGATTATGAAATCGAATCATCGAAACCGGTGCGGCTGGTGATGATGCGGCCACCCTGTGCGTACCGCGCCATCATGATCGAGGCGTTGGCCACGGTCGGGCGGGAATGGGCATCAGCCTGTCTGGCCAGCAATTTGATGGGCGTGCAGGCGGCCGTTGCCGGTGGGTTGGGGATTACGGCGTTGGGGACTTCGTTTTTGCAGGAAGGGATGCGGATACTGGAACCGTCGGAGAAGTTGCCGACGTTGCCAAGTACCGAAGTCGCGGTGGTTGGCGATGATGTTCGTACTCAGCATTTGGTGCAGCCGTTGGTGTCGTTGCTGACGGAGGGGTTGATGGCGGGGGGTAGTTTGACAGTCTGATTTCAGGTCTTGTCGCACCATGTAGCGAAGATTGCGCCCAGGATTATTAAGATTGATAAAGTATGGAATAGCCTGACTTTCCAGGGCTTGACTGCTTCAACCACAAGCTGTTCGCCAACTGGACCTGTACCTTCAGAAGCCATTTTTACGGCTTCACCGAACTTATGGAGTTCTTTTTGTGAGAAAACAATCACCCATTGATTAGCGGCTGCGAAGATAAAGTAACTGGCCGCAATCAGCAGATAGGTTGAACCTGGCCAATGTCCTTTCTCGCTTCCAATCGTGTAGCCAAGAACGGCGAGAGAGATGAACTGAAAGTAAGCCCAAAGTTTATGAACGCTGTCACTTTGCTTCTGGTAGATGTCAAATGCATCTTTGAATGAAATATCCGTCACGATTTAACACTCCTGTTCCATTGTTTGCCACAACCCGGGCAACTCGCCCGGGCATGGACAACAGATTGACCTAGCGCTTAGTGCCCGCCCACCACCATATGACTGAACGGCGCCACATAAGCCTGCAACGTCACCAACCCACCGACCAGAATCGCCAGCACAATCGAGTGGAAGAACACATATCGCAGAATCTCCCCCTCATGCCCGTACCAGCGAGTCGCCGTGGACGCGACCACGATCGACTGGGCGTCGACCATTTTACCCATCACCCCGCCAGAACTGTTGGCAGCGGCCATCAGCACCGGGCTGATGCCCAGTTGCTCGGCGGTCACTCGTTGCAGGCCGCCGAACAGCACGTTGGAGGCGGTGTCGGAGCCGGTCAGCGCTACGCCGAGCCAGCCGAGGAGGGTGCCGAACATGGGGTAGAAGATGCCGGTCGCGGCGAAGGCCAGGCCCATGGTGGCGTCGAGGCCCGAGTAGCGGGTGAGGAAGCCGAGCGCGAGCATGGCCACGATTGTGATGAGTGAGTAACGCACGACCCACAGCGTTCGCAGGTATTGGCGTGCCAGTTGCGGGATGGAATAGCCCATCAGCAGGCCGCCGACGATGGCTGCCAGGAGGATGCCGCTGCCGGTGCTGGTGAACCAGGTGAACTTGTACACCGCTTCCTCGGTTTTAGCCGCGGGCACCACGGGTGGCACCTTCTCGATCTGCTGGTGAATGGTGGTGAAGGTCACGATCGGGGCGAAGATCGGGTTGGCTTCGCGCAGCGGTTTGCCTTGTGGATCGAGCTTGGCCGAGTTGGTGGCCGGATCGATCGCCGGGCGGGTGTCGAACATGTTTTTGAAGCCTTGGGTGCCCCAGGCGAAAACGAACACTGTGAGGATGATCCACGGCATCCACGCGCGCATCACCGCTGGTTTCGCATCGCTGGCAAAGGTCCCGCTGGCCTCGGGTTTTTGCTGATGCTCCTCGTCGATTTTCGAGTTGTCGACGCGCCCGGTCAGGGCGGCGGAGGTGTGGATCGTGGCCGGTTTCCAGACCTTTAGGAAACCGGTCAGGCACGCCATGGAGATCAGCGCGGCGATCACGTCCACCAGCATCGGCCCGTGGTAGTTGGACACGAGGAACTGCGGCACGGCGAAACTGACCCCGGCCACTAGAATGGCCGGCCAGATTTCCAGCATCTTGCGCCAGCCGGCGAAGGCCCAGATCAGCCAGAACGGCACCAGTACCGAGAAGAACGGCAATTGTCGGCCGACCATCATCGACAGCTCCATTTCATCCAGCCCGGTAACCTTGGCCAGGGTGATGATGGGCGTACCCAGCGCGCCGAACGCTACCGGCGCGGTGTTGGCAATCAACGCCAGGCCAGAGGCGGCCAGCGGCGAGAAGCCCAGCCCGATCAGAATCGCCCCGGTCACCGCCACCGGCGTGCCGAACCCGGCAGCCCCTTCGAAGAAGGCGCCGAAGCAGAACGCGATCAGCAGCAGTTGCAGGCGTCGATCGTCGGTGATGCGCGCGAGGGAATCCTGCAGCACTTTGAACGAGCCGTTCTCGGTGGTCAGCCGGTGCAGGAAGATGATGTTGAGCACAATCCAGCCAATCGGCAGCAGGCCGTTGGCGGCGCCGTAGAGTGCCGCCGAGCCCGCCATGTTCGCGGGCATGCCGAAGGCGAAGATGGCGATCAATAGCGCCGAACCAAGGGCCAGCAGGGCTGCCAGATGCGCCTTGATATGGAAAAACGCCAGGGATGCCAGCATGACCACCACGGGCACGGCCGCCATGATGGTTGATAGCACCGGGTTACCGAAGGGGTCGTAGATTTGCTGCCAGACCATGTTCCACCTCTGCTTTTTATTGTTGGTAGTGCAGGCCCCGGGCGGGGTTGGTGGAATGGAGTATAGGTGGCATTACGCCGCTGTCCTGCCGCAACATCTGGCACCTCGCTACCCCGGCACCGCGCACCCTCTGTAGCAGCTGTCGAGCCTGCGAGGCTGCGTTCGGCTGCGTAGCAGTCGTGAAACCTGAGCACACGACTTTCATAAAGTACCGCATCGCCTGATTTCACGACTGCTTCGCAGCCGAACGCAGCCTCGCGCTGCTCGGCAGCTGCTACAGGGGGGCGATTGGGTTGGGGTTAAAACCGCCCGGATTCAATTTCAATCGGGTGGGTCGCCATCCATTCCTTGAGATGAGCGATAAAGCTTCGGACGGTGGGCGCGATATTTTCTCTTGAGGGGTAGACCGCATAGATGCCGCTTGATGGCTCGACGGTCCAGTCAGCGAACGCCTCCAGCAGTTTTCCAGAGCGCAAGTCATCGCCGACATGCCAGTCCGCGAGCAACGCGATGCCATGCCCGTCGAGCGCCATTTGACGCACGACTTCCCCCAGGCCTGACTCGAAACGGCTGCGCATCTTGACTGTTTTCTCAACGCCGTCCCGAGCCAGTGTCCAGCGATTCTCCTTGCCGATTATCAGTCCGTCATGCATGGGCAAGTCCTTTGGCGAAAGGGGCATGCCGTGCTTTTCCCAATACGCCGGGGCGGCACACACCAGGCGCCGGGAGGATGAAATCTTTTGTGCGATCAGGGTTGAGTCGGCCATGACGCCGTGGCGAATCGCGAGGTCAATGCCTTCGGCGACCAGATCCACCAATCGGTCCGTCGGGTCCAGATCCACGACGACTTTCGGGTAACAAGACAGGTAGCTACTGACGACGCCCGACAAGTAACCCAAGGCAAATGTTGCCGAGGCGGTGATTCTCAGGCGACCGCTGACCTCGGTTTCATCGAATAGGCCGCGTTCGGCTTCCTGGACGCTGGCGAGGATGGATTGAGCATGTTGATAGAGTTTTTGCCCATCCGTTGTCGGGCTCAGTTTTCGCGTGGTGCGATTGAAAAGTCGTCGGCCGACGCGATCCTCAAGGGAGAGCAGGCGCTTGCTGCCGCCTGCGGCCGTCATTCCGAGGCGTTCAGAGGCGGCACGGATTGAGCCTTCCTCAAAGACGGCGGTGAATAGGCGCAATTCGTCGATGGAATCCAGCATTGGATTAGCAACCATTAGGACCGAAAGATTCAATAACTATCGCCTATTGCTTTCATTTTTTCGATGATAACTTTTGACCCTCCTGCAACTGCACATCGAAATAATGAGGGTCACGTCATGAGCAATACCCATGTAGCACTGGTCGTTGGATCAAGCGGCATCATTGGCAGTGCGCTGGTTGAGGCACTGGCCGGTGCGCCAGACTGGAAGGTTCGAGCCCTGCGCAAGACCTCCGTCGAAGGCGTCGAGACAATCGATTGTGATCTGAGTGATCCTCAAGCGACCCAGGCCGCGCTGGCTTCTGCGTCCGACACCACGCATGTGTTTTACGCCGCCTTGCAAACCGACCCGGATCTGGCTCGCGAATCCGAAATCAATGCGGCCATGCTGCGCAACGTGCTGGATGGCTTGAAAGCAGTCGGCGCGCCGCTTCAGCGTGTGGTGCATTACCAGGGCGCCAAGGTCTATGGCGTTCATCTGGGTGCCGGCGTGGCGCCATTTTACGAGGACGACCCGCGCCACATTGCGCCGAACTTCTATTACGCGCAGGAAGATGTGCTGCGCGAGCGTCAAGCCAGCGAAGGACTCGACTGGACCATCCTCAGACCCGATGTGGTGGTGGGCGATATCGCCGGTAATCCGATGAATATTGCGATGGTGATCGGCGTATTCGCGGCGCTGAGCAAAGAGGCCGGTGTGCCATTGCGCTTTCCGGGTTCCATGCGCACCTACCGCGAAGTGGTTGCGCAAGTGACCGATGCCCATTGGCTTGCTCGCGCCAGCCTTTGGGCGGCCCTGGCACCGACGGCGCGCAATGAAGCGTTCAATCTGGTGGGCGAACCGTTCCGTTGGGAACGCCTCTGGCGCAAAGCGGCGCAAGCATTCGGCATGGACGTCGCGCCGCCACAACCGTTCTCCCTCGCCAGGCACATGCCCGGTAAAGCGCAGGACTGGGAGCGTCTGGCCCAAACTCATGACTTGAACACGATGCCTTTCAATAAGCTGGTGGGCTGGCCGTTCGGTGATTTCATCTTCAACACTGAGTTCGACATGATTAGCGACATGAACAAGATTCGGCGTGCGGGTTTTACCGAAGTCGTCAACAATGAGGAGATCATGATCAACGCGTTGAAACGGCTTGCACAGAAAGGGGTTATTCCCGGTTAACCCGTCACTCGGCTATCACCGACGAGAGGATGCAGCGATGACTGAACGCCATGAGGAACACAAGGAAACGCTTTCCAACGGATGCAGGATCGAGGTGAAAGCCGAAATATTGAAAGACGGCTCCCTGAAGATGTTCATCGGAGTCTACCGGCCGGACGGCTCGGTCATTGAAGAGGACAATCACCCGTCTCCCCATATGCTGGACATGGAGGCGGCTTTGGACTGGGCAATCGAAAAAGCCAAGGACATCGGCAACCAACAACATACGTTGTAAGAGCGGTGAATCACCGCTCCGATCATCGTCCTTACGGCGTGCCGAACATGGCTGTCCAGTAAATCCCCGCATCGCTCTTGGGATCAACCGCATAGGCCGCGCCCAGTTCGCGGAACTTCGGGTTCATCAGGTTGGCGCAATGACCGGCGCTGGCCAGCCAGCCATCGACGACCTTGCGTGGGGTGTCTTGCCCGGCGGCGATGTTCTCGCCGATGTCCTGATAGTTGTAACCCGCCAGCTCGGCGCGGTCGCCCGGTGTGCGGCCGTCGCGGTCCTTGTGGTCGAAGAAATTGTTATTCGCCATCGACCGGGTGTGTTCTTGGGCCGCGGTCGCCAGCACCGCATTCCAGGCCAGCGGTGTGGTCGCGGCAAACGGTTGACCACCGCACTGACGGGGTTGTGAACGCGCGGCATTGAGCATTTCCAGGAGCTTCTGGCCTTCAGCCGCGGCGTCGCCCAGGCGTGCGGTCAACAGCGGGCGTGCCAGCACGATGCGCCAGTCGCGGCCCTCGTGGCTGACACCGACGTCGATGAACTGCGGGTTCAGCACCACCTGGCAGAAGCTCTCCTTGATCGCCGTTATGGCGGACTGCGCATCACGCGGTCCGGACAAGGTGATCGCCTGCACATTGACCATCGGGTACGACGCCCGGGCCATGGCCTGCTGCAAATCGACAGGCCCGCTGGCCGATAGCACCAGACGCTGATCGTTGGTCAGCGGTGGCAATTCCGGTGACGCCTGACCGCCGCAACGCTGCACCTGGCTGCGGTAAACGTTGATCGACTCGACCAATTGCGTCTCTTCGGTCGCCATGGCCGTGGCGGCGAACACCAACCCCAGCGACAACACGACAAAACGCATAGCGGATGACAGGACGCGCATGGAAATCTCCCTTGATTTGACTGCGCCCATGATGCGCGATTCCACCCCATGCCGCGCAATGCCTTTTTGCGGTTTGTTGCCTGTCTGCTGACATGATTTGGCTACTACACTGAAGCCAAGTCGCCAAATGGGCACTTCTCTCGACGCCACACAGAGTGTCTCTATCATGTCCTTCAAATGGTCCGTTGTGTTTCTCGTGGTTACCCTTGTCGCAGGCCAGGTTATTGCCGACGACCAGCAGCAAAAAAAGGAAGTGGCTGAAGACAAGGCTCAAGTGCTTGAACACAAGGCCGCAGAGAAGGGCGGCGATCTGCCCGTACCGAAATCGGAGGCGATCACTCAGTCCGAAGTCCAGGCGGTCGATCCCGCAGGCCAGTCTCCGCTGGACGACGCGATTACCTGCATGGCCCGCTCCATCTACTGGGAAGCCAAAGGCAAAGACACTGCCGAAATGGAAGCGGTCGCCAACGTGGTGATGAATCGCCTCGGCCACGAAGGTTTTCCCGACACCGTGTGCGCGGTGGTCAAGCAAGGTTCTGAAACCAAAAGCTGCCAGTTTTCGTGGTGGTGCGACGGGAAATCGGACACGGTCCAGGAAGAAACCCAATACGCCCTCGCCAAGGAAATCGCGCGTAAGGCGCTGAACAAACAGCTGCCAGACCGCACCGGTGGCGCGATGTATTTCCATGACCGCACGGTGAAACCGGACTGGTCCAAGGCATACACCAAAACCTTTGAAACCAAGATGTTCCGGTTTTACAAACCGCGCGATGGATCGGCGAAGTAGGCCGAAAGCAATCTCCTTTTTGATCAGCGGCTGATTCCATTTTCGAGGGTATGGGGGTTTACTACGATGGCTTGAAACCCGTCATGCCACGAAATCGGACAGCCGCCATGCACACCATCGGACTCATCGTTTACCCCGGCTTCCAGGTGCTGGGCCTTGCCATGTGCGCCACCTTCGAGTTGGCAAATATGGCGGCCGACGAGCCGGTGTACAGCATCGCGTTGCTTTCCGAGCAGGGCGGTTCAGTGAAAACCTCTGCCGGATTCGGTGTGGAAACCAGCGCATTCGACCAACGCACGTTCGATACGCTGTTGGTGATGGGCGACAACCTGATCCGCCCGACATCGCCGGGCATGGTGGCGTTTTTGCGCAGTGCCAGTCTGACCACTCGACGCCTGGGTTCGATCTGCACCGGTGCGATTGCGCTGGCCGAGGCGGGTTTGCTGGATGGTCGGCGGGCGACGACTCACTGGTGTCATGCGCCGGCCTTGCAGCGTGCGTACCCGAAAGTGAAGGTCGAAGAAGACCGCATCTTCATCAATGACGGCAATATCTGGACCGCCGCGGGCATGAGCGCCTGTGTCGATCTGGCGCTGGCCCTGGTGGAAAAGGACTTGGGCGCGGACGTCGCACGGCGGGTGGCCCGGCAACTGGTGGTTTATCACCGTCGCGCAGGCGGGCAATCGCAGTTTTCCGTGATGCTCGAACTGGAACCCAAGACCGATCGCATCCAGGCCGCGTTGACCTACGCCAAACACAACCTCAAATCAGCATTGTCGGTAGAAGAACTGGCCGGCGCAGCCAATCTCAGCCCCCGGCAGTTCAGTCGTGTATTCCATGCCGAAACCGGTCAATCCCCGGCCAAAGCCATCGAAAACCTGCGGGTGGAGGCGGCCCGGCTGATGATGGAAACCGGTCGGCATTCCATCGATGTGGTGGCCATGGATACCGGTTTTGGTGATCGCGAGCGCATGCGCCGGGCGTTTATCCGCGCGTTCGGCCAGCCGCCGCAAGCGATCCAGCGCGCCCATCGCACCTGAACTCTCGGTCAATGTAGGAGCTGTGTGGGGTCTGTGTGGGGTCTGTGTAGGAGCTGTCGAGTGAAACGAGGCTGCGATCTTTTGACTTTGATCTTTTTAAAAACAAGATCAAAAGATCGCAGCCTCGTTTCACTCGACAGCTCCTACACAGCTCCTACAAGGCTTTGTCCTAAAAGGTGGTGTATTAGGCATTTGAGACGAAATATGATTGCCGTAATCTCGTTGAAACCCAACCCTCAATGAGATCACCGCCATGACCCTCGTTAAAGCCGCCGCCGTACAAATCAGCCCAGTACTCTACAGCCGTGAAGGCACCGTCAATAAAGTCGTGCAGAAGATTCTTGAACTCGGTGACCAAGGCGTTCAGTTCGCCGTGTTCCCGGAAACCATCGTGCCGTACTACCCGTACTTTTCCTTCGTGCAGTCGCCATTCGAAATGGGTGCTGAGCACTTGAAGCTGCTGGATCAGGCCGTCACGGTGCCTTCGGACGCCACAGATGCCATCGGCGCCGCCGCCAAACAGGCCGGCATGGTCGTGTCCATCGGCGTCAACGAACGTGACGGCGGCACGCTGTACAACGCGCAGTTGCTGTTCGACGCTGATGGCACGCTGATCCAGCACCGCCGCAAGATTTCCCCGACTTATCACGAGCGGATGATCTGGGGCATGGGCGATGGCTCCGGGCTGCGCGCCGCCGACAGTGCGGTAGGGCGCATCGGCCAACTGGCGTGCTGGGAACATTACAACCCGCTGGCCCGTTACGCCTTGATGGCCGACGGCGAACAGATTCACGCCTCGATGTACCCGGGTTCCTTTGCAGGTCCGCTGTTCACCTCGCAAATGGAAGTCAACATTCGCCAACATGCCCTCGAATCGGCGTGCTTCGTGGTCAACTCCACGGCGTGGCTCAACCCTGAGCAGCAGGCACAAATCATGGCCGACACCGGCTGCCCTATCGGCCCGATTTCCGGTGGCTGCTTCACGGCAATCATCAGCCCGGACGGCGTGGTGCTGGGCTCGCTGCAGGAAGGCGAAGGCGAGGTGATCGTTGACCTCGACATGAGTCTGATCGACAAGCGCAAACGCATGATGGATTCCCGCGGCCATTACAGCCGCCCGGAGTTGCTGAGCCTGCTGATCGACCGCACGCCAGCGGCCCATGTGCATGAGCGTGGTGCTCATCCGCAGTTGGCGGTGATCGATGCTGTGGAAGAGATCAGCCGCTGATTGGCTTGAGACCGCGCCGCCCCCTTCGCGGGCAAGCCTCGCTCCTACAGGTCATACGCCACATCCATGATCTGTAGGAGCGGGGCTTGCCCGCGAAGAGGCCATCACAGGCGCAAACAAAAAAAGGGACTTGTCTTTACAGCTCCTGCCCCAAAAAGATCAACGTATTGCCATGGGCCTCAGCCGCCGCGCGCTGGTTGTAGCTGTCGCGATGCGAGCAGTTGAAGCCATGCTCGGCCTCCGGGTACACGACAATTTCCACGTTGTCGTTGTTCTCGAAACGCTCGGCGATTTTTTCCACGGCTTCCAGTGAAATGTGGCTGTCTTGCTCACCGAAGTGCATCAACAACGGCACCTCGATTTCATCGGCGCGGTCCAGGTGGTTCTGGATGCCGCCGCCGTAGTAGGCGATGGCCACATCCACCAGGCCGTTGGTGGCGGTGAGGTAGGACAGCAAGCCGCCAAAGCAATAACCGATGGACGCGATCCCGCCTTCCAGGCCAGGTTGCGCATCCAGCGCGTCGATGGCCAGTTTGATGTCGGCCTGTGCCTTGTCGATGTCGGTGGCGTTCATCAGCTCGACGGCGCGTTTCCAGCCGGCTTCGTCATAAGTCAGCTCGATGCGGTGGCCGTTGCGCCAGAACAGGTCCGGCGCGATCACCAGGTAACCATCGGCGGCGTATTGCTCCGCGACCGAGCGGATGTGCTCATTCACGCCGAAGATCTCCTGGATCAGCACGATCCCCGGGCCTTTGCGGGTATGCGGAATGGCCAGGTAAGCGCCGAATTTACCGTCGTCGCTGTCGATCTCGATCCATTGGGTGGTCACGCTCATGGTGGCTCCTGTCTACACAAGTGAGAGGGGGAAAGCTTATTGCGGTGGTGTGGCCTGAAAGCTGGGCAATGCCTGAATCCGTTTCCACCAGTCATCGAAGCCGTTGACGGCAAACACCTGTGGGGCATCCGGCGTCATCGCCATGTAAGCACAGGCCGGTGCCAGGTAAAAGTCACCGAGGCTCGGATCCTGACCTGCGACGAAGGGGTCGGAGCCTTTGATTTTCATCAATTCACGCAGGACCATTTTCGAGGTTTCGATGCCTTTACGACGGGATTCTTCATTCTTCCCGCCGATGAAATCGGGGAACAAGTGATAGCCGAACACCGAGCCTAGCGCACCGTAGCCATAAGAATCATAAATTCCCATGACCATATGTGTGCGGGCGCGGTCGTGGGCATTGTCGGGAGTCAGCGAAGGCCCTGGCAGCACTTCGTCCAGATAGGCCACGATCGCGTCGGTTTCGATGATGCGGAAACCGTCGTGATCGATGACCGGCACCTTGCCGAACGGATGGCGGGCCAGGTGTTCGGGCAGGTGCGGTTCGCCTTTCATCACATTGACCTGCAACTGGTCGAAATCCGCACCTTTTTCCGCAAGCAGCATCTTCACTGTGCGCACATACGTACTGCCGTCAAAACCGTAGAGAGTGAGGCTCATGGCGAATGCTCCGTGTTTATGGGAGTGGAGGACGCGCCCGGGCTCTGGTCTGTCAACGGTTATGGCGACGCCAGGCAAAACGAGCCAGCAGTGCATCCAGGCTGAGCTTGCCGGCACCCGAGAGCAACAACGGCATAAGGGCGGCGAGGTAGATCAGCGGCAGTTTGAAGTTGCCGTGGCCCTTGTTGCTGATGGAGTAACCCTGGGCAAGCTCACTCAATGTAGACCAATCGGCCGGCCAGTGAACGGCGGCCGTCGCGACGATGGTGACGACGATCAGAATGATGGCCGAAACCCGCGTTCCGAGGCCGACCAGGATGGCCAGGGCGCAGATCAGTTCGGCCCACATCGACAGTTCCCAGTTCAGCGTGGCCGGTACGTGGTTGAACGGAAACGGGAAGGCGTCCTGGATGTCGGCGAACCAGTTATCGCCGTTCCATTTTTCCAGGCCCGACTCGAAGAATTCCCAGGCAATGAACAGCCGCAGCGTCAAAGGCGCGAGCCAGCTGCCGGCACGGTCGAGGTTCAGGTGCAGGCCTTTGACGGCCGATGAAAGTGAGGTGTTCATGAGCTTGATCTCCGTTCAGTCAGGTGTGCGGGGCAGCAATGGCCCCGCGGCAATGAATTACTCGCCGGAACCGCACTTGCCTTCGCCACATTTGCCTTCAGCGGGTTTTTCCGCGGTGTCGGCCTGTGCCTGGCTGTAGCCGTGGGCCAGTTGTTTCATGCTGAACGCCTCGGATTCGGAAGCCGAAGCCACGTTGGACAGGGCCAAGCCGCCGGCGATGATCAGGCCGAGGGTCAGGGAAGAAGTCGAGAGCTTGAACATGGTGATACTCCGTAGCGTTGAATGAGTTGAGCGCTTTGATCGGCTTGGCCGATCGACAGGCACAGTTCATCAAGCGGGTGTATCTGCGATGTGTCTTTGGTGCGGGGTTTTATGGACGGGGTGTGTCGCAGGCGGGTCTGTACACACTCCGATACACAGCCCCTGAGTTAACCCACCTGTAGGAGCTGTCGAGAGAAACGAGGCTGCGATCTTTTGATCTTGATCTTTTTAAAAGCAAGATCAAAAGATCGCAGCCTCGTTTCACTCGACAGCTCCTACAGAGAAGTTTGGGTTTCGTCAGGAGCAATCTGTGATCCAGCGCCAACCAGCAGCGTCTAGCCTCCGTGTCCCCGCAATCCCATGGGGCGAGACTTCGGAACCCGGCATGCAAGCGCTGTTGAACGAGATCCTTGACGCTGTCCGGCCGCTGATCGGTCAGGGCAAGGTGGCTGACTACATTCCTGCCCTCGGCACAGTGCCGGCCAATCAATTGGGCATTGCCGTGTATGGCAACGACGGCGAGCTGTATTGCGCGGGCGATGCCGAGACGCCGTTCTCGGTGCAGAGTATTTCCAAGGTGTTCAGCCTGGTGCAGGCCATCGATCACTCCGGCGAAGCGATCTGGGAGCGCCTCGGTCACGAGCCTTCCGGTCAGCCGTTCAACTCGCTGGTGCAGCTGGAATTCGAGCGCGGCCGCCCGCGCAATCCGTTCATCAACGCCGGTGCCTTGGTGATCTGCGACATCAACCAGTCACGCTTCGCCGCGCCGGCGTTGTCGATGCGCGATTTTGTCCGTCGGCTGTCCGGCAACCCGCAGGTCATGGTGGACGGCAAGGTCGCCGAATCCGAATACCAGCACCGCGCGCGCAACGCGGCCATGGCGTACCTGATGCAATCCTTCGGTAACTTTCACAACGACGTCGAGGCCGTGCTGCGCAGCTACTTCAGCCATTGCGCGGTGCGCATGAACTGCGTGGACCTGGCCCGGGCGTTCTGCTTCCTGGCCAACGACGGATTCTGCAAACACAGCGGCGAACAGATCCTCACCGCCCGCCAGACCCAGCAGGTCAACTCGATCATGGCCACCAGCGGGCTGTACGACGAAGCCGGCAACTTTGCCTATCGCGTCGGCTTGCCGGGCAAGAGCGGCGTCGGCGGCGGGATTGTCGCGGTGGTGCCGGGGCAGTTCACGGTGTGCGTCTGGTCGCCGGAATTGAACGCCGCCGGCAACTCGCTGGCCGGGATGGCGGCGCTGGAACTGCTGAGCCAGCGGATTGGCTGGTCGGTGTTTTAAGCCATTCGGGGCGGCGCAGTTAATGACGCTCCGTGGATTTTCCTATACATTTTCCAGCCGCTCCCTGCATGGTGAAACCGCTTCATGTCTCTTGCGCTCGAACGTCTAGTCGCTGGCACGCCGATCCCTTTTGCCGGTAATCGTGTCACTGTCGTCAGCCCCGAACTGGCCGCGCGCTTTCAGCCCGGTGACCATTTGCTGGTGGAGCAGGTCAGCGGCGAGTTGTTGCTGATTCCGGTGGCTGACCAGCAAGCGGCGGCTGTTGCGATTGAGCGTGCGGAGGCCGCGTTCACCGCGCTGTCCAGCGTCTCAGATCAGGCGATCAGCGCGTTCTTCGATCTCTTCGCTCAGCGCCTGGAAAATCCGGATTGCTGGGCCTTGATCGAGGCCGCGAACCTGGCTGACATCGAACGCGCCAAGGCTCGTGGACGATCCACCACGCGCTTGCTGGCCGACGAACGCATGCGCCGTGACATGATCGCCGGCCTGCGTGCCTGGCGTGATGCGTCGGCGACTCGCGGCAAGGTCATCAGTTGCGTCGAGCATGACGGCTGGAAAGTCGAGCAAGTGGTGTCACCGCTGGGCATCGTCGCCTTCGTGTTCGAAGGACGGCCGAATGTATTTGCCGACGCCGCCGGTGTGTTGCGCACCGGCAACACCGCCGTGCTGCGCATTGGCAGCGATGCGCTGGGCACGGCTCAGGCCATCGTCACTCACGCACTGAACCCGGCCCTCAGCGATGCCGGTTTGCCGACCGGCGCGGTGTCTTTGGTGGAAAGCGTCAACCACGCCGCCGGTTGGGCGATGTTCGCCGACCGCCGTTTGTCGCTGGCCGTGGCCCGGGGTTCGGGGCGTGCGGTCAGTCAATTGGGCAGCATCGCCCAGCAGGCGGGCACCGCCGTCAGCCTGCACGGCACTGGTGGCGCCTGGCTGATCGCCGACAAGGATGCCGACGCCCAGCGCTTCGCCGCCGTGGTGCGCAATTCTCTGGACCGCAAGGTCTGCAACACCCTGAACGTCTGCCTGATCCAGCGTGACCGCGCCGCTGAACTGGTGCCGTTGTTCCTCGACGCGCTGCAACAGGCTGGCACCGCTCGGGGCCAGGGCTGCAAGTTGCATATCGTCGAGGGCAGCGAGTCGTGGTTGCCGACTGACTGGCAAACCGGCAGCGTTGAGGTATATCGCGCCGAAGGCTACCAGACCGAAGCACTGGCCGAATCCTTGCCCGAGGATCAGTTGGGCCGGGAGTGGGAATGGGAAGAAACCCCGGAAGTCAGCCTGAAAATCGTTGATGACCTGGACAGCGCCATCGCCTTGTTCAATCGCTACAGCCCGCAATTCACCGTGTCGCTGATCAGTGAAGACGGGGCGGCGCATGAGCGTTTCTACAACGCGGTCAACGCACCGTTTGTGGGCAACGGGATTACCCGCTGGGTCGATGGACAGTACGCGCTGAACAAGCCGGAACTGGGGCTCTCGAACTGGGAGAGCGGCCGTCTGTTCGCTCGCAGCGCGATTCTTTCGGGAGATGGCGTGTTCACCATTCGTAGCCGCATGACCCAGACGGATCTGTCGGTCAAACGCTGAGCATTCCGGGCACAGGCGGCGATCGCACTATAATTAAGGGTGTGTTTGCGTCTGTGTTCTGAGTGAGGGCTGCGTCATGAAACTTCATTCTTTTCGGAATTACTCCCACGGTCTGGAAACGGTCGTGCACGACACGTGGATCACTGGCCGGGTGAAGTCGGCCCTGGCCTTGGCCGAACCGAGCCTTGGCTTGCAGATCCATGTCAAAACCCTCGCGGGGACGGTGGCCTTGAGCGGTCGCGTCAACACCCATAAACAGTGTGAGCAGGCGGTTGCGCTGGCCCGTTCGGTGCCGGGTGTCGTCGAAATCGATGCCAGGGACTTGCTGACCCACGTGTTCACGCCAGGCAGCAATCCAGCCGCCCCCAACGCCGAAGAAACCGCCGAACGTCGGCCATCATCGGAAGACCAGGACGACCACTGATCAGAGCGACCTTGTGCGCAGCGCTTCCGTGAACCGGGAGCGCTGCGACGCGGGCATTTCAGTTCAAGCAACAATGGATTGCGTTTTTTGGGTGTTCTCTCAGCTGATGCAAAGGCCGAATATCGGCCGATCCCTGAGAGGTATACCTGATGAAACGCGTCCTCATGTTGTTGGCCAACGGTGTCGAGCCGCTGGAAATGGCGGCTTTTACCGATGTGCTCGGTTGGGCCAATCTGCTTGGCGACCAACCGGTGGAATTGATCAATGCCGGCCTGCGGTCGCAGATCGTGACAACCTTCGGGCTGTCGCTCAATCCGGCTTGTTTGTTGAGCGAAGTTGACCTGGACAGCTTCGATGCCTTGGCATTGCCCGGTGGTTTCGAACCGTCGGGTTTTTATGAAGAGGCCTTGAGTGAGCCGTTTCTGGCGGTTATCCGGCACTTTGTCGCGGCCGGGAAAATCGTCGCCAGTGTCTGCGTGTCTTCGGTGTGCCTGGGCGTTGCCGGGGTACTGAAAGGCAAGGACGCCACGACCTATCACCAGGTGGGCGGCAAGCGCAAAAACCAGTTGGTGGAAAGCGGTGCCCACTTCGTCGACTGGCCCGTGGTGGTCGATGGCCGCATCATCACCTCAAGCGGTCCCGGCACGGCAACGGAAGTTGCCTTTGTGCTGCTGGAACAGCTGAGCAGCGCCGCGAACGCCGCGCATATCCGGCAGAAAATGCGTTTCCCGACGCCGTCTCGCCAGTGGTATGAAACGCCGCAAGTGCCTTGATCCGACACGCCCTTTATCTGCTCCGTACATCCGACGACCCGCCACAGGACGATACGGCGAACTACGCTTGAACGCCTGAGCCACAAACGCCAGTACAGGCTTGTGGGCAAAGACACCTGTTTACGAAGGCGTAGAGGTCGTCATGAATCAGTCGCAGGAGCAGGGCGCGTCACCCTGGCACGCGGGCGAGCGGCAGTTGCAGGAAAGCGTCGGTGTGGCCGAGCGCATGGAGGTGTTCGGGCGCAAGGTGGTGCGTGATTACCTGCCCGAGCAACATCAACTGTTCTACGCGCAGCTGCCGTATTTGCTGGTGGGCGCCGTCGATGAGCATGGCGTGCCATGGGCGACCCTGATTGAAGGGCCGCCCGGATTCGCCCATTCGCCTGATCCCCACCAGTTGTTACTCGAACGCCTGCCCGCCGAGGGCGATCCCGTCCGGCCCGCGCTCAAGGCAGGTGCCTCGGTGGGGCTGCTCGGTATCGATCTGAAAACCCGCCGACGCAACCGAATGAATGGCCGCATCAGCACCGCCAACCTGGACGGTTTTGCCGTTGCCGTCGAACACGCCTTTGGCAACTGCCCGCAATACATTCAGCTGCGTGCCGTCGAACCCGGTTCAGTGGGCCGCGCTTCGTCTGCGGTGGCGGTCGAACGTTTCGATGAGCTCGACGAAGCCGCCCGGACGAACATTAGCAACGCCGATACCTTTTTCCTTACCAGTTACGTAGACCTTGATGACGACCCGAAAAAGCGCTCGGTGGATGTCTCGCACCGGGGCGGCAATGCCGGCTTCGTGCGGGTCGAGGGCAACGTGCTGACGATCCCCGATTTCGCCGGCAACCTGCATTTCAACACCTTGGGCAATCTGATGCTTAATCCGCAGGTGGGGCTGCTGTTTGTCGACTTCGAGTCCGGTGATGTGCTGCAAATCGCAGGGCGTACCGAGATCATTCTGGAAGGCCCGGAAATAGCGGCGTTCCAGGGCGCCGAACGGCTCTGGCGAATGACCGTGGAACACGTCGTGCGTCGCGCCGGTGTGCTGTCGTTGCGTTGGCAATTCGAAGGGTTCTCGCCCAATAGCCTGATGACCGGCAGTTGGCAGCAGGCCGAAGGGCGTTTGCATGCCGACGCCTTGCGCGATCAATGGCGACTGCTGCGCGTGACCCGCATCGTTGAAGAAAGCACCCGTATCCGCTCGTTCTACCTGGAGCCGACCGACGACGCGGGCTTGCCGCGTTTCGAGGCCGGGCAGCATTTGCCCGTGCGTTTTTGCCTGGCAGAGGGGCAGGCGCCTTTGGTGCGCACGTACAGCCTGTCGAGCGCACCGTCGGACAGTTTCTTCCGCATCAGCGTCAAGCGTGACGGGTTGATTTCATCGCATCTGCACGAGCGTGTCCGCGTGGGCGATCTGATCGAGGCCCGCGCGCCTCAGGGCCGGTTCACGGTGAAAGCGGATGAGCGACGGCCGTTGGTGCTGCTGGCCGCCGGTGTCGGCGTGACGCCATTGTTGTCGATGCTGCGCGAAGTGATCTACGAAGGCGAACGCATCCGCCGCACTCGACCGACCTGGTTTATTCAAAGTGCCCGCAGCCTCGCCGAGCTGGGGTTTCGTGACGAGTTGTATGAACTGGCCACCCGTGCCAAGGACTCGGTGCGAGCGCTGCGCCTGCTCAGCCAACCTGAGGATCATGCCCGCGAGGGTGAGGATTTCGAGGTGGCGGGGCGCGTTGATATCGAGTTGCTCAAGGCGTTGCTGCCGCTGGACGATTACGATTTCTACCTGTGCGGGCCTGGTGCATTTACCCAAGGGATTTACGACAGTTTGCGGGCCTTGCGCATTGGTGACGAGCGCATTCATGCGGAGACGTTCGGGCCTTCCACGCTGGTCCGTTTGCGCGACCAACTGAGTCCGGCCCCGGCTCAAGTGCCGGCAGCGGACAGCCCGGTGAAAGTGGTGTTTTCAGGATCGGCCAAGGAGGCCCGTTGGGAACCGGGTGGCGGGAGTTTGCTGGAACTGGCTGAAAGCCGTGGCTTGAATCCGGACTTCAGTTGCCGTGGCGGCTCGTGCGGAACGTGCCGCACCCGGTTGCTCAGCGGGCAGGTGCATTATCTGAACATGCCCGCCGAGCTGCCGGCGCAAGGGGAGGTATTGATCTGTTGCGCGGTGCCGGCCAAGGGCGATGAGCCCTTGGTGCTGGACATCTAGCGCGGCCACCCATCAAGCGGCTTCGATGGCTTTGCCATACACGGCGCAGGTGGTCGGGTGTTCAGCCAGTGACACAAAGCGGCGGCTGCCGGCCTCCAGGGCGTCGATCGAACCGGTCTCAATGTCGTAGACCCAGCCATGCAGGTTCAGCTGACCCTTTTCCTGGGCCAGGCGCACGCTCGGGTGTGTCTGGATGTTGGCCAGTTGCGCGATGACGTTCTCCCGGACCATCGAACTCACCTTCGCCGCATCATCGGCGTGAGGGCGGGATTCGTTGATGACCTTGGCGGATTCCGCGTGTTGCAACCAGCCACTGACCGCCGGCAGGTGATCCATGCATTTGCACTTGGCGATGGCGGTCATGGCGCCGCAATCGGAGTGGCCGCAGATCACAATGTCCGTCACGCCCAACACCGCGACTGCATATTCAACCGTGGCCGAGACACCACCCGGGTGCGGGCTGTAGGACGGCACGATGTTGCCGGCGTTGCGGATCACAAACAGTTCGCCGGGTTCTTGCTGGGTCAGCAGTTCGGGGACCACGCGGCTGTCGGAACAGGTGATGAACAACGTGCCGGGATGCTGGGTGGTGGCCAGGTGTTTGAACAGGTCGGTGCGTTGCGGGAACGCTTCGTTCTGGAACTTCAAAAAACCTTCGATGAGCGCTTTCATGGTGACGTCCTCATAAGTGATGAACAGTGGCGACTCAGTTTGAGCAGCCGGTGCCGAATTCGCTGTATTGCAGAATGTGAGTCGAGCCTTTGGAGTCGAGGTAAGTCATCTCCACCGGAACCACGCCGCAGACATCGGCGGCCGGGGTAATTGCCACGACGTGGGCGATGTCCAGGTTCATGCCGTATTGGTAGGCAACGGCGGCGTCCTGGGCTTGAGCCTGGGCCGATACGCCCGCGATCAACGAAAGAACCAGCAGCATTTTTTTCATGGGGCATCCTCCAGACAAATGGGGTGAGCTGACAAAGTGTTTGGGTATCGGGTCTGGCCCGCACCCGAGTGCGGGCCGGTATCAACTTAGAAAGGACGCAGTGGCAGAAACTTGCCGTCGAGGGTGATGACTGCGCGGTGGCCGCCTTCCGGGTCTTCGACTTTCTTCATGTCGAGCTTGAAGTTGATCGCGCTGATGATGCCGTCGCCGAACTGCTCATGAACCAGGGCTTTGAGCGTGGTGCCGTAGATCTGGATCATTTCGTAGAAGCGGTAGATGGTCGGGTCGGTCGGCACGCCGGAGAGGCTGCCGCGCAGTGGAATGATCTGCAGACGGGCTACCGAATCGGCGTCCAGGTCGAGTTTCTCGCCAACCACTTTGGCGGCGGATTCCGGCAGCGGGTGCTGGCCGAGCAGGGCAGCGGTGACGTAGGCCAGGCTCAGGCCTGTGCCTTCTGCCATGTCTTCGAAGGACAGGTTTTTGCGCGCTTTAGCGTCCAGAATTTTGGCGGTCAGTTCGAGGTTGGTGTCGTTGTAAGCGTGGGACTGTTGCATGGTGTTTCTCCTATCGGGGTTGTGTTGCTTGGGTGTGAAGCAATCTTCTGCCGATTGATCCATAGCGTCCAAGACCGATATACAATGCTGTGCATAAGCCTTGCCTATAGATGGTGTTCCCATGCTGCTGCGACATCTGCGTTACTTGCTGGCGGTTGCCGACCATGGCGGCTTCACCCGCGCCGCCGAGGCGCTGCACGTTTCACAACCGACCCTGTCCCAGCAGATCCGCCAGCTGGAAGAAACCCTGGGCGTAAGCCTGTTCGACCGAACGTCACGCACGGTCAAGCCGACCGATGCGGGCGAGGCTTACATCGAGTGTGCACGTCGAGTGTTGGTGGAGCTTGCGGCCGGCAAACGGGCGCTGCATGACGTGAAGGATTTGTCGCGTGGCACCTTGCGCCTGGCCATGACGCCAACGTTCATGGCGTATCTGGTGGGACCGTTGGTGCGCGACTACGTGGCACGGTTTCCCAACATCCATCTGCAGGTTTTCGAGTTGTCGATGGATGACATCGAGTCGGGGCTGGCGGATGACTCGCTGGACATTGCCATCGCCTTTACTCAGGTGAGAAATGCCGACATCGAATCGATCCCGGCGTTTACCGAAACCCTGGGGGTGATGGTGGGGCGGGATCACCCGTTATATGAACGGCAGGTCGCGTTATCCGCTGAAGAGGTGGCGCAACTGGACTTTGCGCTGTTGGCCCAGGACTTCGTCACCCGCACCCGCATCGATGACTATTTTGCTCAGGAGCAGATCACGCCCAAAGTGGTGATTGAGGTCAACTCGGTGAGCACCTTGCTGGAGGTGATTCGACACACGGCCATCGCCACTATTCTTCCTGAGCCGATCGCCACTCAGGATCGGGCACTGCGCAGAATTCCGTTGCTGGGGGAGGCGCCTACGCGCGGGGCGGCGTTGCTGCGGCGCAAGAACAACTATCACAGCGCGGCGTCGGTGGCGTTTATGAATCTGGTGTTGGGCGTGGTGGTGACGGAGTCAGTCGTCCAGTGATTGGCAGACGCCATTAGGCGCCTTGCCCGTAGAACTCACGGTCACCGAGTCGTCATCGGCGAGAACGATCGAAATCGTCACGCCCGAACCCTTGGCTTCGAAGCTGCGTTCTTTGATCATGGCTTTGGTTTCGGCTTCTACGTTGTTGATCGACACCGGTCCGTCCTGATCCGCGTGAACGATGATTTTCCCGGGGCATTCCACATCGAATGAGGGAACACCTTCGATCTTGTTGGCTTGAGCAATCGTTGCGGTGGACAGCAACAGCAGAAATGCCAGGGTATTTTTCATCGCAATCTCCAAGGGCACAGCAGCGAATACGATTAAAGATAGCTGTATTTGCCGCGCACGAGACAAACAAAAAAAGGCCCCGCTCGATACTACGAGCGGGGCCTTTTTATTGATGAGCAGCAGAGGGGGTATCAGTAGAACCGGTCAATCACCCGAACTTCATTGTGGTTCTGCATCGAGGCCCACGCCTGTTTCAGCGTTTGCAGAACGTTACCGATGAAGTCCTTGTCGGCCGCGGCTTTCTTGCCGACATAGCCCTGGCCGCGACGGTACATTTTCAGTCGGGCCAGCAGGTTCTGGTTGTTCTGGTCGAACTCTGCTTCATGGGCGTGCGGCGACAGGCAGTCGATATGAACTTGGCCCGATTTGCTGATCCACAGAATGTGGCTGTCGTGGCTGTCTTTTTGCGCAGCGAAGATACGAGCCAGTTCATCGATAGTAGGTTGATTGTTCAGATTCATAATATGCCCCTTGACCATTTGGTGATCTTTCAAAGTTGATTCGCTAATACAGGTAGCCCATCGGTTAGTTGATCCCTGGCACCGAAACCAGGACGTCAGCGGTCAGCCGTCGATTCAACGGGGTCTCGCGTCTGTTGCATGTAGTCGTGTTGAATAACTGCTACGCAATAGCGTCACAACGAAGAGAAGCAGCGAAAACCTGGAGGCCACCGCCGACTTTTGAGGGTCGGCCACAAGCTTCATGAGGATTGATCGCCAGCGCTTCTCGTCCTTGTACTGGACGTTCGGGCCAGGTCAGCTTCTTCAATCTGCCTTGTGGGCAGCGTGTATCCGGGAAAAACAGCTCGGCGGTCAGACGAGCTTGCTCAAACATGTTGCCTTACTCCCGATCGGGGAGATGTCTGCATCATGCAAGGGCAAATCGGAGGCGTCAACCGTTATGTAGTGATTATTTTTAGTCACTACATATTGTCGGACAAAGCGCTTTGGAATTAAAAAGGGGAGTCGCAGCGTGCCGGTCAGGACGATGGCAAAGGGCGTTGAAAGCGATAGAAGGTGCAGGGGTAACCGTCTACCGGCAGTTGATGCAAGGTGAATCCATCGCCCGCGAGCTCGGGCATCACCTTGGCCCAGAACCGCCATGCAGGCAGGTTCGCGTCGATGTGGAAAATTTGCCATTGTCCGGGGAACCGGCTCAAGAGGGTGGACACGACAAACTTCGCGACACCTTGGCCACGAAAGCGCCGACTGACAAAAAGGTAGCCGATGTTGTGCTCGGCACCGTCGATATGAACGTCGTTGTCCACAGTCACGAAACCGGCGAGGTCACCGTCCACCTTGATCAGGAACGGTCGGGTCGCGGGGTTGCGCCAGTAATCCCGTTTTAGCTGGATGTTGAAAAAGCCGTGTTCGCCGAGCTTCAGCGGCAGCCACTCGCTGAAGTCATGCATGTAGAACTGCATCAGGTTTTCAATCGTTTCCAGTTCGTCGCGGTGTGCGGCGTGCAGTTCAATCGAAGGCATGTTGGCTCGCTCCAGATCGCAGGGCCGTCCGTGGCCCTTTCGACATCACTCAGTGGGGCGCGAAGTCGTACGTCCCACCGGTCTTCAACGCCGCCGCGTAAGCAGGACGTGCCTGGAAGCGTTCTACCCAGGCCGATACATGAGGGTAGTTGCCCAACTTGCCCTGAGCCCGGGCAATCTCGCCGATAAAACTCATCTGGATATCGGCAGCGCTGAACTCGTCACCGAGCAAGTAATCGGACTGGCTCAATGCCGTGTCGAGGTAGCCGAGGTAGTTGGCCACTTCCGAATTGATACGCGGATGCAGCGGCGCACCGGCTTCACCCAGGCGCCCGACGTACAGGTTCAGCATCAGCGGCAGCATGGCCGAGCCTTCGGCGAAGTGCAGCCACTGAACGTATTCGTCGTAGGCGGGGGTCGATGGATCGGGTTGCAGGCGGCCCTGGCCATGACGGCGGATCAGGTAGTCGATGATGGCGGAAGATTCGATTAGCTTTTGCGCGCCGTCTTCGATGACCGGCGATTTGCCCAGGGCGTTGATCGCTTTCAATTCCGGCGGTGCCAGATTGGTTTTCGGGTCACGCTGATAGCGTTTCAGCTCATAGGGAATGGACAGTTCTTCCAGCAGCCAGAGAATCCGTTGGGAGCGGGAGTTGTTCAGGTGATGCACGATAATCATAAACAAGGTTCCTGTAGCAGCTGTCGAGTGAAACGAGGCTGCGTTGCTTTTCAGAAAATGGGGCCATCGCCAAGCTTGAAGAACACTAGACCATCACAGCCCATTCGAAGTGCCCTCACGCATTGCTGGCCGGTTTCGCCGCGCGTTTGGTGCCCGTCGCTGGCTTGCGCTTGGCCGGCTTTCGTTTGTTTTTCCACGGTGTGGCGCCTCGACCGGCCGGGCTCGCCGGCCCGCTGATGGTCAGGCTGAGGCCGGCGCAACGGGCGACTTGCTTGCTCATCCACGCAGCCTGCTTGGTGACGAATTCTTCCAGGCTCATCTCGCCGCTTTGCACCATGTCCAGCGCCTGTTCCCAGATGGCCGTGGTGCCGGGGTCGGCAATCGCGCGCGGCACCGCATCGATCAGGCTGAAGGCGGCCGGGGTTGCGGCCAGGGCCTTGCCGTTCTTGATCAGATATCCGCGGTCGAGCAGGCCCTGGATGATCGAGGCGCGGGTGGCTTCGGTGCCGATGCCGGTGGTGTCCTTGAGCTTCTGTTTGAGCAACGGGTCTTCCACCAGTTTGGCGACGTTCTTCATCGCTTTGATCAGGTCGCCTTCGGTGAATGGCTTGGGCGGTTGGGTCCAGAGGTCCTTGAACTTCACGTCGGCCACCGCGCAGTCCCGCCCTTCGGCCAATGCCGGCAACGTCTGCGGTGCCGGGGCCTCACGACCCTTGGCCGGGGCGAGCGCTTCGGGCAGGGCGCGTTTCCAGCCGGGCTCGACGATCTGCTTGCCGACGGCACGCAAGGCTTCACCGGCGCAATCGAAGTCGGCCTGGGTGCGGTCGTATTCATGGTTGGGCAGGAACTGCGCCAGATAACGCGCGCGAATCAGGGTGTAGACCGCCCGTTGCTTGCCCACCAGCTTCTCAAGATGCTTGGCCGCCGCTGTCGGGATGATGCCGTGGTGAGCCGTGACCTTGGCATCGTTCCAGGCGCGTGAGCGGCGCTGTGGCTCCAGATAATCGTTCAAGGCGTTCAGGGACGGATCGGCCTGCCGGAGCGCGGCGAGGATGCCTGGGGCTTCGCTGTGCTGGCTCAACGGCAGGAAACCGCAGTCGCTGCGCGGGTAGGTGATGACCTTGTGGGTTTCGTAGAGCGCCTGGGCGATGTCGAGGGTTTCCTGGGCGCCGAGCCCGAGCTTCTTCGAACAGACTTCCTGCAAGGTGCCCAGATCGAACGGAAGGGGCGCTACTTCACGCATTCGCTCGGTGCGCAGCTTGATCACCCGGGCACTCGCCGCGCTGCTGATGGCGGCGGCCGCTTGCTGGGCCAGCGCCTGATTCAGGCAGCGATCCTGATCGTCACAGACGTCGGATGCCGCACGCCACTGAGCGGTGAACGCCGTGCCGTCGTGCAACAGCTGCACGTCGATGGCCCAATAGGCGACCGGTACAAAATCGGCAATGCTGCGATCGCGATCCACCACCAGCCGCAGGGTCGGCGTCTGCACCCGACCCACCGGCAACACGCCCTGATAACCGGACTGCCGGCCCAGCAGCGTGAACAAGCGGCTCATGTTCATCCCGATCAACCAGTCGGCCCGGGAACGCCCCAGCGCCGAATGATAAAGGCTGAAGGTCTCGGCCCCCGGTTTGAGCGCCGCCAGCGCCTTGCGGATCGACGCGTCGTCCAGTGCCGACAGCCACAGTCGCCGGATCGGCCCGCGATAGCGGCAATGCTCGACCAGTTCCCGGGCAATCATCTCGCCCTCACGGTCGGCGTCGGTGGCGATCACCAGTTCATCAGCTTCGCCGAGCAAGCGTTTGACCGCTTTGAACTGGCTGGCCGTGCGCGGTTTGACCGTCATCTTCCATTTTTCCGGAATGATCGGCAGATCGGCCAGCACCCAGCGCTTGTACTTCGCGTCATAGGCATCCGGCGGCGCGGTTTCCAGCAGATGGCCGATGCACCAGGTCACCGTGACACCCGTCCCCAGCCAGCAACCGTCGCCCCGACGCTTGGCGCCGAGTACTGCCGCGATGTCTTTGGCCTGGGAAGGTTTTTCACAGAGGTACAGCTGCATAACCACCATCGTTCATCAAGTGTGCAAGAGGCGCACAGAATGGCCGGTGATGAGCAACGGATCAATCTTTATCTGTATGGATGTACAGCGGATGCGTTGCGATTGATTGCCGGGGTGAGGGATGTTCATCGGCCACCGAGCGGATCCGCGCATGATCGGTTGTTCAGGTGGTCCACACCTCTAGCGTAACGGCGCCGTGATTGTTGAAGTACATGAACCGGGCGTCATTGGCGAAGCAGTAGAGTTGACCGGATGTCGGCGCGACCCAGCCCTGCGGCCAGCGGAGCCCATCGCCAATGGCAAAAAAGCTGTCGCGATCCTTGCCAATTGCACCCACGAGCGTGAACCAGGCGGCGTCCGCCGATTGACAGCGAATGAAGCGCTCGAAAGGTCGCAATTTTTCAATGCGCAAACCGTTGGCATCGTGCGGCTGGTTCCAGTCGGTCCAGGACCCTGACGCGCGAAAGAAATAGCGTTCTCCAGCGGTGAGCTGCACTCGTGTCTCGAACCAGGGATCGCCCGCTTCCACAGGGCCGCGATAGAGCAACTTTTCGGCCCCCGGCGGGGCAATTTGCGATTCAGGCATGGTGAAGACCCTCAGGTTGCCGAGACTCGAAACCCCATGCCACGAACGCTTATCTGCGCAGTAGGGAAGTGAACGCTGACATGCATCGTAGACGATATTTCAACGTCGCCAGGTTTCTGGTCCGCGTGCCTCACTGACAGCCGCACCGTCCCGTTCGGCTGTGAAGCAGTCGCGTCGGCGAAATTTGAGTTATACCTGACACTTCGCTGTCTCAGATTCTGGGGCCGCTGCGCAGCCCAGCGGGAGCCAGCTCCCTCGCCACATGAGCGGGGCGCAAATCTTGCCCCACAGGTCTATCACCGTCATGAGGAACGCATTCCATGAAAAGCTCCGGTCCCAGTCCTGTCATCACCATCGCCGAGGAGCCTGGCTTCCTGTTGGTGAAGTTTCACGGTATTCAGGTGGCCGCCTCCTCACGTGCGCTGGTGCTGCTCGAGGCCAATTATCCGCCGGTGTATTACGTGCCCTGGGAGGACATCGACGAACAGTATTTTGCCCGCACCGACCACACGACCTATTGCCCGTACAAGGGCGACGCCACCTATTACAGCCTGCAAATCCCCGGGCATGAGGGCGCTAACGCGGTTTGGCGCTATGAAGACCCCAAAGTGTCGGTCGATCAGATTCGCGGGTATGTGGCGTTCTATCCGGATCAGGTTACGTTTGAGATTCTCAAAGACGTTGAGTGAGGCTCGCGAAAATGCCACGGCGACCCCTGTAGGAGCTGTCGAGTGAAACGAGGCTGCGATCTTTTGACTTTGCTTATTTAAAAACAAGATCAAAAGATCGCAGCCTCGTTTTACTCGACAGCTCCTACAGGAGATGGGTGTTTTCGGCGGCCGTGTTTAGCCCATTCGTGCAGCTTCGACCAGTGTGGATTCATCGATCTGGCTGATCGACGTCACTCCGGTCAGCGTCATGGCCACGCGCATTTCCTTGGCGAAAATATCCAGCATGTTCTCCACCCCGCGTTGTCCATCGGCGGCCAGTGCATAAGCCATGGATCGCCCGAGCAATACGCCTTTCGCGCCCATGGCCAGCATCCGCACGACATCCAGCCCCGAGCGAATTCCCGAGTCGACCAGCACTGTCAAATCATTACCCACCGCTTGCATGATCGGCGGCAATGCCTTGGTGGTGGACAGCACGCCGTCCAGCTGCCGCCCGCCGTGGTTCGACACCACAATGCCGTCCGCGCCAAAACTGACCGCGTCCTTGGCATCCTGAGGGTCGAGGATGCCCTTGATGATCATCGGGCCTTCCCAGAAATCACGAATCCACTGCAGATCAGCCCAACTGATCGACGGGTCGAAATTGTTGGCCAGCCAGCCCATGTAGTCTTCGAGCGTGACGGCTTTGCCCAGGTACTTCGAGATATTGCCCAGGTCGTGCGGGCGGCCCATGACGCCGACGTTGAACGCCCAGTCCGGTTTGGTCATGGCCTGAAGCATTCGCCGCGACGACGCAAACGGCCCGGACATGCCCGAATGCGCATCCCGGTAACGGGCGCCGGGGGTAGGCATGTCGACGGTGAACACCAGGTTTTTCACCCCGGCGGCCTTCGCACGCTCCAAGGCGTTTTTCATGAAGCCCCGGTCTTTCAACACGTACAGCTGAAACCAGATGGATTGCTGGGTCTGCGCCGCGACTTCCTCGATCGAACACACCGACACCGTTGAAAGGCACAGCGGGATGCCTTTGTTCTCTGCCGCTCTGACCGCCTGCACTTCACCCCGGCGGGCGAACATGCCCGTCAGGCCGACCGGCGCCAAAATGACCGGCATTGAAAGCGGTTGATTGAAGAGGGTGGTTTCAAGGCTCAGGGTTTCGACGTTTTTCAGGATGCGCTGACGCAGGCTGATGCCCGTGAGGTCGGCACTGTTGGCCCGGAGCGTGTGCTCTGCGTAAGCCCCGCCATCGATGTAATCGAACAAGAAGCGGGGGAGTTTGCGGCGTGCTGCCTCGCGGTAGTCGGATGCGGATGAAATGATCATGGGGCCTCGGTCTGAAATGGGTCGGGGCTGTGACGGCATCGAGCCGTGGAATCAGGTTAGCGTATGCAACGAAAGGTTGTTTTATCCCGGCCTAACTCTCCAGCCGCTTGAGCCGGGAAGCCAGTGTCGTGGGCTTGATGCCCAGCAGATCCGCCGCGCCCCCTTTGCCGAAGAGCTTGCCCTTGGTCGCGGTGAGTGCGGCTTGCATGTTGCTGCGCTCCAGTTCTCGAATTTGCGCGTCGGTCAGAATGGTCTGGTGCGTGAGGTTCAGGGAAACACTTCCCTGATCGAGTGTCGATTCATCCGGCAGATCCAGGTTGAGATCAGCGCCGATCGAGGTGATCAGCGCGCGCTCGATGACGTTCTGCAATTCGCGAATATTGCCCGGCCACGAATAGCGTTGCAGGCGCTCGATGTCGCTGTTGCGCAGGCGCCTGCCGGGCATGTTCAGGCGTTTTCCGGTCTGCTTGAGGAAGTGCGCCGCCAGCGGCGCAATATCAATCGGACGGTCACGCAGCGCCGGCGACTGGATCGGGAACACGTTGAGCCGGAAGTACAGGTCTTCACGAAAATGTTTCGCCGCGACTTCCTGGCGCAGATCGCGGTTGGTCGCGGCGATGATCCGCACATCGACCTTGCGCGTGCGCTCTTCGCCGACCCGTTCGAACTGACCCTCCTGCAACACCCGCAGCAATTTGCTTTGCAGCTCCAACGGGATTTCGCCGATTTCGTCGAGAAACAGCGTGCCACCATCGGCCAGTTCAAAGCGCCCGACGCGATCCCGTACGGCGCCGGTAAAGGCGCCACGGATATGCCCGAAGAACTCGCTTTCAAACAGTTCCGCAGGGATCGCCGCGCAATTGACCCGAATCAGCGGGTGGGCATTGCGGCGACTGGCCTGGTGGATCGCGCGGGCAATCAACTCTTTGCCGGTCCCGGACTCGCCATTGATGAGCACACTGGCATCGGTGGGAGCGACCACGTCGATCTGCTTGATGATCTTCTTGATCGGCTCGCTCTGGCCGACGATTTCGCGGAAGTTGTGCTCGATGTGAATCTCTTCCTGCAAGTAGGCGTTTTGCTCCTCAAGTCGATCCTTGAGCACCTTGAGTTCTTCAAGGGCGCTTTGCAGTTGGTTTTCGGTGCTGCGCCGTTCAGTGATGTCGCGAAACACCACCACCGCGCCGACGATTCGGCCATCGGAAATCACCGGGGTACTGGTGAATTCCACCGGGAACGAACTGCCGTCCCGGCGCCAGAACACTTCCTGGCGTCCTTCATGAACCACGCCGTCGCGCACGGCTTTGTAGATCGGGCACTCTTCCACCGGGTAATGGCTGCCGTCGGCATGGGTGTGGTGGTGAATGCGATGGATGTTCTTGCCGATCATGTCCTGCGGTTCCCAGCCCAGCATGCGTGCGCCCGCCGGGTTGACGAAGGTCGCCAAACCTTCGCTGTTGATGCTGTAGATGCCGTCGCCGACCGAACTGAGCAACAGCTGGTTATCGCGTTCGCTTTCCTGGAACAGGTTGAGGATGTTGCGCCACTCGATCAGCCCGCCGCGCATGGTGCGCTCGGTGTGGGCCTGGTCGCGCTGGTATTTCTCATGGCTCAGCTCGCGCATCACCAGGATCAGCTGTTGCTCACCCTTAATCTGCAGGGTGGTGGCGGAGATTTCCAGCTCGATGCGTTCGCCGCTCTTGCAGTTGCAGCTCAGCTCTTCGGTCCAGCCACGACCTTTGTCCATCACGGCCTGGGTGAATACGATCAGGTCAGCCAGTTGATGGCCGAACAGCTTGCTCACCGGCAGCTCCAGCAACTCCTGGCGCGGGTAGCCGAGCAAGGTGCAGGCGGCGATGTTCAGGTCGCCCAGGCGATCGGAAAACGGATTGAGCAGCGCAATGGCTTCGGCGCAATGCTCGAACACCATGTGCCGCGACGAATACGCCAGATCGGCCCAGCCGCTGAGAGAGTCTGCTTCGTTCATGGTTTCGTTCATTGCTACGAAATCTCGTGATTGGCCGCTACGAATATTCGTATTTCTACGGGAATGCGTGATTCACCGATAGCCTCAGATTCGCCCTGAAAAAGCGGATCAGATGGCGATTCTCAACCTAATCAAGCACTTACCACTGCACGGAAATTAGTTTTATTTTCTGGCACGGCGTTCGCTCTATCTCCTGCAACCCGGCAGCCAAAACAGGCTTCCGTTCAAGCACCAAGCAACTGGAGAGCGACACTATGCCAACCGTGGATATTCCCCATTACAAAGACGGCGACTTCCTGGTCAATTACGAAGAGAAAGTCTTCGAGGACATCAAGGCCGAGCCCGGCGAAAAAGTCCTGATCACCTTCCACACCATCGCCTTCGAGGGCTCCATCGGCCTGGTCAATATGCTTCAGGCCAAGCGCCTGCTGCGCAAAGGCTTCGAAACCAAAATCCTGCTGTACGGACCTGGCGTGCAACTGGGCGTGCAACGGGGTTTTCCGACCCTGGGTGCCGAAGCGTTCCCCGGTCACCTGGCGGTGAACAAGCAACTCATCCAGTTCATGGAAGAGGGCGGCGAGGTCTACGCCTGCCGCTTCGCCCTGCAAGCGTTGTACGGCCAGACCGAAAAGGCGCTGATCGAAGGCATCCGCCCGATCAACCCACTGGACGTCATGGACCTGCGCCTGCTGATGCGCCGTGAGGGCGCGATGATCATCGATACCTGGACGGCCTGACAGCGAAACCTTTGTGGGAGCGAGCCTGCTCGCGATGGCGGTGTGTCTGATACACCGCGCCGCCTGAATCGCAGGCAAGCCAGCTCCCACAGGACCGCGTCGATCTTCCGAGCACAACTTACTTCAGGACCCATCATGCCCATCATTCGCGCAGCCGCCGTACAGATCAGCCCGGTGCTTTACAGCCGCGAAGGCACCGTGGACAAGGTTTGCCAACAGATCATCGCCCTCGGTCGACAAGGCGTGCAGTTCGCCGTGTTCCCGGAAACGGTGGTGCCTTACTACCCGTATTTTTCGTTTGTGCAGCCGGCGTTTGCCATGGGCGCACAACACCTCAAGCTGCTCGATCAGTCTGTCACTGTTCCATCCGCCGCGACCCTGGCGATTGGCGAAGCCTGCAAGCAAGCAGGGATGGTCGTCTCCATCGGCGTTAACGAGCGTGATGGCGGCACGATCTACAACGCGCAATTACTCTTCGATGCCGACGGCAGCCTGATTCAGCATCGACGCAAAATCACCCCCACCTACCACGAGCGGATGGTCTGGGGGCAGGGCGATGGTTCCGGCCTGCGCGCCACCGACAGCGCGGTCGGGCGCATCGGTTCGCTGGCTTGCTGGGAGCATTACAATCCGCTGGCCCGTTATGCCTTGATGGCCGACGGCGAGCAGATCCATGCCGCGATGTTTCCCGGCTCGTTGGTGGGCGATATTTTTGCCGAGCAGATTGAAGTCACCATCCGCCATCACGCTCTGGAGTCCGGCTGCTTCGTGGTCAACGCCACCGCGTGGCTGGATGCCGATCAGCAGGGCCAGATCATGCAGGACACCGGTTGTGGCCTCGGCCCGATCTCCGGGGGCTGCTTCACCGCGATCGTGTCTCCTGAAGGCAAATTACTGGGCGAGCCGCTGCGCTCCGGCGAAGGCGTAGTAATTGCCGACCTCGATCTGGCCTTGATCGACAAGCGCAAACGCATGATGGATTCGGTCGGGCATTACAGCCGTCCGGAACTGCTCAGCCTGCTGATCGACCGCACGCCGACGGCCCACGTGCACGAGCGCGGCGCGCACTTTGCGGCCGTGGCCACCGAGGAGCTCGATCATGCAAACCAATGAGTTGCTGGCCGAGCTGCAATGCCATGGCGTGCGCTGGCCGGCCGCGCAAAACGGCTTGTCTCGACAAGGTGGCGCCGGGCCTTCTGACCATAAAGCACTGAGCTTCGGCAGCCGGACCATGATGGTGCCGATCCTCAACCAGGCCTCGCAGGATTCGCCCTATCAAGCGCAGCCCAACGCCGATGGCAGCCAGGCGCTGATCTTTCGCGAAGGCTTGCAGGTCGGCCAAGTGCAGATGCCCGGTGTGCCGAAGTTCTACGGTCTGAGCACTGCGGACGGCATTCCCTATTGGAAAATCGCCACGCTGCACAGCAGCGATGTCCTCGCGACCACGGTGTTGCAACACTGCATTCGCTTCAATGATCGCGGCAGTTCGTGTCAGTTCTGCGCTATCGGCCAATCGCTTGCTGCCGGCAAAACCATCGCCCGCAAACGTCCGCAACAACTGGCGGAAGTGGCCAAAGCCGCAGTGGAACTCGATGGTGTCAAACACATGGTGATGACCACCGGCACCCCGCAAACCCCGGACCGGGGCGCGGCGATTTTGTGTGAGTCTGCGGCTGCGGTCACCGCTGCGGTCGATCTGCCGATTCAGGCCCAGTGCGAACCGCCGGACGACGATCGCTGGTTCCGACGCCTGGCCGACAGCGGCGTGGTGTCCCTCGGCATGCACCTGGAAGCGGTCACTGATGAAGTGCGCCAACGGATCATGCCGGGCAAAGCCGAAGTGCCCTTGAGTCGCTATTTCGACGCCTTCAGCGCGGCAGTCGAAGTCTTCGGACGCGGCCAGGTCAGCACCTACATCCTCGCCGGCCTGGGCGACAGCGAAGCGGCCATCAGCGCGATGAGCGAGCGTTTATGCGCGCTGGGTGTATATCCGTTCGTGGTGCCGTTCGTGCCCATCGACGGCACGCCGTTGGCCCATCACCCCAAACCCGACAGCGCGATGATGGCCCGCCTGTATCCGCAGATCGGCGCGAGCCTGCGCCGTCACGGTTTGCACTCCGATCAGATCAACGCCGGTTGCGCCAAATGCGGCGCGTGCTCGGCCCTGAAAAGCTACGAATAACCCGGAGAATTCCCATGCCGAATCTCGCCTATGCCTTGGTCGACAGTACTTTCGAACCGTTTCGCGCGGGAGAGTTGCTGGTCAAACCCGCCAGCGAACAGTGGGAGAAACAGGCCTATTTCGCCTTGCGACGTTCGGTGTTTTCCGATGAGCAACAACTGCTGATACAGGACAAGGACAGCCATGATTTCCAGGCGATCGCCATCGTCGCCCTGGCCGGTAATTGCGGAATCGCCGATCAGGTGGTGGGCGCGGTGCGCATCTATCAGCCGGAGCCGGGCCTGTGGTTTGGCGGGCGGTTGTGCGTGGCCCCGGCGTATCGGCGGCACAGCATGATTGGCAAAGCGCTGGTCAACGAAGCCGTGTCGCGGGCCAAGGAGCTGGGCTGCGAGGTTTTTCGCGCCACGGTGCAGGCGCAAAACGAAGTCTATTTTCATGGCCTGCGCTGGCAAACCCTCGAACAACTCGAGTTGCTCGGTCAGCCGCATTGTTTGATGCAGGCGGATCTGCCGAACTACCCGCTGATGCCGCGTCAGGTTTCGTTGCGCGCGCTGAAGGTGGCTCGACATGACTGATCTGACAGCGCTGCTCGATACCTTGCGCAACACCCCGGCGATGCGCTCGAAACAGGCGATCCAGCACCCTGCGGCGGTGATCGGCGGCGCCGGACAATCGCTGACCCGCGAGCAGCTTTACGCCTTGCCCGGCGATGACACCGCTGCGATTGCCTGCGGCGATCATTTTCAGCTGCTGGCCATCGAGGGCATGTTACCGGCCGTCGTCGAGGCGTCGCCGTGGTTTGCCGGATGGTCGGCGGTCATGGCCAACGTCAGCGACATCACCGCCATGGGCGGTCGCGCGACGGCGGTGGTCAATGCGTATTGGCATCACGACAACGTCGCTGCCGAGCAAATGCTCGTGGGGATTCGTGCCGCTTGCGAGGCCTATGGCGTGTTGCTGGCCGGTGGGCATACCAGCCTCACGGCGGGTAATCCGACCGCGCTGGCGGTGGCGATTACCGGCATTGCACAAAAGCTGCTGTCGACCCTGCATGTCGCCCCCGGTCAGGTCATCGCGATGGCGGTGGACCTCGAAGGCGTCTGGCATGCCGACAGCACCTATTGGAAAGCCTTCGAAGGCGTACCGGCCGAGCGCCTGCGCAGCAAGCTCGACGTGCTGCCGCGTCTGGCCGACGCGCAACTGCTGCACGCGGCGAAAGACATCAGCAACGCCGGGGTGCTCGGTAGCCTGTTGATGCTGCTGGAAACCACCGGCTGCGGCGCGACCATCGATTTGGCTGCGCTGCCGTGCCCGCAGGATGCCGACCTCGCACGCTGGCTGCAGGTGTTCCCCAGCTACGGCTTCCTGATGACGCTGGATGAACGGGACTGGGCGCAAGTGCAGACCGCGTTTGCTTTCGAAGGTGTGCGCTGTGAACGCATCGGCCAAGTCGACTCCAGTGGCGCGATGAACGTCCGGCTCGGCCAGCAGCGTGGCGAATTCTGGAACTTGCGCGAGCAAACCTTCACCGGCTTCAGCTACCGCGACCTCGACCTGACGCCCTTAACACTCACTCATCAGGAGCACTGACATGCCCGCCGTCAATTTCAGAATCCGCTGGCCCAATGGCAAGGAAGCGACCGGCTACTCGCCCTCGACCGTGATTTATCAATACGTGGAGGAGGGCGCCAGTTATCCGCTGACAGACTTTCTGCAACGCATCGAAAGCGCCTTGAACAATGCCTCGGAACGGGTCAAGCAGGTCAAGGGGTTCTATTGCAGTTCGGCCATGGACACCTTGAGTTCGCTCAAGGGCCAGGCCATTTATCTCGACGAACCCAGCCTCGTGGCCGGGCACGTGGACATTCTCAGCATGCGCACCGAAGGTGCCGGCCAAGTGCTCGGCGCTGGGTGGAGTTCATTCTGATTCATCGTTTTTTCCCTTAACTTTTTCGTGACCGAGTACCGGAGCGCGCCATGACCAGCCACCTCACCTCAATCAAACCTCCACACCACAGCGTGATCGTCGTCGGCGGCGGTCAGGCCGGGTTATCCGCCAGCTACTACCTGCAACAGCAGGGTATCGATCATCTGGTGCTGGAAAAGCACAGCCTCACCCACACTTGGCGCAATCAGCGCTGGGATGCCTTCAGCCTGGTGACACCCAACTGGCAATGCGCATTGCCGGGTTACACCTATATCGACGACTTCAAGGGCGGCGATCCTCACGGATTCATGAAGAAGGACGAGATCAACCAGTACCTGGCCGGCTTCGTCAAATCGGTGAATGCCCCGGCCCGTGAAGGGGTCACGGTGCAACGCGTGGTTCCCCGTAGCCAAGGGGGATTTGAGGTACACACCTCACGAGGCGAGTTTACGGCCGATCAGGTGATTGTCGCGTCGGGCGGTTATCACACGCCGATCATCCCGCGTCTGGCCGAACGCTTGCCGGCCGGCATTCATCAGATCCACTCCGAGCAATACCGTCATCCGCAGGCCTTGCCCGCCGGCAATGTGCTGGTCGTCGGTTCGGGGCAATCGGGCGCGCAAATTGCCGAGGACCTGCACCTGGCAGGTCGCCAGGTTTATCTGGCGGTAGGGGATGCGCCACGTTGCGCACGTTTTTACCGCGGCAAAGACGTGGTCGATTGGCTGGCGGAAATGGGCTATTACGAGATTGGTGTCGATACGCACCCGCTGCGTGAAGGCGTGCGCGACAACACCAATCATTACGTCACGGGGCGCGACGGCGGGCGAGACATTGACCTGCGCAGCTTCGCTCGCGAAGGCATGGAATTGTTCGGTCGCCTGGACGGGTTGCAGGGCACGCACTTGCAGTTTGCCGACAACCTGGGCGAGAGCCTGGACAGCGCCGATGCGGTGTACAACCGGATCAACGCGTCGATCGACAAGTACATCGAACAGCACTCGATTGACGCACCGTCCGGTACGCCTTACCAGCCGGTTTGGGTGCCGGAGCAGGAGCGCAGTGAGCTGGATCTGGTGGACGAAGGCATCACCAGCATCATCTGGTGCATCGGCTTCAGCCCGGACTTTACCTGGGTCGAAGCCCCGGTTTTCAACGGGCGCGGTCACCCTGGCCACCAGCGTGGCATAACGGCGCAACCGGGTTTGTACTTCCTCGGGCTGCCGTGGTTATACACCTGGGGTTCTGGACGTTTTTCCGGGGTTGCTCAGGATGCGCGGTATTTGGTGGATCACATCAAAGCGTTGCACATTGATCCAAGGATGCAGGCAAAGCGAACCATTGCCCTGTAATACTGTTCACTCAAGCGCGGGACCCCACATTTGTGGCGAGGGGGCTGCCCCCTCGCCACGAGGGGCTTGCTCGACTGAAGATTGTCTTAAGTGAACAACACCGCCCGCATGGCGGGCGATGTTGGTTGAGCATTGCCTTTAGTTAGTATCCAGATCCACGTTCTTGGTCTCACGCAGACAAATCATCCCCACCACCAGGCTCACCGCGGTAATCACCACCGGGTACCACAGCCCGTAGAAGATGTCCCCGGTGTACACCACCAACGCAAACGACACGGTTGGCAGGAATCCACCAAACCAGCCGTTGCCGATGTGGTAGGGCAGGGACATCGAGGTGTAGCGAATGCGCGTCGGGAACAGTTCGACCATCAGCGCCGCCAGCGGGCCGTAGCACATGGCGGAGATGATGATCAGCACCACCATCAGTGCCACGATCATGGCCTTGTTGACCTGTTGCGTATCGGCTTGCGACGGATACCCCGCCAGCGTCACCGCGCCACGCAGCGCCGCTTCGTCGAAGCCATCCAGTTTCACGTCACCGACGCTGACCTGCACGGCGCTGCCGGCAGGTGCCGCTTCGGTTTTGTAGGGCAGGCCCTGTTTCACCAGGAAGGTTTTGACCTTGTCGCACGGGCTGTCAAATTTCGCCTTGCCCACCGGGTCGAACTGGAAGGTGCAGGTGGCCGGGTCGGCCAGCACGGTGATCGGTGCCTGGCGACTGGCCTGGTCGATGGCCGGGTTGGCGTAGTGGGCGATGGATTTGAAGATCGGGAAGTACAGCGCGGTGGCCAGCAGCAGGCCGATCATCAGCACCGGTTTGCGCCCGACCTTGTCCGAGAGCCAGCCAAAAAAGATGAAGAACGGCGCGCCGATAATCACGCTGACGATCAGCAGACTGTTGGCCAGGGCCGGGTCCATTTTCAGGAACTGAGTGAGGAAGAACAGCACGTAGAACTGCGCCGCATAGAACGTCACCGCTTGCCCGGCGTTGATGCTGAACAGGGCAATCAGCACGACTTTGAGGTTTTCCCATTTGCCGAAGGAATCACGCAGCGGCGACTTGCAGAGCTTGCCTTCCTCTTTCATTTTCACGAAGGCCGGCGACTCGTGCAGGCTCAAGCGAATCCAGGTCGAGATGCCCAGCAGCACGATGGAAAACAGAAACGGAATACGCCAGCCCCAGACTTCAAACTGGTCGCCGGTGAAGTAGCGGCAACCGAGCACCACCAGCAGCGACAGCAACAGGCCGAGGGTCGCGGTGGATTGAATCCAGCTGGTGTGGAAACCGCGTTTACCCATCGGTGCGTGTTCGGCAACGTAAGTCGCGGCACCGCCGTACTCACCGCCCAGGGCCAGGCCCTGAAGCATGCGCAGCACCACGAGGATGATTGGCGCGGCGATGCCGATGCTTGAGTAGGTCGGCAGCAACCCGACGCAGAAGGTCGCCAGGCCCATGAGAATGATGGTGGCGAGGAACGTGTATTTACGCCCGATCATGTCCCCCAATCGCCCGAACACCAATGCGCCGAACGGCCTGACGATGAAACCGGCGGCAAACGCCATCAGCGCGAAGATGAACGCCGTGGTGTCGTTGACCCCGGCGAAGAACTGCTTGCTGATCACCGCCGCGAGGGCGCCATAGAGGAAAAAGTCGTACCACTCGAAAACCGTCCCGAGCGACGACGCGAAGATGACTTTGCGGGTGTCGGGGCTGGTGTCGACGCTGCGCGCGGCATCCAGCGGCTGAACATGTTCTGACATATCGGTATCCCTCACAGTGATTGTTTTTGTTGTTCCACTGTCGGCGCCGGCCTTGTGGGCTGGCGCCGCTACTGTCAATTCGACGCTACCTGCATCGATTTCCCTGCCGCCCCGATCCCTGTAGGAGCTGTCGAGTGCAACGAGGCTGCGATCTTTTGATCTTCGCGTCAGATCAAGCACCGCGTGATCAACGCTAACTGCATCAATTTCCCTACCGCCCCCACTCCCTGTAGGAGCTGTCGAGTGAAACGAGGCTGCGATCTTTTGATCTTCAAGTCACGCGGTGTTTGATCTGTCGTAAAGATCAAAAGATCGCAGCCTCGTTGCACTCGACAGCTCCTACACAGTTCATACATTGATCGCGTAGGGCATTCAGTCGTTCGTGACCAGTTCCTTCTCCGGGGTGATGTTCCTTGTGTTGGGGTTAAGGATCAGTTGCGCAGCCTTTTCGGCAATCATCAGCGTAGGCGAACAGGTATTGCCCGAGGTGATGCGCGGCATGATCGACGCATCCGCGATGCGCAGGCCGGGAACCCCGTGAACCCGCAACTCGGCATCGACCACCGCATCCCCATCATTGCCCATCCGACAGGTCCCCACCGGATGGAAAATCGTCGTGCCAATCCGCGCAGCGGCTTCGTGCAATTCTTCTTCGCTCTGCAAACTGTCACCGGGCAAGTACTCGACCGGTTTGAACGCTTGCAGGGCAGGGGCGGCGACAATGCGTCGGGTCAGGCGAATGGCATCGGCGGCCACCCGCAAATCCTCCGGATGACTCAAATAATTGGGCTGAATCAACGGCGCTTCCTGCGGGTCAGCAGAACGAATCTCCACGCGCCCCCGACTCTGCGGCCTCAGATCGCAAACCGACGCGGTAAAAGCAGGGAAGGCGTGCAACGGTTCACCGAAGCGTTCCAGCGACAACGGCTGCACATGGTATTCAAGATTGGCCGACGTCTGCTCCGGCCCCGACCGGGCAAACGCCCCGAGCTGACTCGGCGCCATCGACAGCGGGCCGCTGCGGTCATACAGATAACGCAGGCCCATGTCCATCTTGCCCCACACGCTGCCGGCGATCTGGTTCAGGGTGCGCGCATTTTCCAGCTTGTAGATCAGCCTCAATTGCAGGTGATCCTGCAGATTACCGCCCACACCGGGCAGCTCATGGGCCACACCGATGCCCAGTTTTTCGAGCAGAGGGCGAGAGCCGATGCCGGAGCGTTGCAGGATGCTCGGTGAACCGACGGAGCCTGCGCACAACACGATTTCCTTGCGCGCCTTGAAGGTTTTCGCCTGACCTTGATAACGGGTGCTGACCGCCGAGGCGCGGCCGTTTTCCAGCAGCACGCGGTCCACTTCGACATCGGTCAGCACGGTGAGATTGGCGCGGTTGCGGATCGGTTTGAGAAACGCCTTGGCCGCGTTCCAGCGAATCCCGCTTTTCTGATTGACCTGAAAATAGCCGCAGCCTTCGTTATCGCCCTGGTTGAAGTCATCGATGCTGGCGATGCCAGATTGCTCGGCGGCGCTGCGGAACGCGTCCAGAATCGGCCACGACAGCCGTTGACGCTCGACCCGCCAGTCGCCGCTGGCGCCGTGAAACTCTGAGTCGCCGGCAAAATGGTTTTCGCTTTTCTTGAACAATGGAAGGACGTCGTTCCAGCTCCAGCCCGGATTGCCGTCAGCCGCCCAGCCGTCATAGTCGCCGGCCTGGCCGCGCATGTAGATCATGCCGTTGATCGAGGAACAGCCGCCCAGCACTTTTCCGCGCGGGTAACTCAGCGCACGACCTTGCAGGCCGGGTTGCGCTTCGGTCTTGAAGCACCAGTCGGTGCGCGGGTTGCCAATGCAGAACAGGTAGCCCACGGGAATGTGAATCCACGCATAGTTATCGCGGCCGCCGGCTTCGAGCAGCAATACGCGGTGTTGCGGGTCGGCTGACAGCCGATTGGCCAGCAAACAACCGGCCGGCCCGGCGCCGACCACGATGTAGTCGAATTCATCTAGGGAAGTCTGCATCCCTGACCTCGTATTGTTGTTCTTGTTGTCGGTCATCCTAGTTGTTAGCTTTCGTCAAAAGAATGTTAGTTTTTGCGCAGCCGCTGTGCGTTTTCAGACAGCGCCTCACACAGCGTAGACCCAAGGACGACTCATGTTCGACTGGAATGACCTGCGGTTTTTTCTCGAGTTGCAGCGCAGCGGGCGTTTGCTCACCGCCGCCCGCCGTTTGAACACCACGCACGCCACCGTCGCCCGGCACATCGAGGCCATCGAAAAGAGCCTCGGCACCGCGCTGTTTGTCCAGCACGCTCAAGGCTACGAACTGACCCCGGCCGGCGAAGCGCTGCTCAAACACGCCGAAGCCATGGAAAACGTCGCGTTGCTGGCGCAAGAGGAAATCACCCAGTCCACCGCGCCACTGGGCAAAATCCGCGTCGGCGTCACTGAAGGGCTGGGCATCATGTTCCTCGCCAGCCGCATGAACGGCCTGTTCGAACGCTACCCCGGACTGGAAGTGGAATTGGTGGCGGTGCCGCGCTTCGTCAGCATCCTCAACCGCGAAGCCGAGATCAGCATCCACCTCGAACGCCCGGCTGCCGACATGCTGGTCACGCGCAAACTCACCGACTATCGCCTGGCGCTCTACGCCAGCCAGACGTACCTCGACAAAGCGCCGCCGCTGCTCAGCCGCGAAGACCTCGGTCGCCACGCGTGGATCGGCTACGTCGACGACCTGCTGTTCAGCCAGGAACTGATGTTCCTCAACAGCTTCTGCCGCAACCCGCAGGTGGTGTTCCACAGCACCAGCGTCATCGCCCAGCAACAAGCGGCGCGCTCAGGGCTGGGGATCGCGGTGTTGCCGTGCTACATGGCCAGCGCCGATCCGGAGCTGGTGCCGTTGTTTCCCGATGAAAGCATCGAGCGCAGCTACTGGATCAGCACGCGGCGCGAGCTGCACAAATCGGTAAGGCTGCGGGTGATGTGGGATTACGTGGTGGAGCTATGCGAACGCGAACAAACCTTGCTGCTAGGCCCAACCTGACCGCCCCACACAACCCCCTGTAAAACTGTGTAGGAGCTGTCGAGTGAAACGAGGCTGCGATCTTTTGATCGTGCTCTTCATCGGTCTCCCAGACACTAATGCCTCAGAGCATGCCGATACTCGTGGTTCTGAAAGCCAACTTAACGATGTTGTTGGGATCGTTCTGCCACTTCACATCTTTCGGGTCGTTCGGATCGATAGGGCCTTTCTCTTTGCGCACAATACACTTCCATTCCACGTCTTTGCCGTCGTCCTTGCCTGGAAAAAGGACCTTGCCGGTCCAGGTAGGGTAGTCGGGTTTATCGTTGAGTTTTACGGCCTTGAGCGGATCCCAGTTCCCTAAGTCCGGATGGTTGCCGACAACATAAACGCTGTAGCCCTGCGTCGTGTTGCCGTTAAGGCACTTGAATTCCACTTCGTCTGCTATGAGCGCCCACAGGCCACCTTGGGCATCGCGGAACACTGGCAGCATCGCCAACAAGCAAAGGCCTAACGACAACAGGTAACGATTGCGAAACATGATGAACCCCTCAATTCACTCCAGTGGGATCAGCGTATCCCCGGCCAAACTAAAAATGACCTGTAAGAACTGACAGTTCTTTAGAGTGCTTCGCGATAGCCATCCTCTTTGCTTATCAACCAAGCGCTTTTCCCCACTGGACCGCACCGCCGTCTGGCCTTCAATTCGTGGACAGCGACTCATTTTTTCTTCATGAAGGCCGATGAAGTTCAGACGATTTCAATGGATGCCGTTCATGAACAAGGCTGTTGTTTTACTCGCACTCATGGTCGCCCTGACAGGATGCCAGACCACACCGCCCAGTCCTCAGGAAGAACTTCAAACCAGCCTGCGTTGCAGGCTTCTTCGGGATCAAAAAACCATTACCCCGGAGCAGGTCGAATACATCCGCGAATCCGGCGAGAACGGCTTTCTCTCGTGCACGCTCATGCTCGGCGATCTGTACGAGCGTGGCCATGGCGTGCCGCAGGACCTACAAAAAGCCAGGGCGTTCTATCAGGCCGTCGCCGTCGGGAAAGCGGCAGGCTATGCACAACTCGGTCGCATGGCAGAAGAGGGCGTTGGTCAGGCCCCCGACCTTGTTGAAGCCAGAGGTTTCTATCAGCGTGCCGTCGCCAAAGACAGGGATCCCAACAATGAAGCCAAGCTGGCTGAATTCATGGAGTACGGCAAAGGGGGGCCACAAGATCTCAACGGGGCGCTGGCGCATTATCTGAACGCCGCCAAGTACGTCGACGATGCGCCATGGCAGGGCCTACAGCGGCTACGGGGCAAAGGCTTGGCCCTGACAGCTGAACAGGCAATGCAATACAACAAAATATGGATCGGTAGCCTCAAGAACAGTGTCGTCAGAAAGGCACTGGACGATCAGGCAGCCCTGGCGAAGCAGTTCAAGCCTGGCGACGCCAGCCAACCGGTCACGCTACAACTGACAGGCACCCCTGGTTCGCTTGTGCCCCAGGTCTCAGTGCTGGAGAGCTCGGGGAATAGCGCGATTGACCAAGCGGCGTTGAAAGCCATGAGCGACTACCGATTTTTAGACGAGCCAATATTGCCGGTCGGTCAGAAGACGTGGCAGGCGTCGGTCAGCGTCGAGGCGGGGGTGAAATGACGGGTTCCAGAGAGCAGGCCGCAATGGCAATGCGGGCTGCTTGAAAGCAAGGAGGGTGGTTGCCGGAATAGCACTTGGCGTCCAATCTTAGGCGTGACGACAAGGAGCGTTATCCGACACTCCGTCGCAAATAAGGGAGCTTGCAGCATGAGCGAAGATGCAAAAGTAAAAGGCCCGGCGTCGTACTTTCCGTCCATCGAGAAAAAGTATGAGCAGCCCATCAGCCATTGGCTCGATCTTCTCGGGACAGTGAGTGGCAAGAAGCATATGGAAATGGTGGCGTGGCTGAAGGATGAGCATGGGATGGGGCATGGGCATGCGAATGCGTTGGTGGCGCATTATTTGGCGAGTGCTAAAAAGTGAGTGAACTGTAAACGGCTTGCTGCGGCGTATGACTGTTAGAGGGACGCTGGATGTGCCGCCGTCTTCGCGGGCAAGCCCGCTCCCACAGGGTTTGGTGTCGTTGTTGAGTGCTGCGGTCGACACAAATCCTTGAGGGAGCTGGATGTGCCGCCGTCTTCGCGGGCAAGCCCGCTCCCACAGGGTTTGGTGTCGTTCGCGAGTGTTGTGGTCGACACCGGCCCCTGTGGGAGCGAGCCTGCTCGCGATGGCGTCAGCTGGCTCACCGCATCCTCTCCGGATCACTCAAGCACTCGGCGGCAACTCGCGCGTGGTGCGCTGTAGCGGGTCGCGCGGCTGGCTGTCGGGAATGGACAGCGTCGCGCGCAATCCACCTTCCGCTCGATTGACCAGCGTGATGCGTCCACCCAGCCGGGTCGCGATGGTGTTGACGATGGTCAGGCCCAGACCCGCTCCATGAGCATTCCCACGGCTGTAGAAACGTTCAAACAACCGCCCACGATCCGCCTCGTCAATGCCGGGCCCCTGATCCTCGACGCTCAGCGAATAGAACCCGTCCGCCTGACTCAGCTGCACCGTGATAACACCGTGTTCGGGAGAAAAGTTGGCCGCGTTGCTGATCAGGTTGTTGAGGGCGATGTCGATGGCGGCAGCGTCGGCCACCACTTCAAAAGGACGATCCGTGACGTCGAAAGCCAGCTCAAGGTTTTTACTCAGCAACCAGGGCGTCAGTTGCACAAGGCTGTCGCGCACGGTGTCGGCCAGGTCGATGCGCTGCAGCACCGGGGCCATGCCTTTGGGTTCGAGGCGGGCCATGGTCAGCAATTGATTGACCAGCCGGCTGGTGCGGTCGACCCCGGCGATCAGGAATTCCAGGGATTCTCGGCGCTCCTGTTCAGTGCCGGCCTCCAGCAGGTTTTGCGCATGCACGCGCAGCACCGCCAGGGGCGTGCGCATTTCGTGGGCGGCGTCGGCGATGAAGCGTCGTTCTCGGCCCAGCACTTCCTGAATCTGCGCGAGCATGCGGTTGAGCGCCGCTTGCATCGGCTCCAGTTCACTGGGCAACGGGGTCAGTTGCAGCGGCTCCAGCGAACCGCTGTGCCGCGCGCGCAAGGTCGCCGCCATGTCTTCCAGCGGCTTGAGGCCCCAGCCGATGGCCATCCAGATCATCGCCGCCAGAATCAGGCTGCCCAGCACGTTGGGCCACAAGGTATGCCGCACGATCCGGTCCACCAGGTCCGAGCGCACGTCGTCCCGTTCGCCGACCCAGATTCTCAAGTCATTCTGTTTGTCTTCCAGCAGGAACGCGCGCCAGTGGCGGTTGTTCAGGTCGACCACGTCGCTGAACCCGGGTTTGGTCGGCGGCGCGTTGAAGGAGGGCGCGCTGGCCGTGTGCACCAGCACTTCACCGTTGCGGTTCCACACCTGAAAGGCCAGTTTGGATTCATAGGGATGGCCGTCGACCCGAGGCTCCGCCTCACCCAGCGCCTTGTTGAAGGCCTGATACAGATCGGCGTGTTCCTTGCTCGCCATCGGCATGCGCATCACGCCCTGCAACAACCGGGCGTTTTGCGCGAGTTGAGCATCGTAGACTTCGGCGATTTCGTGATTGCTGTCGTGCAGGTTGAACAGGCTGATCACCGCGACACCCACCAGCATCAGGCCAATGATCAGCGTGAGAGTGCGGCGCCGGATCGACGTCATCGACGCTCCTCCACCAGGTAACCGACACCGCGGATGGTGCGGATCAGGTCGGTGGAGAATTTTTTGCGCAGGTGATGGATGTGCACTTCGAGGGTGTTGCTTTCGGCTTCCTCGTTCCAGCCATACAGCAATTGCATCAAGTGATCGCGGGTCATGACCCGGCCCGGCGGCGAGAGCAATTCGTGGAGCAACTGATATTCCTTGGGCGTCAGCGCCACCGGCTCGCCCTGATAACTGACTTGCTGGGTGCCGGGGGTCAGGCTGATGCCGGCATGCTCGATCAGCACCTGGGCGCGGCCGGCACTGCGGCGCAACAAGGCCCGCAGACGAGCCTTCAATTCCGCCAGATCAAACGGCTTGATCAGGTAATCGTCGGCCCCGGCATCCAGACCGGCAATGCGGTCTTCGGTCGCGTCCCGCGCGGTAAGAATCAGCACCGGCAGGTTGGAACCGCTGTCGCGCAAGCGCCGCAGCACTTCCAGCCCGTCCATGCGCGGCAGACCGAGGTCGAGCACCGCCAGGTCAAAGGTTTCACTGAGCAACGCATGCAAGGCGCTGGCGCCGTCCTTCAGCCAGTCGACGGTGTAGCCTTCGCGGCCCAGGGCCTGATGAATGCCCTCGCCAAGGGCCACGTCGTCCTCGATCAGTAATAAGCGCACACGAACTCCTGTCAGTCGAGTTTCTTGTTCACGTCCACCAGCAACGCTTCGATCTCTTTGCGCCGCCCGGCATCGGCCGTTTCCCGGCCTGGCCTTGGTGCAGCCAGCAAGGCCTTTTTCAACGCGGCTTGCGCTTCGTTGTAACGTTTTTGACGGTAGAGGTGATCACCCCAGAAGTACAGACTATCGATGCCGTTCGGGTTGAGTTGCAAGGCCTGTTTGAGCAACTGTTCGGCCTTGTCCGAGTCACCGAAACCGATCGGCCAGCCTGGGACGCGGTCATACAACGCGCCAAGGCTGGTGTAGGCCGAACCTTGCAGGGCTTTCGGGTCCAGCGTCATGGCTTTCTCCAGATCGGCTTTCGCCGCTTTCACCTTGCTCAACGCACCGAGGCCACCTTGCGCACCGGCCCAACTGCTGCTGACGATGCCGGACCAGATCCACGCTTCCGCCACCGATTGGCGTTCCTGGGTGAACGCCGACGCCTGGGCCGCCAGTTTCTCGAAGGCGGCGGTGCGTTGCGCTTCGGGGACTTCGTATTGAATGTGCGCCCAGCTTTGCTGGATGCCCTGCAGGCGTTGCTGATCGGCAGGCTCCAGCGCCCACACGCTCTGGCTCAGGGCCCCCAGCAGCAGGCACGCGATGATTTTTTTCATGGTTTGAGGTTCTCGTTGTCGGGCTTCTGACTCAGGCGACGGATCAGCGGCAATTGCTTGCGCAAGCCCCGGTCCACCAGATTGGGCAGCAGACTGTTCAGGCGCACAAAAAAGCGCTCCGGCCAGCCCAGGTACAAGTCGCGACGGTCACCGGCAATCGCATGAATCACGGCGCTGGCGACGGTTTGCGGATCATCGACGTTGGCCTTGAGCGCATCGTTCAACGCCTGCGCCGCCGGGCTGTTCATGCTGGTGCGGGTGGCGCGCGGGGCGACGTAGAGCACGCTGACCCGGGTGTCCGCCAGTTCCCGGCGCAGCGCCTCGGAAAACCCGCGCAAGGCAAACTTGGTCGCGCAATAACTGGCGTAACCGGGGTAGCCGATGGAGCCGTAAGTCGAACCGACGTTCACCACCATCGCGCTCTCGGCTTGCTTGAGCAGCGGCAGCAGGGTTTTGGTCAGGCAGATCGGCGCGCTGATGTTCACCGCCAGCATGGCGTGGATGTCGCTGTCTTCCAGCTGTTCGAGCATGGCGAAGTGATTGACCCCGGCGGCGTTGATCAGCAGGTTGACCCCGCCAATCGCTTCGGCCGCGCTCAGTACCTTGCGCCGGTCGGACAGCACGGTCAGGTCCGCGCCGACCCAGCACAAATGTTGCGGATAGCGCTCAAGCAAAGGCAGCAGCGGTTCCTGATGCCGGGCCACCGCCAGCACCCGGGCGCCACTGGCACACAGCGCGGTCGCAATCGCCAGGCCGATGCCGCCGCTGGCACCGGTCAGCACCACGCGAGCTTCATGCAACTGCATGCAGAGTCTCCCCGTCACGCGGCAAGCCACGGAACATGTCGGTGTACAGCGTGTAAACCACTTTGGACGCGTGAATCACCGCCGCCTGATCGGCCGGATCGTCGAGGGTGTTCATCAACCGGCGATAGGTCTGCATGTGCTCGATGTCCAGCGAGCCATGGGAACTCAGGTAACTGAAGGCGCTCTCCGGCAACGCCAGACGCTCGCGAATGCTGCCGGCGGCGTGGGTGGCCAGGGCGATGCTGGTGCCTTCCAGCACGTTGACCATGCCGAACAGACCGACCGGGTTGTCGCGGGCAATCAAGTCGTAGAGAAAGCTGACCATCAATTCGATCGGCAGGGACGGGCGACCATCGCGCACGGCGTTACGGTCGCCGCCGCAAGCTTCGATATCGTCCAGCACCCATTGCTCGTGACCGTATTCATCCTCGATGTATTCGCATACCGCTTCACGCAGCCATTCCAGACGCGACGGCAATTTCGCCCCGCAGGCCATCATCAACGGCACGGTGTGGCGCACGTGGTAATAGGCTTGCGCGAGAAACGCCCGATAGCTTTCGAGACTGACCTTGCCCTCAAGGGCATCGCGGATGACCGGCAGATTGAACAGTTCATGGCGTTCGTGTTGCGTGGCTTCTTGCAGCGTGTCGAAAAAACTCATGATGCGGATTCCTCGGAAAGTACAGATTCAGTCAGCTGCGCCCGGTAACGTTCGACGATGGCGTCACGGCGCGGGCGGCCATTGGCGGTGAGCAGGCCATTGGCGGGGGTGAAGGGTTGATCGAGGCGGGTCCAGTGATGGACTTGCGCATAACCGGGCAAAGCCTCGTTGGCCTGGGCGACGGCAGCGGCCAGTTCGCCGTCGGTGCATTCCGGGCGATGGGGCCAGAGCAGCGCGTGGTTGTGCGGCATGGCTTCGCCGTAGACGAAAGCCTGGGCGATATGGCGGCGCTGGGTCAGCTCGGCCTCGACCCACTCCGGGTTGACGTTGCGCCCGAAACTGGTGACGAACTGATGCTTCTTGCGCCCCTTGAGGTAGAGAAAACCGTCAGGGTCAAACTCGCCGAGATCGCCGGTCGGCCACCATTCTTCGGTGTGCGGCGCCTCGCCCAGATAACCGAGCAAGGTCGAACCCTTGACCAGCACTTCGCCGTCTTCCGCCAGGCGAATCTCGACGTGGGGCAGGGGCTTGCCAACACTGCCGGCGCGGCGTGCTTCGGGGCGATTGAGGCACACCACCGAGGCGCATTCCGACAGCCCATAACCTTCATAAACGGGTAGGCCGATCCGTTGCGCACGATGCAGCAACTCCTCGGACACCCGCGCGCCACCCACCGCGGCGAAACGCAACGCGTAGGGGCTGAAGGCTTTCTGCTCGGCGGCGCTGACCAGCATCAGCAACAACTGCGGCACCAGGATCAGACTCTCCGGCGCCCGGGTCGCCAGGCAACCCAGCAACTGCGGCACATCAACACCGCTCGCACCCTGAATGCCCAAGGTTTTCTGACTGGGCAAACTCAACGTGGCACCGGCATACAACGCTGCGTAGCACCCGAGGTTTTCCAGCAAAATCGCCAAGGGCAACAGCGCCAGGTGATGCTGCGGATCGCTGGGTTTGCTGGCCTGATTTAGCTCGCGAGCGACCGTCAACAGGCTCTCGGCGCTGAGGCACACGCCTTTGGGCGTGCCCGTGGTGCCCGAGGTGAACGTCAGTTTGGCGGTCCCTTCCGGCATACGGTTCGGGCCGCTGAACGTGCGGCGCCAGAACTCACCGCTTTTCTCGTAACCGACCGCTTGCAACTCGTCGTCCAGCGCAGGTTCGGCAATCACCCGTTCCGCCTGACTCTGTTCCAGGCAATGAGCGCGTTGCGCCGGACTGAAAAACGGCGGCAGCGTCAGGCACGTCAGGCCTTCAAACAGCGCCGCCAAGTCCCAGAGCATCGCTTCGACGCCATTCTCCAACGCCAGCGCGATCACCTTGACCTGCTCATCGCGCAGGCGTTGCTGGCGATAAACCACTTCGGCGTACAGCGTCGCGTAATCCACTTTCAACTGATCACCCCACAACGCAATGGCGCTGGTCTTGCGCTCGGCATGGCTGCGCAGCGTCTGTTTGAAACGCTCGGTTTCAGGCGACATGGCTGGATTCCTCAAGGGACGTCGGCAACCCCAGGCGATTGAACATCCCGATGTTGCGCAAATGAATGAAACCGGCGCGGATGTTGCCGACGTGCACCCAAGGCTTGCTCTCGTAATAACTGCCCCAGTGCTGGCGCTCATCCCCCAGCCGCTCGGGATCGGCCGCGCACAGCGTCACCGGTTTCAAGCCGAGGCGATGAAAGCTGTTGACCAAGCCGATGTTGCCGGTGAACGCCACCCACTCCAGGCCGCCCATGGCCAGCAAGTAAGTGATGGCGATGATGCTCATCCGCGCACTGCCGGTGTCGCTGGCGGCCAGATTGCCGACCTCGACGATGCCGGCGCGATCCACCGGACGGTCCGCCGCAGCGCTGATCAGCGGCTCGATCGACTCATCCAGATAACGTTCCAGAAACAACGATTCGGCGTTGGCCATACGCACACCGGCCACTGCGCTGAGCGTGCCTGCTGCATCGCGCATGCCGAACAGCTCCGGCATGAAATGGCGAATGTCGGCGCCGTGGGCCTTACGAAAACGTTGCTGGATAAAGGCTTCGAAGACAGGCCGCTCGACATCGTCCGGCAACGCTCTGGCCAGGTTCATCGGCGGGGTCTCGGCCTGGCCGAAGCGCAGGGGTAGAGGAATGTTCCATTCAAAATCAGGCATTGGAAGACGCCTCCCGGGTCAGTGTGGGAGGAGTATCCGAGGCATTTCTTAACGGAGTCTGAAGGTGACAAAAAGAGCGATCGGCGCAGTCTTCAGATTGCCTTAAGACTGGACGGGCAGGGTGTGGCCCGTTGGTGCGGTGACACACCGGACCCCCGGCCGCATGAATGACTTGGCAGCCGGCAATGACTTTTATGAGGCCCGTTATGACCCGCGACTCAGCAGTACAACGCTATGGAAAACTCTCAATCACCTTGCACTGGCTGATGCTGGCGTTGTTCGTGGGCGTGTATGCCTGCATCGAAATCAAAGGCCTGCTGCCCAAGGGGCACGCTTTGAGGGGAATGTTTCTCGGGCTGCACGGCCTGTTCGGCTTGAGTATATTTGCCCTAGTGTGGGTGCGACTGCTCGGACGCCTGACGCCTCGGCCACCGATTACCCCGGCACTGCCCAAATGGCAGACCGGCGTTTCGCACCTGATGCATTTGGCGTTGTACGTATTGATGATCGCCACGCCGTTGTTGGCCTGGCTGATGCTCTCGGCCGGCGGCAAGCCGATGCCCTATTTCGAGTTCTACCTGCCATCGCCGGTGGCGGTTGATCCGGACCTGGCCAAGCAATTCAAGTACTGGCACGAACTGCTGGGCAGCGCGGGTTACTGGCTGATCGGCTTGCATGCAGCGGCGGGGCTGTTTCATCACTATTGGGTCCGCGACAACACCCTGACCCGCATGCTGCCCGGCCGATCCAGTAATCCCATCAACCAGCGCCAGCGATAACCCCGAACCCGGTGCCGACCAGACACCGGACCCGCTAATTACCACCCCGAGCCCCCGGACCTAACACAATCCCCTGTGGGAGCGGGCTTGCTCGCGAAGGCGTCAGGCCAGACACCATCGATTCCAGCCGAGGATGTTTTCCCCGACTAATGCTGATACGCGTACTGGACGACTGAAACCCCTTTAGTCACGGGCTACCAACTTATTATCCAAGCCGTAGACAGCCCCCATTCAAGCTAATGCTCGATTTGCTGCGTTCAAAGGTATGAGCGGAATAGATCTGTCGGCTGGAGGTAAAACACATTCCAATCCTTACAACAAACGAGCTAACGAAAAAACAACCCCTACCAATCCCCCTTAGCTTAAACTTTTCTCAGATTTGAAACTATATCGGGCATTTCGCGCTATTAAGTTTATCGTGAATAATTATATTCGATGTTTTTTGTGTGGCTATTATAAATACATTGGATTCGTTGCTCGTGATAAAGGTGAAAGGTTATGAATAAATTAATTGTCTACTCGTTAGTTGTATTGTTCATGACAGGCTGCTCATCTTCTGGTCATCAAGCTTCAGCTGACGCTCACGCCGATGCGCCGGCAAACGCGAAACAACTAAGCGCAAGCGAGATTCACTCGACGGTAATAGGTCGCAAGCATTCGAGTGTGACGTCTACCGGTTATCCTTTTTCTCAAACGTTAAACCCTGACGGAACTGCAGTGATCCAGATATCCACCGAACAGATGCAAACCGGTCGATGGGTTATGACGGAGAATGTCATCTGTGTGAGCTATCAAAAGTATGGCAAGGAATGCAATAAAGTACTCACTGATGGGACGGTCATCTGGTTTGTCGATAGTGTGAGTAATAAAACCAATAACAAATTTACCGTTAAATAAACACTTCGGTTTTTGTCTTTGGTTTTAAGTTCTCTCAGAGTAGCGATCAGTGGAGGTGCGGTATGAGTATTGAACGTTGGAGTTGCATCTTCCTGTCGCTTGTCTTGTCCGGATGCGCTTCGTCTGGTGGCAATACAGTGAAGCCGGTGTCAGCTTCAGCGGTCGCGCTTGATGATGCACAAGTCCGCAGTACCCTGGTTGGAAACAAACTCAACAATTTCGGCACTTCGGGTTTGCCCTATTCGTTGAGTTTTAATGCTGATGGGACCGAAATATTCCAAATGTCCGGTAAACAACCCGAAACGGAATATTGGACGGTCAATGATGGGGTGATTTGTTTCACTTCTCCCAAGATTCCCAAAGAGTGTTATCGCCTGAAAAAAGACAAGGATGACTACTGGCTGGTACATCCTCAGACGGGGGCAGTCCACTATCACTACACATTGACTCCGCAGTGAGCTTGCTTTTTTCGGAGTGTTTGGTTTCAATGTTGAGAATCCTCATTGAAGAAAAAACAGAATGGTCACACTTTCTAAGGCAGAAAAAATCAAGCGCTCAAGTATTATTGATATGGCTATAACGTTCACTGCCATGACTAGAGTGTTTGAAAAAAACTCAAAGCCTGAAATTGCAAAAAAGCTAGAACAAGTCTTAGCGAAAATTGAAAGTGTCGAAACCCAGGAAGATTTTGAGACGCTTCATTCGGATTTCTGCGTTTGGTTTGTCAATACAATTCGAACAGCTGAAAAGAATTATGAAAATAACAAGGTTAAGCCAAGTATGCCTGCATCCTATGGGCATGCAGCGAAGGTGTTTGATATTGTCTCCAAGGTTTACGTGTATTACTCCTCACTTCCAAGCTGCACTGTAGCTTCAATACTAATCCCCTATTTGCATGGGGCGATCGATACCCAAATCTTGACAAGCCTAAAATCCAAGTATCCAAACGAGCTAATATCAGCGTCAAGCATTGAAATGATCGACAAAGTGGGGTACGAAAAACTACAAAAACTTATAGGCAAGCACATCATTGATGATTTTGATAACGGTATTAATCCGGTGCAGTACGATGATATACAGTGGTATGGGCTCAATCGAAAGTAATCCTGGCTAGCCATTGCGCCGGCGCACATTCATGTCTAGTCCCGAAATAGGTTTACACCTGTTTCACTCCACCAACATGCTCAAGAATTTCACGGCGTATTGGCTAACTCCCTCCGCAAAACCTCACTGGGATCACGCAAGTGGTCATGGTGGGAGCATTGGCGGTGAACCAAGCGTTGGATAACGTCGAGCCGAAGGAGTAATCGCAAACCCTCTGTGACGAGCGACTGGTCCGTCGCCACAGAGGGAGGTGTGATAGCGATGTTGAAATGCCATCACTGAAATAGTATGTTACTGAAAATCTATCTACGGTTCACAAGGAAGACACCATGTCGCTCAAAGGAAAGATCATTTCCGGCTATCTCGTCATTGGCCTGATCTACGCGCTTTACTCCTGGATGTTCACCATCTACTCCCACGCCGGCTTCGCCTACAACCTGGGCAGAGGCCTGATCTGGCCTGCCGCGATGTTCCCTGCTTTCGGTGCATTTATCGGCGTCATTGTCCTGCTCGTGGTCATCGGCGCGATTCATTTGAATCGCCGCTAAGCGACCTGCACCTCCAAACTGATCAAGGACAAATGCTCATGCGCATGAGAAAGGTAACGCTGCCTGTGTTGTTGGCAGCGGCACTGGCAGGCTGTGGGGCCAGTAAGGACAAGGCCGAGGAGCTGATCGAGACCAGCGGCTTGACCAAAAATTACAGCACCATCGTGGAAATGGCATCGGCCAGTTACGCTTCCCGCTACCCGATGCTGGAACGGGAACAGATTCGCAACGTCGTGCGGGACAAACTCGATCCGGACGAATTGAAAAGCGAGATGGTCGACATCTATGCCGATCACTTCGACAACGACGAACTCGATCTGATGATCCGTGCCAACAAGCATCCCGAGCAAGCCATGGCCATCATCCTCGGCTCCAAACAAGGCCGCGCGTTGGCCGAAAAGGTGATGGATGTCCAAAAAACCATTGCTCAAGACATGCAAGAGGCAATGGTGGACAGCGATGATGCAATCATCGATGAGTTGGATGATATGAAGGACGAGTTGAAGGGCTAGAGCTCATCATCGTGCCTGGTGTCGTGCACAGACGTCTTGCAGGATTTCCAGGCCGTGGATTCAATAGATGATCCGTCTCCCGCTCGAAGTGGCGGGGCGGATTATCAATGCCCAGTCAACGCATGCGCCTGTAGCAACTGTCGAGCCTGCGAGGCTGCGTCCGAGGGCGCGAGAATAATCCCGACCCGATGCCGCCCAGACACCGGCCATACCCATTGCCACCCCCCAAAACCTCGAATACAACCCAAATCCTCGAATTCAACCAAATCCCCTGTGTGAGCGAGCCTGCTCGCGATGGCGCCAGACCTGACACCATCAATTCCAGCCAAAAATTTTCTGCCCGACTTTTGATGCCTTAAACATGTTCAAGGGCCCACGTTTAAAGACACTCTGTGTTACGTCCTAACGGCTACAACGCCTTGCGTCATTACCTACGCGTGCGCCAGAATCCGCCGGCTTGTGCGCCTGTGGGGCTGGCTATATCGTTTCCCGGTCACTGAAAAACAGTGATTGGGTTTGGTAGCCCGGTTTCGTATCACTGCGCATAGCATCACCTTTTATGGTGGCCATGCGCGGGGTCCTTTCGAGGGCGCCGGGAACTGATACGACCGGTCTACCAACCCGCGTATGGCCGCCACCTATTCGTTGGTAGCGAGGGTGATGGCTCCCTTTTTTATAAACTCGTATCAGGAGTTTTATTTATGATCAAACCAACGCCAAACCCACCGGACACCGATCCGGCATCCCCCTACGAATCGCTCGATTCCAAAAAATTCCACGAAGCCGCCGAACGCGCCCTCGACCACTACCTCAACCCAGGTGCCAACATCATGGCCAGCACCCACGAACCCGAACCCATGTTCCTCGCCAACCCCAAATACGACACCGAATCCCTGCTGGCCAACGCCAGCGAATCACTGGGCTCGGCGACGACCATGCTCAGCAATTTTGCGGCGTTGCTGGACAACTCGCACCGCAAGACGCTGCTGGGGATTACGCAGGTGGTGATGTTGGGGGAATTGGCGGTGAATCAGGCGTTGGATAAGGTTGAGGTGAAGGAGTAATTTCAAACCTCTGTGGCGCTGGATGAGTTCTTCGTCACAGAGGGAGCCATGATTTATTTTCCAGAAGTAGACGGACTAAAAAATCCGTCTTCTTTTTCCGCGCAAATTTTAAAAGAGCCTGCGCATGAAATTACTCAAGTATGTGATTACGAATGACTCTGGTTTGGCCCCTAACCCCTTCTTCGGCGTATGTTCGCTCGCGCTTTGCACCCCTAATCACATGAATGCAAATCTGTCGCCGGGAGATTGGGTTGTTGGTCATTCGTCCAAAGCCACTGGTCATCGGCTGGTTTACGCCATGCAACTGACAAAGGTGTTCGGCATGGATGAGTATTTTAATCAATTCCCGGAGAAGCACCCGAATCCCTATGGCAGTAATGAGCAACAGTGCGGCGACAACATGTACTTTCGCAAGGATGGACGCTGGTTGCGATTGCCGTCGGCTGAGCACAATAGCGTGGAGTCATTTCGGCAGGATCAGGGGCGTCGAGTTTATCTGGCGGAAGGTGAGGATCGCTTTTGGTATTTTGGCGCAGCTAACCCGATGCCGACACTCCTGGAGTTTATCGATCAGTTTCCGTGGCTAATTCAGGGCCGGCGGGGCTTTGAATATTTCCGTGATATAGAGCGTATACAGGCGTTTAGTAAAAGGCTGACATCATTGGGGCGAAGCGGTCTGCTGGGTAAACCCCGCGATCAAGTAGCGACTCCGACTGATCGACACTTGATATCAATTTATCCCACGCCTGTCTGGCGTGATGCGGAGTCGAATGCGGATCATAGCCAACCGACCCTAGCACGCTGCACGCGCAGTGTGGATCGAGCATGTGACATCAAGCGGGGCTGTTGAGCAAAGGCAAAAAGGGGACGAGAGATGAATTTTTCCCGTTTTTTCGTTCTTTGTGCAGTCCACTTCGAATCGAGTGCAGGGCTCACGACAGACAGCAATCGTTCAAAAGTTGCCTAACGTTCTGAGTGGAAAGCAGCCAGAAATGGTCGGCGGGTTTTTAATAATGTTCAGCAAGTCTCTTGAACCTCGTGCATTCGGGTTCAAAGCCTGCTGGAGATCTCTTTCCAGATGTAGGCGTAGTTGTATTTCAGCCAACGAACCAGCACTTTATCGAACTGCCGGCGAAACCAATTACGTTCTCTTGCTGCCAGTCTTGTCTCTATCGATTCCCTGAGTATGTCGGGATCGAAGCCGGTCCACACCGGTGGTACAGCGGCCACTAGATTGGTGAAACAGACCGGTGCGACTTCTGAATAGAGGATTTCGTACAGAATGTCAGGGTCAACGCCTCTGACCTTCTGCGCTACAAAGTCATACTCGACTGGAAAATCGTTGAATGGCTCGGAGAGTGCGGCTCTGACCTTTGTCAGTTGCGGTTCAGTCAGAAGATGTCCCAATGCGAAAACTCCTCCAGTTCTTCATCCAGTGAGCTCGCAACCGCTTCACCCGCGAAACCGCCAGCGACTGTTCCAGCCAAGACGATCGCAATCGCGCAAATGGGCATGGCAGGGCGGCAAAACGTGCTGACGCCCATCCCGGCGAAGATACCGCCCAACGCACCCACACCCGCACCCACAATGATGCCTTGGCGCGCCGTTTCTTTGGGTTTGTTTTCAGCATCCATGGTGGTCAGTGATAACGAGTACCAGGTCGTGTAGCTCTCGTTTGGGAATTGCCCGGAGATCGATCACGCTAGGATGTGTCATGGACATTTATGTCCCTGTGGCTTGGCTAAATCCTACTTGCAAGCTTTCAATCGCTCTCCATCAGTGCCACTGCCTTCACTGGTGTCAATCTCGCCGTTACGGTCGAGATGTATTTCCGTTGTGGGCCATTGGGGCGTAATGCTGATGCAACGGTTCAGGCCCTTCGCGTTCCACCAGTCGAGACGCATGAAGAACTCATCGTCAGGAAAGATATGTCCTGCATCACCCATTGTCTTTCCGGGCAGCAGTTCACCGCGAACGATGGTGTGCTGTGTGTTCAGGACGTAACTAATTTTCTTGGTGCCGTCTTTTGAGTAGAAAATGACAACTCGCGGGATAGCGACGTACCAACACGCCACAGCACCAATAAGAACTAGCCCTATCCACCGCCCAATATGCCGTGGTCGCTTTTCACTTGCAGACATGTTTTTGAACCCCTGTACCCCAGTCAGCGATTGGCACTGCCAACACTTTTTCCATGATGATTTGTGCAGTGACACCGCCGTTCGGATACTCCTTGTAAAGCTCCATTCCCAGGATGATCGACACCCTATCTGGAGCATCGTCCCATGCTCGCATCCCTTCGACTCCTTCCGTCTTTCGTGGGCCATCAAACCTATTGGGGTCTTTGAGGAAGCGCCAACTGTCTGAGCCTATTTGCTCAACACCAGCGCCGTCCAATTGCATGCTGTCGGAGAGTCCACCGGCTAAGCCGACATACCCATAATGGATGTTCGACCAGATGTCGTAGTAGAAGTCATACGCCCCTTGTTTGTGCCAAGGTGCACCAAACAATTTGGCCAATTTGGGCTTGTGATCCCAATCCTGACCCTGACCCACCTGTTTCGTCCAGATGGCGAAAGCCATCGCCTTTTTTCCAAGTGCCATATTGTAAAACTGGGGATCTTGCCCTAGGCGCAGGTAGAGCGGAAGCTCCATGAACTTCTTGGTTTCCGCCTCAGGATCGAAGCTGTTTAGTTCTTTCATTTCCAAGACTGCTGGGTCTTTGATATTGCGGTTCATCTCATCGGCGATGTAATCGGCCAGTTGCTCCATCATGTCAGGGTCTTTGCACGTAGAAGGTGCTTCAGGCTCTGTCTTCGCTTCGGGTTTTTCGGTGCTGGCTTGCGGATCTACCAAGGCATTCGCCGCCAGAGCCTTCTCTTTCAAATTTGGATCAGAGAGCAAGGTCGCCATCTTCTCATCGTCCACGGTGCCATCTGGACGGAACGCTCCCAGCGCCATGAAGTTGATGATAGTTGCACCGCCAGCATCGCCCATTACAAACCCGCCACCTACATCGCCTGACCCGGTGATGATGGTTCCGCCATGGCTGGTAGGGCTGCCAAGGTGAGCCATAGGACGGCCATTCACTTGAATCGATGGAAACCCTGTGGTGATTACGGCGCCACAACCACACGTATCACCAACACGTGCGGAGCCCATAAAGTTGATATTTACGTCGCCACTTGCGGAGGCAATCGGGGTGGTGCCATGGCCAGGCAAAGGACAGACATGCTTGTCACCCAGTCGTGCAGAAGAAATCATGTATCGTCCTTGAGTCTTTGCGAGGTGTTCCAGCTTGGAGCTGGGTAGTCTGACTTTATCGGGAAGCTCAAACAATGGCTGCAAGACAAATCCGAAAAGACTTGCTGAAAACCTTCCGCGTTCCGTGTCAGTTGCTTTCTAAAAACGATACCGGGTCGTGGTAATCGCCCCTAGTTCGTAAACACATCCGACTGACTCCTTTTGGCCAGTCGCTGCCAATCGTGAAGGGCAGCAACCGGCCAGAAGCAGACAAAACCGTGGCAAATGGATGGCATGGGCCGCTATGCTGAGTCTTTGCAAAGTACTGAGCTTGCCGTCACCAATAAGAATGTCAGTAATTAGGATAGTCACATGCATCACATCATCGGTTTATACACCTCGAAAAAAACAGAGCAATTGTGGCGGCTAGAGTCTCAAGACCAAATTGTTTTCAGATCTGATTGCTTTCATTCCCTTGGTTATTTTTACCTGATAGCTCCTGCTTTTGAACAATATGCTCAAAGAGATGCAAGGGTAAGCATTACGTCAATGAACGTAAGATTTTGCCTCAGAGGTGACGATCTAAATAACGCGGTGGAAATTTTGAATAATTTCGAAATGGCGCTATATCAGCGACCCACAAGCTGGCGGGAATATCTAGGTGAAATTCAGTACCCCAGGCAACCACGGCGGCCAATTCAACCGCTGTTATTCAGGGAGCGACTATCTCGACTCGTCCACAAGCTGCGAGCGTTAGTGCTTAAAGCTCAAGCCCAGGATGCGGGCCTTGTGTATGGGAACGGGGTCTGTTACCGCTCTCTGCGCGGTATAAAATTGCCGTCCGGTACTGTTGTGTATTCTTAGATCCTGGTTAACGGTACAAGCCTTTCTTTTTGCTTGGGACGTGATAGAGCTCGCCCTTCAATCAAACCAGAATATTTACTACGAAAAATTATATGAAAAAGCTAAGTAACGATTTCAGTGGGGCACTCCGAACATTTGCATACTTCATGGCAAGTGGAACCCACTACATGCTAAAAAACGTGGAGTACCTAGACGTTTATGGCTCAGAACCAAGTGCAATTGAGATGGTGTTCGCAATATTTGCGAACGTGATAGAAATGGACAGTGAAGGGAATGTGCTCAATTTCACCCACGCCCAAAAGAGAGCGACTGACTACCTAAGGTCCTACTGCGACTCATCTTTCAAAGTGACGCCACCTCTTGAAGACTGGGAAACCGAACTTTATGGGCCGCCCCCACTCGGACGCTAAGAGCGGGCTTTAATCTGTTGCGAAAAAAACACATATTGGAAATTTCTCCCTCTTTACTGAACGACCGCTTTTGGCCAATTGCTGCCTGTCGCAGAAAGGCAGTATCCGACCCATAGGCGCCGTTCGTCGATTGAACAACGGGATTGATGACGGGGCCGTTGAAAGTCAAGGGCCTGAAACCTGGGTCGAGAGCTACCCGCTATGATAGATAGCTCTAGGCCATGGAGGCATTTGTATCGGAAGCCGCTAGCGAACATTCACGCTACGCCTGCTAGCGGAATTCGCGCTATGGACTATTGTTTGTGCCAGCATATTGGAATCACGATCTGAAGCGCAGGTTGATTTCGAGCCAATAAGGATGGGCTGCGGTGTTTTCAAAAGCTGATGGCTCGGTACAGCCACTGCTTAATCATCTTTTGGGCGAGCAGGTACAACGGAAGGTTTACGACATGTCTAGATGTACAGCACCGGTACATGGTCATCGTTCGGCAAGTGCAAGAGCAGCGTGTCCCGCATGTGGCAGCGGATATAGCGGGTACGGATCGCGATCGTATTCATCCTCGTCCTACGCACCATCCTATTCGTCCCCGTCTCATGGCGGGGGTGGTCGCAGTAGCGGCGGTTCATCCAGCAGCGCAAAGCCGCGCTGGTCGAAAACCGGATCCTCTGTGGCCTACACCTCCGCCGAGGTAAGAACGCTCACACCGGTACGCGAAAATGTCGAGAGGCGTGCGACAGTACCTGATCTACGTGACGTCTTTCTTTGTCACGCCTGGGACGACCGGAAAGGATCCGCGAAGGAGCTGCATGATGTACTCGAGTCGCTCGGTGTTTCCGTTTGGTTCAGCGAGAAAGATGTCCTTCTAGGCTCTTCCTTACTGCGTGAAATTGATAAGGGATTGGCGAAGTCTCGAGTAGGAATTGTGCTGGTGACCCCTGCTTTGCTGCGGCGCCTAGCAGCCGAAGGCATCGCTGACAAAGAGCTTTCCGCGCTCCTCGCAAGGGATCTGCTGGTTCACATCATTCACGACACCACATACGAATCGCTGCGCGAAGTCAGTCCTCTACTCGGTTCGAGAAGCGGCCTGAGCACTGCTGAAGATACGTTTGCAGATATCGCAGCCAAGCTCGCCGAGTTGGTCGCCCCGTAGCTTCACTGTCCATGCGTAAGGCTTTACTTACAGACCCGTTATCAATCGAAGGAGTTGAACACATGAGTATTAAACCCGGCCCCAAACCGATCGCTGAATCCACCGGCAAAAAGGACCAGCGCCGTAGTGTTACTGAAGAAAACAAACCCAAACATCCTGATCTGGAAGTACATAAACACAAAAAAGGTGATTGACCTTAAAAGCGGTGAGAGGGGGGGGGAGTACGTAGGCTTGCCCCCTTCTGGCCGTATTCCGCCTATCGCGTCCGACTGAAAACGGCCATTAGCTGTCATTCCTGACGTGCAACAATCAGACGTAAGCAGTCGGTCACGAGAGTTTGCTTCTGGCCGATTGATGCCTTTCGCGTCCCCTTGCCACGAGGCAGCGCCCTCAGGTTATGCGAGGATTTCGAAGGAGGTGCTGGCGAGGCGTTCCCCGTTCACCAGGATGTGCACTGCGTGTTTCCCCACATAGTGCTTCCGAGTAGTCAGCTCCTTGATCTGCTGCCCACGGCTAACCCGTTCAATCGCCTCACCAGCCAACGTCAACACCTTCAGCTTGAACACCTTCGCCGAAGTGCTGCCATTGGCTTTCACATAGTCAATCGCATAATCAATCACCAACCGCTGACTCTCCGCCACCGTGGATTTCACCGCAAACGACAACGTAATCTTCTCCCCCAACCGAATCACCGCCGGCTCCACCTTCACCCCAACAATCTCAACCTCCGCTTTCCCACTCGCCCCAATAATCGCCAACGCCCGCTGATTCCCCTGCTTAATCAAACTACGCAACGCATGCTTGGCAATCCACGCGGTGTGTTTGTTCTCCAGCGACCACCCCTCGATCAAATCCAGCACCCACTCCGGATGGTCCTTGGTAATGTCATTCAGGTGATTGGCCACCGACTTGCGCACGTAAAGGCTGTCATCTGCCTTGAGGTTGTCCAGAATCGCCGCCGCCAACGTCGGATCACTCTGAATCTGTTCCAACCGAAACGACCACGGCAATCGCGGTCGACTGCCTTCACTGGCCAGGCGCCGAACATGCTCATTCTCATCCCGGGACCATGCCTGCATCAGCGCCAATGACCGTTGCAGATCGCTGCGCAGAAAATACCGGATCGCAAATTCCGCAGACCCAAACGCGGTGAAGTATTTGAGCGCGTCCATCGAGCGCTCGAAATCATGCGCGCCATACATCGCGACGTAATGCGGCAGGGAGATGCTGACGAAGCCGCTGTTCAGGCGGGGGGCGAGGGCGCGCAGGACTTCGAGGGATTCGTCGTAGTCCAGCGGCAGCACGGCGTGCAGGCATTCGCTGACGCGGGCCATGCGTTGCATGATCGACAGGTCGGCGAGGCCGTCGTTGGCCAGTTTCAGGAAGGCTTTGGCGTTGAAGGCCGGGTAGACCGCCGTCATTTCGGTGGCGATGTGTTTGAGGCGTTCGGCGTTGAAGATTTCCTTCAGCGCCGGGGCAGGTTGTTCGGCGGCGGTCATGGTCGGGTCCGTTCGAGGGGGCCGGTCAGGTTATCGGGGTACTGATGAAGGCCTCAAGCTTTTCTGCTTGCGCGGTGAATTCCGCGATATTTGCAGGCTCAGGGGCCAAATCATTCCCCCGGTGGACCGACGTTATATTCCTCGTCGGTGACTTTTTCCATCCAGACGACACTCACACCGTCCAGCGCTTCCTGGACTCCAATGTGGGTCATGGCGGTGGTGGCGCTGGCTCCGTGCCAGTGTTTGTGGCCCGGCGGGCACCAGATGACATCTCCGGCACGAATTTCTACGATCGGTTCGCCTTCACACTGCGTCCAGCCGCAGCCTGCGGTGACGATCAGCGTCTGACCCAGCGGATGGGTGTGCCAGGCGCTACGAGCGCCGGGTTCAAAGGTGACGCTGACGATGGACGCTCGGGCCGGTTCAGGAGGGGAGTTGAGTGGGTCCATTCGGACGGTGCCTGTGAAGTACGCTTCAGGGGCTTTTATCGAGGGTTGCGAGCCTGCGCGCTTGAGGATCATGATCCGGTCCTATTGATAAATGAACAGGAAATTTTATGGGCCTCATGCTCCGCATACACTCTCTGCATGTCCTGGAGTAAAGCGACCCATGGAAGCCAACCGTTTTGGTGACATCGCTGCATTTGTCTGCGCCGTAAAGGCTGGAAGCTTTACCGCGGCGGCGGCCTCTCTCGGTCTGACCCGGTCGGCGGTGGGAAAAAGTATAGTTCGCCTGGAAAGTCGGATGGGCGCACGGCTTCTCAATCGCACGACGCGCAAACTGAGCCTGACTGACGAGGGGCAGGTGGCCTTTGAGCGCTGGCGTCAGATTCTCGAAGACCTGGATGAAGTGGAAGCGACCATGGCCTTGCGCCGCGGGCGACCCACCGGGACCTTTAAGCTCACGGCACCGCTGTCCTTTGGTCAGCGCCACATTCTGCCGATTCTGGATGCTTATCTGAAGCAGTGGCCCGAACTGCGGGCGGATGTCTGGTTTACTGATCGCTTTGTTGATCTGGTCGAAGAGGGCATCGACATCGCCATACGAATTGGCATGCCCAAAGATGACTCACAATTGTTTACCCGTACCGTGGCGTGGCAGCAATTCGCGACGTGTGCATCGCCTGCTTATCTGGCCCAACGCGGCGTGCCGCAAACGCCCGCTGAACTGGTCGGGCATGACACCATCGCTTTATTCAGTGGCGAGCGGCCGACCGTCTGGCGTTACCAGACACCTGCCGGCGTTCATCTGTACGAACAGCCGGGGCGACTGAACATCGACAGCTCAGAAGCCACGCGAGAAGCGGCGCTGGCAGGCATCGGCCTGATTCATCTGCCGACCTACATTACGGGGAACGACCTGCGCGATGGAACGTTAGTGGAAGTGTTGAAACCCTATCGCGCACCTCCTGATCCCATCAGAGTCGTCTACACCAGCAAGCGTCACCTGTCCCCCCGCGTTCGCAGGTTTATTGACCTGTTGATCGAGCGTTGGGAAGCAGGAGTGCCTTGGGAAAGATAGCGATATTGGGGACTCAGAGGACCGTGTAAGGGGCGCGAACTGCTGTTTATCCAGCCTGAGGAATCAATAAATATGTCAGTCATCGTCACTCACGGGACTGCCATTATGACTACCGCCACACACTTCTCGCCGCCAGCTCAACCTGCCACGTTACCGACCGCGCATCCTTCGCTTGAGCGCCATCCCGGGTTTCAACGCTTGTTTAAACCGCAGGCGCTCACGATTGGCTTGATCTTGCCGCTCGAAACCCACCCGGGCAGACCGGCGCCGACCATGCGTGATCACGTGGAGATGGCGCAACGCGCCGAAGCGCTGGGCTTTGGTGCCTTGTGGATGCGCGACATACCTTTCTACGACCCGGATTATGGCGATGTGGCGCAGATCTTTGAGCCACTGGTCTACATCGGTTACCTGGCCGCCGCCACCCGCAGCATTGTCTTGGGCACCACGGGTATTGTGCTGCCGACCCGTGATCCGATGTATCTGGCCAAGCAAGCGACGTCCCTCGATCAACTCAGTGAAGGTCGACTGGTGTTGGGACTGTCCTCGGGCGATCGATACAGTGATTACCCGATGCTGGGCATCGATTATGAATCCCGTGGCGATCGCTACCGTGACGCCTTTTCGGTGTTTCGAACCCTGATCGAGCAGAGCTTTCCGCGTTTCCGCTCCGAGCGATTCGGTGGCTCATCGGGAAACCTGGACCTGGTGCCGAAAGCGCCGTATGGCCGCGTCCCGTCAATTGCTGTCGGCCAGGCGCAACAGAGCGTTGAATGGTTGGCTCAGCACCTCGATGGCTATCTTGCCGGCGTCCAAAGTCCGGAGCGGTTGGCATTGTTGGGCGAAAGCTGGCACGCCGCCGTGCAGGAGGCCGAGAACCGCAACGCCTTTAAGCCGTTGGGCCTGGGTGGCTATTTCGACCTCAGCGACAACCCGGATCAGCCATTTCAGCGCATTCAGGGCGGCTTCCGCGCAGGGCGCAACGGCCTGCGCAATTACCTGGAGCAAGCGCAATCTGCCGGCGTTTCGCATATCGCGCTCAACCCCAAGGTCAGCCGTCAACCCTATGGCGAAATCCTCGACGAACTCGGCGAGCACGTTCTGCCGTACTTCCCGTCACATGCCTGAGATCACGCGGAGGAATCACTCATGTCATCACTTTTTGAATCTTATGTCCTCGCGGATCAGTTGTTGCCGAATCGCATCGTCATGGCGCCGATGACCCGCGCTCGCGTCGAGGGCACCGTGCCGTCTGAAGACATGGCGACCTATTACGCCCAGCGCGCCGGAGCCGGCCTGATCATCAGTGAAAGCGCGCAGGTTTCTCCACTGGGACGTGGCTACCTGTACACCCCGGGGATCCACAGCGCAGCGCAAATTCAAGGCTGGAAGCGCGTGACTGATGCGGTTCATCAAGCCGGGGGGCGCATGTTCCTCCAGCTCTGGCATGTGGGGCGTGTCTCGCATTCTTCCTTGTTGGAAGGACGCTCACCTGTCGCGCCTGTGGCCATGCCGGCCAGTCAAACGTTGGTGCATGCCTACGACAGCGACGGCAAGCCTGCGCAAGTTCCGGTGAGTGCGCCCGTGGCGTTGGATGCCGAGGGGATTCGGCAGGTCATTGCAGACTTTCGCCTGGCCTCGGCCAATGCAATGTCGGCAGGTTTTGACGGCGTTGAAATTCACGCCGGCAACGGGTATCTGTTTGAACAGTTCATCAACGGCGGCTTCAACACACGTGAAGACCGCTACGGTGGTGCACCGATTGCGAATCGTCTGCGATTGCTGCTTGAGACGGTCGATGCGGTGAGTGCGCAGATCGGCAGTTCGAAGGTGGGTGTGCGCGTGTCGCCTTTTGCCCACCTGGCGGATCTGCACCCGTTCGATGGCGAAGAGGCCACTTGGCTCGCTCTGGCCGGAGCACTGTCCCAACGCCAGATTGCCTACCTGCACGCCAGCCATCTCGACACGCCGGACTTTCAAAAAAACTTCCGCGCAGCTTACGACGGCACCTTGATGGTGTCGGGCGGGTTCACCCTTGAAACCGCGCAGCAGGCCATCGAAGAAGGATTAAGCGACCTGGTGGTTTTTGGCCGACCGTTTATAGCCAACCCCGATCTGGTCAATCGCTTGCGCCATGGCTGGCCACTGGCCGAAGCGGGAAGGGAGGCTTACTACGGCGGGGGAGCGCATGGCTACATCGACTATCCCGCGTACTCGTCGCAAGTCGCAGAAAGTGCCTAGCGGACCCGTAGGTGTTCGGCGTTGAAGATTGCCTTCAGCGCCGGGGCAGGTTGTTCGGCGACGGTCATGCTCGGGTCCGTTCGAGGGGGGCGGTCAGGTTATCGGGGTGCTGATGAAGGCCTCAAGCTTTTCCGCCTGCGCGGTGAATTCGGCTATACGCGGGAAGCGTGAGGCATCGACCTGATCCGGGGTCACGAGGTTGGTGAAGCTCCAGGCGACAGCGAGGGTGATGCCGTCTTGTCCGATCAAGGCACCGTTTGCCAGAGGCTGTTTTTCCAGCTCGCGCTCAAGCGCTGAATAGGCTGCGGCGAGTTGGCCTTCGACGCGTTCAACCCAAGGCTGGTATTGATTCTCGGCGGGGCGCAGGTTGCGTTCGTAGTAAAGCTGCACGGACTTTTCGCACGCCGCCAACCCGAGCCCAATCAGGCGCCATGCGCGCAGTCGCTGCTTGAGGTCGGCGGGCATCAGGCTTTTGTCGGGGCCGGCGAGGGCTTCGAGGTAGTCGATGATCAGCGTTGAATCGATCAACACTTCGCCGTCATCCAGCACCAGGGTCGGCGCCTTGACCACGGGGTTGATCTGCTGGAAGTGTTCGAAGTGGCGGAACACCGACACCGATTCGTGCTCCAGGTCGATGCCCAAATGCTTGGCGGAAATGGCCACGCGCCGCACGTAGGGCGAATCCAGCATGCCGATCAGTTTCATTGAGCCGCTCCTTCAGGTGTCCATGTCGGGATGGACTACCTTAGCTGAGGTTCGGCGACCTGCAAACGGCGCCGGGCTAATCCTCGAAACCGACCTGCTCGTGGATCTCGTCCACCTTCAATTCCAGTCGATAGGCCACGGCGATAAACAGCGCCTGGCACAGGCACAACGTCGCACTCAAGGAGCGGAAGGCGAACGAGCTGCCTTCGTTGACCAGCAGCACGGTGTTGGCACGTTTGGCCAGCGGCGACAGGTTGCTGTCGGTGATGATCAGGGTTTTCGCCTGGTTGTGCTGGGCGATTCGCAGGCAGTGTTGGGTTTCCTTGCCGTACGGGGTGAAGCTGATGGCGATCACCAGGTCATTGGCGCGCACGCTGCGCATCTGCTCGCGGTAGCTGCCGCCGAGGCCTGAAACCAGGTGGATGCGCTTGTTGGTGTGTTGCAGGTTGTAGACCAGATAATCGGCCACGGCGAACGAGCGGCGCACGCCGACCACGTAGATGTTGTCGGCATTCACCACCAGGTCGACGGCTTTGTCGAAAGCTTCGTCATCGAGTTCCTGCCCCAGCCGCTCGATGCCGGACAAGGTTGCGTCGATGCACTCGCGGGCGAGGTCGCCGCCGCTGGCTTTCTGCGACTTGTTGGCGATCATGCTGCGAATGCGCTGCTGGTAGTTCTGCACCGGCGTGGTCTTGTGCGTGTACGCCTCGCGGAACAGGGCCTGCATTTCGCTGAAACCGCTGAAGCCGAAACGCTGGGAAAACCGCACGATGGCCGACGGGTGCACTTCGCACTCGCGGGCGATGTCGCTGATGCGGTCGACCATGATCCGGTCGCTTTGCTGGCTCATGTAGCTGGCGATGCGTTTGAGCTGGCGCGGCAGGCTTTCGTATTCATTGGTGATCAGCTGCAGCAGACGCTCGGCATTGATCGGGGGGCTGACGAGATCGCTGTCGGGCGTGCTCTCGGTCGTAGCCGGCTGATCGGTGCGGGACATAGGGAATCCTTCTGGCTTGTTCTTATAGGGCTGACTTGTGTGTAGGCCCCTGACAATAGGTTGGCTGTGCGCAGTCTACAGGGTAGGCCGGAATAAAATCTTGAGCTTGCGGCCGGCGTGAGGTTTGCTGAAACGATGCACTGTGTCTGGAATGCTTTTGTAAAAGTTTATTGGAAAAAATATTCCAAGTAAAAATTATTTGGAATAATTATTGATTGTTCGGCCCCGGTCGTTTTAGTCTGCATCCCACCAAGAGCGTTCGGCGCCTCCATCGCCCCGAACGCAGGCTGATAAAAATAACAGGAGCCAGCATGGGCCAGACTCGTTTTGCCAGTGGGCGTCAATTGGATCTGATTTGCCTGGGGCGCCTTGGCGTCGACCTCTATGCGCAGCAAGTCGGGGCGCGGCTCGAGGATGTTTCAAGCTTCGCCAAATACCTTGGGGGATCGTCCGCCAACATCGCGTTTGGCACCGCTCGGCTGGGCCTGAAATCGGCGATGTTGAGCCGGGTAGGGGACGACCACATGGGCCGGTTCCTGCTGGAATCCCTGGCGCGTGAGGGCTGTGACGTCAGCGGCGTCAAAGTCGATCCGGAACGCCTGACCGCGATGGTCCTGCTCGGTCTCAAGGACCGCGAAACCTTTCCTTTGGTCTTCTACCGCGAAAACTGTGCCGACATGGCACTGCGGGCCGAGGACATCAACGAAGCCTTTATTGCCTCCAGCAAAGCCTTGCTGATCACCGGCACCCATTTCTCCACCGACGGCGTCTACAAGGCGAGCATCCAGGCGCTGGATTACGCCGAGAAGCACAACGTCAAACGGGTGCTGGATATCGATTATCGGCCGGTGCTGTGGGGGCTGGCGGGCAAGGCTGATGGGGAAACCCGCTTCGTTGCCGATCAGAACGTCAGCCAGCATGTGCAGAAAATCCTGCCACGTTTCGACTTGATCGTCGGCACTGAAGAAGAGTTTTTGATTGCGGGCGGCTCGGAGGATTTGCTCACGGCGTTGCGCAATGTCCGCCGTTTGAGCGATGCAACGTTGGTGGTCAAGCTTGGCCCGCAGGGTTGCACGGTGATTCACGGGGTGATTCCGGTGCGTCTTGAAGACGGGGCGATTTACCCTGGCGTTCGGGTGGAAGTGCTCAACGTGTTGGGGGCCGGCGATGCTTTTATGTCGGGCTTCCTCAGCGGTTGGCTGGAGGATGCCAGCGATGAGCGCTGCTGCCAGTTGGCCAATGCCTGCGGCGGTCTGGTGGTGTCGCGCCATGCCTGCGCCCCGGCGATGCCGACCCGCGCCGAACTCGATTACCTGTTCAACAGCCCGGTGCCGATTACCCGGCCGGATCAGGACGCGGTGTTGCAGCGTTTACATCAGGTCAGCGTGCCGCGCAAACAGTGGAGGCAGCTGTTCATCTTTGCCTTCGATCATCGTGGGCAACTGGTGGAGCTGGCGCAAAAGGGTGGTCGCGACCTCAACGCGATCTGTGAACTCAAACAACTCTTTATCAAAGCCGTGGAGCGGGTTGAAACCGATTTGCGTGAGCAGGGTATTGACGCTGATGTTGGCTTGCTCGCCGATCAACGCTTCGGACAGGACTCGCTGAATGCCGCCACCGGTCGTGGTTGGTGGGTGGCTCGGCCGGTGGAAGTGCAGGGCTCACGGCCGTTGGCGTTTGAACATGGGCGCTCGATTGGCAGCAACCTGATTGCCTGGCCGCAGGAACAGATCATCAAGTGCCTGGTGCAATTTCATCCTGACGACGAGCCGTTGCTGCGTTTGGAACAGGAAGCGCAGATCAAGGGTTTGTATGAGGCGTCCCAGGTCAGCGGCCATGAACTGCTGCTGGAAATCATCCCGCCCAAGGATCATCCGTCGACCCATCCGGACGTTTTGTATCGCGCGCTGAAACGCCTCTACAACCTGGGGATTTACCCGGCGTGGTGGAAGATCGAAGCGCAAAGTGCCGAGGAGTGGAAACAGCTGGATGAGCTGATTCAGGAGCGTGATCCGTATTGCCGTGGCGTGGTGTTGCTGGGCTTGAATGCTCCGGCGTCTGCGCTGGCCGAAGGGTTTCAGCAGGCGAGCCAGAGCCAGACATGCCGAGGATTCGCCGTGGGCCGCACGATTTTCCAGGAACCGAGCCGCGCGTGGCTGGCCGGTGAAATCGACGACGAAGCGCTGATCCGTCAGGTGCAGGACACCTTCGTCGAACTCATCAACGCCTGGCGCACCGCCCGCGCCTGAGGATTTAACGCAAATCCAATGTGGGAGCGGGCTTGCTCGCGAAGACGGCGGCACATTCAACGTTGATGTCGCCTGACACACCGCTTTCGCGAGCAAGCCCGCTCCCACAGGGTTTTGTGTCGCTCTTACTGGTTAGGTACAACAACAAAAGGTGCAGCCATGCCCGCTATTCCGCGCTTGATGGTTTGACGCAATTCAAAATGTGGGAGCGGGCTTGCTCGCGAAGACGGCGGCACATTCAACGTTGATGTCGCCTGACACACCGCTTTCGCGAGCAAGCCCGCTCCCACAGGGTTTTGTGTCGTTCTTACTGATGTGTGTACAACAACAATAGGTGCAGCCATGCCCGCTATCCGAATTGGCATCAACCCGATCTCCTGGAGCAACGACGACTTGCCGTCCCTCGGTGGCGAGACGCCGCTGAGCACCGCTTTAAGCGAAGGCAAGGAGATCGGTTACGAAGGTTTCGAACTCAACGGCAAATTTCCCAAGGATGCCAAAGGCGTCGGCGACGTGCTGCGGCCTTACGATCTGGGGCTGGTATCGGGCTGGTATTCCAGCCGTCTGGCCCGCCGTTCCGTGGCGGAGGAAATCGACGCCATCGGCAGCCATGTCGATCTGCTGGCGAAGAACGGCGCCAAGGTGCTGGTTTACGGTGAAGTGGCGGACTCGATCCAGGGCCAGCGCATTCCCTTGGTGGAACGCCCGCGTTTCCACACCGAACAGGCGTGGCAGGAATACGCCGACAAGCTCACCGAGCTGGCGCGTTTCACCCTGTCCCAAGGTGTGCGCCTTGCCTATCACCACCACATGGGCGCTTACGTCGAATCCCCGGCCGACATCGACAAGCTGATGGCGTTGACCGGCAGCGAAGTCGGTCTGCTGTTCGATTCGGGCCATTGCTACATGGGCGGCGGCGAGCCGTTGCAGGTGCTGCGCAAACACATCAATCGCATCTGCCACGTGCATTTCAAAGACGTGCGCAAACCGGTGGTGCAACTGGCGCGCAACAACCTGTGGAGCTTTCCGGACTGCATCATTAACGGCACTTTTACCGTGCCCGGCGATGGCGACATCGACTTCGCCGCGCTGCTCGATGTGTTGCTGGCCAACGATTATCACGGCTGGCTGGTGGTCGAGGCCGAGCAGGATCCGGCCGTGGCGCCGAGCTACGTCTACGCGAAAAAAGGCTACGACACCTTGCGTGCGTTGCTCGATGAGAGGGTTAAGCGATGAGCCTGCTGGTCAAAAGCAATACCCACGGCCGGACGATGGTCGAGTTGGGCAAAGGTGAATTGGAATACGTCGGCTTCGCCGCTTACCGCTTGAGCCTCGGCGAAACCTTGCCGGTGGCGGCGGGCGATAAAGAACTGTGTCTGGTGCTGCTCAGCGGTCGCGTCAGCATCAAGGGCGAAGCGCCGGGGCAGGGCGCTTTCGACTGGGACAACCTCGGTGATCGCCAGTCGGTGTTCGAAGACAAATCACCCTTCGCCGCGTACTTGCCGCCGGGCAGTCAGGCCCAGATCGTCGCGTTGAGCGATGTGCAGATTGCCGTCTGCGCCGCACCGGGCTCAGCCGAAAAGGGCCTTGGTCCAAGGCTGATCAAACCCGACACCATGAAGCGCAGCGTGCGCGGCAAGGGCGCCAACACCCGTTACGTCTGCGACATCCTGCCGGACACCGAGCCCGCCCATTCGCTGCTGGTGGTGGAAGTGCGCACGCCGTCGGGACACTCGTCGAGCTACCCGCCGCACAAACACGACACCGATGATTTGCCGCACCAGAGCTTTCTCGAAGAAACCTATTACCACCAGATCAACCCGCCCCAGGGCTTCGTGTTCCAGCGCGTCTACACCGACGACCGCAGCATCGATCAAGCCATGGCCGTGGAAAACAGCGACCTCGTGGTCGTGCCCAAGGGCTATCACCCGGTCAGCGTGCCGTACGGCTACGAGTCGTATTACCTGAACGTGATGGCCGGCCCGAAACGCGTCTGGCAGTTCCATAACGATCCGCAGCACAGTTGGCTGCTTGATCTCTGAACTAAAAAGCCTGATTTCACTTTCTGCACGGAGAACAAGAACAATGAGCGACGCCCCGGTCATCGGCCATTACATCGACGGTCAAGTGCAAGACAGCGGCAGCGAGCGGTACAGTAATGTTTTCAACCCGGCGACCGGCGAGGTGCAAGCGCGCGTCGGGCTGGCCAGCGAGAAAACCGTCGACGCCGCCGTTGCCTCGGCCCTGAAAGCGTTCGCGGCCTGGTCCGAGCAATCGTCCCTGCGCCGTTCGCGGGTGATGTTCAAGTTCAAGGAATTGCTCGACCGTCATCACGATGAACTGGCCGAAATCATCAGCCGCGAACACGGCAAGGTGCTCTCTGATGCCAAGGGCGAAGTCACCCGTGGCATCGAGATCGTCGAATACGCCTGCGGTGCGCCGAACCTGCTGAAAACCGAGTTCAGCGACAACATCGGCGGCGGCATCGACAACTGGAACCTGCGCCAGCCACTGGGCGTGTGCGCCGGCGTCACGCCGTTCAATTTCCCGGTGATGGTGCCCCTGTGGATGATCCCGCTGGCGTTGGTCACCGGTAATTGCTTCATCCTCAAACCCTCCGAGCGTGATCCGTCCGCCAGTTTGCTGATGGCCCGCCTGTTGACCGAAGCCGGGTTGCCGGACGGCGTGTTCAACGTGGTCCAGGGCGACAAGACAGCGGTCGATGCGCTGTTGCAACACCCGGACATCGAGGCGATTTCCTTTGTCGGTTCGACGCCGATTGCCGAGTACATCCATCAGCAAGCCACCTCGCGCGGCAAGCGGGTTCAGGCGCTGGGCGGGGCGAAGAATCACATGATCGTCATGCCGGACGCGGATCTGGATCAGGCCGCAGACGCCTTGATCGGCGCGGCTTTCGGCTCGGCCGGCGAGCGCTGCATGGCGATCTCGATTGCCGTCGCGGTGGGCGATGTCGGCGACTCGTTGATTGCCAAGCTGCTGCCGCGCATCGATCAGCTCAAGGTCGGCAACGGCATGCAGGGCGACAGCGACATGGGGCCGTTGGTGACAGCCGAACACAAGGCCAAGGTCGAAGGCTTCATAGATGAAGGCGTGGCCCAAGGCGCGCAGCTGATTGTCGACGGTCGCGGGTTCAAGGTGCCGGGCGCGGAGAATGGCTTCTTCGTCGGCGCGACGCTGTTCGATAACGTCACCACCGAGATGAGCATCTATCAGCAAGAGATCTTCGGCCCGGTGTTGGGCATCGTCCGCGTCCCGGATTTCGCCAGTGCCGTCGCTTTGATCAACGCCCACGAATTCGGCAACGGTGTGTCGTGTTTCACCAGCGACGGCGGCATCGCCCAGGCGTTCGCTCGCACCATCAAGGTCGGCATGGTCGGTATCAACGTGCCTATTCCGGTGCCCATGGCCTGGCACTCATTCGGCGGCTGGAAGCGCTCGCTGTTCGGTGATCATCACGCCCATGGCGAAGAAGGCATCCGCTTCTACAGCCGCTACAAAAGCGTGATGCAGCGCTGGCCCGACAGCATCGCCAAGGGCCCTGAGTTCAGCATGCCGACAGCCAAATAATTCACCTGTGCGGAGAACAACAATAATGAGCAAGCCCTTGCGTTTCGCCCTGAACCGTATGGTCGCCCCACGTTTGTCCCTGCCCGCGTTCATCAACCTGGCGGTGGCGCTCAAGGCCGATGCCATCGAGATTCGTAACGACCTCAAGGGCATCGAAATCGAGAACGGTACGTCGGCCGAGCAGGTCCGTGAATTGTGCGAGGCCCAAGGCATCACCGTGCTGTCGATCAACGCGTTGTATCCGTTTGATGTGTGGAATGACGAGCGTCGGGTACAGGCCTTGAAACTGGCGGCCTATGCGCGTGATTGCGGTGCGCAGGGTTTGGTCATGTGTCCGCTGAATGATCGCGCCGATACGCGCAATGAAGCCGAACGCGCCGCCGGGTTGCGCACCGCATTGACTGAACTGGCGCCGATCCTGCGCGATTACGGCATTCTCGGTTTCATCGAACCGCTGGGGTTTGAAGAATGCTCGCTGCGCCTCAAACGCACGGCGGTGGAGGCGATCAAGGCTGTCGGTGGGCTGGATGTGTTCCGGCTGGTTCACGACACCTTTCACCATCACCTTGCGGGCGAGTCCGGGTTTTTCCCCGAACTGACCGGGCTGGTGCACATCTCCGGTGTCGAGGAGGCCGAGGCGCCGCTGGCGACCATTCGTGACGGCCATCGCGTGCTGGTGGGCGAGGGCGACATCCTCGGCAACGCAACGCAAATCGAAACCTTGCTCAGCAGCGGATACAACGGCTACCTGTCATTCGAGCCGTTCGCTGACAGCGTCCACGGCCTGACCAATATCCAACAGGCCCTCGGCGCGAGCATGGAACACCTACAAAAATCCCTGACCTGACCCACCCTCTGTAGGAGCTGTCGAGTGAAACGAGGCTGCGATCTTTTGATCTTGTTTTTTAAGATCAAGATCAAAAGATCGCAGCCTCGTTTCACTCGACAGCTCCTACAGGGAATCGGGTTTGAATTTGAAAGGTATGGTTATGACCACAACAAGACTGACCATGGCCCAGGCCCTGGTGAAATTCCTCGATAACCAGTACATCGAGGTCGATGGCGTCCAGAGCAAATTCGTCGCCGGGATCTTTACCATTTTCGGCCACGGCAACGTGCTGGGCCTGGGCCAAGCCCTGGAGCAGGACAGCGGCGACCTGATCGTCCATCAGGGCCGTAACGAACAAGGCATGGCCCATGCCGCCATCGGTTTCGCCAAGCAACACCTGCGGCGCAAAATCTACGCCTGCACCTCATCCGTCGGCCCGGGCGCGGCGAACATGCTGACCGCCGCCGCGACGGCCACCGCCAACCGCATTCCCTTGCTGCTGTTGCCCGGCGATGTCTACGCGTGCCGCCAGCCGGACCCGGTGCTGCAACAGATCGAGCAGTTCCACGACCTGAGCATCAGCACCAACGATGCGTTCAAGGCCGTGAGCAAATACTGGGACCGCATCAACCGCCCCGAGCAGCTGATGACCGCGGCGATCCACGCCATGCGCGTGCTCACTGACCCTGCCGAAACCGGCGCCGTGACCCTGGCCTTGCCGCAAGACGTGCAAGGCGAGGCCTACGACTATCCCGATTACTTCCTGCAAAAACGCGTGCACCGCATCGAACGTCGTCCGGCCACCGAAGCGATGCTCGGCGATGCCTTGGCGCTGTTCAAAGGCAAGCGCAAACCGCTGATCATTTGCGGCGGCGGGGTTCGTTATTCCGGTGCCAATGCAGCGTTGCAGGCGTTTGCCGAGCGCTTCGATATTCCCTTCGCCGAAACCCAGGCCGGCAAGAGCGCGGTGGTGTCCAGCCATCCGCTGAACGTCGGCGGGATTGGCGAAACCGGGTGTCTGGCGGCGAATCTGCTGGCCAAAGAGTCGGACCTGATCATCGGCGTCGGCACCCGCTACAGCGATTTCACCACCGCGTCGAAATCCCTGTTCCAGCATCCGGACGTGCAATTTCTCAACCTCAATATCAGCCCGTGCGATGCCTTGAAACTGGACGGCGTGCAACTGCTGGCGGACGCGAAAACCGGTTTGCTGGCACTGGCCGAAGCGCTGGGCGATTACCGCTCGGCGTGGGGCGATCAACCGCGACAGGCCAAGGCGCAACTGGACGAGGAGGTCGATCGGCTTTATCAGATCGAGTACCAGACCCAAGACTTCGCCCCGGAAATCAACGACCACATGGACCCGGCAGTCCTGCGCGAATTCATCGAGCTGACCGGTTCCTGCCTGACCCAGAGCCGCGTCCTCGGCGTACTAAACGAAACCCTAGACGACGACGCGGTGATCGTCGCTGCCGCTGGCAGCCTGCCGGGTGACTTGCAGCGCAGCTGGCGCAGCAAGGGCGTGAACACTTATCACGTCGAGTACGGTTATTCCTGCATGGGTTACGAAGTGAATGCTGCGCTGGGCGTGAAGCTCGCCGAGCCCGAGCGCGAGGTCTATGCGCTGGTCGGCGACGGCTCCTACATGATGTTGCACTCGGAGCTGGCGACCTCGATTCAGGAGCGCCGCAAGATCAACGTGGTGCTGCTCGACAACATGACCTTCGGCTGCATCAACAATTTGCAGATGGGCAACGGCATGGACAGCTTCGGCACCGAATTCCGTTTCCGCAATCCGGACACCGGCAAGCTCGATGGCGGTTTCGTGCCGGTGGATTTCGCCATGAGCGCGGCGGCCTACGGCTGCAAGACTTACAAAGTGAACACCGCTGACGAGCTGAAAGCCGCGCTGGTGGATGCGCGCTTGCAGACCGTGTCGACACTGATCGACATCAAGGTTCTGCCCAAAACCATGATTCATGGCTACCTGTCGTGGTGGCGGGTCGGCGTGGCGCAAGTCTCCACCAGCGCCCGCACCAATGAAGTAGCCAAGACCCTGAATGAACGACTGGCCAAGGCCCGTCAGTACTGATTGCCCTGAATCGAACACCAAGGAGTCCTTACATGTCATTAAAGTTAGGTGTCATCGGCACCGGAGCCATCGGCCAGGATCACATTCGTCGTTGCAGCCAGACCTTGCTCAACAGCCAGGTGGTCGCCGTCACCGACATCAATTTGCAACAAGCGGCCAAGGTCGTTGCCGACCTGAAACTGACCGCCGAGGTCTACCCGGACGGCCACGCGCTGATCAACGCGCCGGAAGTCGAGGCAATCCTCGTCACCTCCTGGGGCCCGAGCCACGAAGCGTTTGTGCTGGCAGCGATTGCCGCGGGTAAACCGGTGTTCTGCGAGAAGCCGCTGGCCGTCACCGCTGAAGGCTGCCGCAACATCGTCGAGGCCGAAGTGGCTCACGGCAAGCGCTTGGTTCAGGTCGGTTTCATGCGCCCCTATGACGAAGGTTATCGCGCACTTAAAAAAGTCATCGACAGCGGCCAGATCGGCGAACCGCTGATGCTCCACTGCGCCCATCGCAACCCGACCGTGGGCGAGAACTACAAGACCGACATGGCGATCACCGACACGCTGATCCATGAACTCGACGTGCTGCGCTGGTTGCTCGACGACGATTACGTGTCCGTACAAGTGGTGTTCCCACGCAAGAGCAGCAAGGCCCTCGCGCATTTGAAAGACCCGCAGATTGTGTTGCTGGAAACCGCCAAGGGCACGCGGATCGATGTGGAAGTGTTCGTCAATTGCCAGTACGGCTACGACATCCAATGCGAAGTAGTGGGGGAGACCGGTATCGCCAAACTGCCGGAGCCATCCCAGGTTCAGCTGCGCAGCGGGGCGAAGCTGTCCAACGCGATTCTGATGGACTGGAAGGATCGGTTTATCGCGGCCTATGACGTGGAGTTGCAGGCGTTTATTGATGGCGTGCGCGCCGGGCAAGTCGGCGGCCCATCAGCATGGGATGGCTTCGCCGCCGCCGTCGCCGCAGACGCCTGCATCGAAGCCCAAAACAGCGGGGCAATTGTAAAAGTCTCCCTCCCAGACCGCCCCCACTTCTACGCCTGACCCCAACCCCTGTAGGAGCTGTCGAGTGAAACGAGGCTGCGATCTTTTGATCTTGTTTTTAAAAATCAAAGATCAAAAGATCGCAGCCTCGTTTCACTCGACAGCTCCTTCAGGGGCAGAGGTGATAACAATAAGAAGGAGTTGAATCATGCGCATCGGACTTGTCGGTTACGGCCATGGCGGCCGCTTTTTCCATGCTCCGCTGATCAGCAGTCTGCCAGCGGCGAAGTTCGTGGGCGTGGTCACCCGTTCCCCGGAACGCCGACAACTACTGGCAGCCGAGTACCCGGGCGTGCCGGCCTTCGACAGCATCGGCCAACTGGTGGAAGCCGGCGTCGATGTGCTGGTGATTTCCACACCGCTCAAAGGTCGCCCGGCGTTGGTGCTCGACGGCATCGAACACGGCGTGGCGGTGGTCAGCGACAAGCCGTTCGCCGCCGATGCGCAGCAAGCCCAGACCCTGATCACCATGGCCGAGCGCCAGGGCGTGCAGCTCAGCGTCTACCAGAACCGTCGCTGGGACTCGGACTTCCTCACCGTGCGCAAACTCATCGAGTCCGGTGCCTTGGGCCACGTCACTCGCTTCGAATCGCGGATCGAACGTTATTCGCCGCAATCGGTGAACAACGGCAGTGGCGGTGGCTTCCTTCGCGACCTGGGCAGTCATCTGGTGGATCAGGCGCTGCTGCTGTTCGGCCCGGTGAGCCGTGTCTACGCCGAGCTGGATCACCTGGAAAAAGGCCAGGTCTTCGACAACGGCTTCTTTATGTCCCTGACCCACGCCAACGGAGTGATCTCGCACCTGGGCGGCAGTTGCCTGCAAAACACCCCGGGCCCGCGTTTCCGCGTGACCGGCACTCAGGGGTGTTACAGCGTCGATGGCCTGGACGGGCAAGAAGTGTCGGCGCTCGCCGGGCTCTCGCCGAAATCCGAGGGTGAGCGCTGGGGCGTGGAAGAGCATCGGCGCTGGGGCTGGTTCGAACAGGGCGAAGTGCGCGAACGCGTTCCGTCGGAGCGTGGCTGCTGGAACCAGTTCTATTTGCAGCTACAAACCGCGTTACAGAGCGGTGGCCCACTGCCTGTGGACGCCCGTGATGCACTGGCGACCACCCGCGTTCTAGACGCTGCGCGGCTGAGTTTCGAGCGGCGTCAGGTGGTGGAATTGGGGCCGTTTGAGAGCCATGGAGCAAAATTAGAATAAAATTCTAAAATGAGTTGATATAGAAATAATATTCCAATAAAGTCATTTCCAGCGAACTGCCTCTCGCTCGTTTTCACAGCTTTCCCGCTTGCCTGCTTACTGAAAATCGTCACGCCTCATCCATAAAACCAACAAGAATGTGGAGAAAGACTTTTCATGAAGACCAAGATCCGTTTTGCCTCACTGGCCTTGTCCCTGATGTTCGCCAGTGGTGCTGCCCTCGCCGACATGAAGATCGGCGTCAGCATGTCTCAGTTCGATGACACCTGGCTGACCTACCTGCGTGAATCCATGGACAAGAAAGCCAAGTCCTATCCCGACGGCGTGCAGCTGCAATTCGAAGACGCCCGCAGCGACGTGGTCAAGCAGTTGAGCCAGGTCGAAAGCTTCATCAGCCAGAAAGTCGATGCCATCGTGGTCAACCCGGTGGACACCGCCGCCACCAGGAAAATCACCGAAGCCGCCGTCAAGGCCGGCATCCCGCTGGTCTACGTCAACCGCCGCCCGGATGACCTGAAGCTGCCCAAAGGCGTGGTCACGGTAGCCTCCAACGACCTGGAGGCCGGTGAAATGCAGATGCAATACCTGGCCGACAAGATGGGTGGCAAGGGTGACATCGTGATTCTGCTGGGCGACCTCGCGAACAACTCCACCACCAACCGCACCAAAGGCGTGAAAGAGGTGCTGGCCAAATACCCGAACATCAAGATCGAGCAAGAACAGACCGGCACCTGGCTGCGGGACAAAGGCATGACCCTGGTCAACGACTGGCTGACCCAGGGCCGCAAGTTCGATGCGGTCGTGGCCAACAACGACGAAATGGCCATTGGTGCCGCGATGGCCCTACAACAGGCCGGCGTCGACAAGGGCAGTGTGCTGATCGCTGGCGTCGACGGTACGCCGGACGGCTTGAACGCGATCAAGAAAGGCAGCCTGGCGGTCTCGGTATTCCAGGACGCGAAAGGTCAGGCCGACGGCTCCATCGACACCGCTGTGAAAATGGCCAAAAACGAGCCGGTTGAACAGGCTGTGTGGGTGCCATATCGCTTGATCACTCCGCAAAACGTCGACACGTTCAAATAGCCGTCCGCCCCATAACAACAATAAGCACGCAAGGTTGCCACCGCGACCTTGCTGATGGAGTACCTGATCATGTTCGCTTCAGCGACTGCTTCGAGCACCCCGTTGGTGGGTATCCAGCCAACCGCAACATCCGTCGATGAGCCGTACCTGCTGGAGATCATCAACGTCAGCAAGGGTTTTTCCGGTGTGGTGGCGTTGTCCGACGTGCAGCTGCGGGTTCGTCCCGGTTCCGTGTTGGCGCTGATGGGCGAAAACGGCGCGGGCAAATCGACCCTGATGAAAATCATCGCCGGCATCTACCAGCCGGACGCTGGCGAACTGCGCCTTCGCGGCAAGCCGGTGGTGTTCGACACGCCGCTGGCCGCGCTGCAGGCCGGGATCGCGATGATCCACCAGGAACTCAATTTGATGCCGCACATGAGCATCGCCGAGAACATCTGGATCGGCCGCGAGCAGCTCAACAGCCTGCACATGATCGACCACCGCGAGATGCACCGCTGCACTGCGAAACTGCTCGAACGCCTGCGGATCAACCTCGACCCGGAAGAGCAGGTCGGCAACCTGAGCATCGCCGAACGGCAGATGGTCGAGATCGCCAAGGCGGTGTCTTACGACTCCGACATTCTGATCATGGACGAACCGACCTCGGCCATTACCGACAAGGAAGTTGCGCACCTGTTCTCGATCATTGCCGACCTCAAGAGCCAGGGCAAAGGCATCATCTACATCACCCACAAAATGAACGAAGTGTTCGCCATCGCCGATGAAGTGGCGGTGTTCCGCGACGGCGCCTACATTGGCCTGCAACGGGCCGACAGCATGGATGGCGACAGCCTGATTTCGATGATGGTCGGCCGCGAGCTGAGCCAGTTGTTCCCGGTGCGCGAGAAGCCCATCGGCGATCTGCTGCTGTCGGTGCGCGACCTCAAGCTGGACGGTATTTTCAAAGGCGTGTCCTTCGACCTGCATGCGGGCGAGATCCTCGGCATCGCCGGGTTGATGGGCTCGGGCCGCACCAATGTCGCAGAAGCGATTTTCGGCATCACCCCGAGTGACGGTGGCGAGATTCGTCTGGATGGCGAAGTGGTGCGCATCAGCGATCCGCACATGGCGATCCAGAAGGGCTTCGCGTTGCTGACCGAGGATCGCAAGCTCAGCGGCCTGTTCCCGTGCCTGTCGGTGCTGGAGAACATGGAAATGGCGGTGCTGCCGCATTACGCCGGCCACGGCTTCATCCAGCAGAAAGCCTTGCGCGTGTTGTGCGAAGACATGTGCAAGAAGCTGCGGGTGAAAACCCCGTCGCTTGAACAGTGCATCGACACCTTGTCCGGCGGTAACCAGCAGAAAGCCTTGCTGGCGCGCTGGCTGATGACCAATCCACGGATCCTGATCCTCGACGAGCCAACCCGCGGCATCGATGTCGGCGCCAAGGCCGAGATTTACCGGCTCATCTCATACCTCGCCAGCGAAGGCATGGCGGTGATCATGATTTCCTCGGAGCTGCCGGAAGTGCTCGGCATGAGCGACCGGGTGATGGTCATGCACGAGGGCGACCTGATGGGAACCCTCGACCGCAGCGAAGCGACCCAGGAACGAGTCATGCAACTGGCCTCGGGCATGTCCGCGGTTCACTAAGGCAAGCTCCCTCGCCACACAGATTTCTATTGAAGGTGGGTTATGAACGCGATACTGGAAAACAAGCCAGCAACGGCACCGGTCAAGAGTCGCCGGCGCTTTCCGACCGAGTTGAGTATTTTCCTGGTGCTGATTGGTATCGGCCTGGTCTTCGAAGTGTTCGGCTGGATCGTGCGCGACCAGAGCTTCCTGATGAACTCCCAGCGCCTGGTGCTGATGATCCTGCAAGTGTCGATCATCGGCCTGCTGGCGATTGGCGTGACCCAAGTGATCATCACCACCGGTATCGACCTGTCCTCCGGCTCAGTGCTGGCCTTGTCGGCGATGATCGCTGCCAGCCTGGCGCAGACCTCGGACTTTGCCCGGGCGGTGTTTCCGTCGCTGACTGACTTGCCGGTATGGATACCGGTGATCGCCGGGCTCGGCGTCGGACTGCTGGCGGGCGCGATCAACGGCAGCATCATTGCCATCACCGGGATTCCGCCGTTCATTGCCACCCTCGGCATGATGGTCTCGGCGCGTGGCCTGGCGCGTTACTACACCGAAGGCCAGCCGGTGAGCATGCTTTCGGATTCCTACACGGCCATCGGACATGGCGCCATGCCGGTGATCATTTTCCTGGTGGTCGCGGTGATCTTTCACATCGCCCTGCGTTACACCAAGTACGGCAAGTACACCTACGCCATTGGCGGCAACATGCAGGCGGCGCGCACCTCGGGGATCAACGTCAAGCGGCATCTGGTGATCGTCTATAGCATCGCCGGGTTGCTGGCCGGGCTGGCGGGGGTGGTGGCCTCGGCGCGTGCCGCGACCGGGCAGGCCGGGATGGGCATGTCTTATGAGCTGGATGCGATTGCTGCGGCCGTGATCGGCGGCACCAGCTTGGCCGGCGGCGTCGGGCGCATCACTGGCACCGTGATTGGTGCGTTGATTCTCGGGGTGATGGCCAGCGGGTTTACCTTTGTCGGGGTGGATGCGTATATTCAGGACATCATCAAGGGACTGATTATTGTGGTGGCGGTGGTGATCGACCAATACCGCAACAAGCGTAAACTCAAGCGCTGAGTCGTAGAACAGACAGCCAATGCGCCACGCCTGACCCGCGTGGCGCAGCCGTTTGTCTTCTCTATACAGCCGCTCGATTGAATTTCTTGCTATAAACGCACTCCGATAATCACCGCAAAGGCTGCCATAGAGCACTTTCCGGGCTTTGTCGGACAAATTCGCTGTCTTTTCAGTTGCTGAGGCCTCAAGTCGGCCTTAGACTGCCGGCCCTCGTAAATTGAGTGCCGGGTGGCGCTTGGAATAAACGGCGCCTTTGCGACGGCCAGACCTGGTCCGCCGGAACGCTCCCTAATTCGCCTTAATGCACGTTTTTTTATAGAGATATCAATGACAAAGGACAAGTTGCTGGCCATGCCGGCGGATGACTACATGAATGCCGAGCAACATGCTTTCTTCTCCGAGCTGTTGCAGAACATGAAAGTCGAAACCCATGAGCGCATCGAACAGAACCGCATCGCCATCGAGAGCCTGGACACCCCAGCCGATCCGGCCGACGCAGCTTCCGTCGAAGAAGAGCGCACCTGGCTGGTGAACGCGATCGATCGCGACCAGCGCATGCTGCCTCAGTTGGAACAGGCTCTGGAACGCATCAAAGAAGACAGCTTCGGCTGGTGCGACGACAGCGGCGAGGCCATCGGCCTGAAACGCCTGCTGATCAGCCCGACCACCAAGTACTGCATCGAAGCTCAAGAGCGTCACGAACAGATCGACAAGCACCAGCGTCAGGCCTGATTTCGTAGCGCCCCGCATCGCGGGCAATCCCGCTTCCACGGTTCACGATGAACCTGTAGGAGCGAGGCTTGCCCGCGATGCTTTTTTGCGTCTGCAAAATCTTGCGAACTTCTATTGATCTGCTGCAACGCCCACTACTAATGGACCATAGATAATGGCCTTGTAGTGGCGTTTAATGCATGCACAACAATTAGAAGAACCTTGGGGTGACGAAGATGACGAGAGACGGATCTCTGGTTGCGGCAGTGCCTGCACCAGTGTTTTTGCCGAAAAACCTTTGGCTGGCGCCAACCCTGCAAAGCATCGCCTTGATGCTCTTGCTGTGCGGCATGGCGCTGGGTGGCTGGTCGCTTTACCTTTGTTTGCCATTGGCGGTGCTGGTGATCTGGCTGCCTCGCCTGCGCACGCGCGCCAATCCCGAAGCAACCCCGGCGGACGGCGCCAGCGCCATCGCTGAGTTGACTCGCGATCTTTCCTACACCACCAGTCATAACGCCTTGTCGGCCGCAGGCGTCGCCTTTTCGGTCAAGCAACTGGCGGACAAACTGCAATCACAACTCGACGCGGCGGCGCAAATCGTCAGCAACGCCGAAGTAATGATCTCGACCGAACAAGCCACTTCCAAGCTCAGCCGCGAAGCCCTCGGTGCCGCCAGCGAAGCTCATCAGAGCAGCGCAGCAGGGCGCACGGAACTGATCGAGTCCATCAGCCGCATGCATCAGCTCAGCCAGCGCGCTAGTAACAGCCGCGAACTGATTGAGGCCCTGAGCCTGCGCAGTGACGATATTCAACGGGTCACCCTGGTGATTCAGTCCATTGCCAGCCAGACCAACCTGCTGGCCTTGAACGCCGCAATCGAAGCGGCCCGGGCCGGGGAACATGGCCGTGGGTTTGCGGTGGTGGCGGATGAGGTTCGCGGTCTGGCGGCGCGCACGGCGACGGCGACTGGCGAAGTCGGGGAGATGGTCGCCGATATCCAGCAACGTACGGCGCAGGTGGTGGAGCAGATCCGCCAACTGTCCAGCGACCTCGACATCGGCGTCGAGCAGGTCGAACACACCGGCCAGCACCTGGAAAACATTGCGCGTCTGGCCGCTGGCGTTGAGCATCAAGTCGGGGAGATTGCCAAGGGGGCGGACACCAACCGCGAACAGCTCGACAGCCTGTTTCATGCCATCGAACAGATGCGCAGTGACCTGGCGGTCAGTGACCAGCAGACAAAGCGTCTGGCTCAGGCTGCCGTGCAAATGGAAGGTCAGGCCGAAACCATCAGCGAACGCCTCGCCGAAGTCGGGCTGGATGACTACTACCAAAGGATTTATGACCTGGCCCGCGAAGGCGCGAGCCAGATTGCGGCGCGCTTCGAAGCGGATATCGACCAGGGTCGGGTCAGCCTCGATGACCTGTTCGATCGCAATTACCAGCCAATTCCGAACACCAGTCCGGCCAAGTTTCAGACGCGCTTCGATCGCTACACCGATCAAGTCTTGCCGGCCATTCAGGAACCGCTGCTGCCACGCCATGAAGGCTTGGTGTTTGCCATCGCCTGCACCCAGCAGGGTTACGTGCCCACCCATAACACCATCTTCAGCCAGCCGCTGACCGGCGATGCGCAGATCGATACGGTGCAAAACCGCACCAAGCGCAAATTCGCCGACCGCACCGGCATCCGCTGCGGCAGCCATCAACAGCCGGTGTTGTTGCAGACCTACACGCGCGACACTGGCGAACTGATGCACGACCTCTCGGTGCCGATCATGCTTAAAGGCAGGCATTGGGGTGGATTGCGGTTGGGGTACAAACCCGAGAGTCCGCGCTAGAGGTGAACCTGTAGGAGCTGTAGAGTGAAACGAGGCTGCGATCTTTTGATCTTGCTTTTAAAAGCGAAGATCAAAAGATCGCAGCCTCGTTTCACTCGACAGCTCCTACAGGGGAATGCGGGTGCTGGTCGCCCGAACACCAGTCCCGCCAAGTTTCAGACGCGCTTCGATCGCTACACCGATCAAGTCTTGCCGGCCATTCAGGAACCGCTGCTGCCACGCCAGATACGGTGCAAAACCGCACCAAGCGCAAATTCGCCGACCGCACCGGCATCCGCTGCGGCAGCCATCAACAGCCGGTGTTGTTGCAGACCTACACGCGCGACACTGGCGAACTGATGCACGACCTATCGGTGCCGATCATGCTTAAAGGCAGGCATTGGGGTGGATTGCGGTTGGGGCACAAACCCGAGAGTCCGCGCTAGAGGTGAACCTGTAGGAGCTGTCGAGTGAAACGAGGCTGCGATCTTTTGATCTTGCTTTTAAAAGCGAAGATCAAAAGATCGCAGCCTCGTTTCACTCGACAGCTCCTACAGGGGAATGCGGGTGCTGGTCGCCCGAACACCAGTCCCGCCAAGTTTCAGACGCGCTTCGATCGCTACACCGATCAAGTCTTGCCGGCCATCCAGGAACCGATGCTGCCACGCCAGATACGGTGCAAAACCGCACCAAGCGAAAATTCGCCGACCGCACCGGCATCCGCTGCGGCAGCCATCAACAGCCGGTGTTGTTGCAGACCTACACCCGCGACACTGGCGAACTGATGCACGACCTATCGGTGCCGATCATGCTTAAAGGCAGGCATTGGGGTGGATTAAGATTGGGTTACAAGCCCGAGAGTCCGCGCTAGAGATGACCCTGTAGGAGCTGTCGAGTGAAACGAGGCTGCGATCTTTTGATCTTGCTTTTAAAAGCGAAGATCAAAAGATCGCAGCCTCGTTTCACTCGACAGCTCCTACAGGGGGATGTGAGCGCTGAACGGGATGCTGGCTAGTGAACCTGATGCATACGCAGGTTCAGGTCGTCGACCACCCGCGCCCAATCGGCGTCTTCACGTAATTGTTCTTTGAGGAAGCCGGCTTGTTGCGGCGTCCAGAACTCGGCATCGATCAATTTCTTGTCGTCGGCCAAAGGCGAATGGCGGGCGATGAAATCGTCGATGGCTTTCTCGCTGGAATCCAGGCCGAGCTGGTCGAACAAACCTTTCAAGTCGTGTGTAGGTGAATCCATCTTTATCTCCTTGCGGTCGCGATCTGAGGTGCGGCTTCATTGCATCTGAGGGGGCCGCGCGTCAGGAGTTCGAAAGCGATTTGGAAAGCAGGAGAGAGCATAGACGGCAAATCCGTGGATCAGGCTTTCAATGCACCGTTATCGACGGCAAGTTTCAGCGCTTTGGCAGCTTCCTGGGCGGCAACGGCGGCTAATTCCGAGGTCTTGAACCAGCGATCCTTCTCGATTTGGTGATACGTCTCCTTGGTCAACGGCGGTTTGGGGCGCATGACAATGACAGCCTGGAATTCGCCTTCAACCTCTTTGGCTTCGCCCCGGATAAAAAACTCACCGATATCAAATTCCGTCACGTAGCTGCCTTCCCTTGGAAATATGTTGTTGTATTGAACGCCGTCCGTCATGAAGACGGATTTCATTGGCCGGGCAGTATGGCAGTAGTTGCCTGCCGGCGGCTGAGTTAAGTCGCCGGTGTGACGAAACGTCTATAGGCATGAGCGCGGATGTATACGTCAGTCGCATGACTCAAGTGAGCGGGCGAGGGCGCAGGCTTCGTTATGGCAGCCACGGAAACCTCTTACACGACCCGTGGAAATTTCCTTGATATGAAAGAAGGCATTACCCGCCAGCACCACCTGAAAGCGCGGCAACGGAAGGCTTTCAGGCTGCAACTCTTGGGCCTGGAACATCGCCGGGTGTATGGGGTCGGAGCTGTTTACGCGCGTTGCCTGGGAGGAAGCGAAGTGAGTCATGGTGCACATGTGAAGTCCTTTTCATTGTTTTGCCGACGTGTGTACGTCGTTTTGGGTAGTCTCGGTGAGCATGGCTGCTCTAGAATCACCAACACCGGTTGGCGAATGGTGTTCATCTAAAGCAATTTTTTACTGGCGATATGTCGGAAAAGTGCTTTTTTTAGAGAGAATTTTCCCTAAAGTTGGTAATCCGGTTTCCTCTGGCTGCAAGAAGGGCGTTTTCCTTCAACACCTGACGACTTTCACAGAGGACGGCGCGAGGGGTATTCCAGTAATCTCACTGACCTCGCGAGGCATGAGCACTCTGCTCGGCTCAGGATTTCAATTCGGGTCTTACGGTAAAACTTCGGCATGGCCGCTTTTTTCTGCTGTGCGCTTTTTCTGCGTGCGGCATCAATTTCAGATGTGGGGATGTTTCCTTGGCAGTAAGTAATCTCGATATGCATGCTTTGTTCGTGCTGGGTGATTTGCGCGCAAAGCTGGTTAAACAGTTCCAGTCACGTTTCGTTTACATCACCGAACAAAACGCCGAAGGCATTTACATTGCCGAGATCGATACCGAAGAGGCGTTGGTCGTCGATGACAAGCCAGGGCTCAAGCTCAAGGTCGGTGATCATTTCAGCGCTTCGGTATTGCCCAGTCGTGAAGGTGGCAAACTCGACATCAAGTTCCGTGAAATCAAACTGACGGTGTACGGGCTGGGCGATTACGCTTTTGTCACCACCGCAGACGGTCACGCGATTGTGTTCAAGGAAGGTCATAGCGTGGTGATGGTCTTCGCCGCCCACCAGCAATTGCAGGAAGGCCTGACCAAAACCCTGAAAGCCGTGACCGCCAAAGCCGCCAAGTGGCGCAAGGGCGAACTGGTCACGTTCAAGGCCAGCGAGTAATGACCCTGACCCGCGCCGATTTCCACGAACAGAATCAGGCCAGCGCGCAAGTCGAAGCGCGGCGGCTGTTCGAGCAGAAGGCTGTTCTGCAGGGAGGCTGGCTGAGTTGGGTCGCGTCACAGATCTACACGCTGCGCCCGGCGGCGTACGCCAGCATGGTAAGAAGAGAGCTGGCACGTTTGCAGGAAACTTCCGAAAATTAAATCACGCCCCTCGAAAGCAGGAACCTCTACTACAGTCAGTTGACTGAGTATTCAGAGGCTTGCGGTCTTCTGTCAGGCCATCCTGCTATTGCTGTGAACAGCACGAGGTGCAAAAGCATGAAAGGATTTCGACGGTTGCTGGCCGTTGCCCTGGCCACGTTGGGTGTTTTGAGTTCGCCCGTTTCGGTATCCGCAGCTCAGGCGCCGATCCACTTCGCCGACCTGAACTGGGAAAGTGGCAGCCTGATCACCGACATCCTGCGGATTATCGTCGAGAAGGGCTACGGCCTGCCTACCGATACCTTGCCTGGGACCACCATCACCCTGGAAACCGCACTGGCCAACAATGACATTCAGGTCATTGGCGAAGAGTGGGCCGGTCGCAGTCCGGTCTGGGTCAAGGCTGAAGCCGAGGGCAAAGTCGTGAGCCTGGGCGATACGGTCAAGGGCGCGACTGAAGGCTGGTGGGTGCCCGAATATGTGATCAAGGGCGACCCGGCCAAGGGCATCAAGCCGCTGGCCCCGGGTTTGCGCAGTGTCAGCGATCTGCCCAAGTACAAGGATGTGTTCAGCGATCCGGAAAGCCCGGGCAAGGGACGCTTTCTCAACAGCCCGATTGGCTGGACGTCGGAGGTGGTGAACAAGCAGAAACTCACCGCCTATGGCCTGAACGACAGCTACGTGAATTTCCGCAGCGGTTCCGGGGCAGCGCTGGATGCAGAGATCAGTTCGTCGATCCGTCGTGGCAAGCCGGTGCTGTTTTATTACTGGTCACCGACGCCGTTGCTCGGGCGCTTCAAGCTGATTCAGCTGGAGGAACCGCCGTTTGATGCCGAAGCCTGGAAAACCCTGACGGACGCTGATAATCCCAATCCGAAACCGACACGCTCGCTGGCCTCGAAGCTGTCGATCGGCGTGTCCACGCCATTCCAGAAACAGTATCCGCAGATTGCCGATTTCTTCAGCAAGGTCGATTTTCCGATCGACCCGTTGAACAAGGCACTGGCTGAAATGAGCGAAAAACACACCCCGCCACGGCAAGCGGCGGAGGCGTTCATGAGGGCGCACCCGGAGGTGTGGCAGGCGTGGTTGCCGAAGGATGTGGCGGATAAAGTTTCTGCTGAGCTGAAGTGATACATGGGCGCTGATGCCGCCTTCGCGAGCAAGCCCGCTCCCACAGGAGTACGCGGTCCACTGTGGGAGCGGGCTTGCTCCGGGCGGCGTTCCGACGAAGCTTTTGCTTTTGCTTTTAAAACCTCGTCTGCACCGCCACTTCAAAAGTCCGCGGTGTCCCGAGGTAGTACGCCGGCGACACATGCGCAAACTCGGCATACACCTCATTGGTCAGGTTTCGCACCCGGCCGGTGACGGTAGTGTGCCGGTCGACCTTGTAACTGAGGAACGTGCCGAAGAGCGTGTACGACGGCACAGTCATGGAGTTCGCGCTGTCGGCAAACACCGAGGCCACGTAACGCGCATCGACACCCCCTTGCCATTGCGGCGAGAAGTCATAGGTCAGCCACAGATTGCCTACCCGGTCCGGCACGTTGGTCGGCGTGTTGCCCTTGCGTGAAACCACCACGCCTGCCGCATTCTTCTCGGTGAATTCGTCGTACTGCGCATCGACCCAGGCGAAGTTGCCCTCGACCAACAGCTTGTCGGTGATCCGCAACGAACTGGCCAATTCAATCCCCTTCGATGTCTGCTGACCCACGGGAATGCTGAGGGTCGGGTCCAGCGGATCGGTCACGGCGAAATCCTTGCGCTCGATCGTGTACGCCGCGACTGTTGCTGAACCGCGCCCGTCCAGATAATCGAACTTGCTGCCGACCTCCCATTGCTTGCCGGTCGACACGTCGAAATCCTGCGTGCCGTTGGGCTGTTCCGCGGCGGTGCTGTATTGCACGTAGACGTTGGCGGAAGGAATGAACTGGTAGGTCAGGCCGAGCCGTCCGGTCACTGGCTCCCAGCTACGTTTCAAATGCCGTGGATTGCTGGCGGTCACGACCCGGTGATTGGTCACGTCCAGGTCGATGTCGTCGTAACGCAGGCCGCTCAGCAACGTCAGTTTGTCGGTCAGCGCCAGACGGTTTTCGGCGAACAGGGCTTTGGTCGTCACCTCGTTGGTCTTATCGCTGACAAACCCCGGGTTGGTGCCGGGGATGTCATAGAAGTGCCCCGGCTGGAAGTTGTTCGGGTCGACGGTGCTGGCGCCTTTGACGTTCAACGGCGAGTTGGTGGTCTGGTTGACCTTGTACTCGAAACCGCCGGACCAGGTGGTGTCCAGGCCAAACAGCGTGTTGTCGTGGCGCAGCTCGAACTGGTTGCCGTTCTGTTCGCCTTGATGCCGGACCTGATACGCCGTGGACCGGTTCACCGCGCTGTTGTCGGCGTTGTACTGATAGGTTTCGAGGTTGCGGTAATCGCGCTGGCTGTCGAGGTGGTACAGGGTGTTGCGCAGGGTGGTGCTGTCGTTGATTCGGTAGTCGATGATCGAGCGAACCCAGATCGTGCGCTGCTCGTAGCGGCCGTCCTCGACGTTGTAGTTGTTGAAACGGTTGTGTTTGTCGATTTTCAGTTCGCCGGCCTTGGGGTTGAGAACGGGTGTGCCCCAGTAAGGACTGTCTTCGTGCTCATCCTGATATTCCAGCGCCAGGGTGTGGGACAGGTTGGGCGTCAGGTCGCTGAGCAGCGAGAACGCGACACTCCAGGCATCGCGCTCCTGACGGTCAATGTAGCCATTGCCGGTGTTGTGGCTGACGTCGAGCCGCGCGTAGTGCTGCACATCAGCGCCGGCCTCGCTGAGCGCGTGGTTGAGGCCGAACGCGGTCTCGGTGGTGTCATAAGTCCCGTAGCTGACACGACCTTCGACCGCTTGCTCTTCGCGGGTCGCGAGTTTGGTCACGTAGTTCAATGATCCACCCACGGAGCCGGCGCCATTGATCAGCGACGACGGACCGCCCACCAGTTCGACCCGGTCATAAATCCACGCATCCACTGGCCGGGCGAGGCCGCCGGAGACGTTGATGCAGTTGAACATCTGGGTGATCTGGCTGCTGGTGAACCCGCGATAGGAGACGAATCCGCCGAATCCTGGCGGTGCGCTGGCATTGACGCCGGGCAAGGTGTTGGCAGCGTCCTGGAAGTTTTGCGCGCCGTGGCGCTCGATGTCGTTGCGGTTGGCAATGGCCACCGACGCCGGGGTTTCCCGCACGCTCAACCCCAGGCGCGAGGCCATGCCGCTGGATTGATCGAGGCTCAGCCCTGGCTCGGTCGTCGCTTCGCCATCAATGGTAATCGGCGCGAGGTCGACGGTGGATTGTGCCCAGGCATTAACAGAGAGGCAGCCGAACAGGCTCGCCAGTAACGGGTTTACTAACAAAGAGACGTGTTTCATCGATGAATCCTGAATGCTTGACTAGGAAACAGCGCACAGGCGAACGCCACGCGTTGGCGCAGTGGGCTGATCGGAAAAGGCTAAGAAATTCAGGCGAGCGGCGGGGCGCGGGGATTGGCCGAGGGCCAGGTGAAGCGGGAAGGGAGGTCGGCGTTGGCGACAACGGCCAAGGGCGGGCTGTGTTGCTCCGGGAGGATCGCCAGGGTCAGGCTGGAGTTGAGCGCCGGGCCCATGCCTCCGGTGGAACACAGCGGGCAACCGAAGGCCTTGGACAGGGTCGGCAGGTTGTCGTCGGAGGAGTTCGGGGAGACTGGCGCCTGGGTGGCGGGATCCACCGTACAGAACTGGCCGCCGATGCCGTTGAGCTGCATCCCGACCATTTGCCCGTGACCGATACTGCACGCGAACACGTTGAACAGGACGCAGCAATAAAGCATCCAGGCCATCAATGTGCGATCAGTTCGGGCGATTTTCATGGAGCGGCACTTTATCACCGTCGATGACAAATACCCTTACAAAAACGTTCAAGGAGGTTCATCCTGCTGCGACATTTCACGCTGGATGTCTGAATATGAGCCTGATGATCGCGCAAGGGATGGCTTCCATCTTTCTGTTGATCAGCCTGATCCACCTGTACTGGGCGGCGGGTGGCAAGTTGGGAAGCGAGGCGGCGGTCCCGCGAATATCGCCAGAGGGTGGCGGGGAACCCAGACCGGCGTTCAAGCCGTCGGGTTTTGCCACGTTACTGGTCGCGGTGGGATTGCTGTTGATTGCGATGCTGGTGTGTCTGCGGGTCGGGCTGTACTTGCCGGCGGTGCAGCACTGGGCATTGCAATGGGTGATCAGCGCCATTGCGATGCTGATGTTTGCCCGGGCGATCGGCGATTCGAATCTGGTCGGGTTCTTCAAGCAGGTCAAGGATTCGAAGTTTGCCCGGCTCGATACGTGGGCGTATTCGCCGTTGTGTGTGGTGTTGGGGGCTGGATTGTTGGCAGTTGCCTGGATCTGAAAAGCTTCGCGGGCAAGCCTCGCTCCTACAGGATCGCGCAAAACCTGTAGGAGCGAGGCTTGCCCGCGAAGAGGCCCTGACATCCAACACAAACCTCTGAATTAACTCCCGCTTTCCGTGCGCCGGCTACTTACTTCCGCTGGCACATCATCTCCTGCCATGCGCTTGCGAAACAGCGCCGCCCGCGCCAGCAGCAGCGTGGTCACCGGCACCGTGATCGACAACAGGATCGGAATCAGCCAGGCATGCAGCACCGGCCCAGACTTGAGTGCCGAAAAGTAAATGATCGACGCCAGTGCCACACACCACGCACCCAGGGTCGAAGCCAGCGCTGGCGGGTGCATGCGCTGAAAATAATCCTTCATGCGCACCAGGCCAATGGCGCCGATCAGCGCAAACACGCTGCCAAGCACCAGCAGGATCGCCACGGGAATTTCAACCCACAAAGACAGTTCCGCGTTCATTCGATCACCTCGCCACGCAGCAGGAATTTGGCCAGGGCAAACGAGCCGACGAAGCCGAACAGGGCGATCAGCAGCGCCGCCTCGAAGTACGTGTCACTGGCATAACGAATGCCCAGCGCCAGCATCATCAGCATTGCAATGATGTACAGGTAGTCCAGCGCCAGAACCCGGTCCTGGGCCGACGGGCCTTTGAACAGGCGAATCAGGGTCAGGATCATTGCCAGGGAAAAAATGAACAGGCTCAGCAGGATCGCGTTCGACAGCAATTCGCTCATTCGAAGATCTCCATCAAGGGGCGCTCATAGGTCGCCTTGAAGTGCTCGATGAACAGCGCTTCATCGTCCAGATCGAACACGTGCAGCAACAGGATGCTGCGGTCCAGCGCCAGTTCCGACCAGACCGTGCCGGGCACCACCGTGCAGATCATCGACAGCGCCGCGAGGCCGTTGGCATCGCGCAAGTTCAGCGGCACTTTGACGAAACGCGAGCGCGGTGGGCGGCGACCGGCGTTGAGTACGCCCCAGGCCACGACCAGGTTGGACACCAGCACGTCGCGACCGACCAGAAAGAACAACCGCAGGATTACACCGGGCCGACGAATGCGGATCGGCAGCGGCCGCAGCTTGCGCATCATCAGCGGCGCGCAGAACCCCAATACCGCGCCGAGCAACAGGTTGCCGGGGCTCATCGACAGGTTCAGCACCAGCCACAACAGCCACAATGCCAGCGACAACCACGGTGCCGGAAACACACGCTTCATGGCTGCACCTCCAGCATCGCCGCCCTGGCTTCAGGGCTCGGCACCACGCGCGTACCCAGCACCGCCATGACGTATTGCTGCGGATTGTTCAACGCATTAGCGGCCGCTTGGGTGTAACGCAGCAGCGGTTCGGCCTTGAAGGTCAGTGCAACGCTCAGCCCCAGCAGGACGATGATCGGCACGCATTCGAAGCGGCGCAGCAACGGTGAAGGCCGTTCTTCGGGTGTCCAGAAACGCTGGATCCCCAGGCGCGAGAAGGCAATCAGCGACGCCAGCCCGGACAGGATCAACAACGCCAGTAAACCCCACGCTGCGTTCGACACTGGTTCATCAGCGCCGTTGCCCAGCCCCAGCGGATTGAGCAGGGCGCTCAGCAGGCTGAGTTTACCGATAAACCCGGACAGCGGCGGCATGCCGATGATCAGCAGCGCGCAGGCAATGAAGCTCAAGCCGAGGAACGCCACGGTCCAGGGAATCACCTGACCGACCACGGCTTTCTGTTCGTCGTCGAGGTTGATGCCTTTGGGCGGTTGCAGGGATTCCATCGGACGTGGCAGCAGGTCGCCGTCGTCGAACAGCGGCATTTCATTGGCCGAACGGGAACGCTCGATCAGCTCGGCGAGCAGGAACAACGCGCTCAACGCCAGGGTCGAGCTGACCAGATAGAACAGCGCCGCGCCGATCAGGTTCGGCTGGGCAAAACCGATGGCCGACAGCAGGATCCCCGCCGACACCAGAATGCTCAGGCTGGCCATGCGCTCCAGCCGTTGTGCGGCGAGGATCGCCACGCCGGCACAGACGATGGTCGCCATGCCGCCGTAGATCAGCCAGTCGCCGCCGAAGTACGCCGATGCCCCGGCCTGGCCGGAAAACAGCAGGGTCCACAAACGCAGCAAGGTGTAGACGCCGACCTTGGTCATGATCGCGAACATCGCCGCCACTGGTGCGCTGGCCGCCGAATAGGCCGGCACCAGCCAGAAGTTCAGTGGCCACATCCCGGCCTTGGCCAGGAACGCTACCGCAAGAATCCCCGCGCCGGCATGCAGCAGGCCGCGATCGGCTTCCGGGACCAGCGGGATTTTCAGCGCCAGATCAGCCATATTCAGCGTGCCGGTGACGCCATAGATCAGCGCCGCGCCGATCAGGAACAGCGAGGAAGCCAGCAGGTTGATCGAGATGTAATGCAAGCCCGCCGACACCCGCGACCGGCCCGAACCATGGAGCATCAGGCCGTAGGAGGCCGCCAGCAGCACCTCGAAGAACACGAACAGGTTGAACAGATCCGCCGTCAGGAACGCGCCGTAGAGGCCCATCATCTGAATCTGGAACAGCGCGTGGAAACTCGAGCCGGCGCCGTCCCAGCGCGCCATGGCGAACAGCAAGGCGCTGACGCCGATGATCCCGGTCAGCACCAGCATCAATGCCGACAAGCGATCGACCACCAGCACGATACCGAATGGCACCTGCCAGTTGCCCGGCAGGTAGACGCCGATCGAGCCGGGCACGCCCGTGGTCTGCGTCCATTGCAGCAACAACACGGAAATCCCCAGGCCCAGCAGGCTGGAGAACAGGTTGATCTTGGCCTTCAACGGGCGATGCTTCTCGCCGAGCATCAGCATGAGGGCGGCGGTCAGCAGCGGCAGCAGAATCGGTGCGGCGATCAGGTGCGTCATCGCAGTCATTCTTTAGGCTCCCGGCCATCGACATGGTCGGTCCCGGTCAGGCCCCGGGAGGCGAGCAACACCACCAGGAACAGCGCTGTCATGGCGAAGCTGATCACAATGGCTGTCAACACCAGCGCTTGCGGCAGCGGGTCGGTGTAGTGCAACAAATCCTGCGGCACGCCGTCCTTGATGATCGGCTCCTTGCCGATAAACAGGCTGCCCATGCTGAAGATGAACAGGTTGACGCCGTAGGACAGCAGGCACAGGCCCATCACCACCTGGAATGTCCGTGGTCGCAGGATCAGCCAGACGCCGGACGCGGCGAGTACGCCGATGGCGATTGCGATGACTTCTTCCATCAGACGGCTCCTTTGGTGGCGACGGATCTGGGCAGGGCCGCAGTCTTGTGACCCCGTACCGATTGGTGGGCGAGGGCGGTGAGGATCAACAGCGTCGAACCGACCACCACGGCGTACACGCCGATGTCGAAGAACAGCGCACTGGCGACGTGAATGTCACCCAGCACCGGCAGTTCGAAATGCCAGGTGTGGGTGGTCAGGAACGGATACCCGGCAGCCATTGCGCCGAGCCCGGTGACCGTGGCGAACAGCAGGCCGGTGCCCATCCAGCGCAGCGGCCGCAGGCTCATTTGCGCCTCGACCCACTGGGTGCCGGCGACCATGTATTGCAGGATGAACGCGACCGACATCACCAGCCCGGCGACAAAACCTCCGCCCGGTTGGTTGTGCCCGCGCATGAACAGGTAGAAAGACACCACCACTGCAATCGGCAGCAGCAAGCGCACCAGCACCGCCGGGACCATCATGAAGCCGAGCGCGGTGTCGCTGGCCTGACGCGGGTTGACCAGGTCGGTGACGACGTCGGGCGCGAGCAGGCGCTGCTGGGCCGGCAATTGCAGGCTTTCTTTCGGTGGGCGGAAGCGTCGCAGCAGGGCGAAGACGGTCAGGGCCACGGCCGCCAACACGGTGATTTCACCGAGGGTGTCGAAGCCACGGAAGTCCACCAACATCACGTTGACCACGTTGCTGCCGCCGCCCTCGGGCAGGGCGCGGCTGAGGTAGAACGAGGAAATATCGTTGGGCGTCTGGCGCGTCAGCATCGCGTAGGCCAGCAACGCCATGCCGCCACCGACGACGGTCGACAACAGCAAGTCGCGGATACGGCGGATGCGTGCCTTGCGCAGGGTACTCGGCAGCGGCGACACCTCTTCGATCCGGCGCGGCAACCAGCGCAGACCGAGCAGGATCAGCACCGTGGTCACCACTTCGACCACCAGTTGCGTCAACGCCAGGTCCGGCGCCGAGAACCAGACAAAGGTCACGCAGGTCATCAGGCCGCAGACGCTGACCATGGTCAGGGCCGCGAGCCGGTGATACTTGGCCTGCCACGCCGCGCCGAGGGCACAGGCAATCGCCAGCAGCCAGAGGGTCACGAACACGATCGACCCCGGAATCTTCGGCCGGTCGCCCCAGCTCAGGCTGCTGTGCAGCATCGGGATCAACCCGGCAAACACCGCCGCGAGGACCACCAGGAACAATTGGGTTTGCAGGCGCTTGGTGCTGACCCGCCGCTCCAGCCGACGGGCCAGGCGCATCATGATCACCAGGCTGCGTTCGAACTGGCGCTTGCCGTTGAATCGGCCAATGATCGGCGGGTATTTGAAACGCCCGAGTTTGAGCTGATTGCGCAACAGCAGATACAGCACGATGCCGCACGACATGGCGATCAGGCTCATGATCATCGGCGCGTTCCAGCCGTGCCAGATCGCCAGGCTGTATTCGGGCAAGGTTCCGCCGACCACCGGCAGGGCCGCCGCGGCCAGCAAGGGGCCGACCACTTGCGCCGGGAAAATCCCCACGATCAGACACGCGAACACCAGCAACTCAACCGGTGCGCGCATCCAGCGTGGCGGTTCGTGCGGGGTGTGGGGCAGGTCGGTGGCGGTCGGGCCGAAGAACACGTCGACGGTGAAGCGCAGCGAGTAGGCGACGCTGAAGGTGCCGGCGATGGTCGCCACGATCGGCAAGGTCATCTCGACCCAGGCCGTTGCATTGATGAACACGGTTTCGGCGAAGAACATCTCTTTCGACAGGAAGCCGTTGAGCAGCGGTACGCCGGCCATCGAGGCACTGGCGACCATCGCCAGGGTGGCGGTGAACGGGATTAGCTTGATGAGGCCGCTGAGCTTGCGAATGTCCCGGGTGCCACTTTCATGGTCGATGATCCCGGCAGCCATGAACAGCGACGCCTTGAACGTGGCGTGGTTGAGGATGTGAAACACGGCGGCCACGGCGGCCAGCGGGCTGTTCAGGCCCAACAGCAGGGTGATCAGGCCGAGGTGGCTGATGGTCGAGTAGGCCAGCAAACCCTTGAGGTCGTTCTGGAACATCGCGCAGTACGCGCCGAGCAACAGGGTGCAAGCCCCGGCACCGCTGACGATGTAGAACCATTCTTCACTGCCGGACAGCGACGGCCAAAGTCGCGCGAGCAGGAACACTCCCGCCTTGACCATGGTCGCCGAGTGCAGATAGGCCGAAACCGGTGTCGGCGCCGCCATCGCGTGGGGCAGCCAGAAGTGAAAGGGGAATTGCGCGCTTTTGCTCAGGGCGCCGATCAGGATCAGGGGCAGCAGAATAGGATAGAGGTGGTTCGCACGAATCAGGTCGCCGGCGGCCAGGACCTTGTCCAGGTCATAGCTGCCGACGACATGGCCGAGCAGCATGACCCCCGCCAGCAAGCACAGTCCCCCGGCGCCGGTGACCATCAGCGCCATATAGGCGCCGCGTCGCGCATCGGCGCGGTGGTGCCAATAGCCGATCAACAGGAAGGAAAAGAGGCTGGTCAGCTCCCAGAAAAACACGATCTGGATCAGGTTGCCGGAAATCACCAACCCGAGCATCGCGCCCATGAACGCCAGGAAAAACGCAAAGAACCGCGGCACCGGATCGTCCGGCGACATGTAATAGCGGGCGTATAAAGAAACCAGCGTGCCGATGCCCAGCACCAGCATCGAGAACAGCCAGGCGAAGCCGTCCATGCGCAGGACGAAGTTCAAGCCCAGGCTGGGCAGCCAGAAGAACTCTTCACGAATGACGCCGCCATCGGCGATTTGCGGGTACAGGAGGGCAACCTGCACGGTGCCTATCAAGGCAACCAGGCCAGCCAACAAAGATTCGGTGTTACGCGCGTTGTGTGGCAGCAAAGCCGCCAGACAGCTGCCGATAAAAGGCAGAAGCAGTAGAACTATCAGGGACATAGGCTTCTAATCTGCGGAAGTTTGTGAAGCATCATACGTGCCAGCTCCCGGATCACCAAACGCCCAGCTGTCGCAGAATCCTTCAAGGTAGACGCAAAAACCCTGATTCACATTGTTTCAAAGGACTGTTTCAGCAGCAGGTCCGGCCTCTTCGCGAGCAAGCCCGCTCCCATACTGGATCTGCTGTGTTCACATAACCTCGGCACAACACAGATCCAGTGTGGGAGCGGGCTTGCTCGCGAAGGCGATCTACCATACTCCACAGATACTGCGGCTTAACCCTGAGTTTCGCGCTCCAGCTCTTCCTCAGCCGCAGCAGTCTTACCCTTGGTCTTCAACTCACTGACAATCACCGTCGCAACAATCAACCCCGCACCCACCAACGCAATCGCCGGTAACCGCTCCCCGGCAATCCGCCCGACAATCCCGGCCCACACCGGCTCCCCCGCATAAATCAACGTCGCCCGGGTCGGCGAAACGCTTTTCTGCGCCCAGTTCATCGCTACCTGAATCGCCGCACTCGCTGCACCCAGGCCCAACGCGGTGCTCAACAGCAACCAGGAAAAATCCGGAATCACTTCCTGGGTCGGCACCACCATCAGGAACGCCAGTACCGACGTGGTCGCCAGTTGCACCACCGTCACCCGGCGCACATCGACCTGGCCGGCATACGTGCTGATCAAAATGATCTCCGCCGCAATCGCCACAGCGCTGATCAACGTGGCGATTTCACCCGGACTGAAATTGAACGAAGCGCCGGAAGGTCCCGACAGCAACATCAACCCGGTAAACGCCAGCATGATGCCGATGCTCGGCATCAGCCCCGGACGCCGCCCCAGCACCAGCCATTGCAGCAACGGTACGAAGGGCACGTACAACGCGGTAATAAACGCCGACTGACTGCTGGGAATGCTCTGCAAACCCACAGTCTGCAAGCCGTAACCGAGCATGATCGCCACGCCGATAAACGCCCCGGCCTTGAGTTCGAACAGGGTCAGTTCCCGCAGATGACGCCAGGAGAACAGCGCAACAATGATTGCCGCGGCGGCAAAGCGCAGGCCGACAAAAAACATCGGCCCGCTGACGGTCATCGCATGCTGCACCAGCAAGAATGTCCCGCCCCAGACCATGGTGATCAGCACCAGCACGCACTCGGCCTTGCTGAACCGCGAGAAACGGGAAGAAGTGTGAGAGGCATTCACAGACGTCATGACCTTGCGCGCTACCTGAGGGGGACGCACAATGCGCCGAATGTTGCGCAGTATACTGCCCAACCCCACCGAGTGAGCAATATAGTGCACAAAGATTCTACCCCGCGGGCTTCGGTCCTCCAGCACGTCAGCCAGAACGTCCGACGCCTGCGCCATGCCGCCGACATGAGCCAGACCGCGCTGGCCGAAAAGTCCGGGGTCAGCCGCCGCATGCTGGTGGCGATCGAGGCCGGCGAAAAGAATGTGAGCCTGACCACCCTCGACCGCGTCGCCGAAGCGCTGAACGTGGCGTTCAGCGATCTGATCCAGGCCCCGGATGCCCGCGACCCGAGCCGCATCAACGAAGTGGCCTGGGCCGGTAAAATTCCTGGGAGCAAAGCCGTTCTACTGTCCAAAGCCACCGCCACTCGTGAAGTGGAACAGTGGGAATGGTGTCTGCAACCCGGGGAGGTTTACCCGTCGCAGCCGGATGCGGAGGGCTGGAGCGAACAGATCTACGTGTTCGAAGGCTGCCTGACGTTGATGCTGGGCGATACGCCGCAGCACATTGCGGCCGGTGAGTTCTACATGTTCCCCAGCAACCAGCCCCACGCCTATCGCAACGATGGTCCGGTGGCGGCGCGGTTTGTGCGTAATGTGGTGATTTGATTTCTGGCTGGATGCGATCTCTGAAAGTGATACAGACCTGTTAGTTCTGACAGTAGACAGGTCCTGTGGGTGAGCGCTCAATTCAATCGAGCGCGCGTCATTGCCAATCGCGGTAATGACGTAGCCCAAACTAAGGAGAGTTTAGATATGACTTATGAATTGAAAGAAATCTCCACGACTTCGCAATTGCCGGCGGCCGCAATCCTTCAGGCAGAAGGGTCGGTTATTTACAGAGAAGCGGTAAAAAATGGAGGTACGTTCCGGGTGCCCGCCATCCCACAGGCTCGAGTCGGTGACACTCTATCCGTTAAATTGGTGGCTAACGGCACCTGGTTTACGGATCTGGTATTTAACGCAGTTAACCTGGGCAAACCACTGGATTTTAACGTGCAGTACCGTTCTTTTTCTCAAGGGAACTCAGCCGTTGCCAGTTATTCGTTGCAGCAAGGTGAAGACAAGTTTTTTTCACCAGAGACGAGTTATGAACTGAAAGACTGATCGTCCCCTCAGGCGATTGGCCGCACCCTTTGCCGATCCAGCACTTAACAGGGAACCTGATGACAGGTTCTGTCCGGAGAGTGCCGACTTGCTATCGAGTCATCTGGATCGGCTTTTCGTTGATTTCGATATTGCCAGGCACGACTGTCCGCCTATCAACAGTTAACAAACAGTTTGTTTCCTTTCAATGGGTACAAAGGTTCAATGTTGTCACTTAACCTTTTGAAAAATAAGTAATTCAGTTTCAGGCACGACTTCTGCAACAGGCTTTGGGCACTCACCCGGAACCAAGGAGTCGGCCCATGACAGCCCAACCCCCTCGCACCGCCCACGTCATCCACTCTGACGCCGAAGCCATCGCCGTCGCGCACAAGCTCGCCGCACGCTTCGCCGTCGAGGCCAGTGTCCGCGACCGCGAGCGACGCCTGCCCGTCGCCGAGCTCGACGAGTTTTCCGCCAGTGGCCTCTGGGGCATCACCGTTCCCAAGGCCTACGGCGGTGCTGGCGTGTCCTACGTGACGGTCGCCGAAGTGATCAAGATCATTTCCGCCGCCGACTCATCCCTCGGCCAGATTCCGCAAAACCACCTTGGCGTGCTCGACATCCTGCTGCAAACCGCCACCGAAGAGCAGAAGCGCTATTACTTCGGCAAAGTCTTGCAGGGTTACCGCTTCGGCAACGCCTTCTCCGAATCCAAAAGCAAAAACGCCGGGGCCTTTGAAACCCGTATTCGTTTCGACAAAGACACCGCGCAAATCGACGGCGAGAAGTTTTACTGCACCGGCGCCTTGTTCGCGCACATCGTGCCGGCGGTGGCGGTCAATGAAGAGAACAAGGCCTTCATCGCCTTCATCGAGCGCGACAACCCCGGCCTGACGGTGATCGACAGCTGGGACGGTTTCGGTCAGCGCACCACGGCCAGCGGTGGCGTCACCCTGAATGCGGTGAAGGTGCCGGTGAGCGCCGTAATCCCGGCCCACAAAGCCTTCGACGAACCCACCGCCGACGGCCCGATCTCGCAAATCATCCAGGCCGCCGTGGACACCGGCATCGCTGTCGGCGCCCTGGAAGAAACCAAACGCTACGCCCGCGAATCCCGGCCATGGATCGACAGCGGGCAGGATCACGGCTGGCAGGACCCGTTCAGCATCGCCGCGATTGGCGACCTCGAATGGCGCGTCCACGGTACCGAAGCGATCCTCAAGAAGGCCGGGCAAGCCATCGACGCCGCGTTGCTCAACGCCAATGAAGACACCGTCGCCCACGCTTCGGTGGTGGTCGCTCAGGCCAAAGTCCTGTCTGCCGAGATCGCCTTGCTCGCCAGCAGCAAACTCTTCGAACTGGCCGGCACCCGCTCGGTGCTGGGCAAGTACAACCTCGACCGTCACTGGCGCAACGCCCGGACTCACACGCTGCACGACCCTGCACGCTGGAAATACCACCTGATCGGCAACTACTTGCTCAACGGCGTGAAGCCTGCGCGCCACGCCTGGAACTGAGGAGCCCACCATGAATGCCCTAACTCAACCGATTGTTGCCGACCAGCCGCTGGCCAAGAGTCAGCATGACCTGCACAACGCCCGCAACCTGCTCGATGCGACCCTGCGTTTCGTTCGTCAGCAAAAACTACCTGCGGATGACCCTTACGTCATCAGCCGTTTCGGCGATCTGCACATCCGCATCGAAGTCGCCGCCGCGCTGCTCGAACGCGCCGAAGCGTTTCTTGACGGTCATGAAGACGATACGGAAATCAGCGTCGCGATTGCCGAGTCGCATCTTGCCAGCGCGGAGGCGCTTAACGCCGTCAGCAACGCCGAATTCGAACTCACCGGCCAACGCACGGCGTTGCATGGATCACTGCACGATCCGCTGCGCTGGAAACTTCACCTCATTGGCAACTTCCGCCTCAACGGCATCCATCCCCCAAGCTTCAGGAGCGTCGTTTGATGGCCCGTGAAATTCGTCTCAACGCCTTTGACATGAACTGCGTGGGCCATCAGTCGCCGGGTTTGTGGGCGCATCCGCGGGATCGCTCTTGGCAGTACAAGGACCTCGAATACTGGACCGATCTGGCGAAAATCCTCGAGCGCGGCAAGTTCGACGGTTTGTTCATCGCCGATGTGCTGGGCATCTACGACGTCTATAACGGCAACGGGGATGCAGCGATTCGTCAGGCGGCGCAGGTGCCGGTCAACGATCCACTGCAACTGATCCCGCCGATGGCGCTGGTCACCGAGCATTTGGGGTTCGGGCTGACAGCGTCGTTGTCGTTCGAGCATCCGTATCCATTCGCCCGGCGTTTGTCGACGCTGGATCACCTGACCAAGGGCCGTGCGGGCTGGAACATCGTCACCTCGTATCTGGAAAGCGGCGCGAAGAACCTCGGGCAGAAAGCACAGACCGAACACGATGCGCGTTATGACTTCGCCGAAGAATACCTGAAGGTTTGCTACAAGCTCTGGGAAGGCAGTTGGGAAGAGGGCGCGATCCTGCGCGACCGTGAGCGGCGGATCTTTAGCGACCCAAGCAAGATCCATGAAATCCAGCATGTCGGTAAACACTTCCAGGTGCCGGGGATTCATCTCTGCGAGCCTTCGCCGCAACGCACTCCGGTGCTTTATCAGGCAGGCGCCTCTAGCCGCGGCAAGCAGTTTGCGGCGGAGCATGCCGAGTGCGTGTTCGTCGCGGCGCCGTCGAAAGTGCTGCTGAAGAAAACCGTGGCCGACATTCGTCGTCGCGCCGCCGAAGCGGGGCGCGATCCGTCGAAGATCCTGATCTTCAACCTGCAAACCGTGATCCTCGGCGAGACCGATGCCAAAGCGAAGGCCAAGTTTGAGGAATACAAGACCTGGGTCAGTTACGAAGGCGCGATGGCGTTGATTTCTGGCTGGACCGGGATCGATTTCAGCCAGTTCAAACCGGATGAGCCGCTCAAGCATGTGCACACCAATGCGATTCAGTCGGCGGTGGATGCGTTCTCGACGGCGGATCCGAACAAGGTCTGGACGCCTAACGAACTGGCGGATTGGGTCGGCATCGGCGGGTTCGGGCCGTTGTTTGTCGGCAGCCCCGAGACGGTTGCCGATCTGTTGCAGGAGTGGGTCGAGGAGACCGACGTGGACGGGTTCAACCTGGCTTATGCACTGACCCACGAAACCTTCATCGACGCCGTGGAGTTGCTGGTGCCGGAGTTGCAGAAGCGCGGGGTGTACAAGACCGAATATGCGCCGGGGACCTTGCGCGAGAAGTTGTTCGGGGAAGGGCCGAGATTGCCGGAGATTCATCCGGGGAGTGGTTATCGGGACCTGGCGGGGTTGCGGCAGCAGGAGAAGAAAGTGGTGTCGGCGTAGGCCCCTTCGCGGGCAAGCCACGCTCCCACAGGGTTTTATGTCGCCGGCGATATTTGTGATCAACACAAAACCCTGTAGGAGCGATGCTTGCTCGCGAAGAGGCCTGCATATTCAACAGGGATGTTGCCTGATCCACCGCCATCGCGGGCAAGCCACGCTCCCACAGGGTTTTATGTCGCCGGCGATATTTGTGATCAACACAAAACCCTGTAGGAGCGATGCTTGCTCGCGAAGAGGCCTGCATATTCAACAGGGATGTTGCCTGATCCACCGCCATCGCGGGCAAGCCACGCTCCCACAGGGTTTTATGTCGCCGGCGATATTTGTGATCAACACAAAACCCTGTAGGAGCGATGCTTGCTCGCGAAGAGGCCGGCACATCCAGCATTGATGTTGCCTGATCCACTGCCATCGCGGGCAAGCCACGCTCCCACAGGGTTTTGTGTCTTCCGCAACGATCGCTGGCAACACGAAACCTGTAGGAGCGATGCTTGCTCGCGAAGAGGCCGGCACATCCAGCATTGATGTTGCCTGATCCATCGCCATCGCGGGCAAGCCACGCTCCTACAGGGTTTTGTGTCGTCCGCAACGATCGCTGGCAACACGAAACCTGTGGGAGCGTGGCTTGCTCGCGAAGAGGCCATTACATTCAACATTGATGTTGCCTGATCCACCGCTTTCGCGAGCAAGCCCGCTCCCACATTGGGACGGTGGTGTTTTTAAGATTTTGGCCCGGCGGACCACCGCACGCTTTTGCCCATGAACAGGAGGTCAAACCCATGAGCGTGCATGAACTCAAGCGTCCGCCAGTCGCGGATTCTGCCCAATGGCGGGTCGATGTGCCCAAGGCGTTGGAGCAACTGCGCCACTGGGCGCAGGTCAGTCCTTTGCAGCCGGCGTTGCGGCACAAGCGCCACGGTCAGTGGTTTGTCTGGCGCTGGATCGATGTCTTGCGCGATGTCGAGCGCTTGGCCGACGGTTTGCGTCAGCACGGCTTCACCGAAGACTCGCGGCTGGCGCTCAGCGGTGCCTTCGAACCCGATCTGTTGTTGCTGGCACTCGCCGCTCAACACATCGGCGGCGAGCTGCTGACATTACCGGACAACCTCGACGCCGAATCACTGCACAAAACCCTGTGGCGCAGCCGCCCGACCCATGCCTTCGTCCAGGGGCGGCAGACGCAGCAACTCTGGCTCAACCACGGCCAGACACTGCTGGATTTCGCCGCGCTGCTCGGCCCGACAGAGCCCCCGCAACGCCTGAACCGCTGGGCACAAGGCGCGCAACTGTGGAGCGAAGAGGGCACGCAATGGCAGGTCGGCCTGACCGTCGTGCTTGATCAATGGCTCAACAGCGGCCACTCCCTGGCTTTCCCGGAAAGCCCCGGCAGCGCCAGCCGCGATCGCCGTGAAGTCGCGCCGTCGGGGCTGGTGCTGTCGGCTGAACGCCTGCAACGGCTGGCCGCTGAAATCGACAGTCGTCTGGCCCCCCAAGGCACTTGGCGTCGACGCCTCTGCGACTGGGCCATCGCCCACCCGCAAAAGCCGCTGCAACGCCTGATCAAAAACCGCGTCCGTCGTCTGCTGGGGTTCCACAACCTGCATTTCATCTGGCAAGCCACGCGCACCCCGGACGTTCAACCCGCGCCGACCTGGCTCAACGAATTCAAACGGGACATCGCATGAGCTCGACCGATTCCATCCTGCAAGTCAGCGGCATTTCCCTTTCCTTCAAAGGCGTGAAGGCGATCAACGGACTGTCCTTCGACGTGCGCCGTGGCGAGATCTGCGCGTTGATCGGCCCCAACGGCGCGGGCAAGAGTTCGCTGCTTAACGTGCTGAACGGCGTCTACCGGTTTGACGCCGGCTCGATCATCTTTGAGCAGCAACCCTTCAAGCGCATCGACCCGTTAACCGCCGCGCGGCGAGGCATCGGCCGCACCTTCCAGAACAACGCACTGTTCAAAAAGATGAGCGTGATCGACAACATACTCACCGGCCTGTCCCGGCACCTGCGCAGCAACTTCATCGAGCAGGCGCTCAATCTGCCGCGCGCCCGCCGTGAGGCTGAGGACTTCCGTCGACAAGCCCAAGGCATCCTCGAATTCCTCGAACTGCAAGCGCACCGCGATGTGCCGGTGGGCAACCTTTCTTACGGCCTGCAAAAACGCGTGGAGCTGGGCCGCGCCCTGATCGCCCGCCCGCGGCTGTTGCTGCTCGACGAACCGATGGCCGGCATGAACGCCGAAGAGAAGCAGGAAATGGCCCGCTTCATCGCCGACATCAACCGCGACCTCGGCACCACCGTGGTCTTGATCGAGCACGACATGAGCGTGGTCATGGGCCTCTCCGACCATGTGGTGGTGCTCGATTACGGACGCAAAGTCGGCGACGGCACACCCGCGCAAGTACAGGCCGATCCCGAGGTGATCGCGGCGTATCTGGGAGTGGTGCACTGATGACGTTCTTCTTCGAAACCCTGCTCGGCGGCTTGCTCGCCGGGACCATGTATTCGCTGGTCGCCATCGGCTTCGTGCTGATCTACAAGGCCAGCGGCGTGTTCAATTTCGCCCAGGGCGCGATGCTGCTGTTCGCCGCGCTGACCTTCGTCAGCCTGCACGATCAAGGCGTGCCGTTTGCCTTGGCGCTGTTGCTGACCGTGGTGGTGATGATCGTCGGTGCGCTGCTGATCGAACGGCTGGTGTTGCGGCCCTTGGTCAATCGCTCGCAGATCACCCTGTTCATGGCCACGCTCGGCCTGTCGTTCATTATCGAAGGACTGGCCCAGGGCTTGATGGGTTCACAAGTGCGGGCGCTGGATCTGGGCATCGACGACGTGCCGCTGTTTATCGGCGGAATGATGGTCAGCCAGTTCGACCTGATCGCAGCGGCGGCCGCCATCGTGCTGGTGACGGTGTTGGCGCTGCTGTTCAACAAGACCCGCATCGGCGTGTCGCTGCGCGCAGTGGCCGATGACACCACCGCCGCGTTGTCGATCGGCATCAACCTCAATTGCATCTGGCAGATCGTCTGGGCGGTGGCGGGCATTGTCGGCCTGGTGGCAGGGTTGCTCTGGGGTGCGCGCCAAGGTGTGCAGTTTTCCCTGTCGCTGGTGGTGCTCAAAGCCTTGCCGGTGCTGATCATCGGCGGCTTCACCTCGATAGGCGGGGCAATTGTCGGCGGCTTGATTGTCGGCGCGGCGGAGAACCTCGCGGAGGTCTACATCGGCCCGCTGATCGGCGGCGGCATCACGCCGTGGTTCGCCTACGTCCTGGCTTTGGCCTTCCTGTACATCCGTCCCGCCGGCCTGTTCGGCGAGCGCGCCATCGAGCGAGTCTGAAACCATGTCGATTTCCCTTACCCGCGAAACCGCGCCGTCGGTGTTGATCCAGCGGCGTGTGCCGATTGGACTCAGCGCTTTGCTGTTGATCGCCTTCGTCGTGGTGCCGCTGACCGGCAACGACTATTGGCTGAACGCGATTCTGATCCCTTTCCTGGTGCTGTCCCTGGCCGGGCTCGGCTTAAACCTGCTCACCGGCTACACCGGCCAGACCTCGGTTGGCGCGGCCGGATTCATGGCCGTTGGCGCCTTTGCGACCTACGGTTTTTTGCTGCGTTTACCCGAGCTGGGCTTGCCAGTGGCGCTGCTCGGCGGCGGGCTGATCAGCGCCGTGGTCGGCTTCGTCTTCGGCCTGCCGAGTTCGCGGATCAAGGGTTTTTACCTGATGGTCACGACGCTGGCGGCGCAATTCTTCCTCGAGTGGCTGTTCGTCAAATTCCCCTGGTTCTACAACTACGGATCCTCCGGGACCATCTCCGCGCCGAAACTGGCGTTGTTCGGCCATGACCTGAACACGCCGCTGGGCCGCTATCTGCTGACCCTGACCACCGTGCTGTTGCTGACCTGGGTCGCGGTGAACCTGGTGAAAAGCCAGATCGGCCGCAACTGGATGGCGATCCGCGACATGGACACCGCCGCTGCCGTGATCGGCATTCCGGTGGTGCGCTACAAACACCTGGCGTTCGCCGTCAGCTCTTTCTATCTCGGCATTGCCGGGGCGCTGTGGGCCTTCGCCTATCTGGGCACGGCCAGCGCCAGCAGTTTCGACATCAACCGGTCGTTCCAGATCCTGTTCATCATCATTATCGGCGGCATGGGCAGCATTGCCGGCAACTTCGTCGGCGCGGCATTCATCAGCCTGTTGCCGATCCTGCTCAGTCACGCCGGGCAAGCCTTGTTCGGCGGTTCGGTGGACGCCGGGCAATTGCAGAACCTGCAAAAAATCATCTTCGGCGTGCTGATCATCCTGTTCCTGATCAAGGAACCGGAAGGCCTGATCCGCCTGCTGCGCAACTTTCGTGAGCGGCTGGGCCACTGGCCGCTGCGCTTTTGAATTCCTCCCACTATCAGAGAGACAACATGCGTGCATCCTTGAAACGTTCCCTGGCCGGCGCCGCGTTGACGCTGGCGGTTTTCAGCAGTGCGGTGCCGATGGTCCAGGCTTCGCCGGATCAACAGTTCTTCCCCTTGGCGACGTACCGGGTCGGCGCCTACGCCTCCAGCGGCGTGCAGGTTTGGGCCGGCATGCTCGATTACCTGAACTACATCAACGAGGTGGAAGGCGGGATCAACGGCGTGAAACTGGTCTGGCAGGAATGCGAAACCGAGTGGACGGCGGAGAAGGGCATCGAGTGCTATGAGCGCTTCAAGAAAGGCCTGGATGGCGCGCCAGTGGCGATCTATTCACCCAACGGCGCCCCGGCGGCCTATGCGCTGAGCGAGCGCGCCGAAGTCGACAAGATCCCGTTGATCACCCTCGGCTACGGCCGCACCGAAGCCACCGACGGCACGGTATTCCCCTACAACTTCCCGGTGATGTTGACCTTCTACAGCGAGGCCTCGAGCCTGATTAACTACATCGCCCAGCGCGAGGGTGGTTTCGACAAACTCAAGGGCAAGAAGATCGCCACGGTCTACCACGACTCGGCATATGGCCGCGAAACCCTCGGTCCGCTGAAGTTGCTGGCGGAGAAGTACGGCTTTGAAAACATCCAGATCCCAGTGGCCGATCCCGGCAACGAACAATCGTCGCAATGGCGGCAGATTCGCCAGGTCAATCCGGACTGGGTGTTCCTGCGCACCTGGGGGGTGTCGACGCCGGTGGCGGTCAAGACCGCGGCACGGTTCGGCTTCCCGGTGGACCACATCGTCGGCGACATCTGGGCCAGTTCCAGCGAGGACGTATTGCCCGCCGGCGACGCTGCCAAAGGTTATCTGGCGCTGACGCCATACCCGGCCGGCACGGATTTCGAGATCCACAAACGCCTCAAGCAGCACATCCTCGACAAGGGCAAAAGCGACCTCAAGGACCTGAAGAATTTCGGCAGCGTCTACTACAACTCCGGGCTGGTGAACGCCGCCGTGATGGTCGAAGCGATCCGCACCGCCCAAGGCAAATTCGGCAAGCGCCCGCTCAACGGCGAGGAAGGGCGCTGGGGCCTGGAACACCTGAACATCGACGACGCGCGGCTCAAGGACATGGGCTACTTCGGTTTGATGCAGAACCTCAAACTGTCCTGCAAGGATCACGAGGGTGGCGGTTCGGCGCGGGTTCAACAGTGGGACGGCGCCAACTGGACGCTGATCAGCGACTGGATACCGGCTGATCGTGCACTGTTGCGGCCATTGATCGATGAGAAATCCGCAGCGTTCGCCAAGGAAAAAGGCCTGACGCCACGCACCTGCACCGGGGATGAATAAGCCATGAGCCAAGCCGCCAGCGACATTGCTGTCCAGGACCTTTTGCTCGTCAAAGACATCGAGGTGATTTACGACGGCGCGATCCTGGCCGTGGCGGGCGTGTCGCTGACGGTGCCCAAGGGTGGCATCGTGGCGTTGCTCGGTGCCAACGGCGCGGGCAAAAGCACCACGCTCAAGGCGATTTCCGGGCTGGTGCGCGCCGAGCGGGCGCAGGTCAGTCGCGGGGTGATCGAGTTTCTCGGACGCGATACGGCAGGTGTCGATCCAAGCCTGCGGGTGCGCCAGGGCATGGTCCATGTGCTGGAAGGTCGCCATGTGTTCCCGCAACTGACGGTCGAGGACAACCTGCGCAGTGGCGGGTTTGTCCGGCGGTTGAGTCGGCAGGACATGGCCCGTGATCTGGAGCGCATCTACGCGTGGTTTCCGCGCCTGAAAACCAAGCGCAAGACCCAGGCCGGGCTGACCTCCGGCGGCGAGCAGCAAATGGTCGCCATCGGTCGGGCGTTGATGACGCGTCCTACTTTGGTACTGCTTGATGAACCTTCCATGGGTTTGGCGCCTATTATCGTCCAGGAGATTTTCGAGATCGTCGCGCAACTCAATCGCGACGAGCAGGTGAGCTTCCTGATTGCCGAGCAAAACATTAACGTGGCACTCAAATACGCATCGACGGCCTACGTGTTGGATACCGGTCGAGTGGTGCTGTCCGGGAGCAAAGAGGCGCTGCTGGCGCGGGGCGATCTGCACGATTTCTATTTAGGTAAACATTGACCAGTGAGAACGCCATGACTCAAACCCAACGCGGACAGGCGACCGACGCCATCCGCCACGCGGACATCCTGATCGTCGGCGGCGGCCTCAGTGGCGCGATGCTGGCGGCGCAGTTGCTGCGATTGCCTGGCAAGCGTTCGCTGCTGGTGATTGAACCGCGTGCCGAACTCGGCCGGGGCGAGGCGTACAGCGCGGTCGAGCTGGGCCATACGCTCAACGGCAATGCGGCGCGCATGAGCGTCGACCCGGACAACGCCGATGACCTGACCCAATGGCTGACCGAACACATCGCGGCCGGTGGCTGGCCGGAGTCGGATGAGCAGCATGTGCCGGTCAGCGAATTGTTTCCGCCTCGGGGGCTGTTCGGGGTGTATGTGCAGCAGCGTCTGGCCGAAGCGCAAGCGGTGGGGGCGGTGCACGGTTCGACGGTCGAGCATGTGCGGGCCGAAGTGGTGGATCTGCAAGCCGGCGACGATTCGGTGCTGCTGACCTTGAGTGACGGGCAACGTTTGCAAGGCGCTTACGCGGTGCTGGCGACGGGGATGTTTCCTGCGGCGCGCACGCCGCAGACCGAGTCCAGTGGTTTGAACGCGGCTGCGCTGGATCCGTGGGATGTCGAGGCCATGCGCCGGTTGGACCCGCAGTCGACGGTGTTGATCATCGGTTCGGGCCTGACCATGGTCGATGCCGTGGTGTCGCTGGAACAGGCCGGCCATCGCGGGCCGATCGAAGTGTTTTCCCGTCACGGCTTGCTGCCACACGTGCGTCGGCAGCCACCGGCCTGGGTGGATTTTCTTGCTGAGGATCCGAGCATTCGCACGCCTCGACAGCTGGTGCGCGAACTGCGCCGGCATTGCCGGGACGCTGTCGCTCAAGGCATCGACTGGCAGGCGCCGCTCGACACGGTGCGGGCGCATATTGGCCGGTTGTGGAATCAGGCGACGGACCTGCAGCGGCGGCAATTTGTGCGGCATGTGCGGCCCTGGTGGGAAAGCCATCACCACCGCTCGCCACCGTTGAGTGCGGAACTGGTGGAACGGCTGCACAACGAAGGCAGGTTGCGGATTCAGGCGGCGTCGTTCAAAGGGCTGGAATCGACGGTTGAAGGGCGGGTGAGTATTCGCATCCGTCGTCGTGGCGAGGTTGAAACCACGGTTGTCAGCGGCGCGGCGTTGATCAATTCCAGCGGTATCGAATATGACTGGCGCCGGGTGGCTCGACCGTTGCCGCAGCAACTGCTGGCGCGTGGGCTGATTCAACCGGGGCCGTTGGCGTTGGGGATTGCGGCCGCCGTTGATGGCGCGGTGCTGGACGCCGACGGGCAGGTCGCACGACGATTGTTCGCCATGGGCCCACCGTTGCGCGGCATGTGGTGGGAAAGCACGGCTGTCACCGACGTGGCCAGCCAGGCCAAAAACCTCGCCGCCCGCCTGGCCAAAACATAGCCCGTGTAGGCGCTGTGTAGGAGCTGTGTAGGAGCTGTGTAGGAGCTGTCGAGTGAAACGAGGCTGCGATCTTTTGATCTTGCTTTTTAAAAGATCAAGATCAAAAGATCGCAGCCTCGTTTCACTCGACAGCTCCTACACAGCTCCCAGATGCAAGAAACCCCGGATCTAGCCGGGGTTTCCTGTTTCAAGCGGCCCAAAGCCGTTAATCAATAACGCTGATACTTCGAACCAAACTCAGGGCGGTTTTCAGCGACGTAGAGTTTGCTGGCCTGGCTGACTTTGTGATCAACGCCGACAGTGTTCACGTTCACTGTTGCCGGTTGGCTGACTTTAGCGGCTGCGACAACTTGCGAGGTGGCGTGTGGGGCGGCGATGGCGGAAGTAGCGCCAAGGACCGACAGGGCGAAACCAAGACCGATGATGCTTTTCATGATGTTGCTCCAGTAGGGTGGGGAGAAGATGTGGCCACTGTAGGGCTGGAGCGTCGCGATGAGAAAACACCATTGCGCATAGTTGTTATCACGCGCGTTGATCCACGGTCAGCGGGGCAGGTTATCGCTGAGCCAACGTTGCTTGAGTTGTTCGAGGCGTCCGTCGCGGTTCATTTCCTCCAGCGCCTGTTGCCAGCGCGCCACCTGACGGGCATCGGTCAGCGGAGAAAAAGCGATGTAGGTGCCTTGCTTCATCAGCGGCATCTGGTAATGCAATTGACTCGGCGCCAGGCCTTCTTCCCGCGCCAGGGTGGTGATGGAGAGGGTGTCCGCCACCACGAATTCGGTACGGCCCAGGCGCGCCAGGCGCATCATTTGTTCGGGTGTTTCCACGCCGTATAGATTGTTCAGACCCTGCTTCTGCAAATAGCTGTAGACCAGCCATTTTCGCGGGACAACGATGCGGCCCAGGCTGCCGGCATCCTGCAAGTTGCGCACCGGTTGTTGGGCGTCATTGGCGGAATAGAGCGCTGTTTCCACTTCCATCAACGGGCCGACCCACTGGTACTGGCCATCGCGCTCGGCGGTGCGCAACACGGTAAACACCGCGGTGGCCGGCTCGGTGGTGGCGACCCGCAAGGCGCGCAGCAAAGGGACTTGTTGAAAATGCACCTGGTCGCCGGCGCTTTCGGCCAGCGCCTGGACCACATCCACACCGAATCCCACCAGTTGATTACCTTGCTGGAAATGCAGAGGCGGATGGTTGTCGGTGAGCAGGTTCAGATCGGCCGCCACCGCAGTGAATGTCAGGAAAGACAGCAGGCAACCGGCAATGCGCTTCATGAATCGTCCTTGATTGAATGAGGTGCAAATCTTAGTACGGGCTCACTTAACTGTCTCCAGAATTTGTCGGACTATTTCGTCAGATTTGAGGATTTTTTGGTGTCGTGCATGGGCCATCGGCAAAGCACAATCAAAATGTGGGAGCGGGCTTGCTCGCGAAGGCGGTGCATCAGACGGCAATGAGGTCGACTGACACTCCCTCTTCGCGAGCAAGCCCGCTCCCACATTTTGATCTCTGCTGTGCTGTAGATTTTGCTCAGTAACGCTGATATTTCGAACCGAACTCAGGGCGGTTTTCCGCGACGACCACTCCCCCTTGTACGGCATTCTTCGGGCTGATCAGCGCGACACGTTCACGCAGTTCTTGCAGGCGATCAGCACCGCCTTCGGCGACGCGGTTCTCGATCAGGCGATCGGAGCCACCTTCAGCCACACGATTTTTTTGCAGGTTTTCAGAGCCATATTCAGCGACGCGATTCTGTTGCAGCCGGTCCGAACCACCTTCTACCAGCAGCTGCTGGACCTGGCTCTGGGATGCAGCGCTTGAGGTATTCGCCGACGCCAGGTTCGACAGGCCGAGACCGCCTACCAGTGCCAGACCGAGTGCCAGGGACGAGACTTTCGAGAAGTTGAACATGGTTGATTCTCCGTGCGCTTGAGTTTTGTGTGGGTCGGTAGCTGCTGCTATCCGGTGAACACAGTTAAACGCCGGGGTGTATCGGTGATGTGTGCTTGAACGCGCTGAAATCGGCTTCTACGTATCTGCTCGGGGTTCTTATACAGACCGATACAAAACCCTTCGATTTTCTACAGGGGTTGTGGCGGGAGGGTGAGTTCGGCGCACAAGCCGCCGCCTTCGCGATTACTCAACGTCAGCGAGCCGCCGATGGCCAGGGCCAGTTGCTGGGCGATGGCCAGGCCCAGGCCGGTGCCGCCAGTGTTGCGGTTGCGCGAGTTTTCGACGCGGTAGAACGGCATCAGCACCTGCGCCAATTCTTCTTCGGCAATGCCCGGCCCGCGATCCAGCACCTTTATTGAATGACTGCCATCGGCCTTCGTTACCACCTGCAACTCGGCAGCACCGGCGAACTTCAGCGCGTTATCCGTCAGATTCACCAGCACCCGACGCAAGGCATGGGGGCGAGTGTCGATGACTCCGGCGTTGTCGCCGTTCAGCTCCACGGCCTTGCCCATGTCCTGATAGTCGTAGACCAGGCTGTGGAGGAAGGAATCCAGATTGATCCGGCAACTGGCTTCAGTAGAACCGTGAACGCTGCGGGCATAGGCCACGCCTTCGCGCACCAGGTGCTCGATTTCGCTGAGGTCGTTCGAGAGTTTTTCTTTTTCGCTGGAATCGTCCATGAATTCGGCCCGCAGCTTCATACGGGTGATTGGGGTTTGCAGGTCATGGGAAATCGCCGCCAGCAATTGCATGCGCTCTTTCAGGTAGGCGGCAATACGCGCCTGCATGGCATTGAACGCCTTGGCGGCATGGGCGACTTCGGTCGGGCCTTTTTCGTCCAGATGCACCGCGTGGGTGTTCGGGTCGAGAGTGTCCACCGCCTGAGAGAGGCGGGTGAGGGGGCGGATGGCGACCCGCACCGCGAGCCAGGTGCAGATCAATAAAAGGGTCAATTGCACCAGCAACACCATCGGTAACCATGAAGACAACGGCATCACCGACGGCCGGACGTCGATGGTCAGCGGGCTGCCGTCGGCGAGTTTCAGGTGGGCCTGGAAATGCTGCTGCGCGCCTTCGATGCGAGTGAACGACAGGACATATTGCCCGCCGACAGCGTCCTGGATGGACTGCACCGCGTCGTGGGCATCCTTGGGATTGATCGGCGTGCCCGGCAGGCCTTCGCCCAGCGAGTAGCGATAGGTGCGGCGTTCGAAGCGTGGCACCCAATCAGCGCGTTCAGCGGCCGGCAAACGATCGAGGATCGAGACCGCGATCGACACGTCGTTTTCCAGATTACCCAGCAACATCGCCTCGGCGCTGCGATAACGTTCGTAGAACTGCACGCCGAAGGACAGGCCGTGGGCGACGATCAGGCCCGCCAGGAAAATCAGCGACAAGCGGGAGGCCAGCGTCCGCGGCCAATGCAGTGCGAGACTCATGATTCTGCGCCGAGCAATTCCACAGGGTATGAGAACACGTAGCCTTCGCTGCGCACGGTCTTGATGTAGGTCGACTCCCGGGAGTCATCCATCAACCGTTGACGCAGGCGGCTCACCAACAAGTCTATGGAGCGGTCGAACAGGTCAGCGTCGCGGCCCTGGGTGAGGTTGAGCAACTGGTCGCGACTGAGCACGCGCTGCGGGTGATCGAGGAACACCCGGAGCAAGCGGTATTCGGCGCCACTGAGCGCAACCATCGTGCCGTCTTCGTCCAGCAAGTGGCGGGCGGTGGTGTCGAGGCGCCAGCGGCCGAAGCCCAGCAACCGACCGCTTTCGGTGATGAGCAGGTTGGGCGGCAGCATCCGGGTACGGCGCAGCACGGCGTTGATCCGCGCCAGCAGTTCGCGGGCGGCGAACGGTTTGGTCAGGTAGTCGTCGGCGCCCATTTCCAGGCCGAGGATGCGGTCGGTTTCGTCGTTGCGGGCGGTGAGCATCAGGATCGGCGTGGCCTTGTGCTTGCCCGAGCGCAACTCGCGGCACAGCAGCAGGCCGTCATCGCCGGGCATCATGATGTCGAGCACGATCAGGTCCACGGTGTTGGTTTCCAGAAAGCTGCGCATCTGCCGGCCGTCGGCGACCACCGTGGTGCGCAGGCCGTTCTTTTTCAGGTAATTACCGACCAGTTCGCGGATCTCACGATCGTCGTCAACGATCAGGATGTGGTTCACGTGTTCCATTGCTCAACCCTCTTGTTATTCGCACGTCGCGCATTCTAGGGAGCCGCTTCGCACCTGCCTGCCGGCCTTTGTATCTCACTGTATCTGGAGGTGACTTTGATACATGGGCATACAAGACGGCTTTTTTCAGGTGCGGGTGTATCGAATTGTATCGGGTGCCTTGTGTGACACCTTACGCCTTAATAGTCCCGGTTTTACGACACATGGCAGATACCTCGGGCCGGTTAAATGGGTTCCATCGAGACAGGATGACTTGCCTCGCTCCACTGCCCATTACGACTCTGAGGACACGATCATGAACTGGAACAAATTGGTTGCCGCTGGCTTCTTTGCTGTCCTGAACGTTGCGGCGTTTTCGGCGCATGCGGATGTTCAGGCTCGCAGTAGCCACCTGGATATCAAGCAGGTGATTTCTACTGTAGAAGACGGCGGGGCGAATTGCGGGATTGTGAACGCGCGGATGACGTATCTGGATTCGAGCGGTACGCAGAAGGTGCTTGATTACAGCAAGTTCGCGGCGTGTGGGAATCAGGGCGGTTGACCTTGGCGGCCTTCGGGCCGACCAGGTGCCCCCTGGGTCTACACCGTCCCAATGTGGGAGCGGGCTTGCTCGCGAATTCGGTCTTACATTCAACATTTACGTCGGATGGCACACCGCATTCGCGAGCAAGCCCGCTCCCACAAGGGGGCAGTGTCGTGCACAAAACCGGCGTTCGACACCGCTTTACTGTGGGAGCGAGCAAGCTCGCTCCTGCAGTGGATTGGGTGCTGGTCAGGCGCTGTTTATCACGCGACCACCTGGTAACACGGAACATACGCCGCGCCACCCGGCAGTTTCATCCGGTGCTGTGCGACAAAGGCCTTGAGCAGTTGATCCAGCGGGTGCATGACCGCTGCATCGCCACGGATCTGGTACGGCCCGTGTTCTTCGATCAGGCGGATGCCCTTGTCCTTGACGTTGCCGGCAACGATGCCGGAGAACGCGCGACGCAGGTTGGCGGCCAGTTCGTGGGGAGGCAGGTCGCGGCTGAGTTTCAGGTTGGCCATGTTTTCGTGGGTCGGGTCGAACGGGCGCTGGAAACCTTCGTCGATCTTCAGCAGCCAGTTGAAATGGAACGCGTCGTTGCGCTCGCGGCGGAACTGTTTGACTGCCTTGAGGCCTTGAGTCATGTGGCGCGCGACTTCGGCGGGGTCGTCGATGATGATTTCGTAGTGTTGCTTCGCGGCGTCACCCAATGTCGCGCCGACGAACGCGTCCAGTTGCTCCAGATACGGCGCCGCATGTTTCGGCCCGGTGAGGACGACCGGGAAAGGCACCCCCGCGTTGTCCGGGTGCATGAGGATGCCGAGCAAGTACAGGAACTCTTCGGCCGTACCGGCGCCGCCCGGGAAAATGATGATGCCGTGGCCCACGCGCACGAAGGCTTCCAGGCGTTTTTCGATGTCCGGCAGGATCACCAGTTCGTTGACGATCGGGTTCGGCGCTTCGGCGGCGATGATGCCGGGCTCGGTCAGGCCGAGGTAGCGGCCGCCGTGGATGCGCTGCTTGGCGTGGGCGATGGTCGCGCCTTTCATCGGGCCTTTCATCACGCCGGGGCCGCAGCCGGTACAGATGTCGAGGCTGCGCAGGCCCAGTTCGTGGCCGACTTTCTTGGTGTATTTGTATTCTTCGGTGTTGATCGAGTGGCCGCCCCAGCACACCACGATCTTCGGCTCGACACCCGGGCGCAGGGTGCGGGCGTTGCGCAGCAGGTGGAAGACGTAGTCGCTGATGCCCTGGGAGGTGCTCAGGTCGATGCGCTGGGCGTCGAGTTCGTTTTCGGTGTAGACGATGTCGCGCAGGGCGCTGAACAGCATTTCTCGGGTGCTGGCGATCATTTCGCCGTCGACGAAGGCGTCGGCCGGGGCGTTCAGCAGTTCGAGGCGCACGCCCCGGTCCTGCTGGTGGATGCGGATTTCGAAGTCTTTATAGGCTTCGAGGATGGTCTTGGCGTTATCAACGTGAGCGCCGGTATTGAGGATGGCCAGGGCGCACTGGCGGAATAAGGTGTAGGTGCTGCCGGATCCGGCTTCGCTCAGTTGCTGTACTTCACGTTGAGAAAGGGTTTCCAGGCTGCCTTTAGGGCTGACGGAGGCGTTGATTACTTGTCGTTGGGTCATTCAATGATCCTTAAAACGATGTCATTCATACCGGCAAATGACATCCGAATAGTGTGTATCCATGAAAGAAGATGGCACGAACTGCGCGGTATCGCCATGTTCCCCGATTGACGATGAAAAGATGAAGAGGCGCCCAGCATAGCTAAATCCTGCGCAGGGGCGATAATGCCCCGCAGTCTTTTCGCTCACCGAACCTTTTACCATTGATGCAAGGAACCCCGTCACGATGTTCGAAATCCAGCCGATGAACGCCGAACGCTTTCGACAACAGACGCGACGCAGCACGGTGATTATTGCCCTGATATTCCTGGCCCTGGCGATGGTGCTGTCCACCACGGCGGTGGCGTTGTTTGGTGAGCCCGGGGGCGACAACCTGCGGTTTAACGTCGGCGGCGTGTTTGTCGCGGTGCTGGCGATGGCGGCGCTGATGCGCGGTACGTTCTGGTCTCAGGCGTGGATGGCGCCGGCGGTGTACGGCTGGCAGCTCAAACGCAGCCTTATGAGCATCACCAATGTGATGCATCAGGTGACGGCGGCAGTGGAGGCGGGTGATCCGACGGCCATGAAGCTGCTGCGTTTCTACCACCTGGGCCTGAGCCAGATGCACGAACTGGATGGCAACTCCAGCGATCATGGCCAATTGAGCCGGGAAATGGAGCAACACAAGGCGCGGATGGAAGCGCTGGGCCTCGACACTGAACAGACGCAGTTGGATCCTGCCTGGCTTGAAGCGGTGAAGCAGACGCCGAAGTAAGATCCGTGGTGTGGCTCGTCACCCCGACATAAACCCTTCACAACGGTAACAGATCGCCTATCTTGTTTCTGATGGGGCACCGCGATCCACGATTGGATGGCGCTAAAAGGGCGAACGGGAAAAGTCGCCATGTCATAACGATTCAGGGAGCGTCATGGGACATCCGTCCATCAACGACCGAATTGAACACTCCCGGCCCATTGCGCCTTGGGAGCCCGAGCCGATTGAGTCCGGGCTCAGGGTCCGCTACGCGGTTGTTTTGCTGGTGGCCGTGTGCCTGTCGATGACGGCCATCGTGATCTGGGAAGCCTGGACCTCGCGTCAGTACCATTTGCATGACAAAGAAGTGGCGATGTCCAACCTGGCCCAGACTTTGGCATCGCAAGCGCAATCGTCGATCAAACAGGCCGATACGCTGCTGTTTACCCTGGTGGACCGCATCGAAAACGACGGCGTGAACCCGGCGCAGTTGCCCAGATTCAGACGTTTGCTCGCCACCCAGCGCAGTGAGCTGGCCCAGCTCCATGGCTTGTTCGTTTTTGACGAAAAAGGCGGGTGGATCGCCAATTCCAACGGCGCGGACATGCCCGGTGCGAACAATTCCGACCGTGAATATTTTATCTACCATCGTGATCATCCTGACCGAGGCCCCCATATCGGTCCGTCGATCAAAAGTCGGTCGACCAGCGAATGGATCATGACCGTGTCACGGCGGATCAACCGTCCGGATGGCAGTTTCGCCGGCGTGGCGCTGGCAACGATCTACCTCAACCATTTCCTCGGGCTGTACGACAGCATCGACATGGGCAAGAACGGTGTGATCAACCTGATCGCCGACGACGCCAGCATCATCGTTCGCCGGCCATTCAACGAAGCAGAAGTGGGCACCAGCGTCGCCAAGGGGCCGCTGTTCATGCAGCTGTTGCCCAAGGGCAATTCCGGCACAGCCACCGTCAAGTCTTATGTGGACGGTGTCGAGCGCGTGGTCGGGTTCCGACGGGTCGATGGTTATCCGCTGATCGTCTTCGCCGGCCTGGACAAGCAAGACGTCCTGGCCGTCTGGCGCGAGGAGTCAATCCTCAGTGCTGGCATCGTGTTGCTGCTTCTGGTGTTTCTGGGAGGGCTGGGCTTTCGTCTGATTCGTTTCATGAAACAGCAGAATCACATTCAGAGCGTGCTGCTCGATGCCCAGGAAAAGCTCATAGAGGTCAACCGCAGCCTTGAATTGCTGGCACTTGAAGACGCACTGACCGGGCTGTCCAACCGGCGCCAGTTCGATCTGTTCATCCTCGCGGAAATGGGCCGTGCCCGACGCACGGTGACCCACCTCGCGATGCTGATGATCGATGTCGATCACTTCAAGAGCTTCAACGATCGATATGGGCACGTGGCCGGCGATGAGTGCCTGCGCAAAATCAGCGCGATCATCAAGGACAACATCAAGCGCCCCGGCGATCTGGCTGCCCGCTATGGCGGCGAGGAGTTTACGGTGGTGCTGCCCGGGACCGATTATGTGGGGGCGTTTCTGGTCGCTGAAAAAATCCGCCGCGCGGTCCAGCAGGCCGGCATCGAACACAGCGAATGCCCGGAAGGGATGGTGACCGTCAGCGTCGGGGTGTGCGCCTACAACCCGGCCTCGCAGGATCAGCCCGACGACCTGGTCAGCGCTGCGGACAAGGCCTTGTATGTGGCCAAGGCCAGTGGGCGGAACATGAGCGTCATTTCCAACTGAATTCAAACGAAGCGGTCGCTGCCCTGGACCAGTTGGGTGGACAGGTACGATTGCTTGAGTTTTTCCAGCCACCAGCCCAGTGCGCGACCGTCATGATCGCCACGCCAGCCGGCGTAGAGAATGTTCGGTTCGCGCGGATCGGCCATCTGTTTTTCCACCAGCGTGCCGTTTTTCAGTAACGCGCTGACCCGATGCCTGGGCAACCAGCCCACGCCCAGTCCGTCGCACTGGGCAAGAATCTTTGCGCGCATGGTCGGCACCGCGAGGACCGGTTGGCCACCGGAAACACCATACGTGCTGCCCTCGGTAGCTCGGGATGAATCGGCCACGACAATCGCCCGGTGCTGCGCCACCATGGCCCGTGAAATAGGTTCTCTGTACCTGGCCAGCGGGTGTTTGGGCGAGACCGCGAACACCCATTCCATTTGCCCCAATTGCATCCAGCGCAGGCTGGGGATGGCCGGCGGTTCATTGGTGGCGCCGATGATCAAGTCCGCGCGGCCTTCACGCAGGGCTTCCCACACGCCTTTGAGTACTTCATGGGTGATGCGCAGCGGCACGCCGGACTCCAGCGCATCGAACTCGTGAATCACCGGGATCAACGCTTCGAATTCAAGCAATTCGTCGGTGACGATCCACAACCGGCTCTCCCAGCCGTTGGCCACTTGTTGCACCCGTTGCGTCAGCCGGGCGACATCCTGCATCAGCCGCGCCGCTTCGTTCACCAGCAACTCACCGGCCGGGGTCAGCTGCAAGCGGTAACGGCGCCGATCAAAGAGCAGCGCATCGAAGCGCTCCTCCAGTTGACGCGCGGCGTAGGACACCGTTGACGGCGCCTTGCCCAAGTGCGCGGCGGCTCGTGACAGGCTGCCGGTTTCGCGGATGGCTTCGAGCAACGACAGGTCTTCAATCGACAGCATTCTCTATCCTCGGCGAGTGTTTCAGGCGGCCCGGCGTAACTTCCACAACCTGATCAGCCGAAGATAGACCACGACGTTGATCGCCAGCACCACGCTGCCCAGCGCCAGTTGAATCGTGGGGGTCAGCCCGGCCGGGTAAATGACCGGCCAAACATAGTGCTCGATGAAACCACCACCGTAACCGGTTTGCCCGGCGGCCTGGCGCATGAGGTTTTCCCATTGCGTCAGCGGGCACGTCAAGTGGAAGACTTCCACGCTCACACCCCACGCCGCCGCAGGCAGGTGCCACCAGATCAGGGGGCGCCATTTGAGCACCAGCAGCCCGCCGAACAACACGAACAGAATGAACAGCAAGTGAAACAGCACCAGCCCATCGGCGGCGATCCGGTAAAGCATGTCGACTCCCTGACGCGTTAGGCGAATGGCTCCATGGTACTCGGGTTCACTTCATTTCGGCTGTTCAGAACCCTTCGGCGAGCATTGCCCGCAAGTGCGCAAGATTGTTCAAGCCATCGACCGCAACTGCTGGCACAGTCTGGCGTCTTTCCCTGGTTGTAGAGCGTTATGTCGAACTCACTCATGCCGCGCAGTGCCTTTCTTCGCGGCGCCGCAGCGATCATGCCGTTGTCCCTGGCGACGGCGCCCTGGGGGCTGTTGGCCGGGTCCATGGCCATCGAGGCCAATCTCACGCCGCTGCAAGGTCAGGGCTTGTCGAGCATCGTGTTTGCCGGTGCCGCGCAACTGGTGGCCATCGGCATGCTCAAGGGCGGTGCCGGGATCTTTTCGATTCTGCTGACCACGTTGCTGCTGACCTCCCAGCATTTGCTGTACGGCATGAGCATGCGTTCGGTGATTTCACCGCTGCCGGGTCGCTGGCGCGTGGGTTTGGGCTTTTTGCTCACCGATGAGCTATTCGCCCTGACCAGCCAGCATGACAAACAGCAGTTCAATCGCTGGTACGCCTTGGGCGTGGGCCTGACGTTCTACATCGCCTGGAACCTGTTCACACTCGCGGGCATCGTTCTGGGCAGCAGCATTCCCGGCCTCGAACACCTGGGGCTCGACTTTTCCATCGCCGCGACCTTTATCGCCCTGATCACCCCGGTGGTGCGCAATGTTCCCACGGTGGTCTGCGTTGCGGTTTCGCTGTTTTGTTCGGTGCTGTTCAGCTACTGGCAATGGGGCTCGGCGCTGGTACTGTCGGGGTTGGCGGGCATGACCGCCGGTTTCATCTGCAACAAATTCCATGAGGGGCGCACATGATGGTCTGGGCTGTGATTATCGGGATGGGCGTGCTGGTCTTCCTGAACCGCTACGTGTTCCTCGAACCTCGATTGCCGGTGCGCTTGAGCAGCAATGCCCGGCAGTTTCTTGGTTTTGCCGTGCCGGGGATGTTGACCGCGATCTGTGGGCCGATCGTGTTCATGCCTGAAAAACAGCTGAATCTGCAGTGGGACAACCCGTACCTGATCAGTTCGCTGGTGGCGGTGGGATTGGTGCTGTACACCCGCAATACCTTGCTCAGCATGTTGTTGAGCATGGGGTTTTTCTTTTTGCTGCGTTGGTGGCTTTGAGCTGTCCTTTGGAAATTGTTCTACGCTTAATGGGTACTCCTTCAGGAAGAGAGGTGAGCATGGCTAACGAACCCAAGCGTACGGACCTGGATGAAGAAGAGGATGAACCCACCGAGGAAGAGCTTGAGCGGCAAAGGCGTTCAACTCAGACTTGGAAGCATGACGACAGTCGAGACCTGTCAGACCGGGACGAAGAGCGTCCGCTGAAGCCCTGACTGATCTTTGTATAATCGGACATCCACGGCCGAGGGCGGCTACCGCGGCATCCCAGTCGCACCGGTCCCCTGTAGGACCTGTAGGAGCTGTCGAGTGAAACGAGGCTGCGATCTTTTGATCTTGATCTTTTTAAAAGCAAGATCAAAAGATCGCAGCCTCGTTTCACTCGACAGCTCCTACAGGGAATGGGGGCGCAGTTTTTAACCACTCATCAGATCGCTTCATTCCAGCGAACCTTCGTGATGCCCAATTGTTGAGCGGTCAAGCGCGCCGCTTCAAGGGAGGCGTGTGCGGCGATCTTTCGGTCCGATTGCGGAAAGGCATGCGCAGACGCCGAATGAATCGCGTCCACGTCGGAGAACTGTTCGGCCAGTTTGAAAAAGTGCTGACGAACGCCGTAGAGCAAATAATGCACGGCATAGGGAACGAGTTCGCTCATGTATTCCTCCTTAAATCCGCAAGGCTTTGCTTCTGTCTTCGAATGGGGCAATGAAAAAGTCTGCGGTGTCATCCGTGCGCAGAGAATGAGGGTTGAAAAAAAAGAGGCCCGGTCGGGCCTCTTCTTCAGAGTGCAACGATGTCCGGTTCGTTCAGTCTTGAGCTGAACTGAGCCGGGCATCACTTCAAAGATCTTCCAGTGGCGGAAAATCCGGGTGGGAGGCCCGATAGCCCAACTTCTTGTCGATCCAGGCATTCAGCTCGTTGACCATGACCGGCGGTTTGCCGGAGTAGGCTGCGAGGGTTGAACGCAGGACGTCGTTGATATTGGGGATGGAACGCAGGTTTCGGGTTTTTATGTATTGCCCGATAAAGCAGTCAAGTTGATAGCGTTCTGTCATCGACAGGTACACGCACTCAAGACCGCTGACTTGATTAATTACAAGATCGTCGCGCAACTTAGTTCTCTGCAAGGCTTGTTAAATTTAGGAATTTCCTTAGTTATTGACTCTTTGGTCAACTGAGTACTGCCGAGGGAAATGCGGCGCGCATGCTATCTGTAGCGTTACTAAATGTATGTACGATGATTCAATTGTCGGACAAGCGGTTAATGCGTCCTTTTGCCGCATTCGGGCGAGTGTTTCTACTATGAAACAGTCTGTGTAACGTTTATGTCGTTTGGTTATTTAGGCGCAGGAATGGATCCACTTTAAATAAGCCTATTAATCAACATCTCACCCTGGTTCCTGACATTTCCCACTGCCTTGTCGACCCTGTACCACTCGAACACTTCGCTGGCTTCACCCTGCATCAGCACCATCTGCTCGGCGCGCTCTTTGGGTGTAGCCGGGTCCAGCCATTCGCGCGCCAGTTCCGCTGACAACACCACCGGCCGCCGGTCATGAATGTCGAGCATGCCGCCGACGCTGTCCGCCGTGATGATGACAAAACCGTCGTCTTCCTTTTGCTCACCCCCGGCAGAGGGAAACTGGCCGATCGCCGCGCAGCAGATCGGCGCCCGATCCCGTCGACGAATCAGCCACGGTTGCCTCGTTGAATCACCGGCATCCACCCATTCGAACCAGTTGTCGATCGGCACAATCGCCCGGTGTGGCCAGATCGCCCGGAAGAACGGGCCGTGAGCGACTTTCTCCACCCGCGCATTGATCGGCGCCGCGCGATCCTTCGCCCAGTGCGGACGCCATCCCCAGCGCACCGAGTCGGCATGCAGCCCGTCGGGCTCAAGGTGCAGCAGGGCGAGCTGGGTGGTGGGCGCGGCGTTGTAGCGGGCCAGCGGTTCATCCCCGACATGGTTGATCAGCGCGTCGGGAATGCTCAGCACCGCGACAAAGTCGTGAATGCCACGGTACTGCGACAGGCGTCCGCACATCGGCTGATCTCCGGCTGGAAAAAGCGCTGGCTGGAGCGTTGAGCTTAGTCCTCAAATCACATGGGCACGCTGCAACTCGGTCAACGACAACGCCTTCAGTTGCGCGAGCAGCGGGTCTCGTCGGTCACGCGGATGGGGCAGCTCCACGGCCAGTTCCTGACGAATGCTGCTCGGGCGATTGTCCATCACCAGGACGCGATCGCTGAGGTACAGCGCTTCATCGACATCGTGGGTCACCAGCAACAGAGCAATCGCGTGACGCTCGGCCAGTTGCAGCAGCAGGTCCTGGAGTTTCATCCGGGTAAAGGCATCCACCGCGCTGAACGGCTCATCAAGCAACAAGACCTGCGGTCGCGAGTAGAGGCCGCGGGCAATCGCCACCCGTTGCGCCATGCCGCCGGACAAGGCTTTGGGCAGGGCCTGAGCAAATCCGCCGAGGCCGACTTCTTCGATCAGTTGCGCGACCCAGGCCTTGTCGTAGTGACTGTCGGCGCTGAAACCGATGTTTTGCTCAACCGTCAGCCAAGGCATCAATCGGGGTTCCTGAAACACGAACGCGACGTCTCCTGCGTTGTTGCGCAGCTCACCCTGGAAGTCTTTTTCCAGGCCGGCGACGATCCGCAGCAACGTACTTTTGCCGCAGCCGCTGGGGCCCAGCAGGCTGACGGTTTCCCGGGGCTGCAATTGCAAATGGACGTTCTTGAGGACCGTGATGGCGGCGAAGGTTTTGCGCTCGACGCGAATGTCCAGCAGGTGGTCGGTCATGGCTCAATCCTCTGCGCTTTGGCCGTTGAAGGTGTCGCGCCAGGCCAGGAAACGTTTCTCCAGGCCGGCGAGGAGGCCGTCGCTGAGTTTGCCCAGCAGCGCCAAAACGATGATCGCGGCCAGGACGATGTCCGGGCGTGACGTTTCGCGTCCGTCGCTGAGCAAATAACCCAGGCCCTTGGTGGCGGCGATCAGCTCGGCGGCCACCAGAAACATCCAGGCCAGGCTCATGCCGCTGCGCAATCCGGTGAACAGGCCGGGCAGGGCGGCTGGCAACAGGATTCGCCGGACCAGGCGCCGCCGGCTGAAGCCGTACATTTGCCCGACTTCCACCAGTTTGCGGTCGATGTCGCGGATCGCCGCGACGCCGTTGAGGTACACCGGAAAGAACGCGCCGATGGCGATCAGGACGATTTTCGAGGTCTCGTCGATGCCCAGCCACAGCAGCAACAGCGGCACCCAGGCCAGGCTCGGAATCGAGCGCAAACCGGCGAACGTCGGTTCCAGATACGCTTCGGCTTCTCGGCTCAAGCCGACCCACGCGGCAAACACCAGGGCGAGGCTGGCGCCGATGGCGAAACCCAGCAGCACCCGCAGCAGACTGGCGCTGATGTGTTTCCACAGCGCGCCCTCGGCCAGGTCGCTGAGGGTCAACGCGACCTCGCTTGGGGCCGGCATTTGATAGGACGGCAGCCAGCCGATGCGCACGACGAATTCCAGCACGAGGATGATCAGCACCGGCAGGGCGAGGGCCTTGAGGCGCAGTTTCCAGGCGTTGTTGAGGCGTCGGGGGGCGGGTAATGCCAGGAGGGCGGGCAGGTCTTTGGTTTTGCTGGTCATTGGGTTCTCCGGTTACGGAAAATCAAGATCAAAAGATCGCAGCCTCGTTTCACTCGACAGCTCCTACAGGGGAGAGGGTGTGCGGATCCATCCGCATTTATCCGATCCATGTAGGAGCTGTCGAGTGAAACGAGGCTGCGATCTTTTGCTTTCGTTTTATTGACGCGCCACGGTTTCCTTGAAGCCGGTGTCGATCAACTGATCGATCACCTGGTCGACATTCACCCCACGGCGAACCAGTTCTTCAGAGACCAGGATCGGTGCCGCAGCCTTGGAGGCAATCACATCCCTGGCGGTCAATTGCGGGCTGCTCAGGTCCGTGCGCGACAGTTGCAGCTTGGCCACTTCCAGCGGCAAACCGGATTCATTGGCGAGCAACTTCGCCAGTTCTTCAGGGTTTTTCACTGCCCAGTCACGAGCCTTTTCATAGGCGCTCAGCACGGTTTCGATGGTCTGCGGATGTTCCTTGGCGTAGGTGTCGGTGACGCTGACCACACCGTAGCTGTTGAAATTCGTGTTGCGGTACAGCAGGCGCGAACCGGCCTGGACTTCGCTGGCCGCCATGTGCGGATCAAGACCAGCCCAGGCGTCGACATCACCTTTTTCCAGCGCGGTGCGACCGTCCGGGTGCTGCAAATGCACCAGCTCGACATCGTCCTTGGTCAGGCCAGCCTGTTGCAGGCTGCGCAGGGTGAACAGGTACGGGTCGGTGCCTTTGGTGGCGGCGATTTTCTTGCCCTTCAGATCCGCCACGGTTTTGTACGGCGAATCTTTGCGCACCACCAACGCGGTCCATTCAGCGCGGCTGTAGACGTAGACCGATTTGATCGGACTGCCGTTGGCGCGACTGAGCACGGCGGCCAGGCTGGCGGACGATGCGAAGTCGACACCGCCACTGTTGAGGTATTCCAGCGAGCGGTTGCTGCCCTGGCTCAGCACCCAGCTGACCTTGGTCTGTGGCAGGGCCTTTTCGAGGAAACCGAAATGCTTGAGCACCAGGCTAACCGGCGAGTAATAGGCGTAATCCAGATGCACTTCGGCTGGCGCGGTGTCGGCTGCCTGCGCCACGGGTTGCAGGGTCAGGGCGAGGGCGCAGGCGCTCAGCAGGAACCTGAGGTCAGGAAAGCGGAAGGTCGGTTTCATGGAACGGCTCCGGGCAAGGCGGCGAGATTCTTATATCCAGATAATTATTTTTTACGAATGCTTCCTGCATAAAAGGAATATTGCAGGCTCTGTGCCATGTCGCGGATTTGCAGGTTTTTCGGGGCTTTGGCGGCGTGGGTGTCGCTTGGGAATGTCTCGGTAAAAACAGTCTGTTGAGTCACTGTTGCTGGGCGGACAGTTATTTTTGCGGGTCATGAGCTTATGCATAAATCGAATTTATAAACGGTGCTGCAAGAGCGTTAGGGTCTATAAAAATACGTTCCTGGAGCCTTCGATGAACCTGTCCCGATTCGTGCGCGGTCTGCTGACCAGCGCGTTGTTTGCCGCGCCACTGAGCTACGCCGCAGAACCCGTCGTGTTGCACGTCGGTGATCAGAACTACTACAACGTGCGCGCCTCGGTGGAGGCGTCGGGTGTGCTGGAAGGGGCGCCCTATACCGTCGACTGGAAGCATTTTCAGGCTGCCGCTCCGCTGGCCGAAGCGCTGAACACCGGCGCCCTGGATGTGGGCTTTCTCGGGGACTCCGGCTTCCTGTTCCTGGCGGCCAAACAGGCGCCGGTGAAGTTGATTGGCGTGTCGCGGCAGAACCCCGACACCATCGCGTTGCTGGTGCCCAAGGATTCTCCGGTGAAGACCATTGCTGATCTGAAGGGCAAGAAAGTCGCCTATTGGCCCGGTGCCTGGAGCCAGCAACTGACCCTGCGCGCCCTGGAGAAAGCCGATCTGCCGGAAGACTACGTCGACTTCATCAAGCTGATGCCCATCGATGCCGCTGCCGCGTTGCCGCAAGGCAGCATCGATGCGTTCCCGGTGTGGGAACCGTACATTTCCCAGCAGATTCTGTTCTCCGGCGCGCGGCCGATTCTGACGGCGAAAAACCTCATGCCGGGCCTGAGCGCCATCGCCGCGTCGACACCGTCGATCGACAGCAAGCGCGAAGCCATTGCCGACTTTCTGGTGCGCCTGAAAAAAGCCCGGGCCTGGGTCGACAACCATACTGACGAATACGCCGACCTCTGGGCGAAGAAGGCCAACCTCGACCAGAACGTGTCGCGCCATTGGCTGCGGCAGGCGCACATGACCGTCGGCCCGGTAGATGCGCAGGCTGCCAAGGATCTGCAGAGCACCGCGGACTTCCTGTTCAAGGTCAAGGCGCTGCCGACGGCATTGGCGACCGCGCCGATTATCGACAACTCGTTCCAGCAGTCGCTGGCGCAGTAAGCCACGCGGGTGAGCGCTGGAACCAAACACTGTGTACCCTGATCCAACTTCGGCCTGCAGCCACCTGCGGGCCGACAATGGATCAATGGGCGAAGGGTTTTTGCCGTTTAACGTGATGACCGTAAAGGTCTGGCCCAAGGCAAACCATGAAACAGCTGTTCAAGGTTCTCACTGCGCTCGCCATCGCTGTCGGGTTGGCGGGCTGCATCGCCGCACCGATCGAACTGACCCCGCAGACCGAACAGCGTCTGCGCGAGCAGCCACCGATCCGCTTTCTGCTGACCTTCGACGACGGCCCCAGCGCGTCGAGTTTCTGGAACCCGAGCATGACCGTGCTCGACAGCCTTGCGCAGAACCCGGTGCAACCGGGGATCAAAGCGGTGTTCTTCGTGCAGACCGGCGCGCCACGGGCCGGCAATAGCGACATCGGACGCGGGGTCATGCGCCGGGAACAGGCAGAAGGGCATGTGCTGGGTTTCCACACCGCGACCCACTCGCACACCAATCACCGCTCGCTCAGCCCGCAAGCGCTGGAGCAATCGCTGAGCAAAGGCAGTGCCGACATCGCCGCGATCACCGGCGTGCCGACCACCCTGGTGCGTCCGCCGTTCTGGAATTACGACAAACGTGTGTTCGCCGCCTACCAGCGCCACGGCATGCACGTGTTGCTGACCGACCTGAGTGCCAACGACGGCAAGATCTGGGGCTTCAACGCCAGCCCCCGACGGCGGGCCAACATGCTGCTGCAACTATCTGAAGTTCGCGAGCGCATTGCGCTGGGTGAATTGCCGACGGTGGACGGTGTGGTTCCGGTGGTGGTGACTTTCCACGACCTGAATCGCTATACCGCCCGGCATGCCCGCGAATACCTGCAAATCCTCCTCGACAGCGCTCGTGCCACTGGGGTGACGGTGGCGCAAAAGCCGTTTTACGACGAGACGGCGGCGCTTCGGCGGGCGGCGATTGCGCGGACCGTCACCGACAGTTCCGAGCCCGTGAAATTACCGGGGATCTGGAACTGGCTGTGGGATGGGGATTCCCACTGAGCATCCGCCAGACACTGTAGGAGCTATGTAGGAGCTGTGTAGGAGCTGTCGAGTGAAACGAGGCTGCGATCTTTTGATCTTGCTTGTAAAAAAACAAAGTCAAAAGATCGCAGCCTCGTTTCACTCGACAGCTCCTACACAGCTCCTACACAGCTCCTACATAAGCATCATGGCTTTAGATGGGGGGCAGGAGTTCATCAATCATCTTCAAGCAATGATTCAACCCCGGCGTCACATCGCCCACGCGTCGGCTGAGGATGATCGGTGAGGTTGCGTTGTCTTCCAGCAATGGGGTGAACCCAATGTCGTCGCGGTGCAGCAACTGCACGGACGCGGGCACCAGCGTGACGCCGATTCCAGCCCCGACCAATCCAATCGCTGTCTGCAGTTCATTGGTCCATTGCGCCACGTGGATGCTCACGCCATAGGATTCGAACAGTGCAATCACATGATCGGCGTAGCTGGGGCGCGGATTGCCGGGGTATAGCACAAAGGGTTCCTTGGCCAGTTGGCGAAGGCTGATCGGCCCGGCCAGCAGCGGATGGCCGGCGGGCAGGGCAGCGACCAGGCGGTCTTCGGTCAATACTGTCTGAATGATCGCCGGGTCGTCGATGCGAATTCGCCCGAAACCGATGTCGATACGCCCGGCCTTGAGCGCCTGCACCTGTTGCAGCGTGGTCATTTCCGAAAGCCCGAGTTCAAGCTCCAGGGGCTCGCCACTGCGCAAACGGCGGATCAGTTCCGGCAGCACGCCATACAGCGTCGAGGGCGCAAAACCGATGCCCAGCCAGGTCTTTTCACCCAGACCGATCCGCTTGGTGTTGTCGCTCACCTTGGCCAGTTGTTCGAGCAGGGCGGTGGAGTGTTCATGGAAAAAACGCCCGGCGTCGGTCAACTTCAGCGGGCGGCCGCGTTCGAGCAATAACACCCCGAGTTCATCTTCCAGTTGCTGGATCTGCCGGCTCAGGGGCGGCTGGGCAATGTGCAGCAGCTCGGCGGCGCGGGTGAAGTTGAGGGTTTGAGCCAACACCTGAAAATACCGCAGGTGACGCAGTTCCATGAGGCCTCCAGGCATCGATCAGTTTAATACCTTTAAGGTATCGAGCCAGACCAATTCTATATTGGCCGTGGGCAAAAAGCCGTACGAGAATCCATTTCAGAACTTCAAGAACCTGACGGGTATCGACATGCGTGCAACTGCCATTGAATCGATCGAGACGATCATCGTCGATCTGCCGACCATTCGCCCGCACAAACTGGCCATGCACACCATGCAGAACCAGACCCTGGTGATCATCCGCGTGCGCTGCGCCGATGGCATCGAAGGCATCGGCGAGTCCACCACCATCGGTGGCCTGGCCTATGGCAACGAGAGCCCGGACAGCATCAAGACCAACATCGACAGACACTTCGCGCCCCTGCTGATCGGTGAGGACAGCGGCAATGTGAACGCCGCGATGTTGCGCCTGGAGCGCAGCATCCGTGGCAACACCTTTGCCAAGTCCGGTATCGAAACCGCCTTGCTCGACGCCCACGGTAAACGCCTTGGTCTGCCGGTCAGCGAGTTGCTGGGCGGCCGCGTTCGTGATGCGTTGCCGGTGGCCTGGACCCTGGCCAGCGGCGACACCGACAAGGACATCGCCGAAGCGGAAAAAATGCTCGACCTGCGACGCCACCGGATCTTCAAACTGAAAATCGGTGCCGGCGAAGTCAATCGCGACCTGGCTCACGTGATCGCCATCAAGAAAGCCCTGGGCGACCGCGCCAGCGTACGGGTCGATGTCAATCAGGCCTGGGACGAGGCGGTCGCACTGCGCGCCTGCCGGATCCTGGGCAGCAACGGCATCGACCTGATCGAACAGCCGATCTCGCGCAACAACCGCACCGGCATGGCGCGCCTGAATGCCGTGAGCCCGGCGCCGATCATGGCCGACGAATCCATCGAGTGCGTGGAAGACGCCTTCAATCTGGCGCGCGACGGGGCCGCTTCGGTGTTCGCCCTGAAGATCGCCAAGAACGGCGGGCCCCGCGCCGTGCTCAGGACCGCCGCCATCGCCGAGGCCGCCGGTATCGGTCTGTATGGCGGCACTATGCTGGAAGGAGGGATCGGCACGCTGGCCTCGGCCCATGCCTTTATCACCCTGAATAAACTGGCCTGGGACACCGAGTTGTTCGGCCCGTTGCTGCTGACGGAAGACATCCTCAGCGAACCGCTGGTCTACCGCGATTTTGCGCTGCACGTGCCGCAAACACCGGGCCTTGGCCTGAGCCTGGATGAAGAGCGCCTGGCGTTTTACCGCCGCGACAAAACATCCACTTCCGTTCATCAAGCCTGAGGAGAGCATCATGCTATTCCACGTAAAAATGACCGTGAACCTGCCGGTCGACATCAACCCGGATCTTGCCACCCAGCTGAAAACCGATGAAAAAGCCCTGGCCCAGCGCCTGCAAGAGCAAGGCAAATGGCGTCACCTGTGGCGTATCGCCGGGCACTATGCCAATTACAGCGTTTTCGACGTCGACAGCGTTGAGGAACTGCACGATCTGCTGATGCAATTGCCACTGTTCCCGTACATGACGATCGAGATCGACGGGATGTGCCGGCATCCTTCTTCCATTCGAGACGATGACCGCTGAACCCAGCCTGTTCAGTTCGCTACGCTAATAATTACAAGATGAGGAACCGCCAAAAATGAACGTCAAGATTTCCCACACTGCCAGCGCCCAGAAGTTTCTCGAAGATGCCAGCGGCTTGCTCAACGATGCTGGCGATCCGCGGGTCAAAGCCCTGATTTACCGCATTCTGCGTGATTCGGTGAACATCATCGAAGACCTCGCCGTGACCCCTGAAGAGTTCTGGAAAGCGGTCAATTACCTCAATGTACTGGGCGCGCGTCAGGAAGCCGGTTTGCTGGTGGCCGGGCTTGGTCTGGAGCATTACCTGGACTTGCTGATGGACGCCGAAGACGAGCAGGCGGGGAAGGCGGGCGGTACGCCGCGGACCATCGAAGGCCCGTTGTACGTCGCGGGTGCGCCGATGTCTGAGGGTGAAGCACGACTGGATGATGGCGTCGATCCGGGCGTGGTCCTGTTCATGCAGGGCCAGGTGCGCAACACCGCGGGCGAACCGTTGGCCGGCGCGGTGGTGGATGTCTGGCACGCCAATACCGGCGGCACTTACTCTTACTTCGATACCACGCAAACGGAATTCAACCTGCGCCGCCGCATTGTCACCGATGCCGAGGGTCGCTATCGCTTCCGCAGCATCGTGCCGTCGGGCTACGGCTGCCCGCCGGACGGTCCGACCCAGCAATTGCTCAATCAACTGGGCCGTCATGGCCAGCGTCCGGCGCACATTCACTTCTTTATCTCCGCGCCGGACCATCGTCACCTGACCACCCAGATCAACCTCGACGGTGACCAATACCTGCACGACGATTTCGCCTACGCCACCCGCGACGAGCTGATCGCCCACATCACCTTCAGCGACGATCCGCAACGTGCGGCGGCCCATGGCGTCAGCGGCCGGTTTGCCGAGATCGACTTCGATTTCACCTTGCAGACCTCTGCGCAACCGGATGAGCAACAGCGTCACGAACGGCTTCGTGCGCTCGAGGATTGATAACCTCGACCCGCAGAACCTTTGTGGGAGCGGGCTTGCTCGCGAAAGCGGACTGTCAGTCAACGTTGATGTTGAGGCTGATGACCCCTTCGCGGGCAAGCCCGCTCCCACAGTGGACGGTGTTCGGCCTGAAGGAATGCGGTCAAAATGTGGGAGCGAACTTGCTCGCGATAGGGCCGGAACCTTCCACAGGTCAGCCCACTGACACACCGCTGCAGGCTCTGCCTTAGAATGACCCGACGCAGCTCATAACAACAACGAGAGTGACCCGATGATGCACGCGCAACTACTGAGTCAGCGCAGCAGAATTTTCGACCATGCCGACCCTTACGCGGTGTCGGGTTACGTGAATCAGCATGTCGGCAACCATTGCATCCTCATGCCCAGGGCCGGTCGTCCGCTGGCCAGTCTCGATCATCGCAAATTCGCCAGCCTCGACCTGTGCCGCATCAGTTACGGCGCCAGCGTACGGGTGACCTCGGGTGCGCTGGAAACCATCTATCACCTGCAAGTGCTGCTGCGCGGCAACTGCCTGTGGCGGGGTTACGGTCAGGAGCACTATTTTGCGCCGGGTGAATTGCTGCTGATCAACCCCGACGACCCGGTGGACCTGACTTACTCCGACGATTGCGAAAAATTCATCCTCAAAGTGCCTGTCCGGCTGTTTGAGTCGGTGTGCGAGGAGCAACGCTGGCGCTATCCGGGGCAGGGCGTGCGGTTTCTGGAGAACCGTTATCAGCTCGATCAGCTGGAAGGGTTCGTCGGCCTGCTGGCGATGATCTGCCAGGAAGCCGAAGCCACCGAGCAGATCCCCCGGGTGCAGGAACACTACACGCAGATCATCGTCAGCAAGATGCTCAGCCTGATGAAAACCAACGTCATCCGCAGCAGCCTCGGTTCGTCGTCGGCGACGTTCGAGGGGATTGCCGATTACATCGCGCGCAACCTCAAGCAGGACATCGACAGTGAAGAACTGGCGCGCCAGGCCAGTATGAGCCTGCGTTCGCTGTACGGCTTGTTCGAGCGCAACGCCGGCACCTCGCCGCAAAACTACATCCGGCAGAAGAAACTCGAACGCATCAACCTGTGCCTGAGCGACCCCACCTGCAACGTGCGCAACGTCACTGAAGTGGCCATGGATTACGGCTTCCTGCACCTGGGACGGTTCTCCGACAACTACCGCAAACAATTCGGCGAATTGCCGTCGGATACCCTCAAACGCCGGCACTGACCCAACGGCTTCCCCCAGTCTCTGTAGGAGCTGTCGAGTGAAACGAGGCTGCGATCTTTTGATCTTGATCTTTTTAAAAGCAAGATCAAAAGATCGCAGCCTCGTTTCACTCGACAGCTCCTACACAGCTCCTACAGGTGGAGCTGGAGTCTTGCAGTAAACGGATACACGTCTGCACCCATCGGATAGTCCCCCGCATCCCCCCGACCTAGCATGGTCCTGCCTGAATAAAAACAATGGAGGCGGCGGCCATGTCCCTGCGACCCGAATACCTTCACGCCCTGCTGGAAGATGACAAAGAACAAGGCATCTACCGCTGCAAGCGCGAGATGTTTACCGATCCACGGTTGTTCGACCTGGAGATGAAACACATCTTCGAAGGCAACTGGCTGTACCTGGCGCACGAAAGCCAGATTCCCAATATCAACGATTTCTACACCACCACCATGGGGCGCCAGTCGATCTTCATCGCGCGCAACAAGGAAGGTGTGCTGAACGCCTTCATCAACGCCTGCAGCCATCGCGGCGCGACGCTGTGCCGGCACAAGACCGGCAATAAAAGCTCGTACACCTGCCCGTTCCACGGCTGGACCTTCAACAACTCTGGCAAGCTGCTCAAGGTCAAAGACCCGGCGGCTGCGGGTTACCCGGCGAGTTTCAACTGCGAAGGCTCCCACGACCTGACCAAAGTCGCGCGTTTCGAGTCCTATCGCGGCTTCCTGTTCGGCAGCCTCAACGCCGATGTCGTGCCGTTGGTTGAGCACCTGGGCGAGTCGGCCAAGATCATCGACATGATCGTCGACCAGTCCGCCGATGGCCTCGAAGTGCTGCGTGGCTCCTCGAGCTACATCTACGAAGGCAACTGGAAACTCACCGCCGAAAACGGCGCCGACGGCTACCATGTCAGCTCCGTGCACTGGAACTACGCAGCCACCCAGAATCAACGCAAGCAACGCGAAGCCGGTGACAGCAACCCGACCATGAGCGCCGGGACCTGGGCCAAGCAGGGCGGGGGTTTCTACTCGTTCGACAAGGGCCACATGCTGCTCTGGACCCGCTGGTCCAACCCAGAGGATCGCCCGCTCTACGAGCGCCGCGACGAACTGTCCCGAGACTTCGGCCAGGCCCGCGCCGACTGGATGATCGAGAACTCGCGCAACCTGTGCCTGTACCCGAACGTGTACCTGATGGACCAGTTCAGCTCGCAGATCCGTATCGCCCGGCCGATATCGGTCGACCGCACGGAAATCACCATTTATTGCATCGCCCCCAAAGGCGAGAGCGATCACGCCCGTTCGAGCCGGATTCGTCAGTACGAGGATTTCTTCAACGTCAGTGGCATGGCTACCCCGGATGATCTGGAAGAATTTCGTTCGTGCCAGACCAGCTATCAGGGCAGCGTCACGACGTGGAACGACATGTCCCGCGGCGCCGAGCACTGGGTCGAAGGCGCCGATGAGGCGGCCAAGGAAATTGATCTGCATCCGCTGCTCAGCGGCGTGCGTACCGAAGACGAAGGCCTGTTCGTGCTGCAACACAAGTATTGGCAGCAAACCATGCTCAAGGCCCTGGCCGCCGAACAGTCCGGATTGATCGCCGTGGAGGCCGTGCAATGACCATTACCTATGACGCCGTGCGCGATTTCCTCTACCGCGAAGCGCGCTACCTCGATGACAAGCAATGGGACGACTGGCTGGAAATGTACGCCGCCGATGCGTCGTTCTGGATGCCGTCCTGGGACGACAACGACGAGTTGACCGAAGACCCGCAGCGCGAGATTTCGCTGATCTGGTACGGCAACCGCACCGGCCTGGAAGACCGCGTTTTCCGCATCAAGACCGAACGCTCCAGCGCCAGCGTTCCGGACACCCGGACCTCGCACAACATCAGCAACATCGAGCTGCTCGAACAGGCTGACGGGCTGTGCAAGGTGCGCTTCAACTGGCACACCCTGAGCTTTCGCTACAAGACCGTCGACAGCTATTTCGGCAGCAGTTTCTACACCCTCGATGTGCGTGGTGAAAACCCGCTGATCAAGGCCAAGAAAGTGATCCTGAAGAACGATTACGTTCGCCAGGTCATCGATGTCTACCACCTCTGAGGCGGCCGTCATGACTCATTCCATTGCATTCAATTTTGAAGACGGCGTCACCCGGTTCATCGACGCCAATGTGGGCGAAACCGTGGCCGATGCCGCGTATCGCCAGGGCATCAACATTCCGCTGGATTGCCGCGACGGCGCGTGCGGCACCTGCAAGTGTTTTGCCGAGGCCGGTCGCTATGACTTGGGCGAGGAGTACATCGAAGACGCGCTCAGCGCCGAGGAGGCCGAGCAAGGTTTTGTCCTGACCTGCCAGATGCGCGCCCAGAGCGATTGCGTGGTGCGCGTGCCGACTTCATCGCAGGTGTGCCGTACCCAGCAGGCCAGTTACGACGCCACCATCAGCGCCGTGCGGCAGCTGTCCGACAGCACCATCGCGCTGTCGATCAAGGGCGAATCGCTGAGCAAACTGGCGTTCCTGCCGGGGCAATACGTGAACCTCGGAATTCCCGGCAGCGAGCAGACTCGCGCGTATTCGTTCAGCTCGTTGCAGCGTGACGGCGAGGTCAGTTTCCTGATCCGCAACGTGCCCGGCGGCTTGATGAGCAGCTTCCTCACCGGCATGGCCAAGGCTGGTGACAGCATGCGTCTGGCCGGGCCGTTGGGCAGTTTTTATCTGCGTGATATCCGCCGGCCGTTGTTGCTGCTGGCTGGCGGTACGGGCCTGGCACCGTTCACCGCGATGCTGGAAAAAATCGCCGAGCAGGGCAGTGAACATCCGCTGCATTTGATCTACGGCGTGACCAACGATTTCGATCTGGTGGAACTGGATCGGCTCGAAGCGTTTGCCGCACGAATCCCGAACTTCAGCTTCAGTGCATGCGTCGCCAACCCCGACAGCCAGCACCCGCTCAAGGGCTACGTGACCCAGCACATCGAACCACGCCATTTGAACGATGGCGACGTCGACGTCTACCTGTGCGGCCCGCCGCCGATGGTCGAAGCGGTCAGCCAGTTCATTCGCGAACAGGGCGTCGCGCCGGCGAACTTCTACTACGAAAAATTCGCCGCCAGCGCGGCATAAGTATTTGTCAGCAGTGATTCAAATTCCCTGTAGGAGCCAGGCTTGCCGGCGAAGGCGTCCTCAAGTGCGCCTTCGCCAGCAAGCTTGGCTCCTACGAAAAGCGACTCACCGCGAAAGCGATCTTCGCCACGAGGTATGTATGAACAGATTCAAAGACAAAGTCGCGCTGATCACCGGTGCGGCGCAAGGCATCGGTCGGCGGGTGGCGGAGCGGATGGCCGCCGAGGGTGCACGGTTGATTCTGATTGATCGCTCGGACCTGGTGTTCGAGGTGCAGCAACACTTGGGGCAGGGCAGTCAGGTGCTTGCCTTGACCGCCGACCTTGAGCAATACAGCGAATGCACCCGCGTGATGCGTACCGCCGTCGAGCGCTTTGGCCGTCTGGATGTGCTGGTGAACAACGTGGGCGGCACGATCTGGGCCAAGCCTTTCGAACATTACGAAGAGCAGCAGATCGAAGCTGAGGTCCGTCGTTCGCTGTTTCCGACATTATGGTGCTGCCATGCCGCGCTGCCGTTCATGCTGGAACAGGGCAGCGGCGCCATCGTCAACGTGTCTTCCATCGCCACCCGCAGCATCAATCGCGTGCCGTACGGCGCAGCGAAGGGCGGCGTCAACGCGCTGACTGCTTGCCTGGCGTTTGAAACTGCCGGTCGTGGGGTTCGGGTCAATGCCACCGCGCCCGGCGGCACCGAAGCACCGCCGCGTGTTGTCCCGCGTAACAGCGCAGAGCAGAGTACCGAAGAAAAGGTCTGGTACCAGCAGATCGTCGACCAGACGCTCGATAGCAGTTTGATGAAACGCTACGGCACGCTGGATGAGCAGGCAGGCGCTATCCTGTTTCTGGCCAGCGACGAAGCGTCGTACATCACCGGCATGATCATGCCGGTGGGCGGCGGCGACCAGGGCTGAGACGACTGCACAAACCTACAGGCGACGCTGAAAGGCTCTGACAATCTTGAGCGTGGCGTCGCTTGTGTTCAGGTTCTGAACCGCGTCCAGCGGATACCACATGCAATCGAAGATCTCATTTTGTGGCCGTGCTTCGTCCGAGTTGAGCACCGACGCCTCATAGACATGGTGCCGGGTGCTGCCCGTTTCCAGCTCCATCAGGTACAGCAAGCCATTAACTCCCAGCCCAGTTTCTTCCTGGAGTTCGCGCATGGCTGCGCCCGCAGTGGTTTCACCGCGTTCGACTTTTCCTCCGGGCAAGGTCCAGCGACACCTGGGTTTGCGCACCAGGAGAACATGCCGATCCTGCTCGCAAATGACTGTTGCCCGTACTTTCATGTGTTACTAAACCGCCGCTTGTCATAAAACAGTCATAAAAATGCAATATTCAGGCCGAGGCCCGTGTTTCAAGGGTTGGAGTCATGGGGGCTGCAAAAAGTGCAAAGGGATGTCGTAAACCCGGCGCGACGTCTGGTCGGCACTTGGGCAAGGGGCGGGTGTAAGGTAGCCAAGTCAATCGTGGCTTATCACTGCCGAAAAGGAGGTGACTATGAGCGTTCCGATGCTGAATAAGATGCACATGAACGGTTATGACGTACTCAGCGTAAACAACGGCCCCTGGCGGGTATGCACCAAAGGCGACCGGCTCGGTGCTTTTGGCAGCAGAGAGGAGGCACTGGCGTTTGCGGCTGCTCTTCCTGCCTACAGAGCAAGAGCGGGTCGATCGACTCCAAGCCAGAAATCAGAATGAGCGAACGTTTGAAGCCCTGGTACGCCGGGGCTTTTTTTGTGTTGAAACCAGGGCCAGGAGGATTTTAAGCGCGACTTTTGAGTGATAGTGTGGCCGCTTTGAATTCAAGGAAGAAAGCATGTTGAAAGGTCACTGGGCTGCTCTGGCAATGTTGTCTGCTTTTTCCCTCGTGGGTGTCAGTCAGGCTCACGCCCAGACGCAAGGCGAGATCCACACCAATCAAAAGGTCTGCGATGTATTCCGTACATTGGCCGGATCGATCATGCAGTCCCGGCAAAATGGCGAATCGAAAGAAAGCCTGCTGGCGGTGAAGTCGGGTAATCCTGATCATGACAAGTTAGGCGCCATGTTGATCAACGAAGCGTACAGCCAGCCCGTCCTCGATTCTCCAGAACTCAAAAGCAACGCGATCACCACTTTCGCGGATAAATGGCGCGATACCTGTAATAAGCCGGTGTCTGGCTAGTAACCGCCACCGCCGGAACTGTGTGAGGGTTCCCTGGCTTTCTGCTGTGCATGACTCCATTCCGCGCAGGTCATGAAACTTTTGTGGTCGACTTTGCCCCGATCATCGAAGCTGATGTTGTACGGTTTCTGTTGGCCGGCCTGCTTCAGCTTGTAGTCAAAGCAAGTACCAGGCACGACCGTGCGCTGGGTTATCGATAAAGGCTGGCCGCCAATCTGCTGAACCTGATCCTTGCTCATGCCGGTCTCGACTTTCGCGACCAGCGGCTGGTCACGATAAACGTGCGAATCCGTGCTGCAGCCACCCGTCGCCGCCAGCACGACGACTAGCGCGAATAGAGGCTTGTTCATGACAGGGCTCCCGTCAGTGAGCTTTGGTACGACTGATGATCTTGGCTTTCACTTCTTCGGCATAACCCGCCAGTCTCTGTTCATCGCCCTGAAACAACTCACACAGTCTAAGCGTTGCTTGCGCATCCACATCATTGCCCGCCAGCCGTAGCTGCTCTGCGATGCGCAAGAGTTCAACCGCCGACCACCTCAAGTCCGACGCAACGCCTTGCAGGTCACGCCGCAGTTCGTTTTCATCTTCGTTAAGCCACATGATGACCTCCCGCTAATAGCCCGCTACAAAAGAGTAGTCCCAATTAACGGTCGGGGCGTTTGTTCGTCTGCTGCTCAAGGGATAGAAGGTGTGCCGCTTGTCGGGAGGATGAGCGCGAATGAACAGGCGTGGTGTCGTACTGAGGTGGCGAATTTCCGCTGGGGCGAGGCAACTTCAAATGACCAGTACCGATGATTTCAGATTCCATGCACATGAGCTGATGGTTGATCTGGACGCAGCAACTACGGAGATGATGAAGCTCATTTCGGCTCATCAGTTGAGCGGGGCGGAGTGGGAGCGGGTCACACAATGGCAGCATGAAGCGTATGAACGATGGATGTCGTATTTGAATGAAAGGTCCTATCCAGCCCATGGTGACCCTGAACCGACCCCCTGAGCGTGATTCAAGAGATGGATGTCTAGACCGCTACGCGCTACATTTCCCGTTTTTCAGGATAAGGAAGCGTCATGCGGATGTTGATTGGGGGAGTAGCGATGGCGATGCTGGCGGGTTGTTCATTGCCGGCATCCCTGGTTCCAGGAGAGCCTAACGTCAGCAAGTACAGTGACAAGACACCCAAAGACTACGCAGCGTGTCTTTTGCCGCTATGGCAGAAGGAGGTCTCCAGAACGACTCAGACTGCGATTTCCAATGGCTACCGGATCAACGCGCCAAGCATCATTACGGCTGACGAGATTCTGGACATCGTGAAATACAAGGACGGCAGTCGAGTCTCGCTGTATCAGGGGCCCCCATGGGCCAAGTCGGACGCGATGCGTAAAGCGGTTCGCAGCTGCTTGTAACTCCTGCTTCATATGAGTTACGTGGATAAATACCGTACGTCGGAACCGAGGAACGGTCATTCATTCGAAAACTTCCAACTGAAAACGGTCCACGGGAGTTTGGCGATGAATGATGATCACAAGAAAAAAGAAGCCCTGGCGGCCTGGCACAAGCTCCTGAACGAGCCGGAAATTCGCATGGATTGTGAAGAACAGTACGACGAGTTGCTCAAGGCGGCTGATGAAATGGAGCGTACCGGGCTGATCAACGCCGTGGAATGGCGCAAATTGGTGCAGGAAGCGGGCAATGCCTTTTCAAAAGCGATAGAGGGCGTGGGCGGCGGCACGTAGCCGGCCGCACACTTGTACTTACGGCAACTCCTCCCAACTGACCTGTATCAAGCCATTTTCCTGTGCGTGGCTTCGCAACGCATTGAAGTCTTGTTGATCGTGATTGTCCCCATACGAAAGCCCGATCCCGGAATGGAGGCAGGCGTAGTACCAAGCGTCTGCCTCGGTCATGTGGGAGTCGGGTTGAACAAAAATATGCCGAGTCTTGTTGAAGCCATACGTAATTTGAAAATGTCGAGGGCGGGTCATCCGAATCTCCAGGTGCTGCCACTACGACATTGATGGCTTAGTGCCAGTTCCCTCTGTTTTCGGACTTTTGTCAGCGTTAACAAAAAGCGAAGTCTTTTACTCAATCGTCATGCATGCGCTCATGGCGCGTTCTCGCGAGGGCGCCCTGCCAGCATGCACTGGAGGCATTCAGCATTGAGCTGCGAACATTCGTTATCGGCCTCTGTTCGTGTCGGGTAGGTCGTCGGCAGCCTCCGCTTTTCTTCATTGTCATAAAGGTTGAACCCGATGGGGGCGGTTTTGCAGTAGAAGCGCGTTCCGTTGCGCGTTGATCCCGTTTCCGTGGGTATTGCAGGAACAACAACGAATCTTGGAATCATCCTCGCGTACTCCTTCCGAATTCACCTTAACGTGTAGCGGCTACTGGCCATCACCGCAAGGGAGCGTTTGAAGTATCCGATGAACAGGCCGGTCTACCGTCAGGCATTCGGGCGGCGGCGATCGACGCCAGAAGGGTTGCCGGTGTTTATCAGCCTTCGCTCTGCCAGGACGTTATGAAGTGCCTGGCGAGCGTCAGGGTCCAGTTGATGTTCTCTTTCCTTGAGTTCAAGGAGGATAGGGCTGGACCAAGTGCGGTAGGTTTTTTCGGCTTTGTGAATGGACGTCATTTATCCTCCTTGATCACGCGCCCGCTGGGGTAACAGGGCCATTCGAGTCGGTAGAAACCCTAGTCGAGGAAACACCATTGCGCCAGTGAATTGCACTGCAATGGTGCGCCGGTTCGGGCATGACGATTCAAGGAGAGCCACATCAAGGGTGGCCTTTGTCGGATCAAGGAGATCGATCACCCTGAGGGTGGCTTTCTCCGAGCCCGATCGCCGCGCACTTGAATGGCGGCGGCGACATCAGGCTGGTGGAATCTCGCTCGGTTAACCCTTGAGCTCGCTCGGATCGCTGACCAACATCACCTTGCCCTGAACAGCGGCCAAGGTGTATTCGAGCAATGACCTGCCCCGTCCCAGTGTCGCTGCCTTGTCCTGCTCCAGCGCCTGTTGCAGAACGACGAGGAAATTCTGCGTCTTCGAGGACGAAGCAGGGATCACATTGTCCTCTTCCAAATGCCCCTTTATGTATTTGGAAATGCGCGTGGACTGGCTTGCCGAATGGCTGACGGACGCTTCGACCAACTCACCGTCGACGTAACCAATGCGGCTCGTGCTGCTGGCCTGATCGTTGATCTGGTAGTACCGGTAATTCTGCGATTCCGAGTCAGTGGTCAGTTCCAGCTTTTGCCCGGCATACAGTGGCTTGTGGTACTGGGCTGTCAGATGAGATTGCTGGTTCTGCACAAGGGTGCGGTTGAGCCGATTCAGACCTTTGGATTGCGTGGCTTGGGATAAGTCGTAGCTAAACGAATCGAGCTCGGCAGGCCGCGCAGGATTGCCGTTTACAGTCTTCTCGCTGACCGTCGCGCTGAAATCGGCCAGGCCGGAGAGCAAGCTGCGGTCGGTGTCTGTGAGAGTGTTCGAACCTGCCGGCTGCTGAGCGGTAGCGGCGAGGCTTTCCGAGTAATTTGTGTGAACGGTCTTGAACGCACTCTCGAACATCGACAGCAGTCGTGAGTCGCCGTCGCCTCGATCGCGCGCCGCTTCTATTTGACGCAGGTAACTCTCGAGCGCCTTGGCCTTCTGAGTGCTGTTGCCGAGAATCGCAGCATTTTTCAAGTCCACGGCGATGTTGAGATCGCCTGCCGCGCCGCTCATGCGTACCTGGCGCTGGCTTGCATCGGCATGCAGATCAAGGGTCTGCGTGTCGTTATCGCTGAGCTTGAACCGTGTGACCAGGTCGACTGAAGAAAACACCTTGGAGTCGAACTGAATCAACGAGTCCAGCTTGAGTTGCGGTGGCACCGCAGTGAGCCCTTGAATGGCCGATTCAAAGCCATCCGCCATTGCGCCCAGCGCAGCCAGTTCTTCTTTGCTCAGATCACCACCCTCGACCTGCGCCTGCACCGCCAGCGCATTGTCCTGACTGGACAGAGTCAATTGGACGGTTTTGCCACTCGCTGTTTTCAGCGTGAAGCTGATGGAGTTGTCCGCGACACCACTGTGAAGTTTGGCTTGGGCAGCCGCCAACTCCCCGGCTTCAAGAGGCCTTCCAGTCGATGAGCGAATCACTGACTGGGAAATGTTCTTGCCGGTTTCCGCCAACTGCAAAAGCAGTGACGCGCCGAGGTTCTGGAACCGGCCGGCAGTCGACGAATTCCCGAAATTGCCCCGCATGTGCAAAGACACTTTGTCATGCTGCGTGTATTCCCAGGAAAGCGGCGCGTCAAGCTCCGCTATCACACCCCGAGAGGTATACGTCTGTGCATCGATGGCTTTGTTGTCTTGCAGCAAGGTGACGATCGACGACGGCGAAGACACGGTGATTGTCGATTCGGCGGGCTGGCCGACGGGCACGGAGGCCGCCACTTTCGCGACCACCAGTGGCTGTGTGGCGGAGATAGAAGATATTACGGTCACGGGCGCTCCATGCGGATTAGGTCATGGGTAATTTGTCGGCGGTGGGTGTGACAACTTGAGGTTTGGGCTCTTTCGTTTCCGCCGTTCGTCCAGCGCTTGGCACTTGCGCTGCTCCTGTCGTCTCTCAAGTACAAGCACGGACATCCCGCGCGTCAGAACGGAGAGTGAGCATGGACATTGATGAAAATGCACCTGGAAACATTTCCCAGGCGGGCGTAACGAGGGGTACGGATAACGAAACAGGCCATGATCCCAAGGGGAAGGAATCGGACGTTCCGCTGCCTGCGGACGACGAGGCACCTGTCGATGAAGAGAGGGTAGAGGTGAATGCCAACAACTCGATGTCGGGCGAGCATCCCAGACCGTAATGATTGATTTGAGTTAATGAGCCCGGCCAATGAGTCGGGCTTTTTGTTTTTTTGATGTTGATGCGTGGATTGCGCTCTAGCATCGAAATGGCATGCAACTATCAATGGCGGAGGATCAAGTTGAACCATGACAGTCATGGAACACATGCCGAACAGAGCCGGTTTCTCCAAACCCCAGAAACGACAAAGCCCTGAATATCAGGGCTTTGTCAGTACAAATATGGCGGAGGCGATGGGATTCGAACTTCTGGACCTGTTACAGTCGACGGTTTTCAAGACCGCTATACAGACGTAATCAGGCCGCCGCACTTAGCGATTTATCGTTCCATTACTTTCATTTTTCAGCACCTCTACAGAGCGCATTCTGCAAGGGGGCTGCTTTGAGTTATGGAACGGTTTTTAGGGTTATTTTGAGGGCCTTGCAATGGCGCCAATCCGACGATAAACACGCTCGGTGATGTCGCCTTTGGTGTAGCCCAGCAGCAAACTCGCCTCGCCGACTTCCATTGCCGCCAGTTGCGCTTTCTCTCGCGCTATGTCCCAGCGCTTTCGCAGCATCGTAGCGGTCATCCGTTTCCCGTGCCGACTCACAATCAGGTAGTTCGAGACGTGCCGGGCGTTTCGCTCGGTTATCTCGGCGATCAGCCGGCCCAGGCTGTTCGCTTTGCCGTCAGTGGTCATCTGGATACGCAGCTTCTTGTGCGTCTTGTTCTGCTGAACTCCCAAATATCCCCCCTCTGCATCATCCTTTCGCATCACCAGGACGTCTGCCGGTCGCTGCCCGGTCAGATAGGCCAGGTCCATCGCGTCTTTCAGCTCTTGAGCTGCCTTCTTGTAAACCGCATCCCACACCACATCATTCGCGTAATAGTCCCGTGGCGTTTCCTTGTTTTTGCGCACGCCCTGGCACGGGTTTTCCTTGGTAGTCAGCCCCCACTCCCGGGCGATGTTGAACACATGTGAAAGGGTGGCTATCTCCCGGTTTGCCCGGACCTTGGCCGTCCGCGCATCCCGATACCCGGCAATCGTTGCCGGGGTTATCGAGTCGATCGGGGCACTGTCGAACATCGGCCGGAGCTGCTTGATCTCCGACAGGTTGTCCTTTTGAGTTCGTGGCGCCTTTTTCGAGACGACGTCGCGGATATATCGGTCGAAGATGCCCTTCATGGTGCGCAAGTCGAGCGGTTTTTCCTTGGCTTCGAGTTCGGCCCATTTGATCCTGGCCTTGTCGAGGTCCTTGCCCAGCGGAATATCTTTACCGAGCAGGTCCCGGTAGTAGTAGGCCGTCCAGGTACTACCGTTTTTGCGTTTTCGAGATCGTTTATACATCCGAGGGGGCAGGTGGTGATGCTCAGTCTTGCGGGGGCGCATATCAGTTCACTCGCGAAAAATCAGGCGTCCATGTTCAGATGATGTCTATCCCGGTCGAACTCATTGGAAGCGCTAAGTGGGAGGAAGCCGCCGGCAGGCAGTACCAAGCCTTTAAAAAATGGCGTGAGTACCTTCATTGCATGGCTGATGGGCGGGCACGTGTTGAGACATTGAAAGTCGCTTGACCTTATGACCCCGAGTAGATGAGCCAAGCCATGTAGGCAAGGGCGGGGAGGATCATGGCGTCACCTGCTTGAATGAGATTGCCCAGACCCACGGATTTGCGTCCCAGTTGCCGCCGGTTGAGTTCCAGAGATTGGCGAAGGCCCAGCGTGGCGCGCCCAGGCATTGTTCATGGCTGGTGGTCTTGTCCCACATCCAGCCATCTCGCTGCTGGTGGGTGGATTTCGGCGCCGGGCAAGTGCCGACATCAGTCCAGCCCGTTCCGGAGTGACCGCACTGGCGGCCGTAGTCGGTGAAGAAACATCCCTCGGCAATTGCTTGCTCATCGCTGATGTCCTGCAACCGCTCGACGCGGACGTCGGTGATCTCTAGCAGGATACGGCTGTCGCGGCGGAACATATGGATGCTCGGCTTCCAGTAGCTGCGATCGGACCCGAACCCATCATCATCACACCAAGCCCATGGACCGTCCGCCCGGTAAATTGTTACGAGATCAGCGCCTTCAATAAATTGTTACGAGATCAGCGCCTTCAATCGCAATGTGCGGGCGTCCGGGCCAATTGTCTTGCCCGTTGGCGTTGTAGGTACGACCCCAGGTCTCGCGCACACAGCCGGTCGCCGCGAAGGCCATACGGGCAGGGTGCGTATTCTTCCAGCTCCTTGGCGCACTCTTCTTCGGTCGATCCAAATACGCAGAAGCCGTAGCGCGGGTCACGCTGGCCGATTGCGCTCCAGCGCTGGCGATCGCCGACCGGAATTGAGGTGTCCTCGGTAGGGATCTGACCGCCTTTCACTGGCCGGCGCGTGACCGTCTTCCAGCCTTCCTGGATGGCGCGCACCATCGGGGCCGAGAACAAGATCGGCCGTTCCTTGATCGTGTTCATACCTCCACCTCGCGGCGAGCCCACTGCACATACGGGCCGTCTTCGGTGTCGAAAATACCGAGCAAGAACCAGTCATCCGTCGGTGCTTTCGGCTCCCACCCAAGGCAGTGACAGGCTTCATCATCCCAGTAAGGATGGGCTTCCAAGTCCGATTCCATGTGCCAGCCGACCACTTTCAGACCCTGGCCATCGAGCCACGCTTTGTAGGCTTCGTGGTCTTCGTCGAATTCTGGGATGCCCGGGTGGTAACAGTACCCGTCCTCGTCGCGCACAACATCAACGGGGCCAATCAACTTTTCTTCAGGCATGACTATTCCTTTGCCGCTATAGCGGCTGACTATGAAGGGGGGAGATTTTGCTTATGTGTAATGTATTGATATCATTTTGAGATCGAGCCGTGCGGCGCAACGTTGAAGGCAGGGAGCTTCAAGTGAGTCTCTTAGAGAAAAGTTTGATCGTTTTACTGATATTTACGACTGTACTCGCCTTCTATTTTTTTGCTAAAAGCAGGCGGAGCGGAGATGCAGATGAGCTGAGTCCACTTGATAGTGGTTTGATCTCATGGTTCGCATTGCTATTTGTGTTCGTTATTTTTTGTGCGTTTATCTATTTTGGTGAGAATAAATACAACGTTCCGGAAAATATTGGGCAGATCGGAGATTTTATTGGTGGGTTAACAAATCCAGTGTTGAGCTTTCTTGCATTGCTAGTACTTCTCCGCACCACATCGATCCAAACTAGAGAGGCAAGGAAAACAACGAATTTCATGGAAAAGCAGCAGGTTATTTTAGAGAAGGAAAAATTCGAAAGCACATTTTTTCAGCTTTTGTCACAGTTGGAGTCATATTGCGAAAGTCATTTTAGGGTTATGACTGATGGGAGTAATACTGCTCAGAGGCTGTCACGTAAGATACGTTCAAAGTCAGCAGAATTTAATAAGCTTGATGTTGATGTCCAAATTTCCAAGGCGAAGCTGCACGTTCGCGAAGTAACTGCAACTACAGAGTGCGCGATTCTTTATAATCGTGCTATGCGAGTTGTCAGGTTTATTGATCGATCTGATTTTTCTTCAGGCTTCAAAAGGAGTTATGCAAGTATACTTAGAGATACGATATACCCAGCAGAGTGTATCGTTATATCAAGTATGGGCTATCAGCTAGATGACGAAAAAGAACTGCTGAAGGAATGGCGCATTGTCGATTTGAATGAGGGTTTTTTTGCCTGTACAGAGATTGAAAAATATTTTCTAGGAGATCGTTAATCGAAGGATAGCTCCTGCTTGGGTAGCTTCTTATTCATCCTGCAATCTCCATCGATATCAGATCATGGGCATTCACAACCGTCATGCCGAGGCGTTCAGCGATCAGCACTTCGAGCCGGGCGCCCTTTGAATGCTCCCAGCCCGGGAGCGTGGCCACGGTGTCGCAGTCCATCAGGGCGGCGATGTTGCGGCGCATGCAGTCGTTCCAAGAGCCGCCGTCAGGGTTGAGTTCGGCGGGGTTAGTGACGGCGTGACCGGCATCGCGCAGGTTGGCGGTCATTGCGGCGAAGGCGGGGAAGTTGAGGGCGGGCAGGCCGGTCATTGGCCCGCTGAAATGGCTCGCCGTTGCGGCTGGCCGTTTCGAAGTCCACCAGCTTGTACCAAGGCGCGTCATCGGGCTGGCCGTACACGCGGCACCACTCCATCCAGACGATGTTGACGCTCCAGCGCTTGGCGATCTCATCGATGAAGACCAGAGTTTCATCGCGCTCCTTTCCGGTGTTCTGGAAGAACAGGTGAACGTCCGGCGGCAGAACTCCGCCATGCGCCTCGAGGATTTTGTAGACCATGTGCCCGCTGGTGCGACCACCGCTGATGCCGATCTGGGCCGGGCCCGTGATCAGGTAGGGGTTCATAATTGCTCCAGACAGCCGATTGCCTCGCCGGCTGGCGTGATTCGTTGAAGTGGGGTATTTGTGTTCGGCCCGGCATGGGGCCGGGCTCAACTAAAAGGGGCTTAGCTTGAAAACCATCATCAATTTGCTCAAAGATCCTGAGCTGCGTAGCGCGACTTTGGAGCTAGTCGAAACCGTTGTCGGGATGGCCGTATCGAACACCTCCACGCTTACCCGCTCCGAGCGAGTTGGCTATGTCGACGGCATAGTGCCCTATGGCATTCCCAAGAAAAATGGCAGCCACAATCACACGTACAATAAAGGTGAGGACAGAACCCCTGCCCAAAAAGCCGCAGACATCCTCCGCCGAAAATCTTGATACCTTCCCAGTCCACGTGCTGCAGATTGATGCGCCGCCCTCCGTGATCGGATGCGCCAGTGAGAGGGTGGGTACAACTATTGATTTGTGGCATGCTGCTGCGCCAAACAAACACGGGTGTCAAATGGATTCGATTACTTCAGTTTTACCCATTGCCGGTCCTATTACCGCGGCTTTAATTGGCGGGGCGATTTCTTTCATAGTTACAATTATTGCGAAAGATCAAAAAACTTCAGAGTTTCGCCAGGCTTGGATTGACGGGCTCCGAGAGGATGTCTCTCTTCTTGCTGGAAATTGGTTTTGGATCATGGATGCGGCAGAGTCGTCTCGAGATAATGGTATCGATGCGTCCACTTTCATGGATTCTAAGCATGACAAAATCGCGGATATGGAAACAAGGGCAGCTCGGATCGTCTTGCGTTTAAATGTGAAAGAACACCAAAAAATGATTGGCTTGCTTAAAGAAGTTCGGGACAGCGAAAATAACTTAAATAATGATCATGAAGAGCGGATGCAGGCGCTCATTGCCGAAACTCAAGTGATCCTAAAAAAGGAGTGGGCTCGAGTAAAGCGCGGTGAACTCTCTTTTCAGCTTCTGAAGTGGATCTCTTTGTCGGGGGCAGTAGCTGGAAGCGTTGGGGTTTGTTGGCTATATTTTGGATCTTAATGCTCTAGCTTATCTTCGACTTGATAAGAAAGGCCAAGCCTTCACGGGGCTCAATAATCTCGTCACCCGGGTCGCGCTTAAGCTCGGCCAAACTATCACTCCGAAACATCCGCGCCACGTTTTCGCTGATCTGCACTTTGTGGCGCGGACTTTCCATCGCTTGGAATGAGAGGGTAGGCCCGAGCGCATGAGCGTTCAGAATCAGGTTCTGCACCGCCTCGTTGATTTCCTCGATGCCGTTCCAGGCCATCAGTTCATCAAGCTTCTGCCGGGTGCCGAGCCTGACCCGATGCCGCAATTCCCTCTCGTCGTACTGCGTCCGCTTCTCGGCGGCCTTCGCCGATCGTTCTCGTCAACTCTTGGCCATGGCCTGCTTCTTCAATTCCGTGGGCCGGTAGACCCAGCCATGTCTGTCGTCGGCGCTGGCGCACCTGGTTGTTGAATCGTCTCACGCTGCAACCTTGACCTGATTCCAAGCCCCGACCGCTTCAAATATCCGAGCCGCGTGAGCCTCGTCGAGCGATAACGAGTCGGGAATAGCGATCCAACCGGAAGCTACCATCTGGCTTTGATTGGCTGAGTCGCGCAGCTTCTTGTAGCAATGCTCGATCACCTCTTCCAGATGGTCGGAGAGGTTGACGCCGTCGGGCGCCACCTCAATCGACTTGCTGTAGCGATCGCCGCGAGCATCAATACAAAGTGCGCTGAGGTAGATCGTCCACCGGTGAGAAATGCCGCACACGGCTTGGCCAATCTTCCCGGGAGCGATGTTCTTCAGCGACTTGTAATTGATCGTGCCCTGGTGACCGCAGGGATCGATGTTCACCACGGCGACGTGGTTGGTGGCCAGCAGCGAACGACACGAACGGTCGTTGCGGGCCTTGAGGTTGCCTGAGCCCGGACACTGAGCCGGGCTTTTTCGTTTGCGGAATTCAATCTTCCCAAGATATCCGTGTAATATCGCTTTGGCATCATTTGGCCGGCTTAGCATGATAGGGATATGGGTATGAACAGAGCTGCAATTGCGATTTTGCTTTCTTTGACTTGCGCTTCAGCAACAGCCGCAACCAACGAATGGCAAACTGGCTGGGGCCAAGGGAAGACAGAGTTTTTTGCTGGCGATGAGGCAAAGAGTTATCTAAACTTCGCCTGTGACGAAAATGACGAGATGAGCCCGGTAAGCGGCTCGGCAACTATTTCGGGTAAGGAGTTCTACTCGCACAACGATAAAGGCGGTTTCGACGTTATCGTTGACGGTGTCGAGTACAGCAATCCATTTTATGTTGAGTGCAACGCCTGTTCCGGGAACTTTCCTGGGTTTTGGGCTGCAATGCGTAAGGCAAAAACAATTGAGTTGAAGGCTGAAGGCTTGACCAGTTCGATCCCAACCAAAGGGCTCAGCAAATTGACCAAACCTTATGCGTTGAAAGAGAACCCTTGCGGGACTGGTGCTTGGTAAGTCATCTGTATGTGAGAACCCGGCCATTGAGCCGGGTTTTTTATTGCTTGCTATGAGTTGCTTATTTGGCAAGTGTGCTAATTGCTTGGTATTTAACTAGTTTCGTAACTATATCCCAGTAATTTACTGCACCTCATCGACAACTCATTTTTGTACTATTACCAAAACTTGAAGGCGACGTTCTCGTACTGTTGATAAATTACTGATCCCGCGGTTGCGATCGTGATTCCGGCCAGTACGAAGAAACTGAACCAATGGAAAGGTGCAGACCAAGGTTTGGACTTGAAGCTAAGTGCTAACCACTTAAACGCGTAGTACGTGAGCAACAAAATCAAGCAAACCATGACCATGTTGAAATATGCACGCCCGCGATACAAAAGCCCTAGTTCAGTCATAAGGTCTTGTAGGTAGGGTATACCTAGCGCGAGTGATACAACGAGAGCGAGATGTTTGATTCCATCAAAAAGCGTCTTGATATCGTCTAGGTGGTTTTTGCGTTCAGTTTCATCTTTACACATTACTTCTTCCTTAGATGCGGTTATACGCCTGGCAATGATAGCTAAAAGCCATCTGGAGGTCATGTGCGGATTTAACCCAACCTCAGCATATGCTTGGCCTTTTACAATTTTGGCTCCACCACACCCATAGCACTGAGCTGGGAGTGCTGCTGGGGCTGATTCAATTCACGTCATGCCAACGGAGTCGAGCGCATGGAGTATTTGCAGCGCCTGTTCGACAAGATCGACAGGTTCGAATTACTGATCGCAGGATTGGTCGGCGCCATTGTTGCCAGTTGGTGGCACAAGGACGATCTATCGGACTGGCATGCCTGGCTGGTGTTTCTTACTACTGGTGTTGCCTGCTCGCTCTATCTGACGAGCATGGTGAGCGCGTACCTGAATGTCACCGAGCCGAAGATCGTGGCCGGGATTGGCTTCCTGCTAGGCACTTTCGGTGGCTCGCTCCTGGCAGCCATCAATCGCGCCATCAAAGCCGCAGACCTCTGGGCACTGATTCGCCAGCGGTTCGGCGGAGGTAATCCACCATGAACCTTGAACTTATCAACTCGATAGCCTGTGGCCTGATTTCGCTATGGGCGACCTGGTGCGTACTGAGCGGGAAGGTGCGGGACGGCATCCTCGGCAAGCTGATTTATTCGACGATCGCCATCAGCGGCTTTGTCGTAATGGCTCGTAGCAAGAACATATTCTTTGGCCCGACCTCTGCCGGTCTGACGCTGCATGTGTCCTTGGCCCTGGCTGGCGCCCGTCACATCTTTATGGTCACGTACTGGCAGCCGGTGAAAGCCTGGCTCTGCCGCACGCTGAACTGCGAGCACTGCATGGCCTGCGACAAAATCGGAAAAGCATCCGAGAGAAAAAGCCCATGACGCTTCTTCGGCTGGTTCCGACGTGGTTGTGGGTCGTCCTCTTTGCGCTGGTATCCATCGGCTACCTCTCCTGGCGGCTGGATACCGTGAAGGCTGATCGCGCAATCGTAGCGGCCGAGCGCGACACAGCCAACGCTAGGGTGACTTCTCTCGGCAACACTCTACGCCTGCAGCGCCAAATAACTGATGACATCAACCGAGTCTCCGACGATGCGAAAGCAAAGGCTGAACATGTTACGGCTGCCGTTGTTGCTGACGGCCGCGCTCGCAGCTTGCAGCAGCAAATCACCGATCTGCTCGCCGCCCGAAAGTCCTGTGCTGCCAAGGTTGCCAGCGGAAGCAAGGCAAGAGCCGACCTTACCGTTCTGCTCGCGGACTTGCGTAGAGGCGCTGACGAAACAGCGGGAAGCCTGGCAGAAGCGCTTGATCGAAGCCGAATAGCTGGCTTTGCGTGTGAGGTGTATGTAGACGCCCTAAGCAAGCAGTAACTCTCGGCACGTTTCGCGAATGCTAGACGGCCAGGATGGTGAGCTGATTTGTGGGTTAATCGGAGCGATTCGGCCTCTCCATCTTGTAGAGCAGGTACTCCTGAGTACGATCGGTGAGCTGTCTGGTGGCGCGATGAGAGAGGTACCCGCCGATTTTTTCCATGGCTCGCTGAGATCGAATGTTTTGACTGTCTATGTGAAACCAAACAGTGTCCACCAATTGAAATGCATGAGCCAGCATCAAGTGTTTCAACTCTTTATTGGTTTCGCCTCCCCATTTATCGCGAGCTAGAAAGGTGTATCCGATAGCAACTTCTCGTTTTTTTTCATCGAACTCGTAATAGCGAGAGGAACCAATCACCTGGTTGTTGCTGCGATCGACAACGATAAGCGCGCACTTTGAAGCAAGCGCCTCTTTAAACCATTCGCGAAACACTGGTTCTTGATAGCGCATTGGGCTTGGATGCTGAACCCAAATCAGGGGATCGGATGCGACGCTGTACAGCGATGCGAAGTCATCAGCCTCTAGTGGGCGAAGCACAAGCGACTCACCAACGATTGAAGGAGAGATTGGTAGCGATTGCATCATTTTTTGCCCAGAAGGTTCGAATATGCCAAATCGTAGCTTGAGGTTCAGCAGATGAGCAACGTCACCCGCCTGCGCCATGTTCTTCCGATGAGCCCGGACATCAGCAAAGCCGTAGCCGATCTTGATAGCGCCATCGCCAAAGCGGTTGGCGATGCCAAGGCTGCCGGCCTACCTCAGGGGTTGGTCGTGTCTCTCTTGCACGGGCATGCCCAGGTGCAGACGAACATCATGGTGAGCTGAATGACGACCATTGCATACAAAGACGGCGTGATCGCCTATGACTCTCGGATCACCGCCAACACCACCATCACGAATGACGACTACGAAAAGTGCCATGAGGTGAAGGGCGTCAAGTTGGTCCTGTCTGGCAAGACGTCCGATTACGCCAAGCTGATCGACGCTTATTTTGGCGGGGCTGTATCTGGCGACCTTCAGGCTTCGGCGTTCATCGTCGATGCACAGGGGCTGTGGTATGCCGGACGCAACAACGAAGATGGCTTCTGGAAAAGCCCGATCGTTGGCGACGGGCCTTATGCCATTGGAAGTGGTGGCGATCACGCCTTCACCGCAATGGATATGGGCGCCACTGCCTGCCAAGCCGTCGAGATGGCCATGAAGCGTGATAGCTGCACTGGCGGCAAGATCAGAACGCTGACAATCCAGCCTGCCGAACCTGCCGCTGGATGAATTAGCGTTTAGAGGGGGCCGACAGCTTCAGGCAAAGCAGGGAACCAGAGCCAATCCTCTTCCTGGAGCGGACTGTTGAAGTTTCGTTTCACAACGAACACTAGGTCGGTGCCTTTATTTCCAGTCACAGAAATTACATGAGCCGACTGCCAGCCTTTGAATGGTTCGACTTGCAATCCCAGCCAGCCAGCGCGCAGCACGACTCCACCTGTGCCGTCCGCGCCAGTGTAGAGAGAGCGCTCACCAGGGCTGAAGTGAAATGGTACTGTCGAAAGTCGGACGTGGTCGTCTGACGGAGGCAGCAATGCATTACGTTTACAGCCTCTACGATCCCTCAATTTCTACCAATCTCCTGGAAGAGGTATTTCGAATCATGACAGCTCTTCAGTCGCGGGCTCTGGAAGGGTGAGCATCGCGTCTTTTACCTTCTGAGATATGCTATCGAGGTTAGCGAGCACTTGCTTTAGATCGGCAGATGGCGACGTGAGAGGGATTAATCCTGAGACCAGTTTAAGGGCTGAGTAGGTGATGATAAGGCTCACTGACAACTGCTTCAGATTGTGAAGGGTGAATTCTTTTATAACTTGGGAATCGTCGCTGTTTCGCCTCATCACGTTGGAAGCATTGGCTGTTTCTACACCTTGTTCGGATGGGTACCACTGCCAATGCGCTACCTCGTTGCGTAATTGAGATAGCTTCCGATAATCACCGATCGCCAAAGTCAGACGAGAATTGAGGTCGGGGTTGATCGCTGGGGATCTTGTATTGGCGAGATCCAAAATGGCTTTCGTCATTCCTCCAGCCTTTAAATTCAGCGAATGCACAAGTATGTACGCGGTTGACCGGGATGTTCCGGAGAGAGTCATAAATAACTCAAGAAGCGGGTCGTCACAGAGCGCATGATTGATAACGATCTGTCCGATTTCCTGCTTCATAGCATTGCTAGGCCCAGCCTCGTATCCCCATTTTTCGCCGTCTTCGCTCACATTGACCTCCAGGTCATAAACGCGCCGAAATTGGCGCAATCCCAGTCCTTGGGCTTGCAGGCGAAGGACTGGGAAATTCTTTCTATTTGTTCAATCTGCGAATAGCGTCTTCTAATCCAGATAATGCTGCCAGCGACCATGAGTAATGCTGAGCTGAACTGTGATTATTTGTAATGTCGTAACCCAGCATCGCTGCCGAATGCCAACGAAGTCGGCTTACGTTTTCACCCGCGTGAGGCGCTTTTTCTTCAAAGAAACGATCTAGCTGATCTACCAATACTGAGATTGCAGCAAATGCTGCCGCGCACGCGAAAAGTTCGTCCGTCTCCCGAGAAGCTTTCATGAGCTCGGCGATCTTGGCGAGTACAAGTTTCGGGTCGTTCATGTTCAGTCCTTTTTTTGGGGGGGCTCCAATGAATGCCGGAAGCTACTACTGAAAGCACGCCCCGCGTTACTGGGGATTCGTACAGTCGGGAGCCCAGCTTGCCGAGTTACGCCTGGATGACTTCAGACTGCTTATCGAGAAGTGCGAGAAGCATCTGGTCGTGTGACGCCCGTGTTGCCCTATAGAACATGCACCGATCTAGAAGAATCCGTTTCATGCTCCGAGCCGACACAAGGTGTCTGGGCTCAACAGAGATCGTCGCGGTCTTGCCGCTGCTACTGTCGGTCACTTCTAAATGGTATCGCCCAATCAAGCCGTCGTCGCGTGTGGTGTGGCCGAGGCATTTAAAGCTGAAAGTGGTGTCTGTCATGCCGTCCTCCGAATTCAGGGTGTGGATGGTAGCTACCTTCGGCTCGCAAAGAACTTGAGTTTCCGCTGCATGAAGGCAGGAGGCTACTACGGAGGATGGTGGGGCGTTACTGTCATTCCATCCACACTAGATACCCGAACAGGATGGAGGTAGGCTCGCTGGCTTCTAAGTGAGGGAACACCATGGTCAACGCAGTGTCATTCAGCTTGTCGGAGTCGGAGTTCGCATCTATTCCGGCCACCAGGCGCCTTGAGAGGGGCGCGCGGGCGCACGAACATGGTTCATGGATTGGAGTCGATTTTCTTATTTTATGCTCTCAGCATTGCCCAATTTGGGTGGCGAAAATTGAGGATATCGTTCTTTCCAGAGAAGACGGCGGTCCGCTGAGTTTCAGGTTTTCTGAGATCAGATCTGTAGCAGGAAAAAGCGCGGCGTCTGAATACGGGTCAGCTTTCAAATCATATCGTTTCGACGGATATAGCCCCAAATTGACAGCATTTGAAAATGACTCGTTCTTTACGATTGGTGACCCTGTCCCTTTCATTGCGGAACCAAGCACATACGGGCCGCTGAGCATGGAAAAGGCAGTTGCTGACCTGGCGAAAACATACGGCGTCAGCCCAGAGCAGATAGAAATCACAATTCGCTCCAAGCCCTCCATGGCTAACGCAAAGACGTAGGATTTATTAGGTGGCCCAGCCCTCCCGCTGGGCTTTTTCGTTACTGGCACCCCGGTGCTACAGTGCTCCACTTTCAGGACGAGGAAGAATAATGCGGATTTTCAGAATCGCCGCCGCTGCCGTTCTGGTGTTGGTGCTTTCAGGATGCGCCGGAACAAGTTTTTCGTATGACGAGGCCAGGAAGGTAAAGGTCGGCATGACTGAGGATCAGGTTACCCAGATCATGGGCCCACCGTACTCAGTGGTTTCCCGGGCCGATGGCCAGATGTGGATTTGGAGCCATGCAAACGGGATGACAGGTGCGAGCCGCGTGATTTCCTTCAGAATGGTGGACGGGAAGGTCATTGAGGTGCCAACCATTCCGTCGAGCTTCAAATAAAGCAGCTTCAACCAAATAAAATGAGGGAACGACATGCGGATTTTGATAGGCGCTGCGGCTGTGATGCTGTTGGCGGGGTGTTCGACATCACCAGTTCCTTCTTCCCAAGCATCGCAGGCACCAGCCCAGCAGCTTCTGAAATTTCAAAGCAAGCCTACGGGTAGCTTCGGAACAGTGCAGGTGATACGCGACTCGGGGCATACAGGTAGTTTCTGCTCGATGGCTGTCTTTATCGACGGTGAGAAGGTTGCTTTGCTTGACCCGGGGCAGAAAGCAGCATTTTTTGTACCGCCAGGTCCGTTGACTTTGGGTGCCGCATATTCTGGAGCAGGAATGTGTGGGATGGGCGCCGAGCGTATCGAGCGAGATGCGGTAGCAGCGCAAAACTCAGTGAAGAAGTACCGAGTGTTTACTGGTGGCGATGGGCAGATAGATATTTTGCCTACGACGCTGTGAGATTTAAAAACCGTCCGTGAGGCGGTTTTTTATTGCCTGGAGAAAAGCATGGGCGCAGCACAGCAGCTTGATATCTAAGGCGCAAGGGCGGATCGGACAAGCCGAAAACCCCAACCGTGGCACCCGACAGTCTGCGCTCGGTGGCCATGGCCAAGATTCTGATTGCTATCGGCGAGGGCGAGTTCGCAGAGAATCCGACCGCTCAGGACATCTATCTTGACAACACACCGCTGCAAGATCCCCAAGGCAATATGAACTTCCCCAACTTGAAGTAGGAGTTTCGCAACGGGTCGGTCGAGCAAGGCTACATCCAGGGCATCCCGTCGGTAGCGAACGAGTTGATGCCAGCGGCAACGTGAATGGCTATCGCATTGAATACAAGGTTGAGCTGGCTACCGATGGTGGCGCCTATCAGCAGGCGCTGAGCGAAGCCGTCGACGGTAAAAGAACACATGCCATGCGGCACTGATTTCTTCAAACCCCAGAAACGACAAAGCCCTGAATAATCAGGGCTTTGTCGTATCAAATATGGCGGAGGCGATGGGATTCGAACTCATGGACCTGTTACAGTCGACGGTTTTCAAGACCGTTGCCTTAAACCACTCGGCCACACCTCCGTTTGCGTTGCGGGCGCCATAATACCTGAATGAAACACACTGTCAAACTCTCTGCATGGCTTGTTACAGAGCGTCTGTTATGATCTTTGCGACTGAACGTTTCAAACCAACAGGAGTGTCGCCATGCGCGAACAGGATTACGCAGTTAATAACAGCGTGCAGGCTGAGCAGCTAGAGGTTAGCCGCGTCCTGCGCAACACATACGGCTTGCTCGCTCTCACCCTCGCATTCAGCGGCGTGATGGCGTTCGTGGCTCAGCAGATGCGTGTCGGCTACCCGAATATTTTCGTGGTGCTGATCGGTTTCTACGGGCTTTTCTTCCTTACCAACAAACTTCGTGACTCGGCCTGGGGCCTGGTGTCGGCATTTGCCCTGACCGGTTTCATGGGGTTCCTCCTCGGCCCGATCCTCAACCGCTACCTGGGCATGCAGGGCGGCGCTGAAGTCGTCAGTTCGGCTTTCGCGATGACCGCGCTGGTGTTTGGTGGTCTGTCGGCTTACGTGCTGATCACCCGCAAGGACATGAGCTTCCTCGGTGGTTTCATCACGGCAGGCTTCTTCGTGCTGCTGGGCGCGACGCTGGCGAGCTTCTTCTTCCAGGTCAGCGGTCTGCAACTGGCGATCAGCGCAGGTTTCGTGCTGTTCTCCTCGGTCTGCATTCTGTTCCAGACCAGCGCCATCATTCACGGCGGCGAGCGTAACTACATCATGGCGACCATCAGCCTGTATGTATCGATCTACAACCTGTTTATCAGCTTGTTGCAGATCTTCGGCATCATGAGCCGCGATGATTAATCGCAGGCTTTAAGTAAAAAACCCGCTTCGGCGGGTTTTTTATTGCCTGAAATTCGGGCTCATTCCGTGACGATAATGCTGCCATCGGCCTGCTGGCGGTAGATGGTATAGGGCAGGAGCAACGTATCGAGGGCGCCGGAAATAACGACATCGATGAGGACAATGGCCGGAGCATTGCCATGCTCCTGTGCATCCCGTCCTTTTTCCAGGGGAGCATTGAGTATGCAGAAATCGTAGGTCACGCCGCTGTAGATGCGGGGAACGGCACCGCAGTAACTTTTGTGCTCCTTGAGACTTTTCGAAGCCACTTCATCGCCGCGAACCACTGTTTGAACCGTGCCGCAACCCGCCAGCATGACTGCCGCGAGTAAAACCACCTGAATTTTCATACCGCCAATCCTTCGCCGGAAAACTGTCAATTTACGCGTTTCCTGGCAAAACCGCACTCATGCCATCGGTGGCAAGCGGCGTTTGACCGGGGTTTTCTTGACGATGGCGGTGTTGGTTTCGGCGTGGGTGTTGAGGCGATCGAGCAGGGTGTCCAGTTGTTCCATCGAGCGCACATGCAGGCGCGCGATGAAGCAGTCGTCACCGGTGACTTTGTCGCACTCGGTGAATTCGGGGATGGCCTGAATCTGCCGCTCGACTTCCTGCAACTGGCCCGGCAGCGGGCGGATCCGTACGATGGCCTGGAGTTGATAGCCGAAGCACTTGGGGTCGATTTCGACGGTGTAACCTTTAAGCACCCCACGCTCTTCGAGTCGACGCAGGCGTTCGGCAACACTGGGCGAGGACAGGCCGCTGATCTGTGCCAGGGCCTTGAGCGAACGGCGTGAATCTTCCATTAATGCGCTGATGAGCACTTGGTCGATGTCGTCGGTCATGGAAATCCCCTGTTAGGCAGTTGACGGAATACGCCTTGATAAAAAAGGCAGAAGGCGAGTTTAGCCTGCTTTTTGCGCTGGAGAAGCCCTTCGGTGGATTGGCATAATTTGGGCTCAATCACAGGAGTCTGATGATGGACAAAACCATACGTCGCGGTTCTTTCGAAATGACCGCCGCCATGCTGATTTCCGGGACCATCGGTTGGTTTGTGCTGGTGTCCGGGCAGCCCGTGCTGGACGTGGTGTTCTGGCGGTGCGTGTTCGGCGCCGGCACGCTGTTGCTGATCTGCGCGGCATTCGGCTTTCTGCGCCCGGGCATCCTGACCCGCACCACCTTCCTGCTGGCGGTGCTCAGCGGCGTGGCGATTGTCGGCAACTGGGTGTTGTTGTTCGCCTCTTATTCCCGTGCGTCGATTGCCATCGGAACGGCGGTTTATAACGTCCAGCCGTTCATGCTGGTCGGGTTGGCGGCGCTGTTCCTGGGCGAGAAAATCACCCTGCAGAAGCTGTTCTGGCTGGGAGTTTCGTTTCTCGGGATGCTGGCGATTGTCAGCGCGCATGGCGAGCAGGGCGCAGGAGGCAACGATTACCTGATGGGCATCGGCCTGGCGTTGGGCGCTGCGTTTCTGTATGCGATTGCGGCGTTGATCATCAAACACCTGACCGGCACGCCACCGCATTTGATTGCCCTGATCCAGGTCAGCACCGGCGTGCTGCTGCTCGCGCCATTTGCGCACTTTTCAGCGTTGCCGCAAGCGCCAAGTGCCTGGGCCAGTCTGGTGACGCTGGGCATTGTCCACACCGGCGTAATGTATGTGCTGCTGTACGGCGCGATTCAAAAACTGCCGACTGCACTGACCGGCGCGCTGTCGTTCATCTACCCGATTGCAGCAATTTTTGTTGACTGGTTTGCCTTCGGCCATCGCCTGGAGCCGCTGCAATGGATCGGTGTTGCCGCGATTCTGCTGGCCGCCGCTGGCATGCAGCAGGGCTGGGGCCTGAAGCTTCGCCGGGCAGTCACACAATAATCAGATGTTCCAACGCGGTGCTGTCTTGGCCAGTCGCTGGCGCATCTCGCCGATGTTCGACGCGAACTGGCGGATCAACAACCGATAGCCGTCCAGCGCGTTGTAGACCGGCGCGTCAAGACTTGAATCAACCGGCACTTCGACGGGGCGACTGAGCCGCTGCGAGGCGCCGGTTTTCAACGCCCTGGCCATGCCGATCAGTTGCACGCGAATCTGCCGGTGTTCGGCTTTGAAACTCGATTGCAGATGCGCCATGGCGTCGCGGTCGTTGGCATCCGGCCGGGTGTTGCCGAGGATCTCCAGGGTGCTGACGCACATCCGCAAATTGCGCTGGATGGCATCGAGTTCGGTCATGGAAATCTTCACTTCCTTGGACACCGACGGCATCAGCGAACGCAGCTGCACCATCGCTGTGTTGAGGCGATTCATGATCTTCAGGTGTTCGTCATCGGAGACGGACTGACCCTCGATGATACGTCCGTAAATCGTCGCGCAATCGCGCAACGAGTTGGCCAGGTTGTAGCGCCAGGAATAAACCGCATACGACGGCAGCGCGAACGAAAAGGCCATGGCCAGGGCCACGCCAATCAGAATATCGACACCGCGCCACAGTCCGTCAGAGATCGGATTGTCGCCATGCCCGGCGACGATAAACACCGTGATCCCCGCCAGCAGCGCCGTGTAACCGCCCTTGCCGATGGCGTGATACGAGAAAAAACCGCACACCACCGACATCACAAAATAAGTCAGCCAAGGCATTCCGAGCCAGGCCTGTTGCGCCACCAACAACAAGCCGATCGTGGCGCCGATCAATGTGCCGACGGCGCGCTCGGCGGCCTTTTTGCCGATGTTGCCGTGGTGCTGCAAGCCGCCGATCACCACCAGCATCGTTACCGACGCCCACTCACCGTGAGGCAGGTTGATGCCGGTGGTCAGCATGATCGACGCCAGTAACCCCAGCGACACGCGGACCGCGTGGATCAGTTTGGCGTGGCGGTAGCGCCGGTACGGGTCCAGCAACGGACGCAGCAGCCGGCGCAGCAGTGGTGGCAGTCGATGGGCTCTGAACGTGTTCAGGCTCGGTGTCCTCAGAAGATGTAATCGGTGGTCAGGAAACTCGAACTGCGTCCGCTGATGATCTCGCTGATGAGTTCCTTGTTGGTTTCCTGGAATTTGGTCGCCACCAGCGTCCTGATCGAGAACACCCGCAACGCGTCATGCACCGACAGCGTGCCTTCGGCGGAATTCTTGCGGCCGTTGAACGGGTAGGTGTCCGGGCCGCGCTGGCACTGGGCGTTGAGGTTGATCCGGCCGACCTGGTTGGCAAAAGTGTCCACCAGTCGACCGACCGCCACCGGGTTGGTGCCGAAGATACTCAACTGCTGGCCGAAGTCCGATTCCAGGACGTAGTCGATCACTGTATCCAGATGCCGGTAAGGCACGATCGGCACCACTGGGCCGAACTGTTCTTCCTGGTAGACGCGCATCTGCGGCGTCACCGGGAACAGCACGGCCGGGTAGAAGAACGACGCCCGCGCTTCACCGCCATTCGGGTTCACGACCTTGGCGCCTTTGCTGACCGCATCGGCGACCAGCGAGTGCAGGTAATCGACCTTGCTCGCTTCCGGCAGCGGCGTCAGCGCCACGCCGCTTTCCCACGGCATGCCCGGTTTCAGGGTGGCCAGTTTGGCGTTGAATTTCTCGATGAACGATTCGACCACGTCTTCATGGACGAAGAGGATTTTTAGGGCGGTGCAACGCTGGCCGTTGAACGACAGCGAGCCGGTCACCGCTTCGTTGACCGCGTTGTCCAGATCGACCTCCGGCAGCACGATGCCCGGGTTCTTCGCATCCAGGCCCAGCGCCGCGCGCAAGCGGTGGGGTTTCGGGTGGAGTTTTTTCAGGTCGCTGGCGGCTTTGTTGGTGCCGATAAACGCGAAGATATCGATCTTGCCGCTGGCCATCAGCGCGCTGACGGTCTCGCGGCCGCTGCCGTAGATCACGTTGATCACCCCGGCCGGGAAGCTGTCGCGGAAGGCTTCCAGCAGCGGACGAATCAACAGCACACCCAGCTTGGCCGGCTTGAACACCACGGTGTTGCCCATGATCAGCGCCGGAATCAGCGTGGTGAAGGTTTCGTTCAGCGGGTAGTTGTAAGGGCCCATGCACAAGGCGACGCCCAGTGGAACGCGGCGGATCTGCCCGAGGGTGTCCTGTTCCAGCTCGAAGCGGCTGGAGCGGCGGTCGAGTTCCTTGAGGGCGTTGATGGTGTCGACGATGTAATCGCAGGTGCGGTCGAACTCTTTTTCCGAGTCCTTGAGGTTCTTGCCGATCTCCCACATCAGCAGCTTGACCACCGCCTCACGCTGTTCGCGCATGTGGCCCAGGAACGTTTCGACGTGCTGGATGCGTTCGGCCACGCGCATGGTCGGCCACAGCCCCTGGCCCCGGTCATAGGCGCGGACGGCGGCGTCGAGTGCGGTCAATGCGGTTTCAGCGTCGAGCAGTGGCGTGCTGCCTAGGATCACTTGTTCGTCGCCGTTTTCGCCGGTCAGGTACACCGGGCTGCGGACCTGGGCGAGGGGGCCGGACCAGGTTTTCAGTTCGCCATCGACCAGGTATTCACGCTGCTCGGTCTGGCCGTCGAGGCGGTATTTTTCCGGGATGTCGCTTGAGTCGGGAAACAGGTTGCCAAGGATATGTGCTGTGGTCATGTCGCTACCCCGTCTGGAATGGGTGATGAACTGATGAATCGTTTTAGCAGACCTCGGCCTCGCTTGTCATGACTCATCTCATCGTTCGGCGATTCAGGGTTTTCGATTGTGCAACTGCAGTCACCTTCGGTCATGGCCTCAGATGCCCCCCTTGTTGGCCCCCAATGCCCTCAACCCGTGCGCGTCGGTGCCTTAGTGTTGACCTGTGCCTGATCACAATAAAAAAGGTGCTCCCGCGAGGGATGCCAACGAGAGGACAACCATGCGGGCCAGTCGAGTCTCTGAAAAGCCTAGCCTTTGTTTGGCGTTGATGGGCGGCGTCTTCGCCGCGCTGCTCAGCGGTTGTGGCGATGAGCCGAAAAGCCCGGCCACCCACAACGAAGCGGCCGCCTCCATGCCTGCCGACGCCGCACTGGCGCAGGTCTACGACAACAGTTGCAAGCTCTGCCACGCCAACCCGGCGGCCGGCGCGCCGATGACCGGCGACATAAAAGCCTGGGAGCCGCGGGTGCAGCAGGGCGCCGACACGCTGCTCGACCATGCGATCAACGGTTACAACGGCATGCCGCCGATGGGGATGTGCATGCAGTGTTCGCAGGAAGAGTTCATGGCGCTGATTGCCTTTATGTCCGGCCAGACCATCCCACAATAAGAACGGCAGGGTGCGATTCATGACGATGGACTTAACACGGCGTCAGTTGCTGCAACGGGCAAGTGTCATTGGCGCCTTCACCGCGCTGGGCTCAACCTCCGCGTTGGCCGAGTTCCTCCGTGCACCGCGGCTGATTCCCTGGCGCAACTGGTCCGGCGGCCAGAGTTGCCTGCCGGCCGCGCGTCTGGCGCCCAAGACTTTGGACGAGCTGACTCAGGTGATCCGCCAGGCCCCGGGCAAGGTTCGTCCGGTCGGCTCGGCGCATTCCTTCAGCGCATTGGTGCCGACTGACGGCACGTTGCTGTCCCTGAGCTATTTCACCGGGCTGCTCGATCACGATGCCCAAACCCTGCAGGCCGAATTCGCCGCCGGCACACCGATGTCGCGCATGGGCACGCCGCTCAAGGACATCGGCCAGGCCCTGCAGAACATGGCCGATATCGATTACCAGACCCTGGCCGGCGCGATCGCCACCTCGACCCATGGCACCGGCAAAAACTTTCAGTCCTATTCGGCCCACGTCTGCGGCCTGCAACTGGTGAACGCCAACGGTGAAGTGCTGGACTGCGACAGCACGCGCCATCCCGAGGTATTCAGCGCTGCGCGGGTGTCCCTCGGCGCGCTCGGCGTGGCCACCAAAGTGCGGCTGCAAAACCGCCCGGCGTATCGCTTGCGGGAGCGCCAATGGATCGCCAAGACCGAAGAGCTGCTCGAAGACCTCGACAAGAACACCCGGGAAAACCAGCACTGGGAAATGCTCGTGGTGACCCATTCCGACTACGCCTTGTCGATCGCCCTCAACGAAACCACCGACCCGGCCACACCGCCGATCCCGCCGGATGAAGAGGGCGGCAACGAGTTCGTGACGCTGATCGAGAAGATCGACAAATACGCCAGCGACTTCCCCGATCTGCGCCGCACGATGCTCAACAACCTGCGTCACCTGGCCAGTTTTGATGACCGGGTGGGCGACTCGTTCGACATCTACGCCAACGTGCGCACGGTGCGATTCAACGAGATGGAGTATTCAGTGCCAGCGGAGCACGGCCCGGCCTGCTTGCGCGAGATTCTGAAGCTGATTCAGGACAAGGACCTGCGCACCTGGTTTCCCATCGAATACCGCTATGTCAAAGCCGATGACATTCCGTTGAGCATGTTTGAAGGCCGCGACAGTTGCTCGATCTCGGTCCATCAGCATTACCAGATGGATCACCACAACTTCTTCGCCGCCATCGAGCCGATTTTCTGGAAGTACAACGGCCGGCCCCATTGGGGCAAGTTGCACACGCTCAACGCGAAAAGCCTGCAACCGTTGTACCCGCGCTGGCAGGAATTCATTCAGGTTCGACAGGAACTCGACCCCAGCGGCAAATTTCTCAACGCGCATTTATCGTCGATTCTGGGGGTGAGCTGATGGCCGTCAATCGTCGTAATTTTCTGCTCGGAACCGTCGGTGTCGGCGCCTTGATGGCGGGGGTTGGCGCGTGGCTGCGACCGGGGGACCGGGGCGGTCCGTACAGCGACTATTTCCGCGCGCTGAACGATGAACTCAAGGCCTACGGGCCGATGCGGCCGGTGATGCTGATCGACCTGGATCGGCTCGACCACAACATCGATGTCGTGATGCTGTCGGTGAAGCGCGGTGGCAAGAACCTGCGTCTGGTGGAGAAATCACTGCCATCGCCGGGGCTGCTCAGGTATATCGCTAAGCGCACCGGCAGCCAGCGCTTGATGTCGTTTCATCAGCCGTTTCTCAACCATGACGCGGTGCAGTTTCCCCAGGCCGATATTTTGTTGGGCAAGCCGCTGCCGGTGCGTTCGGCCGAGTTGTTTTACACCTCGCACACCGGGCCGTTCGACCCGTCGAAGCAATTGCAATGGCTGCTCGATACGCCGGAACGCTTGCAGCAGTACCTTGCATTGGCCAAGGGTTTGGGCACGCGATTGCGGGTGAACATTGAACTGGACGTGGGTTTGCATCGCGGCGGTGTGGGTGATCTGACAGTGCTCGGGCAGATGCTGACGCTGATCAGCGCGAACCCGCAGCACCTGGAGTTCGCCGGGTTCATGGGCTACGACCCGTTCGTGGGCATGGGTGTGCCGGGGATTCTGGGTTCGCCCGAGGAACTGTTCGCCAAGGTCATGCTGATTTACAACCGCTGCGTCGACTTCACCCGTCAGCAATACCCGGGGTTATGGCGTGAAGGGCTGACGCTCAATACCGCCGGCAGCCCGAGTTATCGCATGCACGAACAGGAAAGCCTGAGCAGCGAAGTGTCGGTGGGCACGGCGATGCTCAAGCCGACGCACTACGATTTGCCGTCGCTAATCGAACATGTGCCGGCGGCGTTTATCGCGACACCGGTGTTGAAAAGCACTGGCCCGGTGAACATTCCGGCGCTGGATGACAAGTCGAGATTGTTTTCGTGGTGGGACGTTAATCAGCGCGAGACGTTCTTTATCTATGGCGGTAACTGGATGGCGGAGTTTGAATCGCCACAGGGTTTGCAGAGCAATGGGGTGTATGGCCGCAGCTCGAATCAGGAGATGGTCAATGGTTCGGCGGCGGTGGGGCTCAGGGTTGAGGATCAGGTGTTTTTACGGCCGACCCAGACCGAGTCGGTGTTGTTGCAGTTTGGGGATTTGTTGGCAGTTCGGGGCGGACGAATCGTCGACGCCTGGCCCGTCTACACCTGACCCCCCCTCGACCCCCCCAACACCCAAACCCAAACCCGTCCCCCAACCCCAATGTAGGAGCTGTCGAGTGAAACGAGGCTGCGATCTTTTGATCTTGCTTTTAAAAAGATCAAGATCAAAAGATCGCAGCCTCGTTTCAATCGACAGCTCCTACACAGCTCCTACAGGGGCGGGGGTGTTAGTCAGAACGCATACGGAATACTGACTTTGGCCCAAAGCATCTCGCCCTCAGGCCGGTTCTCCACATCGAATTCCTTGGCCCAGCGTATCTCCGCGCTGGCGTACTTCAAAAAGGTCAGGTGCAACGCCGGCCCGATCGCAAACACCTGCCCGCGCACGCCGTCATTCACGTCCTCGCCATTGAACTGCACGGTGTGGCCGAACTGTTTGTCGTCAGTGGTCTGCTTCAAGTAGTAGCCGTTCAGCCCCAGCATCAGGTTGTCGGTGATCTTGTAGCTCGCGGAATAATCGAAGTGAAAAATCTGCCCCGACTTGTAATCGGTGTCCTTGTTTTTTTCGTTGAAGCTGTACGTCGTCTTCATCGACACCTCGGTTCTTTCCGTCGGCAGCCAAGTGAAGGAAAACAGCGGTTTGTAGGTGTAGAAATTGTTGCTGGTGTTGGCCAGGCGATCGACGCTGTATTCGCCGGTGGGCACGGTGATTTCCACGGCAGCACCGAGGGTCAGGTTCTTGCCCATGTCCCAGAGAATGATCGGCGCGAAAGTGGTGTCGCCCATGCCTTCGCGGGTGTCCTGCAAGCCGAATACCGAGACTTCCTGTTTCAGCCACGGCTGCCCGATGTAGCCGGCCAGCCGCCCCCCGAAAACCCGCACAGGGCTGAGGTAATCCAGGCGCGGAACGACTGCCGTGGATTCGATCTCGACATTTGGCACCTTGCCGCCGAGTGAGCTGATGTTGAGCTTCGTGGATTTGTAGTGGTTGTAGTAGAGATTGAACACAACCATGTTGTCCGGAAGGCTGTCGACCTCCAGCGGCAGCATGAAGAAACCGTCGGTGCCTGGGCCGATGTTGTCGACGCCGGCCTCGGTGGCCAGGGCTGGTTGAATGGCGCAGACGCCGGCCATGCTCAGGGCCAGCAGGGGAAATCTCGTGCGGGTCGGGTTCATGTGTGTACTCATTATTATTGTTAGCGGGCGAACCGGCGGCCACACGCAGGCCGCCCCATAGAAATAAGCTGTCTGCGCCATACGGGGCAGGGTATTGGCGGCCATTAGGGGGACTTCTGCGGACAGGCTTTAAACCCTGTGCTACTTTCTTTCGACATAACCGGTAACAAAAATAAGAATGCAGCCTGATCCGGAATGTCTAGCCCCATGCAGATGAAAGTTATCGATCCCACCTTTGAACTGGCGCTGGTGTCGCCATTTCTGCTGCAAACCCTGGCCGAAGTCGCCGAGCAAAAAGGCGTCGATCCCGACAGCCTTTGTCGAGGCCTGGGTTTTACCCTTGAAGACCTTCAGGACCCGGCGCAACGCATTTCCTATCGGCAAGCCGTGGCCATGATTCAGCGCGCCCTCAAGGTCTTGCCCAATCAGGGGCTGGGTTTGTGGGTGGGCGCGCAGAATGTGCTGGGCACGCTCGGGTTGCTCGGGCATGTGCTGTCGTTGTGCAAGACCTTGCGCGATGCCTTTGCGCTGGGCATTCGGCATCAGCACACCTCGGGTGGCATCGTAGTGTCGAGCGTGGAGGAGGCGGGCGATCGGGTGTTTGTCGACGTCGAATGCCGCTTGCCGTTCGCTGACGTGCAGTTGTTTGCGGTCGAGGAGTTTTTCGCCAGCCTGTTGGTGTACGGCCGGGCGCTGGCGGGCGCCGATTTCAAGCCAATGGCGGTGGAATTCATGCACGCGGCGCCAGACTATCTCAGCGAATACCAGCGGCTGTTGGGGCCGGACGTGCGTTTCGGTTGCCGGCAAAACCGCATGGTGATCGCCGCCCATTGGCTGGACGTGCACCTGCCCAATCACCATTCCCTGGCGTTGCGTCAGGCGGTCAAATTGCTTGAGCTGGAAGCCGCGCAGGTTCATCAGAAGATGGACTTGATCCAGGCGGTGGAGCGGGCGATTTCCCGGGACTTGACCGAGGGCAGTCACATCGAGAAGATCGCCAGCGACCTAAACATGAGCAGCCGCACCTTGCGCCGCCGTTTGACCGAACACGCGCTGACCTTCGAGACGCTGCTGGAGCAAGTACGCCAGGCCCGCACCCTGAGTCTGCTGGCCAACCCGAACCTGTCTATCGAGCGCATCACCGAAGAAGTCGGCTACAGCGACGTGCGCAGCTTTCGCCGGGCGTTCAAGCGCTGGACCGGCATGAGCCCGAGCGCGTTTCGCAACGAACCCCCACTCTCACTAACAACCAATCCCTGGTAGCAGCTGCCGAGCAGCGCGAGGCTGCGTTCGGCTGCGAAGCAGTCGTAAACCCTATGTGCAAAGTATTCCTGACGCACCGCAGTGCCTGATTTCACGACTGCTGCGCAGCCGAACGCAGCCTCGCGCTACTCGGCAGCTGCTACGGGGAGTGCACACAAAGGCTCATCCCCGGTTAAACTCCGCGCTCTTTTTCAAGGAGTTCATATGAGTTACTACCAGCCGGGCATTCTCGCCACCCCCGTTCCGCCTCAAGCCCGTCATATGTTCTTCGCCCTCGAGTCCGCCGAAGCCTTGCCGGCCGCGCTCGATAACTTGATGCAGCTGGTGGATGGAAAGTCGGTGGTAGTTGGCTTTGGTGAATCCCTGGTCAAGGCGCTGCACGCGCAGATCGATGGCTTGCGACCGTTTCCGGCGCTGACCGGTGTCGGCGTCGATAACCCGTCGACCCAACACGCACTCTGGTGCTGGTTGCACGGCGTCGACCGTGGTGAGTTGCTCAATCGCAGCCACGCCATCGAAGCCGCACTGGCACCAGCGCTGCGCCTGGTACAGACGAACGAAACCTTCCGCCACATAACCGGCCACGACCTGACCGGCTACGAAGACGGCACCGAAAACCCGCACGACGAAGCCGCCGTGGCCGCTGCGCTGTTGGGCGAAGGCGCTGAAGGCCTGGTCGGTGGCAGCTTCGCCGCGATCCAGCAGTGGCAGCATGACCTGAAGGGTTTCCACGCGATGCCGTCCCATGAAAAGGACAACATCATGGGCCGTCGCTTGAGCGATAACGAAGAGCTGGATGATGCGCCGATTTCCGCCCACGTCAAACGCACCGCCCAGGAAAGCTTCGCCCCCGAAGCGTTCGTGGTCCGTCGCTCGATGCCGTGGATCGAAGGTGATCGCGCCGGCCTGATGTTCCTGGCGTTCGGTTTTTCCCTCGATGCTTTCGAAGCTCAGCTGCGACGCATGTGCGGGCTGGAAGACGGCATCACCGACGGTTTGTATCGCATCAGCCGCCCGATCACTGGCGGCTACTACTGGTGCCCGCCGCTCAAGGACGGTCATCTGGACCTGCGCGCGTTGCGCATCGGCTAAGGATCAAGGAGAGAACATGGACGTCGTACGCTGGGGCATGATCGGTTGTGGCAGTGTCGCTGAACGCAAGAGCGGACCGGCCTTTTACAATGCGCCCGGCTCGGCGCTGGTGGCGGTGATGGGGCGGCGTCTGGAAGCGGTCACCGACTACGCCGCACGCCACGGCATCGCCCGGGTCTACACCGACGCGCAAGCGCTGATCGATGATCCCGAGGTGGACGCGGTGTACATCGCCACGCCCCCCGACAGTCACCACACCTATAGCTTGATGGTCGCTGCGGCGGGCAAGCATTGCTGCGTCGAAAAACCGATGTCGCTGAATGCCGGGCAAAGCCGCGAGATGCAAAAGGTTTTTGCCGACGCCGGATTGCACCTGTTCGTGTCCTATTACCGACGCTCGCTGCCGCGTTTTCAGCAAGTGCGGCAGTGGCTGGAGGAGGGGCGGATCGGCGAGGTGCGGCATCTGACCTGGACGCTGACCAAAGCACCTTCGCCTAACGATCTGGGTGGCGTCGACAATTGGCGCACTGACCCGGTGATTGCCGGTGGTGGCTACTTTGCCGACCTGGCCAGCCATGGCTTGGACCTGTTCCAGTATCTGCTCGGCGATATCGTCGAAGTCGCCGGTTTCACCGCGCGGCAGGCGGGTTTGTATCCCGCCGAAGACGCCGTCAGCGCCAGTTGGCGGTTCGCTTCGGGGGCCCTGGGCATGGGCTGCTGGAATTTTGTGGCGGATCGCCGTGAAGACCGGGTCGAGCTGATCGGCAGCAGAGGTCGGATCAGTTTTTCAGTGTTCGATGAGTACCCGGTGCAACTTCAAGCCGATGAACAAATCAGCTTGCACATCGAGCATCACGAACACATTCAGTGGCATCACGTGCTGGGCATGAACGCTCACATCCGTGGCGAGTCGCAGCATCCGGCGGTAGCCGAACACGCGCTGAAAACCGATTGGGTGATGGACCAGATCCTCCAGCGCACCTGAAATCTCCCGAATTCACTCACGAAACGGGATTCGCCGGAGCCGCCGACCACCGAGAGGCGGCGTCGTGGCGAAGTGCCGGTTATCAGCCATTGCGATGCGGTCCGCCGAGCGGTCTATGCTTGCCAGTGCGCCCATCGTAATGGGAGAACTCTGATGATCAACGTACGCACTGCCCGCATGCTTGCCGATTACAAGCAATGGGCCGATCAGCGCCTCTTTGACAGCCTGGCCGCTTTACCACCGGGAGAGGTCAACAAAGAGCGTGTGTCGGTGTTCAAGAACATGATCGGCACCCTGAACCACATCTACGTCGTGGACTGCATCTGGCAGGCTCACCTCGAAGGCCGAGGGCACGGCTTCAAAACCTCACACGATCTGCTGCATCCCGACCTCGCTGATTTGCGCATGGCGCAAAAGGAGATCGATCACTGGTATTGCAACTGGAGCGCCCGGCAGACCGAAAGATCGCTGGATAAACCCGTCGAGTTCACGTTTGTCTCGGGCGAGAGCGGCACCATGAGCGCCGGGGCGATGCTGCTGCACGTGGTCAATCACGCCAGCTATCACCGTGGCTGGGTGATCCAGATGTACTTCGACATTCCCGCCATGCCACCGATGACCGACATGCCGATCTTCCTGCGCGAGACCGATCCGGATTTCAACTCGCTCAGAGCACCGGCAGTTCAGCCGACATGTGTTGGGCAATACGCGAGCGCAACCAACGTTCTGCCGGATCGTTATCGTTGACCCCGTTCCAGACCATGGACAGCTCGGACAGCACGATGTCAAACGGCGGGTCGTCGGCACGCAACTGGTTGCTGCCCTCGATCAGTGCACACGCCGCGTAGTCCGGCACCGTGGCCAGCATATCGGTGCCGGCCAGCAAGGCGCGCAGCCCGGAGAACTGCGGCACCGCCAGCACCACCCGACGCGAGCGGCCGATGCGCGCCAGATCGTTGTCGATGGCACCCGTCAAATCCCCGGAAAACGACACCAGCGCATGCGGACGTTCGCAATACTCATCCAGCGTCAGCGTGCCCGGACGGTTATCGCCACGCAGAATCTTCACGCTCAAATCCCGCAACTTCTTGCGCTTGGCATTCGCCGGCAGCTCGGTGGTGTAGCTGATCCCGACGGAAATCTCCCCGGAGGCGAGCATCGGTGACATCAACAGGTAATTCACCCGACGCACCACCACCACGACGTTCTGCGCCTCTTCGCGTATCTGCTTGAGTAGCGGAGGAAACAGACCGAACTCGGCGTCGTCGGACAGGCCAATGCGAAACACATCACGGCTGGTCGACGGATCGAAATCCTTGGCCCGGCTCACCGCACCGGAGATGGTGTCCATCGCCGGCTGCAACTCCTGAAGAATCGCCAACGCACGCTGGGTCGGCTCCAACACCCGGCCGTTGCGCACCAACAGCGGGTCGTCGAACAGATCGCGCAATTTGGCCAGAGATGCGCTGACAGCAGGTTGACCGAGGAACAGCTTCTCCCCGGCCCGGGTCAGGTTCTTCTCGAACATCAACGTTTCGAAAATCACCAACAGGTTCATGTCCACGCGGCGCAGGTCGTTGCGGTTCATGTCCGGGTACTCGCAGGGCTTTGGGGTCTTTTCAGTAAAGCACCAAACGGATCAAAAGATCGCAGCCTCGTTGCACTCGACAGCTCCTACACGGTTTCGCGTACACCTGTAGGAGCTGTCGAGTGCAACGAGGCTGCGATCTTTTGATCTTAAATAGGCGAACAACGCATTGCATTGGATGCCAGCAGCCCGGCAATTTCATCCTCGGAAAACGCAAACTCACGCAGCACTGAACACGAGTGCTGGCCATTGTCCGGCGCCGGTGCATACGGCGTCTGCGCCGCCTCCAGGCTGTTGACCGGAAACCCCGGCACCCGCACCACGCCATGCTGCGGGTGGTGCAGTTCCACCAGCATGCCGTTGCTGGCGATCTGCGGATGGGCCAGCACGTCGTTGTAATCGCTGACTTTCGAACAAAGGATGTCGGCCTCGCGCAGCACCTCAAGCCAATGCGCAACAGGCCGGGTGCGGAACACGTCGGTCAGTGCCGCGCACATGGCTTCACGGTGAATGACGCGTTGCGCCGAGCTGGCGAAGCGCGGGTCGTCGATCCACTCTGGATGCCCGAGCACACCACACAAGGTCGGCCAGCGATTGCCGTTGTACGCGGCGACCATCAGCCAGCCATCCGCCGCTTCAAAAGCTTCGTTGGGGGCGGAATAGGGCGCGGCGCTGCCGATGCGGGTTGGCAGTTTGCCGTCGCAGAGGAAGCTCGCCAGCGACGCCTGCTGCAGCGCCAGTGCCGAGTTCATCAGGCTGACGTCGAGGTGGCCGCCCAAACCATCCCTTTCCCGGGCATGCAGCTTGGCCAGCACGGCCATGCACGCCATGTAACCAGTGACGACATCGACCACCGGCGCTTGCACCTTGGACGGCGCCGAGTTCGGCGTGCCGATCAGGCTCATCAGGCCGGAATCGGCTTGCAGAATGCCGTCGACCCCCGCGCGGTCTGCATACGGACCTTCTTGTCCGTAAGCGGAAATCGAGCAGTAGATCAGGTCTGGTTTCAGCGCGGCCAGGTCCTCATAACCCAGCCCCAGTCGAGACATGACGCCGGGGCGCATACTTTCGACCAACACGTCGGCTTGCAGCACCAGGCGTTTGATCACCGCCGCACTGTCCGGGTGTTTCAGGTCCAGGCTCATTCCGAGTTTGCCGCGATTGAACGCGTGATACAGCGCGCTATCCTCGCCAACCCACGCCGGGCCGAGGGTGCGGCCCAACTCGCCTTCGTGGGATTCGATCTTGATCACCCGTGCGCCCATGTCGGCCATCAGCATGGTTGCCGTGGGGCCGGCGGCGATCTGGGTGAAATCGAGGACGGTCAGGCCGTCCAGAGCTGTGCGTAACATGTTCGCCTCCTCGGACTCTTCAGCGGCCCGTGTAATGCGGTGCGCGTTTTTCGGCAAACGCCTGCCGGCCTTCGAGGCGATCTTCGGTGTCGCGCAACACGCCCCAGTACAGTTCGGTCAACCGCTGGGCGTCGCTGTCGCTCAAGTGCGCGGTGCTGCGGGCCAGGGTTTGCAAGGCCTGGATCGCCAGTGGCGCCTGACGGGCAATCTGCTCGGCGAGGACCATCGCCCGTTGCAGCAGCGCTTCGTGACTGTCCAGACGCTCCGAAATCAGGCCGATGGCCTGGGCCTGCCACGCATCGATACGCGCCCCGGTCAGGGCCATTTGCATCGCGTGGGCGGGCGGCACAGCGCGCATCAAACGATGCAGACCACTGACCGCCGGAATCGAACCGACGGCCGCTTCCGGCAGACCGAACGTTGCGCTGGCGCTGGCAATGCGCAGGTCACATTGCAGCGCCAGTTCCAGACCGCCGCCCAGGCAATGACCATTGATGGCGGCAATCAGCGGCTTGTGCAGGTCGAGGTCGGCGAGGTCCATTTTGCGGATGTAGAGCCCGGCGTCTGCGGCGGGCTCGTTGGCCAAAAACAATGCCTCGGCGTACGAAGCTGACGAGGCGCGTGTACTTTTCAGGTCGGCGCCGACGCAAAACGCGCGATCACCGCTTCCAGTGATCACGGCTGCACGCAGTTCCTTGCGGTCGCGCACTTCACGCAGATGGCCGCGCAGGGCCTGGAGAGAATCCAGGTCCAGTGCGTTCAGCGCTTGCGGGCGATTAAGGGTGATCAGCGCCACGGCGCCGTGTATTTCCAGAGTGACTGACATGGCGTTCACCTCACACACTGGCCGAGGACAGACTGCGTCCGCCGCACACATACAGGGTTTGCCCGGTAACGTAGCTGCTGGCCGGGGCGAGGAAAAACTCCACGGCATTGGCGATGTCGTCCGGGGTGCCGATACGTTTTACCGGCACCGTGTCCTTGAGTTTTGCCTGCACCTCAGGCGCGAAACTCTGGAACAGCGGCGTGTCGACGATGCCGGGTGCGATGGCGTTGACGGTGATGCCCTTGGCTGCGAATTCGATGGCCAGGCTGCGGGTCAGGCTGACCACGCCACCCTTGGCCGCCGAGTAGTTGGCCTGGCCAAAACCGCCCAGCCAGGCCCGGGACGACATGTTGACGATGCGCCCGAAGCCTTTCTCCAGCATCAGCGCAAGGGCCGCTTTGCAGCAGAGAAATTGCGCCCGCAGGTTGGTGTCGACCACCAGGTCCCAGTCCTGTTCGGTCATGTTCAGGAAGCGTTTGTCGCGCACCACACCGGCGTTGTTCACCAGGAAATCCAGACGGCCATGGGCTTCGCGAATCTGCGCGAAAGCGGCGTTGACGGACTCGCCTTCGGTCAGGTCCAGCGCAATCCCGGCGACCTTCAAGTCCTCGGCGTGCAACGCGCTGACGCTGGCGTTCAGCGCCTGTTCGTCGCGATCCAGCAGGTAGACAAACACGCCCTGGTGCGCCAGTCGTTGGGCAATGCTCAGCCCGATACCGCGAGCGGCACCGGTGACCACGGCGACTTGGTCGACCGCAAAATTTTGATTGTTCATGGCTTCAGACTCCCAGGATGTGCACGGCCGACGCCGCGTGGTCGACCCCGGCGATGCCGCCGCCGGTGCATTGCGCCAGGCCCAGGCGCGGTGTGCCGGCTTGGCGGCTGCCGGCGCGGCCTTGCAACTGCCAGAGCAACTCGACCATTTGCGCGACACCGGTGGCGCCTAATGGATGCCCCTTGGCCAACAGGCCGCCGCTCGGATTGACCGGTACACGACCACCGAGTGAAGTAGCGCCCGAGTGCAACAGCGCGACCGCTTCGCCCGGTGCGGCCAGCCCCAGCGCTTCGTAATACAACAGTTCGGCGATGGTGAAGGCGTCGTGCAGCTCGACCACGCCGATATCGGCGGGTGCGACACCGGCCTGTTCATAGGCCAGGCGTGCGGCGCGTGCGGTGATTTCGGCATCGAGAATGTCTTCGTCACCGCTCTCGCGCAGGCCCGAGACAATGATCGAACCCAACACCTTGACGTCTTTGGCGTGAGGGCCGGGTTTGTTGCCGAGGACCAGCGCGGCGGCACCGTCCACTTGGGATGGGCAGCATTGCAACAGGGTCAGCGGGTCGGCAATCATGCGCGAGGCGAGCACTTCTTCGAGGCTGACTTCGGTGCGTTGCTGGGCGTATTCGTTGAGCGAACCGTGACGGCGATTCTTCACGGCTACAGCGGCCAGATCGGCAGGTTTGGCGTCACGCTCGTGGAGGAAGCGGGTGGCGCGCATGGCGTAGACCGCCGGCAGCACCATGCCGGCTGTGGCGTAGAGGTCGGTCATGCGGTCATTGCGCTGCATCGGGATCATGCCGCCGCCCAACGCGGTCAACTGCTCGATGCCGAACACCAGCACGCGTTCGTATTGACCGGCGAGCAAGGCGTGACGCGCCAGATGCACCGCCGTCGCGCCGCTGGCACAGGCGTTTTCGATGTTGTAGACAGGAATGCCTTTAAGGCCCAGATCGCGCACGATCACTTGCCCGAGAATCATCCCGCCCAGCACGTTGGCGCAGTAGACGGCCTGAATGTCGCCGAGTTGCAGACCTGCATCGGCCACTGCATCAAGGATCGCCCGTTGCGCCAGTTCCGGGGCCATGACACCGGGGTGACGGCCGAAGACGGTCATGGCGCCGCCCATTACATGCATCTGGCTCATGGACGGGCCTCCTGGGATTGGAACACGTAGCCGAAGGTGTCGTCGGCAATGACTCGGCATTTTTCGCCGATGGCGGGGATGCCGGGGCTGCCAATCAGGCGCCCGAACAAACGCACCGTGCCGGGCAGGTCGACATAAGCGAGTACGAACGGTGGCAGGCCGCTTTTCGGGCTCGGGTGCATGATGGTGAAGCTGTAGACCTGGCCTTCAACGTCGAGCACGGTGTCGTCGAACTGGCTGCTCAACGGAGACTCGGCCGGTACGCACGGGAAGAAAATTTCGCCGCTGTGATGATGGCGCGAGGCATGAAGACCGGGTGGCGTGGTAGGTGCCCAAATGGACGCGGAAAAACTCATGATGACCTCCTGTTGTTATGGGCTTGCGAACAAGCTCTGGAGGTCATGGTCGGGCAGGGCACAAGGCCCGACAAACGATATAAAAACCCGGTTTGGTTGAGAAAAAATCAAACCATCGGTCAGACAATCAACCTGTGTGTCTGATTGGAATGCAAACAAAACTGTGGGAGCGGGCTTGCTCGCGAAGGCGGTGTATCAGGCAGCATAAATGTTGACTGACACACCGCCTTCGCGAGCAAGCCCGCTCCCACAGGGATTGGTGGCGTAAATGAAACTCAGCCTTGCAGCGTGACGCCCGCCATCTGCTCCAGCACCTGCACCACATGGGTCATGTCCCGCGCCGGATCACCTTCGCTCAAGGCCTGATCAAAGAACTGCTTCACCACCGAAGAGGTAAAGGCCGGCACTCCAGAGCTTTCCGCCTCGGCCAGAAACAACCGCACATCCTTGCGCATCAGATCCAGGCGGAAACCGAAATCGAATTCCCGGCGCATCACGGTGCCCGCCAGGATCTGTTCGCTGGTGAAACTGCGCGCGGTGCTGGCGTTGAGCATCTCCACCATCTGCCGTGGATCGAGCCCGGCCTTGACCCCGAACAGCATGGCTTCGCTGGTGGCCACCAGGGTCGCGGCGACGATCATGTTGTTGACCAGTTTCAACGTCTGGCCCAGCCCCGGCTCGGTGCCGATGTGTTCGACCTTCTTGCCGAAGGCCGCAAATACCGGCGCACAGCGCTCGTAGGCTGTGCGATTACCACCGACCATCACCGACAGCGTGCCGTTTTGCGCACCCGCGACACCCCCGGCCAGTGGCGCATCAAGGGCGTCGATGCCACGCTCGGCCAACGCCGCGTGCAGGCATCGGGCCAGGCTCGGGCCGGTGGTGGAGTGGTCGACCAGAATGTTCACTTTCTGGCCGTGGATCACGCCGTCGACACCGAGTACCACGCTTTCGACGATGTCCGGCGTTGGCACACACACCAACACGATATGCGCGTGGTCCGCCACTTCCCGAGGCGTGGCATGGCTGCGCGCACCGCGTTCAAGCAACGGCGCGAGGGCCTGGGGATTGGGATCGAACAGGTCAAGATCAAAGCCTTTGTCGAGCAGATGGCGAGCCATTTTCTGGCCCATTGCACCGAGGCCGATGAAGCCGACGGAAAACGTATTGAGGGTGGTCATGGCAGGTCTCTTTTTTATGGAGGGAGACCTCATGCTAGACACGTCGACAATTGACCGACAAAGCAGTTTTACGCCGCGGTGCGTTGACTAAAGCTCAAGCCAGATCGCGGGTGATGCGCGCCTGTTCAAGGACCCATTCACGGAAAATCCGCAGGTCTTCGCTTTCCTCGCGGTGCTTGGGAATCAGCAGGTAATAGGTGTACACGCCCATGTCCACCACCTGCTCGAACGGCCGAATCAGCGTGCCATCCTGCAGTTCCTTGCTCACCAGAAACAGCTGCGCCATGGCGATGCCCTGACCGCCGACAGCGGCGGCGTACACCATCGACGAGCTCTGGTAAGTCATACCGGCGTGGGCATCTACTTCGCGACTGACCCCGCAGGCTTCCAGCCAATACCGCCAGTCTTCGAGGCGGGCAATCGAGTGCAGCATCGTGTAGTTGGCGATATCGGCCGGCGTCTGCAGCCCCGGGCCATGCTGCAGCAACGACGGGCTGCACACCGGGGCGAGCTGGTTATCGCTGAGGACATGACAATTGCAGTTGGGCCACTCACCGGAGCCGAGGCGGATGGCCGCGTCGATGTCTTCCTTGTAGAAGTCCACCGGCTCGAGGGAGGCGGTCAGCAACACTTCGATCTTCGGGTTCTGCGCGTGGAAACTCGCCAGGCGCGGGATCAGCCACTGCATCGCAAACGTGGTGTAGGCGCGCACCTTGAGTTGACGGCGCAGTGGCGGAGACATGAGTTTTTTGGTGGCCCCGCGCAGGTCTTCGACCACTCGGGCCACGGCGCGAAAGTATTGCTCGCCGGCGGCGGTCAGGGTGATCTGGCGGTGCCCGCGCACGAACAGATCGAGCTTGAGGAATTCTTCCAGCGTGCGGATCTGCCGGCTGACTGCGCCGGGGGTGACGTTCAATTCATCGGCGGCCAGGGTGATGCTCAAATGCCGGGCGACAGATTCGAACGCACGGATGGCATTCAGTGGAGGCAGACGTTCCATGGTAAGCAACTCTTGTTCTTATGGGAGGAGCGGCGCGCAGTGTACGTAACCCAGAGCCTAAACCCACTTGATTAAAACTCAAGGCAAGGGCGTGTTTTTCTCGATTGTCGGTCAGCAGCGCGGCTTTCAGGATCGACCGTCACGCGCCGGTCTGGCGCGTGGCCGAACCTGACAACAATAAGAGAAACACATCCATGAAAAGCCCCTTTTCCAACGCCCGGAAGGGCTTCCCGCTGGTGTCGGAACTGGCGTTGTGCAGCGCCGCCAGCACCCTGATGAACCCGGCGTGCGCCGATTTCCTTCAGGACAGCAAAAGCAGCCTGGAGCTGCGCAACTATTACTTCAATCGTGATTTCCGCCAGTCCGGCGTCGCTCAAAGCAAGGCCGAGGAATGGGCGCAGGGGTTCATCCTGCGGCTGGAATCGGGTTACACCGACGGCATGATCGGGGTCGGTTTTGACGCCATCGGCTTGGTCGGGATCAGGCTGGATTCATCGCCGGATCGCTCCGGCACCGGACTGCTCAATACCGCGCGTGGACCGGGCGGGCGAGCCGAGGATGACTACGGCGAACTGGGCCTGACCGGCAAATTGCGCATGGCGCGCAGCACCCTTAAAGTCGGCACCGTGCTGCCGCGGATGCCGGTGGTCATGTACAACGATACACGCCTGTTACCACAGACCTTTCGCGGCGCCTGGCTCAACAGCGCGGACATCGACAAGCTGTCGCTGGACCTTGGAAGGCTCGACCAGACCAACCTGCGCAACTCCTCCGACAATGAAGACATGAGCGTTTTCAACGGTGGCTCGCGCAATATTCGCCTGGGTCGCCACGCCACCAGTGACCGTTTCGACTTTGCCGGGGCCACTTACCGCTGGGCGCCGGCGCTAAGCACGGCCTATCACTACGGTGAACTGGAGGGGATTTATCAGCAGCATTACCTGACCCTGAACCACAAGTGGACGATCAGCGAAGGGCAGACGTTAAGCTCTGATTTACGCTGGGCGCGCAGCCTCGACGAGGGCGGCAGCAATGTCGATAACTCGGCGCTGGGTGCGATGTTTACCTATAGCGCCCGAGGCCATTCAGTGGGCCTGGGGTATCAGCGCATGAGTGGCGACACCGGTTTTGCCAATATGAATGGCACTGACGGTTATCTGGTCAACCTGGTGCTGATCAACGATTTCGGTAATCAGGACGAACGCTCATGGCAGGCGCGCTACGACTACAACTTCGCTGCCGTGGGGATGCCCGGGCTGACTTTCATGACCCGCTACCTGTCGGGTGACGACGTCACTGTGCGCACTCGCGCGGATGGCGGCAAGGAATGGGAGCGGGATTCGGAGTTGGGCTATGTGATTCAGAGTGGGCCGCTGAAGGACCTGGGGTTGAAATGGAAAAACGCCAGCGCGCGGAGCAATTTCTCCAGTGATATCGATGAGAACCGGTTGATCGTTACCTACTCGTTGGCGCTTTGGTAACCGCCAAACAAAACGCGACCGAAAGGTCGCGTTCCTTGCTCCGGATTCACTCGGCCCTGTAGCAGCTGCCGAAGGCTGCGTTCGGCTGCGAAGCAGTCGTGAAATCAGAAAACGCGGTGTTTCAGAATGACCGCGTTCTCAGGTTTTACGACTGCTGCGCAGCCGAACGCAGGCTTCGCCAGCGGCTACAGATCGCGGGTTTCTTATAGGCGGATAATCACCGATTTGAGCTGCGTGTAATGCGACAACGCATCCACTCCCTGCTCACGCCCATACCCGCTTTGCTTGAACCCGCCGCACGGGGTCTGGACAAATCCGCCGCTGTATTCGTTGACCACAATTCGCCCAGCCTCAAGGTTGCCGGCAACCCGATGCACGCGGCCAATGTCACGACTCCAGATCCCGGCGCCCAGGCCGAACTCGCTGTCATTGGCGATACGCAACGCGTCCGCTTCATCCTTGAACGGAATCACGCACACAATCGGCCCGAAGATTTCTTCCCGGGCCAGGGTCATGTCATTGGTCACGCCGGTGTAGACGGTCGGCTCGATGTACCAGCCGTTTTCGAAACCGGGATGGCTCGCCACCTTGCCGCCGATCGCCGGGGTCAGGCCCTCGCGTTCGGCGATTGCAAAGTAACTCTGGATTTTCTCGAACTGGGCGTGGGTGGTGATCGGGCCGGAGGTCGCATCGTCCTGCGGACCGACGCGCAGCTTGCCGACCTCGGCCACCAGTTTGTCGACGAAGCGATCGTAGATCGATTCCTGCACCAGCAGCCGTGTCCCGGCGGCGCACCATTGGCCGCTGTTCCAGGTGAACGCGAGGGTCGAGCCTTTGGCGGCGGCGTCCAGATCAGCGTCGTCGAACACGATGTTGGCCGACTTGCCACCCAACTCCAGGGTCAGCGGCAGGATCCGCTCCGCTGCAATATGCCCCAGCTCCTGACCGGCACGAATACCGCCAGTGAAGGAGATTTTGCGAATGTGCGGGTTATGCGCCATGGCCGGGCCGATGATGCTGCCCTTGCCGACGATCACGTTGAACACGCCCGGCGGAATGCCGGCCTCGATGGCCATGCGTGCCAGTTCCACCAGCGATGCCGAAGTATGCTCGGACGGTTTCGCCACCACCGTGTTGCCGGTGGCCAGCGCCGGGGCAATCGCCCGGGCCGCCTGATGCAGCGGGGCGTTCCACGGCAGAATCACGCCGATCACGCCGAACGGATCGCGGCGGGTGTAAACGTGGTAGTTCGGGCCCTGGTTGATCACTTCACCGTCCATGACATTGACGATGCCACCGTAGAACTCAAAGTACTGCGCCGTGAGGTCCATCAGTGTCGCCATCTCGCGCCCGGGCTTGCCGGTTTCGGCCCGTTCCAGCGCGCCGAGGGTGCTTTCGCTGGCACGGATCAGACGCCCGAAATCGTTGAGGATGCGCCCGCGATCAGCCGGGCGCATGTCGCGCCAGGCTTGCAGCGCCGCGGCGGCGGAGTCGATGGCGATGGCCACGTCCGCCGGGCCGCTGCTGGCCACTTCGTTGAGTTTTTCGCCGGTGCGTGGGTCGATTTTGTCTTCGTACTGGCCGTCCAGCGGCGGCACGGAGCGCCCATTGATGAAGCTGTTGGTCTGCTCAAACATTGCGGGGTTCTCCTCGCGAAACTTTTGTTGTCGATGCGGTGCATGGGGGAGGTCGTGGGCAGCCCCATGATTGCCTGCATTTACCCTCGCTCGCCCGGGCGCCTTCAACCGAGTTTTACAGGGGCATGCGTTGAGAAAACCTCAAGGCAGTGGGTTGATATTTAGTCAACCGAACCGCCCTGAAAACTCGCTACACGAGAAGCTGACGGTGCTGGATATTTCTCCCGTAGCAACACTGAGGCCGCGTCTAAAGGTCAACAATAATAGCGCCCACGGGAGCCATAACCATGAGCAACTACCCTACGGTGGACAGCGAACTGCCGTCCGCATCCAACGCCACTGCCACCTCCGCCACACAAGGTCGACAACTCAACAGTGCCGAGAAAAAAGCGATTGTCGCCGCCACCCTGGGCACCATCGTCGAGTACACGGATTGGGTCATCTACGCGACCTTTTCCTCCATCCTGGCCAAGCAGTTTTTCCCTGCCGGTGACGGGGCAACCGCCTTGCTGTCGGTGCTGGCCGTGTTCGCGGTCGGCTTCATCATGCGCCCGATCGGTGGGGCGGTGCTGGGTCAACTGGCTGACCGCTACGGTCGCAAGAAAGGCCTGACGCTCTCCATCCTGCTAATGTCCGTCGCCTCGCTGGTGATCGGTATCTGCCCCAACTATGAAAGCATCGGCATTGCCGCGCCGATCATCCTGGTGCTGGCGCGGTTGGTTCAGGGCTTTTCGGCGGGCGGTGAATTCGGTTCCGCTTCGGCGTTCCTGATCGAGTCGGCCCCGGCACATCGACGGGCATTCGCCGGGTCGTGGCAGTGGTTTGCAATCAACGCTGGCACGCTGGTGTCGTTCCTGCTCGGCTTCGCCCTGGCGTCGATGGGCAGCGACACTGCGCTCTATGATTGGGGCTGGCGTGTAGCGTTTGTGATTGCCGCGTTGATGGGCTTGATCACGCTGTGGATTCGCCTGTCGGTACGCGAAACCGAAATCTTCAAATCGCGCATCGCCAGCCACGGCAAAAAACGCCCGATTCGTGAACTGCTGTTCAGCCATCGCCGCGATGCCATGCGCGTGATCGGCATCGCCATGGCCGGCAACCTGCTCAACTACGTGTGGATGGTCAGCTATCCGAACCAGGTGCACCTGATCACTGGCATGTCGATCCGCGACACCTTGCTGGCCGGGGTGATTTCGGTGGGCGTGTCGCTGGTATTGCTGCCCTTCGCCGGCAAACTGGCGGACCGCGTCGGGCGTCGTCCGGTGCTCATCGCCTTCGCCATCGCCTCGATCCTGTGGGCCTGGCCGAGCTTTGGGCTGCTGCATGTCGGCATCAGCCTGATGGAAGTGACGCTGATCCAGACCGTCTCGATGGTGATCATGACCGGCTTCGGCGCCGCCTCGGCGGTGACCATGGCCGAACAGTTTCCGGCCGAAGTTCGGGTGACCGGCATCGCCTTGCCGTACGCCTTGTCGGTGACCTTGTTCGGCGGCACCGCGCCGTACCTGATGGCCGCGATGGCGGGTTGGGGGTATGGCGGGTTGTTCTGGATTTACCTGGCGGTGATCAGTGCGATCAGTGCCGTGGTTTACTTGCGGATGCCAGAGACGCGGGGGCAGCCGTTGCGCTGATCACGCGCACAATCAAAAGATCGCAGCCTCGTTGCACTCGACAGCTCCTACACGGGTTTCGCATTCCCCTGTAGGAGCTGTCGAGTGAAACGAGGCTGCGATCTTTTGATCTTTTCAATGGGCGCTCTCAGCACGTCCGGAATGAAAGATCGAGATCAATCCACACACCGCAAACAATGCGCCCACCGCCGCCAGCCCCGGCCAACCGTGATACTCGGCGGCACTTGAACCCAGTGCCGATCCCAACGCGCCGCCGGTGAAGTAGGTAACCATGAACACCGTGTTCAAGCGGCTGACTGCCTCTGGAGCCAAGGCCAGGATCCGTGCCTGGTTGGCCAGTTGGTTAGCCCGATTACCGATGTCCAGCGCAGTGGCACACGCCAGGATCAGCCACCAGAAACCGGCTGAACCGCCCAGATACAAAGCGATGAAGGCCAGCAGCACCGCGCCGGTTCCCAGGTAGCTGAGCTTGATGCCGTAGTGTTGCGTGAGTCGTCCGAGCCAGGAGGCGGCCACAATCCCGACAATCGCCGAGAGCCCGAACAACCCGGCCTGCCCGCTGGAATAGTGATAAGGCTCAAGCGCCAGCAACGATGCCATCGAACCCCAGAACACGTTCAACGCCCCGAAAATCAGGCCGCCGCTCACTGAGGAGCGACGCAACGTCGGGTGATCGCGCACCAGTTTCCACATCGATTTCATCAGGTCCAGATAGGGCAGGGCGCTGGACGGCGCGGTCACCGGCATGCGGATCAGGATCGCCATAAACAGCAGGACGTTCATCGCGGCGGCGGCGAAGAACATGCCGCGCCAGCCGATCCAGGTGCTGACAGCGCCGCTCAAGGCCCGCGCCAACAGACCGCCGGCCGACAAACCACTGACCATCATGCCCAACACGCTGCCGCGTTGCTCCGGGCGCGCGAGGGCGGTGGCGGCGGGGATGATGATTTGTGCACTGACGGCAGACAGGCCGAGCACGACGCTGGCCAGCAGCAAAAAGGAGTAGGTCGGCGCGATGGCTGAGGCGATCAGGCTGAGAAAGTTAAGGCTGAGCATGCCGAGGATCAGCGAGCGCCGGGTCACGCGGTCGCCCAACGGCACAAACAGCAACAAGCCGAGGGCGTAACCGAGTTGAGTGAGCATGGCGATCTGGCCGACATGCGCGCCGGAAATGCTGAACGTCGCGCCAATCAGCGGCAGCATGGTCTGGTTGTAATAGATGGTCGCAACCGAAAAGCCGCAACACAGCGCCAGAGTGATTGCCAGGCTGGCAGGCAATGCGGTTTTACTGTCAGGCATCTGGTGTTCCCCCGTGAATGACAAGCGAGTCGCTGTTGTAGTCGGCGGAAGGGAAACGGGTCAAAGCACAAAACCGCAGGCCCGCTTGAGCAAATCTCATGCGTGATAGATCAAAAGATCGCAGCCTCGTTGCACTCGACAGCTCCTACAGGAAATACGCATTCCAATGTAGGAGCTGTCGAGTGCAACGAGGCTGCGATCTTTTGATCTTAAGCGCCCGGCTCCGTCAGCACCTTCCTGAACGTCTCCACCAACGGTCGCAAATTGATCCGGTGCCATGCCGCCCAAAGTGGCGTGGTAAACGAAATCCACGGCACTTCCCGCAGCACCACGCCAGGCGGTGCGTTGCGGCTCAAGCCGTTCTGAATCATCGCAATCCCCAACCCCGACGCCACCAGCCCCAACGCAGTGAAAGGCTCGGTGGCTTCCATGCGAATGTCCGGGGTGAAACCGGCGCGGATGCAGGCGCTGACGAAGTCTTCGCGGCTGGCGCAGTTCTGACGGTGTTGCACGCCGATCCATTCCTGATCGGCCAGGTCGCTCGGCGTCAATACAGGCTGTTTAGCCAAGGGGTGATGTTCGGGCAGGGCCAGCAGCATCGGGTCGTCCAGCACTTGAAAACCCAGCAGGTCCGGGTCGTCGGCGACGGGCGGTTCGCCAACAAGGGCGATGTCCAGACTACGCTGACGCAGGCCCTCCAATTGTTCGGCGGAGCTCAGGTTGTACAACGCAACGTGCACGCTCGGTCGGTCGACGCGTAGCACCCGCAAGGCATTGGGCAGCACGCCGGCGTGCATGGCGTTTTCGATGTAGCCGATGCACAAGCCGCCTTCTTCGCCGCGCCCGAGGCGTTTGCCCAGGGATTCGAGGCGGCTGGCATGGGTCAGCAGGGCGCGGGTTTCGGCGAGGAACGTCTGGCCGTCGCGGGTCAGGCGGATGCGCTGTTGGCTGCGCTCGAACAGGGTCAGGCCCAGGCGTTCTTCGAGCTGGGCGATCTGCCGGCTCAGGGGCGACTGGGAAATGTGCAAGCGTTCGGCGGCGCGACCGACGTGTTCTTCTTCGGCGACGACGACGAAGTAGCGCAATTGGCGAATGTCGATCATGTCAGACCTGTCAGGACTTAAGTGCTGCACATTATGTCTTGGACGGTCCGACCATCGCAATCTAGGATCTGCTCAACGGTCAGGCAACTGACCACTGAAACTGACGAGGATTGAATCATGAGCTTGAAAGACAAACTGCCCGGCACGCTGGGTTTCGGTACCGCGCCATTAGGCAACATGTTCCGCGCGATTCCTGAAGACGAGGCGCAAGCTACCGTGCACGCCGCCTGGGATGCCGGCGTGCGTTACTTCGACACCGCGCCGTTCTACGGCTCGGGCCTGTCGGAGATTCGCCTCGGCACCGCCCTGGCCCAATACAACCGCGACGACTACGTGCTGAGCAGCAAAGTCGGCCGGGTCATTCTGGATGAAGTCGAAGACGCCGCGGCCCGCGACCTGGGCGAAAAGAGCGGCGTGTTCGAACACGGCCGCCCGAACAAGATCGTCAACGACTACAGCGCCGACGCGACGATGCGCTCGATCGAAGACAGCCTCAAGCGCCTGCAAACCGATCGCCTGGACATCGTCTGGGTGCATGACATCGCCCAGGACTTCTACGGCGATCAGTGGCTGGAATACTTCAACCAGGCCCGCACCGGCGCGTTCAAAGTGCTGACCCGTTTGCGCGAAGAAGGCGTGATCAAGGGGTGGGGCCTGGGCGTGAACAAGGTCGAACCTTGCGAACTGACCCTTGATCTGACCGAAGCCCAGCCGGACGGTTTTCTGCTGGCGGGTCGCTACACTCTTCTCGACCACGACCGGGCCTTGCAACGTCTGATGGACGCGGCCCTGGCGCAGAACGTTGAAATCGTGGTCGGCGGTCCTTACAGCTCGGGCATTCTGGCCGGCGGTACGCACTTCGAATACCAGAAAGCCAGCCCGGCGATCGTCAACAAAGTCGAGCAAATCAAACGAATCGCGGCTGCCCACGGTGTCGACATCAAGGCTGCTGCGTTGCAATTCTCGCTGGCCAACCCGGCCGTGGCGGCGGTGATCCCGGGCTCCAGCCGTCCAGACCGGATTGCTGAAGACGTTGCCGCACTGTCGGCGGTGATTCCCACTGCTTTCTGGCAGGCGATGCGAGACGCGAAACTGGTGAGCGAACGCGCTCCATTGCCAATCTGAGGAGTTTGAGCATGAAGATCGATCTGACTGGAAAACTCGCCATTGTCAGCGGCAGCACCGCCGGCATTGGCCTGGGCATCAGCAAGGCGTTGGCCGAGTCCGGCGCCACGGTGGTGGTGATCGGCCGCGAGACGGCCAAGGTCGAACAGGCGCTGGCGAGCATTCGCCAGAGCGTGCCGGGCGCGCAACTGCGTGGCCTGACCGCCGACCTCGGCACGGCCGAAGGGGCCGAGCAGCTGTTCGTCGCCGAACCACGCGCTGACATCCTGGTGAACAACCTCGGGATCTTCAACGAGGTGGATTTTTTCGACACGCCGGACAGCGAATGGACGCGCTTCTATGAGGTCAACGTGATCTCCGGTGTGCGCCTGTCCCGGCATTACGTACCGGACATGGTCAAGCAAGGCTGGGGCCGGGTGATTTTCCTGTCCTCGGAATCCGGCATCGCGATCCCGGCCGACATGCTCAATTATGGCGTGACCAAAAGTGCCAACCTCGCGGTGTCCCACGGTCTGGCGAAACGGCTGGCGGGCACAGGCGTGACGGTCAACGCGATCCTGCCGGGTCCGACGCTGACCGATGGCCTGGAGCAGATGCTCAAGGACGCCACCGCCGAATCAGGACGCAGTGTCCGCGAAGAGGCCGACGCATTTGTGCGCAAGGCCCGGCCGACGTCGATCATCCAGCGCGTGGCCAATGTCGAGGAAGTCGCCAACCTGGTGGCCTACATCGCCTCGCCGCTGTCCTCGGCCACGACAGGCGCGGCATTGCGGGTCGACGGCGGTGTCGTCGACAGCATGGCGATCTGAATTTTATTGATTGAGAGAGAGCATTACATGGCAAAGGCATCAGCGTTTATCGATATTCCGGCTTCGGCCGATCAGGTGTGGCAATTGATTGGTGGCTTCGACACGCTGCCGGACTGGCTGCCGTTTATCCCGAAAAGCGAATTGAGTGAAGGCGGGCGAGTGCGCAGCCTGCAAACGTCGGACGGCGCGGTGGTGGTTGAGCGGTTGGAATCGTTTGATAACGCCGGCAAAACCTACAGCTACTCGATTTTGCAGGCACCGTTTCCGGCGACCGAGTACTTGGCGACGATCAAGGTCGAGGCTCAGGGGCAGGGCGCTCGGGTGACGTGGTCGGGTCGGTTCTTGCCGGTCGGGGTGAGTGAGGCCGAAGTCGAAGCGTTGTTTACCGGGATTTATCAGGGCGGACTTGAGGCCCTGCGGGCCAATTACCCAACCTGAAAACACCACAATTCCCCTGTGGGAGCGGGCTTGCTCGCGAAGGCGGTAGATCAGGCGACATCATCGTTGACTGAAAGACCGCATTCGCGAGCAAGCCCGCTCCCACAGGGGATCTTCTTTGTCTGGGAGATTGGGTCAGGTTTGGGGAATCAGATCCTGTCCGCAATCGAGCACCAACCGTGCACCCCCCAGCTCACTGGTGCCCACTTCAAGCGCAAAGCCATGCAGGCTGACAATCGCCGCAACGATCGACAACCCCAGCCCGAACCCGCTTTTCTGATTGCCACCCTCGGCACGGTAAAAGCGCTGGAACACCGCTTCACGCTCGCTTTCCGGAATGCCGGGCCCTGAATCAAGCACTTCGATCCGCGTGCGCCCACCTTCATTGATCCCCCGCAAAATCACCTCGCCACCGGGCGGGGTAAATTTGATCGAATTGCTCAGCAGGTTCGCCACCGCTTCAAACAACAACGCCCGATCGCCGTTCAACATCGGCAGCGACGCCGGCAGTTGCAGCGTGAACACCAGCTCACCTTCTTCCGCCAGCGGCAGGTAAAAGTCGTGCAACTCTTGCAACAGCGGCACCGGGTCCAGCTGCACAAAACCGGAACGTCGCTGGCGATCCTCCAGCTCGGAAATCCGCAACAACCCGCGAAACCGCGCCATCAAGGTGTCCGCTTCACCCAGTACGGAGTCGAGCTGCACGGCCAGGGTCGAGCCGTCATCCGCCTGTTGCTGAATCCTGTATAACTGCGCCCGCAAGCGGGTCAGCGGGGTGCGCAGGTCATGGGCTATGTTGTCGCACACCCCCTTGACCTCGTTCATCAGGCGTTCGATGCGTTCGAGCATGGCGTTGACGATGGCGGCGAGCATGTCCAGCTCATCGCGGCGGTTGGACAGCGGCAACCGCCGGGTCAGATCACCGGCGACGATGGCCTCGGCGCTGGCCTGAATCGCCCGAATCCGCCGCAACGGCCGCCGGCGCAACAGGTGCCAACCGGCGATGCCGGGCAGGATAGTCAGCGTCACACCCCAGAGCAACGCGTGCAGAATGATCCGGGTCACGGCAAACAGCGAACCGTTATCGCGCACCAGCACTAGCCAGCGGCCGTCCTTGGTCTGGGTCGCGACGGCGTCGCAACTGTCGGCGGGCAGGCTGGGGTCGTCGGATTCGGCGCAGTCGCCGAGCATGTGGATCTTGCCATCCAGCGGCAGGCCTTCGGGCATGTGCCGCAGCGCGCCGCTGAGGTAGCGGTGCTGCGAATCGAACAGGCCGTAGGCGTCGATGCCACGAATGTCGAAGGTCATGCTGACGGCGAGGGCGTCGGCCAGTTGCTCGCCCTGAAAGTGCGAAAACAGATGCTGACGCTGCATCAGCGAGTGTTTGGCCAGGTTGTCCAGGTACGCGGACACTTCGTAGTACATGACCCCCATCAGAATCCCGCTCCAGATCACGAACAGCGAACTGTAGAGCGCGAGCAAGCGGCTGCTGGAAGAGCGCCAGCCGTTAGAGGGGTTCAGCAATGACATAACCCGAGCCTCGCACGGTCCGAATCAGTGGGACTTTGCCAGGCGGGTCGATCTTCTTGCGCAGCCGACCGATGTGCACGTCGATCAGGTTGGTGCCGGGGTCGAAGTGATAACCCCAGACCTCCTCGAAAATCATCATCCGCGACAGGATCTGCCCGGTGTTGCGCATCAGGAATTCCAGCAACTTGTACTCGGTGGGCAACAGCGTCAGCAGCTGATCGTCGCGGCTGGCTTCGTGGCTGATCAGGTTCAGTTCCAGATCGGCGACCCGCAGCGTGGTCGCCTGGGCGGTCACGGTGTTCTGGCGACGCAGCAGCACCTCAACCCGCGCGGCCATTTCATCGGTGGCAAACGGCTTGGTCAGGTAATCATCACCGCCGGCCCGCAAGCCGCGTACTCGCTCATCGACGTCGGAGAGGGCGCTGATCATCAGGATCGGCGTCGCCACGCCCATCGTCCGCAGCGTGGTGACGATGGCCAGGCCATCGAGTTCCGGCAACATGCGGTCGAGGGTGATCAGGTCGTAGTTGCCGCTGACCGCACGCTCCAGGCCTTCGCGGCCATTGTTGACCCAATCGACGTCGAGGCCGTGGCTGCTGAGTTCGGCGACGATTTCCCGGGCGGTCACGGCGTCGTCTTCGATGGTCAAGATGCGGGTCATAGGGCTGGCCTGATAATCAGTTCATGGCAGAGTGTGGGGGCATTTTGCCAATAAATGCTTGCGGACTTTCTAAATAAAACTTCACGTAGAGAAAAGATCAAAAGATCGCAGCCTCGTTTCACTCGACAGCTACTACAGGGAAACGCATTCCAATGTAGGAGCTGTCGAGTGCAACGAGGCTGCGATCTTTTGATCTTCAATGCATAAAACCCGCTGTGATAGACCTTTCCTTGCAAATTGCATGGAATCTGGAAGTTCAAAATTAATAAGTCATTGAAATACAAAGATTTATTTAAAGTTGGCGACTGGCACGGTGACTGCACTTCCTCCTTCGAAGAGTTGTAACACCATCTTTCCTGCCTGGAGCGATACAACAATGAATAGATCCTCTGATGGTTTCTATCCTGCCGCAGAAGAATCAAGCACGCTCTCGGGTGTGTCATGGGGAGCGATCTTCGCCGGTGCCGCTGCAGCGGCGGCGTTGTCGCTGATTCTGGTGCTGCTGGGTTTTGGTCTGGGATTCTCGGCCGTTTCGCCTTGGGCCAACGAAGGCGTGAGTGCCAAGGGCCTGGGGATTTCAACGATTATCTGGCTGGCCGTTACGCAAATCGTCGCGTCCGGACTCGGTGGTTACATCGCCGGTCGCCTGCGGGTCAAATGGGCCAACATGCACGGTGATGAAGTCTATTTCCGTGACACGGCGCATGGCTTCCTGGCTTGGTGCGTTGCAACGTTGGTGACCGCGACGCTGGTCGTTGGCTCAGTCAGCAGCATCGTCAGTGGCGGCGTGCAAGCCGGGGCGAGTGTGGTCGGTGGCGCTGCCAGTGTGGCGACTCAAGCTGCTGGCACTGCCGCAGCCAATACCAACAGTGACCAGTATGGTTACTTCGTTGACAGTCTGTTCCGCGATGATCGTCCAGCCGCCGTCAGTGATGACGCTGCCCGTAGCACCGTGACGCGCATCTTCGTTCGCTCCCTGAGCAACGACGGTCAGCTGTCTGCCGAAGACCGGACTTACCTGGCCCAGTTGGTCGCCCAGCGCACCAACCTGACCCAGGCCGATGCCGAACGCCGTGTCGATGAAGTCTACGCCCGCACCCAGAAAGCTGTGGCCGACGCCAAGCTCGCTGCACAACAAGCGGCTGACACCGCTGCCAAAGTTGCTGCCTGGACTTCGCTGTGGATGTTCATTGCACTGCTGATCGGTGCGTTTTTCGCCAGCCTCGCCGCTACCTTCGGCGGTCGTCGTCGGGATGCCGTGGAGTATGTGGAAATTGACGCTTATGTGACCACCACTTCGGTGCCACCAGTTCGCTAACCCAGGAGAATTACCATGCGCTCATTACTGCTGTTCTTTCTTGGCGTGCCAATCCCGATCATCATCCTGATCGCCCTGTTCATGCATTGATCTTCTGAGGCTCATGCCTCTGCCGCTTCCGCCTTCGGGTGGAAGCGGCGTTTTGCTTTCTGGGGCTCTCGGTCCCTGTAGGAGCTGTGTAGGAGCTGTGTAGGAGCTGTGTGGGAGCTGTGTAGGAGCTGTCGAGTGAAACGAGGCTGCGATCTTTTGACTTTGATTTTTTAAAAAACAAGATCAAAAGATCGCAGCCTCGTTTCACTCGACAGCTCCTACAGGGGCCGAGGTGTTTGTTGGATCTGGATCAATATTCTCTTCTGCAATATCGCCTACCGTAAACGATCCAAGCCCCTCCTGCGGCTTCGGCTACAGTGCATCGACGCGCACCCTGTTGCGCTGTCGAAGTACCAGTGCGAGCTTTTTATGTAGCCGTTGGCCCGCAAGGTGTAGTGCAGCAAGGAGCTGTGGAACCTCACCTGAACTCATCATGGATGAACATCGCAATGCCTCGTTTAGACAGAACGTTTGATATCCAGCCGCTGCTGCGCGCGGATATGACTGTGCTCATCAATGGCCAGGCGGTCAGCGCCGCCCTCGGCGAAACCGTCCTCTCGGTCATTCAATCCCTTGGCTTGCGCCAGGTGGCCCGTAACGATCACGACCAAATCAGCGGCGCCTATTGCGGCATGGGCGTGTGCCAATGCTGCCTGGTGAAAATCAATGGCCGGCACAAACGTCGGGCCTGCCAGACCGTGGTGCGTGACGGCATGAAGGTCGAAACCCAAGTCAACCGCATCGCTGAGCAGGAGGGCGTATGAGTCTGCTTCCGGTGATCGTCGGCGGTGGGCCGGCGGGGATGGCCGCAGCCATTGAACTGGCCCGACACGGCGTGCGTTGCACCTTGCTTGAAGAAGCTTCGCGACTGGGCGGCGTGGTTTATCGCGGACCGTTGCGCGATGGTGTGCAACTCGACTATCTGGGGCCGCGTTACTCGGAAGCGCTGGCCTCCTTGCATGGCGAATTTCAGGACCACTCGGCGCTGATCGACGTGCGCGTGAACCACCGGGTGATCGGCGCCGAAGGCACGCGCGCGTTGGTGGTGCTGGACAGCGAGGAGCAGTTGCAGGAAATCGACTACCCGCAACTGTTGCTCGCGGCCGGCTGCCATGAACGCAGCGTGCCGTTTCCGGGCTGGACCTTGCCCGGCGTGATCCTGCTGGGCGGTCTGCAATTGCAGATCAAAAGCGGTGTGGTCAAGCCGCAAGGCCCGGTGGTGATTGCCGGCACCGGGCCTTTGTTGCCGCTGGTGGCGTGTCAGTTGCACGCGTCCGGCGTGACCGTCGCCGGTGTTTATGAGGCGTGCGCGTTCGGCAAGATCGCTCGGGAAAGCCTGTCGCTGCTGAACAAGCCGCAGCTGTTTCTCGATGGCTTGAGCATGCTCGCGTTCCTCAAACTGCATGGCATCCCGATGCATTACGGCTGGGGCGTGGTGGCGGCGCAGGGTGAGGGCGAGTTGAACTCCGTGACCGTGGCGCCGTATTCCAGCACTTGGGTGCCGGACCTGAGCCGTGCCGAGCAGATCGCTGCGCAAACCCTGGCGGTTGGCTACGGTTTCATCCCGCGCACCCAACTCAGTCAGCAGATGGGCCTGAACCATGGCTTCAGCGACGACGGTTACCTGCGAGTCAGCGCCAATATCTGGCAGCAAAGCAGTGAGCCTCACGTGCACCTGGCCGGCGACATGGGCGGAATTCGCGGTGGCGAAGCCGCGATGCTCGCGGGACGGATCGCGGCCACGTCGATCCTGTTGCAACGGGACGTGCTGGACGCGGAACTGGCCCTGGTACGGCGCAACCGCTATTTGTCGAAACTCAAGGCCATCGTGCGTTTTCGCGTGGCGGTCGACCGCTACACCGAGCGCGGCGCCGGGCAAACCGCGCTGCCGGCCGCCGACACGGTGATCTGCCGCTGTGAACACGCAACCCGCGCCGACATCGACCGGGCGCTGGAGCAGGGCGTGCAAGACCTGGCCAGCCTGAAAATGCGCACCCGTGTGAGCATGGGCGATTGTCAGGGGCGGATGTGCGTCGGCTATTGCACCGACCGCTTGCGCGAAGTCACAGGTCGGCAGGACGTGGGCTGGTTGAGGCCGCGCTTTCCGATCGATCCGATTCCCTTTTCTGCGTTCCACTCCGTCGGCACGGAGGCCGCACATCATGAGTAAGTTCTATGACGTGGTCATCGCCGGTGGTGGTGTGATCGGGGCGTCCTGCGCCTATCAGTTATCGAAACGCAAAAACCTCAAAGTCGCGTTGATCGACTGCAAGCGCCCGGGCAACGCAACCCGCGCTTCCGCCGGCGGCCTGTGGGCGATCGGCGAGTCGGTTGGGCTGGGCTGCGGGGTGATTTTCTTTCGCATGATGTCGGCCAATCGCAAGCGCGAAGCCCAGGGTTCGGCTGTGGTGGTGGATTCCAGTACGCCGCACATTTTGCCGCAGTCGTTCTTCGATTTTGCCTTGCAGTCCAACGCGATGTACCCGGCGCTGCATCAGGAGTTGAAAGACAACCACGGGATGGATTTCAAGTTCGAAAAGACCGGCCTGAAATTCGTGATCTATGACGATGAAGACCGCCTCTATGCCGAGCACATCGTCGCCTGCATTCCGCACCTGGCGGACCAGGTGCGCTGGCTCGATCAAGCGGCGTTGCGCGAGGCCGAACCGAGCGTCAGCCATGAGGCGAGCGGGGCGCTGGAGTTTCTCTGCGACCACCAGGTCAGCCCGTTCCGGCTGGCCGACGCCTACACCGAAGGCGCGCGGCAGAACGGCGTCGATCTGTACTTCAACACCAACGTCACCGGGGTTTTGCATCATGGTTCCCGCATCAGCGGTGTGCAAACCGCCGAGGCCGGGGTGTTTCACTGCAACACGCTGATCAATGCGGCGGGTGCCTGGGCGGCGGATCTGAGCGAGCAGGCCACCGGGATCCGGATTCCGGTGAAACCGGTGAAGGGGCAGATTCTACTCACCGAACGCATGCCGAAAATCCTCAACGGGTGCCTGACCACCAGCGATTGTTATGTGGCGCAGAAGGACAACGGCGAGATCCTGATTGGCAGCACGACGGAGGATAAAGGCTTCGACGTGACCACCACCTACCCGGAAATTGCCGGGCTGGTGCAGGGCGCGGTGCGGTGTATTCCCGAGTTGGCGGATGTGAACCTCAAACGGACCTGGGCGGGGTTGCGGCCCGGGTCGCCGGATGAGTTACCGATTCTTGGGCCGATGAAAGGGGTAGAAGGTTATCTGAACGCCTGTGGGCATTTCCGCACAGGGATTTTGACGTCGGCGATTACCGGGGTGTTGCTGGATAAGCTGGTGAACGGTGAAGCGTTGCCGTTGGATATCACACCGTTTTTGGCGGATCGGTTTGGTGGCGAGAGGGTTGAACTGAAGAAGTTGGCCTGACGTCAGACCGCGTTATCGTTCTTCGCGAGCAAGCCCGCTCCCACATTAGACCGTGCCTGTCCGGACAACTCGGTCAAGTGTGGGAGCGGGCTTGCTCGCGAAGACGAACTTAATGTCACCAGAAAACTTAAACCTTACCCGCTTCCCGCTCCTCCAGCTGATCCGACTCAAACAACCGCGCCAATTCCGCCCGGGCTTCCTGCGCCGTCTGCAGCACTTTGGCCGCATCGTCATACACCGCATGCTGAGCCTCCAGCACCTGTTCATCGTGATGCTTGAAGCGCTTGATCCGCGCATCGGCCTGCGCCTGGGTCAACCCCAGCCCGACCAGCGTACGACGGCTCATTTCCAGGCTTGAGTAGTAGGTCTCGCGAATCGCCTCGGCGCCCAGATCCACCAAGCGGTGCACATGCTGACGGTTACGTGCCCGGGCGATGATCTTGATGTGCGGATAGAGCTTGTGCACGATCTCGGCGGTCTTGATATTGGTGTCCGGGTCATCAGTGGCAATGATGAAATATTCCGCCTGCTCGACCTTGGCCGCGCTGAGGATTTCCGGGCGCATCGGGTCGCCGTAGAACACCGGCACGCCGCCGAAACTGCGGGACAGTTCGATGGTTTCCACCGAAGTGTCCAGCGCCACGAACTTGATGTTCTGTGCCCGCAGAATCCGCGCCACGATCTGGCCCATCCGGCCCATGCCGGCGATCACCACACGCGGTGCGTCGGTGTCGATTTCGCGGAATTTCTCCGGCACCACCACGGGCTGCACTTTTGGCGAATACAGACGTGCGCACAGCAGCAACAGCAGCGGCGTGACGGCCATGGACAGGGTGATCGTCAGCACCAGCAAGTCGTACAGGCGCGGTTCGAACAAACCCTGGTCGCGACCAATCTTGAATACGACAAACGCGAATTCACCGCCGGCCGCCAGCACGATGCCGAGGCGAATCGCGCTGACCTTGCCCAACCCACCGGCCAATCGACCGACCACAAACAGCAGCGGCAACTTGATTGCGATCAGCAGCAGGGTCAGTCCCAGCACCGCGATCGGCGCGCTGAGCAACAGGCTCAGGTTGGCGCCCATGCCGACGCTGATGAAAAACAGCCCCAGCAACAGACCCTTGAACGGTTCGATCTGCGCTTCCAGTTCGTGACGGTATTCAGAGTCCGCCAGCAGCAACCCGGCGAGGAACGCCCCGAGCGCCATCGACACGCCGACCAGGTCCATCAGCCACGCCGTGCCAATCACCACCAGCAACGCAGTGGCGGTGGACACTTCCGGCAAACCGGATTTGGCCACCACGCGAAACACCGGGCGCAGCAGATACCGCCCGCCGATCACCACCACCGCGATACTGCCCAGCACCCGCAAGCCGTGATTCAAATCCTCGGCCGCCGTGCTGGTGTGATCGCCGCCCGCCAGCAGCGGCACCATGGCAATCAACGGGATCGCGGCGATGTCCTGGAACAGCAGAATCGCAAACGCCAAGCGCCCGTGTGGGCTGGTCAGCTCCTTGCGCTCGGCCAGGCTTTGCAGGCCAAACGCGGTGGACGACAGCGCCAGGCCAAGGCCGAGCACGATGGCGCTGTTCAACGACTGGCCGAAGACAAACAGCGCCAGCACGCCAATCACCGAACCGGTCAGCAGCACCTGCGCCAGGCCCACGCCAAACACCGATTTGCGCATCACCCACAAGCGACGCGGCGACAATTCCAGACCGATGATGAACAGCAGCAACACCACGCCGAGTTCGGAAATATGGCTGACGCTTTGCGGATTGCCGATCAAACCCAGCACAGACGGACCGATGATGACCCCGGCAAACAGATAACCCAGCACCGCCCCCAGTTGCAGACGTTTGGCCAAGGGCACGGTGAGCACCGCCGCGAACAGAAAAACGACAGCGGCTTGCAACAGGTTGCCTTCGTGGGGCATGACAAAAACTCCATTAACTCAGCACGGCGGGGGCGACAGGATAAAGGTTGGAACCAGACGCGTCAGCAAAGAGCTGGAGTCATGCTGTTACAACTTGCATCAATTGGTTACATTTATAAGATAATCTGATCAATCTGTCTGTCCCCCCCGAGTGCACGCAATGGCGATCAACTTTGACCTTAACGATCTGCAAGCCTTCCGAGCCGTGGTCGAGCAGGGCAGCTTTCGCAAGGCCGCTGATACTGTGCGCATCTCTCAGCCAGCACTCAGCCGGCGCATCGAAAAACTCGAAGACGCTCTCGGTGTGCGCCTGTTTGAGCGCACCACACGCAAGGTCAGCCTGACGCAGGCCGGACGCGGTTTTATGCCCAGTGTCGAGCGCTTGCTCGATGACCTCGACATCGCATTGCTGGGCATCAGTGAAGTGGCTTCGACCCGGCTCGGTCATGTCACGGTCGCCTGTGTACCGTCGGCGGCTTACTACTTCATGCCGCGCGTCATTGCCCATTACCACCGCCAGTTTCCTCGGATCAAAGTCAAGGTGCTGGATTCCAGCGCCCACGACGTGCTCAGCGCGGTGGTCAATGGCGAGGCGGATTTCGGTCTGAGTTTCATGGGCACGCTGGATGCCGAGGTCGAGTTTGAGCCGCTGGTGCAGGAGGGTTACGTGGTGGCCTGTCGGCGCGATCACCCGTTGGCCGGGCGCAGCAGCGTGACCTGGGATGAGTTTTATCAGCAGGATTACATCTCGCTGGACAAGACGTCCGGCAATCGCTTTCTGCTCGATCAGGCACTGACCGGTATCGTGCCGCAGCGGCCGAGCATCTGCGAAACCCGCCATGTCACGACGATGATCGGACTGGTGGAAGCGGGGTTGGGTGTGGCAGCGGTGCCGTTGATGGCGATGCCGGCCGCCGATCATCCGCTACTGACGCGGGTGCCGCTGACCGACCCGCAGGTGATGCGCAGTGTCGGTCTGATCAAACGCCGGGGACGAACCCTGACCCCGGCAGCGTTGGAGCTGGAACGGCTGGTGGTGGAAATGAAAGTGCAGCCGCTCGTTATCAGCGGCTGACCGAGTCCAGCCCGGTTGCTTTCACGTCCGGCTGAGCGGCGGTGGAGGCCATATAGTCAAGCAGTGCCTTGGCTTCGGCCGGGTGTTGTGCATTCATCGGGATGCCGGCTGCAAAACGTGTCACCGACTGTACCGACTCCGGAAGCTTCGCCACAAAACTGACCCCCGGTACTGGCAGCAATTCGCTGACTTGCTGGAATCCCAACTGGTAATCGCCCGTGGCAACCACCGAACCGACCGGAATTCTGGGGATCATGGTTGATTTGGGTTTCAGTTGATCTTCGATGCCCAGACGCTTGAACAGTTGATCCTCGATGTAAACGCCGCTGGCGCTGTCGGAGTACGCCACCGACCGAGCGTCGAGCAAGGTCTTTTTCAGGCCGTCGACAGAACTGATGTCTGGCTTCGACGCGCCTTCGCGCACCACCAGGCCGATCCGCGAGTCCGCCAGTTCCACCCGTGAAGCGGGGTCGACTTTGCCTTGCTTGATCAAGTCGTCGAGGGCGTAGCCGACCATGATCACGACGTCGGCCTTTTCACCTCGGGCGAGTCGATTGGGGATCGCTTCCGGCGCCTTGCCCATCGACGGGCCCAGGACGGTGTTGAGCGTGTTGTCGGTGGATGCGGCGAATTTAGGGCCGAGGATCTTGTAGGCCGCGGTAAAACCGCCGGAGGTCATCACGCGAATCTCTTCCGCCTGCGTGACGGTACTTAGACCAAGGCTGGCCACCAGGGCCAGCGCGGCAATATTGAATAGCTTCTTCATGGGTATTTTCTCGAAAAGGGCAGGTTCAAGACATCGCCGGTTGCAGGCGACCGGTCGAGCGACGATAGAGATACAGCGTCGCGCACAAGGCGCAGAGCGCGGCAAAACTCATCCAGTAGCCAGGCGCAGCCTTGTCGCCGGTGTACTGAATCAAAAAGGTCGACATCGCTGGGGTGAAACCACCGAATACCGCCGTGGCCAGGCTGTAGGCCAGAGAGAAACCGGCAACCCGTACCTCGACCGGCATGATTTCCGTGAGCGCTGCGATCATCGCTCCGTTGTACAAGCCGTAAATGAATGACAGCCACAGCAACACCAACAGCATGTGCATGAAACTCGGCGCGTTCACCAGAAAGGTCAGCGCCGGATAGGCGGTGGCAAGGGTCAACAACGCCATGGCGATCAGCACCGGACGCCGACCGATACGGTCGGACAAGGCTCCGCCAAGCGGCAGCCAGAAGAAGTTCGACACACCCACCAGCAACGTCACTAACAGCGCATCGGACGTGCTCAGATGCAGCACGGTTTTGCCGAACGTCGGTGCGTATACGGTTATCAGGTAAAAGGCGGCGGTGGTCAGCGCGACCATCATCATGCCGGCGAAGACGATCACCCAGTTTTGCGCCAGTGTGCGGAACACATCGCCCATGCTCGGACGGTGCTTGCGTGCGGCGAACTCTTCGGTTTCTTCCAGGTTACGGCGCAGGAAGAAAATGAACGGCACGATCATGCACCCAACGAAAAACGGAATTCGCCAGCCCCAATCGGCAATCATCGCCGGCGCCATCCACTGGTTCAGACCATACCCGAGCGCGGCGGCGACAATGATCGCCACTTGCTGACTGGCCGACTGCCAACTGGTGAAGAAGCCTTTATTGCCGGGCGTGGCGATCTCTGAGAGGTAAACCGAGACACCCCCCATTTCCGCACCCGCCGAGAAGCCCTGCAGCAATCGACCGATCAGCACAATGGCCGGTGCAAACAACCCGATGGTTTCGTAGCCGGGCACCAACACAATCAGTATCGTGCCGCTGGCCATGATCGACAGCGTCACAATCAATCCTTTGCGCCGGCCCACATCGTCGATGTACGCACCCAGCACCACCGCACCCAAGGGGCGCATGAGGAAGCCCGCGCCGAACACTGCGAAGGTCATCATCAGAGAAGCGAATCCACTGCTGGCCGGGAAAAATACGGCGGCGATTTGCGTGGCATAAAAGCCGAAAAGGAAGAAGTCGAACTGTTCGAGGAAATTGCCTGAAGTGACCCGGAATATTGCACTGGCGCGAGAGCGCCCGGAAGGTATTGAGGTTGTCATTGAGCTGTACTCCACCGCTTTTATGACGTGCATTGCCTGGACGCAGTGCACGGTTCTTATTGAGGCGAATGGTGGAACAGGGCGATCGATATGATAAGTGCATTGTTGGCATGCATTGATGCGTGAAGCGGATCAATGAATGCTGAAGGAATGATTCACCGTACGCGCAGTCGGAGTTTGGGTATGCCATCAACGGAGGATCACCCATGAACAGCAAAACCCTCATCGCCGCCTTGGCCATTGCCGCTGGCTTTGCCGGTATCAGCCCCATCGTTCAGGCGGATGACCCACCACAAAAAACTGTCCAGCCCGGGGTCAACAACTCCCGTGAGCTGGTGGTCGGCGACCGCGCCCCGGACGTGTACCAACGCACCGACAAGGCACTGCGCAACTGGAAAGCCAAAGGTCTGAAAGCACCGGAGGAACAGGCGCAGTGGGTGCAGATCAATGACAAGTACATGATGGTGATGATCACTAATGGCACGATTGTGGACATCACGCCGGTGGAGCGTTAGTCCACCGAAAGACTATTCGCTGTGAGCCCGCGCGGGGCTTTCAGTGCCCAACCGATACTGATTATTCCCGCTGCGTTTCGCCTCATACATCGCCAGGTCCGCAATGTGAATCAACCGGTCCATGCTCGGTGCGTGGTCCGGGAACACCGCCACCCCCAGGCTGGTGCCGATGTGGCGCTGGTCGTTGCCGATGGTGATCGGCGGTGACAGTTCGACGAAGATTTTCTGGCAGATACGGCGAGCCTCGTCTTGCAGGCTGACGTCTTGGGACAGCCCCTGAAGAATAACCACGAATTCGTCGCCGCCGATCCGGGCGACGGTGTCGGTTGAGCGCAGGATGGTCTTCAACCGCGTAGCCGTCGTGATAAGCACCCGGTCGCCGGCCGCATGTCCGTAGTGGTCGTTGATTGCCTTGAACCCATTCAGGTCGACAAACACCAACGCCACCCGCGTGGCGCTGACGCGGGCCTGTTCAAGCGCTTCGCAAAGACGCTCTTCCAGCACCAGGCGATTGGGCAGGCCGGTCAACGGGTCGTAATGCGCCAGGTGTTGCAGGTAACTGGCCGAGGCCTTTTCTTCGGTGATGTCACGCACGACGCCCATCATCTTGATGGTGGCGTCCTGGTCGTTCTTGACCACGTTGCCGGTTTCCCGCAGCCAACGAATGCTGCCGTCGGGCCAGACCACGCGGTATTCCTCGTCATGGTTTTCACCGGTTTCCAGGCAGCGCAGTTCCCCGGCCCGGACTTTGGCCCGGTCATCCGGGTGCACGCAGGCGCAGAAAAGGGCGTAGGAGGGTGTTACCTCGCCGGTCTTGAAGCCGAACATCCCGTAGATCGCGTCTGACCAGTAGAGCTTGTCGGTGTCGACATCCCAGTCCCAGGTGCCGATGCGGGCGAAGTATTGACTGCGTTTGAAACGTTCGGCGTCGCCGTCCTGGCGGATGTGCAGGCCTTCGGACAGGCTGGCGATCAGTGCGCGTTGCTCAGTCAACTGCTTCAGCAGCGAGCGTTCGCGGCAGATCAGCGTGACGATCAGGGCAAGCATCACCGAGCCGATGGCTGCGCTGGTCCAGACGTCATTCATTCAGAAATTGCCATCGTGTCGTATTGTTCCGTGTGCCTTGGTGTTGCTTATCTTAGTTGAGGTTAATACCGAAAACCGTTCCGAATGGGTTGCCAATGGCGCACATTTCTGGGAAAACGGCGCCCATTGGGCCCTATCGTGTGCGCGAACAATAGAGTGAACGTGATGAATGATGAACTGCAGGTAATCGATCTAGAAGTGGGCGAGGGCAAAGCCGCCGTCAAAGGCGCGCTGATCACCACCCAATACCGCGGCTGGCTGGAAGACGGCACTGAATTCGACTCTTCCTACAGCCGTGGCAAACCTTTCCAGTGCGTGATTGGCACGGGGAAAGTGATCAAGGGGTGGGACCAGGGAATTATGGGTATGCAGGTTGGCGGCAAGCGTAAATTGCTGGTGCCGGCGCATTTGGCTTACGGCGAGCGCACGATGGGCAAGATCACGCCGAATTCGAACCTGATTTTTGAGATTGAATTGCTGGAAGTGCTGATGCGGGATGATTGATTGGCGCGCGGGCTGAAGGGGCATGTGCAGCGAGGGGGCAAGCCTCTCGCCGCATTTAAACGGTTTTCCTCACTACTCCCGCACACCGATGAAGAGGTCCAGGTCAGTCGGTAGCTGCACATCGATTGCCATGGCTATTTGCTGGATTTGCTCGGCGGTCAGCAAGCAGTCCCCGTATACGCTTTCTTCAAGATTTTTCCAGCCGAGTACACGCATCATTGCGTTTTCAAACTCAGGTAGAACGGTCAATTCGTACTTTAAGACGTCACCCTCGTGATCACCTTTTGAAAATCCACTGATCCAAAAAACATAGTGGGTCTCCTGATTTGTTCCCGGAAAGTCCTGCGGAGTGTCGCGGGCGGGGTGCCCGTCGCGTGACGATAGGGTTTGAATCGGAGGTATGTTTGTTTTGCTAGCCATGAGCGTCCTTGTTTCAACTTTTTGAAAGCGAGGCGGACGCTATCTCAATGGGCGTTAAATGGATGTAGGCATTTTCTGAATGTTGAGTTGTTGTTGCAAAAGGTTCTGCTCGCTAAGGCGCTTGTGGTGAGGGATTCCCCCTCACCACAGATCCCCGTTAGCCTTTCGGATCGATGTTATCCAGCGCCCGGTTTACGGCGAGTTCTCCCAGCATGACGACTTGCGCAATCCCCAGCGCCTTGTTGCGATGCGGGCCTTCCAGCAGGTCGGCGAAGTCGCTGAGCATGACGCTCGCGGAGGCCATGGATTCGCAGGCATTGGCCAGCAGGCTTTCGCTGTCCATGTCGGGGGCGACCATGAACATGGTGCCGGGTTTGCGCGGGGTTTTGGCGTCTTTGAGGGCGGCGGGGTTGAGGTAGTGATCGAGGGCGCGCTCGGCGGCTTCGTGGAATTTTTTTGAATCGAGGGATTCGTAGGGGGAGGCCGGATCTGTATCGGTTTCTGATTCAGGGGGATTTGGAGTGTGCTTAATCATTTGCTTAGGTGCCTTAGTCGATGCTGAAACCACCTCGCGACTAAACAAAGGGGGTGGCAGCTGTAGGCAGGTTAGTCGACCGGGACACCAAAGCTTTAACCGGCGCACCCGAAGGTGCCCTGCGCACAGCTGCCATTAAGCGCAGGCGTGGGAATACCTGACTGAACGGAGTGCGTGCTGCTTTGGAAATCACCGGGCGACTAAACCCGATCACTGATGAGCAGTGACAGGAATCAAGTTACCGACGAGCCCCAAGGCGCACAAGCCGGCGGATTCTGGCGCAGTTGTAGGCAAAGGCGCAAGGTGACGTAGCCTCTTGCGACAGTTACAAATGATGTAGTGATCAAGCGGCTAAACACCCCGCAATGACAGACGTTCAGACCTGAAACGTCTCCCGATACGCATACAACCCCGGCGTTCCCCCGGTCATCACAAACAGCACATTGTCACCGCGCTGGAAACGTCCTTGCCTGAGATCACCAAGCAACCCGGCAAACGCTTTTCCGGAATACACCGGATCAATCAACAAGCCTTCGGCGCGAGCCATCAGGTGCACCGCGTCGAGCATGGCGGGCGTCGGCAGGCCGTAACCGTCGCCCAGCTGACTGCCATCAATGACAATCTCCGAAGCCTGAACCACGGCGTTGCTGCCCAGCAACGTCAGTGCGTCCTGAGTCAACTTCACGGTCCTGTCCGCTGACGTGTCCCGGTCAGACAAGACTGAATACGACTTGACGATCGACGTCCCCCGATCCAGCAAATGGAACCCTGCCGCGAGCCCGGCATGGGTGCCAGCGCTGCCATTGGGCACGACCACCTGATTAAAGATGACGCGCAGTTCCGTTTCCTGCTGTGCGATCTCCGCTGCGCAGCGGGCGTAACCGAGACTGCCCAGCGGCGTTGAGCCCCCAGTCGGTATTACCAGAACGGTGCGCCCGGTCTCCCGAAGTTGCGCGGCGCGTTTCTCGGCTTCGGCGAGTGAGTCACTGCCACCCGCAAGCACCCGTATGTCAGCGCCAAACAACTGGTCGAGCAGGACGTTGCCGTTCAGCTCGTAGTCCACTTCGGATTTTGGCACCGACCGGGTCAGGATCAGTTCGCAGGCGATGCCCAGGCGGGCACACACAGCGGCGGTCAGGCGCGCATGGTTGGACTGCAGGCCGCCGATGGTGATGACCGTATCGACCCCGGCCGCGAGCGCCGCGCCGAGGTGAAATTCGAGTTTGCGCAGTTTGTTGCCGCCACCGCCGATCAACATGTGATCATCGCGCTTGAGAAACAGGCCGATGCCTTGCGCCTTCAAACCCAGCAGCTGTTCCAGGCGTTCGGCCCGCTGAATCGGCGTGGGGCCTTGCAACAGATCGGCCCGCGCAAAAGAATTCAGTGACGTGTCCAGTAGGGTTTGCATCAATGGCGCCTCGTTATGCACTTTATTAAAGTGACTCTAGGGGCAAAGTCCCGGGTGATAAACGCATCGCCGGTTATTACTCCTTTAACCTGATGTATTGAATGCAAGGCAGGGTGATGAGCAAACTCAGGCAAATGGAAGTCTTCGTCGCCGTCGTCGAGGCGGGCAGCTTCGCTGATGCGGCCAGTGAAGTCGGCATGTCGGCGGTCATGGTCGGGCGGCATATCCAGGGCCTGGAAAAAAGCCTAAATACCAAACTGATTCAACGCACCACCCGGCGGCAATCCATCACCGGTGAGGGGCGTTTGTTTTATCAGGAAGCCAAATTGGCGCTGGAGCAAGTGAACTACGCGTTCAGTCGAGTGGAAGCGTCCAGCCCGGAACCGAGCGGCCTGTTGCGGATCACCGCGCCGATGAGTCTCGGCGTTTCCCTGGTCGGGCCTCTGGTGGCCGAGTTCATGCAACGTTATCCGCAGATCCAGGTCGAGCTGATTCTGAGCAATGAAGTGGTCGATTTATACGAAACCTCATTCGATCTGGCGTTCAGGATTTCCGAACTGATCGGCGTCAACCTGCTGGCCACACCGTTGCCGCCGTATCGAATGGTGATCTGCGCCTCGCCCCGGTATCTGGAAAAATGGCAGGAACCGCAGTCCCCGGAAGACCTGCACCGACACCGGATTCTCACCCACACCTCCTGGAACAACCGGTTTGCCTGGCCGCTGCGAAACGGCGCCAGCGAAGTGCCCTGGCCTGAAGGCGCGGTGTTGAAGAGCAATGATGGTCAGGTGCTATTGCAGGCGGCCGTGGCCGGTGAGGGGATCTTGATGCAGCCTGATTTCCTGGTGTCGGCGGCGTTGGCCAGCGGTGAGTTGGTGCGGATTATGGACGCTTACGTTCCGCCGCCAAAACCGGTGCAGATGGTGTATCCGCGCTCCAGGAAGTCGCTGCCCAAGTTGCAGGCTTTTATCGACTTTGTGGCGGGTCGACTGGCGTCCTGAAGCGCAGATAAATGCAAGGGCTAGCGCACGGTGTAACCGCTGTCGACTACCCAATCCTGACCGTAAACGTTACGTGCGCCACGGCTCAACTGGAAAAGGATGACGTCTGCCACGGCACCCGGTTCCAGAAACTTTCCATCGAGCAGCCGCTGGTTGACGGTGTTGGCGACATCGCCCAGTTCCGCAGGCTTCAAGCCAAGGGTCGACCAGATCGGGGTGGCCGTGGGGCCGGGCGATACGGTGTTGATGCGGATGCCGTGAGGCGCCAATTCTACGGCCAGGGTCCGCACATGGGCCATCAGCGCTGCTTTCGAGGCAATGTAGGCGGCCAGTCCGGGGAAGGTCACATTGGCCAGGAATGTGCCGATGAACACCACCGAAGCGGACGCCGCCAGGTGGCCGCGCAGGCAGGCCAAGGTGTTCAGCGCACCGGCGCCGTTGACCGCCCACTGTCGGTCGAAGGCAGCTACATCCAGGCCATCGGCCAGTTGCGCGATGCCGGCATTGGGCACCACGAAATCCACGGGCCCCAAGGCTTTGGCGCGAGTACTCAATCGGGCGAGGTCTTCTTGACGGGTGATGTCTCCAGCCACCCAGATGAGTTGGTCATTGAAGCGTTCCGCCAATTCGCCCAAGCCACCGAGCTGGCGTGACATCGCCAAGACGCGAGCACCTTGCTCCAATAGTCGTTCGGTCACAGCCAGGCCAATGCCGGAACTCGCGCCAGTAACAACGGCCAAGCGATTGTGAAATTCGTTGAGCATGCAGCAATCCTCTTCCTGATAATCCAGCCTGTGTTTTAGGGTGCGATCTTTGGTTGATCGAAAGCGTAAGCATGGGTTAAAAAAACGGGCCAGTCAGGGATGTCAGGCAGGACGCGGGTTGTGGGTGGTCTGTTGTTAATTTGACTCTTTTGAAAAATGGTCATAACGACTGCGATGTAGTCATAAAGACTTGAGCAGTGGGTCGCTAAAGCCCGGAATCCGCCCGTTGAGTGAAGGCCGGTACTTCCAGGCCAATCGATCAAGCGCAGGCTGATGCAGCAGAATCTCGCTCAATGTGGCGCTGGCAATCCCCAATGCCAGCAGTTGCCCGGGACATTGATGCCGCCCCGCGCCAAACGTAAAACTCTGCCGATGCGGGCGATCCAGAATAAAGGCGTCGGGACTGTCATTGAGCTGCGGATCCCGATTGGCCGACGCCAGCAACACCAGAATCACATCGCCTGAATTGAGGTGTACACCCTCGATTTCACACGGGGCCGCGACAAACCGGCGGGTGTTCTGCACTGAGGGATCGAAGCGCTGAACTTCGGCGATCAAGTCTTCAACCGGCGTCGAATCGCGCAGTAACGACGGGTTCCGGATCAACGCCACGATCGCGTTTCCAATCAATCCGGCGGTGGCTTCATAGGTTTGAGAAAACAAGCCAATCAGATTGGCAATCAGCGCGTCGACGTCGGCCGTGAAACGCTGGCGAATCCCGGTGAGCAATGCGCTTTTGTTGTCCGGATCATCCAGTAATTCAACGAAATAACCCTGCAACTGTTCCGCCGCGGCATGGGAAACCTTCAGTTGTGCCGGATCACTCAGCGGCGACAGACACGCCACGAAATCCGCCGTCAGCTCACTGATCGCCCGACCCTGAGCCGGCGAAAACCCCAACAACGCCGCCACCACGCAAACCGGGCCGCGAAACATCGCGTTGTACAGTCCATCGGCATCCGGCGTGATCAACCGCGCGCCCACCAGTGCATTGACCTCTTCTGCATCAATCAGCGCCAAACCCGGCTGAATCGCCGACCTCGGGCAACGCTGTCGCTCACCCTCATTCATCCGCATCAATTGGCCAAACACCTTGCCGGCCATGCCGTCGGCAATCGATTTGGGCACCGGGTCATTGGACGGCCGAACGTGACAATCCGGATGCGCCAGCACCGCCGCAACGGCTTGGGCGCTGCTTGCTACCCATAATTTCAGTCCTTGGTGAAACACCAGACCACCCTCGGCGCGCAGCCGGGCGTAATAGGGATAGGGATCGGCATGAGTCGCAGCGATGATCGGGTCCATGGGTCGCAGCCTTGTTCGTGGTGGGAGAAGTGTTGCTACTATCTCCAGTTCGAAAGGGCCTTGATTCGTCCGGGAGCGAAATATGAACGCGGAACAACACGACATCGGCGTCTCTCAAGTGGCCGCAGCCATCGCGGAGCCGGCCCGGACGAAAATCCTCTGTTCGCTGATGGATGGCCACGCCCGCACCAGCACCGAGCTGGCGGCGATTGCCGAAGTCAGCGCCTCCACCGCCAGCGCGCACCTGGCCAAGCTCAAGGAGCTGGCGCTCCTGCGTTTGCACGTGCAGGGTCGCCATCGCTATTACAGCCTCGCGGACAAGCGCGTGGCCCAGGCATTGGAAGCGCTGATGGTGATCGGCCAGAACACCGCGCCGACCTTCAACTCGCGAACTCCGGATCGCCTGCAATTTGCCCGCACCTGCTACGACCACATGGCCGGGACGCTGGCGGTGTTGCTGCATGACCGGATGCTGGAAAAAGGCTGGTTGCTGGAAACCGACGAGCAGGTGTATTGCCTGAGCGAGAGTGGCGAGGCGTTGATGCAAGGGCTGGGTATCGAAGTCAACGACCTCAACACCTTGCGCCGCCGCTTTGCTTGCCCGTGCCTGGACTGGAGCATGCGTCGGCCGCATTTGGGCGGTTCGCTGGGGGCGGCATTGCTGCAAGCGGCGATCAAGCGCAAATGGGTGACGCAGGATCTGGACAGCCGGGCGCTGGCGTTGACCGCGCTGGGGCGCAAGGAGTTTGGCGCACGCTTCGACCTGACGCTGGCGCAGCCAACTGTGCAATCCAACCGCGAGCAACGCCAACAGCTACCTGCTCAGGATGTGATCTGACCCGACCAAGGGTTCGCTGATGGCTTGTGCCTTGGGGATCGACCCTATACTGTATATCCACACAGTAAAAGGCGTGCCCCATGGAACTCATCGACAAGCTCAGCATTCTCGCCGACGCCGCCAAGTACGACGCGTCGTGCGCCAGCAGTGGCGCGCCGAAGCGCAGTTCCGAGGGCAAGAGCGGCCTGGGCTCGACCGACGGCATGGGCATTTGCCACAGCTACACGCCGGACGGCCGCTGCGTGTCGTTGCTGAAGATTCTGCTGACCAATTTCTGTCTTTACGACTGCCAGTATTGCGTCAATCGACGTTCCAGCGACGTGCCGCGCGCACGCTTCACGCCGGAAGAAGTGGTGACGCTGACCATGGATTTCTACCGGCGCAACTGCGTCAGCGGGCTGTTTCTCAGTTCCGGGATCATTCGCTCGGCGGACTACACCATGGAGCAGCTGATCCGCGTGGCCAAGCTGCTGCGTGAAGACCACGAGTTTCGGGGTTACATCCACCTCAAGACCATTCCCGAAGCCGATCCGGCGCTGATCGAGGAAGCGGGGCGCTACGCTGATCGCTTGAGCGTGAACATTGAATTGCCCACCGACGCCAGCCTGCAAACCCTGGCCCCGGAGAAACAGCTGGGCTCGATCAAGCAAGCGATGCAAACCATCTACACCGGTGTCCAGACCGTACTCAACGAACCGCGCGCACCGAAATTTGCCCCGGCCGGGCAGAGCACGCAGATGATTGTCGGCGCCGATGACACCGATGACAGCACCATTCTCCACAGCGCCCAGGCGCTTTACGGCAACTTCAGTTTGCGGCGGGTCTATTACTCGGCATTCAGCCCGATCCCCAACAGCCCGAAAAGCGTGCCGCTGGCCGCGCCACCGCTGATGCGCGAACACCGCTTGTACCAGGCGGACTTCCTGTTGCGCAGCTACGGCTTTACGGCTAGCGAGTTGTTTAAGGGGCCCGGGCACCTGGCGCTCGACATCGACCCGAAGCTGGCGTGGGCGCTCGAGAACCGCGAGGTCTTCCCGCTGGACCTCAATCGCGCCGAGGCCTCGTTGATCGCGCGCATTCCCGGTATTGGCCTGCGCACCACTGAGCGGCTGGTGGAGTTGCGCCGTCAGCGCCGCATTCGTTACGAAGACCTGGCCCGAATGCGTTGCGTGCTGGCCAAGGCCAAGCCGTTCTTCATCACCAGCGACTATCACCCGCAGCAGGCCGAAGTCACCAGCCATTTGCTGTATCAGCAGTTGCGCGACCGGCCGCAGCCGCAACAAATGGGGTTATGGGGATGATCAGTCTGGATTGCGATGACCTGTTCGACACCTGGCGCCAGCAGGCACGCTGGCTGCTCAGTCATGAGGTGGACCCGAGCCGGGTGAGTTGGGCCAGTGAAGGCGTCTGCGATCTGTTCGCCAGCGACGATGCGCCACCTCAAATCCAAGGGCCGTTTCACGCACGAATACCGCGAACGCTGTTGGACACACTTGAACGAGCGTCCCGATATCGGGGTGATCAGCGCTGGAGTCTGCTGTACGAAGTGCTGTGGCGGGTCAGTCATGGTGACCGCACCGCGATGCTGGCCGGTGACCAGCTAGGCAGCGAATTTCATAGAAGAATCAAACAGGTACAGCGTGAAGCTCATCACTTGCATGCATTCGTGCGATTCGTGGCGATGCCTGAAGGTGAGGGGCCGCAATACGTTGCCTGGCATGAACCGGCCCACGACATCCTGCACAGTGCCAGCGAGCATTTTATCGGGCGCATGGGCCGGCATCGCTGGCTGATTGCGACGCCCAGGGACGGGGTTTACTACGACGGCGAACAGTTGATCCATCAACGCCAATGCCCGATCGAATGGCAGCAGCTGGCACAGAACGTCGACGATCCGCACAGCGACATGTGGTTGACCTATTACAGCCACATCTTCAATCCGGCGCGCCTGAACCCGAAAGTCATGCAAGGGCATTTGCCGGCCCGATTCTGGAAAAACCTGCCGGAAGGCGCGTTGATTCCGGGGTTGATTACCCAGGCCCGCACGGGTAAGCAACAGGATGGTCAGGCGAGCGGAATCAAGGGCAGGGGAGGCAAACGTATTGCGCGGGGAGAAGCCGAACGTCGCTCATAAAAAAGCCCCCCATCGCCAAGCGATGGAGGGCTTCGATGCTGCTGGGGTCAGATCAAACCTTGACGATCCAGCCTGCTGGCGCTTCGACGTCACCCGTCTGTACACCGGTCAGCTCTTTGTAGAGCTTCTGGGTGACCGGGCCGACTTCGGTTTCGCTGTGGAACACGTGCAGGTGGTCGTTGTAGCTGATGCCGCCGATCGGAGTGATCACGGCTGCGGTACCGCAAGCGCCGGCTTCCTTGAAGTCGGACAGCTTGTCGATGAACACGTCACCTTCAACCACTTCCAGGCCCAGACGGGATTTGGCCAGTTCGATCAACGACAGACGGGTGATGCCCGGCAGTACCGACGGCGAGTTCGGCGTGACGAACTTGTTGTCGTGGGTGATCCCGAAGAAGTTGGCCGAGCCGACTTCTTCGATTTTGGTGTGGGTCATCGGGTCCAGGTAGATGCAGTCGGCAAAATGCGCCTTCTTGGCCTGGGAACCTGGCATCAGGCTGGCCGCGTAGTTGCCACCGACCTTGGCTGCACCGGTGCCTTGTGGGGCAGCGCGGTCGTAGCTGGAGATCAGGAAGTTGTGCGGGGTCAGGCCGCCCTTGAAGTAGGCGCCGACCGGAATGGCGAAGATCGAGAAGATGAACTCGGGTGCTGTACGCACGCCGATGTTGTCACCCACGCCGATCACGAACGGACGCAGGTACAGCGCGCCGCCGGTGCCGTAAGGCGGGATGAAACGCTCGTTGGCACGAACCACTTCCTTGCAGGCTTCGACGAACTGCTCGGTGGACACCTGTGGCATCAGCAGGCGGGCGCAGCTGCGTTGCATGCGAGCGGCGTTCTGATCCGGGCGGAACAGGTTGATCGAACCGTCCTTGCAACGATAGGCCTTCAGGCCCTCGAAGCATTGCTGGCCATAGTGAAGGGCAGTGGAGCCTTCGCTGATGTGCAGCACGTTGTCTTCGGTCAGGGTGCCTGTGTCCCACTCGCCATTACGCCAGTGCGACAGATAGCGCTTGTCTGTCTTGATGTAGTCAAAACCCAACTTGTCCCAATTGATGCTTTCGTTACCCATGACACCCTCTATCACTTAACAACCGCCGAAACGGTTCAAGGCTTCTGACGTTTTTCTGGATGGGGACAACAATACTTCATTCCGGGCCTAAATCGCAGCCCAGATTGCGATCCCTGTGGGAGCGAGGCTTGCCCGCGAAGAACGATGAAGCGGTGTTTCAGATACACCGTGGTGTCTTGTTCGCGGGCAAGCCTCGCTCCTACAGGTTCGGTTTACAGGTCCGGTTTACAGGTGCAGCGCGTGGCCAAGGGCGCGCAGCGCAGCTTCTTGCACCGCCTCGCCGAGCGTCGGATGCGCATGGATGGTGCCGGCAATGTCTTCCAGCCGTGCGCCCATTTCCAGGCTCTGGCCGAACGCGGTCGACAACTCCGAAACGCCCACACCCACCGCTTGCCAGCCAACAATCACATGATTGTCACGCCGGGCCACGACACGCACGAAGCCGCTTTTCGATTCCAGGGTCATCGCCCGGCCATTGGCCGCGAACGGGAAGCTGGAAACAATGCAGTCCAGACCGGCAGCCTTGGCTTCGTCCGGCGTTTGACCGACCACCACCAGTTCCGGGTCGGTAAAGCACACGGCAGCGATGGCAGTCGGGTTGAACTCGCGGGACTTGCCGCTGGTCAGCTCGGCAACCATCTCGCCCTGGGCCATAGCCCGGTGCGCGAGCATCGGTTCGCCGCTCAGGTCGCCGATGGCGTACACATTGCGCATGCTGGTCTGGCAACGGTTGTCGATCTTGATCGCCGAGCCATTCATGTCCAGATTCAACGCTTCAAGGTTCCAGCCCTGGGTGTTCGGTTTGCGACCGACGGCCACCAGCACCTGATCCGTTTCCAGGTTCAGGGTGTCGCCACCCGGCTCCAGAACTTGCAGCGTATTGCTAGCCGAATCAAAGCCTTGGACGCTGTGCTTCAAGTAGAGCTTCACGCCGAGTTTTTTCAGTTCTTCGTGTACTGGCTGGGTCAGTTCGGCATCGTAGGCCGGCAGAATACGCTCCTGCGCCTCGACCACACTCACGTCAGCGCCAAGTTTGCGATACGCAATCCCCAGCTCCAGACCGATGTAACCACCACCGACCACGACCAGGCGTTTCGGCACGGACGTCGGCGCCAGCGCTTCGGTGGAGGAGATGATCGGTCCGCCAATCGGCAGCATTGGCAGGTTCACGCTTTTCGAACCGGTGGCCAGCACCAGGTGCTCGCACTGGATCCGCGTGTCGCCCACATCAACGGTCTTGCCGTCGATCACTTTGGCCCAGCCTTGAATGACCTGGACTTTGTTCTTTTTCAGCAGCGCCGCGACACCGGTGGTCAGGCGATCAACGATGCCGTCCTTCCACTCGACGCTCTTGCCGATGTCGAGGGTCGGCGCCGACACGCTGATGCCCAATGCCGAATGCTGGCTGTGATGCTGCGTCTGGTGGAACTGTTCGGCGACGTGAATCAACGCCTTCGATGGAATGCAGCCGATGTTCAGGCAGGTACCGCCCAGCGATTCGCCTTCCACCAGAATGGTCGAGATGCCCAGCTGGCCGGCACGGATCGCCGTCACATAACCGCCAGGGCCGCCGCCGATAATCAGCAGCGTGGTGTTCAAAGTTTGCATGCCTGCTCCAGTTAAAAAGAGTCCACAAACAGGGTGGCGGGTTGTTCGAGCAGGCCACGAACGGCCTGGATGAATTGCGCCGCGTCCATGCCATCGACCACGCGGTGATCGAAGGAGCTGGAGAGGTTCATCATCTTGCGAATCACGATCTGGCCTTTGACCACCATCGGGCGTTCGACGATTTTGTTGACGCCGACGATCGCCACTTCCGGCAGGTTCAGCACCGGGGTGCTGACGATACCGCCCAACGCGCCGAGGCTGGTCAGGGTGATGCTCGAGCCGGACAGTTCATCGCGGGCAGCCTTGCCATTGCGCGCGGCAGTCGCCAAACGGGAGATTTCGGCGGCGTTGTCCCACAAGCTGCGGGCTTCGGCGTGACGCACCACCGGCACCATCAAGCCGATGTCGGCTTGCGTGGCGATGCCTACGTGGACGGCGCCGAGGCGGGTGATGACCTGCGCTTCGTCGTCGTAACGGGCGTTGATCTGCGGGAAGTCGCGCAAGGCGACGACCAGGGCGCGGACCAGGAACGGCAGCAAGGTCAGCTTGCCACGGGTCGCACCGTGTTTTTCGTTCAGGTGTGCGCGCAGCTCTTCCACGGCAGTGACGTCGATTTCTTCGACATAACTGAAGTGAGCGGCGCGTTGCGTGGCGTCCTGCATGCGCTGGGCGATCTTGCGGCGCATGCCGATCACCGGGATTTGTTCTTCGTCGTTACGCTGGGCGTAAGCGGCAGCCACGGTCGATTGCGGCTGCTGACCCTGGGCCAGGTAGGCGTCGAGGTCTTCGTGCAGAACGCGACCGGCAGGCCCGGTGCCACGGACCAGACGCAGCTGGATGCCGAGGTCCAACGCATGTTTGCGTACGGCCGGAGACGCCAGCGGGCGTTCATCGGCTTCGCGAGCGACCATCGGGCCTTGGCAAACGGCGGCTCGTGGCGCTGCAGCCGCGACCGGTTTGCTGGCCACCACGGCTTCAGCTTCAGGCGCTGCAACCGGGGCTTCTTTAACAGGTGCAGGCTGGGCCGACTCTTTAACGTTGCCCGCGCCTTCGACTTCAATGCTGATCAGAATGCTGCCAACCGCCATGACTTCGCCCGGCTGTCCGCCCAGCGCAATCACCTTGCCGTGCACCGGCGAAGGGATGTCGACCATCGCCTTGTCGGTCATGACATCGGCCAGCACCTGATCTTCGACAACCATGTCGCCGACCTTGACGTGCCACACCGACAATTCAACTTCCGCAATGCCTTCACCAATGTCCGGCATCTTAATAACGTGCGTGCCCATTCAGACCTCCATAACCCGTTTCAAAGCCGCGCCCACTCGGGACGGACCAGGGAAATACGCCCACTCTTGCGCGTGCGGGTAGGGGGTGTCCCAACCGGTGACGCGTTCGATCGGCGCTTCCAGGTGGTGGAAGCAATGCTCTTGCACCAGGGCGACCAGTTCGGCGCCGAAGCCGCAAGTGCGGGTCGCTTCGTGAACGATCACGCAACGGCCGGTTTTCTTCACTGACTTGACGATGGTGTCCAGGTCCAGCGGCCACAGGCTGCGCAGGTCGATGACTTCAGCGTCGATGCCGGTTTCTTCGGCAGCAACTTGCGAAACATAGACGGTGGTGCCGTAGGTCAAGATGGTCACTTCCTTGCCGGGACGGGCGATGGCGGCAACGTCCAGCGGCACGGTGTAGTAACCGTCCGGCACTTGCGCGGCCGGGTGTTTCGACCACGGGGTTACCGGGCGGTCGTGGTGGCCGTCGAACGGGCCGTTGTACAGGCGTTTTGGCTCGAGGAAGATCACCGGGTCATCGTTTTCGATGGAAGCGATCAGCAGGCCTTTGGCGTCGTACGGGTTGGACGGCATGACCGTGCGCAGGCCGCAGACCTGGGTGAACATCGCTTCAATACTTTGGCTGTGAGTCTGGCCGCCGTAGATGCCGCCGCCGCAAGGCATGCGCAGTGTCATCGGTGCGGTGAACTCGCCGGCCGAGCGATAACGCAGGCGCGCAGCTTCGGAAATGATCTGGTCCGAGGCCGGGTAAACGTAATCGGCGAACTGAATCTCGGCCACCGGACGCAGACCGTAGGCGCCCATGCCCACGGCGACGCCGACGATGCCGCTTTCAGAGATCGGGGCATCGAACACCCGGGAGGTGCCGTACTTGTTCTGCAGGCCTTCGGTGCAGCGGAACACGCCGCCGAAGTAGCCCACGTCCTGGCCGAAGACCACGACGTTGTCGTCACGCTCAAGCATCACATCCATGGCCGAGCGCAGGGCCTGGATCATGGTCATGGTGGTCGTGGTCATGGCGGTTTCCAACTCGATATTATTGTTGTGATCGTTCATGTCAGATCCCCAACTCTTGACGCTGGCGCTTCAAGTGCTCCGGCATCTCTTTATAGACGTCTTCGAACATGGTCGCGGCGCTCGGAATCTGGCCGCCGGCGAGGGTGCCGTACTGCTCGGCTTCTTTTTGCGCGGCAATCACTTCGGCTTCCAGTTCGGCGCTGACGGCGACGTGTTCCTCTTCGGACCACTGACCGATCTTGATCAGGTGTTGCTTGAGGCGCGCAATCGGGTCGCCCAACGGGAAGTAGCTCCAGTCGTCGGCAGGACGGTATTTGGACGGATCATCGGAGGTCGAGTGCGGACCGGCGCGGTAGGTGACCCATTCGATCATGGTCGGGCCGAGGTTGCGGCGGGCGCGTTCGGCGGCCCAGGCAGAGGCTGCGTAGACCGCGACGAAATCGTTGCCGTCGACCCGCAGGGAGGCAATGCCGCAACCGACGCCACGACCGGCGAACGTGGTGGCTTCACCACCGGCAATCGCCTGGAACGTCGAGATCGCCCACTGGTTGTTGACCACGTTGAGGATCACTGGCGCACGGTAAACGTGGGCGAAGGTGAGGGCGGTGTGGAAGTCGGATTCAGCGGTGGCGCCGTCGCCGATCCAGGCCGAGGCGATTTTGGTGTCGCCCTTGATCGCCGAGGCCATGCCCCAGCCCACGCCCTGTACGAATTGGGTGGCGAGGTTGCCGGAAATGGTGAAGAAGCCATAGTCCTTGACCGAATACATGATCGGCAGCTGACGGCCCTTGAGCGGATCGCGCTCGTTGGACAGCAGTTGACAGATCAGGTCCACCAGCGGCACGTCTCGCGCCATCAGAATGCTTTGCTGGCGGTACGTCGGGAAGCACATGTCATCGACGTTCAGCGCCAGGGCCTGGCCGCTGCCGATGGCTTCTTCGCCAAGGCTCTGCATGTAGAACGACATTTTTTTCTGGCGCTGGGCGACCACCATGCGGTTGTCGTAGATCCGCGTCTTGAGCATGGCGCGCATGCCTTTACGCAGGATCTCGGAAGGAACGCCTTCAGCCCATGGACCGAGGGCATTGCCCTGGTCATCAAGCACGCGGATCAGGCCCTTGGCCAGATCGGCAGTGTCGGCCGGTTCAACGTCGATTGGGGGTTTGCGCACCGTGCCGGCGTCGGTCAGACGCAGGTAGGAGAAGTCGGTTTTGCAGCCAGGACGGCCCGATGGTTCGGGAACGTGCAGGTGCAGCGGTTCGTACGCTTGGTTCATGGCTTCTACGCTCGATCTTGTGAATTTCTTGTAGTGAGCTGACCGTCATTCTTCGATAAAAGAAATCTTGTCCTACAACAATCATAGGCCCGGCGCAGAAGAATATTTATCTCTGTTTCGTTGCGTTGGAGATCATTTGAGGATAAAAAATCTGCATAAACATAAAAAGCAGGTGGTTTTGTCTCATGCGCAAACTGGACCGTACCGATATCGGCATTTTGAACAGCCTTCAGGAGAACGCCCGTATCACCAACGCCGACCTCGCACGCTCGGTCAACCTGTCGCCGACCCCGTGCTTCAATCGGGTCAAGGCAATGGAAGAACTGGGGCTGATTCGCGAGCAAGTGACGCTGCTGGACGCCGACCTGCTGGGGCTGCACGTGAACGTGTTCATTCATGTCAGCCTGGAGAAACAGGTGGAGGAGGCGTTGCAGCATTTCGAGGAGGCGATTTCCGATCGACCGGAAGTGATGGAGTGCTACTTGATGGCCGGTGACCCGGACTATTTGATCCGGGTGCTGGTGCCGACCATTCAGTCGCTGGAGCGCTTCATGATGGACTTCCTGACCAAAGTGCCGGGCGTGGCCAACATCCGTTCAAGTTTTGCGCTTAAACAGGTGCGCTACAAAACTGCGCTGCCGTTGCCGGCGAATGGGTTGACGCTGGCTTAAGGGCCGGATCAAAAGATCGCAGCCTCGTTTCACTCGACAGCTCCTACAAGGGTTTGCGTATACCTGTAGGAGCTGTCGAGTGAAACGAGGCTGCGATCTTTTGACCTCAAAGCTTATTGATCGGGATCTTCAGGTACACGACACCATTGTCTTCCGCCGGCGGCAAATTCCCCGCACGCACATTCACCTGAATCGCCGGCAGCAGCAACGTCGGCATGCCCAGCCCGGCATCGCGCTGGGTGCGCATGGCGACGAACGCCGCTTCATCGATGCCGTCATGAACGTGGATGTTGCTTCTGCGCTGTTCGCCCACCGTGGTCATGCACCGGGATTCGCGACCTTCGGGCGGGTAGTCGTGGCAGACGTAGAGCCGAACGCTGGCGGGGAAGGCCAGCAGCTTGTGGATCGAGGCGAACATCTGGTTGGCGTTGCCGCCGGGGAAGTCGCAACGGGCCGTGCCGACGTCCGGCATGAACAAGGTATCGCCCGCCAGGATCACATCACCGTCGATCAAATAGGCCATGTCCGCTGGTGTGTGCCCGGGCACATGCAGGGCCGTGGCCTTGAGGTTGCCGATCTTGAACGATTCGTCCGGCGCGAACAGATGGTCGAATTGCGAACCGTCGCTGCGAAATTCCGGCTCAAGGTTGAACAGGGTCTTGAACACGCCCTGGACTTTGCTGATCGACTGGCCAATGGCGATTTTCCCACCCAGCTCCCGACGCAGATAAGGTGCGGCGGACAGGTGATCGGCATGGGCGTGGGTTTCCAGCAACCATTGCACTTGTAGTTGATGTTCGCGAACGAAGGCGATGATTTTATCGGCCTGCGTGGTGGCGGTGCGCCCGGCGGCGGGGTCGTAGTCGAGCACCGGATCGACAATGGCGCATTGACCGCCAACCTCTTCGTAAATCACGTAGCTGTAGGTCGATGACGCGGGGTCTAAAAAAGCTTCAATCAAGGCGGGCATGGTGGCCGTTTCTTTCAGGACAAGCCATGAGGGTAGTGTCATTTTCCCTGCGCTGACCAGCCCCGCGTTAATTGATGAAGGAAAAAATCCGCACGGGCTCTATCCTGTCAGTCATCGATACCGGGCGTACCCGGCTTTTTTTCGCGGATCACGAGCGTTTTATGTTGTTGGCAAGTTTCTTTGGGATGGTGATGGGCCTGGTCCTTGGATTGACCGGGGCTGGTGGTGGAATTCTCGCAGTACCGGCCCTCGTGCTGGGGCTGGGTTTGACCATGACCCAGGCCGCGCCGGTGGCGTTGTTTGCGGTGGGCAGTGCGGCGGCGGTCGGCGCGATTGATGGTTTGCGCCATGGCCTGGTGCGCTATCGCGCGGCGTTGCTGATTGCGCTGCTGGGGGCGATATTTTCGCCGGTCGGCATCTACTTCGCCCATCAGTTGCCGGAAAAAATCCTGATGATTCTGTTCAGCCTGCTGATGGTCATGGTGGCCTGGCGGATGCTGCGTCGCGAGCGTCAGGAAGAAGGCCCGAGCGACCACGGCCACGCCAACTGGGGCCAGAAAAACTGCATGCTCGATCAGCAGACCGGGCGTTTCTCCTGGACCGCCAAATGCACCGCGACCCTCGCGGCACTCGGCGCGGTGACCGGCGTTGTCTCTGGCCTGCTCGGGGTCGGCGGCGGCTTTTTGATCGTCCCGGCCTTCAAGCAACTGACCGATGTGCAGATGCGCGGCATCGTCGCCACCTCCTTGATGGTGATCAGCCTGATTTCGGCCATCGGCGTGATCGGCGCGTTTCATGCCGGGGTCAGGATTGACGCATTGGGCGCGGCGTTCATTCTCGCCAGTGTCGTCGGCATGATTGTTGGCCGAAAGCTCTGCGCACGCGTCCCGGCCCGGGCTCTGCAAATCGGTTTCGCCAGCGTTTGTGTGGTGGTTGCCGCTTACATGCTGTTCCGAGCGAGCGCCTAGGAAGTACCGCTTCCTGTGGCCCGCCAGTCTGGCGGGCAGGCGTACATCCTAAGTTCCGGGTCTTGACGCGGCCCGGTCTTACACCGAATTTGCCGCGCTTGACCGGCCACTCCAAAGCACTTCAAAACCGCCCCCAAGGCAGCGTATGCCGCCGCCGGTCACCTTTCGATAATCGCCTCCGACATCCAGTCCCCCCGCTGCGGAGCGCGTCATGCCCAACAATAAGAACTTCAAGCATCGTTACTTGCCTGCCTTCATCGCCAGTTTGTCGACCCTCGGTTTGAGCTCAATGGCCGAGGCCGAGATTGTGCTGTACGACAAGGACCAGACCACGTTCTCCACCGACGGCTACATCAACGCCTTCTACGTGAACAGCGATGTGGACCGCGCCGGCGACCAGTACGACCGGAAACAGGCGCGGGTGAAAATGGGCTATCTGCCCAACTACCTGGGTTTCAACATGGGCAAACAGATCGATGACCTGAAACTCGGTGCGCGGGCCTCCTTCTGGGTGACCATCAACGACAGCCAGACCAATGGCACCGACACCGCCATCGACGTGCGGCAGTTCTACGGCACCGTGGCCAATCCGGAATGGGGCGAAGTGCTGATCGGCAAGGACTTCGGCCTGTTCGCCCGCTCCAACATCTTGCTCGATGAAATGCTCGCCGGTTATGGCCAGGTCAGCGATACCTTGGGGCTGGTGGACGGTGGCGGGGTGTCGTTCGGCAACATCGGCACGGGTTATCCGTACCCGTTCCCGACCTCGCAGATCACCTATCGCACCCCGGTGATGGAAGGTTTGCGGGTGGCCGTAGGGATTCTCGACCCGGTCGACACCAACGACAGCAGCCCTTTGGGCAAGGCCTATCAGGAGAATCCGCGTACCGAGAGCGAGGTTACCTATCAGTTCGACGTCGCCGGCGCGAAGATTTACAGCTGGGTCAACGGCAGCTACCAGACCTCGGAGAATACCGATTCCACGGTGCAGTCCGTCACCTCCAAAGGTGTTGGCTATGGCGTGCAGGCGAAGATGGGTGGGTTGTCGCTGACCGGTTCCGGTTTCCAGGCCAAGGGCATCAACCCGTTCTTCACCAACAACGCCGGCGAGCCGACCCTGCGCAATGTCGACAGCGACGGTTACCTGCTGCAGGGCTCGTACAAACTGGGCAAGAATCGCCTGGCCTTGTCCTATGGCAAGACCAACGATGACGGCAACGGCGTGGTCGGTAGCGGGGCGGATTATGAAACGCGCGGGATTGCGTTATTCCATGACGTCAATGACAACCTCAAGCTCGTGGCCGAGTACAACCAGTTCGAAATCAATGGCCACGACACCAGCGCCCAGAACGAAGACACCGACACCTTTGCGGTGGGTGCGGTGTTGAACTGGTAAGCCCGGAATCAGCATCACGCAGATCCAATGTGGGAGCGGGCTTGCTCGCGAAAGCGGAGTGTCAGTCAGCAAAGATATTGAATGTTAAGCCGCCTTCGCGAGCAAGCCCGCTCCCACAGGGGTGTGTGGTGTTTTGCAGATCCCGGTAGATATCTCATCCCATCGAAGCGCCTGACCGCTACCCAAGTAGCATACGTCGCAGCCCGCAAGCTTCGTACACTCGTGCCTCATACACGCGCACCTGCGGGGGGCGACCATGCAGCAGGTCCAGAGTGAAGGAGTCGTCAGTGCAATGTCCCAGGCGACCGACGCCCAGCAGGTCGCTCAAGAGCTGGCGCGACAACTGTTGCACCCGCACCTGGGCTTCGTGCTGTTCTTCTGTTCCGCCGAGTACGACTTGCAGGCGCTGGGCCAGGCCTTGCAACAGAGCTTCGGCGGCATCCGGCTGGTGGGCTGCACCAGCGCCGGGGAAATCACACCCCTGGGTTACGGTCGCAACTGCGTGACGGCGGTAGGATTCGACCATCGGCACTTTTCCATCGACGCCGAACTGATCTGCGAGATGGAGCGCTTCAGCCTGATCGACGCCCAGCAAATGGTCGAGCGCCTGGTCAGTGGTTGTCGCAGCAATACCCTGGCGCCGATCAAGGGCAACAGCTTTGCCCTGACCTTGCTCGACGGTCTGTCCAGCCGTGAAGAAATGGTCCTCGCGGCGCTCAGCGCAGCGTTGGGCGATATCCCGCATTTTGGCGGTTCGGCCGGCGACGACAACTACCTGACCCACACCCACGTCTATTTCGGTGGCGAGTTTCACAGTGGCGCGGCGGTGGTGGTGCTGGTCAATACCTGGCTGGATTTCGAGGTGTTCACCACTCACCACATTTTGCCGAGGGCCGAGAAACTGGTGGTCACCGGGGCTGACAGCGCCTCGCGCCGGGTCTTCGAACTGAATGCCGAGCCGGCGGCCGAGGAGTACGCCCGGCACATCGGCGTGCCCGTGGCCGAACTCGACCACCGGGTCTTCGCCGCGCACCCCTTGGCCGTGCGGATCAACGATCAGTATTACGTGCGGGCGATCCAGCAGGTGCATCCGGACCTGAGTCTGAGTTTTTATTGCGCCGTGGAAAACGGCATCGTCCTCACCGTCATGACGCCCGGCCCGATGCTGCCGAACCTGCAAACCTTGTTTGAAGGCTTGCAGGAGCGTCTTGGCGATCTGCTGCTGACCATCGGCTGCGACTGCTTTCTCAGGCGTCTGGAACTGGAAGACGGCGGCAGCCTGGAACAAATCGGAACATTTCTGCGCGACCAACGGGTGATGGGTTTCAACACCTACGGAGAACAGTTCAATGGCATGCACATCAACCAGACCTTCACCGGGGTTGCCATTGCCCGGGGCCGGTCCCCTGGACATCGTTGAACTGCAGGCGCAGCTCGCCAGCCTGCGCCACGACAACCACAAACTGCAGCGCATCAACGGCGCGCTGATCGAGCGGATCGAATCCGGCATTACCCGCGGCAACGACCCGTATGCGGCGTTCCAGCATTCGGTGGTGCTGGCCGAGCAAGTGCGTGAACGCACCGATGCCTTGAACCAGGCCATGGCCGAACTCAAGTCGGGCAATCACTTGCTCAGCGAAGCGCGCCTGCGGGCCGAGACGGCGCATCAGCATCTGATCGATGCGATCGAGAGCATTTCCGACGCCTTTGTGCTGTTCGATGCCGAGCAGCGCATTGTCTTGTTCAACAGCCGTTTCAAGGCCTTCTGGGGCAACAGCCGGGTGCGGATCAACGCCGGCATGCGCCTGGCCGAGGTCAAGCGTCTGATGAGTGCCACCGGTTTGTTCACTGAAGAACCGCGTGGGCATGCCGACGAAAACCTGATCTATCGCCTGCAGAACGGCCGTTGGTTGCAAGTCAGCGAACGGCCGACCCAGGAAGGTGGGCGGGTGATCCTGTTCACCGACATTACCGACGTCAAACTCAGTGAAACCGTGCGCCGTGAGCAAGCCGTGGCGCAGAAATCCCACTTGCTGCAACGGGCGGTCGACAACCTGTCCCAAGGCGTCGCCATGGTCAATGCCGAAGGCGTCCTGGAACTGTGGAACCGCCGTTTCCTCGAACTCAGCGGACTGGCCCCGGTGGCGGCCCATCGACCATTTGCCGAAGTGATCGCCGACAGCGAATTGAACCTGTTGACCCCGGCCAGTCGCGACGCCAACGGGCGGCTCGTGCAGGAATGCGAGCAGCGCCTCTACGATGGTCGGGTGCTGGAAATCCGCACGCATCCGTTGCCCACCGGCGGCTTCGTCAACACCTTTACCGACATCACCGAGCGTTACCAGCACGCCGAAGCCCTCAGCGAAAGCGAACGCTGGATTCGCCTGATCACCGACCATGTGCCGGCGCTGATCGCCTACCTCAACGCTGACCTGGTCTACGAATTCACCAACAAGGTCTACGAAGAATGGTACTGCTGGCCTCGCGGCGTGATGCTCGGGCAGAGCCTGCGCGAAGTTCACAGCGAGCAGCATTACCAGCGCCTTGAAGCCTATGTCGCCCGGGCCCTGGCCGGTGAGAGCGTGACGTTCGAGTTCGCCGAAACCAACATCAACAATCAGGAGCGCTACATGCTGCGCTCCTACGTGCCCAATCGCCTGGCCACCGGCGAGGTGGTGGGGATTTTCGTGTTGATCCGCGACATCACCGAGCGCCGCCGCACGGCCGAGGCGCTGCATCAGGCCTATCAGAATCTCGAGTTGCGGGTGCGCGAACGCACCACCGAACTGACCACCCTCAATGACCAATTGCTGCGAGAGATCGACGAGCGTCGGCGCGTCGAATCGCGTTTGCGCGAGGCGAAACTTGAGGCCGAACAGGCCAACCTGTCGAAGACCAAGTTTCTGGCCGCCGTGAGTCACGACCTGCTGCAACCGCTCAACGCGGCTCGACTGTTTACCAGCGCGTTACTGGAACGGCGCGAGCCGGTGGCCAATGCGATTCTGGTGCGTAATGTCAGCAATTCGCTGGAAGACGTGGAAAACCTGTTGGGCACGCTGGTGGACATTTCCAAACTGGATGCCGGGGTAATCAAGGCCGACATTGCACCGTTCGCCCTGAGCGAACTGCTGGAAAACCTCGCCGCCGAGTACACCCAGGTGGCCCGCAGTGAAGGACTTGAGCTGCATTTCATCCCGTGTTCGGCGTTGGTGCGCAGCGACATCCAGTTGCTGGCGCGGATCCTGCGCAATTTGCTGAGCAACGCCATTCGCTACACCTACAGCGGGCGTGTGGTGCTTGGGTGTCGGCGTCATCATCAGCGATTGACCATCGAGGTGTGGGACAGCGGCATGGGCATTGCCGAAAATCGTCTGGAAGAGATTTTCCAGGAGTTCAAACGCGGCGATGTGCAGCGCCCGGATCAGGACCGTGGATTGGGCCTGGGGCTGGCGATTGTCGAAAAGATCGCTGGAATCCTCGGCCATCGGATTCACGTGCGTTCGTGGCCGGGCAAGGGCTCGATGTTCTCCGTCGAAGTGCCGTTGAGCGCCACCGCCCCCACGGCGCAACCGGCACTGCTGATGAGTGAGCCGATGCTGGAACGTCTGCGCGGGGCGCGGGTGTGGGTGCTGGATAACGACGCGGCGATCTGCGCCGGCATGCGCACCTTGCTGGAAGGGTGGGGGTGTCGGGTGGTCACGGCGCTGTCGGAGCAAGACCTGGCGCGGCAAGTCGATAACTACCATGAAGAAGCAGACTTGCTGATCGCCGACTATCACCTGGATGACGATCAGAACGGCGTCGATGCCGTCGCCCGGATCAACGCCCGTCGCGGTTCAGCGATCCCGGCGATGATGATTACCGCCAACTACAGCAATGAGCTGAAACAGCAGATTCGTGAGTTGGGGCATACGTTGATGCATAAGCCGGTAAGGCCGATGAAGCTCAAGACGGCGATGAGTCATTTGCTCGGCAGGCCTTGAATCTTCTGGTGACTGGCCTCTTCGCGAGCAAGCCCGCTCCCACATTGGATCTGTGACGTACACAAATTCTGTGTTCACTGAAGATCAAATGTGGGAGCGGGCTTGCTCGCGAAGGGCGCGACGCGGTCTTCCAGACAAACTTCAACGCCGCAGATAAGACCCGAAATCAATATCCCCGGCACTCAGGATCGCCTGCACCCGGTTGTGCACGTTGAGTTTGCGCAGGATCGCCGAAACATGCGCCTTGACCGTGGTTTCGGCGATTTCCAGGGTGTAGGCGATCTGCTTGTTCGATTCACCCTTGGTCATGCGTTCAAGCACCAACAGTTGCTTGCGGGTCAAGGCCTGGAGCAGTTCCGGCGGGAAGCTCGGGTTGTCATTCATGCGCCGGTGGGTGCCGCATTTTTGTGTGCGGATGATGTCCGGTGGCAGGTACACATTGCCATTGAGAATCTGCTGGATGGCCTCGGTCATCTGCACCCGGGGTGAGGATTTGGTGATGAACCCCACCGCGCCATAGGTGATGGCTTGCAGCACGATCTGCTTGTCCTGCTCGGCCGAGACGATCACCACCGGAATGGTCGGCGCCTCGTTGCGCAGGTTGATCAGGCCATTGAGACCGTGCATGCCGGGCATGTTCAGGTCGAGCAGGATCAGGTCCAGGTCGTCGTGTTCCTGGGTCAGCAACAGGGCGCTGTCGAGGTCGGCGGTTTCCATGACCTCGCTGCCCGGAAAACCATCGCTGATGACGTTATGAATGGCTTCGCGAAACAGCGGGTGATCGTCGGCAATCAGAATTTTGTACATAGCCTTTCACCTCATTATTTTCATTATGGTGTGGCAACAACACGCAAGCGTAAAGATCAGGGGAAGGGCTCGGGCTGGGCGGGCGTCACGGGCAGATTGGCTGCCTGCCAGGCGTCCAGGCCGTCGCGGTACCAATACAGTGTCTTATAGCCCATGGCCGCGGCGCGTCTGACGGCATTCCAGCTCAGCCAGCAGTCGGAGCGGCAGTAGAAGACCAGCGGTTGCGCCAGGTCTCCTGCGGTCAATGCGTTCAGGTTACGCGCAAAATAGCCTTGCCAGTCAGCTGTCAGGTCGCCGTCGCCGGTATTGGCCAGCCAATGGCTGCCGGGCAGGTTCTCGTGGGGCTGATCTTCGATGAAGCGGCCTTGCAGCCATTGGCGACGGTAGACGTCGATCAGCACCGGGCGCGGTGTCTGGGTGAGCAGGGTTTGCAGGGCGGCGGTGTCGATGATGGCCGCGCCTTGCAGCTGATTCGGGGTCGGGCTGCGATAAAGGTTGATGCGATAGCCATCGGAGGAGAACAGCGGTGTGTCGGCCTGCGCCACGCCCAGCAACAGGCTCAGCGACAACGCAGCAAGGGAAGGGCGCAACAAACGACGTTGGGCACGCGGCATGGGGTTCAATCCTTATAGTTATGAACCCATTACATGCCAGTCTCGGTGCGTTGGGAATGCGACGATAGACAGGAAAACCAGTACTAAAGTAGTAATTTTCCCTGTCTGCCCAACACAAGTCCCCTGTGGAAGCGGGCTTGCTCGCGAATCCGGTGTGTCAGTGAGATCAATGCTGACTGGCACACCGCATTCGCGAGCAAGCCCGCTCCCACAGGGGAGGAGGATTTACAGGGGGATCTGTGTGGTCAGGTGGTTTTGCGCAGGGCGGCGTGTTGTGGGTTGAAGGTGAGTACGGCCAGCAGGGCGAAAACCAGGGTCAGCCCCGCGCACACCGCCAGTGCCAGCGGGTTGAAACGCTCATACAAGGCAAACCGCACCAGCTCCACCGCGTGGGTAAACGGGTTCAACGCGCACAGCCAGTACAACCACTCGCTGGACTCGCGCATTTTCCACAGCGGATACAGCGCCGACGACAGGAAAAACAGCGGGAAGATCACGAAATTCATCACCCCGGCAAAGTTCTCCAATTGGCGGATCGCATTGGACAGCAGCAGACCCAACGCGCTGAGCATCAACGCCACCAGCAACAATGCCGGCAAGGCGATCAGCAACCCCATGGCCGGTGGCTGCACGCCGTACACCCAGGCAATCGCCAGGAAGGCATACACCTGCAACAGCGAAATCAACGAGGTGGCCAACAGCTTGCTGCACAGCAGGAAAGTCCGGGGCAGAGGGCTGGTCAGCAGCACGCGCATGCTGCCCATTTCCCGGTCGTAGACCATCGACAGCGAACCCTGCATGCCGTTGAACAGCAGGATCATGCAGGCCAGCCCGGGGATGATGTACACCTCATACGGAATGTAGGTGTCATACGGCTCGATGATCGCGATTCCGAGTGCTGCACGAAACCCGGCGGCGAACACCAGCAACCACAGTAAAGGCCGCACCAGTGCACTGAGAAACCGCGTGCGCTGCAACACAAAACGCAGCCATTCGCGCAGCACGATGCCGCTGAAGCATTGCCAATAAGCATTCATCAGGCGGCTCCTGATGTCGTCAGGCGGGTAAAGGCCGAACCGAGGTCGCCGCCGTGTTCCAGGCTCAATGCATCCGCCTGTCCACTGGCGACCAGGCGACCCTGATGGAGAATCAGCAAATCGTCGCTGGGCTGCACTTCATCCAGCAGATGGGTGGTCCAGAGCACGCTGATGTCCTGCTCGCGACACAGATTGCGAATGTGTCGATTGAGCGCCAGGCGGCTCGCCGGGTCGAGGCCGACGCTGGCTTCGTCGAGCAGCAGCAGACGTGGCTCATGCAGCAAGGCGCGGGCGATTTCCACCCGGCGGCGATGCCCGCCATTGAGTTCGCGCACCCGCTCGCGCCGACGCTCGGTCAGGGCCTGACGCGCCAGTTCGGCGTCCACCCGCAGGAGCATCTCGCGCCGCGACATGCCTTGCAGCGAGGCGTGGTAATGCAGGTTCTGTTCGACACTGAGGTCCAGGTCCAGCGTGCTTTGCTGAAACACCACACCCAATTGCTTGAGCGCCGGGCCTGCAGCGTTCCGCAGCGAATAACCGCCGACCCGGATGTCTCCGCGCTGCACATCATAGAGCCGGGTGAGCAGGGCAATCAGCGTCGACTTGCCCGCGCCATTGGGCCCCAGCAGCGCGGCAAAACGCCCGGTTTGCAGATTGAAACTCACCTGGCGCAAGGCCTCACGCGCACCATAGGCAAAGCTCAGGTCGCTGACTTCGAGGACGTTCATGGCGTCACCACCACGCCCCACGGATAACGCCCGACCTTCACCGATTTGGTCACTTTGAGGCTGTCGACATCAATCACCGACACATCGCCGCTGACGCCGTTGGTGGCCAGCAGTTGCTTCTGATCCGGGGTAAACGACATCTGCCACACGCGCCGGCCCACCAGCAGGTAATCGAGAATTTCGAAGGTCTTGGCATCAATCACCGCCACATGGTTGGCCGGACCGAGGGCGACGAAACCGTACTTGCCGTCGGCGCTGAGCTTGATGCCCACCGGCTGAACCTTGTCCGGGTGCACGCCTTTGATCTGGAAGGTCAGGGTCTTGAGGACTTGACGGGTGGCGACGTCGAGAATGGTCACCGTTCCGCCGATCTCTGCCGAAGCCCAGAGCTTGGAACCATCTGGCGCGAACTCGACGAAACGCGGCCGCTGATCCACCAGGGTGCTGTCGGCCAGGGTCTGGGTGCTGGTGTCGATCCAGTGCAGCATGTTCGTGGTTTCGCTGGTGTTCACCGCCCACTTGCCGTCGGGGCTGACGGCCATGCCTTCGGGTTCGACGCCGACGTTGATCTGGCTCAGGACCTTGGAGGTTTCGGTGTCGATCACGGTGACCAGCGCATCGTCTTCGTTGGAAACGTATAGCCAGCGGTTGTTGGGGTGCAGGGCGAACTGCTCGGGGTCTTTGCCCGAGGGCAGTTCCTTGATGATCTTGCGCGTGGCGACGTCCATCACCTGGACCCGGTCGGAGTCGCTGGCGCAGATGTACAGCAGCTTGTTGTCGTGGGACAGCAGCAAACCGCGCGGGCGCTGGCCGACGGGCAGGGTGTCGGTGACTTGCAGGGTTTGCAGGTCGATCAGGCTCAGGCTGTTGTCTTTTTCGTTGGAGACCCAGGCGGTGCTGGCCGCGGCGTGCCCGGCGGCGAGTAGCAAAGCGCAAGAGAGCAGGGTGCGGCGCATGGCGAATTCCTTTTTTGTTTTAGTTGTCTGGATGCGGGATCAGGGAAAGCGGCAGCTGACCTCGGGCTTGTCGTAGCCGAGGCTGTCCATCTCGTTGAAGGGGTGCAGGAAACCGTCCTGCGGCGACGTGCTGACCAGCGCCCGGGGCTGGACGATGGGAATCGGTTGGCGCAACTGACCGTTCCACGGCCGATAACTGAGCTTGCGACCCTTGAAACCGTCCAGCGGCAGTTGATCGCTGATTTCCAGCGCACGGATCGCCACGGGATCGACCTGCCGCAGTTTGCTCACTGCGCTGGCGATGCTGCGCACGGCGATCCATGCCGCGAAATCCCGGTCATTCATCCAGCGCCCGGCCAGGGCTTCGAAGCGTTTCTGCAATTGCGCGGCGCCGTAGGTTTCCACGGTTTTGTGCCAGCCCACCGGGGTCAGGCCCTGAGTGCCGGCGACTGGCCGTGGGTACCAGGTCTGGTAGGGCACGTATTCGCCGAAGTCGCCGCGTTCGTCCGCCACCAGCACCACGTCGTACTCGGCGGTCTGGGTGAACAGCGGCATATCGGCCTGGGCGCTGCGGCGCTGGTCGTTGTCGAAGCTCCAGGCTTTTTCCGCCACCAGTTTCAGGCCGAAGCGTTTGGCGGCGCGGCGCAGGGCGGCGGCATAGGCTTGATCGTCCGGGGTCGGGCCGACGATCAGCAACGCTCGCTGCCATTTGCGCACCACCAGAAATTGCGCCAGCGCATCGGCGAGCATCGCCCGGCTCGGCAGGCTGTGCAGCACGTTCGGCAGGCAGTCGGTGGTGCGCAAACTGTCATCGGGGCTGCCAGCGTTGAACAGCAAACTGTCGGGCAGCACGGCGCTGAGCCGGCGCAGACTCTCGACCGGCGCATTCACCACAAACAGGCGCAGACCCTGTGCATGCTGGGCCTTGGCTGCTTCGATCAGGGCCTCCGCGCTGTCGGCATTGACGCTGACCAGGCTGTAACTCTGGTTGAGAAAACGCCCGGTGCTGTTGCTGTCGGTGATCGCCAGTTCGGCGCCGCGAAGTCCGGCATCGACCGGCTCGGGAATCACGTTCGACAGCAACGGGCCGGGGTCAGGTCGATAGCCCAGGTAGCCGATCTGCACCTGCAACGGCGCGTCGGCCGCCTGGCTCTGGGTCGCCATCCCGGCGGCGCAGGCAATCGCCAGCAAGTAGATCAGGGCGTAAGGGGCAAGCTGGCGCATATCGGCACTCCATTACAGGTAGCGCCAGCATAGGAAGCCTGCGAGGCAGAATGAAATATGCAGAAAGTACTGATGGGCCAGTACCAAGGTCGTAACGCAGCAGGGTGTGCCCCACAAGCCCTACTACCAAGGGACTAGAAGGCGGCCACCAAAGCAGCATGGGGATTGTGCGAAGCCCGTACCAAGATGGGTGCCATAGCCTCTTCCAAGAGGTTTTGCGTGCAATCTTGAGGGCATAACAATGACAACAAAACGCAACGCCTTGCTCGTTGCCGGACTGCTGGCCGGTTTTATCAGCGCAGGCTCCGTCTGGGCTCATGGCAACGTGGTTCCGCAGGCAATCGCCACCCCAGGCCTGACCCCGATCAAGGATGCCGGCGTGCAGGTGGATGCCGATGGTTGGGCGGCGGTTAACCCCTATCGCGCCTCCCCGGAACACGAGAAAGCCGTGGAAATCGGCTCCTCGGCCTACAACCAGAACTGCGCAGCCTGTCATGGCCTGGAAGCCAAATCCGGCGGCATCGCCCCTGATCTGCGCATGCTTGATGTCGGCGATGCGGGTGACGAATGGTTCGTCGAACGGGTGCGCAACGGTGCCGTGCGCGATGGTCGGGTGTACATGCCGAAGATGGCTGATTACCTGAGTCAGGAAGCCTTGTGGGCCGTGCGCACTTACCTGGACAGCGTTCACGTCGAGGAGTAATCCATGCGCCTGTTCGCTGTGTTGATCAGCGCCGTGTTGCTGTGCTGCCAGGTCGTGCAGGCGCAGGTCCGCACCTATGACGAAATGATCGCCGCCGGGGAGCTGAAAGTGGCGGTCTACAAGGACTTCGCCCCCTATAGTTTTGAAGACGCCGGTCAGGCCCGTGGCGTTGATGTTGAGCTCGCCCAGGCGTTGGCCAAGGTCCTCGGCGTGCGGCTCACTTTGATTTGGGCGCCCGCTGGCGAGAAGCTCGATGATGACCTGCGCGATTACATCTGGCGGGCCAGTCAGCTGCACGATCTGCAACTGGCCGACCTGATGATGCGCGTGCCATACGACCGGGATTACGCGCAAAAACGCAACGAACTCGGTGAACTGGAAAACGGCCATGTGGTGATGTTCGGGCCGTACCAGAACGAACAATGGCAGGTCGCTTATGACCGTCGCCGTCTGGAATCAGTGGGCAGCGTCGCCGTGTTCGAGCATCACCCGATCGGCGTCGAAGTCGACAGCGTACCGTCGTTCTACCTGACCTCAGTGTTCAGCGGCATGCTTGCCGGTAAAACCCACCACTATCCCGGCGTGCCTCAAGCGTTTGCAGCGATGAAGGCCGGTGAAGTCGACGCGGTCATGGCCATGCGCGGCGAGATCGACTGGCAGGTTCACGAAGCCAACGATCCGCAAGTAACGCTGGCGGAAAACGCCTACCCGAACATGGGCAAGCAACTCTGGGAAATCGGCATGGCGGTGCATGAAAGCAACCGCCAACTGGCCTATGCCGTGGAAGAGGCGCTGGAGGCGTTGATTCGCGAGGGTGCGGTCAAAACCATTTATGGCCATTACGGCCTGCGCTATGACGTGCCCGAGATGTATCAATAGTGAACTGGCGAGCGCGTTGTCTGTTGCTCTGCTGGTTACCCTTGGCGGCGCACGCTGGCGCCATCGAGCCGGGCAAAGACCCGGTGCCCTCGGTGATGTGGGCCTTCTATCACAAGCAAATGCTCGGTGATGCGCCGTTCGTGTTCGATGAGCGGGTCAAGCTGCTGGCGCCGCCGTTCGCCGAAGACGCGCGGCAAGTTCCACTGGAAATCGACGCCCGCGCGTTCAAGGGTGACGTGGTGAAAATCCTCGCCTGGGCTGAGTTCAATCCGCTGCCGAAGATTGTTGATTTCCAACCGGTCGACCGCGTGCTGCCTTGGCTGTCGATTCGCATCCGAATCGAGCAGGCCACGCCGTTGCGTGCAGCGGTGCTGACCCGCGACGGCCTCTGGCATGTCGGCTCGACCCTGATCGATGCGGCGGGCGGCGGCTGCACGGCACCGAGTGTGGTGCGCACTCAGCCAGGCTGGGAAGAGCACATCGGCGAAGTGCTGGGCGGGCGTTATCCCCGTGGTGAATTCAGCCGTGTGCGCTTGCAGGTGGCGCACCCGATGGACAACGGCATGGTCAGCGGCATCCCGGAATTTTTCATCAATCACGCCGAACTGCGCGACCAAAACGATCAGCTGTTGGCCCGCCTTGAGCTGTTTCCCGCCGTCAGCGAAAACCCCAACCTGGCCTTCGACATCGAAGGGGCAGGGCAGACGCGCTTGGTGCTGCGCGACAACAGCGGCAATCAATTCGATGCGGCCATACCCTGACCCCAAGGAACGCGTGATGCGCTGGATGCTGCTGTTGTTTATGAGCCTGAGCCTGCCGGCCCTGGCGGACCTTGACTATGAACTCAAGCCCCGGCAGATCGCCGAAGACACCTGGCTGCTGGAAGGCAGCACCGACAATTTCGCCAAGGCCAACGGCGGCAACATCGTCAATACCGCGTTCATTGTTACCGAGCGGGGGGTGGTGGTGATCGACACCGGGCCGTCGAAACGCTATGGCGAGGCGATGCGCAAAGCCATTGCTGCGACCACCGACAAACCGGTGATCGAGGTGCTGCTGACCCATCACCATCCCGACCATGTGTTGGGCAATCAGGCCTTCAGCGACGTGCCGATCGGTGCACTAGCCGGCACCACCGAGCTGCTGCATCAGCAGGGCGACGCCATGGCCGAGAACATGTATCGGCTAGTGGGCGACTGGATGCGGGGCACCGAGGTGGTGTTGCCGACGCGGACGCTGACACCCGGCGCCCTCAATTTTGGGAATCACGATCTGCGCCTGCTGAGCCTGGGTGGGCACACTGGCGCGGATCTGGCTATTCTCGACCAGCAAACCGGCGTGCTGTTTGCCGGGGATCTGGTGTTTTACCACGGCTTCCGGAGCCTTGTTAACTGTTACATTTGTTTTATCTTCCATAAATCAGTCACTTACCCAATCTAACTTTTTTCACATATTTTTTTACGCGTGGAACGAGTGAGTGACTGCCAATCTGCCTCATTGCAATCTCATGGCACCCCCTCATTTGAGAGTTCGTCAGAGGTGGAGGTTAGTCTATGACGGTCAGAGGGCGCGCGATTCCAGAATCGATTATGTAATCGAAGAAAATCCAGTTCGAGTGGTCGAGCTTTTTGTCCATTAACGAGACTGGGGGGGCATTTGGGGTTGAAGGTGTTGATCCTGTTGCAACGAGTGTTCCGGGCTACCATCCGGCGATCTTGCTAAAGATCGATATCTGCGGCGATCTCAATAGAATTCAGTCCAGCCGCCAGCTGAAACATGAGGCCGAGCAGAGCGTCAAGTTGATGTGGCTGCTTGTTACTGCGCCGCGATGAAGATCGCTAGGGACGATGGTGGAGCCCCTGAGAACGGATCAGCCTCTGGTTTTGGGACAACCTCGAGGGGGAGTTTCTGGGCGATTACTACCTGTCGTGAAGGGTAGTAATCGCCCCAAAGCTGATGGTGGCGTCAGGCTGAAATCGACCCATAGCGGACGCTCAAGAGTGGAGCCGAATGGCTGTGAAGACGCCACAGTTACCTGAAATGTATCCATTACAATTTTTTGAATGTATTGGTCGGTTGATTTTACGATGGGCCTCAAGACTTTTCTGGCGCGAGAGCACCATGCACATTGCGATCCTTACCTTCGAAGGGTTCAACGAACTCGATTCGCTCATTTCGTTCGGCATTCTCAACCGGGTTCAAAAGCCTGATTGGCGAGTGTCTATCGCCAGCCCCACAGATAAGGTGCTATCGATGAACGGCCTGATGGTCGAGGCGCAGGCGTCGTTAGAGGAAGCCTGCGGCGCGGATGCGGTGCTGGTGGGTAGTGGGAGATTGACTCGGGACGTCGTCGCGGACGACGCACTGATGTCTCGACTGAAACTAGACCCAGCTCGCCAACTCTTGGGGGCCCAGTGCTCGGGCACGCTCATACTTGCAAAGCTCGGCTTGCTAGATGACGTTCCGGCTTGCACGGATCTTATCACCAAGCCATGGGTTGAAGAGGCCGGCGTGGCGGTGCTCAATCAGCCGTTTGTGGCTAAGGACAATGTCGCAACCGCTGGCGGCTGCTTATCGTCGCAGTATCTGGCCGCTTGGCTCATCTCCCGCCTAGCTGGTGCAGAGGCTGCACGTAGTGCTCTTCACTACGTTGCTCCGGTGGGGGAGAAGGACGTTTACATAACGCGTGCAATGGCGAATATTTCGCCGTTTCTTAAGTCGAGCAGTGGCTGCTAATGGTTCTTAGAGCGGTGATGGTTAATGCTCAGTTTTGTCGGGTAATCAGGCCGCGTATGCAGACTGGCCTCATGGTCGACCTCTTACGAGATGCTTAATTAACTTTCGGCGCTCCATCATCCTGGCCAAATACATGAGAGGCCGCCTCTATCCGCTCTTCGAGTTGAGCAATGTAGGTTTTAGCGTCCTCTAGGCTGGGGAACGAAACTGACGTTTCGCCTAGCCAAACTTTGCAACCGCTTCCTTGCTCATTTGTTTCAATAGTGATTTTCATCTGCAAACCCTTTGCTGTTGAGGTGGCGGAGGGTAGCGCATTTTTTAGATGATTCAAAATGTATCAGAGGCTCTATATCGGGGGCTTTGGAGGCGAATTGATGTCATTCTTTAGACTTCGCTAGGTCTTTCTCTAGGTGATCAAGGAGTGACGCCAATTTTAGCTCGGCATCAGCCAGCGCCTGCTCTGACGCGACTTCCCAGTACGGTGCGATTTCGAGCAAATCAGGTTCCGCCTCGGCCCGCAGGCACCATTGATGATGATCGTGCCATGAGCCGAGCGACGCTTGTACCGACTTCAATTGAGCCCTGGATTTTGCCTTGAGCGGTGACAGTCTCGGAAACGCATCGGAGAGGTATCTTGCGTTTTTCACGATGATCCTCAGCTCGTGCCGGTCAAAATGTTTATCCCGAAGTCCAGCGATCAGCTGAGTGATTCTTTTCTTCAGGGCTTTCTGGATTTGTCTTTTGACATCAGCCAGTTCGCCGGCTCGCTGGGCAGTCCTGAACAACTCTGGCCATCGATCCAGTTCGCCAAACAGTTTGTCGAGCATTGGGCTACCGATGATCTTCCGATATTGTCCTGTCATGGTTGCGCTTCGGCTCATCGCTTGGCGCGGGTACCCCATTTTCCGAAGCTCATCAACGATGACCTCCAGATCCCTCGTGGGAGTCGTCGCTCTGCCAACCTCAGCGGCGGCCTGATTCAATTCGATAATCTCCGGCATCTTGCGCAGCGGTCGCAGAAGGCTGCGTATTTTCCGAACCGCTATCCTCAAGTCATGCAGGGCTTCGCTATCGCTGTTGGCTTGCAGTCGAGCGCGCGAGTGATAGAGGGAGACTTCCAAGGAAATGATCTGAGCCACAAAATCGTCGACAAAAGACATCATCGTCCTCGCTTGTGAGTTAGTTTGCAGAGCGTAGCAGAGCGACTGTTCGTTGCAGCCATTGCACACGGACACTGAAATATAAAATTCATCAAGCTACCGCTGTGGATTCGCAGGAAATCGATAAACTGGAATCTTTTGCCGCAGGAATGGTGTTGATGCGTCGTGTTGTTTTCAATCAAAAAGGTGGGGTAGGCAAGTCGAGTATTGTTTGCAACCTGGCTGCTGCAAGCGCAATGGAAGGCTACCGGACACTCGTTGTCGACCTAGATGCCCAAGCCAACTCTACGTATTACCTCACCGGCCTGACCGGGGATGACATCCCGGTGGGCATCGCGGATTTTTTTAAGCAAACGCTGTCCTCGGGGCCGGCAGCCAAAAAAAGCCGGGCTCACATCATTGAGACACCCTACGATAATCTTCACCTCATCACTGCCAGCCGCGAGCTTTCGGATTTACAGCCCAAGCTGGAAGCGAAGTTCAAGATAAACAAGCTGCGTCGGCTGTTGGACGACATTTCCCAGGATTACGACCGGGTTTATATCGATACGCCGCCGGCGATTAACTTCTATACGTTCAGTGCACTCATCGCCGCGGATGCGGTTTTGATTCCATTTGATTGCGATACCTTCGCTCGTCAGGCGTTGTACCAGGTGCTGGCACAGGTGGCAGAACTTCAGGGGGACCATAATGAGTCATTGGTCGTTGAAGGGATTGTCATCAATCACTACGTCAGCATCACTGGCTTTCATCGCAATCTGGTTGAAGAACTCATCAACGAAGGGCTGCCGATTCTCCCGGTGTATCTCGGCAGTTCAGTGAAGATGCGTGAATCTCATGAGCAGTGCCGACCTTTGATTCATCTCGACCCGCATCACAAGCTGACAGGCCAGTTCGTTGAACTCTTGCATGTGCTGGAGTCGGCAAACTGAGCGAGCTGAAAGATCTGGAAATAATGCATTCCATCGACTTGAAGGTGAGCGATCAAAACGCTGCTTAACTGAACAGAGCGTTTTCTCGGATCACTGTTCGAGCGAGGAGAAAGAAATGGCTGACAAAATTCGGGTGCTGTTTGTCTGCGCTAAAAACGATGTCCGTTCCTTGCTGGCCGAAGCGCTGCTTCGCCACACTGATTCTTCACACTTTGAAGCTTTCAGTGCTGGCCTCGAACCCGGCGAGGTTGATCCTCGCACCCTGGAATCTCTCGAACACATAGGCATAGAGAGCAATGGCTTGCGTAGCAAATCGATCGATGAATTTGAAGGACAGCAGTTCCACTACGTCATCACACTGTGTGATAAGTCTTCCGAAGAAGCCTCACGAATGCCGTCTTCCGATGAAGCGATCATGTGGAGTTTTGAAGACCCGACGACCAGTGAGAAACATGACCCTTTGCGTCATGCACTCCAGGAGATTCACGACCGCATCAAAATGTTCGTCACAGTAAAGACAAGGTCGTGATGTTTCGAAATTCAGGAGAAAAAAGCTTCTGAGCGTTGTTGCGCAGGCTCCGTGTTTCTGTGCCGTTGCTGCCAAGCTAACTGTGCCTGGACTTCAGCTGCTGCATTTAAAACGCTCTGCGCCCAGTTCTCATCATCCGGACGCACGACCACGACGCGAAAACCGTGATCATAGCCTTCAATCTGCACGCCCTCGGAATCATCGACATGCAAGTCGATATCGAATGCGGGTGGAAACTTCGAAGGGGAGTTCGAAAGCCCATGCGCTGTCAGGGCATGGTTATGCCGAACACTGTTGACCACACCGTCAACGTGGATACCGTGCAGCAATAACCAGCGCCGGATGTAAGATGGTGTCCGACCGGACGACGTGTAGACCCAGATGCTGCATCCCTGTCGGCGTAACTCTCGGGTCAGGTCGCGTGTTCCCCTACGCAATGGCTCGCCCAGCCAACGATGAACAAAAGCCGGTAGCCTGCTGTGCCCGACAGCGCAGTGATGGGTCTGACAGGCCAACGTGTCATCGATATCAAACGAAATACGGATGCGCTGGCGGCTGAACGCGTCCATCGGAATGGAACGCTTGATTGCTTGCCACGCTCGACCGCTGGAAACCCGGCATCTGTCGAGCATCGGATACTTGCTCATCATTCGCCCCCCAGATAGATGGGCACTGGTTTGTCGCTCACAAAAAATTCCTTTGGATCAGGCGCTTGTTCTTCCAGGAAGGCTGCATACTTTTTCTTGATCTTGGGCAATTCGTACAAGGCCTTGACGCCATGTTTGGCGGAGTTGCGGATGACGGATGACGGGTTGAAGTAACCCTCGGCGTTGTCCAGCGTCAGTACGAACGGCGGCAGCCCTGCACGCATGAGCAAGTAACTGACGATCAGCGACCCAGTGCGGTTATTGCCTTCAATGAACAATTGCGGCTTGCTGAGGATCCGTACATAGACACCGGCCGCACGTTTCCAGACAAATTCGCTGCGATACGCACAGTACCAGTTGTACAAGTCCTTTATCCCGCCTTCAACGTTGTTGAAGAAGTGTTCTTCGGTAGCCGCGAGGTGCTGAGCGTACTCCAGACGACGTGCCGGGTCTCGGCCGCAGAGAACGGTGGCATTGATCTCCAGCATCAGGTTCAGTTGCTGAAGATCGAACAGATCGACACCACGGGCGACATAGTCGTCAATCAGCGCATAGCCATCAACCACATTGCGCAGCACTTCGTCAGTCAAGGGATCACGCGGCTCGGTGAAGTGCCTGCTGAGCTCGGCAAAGCGCCCCTGCACCTTACGGAGTGCACGCTCGATTGCTGGCAAATCAAGACGACGCTTTGCGGACATTGGCAATCCTGATTAGAAGTGTGAGAGGTAAAAAGACCGAAGGCATGCCAATGTCGTTTGCCATTGGCTGCTTTCGGTCTTGACTGGACGTTTGTCGATTAGCTGAATTTGCCGCTGATGTAATCGCTCGTCATTTGCTCGCGGGGATTGTCGAATATCTGGGCCGTGGGGCCCATCTCAACCAGATAGCCGGTACGCGTACCCTGGGAAATATCCACCGAGAAAAATGCCGTGGTGTCAGCGACACGGATCGCCTGCTGCATGTTGTGAGTCACCAGCGCGATGGTGTAATCCTTCTTCAACTCGACCATCAACTCCTCGACACGGCGGGTGGCGATCGGGTCAAGTGCGGAGCACGGCTCATCCAGCAACAGAACTTCCGGCTCGGTCGCGATGGCGCGGGCGATACACAGCCGTTGCTGTTGGCCGCCCGAAAGGGACAGGCCGCTGACCTTGAGCTTGTCTTTTACTTCATCCCACAACGCCGCGCCCTCCAGGGCGTGCTTGACGCGATCACCCAGGTCGCCCTGGTAGCGATTGAGGCGTAGGCCAAAAGCGACGTTATCGAAGATGCTCATCGAGAACGGGTTTGGTTGTTGAAACACCATCCCGATATAGCGGCGCACGACCACGGGATCAACGCCCTTGCCATAAACGTCTTGCCCTAGGAAATGCACATGACCCTCGAAGCGAAAGCCTTTGACCAGGTCATTCATCCGGTTGAGGCTGCGCAGTACGGTACTCTTGCCGCAGCCCGAAGGACCGATGAATCCGGTGATCTTGTTTTTTTCGATCGGCACATGGCTGTCACGCACCGCCATGAAATTGCCGTAGAAAATCTTGTCCAGCTTGCAGTCCATGACCACAGGGACCTGTGTCTCGAGCGGGGCAACTTTTTGCGCAGATAATACATTCACACTATGTGCTCCCATTCTTAAAACTTTGGCTTGCCGAAGATTCGGCTGACGATATTCACGATCAGCACGATCATCACCAACACCAGCGAGGCCGCCCATGCGAGCTCAAGCTGATTGTCGAACGGCATGCCGGAGAAGTTGTAGATCAGTACGGCGAGCGATGCGGTCGGATTCATCACCGCCAGGCTGCCGTCGTGGTAGATCCAGTAGTTGCTGAACAGGGCGGTAAACAACAGCGGCGCGGTTTCGCCGGCTGCACGGGCCACCGCCAGCATCACGCCGGTCAGGATCGCTGGCAGGCCGGTAGGCAGTACGATTTTCCAGATCACCTGCGATCGGGTGCAGCCCATACCGTAGGCAGCATCCTTCATGATCTTGGGCACCATCCTCATCGATTCTTCAGCCGTCAGCACAACGATGGGCAGCATCAATACTGCCAGCGCCACGCCACCTGCCGGTGCCGAGTAGGTGCCCGTGGTCATCACCACCAGGGCGTAGGCAAAAACACCCGCCAAAATCGAAGGCAATCCGGTGAGCATCTTGGCGGCAAAGCGCGCGGCGTTGGCCAGCTTGCTGTCCGGCCCAAGCTCAGCCAGAAAGATGGCCGCCATGATGCCGACCGGAACCGCGATGGCAGCGGCGATACCGACCATAACGAAGGTGCCTGCCATCGCGTTGCCGAAGCCGCCACCCGTCTCGAAGCCGGTCGGCGGCAGTTCTGTGAACACCTCTAGGCTGAGGCGGGCACCACCACGTGTGATCAGCATGTAGAGCACGGAAATCAGGGGCACGCTGGCCAGCAGGGCGCCAGCCCAGACCAGCGTAGTTAACACCAGGCTGCGCAGGGCGCGTCCTTCAAACTTGCGCTGCAGACTGGGCAAAGCGGCTGTCGAAGAAGTGATGTCAGTCATCATTTAGTACCACGCTGGGCATAGACCATGATCATGGAGCCGATGACGTTCACGATCAGGGTGATCAGCATCAGGACCAGTGCTGCATACATCAACACCTCGATCTCGGTCGGTCCCGCCTCGGGGAAGTTCAGCGCCAACAAGGCCGCGAGCGTGTTGGCGGGTGCAAACAGAGAAAGGGAAATGTTGTTCGAGTTGCCTACCAACATGGCCAGGGCCATCGTTTCACCCAAGGCCCGACCCAGACCCAGCACCAGCGAGCCAAAAATGCCGGTGGCAGCGGAGGGCACCATGACCTTGAGAATCGCTTCCCAGTGGGTGGTTCCCATGCCATAGGCCGCCTGCTTGGTTTTCATCGGAACGCCGGTGAGGGCATCCTGCGAAACAGCGGCAATGGTCGGCAGAATCATGATGGCAAGCACCAGCGCGGCAGGTAACAGCCCCGGGCCACTCAAGGTCGTGCCGAAAAAGGGGATCCAGCCAAGTTCACTGTTCAGCCAATCCGTGAGGGGACGAATGGCCGGGATCACTACGTAGATGCCCCACAGGCCATAAACGACGCTGGGAATGGCCGCGAGCAATTCGACAATGGTGCGAAAAACGGCCGCCAGTTTCGCGGGCAGGAAATCCTGGGTCAGGAAAATCGCCATGCTGACGCCGAAAAAGCCTGCGATCATCAAGGCGATGAAGGCGCTGTAGAGCGTGCCCCAAATGGCCGGCAGGATGCCGTACTTGCCCTGGTTCACGTCCCACACGGTTCCCAAAAGGACGTCAAAACCGTGTTTCTCCATGCCTGGAAGTGCCTTGCGTCCCACCTCGAACACCAAGGCAAAGACCAGCGCCAGAACGAGAACCACACCGATGCGCGCCAGTGCGCGGAAGGTGCGATCAACCAGAAAATCCTTTGCAGACGGTGGACGGCAGGCGGAATCCGGATTGACCGGTACGACAAATGGCTTGTTCATGGGCTATTCCGGCGTAGGGGAGAACGCTCTCGGCGAGGCTGGAAGCACACGCCGAGAGGTCTCGCGAGCGTCACTGGATGTTGGCGGAAGCTTTGCGAACCTGATCGACGACCGATTGCGGCAGGGGGATGTAGCCCATCGAATCGGCGATTTTCTGACCTTCAGTCAGGCTGTACTCGACCATTTCACGCATGGCTTTGGCCTTGGCCGGGCTTTCGTTCTGCTTGCGGAAGATCATCCAGGTGTAGGAAGTGATCGGGTAGGACTTGGCGCCATCCGGATCAGGCAGCCAGGCCACCAGGCTTTCAGGCATCTTCACCGCAGCCAGAGCTTCGGCACCGCTCTCGGCATTCGGCACAACGTAGTGACCGGCCTTGTTCTGCAATTGGGCAAAGTCGACCTTGGCCAGCTTGGCGAAGCCGTACTCGATGTAGCCAATGGCGCCCGGGGTCTGACGTACGGTAGCGGTCACGCCATCGTTTTTAGGCGATTTGATGAATTTGTCGCTGGCTGGCCAGTTGACGGTGTTGCCTTCACCCAACTCCTGCTTGAACGCCGGGTTGATTGCCGCCAAGTGCTTGGTGAATACCGCGGTGGTGCCGCTGGAATCTGCACGCACGACAACGGTGATCGGTGTAGCAGGCAGTTTCAGCTCCAGGTTGGCCGCGACGATCTGCGGGTCGTTCCATTGGGTGATCTTGCCCAGGAAGATGTTGGAGTAAACATCGCGTGGCAATTTCAGCCCTTTAGGACTGCCTGGCAGGTTATAGGCCAGGACGATTTCACCCGCTGTCATCGGCAGCAACTGCGCGCCTTCGGCAACCTTGGCGATGTCCTCGTCTTTCATCGCCGAGTCGCTGGCGGCGAAATCGACCGTTTTGTTCAAAAAGTCCTGCACACCTGCACCGCTGCCCTTGGATTGATAATCCACGGTGACGCCAGCGGTTTTCTTGCTGAAATCCTTGAACCAAGTGAGGTAAATCGGAGCCGGAAAACTGGCGCCGGAACCTGTCAGTCGAACGCTTTCAGCAGCGAAAGACACTGAGGTTGCACAAAGAGAAACCGTAATGGCGAGCGCAACAGACTTCATCAAATTTTTCATCGAAGGAACTCCTTGTGATAGCGGGCTCCGAAACTCTGCAACAATCTTGTTACGCCTTTATGAAAGTCCGATGGCACAAGATCTCGCTGATTGACTTGTCTGCCAGTTCGATATCGCCTTGCACCCGTAGCCGCCCTTGATACGGGCCTGCTTTGAAGCAAAAGTTTTTGTAATTACTTCGTAACCAAGTACGACTAACACTGAGTCAGGCCCTTCCCGACGCGAGTTGCTCCTATGCTATCAACCGAAGACACACTGATACAGCGCATCCGCCGTGAGCTGCTTGATCACAGTGACGAAGAGCTGGAACTGGAATTATCCGAAGACGGCACTGACCTGAATGCTCTGTTCGATGAGCAGGTAGAGGAAGGAAGTGAGAAGGAAGCTCGAAGAGTTTATTTCAGCGAACTATTCCGCCTGCAAGGCGAATTGGTGAAGCTGCAAAGCTGGGTGGTAAAGACAGGCCACAAAGTAGTCATTCTGTTCGAAGGTCGTGATGCCGCGGGCAAAGGTGGTGTCATCAAGCGCATTACCCAACGGCTCAATCCTCGCGTGTGTCGGGTTGCCGCGTTGCCTGCACCCAATGACCGCGAACGTACCCAGTGGTACTTCCAGCGCTACGTCTCACACCTGCCTGCAGCGGGTGAGATCGTGCTCTTCGACCGTAGTTGGTACAATCGCGCAGGCGTCGAACAGGTGATGGGTTTTTGCAACGCCGATCAGTACGAAGAGTTCTTCCGCACTGTGCCAGAGTTCGAAAGAATGCTTGCACGCTCCGGCATTCAGCTAATCAAATATTGGTTCTCCATTTCCGACCAGGAACAGCACCTGCGCTTTCTCAGTCGCATTCACGACCCGCTCAAGCAGTGGAAACTCAGCCCAATGGATCTGGAGTCCCGTCGGCGCTGGGAAGCCTATACCAAGGCCAAGGAAGTAATGCTGGAACGCACCCACATCGCCGAAGCGCCATGGTGGGTGGTGCAAGCCGATGATAAGAAGAAAGCAAGACTTAACTGCATCCACCACCTGCTCGGGCAGATGCCCTATGAAGAAGTAGAGTTACCGGTGATCGAACTACCGCAACGCGTAAGACAGGAGGATTACTCCCGCAGTCCGACGCCACCGGAACTCATCGTTCCTCAAGTCTATTAAAGAGAGGCTGGAGCGAGGCGCCCTTCGATTGGAGAGCAGCATTCGAAGCCGGATAGCCTGAACGACCGCCTCGCAAGCCTTCCAATTGCGGTGAAATCGGGGCACAGTGCCCCGGCATTTATAAGTCAGAAGCGAACGTGGCGTCCCCCTGTAACTGATGAGCGTCAGCGGTCGTCTGGCGACCCACCTTGAACCATGCGGCGTACAATGCAGGGACGAAGAAAATCGTTAGCAGCGTCGCCACCGTAAGACCGCCCATGATCGCAATTGCCATCGGCCCCCAAAACACACTGCGCGTCAGCGGGATCATTGCAAGTACGGTCGCCAGCGCCGTCAGCATCACCGGACGGGCCCGGTGTATTGCGGCATCCAGCACAGCATTCCACGGGTCGCGCCCTTCAGTGATTTCGATCTGCACTTGATCGATCAGGATCACTGCGTTGCGCATGATCATGCCACCCAGTGCGATGATGCCCAGGATTGCAACGAAGCCCAGCGGCGACTGGAACACCAGCAGCGCCGGCACCACACCGATCAGCCCCAGCGGTGCGGTCAGCACGACCATCCACATGCGAGAGAAATTCTGCAGTTGCAGCATGAGCAACAGCAGGATGGTGATCAGCATCAGCGGGGCCACCGCGAGCAGCGCTTTGTTGGCCTTGTCACTTTCCTCAACGGCTCCGCCCGTGTCGATGCGGTAGCCCGAGGGCAGCTTCGCTTCGATGTCCTTGAGCAACGGCTGGATCTGCTGAGTCACCGATACACCTTGCTCGCCATCCTTCACGTCGGCACGCACCGTGATTGCCATATCGCGGTTCCGGCGCCAAAGCACTGGCTCTTCCAGCTCAGAGCGTACTTGTGCGACTTGCGACAGTGGCACCACCGTTCCCTGGCGCGTGTAGAGGTTGATGTCTTTCAGCGTGTCGAGGCTCAGGCGCTCGGCGGGCACGGCGCGGGCGACGATGTCGATCAGCTCCTCGTGCTCACGCAGCTGCGACAAGGTTGCGCCGTTCATCACAGTCTGGGTCGCCAGCGACACGTCCGCCGGCGTGAGACCGAGTGCGTTTGCCTTGTCTTGATCAAGCTCGACCTTCAGCGTGCGCACCGGGTCGTTCCAGTCGAGCTGGAGGTCGCGCACCTTCGGGTTGGACGCAATCACGTTCTCCACCTCGCGAGCGATCTGCCGCACCTTCTGGGTATCAGGCCCGACGACGCGGAACTGCACCGGGTAGCCGACAGGTGGGCCCAATTCGAGCCGGGTCACGCGCACCCACGCCTGGGGGAATTGTTGGTCAGCGGAGGCCACCAGTCGCGCACGTACCCGCTCGCGTGCGTCCAGGTCTTTGGTCATCACAACGAACTGGGCAAATCCGGGATTGGGCAGTTCGGGGTTGAGCGAGAGATAGAAGCGCGGTGCGCCGGCGCCGGTATAGGCGGTATAGAAACGCACGTCCTCGTCCTTCGCCAGGATCTCCTCCATGTGCTTGACCTGCTCGGTCGTCGCCGCGAACGAGGAGCCTTCCTTGACGCGCAGGTCTATGACCAGCTCCGGACGCGAACTGTTGGGGAAGAATTGCTGCGGCACCAGCTTGATACAGGCCAGAGCAAGCACCAGAGCGGCAACCGTCGCACCGATGACTACCCAGCGACGCTCGATGGCGGTATCGATCAAGCGGCGCAAGCTGCGGTAGAACTTGGTGTCGTGCGGATCGGCGTGCTGGTGCGTGCCCAAGTCGTTGGGCAGCATCTTGACCGCCAGGTACGGTGTGAAGATGCCGGAACAGATCCACGAGAACAGCACCGCGGCGCCAACGATCCAGAAAATGCCACCCGCGTATTCGCCGGTGGTGGACTTCGAGAGGCCGATCGGCAGGAAGCCTACGACCGTGATGAGTGCGCCGGTCAGGCGCGGCATCGCGGTGGACTGATAGGAGAAGGCGGCCGCCTTCACGCGGTCCATACCGGTTTCCATCTTCGCCACCATCATCTCGATGGCGATGATGGCGTCATCCACCAACAGTCCCAACGCGATAATCAGTGAGCCGAGCGAAATACGCTCGAGGTTCCAGCCCATCGCCAGCATCACCAGTGCTACGCCGCCCAGCACCAGCGGCACCGTGGCCGCGACCACGAGGCCGGCGCGCCAGCCCAGGCTGGCCAGGCTCACCGCGATCACGATGATCAACGCCTCGGCCAGCGCGCGGCCGAAGTCCAGGATTGCATCCCTCACTGTGGTGGGTTGGTCGGCCACGAGTTCCAGTTCCACGCCGTGCGGCAGCTCGGACTGGATCTTGGCGACCGCCGCGTCCATCGCCTTGCCAAGGTCCACGATGTTGCCGTCGCTGGTCATCGTGATGCCGAGCATCAGCACGGGCTGGCCGTTGTGGCGGACCGTGTAGGTGGGCGGATCTTCGAATCCACGTGTAACGGTCGCAATGTCGCCGAGCTTGATCTGCCGGCCGCTCGCAGAGATGGGCACGTTGCGGATCGCCTCTTCGCTGGCGAACTGGCCGCTCACGCGCACCATGACGCGGTCGCCGCGGGTGTCGATCTGGCCCGCCGGCACCATGGCGTTCTGGCTCTTGAGGCTTTCGGCAATGGTCAGCGGTGTAATGCCCAGCGCGGCCAGGCGCTCGTGCGAGAACTCGACGTAGACACGCTCGGCCTGCTTGCCGATGAGATCGATCTTCTTGACCATCGGCACTTTCAGCATCTGGCGCTTGATGTCCTCGGCCGCGTGCGACAGGTCGGCCTGACCGACGCCGTCGCCCTTGATGGCGTACATCAGGCCATACACGTCGCCGTACTCGTCGTTCAGGATCGGGCCGATCACGCCGTCAGGCATCTCGAGGCTCAGGTCGTTGAGTTTCTTGCGCGCCTGGTACCAGGCTTCGCGCTGGTCAGCCTTGGAAGTGCCGCCGCGTACGGTGAGCGTCATGCCTGCGTAGCCTTGCCGCGCGTAGGTGACCACCTTCTCGAAGTTGTCGATCTGCTCGAATTTCTTCTCCATGCGGTTTAGGACCTGGTCCTGCAACTGCTGGGCAGTGGCGCCCGGCCAGATGACCATGGCGGTCATGGACGGCACGGAAAAGTTCGGATCCTCGAGCTGGCCGAGTCGGGTGAAGCTGAAGGCGCCAGCCACCGCGACAATGAGGAGCATGAACAGAACGATAGCGCGGTGGCGCAGCGCCCAGTCGGTGAGGTTGAAGTTGTTCATCGGGCTGCCTGCTGCGTGGTATTGGCGTCAACGATCGCCGCACCGGGGAGCGCGACCTTCAGTCCGGACGTCATCTTCTGGACGCCGGCGGTGACGACCAATGCGCCGGCCTGCGGCCCAGAGACGAGCACCTCGTCGTTGCGGTAACCCCAAACGGCCACACGCTCCAGATCAACTATGCCTGCCGGATCCTTGCCCGTAGGCGTGACCACCCACAGCGCCGGCTGACCGCCGTTCTGCGTCAATGCCGTGGCTGGCACTGCCGCCACAGAGACACTTGTCATGACTCGCTCGGCCGTCACCGTGGCGGTGGCGCCCAGCGGCAGCGCTTGCAACGGCTTGAGCCGCGCGCGATAGGTACGCGTCTGCGCTGCGGCTTGCGGCGATAGCTCACGCAGCGTGACATCGAAGACCTCGCCCGGCGCACTGGCCAGCGACGCCTTGAAACGCGCGTCCTTGAAGACGGCCAGTTGATTCTCGGGCACATCGATGACGATCTCGGACTCATCCGGATTCGCGATCGAGACAACCGCTTGACCCTCCGGCACAACCTGCCCGGCCTCAAAGCGCACAGCCGTGACGACGCCGCTGCGCGAGGCGCGCAACGCGGTGTACTTGAGCCGGTTGCGCGCGAGTTCGAGCTTGCGTGCCTCGGCCTCGGCAGTTGCATGCGCGGTTTGCGCATTGGTCTGCGCGCGCTCGGCGTCGGCCGCACTGACCGAGCCGTCAGCCTTCAGTGCGGTCAGACGCTGGCGGTCCGAGTCGGCCTGGCGTGTCTGCTCGACGGCAACTGTCCACTGTTGTCGCGACGCTTCTTCGGCGAGGCGGTAGTCGCTGTCATCCAGTACCGCCAGTATGTCGCCTTCGCGCACAAACTGGCCGACATCGACCTTGCGCTGGGCGATCTTGCCGCCCACGCGGAAGGCTTGGTCTACTTCGTGCCGCGACTGCACGGTACCCACGTAGCGATTGATGTCGCGAGCGTTGTCGTAGCTGATTTCAGCTGTGCGCACCGGTCGGGGTGCCTGTACCGCTGGCTGGTCCGGGCTGCACGCGCAAAGCATGACGGCTACGGCCAGAGCGCCGGCCGCAGTAAGGGAGGTTTTCAAGGCGGTTCCTCTTTGTAAAACGAAATTCTCAGGAAAGTGGTGGCCGGTCGGCTGCGGTGGCTGCTGTGGGAGTAGCGGGTTGTTCGAACACCTGCCAGCCCCCGCCCAGTGCCTTATAGAGCTGCACGCTATCGATCAGCAGGCGGGTGTTGCTTTCGTTGGAATTCAAGCGTGCCGCCAGGCGCGCGCGCTGCGAATCCAGCAGTGGCAACAGGTCGATCTGCCCGCGGTTATAGAGCGACTGGGCGCGGTTCTGTGCAGCCTCGGCGGACGCGGCGGCCAATTGCAGCGACCCGGCGCGGCGCCGCTCTTGCGCCAGCGTGACGAGGGCGTTCTCTACATCTTCGAGCGCCCGCACGATGCCGTCTTCGGCGCGCAGCAGCGCCTCTTTTTGAGCACTTTCGGCCGCATCGTTGATTGCTTGCGTGCGCCCGGCGTTAAAGAGCGGCATCGCCAGCAAACCCGCCACGTTAGTGAAGCGTGCAACGCCGAGATCGGCGCCGTTCAGGCTCAAGCCCTGGCGGCCGAAGGAGGCGTCGAGGAACAGCCGCGGAAACCACTCGGCCGCGGCCTGCTTGCGGCGCGCATTGGCTGCATCGAGCTGCGCCATCAACGCCAGCACGTCAGGTCGACGTTGCAGCAGCTCTGCGGGCTGGCCTGGCTTGGCCTCGGGCACCACTGCCACATCGCTGATCGAAGACTGGATGTTCGCGGTATTGAAGGACTGGTCGGCAATCAGCACCGCAATACGATGGCGCGACACAGCCACCTGTGTTTCCAGCGGCGGAATCTGCGCCCGCGCCGACAAGGCGTCGGTCTGCGCGCGTTCGACGTCGAAGGCCGAGGCCAGCCCCGCCTGCTGGCGAGCGACAACCAGACGCAGCGTCTCGTCCTGCATCGCTGAGATGGCGCGCAGTGTCGCGACCTGGCGTTGCGCGCCGAGCAGTGTGAAGTAATTGCTGACGACGTCGCTCATCACCAGCAGGCGTACGCCGCGCATGCTGTGCTCCGCGGCCATCGCATCGGCGTCAGCCGCCGCTGCGCCGGCGCGCAAGCGGCCGCTCAGGTCGAGCTCCCACGAGACGTCCAGCCCCGCACTGGTGGTCTCGGTATCCGGATAACCCTGTTTCGTGGCCGAGCTGTAGCCGCTGCTGCGATCGCTGCCGGAGGCGGATGCGCCGACACTCGGGAACAGCCATGAACGGCTGACCGTTTCGTCAGCACGCGCGGCGTGCAGGCGCTCGGCGGCAATCTTGACGTCGCGATTCTCGCGCGCGGCTCGGCGCACCAGATCCGTCAACACCGGGTCGTGGTAAACCTCCCACCATGCCGCCTCGGGTTCCATTTCGGAGGCCGTGCTCGCGGCGAAGTTGCTCGGTAGGTCTACCGACGGCGTCAGCACCTCCGTGGAGCAACCGGTCAGGATCAGGGCGATGGACGCGGCAAGCGCCGCACCCTTTACGACACCGATTACGCGTTCGGCATGTTGCAGGGGCGTCTGCCCGGTGTTGCGGGTCAACAGGTGGAAGTTTGGAAGTCGCGGCATCGGATTGGGCTCGTGCAAATTCGAGGTGGCATCAGCGTAGGGCCCGGTGTGCGCGAAGTCGTCAGCGAAGGGTCGCCGTTCGGTCGCCATATCGAGCACTCGTTCGTGGTGGAGGCGTCACTCGCCGCCGGTATCTGCCGTGTGCTCGCCGGCTGTCAACGCGAGGTCCGAGGCAATCGACTCCAACAGCTCTTCGGCGGACGAAAACTCGCGCTGTCGTCCGGTGACCAGGTTTTCGAGGCGGCCCACCAGGGCCCCCGGCGCGGCGTCGCTGCGCAGCTTCACTACGTAAGAGCGGCGGCTCGGGTACTTGGATTCAGGGTTCAGGATCATCGCAGACCAGGGGGGCAGGAAAGTTCGACACAGCGTAAGCGGCCCTCTGGGGCGAGTCGTAAGCGAAAGGTCAGACTTCGGTCGGGACAGCACCGTAGGTTAAGGTCGTGAACACCGCAGCCCCTGTGGGAGCGAGCTTGCTGGCGATGACGGCGGCACATCCAGCATCAATATTGGCTGACCCACCGCTATCGCGAGCAAGCTCGCTCCCACAGGTTTTCGCCCTTAACTTTTCAAGTCGACTGCGTAGCCTGAAGCAGCAAGCGCGCACGTTTCGCCAGCTCGGTTCCGTCAGTTTCCGTCGACTGGTCAACCAGCGTTGCCAATTCCTGTTGATCGTCGGCCGTAGCGACAGGGAGCTCGCACAGTTCGACCAGCGCTTCCAGCTCCAGCCACGGTGCTTCCTGGGCGCGAGCTTCTTCAACTGCGCGCCGCACCGCAGCGATGCCGGCGTCGGGCCGACCCTGTGCTCGCGAGATCGCTGCTTCCAGCAGCAACAGCTGCGGCAGGTAGACGCGCTCGCCCAGTTCCTCGCCCACCCGAAATGCTTCCTGCAATTCAAATTGCGCTGCGTCGCAATCACCTGCGAGCAGCAGCGCCTCGGTGGCGTAGCCGAGCACCTCGCTGGCACCGGAACGCATTCCAAGCCCGGTGTGTTCTTCATAGGCCTCGCGGATGCGACGGTAGCCATCAAGCGGTGCACCGTTGCGCGCGTCGGCCCAGCCGCGCCACCAGCGGCAAGCCGTACGCCCGAGTGCGAGCGAATATTTATCGACCAGCGCCTGCATGTCGTCGGCCAGCGCGGCTACACGTACGTGGTTTCCCATCCGCACCTCGATCAGCACCTCCTGCCAGGCGGCGACCAGCCAGGTCATGGGTTGACGCAACGCCTGCGCGCGTGCCCGCGCCTGCTGCATGTGGGCTCGGGCTTGCTCAACCAGACCTGACCGCACGAGTTCTATAGCCAGCATGCCGTGCAGCATGACCTGAGGATCAGCCGCAAAAACCTCGTTCGTCCCGATGTCTAGTGGCTCGGCGATTGCGAGGGCGCGTTCCAGCCAGCGGCGAGTCGTTTTCGTGCGTCCCTGGAGGTGATGCACCTCGCCCTGGACGATGCACGCCGCCAGCATGAGCTCTTGATCATTTGCGTCGCGGGAGAGGGCTTCGGCACGCTCCGCCACTTCGAGCGCCAACGCATAGTCGCCGCGCAGACCCAGCAGATAACCGAATCCGTGCAGCAGGCGACCACGCATGGGGTGCTCGGGGACATCCGCCAGCAGTCTGTAGGCACGTTCGAAGCTGCTCTTGGCTTCGCTGCCGACACCGAACATGTGGAAAGCCGAAACCCCTTGCAGCGTAGCCAGGGTCATTTCGAGCGCATTGCGCTCCGTCCCTTCGGGAGCCTGCATCAACAGGACCAAGGCGCGCTCAGTGAGACCAATGCACAAGTCCGGGCTGAAGTGCAGCAGCGCGGCTACCGCGGCCTCGGCGTAGTAACGCAGCGCAATCATCGGCTGCCGGGCGCGGTCGAAGTGCATTGCCAGCTCCGACGCAGCAACCGGCACGCCGGTCGTGCGTTCGCGTTCGAGGGCAGCGCCGACCTGGCGATGGAGTTGGGTGCGCAATGAGCGCGGCGTGCGGTCGTACAGCACCTGGCGGAAGAGCCCGTGTCGGAAAGAGTGGGGTGGCTCTAGCGTCTCTTCAACTTCAGTGGACCGTGATTGTATGAGCCATACCTGTTCGCTTATCAGCTCTTCACAGGCGTGTGCCACCGAAGCGAGCTCGCGCTCGAGGGCCAGCGAAACCGTCTCGATGCGGAATTCAACCCCGCACACCGCTGCAGCCGAAAGAAGGGTGCGTTGCTCCGGACCCAGCCTGGCGATGTAGTGATCGATGATGGCTGCGAGGTTTTCGGGCACCGCCAGATCCGCAAGCCGAGCCTCGATGGTGGTTTTGTCGTCCTTTGGGTCCATCACTTCACTGGTGATCGACGAAACGAACAACGGCACACCGTCGGTCCGTTCGTGCAGGGCGCGCACGAAGGCTTCATCGCGTGCCAGCGAAGTCGAGCGCAGCGCCACATACTCAGCGACCTCGGTTTCCGAAAACGGGTCGAGCACCACTTCTTCGCATAGACGTTGCAGGCGCAGTTCGTGGCGCAACGAGCTGAGGGGATGATCGAGCGCAACCACCTCGGCGAGGCGGAAGCTCGACAGCCACATCAGCCGCGTGCGGCCACGTCGCCGTGCTACATAGTTGATGAGCTGGACCGTCGCCCGATCGCTCCAGTGCAGGTCTTCGGTCACCAGCATCAGCGGGCGCTGCTCTGTGTAGCGGTCCAGCAATTCGCCCATTTCCCTCAGCATGCGATCCGGGCCGACGCCGGCAAGCTCGCGCCGCAACGCGTCTTTCTCCTGCGGGGTATTCAGCCAAGGGAGTTGCAGCAGCCAGGTCGGTGCCACGGCGCGCATCAGCGCCGGCAAGGTTGGGTCGCTGCGGCACAAATCGGCTAACGCCTCCAACACCGGCAGATATGGCTCGCCGACACCGTAGTGCTCCACGCAATGGCCGCGTGCGTAGGCGATATCGCCAACGCCTGCAAGGAAATGTTCGATCAACGTCGTCTTGCCAATTCCCGGCTCGCCGGCGAGCCAGACCACCGCGCGCTGGCCGCCATTCGCCTGCTCCCAGGCCCGTTGCAGCCTGGAGACCTCGTCGGTGCGACCGATGAATGACGATGACAGAGGTGTGAAGGCCGCTGTAGCCGTCGCGGGTGCAGGCGCTATCGAACGTGTGGAGGAGGGCGGGGCGATGAAGCGATAGCCGCGCCGTGACACCGTCTCGATGAAACGAGGATGCCTGGGATCGTCGCCCAGTACCTTGCGCAGATCGCTAATGGCCGTCTTCAGGACCGAATCGCTGACGAACCGATGCCCCCACACGGCATCAAGCAAGGCGTCCTTGGTCACCAGCGATCCTGGCTGGCGTGCCAGCGCGCATAACAACGTGAAGGGCGTCGGCGCCAATGCCACCGCTTGCCCATTGCGCGACAAACAGGCGTTGGACTCATCGAGCTCGAACTCGACGAAGCAGAGCAAGACTGGGTTGGGATGGGGCTGCGGACGTGCCACGGTTGATTCCTAAAGACTAGACAGAGTGTGCGCCGCGATCTTCACGAGGCCGTCTTCAGCTATGCCTCCAATGACAACGCTGATCAGCGCTGAAGCCAAGCGTCGCCGGTCGGAAACTGGCACACGCGCAAACTCCGTTCACGTCGCGCAATTCGGCTCGCCCATTGGCCCCGCGCGGCTTGAGCATGATCTCAAAGATTAATGACAAAAACATCAATATTGAAATATCTCTCAATATTGAATACCTTGACCTTGCCTGACGATGAGACCTCGCGTCTCACGACTTCAATCACAACAAGGGCCCGAGATGAACAACAACAAGAAAGTTTGCGAATTGCCTCCCGCCGCCGTCGACGTGCTGGTTATCGGTTATGGTCCGGTAGGTGCGACCATCGCTGCGCTGCTCGGCCGCTATGGGGTCACGACCCTGGTACTGGACAAGGTCCATGACGTCGTACTGATGCCGCGTGCCATTGCTCTGGACAACGAGGCGCTGCGCATCCTGCAACAGGCCGGTTTGTCGGAAGACGCTTTCGAGAAGATCGTTATCCCTGAAGTGAGGATGCACTCCCCGGTACTCGGGCAGTTTGGTCGAGCCAATACCGAGGGGTGCGTCGACGGCCATCCGAAACTCGTGACGTTCTATCAACCCGACCTCGAACGTGCGATGCGCGGCCAGGTTTCCCGGCTAAAAACCGTGACCAGCCTGGGTGGCTTCGAGCTTGAGAGCCTGGTCGAAGTGTCAGATTGCGTCTTCGCTTCCGTACGGGATGAAAATGGGCAGTCGCATTCCATTCGTGCCCAGTACCTGATCGGAGCGGATGGCGCTAGCTCCAGGGTCAGAGCGCTGATTGGCCAGGAATTCGAAGGGCAGACCTATGTGGAAGATTGGCTGATTGTCGATGTCAAGAACCGGCATAAGTCAGCGATTGATCACATCGAGTTTCTCTGTGATCCGCGGCGCCCGACACCGCACATGCCCGCACCCGGCGGCAGGGAACGTTGGGAGTTCATGCTGCAATCCGGCGAGTCCCGGGAAGAGCTTGAGAGCCCGGAAAGCATCGCCCGGCTGATCGCGCCATGGATCAACCCGCAGGAGCTGGAAATCGAGCGCAAGGCGGTGTATCGATTCCACGCGCGGTGCTGCAACAGATTCAGCAAGGGGCGCGTCTTTCTCGCCGGTGACGCAGCGCACATCACGCCTCCTTTTGTCGGGCAAGGCCTCGTTGCAGGACTTCGAGATGGCGCCAACCTTGCCTGGAAACTGGCTTGGGTCCTTCGCGGCCATGCCGCGCCTGCAATACTCGAAACCTATGACGTAGAGCGCCGCCCCCATGCCCGGGCGATGATCAATCTGGCGAAACTCATGGGCCGCCTGGTGATGCCCAAGAACAAGATCGCCGCTTTCTTTGTCCACGGCCTGATGCGCACGCTGGCGTTGACGCCCACTACCAGGAGGTACTTCGAACAGTTGGACATCAAGCCGAAGAACACCTTCAAACACGGCCTGTTCGTGCAGCATCGCCGTGGCGACAAACTGGTACGCGGCAGCCTGTTTCCCCAGGCCTGGACTCGCAACCTGCAAAAGCAGATCAAACTGAGCGACGATGCACTGGGAGATAGCCTGACTCTGGTTGGATTCGGTGTGGACCCGTTGTCATTGCTGACCCCTGATCAGATCGTTTCCTGGGAAAAAATGGGCGGCCACTTTTTAGAGGTCAGGGCACGCGGTCAACGCTCCGGCGGCAGCTGTGACTTCATCGAAGACATGAACCATGAGATCCTGCCGCTGGCTGCCAAGGGAACGCTCGTCGCGGTTCGCCCCGACCGTATCATCATGCACCACGCCCTTGGCGCAGAAGCAGACAATCTCCTTCGAGACTGCAGAAACCTGCTGGCCAGCGAAGACGCCACGCCTGACAGCGTTTCCGTTACCATCAACGAGCCCATTAGATTACGAGCTTGATCATGCATTCCCCCACACTTCCTTTAGAAGCTGATGCGCCAGAACCTCTCACGAGAGGTCACAAGAAGCGTGAGCGCACCCGTCGTTGCCTGGTGGACGCGGCATTGCGCCTTATCGCACGCAAGGAAGTGGGGGAGATCGCACTGCTCGAGGTCGCTGCGGAAGCCGCGGTATCTAACGGCACCATCTACAACTATTTTCGGACTCGCGACGAAGTGCTGGAGGCGGTGGGCATCGCAATGGCCGCGGAATTCTCCGATGCCATTTCCGCCATGAGCAGGCATGTGCACTGCGGCGCACAGCGTCTTTCGATCGGTGTTCGCATGTTTGTGTGCCGGGCCGCAGCCGACCACCAATGGGCGAATGCGCTGCTGCGCATCATCCATTTCGACCAGGCCATGCGCTCGCGTCTGGCTGACCATGTGCTGGGTGACTTGCGTGAGGGACTGCGTGCGGGGACTTTTGTTTACGAGGACGAAGGGATCGCCCTGGACATCGTCCTGTCGTGCACAACCGGAGCAATGCGCTCGGTTGTCGAGGGACGTGCAGTGGCAGAGCACGATTTGCGGGTTGCCGAAATGATTCTCCAGGCTCTAGGCGTCACACCTGCCAGAGCCAGGAAAATCGCCGGCAAGCCGCTACCGGCCTGATCCTCTACCTGGCTTGATCAATCCATTGCCGATAGCTCTTCGCCTGGCGACGAGCCTTCAGTTGATTGCCGATCAATGCCATGAGTGGCGAAGTCCCTGGGTTTGTCCGTTTACCTTGACTCAGCAAGCCGAGCTGCTTCTTGATCACCGATGCCACTGCCAGCGATGCCAGCGTCTTGTTCTTCCAGCTGACGACGATGGGCTCCACTCTGACGTCTCGACCTGCCATCCATTGCCTCGGCAGGGCTGGTACGATTGCCAGCGCAGTAGCAAGTCCGACCATTGACACCGAGCCGCTCACCACTCTCTCCGCAACCTCCTTTCTGCGCACGCCGCCGGTGACCATCAGCGGCATGCGCGCTATTTCTCCTATTTTTTCTGCGAACTCGAGAAAGTAAGCTTCTCGAGCGAGGCTGCTGCCATCGCGGGTTTGCCCCTGCATAGCTGGGCTTTCGTAGCTGCCACCCGACAACTCGACCAGATCGACCGCCTTGGTGTTAAGCATTTCCACCACGCGAGCCGCATCTGCTGCATCGAAACCGCCGCGCTGAAAGTCCGCGGAGTTGAGCTTCACAGCGACGCAAAAGATCGGTGCCACTCGCTGGCGAATTGCGTCGATGGTTTTCAATAGAATTTGCGCACGATTTTCGAGGCTACCGCCCCAGCGGTCATCACGCCGATTGGTCAGGGGGGAAAGGAATTGGCTGAACAGGTAGCCATGCGCGGCATGAATCTCCACGCCGGTGAATCCGGCGCGCTCCGCCAACACCGCCGCTTGGGCATAGCGCTCAATCAGCTCTTCGATCTCCTGCTCCTCCAAAGCCCTGGGCAGCACAAACGCTTTTGAAAGTCCGGGGATATCGACCGCAACTGCGGAGGGGCCCCTTGCCGGTTGGCCCATTGAAGCCAATAGCTGCCGTCCGGGATGATTGATTTGCATCCAGGCCTGAGCCCCGCGACTGCGGCAAGCATCGGCCCATAGCTTGAATTTGCCCAGGTTCCGATCGTCCTCAAGCACGACGCCAGCGGGTCCGGTCAAGGCGTGGCGGTCAACCATGACGTTGCCAGTGATGATCAGACCGGCACCACCCTCCGCCCAGCTCCGATAGAGCTTGACCAGCGCTTCCCCTGGAGCGTGATCCTCATTGGCAAGGTTCTCCTCCATGGCAGCCTTGGCGATCCGGTTTGGAATCACCGTGCCGTTGGGCAATCGAAGCGGTTTGAAGAGATTTGAGCCGGTCATGTTCTGTCCTTCAGCTTATAAAAAGTCGCCAACATAATTGAACATGCGTGTTCAGTTGTGTCAATGCGAAGGGCTTTTGTTGATCCGGCTTCCTCGATTCTAGTACTGGGATTATTTGGTTTTGCTTCGGTTTTCAGACAGAAAAACCGACATACTAAAAAATATGGTTGACGTGAAATGAACACGAGTGTTCAATCGGTCCATAAGGTAATCCTGGAGAGAGAACCGTGGAATCCCTGAATCCAACACAGCGCCGCATTCATCAAGCCGCCTTTCGCCTGTTCGCTGAAAGAGGCACCTCTCAAGTGAACATTCTTGACCTCGCCCAAGAGGCAGGCGTGGCGCGCGGAACGGTCTATAGCAACATCGACAGCATGGAAAACCTGTTCGAGGCGGTCGCCAGCCATCTCGCGAGGGAGATGCATGAGCGCGTCAACAAAAGCTTCAATTCCCTCACGGATCCAGCTCAGCGCCTGGCCAATGGCATTCGATTCTTCATTCGCCGAGCCCACGAAGACTCCCAGTGGGGCGCGTTCATCCATAAATTCGCCATGAGCAATTCTGCGTTGCGCGAAATGTTCAGCAGCCAGGCGACGAAGGATCTTCTGAGCGGGCTTGCCACTGGGCGCTACACGTTTGCGCAGGAGCAATTGCTTTCGGTACTGACGTTGATATCGAGCAGCGTGCTTGGTTCGATTTTCCTGGTACTGGAAGGTCACCGGACGTGGCGCGAGTCGGGCTCTGATACCGCCGAGCTGGTATTGCGGGCATTGGGTGTGCCGCCAGAAGAGGCGCGTGCGTTGTCGACCCAAGAGTTGCCGGCGCTTCCATCTCTCGACTGAGCTCGTAACTGATTTGACTGAATAAACCCCTGAGTTTTCAGGGGTTCGGGACCGCTTTGCCCTAAAAACCCGGAAAACAACAATGAACAACAAAAACGAATTGCACCGGTTGGCGACACCACACCCCGCGCAGCATCCGCAGCCGACGGTGAAGGCCCAGGCTCTGACTCACCTGATTTTCCAACGGCCGGACTTGAATGAGGCGGCGCGTTTCCTGACTGACTTCGGTCTGACGGTCAGTCGTCAGGAGGCCGATACGCTCTATCTGCGGGGCACCGAAGCTACTTCATATTGCTACCGTGTCCAACAGGCCGAGCATGCACGTTTTATCGGCTTCGGACTGGCAGTGCAGTCCCTGGAAGATCTGGAAAAGCTCGCTCGAATCCCGGGCGCGTCATCGGTCGAGAAATCGGAACATCCGGGTAATGGGTATTGCGTCAAATTGACGGATCCTTCCGGTTTTATTGTGGAAGCCGTCTGCGACCAGACGCCAGGCACGGCACTGGTACATAGGGCCCCTCTGCACTGGAATCTGGCGCACCAGCAATCGCGAATCAACGCCACGCAGCGCCCGCCGATTGCTCCCCCTGAAGTACTCAAGCTCGGTCACATCGTCATTGAAGTGGCCGACTATCAAGCGACCTGTGCCTGGTATACGCAGCATTTCGGGTTTATTCCCAGCGATGTGCAGGTACTCCCCGACGGCACGCCTATCGTCACTTTCATGCGCCTTGATCTTAGTGACATTCCCGCGGATCACCATACGCTCGCGATTGCGCAAGGGTTCATGGCGACCTATAGCCATAGCGCCTATGAAGTCGTCGATGCAGACGCGGTGGGAATGGGGCAGCGCGTCCTGCGCGAGCGCGGTTGGGAACACTCATGGGGAATCGGCCGACACATTCTGGGCAGTCAGATCTTCGATTACTGGCAAGACCCATGGGGCGATAAGCACGAGCATTACTGCGACGGGGATATTTTCACGGCCGCTCGGCCGACGGGCATTCATCCGGTAAGCCCCGAGGCAATGGCCCAGTGGGGTCAGCGCATGCCCAAGAGTTTTACCAAACCCAAGATGAGCCTGGCCAATCTGCTTCTGCTGATCCGCAATCTGCGGCGCAGCCCGGACCTGACCATTCGCAAGTTGATAACACTCATGCGGATGTTCGGGTAGAGCTGCCGCCATGTCGGACAACTCAACCCGGTTTGGCCGGCGGGACGTGCTTAAAGCCGGCGCTTTGATTGCTGGCAGTGCGTGGGTCTACACCGTTGCCAGCCCATCTTCAGAACAACACCACAGTTCCCACGCCACCGAACGCGGGACAAACGCCGCTCCAGGAGTACCTTCAATGTCTGCTGTACACGTAGTCCGCTTTGAATTTGAGAACGGTATCCACTGGGGCGTGCTTCGCCAGGGCCGTATCACGGTCATCCCCGGTGTGTTTGAAACCACCGGTGACTTCCTTCGCCAGAACAGTATCGATGACCTCGCTCAACTGAAAGGTACAGAGCTTGCGGAGGGCGAAGTAAAACTGCTGTCGCCGGTGACCCGCAACCAGCAGTTTGTCTGCCAGGGTGCCAATTACCGTCAGCACATGATCGAGTCGGGCATGGACCCGGATGCGAAGAAATTCAACATGATCTTCACCAAGGCGACGAGTTGCCTGGTGGCGGCTGACAGCGACTTGATCAAGCCGCGCCACGTGCGCTTCCTTGACTACGAGATCGAACTGGGCCTTGTGATGAAGCGCTCGATCACTGGCGCTGTTGCTGTCACCGACGCCAATCTGCATGAGTTCATCGCCGGCGTCGTCATCGTCAATGACTACTCGGCGCGCGACATTCAGATTCCCCAGATGCAGTTCTACAAGGGCAAGAGCTACCGCACTTTCGGCCCGGTCGGCCCGTATCTCTGCCTTCTGGATGCCAAGGACATGCATTACCTCAAGGCACTGCAGCTGAAGCTGACGGTCAACGACCAGGTGCGACAGAACGACAGCACGGCCAACCTGGTTTACGGTCCCGCTGAAACCCTGACCGAACTCTCCGCCTTGCAAGATCTCGACGTTGGAGACCTGATCGCCACCGGTACTCCTGCGGGCTGTGCTCTAACGATTCCTTCGCCTGGCAAAATGCGCATTGCAGCCCTTTTGCCAGAAGCCACCAAGTGGAAGCTATTCCTCAAGGCGCAAGAGGGCCGGACGCAGTACCTCAAGGCAGGTGATGTGGTCGAGGCGCGCATTCGCAGCGCCGATGGCGTGATCGACCTCGGCGTGCAACGCAATCGAGTCGTGGGGGAAGCCTGATGGTTGTGCAGACCCTGAATGACATTGAAAGTCTCGAACGAGTCCCCTTGTCGGGGCGTGGCCTGGCTTGCAGCACTTATGAAGCGCTGCGTCAGGCGGCCGAGCGCACCCCCCAGGTACCGGCGCTGAGTTTCTTCGCCGATGCCGCCGATTTCAAGCGCACCTGCGAGTGGAACTACTCCCAGCTCTTTGGGGATATTACCCGCGCGGCGAATGCCTTCGATGACCTGGGCATAAAACCGGGCGAGGTGATTGCCTTCATCCTGCCAAACCTGCCGGAAACCCACTTCACTATATGGGGCGGGGAGGCGGCGGGGATCGTCATGGCGATCAATCCTCTGCTTGAGGCCAAGCAGATGGCTGGCTTGCTGAGTGCCGCGAAGGCATCCGTGATGGTGACACTCGCGCCGACGCCAGGCAGCGATCTGTGGCCCAAACTGGTTTCGCAGCTGGATCAGTTACCCACGGTCAGGTCTGTCGTCTGGGTCAGCATGGAACCCTATGTCTCCGAATCTGTGCGTGGGGCTCTGAAGGCCGCGGCACTGAAGGAGCGAGACTTACACAGCGGTATCGCGATCCACGATTGGCGATCGCTGATGAGTACTCAGCCGCATACACACCTGAAGAGTGGTCGGCAAATTCGTCAGGATGAATGCTCCTCTTATATCTGTACTGGCGGCACCACCGGACTCCCCAAGATCGCCGCGCGTACCCATGGCTCTGAAGTATTCAATGCATGGGCCGTGGCCGCTCACTTGCAGCCAAGCAGTGGTGGCCAGGTTATCTTTTGTGGCCTGCCGCTGTTTCACGTCAATGGCCAGCTGGTGACTGGACTGATGCCTTGGACTCAAGGCGACCATGTGATCCTCGGGACGCCCCAGGGGTATCGTGGCGAGGGGGTGATCCCACGATTCTGGGAGATGGTCGAGCACTTCGGTATCAACCTCTTTTCCGGCGTGCCTACTGTCTATTCCGCACTTCTGCAAAATGAATGGCAGGGTCGCGACCTGTCCAGTCTTCGCTTTGCCATGTGTGGCGCCGCCCCCATGCCGGCTGAGCTTTTCCGGGAGTTCGAGAGCCGTACCGGGGTGAAAATCCTTGAAGGTTACGGCCTCACTGAGGGGGCCTGCGTCTCATCAATCAATCCACCCCATGGCGAGCGCCATATCGGCTCCATCGGAATACGGATCGCCTACCAGAATATGCGCGCGATCTTGCTCAACGATTCCGGAGAGTACCTGCGCGACGCCAACGTGGATGAAATCGGCCTCATCACGATCAGCGGTCCAAACCTCTTTGAGGGTTATCTGGAGGAGCGTCATAACCAGGGCCTCTGGATCGATATCGACGGTCAGCGCTGGCTGAATACGGGCGACTTGGGTCGCCAGGATGCGCAGGGCTATTTCTGGCTGACCGGGCGCAAGAAAGAGTTGATCATCCGCGGTGGCCACAACATCGATCCCAAGCAAATCGAGGAGGCACTTCAAACGCATCCCGCCGTCGCTCTGGCCGCTGCTATCGGCAGTCCCGATGCCTACTCGGGCGAGGTGCCGGTCGCCTACGTTCAACTACGCCCCGGGCAGGCGTGCAATGCCGAAGAACTTGAGGCGTTCGCTCATCTCAATATCAGCGAGCGGGCAGCCGTTCCCAAGCGCATTGAAATCCTCGAAGCACTGCCACTGACCGCCGTGGGCAAGATATTCAAGCCCGCTTTGCAGCAGCGGGAAATTGCCAAAGTAGTCCAGCAGGAAGTGGAACGTCTGGGGCTTTCGGATATTGCTGTTGACGTCGTGCAGGACAATCGTCGTGGGCAGGTTGCCTGCGTCAGGGCCGGAACGGGCCAGGAAGTTCTGGCTCCGCTCTTGGGCCGTTATAGCTTTCAAGTCGAGTGGATTTAATTGAGTTCCTGATTCGCAATCTGTAAGTCCGGCAGTCATGCCCTGGCGCTATTTAGCCAGGGTGTTTTACACAACATTGATCCACTCCAACCGGCACTGAAAAGTGCACGGAAAGGCGAAGCCTTGCCTGGTGCAATCAACAAAAACAATAAACATGAGGTGGAAAATGAAACTGAATAGCCGTGTGATCCCGAGTGTTTCTACTCAGCGTAAGTGTGCAGTCTGGATTGAATTCAGCAGTGCCATCGCACTACTCAGCGCCTCTACCATTGCAAGCGCCAATGGAATTGCGTTAAACGAACAAAGTGCAAGCAGTGCGGGAACTGCCTATGCGGGAAGGTCTTCTTCCGCGCTGGACGCCAGCACCATCTTTGGAAATCCCGCAGGCTTGACCAAGTTGAAACGCAGTGAGATTTCCGGCGGGGCCGCGGTCGTCTCAGTGCGCGATGACATCAGTGATGCGCAGAGCAGTGCCTCAGGAACGAATAAAGGGGACTCTGTACCGCTGGGAGTTGTGCCCTTTGCTTATATGTCGACGCCACTTGATGATCGTTTTTCGATTGGACTGGGTCTCTATGCTCCGAGTGGTCTGATCAATGATTACGAGAGCTCTTTTCAGGGGCGCTACCATGGCTCCTATAGCACGACCAAGGAAATAACCCTTCAACCCACCATTGCCTATCGGATCAATGATTACGTGTCCATTGGTGGCGGTCCGACCATAAACCGTTTTAATGCAAAGCTTCAAAATTACCTGGCCACCGGCGCCCTGAACAACGGCGAGGACACACTGGTCACCATCAAAGGCGATGACACGGCACTTGGCTACAACGTAGGCATCCTGGTTGACTTTACTGAGGCAACCAGTTGGGGGATTAACTATCACTCGAAGGTGGACTATGAACTCGAAGGGCATACTGAAGTTTCTGGCTCCCCGAGCGTCATCCCGCTGGACGGAAAGTATGACAACAAGATAGACCTCACAATGCCAGAATCCTTGGATACGTCTATCACGCATCATTTCAATAGTCGCTGGACGGGATACCTGGGAACCACCTGGAAACGTTGGAGCCGGATCAAGAAGGTCGAGGCCGTCAACAGCGGTCTTTCTCCCGTGGGGCAGGCGGCTGGCATGGGAACGGTGATCGAAGAAATGAATTGGCGTGACACCTGGAGCACCGCCGTTGGCGCCTCTTATCAATTGAACCAGCAATGGCTGCTGCGCGCAGGCTACGCCTATGATCCGTCGCCCATCAGGAATGCCGATCGCAGCGTGCGCATACCGGTTGGGAATCGCCAGGCCGTGACCTTGGGTGGCGCTTATTCGCCGAGTTCCGATCTGACGATAGACTTTGCTTACGGTTATCTCTGGGATTCCAAAGTCTCGGTAAAGCAACCGGACAACTCCGGTCTTCAACCGCAATACAGCGCCAATTACAACAATAGCGCGAATGGGTTTTCTGTGCAGGCAACCTATCGGTACTAATCGATTTGTTCCAGAGGATTTCCACTACGAACTGATTGAGTAGTTTTTTCAGCGCCCATAATTGAACCTGCTGTTGGGGCTTTTTACAGCGGGCGGACGCTACGCGTTCCACGGCGTTAGTAGCCATGCCCAATCGAGGCGCTTTACCAAGCTCCTTGCTGTCGGTGCACTCTCCACAAGGGGGGCTCTGCTTTATCTCTGCGCCTGTCTGAAGGTCGCCGCTATCCGTGGCGATTGGGAAGACCCCCGAACTCGCGTTTCGCGGGTTCGGGACGGCGCCACCGGACTGCAGCCCTCGAACGAAGCTATCCATTTGCCATCACCGTGTCCACCGTCCACTTTTGGCCGTTTTCTGCCCGTCGAGAGAGGCAGAAAACGACCCATAGGGGTCGTCTTGAAAACCTCTGAGGTTCTGCGCCAGTGCAGTTGTATCAAGCAGCGCCATTGCAGCCGGCTTCCTCATTCAGACTTGTCCACTATTCGCAGTCTGTATTCAGATCGACAGTTGCGTGGATCTGACACCTAAAGGCGCATAAATCACGTCAAAGAACATCGTGACCTTCGGCTCGCAGAACGCAGTTGGGTCGTGTGGCACGGTGGTTTTCCAGCTCAACGAAAATGACATTCGCTGCGCTGGCTGCGTTCACTAGCAAATCTTAAGCGGTAGCGAACTCAGATTTAGGCTTCTTCTGCCTGATGGTCAGGATGATCGCCGCAGCAAACAAGCACAGTACACCCGCTGTGAAAAACGCTGGCAGGTAGCTAAGAAGATTTACTCGGGACCACCCAGCTCCGTAAGCAGCTACCGCAGCACCAATTTGATGGCCTGCGAAGACCCATCCAAACACCAAGCCAGCACGCTCTGGCCCGAACTTGTTGACGGCGAGGCGTACTGTAGGTGGGACTGTTGCGATCCAGTCGAGTCCGTAGAACATCGCGAAGACCGACAACCCGAAGATCGTGAAGTCTGAATACGGTAGTGCAATCAGCGAAAGCCCGCGCAGTCCGTAGTACCAAAACAGCAGGTGCCGGCTGTCGTAACGGTCTGAGAGCCATCCCGAAAGAACGGTGCCGATCAGGTCGAACACGCCCATGGCGGCAAGCAGACCCGAAGCTTGAATCTGATTAATACCGAAGTCGCCGCACAATGGAATCAGGTGCACCTGAACCAAGCCAGCGGTACTCGCGCCACAGATAAAAAAGGTGGCGAACAAAATCCAGAACACACGCGTCTTGGATGCATCGCGCAGCGTATGCAGAGTCGCCATAAACACTGACTCACCACTTGCGACTGGCGCAACGATTGGATCAGTGCTCGTGTTGCCGTAAGGGCGCAGACCTAGATCGCTCGGGCGGTCACGCATGAACATGAGTACTGCGAACGCAGCCAAGGCAAGCATCGCAGAGAGTACAACGAGCGCCCAACGCCAGCCATGATGTTCGGTGATGCTTGCGAGCAGCGGCATGAAAACAAGCTGGCCTGTGGCGTTACTCGCGGTCAATACACCGATCACAAGACCTCTGCGGTGTTCAAACCAGCGGGACGCTACCACTGCACCCAGTACAAGGGCTGTCATGCCGGCGCCTACGCCAACACCCACTCCCCATAATGCAACTAACTGCCAGACCTTCGTCATATTGAGCGACACAAGGAGGGAGGTCATTATTAAGGTGATTGCTGCGACCGTGACATTGCGCGGCCCGTATTTGCTCATCAATGCAGCGGCGAATGGAGCCGTCAGACCAAATAAGACAAATCGGATCGAAAGTGCTGACGAGATCTCCGTAGTGTTCCAGCCGAATTCCATCTGCATTGGTACGATGAAGATGCCAGGCGCACCTACCGCTGCGGCACTTACCAAGGCAGCCAAAAATGTCACGGCGACCATGGCCCAGGCATAGTGGGATCCTCGTCGGGTGAGGAGATTGGAGAGCCATTCTGAAAGCATAGGTACCTCTGAATTTTGCCACCTAGAGATTAGAAAAAGGACAGTCAGGTGGCTTGATTAGCCATCCGCCGCTCCGTTGCGTTTGCGACCAAGTTCTTCTCACTGCATTGGCACGTGCAGGATCAAAATTTATTCAAAGCAACCCCGATAATGGTCTGTCGCGGCGCGTTATTGCCGAGAGGCTTTTTTAAAGGCGCAAGCAGTCCGCATTTGGGATTTAGTAACTTGTGCGAAAGCCGGGGCAATTTTCCGTCGGACTTACGAGGAAAATGAGGCAGTCCATAAAATCTTAGGAACTGAGAGACAGCTTGGCCGGAAGCAGCCGCCGATGAAGCGGCGCCTCCAAGCCTTCTACTGTTCTAAATTAGATATTTGCCTAGCGCACAATGGGGATTGGCCGATAGCACTCTAGATCTGGGTGAAGCCGCCATCCACGAACATTTCCGAGCCCGTGGTGAAGCTACTGTCGTCGGAAAGTAGGAAAACGGCTGCTTTGGCGATTTCTTCAGAACGGGCCATTCGACCTAGTGGAATGGTCGATGCAATCCGGGTCTTGATCTGAGCGGTCTGCTCGGCTCCTCCCGGTGAATCGAATGCGGGAGTATCGGTGGGGCCAGGACTAATCGCGTTAACACGGATGTTACGAGACTTGAGGTCATTGGCCCACGACCGTGCAAATGATCGAACCGCCGCCTTCGAAGCTCCGTAGATGCTTCGACCTGGGTTGCCTTTTGACCCAGCAACGGATGCCATCAGCAGAACGGAAGCGCCGTCCGACAACAACGGTAAAGCGCCCTGTACGGTAAACAAAGTGCCGCGCACGTTCACGTCAAAAACACGATTGTATTGCTCGATGTCTATCGCACCCAACGGCGCGCTGGCTTGAGCTGCCGCATTGGCAAACACCATGTCGAGCCGGCCTTTCTCTTCGGTGATGAGTTTAAACAACCGATCCACGTCATCAAGATTACTCGTGTCGCCCTGGACCCCTGTCACATTGCTACCGATCGAACGTACAGCTTCATCCAGATTAGCCTGACGACGACCCGTGATGAATACGTGCGCGCCTTCTTCGACCAGCAAGCGTGCTGTCGCCAAACCAATTCCAGAGGTGCCACCGGTGACGAGTGCAATTTTCCCTTCAAGTTTTTTCATGCTGTATTCCCCAGTAATTTCAGCCGAGCCATCCGCGTGCTGCGGCGACTAGATGTTGTAGCCGCCGTCGGCATCGATGATCGTGCCAGTGATGTAGGACGCGGCAGGGCTGGCTAGAAAGAGAATGGGTGCAACGACTTCTTCCAGTCGGCCAAATCGCGGGAAACACAAGCGCTCTACCAAAGGCGCCAAAGCGTCCCGCAGATGCGCGTTGAGGTCGGTTTTCATAAACCCAGCGTGTACCACGTTGACGGTAATGTTGCGCTCGGCCAGGTCACGGGCGACCCCTCTGGAATAGCCATCGATGGCTGCACGCAATGCCGCGAGATCGGCGATACCCGACATGCCAGGTCGGTTGCCCAGGTTAGAACCGATCATCACGATTCGGCCCTGATCGCTGAGTACTTTGGACGCCGCACGCACAGTGGCCATGAACCCCGAAAGCGTAACGGCCCAGAAGCGATCGAATGCTTCGGCGTCGCGGGCGGGATCATCGACTCTACCCAACTGATCGATGGAGGCGTTGTTGATGAGGATATCGATACGGCCGAACTTGGCCATTACTCGATCAATGAGCGATTGCGCGGCGTCGACGTCCGCCTGATCCGCTTGAAATGCTTCGCCTCGCACGCCTTGAGCGGTGACGTACTCGATCACGTTGAGTGCCTGCTCTTCGGCGAACACGTAACTGATGGCTACGTCTGCGCCTTGCTCGGCGAGGGCCTTGGCGGTCGCTGCGCCTAAGCCGCGCGACCCGCCAGTTACCAAGGCGACTTTGCCGGTAAATAATTTTGTCATGCTGAATCCCGTAATGGCTGAAGACATTCGTTGATGAGTCTTGAGCCAAAAGTAACCGGGAGAAGGGCGGGCGATAATTGCCCGAGCCACGATAAAACCTATCGATAGGCGGAATAAATCAGCATGACATGAACACTGCCGGTCAGGTCAGGCCAGCATGTGCTCGGCAACCTCGTCAGGCAGATCGAACTGCGGCCAATGTTCTGCATCGAGTGTCGTCAGCGTCGCGTGGGGGCAATGGGCGGCGATATCTTTAGCGACGGCAGTGTTGAGGTACTTGTCCAGACCACCCCAGATCAGTTTGACCGGCTTATTGAATTTAGCCAGTTCAGGAAGGCGCCGGTCATTTGCCGCAAGGTTTGCGTACGCATTCCCGGTCATGGCCAGGAAGGCGGGCATTGCACTCGGCTGCTGGGTGAAGTTGTGCGCAATGATAGGTTGCAACACCGTTTCGAAGCGCGTCCTCATTGCCGGCGTCATGTTGGCCAACAGTAGGCCCTGCTGAAAATTGAAGAGGTAAGCTGCTTGCTTAGGGTCCGTCATCATCGCGTGGGCCAAAAGCTTGGTTTTCGGATTGCAGCACAGTTCAATGAAGTCGGGAAAGGCCAATACGGAGGCGTTTGCGTAATAACAGTTGAGCAGTACGAGAGAGGCAACGCGGTCTTGATTGTCCAATGCGAAGTTAACCGCTGCCGGACCCCCCGCGTCGTGCCCAACCGGGATGACTGAATTCAATTTTAGATCATTGACTACAGCGTTGAAGTCAGCCAATTGCTGTTCAAAGTCATACCGGAAGTCTGTCGGTTTGTCGGACGCACCGAAGCCAAGAAAATCGAAAGCAATAACGCGACGGCCAGCGGCGCTCAGACGTGGGGCCAGATCTTCGTAGATACGACAGTTATCGGGAAAGCCGTGCAGCAGGACAAATGCAGGTTCTTTGCCGGGATAGTCACGAACGTAGATTCGGTGACCGTCCTTCAACACGATCTTTTCAGTGAAGCCTGTTGCTGGTTTGGGATGACTCGCGGTTGCCGTTGACTCAGCAGTGGCAGCCCAGGCAGAGCCCTGGTTGATTGTTGCCATCCCTGCGGCGAGAAGCATCGAGTGCTTTAGCACATCGCGACGCGACAGCTCACTGCGATTGAGGCTATTCATTTTTATTCCCCGTTCTGGTCCTGTGCAGTTGAATCACGTAGGTCTGGATTTCCGTTCTTTGGACTTCCAGCAGCACTTTGCGAATTGCTCAGAAACGGATGACGAGCAATAGCATTCATGATTTATTGAAGGTGGTCACTATGAATGTGTCAAGGCGACACGTCGTCATCGGAGAGGGGCTCGCGCTCAACATCATCAGGCGCGAAGAGTGACGGTGAACCTGTGCATGACACAGGCTCACCTCACCTGGTTTATGCGTTGAAAAGATCTTTATGAAGAGTGACAAACTCTTGCACGGTCATTGGCGCTTGTCCGGTGACTTCTCGAATGATCTTGTCTTCGCCTTCGAACACACCATGCTGGTAATCCAACGCGACTTCGACCAGATGTTGAACGACGAATGGAGGTAAGCCGGCTTCAAGCAGTTCGTGTTTGTATTCTTCGAGGCTGATTTGCTGATAGGTGATCTTGCGCCCAAGCACCTCGCCGATAGCGTCCGCGACACCTTGCTGGTTCAGCTCGACGGGACCGTGCAGCGTGTAGGTTTGGCCTGCATGTCGTTTCGGATTTTCAAGAATGGCAGCAATCAGGCGGGCCTGATCCTCAGCCGCGATGGGGGCGTGGCGGCCTTCCCCGAACGGCAGGCGGATCTCGCCTTTTTCCAGAATGTGCGAGCGGAAATGGGGATAGATCAGCCATTGCGCGAAGTAGGTGGGGCGAAGGTGGGTCATTGCCAGTCCTGACCAATCAAAGACGCGCTCCGCCGTCCAGTGATCAAGCGCCGCATTGCTCTTGGCTTCGCGTCTCGCGGAAATCTGCGACATGTTGACGACGGCTTCGACGCCGGCTTCCTTCGCTGCTTGGGCGAAACGAGCAGTCGCATCAATCAAGCCTGGGGTAATTGGGTATACGAAGTACGCGGTGCGAACACCTTCAAGTGCGCTGCGCACGGCGTTCAAATCCAGCAGATCACCCAGCACCACTTCGGCACCCATTGCACGAAGCTCTGCCGAACGTTCATCTTCCTTGTGCACCAGGGCCCTGACCGGTACACCTTTAGAAGTGAGGATTTCAACAGTTCTACGACCGGTGTACCCAGTAGCGCCTGTTACGAGAATGGTAGCTTGCGTCATGTTGGTAGCCTCAATTTATGGTGCGAAAGGTTAAATATTACGCTCGTCATAAATATAGATGTTAAGTAACATCTAAGTCAAACACCATTGATCAGGATTTTTGGCATGCGCAAATCACGGCAGGAAACCAGCGAGACCCGGCAACGAATCGTTGATGCTGCCAGCGTCGAGTTTCGCAAGAACGGTATTGGCGGGACGGGCCTCTCGGGGCTTATGGCGGCTGCGGGCTTAACGCATGGCGGTTTTTATCGTCACTTCGAATCCAAAGATCAGGTGCTGGCTGAGGCCTGCGGCGTGGCGGTCGATACACTGGTATCGGAGTTGGAGGGCGTAGCGAACGTCGGGGGATTCAATGGGGCAGTGAGTCATTACCTTTCAACCGACCATCGGGACTCGCTGGAAAAAAGCTGCCCTTATGCAGCACTTGGGAGTGAGCTGGTCCGGAGCAACGAACAGGTAAAGGAGATCGCTACCCAAGGTCTGGAAAGGGTCATTGAATTGTTGGCCGCCCAGTCTGAACCCGGAAAAAGCGAGTCCGCGCGTGCTCATGCACTCGCCGCAATGTGCACGATGATGGGAGCGCTCACCTTGTCGCGAATGGCCTCGCACCCAGCGCTTTCAGCTGAAATTCTGGAGACTGCTGTGAGCCATCTGACTCAATCCGAACGGCTAGAGGCTTAAGAGACTCCTGTGTTGGCGACAGCCTTCAGATTCGCACGGGTTGCCGCAATGATTTCCTCGGCCAGCTGAGGATTTGTGGTTTTGGTCGCCCGCGCCATAGCCACACTGCCGACCATGCTGCACATGAAAAACAACGCTTCGCGACGTGCGGTTTCATCGGCGAAATCTCCGGCGAGCACTTCCTGGAGGATGGCGACCATGTCCTCGAAACCGTGAGTGAAGGTGTTCTTGACGGCGTCGTCCTGACTTTTGATTTCGCAGGTGTACGCGGCCATCGGACAGCCCTCAGCGACGGCCTCGACGTGCTCGGGGGACACATAGGCGTCAATTAGCGTTTCCAAGTCATTCGCAGCCGGCCCCATCATGGCACGCCATGAGTCGCGACCGTTGGCCATTGCTTTCCGGCAAGCAGCTTCGACCAACAGGCTCTTAGATTTAAAATGTCCGTAAAAACCACCTTGGGTCAGTCCCGCCTCTTCGCTGATTTGCGCGACGCCAGTGGCGGCGAAGCCCTGCGTCTGGAATAGGCTGGAAGCCGCAGCAATGAGCGCTTCACGGTTGTAAGCGTTTTGTTCTTTTGAAACCTTCACGCATCACTCCTGAACTACACTGATCCATTTATTGTGATCGCCTTCAATAGAATGGATACTTTTGCGGGCGATCACTATGATAGGTGCCCGGCATGGACATTTAAACCCTCACGCAGGTACTCCCACATGAAAGCGATCCAGATCAACGCTTACGGCAACCCCCTCGAAAGTCTGGAGTTGGTCGACATCGCTGAGCCACCGCCACCCGGACCGGGCGAGGTGCTGATCGGTCTAGAGTTCGCCCCAGTTAACCACAACGATTTACTGTTGTTTGGCGGTAAGTTTCCGGTGCATCCGCCATTACCGAGTGTTGTCGGCAACGAAGGCGTTGGTATCGTGTTGGTCGTTGGAGCGGGCGTGGACAATGTAAAGGTCGGGGATCGCGTGACGCCACCGCTCTATAGCTTTACCTGGCGCGAGCGGATGGTCATTCCCGCCGCAGATCTCTTCGCTTTGCCCGTGGACGCGGATATTCAGCAGCTCGCCATGTTGCGTATCAATCCGCCCACAGCGGCACTTTTGCTGAGTGAATTCGTTGACCTAAAACCCGGCGATTGGGTGGTGCAGAATTGCGCGAACTCCGGGGTGGGTAGGGCGGTGATCGCCATCGCCAAGGGGCGCGGGTTACGGACGGTCAATTTTGTGCGGCGACAGGAGCAAGTCGCTGAGGTGGAAGCGGCTGGTGGAGACATTGTTTTGGTGGATGAAAATGATGCGACTGAGCGCGTTCAAGACATGGTCGGTGACGGTGCAGTGCGCTTGGCGCTCTGCGGCATCAGCGGAGTGGCGACTGCGCGATTGGTTAGCGCGTTATCGGCTGGGGGATCGCTGGTCAACTACGCACAAATGAGCGGCGACATGTCTGCACCGGGAGATCTCAGGCCGCTGATGAGAAAGAGCATCACGATGCACAACTTTTATCAGAACAAACCCGCATTCAGGGTGAAAGTGCCTGAAATATTGCATGAAGCGGTCGAGTTGATCAGATCCGGAAGTCTGCAAGTACCGGTTGCAAAGGTGTATCCGCTGGCAGCCTTTAAGGACGCCATCGTCCACACTCAAAAAGGCGGCAAGGTGTTGTTAGAGATCAACGGGGCTCACTGACGGTTTGGTTGAGGAGGCGCCGATGTTCGGCGCCCCCGCACAGTCAGATCAGAACGTGATACCGAACGCGGAAAACGCGCGGTCCATGCGGTCGTCCAGCAGCTCTTTGGTTTCTTTCCAGGCCGGAACTTCATCCAGCAGGCGTTGCTGCCAAGCCATGATGTTCGGGAATTCATCGTACGGCGTTTTGGTTCTGGCCATCTGCGAGAACGGTGCTGCGATATCGAAGTCCGCCAGCGTCACCTGGTCACCGACGATGTATTTTTTGCCTTCGAGGTGTTTGTCGAGCATGGCGGCGTTGCTGCGGATGTTGGTGAAGATGAACTCGACCATAGTCGGGTCTTCCGCCACGCCCATCACGCGTTTGCCGATGCGTTCGTTGAACAGGTAGGACGAAAATACGCGCCAGTGTTCAGCGGACCAGAACATCCACTGCAAGGTTTCATACCGGGCGGTGCCCTTGGGCAACAGCGGCGAGTCGAACTTCTCCGCCAAGTAGAGGTTGATGGCCGAAGCTTCGGAGATGACGATATCGCCATCGACCAAGACCGGTACGCGACCGACCGGGCTGATCGCCAGAAATTCCGGCGCTTGGCTTTCGCCTTTCAACAAGTCGACCGGGATATGTTCGAACTGAATGCCCATGTGTTTTGCAGCGGTCCATACGCGGCGAAAACTGCCGGAACCACTGTCGCCGTAGATGCTGATGGTCATGACTGACTCCATAAAACTGAATGTTAAGGGCGTTGCGCAGAGCCAGACTAATAGAGCGGTTCAAAAGTGATAATTGGTTGGCCGGCGATAAAATTTATCGCCGGCCGGAATATATATGCAGGCCGGGTATGACAGCGGTAGAGGGGCGGTGTGGACAGATTTTCGGCGTTAGAAATCTTCGTGAGGGTTGTCGAGATCGGCAGCTTTTCGCGCACGGCGATTGAGCTGTCGATCAGTCAATCTACGGTCAGCAAGCAAATTACCGATTTGGAAAAACAGTTACAGGCGAAGCTATTTTCACGTACCACCCGCCGGTTGTTTTTGACCGATGCCGGTGAGCGGTTTTATGAGCAGGCGAAGCTTATTCTTGAGCAATACGCCATGGCTTTAGGAGATGTATTCAATACCCGTCAGACGCCTTCAGGCACCTTACGTATCGCTACACCAATTCTGCTCGGGCGAAAGCAATTGACTCCGTTACTGCCGCGCTTTTTCCAGCGCTACCCCGACATTGTGTTGGAGCATTTCCTGAGTGATTCGGCGACAGATCTGATTCGCGATGGCGTAGACGTGTCTATCCGCGTTGGCGAAATGAAAGATAGCTCTCACCAAGCGCGAAAACTTGGTGCTCTGCAACCGGTCACCGTAGCCTCGCCGGCGTTCCTGGAGGACCATCCAGCGATTCTTCATCCTCGCGATTTGGCTCGCGTACCGTGCCTGATTTACCTGCGCAACCCGACGCCTTTCGAGTGGACGTTCAGCGATGTCAACGGTGAGATAGTGTCGGTTGAAGTTCAGGGATCCTATCGGGTGAACGTGTTTGAAGCGCTTTGCGAAGCCGCGATCGCAGGGCTTGGAGTTTTGAGAGCGCCATTGTCGGCCTGCGGCGAGGATCTGGAGGCCGGTAGATTGGTTAGGCTCCTGACAGATTACGACGCCGCTTTCGTTCCCATCTATGCGGTGATGCCTGCCTCATCCTGGATCCCACAGAAGACCCGCGTGATGGTGGATTTCCTAGTGGAAGAGTTCCAGAACAATCCGTGGCTTAGAGGGCCAGACTAAAGCTCTGGGCCAGCTGGAAACGCTTGCATGGCGACCTGCACGATCTCCAGAAGTTGGTCAGAAGTTGCACCATCTCTGGCTTGCACAGCCAATCCTCGGGCCAGCACATTGAAGTAGGCGGCTAATGCTTTGACATTGGTGTCGGCGGACACGTCACCTTCATCGATGCCGCGCTGAATCCTCGCCTCCATTGCATGGCGTGCCATCGATCTGTGCTCGGTCATCATTTCGCGAACCGAATGCAACGCCGGAGGAACGTGAACGCATGCTACGGAAATCATGCAGCCAGAGGGTAGATCGTCTCGGGTGAACTCAGTAGCGGTCGCCTCCATCAATCGTCTGAAGGCGGTTCGCGTGTCAGTCGCATCATTCAAGATGCCGAGAAACCACTCACCTGACGCTGCCAGATAGGCATTAGTCGCCTCTGCGTAGAGCTGCTCTTTACCCCCAAACGAGTTGTAAAAGCTCGACGCACTGATTCCCATAACCGCAATCAGGCTTTCGAAGGATGTGCCTTCGTAGCCCGACTCCCAAAACAATTTCATTGCTTGGTGTACGGCAATCGCCCGGTCGAAATTCGATGGCCGCCCGCGACCACGTTTTTTGGGTTCAGATAATTTTGGTTCAATCACTCCAATATTCCTTGACGAGGGGATTTCCATCGCCATAGTATTGCATATCGGAGTGATCACTCCAAAAAACATTTCCCCCGATTTAACGCATCGCTTATGAGGTCGCTTTTATGAAAATTGGGATGTTGGGCTCGGGCACTGTGGCGCTGTCCATTGCTAAGCACGCGATTGATCAGGGCCATGAGGTCTTGCTGAGTAATCGCAGCGGAGCGACTAAATTGGGCGATGCACTGTCGCAGTTGGGGCCTAAGGCTTCCGTCGTCACGCTCGCCGAAGCCGCCGCAGCACCAGTGGTGCTGCTAGCTACGCCTTGGACAACTATCAAGACAGTTCTCAACGGACTGCCAGCTTGGAACAGCCGAATCCTAATTGATGCTACTAACCCGTTTTTGGAGACAACGCCCGAGTGGGTGTTTGACGACCTTGGAGGGCGTGGCGCGAGTGAATTTGTTGCCGAACTGGCACCGGGAGCGAGGGTGGTTAAGGCGTTCAACAATCTTGAAATGGCTAACTTCAATGCTGGCCCCGTCCACAACCAAGGCCGAAGGGTGCTGTTCGTGTCAGGCGATGACAGCGAAGCCAAAGAATTCGTGACCGAGTTTATTCACAAAATTGGCTTTCGCACCGTCGATCTCGGTGGACTCCAGGAAGGTGGAAAAATGCAACAGGCCGGCGGCCCTCTGGCCGGGCACGACTTCTTACTCCCCCAATAATCATTCTTTCTAAACAAACTATCCTTCTGGAGTGCAAAACGATGATTGACGAAAACGGGCCACACTATTTTGTAGCCTTTCACACCCCAGGGCCGAAATGGGTACCGGGCGTGAAATACAACGAACAACCTGAGTTTATGACTCATGTGAATTACATGATCGAACTGCATCAGAAGGGGCTGATTGTGCTCAGCGGCCCTTTCATGGAAAAGGCGGGCGGGCTCAATGGAGTGTTGGCAAACGGCGGCATGTCGATTTTCAAGGCCGCTGATTTTGAAGACGCAAAAAAAATCGCCGGCGACGATCCAACGGTCAAGTCCGGCTTCCTAAACCTCGAAGTCAAAATGATGTGGGTCCCATTCCATACCTGACAGCACATCGCTTTTGAATCCCCCATTTTCCTTTTGGAGTAACAATCATGATTGACGAAAACGGCCCGCACTACTTTGTCGCCTTCCAATCGCCGGGCCCGAACTGGGTTCAAGGCGTTAAGTACAACGAACAGCCTGGGTTCATGGATCACGTGGGCTACATGATCGAAATGCAGGAGAAAGGTCTCACCGTGCTCAGCGGGCCGTTCATGGAGAAAGCCGGTGGCCTCAACGGTGTGCTGGCAGACGGTGGCATGACGATCTTCAAGGCCGCTGACCTCGAAGAAGCCATCAAGATCGGCACTGACGATCCAACGGTTAAGTCAGGCCTACTGAATGTCGAAGTGAAGATGATGTGGGTGCCGTTCCATACCTGATAAGCCCAGGAAGACTCATATGATGTTCTTCGGGGTTTAGTTTTCATCCTTTGAGCGGCGCTTTACAGCCCGCTCTTTTTTTCAGGCGCGGCAGGCCAGCCACTGATGACCGACTGCAAGAACTGTTCAGATAATTGAGGGCTGTCCAGCGCTCTGGCAATCAGCATTGCACCAGCGATTGAGGAAAGTATGCGAAGAGATTCCCGGTACTTCTCGTCATGAGTTTCGCCTTTGACCAGCGCCATCAGCGTTTCAATCAAGTCCTCAATACCTTTGGTAAACGCACTGCTGACTGCACCGCCAGTGCGAGCGACGTCTGCACCTAAAGCGGGGATGGGGCAGCCCTCCATCCAGTTATCTAGATGCGCTTGCGTCAAGTAACCCTGTATGAGTTCCGAGATGGATTTTGCGCTCTGCCACTCCTGGATGTTTGACTCGAATGTTCTGCTGACGGCTTCCGATGCTAGCTGTTCCTTTCCGCCAGGAAACTGTCCGTAAAATCCGCCATGGGTCAGACCCACTGATCGTGAGAGTTCACCAATTCCAATTCCATCTATACCTTTTTCGCGGTATAGGCGGGATGCAGCGGTGAGGATCGCCTCCTTATTCGCCGCCGCTTGTTCTTTCGTGACTTTCATGAGGTGTTCCTCTAGGACAGGCGAACCTGCTTGAACCGGTTTGCTACGATGCTAGCATTGATTACGGTGATCATATAACGTCGTAGACGAACGTCTATCGGGCCTCCGCGATGCTAGGTGCGTCCCGAGTCTGCGACTCTAGTCAAATCTATACGGGGATCTGTCCCATGAAACGTAATGAGCTGCGCAGTATCGATTTGAATCTGCTTGTTGTCTTCGAAACGCTCATCCAGGAACGTAACTTAACTCGTGCAGGTAAGAGACTATCGCTCGGCCAGCCAGCGGTGAGCGCTGCGTTGATCCGACTTCGTAGGCTGTTCAACGACCCATTGTTTGAGCGCAATGGTCGCACAATGGTGCCAACGCCTAGAGCTTTAAGTGCAGCGCAAATGCTGGGCCCGGCGCTTGATTCTGTTTGTGTTGCTCTTGCGGATACCAAGGGTTGAACAGGGCCAATTCTTCTTTCGGCTCTAAACATGATGCCTATCATTAATAGTGATACCTAAGTTCACTCCGTTCAATTCGTCGAGGCCTCGCGTGAGGCCGAGAATCCAGAAATCCCTAAACCCGTCTGGCGGACACATCCCATGGAACAGTCACTAAAACCTTTGCGTTATCCTTTTGCTGCGTTGGCCCTGACAGTTCTGGCAGCGTGTGACCGCACACCTGATGCAGCGTTGGCTTCAGCAGCGCCACACGTCACCGTTGCCAAGGTGCTCGAACAGCCCATCACCGAGTGGGATGAAGTCACCGCTCGACTGGAGGCGCCAGAAACCGTCGAGGTTCGTCCTCGGGTTTCGGGTCAGATCGACCGTGTGGCCTTCACCGATGGTGCGCTGGTAAAAAGAGGTGATTTGCTTTTTCAGATTGATGCACGTCCGTTCGAACATGAAGTCCATCGCATCGAAGCGCAGCTGCAACAAGCCCGAGCAACTTTGGTTCGCACAGGCAATGAAGCTCAGCGCGGCCAGCGCTTGTTAAGCAGCAACGCGATTTCCGCAGAGTTAGCCGACACTCGCACTACCACTGCACAAGAAGCGCGGGCCGGTGTCGATGCCATTCAGGCGCAGTTGGATCTCGCACGCTTGAACCTCAGTTTCACCCGCGTTACCGCACCGATCACCGGTCGAGTCAGTCGGGCGGAAATCACCGCCGGCAACATCGTCACCGCTGACACCACGCCGCTTACCAGCGTTGTCTCCACCGATAAGGTCTACGCCTATTTCGATGCTGACGAGCGCATGTTCCTTAAATACAGTCTGCTTTCCCGCCAAGGACAGCGCGGTCAAGCCACTCCGGTGTACATGGGCCTGTCAAACGAGGAGGGCAACAGCCACGTTGGGCAGATGAACTTTGTCGACAACCAGGTCAACTCGAAAACCGGCACTATTCGCGGCCGCGCGGTATTCGATAACGCTGACGGTCAGTACACCCCCGGACTGTATGCCCGTTTGAAGTTAGTCGGCAGCGCTGCCTACCCCGGCTTGCTGATCAAAGACGAAGCGGTGGGGACTGACCTCGGCAAGAAGTTTGTGCTGGTCGTCGATAAAGACAACAAAGCTGTCTATCGCAGCGTCGATCTGGGGCCAAAGCTTGAGGGGCTGCGCATCGTTCGCAGTGGTTTGCAGAAAGAAGATCGCATTGTCATCAACGGCCTTCAACGCGTTCGTCCTGGCGCGGTGATTGATCCGCAGGATGCGCCAATGGCTAGCCCGGAAACGGTTGCCACACTGGCGAGCCAGCGTCAGGCAATTGAAGCCAGTAATCGTCCCGTCATCCAGTCGCCCGTCTCTGTCAAATCACCCGAACTGGTGAAGACGGAAACTGCGATTTCGCCTCGCGGTTAATGGAGATCTGACATGAAATTTTCCCAGTTCTTCATTACGCGGCCAATTTTCGCCGCCGTACTGTCTCTGCTGATTTTAATTGCTGGCACTATCTCGCTGTTCCAATTGCCCATCAGCGAATACCCCGAGGTGGTTCCTCCGACCGTGGTGGTCCACGCCAACTATCCGGGTGCCAACCCAAAAGTTATTGGGGAAACGGTGGCTGCTCCACTGGAGCAAGCCATTACTGGCGTAGAGAACATGCTGTACATGTCCTCGCAATCAACCGCTGACGGTCGCCTGACTCTGACAGTGACCTTCGCCCTCGGCACCGATCTCGACAACGCCCAAGTTCAGGTGCAAAACCGCGTGACCCGCACCGAGCCAAAGCTGCCGGAAGAAGTGACGCGCATCGGTATTACCGTCGACAAAGCCTCGCCTGAACTGACGTTGCTGGTGCATCTGGTATCGCCGGACAAGCGCTACGACATGCTCTACCTGTCGAACTACGCGATCCTAAATGTAAAGGATGAATTGGCCCGTCTGAACGGTATCGGCGACGTGCAGTTGTTCGGCATGGGCGACTACTCACTGCGTATTTGGCTCGACCCGAACAAGACCGCCTCGCGCAATCTGACCGCAACTGATGTAGTCAACGCGGTGCGTGAGCAAAACCGTCAGGTCGCTGCTGGGCAACTCGGTGCGCCACCGGCGCCGAATGCCACCAGTTTCCAAATGTCGATCAACTCCCAGGGACGGCTGGTCACTGAAGAAGAGTTTGAAAACGTGATCATTCGCAGCGGTGCCAACGGCGAAATAACGCGCCTGAAGGACATCGCCCGAGTTGAACTCGGCTCAAACCAGTACGCTTTGCGCGCCTTGCTGAACAACCAGGAAGCGGTAGCGATGCCGATTTTCCAGCGCCCCGGTTCCAACGCCATCGACATCTCTAACCAGGTGCGGGCGAAAATGGCCGAGCTGAAGAAAAACTTTCCGGAAGGTATGGATTTCGAGATCGTCTACGACCCGACTATCTTCGTTCGTAGCTCGATTGAGGCGGTGGTCCACACCCTGTTCGAAGCCCTGATTCTCGTGGTGCTGGTGGTGATCCTGTTCCTGCAAACCTGGCGCGCCTCGATCATTCCCTTGGTCGCGGTGCCTGTTTCGCTGATCGGTACCTTTGCCGTGATGCACCTGCTCGGATTCTCGCTCAACGCCTTGTCGCTGTTCGGACTGGTATTGGCCATCGGTATCGTGGTCGACGATGCGATCGTGGTGGTGGAGAACGTCGAGCGAAATATCGAGGGCGGGCTGGAGCCGATCGAAGCGACCAAGAAAGCCATGGGCGAAGTGACGGGGCCAATCATCGCCACGGCATTGGTGCTCTGTGCGGTATTCGTACCGGCGGCGTTCATCTCTGGCCTTACCGGGCAGTTCTATAAGCAATTCGCGTTAACCATTGCCATCTCGACGGTCATTTCGGCATTCAACTCGCTGACCCTTTCGCCGGCACTGGCGGCGGTATTGCTCAAGGCCCACGGCGCGCCGAAGGATCGCTTCTCGAAAGTGCTCGATCGTTTGCTAGGTGGCTGGTTGTTCAGACCTTTCAACCGCTTCTTCGAAAAGGCCAGCCACGGTTATGTGGTGGCAGTAGCCAAGATCATTCGGGGCAGTAGCGTTGCGTTGCTGATTTACGCTGGCCTGATCGCGATGACCTACATGGGCTTCAGCACCACCCCAACCGGGTTCGTGCCGACGCAAGACAAGAAGTACCTGGTGACCTTCGCCCAATTGCCAGACGCCGCCAGCCTGGATCGCACTGAAAATGTAATCCGTCGCATGAGCACCATCGCCATGAACGAACCGGGCTTCGACAGCGCCGTGGCGTTTCCGGGCCTGTCGATCAACGGCTTCACTAACAGCCCGAACGCCGGTATCGCGTTCATCGGGTTGAGCAACTTCGAAGAACGCACCGACCCGAGCCTTTCGGCGATGGGGATTTCCGCATCGCTGAACGCCAAGTTCGGCGGCATCCAGGACGCCTACATTGCGGTGTTCCCGCCACCACCGGTACAAGGCCTGGGTACCATCGGTGGTTTCCGTTTGCAGATCGAGGACCGGGGCAACTTGGGCTACGACGAGCTGTACAAGGAAACCATGAACATCATCACCAAAAGCCGCTCGGTGCCGGAATTGGCCAACCTGTTCACCAGCTACACGGTCAACGTTCCGCAGGTCGAAGCAAACATCGATCGCGAGAAAGCCAAGACTCACGGCGTGGCCATCAGCGATATTTTCGATACCTTGCAGGTCTATCTCGGCTCGCTGTACGCCAACGACTTCAACCGATTTGGTCGCACGTATCAGGTCAACGTTCAGGCTGAACAGCAGTTCCGCCAGGAGCCTGAACAAATCGGCCAGTTGAAGGTGCGCAACGACCGTGGCGAGATGATCCCGCTGGCGACCTTCGTCAAGGTCACGCCCACCTCCGGCCCGGACCGGGTGATGCACTACAACGGCTTTATCACAGCGGAAATTAACGGCGGCGCGGCACCGGGATACAGCTCCGGCCAGGCTCAGGCTGCGATAGAAAAACTGCTCAAGGAGGAACTGCCCAACGGCATGACCTACGAGTGGACCGACCTGACCTTCCAGCAGATTTTGTCCGGCGACACCGCGTTGCTGGTGTTCCCGCTCTGCGTACTGTTGGCGTTCCTGGTACTGGCAGCACTGTACGAAAGCTGGAGCCTGCCATTAGCGGTGATTCTGATTGTACCGATGACCCTGTTGTCGGCGATTGCGGGGGTAATCATCTCCAAGGGCGACAACAATATCTTCACCCAGATTGGGCTGATCGTACTGGTGGGCCTGGCGTGCAAAAACGCGATCCTGATCGTTGAGTTCGCCAAGGACAAACAGGATCAAGGGCTGTCGCCACTGGACGCGGTGCTTGAAGCCTGCCGTATGCGTCTGCGCCCGATCCTGATGACTTCGTTTGCGTTCATCATGGGTGTGATTCCGCTCGTGACATCGACCGGTGCCGGATCGGAAATGCGCCGTGCTATGGGCGTTGCGGTGTTCTCCGGGATGCTCGGCGTGACCTTCTTCGGCTTGCTACTGACACCCGTGTTCTTCGTGTTGATCCGTCGCTACATCGAACGCAAAAACGCCCGCAAGGTTGCCAAGGCTGAGCAAACCCACGCTTCGAATCCGGAGGCACACTGATGAACACTCTTAAGCTTTTTTTACCCAGCCTTCTGGTTCTAGCCCTCGCTGCCTGCACGGTAGGTCCGGACTACAAGGCACCCGATACCGCTCCCGCGACGATCGCGGCAGCGCACACCAGCCAGTACGATCAGTCGCGATTTGAAACGGTATGGTGGCAACAGTTCGATGACCCCACGCTCAATCAGTTGGTGAGCAAGTCCTTGCAAGGTAACCGCGATCTTCGTGTTGCGTTCGCACGCTGGAAAGCGGCACGGGCGATACGCGATGACGTCAGCAATGACAATTTGCCGGTGGTCACAAGCCGTATTAGCAGCGAGCAAGGGCGGGCTCAAGTGCCGGGCCAAACGGAGCGCCGAGTCAATCAGGAACGTTACGATCTTGGTTTGGACATGGCTTGGGAAGTCGATCTGTTTGGGCGTATCCAGCGTCAACTGGAGTCCAGTAATGCGCAGGAGGGCGCAGCAGCGGCCGATCTATACCAATTGCGCGTGACGATGATCGCCGAATTGGTGGACGCCTACGGACAACTGCGCGGCGCCCAACTGCGAGAAAAAATCGCCTTGGCGAACCTGAAGAACCAACAGGACTCGCGCACTGTGACAGTTAGTCTGCGTGATGCCGGAGTCGGAAATGAACTCGATGTAGTACGGGCCGATGCGCGTCTGGCTGCTGTCGAGGCAACTGTTCCGCAGCTACAAGCGGAGCAGGTGCGGCAGCAAAACCGCATCGCCACGCTGTTGGGTGAGCGCCCGGATAAATTGAGCGTATCGTTGGCCCCTGCGGATTTGCCGGCCATCGCGAAAGCGCTGCCAGTCGGTGATCCAGCCGAGTTGCTGCGCCGGCGTCCGGACGTGCTCGCTGCCGAACGCAGACTGGCATCCGCCACTGCGGATATCGGCGTGGCCACCGCAGACCTGTTTCCGAGGGTGAGCTTGAGCGGCTTTCTGGGTTTCACCGCTGGTCGAGGTTCGCAGATTGGCTCCAGTGCTGCCAGAGCCTGGGGGCTCGGACCAAGCATCACCTGGGCGGCATTTGACTTGGGCAGCGTTCGCGCACGCATTCGTGGTGCCGACGCTGACGCCGAAGGCGCCTTGGCCACCTACGAGCAACAAGTTTTGCTGGCTTTGGAAGAGTCGGAGAACGCATTCAGTGATTACGGAAAACGCCAACAACGGCTGCTATCGCTGATCCGGCAGAGTGAGTCGAGCCGTGCAGCAGCTGATCTGGCAGCCATCCAATACAAAGAAGGGACCGTGGATTATCTAGTGTTATTGGACGCACAGCGTGAGCGCCTCAACGCCGAGGATGCTCAGGCGCTCGGCGAAACCGATCAATACCGTGCGATCGTTGCGATCTACAAAGCACTGGGAGGAGGCTGGGATAGCGATAAAGGTTGATCAGGCCCCTAAGTCTCAGCGATTTGCATCGCTGAGACGGTTTGTTAATCAGAGCCCTTGTTCAACTGCTTGCTCAAGCGACGGACCACTGGGTTGCCAATCCAAAAGCTTGCGCGCGTTGATGGCGCGTACACGTGCGTTTGTCGCCAGCGCAATCCGAGCGAAACCACCCAGTTCAGACATCGCATCATTAATGTCCCAACTTAGGGTTTTGCCTTCGAAGCCAAGGGACTTGCTCACTGCGCGCGCGATTGATTGGAAGGTGCTTTCACCATTCTCTGCAAAGAAAAATGCTCCGGATGGCGCGCGTTCCAAGGCTGAAAGGTAAAGATCCACAAGGTCGTTGATGTTGACGTTGGACCAGATAGTTTTGCCGCTGCCGATGTAAACCCCGGCACCCAGTTCTTTGGATTTCGCGACGATTTTGGGTAATTGGTCACTCACGACTTTCATGCCTAGGCCGTTGCCGTAAACCGTGGACGGGCTGATTACAAATGCGCGCAAACCTTGGTTGACGCCCGCAGTCCTGACCATGCGATCGATTTCAATTCGGGGGACGCGGTGCAGCATGGGTGTGAAAGGCTGATCATCTCCGTAAATGGCCTGACTAGGTTCACCTCCCATCGCGTCGTCACAGACGATGCTGGCTCCGCTGGTATGGATGAGGGTTTTCCCGGTACCGGCCAACGCAGTGATCAATGCTCGAATGGAGAAGTAATGATCTGAGTTCGCGGCATTGATAGTGGCGTCGGCGGAGCGCGCGACCTCTTGAAGCAAATCGGCGTCATCAAGCGTTCCGATCTGCGCAGCAATGCCCCGCGCTTCCAACCATTCAGCTTGTGCAGGCGTCCTTACCAAACCGATAACCTCATGTCCGTTTTCGACCAAGCGGTGGCTGATGGAACCGCCTAAGTACCCCGATGCTCCAGTGACAAATACCTTCATCTTCAATCCTCTGTGGTGACGTTTTGGCTCACCACGCTTGTGCATCACCGCGCGGCGCAAAGCGTGTTGAAGAATGGTGCGGTATTCGCAAAATGGGGACTATCGGGTGATTTTGAATATCACCTATCCGAGATCAAAATGAGTGATCGTTTCCAAGAGTTAAAGGTGTTCGTGAGGGCGGCTGAGACAGCGAGCTTTTCGGCGGCAGGCCGGGAGCTTGGTTTATCTCAGCCCTCCATCTCCCGAATAATTTCTGAACTCGAATCAAGATTAAATACGCGGCTATTGCTGCGTAGTACCCGTCGAATTGTGCCAACGGAGGCCGGACAGGTTTTTTTGCAAAAAGCACGGCAGATTCTGTTTGATCTGGAGGAGGCCGACCACGTCGCAATGGGGATGGACAGCCTGAAAGGTGTACTGCGAGTGGCGCTGCCCTCCATCCTGGCGGGAAGGATTGTCATCCCCCAGTTGCCGAAATTTTTGGCAATCCATCCTGAGCTGAAACTGGAGCTTCTGACGTTGGACAGAATGCATGACCTAGTCGCTGAAGGCGCTGATATGGCGATCCGTTTTGGCGAATTGGAAGACTCGTCATTTGGTTTCAGGCGACTCGCGATTGAGCACAGGTTGTTGGTTGCCTCGCCATCCTTTTTGGATGCATTGGGCACTCCTCAGCATCCATCGGATCTGGTGAATTTTCACTGCATTGCAGGCCCTGGCGGGTCAGCAAGTCCGGGCTGGAATTTCAGCCGTGATGGTGTATCGACTGTGGTGAAGATGTCACCGCGTATCCGTGTCGCTTCGGCAGAGGCTGCCTTGGCCAGCGCTTGTTCGGGGCTAGGATTGACCATTGCGTCTGCTTGGATCTGTGAAGCTGAGCTGGACTCTGGGCAACTGATTTCGGTGTTGCCGGACTGGTCGCTGGATTCAATTGAGGTCAACGCCGTTTATCCCGCCGGACGGGTACCTTCGCAAAAAGTACGGCTTTTCACTGAGTTTCTTTCAGACGTAATGCAGTCGCTCTGAGTGGCAACAAGCAGGGTTGAGCTGTAAAGCTTGTGGGCCTTACTGGATGCTGCTCTATTCAATCGCGTGAATCCGATATTCCGCTCCCCAAAAAGAAAAAAGCATTGCTGATTTTTTCATTGAGCTGGTAGATTCTCCTTAATAATAGCGATCGCTATCAATGTTGTTGATAGTCCAACGTAAGCTCAATGGTGGGGCCTTCCAGCATGTCAGTCTCAAGCGTCAGCAATGCAGCCGGTACATACTCTCAACAAGCCTTGTTTACTTCCAGGCCGACACCCCAGACAACCGATGTAACTACAAATACTGACCGTCCAGCCGACGTCGTCAACGAACCATCTCCATCCACTGTAGTGACTCTAAGCGAGGCGGCGAAGAATCCTGCCTCTCAGGTTGATGCAGAGAAATTTCCGGGGCTTGCCGCTTACGCCCGAGGTGAGAAAAACATCACTCTTACCGTTGAGGAAGGGAATGAAGGCGTGCGTCTCGGCATCATCAAAGTTGGAGTAGACAAAAGCTCCATGCCGCTTAGCGAGGCTTGGGCGCCACAGCTTTTCGTCCAAGCAGGCGGCGGCAAGGATCTCGATCTCAGCCATTTCGTGAAGCAGCTAAATCGCGCTGGAGTCAGCGACGCCAACGCACAAATCATGTTCAAGACCTTCGACAAGTCTGGCGATGGCAGCCTTTCGCTTGATGAGTACTACGCCGGTATCAAGTCGGGCGGCAGCCAGAACACCGAACTGTTTCAGAGGCTCATCGACACCTACACACGCAATGCGGATGGCAGTGTAAACGACACCTCTACCAACCAGTTCCTGGCTCAGGGTTTGGCCGTAGCCACCGCGTTCTGGTCACGCCATAACAACTGACTCACAGCCTGGACTCTGAACTCTATAAGAGTGTCTTATGAACAATTTGATAGAGCTGTATGGCGCCAATACAGGAAACAGTTTTCGGGCTGCAATTGCGTTGGAAGAGGCGGGTATTGCCTACACTGCCAAAAAAGTGGATCTGTGGGCACATGAACAGCGCGATATACCTTACAAGGCTCTCAATCCTGCCGGTAAGGTTCCTACACTGGTCGACCATTCGGAGACGCCAGCGCTGATCATCAATCAGTCGAACGCGATCATCCAATACGCTGATGCTAAAGTTCCAGGTCAGCTCGCGCCAATTTGGCCCGGCCCAGAAACTGTCAGAGTTTTTGATCGCTACTTCTTTTTCGTGACTGACGTTATCGCTCCTAGCCACGCCGCATTCTTCCTACGTCAGGCGGGATTGGACGATGCCGCCGCTGTGATAAGCGAGCGCGTCATCGAGCAACTCATCTTTGCAGAGGGTTTTCTGACGGAGGAATTTATGGCCGGAGATCGTTTCTCTATGGCAGATATTTCTGCATTTACGATCGCTTCATCTGTTCGCGACCGTTTGGACTGGAAAAGCCATCCTCGACTGGCAGAATGGTTTCACGCCATCGAAGCAAGGCCCGCCGTTCAGCGGGGCTTGAACGCTTTCCAATAGTCAGGGAGAGTAAGTGTTGCTGGCGAGGTAAGGTTAGTCGCCAAGATCTCAACGTCTTGGCGTAGTTGTGTGGAAGAGTTTTTGAACGTCAATGTGGATACCAAACACATCACGGCAAAAAGCGTTTTGCTCGCAAGCTAGCAATCATTTCGAGCAACGCGACTTCTGTGTGCATAGGCTCTGTGAAACCGGCACGGCGAATCTTACCCATGTCAGATAACAGGTCCTGTTGGAAGTTGAATACAAAGTCTCCGAACCCCCAGTTCACTAACTGTGCATATGGTATGGGTTGCAAGTCGTGTTTCTCTGCGAGGTGCTGCCAAACATCTGCCTGATCAGCCATGTGTGTGCTCATCGACATCGGTTGTGGCTCATCGATCGGCAAGCCAAGGGCTTCACCCAGCTTCTTCCACAGGTGATTCCAGCGGAACGGTTCACCGACTAAGTTAAAGGCCTCATTGCGCGCACTATCGGCAGTTGCGGCCCATAGGCTTGCGCGTCCAAGCCAGCGAGCGTCTGTCAATTGAGCATATATTCCACGATAGGTGTGTGGCGAACCGGGGAATTTGAGTGGCACGCCGGCTTCGCGGCACAGTGCCGCGTAAACACCGATGACCATGGCGATGTTGAAAGGATTGCCAGCGATGTCGCCCAACACTGCATCGGGGCGCAAGATCGACCATTCCAGCTCGCCTGCCAGTTGGCGTTCACGCAGGACGTCCTCTTGGGCGAAGTACAAGTTCGCCGCCAAGTGCCGAGAAGCATCCTCGTAAAACGGTGTAGGAACCGGTCCACCCAGGTGCCCACCGTAGACTTTTGCACCCTGGTACAACACGACCCTTTGAACTTTCGCGCCGGCGGATTTCAAGCCGTCGAGCGCGTTGCGCAACATGGCCGCATTGGTTTGCGCCTCGATGAGGGCATTGCTACTGGGCTGATAGGCCGCGAAAAATACATGGGTGATATCGCTGGCATCCGCCAGTGCGGTCTTGGTAGCTGCTGCATCTGTGAGGTCGCACTCGATGGAAGCGACATCCGGGTTCAGACTGCGACGCAGGGCGCGGACACTCCATTGCGGATCTGCCACCAGGGTCTCCACAACTGCATTGCCTATGATGCCGCTCGCTCCAACGACCAAGGCATGAAGACGAATGCTCATGCTCAACCCTCCCTGATCATGGAGGCACATACATTGCGTGCTGCGAGCTGGGCGTTTGAAAGGTTATGGCTAAGGCTGAGCGACGGCACCATGGGAATTCCTGAATAGTTATGAAGGGCATCAAGCGATGAGCAGCTATGCTGCGTCATTCATGATTTCTTCGGTATCCACTACCCACGAACATCAGATATCCGAATATCAAATGAGTCGTGGTTTTCAGGAAGTGACACGGCTGAGGATTCGTACCATCTCGTGGCTTTTGGGGCGGCTTCTAGACTGACCGCTATTGGCCGATTGTCGCCCGGCGTGAAGGGCTGCAATGGGTCGATTTCTGCCTGTCACGAGGGGCAGAAATCGGCCAATCTCTGCCGGTCGTCATTTCAGCGTGCGCTGTGCAAATCGAATGCGAACAGCTTGTCAGCAGTAGTGCAATTTACTGGGTTGAGTTCATAGGCCAGGGGGCGGTCAAGAAGCCAGTGCAGTTTTGCACGGCCCGAGTGTCCGCCTCCAACCAGAAGCCGCTACCAACGCTAAGGTATTCGGTCGGCAAACTCATTGTTGGGAAAGACGGCACTCGTGAACTCCGCAGGAAGGCGCGTTGCAAGCTCCTTCCACCACGGTGAGACGTCCTCATTCATGAAAAGGATGGGATACATCTGGTCGTTAACGCAAGCCAATGCTCGCAGATAGGTATCAGCTAGACTTACTTTTTTTCTTTATGGTATGCAATTTAAACAATTCAAGAGCCTTGCTCTCATCAAGCATTATTTCAATGAGCCTAGCTGGAACTTCTTGAAACTTTAGACGCAAACACCTTGATCGCAAATCTAATTTTAGAAATCGACAAATTGGATTTTTACTAGGCTCCAAAAGCTTCAAGGTGTCACGCTTAGTGTTTTTAGTGTATATATCAATGCGTGAACGGTTTCTCTCTACCATAAATAAATCAGATACACCGAAACCTCTAATGTACTCACATTCGGATGAGGCAAAAGCGTACTTTAAGGTAGACCCTTCCTTCATGCACTTATTCATTAACTCCTTTAGCGGAGGACAAATTTCCTGGTAATAACATTTCACCTTTCTAAAAATTGCTTCTTCGCCATACTCACTTGCCAACCACGCTTTGGCAGCAACAGCACGGTGATTTCCTAATCTACAATAGATGGCACCACCCGTGAATCCTATCCTCAGCTCTAGAGACGAATTTGGAGCTGGGAACGATTTATCTAGGAGATCAGATGTAAAATAGCGAACGATATCATCGCGAACGTCATCCCATCCTTGGCAATGCAATCCCTGTGCAGCATTACGCCAACTGGAGCCTGGAGCGTAGAAATCTCGAGGCTTAAGAGCTATAAGGTTTTTGATTGGTAGATCAAGATAGCGTTCAATGCTACTTTTTCTTTGTGAGCCAAATGCTTCTATGACATCCGCATCATAGATCTCATCATCCATAATACCGCCTCTTAGAGTATTATTGGCGGAGGCGTGTATTTCATCTTTCATACTATTCTTGTGGTTCCTATTGTCGGGAGTATATTGCCGCTTCCCAAACACTAAAGATTAAGCTAGGGGGCGGACCTTAGCCCGTCCCAGCGAATGATGTGAGCGATTTTAGCGCATTGCTAACTGCCGATTATGATGCAAAATTTATTATAATCGTACTGTTTCGTGTTGTAGAAGGCTTTTGCCTTTTCCCAGAACAGGCTGCTTGCTGATGTTGTCTCGATAAAAACCTCTTTAAATCCTTTCTTTGCAAGGCACTCAATAGTTTTTTTGAGTAGATAAAACCCTAACCCTTTTCCTCTTTGTTTTAGATCTATGTAGAGTTTGAATATTTCTGCTGACTCATCTCCGAAAGGGCCTATTGCTGCTGCGCCAATAATCTCCCCGTTAGACTCTAGCGAAAAATGGTACTGAACCATGTTTCCAAAAATATCCACGATCCCAACATTTTTTTCCTTGGAGAGCTTGCTCTGTAAAACGTCCAGTTGTTCCTTGGTTGCGTTATCAATTACACGCATGGGCTTTCCTGAGATGGTTAGCGTTTAACATGATAGGCTCGACCCGGCTTGCGGTTGCGAGTCCTATCGATGGAAGGGTCAGGCGTCAGGTCGAGAAGCCGACCCATTGGTTTTGAAGGGAGTAGCGAAGCCACGTGTTCTCTCGTGCATGCAACCAGTAACCCACCCAAGAATTGTCGAGATCGAATTCGTTCAGGTAGTCGTCTCGCACCGATACCAGCACGCCCGAGAACGTTGCACTCGGATCGAAGATTAGCTGAATTCGATTATTAGCTCGGACGGTGCACCCGGACTGATGAAGGTTCAGATCCCAGGCGTAAAACCCATCAATATTGGACACAACATTCGGATTCTTTGAGGTGGCAACTCTAGGATTTAGGCTCGTAGTAACATTCGGATTGATACTTGAAGCGACCCGGTAGTTCAGGCTTGTAGCCACCCTTGGGTTGTGGCTGGTCGCAACGTTCGGGTTCAGACTGGTTGCAACGAACGGATTCTTGCTAGTCGCGACGTTTGGATTGAGTGACGTAGCGACATTTGGATTCAGCGATGTGGCCACGAAGGGATTGCGTGAGGTCGTGATCGCTGGGTTTCTGTTCGACGGAACGTTCATCTGAGACTCCTCATAACGCCCAACTATAAGTAGACGACACAAGCGGGGTAATGCCTCCCTCCACTTGCGTCTGATAAAGCTCCATGTCCATGGACGACTCCTTCAGTAGCTTGAAAGGCGCGGAGAAAAAGCGACATGATATGGATGGAGATTACGACGTCGCTCCCAACGTGTCCATGGCCTGTTTTTGACCGGCTACTGCCGTTCGTGTCCAGGCCCTAGCCATCTTCTTCGAGAAGCCGCTTCTAGCCGAAATAGGCCGCCTATTAGTCTAAAAAAAGCGCTAGGCAATGCTGGCGTTTTTATCACTCAGATCTATTCCTGCCTCTTTCCGAATCGCCCTGCTTTTGCAGACGCATTGAATCACTGCTTTTGGCCGTTTTCTGCCTGTCAAAGGTTTAAAACGACCTTAAGTGTCGCGACCCTACTGGAAGTCCATCCCGGGGCTTCCTTCATCGTCGCCATGCGGTGGGACACCACACGATCCAGTCAGTACCCCATGCCCGCCACGCCTCAATATTTCTACTGCTAAGCTGAAGCCTCCACGGAGGATTCGCAATGCCCAACTCAGACCTGCTCCCTTCTTTGCTGTTCAAAATCAACGAAAATCAGTTAGCCCTGGAGGCTGCCATCATGGAGCTGACGCTTTGGGTTGAGCAGCGTGGATCGGAGGAGGCCGGCGGCAATGTCCGTGCGGCCCTGCAAACAATAGACAAGAACGAGGAGTTCATCAAAATGAGCCTAGCTGTGCTCATGGCGCCGGAGTAAGCATGCAAAAAAAGCAGTAGCCAAAAGTTATCTGTCACTACCTAAGAAACCTCGGGAATTCGTGTAAAAAACAATCGAGCTCAGATGGAGGCGCACTGATATGGACTTACTATCTATGCACGAGAGCCTCCATTCACAGATCTCATCTACAAAGGAGCTTCTCCGGTGGCAAAATTTACATGGCCTGGTTATCCGAAGTCAGAAGCTGAATTTGAGCAGCTTATGGCCGCAATTGATGATCTCCTGGCGACGGAGGAGTTGAAGCCCTTTCAAAGACCACTTCATGTAGGACGAAAGTTCTGGGAAGCGTTCGGTTGGGGCGGGTTAGCTTTGCCGGCAGACGAATTGGCGAATCAGCCCGGATTTCAGGGCGATGTTCTGATGGCCAAAGCTCTTCGCTGGTATAAGGAGACGCTCGGAAATCGATTGAATTCCTATTTCGAATTGGGATATGTACCTGCACTACTTGGTCGTACAATTTGGCGCGTTCGGCTAGCAGGGTGGTATGGGACAGTAAATTTTTTTGCGGACAGAAATTTAAATAATAAAGGAATTAGTAAAGGAGCTAAGGCGACTTTGCCAAGCATGAATATATTGACGCTTGTTGAAGATTTGCCTCAAGGAATGGTTGATCGCCTTTCCAGTTCTGAGATCGAAGCTCACTTTAAATTTCATATGTTCGCAGTGGAAAGCATTCAGTGGCGAAATAATTTGCCCTGTACAAATATTTTGGCAGTTGCAAGAGACGACTATAATTGCTCCACCCAAGAGATCCTGGAAGATCGCTACGTCCAAGCCAGATGGGCCGCACAACAGTGCGTTGAAAAGACGCTGAAAGGTATACTGGAAATAGCTGGGTCGACCTATCCAAAGGGAGCGAAAGGTCATGATCTTAGCAACTTGGCGACCATGCTTCATGAAACGCATGGAGTGGTCATTAATGATCATTTAATTAAAATGGCGCATTGTGCAACAGGTGCCAGATACAAGGACGAGCCATCTACTCAGATTCAGGCGTTGCATGCAAATATAGCGGCACTGGGGATATATGATATTTTAAGTAAAAGTCCGCAAGTCGAGAAGCTGCTGGCTGCCTATTATGTGGAGCATCCTATTACTTAGTTTGGTGGTTTAAGTAGTGAGAATGTTTGTGGTTTCTATTGATCCTTATCATCGATAATAGAGTTTAAATTTATGCAGAAGAGAGATGATGCTTTTTCTATAACGATCAATGATCCGGACTCGGTTGATGGTTCTGGGATAGTAACAACGGAAAACATTAATGATGTGCTGCTATTGATCTTTAAAGAAAACAGTATTTATAAGCTATTGACTGCCGATTCAACGGATCCACAAAAAACCCAGCCAGATACCGGGCACACATATGAAAAAATAGCGGTGCTTGGCTCAGCCTCTCCCTATGTGGCTCGGATATTTCTTCAGTTTAAACGCATTATTGATCAGGTTTTTCCGATAGACTCCATAAAGCCAAAGCTTTTAGAGCAGGTTTGGAGTCTAAACGAACAACTACTGCTGTGCGCGCAGTTTGAGTCTAATATTCGTGAGCAGCTTGATGATGTTATGCACAAGTGCGATTTAATCATTGAGCAGAACAAGTCCAGTCGCGCCATCCCACCGCTCGCTAAAGTAAAAAATTTAGAGAATGACGCGAAATCCTTCCTTTTGGTGGGGAAGCAATTTTTAATAGATTGCTTTAAATTAATAAGCCTATTTACTGGTTTGCCTTCGGGCGCAAGAGACGAGGCGCATTTCGATAAGCATATAAAGTGGCTGGAGCAGAATCGCCCTGCTTTAAATAAGCTATCTTTAACTCTCGGTAATGACCTGCATTGGATTCGTAGATTGTCGGAGTGCCGGAATGCTATCGAACATCCTGGGCCAGGCCAGTCACTTACGATAGAAAACACAAAACTTCATCCTGGTAATAAATTTTCACTCCCGACTTGGAGTTACAATCTAACAAATAAAATTAATGTGCAGGAGTCATCAGTTTCTATTCATCAAGAGCTTGATGCTTATTTGAATAATATGCTTTATCTGTTGGAGGATATTCTTTTGTTTTGTATTTCCGCAAATTTGCCCGATAATGGGATGTTTTCAATATATGAGCACGCTGAGCCAGACATAAAGCCGAGTTGCCCTATTAAGTATTATGCAAGCTTAAGTGTTGAGTTTTATTCAAAGTTGAAGCCAATTTAACTTTGTGCTTTTGTGGTTTGGTATCCGGGTGCGCTCGATTTGCACTATGTCTGCAAGATAAATATGTTTTGAACGCGACGTCAGCATCTACTTTCTGCCGATCACCGTGCGCTGTGATCGGCAGAAGGTCACTACATCTGGTCAGTTTATATGCCAGCAGCCCCCCAGGCAGGATTAACGAACAGCTTGACGGGAGGTTCATAGGCTGAGAGCTTGCGAGCAAACACCAAACGGAACGGACGCCCATGTCGAGTAAAGATCTCCAAGCCAAGAAGCGTCACCATTACGTCTGGGCGAAATACCTGACCCGCTGGGGCAGCGGCACGAAGAATGTTTTCTACACAACGAAGACTGGGAAGATCGCCCACGACAGCGTTCTAGCCATAGTCGCTGACGACTACTTCTATAAGGCCACCACGCTTACAAAGAGGGACGTTCAGATAATTAAAGGCTTCTCCCAAAAAAGCCCTGATCATCTCCATCAACAGCACATGTCGTACCTTAATGATTTTCTCAAGATACAGCAGCTTGAGAGCATTTATCATAAGTCTGGTATTAAGGACCAGGAAACCGAGCAGCGTCTACATGCGTTAAAGTGCAACCTACTAGAAAACCTCCACGCCTCCCATGAGAAAAAAGCGTTGCCAGTGTTGGCAGCGCTCGCTGATGAACAGCTCGATGTCCTGCAGGATAAACAGCATATGATCGAGTTCATGATGTTCTTCGGTCACCAGATATCCCGCACAAAGCCTTTTCGAGATGGTGTGGTCCAGGTTCAACCCCGGAGTACTGCCCTGGAGATTGAAGTGGCCGATGCGATGGCGCATGCGTGGTGGTTCATGAGCTACATGTTCGGGATGAGTATCGGCTTTAGCCTGTACGTAAGTCGCCACGAAGATATACATGCATTACTGGTGAATAACACGAGCGTGCCTTTTATTACGTCTGATAACCCCGTAGTCAATGTGCACTCTTGTGTCTCAGAGACGGAGTTCGCGGCGCCTGAGCATGCTGACTTGTACTACCCGATCTCACCGAGGATCGGCTATATCATCTGTAATTCCGAACGGTTCACGCCGGGCAGAAATGAGGTTGATGAAGCCACCGTCGCAGAGCTCAATGCCAAAGTGGCAGCCCAATCCATGGTGCACATCATAGGTGATAGCGAGAACGCCATTCTCCCCTTCAAAAAGTACCTCGGGCAGCGCTACAAGAGAAAACCTGATGGCCATGTCATCGTCTGACTGACGTTGCAACACTGTCTCTACAACCCTTCGTTACGACTCGACGACGCCTGCGCAATCGGGGGCGTCGGCACCGCGTGCACATGGACGATAATCCGTTTGTCGCAGTGGAGGGGAGGGAGTTCGGTCACAACGCATTGCGAATCCTCTCGATTGAGTTAAGTTTCAAATTAGGCGGACGACATTATTGGTCCTTTTCGGACCTCTCTGCCAATCATGGACAATCGAGTCCGAAATCGTCAGGGGGAAAAAAAACATCTGAAAATGCACTTATCCCCCTCCCGCCGACGGGCTCCGCATCCGTTTTTTGTGCAAATGGTTGGTGTGTAGAAATCAATAGCCCGGCCCAAGCCCGCTGGGGGCTCTGCGGGAGGATTGGATGTTTCACGGAGTGCAAGGTTTTGCAAAAAACTGAAAAGCCAATCCGCAGTTGTGAGGCATGGGCACTCATCGTAGCAAAATGTGAGAAGCTCGGTTTATAAGGTACGGCCAAGAAAAAAAGAGGGATTTTCGGGTTTTTTGAAATTTGGATGGCGCGAATATTGCGCACTGAATAGCTATGCCATGTACCGGCATGCCGCTACTACAACCCCAGTCAGCTGGGCCTGAGAGGCTAGTTGCTGTATTTCAGAAGCTCTCCGATCACATCGGTCAGGATCGCCAGTACGCCGTCCCTATTCGATGGCGATCCGTAAAACTTTCCTTGATCAACGATCAATTTAATAACGCCCTTAACCCATTGTTTAAGCGTTCAATGGAGTTTCAGGTATGGTCTCATCTAAATTCCTAACGGGATGGTCGTATGTGTAGTAGTCGATGTAATGCTCACTGCCGTTTATTAGCTTTAAGATGATTCTTGCAAGAATAACTCTTAATATTTTAGTTTGGCGAATAAGATCAATTTCGTCTCCGGAAATAATTTCATTTCCGTGGGCGGCATCATTGCGTTTGCTCCAGGCAGTATTTTCAAGGTTTCCTAATGGTAATCCTAGGGCTGTATAGAAACGCTCTGCAATAACTCGTTGTGAAGCATCGTTGCCATTGTCGATTTTGTACTGAAGCAGGCGAATTAAATTTGCATCTACTTTCTGTTTTTGCAGGAATTTTGTAAGAGTTTTTTTTATTTTTTTATAATCGTTGGGTGGTATGATTGTATGGCTAATTGACAACGCGGTATTTTTAATCTCGCGCTTTTGAATGGTTTCTATCATTGATCCGTAATAAGCTGGCTTCATGAAGTATGGGGAGGATTCTGCATGCCATAAGCGGAAAAGAAAGTTGCGAAGGTAATGTTTGTCATAGTTGTCAAAAAAAGCACGTACGAGGCTTTCTAGTTTGCTTATATCTAAATTATAATAATCAGATGTTATCGGGGCAAAGGGCTGTGAAGGTACGCTCCATGCTCTATCGCCCATAGTCATAGGTGTTAGTGCTTCGAATGCGATCAAGTTACCGCTATCGTTATAAAAACAGCTGCCAAAGTGTACGAGCGGTACACCGAAGGCAAAAGCTAGGCTGTTGCGAATCGCTTCGCGTGTTGCACAGTCGGGACTTCCAGTATAAAAAATATAGCCGGGATTTTTTGCTTTGGGGATTTCCTCGCTTTCCATCGTGCCGATGAATACAGTGTGACCTCCTAGTGAAAGTCTTGCGCAGGAACTTGATAAATTAGTGAGGCCGGGTGAATCCATTTCTATCGTAATTGGTGGTTCTCCGGTAAAGGTTCTCTTGTACTTACTGGATTTTTCTTCTTTGAACCCGTGAGGCCATTGATAGTGGGAAGGTAGATTGGCTATTCGGTCTAGTGTGAAATTTATCGGTTTGTCGCTGAATTTGTATTCAACTCGATTAATGCTGTATCGAGACGTCGTCGCCGTGTCTCTGTTGTGTGGTGAAAGTTCTGTATGGACATGTTGGAGGGTGACGCCGTCGATCATGCCGCTTCCAAGTCTTCCTTTTAGCTCTATGGTGTTATTGGAAATGTAAACATGCCCCAAAGGCATCTCTTTCATTTTGGGGCTATCGGTCGCACTGGAACCCACCTTGAGGGTTATTTTGAAATTATCGTCCCTTGATAACTCGAACCCACTGATTATTTTTGGCAAGTCATCACTTTGGCCTAGTTGAACTATGTACTTCCGCGCAAAATTTTTTACTGGGTCGTTATTCCATATGTCCATGTTATATCTTCCGTTGAATGGGGCAGGATCGGGATATATCGTTCTGGATGAGCGTAGGCCGATCTCCGCAAAGATTTCAACCAGTAACATGGCTACCGTTGGATCGTTTTCAACGACGATTTCTAATCGGGCTATCGGTAAGAATGTTTCTCATTTCGAGGCCGTACATCGGTTCCTTATCGGCGGAACATCACCACCTTGTCAGGTTAGGATGAGCATTGTTTTTTTATCACTCAGGAAGTCTATGGACATCAGCAAGCTTCGACACGGTAAGCGCGTCAGCGTACCGAGTGAAAAAGTAATGCAGCATCGACCTTGGGAGGAGCCTTACGGAACGGTTGTAGGAAGCGTTAGCGCGAATGGGGTATCGGTACGGCTGGACGGAGAGTGCGCCACAATTATTAGGCTCCCCCCAGAAGACGTGGACGACGAATAGGTCGATTAGCTGCAAGGCGATGTGTTCACTCGGACAGGGAGTGTCCACATTGTGTCCACAAAGCTAGGAGATTTATTCGGAATATGAGCGAAAATATCGCTGAAAGCTCCGGATTGTGAGGCTCATGTGAAGAGTCATTGACGCGCCGGGTTGATAGGAAATCAACACGAGGTTTACGTGGCTGAGTCTATTAAAATCTATGAGCATGCCCTGTTAGCCCTATGCAACAAGGATTTTAACCGGTCGTGAAGGGCCGCTTCTGGCCCAGAGTGTGTAAAAACGCTTCGTCAAAATTGAAGTTTGCGCGTCTATGCGAAATCTGAAAATTATCGGCTGCTCAGCCGATCTGGATTTTGCGTAGAAACGCGAGTTTCAGTCCAACACTGGGCTCCAATTGCGCTGAAAAACGTTTTTACACAGCCTCGGCCGATAGCAGCCTGTCATGAGAGGCTGCTTTCGTCCAAAGCGGCCATCCGGCTGGATACTTTCGCCCCTTTCCGGTCCCTCGTGTCTGCGAGCTAAAGCCATTTCTTAGCGTCCGAGTGAGGGCGGCCCAAAGAGCTCAGTTTCCCAGTCTTCAAGAGGCGGCGTTACTATGAAAGATGGGTCGCAGTATGACCTTAAGTAGTCAGTCGCTCTCCTTTGGGCGTAGGTGAAATTGAGCACGTTGCCTTCACTGTCCATCTCTATTACGTTCGCGAATATCGCGAAGACCATCTCAATTGCACTCGGCTCAGAGCCATAAATGTCGAGGTACTCCACGTTTTCAAGCATGTAGTGGCTTCCACTTGCCATGAAGTACACAAACGTTCGGAGTGCTCCACTGAAATCATTACTTAGCTTCTTCATGTACATTTTCTTTTAGTAAATATTCTGGGTTTAACTGCTTCATAATCAAACATCTGCTTTTTTGCCGTTTATTGCGGTAGAGACAGGCCGGAACCGACCCAGGCTGTGTGAAAACGCATGCGCCGTTTTGAAGTCTGCGTTGCTACGTAAAATCTCCCAGCGTTTGGTTAATCAGCAGACCGGAAATTTGCGTAGGAGCGCGATTTTCGCTCCAGTCCTGACTATAAAACCTGATCCAAAACGTTTTCACACAGCCTGGACCCAAAGCTACCGGTCAGGAACGGCAGAATTTGGCCACTCATCATCGAGGGATTCTACAAATGCCCAATTTTCTGAAGCGCATTTGAAAATAGAATGGGGGACGTACGGAAGCCGCATGGCTTTTTGATTTTTAGTACTAGTAACCCAGAGATAAAATTTCAGATCAATATTAGTTATGTCGAATGGAATATTGATAGCCTCATACAAAACTTCAAATAATACGAACGGCCATTGACTTAGTGAGAAATGATAATGGCCACTTTCATACGGCACTCGATCCGAGTGAACTCCCCAGTATGTAATTTTTCCATCTTCTAGCTTGGCCATCCAAGACCCTGCGGGGTAATCTACGCCCATGGTATGCATGGGCATAGATGCCATCTGAAACTGCTCAAGATTATGGGTGAAATTATTTCTTTTTTTAAAAATGTGTGCTTTTTTTAAGCTAAGCTCCTTCGCGGGATCATCTATAGGTTCGAGGGGGTAGCTAACATTGGGTTCATTGCAGTGTCCAGGGAGATAGCCCAAATGTATCGAGCAAAAAAGTTTTTGTTTTCCATTATCTGTCAACGTATCCATGCCGGAGTAAAAAGAGTTCTTTACCCCGAAGATCTCTGAATGCTTTGCTAGCAAAAGCTTGGTCAATCCAAGCGGGTCATCTCCATTTCCATCTCGTTCCATATCGACTGCAATCTGCTTTTGAGCAATGTGAATGTCTTTTTTACTATTCACCCAGTCGGCGAATGTCAGATGTTTTTCTTTTCTGCCCAGTATGTCGAAACAGGTTAACAACAAATATGTAACAAGCGCCTCTCTTTCATGGCGCGCATGGAGCCAATATTTAGCGGTATCCATCGCATACCCCTCAAAACCCTCAAGCTGATCCGATTCTTCGAGTAAAGCCTGAGCGAGGCGGAGTCGCGCATGTACTAACTCACGGGTGGTATTATCAATCACTATTAATGCCTCTCATCGTACCCTGGACTACTTGTGCACAAACTATAGATGGCCAAGCTGGTCGAGAGAACGCTGTGCGTTAAAAAAGGTTAAGTCGAAGCGCCGAACGATATCAGTGGCGTAGAGTATCAGCCTTGACGCTACGGGGACTTAGAAAGCCGAAGCTCTCAAAAAATTTAGTACATGGGATTACCATTTTAATGGCGTCGATGGAGGTGGCTGGTGACGCTGTTAGGTGCCCCCGAGAGGCAGCTTCTGGCCGATTGCTGCCTGTCGCGAAGAGCCGCGGTCGACCCATTGCGGTCGTTGAAGGCACCGATCTAATCGGTCGCCTATTGTTCCAGCCAGTCAGAATGAAGCTGCGGAAAACGTTTTTGCAGCCACAGCTACTCTTTCGACCCACGCACGGGTAGGTAGTCTGACACTGAGCGAAGGATTTGAGTCCGGGGCTCTGCGAATTTACGACCATTTTCGTGAGGCGCCGAGTTTGACAGCGCTTGATAAGGGCATTCACGTTTCACCCCATACACGGCCGCAGGGGGGCACCCGAATTAGGCGCGCATATGACCACCGATGACAGTTGAGTCAACGAGGGGGAGGTTTCCTGGTTTTGCCGGGATGGGGGGGCGAAATCGGGCTTAATACGCTACTGCGCTGGCGTTTTTTCGCGAGGCTCGGCCAGCCTCTTTTGCAGATAAAGCAGCATCAACACCGAATTTTTCTGGGCCTGCTGAGACTGCTGATCGAACAACGCAACAAGCTCTTTTTCACTCTTGCAGTCGGCTTTGCCAACACCCTTGGAAAATTCACAGGTACCGTATTCGCCCCAGCCTTTTCGGGCGTCATCGGTGTCTCGGGCGGGATACACCCAATACGCTTTCCACGCACCGTCAACGATAGGTTTACCGGCCGCGTCTATCTGCTCTATCGCCTGCAAGGTTGCTGTCGCAGCGTCATCCAAAAAGCGCCGAGGGGAGGCGTCTGCTTTACCCACCTCATCGCGAAGTTCCTGACATTGCGCGTCAGACAAGCCGAACACCGGCTGCGCTTCAATGCTCTCGAACTCATCAAACGGATCGGGATGATTGCCCGGCAACTTGGCGTGGTAAGCCGGCACCACATGGCCGGGTACGCTCATGTCCTGAATGTAATGCAATACCCGACCCGCCTGCTCGTACACCTCAACCGGGTCGGCATCGGGCTTCGCCAGCAGCTCGTCCAGCGCCTCAATGCGTTTGGTAAAAATCACATCCAGGCTGCGATTGGCGAACCAGAATGGCCTAAGCATTTTGTTGCGGTTGTAGAAGTGCCAGTTGGTGATGCGCTGATGGAGTGTCAGCGGGCTTGAATCCTCTGCATCCGTCCCTTCGGCCAACGCCTCACCCAAATGCGCAGGCAGCTTTATCCCCGTGCAGATCTGATACGCCTGCGCGGCTTTCAGCGCGTAGGCCGAATGCAGGTCGGGGGTGAAGGCGAAGGCAGGGCTTGAAGGGTTGAACAGCAGCGATATGCCCAGTGCTGCCAGGTAACGCGTTGCAGTTGAACGGTCTATCGGGGTGGCTTCCATGCTGTTGTTCTCCAGAAAATTTGTGTGATGGCGGGGGACACTCACGGTACACACAGGGCAATTTAGCAGCTAGGTGGTGCCTTGCTTCCATGTCCTGTTCGACTTGCGACGCTAAACGTTGACCTTGAATCACCACTGGTTCTTGTAGTGACGCGCTACCCCCCGGTGCTACGCAACATCGAACTCGATCCATGTTCTACGTTGGTCGCCCCCGTTACCGACGGTTCCTACCCGGACCGCGTGGATGGACCCGGAAGGTGTTTCAAAGGGAGCTTTGCCTTCCAGGAGTTTTGGGTTGTCAGCGCGAACAACCCGCGGGCCGCACTGGGCCTCAAGTGCCGCAATGAGTGAGTGGTAGGGCATCTCGCCCCACTTCACTTTCTTTGCATCGTGCTCATTGGTGGGAACAAAGGCGGTGAGATCCTCACTCGTCATCAGCTCAAGGCCCTTGGCCTTGGCAGTCGCGTTCTCGCTGCCGTGGTGACCCACCTTGTAATAGACGGTTCTTTTAAGCAGGTCCGGGCCAGTCACGATGGACCCATCTGACATCTCCCAGTCCGTGTCCTGCCAACTCAGCCAGTTGCCAATTTGCGCATCGGCTGCGAAGAGAAAAACGCGACCTGTGTCCACGATCTCGAAGGCGAGTACGAGGCTCGTGTTGTTGGTCTTGTTGTCTAGCTGCATCGCCAATGTGCCGGCGGAACTTAGCCAGTCGAAGTCTATCCTGCGCCACGCCTGATCGGTCTCGTTTGCGTCATCGGTTCGCACGTGTTTCTTGGAGGCAATGAGGGGCGACCGCTCACTCGGGCCGTAGTAATGCGAGTACGCGAATGCGGAAACGGGATTGCGCGGCTTGATTGAACGCTCGACGTCGGTGAGGCGGGTGCCCAGGCAGGGGTCGAAGGGAGCTGTCGGGTCAGTGAGGTCGCTTTCTGGTGCAGCTGCAGAGAATGCGCTTGTGAGCGTCTCGGCAACGCGGAGCCCGTCCTCATCGCTGGCCATCTGGTAACGCTCACCAACGCGGTCCACGATGTTGAGGTAGTCAGGATTTCGGGACGGAGCAAGGACGTACGCTCGTATCGCAGGTGTGCTGGGAATGTTGAGCGGCGCTTGCTTGGGTTCGAGATACTTGATTCCTTTGCTGGCGAGCCGGCTGGCGGCATCTCGCATACCGCGTACCGTTTCACCCTGGGCTCCGAAACTGAAGGCCAAGAGCTCGTCTATGCCTTCGCGCAGAGGCGCAGTCGGCTGTGCTGCGTCCAGGTGGGACGCGCCATGCAACTGTCGGCTAGCGCCGGAGAGCGCGTTCAGGGCCTGCTGCTTGAACTTGTCCAGGTCTTGAGCGTCGGGGTCCGTCGGTGATTCCGTCCAGGCCATCCACACCTCGTCGATTTTGAAGTTTGCAAATCGGTTAGAGGATTCCCTGAAAGCGGAGATGTGGTCAGTGTGTTCGTGCGTCAGCACCAGGACATCGATTTTGCCGCCGGTCTGTTGGTGAAGGTCGGCGACTATGTCGTCGATGATTTGCGACCCTCCCTTGATAGACGTGTGGATCCCGCAGTCGATGAGCATCCAGTAAGGGTCACCACTGTCTTTCTCAAAGCGGAGCAGATGACAGTCACCGATGCCTTGGCAGTAGTGGCGGATAGTGAAGCCCGGGTTCTTAGTGGGCATGACCGAACCCTCCGTTGTAGGCGTGCAGGAGCGCGAACGGCTCGCCCGGGTTCGTCGCGAAATAGAGTGCTTGCAGAGCGCTCAGGGATCCGATTGACGCCTGCTGTTGTTGCCTGGCCAGGCGGCTTTCGCTGCCACAGTTCTTGACGATGGCGTAGCGTACTTCGCTGGAGTTCGTGCGCGGATCCAGAATAAGCGTCGTACCGCCGCGGAACCACATCTGCGGACCATCCGGATTATTCGGGTCAACAGGGACGCGACGGCGTTGCAGGATCGTCGCAACCACCTCGGTTTGAAAGCCGCCATCGGGCGTCACACGGCGTGCAGGACGAACGCTGGGCACATCGAAAGTGGTGCAGCCTTCGGCCGCATCTTCCACAACCTCCCCATCGGCTGAAAACCTCGGTACACCGGGAAGCAGGCCAAACTCCGCGTACAGCTCGGGATTACGTTTTAGAAGGTCGGAAAGACGCCTCCACAGCGTCCAGCGATTAGTTTCGTTGAGCCTTTGTATTTCCTCTCTATTAAGCTTGAGGTCCCAGCCGAAGTTAAGGTCCTTCACCAACTCAGCCAGCCACTTGGGCCGCGAATTGGCGATCGTGCCCCAGGCGAGCGACTCCTCTGAGACCGTCCGCACGTCTCGCGGCAGGAGGTTGCGTTTTCGGAATGCGTCCATGAAAGCGACGCGGTAGTGGAATCTGTCCACGGCGACCAGATCAATATCGGCGGTGATGAGCGCGCGCAGATACTCGCCAAAAGTGATATCGACAGCGGGACAATAATCCAACGCGCGGATGCACATGCGCAGGACGTGCCGGGCAGTCTTGCAGGTCTCCTCCGTCAGTCGTTCGACCAGATCGTGAGGGAGGGCACCTTGAGGAAGGAGGCCGGAGCCATTCGTGGCAATACGGATGAGATCTGCCGTACGGCGGTCGACGATGCTGAGGAACGCTTCGTACACCGCCGACACTAGGATTGAGCCTCGCGCATGCACATCAATCTCGTCGGGATATTTGGGCTTCTCGCCCTCGTCGAGATAGTCGCGCAACGGGCCCCCACGGTTCGTCCCCTCGCCGAACTGCTTGGCAAGCGAGCCCAGCAGGCGGGCTGCGTCTAATGTTCCGCGAGCCTGCTGAACCTGAAAACGCACCAGCTCAGGAATTGAGAAGTGCTGGAAGATGGCTACGATGTCGGCGAAGGCCTCGTGGAAGGCCGGCACGTCAGGGTTCGATGCGTCTTGGAAACGGCGGTGCAACCCGTCCAGCAGCGCGTGCGACATTTCATGGGCAATGATGTCACTGGAAAGGCATGAGAACACCATCGTGCCGCCTGGCGTTGCACCGGTTGGGTCGGATTGAGACTGGAAGTAGCCGAATAGCAACGCAACTTTGTCAGGGCTGTAATAGGCGTTGTCGGTGCGCAGTGCATGGGGATAGACCCGCAAGCGACGCACGGTGTAGGCCTTGTACTGCGACTGACCTTTTTTGTCGGTGACTTTTGCCCACCGCGCTGCCCAAAGAACTCGTCGGCCAAGTGCTTCTTCGAAGTTCTTGATGGTTTTCATTGCAACGGCATAGACCATCTGCTGATGGAAAGCCGGGTTGCCCTCGGAGGGCGGCCATCCGTCTTGACCCAGCAGCTTTGGCTCGTTCAGGTCTACCGGGTCGTAGAGGCGATCAGATGCCGGGTCAATGTCAACAATTTCAAGGTATTCGCCGACCGGGCCGGGCTTGAGGTCTTCCTCCCAAGGGATGCTGATGACGGTCTCGTTGATCTCGACGGAGTTCAGTGTCTTGGCTATGGAAGGGTCTAGCGCGTACACCCGCAGGCGTCGCGGTGGAGTGGGCAGCACTTTGGGTTTGCGCTCGATTTGTGGCCCTGGGGCGGCGGCAGGGCTGACGTCTGTGGCGGCCTGCTTACGACCGAGGTGGTGCTCCAGGAAAGCTTTTAACGGAGCCGATGGATTGCCTGCATCGAGTGCTGCTTCGAGGTAGCGGTTGAGCATGGCCGGCGCGACGCTGGTGAAGGCATCGCTGTCCGGGATTGCCTCATCCACCAATCGGTTGCGCTGTGCCATCTGCGTCAACTCGAGCGCAAACATCTCACTCACCACAGATTTCTGCCCTGGGACGAGACTGACGCCACCGATACCGAAGATCAGATTGAGCCAGCCCCAACTTGGTTCCGCTGCTGAGGTTTTCAGGAGATCCATTGCGGCGGGGGGCGCGAACTGAAGCACTGCGTCGGCCTGCAGCACCCCTCGTCCAATCTTCTCAAGCGTTTCTTCTTTGCCCATGGCCGCCGTGGTCTGCAGCGCAGATCGAAACAGCGCCCATCGCGCTGCCTCGACTCGCATCCATGGCTCGGGATAAGCAGTGAGCGCCTGGGCGTGCCTGGCCATCCACAGAGCCACGGCGGCGGCCAACTGCGGTGTTGCGGAAGAGGTGCCCGCGCCATCCATACTGACGAGCTTGTCGCATCCAAACTCCGCCCATGGCACGTTAGGCGTGAAGGCGCCCATTGCTGTCTGCATCGCCGACGCCGGCCCATAGTTCCCCTGCATGGTGAACGGGCTCAGGCCAGCATAGGCCCGACCGTCAGCCATCACGCCGCAGGCAGCGAGTACGCGCTTGAAGCGGGCAGGGAATACGACGGAGCCAGGTGTTGGTGACTTGGCGTAATTGTTGCCTGCTGCTGTGACCATGAACAGGCCGTTCTCGTAGGCCAGGTTGACTGCGTCGGCAAGGGCACGTGAAGTCTGGCCACCCATGCTCATCGACAAAACGTGCGCTCCCTGGTCCACCGCGTATTGGAAGCCCTGGACCATGGTGCTGGTCGAGAACCGCACAACCCAATCCGCGATGCGTATTGGAATGACGGTCGCGTGAGGGGCACCACCAATGAAGTCGGCAAAGCCTTGCGATACAGGAGCGTTCTTTATCTGGTTGCCTGCCAAGAGGCTTAGCGTAGCGTGACCATGTCCTTGGTTGCGAATGGCTGTCCATCCGTCCGGCGTGCGATCGGTGGCGTCATTGGGACGGCCTTGATCTCGAAAGTTGCGCTGATTCTGTGTGTCAAGGTGCAGTGGCAGGGTGGCGTGATTCGGGTCATAGCCAGTGTCGAGGTGAGCAATCTTGGTGGCCTGTTGATCTGCCGGGGTGACGCTGCTTCTCGCAAGGGCAAGCTGCGAATACTGGTTCTGAAGATGCCAGTCATTGCCCGAGACTGATACGGCCTTGCGACCCGACTCGTCCTGAGGATGAAAGTTGCAGGTTGCTGCTGAAAACGCTTGCGCAGCCTTTGTCGAGTCAGGAAACCATTCTTGCTCAGTGTCCGGCTCGACGAACTCGATAGGCGCACCACCCGTGGCCGCGAATGCTGCCCCCTGGGATAGCATTGCATGGGCGGCGTCCCAAGGGTTAATCGTAGGCGGCAGTAGCGCTCGGTACCACGTTGAGCCTTGCGCCACCGTCAAGCTTGCCGCGCCGGCCATCGCTGGTTGAGCGGGAATCTTCAGGATTTCTTCCAAGGCTGGGCCGCCGACTGCTGCCGCGAGTCCTTGATTCTGCCCTGTGTTTAAGCTCCCGCGGACTTTGACCAGCAGTGCCTGTCCCATCTCTATTTTCCCTTGGGGCGTCGGATCAATCTGAATGTTCTAGCCCATTTCTCGATTAATTCCAGCCTGAGGAGATCGAGACTGAATGGCGAACCGGGAAAAATCGCCTTCAGGTATTCCGCCACTATGTTTCGGTTGGCAGTGCGAGCGTGACGATTCGTCACGTAGATTTGAATCCAATAACTGATACCGGCACAAAGATGTCGCCTTTGGGTGCCGGCAACGCGTGGGCTGTTCCGTTGCTCTATCTGTGAGGCGCCGAAGCGGATTTTCGCCTTATGCTGACAAATTGCGTTGGCCAACAGTCTTCGTGCACTTGGTAACTTTCACTCTACGAAACGGAATTTTTGCCCGTGATAAATTTTCACTCTGAGCAACCAGCTACCCAAGACGTTTTTCCAGGCGGTACCAGCGTTTCGCCGAGACAAGAGAGTTCGTAGGGTTGTTCAAGGTTAAGTGCGAGCGAGATGACCGTCAGACGCTTTGACTGAGGAGGCCGAGTAAATGAAAGTTGCTTGATAATCCATTACCAGTCGGAATCCTCCACCAAGGTCGTTTGAGATTTTGCCCAAAGTGCGGGATGCCTTAGCTGAATTGGATTGTAGGACTCTAAGAGTCTCGCCCGGCTTGGTTAATTAACCGAAGGAGGGTGACTGGCCAGCGGGTTGAAGCTCTAATCCAGATCTTCGCGGTAGTAGCTGTCGTGTGTCCCAGAATGAGCCCCGGTATTCTAATGTTCCTTTTGTGTGCGATTCCATAGCTTACCAAGTGGTCGATGGCTTGGGCGAGATACGCGGAGAATGCTGCGAATCGAATGCTTGTTCTGATGAGCAGATGGCGTCGTTACATGATCAGAGTCATGTGAGTGAGTTGTAGATAACAAATTGGTGCATGCCAGTTTTCCGATAGATCCTTAGAATACTAGGGTTCGGGCGCTCTTTATATGAGCCTATGTGAGTAATTGTATCCATCTGCCCACCGCTGCCTTGGACGTTTCGAAGCATTGAAGTCCGTTCAGCAAGTAGCGCCAAAGGGGTTTCGTTGGACTCGGGACCAATTGCCGTAGCTGATCTCCACTGAACTTTCCAACAATTCACTTAGAACGAATCAGCATTCACTCTATATCATTTTGAGCTAGAGAGGTGTTTGAAAAGTTAGCACCTTCGCTTGCAAAAAAAGAGCTTATAGTCTTCTATCTCCTGTGTTATATCAGCGTGCCACAATTGATATGTATGGGCAGAAGCCTCTATTTGATATTCAACATGGCGTGGCCTAGTCTATGGTTATAAGGGAGGTGTTATGAGTGTCTTTAGAGTTTTTGCGTTGTTATCGTTTTTATTGTGTGTATCTGGGTGCGGCTATAATGTTAAAACAATTCAAGATTTTGGAGTGAGCGGTAAGAGTCTTTCTGATAGCTTCAATGGAATAACAGAAGAAGTATATACGACTTGTTTTCAAGCGGCGATGACAACCAAGATCACGCAACAATTTGAGTATAGTTATGTCGATGCAGTCAAGTCTGCATCGGATCTTTGTAAGCGTACGTCGGAGAATAATGATATCGCCAAGTTGTACGCTACTGCTATTGCGGATTATTCAACCGCCCTTGCAAAGCTCGCTAGTCAAAATACCGAGTTTTTGGATGGCGAAGTTAAAAGTATCAGTGCGTCAGCAGAAAGCTTAAAGAAAAAAGATGGCACGGAAATTTTTAAAAAGGAAGAAGTTTCAAATGTCGCGGGGGCGCTTAAAAATATCTCGTCGATACTTACATATTACTTCGTGAAAAATAAAACCAGGGCTGTTATCACTGAAGGTAAAATCCCTATAAATAATGCTGCAGAGATGTTGGCAGTATGGCTAGACAAGTCGACAAAGGGAGTTCTGGAAGATTCTATCGATGCGTCAACATCTATGTCTAAAAGCCTAAGGTATGCATCAATTACTTCGTCTGTCAGTGACATCCCCAAAAGTCTTCCTATTAGGCTAGCCCAAGCAAGCGCTGAAAAACAAACAGAGCAAGCCAAGGAACTTGAAAAATCTGTGATGCTGTTTAGAGCGACAGTAGATGCCTTCAAGCAAGCGAATACACAGCTTGCAGAGAATTTCGAAACACTGGATAAAAAACAACAACTCAAAAGTGTTTTGGATCTAGTGAAGAAGGCGCAAGATCTTCGTGATAGTGTGGACAATATTAAGGGGTAAATCATCATGGCTAAAAAACCGACCCGAGCCAATTTGATCGCTCAAAACGAAAAGCTTGCAGCCTGCGCGAACCGAAGTTTTAATGCTATCAAGAAATATCGATACGATCATCCTGATGATGAAAATAATGACGCTCTTCTCGAAATTCAGGAGCAGTTTAGGCAGAAAAGAAATGATCTGCGCTCTGATACGATTCGGATTTTTGAACTTGAATCAAAAGATGATCTTGAGAAAATTAATAATGCCACAAGCGAAATAAATATATTTTTTGAGAGAATTGAACAAGTTGAAAAAGTATTTGTTGTCATAGGCTCTGTTCTCGATTTTTTCGCTGCGGCCCTAAATGGTAAACCTATCGCAATTGTGAGCGCTGCTCTTGCAGTTATAGATATGCTAGGAAAAGAAAAACAAACAGATCAGCCGTCTTCTAAAAAAGCGTAAAGAAGGGGCCGTGTCCTCTATGGCTAAAGACGCCGGCTAGGACCATCCAAGAAACTAGTAAACAGCGTTGTCACGCTCCAGGTCATTGCCGAATCAACCTGATTATTCCGTACGTTCGCTTAACAACGAACATAGATGCTCTAAGTCGATTAGTTCCATAAGCTTTTTGGCACTTTTGTCCGATAACGGCCTTTCGTGTCTGCCGGCGTTTAAATCCATCGTCGGCGTGCTATGGGTGACCAATCTCAACATCAGCAAACCCGGCCACACCTCCGCAGATTCGAGTAGTCATTTCAGTAAGCAGCGTACATCGTGGCATCTGGGTCTTTTTCTTAAAATTTCCGAGATGGCATGCCCAGATCACTCCCACCATTGGCCCACATCCTGAATCACATGGACAGTTTCCACTGCTGCCACCTTTCCACCCAGTTTTGCGATTATGGGAGCAAGCGTTGCCAAATCACGAAGTAATCTATCTCGCCCCTTAGTCGCGGAAAATTTGAGGAAACTACGCCAAATTGGATAGAGCTCGGTTGGCGAAAGGGCTGCAAAAGGGACGCCGAGCGCGGTCAATGCTTCTGCTCGCTGCTTATCCTCCGAAATTTCCATCGAGGTCTCAAGGAGTCTTTTCAATATTCGCGCGGGTAATGCTGATACTGGTTTGGCTATGACAATTGCGAGAATACTCTGTCGTGTCTCGTCGTCCGCTTCAAAAAGATCTTCGATCAGCGGAGGGGAAAGGTGGAGAGCCAAATCAGCTAACAGCTTGTTTCTTTTTGTGGTGTCCCTGCAATTTTTTGCGGCGTTGAAAGTGATTATCGACACTTGGCGATGCATTGTTTTAGATAAATGTGGGAGTAAGGTTATCAGTGACCTGGCGCGGTCGGAATCATGTTGAATATCTTTCGCCGTAGCTAAAGCCGACTCGAGAATCGGATGTCGAGTGGTCTCAGGTAGGAAGGGGGCCAGCACCGACAGAGCCATAACTCGAGCCCAATTATCATTGATGCCATTAGCGGTGACAAGAGCGGATTCCAGGGACTGCTTTCTAGCCGATTTTGGCAGCAAAGGAATAAATGCTGACAGGGTTTTTACTCGGAGCCACTCTGTCTCAATTCCGTTCGCTAAAGTTAGCGCTGTTTTGCGCTGTGCCCCGTTGAGCTTGGGAGCCAGTGCTATTAGGGTCTCGACTCGATCATATTCCTGCATGAGTCTCATCGTGGTGAAGAATGATTTTTTCAGCAAAGATGGAGGTAAGGAGATTAATAATACGGATAGGGCTTTGCTTCTATCGCTTTCATTTCTTATATCTTTTACAGCGCAAAAAGCTCGGTTGAACAGTGGTTCGGATAAGTATTTGGCCAAGCCTGCTAACGCATTAGTTCGGCTTGATTCATCTTCAATGGATATTGCTATGACAAGGGCTATTTCCTTCTGTCCCTCACTCAAAAACGGTGCTAATGCGTTGAAGATTTTATCGTGAGTACGCTTATCTTCAATATGTCGCTTGTCAATTACCACAGGTCCATGCCCCCTAAGAGCATCTACTTCATTGATTCGTCGCATAGCGTCTAGAGCATCTTCAAGCGGTTGAAGTCGATCAACCTCTGGCAGGCGAGGTATAAGAACGGAGAGAATGTGAGCTCTCGGCCAATCACTTTTAATACACATAGTGGCTGCCAGTACTGCGTCTAACGAAGTCACAGGAAGGTAACGCGCCAGGGCGGATAAAACCTTTGCCCGCGGCCACTCATCTCGAATATTTTGTGCGGTCGCGAGTATTTCCGAATAGGGCGCTGAACAAAAGGACGCTAATGAGGCAAGAACTTTAGCCCGGCTCCATTCGTTTTCGATGTCCTTTGCGATCACTAATGCCGACGATAATGCTTGTGGGCGATTGGATTCTGGCAGGTGCGGGGAAAGAGCGACAAGGGCGATGGCATGGGCTTCTTTATCATTAATGCTCTGCATTTCAAAGAGAGCTGTGTTTAGTACGGTGATGGGTAAATGGGGAGCCAGTTCGGTCAGAACTTCGTTTCGATGCGCTCGTTCTTGAATGTGCAGTGTTTTACTTAAGGCGGTGACTAGGATTTGATGGCGATCGGTTTTCGACAATTTTTCAGCCGTCCTAATAATGTTTCTAACGTTTTCATGCCGAATATGTTTAGCGGCCATAAACGCAGATTCAAAGATTTGAGCGTCTGTGGCGTCTGGAAGATATGGGGCTAGCGTTGCAAGCGCCTTAGCCCGGTATCTATCATTTTCGAGCTCTCGCGCAATAGCGCAAGCTTCTTTCAGCAAAGGCATGGGCAGATGCGGGGCCAAATCCCGTAGTAATTCATCGCTATTCGACTCTTTGGTCTTTTTCACGGCGGCAAGAGCCTCCTCAAGCGCCCGCTGTCTAGCGTTTTGAGGTAAAAATTCAGCTAACGCAGTCATAGCTCTAGCTCGTGGTTCAGCGTCACCAATATTTTTAGCAACAGTGAACGCAATTTCGAGTAGTGATGGGGGCAGATGACGTGCCAGGCCTACTAGGGCTATGGCTCGATCTATTTCGGAGCGTATATTCTCTACAATCGAAATTGCTTTTTCGAGTGATGCAACGGAAAGATATCGGCCTAACTTCGATAAAGCCCAAGCACATGAAAACTCATCAAGTGATTGCGTACAGGCTAGAGCCATTTCCTGATTTCTATATTGGTCGGCCTCAGGTAACTTCAGTGCAAGTGCTGCTATGGCTTCGGCACGCCAATTTATTTGGAGGCTTTTTGCGAGTGCGAAGGCGGACTCGAGTTGATCGTCGGTTTGCAGATGTGGCGCCAGTCCTTCCAAAGCCATACATCGGAAATACTGATCGGCAATGTTCTCTATGGCAGCGAGCGCGTTATCTGCTATTTGATAGCGCTCCGTTGTCAACAAGTGGGGGAGGAGTGCGATAAGGATTTCTAACCGTTGTTGGGATTCCGGTAGCTGTTCTGCATAAGCAAGACCTTGCGTGCGAGTCCACAATCCCTCTTCCAGAAATCGCGCCACCAAATGCGCTGGGAGTTTTCCGGACTGACTTTTGGTGCTTGCCTGACAGAGGGCGCAGCATATCTCAGTTCTCAGAAGCGGCACGGGGTGCCCATTGCGAGCTGCCTGTGCATTGGCTGTGTTGACGGCATCCCAAGCTCGATGCACATCGGTCAGAAATCCGCTATTAGTGTGCTCCAGTCTGAACCATCCACGTTGCCAGCCACCGGTTACCAGGCCCGTCATCGACACGATAGGCGCCTGTGCACGCAATAAGTGGGTCCCATAGTGGTGGATTATGTAATTCGAGGCTTTGGACGGTGCATCTGCTTCCGCGTTCAGGGCTCGTAGGGTTGTTTCGCCCCAATTCAGGAAGCGCTGCTCGACTTCCTTTTGCTCAAATTCAGCCAGTTGACCAAAAAAATAATCTGCCAGTCTCGGATGGCCAAACGTGAAGGGCTGCTCTAGCCCATTGCCAATGATAAATCGCCTCAAATGCACCAGCGCTCTATCGAGTTTTCGACTTGTTAACTTAAGCTTTTTGGGAGAGAGTCGCAGCAGATCATCCCGGCTCAATGGACCAAGTGCACAGCTCAGAAGATTGAGGAACTCCTCGACTGCGGGCTGTTCCGTTGCGTCCTTGTCTCCCCAGAGTTTACGCTGGTCCTCCCACCAACGTTCAAAGTAGCCCTCAAGCCCGGGTTTGATCGCCTGCAATTCGTCCAGGCGAAGTCTAGAGATTTTCTCTGGGGGGCACTCCCACAGCGCTTCAACATAAAGCCCAACGAGTAGGGGATCCCCTCCTGAGAGATGGTGAAGTTCTTCAGCAATATTGACCGGGGTACCAGGCAAGTCTAAAGGGCACCCCATCATCGCCAAAGTTTCAGTAATTCCTTCGGAGGTGAGCGGCTCGAGATCTAAGCTACGCGCTAGGCGCTGGTTCCACCCTAGACGTCTCGCCCAATCCCCAGCCCCCCTCTCAATGGCCAAAGTACGTGCTGAGAGCAGAATCCGAATTCCAGGTGCCGCATTCACAGGGAAGAGATGAGGGCCTGCCACCCAGTCACTGGCCTCGTCCAAACCGTCCACAATAAGTAGAACCTGAAGTCCGGTTGGGGCGGGTCGTTTGAGGTACTCAGCGACGAGTTGCTTCCAGAAAGATGCAGTCGCGTTCGGGCTGTGTGCGACGGTTTCTCCATGGATCTTGGCAAGGCGCATGGCCAATGAACGGAACACATTAATGGCAAGGTTAGTCTGATAGCGCACACTCACCGGGTAGAAGATCACCTCCAAATCTTCACGACACAGCAGGGCTTCACTCCAATGTACTAACAAACTTGATTTCCCGCGTCCGGCAGGAGCGGTGAGTATCAGGTAGGGTGGGCTCGTCTCCACATTGAGCCATGCATCGAGATCACCAAGCGCCTCATTGCGCCCCCCAAACGGAACAGGATGGTCTGGCGTTCCGAGATACCAGGAGCGGAAGTTTGAAATCTCGGAAAACGGTATCAAGGCGAATTCTTGGACCCGCTGTGCAGTCACGTGCTGTGGCATTTGGGCTTCGCGATATCGCTTCTGCAAGTCGACGGGAAGATCATCCCGTGAATAGCTCTTGCCATCTGATGCCGCTTTGCTAGCAATGACAATAAGTTCGTTCCAAGTTGGGGAAGCGGAGTCAAAAGGAGAACCGTCAGTTTTTGCCGAGCTGAGCAAGGATTTGATCAGCGCCTCATCTTTTGCAGACGCACTGGGGAAGTCATAGCTGAGAACGTAAAATGCGCGTAGAAAAACCCACAGATCTGCGTTAGGTATAGAGCTTCGTGTCGATACTTCAAGTATGTTCTTAATAGCGTCGTAGTCATCCTTCGAGCGGTTGTTTAACATCCCATCACCGCTCCTACGTTCCTCAAAATTTTCCGCAGTAGAACTGGCTCTGGCTTGAGTGAGTAGCGTTCCAAAATCACCTAGTAGTCGATTGGTGCCCAAATGAGTGATCAGCAGCAGCGCATCATCTTTTTTGTTAAACAGCTTTGAATTATTGAAATCCATCCATGCCGCCACAAATGTTTTGATGCAATTCTTATCTCTATTGCTTACTGTAAAAGAGAGTTTTACTTGGGCCGCCAGTCTGCGCTGGACTCCACTAAAATCTGCTGCCTCTATGACCAAATCATCGACATTCCAACCCAAGCGCTTTGCTTGGAAGTGGACTCGTATCGGGATTGAGTTTGATGGGTGGACGGGGAGGCAGGCTTTGGTCAGTAGATATGCTAGGAAGGCAGCTCCGACATGCTGTTCGAAAACTACCCCGATCCCTCCCGTTGATTTAATGTTCGCAATATGAGAAGAGTCGACCATTCGATGTGTCCTCGCCAAATTTGCTTTCTAAGGCAATGCAGCTCAGTGGGATTTCAGCCTGGCAACGAGTAGGTTGCGCCCGGCAACAGGCATCAAGACGGCGCGCGCACCCCGGCGAGCGATTTTTCGAAGCTCTGAATTTCTTAATCTGATGGCGGCCATATCACCCCCAAGCCTGGCGCGCAGTAAGCCTTGATCGATATCTCGGCGACCTCGGTCAGTTCGTTATCTGGAAAGCTTGCCCTTATGGCCAGTATCGAACCGAGCAGTTGCCAGGTTAGCCCTTGGCCAGTGAAGACCATTAGCACTGCAACCATCAACCCCCACGCTCCCAGCAGCCATAACACGATGCGATGCAATTGGCCGTTCAGTGCGCTGAAAATACTGAGCGTGGTAAAGCCCGCCACCAATAACATCATGCATAGCGCCGTCACGAGCGTTGTCACAACACCGATATTGGAGTGCAGGGCGGTGATGAATGGGCACATCAGCAGGCTGCCTAGTAGCAGGCCTACGCTCAACCCCTCTTTGTACATGGCGCCCAAACCTTTCAATACCTCGGCTGTGGCATCCCGTGGTTTTCTGTTCAAGACACGGACAAACACAGAGAAATGTTTGCGCAAACTCATCGCTGGCTGAAACAACCTGAACAGTTTGGAGGTGCCATCTTTGCTTTTTTCTCCCAGTAAATCGGGTAAATCTTCCAGTGCTTCAAAAGCCATATGGCCATTGTTCTTACCGTACTGGACAGCCGCACAGGCGCCCGCGGCAATAGCGCCAGCTGAGGTCCCGCCGATGTTTTTGAATTGATATTTTGAAGCGAGTTGGGCAGTCAGCTTGGGATAGAAGACTCCACTGGTGATACCTCCCTTCATCACAAGATCGCAATGCTCCGTCATGACACGGTTCCTGAATGTGTGCCTTGAAGGTCACTCATCGCGCTCATTTGAAGGGTTGATGCAAAATCTGGCGCAATGACACCCATAGCTCGAGTCACCGGGCAGGTCCAGTAGGGCAGGGCTACTGGCATGATGATACTAGGACGGATGTGCGCTTCGTGCCACTTGAGCCAGCAGCACGCCACGATCGTAAGCGCGGAGCTGGTTGGACGGTATGCATGGAGGAGTAGATCGGTTACTTGAGTCGGCAAGTGTAAGTGCGTCTAGACGCGTCTCTGCTCCTAAAATTGAGGGTCGAGGATGAAATTTCTTCCACTCAGGTCCATTTTTTATCTGGTGCTGTTCCCCCTGGGAGAGCATCCCCGCCGCAACCTTGTTGAAATTTACCGACAGTAGGGATCCGTTATTTCGATTCATTCCTAGTTCGGATTTGCAAATACTACAAACAACACCTTTGCTCAGAATATGTAGTATCGGGTCTCCCTCGCAAGATCCAGGCTAGCCCTCAAACCACGGTTGCGGGTCAGTTGCAGTACTTATGCAAAGCGGAAACGTATGGGGGAAGCGGAAGTGTCCTCAATGAAACTGGTGAAATCGTATGCTGAGCAAGTCGAGGTAAAGTGCCGTCTGTGTGGCATATTGATGTTCCCAGATGTGCAGGTTGTCGTCGATACATCGCTAAACCCTGAAATGGATGCACTGGCAAACTCCGGAGAAATGCGGCTGTTAACCTGCCCAAAAGGTCATACGGCTGGCCTCCAACTTCCTCTCATCATTAGGCGTCCGGGGCGGGAACCCCGGCTAATTTTTTATCCAGCCTATTCAAAAAGCGGGATGCAGGTGCGACAAGAACTGTTGCATTGGCTGAATCTAATCGAGTTGCTCGATCTTGGGTTTGCTGATGTAAACGAAGCTGCAGCCAATTGTTGTGTTGTTCCTGGACACTTGATGGCGTCTCAACTCCAGCCCTACGAAAGCTATCTCAAAGTGGTGGGAGCACCAGTCGGTTTCTTTGATCAATACTTGTTGGCTCTTGGCGCTCGGGAGTTGGCTAACGCGGATCCTACGAAAGTAAAACTCGACAATGCAGTGTCTGCATGGAATCAGTTGTGTCGAGCCTCATCCCAGACACCAATTTGGTTTCAACGAGGCGTACATTCGGAGCTTGCTTTCGCACTTAGTGCGCGGTTTGAGTCAATTGGTGACCTAGCAGATCTAGACCAGTCACTTGCCGCGTTCGTTATTGCGCTCGACTATCCAGTTTTCCACGCTGCTTACGGTGCTGTCCTTCGCCGTAATCAAGCGCTTGTATATGCCATGCGCTCTGATCGATCGGGAAGTATCAGGGATTTAGAAGCTGCAATAGGAGCCTTGCAGTTGGCGTTACCAGATCTGCAAGAGCCGTTTAGTACGGACGCGAAGAGAATGCTGGCTTCGATGCTTGGCGCGCGGCAACTGATATGTGGTAAACAAAACCCAATTTCGGACAACACTTCCCTTGAAAAACTCGTTGATCTTGCGCGTACGGATGATGAGCGACTTCGTTCTGAAGCAGATTTGGCGATAGCCAGTGCAACCTTCGGGGACACCGGTTACGACGCTATGGCCGCAGACCGCGCGATAAAACGTTTAAGAAGCGCGATCGCCAAGGTTGATACAGCCAGTCTAGGACGAGTTTTGGCGCTGGATATACTCGGCCGGTTGTTGCAAGACCGGTATGAGGCAAGCCAGGACGAAGCAGCGTTAAATGAGGCGATCGCCGTTCGTGAGGAAGCGATCGATTGGCTGGAATCCAGCAATGACAACGTATTGGCAAATTTGTTGCTGAACAATTTGGCCTATTCGCTTCGAGCTCGATATGTATTATCCGGGCGATTGACTGATCTCGAAAAAGCTGGGCGTGTAGTGCGTCGTGCGATGGCGCTCATGAAGAAGGGACAAACTCCCCATCCAGTATTGTTGGAGCAGTGGGGATGTATTGCATCGCAGTTATATGTGCGGGACAAAAATTCCAAATGGCTTGAAGAGGCCGTCAGGGTATTCCGAAGGGCAATTGAACTCACTGCACCAGATGATCCGATACATCGACATATCTTGCCCGAGCTTGGCATTTGTTTATCGGAGCTTGGTTCTCAATTCGAAGACATTGCTTACATTAATGAGGCTATCGAATTATTAAATGCGTCTGTTGGTCAGCCGTTTACATCGCTTCTAAGTCGCGCAGACGCGGTTCTGAATTTGTCGTCGGCCCTCCTGACGCGATTTCATTTGACGAACGACATTGAGGACGTGCATCAGGCAATTTCAGTTCTTGGGCTCGCGTTAGAGGTGGTTCCAAAAGGTACTCTTGATGAGGCGCGGATTGTAGCGGCGCTAGCTTGTGCGCATGAGGCCGTCGACGAAACGCAGTGTGCTACGCAGGCACCTAACGATCAGGTTGGCCAATGTTTACGAGACGCATGCTCCTTACGAGCGCTTTCCCCGGAAATAAAATTGGGTACCGCAAAGAGTTGGCTTGGCTGGGCTCTGCGACATCAACAGTGGGAGGAGGGTAATGAGGCTGGGACAATCGCACTCGAAGTGATCAAGCGTTTGACTGAGCAGCAGGATGATCGCTTTGGCAAAGCTTCTTGGCTAGCAGATGCACAGAGCGTTTCGACAGATATTGCATATGTGCGTGCTCGGTTGGGCGATCTTGAGGGGGCAGTTCTAGCACTTGAGTGCGGCCGTGCTCAGTTACTTCTACATTCGCTGCTGCAGGACAAAGTTAGCGTACAGCGGCTCCTCGATGAAGGTTTCGGCGAGTTGGCCGATAAGTATTTGAAATCACGTCGCCGGGTTGCCAAGAGAGAGAACGCGGCGCGGATGTTTGAGGATTGCGATATCAAGGGCGACGATACTCGTCCATCCCGACCGAGCAGAGGTTTCATTGATCCAGGCACAGATCCCGGAGGTTTTACAGGGCGTCTTTTGGAGTCATTCGAGAGTAAGAAGGAGATGGAGCGAGCCGAACTTCGCGCTGTCATTGCAGAGATTCGCCAGCATAGGAGCTTCGAGCATTTCCCTCTTCTGAATCATGAAGATCTCGCTTTAGTTTCCCCCGTGCCCGGCTTCATATTCGCCTATTTAGTAATCACTGCAGAGGGGTCAATGTGGCTGATACGTAGTTGCAGTGGAATTGAAGTAATCTGGCTTGATGAGGCGACCACCGCATTGGTGAAGGAGAGAGTGTTTGGTACTGGTGGGTACCATCGCTTCCAATTAGATCACTGCAGTTCCGATGATCTGCTCGACTACCTATCGTGGGCTGGAAGCACATTTGCGCGTCCCCTTTCAGATTGGATACAAGGAGATCGTACTGCGGATGAGTCAAGTTTGCGACTAGTACTCATATCAACCGGTCCAATTGCGTTGACGCCACTCCATACTTGTCCGATTCATTCAGCCAGTGATGCCTGTCTGCTTGATCAGTGCTCAGTTGAATTCGCACCATCTTTGGCGGTTTGGGCGCAGTGTCATGCTCGGCTGTCCACCAACGTTGAACGCGACTGCCAAATGCTTGTCGTAGCCAACCCACGACCGCTACCTTCTGAATGGATCGAACTCGCGGCTGCGGAGTTGGAAGCTAGTGCTATTTCGTCGTTGCTGCTAGAGAATGCGACGGTACTTCGCCGACGCGATGCTACTGTTGATAAGGTAATCGACAGCATAGGTAATGCGAACTACCTTCATTTTGCTTGTCACGGTGTATTCAATGTACTTCGCCCGACGCTATCGGGATTAGTACTTGCACAAGGCGACCACCTGCCGTTGCTTACGTTCTTGTCCGATGACTCTCGTCTAGATCATGTTCACTTGGCTGTTCTTTCAGCCTGTCAGACTGGCCTGAGCGATGCGATGAAACTGCCAGAAGAGTCTGTAGGGTTGGTATCTACTCTAATTGAAATAGGCATACCCGCTGTTATAGGTAGCCTCTGGACTGTCAGCGATGCTGCAACCGCCATTCTAATGACGCGGTTCTACGGAGTTTTATTTGAAGACGGACAGCCGGCGATGCATCCGGCAGAAGCCTTACGTCAGGCGCAACTCTGGTTGCGGGATGTCACAGTAGAAGCTTTGCAAGCGCTGGCTAATGCTACAGATGAGGAATTGCGGATCAAATCGCCCATGGAGCAAAGATTTGCCAAGGCCTTTCGTGACGCATGCTTGGTGGAATGCATTCCCTCTGGTGCTGGACCGGCTTTTGCGCGACCGAAGTATTGGGCTGCTTTTCGTTATCACGGGGCCTAACCGAGGAGTGAATTTACATGGGCGAACATAAAATGAATGCGAGACAACGTGCGTTGGATTTCGTTGAAGATTTAGCGTTGCCGGTGATAGCTAGCGGAACGCGTGGACAACTCAGTCGCGAAAATGTTGATGACCTCCTCAGCGCGCACTCTAACTCTGAGCCGCAATCGTTGGTGGCCGGTGCGAGTGTGATTTCTTTTGCGTCGGGCGTCCCTACTGAAATACGCCAGGACATTGTTAATTCTTCGCTTTTGGCACAACTTGCGGCCAATAAACGCACCGTAGGCCGACAGAATGTTAGTGAGTGGTATAACGCGTACTTCGATGTGCTTACCAATGTTGGCTGGGTGATGCAGGAGCGAACTTTCCAGCGGTACATGGAGAGTGGCGACGATTTCGAAGCTGATCAAGCCATTCTTGCGATTGCTGCTCAGGTTTTTGGCCCCGTCACTAGCGCAGTTGCAATTGTGAAATCCACTTTGGATGCATTGAAGCAGGCCAGCTCAGGCAAGTGGATTACTGTATTCAACAGGGAGAGCCAAGTGGCTCATACCGCCAAATTCCAGTTAATGTTTGTTGAGGCGACACCCAACCGGGATGTCAGCATTAGCATGATGGCCTTTGAGTTGAAAGCTTCGGCGTCGTTAACTCAAGTGCTGTTCTTCAAGTTCAGATCTAATAATGTCATCTTCGACCATGCCTCCGGAACTGTCTCCATGAATCGCGATGTCCTAGACGCAGTTCGAGAGCCGGTTACTCAGAAAATCAAAGCCTACGTGAGGGACTTCATCAGTAATATAGAAGTCTAGATCGCACAAGCTCAGTGATCTAAATGGCACTTGGACAACGATCACTACGGGCACCCCCTGCAAGGTATGTCCTGAAAAATATTCGTCCGGCCGGCGGGCGTAAGCACATCGTCTGATAAAACCGATAGCCTATTTTCAGTACTCTTCTTTCCGAACCGGACGCGTTATTAAAGGCGTTAATTGTCCAACGGAATCAACTGTCGTTCGTGGCTCTGTACAGGATTCAGCCGATTCAGCCTCCCGTCTGTCGAAATTATCCACATGAAAAATTGACCGGTGCGCCACTTCGACGTTAACTGTACAAAAATACAGTATTTGTAGAAGGCGTCTCCATGAGCGTTACCATCCTCGGCCCACTCGCAGAAGGCGGCATCAAGCTCCCTCGCTGCTCATTCCGCGTTCCGGCTGGCTTTCCTTCACCCGCTGCTGATCACATTGAACAGCACATCTCTCTGGATGAGATCCTGAACATCCGGGCGCCTCACGTGTACCTGATCTCCATCGCGCGCGACAGCATGCAAGGCGCTGGAATCTTCGACGGAGACTTGGCCATCGTCGATCGCGCATTGGAAGCGGGCCACAACGATATCGTGGTGGCACTGCTGAATAACGAACCCATGTGCAAGCGACTGTGCAAGCGCGGCACTCAAATGATCCTGCTCTCAGAAAACCCCAAATACCCACCACGATACGTTCTCGAAGGAGACGAGCTATCCATCTGGGGTGTGATCACCAGCAGCGTGCGCAGCCATGTCTAAAAAGCTGGAGCCAGTGTTTGCGCTGATCGATTGCAACAGCTTCTACGCCAGCTGCGAGCGTGTATTTCGTCCTGATTTAGCGCGTGTGCCCATCGTGGTGCTGAGCAACAACGACGGCTGTGTGATTGCCCGCAGCTACGACGCCAAGCCCTTTGTGAAAATGGGAGAGCCGTACTTCCAGATCAAGCACAAACTCAAGCAACACGGCATCGTTCCTTTCTCCTCAAACTACGCGCTATATGGCGACATGAGTGAGCGTGTGATGACGTTGATCGAATCGATGGTGCCGGCGGTGGAGGTCTACAGCATTGACGAAGCGTTCGCTGATCTGACGGGCATCTCGGACCTGGATGCACTCGGACGTCGCATTCGTAGTCAGGTGCTGCGTTGCACTGGCATTCCCGTCGGCGTAGGAATCGCCCACACAAAGACGCTGGCCAAGCTCGCGAACCACACCGCAAAACGCCTTCAAGCTGAAACGGGTGGAGTGGTCGATATCTGTGATTCCTTCAAGCGCGATTGGGTGTTGCGCAACACTGATGTGTCTGAGGTGTGGGGTGTCGGTCGACGCATGAAAATGCACTTGGACGCACTGGGCGTTAAAACCGCCATGGACCTGGCCAAGGCTGATCCGCGGATGCTGCGCACGAAATTCAGTGTTGTCATCGAGAAGACGGCCAGGGAGTTGGCTGGAACGCCTTGCCTTGAATTGGATGAGCCTGAACCACCGAAGCAGGAAATCTGCTGTAGCCGAATGTTCGGGAAGCGTCTCACAGAGTTGGCGCCGATCAAGGAGGCGGTGGCGACTTACATGATGCGCGCCTCGGAGAAGCTTCGTGCCCAGGGCTCAGTGTGCAAGAAAATCCGCGTCAGCATCCGAACGGGTATGTTCAATCCTGAGGAAGCCAAGTTCGCCAATGGGGTAGTGGTGGACCTGCCTTATCCAACCGACGATGTGAGGTTGCTGACCAAGGCTGCGGTGGATGCGCTCGAGCGTGTGTACCGGCCAGGGTTCAAGTACAGCAAAGCCGAGGTCATGCTCCTCAACCTTTGTCAGCCGGGCGAGTACACGGATGATTTGTTTGCGGTCTCACAGCCATCAGAGGCGACCAAGGTGATGGCTGTGTTGGACAAGATTAATGGGCGGTGGGGAAGGGGGACGCTACGTGCGGCGAGCGTGCCGAGTAATCCGGATTGGGCGATGCGGCGGGAGATGATGAGTCAGAGCTTCACCACGAGGGTTGATCAGCTTTGGACGGTTCAGTGCAGATGAGTTTCCATAGGGCCGGCCTCAATAAGCTATCCACAAAATGAGTGGATGTATCTGTGGATAATGACCTGAGAAGCGCAGCTTGCAGGGCTTGTCATGCGTTGGTGACTAATTGAGCGCGGTGTGAGAAATACCGCCGAAAAAAATTCAGGTCTACAGCATTGACCAAGCCTTTGCTGGTTTTGCGCGCACCACGAGCTAAGATGCGCTCGCTCGTCAGATACGTCGCGAGGTGCTGCGTTACACGAGGTTTTGGCCGCACGAGACGTTTTCCATGCTTGCGAACCAAGACGTCTTCAGGCTGAACCGGGCGATATGGTTGAGATTTGGATCCCTTCCTGCGCGATTGGTTGCTGCGCAACACGAATGTATCTGATTCTAGAGATTGCGATGATACACCTACAAATATCAAGCCGTGTTTGCCGGATCGTTTTAATGGGCCTCTAACTGAATAGATTCAATTAATTTTAACGATCTTTCATCTTTTGCCACAAAGGACTTGGTTGTCTCCGCGACAGATTGTTTTTGCTCTTCATCAGCTAGGGGTAAAGTCTGGTGAAGCACCCATAAGAGGTTATATTGGCCATTGGCGCTCGACTCTGGCAATTGTTGAATGACAGCCGGGATAGCTCGCGGATCTTTTAGGTTAACTAGGACATTTGTAGCAAATGATTGAATGGTATCATCGCTACTGGTTGAGGCTTTGGTCAATGCCTTCAAATCCTCTTCGTCAACGATTGCTTTAAGTTCGCCGTCTTGGCCAGCTTTCGACTCTGCAATCTCATCAAGAGAGACGAGTGCTCCGAGTTTTTTTCGATAGGTGTTATCGGGTTTTTTTACTTCACTCAGGAGTGGTCGCGCAGCGACAATGCCCTTTTTACCAAGCTCAGTTCGTGCGTCGTGCCTCACATATGGGTTGTCTGAATTAAGTTTTCCTATAAGTTCATCAACGCTTAGCTCAGGCTCAGTTGCATTGGCGGTTGAAAACAGTGTCCAAGACGGATTATTTGAAATGATAGGAGCATCGGCTGCCGCTTTGTTGGTCAGTGTTCCGCTTCTGCAAGGGCCAACTTTAGCAATCGTATTGCCCATCTCGTCACTTAGGCTTGCTTCAGGGAAATTATAATTCCAGTGGATAATACCTCCTGAACCTAGGTGTGGTCTGATCAATGACGCATCTATGCACTTAAACACCTGATCTGTTCCATTGATGGTAACAAATAGCGATAATTTATTTCGAGAGATATCTTTGTTAAACGCTATGAAGTCATAGCTGGTGTCTTGGCGCGATCCAAAAAAAGGATCATCGCCGGTAAGAATCATGTTTGCCTCTTTTGTGTCGTCTTCAATATTTATACGTAAATAACGATTATCCGTATGTTCAAGAATAATTAAGAAGATTCCGATTGCAAGTGCTGCAGAGCCGGCAACGGTCATTGATGTGCCGAGTACGTTGAGATTTGCTGTGGAGCCTAGTGCTCCAAGAATTATTCCAAAACCTGCGCAAAACATAAACGTCTTTAATGCAAAGCTACCAAGGTGCATCACTTCGAATGCTGTCCCTAAGCCGATCATGATCAAGCCCATTACAAGGGCAGAATAAAAAACAGGACCAACACGGACTAAGTTACTGTCGGTTACTCCAGGAGAGTCATTACTATAACTACTCTGAATCTCTTTATTTTTTTTTGCTTTTGGATCGTCTTCTTTATCGTCGACATCTGGATTGTCGTTCATGGCTGCTCCGGATCACGGGAAGTAGTGAGACACCACTCGACTCAACAACCCAATGAGTACCCATTTAGCTAAAAGTGGTGGTATCACAACGCTAGTAGGCATCTAGACGCTTGTCCAGGGAGGGCGGTTTCCTATACTAATGACTTTTTTTATGTACAAGGTTTGATGGTGGACGAAGCTGCTCTCGACTTATCCACATCCGATTAGACGCTTTCCAGATCGGTTGTGGCGCGGATATGTCGTGGTTAGCCCATAGCAGACATCAGCTTAGCGGCACCGGTTTTTTATCTCGACAGGTGCTCGCCAAGCGTGCAGATGAAGTTAGCCTATATGAGCTCGTCACAAGCGGTTACCAAGCTTAAAGCTTGGTAAGGGCGATATGATCGCAAAATAATTGCATTTTGCTACTTCTGTGCTGTTCTAGGAGAACTGTCCGCGCGGCTCACCTTTGTTGCGCAAGGATCACCTTTGATCACAGAGCCGTTAGTGCCTCTGGTTGAGGTTTAGGAGCAAGGATGGCCCAGTCCAAAAAAATCAAGGTCATGCTTTCGAGTCGTTGCAACGACCGTTTCCCCATTGATAGCGATCACACCCTTAGCTCAATTCGCGAGCAACTCAAGCGCGAAATCGAGGGCACAAAGCTGTTCGGCAAGCAGGTGTTTGAAGTCTGGATCAATGAAGACGCTCCACCCGCCGATGCTATGGACGACAGCTGGGATACTTGCCTACAGGCTGTTCGTGATTGCGATGTGATGCTCGTGTTGTCCAATGGCAATGCAGGTTGGGCCAAGCGTGCTGGCGACATCGGCATTTGCCATGCTGAATACATGGAAGGCCTGGCCACTACCCGCGGCAAGGTGCGCCTGATTGCTATGCCCAATATTCCTGTGGGTGAAGGGCAGGACGCTGAGACTGCGCGCAATAAACTGTTCCAGGACTTTGTCTCGCTACAGACACCTTTCCGAGGCGGGACTGTTTCCACTGTCGAGCAATTGCGCAGCCGGGTGCATGAAGCGCTTCTTGACGCTCTGGTTGTGCTGACCCAGCGAGGTGTTACGGCGGCGGCCTCTTCGCGTTTTGACATGGGGCAGGCGCTCGACTGGACCCGTCTCGATTTCCGCCAACGTAAACGCGCGATGGAAGCGGTTCTGTTGAGAGCACTGACCGGAACAGGTGCAGCCTCCAGTGAGACCGCCGTCGTTGTACCCATTGCCGGTGCGAAAGTAGCAGTTTTGGTCCACGCCATCCCGGCCGCATTCACTGTCGCTGCAGCGCGCGAGCTTGTCGGTAAACCCTTTCTACTTGATCACCTTCATGCGAATGCCTTGAAAACCGCGGTCGGACCATTGCATCTGATTGCCTGTCATCGAGGTGCAACAGAGACACAGGCGACCGCGTTGCTAGGTTTCGCCGATGCCACGGTGGTCAGTGGTTCCTTCGGCATCTTCGTCGCAGACGACGTACAGAAAGTGCAATTTGCGTTCCTGGCAAATTGCCGTGATGAATCACAAACCCGCCATGCCCTACAACGATTCATGGAGTGGCTGGATCAAACCGGCGAGGCCGACATCTTGGCGAAGAGAGCTGCTTCGCGCGCCAAGATCGTCAGAGTAATCGCTGCTGAATATCAAGGGAGATAACAAGGATGGCCAAGTCGCTTTTCACCGTGGGACCCGTGCTTTCGTTTCGAGGAATCAGTGCAGGGAAGTGGAGGGTCACTGCGTTGATTGGCATCACCACCGGTTTGCCTATACCCAAGCTCACGATCGAAGGGAAAGCGTGTCCCGTCCCCGTGGTTCTGCTGGCGCGGCCTAAGGAAACCATCCTTCGTTATGACCTGAGCTGTGCCCTCCAGAAAGAGGAACGGGTCGTAGAGTTTGGATTGGCGGGGGAAGTTTTTAGATGGAAGTTCTCTGTGCCTGGCAAAGACTATGCACCCAGGATGGCGTATGTCTCCTGCAATGGCTTTTCCGACCCCTCTGCAATGCGCAAGCTGGCTAAACCTCAAAATGCTGTTTGGGCAGATCTAATCGAAAACCATGACAGTGAACTGCGTCCCAACGATTTTGAGTTGGACAAGGAACAGCTTTGGCACGAAAGCCGAATTCATGACAAACATTTGAAGCGCTTCCACCTGCTGCTGATGGGGGGGGACCAGATTTACTTCGACTCGATTTGGGAGGATGTCAAACCTCTCAAGCAATGGGTGGGTTTGTCGCGTAAGGACCAGCTGAAATTCAAGGTGAATGCTGCGCTTGAGCAGGAGATCGAGTCCTATTATTTCGAGCTGTATGCCAAGCGCTGGTTACCGGACACGCGTAGTGACTGGGGCAAGGGTTTGCCGAACCTCGATGCAGCCGATGCCATGTCGCGTATACCAACGGTGATGATGTGGGATGACCACGACATCTTCGATGGCTGGGGCTCCTACAGTCCTGAGATGCAGCACTGCTCGGTGTTCCAGGTGTTGATGCGTTGTGCTCGCCAAGCGTTTTGGGTATTTCAGCTTCAGCACGCGCTCGAGGATTTGCCACCCTTGCTGGCGCAGCAACAGCGGGTGAATATTTCAAAACAGGATCCGCAGTTTGAGCCGATCGAATGGAGTGTGGAGCTTGCGGACGATCCATTGGCGCTGCCGTTTCTCGATAAGCAGCCGGGATTCAGCTTTGCTCATCACATAGGGCCCGTGTCCTTGTATGTGGGGGATTTACGCACGGAGCGTTCTCGCACTCAGGTGCTTGGTGAGGGGAGTTGGGGGGCGATGCAGGATTGGCTCGCCACGCTTCGAGATGGCAAACCGGCTCACCCAGGTAGCAAGTGTCAGCATTTGATTTTTATGTCATCTGTTCCTGTGGCACATCCTAAGTTATCGCTGGCTGAAGGGCTGCTTGATACGTTTGGTCAAGATGATGTGCTCGACAGCAATGCAGATGATTTGAAGGATCATTGGTCGCACGGTGATCACGAAGGTGAGCGCAAGCGGCTTCTGGAGACGCTGACGCGTGTTGCGGAGCAGAAGCTTTTACGTGTGTCGATTGCCTCCGGGGATGTGCATGTGGCGGCTTGGGGGAGTTGCTATCGCCGGGACATTCCTCCGACCTCGAACTGGGCACAGGTTCAACAGTTCACCTCATCCGGGGTGGTTCACCCCTCGTTGATCGGGGTATCAGAATGGCTTTTCCTTCAGTTGCTGAATCAGACTGCCAGTAAGGTTCAGTCAATTGATGTACAGCATTGCGTTGAAATGATGCTTTTCCCGGGATCTAACCGTTACATGATGCCCGCCAGGAACTGGCTGGCATTCGAGTTGGATGTGGGGGAGGGGAAGGGCTGTAAGTTGTGGGCGACGTGGCGGTGTGAGACCGACTCGGGTTTCTCGAACCATTTGCAGGCGGTGCAGCCGTTTCAAGAGTGAAGGGGGCAACGGCCTGATGGTGTGAAGTGGTCGGAAAGTTTTGCTTATTTATCGCAGTTTTCTGGATTGGTTGTTCCAATTGTAGCGTTTTGCATGTCGCATAAAAATCAGTTCGTGCTTTTGAGTTCCTGTACCGCTTACTCCGGGTTCGAGTCGCCGAAAATGCACCATTGACGGGATAATCCAATGGGCGCCTTAGTAATTTTTTCGATTTCTGCTCCTCGCTGGGAGGGAGCTGTCGGTGCGTGCGGATAACGGTAGGTTTCAGCCCAGCCCAGCCCAGCCCAGCCCAGCCCAGCCCATCCCTACACGACAGGCAGAAATCGGCCAAAAGCAGTCATTCCGTGTGTCGACAAAAATAAAGGCGATTCAGATGTTAAAAACGGGTGGAAGTCTGCGCCCCTCCGCACTTTAGTAGCCTAGGGCGGTGATAGTTCACGGCGAAGTACGCAAGTAAATTCGAATTGCTCTGGCAAGCACCGTACTTTACCCTGCATTGATTCTAGTTCGCATGCCCTACCAGACAAGCCGCGGCAGATTTTCACCGCAATTACTAAGATAAAAAATCGTCAGACAAAATCCACCAAGCAAAGTGAGTAAACAAATGTTAGAGCAGAATTTACTTGAACTTGTGGAGCCGCTCGCCGCAATCGAACATGAGCGATGGGCCCATTGGCAAAAATATCTTCACTCTCAGTGCTCAAAGAATAATGACGGCTCCCTGACGATTCCTCGTGAGCTCGTTGAGAGATGGGAGCGGCAACTAAATACGCCTTACCACAACCTTTCTAAAAAAGAACAGGATAGTGATAAAGAACAAGTTAAGCGATATCTGGATTTCATACTGCAACAAATAAAGTCGGACGACTAATCTCGGCAGCTACCAAATTAACTTTTTCACCTAGACCAAGGTTGCGCAAATAAAAAATCGGAGGGGCGACTGCGCCAAAGCCCCTTCCTGATTTTATTTTCCTGCACTGCTTTATCAATAAAACAGAAAGCTACGCTTAAATTATATTCTCTTCATCTCTGCCAGCTTCCTGTAGTGCGCCCCAAGGCCTGTCAGCCTACATCCAGTGGAGTTAATAGCAGCGTAAAACATGTGGTCGGCATCTACTGGAACTACTAGACCATAACGATTGCAATTTTGGAGCTCTTTAAAAATTTTTACATTCTCATCGTTAATGGGCAGATGTCTATATTCCTCTGGAATATTAATCCTGTCAGACTCGAAAGATGGATCTAGTGCGAAAATATCAGTCTTATTGGGGAAATATGTCACTAGCCTACGCAGCACTTCCTTTGGGACTTTTGGTTCAACTTTTCGCAAAGTTACAAAGTGTTGAACGTTTGCTTTATACATTGGCCGTTGCTCCCACGGCCCAAGGGTTTGATCGACATGGGAATAAATTGCGGCGGGGGTGATATTCCCTAGGATGTCCGAACAGCCGCCTCTAAGGCCATCAAGCAATATATCCGTGAAGATTCCACGACCATCTTCCTCCATTGCGCCACCTTCACGATGGCTTGCAGTCAGTATCGTAACACCAGTTCCGATCGCTGATGCATTTCCATCGACGCCAGCCACTTCTCCAGCGTAACCCGAATGGCAACAATCAAGGATGATCACGCAAGACTTAATTTTCGGATGGGCTTTATTTGCCAACCCAAGAATTTCGGAAAGAGAAGTACCCCAAGCGCCACGGCGTCCATCACTACTTACAATGTATCCCGCATTTGTCTCGGGGACGATTATTCCATGCCCAGCAAAATATAAGAGCGCCGTATCAGCCTCACCGCTGAACAGTTCGGATATCGAATTGATCAGCGATTCACTTGTGACTTTCTGCTCGTTACTGACCAATTTTATAACAGAAAAATTGGGATCACCATTTCCGTCATTCTCTAGCAGTTCCGCGATAGCAACTGCGTCGTTGACACAACCCATTAATGGGGCGGCTGGATAGTCATCTATTCCAATTACTAAGGCTTTTTTCATCATCGCCCCCCGCCGATCAAAGCCTTCAGATTATCCCAGGTCCACTTGTAAAGCTTGTCACCAGGTAACGCCGCTTTAGGTTTGACACATACAGCTTCGGAGTAGCCTTTAAGGAAGAAGTATGGAATTTTTTCTTCCTGAGCAATCTTTACTTCAGCGCTTACCCCGACTGCCGTATCGGTCTTCACGCCGCATATCACGCATACGACATCAACAGCCTTAATCCTCGTTCTAGCTTTCGCCTTCCAGTCTTCGTCAATGTGTTCTTTGATCGACCAATCCGCTAAATAAAAAGGGCTATCCTCCAGCTTTGCTTGGCCGACGAGAAAAGTTTTTAAGGTTATATCGTTGTCATAGTCAAAAGAAATGAATACGCGCGTTTTCATTGCAAAAACTCCATGTTTACTTGCGGTTAGAATTGCGAAATTCCGATCCATTTCAGATAAGATTCAACCCTGGGCGACTCAAGCTGCTCAGGGCTGAAATCTCTCTCGGCTTAAGCTTTCTTGGGAGGTGGTGGTGGCGGTGGTTCGCGACGCGGCAATGGAACATCACCTCTAACATTGCGCATCGGTGGTGGTGGTGGTGGTGGTGGTGGTGGTGGCTTTTGGTCGGACATCACATATCTCCTTGTTGTGAGTTGCTGGATAAGCTGGAAAAAAAGCAATAACTGACGCGATAACAGCGTAAATCACATATTTTGAAAACTGGTCTAACTGGGCGCTACGACTATCATTATTCGTCGCGTTTCTCGTTGCGCCCATAATGTAATAGTCCATCATGGTCAGCATGAACTGCCCGTTGGCTTGTACGACATTTCCGTCGTAATAGTCGAGCAACAATTTTCGGTGACTTTCAAGTTTTTCAGCAGTTGGAATAACCAAATCGTCCTTACGTACACGCCAAGCTTTTGAAAAGTGGGACATCGCCACCAAGAGATAGACGCCGGCCATAAGATAGGCGATCCAGAAAAGAACCCCTTCGGTGGTTTCGACGCTTGGTGCTTTCGACAGCAGATAAGAAAGAAAACTAAGCAGCGCCACAATAATTGCCAAAGGTAGATTGAGACGTGACATCAGTTTTTCTTTTCGCTCAGCCTCTGCGAGGTAAATTTTTTCGTAAAGTTTGTACTCTTCGTCGTCTGACTTCATTTGCGTGCAGCTACCACCCGAGGTTAGAGCCCCATCATAGTATCGAAAAGCCATGAAGTGCTAGAGAACCGCCGTACGGTTGGATCAGATTTCGTGCACCTACCCAAATGGCTGCTTCTGGCCGAGAGCAGCCAAGATCGAACAACCCGTTTTGCAAGTGGCCTGTCCCAAGGCACTGCCCAGCACTGCCCAGCACTGCCCAGACTGCATATATAACAACTGATCCGCTCCTCTCACACTCGGGTTACTATGCCACTTCACTATTAAAGCGGGGCGTCCATGTTCCTATCTACGAAAAATTATCTAGCTCAGTTTCATCATCTGATTGAAGTGGGGACGCACGTCTCACTTGCGGTAGCTTTCTGGGGGCGTGGAGCTGACAAATTGATTGAAACCGCTTGGGCTGGAGAATCCTTGAGAATTTTGTTCAATCTTGGCAACGGAGGAACCAATCCTGAGGTCATTCGCAGTCTCCTAAAGATCTCCATCCGGCTGCCAGGACTCGAGCTACGGATAGCCGATGACCTACATGCCAAGGTCGCAGTTAGTGAGACCACCGCAATAATAGGGTCAGCAAACTGCTCCGTTAATGGGCTCGGTTTAGAGGGTGCGGAATGCGCAGGTTGGCAAGAGGCAGGGGTAATGATTGACGAACATACGCAAGTTGCCCATGTTCAGGAATGGTTCGACGACCTGTGGGCTCGTGGTGACGCGATTACAGAACAGCGCTTGGCAGCTGCGGAAATCCAATGGGACCGAAATCGCTCCAGCCGGCCTAAGCATGCGAAGAGTTTTTCAGAGGCGCTTGATGCAGGGGAGCTCAGAAACCGTGGTATCTGTGTCGAGATCCACCGGTTAAAAGCCAGTGCCGAAGCCGAAGAGGCGGCAGCCGATGCGATCAAGCGGGCGCGGCGAGACGATGTACCAGAGGTGCGCAACACCAAAGTAGATTTCTACGAGGACTGGCCAGATGATTCCGATGAGCCCCTGCCAGTTGGTAAGCCAATTATATCGGTGTATTACGGCCCCACTAAGCGTGTTGCCGTTACCGGTGCCTGCGTACGAATACCGCAGCTCGATAGGCCTTTTAAAAGTGCATCTGGTGAGAACTCTTCAGTTGTCATGGTAGGCAAACTTGAGGAAGTATCCGGATTCACCTTCGCTAAGACCGATACCGCGCTACTCGCGAAGCGAATCAAGCCATGGGTGAAAGATCTTTATGCTGAGGAGGATCCAGACATCGCACGATGCGTTCGACTAGACGTTTTTCTGGACTGGGAGGAGCTGCAGCAAGCCGATCAGTAGAGCGTTGTGCTACAGCTACGCTGACTAGGAAGCACGATCCAGCAGCCATTTACAATCAGCCGATTCGCACGGAAGGCCCGCTCCTGTTCGGATCGATGAACTCCCCATTTCAGATTCCATATGATCGTCCGCTTCTGGCCGTTTACTGCCTGTCGCGAGAGGCAGGGAACGGCCGAAGCAGCCGGTCAGTCCCAGTCGTTACCAGACAAAACCTGACGTTTAGATCTATCTATAAATCTCGGGGCGATTCAATTTACGTCGTTCGAATAAAGGCAGGCTACGTGTGAGTCTGTCGGTATTTCCCGTCTCAATAAGGCTACCCATGTACATGGAGGTAGCCTCTGCAGCGGTTTTTCCTAACCTATTTTTTTCCAAACGTACTCTTCAGGCTTCCTTCAACAAATTGGTGTGGTTTCCACCCACCGATTATTTTGTCTGCTAAGAATGTATCGATAACACCCATTGTCAAAGCTGCTGTAGTAGCAATCCCTCCAGACAAAACGCTACCTAGAGCAAGCGATGTTCCTGTGAATAAAATCCATTTAGATGTCTTGGCAGGAAGTTTTGAGAGTGCGGAATCCTTTATTGTCTCTTTGTAAAATTCCTGCATAAGAGTTTTTTCAGGTGGCACACCCTGTATCCAACGCTTGAAAGCTTTCGAAGAGTTTATTACTTTAACTACTTCATAGAAACTCACCTTCCCTGAATTGACCGCTTCCCTTATAGTGTTGCAGTTGTCTAGTGTTAGATCTACAAAATCGTTGACTTCTTTTTGTGACTCGTTATCTCTTGCCCATAATCCTTGAAGTGTCTTTTTTTGCATTTCTTGTTCGTATGGATCTACGAACAGCTCTGAGTCTAATGATGCTGAAAAGAAAGATGACTCATAGGAATACTGTAATTGCGATAGCAATACGGATATTGGCACTCCCTGTTTCATTGGTAGCGGTAGTCTGTATGTACGGGAGAGAAGGAGGGGGTCAATATTTGTGTCTATAAAAAAGCCACCCGTACTAGGATACTCAATGCGAAATCTTAATTTATCTTTTTGAATATATTGAGGGGCCAGATAATCCAAAATTGTTGAGATGGAACTCTCTACGGCCTCAGAGTTTTCCCATTTTTTCAATAGCGCGTTCTGGTTAAAGCTTCCATGATCAAGTTGGTGTAGCTTTTTTTCAAACTTGTAAGCCATTGTTTTGGCTTGTGGGCTACTACTTGCCGCATCTTTAAAAGTCGTGAATGCATGTTCGTTATAGGTTGTTTTTGAGTCCTGCAACGTCGCCAAACTGTAGTGGTTTCGGGTTTCTGAAACATTTCTAATGTGTACGGCGAGATTGTCGGATAAAAAATGAAACTCTATAATATCTCGTTCAATTAAGTCCAGGAAAATGGCGGGCGGTATTTTTCTTAATAGATATTTTAGTGTTCCTTGATTGCCTACGATTTTAACTTTACCGTAAAAAATAAGGCTTTCTGCAAGCGCCCCTACATCTATTTTTTGATCATGACTGTATGAGTTTTTGAAAACAATTGAGTCAAACATATTTTACCCTTCCCATGGGAAAAAGCCGGATGAGCTATGACTATCAATACAAATCCGGCTACGAAAACAGTGGTGATGTCGTAATGCTATCAAAACAAGGTAGCACAGCCTAATCTTTGGGGTTGGCCAGTTCGACGTCGTGCCATGCAAAGCGCCGATCCAATCTTAGATTGTGGTTCTCGCGCACCACGTTTGCGAGTCTCTTTGCGCGCATCGGTATGAAGTTCGGTTCTATGGACGGCGTGACCACCTTTCCCGTGTCGGATTGCGAGGACTGTTCCTGCGAGGTTGGGACGATGGTCGCGGTGTGGAAGCCGGCCGCGTGTTCGGATCTTTTTTCAGGAGATTCCGCTGCAATCCCACAGCCCTCACTGCTGGTTCGATAGTCCCGATGATGTCCCACAAGGCTGGCGCTTTCTTATAGCGGAAACATTATCGTTTCCACACTAATAGGTCGAAAACTAGGCAACATAATGAACGTCCGCAATCGGCCAATCGTGGGCCCTCGCAACAGGCAGCTATTGGCCGACAGCTGCCCGACATGATAGGCGGCAGATGGACAGATGCTGACGCTCGCCGGTATCTGCTCTGGTGGCCTTTGTCACTTCAGGTCTGACCCTGACGCTTTACTACAGAGTCCGGCCATCCTGATAGAATCGATCAGGTTATAGATAACACCCTTCTGAGAAAATGGTATGAATACGGAATTGATGGAAGATGAGATGCGCCGGGCGCTATTCGGTGATTCTGAGCCCTCTGCGCCGGCAATTAACTCAGACGTGCAGGACACAGTCCCGGATGTTGTGATCGTGCAACCGGTGAAGGCAGCCAAGAAAAAGGCAGTCTCAAAAGGCTTCACACCTAGGTTGAGAGTTACCCTCCGTGTGGGAAACGAATTTGAAGGCGAGATGCACGAGATGGTGCATGAGGCCGATACGCTGAGCTCCCTAGTTGCAGAACAAGAAGCTACTAAGACGGCCAGAAAAAAATTCAGGTTTGTGGAAGTAGTCTCGGTCAAATCGATGTAAGTGGGTACTCTCACTTTTCGGCCGCTGGGCATTAAGCCGCATTCACTTACCGCGGGTCACCCAACAGATTCGTGTCGATTGAAGCCTCAAATATTTGGGGCGTTAGTCGTATCCCGGACTGGATTTAACACCATCACTCCATCCCACTCTCAATGTTTAACTGGTCGCCAACCCCAAGCCACATATCTGAGGGTGACGACAGGCAAAAATCGACCCAAAGCGGTCTTTCGCTTTTGCCTGACCAAGAGTTTATATAACCTCACGAAATCCGTTCGCACTCTAGCTTTTAATACCCGGGCTCCCTTTATGCAGACTGATCAGACCAGGCTACTCGCGCTCGCACTACTTGAGATCAGGACGTTGCTTGCTGATTATCTGGGCAGCGATGTAAATGCTCCCATGAGCGTCCGTGTCGCGGCACATATGGCCTATGCACTCCACAATGAGGCGGAGGCTGCATACAACAACGCAGAATTTCAGATCGACCACGCAAGCCTTAAAATCGCTGCGATCGATCAGATTCTTAGTGTTACTGATGGTGCCGCATTGTTGAGCAGGTTTGACGTCGAGGCCAAAGTCATTCCGGATAGCGCTCAATCTGGATGACTGCTTCTGGCCGATTTCTGCCTTTCACCTCCATCAGCTTTTGGTCGTCTGAAGCTGCCAGTCTTGATGAGAACTTACCAGTCTTCAGTTGAGGAACAAAAAACTGGGCCGAATGTACCTATCCCCACTTTTTTCGCTTGCTCTTCAATACGCCCAGCCTGCAGCACATCGTGCTTAGTAGGAAAGTGGCGTAAAAGGAAGTAAGCGTTTTGCCTAACGCGTTCGGGCACTTCTGTGTCGCGAGCAAGTTCCGTCAGGAACGCATGAGTTTGTGCGACGGACCTGCTCCGTTCAAATGGCATCGTCATTTAAGCCTCCACGCGTTGAGGTCGTCAGTCCAATACAAGGCGACTAGATTCGGTCACCTATAGTCGCTCTATAATCGCTCTATAATTCCCTATAAACCTGCGTCGTGTTCGAAACGCAGCTTCAAAGCTCAAGCTTCCTGGTCTTACCCGTCTCTATCCTTTCGAGCAGCATCGACAGTACTTCGGCGGCAGCCCCCATCAGCATGAACTCCTTCGGTTCACCCATTGCAACGTCGACTTTGTTCACATGAATGACCGAAGCTCCAGACGCCAACGCAAGATCGGGAAGGCCTGCGGCAGGCATGACGATCCCGGAGGTGCCGACTGAGACCAGCAGATCGCAATCTTTCACCAACTGCACCGCAGTTTTCCAAGCCTGGGGCGGCAAATCCTCTCCGTACCAGACCACCGCAGGACGCATCTTGCCATTACATCGCTGACACCTAGGAGGCTCGATCAGGGCACCCTCATCCGGTATAGCTGATTGATCTGGTGACACAACCGCAGGCCGATGGCAGGCGAAACACTTGGGCATTGCCAAACTGCCATGTAAATGCACCACATTTAAAGAGCCTGCTCGCTCATGGAGGTCATCAATATTCTGAGTGATAACAGAAACCTGGCGCTGTGGGTTAGCGATGCGAGGGATTGCAAGATGCGCAGCATTTGGCTCTGCCTGAGCTACTCGGAGCCTCCGCCACAAATACCACCCCCATACCAGTGCAGGGTTGTCCCGAAAGGCCTTGGCCGTCTCTAAATCCCTCGGATCGAACCCTGTCCAGATTCCAGAAAGTTTTTCGCGATACGTGGGGATACCACTATCGGCGGAGATACCAGCGCCAGTGAAAAAGACCACCTTCTTGGCTTTCTGTAGTAGGTCTACAGCTTGCTCTATGACAGTCATGGTACCAATCTGCTCCTAGCTTACCGCTTTACGTTCACTGAGCCGTCGCTGAGGATTATTGAGTACATGGCGCGGCATCTCAGCTTCTCGTTGATATCTTATCTTTGTGTTTAGGGCAACCGCGCTCCCGTAGAGATGGTCAGAGCAAGGCAAATGAGATGGTAGAAGCCGCCGTGACTCAACGGGTCATACAAATGTGCTGCTTCAGCTGGTATCCAACTGCCGAGTTTGAGATTGGTGAGCACGACGGATTCGGCATCATTACCGCTAACAGCGCCGGCGGGAATGGTTGACATCCACGACCGCCGATCCGTGACAATGCCGGAAAAACTGGCCCAATTATGGTTGGATCCTACGACACCCGCGCAGAACAGATGGTGCTGCTACATCGCAAATCTTCGGAGACCTTCGAGTGGTTCAAAGTTGACCGTGCGATTGACCGCGTATGCAATCAAGGGCGTGCGCTCATCGAACCGGTCGAGCAGATCCAAGGCGGTGACTACCAGGGTAACGGTTGAACGATTGGGATGATCTTTACTGCGGCATCCAATAAATGTCCCGGAGGAAAACCAGCCGAATATAGCGGCTCCGAGTAACTGAGATCAGCTAGAGCCCTATTTCGGCCAGCTCATTTCGGATCCTTTCAAACAACTGGTCCTTGTCGGCATCCTCATTTGATGTGAGGTAGCCAGCAACAATTATGCTTATCGGATGAACTCCGAGAACATCTGACATCTGCTCGATTTTGTCTAGCGACGCACTGCCTCTTCCTGCTTCAAGGTTGCTTATGTAGGGTTGGCTCGGACCTAAGCTTTCCTGCGAAATGTCTCTCTTGAGTCGATATGACTTGATGGAGGTGCCAATGGCCCGCTTGAGTTCCAATCGCATGAATACTTCTCGCAAAAGGAACGATAAGGCCGGTCAAAGCATTTTTGTTCTATACTGCGCACAGTATAAATCGGCTTCTCTGCCTAATTTTTCTTCTGAGAGGAGGTGCATCTTCAAGCAACTGGAATCGGCTGTTGCCATCCACCTTTTCGAATTTTCGTTAAACAGATCATCAATCCGCCACTGCGAAAGGCCACGTTTGCCTGGCATTTCGTTCTTTGTAGGATGTTCATTGTGAGCGTTGATAAGACCTTCGGTGCACTGGAGGGTGAGGGTCAACCAAATTGAGAGGGAGACTTTACTGACGCCCGGCCACAGTCAAAAGCCGATGAGTTTCCTGAGTTACGGCACATTTACCTCTCTCTTGCAGGGCTTCGACAAAAAACTTCCCTCTGTTTGGGCGTTTGTCGCGTCGACAGTGGCTGTAAAGGGAGCAAGACAAGCGGACGCAGGCATTGTGTTAGCGAGATTGATACGTCTATGAAAACGAATTCACCACGGTTACCCGCTTGCATCGAGTTGCCAGAGCGCGTGTTGCTTGCAGGCGGAGCGCTTTTTGTCCGCCTGCGAACACTCGATGAGCTGGATGAATTTTGGTTTAAGTATCGGGAAAAATTTGCCTTCGCCTGTGAGGGAAAACTCTCCGATCAGCCTACTTTTTTACACGAGTACGAATGGGTATTTGGCTCGACAAAGACGGCAGTAGTGCGCACGGTTTTACGCTGGGGTCAGTCCGGCATCGACTGCGAATTTTATGATTGGGCCAATAGTGATCCTCAAATGCATGAAATGTTTTTTTTGGATCGCGATGCAGACCGCGATTCCATGATTCAAAAGGGCATTTGGTCAGAAATGGATGAGACGAATTTTCGCGCCGATTCGGTTCGTCGATCTGCTGCGACATATCGTGGATGGTGGCGCTTTTGCAATTTGCCCAGTGGGTACAGTTCTAGCCAGTGGCTGAGTGGTGGCCAGGGCCATGAGGAGTTGATCGATCCTCGCATGCCCTATGAAGAGGTTGCGACCACCCTCCTAGAGCAAACGTTCGATGAGTGGCGACAATCCGATTTTGGGGAACTCGAATCGCATAATGTTGAGAGCGTCGACGAGCTTATCCAGTACTGGAAGAATGAGCGCGCGAAAGGAGAGGGTTATTATGGTGAGGAGAACCAGGTCCCTTGAGAGCTGTAACCGAGATAAACTTCACGTGTTGATGCGCTTTTGAATCCTTTGAGCATCACCGCGTCGGTCAAAGAAGTCGACAGCGTGGAAGTGCGGCAAGCTTTTGACCGTTCCTAAGGCGCTTTCAAATTTTGAGCCTTACTTATCTACGCGCCAAACCTAAAAAGTAAGACCTCTTCAATCGTCTGACACGAGATCTTTATACCTTTTGGGTCTCGGAATGGGGCGAGTGCCGCGTAGAGCAGCTTTGACGAACTCGGCTGCCAGTTCAAGACTATCTTTGTCCGCAGCATTTACAGCGTCTACCAGCCTGTCTCTAGCCCGCCGCTTGGCGCTCATGAATTCTTCGACGCTGTATTTATCTGAAAGCTTACGTTCATTGTTCATGAGACAACTTGCTCGTTCAACAAGCATTTCAACAAATGTCGGAGTAAGGCTCTGCTGAGGTTTTAGTCATGAACACATTTCCCTGAGGCGGCTTTTCAGCTCGTTTTGGGTGAAAGAGGAGCCAAGGCCTAATTCTGGGTTGCACGCTACCAAGTGTCTTGATGAACTCTCCGCCCATCCTTGTCCATCATCGTCCAGTGCAATCCACTTCTGCAGTTGTGAGCGGGCAGCGTACCGGCAAATTTGATTGTATCTTGTGCTCTCATCCCATTGTGTTTCATCCACCCAGGTTTTAGCCATTGAGCTGTGCCAAGTGGCGCCAATGACCCGATCCTGCAGTTCTCGAGGCAGAAAGCGAGCAGCTCTTTTGTGGCCTAGGTGCCTAACCCAACTGGTGCTCAATACAATCGAGACCATTGGGAACTCGTCGAGTATCTGTACAAGAATCGGCGCCCACATGAATAGCGCACCTTTAACCTTCAGTATTGGCCCCTGACGTCCCAAATAGACGGCGTCTGGATGAAGCACACCGTCAAAATCGAGGAACAGAATATGCGTATTCATCTGCACGGGGTTGCTCCATTCTCAATGTGATCACCTGTGGGTTGCTGATGACATTCTGGCCTCACTGCGGATTTTGGCTGATCTCATACCGACAAGCGTGACGTGTTGTAACTGAGCGTTGTGAGGATTTTCTTGGGTAGGGTAGGGCTTAACTAAACATGCGAATTCCTCGAAGCCAGTTCAACCACTTTACGGTCGCTCATCTTAGCCTTGAGCATGCGGTTCTCGTCCAATATCACCTCATTGACTGATGCGAGATGGGCTACCTTCGCTCGCAGTTCCTCGATCTCCTGACGGTAGCCTGCGCACTTCTTGCGCTCGGCAATCAAGTTCTGGTGCTTCACATCTCGCATGGCACGACTGGAGCGCCCCTGTGCCTCGCGAATAGCCTCGGCGATGCGTGGATAGTAGTTATGAATCAATGCTGTCGATACGGCCGCCTCGCGTGCGACTGCGGCGATAGTTACTTTGGTTTCCCCGGTGCGAGAACGGCCTTTCTGAATACGGTAGAGAGCGAGTTTCAGATCCTTCTGGCGATCCTCCGCAGGCTTGTAGTTGGTCGCCTTGTCCTTGGGTTTCATGCAATTAGAGTCTCCGGGCCCATTCCCAACTGTGCCAGTACGTCACGGCAACGATTCAAGTCGCGCTCAACGCGCTGGCGGCCACCCTCGCCAATGTCATGGCAATGCAGCAGCCCTTTCAGATCATCGTAGAGTCGCTGGTAGATTGCCGCGTGGCGGCGCCCGATCACGGCATTGTTGCAGTTGCCACAGCGGGTACGCTCTAGGGTATTGCCAACGCAACCGTCGTTGTCCGCTGTGCACCAGGCGTGGCCGTTGCTCCGGATTGCAGTGCTGTCAGCGATAGACTTCAGCATTGAAGCGTGATCCTTAAAGATCAGCAGATTCTGGGGTTCACGCTTCCACTGCTGGAGCGTGCGACCATACCCGCCAGCTAAGTGCTCCTCCCCCAGCCAGCTATCAACGACGCCTAGTTTTATATCCTCCAACTCCCCCTGAATATCGTCGTACATCTCAAGGTCCAGATGCTGTCCCCAGCTGTCGTCCATCGCGTAGCCCAAGGTCATGTCCAGCGTCCAGTGCGCGTAATGCTCTTTTAGGTAGCGCAGGTCACCGAAGCGGCTGTGCGCGGCGTAATTGGCGAACTTACGGCGGAACTGGTGGGTGGCCAGATTACGATTCAGCCCGCAATCCTTGGCGAATGCCTTGAGATGTAGGTTACAAGTAGCGACGGAAAGGGTGCGCACCAAGTTGCCCTGGCCACAATCCTCGCTGAGAAAGAGCGAATGTCGATGTTTATGCGCCTCCACGATCTGCGTATCCCGGGGATTGGCGCGGCGCCGGCGCAAGATTTCGGCGGCGATCTTGGCCTGATAGGGTGTGCTCCAACGTTCCATCAGGCGCAGGCTACGCACAGCAATCTCGGGGATCATCCAGTTGTGGATGCCGACATCGGTCTTGTTCGAACGTGAGCGCATCCAGTGGTAAACGGTGCCCTCATCGTCCTCGGTGCGGTGGCAGGATCCGGAACGCAAGTTGGCCAGCTCGTGGTTGCGACAGCCGGAGGTGCTGGCGAGAATGATATAGCAGGCTGTACGCAGATCGAGAAGCGCCCTATTGAATACTCTTAGCCCCCCCTCCCAACCGTGGGTGCCGAGGTGGCGATTCTTCCTCACAACGATTAAAGTTTCTGACAGCCCCTTACTCTGCGCTGCGACTGCATCGAGCGCATCGCGCAGGTCGAGCAGTTGCTGGCCGTGCTCTACCTTTTGAAATGCCCGCTCGAAAAGGATGCAGAACTCATCGTCGGGGATCAACCGCGTTTTGCTGCCCTGCTTGTGTTGGGAGTTAGACCCGGTAAGGCCCGCCATCCCCTTCGCGGAAGTCTCGGACCAAGGATGCAGGGGCATCGGATCGTTGGTGTAGTGGCTCAGTTCATGGAGCGCTTCGACGGCATTGAAACGGTGACGCAGCCCATACTGTGTCAGAGGTTGAGCTTTGGATCTGATAGTCTTGCGGTGCGCCTTGCAGCTGGCCACATAGGTCGTGCAGATCAGGGGCGTCACCGCGCCTAGATGGTCGAGTCCCAGTGCCTCCAGGTGTTGCAAAAATGGCTTAGCGTTTGTGAAAAATATCAGTAATGTGGAGCCTTTAGGTCGACCCAACCCGCTACGCCCACGGCGTAGGTACCGGTAAATGATCGCTTTCAGCACCGTCTGAAATGCCGTCGGTACACTGCGGAAGTCCAGCCGTCTACGACAGACTTGAACGTTGTTGGTGAAGCCGTCGAGTTGCCAGATGTCATCGCTATAGCGGCTGAGGATGATCCATTGCCCATCGAGCAGAGTAGCACTGATGATCAGGTCGTCGCGTTCACATTCTGGGAGCCCGCGCACGTCCCCCGGCTGAGTCGCAAGGGGAGCCCAAGGTAGCGCCGCTAGTGTGTTGTTCCTCATGCAAATACCTGCAGACTGTCGATCAGATCAACCGACCAGAATGGGTGCGGCTCAGTTCGGGCGCGATCACGGGCGGCCTCCACGGCTGTGGCTTTGAAGGTGCCGCGCCGTAGCCCCTCGGCAACGATATAGTGGTCAATCAAGCGGCAGATATGGGCATACTCTCGGTTCCAGCGATGCTTGTCCATTCGCGAGCGTTCGGCCAGCACGCGGAAGTAGAAGCTGAACAGCTTATACAGATCTTCGGCGGTTACCGCGTAGTGCTTGCAGCGCAGGCAGTTCATGAAGTTCATGCAAGTCGCGCCCTCGCGCTTCGGGGCATACTGGCCATTCACCGGGTCGGAGCAGCGGCCCATCGGGGTGTCCCTGTGAGAAGCACCAATCGTCTGAGTCAATAACTCCTGCACCAGTACCTCGCCCATGAATTGCCAGTTGCGTCGGGCATTTTCGCCGGGCGCCAAATAGTTTTGGTCGGTTACCCGAGGGGTATTGCCGAGAGCTGCGGAGGTGGTCGCGAGATCGCCATCGGTCAGCTCGAAGATGCGATTGGCAAAGGTCTTGCGCAGGCGTGAGACGTTAAGACGCAATGGCTCTCCGTTGCTGTCAGTCAGGCCATACTCCGTTACAAGGCGATTTTTCGCCAACTCCAACGTACGTGAGCTTAACGCCGTGATTTGACCGACATTTTGGCCACGATTGCGATATAGCCATACGCGACCTTTGAGGTCCTCCGGGGCCTCTGCATCTAGAGGCTCCGTTTTGGCTATTACATGGCGGATGAGGCGCTCCACGTTGATTCTAACGGTTGGCGTGGACTCTAGAAGGCGCTCGACGTCGGACTCGGCGCGCAACGCCACCTTGCTGAAGTTATAGCCGCGTCGCTTCCACAGCACCAGGAACGAAGTATTGTCCTTAGGATGCGGGCGTAGGCATTCGCGGTCCATTTCCAGCAATGGCGTTTTATTGCATCCGGTGTGCAGCGCCACGACCAGCAGGGCCAAGCCTAGTAGTTCGCTCGTCAAAGGTGTGTCGTCGTCCCAGATCGGTTTGATTGCCTGCCGCAGCGCCGACGTGAACGCTTGTCGCTCGTGCTTTGACAGGGCCGTCTCGCTCTTAGCTTTACGGTTGCTGTTCGGAAAAGGATTTTGCGGGAAGGTGGCCGCATCACCGGAGGCGACCAGAGGGATCAGCCCACGCCGCCCCAAGGCCAGCAGAACGGGCTTGGTGTGCGCGTACAGAGCCTTCTGAGTGGTAGTTGCCCCGCCCAGTCCGGCGAGATGCCCGAGATAGCCGTCTATAAGGTCCCGGTTCACGTCGGTTAGTGCCAAGTAGTGCTTAAAAGCCGTTGCCCGCAGCACGCAGTATTCGAGGAAATTGCGTAGCCCACCGTAGCAGTAGCAAGACACGGTGGTGGCCGTCACGGCGCCCTCCTGGCCGGCGAGAAAGCGCTCGACCTGGCGCTGGCAGGCATAGGTGATGGGGTCGATGCCAGCGTCGTACCAGCGGGCAAAGTCGAAGCTACGCCTACTTGATGTGTCCCGTCCGAGCTTGACTATGGTGTTCGTCGGAGGGATGGCCTCGGGCAAAGTGATTACATTACCTGCCGCGTCGTGATAGTGCTCGACTTGCGGGATATCGAGGTCGGTTTTGGCGAACACTTTGCGCTTGCCCATCAGACCACCCCCGCCAGTGCGTTCAATTCATCGTCATAGGCCAGCACCGCTTCGTCCGCCATTTCGTTGACAAGATGGAGGTATACCATGGTTGTCTGAATCGAACTGTGGCCGAGTTGCCGTTGAACGAACACCAAAGGATCTAGTCCGCTCGCGGGGTTACGCTGAAGGCTGACCAAGGTTTGGGTGGCATAGGTATGCCGGAGCATGTGCGTATGAACCTTGACTCCAGCCCGCTTGCCCGTTTCGCTAACGATCCGGTTTAGGCTCTTGCCATCGTCGCAATAGGGTTCCCCGGACTGGTTGAGGAACAACGCCTTTTTTGAGGTCTTGCTCAGTGAGGCACGTTCGCCGCGCACCTTCGTCACATAGCGATAGAGTTCGGCCATGAACTTGCGGCTGACGTAAATATCTCGCGACTTGCTGCCTTTGGACACCATACCGCTGCCGTCGAACGGGTCGAGGCGGATGCGGAGATTGCGTTCGGTTCGTGCCGCCTTGTCCGGGTCGATAACATAGGCCACCGGAAAAGCGGCGATTTCCTCGCGGCGCAACCCAGTATGCAGTGCCAGACGCATCATCATCCGGTGATGGGGGTTCTGCACTACGGCCAAGAGCGACTTGATCTCGGCTATACTCAGGAACTTGGGCAGGGCCTTTTGGCTACGCGGCATTACATCGTATGCCATAGCCTTACCGCCACTGGCATCGACATGCGCAAGGAAGCCTAGTTCACGCCTCACGGTGCGTTCTTCATAGGCGAAGGGCAGGCGTTTCACCCAACCCTCCTTCAGCGCGTATTCGTAGAACTTGCAGATGTAAGTCAGGCGTTGGCGAGTAGTGCTTGGTGCCAGTTTGCACGTCTCTAGGCAATAGTCCCGATAGGCCGCCACAAGGCTCTTTGGCTCGCCATGATCAACATCGCGCCATTCCATTTCATGAGCCTGGAGAAAGCTAAAGAAGTCGTAAAGGGCGCGTCCAGTACTGGGCCAGGACCGCTTAGAACCAATGACCCCGCGAAGCAGGTAATGACGCAAGAACTGATTGGCCGGGATGCAACTCTCCATCGAATCCCAAAGCAGAATGGGAAACCCCGGATAGGGTTGCCCAGCGATCACCAATTCCTCAGTAGCCCACACAAGCTCCATCTGCCTTCCTCTGCATTAATCAGAAATCCAATCCCGTTGTCTGCTTCGACAGCAGTAAAGTCATCAAGCGTCTTTTAAACGATGCCTGGCTTCTAAGGGTTTTTTCTAATATGGCAGATATCTAACGCTTTCCAAGTACCGGATCAACGGGCGCTGACCACGCCCAACAGCCCGGGACTGTCAGTGTGGCTGGCGGACATCGCCACCCTTCAGGGCTTGCCGTGGACGCTGATCGTGCCCGGCCATGGGCCGGTGGCTACGGACCCGAAACCGTTCGAGCAAATGCGCGATTACCTCGGCTGGCTCGATCAGCTGATGCGTGAGGGTGCGGCCACTGGCAGCGACATGAGCGAGATGATCCGCAGTCCCATTCCCGAGCGATTTGCCGCGATCAGCCTGAGTCGTTACGAGCTGATCCGCAGCGTCAGCCATCTGTATCCGCGCTACGAACGCGTGCAAATGACTCGAGTCGATTCCACCGCCCACAAATGACCCACACAGATCTCCTGTGGGAGCGGGCTTGCTCGCGAAGAGGGCCTTACATTCAACACATGTATTGCCTGATACACCGCCTTCGCGAGCAAGCCCGCTCCCACAAGGGGCCGGTGTCGACCGACATATCCGGTGTTCGTTTAATCCGACCCGGTACTAAGGAACTAGCAATCTCAACACTGCGGGCAATTGTTCCAAAGGCCACGGCGCCGAAGAATCTGCACCAGACCGGGAAAATTTCCCGGGTATAACAAAAACCGCAGAGGTAGCCGTCATGACCCACCCCGCACGTCGCCAACCCTTCGTCCTAAGCGTGCTGCTCAGTGCCATGCTGTTGTCCGGCACCGCGCTGGCCGGCGTCACCGACCAGGACATTCTCCAGGACCCCAAGAACCCGGAGCAGATCGTCACCAATGGTCTGGGCGTCCAGGGTCAGCGCTACAGCCCGCTGGACACGCTCAACGTCAACAACGTGAAGGACTTGCGGCCGGTCTGGGCATTTTCCTTCGGCGGGGAGAAACAGCGCGGTCAGCAAGCACAGCCGATGATCAAGGACGGCGTGATGTACATGACCGGTTCCTACTCGCGGGTGTTTGCGGTGGATGCTCGCACCGGCAAGAAGCTCTGGCAATACGATGCGCGCCTGCCCGATGACATCCGTCCGTGCTGCGACGTGATCAACCGTGGCGTCGCGCTGTACGGCGACCTGGTGTTCTTCGGCACCCTCGACGCCAAGCTCGTGGCCCTGAACAAGGACACCGGCAAAGTGGTCTGGAGCAAGAAAGTTGCCGACCACAAGGAAGGCTATTCGATCAGCGCCGCGCCATTGGTCATCAACGGCAAACTGATCACCGGTGTGGCCGGTGGCGAGTTCGGCGTGGTCGGCAAGATCGAAGCCTACGACCCGAAAAACGGCGACCTGCTGTGGACCCGACCTACCGTCGAAGGCCACATGGGTTACACCTACAAGGACGGCAAAGCGGTAGAGAACGGCATCTCCGGCGGTGAAGCCGGCAAGACCTGGCCAGGCGATTTGTGGAAAACCGGCGGCGCGGCCCCTTGGCTCGGCGGTTACTACGACCCGGAAACCAATCTGTTGCTGTTCGGCACCGGCAACCCGGCACCGTGGAACTCGCACCTGCGTCCTGGCGACAACCTCTACTCGTCATCGCGTCTGGCGCTCAACCCGGACGACGGCACCATCAAGTGGCACTTTCAGAGCACGCCGCACGACGGTTGGGACTATGACGGCGTGAACGAGCTGGTGTCGTTCAACTACACCGAAGGCGGCAAAGAGATCAAAGCTGCCGCGACCGCTGACCGTAACGGTTTCTTCTATGTGCTCGACCGCACCAACGGCAAGTTCATCCGTGGCTTCCCGTTCGTGGACAAGATCACCTGGGCCACCGGCCTCGATAAAGAGGGCCGGCCGATCTACAACGAAGCCAGCCGTCCAGGCGCGCCCGGCACCGAAGCCAAGGGCGGTTCGGTGTTCGTAGCGCCGGCGTTCCTCGGTGCGAAAAACTGGATGCCGATGGCCTACAACAAGGACACCGGGCTGTTCTATGTGCCGTCCAACGAGTGGGGCATGGACATCTGGAACGAAGGCATCGCCTACAAGAAAGGAGCGGCGTTCCTCGGCGCCGGTTTCACCATCAAGCCGTTGAACGAAGACTACATCGGCGTGTTGCGTGCGATCGATCCGAAGACCGGCAAGGAAGTCTGGCGCCACAAGAACTTCGCGCCGCTGTGGGGCGGGGTGCTGACCACCAAGGGCAACCTGGTGTTCACCGGCACACCGGAAGGTTTCCTCCAGGCCTTCAACGCCAAGACCGGCGAGAAAGTCTGGGAATTCCAGACCGGCTCCGGCGTCCTCGGCTCGCCTGTGACCTGGGAAATGGACGGCGAGCAGTACGTCTCGGTGCTGTCCGGTTGGGGCGGCGCTGTGCCGCTGTGGGGCGGCGAAGTGGCCAAGCGCATCAAGGACTTCAACCAGGGCGGCATGCTCTGGACCTTCAAGTTGCCCAAAGACCTTGTTGTGGCCAAGCACTAACCCCGTATCCACCGCATAACCCCTGTGGGAGCGGGCTTGCTCGCGAAAGCGGCGGCACATCCAACATTGATGTGACTGACACACCGCTTTCGCGAGCAAGTCGAATCGTCGCACCGCCGCTCCCACAGGGGGAGATTTGCCACAGGTAGATGTGGGCAAATCTACTACCAAATAACGAGAGTCCCCCTGCCAACGGCGCATTCGTCTGGCGCGCGGGGCTCTCTACTATCGGTTCATCGCCTGTTTGCCCGACAGGCATCGACCCAGACAGAGGCCCACCATGATCTACGCACAACCCGGAACACCTGGCGCCGTCGTTTCCTTCAAACCGCGCTACGGCAATTTCATCGGCGGCGAGTTCGTCCCGCCGGTCAATGGCGAGTACTTCACCAACTCTTCGCCCGTCACCGGTGAAGTGATCGCCGAATTCCCGCGCTCAAGCGCCGCCGACATCGAAAAAGCCCTCGACGCCGCCCATGCCGCGGCGGATGCCTGGGGCAAGACCTCGGCTCAGGACCGCTCGTTGGTGCTGCTGAAAATCGCCGACCGCATCGAACAGAACCTGGAAATCCTCGCCGTCACCGAAACCTGGGACAACGGCAAGGCCGTGCGCGAAACCCTGAACGCCGACGTGCCGCTGGCCGCCGACCATTTCCGCTATTTCGCCGGTTGCATCCGCGCTCAAGAGGGCGGCGCCGCCGAGATCAACGAGCTGACCACCGCCTATCACTTCCACGAGCCATTGGGCGTGGTCGGGCAGATCATTCCGTGGAACTTCCCGCTGCTGATGGCGGCGTGGAAACTTGCGCCAGCCCTCGCTGCCGGCAACTGCGTGGTGCTCAAACCCGCCGAGCAGACGCCGCTGTCGATCATGGTCTTCGCCGAACTGATCGCCGACCTGCTGCCACCCGGCGTGCTGAACATCGTCCAGGGTTTCGGCCGCGAAGCCGGTGAGGCGCTGGCCACCAGCAAGCGCATCGCCAAGATTGCCTTCACCGGTTCCACCCCGATTGGCGCGCACATCATGAAATGCGCCGCCGAGAACATCATTCCAAGCACCGTCGAGCTGGGCGGCAAGTCGCCGAACATCTTCTTCGAAGACATCATGCAAGCCGAGCCGCAGTTCATCGAGAAAGCCGCTGAAGGCCTGGTGCTGGCGTTCTTCAACCAGGGCGAAGTCTGCACCTGTCCATCGCGAGCGCTGGTGCAGGAGTCGATCTACGACGACTTCATGAAAGTGGTGATGCAGAAGATCGTCAAGATCAAGCGCGGCAACCCGCTGGACACCGAAACCATGGTCGGCGCCCAGGCGTCCGAGCAGCAATACGACAAGATCCTCTCGTACCTGAAAATTGCTCAGGAGGAGGGCGCTGAGCTGCTCACCGGCGGCGCGGCCGAACGCCTTGAGGGCGACTTGTCGACGGGTTATTACATCCAGCCGACCCTGCTCAAGGGCCACAACAAAATGCGCGTGTTCCAGGAAGAAATCTTCGGCCCGGTGGTGGGTATCACCACGTTCAAGGACGAAGCCGAAGCCCTGGCCATCGCCAACGACAGCGAGTTCGGCCTCGGCGCCGGCCTGTGGACCCGTGACATCAACCGCGCCTACCGCATGGGCCGGGCGATCAAGGCCGGGCGTGTCTGGACCAACTGCTACCACCTGTACCCGGCGCATGCTGCGTTCGGTGGCTACAAGAAATCCGGTGTCGGCCGTGAAAACCACAAGATGATGCTCGACCATTATCAGCAAACGAAAAACCTGCTGGTGAGCTACGACATCAACCCGATGGGGTTCTTCTGATCTAGTAAGCACCACACAACCCCCTGTGGGAGCGGGCTTGCTCGCGAAAGCGGTCTGTCAGTCAACCAATGTGTTGAATGTGATGCCGCCTTCGCGAGCAAGCCCGCTCCCACATTGGTTTTGTGTGTTTCTGAAGAACGTCGCACCCCCTACCAACGCACGCCCCCACCTCGTTCCAAAGTAGCATTCGATCACTCGGCGCCCCGTGCATTAATGGCTTTACCGGAATTGCCCGGCACAAGAAGAGGATTGACCCATGTGGAATAAACCCGCGTTTACCGATCTGCGCATTGGTTTTGAAGTGACGATGTATTTCGCCAACCGTTGATTGTCCACCCGGCCAACCGTGGCGTTGGCCGGGTCTGCCTTCTGGAGCCTCCCATGCACATCCGCGTTCTCGGTTCCGCCGCTGGTGGCGGTTTTCCGCAATGGAACTGCAACTGCCGCCAATGCGCCGGGATGCGCAATGGCAGCTTGCGGGCGCAACGGCGCACGCAGTCGTCGATTGCCCTGAGCGACAACGGTGTGGAGTGGGTACTGTGCAATGCGTCACCGGACATTCGCGCGCAGCTTGAAAGTTTCCCGGCGCTGCAACCGGCCCGACGCCTGCGCGATACCGCGATTGCCGGCATTGTCCTGCTGGACAGCCAGATCGACCATTGCACCGGTCTGTTGAGCCTGCGCGAAGGTTGTCCGCATTCGGTCTGGTGTACGGAACGCGTTCATCAAGACCTGAGCAGCGGCTTTCCCCTGTTCCCCATGCTTGAACACTGGAACGGCGGGTTGCAGTGGCAACCGGTCGGGCTGGACCGTGAACCGTTCAGCATCGCGGCTTGCGAACACCTGCAGTTTCGCGCGATTCCCTTGGTGAGCAATGCACCGCCGTACTCGCCCGATCGCGGCAATCCGCAACCGGGCGACACCATTGGTTTGTTTATCGAAGACCTGCGCAGCGGCGCCAGCGTGTTCTATGCCCCGGGCCTCGGGCAAATCGACGACGAAGTCCTGAGCTGGATGCAGCGTGCCGATTGCCTGCTGCTGGACGGCACCTTGTGGCGCGACGACGAGATGCGCGTGTGCGAAGTCGGCCAGAGCCTGGGCAGTGAAATGGGGCATCTGCCGCAAAGCGGTCCTGGCGGGATGCTTGAGCTGCTGGAGGGGTTCAGTCGCCAGCGCAAGGTGCTGATCCACATTAACAACACCAACCCGATCCTCGATGAAGACTCGGCGGAGCGGGCGTTGCTGGAGCGGCGGGGGATTGAGGTCGCCTTTGATGGCATGAGTCTTGTGCTGTAGCTCATGGCCCCTTCGCGGGCAAGCCTCGCTCCTACAAGGTTTCGCCGTACGCAGGAGTGGCAAACGACACAAAACCTGTAGGAGCGAGGCTTGCCCGCGAAGGCGTCAGACGTAACACCGCGAAATCCGGAGAACCGCAATGACCGACACCCCGATGTCCCCCAGCGAATTCGAGCAAGCCCTGCGCGCCAAAGGCGCCTACTACCACATCCACCACCCGTTCCACCAAGCCATGTACGCCGGCCGCGCCACCCGCGAGCAGATTCAGGGCTGGGTCGCCAACCGCTTCTACTACCAAGTCAACATCCCGTTGAAAGACGCTGCGATCCTCGCCAACTGCCCCGACCGCGACGTGCGCCGTGAATGGCTGCAACGCATCCTCGACCATGACGGCGTCCCCGGCAGTGAGGGCGGCATCGAAGCGTGGCTGCGGCTGGGCGAAGCGGTGGGACTGGACCGTGAGCAAATCCTCTCCCAGGAATTGTTGCTGCCTGGCGTACGTTTCGCCGTGGACGCCTACGTCAATTTCGCCCGTCGCGCCTGTTGGCAGGAAGCGGCCAGCAGTTCGCTCACCGAGCTGTTCGCGCCGCAGATCCACCAGTCACGTCTCGACGCCTGGCCCACCCATTACCCGTGGATCGACCCGGCCGGTTACGACTACTTCCGCACGCGCCTCGGCCAGGCGCGGCGCGATGTCGAGCATGGTTTGCGCATCACCCTGACGCACTACGTCACGGTCGAAGGCCAGAAACGCATGCTGGAAATTTTGCAGTTCAAGCTCGACGTGCTGTGGAGCATGCTCGACGCAATGAGCATGGCCTATGAACTGGGACGGCCGCCGTATCACACCGTGACCACGGAAAATGTCTGGCACCGGGGGATCGCCCTGTGAACCTGATCGAACAGCCGCCCGGTCCTCCATTGTGGTTACTGGCGGAGCTGACGTATCGCTGCCCGCTGCAATGCCCGTATTGCTCCAACCCGCTGGATTTCGCCCAGCAGGGCGAGGAACTCAGCACCGAAGAATGGATTCGCGTGTTCCGCGAAGCCCGGGAGATGGGCGCCGCGCAGCTGGGCTTTTCCGGCGGTGAGCCGTTGGTGCGCCAGGACCTGGCCGAACTGATCAAAGCCGCGCGGGACATGGGTTACTACACCAATCTCATCACCTCAGGCATCGGCCTGACCGAGCAAAAAGTCCGCGACTTCAAGGTCGCCGGGCTGGACCACATTCAGATCAGCTTTCAGGCCGCCGACGAGCAGGTCAACAACATGCTCGCCGGATCGCGCAAGGCCTTCGCACAGAAACTCGCGATGGCCCGGGCGGTGAAAGCCCAGGGTTACCCGATGGTGCTGAACTTCGTCACCCACCGGCACAACATCGACCAGATCGCGCAGATCATCGACCTGTGTCTGGAACTGGAGGCGGACTTCGTCGAACTCGCCACCTGTCAGTTTTACGGCTGGGCCGAGCTCAACCGCGTCGGCCTGCTCCCAACCCGCGAACAATTGCAGCGCGCCGAACGCATCACCAACGAATACCGTGAACGCCTTGAGGCCCAGGGTCATCCCTGCAAACTGATCTTCGTCACCCCGGATTACTACGAAGAGCGCCCCAAGACCTGCATGAACGGTTGGGCCAACCTGTTTCTCGACATCACCCCGGACGGCACGGCGTTGCCTTGTCACAGCGCGCGGCAGTTGCCGGTGGAGTTTCCCAACGTGCGCGAACACAGCGTTTCGCACATCTGGACCGAGTCGTTTGGCTTCAACCGCTTTCGTGGCGATGACTGGATGAAAGAGCCGTGCCGCTCCTGCGATGAAAAGCACAAGGACCTGGGCGGATGCCGCTGCCAGGCGTTCATGCTCACCGGCGATGCCGAGAATGCCGACCCGGTGTGCAGCAAGTCGGCGCACCACGGGGTGATCCTCAAGGCTCGCGATGAAGCGGATGCGCCGGGGCAGGGGATGGAGCACCTGACGTTGCGCAATGAGAAGGCTTCGCGGCTGATCTATCGCGGCTGAATCCAGGACGACACAAATCCCTGTGGGAGCGGCGGTGCGACGATTCGACTTGCTCGCGAAGGCGGTGTGTCAGGCAATAGAGATGTCGAATGTGCCGACGCCTTCGCGAGCAAGCCCGCTCCCACAGGGGGGCTGCGGTGAATACAAAATCCTCGTGTGAGCGGCATCCATTGGTCTGATTGCATTCGCGGGGGGATGGGTTAGTGTGGTTCTACCTTCAAAACAATAAAAACAGGCTTTCCAATGAGCCAGAGTCTCAGCCAGCTGCGTAAATTCGTTTCGCCTGAAATCATCTTCGGTGCCGGTTGCCGGCACAACGTCGGCAACTGCGCCAAGACCTTTGGTGCCCGCAAGGTATTGGTGGTCAGCGATCCCGGTGTGATTGCCGCCGGTTGGGTGGCCGATGTCGAAGCCAGCCTGCAAGCCCAGGGCATCGATTACTTTCTCTATAGCGACGTTTCGCCCAACCCGCGGGTCGAGGAAGTCATGCTCGGCGCCGAGCTGTACAAGGAAAACCATTGCGATGTGATCGTCGCGGTTGGCGGTGGCAGCCCGATGGATTGCGGCAAAGGCATTGGCATCGTCGTCGCCCACGGCCGCAACATCCTTGAGTTCGAAGGCGTCGACACCATCCGCGTGCCCAGCCCTCCGTTGATCCTGATTCCGACCACTGCCGGCACCTCGGCGGACGTCTCGCAATTCGTGATCATTTCCAACCAGCAAGAACGCATGAAGTTCTCCATCGTCAGCAAAGCCGTGGTGCCGGACGTGTCGTTGATCGACCCGGAAACCACCCTGAGCATGGATCCGTTCCTGTCGGCCTGTACCGGCATCGATGCGCTGGTGCATGCCATCGAAGCCTTCGTCTCCACCGGCCACGGACCGCTGACCGACCCGCATGCGCTGGAAGCCATGCGCCTGATCAACGGCAACCTGGTGCAGATGATCGCCAACCCGACCGACATCGCCCTGCGTGAGAAGATCATGCTCGGCAGTATGCAGGCCGGTCTGGCGTTCTCTAACGCGATCCTCGGCGCGGTGCACGCGATGTCCCACAGCCTCGGCGGGTTCCTCGATTTGCCCCATGGCTTGTGCAACGCGGTACTGGTGGAACACGTGGTGGCGTTCAACTACAGCTCGGCGCCGGATCGCTTCAAGGTGATCGCCGAGACTTTCGGCATCGATTGCCGTGGCCTCAATCACCGGCAGATCTGCGGGCGTCTGGTCGAACACCTGATCGCCCTGAAACATGCGATCGGCTTCCATGAAACCCTCGGTTTACATGGGGTCAGCACCGCGGACATTCCGTTCCTGTCGCAACACGCCATGCACGACCCGTGCATCCTCACCAATCCGCGCGAATCCAGTCAGCGTGATGTCGAGGTCGTCTATGGCGAAGCCCTCTGACGAGCAGCAACGCGCGCTCGCCGGGCTACTGGGATTAGGCAGCCACTCGGCGCGCAAGAGCCATTACCCGGAACTCGCCGCGCGGCTGGACGAGCTGGAAGCCGAGCGCAATCGCTATAAATGGCTGTTCGAAAACGCCGTGCACGGGATCTTCCAGGCCAGCCTCATGGAAGGCATGCGTGCCGCCAACCCGGCGCTGGCGCGGATGCTGGGCTATCAGGACCCGCAAGAGGTGTTGTTTTCGCTGGCCGACCTGGCAAGCAACCTGTTTGTCGGCGGCGCTCAAGAGCTGGAGAACATCCGTGAAATGCTCCAGCGCGAGCGCAGCCTGCATGGATATGAAACCCAGTTGCGGCGCAAGGACGGCACCAGCCTCCATGTGCTGATGAACCTGCTGCTCAAACCCGATCAGGACGGGCTGGTGGAGGGTTTTGTCGCCGACATCACCGAACGCAAATTCGCCCAGGATCGTCTGCAACAACTCAATGACGAACTTGAACAGCGGGTCACCGCGCGCACCGATGAACTGCTGGAAGCCAACCGTAACCTGCAACAGCAGATCACCCAGCGTAAACAGATCGCCGAAGCCCTGCGTGACGCCCGGGACGCCGCCGAGGCCGCCAACCGCAGTAAGGACAAATACCTCGCCGCCGCCAGTCATGACTTGCTGCAACCACTCAACGCCGCGCGTTTGCTGATCTCGACGTTGCGCGAGCGCAAGTTGCCGGAAGTCGAGCAGGTGCTGGTGGAACGAACCCACCAGGCTTTGGAAGGCGCTGAAGATTTGCTCACTGATTTGCTGGATATTTCCCGGCTCGATCAGGCTGCTGTAAAACCGGACGTCGCGCTGTACCGTCTCGACGAATTGCTCGCGCCGCTGGTCTCGGAGTTCCAGTCGGTGGCCGAGGCCGCCGGGTTGAACCTGCGGGTGCACATGGGCGATTACGCCATTCATACCGACTTGCGCCTGATGACGCGGATCCTGCGCAACTTCCTCAGCAATGCCTGCCGTTATACCGATGAAGGCGCCATTCTGCTGGGGGCGAGGCGCCGTGGCGACATGCTACGCCTGCAAGTGTGGGACACCGGGCGCGGGATCGCGGCGGATCGGCTGGATTCGATTTTCCTGGAGTTCAATCAACTGGATGTCGGGCGCGCCGCTGATCGCAAGGGCGTGGGGCTGGGCCTGGCCATCGTTGAGCGGATCGCCAAGATCCTCAATTACCGGATCCAGGTTCACTCGCGGCCGGGGCGCGGTTCGGTGTTCAGCATCGACGTGCCGATTTCCCATGAGGTTCCGCTGCCGATCAGCCTGGCCGTGCCACAGCCGGGCGCGGGCAATCCGTTGCCGGGCCGGCGCCTGCTGGTGCTGGACAACGAAGTGAGCATTCTGGAGAGCATGAGCGCGCTGCTCGGGCAGTGGGGTTGCGAGGTGGTCATCGCCACGGATGAACACTCAGCGCTGGCCGCTTTGAAGGGGCGGGCGCCGGAACTGATTCTGGCGGATTACCACCTCGATCACGGCATCGTCGGCTGTGATGTGGTGCGGCATTTGCGCGAGCATTTCCGTCAGGCGATTCCAGCGGTGATCATCACCGCCGACCGCACCGACCAGTGCCGGCGTTCGTTGCAGCGACTCGACGCGCCGCTGCTGAACAAACCGGTGAAACCGGGCAAGTTGCGTGCGGTGTTGAGTCAGATGCTGGGCTGATCCAGCGGGCGATAGTGCAGGCTGAAACCGAGTTCGACGGATTGACCTTGTTCGAGCAAGCGCAACCCCGGACGGCCGGGCAAGTGGTGGGCATTGACCGGGTGGCTGACCGGTTCGATGCAGAAGAACCCCAAACCCACCGGGCAATAGAGCAGGTAGTAATCGCTGCCGGTGGCCTGGCACTCCAGTTCATAACCGAGTTCGGGTTGCTGGATCAGGCAATGACCGTCCCATTCGCAGAAACCGTTGTCGACCAGTGTGTCGGGCAGCCCTTTGAGTTGCTGAAAGTCCCACTCGGCAGGCAGTGCCATCCGTTCGGTGGGCAGTTTCGATCCATCGCATAACCAGGCTTTTTCCGCTTTGGCCTGTAGCCGGGTGTTGGCGGTGCGCGGAAAGTACGGATGCAATCCGAGCCCATGCCACGCGGGGTGTTTGGCCAGGTGGGTGACGTGCAAATCGATACTCAATCGGCCCTCGCTCAAATGAAACCGCTGCCGGGCGCGATAGGCGAAGGGGGCAGCGCTGTTGAGTTGCAGAATGACTTCGTCATGGGTCTGCGACACCACCTGCCACGGTTGTTGCCAGGCGCTGCCGTGAATCGGCAGTGGGTCGGTGAGGCTGTTGGGCGTCAAGGCGAGCCAGCCATCGGGGCAGTCGAAACCTCCTCGGGCGATGCGGTTCGACCACGGAACCAGGGGATAGCAACCGAGTTTGCCCGGCAGGCCGCTGTTCAGCGCGTGGGTGTCGTTATGGCGCAGCAGCGGTTGCCCGGTGCTGCGAACGGTCCAGTTGACGAGGCTGCCACCGAGTTCGGGGGCGAGGGTGAGGTGGGTGAGATCGTCTGTGAGTTCTAGAATGTTTGGTGTCATGCTGACCCGCGATATAAAGGCTTTTTCGGTAATGGGTGAACAGGCTTTCTGTAGGAGCCAGGCTTGCCGGCGAAGGCGCACTCAAGGACGCTTTCGCCGGCAAGCCTGGCTCCTACAGAACGGGTTTACAACACCAAATGCGGCAACCACAGCGACAGTGCCGGAATGTAGGTCACGGCCATCAGCACCAGGAACAGCACGCCGTAGAACGGCAGCAGCGCTTTCACGGTTTTCTCGATACTGACTTTGCCCACGGCCGACCCCACAAACAATACCGCGCCCACCGGCGGCGTAATCAATCCGATCCCCAAGTTCACCAGCATGATCATGCCGAACTGTACCGGGTCCACGCCAATGCCCAGAATCACCGGCATCAGGATCGGCGTCAGGATCAGGATCAGCGGCGCCATGTCCATCACGGTGCCGAGCAGCAGCAACATGACGTTAATGCACATCAGGATCACGTAACGGTTGTCCGACAGGGTCAGGAACATCGTGGTGATCTTCGCCGGAATCTGCATCAGCGTCATGATGTAGCCGAAGCTCGCTGCGAAGCCAATCAGGATCATCACGATCGAAATCGTCCGCACCGTGCGGTGCATCAGTTTCGGCAGCTCGCTCCACTTGTAGTCGCGGTAGATGAACATGGTCACGAAGAACGACCACAACACCGCAATCGCCGCCGATTCGGTGGCGGTGAAAATACCCGAGAGGATCCCGCCGAGGATGATGACCATGGCCATCAGGCCCCACATCGCTTCACCGCAGATTTTCAGCGCCTGCTTCAAGGGAATGACTTCGCCCTTGGGGTAGTTGCGCTTTTTCGCGAAGATCAGGCACAGCACCATCAGGCACGCGCTCATCAGCAAACCCGGGACCACGCCGGCCATGAACAGCGACGCAATCGACACCGTGCCGCCCGCGGCCAGGGAATAGAGCACCGAGTTGTGGCTTGGCGGGGTCAGCAAGGCTTGCACCGAGCCGCTAACTGTCACGGCCGTGGCGAATTCACGGGGATAACCACGACGTTCCATCTCTGGAATCAGCACCGAACCGACCGAGGCCGTGTCAGCCACCGATGAGCCGGAGATCGCGCCAAAGAAGGTCGAAGCCATGATGTTGACCAGCGACAAGCCGCCACGGACAAACCCGACCAGCACGCCGGCAAACGCCACCAGCCGCCGGGACATGCCGCCCTCGGCCATGATCGCGCCGGCCAGGACGAAGAACGGAATCGCCAGCAAGGAGAATTTGTTCACCCCGCCGGCAACCTGAATCATCAGCGCCTGGAACGGGATGTCGATCCACCACGCACCGATCAGGGCGGAAAGCCCCAGTGCATAGGCGACCGGCATGCCAATCAGGATCAACGCAATAAAACTGCCCAACAGAATCAACGCGTCCATTCAGGCAGCCCCTTCGCTTTCTTCAACCAGGTCGAAACGCACGACCCGACGGTTGCTCTGGTCACCGAGCAAGAGTTTTTCCAATACAAAGATCAGCGTCAGCAACCCGCCAACAGGGATCGGCATGTAGGTGATGCCGACGCGCAACGTCGGCATCGCGCTCATGAACTGATTCCAGGTCGACAGGCACAGCTTGGTGCCCCAGATCGCCATGAACAGGCAAATGGTCGCCATCAACAGCTGGGAGAAAATACTCATGGCTCTGCGCAACTCGGGGGCCATGCGATCAGTGAGCATCGCCACCGCCATGTGCGCGCCGGCGCGGTAACTGGCTGCGGCGCCGATGAAGGTGAAGACCATCATCAGCAAGATAGCGGTGGGCTCCGGCCAGCTGGAGCCGGTGCCGAGTACATAGCGGGCGAAGACGCCCCAGGGAATGATCAGGGAGATCGTCAGGACCGACAGACCGGCGACCCAGATGCAGGTCATGTAAATCCTGTCGTTGATGCGTAGTAGCAGATTCTTCATCGGGTTCCACCGTAACCGGGCGCGCGCTGACATACACCAACGTCAACGGCGCCGGGCCTTTCATGAGGGCAGGGAGGGTTACTGAACGGCTTCGATGCGCTTGATCAGGTCGGCGTAAGGCGCGCCGTATTTCTCGCGGATCGAGGCGGTGGCCTCATAGAAAGGTTTTTTGTCGACGGTGATGAACTCGACGCCGGCTGCCTTGAGCTTTTCCTCACTGCTGGCCGATTTTGCATCCCACAAGGTGCGTTCCTGCGCCTGTGCGGCTTTGGCGGTTTTCTTCACCAGCACTTGCTGCTCGGGGGTGAGTTTGTCCCAGGTGATTTTCGACATCACGATCGGCTCAGGCAGGATCAGGTGCCCGGTCAGGCTGTAGAACTTGGCGTTCTGGTAGTGGTTGTGTTCAAGCAGGGTCGGCGGGTTGTTTTCCGCACCGTCGATCACGCCCGTCTGCAAGGCGCTGAAGATCTCGCCGGTGTCCATCGCAATGCCGTTGCCGCCCATGGCGTTGATGGTTTCGATGAACATCGGGTTGCCTTGCACGCGGATTTTCATACCCTTGAGGTCTTCAAGTTTACGCACCGGTTTTTTCGTGTAGATGTTGCGCGTGCCACCGTCCATCCAGGCCAGGGCGACCAGGTTGAATCCGGAGTTGGTGATCTTGTCGAGAATCTCGTCGCCGACCTCACCGTCGATGACTTTGCGCATGTGCGCCTGGTCGCGGAACACGAACGGCATGTTGAACACGTTCACGTCCGGCACCACCGGCCCGACGATGCCGAGGCTGACCCGGGCCATCTGGATGGCGCCGACCTGGGCTTGTTCAACCACTTCTTTTTCCGAGCCGAGCACACCGCCGGCGAACATCTTGAAAGTCAGCGTGCCGTTGCTGTCGGCCACCAGGGTTTTGCCCAGTTGCTCTTCGGCCACTACGGTCGGGTAACCAGCGGGGTGGATGTCGGCGAATTTGATTTCCAGCGCCTGGGCGGCACTGCTGAGGGTGAAGGCCAAGGGGAGTGCAGCGGCGAGCAAGGTGCGTTTGAAGTCCATGGGGGTGTCTCCAGTTTGTTATTTTTTTTGTATTCAAGGCGCAGCGGTGCAGCAGAAGCCGTTAAAGCGGGTCGTTGAACAGCGGTTCCGGTAAACCTTTGACGCCGGGGTCGAGCGCGAACACGCCGCCGGCCAGTGACTGGGGATCATGGTCGTCACCGGGGCGGATCGAGGTCACGAACAGCGTGTCCAGTCGACTGCCACCGAAGGCGCACATGGTGGGTTTTTTAACGGGGACGGCGAGGGATCGGTCCAGTCGGCCGTCCGGGGTGAAACGGTGAATCAGCCCGGCGTCGTTGGCGCAAATCCAGTAGCAACCTTCGGCATCGACGGCGGCGCCGTCGGGGCGGCCGGGGAACTGATTCATGTCGACGAACAGCCGCCGATTGGACGGTGTGCCGCTGTCGATGTCGTAATCGAAGGCCCAGATCTGCTGCACCAGCGGATGGGAATCGGACAAATACATCGTCCGGCCGTCCGGGCTGAAGCCCAGGCCGTTGGGCACGATGAAGCCGTCGAGCCGTGCTTCGAGCGGCCCACGCTGCCCGGCGCTGTAGCGATACAACGTGCCATCGGCGGCGTTGGCGCCCATGTTCAGCACCATGCTGCCGGCCCAGAAACGCCCCTGACGATCACAGCGACCGTCGTTCAGGCGCATGTCGACACGGGCATGGTCGACGTGCGCGAGCAGTTCGCTGTCAAGGCTGCCATCGTTGTGCGGTTGCAAATGGAAGAACCCGCTTTCCATCCCGGCCACCCAGCCGCCATCGCTGTGGCGGGCGATACAGGCGAGCATTTCCGGGGCAGTCCAGGCATGGACATGACCGCTGTCGGCGCTCCAGCGCTGCAATCCACCGGCAGGAATATCCACCCAATACAGGGCGTTTTCCTCCGGGACCCAGACCGGACTTTCACCGACCGCGTTTCGGGCATCGACAATCAATTCGGCTTGCATGGCAACTCATTCCCTTGGGTTTTTGTTGTGGGGATCAAGTGAGGTCAGCGGGTTCAGTCACCGAACGGGCCGGACGCCACAAACGCTCCACCCTGGTAAACCATGGCCGGGTCATCAGCGGCGGGCATCGGCTGCGCTTCGACTTTTTCGCGGAACACTTCGGAGCTGTCCTGAGGCGCATACCCCAGGGCGGTCGCGAAACGGTTGTCCCACCAGACGTTCTTGTTATCGGACATGCCGTAGACCACGGTGTGGCCGACGTTCGGCGCGTACAGCGCGCGTTCGAGCAGTTTGGTGAGGTCGCCGAAGCTCAGCCAGGTGCTCATCATTCGGCGGTTTTGCGGTTCCGGGAACGAGGAGCCGATGCGAATGCTGACGGTCTCGATGCCGTAGCGATCGAAGTAGAAACTGGCCATGTCTTCGCCGTAGGACTTGGACAAACCGTAGTAGCTGTCCGGGCGGCGAGGGCAGTGGGCGTCGATGGTTTCACCTTGCTTGTAGAAACCGATGACGTGGTTGGAGCTGGCGAAGATCACCCGCTTCACGCCATGGCGGCGCGCGGCTTCGTAGATGTGGAAGACGCCGCAGATGTTGGCACCGAGGATTTCTTCGAACGAGCGCTCTGTCGATACACCGCCGAAATGCAGGATCGCGTCCACGCCTTCGACCAGTTGATGCACGGCCTGCTTGTCCGCCAGATCGCAAGTTACGACTTCTTCGCGGTCATCGACGGCCGGGGCCATGTTGGCGATGTCTGACAGGCGAATGACGTTGGCGTAAGGGCGCAGGCTTTCGCGCAAGACTTTACCCAGGCCACCGGCGGCACCGGTCAGCAGCAGGCGATTGAAAGGGGCTGTAGGAGTGCTGGTCATGGAAGTCCCTGTGTACGCAATTATTGTTGTAGGTTGTCGTATGACTGTGTCGAAGTATCGTAAGGCTTTCCGAGTCTTGTCAACGCGACTTTGGTTGAAAATGACGGAGGGTCATCGCAGTGCTGCATCGCTCTGTACTTCACACTTACCCTGTGGGAGCGGGCTTGCTCGCGAAAGCGGTGTGCCAGGAAACATCAATTTCGCTCATTACACCGCTTTCGCGAGCAAGCCCGCTCCCACAGGTTTGAGCCAGCCAGAAAAAACGCCTTACAGCAACGAAATCGGATAGCTGATGAAAATCCGGTTTTCGTCGAATTCGTTGGTGCTGAAGCTCTTGCGGATGGTCGCGTTGCGCCATTTGACGTTGAGGTTCTTCAACGGACCGCTTTGCACGGTGTAGGCCAGTTCCGATTCGCGGCCCCATTCCTTGCCGTCGGTGATTGTCCCGGTGTGGACGTTATCGCCGCTGATGTAGCGGTTCATCATCGTCAGGCCGGGAACGCCGAGGGCGACGAAGTTGTAGTCGTGGCGCAGCTGCCAGGATTTTTCCTTGGCGTTGTCGTAGCTGGAGTTGTAGCTATCGTTGGCCAGCGTGCCGCCGCTGGTGCCGTTGACCCGCATCCAGACATCGTCGCCGCTGAGTTTTTGCAGGCCGACGTAGAAAGTGTTGCCGCCGTACTTGGCCGAGAGCATGGCGAACGCGGTTTTGTTGTCCAGGTCGCCGGCGAAGGCGCTGCCGTCTTCCTTGCCGATGAAGTAGCCGAGGTTGGCGCCCAGGGTCCAGTCGCCGATCGGCTGGCTGTGGCTCAGGTTGAAATATTGCTGCTGATAAATATCGCTGAGTTCCGAATACCAGACGCCGACCTGAGTGCGTTTTTCATTGAAGGCATATTCACCGCCGCCGAAGTTGAAGCGGTCCGAGGTGAACGCGGCTTTGGTGTTCATGGACATGTCTTCCATGCTCGCATCGTTGCGCGGGCTGTTCTGGCGGAACTGGCCGCCGTAGAGCGTCAGGCCGCTGATCTCGGTGGACGTCACCTGGCCGCCACGGAAGGTTTGCGGCAGCGAGCGGCCATCGTCGGAGCGCAGGATCGGCAGCACCGGCATCCATTCCCCGACCTTCAATTCGGTCTTCGAGATTTTGCCTTTGAGCGCCACGCCCATGCGGCCGAAGTTGTCGGCAGGGCGGCCGTCGTCGTGGATCGGCAGCAGCTGTGTGCCGCCCGTGCCTTTGCCGCCATCGAGTTTTTGCGAGTACAGGCCCAGCACATCCACGCCGAAACCGACGGGGCCTGGGGTGAACCCGGACTTGGCGTCGAGGATGAAGTTTTGCGTCCACTCTTCAGCCTTGCCCTGGGGGTAGGCCGGGTTGGTGTAGTTGCGATTGAAATAGGCGTTGCGCAGGTTCAGCGTGGCTTTGGCGTCATCGACAAAACCTTCTGCATGACTGGTCATGGGCAAGGCAAAGGCCAGACTGCTGCAACCGATCAGGCTCAGGGTGTGGCGGCGTACGAAGGTCGGGCGAGGGGTGCTGGCGAAGGAATTGCGGACGAGTTTGCTCACAGTGACGCTCCCTTTTTTCTTGTTGTTTTTATTTTTTGTCATACGTCGTCGTACAACATGGGGCGATTATTTGCGGGGCTTTCAGGGATTGTCAATCAGAAGTTATACGATGACTTGGGATGTGCTGCCAAATCCCCTGTGGGAGCGGGCTTGCTCGCGAATGCGGTGTGTCAGTCGACATCAACGTTAACTGACACACCGTATTCGCGAGCAAGCCCGCTCCCACATTAGACCTGTGTTTAGCCAGCCATCATCGGGGGCAGGGTGCCCAGCAGGGAAACCGCCGCCACCGCGCCAATCCCCAGCAACCATTCCACGATAACGCTGGTTTTCAGTGCCGCCAGGCGTTGCTCGCATTCCTTGATCCGCAGTCGGTTGAACATCGCCAACCCCAGCATCATGGCCACCAACACCACTTTGATCAGCAGAATCAACGCAAATCCGGACAGCAACGGCGTCGGCCAGAACTGCCCGGTGAGTACGCGAACGTTGATCAAACCGGTCACCAGCAGCCCGGCGACCAAGGCGTAACCGACGCCACTGAAACGCTGCAGCATGGCGCGTATGTCATGGTTTGCCGGTTGCCGCAGGATCATCACCAACAGCATCAACCCGCCCAGCCAGGCGCCGACGCAGGTCAGGTGAATGATTTGATTGAGGATCAATAGTTGGCCTTGAAGGCCGTCGAGCATGGCGCCATGACCGATCGGGGCGAGGGTCGCCAGCAGCAGACTGACGAGGCCGATCCGCAGGGGATGACTGGAGCGCCAAGGCGTCAGCAGCAGCGCCACCAACAGGACATTGAACAGCAGATGCCAGCGCCAGACCTGACCGAAAAACGTATTGCCCAAGACCAGCCGCAGTGTCGACGGATCGAATGCCGCGTCCCAGGCACCCGCCATGCTGGCGGTGATCAGCAGCAACCAGCCGACGCCAGTGACCAGCGCCACCGCCGCGAGCAATCGGGTCACTCGCGCCAGCGGTTGATCCAGCACCGTGTCACGGCGTAACAGCAAAGGCCTGAACACCCAGGCCCCGAACAGCATCAGCACCACGGTGAAATGCAGAAAGCGGCACAGCACCATCGCGCTGATCATGAATTACTGGCCAACCTTGAAGCTGTAGGCGCCTTCACTTTTGTGGGTATCGACCGACACCGCATGCCATTCGACTTTGTAGGCTCCCGCCGTCAAAGGCACGGCTGGCGTGACGATCAAGGTCTTCTTGTCACTGCCTTCGGTGGCCAGGTTTTTCACCGGCACATCGGCGCCGTCCTTGCTGATCGTGACCTTGGTGAAGGTCGCTTCGACGCCTTCGGAAAACACCAGGCGCAATTCCGTTGGCCCGGCCACGGTGCTGTCGGCGGCCGGGGTCTGGCTTTTCAGATGGGCATGGGCAAACACCGACGAGGCGGCGAGCAGCGAACCGAGCAGGGCGGCGGTGGTCAGGGCTTTCTTGAGCAGCATCGTGAATACCTCAGAGGCAAGTTCGAAGAGGCGCCAGTTTACCTGCGAGCACCCTTGTAAACGAAGTTTCGTTTTCCCTGGTCGCCGCGAGGTAGAGCGGATGCTAGTCTTGGCCAACGCTGTTGTCAGGGAGCCCTCATGGGCAATCACAAGATCGAGATTCGTCGCAGTAACGTCGAGAAGATTCTGCTGGGGGCCGAAAAGGTCTTCGCCGAAAAAGGCTTCGGCGGCACCGCCATGGCCGACATTGCCGCCGAAGTACAACTGCCGCGCTCCAACCTGCATTACTACTTCAGCACCAAGACCGAGTTGTACAGCGCGGTGCTGTTGGGTTTGCTGGAAGTCTGGAAGCAGGACGCGTTGTGCTTCGAGATGTTCGATGACCCGCGCGTGGTGCTCAGCAGTTACATCCGCGCCAAGATGAACCACTCCCGCAGCCGGCCTTATGGCTCGAAAGTCTGGGCCAACGAAATCATCCACGGCGCGCCCACGCTGGGCGTGGCGCTGGACGAGAGCCTGTACGACTGGGCCAAGATGAAAGAAGCGAAAATCCGTCAGTGGGTCGATGACAAACGCATCCTGCCGGTGGAGCCTTCAAGCCTGCTGTACATGATCTGGGCCTCGACCCAGCATTACGCGGACTTTGATCATCAGGTGAATATTCTCAATGATCATCAGCCGCTGTCGGACATGCAGTTCGAGCGGGCGGTGCAGACGGTGACGAGTGTGATATTGCGGGGGATCGGGTTGGAGCCGTAGATCAAAAGATCGCAGCCTCGTTTCACTCGACAGCTCCTACATTGGAATGCGTTTCCCTGTAGGAGCTGTCGAGTGAAACGAGGCTGCGATCTCTTGATCTTGATCTTGATCTTAAATATCAAACCGCAACACGGTACGGATTCCGCGGATCATGATTCCAATCCAGAAACGGCTTGCCGTTCTCCATCGGCACCATCTCGATGCAATCCTCCACCGGGCAGGTGATCTGGCATAGGTTGCAGCCCACGCACTCGTCATCAATCACTTCGTACTTATGCGTCCCGTCCGCCTGCTTCAGGCTGGCCACCGCCTGGTGCGAGGTGTCTTCGCAAGCGATGTGGCAACGCCCGCAACCGATACACGCCTCCTGATCAATCTTCGCGATCACCTGATAGTTGATGTCCAGGTACTTCCAGTCCGTGGTATTGCCCACCGCGCGACCGGAAAACTCCGGGATGCTGGCGTAACCCTGACTGTCCATCCAGCGTGACAACCCGTCCTTCATCTCCTCGACAATCCGGAAGCCATGCAGCATCGCCGCCGTGCACACCTGCACCGAGCCGCTGCCCAGGGCGATAAATTCCGCGGCATCGCGCCAACTGCCGATGCCGCCAATGCCGGAGATCGGCAGGCCTTGGGTCTGTGGATCACGGGCGATTTCGGCGACCATGTTCAGCGCAATCGGCTTCACCGCCGAGCCGCAATAACCGCCGTGGGTGCTTTGGCTGCCCACGGCTGGATTGGCGACCATGCGCTCCAGGTTGACGCTGGTGATCGAGTTGATGGTGTTGATCAGCGACACCGCATCGGCACCGCCTCGATGGGCTGCTCGGGCCGCCACGCGGATGTCGGTGATGTTCGGCGTGAGCTTGACGATCACCGGCAGCGAGCAATACGTCTTGCTCCAGCGGGTGACTTGCTCGACATACTCCGGCACCTGGCCGACCGCCGCGCCCATGCCGCGTTCCGGCATGCCGTGGGGGCAACCGAAGTTCAGCTCGATGCCGTCGGCGCCGGTGGCTTCCACCAGCGGCAGGATGAATTTCCACGACTCTTCGACGCAGGGCACCATCAGGGAAACGATCAGCGCGCGGTCCGGCCAGTCTTTTTTGACTTGGGTGATTTCCCGCAGGTTGATCTCCAGCGAGCGGTCGGTGATCAGCTCGATATTGTTGAAGCCCACCACTTCACGGTTGGCACCGAAGAGCGCCGAGTAGCGCGACGACACGTTGACCGCCGCCGGGTCTTCACCCAGGGTTTTCCAGACCACGCCACCCCAGCCGGCCTCGAAGGCGCGAACCACGTTGTAGGCCTTGTCGGTCGGCGGCGCGGAGGCCAGCCAGAACGGATTCGGGGATTTGATGCCCGCGAAGACAATCGAGAGATCGGCCATTTACGCAGCCTCCACGTTGAGCATCAGTTGAGCGTTGATGGCCTCGGCCGCCCGTTTGCCATGCTGCACGGCTTGCACGGTGAGGTCCTGATCGAGGCTGGTGCAATCGCCACCGGCATACACGCCGGGAATGCTGGTGCGCAGTTGTTCGTCGACCTGGATTCGATCGCCTTGGCGCATGAGTTCGCGTGCCAGCGGATCGGCGAGGGCGCTGGCATCGAAGGCCTGGCCGATGGCTTTGAAAATCGCGTCGGCAGCCAGTTCGAAGGTGTCGCCGGTGGTTTGCAGACGACCGTCTACCAGATGCGTGCGGGCGAAGCGCATGCCGCGCACGTTGCCTTGGTCATCGAGCAGCACTTCTTCAGGTTGTGCCCAGGTCAGCAGGCGCACTTGATTGGCCTTGGCGATGTCCTGTTCGTGGCCGGTGGCGCCCATTTCCTCGACGCCGCGGCGGTACACCAGATTTACGTCGCGAGCGCCGAGGCGAGCCATTTGCACGGCCATGTCGATGGCCGTGTTGCCGGCGCCGAGGACGATGCAATGATCGGCCAGCGGCAGTTGGCTCAGGTCATCCGCCTGACGCAGTTCGCGGATGTAATCGGTGGCAGCGAGCAGGCCGGGTGCGTCTTCGTGAGGCAAGCCGAGTTGTTTGCTGGCGGCCAGGCCGAGGCCAAGGAACACCGCGTCAAATTGCTGATGCAGTTCGCTGAGGGTCAGGTTCTCGCCGAGTTTCTGCCCGTGACGGATTTCGATGCCGCCAATCGCCATAAGAAAATCCAGTTCCTTCTGCGCGTAGTCGTCCACCAGTTTGTACTTGGCGATTCCGTATTCGTTGAGGCCGCCAGCCTTTTCCCGGGCCTCGAAAATCACCACGTCGTGGCCATGCATCGCACTGCGGTGAGCGCAGGACAACCCGGCCGGGCCGGCGCCGACCACCGCGATGCGTTTGCCGGTGGCGGCGGCGCGCTGGAAGGGGTGTTCGCTGAAGTGCGCGTTGTCGACCGCGTAACGCTGCAACAGGCCGATCAATACCGGTGCGCACTCATGGTCGTTGTTGCGCACGCAGGCTTGCTGGCAAAGGATTTCCGTCGGGCACACCCGGGCGCAGCTGCCGCCGAGGATGTTCGCCGAGAGGATTTTCTGCGCGGCACCCTGGACGTTTTCCTGATGGATATTGCGAATGAACGACGGAATATCGATCTCGCTCGGACAGGCATTCACGCACGGCGCGTCGTAGCAATACAGGCAGCGCGAGGCTTCCAGATGCGCCTGACGGTCGTTGAGTGGCGGTGCCAGGTCGGTGAAATGGCCGGCGAGGGCGGCCGCATTCTCGTAGGGATGCGGAAGGTGGTTCAGGGTCTTGATCACGGTGTTGGCCTCACGGTTAATTGAGGTGATGCCTCTGGTGGGCATTGGTATTCGTGTTGTCTGGGCCGGCCTCTTCGCGGGCAAGCCTCGCTCCTACTAATGGAATGCGTTCCCCTGTAGGAGCGAGGCTTGCCCGCGAAGGCCGAAGGCCTCGATCTCAGCGTTTCACTGCCACAGGCTTGTTCAACTCCGCCCGCTTGCTCAGCAAATCAAACACCGCCGGATACGCCGGCCGTTCGACATACCGCCCGGCACCACGCTCGGCCCGCAGATCACCATCGGCCCACACCACCCGACCCTGGCTCACGGTATGGCTCGGCACGCCGCGCACGGTTTTGCCTTCGAAGATGTTGAAGTCCACCTGCTGGTGGTGAGTCTTCGCCGAAATGGTCCGCGTGCCCTCTGGATCCCACAGCACCAGGTCCGCATCCGCACCCACGCGAATTGCCCCTTTGCGCGGGTAGAGGTTGAAGATCTTCGCGGTGTTGGTGGAGGTCAGCGCCACGAAGTGCTGCATCGACAATCGCCCGGTGTTGACCCCTTCATCCCAGAGCACGGCCATGCGATCTTCGATGCCGGCGGTGCCGTTGGGGATCTTGCTGAAGTCATCCCGGCCGGCGGCTTTCTGCTCGGCGCAGAAGCAGCAATGGTCGGTGGCGGTGGTGTGCAGGTTGCCTGATTGCAGACCATGCCAAAGCGCTTCCTGATGGCCGCGCGGACGGAACGGCGGGCTCATCACGTAACCGGCGGCGGTCTGCCAGTCCGGGTGTTGGTAGACGCTGTCGTCCAGCAGCAAATGCCCGGCCAGCACTTCACCGTAGACTTGCTGGCCCTTGCTGCGGGCGTAGGTGATTTCGTCCAGCGCTTCCTTGGTCGAAACATGCACCAGGTACAGCGGCGTACCCAGCGTTTCGGCGATGCGGATCGCCCGGCTTGCGGCTTCGCCTTCTACTTGAGAAGGCCGAGACAGCGGATGCGCTTCAGGCCCGGTCATGCCCTGGGCCATCAACTTGCGTTGCAGGTGATAGACCAGCTCACCGTTTTCCGCGTGCACCGTCGGCACCGCGCCGAGTTCCAGGCAGCGCTCGAAACTCGCCACCAGGGTGTCATCGGCCGCCATGATCGCGTTCTTGTAGGCCATGAAATGCTTAAAGCTGTTGACCCCGTGCTGGCTGACCAGCTCGGCCATTTCCTCGCGAACCTGTTCGCTCCACCAGGTTATCGCGACGTGGAAACCGTAATCCGACGCCGATTTCTCGGCCCAGCCGCGCCACTGATGAAACGCTTCCATCAGGGATTGCTGCGGATTGGGAATCACGAAATCGATGATCGACGTGGTGCCACCGGCAAGACCTGCCGCCGTGCCACTGAAAAAATCTTCACTGGCCACGGTGCCCATGAAGGGCAGTTGCATATGCGTGTGCGGGTCGATGCCGCCAGGCATCAGGTATTGGCCGCTGCCGTCGAGGACTTCGGCGCCTGCGGGAACATCAAGATTTTCGCCGATGGCTTTAATCACGCCGTCGGCGCAATAGACATCGGCGCGATAACTTTCATCATGGGTAATAACGGTGGCGCCACGGATCAACAGAGACATTCCGAGTTCCTCGCAGGCAATGACCGACTTGGGTCGGTTCTAAATGTTTTATATGAAGCTTAGGCAAACAGGTGTATTCCTGTCAGCGCTGTCAGGAATAGAAACTAGTCTGAGTTTATGGAATGAGCAAGATTATTTTTTATAAGCTTATTGCTGTTTTAACGCATTGATAAATAACGATAAAAACTGAAAATCACCAAAATGGTGTGACGCTGAACCATTTTGACGCACTTGACAGGTTATCAAAATGAACGAGATTTCTTATGTGAAATCAGCTGCTTGAGGATGGTCTATGGTTGATGCGCAACTTTGAAAAAAAGACGTATGCACCAGATTGAGCCCTGACTGTTCGGACAACTTGCCTGACATTCGGCCTGAGTGAATAGGCAAGTCACCGGGGGGCTTTTCCGGAACTGTATATAAAACTGATAAACATCAGTTGGTTGCGAAGTTTTTGTGGAACTGCCCGATGCGCAAACAGGGTGCCCGGCACGTTTATTGATGCCGCCAGCCCCTGATGAGCAAAAAATAATTCAAAGAACAGTGGAGCGGCCATGCAACAGATCAGATCGCAAGTGACCGAGCGCGACGGCTTGTTCGAGCTCGAAGCCGGCAGCGACGTCCTCGACAGTCCCCGGTACAACCACGACATGGCACCGACCAAGGTGCGCGAACGAACCTGGAACAAATGGCACATCACCGCGTTGTGGGTCGGCATGGCGATCTGCGTGCCGACCTACACCCTCGGCGGCGTGCTTACCGCCTATTTCGGCCTGAGCGTCGGCGAAGCGTTGCTGGCGATTCTGTTCGCCAACATCATCGTCTTGATCCCGCTGACCCTGAACGCCTTTCCCGGCACCAAGTACGGCATTCCGTTCCCGGTGCTGCTGCGTTCGTCCTTTGGCATCCTCGGCTCCAACGTTCCGTGCCTGATTCGAGCGCTGGTGGCGTGCGGCTGGTTCGGTATTCAGACGATGTTCGGCGGGTTGGCCATTCACCTGTTTCTCGGCTCGGTGTTCGACGGCTGGAAAGCCCTCGGCGGGACCGGTGAAGTGATCGGCTTCATGGTGTTCTGGGCCTTGAACCTGTGGGTGGTGATTCGCGGTGCGGACTCGATCAAATGGCTCGAAACCCTCTCGGCGCCATTGTTGGTGCTGGTCGGTGTGGGGCTGCTGGTGTGGGCGATGCCGAACGTGTCGATGACCGAATTGATGGCGATCCCGCCCAAGCGTCCGGAAGGGGCCAGCGTGGTCAGTTACTTCGCCGCCGGGTTGACCGCGATGGTCGGGTTCTGGGCGACGTTGTCGCTGAACATTCCCGACTTCAGCCGCTATGCGAAAAGCCAGAAGGATCAGATCGTCGGGCAGATCATCGGCTTGCCGCTGACCATGTTCCTGTTCGCCTCGCTGGGCGTGGTGATGACCGCCGCCTCGGTCAAGCTGGTGGGCGTCACAGTCTCTGATCCGGTCACCCTGATCGGCCATATCCAGAGCCCGGTCTGGGTCGCGTTGGCCATGGCGCTGATCATCATCGCCACGTTGTCGACCAACACAGCCGCCAACATTGTGTCGCCGACCAACGATTTCCAGAACGTCGCGCCCAAGCTCATCAACCGCACCAAAGCGGTGATCCTCACCGGCTTGGTCGGCCTGGCGCTGATGGCCCATGAACTGCTGAAGAAGCTTGGATTGATCGTCTCGGATCTAAGCCTGGAGACCGTGTATTCGAATTGGTTGCTGGGCTATTCGAGCCTGTTGGGCCCGATTGCCGGGATCATGGTGGTGGATTATTTCCTGATCAAGAAACAGCAACTGGACCTGGCCGGGTTGTATCGCGATGACGTGTACCCGGCGTGGAACTGGTTCGGGTTTATTGCGTTTGGCGTGCCGGTGGCGTTGACGCTGCTGTCGTTGGGCAGCGATGCGTTCAGCTGGTTTTATAGTTACGGCTGGTTCACCGGTTCGGCGTTGGGTGGGTTGATTTATTACGGGTTGTGTTCGATGCGGCCTAACCCGTCAGTCGCGAAATCTGCGGTGTGAGTACTGGCCTCATCGCGGGCAAGCCTCGCTCCTACAGGTTCGCGTATTCCTTGTAGGAGCGAAGCTTGCTCGCGAAGACGGCCTTCCAGACACCAAAAATTGCCTGAAGAATTCCATAAGAACTGCCTGAGGAGATCACCATGAACGCTGCTGTAGACGTTCTGCAATCCACCCATCAGCACATCAACCGCGACCGCTTGTGGCAGTCGCTCATGGACCTGGCCAAACTCGGTGCCACGGTCAAAGGCGGCGTGTGTCGCCTGGCCCTGACCGATCTGGACCGCCAGGCCCGGGACATCTTCGTCAACTGGTGCGAAGACGCCGGTTGCACCGTCAGCATCGACGCCGTCGGCAACATTTTCGCCCGCCGCCCCGGCCGCAATCCGAACCTGCCACCGGTGATGACCGGCAGCCACATCGACACCCAACCCACCGGCGGCAAGTTCGACGGCTGCTTTGGCGTACTGGCCGGGGTCGAAGTGCTGCGAACCCTCAACGACCTCGGTGTGGAAACCGAGGCGCCGCTGGAAGTGGTGGTCTGGACCAACGAAGAAGGCTCGCGCTTCGCCCCGTGCATGATGGGCTCGGGTGTATTCGCGGAGAAATTCACCCTCGAAGAAACCCTGGCCAAGGTCGATGCCGAGGGTGTCACCGTTGGCGAAGCCCTGAATGCCATCGGCTATGCCGGCCCGCGCAAGGTCAGCGGCCACGCCGTCGGTGCCTATTTCGAGGCGCACATCGAGCAAGGTCCTATCCTCGAAGACGAGCACAAAACCATCGGCATCGTCATGGGTGCCCTCGGCCAGAAATGGTTCGACCTGAAACTGCGCGGCGTCGAAGCCCACGCCGGCCCGACGCCGATGCACCTGCGCAAGGACGCCTTGGTCGGCGCTGCAGTGATCGTCGGTGCCGTCAATCGCGCTGCCCTCGGCCATCAACCTCACGCCTGCGGCACCGTCGGTTGCCTGCAAGCCTATCCCGGCTCGCGCAACGTGATCCCCGGCGAAGTGCGCATGACCCTGGACTTCCGTCATCTGGAGCCGGCGCGCCTGGACTCGATGATCGCCGAAGTCCGCGAAGTCATCGAAACCACCTGTGAGGAACACGGCCTGACCTTTGAACTCACGCCCACCGCCGACTTCCCGCCGTTGTATTTCGACAAAGGTTGCGTCGAAGCGGTACGCGGCGCTGTGCAAGGTTTGGGGCTGTCGCACATGGACATCGTCAGCGGAGCAGGGCACGACGCAATCTTCCTCGCCGAACTTGGTCCGGCCGGGATGATCTTCGTGCCGTGCGAAGGCGGCATCAGCCACAACGAAATCGAAAACGCCGCGCCGGATGATCTGGCGGCGGGGTGTGCGGTGTTGTTGCGGGCAATGCTGGCGGCGTCGGCGGCGATTGCGGACGGTGAGCTCGCCGCTTGAAGATCAAAAGATCGCAGCCTCGTTTCACTCGACAGCTCCTGCATTGCAATGCGATCCCTGTAGGAGCTGTCGAGTGAAACGAGGCTGCGATCTTTTGACTGTGGCAATTCAAAAATCAACACACGTCACAATCCCGAACCCTCAATCGTCATCCTGTTAAATCCCCCAGACAGTGGAGCAACACGATGCCGTCCAACACCCAACCGGTCAACCTTCTGCAGTCTATCCCTCAGGTGTTCGAGAGCCTGACTCAGGTCCATGTCACCCTCGACAGCCACGACCTGAGCCCGACCCTCAAACACCTGATCCACCTGCGCGCCTCGCAGATCAACCAGTGCGGTTTCTGCGTGAAAATGCACACCCGCGAGGCCCGTGATGCCAATGAAACCAACGAGCGCCTGGATCGCCTGATCGTCTGGCGCCACGTCAGCGATTTCACGGCGGCTGAATGCGCCGCCCTGGCCTGGACCGAAGCCCTGACCGTCCTCGATGCAAAGACCGATTACGCCAGCCTGCGCGGTGACTTGCGCGAACACTTCAACGACGCCCAGATCGGTGCCTTGACGGCCGAGATCGGCATGATCAACCTGTGGAACCGTTTGCAGGTGTCGAGGCACTGATTGATGAACTGCGCTGAAAAAGCCGCCGCTGTGTTCGAGCAGCGCCGGCCCTTTTTGCTGGGTCTGGCGTACCGCATCCTCGGCTCCCGCGCCGAAGCCGAGGATGTCGTGCAAGAGCTGTTCATCAAATGGCTGGAGGCTGATCGCGCCGCCATCGCCACCCCGGCGGCCTGGCTCACCACGGCCTGCACCCGGCACTGCATTGACCTGCTGCGCTCGGCGCACAAGTCGCGTGTCGACTACATCGGCACCTGGCTGCCGGAGCCGATCCACACCACCCACCAGGATTCCCCCGAACACATGCATGAACTGGCGTCCTCGCTGTCCACCGCATTCCTGTTGCTGCTGGAACGGCTGACTCCCAAGGAACGGGCCGCTTACCTGCTGTATGAGATTTTCGACATGGATTACGCACACGTCGCGGATGCCGTCGGCGTACAGGAAGCGGCGTGCCGCAAACTGGTGTCCCGCGCCAAGGCCCGCCTCGGCAGCGGACACACCCGTTACCCGCCGGAGCGGGCACGTCAGGACCAACTCTTGAGTGCCTTCCACAGCGCCATCGCCAGCGGTTCAACCGCGTCCTTGACGGTGATGCTCGCCGAAGACGTCGAACTCTGCGCCGACAGCGGCGGCAAGGCTTCGGCGATTCGCGAGACGCTGTTCGGGATTGGCCGCGTGCTGGATTTCATTGGTCAGTCGCTGCATGTCTACTGGCAGGCGTGCGAGTGGCTGCCCACGGAAATCAATGGCGCCCGAGGGGTGGTCATCAAGGCCGACGGCATCATCAGCGCGTCGCTGACCTTTGATTTTGACGAGGCGGGGCGGGTGAGCCGGATTTTCATCATGCGTAATCCGGATAAGCTGGCGGGGCTGGAAGCGTCGTTGCTGTAGCCGATGTAGCCTCTGTAGCACGGCGGCTGCACGTCCTTTGCACTATCCCACCCCTGCGCGGTCGTAATCTTCACAGGGCGGCGCGTTGCTGCGCCGCCGCACCCGTGGAGATCCAATGAGCCAGGACGTCCTGACCACCGAAACCAATCGCCGTCAGTTGCAGCAGATCATCGCCGGGTTATCCGACGGGGTGATTCTGCTGGAACTCGACCAGACCATTCTGTGGGCCAATGAAGCCGCGCTGGCCATGCACGGCGTCAACCGGATCGGCGAATTGGGTGTCAATGCCAAGGAATACGCCAGGCGTTTTGCCTTGCGCTATCGCAACAATCATCCGGTGGCGCCGGAAAACTACCCGATCAGCCGCGTCGCCAAGGGCGAGACGTTCGCCGATGTGCTGGTTGAGGTGACACCGACCGACGACGAAGAACGCACCTGGGTGCACAACGTGCGCAGCATGGTGCTGACCGACAACGGGGGCGAGCCGGAGTCGCTGGTTTTGATCATGGACGACGTCACGGAATGGGCCAGTGCCGAGCAGCGTTTCGAAAAGACCTTCAACGCCAACCCGGCGCCGGCGGTGATCTGTCGTCTCAGCGATTTGCGTTACATCAAGGTCAATGCGGGCTTCCTGGAAATGACCGGCTATGCCCGCGACCAGGTGATCGGAGCTTCGACCTATGAGCTGGACATTCTGGACGGGGCTGAAAAAAGAGACCTGGCGATCGAGCGTCTGCGCGATCACGCCACGATTCCGCAGATGCAAGCCGAGCTGAAGCTGCCTGACGGCGGCTGCAAACAGGTGATCGTTGCCGGCCAACCGCTGGAGTTCAACGAGGAAGACTGCATGCTGTTTTCCTTCGTCGACATGGAGCCGCGGCACAAGGCCGAAGTGGCGCTGCGTCAGAGCGAGGAGCGGTTTGCCAAGGCGTTTCGCCTGACGCCGGTGCCGACGCTGGTCTGCGATGCGCAGGATCAGGTGGTGATCGACGTCAACGAAGCCTTCCTGGACACCCTCGCGTACCCCAGTGAAGAAGTGCTTGGCAAAACCGTCGTCGAGCTCGATTTTATCGATGACAAGGGCGCACGCACCCGGCTGTTTGCGGCGCTGGAGAAGGCCGGCAGCCTGGACCGGGTCGATGTCAGAATCCGCAGGAAAGACTCGACCTTGATCGATTGCACGGTGTCGGCCGACACCGTGAACATTCAGGACAAGCCTTGCTACCTGCTCGTGTTGATGAACATCACCGAACGCAAGCGCACCGAGCTGGAGCTGGTGGCGGCGATCGAGGAAGTGATGAAAGACGCCTCCTGGTTCACTCGTACGCTGATCGAAAAACTCGCCAACGTGAAGAACATCAACTCGCCGCAATTGCCCAGCGTGTCCTTCACCGACCTGACTGCCCGCGAGCGCGATGTGCTCGGCCTGATCTGCGAAGGCCTCGCGGACAAGGAAATCGCGGCACGCCTGAAACTGGCGCCCAACACCGTGCGCAACCATGTGTCGACGGTGTATTCCAAGCTGGATGTGCACAGTCGCAGCGAGGCGATTGTGTGGGCGCGGGAGCGCGGTTTGTTCTCTAGCGAGTGGCGGCCCAAAGGTCAGCGTTAAGGTGCAAATGCACTAGACGGGGCAGTGCAAATGGATGTTCTGGCGAGCCGCGGCAGTTCCTAATCTGTAAGGGTGCGAAACGGGCTTTTGGTCGGTCTCGCGTCCTCTCCGTAACAGCTTAAGGAACAGTCGCATGCTCGGCCAATTCAACAGGTTTTCAGTCGACGGGGTCAGCCGGCCCATGGGTGAATCGCAATGATTTATCTGACGCAATTGCGTGCGCAACTGGAACAGCACTTTTCCCCACTGGCTTGTGATTGCAGCGTGTCGGGTGACAACTCGGTGACGGTGAAGCTGTATCACCCGGTGTCGGGGCAGGTGGATCTGGTAGTCAGTGGCCTGAGTGTCACTCACCTCAGAACCCCGGAAGCGGTCGCATCGTTGATTGAGGAGCTGCGTTACGAGCTCGAGAGCAACAGTTTGCATCCGCGACAGGACTCGGTTTCGTAGGAGCTGTCGTTTTTCAGGGTTGAAAAGCGGCTAAGCGCCTCAATTGCTGGCATTGGCGGCTGGCTAGGCTATAAGAAATGCGAGGGTATTATTTTCTGTGACCAGTCCGCGGCTTCGCGGTAAGGGTGTCGGGTCGCGGAAAGTGTCGATTACTTATCGCGGGACAGCCTATGAACAGTCTTGGGAAACGTGCTTTTTCGCCTCTGTCGCTCGCCTTTTGCGCAGCGATTCTCAGCGGTTGCGCCAGTCCGCCTCCGCCTGCGCCCGTCGCACCACCGCCCGCTCCTCAACGCACGTGTGAAACCACTGAGCAGAAAGAAGTGATGGGCGACGCCCGAGTGACCGAAGAGGTGACCCGGGAGACGACGCTCACTCGTTGCGTCACTCAATAATCCTGAGCGGCTGGCGGTGCAATGACCCGGCATCCTCACGGGTGCCGCAAGTCATCGGTGCCTGAACCTCAGACGTCCTCGATCCTGACCCAGCGTGACTCGTCTGCCGCCAAACGAATCGCCGTCGCCAGACGTTCGACTTCCCACGCTTGCTCAAAGTCAGTGCCGCCCCGGGAAAGGCCGGCCAGCGCCATTACCAGGTCGTGCACTTCCAGCGTCTTGAGTTCGTTGTACCCCAACTGGTGACCCGCCGCCGGACTGAACGCGGCGTAGCCCGGCAGGTTCGGCCCCGCCAGCAAACGCTGGAAACCGTCCTGACCGGCGCGATACAACCGCAGCTCGTTCAAGCGCTCCTGATCGAACGCGAGCGTGCCTTCCGTGCCGCTGATCTCGAAGCTCAGGTGATTCTTGTAGCCATGCTTGAGCCAACTGCTGCTGAACGTACCGCGCGCGCCGTTGGCAAACCGCAGCAGCGCGTGGACCTGATCGTCGACCGCGATGTGCCGTTGCTCCTGGCTGCCCGCCGTCGCAGGGCGCTGGCGGTGCACGGTCTGGGTGTCGGCGCACACGGATTCGACATCGCCCACCAGATAGCGCGCCATCGCCAGCAAATGACTGCCCAGATCGGCCAGCGCGCCGCCCGCGTGATCGGCATCGCAGCGCCACGACCACGACGAAGAAGGGTCGGCCATGAAGTCTTCGCTGAACTCCCCCTGAAAACTGATGATCCGCCCCAGCTTGCCACTGTCGATCAGCTCCCGGGCCAGCCCGATCATCGGATTGTGCTGATAGTTGTATCCCACCCGCGTCACCACGCCCGCGGCTTTGGCGGCCAGGCGCATGGCGTTGGCTTGCTGCAGATTCACGGCCAAAGGCTTCTCGCAATACACCGGTTTGCCGGCGGCGATGGCGGCCATGGCCATGGGGTAGTGGAGGTGATTGGGGGTGGTGATGGCGATCAGATTGACCTTCGGGTCGTCGATCAGTTGTTGCCAGTGGGAGTGAGCGATTTCGAAGCCCCAGCTGTCGGCGCAGAACCGGGCACGCGTCGGATCGGCGTCGGCGAGGGCGGCAAGTCTGAGCTTCAGCGGGAGCTCGAACACCGCGCTGACGTTGCGAAAGGCCAGGGCGTGGGCGCGGCCCATGAAACCTGTGCCGATGAGTCCGATACCGAGTTCGCGCATAGCTGGGGGCCTTTTGGATTTTTGTTGTGGGGAGGTTATTTATGGAATAAAAATTCCTCAAATGCAATTGGTGGAATAATAATTCGTTTGTCGGTTCGTATAAGGCATCAGTGCTACAGCGCTATGGGGCCAGGAAGGGGGGCCTGGCCGGAGGGGTTACGAGTCACCGGGAGTAAAATTCGGTGCATCGCATTACCGATCTGTACTGCCCCTCTGTCAGATTCTGAAATAACTCGTCTCGTATGAGGCGCTCCGAAACATTGTAGGATCTCATCCCCCATTTCTTTCAGGTCTATATGAACACCTTACTGGAGCCTCCCAGTCGCTGTTTTCAATTCACACCCTGTTTCAATTCGGTCTCCGCTATTCGGCGCAGGTCTCGTTTTCCACTATCGCTTGACCTCGAAATCCCGGTTGCAGCTTTCCCCCTGAACAGCAAATCCGCTCCGTCGAGCCGGCGTTCGTGTGTTCCTGCCATTCACTCATTCGCCCCCACTCTACGAGAGACTGAATAATTCCTATGGAATGGATTGCTGATCCCACGGCATGGCTTGGCCTGCTGACCCTGATCGTGCTGGAGCTGGTACTTGGCATCGATAACCTTGTGTTCATTGCCATCCTCGCTGACAAGCTACCGCCAGAGCAGCGGGATCGTGCGCGTGTCATCGGGTTATCCCTTGCGTTGTTGATGCGTCTTGGCTTGCTGGCCAGCATCTCCTGGATGGTCACGCTTACCGAACCTTTGTTCGAGGCCTTCGACAAGACGTTCTCGGGCCGGGATTTGATCATGCTGTTCGGTGGTGTGTTCCTGTTGTTCAAGGCAACCATGGAATTGCATGAACGGCTTGAAGGGCATGTGACACAACGTTCAGGTAATGCAGCCTATGCGATGTTCTGGCCTATCGTTGCGCAAATCGTGGTGCTGGATGCAGTCTTCTCGCTGGACGCTGTGATCACTGCCGTGGGCATGGTGGAACACTTGTCGGTCATGATGATCGCTGTGGTTTTCTCCATTGGCTTGATGATCATCGCGAGCAAGCCATTGACCCAATTCGTCAATGGTCATCCAACCGTCATCATGCTTTGCCTGGGTTTCTTGATGATGATCGGCTTCAGCCTCACCGCTGAGGGTCTTGGTTTCCACATTCCGAAAGGCTATCTCTACGCAGCGATCGGCTTCTCGATCCTGATCGAGCTGTTCAATCAGGTGGCTCGCTCACGCCGCAAGAAGAGCGCGCAAGGTCATCGCCCTATGCGCGAGCGGACCGCGCATGCCGTTTTGCGTTTGTTGGGTGGCCACAAGCTGGGGGCAGATGAAGTCGGCGAGGAAATCGCTGACATGCTGTCCGGCGAAGAGGCCGATCAGGTCTTCCATCGTCGCGAACGCGTCATGATCAGTGGCGTGCTTCAGTTGGCCGAACGCCCGATACGCGGTGTCATGACCCCTCGTGCGGAAATCGATCACATTGACCTGGCCGATTCTGCAGAAGAAATTCGCACCCTGCTTATGCACTCGCCGTACTCCAGATTGCCGTTGATCCGCGAGGGACGCATTGATGAGCCTTTGGGCTTCGTCCACAAGAAGGAGCTGCTCAAAGAGCTGCTGGCAGGAAACCAGCCCAACCTGGAAACCATTGCGCGCCAGGCCATCAACTTGCTGGACAACTTCACGATTCTCAACGCACTGGAACAGATGCGCAAAGAGTCAACTCACATCGCTTTCGTGGTGAACGAGTTCGGTGACTTCATGGGTATTCTGACCATGACCGACATCCTCGAATCCATCGCGGGTGAGCTGCCGGATGCCAGTGAAATCGAAGGCCCGAACATCGTTGCCGAGGATGGAAGTTTCCTCGTCAGCGGTGCGCTGAATCTCAGCCAGATCCGCGAACACATTGGCTTCCAGGCTAAAGCGACGGATGACTATCAGACCCTCGCGGGGTTGGTCATGAGCTTGCTGGATCGTCTGCCGATCATTGGAGACCAGCTCAATTGGCAGGAGTGGAGCATGACCGTTGTCGAGGTCGAAGAGCGGCGAGTGACGAGGGTGCGATTGCGTAAAGAGTGAACCGGAACGTGCTCGGCAAAAGGCAGCCCGGAGGCTGCCTTTTGTTCATCTGGAGAATTGAATCAGGACAAGAACCCGCCATCCACATTCAACGAAACCCCGGTCGTGTAGCTCGACGCATCACTGGCGAGGTACAGCACGGCACCGGCCATTTCACTTGGATCCGCCACACGCTTGAGCGGGATCTGCTGCAATGCGGTGTTCAAAATGGCCTCGTTTTTTACCAGCGCCGAGGCAAACTTGGTGTCGGTCAGACCAGGCAACAGGGCATTGCAGCGGATATTGAACTGCGCGCATTCCTTGGCGAACACCTTGGTCATGTTGATCACGGCAGCCTTGGTCACCGAGTAGATGCCCTGGAAGATGCCCGGCGAGATGCCATTGATCGAGGCGACGTTGATGATGCTGCCGCCGCCGTTTTCGCGCATCAGCTTGCCGGCTTCGACCGACATGAAGAAGTAGCCGCGGATGTTGACGTCGACGGTCTTCTGAAAAGCGCTGAGGTCGGTGTCCAGTACGTTGCAGAACTGCGGGTTGGTCGCGGCGTTGTTGACCAGGATGTCCAGGCGCCCGAACTGTTCCTTGATGCCGGCGAAGACCTGGCTGATCTGTTCCATTTCACCAATGTGGCAAGCGATTGCGGTGGCTTTGCCGCCGGCGGCGATGATCGCGTCGGCCACGTGTTGGCAGCCGTCGAGCTTGCGGCTCGAGACGATGACGTGGGCGCCTTGCTGGGCCAGCAGTTTGGCGATGGCCTCACCAATGCCGCGGCTGGCACCGGAGACGAAGGCGATTTTGCCGTCGAGGTCGAACAACTGAGTCTTGGACATGGGATTCTCTTATAAAAAGTCTTGTTATTGGGGCCAAGGGTGCAATCAGCGCCGCGATCAGAGCGTAGATTTCTGGATGACTTGCAGGCTCATCTGCTCCAGCAGTTTGTTCATGTGAATGAACTGCGCGAAGCGTTTGTCCTGGGTCTGACCGTGGAAGAAACGGTAGTAGATCTGCTGCACGATGCCGGCCAGGCGGAACAGGCCGTAGGTGTAGTAGAAGTCGAAATTGTCGATCTGGATGCCAGAACGCTCGGCGTAGTAATCGACGAATTCGCGGCGGGTCAGCATGCCCGGGGCGTGGCTCGGCTGACGACGCATTAGTTGCACCGGCGCCGGGTCTGCGGCTTCGATCCAGTAGGCGAGGGTGTTGCCGAGGTCCATCAGCGGGTCGCCGAGCGTGGTGAGTTCCCAGTCGAGCACGCCGATGATTTGCATCGGGTTGTTCGGGTCGAGGATCACGTTGTCGAAGCGGTAGTCGTTGTGAACGATGCTGGAGGTCGGGTGATCGGCCGGCATCTTGTCGTTGAGCCAGGCCTTGACCGCTTCCCACTTCGGCGCGTCCGGGGTCAGGGCTTTTTCGTAGCGATCGCTCCAGCCTTTGATCTGCCGCGCCACATAACCTTCGGGCTTGCCGAGGTCGCCCAGGCCGTAGGCCTTGTAGTCGACCCGGTGCAGTTCAACGAACTTGTCGATGAAGCTTTTGCACAGGGCTTCGGTTTGCGCCGAGTCCAGGCCCAGTTCCGGCGGCAGTTCGGAGCGCAGGATGATCCCGTTGACCCGTTCCATCACGTAGAACTCGGCGCCGATCACCGATTCGTCGGTGCAGTGCACATAGGCCTTGGGGCAATACGGGAAACCGTCGCGCAGCTGATTGAGGATGCGAAATTCTCGACCCATGTCGTGTGCGGACTTGGCTTTGTGGCCAAACGGCGGACGACGCAGGACAAACTCCTGCTCCGGGTATTCCAGCAGGTAGGTCAGGTTCGACGCACCGCCGGGAAACTGGCTGATCTGAGGCAAGCCACTCAAGCCAGGAATGTGGGCCTTGAGGTAAGGATCGATCAGGCTGGCATCGAGTTCTTCGCCGGTACGGATACGGGTGGACTGGTCAGTAAGCGCCATGCTTATCCCTTCTGCTTATTTTGGAGGCCAGACATCATTGGCTAATCTAATGGTGCGCCGGGGTGGCCACAAGCGTGGCACGGTCTTATAGGTCAGCGTGTTGCTGGATAATCAGCGTTCCTGATGTGCGGGAGCAGGCGCGGCGGACCAGGGTTCAGGGGGCGAACAGCGCCCCGGCTCTGGGCGCTGTCGGGCGTCCTTTAATCAGCGAACGAGAGCGGCGGTGACCGGCGCGGGTAACTCAATGGGCGTCAGTACCGGTTGCCCGGAAAAGAACGCCACCAGGTTTTTCCCCACCAGTTCAACGGTGCCCTGGGTCGCTTCCGGGGACAAGCCCGCGACGTGCGGCGTCAGGATCACGTTGGTCAGCGCCTTGAGTGCATCCGGCACGTGAGGCTCGGCATCGAACACATCCAGCGCGGCTCCGGCAATGCGTCGTTGTTCAAGCGCACTGACCAGGTCGGCAGTGGCGATCACCGAGGCGCGGGCGATGTTCACGACAAAACCATTGGGGCCCAGGGCGTCGAGTACTTGTTTGTTGATCAGGTGTTTGGTGCCCAGGCCGCCGGGCGTGGCGATGATCAGAAAGTCCGAGGCGCGTGCCAGTTCGGTCGGCGTCGAGCAGAAGGTATAAGGCACGTCGCTGCGATGCTGGCGGTTGTGATAGCTCACGGTCATGTCGAAGCCGGCGGCAGCGCGTTTGGCGATGGCCATGCCGACCGCGCCGAGGCCGAGGATCCCCAGGCGCTTGCCGGCCAGGGAAGGGCGCATGATCTTCGGCCACTCGCCGCGGCGTACGGCGGCATCGCAACGAGGAATGTCGCGCACCAGCGCCAGCAACATGGCCATCGCATGGTCGGCGACTGACGAGGCATTGACCCCGGCGCCATTGGTGACGGTAATGTCACGGTCGGCGGCGGCTTGCAGGTCGACGTGTTCGTAACCGGCACCGATGACGCAAATGATCTTGAGGTTGGGCAAGGCAGCGATTTCATCAGCGTACAAACCCAAGGGGCCGCGGGTCAGCACCGCGTCGATCTGGGCGCCATGCCGGGTGATGGCTTCGGCGCGCTCGGCCGGTGTCGGAGCCAGAATCAGGTGAAAGCCCTGATGTTCGAGAATCGGCAAGTAATCATTGATGGTCTCAACCAGTACCAGAACGGTTGCAGGCATGCTGGGCTCCTGTGGGTATTGAATGTCGGATCTCGAATGTTGCTTCAGATTGCTGATTCCAGAGGAGTTTAGCAACGACCGGGGATTGCACACGCCGTTGATCAGACTGATTTAACTGGCGAGGTAAGAAAATTGCGCGCCGCGTCGAGAATCTCCTCGGACAACCCGTCCCCGCGTGTGGCGCGAGCCAGGGTCAGGGCGCCGACCATCAATGAATAATCCACCAAGGCTTGCTGGCGATTGGCTTCGGGCTGGTCGGCACCCATCAAGGGCATGAGCATCTGCAGCAAGGCTTCCAGCCCTTGGGTGTAGGTCTGGTGCAAACCGCTTTCGGCGGTTTCATGGCACATGTCGCCGGCAAACGCGGTGACCGGGCAGCTTTCGCCCGGGTTGTCGCGATTGGCTGCCGACAGGTAGGGCGCGATGATGTTGGTGCGGGCCGAGACGGTGTCGTCGCTGGCGTCGATTTTCTCCTTCCAGCGTTCCATCGACTGCGTGAACGCCCGGGTGCAAGCTTCCTTCGCCAGCGCTTCCCTGGACTCGAAATGACCATAGAACCCGCCATGGGTCAGTCCCGCCGCGCCCATCACATCGACGACGCTGATCCCGTGCAGGCCGCGCTCACGAAATAGCCGTGTGGCGGCTTCGACGATGATCTCGCGGTTGAGGTCGGCTTGTTTGCGGGAGACTCGGGGCATGGCGGCTCACAGGTAGGGAAGGTGGATAGATGACTGGCATCATAACGAACGGTGGGTCGCGCGTCCGGCCGTCTCTTTCTGCACTGCTGCAAGATTGTTCTTTCCCGATTGCAGGACGTAAACGCCACCGAGGATCAGAACCATCGCCAGCAAGTCGAGGCTCTTGATCGGCTCGCCCACCAGCAATGTGCCGATCAGCAAGGCAATCACCGGCGGAATGTAGGTGACGCCCGAAGCGGCGAGGGCGCCGAGCCGTTGCACGATGTAGTAATAAAGGATGTAGGCAATGCCGGTCCCGGCCAGCCCCAAACCCAGTATCACGCCCGCCAGCGCCACCGGGTCCAGCGAAATGTGCGCGATGCCATGCATGTCGGTAATCAGCGTGATCAGCACCAGGGCGAAACCGATCTGATAGGTCGACAGCGCCAGCGGCGACAAGCCCAGCGGTGTAATAAAACGTCGGGCATAGACAAACGAGCAGCCGACACTCAGCGAACCGGCGATCATGTACAGCACACCGCTGACATCGACACCCGCCGCCAGGCTGTTCCAGGGCCGGGCGATCAGAACCACGCCGACAAAGCCGAGGAAAATACCGAAAGCCGTCCGGGTGTTCAGCGGTTCGGCGAGCAGGAACAGCCATGCGGTGAGAAAAGAAAACAACGGAATCGCCCCGCTGAGCATCCCGGCCACGCTGGACAGCAACAACGAGGTGCCTTTGGCGAAGGCGTAGTAGTAAACCACCGTCGCCAACAGCGCCATCACCAGGAAATGATGGCTGTAGCGCAGGTGCGACCAGCTCAGGCTTCGACGCGCGAGGGCGAATGCCAGGATCGGCAAGAACCCGAACAACACCCGCAGGAACACGATTTGCGTGGGTGTAATCCATTCGGCGGCCCACTTCATGAAAATGAAGTTGGTGCCCCAGATCAGGCCGAGCAAAGCGAACGCGATATACGCGGCCTGTTTCATGGACGTGCTCCCGAGGGGTCGCGAAATAGCGAGTGGAGCGTTAGACCGCTCAAAGCGCGTATTGAGCGATGCCGTTGCCAAACGACCAGTTTTCTTTCTTCACTTCCACCAGATTGATGAAGACGTCTTCCAGGCGCACCGCCAGTTCCTTGTGAAGGCTCTCGGCGATGGTTTTGTAGAGAAGTTTTTTCTGTTCGATGGTGCGGCCTTCGCTCAGGGTGATCTGAATCACCACCAGGCCGTCGCTGCGATTGATGCCCAGATAGCCGGGATCAAAGATGAAATGATGCTCATCGTGCTCGGCAAGAATCTGGAAATTATCGTTTTCCGGCACGCCAATCGAGCTGTGCATGGCAGCGTAAATCAACTGCCCGACACGTTTGGCGAAAGTGGGGTCTTGATGCTTTTTGATGTCGACGCGAACGAGTGGCATGAGAAGGCTCCGCAATCAGGGCTGCCGGTCAGCAGTCAGGGTTGAAAGTACCTGACGCTCATCCTTTATCAAATAGATTTTTTGAAACATCTATTTGATGCTGCGCCAGAAAATCTGATCCGCACAACCACTCCTCAGCTAAGTCTTTGCTTCTGTTCATTAATCCCGGACAATCGCGCCCCTGTTTCGGCCAGGGCGCTGCCCGTCGGATTTTTCCGACTCGTCCTGACCGGGTAGCAAATGACCGGACTGCGGAGATCCCACCGGATGAATGATCAGGCCAATAGCGTCGACGAACGCTATGTAGCGGCGACACCAGCGACTCTCACGAGCTGGAACCGCCATGACACCACCTGGATGCTGGGCCTGTTTGGCACGGCCATCGGGGCCGGTACCCTGTTTTTGCCGATCAACGCGGGGCTGGGCGGTTTCTGGCCGTTGCTGATCCTGGCGGTGCTGGCGTTCCCCATGACCTTTTACGCACACCGTGGCCTGACCCGCTTCGTGTTGTCCGGCCGCGAAGGCGCGGACATCACCGAAGTGGTGGAAGAACACTTCGGCATCAAGGCCGGTGCACTGATCACTTTGCTGTATTTCTTTGCGATCTTCCCGATTCTGCTGATCTACAGCGTGGCCCTGACCAATACCGTGGGCAGTTTCCTCGAGCATCAACTGCACATCATGCCGCCACCGCGTGCCGTGCTGTCGTTGGTGCTGATCCTCGGCTTGCTGGCCGTGGTGCGTTGCGGCGAGCAAGTCATCGTCAAGGCCATGAGCCTGATGGTCTATCCGTTCATTGTGGCGCTGCTGTTCCTGGCGGTGTTCCTGATTCCGCACTGGAACGGCGGCATCCTGGCCACGGCGTCGACCCTGCCTGAGCCGTCGGCGCTATTGCACACGCTGTGGCTGGCGATTCCGGTGATGGTGTTCTCGTTCAACCACTCGCCAATCATCTCTGCGTTCGCAGTGGACCAGAAGCGTCGTTACGGTGAACACGCCGAAGAACGCAGCTCGCAGATCCTGTCCCGCGCCCACGCCTTGATGGTGGTGATGGTGCTGTTCTTCGTCTTCAGCTGCGTGCTGACCTTGTCTCCAGCGCAACTGGCCGAAGCCAAGGCACAGAACCTGTCGATCCTGTCGTACCTGGCCAACCACTTCAGCAACCCGACCATCGCCTTCGCGGCGCCGTTGATTGCCTTCGTGGCCATTTCCAAGTCGTTCCTGGGGCACTACATTGGCGCCAGCGAAGGCCTCAAAGGCCTGATCGTGAAAAGCGGCAAACGTCCGGCGCCCAAGACCCTGGACCGCATGACCGCCGCGTTCATGCTGGTGGTGTGCTGGATTGTCGCGACCCTGAACCCAAGCATTCTCGGCATGATCGAAACCCTCGGTGGTCCGATCATCGCGGCAATCCTGTTCCTGATGCCGATGTACGCGATCCGCAAAGTGCCGGCGATGGCGCGCTTCCGTGGCCAAGCGTCCAACGTCTTCGTGACGGCGGTGGGTCTTGTGGCGATATCAGCGTTGATCTATTCCTTGACGGCCTGAATCGCGGGCCAGCCAATCACTGGCTGACACGCTGAAATCCTGTGGGAGCGGGCTTGCTCGCGAATGCGGTGTGTCATTCACCTAACTGTTGGCTGACACACCGCATTCGCGAGCAAGCCCGCTCCCACAATGGTTTGTGCAGACCTTACAGGCATAAAAAAACGCCGCTCATCTCACGATGGGCGGCGTTTTTTATTGCGTTGCAGCGTTAGGCTTGAACGACCGGGATGTTGGCGTTCGCAGCAGCTTCACGGAACTCGGCGATCTGGTCGAAGGACAGGTAGCGGTAAACATCAGCCGCCATGCTGTCGATCTTGCCAGCGTATTCCATGTACTCCTCGACGGTCGGCAAGCGACCCAGGATGGAAGCCACAGACGCCAGCTCGGCCGAAGCCAGGTAGACGTTCGCGCCGTCACCCAGACGGTTCGGGAAGTTACGGGTCGACGTCGACACCACGGTGGAGTTCGGCTCTACACGTGCCTGGTTACCCATGCACAGCGAGCAGCCTGGCATTTCCATGCGTGCGCCGGCCTTGCCGTAGATGCCGTAGTAGCCTTCTTCGGTCAGCTGGTGAGCGTCCATTTTGGTCGGCGGCGACAGCCACAGACGGGTTGGAAGCTGACCCTTGACCTGATCCAGCAGTTTACCGGCAGCGCGGAAGTGACCGATGTTGGTCATGCACGAACCGATGAACACTTCGTCGATCTTCTCGCCAGCAACGCTGGACAGCAGACGGGCGTCGTCCGGATCGTTTGGCGCGCAGAGTACAGGCTCTTTGATGTCGGCCAGGTCGATTTCGATGATTTCAGCGTATTCGGCGTCAGCATCGGCAACCATCAGCTCAGGGTTGGCAACCCAGGCTTCCATCGCTTGGGCACGACGTTCCAGGGTACGTGCATCACCGTAGCCTTCGCCGATCATCCAGCGCAGCAGGGTGATGTTGGAGTTCAGGTACTCGGTGATCGACTCTTTCGACAGCTTGATGGTGCAACCGGCAGCCGAACGTTCAGCCGAGGCGTCGGACAGCTCGAAAGCTTGTTCGATGCTCAGGTTGTCCAGGCCTTCAATTTCCAGGATGCGGCCGGAGAATGCGTTCTTCTTGCCTTTCTTCTCAACGGTCAACAGGCCAGCCTGAATCGCGAAGTAAGGAATGGCGTGAACCAGGTCACGCAGGGTGACGCCCGGTTGCATTTTGCCTTTGAAGCGCACCAGGATCGATTCCGGCATGTCCAGCGGCATAACGCCGGTGGCTGCGGCGAACGCTACCAGGCCAGAACCGGCCGGGAACGAAATGCCCATCGGGAAACGGGTGTGCGAGTCACCACCGGTACCGACGGTGTCCGGCAGCAGCATACGGTTCAGCCAGCTGTGGATAATGCCGTCGCCCGGACGCAGGGAAACGCCGCCGCGGGTCATGATGAAGTCTGGCAGGGTGTGGTGGGTGGTCACGTCGATCGGCTTAGGATAGGCCGCGGTGTGGCAGAACGATTGCATTACCAGATCGGTCGAGAAGCCCAGGCACGCCAGGTCTTTCAGTTCGTCACGGGTCATTGGACCGGTGGTGTCCTGAGAGCCGACGGTAGTCATCTTCGGTTCGCAGTAGGTGCCAGGACGAACGCCTTTGCCTTCTGGCAGGCCGCACGCCTTGCCGACCATTTTCTGTGCCAGGGTGAAGCCTTTGCCGGTGTCGACAGGTGCTTCAGGCAGTTTGAACAGATCGGTAGGGCCCAGGCCCAGTTCGGCACGCGCCTTGTCGGTCAGGCCGCGACCGATGATCAGCGGGATACGGCCGCCGGCACGTACTTCGTCCAACAGCACCGGGGTCTTCATTTCGAAGGTGGTCAGGACTTCGTCAGTGCCGTGTTTGCAGACTTTGCCAGCATGCGGGTACAGGTCGATCACGTCGCCCATGTTCATGTTGGTGACGTCGAATTCGATTGGCAGTGCGCCAGCATCTTCCATGGTGTTGTAGAAGATCGGAGCGATCTTGCTGCCGAAGCAGAAACCGCCAGCACGCTTGTTCGGCACGTAAGGAACGTCGTCGCCGAAGAACCACAGCACCGAGTTGGTGGCGGATTTACGCGAAGAACCGGTACCGACCACGTCACCGACGTAGGCGATAGGGAAGCCTTGACCGCGCATTTCTTCGATCTGCTTCATCGGACCGGTGACGCCCTGGACGTCAGGCACGATGCCTTCACGGGCCATTTTCAGCATGGCGAGGGCGTGCAGCGGGATGTCCGGGCGGGACCAGGCGTCCGGAGCAGGGGACAGGTCGTCGGTGTTGGTTTCGCCGGTGACCTTGAACACGCGCAGGCTGATCTTGTCGGCCAGCACAGGGCGGTTTTTGAACCACTCGCCGTCAGCCCAGGATTGCAGCACGCCTTTAGCGTGAACGTTACCGTTCTTGGCTTTTTCAGCGACATCGTGGAATGCGTCGAACATCAGCAGGGTGTGCTTGAGTTCTTCGGCAGCGACTGGCGCCAGTTCGGCGTCGTCCAGCAGATTGACCAGGGTCACGATGTTGTAGCCGCCTTGCATGGTGCCAAGCAGTTCAACAGCGCGTTTCTTGTCGATCAGAGGGGATTTTGCTTCGCCTTTGGCGAGGGCAGACAGGAAACCGGCCTTTACATAGGCCGCTTCGTCCACGCCTGGCGGAATGCGATTGGTGATCAGGTCAACGAGGAAAGCTTCTTCGCCAGCCGGGGGATTCTTCAGCAGCTCGACCAGGCCTGCAGTTTGTTCGGCGTTTAGCGGCTGGGGAACGATACCCAGTGCTGCACGCTCTTCGATATGTTTGCGGTAGGCTTCAAGCACAGTTATTACCCTCATCAGTGGTCCCAAATGGGTGTCCGGGACGCTCATCCCGAAATTGCCGTACTCATGCGCTGCGTGGCGTTGTGGGCCACTTAGCCAGAATTACCGACAATTCCTTACAGAAGCTGCTTTCAAAGTTTTACGCCTGCAGAACGGGGAGCTGATGAGGGTTGGCGTAGAGTTTTTCCCCGCTGGAAAAACCCTTCGCCAACTCCGCTCTGAAGGAACGACTGTGCTCGTGACGCTTTGAAAACAGCTTCTAACGGACATTGGCGCCTTAAAAGGCTGGCTGATTCTACGGCAAAAAAAAATTAAAGGTAAGTTAGCCCCTCAACTTTGAGGGGTGATGAATGTTAGACAAAGGGCTAACATGCCGACCTGTTCTGCTTTCCCGTGTTCTCCTTACCTATGCCCAATCAGACCATCAAGACCCCCTGCGTCGGCCTCTGTTCCACTGTTTACGGTGATCTGGTGTGCCGTGGCTGCAAGCGTTTCCACCATGAAGTGATCAACTGGAATGGTTACAACGAGGAGGAAAAGCGCGCGGTGTGGCTGCGTCTTGAGCAGCTGTTGTCCCAGGTGATGGCCAGCAAGCTGGAGGTTTTCGATGCCCAGCGCCTGCGCTTGCAGCTGGAGCAGCGCAAGATCCGCTTTGTGCCGCATCAGTCGGAATATTGCTGGGCGTATCAGCTGATCGCCCGGGGCGCGCGGGTCATCAACAACCTGGAAGCCTACGGGATGGTGCTGATGCCGGAGTTTCGCGACTGGAACCTGCCGGAATTGCGCGATGCCATTGATCGGGAGTTCTTCTTGCTGTCGGAGGCGCATTACCAGCGCTACATCGCGCCCGGTTTCCTCCGGGATGCGTTCGGCGGGTAAATCTTAAAAGCTTCGCGGGCAAGCCTCGCTCCTACAGGTCATGCATCGATCATGAAAGCACCGATAACCTGTAGGAGCGAGGCTTGCCCGCGAAGGCGTCATCACTGACACCGCACATCTCAATGCTGAGTCACAATCTCCTCCAGATGATCCATGATCGTATCCGGTTTCAGCACCAGCACATCGCTCTCCACTGCATCCAGCACCACCTCCGCCGTATTGCCGATCAACGCCCCGGACAACCCGGACCGCGCCACCGTGCCAATCACCGTCACTGCCGCACCCAGTTTGTGGACCATGAACGGAATCAACACATCTGCCGGACCTTCCTCGATGTGCAGGTGTTCATCATCGATATCGAACTCGGCCTGAAACGATTTGCACTGCTCGCGATAGCGCGCCTCGATGGTTTCGCTGAGCTGCAACGTCGGGTCGGCCGCCGACAGCATCGGTGACGGATGGGCGCTGACCACGTGCAGATGGGCCTTGGCCAGGCTGGCGATGTCGTAACCGTGATCGACGATGGTGGCGTGCAAGGTGCGGTGTTCGCCATCGGTATTGCCGACGTCGATCGCCGCCAGAATCACGCCGCCCGTCCACGGTTTCGAGGTTTTCACCAGCAACACCGGCGTCGGGCAATAACGCAGCAATTTCCAGTCCGCCGGGGTCAGCAGGGCTTTTTTCAGCGGGCTGTCGGGGAAATGCTGTTTGACCACCAGCCCGCAGCCTTCGGCCTGCTGCACGTCGACGATAGTTTCGTGCAGGCTCTCATTCCAGGCCTGCTCGGTGGTGACGCTATAACCGTCCTCGATCAGGGCTGCCTTAAGTACGCCCAACATGCCGCTATGGTCATGCTTGCGATCGCACACCAGCAAGTGCAGATGCGCCTGAGTCACACCAGCAATCAGTTTGGCCCGTTTGAGCGCCAGGCTTTCCGAGTGTTCGGGTTCGATGACCACCAGAATGCTGCGAATGGCTTGCATGATCGGGATCTCCAGGAAGGTAAAAAATGCTGCGTTGGACAACTATAGTTCTTCGCCGTCAACCCGGTACTTGATGCATATCAACGGTGGCGACTGGTGGTCTGGCGGCAGGCCGGTATAATCGGCGCCCTTCGATTTACACCTTTTATTCCGTGAGCCCCATGATCCTTCCCGAAATTCACGAGTTCCTCGGCTGCCGCACCCCCGATGGCTGGGTCCAGGCCGCGCTTGCCGATCAGGAAACCCTGCTGATCGACCACAAGAACTGTGAGTTCAAGGCGGCCAGCACGGCGTTGAGCCTGATCGCCAAGTATCACTCCCATGTCGACCTGATCAACCTGATGTCGCGCCTGGCCCGGGAAGAGCTGGTGCATCACGAACAGGTCATGCGCCTGATGAAAAAGCGCAAGATCGAGTTGCGTCAGCTGTCCGCCGGGCGTTACGCCTCGGGCCTGCGCAAAGTGGTGCGCAGCCACGAGCCGGTCAAACTGGTGGACACGCTGGTGGTGGGCGCGTTTATCGAGGCCCGTAGCTGCGAACGTTTCGAGGCGCTGGTGCCGCATCTGGATGAAGAACTGGGCAAGTTCTATTTCGGCTTGCTGAAAAGCGAGGCGCGGCATTTTCAGGGGTATCTGAAACTGGCTTACCAGTATGGTGACGCCAAGGATATTGCCCAGGTTATTGACCGGGTTCGTGCTGCCGAGCAGGAATTGATCGAGTCGCCGGACGTGGAGTTTCGCTTTCACAGCGGTGTGCCAACTGCCGCATAACCTTGTAGGAGCGAGGCTTGCCCGCGAAGGCGATTTCAAGGACGCCTTCGCGGGCAAGCCTCGCTCCTACAAACGTCATGCCTGATTCGACATTGTTAAAAACTCTTAAAAACATGAAACATCGCCAAAAACCGGCCCTCGAGGCCGGTTTTTGCTGCCTGCCATCACCGTCCTGTCACCGATTGGCGCCATAATGCCGCCCACTTCACACAAGGGGCAGCAGACGGTCGTTATGGATAACCTGGGTTTTGGCAAAGTTTTGCTGGTGGAAGACGATGAGAAGCTCGCCGGGCTGATTGCGCACTTCCTGTCCCAACATGGCTTTGAGGTCCGGCAGGTGCACCGCGGTGACCTGGCGCTGGCCGCCTTCCTCGAATTCAAACCGAAAGTTGTCGTGCTCGACCTGATGTTGCCGGGGCAGAGCGGCCTGCACGTGTGCCGCGAGATCCGCAGCGTGTCCGACACGCCGATTGTCATCCTGACAGCCAAGGAAGACGACCTCGACCACATCCTCGGCCTGGAATCCGGCGCCGACGACTATGTGATCAAACCGATCAAACCGCCGGTCCTCTTGGCCCGCCTGCGTGCCTTGCAACGCCGTCAGACCCCGGACAGCAACGTGTGCAGCGCCCTGGAATTCGGCCATCTGAGCATCGACCGCAGCTGTCGCGAAGTGCGGCTGGCGGGAGAACTCATCGAAATGACCACCATGGAATTCGAACTGCTGTGGTTGCTGGCCAGCGCCGCCGGCAAGACGCTGTCTCGCGATGACATCCTCAACCGCATGCGCGGCATCGCGTTTGACGGCCTCAACCGCAGCGTTGACGTCTACATCAGCAAGTTGCGCGGCAAGCTCAAGGACAACCCGCGCGAACCGGTGTGCATCAAGACCATCTGGGGCAAGGGTTACCTGTTCAATCCGTTTGCGTGGGAGCTGTAAATGCTACGGTTATTTCTTGGGCTGTTTCTGGTGATGACCGTTGGCCTGGTCCTGGGGCTGCAAACCGTCGAGCGCACGTTCGATGCGCTGCTCGCCGGTCAGATGCAGAGCTACAACCGCGAGGCGGTGCGTGGCCAGGCCTGGTCGCTGGCCGAGCAGTTGCGCGATCTGGATGGTTCGGACCGGGAGCAACAACTGGAAGCGGTACGCCCGCACTATGGCTTGGGCCTGACGTTGGTCGAGAGTCGTCAACTGGCCCTGACCGATCAGGAGAAAGCCGAGTTGGCCCTGGGGCTGCTGGTGATTCGCGACAAGTACACGCAGTTTATCTCGCGCATCGACGAAGGTTCTCAGTTGCTCAGCATCAAGTTGCCGGCCGAGCCCAGCCTGATGCCGTTCTACATTGCCGCGGCGTACTTGATGATCGCGGTGATGATCGGTTTCGTGTTGATGTTCTGGGTGCGTCCGCACTGGCGGGATCTGGAGAAACTGCGCCTGGCGGCCGAACGCTTCGGCGATAACGACCTGTCGTCACGAATCCAGCTGTCCAAGCGCTCGAACATTCGTGATTTGTCCGAACACTTCAACCTGATGGCGGCGCGCATCGAAGGCCTGATCGCCAATCAGCGCGAGCTGACCAACGCGGTGTCCCATGAATTGCGCACGCCGATTGCCCGGTTGTCTTTCGAACTCGATCAGCTCAAGCAACAACCTGATCCGGCCCAGAATCGCGAACTGATTGCCGACATGTACGCCGACCTTGGCGAATTGGAGGAAATGGTCTCCGAGCTGCTGACCTACGCCAGCCTTGAGCGCGGTGCCACGGTGATCACTCGGGAAAACATCCAGGCCAACAGTTGGCTGGACAGCGTGGTCGGCAGCGTGGCGCTGGAGGCCGAGGCCGCCGGGGTGCAGTTGTTGATCGTCGAGTGTCAGGTCGATGAGGTGCGCATCGAGCCGCGTTTCATGGCCCGCGCTGTGATCAACCTGCTGCGCAATGCCATTCGTTATGCCGAGGAGCGGGTGGAAGTGTCGCTGGTCCGCACCGGCGATCATTACGAAGTGCGGGTCAACGATGACGGCCCGGGCGTGCCGGTGGACGGACGCGAGAAAATCTTCGAACCGTTCTCGCGCCTGGACGCCAGCCGAGATCGCCGCACGGGCGGGTTTGGTTTGGGGCTGGCGTTGGTGCGGCGAGTATCGCAATCCCATGGCGGGCAAGTGGAAGTGGCGGATTCGCCGTGGGGTGGGGCGTCGTTTCGGATGACTTGGGCGCATCTGGATTGATTGTGTTGTTTTCACTGACGCCTTCGCGGGCAAGCCTCGCTCCTACAGGATATTGGTCGCTCACATGATTTGTGTACGACTCCGGACCTGTAGGAGCGAGGCTTGCCCGCGAAGAGGCCATCAGCAACAAAGCATCATCAAAAGGTGTACACAACCTGCCCAGCTAACGAGGTCTGCATCCGCCGCTCGACAATTGGACTGTCCGCCGCATCACCCGCCAGATACTGCACCGCCAGCACCGTCGAAACACTCCACCGATCATCGATCGGCAATGACCAGCTCAACTCCGCCCCGCGACTCACCAGTCCGCCGTGAGTGTCATGCGTCCGGAACTGACTGCGCGAAGCCTGGGCGGCACTGACGCCATACCAGGTGCGCACGTAATTACTGTCACCAAACTGACTGTTCAGGCTGCCCGTGACCTTGCCGTAGTCACCTTCATAAAACGGCGCGCTGATGCTCAGTTTCAGGCGATTCCAGGACGAGCCAGTGTCGCGATCGTCATCGTCCTTTTCCAGCGCATGTTCAAAATCGGCACCGAGAATGATCGGGCCCATGTGGTAAGTCCCGTCCAGCCCCAGCGCCGGCCGCGACTTGATCGAGCCCATGCCGTTGAGCTCATCCGAGCCTTTGAATCCGGTCTTGCGATCCTTGCGCACATCGCTCGCGCCGATGTACACGCTCAGGCCAAAGTCGTCTTCATCAAACGCCCAGCCCAATCCCTTTTCAGTGTCCAGAAAGATGCCATACGGGCTGACCACCTTGGCGCCCAGTAGCGGCGCGACCACGCGCTCGTCGCTGCCGCTGTAACGGGGCGCGCTGGCAGCACCGGTGCGCAGCGTGTAGCGCCAGTCTTCAGCGTGTAATGAGTCGGCGGGAAACAGCAGGCAAAGTGAAGGCAACGACAGACACAGCGAACGTAACATGGGAGCACCCGAGGGAGATTGGATGCGCCCATGCTAGGCGGCTGCCCGCCAGCAATCTTTGAGAGCTTTGTCGGGAAACTGTCAAAGACTGTGAAACGACTTCAGCGGCTCAAACCCAGGCGTTCATGCCAGTCGGCGATGGACTCTTCGGGATAGACGTCGAACTGCTTGTCCCCGGGACGCATGTCGACTTCCACCCACGGTGCCTTGGAGTCGAGCAACAAGTGCGTGTGTTCCGGCGGCACCGGCAGCGGGGTGTCGATGGCCGACGCGAACGGGTGAATCAGCTCCGGCCATTCAGGGCTGTACACCCACAGGCACGAGCCGCAGACCGAGCAGAAATGCCGACCCAGGCTGCTGCGATGGGCACGCTTGTCGCTTTCGTTCTTGAGTTGTGCATGGTAGACCGCGACGTGCTTGCACCCGCGGACCTTCAGGCTGGCGGCATCACCGGCAATATTGATCGAGTAACCGCCACCGCCCTGAGTCTTGCGGCAAATCGAGCAGTAGCATCGCTGATACGGGTAGGGATGGGCGCTGGTCAAACTGAATGACACAGCGCCGCAATGGCAGGAACCTTCGAGCTGCATGGGAACCTCCGACGAGGGTTGGGTTACCCAAGACAGCCTAGACCGTCAGCGAGCTTCGACCGGCACCAGAATCGGGGAAGTAAGGGTGAGTGATGAGCCGCTGGATTTGTGGCGGATGTGCCGGCCTCTTCGCGAGCAAGCCTGCTCTCACAGTTGAAATGCGTTCCCCTGTGGGAGCGGGCTTGCCCGCGATGAACGATAACGCGGTCTCACTGGACGCCCACTCATGCCCAAGGCAGCATGGTCGCCTTCACCACCGGGGCTGAATTCATGCGACGACTGCCTTCACTAGCAGCACTCAGAACCTTCGAATGCGCCGCCCGCCACGCCCACTTCGGCCGGGCCGCTGCAGAGTTGTGCGTCACCGACAGCGCCGTCAGCCATCAAATCCGTCAGCTCGAAGAGCACCTGGGCGTCTCGCTGTTCATCCGCGAAGGCCGGCAAATCCGCCCGACCATGGCCGCGGGCCGGTTAATGCAAAGCCTGCAGCAAGCCTTCGAACTGATCGGCGAAGCCTGCGATGAATTGCGCGACCCGTCATCGCTGGCGGTGTTGCGTCTGGCGGTCACCGCCGAGCTCGCGCAAAAGTGGCTGATGAGTCGCCTCACGGACTTCTACGCGCGCTATCCGCACATCACGCTGCACCTTTATGAACAACCGATCGACGCCACGGCGCCGGGGGAAGACATCGACCTGGCGATCACCTACGGCACCGGGCCGGTCGACAGCAGCGCCTATTTCGTCCGCCCTTTGCCGGCGTTGCAGTTTTTCCCGGTGTGCAGCCCCGGCCTGTTCAACCAGGGCACGCTGAAAGCCCCGAAGGACCTGGCGCGCCATTGCCTGCTGCACGACGATCAGGACGGCAAGACCTGGACCGCATGGCTCACCAGCCATGCCGGCGATCAGCGTCCCCAGCGGCAACTGTATTTCGCCCATGCCGGCCTGGCGCTGGAAGCGGCGGTGCAAGGGCAGGGCGTGGCCATGGGCGACAATCTGACGGCTCAGGAAGACTTGCTCAGCGGTCGTCTGGTCCGGCCTTTCACCGCCAGCATGACTGCGCTCGGGCAATATGCGCTGGTGTGCGAGCGGGTGCGTCTGGAGCGTCCGGCCGTGGCGCAAATGCTGGAATGGTTCAACGATCAGCTGATCGATTGATGAGTTGAATTCAAGTATTCCGAAATAATCATCGTTGGCGAGGAGGACGCCGACGACCGTAGCCTGTGGTCATTCCAATCCGCGTTGATGAGGTCCGACCATGGCACGCTTGCTCGATTCCACCCCGAAACTCGATGGCTTCCGCCTGCCCGGCGAATTCGAAACCAAGTCCGGTTGCTGGCTCGGCTGGCCGGAGCGTACCGATGTCTGGCGCAACGGTGCCAAGCCTGCGCAGAAAGTCTGGGTGCAAATCGTCACCGCCATTGCTCAGAGCGAACCGGTCACGGTTTGCGCATCCGCCGCACAATTCGCCACCGCCCGCCGCCAGTTGCCGCCTCAGGTTCGCGTGGTGGAAATGACCTGCAACGACACCTGGTTCCGCGACAGTGGCCCTTGCTTCGTGGTCAACGACGACAGCGGCGAAGTGCGCGGGGTCGACTTCGAGTTCAACGCCTATGGCGGTCTCGACGGCGGCTTGTACTACCCGTGGGACAAGGACGATCAGATCGCCAGCAAAATCCTCGAAATCGAACGCTTCGACCGTTACCGCGCGCCGTTGATTGCCGAACTGGGCGGCATCCAGAGTGACGGCCAGGGCAGCATCCTCACCACCGAACAATGCCTGCTCAACCGCAATCGCAACCAGCATCTGGGCAAGGAAGAAGTCACCCGCCGCCTGACCGATTACCTCGGCGCCGAGCAAATCATCTGGTTGCCACGGGGTTGCAAGTTCGACGAAACCGACGGCCATGTCGACGACCTCGCGTGCTTCGTGCGTCCCGGTGAAGTGGTGCTGCAATGGACCGACAATCGCGATGATCCGCAATGGGAAATCTACCAGGAGGCCTACGACATTCTGCGCAGCACCCGCGACAGCCGGGGCCGTGAGTTGATCGTGCACAAGTTGCCGCAACCGGATGTGCTGGAATGGACCGCTGAAGAAGCCGAAGGCCTGGACCAGCAAGACAGCACCCATACCCGTCAGGCCGGGACCCAGATCTGCGCGTCGTACATCAATTACTACGCCGGCAACAGCTCGATCGTGGTGCCGTTGTTTGGTGATCGCAACGATCAGGCGGCGCAGGCGACCCTGGCTGAATTGTTCCCGAAACACAAAATCGTCGGCATCGAAAACTCCCGGGAAATCCTCCTCGGTGGCGGTAACGTCGCCTGCATCACCATGCCGCAATACGCTGCGCCTGCGCGCAGCAAACAGGGAGCGTAATCATGGGCCTGCACAAACTGACTCAAGCGTTATTGCTGGTGCTTGCACCCTTGTGTGTGCAGGCCGCCGACACCGCGAAACCGGTGGTGAACCTGTACATCTGGGGCGAGTACCTGGCCCCGGATACCCTGACCGATTTCGAGAAGAAAACCGGCATCCATGTGGTGGTCGATCACTTCGACTCCCTGGAAACGGCGGAGACCAAACTGTTGACCGGTGGCAGCGGTTATGACCTGGTGCTGACGGCGGGGCAGCACCTGTCCCGGGCGATCCAGAGCGGGGCGATCCAGACACTGAACCTGCAACAGTTGCCGCACTTTGCCGGCGTAGGGGAAGAGTTCCGCCAACACATGGCGGCGTTCGATCCGGGCAATCGTTACGCCGGCATCTACGCCTGGGGCACCACCGGCGTTGGCTACCAGGAAGAGGCGATCAAACAGCGCTTGCCCGACGCGCCAAGGGACAGTTGGGCGATGCTGTTCGACCCGGCGGTGGTGTCGAAATTTGCCGATTGCGGGGTCAGTCTGCTCAACGATCCCAACGAGGTGTTTGCCGCGGTCATGAAGTACATGGGGCTGGACATCAACCGCCAGAACCTCGATGACCTGAAACGGGCCGAGCAACAACTGGCGAAGATCCGGCCCTACATCCGCTACTTCGACAATGACCTGAACATCAGCGACCTCGCCAACGGCAACACCTGTGTGGCGATGTCGTGGAACGGCAACGTAGCCATCGCGGCGGGTCAGGCCGAGGCGGCGAACAAACCGTTCAAGCTCAGTTACCGGATACCGAAGGAGGGCACGTTGATCTGGTTTGACGCCATGGTCATTCCCAAGGATGCACCACACCCCGAGGCGGGGCTGGCGTTGATGGATTACCTGATGACGCCGGAAGTGATTGCGCCGATCACCGACACCATCCACTACGCCAATGCGATTACGGCGGCGGACGAGTTGATCGATCCGGCGATCCGCAATGATCCGGGGACGTATCCGTCGGCGCAGGTGAGGGCTTCGTTGTATAGCAAAAATGACAATGGCAAGGCGTTCAACCGGGCGTTGATTCGGGCGTTTACTCGGTTGAAATCCGGGTTGTGATTGGTTTTGAGTGATGTGTTGAATGAGAAATCGCCTTCGCGAGCAAGCCCGCTCCCACAGGTTATGTGTCGGGCACAGAGGCTGCGTACACAAAGATCCCTGTGGGAGCGGGCTTGCTCGCGAAGAACGATAACGCGGTCTACTTGCCTGTCATCCGCCACAAATACCACGAAGCCACCGTCCGATACGGACTCCACGCCAGGCCAATCTCCACCATCTGCTTGCGCGTCGGCTGCACCTCCAGCCCCTTCAGCCGCCGATACCCCTCACGCACCCCAAAGTCATCCGCCGGCAAAATATCAGGGCGCTCCAGGCTGTAAATCAGCAGCATCTCGACCGTCCAGCGTCCAACCCCGCGCAAGGTGACTAGCCGCTCGATCAGCGCCTCATCGTCCATCGCCAGTGCGGTGGCGTAATCCGGCACCACACCGTCCAGAGCCGCCTGCGCAATCCCCTGAATGGTCGCGATCTTGCCTGCGGAAAACCCGCAACTGCGCAGTTGATCAAACCCTGTCGCCACAATCTGTTCCGGCCTTGGAAACGCCGTCGACGGATACAACGCCAGCATTCGACCGACAATCGCATCCCCGGCCTTGGCGTGCAGTTGCTGATAGGCAATCGCCCGCACCAGCGACTCATACGGATCGCGCGCCGCGTGGGGTTGATGCAGGCACGGGCCGATGGCGGCGATGTGGCGCCGCCAGTCTTCATCGATCGATGACAGAAACTCAGTCGCAGGCAGATAGGGATCGGGCATGGCGATCAAGCGTTCCCGGCAGGTTTGAGCAGGGCGTTGACTTCCCCGTACGTGAAGGCCTTGAGATGGCTGGTGTCGAGTTTTCCGGTCTCCAGAAAGCCATTGGCCAAGGACGCCATCGCCCCATAAAGAAACTCGGCGATGCCGGAGCCGGCACTCAGGCGCCGTACGCCGAGGGCTTGCAGGGTTTCAGGCGACTGCAAACCCGGCAGCCCGAGCACGTTCACCGGCAACGGCGTGCCTTGGCACAGTGCTGCAATCTCATACTCCGCCGTCACGCCCGCTGCGAACAACCCATCAGCGCCCGCCGCCTGATACAACGCAGCGCGCTTAAGCGTTTCGGCGACGCGATCTTCCGCAGGCACCAAACCCCTGAGGTACACGTCAGTGCGGGCATTGATAAACAGCTTCACATTGCGCCGATTGGCAACCTCACGGGCGACTTCGATCTTGCGTGCGAGCAACTCCGGCACAGAGGCACCGTCCTCGATATTGATCCCGACCGCACCGGCCGCGATCACCGCCTCAACGACTTCGGCCACCCGCGTCAGGTCATCGGAATAACCGGCCTCGATGTCGATGGACAACGGCACCGAAATCACCCGGGCGATGGATTCCACGGTGGATATCAGGCGTTCAAGCGGCAGGGCATTGCCGTCCGCATACCCGTGTGCCCAAGCCACCGCCGCGCTACTGGTGGCCACGGCTTTGCAGCCCAGTTGCTCGACGATGCGCGCCCCGGTGGCGTCGGCGACGTTCGTGAGGATCAGCAGGCCGTCGTGGTGCAGTTGATGAAAATGCGTGTCCATCGAATGTCCTTCCTTATGACCTTTTGCAGAAAACCAGGGGATCAGAATGCGAGTTGTTCGGTCACCTGCACGGCGGCTTTTTCCAGCCTGAGCAAAAACGCCTTGCGCGGTTGTCCTCCACCATAGCCCGTCAATGAGCCGTCTGCACCGATCACCCGGTGGCAGGGCAACACAATTGAAAGACGGTTATGCCCGTTGGCCAGACCCACGGCGCGACTGGCGCCGGGCTTGCCCAATGTCGCGGCGATGGTGCCGTAGGTGCTGGTCTGGCCGTAGGGGATCTTCGCCAATTCGGCCCAGACCTGCCGCGCGAATTCGCTGCCGGGCAAGTGCAGAGGTACGGTGAACTCGGTGAGTTTTCCGGCGAAATACTGCGCAAGCTCGGCTTCAATCTGCTGTAGATGAGCGTTGTGCCCCGGCGCCACGGCGTAGCCGTAACGGTTCTGCAATTCTTCGACTTCACGGGTCAACGCCGGACGATCCAGAAACTCCAGCAGCACCAGCCCACGGCGTTCGGCCATGGCGATCATCGGTCCCAACGGCGTGGTCAGGCGCGTGAACAGCAGCGGCTCGCTGTTGGCTGCACGGCCCGGCGTGATGTGGAAGGATTTCTGAAACGCATCGCGAAAACCGCTCAGGGATTCGTAGCCCGAGTCGAACGCCGCGTTGTCGATGGAATCGCCCTGTTTGATACCGCCCAAGGCCATGCCCAGGCGCCGGGTACGCAGCCAGGCGTGGAAGGTCATGCCGAAATGCTGCTTGAACCAGCGGCGCAGTTTCAGCGGTTCGATGCCCTCGGCGACGAGTTGGGCATCGGTCCAGCGCATCTCGGGATCGCTGTCCACCGACTTGAGCAATGCCTGCACCCAGTCCGGCGCGATGGCGGCAGCGTCCAGCGGCTTGCAGCGCAGACACGCGCGATAACCCGCCGACATGCACTCATCGGCATGGGCGAAGAACTCGACGTTCTCCGGCTTGGGCTTACGCGCCGTGCAACTGGGGCGGCAGAAGATCCCGGTAGTTTTCACGGCAGTAAAGAACACCCCCTCGTAGGCGGTGTCTCGTTCGAGCATGGCGCGAACCATCTCGGCGTGGGGCGGCAGCAAAGCGTTTTGTAGGTTCATGGGCTGAGCATAAGACGCGTTGAGCGACGCCTCCACCGGAAAATCGACAGAGAATTCCGTTGCCTCAGATCGAGCGTTGATTGACCCGTTTCGACAGCTCTTCAGCGCTCTCTTTGCGTTCCGAATAACGGTCCACCAAAAACTCCTCGCGGCCACGCACCAGCACCGTGAACTTCATCAGTTCTTCCATCACGTCCACCACCCGGTCGTAGTACGCCGAAGGCTTCATCCGGCCAGCTTCGTCGAACTCCATGAAAGCCTTGGGCACCGAGGATTGATTGGGGATGGTCAACATCCGCATCCAGCGACCCAGCACGCGCAGTTGATTGACGGTGTTGAACGACTGGGAGCCGCCACAGACCTGCATCACCGCCAGGGTTTTACCTTGGGTCGGACGGACCGCGCCCATGGTCAGCGGGATCCAGTCGATTTGCGCCTTGAACACCGCCGACATCGAACCGTGGCGTTCCGGCGAGCACCAGACCTGGCCTTCGGACCAGAGCACCAGCTCGCGCAGTTGCTGGACCTTTGGGTGGTCGCTGGGCGCATCGTCGGGGAGAGGAAGACCGGAGGGATCGAAGATCACCGTTTCTGCGCCCAGTAGACGCAGGATTCGCGCGGCTTCTTCGGTCAACAGGCGACTGAAAGAACGCTCGCGCGTCGAGCCGTAGAGCAGCAGGATGCGCGGCTTGTGGGTGCTTTCGGTTGAAAACGTCAGCAGGTCCAGATCGAGATTGGGCAGGTCGTCGTTCATCACAGGGCTCCGATGCGGTCCAGTTCGGTTTTCAGATCGGCGTCCGAAAGGTTTTTCAGGTCCAGGGCGAAGAAGGCTGCAAACCGTTGCTTGATCGTTTCCACGGTGCTGTCGAACGCAGCCTGAATCTCCTGCTCGGTGCCGTGCACCTCCGACGGATCGGCCAGTCCCCAGTGGCTTTTGAGCGCCGGGCCGAAATACACCGGGCACGCTTCCCCGGCGGCTTTGTCGCACACGGTAATGACAATATCGGGCGGTGAGTCGGCGAACACCGAAGAGTCTTTGCTGTAGAGGCCTTCGGTCGAGATACCGAGGTTATGCAGTGTTCGCACGGCTTGAGGGTTGAGCCGGCCGCTGGGGAAACTGCCGGAACTCACCGCCATAAAACCTTCGGGCGCCAGATGATTGAACAGCGCTTCACTCAGCACGCTGCGGCAGCTGTTGGCGGTGCACATGAAGAGAACTTTGGTGGGAGAGGGGAGTGGGCTCATCGCTGAAAGCTCGCATATATGGATATCCGAATATACGGATGCTCGCCCGAATTGCCAACTCCCTTTTCCCCATCGTCACCTTCAGGCGCGGCGCGCCATCAACAGCACCGAAGCCGCCGCCGACAATAACCCCGCGCAGCACCGGTTGAAGATCCGCTTGCCCCGAGGTTCGGCAAACCAGCGGCGCATGTGCAGGCCCATGTAGGCGTAGGCGCTGATGGCGATCCATTCCAGCATCAGGAACAACGCGCCGAGCAACGCGAATTGCGGTGTCACCGCGCGAGTCGGATCGACGAACTGGGGCAGGAAGGCGGTGAAGATCAGGATTGCCTTGGGATTGCCGGCCGCCACCAGAAACTCCTGCCGCGCCAACCCCAGCACGCCAACCGACGCACCCGTCACTGCTTTCTCGGCCCCCGGATCGGCGCGCCACAACTGCCACGCCAAGTAAAACAGATACGCCGCGCCCACGATTTTGATGCCGTAGAACAGCAACTCGGACGTTTGTAGCACCACCGCCAAACCGGCCGACGCCAGGGCAATCATCCCGGCGAATGCGATCAACCGCCCGATCCCGGCCACGCACGAGATGCGGTAGCCATAGCGGGTCGAATTGCTGACGGACAACAGATTATTCGGGCCCGGCGCCATGTTCAGGGCGAAGCAGGCGGGGAGAAACAGCGTGAGCGTGGCGAGGTCCATGACAGGTCTCCGGTAACGAGAGCGGTATTTTTATCATGGACGGCGGGGGCTTTTCCGGTACAGCGGGGGAGGCAAGTCGCCGTACACTTTTGTTGCTCGTGGAGAGTGAGTGCCCGTTCATTCAACAGGACTTTCGAGCCAAAAAATGGAGGAATGTGTTTTTCGACTTTTTGTGCAGTCCACTTCGGATCGAATGCAGGGCTCGCGACAGGCAGCAATCGGCCAAAAGCAACCGTTCGCGTACGCACGCTTTGAGCCGATAGCTACCCTGCTCACCGATATCCAAATCTAGCGGTTTGGAATTCTGTTTCGAGGGAATAAAATGTTGGCCACGAAGGTCATCCTTTCTTCCTTGGGCCCACTCGGTTCTGCTGATCCGAATGGGCATGTCGCTAGGGTTTTCCATGTCCAGGGCGATCCCTTCGTCCTCGTAAGAGAAAGTCCCCGCGCGCAACCGTCACGAAGATCGCCCAGCACATGGGCAGCCAAGCGCGAGCGCATGGCCTGATCGGAATGAATGATGCGCAGCAGTGCGTTGGCCCATTGATGGTCGTACGCGGCCCGGCATACGAACATGCGCACACCGGGTTTTGTCCGTTTCCCCTAGCAAGCCGAGCTGCTTCTTGATCACCGACGCCACTGCCAGCGATGCCAGCGTCTTGTTTTTCCAGCGAACGACGATGGGCTCCACTCTGACGTCCCGACATGCCATCCACTGCCTCGGCAGGGCTGGCTCGATTGCCAGTGCAGTGGCAAGTCCGACCATCGACACCGAGCCGCTCACCACCCGCTCCGCGACCTCCTTTCTACGCACGCCGCCGGTGACCATCAGTGGCATGCGCGCTATTTCTCCTATTTCTCCTATTTTCTCTGCGAATTCGAGAAAGTAGGCCTCTCGAACCAGGCTGCTGCCGTCGCCGGTTTGTCCCTGCATGGCCGGGCTTTCGTAGCTGCCACCCGACAACTCGACCAGATCGACCGCCTTGGCGTTAAGCATTTCCACCACGCGAGCCGCATCCGCGGCATCGAACCCGCCGCGCTGAAAGTCCGCGGAGTTGAGCTTCACAGAGACGCAAAAGGTCGGTGCCACTCGCTGGCGAATGGCGTCGATGGTTTTCAATAGAATTTGCGCACGATTTTCCAGGCTACCGCCCCAGCGGTCATCACGCCGATTGGTCAGGGGAGAAAGGAATTGGCTGAACAGGTAGCCATGCGCGGCATGAATCTCCACGCCGGTGAATCCGGCTCGCTCTGCCAACACCGCCGCTTGGGTATAGCGCCCGATCAGTTCTTCGATCTCCTGTTCCTCCAAAGCCCTGGGCGGCACAAACGCTTTTGATAGTCCGGGAATGTCGACAGCAACCGCGGAGGGGCCCCGTGCCGATTGCCCCATTGAAGCCAACAGATTCCGTCCGGGATGATTGATTTGCATCCAGGCCTGGGCTCCGCGACTGCGTCAAGCATCGGCCCATAGCTTGAATTTGGCCAGGTGTTGATCGTCTTCAAGCACTACGCCAGCGGGACCGGTCAAGGCATGGCGGTCAACCATGACGTTGCCAGTGATGATCAGGCCGGCACCACCCTCCGCCCAACTCAGATAGAGCTTAACCAGCGCTTCCCCTGGAGCGTGATCCTCATTGGCAAGGTTCTCCTCCATGGCAGCCTTGGCGATTCGGTTTTAGCCAGAAGCGTAGATGAAGGTAGCCCGGCCTCAGCGTCGCGGATGAACCCCCACAGCAGTCGTCTAAGCCCAAGCATCCATGCATCCTGCGGGGCACCCTGAAGGTGGGTGCTGAGGCCATGCGGTGGCTTATCCATCAAACCCACCACCGCTCGGCACACACGCTTGAATCAGTCTTGATAGCGGCCTTGCTGGTCTCGGACCAATGCTGCTTCGGTGAAAAGAGCGACCGTACCTTGACCTGGGGGAGCAGCTTTGCCGGATAGCACTGCCGCCCGTTCAGTCCCCCGGCTGAGTATCACCGCATCTTGATATTGCATGCCCAAGTCATCAATTTGCGCTTTGAACGATTCAAAAAGCTTAGGAAGCTCCGAGTCCTTGTACCCGACGAAATATGCCCCTCCGTTTTCAGGCTCCCGATCGGCTTCATCCTCGCGGCCACAGAGCGAATTGGCGATGGTGATGATTGGAGGCAGTGAGCGGTAATTGCGCGTGAGCTTGAAATCCTTCACCCCAGCACGGTTGTAATAAGTGCTCAGAAACGAACCGTCAGCTCCTGCGAAGCCGTAAATGCCCTGGTTCACGTCACCAATGAGCGAGACATGGACTCCAGCCTTGATGAGCAATTCCAAGATAGCCTGATGCAAGGTGCCCAGGTCCTGGCACTCATCGACCAAAAGCTGCGGATAGCGCGCGCAAGATTGCAGGTTGCCCCACCAACGTTCGGTACACCCAGTACCGACCAAGCTCGTGCGTGTAGGCTCCAATGCGACCCAGGCGTTTGCGCGCCAATGTCGAGTACGTGCTGGACAGGCGTTACTGGAGTTCCGCCGGCGCTTCCGATGACAGCGAACCGGGGTTGACGCTGTCGACACCTCGGACTTATCTGCTGTCGGCGACTGTGGACTTCTGAGCAAGCAAGTTACATCGGCAATTGAATCAGGGCGGTGTGACACCGCCCTGATTGCTTTACACGCGTTACCGATCAAGCGTCGGGGATGCTTTGCAGGTCGCGGATCATCTGCTCGATGACCTTTCCTGCGTGTTCGCCATAGCCATCGGCGTCCATGTCGATCCGCCCTGAAATATGCTCGTTATGCTCATCCAGAGTGATCTCGAAAGCGACCCGGCAGGTATCGTTCGGCAATAGCTGCAGGCTAATCCACTGGTTGTCACCCAGGTCGATGCGACTGCCTTCGCTGCGTGAGTTCCAGGCGTTGAACAACTGGGGAAACGGCAGTTCGAAGCCGGCGGTACGCGTAGACATGCCTTCGGGATACAACGCTGCCGGTTCGATGTGCTGCCGTGTCGCGGCATTGATCACCGCCCGCTGCACCCGCTTGACCACTGTTGCCAGCGGTTCGTCGGGTTCATGCCGGGTACTGACCGGGATGGTATTGGACAACGGCCCCACCACAGTCTGAGCGGCAGCATCCGGGCGATTGGCGAAGGGCACTCCCGTCACCACGGTCGCGACCCCACTGACGGCACTGATTGCCCGTTGATAGATGGCCAGCAGCAGCGCAAACGGCGTCACGCGCAAGGTTTTGGCATAGTCCAACACCCGGCTGCGGGCAACGGGGGCGGTGAACTTCAGACTCTGCATGCGCCCCTTGCCGCTTGTGTTTTTGCTGCGCACTGCATCAAGTCCGTAGGGGCCTGTTCCCGGGTAGATCTCCAGCTGCTGCGCTGTGCTCACGAGCTGCTCCGGCAGGTGCAGCCCCTGGCAATAGTCGTTCCATTCCGTGCAGGAAACCGGGGGCAGGCCCCGGTAATACCGGGTGATGTCGTCGATCAACAGATCAATCGACGCGCCATCGCAGGTATAGATCCAGAAACCGATCCAGACATGCAGGCCAGCCGCGTCGACCGCCGAGGCGATGCGCAGCCCGGGTTCGCCGGCGTGCCGGGCGCGATAGGCGAGGAAGTCCTGATCGCTGAGCGTGGCCTGCACCTGGCCCAATTGCTCACGCAACGCCTGACGCAATGCCTGCTCAGTGGGGGCTCGGCCGATCAGGTGTTCCTGTTCCAGCTCGAACCGGGCCGCGAGGATTGGATGTCGCGCCAGGGTCTGGGCCACGGCATCGAATACTTGTGCCTGGTCACACTCTGCGCTGAAGTCCAGACGCAGGGCGCCGCAATAGGCGCGCCCTGTCTGGTCAAGCATCGCCCCGGTCCATTTTTCCCGCAGTCCCGCGACGCTGGACAGCGTCGTGAGGGGGCCCTTGAAGGGCGGGATCAGGTAGTTCTGATGCATGACGGTTTCCTAAGGCTGGGGGCTCGACGGGGCTGGCTCGAGCGCCAGGGCATTGCGTCCGGCCCATATCAGCAAGGCGCCCCCGAGCATGGCCAGCGCCGACACGGCGAAGGCGGCCACGAAACCGTTCGCGGCGATGGTCGGCACGCCACTGTTGTCAGAGACCGCCAGCGCCACGGCTGCCAGCAGGGTGACCCCGAACACCTGGAACAGTTGCTGAAGGGTGGTGGTGATGCCCGACCCTGCACCGGCGTCGGCCTCGCTAAGGTCGCTGGTGGCCAACGACTGGGCGACCGGGGCGACACAGCCGAAGCCGATGGAGGTCACCAGCATCGCAGGAAGCATTCCCAGCCAGTAGCTGTGCAGGGGCACGCCGAAGGCAAACAAGGCGAAACCCAGAGCCGAAATTGCCAGGCCGACCACGGCGGCGGCCTGCGGATTCCAGCGCTGCATGACGAACTGCGAAAGGAAGATCCCAGGGAAGAAACCCAGACAGAAGGGCAGCCACGCCAGGCCCGTCTGCATCGGCGTCAGGCCGAGATAGTCTTGCAGCAACAGCACGCCCAGATAGAACAGGGCGCCGGAGGTCGCTGCGAGAATAGCGACGATGGCGTAACCAGCCATGCGCGGAGAGCGCGTCATCAGGCGTGCCGGAATAATGCCGTTTTCCGAACGCTTGCAACGACGCAGTACCACCGCGATGCCCAAAACGCCCAGCAGCAGAAGCGCCATGCGCTGGCCAGGAAGATGCTCAATGCCAGAACCCATCACGGCCATGACGGTCGCGGCGACGGCCACGACCAGGATCAGCGCGTTGCCCAGATCCAGAGAGGTGGAACTGCGGTGGCTGAACTTGGGAATCATGACGGCGGCAGCCACGATCAGGAGCATGACAATCGGTACGTTGATCCCGAAGACCCAGCGCCACGAGAGATAGTGCGTCAGTACACCGGAGAGCAATACGCCGATGATCGAGCCCAGGCCGCCCAGTGCTGCCCAGATGCCAAACGCCTTGCCGCGTTCGGGGCCGGAAGGAAACAGCAGTGACACCATTGCCAGTCCGGTGGCTGACGCCAGGGCTTCACCGAGCCCCTGACCGGCACGGCTGATGATCAGCACGGTGGCGTCTTGGGCGAAGGTTGCCAGTAAGGAAAATCCGCCAAAAATCACTACGCCGACCTGAAAGGTGCGGCGCACCCCGAAGGCATCGCCGATCCGTCCGCCCAGCAGCAACAGCGAACCTGCGGTAATGAGGTAGGCATTGACGACCCAGGTCAGGGATCCGTCCGTGAGTCCCAAGTCGTGTTTGATCCGTGGCAGGGCGACGTTCACCACGGTGGCATCCAGCAGCAGAATCAACTGGATGATCGAGATGACAGCGAGTGCCTGCCATCGTTTTTCGTGCAGCGTTGTGTTGGTTGGTGTGTGCATCATGTTTATCCAATCCTTAGATTTAAAGAGGTGTCGACCGGCTTCCGGTCGGCATCCAGGGCTTTCTTCATGAGCGATCAGCCCATGGCGTGGACGTTGGCCAACGCCAATGAGTTACGGATCATTTTGATCCCGTGGGCGGTGCCGACGCTCTCGGGGTGAAACTGCACGCTTTCGATCGGCCGGGTACGGTGCCGCGCCGCCATGTTGACGCCATCGTCCGAGTACGCCGTGGCCACCAATGGGCTTGATGTTTGCGGCTCGGTGATGGCCAGCGAGTGATAACGCACCACAGTGACGGCCGACGGTACATCCTGGAAAACGCCGCGGCCGTCATGATGCACCTGGGCGTATTTGCCATGCTGGGTGGTCGGTGCACGGCTGAGCTTCCAGCCGAAATGTTCGCCCAGTGCCTGATGCCCCAGGCAGACACCGAAAATGGCCTGCTGCTCATCCATCGCGCGAATGATCTGCGGGTAGCCATGATCTTCGGGAGTGCCCGGCCCTGGACCCAGAACCAACAACTGCGGTTGCCACTGTCGATATTGGGCGATCGGATCATCGTTGACGCGAACGACCCGGGTTTCTGCACCCACGGCCGAGTAATACTGCTCGATGACATACACAAAGCTGTCGAAGGCGTCGATCAACATCACTTTCATGCGCAGGCTCCCATCGCTCGGGAAAACGACTTGATCTTCGCTCCCGCTTCATTCCATTCATCCTCGGCCTCGGAGTCAGCGACGACTCCCGCCGCCGACTGCAACACATAGCGTCCGGCGTTGCCGACAATGGTGCGGATTGTCAGTGCCAGCACCGCGCTGTTGGGCCCGGTGATATAGCCGACACAACCGGTGTACAGCCCGCGTGCGGTGCCTTCCAGCTCGGCGATGATTTCCATTGCGCGGACCTTGGGTGCGCCGGTCATGGTTCCCGCCGGGAAATTGGCCACGATCAGATCCCAGACATCGCATTGCTCGCGTACCCTGGTTTCCACAGTGGACACCAGGTGTAGCAAGGACCCGTAAGTGTCCTGCTGCATGAACGAACTCACCTGGACGCCCCCGGGAACCGCGCACCGGGCCAGGTCGTTGCGCGCCAGATCGACGAGCATCAAGTGCTCGGCGGCTTCCTTGGGAATCTTGTCCAGCGAACTGCCGCGCTGATCCTCCCGGCTCATGGTGCCGGCGATGGGCCGGACCTGGGCCACGCCGTCCTGCAGGCGGATCATCAGTTCAGGACTGGATGACACGACATGCAGGTCGGCAAGGTCGAGGTAGTACATGTAGGGCGCCGGATTGACCGTTGCCAGACGCTCGTAAAGATCGACCGGAGCAATCGTCGCGCTGGACACGGCACGCCGGCACAACTGCACCTGATAGATGTCACCGGCGCGGATGTACTCCTTGGCCCTTAAAACGGCGGCACAGAAGTCCTCGCGATCAGTGACGTCCTCGATCACCGCGACTTCAGTGCCGAGTCTTGCAACAGGTGCCGTCACCGGCGGATTGCGCAGCACGGCGAGCAGGGCATCCAGTTGCGCTGCCGCGTTGTCGCCGGCATTGAGTACGTCGATCCGCGCCGGACCTTCGGGAGCTTCGAAGCGGACGACATGCCGATAGACCCGCACCACCACCTCCGGGACATCTGGCTCGATGGCAATCTCCGGCAGGTTTTCGACAAACCGCGCGGCGCTGTAGCCCAGCGCCAGCACCAGCGGAAAGCCCTCCGGCAGGGCCAGCGTCTGGGTGACGCGTCGCAGGCGTTCGCACAGGCTCGCTTGCGAATTGTTCAGCAACTGCTCGCACGCGGCCAGGGCCCACTGGAACGGCGCACCGGTCGACAGGTGCCAGGTGTCGTTGACCAGTTTCAACTCCAACAACAGGTCGATCATGAAGGTGGTCTGGTTGCCGTCGACCGGCAGAAAACCCGCACCGGTCTCGAACAACGCCGGGCACGGATACAGCCCCAGCAGGCCTCGCCGCACCTGGGCGATCGGCGCCGCATCGCTGATTTCGTGGTGCTCCACGCTCCACAGGGGGATGGGTTGTAATGAGCTCACAGGGCGGGCTCCCGTTGATCGCGGATACGTGCGTGCTTCCAGGAAATGTAGGCACCGGTCTCGGTCCTCGGGTCCAGGTTCTGTGCCAGTTGCAATTGGACCGAGGTGCCGAAATGGCCGGCCATCTGCTCCTGAACCTCGGCCAGCGAACGCTCACCGATCCCTGCCACCATCGACACCTCGACATGGTCGCTGCCGTCGCTGGCGGAACAGATCCTGACCTCGTAGCCGGAGACCCACTCGGCCGCCGTCAGCACCGCCGACTCGATCAGAGCCGGGAGTACCTGGCGACCGGCCAGGGTCATCACATCACTCACCCGGCCAAAGACCCGCAGGCAACGCGAACGATTGCCGCATCCGCATTTTTCGGCAGAATGCAGGCTTGCCAGGTCGCCGGTGCGGTAGCGGATCAGCGGTTTGGCGCCGGGTACGAGCATCGTCAGGCACAGCTCGCCGATATCGCCGTCCATCCCGGGCACCGGAAGAATCTCCGCCAGATAGTTGGTCTCGGAAAAGTGCAGGTTGCCGTTCGGGCAACCGGTGGCCACCGCGTGGGCTTCCTGAGAGCCATACAGGCCGTGGGTGCAATGCGCATCCCAGACCCGGGCAATATTGCTCAGCATATGCGGCGTGCACAGTTCGCCCAACACCATGATCTGCCCGACTGCTGTCTCGCGCGGATCGATCCCCTGACTCACATAGAGGCGGGCCAGGGCCAGCGCGACGGCGGGTGAGCAGATCAGCGAGCGGACACCGAGGTCGTTGATCAACTGGGCGGCTTTGACCAGGCCGACCCGAGGGCTTTCCGGCCATAGCCGTACGTAAGGAATGCCCAGATTGCGGCAGACCTCGCCATAGGTATCGCCGAACGCGTAGAGCTCCGACGGCCCCATGATCGCGGTGAGGGCATGAGTGGTGCCGAAGGTCGACTGATACAGGTCGGCAACAGCCTTCTGTACATAGGCGCCGCTGGTTTCGACATCGATCGCCGCGCGCGGGCAGGGGGTTGGCAGCCCGGTGGTCCCGGTGGTCTCGTAGTACACCGCGATCTGGTCGAACGGCAGGCTGCAGACCGAGCGGCCCACGGCGCGCAGGTCGTCCTTAGTGGTGAACGGTACGCCGTCCAGCTCCGGCAAGGCGCTCGGACTGCCCGCTTGCGAGCGCAGGTGATCGGCATAGAACGCCGAGCGTTGCGCGACATAGCGCAAGACTTCCCCGGCCCGTTGCTGCCCGTTGGCCTGCAGCGTCTGCGGCGTCGTGCGTCCATCCAGGTAGGCGTCCACATCATCCAGCCATTGCTGGTGCAGGTTGTCTCTGATCATGACTGGGTCTCCGCGTTCAGGCACTTGGCGAACTCACCGATGGTCTCGGTGAGCATGAGGTCCTCCAGCTCAATGGGCTGTGACAACCTGGAGCCAAGTTCGACCTTGATCTTCATTGCCGACAGCGAGTCGCCGCCCATGTCGAAGAAGTTGTCGTCGGGCAGTACTGGCTGTCCGAGATGCTGGCTGATCACACCAATCACGATGCGCAGGGTGGATTGCGAAGCCTTGCCATTGGGTTCTTTCATGTCATTCCTCATGGTTTCTCGCAGGGCCAGCACATCCACCTTGCCGTTCTTCGACAGGGGCAAGCGGGGCAACGACTGGACAGTTTTCGGCACCATGTACGCGGGCAGCCGTTGGCTCAAGGTCAACGTGATTGCAGGCGCCAGTCCGGGCTCGCCGACATACACCAGGGCAATCTGTTTGGGATGCCCGTCGGGCCCCGGCAGTGCTATCGCACAGGCCCGCGAGACGCCGGCGCAGGACTCGGCGACGCCCTCGATTTCTCCCAGCTCGATGCGCAGACCATTGAGCTTGATCTGGTTGTCGATACGTCCGAGGATCTCGATTTCGCCGTTAGGCAGGTAACGCCCAAGGTCGCCGGTGCGGTACATGCGCCGCCCGCTGCGCGGGTGCTGGACAAAGGCCTTGCCGGTCAGTTCCGGTTGGCCGATGTAGCCACAGGCCAGGGAAACATCGCTCTCCACCAACATTTCCCCGGGCACCCAATCCGGGCAATCGGTCCAGTCGTCGGCCACGATGTGGTAGGCAGAGTTACGCATGGGCGCGCCGTAGATCACCGAACGCACTCGCTGGCCTTCTTGTTCGTCGATCTCGTGCAGCACCGACCAGTTGGTGGTCTCGGTGGGACCTCCGCAGGAATACAATCGCGCGTTCGGATACAGCGCCCTGGCGCGTGGCAACAGTGGCAGTGGAATCCAGTCGCCCGCCATGACGATGTTGGCCAGCGAATCTACCGCGCAGAAACTCCGTGCAGTTTCCGCAACACTGCACAGCAGGTCCATGATCGCCGGAACGCAGGCCCAGAAGGTCACGCCGTGACGCCGCTGGAGTCGTATCCAGGCATCGGGGTCCGGGCCCGCCGCCTGAGCTGGCACCACCACCGAGCCGCCGTGCAGCAGGGGGCCGAAGATATCGAAGACCGACATGTCGAAATGCAGGGCGGCAGTGGCCAGATGGCGAGTGGAGGCATCCAGGCCAAAGCGCTCGACGACGTCATAAACGTGGTTGACTACTGCGGCCTCCGGGATCTCGACACCCTTGGGATTACCGGTAGAGCCGGAGGTGAAGATCACATACGGCGAGTAGTCCGCAGCCAGAGGTGCGAGAGTCAGCTCCGTGTGCTCGGCAGTCCAGTAATGCAGGTCCTCATCGGTCAGTACCAGCCGCTGGATCTGCTCCGGCAACGGGGTATCGATACCGGCGATAACCGTGTGCACTCCGGCCTGCGACAGCACTGAACGAATACGCTCGGACGGCAGATCGATATCCACCGGCACATAACCGACCCCGGCCAGCAGGCAGCCATAGACAGCCGCGTAGTGGCCGCTGCCCTTGGGCAGGACGATGCCGACAAAACGTTCATCAGGGTTACGGGTGTGTTGGATCATCTTGCTGATCCGTGCTGCGGCCCGGCCGATTTCACCCCAGCTGTAGCTGCGCCGGGTATCGATCACTGCGGTTTCCCCGGCGCGCTCGGCAATCCGGGCCAGTAGCAGGTCACGCAAGTGAACCTGCGGCACGGGGGCCTGAGTCGCGTTTACGGCGCGGCGTACGTCAATCTGCGCGGCGGGGCGCAGGTCAAGCCAAGTGCGTTGCCAGATCTCGCTGTCGTCGGCCAGTTGCTGCAGCAATGTGCTGAATGCGCCGAACATCGACTCCACGACTTCGGGACGAATGACCCCGGTGAGGTAATCCCATTTGAAGTACAACGTGCCTTCGGATTCGCGCAGTTGCACATCGAGGGTGACTTGCGGTGTCTGCGAGACGCCGTAAACCTCTGGCCCAAGCAGCGCCGCATCATGGCGTCCTGGGTGCCCGAGCAGGCTGGTGAGGACGATCGGCATCAGTGGCGCGCCGCCACTGCGCCGGACCCGGGCCAGCTCGCGCAGCACCTCGACACCGTTGAACAGGCGATGATCCAGTGCCTGCCATATGGCGCCCTGCAGTTGCTGGCCACGAACCTCGAGGGTGTCGGCGGCCGCGGTTTCATAGGGCACCAGCAAGGTGTTGGTGAAGTCACCGACAACCTGGTCGATATCGGCAGTGACGGGCATCCGGTCGGAGACCGGGAAGTTCAGGGTGAAGCGGTCTTCTTCGCCCCAGCAGCGCAACACTTCGCACAAGGCCAGCGCGACCACGCCGGACGGAGAGATGTTGCGCGCCTGCGCCCGGGCCTGCAGTCGCTCCCAGGCATCGACGGCGAGGGTGCCTTCGTGTCGCTCGAAGTGCGACGTGCCGCTGAACTCTCCAGGCTCCAGTTGAGGCAGGCGCGGGGCTGCCGGCAGGTGATTGATCTTCTCCAGCCAGTATTCGCGGTCGGCCTGGTACTGGGCGCTCTTGAGCACTTTTTGCCGATAGGCGACGTAGTCATGGAAGCTGGTCTGCAGCACCGGCAGTTGTGGATCATCTTCCAGATACAGATCGATCAGGTCGGGAATGATCACCTGGAAAATCGACCAGGCGTCGGCGATCAACATGTCGATGCACAGATGCACCCGGCTGGCGCTGGCACTGATGCGACTGATGCGGAACTGGAACAGCGGCCATTGCGTGGTGCCGATTTCTTCGTTGGCCATGCGGTCGCGAACCGCATCGATCTCGCGCTCGATCTGCGCGCCGTCCAGAGCACTGAGATCGACATATTTCACCGCTTGCGTGCCGTCGACGTCGCCGATGCTCTGGCGGCCCCTGGCATCGATGGTCATGCGCAGCATTGGATGCCGTTGCACTAGCAACCCCACGGCACGGGTGAAACGCTCGCTATCGAGGGCTTGCACTTCCCACTCGAAATACCCCTGGCAGCCGACGCCGCCGTAGTCGTAGAACGAACCACGACCGATCCACAGCGCCTGCTGGCTTTCGTTGAGCTCGAACGGCAGCCATTGCTGCTCTGCCGGTAAGTGCTCGAACGTCGGCAACTGAGTGTTGTGCGAGGCATTGGCCAGGCGCACCAGATTCGCCAGAAACGGCTCCTCGAGGAACGCCCCCATTTGCACATGAATGCCATGCTTGCAGGCCATTTCGCCGACCATGCGCAAGGCGCGCAGGGAATCGCCACCGGCGTCGAAGAAGCTCGCCTCCAGCATGGCTTCGTCACAGAGCGTCCAGGCCAGCCAGCAGTCACGTACCGCGTGGTCTGCCGGGCTCTGCGGGACAAAAACGGTCTGGTTCGCATCGCGCTCGATCGGGCTGACCTGCAACGCGCTGTAGTCCACCTTGCCATTGCGCCCGAGGGGCAGGGCGCCGGTCACGATCTGGCCGGGTTGGGCGGCCGGGTGCAAGCGCGCGGCCAAGTGCTGGCGAACCCGGGCGACCACTTCTTTGGCACCGGGAGCCAGCTCCAGGAACAATGCCAGCGTCGCGCCGAGGTCATTGCTCAAACAATTGGCCGCGGCCTTCACCACGCCCGGAACTTGCAGCGCGGTGATCTCCAGTTCAGTCAGGTCGACCCGATGGCCGCGGATCTTGACCACGGAGTCGGTACGGCCAAAGATTTCCACGGTGCCATCGGCCGCCATGCGCGCCCGGTCGCCGGTGCTGTATTGCAAGGCCGACGTGGCGTCCAGAGTATTGCCACGAAAGGCTTTCCTGGTGTCCTCGGGATTGACATAGCCCACCGACAGCGTTTCGCCGGTGATGATCAACTCACCGACACAACGGGCCGGTAGTTGTTGGCCATTGCGGTCGACCACGTACATCCGGGCGCCAGGAATCGCGCGGCCTACCGAGGGCAGCAAGGTGCGGCGCGGGGCGCTTAGGTCTTCGATGGAGACTACGGCGGCTTCTGCGGAGCCGTAGACATTGATCACCCGGTAGCCGAGGTCGCTCGGCGGCCATTGCTTGCAGCGTTCACCGGCGATCAGCATGGTGCGCAGACCGGTTCGGGTGCTCGTGGCCCACAATGCTTCGGCAATGGAAGTCATGGCCAGTGTGTGGTTCATGTCGCCTTCAAGCAGCCAGCGTGCCAGCAGGTTGACGTCCTGCAGCACCTGGGGTGCAGGGATGCATACCGTGCCGCCGGCACACAGAACCGGCAGCGGGTCGACTTCGACCATCCCGTAGCCGGGCGACGACAGCCATGAGCCGCGGCTATGCTCGCCAAGTCCGGCCTGCTCGATGACAGCGTCGAGGGTCGCGGCCATCCCCCGATAGGACAGGCAAACGGCTTTGGGCCGTCCGGTACTGCCGGAAGTCCCGGCGATAAAACAGGCTTCATTGGTGCTGTCGACCCACTTGCCGTGCTCCCAATCGACGAGGGTAGGATGGACCTGCACCTTATCGATATCCAGCAGCGGAAAGGTCAGCAGCTCGCGTGCGCGTTCGGTGGTGCTGCCGGCGGTCAACACCGCATGCGGACTGCACTCTTCGATGAAGGCACGGATGCGTTCATCAGGATGCGCCGGGTCGATCAGCACGCAGGTACCGCCCATGCGTTGCACGGCGATGATCGCGGCCAGATGCTGCCAGCCGCGTTCCAGGAACAACGCCAGGCGCGGGCTCGAACGGCGGGAGGTGACGCGCTCGCGAATGTGCTGGACCAATGCCTCGGAGGCGTTCCAGAGTTCGGCGTAAGTCAGGGTGCGATCGCTGTTGTCATCGATGATTGCCGCAGCCGAGGGTTTGCTCTGCACATGCCGGTAAATGCGCTCCACGAGAAACTGGCGCTCGACGGCTTCGGCCGGGGCCGGGCAGCCCGGTTGGAGCGCGGGCGCCGGCAGGGCCTTGGAATCAAGCACACGGGCGCAGGCGAAGGCCACCAACTCCAGTAATTCCAGGCTTAACGCCGGGGTCATGTAATCGCTGCGTACCGACAGTTGGCAGCGGCCCTCGTGCACCAACAGCCAGACCGGTGTTTGCGCCGCTGGCAGGTGCTTGCCATTGCTGATCTCGATATCGGCCCGCAATTGCGGCTCGCCATGGGACGCTTCGACACTGTTGCGCAATTGCGAGATGTAGTCGCGAGCGTCTTCTGCAAGGTTCAATGTCATGCAATCGACGCTGAGCAGTGACGGCTTGGCGTCATCATGGATTGCCAACGTCAGCCGGCCTTCCGGACTGAGCAGGTAGCCCAGAACCGCGGCGACCGTGACCATGTCATTCATGGTGGCCGTCAGGCCAGCGGGCAAGACGATCTCTTGCTGTTCTCGGGTGTTGTCCGCTGATTGCCCGGCCTGTGGCTGCGCAAACGCGTCCCAAAGGCTGCGCTCACTCCCTGACAGCGATTGTGGCGCTTGGGGTACTGATGTCATGTCGTCCCTCATCTTGTTCATGCTTCCCTGTTTTCACGCTGTGAGTTCGTTTTCGATCTGGTGAATAGCCCCGATCTGCTCCGCCAGAACCGTGGCAGCCTCAAGCACGGCTGCACGTTCCTGGTCAGTCAGTGTCGAGGCATCGACTGCGATGACGCGTTTGCTGCCCTTGGCCGCCGTGTGCCAGGTTGCGGCGGCCCGGCCACCGATGAGCACTACCGGCCGGCCGTTACCGGCCGGGTCGTAGCCGCCGATGCGTTCCAGTTCAAGGCAGTCGCGCTGCCTGGAACCGGGCGCATACCCCATGACCAACGGGTCCCAGGCCGGCAGAAAGCGGATCTGCTTGCTCGCGGGTTTCTGCTCGCGTTGCAGGAACTGCTCAAGACGCGCTTTCCCATCCTCGCTATGCCACATCTGATCGGCGACCTGGCAGGCTGCGCAGGCTTGAAGCAGCGTGCGCGCGGTGTCCTTTGAAACCGCGAGCCACCAGGCGAGGTCATCGACCGTGACCGGTCCGTAGTGCTCGACGTAGCGCCCAGCGATGTCACGCAGCAACGAGTCGCGGTCCAGTGGCACACCGTCACCCGGCAACAGGCCTTCGGGTGCAGCCGAATACAGCCAGCGATTCGACCAATGATTGGCCGCCGGTATGCGAACCAACGCGCCGTCATAGGTCGCCACTGACGTCAACGCCCGCGCCTGGGGCGCCGGCAGTTCGAGGGCACTGGCGATGTCTTGCAGACGCACGGCGGCGCCTGTGCTCAAAGTGATCAGCGCCGGCAGCAGGCGTCGGTAATCGTCCAGGCCAAGCCCGACGTCCCGTAGCCGCCACTCGTGGTTGGCCAACGGCAGGCGAGTGGCCGCAAAGACGTTGCCTGCCAGCTCGCCGGGCAGCAGGAATTTGGAGCGCCGCATACCCGGGATACGCAACAACTCGCTGTCGTTTTCTTTCGCCAGTAGGCTCTTGCGATCGAGGTTTTGATTGCGTGCCATGACCGCCAGCCAACTGGTGGGCCGCGCCGAATAAACGCCGACATAGGCCTGTGCTATCTGTGCCACCGTTGCTTGTGCCAGGCGCTCGAAGTGTTCCGACACCATCCATTCCCGCAGGAGAGTGTCGGTGAGGCCATTGCAGGCAGTTCTAATGCTCATATGATTCTCGATTGGCTCTGGGGCTGCGCTGTTCAGTCGCCGACGACATCGAAGTTGCAACTGCGAGTGGCCTCGACCTGGTACATGTCGGACTTGGTCGGGACGAAGAACTTGCCGTCGTTACCCTCGCGATGGCGTTCCCCAGGCACCGAGACCGGCAGCGCCGGCTGCCCGGTGAGTTGTTCGTAGTCGCGGATCAGACGCGTCATGGACACCATGCGATCGAGCATCCGACGCAGCATCTCCATGCCTTCCTTGTCACCCAACACTTCGCCTTTCTTGTCGCCCACGAGCATCGCCGGGAAGCCGTAGCCGACCATGATCATGCGGTTGAGCAAGGCGCACTGGAGCATCTGGTTGTAGACCTCGACATGGCCCATGCGCCGACCAGTGACCATGACCCCGGCCACTTTGTTGGTGAGGGTGCGGTCGTGGCGCAGGAACCCGGTGCCGACCCGTTCCAAGAACGCCGACATCAGAGGGGTTGCGCCAAAGCCATGCACGGCACAGGCGAAGATCACGCCATCGCTGGCTTCCATGAGGCGCACGGCGCGCGCGGCGTCATCTTTCTGGGCGCAGGGTTCGTTGCGAAAATTGCAATCACCGCAGGCCCCGCAAGGGTCGATTTTGGCGTTGGCCAATGAGAAAACTTCGAGAATGACATCCTGTTTTTCCAGGTACTCGGCCGCCCACTCCAGCGCTCTGGCATTGTTGCCATCCACCCGTTCCGAGCCATTGATGGCGACATACTTGATCTTGTCCGTCATGGTGCTTCTCTCTCCTTAGAGTTTTACCTGTTCCCGGGCACGACGATCGGCGGATCGTCCTACCATGCCTCCAGCGCTGCCGGAGACTGTTTTAGCGTGCGAGGTAATCGGCGATCGGATACTTCGCGCAAAGCGCCTCGGCCTCTGCGCAGAATTGCTGGCGCAGGAGCGGATCGAGGGTGAACTCGCTGTCACCGAGCGGCGTCACCTCGTCCAGGATCCGGCAGAGCAGGTCGACGATCTCCCGGCAACCCTGTGGGTCGACATGACGCTGGGCGAGGGCGCCGGTACCGATGCGCAGGCCACTGGTGACGAAGGACGAGCGGGTTTCGCCGGGCACACGGTTCTTGTTGACGACGATTCCACAGTGCTCCAGCGCGGTCTCGGCGATAGCGCCGGTCATCGCTGCACGCAGGCGGATCAGAATGGTGTGGTTCTCGCTGCGACCGCCCACCACTTCATAGTCCCGGGCCTGGAATTCGCTGGCCATTACGTCCGCCGCAGTGCGGATGCGCTGCATCTCGGCATCGAACTCAGGGGTCATGGCGTAACCCAGTGCCGCGGCCTTGGCAGCCATCATGTTGACGGCCGGTGCGCCTTGCATCCGCGGGAACACCGCCAGTTCGAGCACGCGGCTGAACGTCGCTTCACGGCCAGGGACTTTTTCGTGGGCGTCACGGCCTGAGAGAATCAGGCCACCACGCGGGCCGGCGAGCTGCTTGTGGGTACAGGTGGTGGTGACGTGCGCAGCGTCGATCGGGCTCGGATGCCGCCCGGTTGCCACCAGACCGGCAATGTGCGAGATGTCGGCCATCAGGATGGCGCCGGCTTCGTCGGCGATCCGGCGGAAGCGCTCGAAATCCACGACTCTGGAGTAGGCCGTGGCACCGCAGATGATCAGTCGCGGCCGATGTTCCAAAGCCAGCCTGCGGACTTCGTCGTAGTCGATCAGGCCTTCCTTGGTGGTGCCATAGCCGATGGCGTTGTAGTAAGTGCCCGAGAACGTCACGGGGCTGCCATGGGTCAGGTGGCCGCCGTTATCCAGAGCCATGCCCAGCAGCGTGTCGCCAGGCTCGAGCAAAGCCGCGAGTACCGAATAGTTGGCGCTGGAAGCCGAGTGCGACTGCACACCGGCGTACTGCGCAGAGAACAGCTCGCGGGCACGCTGGATCGCCAGAGACTCGACCAGGTCGACGTTCTCGCATCCGGCGTGATAGCGGCGTCCGGGCACACCTTCGGCGGTCACGTTGACCAGCACGGAGGACGACGCGGCCAGGGTGCGCGGCTTGACCGCGCAGCAAGAGGCCACCAGAGAGAGCGTGCGTTGCTGGCGAGCGACCTCGGCGTCGAGGATCCGCGCCAGTTCGGCATCATGTTCCTGCAGATCGGCCAGGCCACGCTTGAGCAGATCAGCCTGGGTCAGAAGTGGTTGATGATTGACTGTCATGACTTGCTATCCCTTCCTTTGGTGTTGTGTGCTGCAAAAGACAGCACGGTTTCCTCGACCTCGTGCGCATGGGTACGCACGAAGTAGTGCCCGCCACCGGCGAGGGTGGCGGCTTGGGTGACGTTGATGAACTTGCCCCATTGCGCCAATACGACTTCAGGCTCGGCGGTGGCCGGATCCTCGTCGCCCAGCAGCACCAGTGCCGATACGCCATTGGCTGGGTACTGCGTCAGGTGGCGATAGGCTTCGCAGGCGATCAGGTGGTCTCTTCGACCGCGAGCCAGCATGCTCTCGACCTGACTGTCGAGCAGTCCGGTGAAGGCCCCCAGCGATCGCAAGTAGTCGGTCCAGATCTGGTCCGAGGTGGTTTCAGCCGCACGAATCGCGGCGTCTGCATCCAGCACCGGGCGCGAGGCGGCCACCACCAGAGCGAGGTGGTTGTGGTGGGCGGCGATGCTTGAGGCAATGCACGCGGCGGTCGCCGCGCCTGCGCAGTGGCCATAGATCACCAGATGGGCAGCGCCGATTTCTTCGATGTCGCTGGCAAGGCTGTCGAGCAGACTTTGAAAATCCGCGGCGTTCTCCACCTCGGTATCACCGAAGTCCACGCCGAACACCTGCACATCCGGATTACCTTGAAACAGATTGCGGTAGGCCGTGGCGTCTCCGCCGCCGAAAGGCACCGCAATCACCGCGGTCGAACCCGCGGCTGCTTGCACGTTGCCAAAACAGACCAGACGTGCGGCTTGTCGGGTGGCGGCGCAGACAATGCGTTGAGCAAGACCCGCTGCCGTCGGGTGCTCGAAAAGAGTCACTATGGGCAAATTGCAAGACAGCCGCGACATCACGCGAATCGCGTCAAAGGAGTCGCCGCCGAGGTTGAAGAAGTTGTCCTCGTGGCCGACACTCGGCAGGTTGAGCACCTCGGCAAAAGTGGCGCAGACGCGAGCCACTTCATCAGCCAGAGCGTGTTCATCAAGCTGGATGTTTTCAGTCATTCCATTCACTCCTATCCATAAATACATCAGCGAGTTCATTGAGCAGATTGGTGGGTGCGCTGGCGTTGCAAAACGGTCCCTCGAGTTCCAGGAGCAGTTGCGAAGCGCCGGCACGCCGTATGTCGATGCCGACCGGAAAAGCGGCACTCATCACGTGTGAAGCCGGGATGCCGCGTCGACCGGCACCATTGATGAACAGCTCGGACGCGCGGCAGCAGGCCAGCGCCTGGCGCGCAGCCGGAGAGCGACGGGCGCATGCTTCAAGGCTGATTTGCCCGGGAAGCACAAGCGCTCCAGGGGTCGCCACGGAGCGTGGAACAAGCCCTGTCATCATGCCGATGGCATCCTGCTGGTGAGCCTGGCGCCAGTTGTGCGACGAACACAGGGTGTCGCCCTCGGCGATGACACCGGCCCGCTGCAGGCAGCCCAGGAGTTTCGCCACGGGCGGCTTGTCGGCATTGATCGAGGCGATGTCCAGGGTGCGTTGCAGGCTGATGCGCTGCCGTTGGATGTCGAAGGCCAAGCGCCCGGTTTGCAGCAAACGCACGGGGGTCATGGCGTGCGCCGCAGCGGTCAGCTGCGTGCCATCAACTTCCGCGAGCTGTGCTTGTGCCTCGATGTATTCGCCATGGCGTTCGCGCCCTCGACGCATGCACATCAGGGCCGAGTCGATGTCTTCTGTTTGTAGCTGTCGTGCCAGAACCTCAAGGCTATGTTCGTCGGCCAACCCATGATGGATCGAGACCAGGCAGTGCACTCCAGTGCGGGTGGTCAGGCTGCCGGCGGCAAATAGCGCAGTGCCGGATCTGACAGCCAGCTGAACCTTGCGCAAGGCCTCTGGAGCGCCGTCTCCCCCCAGATCGAGCACCTCAAGATACTGGCCAAGCGCTTCGCCCCATCCAGCGATCACCAACTGACGCAAAAGTCCCAAATCCGGGTGGATCGCAGTTTTGACCGGTATGACGATGGAAACTTCCTGAGCGACCCCGGCGTAGATGCCTTGGGCGACCATGGCCTTGGCCTCGACACTCAGCCTGGCATCGGCAAGTGCTTGCGTCATGCTCATCTGCTCGGTCGAATCTTTGGTCGAGCGTTCAACTGTTATTTTTGGCATGTCAGATCCTCGACGCACAGGCAGCAGCCGGCGGCGATCTCGATCCATTGGGGAGCACATTCCCGGGCACTCGCATCTCACCCGTTCAGCGGGAAAGACATAGAACGCGCACAGGTTTTTGTACGACAGACTCAGTCAGTCATGTCGTAAAAATGTGTCGGTGATTTACTGGCTATGAGCGGGCCAATCAATTTCTAAGGCGCACGCTAAGGAGAGAGCCTGACGTCATCTCGGGCACGGCTCTGAGGGTATGGGAGTTATTGCTTACAGCAGTTCGCTCATGGGATGAGGTGCTGAAAGCCGGGGACACAAGCGAGTGCGGCAGGCATCGAGCCACAGTCATGTCGGCAGAGAAAAACATTTAGCCATTCCTTAGCTTTGGTCGAAAAGTGTCGCCTCTTGGCGATCTCAATAATGCATTCTTTGACACGGCTCCAAACTCGTCCTTATGGAGCCAAGGAAACCCCTACGCGTCATGGGGAGTAACCTTAGTCGGAAATGTCGTATCCGCAAGTAAGATTTTTCCGATTATTAAGAATAATTGTCGGAAGATCTGGAACTGCGGTTCAGCAGTGGAGAACAAACAGGGGTTGTTGTCAGCGCAGTATTGGAGGAGTGGTTCAAGGGTGAAGTGCGCTACGGCCCGGTAACAGGCCGCAGCGCCGAGGTGAGGGGAGAGATAGAGGGAAGGGTTCAGCCGTGAATATGTTCAGCCGCATGCATGGCCAGGTACGCTTCCAGCTTCTTGTCGTTCAATCCCAAGGTGTCGAGAATTTGCGCCATGAAACTGACTGGCGCGCTGCCGGGAGCCGTGACCACACCCTGGTCGGCAACTGCGTACGGTACGTCCTGGTAATAATCTGCTCCGCGATAATGCACCTGCTTCAGGTTGTCAACGGAATTGGAGGTGTGCTGCAAGTGATCCAGCACTCCAGCCTTGGCCAGTACGCGGGTACCGTCACAGATTCCCGCCACGACTATGTTCCTGTCGTGGGCCTCACGGACCAGCGCCTCGATGGCGGGTGCCTTGTCTGTTTTCCAGATCGGGCCTCCCGTCACAATCAGCAAGTCGACATCGTCCAGCCGAATGGCCTCGATGGCCAGGTTGGGGATGATGGTCATGCCTCCGGATGATGTCACTTGCTTGCCACCGGGAGCGGCAAAACAAGTCTCGAAGCCATAGTAGGCGCGGCCCGTGGAGTTGATCAGCGCGGGCTCCCAGTCAGAAAAATTCTCGGTGAGAATAGTAACGGCACGTACCATTTGAGTGTCCTTCTCAAGCTTCCATGATAATCAGCAGCAACCTGCCCAGCAGGGTTGTCCTGGTGGGCATGGCCGTCGAGTGTAGACGCCAGCGGGGCTGATGAATGATGTGGCTGAGTATTGGCAGTGTGTGTTTCAACTGACAATGACAGTGATCAACGCGGCGGCATATTCAGGCGTGAAACGTTGAGAGGGTGTTTCGTTACGCTGCGCAGCCCGCCGTTCTTACCTGGGAGACTTAAAGCCAGACGCCCAGGTTCAAACAGGCTCCATTCGGGAAAACTGGCTTCTCAACCACGTATAGAGTTGCGAAAAGGCAGGAGAAATCTGCTTGCGGTGCGGACATACCATGCTTAACGGCGAAGCGTTGCCCGGATGATCCGCCGGCAACACGACCAGTCGCCCGGAGCTCACGTCAGCGCTGACGTCCAGCCTGTTGGCGCCGGCGCCGAATTGACCCAGTTGCCGAGATATCACTGACCCGGGCAGACTCCTCGATAACCCACGATTTTTTCCGCAAACGGAGTCACCTACATGGACGTCATCAATCAGTTGCAGCCCGAAGAGTGTGCAGGCATGGAGGATATTCGACGCGAAATCGACGCCCTTGATCAGGTTGTTATCAAACTGTTGGGCAAGCGTTTTCACTACGTACTGGCTGCCTCGAAGTACAAGACCTCAGTAACTTCAGTGCGTGCTCCGGAGCGTTTCAAGGCCATGTTGGCGACACGACGCGAGTGGGCCGAGGCTGAGGGCCTGAGCCCGGATGCAATCGAGAAGATGTACAGTGACTTGGTGAACCACTTCATTGCAGAAGAGATGAAACACTGGGCGGCTCATCAATCCAACACCTGACTCTAGTATCCGGACTGCGTCAATCGCCCTTTATGTCAGCTGCAGTCGGCCATTTGCGGACATGCCATAGCTTCCCATCACCCTTCGCTAGCCTTGGGACTCAGCTAAAGAACTGATTCATGGAGCTTAGAGACGAGCAATGAAACTAAACCACAGGCCAGTGAAGGCTAGCGACGTTAAAATGATCTGCGGCTTTCCTCAGAACGCTCAAGAGTTGTTTTTCATGTTTCCCAAAGCGCACTTCCCGCTAACGGAAACGCAGTTGATTACCGCGATCTCCCAGCGCTTTGACTCTACCGTCGTGGAGATCAATGGGGCTGTCGTTGGGTTTGCCAATTTCTATCGAGCTGAACGCAATGGCGTTTGCTGTATCGGCAATGTCATCGTCTCGCCGAGCGCTCGGGGCGAAGGAGTGGCCACGTTTATCGTAGAGACGATGACCGCCTTGGCATTCGAGCGTTACGGAGCCAACGAGGTGCAGATTTCCTGTTTCAACGAGAACACGGCAGGGCTGCTGCTCTACCCCAAGCTTGGGTTTGTGCCTTATGCCATTGAGGAGCGACCTTCTTTGGGAAACGGCCGATCGGCCCTCATACACATGACGCGCAGCAGAATCTCAACCGGTTGAATCCACAGTCGTTAGCTGCCCATCGCGGAGGCCCGCTTTCGACCCATAGCAGTCACTCGGAATCCAGCGTTGAGATAATTTAGGAGGGCCATCGCGGGAAGGTTCGCCCCACCTTCACTGCGTTCCCCTCAGAGTGCGATCTATGATCTTGCTTTTAAAGATCGCAGCCTCGTTGCACTGGGTAGTTCCTACAGGGGATGCTTCCTCACAGTCTACGGTTCAATTCCGGATGCCTGCGCTAATAATCAATAGCCATATTTTCTGCCGTCCTTGAATTCGATATCGGAAAGAATACTCACCTCTTTGTCAACGTTATAGAGATTAGTGCTCTTGACTAGATCCGAACCTGGGAACGGATCAGGCTTGGCAGTTTTATGCTCTGCAGCTTTTAACTTGTCGCGAATCAGCACTATTTCCTCGAAGGTCATCTTCGGAACCAGATTTGGATCTGAACCCGCGTGAGCGCCATAAATAGCAGTGTCTTTATTAATAACAGTCAACGTTGCCGAAACCGAAGCCACGTAATCTTTCATGTTGCCCACAAACAGCGACGACGGATAAAGATGGTCGCCTGACAACAGCACGTTGTTCTTTTCATCATAAAGCGCCACTTCATCCTGAGTGTGGCCGGGCATGCTGAGCAGCTTCAGTGTGACGACACCCAGGTCGATCACTTCATTGGGCTTGACCAGGCGGGACACCTTGAATGGCTCGAGCACAAACTTATCAAAATCCCCAAGATATACGGACTCCGGCACGTGGTAGAGCCCATCGTCCTGCTTGAATTTGCGCGTGAATTCGGTATCCAGCAGATAGATGCTGTCGAAGTTGTGCAGGCCGGCGATATGGTCGAAATGCAGGTGGGAGGGCAATACGGACAGCGGTTTTTGCGTGATGCTCTTGACGACCTTGGTGATGTCTTCTTTTTGCTCTGCGCCGGCATCGAGCATTAAGGCTTTGTTATTGCCGATAATCAGATAAGAATAATTGGCTTGGTAGTAAGTGGGTTCGCCAATGGCGTAAAGATTGTCGTTTAATTTGTGCACAACGAAATTGGATTTCTCTTTGATGGCGTCTTCGGCGTGAGCGTTGAACACAATGGTCGCAGCCAGGGTTAAGGCAAAGGCTATTTTTTTATTATTGATTTTCATGGGTGAAACTTCCTCGTGGTGGAGCGCTTAGTCAAACCAATACGAGGGCGTCAAACAATCGATAAGTATTAAAGTATTTATGGTTAGAAAAACTAAAGGTTTGCAGAAGACGGGGCGGCGGGCCTTCCGTTGACGGGGTCTACGGGATCAGTTATTACCTGCCGATCCATCGCAATTGACTAACCTGGGCCGTCACCTATGAGCTTGCCACCCCTCCACAGTTTCAAGGTGTTCGAGTGCGTTGCACGGCTGGGCAACATCAGTGCAGCGGCGGATGAGCTGCATGTCACCTCTGGCGCTGTGAGCCAGCAGTTGAAGGCGCTTCAGGCCAGCCTGGGGGTGGAGCTGCTGGTCAAACAGGGGCGGCAATTGGTGCTGACCGACAGCGGCAGGGTGTTGCAGAAACATGTGGCCAGCGCGATGAGGGAAATCGGCGGGGCGGTTTCGGTCCTGCGCAACGCGACCGTCAGGCCCGATGAAATTAAGCAACTGACCCTGTCCATTCCCGGGGCCTATGGCCTCACATGGCTGGCGACGCGTCTGTTCACCTATATGGATGAGAATCGCCACATCAAGCTCAATGTCATCAGCGAGGTCAGCTACGGTCTGGTCGACTGGCGTCGAGCGGATGTCGCCGTAACCTATGGAACGCCGCCCGGTGCCGGTTTTTGGTGGCGCCTGCTGCACGGCATTCGCATGACACCGGTGTGCAGCCCTCAGCTGTTGCGTGGCGACAGGGCCATTCGACAACTGTCCGACCTTGCCCACCATCGCCTGTTGCATGAAGACGATGGCGCACAGTGGCGGCGTTGGCTGACCGAAGCCCGTTGCCATGAACGCGAATACACGGATGTGCATTTCGACGACTTCGGCATGGTGCTACAGGGCGCAATCGACGGCTTTGGCGTTGCCCTAAGCGATGAACTGGTATCGGCCAGGGATCTGGATGACGGGCGCCTGGTTCAGCCCTTCACCTTGAGCGTTCCGGCCCTGCATAACTACTACTGTGTGTGCAATGACAGCAGCCGGGGCCGCCCCGAAGTCGATGAGTTCATCGAATGGCTCGGCTCCAGTACCTGATCAGTCGGCCATCAGGCATCGATTGGAATGGTGATGCTTTTGGTGAGCTCTTTCAGCAGTTGGGTATTGAGTTTGAACGCCTGCCAGAACAACTGGATGTCCAGCGTATGCTCAGGGGCCAGTTCTATCAGGTGGCTACTTTCACACGCCTCCCGGATCAGTTTTTCCGGCCCCATGCACCAGCCCAACCCCATCATTGCCGCTTCGATAAGTCCTCGGGAACTGGGGATGTAGTGCACTGGCATTTGCATTGATTGGCCGAACAGTTGCTGGCAGAAGCGCTCACTCATGGTGTCTTGCCTATCAAACAGAATGGTCGGCGCACGCTCCAGCGCCTGCCAGGTAAAACCTTCAGCAAAGTACTCTTGCTGAAACCCTCGGCTGGCTACCGCCTTGTAGCGCATGGCCCCGATCGCCTTGATTTCGCAACCTCTGACAGGCTTGGGATCGGTGGTGATGGCGGCAATGGCGGTTCCATCACGCAGCAGTTGATTGGTGTGTTCATGATCGCCCATCCGCAAGTCCAGCGACACGTCATGGGCCTTGATCACCGGCAGTATCGCCGGCAGGAACCAGGCGGACAGTGAGTCATCGTTCAAGGCAATCGTCAGCCGGGTATTGACCGTATTGTTGGCCTCGCTCAATTCCTGACGGGTGTCCATCTGCAGCATCCGGACCTGTTGCGCCAGGCGCAGCACGACTTCTCCCGCCGGCGTAACCTGGGTCGGCAGCATTCGCTTGACCAGCAGCGTCCCGACACTCTCTTCCAATTGCTTGATCCGATGGGACACGGCCCCCGGCGTGACATGCAGCACTTTGGCCGCTGCCTCGAAGCTTTCCTCCTCGATGACCGCCAGGAATGTCATCAGATCTCGGGTGTCGAGCATGGTGCCTCTGGTTTAGTTTTTCTAATGATTGGTTAATTTATTTAGCTTGAGGATACCTGCGGCGTTGCGTCTACTCAACGTGCCTGGACAACACGCCACGGCTACTACAGGAGTCTTCGACCATGAACACGCAAACCACTCACGCCCCGGTTCGGCCCTTTCTGAACTGGCCCATCGCAACCAATCTGAGGACCCTGCCGACCCAGGTGGCAATGCTCGGGCTGCCGCACAGCGAGCCTTATCCGGGCAATCCGCACCCCAACGACCAGGCCCGCGCACCGGACGCTATCCGCTGGCAATCCGGCCAGTTCTGCGATGGTCAGGCGCATTGGGATTTCGATCTGGGCGCCGAGTTGTCCAGCGTGCTGCCGCCTCATTGCGTCGACTACGGCAACATGCCTTGGACCCACGGCAACTACGACGAACACGCCGCGCAGGTCACCGAATTGCTGGCCAGCCTGTGGGGCGACGGGGCGCAGGTGTTCATCCTGGGGGGCGATCATGGGGTGACCATTCCGGCGCTGGATGCCCTGGCGGTATTGCAGACCCCTGTGCACATCCTGCACATCGATGCGCATTTGGACTGGCGTGCCGAGGTCAATGGCGTGCGTCGGGGGTACAGCAGCCCGCTACGCTGGGCCAGCGAGAAACCGTGGATTTCCGGGATGACCCAGATTGGTATGCGCGGCACCGGTAGTGCCCGTCGGGAAGAGTTTGTCGCGGCTGAGGTCTACGGATCGCGGATCTTTACCGCAGAACAGGTTCACGTCGACGGCATCGGGCCGGTATTGGCCACGATCCCCAAAGGCGCTGCGGTCTATATCACCGTCGACGCCGATGGGCTGGACCCGTCCGGCATGCCCGGCGTATTGGCACCGTCACCGGGTGGCCTGCGTTTCGACCAGCTTGCACCGCTGTTACGGGCCGTTTCGCGCGATTGCAAAGTGGTGGGGATGGATGTCGTGGAAGTGGCGCCCAGCTTTGATGCCAGCAATGCCATCACCTGCATCACCGCCGGCCGAATGATCCTGAATGTGCTGGGGGCTTCATGGGGTAATGGCGGCGCTTACCGTCATCGCAAGTGAGTCATCGATTTAAAACTGACGCAGTTGCATCTGATTACTTCTCTAAGTCTAATAAAAAACAGGAATATCCATCATGAGTATGATCAAGTTGATCGGACTCTTCGCGCTCGCCTTGACTTCAACGCTGGCAGTCTCCGAAGAGTTAAAAACGGTACGCATCGGGATAGAACCGAGCTATCCACCGTTCTCTTACAAGACAGCCGATGGCGGTACGGCTGGCTTTGATTTTGATATCGGCAATGCAATCTGCGATCAGATGAAAGTCAAATGTGTGTGGGTCGATCAGGAATTCGACGGGCTGATCCCTTCACTTAAAGTCCGAAAGATAGATGCCATTCTTTCTTCGATGTTGATTACCTCGGAACGAATGAAGTCCGTGGATTTCACTCAGCAATACTATCGAAGCATGCCAGCCAACCTAGTCATGAAATCGGGATCGGTCATCAATAATCCTCTGGCCGATCTCAAGGGGAAAAAGGTCGGTGTCCAACAAGGCACTACCAACGATCGTTTTGCCTCCGAGGTCCTGGCCCCAGCCGGGGTCGATGTTGTGCGTTACGGCTCCCAGGGCCAGTTGTTCCTGGATCTGGTGGCGGGGCGACTGGATGCCGGGCTGGCCGATGTCGTCAATATCTACGAAGGCTTCCTCAATACCGACGCCGGTAAAGGTTTCGCCGTAGTCGGGCCTGACTTCGATGACCCGAAATACTTTGGCGACGGCAACGGCATTGCGGTGCGCAAAGGGGATAAGGCGTTACTGGAGCAGCTCAATTCGGCGATTGCCGCCGTTCACGCCAACGGCACCTGCAAGCGCCTGCAGGAAAAGTATTTCAAGTTTGAAGTGTGCGGTAATTAAAGGTGTTTAGTTAGTAGAGTCCCCCTGGAACTATGGCTTCAGGGGGGGCTTGCGGTGCTGGGTGAACCAATCAAGTCCAAAAAAATAGGAATGTATGCAGCTCGATGAGGTTGAGTTGTTCGCATTGGAACATCTACTCAGTGCGAGCGATGCAGGCGTACCCGCGCCGGCTCTCAATGCTGATCACTACCGTGTTCAAGAGCGGACTATCCCAAGTCTCCGGTAACGAGAGCGGTATTTTTATCATGGACGGCGGGGGCTTTTCCGGTACAGCGGGGGACGCAAGTCGCCGTACACTTTTATCGCTCGTAGTGAGTGCGCGCCCGTTCATTCAACAAGATTTGAGGGCGCTTGTTTAAACGCCATCGGGTTTACTTCCTGAAAGCTACAAGTCCTTGCGCCGTTGCCTACGGCTGCGCCAGAATCCGCCGGCTTGTGCGCTTTGGGGCTGGTCTCTATCGTTTCCGGGTCGCTGCCAATTCAGCGTCCGGATTTGACCGTCCGATCCAATCAAGGCGTATCAGTGCCCAATAAAAGCTTCCGGCTTTTTTGCGGTGGCTGTGCGTGGGACATCTTCGGGTGTGCCGGATTCCTTGATTTCCGGTCGGTCAACCCGCGTACAGCTGCCACCTCAATTCGTTTGACCGCGAACGGTGGCGGCTCCACTAATCAAGGAGCAACACCATGTTCAAAGCCACGCCCAATCCCCCGGAAACGGACGACGTTTCCCCCTACGAATCCACCGATTCCAAAAAACTCAACGATGCCGCCGAGCGGGCGCTCGACTTCCACTTCCCGTCGAATGCCGACATCAAAGCCATCCCGCGAACACGCAGTACCCTGTTTTCCGTAGACCCCGAGGCCACGGCCGAAACACTGGCGGTTTATCTGGTCGAGACCCTGGCCTCGGTCGATGTAATGGTCCATCAGTTGGTGGATCATCTGGAGGGTGAGTCGCGCTACGCGCTACTGGGCATTTCCAACAGCATCATGATGGCGGAGATCACTGCGAACCGGGTGTTGGATAAGATTGATCTCCCCAAGTAGGGCCGGTCTGCTAGAAAACTCCCAGTGGTCTGCCGATCACTGGGGGGCGCAAGACCTGCGAGCTTTGCCGGAAGCCGGGGCGTTACTTCGCAAACCTCCGCGCACCCACCACACACAAAATCACCGCAACAGTAACCCCAAGCATGCCAAGACTAACCTGCTCGTGAAGCAACGTAGCCGCCAGCGCCAAGCCAAAAAATGGCTGAAGCAGCTGCAGCTGTCCAACGGCAGCAATCCCGCCTTGAGCCAGTCCGCGGTACCAGAATACGAAGCCGATGAGCATGCTGAAGAGCGACACGTACGCCAGGCTCCACCAGGCCGGCGCGCTGATGCCCGAGAACGAAGAGGGCGCCAGCCACCAGGTCAGCGGCGCCACCACCGGCAACGACAACACCAGTGCCCAGGAAATCACCTGCCAGCCGCCCAGGGTTTTCGAAAGCTTGGCCCCTTCGGCGTAACCGAGGCCGCAGGCAAGGATGGCCAGCAGCATCAGGATGTCGCCAGCCGGTGAGGCGGTCAGGCCCTGGGAAATGGCGAACCCGACCACCAGCAGGCTGCCCAGGACCGAGAACAACCAGAACGCCGGCCGGGGACGCTCGCCACCGCGCAGTACACCGAACGCGGCGGTCGCCAGCGGCAACATGCCGACGAAAACAATGGAATGTGCGGATGTCACGTACTGCAGCGCCAGCGCCGTCAGCAGCGGAAACCCGACCACCACGCCCAGCGCGACGATGACCAAGGGCAGTAACTGGTGTCGTGCAGGACGTTTTTCCTTGAACAGCCACAGAATGCACAGCGCCAGAACGCCGGCGATGGTGGCGCGGGCCACGGTCAGGAAGACCGGGTCGAACTCCAGCACGGCCACCCGTGTCGCGGGCAGCGAACCGCTGAAGATCAGCACGCCGATGAGTCCATTGACCAACCCGCTGGAGTTCTTTTCCATCGTCTGATTTTGCAGCTTCGATGCACGTTCCATTTTGAATTCACTCAGTCGGGTTGCGTGAAGCGCATCGTATGGCTGACTATCGATACAATCAAAAAATTGTCATGGATACATTTCCCTATGCCTCGCTCCCGGTACAAGTCGCTGGTGGACGCCTTTGCAGCTGACATCCGATCAGGGCGTTTGCCGCCCGGTACGCGCTTGCCCACGCATCGCCTGCTTGCCGCCAGCCACGGATTGGCCTTGGTTACTGCCAGCCGGGTTTATGCAGAGCTGGAGGCCATTGGCCTGGTCAGCGGGGAAACGGGGCGCGGGACTTTTGTCCGGGAGACTTCGCTGCCGCCGAGCCTGGGGATTCATCAGCCCAATGTTGCGGCGGGGATGATCGACCTCAATTTCAACTATCCCTCGGTGCCGGGGCAGGCCGATCTGCTACGCAATGCCTTGCGTCAGCTCGCGTTGTCCGGCGACCTGGAATCCCATCTGCGCTACCAGCCGCATGCAGGGCGCCTGCATGAAAGGGCATCGGTCGCGCGTCATTTGGTTGCGCGCGGGCTGACGGTGCAGGCCGAGCAGGTGTTGCTGGTCAGTGGCGCGCAGCATGGATTGACGGTGGCCCTGATGGCGTTGCTGCAACCGGGTGACGTGATCGCGGCAGACGCCTTGACCTACCCGGGGTTCAAGGTGCTGGCCGAAACGCTGCACCTTGAAGTCGTGCCCATTCCTGGAACCGACACCGGGCCAGATCTGGAAGCATTCGAAAAGCTCTGTCGAAGTCGTTCCGTGCGAGCGGTTTACACCATGCCGACGCTGCACAATCCGCTGGGTTGGGTGATGCCTGCGGATCAACGCGAGCACCTCGTGGCTATTGCACGCAAGTATGACCTGCACATCATCGAAGACGCGGCGTACGCGTTTCTGGCTGAAAATTCGCTGCCACCGATTGCGCAACTGGCACCCGAAAGAACGCTGTACGTTTCAGGATTTTCCAAGAGCGTGGCCACCGGGCTGCGCGTCGGATTCGTCGCAGCGCCCTTGCAAACGGTGCCCGCACTGGAGCGCACGATCAGGGCGACCACCTGGAATACCCCCGGAGTGCTGACGGCGATTGCTTGCGCGTGGATCGATGACGGAACCGTCAGCCAGCTTGAGGCGCAAAAGCGCGCAGACGCCCAGGCCCGGCAAGCCGTGGCCGACAAGCATCTGGCCGGGCTGCATTTCGTGCGTCATCCATCGTCCTACTTCATCTGGCTGCCTTTGTCGGAAGACGCGCGGGCCGACCAGATCGCCATGGCGTTGATGCGCGAGCACGTCGCGGTGTCGACCGCCGAACCGTTTGCGACCTCTGTCCATGTGCCGCACGCGATCCGCCTGGCGCTGGGCTCGGTGGATATGGGCGCGCTTGGGGTGGCGCTGGAGAAAGTGAAGCGGGTGGTGGGGGCGTATGTGTAAAAAGCCATTCTCTGCGGTGTGATCTACACTTTTCTCTCTTTGACGGAGGCCAGCCGTTCGTGGATGTTCTCGCGCTTGTCTATGACTACTTGTCTCTGTGGGTGATTACGCCAGTCACCGACCAGTTTCTGGGCATCTTCGATTTGAACGGCCGCTTCGGCCTGGCGTTTCTGTTTTCCTCCTACAGCGTTGCCTACGGCCTGTTCCGCTACCGCAAATCCCGCGGGCTGACCGACGCGCGTTCTTTCGGGCAATTCATCGGTGGGACACGGGTGCATTTGCATCGCTCGGCGTTGCTGGATTACCGCTACTACTTCGTTCGCGCCATCCTGAAAGTTGCGCTGGTGTTGCCCATCGTCGGCCTGGTGGATCCGTACATTCTGCGTTCCGGTGACTACGTCCGTTTCATGACCAACCTGTGGGGCGCGCGCGTGCAAGTCGGCGACCATCTCTCACTCTCGCTGCTCTATGGGTTGGGGGTGTTTATGGTCAAGGATTTTGCCAACTATTGGGGCCACCGGGCGTTTCATACCCGATGGCTGTGGGCGTTCCACAAGGTCCATCATTCGGCGCCCGTCCTGGTCCCGGCGACCGCCAGCCGGGTTCACTTCGTGGAAAAAATTGTCGAGAAGCTGACGAATACGGTCTGTATCGCGGCCTTTGCCGGCGTCTTCTGGTACGCCTGTGGGGGCGAGATCAGCCGTTACACGTTGTTCGGCGTGACCTGGCTGGTGCTGATCCTCAACGGTTTTGCCGCGAACCTGCGTCACACCCATGTGTGGCTGTCGTTCGGGCCGCTGTTCGAACATGTGTTGAACAGCCCGGCCCAACATCAGATTCACCACAGCGACGCGCCCCGACACATCAACAAGAACTTCGGCATCAACCTGTCACTCTGGGACTGGATGTTCGGCACGCTCTATGTCACCACCTCGAAACCGGAATCCATCCGCTTCGGCACTGGTGAACAGGATCACGAGCGTTACCTGACGGTCTACAGCCTGATCGTCACGCCATTTGTGGACATCGCCCGCAAGATCCGCCTGGCGAAACGCCCCCAGGCAGCTGCGCCCGCCGCTTCACACCCTCCAACGTTGCCCGCCGAAGGATCTCGTAAAGCATTCAGCTGAGCGAAGGGCGTCACCAAACACAAGCATGACCTACGCTTGTTCACAGACGCATGTTCAGTGAGCAGGGTTTGCTCCTGAGCGAGATTCAATCGGCACCCACAAAAACAATATCGGGAGACTCCATATGCTCGCCTTGTTCCGTCGCTCCATCGCAGTGGCCATGACGGCTGCCGCGCTCTCTACGCCCGCGTTTGCGCTGGATACTGTCAAGTTCATGGCCCCCGGCTCGGTCGGTGGCGGCTATGACCAGACCGCCCGGGATCTGGGCAAAGCCCTGGTCGAGGCCAAAGCCGCAAAATCCGTCACCTTCGAGAACAAGGGCGGGGCAGGCGGGACGTTGGGGCTGGCGCAATTTGCCAACAGCACCAAGGGCGATCCGAATGCGCTGCTGGTGGTCGGTGCGATCATGGTCGCGGGTATTGAACAGAACAAGCCGCAAATCACCCTGAAGGACGTGACCCCCATCGCCCGGTTGTTCACCGAATACAACGTGATCGCCGTGCGCAAGGAGTCCGAGTTCAAAACCCTCGACGACTTGCTTAAAGCCTTCAAGGACAAACCCTCCAGCATCACCTGGGGCGGTGGTTCCAAAGGTTCGATCGATCACATCGGTATCGCCGATCTGGCCAGCAAAATGGGGATCCCCGTCAATAAGGTCAATTACGTCGCCTTCGCCGGTGGCGGCGAAGTCGTGGCTCAGGTACTGGGTGGCCAGATCAAAGTGATCACCGGTGGTTATGCCGAGTTGGGCCAATACATCAGGAACGGCCAGTTCCGTGTACTCGCCATCGGTGCGCCCGAGCGTATTGCCGGCATCGATGCGCCGACACTGAAAGAGAGTGGCTACGACGTGATTATCGGCAACTGGCGCGGTGTCTACGGTGCGGCAGGCCTCACACCCGAACAGCGCAAGGAAGTGACCGACGCCGTCCTGGCTGCCGCCGAAAGCCAAGGCTGGAAAGCCAATGTCGAGACCAATAAATGGGCGCCTAACGTGCTGACCGGCGATGAGTTCGGCAAATTCGTCGATGAAGAACACGTGCGGCTGCATGGGATGCTGGTCGAGGTCGGGCTGATCAAATGAACCAGTCTCGTGGAATCTTGCCGGTACAACTGGCGATCGGCTTGGGCGTGGTCGCCATCAGCGCCGTACTGGCGCTAGGTGCCTACCAGTTTCCCGAGGAAATGGGCTTCGTCATCCTCGGTGCTCATGTCTATCCCTATGCCTTGGCGGTGTTCCTCGGCGTTGTCGGCCTGTTGCTGTGTTACCAGGCGGTGACCGGTGGTTTTCGCGAACTGGCGGATCACGATGACGAGTCTGCCAAGGCACTGCCCGGCGGCAAACTCGGGGCTGCCTGGGTGACCGCGGGGCTGGTGGCCGTGGCGGTGCTGATCAACCTCATCGGGTTCGTCCTGGCGGCGGGGCTGCTGTTTGCCTGTTCGGCCCGGGGTTTTGGCAGTCGCCGTCCGCTGCGGGACCTGGCCATCGGCATTGCCTTGACGCTGCCGATTTACTGGTTGTTCAACGCCGGGCTCGGGGTTTCCCTGCCGCCCCTGATCAACGCCTGGCTCTGACCCCGGCCCAAGGAGATAAACACGGTGGATATTCTCTCAAGCCTGGCCGTCGGTTTTGCCGCTGCGCTGACGCCGATCAATTTGATGTGGGGATTTATCGGCTGCTTGCTCGGCACGGCCATCGGTGTCTTGCCGGGGATCGGACCGGCACTGACCGTAGCGCTGCTGTTGCCGATCACCGCCAAGGTCGACCCTACCGGGGCGCTGATCATGTTCGCCGGCATTTACTACGGTGCGCAATTTGGCGGCTCGACCACGTCCATCCTGCTCAACACCCCTGGCGAGTCGTCATCCATGGTCACGGCCCTGGAAGGCAACCTCATGGCCCGTAACGGCCGGGCAGGGCCGGCCTTGGCGACGGCGGCTATCGGCTCGTTTGTCGCTGGCACCATCGCGACGGTTCTGCTCACCTTGTTTGCCCCGATCGTTGCCACGCTGGCGCTCAAGTTTGGTCCTGCGGAGTATTTTGCGATTCTGGTGCTGTCCTTCACCACCGTGTCGGCGGTGCTGGGGGCTTCGATGCTGCGCGGTTTTGCTTCGCTCGGGATTGGCCTGACCATCGGCTTGATCGGCCTCGACTCGACCTCGGGCATTGCCCGTTACACCCTGGGCGTGCCGGAGTTGGTGGATGGCATCGAAGTCGTGCTTGTGGCAGTCGGTTTGTTTGCTGTGGGCGAAGCGCTGTACAGCCTGCTGTATCAAAAGGAAGAGGCGTCCGGTCGGCACCGGTTGACGTCTTTATGGATGACGCGCGCTGACTGGAAACGCTCCGTTCCCGCCTGGTTACGGGGCACGCTGATCGGTTTCCCGTTCGGCTCGATTCCGGCCGGAGGTGCCGAGATTCCAACCTTCTTGTCCTATTCCGCCGAACGCAAACTGAGCAAGTTTCCCAAAGAGTTTGCGGGGAACAAGGGCGAGGGCGCCATCGAAGGGGTTGCCGGCCCCGAAGCCGCCAACAATGCCAGCGCGACCGGTTCTCTGGTGCCGCTGCTGACACTGGGTATCCCGACCTCCGCGACAGCGGCGATCCTGTTGGCCGCGTTCCAGAACTACAACCTGCAACCGGGGCCGATGCTGTTCCAGACGTCGGGTGATCTGGTCTGGACCCTCGTGGCCTCGCTGTACATCGGCAACGTCATCCTGTTGGTGTTGAACCTGCCGCTGGTGGGGTTGTGGGTCAAGCTGTTGCAGATTCCCCGACCGTACCTGAACGCCGGCATTCTGGTGTTCGCCACCATCGGCGTGTACGGCATGCGCCACTCTTCGTTCGACCTGATGCTGATGCTGGCGATCGGTTGGGGCGGGGTGCTGATGCGGCGTTTCGATTTCCCCGTCGCGCCCGTGATCGTGGGCATGCTGCTGGGGCCGATGGCTGAAAAACAGCTGCGCAACGCGTTGTCCATCAGCGAGGGCGACTGGATGATCTTTCTGACGCAACCGATCGCCGCGTCATTCCTTGCGCTGACGCTGCTGGTGCTGATCGTGCCTCACCTGCTGCACGCCCGGGGCATCAAGTTGCACGAAGATGATTGATCAAGATAAGGCACACCGCGAATCTGGTAGCAGCTGGCGAAGCCTGCGTTCGGCTGCGCAGCAGTCGTAAAACCGGAGTGCGCGGTTTTCCAGAAACACCGCATTGCCTGATCTCGCGACGGCTGCGCCGCCGAACGCAGGCTTCGCCAGCTGCTACCGGGAGCGTGCGGCATCAACCAATCTGGGCAGTTTTCTTCAATACGCAGGGCAGGGCGCTCAGTACCTTGAGCGCTGATTTCCCTGAATTGAAGAAGGTGTGCGATGAGTCTGATTATTTCCATGGCGACATTTGCCCTGGTCGCTTCGATAACGCCCGGGCCGGTGAACATTGTCGCGTTGAGTTCGGGGGCGCAGTTCGGTTTTCGCGCCAGTCAGCGGCATGTCGCCGGGGCTACGCTGGGCTTCGTTCTGCTGCTGGTGTTGATGGGGCTGGGGTTGCATGAAGTGCTGCGGCTATGGCCGGCGCTGACGCGGGTGGTGCAACTGGCCGGTGTGGCGTTTCTGTTGTTCATGGCCTGGAAACTGGCGGCGGACGACGGCCGCCTCGAAGCCAAAGAGTCGCACCGGGCACCATCGATGCTGTACGGCGCGGTGATGCAATGGCTCAACCCGAAAGCCTGGCTCGCCTGCGTGGCGGGCATGGGCGCCTTCGTCGCGGACGGCGAGGCGCGGTTGGTCTGGCAGTTTGCGGCGGTGTACCTGGTGATCTGTTACGTCTCCGTCGGATGCTGGGCTTACGCAGGCACCTTTTTGCGCGGTTACTTGAGCAATCCTGCGGGCATGCGCCTGTTCAACCGGATCATGGCGTTGCTGCTGACGGTGTGTGCTGCGTACCTGTTGATGCCCTGATCAGCCGCGATATTGCCCCGGTGTGGCCGCCAGATGTTGTTTGAACACCCGCTGAAAATGCGCCTGATCGGAAAATCCTGCTTCCAGCGCCACATCAGCAATCAACTTGCCATTGCGCAATTGATCACGGGCGAACTGGATACGTCGGTTGACCAGAAAGGCGTGGGGCGTCATGCCGTAATGCTGCTTGAAGGCACGAATGAGATAGGACGGCGACAGTTGAGCTGCCTCGCAAATGTCCTCCAGTTTGAGCGGGTGTGTGCAGTGGTCGCGAATGTAATCGGCGGCCCGTTCCAGCTTGAAATTGGGTTCGCGCAGCGATTGATTGATCGGGTTAAGTCGCTGTTGCACCTCGGTGAAAAACTCCACCGCTGCACTGTGTTTGCACAACACGTCCTGCACAGGATCCACCAGGATGTCGAACAGACCGTTGAGGCCGGCGAACAGGTTGTCGTCGCGGGTGTGGGTGATGGAAAACCGCCGGAACGCCGAGTCCCGGCTGAAACCGAGCTGGTGTTGCAGATCGGTCAGCCAGGGCGTCTCGACGTACAGCATCAGGTACGACCATGGCTGGTCGTCGATTGGATTGCAGGCATGCACATCTTCGGGGTTCATCAACACCACGGTGCCTGCGCTGACCTCGAACTGCGCTTGCTCGTGAAGGTAGGTGCTGCGTCCGGCGGTGATCGCTCCGATGGAAAAGTGCTCATGAGCATGCCGGGTGTAGCAGACCTCGCGGCCGTCAGCGATGGAGCGGGCTTCGATGAAGGGCAGGGCGTCGTCGCGCCAGAACCGGGGGGCTTTGTCAGCGTCTTTGGCAACGGTGTGTTTCATCGTCAGTGTCCCAGGCAGGCCAGCAACGGAGTGTATTAGCTCTCGCCGTCAAAGGCTCGCTGCAGAGCGGCGATGTCGAGTTTTTTCATCTGCATCATCGCTTGCATGGCCCGTTGCGATTTCTTCGTGTCGGGGTCTTTCAACATGTCCATCATGGCGACCGGCACGATCTGCCAGGACAGGCCGAACTTGTCCTTGACCCAACCGCACTGCTCGTTCTCCGGATGGGCGGACAGAGAGCCCCAGAAATAGTCGACTTCTTCCTGGGTCTGGCAGTTGACCTGAAAGGAAATCGCTTCGCTGAACGTGAACACAGGACCGCCGTTCAGCCCTGTCATTGGCTGTCCGTCGAGTTCGAAACTGACCGTCAGCACCGAGCCTTCAGGCATGCCATGCACCTCCTGGCCAGCCTTTCCATAACGGGTGATGGCGGTGATTTTCGAATGATCGAAGATCGAACAGTAAAACTTTGCTGCCTCTTCAGCCTGATTGTCGAACCAGAGGCAGGGAGTCAGTTTTTGCACGCGTTGCATGGTGGCGCTCCTCTACGGGTTACTCATGCTGGATTATCAGCGTAGCCAGCTTGTAGTCGATTGGCTGGACCGTAGATCGACATTTGCCCTCATGCGTGGGGGAGGCTGGGTCAAAATGACAATGATATGAGTCATATCGACTGCATCCGAAATGGTCGTTATGACTCGGAGTGCTTCAAGGGGCTGATTTATAAGGCCCGAAAAACTGGCACGGGACTTGATAAGCAATACGTACAACTGAACTGCTTCAGGAGTACGGAAAAATGTTCGATTTCTTCAGCAATCCTCAGAACGTTCTGCACTTGTCGAGTCGTGTGCTTGGCGCTGGCCTGGCGCTGCTTTTGGCGGGCATCTACGGCGCTTACCTCTACGACGGCCATCTGCCCATCGTGGTACTGGTGACGCTGCATGCCATGACCATCATTGGGCCGACCTTGCTCAAGATCGGCTACGTCATGCGCCTGCTGGCTCAGCATCGCTTGGGCACAGGTCTGGTCAGGGCGGTGGCCTGATGCGCAGACTCGCCGCTGCGCCGCTCTTCAGTCTCGGATTTCGACCGTTCTTTTTGGCGGGAGCCGGGTTTGCTGCGATCGCGGTGGCGATCTGGGCGCTTTGGTTGTACGGGCGATTGCCCGACGCGCAGCCTGTTGGCGGGATGCTGGCCTGGCACCGGCATGAAATGCCGTTCGGTTTTGCCACGGCGATCATCGCCGGTTTCTTGCTGACTGCTGTGCCGAACTGGACAGGGCGCCCCGGCCTCAACGGCTGGCCCTTGATGGGGCTGGTGCTGGTCTGGCTGCTGGCGCGACTGGCCTGGTTACTGCCCATTCCCGATAGCCTGTTGCTGGCTTCGCAAGTGCCTTTTCTTCCACTGCTGGCATGGGCGATCGGACGGGATCTGGTGGCCGCCGGCAAGCGCGACAACTATCCGATTCTGTTGGTGATCGCCCTGATGGCCGGCTGTCAGGGCATGACGCTGGTGGGCATTGCGATTGATGACGCAAGCCTGCAACGGCGTGGCGTGTTGGCGGCCTTGTGGCTGGTGGCGGCGCTGATGACCGTGATCGGCGGCCGGGTCGTTCCCTTCTTCATCCAGCGTGGCTTGAACCATACCGCTGCACCCGCCGCTCACGCACTGCCAACCAAGGTGTTGTTGCTGAGCAGCCTGCTGGCGGCGATAACCTTTGCGGCCGGGTGGAACGATGCGCCCAGACCTTGGTTGGCGGCGTTGTTTCTACTGATGGGCGCGTTGCATGTGTTGCGCCTGTGGCGCTGGCATGACCGGGGCCTTTGGCGCGTGCCGCTGCTCTGGTCGTTGTACCTCGCGTACGCCTGGCTGGTGGTGGCGGCGCTGGCGATGGCGCTGTGGCACGCAGGCTTGATGCCGCAGCAAAGTCTGGCCACGCACGCCTTGGCGGTCGGCGGTATCGGCGGGTTGATTCTGGCGATGATCGCGCGAGTCAGCCTGGGCCATACCGGGCGCCTGCTGCAGCCATCGAACACGGTGGTGCTGGGGTTTGCCTTGCTGCTGATCGCCGCGTTGAGCCGGGTGTTTCTGGTGCCGTTTTCCGGGCTGGGGCTGGGCCTTTCGGCGCTGCTTTGGAGCAGTGCTTTCGGCCTGTTCCTCGTGCACTACACCGGCATCCTGCTCAAGCCGAGGGTTTAACGCCCCAGGCCCCCCTGATCAGCAATCCACTGCGTGGCCATATCGATAAAAGCGCGCAGTTTCGGTTGGGTCTGCGTGCGACTGGGGAAGTACAGGTACAACGCCGAACTCAGCGGCACAAACGGCTGCAGCACCGGCTCCAGCTGACCGTTCGCCAGCTCGTCGATGATCTCCAGGTTGCAGGCGTAAGCCAGTCCGAGCCCGTTTCGGGCGGCGGAGACCAGTAGCTTGCGATCATTGACGATCACGCCACTCTCGACGCCCACCGTGAAGTCCCGCCCGTCGCGGCGAAACTCCCAGCGATGCGCGCTGCCGGAGTTGGCGAAGCGAAAGCCGATGCATTCATGCCGGGTCAGGTCTTCCGGGCTGAGCGGTTTGCCGGCCTTGGCGAAATACGCCGGCGAGCCCACCACCGACCATTGCAGGTCCGGTGTCAGGCGCACGGCGATCATGTCTTTCTCGATGGATTCTCCCAGCCGGATCCCGGCATCGAAACCGCTCTCCATCAGGTCGACCGTGGCGTCGTCCAGGGAGATGTCGAGGCTGACCTGCGGGTAAGCCTGACGGAACAGCGGCATCAGCGGCTCGATCAGCAAGGCGCCGGACAGACGCGGCGCGGTGATGCGCAGCGTGCCCATGGGCTGATCGCGAAAACCGCTGAGCACCGCCAGGGCTTCATCGATCTCACTGGCCGCCGGGCGCAGACGAGCAAACAGGCTCGCGCCGGCCTCGGTCAATGCCACCCGGCGCGTGGTGCGCTGGAACAGCAACACGCCGGTACGCCGCTCCAGCAGTTTGATCGCGTGGCTGACCGCCGTGGGCGTGACCGCCAACCGGGTGGCGGCGAGGGTGAAGCTTTTGTGCTCGGCCACCGCCAGAAACTCGGTCAAGCCGTCGAAAGGATCGTGATTCATAGCACCGCCATTATGAAAGACAGTTTCATAGTGCTTGTAACACGAGGGCATTTTTCCGACCAATCTTCCTGCGTACCTTGTGCTCACCCCAACCCAAACAAGGAACACGATCATGACTACTTCCCACACCTTCAAACGTGTCTGGCTCATCACTGGCGCTTCCCGCGGTATCGGCGCCAAGATCGCCGCCGCTGCACTGGCCAACGGCGACGCGGTGGTGGCCACCGCCCGTGATGCCAGCAGCGTCACTCAGCGATTTGGCACTCAAGCTGCGTTGCTCGCGGTGTCCCTGGATGTCACCAACGAAGCCCAAGGCGTTGCGGTCGCCAAGGCGGCCATCGACCATTTCGGGCGCATCGACGTGCTGGTCAATAATGCCGGCTTCGGTTTGCTCGGCGCAGTGGAAGAAGCCAGCGCCGATGAAGTGCGCCGGGTGTACGAAACCAACGTCTTCGGCTTGCTCAACGTCACTCGCGCCGTTCTGCCCTACATGCGCGCCGCCCGCAGTGGGCATGTGATCAACCTGTCCTCGGTGGGCGGTTATGCATCGGGGCCGGGCTTCGGCGTTTACTGCTCGACCAAGTTTGCCGTCGAAGGCCTGAGTGAAGCGCTGCACGCCGAGCTGGCGCCGCTGGGAGTCAAAGTCACCGTGGTTGAGCCTGGTTATTTCCGGACCGAATTCCTCGAGGGTAATTCACTGGTTGAATCCCCGTCGACGATCGCCGACTACGACAGCACGGCGGGCGAGGTGCGCAAAATTGCCAAGGCCGTGACCCTGAATCAGCCGGGCGACCCGGACAAGCTCGCCCAGACCATGATCACCTTGGTGGAAGCGAAAAAAGCACCGCTGCGCTTGCCGCTGGGCAGTGACTGCGTTGCGGCGATCGAAGCCAAGAACGCCTTCGTCGCCGATGAGTTGCAGACGTGGCGTGAAGTGTCGGTGTCCACCGACTTCTAAGTCTCAACACCGTCCGTAGCAGCTGCCGAGCCTGTGAGGCCGCGTTCGGCGACGCAGTCGTCGTGAAGTCAGACCCCGCGGTGCCTCAGGAAAACCGTGTTCACAGTGGTTGCGACGACTTCGTCGCCGGACGCAGCCTCGCAGGCTCGACAGCTGCTACAAAGCACCCCGGTCAGCCCTTCCTTGTGTGACCGGTGGTCGATGAACCGGTCTCCCCCGGCATTTTGCGCTTAGCTGTAGGGATAACCCAAGGCGCGTAGACCTGCCGGCTTTTGTAGGAGCGAAGCTTGCTCGCGAAGAACGATGCTTCGGTTTGCCTGAAAAGACCCCTTCGCGGGCAAGCCTCGCTCCTGCAGAAAACGACGACGTCTACATAGAAACGCCCCTTCAGAACACCGTGAGTCTGAGGAAATTCGCAATGCTGACCCTGAACATCAATGGCAAGGATCAGGCGCTGGATGTCCCCGCGGACATGCCGCTGCTCTGGGTCCTGCGCGATGTCGCGCACCTGACGGGCACCAAATTCGGTTGCGGCATGGCCCAGTGCGGCGCCTGCACCGTGCATGTCGACGGCGCGCCGCTGCGTTCCTGCATCACGCCCGCCACCGCAGTGGCCCACGGGCAAAAAATCCTCACTATCGAAGGCCTGTCTACCGACGGCTCGCATCCTGTGCAGCAAGCCTGGGCCGAACTCGACGTGGTGCAGTGCGGTTACTGCCAGTCCGGGCAGATCATGTCCGCCGCCGCCTTGCTGGCGAAGATCCCCAAACCCACCGACAGCGACATCGATCAGGCGCTCTCCGGCAATATCTGCCGCTGCGGCACCTACCCGAGGATCCGTGCCGCGGTCAAACGCGCCGCCGAGATCGGTTGATGCCACGTGAGGGGAGCCTGAACCATGAACAGCATCAACCCGGTTTCACGTCGCGGTTTTCTCAAGGGCAGCGCACTGTTGGGCGGTGGTCTGGTGGTGGCGTTCGTCATTCCCGGCGCGCATCGCTTTGCCATGGGGGCGGAGAACGAAGGAAACGTTTTTGCGCCCAATGCATTTTTGCGGATCGGCAACGATAACGTCGTCACCGTGCTGCTCGGCCACTCGGAAATGGGCCAGGGCATCTGGACCGGCCTGACCATGTTGATCGCCGAAGAACTGGGCGCGGACTGGTCGAAAATCCGCGTCGAACATTCACCCGCGTCAGCGGCGGATTACGGCATGGCAGGGTTCGGCGGGATGCAGATCACCGGCGGCTCGACCTCGACCTGGATGGAGTTCGATCGTTACCGCCAGGCGGGTGCGGCTGCGCGCTTGATGCTGATCGAGGCCGCCGCCAAGCGTTTCAACGTCGCGCCCTCGGCGATTCACACCGAATCAGGCGTGGTCATTGCCGGCGACAACCGCGCGACCTACGGCGAACTGGCGGACGACGCCGGCAAGCTACCGGTACCGGATCCGGCCTCGATCAAGTTCAAGGAGGCCAAGGACTGGAAACTCATCGGCAAACCGACCAAGCGCCTGGACACCCCGGAGAAAATCACCGGCCGGGCCAAGTTCGGCATGGACGTGCAATTCGAGGGCTTGATGACCGCCATGGTTGCCCGTTCGCCGGTGTTTGGCGGCAGCGTCAAATCCTTCGAAGGCGCCGAGGCGCTGGCCGTGCCGGGCGTCCATAAAGTGGTGCAGGTGCCCACGGGCGTGGCGGTGATTGCCGATCATTACTGGGCGGCGAAGCTTGGCCGCGATGCGCTGAAAATTGACTGGGATCCGGGACCGAACGCCGGCCTCGACAGTCAGAAACTGCTGGAAAGCTTCCGCAAACTCGCGGCCACGCCTGGCATCTCGGCCATAAAGGCGGGCGATACCACTGCGGCGCTGGGCAAAGCGGCCAAGACCGTCGACGTCGAATACAGCGTGCCGTACCTGGCCCACGCGCCGATGGAACCGCTCAATTGCACGGTGAAAATCAGCAAGGACAAGTGCGAGATCTGGACCGGCACGCAGTTCCAGACCCTGGATCAAATGATCGCGGGCAAAATCACCGGGCTCAAGCCCGAACAGGTCGAGATCCACACGGAATTCCTCGGTGGCGGCTTCGGTCGTCGGGCCAATCCAACCTCGGACTTTGTCGCAGAAGCCGTGCAGGTCGCCAAGGCGGCAGGCGAGCCGGTAAAAACCGTCTGGTCCCGGGAGGATGACGTGCGTGGCGGTTACTACCGCTCAATGTTCCTGCATCAGGCACGCATCGGCCTGGACGTCGGCGGCATGCCCATGGCCTGGAAGCATGTAATGGTCGGTCAATCGATCATGGCCGGCACCATGCTCGAAGCCACGATGGTCAAGGACGGTGTCGACAAGACCTCGGTCGAAGGCGTCGCCGACAGCCCTTACCTCGAAGGTATGGCCAATCACCAGGTGGAACTGCATTCGCCGACTACTGGCATCAGCGTGTTGTGGCTGCGTTCGGTGGGGCACAGCCACACAGCGTTTGTCATGGAATCGTTGATCGATGAACTGGCGGAGGCGGCCGGCAAAGACCCGGTGGACTACCGACGAACCTTGCTCAAGGCGCATCCGCGACATTTGGGCGTACTGAACCTTGCCGTCGAGAAAGCCAACTGGAAGGCGCCACTGCCGGACGGCCATGCGCTGGGTGTGGCGGTGCACGAATCCTTCGGCAGTTACGTGGCCCAGGTTGCGGAAGTGTCGCAGGACAATCTGAAAATCCGTGTGCACCGGGTGGTGTGCGCAGTGGACTGCGGGATTGCGGTCAACCCGATGAGTATCGCGGCGCAAATGGAGTCCTGCATCACCTTCGGCCTCGGCTTTACCTTGCACAGCAAACTGACGTTCAAGGAGGGTCAGGTGGTGCAATCCAATTACCACGACTATCAGGTGCTGAGGCTCAACGAAATGCCAGTGGTCGAAGTGCACATCGTGCCGAGTACCGAACGGTCCGGCGGCATCGGCGAGGCCGGTGTCCCGCCCACGGCGCCGGCAGTGGCCAACGCGGTGTTCGCCCTGACCGGGCAGCGCTTGCGGGAACTGCCGTTGCAACTGTCGGGGGTATGACATGAAACGACATCTGATTCTGGGTGCAGTGGTGTTGATCGGCCTGGTCGGCTACGCCGAGGACCTGTTTGCTGACGATAAGGAAGCCATCAAGGCGTTTGATACGGTGCAGAAGGTCTTTCAAAGTCCGCGCTGCCAGAACTGTCACATCCCGGGCGATTCGCCGTTGCAGTTTGACGCTGGCATCCCACACGCGATGAACGTGGTGCGCGGTATGGACGGTAAGGGCGCGGCCGGTTTGCCCTGCGCGACCTGTCACGCCGAGGCCAATCCGCCCGCCAGTTACGGGCCGCATGCGCCACCCGGGGCGCCGCATTGGAGCTTGCCGCCAGCGGCGCACAAGATGGCCTGGATCGGGCTGCCGGCCGATAAATTGTGCGCAATGATCAAGGACCGTTCCAGTAATGGTGACCGTGATTTCGCGGCGCTGATCAAGCACGTCAGCGAAGACAAACTGGTGCTATGGGGCTGGAATCCGGGTGAGGGAAGGGCGCCGGTGCCGGTGCCGCATGACATTTTCGTCACTCAATTCAAGCTGTGGGCGGACGCTGGAGGACCGTGTCCGGTGCAGGGTAGTTGACCGGCGGTCCGTTAACAGGGAGTCAAACCGGGTATGCACGACTCTAAAGTACATATCCGCCAATGGAGTGAGTAATGCTGATCCCAGGCAAACCGGTCAAGCGCGGTGCTTGCACAGACCCGTTACGTTCGCCATTGCAGGAGCGAGAGCTGCTGCGTGACCTGGCCCGCAAGGCCGAGCAAGAACTGATGGGCGTGCAGATGGCGAGCATGGACGAGTTGACACTGCTGCCCAACCGTCACGGTTTTACCGCGCTGGCCCAACACGGGCTGGACGCCTGCCAGCAGTTGGGTCTGCCGGCGACGCTGCTGTACTTTGATCTCGATAATTTCAAGCGAATCAACTATCTGTACGGGCGAGCCGAGGGCGACCACGCCTTGAAGACCTTCGCTGACGTGCTGCGTATCGCCTTTCGCGAAAGCGATGTGATTGGTCGCCTGGGCAACGATGAGTTTGGCGCCTTGTTGACGGGCGCCAGTGTGGTGGAGCTGTCCGCGATCATGGCCCGGCTCGAGGAAATACTCGCCGAGCGCAATGCCACGGCGAATCGCAGTTTTGCCATTCACTTCAGCATTGGTCAGATCGAGTGTGATACTCGGTTAAACCCGACAGCGGAAGACCTGCTGGCCCGCGCCGACAAGGCGATGCACGACACCGGTCAGTGTTGAGCGGCGCCTTGCAACACCGCAGCAACCTGCGCAGCCGTTCGCAACAACCGGCCATCGTCCCTGAACTTGCCGATTACCTGTAGCCCGACCGGCAACATGGGTTGGGTGCGCACCAGGGGAATGTTCACCTGTGGCCAGCCAAACGCCCCCCAGAACTTGATGAAGTCTGACGGTCCGGTACTTTCCAGGCCCATCGGCGCAACCATCCCGCAAGAGGCGCCGAGTATGGCGTCGAAGGGTTGGCAACGCTCATTCAAGCATGGTGCAAGTGTGGCCAGGCGCGCCTTGGCAGCGGATTCCTGCTCCCAGGTGGTCGCGGCCGCTCGCTCGAACATGTCCAGTGTCGAAGGGCTCAGTTGAGCCCGGTGGCGGTGAAACTCCTTGGCCAGTGAGCGGGCGCCTTCGCAATCGTTAATCAGCTGATGGTCGTCGAACACGCCGGCAAATTCGTCGGGCAACTCCAGGTCGCTCACCTGATGGCCAGCGCTGCGCAACTGATCTGCAGCCTGCTCCAGAGCACGGGCGACCTCGGGGTCCACCTGATCCCAACGCGCGGTGCGGCAGAAACCCAGCCGTAGCGGCCGCCGCTCGATATCCGGCACGACAAAACCGGGAATCAACACCCGCGCCACAAGATGCAGATCGCGCACCGATCGTCCATACCAGCCCACCGTGTCGAAGCTTGGCGCCAACGGCTTTACCCCTTCGAGCGACACCAGCCCCAGGGACGGCTTGTAGGCAAAGAGGCCGCAGTAGGAGGCCGGCTTGAGCAACGATCCAGCGGTTTGGGTGCCCAGCGCCAAGGCAAAGAAACCTGCGGCCATCCCGGCCGCCGAACCCGCGCTGGAACTGCCCGGTGTACGCGCGAGGTCGTGGGGATTGCGGGTCGGGCCGGTGTGCATGTAGGCAAATTCGGTGGTGTGTGTCTTGCCCATGATCAGCGCTCCGGCCTGGCGCAGCAGCGTCACCACGTGGGCGTCCCGGGACGGTTGATGGTCGGCGTAGATGGGCGAGAAGAATTGCGTGGGCCAGGCCGCGGTGTCGAAGATGTCCTTGATGCCGACGGGGACGCCGGCCAGCAGGCCACGGCCGTTGTTCTGCGCCGCTTCGGCCCGTACCTGTTGGGCGTCGAACGAGACGAAAGCCTGGATTTCCGGCTCCCGCGCCTGAATGCACTGAAGAAAGGATTCGGCGATGGCAGCAGCGGTCGTATCGCCATTGAGCACCGCTTCACTGAGGGTGGTCGCGTCAAGGGCCGGGCGGTTCATTTGGCGAACAACTGGTTGATGTCCTTGAACGCCTTGAACTCCAAAGCGTTGCCGCAGGGGTCGAACAGAAACATCGTCGCCTGCTCCCCGACCAAACCCTGAAAGCGAATGCCCGGCTCGATCACAAAGCGTGTTCCAAGGCCTTTCAAACGCTCGGCCAGCGCCTCCCAGTCCGCCATCCCCAATACCACACCGAAATGCGGCACCGGTACGTTATGGCCATCCACGGCGTTGGTGTGCGCCGATTCCTGAGAAGCATTTTTCGGGGCCAGGTGAATCACCAGTTGATGGCCGAAAAAGTTGAAATCAACCCAGTGGTCACTAGAGCGGCCTTCTTCAAGACCAAAGATTTCGCCATAGAAGCGCCGGGCAGCGGCCAGATCGTAAACCGGTACGGCCAAGTGAAAAGGGGAGAGTTGCATCGGTTTCGCCTCGGATTGTCAGGAGATGAGGCTGAGTTTAGCGCTATGATTTTCGATTGAAAGACGATAGTTTTTGCGTCGAGATCAAATTATTTCGATCAATCGAGAACGCTATATGCTGCGCGAATTGAAAACCTTCATCGCCGTCACCCGCTACGGCACGTTCGCGGCCGCCGGCATGCACATCGGCCTGACCCAGTCGGCGGTCAGCGCGCAAATACGCAATCTGGAACAGGCGCTGGGCATCCGCCTGTTCGATCGCACCGGGCGTCAGGCGATTCTCAATGCCGCCGGGCACCGGGCGTTGCCGATGGCGCAGGAGATCCTCACGACGTTTAGCCGGATGGCCGTCAGTGATGACGTCAGCGAATACCGCGGCGAGTTGAAGATTGGCGCGGTGGCCACGGTCCAGACCGGGTTGTTGCCCCAGGCATTTTTGCGCTTGAAGCAGCAGGCACCGCTACTGGAGCCGAAACTGGTGCCGGGCGTGTCGATGAGTTTGCTGAGTCAGGTCGATACCGGCGAGGTGGATCTGGCGATCCTGATCAAGCCGCCGTTCGAGCTGCCAAAGGAGCTGTCGGCGCAAGTGATCCGCCGGGAGCCGTTTGTGTTGATCGTGCCGCTGGACCTTGAGGGCGATGACCCCTTGCAGATTCTCGCGAACCACCCGCACGTGCGTTACGACAGCAATTCATTCGGTGGGCGTCTGATTACGCGATTTTTGCGTGAACAACAGATTGATGTGCACGTGGCGATGGAGCTGGATGAGTTGGAGGCCATCGTGAAGATGGTCGAATGCGGCTTCGGCGTTTCACTGCTGCCCAAGGCCGGGTTATGGCTTGAGCATGGGGCGAAGGTCAGGATCATTGCGCTGGGCGAGTTGACGTTCTACCGGGAGATTGTCTTGTTGCAGCGCTACAGCCAGCGCACACAGCCGATTCAGCAGTTGTTTGCCAACTGTCTCGCACAAGTCGCTGACTGAAGCCGATACCGCAGATAGGGCCTGCAAAGAATGTAGTTTGGCTCTTGAAGACGCTAAAACTGTTATTTCTGACAGTGATGTTTTGTTCGGTTTTCCCCCTATCGTGGCGCTGTCAAACGGACTCGGCCGTCGGGAAGAATAGTTTCGTGGCATTCCCCTGACTGCCTGGAAACAACACTTCAAGAGGATGACGGCATGACAGCGCACGCTAGCAGGGAGCAAAAACCAGGTGATCTGGATGCAGGATTTGCTGACAACGGCATGATCAATATTGCACAAGGCTCGTCTCAGTGTGTCGTTGAGACAACCGCCGGAGAACTGCTTTACGTGGCTCAAGCAGGCAGTTCCCAATGGGTTTATCGTGCCGTTTCTGGCGGCACTCCCGACCCTGACTTCGACTCGTTCGAGTGGAACTTCGCCAAAGGCGCATTTGAAAGTCCTACACGTTTACTGGCTCGAGAAGACGGCAAGTTCCTGTTGATTGGTGACACGGGTCGTGGCCCCTTCACCAAACAGACGGCGATTACGCGATTCAACGAAACAGGAAGTCCTGATTTAATCTTTGGCACAGAAATTTTTCCTTTGCCCGTCGATCCTGTTCCTCCGGGCCACGGTTTGCAGACGTATGAACCCACGGGATGTCTCACTGCTGACAACCATGTTTTAGTTGGCTCAAGCTTCCAATTGGCCGACAGCGACGGCAACACCATCGATTCGGCAGGTCGCGTCTACAGCCTTGATGATCAAGGTAAGCCGGATATCGGCTTTGGCGACTCAGGAATGATCGAAGTCAGGTTCAACGGCCCGATTTCGAAGATCCTAAGCCTATCCGTCTTGCCAGACGGGCGTATCGTTGTGTTTGGGATCGTTGATCGCTCGACTCAGCACCAGGCAGAATCGAGGGCAGCTTTGGCGTGTTATCACCGGAATGGCAAGCTGGACACGACCTTCGGTATGGGCGGTTTTTGGGAGAATGATGATTTCACCAATTTCGGCGCGATGGCAGTGGATGGCTACAAGATAGTCATGGCAGCAGTCACGTCGATCGATAACGATGGCAAAGGTTATATCGCCGTGCAACGGGTGCTGGGTAATGGCACGAAGGATCCGTCCTTTAACGGTGGAACGACGCTGGTGGTTGATTTGAATACCGGCTTTTTAAACATACCTTCCATCGCCGTACAACCGGATAAAAAAATCGTGATCGGAGGGAGCGAGGATTTTCCTGAGCAGAAGCTGTACTGGTTGCGTATCACCGAAGGCGGGGTGCTCGACACTTCTTTTGGAGACTCGGGAGTCGTTCGGCAGCAAGCAGGCCGCGTCAATGACATTGTTGCCCAGCGCACCGGCAATCGAATCTTTATCGCGGCCGATCTGGACTCCCCTCAAGGTCGGCAACCGAAAGTCCTGGGTATCCAGAGCTAAATACGAACCCGCTCTCACAGGGGATTTGCGTCAAGCCTGAAATGCCGGGCACAAAAAAACCCGCCTATCGAGGCGGGTTTTTTAGTGGCTAGTGGAAGATCACTCTTCCAGGCTACCCATCGCAGTGGTGTTGAAGCCACCGTCTACATACATGATTTCGCCGCTGATGCCGGACGCCAGGTCCGAGCACAGGAAGGCGCCGGCGTTGCCGACTTCGTCGATGGTGACGTTGCGACGCAGCGGGGTTTGCGCTTCGTTGGCGGCCAGCATCTTGCGGAAGTTCTTGATGCCGGAAGCGGCGAGGGTGCGGATCGGGCCAGCCGATACGCAGTTGACGCGGGTGCCGTCCGGGCCCAGGGAGCCGGCCAGGTAACGAACGCCAGCTTCCAGCGAAGCCTTGGCCATGCCCATCACGTTGTAGTTCGGCATGGTGCGCTCGGCGCCCAGGTACGACAGGGTCAGCAGGCTGCCGTTGCGGCCTTTCATCATTTCGCGACCGGCCTTGGCCAGGGCCACGAAGCTGTAGGCGCTGATGTCGTGAGCGATGCGGAAACCTTCGCGGGTGGTGGCTTCGGTGAAGTCGCCGTCCAGTTGGTCGCCCGGGGCGAAGCCGACGGAGTGCACGATGCAATCCAGGCCGTCCCACTTCTTGCCCAGCTCGACGAAGACCTTGGCGATTTCTTCATCGCTGGCCACGTCGCACGGGAAGCACAGGTCAGGGTTGGAACCCCAGCTCTGTGCGAACTCTTCGACACGACCCTTGAGTTTGTCGTTCTGATAAGTGAAGGCAAGCTCAGCGCCCTCGCGATGCATGGCGGCAGCGATGCCGGATGCGATGGACAGCTTGCTGGCGACACCGACGATCAGTACGCGCTTACCGGCGAGAAAACCCATGTGTTGCTCCTCTCTTTCAGGTTATTGCGCAGTGGCCGGAGCCAGGAAAGCGGCTTCCAGCAACTGCTGTGTATACGGATGTTGGGGGGCGGCAAAGATACTTTGCGCGTCTCCCTGTTCGACCACTTGGCCATGCTTGACCACCATCAGCTGGTGGCTCAGCGCCTTGACGACAGCCAGGTCATGGCTGATAAACAGATACGTCAGGTTGTACTTGGTTTGCAGTGAACGCAGCAGCTCCACCACTTGGCGTTGTACGGTGCGGTCGAGGGCCGATGTCGGCTCGTCCAGCAGAATCAACGCCGGTTTTAGCACTAATGCCCGGGCAATGGCGATTCTCTGCCGCTGCCCACCGGAAAATTCGTGGGGGTAGCGGTTCCGGGTTTCCGGGTCCAGGCCTACCTCCTTCAATGCCGCAATAATCGCTTGTTCCTGTTCCGCCTCAGTGCCCATCTTGTGGATCCGCAGGCCTTCGCCGACGATCTGGCTCACGCACATCCGCGGGCTCAGGCTGCCGAACGGGTCCTGGAATACCACCTGCATCTCCCGGCGCAACGGCCGAACCTCGGCCTGCGTCAGGCAGTCTAGCTGCTTGCCTTCAAAACGGATGGCGCCTTTGCTGCCGATCAGCCGCAAAATCGCCAGACCGAGCGTCGACTTGCCCGAACCGCTTTCTCCCACAATCCCCAGGGTCTGTCCCTGAGGCAGGCTGAAATTGATGCCGTCCACCGCTTTGATGTGGTCGACGGTCTTTTTCAGAAAGCCTTTCTTGATCGGAAACCAGACTTTCAGGTCCTCGACCTGCAGCAGCGGCGGGCCGATAACGTTGGTCGCCGGCTTGCCGCTGGGCTCCGCTGCCAGCAGTTCCCGAGTGTACGGATGCTGCGGCGCGCGGAACAACTCTTCGCACGATGCCTGTTCGACGATGCAACCGCGCTGCATGACACATACGCGATGCGCAATTCTTCGCACAAGGTTCAAATCGTGACTGATCAGTAGCAATGCCATGCCCAGACGGGCCTGTAATTCCTTGAGCAATTCGAGGATTTTCAGCTGAACGGTCACGTCCAGCGCGGTGGTCGGCTCGTCGGCGATCAGCAGTTCGGGCTCGTTGGCCAGTGCCATCGCGATCATCACCCGCTGACGCTGGCCACCGGACAACTCGTGCGGCAGGGCCTTGAGGCGCTTGTGCGGCTCAGGAATGCCGACCATTTCCAGCAACTCCAACGTACGCTTGGTCGCGACCTTGCCGATCAGGCCCTTGTGAATGCCCAGCACCTCGTTGATCTGCTTCTCGATCGAGTGCAGTGGATTAAGCGAGGTCATCGGCTCCTGGAAGATCATCGCGATCCGGTTGCCGCGGATATGGCGGATGGTTTTCTCTTTCAGACTCAGCAAGTTTTGCCCGGCATACTCGATGGTTCCCGACGGATGACGGGCAAGCGGGTAGGGCAGCAGTCGCAGGATCGAGTGCGCGGTCACTGATTTGCCGGAGCCGCTTTCGCCGACCAGCGCCAGGGTTTCACCACGCTTGATGTCGAAGCTGACGCCTTCCACCACTCGCTGACAGTGATCGCCGACGACAAATTCGACGGCCAGGTCGCGCACTTCGATCAGATTGTCCTGATTCATTTCACTTCCTCGGGTCGAAGGCATCGCGAGCGGATTCGCCGATAAACACCAGCAAACTCAACATCAACGCCAGCACGGCGAACGCGCTCATACCGAGCCACGGCGCTTGCAGGTTGGATTTGCCCTGGGCCACCAGTTCACCCAGGGACGGTGCGCCCGGTGGCAAGCCGAAGCCCAGGAAGTCGAGGGCGGTCAGCGTGCCGATGGCGCCGGTCAAAATGAACGGCATGAAGGTCATGGTCGAGACCATGGCGTTGGGCAGGATGTGGCGGAACATGATCGCGCCGTTCTGCATCCCCAGCGCGCGGGCCGCGCGCACGTATTCCAGGTTACGCCCGCGAAGAAACTCGGCGCGCACCACGTCCACCAGGCTCATCCACGAGAACAGCAGCATGATCCCCAGCAGCCACCAGAAGTTCGGCTGCACGAAACTGGCGAGGATGATCAGCAGATACAACACCGGCAACCCGGACCAGATCTCCAGAAAACGCTGCCCGGCCAGATCCACCCAGCCACCATAGAACCCCTGCAAGGCCCCGGCAATCACGCCGATGATCGAGCTGAGAATGGTCAGGGTCAGGGCAAACAGCACCGAAATCCGGAAGCCGTAAATCACCCGCGCCAACACATCGCGGCCCTGATCGTCGGTGCCTAGAAGGTTGTCGGCTGAAGGCGGCGCGGGCGCAGGGACTTTCAGGTCGTAATTGATGCTTTGGTAGCTGTAGGGAATCGGCGCCCACAGCACCCAGGCGTCCTTGGCTTTCAGCAATTCGCGGATGTACGGACTCTTGTAGTTGGCTTCCAGCGGAAATTCGCCGCCGAACGCGGTTTCCGGGTAGCGCTTGATCGCCGGGAAATACCAGCCGTCGTCGTAGTGCACCACCAGCGGTTTGTCATTGGCAATCAGCTCGGCACCGAGGCTCAGGCCGAACAGCACCAGAAACAGCCACAGCGACCACCAGCCACGCTTGTTGGCCTTGAACAGTTCAAAACGTCGGCGATTGAGCGGGGACAGATTCATCTCAATGCTCCCGGCTTTCGAAGTCGATGCGCGGATCGACAAAGGTGTAGGTCAGGTCGCCGATCAGTTTCACCACCAGACCGAGCAAGGTGAAGATAAACAGCGTGCCGAACACCACCGGGTAATCGCGGTTGATCGCCGCTTCGAAACTCATCAGGCCGAGGCCGTCCAGGGAGAAAATCACTTCCACCAGCAGCGAGCCGGTGAAGAAGATCCCGATAAACGCCGATGGGAAGCCCGCGATCACCAGCAGCATGGCATTGCGGAACACGTGACCGTAAAGCACGCGGTGATTGGTCAGGCCCTTGGCCTTGGCGGTGACCACGTATTGTTTGTTGATTTCGTCGAGGAAGCTGTTTTTGGTCAGCAGGGTCATGGTCGCGAAGTTGCCGATCACCAATGCGGTCACCGGCAATGCCAGGTGCCAGAAGTAATCGAGGATTTTGCCGCCAGTGCTCAGTTCATCGAAATTGTTCGACGTCAGCCCCCGTAACGGGAACCAGTCGAAATAGCTGCCGCCTGCAAACACCACGATCAGCAGGATGGCGAACAGGAACGCCGGGATCGCGTAGCCGACGATGATCAGCGAACTGGTCCAGACGTCGAAGTGGCTGCCGTGTCGCGTCGCCTTGGCGATCCCCAGCGGGATCGACACCAGGTACATGATCAGCGTGCTCCACAGCCCGAGCGAGATCGACACCGGCATCTTTTCCTTGATCAGGTCGATGACCTTGGCGTCGCGGAAGAAGCTGTCGCCGAAATCCAGGGTGGCGTAGTTCTTGATCATGATCCACAAGCGTTCCGGCGCCGATTTGTCGAAGCCGTACATGTGCTCGATTTCCTTGACCAGCATCGGGTCCAGGCCCTGCGCGCCGCGGTAGGCGGAGCCGGCCACCGAGACTTCGGCACCGCCGCCGGCAATGCGGCTGGTGGCGCCTTCGAAGCCTTCGAGCTTGGCGATCATCTGCTCCACCGGCCCGCCGGGAGCGGCCTGGATGATCACGAAGTTGATCAGCAAAATGCCGAGCAAGGTCGGAATGATCAGCAGCAGTCGCCGAAAAATATACGCCAGCATTGATTACTCCGTGCCCGCAGGGTCGGCTTGCAGTTTGGTTTCGACTTCTACCGCAGGTTTCGCATCGGGCTTGACCCACCAGGTGTTCGTGCCGATGTCGTACTTGGGAGAGACTTTCGGGTGACCGATGTGGTTCCAGTACGCCACGCGCCAGGTCTTGATGTGCCAGTTGGGAATCACGTAATAGCCCCATTGCAGCACACGGTCCAGTGCCCGGGCGTGGGCCACCAGACTGTTGCGCGAGTCGGCGTTGATCAACTGTTCGACCAGTTGGTCCACCACCGGGTCTTTAAGGCCCATGGAGTTGCGGCTGCCGGGTTTGTCGGCGGCGGCAGACATCCAGAATTCACGCTGTTCGTTACCCGGCGAGTTGGACTGCGGGAAGCTGCCGACGATCATGTCGAAGTCCCGTGAACGCACGCGGTTGATGTACTGCGAGACGTCGACCCGGCGAATCACCAGGTCAATGCCCAGATCGCTGAGGTTGCGCTTGAACGGCAGCAGCACCCGTTCGAATTCGGTCTGGGCCAGCAGGAATTCGATAGTCACCGGTTTGCCGGTGGCGTCGACCATCTTGTCGTCGACGATCCGCCAACCGGCTTCCTGCAACAGCTGATAGGCCTTGCGCTGCTGCGTGCGGATCATGCCGCTGGCGTCGGTCACCGGGTTCTGGAAGGCCTCGGTGAACACCTGTTCGGGAATCTTGCCGCGGAACGGATCGAGGATCGCCAGTTGAGCGGCGTCGGGCAGGCCGGTCGCGGCCATTTCCGAGTTTTCGAAGAAACTGCGGGTACGCACGTAGGCGCCATTGAACAGTTGCTTGTTGGTCCATTCAAAGTCCATCAACAACGTGAGCGCCTGGCGCACGCGCACGTCCTGGAACACCGGACGGCGCAGGTTGAAGACAAAACCCTGCATGCCGGTCGGGTTGCCGTTGGGGATCTGTTCCTTGTTCAATCGGCCTTCGGTGACCGCCGGGATGTTGTAGGCGTTGGCCCAGTTCTTCGCGCTCATCTCCAGCCAGTAATCGAACTGCCCGGCCTTGAGGGCTTCCAGCGCCACCGTGTTGTCGCGGTAGTAATCGGTGGTCATCACGTCGAAATTGTAGAAACCACGGTTGGCCGGCAGGTCCTTGCCCCAGTAATCCTTGACCCGCTCATAGCGTATCGAGCGCCCGGCCTTTACTTCGGTGACTTTGTAGGGGCCGCTGCCCAGCGGGATTTCAAGGTTGCCTTTGTTGAAGTCACGGTTTGCCCACCAGTGCTTCGGCAACACCGGCAACTGGCCGAGGATCAGCGGCAGTTCGCGGTTGTTGCTGTGTTTGAACTTGAACAGCACGGTGAGCGGGTCTTCGGCGACCGCTTCCTCGACATCACTGTAGTAACCGCGATAGAGCGGGGCGCCGTCCTTGGTCAGCATCTGGAAGCTGAACACCACGTCTTCGGCGCGGATCGGATGGCCGTCGTGGAAGCGACCTTCCGGACGCAGGTAGAAACGTACCCAGCTGTTGTCCGGGGCTTTCTCGATTTTGCCGGCGACCAATCCGTACTCGGTGAACGGTTCGTCCAGACCCTGTTTGGCGAGGGTGTCGTAGATCATGCCGATGTCGTCGGCCGGCACGCCTTTGCTGATGAACGGGTTGAGGCTGTCGAAGCCACCGAACCCGGCCTGGCGGAAGATCCCGCCCTTGGGCGCGTCGGGGTTCACGTAGTCGAAATGCTTGAAGTCGGCCGGGTATTTCGGCGGCTCGTTGTACAGGGTCACGGCATGTTGCGGGGCGGCGCAGGCCAGCCCGGCGAACAGCAGACCGCTGGCCTGCAACAGCAGGGCGCGTACGGGTTTCATCGATCTTTCTCCGAAGATTTCAGCCACCACGCGGAGAGGCCCAGGGTGTAGGGCGGCGTAGTGACGAAGGCGAACCGGTTGCGGTAAGCCAGGCGGTGATAATTGAGGTACCAGTTGGGAATGATGTAGTGCTGCCACAACAAGACCCGATCGAGGGCTTTGCCGGCGGCGACTTGTTCGTCGCGGGTTTGCGCGGCGAGCAATTGCTCAAGCAAGTGATCGACCACCGGGTTGGCGATGCCGGCGTAGTTTTTACTGCCCTTGACCCCGACCTGGCTGGAATGGAAATACTGCCATTGCTCCAGGCCCGGGCTGAGGGTCTGGTTGAGCGTCATCAGGATCATGTCGAAATCGAACTGATCGAGGCGTTGTTTGTACTGGGCGCGATCGACCGTACGCAGTCTCGCGTCGATGCCGATGCTGGCGAGGTTCTCGACGTAAGGCTGGAGAATGCGCTCCAGGTTCGGATTGACCAACAGGATCTCAAGCTTGAGCGGCTGGCCTTTGGCGTTCTCGATCCGTTGCCCATTGAGCTTCCAGCCCGCCTCTGCGAGCAGCGCCAGGGCCTTGCGCATGGTTTCCCGGGGAATGCCGCGTCCTTCGGTCTTCGGCAGGCTGAAGGGCTCGGTGAAGAGCTTGGCAGGCAACTGCTCGCGATACGGCTTGAGCATCAGCCATTCGTGACCGACCGGCAGACCGGTGGCGGAGAATTCACTGTTGGGGTAATAACTCATGGCGCGTTTGTAGGCGCCGCTGAACAGCGTGCGGTTAGTCCACTCGAAGTCGAACATCAGCCCCAGCGCTTCACGGACCTTGGTCTCGGAGAACGTCGGGCGGCGGCTGTTCATGAACAGGCCTTGGGTCTGGGTCGGGATCTGGTGCGGGATCTGTGCCTTGATCACGTCGCCGCGGCGCACGGCCGGGAAGTTGTAACCGTTGTCCCAGTTCTTCGCCTGGTGTTCGATGTAGATGTCGAATTCGCCGGCCTTGAAGGCTTCGAAGGCCACATCGCTGTCGCGGTAGAACTCGACTTCCATGCGGTCGACGTTGTATTTGCCGCGATTGACCGGCAGGTCCTTGCCCCAGTAATCCTTGACCCGTTCGAAAATGATCTGCCGTCCAGGCGTGACCGACGTGATGCGGTACGGCCCGCTGCCCAGTGGCGGTTCGAAGGTGGTGGCCTTGAAATCACGACCTTTCCAGTAATGCTGCGGCAGCACCGGCAATTCACCCAGGCGCAGGATCTGCAACGGATTGCCGGCGCGCTTGAAGACGAATCGAATGCGCTGCGGATTGAGGATGTCGACCCGCAACACTTCCTGAAGGCTGGTGCGGTATTGCGGATGACCTTCCTTGAGCAGCAAGCGGTAGGAGAACGCAACGTCGTAGGCGGTAATCGGCGTGCCATCGTGGAACCGCGCCTCGGGGCGCAGGTTGAACACCACCCAGCTGCGGTCTTCGCTGAATTCCACCGATTGGGCGATCAGGCCGTAACTGGAGGTCGGCTCATCGCCGGACGGCGCGTACTGGCCGGTGCCGACCATCAACGGTTCGTTGAGCTCGTTGATGCCGTATTGCAGGAAATTGGGGGTGGAAACCGGGCTTGAGCCCTTGAACGTGTAGGGATTGAGCGTATCGAAGGTGCCAAACGCCATCACCCGCAACGTACCGCCCTTGGGCGCTTGCGGGTTAACCCAGTCGAAGTGGGTAAATCTGGCCGGGTACTTGAGCGTGCCGAACTGCGCATAACCATGGCTTTCGCTGATCGTCGCGCTTGCGGGGGAGCTCAAGGCCAGGCTGATCAGGAAGAGGAGGAGGGGACGCTTCAAGTCAGAGATCCGATCCAGGCGGCTTGGGCTTTGTGGGCCGTACAGTAACAGCTTGTATCGACAGGAAAAAGACAGGGGCTTAATGCGCTGCTAATGGCTGGCGCGATAGCACTGCCCATCGCATAACCTGTGGGAGCGGGCTTGCTCGCGAAAGCGGTTGTACATTCAACATTTATGTTGGCTGACACACCGCTTTCGCGAGCAAGCCCGCTCCCACAGGGCATCGCATTCTCGCCAGACGATCCGGGTTACAGGCAAAAAAAAGCCCCTGAATTCAGGGGCTCGTTTTTAGCGTGGCGAAGACACCGTCAACATCTGCCCAGGCTTCAACGCCTGGCCGACGCGCGGGTTCCAGCGCTTGAGGTGCTGCATTTCAACGTTGAAACGCTTGGCGACCATGTACAGCGAGTCGCCTTGCTGGACCTTGTATTGGGTCTGCGGCTTTTCCTTGGACGCCTTGCTGCTGGTTTTGCTGTTCGCTGCCACGACGGTGTTGACGCGACCGCTGCTGCGCTTGGCAGTGTCCTGCATCACCAGGGTTTGGCCGACCTTGAGGTTCTTGCCGGTCATCTTGTTCCAGCGCTGCAAGTCCTTGACGTCGACCTTGTTGGCCTTGGCGATGGCAGCCAGGTTGTCGCCGCGTTTTACACGGTAGGCACGTTTGAGGCTGGCAATTTCGGATTCATCAGCACCTTCGAAGACCGGCTTGAGCGACTTCTTGCTGATCAACTCTTCAGGACGCATGGTCGAGAGGCTGGCGGTCAGCAACTGTGCCTTGGACGTTGGCACCAGCAAATGCTGGGGACCGTCGATGGTGGTGCGCTGCTTGAAGGCCGGGTTGAGCTGGAACAGTTCGTCTTCGTCGATGTTGGCCACCGCGGCAACCTTGGACAGGTCCATGCGCTGGTTGATTTCGACGACCTGGAAGTACGGTTCGTTGGCGATCGGGTTGAGGTTCACGCCGTAGGCTTCGGGAGCCAGCACGACCTGGGACAAGGCCAGCAGCTTCGGCACATAAGCCTGGGTTTCCGCTGGCAGCGGCAGGTTCCAGTAATCGGTCGGCAGGCCGAGTTTCTCGTTGCGCTCGATGGCGCGGCTGACCGTGCCTTCACCTGCGTTGTAGGCCGCGAGGGCCAGCAACCAGTCGCCGTTGAACATGTCGTGCAGGCGGGTCAGGTAATCCATGGCCGCGGTGGTCGAGGCAGTGATGTCGCGACGGCCATCATAGAAACGGGTCTGACGCAGGTTGAAGTAACGGCCGGTGGAAGGAATGAATTGCCAAAGGCCCACCGCGTCGGCCCGGGAATAGGCCATCGGGTTGTAGGCGCTTTCAATCACTGGCAGCAGCGCCAGTTCCAGCGGCATGTTGCGCTCTTCAAGGCGTTCGACGATGTAGTGAATGTAGAGACTGCCGCGTTCGCCGGCGTTTTCAAGGAAGGACGGGTTGCTGGCGAACCACAGGCGCTGTTGCTCGATGCGCGGGTTGACGCCCAGGTTGTCCTGCAGCTGGAAGCCCTGGCGCATGCGCTCCCAGACGTCCTGCGGTATTTGCGGTGTAGGTTTCTCGCTGAGCCAGATAGGTTTCTGCTTGGCTCGCGCGGCAATATTCGGAACGTGTGTCGCTTCGGTCTGCGGCACATGGCTGGAACAGCCCGCCAGAGTGGCGGACACAGCCACCGCGATGGCTTGAGCCAGGCGGGTCAATGCGTCTGAATTGATGGCTTTACGAATAGATGACGACATTGGCTGGAAGTAAGTTCCGGGCAAAAATGTCGGGCGATTCTAGAAAGCGTACCCCCTGCGGTCAACCATTCAGAATTTTTGTACCAGCGGAGCGCCCGGTTAGAACTTATCTTTCCAAGCCCGAAGAGCAGCAAAGACCGCACTCGGAGCCCGGTTTTGGGTTCCATTCCGTTCGTCCACTTTTTCTTTAACGGATGTTTCGTCGACACGCAAAAACGGGTTGGTCTGCTTTTCAAGCGCCAGAGTAGAGGGCAGCGTCATGATTCCGGCTGCACGTTGCTCGGTCACTTTTTCCAGACGTGCGGCGGTGTGCGGATTGCCCGGTTCGACCGCTGCGGCAAACTTCAGGTTGCTCAGGGTGTATTCGTGGGTGCAGTAGACCAGCGTGTCTTCGGGAAGCGCGGCGAGGCGGCTCAGCGAGGTGTGCATCTGCTCCGGCGTGCCTTCGAACAAACGCCCGCAACCGGCAGCAAAGAGGGTGTCGCCACAGAACAGCAGGCCGTGATGGTAATAGGCGATATGTCCCAACGTATGTCCGGGCACGGCGAATACATCGAACTCCCAGCCCAGCACGCTGACACGGTCGTTGTCTTTGAGCGCCACGTCCCGCGCCGGAATGGTTTCGCTGGCCGGGCCGTAGACTGTCGCGTCTGTCGCTTTTTTCAGCTGCTCGACGCCGCCCACGTGATCATGATGGTGATGAGTGACCAGGATATCGCTCAATACCCAACCCGGATGTGCCGCCAGCCAGGCTTGCACGGGCGCGGCATCGCCCGGATCGACCACGGCGCAGCGCTGGGTGCTGTGGTCTTGTAACAACCAGATGTAGTTGTCGGTGAAGGCGGGCAGGGCACTGATCTGTATCATCGTCGGATTCGCCAAGCGGAAAACAATGGCGCATCTTAGAACTTCCTGGCGCGTTGGAGAATGCAATGACCGATAAAGCGTTCGCTCAGGCCGATCCTGAGTGGCTGAATTTGATCAGCGCGGCCCGTGAATGGCTGTCCGGCTCGATCGGGCAATTTCTGCTGGACGAAGAACGACGCATGCTCGAAGACGAGCTGGGGCGCTTCTTCGGTGGCTACCTGGTGCATTACGGTCCTTCGGCCCAGACGCCGCCGTCCGCACCGCAAGTGCAGCGCAATGTGCGGCTCGGTGCGCCGTTGCCGGGTGTCGAGATTGTCTGCGAAGAGCAGGCCTGGCCGTTGAGCGAGCATGCCGCAGATGTGGTGGTGATGCAGCACGGTCTGGATTTCTGCCTGTCGCCCCACGGTTTGCTGCGAGAAGCAGCGAGCAGCGTACGGCCCGGTGGGCATCTGCTGATCATCGGGATCAATCCCTGGAGCAGTTGGGGCTTGCGCCATGTGTTCGCCCACGACGGCTTACGCAAGGCGCGCTGCATCTCGCCGTCGCGGGTCGGCGACTGGCTGAATCTGCTGGGCTTCGCGCTGGAGAAACGCCGCTTCGGGTGCTATCGTCCGCCGCTTGCGTCACCCGCCTGGCAGGCTCGCCTGGCCGGTTGGGAACGCAAGGCCGGTGACTGGCAACTGTCCGGTGGCGGCTTCTATTTATTAGTGGCGCGCAAGATCGTTGTGGGCTTGCGGCCCGTCCGCCAGGAACGGCGTGAACCGATGGGCAAGCTGATTCCATTGCCGATGGCCAAGGTCAACCGTCGCAACATCGAGCCGTAATACACTCTTTATTTCCCGGCCGGGTCCGACCCGGCCTCGGGCATCGTCGGTCACTGATCGGCGAGCCACCGCATTTTCTGGATAGATTGGCATGAGCGATAGCGTAGAACTCTTCACTGACGGCGCCTGCAAAGGCAACCCTGGCCCGGGCGGCTGGGGCGCATTGCTGGTGTGCAAAGGCGTTGAAAAGGAACTGTGGGGCGGCGAAGCCAATACCACCAACAACCGCATGGAGCTGATGGGCGCGATCCGCGGCCTGGAAGAGCTCAAGCGTTCCTGCGACGTGCTGCTGGTGACCGACTCCCAGTACGTGATGAAAGGCATCAACGAATGGATGGACAACTGGAAGAAGCGCGGCTGGAAAACGGCGGCGAAGGAACCGGTTAAAAACGCTGACTTGTGGAAACTGCTCGATGAGCAGGTCAACCGCCACAACGTCACCTGGAAATGGGTGCGCGGGCACATCGGTCACCACGGCAACGAACGGGCCGACCAATTGGCCAACCGTGGCGTGGACGAAGTGCGCGGCTACAAACAAGCCTGACCACAATTCCCTTGTAGGAGCTGTGTAGGAGCTGTGTAGGAGCTGTCGAGTGAAACGAGGCTGCGATCTTTTGATCTTGCTTTTAAAAAGATCAAAGTCAAAAGATCGCAGCCTCGTTTCACTCGACAGCTCCTACAGGGGGTCGTGTTCACCGCATCAGTCGACCTGGCGGCGCGGCGTGTTAATATCGCCGCTTTTGCACGATTGACCCGTTGAGAGCTGAGCACTGATGGCCACCAGATCCGTTGTACTCGATACCGAAACCACCGGCATGCCGGTGGCCGACGGCCACCGGATTATCGAAATCGGTTGTGTCGAGTTGATCGGTCGGCGCCTGACCGGCCGGCATTTCCACGTCTACCTGCAACCGGATCGCGAGAGTGACGAAGGCGCCATCGGCGTCCACGGCATCACCAACGAATTCCTCGTGGGCAAACCGCGTTTCAATGAAGTGGCCGATGAGTTCTTCGAATTCATCAAGGGCGCGCAGCTGATCATCCATAACGCGGCGTTCGACGTTGGCTTCATCAACAACGAATTCGCCCTGATGGGCCAGCACGATCGTGCGGACATCACGCAACATTGCTCGATCCTCGACACCTTGATGATGGCCCGGGAACGTCACCCGGGGCAGCGCAACAGTCTCGATGCGTTGTGCAAACGTTATGGCGTCGACAACTCCGGCCGTGAACTCCACGGCGCCTTGCTCGACTCCGAGATCCTCGCCGACGTTTACCTGACCATGACCGGCGGCCAGACCAGCCTGTCGCTGGCCGGTAATGCGTCCGACGGCAACGGCTCCGGCGAAGGTGCAGACAACTCCGCCACCGAAATCCGCCGCTTGCCGGCCGATCGCCGACCGACCCGGATCATCCCTGCCAGCGAAGATGACCTGGCCCGGCACGTGGCACGCCTGGAAGCCATCGCCAAGTCCGCCGGCGCTCCGTCGCTGTGGCAGCAACTGGCCGAGGCCAAGGCGCAGGCGTAGGTCCTTTAAAGAAAAGATCGCAGCCTCGTTTCACTCGACAGCTCCTACATGGGTTTTGCGTTCCCCTTGTAGGAGCTGTCGAGTGAACGAGGCTGCGATCTTTTGATCCAGACAATGCCCAACGCCCCAGATGACCCATTTCAGTGCATCGACGCTCGCCACATCCGCTTCAACCCTCTACCCTGAGCATATTGGCAGGCCACGGTCTGCAGCCTCAGGACACTGAGCCTCATGTATAAAGATTTGAAATTCCCGGTGTTGATCGTCCACCGCGACATCAAGGCCGACACCGTCGCCGGTGACCGCGTGCGGGGCATCGCCCGGGAGTTGGAGCAGGAAGGCTTCAGCATTGTTTCGGCGGTGGACTACACCGAAGGGCGGCTGGTCGCTTCGACCCATCACGGCCTTTCCTGCATGTTGATTGCCGCCGAAGACGCCAGCGCCCATTCGCATTTGTTACACAATATGGCGGAGCTGATCGGCCTGGCGCGGGTTCGTGCGCCGGACTTGCCGATCTTCGCGCTGGGCGAGCAGGTGACGCTGGAAAACGCCCCGGCCGATGCCATGGCCGAGCTCAATCAACTGCGCGGCATTCTCTATCTGTTCGAAGACACCGTGCCCTTTCTGGCCCGGCAAGTCGCTCGTGCGGCGCGTAAATACCTTGATGGTTTGCTTCCGCCCTTTTTCAAGGCGCTGGTGCAACACACTGCCGATTCCAATTATTCCTGGCACACCCCCGGTCATGGCGGCGGTGTGGCGTATCACAAGAGCCCGGTCGGCCAGGCGTTTCACCAGTTTTTCGGGGAAAACACCCTGCGTTCGGACTTGTCGGTCTCGGTGCCGGAACTGGGCTCCTTGCTCGATCACACCGGCCCGCTGGCCGAGGCAGAAGCCAGGGCTGCGCGCAATTTCGGCGCCGACCACACCTTTTTCGTGATCAATGGCACCTCGACCGCCAACAAAATTGTCTGGCACTCGATGGTCGCTCGCGACGACCTGGTGCTGGTGGACCGCAACTGCCACAAGTCGGTGCTGCACTCGATCATCATGACCGGCGCGATTCCGCTGTACCTGTGTCCGGAGCGCAATGAGCTGGGGATCATCGGCCCGATCCCGCTGAGCGAATTCAGTCGCGAATCGATTCAGGCCAAGATCGACGCCAGCCCGCTGACCCAAGGCCGGGAGCCCAAGGTCAAGCTGGCGGTGGTGACCAATTCGACCTACGACGGCCTCTGTTACAACGCCGAGTTGATCAAGCAGCAACTGGGCAACAGCGTCGAGGTCCTGCATTTCGACGAGGCCTGGTATGCCTACGCGGCGTTCCACGAGTTTTTCGCCGGTCGTTACGGCATGGGCACCTCCCGTGGCGAAGACAGCCCGCTGGTATTCACCACCCATTCCACGCACAAACTGCTGGCCGCGTTCAGCCAGGCCTCGATGATTCATGTCCAGGACGGCGGGGCGCGGCAACTGGACCGCGATCGCTTCAATGAAGCGTTCATGATGCACATCTCGACGTCGCCGCAGTACAGCATCATCGCTTCGCTGGACGTGGCATCGGCGATGATGGAAGGCCCGGCCGGACGTTCGCTGTTGCAGGAAATGTTCGACGAGGCGCTGAGTTTTCGCCGGGCCCTGGCCAATCTGCGCCAGCACATTGCTGCGGACGACTGGTGGTTTTCCATCTGGCAGCCACCGTCGGTGGAAGGCATCGAGCGTGTGGTCACTGAAGACTGGTTGCTGCAACCCGACGCCGACTGGCATGGCTTCGGTGGCGTGACCGACGACTACGTGTTGCTCGATCCGATCAAAGTCACCCTGGTGATGCCCGGTCTGACGGCGGGCGGCGCACTGAGCGAGCGCGGGATTCCGGCTGCGGTGGTCAGCAAGTTCCTTTGGGAGCGTGGGCTGGTAGTCGAGAAGACCGGCCTGTATTCATTTTTGGTGCTGTTCTCGATGGGCATTACCAAAGGCAAGTGGAGCACGCTGCTGACCGAGTTGCTGGAATTCAAGCGCAGTTACGACGCCAACGTCAGCCTGGCGACGTGCCTGCCGTGCGTGGCGCAACAGAACCTCGCACGGTATCAGGGCATGGGCTTGCGGGATCTGTGCGATCAACTGCACGCCTGTTATCGCAGCAATGCCACGGCCAAACACCTCAAACGCATGTACACCGTGCTGCCGGAAATCGCCATGAAGCCGGCTGACGCCTATGATCATTTGGTGCGCGGCGAAGTGGAGGCGGTGTCGATCGATGCCCTGGCAGGACGAATTGCCGCTGTGATGCTGGTTCCGTATCCGCCAGGCATCCCGTTGATCATGCCGGGCGAGCGGTTTACCGAGTCGACCCGGTCGATCATCGATTACCTGTCGTTTGCTCGCACGTTCGACAGTAGCTTCCCCGGGTTTGTCGCTGATGTGCATGGACTGCAACACGAAGATGAGGGCAATGGACGGCATTACACCGTTGATTGCATCAAGGAATGAGGACCTTTCCGAGCATGCAACCGATCATGAATCCCAAATACCCAGGCCTTTCGGTGCGTGTCGCCGACGAGGGTTTCGCGCCTTACATCTGGGGCAGCGATTTCAGTTTTGAAGTTGCGGCCTATGGCGCAGCCGAAATCGGCAAGCCGGTGGAGCAGTGGCGGGTAACGCCGATCACCCCTTATCGAAAGTGTTACGGCATTGATCCCGAGGAGTTCAGCAGCTTCCGCGATGCCGCCGACAGTGCGGTGTTCATGGCCTATCTCGACGACGAGCCTGTCGGCCATCTGGTGGTCAGCACCAACTGGAACGGTTTTGCCCATATCGACGAGTTGGCCGTGCATGCGCCGGCGCGCCGTCATGGTGTGGCCAAGGCGTTGCTGGACGTGGCGCAGTTCTGGAGTCGCAAGAAGAAACTGCCGGGGATCATGCTTGAGACCCAGAACAATAATCTGGGTGCCTGCCGACTGTATGAGCGCTGCGGGTTCGTGGTAGGCGGCATCGATCATCTGCGCTATCGCGGCATCGACCCGAACACTGCCGAGGTGGCATTGTTCTGGTATCGACTGTTCGATAATCCGCTGGAAAACCCGCTCAGCTCGCCAACATCGCCACGGCTTGTTCCGTGATGATCTCCAGCAACACCTGAACGGACGGCATTGGCTCACCGTTTTTCAGGGTCAGGGCATAGAGGCTGATCGGCACCGCCGGCGCCAATGGGCAGGCATCCAGACCGCTCGATCTGGCACCGAGGGCGGTAAACGGGTCGACAATCGCCAGGCCTTCGCCGGCCTCGACCATGCTGCGCATCATCTGATGCGTCTGCACCCGCGTCTGGATGACCGGGGCAGGACGCAGGGCATGCAGTTTGTTGTCGAGCGCCGGGCTCAGCGGATCATGACCTTCCAGGCCAACCATCGATTGGCCGGCCAGATCCTGCAACGAAATGTATTTCTGCTTGGGTTGCAGCCAGCCATGGGGCGCCAACAGCTGGAGTTTGCCTTGGGCAATCACCTGGCAATGAATGTCGGCGTGGTCGGGATCATGCAGGCTTAGTCCCAGATCGCTTTCACGCAGCAGCAGGCTTCTGACGATTTCGCGGGTGGGTTGGCTCAGCAGGGTGCAAGGCGCGTCGGGAAGGCGTCGACGCAGGGCAGCGATGCTCTGGGGCAATAATTGCTGGGCCAGCGGCGGCGTGCAGATGATGCGCAGCGGGTGCGCCTGATATTGCTTGAGGCTGCTGGCCAGGCGCTGGACCGGCTCTAATGCGTCGTAGACGTGGGCGATTTCAACCTGCAGCTCCCGCGCCTCGCGCGTGGCCTGCAAACGTCCACGCACGCTGGAAAACAGCATGAATCCCAACTGATCCTCGGCGTCGCGCAAAAGGCCTTCGACCTCGGCCACCGGCAACTGCAGCCATTCAGCGGCGGTGCCCAGGTGACCGGTCTGCAGGAGCGCGTGGATCACTTCGATATGACGTAAACGCATGCGTGAAGTCCATGTTCAGCAGGTGAGGGAGTCAGTGACTGAATCCTAACTCAAGTGCGCGCATATGACTTCTGCTCATAACGCGAGGTTATGAGGCGGTAGTGATTTCCGGCCGGCTGCCGACATAGGTGTCGGGCTCGCGCACGATGGTGATGTTCGATTGCACCAGCAGAAACTGGTTGTCGTCGAGCTTATTGACGCGATCGCCAATGGCCAGTTTGTAGGTGGTCACAGGCGCCGAGCCAGTGAGGCCGTCATGCGAGGGGGTGGATTCCTGGAACTCATGCACGGAATAAACGCGGCCTTCCGCGTCTCTTGCATGGAACTGACCGACGAGTACTGCTGCCATCTGCTTAGAACCTCTGGAGATAAATCACTCAATTTGCGGTTCTGTAGACCGTGGTTAAGCGAAGTAAGTTTTCCTACAGGAAAAAAATAGTCAGGGACGTGAAATTCAACAGCCCACTGGGTGATTCGTCATCTATAACTACAAGTCTTTCCATCGAACAGTCGAGAATCTTCCATGAGCAACGTCTACACGATCGCCGTACTGGTCGGCAGCTTGAGAAAGGAATCGATCAACCGCAAGGTTGCGCTGGCCCTGGCCGACCTGGCGCCTGCCAATCTCAAGCTCACGATCGTCGAAATCGGCGATCTGCCGCTCTACAACGAAGACATCGATGGCGCTTCACCGCCGGCAGCCTACAGCACTTTCCGACAACAAGTGAGTTCATCCGACGCAGTGCTGTTCGTCACCCCGGAATACAACCGCTCGGTGCCGGCGCCGCTGAAGAATGCGATCGACGTGGGGTCCCGTCCGTATGGAAAGAGCGCCTGGAGCGGCAAGCCAGGTGCGGTGATCAGCGTTTCGCCGGGCGCTGTCGGCGGGTTTGGGGCCAACCATCATTTGCGCCAATCCATGGTGTTTCTGGATGTGCCGTGCATGCAGCAACCGGAAGCCTATCTGGGCGGCGCTGGATCGGCGTTCGATGAGGCGGGCAAGTTGTCTGAATCGGTGAAGCCGTTCTTGCAGAAGTTTATTGATGCTTATGGCAAGTGGGTCGAACAGCATAAGAAGGTGTGACCCAAACTGGAAATCCCCTGTAGCAGCTGCCGAGCAACGCGAGGCTGCGTTCGGCGACGAAGTCGTCGTAGACCCATAGCGCGCGGTATTCCTGAGACACTGCTTTGCCTGTTTTCACGACGACTCCGTCGTCGAACGCAGCCTCGCGCTGCTCGACAGCTGCTACAGAAGCCGGGCTATTCAGTCTTTGCTTTACTGCATATTCGAAATTCCATATATTCACGCCTCGTTTGTCCAGAGGCGTGTTTGTTCATGTCCAGTTCCCGCAGTCCCGTCGATATATTCAAAGCCCTGGCAGATGACACCCGCAGTCGCATCGCATTGTTGATTGCCCGCGAAGGTGAGTTATGCGTGTGTGAATTGACGGCCGGGCTGAACCTCAGCCAGCCAAAAATCTCCCGTCATCTGGCGCAGTTGCGCAGCCATGGCCTGTTGGCAGACCGCCGTCAGGGGCAGTGGGTTTTTTATCGCCTGCACCCGCAATTGTCGCCGTGGGTCATCACGCTGTTACAGGGCGCGCTGGCCGACCACGCTGACTGGCTGGCCGCTGATGTCGACCGTTTGCAAGCTATGGCAGATCGCCCGGTTCGCTGCTGCTAAATCCCGATTCTTTCTTTGAAGGCTGTTTCGCATGCTCATAGCGTCGCTGATTTTTCTGCTGACCATCACCTTGGTGATCTGGCAACCCAAAGGCTTGGGTGTTGGCTGGAGTGCGACACTCGGCGCAGTGCTTGCGCTGGTTTTCGGGGTAGTGCACCTGGGCGATATCCCGATCGTGTGGGAGATCATCTGGAACGCCACCGGCACCTTCGTGGCGCTGATCATCATCAGTCTGCTGCTGGACGAGGCGGGTTTCTTTGCCTGGGCAGCCTTGCATGTGGCTCGTTGGGGGCGGGGCAGCGGACGCAAACTGTTTGCTTATATGGTGCTGCTCGGGGCGCTGGTGTCGGCGTTATTTGCCAATGATGGCGCGGCACTGATTCTGACGCCCATCGTGATTTCCATGCTGCTGGCGTTGCGCTTTTCCCCGGCGGCGACCCTGGCGTTCGTGATGGGTGCTGGCTTCATCGCAGACACCGCGAGCCTGCCGCTGGTGGTGTCGAACCTGGTGAACATCGTTTCGGCAGATTTCTTCAATATCACCTTCAATCGTTATGCGGCAGTGATGATTCCGGTCAACTTCGTCAGTGTCGCCGCCACGCTGGGGGTGCTGATGTGGTTTTTCCGTCGTGACATTCCCAAGGATTACGACCCCGAACAACTGGAACATCCGTCAACCGCGATCCATGACAAGGCCACGTTTTATGCCGGTTGGGCGGTGCTGGTTATCCTTCTGCTGGGTTGCTTTGCCCTTGAACCGCTGGGCATTCCGATCAGTGCCATTTCCGCGGTATGTGCCGCGTTGCTGCTGGCCATCGCTGCCCGAGGCCACAGGATTTCCACGCGCAAGGTCATGAAAGAAGCACCGTGGCAGATCGTGATTTTTTCGTTGGGCATGTACTTGGTGGTGTACGGCCTGCGCAATGCCGGGCTCACCGGGTATCTGGCCGGGTGGCTGGACGGGTTTGCGCATTACGGTGTGTGGGGCGCGGCCATGGGCACCGGCGTACTGACGGCGCTGTTGTCGTCGATGATGAACAATTTGCCGACGGTGTTGATTGGTTTGCTGTCGATTGATGCCAGCCAGGCCACGGGTGTGGTGAAGGAGGCGATGATTTATGCCAACGTCATTGGCAGCGATCTGGGGCCGAAAATTACTCCGATCGGCAGCCTGGCGACGTTGTTGTGGTTGCATGTGCTGCAGCGCAAGAACATTCAGATTGGCTGGGGGTATTACTTCAAGGTCGGGATTGTGCTGACGGTGCCGGTGTTGTTGGTGACGTTGGCGGCTTTGGCGTTGCGGTTGTCCCTTTAGACCGAGGCGGCCCCTTCGCGGGCAAGCCTCGCTCCTACAGGATTTATGTCGAATGCAAATTCGGCGAACGACACAAAACTGTAGGAGCGAGGCTTGCCCGCGAAGAGGCCAGCGTAGACGCTACAAATCTCAGCCACTACCCGGCACATTCGGCCAAAGATCCGCCACCAGAAACAACCGCTCCGCTTCCTCCCAATCTCCCTCCGCATTCTCGATCAGCCGCACCATCAACTGGGCCGGCGCCTGCGGTTCCAGATCACTGAGCCACACCTCCAGCTGCTCGGTGGTCCAGGTCTGTTCCACCGGGTAATGCGCTGGCGCCAGCCACGCATGGCGGGGCAGGGGTTGCCAGCGGCCGAACGGGCGCTGCACGACAAAATCCGCCCAGTCCTTCTGATGCAACCAACTGCCGCGAAGATGCTGCGGATGCGCGCCGCCGGGTGGTTCTGCTTGTCCTGGCCACGGATACAACAGATAACCGCCCAGCCACAGATGCGCGCTGAACTGTTGAATATCCAGCGCCGCCAGCACCTCGCGGCTCTCTGCTCGAGCTGAAATCGGCAGTTGATGCTGCGTCAGGTGCGCCAGTTTGCGGTCCAGGCGATCATGACAGCCCGGCCCGAGCCACTGCGCCGTATCGTGTCCATTACCATTCTGCGGGCCCAGATACAGCTTGATCGCCAGTTCCAGGTGATGCACGCCATCGCGATCGCGCAGCAGCATGTCCAGCTCACCCAGCGTGTGGCCGGCGCGGCGGATCGGCATGTTGGCGGCAATCAACTCGATACCCGGCGCATGGCGCACCGCGTATTGCCACAGCCGTTCGTAATACAGGCCCAGTCGCCGGGTCCTGGCCTGCGCCAGCCAGTGCAGCAAGTCATAACTGTCGCGGTCGAGTTGCCTCAGCCAGCGTTCCAGCTGCCCGGGCGCCTGCACCCAGTCGCTGCCGGCCAGCGGATGGCGTTGCGGCCATGGCGTGATGTCGAGCATCGGCGGCGCGAGGATGACCCAGGCCAGGTCGCGCACTTCAGGGTGGCGCAACTGGTGGGGTAGCTGGAGCAAATCGGGAAATAGGATCATCTTGCGAGCATAGCCCTAAACATGAGTACACCCTTGTGGCTGAAAGGATTTTGTCTATCCCGCGCTTTCGCCCATAATCGTGTTTTTCGCCGTCGCAGGCGCCCGCATCCTGATAGGAGCCACATGGAGCAATTTCGTAATATCGGCATCATCGGTCGCCTGGGCAGTTCACAGGTGCTGGATACCGTCCGCCGACTGAAACGGTTTCTGCTCGATCGTCACCTGCACGTGATCCTCGAAGACACCATCGCCGAAGTCCTGCCCGGTCATGGCCTGCAAACCTCGTCACGCAAGATGCTCGGCGAAGTGTGTGACATGGTGATTGTGGTCGGCGGTGACGGCAGCCTGCTTGGCGCCGCGCGCGCCCTGGCCCGACACAATATCCCGGTGCTCGGCATCAACCGTGGCAGCCTCGGTTTCCTGACCGATATTCGCCCTGATGAACTGGAAGTCAAAGTCGCCGAAGTGCTCGACGGCCACTATCTGGTAGAAAACCGCTTCCTGCTGCAAGCTGAAGTCCGCCGCCACGCCGAGGCCATTGGCCAGGGCGACGCACTGAACGACGTGGTTCTGCACCCCGGCAAATCGACGCGGATGATCGAGTTCGAGCTGTACATCGACGGCCAGTTCGTCTGCAGCCAGAAGGCCGACGGCCTGATCGTCGCCACGCCCACCGGTTCGACCGCTTACGCGCTGTCGGCGGGCGGGCCGATCATGCATCCCAAACTCGACGCTATTGTGATTGTGCCGATGTACCCCCATACCTTGTCGGGTAGACCGATTGTGGTCGATGGCAACAGTGAGCTGAAAATCGTCGTGTCCAAAGATATGCAGATTTACCCGCAAGTCTCCTGTGACGGGCAGAACCATTTCACCTGCGCGCCGGGCGACACCATCACCATCAGCAAAAAAGCCCAGAAGCTGCGGCTGATTCACCCGCTCGACCACAACTACTATGAGGTCTGCCGGACCAAGCTTGGCTGGGGCAGCCGGTTGGGTGGTGGAGGCGACTGATGCTCGATCCCGCGCGTAGCTACGACCTGATCGGTGACGTGCACGGTTGCGCTCTGACCCTTGAGCACTTGCTCGACCGGCTCGGTTATCACAAACAAGGTGGCGTCTGGCGGCATCCATCGCGCATGGCGGTGTTTGTCGGTGACATCATCGACCGCGGCCCGCGGATTCGCGAGGCGCTGCACATCGTCCACGACATGGTCGAGGCCGGTCAGGCGCTGTGCATCATGGGCAACCATGAATTCAACGCCCTCGGCTGGGCCACACCGGCGCCGCCGGGCAGCGGCAAGCAGTTCGTGCGCGAACACACGCCACGCCATGCGCGCCTGCTTGGTGAAACCCTGACGCAATTCGAAGATCACCCGGGCGACTGGCACGACTTCCAGCAATGGTTCTACGAATTGCCATTGTTCGTCGATGCCGGACGATTCCGCGTGGTGCACGCCTGCTGGGATTCCGGCCTGATCGAACCGCTGCGCGCGTTGTTCCCCGACGGCTGCATCGATGAGCATTTCCTCCAGGCGTCTGCCGTGCCGGGCAGCTTCGCCTGCACCGTGTTCGATCGCCTGCTGCGCGGCACCGACATGCGTTTGCCCCACGGGCTGACCATGACCAGCGGCGATGGCCTGACGCGTTCGTTTTTCCGCACCAAATTCTGGGAAGACGACCCGCAAACCTACGGAGACATCGTGTTCCAACCTGACGCCTTGCCCGAGCCGGTGGCCCAGACGCCGCTGTCGTCCACCGAAAAAAACACCTTGCTGCGCTACGGCGTCGATGAGCCGCTGTTGTTCGTCGGCCACTACTGGCGCAGCGGCAAACCGGCACCGATCCGTCCGAACCTGGCCTGCCTGGATTACAGCGCGGTGCTTTACGGAAAACTGGTCGCCTATCGCCTGGACCAGGAAACCCGTCTCGATCCGCACAAGTTTGTCTGGGTCGATGTCGAGCGGCCGGAGGTGCTGCAATGACGGCCGTTGCTGTTTTACGCCTGCCGCTGGCAGTGGATTTGAGCGGGTTCGTCAAACTGCTGCAACGCATGCAGGTGCCGCATCGGGTCAGCGAAGAGTCCGGCGAGCAAGTGCTGTGGGTGCCGGCCAACATCAGCGAAGACGTGCGTTCCTTATATGAGCGCTTTCCGGCTGGCGACCCTGATCAGCAGCTGGATATTCCCGTCGCGCAAACCACCAGGCGCCCCGGTTTCGTCGAGCAACTCCGTCACGCCAAGGCGACTGCGCTGGTGTTGCTGCTGAGCCTGATTGTCGGCGCGGTGACGCTGCTGGGTGAAAACCTCGACACGATGCGCTGGCTGACCTTCCTCGATTTCCGCATCGTCGGCGAGTACATCCATTTTGTGCCCTTGGCTGACAGCCTGGCGGCGGGGCAGTGGTGGCGCCTGGTGACGCCGATGCTGATCCACTTCGGCATCCTGCACCTGGCCATGAACGGCATGTGGTACTGGGAACTGGGCCGACGCATCGAGTCGCGGCAGGGCAGCATCAACCTGATCGGCCTGACGTTGTTGTTCAGCCTGGTGTCCAACTACGCCCAATTTGTTTTCAGTGGCCCGACCTTGTTCGGCGGGCTGTCCGGGGTGCTTTACGGCCTGCTCGGGCATTGCTGGATATTCCAGTTGTTGTCGCCGAACCCGGCTTATCGCCTGCCGCGCGGCGTGCTGGTGATGATGCTGGTGTGGCTGGTGCTGTGTATGTCGGGGCTGGTCTCGATGATCGGTTTCGGCGAAATAGCCAATGCGGCCCACGTCAGCGGGTTGCTCGTCGGATGCTTGACCGGTTTGTTGGGTGGTTTGTACAACCGCCGTAAACTGGCCGTCTAATCAGTTATGTATTAAAGAGCGGAGCCCTTGATGTCCTCTTTTAACGAAATGATTCAAAACATCACCCCCGATATCTACCAGAGCCTGAAACTGGCGGTGGAAATCGGCAAATGGTCCGACGGTGGCAAACTCACCGCCGAGCAGCGTGAACTGTCGTTGCAAGCGATGATCGCCTGGGAAATCCAGAACCTGCCCGAGGAAGAGCGTACCGGCTACATGGGCCCGCAGGAGTGCAGTTCGAAGTCGATCAGCGTGCCGAACATCCTGTTCAAATCGGATGCCGTCCATTGATCGAGATTGGCCGTGGTGCAATCAGCAAAATGTCGGCACGCCTTGACGGGCCGAACGTGCAGTACGCGTTTCGTCTGGATGACGTCGAGGTGCCGGTCAATCCATTGATCGGCACCACGGTGCGCCTGGAATACCTGGGGGCGATCCATTGCTCCCATTGCGGGCGCAAAACCAAAACCAGTTTCAGCCAGGGTTATTGCTACCCGTGCATGACCAAACTGGCCCAGTGCGACCTCTGCATCATGAGCCCGGAGCGTTGCCACTACGACGCTGGTACGTGCCGTGAGCCGGAGTGGGGCGAGAAGTTCTGCATGACCGATCACATTGTGTATCTGTCCAACTCGTCGGGGGTGAAAGTCGGGATTACCCGCGCCACCCAGCTGCCGACTCGCTGGATCGATCAGGGTGCCCGTCAGGCGCTGCCGATCATGCGCGTCTCGACCCGCCAGCAATCGGGGTTTGTCGAAGACCTGTTCCGCAGTCAGGTAGCGGACAAGACCAACTGGCGTGCTTTACTCAAGGGCGATGCGGTGTCGGTGAACCTGGCCGAGGTTCGCGATCAGTTGTTCGACAGCTGCGCCGAAGGGTTGCAAGGTTTGCAGGAACGATTCGGCCTACAAGCGATCCAGACTATTGCCGATGTAGATGTCCTCGAAATCCGCTATCCGGTCGAGCAATACCCGGCCAAAATCGTCAGCTTCAACCTGGACAAGAATCCGATTGCCGAAGGCACGCTGTTGGGAATCAAGGGCCAATACCTGATTTTCGACACCGGCGTCATCAATATTCGTAAGTACACGGCTTATCAGCTCGCCGTGCATCAGTAAGGACTCCAGCATGCGCACCGAACAACCGAAGATGATTTACCTGAAGGACTATCAGGCGCCCGAGTACCTGATCGACGAGACGCACCTGACCTTCGAGTTGTTCGAGGACCACAGCCTGGTCCATGCGCAACTGGTGATGCGCCGCAATCCCGAGCGTGGCCCGGGCCTGCCGCCGCTGGTGCTGGATGGCCAGCAACTGGAGCTGTTGACGGCCAACCTCGCCGACCGCGAACTTGGCGTCGGCGACTATGAGCTGACCGAAAATCATCTGACGCTGCAGCCGTTGAGCGAACGCTTCACGGTCGACACCAGCGTGCGCATTCACCCGGAAACCAATACCGCGCTGGAAGGCCTGTACAAATCCGGCACGATGTTCTGCACCCAGTGTGAGGCCGAAGGCTTCCGCAAGATCACCTATTACCTCGACCGCCCGGACGTGATGAGCACGTTCACCACCACGGTGGTCGCCGAGCAGCACAGCTATCCGGTGTTGTTGTCCAACGGCAACCCGATTGCCTCAGGTCCTGGCGAAGACGGCCGGCACTGGGCGACCTGGGAAGATCCGTTCAAGAAACCGGCGTACCTGTTTGCGCTGGTGGCCGGTGATTTGTGGTGCGTCGAAGACACCTTCACCACCATGAGCGAACGCTCGGTGGCGTTACGCATTTACGTCGAGCCGGAAAACATCGACAAGTGCCAGCACGCCATGAACAGCCTGAAGAAGTCGATGCGCTGGGACGAAGAGGTCTACGGTCGCGAGTACGATCTGGACATCTTCATGATCGTCGCAGTCAACGACTTCAACATGGGCGCCATGGAGAACAAGGGCCTCAACATCTTCAACTCCAGCGCCGTGCTGGCCCGCGCCGAAACCGCGACCGACGCTGCACACCAGCGTGTCGAGGCGATCGTCGCTCACGAATACTTCCACAACTGGTCGGGCAACCGCGTGACCTGCCGCGACTGGTTCCAGTTGTCGCTGAAAGAAGGCTTCACCGTGTTCCGCGATTCCGGTTTCTCCGCCGACATGAACTCGGCCACCGTGAAGCGCATCCAGGACGTGGCTTACCTGCGTACTCATCAGTTCGCAGAAGACGCAGGCCCGATGGCGCACGCCGTGCGCCCGGACAGCTTCATCGAGATTTCCAACTTCTACACCCTGACCGTGTACGAAAAGGGCTCGGAAGTAGTTGGCATGATCCACACCTTGCTTGGCGCCGAAGGCTTCCGCAAAGGCAGCGACCTGTACTTCGAACGTCATGACGGCCAGGCAGTGACCTGCGATGACTTCATCAAGGCCATGGAAGATGCCAACGGTGTCGACCTGACTCAGTTCAAACGCTGGTACAGCCAAGCCGGTACGCCGCGTCTGGCGGTGAGCGAGTCTTACGACGCCGCCGCGAAAACCTACAGCCTGACCTTCCGCCAGAGCTGCCCGGCGACCCCGGACAAGGTTGAAAAACTGCCGTTCGTGATTCCGGTTGAATTGGGCCTGCTGGATTCGAAAGGCGCGGCCATTGCGTTGCGTCTTTCCGGTGAAGACCGTGATCAGGGCACCTCGCGGGTCATTTCGGTGACCGAAGCCGAGCAGACCTTCACTTTCGTCGACATCGCAGAACAGCCACTGCCATCGTTGTTGCGCGGCTTCTCGGCACCGGTGAAGCTGAGCTTCCCGTACAACCGCGATCAACTGATGTTCCTGATGCAGCACGACAGCGACGGTTTCAACCGCTGGGATGCCGGTCAGCAATTGTCGGTGCAGGTGCTGCAAGAGCTTATCGCTCAGCAGCAGAAGGGCGAGAAGCTGGTGCTGGATCAGCGCCTGATTTCTGCCTTGCGCACCGTGCTGTCCGACGAGACGCTGGACCAGGCGATGGTGGCGGAAATGCTCTCGCTGCCGGGCGAGGCTTACCTGACTGAAATCAGCGAAGTGGCAGATGTTGATGCCATTCACATCGCTCGCGAGTTTGCTCGCAAGCAATTGGCTGACGGTCTGTTCGAGGCGTTGTGGTTGCGTTATCAGGCCAATCGCGATCTGTCGAAGAAAACCCCGTACGTGGCGGAGGCCGAGCACTTTGCACGCCGCGCCTTGCAGAACATCGCGCTGTCGTACCTGATGCTCAGCGGCAAGCCGGAAGTGTTGGCGGCGACGCTGGAACAGTTCGAAACCAGCGACAACATGACCGAGCGCCTGACGGCGTTGGCAGTGTTGGTCAACTCGCCGTTCGAAGACGAGAAGGCCAAGGCGCTGGCGAGTTTCGCCGAGCACTTCAAGGACAATCCGCTGGTCATGGATCAGTGGTTCAGCGTGCAGGCGGGCAGCACGTTGCCGGGTGGTCTGGAACGAGTCAAAGCGCTGATGCAGCATCCGGCGTTCAACATCAAGAACCCGAACAAGGTGCGGGCACTGGTTGGCGCGTTTGCCGGGCAGAACCTGATCAACTTCCATGCGGCTGATGGTTCGGGGTATCGCTTCCTGGCGGATCTGGTGATCGAGTTGAACGGGTTTAACCCGCAGATCGCTTCTCGCCAACTGGCGCCGCTGACTCGCTGGCGCAAGTATGACGACGCTCGTCAGGCGTTGATGAAAGGTGAGCTGGAGCGGATTCGTGCTTCTGGTCAGCTGTCCAGCGATGTGTTTGAAGTGGTCAGCAAAAGCCTGGCTTGAGTCTGGCGATGCTCCTGCAGGGTTCGCTTGGGCCCTGTGGGAGCTGGCTCGCCTGCGATAGCGGCCTGACTGCTGAGCAGATCAAAATCAAAAGCAAAAGCAAGGCGGGCCAAGCCCATGCGTACGCGTAAACCAACGCACACGCGTCTCCTGTAGGAGCTGTCGAGTGAAACGAGGCTGCGATCTTTTGATCTTGCCGTCGCTTTACCCGACCCAAGCAATGCGCGCATTCAGTCCCTGAAAGATCAAGATCAAAAGATCGCAGCCTCGTTTCACTCGACAGCTCCTACAGGGTAATAGGTGTGTTGGAGTGAACACGCGCCCTGAGCCAGGCCGGCCGGTAGGCCGCCTCGCGTTGCTTTTGCGGTGCACACCCCATCGAGAGGCCGAGAGGAGGTTCTGCGCAGTGGGCAACCCGGCATGGATGCCGGGTTAGCCGCCCCCGGCCATGGATGGCCGATGGCGGCGGGCCCACGGAGCAGGACCGGAGCGAGGGCATGCCGAGCTTTAGCGAGGCACCGAACGTCAGGGGCAAGAGCCCTTGGTTACTTGGGGCTTTTCCAAGTGACCCGCTGTAAGAGCGGAACCAATAGCCGCCGTTACCGCAGAAATGGATATGTCCACAAAACCCCGAACCCCGAAACCCAATCACCCCGCCTGATACCCAATCATTCACCCAAACCCCATACCCCCCAGGTTAACAAAACATAACGTGGCGTCGATTGTCAGACCTTTCCAAACCCCGATAGGATAAGCCAGCTTCCGAAGGGGCTCTAGATTGCGCATTTCAGTACTATGCTCCAGAACAGGCAATCCCGATAAGCACCCCTTACGGCGCCCTGAAAGGTTGAACGACCTAACAATAATAATGGGGGAAGGTCTATGAGTGAGCCTGTCATGGGTGTGGGTATCTGCCGCCCGCCGGCATTACGCAAATTCGCGTTGCTGGCTACAGCGCTCTCGCTGTTGGGTTGTGCCGTGCTGTCGGCACCTGCGTTGGCCGCTGCGGCGCCAGCGTCCGACATTGTTTATGCCGTTGAATCCGCCAAAGCCAGCAAAAGCCTGATGCTCGACGTCGTACACGCCGGCAAGCGCCTCGTGGCCGTCGGGGATCGCGGGCACATTCTGTATTCCGATGACCAGGGCGCCACCTGGACCCAGGCCAAGGTGCCTACCCGGCAACTGCTGACATCGGTGTTTTTCGCCGATGACAAACACGGCTGGGCCGTCGGCCACGACGCACAGATCCTCTCCAGCGAAGACGGTGGCGCGACCTGGACCAAGCAATTCGAAGACCTGAAACGCGAATCGCCGCTGCTCGACGTCTGGTTCCAGGACGTCAACAGCGGCTTTGCCGTGGGCGCTTACGGTGCGTTGCTGGCCACCACCGACGGTGGCAAGCACTGGGAAGATGCCAGCGATCGCCTCGACAACGAAGATCAGTACCACCTCAACGGCATTGCGGCGGTCAAGGATGCCGGGCTGTTCATCGTCGGCGAGCAGGGCAGCATGTTCCGCTCCGCCGACTGGGGCCAGACCTGGGAAAAGCTTGAAGGCCCGTACCAAGGTTCGCTATTCGGCGTGATCGGCACGGCTCAGGCCAACACGCTGCTGGCCTACGGGCTGCGCGGCAATCTGTTTCGCTCCACCGATTTCGGCACCACTTGGGAACCGGTCGAGCTCAAGGCTGCCCGCGGTGCGCTGGAGTTCGGTCTGTCCGGCGCAACGGTACTCGACGACGGTTCCATCGTGATCGTCGGCAACGGCGGCTCGGTGATCCGCAGCAACGACAACGGCGAAACCTTCAGCGTGTTCAACCGTCCGGATCGCATTTCCGTTTCGGCAGTGACGGCAGCAGGCAACGGCAATCTGATCCTGGCGGGACAGGGCGGCGTTCGCGTCACCTCGCCGACCGGCGCAGAGAATGGCAAAAACGGGTCGTCCAAATGAGCCGGGCAAATAATAAGAAGGCGGGTCTATGACATCCTTGAGCAGTCATCATCAAGACAAGGCGACGTTTCTTGAGCGCCTGATTTTCAACAACCGCCCGGCAGTGATCGTCATCTGCCTGCTGGTCAGCATCTTCCTGTTCTGGCAGGCGACGCTGATCCGGCCGTCCACCAGTTTCGAAAAGATGATCCCGCTTGAGCATCCATTCATTCAAAAGATGATGGAACACCGCAACGATCTGGCGAACCTGGGCAACACGGTACGCATTTCCGTTGAGGCCACCGACGGCGACATCTTCTCCAAGGAATACATGGAGACCCTGCGTCAGATCAACGACGAAGTGTTCTACATTTCCGGCGTCGACCGTTCCGGCCTCAAGTCGCTGTGGAGCCCGAGCGTACGCTGGACCGAGGTGACGGAGGAGGGCTTCGCCGGTGGCGAAGTGATCCCGCAGAGCTATAACGGGTCCCAGCAAAGCCTCGACCTGCTGCGCAACAACGTGCTCAAGTCCGGTCAGGTCGGGCGTCTGGTGGCCAACGACTTCAAGTCGAGCATCGTCGACATCCCGCTGCTGGAGTCCTACCCGGACCCGCAGGACCAGGGCAAGTTGCTGGCGCTGGACTACCGCAAGTTCTCCCACGAGCTGGAAGAAAAGATCCGCGACAAGTTTGAAGCGCAGAACCCTAACGTGCAGATTCACATCGTCGGTTTCGCCAAGAAAGTCGGCGACCTGATCGATGGCCTGGTCATGGTGGTGATGTTCTTCGGCGTCGCCTTCATCATCACTCTGATCCTGCTGTACTGGTTCACCAACTGCATGCGCAGTACCGTGGCGGTGTTGAGTACGACACTGGTGGCGGTGGTCTGGCAGTTGGGCCTGATGCACTTCTTCGGTTTCGGACTTGATCCGTATTCGATGCTGGTGCCGTTCCTGATTTTTGCCATCGGTATTTCCCACGGCGTGCAGAAGATCAACGGCATCGCCCTGCAGTCCAGTGAAGCGGACAACGCGTTGACCGCCGCACGACGCACATTCCGTCAACTGTTCCTGCCGGGGATGATCGCGATTCTGGCGGACGCGGTGGGTTTCATCACGCTGCTGATCATCGACATCGGTGTGATTCGTGAACTGGCGATCGGCGCTTCCATTGGTGTGGCGGTGATCGTGTTCACCAACCTGATCCTGCTGCCGGTGGCGATCTCCTACGTCGGCATCAGTAAACGCGCCGTCGAGCGCAGCAAGAAAGACGCACACCGCGAACACCCGTTCTGGCGCCTGCTGTCGAGCTTCGCCAGCCCGAAAGTCGCCCCGGTGTCGATCGTCCTGGCCTTGCTGGCCTTCGGTGGCGGCCTCTGGTACAGCCAGAACCTGAAGATCGGTGACCTCGATCAGGGCGCTCCCGAGTTGCGTCCGGACTCGCGTTACAACAAGGACAACAACTTCATCATCAGCAACTACTCCACCAGTTCCGACGTGTTGGTGGTGATGGTCAAGACCAAGTCCGAAGGCTGCTCGCGCTACGAAGCCATGGCGCCGATCGACGAGCTGATGTGGAAGATGCAGAACACCGAGGGCGTGCAGTCGGCGATTTCCCTGGTGACCGTATCCAAGCAGATGATCAAGGGCATGAACGAAGGCAACCTGAAATGGGAAACCCTGTCGCGCAACCCTGACGTACTGAACAACTCCATCGCCCGTGCCGATGGCCTGTACAACAACAGTTGCTCCCTGGCGCCGGTGCTGGTGTTCCTCAACGACCACAAGGCCGCCACCCTGGATCGTGCGGTGCATGCCGTGCAGGACTTCGCCAAAGAGAACAACAAAGATGGCCTGGAATTCATCCTCGCGGCGGGTAACGCCGGCATCGAGGCGGCCACCAACGAGGTGATCAAGGAATCCGAGCTGACCATCCTGATCCTCGTCTACATCTGTGTTGCGACCATGTGCATGATCACCTTCCGTTCCTGGGCGGCGACCTTGTGCATCGTGCTGCCGCTGGTGCTGACCTCGGTACTCGGCAACGCCCTGATGGCCTTCATGGGCATCGGCGTCAAAGTCGCGACTTTGCCGGTGGTGGCGCTGGGTGTGGGGATTGGCGTGGACTACGGCATCTACATCTACAGCCGTCTGGAAAGCTTCCTGCGTGCGGGCTTGCCGTTGCAAGAGGCGTACTACCAGACGCTGAAGTCCACCGGTAAAGCGGTGCTGTTCACCGGCCTGTGCCTGGCGATCGGCGTGTGCACCTGGATCTTCTCGGCCATCAAGTTCCAGGCCGACATGGGTCTGATGCTGACCTTCATGCTGCTCTGGAACATGTTCGGTGCGCTGTGGCTGCTGCCGGCACTGGCGCGGTTCCTGATCAAGCCGGAAAAGCTGGCGGGGCAGAAGGGCAACTCGCTGTTCGCTCACTGATCCCTGGCTGAAACTAAAAAGCCGCAACCCAGGTTGCGGCTTTTTTACATCCCGAATTTCACCCCAACCTTTGTAGGAGCGAGGCTTGCCCGCGAAAGCGGTGTATCAGTAGATATTACTCGTGAAGTGACGGCCTCTTCGCGGGCAAGCCTCGCTCCTACAGGGGATTGTGGTGTTTAGGAGGGATCGGTGCCGAGCACGACGTTCAGTGCGCTGCGCGCATCGTCCAGCTGCACGAGCGTCGCATGCCGCGCACCCAGCGCATCACGGTTCTCGATCGCGGTGAGAATCGCCCTGTGCCGAGGCAGTGCCAGTTCATGCAGGTTCGGCCGCTGGTTGGAATGCTTCAGCGCTTCAGCAATCGCCACCGACAGCATGTTGCACAGGTTGGCCAACAGGTCGTTGTGGGTCGCATCGGCAATGCGGCTGTGGAAATCCAGGTCCGGTTGCAACAGCGCTTCAGGCGTCGGCGCAGCTTCCATGCGCTGGTAGGCTTCGCCGATGGAGGCGATGTCGGCGTCGGTCGCGAATTGCGCGGCGAGGGCAGCGGCAGCGGGTTCGATGATAGCGCGCACACTGGTCAGCAGGTCGAAGAATTCATTCTGCGGGCTGCTTTGCATCAGCCAGTGCAGCACATCCGGATCGAGCATGTGCCATTCCTTGCGCTGCTTGACCACGGTGCCGACCCGCGGACGGGAATACACCAGGCCTTTGGCAACCAGCACGCGGGTGGCTTCGCGCAGCACCGGGCGGCTGACCGCGTACTCCTCACAGAGCAGCGCTTCGGCAGGCAGTTTGTCACACGGCTTGAAGCGCCCGGAAACAATCTGCATGCCCAGTTCCTGGACGATGCGCGAGTGCATGCTTTTGCGGTCGGAGGGTTTGCGGTAATCCATGGGGAACGGCGCGATCCTGTGCGATGGAGATGCCGCGCATGATAGCAGGCGCGGCGCGGACGGTCGCCAGAGCAAGCACGGTCCTGAATAAGATGAAGATCAAAAATGTGGGAGCGGGCTTGCTCGCGAAGGCGGTGTGTCAGTCAACAAACGTGCTGAATGCGCTACCGCTTTCGCGAGCAAGCCCGCTCCCACAGGGTTTTATGGGGTTAGTGAGAGTGGCGGGGCACTTCGGAGCCGCGGCAACCGACGAGGAAGTCGAAATCGCAACCCTGATCCGCTTGCAGTACGTGGTCGATGTACAGCTGGCGATAGCCGCCCACGATCAATTGCTGCGGCGGTTGCAGATCCGCCATGCGCGCCGCCAGTTCTGCGTCGGGGATGTCCAGGTGCAAACGCCCGTTGGCGCAATCCAGTTCAATCCAGTCGCCTTCCTTCACGGTCGCCAAAGGTCCGCCGGCCGCGGCTTCAGGCGCTACGTGCAAAACCACCGTGCCATACGCCGTGCCGCTCATGCGCGCGTCGGAAATGCGCACCATGTCCGTCACGCCCTGAGCCAGCAGCTTGGCCGGCAAGCCCATGTTGCCGACTTCAGCCATGCCCGGATAACCCTTCGGCCCGCAGTTCTTCATCACCAGAATCGAATTGGCATCGACGTCCAGTTCCGGATCGTTGATCCGTGCCTTGTACATGTCGAAGTTCTCGAACACCACCGCACGCCCGCGATGTTGCATCAGTTCGGCACTGGCGGCGGACGGCTTGAGCACCGCACCCAGTGGCGCGAGGTTGCCGCGCAACACGCAGATGCCGCCGTCGGCGCGGATCGGGTTGTCGAGGGTGCGGATCACTTCGTCCTGGCCGTAGATCGGCGCGTCCTTGGTGTTCTCGCCGAGGGTCTTGCCGTTGACGGTCAAGGCGTTCGGGTGCGGGATCAGATTGGCTTCACCGAGGCGGCGCAGCACGGCTGGCAGGCCGCCGGCGTAGTAGAACTCTTCCATCAGGAAGCGTCCGGACGGTTGCAGGTCGACGATGGTCGGCATGCCGCGCCCCATCCGGGTCCAGTCATCCAGGTCCAGCTCGACGCCGATGCGACCGGCGATGGCTTTCAAGTGGATCACGGCGTTGGTCGAGCCACCGATGGCGGCGTTCACACGGATGGCGTTCTCGAAGGCCTCCTTGGTCAGGATCTTCGACAGCCGCAGATCTTCGCGGACCATCTCCACCGCACGCATGCCGGACATGTGCGCCAACACATAACGCCGCGCATCCACCGCTGGAATTGCTGCGTTGTGGGGCAGGGACGTGCCCAGTGCTTCAGCCATGCAGGCCATGGTCGACGCGGTGCCCATGGTGTTGCAGGTGCCCGCCGAGCGGGACATGCCGCCCTCGGCCGCAAGGAAATCGTCGATGGTGATGGTGCCGGCTTTCACTTGTTCACTGAGCTGCCAGACCACGGTGCCGGAACCAATGTCCTGGCCTTTGTGCTTGCCGTTCAACATCGGCCCGCCGGTGACGACGATCGCCGGCACGTCGCAACTGGCCGCGCCCATCAACAGCGCCGGGGTGGTTTTGTCGCAACCGGTCAGCAGGACCACGCCATCGATCGGGTTGCCACGAATTGCTTCTTCAACGTCCATGCTCGCCAGGTTACGGGTGAGCATGGCGGTGGGGCGCAGGTTGGATTCGCCGTTGGAGAACACCGGGAATTCCACAGGAAAACCACCGGCCTCGATCACCCCGCGTTTGACGTGCTCCGCGATCTGGCGGAAATGCGCGTTGCACGGGGTCAGTTCCGACCAGGTGTTGCAGATGCCGATGATCGGCTTGCCATGGAACTGGTGGTCGGCGATGCCCTGATTCTTCATCCAGCTGCGGTACATGAAGCCGTTTTTGTCGGCGGTGCCAAACCATTGGGCGGAGCGCAGGTTGGGTTTCTTATCAGACATGATCGATTCTCTTATTGTATGACTATATTGTTCGAGCTAAGGCGTAACATAAGCGCAATTTCGTCTCTTTGGAAGTGTTGTTGGGTAATTAGTATTACTATATAGTCGCTTTCAACGGAGGGATGGCCCTGGCGGTTTTCCGCGAGAGGCGTCCCCCGAGGTTCTATAACAACAACAATCGGAGACCGATCTCATGAGCCAGGAACTGCGGCTTATTCGTCGCATCACGCTGAAACTGATTCCCTTCCTGATCCTGCTGTACCTGATCGCCTATGTGGATCGCTCCGCGGTAGGTTTCGCCAAGCTGCACATGGGCGCCGACATTGGCCTGGGTGATGCGGCTTACGGTCTCGGCGCAGGGTTGTTCTTCATTGGCTACTTCCTGCTGGAAATCCCCAGCAACCTGATGCTCGACCGCTTCGGCGCCCGGCGCTGGTTCGCGCGGATCATGGTCACCTGGGGCGCCATCACCATCGGCATGGCCTTCGTCCAGGGGCCGCACAGCTTCTATGTCATGCGCTTTCTGCTCGGCGCGGCCGAAGCCGGATTCTTCCCGGGCGTCCTCTACTACATCACCCAATGGTTCCCTATTCGCCATCGCGGCAAGATCCTCGGGCTGTTTATCCTGTCCCAACCCATTGCGATGATGATCACCGGCCCGGTGTCCGGCGGTTTGCTCGGCATGGACGGCATCCTCGGCCTGCACGGCTGGCAGTGGCTGTTCATCGTGATCGGCACCCCGGCGATCCTGCTGACCTGGCCGGTGTTGCGTTACCTGCCTGATGGCCCGCAACAGGTGAAATGGATGGACCAGGCCGAGAAAGACTGGCTGACCGGCGAGCTGAAAAAAGACCTCGAGGAATACGGCCAGACCCGCCACGGCAATCCGCTGCATGCCCTGAAAGACAAACGCGTGTTGCTGCTGGCGCTGTTTTATCTGCCGGTGACCTTGAGCATTTATGGCCTGGGCCTGTGGCTGCCGACGTTGATCAAACAGTTTGGCGGCACCGATCTAGTGACCGGTTTCGTGTCATCGGTGCCGTACATCTTTGGGATCATCGGTTTGCTGATCATCCCGCGCAGTTCCGACCGCTTGAATGATCGCTACGGCCACTTGGCGGTGCTTTACGTATTGGGTGCCATCGGCTTGTTCCTCAGTGCCTGGCTGACGGTGCCGGTGCTGCAACTCGCGGCGTTGTGCCTGGTGGCGTTTGCGTTGTTTTCCTGCACGGCGGTGTTCTGGACCTTGCCCGGTCGTTTCTTTGCCGGGGCGAGTGCGGCGGCGGGGATCGCGTTGATCAACTCGGTGGGCAACCTGGGTGGCTACATCGGCCCATTCGTGATCGGTGCGCTGAAGGAATACACCGGCAACCTGGCCTCGGGGCTGTATTTCCTGTCAGGGGTGATGGTGTTCGGACTGGTGTTGACGGGTGTGGTGTATCGGTTGCTGGAGCGCAAGCATGTGCTGTCGGCGGACCAGTTTGCCGCCAGTGCGCGCGGTGCGACCCGTACCTGAAGATTCACACCGATCCATTGTGGGAGCGGGCTTGCTCGCGAATGCGATTGAACATTCAGCATTGATGTTGGCTGACACACCGCCTTCGCGAGCAAGCCCGCTCCCACATTAGCTTTGCGGTGTTTTCTAGTTTTGTTTACAGGAGAAAATCCATGCGTTTAGTGCAGTTCGAACTGAGTAACGGCGAGCGTCGCGTAGGCGTCGTCGAGGAGGGGCTGATCCGCGAAGTGCAGGATGCGCGCACTGTCCGTGATCTGGCCCTGGCGGCGATCGAGGCGGGCGTCAATCTGCAGCAGCAGGTGAAAAACCTGGGCCTGGGCATCAGCCATGATTACGCAGAGCTGCTGGCCCAATTGCGAATCCTGCCACCGCTGGATCACCCGGACCCGGCGCACATGCTGGTCAGCGGCACGGGCCTTACCCATCTCGGCAGCGCTTCGGCCCGCGACAAAATGCACCAGCAGGCCGGCGACGAAGCCGCGATGACCGACACCATGCGCATTTTCAAATGGGGCGTGGAGGGCGGTAAACCGGCGGCTGGGCAAGCCGGCGTACAACCGGAGTGGTTCTACAAGGGCGACGGCAGCATCGTCGTGCGTCCGGGCCACCCGTTCCCGCTGCCGCCCTTTGCCGAAGACGCGGGTGAAGAACCCGAACTCAGTGGCCTCTACGTCATCGGCCACGACGGCAAGCCGTATCGCCTCGGATTCGCGGTGGGCAACGAGTTCTCCGACCATGTGATGGAGCGCAAGAATTACCTCTACCTGGCGCATTCAAAATTGCGCAGTTGCAGCTATGGCCCGGAACTTCGCGTCGGCGAACTGCCGCAGCATCTGGCCGGCACCAGCCGCATCCTGCGTGACGGTGAAGTGCTGTGGCAGAACGAGTTCCTCAGCGGCGAGGCCAACATGTGCCACAGCCTGGAAAACCTCGAGTACCACCATTTCAAGTACAGCCAGTTCCTGCGTCCAGGGGACGTGCACATCCACTTCTTCGGCACCGCGACCCTGTCCTTTGCCGACGGCATTCGCACCCGACCGGGTGACGTGTTCGAGATCAGTCAGGCCGAGTTCGGCGCGCCGTTGATCAACGGGATTGCACCGGTTGAAGCAGCGTTCGAGCCCGGCACCGTCGGCACCCTTTAAAGGAGACACGCATGACCCAGATTCTTGGTCACAACTACATTGGCGGCCAGCGCAGCGCTGCCGGCACCGTCAAACTGCAAAGTGTCGACGCCAGCACCGGCGAAGCCTTGCCTCATGATTTCTTCCAGGCGACACCTGAAGAAGTCGATGCCGCCGCCAAGGCCGCCGCCGCAGCGTACCCGGCTTATCGCAGCCTGAGCGCGGAACGTCGCGCACAATTTCTCGATGCCATTGCCGACGAACTCGACGCCTTGGGCGATGATTTTGTCGCGGTTGTCTGCCGTGAAACGGCATTGCCTGCCGGACGTATTCAAGGCGAGCGCGGGCGCACCAGCGGCCAGATGCGTCTGTTCGCCAAAGTACTGCGTCGCGGCGATTTCTACGGCGCTCGAATCGATCAGGCATTGCCGGATCGCCAACCGCTGCCCCGGCCGGACCTGCGCCAATACCGCATCGGTCTTGGGCCAGTCGCAGTGTTTGGCGCGAGCAACTTTCCGTTGGCCTTCTCCACGGCGGGCGGCGACACCGCATCGGCGCTGGCCGCCGGTTGCCCGGTGGTGTTCAAGGCGCACGGCGGCCATATGGCCACTGCTGAACAGGTCGCTGATGCGTTGATTCGCGCAGCGGAAAAAACCGGCATGCCGGCCGGTGTGTTCAACATGATTTACGGCGGCGGAGTCGGCGAAGCGCTGGTCAAGCACCCGGCGATTCAAGCGGTCGGTTTTACCGGTTCGCTGAAGGGTGGCCGCGCGTTGTGCGACATGGCCGCCGCACGTCCACAACCCATCCCGGTGTTCGCCGAGATGTCGAGTATCAACCCGGTGATCGTGTTGCCGCAGGCCTTGGACGCTCGGGCAGACACCGTCGCCCGCGAACTGACCGCTTCGGTGGTGCAGGGTTGCGGACAGTTCTGCACCAATCCGGGTCTGGTGATCGGTATTCGCTCGCCGCAATTCACCGCGTTTGTGCAACAGATGGCGGGGCTCATCGGCGATCAGCCGGCGCAGACGATGCTCAACGCCGGAACCTTGAGCAGCTATGGCAAAGGCCTGCAAAAACTCCTCGCTCACCCGGGCATCGAGCATCTGGCTGGCAGCCCGCAGCAAGGCAATCAGGCGCAACCGCAGTTGTTCAAGGCTGACGTCAGCCTGTTGATCAATGGCGATGAAGTGCTGCAGGAAGAAGTGTTCGGTCCGACCACGGTGTTCGTCGAAGTCGCGGATCAGGCACAACTCAGTGCCGCGTTGAACGGCCTGCACGGGCAGCTGACGGCGACGATCATTGGTGAACCGGCGGACTTCGAACAGTTCAGCGAGTTGACGGCATTGCTTGAGCAAAAGGTTGGGCGGATCCTGCTCAATGGCTATCCGACGGGTGTTGAAGTCTGTGATTCGATGGTCCACGGCGGGCCGTATCCAGCGACTTCCGATGCGCGCGGCACGTCGGTGGGCACGTTGGCGATTGATCGCTTCCTGCGGCCGGTGTGTTTCCAGAACTATCCGGACAGCTTGCTTCCAGAACCGTTGAAGAACGCCAACCCACTGCGAATCCAACGCCTGGTGGACGGCAAACCCTCCCGCGACGCTCTCTAACAGCCGAGCCCCCCCCTGTGGGAGCGGGCTTGCTCGCGAAAGCGGTGTATCAGTCAATACATGTGTCTACTGACACTCCGCATTCGCGAGCAAGCCCGCTCCCACATTGAGCTATCATTGCGTCTTTCCCTTCAAAGATTGACTGCCATGACTGCCGCAACCGACACCTTGATCTCCACCCTCGAACACTGCGATATGGTGGAAATCGACGGGCTGCACGCCTTCGAATTCTCCCTCGATGAAGACGACAATCTGCACATCGAGCTCCTCGACGGCCGCGTGTCCAAGCACTGGGAATTCACTCCCGCCGAGGTCGAGGCCGCGACCTTCGATTCAACCCTGCAAAGCTGGCTGATCACCGGTGCTTCCGGCGAACACCGGTTGGTGTGCATGACCGCGTTCCGCGGTGATGACGACGAGGAAGAAGGGAATGAGGATGCATAAGCTCTGGCCACTGTTGATGGCCGGCAGCATCGGCGCGATGGGCATTGAGGCAGCATCGGCCGACGACTATCAATTGCTGGTCGGTTCCTACACAGCGGGGCAAAGTCAGGGGATTTATCGCCTGAACTTCGACAGCGCCACAGGCCAGATCAACCCCAAGCCGTTGCAAGTGGTCACCAGTGAAAACCCGTCCTGGCTGACCGTTTCCAACGATCAGCAGCGCCTGTTCGTGGTCAACGAAAACGGCCCGGGACAGAAAGACCCGGTCGGACGCGTCAGCAGTTATGCGATTGACCCCAAGACCCATGCACTGAGCCTGATCAATCAGGTGCAAAGCCTGGGCAACGAGCCTACGCATTCCAGCCTCAGCGGTGACGCCAGTCACTTGTTCGTCAGCAATTATTCGGTGGTTGAAGACCCGGGCGGCACACTGGCGGTGTTGCCGGTCGGCGCCGACGGCAAGCTCAAACCTGTGGTGCAGATGAGCAGTCATCCGGCGAGTCGGGTCAATCCCGAGCGGCAGATGTCGGCGCATGTGCATTCGACGGTTTCATCGCCGGACGGAAAGTACGTGTTCTCCAACGACCTGGGTGCCGACAAGGTCTTTGTCTACCGCTTCGATCCAAAGTCCAACCCGGAGCTGCCGTTGACAGCCGCCACACCGGCCTCAGTTGCGATGCCAGCCGGCAGCGGGCCGCGTCATTTGCTGTTCAGCGCCGATGGCAAACACGCCTGGCTGACCATGGAAATGAGCGCGCAGGTCGCGGTGTTCGATTACCAGGACGGCAAGCTCGAGCAAACGCAAATGGTCGATCTGGCGGCAGGTCAGCCGGTCTCCGACAAGGCTGCCGCGGCACTGCACGCATCGGCTGATGGCAAGTTCCTCTACGTCAGCAACCGTGGCACCGCCAATCAGTTGCTGGTGTTTGCTATCGACTCTGCGAGCGGCCACCTCAAGGAGCTGCAGCGTCGTTCGGTGGACGGTGATCACCCGCGCGAGTTCAGCCTTGATCCGAGTGGCAAGTTCTTGCTGATTGCCAATCAGAAGAGCAACCAGATTGTCGTCGTCGAACGCGATGCCAAGAGCGGTCTGCTGGGTAAAACCGTGCAGAAACTGCCGATGGATGCCCCGAGCGACCTCAAGTTCCTGGTGCGTCAATAGGCCGCAGGCCCCGGTTGATGGGGCCTGCACCCTTGTATTAATGAGACTGATATCTGCTAATGCTACAAAAGATTTCAAGGCGCCAACCTCGAAGGTTAAGTTTGCTTCACGGCCCCACCGGGCAAGCAAGCCAACTGAATCCGAGGAATACCGCCATGAACTTCAATCTCTTCTCCATCATCGCCGCATCCGCCATCTCTGCCACCGTTGCTCTGCCAGCCAGCGCCAACGTTGAAATCAGCGACAAAAAATCCCACACCCAGAGCTACACCCAGAAATACCTGCAACAGAGCGCCAACTTCTACGCGGCACTGGATCACAAGACCCAAGCCTGAAATTCAAGCCCTGCACCTTTTATGCAGGAGCGAAGTCACTTGCGTCGATCGGGCTGAACAGCGTCGAGAAACCTGAGTGATGTCGCTCCTGCATAACGCGTTTACGACAGCATCACATTGCCATCAATCAAGCGCTTGATATCACATAGCCATGCGTTTAGATTCGACGCTGAGTTTTTGACTCCTTATCTGATAACAAGGATCGACAGCATGGCGATGCGTCTGGCAGTGGTTCTTCTTTTTCTCTATTCCACCCCCATTCTTTCGGCTGCCCAGCCCGTTCCAGACGAGCCGGATGCGGCCCGTGAGCGCTTGATGAGTTTTATTGAAGACTGAAATAGACTGGCTTAATGATTAACGAAGCTGATGGTTACTATGGAAAACCCTGAGTGGTTGTCACAGCTTTTTTGATCGATTCTGTGGGCTCTGAAACATGCCCACGGAGATCACCATGGCCAGCTCAATCCTCACTTCTGCCAAATACGGCGCCTACCTGGCCATAGGTCTTTACGTGGCCCTGGTACTGGTCGTCAGCATTTCGGCGCAATCGCAACACACGTTTGAAGCTCCCGTTCAGGTCGCTTATCCCGCCATCCAGTTCGAACACCGCGCCCAAAACGCAGGGGTCGATCACGACGACTTGGCGGGAGTGGCAGGGGCATGAAAGGAGGCAAACTCTGGGTCATCGCCTTTCTGGCGTTCATGACCAATGGCGCTTCACTGTTGGGGATCGGGCAGGGCTCGGCGGGGTCCGTTGCGCGGTCCATCGAAGCCAATCACAACCTTGCGCGTAACATCGAAACCGCAAAAGCGCTGGGCCTGCTGGCCGGAAATCCACCCATGAAACGCCAAGACGATTTCTTCGGGCCGTTCCAGGTTGATTGTTCCGTTCTTGAAATGTGCGAAGTATTCGCCTGACACCGCCCCTTGTAGGAGCGCAGAGGTTGGTTACTTCTTCATGATTGCGGTGAACAGCTCTGACTCCAGAAACCGCTGCAACCACGCCTGCAACCGCACGTAAGGCGTCTGCCCGAACCATTCGCGATCGACATGAGCGAATTGCCGTATGAACGGCATCAACGCCACATCCGCGAGGCTCGGGTGGTCAGTCAACAAGTAGTCGCGCCCCTCCAGCAATTCATCCAGCTTGCGCAAGAACACCTCGCCCTGCGTCCGATAAAACGTCATCGGCTGCTCGGGGTAACGCTCGGCGTACTTGTAGCGATTCAGATGCACCTTGAACGCCTGATCGTTCTCTTCGATCAACGCGGCGATCAGTTGTTGCCCGGCAGGATCATCCTTGAGCAACCAGTCCTGCGGATCATTCTGCGCCAAGGCCCAGTGCATGATCGCCAGGCTTTCATCGATCACCTGACCGTCGACACTCAACACCGGGACCGTGCCTTTGGCCGATAGCGCGAGCATTTCGGCAGGCTTGGCCTTCAGGCTGACTTCGACAATCTGCAGCGCAACGCCTGAATAGCGCAACGCCATGCGCGCTCGCATGGCGTAAGGGCAACGGCGGAACGAATACAGCGTATTCATTTCACCTCCAGGGTGCTCAGGCCATTGCCCTGGCGGTGGACCTGGATCTGCACCGGAATTCGCTCATGCATTTCCTGCACGTGGGAAATCACCGCGACCTTGCGGCCCTGCGCCTGCAAGCCATCCAGCGCATCCATGGCCAGTTGCAGGGATTCCGGATCAAGGCTGCCAAAGCCTTCGTCGATGAACAGCGATTCGATTTTCAGTGTGCTGGAGGCCATCGACGCCAAGCCAAGGGCCAAGGCCAACGACACCAGGAACGTCTCGCCGCCCGACAACGAATGCACCGAGCGCAGCTCGTCGCCCATCTCAGTGTCCATCACCAGCAACCCGAGCATGCTGCCACCGCGTTTCAGGCGATAGCGCCGCACCAGTTGCCGCAACTGTACGTTGGCGTGATGCACTAGCAAGTCGAGGTTGTAGGCCTGGGCGATTTTGCGGAAGGTGTCGCCGGTCGCGGAACCGATCAACGCATTCAAACGGGCCCAGCGCTGATACTCGCTGTACGCATCGGCGATCTGCTGCGCCAGGGCCTGATTGGCGTTCTGCCGACGCTGATCCTCGGCCTGTTCGGCACGCAGTTCGGCGCAACGGTGTTCGCTGGCGGCGAACAGGTTTTGCAGGTCTGCCAGCGCCGTGGCGAGTTGCTCGGCGTCGAGATTGCCGTTGTGTTGCGCCTGGTGATTGAGCAAGCGCTGATCGCGTTCCTGCAAGCGCACGTTGGCCTGTTCGATGGCTTTTTCGCTTTGCTGCAAGTGCTGCCGCAGCTCGCTGACCTGTTGATCGTCGACGCTCAGCAGCGCTTCCAGTCCGCCATCGTCGAGCTCCGGATGCAGGGCACGCCAGTCGGCAATCTTCGCGCTCAGTTCGCGGTCTTCGGTTTCCAGAGCCAGCAGGCGCTCTTGTTTGGCTTTGAGTTCGGCGGCCAGTTCGACCAACCGCGTGCGCACTGTTTGCAGTTCCTGACTGGCCGTTGCCTGGGCATTGCGCGCCTGTTCGACGGCTTGGTCCAGTTGCTGCTGCCAGTGTTCGGCGCTGCTGTGTTCGCCGAGCAATTGCGTCAGCTGTTGTTGGCAAGCCTGTTGCTGCTCGGCGAGGACGCTGAACTGTTGTTGAGCCGTTTCCAGTGCCTGGATGCGAGCCAGTTGCCGGTCCTGTTCTTTTTCCAGCGTCTGCTGACGTTGTTGCTGTTCGCCGAGCTCATCGCGTCGTTGGTCAAGTTGCTCCAGACGCTGGACGATCTGCCGGTCAAGCTGCATGAAGGTCGCCGCCGGTTCGTTGCGCAAGGCCTCCAGCGTCTCGGCCGGGAGCAGGGTGCTGAAGGCGCCCAATTCTTCGTCGAGACGCTGGCGATCACTGCTCAGCTCACGCTGCTGATTGCTCAGGTGCTGAGTCGCTTGCTGGCTTGCTGCTTCGACACTGCGCAGTTGCTGCTGAAGGCGAGTGGCGTCTTGTTGGAGGGTGAGCAGGGCGGTTTGCCGCTGTTCATCCTGGGTGATGCTTTGGTTCAACTGGCTGTTTTGCTGCGCCAGCCAAGCGTCGCGTTTACTCGCGTCCTGAGCCAGCAACTGCGTGGACAACGGATGCGCTTCGAGGCTCGGCGTCAGGCCCTGTTGCTGGATGGCGAGTTGTTCCTGCTGCTGCAACAGTTCCTTTTGCTGGGCGATCAAGCCGCCGACTTCACCGCGTAAATCAGTGAGTTTTTCTTTGAGCAGGTCAACGGCTTTTTGCGCGTTGGCCTGCTCGCTTTCATCATGGCGGCCGAGGCTTTGCAGCAACGCTTCGGGCTGATGATAAGGATGGTCGGGGCTGCCGCAGACCGGGCATGGCTGATCGTCCTGCAACTGTGCGCGGAGTTCTTCGACACTGGCGCTGCGGGCCAGACGCTGACGCTCGAGCAGTTCGCGAGTGACGCTCAGGGTCTGTTCGGCGACCACCAGGTCGTTCTTGGTTTTCACGCCGTCCTGGGTCAGGCGATCACGTTCCTGCTGAGCGCTGAGCTGGCGTTGCGAGAGCTCGGCGCCGCGCTTGTCGATCTCCTGCTGGCTGGCCCACAGGCGTGTCAGTTCTTCGAACGCTCGCAGTTGTTTGCGGTTGTCCTGCAACAGGTTGCCCAACAACTGGATCTGTTCGGCCACGGCTTCGGGTTCGGCGCCGGCCTCTTTGTAGAGCACTTCCAAGTGCTGCTTTTGAGCCGTCAGTTCTTCGCTAGCGCGGGTGGCGCTTTGCTCCAGGGCGGCCAGTTCAGCCTGGCCCTTGTTCAAGCGATTGCCGATCAGCATCAGCTGTTGCAGGCGATCACGGTAAGCGTTCCACGCCTCGCTCAACGGTGCCAGGGGCGTGCTTTGCTCAAGCTCCCCGGCAATTCGCTCCAGACGTGCAGCCACCTGCTTCTGTTGCTCAAGCAGGCCGTGAATCGTGTTCTGCCCTTGAGTGCTGGCCAGTTCTGCCTGCTGCTTGAGTTCTGCACTCGCACTGGCGTCTTTGATCAGCCGGGCGAGGGTGCTTTGCGCTTCAAACGCCTGTCGCAGCAGCGGAGCCTTTTCGGTGTGTTGGCTTTGCGCTTCCACCAGCGCAGTCTGCGCAGCGCTCAGGCTCTGTTCGAGTTGCGCTTTGCGCTCGTCCAACTCGGCTTGCTGCTGGGTGTGTTGCTGAATCTGCGCCGCAAGCGGTGTGAGCTGGGCGGTGAGTTCGGTTTTGCGGGCGAACTGGTGCCGTTGCGGGGCCAGTTGTTCCAGGCGCGTCAGCTTCAACCGCTCGCCGGCCAGGCTTTCCCAGTGCTGCCGGGCGCCGGTCAGTTGCTCGACGGCGCTCTGCTGGTCATCTTGTATCTGGCGCAGCTCCTTGAGCCAGGTGTGCTGCAACTCAAGCTGTTTGAGCTGCGCTTGCTGGGTCTTGAGTTGCTGCTGCGCCTCTTTGAAACGTTCATCCAACTCAGTTCGCGCTTCGGGTGACAGTGGCGTCACGCCCGTGGCCTGATCTTGCAACAGCTTGTGTGCTTCGCGAGCCTCTTTAGCTTTGTCGAAAGCACGGCGACCGAGGCGGGTGTACAGCGCGGTGTCGGTGAGCTTTTCCAGCAGTTCGCTGCGTTCGTTGTCGTTGGCCTTGAGGAAGGCACTGAACTCGCTCTGGGCCAGCAGCACGGCGCGGGTGAACTGTTCGAAGTTCAGGCCCAGCACGGCTTCGAGCTGGGTTTTGAACTCGACTTTCTGACTGGCCAGCAACTGATCCTGATCGATGTCGCGCAGACTCTGACGACTGATTTGCATCTTGCCGCCGGCCTTTTCCCGGGCGCGATTGGCTTCCCAGCGCGCGCGATAACGACGGCCGTCGATGCCGACAAAATCCACTTCGGCATAGCCTTCGCCGGTGCCACGTCGCAGCAAGGTGCGTGGGTCGCCGGTGCTGATTTCGCCGTCGGCGTCCGGCGCTTTGGCAGACACTTGGGCATTGCTCAACCGTGGCACGGCGCCAAACAGGGCGAGGCACAAGGCGTCGAGCAAGGTGCTTTTGCCGGCGCCGGTCGGCCCGGTGATCGCGAACAGGCCGGCGCTCGCCAGCGGTTCAGCGGTGAAGTCGATTTCAAAAGGTCCGGCCAGGGAGGCGAGGTTTTTCAGGCGGATCGCGAGGATTTTCATGGTTGTTCGCTCTCCATCTGCACATCCTGCAACAGCTCGGCAAAGTCCTTCAGCGTCTGCTCATCGACCTCGCTGCCGTAGCTGTCCTGCCAGGCGCGACTGAACAATTCCTGGGGCGTGAGCTGGTCCAGTTCAATCAACGTGGTGCCGTCATCGGCGCCTTCGCGACTGCCGTTGCCGGCGTACTCGGCGGCGATGCGCACCAGGCGCACGGCTTTGCCTTGCAGGGCGGTTTCAACCTGGTGGCGCAAGTCGGGTTGCGGTTCGTCGAGCCGCACGCGCACTTCCAGCCACGGCTGGCGCTGGATGTCGGCGAGCAAATCGATGTTCGGCAGGTCGGCCAGTTGCAAGAGGATTTCAGCCAGGGGTGCAGGGCCGATGCGTTGCAGGTTAACCGCGCGAGGGATCAGTTTTGGTTCGACGCTGACCAGGGTTTCGCCGTCGAGCGTGACGTCGAGAATCTGATGCTGATAACCGATTTCCGAGAACGACAACGGAATCGGCGAGCCGCTGTAGCGGATGCGCTCTTCACCGTTGACCTTCTGCGGTTTGTGCAAATGCCCGAGGGCGACGTAGCTGATGCTCGGCCCGAACAGGCTGGCGGGCAGGGCTTCGGCATTGCCGATGATCAGGCTGCGTTCGGAGTCTTCCGAGACCGAACCGCCGGCCATGTGTGCATGGCTGATGGCAATCAGCGCCTGGCCCGGCTTGCGCTTGGCATTGGCCGCCTCGATCAGCCATTCATGAACCTGACCGATGCCGCGCAGGTAGTTGTCACCCAGCTGCGCGCCGGTCACTTCGGCAGGTCGCAGGAATGGCAGCGCCAGGCACCAGCCGGCAATTTCACCGCTGGCATCCGGCAGCGGCAGCAGCAGCCGTTCGGCATCCAGTTGGCCGTCATCCAGCCACAAGACCCGGCCGAGCGCATGGGTGCGCAAACGGCGCATCAACGGCGCAGGCAGTTCGATTCGCGAGCCGGAATCGTGGTTGCCGGCGATGATCACGATGGTCAGCAACGGTTGCTGCTCGTGGGCGCTGACGATGAATTCGTAGAGGCGTTCCTGGGCTTTGACCGGCGGATTGACCGTGTCGAAGATATCGCCGGCGATCAACAGCACATCAGGCTGGTCCAGCTTCAGCTGGCGCAACAGCCATTCAAGAAAGCAGGCGTGCTCGAAATCGCGTTCCTGGCCGTGCAGGTTCTGCCCAAGGTGCCAGTCGGAGGTGTGAAACAGACGCAAGGCGAACTCCGTAGGAAATAAGGTAATGGCCGCGTGGAAAATGATGGCGGCGAAAGGGGAGAGAGTTTACGGGTAAAGCGATATCAAACCTACCGCGGGAACTGGTTGCCAGCGATGGCTGCCTCAAACTCAACTCCAATTTCAAGGGCCCCTTCGCGGGCAAGCCTCGCTCCTACAGGACCGGGTGGCGACACGACCCTTGTAGGAGCGAGGCTTGCCCGCGAAGGCGTCCTAGAGGGCGGCGCGGGATTCAGGTTCGTTTCGCCAGCAAGCCGGCTCCTGCAGGATTGGGGTTATTTCGGATAAAGCGGCGGCAGGCCACTGTCACCCACCGGGTCCTGTACCCGCTCGGCAATCGGGATCGCCTTGATTGCCCGCCACAGTTCTTCGCCTTGCCAGTGCTGGCCGGTTTCGCTGTAGAGCGCGCCGTTCAGGCCGTCCAGTGCGTCGGACAGTGGCACGAAGCGGGCGGCCATGTCGGCAAGGGTTTCCGGTTGTTGCCGGGCCCAGGCGTCGAGGGCCTGGCGGGTGGCGTGAGGATCGTTGGCCTGGCAGGCACGTTTGAGTTCGTCGAGGACGGTGCGTGGGCTCGGGCCGGTCTGTGCGGCACGCAGCACGGCCGGTTGCCAGCGGCCACGCCACCAGAGGCCGAAGCCCAGCAACGTGGTGCAGGCCAGGATCAAGGTGCTGAGTTTCCACTTCCACAGGATTTCACTGTCGACGCCGGCATTCACTTGCGCGGTGCTCATCGGCGTATCGACCACCAGGCTCGGGTTGCTCGCCACTTCCAGGCTGCGGGCCGGCAGGCTGCTGTGTTCCAGGTGATCTTCGAAGGTGTTCCACCAGACCACTTCCACCGCAGGCAGCTCGATGGCGCCACTGCGGCCCGGCACCAGTGCTTCGCGATCTTCACGGCTGCCGATCAAACCGCGTTCGGTATTCTGGTTGCTCAGCACCGGTTGATCCGGGTAGCGCCGCAGGCCGTTGACGTCGGTGGCGGGCAGCGGCGGCAGTTGTGAGCTGGCCAGGCCTTCGGCCTTCAAGGTCAGGCTGCGGGTCAGCGAATCACCGACCTGCGCATGGTCCGGCTCCGGGTTCCAGCTTTCGCTCAGGCTCAGGCTGCGAGCCGGCAGCCAGGGCAGGTCGGCCGGGTAGGTAATGGGTTTGGCCTTGACCGTCAGCAGAATCGGGGCCGAGCTGACACGCATCAGTTTCCCGGATTTCGGCGCCTGGGCGGCGGCGTCCTGAGCGGGCTGCGCGTCCACAAGCGTGGCGCTGAACATCTGCGCCGGAATGGTCAATTCGCCGCTGTGTTGCGGGTAGATCGCATAGCGCATTTCGATCACGCCATGCCGCAGATTGTTGATGACTTTCTCGTACGTGCGCGACTCGCCCAGTTGTTCGATGCGCGCATCGGGAATCTGCAATGGGGTCAGGCTGCTGTCGTCGTACAGCGACACCGAATGGTAGATGCGCAAGGTCAGGATCGCCTGGGCCTGCACGTAGACGCTGGTCTGGTCGAGACTGGCATCGATGAATACCGGCGCCAGTTTGTTCGCGGTGTCCTGTGTTTCGCTTTCGACCACTTGCACGGTGATCGGCTGACTCTGGACGTCGCCCAGCTGCAACGGTGGAATCGTCACGCTGCCGTTTTCCTTCGGCAGCAAAGTGATGATCCAGCGCGTGGTGGCGCGGTTGTCGCCGTTCAGTGTGGTCAGTTGGTTGACCTGGCGGGTGCCGCGCACTTCGAACAGCGGCTCCAGCGGCGCCAGGTCAGGCTTGCCGAACTGCGTCACGTCGTTGGATTCCAGGGTCAGTTCAACCGTCTCGCCGGAGTTCAGGCGACTGCGATCGACGCTGGCGACCAGCGCTGCCGCCTGGGCCTGGGCGGTGCAGAGCAGCAGGGCGAGCATGAAAAGGGTGAAGCGGGTCATCGCGTTTTTTCCTGATCCTGATGTTGTTGCTGTTCGTACCAGAATTTGCGTCTGAGCAATTCGCCCGGGTCATCGGGGATCTTGCGCAGCCATTGCTCCAGCGCCTGACGCTGTTCGCCATCGATATTGTCGCTGGCCGGCCGCATCGGTGGCGTGGTGGTTTGCTCGTCCTCCAGTTCGCTGCCCGGGACTTCATTGGCGCCCGGCTTCGGTGGCGTCGTGGCCTGCTGCCCGGCGTCCGGAGTGGTCTGCTCGGCGTCGGATTTCGGATGGTCAGTGTCCGCCGGTTGCGTGGCAGCACCCGGTGGCGGCTCTTGCGCCGTGGTCTCGGGGTCGTCACTCGCGGTTTTCTGCGGCTCGACCGGTGGCGGTGCGTTTTTCTGCTTGAGCAGACTCTCGACCAACGCCTTGTTGGTCTGTGCCGGGCGCAGATCCGGTTGCCGCTCCAGTGCCTGTTCGTAAGCGTCCAGCGCCGCTTCCAGCTCACCGCTTTTAGCCAGGGCGTTGCCACGATTGTAGTGGGCGTGGGCATCGTTGCCCTGGGCGAACCGCTGGGCGGCGCCGCTGAAGTCGCCGGCCTCATACAGCGCCACGCCTTGCCACTGCGGATCTTCAAAGTGCTGCGACGCCTTGGCCGGATGGCCCTGCCTGAGCAAATGCAGGCCCCGTTGATCGGGGCGCAGCCACAAGTCTTCAAAGTCGAAGGCATAGCTCGGTTGCGGCAGCAGGAACAGCAGCGGCAGGCAGAACAACCAGCCACGACGACCGGCACAGGCGGCGAGCAACAACAGCGGCAGCAGCAACCAGTAACCCTGATCGGCCCAGGTGTCGAGGCGCAAGGTCTGGCCGTCGTTACGCAAGGTGCGTGGGCCATCGAGCAGGCCAAGCCCGCGCAAGTCGGCATCGTCCAGACGCGCCGGGCGATAGCGTCCGCCGAGGTCGTTGGCAAAGGCTTTCAGGCTCGGACTGTCCAGGTGCGGCACCAGAATCGCGCCCTGATCGTCCTTGAGGAAACTGCCGTCCTCTTGCGCGACCGGCGCGCCTTCGGCGGTACCGATCCCGAGCATCAGAAACTGCGTCGATTTTCTCTCCAGCGCCTGGCGAATGCCTTCACGTTCCAGGTCCGTCAGGGTGGAACCGATCAACAGGATCCGGCCTTCACCCAAATCGCCCTGATTGAGCAGCGCCAGGGCTTTGGTCACCGCCAGATCGGCGCGATGGCCGGCCTCGGGCATCAGCGATGGCTTGAGTGCGTCCAGCAGATTGCGGCTGGTCGACAGGTCGTCCGACAGTGGCACCAAGGTGTGCGCGCTGCCGGCGTAGACGACGATCGCGGTCTGGGCGTCGCTGCGGACTTGCAGCAGGTCCAACAGCTTGCGCCGGGCCTGTTCGAGTCGGTTCGGCGCGACGTCGGTGGCGAGCATTTCCGGGGTCAGTTCCAGCACAACCACCAGCGGGTCGGCGGGCTTCTGACTGAGTTGTTCGACGCGCTCCCAACTCGGCCCCAGCAAGGCCAGAACGGTCAGCACCCACGCCACGCCGAGGACGACCCACGGCAACTTGCTGTCGCGACCGTTGCCACCGCTCAGCAATGCGGCGTGGAAGGCCGGCGGCAGGATCATCTGCCAGCGCCCGGCGCGTTTTTGCCGGTGCCAGAGTTGCCAGAGCAACCAGCCCAACAGCGGCAACAACAGCAGCCACCATGGGCGGAACCAGTACGGCCACAGCGCACTCATCGGCGCCTCCGCAGGCGCAGGCGTTTGAGCCGCTGGCGCCAGTCAGGCAGTTGCGTCTGCAAAAACAGATCCTTGGTGAACAGCCGTTGCAGCGGGTTATCCGGCCAGCGCTCGCGCACCACCAGCAACATGCTCAACAGCAACGCCAGCGCCAAAGGCCAGTGATACAACGCTTGCGCCGGGCGTGCCTGGGTCGGTTGTTGAGTCACCGGCTCGAGTGTGTCGAGGGTGTCCTTGATGGTCTGCAGTTCTTTGCCATCGCGGGCGCGGAAGTACTGGCCCCCCGTAGCTTGGGCGATGGCTTTCAGCGCCGGCTCGTCGAGGTCCAGGCTCGGATTGACCCCAAGGAAACCCAGGGTGCCGCTTTGCTCCGGATCGGCGCCGATGCCGATCGGGTAGATTTTCACGCCTTCTTTGGCGGCCAGTCGCGCCGCTGTCAGTGGATCGATTTCACCGCCGTTGTTTGCCCCGTCCGTGACCAGGATCAGCACGCGGCTCTGGGCCGGACGCATGCGCAGCCGTTTAAGGGCCAGGCCGATGGCATCGCCGATCGCGGTGTTTTTGCCGGCGATGCCGATGCGCGCTTCGTCGAGCCACACGCGCACGGTGCGCCGGTCGAATGTCAGCGGCGCTTGCAGGTACGCCTGGCTGCCGAACAGGATCAGGCCGACGCGGTCACCGTCGCGACTTTCAAGGAAATCACCGAGCAAATGCTGGACCAGTGACAGGCGGCTGACGTCTTCGTCCTGCCACTGCATGTCGGGGAAATCCATGGAACCGGACACGTCCACGGCCACCAGCAGATCGCGACCACTGGCGGCAATCGGCAACGGATCGCCCAGCCATTGCGGGCGCGCCGCCGCCATCAGCAGCAACAGCCACAGCAAAATGAACGGTGCTTGCTGGCGCCACGCCGGCAGGTTGGCCCGGGCGCGCCGACGGGCCAGGCCTTCGAGGTCATTGAGAAAGCTGACTTTGAGCGCCGGTTCGCCACTGTCGGCCACCGGCAGCACGATGCGCATCAGCCAAGGCAGCGGCAGCAGGGCAAAGATCCACGGCCAGGCGAACTCAAACATGTTTGCGAATCCAGGTGTCGACGGCTTGAGTCAGGCCGGCGATGGCCTTGTCGTCGAGTTTGCATTCGGGTTTATAGGCGCCTTCGACCAGCACCATCCAGCGAGTCAGGCCGGCGGCGGGGCAGCGGTTGTCGAGGAACGCCAGCCATTTGCGCCCGTTGAGGGTGTGGCTCTGGCTGTAGGGGTAGTGGTTGCGGCACAGGCGTTTGAGCAAGCCGTTGAGCTGCTGCAACCAGGCGCCGGCGGGTGCGCCGTCGTAGGGTTTTGGCATCCGCGCGAGTTCCGCCAACGCAGCGATACGCACCGGGTCCAGCGGTTGTTCGGCGCGGATGATCGGGCGTTTATTCGGGATGAAGCGCCGCGCCTTCCACAGCCCGAAGCCGATCAGCGGCAGCAACAACAGCAACAGCCACCAACCGGGCGCGGGCGGCCAGAACTCGATGGGCGGCGGGGAGATCAGCGGTTGCAGTTGATCGAGGCTGCTCATCGACCTTTCCCCGGTTTTTGTGGGTTCAGGTATTCGCGCAGTTGCTCGACCATCTCGCTCTGGGTGCTCAACGGCATCAGCAATACGCGCAGCTTTTGCGCGAGCAGTTCCCAGCGAGCGATACGGGCTTCGGCCTGGGCGCGGTAGGTCTGGCGCAGGTCGAAATTCAGCGTGTCGAGTTCCAGTTGCGCGCCGCGTTCGGCGAAGCGAAGCAGCCCGGCGGCAGGCAGGGCGTGGTCCAGCGGATCGGACAGCGGCAGCAGCAACAGGTCGCAATGGCGTGACAACAGACTTAGCTGTTGCTCCGAACCTTCGGTCAAGGCGCGTTCATCACAGATCACAATCACCAGACTGCCTGGACGCAGCACTTCCCGTGCACGCCGCAGGGCCAGGTTCAGGGAGTCGCGGTTCTGCTCGCTTTCGGTGTGCAGCGACTGATTGACCCGTACCAGACGGTTCAGCAGTTGCAGCAGGCTTTGCTTGCTGCGCCGAGGCTTGATCTCGTAGTGCTCGTTGTCACCGAACACCAGCCCGCCGACCCGGTCGTTATGGCCCAGGGCGGCCCAGCCAATCAGGCTCGCGGCCTGGGCGGCGAGTACCGATTTGAACATCAGCCCGGAACCGAAAAACAGCCGACGGCTTTGCTCGACCATGATGAAAATCGGTCGTTCGCGTTCTTCGTGAAACAGCTTGGTGTGGGGTTCCTGGGTGCGGGCGGTGACGCGCCAGTCGATGGTGCGCACGTCGTCGCCGGCCTGATAGACCCGCACCTGATCGAAGTCGACGCCACGGCCACGCAGCTTGGAGTGGTGCAGGCCGATCAACGGGCTGCGCTGGCTCGGCGTGGAAAACAGCTGCACTTCGCGCACGCGATGGCGCATCTCGATCAGCTCGGCGAGGCTGACGCGGATGCCCGGCTCGGGCGGCAGGAGGGCGTTCATCGGGGTCAAGCGACGGCTACGACGTCGAGAATCCGCTGGACCACCCGGTCCTGATCGATGCCAGCGGCTTCGGCTTCAAAGGAAAGAATGATGCGGTGGCGCAATACGTCGAACAGCACCGCCTGAATGTCTTCCGGGCTGACGAAATCGCGACCCGCCAGCCAGGCGTGGGCCCGGGCGCAACGGTCGAGGGCAATCGAACCGCGTGGGCTGGCGCCGTAGGCGATCCATTCGGCCATCTCGGGGTCGAACTTGGCCGGGGTGCGCGTGGCCATGACCAGTTGCACCAGGTATTCCTCCACGGCGTCGGCCATGTACAGACCGAGGATTTCCTTGCGTGCGGCGAAAATCGCCTGCTGGCTGACCCGACGCTCGGGTTTGGTTTCACCGTTCAGGGCTTCGCCCCGGGCCTGTTGCAGGATCCGGCGTTCGACAGCAGCGTCCGGGAAGCCGATTTTGACGTGCATCAGGAAGCGGTCGAGCTGGGCCTCCGGCAACGGATAGGTGCCTTCCTGCTCGATCGGGTTTTGCGTGGCCATCACCAGAAACAGCGGCGACAGCTCGTAAGTGCTGCGCCCGACACTGACCTGGCGCTCGGCCATCGCTTCGAGAAGGGCTGATTGCACCTTGGCCGGGGCACGGTTGATTTCGTCCGCGAGCACCAGGTTGTGGAAGATCGGGCCTTGCTGGAACACGAAGCTGCCGGTTTCCGGGCGATAGATTTCGGTGCCGGTGATGTCGGCGGGCAGCAGGTCGGGAGTGAACTGGATGCGATGGAACTGGGCTTCGATGCCTTCGGCGAGTTCTTTGATGGCCTTGGTCTTGGCCAGCCCCGGGGCGCCCTCGACCAGCATGTGGCCGTCGGCGAGCAAGGCGATGAGCAAGCGCTCGATGAGTTTTTCCTGGCCGAGAATCTGCGTTGAAAGAAAGGTTCGCAGCGCTAGCAGCGCTTCACGATGTTCCATCGATGACTGTTCCTGGAAAGGGTGACCGAAGACGTTCGAATAACGCCAGGGCTGGGGGCGTTACTTTAATGCATCGCGGGGGGCGGCGACTAACGGCATTTTGTGCAAAGTGTGGGAAATGAGGGGCGAATTTGTTGGAGATTTGTAGGGGCGGGGAATTGCGGCGTGCTTTCGGACGCCTTCGCGGGCAAGCCTCGCTCCTACAGGTGACCGCGTCTGTCAGATACACGCGGTCCACTGTAGGAGCGAGGCTTGCCCGCGAAGAGGCCCTCCCAGACACCATCAAAGCTCGCTTATATAAGTCCCGGTGCCCTTGAGGATGTTCTGCAGGGTCAATTCAACTTCAGCCAGATCACTCGCATCCGTGCTGTGAATGATCTCCAGCGAATCATCGCCATTCAACGCATCCGCATCCGCCGCCGCGATTTCAATCAGCAAGCGAGTTGCGCTCAAGGTCACCTTCACGCCATCCAGCGTCGAAGGCTCGCCATCAAGGGTGATTTCCAGCTCGTCTTCGTCCGGGTAACGGGTCATCAGGAACATGTCGCCCTGTTCGCTGTGGCAGCAGAGCATGGCCATGTTGTCTTCTTCGTCATCGCACGGGTTGACGATCAAGAGGGGGGTGGTCATTTGCATGGGGAAATCCTGGCTCGGCGAGCGTTGAGAACGCAATAAAAGGCGATTCTGCCAGCCCTCGGGAATTTCTGCTTGGCTGAGTGTCAGAGGATGTGTCGTGAACACTTGGTGTGTTGCTGGTCATTTCTGGTACGGATGTGCCGTAAAACCGGGGATAAACCGCCCGTTTTCCTGCACGACTGCTAGTGTTGTTCGAGGCGTATGCCGCCAGCTGCGTACCGATGACCGAATATGTCGCAGCGCCGCAAGCACAGGCCTTGCCGCACTCGTTAAGCTGCGCATCGAATGGATATCCGTAAAGACATTGTGCAATTCATCGCACAGGCGTTTTTGCCGATAGCCATCCATGGAAGGTGAATGTGACCTGAGTGTCTCGTCCAGCTTCACCCACCTGTCATCCTGTTTCCTCTGCCCGAGAATCAGGAACAGGGTGACGGATCGCCCCGAAAGGGGTTTTGCACGCGACGCTTCCATCAATAACAAGCCCAAGCGGAGTACCACAGATGGCGTTCTTCACCGCAGCCAGCAAAGCCGACTTCCAGCACCAACTGCAAGCGGCACTGGCCCAGCACATCAGTGAACAGGCACTGCCACAAGTGGCGCTGTTCGCTGAACAATTCTTCGGCATCATTTCCCTGGACGAGCTGACCCAGCGTCGGTTGTCCGACCTCGCCGGCTGCACTCTTTCTGCGTGGCGCCTGCTTGAGCGCTTCGATCACGCGCAACCGCAAGTGCGCGTCTACAACCCTGACTACGAACGCCACGGCTGGCAGTCGACCCATACCGCGGTCGAAGTGCTGCACCACGACCTGCCATTCCTGGTGGACTCGGTACGTACCGAGCTGAACCGTCGCGGCTACAGCATTCATACCCTGCAAACCACTGTGCTGAGCGTGCGTCGCGGCAGCAAGGGCGATCTGCTGGAAATCCTGCCGAAGGGCACCCAGGGCGAAGGCATTCTGCAAGAATCGCTGATGTACCTGGAAATCGACCGTTGCGCCAACGCGGCCGAGCTCAATGTCCTGACCAAAGAGCTGGAGCAGGTTCTCGGTGAAGTCCGCGTCGCGGTCACCGATTTCGAACCGATGAAAGCCAAGGTTCAGGAAATCCTGACCAACCTGGACAGCAGCCAGTTCGCGGTTGATCCAGAAGAAAAAGCCGAAATCAAAAGCTTCCTTGAATGGCTGGTGGGCAACCACTTCACGTTCCTGGGCTATGAAGAATTCGTGGTTCGCGATGAAGTCGACGGCGGCCACATCGTCTACGACCAGGATTCCTTCCTCGGCCTGACCAAACTGCTGCGCACCGGCCTGACCTACGATGACCTGCGCATCGAAGACTACGCCGTGAACTACCTGCGCGAACCGACCCTGTTGTCGTTCGCCAAGGCTGCGCACCCGAGCCGAGTCCACCGTCCGGCTTACCCGGACTATGTGTCGATCCGTGAAATCGACGCCGACGGCAAAGTCATCAAGGAATGTCGTTTCATGGGCCTGTACACCTCTTCGGTGTATGGCGAGAGCGTGCGGGTCATTCCGTACATCCGCCGCAAGGTCGAAGAAATCGAACGCCGTTCCGGCTTCCAGCCCAAGGCTCACCTGGGCAAGGAACTGGCGCAGGTGGTTGAAGTGCTGCCGCGCGATGATCTGTTCCAGACCCCGGTGGACGAGCTGTTCAGCACCGTGATGTCGATCGTGCAGATCCAGGAACGCAACAAGATCCGCGTGTTCCTGCGCAAAGACCCGTACGGCCGTTTCTGCTACTGCCTGGCCTACGTGCCGCGCGACATCTACTCCACCGAAGTGCGCCAGAAGATCCAGCAAGTGCTGATGGATCGCCTGAAAGCCTCGGATTGCGAGTTCTGGACCTTCTTCTCCGAATCCGTGCTGGCTCGCGTGCAGCTGATTTTGCGCGTCGATCCGAAGAACCGGCTCGACATCGACCCGGTCCTGCTGGAAAAAGAAGTCGTGCAAGCCTGCCGCAGCTGGCAGGACGACTACGCCAGCCTGATCGTCGAAAGCTTCGGCGAAGCCCACGGCACCAACGTGCTGGCTGATTTCCCGAAAGGCTTCCCGGCCGGTTACCGCGAGCGTTTCGCTGCCCACTCGGCCGTGGTCGACATGCAGCACCTGCTGAGCCTGAACGAAAAAAATCCACTGGTGATGAGCTTCTATCAGCCACTGGGTCAGGTCTCCGGTCAGCGCGAGCTGCACTGCAAGCTGTATCACGCCGACACGCCGCTGGCACTGTCCGACGTGTTGCCGATCCTGGAAAACCTCGGTCTGCGCGTGTTGGGTGAGTTCCCGTACCGCCTGCGTCACAACAGTGGCCGCGAGTTCTGGATTCACGACTTCGCGTTCACCGCCGCTGAAGGCCTGGAACTCGACATCCAGCAACTCAACGACACCTTGCAGGACGCCTTCGTCCACATCGTGCGTGGCGATGCCGAGAACGATGCGTTCAACCGCCTGGTACTGACCGCCGGCCTGCCATGGCGTGATGTGGCGCTGCTGCGCGCCTACGCCCGTTACATGAAGCAGATCCGCCTGGGCTTCGACCTGGGTTACATCGCCAGCACCCTGAACAACCACACCGACATCGCTCGCGAGTTGACCCGGTTGTTCAAGACCCGTTTCTACCTGGCGCGCAAGCTGACCAGCGACGACCTGGAAGACAAGCAGCAACGCCTGGAACACGCGATCATCGCCGCGCTGGACGAAGTCCAGGTGCTCAACGAAGACCGCATCCTGCGTCGCTACCTGGACCTGATCAAGGCCACACTGCGGACCAACTTCTACCAGACCGATGCGAACGGCAAGAACAAGTCCTACTTCAGCTTCAAGTTCAACCCGCACCAGATTCCAGAGCTGCCGAAGCCAGTACCGAAGTTCGAAATCTTCGTTTACTCGCCTCGCGTCGAAGGCGTGCACCTGCGCTTCGGCAACGTGGCGCGCGGTGGTCTGCGCTGGTCTGACCGTGAAGAAGACTTCCGTACCGAAGTCCTGGGCCTGGTAAAAGCCCAGCAAGTGAAGAACTCGGTCATCGTGCCAGTGGGCGCCAAGGGCGGCTTCCTGCCGCGCCGCTTGCCACTGGGCGGCAGCCGTGACGAGATCGCAGCCGAGGGCATCGCCTGCTACCGCATCTTCATCTCGGGCCTGTTGGACATCACCGACAACCTGAAAGACGGCGCGCTGGTTCCGCCGGCCAACGTCGTGCGTCATGACGACGATGACCCGTACCTGGTGGTCGCCGCGGACAAGGGCACTGCAACCTTCTCCGACATCGCCAACGGCATCGCCATCGACTACGGCTTCTGGCTGGGTGACGCGTTCGCGTCCGGTGGTTCTGCCGGTTACGACCACAAGAAGATGGGCATCACCGCCAAGGGCGCGTGGGTCGGCGTACAACGTCACTTCCGCGAGCGCGGCATCAATGTCCAGGAAGACAGCATCACCGTGGTCGGCGTCGGCGACATGGCCGGTGACGTGTTCGGTAACGGCTTGTTGATGTCCGACAAGCTGCAACTGGTCGCAGCGTTCAACCACCTGCACATCTTCATCGACCCGAATCCTGAGCCGGCGAACAGCTTCGCCGAGCGTCAGCGCCTGTTCGACCTGCCGCGTTCGGCGTGGTCGGATTACGACACCAGCATCATGTCCGAAGGCGGCGGGATCTTCTCCCGTAGCGCGAAAAGCATCGCGATTTCCCCGCAGATGAAAGAGCGCTTCGACATCCAGGCGGACAAGCTGACCCCGACCGAACTGCTGAATGCCTTGCTCAAGGCCCCGGTGGACCTGTTGTGGAACGGCGGTATCGGTACTTACGTCAAAGCCAGCACCGAAAGCCACGCCGATGTTGGCGACAAGGCCAACGATGCACTGCGCGTGAACGGCAACGAACTGCGCTGCAAAGTCGTGGGCGAGGGCGGTAACCTCGGTATGACCCAGCTGGGTCGTGTCGAATTCGGCCTCAATGGCGGCGGTTCCAACACCGACTTCATCGACAACGCCGGTGGTGTGGACTGCTCCGACCACGAAGTGAACATCAAGATCCTGCTGAACGAAGTGGTTCAGGCCGGTGACATGACCGACAAGCAACGCAACCAGTTGCTGGCGAGCATGACCGACGAAGTCGGCAACCTGGTGCTGGGCAACAACTACAAGCAGACTCAGGCCCTGTCCCTGGCGGCCCGCCGTGCTTTCGTGCGGATTGCCGAATACAAGCGCCTGATGAACGATCTGGAAGGCCGCGGCAAGCTGGATCGCGCCATCGAGTTCCTGCCGTCTGAAGAAGCGATCAACGAACGCCTCGCGGAAGGCCACGGCCTGACCCGTGCCGAGCTGTCGGTGCTGATCTCCTACAGCAAGATCGACCTCAAGGAAGCGCTGCTCAACTCCCAGGTGCCGGACGACGACTACCTGACGCGCGACATGGAAACCGCTTTCCCGCCAAGCCTGGTGAGCAAGTTCTCCGCCGCCATGCGCCGTCACCGTCTGAAGCGTGAGATCGTCAGCACCCAGATCGCCAACGATCTGGTGAACCACATGGGCATCACCTTCGTTCAACGACTCAAAGAGTCGACCGGCATGAGCCCGGCGAACGTGGCCGGTGCTTATGTGATCGTGCGTGACATCTTCCACCTCCCGCACTGGTTCCGTCAGATCGAAGCGCTGGATTACCAGGTCTCCGCCGACGTGCAACTGGAGCTGATGGACGAGTTGATGCGTCTGGGCCGTCGCGCCACACGCTGGTTCCTGCGTGCCCGTCGCAACGAGCAGAACGCTGCCCGTGACGTCGCGCACTTCGGTCCGCATCTGAAGGAGTTGGGCCTCAAGCTCGACGAACTGCTGAGTGGCGAGATCCACGAGAACTGGCAGGCCCGCTATCAGGCATACGTCGAAGCCGGCGTGCCGGAGTTGCTCGCACGCATGGTGGCTGGCACTTCGCACCTGTACACCTTGCTGCCGATCATCGAGGCCTCCGACGTGACCGGCCAGAACCCTGCGGACGTAGCGAAGGCTTACTTCGCCGTGGGCAGCGCGCTGGACATCACCTGGTACCTGCAACAGATCAGCGCTCTGCCGGTTGAAAACAACTGGCAGGCCCTGGCCCGTGAAGCGTTCCGTGATGACGTCGACTGGCAGCAACGTGCGATCACCATCTCTGTCCTGCAACAGGGAGACGGCACTCAGGACGTGGAAACCCGCCTGGCGCTGTGGATGGAAGAGCACAACGGCATGATCGAACGCTGGCGCGCCATGCTGGTGGAAATCCGTGCCGCCAGCGGCACTGACTACGCCATGTACGCGGTGGCCAACCGTGAACTGCTGGACCTGGCGTTGAGCGGGCAAGCGGTAGTGCCTGCACCTGTTGCTGCAGCTGCCGAGCTGGAACCGGCTGCCTGAACAGGCGTTGAATGAAAAAGCCCCGCATTGAGAGATGCGGGGCTTTTTTTTGTCTGAAGGTTTTGTGTTGTCTGGACAGGCCTCTTCGCGGGCAAGCCTCGCTCCTACAAGAGACTGCGCATCCCTGTAGGAGCGAGGCTTGCCCGCGAAGGGGCCATTTGCCTTAATACAACTTCCGACCCGTTGTGTTATCAAGCATCGACACTTTATCTGTCGGCCTGGTCAATAAATTACTGAGCGACTGGTCAAACTTTTGCAATGCCCGAACTTGAACATTCTGTTGTTCGTTAATATCCGCCACGATCTCCTCACTGCGTTTGTAATCCGCCCATACCGGACTCAACGCTCTGGCATCATGCCCTTGTGCAGTGCCAATGTAATTGAAGTTCGCGTCATAGAACTGCGCACTGACATTCGCTTCGATATCCGAACTGCGCGATGTCATCAATTGGCTGCGGGTGTCGACGATGGCGACCACATCGGGCTTCGCCGCTTTGAGGCTTTGCATGTCCGGGTACACGGTCACCGAGCCGAACTGACGTTGCAGGGAGGCCTTGATCCAGTCCACGGCCTGGTCCGGTCTTGAGGTGGCGACGTAGGCGTCGTGGATCGACTGCACCAGCAGGCTCTGGCCGAAACCGGTGCCGGCGTTGGCCTGGTAGTCCTGTAGGTACGCGCGGTTGTCCTGGGTGTTGCGGCTGTAGACGACGCCCAACGAAACCTGGCTGCCGTTGGGAACGTGAGTGGCACTGCTGCGGCCCACCGGCTCGGTGAAGAGGCCGTCCAGCGAAGACACTGCTTTGGGCGCGGTGGGAACCGAACAGCCGGTCAAGAGAACAGTCATTGTCAATGTACTGACAAGCGCAAGTTTCATGGTGTTTCTCCAGTGAAACAACTTGAGTCGGAAAGTTGTAATGTCGGATTAATCCGGCGTGAGTCCAGACTAAACCCGTCGCTGCTGAATGAAATAGCCAATAACTGCACTTCCTGAGTGGCCAATAGTTTAATTGGATTTAAACAGTGCCCGGTCATTACGCCGGGAAATAAAAAGGCCCGAAAGGTTAATTCGGGCCTTTTTATTTATGGCTATTCGTTCAGCTATCAGTTTTCCAAGGGGATCAACACTTTCTCGTCGGGGGACAAGACCATGAAGACCAACAGTTTGGCAGGCTTGGTCGCGCTGGCGTTTTTCGAGATCAGATGTTCCGAACCGGCCGGCTCGTACCAATACTGCCCGGCCTTGTAGGTGATCGCTATCTCACCCTTCACTTGAGAAGTGATCGAGCCTGAAAGCACGTACGCCATGGCCGTGCCTTCATGCTTGTGGGCAATCGAGGATTGGCCGGGCTTGTAGTCGACCTCGATCATCATGGCTTTTTTGCCGGGTACGTTTTTCAACGCTTCATCCTGCAAAACCGTGACCTTCTCTGAAGGGCCTTCGTGAGCAATGGCAGTCGCGGAAATGGTCAGGGCAAGGGCGGCAAGCGGCGCAACAAGGAAACGCAAAGCTTTCATGGTTATCACCTGCGGTGGTTAGTAGTCAGAACCAACGATAGTCCGCAGGTGAGGCCAATCAAACAGCCAATGTTCGCGAAGGTGAGGGGACCAATCCAGCAGCTGAAAAGCAAAGATCGCAGCCTCGTTTCACTCGACAGCTCCTACAAAGTACGCAATGACCTGTAGGAGCTGTCGAGTGCAACGAGGCTGCGATCTTTGATCTTGTTCTAACGGATCGGAAAGCTGTTGAAGTCGACGGAATTAGCCAATTGGTTGTCGATCAGGCCAATAAAGCCTTGTACTTCAGGGCAATTGAAATGCGATTGCATGGCCGCTTCCGATTGCCAGCGGGCGCTGACGGTCCAGCGGTTGCTGTCCTCTGGGCAGCGGTCGACCATATAGGATTCACAGCCCGGTTGCTGACGCAGGGTGTCTACAATCTTTTGCAGTTGCTTACCCAGTTCTTCCGAGCGGCCGGCGGCGGCCTGCACCTTTACGGTATTGATCACTTCGTTGGACATTGCTCACACTCCTGAATCAGGCCGGACGAATCCTGCTCACTGAGGGATAACGCTTATGCAGGATAGGCCTGCACCTTGGGACCGCCAATAGCCAATCGCCGGATAAAGCCGCAGTCCAATCGATCAGGCGACCTGCTGCAAAATGTCACGCAAACGGTCCAGGGCGATGTCGATGTCCAGGGTTTCGATGGCGCCAAAGCCCAGGAAAAACCCGGCCCTTGGCGTTTGCTGGTAGAAAAAGCTGTCGATGGCGTAGAGCCCGACTTCGACCTTTTTCGCCAATTCGATCACCAATGGAATATCGACAGGCACTTTGCACATAACTGTCATGTGGAACCCTGCCGTGGTGGGCACCGGTTCCAGCCAGGGTGAAAGGTCGCCCGCCATGCGCGTCAGGATCCGTTCGCGGCGCCCGGCGTAGATCGTATGGCAGCGCCGAATGTGCTTGAGCAAGCAGCCTTCGGCGATGAACTTGGCCAACGCCCATTGGGGCAGGGTGGAGGTGTGCAGGTCGGTGAGCTGTTTGGCGCGGATGACGGCTTCAAGAATCGCCGGTGGCAACACCGCATAACCGAGCCGCAGTTCCGGCAGCATGGTTTTCGAAAAGGTCCCGACGTAGGCGACAATGCCGCGTTCGTCCATGCTCTGCAGTGAATCGGTAGGCCGCCCTTCGTAGCGGAATTCACTGTCGTAATCGTCCTCGATGATGATCGCGCCCAACTCGTACGCCCGCTCCAGCAGCGCAACCCGTCGCGCCTGACTCATCGGCATGCCCAGCGGAAACTGATGGGACGGGGTGACGTAAATCAGCCGGGTGCCCAACGGGATCTTGTCCACCTCAATCCCTTCAGCATCCACCGGCACCCCGATCACCGTCGCCCCGTGGGTGCCAAACAACAGGCGAGCCGGCGGGTAGCCGGGGTCTTCCATGGCGACAATGCTGCCTGGACGCGTCAGCACCCGGGAAATCAGGTCCAGCGCCTGTTGCGCGCCGTTGCACACCACCACGTCTTCATCCTGGCAATTGACCCCGCGGGAAAACGCGATATGCCGGGCGATCGCGTTGCGCAGCGCCGGCAAGCCTTCGGGCAGGCTGTAAAAGCCCTTGGAAGCGGCAATCTGGCGCAACGCGTGGGAGGTGCAGCGCCGCCAATCGTCCTGCGGAAACTGACCTTTGCTGGTCGCGCCTCCGATGAAGTCGTAGCGTAACGAGCCTTCCAGGGTCGGGTGGCGCAGGAACACCGGCAGGGTGCGCCAGGACTCGATTACCTCAAAGCTCGCCAGCTGCGAATGGCTTTGCTTGGGCGCGGCTTTCGCTGTGCGGGCATTGACGAAGGTGCCTTTGCCGATCACTCCGGTGAGGAAGTTTTCATAGGTCAGTTGCGCATAAGTGTCGGAAATGGTCTTGCGCGAAATGCCCAGCTGTTCGGCCAGCAAGCGGCTGGGCGGCAGCTGCGTCCCGGCTGCCAGACGACCGGATTCAATGGCGCTGCGCAGTTGGTTGTACAACTGGCCTGCCAGGTCCTTGCGGCCGTTGATGACAACATGAAGTTCCATACCGGCGAGGCTCCTGGGGCGATTGAGGCGCGTGTGCGTCGCGCAAGATTACCCGCATGAGCCGCTGTGCAGAAGTTGCGTGGGCGAAAAACCCAGGATTGGTCTGCTGGCGAATGGTCCACGGCTTTTTCGCCGAATTGGATCTGTAACGTCCGCGTGTCAGCGCCTACCTTGGAGGTCTCTACTCGATCCAAGAGACCGCCCCCATGAGTTCCCGCCTGGATTACTACAGCGCATCGCCCAAGGCGATGAAAGCGATGATTGCCATGGAGGCGCTGACCAGCAACCTCAGCATCGAGCCAGCGCTGCTGCACCTGATCAAGATCCGCGCCTCGCAACTCAATGGCTGCGCCTTCTGCACCGACATGCATTCGGTGGACGCGAGGCGCCTCGGCGAGACGGATCGGCGCTTGTATTCGATTGTGGTGTGGCGCGACAGCGGCTTCTTCAACCCTCGCGAACGCGCGGCGCTGGCCTGGACCGAAGCGGTGACGTTGCTCTCTGAAAGCCATGTGCCGGATGACGTCTACGCCTTGGCCCGGGAGCAGTTCAGCGAAAGCGAAATGGTCGACTTGACCATCGCGGTCACCACCATCAACAGCTGGAATCGCCTGGCGGTGAGTTTTCGGCAAACCCCCGGCGGCTGAATCGATTTTCCGCTGCGGCTGTCACGTCAGGTTCATAAACGCTGCGCAGGATGAGGGCTTCAAGGATAGAGCGACAAGGAGTCATAGATGTCATTCATGGAATCCACCCGCGCCGCCGGTATCGATCCGGTGCTGGCGCAGTCTTTCCGGGTCAGCGCCCGTTGCGGCTGTTTCATGCAGGCGGCCCGCAGCCTCAATATCAAATCAACCCAGTTGCGCAAACACCTGGCGCAGCTTGAAACGCAATTGCAGTGTTCGCTGTTCAATCATCAGGACAATGGCCTCGCCTTGAGCCGTGAAGGGTTGCAGCTTCAGGCGCAATTGATCGCCCTGGCTCATGAATACGACGTGCCGGTGATCGAACAACCGTTGATTCGACTGGCCGTGGCCGAGTCGATTCTGCATGACATCCTTGGCCGTGATCTGGTCGCGCTGTTGCGACGCAACGCCAGCGTGCGCCTGGACATCATCACACTGGACAGCGAGCTGTCGCTGCAAGCGGTCAGTGCCGATGTGGTGCTGTGGCTGGCCGGCACCGATTCCCCGCTGCCGGGCCCGAGTTTCCCGGTCAACGAGCCTCAGCGTCTGGCGCGACTGGATTATCTGCCACACATCGCCAAACGGTATTCACGCGTCGCGGCCCGGCCTGACAACCTCGATGACCTGGCCGACTTCATGCTGGTGCAATGGCAGCCGGACCGTCAGGTCGAGAGTTTTCGGCCGTGGAATGGCGTGGTCGATCAGCGTCTGGCCGGTGTGGTGCAGTTGCATTCTTATGAGTTGATGCTGGAGATGATCCGTTGCAGCGCCTGCATCGGGTTGCTGCCTAATTACATGAGCCGGTTTGACCGGGGCCTGGTCGCGCTATCGGGGTTGTTCGATCAGCCGATGCAGCGCCAGGTGTGGATGGCGGTCAATGCTGAGACCGCGGGTCAGGCCGAGGTGCAGATGATTGTCGAGCTGATCCACAACACCTTCAACGAGCGCCGGGACTGGTTCGAAGGCTGACACCGTCCCTGTGGGAGCGGGCTTGCTCGCGAAAGCGGTGGATCAGTCAAATCAATGCCAACTGAGCCGCCGCATTCGCGAGCAAGCCCGCTCCCACATTGGGTCTCGCCATGCCACAAGAACGCGTTGTAGAGTAAGCGGCCATGTCTGCATCAAGGATGAGTCACCCATGCGCGCCACCGATTCCGCAATCACCCTCGAACGCTTCAGCGAATCCCACATCGACGGCATCACCGCGCTCTACAACGACACGGCCATCACCCGTCAGGTCCTGCAAATGCCGTTTCAATCCACCGAGATCTGGCGCCAACGCCTGGCATCGGATAACGAGCGGCTGGTGAAACTGGTGGCGCTGCATCAGGGCGCGGTCATTGGCAACATTGGCCTGGAGCAATACTCGCGAATTCGCCGCAGCCATGCCGGCAATTTAGGCATGGCGGTCGCCGTGGAATGGCAGGGCAAAGGCGTGGGATCAAAACTGCTGGCGGCGGCGCTGGACGTCGCCGACAACTGGATGAACCTGCAGCGGGTCGAGCTTTCGGTGTACGCCGACAACGAAGCGGCCATCGGGCTCTACCGCAAGTTCGGCTTCGAGACCGAAGGCTTGTTCCGCGACTACGCCGTGCGGGACGGCCGCCTGGTCGACACCTTGAGCATGGCGCGTCTGCGCCGCATGCCAAGGTCTGACTGACTCAGTCACCCAACGCGAACGCCACCTCGGCCTGCGCATGCAGTGGCGTACGGTCTGGCGTTCTTCAGCGTTCTTGAAACTAGATAAAAACATGTAAACGTCACTCATGATGAGTCGCAGCAGATCAATAAATTGATCCCGCTTTTTACATCGCCTTTTCGGAAAATCAGTTGTTGTCAACTGTCAGGTCTGACAGTTGTCGGAAGAAGTGCTCAGGCGTATTAAAGGAGGCGATAGCGTCACTATTAAAAGCGCTCGTAGTGGCTTGGAAAAGTGATGTTGTTAATGCCTTTTACATAGAGTGTGGAAGGAATATTAATTATTTCGGGTGGATTGAACATGGCTGATGAACTTAAGAGTAAAAAAAGCACGACTGGTATTTTCAATGTGCGTGTGGAGGGGGAAAAGCCACTAAAGCAAGACTTGAAATCGTTTGATGTAAAAGCAGGAAGTGTTGAAGTTTTTGTTCAAGAGGGGGTCGGCGGTACTATGGAGACTAAACGTCTGTTCTTGCTTGGTTTTCATGGGGACTGTCCCAGTGGCCGCCATGAGGCTACTAGCCTGTTGAAAGTTGAATGTAAAGAGTGGTCGGACATGCATTCAATTGAGTATAAGGCCAAATCGGGCTGGGTCGAAGTCAGCACCACACCATCGCCGCGACGTATCACCGGGAAATTTGAAATGGTAGTGGGCATACACTCCAGTTCGCCACCTGGCGCACCTTCGGAAAAAAAGGTGTCGGGAGATTTTGATTTGACTAACGGCTAGTGTTTTTTTTGAGGCGAATTCCAGAGAAAAATTTGCCCGTAGTGCGATTTTGTACTGGCTGATTTGAGTTGTAAGTTTTACTAGGTTGAGAGTGTATCAGGCACTTTCGTCTGTGCCTGATACAACACTTTTGTGAAGAATTTATCGCTGTACCCAGAGCATGACACGCTTGCGTCGCACGCCCAGGTCAGGCTGACTCAGTCGCCCAACGCGAACGCCACCGCCGCCTGCGCATGCAGTTCGGTGGTGTCGAGCAAGGGGAGAGCGCAGTGCTCGGGTTTGATCAGCAGGCCGATTTCGGTGCAGCCGAGAATGATCGCCTGGGCGCCACGTTGGGTCAGCGACTCGATGACCTGCTGATACACCTTTCTCGATGCCTCGCTGATTACTCCGACGCATAACTCGTCATAGATGATCCGGTGCACGGCGCTGCGCTCCTCGGCGTCCGGCACCAGCACCGTCAATCCCATCGCGCTCAGGCGATCCTTGAGAAAGTCCTGTTCCATGGTGAAGGCAGTTCCGAGCAAACCGACTTTCAGCGCTCCGGCAGCTACAGCGGCTTGGCCTGTCGGGTCGGCGATGTGCAAGAACGGAATATTGATCGCCGCCTGAATCTGCCCGGCCACCTTGTGCATGGTGTTGGTACACAGCACCACGCACTCGGCACCGCCAGCCTCGAGCCGGCGCGCCGCATCCACCAGAATCGCCGCTGCGTCGTCCCAGCGTCCGGCATGCTGAGCTTGTTCGACAGGGCCAAAATCGACGCTGTACATGAGCAATTTCGCCGAACGCAACGGCCCGAGCCGGTCGCGGACCTGTTGGTTGATGAGGCGGTAATACTCGGCGCTGGACTCCCAGCTCATGCCGCCGATAAGGCCGATGGTGCGCATCCTGTTCTCCCATTATGTGAGTCGGGAGAGTGTCCTTTGTTTTAGGTAGATGGCGCTAGAGGGAGGCGCGATTTGCCGCACAGTGCCCTGGCGCTCGCGCTTCAGGGCAGCTAGTAGCGAGGCATCAGGGGAGGACCAGTTGATCCGATGCAACATATTGAAAACTCGCCTTCCCAGCCATGGTTGAAGGGGGTATGAGCCTGATCACAGGTACCCAGATCCTGGCAGTGGTTGAGTCACGGAAGTCTTTCTGATTGCTCCGGGCTTCCGCAAGACCGGCATTGTCACCACCCGCGATAAAAAAGAAGGCCATGAGTGGCAGGGTATTTTGCAGATTCTGCGGCCAGGTCTTGATGACGATTTCGTTTTGTTCGTTGAGTCCGGCAACGCCCAACATTCCTCTTGCCCGTACCGATTGATAAAACGGAACTGAAGCTGGTTTTCCAGTCGCCTCCGACACGTCAAATCCGCATTGCCGGATATGTTGATTGGTCGGTGAACTATCCCAGGCACTTTTCCATTGTTCCGCTGTAGTCACGCCGGCACTGCGGCAACGCTGGCTTTGAGAGGGATACGAGGCGTGATGACCGCAGGGTGTGGTTCGATTCCAGGTCCAGCCATCGATGGGAAAGGAGCAAAGGTAATCGAGATCGATCTTGTCCACTGGTGCGCCAAAGATGGGGTACAACATGAAGCCGTTGTTCTTACCCCATGCAAGGCGTCCCATATTTGCATCCTCCCTCAGGTAAGAAAACGAAACACCACCGTTTTTGACGGACGTCGGGCTTGGGTTCCAGACATGATGTGTTTCACCTGGTTGTTTATCGGTGACTCTGAGTGTGACCCCTGAGCACAGGAACGCCGGTGCAGTGACCGAGTTGTTGCAATTTTGAGATGTTTGATTGTAAAGATTGGTAAGTAAGTTAACGACTTCCGGTCCGGTCATCGCAGCATGTACGTTCCCGGTCGCGCCGATCTCCTGAGGCAATTGTCTATCGATCTGAGTACAGCCGAAAATGGATATAACAAGTAAAGTAAGTATGATGTTTTTCATAAGCGCTGGCTCAATCGTCAGATGGGTCTTTGCTGTTTCTACATGGTGATGGTTAATGCTTGTTCGGAATCAGCATGTGGCGTTTTAGTGTTTCGAGAAGTCAAGGGGCCTTTTCGGGTAAAGGAACAACATGGTTGCAACCGCCCTCCAACGTTTTTTCATATCCCACATCAGGTCGCCATGGCTCCAGGTTCCACTGCGGCTTATCTCTTGCTATTGCCAGGTGGCAGATCAGTTGATGGCGTAGTCCATGAGTGTTTTTCCAGTAGCGACTGTTTGAATAGTCGCGGGTCAGTTCGTCCCACAGATAAGGGGTGCCTTCCGGCTGTGTCCGTCTCGCACAAGGCGTGGGCGTGATAGAAAATGACCACTGGTAGTCGCGATAAAACCATTGCGCACTTTCTACGTATTGTACGCAGCGCTCAACGGTAAGAATGTAGCTGTCAGTTTTTACGGTTGCTGTTTGCGCATAGAGAGATGTATTAAAGCCTGACATTAACCCGATGATCAGCGGAAAATGACGGATAACGTTCAGGGCCGTTACGAAAGAGTTCCATCGCAAGATCTTCATTGGGTCACCACCTGATCTGCGGCAATGTAGGTAAACGTGGCTGTTCCGGTAGCGTTGACGGGAGGTGTCAGGCGGATGATAGGTACAACAATTTTCGGATTGGTCGAGTTGTAGAAATCTCGTTGATTATATTGGGCGTCTGCCAATCCTTCGTTTGAGCCACCTGCAATGAAAAAGAACGCCATGATGGGAAGGGTATTGGCGCGACCCGCAGGCCAGGTTCGTATAATAATTTCGTTATGTTCGTTGAAACCCGTAGTGCCCAGCATGGATTTTGCCAACAAGGACTGGTAAAACGCCGGCCCTGCCAATGTATTACGGTCATCCTCGACGTCGAAACCACATTGGCGAAGGTTTGGATTACCCCCCGACAAATTCCATACGGCAACTGCTTGTGCTGCGGTGGTCACACCGGCGTCTTGGCAACGTTTGCTTTGTACAGGATAGCTGGCGGAGGGTCCGCAAACTTCCGTTGCACTTCGATGCCAACCCCATGCATCCATCGGGTAGGCGCAAAGGTATTGCAACTGGTCTTTGCCAGCCGGCTGTTCGAGGAAGGGGTAGAGGATGTAACCATTGCCAAAACCCCATGCGAGCCGTCCAAAGTTTGCATCAGCCCTTAAGTGCGAGGCGGATATGCCGCCACTCGTCGTGGAGGTGGGGCTGGGGTCCCAGACTTTATAGTGTCCGGCAGGATCTCTCACCGTAACCCTGAGTGTGATGCCAGAACACAGGAACGCCGGTTGTGAGTCTACCTTGTTACAGTTGGTGAACTTCCTGCCATAAAGCGTAGTGAGCTGGGCCGCTACAGCGGGCCCATTTTGAGCATTGTTCCCACTGAATACGTCTATTGCATCAGTTGAGGTTTTATCTATCTGGCTACAACCCGCCGTCAATGCGAATAGAAGAATCCCGATTATTCTGAGCATGGCATAACCCCTCGCCGACAGTCGTATAACGATCCCGGCTTAATGATCAGTTGATTGTTTGGTGTGTCTAGTTAAAGTCAGGCGTAGTGTTCGTGTATCTATAAAGCAACTCTCAAACACCATGAAAAAATAAGCAGCTCATTAGTGTCAATTTTTTTCAGGGTGTAATTAAAAAATACGTCAAACCCCTTGTTCTCTGTCAGCCATGCCTGCAAGACAGGCAGATTTGTATAGGAGGGGTCTGTGATAGTGACTTCATCACCATATCGAGTGACCCGCCCGAACAATGCGAGCCGCACTTTATAATGACCTTCCAGTGTCGGGTAATAGGCTCTGAGGTTGGTTTTGTCCGAGGAGAGTGTGGGTTCTGGAAGGTGGTGTTTTTGCCCGGTGATTCGAATGTCCAGGGGGGCAGACGGAAGGTCCTCGGTGGTGCCCGGTAACCTGACGGTGTAACTGATCCGCGCACCTGTACCGATGCAGTCAACAACTTCCAGCCTCGGGATGTCAAACTTCAGCGTCTGCCCCGCATAAGAAACAGTTTGAATCTCACTGCCATACGTAGAATTGCGCCCGAGCCAATAAACTTTGACAGTTTGCCCGGCGGCGGAACCGGTGAAGTTAACCTCGATCGTAGCAAACTTGGCCTCATAGAAGTCTTTTTCAAAGTTTAATACGGTGCCGTTCTGTTCCTTGGCTTCCAGTACTTTGGGTTTGAGTAGATCCAGAATCGGTCGTTTGATGTGCACATCGATGTAAGCCGTACTTGACCAAATTGCCTGCGGGCCGGAAGAGTTGCCAACTTGATCGACGACCCTGTAGCGCATTGCAAATCGAGGGTTATCATTTTTGAACGCGTCTGCAAAAAGCTTCAGTACGATTGTGCCGGCAGTGGCTTGTGCAGCCGTTACCGTGTGCGGAACAGTGTGGCCATGACAATCAAGCGTGATTTTGTCGTACGCCCGCATGTAAGGGTACTTGAGTGTGACATCTACCCCTTGAGCGGCACGAATGGCATCGACACCCTTGGCGATAACGTCAGCAGGAAGTGTCATTCCAAGGTTGGGGTTGGCCCCGGATCCGGTTACTTCGCCGCCAGGGCGAGGAGTGTTAAAAAGAACGACAAGGTCTTCCGAGGTTTCCGGTTGCCCCTGACCAAGACGTTTGACGCTCAAACGAACCCGGTTGATTCCGTTCAGCAGGAATCCGCCCGGCAGATCCAGCGTGAATCTTTTGTTTTCCTCTCCGGGCTGGATTGTCTTGGTGTCAACGGCCGAAGGCAGGTTATTAAGCAATAGATCTGCGGTGTCGTATGCCCTCATGGTCAGCCAGGGGTCGACCACCGCTTGCACGCGGCCAGATGTAACAAGGGAAAGCGCAATGCCTCCCTGGGGATTGTCGGGATGAATAACTGGCGTCGTCCACCCCGGTATCAAGACCCTGTCGATCTTCAACGTTGAGTTGCTCATGAGCGTTGTTCCTTGGCTATGGGCCGTTGGCCTTCTTGTTACGTCCGCTGTGGGTTATCAAACACCTATCAGGCGAGCGCCGACTACTGTCAGATCTGACAGGTGAGGGTGTCTAAACCCCTGAAAAATTAACCGTTCGTCGTTTTCATCCACCGTCAAGAGATGTCCTTACGGCAGCTTTGTCGTACACCGATCACTGGCATCTGCCATGATTGACTCCCGCAGCACCGCTTCAACCAAAGGAACACCGCAATGGACGACGTACAGCAACTGGGCGAGATGCTCCGCCACTACGCGGAAAGCGAAGCGCACAAGAAGCAAGTGTTTGAGTCGCAATCGGCCGTGTGGGCGACGCGCATCGGTGAACTGTTCGACCAGATCCAGCAGTGGCTGGAGCCGGTCCAGATGCCGAATCTGCTGGAGGTGAGCCGCGAGGTGTATGTCGCTTCAGGGCCGAGCGTCCCGGTCGAGGCGTCGACGTTCAAGAGCGAGAAACTGAGCATTGTCATCGCCGGCAAACCGGTGGAGTTTGTGCCGGATGTGATGGGCACGGGTGGTCAGATTTCGTTGGCGGTGATGGGGTTGACGGCTGCGCGCTATGGCAGCATTTCGCTGGTGTGCCTGCCGCCGGCGACGAGCTGGCAGTGGCGCAAGACCAATGGCTTGAAAGACCCGGATACGTTTGCGTTCGATGCGAATTTCCTGGCTCAGCAACTGCAAAGCCTGATCCCCCGCGAACGTGGCTGAACCCTTGGCCTGACACATAACCCTGTGGGAGCGGGCTTGCTCGCGAAGAGGCCATAACATTCAGCATCAATGTTGAATGTCAGTCCGCCTTCGCGAGCAAGCCCGCTTGTATGTTTAGACTTGAAGGGGTGGGTCAGATTTCCAGGTTGCCCCAGCCTGGTTTAGCTTCTTCCGGCGCCACCGCTTTCACTGTTTTTCCCGTCGCCAATTCCACCCGCCGCGCCACCTCAGGGTCATCCGCAAACGGAATCAGGCTCGCATCCTCCAGACTCTCGTTCGTCTGGTGTTTCAGGCAATACTCGATCGCCAGCCAGAACCCCACGACCCCAAACAGATTCAGCACAATCTCGGTCATCTCAAACCTCACGCAATCTGCGCTTCACGTTCGGCCATCGCCACGTCCGAAACCCGCACGGTGCGCCACACGTTGTACGCCATCAGCAACATCCCGCTAAGGAAGAAAATTCCACCGGCAAAGCGCACCACAAACCCCGGATGGCTGGCCTGCAACGCCTCGACGAACGAATAGGTCAGCGTGCCGTCGTCGTTGATCGCACGCCACATCAACCCTTGGGTGATGCCGTTGACCCACATCGAAGCGATGTACAGCACCGTGCCGATGGTCGCCAGCCAGAAGTGCAGGTTGATCAGCGGCGTGCTGAACATCTGCTCCCGGCCGAAGACTTTCGGGACCATGTGGTAGATGGCGCCGAACGTGATCATCGCTACCCAACCGAGGGCGCCGGCGTGGACGTGGCCGATGGTCCAGTCGGTGTAGTGGGAGAGGGCGTTCACCGTCTTGATCGCCATCATCGGCCCTTCAAACGTCGACATCCCGTAGAAGGCCAGGGACAGCACCAAAAAGCGCAGGATCGGGTCAGTGCGCAACTTATGCCAGGCGCCCGAGAGCGTCATCATGCCGTTGATCATCCCGCCCCAGCTCGGTGCCAGCAGGATCAGCGACATCGCCATGCCCAGTGACTGCGCCCAGTCCGGCAACGCGGTGTAGTGCAAGTGGTGCGGGCCGGCCCAGATGTACAGGGTGATCAGCGCCCAGAAATGCACGATCGACAACCGATAGGAATACACCGGGCGTCCGACCTGTTTCGGCACGAAGTAATACATCATGCCGAGGAACCCGGTGGTCAGGAAAAAGCCCACGGCGTTGTGCCCGTACCACCACTGCACCATCGCGTCGGTCGCCCCGGAATACACCGGATAGGATTTGAACCAGTCGACCGGAATCGACAGGTGATTGACCACATGCAGCATCGCGATCACCACGATGAACGCGCCGAAGAACCAGTTGCCGACGTAGATATGCCTGGTCTTGCGTTGCACCACGGTGGTGAAGAACACGATGGCGTAAGCGACCCAGACCACGGTCATCCACACTGCGCCGGAGAATTCGATCTCGGCGTATTCCTTGGTGGTGGTGTAGCCCAGCGGCAGGGTGATCAGCATCACCACTATCACCGATTGCCAGCCCCAGAAGGTGAACGCGGCCAGTTTGTCGGAGTACAGCCGCACCTGACATGTGCGCTGCACCGCGTAGTAACTGGCGGCGAATTGCGCGCTGCCGGCAAAGCCGAAAATCACCAGGCTGGTGTGCAGCGGGCGCAAGCGGCCGAAGGTGGTCCACGGCAGGTCGAGGTTCATCTCGGGCCACACCAGTTGCGAGGCGATCCACACCCCCATCGCCATCCCTACGACGCCCCAGACGATGGTTGCCACGACGAATTGGCGGACGACCTTGTAGTTGTAGGCCTGTCCGATTATTGCTGTGCTCATGGTCAATGCTTCCACGGTTGCAAAGTCTTGCCAGGCCACCCGGACTGGCATGCCGTCAACTGTAGAAACACTGCCGTAAACAAAACAGACTCAGAAAAACCGAGTTTATGCGGATCAGATACAAGGCCTGCCTGCGGTGATCTGACGCAGTCTGATACGGTTTTTTAGTATTCAGGTGAATCTGTAACGCGCTGCGCCGCAGGTTCATAGTAATTACCTCAACGAGCCCCAGAGCTCGGCACCCACCGCAATCCCTGTGGGAGCGGGCTTGCTCGCGAAAGCGGAGTGTCATTCAACATCTTCGTTAGCTGATATACCGCTTTCGCGAGCAAGCCCGCTCCCACAGGTTCTATGCCAGACCCTGATGAGGTAGCCACATGTATCAGTACGACGACTATGACCGGGCCCTGGTCTTCGAGCGGGTTGCGCAGTTTCGCGATCAGGTCGAGCGTTTCATGACGGGCGAATTGAGCGAGGAAGAATTCCTGCCGTTGCGCCTGCAGAACGGCCTGTACATGCAAAAGCACGCCTACATGCTGCGCGTGGCGATTCCCTACGGGACGCTGAGCGCCAGGCAAATGCGCACGCTGGCGAGCATCGCCCGGGACTATGATCGCGGGTATGGCCACTTCACCACCCGACAGAACATGCAGTTCAACTGGATCGAGCTGGCGCAGGTGCCGGACATTCTCGAACGGCTTGCCCAGGTCGAGATGCACGCGATCCAGACCTCCGGCAACTGCGTGCGCAACATCACCACCGAAGCCTTTGCCGGTGTGGCCGCGGACGAGTTAATGGACCCGCGACCGCTGGCCGAGATCCTGCGCCAGTGGTCGACCATCAACCCGGAATTCCTCTACCTGCCGCGCAAGTTCAAGATCGCCATCTGCTCGGCGGAGCAGGACCGCGCCGCGATCATGATGCATGACATCGGCCTCTATCTTTATCGTGATGACAGTGGGCAGATGCTGTTGCGCGTCATTGTCGGTGGCGGGCTGGGGCGTACGCCGATCCTTGGCTTGCAGATTCGCGAGGGTTTGCCGTGGCAGCATTTGCTGTCCTACGTCGAGGCGGTGCTGCGGGTCTACAACCGCCACGGTCGGCGCGACAACAAGTACAAGGCGCGGATCAAGATTCTGGTCAAGGCCCTGGGCATCGAAGCCTTCGCCAAGGAAGTGGAGGAGGAGTGGCAGTACCTCAAGGACGGTCCGGCGCAGTTGACCGACGTCGAATATGAGCGGGTCGCCAGTGCCTTTGTGTCCCCTGACTACCGTTCGCTGTCCGACACGGACCTGGATTTCGGCACACGCCTGGCCGAGACCCCGGCCTTCGCGCGCTGGGTCACGCGCAACGTCCAGCCGCACAAGATCCCGGGTTACACCAGCGTGGTGCTGTCGACCAAACCGGGCTTCGACTCACCGCCGGGGGACGTGACGACCGAGCAAATGCTGGCCGTGGCCGAATGGTCCGAGCAGTTCGGTTTCGGCGAGATTCGTATCGCCCATGAGCAAAACATCGTCCTGCCGGACGTGCCCAAGGCCGATCTCTACGCGCTGTGGTGCCTGGCCTGCGAGCAGGGCCTGGGTTGCGCCAATATCGGCTTGCTGACCGACATCATCGCGTGCCCCGGCGGCGACTTCTGCGCGCTGGCCAACGCCAAATCGATCCCTATTGCCCAAGCGATCCAGGCCCGTTTCGAGGACCTGGATTACCTCCACGACCTGGGCGACATCAGCCTGAACATCTCCGGCTGCATGAACGCCTGCGGTCACCACCACATCGGCAACATCGGCATTCTGGGGGTCGATAAGAACGGCAGCGAGTGGTACCAGATCACCCTCGGCGGCAGCCAAGGCAAGAACAGCGCCCTGGGCAAGGTCATCGGCCCATCGTTCAGCGCCGCCGAAGTGCCCGGGGTGATCGAGCGGATCATCGCCACATTCGTCAGCTACCGCGAGAGCGAAGAACTGTTCGTCGACACCTTGCAGCGCATCGGTCTTGAGCCGTTCAAGGAACAGGTGTATCCGAAGATGCTGGAGGTTTCGGCATGAACAATCTGCTGAGGCTGGAGGAGGGTGGGGCGCGGATTGTGACTGACGATCCGTGGGTGCTGGTCAAGGATCCAGAGGGCGAGTTACCGGACGGGCCGCTGATAGTGCCGTTGAGTCGTTGGCTTCCAGAGCCAGGCCGGCACGCAGTCTGGCTGGGGCCGGATGATGAGGTGGAAAGCCTCAAACCGTGGTTTGACTCGTTGCCGCTGATTGCCCTGGATTTTCCGAGCTTTCGCGACGGTCGCGGTTACAGCCAGGCGTACCTGTTGCGCACTCGATTGGGCTGGACAGGGGAATTGCGCGCGGTCGGGGACGTGCTGCGCGATCAGCTCAGCCACATGCGCCAATGCGGGTTCGACAGTTTCGCGGTGCGTGAAGACAAATCCGCTGAGGACGCGCTGAAGGGGCTGGCCGGGATGAGCGTGTTGTACGGGCGTTCGGTGATTGAACCGCGGCCGTTGTTTCGTCGGCGATAGGCCGCCGACGAGGCGGGCGCATCCTGTTTCGCAGGATGCGCGGGGTTATCAGTTGATGCGGATCAGGGACGCGCGGGCGTCCGGGGAAAGCTGATCGATCTCCAGCAGCGTCAGGTCTTTTGGCGCTTCGGCGGTCAGGGGTTTGCCAAAGTTGCCCGCCGCATCCGTCGGCAGTTTGTACATCGCACCGGTCAATGGATCGACCACCAGCATGCCAATCAGACCACCGAACACCAGGTTGCCCCAGTACCAGCCACTCATGCTCGATTCCAGTGTCGCGCTGGTATCGGCAAAACCTTCTTTTTTGAAGGTGACGGTGTAGGACTCGCCCTTGAAGTAGCCACGGCCCGACGGCAGCGTCACAGAGTTGGGCGTGGAACCGCTGTGCACGACAACACCGGCCTTGTTCTTGATGACAAAGTTGGCACCGCTTGGCGTGCTCGACACGTTCACCGGGTATTTGCTGTCACCCACGATACTGGCGCAGCCTGAGGTCAGCAGTGCGGCGGACAGGGTGGTAACGGTGAACAGCGTGCGAAGGGCTTTCATTGTTGATCCTTTGGACAGGGCTTTGCCGTCTATGGCCGAGGCGCGCTTCATGCCGCCTCGAAGTTTTCTGGGGTGTTTTGCGCCGCGCACTTTATCACTGATATCAGTGGGCCATCATCCTGAATTTATGGATGAATCGATTATTCATGCGTAGGGGTATGTTGCGTTGCGGCGCAGGGTATTTTTGCTTGGGGCGCTGATGGCATTTTGGTAAAGTCCGCGCATTCTCAAAAAGGAGTCGGGTATGCGCAGGATTTTCGCGGTCGGGTTGGTGACATTGATGTTGGCGGGTTGCGGTGGTCCGAAACTGGACGGCACCAGCGACGAGAGCCTCACGGCATCGCTGGACAAGGTCACGAAAGACATGCCACAAGACAAGAAAGCCCAACTCCTTGAAGACTTGAAACTCATCACCTTCAGTAATATCGGCGAGGCTCTGACTGGCCAGATCACGGCCGAGCAAGCCAAAAACAACGTGCGCACAACGCTCAACGGTAAAACCGCTGAAGACGTCGCCGTCATCGCCGCCAACCTTCGCACCGAGCGTGCCCTCAAAGAAAAACAACAAGCCCTGGCCGAGATCAAGCAGCTGCAGGATATCCAGCAGATGGCGGAGAAAGCCAAGGTCGAGATGGCCAAGTTCCAGATTCTCAAGTCGGAATTTTATTTCACCGAGAAGAACAAGAATGTTGCGGCGCCGCACGGTCAACCGGTGGTGGTAGCGAAGGTCAAGAATGGCACGACGTACTCCGTGGCTCGTGTGGGTTTTAAAGGCACCGTGGCCAGCCCGGGCCGTGCCACGCCATGGTTTGTCGGCACAGTCGAATTGCCGATTCCTGGCGGTATAGAGCCGGGCGAGTCGCCAACCTGGGAAATCACGCCCAACCAGTTCAGCGACTGGGGCAAGCTTGATGCGCCCCCGGAAGCGCTGTTCAGCCTGGAAATCATCAAATTGGTGGGTGCCGACGGCACGCTGTTGTTCGACGCCAGCGGCCTGACTCCGCAGCAGACCGAGCGCCTGCAGGCGCTGCAAGACAAATACGCCGCTAACTAATCACTGAGATAACCGAGAACCCGCGCCAGCGGGCTTTCGGCTGCATGGAAGAAATCGGGAAAGGAGTCGAGTCGTGGGTGTGGGCAAGAAGGTTTTGGGGTTGATTGCGCTGTTGCTGATGTTGGCGCTGTGGGCCAGTTATTTTTATGTGTTCAAGGAAAACCGCGACGGCCAGTTAGGCGGAGCCTTTGACAGTACGGCGTGGTGCGGCACGCCACCGGCCAGCGACGCGGCTGCGCTGGGCAAGGATCAACTGACGCTGCGCATCACCAACACAATGCGCGGCGAGTTCATGCTCAGCGGTGCCGTGGTGGTGTCCGAGCGCACCTTTAACCGCTACGACCTGGGCCGTAACGAACTGCGCCTGCGCCTGGAACCCTTGCAGTGGTCGTTCGGCGTCACGCCGATTTTCCTCGAGCAGGTCAAGGTCCAGCCGCTGAGCCGCAACCTCGCATCCGCCCGCAAAAGCGCCTACGCCGAACTCGAGCCAAGGCCCATCGGGGTGCAGGGGCGGGCCACGGATTTTCCCTTCGATACCTATCGTTACGGCTACAAACCGGTGCTGTATTACCTCAAGGGCAACGAGCGCATCGACCTGAGGTTCAAGAACATCACCACGCTGATGGAGATGTCGAACACCTTCACTCCGATCCAGAAGTACAACCGCGTCGACTACATCAACGAACGCAACTCGATGATCCGCGATGAAGATTACAAGGCCTATGGCGCCCACGAGTGTGCGTTCAGCGTCGAGCGCAAAGGCTCGTTCAAGGTGATCGTGCTGTTGTTGCTGCTGGTACTGTGCCTGCCGTTGCTGCACGTGTTCTACCGCGATGAACCGGGGATCGATTTTCTCGCCACGCTGGTGAGTATCGGCGCGATCCGGGTGTTGTTGGTGGGGCCGATGAAGGACTTCCAGCTGTACACCATCGACTTCCTGTTCGCCGGGGTGATTATCTTGGTGGGCACGGTGTCGCTGATCAAGGCGATGCGGGCGAACAGTCGGCGGGAGTTGGCGTTGAAGAGTGGTTCTTCGTGGTGATTCTGATCTGAGACCGTGGTGACGCCATCGCGGGCAAGCCACGCTCCCACAGGTTTTGCGCAATCCTGTGGGAGCGTGGCTTGCCCGCGAAGGGGCCATTGGATCAGACCCCAATCACTTCAACGCCGGATCGCCCATGTTCATTTTCTTCCAGCCCTGCAACAACACCTGCGCTTTCGGTTCCTGTCCGTTTTCCAGGTAGTACTGGATCAGCGACAGCCGCGCATTGCGGTTGGCCGGCTGCACTTTCAACAACCGCTCCAGCTCTTCGCAGGCCTCATCGACCTTGCCGCTGTCGTGCAACGCCACGGCCAGCACGTAACCGTATTGGGCGCTTTGCGGTTCCAGTTGCGCGGCTTTGCGCAAGGCCGGCATGGCCTGGGCTGATTGGCCTGCACGTACCAGCGACAAGCCTTGGGTGTGTTGCAACAGGGCGGCATCCGGGTGTTCTTTCAGGCTTTGCGCCAACAGCGTCTGCGCTTCCTGACCGCGTCCGTTGGCTTCCAGCCATTGCACCAGCGTCACCAGCGCCGGGTAGAAATCCGGATCACGCTTGAGGGCGCTACGCAGCAGCGGTTCGACTTCATTGTTGCGACCGCTGGCCTGATAGAGCATTGCCAGGTTGAGGTTGGCCTCGGCGCGCTCGGCCAGGCTTATCTGCACCGCTTCGTACTCGGCAATCGCTGCATTCCAGTTCGCCTGGGCGTTGCCCAATCCGTTGCGCGCCACGCTCAGCAAGTCCCGGGCCGCGACGATGCGCACAGCCTTCACCGGATCGCCCAGCAACGGCGTCAGCAGCGGCGCACGCTCCGGTGGTGGCAGGAACGCGCTGATCGCCCGCACCGCGCTTTCACGCACTTGCGGTGCAGGGTTGCTCAGGTCTTTGGTCGCGAGTTTCAACGCCTGCTCGCTCGGGTACAGCGGCAATTCCGCGAGCAAGGTCGCACGCTGGATCGCCGGCAGGTTGCTGCGCTGCAGTTGCTCGTACAGGGCCTGCGCGGCGCCGGGCTGACCGTTGCGAATCAGCCACAGGCTTTCGTCGTAGCGCGGCGCCTGCAACGGGGTGGCGCTGTTCCACAGTTTGAATTGCTCGGTGACCTTGTCGCCGGCCTTGCCCTGGTGACAGGTCAGGCAGGCGTCCGGTGTGCCGAGTTTTTTCGCCCGCTCCGGGTTGGGGATGCTGAAGCTGTGGTCATGCCGGAAGTCATTACCCATGTAGAACTTGCCGGGCATGTGGCAATCCACGCATTGGGAGCCGGGCTGTCCCGGAGTGTGGCGGGTGTGTTCGATGGAATCGTAGTTCTTCGCCTGGAGGCCCTTGCCGTCGACGCCCGCCACCGAAGTTTTGCCGGCGGTGTTGTGGCATTGCAGGCAGACGCCGTTGCCCGGGGCCTTGAGTTCGGTGCTGTGAGGGTTGTGGCAGTTGCTGCAACGCACGCCCTTGTCGAACATTTTGCTTTGGACGAAGGAGCCGTGCTCGAACACCTCATCCTTGATCTTGCCATCCAGCGCGTACAGCTCGCGGGTCAGGGGACTCGGCAGGTAGTCGTCCATCAAGCGTTTGCCGACGGTGTAGCCGTCGTCCAGCGGTGCGCGGCGCGAATGGCAGCGGGCGCAGGTTTCGATTTCGACGGTGGCGTCCTTGTCCTTGAGGTCGACGGCAAAGCCTGCATGGATCAAATCAGTTTTTTTCGCCGTCCATTCCAGGTGATTGGATGCAGGACCGTGGCACGCCTGACAACCGACACCGAGGCTGTTCCACTGACTGTCGAAGGTGTTTTTTGTCGCGTCGAAATTACGCTTGTAGCCGGTGGTGTGGCACTCGACGCACATGAAGTTGGCGTTCTGGCTCGGCTTGCTCCAGTGCAGCGGGTTTTTGAAGTTCACGCCTTGGCCCGGATAGAGGTGAAACCAACGGTTTTTCTCGGTATCCCACGCCACGCCCAGCGCTTGCAAGCGGCCTTCGCCAACCTCGATCAGGTATTGCTGCAACGGCGCGATGCCGAAGGTGTAGGCCACTTTGAAGTCAGCATTCTTGCCATCAATGCCGGGCGTGTTGACCCAGAAGCCGTCGTCCTTGCGCGAGAAATGGGTGGTTTCGTTTTCCGTTTTGAACGTGACGTTTTTGAAGTCGCCCAGCATCGTCTCGGCATTGGCTTCCTGCATTGCCAATTGGTGATGTGAGCCTTGCCAATCCTTCGTCTGCGCGCTGTGACAGCCCTGGCATTGTTGCTCGTCGACCATCTTCGCCGGTGCCATGGCGACGGGTTGCGGTTTGGCCGGCTGAACGACCGGGGAGCTGACGGGTACGGTTTTGATCGGCGCTGGCGTACTGCTGAGCAGAAACCAGCCGATTGCCGCCACGGCCACCAGCAAGATGCCGATGGTGACGGGAAACAGGTAGCGGTTAATCAGGGTCGGTGACGAATCAGGGTTTGGGATTGCTGCTTTATTTTTATATTTCGGCATTGCGACTTCCGTAGTCCAGATGCGTTTGCCGTCAGGCGCGCGTTCATGCTTGGTGCAGCTTTGCCGGATGCTCTGCGTCTGTCAAATGGCGCATGTGAGCCATCCCGCAGCGATAGATGAATATTGTACTTTTTGAAAACAAAAACGCTGTGTGTTGGCTATAACTGTAATTCCCCTACGCAATACCGTTGTCGGCCTTCTGACAGGAGTTACAGCATGAAGCTAGCGTTAATGATGAGCACGTTGTGCATTGCCTCGATCGGGGTGGTGGGATGTGCCAGCAAAGTCGTTGAGCCGGACCAGTATTCAGGTTTTCTCAAGGACTACAGCCAGCTCAAGGAAGCCAAGTCGCCCTCTGGCGCGACGGTGATGCGTTGGGTTGATCCCAAGCTCGATATCAATAAATACACCAGCGTCTACATTGAGCCGACTCAGCTGTATCCGAAGCCGCAACCGACGGTGAAAATTCCGCAGGCGACCCTCAATGGCATCACCGCTTATTACGATCAGGCGCTGAAGCGCGAAGTGGGTAAATCCCTGCCATTGGCCGCAGGTCCCGGCCCGGGCGTGATGGTGGTGCGCGCTGCAATTACGGCAGTGAGCAGCAAGACAGAAGGACTGAAGCCTTATGAAGTGATCCCGATTGCGCTGGTGGCCGCGGCGGTCAGCACGGCCAGCGGTATTCGTGATCAGGAGACCGATCTGGCCACCGAAGCGGTGTTCCTCGATGGCGGCGACAATCACGTTTTAGCCCAGGTCGTGCGCAAGGGCACCGGCAAGCCGCTGGAAAACAGTGCTCAGGTGATGAAGGCCGATGACGTGAAAGGCGTGATCGATGGCTGGGCGTCGGATTTGCATCAGTCGTATCTGAAGCTTAAATCCAAGTGAAGCAGTGAGGCTGATGGCCTCATCGCGGGCAAGCCTCGCTCCTACGGTATTGAGTCGTTCGTCAATTTCATGAACGACCTGATCCTGTAGGAGCGAGGCTTGCCCGCGAAGGCGGCCTCAAGAACAACACATCAATCAATACTCAGCCCGCGCCAACCGGTTGTAATGGCTGATCAGCGAATCATACCCACGCGTCACCGCATAAAAATCATCACTCAATCGCTGCGGCTCAGCCTTGTTCTGCCAATCCTTGTGCAAGGTGTTCAACGCATTCAGATACTTCTGGGTCGGCCTGGCAATATGCGACCAGAGATAACTCGGCACTTCGTTGCGTTTTTGCGTTTCCGGCAATTGACGTCGGATGAACTGCTGCCGGTAATCCCAGGCCAATTGCAGGTCAGCGGTGGTTTTAGCCAGTGCCTGTGGCGTCAGGGTTCGATTTTTCACGCCCTCGGTGACAAGGTTCAGCGTGTCTCTGGCCTGGATCATGTAAGCCAGCAAATACCAGTGAATGTCCTTGCCCAGACGTGCTTCGATCAGGTTGAGTTGCTCGCGCCGTTGTTCAAGGTCCAACGATTCAACCTGCTGTCTCAGTACCGTTGACGCCGTGAGGTAGTCCTCGGCCCTGGATCTGAATTGATCGGCAAAGGCGGGCTGCACCTCACTGATGACGGTCGAAAAACGCGCCTGTCGGTAAAAGGTGATTTGCTGGGTAAGGGGCATCACTTGCTGTAATGCCTGCGCGTAGGCATCGGCTTTCAACACCAGCGGTGGTTCGTATTTCAGCAGTTTGAGTTTTTCGCTGATTGTCGACGAACAGATATCCCTTTGGATGCCAGGCGCATCACTGGCACCGTTGTCGTCGAAATCATGCTGGTTGGCGATCCAGTCGAGCACCGGCTCCGCAGGTTGCTTCGGCGATTTGTACAGTTCGTAGGCCACCCGCCAATGCACGTCGACCCGGTTGATGCAGTCGATCACCGGGCTCAGGGCATTGGCCTGCGCGGTGAGCGGTGCGTCGTGTTGATCCAGCCACAAGTCGATGCGGGCGACGAATTTCGAAGAGCCGGCCAACCCCATCAGGATCAGCATCGCAACGGTCGCCACCGGCAACAGCCATTTCGGGTTCATGGCTGGTTCTCCTGGCCGTACCACTGCTCAACGGTGGCCGGTGCGTTGCATTCGCTGGCGGTGACCGGCATGCGGCTGCACAGGCGTTCGGTCCACTGTTGCAGGCCCTGGTTGCGGTTGACCGTGCCTTGGCTTGAGATCACTTTGAACACGCCGAGTATTAACACCAGCCCCAAAATGCCCGCGCCCATCAGGCAGCGTTTGAGCACGGGGCTGGCGTGTTGCCAGGAAACGTGCGGGTTGACCTCCCGCCGGCGTACAAGTCCGACACCCGTCAGTGTGGTGACGTAAACGATGCTGCCGACCACGCCATAAACGTTGCCAATGCCCACCGCCATCGCAATGCAGGGAATCAAGTCGCGGAGTACTCCAAACGGCAGGGGCATGAGCGAGGGCGAAAGGCGCACACTCAATCGATCTTCCAGCAACCAGAAACGATGGGCGATGTGCCCCGAAAGCCAGTTGAGTACCCAACCGGCGACCGCGAATATTACCGACCAGAACACAGCAACGCCGATCAATCCGCCCAGACGCGTGCCCAACGGCGCGAATTGAACAAAGGAGCCGACCAGACAGGCAAGGACGATCCCCAGGTACATCGGCCAGCTGTCGTAGGCATGTTCCCAGTCTCGCCAGAAGAACGACGTGCCGCCCGGCAAGTCGGCGCAGACGTCCGGGTGGTTGGCATACAACGCAGAGCTGAGCTTGCGACATTGCACCCAATCGTCTTCGCGCAGGCGTCGGGCGAGGGCGCGACGCTGATTGAATGGGCCTGGTGCCAACAGCAAGTGGGCAGCACGATGCTCTGGCGTGGCGGCGGGTTCTGTGGCGAGGCGCCGTTGCCCGGCGAGGAATATCGGTGCTTCACGACGTTCCGCCAAGCGCTTGCGCTGTTGCGATAATTCTTCGATCAGTTCTTCGTCCAGCTCCAGCCGCTGCCAGAGACTGAACCAGTGAAAGGTCTCCATGGCCCAGTCGAGTAGCGTTTCGGAGGTCTCGAAGTGGTCGACGCAATGCCTCAGCACCGCATCTTCCATGACATCAACCGCGCCATGTTCGACGGCGATGGCATGGCGACGGTCAAGCTCGACACGGCTGATTCCGTCCAGCGAACGGCTGACCAGTTGCAGCGTGTCGACTTCCACCACCGACAGCCCGGTCAGGTCCCACGAGGCTTCGTCGCTTGCGTCATCCTCACGCAATTGCTCCCATTCCTTGATGCGCAGCGCTTGCTCGTACGCCTCTCGCAGCCGCTGAAAACCCTCGGGGTCTTCATCCGGGCGCGTCTGTTTGAGCAGGGTTGCGTATTGGCGTTTGATACGGCGTGTATCGGCATCGGCCGGGAGGCCGAGGATGGTCCAGCAACTCATTGCGTGTGCAACTCCATGAAAACCCGCGACGCGATCCGATAGTGGCAATTTGATTTTGCGCACCCTACCTGTTTCGCGTCGAAAAGTCCTCGGGTCTTACATCAGTCGCCGACGAACCAGCGGTAATACGGGTTGCCGCCATCGCCGCGCATCACCTCGCGGATGTCCCTGGCCCAGGCGTCCCGGTCACCGTCATAGGCATGCAGGCTTGCCCGATAGAACTGCATCAGCCGCTGCTGATGAGCGTTCATGCGCTCGATAAAGCCTGCGTCGGCATTCAGCAGCAACGGCGGCTGACGCAAGTCGAGCAGGGCCGGCAACACGCGACTGATTTCCTTGGCGCGTACCCACGGCGCGTATTCGATGCGCGGTTGATCGTCGGTCACTGGCTGCGCATCGGCGGCGAAACGTTCCAGCCCGGCGCGATCGGTCACCCAGGTCGCCAACAACGCAGCGGATGAACCGATGCCGACGTCCTGCAAGGTGCTGCGCACGCTGTCCTGCTGGAAGCGTTGGCTGATTTTGGCGGCGTCCAGTTCGATCGGTTCCATCGAGCCCACCAGCAGCATTTCGTGGAACTCGCTGGTCCACAGCGTCGCGTAGGGGAAGACGTCGAGAAAGCTGCGCACCAGCGAGCGCGAGTCGTCGATGTTCTGGGTCGGTAGCGGCAGCCATTGGGCGACCAGGCCTTTATTCTCAAGACGACTGGCGGCGAGTTGATAGAAGTCGCGCGAATACAGATTCACCACGCCGGCAGCGGAGGGCGGTGGTGGTTCAAGAGTGATCAGGTCGTAACGCTGCGGGCTGCGCAGCAATTCCTGACGCCCATCGCGCAGGCGGACATCGACCGTCGGGTCGGCCGCGGCATTGAAGTTGCCCTTGAACAGCGGCGCGGCTTTCACCACCGAGGGCAGCAATTCGGCGACGACGCGGTGTTCCAGCCCCGGATAGCGGGTCAAGGCGCCCGCAGTAATGCCCGTGCCAAAACCGATGACCAGCGCCGAGCGGGGTTCGCCGTTATGGATCAACAACGGCAGCAGCGCCTGAATACGCATGTAGCGCAGCGATGGCATGGCGTCACCGGTGTTCGACACGCCCTGGATGTACAGACGCTGGAACGCTTTTTGTCCCTTGCCCTGGGTGACCACGGCCACCGTTCCACCGCGTCCTTCTTCGTAGAACGCCAGCGTACCGTTGCGTGCACCGGGCAGCAGGTTGGCGAGTTTGCTGGTCGGGGTAAACACCGCCACGACAATCGACAACAGAGCGATGGCAATCACCGCCTGACGTCGGCCTTTCTTGACGTGATGGCCCTTGCGTACCGCGAAATAGCCGACCCCGGCAGCGACAATCGCCAACAGTCCCAAGGTGCGCACCAGCCCCAGCAGCGGGATCAGCAGGAATCCGCAGAGCATCACGCCGATGATCCCGCCGATGGTGTTGAACGCGACCACGGCGCCGACATCCCGGCCGACCCGTTCACGGCCGACACTCAGGCGCAGCGCCAGCGGAAACGCGGCACCCAGCAGCAAGGTCGGCACGAACACGATGCTCAGCGCCGCCACGGCAAACCGTGCGCTCATGCCCAACAGTTCGCTGCCGCCCATGGCCAGCGCAAGTATTTCGGCCTGGGATTGCAAGTACACCAGCCAGCGCCCGAGAAAGGCGACTTCCAGCAGGGCAATCAGGCCTGCGCCGGCAATCAGCAAGCCGAACACGCCCCAAGGATCTCGAATGCGATCAACCCGACGGGCCAGCACGGCGCTGCCGAGGAACAACCCGGTGAGGTACGTCGCCAGCACCACGGCAAAGGCATAGGTGCGGGTGCTCATGAATTGCACGATGGACTGCGACCAGACCACTTCGTAACCGAGCGCCACGCCGCCAGCGATGGAGTACAGCCACAGCGCCAGGCGATCAGGGGCTTTCTCAGTGTGATGTTTCACCGGGGCATCGATCGGTGCCACGCGCTGGCGTTGAAACCACAGCGCGCCTGCGGCGGCGAGCAAGTTCAGCATCGCCGCCGCCAACGCGCTGCCACGCACGCCAAGGGTGGCGATCAGCACAAACGCGGCGAGCAGGGTGCCGGCAATGGCCCCTGCGGTGTTCGCGGCATACAGTTGGCCGCCAGCCTTGCCCGATTGTTGCGGGTCAGCCGCCAATGAGCGAACCAGCACCGGCAGGGTGCCGCCCATCAGCAGCGCCGGAATGCCCACCAGCGCAAATGGCAACACCCACGCCGCCAGGCCGACGTGTTGCTCAAGCCAGGCGAACGGACTGGCGGCGAAGCTCAAGGCGAAGGTCGCACCGACACCCAGCACGGCCACCAGCACTTCCAGCCCGGCATACAGCAGCACCGGTCGTTGCAAGCGATCCGCCCAACGCCCGAACAGCAAACCGCCCAAGGCCAGGCCGGCAAAAAATGCACTGATCCCGGTGGTGATCGCATACACCTCGACGCCGACCACCAGCGACAATTGCTTGATCCACAGCACCTGATACACCAGCGCCGCGGCGCCGGAAACGAACAGCAGCAGGGCGGGAATCAGCAGCGTCGGGGACGCGGCGGTATGGGAAGCGGGTAGGGCCGACGACTTGCTGGCGACACGTGAGGACATTGCGGCTTGCCTTGTACAAAATTCGAATTCAACACAGATCTCTGTAGGAACTGTCGAGTGAAACGAGGCTGCGATCTTTTGATCTTGATTTTCGGCGGATCTGACATTGCTGAAGATCAAAAGATCGCAGCCTCGTTTCACTCGACAGCTCCTACAGGGTTCCTACACATTTCGGAAATAGGGCCGCTCGCCGGTGAGGGCGAACGGCGGTCGAGCGGTTTTACTGTGCAGGTGCAGCTTTCATTTTCTCAGCGATTTTTGCATCTACCGCAGCGCGGATCTGGTCGATGCTGAAGCTGGCCGGTTTCTGGCTAGGTGGATACTCGATGAACGTTTGCAGGAACCCCGCCGACTTCTGTACCGCTTGAGCGGCCAGGTAGACGTTCTTGGTTTGCCAATCGTAATACTGATCGGAAACCACGTCGGCGCGTTCGTACGGGTCCATCCTCAGGTTGAGGATTTTCGGCACGCGCAGGCACACGAACGGTTCGCTCCAGACTTTAAAGCCGCCCGGTTCGCGTTGTTCGCAGAACACCACTTTCCAGTTATCGAAGCGCATCGAGACCAGTACACCGTCGTCGTTGAAGTAGTAGAACTCCTTACGCTCGCCTTTCGGTTGTTGGCCGGTCAGGTATGGCAGTTGGTTGAAGCCGTCGAGGTGCACTTTGAAGTTGTTGCCACCCGATGTCGGCGCCCAGCCTTTGAGCAGCTTGCCTTTGACGTCGGTCTCGCCAGCCGCCGCGAGCAGGGTCGGGAACCAGTCCATGCCCGAGAACAGCTCGTTGGAGACTTCACCGGCCTTGATCTTGCCCGGCCAACGCACAATCGCCGGTACGCGATAGGCACCTTCCCAGTTGGAGTTTTTCTCGTTGCGGAACGGCGTGGTCGCCGCGTCCGGCCAGGAGAACTGGTTCGGGCCATTATCGGTGGAGTAAACGACGATGGTGTTGTCGGCGATTTTCAGGTCGTCGAGGGTTTTCAGCAGTTTGCCGACGTCGCCGTCATGCTCCAGCATGCCGTCCGCGTACTCGTTGCCGGGCATGCCGCTCTGGCCCTTCATCGAGTCACGCACGTGAGTGAATACGTGCATGCGCGTGGTGTTCATCCAGACAAAGAATGGCTTGTCCGCCTTGGCCTGTTTCTCGATAAACGCCTGGGCAGCCGCCGTGGTTTCGTCGTCGATGGTTTCCATGCGCTTGGTGGTCAGCGCGCCGGTGTCTTCGATCTTGCCATCGGCGAAGCTGTGAATCACGCCACGTGGGGTGTTGGCCTTGACGAATTCGGCATCGTCTTTGGGCCAATACGGCCGCTCCGGTTCTTCTTCGGCGTTGAGGTGATAGAGGTTGCCAAAAAACTCGTCGAAACCGTGGTTGGTCGGCAGGTATTCATCCTTGTCGCCCAAGTGGTTCTTGCCGAACTGGCCGGTCGCATAGCCCTGGGACTTGAGTGCCTGGGCGATGGTGATGTCACGTTTTTGCAGGCCGACCGGTGCACCCGGAATGCCGACTTTCGACAGGCCGGTACGCAACGGCGTCTGCCCGGTGATGAAGGAGGAGCGTCCGGCGGTGCAGCTGTTCTCCGCGTAATAGTCGGTGAACATCATGCCTTCCTTGGCAATCCGGTCGATGTTGGGAGTCTTGTACCCGACCACGCCCATCGAATAAGCGCTGATGTTGGTCTGGCCGATGTCATCGCCAAAAATCACGAGAATGTTGGGTTTCTCAGCGGCCCCGGCAGTCGCCGAAATCGCCATGACCGAGGCTGCCACCAGGGCGAGTTTCGGTAGCCACTTGCGTATGCGAGTCATCTGACTTGCTCCTTTTGCTCACTTGCGTCGCTCAAGCGCGACAAACGTTTATTGCTTTCCTGCGTAACGCTTTTTTATTTCACTTGCTCGGGCGCGGCGGCATCGAACGGATAGATGCGGCGCCATTCGGACGCCATATCCACGATAGTCCAGCCGCGGTTTTTTGCTTCGTCCAGGGCCTTGTCCAGGCGCCCGATCTGCGATTGACGGTCATAGGCCCATTCGCGTTTGGCGTCGGTGTGATGCACCAGGCCCATGAAGCGTTTGCCCGGGCCTGCGGCGGTCCACTGCAGCATTTGCAGGTCGCCATCGGAGTTGCCGAACGCGAGGATCGGTCGACGCCCGATCACCGCGTCGATGCTTTCCGGTTTGCCCGGGCCGTCGTCGTTGTGGGCCAGTTTCGGAGTACGCATGATCGAGGCCTTGCCGTCCTTGAACTCGAACGCGGTGACGAAGGTGGTGCCGATCACTTGCTCCGGCGGGATGCCGTAGACCTTCTCGGCAAAGGCACGCATGAACGCGGTGTCGCCCCCGGACACGATGTAGGTCTTGAAGTCCTGGCTGCGCAGGTAATCGAGCATTTCCAGCATCGGCTGGAAGATCATCTCGGTGTACGGCTTGCCGGTTTTAGGATGTTTGGCCTGGCTCAGCCAGGTTTTGGCGTAGTCATCGAAGGCGTCGGTGGTCATGCCGGTGTGAGTGGCACCGAAGATTTTCAGGATGCCGTCCATGCCCGTGGCGGCCAGGGCCTTGTGGTCGTTTTCCAGTACGGCCTGGAACGGCTGGGTGGTTTTCCATTCCGGATGCTGTGGCGCGGTGCGCTTGACCTCTTCCAGGGCAAACAGCAATTCGAAGTACATCGGCTGCTCGCTCCACAGGGTGCCGTCGTTGTCGAACACGGCAATGCGGTCCTCGGGCTTGACGAAATCCTTGCTGGATTGGTCGGTGACGGCCTGGACGAACTCGATGATGTTTTTCTTCGATGGCCCGTCGTTCCACGACGGCAGGGGTTCCGCGGCCAATGCCAGCAGCGGCAGGCTCAGGGCCAGTGCGAACAGCAGTTTTAACCCGTGGTGTTGGCGCAGCGATATCGGGTTCGTCATGGGAATTCCTTCTCGTGAACGGGATTGAGTGGACGTAAAGCGGGAGCCGCAGTGGATGTGTTGCGTCCAGCCTGACTATGCAGCGTAGCCAAGGATTTCTTGAATTGGCGCAGCGCCTGATCTTTGGTCGGTTGCTGGCTGTAACAGGCGCGTAGCAGGTCTTGCAGGCGCGGGCCGAGGTTGCCCAGTTTCACGCCCAGGCGGCTGCGACGGGCCCAGAGATAAAGGGCGCTCAGTTGCGCCGGTTTGCCATCGATCTGCGCCGGGATTTGCCGCCAGGCGAAGTCGGCGGACTCCAGCCAAACCGCGTGTCGGGCGCGGCGTCGGGCTTGCACATCAAGGTAAGCCCGCAGGATGAACGGACGGGCAAACCAGCCGAGCATCACCACGACCAGCAGCAGCGCCGACAGCACGAGCCAGTGGCCGGAGAGGTGCACGCGACTTTGCTGGCCGAGTTTTTTCAGGTCTTCGGTGATCGAGAACACGGGTTTGTAAGCGCTGTTGGCGGCGGCGTCGAAGCCCACGGCCGGAACCTGTGCGGTGCGGGTTTGTCCGGTGCTGGCGTCCCACCATTTCAGCTCGATGGCCGGCAAGCTGTGATGGCCTTCGGTGTCGATTCGATAAGTCACGGTGTCGATGCGTTGGCCGCCGTTGAAGTTGCCACGGCCGTCGTCGAGATTGCTGATGTGCGGGCTCTTGGGGTAACGGCTCAGACCGTTCACATCGCCCATCGACGGCGTCGGCAGTGACATGGCCATGGCGTCGTCGGCCTGCAAGGTCAGTTGTCGGGTAATGCTGTCGCCGACTTTCAGCGGCGTTGCCGAGTTGACGACGGTTTGCGTGAAGCGCAGCCCTTGCGCGACGAGCACCGGTTCACCGGGTGTGAAGCCTGGCGGTGTCGCGGCGGTGAAGTGCAAAGGCTGACTTTGCGCGCTCAGCGCGGTGCTGGCCTGGCCGGGCGTGGCGCGAACGGTCAGTGCCGGGATGTCGAAACCCTGAGCCAGATTCGGCGTGATCCGGTAGCTGTAGCGCATGCCGTTGAAGGATTTGCCGTCCAGCGTCTGGTTGATGTGTTCAGCATGACCGTCGGGTGGCAGGACGAGTGCGCCGGGCAGCTTCAGGTCGGGCAGGGCGGGAGCGTCGGTGAACCAGGTGTCGGTAAGGACGTCGAGTTGCAGCTCTAGCAGGCCGCCGACCATGATTGAGTTCGTGGGTTGCAGGCGGGTCTGAACGCGCAGGTCGGGTTCGGCGGCGTGGGTCGCTGTGGTGACAAGGCAGAGGATTATGGCTGTCAGGGTTGTGGTGAATGTTTTGACGCCATCGCCAGCAGGCTGGCTCCCACAGGGGATTTGTGGTGTGCGCAAACTCAATGTGGGAGCCAGCCTGCTGGCGATGGCAGCGACGCGGTTCATGGCTTGCCCCCCGCCTGATCCTGCAAACTGAACTTCTGCTTCAAAAACTTAGCCGGCGAAGTGCTCAGGTTCTGCAACCATTGCTCATCGGAAGCCGCTTGCTCGGTCTCGACCGGTTTGCTCTGTCCTTTGCCCGGTGCCTTGTCCATCTTGATTTCGTCCGGTTTGACCTCGGGTGCATTCTGTTCAGCGCTTTCAGTGTCCTTCTGCAAGGCAATCGCCAACGCCAGATTGGTCGTGGCTTCCGGGAACTGCGGCTGCAACTTCAATGCTTGCTGATACGCCGCAATGGCCTGATCAAACTTGAAGCGCCGCACGTAAATATTGCCCAGGTAGAAGTACGCCTGCGGCGTGTCGAGGCGGGCAAAACTGGCCAGCGCCAGGTCAAAATCGGCGGCGTTGTAGGCAGCGATGCCTTTCCAGTACGGGTCGACAAAATGCGCGGCGGCCTGGGGGAAGTGCTCGTGTTCGAAGGCCCAGCGGCCTTGCTGGTCGGGGGTGAAAAATGCATCGGTCAAGGCGTTGGCCTCGGCCGGTGCCGGTTGCAATCCGATGCCCAGTGCCAGCAACAAACCCGCCATCCAGTTCAGGCTCCAGCCCTTGCGCACGCTGAAGAAGGCGAGCAGCAGCAACGGCCAGCACAGCCAGTAACCGGCGTCTTTCCAGTGCAATTCGCGCTGTTCCTCGCTGGCACTCTGGAAATGTTGCTGGGCGTGCAGCTCGACCCAGTCCAGATCGTCGTCATTGAGGGTCAGGCTGCCCAGCGGCGCATTCACCGCTGACGCCAGTTGCTTGAGCGCGGCTTGGTCGAAGCTACCGAGCGCAGGGCGACCGTTGTTGTCGGTGCGTGGCTGGCCGTTGGCGTCGCGGATGATCCCGCCGTCCTCGCTGCCGACCGCCAGAATCAGCACTTGCAACGCGCTGTCGTCGAGTTGCTGGTCGAGCCCGGTGAGTTGCGACGTGTCCGCACCGTCGGTGATCAACAGCAGCGTCCCCGGGGTTTTCTCGGCGACCAGCAGTCGTTTGGCTTGCTCGATGACCGCGCCGACGTTTTTCCCCGGTTTGGCAATCAGGTCGGTACTCAAGGCCTGAATGAACGTGTCGAGCAGCGCCGGATCGTCGGTCGGCGGCAACACCAGATGCGCGCTGCCGGCGTAGGCGATCAAGCCGCTGCGGGCGCCGGCCCGGCGCTGGATCAGGTCGTGCAGCTTGTGTTTGGCCGCTTCCAGGCGACTCGGTGGCATGTCGCTGGCGTCCATCGACGGCGACAGATCGATGGCGATGATCAGCGGCGCACGGTTTTCCAGGAAGTCCGGGCGGTCCTGTTCCCAGGTTGGGCCGGCTGCCGCAATCGCGCCCAGAATCAACACCGCGCAGAGCAGATGCACGGGGCGAAAGCGCTGTTGATCCTGAGGCGTGATCAGCAAATGCGGCAACAGGTGCTCAGCGATGTTGCTGCGCAAACGCCGTTGCAGATCACGGCTACGTCGCCAGAGCATCGGCAGCAACGCGGCGAACGGCACCAGCAACAGCCACAGCGGACGCAGGAAATGGAAGTCACTGAGATTGATCTCCATCTCAAGCCTCCTGCCGCTGACGCGCGAGTGTCAGGTGCGGACGGAGCAGGGCGCCCAAATGGTAGAGCGCAAGCATGCCGATCGCGGCCCCGAGTGGCCACCAGAACAGGTCCTTTTTCGGCTGATGGCTGAGGGTTTTCACTTCGTGCGGAGTGAGCTGGTCGAGGGTGCTGTAGACCTGATCCAGCGCTGTGCGGTCTTCAGCGCGGAAGAACTTGCCGCCAGTGGCCTCGGCGATCTGCTGCAAGCCCTGCAGGTTGACCTTGGCTTCACCCTCCGCAGTCGGGTCGCCGATGCCGATGGTGTGAATCACCACGCCTTTGGCCGCGGCCATGGTCGCTGCGTGATCGGGGGGGATCGCGCTGCTGGTGTCATTGCCGTCGGTGAGCAGGATCAGCACTTTCTCTTGCTCATGGGCCTGATCGAGCAGCTTCAGGCTCAGGCCGATCGCATCGCCAATCGCGGTGTTCGGGCCGGCCATGCCGATGCCGGTGTCGTCGAGCAGCAGTGACAGACTGGCGTGATCCAGCGTCAACGGCGCCTGCGGATACGCGCCGCTGCCGAACACGATCAGGCCCAGGCGATCATCTTTGCGTTTATCGATAAAGCCGTGGACCACTTCCTTGACCGCCGCCAGACGATTGATCTTCTGGCCATTGGCGTCGGTGAAATCGGTGGTTTCCATGGATTGGGAAATGTCGATGGCGAGCATCAGGTCGCGCACCGGTTGCTGGCGTTCGATCGGTTTTTCGACGAACACCGGGCGCGCGGCGGCCAGCAGCACCAGCGCCCACACCAACAGATTCAGGACCCACTGCCAGCGGTTGTTGCGGGTTCCGGCCTGACTTGGCGCCTGACCGACCGCGCGGCTCATCGCGCCGAAAAACGGTACGCGCACGGCGCTGCGGGCTTCGCGGTAATCGGGCAGGTAGCGGTAGCCCAACCACGGCAGCGGCAAAAGGATCAGCAGCCAGGGGTAATCAAGCTGCCACATGATGATGCTCCACCCAGTGTTTGCAGGTGTCGAACAGGTGCTGACGCTGTTCCGGTGGCAACGCCTGCAATGTCGCATCAGGCGCGTAAGCCAGTCGGGCCAGTTGCTGGCTGAAGTCCGCCGGCAATCGCTGCGAACTGTGCCGCACCAAAAAGGCCTGCCAATCCTCACCCCCAAGTGCCCCGACATCCTCCTGTGGGAGCGGGCTTGCTCGCGAAGGCGTCCGGTCAGTCGACATCAATGTTGAATGTGAGGCCCTCTTCGCGAGCAAGCCCGCTCCCACAGGTTTTGTATTCCAAGGGGAGGGCATGGAGAGGGCTACTCGTTTGAGTAACTCTGGAAGTTCGCGCAGGGCGTTTAATTGATCGCTATGGCTTTGCAGTTCAGCCAACCGCACCAACGCCTCCCGCCGATACCGATCCCGCCGCCACTGCCAATACCGCCGCGCACCGACCAGCAACACAGCCATCACCAACACCCCGAGCAGCACCCACCAACCCCACGTCTGAGGCGCATAACTGACCGGCGCCGGCAGCGCAATTTCCTTCAGTTGTTCAATGCTCGGGACTTTCGGGTTCATCGCCGACCTCTGCCGAGTTCAGTACGCAATTGTTCCTGGGCATCGGTCGCCGTGCTGAACATCATCAGCGGCACCTGACTGCGTCGCAGCAGGGTGGCGACATCCTTGAGGCGGCCGCTGAGGAAGTCCCCCAGCGGCTGATGCACGCTGCGTTGTTCGACGGCCAGTTCTACCTGCAACTGGCCCTGGGTAACCAGCAAGCGCCCGTTTTTCGGCAGGTTCAGCGCCAACGGGTCATACACCTGCATGGCGATCACATCGTTGTGCGCGGCCAATTGGCGCATCAACTGCAACGTGCGCTCACCGGCGCCGGCAAAGTCGCTGATGATGCAAATCAAATGGTCGTGCCCGGCCACCGCCAGGCAATGCTGCAACACCTTGTCGAGCTGGTCTTCGCCCTCGGCGTCCGGGTTGGCGGCGTTGAGCTGTTGATTCTGCTCGGCAATTCGGCTGCACAACGCTTCGATCCGCTTGCGGCTGCGCAGCGGGGCGATGCGGTCGATGCGTTGGTCGTTGAACACCAGGCCACCGACCCGGTCCCCGGCGTTGAACACCATCCACGCCGCGAGCGCGCCCAACTCGGCGGCGATGGCCGATTTGAAGCTGCGTTGCGAACCGAAGAACATCGACATGCGCTGGTCCACGAGTATCAAGGCCGGGCGATCGCGTTCTTCGGTAAACGTGCGCACCACCGGTTTGCCGGTGCGCAGGGATGCGCGCCAGTCCAGGTGGCGCAGGTCATCCCCGGGTTGATAGCGGCGCAGTTCATCAAAGTTCAAGCCACGGCCGCGCAGGCGCGAAGCATGGTTGCCGGCCAGAATGCTGCCCTGGGGCTGACGCGCCACAAAACTCAGGTCACGGGCCTTGAACTCCAGCGCCATCAAGTGCGCCAGAGAGACATAGACCAGACCGTCGGCACTTTTCATTTTCAACCTCAGGCAGGAATCGCCACTTTGTCGAGCAAGCGATCAAGCACCTGATCCGCCGTGACACCGTCCGCCACCGCGTCATAGCTCAGCTGCAAACGATGACGCAGCACCGGATGCACCACGGCGCGCACGTTATCGGGCGAGACGAAATCCTGCCCCTGCAACCAGGCATCCGCCCGGGCGCAACGGTCCAGGCCAATACCGCCCCGAGGACTGGCGCCGATGGCGATCCAGCGGCCCAGATCGGCGTCGTAATCAGCCGGGTGGCGGGTGGCGTTGATGAGGTCGATCAGGTAGCGGTCGATGGCCGGGGAAACGTGAATGGCGCTGACTTCCCGGCGAGCGGCGAAGATCACGTCCTGTGACAGAGCAAAACCTTGCACCGCTGCGGTTTTGGCGCCCAAGGCAAATTCTTCCTCACGCAACAGCCGCAGCACCTGGCTCTCATTTTCCGCACTGGGGTAATCGAGCAGCACCTTCATCAGAAAACGGTCCATCTGCGCTTCCGGCAGCGGATAGGTGCCTTCCTGTTCGATCGGGTTTTGCGTCGCCACCACAATGAACAGCTCCGGCAGCACGTGGCTTTTGCCGGCCACGGTGATCTGGCGCTCTTCCATCGCCTCCAACAACGCAGCCTGAACCTTGGCCGGGGCGCGGTTGATTTCATCCGCCAGGATCAGGTTGCCGAACAGCGGGCCGGGCTGGAACTGGATCTCGTTCTTGCCATCGATCTGGTGCAGCACCTCGGCGCCGGTGATGTCCGACGGCAGCAGGTCGGGAGTGAACTGGATGCGACTCATCTTCGCGTCCAGGTGTTTGGCCAGCGCCTTGACCGTGCGGGTCTTGGCCAGCCCCGGCAAGCTTTCCAGCAGCAAATGCCCGTTGGCCAGCAGACCGAGGAGAATCTGCCGGATCACCTGGTCCTGGCCGAGCACCGCTTCGGCGATGCTGGCTTGCAGGGCGTTGAGGTCATTGAGTGCGGTCATGGAATGTTCCCTTTCTCAAAGGCATGCTCAAAACATGAAAGTAGGAATGACGGGAATGAACGACAAGCGGAAATTCCAGCGGCTGCTGATCAGGTCGTCCGGGTGGATCGCCGAGTATTGAATCTCCCCGGAGATCCGCACCGGCAGCTTGCCGAAGTTGAAAATCCGCCCGGCGCCGATGCCGATGGGGAAGGTGACTTTGTTGCCGCCCTCGGCCTTCCAGTTGACGGTGACGTTGGGCGTCATGCCGACGCGCCATTGCTCGGGGCCGGGGATGGTGCGCTGGATGAAGTACTGGATGTTGGTCAGGCTGACGTCCTTGCGGTTGCTGTCGCCACCGACTGACCACCAGTGCTGCGGGAACAGGCTCAAGGTCCAGTCTTCGCCCAGGTACGCCGCGACGAACGCCGGGCCGAGGGAATATTTTCCGGTGCCCAGCACGTCTTCTTCGGCGGTGGGAAACATCGCGGTCGGGCCGAACCCCCAGACCATCTTGCCGCCACCGGCGAAGCGGATCGGTTCTTTGGGCGAGAACACGCCGACGTAGGCCAGGTCGCCGAAGCCGCTGGTGCGGTCGAACGGGTCCCGCACCACCGAGGCGAAGTCGCTGCGGTCGCTCAAGATGTCGTTGGGGCCCATGCCGATCAGGTTGCCGGCCCGGTGATTGACCGGCGCGCTGACATAGCTGATGGGCAGGCGGTTGATCAGGTTCCAGTCTTCGCCGATTGAAATCGGGAAGGTCGGCATGAAGCTGTATTTGCCGAGCATGCGCGTGCCGTTGCTGTTCGGGCCCTTGAGCGCGGTGTAGTCAAACTGGTTGAACAGCAGCACCAGATTGCCCACGGGGTTGTCCATCAGCTTGGCGATCTGTTCCGTGGACGGATCGCAACCGGCGGCCACGACCTTTTTCAGGTCGATGTCGAAGTCCTGTTGGAGGCGATGGCAGTTTTCCGGATCACCCTTGGCGACCGGTTGCGCCGGGGTGTTGCCCAGGGTCGGCAAGTCGCCGCTGGCACAGGCGAAACCGCTGAACAGCACACCGCATAAGGTCAATCTGGAACCGATGGCCATCCCTGGTCACTCCTCAGAAAAACGCCAACGTCAGGTTGATGGCCACACCGTTACCTTCCGGGCGGTCCTTGGTGTCGAACTCGGGCACCCAACGAGCGCTGACGCTGGCCTGGGCATCGTTGAACTTGCCGGCCCAGCCAATCACCGGACCGGCGCCCACGGAACGCCCGCGAAAGCCATTGAGCGAGTCAGCGGTCTGGCCTTTGTCGTCGGTAATCTGCTGCACATAACCGCCCACCAGCCCGGCGCTCCAGCCATTGCCGAAGCCGTGCGTCCACATCGCATCGAGGGTGAAAATGTTGCCGTTGCGATAATCCGTGGCGTCGTTCTCGGTGTAGAACTCCAGGCCGCTCGACAGGGTGAACTCGCCCCCTTTGCCGTCCAGGTGAGTGAACGCCACGGTGGGCATGAAGGTGTAAGTGTTCTGTCCGGAGTTGGCGAGGCGATCGTCGTTGTAGGCACCGGTCGGCACGTAGATCGGCAGGGAAAACGAGATGTGGTTGACCTCGTCGAAGTGATAACCGGCCGCGATCGGTGTGATCAGCATATCGGCGAACTGCGTGCCGCTGTCTTCGCTGCCCAGCGTGCGACCGCGAGGGCCGGTAATGCTGATGTTGACGTCGGTGTATTGCACCGGCACACCGATGGCCGAGGCGTAGTTCCAGCGTCCCTTGCCGGTGTCCCAGACATGGGTGAAGTTGGCCATGGTGTAGGAGACTTTCATGTCCAGATCGGCGCCAATCTCGCCAACAATCGGCACACCCTTGCTGCCCTTGAGGTCGCCGTCATACCAGATGCTGGTAAAGGACATGACCCAGCCCGGTTCGGGCGGCACGATCCCTGCGTTGGAAAACACCTGTTGCCCGGTAATCGGGCGCCCGACACCCCCCTCGGTGGCGAAGCCCACCGGGCTTGCACCGATCACACACAGAGCCAGTAAAGGACGTACTACAAAGGGCCTGACCATGACTGACTCCGCTTACTGTTTTTGTGGGTTGACGGGCGTCAGTGGCGGAATTTGCCACTGGCCGCTGGTGACTTCAGGTTTTGGCAGGTACAAGCGCAAGACCCCGTAGAACGGGCCATTCGGCGCCGGTAACCAATTGCTTTGCAGCTCTTTGGCCGGTGCCTTGTTCTGCACGTAAAGGGTCAGGCCGCCGTCGGCATCAAGCTTGAGGTCGGGCAACATGCGCGAGTTGATCAGGTAACGATTCAGCGGGTTGGCCACCAGCAATTTGTTCTTGCCGTTGTACATCGTCAGCGACCAGAACGCGTCGGCCGGGGGCAGGGCGCCCTTGTCGAAATGCAGGGTGTAATCGTGTTTCGAGGCGTCGACCGGTTGACCGTCCTTGTCGACGAAATAGCCGATGTAGTTCGCCTCTTCGGCGGAGTTGCCGAAAATTCCCATGTTGGCGCCGGCGTAGCGGTACAGGTAATTGCCCTTTAGGTGATCGCGGGTGCCAAAGAAGTCGCCGCTGGTGACCTGGTGGGTATCGACTTTGTCTTTTTTGAATTGGGCGAACTCGGCTTTGGCATCACTGATACCGTCTTCCAGCGCTTGGCGCTGTTCAGCTTTCAGCTCGTGCAGTTTGAATGGCTGACCGGCTTCGATACCGATTTTAGCGAAGCGCGCGAGCAGGTCCTTCTCCACATCCTGGGCCGGGGCGAACGCCAGCATGAAGTTCAGGTAGCGGAACAGGTCCGGGGTGTCGCTCATGGTCGGCGTGGGTTTCGGCCAGGCAATCTTCGGCGCGGCCGGCGGGGCTTTCTGTTTGACGTAATGGCTCAGCGTTTCGACCTTGTAGCCTTTCTGGATTTGCTTGACCTTGGCCAGGTCTTTGTCATCGAACAGCTGCGTGCGATACAGGGCGTAGGCGATGTTGGTTTCGCTGCGCAGCAGCCGGTCCATGTTCACCGGTTGCTGACCTTTCCAGTCGGGGCCCGCGATCATGAAGTGACCGCCGTGGTTGCCCGTGCTGCGGGTGCCCAGGTAGGCAAAATTTTGCGTATAGGCGTCGATTAACTGCACGGAGTAGTAACGGTGTTCATCGATAGGTGGCAACGTCAGTACCACCGGTTCTGCGCGCAGGTCCATCCAGACGAACGAGTAGGGTGTGTCGGCATTCGGCGTGACGAAGGCGGTGTCCTTGGCCGTGAAGGCTTTGGCGGTGTTGCCGATCTTGTTGAACGGCGCCTTGAAGTTCGAACTCTTTTTGTCCACGGCCTGGGTGTAGAGGGTCTTGTACATCTCCACCACCGGGAAGCCGTACAGATAGGCTTCCTTGGCGATGCCCCGGGCTTCTTCGGGTGTGGCGGTGAAGTCGGCCCAGGCGCTGGTGCTCAGGGTGAGAGAGAGTGCGGTGAGCAACAGGCGGTTATTCATAAAACTTCCTTAGTAAACCCTTGGGCGTCATTCCACGGCCGTGATGTTGTCGAGTGCCGAGAGGGATGGCCGCTCGATCAAGAGCGGACCGGCGTAGAACCCGTGGATTGCTTCATGGCCCGGCAGACTGTTTTCCAACCCGATCTGGCCGACTCGGGTATCGAGGTCCTGGGCACCGACGCCGCAACTGACGAACATGGTCATCAGGCTGTAGCCGGCTATGCGAATTGCACTGTGCATACGAAATTCCTTACTTGCCGAACGTGACGTTGATCCCCGCGAACAGCGTGAACTGCGGCAGGCCGTCACCTTTGCGTTCGACGGTCCACTGCGGTTCGATGAAGGCGTTGAGGATATTGGACCCGGATTTCCAGACCTTGCCGCCACCCAAACCGAGTGGGATGTAATGGGTGTCGTTCTTCAGATCGAACGTCCACGTGCCGGTCGAGCGCAGGTACCAGCCCTTGTCCAGGTTATGAATGATGAAGGGCTGCAGCGTCGCGGTTTCGACGTGGGCACGGTCATGGTCGCCGGCGAAGGAGCTTTGATACTGCACCAGTGCGCCGAGCAAGCCGCGTGGCGATGAATCAATCGCAATGGCGGCCAGGCCCGCCTGCCATTTGCCGGTGCCCAGTTCATCCTGATCGGCAGTGGGGGCGGTGATTTGCGGGCCGATGCCCAACTGCACACCGTCGGTCTTGAGCAGAAAGATATCGAAGACGTTCAGATCACCTTCACCGGTGCTGTAGCCGCCATGCGGGTCGGGGCGCGTGCTGATCGGCACGGTGGCGCGCAGCAATTGCGGCACACCGATGAAATCACCGGGTGCAATCGGCAGCGTGCCGCGTAACAGCAGATCGTTGGTGTGGGCATTGGTGTCGTAAAGCTTGGGCGTGTAGTAGTCCTGAAGGTTGGCGCCGGGCGCCAGGTTCAGGGGGTTGTTACTTTTGTTGGCTGTGTCGGCGTTGTCCGCATGAGCACAAATCGCAGACGCCATTGATGCCGCCCACAGAAAGGCGTGCGCTCCCAATTTCTTTGACATGACTCCCCCGTTCCTTCGTGGCTCATATGGACAACTCGGCACTTGACGGCCGTTACTCCGTAATCTCTTTCCTATCAAGCCTGTAGGACACGTCTGTTGAAGTTAGCAGCTAACTTCGGGTTCGCCAGTCGGAAGGGGGGGGCTTTGGCTTTTTGTACAAGTTTTAGGTGTTTTTTTTTGTGTGCTAAAAAGTTAATGCGAATCAGGGGGTTGGGACAAAAGGCGTGAAGATCAAAAGATCGCAGCCTCGTTTCACTCGACAGCTCCTACAGTTGGAACGCGATCGCCTGTAGGAGCTGTCGAGTGAAACGAGGCTGCGATCTCTTGATCTCATGAAAATACTCAACGCGTTTTCATCTGCTCGCGAATCCGTTCTTCCTGCTCGCGCAGCTGCGGCGTGAACTCCTCGCCGAAATCTTCCGCCCCATATATAGGGCGTATCTCGATTTCCGCTTCGGTGCCCGGCATTGGGTTCGGACAGCGCTTGACCCACTCGATCGCTTCCTCTTTCGACTTGACCTCCCAAATCCAGTAGCCGGCGATCAGCTCTTTGGTTTCGGCGAACGGGCCGTCGATGACGGTGCGTTTTTCGCCCGAGAAACGCACCCGGGCGCCTTTGCTGCTCGGTTGCAGGCCGTCGCAGTCAATGAGGATGCCGGCCTTGGTCAGTTCTTCGTTGTAATTGCCCATCGCAGTCATCAACTCCTCGGTGGGCATCACGCCGGCCTCGGAGTCCGGGCTGGCTTTCACAATGATCATGAATCGCATGGTCTTGTCTCCGCTGGATTGTGGGTGATTCGAGTGTTAGTCGAATGGCCGCGTTGAATCGACAGGGATGCGTGAAATTTTCCTTTCGTCATGAACACCGGGTGGAGGCGGGAGAGGGCGGTACGCTGTACCCGACCCTGTGGGAGCGGGCTTGCTCGCGAAGGCGGTTTAACCTTCAGTGATGAATTGCCTGACACACTGCTTTCGCGAGCAAGCCCGCTCCCACAGGGTGATGTGGGTTGTATACAAGTTTTGTACAGGGGATAGGTCGTCGGCCCATTTCGTGGTTAACTTCGGCCTCTTCAAAATTCTCCACAACAACGTCAGAAGGACTCCGTTCATGGCTCAAGTCACTCTTAAAGGCAATCCGGTTCAAGTCAACGGCCAACTGCCACAAGCCGGTTCCAAGGCGCCAGCCTTTTCACTGGTTGCCGGCAATCTGTCCGACGTGACCCTGGCGAACTTCGCCGGCAAGCGCAAAGTGCTGAACATCTTCCCAAGCGTCGACACCCCGACCTGCGCCACTTCGGTACGCAAGTTCAACGCCCAGGCCAACGACATCGCCAACACCGTGGTGCTGTGCATCTCGGCTGACCTGCCGTTCGCCCAGGCACGCTTCTGCGGCGCCGAAGGCCTGGACAACGTACAGAACCTGTCGACCCTGCGCGGTGCCGAGTTCATCGAAAACTACGGCGTGGCCATCGCTGACGGCCCGCTGAAAGGCCTGACCGCCCGTGCCGTTGTGGTACTGGACGAAAACGACAACGTGCTGCACAGCGAACTGGTCAAGGAAATCGCTGAAGAGCCGAACTACGAAGCGGCACTGGCCGTTCTGAAATAAGCTCGCTTTTACAATTGTTAACGGCCTGGCCCTGTCCAGGCCGTTTTCATTTGTGCTTCAGTGTCTTAGATAAACCTCCTGTTACGTAAGCCGAAGGTAAATTGCCGGTAAAGGCGCTTTGCTTAATACCCACCAGTGCTTATCGTTCAGCCTCCTGTAGAAAGAAGCTCACGCGCCCAATGGTTGATCATTCCATGCAATCCTCCGCTTCCCGTAATCCTCGTCGCTGGCTGCTCGGCCTGCTTGTCCTGTTGGTCATCGCTGGCCTGTGCTGGAAATTCTGGCCTGCCGGCTCTGCCCAGAAGGACGGAGCTGCGCCGAAAGCCGTGGCCGGCCATACCGGCAAGTCGGGGGGAATGCGTCCGGGCTTCGGCGGGGCGACCGGACCGATCCCGGTGCGCGTGGCGCCGGCGGTCAAGGGTGACTTCCCTCTGTACTACAAGGCGCTGGGCACGGTCACTGCGTTGAACACCATCAATGTCCGCAGCCGCGTTGGCGGCGAATTGATGAAGGTCTCCTTCGAAGAAGGGCAGATGGTCAAGGCAGGCGACCTGCTGGCTGAAATCGACCCGCGTCCTTACCAGAACGCCTTGCTCCAGGCCGAAGGCACGCTGCTGCAGAACCAGGCCCAGCTGAAAAACGCTCAGGTCGACGTCGAGCGCTATCGCGGCCTGTTCAAGGAAGACAGTATCGCCAAGCAAACCCTGGACACCGCCGAAGCACTGGTCGGCCAGTACCTGGGCACGGTCAAGACCAACCAGGCGGCGGTCAACGACGCCAAACTCAATCTCGAATTCACCAGGATTCGCGCACCGATTGCCGGGCGTGTGGGCCTGCGGCAACTGGACGTCGGCAACCTGGTGGCGGCCAACGACACTACGGCGCTGGCGATCATCACCCAGACACAGCCAATCAGCGTCGCTTTCACCTTGCCGGAAAACAGCCTCGACATCGTACTGGCGCGCTATCGCACGGGCGCGAAACTACCGGCCGAAGCCTGGGACCGTGGCGACACCAAGTTGCAGGCCACCGGCGTGTTGCAGAGCCTGGACAACCAGATCGACGTGACCACCGGCACCCTGAAATTCAAGGCGCGCTACGAGAACCGTGATCAGGCGCTGTTCCCCAATCAGTTCGTCAACGTCCACTTGCTGGCCGACACGCTCAAGGATGTGGTGCTCGCACCTTCGGCGGCGATTCAGTTCGGCACTAACGGCACCTTCGTCTACGCCCTGGACGGCGACAAGAAAGTCGCGATCCGTCAGTTGAAAGTCGGCGCCAGTGACGGTGAAAACACCGTGATCACCGAAGGTCTGGCCCCCGGAGACCGCGTCGTCCTCGAAGGCACCGACCGCCTGAAAGAAGGCAGTGAAGTGGAAGTGGTCAACGACACCAAGGACGTACCGACCACCCCGACCGGCCACCTGCAAGGCAAATCGGCGGCCAGTTCGACTGAGCCGGCCGCTGCCGACAAGGCGAAAAAGGGCGGCGCATGAACATCTCGCGGCTGTTCATCCTTCGCCCGGTCGCCACCACGCTGAGCATGCTGGCCATTATCCTGGCCGGCGTGATCGCCTATCGGCTGCTGCCGGTGTCGGCATTGCCTCAGGTCGATTACCCGACCATCCGCGTCATGACCCTGTATCCCGGCGCCAGCCCGGATGTCATGACCAGCGCTGTGACCGCGCCGCTGGAGCGTCAGTTCGGGCAGATGCCCGGCCTGACCCAGATGGCGTCGACCAGTTCCGGTGGCGCCTCGGTGCTGACCCTGCGTTTCAGCCTCGACATCAATATGGACGTTGCCGAGCAGCAGGTGCAGGCCGCGATCAACGCCGCGACCAATCTGCTGCCCAAGGACCTGCCGGCACCGCCGGTGTACAACAAGGTCAACCCGGCGGACACCCCGGTGCTGACCCTGGCCATCACCTCCAAAACCATGTTGTTGCCCAAGCTCAATGATTTGGTCGACACGCGCATGGCGCAGAAAATCGCCCAGATCAGCGGTGTCGGCATGGTCAGCATTGCCGGCGGCCAGCGTCAGGCGGTGCGGATCAAGGTGAATCCGGAGGCCTTGGCGGCCAATGGCTTGAACCTGTCGGACGTGCGCACCCTGATCGGCGCGTCCAACGTCAACCAGCCGAAAGGCAACTTCGACGGCCCGACCCGGGTCTCGATGCTCGATGCCAACGACCAACTGACCTCGCCCAAGGACTACGCCAACCTGATCCTGGCCTACGCCAACGGCGCGCCGTTGCGCCTGAAGGATGTGGCGGAGATTGTCGACGGCGCCGAGAACGAACGCCTGGCAGCGTGGGCCAATGAAAACCAGGCGGTGCTGCTGAACATTCAGCGTCAGCCCGGTGCCAACGTCATCGAAGTGGTTGACCGGATCAAGGCCTTGCTGCCAAGCATCACCGACAACCTGCCGGCCGGCCTCGACGTCACGGTCCTCACCGACCGTACCCAGACCATCCGCGCCTCCGTCACCGACGTGCAACACGAATTGTTGATCGCCATCGCGCTGGTGGTCATGGTCACGTTCCTGTTCCTGCGCCGCGCGAGTGCCACGATCATTCCGTCGGTGGCCGTGCCGCTGTCGCTGATCGGCACCTTCGGCGTGATGTACCTCGCCGGTTTCTCGGTCAACAACCTGACCCTGATGGCCCTGACCATCGCCACCGGTTTTGTGGTGGACGATGCGATCGTGATGCTGGAGAACATTTCCCGGTATATCGAAGAAGGGGACAGTCCCCTGAATGCCGCGCTCAAGGGCGCCAAGCAGATCGGCTTCACCCTGATTTCCCTGACCCTGTCGCTGATCGCAGTGCTGATTCCGCTGCTGTTCATGGCCGACGTGGTGGGGCGCTTGTTCCGCGAGTTCGCCATCACCCTCGCGGTGGCGATCCTGATTTCCCTTGTCGTCTCCCTGACCCTGACACCGATGATGTGCGCGCGGTTGCTCAAACGTGAACCCAAGGAAGAAGAACAGGGCCGTTTTTACCGCGCCAGCGGCGCAACAATTGATTGGATGATCGCGGCTTACGGTCGCAAGTTAAAGTGGGTTCTCAAGCATCAGCCGCTGACCTTGCTGGTGGCGATCGGCACCTTGGCGCTGACTGTCTTCCTGTACATGGTCGTGCCCAAGGGCTTCTTCCCGGTGCAGGACACGGGCGTTATTCAGGGCATTTCCGAGGCGCCGCAGTCGATTTCCTTTGCGGCGATGAGCGAACGTCAGCAGGAACTGGCCAAGGTCATCCTGGCCGATCCAGCGGTGGAGAGCCTGTCGTCCTACATTGGCGTCGACGGTGACAACTCGACGCTCAACAGCGGTCGACTGCTGATCAACCTCAAGTCCCACAGCAACCGCGACCTGAGCGCCACCGAAGTGATCGCTCGCCTGCAACCGGAACTCGACAAACTGGTGGGCATTCGCCTGTTCATGCAGCCGGTGCAGGACCTGACCATCGAAGACCGCGTCAGCCGCACGCAATACCAGTTCAGCATGTCGTCGCCAGACTCGGAGTTGTTGAGCCTGTGGAGCGGTCGTCTGGTGGAGGCGCTGGCGCAACGGCCAGAGTTGACCGACGTTGCCAGCGATTTGCAGGACAAGGGCTTGCAGGTCTATCTGGTGATCGACCGCGATGCGGCGTCGCGGGTCGGCGTGTCGGTGTCGAACATCACCGATGCGCTGTACGACGCCTTCGGTCAGCGGCAGATTTCCACCATCTACACCCAGGCCAGCCAGTACCGTGTGGTGCTGCAATCGCAGTCCGGCGAGAAGATCGGCCCGGACGCGCTGAACCAGATTCACGTCAAGACCACCGACGGCGGGCAAGTGCGCCTGTCGAGCCTGGCGCACATCGAGGAACGGCAGGCGCAACTGGCGATCACGCATATCGGCCAGTTCCCGGCGGTGATGATGTCGTTCAACCTGGCCCCCGGCGTTGCGCTGGGGCATGCGGTGGAAATCATCGAGCAGGTGCAGAAAGACATCGGCATGCCGATTGGCGTGCAAACCCAGTTCCAGGGCGCGGCCGAGGCGTTCCAGGCCTCGTTGTCGAGCACCTTGCTGCTGATTCTGGCGGCGGTGGTGACCATGTACATCGTGCTTGGCGTGCTCTACGAGAGCTACATCCACCCGATCACCATTCTCTCGACCTTGCCCTCGGCGGCGGTCGGCGCCTTGCTGGCGTTGCTGTTGAGCGGCAATGACCTGGGGATGATCGCGATCATCGGCATCATTCTGCTGATCGGTATCGTGAAAAAGAACGCGATCATGATGATCGACTTCGCCCTCGACGCTGAACGCAATCAGGGCATGGACCCGGAAACGGCGATCTATCAAGCGGCGTTGCTGCGTTTCCGGCCGATTCTGATGACCACGCTGGCCGCATTGTTTGGTGCAGTGCCGTTGATGCTGGCCACCGGTTCCGGCGCGGAACTGCGCCAGCCGTTGGGTCTGGTGATGGTCGGCGGTTTGCTGGTGAGCCAGGTGCTGACGCTGTTCACTACGCCTGTGATCTATCTGTATTTCGACCGTCTCGGTCGGCGCTGGGGGCGCAAGTCTGAAGCCGCGGAAGCGGTCGAGCAGCCATGAACCTGTCCGGACCTTTCATCAAGCGCCCGGTCGCGACCATGTTGTTGAGCCTGGCGATCATGCTGCTGGGTGGCGTGAGCTTCGGCCTGCTGCCGGTGTCGCCGTTGCCGCAGATGGACTTCCCGGTGATCGTGGTCCAGGCCAGCCTGCCCGGCGCCAGCCCTGAAGTGATGGCTTCGACCGTGGCCACGCCGCTGGAGCGCTCCTTCGGCGCCATCGCCGGCGTCAACACCATGAGCAGCCGCTCCAGCCAGGGCTCGACCCGGGTGATTTTGCAGTTCGACCTGGATCGCGACATCAACGGCGCGGCCCGGGAAGTGCAGGCGGCGATCAACGCTTCGCGCAATTTGCTGCCGAGCGGGATGCGCAGCATGCCGACCTACAAGAAGGTCAACCCGTCCCAGGCGCCGATCATGGTGCTTTCGCTGACCTCCGATGTGCTGGAAAAAGGCCAGCTCTACGATTTGGCCTCGACGATTCTGTCCCAGAGCCTGTCCCAAGTGCAGGGAGTCGGTGAAGTGCAGATCGGCGGCAGCTCCTTGCCGGCGGTGCGCATCGAACTTGAACCCCAGGCGCTCAACCAGTACGGCGTGGCCCTGGACGATGTGCGCAACACCATCGCCAACGCCAACGTGCGCCGGCCCAAGGGCTCGGTCGAAGACGGCCAGCGGCTGTGGCAGGTGCAGGCCAACGATCAACTGGAAAAAGCCAAGGATTACGAGTCGCTGATCATCCACTACGCGGACGGCGCGGCGCTGCGCCTGAAGGATGTGGCCAAGGTCAGCGATGGCGTCGAGGACCGCTACAACAGCGGTTTCTTCAACAATGATGCGGCGGTGCTGCTGGTGATCAACCGTCAGGCCGGCGCCAACATCATCGAGACGGTCAATGAGATCAAGGCGCAGCTGCCGGCGTTGCAGGCGGTGCTGCCGGCCAGCGTCAAGCTGAACCTGGCGATGGACCGTTCGCCGGTGATCAAGGCCACGCTGCACGAAGCGGAAATGACCCTGCTGATCGCCGTGGCGCTGGTGATTCTGGTGGTGTTCCTGTTTCTCGGTAACTTCCGCGCTTCGCTGATTCCGACCCTGGCGGTGCCGGTGTCGCTGGTCGGCACCTTTGCCGTGATGTACCTCTACGGTTTTTCCCTGAACAACCTGTCGCTGATGGCGCTGATCCTGGCCACCGGGCTGGTGGTGGACGACGCCATCGTGGTGCTGGAGAACATTTCCCGGCACATCGATGAAGGCGTGCCGCCGATGAAGGCTGCGTACCTGGGGGCTGAGGAAGTCGGCTTCACGTTGCTGTCGATGAACGTCTCGCTGGTGGCAGTGTTTCTGTCGATCCTGTTCATGGGCGGGATTGTCGAAAGCCTGTTCCGCGAGTTTTCCATCACATTGGCGGCGTCCATCGTGGTCTCGCTGATAGTCTCTTTGACGCTGACACCGATGCTCTGCGCCCGGTGGCTCAAGCCGCACACGCCGGGGCAGGAAAACCGTTTGCAGCGTTGGAGTCAGCGGGCCAACGAGTGGATGGTGGCCAAATACGCCACCAGTCTCGATTGGGTGCTGCGTCACCGTCGATTGACCTTGCTCAGCCTGATCGTGACGGTCGGCGTTAATATCGCGTTGTATGTGGTTGTTCCTAAAACGTTTATGCCGCAGCAAGACACCGGCCAATTGATCGGTTTCGTGCGCGGCGACGACGGTCTGTCATTCAGCGTGATGCAGCCGAAAATGGAAATCTTCCGCCGCGCCGTGCTCAAGGACGACGCGGTGCAAAGTGTCGCCGGTTTCATCGGTGGCACCAACGGCACCAACAACGCCTTCATGCTGGTGCGCTTGAAACCGATCAAGGAGCGCAACATTTCCGCGCAGAAGGTCATTGAACGGCTGCGCAAGGAAATGCCCAAGGTCGCTGGCGCGCAATTGATGCTGATGGCGGATCAGGACCTGCAATTTGGTGGCGGCCGCGAACAGACCACCTCGCAGTATTCCTACATCCTGCAAAGCGGTGATCTGGGCGATTTGCGCGAGTGGTACCCGAAAGTCGTTACCGCGTTGAAAGCGTTGCCGGAGCTCACAGCGATTGATGCCCGTGAAGGTCGCGGGGCTCAGCAAGTGACCCTGATCGTCGACCGCGATCAGGCCAAGCGCCTGGGCGTCGACATGGACATGGTCACCTCGGTGCTGAACAACGCCTACAGCCAGCGGCAGATCTCGACGATTTACGACAGCCTCAACCAGTACCAGGTGGTGATGGAGGTCAACCCGAAATACGCCCAGGACCCAATTACGCTCAAGCAGGTGCAGGTGATCACCGCCGACGGCGCGCGGATTCCGCTGTCGACCATTGCCCACTACGAAAACAGCCTGGAAGACGACCGGGTCAGCCACGAAGGTCAGTTCGCCTCCGAAAGCCTGTCTTTCGACATGGCCGATGGGGTGACGGTGGAGCAGGGCACGGCGGCAATTGAGCGCGCCATCGCCAAGGTCGGCCTGCCGGAAAGCGTGATCGCGAAAATGGCCGGCACCGCCGATGCCTTCGCCGCCACACAGAAGAGCCAGCCGTGGATGATTCTCGGCGCGCTGGTGGCGGTGTATCTGGTGCTGGGTGTGCTGTATGAAAGCTACATCCATCCGTTGACCATTTTGTCGACACTGCCGTCGGCAGGGGTCGGCGCGCTGCTGTCGATCTATGCGCTGGGCGGGGAGTTCAGCCTGATTTCGTTGCTCGGGTTGTTCCTGCTGATCGGCGTGGTGAAGAAAAACGCCATTCTGATGATCGACCTGGCGCTGCAACTGGAGCGGCATCAAGGCATGGCGCCGCTGGAGTCGATTCGCAGTGCCTGCCTGCAACGTCTGCGGCCGATTCTGATGACCACACTGGCGGCGATCCTCGGTGCGTTGCCGTTGCTGCTGAGCCGTGCCGAAGGTGCGGAAATGCGTCAACCGCTGGGCTTGACCATCATCGGTGGGCTGATCTTCAGTCAGGTGCTGACCCTTTACACCACTCCGGTGGTTTACCTCTATCTCGACAAACTGCGCCATCGCTTCAACAAATGGCGTGGAGTGCGTACCGATGCTGCTCTGGAAACTCCGCTATGACTGACCGTTCGCTTATCAATCTGGCCACGCCGTTGGCCGCGGCCCGAGGCTCGCGCTTGCTGAGCCTGGCGCTGTGCGTGGCGATGCTCAGCGCTTGCGCTGTCGGCCCGGACTACCAGCGCCCGCCAGCCGCCGCGCCGGTGCAATACAAGGAAGCGGCCGGCTGGCGTCAGGCCAGCCCGAGTGATTCCCTGGCCCGTGGCGCTTGGTGGGAACTGTATGGCGATCAGCAGCTCAACGGCCTGATCGAAAAACTCAACAGCTCCAACCAGACCGTCGCCCAGTCCGAAGCCCAGTACCGTCAGGCCCAGGCCTTGGTGCGCAGTGCTCGGGGGGCGTTTTTCCCGACGGTGGATCTGACCGTCGGGAAAAACCGCTCCAGCCAGGGCACCGGCAGCAGCAGTTCGAGCCTGACCAGTTCCTCCAGCGGTATTCGCGATACCTACACCGCTCAGGCCGGGGTCAGTTGGGAAGCGGACATCTGGGGCAAGTTGCGCCGAGGCCTTGAAGCCGACACCGCCAACGCCGAAGCCAGTTTTGCCGATCTAGCGGCGATGCGCCTCAGCCAACAGTCGGAACTGGTGCAGAACTACCTGCAATTGCGGGTGATCGACGAACAGAAACGCCTGCTCGAAGCGACCGTCGAGGCCTATCAGCGCTCGCTGAAAATGACCGAAAACCAATACCGCGCCGGTGTCTCCGGCAAGGACGCGGTGGCCCAGGCGCAGACTCAGCTCAAAAGCACCCAGGCGGACATGGTCGACCTGATCTGGCAGCGCGCCCAGTTCGAGAACGCCATCGCCGTGCTGATCGGGTTGCCGCCCGCCGAGTTCAGCCTGGTCGAAACCAAGAACATTCCGGCATTGCCCGAAGTACCGCTGGGCTTGCCTTCGCAGTTGCTCGAACGTCGCCCGGACATTGCTTCGGCAGAGCGATCGGTGATGGCAGCCAATGCCAATATCGGCGTGGCCAAGGCTGCGTATTATCCGGACCTGACCCTGAGCCTGAACGGCGGTTACAGCAGCAGCACCTATGCCAACTGGATCAGCGTGCCGAACCGCTTCTGGTCGGTGGGGCCGCAACTGGCCATGACCCTGTTTGATGGCGGCCAGCGTTCTGCCGAGGTCGATCGCAGTGAGGCGGCCTACGACGAAACCGTCGCCAAGTACCGCCAGACCGTACTCGATGGTTTCCGCGAGGTGGAAAACTACCTGGTGCAGCTCAAGGTGCTGGAAGACGAAGCCGGCGTGCGCCAGGAAGCACTGGATGCCGCGCGAGAGTCCCTTCGGTTGACGCAAAACCAATACAAGGCCGGGGTGATTGCTTATCTGGATGTGGTAGTGGTGCAGGCCACGGCCTTGAGTAACGAACGCAGCGTGTTGAACCTGTTGCAGAGTCGCTTGATCGCCAGCGTGCAACTGATCGCGGCGCTGGGCGGTGGCTGGGACGGAGCGCTTGAGGTAAGCGAAAACAAATAGCCCGGCCCTGCGGGACTGCGGGGCCCGTGGATCCTGTAGGAGCTGTCGAGTGAAACGAGGCTGCGATCTTTTGACTTTGATTTTTTAAAAACAAGATCAAAAGATCGCAGCCTCGTTTCACTCGACAGCTCCTACAGGTCCTACAGGTCCTACAGGTCCAAAGGGATGCGTGGTGTTTTAGAGCCTTTGCGCACGATCAAACAAGCGTTTCATCGGTTTGATGGCCATCTGATTGCTTTTGTCAGTGCGTTCTTTTGTGCAATCAGTACAATCGCCCGATTTGCCCTCCCGAGAACGGAAGCAGTACGGTAGGGCGATCGCGAGAATGTCACATGCTTATCGGTAGCTATTCACCCACGCTGGTTATCATTTCGCTCTGTGTGGCGATTCTCGCCTCATACACTGCGCTCGACCTGACCGAGCGCATTGCCACTGCCAAAGGCCGTGCCGTGTTCCTATGGACAGCGGGCGGTGCGTTTGCCATGGGCGTTGGCGTCTGGTCGATGCATTTTATCGGCATGCTCGCGTTCACATTGCCCATCGACCTGGGTTACGACTTCACCCTCACGTCCCTGTCGCTGCTGACGGCGATCCTGTCCTGCGGCTTTGCGCTGTGGCTGGTCAGTCAGCCCCGGCTGCCGTCCTGGCAACTGGGATTCGGCGCGTTGATCATGGGCGCCGGGATCAGCGCCATGCATTACACCGGCATGGCCGCCATGCGCATGCAGCCGGGGATCGATTACGACCCGACGCTGTTTGGTGCGTCGCTGCTCATCGCCGTCGGCGCCTCGGGCGCAGCGTTATGGATCGCCTTCCGCCTGCGTCAGCACACGCCATACGTGGGCCTGCTTCGCGCCGGTGCTGCGGTGATCATGGGCCTCGCCATCGTCGGCATGCACTACACGGCCATGGCCGCAGCGCGATTCCCGGACGGCAGTTTCTGTGGCGCCGCCATCAGCGGCTTGAACGGCAAGGGCCTCGACAACCTGGTCCTGATTACCACCCTCGCGGTGTTGAGCATTGCCTTGCTGACCTCGGTTCTCGATGCGCGTCTTGAAGCCCGCACCGCCGACCTGGCGCGCTCGCTGACGGAAGCCAACCGTGAACTGACCCAACTGGCTTTGCACGACACCCTGACCGGTTTGCCCAACCGCATGCTCCTGGCCGACCGAATCGAGCAGGCCATGTCCAAGGTCCAGGAGCAGGGCGGCTGCTTTGCGCTGATGTTCATCGACCTCGACGGCTTCAAACCGGTCAACGATGCCTTCGGCCATCACATGGGCGATCAGTTGTTGCGTGAGGTCGGTTTGCGCCTGCGCGAGGACATGCGCAGTCAGGACACGCTGGCGCGCATCGGCGGCGATGAGTTCGTGCTGCTGGTGCGGCTCAGCGAGCCAAACGATGCATTGAATGTCGCGGCGCGTCAGGTCGGGTTGATCGGCAGTTCGTTCCGGGTTGCCGAACATGAGCTGCAGATTTCCGCCAGTCTCGGCATCGCGCTGTACCCGGGCAACGGCCAGACCGCCCAGGAATTGCTGATGAACGCCGACGCGGCGATGTACCACGCCAAGGGCGCCGGGAAAAACGGTTACAGCTTCTTCGACGCCTCGATGAACAGCAACGCGCGCAAACAGCTGCAATTGCTGCAGGATTTGCGCAACGCCCTCGAGCAGCAGCAGTTCAGTCTCTATTACCAGCCCAAGTTCGACGCCAGCAATGGTCGTCCGGTGGGCGCCGAGGCGCTGCTGCGTTGGGAGCATCCGACCCAGGGCATGTTGCTGCCGGACAAGTTCATCGACCTGGCGGAAAGGACCGGGCTGATCATTCCGATTGGTGAATGGGTGCTGAACGAAGCCTGCCGCCAGATGCGCGAGTGGTACGTGCTTGGCTACACCGATTGGCGCATTGCGGTGAACCTCTCGGCGTTGCAGTTCTGCCATGCGGGCCTGGTCAAGAGCGTCTCCAAGGCCTTGGCTACGCATCAGCTGCCGGCCAATAGCCTGACCCTGGAAATCACCGAAACCACCGCCATGAGTGATGCCGATGCAAGCATGACGGTGCTTCAGGAACTCTCGGAAATGGGTGTCGACCTGTCCATCGACGACTTCGGCACCGGCTATTCGAGCTTGATGTACCTCAAGCGCCTGCCGGCCAACGAACTGAAGATCGACCGCGGTTTCGTCCGCGATCTGGAGCACGACAGTGACGACGCCGCCATCGTCTCGGCTATCGTCGCCCTCGGCCAGGCGCTGGGCTTGCGCATCGTTGCCGAAGGCGTGGAGACCGGTGTCCAGCAAGACTTCCTGACCAAACTCGGATGCGATTCGTTGCAGGGCTACCTGCTCGGGCACCCGCTGCCGGCAGATCGCTTTATGGCCGACATTGTTCGCGGGGAACGATTGGCGACGGACGTTGTGCCTGTAGCAGCTGTCTAGCCCGCGAGGCTGCGTCCGGCTGCGCAGCAGTCTTAAACACGGTACGCACGTTCCTCTTGAAACACCGCGCTGTCTGATTTCACGGGCAGCTTCGCTGCCGAACGCAGCCTCGCAGGCTCGACAGCTGCTACGGAAGAATGCGGCTTCGCAGGCGCGAAAGCAGCTACAGGGAACGCCTACGGACGCCGCGTTGGCAGGATCAGTTGATGTGAGTCCATGCAAAAGCCGGCAATGGCGGTTATTCTTGGCCCCGATTGCTTACGCGTGAAGGGGAAAGTCAGCATGGACAAAGTCATTGTCATCACCGGCGGCGGCCGTGGTATCGGCGCGGCAACCGCGCTGTTGGCCGCTGAGCTTGGCTATCGGATCTGTATCAACTATCAGTCCGACGAGTCGGCTGCGCATGGCGTATTGGCGCAAGTCCGCGCACTGGGCGCTCAAGCCATTGCGGTGCGTGCGGACGTCAGCATTGAAGACGAAGTGATCAGTCTGTTCCACCGGGTGGACACCGAGCTGGGTCGTGTCACCGCACTGGTGAACAACGCCGGCACCGTCGGGCACAAATCCCGCGTCGACGAAATGTCCGAATTCCGCATTCTCAAAACCCTCAAGACCAACGTTCTGGCACCGATCCTCTGCGCCAAGCACGCGATCATGCGCATGTCGCCCAAACATGGCGGGCAGGGCGGCAGCATCGTCAACGTGTCCTCAGTGGCTTCGCGTTTGGGCTCGCCCAATGAGTATGTGGATTACGCCGCCTCGAAAGGCGCGCTGGACAGTTTCACCATCGGCCTGTCCAAGGAAGTGGCAGGCGAGGGGATTCGCGTCAACGCGGTGCGACCGGGGTTCATCTACACCGATTTCCATGCGCTGAGTGGTGATCCGGATCGGGTGAGCAAGCTGGAATCGGCGATCCCGATGGCTCGCGGTGGACGGCCGGATGAAGTGGCGGAGGCGATTATCTGGTTGTTGTCGGACAAGGCTTCTTATGCGACCGGGACGTTTGTTGACCTCGGGGGCGGGCGTTAACCTCTGAGACTTGTGTTGGGCGGGCTGGCCCCTTCGCGAGCAAGCCCGCTCCCACAGTTGAACGCGTTCCCCCTGTGGGAGCGGGCTTGCTCGCGAAGGCGCCAGGCCAGGCAGCATTCAACTATCAGAACGACCGCACTATCCGCCCCAACGTCTCCATCGCCTTCTCCGAATCCTCGGTCCACGGGCTGCCGTAATTCAACCGAATACAATTCCTGAACCGCTGTGTCGGTGAAAAGATGGGCCCCGGTGCGATGCTGATGCCTTGCGCCAGTGCCATCTGAAACAACTTCAACGAATCCATCTGCGGTGGCAATTCCAGCCACAGGAAATAGCCGCCAGCCGGCTGGCTGACGCGCGTCTGCGCCGGAAAATAGCGGGCGATGGCGGCGAGCATGGCGCTTTGCTGTTCTTCCAGGGCGTAGCGCAGTTTGCGCAGATGCCGGTCGTAGCCGCCGTGTTGCAGGTAGTCGGCGATGGCGGCCTGGGCCGGCATCGAGGCGCACAGCGAGGTCATGAGTTTCAGACGCTCGATCTTCTGCGCGTAACGCCCTGCAGCCACCCAGCCAATGCGGTAGCCGGGGGCCAGGCTCTTGGCGAAGGAACCGCAATGCATCACCAGCCCTTCGGTATCAAACGCCTTGGCCGGTTTCGGTGCCTGTTGGCCGTAATAGAGTTCGGCGTAGACGTCGTCCTCGATCAGCGGCACTTGATGGCTGCGCAACAACTCAACCAGCTCCTGCTTCTTCGCCTCGGGCATGGTCGCGCCCATCGGGTTCTGGAAGCTGGTCATGCACCAGCAGGCCTTGATCGGGTGGCGTTCCAGCGTTTGCGCGAGCACGCCCAGGTCGATGCCGTCGCGCGGGTGCACCGGGATTTCGACGGCTTTGAGTTTCAGGCGCTCGAGGATTTGCAGGCAGGCATAAAACGCTGGCGCCTCAATGGCCACCAGGTCGCCGGGTTCGGTGACCGCTTGCAGGCACAGGTTCAGGGCTTCCAGCGCGCCGTTGGTGATCAGCAGTTCTTCCATCGGCAGCATCAGCCCGCCGACCATGTAGCGCAGGGCAATCTGCCGACGCAGTTGCGGATTGCCCGGCGACATGTCGGTGACGACCATGCGCGGATCCATGTCCCGGGCGGCGCTGGCCAGGGAGCGGGACAGGCGTTGCAACGGGAACAGGGTCGGGCTGGGGAAGGCCGAGCCGAAGGGCACGGTGGTCGGGTCCTTGATCGAGTCGAGAACCGAGAACACCAGTTCGCTGACGTCGACTTCGGTGGATTCATTGACCTGGCTGCTGATCACCGGCTCCGAGAACGGGCTCGGCGCGTGCGCGTTGACGAAGTAGCCGGAGCGCGGCCGGGCACGGATCAGGCCCCGGCGTTCAAGCAGGTAATAAGCCTGGAACACGGTGGACGGGCTGACCCCGTACGTCTGGCTGGCGTAGCGCACCGACGGCACGCGCTGGCCGGGGCCGAGGACGCCGGAGCGGATCAGTTCAGCGATGTCGTCGGCGAATTTTTCGTAGCGTTTCATCGAGTGCCTGGATTGGTGTCATTCAGAGAAATCGAGGTGACTTCTTCGCGGGCAAGCCTCGCTCCTACAGTCAACACCGTACCGTAGGAGCGAGGCTTGCCCGCGAATAGCGCACCGCAGTCTAAGGGATCAACGGTTCATCGGCGCAACAAAACGGCTTTTAGCCACGCTGTAGATGTCCGGCTCGTCGCTGTCGGCAATCTTGAAACTGATCGTCTGCGAGCTGCTGCTCGGCCGTTCGGTGGTCATGGCCACCGACACCGGTACATCGACAATTTCACCCGGGGCCAGGCTCAGATCGGTCTTGCCTTGCAGCACGAAGCCTTCGCCATCCACCAGGCTCAGCCGGTAATCCTGACGCAGCTGGGTCTTGTTGATGACCTTCAGGCTGTAGATGTTTTCGATCTGCCCCTGACTGTTCTCGCGGAACAGGCCACGGTCCTTGCTCACGTCCAGCGACACCATCGGCCGTTCGACCAGGGCGAGGGCGAGGGCACCGATCATCACCAGCAGCACCGCCGTGTAACCGATCAGCCGTGGCCGCAGCAGGTGAGTCTTGCCACCTTGCAACTCATGCTCCGAGGTATAGCTGATCAAGCCACGGGCATAGCCCATTTTGTCCATGATCGAATCGCAGGCGTCGATGCACGCCGCGCAGCCGATGCATTCCATCTGCAAACCGTCGCGAATGTCGATCCCGGTCGGGCAGACCTGCACGCACAGCTGACAGTCGATGCAGTCACCCAGGCCTACCTCGGTCGGTTTCACCTCACGTTTGCGCGGGCCACGGTTTTCACCCCGGGCGACGTCGTAGGAAATGGTCAGGGTGTCCTTGTCGAACATCACGCTCTGGAACCGCGCATATGGGCACATGTGCATGCACACCGCTTCACGCAGCCACCCGGCGTTGATGTATGTCGCACCGGTAAAAAACAGCACCCAGAACAGACTGACACCGCCCATCTGCAGGGTCAGCAGCTCTTCGGCCAGCGGCCGGATCGGCGTGAAATAGCCGACAAAGGTCAGGCCGGTGAGCAGGCTGATGGCCAGCCACAACGTGTGCTTGGCCGAACGGCGAATCAGTTTGTTTAGCCCCCAGGGAGCGGCTTGCAGCTTGATCCGCTGGTTGCGTTCACCTTCGGTGATCTTCTCGCACCACATGAAAATCCAGGTCCAGGAACTCTGCGGGCAGGTGTAGCCGCACCAGACGCGGCCGGCGAACACGGTGATCGCGAACAGGCCGAACGCGGCGATGATCAGTAGCGCCGACAGCAGGATGAAATCCTGGGGCCAGAACGTTGCGCCGAAGATGTGGAATTTGCTTTCGGAGAGGTCCCAGAGCACCGCCTGACGGTCGCCCCAGTTCAGCCACACGGTGCCGAAGAACAGCAAAAACAATAGGCCCGCACCGCTTAGACGCAAGGTGCGAAACAGGCCGGTGAAGCTGCGGGTGTGGATCAGGTTGTCGCTTGACTTGGCCTTCATCTTTGGACGCGAAGGCTCATAGCTGTGTACTGAAGGGACGCTTTCTACGGTTCGGACGGGGATTCTTTCGCTCATGGTCTTTCGCTCATCAGCCTCCATCAGGCATGAGCACTATGACCAGCGATCTGTTTGCATAACAGACTCAGGTATTGCAATAAAAAGCGGATCAGATGGGCTTTGATCCGCTACCTGCGACAACTTGATGCACCCCGTCACAGCGAGGCGCAAGCGCCTATATCAAGCGCTTGCGGCGGTTGTTGATCCGCATCAGTCAAATCACCGAATCACTGTCCGTAGCCTTCAAATGCTTACGACCGTCCACTGCCCCTGCTACGGTCAATGCGTCGGCTTCTGCTTCGGTGATGTAGACGCGCTGGCCGTTGAGCTCAACCGCCGACATGGCTTTTTCCGAGTCGGTGATGATCGTGACATCGGGGCACAGGCGAATTTCTTCGCCGTTTTCGGTCAGGAAAAAGCAGGTCTGGTTTTCGATGCGCACAGTCATGGAGGTGTCCTTTTTTTAGCGGGTTCTAAACTGTTAGGGCGCATCCGACGGACATCGTTCTGTGCAACTGATTAATGGTCGGCGCGGTCCATCCACCCATAACGATCAATCACAAGGATTGCACCATGAACGCCTGGTGGCATGAGGTTTGGGTAACGCTGCAAGCAGAGTTCGCCGACATCGGCGATGCGTCACAACTGACGCGTATCACCGTGAGATTGCTGATCGCAGCCATATTGGGCGGCATTCTCGGTTTCGAGCGTGAACAAAAGGGCAAGGCCGCCGGGGTGCGCACACACATGCTCGTGGCCCTCGGTGCCGCGCTGTTTGTGCTGGTGCCGCAGATGTCCGGTTCCCAGGCCGACGCCATGAGCCGGGTGGTACAAGGGGTGATCGCCGGGATCGGCTTCCTGGGTGCCGGCACCATCCTGAAAAACCAGGAAGGCGATGAAGGCCACGTCAAAGGCCTGACCACTGCTGCCGGGTTATGGATGACCGCCGCCATCGGCGTCTCGGCCGGGTTGGGCCGCGAGGCGACGGCGGTGTTCAGTACGCTGCTGGCGTTGGCGATTTTCAGCGTGATGCCCAGGGTCGTGAAAATGCTCGACCGGGATAAGGACGAGCAGGAACGGCCCTGACGGAGGAGGTACTCGGGGTGACTGTAGGAGCTGTGTAGGAGCTGTCGAGTGAAACGAGGCTGCGATCTTTTGACTTTGATCTTTTTAAAAGCAAGATCAAAAGATCGCAGCCTCGTTTCACTCGACAGCTCCTACATTGGATTGTGTTGGGTTTAAGGGGAAACGATCACCGGCGGCATGGTGTTCGGTGGGTCTTCCCGAGGGGGTGGAGTGGTGCCGGGCGGCTCTTGCTCGGGCACCGGTTCCGGCTCGGTTGGCGGAATGGTCGGGTGGTCGATGTTCGGATCGGGCGTCTCGGCCGGGATAGGAATACTCATCGTTGAAGCCTCCAGTGGCACATGGCGTAAGTCGTGCTTAAGTTTGTTGACCGTCGTGCGAGGGATTTGATTCCCCGGCAAATGGGCGTGAACTTTTCCCCGCGCTTGTCGCTCGGAACCTAAGTGAGTTCATTTCGGGACCGATGGTTCTGCGTGAACGACGACCAGACACAAGAGCGTCCATGGGGCGTTAAGGAGAGATGCTCGATGACTGCTGAAAAACCGACAGAGCTGAACTACAACCCTCATATGCCGCTGTCGCAGGCACTACTGCTGCCGCGCATCGCTATCGAAAACGTTATGCCGACCCTCGATGGCGGGCAGTTTGCTGCCAAAGCCGTGGTGGGTCAGGACGTGGTGGTGACCAGCAAAGTGTTCGCCGACGGTCACGACAAACTGGCCGTGCGCATCCGCTGGCGTGCCGACGGTGACGAGGCCTGGCACAGCGAGGCCATGACCGAACTCGGCAATAACGGCTGGCAGGGCCAGTTCCGTGTCGAGGATCAGGGCCGCTATGTTTTTTGTATCGAAGCCTGGATCGACCAGTACGCCAGCTTTCTGTATGAGATCGAGAAGAAACACATCGCCGGCGTACCCATCAGCCTGGAGTTGCAGGAAGGGCGCAACCAGGTGCAACAAGCGGCCGAACGTGCGGAAGGGCCACTGAGCGAAGCACTGGCGGCGCTGCACCATGAATTGTCTGGTCTGCTCGAAGCCGAGCAGGTCGCTCTGTTTCTGCACCAACGCAGTGCCGACCTGATGGTCCAGGCGAATAACCGCGCTTATCTGAGTCTCAGCCCTGAATTTCCGCTGGACGTCGAACGTGAGCTGGCGCAGTTCGCCAGTTGGTATGAGCTGTTTCCGCGCTCGATCACCGACGATCCGGCCCGTCACGGCACGTTCAACGACGTGCACTCGCGACTGGCGATGATCCAGGACATGGGTTTCGACGTGCTGTACTTCCCGCCGATCCACCCGATCGGTCGCAGCTACCGCAAAGGTCCGAACAATTCATTGACCGCTGGTCCTGACGATCCGGGCAGCCCGTATGCCATCGGCAGCGAGGAGGGCGGGCACGAGGCGATTCACTCTGAACTCGGCACCCGCGAAGACTTCCGCCGATTGGTGGCAGCCGCCGCCGATCACGGTTTGGAAATTGCCCTCGATTTCGCGATCCAGTGTTCCCAGGATCACCCGTGGCTCAAACAGCATCCGGGTTGGTTCAACTGGCGTCCGGACGGCACGATCAAATACGCCGAGAACCCGCCGAAAAAATACCAGGACATCGTCAACGTCGACTTCTATGCCAGCGATGCGATTCCGAGTCTGTGGGTTGAGCTACGCGACATCGTCGTCGGTTGGGTCGAAGAGGGCGTGAAGATCTTTCGCGTCGACAACCCCCACACCAAGCCGCTTCCGTTCTGGCAATGGCTGATCGCCGATGTGCGAGCGTTGTACCCCGAGGTGATGTTCCTCGCGGAAGCCTTTACCACCCCGGCAATGATGGCGCGGCTGGGCAAAGTCGGTTACTCCCAGAGCTACACCTACTTCACCTGGCGCAACACCAAAACCGAACTGGCGACGTACTTCACGGAGCTCAACGAGTCGCCGTGGCGTGAATGCTACCGGCCGAATTTCTTCGTCAACACGCCGGACATCAACCCGGCGTTTCTCCATGAATCGGGACGCGCCGGATTTCTGATCCGCGCGGCGTTGGCAACCATGGGTTCCGGCCTGTGGGGCATGTACTCGGGCTTCGAACTGTGTGAAGCCGCGCCGGTGCCGGGCAAGGAGGAATACCTCAATTCCGAGAAGTACGAGATCCGCCCGCGGGACTTCAACGCGCCGGGCAACATCATTGCCGAGATCGCCCAGCTCAACCGCATCCGCCGCCAGAACCCGGCGTTGCACACGCACTTGGGCTTGACGGTTTACAACGCCTGGAATGACAACATTCTGTATTTCGGCAAGCGCAGCGCGGATGGCAGCAACTTCATTCTGGTGGCCGTCAGCCTCGATCCGCATAACGTCCAGGAAGCGAACTTCGAATTGCCGCTGTGGGAAATGGGCTTGCCCGACGACGCCAGTACCCAGGGCGAAGACTTGATGAGCGGCCATCGCTGGACCTGGCACGGCAAGTACCAGTTCATGCGGATCGACCCGACGCATCAACCGTTCGGCATCTGGCGAATCAGCACTTCTTAAATGTGCCACGCATCCCCGCGACGGTGAATCACCTGTAGGAGCTGTCGAGTGAAACGAGGCTGCGATCTTTTGATCTTGATCTTAAAAAGCAACATCAAAAGATCGCAGCCTCGTTTCACTCGACAGCTCCTACAGAGGGCCGTGCCGATCAGGTAATGGTGTGGCTTTACCGAATTCAACAGGAGTTTCAAATGGCGAAGAAACCCAAGGCAGCCACCTTCATCAAGGACCCGCTCTGGTACAAGGATGCGGTGATCTACCAGGTTCACGTTAAGTCTTTTTTCGACTCCAACAACGACGGGATCGGTGACTTTCCCGGCCTTATCGCCAAACTCGATTACATTGCCGACCTCGGCGTCAACACCATCTGGCTCTTGCCGTTCTACCCATCGCCTCGGCGCGACGATGGCTACGACATTGCCGAGTACCGTGGTGTCCACCCCGACTACGGCACCATGGCCGACGCCAAGCGTTTCATCTCCGAGGCCCACAAACGCGGTCTGCGGGTGATTACCGAGCTGGTCATCAACCACACCTCCGACCAGCACGCCTGGTTCCAGCGTGCGCGAAAAGCCAAACCCGGTTCGGCGGCGCGGGACTTCTATGTCTGGTCCGATGACGACCACAAATACAACGGCACTCGCATCATCTTTCTCGACACCGAGAAGTCCAACTGGACCTGGGACCCGGTCGCCGGCCAGTACTTCTGGCACCGCTTCTATTCGCACCAGCCGGACCTGAACTTCGACAACCCGCAAGTCATGAAAGCGGTGCTGTCGGTGATGCGCTACTGGCTCGACATGGGCATCGACGGCCTGCGGCTGGACGCGATTCCGTACCTGATCGAACGCGACGGCACCAACAACGAAAACCTGCCCGAGACCCACGACGTTCTCAAGCAGATCCGTGCCGAGATCGACGCCAACTACCCGGACCGCATGCTGCTGGCCGAGGCCAATCAATGGCCGGAAGACACCCAGCTATATTTCGGTGACACCGACAAAAAAGGCCTCAACGGCGACGAATGCCACATGGCGTTCCACTTCCCGTTGATGCCGCGCATGTACATGGCGCTGGCCCAGGAAGATCGCTTCCCGATCACCGACATCCTGCGTCAGACCCCGGAGATCCCGGCCAACTGTCAGTGGGCGATTTTCCTGCGCAACCACGATGAGTTGACCCTGGAAATGGTCACCGACAAGGAACGCGATTACCTGTGGAATTACTACGCGGCTGACCGTCGGGCGCGGATCAACCTCGGTATCCGTCGCCGCCTCGCACCGCTGATGGAGCGGGATCGTCGTCGCGTGGAGCTGCTCAACAGCCTGCTGCTGTCGATGCCCGGTACGCCGACGATGTATTACGGCGATGAAATTGGTATGGGCGACAACATCTACCTCGGCGACCGTGACGGCGTGCGCACACCGATGCAGTGGTCGATTGACCGTAACGGCGGCTTCTCCCGCGCCGACCCGGCGAGCCTGGTGCTGCCGCCGATCATGGACCCGCAATACGGTTACCTGTCGGTCAACGTAGAAACCCAGGCCGGCGACCCGCATTCGCTGCTGAACTGGACCCGACGCATGCTCGCCGTGCGCAAGCAGTCCAAGGCCTTCGGGCGTGGCACGCTGAAAATGCTCTCGCCGAGCAATCGACGGATTCTGGCCTACACCCGTGAATTTACCGGTGCCGACGGCAAGCACGAAATCATCCTGTGCGTGGCCAACGTGTCCCGTAGCGCGCAAGCGGCGGAACTCGACCTGTCGGCCTACGTCGGCATGGTCCCGGTGGAGATGCTCGGCGGTAACGCCTTCCCGCCGATCGGCCAGTTGAATTTCCTCCTGACGCTGGCGCCTTACGGCTTTTATTGGTTCGGACTCGCTGCGGAGAATCAAATGCCTAGCTGGCACGTAGAACCGGCGCAAAGCCTGCCGGACTTCACCACCCTGGTGCTGAAAAAACGCATGGAAGAACTGCTCGAAGCGCCGTCTCGCGGCACGCTGGAGCAGGGCATCCTGCCGAACTGGCTGCAAAACCGCCGCTGGTTCGCCGGCAAGGACGCGGCCATCGAGAAGGTCAACCTCGCCTACGGCGTACGCTTCGGCGATGCGCAACATCCGGTGCTGTTGAGTGAAATCGAAGTCACCAGCGGCGGCCAGACCAGCCGTTACCAGCTGCCGTTCGGCTTCATGGCCGATGATCAGGTCGGGCCGGCGTTGCCGCAGCAACTGGCGCTGTCTCGGGTGCGACGTGGCCCTCAGGTGGGCTTGATCACCGATGCGTTCAGCCTGGAAAACTTCATCCGCGCAGTGCTGCTCGGCATGCAGGAAAACACTGTATTGCCTTCGGACGGCGGCGAGATTCGTTTCGAGCCGACTGCCGAGCTGGCCAAACTGGGCCTGACCGCCGAATCGGAAGTGCGCTACCTGTCCGCCGAGCAGTCCAACAGTTCGGTGGTGATCGGCAGCAGCCTGGTGCTGAAGCTGATCCGAAAGGTCGCCTCGGGCGTGCACCCGGAACTGGAAATGAGTGCGTACCTGACCAATGCCGGTTTCAGCAATATCTCCCCGCTATTGGGTTCTGTGGTTCGCCGCGACGCTCAGGGCGAAGACAATCTGCTGATGATCGCCCAAGGCTATTTGAGCAATCAGGGCGACGCTTGGGAATGGACCCAGAACAACCTCGAACGGGCCCTGCGCGATGAACTGGCCGACGCCATGTCCGAGCAGGAGCAGCATTACAACGCCCTGGGTGAATTGAAAGACTTCGCCGGCATGCTCGGCCAGCGGCTGGGCGAAATGCACCAGGTGCTGGCGGCCCCGACCGATGACCCGGACTTCGCCCCGAAGGTCACCACACAAAAAGAGGCCCTGGCCTCGGCCAAGGACGTCGCGGCGCAGCTGGAACACTCGCTGAAGTTGCTCAAACAACATCAAAGCGAACTGAACCCGGCGGACAAAGCGCTGGTCACTCGTTTACTGGACAACAAAAAAGCCATCCTCAGCCACGTCCAGGACCTGGGCAAAAAAGCCGTCGGTGGTTTGCGCATTCGCGTCCATGGCGACTTGCACCTGGGTCAGGTGCTGGTGATCAAGGGCGACGCCTACCTGATCGACTTCGAGGGTGAGCCGGCACGGCCGCTCAGCGAGCGACGCGGCAAGCACAGCCCGTATAAAGATGTGAGTGGCGTGTTGCGCTCCTTCGATTACGCCGCGGCGATGGCGATCAACGTGCAGAACGTCGACAACACCGCCGATGCCCACGCGGCACGGCAACGGGTAGCCGACCGTTATTTGAATGAAGCAAAACAGGCATTTGTCGACGCTTATCGGCTGGCGGCAGCTAGTCTTGCTCATGCGTGGCAAGATCCGGAAGGCGAGGACGCCGCGCTGGCGTTGTTCGGGCTGGAGAAGGCGGCGTATGAGGTGGCGTATGAGGCGGAAAATCGCCCCACGTGGCTGCCGGTGCCATTGCACGGTTTGTATGGATTATTGAGTGGGCTTAAACCCTTTTCCGATCTTGGTGGAGAGTAGTTATGAGTTTCTCGAACAAGGAACAGGGTCACGCTAAAGAGGCGCTACTGCCCAGATCGCGGGATATCGACGCGCTGGTTCGCGCCGAACATCACGACCCTTTTGCAATTCTCGGCCCCCACGGCGATGACGCCGGTGGGCAATTCATTCGGGCTTATCTGCCGGACGCGCTGAGCGTGCAAGTGCTGGCCAGGGACTCCGGGGAAGAACTCGGCAACCTCGAAGCCACCCAGACGCCAGGCCTGTTTGTCGGCCACTTCGACCGGGCGCAACCGTACTTGCTGCGAACCCGTTGGGCCGGCGGCGAACAGGTGTCCGAGGACCCTTACAGCTTCGGCCCGTTGCTCGGCGAGATGGACTTGTACCTGTTCGCCGAAGGCAATCACCGCGACCTCAGCGCCTGCCTCGGCGCGCAGCTGAAGAATGTCGACGGTGTCGATGGCGTGCGTTTCGCCGTGTGGGCGCCGAACGCCAAACGGGTGTCGGTGGTCGGCGACTTCAACAACTGGGACGGACGTCGTCACCCGATGCGCCTGCGCCATCCTACCGGGGTCTGGGAAGTGTTCATTCCGCGCCTGCAGGCGGGGGAAACCTACAAATACGAAATCCTCGGCGCCCACGGCATTCTGCCGCTCAAGGCTGATCCGATGGCCCTGGCCACCTCGCTGCCGCCAGATACCGCGTCTAAAGTCGCTGCACCGTTGAGCATCGATTGGCAGGATCAGGCGTGGATGCAATCCCGTGCCGACCGTCACCTGCCGAGTGCGCCGCTGTCGATCTACGAATTGCACGCCGGTTCATGGCAGTGCGAACTGGACGATCTGGGTGAAGTGGCACGCCAGTACACCTGGCACGAATTGGGCGAGCGGCTGATTCCTTATGTGAAGGAACTGGGCTTCACCCACATCGAATTAATGCCGATCATGGAACACCCGTTCGGCGGTTCCTGGGGTTATCAGCTGCTGTCGCAATTCGCCCCGAGCGCCCGCTACGGTTCGCCGGAAGACTTCGCGGCCTTCGTCAACGCCTGCCACCAGGCGGACATCGGCGTGATCCTCGACTGGGTGCCGGCGCATTTCCCGACCGATACCCACGGTCTGGCGCAATTCGATGGCACCGCGCTGTACGAATACGGCAATCCGCAAGAAGGCTTCCATCAGGACTGGGACACGCTGATCTACAACCTGGGCCGCACCGAAGTGCACGGTTACATGCTCGCTTCGGCACTGCACTGGCTCAAGCATTTCCACGTCGATGGCCTGCGGGTCGATGCCGTGGCGTCGATGCTCTATCGCGATTATTCGCGCAAGGCCGGGGAGTGGGTGCCGAACCGCCACGGCGGACGCGAAAACCTCGAAGCCATCGATTTCCTGCGCCACCTCAACGACGTGGTCAACCTGGAAGCGCCGGGTGCGCTGGTGATCGCCGAGGAATCCACCGCATGGCCGGGTGTCAGCCAAAGCACGCAACAGGGCGGGCTGGGCTTCGACTACAAATGGAACATGGGCTGGATGCACGATTCGCTGCATTACATCCAGCAGGACCCGGTGTACCGCGGTCATCACCATAACGAGCTGAGTTTCGGCCTGGTGTATGCCTGGTCCGAGCGCTTCATCCTGCCGATCTCCCACGATGAAGTGGTGCACGGCAAGCACTCGTTGATCGACAAGATGCCGGGTGACCGCTGGCAGAAATTTGCCAACCTGCGGGCCTATCTGAGTTTCATGTGGGCGCATCCTGGCAAGAAGTTGCTGTTCATGGGCTGCGAATTCGGCCAGTGGCGCGAATGGAACCACGACCAGCAACTGGACTGGTACCTGCTGCAATACTCGGAACACAAGGGTGTGCAGAAACTCGTCGGCGACCTCAATCGGCTGTACCGCGAAGAGCCGGCGATGCATGACCAGGACGACGCGCCGCAGGGCTTCCAGTGGTTGATCGGCGACGATGCGATCAACAGCGTTTATGCGTTCCTGCGCTGGAGCAAGGAAGGGCGGCCGGTGCTGGTGGTGGCGAACTTCACGCCGGTGCCGCGTCAGGCCTATCGCATCGGCGTACCGTTCGCCGGGCGCTGGGGCGAGGTGATCAACAGCGATGCGGCGATGTATGCCGGGTCCAACTATGGCAACAGCGGCGGAGCCTTTACCGAGGAAGAGCCGAGCCATGGGCAGGCGCTTTCGCTGGTGTTGAATCTGCCACCGCTGGCGGTGTTGATCCTCAGTCCTGAGGGTTGATCTAGAACCGCTTTCGCGGGCAAGCCTCGCTCCTACAGTACGGTGACAACCTGTAGGAGCGAGGCTTGCCCGCGAAAGCGTCGGGTCTGACAAAACATAGCTTGAAGCCTGCCACTCACCACCGCATCCGCACCCCAAGACTCCCGATCAACCCGTTCAAATCATTGTCATCCACATCACTGCTGTAATCGGCGCTGACGTAAAGACTTACTGCAGGCGTCACTCTCGCCACCAGCCCCAACCCCACTTCGACCGTCGATGAATTGCGACTGCTGCTGATCTTCTCGACCTGATCGAGGTTCACGGTATTGCCGGTGTACACGGTGTGCCACAAGTTGGTCCGCACATAGGGTTCGACGCCCAGTCCGTTGATGTCGTAACTCCCTTTCAACCGTGCACCGACCCGGCCGCTCCAGGACGTCAGGTCACTGGACGACGCATTGCCTGAGCCGGCATAAGGTGTATCCAGGGTAATGCGCTGATTGATCAACTGCGCTTGCGGTTCGACCACCCAGTTCTCGCTCACGCCAATCGGAAAACCGCCTTCTACCGACAACGTTACCGCGCTGCCTTCGGTCGCCATCCGTGCGCCCTGGTCGTTACGGCTGTAGCCGTTGACCCGGCCGCCACTGGCCGACAAATCCACGTGCCAGCCTTGTGGCCCGGTCAGGCTCCAGTAGGCGCCGAGGCTCTGGCCTTGCAGGTTGAGGGTGTCGTTCGCCGGGTCGGCGAGTGCGCGACTGGTCAACAGGCCGTTGCTGTTGCCTTGTATCTGAGTCGTCCCGCCGATCAGACCAACCCGCTGGGTATGGCCACTACCGCTCTGCAGGGTCAGGATCGCCGGGCCTTTGAAATCGGTGCTGCCAGGGATAGCGAAACCCTGGGTCATGACATCGGCTTGTGCTTGTCGCGACGCTTGCCCGTACAACTGATCCCAGGCTGAAGGCGCGGCATCTTCGATGGTCAGGCGTGAACTTCGTGTATCGGAGGCGGCGCTGAAATGGCCGGGGTAGGGCGCGGTGATGTTGATGGTGGGCAGGGTCATTGCCGGCACATCCTGGCGATACCAGGGGGCGGTTTCATCCCCTGCAGGCCCTGCTTGCACCTCCATGGACGAACACAGCAACAACGAACTTGAGACAGTGCAAAAAGTGACTTTGATCTCTTGTTGGGTGAATGAAGTTTTCATGGGGGTCTACCTTGCAATCGCATGCCGTATCTCGCTCTGGCGTCTCTCCTACCCCGAATGAGGGGCGACCGAATGGATTGAGGCAAGCCGCTGGCCGCCCGATTTCGCGGGTGTCCTGGAGGTTTGCCCCTGGTGGAATTTCCGGGGGTAGTAACGTGTAGCTAAGAAGACCCTTGACACGGCGTCAAGAAAATGGCCGATAAGTGGTATTGGTATTTTAGCGATCGCAAGTGACTGATTTTTGCCACGCATCTAAGTTCTTGTTTGTTCGAAAAATCGTCAAAAACCCCGCGTGCCAGAGCCTTTGGGTAGCGGGCTATCGGTCTGTCGGAGGGAGGCTTTCGGCAAGGTTGTGCAGCTGAGTCCATGTCTCGATTCTGTCAGTAATGGCTCGCTGAAATGAACGCCTGGTGACCGGCATCCTGGTACCGGTTTGTCTGTCTGGCGAACAGGGTAGGCTGCGACTAGGCTGAATAATCAGCCATGAGAACCGGGCGCCTTGCCCGGCGCGGGGCAGGAGCGAAATCAATGAAAACCCAACCCAGTGTTTTCTGCCTGATGTTCACCCTGGCCTTTGCCCCGGGGGTTCGCGCCGAAGAGGCACCCGCGACGGACGCTACCCCGACGATCAACCCGCAGGTGGTCGACAAGCTGATTGATATGGGCAACTACTTGCGCAGCCTGTCGAAGTTTCAGGTAGACGCTGAAGTGTCCCGCGATACCGTTCTGGAGACCGGGCAGAAGATCAAGTCCGAGGCTTCGACGACCCTGAAAGTACTGGGGCATGATCGGATGTATGCCAAGACAGAAGGCGATATTCGAACCCGGGAATTTTTCTACAACGGCAAGAAACTGACCCAGTACTCGCCGTACCTCAAGTACTACACCACGGTGGATGCGCCGCCCAAGGTGTCCGAAGCCCTGCACATGATCGAAGACCATTACGGTATTCAGATCCCTATGGAAGACCTGTTTCTGTTTGGCAGCGATCAGGCGCAGATCGATGCACTCAAGGCAGCCTTGTATGTCGGACCGTCGACGATCAAGGGCCAACTCTGTGATCACCTGGCCTTTCGCCAAGAGGGCGTTGACTGGCAATTGTGGATCACCCGGTCCGAGAAGCCGCTGCCGTGCAAACTGGTGATCACCACCACCGATGAGCAGAGCTTTCCGGAATACAGCGCGGTGTATCACTGGAACCTGAAGCCTGGCCTGCAGGAGTCGATGTTCACCTTCAAACCGGCCAAGGGCGATGTGGCGATTCCACTGAAGAAAGCCGCTGAGCAGGGAGGGAAATGACATGAACAGGACAATGTCGTGGAGCCTGTTGTTATCGCTCGCCGCCACCACGGTGCTGACCGTCGGCCTGATCGCCGAAGCCGATGCCCGGCCACGCGCGCAAGGGCAGGCAAGGGCGTCGGTCAACCGCCCGCCGGCACCCAATGCCCAGCGGGCGCAGCGGATGAATACCTCGCAACGGGCAACCCAGGTGAATGCAGGTAATCGGGTGAATTCAGGCAACCGGGTCAATGCCGGGAACAACGTCGGCAACCGTACCAACATCAACAACAGCACCCGTAACGTCAACATCAACAACAATCGCGATGTCGACATTGATGTCGACGGTCGTGGCCGCTATGGCTACGACAATCACTACCACCCGATCGCCACGGCGGCGGCCGTGACAGCCACGGTCGCGGTGACGGCGGCGGTGGTCGGCTCGATCCTGACGCCGGCACAAATGCCCACCAGTTGCGTGCAGGTCATGCAATACAACACGGTTTACATGCAGTGTGGTTCGACCTGGTATCAACCGCAGTATCAGGGCAGCAATGTGACCTATGTGGTGGTCAACGCGCCGTGATGCGCTGACCGTTCAGAGGTGCACTTCAACTGCCAACGGCAGGTGATCCGACAGGTGTGTCCAGGGTTTATTGCCGAGAATGCGCGGGTTGTGGCTGCTGGCGTTGCGCAGGTAGATCCGGTCCAGGCGCAGCAGCGGAAAGCGCGCCGGGTAGGTTTTCGCGGGTCGGCCATTGTGACGCTCGAACGCTTCGTGCAGGTAATCGCGACGGGCGAGGGCGGCGTTGCCTTGCAGCTTCCAATCGTTGAAGTCACCGGCAATGATCACCGGCGCATCGTCGGGCAAGGATTCGAGCAGCAGGCATAGCAGCTGGAGCTGCAACTGGCGATGACTTTCCAGCAGGCTCAAATGCACGCAGATCGCGTGGACTTCAGCGTGCCCCGGTACGTCGAGGATGCAGTGCAGCAAGCCGCGCCGTTCGGGGCCGGTGATCGAGACGTCAAGGTTGCGGTGTTCGCGAATCGGGTACTTCGACAGCAGCGCGTTGCCGTGATGACCGTTGGGGTAAACGGCGTTGCGGCCGTAGGCAAAATCGCTCCACATGCTGTCGGCCAGGAACTCGTATTGCGAGGTCTGCGGCCAGTCGTTGTAACGGGAAGAATGCCGGTCATGTTCACCGACCACTTCCTGCAGGAATACCAGGTCGGCCGACGTACTGCGCACCGCTTCGCGCAGCTCCGGCAGGATGAAACGCCGGTTGAGGGCGGTAAACCCCTTGTGCGTGTTGACCGTCAGCACCCTCAAGCGATGAATCGCCGGGGGCGAGTCCAAGGGCACTGATTCGACGGCTCGCTGCTCGGAATCACTGGTCACGTTCACTCCTCTGAATCTGGGCTGCTTATGCATGCGACTGATGCAGCGGCGGGCAGTTCAGTTTGAGCGGCACCCATTCCATGTGGGAGCGGGCTTGCTCGCGAAAGCGGTGGGTCATCAACATTGATGTCGCCTGACACTCCCTCTTCGCGAGCAAGCCCGCTCCCACAGGGGATTTGCGTTGGAGGGGGAGTTGGGTCAGACGAAGACGACTTCATAGGGCAAGCGCATGCGCTCCAGAATGACCCGGGGCAGCAACGGCGCGATGCCGATGGCCGGTTCGCCGTCGAGCTGACTCGCGTAGGCGTGGGTGGCGTGGCTTTTGCGCGCGACGGTCCAGGTGTCGAGGCGGATTTTTCGTGCACGATGCCAGGGAAACAGTCCTTGATCCCGGGTCGGCCAGTGCCAGGCCCAGACCGGTAATTCGTTGATCGTCGCGCCGACCATGTTCGCCGCATTGGCGCTGGCGCGGCCGACGGCGTCATGGTCCGAGGTGCCGTCTTCGCGCCAGGTGCTGAACACCACGTCGCCGGGGCGCAAATAACGGGCGATGAATTGGGTCAGTTGGGTTTCACGCTCGGCCAGGGCGTTGTCGGTGAAGCCGCCGCGAATCCACTTCAGGCTGTGCATCGGCAATCCTAGCCGACGCAAGGCTTCGACGCTTTCCTGGCCGCGAAACACACTCAGGCGTTTCTCTGACCATTGTTGCGAGCCCGGATGGCTGGCGCTGCCATCGGTGATCGAGATCAATTGCAGGGGGTGACCGAGGGAGCAAAGGAGCTGAAGCAAGCCGCCGCACATGACCACTTCATCGCCGGGATGCGGCGCGATCACCACAGCGCGGGCGCCAGCGGGGACCAGGGTCTCGGTGTTGATGACGGGGATATTGTCCAGTTGCAGGGCGCTGTTCCAGATCTGTCCCGGCAAGCTGCTTTCGATGATGGAAACGGGTTTCATCGGGCTACGTCCTTGTTCTGTTTGATAGCAAAGTGCAGCGCTCCATACCCTGGATTGCCGCGAGCAGAGTATTGCTCAAGTCAGGCTGTTCGTCGCGTAGCGGTGTGATCTGATCCGGTTTTTTTTAACCAGCCTGTGCCAGACCTCGCAAATAATCGCCAAAACCACCGCGTGCCCGACTGTCCAGGCGGGCGCTGGTGAGTACTTGCGGACGATGGCTCCAGGCAATGTTGGCGCCGCAGCGTTCGAGTTGTCGCACCAGTTGCACATCTTCATCGCAGGCCAGCGGTTCGAAGCCGCCAGCGCGCCGGTAGGCGTCGGCGCTGATGCCCAGATTGGCCCCGTGAATGTGCCGATGGCCGTCGCGGGCCTGGTAATGCTGGTGATAGCGAATCTGTGCCGATTCATCGATCGACTCGTGCCATTCGTCCACCGTGACCGTGCCGCACACCGCATCGACGTCGAGGGCCAGTTGCGCCACCAGCCAATCCTGCGCGACCCGGCTGTCGGCGTCGGAACAGGAAATCCAGCGCGCCCCGCGATCCAGCAGAAACCGCGCCCCGGCGGCGCGGGCCTGACCGACGTTTCGCGCCTCGATCACCAGGCTGTGCACCGGATAAGCACCAACGATCTCCAGAGAGCGGTCGGTGCAACTGTCGAGCACCACCAGCACCTCGACGGTTTCACCGCCCAGAAGTTCGTGTTCGGCGGCGAGCAGGGCCGCTTCAAGACAGTCTTCGAGCAAGTCTTCTTCGTTATGCGCAGGGATCAGAATGCCAATCATCGCAAGCCCTCCAGAGCCGCCACGGAGCGGGGTTCACGACTCCAGAGTTCCAGCAGGAAATCCGCTTCCTGATGCAGGACCAGGCGCGGCAACCGCAAATGTTCGTGCAGCAAGTCATGCACCTGCCGGGCATTCAGCGGGCAGCCGTCGATGGGCGGGCGCCAGTGGCAGGCCAGGAGTTGGCCGTCGGCGGTCAGCGACTGGCCAGCCTGTTCGATCAGGCGTTTCAGGTCTTCTGCGTCCAGGTAATAGCCGATCTCGCTGAGTACGATCAGGTCGAATTTTTCGTCGGTCCAGTCAGCAGGCAAGCGAAGGTGACGGACCTCGGCGTGGTCGAACGGGCCCAGTCGGGTGCGGGCCAACGAAACGGCCGCGACGGCGGTGTCGCAACACAGCAGGCGATCACAACGGCTGGCCAGCTCAAAGCTCAGCTCGCCGTTGGCACAGCCGGGTTCAAAGATCGCCCGGTAGTGTGGACGGGGCAGTGCGGCGAGGGTGATTGCGCGTTTGCGCTGTTCATACCAGCGCTGGCGAAAGGACCAGGGATCATCGTTGCCGGCAAACATACCGTCGAAGTAGCGATCCTCCACGCTCATAAAAACACCACCTCGAACGGTTGCAGCAGTCGCTCCAGCACATAGGGCGCCAGCACCGGCGGCAAGCCGATTTGCGGGTCACCTTCCAACTGACTGGCAAAGGCGTGGATCGCGTGGCGTTTGCGCGCGACCAGGTGCGGGGCCAGGAGGATTTTCCGCGCCCGGTGCCACGGCACGAAGCTGTCTTCCGGCGCGGCCCAGTGCCAGGTCCACACGGGCAGCTCATGCACGGTCGCACCGGCACGTTTCGCTGCGGCAGCACTGGCCCGGCCCACGGCTTCGTGATCGCAATGGCCGTCTTCGCGCCACGTGGTGAACACCACATCGTTGGGGCGCAAATGACGTTCGATGAATTCGCTCAATTCTGTTTCGCGATCAGCGACCTGGCTGTCCTTGAAACCGCCGCGCAGCCATTTCAGGCTGTGCAGTGGCAACCCGAGACGGCGCAAGGCTTCGACCGATTCCTGAGGCCGGACCGCGCTCAAGCGCTCCACCGGCCAGCGTTCGGAGCCTGGATGGCTGGCGCTGCCATCGGTCACAGAGATCAGCTGCAAGGGGCGGCCGGCGGCGGCAAGGAGTTGCAGGAAACCGCCACAGCCCAGTACTTCGTCATCCGGATGCGGCGCGATGATTACCGCTCGTGCGCCTTCCGGCACCAGATTCAGGATGTCGATGACCGGCAACTGCGCGAGGTGACTGGAGGTCTGCCACACATGCAACGGCGTTCCTTGACCGACAATAGGGTTGGTTTTCATAACGTCCATGTTCCGCTGATGACCGTCTGGCCGAGGACGGCGAGGTCCCGTTCGGCGTGGCTTTGGCGCAGGAACACCGGCAGGTCGGCGATCAAGCGGGCGAACTGACGATCCTGGCAATAAGGACCCGCACCGAGGGCGTGGCCGACGTGCAGCATGACTTGTTCGGCAGCGTGTTCCACCACCGCCCGGGCGCGCCGGGCCAGCAGTTCGGCGTCGTCCAGCGGCGCAGCGTCGATCATTAATGCGCTGACCCGCAACACCTCGGCAGCGGCATGCAGCGCACTGTCGACGGCGCCCAGGTGGGCGAGGGCGTGGGGTTCTTCCCGTTGAGCGCAATGGCTGCGCAGGCGTTCGGCGATGCTCTGTGCCGCGCCGTACCAGCAGGCTGCAATGCCGATGCCGCCTTGCCAGAAACCGGGCCGGTCCAGGTAATCGCCGCGGTAGCCGATGGCTTGTGCTTCGGCGCCTTCGAACAGCACCTCGACGCTGCCGGTGGCGCCCATGCCGACCGCTTGCCAGCCCTGATCGGTCACGGTCACGCCGGGTTGATCCAGCGCCACCGCGACCAATTGCTGGCAGTCCTGATGATCCCAGGCCGTGAGCAACGCATGACTGACCACCGCCGCGCCCGAGCACCAGGCTTTGCGCCCGTTCAGCACAACCATATGGCCTTGCGGACGGACGCGCACCCGCGCCTGGGGCGGTTCGGCGGCCCACATGCCCCACGTGCTGCCCGGTGTGGGCGAGCCACCCAATTGCTGGATGATCGCCAGCGCATCGGTATGGCCCTCGTACAACTTGCACAACCCAAGGTCATGCGCACCGACCTCGGCCAGGCGCTGGAACCGCTCCAGCGTCTGGCCGCTGCCTGGCAGCGGAAGCTGATCGAGACCAGCCTCCACCAGCGCCCGCAGGCATAGGCCTAGTGCCTGAGTATCGGCGTAGTCCGGTGACTGGCGATCAAGAAATGCTTGAAGGTCCATTTCACTCTTCTTCCTCATGCTGCAATTCGAACAGCAGCAGCGAACGACCGGTGACGGAATATTCAACACCGAACTCGAAGCGTTCCTGCCCGCGAATCGACGGTTGATTGGTGTCGATCATGCACGTCCAGTGACCGCCGTCCGGCACTTCCGGCAAGGTGAAGTTGACGATGTCGTGGTGCGCGTTGACCACCAGCAACAAGGTCGCGTCACCGCCCTTGCGGCGGATACCGGTTTCCTGGGCACGGCCATCCATCAGCATGCCGAGGCAGCGGCCGTGGGCTTCTTCCCATTGTTCGATGGACATTTCATTGCCATCCGGGGCGAGCCAGGTCACGTCCTTGACGCCGATGTCCTCGTTGTAATTGCCCACCAGGAAGCGCCCGCGACGCAGGATCGGATAAGCCAGGCGCAACTTGATCAGGCGTTTGACGAACTTGAGCAGGGCCTTGCCGTCTTCGCTCAGGTCCCAATTGACCCAGCCAATCTCACTGTCCTGGCAGTAGGCGTTGTTGTTGCCATTTTGTGTCCGGGCGAATTCGTCGCCGGCCACCAGCATCGGCGTGCCCTGGGACAGCAGCAGCGTGGCGAAGAAGTTGCGCATTTGCCGCAGGCGCAGTTCGTTGATTTCCGGGTCGTCGGTCGGGCCTTCGACGCCGTGGTTCCAGGACAGGTTGTTGTTGCTGCCGTCCTGATTGTTCTCGTCGTTGGCTTCGTTGTGCTTATCGTTGTACGACACCAGGTCATTGAGGGTGAAACCGTCATGCGCGGTGATGAAGTTCAACGAGGCGTAGGGGCGACGGCCGCGCTGGTTGAACATTTCGCCGGACGCGGTCATGCGGCTGGCGAAGTCCGCGAGTTGGCCGTCGTCGCCTTTCCAGAACGCGCGCACGGTGTCGCGGAATTTGTCGTTCCACTCGACCCAGCCCGGCGGGAAACCACCGACCTGATAACCACCAGGGCCGCAATCCCACGGCTCGGCGATCATTTTCACCTGACGCAGCACCGGATCCTGGCGACAGGCGACGAGGAAGCTGTGACGTTCGTCGAAGCCCTCGTGGTAGCGGCCGAGAATGGTTGCCAGGTCGAAGCGGAAACCGTCCACGTGCATTTCCGTGGCCCAGTAACGCAGGGAGTCGGTGACCATTTGCAGCACGCACGGGTGACTGAGGTCGAGGGTGTTGCCGGTGCCTGAATCGTTGATGTAGTAGCGCTTGTCATCGGGCATCAAGCGGTAGTACGAGGCGTTGTCGATGCCGCGCATGGACAGGGTCGGGCCTTGTTCGTTGCCCTCGGCGGTGTGGTTGTAGACCACGTCGAGGATTACTTCCAGATTGGCTTCGTGCAGGTGCGCGACCATCTCCTTGAACTCGGCGATCTTGCCGCTGGCCAGGTAACGCGGGTCCGGGGCAAAGAAGGCGATGCTGTTGTAGCCCCAGTAATTGGTCATGCCCTTGTGCAACAAATGCTGGTCGTTGACGAAGGCGTGGATCGGCAGCAACTCCACCGACGACACCCCGAGCTTGCGAATGTGTTCCAGCACGTCATCGACCATCAACCCGGCGCAGGTGCCACGCACGTTCTCGGGGACGGAGGGGTGACGCATGCTGATGCCGCGCAGGTGGGTTTCATAAATGATCGTTTTGTCCCACGGGATGCTGACCCGTTGATCGTTGCCCCAGGTGTGAGCGGGGTCGATTACCTTGCACTTGGGCACGAAGGGCGCGCTGTCGCGCTCATCGAAACTCAGGTCAGCGTCCGGGTGGCCGATGGTGTAGCCGAACAGCGCTTCGGACCATTTCAGCTCGCCGACCAATTGCTTGGCGTAGGGGTCGATCAGCAGTTTGTTGTGGTTGAAGCGGTGGCCGTTGGCCGGGTCGTACGCACCGTAGACACGGTAGCCGTAAATCAGCCCCGGATGGGCGTCGGGCAAGTAGCCGTGGTAGATCTCGTCGGTGTATTCCGGTAGCTCGATCCGCTCCAGTTCCACTTCGCCGGCATCGTCGAAGATGCACAGTTCGACCTTGGTGGCATTGGCGGAAAACAAGGCAAAGTTGACCCCCAGACCATCCCAGGTCGCACCCAGCGGGAAGGGCAAGCCTTCACGGATTCGCGACGCCTCGGCGTGAGGTTCTGGCGCGGCATTCTTTGGACTGGTCATACATGCTCCTGCAAATAGGGGTGATGCAAACGATGTAATGTCGGCCGGCTCTTTGTAGGAGCTGTGTAGGAGCTGTCGAGTGAAACGAGGCTGCGATCTTTTGATCTTGATCTTCAAAAAAGCAAAGTCAAAAGATCGCAGCCTCGTTTCACTCGACAGCTCCTACACAGCTCCTACAGGGGAGCGGCGGTGTTCCGGTTTTTCGTGGGCGAACGCGCCCACAGTGGCCAGCGCGCTGGCCACGAGGTCAATCAGTACAGGTTCGGGAAGCGTCAGACAGCAGGCGGTTTGCGCGCTGCTTTTGGCTTCTTCTCTGCAGCTTTTTCGCCGGGCGGAATCACCTTCGACGCCGCTGCAGGCTTGGCCTTGGCTTTTGGCTCCGGGACCTTGCCATTGGCGGCTTTGGACACAGCAGGTTTGGCAGCGGTTTTACTGCCGGCCGCCTTCGGCGATTTTTTAGGGGCAAGGGCTTCGGCTTCAGCCAGTTTGCGAGCCATCTCCCAGTGCCGGGCTTCCTGGCCCTCGGGCTTTCCTTCCGATTCCCAGATTTGATAGGCAAATTCGCGGACGCGTTTATCGTCGGTACTCATCGCAATACTCCTGAACTGAACTCAAGCTTGGGTAAGAGTTTGAATAAAGAGATTGACCGGGAAATCCCCCAGCGCGGCGCTGATGTTCAGCTCCCTGTGGTGTGTGACTGCTGTGCTCGAAAAAAGTCCCTTCAGATTTTCCTCAGAGGCGGTGAGCGGTAATTTGACCCGCGTATCGCCCCAGCGCAGCGCATCCACCCGGGGTTCAGCACTGTTTTCCAGCAATGCGGCGCAACGTATCGGTACGATCACGATGGCCCGTTTTCCTTCATGTTCGCGAGCAAACGCCAGCACCCGGTGAGCCTGGCTACCGACGACGTCGAGGGCTTGATACGTCCCTCGTCGAAACAGCTCGGCATGCTCGGCCCGCAGGTTCAACACCTGCTTGATCAGGGTTTGCTTGATGCGCCCGTCACGCCAGTTGGCCAACAGGTCGGGCAGGTTCAACGGCACCTGCATCGCCTGTTGGCGGTTGGCGTAATCCACTGGCCGACGGTTGTCCGGATCGACCAGCGAGAAATCCCAGTATTCGTTGCCCTGGTACAGGTCCGGGATCCCCGGCACCGTCATTCGCAGCAAGGTTTGCGCCAAACCGTTGAGCGCGCCGGGCGCGGTAATCGTTTGAACCGCTTTGCCGAGGGCCGCGCGTAGCAGCTCACCCTCAGCACTCAGCAGCAGACGTTCGATGAAGACCTGCATGGCCTTTTCATAAGGCTCGTTCGCCGCGCTCCAACTGCTTTGCAGCTTGGCTTCACGCAAGGCCTTTTGCTGCCATTGCCACAGCCGCTTGGCGTAGTCCTCAAGCGCAGGCTGATCGTCACTGCGCAGGTCCAGCGGCCAGCTGCCGAGGATCGCTTGATAGAGGATCAGCTCATCGCCCGCCGAGGGCATCAGGTCATCGTCACGCAGGGGCCGGGCGAGTGTTCGCCAGAGCGGCACCTGCTCGGCGTACCAGGCGCTGCGTTCGCTCAACACTGCCAAGCGCGCGCGGGTGTCTTCGCCGCGTTTGTGGTCGTGGGTGGCGGTGGCCAGCAGGTTGTCCGGAAACTGTTCCAGGCGATTGAGGCAGACGGCATGGAAATCGGCGACCGGCGCACTGAATTGCTCGGTGCTGAAGCCCACGTCATTGCGCGACAGCAACACCGCCGAGCGATAGAACGCAGTGTCTTCCACTGCCTTGGCGGCGGCCGGGGACGTCAGTTGCTGGAACCGTACGCAGGCATGTTTGAGGATCTTGCGCGGGCGACCCACCGGGCGTTTGCGCCACGGCTCACCGCCCAGCCAACAGGCCAGGCAATCGAGCACCGGCCAATCGGCCTCGCTGAGGGTTTGCCGTGCACCGTCCATGGCTTGCTGGAAAAACACATCGTCTTCGGCAGAGCGGCCACGCGGACTGATGTAAGTGCGGTACACCGGGAAGTGCACGATCAGTTCCTGCAACGCCCGACGGATCGCGCCAAGGGTCAGGTCGCGGGTCATCACGTCGTCCCGGGCCACTTGCAGCAGCGCCTGGGCGACACTCTCGAAGTCACCGGCCAAAGAACCGTTGAGGATTTGCTGGCGCGCCAGTTGCGCTTCCTGGCGGAAGTCGGCGGGCCGTTCGCTGTAGCGATTCCACAGATTGCCCAGGTTTTCTGCACCTTGGGGATCATGCTGCAGCAACGACAACTGGTTCATGAATTCATAACCGGTGGTGCCGTCCACCGACCAGTCGCGGTGCAGGGTTTCGCCTTCGCCGAGGATCTTCTCGACGTAGATCGGCAAGTGCCGGTCGGGCGACAGCGTATCGACCCGACGCCGCAGTTTGCGGCAGTAACCGCGCGGATCGGCGAGACCGTCGATGTGGTCGATGCGCAGACCGTCGACCAGGCCTTCAGCCACCAGCTCGAAGATTTTCGCGTGGGTCGCTTCGAACACGGCGGGGCGTTCGACGCGCAAACCGCCCAGCTCGTTGATATCGAAAAAACGCCGCCAGTTGATGTCATCCGCCGCCGTGCGCCAACTGGCTAGGCGATAACTCTGGCGTTCGAGCAGGTGGTGCAGGCGCTGGAAACCCTCGGGCGTCAGCGAGTCGTAGGCTGTGAGATTCTGCTGGATGCACTTTAGGAGCGCAGGGTCACTGGCCAGTTCACGCAGCTCTGCCTTCAGCGGTTGCGCCAGGCTGTGCGCATCGGTCTGGTAGCTCAAGGCAGCGAAGCGGTCGGCGAGAAACTTGAGGGGTTCGTCGTCGGTTCGCAGCAGCTCACCGTAGCTCGACGGGCAGATCGGGAAATGATGCTCGTAGTGCTCGACATAAAACGCGCCGCGTTGGGCATCGAAACGCAAGGGCAGGGTGCCGTCCTGCAAGGCGACGCCGTAATCGCTGCCGAGGAAAGGCAACAGCAACTGGCCCTCCATCAGCGGATCGGGCGAGTGCCATTGAATATCGAAGAACTCGCCGTAAGGGCTCAGGCGCCCCCATTCCAGCAGGTCCAGCCACCACGGGTTATCACTGCCACCGACCGCCATGTGGTTGGAGACGATGTCGAGGATCAGCCCCATCTTGTGTTCGCGCAGGGTGCTGACCAATCGGCGCAAGGCGGCTTCGCCACCCAGTTCGGGGTTGACCGTGGTCGGGTCCACCACGTCGTAGCCGTGCATGGAGCCGGCGCGGGCGGCGAGCAGTGGCGAGGCGTAAACGTGGCTGATGCCCAGGCTGGCAAAGTACGGCACCAGCGGCACCGCTTGATCCAGCGTGAAACCTTTATGGAATTGCAGGCGCAGGGTCGCGCGCAGCGGTTGGATTAACGGATGAGTCATTGGTCACGCTCGCCAGCCTGAAGTCGCGCACAGGCGAGCAATTCCAGGCGCCGGGCGGCGTCCGGCACATCGAGCAGCACTTCGCTGCTACCGGGCAAGCGCCGCGACCAGTTGGGGTGCGTGTCGATGGTGCCCGGCAGGTTGGCCTGCTGTTCAATGCCCAGGGCATCTTCCAGCGGCAGCAACACTAACGGTGCCTTGGTATGACCGAGAAAACGCACCGCGGCATCCAGCACCTGGTCGGTTTCGTGGGACTCTTCGCGAAAGTTCTGCGGGTCCTCGCTCAGCACGCGGCGCAGACCTTCACGCTCGCGCTCACGGTGGTGGCGCCATTCGATTTCACCCGTGGCGTCGACCAGGCCCAGTCGGGCATTCCAGTCGATATCGCGGCCATGCCACCAGCCATTGAGTGTGGGCAGGTCATGGGTGCTGGTGGTCGCGAGGGCGTTGTCCGGCCAGTCGAGAATCGATTTGAAGTGCGCGTTGTCCTGTTCAAACAACAACACCCGCATGCCGAGAATCGAACGGGCGATGAGCTTCTCCCGCAGGCCATCCGCTACCGTCCCGAGGTCTTCGCCCAGGACGATCGCCTGATGACGATGGGATTCAAGGCTGAGCAAACGTAGCAAGTCGTCTACCGGGTAATACAGGTAGGCGCCGTCGGCCGGTGGTGAACCGTTGGGAATCACCCACAGGCGTTGCAGGCCCATGACGTGGTCAATGCGCAAGCCGCCGGCGTGGGCGAAGTTGGCCCGAAGCATTTCGATGAACGCACGAAAGCCGTTACGCACCAGGCCTTCCGGAGAAAACGCGGAAATACCCCAGCCCTGGCCAGTGCGGTTGAGAATGTCTGGCGGCGCGCCCACCGTCAGTGAGGCGAGCAATTCGTCCTGGCGACTCCAGGCCTGACTGCCACCGCCATCGGCACCCACGGCCAGGTCAGCGATCAGCCCGATGCTCATCCCCGAGCTGCGGGCAGCGGCTTGCGCGCGCTCCAGGCAGCGGGTGATCAACCATTGGCTGAAGGCGAAGAAGCCAATGCGACCGGCGTTCTCTTCGGCAAATTCGGCGAGGGCGGCGCTGCGCGGGTCGCGCCATTGTTCCGGCCACTCGCGCCAGTCGAGGGTTTCACCCTTGGCGGCGCGGGCTTCTTGAATGGCCTCGAAGCGGCAATGGTTTTCCAGGGCTTCGCCGGCGGCATGGCGGAAGCTGCTGAAGTCGGCATGCAACGGGTGTTCGCCCTGGACGAAACCTTCGTACAAGGCTTGCAGCAAACGATGTTTGGCTTCGGCGGCGACGGGCCAGTCAATCAGCGGCTGTTCTTCCAGATGTTGCAGCTCGGCGGCCAGGCCGGTGGCATCAATCGCAGCACGCCACGCGCGTTCGCCGAGGATTGCACCCGGTGCGGCATAGAGGCTGTTGAGGAACAAACGGCTGGACGGTGAATACGGGCTATAGCGCTGGGTGTCGCTGCCGAACATCGCATGCAGCGGACTGATCGCCAGCGCCTCGGCGCCGCGTTCGCCGGCCACTCGGGCGAGATCCTCCAGCGCCTGGGTATCGCCGAATCCGCAGTCGCCAGGGCGACGCAGCGAATACAACTGCACGCTCAGGCCCCAGGTACGCGGAATCGGACTGTCCACGGCATCGCCGACGCTGTAGCAACGTGTCGGTGCCACGGCCAGGGTAAAGGATTGTCCGTCGATGCTGACGTGCTGATACCCGACCGGAACCAGGCCCGGCAGCTTCGCCTCGGCATCCAGTTTCAGGTTGAGTCGTGAGCCATCTTCAAGGTGGATCTCGCACGGTGTTTCCGGCTCGAAGAAGTGCGCCAGGTCGAGGCTGACGCCGACGTCGGCGGTGATCAGCGGCGGCAGATGCCGGGTCTGTTGCACCTCCTGCAATTGCAGCAGGCTGGCGTCGATTTCCTGTGCGGTGCTGGCAGGGTGGCCGAGCCCGATCAGGACATTACGCAATACCGATGGGGCGACTTTCTGCGGGCGGCCGTTGGCGTCGATCCAGTCGACTGCCAAGCCGGCTCGGCTGGCCAGTATTTCCAGTTGCGCATCACTCATTGGCGCTCTCCATCCGGGGGTAGCAAGGGGGCTGCGGCCGTGAGGCTGACTAGCGCGCTATACGGGGCAAGGGTGCCCTGTTCCAACAGGCCGGCTGACTGAGGCGGTGTTTCGAACAACAACCTGGCGTCGGCCTGTGGGGAGTGGACCACTGGCTTGTCGCTGAGGTTCAGGTCAATGCGCAGCTGTCGACCATTACCCAGCAGCCAGCGCGCCGTCACGGCACCTTCGGCGAGCACCTCGGCCCCCAGTGCCTGAGCCCCTGGCAGATGCGGGATGATGTGGTCATGACGAATCCGCAACAGCTGGTGATACAGGCCCTGCATGGCCGATTGCCGGGTGGCGGTCAGTTTCGGCCGCGACGCCTCAAAGGTCTGCTGCGCGTTGGGGTCGGGGATCTGCTCGCGTTTATGCGGATCAGCAAAGGCGCTAAACGCTGCAAATTCATTCCGTCGGCCTTCGCGGACCAGCTCCGCCAGTTCACCGTGGTGGCTGGTAAAGAACAGGAACGGCTCCTCGGCCGCGAACTCATCGCCCATGAACATCAGCGGAATCATCGGTGACAACAGCAGCAGGGCTGTCGCTGCTTTCAAGGCGTCGAGGTGCGCCAGCTGATGCAGGCGCTCGCCGAAGGCACGGTTGCCGATCTGGTCATGGTTCTGCAAAAACAGCACAAACGCGCTGGGCGGCAAGTGACCGCTGGGCTCGCCCCGGGTTGTGCCGTGGCGGGTCACGTGGCCCTGAAACACGAAGCCCTGGCTCAGGCAGCGCGCCAGTTGTTCCGTGGGGTTGTCGGCATAGTCGGCGTAATAGGCGTCGGTTTCACCGGTCAGCAGAACGTGCAACGCGTTGTGGCCGTCATCGTTCCACTGCGCATCGAAGCCTTCTTCCAACAGGCTGGCCTGGTTGTGTTCGTTTTCGACCGTCAGCCAGACATGCCGCGCCGGATCGGTCTGTTGCCGAACCCGTTGCGCCAGTTCCTGGAGAAAGTCCGGGCTCTCAATGGCGTGCACGGCATCCAGACGCAAGCCGTCGAAGCGGTATTCCAGCAACCACATCAGCGCGTTGTCGATGAAGAAGTCCCGCACCTCGCGCCGGCGGAAGTCGATGGCTGCGCCCCAAGGCGTGTGCTTGTCTTCGCGAAAGAAGCCCTTGGCGTAGTGATGCAGGTAATTGCCGTCCGGGCCGAAGTGGTTGTAGACCACGTCGAGAATCACCGCCAGGCCATGGCCGTGGGCGGTGTCGATCAGGTGTTTGAGTTGTTCGGGAGTCCCGTAGGACGCTTGGGGCGCGTAGGGCAGAACCCCGTCGTAGCCCCAATTGCGATCGCCGGGGAACTGCGCCAGCGGCATCAGTTCGATGGCGGTGATGCCCAGATCGACCAGCCGCGCCAGGTGCTGCTCGACCTCACTGAAGCCGCCGAGCGCACCGACGTGCAATTCGTAGATCACGGCCTCGTTCCAGGGGCGGCCGGTCCAGGCACTGTTTTGCCATTGATAGGCGAGGGGATCGACCACCACGCTGTGGTCGCCGATATCGCCGGCCTGCGCTCGGGAGGCCGGGTCCGGCACCTCCAGTTCGCCATCAATGTTGTAGCGGTAACGCGTACCCGCCGGGCAGCGGGTCTTGATCACGAACCAGCCATCAGCCTGAGGCAACAGCGGCAAGGATTGTCCATCTTCCAGTTCGACACTGACGTAAAACGCATCTGGCGCCCACAAGGCAAAACGCGTGTGTTCTGCGTCCAGCATGATTGCGCCGTGGGGCCAGGTCTCAAGGGTCCGTAACGGCATCGGTGAAAACCTCTTTTTTACTGCCTACCCGATTTACCCAGGGCTTTGGCGACAAGTTGTTCGTAGAGTTCGGCGTAGGGTTCTACCGCCTTGCACCAGTTGAAAGGCGCGGCCATGGCGCGGCAACGCATGGCGTTGAGCAGGCCGGGGAAGGCAAACACCTTGAACGCGCGGCTCAGGGCTTCCTGGTAGCTCTCGACGGTGGATTCGTCGAACAGGAAACCGGTCACGCCGTTTTCAATGGTGTCGGCCAGGCCGCCGGTATTACGTGCCACCGGCAACGAACCGAAGCGCTGGGCGTACATCTGGCTCAGGCCGCAAGGCTCGTAACGCGAAGGCATCAGCAGGAAATCACTGCCGGCAAACATGCGTCGGGCGTCGGTTTCATTGAAGCCGATGCGCACGCCGATCTGCCCGGGGAAACGCAAGGCCAGTTCACGCATGGCTTGTTCTTCTTCTGGCTCGCCGCGACCGATGATCGCGATCTGGCCACCGTTGGCGACGATGTATTCGGAGACGGCTTCGGTCAGGTCCAGACCCTTTTGATAGACCAGGCGCGAGACCACGGCGAACAGCGGGCCCTCGGAATCTTCCAGGCCGAACAGCTCACGGACATGGGCGGCGTTGACCGCTTTGCCTTCCCAGTCACCGATGCTGAACGGGCAGAACAGGTGCGGGTCGGTGGCGGCGTCCCAGCTTTCATCAATGCCGTTTGGAATACCGCTGAGCAGACCTTGCTGGGTCTTGGCGGCAAGAAAGCCGTCGAGACCGCAGCCGAAGGCCGGCGTAGTGATTTCCTGGGCGTAGGTGGCGCTGACCGTGGTGATGTGACTCGAATAGGCCATGCCGGCCTTGAGGAACGACATCTTGCCGTAGAACTCCATGCCTTCCTGTTGCAAGGCATGGTTGGGAATGCCGAGTTCCGGGCACGAGCCAAGGCTGGTGACGCCTTGATAGGCCAGGTTGTGAATGGTGAACAGCGTCGGGGTGCGCTGTCCACGCCAGTGCATGTAGGCAGGTGCCAGCCCGGCCGGCCAGTCATGGGCGTGCACCAGATCCGGGCACCAGTGAATTTGTGCCAGATTGGCGGCAATATCGGCGGCAGCGAGGCCCAGGCGAGCAAAACGAATGTGGTTGTCCGGCCAGTCGCGGCCGTTGTTGGCGCCGTAGGGCGAACCTTCGCGCTCGTAGAGTTCGGGGCAGATCAACACGTAAATGACCAGACCGTCCGGCATGTCCATGCGTCCGATCTTGCAGGGCGGCAGTGCGGCATGCCCACCCAGTTCACCGATGATATGAATCGGGTTTTCGCTGTGCAGCACTTGCGGGTAACCGGGGATCAGCACCCGCACATCGTGCAGCAGTGCCATTGCTCGGGGCAGCGCTGCGGAAACGTCACCCAAACCGCCGGTCTTGACCAGATCGGCAATCTCGGAGGTGACGAACAACACCTTCTTTCGGTTCGGATTCTGACTGGCAGCCGGTGTCAGCGTCTTGGTACCCGGTACGCTGATCGATTGGGCGCTCGGAGCATTCACGGCGCTTGATTCGCCGACCTGCTGATGAGCACGCTCTCCCTGAATATCTAAAGCCGCACTAATCATATGAATCTCCCGTGTTGTTGATCTAATTCCAGGTCTGGCACCAACGGTGTTCGTGGCCAAATCCTGTGGCCGGGCGCAAACGCGCTTCGCATCGGTGAGCAATGCTGCCCCATGCGCTAATGCAGAAAGGGTGGAAGGGCCGTTGCAAGGAATGCACCAGTCGCTGTGGCCCCACCTTTAACCTGACCCCCGGTCAGGACCAAAAGTTTCGAGTTTCTTACCGCCAGATGACTGACCGGTTTTACCTCGCGAAAATGAGTCTAGGCCAGATCCTAGAGCGGTGCAGGTCAAGTGGCGAAATTGTTCGACAATCGGTGGGAAGAGGGTAAAGGCACAGCGGCTGAAGGGGGAAACGCACCGACGAAGGGCAGGTTTATTTTTCAGAGTGGGTCAAAACGGGACTGGCGAGTCACGTAAAAGAGCGAGATTTGGAGCGGGTTGCACCATTGCGGTGCGACTGTCTGAGGCAAATGCAGTGGGTTTGAGGGCCTCTTCGCGAGCAAGCCCGCTCCCACAGGTTGTCCGCGATCCAATGTAGGAGCGGGCTTGCTCGCGAAGAACGATGACGCGGTTTTCAGGCAAGCAAACGAATCGGCTCACCCGCCGACCACGCCTGAATGTCCTCGATCATCTGCGCAAAGAACTGATGGTAGTTCTGCTGGCTGACATACCCGACATGCGGCGTCGCCAACACATTGTCCAGCGTCCTGAACGGATGATTCACTGGCAACGGCTCCACGTCGAACACATCCAGCGCAGCCCCTGCCAGACGATTTTTCTGCAACGCCTTGATCAGCGCGGCCTCATCGACAATCGGTCCGCGTGCAGTGTTGACCAGCAGCGCCGAAGGTTTCATCCAGTTCAGCGCCTGGGCGTCGACCAGGCCACGGCTGCGATCACTGAGCACCAGATGAACCGACAGCACATCGGCCTGCTCGAACAACTCCTGCTTGCTGACATAAGTCACGCCGGCTTCAGCGGCCCGTTCGGCCGTGAGGTTTTCGCTCCAGGCGATCACCCGCATCCCGAACACCTGACCGAACTGCGCGACACGTTGGCCGATGCTGCCAAGGCCGAGGATCGCCAGCGTCTTGCCGTGCAGGTCGCCGCCCAGGCCTTGCTGCCATTTGCCGGCGCGCAGGGCATTGGCTTCGACCACGAGATTGCGGGTCGCGGCCATGATCAGTGCCCAGGTCAGTTCCGGCGCGGCGTGTTTGTAGCTGTCGGTGCCACTGACCTGGATGCCCAAAGCAGCAGCGGCCTTAAGGTCCAGCGCGGCATTGCGCATGCCGCCGGTGACCAGCAGTTTGAGTTTTGGTAACTGGCGCAGCAGCTCTTCATCGAACCGGGTGCGCTCGCGCATCACGCAGATCACTTCGAATGCGCCCAGCCGTTCAGCCAGGGTTGCGTTGTCGGCGGGGTAGTCATGGATAAAACTCACCTCGCCGAGGCTGTCCAGCACGGACCAGTCAACCACGTCACGGGCGACGTCCTGCCAATCATCGATCACCGCAATCTGCACAGCCATCAGCCTTACCTCATCAATGCACGGGATTGGTTTTGTTCAGCCAGTCGAGCAATGCCTGGTGGAATTTCGCCGGTTCTTCCATCTGCGGCGCGTGGCCCATGCCGGGGAATTCAACCAGGGTCGACTGCGGAATCAGCTTCGCCACTTGCTTGCCAAGCACATCGTAATGACCGAGCTTCGCCTTGACCTCGGGGGAGGCAATGTCACTGCCGATGGCGGTGGTGTCGGACGTGCCGATCAGCAACAGCGTCGGCATCTTCAGGTCCTTGAATTCGTAGTACACCGGCTGGGTGAAGATCATGTCGTAGATCAACGCAGAGTTCCATGCCACTTGCGTGTGCCCCGGGCCCTTGTTCAGGCCGGCCAGCATGTCGACCCAGCGATCGAATTCAGGCTTCCAGCGGCCGCCGTAATAGGTGTTGCGTTCGTAAGTGCGGATGCCGTCGGCGCTGAGTTTCAGCTCGCGTTCGTACCATTGATCGACGGTGCGATACGGCACGCCGAGGGCTTTCCAGTCTTCCAGGCCAATGGGATTGACCAGCGCCAGTTGCTCGACCTGATCGGGGTATTGCAGCGCATACCGCGTGGCGAGCATGCCGCCGGTGGAATGGCCGAGTACGCTGGCCTTCTGGATGCCGAGCGCTTTGAGCAGCTGCTGGGTATTGGTCGCCAGTTGCTGGAATGTGTACTGATAGTTGTCCGGTTTACTGGAGGTGCAGAATCCGATCTGGTCCGGTGCAATGACCCGGTAACCGGCTTCGCTCAGGGCTTTGATCGAACTGTCCCAGGTGGCGCCGCAGAAATTCTTGCCGTGCATCAACACCACGCTGCGCCCGTTGGCCTTGCCGTGGGCGGCGACGTCCATGTAACCCATCTGCAAGGATTTGCCCTGGGACTCAAACGCGAAGTGTTTGACGGTGTAGGGGTACTCGAACCCTTGCAGTTCCGGGCCATATTCCGGGCCTTCAGCGTGGGCCAGGACAGGCAATGCAGCCGTGAGAAAAAGACCAGGCAGCCAACGTGAGAGGGCAAGGGACATGGATGAACTCCGTAGGAAAGCTGCCGATGCTGGATCGGCATGATTAGGGCGACATTAAACACAGGCAATCGCCGCCGCTGATCGTTCAACCGATCCAGCCCAGCGTCGCCAGGGCCAGCACCCCGTAACGAGCGCCCTTGGCGAGGGTCACGATCAGCAGGAACCGACCCAGCGGCTCGCGCATGACGCCGGCCACCAGCGTCAGTGGGTCACCGATGATCGGCACCCAACTCAGCAGCAATGACCAGTGACCATAGCGTTGATAATGCTTTCGGGCCTGCTCCAGATGGCGCGGGCTGACCGGAAACCAGCGTCGGTCGCGAAACCGTTCGAGGCGACAGCCGAGCCACCAATTGACCACGGAGCCGAGGACATTACCCAGCGTCGCGACAGCCAGCAGCGACCACAGCCAATATTGTTCGCTGAGCAACAGCCCCACGAGCAGCGCTTCGGATTGCAACGGCAGCAAGGTCGCGGCACCGAATGCCGCGAAAAACAGCCCGATGTACGCGCCGCCGATCAATGAGCCGGGTAGTCCGCCACCACCACATCAGTGCCGTCCTTTTTCAGGCCGATCACTTGATAAGCGTCACTCATGCCGTCCATTTCCATGCCCGGCGAACCCATCGGCATGCCCGGCGCCGCAACACCCAGCAGGTCATCGCGTTTGCTCAAGGCCAGGACTTGATCCGCCGGCACGTGGCCTTCGACGAATTTGCCGTTGATCAGGCCGGTGTGGCAGGACGCCAGGCGCGGAGGCACGCCGTGCTGTTGCTTGAATTCGCTCATGTTGGATTCAACGTGGTCTTCAACCTTGAAGCCATTGGCCTCGAGGTGGCTGATCCATTTTTTGCAGCAACCACAGTTGGCGTCGCGGTGGACTTCGATCGGGATCAGGTCGGCGGCCTGGGCCAGGGAGGAGATGAAAAGGGCGCTCAGGGCGAGCAGACGCAGGTGGGTTCGCATGGGAGGATCTCGACTCGGATGGCGGTCAAAAAAAGAGCCATTTTGACCACTTTAGCCAATAAAACGGAGCGAGATTGTTTCGAAGTAATTCGCGCCCCGTGTAGGAGCTGTCGAGTGAAGCGAGGCTGCGATCTTTTGATCTTGCTTTTTAGGGTCAAGATCAAAAGATCGCAGCCTCGTTTCACTCGACAGCTCCTACAGGGGGCGGTGTGCCTACGGGTTCAAGCTATCAACGAACCTTGAACCGCCCCATGATCGAGCTGACGCGCGCATTGGCTTCGAGCAATTGATGCGTGTTGAGCTCGCTGGCCTGGCCGCTTTTCACCAGCTCATCCACCATGTGGCGGATCTGCACCATGCTGCGGTTGATCTCTTCGGTTACCGCGCTTTGTTGCTCGGCGGCGGTGGCAATTTGCGTGCTCAGGCTGTTGATGTGGCTGACCGAGCCGGCCATCTCATCCAGCCCCGTGTTGACTCGCGCCGTGGCATCGGCGGCGGACTGGCAACTGGCCTGGGTGTTTTCCATGGCACTCACCGACGAACTCACGCCCTGGGTCAGGCGCTTGAGCATTTCATTGATTTGCGAAGTGCTGGCCTGGGTGCGGGCGGCGAGGGCGCGGACTTCATCGGCGACCACCGCGAAACCGCGACCTTGCTCACCGGCCCGGGCCGCTTCGATCGCGGCGTTGAGCGCCAGCAAGTTGGTCTGCCCGGCAATGGCGCCAATCACCCCGAGAATCTCGGTGATGCGCTGCGCGTCCTCCTGCATGCTTTCGACTTTATGGGTGGCGCTCGCCACCTCGTCAATCAAGGCGATCACGCTGCTGGACGCTTCGCCAACCACAACCCGTGAACGGTCGGCGTTTTCGTTGGCGCGTTGGGTGAAGGCAGCGGTTTCGGCGGCATTCTGCGCGACGCTTTCAGCGGTCGAACTCATCTCGGTGATCGCCGTGACCGTCTGATCGGTTTCAGAGGCATGGCGCACCAGAATCTGGTTGGTATGGGCCGAGGTGCGTTGCAGGTTGTCGAGGCTGGACGCCATGGCGCCGGTGGCCTGGGTGACTTCGCCGATCATGTTCTGCAAGTAGACGATGAAGGCGTTGACCGAGTGCCCGATGGCGCCCAGTTCGTCCTCGGCGCGAATGGTGATGCGCTTGGTCAGGTCGGCATCGCCCGTGGACAAGGCGTCGATGTTGGCCTTGAGGATTTTCAAGCGCTGGACCAATTGGCGAATCGCGTAGATCTGCAGCAGTACCAGCAGGATCACCATCGGAATCTGCAGCAGGCTCAGTGTGCTGAGTACATCGTCACGCTGGGCGGTGATCAGCTTGGTCGGCAGGGCGGTGGCGAGGAACCACGGTGTCCCTTCGATCGGGCGCATGAAGAAGGTGCTGGCTTCACCGTTGTTGTCGAACTCGACCCGCTGCGACTGATCACGGTTTTGCAGGCCGGCCTTCACTTGACTGGCGAATGGCGAGTTGCCGGCCAGCTCACTGATGTTCTTCAGCACGATCGGCCCGCTGATCCGCGAGCTGTTGCTGATGATCTTGCCGTCGGCCTCGACGATCAGCATTTCTGCGCTGAGGTCTTTCTCCTTTCGCGCGATCAGGTCATTGAAGAAGCCCAGCGTCACGTCGATGGTGGAGACGCCATACGCCGCGCCATTTTTCTGAATGGCCATGGCGCAGTTGGTCCGTGGCTCGGCGCTGGCGTCATCTTTATAGGCTGCCGCCCAAGCGCATTGGCCGCGTGGGGTTTGCATGCCGCCCTTGTACCAGCTTTGGTCGTAATAGTTGGGGGCCGCGTCGCTGTTCCAGAACGTATTGACTGCCAGCTTGCCCGAGGCATCGCGGTGCCAGAATGTTCTGAATTTGTTGCGTCCGGCCTCACGCTGGCCGGGCAACGGCCAGATCCCGCCGCCGAACACTTTCAGCTCGCCGTACTGATCGACCAGGCCTGGCAGCACGGTATCGATGGCGGCGCTGTCGAGCAACGGAATGGTCTGGGTGATGCTGCGCTGTTGCGCCTGTACCTTGTTCAGTTCGCCCTGGATTTGCTCGGCGACTTCGGCGATGCGGTTCAGGGCGACCTGTTCTTCGGTGTGGCGAAGTTTAGGGGCGACCAACTGGCTGATGCCGACGACTGTCAGGACGAACAACAGCAGGATGAACAGGACCAGAAACAGCGTGTAGCGAGCCTGGATGGTACGGAATGCGGGCATGGGACCGGTCCTTGTGCAGCGTTCTTATTGTGGTTTTTTCGCTCGGAAAATCGGCGCTTCGAAGGGCTATCGGCCTGCACTTGGCGAGCTTTAGGTACGAACGTACAAGAATGCGGCGGGGGGACGGATGGTCGGGTCTTGAAAGGTGTCAATGTGGATACAAATGAGGCTGATTAGTTGCCTATACCAATATTGGAAAGTTGATATAGACCAATCAATCAGGGCACTTGGGCTGTGTATCTGAAATGTACGGAAATTGTAAAAACAGCAAATAGTTGTTGGTATGGCTAGTTGCCACGTTGATACTTGCCCGCTCTGAAATCGGGTTAAACAAGGAGTTTTGTATGGTCACGCAGTCGGGAGCTCAGTCATGACTATCGGCGATGCCGGGGCTTGGACGTCCAAGGCCGGTTTAATGGTCCAGAATACGGGCGGCGGCAAGCCTATCAAGCAAAGCGCCCGGATCAAGCAGATGCTGGCACTGGTAGGGACCAATCCAAACGCGCTGAGCACGGCGAAAATGGATGCAATGAAAATCCATCGAAACGTAAAAGGTTTCGACCCGGAAAATGTCTCCGCCAAACAAATGGGCAATCTCAGTTCCTTTTTGAGAGGCAAGGGACTGATTTCCGACATTACGTGGATGACGTTGATGAATGCCGGCGACAAGTTTGACCGTTTCGGGGTGCCGAATGACCCGGATGCAAAATTTAATGCGCTGGAGTATTTCGCCACGCAACTGGACACCATCCAGAACAACAGCATCAAGGGCGACAAGTATTCCGTTGGCCTGATTCCGGAATTCAAGACGGCGATCTACGTACTGCAGAACTTGCAGACTTACGGCAAGGGCAACGGTACGACAGTGCCTCCTACCGATGGTGGCGTCAGCTCCAAGGCCTGACGCTCGGCAGTGCTGGCCCACTCAGGCTGAGTGGGCCAGGCTCGATTACCGGTCAAGCAACTTCATGACTTCTTCTGGATAGCGCAAGCCGGCGGTGGCATGGGCCGGGAAGATCGCCTCCAGCGCGTGCAACTCGTCACGGCTGAGTTTCACCTCCAGTGCGGCAACATTCTCCTCAAGGTATCTACGCTGTTTGGTACCCGGAATCGGGATCAGGTAATCACCTTGCGCCAGCACCCAGGCCAATGCCAGTTGGCCCGCCGTCACCCCTTTGTCGGCGGCCAGGGCCTGCACCTGCTGCACCAGCAACAGGTTCTTCGCAAAATTTCCCCCTTGAAAGCGCGGGCTGAAGCGACGGTAATCGTCGGCGGCGAAGTCATCCGCGCTTTTCAGTGCACCGGTCAGAAAGCCTCGACCCAATGGACTGTAAGGGACGAAGGCAACGCCCAGACGCTGACACGCGGCCAGGCAACCGTTCTCTTCCTGGTCGCGGCTCCACAGCGAATACTCACTTTGCAGGGCGCTGATCGGATGAACCTTGTGCGCGCGCTCCAGCGTGGCGACTGACGCCTCACTCAATCCCAGATAACGCACCTTGCCGGCCTTCACCAACTCGGCCATGGCGCCGACGGTTTCTTCGATGGCCACCTGCGGATCGATCCGGTGCTGGTAATACAAATCCAGGGTTTCAACACCCAGGCGTTTAAGCGTGCCGTCGATAGAGTCGCGAATGTACTCCGGGCGACCGTTGACGCCGCGGGCGCCGGGGTTGGACGGATCGCGGACGATCCCGAATTTGCTGGCCAGGAACACCTGCTCGCGCTTGCCGACAATGGCCTTGCCGATCAGTTCTTCATTGGTGTGCGGGCCGTACATGTCAGCGGTGTCGAGCAGGTTGACCCCCAGTTCCAGCGCCCGATGCAGGGTGGCGGTTGCTTCGCGCAGTTCAACTCCGGTGGTATAGAAATCGGTCATGCCCATGCAGCCCAGACCGATGGCAGAAACCTGCGGGCCATTGTTGCCCAATTGACGTGTTTGCATGAATTCAACTCCCTGTGGTGTAAGCCCCTAGTGTTGACCTCGACAGAAACAAGATAAACCGGCTAAAACTGCTATCACTGTTTGTAATTTCTAAATAATCAACCGGAACGCCCCGACAATGGACCGTTTTAACGCCATGCGCGTGTTTACCCGGATCGTCGAGCTGGGCGGTTTTGCCAAAGCGGCAGACAGCCTGCAGTTGCCCCGCGCTTCGGTGACCATTCTGATCAAGCAGCTTGAGGCGCATCTGGGTGTGCAGCTGTTGCAACGGACCACCCGGCAGATCAGCCTGACCCTCGACGGTGCGGCCTATTACCCGCGATGTGTGAGGTTGCTGGCTGATCTGGAGGAAACCGAATCGGTGTTTTCCGCCGCCCGCCACAATCCCAAAGGCTTGCTGCGGGTGGACATGCCGTCGGGAGTCGGGCGCCTGATCGTGATTCCCGCATTGCCGCAGTTCACCCGTCGCTATCCCTTGATCGAACTGGACATCGGTTTGAATGACCAACCTGTCGACCTGATTCGTGAAGGCGTCGACTGTGTGCTGCGCGGTGGTTCGGCGCTGGATGATTCACTGGTGGCGCGGCCGCTGGTCATGCTCGACCAGGTGACCTGCGCCAGCCCCGACTACGTCGAGCGTCACGGCGCCCCGCACACGCTGGCGGACCTCGAAGGCCATCGGATGGTGGAGTATTTCTCCAGTGCAACCGGCAAGCGATTCGGGCTGGAGTTCATGATCGACGATCAGGTCCGGGTGGTGGATCTGCCCAAGCATGTCTCGGTCAACAGTGCTGATGGTTACATTGCAGCCTGCGAGGCAGGCTACGGACTGGTGCAGACGCCGTACTACCACGTCGCCCGGCAGTTGACCGAAGGGCGTCTGTGCGAAGTCATGAAATCGACGCCGCCCCCGGGGATGCCGTTGACGGCGCTCTATCCCCCACACCGCCAGTTGTCCCGGCGGGTGAGGGTGTTTGTCGACTGGCTGGTGGAGCTTTGCGCGCAGCCGGGCAATGACTTTCACAGGAAAGACTCAAGCGGCTGAGCGTGCGCTGCCCAGTGTTTTGGTGTTTCGCTGCAAGTCGTCGTGCAACTGTTGCATGTAGGGGCAATGCAGGTTGAGCGGCCGAAGCTGCGCCCCGCGATGAAACAGGGCGAACCATCCCTGACTGTCGGGGGCGGGCATCAACCCGGTGAAGGTGAAACCAAGCATCGTCAAACTGCGCAGGTCCTCGGTAAAGTGCCGCGACAACGCCAGTTGGGTCGAGATCATCCAATGTCCGGGCAATTGCCGGATCTGTTCCAGCAGACGGTTGTTCAAGCGGTGAACAACCACGTCGAAGCGGTTGTGGTGCTGGTTGATCTGCAAAGGCACCGCAGGCTGCATTGGCGTCTCGGGATGCGTCCCGAACAGCGCGCACAGGTGCTGCATAAATTCTCGGTAACGCTCGGGCCAGGGGATGTCGGGGAGTGGGCGCGCATGCCCTTCGACCACGTAGCAACCCATCACAATGGTTTCCGGATGCGGCTCGGCGAAGGGCGAAGGCACGTAGTCGGGAAGCACTCCGGTGCTGTGGAAACCGATGTTTGCGGCCATGCGTTGGGTGTACGGGTGGTGGGTCACTTGTTTGATCAGGACGCTCTTGAAACCCGAAGGCCCGGACTGCAACAGCAACTCCCGGCCCAGACGGGTCGCGATACTGAGCCCCTGCGCGGCGGGGTGCACCACGCTGAGGGCCAGTTCGGCAGTTTGCGGGGACACTTCCTGGCACAACGCGGCATGCCCCAGAACCCTTGTTTCGTCCACCGCCAGCATCGATTTCCAGCGGCCGTCGGCAATGTGCTGGCTGATCATGTTCGGCAGGTAAACATCCGGTTGCACGTAATGATCGCCATAGACCTCACGAAACAACTGGCTCACGGCGCGGGCGTCGCAAGGGCGAAAGCGTCGAAAAATCAGATGAGACATCACGCAGTCTCCGGTGATGGCGCGTCATAGGTGCGCAAATCCAGGACCCGCATCTGCTTGCCCGAGCGAGGGTGCAGGTTCAGGTCGGTGACGAGGCAGGACAGCACGCGCAATTCCAGCAGCCCTTCACGATTCAGTTGCTCGAGCGCCGGGTAGTGGGCCACAAGCGCTTCATACAGGGTCTGGCACAGCGGGGCGGTAGCCACGGTCTTGGCCTCAGGCACCCATTTCACACTGACGATGTCCTTGTAGCCGTCATGGTCGATACGCAGTTGCCATTGATCGGTGTCAGCCACGCGCTGGACGATCTGCATGATTTCGTCGATCAACAACGACATCGACCCCACCCGAACCCGCTGACTATGGGCGCTACGTCCCTTGAGGGCGAATTTGCGCATCGGGGTTGTGCCGGGCTCACGCCAGCAGGCGCAGTCGCCGACCGGATAACGCAGCAGTGGCATGAGCCGGCGTGTCAGGTTGGTCACCACCAACAATCCGGTACGGTCGCATTCTTCGATGACTTCGCCGGTCAACTCATCGACGATTTCCAGCACAGTCTGCGGTTCAAACACCCGATGCTCGCCCAGGGCGCAATCGCGGCTTGTCGCCCCGATCAGGCCAGCGTCGACGCTGGCATAGCCGATCGAGGCGATGCGCACGTTTGGAAACACTTGGGTGAAGATTGCCATTTGCGGGCCGAACAGGCTTTCGCCGCCGTACAACAACGTATCAACGCCACACAGCACCCGACGATGCTGAGCCAGGTACGCCGCAAAGCGCAGTAACTGCGCCGGTACGCCGACCAGCACGTTGATCCGGTGCTGATCCAGCGCATCGGCCAGGACGTCCATGCTGACTTCACCGGTGAACGGAAACTCACAGATGGACCGTTTGACATGCGCCAGCGCATCGTGGATGAACACGAAGCTGGCATAGAGATCGCCGCAGAAGAACAGATTGGCAACGCGGTCACCGTTCTCCAATTGAGAGGACATGCTCTCGCCAAACGTGCTGACCAGCGTTTGCCATTCCTCCTGGGAGTAAACCGACAGTTTGCCGTGGCTGGTCGAGCCCCCGGTCTTGAACACCAATCCATTATTGATCTGTCCTGTCAGCACGGGCCATTTGGTCAGGTCGTTACTGTCAGCCCAATAGTTGGCCATATCAGTCAGCGGCAAGTCTTTTAAAGTAAAACCTTCAGCGGGTAAGTGCTGCAGGTGTTTGCGATAGAAGTTCGAGTGTTGCCTTATATAAGGCACGAGTTGTTCAAGCGAATAAGGTGTGTTCACTGGGTTCTCTTTTTATCAGGCGTTTCTACGGTTTGAAAATTATCGATAGGTTTATTGTCTGTTATCGATAACTAACGGTATTTTTCCGCTGTGTTTGTTTCGAGTGAACTCGGACTCGGCGCACTCGTGAACTTCCACGGTTAACAGTGCCGCGCTCACGGCATTGGCCAAGGCTTCATGTTTCAACAAGTTTGCATACACCGTGTCGGCATTCAGGTTCGCCAAAACCGTCAGCCGCTCCCGGCCGTCGAGGGCATGGTCCAGGACCAGTTGAACAGGCAGGCCGACACTGTCCTGTAGCGCCAACGGAGAAATGAATTCCGTGCCCATCCGAATCAGCTTGCCGTGACGCTGCAGCAATTCGAATCGCGGTGAGTCGAGCCCGCAGGGACAGGCTCCGGGTATCCAGCGCCCGGTGTCGCCAACGTCGTACCGGCGCACGCTCTGACCTTGCCGGGCGCGGGAGGTGAACAGCAGTCGGCCGACCTCATTGGCCTGCACCGGCATGTCGTGTTCGAGATGCACGATTTCCAGGTGCTGGGTATCGCACATCAAATGAAAGACGCCGTCCTCGGTCGCCGTGCAGGCATGTCCCAACGGACCCGCGTCGACCGAACCATAGATCGCCGAGCGAATCGTCGACACTCCGCAGCTTTCCATCAGGCGCAGGCTCGTCTGGCCGGGGTGTTCACCGCCGAGGAACACTTTGCGGATACCGGCGTAGGTGCGAAGTCGGCTCTGTTCGTTGAAAAACAGGCGATGCAACGTACTTGGCATGCCGATCAACACGGTGATTTGGTGGTCGACAATCAGCTGGGCAATTTCGCTGAAGTCATCATGGTGTGGCGCGCCCATGGGAAAGTGGGTAACGCCCATCTGCTCCAGAACCTTGCTGAAGCTGGAGAAACCGCCATACAGGCTGCCACCGTAAAACAGGTTCATCACCCGGTCCGTCGACGGGTCGAGTCCGGCGGCAAACATCCCGTCCGCCGCCGCGCGCATCTGCCGATGAAAGTCGTGATAGCTGAACCCGGCCAGGGCCGGCGTGCCGCTGCTTCCTCCGGAACGGAAATACAGCTGTGCAGCGGCGTTGATCGGCTGGGTCATGAATGTATTTTTGTCCATGATCGGGTCATGGCGTGTATCCGGCACGGCAGGGAGCGCATCGAGCGTTGCCCGGCCCGGCACGGCCTCCGGCGCCAGACTCACCGACAGGCGACGACTGAAGCGAGACAGCGCGTAGACGCCGTCATGGGGCTCCCCCGGATAACCGTCATGAATCGAACCGCACGGGGCGATACGCGTGACGCCGGCATTGACCAGCGTGCGTACCAGTTCAGGCGTCTGTGCCGGAGCGCAAATCAGCGCGCAGCTTTGCAGGACTCTGCGCCAAGGCAATAGCGTCTCGGCGATCAAGTGTTGCGGCACCGGTTTGAGCAGCAACGTGCGAAACAGCGGCGAAGGCGCGAGCGTCTGCTGGTGATCCCAGATGACCCTCCATCCGGGGCCGGCCCAGACCTGGCCGGTCTGGTTTGCAAAGCAATGTTCCAGGCGCGCCATGGCGGTGCGGGTGGTGATCTCCGAAGCCTCCTGATCTGTCGGAACCAGCGCCGGCCAATGTGAAGCGCGACGCGTGAAGGCTTGCGCCAGACGCTCACCCAGGTCGCACAAAACCGTCGGATCGTCGCTGTCCACCAGCAGCCATTGCGGGCTGGAACACGCTTGTTGATCCAGACTGCACACCTCATCCACCAACGTATCCAGCGCCGAAGAACTCGCCGCCTCGGGCGACAGGTAAGCGAAGCTGATTCTGTGGCCCCAATCGATCCAGCGACACCCGGCCGGGATCTGCTGACGAATTGCCTTGAGTGCCTGTTCACCGCCCCAGGCGGCGACGCCATCAGCGTGGGTGCAGAGTTGCGCTACCTGAGCAGTGCTGACCGGCAACACCGCAACGTAATCCGCCAGCTTGCCGCTGGTGTCGCAGTGCACCAGCGCCGCGAGTAATCCGGCGGTCAATCCGTCATCGCTGGAGCTGGGGCGCAGCCAGTTGATGTTGCCGGCCAACAGGCTTTCCACGACCGCACAGAACGCCAGCATCGGCGCATTGCCCGGCGTGATGTGAACCACCAGTCCCAACGGGTGCCAGCTTTCAAAACACGCTTGCCGGTAATCGATGCGCCGCAGCGAGCGCGGTTGCACACCCAACTCTCGCTCAAGCTTGGTGACGAGGTTGCTGCGCTGGCAGAAGTCGACAAGTCCCAGTCGTTGATCGTTGTCGAGGGGAACATCCAGCCTGCCAGCCTGCAATTGCAGGATAAAACGGGCGGCTGCGTCGATCACGGTGGCACTGTCGATCGGCGCATTCAACAGCCGTGGCAGGTGTGGGTGCAGGTGTTCGAGGGCTGTCTCGAGGGTGACAACGTCACGCAATTCGCCATGGATCAGGTACATATCAGGCTCCTCCAATCAGTTCAGACGCGGCCATTGCGCAGCTTCGGCTGGCGGTCGTGCCGGCGCGTCCATGCAGTTCAAACCAGTCGGTCTGCAAGCCGCATCCGCAACTTGTACCGGGGTGCAGCGTCGCCAGATCGCCCATGACCACAGCGTGCGCGGGGCTGGAAGAAATGTAGGGCGACACGAACTCCAGCAACCCGCGCTGGCCGTAAGGCTGGACGGTGAACCCAGATGGATTGCGCACGAAGACCTTCGAATAAACCGGCACATGGAAATGCTGGTGAGCACACTGGATATACGGCACGGCATGCTCGACAGCGCCGTAGCCGTCCCGGCAGCGGGACAGGTCGATGCCCAGTTGGCGATTGATCCGTTCATACAATTGCGCCAAAGGGATTTCCTGCGCCGCCTGGGTTTTCCAGCCGCCACCGAGAAACACCAGTGACTCGGCCGGCAACTTCAGATCCGCCACGCCGGTGTCTTCCATGTGCTGCAACGCGTGGGAAAGGAACGCGGGGAAGCCGAGAATGCGCACGGGCAAACCGTCTTCGGCAAATTCCTGCAAGGCGCGGATCACCCCGAACAGATCGAACGCGTGACCGCTGCCGGTCAGGCGTAATCCGTAGGCGACGCGATTGACCGGCGCATAGCTGCACAGAAACTGATCGGTGTAGGCGGTGCCCAAGGTGATCGCAGCCTTGGGTTCATAGCTCAGGAGCAAGTAGTTGCACGGGGTGTCGGGAGTGTCCCAGCCGTAATGGCGAAAAATGTGGCTCACCATGCCTTGGGCGGCGGCCATGCTGCGCTCGTCGTAGCGCAGGCGACTTTTCTGGCCGCTGGTACCGGACGATGTCAGCTCCAGCGCGCCTTCGCCCGAGGGGCCGAACAACAGGTGACGTTTGAAATAGTGGGCGAAAATCGGCGGCAGTCTTGACCAGTCATCCAGTGTCTCCAGGTCCTGTGCGCCCAGACCGTTAGCGTTGAGCCAGCGCTCATAGCCCGGCGTGTGGTGACAATGGAACAGGCTGATTTCCCTCATGGCCCGGTCGAACAGGCCTTCGGGCACCGAATCCAGGCAATAGGGATGCGTTAACGCGCAAAGCGCGTCGGTGTGGGGTAAATGAATCATCAAAAAGACCTATCGGGTGGGGTCAGGCAGCAAGCGGGAGGAGGGAACGCCGCAGAAACAGGCGCAAGGGCAGCAGGCACATGAGCCCCGCTGTAGCCGCCATCAGGGCGAAGGATTCGTGACTGTCACCAACGCCGGCCGCCGCGATCAGCGAACCACCGCCGCCCATCACGGCGATCGAAATCATGCCGATCATGGCCGAGACCAGGCCTTTGCTGTCGTCGCTTGAGAACAGTGCGAGCCGGTAGAGTGCGGCATTGCTCATGCCAAGACCGATGGCATACAGCGCCAGGGCGCCGATCAGCAACGGTGTCGACGCGCCGTAGAAACCAATGACCATCAAGGCGATGAGCCCGACGCAAAACGGCCACAGCGCGTAGCGAATCAGTTGTGGCAATTGAGTATTGGCAATCAATCGGTTGAGTATCAGGTTGCCGAGAATAACGGCTGCAAACACCGGGATTTGCCACAGGCCGTACTGCAGCGGTGAAAGTCCCTGATTGTGGATGAGCAGGAGTGGCGCCAGCCCGATCCAGGCAATCAGGGGCAGGGTCATGAGCCCCAGCGCGACAGAGGCGCCGAGAAATCGCGGGTTGCCGAACAGCGAGGCATAACGGCGCACGGTGCCGCGCCATTCAAACGGCACCGCCGTCAGTCGCTGACCGTCATGGCGCAAGGTGCCCACGGTTTCCGGCATGAACACATAAAGCCCGAGCCAGACCACCAGACCGCCCAGACCCAGCAATAAAAACAGCTCCCGCCACGACAACCATTCCAGCAGCAGGCTGCCGAGCAATGGCCCCAGCAGTGGAGAGAGCAGCGCAACGTTCCCCAGCATCGCCATGATCTTTACCGCGTCGGCTTCGCAGAACACTTCTTGCAAAGCCGGGTAGCTGACCGCGATAACAAACCCCAGCCCCATGCCCTGAATCAGCCGCAAGCCATTGAACGCATAGATGCTGTGCACGCTGAACGCTGCGGCGCAGGCCAGGGCAAATACCGCACAACCGATCAGCAACAGCGTGCGGCGACCGAACTGATCCGACAGCGGCCCGATAAGCCATTGCAAAAGAATGCCGCCTGCCAGATAGAGATTGAAGGCGTAGGGGACATGACGCCCACTGGCGTTCAGTTCATGAGTGACGGTCAACATGGCCGGCATGATCATGTCGCTGGCCATGTAGGTCAGCAGTTCAAAAAGTGTTATTGCAATGCAAAAGCCGAACACATGAAAGGGGCTGATGTTTATAAGCGGTTTGAGCATGGCATCCCTGTTCTTCTTTTTAAGTTGAATAGCGGTTGTTGCGATGCGCCAAAGTTAATCAAACACGTATGAATACCTCCAACAGACTATTAAGACTGAAAGCTTCAATAGTTTGCGCGAGGTTTCGATGGGGGGAAGGGAAGTAAATGGGAAGTGAAAATGCATGTACGAAAATGCCCGCTACAGTGCGGGCATTTATTCAACAGTGGATTGGATAGGCTTCTTTTCTTACGAATGGATGTTCAACTACTTACGCACTATGACCTGAACAAACGTTATCGATGCTGGTAATAACCCGGTCCGCCGCGATCGTAATGGTGGTCGCCGTGCCAGCCGCCGTGGGGGAAAACGATGCAGCCGCTCAGGGTCAGCAGAGCGAGCAGGGGAATCAGCAGTGTGATTCGACGTAACATTTGAAAATCCTCATGGTTATCGCCGCAATAAAGCCAAATCTCTTCATCGGCTGTAACATGAGACCCCGTTTGCAGCGTCCCATTCCCGCACAAAGGTAGGGGCTTGGCATGCTTTCGGATACAAACCGGATACATTTTTCAGGTTCAGGAACTCGCAATGACTCAGTCGCAACGTTTGAAATACTCGATTCTGATCTCCCTGGTGGTGTTGGGGATCATGTTCGGCCTTTCGTATCTGCAAAACGCAGGCGTCATCAGCGAGAAGCTGTTTCAGTACATCGCCATCGGCGTGGCGGTTATCGTGGTGGTGATCAATGGCGTGATGCGTCGCAAGGTCAAGCCTTGAACGACGCACCTTGAGCTGATCAGTCGCGATGCAGCAGGGCTACAGCGTGTGGATGCAGGCTGTAGCTTTTGTCCGCGTTGAGCGTGATCACGCCTTCGCTGCACAAGCGTTTCAACACTTCTCGCACACTGAGAAAGGACAGGGGGATATCCAGGTCCAGCAAATGGCCGTGCACGCCGCGCACGCCCAGGCTGCGCTCGCTTTCGGCGGCGACCAGCAAGGCGTCGATGACCTTGAGGCGAATCAGGCTGGTTCGCAGTCCAAAGCTTTTGAGCAGCAACCTGATCCGCTCGTTGCCATTGCGCTCGCCTCGTTGACTGAAGACCCCGGAGCCCATGGCTGAGCTCTTGGGCGCGTGACTACCGTCCGTTGGCAGTTGCGAGTTGTACATGCAAAAAACTCCTTTTCCGAGCCGGCCAGGAAATGTGATGGGTGCTCTCATTGAATAAGACGTACGAGCAGGCCAAATAATGAAGGCCCGAATGTAGAAAATTCGTCACAGGCATGTCAGCGGCCTGTGAGATGGACGGATAAAGCGCCTTTCATGGCCTAAATTTTTGTCGTTGGTTTCGTTCCTAGAAGATGGCGCGGTGCGTGTTTGACGCAGGGTGTTTGTCTTTTCGATCAGGAGCGAGCGTGATTATTTCCAGGCAATTAACCAGGTTGAGCCTGGCGGGCATGTTGGTGGGGCTGAGTCTTGCGGCAAACGCGCGCAGTACGCCCGAGCAGGCGAGCGCCGATATTCGCCGCACCAGTTTCGGTGTGCCGCATATCCGTGCCGAGAACGAGCGTGGTCTCGGCTATGGCATCGGTTACGCCTACGCCCAGGACAATCTGTGCTTGCTGGCCAATGAGATTGTCACCGTCAATGGCGAACGTTCACGCTATTTCGGCCCGGATCAGCTGACGGTCGAGGAACGCGAAAATCAGGTCAGCGACCTGTTCTTCACCTGGCTCAATACCCCTGAAGCCGTCGCCGGATTCTGGAAGGCGCAAACCCCGCAGGTGCGTGATCTGGTCGAAGGTTATGTCGCGGGGTACAACCGCTCGCTGACCGAACGTCGCGCACAGGGTTTACCGCAACAGTGTCAGGGCGAATGGGTACGCGACATCACCTCGCAGGACCTGGTCAAGTTGACCCGCCGCCTGTTGGTCGAAGGCGGAGTAGGGCAGTTCGCCGAAGCGCTGGCAGGGGCGACGCCACCCAAGGCCGTTGCGCAGGCAGCGGGCGAAGGGGCGTCGTTTCAGCTGGCAGCCACACGCATGCAACGGTTCTCCCTGGATCGCGGCAGCAATGCGGTGGCGGTCGGCAGCGAACGCTCGTTCAATGGCCGCGGCATGCTGCTCGCCAACCCGCATTTCCCGTGGATCGGCGGGATGCGCTTCTACCAGATGCACCTGACCATTCCCGGCAAGCTGGATGTGATGGGCGCGGCGTTGCCGGGGCTGCCGATGATCAACATCGGTTTCAACCAGCATCTGGCGTGGACCCATACGGTGGACACGTCCAAGCACTTCACTCTGTATCGCCTGCAACTTGATCCCAAGGATTCGACCCGTTATCTGCTCGACGGCAAGTCGCTGCCGATGGACAAGCAGACCGTGACGGTGAACGTGAAGCAGCCCGACGGCCAGACCCAAGCGGTGTCGCATGTGGTCTACAGCTCGCAGTTCGGTCCGATCGTGCAGTGGCCGGGCAAACTCGACTGGGACAATCAGTACGCCTACAGCCTGCGCGATGCCAACCTCGAAAACGACCGGGTGTTGCAGCAGTGGTACGCGATGAATCAGGCCACCAGCCTCAAGGATTTGCAGGCCTCGGTGCACAAGATTCAGGGCATCCCGTGGGTCAACACCCTGGCGGTGGATAATCAGGGGCATGCGCTGTACATGAACCTGTCGGTGGTCCCGAACGTCAGCGCCGACAAACTGGCCAAGTGCAGCGACCCGCGCATCGGCTTGCAGATGATCGTACTCGACGGTTCCAACAGCGCCTGTGCCTGGGACATCGACCCGAACGCCGCGCAAAAAGGTATTTATGCGGCGGACAAGTTGCCGCAACTGCTGCGCAAGGATTACGTACAGCACTCCAACGATTCGGCGTGGATGGCCAACCCGGCGCAACCGCTCACCGGTTTCTCGCCGCTGATCAGTCAGGAAGGCCAGGCACTGGGGCTGCGCTCGCGTTTCGCTCTCGACCGGTTGAGCACGCTAGGCAAGGCTGGCCCGGTCACGGCGGCTGATCTGCAACGGATGGTGATGGACGATCAGGTGTATCAGGCCGGGCAAGTGATGCCGGATCTGTTGCAGTTCTGCGCTGGCGACCTGGGTGGCGATGCCGCAACGCTTGCTCCGTTGTGTGCCAGTCTCAAAGCGTGGGATCGCAGCGCGAATCTGGACAGCGGGCTCGGTTTTGTTCACTTCCAGAACGTGATGGAACCGTTGCAGCAAGTCCCAGGCATCTGGCGAGTGGCGTTCGACCCGAAAGACCCGCAACACACACCGCGTGGGCTGGCGCTGGATAATCCGCAGGTGGGCCAGGCTATTCGCGAGGCGATGCTGGCGTCGGTGGAACAGGTCAAAAAGCTTGGGCTCAAGGATGACAGCCGCTGGGGTGACATTCAGGTGGTCAGCAGCGGCGGCCAACAGACACCGATCCACGGCGGGCCGGGCACGCTGGGCGTGTACAACGCCATACAGAGTGTGCCGAGAACCGATGGCAAACTCGAAGTCATCAGTGGCACCAGCTATTTGCAAGTGGTGACCTTTGATGACAAAGGCCCGCATGCTCAAGGTCTGCTGGCGTTCTCGTTGTCCAGTGACCCGGCGTCGAAGTATTCCCGGGACCAGACCCAGGCCTTTTCGAAGAAGCAGTTGAGCCCAATGCCGTTCACCGAGCAACAGATCACCGCGGACCCGCAGTACCAGGCGCAGACGATCCGCGAGCAGGATGAAAAAGCCGGGAAGGTGGCCGCTCAGTAAGAGGAGGGTGGTTCAAGCAATAAAAAAGGCCGCATCCCGTTAAGGGTTGCGGCCTTTTCAGCTTTTAGGGGCTTGTAGCGGGATCGAATTGAGCACCGGATTACCTTCCTTGTTACGGGTCAGGTAGACCGGCAGCACCTTGGGCAGGGAAGCCACCAGGTTGTTCAGTTCCTTGATGTTGTAGATGCCGCCCAGACGAATCGTGCCAGTGCTGTGGTCAGCGACCATGATCGGTTTGCTCAGGTAACGGTTGATCAGCGGCAGGGCATCATTCAGCGCCAGATCGTCGAGCACCAGTTTGCCACTGCGCCACGCCAGGGAATTGTCGTTGGGGTAGGTCTGATTGATCTGCGGTGTGAAGTCGCCGTGTTTATAGCGCGCCTGCATCGCAGGCCCGAGGCGCAAGCCATCGCCCGGAAGATCTGCGTTGCTGCTGACCAGCACCGAGCCTTCAATCAGGTTGACGCGCACCTGATCCTCGTACATCCAGACGTTGAACTTGGTCCCGGTGACCCGAATCCTGCCGTCCGCTGCCCTCACGACAAAAGGGTGCGCCATGTCGTGGCTGACGCTGAAGAAGGCCTCGCCTTTCTCCAGCGTGACCCGGCGCTGATCCTTGTAGTTGCTGAACGTCAGCTCGCTACCCAGGTTCAGTTCCACCTGGCTGCCGTCGCTAAGGGTGACCTGACGGACCGTGTCACTCGCTTCGAAGTGCTGATACGAATTGGGTAGCCAGCCCATGTTCCAGCCGCTGTACGCCGCCAGTGGCAACGCCAGGGCGCACACGGCGGCGATGCCGACCGAGCGCCAGGGCGTGGCAGTTTTGAAGCGAGGCACCGATGTGACGGCTTCTGGACGCGGCAAATCCCCCGCGACCTCCCAGATCTCCAGCATGGCCTCGTATTCAAACGCGTGCAGCGGATGAGCGTCACGCCAATGCTCGAAGGCAATCCGCTCTTCGGTGGTGCAGTCGACAGCGTGCAGACGCATGCACCAATGCGCAGCGGCATCGGTGATGGCGTCATATTCGGCTTGCGAGAGAGAATTGTCGGTCATTGACTCATCCTGATTTCCCACATTCTAACCTCGTGGGGAAGCATGCGAGAACAGCCGTCATGGCAATTAACCATCAAATGAGAACTATTTTTGACATCAGGGGGTGCTGACGTGCAGTTCACGGCCCAGATGACTGATCAACCAGGCAACGCTGTCGGCGTTTGCGAGTTGGACCGACAGCCTGGCCATTGGGTCTTTCCTGAATGTGTGGCGGGCACCGCTCAGGTTTTCTGCGCCGGTCAGGGCCAGAATATGCTCCTTCACACGATCGGTATCTTCTCCGGAAGTGCTGCCCAAGTCCTCCCACTCCGCGGTATCTGGGTCCTGGACCATAAACAGCCGGGTAAGGGGAGTTTTCAGCGACAGTGCGGTGCTTTGCAGTTCGCTTAATGCTTTTTTCAGAGCCCTGGCGATCGGGGTAGCTGTTCCGATCAGATCGGGAAAAGGTCTGCCGGAATCAACATAGGAAATATCCGAAGCCTTGCAGGCCGTGTGGGCGAGCTCATGAATCAGCGTCGCCGCTCGGGAATGGGTATTGATAGGGAAGGCCGTGTCGGAAAGATGCTCACGGTAATGACTGAATCCGGGCGCGAAGAATTTTTCTGCCAGATAGATCTTTTGTTTTACATCCGCTGGAACGGTAAAGCCGTACGTATGTTCCGCCCCTTCGATCAGCCGGCCCACCACAAAACGCTTCGACTTGGCATTCCTGAGCGTGGGGTCCAGCAACGCTGCAAAAATATCGCCCACCACTTTTTCGAGTTTCTCCACCTGGGCCGCTGACACCGACGGCACGTCGATGAAATCCATGATGAGCTGATGTACGGGAGTGACCGTTCCGTCGGTCGATTTCAGCAATTCCAGATTCCGAAAGGCATTCCAGGCGTAGGTGGTCGCCAGGTCCAGCGCGGAATCAATCTGACGGGCCTTCTGCGGAAACAGTTGGCGGATCCGGTGCATGCCATCGGCGTCGACATTCATGCCCTCCCAAACCGTCAGGGCCGTCTCCAGCCTGCTGACGAGGCCAGGACGGGCCGCCGACGGTTCCCTGTCCAGCATCCATTGTTTCGCTACATTCTGGCGCAGGCGAGGCCCCCGTTTTTCTCCGTCGCTGATGCGCCAGCGGGTGCCATGTTTGGCGACGGGATAGACTTTACCCTCCACCGGTCCGTAGTGCTTTTTGGTCGTCGGGTGCGTGTAGAGCCCAAGCGTAGAGTCGTGTGTCAGCGACCCCAGGTCGACTTCGAGGCTTTCATGTCGCTGCAGTCGAGTGCGTTCCGGTGCTGTTATATCGACGTTCTGCCACTTGGCTCGAGTGTCAGGGGGTTGCGTCGCAGGCACGACCGGAGACGAAGGATGCTGCGATTCATCTCCCAGCGACAGGCGTAACGAGGCCAGTTGTGAGATGCCGCTGATAAACGCGCTGATCGCTGCGCCCCATTTGTGCGTCTGAAGGTCTTCGGCGGACTGCTTGATATCGCGATAACTGCGCCACACCGTGAGGGGGTAAGCGAGTTTGCCCATGCAGAACGAAAAGGCCTCGTGCAAATCTTCGCCCAGCACCTGCTTGATGGTTGCCCATTCGCCTTGCTTCTGGTTATCCGACTGAAAACCGAGTAATCGCCCCAATAGCGCGGCATTGTCATTGAACAAATGCTGGAACAGATTCCCTTGGACCGGGTTGGACGCCAGCGTGACCGGCGCCAACTGGGGGCTGTTGGTCATCATCCGGTATTGCACCTGCGTGCGGTCAGGCTGAGGAAGGTTCATGAGCACCCAATCCAACAATCCGCCGTGGGACTTCAGTTCCGTCAGCAATTGTGTTTCGTTGGCGTATTCCTTGACTCCGTGCTGCGGACTGTGAGGCGCGACAAGCACGTGTGGCGCCTTGCTATCGGCTTTGGAGCCGATCAGATAAACGCCAGGCACTTTGATCGACCGCCCGTTCCTGATACCCAGAAATTCCAGCGGACGAATGATCGCGTTCGCACCCTCGATTGCCGCACGGGCGATGGCGTCGGGCATGTCCATGACTTGCCGGATCAGGTCAAACCCCGTCTTGCTCAGACGCTCCTGGAGTTTTTCCGCGTGGGCGTAGTGCATCAGTTGCCACGGCAATTGGGTATGGAACCGTTTCCTGCGCCCCGCGTTTGCCTTTGTGTCTGCGAGGGCGTCACTCAAGATCTTTTGCTGATGCTCGCCCGGTTTCAGGTTGCGTATCAGGTCTTTGATGTAGCTTTCGTCCATATCCTCGGGAATCACAGTGGCATCCAGCGACACCAGTTTGAAATGGGCCTTATCCAGATCCTCAAGGTGATTCAACGCAAAATCAGTCAGGATTTGCGGCCTGACCGCAGCGCCTGGGCGTGCGTTGATGCGGACCTGAACTTGATCCGGATCGATGTTGAACGTGTCTGCCTTGAGCTGTTTCTCAAGTTCATCGTGAGCCGTGCGGCGCAGTGACGGAATACCGGCAAGGTAGTCCTGATCGTCTTTGACGTTATCGAGGTATTGCTGCAGCAGTTCGCCATGCAATATCAAGTCTTTGACCGGCACTTTTGCCAGCCAGGCCGGCAATTTTTGCCGGGTCGTCAGGGACTGGGCAATGTCCCTGGCGCGGCGTAGTCCCGTCTGGGGCTCGCGTAGCCCCACCAGATTCAAAAGGCTGGCGAGTGGCGTGGCAGGGAGCTTCGTGGCTAGCGCGCGGCTGACCAACGTTTTGTCCAGATGGACATAGGGTTTTTGCAGGTAATCGAGAAAATGGCCAAAGATCTGTTGCAGCGGCGCCAGCGTGTAAGTCATTCCCGGCAATCGCTCGCTGCGGCCAAGATTCTCCAAAAGGGTTGTTCGCTGATCATCGTCTTTGAGACGTCGACCGAGTTCGTCCAGCAGCGGCGTCAAAGCCTTGAACGCTTCGAACCCGAATGCAGGTGTCCACAAGATCGCTTTGCCCGAATGCATAGGGTCCAGGCCACCTCGCTCAGTCAGCAAAAAACAACTGGCCAGTTTCAGCACGTCTGTCCCATCGCCGGCCTTTAATGCCAGGGAGAAGACATCGGGCAAGAAACCGTTTAATGCCGCGCGTTGCAGGTGTACCGGGGAATCGAGCACGGTGCTGACGATGGCCTGTTCTGTCGGCCCCAGCGTGCGGGTGACAGCGCGCAGCTTCAGTTCACTGCGCAAGGCTGTTGACAGGGTATGCGTAAAACTCGATTGCAAGCTCGCCACCGATGAGCTGACGAGGTCCAACGCCTCGGTCAGCGTGCTGGTTGTTGCGGGAATGGCCGGGTGGCTTTCAAGGCGCTGGTCAAGCGCCTGCTCAACGGTATCAAGCAGTGCCAGTTCGGCTTTGGCCGACTCGGCGCGCACGGTGGCCGGTCGCGCGCTCCGGCGATGGTCGATCCGGGTACTCCAGCGCCCCCCAGCGTCGCTGGTCAACAGTCGGTCATCAATCAAACCCCGGACGTCCAGCGCCTTATCGATCAAGGCATAGGGGTTTAGCGTGCCTTCACTTTCGCGGTACAGACCCAGGGCATGGCTCAGGTTATCCCGCTGTTTGACCAGAATGTCGGCCATCAATTGTTTAAACACCGGGCCGACGACTGTTTTGCCTTCAATCACGCGCTCATCCGGCTCGAACGCCAGAAAAGTCTCGCGTTCGTTCAACGACATGAAATTGAATAACGTGTCTTCATGGCCTTCGCTTTTCATCATCTGCAGCACGATGTTCCTGACGGCTGGCAAATTGCTTGTCGCCTCGATGCCTCTGGATGGGGTGTACAGAAAGCCCAAGGTGTTGACGCTCCCGATCATCAAGGAGGAGGCCAGTTCGGCGAAATGCTTGAGGGGCGCGGTGACACGTACCTTTTCGATACGAAGCGGATCTCTCCTGTCAGGCGCAAGGCTGACATTCATCAGTTTCAGGTATTCCTGCGTCGTCAACGTCCCTTGTTGACGCTGGTTGAGAAGTCTCATGTGGAAGGTGTCGCGCAGGCACTCGGTGAAGAATTCCAGCCGTGACAGCCCGTTGCTCATGGGGGTATTCCAGAATGTGTCGAGCAGGCTTTGCAGATGAGGCGTAAAGCTGTATGCGATCTCTTTTATTCCGTTCTCCCAGGCCAGGTTGTCGGCGTCGCTGCTCACACCGTGTTCGGGGTTGGAAAAAACCCTGGAATCACCCGTAGGCCAGTGATGGGTCAGGTAAAAGTGCAACAGGGCATCGCTCAGTGAGTACGATGAAATCGTGTGCTGGTTTTCGCTGTCGTCGAGGGCTGAAATTGTCCTGACAAAACTCTTCAGGCGCGTCAGGCGCTGGTCCAGTTTGGGGAAGGGTATTTCCAACGCGTTCTTGAGGACGTCGTCGAGCATCGATTGCAGGGTCGGTGCCTTGACCAGTTCGGCCATCATCGTGGTGAGGTCTTGCGCCTGATTGCGGTCGAGGATGAGCTGCTGGTCCTGGAAGACCGCGCCTTCGATTTCTTTCGTTGCAATGTCGGGTATCGCGCTGGCCGGTAAAGACGTGCGCTGTTCGATGGAGAGAAAACGCAACAGCTCTCGCTTGCCGATGGTCTGCGCCAGCCACTCCTTGAGCCGGCTTTTGAGGTCGTCCATGTCGGCGAATTTGATCAGGCCTTTCCACGGCGTGTAGAGCGTGACTTCGCCATCGTCGGGTCGACTCATGGCGAAGGCTCCAGCCAATGGGATATCCGGGGCACCCGTCACCCGCAGCAACAGCTGACAGGCGAACATCGGGTCTTTATGCGTGATGCGGGCGGTGTGGGTGGCCCGATACACATGCTTCAACCACTTCAGGTCATCCATCGAGAACATCAGCGTTTTCTCGCGATCCCCTGGCTGTTTGGCAATGGAGGCGCGTTCTGCTTCGTCAAAAAAATACGGCAGGGAGGGATCAGTCATGTGTTTTTCTCAGTGTCGCGACCGGCGCTTGATCGCGGGTCGTCAGGTCGGGAAAAACACTACGGTCATTGAAAGGCGCCGGTGCGGTACATATTGCTTGAGCGGAGCAGGCGCTCGAGACTTGACAGGACGCCGGTACAACAGCGCTTAATCGACGTCTGCTGTTGGTTGCCGAGCAACCTCGTTTCCCCTGGTGCCCGTATTCAATAATAAAACTGGAGCTTCAGATGACCGCAACGCCCGAAGTGGCCGTCAGTTCGACCACCCAATCGCTCGATTTCGACGCGCTCGTTCTATTGCTTGAGCAAATTTTCCTGCGCCACGGCACCTCCGCCGAAGTCGCCAAGACCCTGGCGTTGAACTGCGCCGGCGCTGAACGCGATGGTGCCCACAGCCATGGCGTGTTTCGTATTCCAGGTTATGTCTCGACGCTCAAGAGTGGCTGGGTCAATGGCCAGGCCGTGCCCGTGGTCGAGGACGTAGCCTCGGGGTTTGTCCGGGTTGATGCCGACAACGGTTTTGCCCAGCCCGCGCTTGCGGCCGCCCGAGCCCTGCTGGTGGAAAAAGCCCGCAGCGCCGGGATTGCGGTGCTGGCAATCCGTAACTCCCACCATTTCGCGGCACTGTGGCCGGATGTCGAGCCGTTTGCCTATGAAGGGCTGGTGGCGTTGAGCGTGGTCAACAGCATGACGTGCGTGGTGCCCCACGGCGCCGATCGGCCGTTGTTCGGCACCAACCCGATCGCCTTCGCCGCGCCCCGGGCTGACGGTGAACCGATTGTCTTTGACCTGGCCACCAGCGCCATTGCCCATGGCGATGTGCAGATTGCCGCGCAAAAAGGTGAGCGCTTGCCAGCGGGCATGGGCGTGGACGGTCTTGGTCAGCCGACTCAGGATCCGAAGGCGATTCTGGAGGGTGGCGCGTTGCTGCCGTTTGGCGGGCACAAGGGTTCAGCGCTGTCGATGATGGTGGAACTGTTGGCGGCGGCCCTGACCGGCGGCAATTTCTCTTTCGAGTTCGACTGGAAGAACCATCCGGGCGCCAAGACGCCGTGGACCGGGCAACTGCTGATCGTGATTGATCCGAGCAAGGCGGCCGGACAGAATTTCGCCGAACGCAGTCAGGAACTGGTCCGTCAGATGCACAGCGTGGGGCTCAAGCGCCTTCCGGGTGATCGACGTCATCACCAGCGAACCAAGTCCAACGCGCAAGGTATTCAACTGGATGCCCAGACATTGGCGAATTTGCGAGAACTGGCAGGGCTCTGAAACGCATTTTGTAGGAGCCAGGCTTGCCGGCGAAGGCGTACTTGAAATCGCCTTCGCCGGCAAGCCCGGCTCTTACAGCTTCAATGTGTTTCTGTTTAACGGATTAACGACGGCCCAGCAACAACCCGACCACCAGGCCGAAACCGGCTGAGATCGCGACGGTCTGCCATGGATGGCCACCGATGTAGGTTTCCGTCGCGTCGACCACCGGTTTTGTGCGGTCGCGAACGCTGGTGACCGAATCCCGGGCCTGCTGGAGTTTCTGGGCGATTTGCCCGCGAAGGGTCTCTGCTTCCTCACCCACCAGTGAAGCGCTGCTTTTCAGCAGTTTTTCCGACTCTTCGATCAGGGCTTGAAGTTCGCTGAATGCCTGATCCTTGATCTGGTCATTGGCAACTTGTGCGGCGGTTTTCCGGGCCATTGGGTACTCCTTGCAGGTAAATGGGCAGTGAACAATGGAGTCTTGCACGATAGAAAAAGTTGCAGTGGATTTGCACGTCGACTGTATGCCGAGGAAAAAATCCGGAGTCGGACATTTCGCCCTACAGTGTAAGATGTCGCCTATTTTACGCAGCAGGTAACTCCCATGAGCTTCAATCTGGCCGACAAACCCCTGGCTGAGCGCGCAGCGCTTGAAGATGAGAAATCCCGTCTGTTCGACCTCTGGCAAAGCAACCTTGGCAAATCCAAGGGCGAGGCCGCGCGGTTGTTTGGCGAGCGCGCCAAGCGCAAGGGCAAATGGGCGGAATGGGTTCGTGCAGAACTTGACGCCATGTCGCCGCCGGAATTCGCGAACATGGTACGCAGTGAAGTGAACCGCTTGATGGCCGCCAAGTAAGGCCCGCCTTTCACGCAAAACTCGCGACAATGGCCTCGCGCACTTTCAACACCACCGGATCGAGTTGCGTGCTGGTGCGCCAGCCCAATTCGATCGGGTAGCGCGGCAAGGCCAGAGGGCAGGGCAGCAGCGCCAGTCCGCAGAGCGCCGCAATGCTTGCAGCAGCATGCGCCGGAATGGTCGCCACCGCCTGACTGCCCTTGAGCAGGTGTGGCAACGCAGCAAAGTGCGTGGTCGAGGCGCACACCCGCCGATTCAGCCCCAGCGCTGCCAACCCCTCATCGGTGATCCCGATAAAGCCGCCCGATGACACCAGAATGTGCTCGCGGGCGACGAACTCCTCCAGCGTCATGGTCTGTTGCCCCTGCGCCAGGCTGAGCGGATCCACCAGGCACAGATAACCGCCTTCACCCAGCACTTGACGACTGAGCAACCGCTCGGTGAACCCGCCTGCGGTGATCGCCAGATCAATGCTGCGTTCCATCAACGCCTGAGCGACGATCTGACTGTGCGTCTGCCGAAAGATCAGGCGCAACTTCGGCGCACTGTGGGCAATGGCCTCGATCAATCGTCGACCGTAGGCAATCTCGAAATCATCCGATAACCCCACCGTGACCGAGCGACCGTCGTAGTGATTGGCCGCTGGATCGACCATCGCCAGGCTCTGCCGGCATTTGTTCAGCGCGTCACTCACTACCGGTTTCAACTGGTTGGCCTTGAGCGTCGGCGCCAGGCCACGGCCGGTGCGCACGAACAACTGATCGCCATACAGTTCGCGCAGCCGCCGCAACGCCGCGCTGACGGCCGATTGCGTCACGCCCAGGCGCAGCGCCGCACGGCTGGCGCTGGACTCTTCATGCAACGCTTCGAAGACTTTGAGCAGGTTGAGGTCAACGGTGGCGATATTCATTTGGCTCATATCATTCAGCAGTGAATCGGGCTGTATACATGATCCTGTGACGCATCAGAATGAGCAACACCTCATTGCTATCGGAGTGACCGCCATGCCCAAGTCCAGTGTTGCAGCGTTGCAAATCGGCGCCTCGCCCGGCGGCAAGGCCGAAACCCTTGAACAGATTCTTGCGTGGGAAAACGCGATTATCGAATCAGGCGCCGCGCTGGTGGTGATGCCGGAAGCGGTGTTGGGCGGTTATCCCAAAGGCGAGGCGTTTGGCACGCAATTGGGCTACCGGTTGCCGGAAGGCCGCGAAGCGTTTGCCCGGTATTTTGCCAACGCCATCGACGTGCCCGGCGCCGAAACTGAAGCACTCGCCGGATTGTCGGCCCGCACCGGGGCCAACCTGGTGATCGGCGTCATCGAGCGCGCCGGCAGCACGTTGCATTGCACGGCGCTGTTGTTTGATCCGCAGGCCGGGCTGGTCGCCAAACACCGCAAACTGATGCCGACTGGCACCGAGCGATTGATCTGGGGCAAGGGCGACGGCTCGACGCTGCCGGTGATCGACAGCCAGGTCGGGCGGATTGGCGCAGTGGTGTGCTGGGAAAACATGATGCCGCTGCTGCGCACCGCGATGTACGCCAAAGGCATCGAGGTCTGGTGTGCGCCGACAGTGGATGAGCGGGAAATGTGGCAGGTCAGCATGCGCCACATCGCCCATGAAGGACGCTGCTTTGTGGTCAGCGCGTGCCAGGTCCAGGACTCACCGCAGGCCTTGGGCGTGGAGATCGCCAACTGGCCGGCGGATCGGCCGCTGATTGTCGGCGGCAGTGTGATTGTCGGGCCTATGGGTGACATTCTGGCGGGGCCGCTGCGTGAGGGCGCGGGATTGCTGGCCGCTGAAATCGACACTGACGACTTGATCCGCGCGCGGTACGACTTTGACGTGGTCGGGCACTACGCGCGCCCGGATGTGTTTGAGCTGACCGTCGATGAACGGGCCAAACCGGGTGTCCGCTTCACCACATGACCCCCTGTGGGAGCTGTTGCTGTTCACATAAAACCTGTGGCGCCTGCGCTAAAGTGAACAACACTACCTTGTGGGAGCGGGCTTGCTCGCGAAGAGGCCATAACATTCAACATCTATGCTGAATGTGCCGGCCTCTTCGCGAGCAAGCCCGCTCCCACAATGGCGTCGTTTTACCAGTTGCCCGCAGTCGCGCCCGGCAAGCTCAGTTTGCCGGTGTCGACAAAACGCATCGTGCCAAACAAACCACCCGCCAGTTTGCCCCGCAGCACGTAAGGCAGGTTATTCAGCGTTTGCGTCTGGCTCAGCCCCAACGTCTGGCGAATCACCGAAAACGCCGAAACGCTCACCGGCACGCTCAACACGGTTTCGGAAAAGCGTGCAATCGAGCCCGACTGATCGCTGACCCCGGAGGCCAGCGGCTGGCCGTTGACCTCCAGGTCCAGCGCCACGCCGTTGTAGTCGATGGGTGTTTCATTAGGGTTTTGCACGCGGATCTTCACGGCAAAGCGCACTTCCATGTCCTGGCTTTGCAGCGGCTCGATGCCGACCACATTAATGTTCAACGGGTCGCGATGGGGGAAGAGGGCGCAGGCGCTCAGGGAGAGCAACAGCAGGGAAAGGATGACGGCGTGGACGCTGCGCATGTAGACGCTCTCATAAAAAAAAGGGCTGACCCGCCACTGGCTCAGCCCTCGAGCTTTCTAGCGGTTCAACTGTGCGACCGCTTGAGGCCGTGCGGGTTCACCCTTGGCCGGGACATCGGGGTTTTCCATGACCTGGAGGATTGAAGCTTCCGGGTCGAAATCGTCCTCTTCCAGCTCGATGAACTCCTCGGGCAGGAAGATGTTCAGCACGATAGCGCACAACGCCCCGACGGTGATTGGCGATTCGAAGATGTTGTGCAGCGCCTTCGGCAACTCGCGCAACACCTCCGGCACCGCCGCAACCCCCAGCCCCATGCCGATGGAAATCGCCACGATCAGCATGTTGCGTCGATGCAAGCCGGCTTCGGCGAGGATCTTGATCCCGGCCACCGCCACGGTGCCGAACATCACCAGTTCCGCGCCACCGAGTACCGGTTTGGGCATCAGTTGCAACACCGCGCCGATCATCGGGAACAGCCCCAACAGCACCAGCAGGCCGGCGATGAAAAACGCCACGTAACGGCTGGCCACGCCCGTCAACTGGATCACGCCATTGTTCTGCGCGAAGGTCACCATCGGCATGCTGTTGAACACCGCCGCCATGGCCGAGTTCAGGCCGTCAGCCAGCAGGCCGGATTTGATCCGACGGATGTAAATCGGGCCCTTGACCGGCTGCCGGGAAATCATCGAGTTGGCGGTCAGGTCACCAGCGGCTTCCAGCGGCGACACCAGGAAAATCACCGCCACCGGCACAAACGCCACCCAATCAAAATTAAAGCCGTACTTGAACGGCACCGGCACGCTCATCAGCGGCACGTCGGGCAGGCTGGCGAAATTGACGTCGCCCATCAGCCAGGCGACGACGTAACCCAGCGTCAGGCCAATGACAATCGCCCCGAGGCGCAGGAACGGCACATCGACCCGGTTCAACACCACAATCGTGCCGAGCACCAGCGCCGCCAACGCCAGATGACTCGCCGCACCAAGGTCCGCCGCGCCGAAGCCGCCGGCGATGTCGGTCATGGCGACCTTGATCAGCGACAGGCCCATCAGGGTGATGATGGTGCCGGTCACCACGGGCGTGATCAGCATCCGCAACTTGCCGATGAACTGGCTCAACACCACTTCGATGAACGCGGCGAAAAAGCACACGCCGAAGATCGTCGAGAGGATTTCGTCGGTGCCGCCACCCCGGGCCTTGACCATGAACCCGGCACTGAGGATCACGCTGATGAACGAGAAACTGGTGCCTTGCAGGCACAACAGGCCGGAACCGATCGGGCCGAAGCGCCGCGCCTGAACAAACGTGCCCAGGCCCGAGACAAACAGCGCCATGCTGATCAGGTACGGCACTTCGCTTTGCAGGCCGAGGGCGCCGCCCATGATCAAGGTCGGGGTGATGATGCCGACAAAACTCGCCAGTACGTGTTGCAGGGCGGCGAAGACTGTGGCGGTGAGATGCGGGCGGTCGTTGAGGCCGTAGATCAGGTCGGAACGGGACTGGGGTTTTGCGTGTTCGGAAGAGGTCACGAGGAAAGCGCCAGGGAGCGGGTCAAAAATGGAGGCGCAGGATGCCAGAAAGCGGCGAAAGATCAAAAGATCGCAGCCTCGTTACACTCGACAGCTCCTACATTGAAATGCGATCCCCTGTAGGAGCTGTCGAGTGAAACGAGGCTGCGATCTTTTAATCCTCAGGCAAACGCCGCCAGCAAATCCTCTTCAAAGGCTTTCTGCGCATCCCCCGGCACCTGCGCACGATGGCGCGCCAGGTGAAATGCCACATCAAAACTCAGGTCATCCCGGCGCACGGCGCGCAGCAAGCCTTTTTCTTCCCAGCTACGGGCGAAATGATCGGGCAAATAACCCACATGCTTGCCGGAAAGGACGAAAGCGAGGGTGCCTTCGACCTGCTCGGACCGAGCTGAACATAATTTGCCTTGAAACGGCTCGTCGCTGCGAAGAAAACGATAGGGATGATCAACCCGGTCACATGCCTGCAACGCCAGATCGTCCGGCGCATCGTCGGTAAACAATGGATGCCCAGGGGCGCAGTACAGGTGCTGGGTTTCGCTGAACAACTCGCGGTAGTCAAACGCGCTTTGTACCTGGGAGAAATAGCCGATCGCCAAATCCAGTCGTTGTTGCAGCAGCAGGCGTTCCATTTCGCCGGGCATGGCGCTCATCAACTCGATGCGCACCGACTCGTTCCGCTCACGAAAACGCCGGATCGCCTCGGCGACTTTTTGCAGCACCGATTGGTCAAGGGCTTCGGACAAGCCCAGGCGCACTTCGCCGATCAACCGTCCTGCCACGCCATTGGACTGATGACGGAACGCTTCGATGGACTCAAACAGCCCGCGCGTTGCGCTGAGCAACTGTTCGCCCTTGGGTGTGATCCGGAATCCACCCTTGCCGCGACTGCACAGTCGATAGCCGAGTCGGGTTTCGAGTTTGGCCATTTGTTGGCTGATGCTTGACTGGCTCAACCCCAGTTCACCTTGCGCTGCGCTGAACCCGCCGCACTCCACCACGCGGACAAACAATCGCAGCAGTTGCAGGTCGAGGTCGTGGAGTTGACCGAGCATCAAACATTATTCCGCAATAAAGTCAGGTTAACAAACTTGATATTTCGCCAATGTAACCGAGCGCGCACGCTGCAACCACTTCCTCTGGTCAGGTGTTCGTCATGGCTCCCGTATTCAAGCTGTGTTTGCCCGCGCTGTTCCTCGCCATGGCCGCGTCGGCCCAGGCTGAGGAAAAGACCCTCAACCTCTACAGTTGGGCCGATTACGTGGCGCCCGAAACCTTGCAGCGTTTCGAAAAGGAAACCGGGATTCACGTGCGTTACGACACGTTCGATTCGTCGGAAGTGCTGGAAACCAAACTGCTGACCGGTGGCAGCGGCTATGACGTGGTGGTGCCGTCCTCCAGCGTCCTGGCTCGCGGCTTGGCGGCCGGTGCGCTGAAGGAGATTCCTCACGAAGGGCTCAAGGGTTACGCCAACCTCGACCCGGACCTGTTGGAAAAACTCGCCGCCGTCGACCCCGGCAATCGTTTCGGCGTGCCGTATACCTGGGGCACGCTGGGCTTGGGGTTGAATGTCGAGGCGGTGCAAAAACGTTTGCCGGGGGTGCCGCTCAACAGTCTCGACTTGCTGTTCAAGCCGCAATACGCAAGCGCGCTGAAGGACTGCGGCATCGCGATTCTCGATTCGCCGCAAGAAGTGATCGGCCTGGCGTTGCACTATCTCGGTAAAGATCCCTACAGCACCGACAAGGCGGATCTGACCGCCGCCGAGGCCTTGTTGCATCAGTTGCAGCCCAATGTGCTGTACGTCGCCACCGGGCGGCAGATCAACGATCTGGCCAATGGCAGCGTGTGCCTGGCCTTGACCTACAACGGTGACGCCAGCATGGCCGCCGACCAGGCGCGCAAAGCCAACAAACCCTATGAAGTGGCCTACCGGATTCCGAAGGAAGGCACGCTGGTCTGGCAGGACAACCTAGCGATTCCCAAGGACGCGCCGCACCCCGAAGCCGCCCGGGCGTTCATCGAATTCATGCTGCGCCCCGAATCCGTGGCGGCGCTGACCAACACACTGTTCTTTGCCACAGCCAACCAGGCCGCGACGCCGCTGGTGGACGAAGCCGTGCGCACCGACCCGGACATCTTCCCGCTGGCCGACACCCGCGAACGGCTGTACGCCGACCGCAGCATGAGCCTCAAGGACATGCGTTCGCGCACGCGCCTGTGGACCACTTTCCGTAGCCGCCAATAAATAAAAAGGAGATCACCATGGACGCCCCGATGCAAAACGATCAGGCCATCACCCGCGACAGCCTCTACGGTACTGCCGCCGAAAGCACCTACGCCGGTATCACCAGTTTCATGCGCCGTCGCTACAGCCGTGATTTGCGCGGTGTCGACGTGGTGGTCAGCGGCGTGCCTTTCGACACCGCCACCAGCAACCGTCCCGGTGCGCGCTTCGGACCGCGCGGCATTCGCGCCGCGTCTACCGGCATCGCCTGGGAACGCCACTGGCCGTGGACCTTTGATCCGTTCGATCATCTGGCGGTCATTGACTACGGTGATTGCGACTTTGATTACGGCTCGCCGCACTCGGTGCCTGAGAGCATCGAGGCCCACGCCGAGCACATCCTGAATGGCGGTTGCGCGATGCTGACGTTCGGCGGCGATCACTTCATCAGCTATCCGCTGCTCAAGGCCCATGCGCGCAAACATGGTCCGTTGTCGTTGATTCACTTCGATGCCCACAGCGACACCTGGCCGGACGAAGAGGGCAAGCGCGTCGATCACGGCACGATGTTCTGGCACGCGGCCAAGGAAGGTCTGGTGGATCCGTCGCGCTCGGTGCAGATCGGTTTGCGCACCACCAATGATGATCACCAGGGCTTTCAGGTGCTGGATGCGCGGCAAGTGCATCGGCAAGGGTGTGAGGCAATCGTCGAGGCGATTCGTGCGCGGGTGGGGGATAACCCGGTGTACCTGACGTTCGACATCGATTGCCTCGACCCGGCTTTCGCACCGGGCACCGGAACGCCGGTGTGTGGAGGTTTGAGTACGGTGCAGGCGCTGGAGATTCTTGGCGGGTTGCGCGGGATCAATCTGGTGGGCATGGACGTGGTGGAAGTGGCGCCGGCCTACGACCATGCGGACATTACTTCGCTGGCGGCGGCGACGTTGGCGATGGAAATGCTGTGCTTATACGCGGCCAAACATAAGGTCGACCGGTAAGACGCCTTCGCGGGCAAGCCTCGCTCCTACAGATTTGCAGCGAACACAAAGTCTGTGAACGCCAAAAACCTGTAGGAGCGAGGCTTGCCCGCGAACCTTTTTCAGGCCACTGGAATGATCGGCAGGTCGAGGGTTACGGCTCCGGTAAACCGTGCAAAAGACCCGGCAATGGATTCATGCGGCACACCTTTCGCCACCTCACTTATCCCATCCAGCCGCGCCACTTGCTCCGCATTCAACTGCACCTGCAAAGCCCCCAACGTCGCATCCAGCTGCTCCCGCGTGCGCGAACCCAGAATCGGAATCAGCGCCGTCGTCGAGCGCGTGGCCTTTTCACGCAGCCAGGCAATGGCCACGTGAGTCGGGCTGGCCCCAATCTCCGCCGCAACGGCCAGCAAGGTATCGAGCAGGGCGGTTTCCCGTGCGCTTTTTTCGGCGTGAATCAGCATGCCGAGTTTGGCGGCGCGGTTGTCACCATCATTGTTGCGGTACTTGCCGGTGAGGAAGCCGCCACCCAGCGGCGACCATAACGTCGCGGCCAGGCCCAACGCCTCGGCCATCGGCAGTTGTTCACGTTCAGCCGTGCGTTCGGCCAGGCTGTACTCGACCTGAATCGCGGCAATGGGCGAGAAGCCGCGCACTTCAGCCAACAAATCCGCGCGAGCGATGCGCCAGGCCGGAAAGTTCGACAGCCCTGCGTAGTGAATCTTGCCGGCACGCACCAGGTCGTCAAAGCCGCGCAGGATCTCTTCCATCGGCGTGACGCCATCGCTCATGTGCGCCCAGAACAGGTCGATGTGATCGGTGTTGAGTCGTTTCAGGCTTTCTTCCACGGCGCGAACCATGTTCTTGCGGTTATTGCCGGTGTGGGAAATGCCTGCGGCTGGCGTGGTCCCCAAGGTGTATTTGGTCGCAATGACCAAGCGATCACGCTCCGCTGCAATGAACTCGCTCAGCATGGCTTCCGACTGGCCGCCCTGATAGCCGTTGGCAGTGTCGATGAAGTTGCCGCCGGCTTCCAGGTAACCATCGAAAATGCGCTTGGCTTCGTCACGCTCGGCGCCATGGCCCCAGCCGGTACCGAAATTGCCGGCGCCCAGCGCCAGTTCCGAAACCCGCAAGCCGGTTTTGCGACCGAAGACTTTGTAATGCATGAGGTGAACTCCTGGAGAACGACGGCGGGATCAATTTAAATGTCTAGCAACATGTATTTAATATGATGCGAGTAATATGAGCCGTCAAGGCGCTTTTCCATTCAGGGCAAAACAGCCGACCACCGGGTGGATGGAGTTCCTTTGTAGGAGCTGTCGAGTGAAACGAGGCTGCGATCTTTTGATCTTGATCTTTTACGCACGCATTGCGTCGGTTGGGCAAAGCAACGGCAAGATCAAAAGATCGCAGCCTCGTTTCACTCGACAGCTCCTACAGGGGGCGCGTTGAGTTTACTCGTGCGCGTGAGCTCAGGCCGGCCGGTAGGCGCCTCGCTTTTGATTTTGATCTGCCCCACAACATCGCGCCCCCCGGGGAATTCGCTACTGCCAGTTTCTGACAGCAGCCTCTGCTAAGCTCCGACGACTTTTCAGGAAAGAGCCTGCCGATCGTGTCGCGTACCACTCGTTTACTCACTTTGCTGCAAGTGCTGCGAGGCAAAAGTCGTCCGGCCACGGCCGCGATGTTGGCCGGCGAGCTGGAGATTTCCGAACGCACGCTGTACCGCGACATCGCTGAGCTGACGGCGCTGGGCGCACCGATTTTCGGCGAGGCCGGTGTCGGTTATGTGTTGCGCAGCGGTCTGTTCCTGCCGCCCTTGATGCTCAATGCCGACGAAACCGAAGCCATCGTGTTGGGCTTGCGTTACGTCGATCAGCGTGGCGATGAGGTGTTGAGCAAAGCCGCGGCCGACGCACTGGCAAAGATTGCGGCGGTGTTAGACCCTGAAGCTCAGGACGCCTTGCGCAACCCGACGGTGCTGCCAGGCCCGCGCGGTTATGGTTATCCGCAAAATGCCGTGCCGTTGAACGTGTTTCGCCAGGCCATCCGCGATCAGTCGAAGCTGAACATCGACTATGCAGACGTCCATCAAGTGCCCAGTCAGCGGTTGATCTGGCCATTGGCGCTGGGCTTTCTCAATGAGGTGCGGATCATCGTCGCCTGGTGTGAATTGCGCAGTGCCTACCGCACCTTTCGCACCGACCGTATCTCGGCCGCCCATGAACAGGGCGAGCGTTACCTGGGGCGACGCAGCGACCTGTTGCGCACCTGGCACAAGCAAATGCAACTGGATGACGCCGGACGTTTCACTCCTGACAAGAACTGACACAGACCTGTTTTAGCATGGCTCCAGAATCAAACAACAAGGAGCCGCACCCATGTCCAATCCAGCCTCTTTACTGGCACCCTCCATCGCCGCCTACATTGCTGCCGCCAATGCCCGCGACACCTCGCGGGTCGGCAGTTTTTTCGCTGAGGATGCCAACGTGTTCGATGAGGGCCAGCACCGGATCGGCACGCAAGCCATCGCCCAATGGATGCAAGACACCGCGCAGCGTTATGAACCACGAGTCGAAGTACTCGACGTTCAGCAACGCACCGGCAAAGTGCTGGTACACAACCTGATTTCCGGGACGTTTCCCGGCAGCCCTCTGGAACTGCGTTACATGTTCCGTCTAAACGATCAGGGCAAGATCGCCCGGCTAGACATCTCTCTGTAAATCCAGACGCCGTGGCATACTCCCGCGCATGAATGTCGACTCTCCCCTAAGCGCCTGGCAACACGCCATCGAACAAAAGGGCTTCGTCCAGGACGAAGCCCAGGAACATGCCGTGTGGGCGCTGCAAAAATGCCACGAAGCCTTGCATGAAGGGCGCACGCCGGTCACCGGCGTTTATCTCTGGGGCCCGGTCGGGCGGGGCAAGACCTGGTTGATGGACCAGTTCTATCAAAACCTCAAGGTCCCGGCCCGACGCCAGCACTTCCACCACTTCATGGGCTGGGTGCATCAGCGCTCGTTCCAGCTGACCGGCACCGCCGACCCGTTGAAGGCATTGGCCCGAGAGTTGAGCCAGGAAGTGCGGGTGTTGTGTTTCGATGAACTGTTCGTCAATGACATCGGCGATGCGATCATTCTCGGGCGTTTGTTTCAGGTGATGTTCGAGCAGGGCGTGGTGGTGGTCTGCACCTCCAATCAGCCGCCGGACCAACTGTACGCCGATGGCTTCAACCGCGACCGTTTCGTGCCCGCCATCGAGGCGATCAAACAGCACATGCAGGTGATCGCGGTGGACGGCGGCGAAGACCATCGCCTGCACCCGGGCGCTGGCCTGCAACGTTATTGGGTGGCGGCGCCCGGGCAACCCAGCGCGCTCGGTGAAGTGTTCAAGGGCTTGACCGTCGGCCAGTCAACGTCCAGCGAGCCGATCACGGTCGGTTACCGTTCGATCAACGTTGTGCAGGCCAGTTCGACGGTGCTCTGGTGCCGCTACGCCGACCTGTGCGAGCAACCGTTTGCCGCCATGGACTTCATGGCGCTGTGCGACACCTTCAGCGCTATTCTGTTGAGTGAGGTGCCCAACCTCAGCGCGCAGAAACGCGAAGGACGCATCGCCCGAGGCACCGAGGACGGTGCCGAGCGCGTGGTGGCCGGTGATCGCGAGCTGCCGCAATTGTCGGTGCATGACGACGGTGTCCGGCGTTTCATTGCGCTGGTGGACGAGTGCTACGACCGCAAGGTGCCGCTGTACCTCGAAGCGCAAGTGCCCATGGCGGCGCTGTACACCGAGGGTTATCTGGAATTCCCGTTCCGCCGCACATTAAGCCGTCTACAGGAAATGCAGCTGCAACGTTTCGCCGAAGCCTGATGGCCGGGAGCCGCGAATATGAATCAGCCTCTGTCTCACCATTTGTTGACCATGGCGTACCAGAATGCTTGGGCCAATCACCGACTCGCCAAGGCGTGGAATCAGTTGAGCCCGGCAGAACTGGCGGCACCGCGCGTCAGCTTCTTCCCCAGCCTCATTGCGACCCTCAACCACATCCTCACCTGCGACTGGTTTTACGTGGATGCGCTGGAGCGCGAGTTGCGCGGTGACGATCCACACCCTGATTGCTATGTGTTCTTTGCCCAAGACGAACCGTTCGCGGTGGGCGCCGATCTGCAGCGTGAACAGGCGCATGTCGACCGTCGCCTGATTGCCTACTGCGAGCAACTGCGCGACGCCGATCTTGGGCGAATCGTGACCATCGCCCGGGACACGCCGCAACATGACAGCCGTTTGCGCCTGCTCTCGCACCTGTTCGAGCACCAGCTTCATCACCGCGGCCAGGTGCACGCCATGCTCAGCGGCACCTCGGTCAAACCGCCGCAACTGGACGAGTTTTTCTGTGCCGGCGAATCGCGCCTGCGGGCCGAGGATTTTGCCGAGTTGGGCTGGACCGAAACGCTGATCTGGGGCGTTTGAAGCAGGTTCGGGTTGTCGACGAATGCGCCTCGCGATAATGTCCGTCGACCTCCCGGCGCGAGCGACGCGCCGGGACAACTTGACGGGACGTTGACGATGGAAATGGAATCCGCAGAAATTCTGGTACTTCAAGCCAGCTACACCAATCCGCTGCATGCCGAGGCCATCGGTGTCGTGCTCAATGCCTATGCTGAAGACCCGATGGGCGGTGGGCACCCGTTGCCCGAAGACATCCTGCAACAACTGCCGGGGGAACTGGCCAAGCGTCCCCATGCGTTCAGCGTACTGGCGTTTGTCGGCGGTGCGCCGGCCGGGCTGGTCAATTGCTTCGAAGGTTTCTCGACGTTTGCCTGTCGGCCGCTGGTCAACGTGCACGATGTGTCGGTCGCGCCGAAATTTCGCGGCCTGGGGCTGAGCCAGAAGATGCTGCAAAAGGTGGAAGATATCGCCCGTCAACGGGGCTGCTGCAAGATCACCCTGGAAGTCCTCGAAGGCAATGCTGTCGCGCAGGCGTCCTATGGCAAGTTCGGATTCGCGCCCGGCATGTTCGACCCGGCCCATGGCCGCATGCTGTTCTGGACCAAAGAGCTTTAACGGCGCATGAACAGCCGCGATGGCGCACAGGGCAGGGTGCCCAAGGCAGACAACCCGTGGGCGATTTTCCTGATCTTCCTGCGCCTGGGGCTGACCTCGTTTGGCGGCCCTGTCGCGCATCTGGGCTATTTTCGCAGTGAGTTCGTAGCGCGTCGGCGCTGGCTGAGCGAAGCCGCTTACGCCGAGTTGATTGCCCTGTGCCAGTTTCTTCCGGGCCCGGCGAGCAGTCAGGTGGGCATGGCGCTCGGTTTGTCCCGTGCCGGGTACTTGGGGGCATTGGCGGCGTGGGCAGGTTTCACCTTGCCTTCGGCGTTGATACTCACGCTGTTGGCAATCGGCATCACACACGGTGGCTGGGCGTTGCCGGCGGGTTTGATTCACGGGCTGAAAATTGTCGCCGTCGCCGTGGTTGCCCAGGCCGTTTGGGGCATGGCCCGCACGTTATGCCGGGGTCCGGTGCGCGTGGGCATCATGCTGATGGCGACGGTCGGGGTGTTGCTCTGGCCAACGGCTGGCGGGCAGTTAGCGGTGATGGTCGTGGCGGCAGTGATCGGATTGGCGTTGCTGCACAACACAAATGCAGCACAGCAGGACGGCCTGTCGATTCGGGGCAGTCGCCTGGCAAGCTGGCTGGCGATTAGTCTGTTCGTGATTTTGCTGCTGGGTTTGCCACTGATCGCGCATCGCTGGCCAGATGCGCTGATCAGCCTGTTCGACGGCTTCTACCGTACAGGGGCGCTGGTGTTCGGTGGCGGCCACGTCGTATTGCCGCTGTTGCAAAGCCAGGTGGTGAACACGGGACTGCTGAGCAATGACGTGTTTCTCGCCGGTTACGCCGCCGCTCAAGCGATTCCGGGGCCGCTGTTCACCTTCGCGGCGTTTCTCGGCGCGTCCATCAGCGGCTGGAGCGGGGCACTGGTGTGCATCGTGGCAATATTCCTGCCGTCGCTGCTGTTGGTGATCGGCGTCCTGCCATTCTGGCAGCGTTTGCGTGGCAATGGCCGGGTGCAAGCGGCGCTGGCCGGGGTGAATGCCGGGGTGGTCGGGTTGTTGCTGGCCGCACTGTATCAGCCGTTGTGGACCACCTCGATTTTTAGCCCGCTGGATGTCCTGTTGGCGGCGCTGGCCTTGATCGCGCTGCTGTTCTGGCGATGCCCTCCGTGGTTGCTGGTGCTGCTGGGTGGTTTGTGCGGAGTGTTGCTGGATGCTTGAAACCTTTCGATCGGGCATGAAAAAGGGCGCCTCTCAGGACGCCCGTTAGTCATCGTTTATTTCGGCCGATAGGTTTCGGTCACTTGGGCGGTTTGATCGTTCGGAACCCTCAGTTCAATAGATCTGGTTTCGACGCCATTAGCCTGCTGTTGTTTGAGATGCAGGGTTTCGAAGTAATACCGCATGCGCTCGGCGCCGCCTTCGGCGAATGCTGCGGTCGAACCGAACATCATCAGACTGGCGAGGATCAACGCTGTACGTTTCATGGTTTGCCTCCCACTACGGATATCGGGTGCCTTTCATCCATGAACCAATGTCGCCGGGACATTATCCGCCGATTCCGGTTTTTGGGAATTAATCGCGTCAGAGCTTCCAGTCCAGGCTCAAGGTGACCGTGCGCGGGTCGCCCCAATAGACGCCGTTGTAGAACCCGACGTTGTCGTAATACTTCTTGTCGAACAGGTTGTCGACGTTCAGCGAAGCGGACAGGTGCTTGTCGAACTGGTAACGCGACATCAGTTTGACCACGGTGTACGCCTCCTGGCGGATGTTGGTGCTGGCGGTGATGATCTCGCCATCGGCGCCACGGCCAACCGGGCGTCTGGCGGCGCGGTAGACGTCGCTTTGCCAGTTCACCGCGCCGCCCACGGTCAGTGCCTGCCAGTCGCCGGGCAGGCGATAGGCCGTGGAAAAACGGAACATGTTCAACGGCTGGTTGGTGTTGTTGCGCTGCTTTTCGCCATTGGTCGAGTGGGTGTAGGTGTAGCCGGCCGTCATGTTCCAGCCCGCCATGACTTCGCCGGAGACCTCGGCTTCGAAACCCTGAACCTTGTTGCCCTTGCCCCCTGATTTGAAGAATTCCTCACCGGTGACCGGGTCCGGTGGCACCGAGTCGTCGAGTTCGGCGACGTTGTCCTGCTTGCTCCAGAACACCGCAGTGGCGAGGTTGAGTCGCTCGTCCAGCAGGCTGCCCTTGAGCCCCAGCTCATAGTTGCTGCCGACCACCGGCTCGAGGTATTTGTGATTGCTGTCACGCTCGTCCTGCGGCTTGAAGATGTCGGTGTAGCTGACATACGCCGTGTACTCGGGGGTGATGTCGTAGAGCAACCCGGCGTACGGCGTCCACATGTCGTTGTGCTGCTGGCTGGTGTTCTCGACACTGGTCAGTTGCAGGTTGCCGTCGTACTTGTTGGCTGTTTTCGAGATTTCCCAGGTGCCATAGCGACTGCCGAGTACCGCGTGCAGGTCGTTGGTCAGGGTCAGGCGCGTGGCCAGGTAACCGGCCTTTTGCCGGGTGCGTTCATCCGAGCCTTTCAGGCCGGTGACGGTGTCAGGGAATTTGGGAATGCCACCCATGTACTTCCAGTCGGGGACTTTCTCGTAATCAGCCGACCGTGGGCCGTCTACCGTGTAGGGGTTGTCTTCGCTGCGTTCGGCTTCGCCATAGCCGATCATCATTTCGTGCTCACGCCCGAACAGCGAATAGGGGCCGGACACGTTGAAGTCATACGCCTTCATTTTTTGCGTGCCGACCATGTGGCTGACGTTGGCGAACATGCCGCTGCGATCCGCCTCGGGGAAGCCGCCACCGCCGTAGTAGATCTTGCCGTCGGTGTCACTCTCGCGGTGGGTGTAGGCCGCCTTGAGGTGCCAGCCGGCGCCCAGTTGCTGGTCCAGCGTGGCAAACGCGGTCTTGTCCTTCAACGGCCATGAACTCCACGGCGTGGCCATGTTGGTGGAGCGTGGGAGGTTGGCTTTGCTGCCGTCAGCGTTCCAGTACGGCACGGTGCCCCAGGAGGTGCCTTGCACCTGTTTGTCCTGATAGTCGTAACCCCCAGCCAGCACGGTGTCGTCGGTCAGGTCGGCTTCGAGAATGCCGTAGCCGACTTCCCGTTGCAGCGCGTACTTGTCGCGGTAAGAACCGCTGTCGCGATAGGCCAGCACACTGCGACCGCGCAGGCGCCCGTCGAAGGCCAGCGGTCCGCCGACGTCCACATAGCTGTAGTAATCGTCATAACTGCCACCGCTGACACCGGTCTGGGCTTCCCATTGCGCGGTCGGCCGTTTGCGCACCATGTTGATGGTCGCAGAAGGGTCACCGGCACCCGTTGTCAGGCCGGTCGCGCCGCGAACCACTTCGATGCGGTCGTAGATGATGGTGTCGGAATCAGACTTCATGTAGCTGAAGGTGTTGAGCATCCCGTCGATCTGGAAATTGTTGATCGAGTAACCGCGGGAGGAATAGCTGACGCGGTCCGAGTCGTTGTGCTGAACCACCACGCCGGTGGTCTGGCTCATGGCTTCGGAGAGCGTGCCGAGTTTGAAATCGTCCATCTGCTGGCGCGTGACCACGGACACCGATTGCGGCGTTTCCTTGATCGACAGGTTCAGGCGCGTTGCGGTGCTCATGGCGCCGGTGGTGTACGACTCGGTGTTTTCGGTGGTGGTGCCCAATCCCTGGGCGGTCACATTGGTGGCGCCCAGTTCAAGGGTGCGACTTGGTGCTGGATCTGGGGCGGATTCAGCCAATAGATCGGGGCTCAGGGCAGCACTGCACAGGCCCAGGGTAAAGGTCATGGAACGGGTGATAGGCGCGAACATCGCAGCCGACTCCTTGTCTTCGAGGGAAAAATTCCGTTTGTTCAAAGACGAAGGGGGGAGAGGGGATTTAGGTCTAAACGAGAATTATTGTTATTTTAAGATGTTTCGAAAATGGCTTTCAGGCAGAAGAAAGCAGAAAACACATGACCTGTGGCCTCATGCGAAGCCCTGTGGGAGCGGGCTTGCTCGCGAAGGGGCCGTCAGCTTCAACATCAACGTTGGCTGACACACCGCTTTCGCGAGCAAGCCCGCTCCCACAGGTTCTTTATCTAGAGAGCTACTTCTGAGCCACTTCCGGATCCGCCGGCGTGCCCTTGGGCTTCATCAGGCTGAAGTCAATCAACGGATGCGACTGACGTTCATACGGATTGCCAATCATCAACGGCCGCGGCTTGAAGCTGTCGCTGACCAGGCTCTTGCTGCGGTCCAGTTCATCGAAACTCAGACCCGCCAGATCCGCCCAGGTGTGGATCAGCTGCGAGCTGCTGTAAGGCCGCGCCAGGTCACCGGCAAAGCTCCAGTCGTGGGTTTCACGCCATTTCGGCGATGCCCAGGCCATGAACGGAATGGTGTACATCGGTGCCGTCGGCTTGGCTTCGTTGCGCCCCAGCGTACTGTGGCCCGCGGAGTCGAAAACATCTTCGCCGTGGTCCGAGAGGTACATCAGGAAGCCGTTTGGATCGGACTTGGCGTAGTCCTTGATCAGACTCGAGACCACGAAGTCGTTGTACAGCACGGCGTTGTCGTAGCTGTTGTACGTCGGCACCTGATCGTCACGCACGCCCTCGGGCACGCCTTTGCGATCGGTGAACTTGTTGAAGGTCGGCGGATACCGGTACTGATAGCTCATGTGCGTGCCGAGCAAATGCACCACGATCAGCTTGCGCGGCGCGGCGTCTGCCAGGGCCTTGTTGAACGGCGCAATCACGTCGCCATCGTACTGCGCGGCGTTCTGGTTGCGGTTGTTGTTCAGGTACACCTGCTCGTCGGCCTGTTCGGAGAACGTCGTGAGCATGGTGTTGCGCTTGGTCATGGTTTGCTGGTTGGTGATCCAGAAGGTCTTGTAACCCGCCTGTTTCATCATGCTGACCAGCGACGGCGTGGACAGGTACAGGTCCGGGTTTTCTTCGTCGGCGAAGGTCAGCACTTGCTGCAACGCCTCGATGGTGTAAGGGCGCGGGGTGATGACGTTGTCGAAGACCGCCATTTGGTCCTTGAGCTTGTCCAGTTCCGGCGTGGTTTCACGCGGGTAGCCGTAGAGGCTCATGCGCTGGCGGTTGGTGGATTCGCCGATCACCAGCACCAGGGTCGCTGGCTGGTTGGCCATCGTGTCCTTGAGGTTCTTGAGCGGTGGAATCTTGCTCGCGCTGTCGAGCATGTCTTGCATGCCGGCCAGGGTGTCGAGGTAACGGTGATACGCCACCGCCATCTGCCAAGGCACCGCCGGCTCGATACGGGTTTCGAATTTCTCGAAGCCGCCGGCCAGGCTGCCGGTGCGCGCGGTTTGCTTGATCAGCGGGTAACCGACCACGGCCACCAGAATGGCAGTCGCGGCCACCAGCGCACGACCGCGCGGCATGTACACCGGGCGCAGGCGGGTCCACAGGAAATACGCGAACAGGGTGTGGGCGAGGAACGCCGCCACCATCCACCAGGCGAAATACTGGGTCATGTACTCGCCCGCTTCAGAGATGTTCGATTCGAACATGATGAAGATGACGCTCTGGGAAAATTCCTGCTGATAGATGAAGAAGTAACCCAGGCTGGCCATCGAACAGGCCCACAGCACCACGCCGATCAACGCGGCCATGACGCGAGTCTGTCTAGGGAACAGCAGCATCGGCGCGAGCCAGATGGCGCTCATCACAAAGGCCTGGCGGAACCCGGTGAAACCCGAGGTGCCCGTCAGTTGGATCAGCAGCTGGGTAATGCCGGAAAAATACCAGAAGAACAGGAATAACCAGAGAAATCCTGCCCAATCAAAACCTTTCGCAGTCGTAGTGCTGCGTTTGAACACAGTCATTCAGCGCTCCAGCCAAGTAATCACGTCGACCCGTCGGGAGCCTTCCATGTTGCCGACGAACGGAAGCCGCGCGGATACCGAGCGGCCATAATGAGCCGGAGTATCAACACTTCGATGTGAAAACTTTGTGAGTTGCCGTAAACGGCAAGGCAGGGAAGCGGTATCGGAAACAGCAGGAGGCTGTTTCCGAATCAAGCGAGGTAATCAGGCGTGAGGAGCACGCTGAGTGACGGGCAAGGGCTGAGCCGAAGAGCTTTGTGTGAGTAAGCGCAGCTGCGCGAGCTCCTGCTTCAACAAGTCGCGCTCTTCTTTCAACTGGCGCAATTCATCACGACGGATCGTGACGTAAAGGGTTTGTGCTGGCCGTGCTGCTTGTACTGTGCCCATTGCTCACCTCGCAAATGGCTGTCTCAACTGTAAATCCGCTCCGACATCGGTGCTTATTTACTATCGGCGCCAATCTTGATTTCTTTTGCCCCTGAATGGAACTTTTTTATTTTTCATGGTCGTTGTGTCTTCAGTTCGATTTCTGACGTTATCAGTCAGGATCGGGCACAATGCCCGGAAACTTCACGCCAGCGCTCTGGACTAACCCACATTAGTCGCGTTGGGCTATAACCTTTGACACACTTTATTTGTAGTAGGGAGCATCAGCACATGCAACTCGGGATTATTGGACTGGGCCGCATGGGCGGAAATATTGCGCGTCGCCTGATGCTCAACGGGCATACCACCGTTGTTTACGACCGCAATACCGCCTTCGTCGACACCCTGGCCGCAGAAGGCGCCAAGGGCGTCATCGACCTGCCAGCGCTGGTCGCAGGCCTGGCCAAGCCACGTGCGGTGTGGGTCATGCTGCCGGCCGGCGCGCCGACCGAAGACACCATCGACACCCTGAGCACCTTGCTCGAAGCCGGCGACACCATCATCGACGGCGGCAACACCTTCTATAAGGACGACATCCGCCGGGCGAAAACCCTTTCGGAGAAAGGCCTGCACTACATCGACGTCGGCACGTCCGGTGGCGTCTGGGGCCTGGAGCGCGGTTACTGCATGATGATCGGCGGCGAAGCCGAGGTGGTTAAACGCCTTGATCCGCTGTTCGACAGCCTGGCACCGGGCATGGGCGACATCCCGCGCACCAAGGACCGCAAATCGGAAGACGATCGCGCCGAGCGCGGTTACATCCACGCCGGTCCCGCAGGCTCTGGCCATTTCGTGAAAATGATCCACAACGGCATCGAGTACGGAATGATGCAGGCCTTCGCCGAAGGCTTCGACATTCTCAAGACCAAGGCCAGCGAAAACCTGCCGGAAGACCAGCGTTTTGACCTGAACGTGGCCGACATTGCCGAAGTCTGGCGCCGTGGCAGCGTCGTGTCGTCCTGGCTGCTCGACCTGACCGCCGACGCACTGGCCAGCGATCCGAAGCTCGAGGGTTACTCAGGCTCGGTGGCGGACAGCGGTGAAGGTCGCTGGACCATCGAAGCTGCCATGGAGCAATCGGTGCCTGTACCGGTGCTGTCGAACTCGCTGTTCTCCCGCTACCGTTCGCGCGGCCAAGGCACCTTTGGCGACAAGATTCTCTCGGCCCAGCGCTTCGGCTTCGGCGGCCATGTGGAGACTTCTAAAAAATGACTCGTCTGATCCGCAATAAATCCAAGGCAGAACCCGCACCACCGACCACGCTGTTTTTGTTCGGTGCCCATGGTGACCTGGTCAAGCGTTTGCTGATGCCGGCGCTGTACAACCTGAGTCGCGACGGTCTGCTTGGCGATGGACTGCGGATCATCGGCGTTGACCACAACGCCATCAGTGACGAAGCCTTTGCGCAGAAGCTCGAAGATTTCATCCGGACCGAAGCGGCCACCAAAGTCGGCAAGGGCGATGAAGCCCTTGACCCGGCGCTGTGGGCCAAACTGGCCAAAGGCATCAGCTACGTCCAGGGCGACTTCCTGGACGACAGCACTTATCAAGCGCTGGCGGCGAAAATCGCCGCCAGCGGCACGGGCAATGCGGTGTTCTACCTGGCCACCGCGCCCCGTTTCTTCAGCGAAGTGGTGCGCCGCCTCGGCGCCGCCGGCTTGCTGCAAGAGACACCCGACGCGTTCAGAAGGGTAGTGATCGAAAAACCGTTCGGCTCCGATCTGCACACCGCTGAAGCCTTGAACGCGTGTCTGCTCAAGGTGATGTCGGAAAACCAGATCTATCGGATCGACCACTACCTGGGCAAGGAGACCGTGCAGAACATTCTGATCAGCCGGTTCTCCAACAGCCTGTTCGAAGCGTTCTGGAACAACCATTACATCGACCACGTGCAGATCACCGCCGCCGAAACCGTCGGCGTGGAAACCCGTGGCAGTTTTTATGAACACACCGGCGCCTTGCGGGACATGGTGCCCAATCACCTGTTCCAGTTGCTGGCGATGGTGGCAATGGAACCGCCGGCTGCTTTTGGCGCCGATGCGGTCCGTGGCGAGAAAGCCAAAGTGGTCGGCGCGATACGCCCGTGGTCCACGGAAGAGGCGCGGGCCAACTCGGTGCGGGGCCAATACACGGCCGGCGAACGCGATGGCAAACCCTTGGCCGGGTATCGCGAGGAAGGCAACGTCGCACCCGACAGCAACACCGAAACCTACGTTGCGCTGAAGGTCATGATCGACAACTGGCGTTGGGTCGGCGTGCCGTTCTACCTGCGCACCGGCAAGCGCATGAGCGTGCGTGACACCGAGATCGTCATCTGCTTCAAGCCTGCGCCTTACGCGCAGTTCCGCGATACCGAGGTCGATGAGCTGCAACCGACCTATCTGCGGATCCAGATTCAACCCAACGAAGGCATGTGGTTCGACCTGCTGGCCAAGCGGCCCGGGCCGGCGCTGAAAATGGCCAACATCGAGTTGGGTTTTGCCTACAAGGATTTCTTTGAAATGCAGCCGTCCACCGGCTACGAAACGCTGATCTACGATTGCCTCACTGGCGATCAGACGCTGTTCCAGCGCGCCGACAACATCGAGAACGGCTGGCGCGCCGTGCAGCCATTCCTCGATGCCTGGCAGCAGGACGCGAGCGTTCAGAGCTATCCGGCCGGCGACAACGGCCCGAAAACGGCCGATGAACTGCTGGCTCGCGACGGTCGCGTCTGGCACAGCCTCGGATGAGTGACGTCCCGCAACAGCCCATCCGTTTTCTGTTGAGCGACATGGACGGCACCTTGCTGCTGCCCGATCACACGCTCAGCCAGCGCACCATCGAGGCCGTCCGATCCTTGCGCGAGGCTGGCGTGCTGTTCAGCCTGGCCACCGGGCGTCCACCCAAAGCCATGCTGCAGCAGATCGAAGCCCTCGGTGTCGACTTGCCAACGGCGGCGTTCAATGGCGGCACGATCGTCAATCCGGACGGCAGTTTGCTGGTCGCGCATTATTTGCCGGCCACCGCTGCGCTGACGGCGCTGGCATTGTTTGCCGATCAGCCGGACGTGGAAGTTTGGGTGTTCAGCGGTGGTGACTGGTTACTGAAGGACCCGAACGGGCCGATGGTTCCGCGCGAGCAGCACGGCCTCGGCTATCCGCCGGTGGTGGTCGAGAGTTTCGAGCCGTTCCTGACGCGCATCGACAAGATCGTCGCCACCAGCAACAACACGCAGTTGTTGATTGAACTGGAAGCGCAGTTGTTGCCGAAGGTGGAAGGCCAGGCACAGGTCTCGAGGTCGCAGCCGGTGTATCTGGACGTGACGGCGATGCAAGCGAACAAGGGCGCGGCGTTGGCGACACTGGCCGAGTTTCTCGGTGTGCCGCTGGAGCAGACTGTCGCGATGGGCGATGGCGGCAATGACCCGGCGATGTTTCATTGTGCCGGGTTGTCGATTGCCATGGGGCAGGCGGAAGAAGCGGTGAAGCGCCAGGCCGATGTGGTGACAGGCGCCAATACCGAAGACGGCGCGGCCCAGGCGATTGAGCGATACATCCTTAACCCCTGAACTGATCCCCTGATCCCTGTAGGAGCTGTCGAGTAAAACGAGGCTGCGATCTTTTGACTTTGATTTTTTAAAAACAAGATCAAAAGATCGCAGCCTCGTTTCACTCGACAGCTCCTACAGGTTGGTCGGTGTTTACAGCCAGTAGCTGACGGCGTACCAACCCAACACACCCATCACCACCGTGTACGGCAACGCCATCCACACCATCCGCCCATACGACAGCCGAATCAGCGGCGCAATCGCCGACGTCAGCAAGAACAGAAACGCCGCCTGACCATTGGGCGTCGCCACGCTTGGCAGGTTAGTGCCGGTATTGATCGCAATCGCCAGCGTCTCAAAGTGTTCCCGACTCATATGGCCGGAGATGAATGCCTGTTTCACTTCGGTGATGTAAATGGTCGCCACAAACACGTTATCGCTGATGGCCGACAGCAGACCGTTGGCAATAAACAACATGCCTGGCTGCTGATCGGCCGGCAGCGCCAGCACCCACTGGATCAGCGGCGTGAACAACTGCTGATCGTGGATCACCGCGACCACTGCGAAGAACACCACCAGCAATGCCGTGAACGGCATGGCGTCCTTGAACGCATTGCCGATACGGTGCTCGTCGGTAATGCCGGTGAAGGCGGTGATCAGCACGATCACCATCAAACCGATCAGGCCCACTTCAGCGACGTGAAACGCCAGGCAGCCAATCAAAATTAGCGCCGCCAACCCTTGAACGATCAGGGCCGCGCGTTGGCGCGAGGTGCGTTCAGCGTTGTCTTCGGCGGCGTAGTTGGCCAGCACTGCGCGCACGTTGTCCGGCAGCAGTGTGCCGTAACCGAACCAGCGCAGTTTTTCCAGCAGCACGCACGTCACCAGGCCTGCGACCAATACCGGCAGTGAAACGGGCGCAACTTTCAGAAAGAACTCGGAGAAGTGCCAGCCCATTTCATGGCCGATCAACAAGTTCTGCGGCTCGCCAACCAATGTGCAGACACCGCCCAACGCCGTGCCCACAGCGCCGTGCATCAGCAGGCTGCGCAGGAACGCGCGGAACTGATCAAGGTCGTCATGATGCAGTTTGGGGAGGTGCTGGTCATTGCTGAATTCACTGTCCTGGCGCGGATCGTTGCCCGACGCAACGCGGTGATACACCGAATAAAACCCCACGGCGGCACTGATGATCACCGCCGTCACCGTCAAGGCATCGAGGAACGCCGACAGAAAGGCCGAGAGGAAGCAGAACATCAAGGCCAGCAGGGCCTTGGAACGAACCCCCAGCAACAGCCGCGAGAACAGGAACAGCAGCAGGTCTTTCATGAAGTAGATGCCGGCCACCATGAACATCAGCAGCAGGATCACCGGAAAGTTGTGCACCAGTTCGTCATAGAGCGCCTGGGGCGTGGTCATTTTCAGCAGCAGCGCTTCGACCAGCAGCAACCCGCCGGGCATCAGCGGATAACACTTGAGCGCCATGGCCAGGGTGAAGATGAATTCCAGAACCAGCAGCCAACCGGCCGCGACCGGGCCGACCGTCCACAACACCAGGGCGTTGAGGATCAGGAAGCCGACAATGCTCGCCTTGTACCAGCGGGGTGAGTGGCCGAGAAAATTATGCGCGAAGGCCTGGGCCATTGAACCGGACATCGGCTACTCCTTGTATTAAGAAGCGCGCAACTTGCCGTAAGCCGAGGGGAAGATCAAGTGTGGGAAAAGTTGTTGTCCTGACCGAGATAGCGCACCACGACCGCCCGATAGTTGCCATCCAGCGAATAACCGCCTACGACGATGCCTCCATCCGCCTGAACGGCCACCGACGTGGCGGTGTCCAGGCTGTGGCCCAGACGCGTGCGAACCCAGCAGGTGCCCTCGGCGAAACCGGGATCCAGTTGTCCTCCGGGTAAATACCGGGCCAGCAGAAAGTCCGCTTCAACCCCGCCAATCGTGGCGCCCACCGCCAGTACTCGGCCGTCCGGCTGGAGTTGCGCGGCGTTCCACTGGCAACCGCTGCGCCCGATTTTCAGCAGGTGTGGCTGGCCACCGTTGCAATGAACGTCCGGGCGACCGTTGCTGTGCAGTTTCAGCGCCAGGCTGTGCATCGGATCGCGACTGCTGCCAAAACACTGCAAATCGCCATCTTCCAGCTGGACGATCTGGCTGACCTGAACACTGTGCCCCTGAACACTGAAGGTCATGAAACCATCCACGGCGAAGTGATCATCCAGGCGGCCGTCGGGCAAGTAGCGCGCGAGCAAGCCTTCTTCAGGAAAATTCATCGATCCGCCGACCATAATCCGGCCGTCTCGCTGCACCATCAGGTTGCTGAGCCAGGAGTTCATCAGCAAATGCCTGACCATGACAAAACCGCGGCCGTTGAAGGAGGTATCGAGCTCGCCTCTGTCGGTGAGGCGAATCAGCAGGCCAACGTGATCGGCCAGTTCGAATGGGTGGTTGGCCAGCAGCAGGATTCGGCCGTCTGCCTGTACCTGGACGTCGCAGGCTTCGGCCCCCGGTACACCGGGAGGGAGCCAGGCGTCGCGCACACCCAGTGACAGATTCCCCGGCAGCCGAATGACACAGAGTCCATTGTCGCCAAATTCCTTGACGGGTTGACCTTGCGAGTCCAGCAGCGCCAAGGCCGGCAGCGTTCGGTGAGCGTCTTCATAGTGCAGGCCGGCGACCAGGATATTCCCGTCGTCCAATACCAGGACTTTGCCCGCCATGGCCTCGTAACCGCGCTGGAATTGCCCGATGACACTGCCTTGAGTACCGAATGCCAGGTCCGCGGAACCGTCTGCAAGCAAGCGAGCCAGACCAAAGCAGTGGCCGCCGCGCGTGCCGACTTTCGCCGCCACCAGCACGCGACCGCTTGAGTCGATCGCCACGCTGTTGGCGATGCTCGATGTGCTGCCGGCAAAGTACACCTGGGTTTTGCCTTTGGTGGCGAAATTTTTATCAAGGTGGCCGGCCGTGTACTGCGTTGCAGGTCGGGCAAAAGCAGTCTGGTTTGGCATGCGCGCATCTCCTTGCGAGCTGACCGAATCCCGGGGACCGGGAGGACAACTGCGTGTGCCAAACATTCAATCCCTGAACGCTCGATTGCACAACTGTCACAACTAACAGGTGGAGGGTCGCTTTGTGCCAGAACAGTGTCTTTTCGAACCACTGGCCAGCGTGCCAAGTAATAAAGCAAAAAAGATCGCAGCCTCGTTTCACTCGACAGCGCCTACAGGGGATACGTATTTCCATGTAGGCGCTGTCGAGTGAAACGAGGCTGCGATCTTTTTACGCTTTAAACCTGAGTCTTTTAGTGCGGCATGGACCACGATTGCAGCGTGTAACCTTCTTCGCACAATTCGGCGCGAGCTTCTTCCAGAATGTGTTCAAGTTGCGCCGGGTCGGAATACGCACTGCTTGGGATCTGCGTGCGGCCGATGTGGGCATTGGTGCGGTCGATAATGGTCAGGCTGAGTTCGCCATTGCCGTCTTGTGGGGCCCAGGCCACGCATTGGAAAGGTTGGAATGCGCGGTCGGCAATCAAAAGAGCTTCGTTGATACGGAGCGGGGCGGTCATGGGATCTTCTCTCTATATGCCCAATCAAGTGACAGGCCGTCGGTTGGGCTTACCGTTCGGCTGGTTACTTGTACTGATGCCCTCAACCGGGGGTCAGGTCACACCCAAATCAAAAGAAATTTCAACTTTCTTTCATATACTCAATGCAGGGGCAGCTTTTGAAAGCTTAATGAAAGGTTGAACTCGTTAGGTAACTAACAAACTCGTTCTTATAACTAATAACGCAATATCCCTATAGTCAAACGGTACAAGGCAGTGTCAAATTCTTGCTAATGTTACAGCCAGATCCGCCAAACGACTGTTTTTAATAATATTTCCTAAAGTTTGGCGTCAAGGAACAGTCATGATCGAAACGCCTGCGTTACGACGTCTGTTAGTGGTTGACCCCTGCGACGACTGCCATCGTCTGTTACCGGGTCTGCGCTCTGTGGGCTGGGATGTTGACAGCTGTTCCCTGGAGAACGCCGGCGACCGAACGTGTGACGTTGGCCTGTTGCGATTACAACCCTTTCATCTGGAACGCCCGGAAGCCGTCAAAGAACTGATAAGCCGCAGCGGTACCGAGTGGATTGCCGTCCTGAACCAGGAAGTCCTGCGCCTGCAAAACGTCGGCGACTTTGTTTGCGAATGGTTTTTTGACTTCCATACCTTGCCGTTTGATGTCTCCCGGGTGCAAGTCACACTGGGCCGGGCATTCGGCATGGCGCGTCTGCGCGGGCAGGGCACGATTCATATCGATCAACCTGAGCACGAGCTGCTTGGCGACAGCAAACCGATTCGCGAACTGCGCAAATTACTCAGCAAACTGGCTCCCACCGAGTCTCCGGTATTGATTCGTGGGGAAAGCGGTACCGGTAAAGAACTGGTCGCCCGCACGCTTCATCGACAATCCCAGCGTCACAACAGACCTTTCGTGGCAATCAATTGCGGGGCCATTCCCGAACACTTGATCCAGTCCGAATTGTTTGGCCACGAGAAGGGAGCCTTTACCGGCGCCCACCAACGCAAAGTGGGTCGTATCGAAGCGGCGAATGGCGGCACCCTGTTTCTCGATGAGATCGGTGACTTGCCGCTGGAGTTACAAGCCAATCTGCTGCGTTTCCTGCAGGAAAAACACATCGAACATGTCGGCGGCAGCCAGCCTATTCCGGTGGATGTGCGGGTATTGGCGGCGACTCACGTCGACCTCGAGGCGGCGGTCGAGAAAAAAAGCTTTCGTGAGGATTTGTATTACCGCTTGAACGTACTGCAAGTGGTCACCGCGCCACTGCGTGAACGCCAGGGTGACTTATCGATGCTGGCTAACCACTTTTCCCACTTCTACAGCCATGAAACCGGCCGCCGCCCTCGTAGCTTCAGCGACGACGCCTTGATTGCCATGGGCAAGCATGACTGGCCGGGCAATGTTCGCGAGTTGGCCAACCGGGTACGTCGAGGATTGGTTCTGGCCGAAGGCCGGCAGATCGAAGCACGAGACCTGGGGCTGATCAGCCAGCACACCATTCCCGCGCCGATGGGCACGCTGGAAGATTACAAGACCCGCGCTGAACGCCAGGCCTTGTGCGATGTTCTTAACCGTCACAGCGATAATTTGAGCATCGCCGCCAAGGTGTTGGGGATTTCCAGGCCTACCTTCTATCGTTTGTTGCACAAGCATCAGATTCGTTAGACGCCAGGATCAAAAGATCGCAGCCTCGTTGCACTCGACAGCTCCTACAGGATGAACGCATTCCAATGTAGGAGCTGTCGAGTGCAACGAGGCTGCGATCTTTTGATCTATTTGTTGTCGTGGATCAGAAGTAGTACGGGAATTTCAGGCTGAAGGAAAAGTCTGGCGAGTCATCGGTCAAGCCGATGGCCAGGTTGGGTACGATCGTCAGGTTGTCGGAGGCGGCCAGGGTCATGCCGATGTTGAAGTTGGCCGAGTTGTAATCGCTGTTGGAAATCGACTGCCAGTCACCGCCATCCGGCCTGATCTTGCTCTTGCGGGCGAACTGATCGGTGAACGAGAACGACATACTCATCTTCTCGTTCAAGGCGAATGCAATGCCGGCGCCGACCTGCCAGGAATCGCCCAGTTTCACGTCCCCTTTCACCTTGGAGCCGACCTGAGGGCTGATGTCGCTGAACGAGTCCTGCACGTTGTAGGTGTAGGACAGACTGCCGAACAGCACGGCAGGGTCGAAGGTCTTGACCAGCGAGATACCCGGGGTGATCGCCCAGACACCATTGCCGGTTGGCAAATCCTCGGGGACCGAGAGGTTGTCGTTGTTCGGGTCGCTGACCAGCTTGATGCCGTAGGGGTCCTTGCCGGTCGGCGCCTTGACGCGCAGTGTAGCGACCGCGTCGGGCAGGTTGGCCGACTCATCCAGAAACTTGTAAGCAACGCCGACGTTCACGTCGCCGATGGTCGGGTCGCGGGTAACGGTTGCGTCAGACGTCACCGGGCCTGCGCCACCAGCGCCACCGGAGGAATACGTCGATTCGCGGTAAACCACGGGGACGTTAATGTCGAACTGCCAGCGCTGTGCCACGTTGTAGCGGGCGGTCAGGTCCAGGGTCCAGTTGTCGGCCTTGATGCGGTCGAGGTTGATGTTGCCGAGAAAAATCGAGTCCAGTGCGAGGAAGCCGTTGAGCGTCAATGCACGAGTATCGTAGTGCGTGTAGGTCAGGCCGGTTTCGACGCTGAACTTGCCGCCACCGAAGAAGCCGCTGGCTTCGTCATACAGGTTGGAAACGCTTTGCGCAGGCTCCGAATCGTCTTTGAGCGATTGGCCGTATGAACTGCCGGTGGTTCCGGGGGCGCCGGCAGCCACCGCCTGACCACCCCTGGCCGGTTCGGCGGGGGATTTGGTCAGGCGTTTGGGAGCGGGTGTCGCAGGTGCTTCTTCGACTTGGCGAACGCGTTGCTCAAGTACCATCAACGCGTTCTGTTGTGCTTCGTAACGCTGTTTCAACTCCATGAGTTCTTGTTTTAGGATTTCGACCTGGGGGTCCGGTGCTGCGTATAGCATTGTGGCCGGGGCCAGGCTACTCAAACATACCAAAGCTCTGAACGTTGAAGATCGTTGCATGGGTTAGCCGTCCCTTCTGACTACATCTGATGAGACTGAGCGTAGATCAGAATCCGAGAGTGCGAAGACCTTTGAGCTGGTCCAGGTTGCCGCTCACGGATCCGGCTGACGGCACGTTGTCACGCAGCACGACATTGAAGGATGTGAGGTTACGGACCTGGTTGCTACTGCCGAGCAAAGTCGTGTTCTGCATCAGTCCACCCTGGGCCAGGCGTTGCATGGTATTGCCCTGGTTGTTATTGGCCACGATGTTGAATTGCACACCCGAACCGGTCGAGGAAACGCTCAGCGAGCCTGCGCCATTGGCGCCGACCAACGTCGTGCCTGCGGCCAATGCCTGGCCCTGTTGTTGCGTTGCTGGCGCCTGATTAGCCTTTGTGACGTTGATATCAACGTTGTTGTAGGCCGTATTATTGTCGCCGGCAGCCCGTACGACTTGGGTGACACCTTCGGTGGTGTTGAGGCCGCTGCCGCCAGTGACGGTGCCGGTGCCCGTGTTGGTGTTCGCGCCTTGCGAGCGCGTTGAGCCATTACCTTTTTCGTCGATCATCGACACATAGAACTGTGGCTTGATGGTTGATTGTTGAATTTGCATCGAGGACGTTGCCCCGATCACTTCACCGTTGGCGTTTTGCCAGGTGCTGGTCATCGCAATGCCAAAGCTGATGATCCGTCCCGGCATGACATAGCGGCCTCGCAGGGTCGCCAATTCCTGATCCTTCAGTTCGATGGGTTTGAAGGTTTGTGCCTGGGTCGGCAGGCTGGCGGCCAGGCAAACCACGGCCAGCCAGATTGGAGTCTTCATGGGATGCTCCCGGAGCGTCATGCTCACTTGTTATTAGAAGAAGTCGCTTTGGATAAATCCAAAATCCATCAACTCTGCGTCCTGCACCGGGCTGAAGGCGTTGACGCGATTCCTGGCGGTCAGTGGCATGGGCGGGTCGAGCAACGCGTTGGTTTTGTCGTAGCCCTGGCCAATGATGGCAAAGATGATGCCGTTCCAGCCTTTGATAAAATCGTCGACTTTGTAGCGTTTATGACCGAGTACCGGATCGCCGATATAGACCCAGCCTTCATGGACTCTTTGCATGACCACAAAATGTTTGTAGCCACGAATATCCATGAGTACTACAACCGGAATTCTGATGTCGTTTAACGTTTCCGGCGCTACCCGATAGCCACGGGCCCGCATGCCGATACTTTCCACGTAACGCTTCATGTCGAGCATGGAGAAGCCCTGGACGCGGACAAGGTCCTGATCGGAGTGAGCCAGCATGCCTTCGATGATCTGTTCTTCATTCACATCCAGCCAATAGGCTTGGCGCAAGATGGTCGCCAGCGCAGCTGCGCCGCAACTGAAGTCGGTTTTTTGTTGTACCAGGTCGGCAAATTTGCGCTCGCGAATGCTCTGGATCGGCTTATACACAACTGCACCGCCCGGCAGGATGGACAGGGGCATTTGTGCAGCCTCGATCACACCGGCCACGCAAAGCAAAAATGCCAAGGCGATAATGCGCATGATGGGACGCCCTCTGGTGGTGTTGAAAAAGGCCCCCGTAAGGGGGCCTCCAGAGACAGCCATTAGAACGAGTTGTTGGAAATGGCCAACGAGTTGCTTTGTTGGTTGCCCACACCAGCAGCCACGTTGACGCCCAGGTTGCCGCTGCCACCATTCACCGAACCGGTCAGGGTTGCAGTGTTGGTCACAGGGTTGGCCCAGCCAGTAGGAGTCAGCACTTGATAAGAGTAGGTATTGCTCAAATCATAAGAGCTGCTTTCACTGTAGGCTTTCGCTTTTGCGTACTCAGACTCGGACGATTGACTGCCCGATTTTTCGTACGAGGAGTCACGCGACTTCGTGTACGACTTGTCGTACGATTTTTCGAATGACGAATCGCGAGATCTGTCGTACGAAGAATCGCGTGACTTGTCATACGAAGATTCGTGCGATCTGTCGTACGATTTGTCTATCGAAGCATCAAGCGTTGCGTCGAGCGATGCGTTAAACGATGCATCGGAAGAACTGCTGCGAGTGCGGTCGCCCCAGCCGTTATTGACGGTAGTGGAGTTGGAAGCCGCCGCAGTAGCGTCCAACGTAGCGTTCAACGAAGCATTCAACGAAGCACTCGAAGAACCGCTTGCACTGCTGCTGTTGGAACCGCTGGCATTGCTGCTGTTGGAACCACTGGCATTACTGGCGCTGGAACCGCTTATATCAACGCTTTTTGAACCGCTGGCGTCATAGCTTTTGGAACCGGCTTTGTTCCAGCTGGAGGAAGCGCTTTGGCTGCCGCTTGCCTCAAACGACTTATCTTTGGAGAAACTGCCGCTCGCCGAATTGGTAACGGTGATTGTATCCACACGATAAGTCCGATCGGCATTGTTGTTCACAATCAGGCCTGGGCCTTGTTGATCGGCAGAAGCGGTGGCTGTTGCGTTACCGAGTGGAGCATTGGTATTGGCAATGGCCATGGTGTTTTTCTGTTGGTTCAGGTCGCCGCCGGCAATGTTGATCCCCATATTGCCGCTGCCGTTATTGCCCGATCCGCTCATCGCGCCAGTGTTTGTGACGCCGTAGTTGTCGACACGGTTATTGTTGCTGTATTGCCGGACGCTAGCGGTAGCAGAGGCAGTGCCAAACACGAAGCTGTTATCCAGACTTGAGTCTGAAGCAGCGTTTGCAATGGCGGCCGCGTTGTCTTGTTGGTTGCCGGCGCCGGCTGCCACGTTGACACCGACGTTGCCGCTGGTGCCTGTGGCAGAGCTGCTCATACTGGCATCGTTGACAGTCCCTTCGTTACGGATGCGGTTACCGGTACTGCTCTGGTTATCCCAGGCATTGGCAGTCGCGTAAACAGGGATCTTTGTTGGAGGAGGAGTGTGCTGACCATTGTTGTTATGGCCATTGTTATGGCCATTGTGGTGGTCGTCACGCTGCCCAGCTTGTACAGCAACAGCCATGACCGCAGCAATTGCGAAAACCAGAGGCTTTATTGCCATCGAAGGTTTCATGGTGATTCTCCGTACTTATTTTAGGTTAAGTGTTGTTTCTTACCTTTTGGGTCAATCCGCGACCCGTACGCTTAGGGTGTTGGCCATTCGGTTTCCCACCCCGGCGCTCTGATTCAGCTGGATCACCCCACGGCTACCGGTGAATGCCTGGTCACTGGTAGTGACCTGGCGATAGCCTGGTGCAGAGTCAGTTGGATCGGAGTTGTTGAGCAGCGCCACGTTCTGTTGCATGAGGACGCTGTCGTCGATGCTTTGCGGCTGAGCACTGATGCTGATACGCAGTGCGTTGGCTTGCTGATTACTGGCACCCGTGCTCTGGTTGACGCCCAGTACACCGTTGCCGTGGCTGAAGGAGTCGCCTTGAATGCTGGATCGGGCATCGACGCCGGGATCGACGTGCGTGCGCAGCCGCTGGCGAATCTGCGTGGTCGCACTGGCGTTGGTGCCGATGGCAATGGCCCGGGCGTTGGCCTGTTGCTGATAATCGCCCGCGGCCTGGTTGACCGTGAGGTTGCCCTGGTACTGCATGCCCGAACCGTCGATGTCGGCGTTATTGATGACGGGAGGTTGGGCAAAGGTCGATGCACTGCAAAACATGGCGATCATCAGCAGCGTACGATTCATCTTAACGGTCTCCCGTTATGATTTTCAGAGCACCCAGGCCTTGCTGGATGTTTGAATTGACCATGTTGGCAATACCATTGCCCGAATTTCCAGAACGTCCGGCGGGGAGGTTGGACAGTTGGCTCTGGTTGCTGATATTGCCGCCCAGGTTATTGGTGTTTTGAGTGACCAGGCGATTGATGCCTGCGCCACTGGCAACGTTGGCAAAGTCGCCGTCGCTCAACTCGTTCGTTTGCTGGAGGATTTGTCTGGACGGGTTGGCATTGACGGTGGTGGGGTTAGGGTCGGGAATGACTGGCGGGATCGTTGCGTTGCGAGTCTGGACATCACGTTTGATGGTAATGATGCCGTTGTCAGCCTGTACAGGCAGGCAGACTGTTGAGCCCAGTGCGCATCCGATCAGCAGGAAGCTATAGATGCTTCTATCAAATTTCCCCACGGCGGCAATTCCTTCTGTAATTGGAACGCTGGCCCTTATCAGCGTTGCGAGGTAGAGAGCAGAAGGTGTGCCGCTTTCTGTTTTTCCTTAAAAAACAGTTGGTTGACTTAATTTGTCGGGGTGGTCAAAAAAATTATGTAACGCCACTGAGACAGACCCGCGCAAAAACGCCGTCCATGCGGGCGGCGGTGCTCGCTGGGGGCATTGAAGGCACGTTGTATCACTGGCTTAACATTTTCTTGCGGGAACGCTCGGGCCGCTTTAGATCGCGGGTTTGCGCAGGAATGGGTGTTTCAGGAATGGACAGTTGCGGAGGGGCGGGGCACCCCGGTCAAGCCTTGAGCAAGCGCGTCACGGCCTCGAATGCCGCGTCCTTGCGCTGTAGCCAGTCACCTTGCACTACCTGGCAAGGCTGGCGGTGCAGGTCAAGCCAATCGAGGCTGGCCTGGAAAAACGCCTGGCGTTCTGCCAGTTGCGGTTGGCAACGCTGGCCATCGTCATGCCAGGCCACGTTTTCAGGGCTCAGCAGCAAATGCAGGTCGTAGTGCCGCGCCAACAATGCGGGTTCGATCCATGGCGGGCAAGCGCCAAACAATGTGCGACTCCACAGGATATTGCTCAGAAGGTGCGTATCGAGAATCAGCAGTGACGGTTGCCGGTTTCGTGCTTCGTCCTCCCACGTAAGCTGGCCATGAGCTATCGATGTAATGTCATCGTAGCGGGTTTCCCGGGCTTCGCTGTCTATAAAGTGCCGAACGTACTCATTGACCAATATGCCGCCAAAGTTGGCGTGAATCTCGTTCGAAAGCCAGCTTTTGCCGCTGGATTCAGGGCCTGTGAGCACTAGTACCTTCATGCGCGCAAGGCCGGGTCGGTACGCCATTCACGCCATCCTTGAATGGCCAGCAGCAAGAACAGGGCATAGAGGGTGGCAGTCAGGTACATGCCTTTATAGATGAACAACCCGACGAAAATCACATCAACGGCGACCCACAGCGGCCAGCATTGCACACGTTTTTGCGCCATCCATAACTGCGCCACGAGGCTGAACCCGGTCAATGCGGCGTCAAGCCAGGGCTGCGCGGCATCGGTCCAGTGCGCCATCGCGGCACCCAGCAGCAAACTGGCGAGGGCGCCAGCCGCCAGGCCTATTGCGATCGACTTTCCATCGAGCCGGCTGACCTGGCGACCGGAATTCGCCTCACCCGCGCGGGTCCATTGCCACCAGCCGTAAATCTGCAGCGCGGCGTAGATCACCTGCAGGAGCATGTCCGAATACAGCTTCACTTCAAAAAAGATCCAGCTATAAAGCAGCACCATGACCAGGCCGATTGGCCAGCACCAGGGGTTCTGTTTGACCGTCAACCAGACGGCAATCACGCCGAGGGTAGCGGCAAACAGCTCAAGCCCGGACATGGGGATTCCTTGGGGAAAACGAAAGAGGGGGCGGATTGTACCGACAGACGCCGTCAAGTAGAACCGACTCACGCGGCCTGTAGCCGCTGCCGAGCAGCGCGAGGCTGCGTTCGGCGACGAAGTCGTCGTGAAAACGGCCCCCGCGGTGCACCCGTAACACCGCGTTCGCAGGGTTTACGACGACTGCGTCGCCGAACGCAGCCTCGCGCTGCTCGGCAGCTGCTACACGGGTGTTGTTAAACCCGGAACTGTTTGAGCAGGCCGTTCAACTGCTCGCTCAAGTCCTTGAGCCGCACGCTGGCCACACTCGATTGCTCCGCCGCCAGCGCGGTGCTGTGGGACAACCCCGCCGCCTGGGTGACGTTCTGGTTGATGTCTTCCACCACATGGGCTTGCTGCAAGGTCGCGCTGGCGATCGATGCGTTCAGCCCGTTGAGGTTGCGCAGCGCCTGGCCGATTGCATTCAGGCTGGCGCCGGCCAGACCGGCCTGTTCGATGGTCAGCTGCGAAGCCCGGCTGCTGTCGCCGATCACTTTGACCGCCGCTTCGGAATGGGTTTGCAGGCGTTCGATCATCGACTGGATCTCTGCCGTGGACTTCTGGGTGCGCTGGGCCAACAGCCGCACTTCATCGGCCACCACCGCAAATCCTCGACCTTGCTCACCAGCCCGGGCCGCTTCGATGGCTGCGTTGAGGGCCAACAGGTTGGTTTGCTCGGCAATCGAGCGGATCACCTCGAGCACGCTGCCAATCTGGTTGCTCTCAGCCGCCAGGGTACGAATCACTTCAACCGCTTGATCGATGGTGCCGGACAGTTTGTCGATCTGCTGCAAGCTGCCATCAATGTTGATCTGCCCCTGCTGCGCCTGAGATTCGGCGTCGCGCATTTCGCTGGCGGCATGCTCGGCATTCTTGGCCACATCCTGCACGCCGTAAGTCACTTCGTTAATGGCGGTCGCCACCAGTTCCATTTGTTGGGATTGTTGCTGGCTGCGTTGCTGGGCCTGGGCGGCATCGTTGCCCAGATCGCTGGAAGACTGGCCCAATGCGCTGGCGGACACTTGCAGCTCGCTGATGACCCCGCGCAGTTTGGCGGTGAAGGCATTGAAGTGCCGGGCCAGTTGAGTGACTTCATCCTGGCCATGGGTGTCGAGGCTGCGGGTCAGGTCGCTTTCGCCGCTGGCGATGTTGGCCATGGCGTTCACGGTGGCCTGCAGCGGACGCACGATGCTGCGAGCGATCATGATCACCAGCAACGCCATGATCAGCGCAATCACCAGACCGACGAAAGAAGCCTTCCAGACCTGGGCATGGAACTCCGCTTGCATGTCATCGATATACACGCCGGAGCCAATCACCCAACCCCACGGCTCGAACAGTTTGACGTAGGAGGTTTTTTCGACCGGGTCGCTGGCACCCGGTTTAGGCCAGCGGTAGTTGACCGTGCCGGCACCCTTGGCCTTGGCCACGGCGACCATTTCGTTGAACAGCGCAAAACCGTCCGGGTCGCGGATTGCCGAGAGGTTCTGGCCATCGAGCTTGGGGTTGGCCGGGTGCATCACCATCACCGGCGTCAGATCGTTGATCCAGAAATAGTCGTTCTGGTCATAGCGCAGCCCACGCACGGCGGTCAGCGCCTGCTTCTGCGCGGCATCGCGGGTCAGCGTGCCGGCGGTTTCCAGGCCGTGGTAGTAAGTCAGGATGCCGCTGGCGGTCTGCACCACGTGCTGGGTTTTCTGGGCCTTCGCCTGGTAAAGGTCGCTATGGATCTGCTTGAGCATCAACACGCCCAACGTCAATAACATCACCACCGACACGATCAAGATGAGCCACAAGCGTCGGCTGATCGACACACTGCGCAAGCTGTTCATAACGCTGTCACTCCGATTTCTTTTTCTTGTAATAAACGATTGCCAGCATCCAACCACGCTTTGCCGGTCGGGCATATGCGACCCAAGTCTCATTACGCGGCAGCGTTATCGAGGCTTGTCTGATAGGATTTCGGCCCCGCGCAGAAAAACCTGAATCCAAGTTGATTTTTCACGGAATTTTTACGGTTTCGTCTGGATCCTTTGTGCGCGGGACTTCGGCTACGCTTGGCGCAGTGAACGATTAAAAAACTAACGGGGCATGCCTTGGCGCATCGTCTTTGGGGGATTGATGGATCTTTGGACCGCCTTTCAGGCATTGATTCTTGGGGTTGTAGAGGGGCTGACGGAGTTTTTGCCCATTTCGAGTACCGGTCACCAAATCATTGTGGCTGACCTGCTCAACTTTGGTGGCGAGCGCGCCATGGCTTTCAACATCATTATCCAGCTCGGGGCGATCCTGGCGGTGGTGTGGGAATTTCGCCGCAAGATCTTCGACGTGGTCGTCGGCTTGCCGACGCAACCAAATGCCCGACGCTTTACCGCAAACCTGTTGATCGCTTTCCTGCCTGCCGTGGTATTGGGGGTGATTTTTGCCGACCTGATCCACGAATACCTGTTCAACCCGATCACTGTGGCCACGGCATTGGTCGTGGGCGGGATTGTGATGTTGTGGGCGGAACAGCGTCAGCACGAAGTGCATGCCAACACCGTCGACGACATCACTTGGAAAGATGCTTTAAAAGTCGGTTTCGCCCAGTGCCTGGCCATGATTCCCGGGACCTCGCGTTCGGGCTCGACCATCATTGGCGGCTTGCTGTTCGGGTTGTCACGCAAGACTGCTACCGAGTTCTCGTTCTTCCTGGCGATGCCGACCATGGTCGGCGCAGCGGTGTACTCGGGCTATAAGTACCGTGACCTGTTCGTGCCGGCTGATCTTCCAGTGTTCGCGATCGGTTTCGTTACCGCGTTCATCTTCGCGATGATTGCCGTCAGAGGCTTGCTGGTGTTTATCGGTAGTCACAGCTACGCAGCATTTGCCTGGTATCGCATCGCGTTCGGCCTGTTCATTCTGGCCACGTGGCAATTCGGATGGGTCGATTGGGCCGCAGCACGCCCATGAATGACGCCAGCGCGCGCAACAACCCCGGACGTCGGTCCGGGGGCGAGCGGGTCCAGCATCCACGGTTGAAACTGCTGGTGTTGGCGATCCTGTGCGCGCTACCGCTGACGGGCTCGGTGTCGCTGTGGCTGCACGGGGTTTCGCTGATCCCGCTGGCGGCCTATGGCATCGTCAGTGTGCTGGCGTTCTTTCTGTACTGGAGCGATAAGCGCAAGGCGCGCGCCGACAGCTGGCGCACCCCGGAAAACGTGTTGCACGCAGTGGAATTGGCGGGCGGCTGGCCGGGTGCCTTGCTGGCTCAGCAGGTGTTTCGGCACAAGACCCGCAAGGTCTCGTTTCAACTGGTGTTCTGGCTCATTGTGCTGATGCACCAAGTGTTCTGGATCGACCAGTTGTTCCTCGGCGCCCAGTTGTTTGCATTGCTCTAAAGCAGCAAGCTGACCTGGGCACGCTTGGGCAGCTTGCTCACCACCAACTGGTGCGAGCGTTTCAACAATGCCTGCAGTTCCTCGGCACCCAGCGGGTAGGGTGTTTGCATGATGATCCACTGGGCCCGCGCCAGATACGGCGCCGGGTGAATGCCCGGGCGGTCGCAATGTCCCAGGAACAGATCCTTGTCGACCTTGAAGGCCAGTGAATCACCGCGCAGGTTCTGCAAGGCGAACATCTTGTTCCCGGCAATCGAAAACACCCGTACGCCTCCCCATTTATAGTCTTCCCGCGCACCGGGCAGCGCGAGGCAGAATTGCGCGACGTCCTCTTCGCTCATGCGTCCAGCCTTCATATCAATCGGTCCCCACAGGCATTGAATGATTCGATCAAATGGTCGATCCAGGCGCGCACGGCCGGCATCACCCCGCGCCGATGAGGGTAGACCGCTTGCAGCCAGCCGCCAGGCAATGACCAATCGGGCAGCAACTGCACCAGCGAGCCATTTTCCAGTTCCTGTTCGCAATACATCATCGGCAGCATGGTAAAACCCTGGCCGGCGAGCGTGCACGCCTTGCGCACGATGAAATCGTCGATGCCCAATCGCGCTTCCAGGCTCAAGTCATAGCTTTTGCCCTGTTGATCGAGCATGCGAATGTGCACCATGCGGTCGGCTTCAAGCGCGCCGAGCACCGGCAAGGTTTTCAGGTCTTCGGGGTGGTTGATCTCACGCTCATGCAGGAAGGCCGGGCTGGCGACCATCGCCATCTGTGCCTGGCGCAGCCGACGGGTCACCAGCAGCGGGTCCTCGTCACCTAAATCCCGGACCCGCAGCGCAACATCGACACCTTCGGTGACCAGATCGACCCGGCGATTGATCAGCATCACTTCCAGTTGCACCTGGGGGTATTTTTCAAGAAATCTGCTGATCACCATCGGCAACATTTCGTGGGCCAGGCCGACGGGGCAGGACACCCGCAAGCGCCCCCGAGGTTCGCTGGACATACTGGCCACGGCTTCATCGGCCATCTCCGCTTCCAGCAGCATCGCCTGACAGTGCCGCAGGTAACGTTCGCCCACGGCCGTCAACTTGAGTTGGCGTGTGGTGCGTTGCAGCAGGCGTGCGCCGAGGCGTTCTTCCAGCTCGGCAATGCGCCGCGACAGCCGGGACTTGGGAATCCCCAGCAAACGCCCGGCTGCAGCGAAGCCGCCGGCTTCGACCACCTTGGCGAAATAGTAGAGGTCGTTGAGGTCTTGCATGATTGGACATCCGATTGTTCTATCAGTGGGACGAACTATCGCATTGTTGCGGACTAATCAGCTATTGGTTTCATCTGTAGGATCCTCCCCATCAGATCGCCCGGTGGCGATCCTCACCTGGAGATCCCTTATGAAACTGTTGCATATCGATTCGAGCATTCTTGGTGACAACTCGGCTTCCCGTCTGCTGAGCAGCGAAGTCGTCAAAGCCTGGCAAGCCGCCGAGCCAACCGCCGTGGTGACTTACCGCGACCTGGCCGCAGACGCCATCAGCCATTTCTCCGCCACCACCCTGGTTGCCGCCGGCACCACCGCTGAATTGCGCAACGCTGCGCAACAGCATGAAGCCGAACTGAGCGCCACCACCCTGGCCGAATTCCTCGCTGCCGACGCCGTTGTCATCGCAGCGCCGATGTACAACTTCACCATTCCAACCCAACTCAAGGCCTGGATCGACCGCATTGCCGTTGCCGGTCAGACCTTCCGTTACACCGAAGCCGGCCCTGAAGGCCTGTGCGGTGGCAAGAAAGTCGTGATCGTTTCTACTTCCGGCGGTCTGCATGCCGGCCAAGCGACTGGCGTTGCCCACGAAGAGTACTTGAAGGTGCTGTTCGGCTTCATCGGCATCACCGACATCGAGTTCGTTCGCGCCCACGGTCTGGCCTACGGTGACGAAGTGCGCACCAAAGCCATGAGCGATGCTCACACGCAAATCAGCGAGCAGTTGTTCGCCGCTGCGTAAGACTCGCGTAAAGAACTCAAACAGCTCAGGCATCACCCAAAAAACTCTGTATTCTGATCACGCAAGTGCCAGATACGGAGTTTTTTGTTTCTGGCCATTACAGATTGTGGCCCGGGTTATGCAGTCGAGGGTTACCGACTCCGGTTCAGTAACAAGGTGGGGCATCCCATGGTGCGTCTTTGTGCAACGTTTCTGATTTGCCTGCTCAGCAGCCTGAATTCAGTGCACGCCGCGCCTGGGTTACGTCCTCACTGGAGCGTCGGCTTCCATGAGATGAGTTTTCTCGACCCGCTGGATTTGCAGCCGATGCGCGCCATCGCGTTCTATCCCTCCAGCGACCGGGAACACACCAGCAAAATAGAGGGTTACACGGTCGAAGCCGGCGAAGACACCCGCGTTGCGATGGGTCGTTTCCCGATGCTGATGCTGTCTCACGGCAACACCGGAACACCCCTTGCGCTGCACGACCTCGCCACCTCGCTGGCGCGCAAAGGGTTTGTGGTGGTGGCGGTGATCCATCCCGGTGACAACTCCAAAGACCACAGCCGCCTCGGTACGTTGAGTAACCTTTACGGTCGGCCCATCCAGATCTCCGAAGCCATTACCGCGACCCTGGGCGACCGCATGCTCGCGCCTTTCGTTAATGCCGATCAGGTCGGCGTGATCGGGTATTCGGCAGGGGGCGAGACGGCGTTGATCCTGTCCGGCGCGACGCCTGACCTGGATCGTCTGCGTCGCTACTGCCAGGAACGCCCGGACGACCGCGATGCCTGCAACACCCAAGGCGAGTTGATTGTCGACCGTGATGACTTGCAGCCGGTGGCGGATCCCCGCGTGCATGCGTTGCTGCTGATGGCGCCGCTGAGTTTGAAATTCGGCCGCCACACCCTGGCCGACGTGCATGTGCCCGTGCTGCTTTACAGCGGCGATGGCGACAAACTCGTGGCATTCGACAAAAACGCCGCCGCCCTGGCGCGCAAACTGCCGATCGCGCCGGACTTCAAATTGCTCGCGGGGGCAGGGCACTTCGTGTTCATGGCGCCTTGCAACGAAGAGCAGATCGCCGCCATGCCGGCGCTGTGCACCGATGCCGACGGCGTCGACCGCGAAGACATCCATCGCAACATGGTGTCCGAAGCCGGGCGGTTTTTCTCCCATGCCCTCGGCAAACCGACCCGAGCCGGAATGCAAACCGCCGACCAGTGAAATTCCTGAAGGCCCGTGTAGGAGCTGTGTAGGAGCTGTCGAGTGAAACGAGGCTGCGATCTTTTGATCTTGATCTTGATCTTTTAAAAGCAAGATCAAAAGATCGCAGCCTCGTTTCACTCGACAGCTCCTACACAGCTCCTACACAGCTCCTACAGGGATTTTTGGGTGTCAGGTTATGGCGCGGCGTTTCAGTAATAAGGTCAGGCCAAGCCCGGTCACCGACAACATCGCCGCACTGAAGAAAATCCACGAATACCCCAGGTTCAACGCCACCGCGCCCATCAATGGCCCGGCAATCGCCAGCGCCAGATCGAAAAACACTGCATAAGCGCTCAAGCCTGCGCCGCGACTGGAGTTGGGCACTTGCTTGATCGCTTCAACCCCCAGCGCCGGGTACACCAGTGACAGACCAAACCCGGCCAGACCCGCGCCGATCAGCGTATAAGCGGTCGAGGGCGCGAGCCACAGCAGCACCAGGCCCACGGTTTCAATGCTCATGCAGGCAATCGCCGAGGTGAACCCGCCGAAGCGGCTGATTGCGGAGATAAACAGCAATCGCGACAAAATAAAGCAGATGCCGAAGACCGTCAGGCACCAGGCCGCGCCGGTCCAGCCACGACTGACGTAGTAGAGGGTAATAAAGGTGGTCAGGGTGCCGTAACCGATGGACGCCAGGCTCAGGCTCGCGCCAAACGGCGCAATGCGCCCGAACACCGCCCAGAACGGCAGGCGTTCGCCGCGAATCACCGGCACCGAAGGTTTGTTGCGGATCAGCAACAGCGCGGCCAGGGCCAACAGTGAAAGTGCTATCCCCAGGCTGGCGAAGCCGTATTCGGCGACCATCACCACGCCCAGCGGCGCACCGATCGCAATGGCGCCGTAAGACGCAATGCCGTTCCACGAAATCGAACGCGCGGTGTGTTCCGCGCCGACCTGGCCCATGCACCAACTGATCGTGCCCACGCCAATCAAGCCTTGGGCGATGCCGAGCAACAAGCGCCCGGCAATCAGGATCAACAGGCTCAGCAGCGGAAAGCCCTGTAGCAGCGTCGAAATCAACGTCAACACGCCACTCAACACAATCCCCGACAAACCGTAAACAATCGCCCGTTTGGTGCCAATGGTGTCCGACATACGTCCGGCCATGGGTCGACTGAGTAGCGTGGCCAGGTATTGGGAGCCGATGGTCAACCCGGCGATGATCGCGCTGAAACCCAGCTGCTCATGGACATAGCCCGGCAACACCGCAATCGGCAGGCCGATGCAGAGGAACGCAATAAAGGTATAAAAAACGATGGAGACGATCTGCAGGGTGATCGCCATGGAGCTTTGCGGTGGCAGTTGCTGCACTGACATGACGGCTCGTTCGCGGGCGGCGGTGGGAGAGTTGCATCATGGCGTGGGTGGGAAATAAAAGGAAGCAGGCTAACTAAAATCAAAAGATCGCAGCCTCGTTTCACTCGACAGCTCCTACAGGAATTTCGATCGACGGACATACGCGGACGATCGGCAACCACATTCCGCTGTAGGAGCTGTCGAGTAAAACGAGGCTGCGATCTTTTGATCTTAAAAACAAAAAGCCCCGTCACAAGGACAGGGCTTTCATATAAAGCAGCGTCTATTTAGAACACAACGCCCTGGCTACGCAGGTAGTCATCGTAAGTACCGCTGAAGTCGATCACGCCGCTAGGGCTGAGTTCGATAATGCGGGTCGCCAACGACGATACGAACTCACGGTCGTGGCTGACGAAGATCAGCGTGCCCGGGTAGTTTTCCAGCGCCAGGTTCAGCGCTTCGATGGATTCCATGTCCAAGTGGTTGGTCGGTTCGTCCATGATCAGCACGTTCGGCTTTTGCAGGATCAGCTTGCCGAACAGCATGCGACCTTGCTCACCACCGGAGATGACCTTGACCGACTTGAGGATTTCGTCGTTGGAGAACAGCATGCGACCGAGGGTGCCGCGAACGATTTGCTCGCCGCCCTGAGTCCATTGGCCCATCCAGTCGAACAGGTTGCAGTCGTCTTCGAAGTCGTGAGCGTGGTCCTGGGCGTAGTAGCCCAGTTCCGCGGCGTCGGTCCACTTCACGGTGCCGGCATCCGGGGTCAGTTCGTTGACCAGGGTGCGCAGCAGGGTGGTTTTGCCGATACCGTTCGGGCCGATGATCGCCACGCGCTCGCCGGCTTCAACCTGGAAGCTGAAGTCCTTGAACAATGTCTTGCCGTCGAAGCCTTTGGCCATGCGCTCGACGATGACCGCCTGACGGTGCAGCTTCTTGGTTTGTTCGAAACGGATGAACGGGCTCACGCGGCTCGAAGGCTTGACCTCGGCCAGCTGGATCTTGTCGATCGCCTTGGCGCGGGAAGTGGCCTGCTTGGCTTTCGAGGCGTTGGCCGAGAAGCGGCTGACAAACGATTGCAGCTCGGAAATCTGTGCTTTCTTCTTGGCGTTGTCCGACAGCAACTGCTCGCGGGACTGGGTCGCCACGGTCATATATTCGTCGTAGTTACCCGGGAACAGACGCAGCTCGCCGTAATCCAGGTCAGCCATGTGGGTGCACACGCTGTTCAGGAAGTGACGGTCGTGAGAGATGATGATCATCAGGCTGGAGCGCTGGGTCAGAATGTTTTCCAGCCAGCGGATGGTGTTGATGTCCAGGTGGTTGGTCGGTTCGTCGAGCAACAGCACTTCAGGATCGGAGAACAGCGCCTGAGCCAGCAATACGCGCAGTTTCCAGCCTGGGGAAACCTCGCTCATCGGGCCGAAGTGCTGCTCGATGCCGATACCCAGGCCCAGCAACAGTTCACCGGCACGGGATTCGGCGGTGTAGCCGTCCATTTCGGCGAATTCGGTTTCCAGCTCGGCCACAGCCATGCCGTCTTCTTCGGTCATTTCCGGCAGCGAGTAGATACGGTCGCGCTCGGCTTTAACCTTCCACAGCTCTTCGTGACCCATGATCACGGTATCGATCACGGTGAATTCTTCGTAGGCGAACTGGTCCTGGCGCAATTTACCCAGACGCACGTTCGGTTCGAGCATGACCTGGCCGCCGGATGGCTCGAGGTCGCCACCGAGGATTTTCATGAAGGTCGACTTGCCGCAACCGTTGGCGCCGATCAGACCGTAGCGGTTGCCCGCGCCGAATTTGACCGAAACGTTTTCGAATAGCGGCTTGGCGCCGAACTGCATCGTGATGTTAGCTGTAGAGATCAAAGGTTTTTCCTGCGAAGCATTCAGAGTAGCTAGGGTTGCGGCAGTACCGATTCAGTACCCGTTTCCGGTTTTCAAACCACGGGAAATGCATCCCGGTCAGAAGCGGAAGGTCCATCTGGCAATAAGTGGACAGCAGCAGTTGGAGCGCTTGGCCCGAGTCGAAGTGCGCTGAGACGGGGTTCATTCCCGTATCAACCAAGGGGGGCGCGTAATGTTTGGCGGCGATTGTACTGGTCTGGCTCTTTAAACGATAGGGCGTTGAGGTCGCGCGGGCGCTTTGGTGGCACCAGCGGACAGATTTTCACATTTGAAGGTTAACTATTGGTTACAAAATGAGACTAAAATGCCACTTTTCATCAGGCGCCGACCGTCGGCGCAGGCTCAAGGACGCGCCACCGGGACCGCTCTTTCGTATTCAGACGCTGCACAAGACCCCTGGGCCGCCGGGTTGGCGGGGGAAGCAGTTTGTTCACCTCTGACGTGTGACGATTTCTGTGAAACTGATCATTGCCGCTATCTATGTAGTATCCATTGCCTACGTCCACCTGCGTGGTCGGGTGCGCCACAAGCTGGGCCGCCAACTGAGCGATCACTCGTCGTTTCTCGCGCCGATCAATTGCTTCCTTTATCTGTTCTCGAAAATCCCCAACAAGCCTTACCTTAACCCGGCCGATTTCCCGGACCTGAGCCCGTTGCAGGAACACTGGGAAGAAATTCGCGCCGAAGGTCAGAACCTGCTCAAGGCCGGCGAGATCAAGCGTTCGAACCAATACGACGATGTCGGTTTCAACTCGTTCTTCAAGACCGGCTGGAAGCGCTTCTACCTGAAGTGGTACGGCGACAGCCATCCTTCGGCAACGAAACTTTGCCCGCGTACCACTGAGCTGGTGCAAAGCATCGGGTCGATCAAAGCCGCGATGTTCGCCGAGTTGCCGCCGGGGTCCAAACTGGTCCGCCACCGTGATCCCTACGCCGGTTCTTACCGTTATCACCTGGGCCTGGAAACGCCGAACGATGCCGGTTGCTACATCAACGTCGATGGTGAGAGCTACCACTGGCGCGACGGTGAAGCGGTGATGTTCGACGAGACCTTCATTCACTACGCCGAAAACACCACCCAGCAGAACCGCATCATTCTGTTCTGCGACGTCGAGCGGCCGATGAAATATCGCTGGGCGGCGGCATTTAACGGCTGGTTCAGCCGTAACGTGATGTCCGCGGCGGGCGCACCGAATGATGCGGGTGACAAGACCGGAGGCATCAACCGCCTGTTCGCCAAAATCTACAAGATTCGCCTGCGGGGCAAGGCGCTGAAGAAGCGTAATCGCAAACTTTATTACCTTGAGAAGTGGGCGATTTTTGGCGGGTTGCTGGCATTTTTTGTACTGATCTGAATGGTGTGTTGCAGCGTATGGCCCCTTCGCGAGCAAGCCTGCTCCCACAGTAGACCGCGATCTAAAGTGGGAGCGGGCTTGCTCGCGAAGGGGCCGATAGACTCACTGCAAATACAATAATCAGCCACGAGACGTCTTCGTGGCTTTTTTCTGCGTAGCCGGTTTCGCCGCCGGTTTGGCCTTGCCGGCACTCTTGCCCCCCAAACTGCGTTTAAGCAACTCAGTCAAATCAATCACATCCGCCGTTTTACGCTCCTCTTCACCAGTCGCCGTTTCCACATCCTCGATCTTGCCTTCATTCGCCTTCTTCTCGACAAGTGCCATGATCTTGTCTTCAAAACTGTCGCGGTAATCCTCGGGTTTCCAGTCCGCGCTCATGTCCTGCACCAGACGCTTGGCCATGTCGAGTTCGCCCTTGGCCAGTTCGGGTTTGGTCACTTCAGTGCCCAACTCCAGCGTATCCAGGCTGCGCACTTCGGCAGGCCAGCGCAGCATCACCAGCACCATCGCCGATTCCAGCGGCATCAACGCCGCCAAGTGCTGACGGGTATGCAGGACAACGTGGGCGAGGGCGACCTTATTGGTCTTGCTGAGGGTTTCGCGCAACAGCGCATACACCTTGCCACCGCGTTTATCCGGCGCCAGGTAGTAGGGCGTGTCGATGTTTTGCAGAGGAATCTGTTCGGCGTCGACAAAGGAAAAGATATCGATCGTCTGTGTGGATAACGGGTGCGCCGACTTGATCTCCTCCTCGCTAAGCACCACGTAACGGCCCTTTTCGTACTGCACACCTTTGACGATATTTTCCTTGGTGACTTCCTTGCCGGTGACCTTGTTGACGCGCTTGTAACCCACCGGGTCCATGCTGCGACTGTCGAGCCAGTCGAAATCCACCCCTTGCGAAGAGGTCGCCGAGACCAGCGCCACAGGGATATGCACCAGCCCGAAACTGATTGCGCCTTTCCAGATTGCCCGTGCCATGGTCGTCTACTCGCAAGTGATGTGTTCAGGTGACCCGCGGCGCGGCGCAAAAGTTTCAGCGGGCTGCGGCCCGGTCCTGTTGGGCCGTCAACTGGTGTTACATCTTGTGAAAGAGGTTTTAGTTAACAAATCCGAACCCCCGGCGTAGCGTGCTATCGAAGATCCTATCCACCCTGACGCCCGGAGGCCTACCATGAACCGATTCGTGCTCGCCTGCACCGTACTGGCATTCAGTGGCCTGTTGAGTCAGTTGGCCCAGGCATCGCCATCGTCGTCATTGCTGCTGGCCCAAAGTCCAACGGGCATCGGCAATAACAATCCTTACAACAGCCCGATCCGCCGGGCCAATCCCAATAGCATGCAGGGCACGCAGCCCAGCGCTCCAGTCATTCGCGGGCCGAACACCGTGCCCGTGCCGCGGCCACCCACGCTGGATAACGGCGGCATCGGCAATCGCTATCCCCAGAACCCGACGGTGCCCGCCAGCCCACCGAAATTCATTCCCAATCCGCCACATCGAGACGCCGACACCAGCAACCGTTGAACGGCAGGACAGCGTTCTTGCCAGCCATTCGAACGACAAAAGGAATCGTGCATGTTGCGTAAAACCCTCTTGGCCACCTTCTGCGCCAGCGTACTGATCTCCGCCACGGCGCCCGTTCTCGCGGCGCAGCCCCAGGAAATGAAAAGCGAACAGGGCACTCTTGAGGTCACGCAAGTTGCCGAGGGCCTTGAACATCCATGGGCCCTGGCGTTCCTGCCGGATCGCAAGGGCATGCTGGTCACTGAACGGCCCGGCAACCTGCGGGTGGTCGGTTACGACGGCAAGCTGTCGGCACCGATCGATGGTGTGCCAAAGGTCTGGGCCAAGGGGCAGGGCGGCTTGCTGGACGTGGTGCTGTCGCCCGACTTCAAGCAGGACCGCACGATTTATCTGTCTTACGCCGAGGGTGGAGGTGCAGGGGACAAGGCCGGTACGGCAGTAGGGCGAGGACAATTGTCCGAGGACCTGAAAACCCTCAAGGACTTCAAAGTGATTTTCCGTCAGGAGCCCAAGCTTTCAGTCGGCAATCACTTCGGCTCGCGACTGGTGTTCGACCGCGACGGCTATCTGTTCATCACCCTTGGCGAAAACAACGATCGGCCGACCGCCCAGGACCTCGACAAGCTGCAAGGCAAGGTCGTGCGGATCTATCCTGACGGCAAGGTGCCGGACGATAACCCCTTTGTCGGCCAAGCCGGCGTGCGCCCGGAAATCTGGTCCTATGGCCAGCGCAATCCGCAAGGCGCGGCGCTCAATCCGTGGACCGGCGTCCTCTGGGAGAACGAGCATGGCCCTCAGGGCGGAGATGAAATCAACATCGTCGAACGCGGCAAAAATTACGGTTGGCCGGTGGCGACCCACGGCATCAACTATTCCGGCCAGCCGATCCCGGAAGCCAAGGGCAAGACCGCTGAAGGCACCGTGGCGCCGCACCATGTCTGGGAAAAGTCCCCCGGCCTCAGCGGCATGGCGTTCTACGATGCGGATCGCTTCAAGGTCTGGCAACACAACGTGTTCATCGGTGCGCTGGTGAGCCAGGAGTTGATCCGTTTGCAGTTCGATGGCGACAAAGTGGTTCACGAGGAACGCTTGCTCGGCGAACTCAACAAGCGCATTCGCGATGTGCGGCAGGGGCCGGATGGTTATCTGTATGTGCTGACCGATGAGGACGAGGGCGGCTTGTACAAGTTAGGCCTGAAGTAACTCTCCCCCCTGTAGCAGCTGCCGAAGGCTGCGAAAGATCAAAAGATCGCAGCCTCGTTTCACTCGACAGCTCCTACAGGGTGGACGGCGTATTCCTTGTAGGAGCTGTCGAGTGAAACGAGGCTGCGATCTTTTGATCTTTCGGCCTACGGCAGCTGCTACAGGGTTTTGTGTCGCTCATGATCGGGCATACAAGATCACCGACGCCCGAAGCTTGCCCCGGCCAAAGCTGCACATCTTCTCGAACTCGCTGTGGCTGACCGGCAAATGCTGGCAATCCATCGGTTGGCGATGCTGGCTGTGGTCCACATCCGGGTCGTGCAGGTAGACGAATTCATCATCGCAATCAGTGACGATCACCCAATGAGGTGCCTTGGAGCGGGTCAGCCGATAGCTGCTGATCAGCACCAGCGGTTGCCCGCCATCGTTCAGTAACCGTGGCAGATCCAGCGGGCCGCCGATCACTCGTTCCACATCCGTCTCTTCTAACTGTGCGGTGAACTCGTCGTGCACCAACCGCATTACGTCTTTTTTATGCTCATCGCGCACGCCGTCCAGAAACAATGGGCCTTGCGTACTCAGCTGCAGCCGCACCCGAAAACCCCGGCGCCAGGCCGCCAGCGCCAACCCTTGAGGGCTGCAGCCACCATGGCCTGAGGTCATGAACACCGTCGTCGCCTCGCGCCAGATTTGCAGTTCTTCGCGACGCTCCAGCCATCGCTCGCCTTGCAGCGCGCCCATGGCCATCAGCAAGCAGGCCGGGCCGCAGGTGAAATCTGTGGTTTGTCGGTACCACGGGACCTTGATGTTGCGCGAATCGCGGTGCTCAAGGATGCGTTTTTCCAGGCGTAGCGCATCAGCGTGATCCTGGTAATAGTCATGAATCAGCGCGAAACGCCGGTAGCCGTTGCGCTCATACAAGGCAATCGCCGCCGGATTGTCGATACGCACTTCAAGGCGCAAGTAGGCGCAATCATGCTCAAGGGCACAGGATTCGATGCGTTCGAGCAACTGCTTGCCCAGTCCGCTGCCGCGCGCCCCGGTCGCGATGGCAATCGAGTAAAGCCGCGCCAGCGAAGTGCCCCGGTGAAACAGCACCACCGCGTAACCGACCAATTGCTCGCCACGCTGGGCCACCAACAGCTGCCCGTGGGCCCGGGTGATCATCCACATAAAGTTGCGACTGTTGAGCCGGTCCGTGGTGAAACATTGCTGTTCCAGTTCCAGCAGCGCGGGTAAGTCTTCAACTACCGCCAAGCGAAAGACAGTATTCATATGACCGCCGTAAAAGTTGCGTAACGAAACGGGACTTTCGAAAAAGTTCGTGCTTAATAGGAAAGGTCTTGTTCTCCAACGGATCAATCACTATGTCAGCGGTACAAGGTCATTGGCGCGAAGTATCCGAGCAAACTTTGCCGGCAGCAACTTATTTAAATGACGCAGGCAGAACTTCAAGTCAGTTGATTATCATCGTCGAACGCAAGGAAGACTGGGCCTCGTATTTCCCCAGCGAAGACATTGTCAGCGCCCAGGAATACCTCGAGCAGACACGGGACAACGACCAGGAAAAACGGGTCCAGGTTATCAACCTGTGCCGCAGCTACAAGTACCTGGGGCACGGTTATTACTGCTCGTTGCTGGCCGAAGCGCGAGGGCACAAAGTCATTCCGTCGGTGCGGACCATCAGCGAATTGACCCGCAAATCCCTGTACGGCCTGGCACTGGACGACCTGGATAAACCTCTGGAAAAAGCCCTGAGCAATCATCTTTACAGCGATACCGAAGGCTTTACCTTGACGTTGTATTTTGGCAAAACCAATATCGAGCCGTTGCAGGATCTGGCGCGACAGTTATTTGAAGTGTTTCCGTGTCCAATATTATTAGTTGAGTTTCGCCGAACTAATGGCTGGCACATCGAAGGTATAAAGTCTGGCGCCTTGCATAAGTTGCGCGAAGACCAGGAAGATCAATTCGCCAACTCGCTGGACAGTTTCAGTCGTAAGATCTGGCGTGTGCCGCGCTCACGGCGTTTGGCCCGTTATGACCTGGCCATCCTGCATGATCCGCAGGAAGCGTTGCCGCCCTCTAACGCGAAGGCGCTGGACAACTTCGTACGCGTCGGCAAGACCTTGGGCATCGATGTCGAGCTGATCGAGCGCAAGGACTACGCACGGATCGCCGAATACGACGGCCTGCTGATCCGCGAGACCACCAGCGTCGACAACCACACCTATCGCTTTGCGAAAAAAGCCGAGAGCGAAGGGTTGGTGGTGATGGACGACCCGGCGTCGATCCTGCGCTGCACCAACAAGGTCTACCTGACCGATCTGCTTAAGAGCCATCAACTCGGCATGCCCGCCACCGAAATCCTCTACAAGGATCGACCGGAAGATTTCGAACGGGTCGGCGAACGCCTGGGTTTTCCCTTGGTGCTGAAGATCCCCGACGGCTGTTTCTCCCGGGGCGTGATCAAGGTCGAAAGCCAGCAAGCCTTGCTCGAAGCGACCGCCGAACTGTTCGAACACTCAGTGCTGTTGCTGGCTCAGGAATTCTTCTACACCGAATACGACTGGCGCATCGGCGTACTCAACCGCAAACCGATCTTCGCCTGCCAATACTTCATGTCCAAGGGCCATTGGCAAATCTACAACCACAAGGCCAAGGGCCAGGACATCAACGGCGAATGCCGCACCCTGGCGGTCCACGAAGCCCCGCGAGCCGTGGTCGACCTGGCCGTGAAAACCGCCAACCTAATCGGCGACGGCCTCTACGGCGTGGACCTCAAGCAGTCCGGCGACAAGGTGGTGGTGATCGAAGTCAACGACAACCCGAACATGGACGCCGGCATCGAAGACGCGTACCTGCAGGACGATCTGTACTCGCTGGTGCTGGAGGAGTTCGTCCGTCGGCTGGAACTGAAACGTCGCGGCCAGGCCTGGTGATCGGCCGATGATCAAAAGCTTTCAACTGGCTGGTGGCGCGCTGCAATCGGTCGAACGACTCGATGCCGAAGTGATGCTGTTCAGCAATCCCGATGCCGCCGAGCGAGACTTGTTGCATAGCCACTTCAAGCTTGATGAGCATGCGCTGGCCTCGGCCCTGGACCCTGACGAGGTGTCGCGCATCGAGTTTCACCCCGACAACCTGTTCCTGATCTGGAAGCGCCCGGAGAATTACTCCGGCGCCGGCAGCCTGGCCTTTGAAGTGTCGTCGTGTGGCCTGTTGTTTTCTGCGCAGCGATTACTGGTAATCGCCACCGACGACACGCCGCTGCACGGACTCGGCACCCGGCAACGGTTGAACACGCCGCTGGATGTGTTGCTCGACCTGCTGTTCAACAACATCCATCACTATCTGGGTCACTTGAAGGTAATCAAGTTGGTTGCGCGGGAGTTGCAGCAGAAATTCAACGCGTCGATGCAGAACCAGCACCTGATCCAGATGTTCAACCTCAGCGAAAGCCTGATCTATTACATCAATGCGATTCACAGTAACGGCGCGGTGCTGACGCGGCTGCGCAACCACGCGGCCAAGGAACACTTCAGCGCCGAAGCCATCGGCCTGATCGACGACCTGATCATCGAAAACAACCAGTGCTACAAACAGGCGGAAATCTACTCCACGGTGTTCTCCGGGCTGATCGACGCCCGGGGCAACCTGATGAACAACAGCATGAACAACCTGCTGCGCAAACTGACATTAATTAACGTGGTGTTTCTGCCGCTGAACCTGATTGCGAGCATTGGCGGCATGTCCGAATTCAGCATGATGACCGGGGACACGCCGTGGTGGGTGTCGTATCCGTTGTTTCTGACGGCGATGATGATTGGGGCGGGGGTGATGGTGCTTGGGCTCAGGCGTCTGGCGAAATGATGGTGTCGGCTTTCAGGCCTCCTTCGCGGGCAAGCCTCGCTCCTACAGGGGAATGCAAACCAATGTAGGAGCGAGGCTTGCCCGCGAAGGCTCTATCAGCATCACAACACTACTTTGGATCAAACTCGCTGGCCCGCATCAATACAACTCTTACGGTTCTTTAACCCCCGAACCACGAGATACAGTAACGGCCCGACAGACACAAAAACTGCCGTGATCAACAAATACGGCAGCACTGAAACCGCCGACTGCCCACGCCCGCGCGCATCCCTGTACATCCAGATTCCCGCTAGCGTCGCCAACAGATAAAGATCAATCACCACCTGCGCAGTATCCGGGCGTGACATCAGGCTGATGCCGAAATCGATCAGCGACTGCTCCGCCTGGAGAATCACTGAAACGGTGTAACCGGCAAAGGCGATCAGGGCAATAAGGGGCAGGGCGACAGACTTCATGGTTTCCTTCCTTGGGACAATGAGCAGAGTCGCCAGCCTACAGAGGCCGAAGAAAATTGACCATTGACTTGCCATCAACGCCCGGCTAATTTCCAGCCATGACTTTCACCGTATCGCGCTGCCAGCCAAGCATTATTACCGCCATTCCTTATCTGGCGGGCTAGCTCACGACTGCAGCACCCAACCCGCCCTAGAGGCGGGTTTTTACTTTCTGTCTCCTGGGCTCCGATCAACGTCAGGAGACGACCATGAGCAGCACCACCGCCCAGCAGGCTTTGCTTGAGCACTACGTGAAAAAGATCCTCGCCGCGCCGGTGTATGAGTTGGCGGTGCGCACACTGTTGCAACCGGCGCCCGCGCTGTCCGAGGCCTTGGGCAATCAGATCCTGCTCAAGCGCGAAGACTTGCAGCCGACCTTTTCATTCAAGATCCGCGGCGCCTACAACAAGCTGGTGCAACTGAGCGATGCGCAAAAGGCTCACGGCGTGATCACCGCGTCGGCGGGCAATCACGCCCAAGGTGTGGCGTTGGCGGCGCGCGAGTTGGGGATTGCCGCCACCATCGTCATGCCCTGCACGACGCCAGAATTGAAAGTGCTCGGGGTGCGCAGTCGCGGTGCCGATGCTGTACTGCATGGCGAAAGTTTCCCGTTCGCCCTCGAATACGCCCTGCGCCTGGCCGAACAAACCGGTCGCACCTTCGTGTCGCCGTTCGACGATCCGGACGTGATTGCGGGGCAGGGCACTGTCGCCATGGAGATCCTGCGCCAGCATCAAGGCCCGCTGGACGCGATCTTCGTCCCGGTGGGCGGTGGAGGGCTGATCGCCGGCATCGCGGCGTACGTCAAATACCTGCGCCCTGAAGTCCGCATCATTGGCGTCGAGTCAGAGCATTCCGCCTGTTTGTACGCTGCATTGCGGGCAGGAGAGCGGGTTGTACTGCCCAACGTGGGAACGTTCGCCGATGGCGTGGCAGTAGCGCAGATCGGCGCTTATGGATTCGAGGTGTGTCGGTTCTGCGTTGATGAGGTATTGACGGTCAGCAATGACGAACTCTGCGCCGCCATCAAGAATATCTACGACGATACCCGCTCGATCACCGAACCCTCCGGCGCTTTGGCGGTGGCCGGAATAAAAAAATACATCGCTCGGACTGGTGTGCGTGGTCAAACGCTGGTGGCGATCGACTCGGGCGCAAATATCAACTTTGACAGTCTGCGGCATGTCGCGGAGCGCGCCGCTTTGAGCGGCGTCTCAGCGTGAGGAACATCAGGGCAACAGCGGGCGCAGGAAGGTCCGCTCGTAGCTGACAATGAACTTCTTCTCGACCAGAGAGGCGACCAGCGCGGTGCTTTCGGCGTCGGTCATTGCGATGTGGCGATAACTTTCATAATCGGCCAATGAAGGAAAACTGAACAGGCAGTAAGCGATATTGCTCGCGCCCTCGGAAGGCAGGAAATATCCGTGGTGCGTGCCGCCGAGACGTTCGACGATACCCAGCCAGGCCTTGGCGTAGGTTTCGAACGCGTCCAGTTGGTAGGGATCGATCACATATCTGACGTGGCAGGTAATCAAAGTCGTGCTCCTGTGAAAGATTATTCCTGGACGGCTTTCTCGACCTTGCTCGACGCCGACCAGATCCGATAGCGGACTTCGACGTCCTTGGGCACGTAGAGCACGATCGGCAACTTGCTGTTGTAACGAAGCATGAAGCCGTCACCGACCACCGGTACGAACTCCTTTTTAGGCTTGCCGTCGGGGCAGGCCATCATCGTGCTCATCGGGCCGATGACTTTTTCCAGGCGGTAAAAGGGGTAGCCCCAGCCTTCAAGGTTTTTTTCTTCAAGGATACCGCCGAGGCGTTGGCGATTGCAGTCCACGGTCAGGGTCTTGCCGGCCAGCACCTCGACCTGGAAGTTTTCTTCCTGGGGCTGCGGCGCTACATGAATGACCTGGCGGGTAAAGTCGCTCTCGGCTTTGGGAAACGGCGCGACCGTTTCGAGTTTGGCGGCATGGGCCGCGCCGGACAATCCGGCCACAATCAGCCCAGCGGTAGTGATGCAGGTCAATGAACCCATGATGCCTCCTTGCGTGTGAGTAAAGTCAGCAGATACTGGATTGAAAGGCGCATTCTTACCGTCGCCCGCCACCAATGCAAATCCGCCCGGGGTTGTATGCAAATTGCAGGGCTGGAGGGGCGCTTTCTTGCAGATTGCATGAAGCCATTTATAGGCAAATCCGCTAAATCATTGATTTGCCGATGAGCTGCACGGCGAAATTTTCGGCATGTTTTATGCTCAAGCAGTTCTTAGGTTGACCGGGACAATATTGAGTCAGCTGTGGAACGAGAAAACGGTCCGTTGTTGAGACGCAGAAGCCCGCAAAGGAAATAAAGCGGGAGATCTCAACAACCGCCGACGTTGGATATTAATTGGCAGTCTCACAATTAGGAGAGGGTCGCCATGTTTCTTTCTGCCTTGGAACTTCGCAATATCGTCGAAAGCAGTTTTCTGCCGAAACGCTGTCAATGCACGCTGTCGCCGGACCTGTCGATGACCGTCAAGGTGTATTCCGACCGTGAAACCGATCACCTTGATTTGATAAAGACCGGGATAGATGCCAAGCACCTGAACGGTTGCCGTGAAATAAACGACCTGATTGCCGGTCTACGCTCTGAGATGCAGCATCGGGAAGCGAGTCAGACACTGCATCCCGACAAAAAAGCGCTTTAACCAGCCGTTTCGAGTTCTGCTGATACGCGCCGGGTCTGGATAAACCCCAGTCCCAGCGCCGACTCGACCACCACAGCCAGCAATATGCCCGGCCCGGCATGGCCATTGAGCCATTCGCCGAAACCCAGCACTGCCAGACCAAAACACCCGACGGTAAACCCGGTGCTCAGCGCATTGCGGGTCACGGACGGCGCCTCGTTTCGAACCATATAAAACATCACACCCAACGCCGCGAACAGCACCGCACTGCGCCGCGCAACAAACCCTGCCGCCGATGAAAATTCAATACTCCAGATCGCCAATAACCATTGCGGCATCAAACCCCAGACCAGGGCCAGCAGAAAACACAGAAGGGAAGTGAAGGTCGACAGAGTGCGAAACGATAACTGCATGGCGAATCCTTGCGGCAGTGAGGGAGGCGCCAAAGCATAGCGCCTGATCCCTCACAGGTGTACCGCAAAGTGCTAAATCAGAGCTTTCCGTCAGTTCTGATAACTGCACGCGTCAGAAAGCTTCCGGTAGCTGATTTCTTCAGGCTTGCCTGACGTATCGATGTACTTCATATCGGCCGTGATCACTTTGCATTCCAGTGTGTTCGGCTCAGTCAGGGCGACCACTTTGCCGATGTTCAGCGGCATACCGTAGTGATAGGGGGTGGCTTGCGAGGACGACGTGTCGTTGGCCTGCGCAAGACCAGTAAACGCGGTGCAGGCGAGGGCGGAAGTCATCAGCAGCGTGCGGATGTTCATGGGACGATCTCCAGTGCAGACGTTGAGTCAGCTCGACGGATTGAGCGTCGAACCTGCCGCACTGGGCGTCAGAAGAACCTGAGGGCGTGCGGTCCAGTAAAGTCTTGGACCGCGGGGTTAACAGATGGTTAACCCAGCTGAACGCCGCCTGTCGCGAGGTTTTTTCTGTCGGATGATTCGTTAGGAAAGCGTCTACAAAGTCTTCGGCCTGGTCCTACAAGGTCAGACGCCTTGTCGACTTTCGCCGGATGGGTTGAAGCGATTACTGTTTGGGCTCGCTGCAAAATCAGCGGACAGGTTTGGTCACCTGTAAGAACAGTGCACATATGTGTGCCATGATTCGCCCTGCGGACATCTACGTCCTTACGGCGCATTGTTGTGGCGGCTGTGTGCAGGACGCCTTCGGGCGAGCTGAGTTACTGTTCTCGGTTGACCAAGCCTGTATACAGTCCGCCTCCCATCGTTTGGTCACGGTAGGGGCGGTTACTTCAAAACAGACGAGTAACTTACTATGCCTACGCTAAACCCGTTTCCAGATCGCTACCGTTCAATCAACAGCAGCGTTACCGACACAAGTCCTTTGGTGATCGACACCGAAGCCAATCCCCAAGACATCCTCGAAGCCGCTTTACAGCGGGTCCGGGCTGCCAGCCAGTTACTTGAAACCCTCCATTGCCAATGCTTCAAGCACGGCGATGTTCAAGATATTCCGCACATTACCCATGCGCTTTATCTGCTGACTCAGGATGGTTTTGATCTGTTGCAGGTGGCACAGCAGCGGATGATGGGGTGGAAGGCGCCCGCCTGACGTCGCACCTGCAAAATCGAGCCTGCCTCTTGGGGGGCAGGCTTTGAAGCCTCACTAGCCGTCACAAGGTGGGGGTGGGCACTCTGCTTAGAAACAGTTTCAAGCCTTGCTGATATTGCTCTGCGTCCATGGCATCGCTGTGTCTGGGGATGAGATATGCCTTTCCCTTACGATCCAGTTCGCTCAGGGCCATGAAGTGGCTGCTGAGCGATAGTTGTACATGTTTTTACTTTTCACCTGACCAATACCAAAGCGTATCGCCCCAGCTGGACGCACTAAAACTTGGCATAATCTCGCCTTGTTGAAAGTGACGTCTGGAGTTGGCCTGTGCCGGGGTGAACCAATAGCCTGTCTTACTGCACGGTTGTCCTGCTTCTACACGAGTAACTTGAGATCCATTAGTCGGCTGATAATTTCGGGCATAATCGACTAAATCCTTTGGATAAACCATATGATCTATTTTGCTGTCTTCTATGCCATACAAAAATGCAATTGCACCTGCTTCAAATGCCCAGTAACCGACGTAAGTTCCTTCATCTCCTTGAAGGTGAGTGTCATGCCAAGGAGCTTGCTTAAAGGCTGGATACCATTGCTGGCAATATTTTTTCAGAAGTTTCGGCGGTTCTTGTTTGTTATCGGTGTAGATCGCTTGAATAAGTAACGTATAGACGTCGTGATACCATTCGTCTACATCGTGCCGATGAGGCATTACTTTGTTTAGCAAGGCTTCATAAAGGGTGTCCTCACCTGCATATCCTGCGTCGTCAATGAGTTTGACAAAGCGCGGAAGCAAGTCGGTTCGGTGTAGAAGTATACACAGACTGATCACTTGGACGGCTTCTTCGTATTGGTTCGGCCAGTCGTCTATTGCTAATGGCGATATGTTCGGGACGCCCTGATACTCGGCCAAGGCTTTTTGGCGGATCTCGTACTTTTCCACCAGGTCTTCAAGCATAGGAGCAAGGGCATCAATGTTTTCACCCGCCGTATAAGTTGCGAGTAATTTATCTAAAGCAAGAGTCTGGAAGTATTTGGCGCGTTGAGACGCTTCCTCCAAAGCAGAGTCGGATTTGAATTTATTTATTTTGAAGAACTCTATTAGCTCATCGTGTTCTCTGAGAAAGTTCTCGTAGTGTTTGGTGCTAAAAAAATTCTGTCGCATGTTCATGGGTGTCAAACCTCAATCTTTAGTGTATCCAGTGCGCCATACTTTTTGGTCAGAGACTTTTTGCGTTTGTTTACAAACGCTTTAACTTCTGCTTCGTTGTAATGAAAGGCTTTGTGAACATGGTGTTCACTTTCATTTGAGTTTTTTATTCTGGCCTCAGCATGCTCTTTTGGGCTGGAGCTCGGGTGGTAAAGTGGGGAGTAAAATAAATGTCGACTATAAGAGGTTTCTACTTGGGCGGCGAGTATACGATTGCCGACAGCTTTTTGGAGGTTACTAAGTATCCATTCCACGCTCATCTGTACGAGTATTTCTTTGGTTTTGGTCGTACTGATTTTTGAGCTTTTAGAAGGCGACGTTTTTGATCTGCCGGTGGTTTTGGTAGTCGCGCTTTTTTTACCATTTGCATCTTGTTCGTTTTCGATGGGTTCAAGCAGTGTACTTGGATCGCCCAATCCGGATACGCCTAGCTTAGAGCCAACACTAGGTTGACGTGTATTGTTGGGTTTACGCATGAATTTCGGCGCGTCTTCATTTTTGCTTGCCTTTGCCTCAACAACGGCAAATTTCTCGCCTCCATTGTTGGAAGGAGTGGCGCGCCAGACGGCATCGATCCCCGTCCCATTCGCACCATCCGACAGCTTGTAAAGCACGTGACTTGCCTTAGGACTCCCCCCCGCCGAAAGCTTCCCCGTCTTACTCGCACTAGGCACACCCTCAAGCCACTTCCCATCCGCGCCCTTGTCATGCCCATCCCAATCCTTGCCCCAGCCAAACTCCACTGCGCAGATGTAGTCGGCAATGTGCTCCCCACTAACCCCCAATCCTTCATTCAAAATGCTGGACGGGGCCTGAAGGCCTACCTTGGAGGCTTCGACCTGGTTGGAATGGGTGCCGCTCGCGCCATCGGTGCCCTTTGTCGCAACGGCCGGGTCTTTGTTGGCAGGCTTTTCAGCTCTTTTCGGGTGGCTTGAGCCGGAGGAGGCCGCAGAACTGTTGCGCTGCATGCCTTTCCATTTAAGCAGCCGCTTCTCAACGATGCCGACCATGGCCGGCATGTTGTCACGGGAAGCTGCGAGGACGGTGACGACTGATGTTTTGGCCCAGTTTGGCAGGCTCTGGAACGTAGAGGAGCCTTTCACGCCGGTGATGATTTCGTCGAGTTCGGCACGCAGTTTTCCCGCGTCGAAAATCTGTTTGAGCAGCTCTTCGGGACTGGTTTTAACCCCGCATTCCTGGAGGACGAAGCGAAGCAGGTCGAACAGGACCGGGGCGTAGCGTTGCGGGTCTTTGTTGACGATTCGCAAGCTCTTCTTCAGGCCGTCGCCCGGTCCTGGAACCCAGCCGATCACGGCCATCAACAGATCGAATTGCGCGTCTTCCTTACCGTCCGTTGACTCTGCGTTGTAGAGGACGATAGAGGATTCGATAGTGTCGTAGGCGTCGATGGCCTGGCCCAGAAACGGCACTGCGCCGAGCGCGATACCTTTTGCCAGTTCAATCGCTGCTTCTTGATAAGCGGCGCTACGGTCTTCGCCACCCTCGTTTGCGCTCTCAGCTACTGCCTCGCTCATGTCAGCCTCCCTGCGGCTTTCTCCACTAATGCTTGTAAATCAACCTGATCCGGGTCCAGGCCCAGCTTGCGTAAATCTCCGTTAACTTTCTCGTCCGAGTTCTGCACGACCGTTACGCTTTCACGATTGAACGGCCTCGGATCCTCGCCGTAATACACTTTGGCCGGTCCTTTCGGCACATCTTCCAATCGGGCGAAGCCGTCGTCATCCAGCACGCCTTCACGCGTGGAGCCATCGGCGAAGTCAACGCGATACGACGCACCCGGCACCGGCTCAAGGTTGTCGTAATGCAGGTTCAATTCCAGCCAGGTCGGGTTGGGCTTGGCTTGTTGCATCAGGTGCCCGGCGATGTCGGCGGCGGCGAGGCCGGGTATGAGGGGGGCGAGGATTCCAATCCCTGTCCCCACCCCAGGCGAGCCCCCAGTGTTCACCTTCACCTCAGCCCCACTAATCGTCACGCCCCCGGCATCAACTTTGACGAAACTCCCGCCAGCCTTGGCCGTCAGTTCCATCCCGCCTTCAACGACTACCTTGTTACCAGCGTGGTAATGAATCTCCTGACCCGCCTCGACAAACTGCGCCGTCCCCACTTTCACATGCTGAGTTGTAGCCACGGTCAGGTGATCATCCGCCCGCGCCTCAGTCTTGCGGTCCAGATGGGTAATCCGGTGTTCTTCAACCTTGAACTCGCTGAAAACATTGGCCTCAACCGTGTCATGGCGTTCATTGCCAATGCGGATCTTCTGGTCGTGCTCGATGTTTTCGTCCCAGTCGCGCTGGGCGTGCAGGTAGATCTGTTCCGCACCTTTCTTGTCTTCGATACGAAACTCGTTGTAACCCTTGCCACCCGGTGAACTCAGGGTCTTGAAGGTGCTGCGGGTCTTGTTCGCCGGCAGGTCGTAGGGGACGACGTTTTCCTTGTGGAACAGGCAGCCGGTGATCAGCGGTTGGTCGGGGTCGCCTTCGAGGAAGGTGACGAGAACTTCCATGCCGACGCGCGGGATGGCGATGCCGCCGTAGGCACTGCCGGCCCAGCCAGTGGCGACGCGCAGCCAGCAGCTGGTGTTGTCGTTGGCCTGGCCGTCGCGGTCCCAGTGGAATTGCACTTTGACGCGGCCGTATTCGTCGCAGTGGATTTCTTCGCCGGGCGGGCCGGTGACAATGGCGGTCTGGCTGCCCAGGACTTTCGGTTTCGGGTGTTCGAGGGCAGGGCGGAAGTGTGCGTCCCACGGGGTGGCGAGGAAGGTGTTGCGGTAGCCTTGATGGAAATCATCTTTATTGTGGGTGACGTCGCTGGTGACGTTTTTACCCAGCACCTGCGGCTGTTTGCCTTCGTGCACGACTTCGAGCAACAGCCAGAGGTCGTTCCACTCAGCGCGCGGGTGTTCGCTGAGGGCCATGAAGTGGCCGCTGACCAGGGTGGGCTCATCGCCTTTGCCTTCAGCCAGTTTGTAGTCGCTGCGATGGCGTTCCAGCGCGCGGGTCGCCAGTTGTTTGCCGCGTGCGCGGTCGGTGAAGCGGCCGGGGTAGTCGTAGTCTTCGAGGTCCGGGGCGAAGGTGCTCTTGGCCGCGCCTTCGGGCAAGATGCTCGGTTTTTCGAAGTCGTAATCGCGGCGGCTGACGCGGGAGGTGCGGGTTTCCAGGCGCAGGTTGAAGCGCTTGATCACCGGTTTCGTGGCGGCCATACCGGAGTCTTGCTGGTAGGCCACGGGCGCAAGTTTGCGGAACACCGTCTGGTCATCGCCGAACACCAACGTGTGGCCGCTGGCGCTGTGCTGGAAGTGGAAGTGAATGCCTTCTTCTTCACACAGGCGCTGGATGAAATGCAGGTCGGATTCGTCGTACTGCACGCAGTAGTCGCGCTCGGGGTAGATCGCGCCGAGCTGGAAACTGTAGGCGTCGGCCAGGATGCCGCGTGCTTCCAGCACCTGAGCAATGATCTTGGGCACACTTAAATGCTGGAAGATCTGCTGGTCATGGTTGTGGCGCAGGTAAGCGAGTTGCGGGACCAGGCTGATGCTGTAGCGCGTCAGGCTTTTGCCGGAATCGCCTTGCTCGATGCGATAGACCAGGCCGTGGATGATGCCTTCGCCGGTAGCGCCGAAGGTCAGGCAGCCAGGCTTGTGCAGCAACTCTTCGAGTTTCAGGTCGGGATGGGCGCTGACCAGTTCGATGTCGAAACAGAACGGCTGATTGAGGGTTTCGCGACCGACGAAGCTGAGCACTTGCAGGTCAACGGAAACGCCTTCCAGCGTCAGGGAAATATGGGTTGCGTTCGCGTCCAGCATGCCTTTAATTCCGTCCTTTGAATAAGCTGGTGCGGATGGTGCAGCATTAAACCGCCTCGTTCAAGGCGCAAATGGCGTAGGTGTGGAGGCCTTGGGCTATCGGGAAAACCCTTAGATACGGGGTTTCGGCCAATGGATGCGGGAGATACTTCGTCATTCGTTCCTGAACAAGACAGCGTCACACCTTGCGGCGATCCGGAATTGACCGTCGTTTTCAGGCTTTCGGTGGTGTGACCGTTGGATTGGCGGCGTGTGTTACACCGCCATCGCGAGCAAGCTCGCTCCACATTGGATTGTTGTCGAGCACAAAACCTGTGTTCACTGAAGATCTACTGTGGGAGCGAGCCTGCTCGCGATGAGGGCCTTACATTCAGCGCAATTCCAACTGTTGCCGATACGGCAAATCCGGCCCCGTCTTGCTGCACGTCAACGCTGCCGCCTTCACCGCAAACTTCAACATCCCGTCGATTTGCCCGCGCTCAAGCGATTGCACACCCTCAACCGAATCCAGTTGCTGCTCCGTCAACCAGGTAATCAATGCCGCCTGGAACGTATCGCCTGCGCCCACGGTATCAGCGATATTCACGGCGCTCGCCGGCACCGACCATGAGCCATGCTGGCGGCTGAACACCGTCGCACCCTCGCCACCACGGGTCAGGAACACCAACTGACAACGATGCTGCAGCCAACCTTCAATCACTCGCTGCGGATCCTGTTCGGGATACAACAGACTCAAATCTTCATCGCTGACTTTGATCAGATCCGCCAATTCAACCAGCGTCGCAATCCGCGAGCGCCACAGTTCGATATTCGGCTCTGGATTGAGACGTACATTCGGATCAAGGCTGATCAGGCGTTTACCGCTTTCGCGCTGAACCAATGCCAGCAACGTGTCGGCAATCGGCTGCACCACCAGCGAAAAAGAGCCGATGTGCAAACCACGCACGTCTGGCCCCAGCTCAGGCAGATGCTCTGGTTTGAGCTGGCGATCCGCGCAACCTTCACCGCGAAAGCTGTAGTGCGGCGAGCCATTGGCGCCGACCGCGACCATTGCCAGCGTGGTCGGTGCGGCGAAGTCCACGAGGTAGTCGGGACGCACGCCTTCTTCTATCAGCACTTGCTGCAAGCGTCGACCGAGGTAGTCGGTGGAGAGTCCGGCAAACAGCGCCGCTTCCACGCCCAACCGCCGAAGTCCGACCGCCACGTTGAACGGCGAGCCACCGGCGATTGCCTTGAAATTCACTTTTGAAGCCAGGCCGCTGGCGTCGTCTTCACTGAAGAAATCGAACAGCGCTTCGCCACACACCAGATACATAATTGTTCGCTCTTTAAAGGGTTGCGACATGCTGTTGATAGCGTTCATAGGCCTGCTGACAGGCCGCCACATTTTGCGCAATCGGCAAGGTTTCACTGGCCGGATCGAGCGTCACGCAGCGCTCGCAAAGGTCCGCCAGGCTGTCCTCGTGGCCGTTTGCCCAGGACTTGCACCACGCTGCTTGAATCGCCGCGCCGAGGGCCGCGGCTTCGCTTTGTTTGGTGCAGATGACCGGGGTGTTCATGATGTCGGCGACGATCTGCCGCCACACCGGACTTTTCGAGCCGCCGCCGATCAGGCAAATGCTGCGGCTTTGTAAGCCATTCTGGCGCAGCAGGTCCAGTCCATAACGCAAACCGAAGGTCGTGCCTTCCACCACGGCGCGGCACAGATTGGCCTGGGTCAGGTTGGTCATGGTCAGGCCGTGCAGGCAGCCGGTGGCATGGGGCAGGGCGGGGACGCGCTCGCCATTAAGGAACGGCAGCATGCACACGCCTTCGGCACCAATCGGCGCTTGCGCCACCAAGGCGTTGAACTGCTCGATATCGAGGTCGAACAGCTCGCGAATGACGCCCGTGGCGTTGGTCAGGTTCATGGTGCAAATCAGCGGCAACCAGCCGCCGCTGGAAGAACAGAAGGTCGCGACCGACGCCTCCGGGCTGACTTTCGGCTGGTCGGAATAGGCGTACACCGTGCCCGAAGACCCGAGGCTCATGGTGATCGCGCCGGGCTTGATGTTACCGGTGCCGATCGCGCCCATCATGTTGTCGCCGCCACCGCTGGACACCAGCGCCTGGGGGTTGATGCCAAGGTGTTCGGCGATGCTCGGCAGGATCGTGGCGACCGCTTGATGCGCATCGATCAACTCCGGCAATGCGGCTTGCAGACGGCCGCTCGGGTCGATGTCGCGCAGCAACTGCAAATCCCATTGGCGGGTTCGTACATTGAAATACCCTGTGCCGGAGGCATCGCCATACTCGCTGCAACTGCGGCCGGTGAGCCAGTGGTTGAGGTAGTCGTGGGGCAGCAGGATGCGGGCGATTCGGGTGAAAATGTCCGGGTGCTGTTCTTTGGTCCACAGCAGCTTGGAAACGGTGTAGCCCGGCGCGATGACCACGCCGAGGCGCTCCAGTGAACCCTTTTCTCCACCGAGGTGAGCCAGCAGACGGTCGTTCTCCGGGGTGGATTCGGTGTCGCACCAGAGCTTGGCCGGACGCAGCACCTGACCTTGGTCATCGAGCAGCACCAAGCCGTGTTGCTGGCCAGAGACGCCGATGCCGAGGATGTCCTGACCGTCGACGTTTGCGGCGAGCAAGGCACGGCGGGTGGCGAGAGTGAACGCTTCCAGCCACTGGCTGGTGTCTTGCTCGCGACGACCGTTGGCGCCGCTGATCAAGCTGTGTGTCGCGGCGCCCTGACCGAGAACCTGGCCGCTTTGGGCGTCGAGGATCACGGCTTTGGTGCCTTGGGTGCCGCAGTCGATGCCGAGGAATAAGTGTTGGTTTGCCATGGAGGGTCCTTGGTGTGTCTGGTCTATCTCGGTGAAGCCATTCGCGAGCAAGCCCGCTCCCACATTAGATCTTCAGTGGACACGGATTTTGTGTTCGACAATGATCGAGTGTGGGAGCGGGCTTGCTCGCGAAGACGGCAGTGGTTTCACTGCAGCGCTTATGCCAGAACCCGCTCCAACGTCCGCGACACACCCACTTCACGCAAGCTGTTGCAGCACCATTCAAACGCCGCCACAAACTCAGGTGAATTCGGAATCTGCGCACCAAAGATCTCCTCAACCCCCAGCAACCGCTGGGTAATCAACGCATCATCCGCCACCAAAGCCTGGCAGAACGTCGCCCGTGGATCGGGAATCGAGTAAGTATCGCCATTCTCATCCACCCCCTTCAAATACAACGCCCACGCCGCCACGACCAACGCGGCGCGCCTGGTCTCCTGGCCGTCGGCAATCAAACGATTGATCGTCGGCACAGTGAACTTGGGAAACTTCGACGACCCGTCCGAACACACACGCTCGAGCTGATCGGCAATCGCCTGATTGGAGAAACGCGCCACCAGCGTGTTCTTGTAATCCGTCAGATCAATCCCCGGTACGGGCGACAGCTGCGGTGTGACATCCAGGTCCATATAAGCCCGCATGTAGCGCACAAACAGCGGGTCATTCATGGTCTCGTGAACGAAGCGATAGCCCTTCAAAAACCCCAGATACGTCAGGGCCAGATGACTGCCGTTGAGCAGTTTGATCTTCATCTCTTCATAGGGCGTGACGTCGTCGGTGAATTGCACGCCGACCTTTTCCCAGGCCGGACGCCCATTGACGAACTTGTCTTCCAGCACCCATTGCACAAACGGTTCGCAGACCACCGGCCAGGCATCGTCCAGCGCGTGTTTGTCGGCCAGTTGCAGGCGATGTTCGGTGCTGGTCATCGGGGTAATGCGGTCGACCATGGCATTGGGAAAGCTGACGTTGCTGTCGATCCAGTCGCGCAGATCGGCATCGCGCAAGGCGGCGAACGCCAATAAGGCCTTGCGGGTGACCGCGCCGTTGTGCGGCAGGTTATCGCAGGACATCAAGGTAAAGGCCGGCGTGCCGGCAGCGCGGCGTTTGGCCAACGCGGCGCAGAGAAAGCCGAACACGGTTTTCGGTGCGTTCGGGTTCGCCAGGTCGTGCTGGATTTGCGGCAGGTGGGCCATGAACTCGCCGTTGCTGTCGTCGATGCAATAACCGCCTTCGGTGATGGTCAGCGAAACGATGCGGATCTCTGGACTGGCGAGTTTGTCGATCAACACCTGTGCGCCGTCTTCGGCCAATAGCATGTCGCGAATCGCACCGATCACTCGAACTTCGGTGTCATCGGTGTCGCCCAGTTCGAACAGGGTGAAGAGGTAATCCTGCTCCTTCAGATCGTCCCGGGCGCGGCGGTCTTCGGCGCGCAGGCCGACCCCGCAAATCGCCCAGTCCAGACCTTCGCCGGTATTCATCAACGCGTCGGTGTAATACGCCTGATGGGCCCGGTGAAAACCGCCGACACCGATGTGCGCGATGCCCTGGCGCGTATCGCTCAGGGTGTAGGCGGGCAGGACCACCTCGGGGGCGAGGCGGTTGAGATTGTGTTTATTGAGTTTCATCACAGGCTCTCTAAATCAGGCCGCTGCGCGCAACGGGCGGGTCAGCGCCACGCCGTCGGCATCGAATAAATGGCAGTGTTCGGCGTCCAGGTGCAGGCTCAAGGCTTCGCCGTATCGGCTGGCCAGGTCGCCACGAACGCGCATGGTCAGCGCTTCGCCTGAAGCGGTCACGACGTGGCAAAAGGTGTCGCTGCCCAGGCGTTCGCTGACGTCGGCGGTGACTTGCAAGGTGCAGTCGCCGGTTTGCGCGAGGTTCAGGTGTTCCGGGCGAATGCCCAGGGTCACGGCGCCGCCGATGTTCAGGTTGGCGCCGGTCAGCGGCAGCATGATGCGGGTGCCGGCATCCAGCAGAACTTCACAGCTTTGGGCGTCTACGCGGGTGACTTTGCCTTTGAGGAAGCCCATTTTCGGCGTGCCGAGAAAGCCTGCGACGAACAGGTTGGCCGGTTGGTGATAGAGATCCAGCGGAGAGCCGACTTGCTCGATTTTGCCACCGTTGAGGACGACCACTTTGTCGGCCATGGTCATGGCTTCAACCTGGTCGTGGGTCACGTAGATCATCGTCGCTTGCAGGTCTTTGTGCAGGCGCAACAGCTCCAGACGCATCTGCACCCGCAGGGCGGCGTCGAGGTTGGACAGGGGTTCGTCGAACAGGAATATTTTCGGGTTGCGCACGATGGCGCGGCCGATGGCTACCCGTTGACGCTGACCGCCGGACAACTGTTTCGGTTTACGTTCGAGCATCGGCCCGAGTTCGAGGATGCGCGCCGCTTCACCGACTTTCTTTTCCACTTCGGCTTTCGGCACGCCGGCCAGGTCGAGGGCAAACGACATGTTTTTGCGTACGCTCATGTGCGGGTACAGAGCGTAAGTCTGAAACACCATCGCCAGGTCGCGCTTGGCCGGGCTGACTTCGGTGATGTCGCGGCCATCGAGTTCGATGGTGCCACCGCTGACTTCCTCGAGCCCGGCGATCAGGCGCAGCAAGGTGGATTTGCCACAGCCCGACGGGCCGACGAAGACCACGAATTCCTTGTCGTTCACTTCCAGGTCGATGCCTTTGATGATGGAAAAGCCTTCGAAGCCTTTTTGCAGATTCTTGATTTTCAGGTTGGCCATGATGATGGGCCTCCGCTTGTTGTTATTCGGTTGAGCCGGGCAGGCTTTTCTGTAGGAGCCAGGCTTGCCGGCGAAGGCGTTCGGGAGATAGCCTTCGCCGGTAAGCCAGGCTCCTGCAGGGGGGATCGTGTTGGGGCGGCGATCTTCATTTGACGGCGCCAAACGACAGGCCGCGGACCAGTTGTTTCTGGCTGATCCAGCCGAAGATCAGGATCGGCGCGCAGGCCAGGGTCGAAACGGCTGACAACTTGGCCCAGAACAACCCTTCGGGGCTGGAGTACGAAGCGATCAACGCGGTCAGCGGCGCGGCTTTCGACGAGGTCAGGTTCAGCGACCAGAACGCCTCGTTCCAACACAGGATCAACGACAGCAAGACCGTGGACGCCAGACCACCCTTGGCGATCGGCAGCAGCACCCGGACCATTTCTTGCCACAGCGTGGCGCCGTCCAGACGCGCGGCTTCGAGGATGTCTTTGGGGATATCCTTGAAGTAGGTGTAAATCATCCAGACCACGATCGGCAGGTTGATCAGCGTGTAGATCACGATCAGCGCGATGCGCGTATCGAGCAGGCCGAAACTCTTGGCCAGCAGGTAGATCGGCATCAGCACGCCCACCGGCGGTAGCATCTTGGTCGAGAGCATCCACAGCAGCGTGCCCTTAGTGCGCTGGGTTTCGTAGAACGCCATCGAGTAGGCTGCCGGCACCGCGATCAGCAGGCACAGGGCCGTGGCGCTGAAGGAAATCACTACCGAGTTCCAGGCAAAACTGAAGTAGTCGCTGCGCTCGTTGATGTGCAGGTAGTTCTCCAGCGTTGGCGTGAAGATGAACTGCGGCGGTGTGGCGAAGGCGTCGATTTCGGTTTTGAAACTGGTCAGCACCATCCAGAAGATCGGGAAGAAGATCAGGATCGCGATGGCCCAGGCCAGAGTGCCGAGCAGCAGGCTTTGCAGGCGGCGGGATTGTTGAAGGGTCATGGCGCAGGCCTCAGGTCTTGTCGGTCAGGTTTTTGCCGATCATGCGCACCAGCACGATGGCCGCGATGTTGGCGATCACCACCGCAATCAGGCCGCCGGCGGACGCCATGCCGACGTCGAACTGCACCAGCGCCTGGTTGTAGATCAGGTACGCGAGGTTGGTCGAGGCGTAGCCGGGACCGCCGTTGGTGGTGGTGAAGATTTCGGCGAACACCGAGAGCAGGAAGATGGTTTCGATCATCACCACCACCGCAATCGGCCGCGCCAGGTGCGGCAGGGTCAGGTGCCAGAAGATCGCGATGGGGCCGGCGCCGTCGAGGCGCGCGGCTTCCTTCTGTTCCTGGTCGAGGGACTGCATGGCGGTCATCAGGATCAGGATCGCGAACGGCAGCCATTGCCAGGACACGATGATGATGATCGACAGCAGCGGGTAATGCGCCAGCCAGTCCACCGGTTGCGCGCCGAACAGTTTCCAGATGTAGGCCAGGATTCCCGACACCGGATGGAAAATCAGGTTCTTCCAGATCAGCGCGCCGACGGTGGGCATGATGAAGAACGGCGAGATCAGCATCACCCGCACGATGCCGCGACCGAGGAATTCACTGGCCTCGAGCAAGGCGCTGATCAGCACGCCCAGGACCACGCTGATCAGCAACACACTGCCCACCAGCAACAGGGTGTTGGTCGCGCCGGGCATGAACCCGGAGTCGGTCAGGAAGTAGGTGAAGTTCTCCAGCCCGACAAACTCGTTTTCGCCGGGGTAGAGCAGGTTGTAGCGGATCATCGAAAAGTAAACGGTCATGCCCAGCGGCACGATCATCCACAGCAGCAACAACGCCACCGAGGGGCTGACCAGAAACCAGCCGGGATTGGCCAACCGGCTTTTACGCACCGGCTGGGGAATGTCCATGTGAGCTTTGGCAGTTGAAATATTCATGACATTTAACCGATTGGGAGCAGGCAGGTGAAGATCAACTGTAGGAGCGAGGCTTGCCCGCGAAGGCGGCTTGTCGGACACACCGCTTTCGCGGGCAAGCCTCGCTCCTACAGAGGGCGTGGGTTACTTGGGGTAACCGGCGCGCTTCATTTCACGTTCGGTAGTTGACTGCGCGGCGGTCAGCGCCTGGTCGACCGTGGTCTGGCCGATCAGCGCCGCCGAGAACAGCTTGCCGACCTGGGTGCCCACCGCCTGGAATTCGGGAATGGTCACCAGCTGGATGCCGATGTAAGGCACCGGTTTGAGGGTCGGTTTGCTCGGGTCCGCTGCTTTCAGCGACTCCAGCGTCACCTTGGCAAACGGTGCCGCACTCATGTAAGCCTCGCTGTAGGTCGAGGCCCGAGTGCCGGGCGGCACGTTGGCGATGCCGTCTTTTTCGGCGACCAGCGCGCCATATTCCTTGGAAGTAGCCCAGGCACTGAAGGTTTTCGCCGCGTCCTTGGCCTTGGAACTGGTCGGGATCGCCAGTGCCCAGGAATACAACCAGGCCGAACCTTTATCGGTGGTCTCATGCGGTGCGTAGGTGAAGCCGACGTGGTCGCTGACCTTGCTTTGGGTCTTGTCGGTGACGAAGGAGCCGGCAACGCTGGCATCCACCCAGATCGCGCATTTGCCGCTATTGAACAGCGCCAGGTTTTCGTTGAAACCGTTGCTGGACGCACCCGGCGGGCCGGATTTTTTCATGGTGTCGACGTAGAAGTTCAGCGCGTTTTTCCACTCGGGACCGGTGAATTCCGGCTTCCATTGCTCATCGAACCAGCGCGCACCGTAGGCGTTGGCGACGGTGGTGATCAGCGCCATGTTCTCGCCCCAGCCAGCCTTGCCCCGCAGGCAGATGCCGTACTGTTCTTTGTCTTTATTGGTCAATTTGCTCGCGAATTCGCCGATCTGGGTCCAGGTCGGGCGCTCGGGCATGGTCAGCCCGGCCTCCTTGAACAGGTCGGTGCGGTAATAGGTGATGGAGCTTTCCGCGTAAAACGGCAGGGCGTAGAGCGAGCCCTTGACCGAAAGGCCTTCACGCACCGACGGGAACACGTCATCGAGGGCGTAGGTGGCCGGCAAATCCTTCATCGGCTCCAGCCAACCCTTGGCCCCCCAAAGTGCGGCTTCGTACATGCCGATGGTCAGCACGTCGAACTGCCCACCTTGAGTCGCGATGTCGGTGGTCAGGCGTTGGCGCAGGACGTTTTCTTCCAGCACCACCCAATTGAGCTTGATGTCCGGGTGCTCGGCCTCGAAGGTTTTCGAGAGCTTTTGCATGCGGATCATGTCGCTGTTGTTGACGGTGGCGATGGTCAGGGTCTGAGCGCCGAGGCTGACGCTGCTGAGGGTCATGCAGGTGAGGGCAAGCAGAGCTTTTACAGAAGGTTGCATCGTGCACTCCTTTTCTGCACCCGATGGGGGACAGAAGGACAGTTATTGTTTTTGTGTCTTCCGGGGCAGGAAGAATGTGCACTGATTACAGCCTTCAATTGAGGATCATACAAATCATCCGTAGCACAAAAACCGATACTATTTTGCACTGGGATTAAAGGAGGGAACTTCAAGGACAGGCTTCGCGGAGGTGAATGGTCATCGATTTTGTACAGGTTTGCAGACCCTACAGGAAGTGCACAAAACCTGTGGGAGCGGGCTTGCTCGCGAAAGCGGTGTGTCAGCGTGCAGAAAAGGCGCCTGACACGCCGCCTTCGCGAGCAAGCCCGCTCCCACATTTGAGGGTGTTTACCCGAGGTTTTGTTCGGTCAACCGCTGCACCGCCAACCGCCGGTAATGCGAAGGCGTCATGCCCTTGAGCTGCTGAAAACGCCGATTGAAATTGGAAATATTATTGAAACCGGATTCGAAACACACATCGGTCACAGGCTTGTCGCCATCGGCCAGCAACTCGCAGGATTTGCTGATGCGCAGGCGATTGACGAACTCGATGAAGCAGCGCCCCGTAGCTTGTTTGAACACCCGACTGAAATAAGTCGGCTTCATGCCCAAATGTTCCGCGACTTCCTCAAGGGACAGGTCCCGGGCGTAATGCGCAAAAATGTAATCCACCGCCCGGTTGGTGCGATCGATGTTGTGTTCGTCCGCCAGTTGAGGGGTGGTGGCACCCGATAGCAACTGAAAATCGTCAGAGGCTGCGAGCAGCTCCAGCAGAATGAAAAAGTGCCCAAGCCGTGTTACGCCTTTGGTGTCGGCGATGCGTTGCATCAACGTCATGGCCTGGCGGATCGTGCGTTTGCAACGAAACTCGATGCCGTACTGCGCGCGTTCCAGCAGGGGTGCCAGTGTCTTGAGTTCCCCGAACACCTGGTGACCGCTCTCGAACAACTCGTCCGTGAAGTTCACCAGCATGTCGCGTTTGGGCACTACCTCGTCTTCGGCCACCTGGCTGATCCAGTTGTGGGGCAGATTGGGGCCGGTCAGGAACAGGGTTTCCGGATAGAAGTTGCCGATGTAGTCGCCGATGAACACTTTGCCGGAACTGGCGACGATCAGGTGCAGCTCGTATTCCTTGTGGAAATGCCAGCGCACCAAAGGGCAGGGGAATCCATGCTGGCGATAGATGATCGACAACCCGTTGTGGTCGTCCATCAGTTCGTAGGAAGGATCGGTGACTTTGGCGGTTCGGGTCATGTCAGGGCACTTCTTATTGTCATTGCGCCCCGATCATGCCTCTTTCCGGGTAAGGAATGCCAGCGTGCAGCAACCTGTGTCAGGCGGGGTCCCGATCATGCAAGGCGGCACCGTAAACAGCTTTCATGCTATTGGCGCTCCAGCAGTAGCGGACTATTTCCGACTCCTCGAAGAAGTCGGTGCTGATGATGCTGCAACGGGTGACCCAGTCGCGGGTGGTGTGAAACCAATCGTCAATCTGGGTTTTGATGTGCTGAGGCCCACCCAGCAGCGAGTAGCACGTCGCCGGCAACGACCAGAGAAATGTCGTATAGGGCGCGCCTATGAGCGTGGTGCGGATATGGGAGTGCAGGTCGCTTGCGTCAGTGAATACCTTGCCATTCCACTTATGGGTGATTGATGGCCAGAAATACTCGCTGTCCAGCCCGGGATTAGCCGGTGCTGCAAGGACAATACGGCGCCGTGAACTGACGTTCTTGAGTTGCTCGATGGTACTGAATGCACCCAAAGCAGAGATCAGGCGCGAACGCAGGCGGCGCATGAGCAACTCGTTGAGCTGCGCGTGGTTGAAAGGCTTCGACGCATCGCCCAACTGGTGGAAGTCGAAGAGGATGAACTCGTCGGGATTTTCATCGAGGAAAACCGTCACCGCATCGATCAACTCATCAAGAATGCGGTGGGATTGGTAACCGTTGTGATGGAAATAGAACACAGGGTCGTGTGGGCCGCCGGTATAGCCGAGCCGAATATCGAACGCTCGTGCGCCATTCGCCAGTTGCCAGGCAAATGAATCGTTCTGGCAGGTCGTCCAGTTCCCGAGCACCACCTCGTAGTTGGGTGCCTTTTTGTCCATGCCGGCATTGTGCGTGCCGGGCCAGACAAGATCGGTCAGCTTCAACCGGCCGATGTCCAGTACGTTACTCATCCACCGGCGTTTATTTAATGTGATTGCTGTGCGGGTCATGACAGTTCCTTGTCGTTGATTCGCTCCATCCGTGAGCGAAGCCGTTCAGGTTGGGATGTGGCGGTGTGCCACATCCGTATTGATCGCCTGCGTAAAAAGGCTTTCATGACCCAGCATAGGACTGTGCGACAGCATTGCCAGTCGCGGAAATACTTGCTTAAAAATAGCCATTTAATGGCGCAGCAGTTAATTGGCCCGTTTGGCGGCCTTACTTATATTCACCGCCCGGCAATACGAAACAATAGCGCTCTCTTCAATAAAGTCGACGTTGATAATGTTGCACCGGGTCGCCCAGTCGCTTTTATTTGGGTCAAACCACACGCCTAGTTCATCGTGAATATCGACCGGGCCACCGAGCGCGCTATAACTGGTCGCGGACAGGGACCACGGCGCCCATGTGCCTGGCGGATATTTCATGACTTTTATAATGTGCTGTTCCAATTCGGCGGCACTGGTTATGCCGTTGCCAGACCATTTGTGCTCGACCTGCTCAATGAATACATTTTGATCAAGGGCCTTGTTTCTGGGGGCGGCCACCAAAATTCGTTGTTCAGAACTGATGCGTCTCAGTTGGCGGAGGCTCAATGTCCGATTCCCCGCAGGGATCAATCGCCATCCCAGCATGTGGATAATCATGTTGTTGAAATAAGTAAAATCAAACGATTCCCCGCTCAACTCATGAAAATCGAGAATGATAAATTCATCGGGGTTCTGCGTAAGAAAGTTCCGGACATCGGTCACAAGGTTCCCCAAGGTGCGACCATTGCGGTAACCATTGTGATGGAGGCAGAATTTCCCGAGCCCCGATGCGCCTGCGTCATACGTCAATCGGATGTCCAGCACGCGGGAACCATGGCGAAGCTGGGAGTAAAACGATTCGTGCTGACAAGCCAGCCAATGAGCGCCGGGGATAAGTGGCCAGGACGCTTTCCAGTCGCTACCGGCGTTATGGGTGCCCGGCAGTGTCATCTCAAAGAGCGACAATGTATCGATGGCCGGTGTAGCGGCCATCCAGTTATTAGTGGTGAAGTTATTTTGGTCAACAGTATCCATTTAATGCATCCTTGCATTGATGTGCTTCATTAAAATAAGTTGTGCCGAACCGGCTGATCTAACTTGAGTTCGGCGTGTTGTTTATAGGGCGGGCAACACGTTTGGTCAATGATCGCGACAATGCAAGGTATGTATTTCTAATGTGCAACTGCTAAATCGGATTGCGGTTTTTAGCTTCAATCCATTGCGCCATGTATTGCGTACTTTTGTGGTGGTGATGACGCAACATGCTGCCCGTAAAGTTCTGACTTCTTAGTTGTGGCAGGTGTTGTTGGCAATACAATAGTTTTTCAATCAGGGCAGGACCATGTTGCGACTGGCGATACCGATCGGCCAGTAATGTTTGCCCTTGGGATTGGGCCTCCCTCCAAAGCGCTTCATCCTTGTAAAGCTGCACGGCGCAATCGGCGAACTCCTGTGCCGTGCGGGTCACGCCTCCAGGCCAGCGATGATCACCCTGCATCGCCTCTGCGCCGATGGGTGTCGTCACCGAAGGCGTGCCACACAACATGGCGTCGACAATCTTGCCCTTGATCCCTGCACCGAAGCGCAACGGCGCCAGGCACACACGCGCCGCCGACATGACTTGCAAGGCATCTTCTGCCCAGTTCATGACATGAAACCCCTGGGCCGGGTTGTGCAGAGCAGTGGCCTTGGGCGGTGTGTAAGCGCCATAGATATGCAACTGGGCCGAGGGCAGTTGTGCACGGATCAGTGGCCAGATGACGGTTTTCATCCAGAGGACGGCATCCCAGTTCGGGGCATGCCGGAAGTTGCCGATGCTCAGGAAATGCGCCCGCTGTTCAAACGGTATCGGCGTCGAATCCGCTACTTCGACCATCAGCGGACACCAATGCAGCAAGTTGCGTGGCATTTTGAACTGCTCGACCAGCAGCTCGATTTCCACTTCAGAAATCATCAGGTTCAAGTCGCAACGATACAGCGCAGCAACCTCCCGTTTGGCCAGATCGGTATCGGCCATCAATTCGAACTCTTCGCACAATGCCGGCGCGAACAGGTCGCTGAAATCATTGTTGTCGTCACTGGCCTTCAAACGGTCCTTGAGGCGCTGATGCCGGGCGTGCCGCAGGCTTTGCAGATCCGAGGTTTCAAGCACTCGCAACGCATCAGGACACTGCTTCTCTACTCGCCAGCCGAACTGCTCTTCCATCATGAACTGGTCAAACAGCACGATGTCCGGCGCCAGTTCTCTGATAAACGCGTCGAAGCTGCTGTTGTTCAACTCGATCGGCACTTCGCGAATGCCCAGCGCGGTCAGATCAGCCCGATGTTCGCCGGTACCGGCCGGGCTGCTGAACGTTATGTCCCAGCCCTGTTGCAAAAACGTTTCGAGGATTTGCATCACATGCCCACTGGCCGCCGAAGAACGGGGCTCGGGCCAGACGTAACCAATTACCAAGACTTTGGTTGCGCAGGGTTGACTCATTAACGGGTATTCCTTGGGGCGGGTATAGGGCAGGGGGAAACGGGAGGGCGCGACAACGGGATTCAGGCAAGCATGCCCTTGACCTTATCCCGCAACTGATCAATGGAAAACGGCTTGCCGATCACCTGCATGCCTGCAGGCACATCAATACTTTCGGCATAACCACTGGCAAACAGGATCGGCAGCTCAGGGTGCAGCATCCGCGCCTGCGTCGCCAGTTCACGACCATCCATCACGGGCAGACCCACATCGGTCATCATCAAATCGATGTGCTGGTCTTCATCGTTGAGGAATTCCAGCGCCTGTTCGCTACCGTCGGCCTCAAGGACTTTGAACTCCAGCTCCTCCAGCACGTCGACGATCAGCATGCGCACGATGGCATCGTCTTCTACTACCAGGATGATGGACGGGTCGGAGGACATAAAAAGGGCTCTCAAGTGAAATTCAGGGTCGCCGGTCGATCGAAATCGCCGGGCTCTAGCATGAGTAAGTCGCAGATCCCGACAAGTTCCCAGCGCTGTGCAAAAAAGAATAGCTGTACAAGAGGCGGCAGGATAACCGCTCCTTTGACCGAGAGCAGCTAAATGCGGGGATTTGCCCGCATACACCTCATAAAATTGGATCAATGTGGCCGTTTTGGGGCAAACTCCTTGGTTTTGAACAGTTCGACAAGGCCTTCCCATGACCCCTGCGTCTTCGGTTGATGAGCAACGATTCCGTAAACTCCTGAGCCGCAACATCAGCCTGCCGTTGGGTGTCGGCGTGCTCAGTGCCGTGTTCTTCGTCTCACTGATCACTTACCTGCTGTCGGTGATCCAGTGGGTCGAACACACCGACCGGGTGATCAATAACGCCAATGAAGCGGTGAAGTTGACCGTTGATCTGGAAACAGGGATGCGCGGCTTTCTGCTCAGCGGCGATGAGCATTTCCTCGACCCTTACGAAACGGCCAAGCCGAGAATCGAAGTCGCGCTCAATACCTTGCTCGATCTCACGTCCGACAACCCGGTACAAACCGATCGTCTGCACCGGCTCCAGGCCTTGCAGAAGGACTGGGCCACCTACGCGCAGACGATGATCGAATTGCAGCGTTCAAGCGGCGATTACCGTAGCGCGGTCAAAGCGGGCCATGGCAAGCGGCTGACCGACGAAATCCGCAAGCAATTCGAAGACGTGATCGACATGGAGCAACAGTTGCGTACCACACGCAACGAGGAAGTGCGCCGCACCACGATCTGGAGCATTTCCCTTTACCTGTTGTTCATCCTTGGCATCAGCGGGTTGCTGGCCTACATCGGCCGCCGGGATTTGCTCAACCTGTCTCAGAACTACAGCACCAACCTGACTGCGCAACAGACCGCCGCCTCTCGCCTGGAACAGCAAGCGTGGCTGCGCAATGGCCAGACCGAGCTGGCCGAGCAGGTGTTGGGGCAACTGTCCCTCAACTTGTTGGGCCGCAACATTCTGCAGTTCTGTGCCCAATACCTGGGCACCGCCGTCGCGGCTATTTATGTGCGCGAAGAACATGGCGGCCTCACGCGAGTGGCGTCTTACGGGTTTTCTCGCGAGCAGGAAGAGCGTGACCAGCAGATTTACAGCGATGAGGGAATTGTCGGCCAGGTGGCGCGACAGGCTCGCTTGATCCGTCTGGATAACGTGCCCAGCGATTATTTCAAAGTCTGCTCCGGCCTGGGCGAAGGCCTGCCGCATAGCGTGCTCGTGGTGCCGACCAGCGACGATGATCGGGTCAACGGCGTGATTGAACTGGGCTTCCTGCGCCCGCTGGATGACCGCGATGTCGAATTGCTCGAACTGATCGCCGGCAACATCGGTACGTCGATCGAAGCGGCGCGCTATCGTCAACGTTTGCAGGAAGTGCTGGCCGAAACCCAGCAACTCAACGAAGAACTGCAAGTCCAGCAAGAAGAACTCAAGACCGCCAACGAAGAACTCGAAGAGCAATCGCGGATTCTCAAGGAGTCCCAGGCTCACCTGGAAACCCAGCAAGTCGAGTTGGAGCAGACCAACGAGCAGCTCGCCGATCAGGCGCAAATCCTCGCCGACCAGCGTGATGCGATGGACCTGAAGAACACCGAGCTTAATCAGGCTCAGGCCCAGCTTGAAGAGCGCGCCGAAGAGTTGCAGCGCTCGAGCAAATACAAGTCCGAGTTCCTCGCCAACATGTCCCACGAACTGCGCACGCCGTTGAACAGTTCGCTGATCCTGGCCAAGTTGCTGGCAGAAAACCCTCAGGAAAACCTCAGCGCCGAGCAGGTGAAGTTCGCCGAGTCGATCTATTCCGCCGGCAACGACTTGCTCAACCTGATCAATGACATTCTCGATATTTCCAAGGTCGAAGCCGGCAAGCTGGAAATGCGCCCCGAGAACACCAGTGTTGCGCGTCTGGTGGACGGGCTGCGCGGGATGTTCGAACCGATGGCCTCTGACAAGAAGCTGAAGTTTGAGATCGACCTTCAGCCCGGTTCGCCGATGATGCTGTTCACCGACCGTCAGCGCCTGGAGCAAGTCATCAAGAACCTGCTGTCGAACGCGGTGAAATTTACCGAAAAAGGCACGGTCAGCCTGACGGTAGCGTCCCAGCCCGATGACGGCATTGCCTTTATCGTCCGCGACTCCGGAATCGGCATCGCCGCCGACCAGCAGGAAAGCATTTTCGAAGCCTTCCGCCAGGCCGACGGCACCACCAATCGCCGATATGGCGGCACGGGCCTGGGCTTGTCGATTTCCCGGGACCTGGCCGCGTTGCTCGGCGGTTCGATCAGCGTCACCAGCGAACCGGGGCAGGGCAGTGTCTTTACGCTGGTGCTGCCGCAGCACTACGTCGAACCGAACGAAGTGCCGGTCGAACCAAGGCAGCCCACGCCTGTCGCCATGGCACCGAGAGCGGCAACGCCTGAACGGGTGCCTTTGATCGCCGAAGTCGATATCCCTCGATTCAACGATGACCGCACCAAGGCGCCATTCACCACCCGTTGCATCCTGGTGGTGGAAGACGAGCAGAACTTTGCGCACATCCTCTACGACCTGGCCCATGAACTGGGTTACCAGTGTCTGGTTGCCCACGGTGCCGATGAAGGCTACGACCTGGCCAAGGAGTTCATTCCTGACGCCATTTTGCTGGACATGCGCCTGCCGGATCATTCCGGGCTGACGGTGTTGCAGCGCCTGAAGGAACATGCCGAAACCCGTCATATCCCGGTTCATGTGATTTCGGTCGAGGATCGGGTTGAGGCCGCCATGCACATGGGGGCCATCGGTTATGCGGTCAAGCCGACCACCCGCGAAGAGCTCAAGGACGTGTTCGCCCGTCTTGAAGCCAAGCTGACTCAGAAGGTCAAGCGGGTGCTGCTGGTCGAAGACGATGATTTGCAGCGCGACAGCATTGCGCGCCTGATCGGCGACGACGACATCGAGATCACCGCCGTCGGCCTGGCGCAGGAAGCGCTCGATCTGCTGCGCACGACCATTTTCGACTGCATGGTCATCGACCTGAAGCTGCCGGACATGCTCGGCAACGACTTGCTCAAGCGCATGTCGACCGAAGATATCTGCTCGTTCCCGCCGGTGATCGTCTATACCGGACGCAACCTGACGCGGGACGAAGAGGCCGAACTGCGCAAGTATTCGCGCTCGATCATCATCAAGGGCGCACGTTCGCCCGAGCGTCTGCTGGATGAGGTCACACTCTTTCTGCACAAAGTCGAATCCAAGTTGTCCCATGATCGCCAACGGATGCTCAAGACCGCGCGCAGTCGCGACAAGGTCTTCGAGGGCCGCAAAGTACTGCTGGTGGACGACGATGTACGCAACATCTTCGCCCTGACCAGCGCGCTCGAGCAAAAAGGTGCAGTCGTGGTCATCGGCCGGAACGGTCGGGAAGCGATTGAAAAACTGAATGAAGTCGAGGACATCGATCTGGTGTTGATGGACGTGATGATGCCGGAGATGGATGGCTTCGAAGCCACCATCGAGATCCGCAAGGACCCGCGCTGGCGCAAGCTGCCGATCATTGCGGTGACGGCCAAGGCCATGAAGGACGATCAGGAGCGCTGCCTGCAGGCCGGCTCCAACGATTACCTGGCCAAGCCCATCGACCTGGACCGCCTGTTCTCACTGATTCGCGTGTGGTTACCGAAGATGGAACGCATTTAGTGGAACGCATTGGTTCAATGGAGCGAAGCAGCGAAATCGAATTGCGGTTGTTGATCGAGGCGATCTACCTCAAATACAGCTACGACTTTCGCGATTACTCCGGCGCTTCGATCAAGCGCCGGGTCAATCACGCGTTGGCGCAGTTTGAGTGCAATACCATTTCGGCCCTGCAAGAGAAGGTGCTGCACGACCCGACGGCGTTCATGCAGTTGCTGCAATTGCTGACGATTCCAGTCAGCGAAATGTTTCGCGACCCGTCGCACTTCCTGGCGATCCGCAACGAAGTGGTGCCGCTGCTCAAGACCTATCCGTCGATCAAGATCTGGATTGCCGGTTGCAGCACGGGTGAAGAAGTCTATTCGATGGCGATCCTGCTGCGCGAAGAAGGCTTGCTCGATCGCACCATCATTTACGCCACCGACATCAATCCGCGCTCGCTGGAGAAGGCCAAACAGGGGATTTTCTCCATGGAGAACGTCCGTGCCTACACTCATAACTACCAGCAGGCAGGTGGCCAGCGTTCGTTCGCCGAGTACTACACGGCGGCGTATGGCTACGCGATTTTCGACAAGACGTTGTGTGAGAACGTGACCTTCGCCGATCACAGTCTGGCAACGGATAGCGTCTTTTCAGAAACCCAATTAATTTCATGTCGTAATGTTTTGATCTACTTTAATAAAAAGCTTCAGGATCGTGCGTTCGGTTTGTTCCATGAATCCCTTTGCCATCGCGGATTCCTGGTGTTGGGCAGTAAGGAAACCCCGGATTTTTCAGCCTTCGGCAACCAGTTTGTGCCCTTGGTCAAACAGGAACGGATCTACCGAAAATCATGAACACTGCAGCGGATTTGCCTTCTATAGAAGCTATCGTGATCGGCGCTTCGGCCGGTGGCGTGGAGGCGTTACTCAACATTCTCAGTCCGTTGCGTGAAGGTTTCGCACTGCCGATTATCGTGGTGTTGCACCTGCCCGACGAGCGTCGCAGCCAACTGGCCGAAGTCTTCAGACGCCGGGTGGCGATGCCTGTCGAGGAAGCCAGCGACAAAACGGTCGTGGAAGCCGGAACCCTGTATTTCGCTACACCGGGTTATCACTTGTCGGTGGAACAGGACCGCAGCTTTTCCTTGAGCCTGGAAGAGCGCGTGCATTACTCGCGTCCGTCCATTGATTTTCTGTTCGAGTCCGCCGCCGATGCCTACGGTTCAAGCCTGGCAGCCGTGCTGCTGACCGGCGCGAACCGCGACGGCGCTCGCGGGCTGGCGCAGGTCAAACATCGTGGCGGCCTGACCATCGTGCAGGACCCGGCCGAAGCCCAGGTCGCGACCATGCCTCGGGCAGCGATAGATTTGCATCAACCGGACCACATTCTCCCTATACGCGGCATCGGCCGTCTGCTTGTCGAGCTGGAACGAATAGCATGCTGAGTAACATCCAAGCCAAACTGCTGATTGTCGACGATCTGCCGGAGAACCTGCTGGCGCTCGAGGCGTTGATCAAGCGTGAAGACCGCGTGGTCTACAAAGCCTTGTCCGCGGACGAAGCGTTGTCGCTGCTGCTGCAACACGAATTCGCCATGGCCATTCTCGACGTGCAGATGCCCGGCATGAACGGCTTTGAACTGGCCGAGTTAATGCGCGGCACAGAAAAAACCAAGAACATCCCGATCGTGTTTGTCAGTGCCGCTGGCCGCGAGTTGAACTACGCGTTCAAGGGCTACGAAAGCGGTGCCGTGGACTTCCTGCACAAGCCGCTGGATATTCATGCGGTCAAGAGCAAGGTCAACGTGTTCGTTGACCTGTATCGCCAGAGCAAGGCGATGAAGCAGCAGGTCGAAGAACTGGAACAGGCTCGCCGCGAACAGGAAGCGTTGCTCAAGCGATTGCAGACCACCCAGAATGAGCTGGAGCAAGCGGTGCGCATGCGTGACGACTTCATGTCGATCGTCGCCCACGAAGTCCGTACGCCGCTCAATGGCCTGATCCTCGAAACCCAATTGCGCAAGATGCACCTGGCCCGGGACAACGCGGCGGCGTTCACTCTCGACAAGATGCACGCCATGGTCGACCGTGACGAGCGGCAGATCAAAAGCCTGATCCGTCTGATTGAAGACATGCTGGATGTGTCACGTATCCGCACCGGCAAGCTGTCGATCCGCACGACGAAGTTTGACCTCGTACAATTGGTCAGCAATCTGTTGCAAAACTTCGCGCCGCAGGTCGACGCCGCCGAGTGCTCCGTGACGTTTACCGCCGAGCAGCCAGTGGTCGGCAACTGGGACGAATTTCGTATCGAACAAGTGATTTCAAATCTGCTGACCAACGCCTTGCGTTATGGTGGCAAGAGCCGGATCGATGTGAGGGTCTACTGTCACGAGGGTCAGGCACGGGTCGAAGTGCAGGATCGCGGGATCGGTATCAGTGAAGAAAACCAGAAGCGTATTTTTCAACAGTTCGAACGGGTGTCAGCCAAAACCGTGGTCGCGGGGCTGGGACTGGGGCTGTTTATTTCCGAACAGATCGTCGCCGCCCATGGCGGCTCCATCGCCGTCGAGAGCAAGATCAACGAGGGCGCCTTATTTCGCGTTTGTCTGCCGCTGTAGGAAATCAGCCGGATAAACGCAACCTCTGATCGACCTCACGGTCGTATCAGCTGCTATTGACCGAACAAAGGCTTCCCATGAGTGAAGATGCACAAGATGTAGTACTCATCGTCGAGGATGACCCCTCGATCCTGATGGTATTGTCGGCTTACTTGTCGGGTGAGGGTTACCGCGTACTGCAGGCCGAAAACGGCGAGCAGGCCTTCGAAATACTGGCGAGCAAACCGCACCTGGACATGATGATCACTGACTTTCGCCTGCCTGGCGGGATCTCCGGCGTACAGATCGCCGAGCCTGCCGTGAAGCTGCGACCGGAACTCAAAGTGATTTTTATCAGCGGTTATCCGCAGGAAATCCGCGAGACCGACAGCCCGATCACGCGCAAGGCGCCGATCCTCGGCAAGCCGTTCGATCTCGATGTGTTGCAAGAATTGATGCAGGAAATGCTGTCCTGACGCGATACCTGTAGGAGCTGTCGAGTGCAACGAGGCTGCGATCTTTTGATCTTGTTTTTAAAAATCAAAGTCAAAAGATCGCAGCCTCGTTGCACTCGACAGCTCCTACCTACGGGGGCGTTGTTCAGAGGCGGATCATTTCCCGCACCTTGGCCGTCAACAGGTCGAAGGTGAACGGCTTGGTGATCATCTGCATGCCAGGGTCAAGGAAGCCGCCGCGTACCGCCGCGTGTTCGGCATAACCGGTGATGAACAACACTTTCAGATCAGGTCGGTACTGCCGACCGATTTCCGCCAATTGCCGGCCATTCATTCCAGGCAACCCGACGTCGCTGATCAACAGGTCGATACGTTGGCCGGAGTCGAGAATCGGCACCGCGCTGTCGGCATCGCCTGCTTCGACGAAGGCGTAGCCCAACTCACTCAATACCGCACTCACCAGCACACGCACCGCCGGATCGTCCTCGACGATCAGCACGGTTTCACCGTCTTGAGCGTAAGGCGCGTGGGCGATATCGATCAGCGTGTCCTCGATCACATCACCGTTGTAGCGCGGCAGATACAGGCTGACGGTGGTGCCGTTGCCCACTTCACTCTCGATGGTCACGTGGCCGTGGGACTGCTTGCTGAAACCGTAAATCATCGACAAGCCCAAACCGGTGCCTTGGCCGATCGGTTTGGTGGTGAAGAACGGATCAAAGGCCCGGCTGATGGTGCCTTCCGGCATGCCGCAGCCGGTGTCGGTCACGCGCAGCACAACGTAATCACCCGGTTGCAGGTTGCTGTGGACCTGGGTGAAGCGCTTGTCCAGATGTTGATTTGAAGTATTGACCACCAGTTTTCCGCCCTCGGGCATGGCGTCGCGGGCGTTCAGTACCAGGTTGAGGAGGGCGCTTTCAAGCTGATTGGGGTCGGCCTCGGCCACCCATAGGTCCTCGCTCAACTGCATGTCCAACTGAATACTTTCGTTGATGCTGCGCTGCAAGAGCTCGCCCATGGACACCACCAGGGTGTTCATTTCCACGGGTTTGGAATCCAGCGACTGGCGTCGGGAAAACGCCAATAGGCGATGAGTCAGACCCGCGGCGCGATTGGCGGAGGTCACCCCCAGATCGATCAGGCCGTCCAGGTCGTCGGTGCGCCCCCGGGCCAGGCGTCGACGCAGCAACTCAAGGCTGCCGATGATGCCGGTCAACATGTTATTGAAATCGTGGGCGATGCCGCCGGTGAGTTGGCCGACCGCTTCCATTTTCTGCGACTGTCTAAGGGCTTCTTCGTTGTGGCGCAGTTGGGCGGTACGCTCCTCGACTTGTTGCTCGAGGGTTTCCAGCGTGTTTTGCAGGCGCAGCTCGCTTTGACTCAGGTCGATCAACCGGTCCCTGGCTTCATACTGTCGTCGTCGCCCACGCAACGCGGTGGTGACCAGGCTGATCAGCGTGACCGGATGAAACGGACGCTCGAGGAAGGTAACGTTGCCCAGCTGCGGGCCGAGGCGCGATGCGGGGTTCTGTTCCGGGCCGCCGTGGTGGGTCAGCAGTACGATCGGCAAGTCTGACCAGGCCGGTTGTTCCTCGATCAGGTTCAGCAGCGGCTCGAGGTCACACCCGAGCAAGGCTTCCGAAGAAATCACCAGCAGGCCGGCACCTAATGCGATCTCGCTGCACAGCGTGACCAGATCCCGAGTCACCAGGCCTTCGAAACCCGCCTCGTTGAGCATCATCAGCGCGATCTGGCTGTCACGTCCCAGCGGCGCGAGAATGATCGCGCGCTCGGACATCGCTTCGAGCGCATTCACCGGCCATCATCCTGAAGGAGTGGCTGGCTGGCGCCCATATAGGTCGGCACGCCGCGCAACACACCCTGGAATGCATCCAAAGGTTCACCGATTGTCATGCCCGTGCTGCCGATGCGGTATTCGCGGATGGTCGATTCATGGCTGCCGGTGCGTTTCTTGATGATTGAAATGGCCCGGCGGACCTTGCCCAGGGCTTCGAAGTAACGCAACAGAATCACCGTGTCGGCCAGATAAGTAATGTCGACCGGCGCCTGCATGTCCCCGACCAGCCCGTGTTGGGCCACCGTCATGAACGTCGCGGCGCCTCGGCGATTGAGGTACAGCAGCAACTCGTGCATGTGCAGCACCAGCGCATTTTCCTCGGGCATCGCAGCCTGATAGCCGTTGATGCTGTCGATGACCACGGTTTTGATATTGCGCTCATCGACACAACGACGAACCCGGTGGGAGAACTCGCCGGGGGACAGTTCGGCGGCGTCTACTTGTTCGATCAGCAGGTTGCCGGTGTCTTGCAGCGCTTGCAGGTCGATGCCCATGTTTTTCATGCGTTCGAACAGCAGCCCCAGCTCTTCATCGAAGATAAACAGCGCGGCTTTTTCACCCCGGGCGACGGCGGCTGCAGCGAAGATCATCGAGATCAGCGACTTGCCGGTACCGGCCGGGCCGAGAATCAGCGTGCTGGAACCGGTCTCGATGCCGCCGCCGAGCAGGGCGTCCATTTCCTTGATGCCGCTGGTCAACTGCTGGCGGACGTAACCGCCACGGTGTTCAGCCGCGACCAGACGGGGGAATACGTGAACGCCGTCGCCCATGATGGTGAAGTCGTGATAACCGCCGCGGTACTTCTGACCGCGGTATTTCACGACGCGGATTCGCCGGCGTTCGGCGCCATAGTTGGGCGTCAGTTCTTCGAGGCGAATCACCCCGTGCGCCACACTGTGCACGGTTTTGTCGAGGGATTCGGTGGTCAGGTCATCGAGCAATAGCACGGTGGCGTCGTAGCGCACGAAATAGTGCTTGATTGCCAGGATTTGCCGGCGATAACGCAGCGAACTCTGGGCCAGCAGACGGATTTCGGAAAGGCTGTCGAGGACCACCCGGGTCGGCTTGACCCGTTCGACCACTTCGAAAATCTGCTTGGTCGCTTCGCCCAGCTCAAGGTCCGAGGAATACAGGAGGCTTTGCTGATGCTCGGCATTGAGCAGGCTTTCTGGCGGGGTCAGTTCGAAGATGTGGATGTTTTCATCCAGCTCCCAACCGTGGGACAAGGCCCCTTGGCGCAGTTCGCGCTCGGTTTCTGAAAGCGTGATGTACAACGAGCGCTCGCCGGCACGGGCACCGGCCAACAGAAAATGCAATGCGACGGTGGTTTTGCCGGTTCCGGGTTCACCCTCCAGCAAAAACACATGGCCGCGGGACAATCCACCGGCCAGGATGTCATCCAGACCTTCGATGCCGGTGGCGGCTTTTGCACTGAACAACTCGTTAGATGTAGACAAAAAAAACCCTCTCATGACTAGGGGAAGCGAGGCAGCAGGCCTGAAGTGCCTGAATGGACTGCCTGATCACTTGACCTTTTGCCGTGGCGACGGTTCAACCTTTTTGTTGGCGTTCCAGAGGGTGCCTTTACAAGCCTTGCTGCAACGCCGGGTCGTCCGGGTTGAGCTGTTCCAGCTGCGCCAGAAGGATCTGTACGTTCTGCAACTGGCCGCTTTCCTTCCAGTAATTGATCAGCAACACCCGCGCCTTGCGATCGGCCGGGTGGCGCTGGACGATTTCCTGCAACTGTTTTTGTGCCGCTTCCAGTTCTTGCTCGCCATGCAGTGTGGTCGCCAGGTCGTAGCGATAATCCTTGTTGTTCGGTTCGATCTCGACCGCTTTGGACAGACCGAGCAGGGCGAACTCACTTTGCCCGTGGTGCAGCAACCAGAGCCCCAAGGCATGTTGCAGGTAGGCTGAGTCGGGCTGGGCCTTCAACTGTTTCGCCAGCAATTGCCGCGCCGCGTCGCTTTGCCCTTGCCTGTCCAGGACTTCAATCTGCATCACCAGCGCCGGCAGATTGCCCGGACCCAGCTGCAGCGTGCGTTCCAGTGCCTGCTGCGCCTCTTTCAGTTCGGCGTTGTGCAGGTGCAGGCGAGCCAGTTGGTATTGGGTTTCGGCGCTGGCGGGTTGACTCTTCAGCACCTGTTCCCAGGCATCGATGGCTTGTTGCAACGGCCCGAAATACAACCCGAGGTCATCTGGCGACAGGCCCAGCAGGGCGTTGATCGCGGCAAACCGCACGCTTTGTTCGCTGTCATCGAGCAACGGCCCGATCAGCAAGCTGCGCTGCCCGCTGGGCACCAGTCCGCTGATGCTTTTTATCGCTGCAATGCGCACGTCGGCCGAGGGGTTTTGCAGGTCTGCGTCTGCCAGTTTCAGGGCTTGCGGGCTCGGGTAGTTAGGCAGTTCAGCATGTAACCAGACTCGGCGCTTGGCCGACAGGTCAGGGCGACCCAATTGCTGGTACAGAACCCGCGCGGCCCCCGGTTGCCCTGCGCGCGCCTGGGTCAACGCTTCGCTGTAACCGCGTTTGATGGCTTCCGGCACCACGGGTGTCGTGCTACGCAGGAAAAGCCAGGCAAGGGCGATGGCGAACAGGACACAGAGGCAGATGAGCAAGTAGCGGCGGGACTGGGGCATGCAGGAATCCGGGAGCTGGCGACTTTTGCAAAGCTGTCAGCTTCGGTCAGGTGGGCGTGTGAGTCAAACCCTGACTCAGTTCAATATCGGCGAATTTGCCTACAGGTCGCGTCGACATTGAAACCCGTCGAAGCGATGAAGCAGTGACTACGCTTGCTGGAGATGACTCGACGAGTGTTCCCATGCAACCGCTGCTCCAATACTTCAAGGCAATGCTCAACCCCGGACAAGGGGTGCTGTTGTTCGCCTTGAGAACCATCACGGCCGGGCTGCTGACGCTGTACCTGGCCTTCCTGTTCGACCTTGACCAGCCCAAGTGGTCGATCATGGCGGTGGTCATCGTCAGCCAGCCATTGGGTGGCATGGCCCTGGCCCGCAGTTTCGGCCAGGTCATCGGCACCACACTGGGTGCGGTCGTCGCGGTCTTGATCATGGCGATCTTTCCCCAGGCGCCGATGCCTTTCATTATTACGCTGGCCTTGTGGCTGGCGCTGTGTACCGCTGGCGGTACCTTGTTGCGCTACACAAGTTCCCAGGCCTTTGTGCTTAGTGGTTACACCGCGGTCGTGGTCGCGTTGCTGGCGGTGCCGGATCAGGACGGCACGTTCCTGCTGGCGGTCACCCGCGTCACCGAGACGCTGCTGGCGGTGGCCTGCGTCTGCGTCGTCAGCCTGCTGACCGCGCGCCCGGAGGCGGTGGCCCGGAGCTACTTCGCCAAGATCGATCAGGTCATCAAGCTGCTCGCGACCCATGCGGCGGCGGTGATTCGAACCGAGGAGAGTGAGGGTGATTTCCACCGCAGGCAGATGCAATTGCTGGGTGAAATCAGCGCGCTTGAGGGCTTGCGTCGGCATCTGTATTTCGACGCACCACGGTTGCGCAGCGCCAATGGCCTGGTGCAGCTGCTCGGCAATCAGCTGGTGCTGCTGACCTCTCGGCTGACGGCGTTGCGCCACCAACGCGAATTGCTGGCCGAGCGCTGGAAGGGCGATCTGCCCGAAGAGATCCAGCTGTTACGCGCCGAAGAACTGGACTTTCTCGACGAGCTGGCCGTGAAGGGACGCACGTTGTCGGCCGAGGCGCGGCACCATTTTTCGGCGCTGCAACAGCGCTTCGATGATCAGGCCTACAAGGCCGAACAACTTACCGAGACGATGCCTGCCACCCTGCGTTCCCTGGCCTGGGCATTGCGCTGGGAACAGGCGCGGATGCTGGAGCAACTGGGGCAGATTCTGGAGCTGAGCGACGCGATCCAGGATGGACGTGAAGCCAGTTGCGTGTTCCGCGGCCAGGAGAACCCGCTGCATCTGGATTTCACCTTGGCGGCGATGAACGCGATCCGGGCCTTTAGTGCGTTGCTGGTAGCCGGTCTGATCTGGATCGAGACCGCGTGGGACGGGGCCCGTGGCGGGATGATCGTGGTGGGGATTCTCTGTTCGCTGATGGCGACGTTTCCCCGACCGTTGCTGGCCGCCCAGAGTTTTGCCAGAGGGTTGGGCCTGGCCCTGGTGGTGTCGGCGTTCTATCTGTTCATGCTGGTACCGATGATCAGTGACTTTGAGTTGCTCGCGTTGTTGCTGGTGCCCTTGCTGTATGCCGTCGCGGTGGGGTTGTCCAGTCCGCCAACCACCGGCACAGGCATTGGACTGGGGCTGACGACCATGTTGTTGCTGGGCCCGCAAAACGCAGGCGTCGGCCAAAACACCGCCATTCTGTGGTTCGAGTTTGCCGGTGCGTATATCTGCGCCGCGGCACTGGCGCTCAGTGTCTATGCGTTGATCTTCCCGTTCAGGCCGGTTTTGCGGATGCGTCGACTGTTCAACGAAAACCGGGAGCAGGTCTACGCCTTGCTGAAGACGCCGGTCACCGATGAGCAACAGTTTGCCTTCGAAAGTCGCATGGTCGATCGCCTGACCATGATGCTGGGCCTGTTGCCAGCCACCCACGACAAGCAATCCGGCGAGCTGTTCGAAGTCAGCCTCGGGTGCATGGCACTGGGGGTGGCGTTGAACCAGCTCAGGCAGCAGGGACAAAGCAACACCTTGTTGAGTACCGACCAACAAAATCGTTTGCTGGCATCGGTCCGGGAGACCGGCAGGTTTGTCGCCGGACGACCCGGTATTGACGTTGACCGGCTGCTCGGACACATGCACACCTTGGGCGATGAAATGGACGACCTGCAGTTAGATGTTCATGAACACTTGTGGTCGGTGTTCCGGATGCGCGTAGCGCTGCTGATCGTCGTGTCGTTTCTGGAGCGTCATCGCAAACATTTCGAAGCCAAAGAACCGGAAGGAGTACCGGCCCTTGCCCATTGATCTGGAAATAGGTGGCGTCTACCTCCCGCCAATCGCCCAGGCCTTGCTGCTGGCCTTGCCGATTTTTTTGTTGCTGGACTGGATCCTGAGACGCATCGGCGTGCTGCGTTTCGTCTGGCATGAAGCCTTGTTCGAGGGCGCGTTGTATGCCTGCGTATGCGCAACGCTGATCCTGGTGATGGGAGCCTGATGCCTTGAAGAAGATCCTTGCCCGACTCGCGACTGTTGCAGTGGTGTTGCTGGCCTTCGTGCTTGGCTGGTTCGCCTGGGAACATTACACCCGCGCGCCCTGGACCCGGGATGCGCGGGTGCGCGCCGATGTGGTGACCTTGTCCGCGGATGTGTCGGGACGCATCGTCAGCCTCGGTGTTCAGGACAACCAGCATGTCGAGAAAGGTCAGTTGCTGCTGGAAATCGATCCCTCGCGTTACGCCCTGGCGGTGGAACATGCCAGGCGTTCCGTAGAAGTGGCGAAAGCTTCACTTGGGCAATCCGAAGCCACTATTGTCGCCAGTCAGGCGCAGCTTAAACAGCGTCAGAGCGAGGAGCGCCGTCGCCGTACACTCAAGGACCGCGCGGCGATTTCCGGCGAAGAGTGGGAAAAATCCAACACCGATGTCTCGGTGGCCCAGGCCGATTTGCTGCGCAACCAGGCCAATCTGATTCTGGCGCAGGCCAATGTGCAACTGGCCGCGGCAGCCTTGACTCAGTCTGAACTCGACTTGCAGCGCACCCGCGTCGAATCGCCCGTCACCGGTTTCGTCACCAACCTGCTGACCCGTCAGGGCGATTATGCAACGGCGGGTGGTGCACTACTGGCGCTGGTGGACAGCGATTCGTTTTATGTCAGTGGCTACTTTGAAGAAACCAAGTTGCCGCGGATCGAGGAGGGCGCCCGGGTCGACATCGAACTGATGAGTGGCGAACGTTTTGGCGGCACTGTGCAAAGCATCGCCTTCGCTATCGCCGACCGGGAAAACCTGCCCGGCGGCCGCTTGCTGGCCAACATCAACCCTAGTTACACCTGGGTCAAACTGGCGCAACGGGTGCCGGTGCGGATCCAGATCGATGCTGACTATGCCGCCAAGAACCGCTTGCGGGCCGGGACCACCGCCACAGTAACCATCCTGGAAAACCAAAGAACCCAAAACCAACGCTAATCCCCTTGTGGGAGCGGGCTTGCTCGCGAAGACGGCTGCACATTCAACATTCATGTCTGCGGACAGATCGCATTCGCGAGCAAGCCCGCTCCCACAGGGATTTGTGCCGCATTTTCGATCGAGCAAAAAAAAGCCCCGCGACCGAATGAGACGCGGGGCTAAAAAATTGGTTGGTTGCGGCCAACCAAAGGAGCTCTTTAAAAACTTACTGGCTGGCGACTGTCTCTGGTTGCCAGCCGCCGCCAAGGGCTTTGTAGATCGCGACAATGCCGCGATAAAGATCGGTTTCCGCAGAGGCCTGGGTGTCTTCGGCTGCCAGCCGCTCGCGTTGGGCATCCAGCAAAACGAGGAAGTCCACGGTGCCTTCGCGGTAGCGAATCTCGGCCAGGTCCGCAGCAGCCCGGCTCGCTTCGCTTTGACGAATCAGCGAAATCAGGCGTTGCTGACGTTTGCCGTAGTCACTGAACGCGTTCTCTGATTCTTCCAGCGCCAACAGCACTTGCTGCTCGTAGGTCGCCAGCGCGCCTTCGGCATCGGCATCGGCGCCGCGCAAACGGGCCCGCACGCTGCCCAGGTCAAACGCTGCCCAAGTGATGCTCGGGCCGAGTGTCCAGGCATTGGCTGCCGAAGAACCGATTTGCGAACCGCGCCCCGCGGTAAAGCCAAGGAAGCCGCTGAGGCTGACCCGAGGGAACAAATCAGCCTTGGCCACGCCGATACGGGCAGTGGCTGAAGCCAGTTTGCGCTCGGCGCTGAGGATGTCCGGACGACGTTGCAGCAATTCACCCGGATCACCGATCGGCAACGCTTTGGCAATCGCCGGCAAGTCTTTTGGACTCAGGTTGACGGACAGCTTGTCTGGACGTTCACCCAACAGGGTGGCGATACGGTTTTTCTGCCGAACCTGTTCAGCCTGCAGCTGCGGCACGCTGGCTTCGACCGAGGCGAGGCGTGCATCGGCACGCTCCACGTCCAGTTGATCGCCGACGCCGGCATCACGCAGGCTTTCGGTGATCTTGCGTGACTCCTGCTGGTTGTTCAGGTTGGCCAGAGCAATCTTTTCCCGCAGTTGTGCACCGCGCAGTTGACCGTAGGCGTCCACCAGTTCGGCAATCATGGTGACTTGCAGCTGGTACAGATCGGCTTCCAGCGCTTGCTGTTCGGCGTCGGCCGATTCCAGGTTGCGCTGGATACGGCCAAACAGGTCGATCTCCCACGCCATGTCCAGACCCAGATCGTAACGTTCGCTGTTGACCCGCTTGGTGGTCTGACCCGGAATCTGACCTTTACCCAGATCGCTGCTGGCGCGGCTGGTGATGGTCGGCATGGCGTCATTGCTGACGTCATCGCGAATCGCCCGGGCTGCTTTCCAGCGTGCGAAGGCTACGCGCAGATCACGGTTGCCTTGCAGCGATTGAGTCACCAACTGGTTGAGGGTCGGGTCTTCGAACTGCTGCCACCAGATGCCTTCGAAACGCGAGCGATCGAAGTTTTTCTGACCGGCAGCGCCATCGGTGGCGGTAGTGATGTTCGCCGGCTCAGTGGCTGGAGTCTTGTAGTCCGGGCCGACGGCACAGGCACTCAGGGCCAGTACCAGAAGGCTCGGCAGGAAGGCTTTCAGGCTCATTGTTGCGCCTCCAGTTGCTTGTCCAGTTTTAGCGCTTTGGCCGCTTTGCGTTTTTCACCGCGCTCCACAAAGTTACGAATCAATACGTAGAACACTGGCGTCAGCAACAGACCGAAGAAGGTCACCCCGAGCATCCCGGAGAACACGGCCACACCCATGGCGTGACGCATTTCGGCACCGGCACCGCTGGAGAACACCAGAGGCACAACACCCATGATGAACGCGAAGGAGGTCATCAGGATCGGCCGCAGACGCAAGCGGCAAGCTTCCAGCACCGCAGCGAGCGGGCTCATGCCTTCGTCCTGCTGTTTATCCTTGGCAAACTCGACGATAAGAATCGCGTTCTTACACGCAAGTCCCACCAGTACGATCAAGCCGATCTGGGTGAAGATGTTGTTGTCGCCTCCCGAAGCAATCACACCGATGATGGCCGACAACAGAGTCATCGGTACGATCAGGATCACCGCCAGTGGCAGGCTCCAGCTTTCGTATTGAGCCGCGAGTACCAGGAACGCCAGCAATACGCAGAGCGGGAACACGAACAGCGCGGTGTTGCCGGACAGAATCTGCTGGTAGGTCAGGTCGGTCCACTCGTAGGTCATGCCGTTCGGAAGTTCTTCCTTGAGCAGTTTCTCGATGGCTGTCTGAGCCTGGCCGGAGCTGTAGCCTGGGGCTGCCGCACCGTTGATTTCAGCGGTGATGAAGCCGTTGTAGTGCATCACGCGGTCCGGCCCCGAGGTGTCGCTGACCTTGATGAAGGTCGCCAGCGGGATCATCTCGCCTTTGTTGTTACGCACTTTCAGCTGACCGATCTGGTCCGGCTCGAGACGGAACTGTTGTTCAGCCTGAACGTTGACCTGATAGGTGCGACCGAAGCGGTTGAAGTCGTTGGCATACAACGAACCCAGGTAGATCTGCAGGGTGTCGAAGATGTCGCTGACGGCCACGCCGTGGGTCTTGGCTTTTTCCCGGTCGATGGCGGCATCGACCTGCGGCACGTTCACGGTGTAGCTGGTGAACAGGGCGGCCAGTTCAGGCACGTTGTGGCTCTTGGTGATGATGTTCATGGTTTCTTTGTACAGCTCGTCGTAACCCAGGTTGCCCCGGTCTTCGATCTGCAGTCGGAAACCACCAATGGTGCCCAGGCCTTGTACCGGCGGCGGCGGGAAGATCGCCATATAGGCTTCCTGAATCCCGGCGAACTGACCGTTCAAGGCACCGGCAATCGCACCGGCGGACATGCTCGGGTCTTTACGCTCGTCGAACGGTTTCAGGGTCACGAACACGATGCCCGCGTTAGGACTGTTGGTGAAACCGTTGATCGACAGGCCCGGGAAGGCCACGGCGCTTTCCACACCCGGCTGTTTCAGGGCCAGGTCAGACATGCGTTTGATCACGTCCTCGGTGCGGTCCAGGCTCGAAGCGTCCGGCAGTTGCGCGAAGGCCACCAGGTATTGCTTGTCCTGGCCGGGCACGAAACCGGTCGGGGTGTGGGCGAAACCAAAGAAGGTCAGCACCATCAGGCCTGCGTACAACAGCAGGGCAATACCGCTGCTGCGGATAACCCGGGCTACGGTGCCGACATAGCCATGGCTGGCGCGTTCGAAGAACCGGTTGAACGGACGGAACAGCCAACCGCCCAATAGTTTATCAAGCACTTTGGTAAAGCGATCTTTCGGCGAATCGTGGCTCTTGAGCAGTACGGCGGCCAGGGCAGGGGACAGTGTCAGCGAGTTGAATGCCGAGATCACGGTCGAGATGGCAATGGTCAGGGCAAACTGTTTGTAGAACTGGCCGGTGAGTCCGGAAATGAACGCCGCCGGGATAAATACCGCACACAGCACCAGCGCCGTCGCGATGATCGGCCCGGTCACCTCTCGCATAGCTTTCTTGGTGGCTTCTACGGGCGTTTCTCCCAGCTCGATGTGCCTCTCCACGTTCTCCACCACCACGATGGCGTCGTCCACCACGATACCGATGGCCAATACCAACCCGAACAGCGACAGGGCGTTCAGCGAGAAGCCGAACAAGTGCATCACGGCAAACGTACCGATCAGCGAAACCGGCACCGCCACCAAGGGAATGATCGAGGCACGCCAGGTTTGCAGGAACAGAATCACTACCAGAACCACGAGGATCAGTGCTTCGAAGAGGGTGTGGACCACCGCCTCGATGGAGCCGCGCACGAAGATCGTCGGGTCATAGACGATGCTGAAGTCCATGCCTTCCGGGAAGTTCTTCTTCAGTTCGGCCATCTTGTCGCGAACTTCGTTAGAGATCTCGATCGCATTGGAACCAGGGCGCTGGAAGATCGGGATCGCCACCGCAGGCTGGTTGTTCAGCAGCGAGCGCAGCGCGTATTGGCTGGAACCCAGCTCAACGCGAGCGATGTCTTTCAGACGCGTGATTTCACCGTTGTCGCCGGAGCGAATGATGATGTTCTCGAACTCTTCTTCAGAAACCAGACGGCCCTGAGTGTTGACCGACAGCTGGAACGCAGTGGCATTCGGCGCAGGCGGCGCACCCAATGCACCGGCAGCGACCTGGCGGTTCTGTTCACGAATCGCGGTCACCACATCGGTGGCGGTCAGGTTACGTGAAGCGGTCTTGTTCGGATCGAGCCAGACCCGCAACGAGTAGTCGCCCATACCGAACAGCTGCACGTCACCGACACCGCCCAGACGCGCCAGCTCATCCTTGATGTTGAGCAAGGCGTAGTTGGACAGGTAGAGCATGTCGTAACGTTTGTCCGGCGAGGTCAAGTGCACAACCATGGTCAGGTCGGGCGAGGCCTTGTCGACGGTGATACCGATGCGCGTCACTTCCTCTGGAAGTTTCGGCTCGGTCCGCGTCACACGGTTCTGAACCTGAACCTGTGCGTTGTCCAGGTCGGTGCCCAGGGCAAAGGTGATGGTCAGGGTGATTTTGCCGTCAGCGGTGGACTGCGAGGACATGTACAGCATGTTCTCGACGCCGGTGATGGCTTGCTCCAAGGGAGCGGCCACGGTTTCACCGATGACTTTCGGGTTGGCGCCGGGGAAGTTGGCACGGACCACAACGGTCGGCGGCACCACTTCCGGGTATTCGCTGATCGGCAACTGGAACAGCGAGATGGCACCGGCGATCAGGATCAGCAGCGAAAGCACCGCTGCGAAGATCGGCCGTGAAATGAAGAATTGGGAAAAATTCATCGGAGTTGTCGTCCCTTAACCGCGTGGAGTCGCAGCAGCCAGTTTCACAACCGAACCCGGCGCGACCTTGGCAGGTGCGACTTGGGGCAGGTTGCTGGCTTCCAGCGCTTGTCGTTGTTGTGCGAGAGCCGCGAGGGTTTGTTCGCTGGCCATCGGGATCACCTCAGGGGTGACCGGCGAGCCAGGGCGAACACGTTGCAGCCCCTTGACGATGACGGTGTCATCCTTGTTCAGACCGCTGCGCACGATGCGCAGACCTTCGATCTTCGGACCCAGCTCGACGGCGCGATAAGCCGTCTTGTTGTCGGCATCCATCACCAGCACGAATTTTTTGCCCAGATCGGTACCGACCGCTTCGTCGTTGATCAGCACGGCGGAGTAGGTGCCGCTGCCGACCAGTTTCAGACGGGCATACAGGCCGGGGGTGTATTGTCCGTCGGCATTATCAAAGACAGCGCGACCGCGGATGGTGCCGGTTTTCGGGTTGACCTGGTTGTCGACGAAGTTCATCACGCCTTGGTGCGGGTTGCCGTCTTCGTTGGACAGACCGAGGTAAACCGGGGTGGTTGCACCGCGTTTGCCCTGGCGAGCGAGTTGGGTGTATTTGAGGAACACACGTTCGTCGGCGTCGAAGTAGGCGTAGACCTTGTCGGTGGAAACGACGCTGGTCAGCGCGGTGGTGTCGGCGGTCACCAGGTTGCCGGCGGTGATTTCCGCACGGCTGACGCGGCCGCTGATGGGCGCGGTAACACGGGTGAAGCTCAGGTTCAGTTTGGCCAGGTCCAGTTGCGCCTGGATGGCGCCGACGGCAGCGCGGGCTTCCTGGGAAGCGCTGGTGCGCGAGTCAGCGAGTTCAGCAGAGATGGCGTTGCTCGTACGCAAGCGTTCGCCGCGCTGGGCTTCGTTTTCGCTGCGAGTGGCGTTGGCGCGACCCTGGGCGACCAGTGCTTCGAGGCGGCGGACCTCAGCCTGGAAGGGGCGTGGGTCAATCTGGAACAGCAAGTCACCTTTCTTGACCAGTGCGCCTTCAGTGAAGGCCACTTCATCAATCTGGCCGGAGACCCGCGGACGAATTTCTACGGTTTCTGGCGCTTCAAGGCGCCCGGTGAATTCGTCCCACTCGTTGACCGGTTGTTCCAGTACCTTGGCGACACTGACTTTGGCCGCGGGCATGGTAGCGGCAGACTCCGGAGCCTTGCCGCAGGCGCTCATCACCAGTACGGCCAACATGGCCAATGGGAAGCGCAAATGTTTGAGTGACTGTTCCATGGATGCATCCGCCAATGTATTGAGATGGGCGGATGATGAGCGGCGGGGTGGTATCGCACGAATCGAATGAAGCGAAGGTAACTATCATTCGGAATGATATAAGTTCGAAGCCAGCCCTCTAGCATGCGCCTTACATAAGAGGGCGATCAATTGGCTTGATGACAATTCTGTGTTGCGTGGAATGCAAAGGGTTGGCTTGAGACCGAGTCGCAGCGTTCGCGGGCAAGCCTCGCGCCTACAGGTTTTGTGTCGTGCGCACATTTTGTGAACAACACAGAACCTGTAGGAGCGAGGCTTGCCCGCGAAGAGGCCATCAGCCCCAATAAAAGATCAGGATCAAGCCAGGCTATCCGGATCCCCAAAGAACATCTGAATCCTGGACCGCAACCAACGCTCACCCGGGTCATTGTCCTGCGACCCACGCCACGCCATGTGCAATTCAAAGCTGCGCACCGGCAACGGCGGGTCTTCAGCCCGCACACCGCCAGCCGCCGTCAACGCATCGGCAGTGTAATCCGGCACCGTCGCGACAATATCGGTGCCGCTGAGGAGCGTGCTGAGTCCGTTGAACTGCGGCACGGCGAGCACCACATGCCGTTTGCGTCCGAGCTTTTCCAGTTCTTCATCTATAAAGCCGCTCAGGTCACCGGCAAAGGACACCAGTGCATGGGGGCGGGCGCAGAAGTCATCCAGGCTCAACGGCCCCGGCACCGTGTCGGCACGCAACAGCTTCGGCATGCTGCGACGCAGCACTTTGCGCTTGGCGTTGGCCGGCAGGTCGGCGGTGTAGCTGACGCCGATGGAGATCTCGCCCGAGGCCAGCAGGCTCGGCATCAGGATGTAGTTGGCCCGACGCACCACCAGCACGATCCCTGGCGATTCGGCACGCAAGCGCTTGAGCAGCATCGGCAACAACGCGAACTCGACATCGTCCGACAGCCCGATGCGGAACACCGCCGTACTGGTTGCCGGGTCGAATTCCGCCGCACGGCTGACGGCGGTGGAAATCGAATCCAGAGCCGGAGAGAGCAGGGCGAAGATTTCCACCGCGCGGGCGGACGGCTCCATGCTGCGCCCGGTGCGCACGAATAAAGGATCATCGAACAGCCCGCGCAGGCGCGAGAGCGCCGCACTGATGGCCGGCTGACCGAGGAACAATTTCTCCGCAGCACGGGTCACACTGCGTTCGTGCATCAATGTTTCAAAAACGATCAACAGGTTCAGGTCGACACGACGCAGGTCATTACGATTCATCTGGAGTCCTGGCAGAGTCATCAAGCTTGACGAGAGCGGCCATATGAGAACAATGGCCGGCATGAATATTACGGGGAAAGGCTGCTACTCTGCACCGAATAATTCAGTTTCCATGGAACGGCTGCTCCGGTTTTTCACGACAACCGTTGATCCTGTGGATGCTGCGGAATCAATGACAGGCATGTCGACTATTAATAGCCACTGATAGTCTTGGGTAGAAAGCCCAGATAGAGTTCAGGGCATTAGAGGTTTCTTTGACGAGGTTTGCGATGTCACGCACGATCCGTTTTCACAAGTTTGGTCCAGCCGAGGTGCTCAAATGCGAAGAGCATGCGGCAGCTCTCCCTGCTCCGGGCGAAGTGCAGGTGCGCGTCGAGGCGATTGGCATCAGCTGGTACGACATTCTCTGGCGCCAGAACCTGGCCTCATCCCACGCTCGTCTGCCTTCTGGCCTTGGCCATGAAATGTCCGGCGTCGTGACGGCGGTCGGTGAGGGCGTCGATGACCTGGCAGTCGGTGACAAGGTCGCCAGCTTCCCGGCTGAAAGCCCCAACGATTACCCGGTTTATGGTGAGCAGATCGTTCTGCCGCGCTCGGCACTGACCCGTTATCCGGATGTGCTCAGCCCGATCGAAGCCAGCGTGCATTACACGCCGCTGTTGATCGCCTACTTCGCTTATGTCGATCTGGCACGGGTCAAACCCGGGCAATTTGCCTTGGTGACTGACGCGAGCCACTGTGCCGGTCCTTCGTTTGTGCAATTGGGCAAGGCATTGGGTGTGCGGGTAATTGCCGCCACCAAGACCGCTGAAGAACGTGAATACCTGCTGTCGCTGGGTGCCGAAAAAGTTATCGTCACCGAGGAAGAAGATCTGCTCATGCGGATCAACAAAATCACCGACAACCGCGGCGTGGACGTGGTGTTCGATGGCCTCGGCGGCCCGCAGATGTCACTGCTCGGCGATGTGCTGGCGCCTCGTGGCAGCCTGGTGCTGTACGGTCTGCAAGGCGGTAACCAGACACCGTTCCCGGCCTGCGCAGCGTTCCAGAAGAACATTCAGTTCTTCGTTCACTGTATCGGCAACTTCACCGGCAAGCCGGAACTGGGCATCATCCAGGACCAGGTCGCCCTGCAACGCGCCTTGCGTGACATCAACCAGCTGACCGCTGACCGCGTGCTGCTGCCGCTCAAGACTCGGGTCTTCCCGTTTTCCGAGTTTGTCGAGGCGCACCGCTACATGGACGAATGCCCGTGTCGCGAACGGGTCGCCCTCCAGGTCGAGACGGCGTAACGTCTGCTGAAAAAAGTCCGTGCTTGCACGGACTTTTGCATTCTCCCTCCCAATGATGAGACGTCCCGTCAACCTGTGATGGGGCCGTTCAGCAACTGAACTGGTTTTTGCTCTCAATCTGTATCTTCTAATCACCCTGTAAGCCCCGATAATTGAATGATTACTTTCATCTCAAGGAATGAGCTATGGCTGGGTATTGGATAGATACTTTTCATTGCGCTCCGGCAATACAAACTCAACAAATAGCGCGCTATCGAACAATTGCCGAAAAATTAATGGCGACTTCTTTCTTTATTTCTCGTGCTACATGTCTGTGGGACGTTGTCAGATATTTCCTAGGACCCGTCGTGCGGTCGCAGGGCGCTTGCTCTGCGGGGCTTTGCAGCCATCGCAAGCGGATAGGGTCACAAGTAAGCTCGATTCATTTCAAATAATTACTAAAAACTAAGTGTTAGCATTTGATATCAATGCACAACACTTTATTCATGACAGACAGTCGTTTGCATAACGCATGCAGTTGTTTGCGTGACATCGAACCTATGCGTAACAGGTAAACAATGATGAGCCATACCCATGAACAGGCAATGAACTATGTTTATCAGCAAGTTTTGCAACGTTTGCTGAGTTTCTTCTCACGCGCCGAGCGCACGGCATTGCAGTTGATGATTCAGCGTCTCGTAGTGGCCGCGGGTGGCATGGAGCGTATCGGTGAATACAAAGTGCTGGCGATCCAGTCCGGAACCCGCGACAGTTGTTACACACTGGCACTGCTGCGTGCCGCGCAGCTGAGCATCGCCGGCCGGGCGCCTGCGACCTTCCAGCTGCGAGTGGCGACCTTGCGCACGAACGGGGCAAGCTCGACGGCCCTTGAAAACGTCCATCGCAGCTGCAGTGCATTGTTTCTCTACGATGATCCCCGCGTCGAAATGGTGATGGTCGATAACCGTGAAGTCCTGCCGTTCAGCCACCAAGCGCCGGTTTCCGAAGCCGGACGCGAGTCGAATCGTCTCAATCTCTTGATGGTTGGCCACCGGCGGAACTGGAACGGTCCGCTCGACCTGTGGGACGACGGCTACCTGGCAACGGGCGAGTTTTATGGGCAAATCTCCCGCTGGGAGCGGGGCGTCGATGCGTTGGTCAGCAGCGATTCACCTCGTCAGCAAAAGCAGTTTATGGATGGGTTGAACCGGGCGGCGCAAAAGGCCGGTCTCAAGGCATCCAATTGCCCTGACTCCGGTTATGAGGCGCTGTTCGCACGACTGGATGAACTGGGCAGCGATGGCTACCGCGAGTTTTATCCTGAACATAGCCAGGCCGAGTGGCGCCCGGCCGAATCATTTGAGGCATGCCGGCGCACGACCTTCATCGATATTCACGACATGCTGGTCAGCAACCTGGAAGATCGCTGGCCACTGCTCACCGACTTCCTCGGGTTTCAGCCTGACGAACTGGCCGCACAGCTTAGCGACAACGAATTCGTCAGCCTTTCGATTTGCGCGCACGTTCGGGGGCTGCAGGCTTGTTATGTTCACGGTCGCACGTATGAAGCAGGCGTTGCCGAATACGTGCAGCGGACCTTGGTGATGATGCGCCGCAAACAACTTCCCGAACGCTTTTGCGAGCAGGCAATGGAGATGTTCGGCAACCCCACGACAATGTCCGACCAGCGTGCACGAGCATCAACCGAGACCCAGAAAAGTCTCGGCTTGAGCGAGGCTCAGCTCGTTTGTTTGCTGTTCGCACCCTTTGTCGAGAATGGCGCCTCGCTTGAGCGTTTTTTACGCCAATGTCATCCCGGCATGCTTGTGGCGTTGCCCGATCTGCACCGGGCGATGCAAGGCAAACCGGCGCCCGAGCAGGTTCTGCAATGGATGGTCGACGTCAGCGGGCTGCCCGTCAGTTTGATCGGCACGCTTTACCGCATGGAGCCGGTGGCCAGGGGCGAGGCGCCTGGCCCGGAAATCGGCGATGCGGACGTGCAAACGTTGGACCTTGACGCGGGCGCCACTGCAAATGGCGAACGGTCAACGGGGCGTTGAGGGTGCCGGATTTTACCGCGTTCACCCGCAAGCGCCCCGTGCGTAGCATGTTCGGTCGTTACCCATGAAAGGACCACGCGAAACCGACTTCGCCTATCAGGCGGTCTACCGTTACCTGACTAACCTCATCAACGAACCGGTCAGCGACACGCGAGTCCGCCTCCCTTCATTGCGGCAGTTGGCGGACCGATTGAGCGTGTCGATTTCGACCATCCAGTACGCTTATTCGCTGCTGGAAAAGGAAGGGCGGGTTTACTCGGTCGCCAAATCCGGTTATTACGCGTTGCCCGTGTCCTCCATTCACCCGCTCAGCAGCGGCAATGATCTGCTCGAGACGGTTTATGTGAATGCCAGGCGTCCGGGAATGCTGGTGTTAAGCGCGGACGAACCGGCGTTGCTTCAGCCTCTGGACAGCCCGTTATTACTGCTCGAAAGAGAGCTGCTGCGTCAGTACCCGCGCCAGCCGCAAACGACTTCACAACCTTGCGGAGAACTGGAACTGCGCGCCGCCCTGGCCGCACGCTATACCTCCTCTCCGGCACGCTGCTGGCACGCCGATGACGTCTATATTGGCGCTGATTTGCGTGGCGTCCTGGAGATCCTGATCGCCGTGCTGTGTCTCAAAGACGCCACGGTCGTCGTCGAATCACCCTGTGACTGGACAATTCTGCGTTTGTTTCAGGACGCTGATGTCCAGGTCATCGAGCTGCCCCTGCAAGCCAATGGCAGCCTGGACCTTGAGCAGTTGACGCAATTGCTCGAGACCGAGCCGGTGCGGCTGGTCATGCTTTCATCCGGCCTCAACATGCCTCGTGGGAGCGTGGCCTCTCACAGCAACAGGCAGGCAACCGCTCAACTGCTGGAACGTCATGGCAGCTGGGTGCTGGAGAACGACTGTTACGGCGAACTCGAATTCGAGCCCGACGGCCTGCGGTTTCGCGATCTGCTGAACCCGGATCGGCTGATCGTCTTCTCCACTTTCGAAAAATCCATCGGGCCGGAGGCACCTTATGGCTATCTGCTCTCGCGGCAACTGAGCGTTGAATTGCAGCGGCACTTTTTGTTGCGTTCGTTCCGCTTGTCTCCGATTCGCCAGAAAGCCATTGCACGGCTATACAGCAATGGGCGAATCGATCAGCACTTACTGGTGTTGCGTCGGATGCTCAAGGACCGCAAGGCGCACATGACCCAACTGTTGCAGGAGCGTCTGGGCGATGCCTTGCACTTCGTCGAGCCCTTGGGCGGTGCTACGATTTGGGTGCGGTCTTTGCGTCAGGTCGATGTGCGTCGGGTGTTTCAGCGTCTGCTCAAGCATCAGGTAGTGATCGCACCCGGGGAATTGTTCAGCCTCCACGGTTTGCACGCGCAGCACTTGCGCCTGAGCCATACCTTTGGCGGCGACCACGACCTCGCGGCGGCCATGGGTTTGCTGGGTGATGCCTTGCGCCTGGAATCGATCGATTGAGCAGGGCCGGGGCGCCGGCGATTGTTAACATTTCGCCAGGGATCGATAACGTCGCGCTGCGGTCAAACTGCCAGTAAACTGCGTTCCTATTCCTGAACCACTCTATTCCAGAGGTTTTGCATGACACTCAGTCCTTTTGCGGGCAAACCGGCACCGGCAGAATTGTTGGTCGATATCCCGCGACTGGTAACGGCCTATTACACCGGCCAGCCTGATGCCTCCATCTCTACCCAACGCGTTGCCTTCGGCACGTCCGGACACCGAGGCAGCTCGTTCGACCTGAGTTTCAACGAATGGCATGTTCTGGCGATCAGCCAGGCCATCTGCCTGTACCGTGAGGCCCAGGGCATCGACGGTCCGCTGTTTGTCGGCATCGACACCCATGCGTTGTCCACCCCGGCCGGCACCAGCGCCCTGGAAGTGTTGGCCGCGAACGGTGTCACCGTGATGATCGCCGAGGGCGACGAATACACGCCGACCCCGGCGATTTCCCACGCGATTCTTTGCTACAACCGCGGCCGCACTTCGGGTCTGGCGGACGGTATCGTCATTACGCCGTCGCACAATCCGCCGCAAAGCGGTGGCTACAAATACAACCCTACAAACGGCGGACCGGCGGATACCCACATCACCAAGTGGATCGAAGCCAAAGCCAACGAACTGCTGAGCAACAAGCTGGCCGGCGTCAAACGCATCAGCTACGAGCAGGCACTGAAGGCCAGCACGACCCACCGCCACGATTACCTCAATACCTATGTCGCCGACCTGATCAACGTGATCGACTTCGATGCCATCCGTGACGCCAAGCTGCGACTGGGTGTCGATCCGCTGGGCGGAGCAGGGGTGCGTTACTGGTCGGCGATTGCCGAACATTACCGTCTGGACCTGGAAGTCGTGAACAAGCAAGTCGATCCGACGTTCCGTTTCATGACCGTCGACTGGGACGGGCAAATCCGCATGGACCCATCGTCGAGCCATGCCATGCAAGGCCTGATCGGTCTGAAAGAGCGTTTTGACGTCGCGTTCGCCTGCGACCCGGATCACGATCGCCATGGCATCGTGACCCCGTCCGGTGGCCTGCTGGCGCCGAACAGCTACCTCGCCGTGTCGATCGACTACCTGTTCCAGAACCGTCCGCAGTGGCGCGCCGATGCGGCCGTGGGTAAAACCGTGGTCAGCAGCGGCTTGATCGATCGAGTGGCCAAGCGCCTGGGCCGTCGCCTGTACGAAGTGCCGGTCGGCTTCAAATGGTTTGCTGACGGTCTGTTCGATGGTTCGCTGGGTTTTGGCGGCGAAGAAAGCGCGGGTGCCTCGTTCCTGCGCAAGGACGGTAGCGTCTGGTGCACCGACAAGGACGGCTTGATTCCGGCATTGCTGGCCGCGGAAATGACCGCTCGCACTGGCCGCGATCCGAGCCAGGCCTACCGTGCGTTGACCGATGAACTCGGCGAACCGTTCTCGGTGCGCGTCGACGCCAAGGCCAATCCTGAACAGAAAGCCTTGTTGAGCAAGCTGTCGCCGGATCAGGTCACCTCGACCCAACTGGCGGGCGAAGCGATCCAGAGCATCCTCAGTCACGCACCGGGTAACGACCAGGCGATCGGTGGTCTGAAAGTCATGACCGAGAACGGCTGGTTTGCGGCACGGCCTTCGGGTACCGAGGATATCTACAAGATTTACGCTGAAAGCTTTGTGAGTGATGACCATCTCAAGCAGTTGGTTGCAGAGGCCCAGACGTTGGTGGATGGCGCTATTTCCGCGAAGTAATTGAGGGGGCCCTTCGCGGGCAAGCCTCGCTCCTACAAGGGCGGAGTCGATCACATGATTGTGGGCGATATCTATCCTGTAGGAGCGAGGCTTGCCCGCGAAGACGCCAGCACGACCACTCAAGATTCAGATGTAAAAAGGGGCGACCATCAACGGCCGCCCCTTTTTTTGCCCTGCAATTACCCGATCAAGCCAGATCCACCAACACGATCTCACTGTCCTCAATCGCGGTAACCCGCAACACCTGCTCATCCGCCACCGCCACGCCGTCTCGAGCTTGTGCACGCAAGCCATTGACTTCAATGACGCCGGTAGCCGGAACCAGGTAAGCGCGACGGCCACTGTCCAGACGGTATTCGGCGGACTCACCGGCCTTCAGGTTCGCCGCCACCAACCGTGCATCGGCACGAATTCGCAGGCTTTGATCGTCCCCGGCCTTGCCACTGGCCAGGGTCACGAAACCCTCGCGCTGGCCTTTCGGGAACGGTTTGGCGCCCCAGGAAGGTGCCAGGCCGGATTCATTCGGGATGATCCAGATCTGGAAGATCTTGGTTTCACCGGCTTCCAGGTTGTATTCGCTGTGGGCGATCCCGGTGCCGGCGCTCATGACCTGAACGTCGCCCGCTTCGGTGCGGCCCTTGTTGCCCAGGTTGTCTTCGTGGGTGATTGCACCTTCACGAACGTAGGTGATGATTTCCATGTCCCGGTGCGGATGTTTAGGGAATCCGGTGCCGGCGGCGATCACATCGTCGTTCCATACACGCAGGTTGCCCCAGTTCATGCGTTTCGGGTCGTGGTACTCGGCGAACGAAAAGTGGTGATGGGCATCCAACCAGCCATGGTGGGCGCCGCCCAGGGAGTTGAAAGGTCTGAGTTCAAGCATGATCGTCTCCTGAAAAGGTTCGTCATGGGGCAGAGCGCCTGAGCCACGAAACAAGAACCGGTGGTTGATGGCGGGCATCATCTATCAGGCACCCATCGATAAAAAGCGTAAAAAATGCCTCATCATGATCGAGTTAGTTGATATCAAATAACCTCGAAACATTCTCATCCAGCCTTCACTTCATCGTATAAGCCAATGACCTGTAAGCATTTCACTAGAACTCAATGGCAAATACGGACACCATAGCGATCGTCAGCCTCACACCCTGGAGTCAGTCCGCGTGCCGCAACACACCCCCGATCTTCCTCCCGAACTTCGTCCCTTGGCCGAGATGCCTCTGCTCAAGCGCCTCGCCGCGCGGTTCTTTGGCCATGGTCTGACCCGATTGCGCGCGCAACACCGTGCGTCATGGCTGCACGGGCAAGCCGACGGTTTTCGCAGTGGCCACAGCGCCGGGGTCGATTACGGCTATAAGGAAGGCAAAGCCGAGGGGTTGGAGGAAGGTCGGCAGGTGCTGTTGATCCGCGATTCGCGCTCGACCGAGCACCGGCCACCTAATGTCGATGAGAACTTGTTCGACGATTGGCGTCTGCCCTTGAGCGCCGAGCTGAAGAAGCGCATGAAGGCCGATGTCGCCCGACTGCTGCCACCTCACGCCCAGCCCAGTACTGCGCAGTGGAAGATGATTTTCAGCGACACGCCCTCGACGTCGGTGATCGCCGGCGCCGGTGCGGGCAAGTCGACGACGCTGGTGCTGCGGATCCTGCTGCTGACCCATTACCTGGGGTTTGAGCTGAGTTCGATGACCGTGGTGACCTTCACCCGTGAGTCGCGCAAGGACTTCATTAATAAGCTGATCGAGTTGTTTGCCTTGTGGGGCCGGGCGCTGAGCCTCAAGGAGGCGCGTGATCTGGTGCGCACCTTCCACTCGCGAATCCTGCCAATGGTTCGCAGCCTGCCGGGCTTTGAGCGTCTGCAAGCGTTCGAAAACCTCAGCCATCGCGCGCAAAACGGCGATGAGGAGGTCGACAGCAATCCCTTCGACCTGCGCATCAACGACGCCCAGCGTCAGCAACTCAATGCCTGTTTTCATAGCTTGCACACCCGCGATGAGCGTTTCCGCGAACTGATCAAGCCGTTGTCCCGTCATGCCTTGCAGCTCAAAGAGCTTGAGCGCGATCACCCTGACGTGCAGAAACGCATGGCGGTGACCGAGTTGGCGGCCAAGCGTGACGAGGAACTCTGCGACACGATTGAAGATCTGTGGTTTCGCGCTGGCGCCTGGCCGATCAAAGGCATCGAGCCCAATCGGCAGGCTTTCGATATCAATGGCTCGACCTTCCATTGTCACGGCTACATTCCGACGCTGGATGCCTGGGTGGTACTCGGATTTGACCCTCGGGAAAATCCGCAGGTCTGCCGCCCGAATGCCAAGTTGAGCGTTCGCGCGGAATGGGCGGTAAAGCGCACCCTGTTTCAAGCTTTCTGTCGTAAGCCTTTGATATGGCTGGATAGTTATGAGTCATCGAAGCGCGTTCTGGCCTCCCTGGCAGGCGATGCCAGTGCCGGACCGGGCTTTGATTACAAGGTCAAAGGAGAGCTGGGATCGGCCCCGTTGCTGGACTGTTTTGTGGCTGCCGCGGGGTTTATCGAAAACCTGGGCCTGGATGTGCCGAATGCGGTCGGCCAGATGAGTTTCGCCAAAGATGATCCTGACCGGTTTTTCTTCGAGGCCTTGAGCCTGCTCTGGCGCGCCCTGGAGGATCATTTGCTCGATCAAAAGCCACCGGTGATGACCTACAACCGGATGTTTGCCTTGTTCAGCGAGCATTCCCCGGAAAACCTGAAGCTGCTGAGTGATGACCTCCTGAGGCCTTTGTCACATTTGATGATCGACGAGTTTCAGGACGTATCGCCACAGATTGTCTCCTGGATCCGCGCCAGTCTGGCCGAGATCCGCAGCCGCGGCCCGGCGATGCACGTCGGACGTGGCGCGCAACGGTCATCCTTGCTCTGCGTCGGTGATGACTGGCAGTCCATTTATGGCTGGCGCGGCAGTTCGCCGTCGTATTTCATGGAATTCAACAAGGAATTCCCGTCACCGAGTACAACGAAAGTGATGCTCAGCGACAACTACCGCAGCCATCAGCACATCATTGATGCCGCCGAGCATATCGTCCGTGCAGCGCCATCGATCGCTGGAAAGAAGGCCAAGGCCAGCGGTGAACCCAAGGCGCTATTACCGGTGAACGTCATGGATCGAGACGATCAGGGGATGGCCCAACGCCTGATCCAGCACTATCGACAAGGCGATTCGATCTTGATGCTTTATCGAAAAAGCAGCGATAAGTTATTGATAGAACAGCATATTCAGTCTGTAGTTAATGTGGATTCTAGCTTGCCGTACGAAGCTCGTCGTATCAAACAGCTGACGTATCACAGCGCCAAGGGCTTGCAGGCAGACGCGGTGTTCTTGCTCGGTGACTGCCAGCACCTGACCAGCTCTCCTTACAAGAACCAGGTCTATCGTATGGCGGGACTTGGCAAGGCAGGTGACAACGAGCCTTACGACAACGCACAGAAAGACGAAATCCTGCGACTGGCTTACGTCGGCATCACGCGGGCAGTGAGTCATTGCTACTGGTATGTTGATGGCCAGGACACTCAGGCGGCCAATATGCCCAAGGCGTCAGACAGGGTTGGCAAGGACAAACCCTTCTTCGCCGATCACCGCCAGGGTCAGAAACTGGCCTGAACCCGACACCCACAAAAAAGCCCACCTAATGTGGGCTTTTTGTTGGGCGTTTGACCTTCAGGCATAACTCTTGAGGGCCACGGGAGGAATGAAAGCCTCAAGCTCGTCTTCCACGGCTTCGATTATTCGTTCTACGTCCGCGGCATTCATCACGGTAGCGCAAGGGATGCCTGCAATGGCGATCATGGTCTCACCACTGGCGCGGTCAAACAGGCGGGCAATCATGCTGCCCGGGGCGTCCATGCTCGCCTCGAATCCCATGGGATGAAAATGCCAGCGCATCAGCTGGCAGGCGTTTGGAAAGGTGACTTTACTGAATGACCCTTTATTCATGTGTTGCCCGCCTTCTTCATCGAGCGCTTCCTTTAGCTCATGTTAGGAGGGAAGAGCCTTCATTGGCTCAACCGGTGACTGCCTTTAAAAGTAGCATCCGGATGTGAAAACCATGTGATTTTTTTCAGTCCGTTTGGCGATTGGTCGCGTTTTTTTGATGTGGATCACACGCCGGGCCTTGCTCGACGCTGCGCCGATTCGGTCTGGTCATTGAAGCCGTGGCCGAACTTCGGCAAGCTCGGTTTTTTTTTCGTCGAGTCCTTTATGCACGCCGATGATGATGGCCCCCTGCAAACCCAGGTCACGGGCGAGACGGTCATGCGCTACCACCTGTGCTGGAAACACCGGGACCTGGACGGGGTCATGGCGCTTTATCACCCGGACATTCAGTACAACGACTTTTTCCAGAACCGGGTCATGTGCCTGGATGAGTTGCGCGAGTACGTGCGCGGCAGCATGCCGCGTAATCCGGACGAAGCGCTGGAGCATTCGGATCGCATACGCCTGGACGGCAACACTGCGTTTATCCAGTATCAGATGACCTTGCGTGGCGGTGAAGGGCTGGTGTCGTTCCGTTCCAGTGAGGCCATCACGGTGCGTGACGGGTTGATCTGGCGCGTCAACGAATACGCGTCCCTGGTGCGTGAACAACCGCAAAGCAATACCGCTGCGAACTTGCGCCCGGCCGCGAGCCGACTCGGACTTTCTCCGCGTCAGCTGAGTTTCATGGCTGAGGACCTGCAACAGTATTTCCAGCGCCAGCAGCCTTATCTGGACCCGGAACTCGATTTGCAACGGGTAGCCAAGGAGTGCGGGTACAGCCGCAATCAGATTTCCTACCTGCTGAATCAAGTGCTGGGTCAGAGTTTCTACCGCTACGTTAACCAGGCGCGGTTGCAGCATTTGCTCGCGGCGCTGGACGCCGCCACGCCACCGGTGCGTGTTGATGAGCTGGCGTTTGCCGCCGGCTTCAATTCGTTATCGGCGTTCTACAGTTGTTTCCGCCAACACACGGGGCTGTCGCCCAAGGCCTACGTCAAACAAATTTCTTTGCGTGCACGCGCGCACGACAGTCCCTGAGCCCACGCACTAGGATCGACGCCATCGAAGTTTGAGTGGCGGAGTCTTGCATGTCGGCGTGGCGCACAATCAGTTTGTGGATGGATCAACTCGACGAGTCTCTGGTGGCGCGTCCGGCGCTGGAACACGATCTGGACGTCGACGTGGCCATCATCGGCGCGGGCTACACCGGACTCTGGACCGCGTATTACCTCAAGCGCCTGGCGCCAGGCCTCGACATCGCCATCATCGAAGCGCAAACCGCTGGTTTTGGCGCGTCGGGCCGTAATGGCGGCTGGCTGATGGGCAATCTGCTGGGTGAAGACCGTCTGCTGGCCGGTTTGCCGCCGGAGCAACGCCGCGCATCCTTCGATCTGCTGCACAGCATTCCTGATGAAGTAGAGATTGTCATCGAACGTGAAGGCATCGACTGCGATTATCGCAAAGGCGGTGTGCTTTACTGCGCCGCCCGTTATCCCGAGCAGGAAGCCAGCCTGCGCGACTACCTCGACAAGTTGTACAGCCAAGGCCTTACCGAAAGCGATTATCGCTGGCTCAGCCCCGAGCAGCTGGCGCAACAGATCAGAGTTGCGAAGCCTTATGGCGGTATCTATGCACCGCACGTCGCGACCATTCACCCGGCAAAGTTGGTGCGGAGTCTGGCAGAAACGGTCGAGCGCATGGGTGTCAAAATTTACGAGAACAGCGCAGTCATGCACTGGCAGTCGGGGAGTTTGCGCACCGCCAAGGCTCAGGTTCGCAGCCGCTGGATCGTGCCGGCGGTAGAAGGTTATTCGGTCACGCTGCCGCCACTGGGCCGCTATCAGCTACCGGTACAAAGCCTGATTGTCGCCACGGAGCCGCTGTCCGCCGCGACCTGGGACGAAATCGGCCTGAACCGCGGCCAGGCGTTCAGCGAAAGCAGTCGCCAGGTCACCTATGGCCAGCGCACTGCGGACAATCGCCTGGTATTCGGTGCCCGGGGCGGCTATCAGTTTGCCGGCAAGTTGCGCCATGACTTTGACCTGACCACCAGCGAAGTGGAGTTGCGGCGCTATCTGTTCAGCGAACTCTTTCCTCAACTCAAGAACGTGCGGATCACTCACGCGTGGGGCGGCAACCTGGGCATGTCCCGGCACTTCAAGCCGCACATGCTCTGCGATCACGTCAGCGGCATTGCGCTGTCTGGCGGTTATGGCGGGGAGGGCGTCGGTGCCAGCAACCTGGGCGGCAGAACCCTGGCGGATCTGATTCTGGAGCGAGACACCGAACTGGTTCGCCAGCCTTGGGTTATTCCCCAAGGCGGGCTCGACACGCTCAGGGCCTGGGAGCCCGAACCCTGCCGCTGGCTGGGTTACAACGCAATCATCCGTAGCTTCGTCCACGAAGACCAGACCCTGGCCAACCCGGCTACGGCCCCTTGGCGCCGCAAACTGGCGAGCAAGGTGGCGGGGTTCATGGAAGGGTTCATGCACTGAACGGCACGCTTTTCATCTACAGGCTCAATCGACAGGTACTCCCATGGGCATCACCCAATTCAAGAACACCGCAACACTGGAACTGGACGAGTCGAATCACGTCGCCGTGCCACTGGGAACACCGGTGGCGGTGGCTTCGACCACCAGCGCCGAGCGCGACGACGGCGTCGAAACCGGCGTCTGGGAATGCACCCCCGGCCGCTGGCGCCGGCAGATCGTTGCACAGGAATTCTGTCACTTCATCCAGGGCCGCTGCACCTTCACCCCGGACGACGGTGAAACCCTCTACATCGAAGCCGGCGATGCGCTGATGTTGCCGGCCAACAGCCTCGGCATCTGGGACATCCAGGAAACCGTGCGCAAGACCTACGTTTTGATTTTTTGATTTTTGATCCTTTGATTGCCTGCCAATAGCGCTCCAACAAAAAAAAACGGCCCATACAGGAATCGACTCATGATCCGAAAGACACTGACCCTCGCACCCCTTGCGCTCGTCGCGTCCCTCAGCCACGCGGCCGAGACCGTCAAGATCTACAACTGGTCGGACTACATCGCCCCGGACACCACCAAAAACTTCCAGAAAGACACCGGCATCGCCTTCAGCTACGACGTCTACGACAGCAACGAAACCCTCGACGGTAAGTTGATGACCGGCAAATCCGGGTACGACGTGGTGTTCCCGTCCAACCATTTCATGGCACGGCAGATTCAGGGCGGGGCGCTGAAGAAGCTCGACAAGAGCCAACTGCCAAACTGGAAAAACCTCAACCCGGTGTTGCTCACCGCGTTGCAGACCAACGACCCGGGCAACGAACACGGTTTCCCGTACCTGTGGGGCAGCACCGGCATCGGCTACAACATCGCCAAGGTCAAAGCCGTGCTGGGCGACAACGCGCCGGTGGATTCCTGGGACCTGATCTTCAAGCCCGAGAACATGGCCAAGCTGCAAAAGTGCGGCGTAGCGATCCTCGATAACGGCCCCGAACTGCTGCCGGCCGCGCTGAATTACCTGGGGCTACCGCACCACAGCAAAAACCCGGAAGACTACAAAAAGGCTGAAGCGCTGCTGATGAAAGTCCGCCCTTACGTCAGCTATTTCCACTCATCCAAATACACCAGCGACCTGGCCAACGGTGACATCTGCGTGGCCGTCGGCTTCTCCGGCGACATCCTGCAAGCCGAGAACCGTGCCAAAGAAGCCAAGAACGGCATCGACATTGGCTACGCCATTCCCAAGGAAGGCGCCGCTATCTGGTTCGACATGGTCGCCATGCCCGCCGACGCCCCGGACGAAAAGGCCGGTTACGCGTTCATGGACTACCTGCTACGCCCTGACGTCATGGCCAGCATCAGCAACTACGTGCACTACGCCAACGGTAACCAGCAAGCCGACAGCCTGATCGATCCGGCCATCAAGAACGATACCAAGGTGTATCCGAGCCCGGAAATGATGGGCAAGCTGTTCGCGCTGGAGGCCATGCCGCTGAACATTGACCGGATTCGCACGCGAGTGTGGAACAAGATTCGGACGGGGAGTTGAGGGTTCATATTCTGTAGCCATTGAGCCGGTCGGGCTTGCAGGCAACGCTGTAGATTCCGGGCTTCCTTTCAATGAATCAGGAGGCAATGGAATGCCTGTTTGTTCAAATGCGGGACTGCTGCGCACCGCCCGTTTCTCTGAGTCAGGACGTATTTATCTGCTAAAGGCTGTCGTTGACCAACGACAGCCGTTTTTTGCTGATTGGCGGCTGGGAAGGTTGGTTGCTTTGCAATTGCGCGAGGCTCAAGAAGACAGCTGGGCTGATTTTTTAACGTGGGTTGTGATGCCGGATCATATGCATTGCCTGGTGCAGTTGCATGACAAGACACTGGCGGAGTTGATGTGCCGAATAAAGTCGCGGAGCAGTTTGGCGGTCAATCAGGCGCTAGGGCGGCGAGGGCGGTTATGGCAAAAGGGGTATCACGATCGTGCGGTTCGGCGGGAGGAGGATGTGAAGGATCTTGCCCGGTATGTCGTGGCCAACCCGATACGAGCGGGGCTGGTGACGCGGGTTCACGATTATCCACTGTGGGATGCGTGTTGGTTGTGAGTGTCTGACGACTGCTGCGTTCGGCTGCGAAGCAGTCGCCAAAATCTCTCATCCAATATAAATCCGTCTGATATCAATCCACTGGCACTCATACTAATAAGTCCAAAAAAACGAGACACCCTCGACAAAAAACAACTTACCCCTATTTAATATTTAAATACGCAATTGTCAGACAATTAGTCCGAATCCCTCAACTTAAAACTATATTTCGACAGCACAGGCATTGTTTCCGGGTACTTGCTGGAGTTGCACAATTTGACGTCAAAAAAAATGTAGACGTTTGATTTCGAATTGTGTCAGTTTTCTTTCGCCTTCATTGGGCGAGTGATAGGACGATCTCGCCAGAGATTGTCGCTATCTGACAAAAACTGTTCCATTGCTTAACAAGGAAGTGTGTTTATGTCGAAAGTAAAAAACAACGCTATTGATCTTGCCGAACAGGCCTTTTCGCCATTGCAAGCATTGGCTGCGCCCAGTTCCGCCTACAACCAGATCGACAGCTTCAGCCATCAGTATGACCGCGGCGGCAATCTCACGGTCAATGGCAAACCCTCCTATTCCGTCGACCAGGCAGCGACCCAATTGCTGCGTGACGGCGCTGCCTACCAGGACAAGGACGGCAGCGGAAAAATCGAGCTGACCTACACGTTCCTGACCTCGGCGTCGTCGAGCACCATGAACAAGCACGGGATTTCCGGCTTCAGTCAGTTCAGTGCTCAACAGAAAGCCCAGGCCGTGCTCGCCATGCAATCCTGGGCCGATGTGGCCAAAGTCACGTTCACCGAGAAGGCCACAGGCGGCGATGGTCACATGACCTTCGGCAATTACAGCAGCGGCCAGGACGGCGCAGCGGCATTCGCCTACCTGCCTGGCACCGGTGCCGGTTATGACGGTACTTCGTGGTACCTGACCAACAGCAGCTACACGCCCAACAAGACGCCGGACCTGAACAACTACGGTCGTCAAACCCTGACCCACGAAATCGGCCACACCCTGGGCCTTGCCCACCCCGGCGACTACAACGCCGGTGAGGGCGCGCCTACCTACAACGACGCGACCTACGGGGAAGACACCCGCGGTTACAGCCTCATGAGTTACTGGAGTGAAAGCAATACTGACCAGAACTTCAGCAAGGGCGGCGTCGAAGCCTATGCGTCCGGTCCGCTGCTGGATGATATTGCCGCCATCCAGAAGCTCTACGGTGCCAACACCACCACCCGCACCGGTGACACCACTTACGGCTTCAACTCCAACGCCGGTCGCGATTTCCTGAGCGCGTCTTCCTCGTCAGACAAGGTCGTGTTCTCGGTTTGGGATGCGGGCGGCAAGGACACACTGGATTTTTCCGGTTTTACCCAAAACCAGAAAATCAACCTCAATGAAGCCTCGTTCTCCGACGTTGGCGGTCTTGTTGGCAACGTTTCCATTGCCAAGGGTGCAACCATCGAGAACGCAATCGGCGGTTCGGGCAACGACCTGCTGATTGGTAATGGCGTGTCCAACGAGCTGAAAGGCGGGGCCGGCAACGACCTCATCTACGGCGCGGGCGGTGCGGACAAATTGTGGGGCGGCACCGGTTCGGACACGTTTGTGTTCGCAGCCAGCAGCGACTCCAAGCCAGGTGTTGCCGACCAGATCCTCGATTTTGTCAGCGGCCTGGACAAGATCGACCTGACCGGCATCACCAAAGGCGCGGGTCTGCACTTCGTGAGTTCGTTCACGGGTGCGGCAGGCGATGCAGTGTTGACCTCCTCTGGCGGTAACAGCCTGTTGTCGGTGGACTTCTCCGGGCACGGCGTGGCTGATTTCCTGGTCAGCACCGTTGGCCAGGCGGCGTTCTCGGACATCGTTGCGTGATGTGACGCGAAAAGGAGGGCGGCGCCGATGCGCCGTCCTCTGTGCCAAAGGCCGCAAGCCGGAGTACAACAACTTATGGTTCATAAAGCCTTTACCCACCGAACAACCGCGTGGCTCCTGGCGACATTGATGATTTTTTTTGGAGAGACAGCCATGGCGAGCAGCCTGAAATTAGCAGATCCCTCGGAACTGGCCGGTAAATGGCAGGCGACCCTGAGCGCCAAAAACGACTCGCCCGAGCCCCAGGCGTTGCAAGACAAACCCTCCAACGTGTGCGTCATCGACTTTCAGCAAACCCAGACATTGGGTGAGGGCGCCAGCTGCCTCAGTGCCTGGCTGGACGGCAAAACCGCGATCGGCTGGTTTCCGGAACCGGACGGCATTGCGATCACCGGCAACGAAGGTTCGAAGATTCTGTTTCTCAGCCGTCAGCGTGATGGCACCTACAAAGCCACATTGAAATCCGCTCTGGTCATAACACTTGTGCGCCAGACGCAGTAATGAACAAGCGGCGGCGAAAAGAGTGACGGTCATTATCGTTATAAGCACCAAACCAGATTAAAAGTTGTTATTGGTTTGTAAGCGCTAGTGCGCCAAACCTATATCCGCCTCTGCGCGGGCAGTTAATGGAAACTTCGTCAGGCATGACGAGGAATAAGACCTCAGGAAGAACCCATGAAGATGGCAAAGAGCCCGGCCACCGCACCGTTATTCAAGGCACTGGGCGACTATAAAAGCATCCTGATCAGCGTCGGTTGTTTCACCGCGTTAATTAACGTTTTGATGCTGGTTCCGTCGATTTACATGCTCCAGGTCTACGACCGCGTGTTGTCTTCGCAAAACGAAACTACCTTGGCCATGCTGTCGCTGATGGTGGTCGGATTTTTCGCCTTCATCGGTGTGCTGGAGATCGTGCGCAGCTTCATCGTCATCCGCATCGGCAGCCAGCTGGAGCGCCGTTTCAACCTGCGGGTCTATCAGGCCGCGTTCGAACGCAACCTGCTCAAGGGCGAGGGCAACGCCGGCCAATCCCTCGGCGACCTGACCCACATTCGCCAATTCGTCACCGGTCCCGCGCTGTTCGCCTTCTTCGATGCGCCGTGGTTTCCGGTCTACCTCTTTGTGATCTACCTGTTCAACGTCTGGCTCGGTGTGTTCGCCACCGTGGGTGCGATGGTGCTGATTGGCCTTGCCTGCCTCAACGAGGCAATGACCAAAAAACCCTTGGGCGAAGCCGCCGGGTTTTCCCAGAAGTCCAGCCAACTGGCCACCAGTCATTTGCACAACGCCGAAACCATTCAGGCGATGGGCATGCTCGGGGTCTTGCGCAAGCGCTGGTTCCAGGTGCATTCGCGTTTTCTCGGCCTGCAGAATCAGGCCAGCGACACCGGCGCCATCATCAGCTCCCTGAGCAAAACCTTGCGCCTGTGCCTGCAATCGCTGGTCCTGGGCCTGGGCGCGTTGCTGGTGATCAAAGGCGACATGACGGCCGGGATGATGATCGCCGGCTCGATTCTGATGGGCCGTGTCTTGAGCCCCATCGATCAACTGATCGCCGTGTGGAAACAGTGGAGCGGCGCCAAGCTCGCTTACCGTCGTCTTGATTCGTTGCTGCAAGCCTTTCCACCCAGTGACGAAGCCATGGCGCTCCCGGCGCCGAAAGGCCAGATCACCTTCGAACAAGTCAGCGCCGGTCCTCCGGGACAACGGGCGGCGACCCTGCACATGGTCAATTTCAGCCTGGGTGCCGGCGAAGTGTTGGGCGTACTCGGCGCCTCCGGCTCCGGCAAATCGACGCTGGCCCGGGTGCTGGTCGGCGTCTGGCCGACCCTCGGCGGCACTGTGCGGCTTGATGGCGCAGACATTCATCGCTGGAACCGCGACGACCTCGGCCCGTACATCGGTTACCTGCCCCAGGACATCGAATTGTTCAGCGGCAGCATCGCCGAAAACATCGCCCGGTTTCGTGAGGCCGATCCGCAGAAAGTCGTCGAAGCCGCGCAACAGGCGGGCGTTCATGAACTGATCCTGCGCATGCCGCAGGGCTACGACACGGTGCTGGGCGAAGACGGCAGCGGTTTGTCCGGCGGCCAGAAACAACGGGTGGCGTTGGCCCGCGCGCTGTACGGCCAGCCAAGCCTGGTGGTGCTGGATGAGCCCAACTCCAACCTCGACACCGTGGGCGAAGCGGCACTGGCCGGCGCCATCGCGCAGATGAAAGCCCAGGGCACCAGCGTGATTCTGGTGACCCATCGTTCCTCGGCGTTGGCCCAGGCCGACAAATTGCTGGTGCTCAACGAAGGTCGTTTGCAGGCCTTCGGCCCTAGCCAGGAAGTGCTCAAGGCACTCTCCGGCGCCCAGGAACAGCAACGTGAAAAAACAGCGCAAGCACCGGGCGGGCTCAGCATGAGTCGCCAGTATCAGCCCACGACAAGGAATTCGGGTGTATGAGCAGCGCTCGCATGAACACTGAAAACGAAGCGACGATGGAACACGATTACATCGCCGAACGCCCCGAGCGTGATGCGCGTTTCTTCGCCCGCATGGGCTGGATCCTGGCGATTGTCGGCGCTGGCAGTTTCTTCACTTGGGCCAGTCTTGCGCCGCTCGACCAAGGCATTCCGGTGCAAGGCACGGTCGTGGTCTCAGGCAAGCGCAAAGCCGTGCAATCGATGAGCAACGGCGTGGTCAGCCGGATCCTGGTGCGCGAGGGCCAAGTGGTGAAGCAGGGCCAGCCGCTGTTCCAGCTCGACCAGACCCAGGTCGCCGCCGACGTGCAATCGCTGCAGGCGCAATACCGCATGGCCTGGGCCAGCCTGGCTCGTTGGCAGAGTGAACGGGACAACCTCAAACAGGTGAATTTCCCCGCCGAGCTGAGCAACGACCCCGAACCACGCCTGGCCCTGGTACTTGAAGGCCAGCGGCAATTGTTCAGCAGCCGCCGCGAAGCGTTTTCCCGCGAGCAGGCAGCCTTGCGCGCCAGCATCGAAGGCGCCAGTGCGCAACTGGCCGGCATGCGCCGCGCGCGTACGGACCTCACGGCTCAGGCCAGCTCCTTGCAACAACAACTGAGTAATCTTCAGCCGCTGGCGGACAACGGCTACATCCCGCGCAACCGCTTGATGGAATACCAGCGGCAACTGTCGCAGGTGCAGCAACAATTGGCGGAAAACAGCGGTGAAAGCGGCCGGGTCGAGCAGGGCATCCTCGAGTCGCGCCTGAAGCTGCAGCAGCACATCGAGGAATACCAGAAAGAAGTCCGCACGCAACTGGCCGACGCGCAGCTCAAAAGCGTGACCCTGGAAGAGCAACTGACCTCCGCCGGGTTCGATCTGCAACACAGCGAAATCATCGCCACCGCCGACGGCATTGCGGTCAACCTTGGGGTTCACACCGAAGGCGCAGTGGTCCGTCAGGGCGAAACCTTGCTGGAGATCGTGCCTCAAGGCACTCGCCTGGAAGTGGAAGGGCACCTGCCGATCAACCTGATCGACAAGGTCGGCACCCACTTGCCGGTGGACATCCTGTTCACTGCGTTCAACCAGAGCCGTACACCACGAGTACCCGGCGAAGTCAGCCTGATCTCAGCCGACCAGATGGTCGACGAGAAGACCGGCGCGCCGTACTACGTGCTGCGCAGCAGCGTCAGCGACCAGGCCATGGAAAAACTCAACGGCCTGGTGATCAAGCCCGGCATGCCGGCGGAAATGTTCGTGCGCACCGGTGAGCGTTCACTCCTCAACTATCTGTTCAAACCGCTGCTCGACCGGGCAGGCTCCGCGTTGACCGAGGAATAAGGATGTTCGGCTGTATGAATAAGCTTTCAATGCTCGCAGCCACCCTGGCGTTGCTGACGTGCAACAGTGTGATGGCCGCCATGGGGCCGTTCGAGATCTATGAGCAAGCGTTGCGCAATGACCCGGTGTTCCTTGGCGCCATGAAGGAACGCGATGCCGGTCTTGAAAACCGCATCATTGGCCGTGCCGGGTTGTTGCCGAAGGTTGGTTACAACTACAACAAGGGCCGCAATACCTCCAAGGTCACCCAGATCAATGAAGGTCGGCCGGACTTCACCGAGGACCGCAACTACAGCAGCTACGGTTCGAACCTGACCCTGCAACAGCCGTTGCTCGATTACGAAGCCTACGCGGCGTATCGCAAAGGCGTGGCGCAATCGTTGTTTGCCGACGAAGCCTTCCGCGGCAAGAGCCAGGAGTTGCTGGTTCGTGTGCTGGAAAGCTACACCCAGGCCCTGTTCGCCCAGGATCAGATCGACATCGCGCTGGCGAAGAAAAAAGCCTTTGAACAGCAGTTCCAGCAGAACGAACAAATGTTCCGCCAAGGCGAGGGCACGCGCACCGATATTCTTGAGGCCGAGTCCCGTTACGAACTGGCGACCGCCGAGGAAATCGAGGCGCGCAACGAGCAGGATGCGTCCTTGCGCGAACTGGGCGCGCTGATTGGCGTGCCCGCCGTCGACATCACGGACCTGGCGCCGCTGGACCAGAACTTCCAGACCTTCAGCCTGCAGCCGGCCAATTACGACACCTGGCACGAGATGGCCGTGGCTAATAACCCGAACCTGGCTTCCCAGCGCCAAGCGGTGGATGTCGCGCGGTATGAAGTCGAACGCAACCGCGCCGGGCACTTCCCGAAAGTCAGTGCCTACGCCTCTGTGCGCCAGAACGAATCGGAAAGCGGCAACACCTACAACCAGCGTTACGACACCAACACCATCGGCATTGAAGTCAGCGTGCCGCTGTATGCCGGCGGCGGGGTGTCGGCGTCGACCCGTCAGGCCAGCCGCACCATGGAGCAGGCCGAATACGAACTGGACGGCAAGACCCGGGAAACCCTGATCGAGCTGCGGCGGCAATTCAGCGCCTGCCTGTCCGGGGTGAACAAGTTGCGGGCCTATCAGAAAGCCCTGAAGTCGGCCGAAGCGCTGGTGGTCTCGACCAAGCAAAGCATCCTGGGCGGTGAGCGGGTGAACCTGGATGCGTTGAATGCCGAACAACAACTATTTACCACCCGCCGGGATTTGGCCCAGGCAAGGTACGACTACCTGATGGCCTGGACCAAGCTGCATTACTACGCCGGGACCTTGAGCGAGCAGGATCTGGCCAAAGTTGACGAGGCGTTCGGCCAAGGCCCAAGAACGCAATAGGCCTCACACCTACCCCTGTAGGAGCTGTGTAGGAGCTGTCGAGTGAAACGAGGCTGCGATCTTTTGATCTTGGCTTCTAAAAACCAAAGTCAAAAGATCGCAGCCTCGTTTCACTCGACAGCTCCTACACAGCTCCCACATACAACAAAAAGAAGCGAGAAGTGAACATGGACGTACAGATCAAGCCGATGTCGGTCGGCACGCTATTGCTTTGGATTTCAGTTGTACCCGGTGTTGCCCTGGCGGGCACACCAGGTGATGCCGCCAGCTGGCGTACCGCAGAATTCCAGCGCGACTGGGGACTGGCCCGCATGCAGGCCGATCAGGCCTACGCCGTCGGCATCACCGGCAAAGGCGTGAAAATCGGTGAACTCGACTCAGGCTTCGACGCGTCCCACCCCGAATTCTCCCCCGACCGTTACCACGCAGTGACCGCCAGCGGCAGTTACGTCGACGGCTCATTGTTCAATGTCGACGGCACCCTCAACGCCAACAACGACTCCCACGGCACCCACGTCGCTGGCACCATCGGTGCGTCCCGCGATGGCACCGGCATGCACGGCGTGGCGTACAACGCGCAGGTCTACGTCGGCAACACCAACAAGAACGACAGTTTTCTGTTCGGCCCCAGCCCGGATCCGCGTTACTTCAAAGCGGTCTATAACGCCTTGGCCGACGCTGGCGTGCGGGCGATCAATAACAGCTGGGGCAGTCAGCCACCGGACGTCAGCTATCGGACCCTCGACGATCTGCACGCCGCTTACGCGCAATACTGGAACAAAGGCACCTGGATTGATGCGGCGGCTGACGTTTCCCGTCGCGGTGTCATCAACGTGTTCAGTGCCGGCAACAGCGGTTACCCGAATGCCAGCGTGCGGTCGGCCTTGCCGTATTTCCAGCCGGACCTGGAAGGCCACTGGCTGGCGGTGTCCGGGCTGGATCAAAGTAATCAGCAGAAGTACAACCAGTGCGGCATCGCCAAGTATTGGTGCATCACCACCCCCGGCGCGAAGATCGACAGCACCATTCCCGACGCTGGTTATGCGATCAAGTCCGGCACGTCCATGTCCGCACCGCATGCCACCGGAGCCCTGGCGTTGGTGATGGAACGCTATCCGTACATGACCAACCAGCAGGCGCTGGAAACGCTTCTGACCACCGCCACCCAACTCGACGGTTCGATCACCCAGGCGCCGAACACCCGCGTTGGCTGGGGCGTGGCCAACCTCGAACGGGCGATGCGTGGACCGGGGCAATTGCTCGGACGCTTCGACGCCAATCTGGGGGCAGGGCAGAGCGATGTCTGGAGCAACGACATCTCGGACAACGCGCTGATCCAGCTGCAGAGCGAAGACGCGGCCGAACGCAGCGCCTGGCAGCAGATATTGAGCACCAGAGGTTGGCAGAACGGTGTGCCTGCCGGTGCGAGCCAGCAAGATCAGACGGATTACGCCGTCGGCATGGCTCGTGATTCAGCCGGCGCCAACCGGGTCTACGAAGGCAGCCTGATCAAGTCCGGCGCCGGACGCTTGATGCTGACCGGCGACAATAGTTATCGCGGGCCGACCACGGTCAATGGCGGTTTGCTCTCGGTCAACGGTTCGCTGGCATCCAGTGTGACCGTCAATGACAGCGGCACCCTGGGCGGGTCGGGACGAATCGGCGCCCTGACCGCCAACCGCGGCGCCACCGTCGCGCCGGGCAATTCCATTGGCACCTTGCAGGTCGCTGGCGACGTGACGTTTGCTCCCGGCTCGACCTACGCGGTGGAGCTGTCGCCAACCGCCAGCGACCGCATCGTCGCGGGCGGCACGGCCACCGTCAGTGGCGCGACGGTCAGCCTGTCACTGGAAAACAGCCCGACCTTGCTCAGCACTCAACAAGTGCAAAGCCTGCTCGGTCATGAATACAACATCCTGCAAGCGGCCGGCGGCATTCAAGGTCAGTTCGGCGCGGTGCTGCCCAACTATCTGTTCATTGGCGGCAGCCTCGATTACGCCGCCACCGGCATTCAACTGAGTGTGGAGCGCAACGATACGACGTTCGCCAGCGTCGGCCAGACGCCGAACCAGCGTGCCGTCGCGTCCGCCGTGGAAGGGCTTGGAGCGGGTAATCCGGTTTACGAAAGCCTGTTGCTGTCGCCCACCGCGACGTCCGCACAGCAGGCGTTCCAGCAGTTGTCGGGGGAAATCTACCCCGCGTTGGGTTCGGTGCTGATCAATGACAGCCGCTACCTGCGTGATGCGGTCGGTGAGCGACTGGTTGATGCCAAAGGTGCGCAAAGCAATGGCTGGATCAAGGCATTGGGCGCCTGGGGCAAGACCGATGACCGCCATGACACCGCCGGTTACACCACCTCGATTGGCGGCTTGCTCGCCGGTGTTGATGGCGCGATCGACGAGCAAACCCGCATCGGCTTGGTCACCGGCTACAGCGACAGTTCGGTGAGCATGGGCTCGGGCACGCATTCATCGGCCAAGGTCGACAGCTATCACTTGGGTGCCTATGCCGGCCGCGAGTTGGGTGCTTGGCGCCTGAGTGCCGGTGGTGCCTACAGCTGGCATCGCGCCGACGTCAAACGTGACCTGCAATACGGCGATGTCAGCGCCAAACAGAAAACCAAGGTCGATGCCGGCACCACCCAAGCGTTCGGTGAGGCGGCGTATCGCCTGAACCTGCAACCGCTGGCGCTCGAACCCTTTGCCAACCTGGCCTACGTGCACCTCGACACCGAGGGTTTCACCGAGAAAGGTGATGGCGCTGCATTGAAGAGCAGCGGCGATACGCGGGAGGCGGTGCTCAGCACCTTGGGCGTGCGCGCGTTGAAAACCGTGAACCTGTCTGGCCAGCAGCAGCTTGAGCTGGGAGCGAGCCTCGGCTGGCAGCACAACCTGAGCAATACCGATGCTGAAGAACATTTGGCCTTTGCCAGCGGCAGCACGGCGTTCACGGTGGAAGGTTCGCCCATGGTGCGTGATGCGGCGCTGGTGGGTGCCCATGCCAGCCTGGCCCTGAGTCGGGATGTTCGGGTGAACTTCGACTACACCGGCCAACTGGCCAGCCGCGAGAAGAGCCATGGCGTGGGGCTGAGCCTCAATTGGCAGTTCTAACGCGGTAAAGGGCTGGAACACCGCACCCCCTGTAGGAGCGTGGCTTGCCCGCGAAAGGGCCGTGACATTCAGCATTGACGTTGGCTGACACACCGCCTTCGCGGGCAAGCCTCGCTCCTACAAGTTGCGCGCCCCGGCCACAAGGATTTTCGCAACACAACTAAGGACGGTAGCTGGATGAATAAGAAGTACAACAACCTTGCCTTGCTTTGCGCACTGGCCTCAGCAGGCACCGCACAAGCCGTGCCCTACGTGGAAAACGGTCGAGCAGGCGATCCGAATAGCTGGCGCAGCGCCGAATTCAATGCTGATTGGGGCCTGGGCGCCATCAATGCTCAGGACGCCTACGCCGCCGGTTACAGCGGCAAAGGCGTAAAACTGGGGATCTTCGATCAACCGGTGTACGCCCAGCACCCGGAGTTTTCCGGTGCCAACAAAGTGGTCACCCTGGTCACCCGCGGCATCCGCGAATACACCGACCCGTACATCCCGGTCAAAGCCGGCGATGCGTTTGTGTATGACGGTTCGCCCTCGGTCGGATTCGACGGCAAGCTCGGTTCCCACGGCACTCACGTCGGCGGGATCGCCGCGGGCAGCCGTGACGGCAACCCGATGCACGGCGTGGCGTACAACGCGCAAATCATCAGCGCCGACAACGGTGACCCGGGCCCCGAAGACGGGATCATCCTCGGCAACGACGGCGCGGTGTACAAGGCAGGTTGGGATGCGTTGATCGCCAGCGGTGCACGGATCATCAACAACAGCTGGGGCATTGGCATCACCGATCGTTTCGATCTGGGCGGCCGCGACCCGGCCTATCCGCATTTCACCGTGCAGGACGCGCAACTGCAGTTCAATCAGATCCAGCCGATCCTCGGCACGCGTCAGGGCGGCGCCTATGACGGTGCGATCGCGGCCGCTCGCAGCGGCATCGTGACGATCTTCGCCGCCGGCAACGACTACAACCTCAATAACCCGGACGCCATTGCGGGCCTGGGCTATTTCGTCCCGGAAATCGCACCGAACTGGATGACCGTGGCGGCCTTACAGAAGAACCCGGACCTCAACAGTCCGGACCTCTACAACATCAGCACTTTCTCGTCGCGCTGCGGCTACACCGCGAGTTTCTGCGTGTCGGCGCCCGGCAGCAAGATCTTCAGCGCCGTCATCGGCGGCACCAATGCCGACAACATGACCATCGGCTACGCCAACAAAAACGGCACCTCCATGGCGGCGCCGCACGTCGCAGGTGCGGTGGCGGTGCTGATGGAACGCTTCCCGTACATGACCGGCGCCCAGGTTGCCAGCGTGCTGCGCACCACGGCGACCGACATGGGCGCACCGGGCGTCGACGCGCTGTACGGCTGGGGCATGATCAACCTGCGCAAAGGCATCGATGGCCCGGGGATGTTTGTCACCGAGCAAGACATCCCCGAAGAGTTCCGCATTCAGGGCGCCTACGGTTCCAGTCAGTTCGTCGCGGACTTGCCCGGTATCGGCGCGATTATCGATGCGGGCAAACCGACCGAACGCGTGTGCACTGACGTGCATTGCGGACTGGACGTGTGGCGCAACGACATTTCCGGCCATGGCGGCCTGACCAAGCAGGGCATCGGCACGCTGGTGCTGACCGGCGCCAACACTTACGCCGGCCCGACCCTGGTCAATCAGGGCCGACTGGCGATCAACGGCTCGCTGCTCTCGGCGGTCACGGTCAATGACAGCGGCATCCTCGGCGGTAACGGTCGTATCGGCGCATTGACCGCGAAAAGCGGCGGCACCGTGGCGCCGGGCAACTCCATCGGCACCTTGCAGGTGGCGGGCGACGTGACGTTCGAGCCTGGCTCGACCTACGCCGTGGAACTGTCGCCGACCAGCAGCGACCAGATCATCGCGGGCGGTAAAGCCGTGATCGACGGCGCAACCGTCAGCCTGTCCCTGGAAAACAGTCCGACCTTGCTGACCACCAGCGAAGTGCAATCCCTGCTCGGCACTCAATACAACATTCTGCAAGCGGCCGGCGGCATCGAAGGGCGGTTTGGCGCAGTCCTGCCGAACTACCTGTTCATCGGCGGCGCGCTCGACTACTCGGCCACTGGCATCCAGTTGGCGGTCGAGCGCAACGCCGCGTCCTTTGCCAGCGTCGGCCAAACCCCAAACCAACGCGCTGTCGCGGCAGCCGCCGAGCAACTGGGCGCGGGCAATGCGCTCTATGAAACCCTGCTGCTGTCGCCGACCGCCGCCGTCGCGCAACAAGCCTTCCAGCAACTGTCCGGCGAGATTCACCCGGCAATCGGCACGTTGTTGATCAACGACAGCCGTTACCTGCGCGATGCCGTCGGCGAACGCCTGCGTGAGCGTGATTTGTTCGATGCTGCGGCACCGACCGATGACCGCAGCAACGCCTGGGTCAAAGTCCTCGGCGCCTGGGGCAAGAGCGATGGCGGGCATGACAACGCGAGTTCCAACAGCTCCATCGGCGGCTTGCTGGCCGGTGTCGACGGTCTGATCGCTGAAGATACGCGCCTGGGTTTCGTTACCGGTTATAGCGACAGTTCGTTGAGCATGGGCGATGGCACGCATTCCTCCGCCTCCGTCGACAGCTACCACTTGGGTACCTACCTGGGCCATGAAATCGATGCGCTGCGCTTGAGCGTCGGCGGCGCTTACAGCTGGCATCGCATCGATGTGAAACGCGACCTGCAATTCGGCGACGTCAGCGGCAAACAGAAATCCAAACGCGATGCGACCACCGCGCAACTGTTCACCGAAGCCGCGTATCGCCTGGACCTGCAACCGCTGGCACTGGAACCGTTCGCCAACCTGGCTTACGTGCACCTCAACAGCGACAGCTTCACCGAGAAAGGCGATGCGGCAGCGCTCAAGGGCGGCGAAGACAACCGTGACGCCGTGCTGTCGACCCTTGGTGTGCGAGCGAGCAAAGCCATTGCCCTGTCGGACCAACAGCAACTGGAACTGTCCGGCACCCTGGGCTGGCAGCACAACCTGAGCAACACCCGTTCCGAAGACCACCTGGCCTTCGCCAACGGCAACACCGGGTTCAGCGTGCAGAGCGTGTCTCTGGATCGAAACGCCGCGGTTATTGGTGCGCGCGCCGGTCTGGCGGTGGCCAAGGATGTGCGGGTGAGCCTGGATTACAACGGACTGCTGGGCTCCAACGAGAAAGACCACGGTGTCGGTCTGACACTCGACTGGCAGTTCTGATTTAACGCAAAGGAAGCACACAACATGGGACTGTTTGATTACAAAAATGCGCACGGCAAGGCGTTGTACAGCGACGCCATCGCGCTGACGCTTTACGCGTACACGCCAACCGGGCAGCCGCTGCCGGCGACCGGTTGGGCGCCGATTGGCGCTACGCAACTGGGCTATCAAGGCAAGGTCGGCGCTCAGGGCACCTTTTATGGCGAGAAGGACGGCTTCACCAGCGCCGAAGCGGAAGTCCTCGGCAAGTACGACGCGGCGGGCAAGCTGATCGGTATCGGCATTGCTTTTCGTGGCACCGGCGGCCTGGGGTACAGCGACACCTTCGGCGACATGAAGAACAACCTGCTGGCTGCCGTCGGCCCGGTGGATTACGCGACGAACTATGCGAAAAACGCCTTCGACAACTTGCTCAAGAACGTTGCGGCATTTTCGATTGCCCATGGTTTGAGCGCCAAGGACGTGATGGTCAGCGGCCACAGTTTGGGCGGGCTGGGCGTCAACAGCCTCGCCGAACTGAGCGGCAACAACTGGGGCGGTTTCTTCAAGGACGCCAACTACATCGCGTTCGCCTCACCGACCCAGAGCGCCACCGGCAACAACGTGTTGAACATTGGTTATGAGAACGACCCGGTCTTCCGGGTCCTCGACGGCACCACGTTCAGCAGTGGTTCGCTGGGCAAGCACGACGGGCATCAGGCGTCGGCGACCAACAACATCGTCAACTTCAATGACAAGTACGCGTCCACCGCGCAGAACCTGGTGCCGTTCAGCATCCTCAATCCGCTGAACTGGTCGGCCCATGGCTCGCTGGGCTATGCCGACGGTTTGAACCGGGTGATCGACTCGCGGTTCTACGACCTCACCAATAAAGACTCGACGCTGATCGTGTCAAACCTGGCGGAATCGTCCCGTGGCAGCACCTGGGTCGAGGACCTCGGTCGCAGCGGCGAACCTCACGTTGGCAGCACGTTCATCATCGGCACCGACAGCAACGATCTGCTCAAGGGCGGTGCCGGTAATGACTTCATTGAAGGACGCGACGGCAACGACCGGTTTCGCGATGACGGCGGCTATAACCTGGTGCTGGGCGGCAAGGGCAGCAACACCTTCGAATTGCAGAAGCCGTTGCAGAACTTCAGCTTTGCCAACGATGGAGACGGCACGCTGTACGTGCGTGATGCCTACGGCGGCATCAGCATGACCCGCGACATCGGCGCGTTGGTCAGCAAAGAGTCGGGGTCATGGTGGGGGAGCAAGGAGGTGACTTACAGCGTCACCGCCAATGGCTTGCTCAATGGCAGCGAGCTGAACCACTACAACCACTCGCTCAACGGTGACGCCTACGGCAACACACTGGCGGCCAGCGTCGACGGCGACTGGTTGTTCGGCCATGCCGGCGACGACCTGCTGCGCAGCGACAAAAACCAGGTGACTTTCGTCGGTGGCGCGGGCAACGACGTGATGCAGGCATCGGGTGGCAACAACACCTTCCTGTTCAGCGGCGCCTTCGGCTTCGACGCGATCAATGGCTACCAGGGCAACGACAAGCTGGTGTTCCTCGGGGTTCAGGGCGCGGGGCAGGGTTACGACTACAAGCAACACGCTTCGCAGTCGGGCCATGACACGGTGCTGAAGGTGGGCGATTTTGCCGTGACCCTGGTGGGCGTGGGGCTCGACAACCTGTCGGCTTCAGGCATTACGTTTGCGTAAAAGCTGCATGCACTAAATGCTCCGGGGCGCCTCGGGAGCGAGGCGTCCTGGTTGTGAGCTATCTCTGACAATTCCAACAAAGAGAGAGGCAATACCAATGGGTGTGTATGACTACAAAAACTTCGGCACAGCTGATTCCAAAGCGTTATTCACCGACGCGATGGCGATCACGCTGTATTCCTATCACAACCTCGACAATGGCTTTGCCACCGGTTACCAGCACAACGGCTTCGGCCTTGGTTTGCCGGCGACCGTGGTCACGGCGCTGTTGGGCAGCACCGATTCCCAGGGTGTAATCCCGGGTATTCCATGGAATCCCGACTCGGAAAAAGCCGCACTGGAGGCCGTGCAAAAAGCTGGCTGGACGCCCATCACCGCCTCGCAATTGGGCTATGACGGCAAGGTCGACGCGCGCGGAACGTTCTTCGGCGAGAAGGCCGGATACACCAGCGCGCAGGTCGAGATCCTCGGCAAGTACGACGCTCAGGGCCATCTGACTGAAATCGGCATCGCCTTTCGCGGCACCAGCGGCCCGCGGGAAACCTTGATTGGCGACTCCATCGGCGACGTCATCAACGATCTGTTGGCGGCGTTCGGTCCCAAGGATTATGCGAAAAACTATGTGGGCGAAGCCTTCGGCAATCTGCTCGGCGACGTCATGGCCTTTGCCCAGGCCAATGGCCTGTCAGGCAAGAATGTGCTGGTCAGCGGCCACAGCCTCGGCGGGCTGGCGGTCAACAGCCTGGCGGACTTGAGTACGGACAAGTGGTCCGGGTTCTACAAGGATTCCAACTACATCGCCTACGCGTCCCCGACCCAGAGCAGCACCGACAAAGTGCTCAACGTCGGCTATGAAAATGACCCGGTGTTTCGAGCCCTCGACGGTTCGTCCTTCAACGTGTCGTCGGTGGGCGTGCACGATGCCGCCAAGGCCTCGGCGACCGATAACATTGTCAGTTTCAACGACCACTACGCCTCGACAGCGTGGAATGTGCTGCCGTTCTCCATCCTCAACATCCCGACCTGGATCTCGCACCTGCCGACCGCGTATGGCGACGGTATGAATCGGGTGATCGAATCGAAGTTCTACGACCTCACCAGCAAGGACTCGACGATCGTCGTCGCCAATCTCTCGGATCCCGCGCGCGCCAATACCTGGGTTCAGGACCTGAATCGCAACGCTGAAACCCATAAAGGCAGCACGTTCATCATCGGCAGCGACGGCAACGACCTGATTCAGGGTGGCAAGGGCAATGACTACCTGGAGGGGCGTGACGGTAACGACACCTTCCGCGACGGTGGTGGCTACAACGTCGTGTTGGGCGGCAAGGGCAGCAACGTACTGGACTTGCAGCAGTCGGTGAAAAGTTTCGATTTCGCCAATGACGGCGCCGGTAATCTCTATGTTCGTGATGCCAATGGCGGCATCAGCATCACCCGGGACATCGGCAGCATTGTCAGCAAGGAACCGGGGTTCCTGTGGGGGCTGTTCAAGGATGACGTGACGCACAGCGTGACCGCCAATGGCCTTGCCGTCGGCAACAACCTGACCGCATACGAATCATCGGTGAAGGGCGGCGCGGGGGCCGATACGCTCAAGGCGCATGCAACGGGCGACTGGTTGTTCGGTCTGGATGGCAACGATCATTTGCTCGGCGGCCAGGGCAATGATGTGTTTGTCGGCGGGACGGGGAATGACCTGATGGAGTCAGGGGGCGGGATTGATACGTTCCTGTTCAGCGGGGCGTTCGGTCAGGACCGGGTGCTGGGGTATCAGGCGAACGACAAACTGGTATTCCTCGGGGTTCAGGGGGTAGCGCCAAATGATGACTATTGGGCGCATGCCACGGCGGTGGGGCAGGATACGGTGCTGACGTTTGGTGGGGATTCGGTGACGTTGGTGGGGGTTGGGCTGGAGAGCTTGTCTGGCTCAGGGATTGTGATTGCCTGATGTTGATGTGGCGCCGGTAAGGGCCTCTTCGCGGGCAAGCCTCGCTCCTGCAGGGGTTGTGCGATTCCTTGTAGGAGCGAGGCTTGCCCGCGAAGAACGATAACGCGGTAAACCTGCCTGAATTCGTGACCCGACAGTCACCCAAGGACTCCAATACCTTGCAACAACAGGATTGAATACGGGATCAGGAGATTAAGAAACGTGAGTAACAGCAAGAGGCACATCATCGGTTTGGCGCTGGCCCTGTTATCGGGGAGTGCCGCTGCGGAGTTGCCTCACAGCTCGATCTTGAGCCGCTATGGCATGACGCCAGATCAATTGCCGACACCGGCATCGCCGGAAACCGTCGAACCCCTTGAAGAGAAAAGCCGTTTCCAGCTTCAGCCGGAAGAGCCTTTTGTGACCTTTCGCTCGGGGGAAAAGCAACCGGAGATCACCGGCAACATCAGCATCGATCGCGCGATGCAGCAGGATTACGAGCGTTGCCAGAAGACTAATGAAGAACTGAGGAGGCGGGGAGGGAAGTTCATCTCTTGCGATAACAGCACGCCGTGGATGCCGTAGATTTTTGGCGCCTGTGAGGGCCTCATCGCGGGCAAGCCTCGCTCCTACAGGGTTGTGCTATTCCCTGTAGGAGCGAGGCTTGCCCGCGATGAACGATGACTCGGTCCTCAGTCTTCCTCGCGAACCGTGGCCACTTCGTCGGCGTTGACCTTCACTTTCGCGCCAGAAATATCCTCAAACTCGTAAAACCCATCCTTGGTCTTGGTTTTCGGCATGTCCTTGGTCAAATACTGGGTGCCGTTCTGCAACGTCACGACCGTTGGCGTGGAGCAACCGGCCAGGGCCAGGAAGGCCACCGCTGCCAAGGGCAAACCCAGAGTCTTGATATTCATACCCACCTCTCAAATGCTTGAAAAAAGCCGCTATGCCGGTTGGTGCCGCAGATCGGCAGAAAGTTCGATGGTCACCTGAAAATAGCCAAATAGCGCCGCCGCTTATCCTTTTCCGTTTGCACCGGGTACGCCGTAGCTGTTATCTGTACGCATAACCAGTACTCGCTCGCCATGGCCTTATTTTCCTGTGACTGCAAATCCTCTCGACGACCCGTTCTATTACTTGAACAACTTCATGCAAGTGCTTGATTGGCTTGAACATCGCTATGCCGATGTGCTGAGCGTCGAGGAGCAAGCCTTCATCCGCGATTTCCGTCGGCAACCCCGAGAGTCCCGGGCGCTGCTGGTGAGGATGGTGATGCGCAAGGGCCTGCATTTCAGGGCCGGCAAATTGAGTTACGGCGAAATCGGTGACATTGCCAGCGCTGCCGAGCCGTTGCTGGCGGCAGGCTGGATCTCTGATCAGTCGCCGTTGCAGATCGAGGAACTGTTCGACGTTCTGCTCAAGGCCGAGATTCTTCAGTGCTTCGGTGCGGCCATCGAGCAACCGAAAGGCAAGAAGACCGAATGGCTGGCGTCCCTCAGTGAGCTATTTTGCGAAGCGCAAAGCTTCGCGCAATGGTGCCCGCCACTGAACGATCGGCTGTTCACGTTGACCCTCATGGACCTGTGTGACCGCTTGCGGCTGATGTTCTTTGGCAACCTTTACCAGGACTGGTCGGAGTTCGTGTTGGCCGATCTCGGCATCTTTACCTATGAGAAAGTCGAGTTCTGCGCCGAATCCCGGGGCCTGCGCTGCCGTGAAGACGTCGACGCCTGTCTGTTCCTGCACCACTGCCAGCAACGTTTCGAGGCCGGTGAAGACGTGGCGGCCATTGTCGAGCAGATCAACGAACTGCAACTCGACAACCCATGGCTGCAACGGCGTCGGGGCAAACTGTTGTTCCAGATCGGTCAGCACTGCGAACGCCTGGCGGATTTCTCCACGGCGCTGACGATTTACCGCGATTGCGCCTACCCCGGTTCACGGGTGCGCCTGATCCGTGTGCTGGAGCGCTGCGGTGAATATCAGTTGGCCCTGCACCTGGCCACGCACGCGGAGCAATCGCCGGAAAGCGCCACCGAACATCAGCATGTATTGCGCGTGTTGCCCAGGCTGCGACGCAAACTGGGCGGGCCGGCGATGAAGCGGCCATCCCCCCGGGAAATGCTGCGCCTGGACCTGCAATTGCCCAGAACCGATCTGGCGCTGTCGGTCGAGTTTCATGTTCAGGCACACCTGGCGGAGGATTCGGCGCCGGTGCATTACGTCGAGAACAGCCTGATCAACTCATTGTTCGGGCTGTTGTGCTGGCCGGCGATCTTTGCCCCGTTGCCGGGAGCTTTTTTCCACCCGTTCCAGCGCGGGCCGGTGGACCTGCTCAATGAGGACTTCCATGCGCGTCGCGCGGATGTGTTTCAGGCCTGTCTCACTGAACTCGATGACGGCCGTTACATCCAGACCATCCGTGAACGTTACGTAGCCAAGTGGGGGGTGCAGTCCCCCTTCGTGTTCTGGGGCGCGCTGAGCGAAGAGCTGCTGGATCAAGCCCTCGACTGCCTGCCCGCCGAACACCTCAAGCACTGGTTCAACCGTTTGCTGCTGGACATCAAGGCTAACCGCGCCGGAATGCCGGACCTGATCCAGTTCTGGCCGCAGCACAAGACCTATCGCATGATCGAAGTCAAAGGCCCCGGCGATCGCCTGCAAGACAACCAATTGCGCTGGCTGGAGTTCTGTCACGAACATCAGATGCCCATCGCCGTCTGCTATGTGCAATGGGCGGAGCAGAGCGCTTGAGCTATAGCATTGCAGTGCGGGCGCTGTGTGAATTCACCGCCAAGGTCGGCGACCTCGACCTGCGATTTACCCCGTCGCCGACCGCGCTGGAAGGCATTGTCGGGCACCGCACCGTCGCCTCGCGTCGAAGCGAGGGCTATCAAAGCGAAGTCGCCCTCGAGGGCCTGTACAAAACCTTGAAGGTCAAGGGCAGGGCGGACGGCTATGACCCGGCGCAAAACTGCCTGGAAGAAGTCAAAACCTACCGCGGCGACCTGAGCAAGCAACCGGCCAACCACCGGCAATTGCACTGGGCCCAGGCCAAGGTCTACGGCTGGTTGATGTGCCAGAAGCTGGAGCTGGCGCAGATCAATCTGGCGCTGGTGTACTTCGACATCGTCAGCGAAAAGGAAACCTGCCTGGTTGAAGCTTACGGCGCCGATGAGCTGCAGCAGTTCTTCGGGCATCATTGCGACCTGTTCCTGCAATGGGCCGAGCAGGAAATGGCCCATCGCGAGGCGCGCAATCGTGCGGCGCAACAGTTGGCGTTTCCCCATGCCGACTTTCGTCCGGGGCAACGGCATCTGGCGGAATCGGTGTTCAAGGCCGTCAGCACCGGTCGTTGCCTGATGGCTCAGGCGCCGACCGGCATTGGCAAAACCGTGGGCACGCTGTTTCCGATGCTCAAGGCCCTGGCACCGCAGCAATTGGACAAGGTGTTCTTCCTCACGGCAAAAACTCCGGGGCGCAAACTGGCGCTGGACGCCGCGCAAGTGATTCTTGATAGCCCCGATGCACCGCCGCTGCGGGTATTGGAGATGATCGCCCGGGACAAAGCCTGCGAGCACCCGGACAAAGCCTGCCACGGCGAATCCTGCCCGTTGGCCCAGGGTTTTTACGATCGTTTGCCGGCTGCCCGCCAGGCCGCCAGTCAGTTGAGCCTGCTGAACCAGAACGCATTGCGCGAGGTGGCATTGGCGCATGAGGTTTGCCCTTACTACCTGAGCCAGGAAATGGCCCGCTGGGCAGACGTGGTGGTCGCCGACTACAACTACTACTTCGATTTCAGCGCGTTGCTGTTCGGACTGGCCCAGGCCAATAACTGGAAAGTCGCGGTGCTGGTGGATGAGGCGCACAACCTGGTGGAGCGCGGCCGGCAGATGTACAGCGCCACGCTCGATCAATCGATCCTCAACGGGGTACGAAAAACCGCACCGGACGCGCTGAAAAAGCCATTGCAGCGGGTCAATCGCGAGTGGAATGCCCTGCATAACCTGCAACTGGCCCCGTACCAGGCGTACGACAAGGCCCCGGAAAAACTTCTCCAGGCGCTGTCGTCGTGCAGCGCGAGCATCGGCGATTATCTCAACGATCACCCCCAGGGCCTGGACAGCGCGTTGCAGGGTTTTTACTTCGACATGCTGCAGTTCTGTCGTGTGGCCGAACTCTTCGACGAGCAGTTCCTGTTCGACATCAGCAAGCGCGACCTCGATCGCAAACAAAACCTGTCGCAACTGTGCCTGCGCAACGTGGTGCCGGCCGGCTTCATCCGCCCGCGCCTGACCGCTGCGCGCAGCACGGTGCTGTTTTCCGCGACGCTCAGCCCGCGGCATTATTACGCCGACCTGCTGGGCACTCCGACGGACACGGTGTGCATCGATGTCGAATCGCCGTTCCATGCCGACCAGTTGAAAGTGCACATCGTCAGCCAGATATCGACCCGGTTCGTCCACCGCCAGGCATCCCTCGAACCGATTGTCGAGCTGATCGCCCGGCAATTCAGCCAGCGCCCCGGCAACTACCTGGCGTTTTTCAGCAGCTTCGATTATTTGCAGCAAGTGGCGCAGTTACTCGCTGAACGACACCCGCAAATCACACTGTGGTCGCAGTCCCGAGGAATGGCTGAAGGGCAACGTCAGGCCTTTCTCGATCAGTTCACAGCGCACAGTCAGGGAGTCGGTTTTGCGGTGCTGGGCGGAGCGTTCGGTGAAGGCATCGACTTGCCCGGCGCACGCCTGATCGGCGCGTTCATCGCCACCCTGGGGCTGGCGCAGCTCAATCCGGTCAATGAACAGATGAAACATCGTATGGCGGCGATTTTTGGTGCCGGTTATGACTACACCTACCTGTATCCCGGGGTGCAGAAAGTGGTGCAGGCGGCAGGACGGGTGATCCGCACCCAGCAGGATCAAGGGGTGGTGATGCTGATTGATGACCGGTTTGGCGAGAGCAAGGTCAAACAATTGCTGCCGCGCTGGTGGGCGGTTGAGCCGACGCATTTTCACTCTATTGCGTAGGGATTTTTACCTTTTAAAACAGTGACATATCTTGAAAGACTCGCTCGTTTGAACAATCGAGGAATACAAGCTTTATTCAACGGACCGGCATCACTTTTCAGCCGGTTCTTTGATAAGGAAATCAAGGTATGTCCGTAACCCCGAAGTATTCCTATACCCCCGAGCAAGTCACCACAGCATTTAATGAAATAAAAACGACGCTGTTTCGGGGCATTACTGCCCAGACCATCCCAAAAATGCTGGTCGTGGCCGGGCTGCAAGGGTCAGGTAAAACCTATCTGCTGGAAAAATCCCTTCTGCCCTCCAAGCGCTATGACACTTATGTCCGCCTGTACCTCCCCGAATACCGGGAAAAACACCCTCAATACGCCGAGATGAAAAAGCTTGGCAGCCTGCATGCCTATGAGCATACGGAAGCCTTTGTCCGGGAAGTCAGCGAGAAAATCTTCACCGAAGCCTTTACCCTCAAATACAACATCATCATGGAGTGTGCCTTCGACGAAATCGGATTCGCTTCTTTCCCGCCGCTGGCGACGGCTGCCGGTTATCAGTTTGAAGTCCACATTGTCGGTTGCACACAAACGTTTGCTCACCTGTCGAGCATGAAAAGAGCACTCAGGAGCGCGGAGAAACAGGAACTTGAAAGGTTCGTCACGTTATCGGCACTTCAGACCAGCCTGCATAACACGCAAGCAATCATCCTGGCGTTCGAGACGGCGGCAAAAGCGATCAGTGGCTCCGAATTCAATCTGTACGAGCGTGGGTTCGGCGCATTGAAAGACCGCGCCTTGCGTGCCCAGAGCACCTACACCAAGGCTGCCGATGGTGCTGTCACCGTTACGACATCCAAGGTTGCTTTCGCATACACCGCCTATTTCAGCATCATCAATAACCACGTCCTCGCCGTAAGCGAACGGGACGAAGTGGTCAAAGAGTGTCATGTGGCGCTACATAAGGCGCGGGTTCACGCCCAGTATGTCCCGAACGTTGTCTACAGCGACCTGTACGCCTACATCCTCAAATACGTGAACCGATAAGAAGTCGTACCCATTCGGCGGCGAAGCGATGACAGTCGCCCGGCCAGCGAGCAGTCAGCAACTGGCCATCACGCACGGCGAAACCTCGTTGTGGCTGGTCCGCCGAATCACGCACCGCCAGGAATGGCCCGCGTAGGAAGTCCGTCGGACTGGACAGTGCGGCGGTGACTTCGGCTTCGACAGTTTGAGGATAAGTCCGGTAGTAGCGTCCTAGCCAGGCCGCGGTCAGTGCCCAGGCAGGCAACTCCATGGTATTGGCGACCAATGCGGTAACCTTGCGACCTTGCAAGACCGAAAGCCCGGAGTCGGGGTCGAGGGTGCGGGCGAACAGCAAGACGCCATGACAGACCGCTGCCACCGGTTTGTCTGCCTTGAAAAAGTGCAGGACGATCCGTCGGGCTTGCTCAGACTCCAGCAGGCTGCGCATGCCCTTGGCGTGACCGCCAGGAATCAGCAACCCGTGGAACTGGCCGGGGTCTATATCGTCATAGGACAGCGGTTTGCGAAATGACGGGTCTTCGATCATCCGTGCGTAGCTGGCAAGGTCGGCCTTGCGTGTCATTAGTAACGGGTTCAAGGGGCCGAAGCCGATGTCCACCAGGCGCGAGTCGGCGTAGGCGGGCAACCCCTCGGGTGACGCAAATCGCACGTCGAAACCGGCCTGTCGCATGGCTTGCCATGGAACGCTGCTTTCAGTGGGATCGTAGTCAGAAGTTGGCAACAGAATAAGGATCATCGGGGCGCCTTGAATCGGCCGGGAATGGCGATTGGCGTCGAGAATAGGTGGTCCGGGCGCTATGCTCCAGTGCACGAACGTTTTCTGGCTTACCAGATCCACGGTTTGTCGCATACTCCACAAAACAATAATCACGGGTGTGATCGATGAGCGATATCCAGTCCAAAACCAACTCTATCGAGGAAATGCGCTTTCGCCTGCTGATAGAAGCCGTGGTGGACTACGCGATCTACATGATTGATCCCGACGGCGTCATTACCAGCTGGAACGCTGGCGCCAGGCGTTTCAAGGGGTATGAGGAGGCGGAGATCCTCGGTGAGCATTTCTCACGGTTTTATACCGAAGAAGATCGCCAGGCCGGTCTGCCCCAGCGCGCGCTGGACACGGCGATCCGCGAAGGACGTTTCGAGGGCGAAGGCTGGCGGGTCCGCAAGGACGGCACGCACTTCTGGTGCCACGTGGTGATCGATCCGATTCGCGATCCGAACGGCAAGCTGTTGGGTTTTGCCAAGATCACCCGGGACCTGACCGACCGAAAAATGGCCGAAGAAACCCTCAAGCAAAGCGAGCAGCAGTTTCGCTTGCTGGTTCAGAGCGTCACGGATTACGCCATCTATACGCTCGCCCCGGATGGACGCCTGACCAACTGGAACCTGGGGGCCCAGCGAATCAAGGGCTACCGTCCCGAAGAAGCCATCGGCCAGCATTTTTCGATCTTCTACACCCCCGAAGACCGCGAAGCGGGTGAGCCGCAACGTGCGCTGGAGACAGCGAAGCGGGAGGGCCGTTTCGAAAACAAGGCCTGGCGCGTGCGCAAGGACGGCACACGGTTCTTTGCCCATGTCGTGGTCGATCCGATCTGGGGCGAAACGGGCACGTTGCTGGGTTTTGCCAAAATCACCCGGGATATCACCGAGGCCACGCTTGCACAGAAAGCGCTTGAGCAAACCCGTGAAGCGCTGTTCCAGGCCCAGAAGATGCAGGCCATCGGTCAACTCAGTGGAGGCATTGCCCATGACTTCAACAATTTGCTCACGGTCATCCTTGGTAACCTGGAAATCGTGCGCAAACGCGTGGGAGAAGATCCGAAAGTCACTCGATTGGTGGACAACGCCACCCAGGGTGCCTTGCGTGGCGTTTCCCTGACCCAGCGCATGCTGGCTTTCGCCCGGCGTCAGGAACTCAAGTCTGAATCCGTTGAGATCCCTGCGCTGGTGGAAGGGATCAGTGGGCTGTTGCGCAGCTCTCTCGGACCTTCCGTACAGCTCGAAACACGCTTTTCCCCCGACCTCGTACCGGTCGTGGCCGATGTCAATCAACTCGAACTGGCGGTACTGAACCTCGCCACCAATGCCCGGGATGCCATGCCCAACGGCGGCAAAATCGTCATTAGTACCCGGACCGAAGAAATCCCCGATCAATCAACGTTAATGCTGGAGGCCGGCCGATATGTCTGCCTGAGTGTCAGCGATACAGGAGAGGGGATGGATGAGGCCACCCTGGCCTCGGCCATGGACCCGTTTTTCACCACAAAAGGCGTGGGCAAAGGCACTGGGTTGGGGTTGTCGATGGTGCATGGCTTTATCGAGCAATTGGGCGGGCGATTCATTCTCAAGAGCCAGAAGGACATGGGCACCACCGCTGAACTCTGGATACCCGCCGCCACCGCTAGTTCGGTCATCAAACCCGCTGCAGCGGAAATGGAAGCACCGCCGGTGGCTCAATTGTGCGTATTGGTCGTGGACGATGACAGCCTGGTGTTGACCAGTACCGGTTTGCTGCTGGAGGACCTCGGCCACCGGGTACTCAGTGCGGTGTCCGGCACACAAGCGCTGGAGCTGTTTAACACCGAGCAGCACATTGACCTGGTCATTACCGACATGGCGATGCCACAAATGAATGGCGCGCAACTGGCAAAAGCCATCCGGACCCTGAGGCCAAACCTGCCGATTATTCTTGCCACGGGTTATGCCGAGCGCCTGGAAGGCTTCGCGACCGAACTCCCGCGCTTGTCCAAGCCTTATACCCAACTCAATCTGGTGGAGGTCATTGCCCAAGCCATGAAATGACTGGCACTGCGCTCAGCCGTTCGCGTTCTTCCTGAAGCCGCGCAAGTTCATGGCACACAGGCAAAACTGCAACACGATCAATGCATAGGCGTGGGTGTGGTAACCCCAGATCACCCACAACAGGTTGCTGACGATAAAGCAGCTGAAGCCCCACACCCTGCGCGAGGGTGTTTGTGAGCCGATCAACCACGCCGCCAGCACCGTGACCAGCATCGCCGGCCATTGCACCCAGTCGAGAGAGTCCATGCGCGGTCCTTGAAGTCAGAGTCTGTATCTGAAGGACCACGGCGGCGAAGCAGCGTTCGAGCGAGGCGCATTAAATCCGGCTGAACTTTGAATGGGCAGGTTTCTTCTAAACGCTTTCCCAGCTCATGTGTAGTCACCGTGCCAAGAATACTGACCAAAGCCCCAGCCGAAGAAACCCTGACCGAACACAACGCCAAGATGTTCGGCTCGCCAAAGGAGCGCCTGGATTTCTACCGCCGGGAAATCCAGTACGAGACCAGCATTCTCGCCAATCGAACCGATGCTTATCTCGCTGCGCAATCGTTTCTTGTGATTGCCTTCGCGTCCTGCATGTCCAACCTCAATCCCGAGTGGGGGAAACTCTTCACCCTGGTGGTGCCGCCGTTCCTCGCGTTGCTGGGGTTGCTCAGTTCGCTGAATGCCTGGCCGGGGATTCGTGCGGCCTATGACATCATCGATCATTGGCACTTCAAGCAAAGTGAGTTGCTGCGCAGCGAGCCATTGATGGGGTTGGCGTACGATGAATCCCCGCTGTTCAGCGAGATGGAATCGTCCCACAAGGGTTATCGCAAATCGCTGCTTTTTTCCGTGCGCACCCCTTGGATCTTCGCCACCTTCTGGGTGTTGCTGGGCAGCTACGCGGTTTACATCCAGGTGACCAATCCGGGTGGCTGATCCGCACTTGCAAAAAGCCCGGCATTTGCCGGGCTTCTTTACATCGGACAAGCGAATCATGCCGCCATATTAGGCGTGCTCATTTCTTTCTTGTACTGGGCTTTCAGCGTTTCCATCTGCGCACCCAACTCTTCCAGGGTGGCTTTGCCCAGCAGCTTTTTGGCTTGAGGGAACATTTCTGTTTCCTCTTCTTCGATGTGATGCTCCAGCAGCTCTTTGACCACCTTCACTCGACCTGCAAATTCGGGAGTGGAAGGGTCGGTGACTTTCAGGTCCGGCAGCACCAGTGAATCCACGGTGCGGTGTTCTTCCTTGGCTTCGTAATACATGACGTCCTGTTCCTTGCCTCCGGCCTTTTTATATGCCGGGTACAAGACTTCCTCTTCGAGGCGGGTATGGATGGCAATTTCCATTTCAAGCTTGGCCAGCAGCTCGGTGCGTTTTTTAACGCCACGCTCGGTGGACTCGCTCAACTGGGTCAGGATGCCCTTTACGCGTTCATGGTCAGCTTTCAACAGGTCGATTGCATTCATGGTCGAATCTCTCAAATAGTCACGGGGATGGGCGCAAACGGTCTCATGGCCGTAGGTCGCTCATTGTCCTGGAGCATTTGTCGTGCCGATTTTCGATCTGCCAGTAACCCCATATAAAACAACAAGTTGAAAAGGCTGATGGCGAACTGAGGTCGTGCAGGCTGCATGAGTCCGGAAATTGACTCATGCAGTTCGCGGCGCGAATTTTTTCCGTCGGAAAATGTGAATTTTTGGCGTCTTACCGTCGATCAGATTCGCCACATGTTCATTGTCAGCAGCCGGGTTCTTTCGGGCTCAAGCCCGATCTTCAAGCTGCTGGCGCAACCGGTGGGAGTTGTTCACCGACATCGGGATCGGCGGGAAATCCTCGTTGAGCACGCGCAGATGCTCAATCGCTTCCTGAAACTTCAAATCAGCCTTCCTGCGCATCGCCCGATAGCGCTCAAACCGTTCCATGTCCATCTCGCCGCTCTCAAGCATCTCGAAGGCGCAGCGGCTCAGCGCCTGGGCGTCTTCGAACATCTGGCGATTGCATTCCAGGGCGAACGCCCTGCAGGCTTTGATTTGATCGGGGGTTGAACAATGGATCATGACCGGCACCTTTAACGTTCCGAGGTCCCCTTTGAAGGCATCGTTGCCACAGTGGAACCGAACACTGTCGTGTCCCGCCGTGCTGAAAAAGTCAGGCGGAATTAAGTGTGTGACTGTCGGGTTTCGCAGGGATTTCAAATATCTGATGGCGAAAATTCGATGGGTCCAACCGAAAATACGCAGGCGAAAAATCAAATAACCTGTTTCTTGTGCCGTTCATAGCGGGCGAGGGTGGGTTGCGTGCTGACCCCGTGGATCAGAATGCTTAAGGCAACCACGGACAACGTCAGGTCCATGCACAGCGTCGACACCGACGGGCCCAGCCCGTGATTCAAGGCATAGAACAGGTAATACAGGCTGCCGATGCCGCGTATGCCGAACCAGCCGATCAACATGCGCTGGCGCCAATCGAGCAACCGGCCCCATGGCATCACGGCGACACTCAAGGGGCGAACAACGCAAAACAACACCCCGCCGACCAGCAGCGCGCGCCAGTCCCAGTGAGCGATCAGCACAACGCCGAGCAGCGTGACCAGAAACACTTCCATGGCCCGCTCCACCAGGCTGCCGAAGGCGAGCATGTCACCCATCATGATGCCCGCCGCGACCTGAGTGTCTTCAAGGTGCTCGGTGTCGCCATGCACCGCGTGTTGCGGTTCGACGTTCTGGTGACCGACCACCGGCTGGACCAGATGCTCGGCCGGGACTGCGTCATTGCCCGTGGAGCTGACTTCTTCCTGACGCAATCCGAGGCCGGCGGCGAATACCGACAAAAACCCGTAGGCGTGGATCGACTCGGCCCCGACATACGCCAACGCAATCAAGGCGAGGGCGAGGTAATCGTTCGGGGACAGCGTGCTGTCATCGTTCTTGATTCGCAGTGACAACGTCAGGCGCCCGATGCCGCGTCCCATCCAGTAACCCATCAACAAGCCGGCCGGAACGGCCCAGATCACGCTGCGCAGCACCCAGTCGCCAAACCAGCCGGGATTACCCTCATGTTGCAGCAGGAGCAGGCCAAGGATCACGAACGGAAACGCAATCCCGTCATTGAGCCCGGCTTCACCGGAGAGGCCAAACCGCACACTGTCGTCATCCCGCGCGTCGTTGACCTGAACCAACGCAGCGAGCACCGGGTCGGTCGGCGCCAGGATCGAGGCGATCAGCATCGACACGCCCCACGACAATTGCAGCCCGTAATGCAGCAGCAAACAGATGCCGACAATGGTCAACAGCATGACCGGGCCGGCCAGGCCGAAGGCGACCCTCCAGTTTTTATGCTTCAGCGGCGAGCGCAGTTTCAGGCCACAGACAAACAACGAAAAGAGCACCGCGACTTCCGTCAGGTGTTCCATCCAGATCGACGCATCAGCGGTGTCCAGCTTCAACAGCCCGAACCCGGCCGGCCCGATGACGGCACCCAGCACCAAACACACAGCCGACGTGGTCACCGGCATCCAGCGCAGGTAGGACGAAGTCAACGCCAGCGTCAGCAATACGGCACCCAACACGGCCACCCATATAATGAAACTCATGCTAGATACTCGCTGGGAGTGGGCCGTGTTTGTGGGCCTCTGGGGATCAACCGAGCAGCCCGTGATGGGGGCCTAAACGTATTGAGCGGGGAGATTTGTCAGGGGTTCATTTTTTCGCGTGTTCGCCGAGGTCCCTGGTAGCAGCTGCCGAGCAGCGCGAGGCTGCGTTCGGCTGCGAAGCAGTCGTAAACCCTGCACGTACGGTTTACCTGAAACACCGTGGCTGAATGGTTTTACGACTGCTGCGCAGCCGAACGCAGCCTCGCGCTGCTCGTCAGCTGCTACGAAGGGATCGGTCACAACATTGGTTTGCCGCCGGTTACGCCGTAGCGCTGTCCGGTGATGTAACTGGCCTCGTCCGACGCCAGCAGCACATAAATCGGCGCCACTTCCACCGGTTGTCCCGGGCGACCCAGCGGGGTTTGTGAACCGAAGTTCTGCACTTCGTCATCGGGCATGGTCGAGACGATCAGCGGTGTCCAGATCGGCCCCGGCGCCACGCTGTTCACCCGGATGTTTTTCGGCCCGAGCATCTGCGCCAGGCCGCCGGTGAAGTTGGCGATCGCGCCTTTGGTTGTGGCGTAAGCGAGGAGGGTAGGTTTGGGCATGTCCGAGTTGATCGAACTGGTGTTGATGATCGAGCTGCCGGCCTTCATGTGCTTCATTGCGGCCTGGCAAATCCGGAACATGGCGGTGATGTTCACGTCGAAAGTCATCACCCATTCTTCGTCCGGGATGTCTTCGAAGTTCTCGTGAGTCATCTGGAAGGCGGCGTTGTTGACCAGAATATCGATCCGGCCGAAGCGTTCGACCGTCTTGTCCACCAAGGCCTGGCATTGCGCTTTCTGCGCGATGTCGCCGGGCAGCAGGATGCATTGGCGTCCGGCCTGTTCGACCCAGCGTGCGGTTTCCTGCGCGTCTTCATGTTCGTTGAGGTAGGCGATCGCGACGTCGGCCCCTTCACGGGCGAAGGCGATGGCCACCGCGCGGCCGATGCCGCTGTCAGCCCCGGTGATCAGGGCGATCTTGCCGTCCAGCCGGCCCGAGCCTTTGTAGCTTTGTTCGCCACAATCCGGATACGGCTCCATTTTCTTTTGCGAGCCGGGAACAGGCTGGGCTTGTTTCTTGAAGGGTGGTTTTGGGTAATCGGTCATCATGAAATCTCCGTTCTCAGGGCACCAGTGTCAGAGGGTTGACCTTGGGGTTTTGCCTTGAGTTCGGTTGGATTTCAGAGCGTTCACAAAACCCCAAAACCACGCAAATCCCCATGTGGGAGCGGGCTTGCTCGCGAAAGCGGTGTGTCAGTAATACATATGTCGTCTGACACTCCGCTTTCGCGAGCAAGCCCGCTCCCACAGGTGATTTGTTGTGTTGCTGAGGGGGGTCAGGCCTTGAGGTTGCGCAAGCTGCGCTGCATGCGCGCCAAACCTTCCTCCAGCAACGCCCGCGGACAGCCGAAGTTCAGGCGCACGAATTGCCGGGCGTTATCGCCGAAATCCAGGCCGGGGCTCAGGCCGACCTTGGCCTGATCGAGGAAGAACTGCTGCGGGTTGTCCAGCCCAAGGGCCGAGCAATCGAGCCACGCCAGATACGTGCCTTGCGGGATGTTCATCGTCACACCCGGCAAACGCGCGCGGACCGCTTCCACCAGATAATCCCGATTGCCTTGCAGGTACGCCTTCAACCCGGCCAGCCACGGGCCGCCTTCGCTGTAGGCAACGCGAGTCGCTTCCATGCCCAGCGGGTTGACGCTGTCGACCATGCCGCAACGGGCATGATTGACCCGCGCTCGCACGGCCGGGTCCTGAATGATCATGAAAGAGGTTTTCAGGCCGGCAATGTTGTAAGCCTTGCTCGCCGACATCAGGGTGATGGTGCGCTTGGCGATCTCGGGGCTGAGCGAGGCCGTGGGAATGTGCACGCGGCCATCGAAGCACAGCTCGGCATGAATCTCGTCAGAGATGATCCACGCGTTGTGTTCCAGGCAGATATCGGCCACCGCTTGCAGCTCTTCCTGTGGGAAAACCTTGCCCAGCGGGTTATGCGGGTTGCTCAGCAGCAGCGCACCGCCGCCGGTCAGTGCCCGACTCAAGGCCTCGATCTGCGTGCCATAGGTGCCGTCAGCCAATGCGTCGAATTCGAGCTCAACCTTGTTCAAACCCCAATGGCCCGGCGCATGGCGCAGCGGCGGGTAGTTCGGCACCTGAACCACCACGGTTTGTTGCGGCTCGACCAGTGCCTTCAGCGCCATGTTGAAACCCGACTCCACGCCCGGCAGGAAGATCAGTTCTTCAGGCAAGACGTGCCAGGCGTATTTGCTCCAGAGGTCGGCGACGATGGCGGCGCGCAAATCGTCCTGAGGCACGCTGTAACCGACCATCGGGTGTTCCAGGCGTTTGCGCAGGGCTTCCAGGATGACCGGTGGCGCGGCGAAGTCCATGTCGGCGACCCACATCGGCAACACGTCGGCCGGGTAGCGGCTCCACTTGGTACTGCCGGTGTCGTGGCGGTCGAACACCTGATCAAAATCGAAGGTCATGCTCAGTCTCGTAAAAAGCGTGGTTGAACGTGGCGCCATGATAAACGCCAAGCCCCTGTGGGAGCGAGACGGTAATTCCCCGAACACCACAAATCCCCTGTGGGAGCGGCGGTGCGACGATTCGACTTGCTCGCGAAAGCGGTCTGTCAGTAATACATATGTCGCCTGACACACCGCTTTCGCGAGCAAGCCCGCTCCCACAGGGTTATGTGTGATGGCTGGAATACGGGATGCCCGATGGTCGGTTTTCAGGCAGTCAGTTCTTCCGTTGGCTAGAGTTTCAAGTGTCGGTAGCCACGCTGCCGCCACCGTGATCGTCCAGAAAAACCCGGCAAAAGTACCGGGTCTCCACCTGATCAGGAGTGCACGATGGACCTCAACCGTCGTCAGTTCTTCAAGGTCGCTGGTATCGGCCTTGCGGGCTCGAGCCTCGGCGCGCTGGGCATGCTCCCGGCGCCGGCCTTCGCCGAGCAGGTACGCCATTTCAAACTCGCCCACACCCATGAAACCCGCAACACCTGCCCGTATTGCTCGGTCGGCTGCGGATTGATCATGTACAGCCAGGGCGACACCGCCAAGAACGTCGCGCAAAGCATCATTCACATCGAAGGCGATGCCGACCACCCCGTCAACCGCGGCACCCTGTGCCCCAAAGGCGCGGGCCTGCTGGACTTCATTCACAGCCCCGGGCGTCTGCAATACCCGCAAGTGCGCAAGCCCGGCAGCAGTGAGTGGACGCGCATCTCGTGGGATGAAGCGCTGGACCGCGTCGCCGACCTGATGAAGGCCGACCGCGACGCCAACTTCATCGAGAAGAACGATAAGGGCCAAACGGTGAACCGCTGGCTGACCACCGGTTTCCTCGCGGCCTCGGCGGCGTCCAACGAAGCGGGCTATATCACGCACAAGGTCATTCGCAGTCTCGGCATGCTGGGGTTTGATAACCAGGCGCGTGTCTGACACGGCCCGACGGTGGCAAGTCTTGCCCCGACGTACGGCCGTGGTGCCATGACCAATACCTGGACCGATATCGCTAACGCGAATCTGATCCTGGTGATGGGCGGCAACGCAGCAGAAGCGCACCCGTGCGGTTTCAAATGGGTGACCGAAGCCAAGGCGCACAACAAGGCGCGCTTGATCGTGGTCGACCCGCGTTTTACCCGGACCGCCTCGGTGGCCGACTATTACGCACCGATTCGCACCGGCACCGACATCGCCTTCATGGGCGGGCTGATCAATTACCTGCTGACCGAGGACAAGATCCAGCACGAGTACGTGCGCAACTACACCGACGTATCATTCATCGTCAAAGCCGGGTATGGCTTCGAGGACGGCATCTTCAGCGGTTACGACGTGGCCAAGCGCGCGTATACCGACAAGTCCGGCTGGGGTTATGAACTCGGCGAGGACGGCTTCGTCAAGGTCGACCCGACCCTGCAGGACCCGCACTGCGTCTATCAATTGATGAAGCAGCATTACAGCCGCTACAACATTCAACTGGCGAGCCAGATTTGTGGCATGCCGGTCGATGCCATGCAGAAGATCTGGGAAGAAATCGCCACTTGCTCGCAGCCGGGCAAGACCATGACGATTCTGTATGCGCTGGGATGGACCCAGCACTCGATCGGTTCGCAAATCATCCGCAGCGCCGCGATGGTGCAACTGCTGTTGGGCAACGTCGGCATGCCGGGCGGCGGCGTCAATGCCTTGCGCGGGCACTCCAACATCCAGGGCCTGACCGACCTCGGCCTGCTGTCCAACTCGCTGCCGGGCTACCTGACCTTGCCGGGCGATGCCGAGCAGGATTACACCGCCTACATCACCAAACGCACGCAAATGCCGTTGCGTCCGGGGCAACTGTCCTATTGGCAGAACTACAGCAAATTCCACGTCAGCCTGATGAAAGCCTGGTATCGCGACAACGCGACGCTGGAGAACAACTGGGCTTACGACTATTTGCCGAAACTGGACATTCCCAACTACGACATCCTCAAAGTGTTCGACCTGATGGGCCAGGGCAAGGTCAACGGCTATATGTGCCAGGGCTTCAACCCCATCGCCGCGCTGCCCGATAAAAACCGCGTGATGGCGGCGCTGGCCAAGCTGAAATGGCTGGTGGTGATGGACCCGCTGTCCACCGAGACCTCGGAGTTCTGGCGCAATGTCGGGCCGTACAATGATGTGGAAACCGCCGGTATCCAGACCGAAGTGATTCGCCTGCCCACCACCTGTTTCGCCGAGGAGGACGGCTCGCTGGTCAACAGCAGCCGCTGGCTGCAATGGCACTGGAAAGGCGCCGATGGACCGGGCGAAGCGCGCACCGACGTGCAGATCATGAGCGAGCTGTTCCTGCGTCTGCGCCAGCGCTATCAAGCCAAGGGCGGCGCTTATCCCGACCCGATCCTCAAACTGTCCTGGCCATACAAGATCGCCGACGAACCGACGCCGGAAGAGCTGGCGCGGGAAATCAACGGCTATGCCATCGCCGATTTCACCGATGCCACCGGCGCAACGATCAAGAGCAACGCGCAACTGGCCGGTTTCGGCCAGCTCAAGGACGACGGCAGCACGGCGTCCGGTTGCTGGATTTTCTGTGGCAGCTGGACCGAGACCGGCAACCAGATGGCCCGGCGCGACAACAACGACCCTTACGGCATGCACCAGCATCAGGGCTGGGCTTGGGCGTGGCCGGCCAACCGGCGGATTCTCTACAACCGCGCGTCAGCCGACCCGCAAGGCAAACCGTGGGACGAGAAAAAGCGCCTGGTGTGGTGGAACGGCAAAGCTTGGGGCGGCACCGATGTGCCGGACTTCAAAGCCGACACGCCACCGGAGGCCGGGATGAATCCGTTCATCATGAACCCCGAAGGCGTGGCGCGGTTCTTTGCCGTCGACAAGATGAACGAGGGCCCATTCCCCGAGCACTACGAGCCGTTCGAGACCCCGATCGGCATCAACCCGCTGCACCCGCAAAACAAGAAAGCGACGAGCAACCCGGCGGCGCGGATCTTCGATTCGGTGTGGGATTCCCTCGGCGTGGCCAAGGACTATCCCTATGCGGCGACGAGCTACCGGCTGACCGAGCATTTCCACTTCTGGAGCAAGCATTGCAAGCTCAACGCGATTGCCCAACCGGAGCAATTCGTCGAGATCGGCGAAGTGCTGGCCAAGGAGAAGGGAATAGTGGCCGGCGACCGGGTCCGCGTCAGCTCCAAGCGCGGGCATATCGAGGCGGTGGCGGTGGTGACCAAGCGGATTCGTCCGCTGCAGGTCAACAATCAGGTGGTGCACCAGATCGGCATCCCGCTGCACTGGGGATTTACCGGCCTCACGCGCCACGGCTACCTGACCAACACCCTGGTGCCGTTCCTCGGCGATGGCAACACACAGACCCCGGAATCCAAGTCATTCCTGGTCAACGTGGAGAAAGTCTAAATGGCCAGCCAAGACATCATTGCCCGTTCGGCCACCACCACGGTCTCGCCCTCGGTGCGCAATCAGGAGGAAGTGGCCAAGCTGATCGACACCACCAAGTGCATCGGCTGCAAGGCCTGCCAGGTCGCCTGCTCGGAATGGAACGAGCTGCGCGACGAGGTCGGCCACAATCTCGGGACCTACGACAACCCGCAGGACCTCAGCGCAGAAACCTGGACCCTCATGCGCTTCACCGAGCATGAAACCGATGCCGGCAACCTGGAGTGGCTGATCCGCAAGGACGGCTGCATGCACTGCGCCGAACCCGGTTGCCTGGCGGCGTGCCCGAGCCCGGGGGCGATCATCAAGCACGCCAATGGCATCGTCGATTTCGATCAGGACCATTGCATCGGCTGCGGCTATTGCATCACCGGATGCCCGTTCAACATTCCGCGGATCTCGCAAAAGGATCACAAGGCCTACAAATGCACCTTGTGTTCAGACCGGGTGGCCGTGGGGCTGGAACCGGCCTGCGTGAAAACCTGCCCGACCGGCGCCATCGTGTTCGGCACCAAGGAAGACATGAAGGAACACGCCGCCGAACGCATCGTCGACCTGAAAAGCCGCGGCTTCGATCAAGCCGGTCTGTACGACCCCGAAGGCGTGGGCGGCACGCACGTCATGTACGTGTTGCATCACGCGGACACGCCGACGCTCTACGCCGGATTGCCAGGCAGCCCGACGATCAGCCCGTTGGTGGAATTGTGGAAGGGCGTGAGCAAACCCTTGGGCTTGCTGGCGATGGGCCTGGCGGTGCTGGCCGGGTTCTTCCACTACGTGCGCGTCGGTCCGCAGGTGGTTGAAGAGGATGAATTACCGCCGCTCAAGGACCCGGCGGTGCATGAAGTCGATCCATCGGTGCACACCTTTGATCCGCGCGGGGAGGACAGACCATGATCCGCAGACAGATCCTGCGTTACACCCCGAACCAGCGCACCAATCACTGGCTGGTGGCGATCCTGTTTTTCATGGCCGCGTTGTCGGGTCTGGCGCTGTTCCATCCGGCGCTGTTCTGGCTGAGCAATCTGTTCGGTGGCGGACCGTGGACGCGCATCCTGCACCCGTTCATGGGCGTGGTGATGTTTGTGCTGTTCCTTGGCCTGGTGTTTCAGTTCTTTCGGGCCAATTTCTTTATCAGCAATGACCGCTTGTGGCTCAGGCGCATCGGGCGGGTGATCGTCAATGACGAGGAGGGCGTGCCGCCCATCGGCAAGTACAACCCGGGGCAGAAACTGCTGTTCTGGACCTTGCTGATTTGCATGCTGGTGTTGCTGTTCAGCGGCTTGGTGATCTGGCGTGCGTACTTCAGCGAATATTTCGGCATCACCTCGATTCGCTGGGCGATGCTGCTGCATGCCTTGGCCGGTTTTGTGCTGGTGTTGAGCATCATCATCCACATCTACGCGGGCATCTGGATCAAGGGCTCGATCAGCGCCATGGTGCATGGCTGGGTCAGCCGCGCCTGGGCGAGGAAGCACCATGAACTCTGGTACCGGGAAGTGACCCGGGACGAAAACCCGGATCGACCGATCAACAAAAAAGGATGACCTCTTGGCGACCATTCTTGAGCCTGGCGAGATCGAAGCGGCGGCGGGTTCACCGCCGTTCCTGCACTTGCCGCCGAGCAACCTGTTCGCGTTGCGGGCGCTGCGCCTGGAAAAACTGGCGGATGGGCATCCATTGGCCGATTACCTGCGCCTGGTGATCGACCTGTGCCGGGTTCAGCAGGACCTGCTGGACGATCCCCCTGTAAAGGCGCCACTCGACCGCGAACGACTGCGAATGTGCCAACAACACGGTTTGCCACCGTTCGCCGCCGACAGCCTGGTGCGCGAGGACATCTGGTTGGCGTATCTCGACGCCTTGCTGCAGCGATTTTCGCCACCGCCAAACGCTGCCGTCGAGAAAGCCGTCGCCTCCTTGCGCGACGCCAATAACGGTCAACGCAAAGCCTGGGCGATCGCCTTGGTCAGCGGCCAGTATTCGATGCTGCCGGCGGCACTGGTGCCGTTTCTCGGCGCGGCTTTGCAGGCTGTCTTCAGTCATTGGCTGCTGAACACGCCGGACCTTGCACTGAAACCCGGCGACAGCCTCAGCCAATGCCCGGCCTGTGGTTCACCGGCCATGGCCGGGGTCATCCGCCATCGCGGTAAACACAACGGTTTGCGTTATCTGGTGTGCTCGTTGTGCGCCTGCGAATGGCACGTGGTGCGGGTCAAGTGTGTGTATTGCGAACAAAGCAAAGGCCTGGAATATGTCAGCCTTGATGACGACCGCCACGCCGCCAATCAGGCGCCGTTGCGCGCCGAAACCTGTCCCGGCTGCCACAGTTACCTGAAACTGCTGTACCTGGAAAACGACGCCGAGGCCGAAGCGTTGTCGACCGACCTGACCAGCCTGATGTTGGACATGCGTCTGGAGCAGGAAGGTTATGTGCGCCCGGCGCCGAATCTTCTGCTCGCTCCGGGAGGCGACTAAGCACAGCGGCTACACTCAGGCGCGACAGTCAACGTTTGCGGGAGCGCCTGATGCCTGCCAGATCCGCCAGCCCAGCCTTGCGGCTGCCGTCCATCGACAGTTTGCTGCGCCATCCGGCGTGTCAGCCATTGGCCGAGCGCTATGGCCGTGACGCGCTGCTGACCAGCCTGCGGCAGTTGCTGGATGACCTGCGCGAATCGGTGCTGTTGAGCCAACTCGACGCCGTTGAACTCACCCCCGAAGTGTTGGCCGGCAGAGCGGGCGAGCGCTTGGCCCTGCAGCATCGCATCCACGTACGCCGGGTGTTCAACCTGACCGGCACGGTGCTGCACACCAACCTCGGCCGCGCCTTGTTGCCGGACGAAGCCATCGAGGCGGTGCAAATGGCCGCCCGCTATCCGCTCAATCTGGAATTCGATCTGCACAGCGGCAAGCGCGGCGACCGTGACGACCTGATCGAAGGCCTGATCCGCGAACTGACCGGCGCCGAAGCGGTGACCGTGGTCAACAACAACGCCGCTGCCGTGCTGCTGGCGCTCAACAGCCTGGGCGCGCGCAAGGAAGGGATCATTTCCCGGGGCGAGTTGATTGAAATCGGCGGCGCCTTCCGCATTCCCGACATCATGGCCCGGGCCGGTGTCCGCCTGCATGAAGTCGGCACCACCAACCGCACCCATGCCCGGGATTACGAGGCGGCAATCGGCCCGCGTAGCGGGTTGCTGATGCGTGTCCACGCCAGTAATTACGCCATTGAAGGCTTCACCGCCCGAGTGCCAACGGCCGAGTTGGCAGCACTGGCGCATAAACACGGTCTGCCGCTGCTCGAAGACCTCGGTAGCGGCAGTCTGCTCGACCTGACGCGTTGGGGCTTGCCCGCCGAACCCACGGTGCGCCAGGCGCTGATCGATGGCGCGGACATCGTCACCTTCAGCGGCGACAAGTTACTCGGCGGTCCTCAGGCCGGGTTGATCGTGGGTCGCAAAGACCTGATTGCGAAGATCAAAAAGAATCCGCTCAAGCGCGCGCTGCGGGTCGACAAGTTAACCCTGGCAGCCCTCGAAGCGGTGTTGGGTCTGTACCGCGATCCGGATCGACTGGCCGAACGGTTGCCGAGCCTGCGCCTGTTGACCCGACCGCAGGCCGACATCCTTGCCCAGGCGGAACGCCTGCAACCGTCATTGGCGCAGGCCGTGGGCGAAGGATGGACCGTCAGCGCGGTGCCGGCGCTGGGCATGATCGGCAGCGGCAGCCAACCGGTAGCGCGCCTGCCGAGCGCGGCGTTATGCCTGCGGCCAGAGGTCAGCAAGCGTCTGCGCGGGCGGCAATTGCTGGGGCTGGAGGCAGCGTTTCGCCAGTTGCCGATTCCGGTGCTGGGCCGACTTGACGACGACGCGCTGTGGCTGGACCTGCGCCAACTGGATGACGAAGCCGCGTGGCTGGCGCAACTCGATCAATTGCAGGTGCCCGGGTGATCGTCGGCACCGCCGGGCACATCGACCACGGCAAGACGCTGTTGCTCCAGGCGTTGACCGGTCAGGCCGGCGACCGTCGGCGGGAAGAGCGCGAACGTGGCATGACCATCGACCTCGGCTATCTCTACGCGGCGCTGGAACCCGGCGCGGCACTCACCGGTTTTATCGACGTGCCCGGCCATGAACGCTTCACCCACAACATGCTGGCGGGGGCTCAGGGCATTGATCTGGTGTTGCTGGTGGTCGCTGCGGATGACGGCGTCATGCCGCAGACTCGCGAGCATCTGGCAATCGTCGAACTACTGGGCATCCCTCGGGCCTTGGTGGCGATCAGCAAATGCGACCGGGTCGATGCAGCCCGTGTGCAAGCCGTACGCGAACAGATCGAAACCTTGCTCGCGCCCGGACCATTTTCCGGCGCGCCGCAGATTGCACTGTCGAACGTGACCGGGGAGGGTGTCGAAGCATTGCGTCAGGCGTTGCTGGACGCGCAGCGGGAAGTGCTTAAGCGCAGCACGAGCGGCGGTTTTCGGCTGGCGATTGATCGAGCGTTCAGCGTGGCCGGTGCCGGTATCGTAGTGACCGGCACCGCAGTTTCCGGGCAAGTTGCCGTGGGCGATACGCTGATGCTCGGTCCGTTGGGAAAAACTGTCCGTGTGCGTGGCTTGCATGCGCAAAATCAGGCAGCGGACAGCGCTTTTGCAGGCCAGCGAGTCGCGCTTAACCTGAGCGCCGAGCGCCTGGCATTGGAGCAGATTCACCGAGGCCATTGGCTGGTCGCCGAGTGGCTATACGCACCGACCCAGCGCCTGGACATCGACCTGCAGTTGCTGGCCAGCGAATCCAAGGCCTTCGAGCATTTTCAGCCGGTGCATGTTCACTTGGGCACTCAGGATGTCACCGGGCGAGTCGCGCTGCTGGAAGGTGCCAGCGTTGCGCCGGGCGAGCGGATGTTCGCGCAGATCCTGCTGAATGCGCCGGTGCAGGCGGTGAAGGGCGATCCTGTGATCCTGCGTGACCAAAGTGCCCAGCGAACCATTGGTGGCGGACGGGTGCTCGACCCGTTCGCGCCGACCCGACACCGCCGCAGTCCCGAGCGACTGGCGCAGCTCCAGGCGCTCGCCACCCACATTGCTCTGGAAGACGTCCTGCCTGCGTTATTGGTGAATAGCGAAACCGGGCTCGATCCGCAGCGCCTTGAGCGTCAATTCAACCGACCGCGTGACACCTGGGTGCTGCCCGCCGATGTCCGTTTGATCGCTACGCGCCAAGGTCCGTTGCTGTTCAGTGCGGACCGCTGGGAGGCTTTGAAAGCGCCGCTGCTGGAGCATCTGGCGCGCTTTCATCAACTCGAACCGGACCAGATGGGACCCGACCGGGATCGCCTCCGTCGCTTCACCGGCACTTCGTTGGACCGTCCGACCTTCATCAGCCTGCTCGACGAACTGCTCGCCAGCGGTTCCCTGCTTGCCAGCGGGCCTTGGCTGCATCTGCCCGAGCATCAGGTGCGCTTGAGTGAAGAGGATGAAGCCCTGTGGCAACAGCTGCAGCCGTTGTTCGAACAGGCCAGTTTCAATGCGCCGTGGGTGCGCGACCTTGGTCATGATGAAGTGACGGTGCGTTTGCTGTTGCGCAAAATGGCGAGGCTCGGGCTGGTGCATCAAGTGGTCCGCGACCTGTTCTACACCGACGCAATCATCCGTCGATTGGCGGCTATGCTTGTGCAACTGGCCGCGCAGGACCCGATGATCCAGGTCGCTGCGTTTCGCGATACCGTGGGCCTTGGGCGCAAGCGCAGCATCCAGATTCTCGAATACTTCGATCGGTTGGGCCTTACCCGACGCTTCGGCGACAAGCGCCATCTGCGCCTCGACAATGCGTTGGCCCAAAGCAAAGACAACTGACTTCAAGGAAGACAATCGCGCCCGGTGGCGCGGCCGGGCTTCAAACCCGGTTGGGGACGGCATCCGTTCCCGGGCAGGTTCGACTCCGGCTGTCTTCCGCCATTTCCTCAAACACCCCCAATCCCTGTGGGAGCGGGCTTGCTCGCGAAGACGGCCTGGCATTCAACATCAATGTCGACTGAACTGACGCCTTCGCGAGCAAGCCCGCTCCCACACTGACCGCATTACATTCCCTTCAAGTTCAGCGGGTACTGGATCACCACGTACACCCGGTCAATGTCATCGCCGGCCTGGGCAGTATTGGCCCGGTGCGACACATGGGACAGTTGCAGGGACAAACCCTTGGCCGCACCTGACTGCACGATGTAACGGAGGTCGATATCGCGTTCCCAATGCCGGCCGCCATCGCCTTGTTGAGGCACGTATTGACCGACGGACTCATCAAAAGGGTTGTAGGCGCCGCCCTTGGGCGCGTGGGTGCCGTCGATCTGGCTGCCCGTGACGTAACGGGTCATGAAATTCAGGCCGGGAATCCCGAAGGTACTCAAATCGAGGTCGTAACGTGCCTGCCATGAGCGTTCGTGGGCGCCGTTGAAGTCGGCGTACTTGATCGAGTTGGCGAGGTAGATCGAGTCTCCGCCGACAAAGTCGAACGGCGTGTCGCCATTGATTTTTTGATACGCCAGGGTGAAGGCATGCGCACCGACGGTGTACTTGCCCGAGAGGCTGAACGCGGTGTTGTCGATGGCGCCGGCCAGCGCTTTGCCGGTGTCCTGCGTGTGGTAGAGGTTGGCGTCGAGGAACACGCCAGGCTGCTTCAGGTGCAGGTTGGCGTAATACTGATGCCAGGTGTCGGTCAGTTCTGACGCGTAGAGCGCGCCGCCGACGGGGCGTTGGGTGAACAGGTCGGTGCCGAGAAACGTAATGCCGCCGGCCTCGGTGTTGGCACCGTAGCCATAGAAGTTGCCCTTGCCCGAAGCACTGTCCTGGTTCTTGAATGCCGTGAAATGACCGGCCACCAGATTCATATCATCGATTTCGCGGCTGTTCAGCAGCAAGCCTGTGGCGTACTCCGGTTGCAGGCGTTTGTCCGCGGTGTCGAACACCGGGGTTTCCACCATCATTTCACCGAAGGCCAAGGTGGTTCGCGAAGCTCTGATTTTCAGTGCGCCACCGCCACTGGAATAGTTGTCTTCGCTGCGACCGTCATCATTCACGGGCAGCAATCCGGTGCCGGAATGGCCCTTGCCGCCATCCAGTTTCAACCCCAGAAAGGCATGAGCATCCAGGCCAAAACCAAACGTACCAGGTGTGAAACCGGATTCAAAAGTGCTGATAAAGCCTTGAGCCCATTCCGCTTTATAGCTTTTGCCTGTCGGCGAAGGGGATCGGTAGTCGCTGTTGAGGTAGAAGTTGCGGCTGAGCACGTCAAGCGTCGCGCCGTCGAGAAACCCTTGTGCGGGTTCATCAGCCAAGGCGGTTCCGGCGAACAGCATCGACAACCAAAAGTGCTTGCGAAACGTCATCGTCAATCACCACGCAGCAGCGACTGCGCAATCTCCGCAGTCGCTGGCTATTTACAGGAAAAGCGCTTAGTGGCCTTCCGAGGCACCGAACATGGTTTTGGCGTAGATCAGGCCAAGACCGTAGGAGCCACCGTTGGCAATCGAGGTTTTCACGGTTTCTTCGTAGGTCTCGGTACGTGCCCAGTCACGCTGCAGTTCCAGCAGGTATTGCAGCGAAGTCATCGGGCGGGCGCCGATCTGGATCATGCGCTGCATGGCCATTTCGTGGGCTTCGGTGCTGACGTCGCCACAGGCATCGGCAATCACGTAGACCTCGAAACCCTGGTCGATGGCCGACAGCGCCGGGCCGACGATGCACACCGAGGTCCACAGGCCGGCGAGGACGATTTTCTGTTTGCCGAAGGCGTTGACTTCAACGGCGATGCGCTCGTCTTCCCAGGTGTTCATGCTGGTACGGTCGATGACGTTGTGTTCCGGGAACACCGACTTGATTTCGTCGAAGATCGGCCCGGAAAAGCTCTTCTCGGCGACGGTGGTCAGGATGGTCGAGACCTTGAATCCCCGCGCAGCCTTGGCCACGAGTGCGGCGTTGTTGCGCAGGGTGACGGCGTCGATCGATTTGGTCGCGAAGGACATCTGCGACTGGTGATCGATCATGATCAGGGTGTGGTCGGTCGGGGTCAGCAGGGTTTTGCCGGGAACAGCTTTGGCGATGGCCATGGCGAGGTCCTTACGGGTGAGTGAGGAGGCCATGGTTGCGCAGATTCGGGTGGGGATATTGAGTCGGTGTGCTGTGTTTGGCGCTTTTTTGCGGGGAGCGAGGGAGCTTTTCGGAACGCCGCTTCTGTAGCAGCTGTCGAGCTTGCGAGGCTGCGTTCGGCTGCGCAGCAGTCGTAAAACCTGAGTACGCGGTGAGTCTGACGCACCGCATTGTCTGACCTTACGACTGCTGCGCAGCCGAACGCAGCCTCGCAAGCTCGACAGCTGCTACAGAGCCGGGCGCAGGCGGCTACAAGTCAGGCGCTGAGCCCGGGTTTTTCGCCGCGCGGGGCCGTCTGTCATTGCATCACATAACGCCCGGGCGCCGATTCAATCGCCTGGTATTGCGTGTTGCCGGTGTGCAAAACCGAAGGCTGGCGCTCGCCGGCCTGGTCTGCGAGCCAGACGAACCAGTCATTCCACCAGCTGCCGGCATGTTCCTGGGCATTCATGAACCAGGTTTCGGGATCTTTAGTGACCCGATTATTGGTCCAGTAATGGCGTTTTTCCTTGGCCGGCGGGTTGATCACTCCGGCGATATGCCCGGAGGCTCCCAGTACAAAGCGCTTGGTCCCGGAGAGCAATTGGGTGCTGGCGTAAGCGCTGCGCCACGGCACGATGTGGTCATCATGCGTTGCGAGGATGTACGCCGGCGCATCGATGGCACGCAGATCGAGCTTGACCCCGCAGCAATCCAGCTCACCGGATTTCAGGTCGTTCTGCAAGTAGGTGTGGCGCAGGTACCAGCAGTACATCGGGCCTGGAAGGTTGGTGCTGTCGTTGTTCCAGAACAGCAGGTCGAGGGGGATCGGCTTCTGGCCCTTGAGGTACTTGTCGACGTTGTAGTTCCACCACAAATCGTTGGGGCGCAGCAGCGAGAAGGTGTTGCCCATGTCCTCGCCCTTGAACAGACCGATGGGGCCATCCAGGCCGCCGATGGTGCGCTCGCGATAGGCCACCAATTGCTCGTCGACGAAGATGTCGATAGGGCCGGTGTCGAGGTAGTCGAGGAAGGTGGTCAACAGGCTCACGCTGCCGATGTCCTTGTCGCCGCGGGCCGCCAGCACGGCCAGCGCCGAACTCAACAGTGTGCCGCCGATGCAGAAGCCTACGCAGTTGGGGCGTTGCTCGCCGCTGATCTCGCGGGTCACTTGCAGGCCTTTGATGATGCCGGTTTCGATCAGGTCATCCCAGGTGGTGCCGGCGTGCGCCTGATCGAAGTTGCGCCACGACATCAGGAACACCGGGTGGCCTTGTTGCAACAGATGGCGAACCATCGAGTTGTCCGGGCGCAGGTCGAGGATGTAGTACTTGTTGATCGACGGCGGGACGATGAACACCGGACGCCGGTACTGGGTTTCGCTTTGCGGGTAGTACTGAATCAGCTGGAACAGTTCGTTCTCGAACACCACTTCGCCGGGGGTGTTGGCCAGGTCGACGCCGACGGTGAAGGCGCCGCTGTCGCACTGGCGCATCTTGCCTTCCTGCAGGTCGCTGGCCAGGTGCAACAGGCCGGTGAACAGGCTGCCGCCCTGGGTGTCGACGACGCGTTGCAAGGCATCGGGGTTGCTCGCCAGAAAATTGCTGGGGGCACCGGCGGCAATCGCCTGCTCCACCAGGTACAGCAGGCGCTGGCGGGGTTTCTTGTCTTTGATCGGTAGTTTATCGAGCAGCTTCAGCAGGAAACCGGCGTTGAGCAAGTAGAACGCGGCGAGGGAGCCGAACAGTGGCGTGCTCCAGTTGCCGCTGGCAAAACGCCGATCTTCGAAGGAAAACGGTTGGCCGGTCAGCAGGCGCTGGCCCAGATCACCCCATTGGGTTTGATACTCGGTTTGCAGACTTTCCAGGGTGGTGCGTGGAAGGTCGAACCACTTTTCGTATTCCTGGCCGGTGAACCATGGATTGGTGCTGACCCACAGGCGTAATTGTTGCACTGCAAAGGAGGCAATGAACGGGACCTGACCGGACCAGAAGGTGTTGAAAGTGTGCGCGTTATTGTCCATGGAACTCCTTGCCCACATCGGAAAACCGGGCAGAAAAAAACCGCGGTGCCGGAATTCGGCACCGCGTCAGCAGTCAAGCAAGCAGTCCTGTGTTTCTTGTTTTTATCGTTCGATGACCAGGCTGACGCCTTGGCCGCCACCGATGCACAACGTGGCCAAGCCTTTTTTGCCGTCACGGCGAATCAGTTCGTGCACCAGCGACACCAGAATCCGTGCGCCCGACGCGCCGATCGGATGACCCAGCGCAATCGCGCCACCGTTGACGTTGACCTTCGCGGTGTCCCAGCCCAATTCTTTGCCGACCGCCAGTGATTGCGCGGCGAACGCTTCGTTGGCTTCGATCAGGTCGAGGTCGTCGAGGCTCCAGCCGGCTTTCTCCAGCACCAGGCGAGTGGCCGGGACCGGGCCGATGCCCATGATCGACGGGTCGACACCTGCGCTCGCGTAAGCCTTGATGCGCGCCAGAACCGGCAAGCCGAGGGCTTGGGCCTTGGCGGCGCTGGCCAGCAGCAACACGGCGGCACCATCGTTGAGGGTCGACGAATTGCCGGCGGTGACGCTGCCGTCCTTCTGGAACGCCGGCTTGAGGTTGCTCAGTGCTTGCAGCGTGCCGCCCGGGCGCGGTTGTTCATCCGTATCGAAGACCAGCGGATCGCCCTTGCGCTGAGGGATCAGGATCGGGGTGATTTGCCCCTTGAAGTAGCCCGCTTCGATGGCGGCGGCCGCTTTCTGTTGCGAGGCGGCGGCGAACGCGTCCTGAGCTTCGCGGCTGAGACTGTACTGAGCGGCCAGGTTCTCAGCGGTGATGCCCATGTGGTAGTCGTTGAAGGCGTCCCACAAACCGTCCTGAATCACGCTGTCTTGCAATTGCGCATGACCCAGGCGCAGACCGGTGCGGACCTTGGGCAGCACATACGGCGCCAGGCTCATGTTTTCCTGACCGCCAGCAATGATCAGCTCGGCGTCGCCGCAACGGATCGCCTGAACAGCCAGCTGCACAGCCTTGAGGCCCGAACCGCAGACCTTGTTCAGGGTCAGGGCAGGAGTGGTGAAGGGCAGGCCGGCCTTGATTGCCGTCTGGCGGGCCGGGTTTTGTCCTGAGCCTGCGGTGAGGACTTGGCCAAGAATCACTTCATCAATCTGAGTGCCGTCCAGACCGGTCTCTTCCAGCAGACGGCGAATCACTGCGGCGCCCAGCTCAGTGGCTGGAATCGCCGACAAGGCCCCTTGAAAACTGCCGATGGCGGTACGTGTAGCGGCAACGATTACGACTTCGTTCATGCGTGACCTCATTAAGATTCTGTCCAGCGGGAGCAGGGCGTCCTTGCCCTGATCGGTCTACTGCATGTTCATGCCGCCGTTCACCGAGAAGTCGGCGCCGGTGCTGTAGCCCGATTCATCGGACGCCAGCCACGCAACGATCGAAGCGATTTCTTCGGGTTGGCCGAGGCGCCCGACCGGGGTAGCGGCAATCATGGTGTCGAGGATGTCCGGGCGGATGGCCGCGGTCATGCTGGTCTGGATGTAACCCGGGGAGACGGTGTTGACGGTCACGCCCTTGCCGGACACTTCCCGCGCCAGGGCCATGGTGAAGCCATGGATGCCGGCCTTGGCCGCACTGTAGTTGGTCTGGCCGAACTGGCCGCGCTGACCGTTGATCGAGGAGATATTGATCACCCGTCCCCAACCCTTGGCCAACATGCCTTCAATCACTTGCTTGGTGGTGTTGAACACGCCGCTGAGGTTGGTGCCGATGACCGCGTTCCAGTCCTCGTGCGTCAGTTTGCGAAAGGAAGCATCGCGAGTGATGCCGGCGTTGTTGACCAGCACATCGATAGGGCCGAATTGTTCGCGCGCCATCTCGAAGGCCTTGCGCGTCGACTCCCAATGGGTGATGTCGCCGTAGATGCAGTCGAACTGATAACCCGCCGCGAGCTGGGTGGCGATCCAGTCATTCTTGCGGGCGGAATCGGCGCTACAGCCGACGATGACCTTGAATCCTTCCTTGTACAGGCGCTGGCTTATCGCCGTGCCAATCCCACCCATACCACCCGTGACCAACGCAATACGACCAAGCGACTTCATAAGCTCCGTTCCTTTTTTGTTTTTGCGCTGCAAGATGGGCGATTGTTCGGTATTGGCGGGGGATGCGGAAGTGTTGGGAGGTGACGGCGTGGTGTCCAACGGTGCCACGAGCGGTTTAGTTGCGTCGGGGCGACGAATGGCCCGAAACACTGGCTAAAAGTGAGGAGTACCTATACTGGGATCAATATTGGCAACGAAGCATCCCGTTAGAATTTTGATTCATCGCAGATCAGTTATGGCTCCGGACAGGATGTCCGGTTCCACAGGTCATTGAGGACGCCATGTATAGAATGAGTTCAGGCTATGCCAGCGTGCTGGTAAATACGCTCTCGGCTCAAGGACTGGATGTCGCCAGTCTGTGTCGGGAGGCTGGACTAGACATTAATCTCGCGAACAAACCAGGCGCGTTTTGCGAGCGAAAGGCCATCTATCGACTCTGGGAACTGGCCGCTGAGGCCTCAAGTGATCCGGACATCGGCTTACGGGCCTATGGCAGTTTCCACCCCGGCAGCTTTCAGATCGTCGGCTACACCATGATGTCCAGCCTGAATCTGAAAAAAGCCCTTGAACGCCTGGTTCGTTTCAGTCCGTTGATCGGCACCGGGTTCAGCCTTTTCTTTACCGCCGAACAGCAACATTACCGCCTGTCCAGCCTCGACCATCAGCAGCATGGTTCGGTCAAACCGCGCCAGTACACCGATGCCGGGCTGGCGTCATTGCTGAGTTTCTGCCGCAAGCTGTCGGGCGGCGAAGCACCGCACCCCTTGAGCGTTGAGTTCACTTATCCCGAACCGGAAGACATCTCCGAGCATCGGCGGCTGTTTGGCTGCAATCTGGAGTTCGACGCGCCTTACGACAGCATTTTGTTTGACGGGCAGGAGCTGATGCGACCGTTGAGCATGGGCAACGAAGCGTTGGCCGTGCTGCATGACAGTTTTGCCGAGGCGCAACTGGACCTGCTGTTTGGGTTTTGCATTGTCGGGCGGATTCGCGCGCTGATTACCGAGCGCTTGAGTCAGGGCCAGGGGCAGTGCGACATGGAATCGATTGCCGCTGCGTTGAACATCAGCAAGCGCACGCTGCAACGGGCGTTGGAAAAGGAGGGGACTCAATTCAAGGACGTGCTGAACGCGGTGCGCCGGCAACTGGCCGATTTCTACCTGCGCCACTCTCACTTCAACATGAAGCATGTGGCGTATCTCCTTGGTTTTCATGACCACAGCAGCTTCAACAAAGCCTGTACCCGTTGGTTTGGCATGACACCGGGGCAGTACCGCTCCGATGAATCGTTTGAAATCGAGGAAACCGCGCCAGTGTGACGCGGTGCTCGTCAGCGGTCCGGGGTTATTTCACCGGCGGTTTTTTAACGCTTTTCTTGCCTTTGGCAGGTTTGCGAACGGGAGTCGCAGCCTTGGCGATTGGCGCGGTAGTCGCTACTACAGTTTTTTGCGCGATGGGCTTGGGTGGTGTCGGCGCAGGTGCGACAACCAAGGCTTCCTCCTCGACAACATCGGCTTCACCAGGAGGTTGAGTCAAGTTGAAACCCGGCAACGGCACATCGAGCAGGGTGTGCAATTCACACCAGAACGGGTTGTCTGCGCCGCTGGTCAGCAGTTCCGGGAGCAAATTGGCCACGGCCGCCAGCACCTGTTGGCGCTCTTCGACCTCGGCCAGCATCAGGGGCAAGCTGTGCAGGCTTTCCTGCGGGTGGGTGGCGACCAGCAGTTTCTGCAGGCGCAGGGTTTCACGCAGGTCCAGAGGCTCGGCGCTGTAGTCCTGCAGCAGCACCTGCAATTGCAGGATCAGTTTCTCGACGCTTTGCTTGCCCGGCTCGTCGCTGTCGCGGCCCAGCAGGAACAGGATCCGGATCAAGGCTTCCATCAAACCGCCCACGGGCAGGGCGTCCTGAAGGCGTTCGATCAAGACTTTATCGTGCTGCTCGGCATGCCCCTGGAGATCGCGCCCCGAGGTATTGCCGGCGAGGCTGTTAAGCACGCCATACACACCGTAAAAACTCATTTCCTGAGCGGCATCACGCAGGTCCCGATAGCCGTTCAAGGCGTCCTGGATCTGGTTGGAAAACAGATCCTGCCAGGCCAGCAACGGATTGGACGGATGGGCGGGATGACGATCTTTGTTCACTTGCGCGGCACTGCCTGCCAGCCACCAGAGCGCCGGGTTCAAACTGTTCCACATCACCTGTTGCTGGTGGAACGGGTGAGCCTTGCGCATCATTTCGGCGGTCGGCTCGTTAATCAGCTGACGCAACCACGGCCGTACACATCCATCGTAAAGCGTGTTGTTGAAGTCAGAGGCACGCTCGACCAGCGCGAATTCGCGATCGTCGTCACGGGGCGGCGGCACTTCACCATGGATGTCGGCGATACGGCGGGGCTCGAAACGCACGGCGTACGGCGTATCCGAGTGTTCCGGCAGGTCATCGATGAGCATTTCATAGAGCCCGCCCGGCAGTTCATTGATCGCGTCGACGGCACCCAGCAACTCGCGGTGTTCACGTCGCGCCACTTCGCCGGAAACAAAAATGCCCAGATGACCGATGCTCGCATGTCGCAGGTACACGATGGTGCGACCGGCATTTTGCAGGGCGAGGTCGCTGGGATAGACGTCGGTGATCCAGTCCAGCGCCTGTTGCGGGGAGGTGATGTTGTCGCCATAGGAGCAGAACACCACCACCGGCACTTCGATGCGTTTGAGGTCAAGCCCGCTGCTCTTGCGCCCGAGGCCGCCGGACAGCTGATTGCCAATGAACAGGTCGTCGACAATCATCTCGATCTCTTCACCATTGAGCAGGGTCGGGCTGCCCCACCAGCGTTCGAAATCCAGGAAGCGCGGGGCTTCGCTGTCGACTTCGCTGAACAGGTGGTAGTACTTGCCCCACAAGGCGTTGGCCGGGTCGAGGCTTTCGAAATTGCTGACCAGCCAGGTGCCGTCGAAACGGTCATTGCCCAGGTCGCTGCCCAGGCGTGCCATCCAGCCGCCGCCCAGCAATCCGCCGGTGTAGCGCATCGGGTTGCGGCCATTGACGCCGGCCCAGTACGACAGCGGCGCGCCATTGACGATGATCAGTCCCGGCAATTCCGGGCGGGTCGCCGCCAGGCCCATCAATGCCCAGCCGGCCTGGCAATTGCCGATGACCACGGGTTTGGCACTGGAAGGATGTCGCGCGCTGACCTCTTCGATAAACCGCGCCTGAGCTAAAACGATGTCCGCCAGGGTTTGCCCCGGGCGTGGCGAATGGCTGAACGAGATGAAATAGGTCGGGTGGCCGGCGCGCAAGCTTTCACCGATGACCGAATCCTGTTTAAAGCCGCCGATCCCCGAGCCGTGGCCGCCGCGCGGGTCAATGATGATCACCGGTTGTTTTTTGCTGTCGAGCTGTTGCCCGGGGCCCGCAAGGATCTGCAGCAGCGAGTAGTTGACCGGGCGCGGCAGGTCTTCACCGGCAATCAGGGTTTCATGATTGAACTTGAGCAGCAGCGGATACCCGGCGCGTTCGTGGGCCAGGGTGTTGTCGCCGCGCTGACGCAAGGTGTCCCAGAACAGCACGCTGCGTTGGCCCAGGTCGGTGAGGTATTCCTGCCAGTCAGCGGCGGTTGGCTGTTTAAGCAGCCCAAGGCTTGAAGGGGCGTAGGTTTTGGCTTGGCGCTGCTGCACGGCGTCGAGGACGTTGCGGGTGTTGAGACGCTGCAGATGGTTGAGGTGCTCGAATAAACCGGACGGAGTCGAAAGCCCTTCATCTTGCATCGCAATATTTTCTTCCTGACCCATCGTGAACTCCTGATGCCATGCGTGGGAACGTCGCCATGGCTAATAGAAGCCAAGCCGGCCGTTCGATTTTCACGAGTGTATAGGGAATACCGGTCAAGGAAGCGAACTTTATTGTGCGCTGCACAAAATAGCCGTTGCTAAATAGTTTTGTGCACTGCAATATTCAACCTAACGCGATGGCTGGCAGGATCGCTTCGCGTCCTCAGGTCCATCCGGGCCTTTCAGTACCAGGAGATTCAAGCATGTCTTTTTTCAATTCGGAAAAACTGCAAACCGCTCAGAAAGCCAACCTCGATCTTTTGCAGCAGATCAGCGGCAAAGTCTTCGCCAGCGTTGAACAGCTGAGCCAGTTGCAGTTCAAGGCACTGCGCGACTCCACCGAAGAACACTTCGAAGGCGTGCGCAAGCTGCTGGCCGTGCGTGATCCACAGGGTTTTGCTGATTTGCAGGCGTCGTTCACCCAGCCGAGCGCGCAGACCGAACGTCTGGCCGAGTTCAATCGTCAGGTTCAAGCGCTGATCGTGGGCACGCAGTCGGACATCGCCAAACTGACGTCGAGTCAGGTCGAGGCGGGCACCCAGCAAGTGAATGAGTTTGTTGAATCGATCAGCAAGAATGCACCGGCCGGTTCCGAGCCTGTCGTGGCTGCCTTCAAGTCGGGCCTGGCGAATGCCGGTACCGTGTTCGAAAGCGCACAGAAAGCCGTGAAACAGGCTTCCGATGTGGCTCAGAGCAATTTCGACGCCGCCACTGCCGCTGCCGCCAAAGCAGCACCGGAAGCGGGCGCCAAGGCTACCAGCGGTAACAAGTAAGTCGTTTCAGGCCAGCGGCACAAAAATGGCGATGGGTTTATTCCCCATCGCCATTTTTTTTCGGCCCGCTTTCGGTGCCGGGCTTGGCGCCAAACATGCCGAACAGGTTCTGGGTATTGAGGTACAAGGCCTTGGACTGGTCGACATACTGGCGCATCAGGTCCTGCATGACCGGGGCCTGTTGATGCATGAAGTCGCTCCACGCCTCGGACGACTGCGCGCCGGTCTGCGACTGGATGTCGATGACGGTCTGGATGCTTTTGTCGAGGTAGCTGCCGAGCACGCCCTGATACGGACCATAGAACTGGATAATCCCCATCAGCATCTCGCTGGTGAAGATCGGCTCTCCGCCGCTTTCGGCTTCCAGAATCACTTGCAGCAGGATGCTGCGCGTCAGGTCCTCGCCGCTCTTGGCATCGACCACCTGAAAGGCAACTTTATCGACGACTAACTGACGAATGTCTGCCAACGTCAGATGACTGCTGGTGTGGGTGTCATACAGTCGGCGATTGGGGTACTTCTTGATCAGGCGGGGGGTGTTATCGGTCATGCGGGCGTCTCGCGGCGGGCCTGGTTTGCAGGCATCTTAACCTACTATGGCCACTGCCGCGGTGTGCTGTCGGGGAAGGGAGGCCACGCTCGACCTCTTTAGTGCTTCTGAGGCCGCCTTCGCGAGCAAGCCCGCTCCCACACTGGATCTTCAGTGTTCACAAGTCCCCTGCGGGAGCGGGCTTGCTCGCGAAGAGGCCCGCCAACACACCGCAAAACCTGAAGAAAAAAAGGGAACCCGCCGCCAAGCGAGTCCCCCCTTTGTGAAACCTGAACGGGTTTACCAGATCGGCAGTGTGTAGCTGACAATCAAGCGATTCTCATCCAGATCACTGCCGAAGTTGGTCGACCGCACCGTCGCATTCCGCCATTTCACCCCGACATTCTTCAGCGGACCGCTCTGCACGACATAACCAATGTCGGTATCACGCTCCCATTCCTTGCCTTCCGGACGGTTGCCGCCCAGGTCGATATTGTCGCCGGTGATGTAGCGGGTCATGAAGGTCAGCCCCGGCACACCCATGGCCGCGAAGTTGTAGTCGTAACGCGCCTGCCAGGATTTTTCGTCCTTGCTGGCGAAGTCACCGATCTGCACGAAGTTCACCAGGAACGCATCGGTGCCGTTGACGTAAGCAAAACCGGTGTCGCCGCTCATGCCTTGATAACCCAGGCCAAACGCATGCCCGCCGAGGCTGTAGGTGAACATCGCGCCAATCGCATTGTTGTCGACATTGCTGCCGCCATCATCCGTGGAACGGCCGTAGCGCAGGTCCGTCTTCAGCGACTGGCCCGTGGTCACCGGCAACACGTAGGTCAGGTTCACCAGGTGCTGGCTGTAGAAATTGTCGAGGTGACCGTAGCTGTAGCCGGTGGCGAGGTTGCTGGTCCATTTGTAGTTGAGGCTGGCGAAATCGAAGCTGTCGCTGTCGACATGCCGCGTGGTGATGCCTTTGGCGCCGGTGCGGGTGATGCCCATGTCCTCGTAGTCCGAGGAGTCGCGCTGATTGACCTGGGTCAGCCGTCCGGCGTCCACGGTCAGGCCTTCCACTTCCAGCGAGGTCAACTGACCGCCCTTGAAGGTTTGTGGCAACAGCCGTGAATCGTTGGCCAATACCGTTGGCAGTTTGGGCAGCAGCGTGCCGAGTTTCAGCGTGCTTTTGGAGGCGCGCAGTTTGGCGGTCAAACCCAGTTCGCCGTACTCGTCCTGCGCCCCTTTGCTCGTGTCGCCATGCCGTTTGAGCAGGCCGGAACCTGCGCGATCAGGGCTGGAATCAAGCTTGACGCCGACCAGGCCAATCGCATCGAAACCGACGCCGATCAAACCGTCGGTGAAGCCCGACTCATAACGCAGCAGAAAGCCCTGGGCCCATTCCTCTTGTTTGGATTGGGCGGCGTTGTCCTGGCGATAATCACGGTTGAAATAGAAGTTGCGCAGCTCGAGGCTGGCCTTGCTGTCTTTGACAAAGTCCGCAGCAGCGGGGGCCGAGAGGCTGATGACGCCGCCGGCCAGCAACAGACGGGTAGCGAGAGTGCGGGTGTTGCGGTCCATGGTGAAGCCCCTTTGTTTTTATTATGGAAAGACAGGTCCCGCGGCCCTCGCCAGGCAGGCGAGGGCTTATCAATAAAAAACGCGAACGCCGAAGTGATAGGAGCGTGGCGCCGCGTGCGGTTCAATCGTTAGAACTGTTCGGCACTCAGGCCATACAACGAGGCACTGCCGGCGAGAATGGAGTGCTCCAGACTCAACGTGCGCGGGAGCAGGCGGCGGATGTAGAAATCAGCGGTGGCGATCTTCGCGCCATAGAACTTGGGGTCATCGCTGAGTTTTTTCTTCGCGACCTGGGCCATGCGCGCCCATAACCAGGCGTAGGCGACGTAACCGAACAGGTGCAAATACTCGACCGAAGCCGCGCCGATTTCGTTGCGATTGGTGGCGGCCTGGTCCTGCAGCCAGTCGCTGAGGTTTTCCAGACGCTGCACGGCATCGAACAGTTGCACGGAGTAGGGCGCGTCGGGCTGATGGGCGAAATGACGGATTTCACCGGTGAACTGGCGCAGCGCGGCACCGCTGTCGGCCAGCACTTTGCGGCCGAGCAGGTCCAGCGCCTGAATGCCGTTGGTGCCTTCGTAGATCTGCGCGATGCGCACGTCGCGCACCAGTTGTTCCTGGCCCCATTCGCGGATGTAGCCATGGCCGCCGAACACTTGCTGGCCGTTGATGCAGCTTTCCAGACCGGTGTCGGTGAAGAAGGCTTTGGCCACTGGCGTCAGCAGCGCGACCAGGGTTTGCGCGCTGTCGCGCTCCTTGGCGTCATCGGAAAACTTCGCCAGGTCCAGTTGCTGCCCGACGTAACTGGCGAACGCGCGGCCACCTTCGGTCATGGCTTTCATGCTCAGCAGCATGCGGCGCACATCCGGGTGGACGATGATCGGGTCGGCGATTTTGTCCGGAGCAATTGCACCGGTCGGCGCGCGACTCTGCACACGTTCGCGGGCATACGCCACGGCGCTTTGATAAGACGCTTCGGCGCAGCCGATGCCCTGAATACCGATGGACAGGCGCTCGTAATTCATCATGGTGAACATCGCCGCCAGACCTTTGTTGGCCTCGCCGACCAGCCAGCCGCTGGCACCGTCGAAGTTCATCACGCAGGTGGCCGAGGCTTTGATGCCCATCTTGTGTTCGATCGAACCGCAGCTCACGGCGTTGGCATCGCCCAGTGAACCGTCGGCATTGACCAGAACCTTGGGCACGACGAACAGCGAGATACCTTTCGGCCCGGCCGGCGCGTCCGGCAGTTTGGCCAACACCAGATGCACGATGTTTTCGGTCAGATCCTGATCGCCGCCGGTGATGAAGATCTTACTGCCGGTGATGCTGAAGCTGCCGTCAGCCTGAGGTTCGGCGCGGGTGCGGATGATCCCCAGGTCGGTGCCGGCGTGGGCTTCGGTCAGGCACATGGAACCGGCCCAGCGGCCTTCGTACATCGGCGGCAGGTAGCGTTTTTTCAGGGTTTCGCTGGCGTGGGCATCCAGCGCCAGGCAGGCCCCGGAACTCAACGCCGAATACAGGGCGAAGCTGGAGTTGGCGCCGTAAAGCATTTCTTCGAACTGCACGGCGAGCATCTTCGGCATGCCCATGCCGCCGAAATCGGCGTTACCGGAAAGACCGACCCAGCCGCCTTCGATGTAGGTGGCATAAGCCTGTTTGAAGCCGATCGGCGTGCTGACCTGGCCATCGAGCCACTGGGCGCCTTCTTCGTCGCCGCTGCGATTCAACGGCGCAATCAGGTGCGAAGTGACTTTCGCCGCCTCCTCAAGAATGGCATCAGCCGTCTCGGCGTCGACGCTGTCGGCGAGGGCCGGCAAGCGTGCCCACAGGGCCGGGGCATCGAACACTTCATGCAGCACAAAACGCATGTCGCGCAGCGGGGCGTTGAATTCGGGCATAACGTGAACCTCAAAAGGTGTGCGATGGGCACGGCGCTGCAATGGCAGGCCGTGCCCTTTCAATCAATGAGCCGAAGCGCTGGCGGCACCGAGGCCGGTCTGGGCACGAACGAACTGGTCGGCGTAGGCATCGCGCTCCTTGTCGGCCCGCACGCTGCGGTCGAGTTTGGAGACGACGACGATCACGAAGAACGCCAGCGGCATGGAGAACAGCGCCGGGTGGTCGTACGGGAAGATCGCGTGGGCATGGCCGAGCACGGTGACCCACACCGCTGGCGACAGGATCACCAGTACCAGCGCGCAGATCAGGCCGGCAAAACCGCCGAGGATCGCGCCTTTGGTGGTCAGGCCTTTCCAGTACATGGCCATGATCAGCACCGGGAAGTTGGTCGACGCGGCGATGCCGAAGGTCAGGCCCACGAGGAACGCGACGTTCATCTTCTCGAACAGAATGCCCAGCAGAATCGCGATGATGCCCAGGCCAACCGTGGCCATGCGGGTTACGCGCATTTCCTCTTTCTGAGTGGCTTTGCCTTTCTTGAACACCGTGGCGTAAAGGTCATGGGAAATCGCCGAGGCACCGGCCAGGGCCAGCCCGGACACCACCGCCAGAATCGTGGCGAAGGCCACGGCCGAGAGGAAACCGAAGAACAGGTTGCCGCCCACAGCTTTGGCCAGGTGCATGGCAACCATGTTGCCGCCGCCGATCAAGGCGCCGCCGACTTCGCCATTAACGTAGTACTGCGGGTCGGTGCCGATGATGACCATGGCGGCAAAGCCCAGTGTGCAAACAACGAGGAAGAAGAAACCGATGAAACCGGTGGCGTAGAACACCGACTTACGCGCCTCTTTGGCGTTCGGTACGGTGAAAAAGCGCATCAGGATGTGCGGCAGGCCGGCAATCCCGAACACCAGACCCAGGGACATCGAAGCGGTGTTGATCGGGTCGGCGAGCATCGAGCCGGGGCCCATGATGTTCCAGCCGCTGGCATGGGCCTGGACGGCTTTGTCCGCGAGGGTTTCGTAGCTGAAACCGAACTGCGACATGGCCATCACCGCGAGGGTGGTGCCGCCAGCGAGCAGTAACACAGCCTTGATGATCTGCACCCAGGTGGTGGCGATCATGCCGCCGAAAATCACGTAGACCAGCATCAACGCGCCGACGATCACCACGGCAACCGGGTAATCGAGGCCGAACAGCAACTTGATCAGCTGACCGGCACCGACCATTTGCACGATCAGGTAGCAGCACACCACCGTCAGCGAACCGAACGCGGCGAAGATCCGCACTTTGTTCTGGTCCAGGCGATAGGACACGATGTCGGCGAAGGTGTAGCGGCCAAGGTTGCGCAGACGTTCGGCCATCAGGAAGGTGATGATCGGCCAGCCGACAAAGAAGCCGATGGTGTAGATGAAGCCGTCGTAGCCTTTGGCGAACACCAGGCTGGACAGCCCCAGCAGCGTGGCCGCGGACATGTAGTCACCGGCAATCGCCAGGCCGTTCTGGAACCCGGTGATGCCACCGCCTGCGGTGTAGAAGTCCGACGTGGATTTGGTTTGTCGCGCAGCCCACCAGGTAATGGCCAGCGTGCCCAGCACGAAGACGAAGAACATGCCGATGGCATGCAGGTTCAGCGGTTGTTTTTCCACCACGCCCACGGCCGGGGCGGCGAGGACCAAGGAGGCCGGCAACAGGCCAGCAGCGGTGAGGATCAGCTTACGAAGGAAAGTCATCACTTGCTCTCCTCAAGAATGGCGGCGCCCAGTGCATCGAAGCGCGTGTTGGCGCGGTAGACGTACCAACCGGTCAGCAGCCAGGAAAAAATGATGATCGCCGCGCCGACCGGCATGCCCAAGGTCAACATCCGATGTTCGCCGAGCGGCGCATGCAGCCACTGCGGGGCAAACGCCACGACCAGCATGAACGCGTAGTAAGTGCCCAGCACCGCAGCGCTCAGCGACCAGGCCAGGCGTGAACGGCTGCTCACCAATTGAAGGAATTTCGGATTGGTCCGAATGCGTTCGCAACGTTGGGTATCGGTTGAATGGATGTCGATCATGGGTGGCTCCACATTGTTTTTGTTATCAACGTTTGAGGGCGGGGCAAGCCGAATCCGGCGCGCACGAGCCCGAAGCGGCAGGTGAAACACCTGCCGCCGGGTGGGTAAAACGTCGGTTCGGGTTAGAGCGCTTTAGCCCTGTCGCGCAGGACGTACTTCTGGATCTTGCCGGTGGACGTTTTCGGCAACAGGGTGAAGATCACCGTGCGCGGCACTTTGAAACCGGCCAGATGCTCACGGCAGAAACTGATGATGTCGGCCTCGCGCACGTCCTGGTGATCGGCCTTCAAGGTGATGAAAGCGCAAGGCGTTTCGCCCCATTTTTCATCGGGACGGGCGACCACGGCGGCTTCCATCACACCCGGATGGCGATACAGCACACCTTCCAGTTCGATGGTGGAAATGTTCTCGCCGCCGGAAATGATGATGTCCTTGAGCCGGTCCTTGATCTCGACATAACCGTTGGGATGACACACCGCCAAGTCGCCGGTGTGGAACCAGCCGCCTTCGAATGCTTCGGCGGTGGCGGTCGGGTTCTTAAGGTAGCCCTTCATCACGGTGTTGCCGCGCATGAAGATCTCACCGATGGTCTGACCGTCGCGTGGGGTCGGTTCCAGCGTTTTCGAATCGCCGACCATCACGCCTTCGAGCGTCGGATAACGCACGCCTTGGCGGGATTTGATCTCGGCGCGTTCTTCCAGCGGCAACTCATCCCATTCGGCATGCCAGGCGCAAAGCGTTACCGGGCCGTAGGTTTCGGTCAGGCCATAGACGTGGGTGACCTTGATGCCCATCTCTTCGACGGCGCCGATCACTTTGGCCGGTGGTGCCGCGCCGGCAACCATGGCGTTGACCGGGTGATCGATGGCCGCTTTCGCCGATTCCGGCATGTTGACCAAGGCATTGAGCACGATGGGTGCCGCGCACAGGTGCGTCACTTGATGCTCGCGAATCAGGGTAAGGATTTTCTGCGGATCGACTCGACGCAAGAACACATGCACGCCGGCCATTGCGGTGATGACCCACGGGTAGCACCAGCCGTTGCAGTGGAACATCGGCAAGGTCCAGAGGTATACCGGATGGTTGCCCATGGCCCAGGTCATCTGGTTGCCCAGCGAGTTCAGGTACGCGCCGCGATGGTGATAAACCACGCCTTTCGGGTTGCCAGTGGTGCCGGAGGTGTAGTTCAGCGAGATGGCTTGCCACTCGTTGGCAGGCCATTGCCAGGCGAAATCCGGATCGCCTTCGGCCAGCAGCGCTTCATAGTCCAGATCGCTGACGGCCTGACCTTCACCGTACTCCGGGTCATTCACATCAATGACCAGCGGCGGGTGATCGAGCATGCCGATGGCTGCGTGAATCACGTCATGGAACTCGCGGTCGGTGATCAGCACCTTGGCCTCGCCGTGCTGCAGCATGAAGGCAATGGCTTCGGCATCCAGGCGCACGTTGAGCGGGTTGAGCACCGCGCCGATCATCGGCACGCCGAAATGCACTTCCAGCATCTCGGGAATGTTGGGCAGCATCACCGCCACCGTATCGTTCTTGCCGATGCCGCGACCGGCCAGCGCCGAGGCCAGACGCCGGCAACGGGTGTAGGTCTGCGCCCAGGTGCGACGGATCGAACCGTGGATGACGGCGGGGTAGTGGGGGTAAACGCTGGCGGTGCGCTCGATGAAGCTGAGCGGGGACAAAGCAATGTGATTGACAGCCGAAGGGCCTAGCCCTTGTTCATAGATCGACATGACGGGGTACTCGGTGGCTGATTGTTAGCTCTACGGATGGCCTGTTCAGCGTAGCCGCTGGGGTCATCCTTTATGTCTGGGGTGCTTTATATAACAATCTGCCATGCATATGGAAGTACAACCTACGCAGTATAGTAGTTGTACTATATTTAATTCTTCGGCTTCCAAATGAATGCGGCGATACCTCTAGCACCGGTATATTCTTGGCTCCCCCGACAAAGCGGACATGTGATGACCCTGACTCCCGTTCGATTGCACAGCTGGTTGCGCCTGCAACGCGAGGGCGTGTCCCTGGCCGCCCGGGCGGACGCGTTGTGCCGTGCGTTGCAGGAATGTCCCGAGGTGCGCCGGGCGGTTTACCTGAGCTGGCAACCCAACGCACGGATTTACAGCCACGAGGGCGCCGCGCAGCATTTCCCGCCAGGCCTGGGCGATCCGTCACTGGCCAGCGATCAGTTGCTGTTTGATCGGCTGGTCGAGACCGGGCGGCTGGACCTCGCGCAGGTACGGCAACTCGATTGCTGGTTGTCCGGGCGCTTGCGCCGCGCCGCCATCAGCCATGGGCAGGTGTTTGATCTGGCGTTGCAGGCGGGGCAGGCTGGCCTGTTGCTGGTGGAAGTCTGCGACGGCGTGAGCCTGGATTGGCTGGGTTGGGTGCAGGATTTGCTGACCACCTTGCTCAGCAGCGTCAATGGCATGCTGCGGGGTTCGCCGCTGTTGGGTCACGACCCGCAACCGAGTCTGTTGCTCGATGCGCAGGGCCGGCCGCTGGAGTTCAACGCGGCGCTGCTGGCGTTATTGGCGGAAAAGCCGCTGACCGAAGTGCTGGGTTTTCTGCCGGTGAATCACCGGGTGCTGGTGCGCGCCTGCCTTGATCAGCAACGCGCCATCGAAGGTGTCGAAGCGCAGTTCGAAGCGCAGATCCTGATCTGGACGTTTATCCCCGATCCCCAGGACAACCGCGTGCTCGCCCGTTGCCGCGATGCCACGGTGCAAGTGCTGGCCGAACGCGAAGCCGCCACGGCACGCCGGTTGTATCGGCTGATCATCGAGAACACCACCGACCTGATTTCCCGCCACACCCCGGACGGGCGTTTTCTCGATGCCTCGCCGGCGTCCTGGACATTGCTCGGCTACTGGCCAGAAGAACTGCGCGGGCAGATGGCCCAGGGTCTGTTCCATGGCCAGGACCTGGCCAATCTGGTGCAGCGCGCCCGGGATGCGCTGGAGCAGGACGGTTATCACACCATGACGTACCGCATTCGCCACCGTGCCGGGCATTACCTGTGGTTCGAAACCGCCAGCCGGGCGATCCGTGAAACCTACACCGGCGCGGTGGTCGAAGTGGTCAGCGTGTCCCGAGACATCACGGCCCGGGTGCAGGCCGAAGAGAACAAGCGGCGCCTGGCCGAAGTGGTCGAGGCCAACACCGATCCGGTCCTGTTTATCGACCCTGACGGGCAAGTGACGTACCTCAACCCCGCAGCGCGGCGCATCCTCGGTATTGATGAGCAACAACCGATGCCGGCCCTGGCGGAGCTGTTTGCCAGCGCTGACCTGACACGCCTGCAACGTGACGGCTGGAGCCGCGCCGAACGTGACGGCGTGTGGAGCACCGATGCGCGGTTGCAGCCGCCCGGTGGCGGCACGTCGGTGCCAGTGTCGCTGGTATTGCTGGCGCACCGTTCGGCCGGCGGCGAGCGCTATTACTCCCTGGTCGCCCGGGACATGACCGAGCGTGAATTGCGCGAGGTGCAACAGCGCCGCCATCAGGACGAACTGGCGCACACCGCGCGATTGGTCACGCTGGGTGAACTGGCCTCGGGCATTGCCCACGAAATCAATCAGCCATTGGCTGCCGTGGTCAATTACGCCAATGCCAGCCAGCGCTATCTACAGACTCTCGACTCCAATCCCCAGGCTGCCGAACGAGTGGCTCAAGGGCTGCAACGCATCACCCAACACGCGACCCATGCCTCGGAAGTGATCAAGCGTCTACGGGCGTTTCTGCGCAAGGGGCAGCGGCGCATGCAGGCGCTGAATTTTACCGACGTCGCCCGGGAGGCCGTGCGTTTGTGCGCCTGGGAGGCGAGCAATTGCCAAGTGACAATCGAGGATCGACTGCCGGATAATCTGCCGCCCGTTTATGCCGACCGGGTCTTGCTCGAGCAGGTGCTGCTCAATCTGCTGCGCAACGCCATCGACGCTAACCGCGAACAACATCCGGGGCAGCCCTCGCTGATCGTGATGACGGCGGAGCAGGGCGGTGGTGCCACCGTGGAAATTCGTGTGCAAGACCAGGGCCCGGGCGTCAGCGAGCCCGAACTGGAGCAGATATTTACCCCGTTCTATACCAGCAAGGCCGATGGCCTGGGCCTTGGCTTGTCCATGAGCCGCAGCATCATCGAAGGTTTCGGCGGTGAATTGCAGGCCCGACGTCAACCGGTCGGCCTGCTTATGTGTTGCCGCTTGCCGCTTGCCGGCCCAACAAAACAACAACAGGAATAATGCAATGGCAGGTGTGACGGAGCACGTGGTGTATGTGGTCGACGATGACCAGGGCATGCTCGATTCAACGGTCTGGCTGCTGGAATCGGTCGGGCTCAAGGCCTTGCCGTTCACCAGCGGCGTGGAGTTTCTCAGCGCCTGCGATGCCACGCTCGATGCCTGCGTGCTGCTCGATGTGCGCATGCCCGGCATGGGCGGTTTGAACGTGCAGGAAGAAATGCGCGCCCGTGAACTGAATCTGCCGATCATTTTCGTCAGCGGCCACGCCGATGTGCCGATCGTGGTGCGGGCGTTCAAGGCCGGCGCCCATGACTTCATCGAGAAACCCTACAACGAGCAATTGTTGCTGGACAGCGTGCAGCAGGCGCTTAGCAACTGCGCCGCCAACCGTTCGGGCAGTCAGGGCCATGACGCCTTGCAAGCCCGTTTGCTGACACTGACCCCCCGCGAGCGCGATGTCCTGCTGCCGCTGGTGCAGGGTTTCACCACCCGGGAAATCGCCGAGCAACTGGGCGTCAGCGCAAAAACCGTCGACCTGTATCGCTCGCGGGTGATGAAGCGCATGCAGGCCAATACCCTGCCGGACCTGGTGGGCATGGCCATCGCCGCCGGACTGGTCGATCCGTTGAAACTGCGTTGATACCTCGCGCCGGGGATTGAGCGTCTATGCTGGGCTAACCGATCCCCTACCGTTGCAGTGACCTGCAAGGAGGCATCCGTGGAGCCCACGCCCTTTTCCGAGAAAACGCTCACTCGCACGCTGCTCGATGTGCTGATTCGTGCCGGGTTGATCGCTGTCCTGGTGCTTTTTTGTTTCGAGATATTCAGTCCGTTCCGCGACCTGATGTTGTGGTCGCTGATCCTGGCGATCACCCTTTATCCGCTGCAAGAGCGACTCAGGGGCAGCCACAAACCAGGGCATGTGGCGACGCTGATCATTCTGGTCGCCATCGTCATCCTGATGGTGCCGATCTACCTGCTGGGCACCTCGATTGCCGACTCGGTCGAGCGGGCGATGGAAGTCGTCAAGAGCGGCGGCTTTCATATACCGCCGCCGGCCGAGTCAGTCGCCAGTTGGCCAGTGGTGGGCCAGCCGCTCACTGATCTATGGCTACAGGCCTCCACCGATCTGCCCGACCTGACCGAGAAGTACGTACCGCAGATCAAACATGTCAGCCTGGGCCTGTTGGGCAAACTGGCCGGCGTCGGCATGGGTTTCCTGACGTTCATCTTCGCCTTGATCATTGCCGGGATTTTCATGGCCCACGGTGAAGGTGGCAGCCGCGCCGCCGTCCAGATTGCTTCAAGAGTCGGCGGTCCGGCCCGGGGGCCGAAAATCGCCGAACTGTGTACTGCGACCATTCGTGCGGTCGCACTGGGCGTGGTCGGCATCGCCTTCATCCAGATGCTGCTGGTGGGCCTCGGTTTTGTCTTCAAGGGCATTCCCGGTGCTGGCCTGCTGGCCTTGGCGGTGCTGCTGCTCGGCATCATGCAGTTGCCAGTGAGCTTGATTACGCTGCCGGTGATTGGCTTTGTCTTCGCCACCGAAGGCGCCAACACCGCGACCATTATTTTCTCCATCTATGTGTTCATTGCCGGCCTGGTCGATAACGTCCTCAAACCTTTGCTGTTGGGGCGCGGTGTCGATGTGCCGATGCCGGTGGTGCTGATTGGCGCATTGGGCGGCATGGTCACCAGCGGCATCATCGGGTTGTTCATCGGCCCGGTGGTCCTTGCCGTCGGCTATCAATTATTCTGGCAATGGGTACAGGATCAACCGCCGGAGGGTGGAGGGCCGCCGCTATGAATGAGCAGGAAGATGAACTGCTGGATCAGGTGCTGATCGCCCGTGGTGGCCATCGATCTCAGCGAAATCGGCTATTCCTGATGCGCCGCGGAGGGATGAATCATGACCGTACATGCCTGGGAAAAACTCTATCTGGATGACCTGAGCCTGGGTCAGCAGTTCGAAAGCGACAGCCTGCTCGTCCATCGAGCGTCAATGCTGGCCTTTGCTCAGGAATACGACCCGCAACCGTTTCACCTCGACCCTGAAGCCGCCGAGCTGAGCCTGTTCCGTGGCCTGGCCGCCAGCGGCTGGAACACTGCGGCCCTGACCATGAAACTGCTGGTGGACAGCGTGCCGTTGGCGGACGGCATCATCGGGTTGGGCATCGAGCTGAGTTGGCCGACGCCGACTTATCCCGATGACCTGCTACGCCTGCAATGCACCGTGCAGGCCATCGAACCGTCCAGCACCAAGCCCGACCGGGGCGTAGTGACGATGTTCATGGAAACCCTCAATCAGAATGACAAGGTGGTGCAGCGAGCGACCGGCAAACTGCTGGTCTTCAGGAGACCGCCGCCTGACTGAAAAGTAGTTATAGGTTTTAGGGCGCGCGCATGATGGCGCAGGCCAGTTTTCACCGAGTCAGTCGAGCGCGCTCTGTCGATGGCAGGGACCGGAGGAGGCGTTGTGAAACCATTTCTGCCCAGGCCCAGCGCCTCAACGATGAACATGTTGCGTGAAGGGTGCCTGCAACGCCGTGACGCGGTGCCGCAAGAATTGACGGAACAAGCGGTCATCCCGGGCATCCCGAATGCGCGTTATTGGCTGGACCGGGACCTGACGGCGTTCATCCGCGATGCCACCCTGGCCAACGATCGCGAGGTCGAGGCGCTCGCCGACACCGAGTTGCCCCCCGATGCGCTGCCACTGGCCTACTATCTGGCGATTTCGGGGGGCGGCGACGCCGGCACCTTCGCGGCAGGCATCATCGCCGGCTGGACCTTGCATGGGAGCCGACCGGCTTTCAAAGTCGTCACCGGCATCAGCGCGGGCGCCTTGGTCGCTCCGTTCGCTTACCTGGGGCCTGAGTACGACAGCATCATTCTGGGGATCTGCAGCGCAATCGGTCCGAAAGACGTGTTCCATGCGCGAAGTGTGCTGACCCGTCTGGCCAGCGACGGTATCGCGGACAGCAAGCCGCTGGCGCGCCTCATTGCCAAGTACATCACCGCCGACGTGCTGGCGGCCATCGCCGCGCAGTACGCCAAAGGCCGGCTGCTGATGATCGGCACCACCGACCTCGATGCCGGACGGCCCGTCACCTGGAACATGGGCGCGATTGCTTCCAGCGGAGCACCGGGCGCGCTGCACCTGTTTCGCAACATCATGATCGCCTCGATGAGCATTCCCGGCGCCGTTTCACCGGTCATGATCGATGTGGAGGTCGACGGCCAACAGTTTCAGGAAATGCACGTGGATGGAGGCGTCCTCACTCAGGTCTTCCTTTACCCGCCGGGCACCGTGATGGCGCTGAACAGCGTGGCTGGCGCGCGTATCCGCCGGGCCCGGCATTTCTATGTCATTCGCAACGGCAAACTGGAACCGCAATGGTCCGGCACCAAGCGCCGGACCTTGAGCATCGGCGGGCGGGCCATCAGCACCTTGATCCAGACCCAGGGGATCAGCGACCTCAATCACATTTACCGGATCGCCCAGCAGGATGGCGCGGACTTCAATCTGGCGTACATCGGCGCTGATTTTATCTGTCCGCGCAATCAGAAATTCGATGGCGAGTACATGAAGCGCTTGTTCGATTACGCCTTTCAACTCAGTGCGAAAGGCTATCCGTGGCATAAATCGCCGCACAGCTGAGTTGTCCGAATGAAATTTATGCTGTAGTTTTTCATGAAATTATAAAAAGATAATTTCATGAGGCTTGTATGTTTCAGCAGTCCACGCAGCATGTCGCCAGCTATTACGCCCACAGTTGCGCCGATCGCCTGACCACCCGGCCAGCGCTTTCGGGTGAGCAAACCACTGAGGTGGTGATTATCGGTGCCGGCTTCAGCGGCCTGCACACCGCGTTGCGTCTGGCCTTGGCCGGCAAGCGCGTGACGCTGCTGGAAGCCAGCCGCGTGGCGTGGGCTGCGTCGGGACGCAATGGCGGGCAGGCCATCCTCGGCTGGTCGTGCGACATGCCGCCGCTGGAAGCGGCGCTGGGCTATGAACGTGCGCGGCGGTTGTGGGACGGCATGCGCTGGGCCGCGCAAGAGCTGCGTGAACTGCCGGCTCGGCATGGTTTCGATTGTGATTATCGCGCCGGGCATTTGTGGACATCGGTCATGCCGCGTCGGGTCGGTCAGTTGACCGAATGGCAGCGCGAAGCCAGTCACAAATGGGGCCACGATGGCTTGCAGTTCATCAGCCGTGAACAGTTGCCGGAATGGGTCGCCAGCGAGCGCTATCAGGCAGGGCTTTATGACCCTGAGGGCGGGCATCTGAACCCACTGAAACTGGCCCTCGGTCTCGCCGCCGCCATCGAACGCGCGGGCGGGCGTATTCATGAACAAAGCAAGGCGTTGAGTTATCGAGAGGAGGGCGGTCAGTTCCGGGTAAACACCGAACGCGGATCGATTCGCGCGGATGTGCTGGTGCTGGCCTGCAATGCCTATCTCGACCAGCTCGACCCGCAACTCGCCAGTTGCGTGCTGCCCGTGGGGACTTACCAGGTCGCCACCGCACCGCTGACGGCCGAGCAGGCCACGGCGCTGTTGCCGAGCAATGTCTGCGTCACCGACAACCAGTTCGTCCTCGACTATTTCCGTCGTACACCAGACAACCGCCTGCTGTTCGGCGGCGGCTGCACGTACCTGGGCGGCATGCCCAAGGACATTGCCGGCGCAACCCGGCCGTTCCTGGAACGGGTTTTCCCGCAGCTCAAAGGCGTGGAGCTGGAATTTGCCTGGGGCGGGCATATCGACCTGACGCTCAAACGCACGCCGGACATTGGCCGGTGGGGTGATCGCTACTGGCTTCAGGGTTACTCCGGTCATGGCGTGCTGCCGACGCTGGCTGCCGCCCGCGCCGTGTCCGATTCGATTCTCGGCCAGAGTGACGAACTGGCGTTGTATCAAGGCTTGAGTAACCCCAGCTTCCCCGGCGGTAAGTACCTGGCGGCGCCGCTGGAAGCCATCGGCAAGGCGTGGTATCGACTGCGCGACAGCATTTGAGGAAGGAATTCCAGGCATGAACAAGCAAGAAGAAATCGCTGCGCTGGCGATCCTTATTCACGACCTGCGCAAGCACAAGAAATACACCTTGAAGGACCTGGCCGACCAGATCGGTCGTTCCGTCGGCTTTCTCTCGCAGGTCGAACGCGGCCTGTCACGGCCCACCGTGGCCGACCTGACGGCAATCAGCGAAACCCTAGGCGTGCCGACCACCTACTTCTACAGCCTGCCCAAACCCAAGGAATTGCCGTGGGTCACCCGGCCGGACGAGCGCCGCACGCTGTATTACGCCAATGGCATTACCGACATTCTGGTGTCGCCGAAAATGCGTGCGTCGTTTTCCATGCTCGAAAGCCACCTCGAAGCCGGCGCCAGCAGTGGCGAGCGGCACTTGAGTGACAGCTCGGAGCAGGGCGGCTACGTGCTCGAAGGCGAACTGACGCTGTGGTTGGGCGATGACGAGGCCGTCACCTTGCAGGCCGGCGACAGTTTTCAATTCGACAGCCATACCCGTTGCCGCTACGGCAACCTCACCGAGCAGCTCACGCGAGTACTCTGGGTCTACACCTGATAACCACAATAGGACCAACCATGATGGACGCTGATCTGCTGGCCGAGGTGCGCGCCTTTCGCCAACGCTACCCCGATGTACGTTACGTCGACCTGATTTCCCTGGACATTCCCGGGCACTTCTACGGCAAGCGCTATCCCGTGGACATGCTGGAAAAGGTCGCGGCCGGCAGCGCGCTGAAGCTGCCGCAAAACTGTGTGCTGCTGGGCGTGCAGGGCGGGTTGTTCAAGATTGGTGACTATTGCTTTAACGACGGTGACCCGGATGCGCTGCGTCGTTTGGTGCCAGGCACACTCAAACCGGTGAGCTGGGAAGCGCAACCGCTGGGGCAGATGCTGATCACCTCGGACGGCACCGAGCAACCGATCGTGTTCGAACCGCGCCAGGTCCTGGCGCAAGTGTTGGAGCGGCTCGCCGGCAAGGGCATTCATCCGGTGGTGGCGTTCGAGCTGGAGTTCTATCTGTTCGATAAAAAGCTGCGCGACGGACTACCGCAATTCCCTCGGGATGACCTGACCGACGATGCCGACGATCAACCGAACATGCACATCGAACGCCTGTCCCGCTTTGCGCCGGTGCTTGATGACATGGTCGAGACGTCGCGGGCGCAAGGCATCGACACCACGGTAATCACCGCCGAACTCGGCCCGGGCCAGTTCGAGATCAATTTCGGTCACCTAGACGATGGTTTACGTGCGGCGGACTGGGCCGCCTTGTTTTGTCGCAGCACCCGTGGCGTGGCGCTGAAACACGGTTATCGCGCCAGCTTCATGGCCAAGCCTTACTTGCAGCACCCGGGCAGCGGCATGCATGTGCACGTCAGTCTTTATGACGCTGCCGGCAATAACATTCTCGCGGCGAACCAGCAGCAATCACTGCGTCATGCGGTGGCGGGCTGCCTGGAATTGCTGCCGCATTGCATGCCGATTTTCGCGCCGAACCAGAACGCGTTTCGCCGTTTGGGCGGCACGACGAACATCGCCACGCGGGCAAGCTGGGGTTTTGAGGATCGCGATGCATGCCTGCGCATTCCGGAATCGGATGCGAAAAACCTTCGCATCGAACATCGCCTGTCGGGTGCCGATGCCAACCCGTATCTGGTGTTGGCGGCGATTTTGGTGGGGTTGGAACATGGCCTGGAAGCCGGCAACGAACCGATCCTGCCACTCAACGAAGACCGCAGCAGCGGAGTCGACTTCCCGCTGGAAATGCTCGAAGCGGTGCGCGCCATGCAACACCAACCGCAGCTGCGCGAAGGGCTGGGTGCAGAGTTCGTCGACGTGTATTGCGAGAACAAGCGCCAGGATCATCTGGCGTTCATGCAGGAGATCAGTGCGCGGGAGTATCGCTGGTATCTGTAATGCACTTTTATAAAGCTTTCGTGCTGGGCCATGCACTACGTCAAGGCAGAAACGGCGGGGTTCATAGTCTTCAGGGCCTGGCAAAGGCCTTAAAACACTGACTTTCAGCGTTTGGCACAATCACTGCATTACATCGATCAAGGCCCACCGTGAACGCAGTCGAGTGGGCCGCCCCCTCGGTCAACGACGATCGATTCGTGGGCTACATCGGTGGGTCAGGCATAGACGTCTGGTTTCAACACCGCAAAAGAACAGGCAAAGACGCCTGGAACCGCAAGGTTTCAGGCGTTTTTTTTTGCTTTTTGAACCGTGATGGGCTTAGCCGGGTGCTTCTTATGAATTCCAATGTGGCCGCGTTGAACAAGCTGCAAACGCTGATCGTGATCGGTAACGGCATGGTCGGACACCATTGTGTCGAACAGCTGATCGAGCGCGGGGCGCTTGATCACTATCGGCTGCACGTCTTCAGCGAGGAGCCGATGCGTGCCTACGACCGCGTGCACCTTTCCGAATACTTCACCGGCCGTGACGCCGAGTCGCTCGCCTTGGGCGAAGCTTCTCTGTACCAGACCCCGGGCGTCACCTTGCACTTGGGTGTGCCGGTCCTGGAAATCGACCGCGCCCGGCGCCAGCTGATCACCGCACAAGGCTGCGTCGCCTACGACAAACTGGTCCTGGCCACCGGGTCCTACCCGTTCGTGCCGCCGATCGAAGGCGCCGAGGGCGATTCACGCCTGGTGTACCGCACCCTTGAAGACCTCGATGCGATCCGCGCTGCGGCGTCCAACGCCCGACGTGGCGTGGTCGTCGGCGGTGGCTTGCTCGGGCTGGAAGCCGCCAACGCCTTGAAAAGCCTGGGCCTGGAAGCCCATGTGGTGGAATTCGCCCCGCGCTTGATGCCGGTGCAACTGGACGAGCAGGGCGGCCGTGCGCTCAAGGCACAGATCGAACGCCTCGGCGTCGGTGTGCACCTGTCACGCGGCACTCAATCGATCAGCGCCGGCGAGGACTATCGCTATCGGATGAATTTCGCCAATGACGAATTCCTCGAAACCGACCTGATCGTGTTTTCCGCCGGCATCCGCGCCCAAGACACCTTGGCGCGCCAGTGCTCGCTGGAAGTCGGCCCGCGTGGCGGCGTGGTGATCGACAACCAATGCCTGACCAGCGATCCGCACATTTACGCCATCGGCGAATGTGCTGCGTGGAATGGCAGCATTTTTGGCCTGGTCGCCCCGGGTTACCAGATGGCACGCGGCGTAGCGGCGCTGCTGTGCAACGAAGCCGCCGAGCCGTTCATGGGCGCGGACATGTCGACCAAACTCAAATTGCTGGGCGTCGATGTCGGTTCCATCGGCGATGCGCATGGCAGCACGCCGGGTTCGCGCAGTTATCAGTTCATCGACGAAACCACCGCCAGCTACCGCCGATTGGTGGTGGATGCGACCGGCAAACACGTGCTCGGCACAGTGCTGGTCGGTGACAACAGCTATTACGACACGCTGCTGCAATACATGCAGAACGCGATTGCCTTGCCGGCGGAACCTGCCAGCCTGATCCTGCCGTCGTCCGAAGGCGCACCAACCCTGGGCCCGGGCGCATTGCCCGAGTCGGCCACGGTCTGCTCGTGCCACAACGTCACCAAGGGCTCCATTTGCTCGGCCATCGACGGTGGCTGCACCGACCTCGGCCTGCTCAAGTCGCAAACCAAGGCCTGCACCGGCTGCGGCGGTTGTGCCGGGCTGCTCAAGCAGGTCTTCGAGCATGAGCTGATTGCCCGTGGCGTCAGCGTCGACAAGAGCCTGTGCGAACACTTCGCCTACACCCGTCAGGAGCTTTACGCGCTGGTTCGGGTTGAAGGCGTGATCACCTTCGAAGAGTTGCTGGCCAAACATGGCCGTGGACACACCGGTTGCGACGTGTGCAAACCGGCGGTGGGCTCGATCCTCGCGTCGTGCTGGAACCAGCCGATCATGGACGCCTCACTGGTGCCGTTGCAGGACACTAACGACACCTTCATGGCCAACATGCAGAAAAACGGCACCTATTCGGTGGTGCCGCGCATCCCGGGTGGCGAGATCACCGCCGACAAACTGATCGCCATCGGTGTGGTAGCGAAGAAATACGACCTCTACACCAAAATCACCGGCGGCCAGCGCATCGACCTGTTTGGCGCGCAGTTGCACGAATTGCCAGACATCTGGGCCGAGCTGATCGAAGCAGGTTTTGAAACCGGGCATGCCTACGGTAAATCGACCCGCACGGTGAAGTCCTGCGTCGGCAGCACCTGGTGCCGTTACGGCGTGCAGGACAGCGTGCAAATGGCCCTGACCATCGAGGATCGCTACAAGGGCCTGCGCTCGCCGCACAAGCTCAAGTTCGCGGTGTCCGGTTGCACCCGCGAGTGCGCCGAAGCCCAGAGCAAAGATGTCGGCGTGATCGCCACCGAAAAAGGCTGGAACCTCTACATCGCCGGCAACGGCGGCATGCGTCCGCGTCACGCCGAACTGTTTGCCACCGACCTCGACGATGAAACCCTGATCCGTTACATCGACCGCTTCCTGATGTTCTACATCCGCACCGCCGACAAATTGCAGCGCACCTCGGTATGGCGTGAAAGCCTGGAAGGCGGCCTCGATTTCCTCAAGGACGTGATCATTCACGACAGCCTTGGCCTGGGTGAAGAACTCGAATCGCAGATGCAGTTGGTGGTCGACCGCTATGAATGCGAGTGGGCCAACGCGCTCAAGGACCCGGAAAAACTCAAGCGCTTCCGCACCTTCGTCAACGATAAACGCCCGGACCCGGACATCCACTTTGTCCAGGAACGCGGCCAGCGGCGCCCGATCATGGCTGCCGAACTCAACCTTATCCCTGTCACCGAGGAGATTGCCTGATGAGCCAGCCCACTACCCGACGCATCGCTTCCCTGGAAACCGCCGACGCCTGGCAAACCGTGTGCGAGCAACAGGACCTGGTCAGCAACTCCGGCGTGGTCGTGTGGCTAGACGGCGCGCAAGTGGCGCTGTTTTACCTGCCGGGTGCCGAGGGGCGGACCCTCTACGCCATCGACAACCATGACCCGCAATCCGGAGCGAATGTCATCGGCCGCGGCCTGGTCGGCAGCATCAAGGGCGATCTGGTGGTTGCCTCGCCGATCTACAAACAGCATTTCCGGCTGGAGGATGGAAGCTGCCTGGAGTACCCGCAACAGCGTTTGCGGGTCTGGCCGGTGCGATTGAACGGCGGGGTGGTGGAAGTCGGGGTGGTTTGACGGTCATTAACGGCATCGCGCAACAGAATCGGAGCCACGTATGAAAACAGCCGCACAGTTGCTGAAACTCAAGGTCGTACAAAACCGCCAGGTGCACAGCATCGCGCCTGACGAAATGGTGCTGGACGCCTTGAAACTCATGGCCGAAAAGAACGTCGGGGCACTTCCCGTCATCGAAAAAGGCCAGGTGGTCGGGGTGATCAGCGAGCGCGACTATGCCCGCAAGGTCGTGCTGCAGGGGCGTTCTTCGGTGGGCACGCCGGTGCGCGACATCATGAGCGCGCCGGTGGTGACAGCGCCGAGCCAGCAGAGCATCGAGCGCTGCATGGAAGTCATGACCGACAGCCATCTGCGCCATTTGCCGGTGGTAGACGACGGCGAACTGATCGGCTTGTTGTCGATTGGTGATCTGGTCAAGGAAGCCATCGTCGAGCAGGCCGACCTGATTCGGCAGCTGGAGCATTACATTCGCGGGCACTGAGTGGTCACTTGGGATTAACCTTCACATTCGCGCGTTTTAGATGACTGCTGCGGGCAAAAACGAAGCTACTTTTCGCTCGTGGGAGATACGCTTATCTGCAAGACTAATGTCCCACGCAAGCAAGTGTTAAGACCGTGAAAACACGATTAAAAACGCCGAAATAAGCAATAAAAGTGTAGAGACTGACTTGAATGCAAGTCGTTATTTGCCTTCATCTCGGCTTCAAACTGGCCAAGTAGGGGCGGATTCGCATCAGGGCTAAGGAGGCCACCAAAATGGCAGTTGCATCACAAATCACCCGCGCCCATTGGATATACCCAACAGGAGACTCATCACCAATTCCCTCGAAAGGTCGCACGAGTTCCATCCATCCTGAAACAACGAGGCAACAGATTGCGCAATATGCTACGGCAGGCAATGGGTTGATTAATTTGGAAATGTTCATAGCCAAAAACGTCGTCAGGACAAAGTATCCGGCATACGCCAATACGAATCCTATTAGGTTCTTCCATTGTGTCTCCCCTAGATAATCCTTTGTCCAGGGCACAGCCACGAGGATGAGAAGGAGGATGGCAAGCAGGCCTTGAGCTTTACATCCGACCTTATGTTTTAGAGATGTGGTCAGATACCAACCAGTCAGAACACAACCCAAGAACGCAACGAAGTGAGCGACCTCTTTAGACCCGAAGGCCCAAGCTGGATTGGAGCCAACCATGTACAAAGGCAGAAAAGTAATGGATGGGGCCGCAAATAGGCCTATGGCGAGAAGGAGGATGCCCATCAAGCCGATACCGGCCCGGAGAACCTCATGCTTTCGATCTGGATTCTTAAGCGTCGTAAATGAGCGCCATGCAATGCGTCCCTTGGCCCCTGACTCATGCTTAACGTACTCGACTCTGTAATTCGTCTCACTGCGAGGATCAACTGCGGCTACGAAAATGCTCTCGATTGCGTCGCACCCTCGATCCAGCGCTTGACGTGCGTGGGGCGCGCCTGCGCCTATGGAGGTGTATTCATCTGTAACGTCCCTGATCGTTACATAGCCTCGGTTCGTAAGCGATTCGACAAGCCAGCAAGTTTCTTCAGTCAGGACCAGCAGCCAGGATGATTCGCCCAGTCTCTTGAGTTCCTGATTCGCGAAGGAGAGGAAGTCAACAGCAAGGAGGGGTTCAGGTCGGGCAGGGCGAATAACCCCCGTTTTATAGGGTAAGTCGAGCATGAAGTACGCAAGTGTATTACCAGCGGCAACGTTTCCAGCGCCACCTACAGCAATCAGTCGAGAGCCTTCAAAGGTGACTGGTGTCTTCGGTACGAACAGCTTGGACTGAATATCCCACGATCCAAGGAATGAGTTAGTGGTAAGCGTATCTCCCGCCAAAATCTTTTTGTCCCAAGTGATCGTTGTCAAAATGTCGAACCATGCTGATTAAGTGGACGGATTGTACAAGAGTGCTAGCCGAAGTTCAGTTGAACTGGCGCAATGGTTCCGGGGCTCAATCGGGTGTTATTACGTTCAATCTGCGACCGCATACCCTCAAACGAAACACCGTACAGATAGGAAACCTCAAGACCGAAATCCGGAATGAATTAACGGAAAAAAGGCTGTGTCTTGGCTACTTGAAAATAGATAAAGGGGTGTGAGCCAGATAGTGACGTTCCTGGCAGAAATATGCAGACATCGAACTGGCCGAGAAAAATCAGCTGACAGGCTCGACCGTGCAACTCATTTCCCGTGAGCCTGGCTTCTGGAAAAGCACCACGCTGCCGTCCTGCCAGAAGCTGTAGTTGCCTTGGTAATCCTTGCCGGTGTAGCGGGTGCCCGACTCGCTGGGCACCTGGTTCAGGGTGACCGCGGTGTTGGCCCATTTCAGGTAAACAACACCCGGCCGCGTGCTGAAGAAGGTGGCGGCAATCAGCGCATTGAACCCTGCGCAACGATACGCCAGAGGGCCTTCGGTGAGTCGGTCCGGGTCTTTGGTCCGGACAATCGCCGAGCCTTGGCGCAGCTGGTGCGCGCGCTCGGCGTAACTGCGGATGACGCATGCCTTTTGCTCTGGTCCCGAGGCACACTCGTTACGGGCAGCGATCCAGAACTGCTGGTCGATGATGACGTTGTCCGGGGGCGGAACCGAGCGTTCATCCGTGAGCGCCAGGCGATACAGACGCGTCAGTTCATTGTCCATCTGCATCAGTTGCGGGTCGCGACAGATGAGCTTTTCGACGGAGGCTTTTGCCTGAGTGCAGTCGATACCGGGAGGAGGCGCAGCGTTTGCGCAGGTACTCGCCGCCGCGCACACGCCGGCAGCGAGCAGACAGGTGAAAAGGGCCGTGACCGTTTTCATGTTGGCTTCACCCAGATCATGACTTGATGCCCGGATTGCCGTGGGTGTACGCAGTGTAAGTCAGTGTTCAAAAGTTGCCACACCCGCCCGGCGGCGGGGGGGCCTCAGAATCGGTCCAGCCTGTACGGATCAATTGCGGGTAACCCATGGGTAGCGGTCGCCGGCAAAGCTAGCTGGGCGATGAGTTCGGCAGTGACCGCTGCCTGCGTCAGGCCCAAATGCTGGTGACCGAAGGCGAGCAGCACCTTGCCGTCGCACACTCGATCGATGATCGGCAGGGAATCCGGCAAGGACGGGCGAAACCCCATCCACGGCGTGGCAGCCTCAGGGTTCAAGTCGCGCTTGAACAGGCCTTCACTCAACCGGTGCAACTGCCAGGCACGTTCCATCACCGGAGGCCGGTCGAGGCCGGCGAACTCGACGGTGCCGGCCAATCGCAGCCCATCGGTCATCGGAGTCATGATGAATTTGCGCTCCAGCGAAGTGACGGCAAACGGCAAGCGCCCGTGTTCATGGGGCAACATCAGGTGATAGCCGCGCTCGGTATCCAGCGGTACGTTTTTGCCGGTCAGCGCTGCCGTCAACTTCGCGGAGTGCGCGCCGCAGGCGATCAGGGTCTGGCGGGCGGTCAAACAGCCCTGGTCGGTGATGAGCGAGACGCCGTGCTCATGCAGGTTTGCACCCAAAACCTGTTGCTTGAGGAAATGCACGCCGCTGGCTTTGGCGGCATGGACCAGTTCGCAGACCACCCGGTAAGGGTCGAGAAAATGCCCGGTGCGCGAAAAGAACAGCCCGCCCTGAATCCCCTCGCTGAGTTGCGGCGCCGCCTCGCGCACGGCGTTGGCGTCCCAAAAATCGACCGGCACCTGCTGATGCCGCATCCGTGCCTGTAGCGCTTCAATCGCCTGACGCGAATCGGCGCGCTCGAACACCAGTAACGAGCCGTCCTCCCGCATTAGTTCGGGGCGGGCAATGTCCCTCAACAATCGGTTCCAGGCGCCGAGGCTGCTTTCGTTGAGCGCACGGATACCGGCCACGGTCCGTTGGAACGGAGCCGGGCGCAGATTGAGCAGCAAGCGCGTGAACCAAGGCAGGGCACGCGGCAGGTATTTCCAGTCCAGGCGCAGCGGGCCCATCGGGTCCATGAGCATGCCGGGCAGGCGTTTGAGGATGGACAGGTCGGCGATCGGAAACACCTGTTCGGTCGCCAGATGCCCGGCATTGCCAAACGAGGCGCCTCGGCCGGGATCCTGCTGGTCGATGACCACCACCCGCAGACCCTGGCGTGCCAGTCGCAAAGCGCAGGCGACACCGATGATGCCGGCGCCGACCACCGCCACATCTGCGTTGTCGTGCGGGTTGTTTGGAGCGGGGGAGTCAGACATTTTCCTGGGTTTCCCTCTGGCCATCGAGCAGGCGGCGCAACTGCAACGGATTGCTGTGCTTGAGTGCGGCAGGCAGCAAGGCGTCCGGGAAGTCCTGATAGCAGACCGGCCGCAGGAACCGCAGGATGGCAGCGGTGCCGACCGAGGTCGTGCGCGAGTCGGAGGTGGCCGGGAAGGGACCGCCGTGGACCATGGCGTCGCACACCTCGACGCCGGTTGGCCAGCCGTTGACCAGCAGGCGGCCGGCCTTGCGTTCCAGCGCAGGCAATAACGCCCGGGCGCTTGGCAGGTCGGCGTCATCCAGGTGCAGGGTGGCGGTCAACTGACCTTCGAGGTGTTCGATGACCTGACGAATTTCGTGGTCGTCGGCGCATTGCACGATCAGCGAGGCGGCACCGAACATTTCTGCCTGCAAGTGAGTGTCGGCGAGGAAATCCTGTGCCTGGGTGACGAACAGATGGGCCTGGCCTTGGTTCGGCGTTTCACCCTTGAGACCGGTGGCTGACGCTTGGGCACGCTCACGCATCGAGCCGACGCCCGCCTCATAGGCATTGAAGATGCCGGGCGTGAGCATGGTCTGCGCGGGGCTGCGCTTGACGAGGTCTGCCGCTGTATTGATGAAGCGATCGAGGGCCGGACCTTGACGGGCAATCACCAGGCCGGGGTTGGTGCAGAACTGGCCAGCGCCCTGGATCAGGGAGGCGACGAAACCCTGAGCCAACGCTTCGGCGCGGGATTGCAGGGCGTCCGGGAACAGCAACACCGGGTTGATCGAACTCATTTCCGCGTACACCGGAATGGGTTCGGGACGTGCCTGGGCCGCCTGGCACAACGCAATACCGCCACTGCGCGAACCGGTGAAACCCACAGCCTTGATACGCGGGTCGGTGACCAAAGCGATACCGACTTCACGGCCGGAGCCGAACAGCAGCGAAAACACGCCTTCATGCAGATCGCATTTCGCCACGGCCCTGGCCACCGCGCGGCCCACCAGTTCGCTGGTGCCAGGGTGGGCGCCGTGGGCTTTGACGATCACTGGACAACCGGCGGCCAATGCCGATGCGGTGTCACCTCCGGCAACCGAGAACGCCAGCGGAAAATTGCTCGCGCCAAACACGGCTACCGGCCCCAGCGGCACTTGGCGTTGGCGCAGGTCCGGACGCGGCAGGGGTTGGCGTTCAGGCAGCGCTGTGTCGACCCGTACGTCCAGCCATTCGCCGGCCCGCACGGTGCGGGCAAAGGTGCGCAATTGCTGGCAAGTGCGGCCACGTTCACCCTGGATGCGAGGGCGCGGCAGGCCTGTCTCGGCGACGGCGCGTTCGATCAGCTCATCACCCAGGGCTTCGATCTCAACGGCGATGGCTTCGAGGAAATCAGCGCGTGCCGCCAGTGAGGTTTCGCGATAGCTGTCGAAGGCTGCCCGGGCCAAGGCGCAGGCGTGTTCGACATGCTCGCTGGTGCCGCCGGGATAGGCCGGATCGAGCGGTTTGTCGGTGGCGGGATCGATCGCCCGGATCGCTTCGCGAGTGCCGGTAATGGCGTGCTGACCAATCAGCATCTGGCCTGTCAGAGTCATTAGCGCTTTCCTGGAAAAGAGGGTGGCCCGCTGTGTTTCACAGCGGGCGCGTTCAGGTGAGGTCAGGCGACGTTCTGTTCTGCCGACCAGTTTTCGTACCACTGGCGGAACAGCGCGTACTGGTTCTCGGCGTAATGACGCTGGACATCGCTGAGCGCATCGGTCTCGTTGAAATGCAGGGTGTATTCCTTGTTGCCGTTGAGCACCATCAGGTGCTTGTAATACAGCACCAGGTCGCAGCCTTCATCGAAGGACGACAAGACGGCCAGCGCCGATTCGAGCTCCCTCGCCAAGCGCCGAGCCTTGGAGTCGCCTTTGGCCGCCTGCTTGCTCAGGGCCACCAATTGCAGCACCTCGCGGGGCAGCGCGTTGCCGATGCCGGTGATGGCGCCGGTAGCGTTGCAGTTGACGAAGCCATGCACCACTTGGGTGTCGACACCGACCATCAGGGTGACGTCATCGTCCTTGGAGGTGATGTTTTCGGCGGCGTAGCGCAGGTCGGCGGCACCGCCGAACTCCTTGAAGCCGATCAGGTTCGGGTGTTCGCGACGCAGTTCGAAAAACAGATCTGCACGGGTAGCGAAGCCATAGTAAGGACTGTTGTAGATCACTGACGGCAGATTCGGGGCCGCCTTCAGGATGGCGGAGAAATGAGCCTTTTGCGCAGCAGGAGACGCACCTCGGGAGAGGACGCGCGGGATGACCATCAAACCATGGGCGCCGACTTTGGCTGCATGGGCCGCGTGGGAAATCGCTTCGCGGCTGTTGACCGCGCCAGTACCGACAATGGTCGGAACGCCGGCGGCGACCAGACGCGCCACGCCTTCCTGACGCTCGGCTTCGGTGAGCAGGGGCCAGTCACCCATGGAACCGCAATACACCACCGCACTCATGCCGATATCAATCAGTTCGCGACCTTTGGCCACCAACGCGTCGAAATCGGGTTTGCGCTCGGCGGTGCAGGGGGTCATCAGTGCAGGAATGCAGCCAGTGAAGATGCTATCGCTCATTGTTGTAACTCCTTGAAGCGTTCATTCAAATGGATTGAGGGAAGTGCCGCGTGGTCGCTCAAATGCCCCACGCGAAGGGATCCTGTTCGTCGATCAGCAGCGTGCTGTCGGCGGTCATGAAGGCCTGGCCGGTAATGAACGGGCGGACACGTTCGCCTTCCCATTCGTAGCTGCCGACGAATTGGCTGGCAGTGATGCTCGCTTGTACCCAGGGCTCACCGGCGGCCAGTTTTCCATCGGCTGCCAGACACGCCAGTTTGGCGCTGGTGCCGGTGCCGCAGGGCGAGCGGTCGTAGGCCTTGCCCGGGCACATGACGAAGTTGCGACTGTCGGCACGGTCGTCGTCGGCAAACAGCTCGACATGGTCGATGAGGGCGCCGTCTTCGCCATGAATGCCCTGGGCTTCCAGGGCCTTGAGCATCGCCCAGGTGTACTCGGTGAGGGCTTCGACGTTGTCGAGTCGCAGCACTTGACCGTGGTCGGACACCAGGAAAAACCAGTTGCCGCCCCAGGCGATATCGCCGTAAACCCGGCCGTGTCCGGGGACTTCCACCGACACTTGTTGGCGGTAGCGGTAGGCGGGCACGTTGCGCAGGGTCACGGTGCCGTCGTCATGCAACGTGGCGCTGACCGGGCCGACCGGTGTGTCGATCTTGTGCACGCCAGGCGCGATGTGCCCCAGGTAATGCAACGAGTTGACCAGGCCGATGGTGCCGTGACCGCACATGCCGAGGTAGCCGGCATTGTTGAAGAAGATCACGCCGCAGGTCGCATCCGGCGAGACCGGCTCGCAATACAGCGCGCCGACCAGCACATCGTTGCCACGGGGCTCCAGCAGGCAGGCCCGACGCCAGTGGTCATGTTGATCGCGCAGGGCATCGCGCTTCTCGACCATGGTCTGGCCGGGCAGTGGGGGGAAGCCGCTCATCACCAGACGAGTCGGTTCGCCGCCGGTATGAGAGTCAATGACATGAACCCGTTTCATATACCTATCCTTTAGAAGTGCGCAGGGGCAGGGCGTTGGGTCGTTGTGGTGCCGGCGCGTGTCGAATCGGCTTCGCTTTCATCGTCTTCGGACTCGAGACGGACCAGGTACGCCGGCACGCCGGTGGCCGCCCCCCAGCAATAGATGCCCAGCGCGCAGGCCGCCACGACGAGGGTGTCGAAGGGATGGCTGAGGACGCCAAGACCACCAAAGCTGCCGAGTTTGGAGAGCACGATGGTCACGGCGTAGAAGCCGATCAGCCATGCGGACGAGCGTACTTGTTGGGTCAGGCTCAGATGTTGAGTCGGTACAAAACGGCCACACAGCAGGTACACGACGAACATCAGAATCTGCAGGCCAAGCAGCCAGGACACGGTGCTCCAGCCCGACCAGTAAACGATCAGCGCAGCGATGACGAATGACAGCGGACCGAGGACGCTCATCCACTTGACCCTGAACGGGCGCGGCATATCCGGCGCATTGCGACGCAGCGCGGCGACGGACACTGGAGCGACGGCGTAGCTCAACACCAGCGCGGCGGATACCACGTTGATCAGGGCTTCCCAGGAGGGGAAGGGCAGGGTCCAGAACACCGACAGGGCAAAGGTCAGCCACAGCGCCGGGCGCGGGATGCCGGATTGTTCGTCGATACGGGTGAACACCTTGAAGAAGGTGCCGGTTCGCGCCCAGCCATAGATCACTCGCGGTGTCGCGTTCATGTAGATGTTGCCGCAACCACTGGGGGAGATCACCGCGTCCGCGACCACCAGATAAGCCAACCAACCCACGCCGAGCGCCAGGGCGATGTCGCGATAAGGCAAGGCCAATTCCTTGGCCACACCGGCCCAACCGTTGGCCAGCATCTCGGTGGGCACGCCGCCGAGGAAAGCGACCTGCAACAGCACATAGATCAAGGTCGAAAGCAGCACCGACAGGATCAGTGCAATCGGAATCGTCCGTTGCGGATTCTTCACTTCGCTGGCCACCGAAATGATCGGCGTCAGCCCCAGGTAAGCGAAGATCACACCGCCAGCGGACACCGCCATCTCGATACCCGACAACCCGAATGGCGCAAAGCCTTGTGCCTGGAAGTTTGCCGGTTTGAAGAAGGTGAACAGCACACCGATGACCAGCAGCGGAACAATGAACTTGAACACGCTGACCAGGTTATTGGCCATGGCGAAAGTCTTCACGCTCCGGTAGTTGAGCAGGAAGAACAGGCAAAGCAAACCGAATTGCACGAGCCAGCCAATGATCGTCGGATCGCTGGAACCGGCCTTGGTCAGCTCGGGAAACCAGGCAGCGGCATATTGGCGAGAGGCGACCACTTCGATCGCCACCAGGCTGGTGAAGGCGATCAGCGTGATAAACCCCATCAAGTAGCCCAGCAGCGGACCATGGGAATACACCGGATAACGAACCACGCCACCGGCACGCGGCAACGCCGCGCCCAATTCGCAATAAACAATGCCCAGCAGCAGGACCGCAAAGCCGCCCAGGAGCCAGGAAAAAATCCCCGCCGGCCCCGCAATCGCAGAGACGTGGCTGGCTGCGAACAACCAGCCGGAACCGAAAATGGCGCCCAAGCCGATAAACGTTAGGTCCATCAACGAGAGTTGTTTTTTGAACTTGCCTTTGCCTGACATAGCGTCGCCTTCTTGTGAGTTATTGGATAGGCAGGTGTGCATGCAATGGCGATAGAGTGAACGCGTCAGGACGCTGGCGATTGATGTTTTCCATGGATGCGAATGACGAAATCAGCACAGTACGGATGGCTGATCCGGCCATGTCGCTATCAACTCGACATGGCGTCAGCCTTGGGGCAATCTGCCTGCGCGCGCCTCAATACCGGCGCTGAAAGGTCCTGAGCGAATTGGGCGCAAGCGTGGTTTTTTAGTGGGAGAACACGACTAATGACGCAGAACGCATTGGCGATCCTGTGCCAGGGGAACGACCGGAATCGTCCCGATACCCTCGAAGAATTACTGGCGGGCGTGGCACTGCTGTTGCCGATGCTGGATGTCATCCCCAATGCCGCGATCTTTATCAAAGACGTCAAGGCGCGCTATGTCATGGCCAACAGCACGCTGGTTCAGCGCTGCGGATTGAAACAGCTGCAACCGCTGCTGGGGAAAACCAGCGCCGAAGTCTTCCCGGAACAATTGGGGCCTGGCTACACCGAACAGGATCGTCGTGTACTGGAGCAAGGCTTTGTCTTGGAAGACCAATTGGAATTGCACTTGTACGGCAGCCGAGAACCCGGCTGGTGCCTGACGCATAAACGCCCGTTATATAACCGCAACGGTGAAATCATTGGCCTGGCAGGGATTTCGGTTGACCTGCAAACGGCCAGTGACACACATCCGGCCTATCAACGATTGGCCGCCGTGGATGAACACATTCGCGCGCACTTCAACCGCCGCATCACCTTGGGCGAACTCACGCGGATCGCCGGCATTTCAGTGGCGCAACTGGAAAGGTATTGCAAGCGCGTGTTCCACCTGACGCCGCGGCAGATGATTCAAAAAGTTCGCCTGGAACACGCACATCGTTTGCTGCACACCGAGATTCCCATTACCGACGTGGCACTGCAGTGCGGTTACACGGATCACAGTGCATTCACTCGGCAGTTCAAGGCGTTGACTGGATTTACGCCACGGCAGTATCGGCAGGCGACGGGGTATTGAGTTGGGCTGAGCCGTGATCGGAGATGGATTTGAGGCCCATTAGCGGAAACCGGGTTAGAGTGTTCAGCAATGTCTGTTCATAACGGCCCTCCACTCGATTCGCACAGTCGCGCCAAGCGATTCCAGCGAACGAACCGGGCAAATAAAACCATCTATCAATCGTTGTTTGAAGAATGAATCGTCCGCTGTTTGTTTCTCTAGATGGGCCCAAGGGAACCGGCAAAACCACATTGTTGGAGGCCGTTACGAAAGTACTGAGGGCAGACAACAAAAAGGTGATCCGACTTTCCGAGAGTAAAAGCGATCCCTACAGGGGTGAAACAATGGCTCTCGTTAACAGACTCGTCAGAAATCCCAGCCGGGATCTGGAGTTCGAGGTGTGTGAGCGCCTTGCTGATAGCCGTACCTGGATTTCCCGGCACGTGCTGACGAAACAGCCACCCGGCAGCATTATCCTGATCGACCGCTGGTACCCGTCTGATGCGGCGTTTCGCCGGATCGTCCCGTTTGCAGAGATTCTGCAGTTGAACATTGATCGAAAGGTGCGAGTGCCAGACTTGCATGTCGGGGTTGTCACCGACCCGGAAATTTCATGGGCGAGGGCTGCCGCACGATCGCGTGGGCTGAGCAGTACGGTGATGCATAAGCTGGAAGAACATGTCGCCAGTACCCAAGCGTTCGAGCGAGCAGTTTCAGATAACGGCTGGGTTTTATGCCGTAACGAAGGAACGATCGAAGATGCGACGATGCAGGTGGTTTCTGAGATCTATAGCGTCCTTCGAAATCCCGTGGGGGAAGATCGCTGTGCTGGCCTTGATGCGGTTGAGGTAGATCGTTAGCAGAATTGCTGGAACAGGGAGTTGAGTTGGCTCGTACTGGGATGGGGATTGGTGGCCTGGCAGAACCTTCGGTAGAAGTTCCGCTCTGACACATCATTTAACATAATATACATTACACGTAACAACGTGTTTCGAGATTAGCCCGGTTGCACGCAGATTTTGAAGCGTTCAACTCACTGACCCCTCATTCCTGGGTCAGCTCGCCAATCAGCTCAGAATGCTCTGGAAATTGCTCGCTAAGCTTTTTCCGATTTCCCAGTTCCATATCCGCGTAATCAAACCCTGGTGAAACCGCTTCACTGATCAATCCGTATCCCGACGATCCATCGATAAGCCGCGAAGCTTTCCAGACTCCGCCTGGTACATGCAGCTGCAAACATTCTCCGGCGATAACGTTGCTGCCCATCACCACAGTTTTAGTACGTCGAAGCAATTCTGACCCCAGATCTGGAAGCAAAATGAATTAACGCGCATCTGTTGCCTTGTCGCTAACATTACTTCCGCAAAAATCGCCATTTTTTCGTAGACGCCTTTGTTCATTCTGTCCACTTATGCAGTCGCTCTTGAATTACTTCGTGTGTCATTCGTAGGTCGCTCTGAGATCCTTGCTCGTTATCGCAATTAGCCGATCTGCTAACGAACGGGCCAACGTCAAGCGTTCTGTCGAAAGTAAGTGCACCAACAATTCCGGTAGAAATTATTGAATCACCTTTAGATGAAATCACGATGTCATCACGTTAGGGGGAATTCAGACCAAAGGTATTAAATTCGTCTTGGAGGTAATTCTTTCATCATGCCAGCAAAGAACTAACTTAAGACCTAAGGTAACAAGCATGTTCGTTTCCCAATCGATCAAGCACCAGTCCAACGGGTCAAACGTGGACTTCAATATTCAGTGAAACCCTCAGAGCTCGGAGGTTTTAACTTTGCTGAAACAGTCGTAAAATTGGCTTTTTTGCACGTTTATTTTCAATGTGGCTCAACAAAATTAATCTAATCCAGATTGGTGAGTTCGAGGCTTTCCTGGAAATATGTCGGGTCAAGCAACGTAATGATCTCTCGCGGCGAGAGATAATGTCGCATTGCTAAAATGTCCAGTTCTGTAAGAAAACGCACCAAGCTGCCCACTTCAGCAATGTCTAGCTTTTCACAAGCCTGCTGATAGTCAACACTTATCGCTCTGTCAATCTCGAACAGAAGTCCCACGCTCTCGACCCTGGTAAGCCCGTCCTTCCCTGACTCTATTTTAGAGTTACGTGCAGTCAACATCATCCACCTCTATCGAAGCGTCAACGTGTGACCCTTAAAGGTTTTTCGGCACGGTGGGCTGCCTCCACTTCCTTTAGACCGAGCACATGCTTGAGCCTATAGGTTGTTTCACAGCTAGACACTTTCCGGTCTAGATCACCTCGCATCTCTAGCAAGGCGATGACTTCATTCACTTTCACGTCGAATTTTTTCATGAGCATGGAGAGCTTTTCAGCGAAAACCAGCTCACGCTGAATGCCTTCGTCCTGTCGAAGAGCACTGATTTCCTGCTCAAGCTCATGGATGCGTTCTTGAGCAAGGCGAATTGCTTCCAGCCGGTTCGGCGCGTTCATACCAAAGCGAGCTCCACGGTCTCCTCATCGAATTGTAGCGTACCCAGATGCCCCCCTTTACCATTCGTCTGAATCGAAAACGATAGTTGCACGTTTTGCAAAAGAGCTCTGTGTAGATTGTTGCCTGTTCGACGAAGATAGCTTACGAAGCAAATCCTTTTGATAACCTGCCTCTATCAAGCATCCAGCGCAGTTCGAGTAGCATTCGATGCATCAGCCCAGAGGAAGAACGCTTAATCCATAAATTGACGTTTTTTCCGCTGAGTCGAAAATTTGCGTTGAATTGAGTCAATTTGTGCGAAACCCGTAGAGCCTGGCGTATATTCGAATCCAATTATGGTCAAATTGGGCTGTTCATAGGCCGAGACAGCACGCAGAAACCGTTCACCCTGTTGATCCGGATGTTATTGATGGCTTCCCTCTTATATTTTTCCAGCGCTACCCCACCGAATCGTGCGTAGATCTAAGGTTGAGTAGTCCATTCGTCTATTCCATACGGATGATTGTGCCCAATAGTATTTGCTTGAGCGCAGTGTACTTAAGGTATTTTTATGTACGATAATTTTTATAAATTTAATAACTCGACTAAAGAGGCATTTAGTTGAGTTAAATATTGCATCGGTTTGAGACGGTGCGCATTAGAATTCTTTTTCTTAACGAGTCCACTCTCCTCATAATCCTGATCTCCGGACTTCGGCTCAGCACCTGTTCATAACACCCGATAGCGTCGCGAGTGCGGCCAAGTGCCTCATGCGCAAGCCCGTGCACCTTCAACGTGGTTGGCTTCCACCCCGAGTTGTTATTCGCCCCCAGCGTGAATGATCTAATCAGAGGAGCCAAAATCCTCTCCTATTGAACCGTACCGAGCCTAGTTTGAGCATGGACTGCGTAGTCAAAATAACGTACGTCTAGTTAGTTGAGCTCAGTAAGACTGCATCCGCAGCATTCGCTTCCAGCGCCCCGCCGCCCGGTACGGGCACTCCCCTCCCCCCGGTGACTTTCATAATCAACACGAGCCAATTCTCATCCAATCCGTTCTGGTCGTCAGCACGCAGCGGCGTCGCAGCGAAAAGCTCTACACCTTCTTTGAGGTCGAACAGGGAAAGCTTGTACCCATCGCCAGTCTGGCTGTTTGCGGTCAAACGGAAGCCCAGGCGTTCGGTTCGCGAATCCTCCTTTCGAGATGTTCGCGGAAAGCATTCCCGCTCACTGCTGTGTAAGCGAACGCACGCGCCCAGCAGAGCAAAAGGCCAGCAGAATGCTATCTTAGCAAACTGTCATGGAACGGGTGCCCAAGTGAACGAATACGACTTTTCGCGTCTCAACGACAAAGAGTTTGAAGTGCTGTGTACTGATCTTATCGGCGCCGACAAATGCGTCAGGTTTGAACGATTCAAGCCTGGCCGCGACGGTGGAGTTGATGGGCGGTATTTCACACTCACTGGCACTGAATGGATCTTGCAAGCCAAGCACCGCCCTGGCACTCCATTCCCTCAGCTAGTGACACACCTACGAAACTCCGAGGCGTCAAAGGTTGCTGCACTTAACCCAGAGCGCTACCTTCTAGCGGTTTCGCATTCGCTTACGAGGCTGAACAAGGAAGAACTGGTCGCGGCTCTACGCCCTCAGGCGTCCTGCCCAATCGAAGTCTATGGTCGGGAGGATCTGAACGATCTTCTTGCCAGACATACCGAGGTTGAACGCCGGCACTTTAAGCTATGGATCAGCAGCTCTGCTGTTCTGTTCAGCTTGATCAACAACGCCATCAATGGCCGCAGCGAAGCCATGATGAGAGACATCCTGGAGAAGTCAAAAATCTTCGTCCACACCCTCAATTTCGAATCGGCCGTGGACAGACTGAACAAGCTCGGTACCGTTATCATCACGGGCGAACCAGGCATCGGAAAAACAACGCTGGCGGAGCAGCTTATTCTGCTCTACGCGAGTGATGGTTTCGAGCTCACGTGCATTAGTGAACACATCCAAGAGGCAGAGCAAGCGTACGCGCCTGATCGGCACCAGCTCTTTTACTTCGACGATTTCCTAGGACGAAATTACCTCGAAGCGCTGTCAGGTCATGAAGGTAGCCAGATCGTCAATTTTATCAAGCGGGTAAGCCGTGACCGGGCGACGAAGAGATTTGTACTGACTTCGCGTTCCACGATCCTGAATCAAGGACGAATCCTCAATGATGTCTTTGAGCATAACAACGTTCACAGAAATGAGATGGAGATCAAGCTCGACTCGCTTTCAAGCTTGGACAAAGCCCATATTCTCTACAATCACATTTGGCATTCCGGGCTTTCACCCGAGCACATAGACCAATTTTATATCGAAAAGCGATACCGTCAGGTAATCAACCATCGGAATTTCAATCCGCGGCTTATTCAATTCATCACAGACCCTCAGCGCCTAGACGACGTGGCAGTTGCTGGATATTGGGAATACATTCAGGATCTTTTGGATAACCCAGCAAAAATCTGGGCTCATCCATTTGACGCGCAATTAGACGACTTTGGCCGATTTCTCGTGCTGCTGGTGGCGTTCAATGGCCAGAACATACTGGAGCACGATTTAGCTGCAGCGTATGCCAGCGGTTTGCTCATGCCGGGACACGCGAATTTTGTGGGCAAGCGTGACTTTCACTATGCCATACGCCACTTGTCAAATTCACTAATAACGCGAATCGTGGTAGGCGACAAGGTCTATTACAAGCTGTTCAACCCATCGCTAGGGGATTTTGTGCTGCATCGCTACTCAGGCTTAATGGATTCGCTCGAAAGTGTCTTCAAGAGTCTGCGCAACCTCAGTGCGCTCAACGTGCTGCTGGACATGTCGGAAAACAAGTTGATTGGGCACAAATCAAAAGGCGAAATGCTAATTTCACTTCTCGAACACGAGGAGGCATTGAGTTTTAAAGGTTGTGATCCAGAATATCTTTCGAAACTCTATCTATGCGCCGTTAGAGCGCACCCTTCTATTGCAGTCACCCCAGTTTCCAGAGCGCCAGGGGGAAGTATTCAGCGTCTAAAGAGAATAGCTCAAGCGCTATTGATCAGCCCCATCACACACAAATACATAAACAGCTTAAGACTGATAAAAACGTCTTTCGGCTTCGAGTTAATCCCATTAGAAGAGTTGCAAAAATTCGTCTTGGAAGTCATTACCTTTGGTGTCGGGAGTGAGGAGCTGCCAGTATTAGGAGAGCTTGTCGCGGAGCTCGAACTCAACGAAATCCACGACGCCACTGAGCCGTTTTCAACTCTCGCTCAAAACTTCATGTACGACGCGCTGGATGACATGTTCGACGATGGGGACGTGTTTACAAACGGTGATGATTATTCTGCTGCATGCAAGCAACTCGAGCATATGATCCAGGATAAGTTTACGAGCTGGCAGATCGCACCAACCAACGCAATGATCGATGAGATCGTGGATGCATTCGATGTCCGTGAGCGGATGAGAAACTACTTTGAGGACGCAGATCAGCACTATATCTCGCCTCGAGCTGAGCCGAACCAGCTTGAGACAATGAGTATCGATGACCTCTTTTCCAGGGATCGCTAAAACTTTTTCGAGGTTTGCTTACTAGCTTGGTCAAACAGGCAATTTCGAAACTCGCTCGTCCCAGGTCTCAAGCACAAACACGGCGATGGTGTGGGCAGCATGCACAGCTAGCCGAGCATGTCGGGGTTTAAGTTTATAGGGACGTTTCACTGAACCGTGAGCGGAACTGCCGTGTGTACGCAACGCACCGATGCCATTAACTGTTGCCATGATTCCACTGATGATCTCTTGCAGATCTCGCTCCTCGACAATCGACGCGTCCAGGCCGAGATCGACTTTGACAACCTTCCACACAGCCTGAAGATCCTGTTTAGCAGGCATAGTGAGATGAGAGTGTTCCTCGATATAGATTTTGAAAATGGTTTCGAGAATGTTGCACGCTGCAGACACAGCTTCACGGGGGCTTGCGGTGACGTTTTTCAGAGCTCGCTCGAACTCAAAATCGATGACTTCAAGATTTCGCGCCTTAACCAATTCTGCCAGCGACTTGGTGGCTATCCCCTGGCCTCGATGCAACATCCCTCCTGGGCTGTAAGAGAATCCTGCTCTGGCTAAGCTGTCCTTGATCCTATTTACCCTGGTTTTTTGAGCCTCAATGGCTGCTTCTGGTTGCCAGAAGCTCGTGCTCGGTTCCGGCGGCTCCATGTATTTTTCAATAATGCGCCCAATGACGGAAAGGGAGAGTTCGCCGCATTCCTTGTTGATTCGTCGAAGCCACTCAAGCGCCTTTACAGCCTTGCTTCCGTCAGGTGGATCACCGGGTGCCTCCGCGTACATAAAAAGGCTATCCAGGCTCGCATGCGTCTCCGTCTCGGAAACAGCGTCAGCGATAGCGGCCAGAACATATGCAGGAATGGGAAGCTTATCCATCAGCTAGACATCTCGTAGGGCGTCCCTGCGATTGTAGCTGAGGCTTAGTGAGGTCACTAGCGCAGGCTAACGGCTAGATGTCGACCATCCAGGTATCAGATACACCTCTAAAGTCTGGCTGAGACACATCGGATTTCATTCAAACGAAGATGTGGGCACGCTTTCATGTGAACCAGGCACCCGGCTTAACACCAGGTGCTTGGCTTTATGGCCACGCCCACCTGCACCGATGTACTCCCAATGAGTAATACATCGCTCTATCGCGGTTAGATCAATGTGACGAAGGAGAAACTAGATCATCAAGGCATGCTTATGTCTCATCGAATACCGATCGGTTGGCTTCGAGGAAAGAAATTTCCCATGAGAACCCCCGAAACCACATTCGTTGACGTTGGCCCCACGAAGGTCTGCTCCCTCAAGTTTGCACGAGAAGAAGTCTGAGCTGCGCAGATAGGAACGGCGCATATCGGCGCCGGTGAGATTTGCGCGCGAAAAGTTACCTTCGTATACGTGAATCCCCGGCCAGGTTGAATACAAATCGTCCATGTGCATGAATCGGCAACGCTCCAAGTTAGCCCCCATGAAATTCGTTGCGGATTCTGCCCAAGCCGAGTTGAAGACGCTATTAGGCGCGTGCAGGCCCTCGAAACTGAGGCAGTCGAATTCCACGACCGTATACAGATGATTGTACAGCTCCTGGCTGAAGTGGAATTGCTCAAAGGAAACACCACGTTTGCGCGCAACAATCCCAATCGGATGGCATTTATCTGCAGCCTCAACCAGAACCTTCAGTTGAGCTTCGAAGAGCTGTGGTGTGTAGAGAAGCCGTACAGGCTGATCCCAGGCGCCATTTGATAGGTTTTTTTCGTAGTAGGCTGCACAAGCCTTACCTTCTTTCGAGACTTCGTTGTAGCCGATTCCCATCTCTCGGGCCGTGATTTGGAGCCAATGGTTCAGTTTGAGCTCACCGGCAGTCTGGCGCTTGTATAGAGAGAGCGCGGCTGGGCTAGTCGGCCTAATTGGGAGAGCGGAACGCTGTTTTGCCAGGTATCGAATATGCTGGTGCAGTTGAGATTCAACATGCTTCATGACTATTCCTCGTCAGGTACTGGCGTCCTAGTCTCCACCACCTGAAAAAGGAATGGTTTTTGGGTATTGCATACAGCGCTGGCGCGATTGCTTCACAGGATCTAGGACTGAAGGCCGCCAGGATGACCCGTCCAAAATCCTGCTAAAAATCGCTTCAAAAGTCAACACTGCACCCGCCACGCTGAGCAGGCTATCTATGGACGGACTCACTTGGGGGGGGGTAGGCCCGCTCTCGTGATGCGAGTGGGCCAATACGTAGACACAGTTCATACTGACGACCAGCTCGTACTCTTCTACCCAAGCTCGGCCTTCGATCGACCCAGTATGAATTTGGAACCCATTGGGTAACCACAGGCCTTAATCGCAAAGAAGCAGTCCTGTCACCCGCTCCGCCGCTCCGAGTCGCACCGCAGATATCCCGTGACACCTTGGGGATTAATCGGATAAAGCTCCTCCGATGGCCTTGGGCGGCTGGTGAGAACGCAGTCCAGGATTGTGGCGCAGGTACGGTAAAAATCATGTGGCTGAGTACACGATGTGCCCGGCGGTTGGCTCTGCTGTGTTCGTAGTGAGCGGTACGTCACTCCGCCCTCCCTTCGCTACATTGGTAGCCTTCAAAAGTGGCTGAAGCTCAGCATGTAGACGATGGTACTCCTCAAATTCTGAAGACACCTTTTGATCGACCAACGCCAAATTCTCTCCATTTCCGGACGTTTCAAGAGTGGTCAGATCGACCTGGCGATCCTGACAAAATCGCTCCAGCAGAATCCAGAACGGCTCCCTGTGATCGATGTGCAAATTCTTTCGATCTGTGATGATCGCCCCGCTCACCGCACAACTTACCGGCATGCCCAGCGCGTCACGAAATGCGATCAATTGAGAGCGCACAGCAAACCTCAATGCCTCGCATACCCTGCCATGTGGCGATTGGACGACACCGGTGATGCAGCGTTTGTAGGAGAAACCATCTTCACTGCCATCGGTGCGAACAAGTTTGATCCCCCTACCCGCTCCCAAGGCATTTCTCACGATCTTGACGTGGTCGATCCCGACACCAATTTTTCTGCTTGCCTCCTGATGCAGTGCTATTAGCAGGTGTATTTTTTGGACTGCGACCTTGTTGGTGATCACGCCTATTGGTGCGTTTTGCAGATAGTCTTTGAGTCGATCCAGCAGCTTTTTTTTGATTTGTACTCAAACGGCCCCAACCAGAACATTCAGAAGTCTCCCTACCTCATCGGTTAATCCGAGTCGCGATCGCAAGACGCTGGGTGTCGCCTCGTCAGAGAAACCGCAAATAAACATCAGGTCGTAGTCCTACACCACTACCTGATCAGCCTCAGTCGCCATAGCGTCCTCCGTTGTCGCATTGTTGGTAATGCCAAAAGGAATGTGTACAGACGGAGCAACCGCGCTGGTCGATTTCAGATGCCCTGATTGGTCATCGAAGAAAATGTGCGGTTTCAGTACGCCCAAAATCTTTCCTTTCTCGATGCCCCCCAGAAAGAAAGCGTCGTTGGCCATGACACCCCAACTCTTGAGCGTATTCATTGCACGCTCATGAGACGGAGCATTACGTGCCGTCACGATCGAGACGCGGATGCGGTTTTCGTACTTCGGATTTTCCTTTTTGTGCTTCTCCTCGACCGATTGGATCTTGGAAATGCGCACCATGAACTCCTTCAGCGGCCCAGGGTTATGCGGCTCCATCACGTTCTTCACTTCATGGGCATGAAACACTGACAAGCCAGAGGCCTGCATGATCGTTTCAGATTCGTCGCCGGCGAGTACGCCGTCAAAGTCGAATGCGATGCGTAGGGTTTTGTCGGCTTCGTCGTCTTCGAATTTCGAGTCGAGCACTTGGCCCGCCGGATACCCGGCTTTAATAGCGGCTTCCACGTCTTTTTTGTCACCAGACAAAAACAAAGCGATATTCAGTGCCGGTATGTACTCGTAGGGAGATTTGCCTTGCATGAAAATCGCCCTGGTCATTCCGAGTCCGTAGTGCTCGATAGTCTTCAGTACGCGCAGCCCGGTATCAGGATCATTTCGCGAAAGAAGAATGACCTCTACTAGCGGATCCTCAGGATTAACGCTCAAGTCATTCACCGACAGCAAACGCTTGATGAAGGGGAATGCAATCCCCTTAGGAAGCGGGACGTGGAGGTTTTCTTGCTGAAATTTGCGGTACTCCTCCTCTCCCTGACTCTTGAACACGGCATCCGACGCCACCAAGTCGAAAACGGCGCTGGAAGCCACGCCTATTACCAAACGATTTTCTAGGTCATAGGGCATTCTTATCACTCATCTAAAATCAGGTTTACCAGGGTTAATTCAATCTGCGTCATTCAAGCAGCCTCTCGCTAACGCGCAGGATTTAAGTAGTTGCTTGTATATATAACACTTGATGCTTGTCAAGCGAAAGTCTCTTGCAAAGTAAAAATCTGCCATGTTAGCTTGTTCATATAACAATAAAAAGGAGTTATGCAATGGAGCCTTATTCCATTCACGTTGTACATTCAGAAAATACCAAAATGGCTTTTGTGATCTTTAATGACTTAGGTGAAGTTCCGCAGTCAGTGCGCGAGTGCAAATTCCAAACGATCGGATGGATATTATATGTGTTCGACAAAATGCGGGCGCTCGTAGACGAGTGGGACGAAATTGTCCATGAAAGCAACGTTTCCGATGCGTTGATAAATCTGGCGTCATTGGACTGGGAGACTGCGCGTGCGCTTGTGCGAGCTGAAACCTGGCGGGAGCGTTTCAGCCTTATTTGGCCGGTACTGAGCTATCAAGAACAAGAGCTAGCATTACGGTATGACTATGACGAAGAGTGCAATAAGAATTATTGGCCAGGTTTTGACTCGTTTAACATTATGTTTCGCGACTTTTTTAAAGAATCTCCCCTTCGAAATCGTAAGCGTGTGAGCACTGTAGGCCTGGACGAATAAAAAGAAGGCCACTCGTGCCGAATGGCGACTTCTTCTACGAGAAGACTCTCGCAGTAGGAAGCGGGACGTGGAGGTTTTCTTGCTGACATTTGCGGTACTCCTCCCCCCAGGCTCTGAAACACCGCGACGGACGCCACCAGATCAAACACGGCACTAGAACCCACGCCGATCACCAAACGGTTTTCTAACTCGTAGGGCATTTGAACCTCTCTCGATGCCTTTGAACGCAAAGCTAGATGGGCACAGAAGGTACCTATCGACTTTTTGGGCGTAGCGCGATTTACAAACCACACGCGCCACTTCTTATTCGAGTTGCTGGATCACACCATTCCTTTAGGCTTGGCGGTGGCGCTAATGAGATCTCCCTTCTCCGTGATGGTCTGAACGAAACCTCTCGTTTGAAGAGCATTGACCAACCTCATGTTGAGATCGGTGTGTGGCACCTCAATTTTTTTGACGTTTGGTGAAAGCTTTGTGAAGCCGTCATCGCTCAGCATGCCAAGAACGGAGGCTGCTTCTGCCCAGCTGCACGATGGTAAGCATTGCATTAGTACTTCAGAACGCTGAGCTGAAGTCAGCCCCTCCCCACTTGAGAACTTCTTGAGTGCGGGGATAAACGCAGACGGAAAGCTTGTAGAGTGTCGATTGGCGATGCGGCAGGTTTCAGTGACCTCTTTGACGGCCTCGCTGTTGGTATCGAAGGCTTCAATCGGTAACGCCGCCCACATTTGAACTTTTTCATTCAGCTCAAGCGCACCGCTTTTGCTGAGAGCCCGCGCCATTTCGATGGGCAGTTGGGATAGATCAATTTGGTCGCGTGCCTGTACCCAATGCGCCGCGAGATACGCAGCTTCCAAATCTGCACTGAATCTGCTAATGCAATCGCGGATCTCGGGGCGATATGCCAGAAACGCCGCACTTGCGAGCATCTCCCAACGCTCCCTTGATTGCAGTCCCTTGAGGATCACGGGATCGCTCAAGACTATATCCGAGAAGAGCAATTCGAGCGTTTCGTTAGATAACCCTGTTGGGGCGAGTAGGTACTTCTGCAGCTCTTGATGCATGGAGGTATTGAAGTCCCAGAGATCACCTCGTACCTCTTTTACATGGCGATGGATGAAGCCTGCGAAGGCCTCCATATCCAAGGTTTGGCAACCTTTATGTTCCAAAGCGGGCACGAGTACGTCTTTGAAGAATATCCAAACTGCTTCAGACTTCAATTTCACCCGATCAGACAGCAACACTTTTGCCCACAGCGACGGGGTTATGTCTTCAAGTCGGTCGAAGGTGCATGTCGTTCGATCAAACAGTTGAATCACGGCACCTGAATCGTCCGACTCTTCCAAGATGGCCTGTACCAGTTCGGTAAAGGAGGTCGCGGACTCGTCCAGCGTTCCAACTTGGGCTAAAAGCGTGTTTGTAAATTCTTCTGGAGACTCAAGCAGGAGGTCATTCAGGCCCTCAATCTCCAGTGCCTGCAGACGGCGATACGAGATGATGCTTATGCTGTGATCGGTCTTGTTGGCATGAATGAATTCGACTTTTTGGCAAATCAGCGTGAGCATGTTCACGTTTATCTCAACGCATCGCCTCTTGATCAGCTTCTTGAGGTCGTCTAGGGGGATGCCGTCATTTAGCGCAGAGAAGCGTATCGGCAGCTCGGTCAGCCAAGGCCAGCCTTTACCTCCAGTCTCGAGTCCAGACATCAAGCGCGAGACATCTTCGAGACTTGCAATAGCATCATAGATCTCCTTGCCCGGCATAGAGTCAAGCTGTCTGAGCTGGGCAACCTCCAGTCCATCCAGGACTGCACCGATCAGTGCTTGCCTCAATACCGTTGACTCGAATCGCTCGTCGCTCAACAACGCGCGTAACAGGCCAGGCTCCAGAACATAAAGAGCTTGAATGAACCTTGGAGATGTCGCGGTTGACATCAAAACTTCGGTCGCTTGCGCCATCCTGTTCATATGTCCATCAAGCCCACCCTTGAGGATGGTCGCGAGCTTACTGCGCTCATGACTCATGCAGGGATCGCTGTATGGACAACTAGAAAGGTATTCGATCAGTGCGACAATGATGCCCCTACCATCGCTCAGATCATCAGTATCCAGCTTTTCCATGACCTTACTTGGGGCGCTGATCACAGTCGCGACGTCCGCGGAAACGCCACGTCTCAGCTCCAGAATCAGATTTTTATCTTCGGATGTGAGGGATCCTTCGTAGAAGTAGCCGAAGTAGTCCGTGTAGTCGGTATCGAAGTATCCGTGTCGCATCAGGTAAATGACGACGTCCAAGCCATTCAGTTTTTGAGTGATGACTTCTCCATAGGTTTTTTTGGCAGCGGCACGGAAGGTTTGATGATTGATTCGGCTTGATTCTATTCGCTGCTCGGCCATCTCATCATCGATATCAATAAGGGTTCGTTGGAGCAGGTCATACCTTTTATGGTACGACGTCGACGTTAAGAGTTCCTTCGACCCCACAACCTCTGACGCCTGCATACCCCGCCTATGCTCGGAGCTGATCATCTGTAATCGAGTCGATTGATTGAAAATCCCGTCAAAAACTTGATCGGTCACAAAATCGAGCATCGTAAACATGCTGCCCTGTACAACCTGGACATAGTTCGCGCCTGGTAAATTTGAAGCCTTCTGAAGCTCAAGCCAAACGTACGCCCGCAGCTCTGCCGTACTCTCAGCGATTTCCTGTACCCGCTTCTCCCGCATCCCTCGCAACGCCTGGTAAGTATCCTCAGCGTCCCTGGACTGCTGGAATCGCCATTCGTTGAAACCATGGATGGTCTCGTAAATGACCCCACGTCGTTTTACCAAGTCAGCGTATTCAGCAGGATGCAGATTGCGAATCGCGATGATTGAAAACAGCTTGTTCGGATCAAGCTTCAGACCAGAGCCACCGCTGAGAATGCTGGAGAACATGTCGAATTCGTTGACGATATTCTTGATCAACCGCATATCATCAATGAGGTAACAAACGGTTTCGACCAACGAGTCATTAAGCCCGACGTCCAGTGCTGCCCCATTGAACTGTCGCTCACGAAGCATCTTGAACATTTGCTCGCGAGAGTTCTCGGAGTTGACCACGGGAATTATCGGAATGATCAGGTCGAAAAATTTTGTTTTCTCGCCCACGGCGAACAGCTCGTCGCGAAGCGCGTAAATGAAATAAACGGGGCGTTTGATTTGCGGGGATTGCTTGATGATGAAATTGATTTCCCGCAGCCGCGTGAAAACGTCATGAATTCCAAATCTGTCCACATCCTCGACCACCACGATGTCGATTTTGCTGCGTTCAAAGCAGTAGACAATTTCATCAACATTTTTGTGCAGCACGGAGCCGTAATGGGTCGTTTCCAGCTTTCCACCCTTGATTGTGAGGCCGTCAATGCTGAACAGGGACAACAGCTTCAACGTCGAGAACAGCATGTAGATGCCACCACCCACCACCACCAGAACAGCTGACCACCCCGGGATCCAGAGAAGCCATTCGACCAACCAAGCTGGGTCGACTTTCGGTAGCTTCTCAACTGTCGGGACGTAAAGTCTCAGTACGCCTACGATCATCAAAACGTAGAAAAATGTACGCCCCCAGATGTTGGACGAAGACGCCTGGATGATTCGCTTCAATCGACTCTTCGGCAGTTCATCTGACGGTACCGCGTACAGCAGTTGCTGAACGATGGTTTCCTCGATGCGCGTCAGAATATCCGAATCGGTTTTTTTCTCTGCATCTTTAGGATCTGTAGCGCTTGAACTGGATTCAGCGGGAGCGACTGGAGAATCAGCTAGGGTCTTCCCTGCCCCACCCTTGTTCAGATCTTTACCGAAGGCTGCCAGCGACACGAATGCATAGGTGAGTTCAGGGTGACGATCGACAAACGTACGGATGACGCTGCTTTTGCCGGCGCCATACTCACCAGTAATCGCGATATTACGGATCTGGTCGTTGCTCAGTGCGCTCAGCAGCTCACTCTCGTAACGACGTGACCGATCCACCTCCAAAAGAACAGGCGTCAGCGGCTCGAAGACATTTTTACCGCTAGGCACAGCCAGGTATTCACGTGCGGCGGCCACTGCTTTGTCGCCAGCTTTTCTGTAGCGTTTGTACTGTCCCATCGCATGATTCAAGAGCGAGCTGACGTGCTCGCGCTGCGGAGAAAACACCTGAGCTAAACGACGGAACATCCCTGTCTCCTATGCCGCTGAAAGGCTGTCCGGGAGAACCGCCCAAAATAATCTTTACTTGATACCCACAGTCGCTGCGGTACCCGTTTGTACAAGAATTACCGATGATAGCGCACCGCCATCCCGGAATGTGACGAACTCGTTGCTGCTTCCTTAAAGCACGTCTTCTGGAGACCATGCATGCCTACATTGCTCGCCGGATCACACTTAATTGTCGGCCGCGGCATATACACCCATCACGGTATCTATGTCGGTCACGATCAGGTGATCCACTACTCCGGTATGGCTTCTGGAGTTAACAAGGGATGCGTCGAACCAACCTCACTGCAAGTGTTTTCACAAGGCAAGACGATCAAGGTCAAGACGTATCGGAAAAGCCCTTTTAGCGGCGCTCAGATTTGTCGACGGGCGAGATCCAGAGTCGGTGAGAACAGGTACAACATGTTGTTCAACAATTGAGCACTTCGCCACTTGGTGTGTGACTGGCAAACATTCCAGTGAACAGGCCAACGCTGCAATCACGCGCACCAGCGAAGCTCTTGTTCCTCAACTCATTGCGAAAAAAACGGCAGAAAAAGTAGCTGGGCCAGTAGTGCTGTCTTTTATCGCGAATGGATCTACAGCTTCCGCAGGGAAACTTATTTCGGGTCAAGTAGCGAGAACCGTAGCGAGTCAGACGACACGTTCGGTGGTGGCCAGAGCTGCTGCCCACGGCTCGACAGGATTTGCGGTGTCTGGTGGCGCGGGAGGATTAACTTCCGTTGGTCTTGGGATGGTCGGCATTGCGGGAGGATAAGTTGTTACACCGGTGGTGGTTGCGGCTGCAGTTGGGGTATGCACGACCTACGTCGTGAGTAAGATCTGGGACATTTTGAACGATTGGTAAGCCATTCATAGATTGAAGCTGCTTAGAAACCGTGTGACGGCACCAGCCTCATAAATGAGGTCGTGTATTCTGTACGAGGTACTGGGCTTTCCTCGACTTGACGCCGAGTGGGCACCCCCACATGTTCTGGGAATTTGTCGGGTTGTCGATTTTCGCTTGCCTGCTATCGAATATGCAGTCGATTCACCGATATGCCTTGGTTAAGCTCCCTGCCAATGATCAAGCGCGTTATGTGCGGTTGAAAAACTGTCTGCAGCGAATCACCCCACGCGAAGAGGTTGCGAGCGCTCACCAGCACCTTCAGGAAGAGACTCGACTCTTGGAACGACAACATGGATTTATGCTGGACTCGGCAGGGACTTATAGGGCCCTGCGGGTACTCAGCGGTGGTATCGCCGTCATCTGCTGGTTCTGGTCAAAGTGGCTGCTCGCACGCGGTTTCGACGTGACTCAGCTCGTGCCTTTCTTCGAATGGATGAGGTAATAATTGGAGCCCCGCGGTCGATACCCCTGCAGCTACCACAAAAGCACGTTGAAGTCCTAACGCGCGGCAGTCATCAACAGCCGACCTCACGAGAGAAGTACATGAATTTTATCGAGCTGATTCAGCGCCAGGCCGAGCAGGTATTTGGCAACAAAGAGAAAGCGGATATGTGGCTCAATCAGCCGAAAACAGAATTCGGTGGATCCACTGCGCTGGAGCACGCACACAGTGAAAATGGATACGTAAAAGTCAAAGATGAACTTGAGCGAATCCGGCATGGGCACTCCTCCTGATCGTGAGCACTCATCTGTAGCGCCGGAAGGCGATGATGTGTCAGCTCCCCTCCTCTGAGATGCTGCTCGCTGGCAGAGAAAAAGCCACGCTGGTAAGGCGTGGCTAGGGAGTTTTACTTGATTGAGTTACTTGAGGGTTCCTAGCTTCTGCCCAAGCGTTCGTTTAATGCTGACGTCAATGTGATACCTCGGCAGAACAGCAGCAGTCAGTGCATTTTCATCCCAGAGTCTGCAAGCTTCCTCTGTGCTCCATTTTCCACCTTTTCTAAGGGCGTGAGCGCTCATCACAGTTTCAATCAGCTGCTGCTCGAACCACTCGCGGACGACTTGTTCAATCGGCCCGCCTGGGCCGCCGGCACCAGGCACGTTGGCATAACGTTGCTCCCAACGCTCGACCATATCAGTGACGACCCGAAAGTCAGAGTTTACCTTGATTAGGTTGCTGTCAAAGATGTAGTTCGCAGCGCGATCCTCCATCTCATCTTTAGCTCGTGAGTTATCTTCAATACTCACCCATGCCACTTCAGGCTCCGTATTCTGATCTATGAACTCAGCCTGAGTGCCTTCTTCAGCCGTGAAGAGCGCGTATAGATCACCTTGTCGGCCTCCCTTACCACCTGACGAGCCAGATCCGGAGCCTGCCTCACCACCTTTTTGGTGTGGCTCTCCTCCAGCATTGCTGTTGGCATGAGTGATTGCGTAGGCACCTTTTGGGTGGGGACGGTAACGACCAAACTTAAACAGCTCATGAATTGTTTTTAATCGCTCGCGAATAGCTGCTCGGTGGTCACTGCTCTTCGCTTTGTGGCCGATCTGATCCTGAAAGGCCGCCAGTTCCTGAGGCATGTTCTCTCTGAATTCTGCTGCATACCCAGCCCAATCCAGTTGTTCACCGCCGATCAAGAGCGCCGTGCGAGCGGTGTTTGCTGCGACCGCGAATGTGTTGTCTGGTTTGACGTAAATTACGACTCGCTCACAACCGAAGATTACGCCGAATGATTGGAGACGCGCGTAACCAGCATTGCTCATTAATACCTCGTAGAGCTCATCCTGGTACAACGCCGCGACATGACCTGGTGGGGTGTAGTGCCCGCTATTGAGATCTACATCATCTTTTAGGATGTACCAGAAAGCCGTTGCGTCGACTCGGGGCAACCTGATTTTCCCGAGCGCCTGGCTGTTGGCTTCCAACCAAGGAGCCATACCAGTGACGGTACGTAGAAAACGATGTTGATCATGCGGAGGGTTTTCCCAACCTTCGATGGCAGACACCACGATGCCTTCGGGAAATTTGAAGAACCGCGAGTTGAGGTAGCGCAGAATCCACTTGCGTGGCATGCGGACGTTTTCAGGTGGTTCGATCGTGTTATGAGCGGAGTGTTTTCCAAGCAGGATCACCATTGTTCCATGCTTTTTGATGATGTCAGGCTTCGGTTTGTTCGTAATATGTGACCAGAACTCGCCACTGGAATAGCGTTTCAAGCCATATTGACCATTAGCGTCTCTGTGCAGGTGGATCATGTATCCACGCCCATCGACCCAACTCATGTAGATCAAGCCTTCGGGGTTTGCAGGGGCGGCAGAAATCTTGGCACCTACACCAAAATTGCCCGAGGTGGATTGCTCGTTAATGGAAGAGCTCAAATGATTGATGTACTTGACCATCTCCTCCCCGGTCATGCCAACACCGGTATCGATGATGCAAAGCTTCTGCTCGCCTGCCAGGGCTTCTAGATTTGTCTCGACAGTCCACCTGATTACACCTACACCTCCGCCACGCAGAAGACTTTCGATGGCATTACAAGTGAGTTCACGCAGGAACTGTAAGTTTGAGCAGTCCTGATGAAGTCGGTTGATGAGAAAGGCCATATTGGCCACTTGCATTGGGGAAAAATCGGAGTTTACCGGCGCCACGCCGGAAGTTTTTGGCTGGCTCATGATAATCACCCATTCCTTCGGGAGCGGTATCAGGGGCTCCCGAACTCTTTAGGATGGCGGCCTTGAAGGACAGCAAGCTGTGCGACTCGACCGTCGACTGCATCCCACTAGGGATAAATAAAGAATAGTTCCAGATTTACCCCAATCTTTTTTTCCCGGACAGAGGGACGGCTAGGGTCATGGTCTGCTTCTTTCGTAAGGCGAAATTCGAGCACGACCCGTACTCAACTTTGGCGTTGGTGAGACAAAGTATGCCGATTCTACGAGCACCAGATACTGCCTGTGACGAAACCGATATCATTGATCCATCAATCATTTGTCGGCGCTGTGGCTGATGCCAAGCAAGGAGGCGATGAGTCATGACATCCACTACAGAATATTTCCCCCGCCAGCTTCAGCTTGCCATGAACCAGGGACGTGCGCGGCAAATTGATGAGGAGGAACTGATAGAGATTGCCGGGCCGAAAATTGTCTTGGGCGAGCCGGGTATGGGAAAAAGCCGGTTGATCCAAGAGATTGCAAATAGGCTGGGCGTGAAGGTAGTTCAAGCGTCGCGATTCATGCAAAGCGGCGATCCAAGTCGTTTTGTCAGCGAAGGGAAACCTCTGCTCATTGATGGTTTGGATGAAGCGATGTCGCGGCACGAAGGTGCAGCAGTTGACATGGTTTTCGCGAAGTTGGATGACGCCGGAAATCCGGACTTTATTCTGTGCTGCAGATCCCGAGAGTGGCAGTCGCGCAGCGTCGATAGCTTGCGGGACATTTACGATGTCGAACCCAGCATTTTGACGATTGAGCCCTTCAGTCGATATGAGGCGACTTCGTTTTTGAGGCAATATCACCCGCAAACAGATGTCGACCTTGTGTTTAACCATCTTGAAGCACAAGGGATCGCTGACTTGTATAAAAACCCACTGACACTGGGATTGATGGGGCAAGTTGCCGAATCAGATTCCGCACTGCCGCCAACGAGGGCTGCATTGTTCGAGCGTGTGTGCGAATTGATTTGGCCTGAGCACGACCGCAATCGTCAGGACAGTGGGCTTGGGAAGATCACTGAGGAACAGGCCTTATCCGCCGCAGGTGCAATAAGTGCGGGTTTGCTCCTAGCGGGGGCGAATACCGTTACTACCGCGGGGCACCGTTTTATAAAAGACGGAGATATTCGTCTTGCTGAGCTAGAAAGCCTTCCGGGAACAGAAGCCGCCAGAGCCATTTTCTCTTCAAAACTCTTTCAAAACATTGGAGCGCATCGAGCCGAGCCAATTCATCGGGTGATAGCGGAATACCTTGGCGCTCGATGGCTATCACAGCAGGCAAAGAACTCGCGTTCGCAACGGCGTTTGTTGTCCCAGCTACACGTGGGGGGTAACGTTCCAGCCAGCTTGCGTGGGCTTCACGCGTGGTTAGCTTTTCACAGCTCAGCGATGGCAAAGGCTGTCATCACCGCGGATCCCTTTGGTGTTTTGCGTTACGGCGAAGTCACGGATCTCACGGCAGAACTAGCTCAGTGCATGTTCAATGCGCTTGAGGCGTTAGCCGTGGCTGATCCCTTTTTTCGAGCTCAGGATTGGGGAAGTCATTCTGCTGCGGGCCTGATGACACTTCCTCTTCGAGACCAAATCGAATCGATCATCACCTCTACGAAGAGCAATGCTCACCTTCGTTCACTGCTAATAGAAGGCCTCAACGGTACGCCGCTGGCGGCTGATCTGGCGGAAACGCTTGAACAAATCATAATTTCCCCCGCGTATTCATACTATGAGCGTGAGAATGCAGCACTCGCACTGATGCCTCATCGCGACCGAACTTGGTGGCAGGCAACAATTTCCAAGCTGTACGACGCATGTGAGGAGGATGCTTTTCAGCTAGCTCGTCATTTTATCGAAGAGCTTAACTGCGATGTCGCAGACACTGTTTTGGTTGAGGTCATGCTGGCGTCGATGGGGCTCTTGGTGTGTCCATTCCCCAAAGTCGATGGCGCACGGCTCCGGCCATTCCGCTATTACCGTCCCATCGTTGAAATGCTTGAGTCAGACAGGCTAATAAAAGTACTCACCCTACTTACCGAATATGCCACGTTGATGGTGGATATCGATGTTGAGGGCACAAATGATTTGGCTCGAACTATAGCTGCGATCCTCACACGCGCCATTGATGAGAATAGGGTGACGTCCCTGGATGCGTCGCTACTGTGGAACAGCCTCAGCGCAATGCAGTATTTGGACTCGTACGATACCAGCGAGAAGAAAGCACTCCAGGAAAGGCTGGACGCATCTGATGAACTGCGTCATTCCATCCAAAAGTACGGCCTGTACGAGCTGAACGCTCACGAGTCCTTACGTACGGTTGAGTACGACATGAACGATCGTATGATTGGACTCACGTGGCGGCCGAAAGATGTCATTTGGTTTTTTGAGCACCTTGCGCATACCGATAATAAAAACACCAAGGCACGACAGGATTGGTGCGATCTGATGCAGATCGCATCAACGAAAGATGGCTTCGATCCCGATTTGCTTGAGGCCAGCAAGCTATTTCAGGCTGGAGACATGGAGCTAGAGGCATTTATATACAAACTCGAAAATCCGCAAAAACCTGACCACCTGGTTAAACGAGAATTGGCTGCTGCTCAGCGCCTTGAGGAAAACCGTATCGCCTATGAGGCGCACCGCCAGAAATATCTAGAGCACCGCGTTGCGTTGCTAGCAGGAGAGCTTCAGGGGATCGTACCTGCTGCAAAGACCTATCTGGGCTTCCATCAAATTTACGGTAATGCGACTTCTCAGAAAGTTGCACTCGTTCAATGGCTCGGTTGCGAGTTGGCTGAAGATGCTATGGCTGGCCTTGAGGCGGTGCTCCATCGCAGCGGACTCCCCTCACCTGCCGAGGTCGCTGCGAGTTTTGCGCAGGGCACCACATGGAACTATTGCTACGCGATCATGGCAGGATTGCTGGCAAGGCAACGGTCTGGTGTGGGGTTCGCTGATGTCTCTACCGAAATTAAGACGATCGGTCTGTTGTTATGCCTCAACAACCAGTTGGCTATCTCTGCTGCGGAGGTTGACTCCCTTCGTGAAGCGCTCGAACCTCACGTTGTCGCGACCGAAAGTGAACGAGATATTTTTGCACGACTGTGGATCGACCCTTCAATCGTAGCGCGGCTCTCGCATATTTCCGGCCTTCAAATACTCACCCATGACAAGTATTGGCAATCCACGGGAGTAAAACTCTCCATATCCTGGCTCATGGGTTGTGTCGACATGCCGGAAAATATCGAGCTGGCCTTAATCGGGTGCCTTACTCACGCAGAACAGCCCAATCTGCTGAAGCCCCTTGCGGAGGCTCGTTCGGAGTTTGTTTTTGACTCAACTGAGCGAATGTTAACTTGGCGAGCTATCGACGTACTGGTTCGCTTCGATTCGGTGCAGCACGACCTTTCTGACGTCGCCAATCGCTACCCTGAGTTCATATGGCACCTGAGAAGGTTTTTTCAGAGTGGTCGGCGCGGCAAGGTGCATCTGGTGAATGTTGCTCAAGCCAAATGGATCATCTCCCAGTTTCGTAAGCAATGGCCTTATGCAACTATGCTCGGCACCGGCCAAGGTGACAAAAATCCCTACGATGCGACCGATTTTCTCCGTGCGTTGGTTAACAGGATTGCCAGTGATACCAGTCTGGAAGCGAGTATCGCGTTGCAGGAACTCATTTCAGAACCCAAAGACAGCTACAGCGATCTGATCTTGCATATGGCGATGGAGCAGCGCCAGAAACAGGCTGAGGAGCATTTCGCTCCGATGCAGCCAGAAGACTTATGTCGACTGCTGTGCGATGGGCCACCATCGAATATGAATGATCTCAAGTCGCTCGTTTTGGAGGAGCTAGCTGTAACTCAACAAAAACTAATCGGTGACGATCTGGATATAGTCAGTCATTTCTGGAACGACAAAGGGGTTCCGTACAATGAGAATCTCTGTCGTGACCGCTTGGCGAGTCTGATTACTCCTGTTTTAGATCGCTATGACATTCAGCGGATAACAGAAGCGGATATGCCGAAAACGAAACGCGCGGATCTAGCATTTGCTCGGGGTCAACTCCAACTTCCGATGGAGGTTAAGGGGCAATGGCATCCCGAAGTCTGGAGTGCTGCGAAAGACCAGCTCGAACAACAATATATGATTGATTGGCGCTCGCAGCGGTGCGGGATTTACTGCGTACTCTGGTTTGGCCCCATGCACTCAGACAGCGGGAGAAGGCTACAAAACCCTCCGTATGGGTTGATGGCGCCCTCGTCAGCGGGTGAAATGCGCTCGATGCTGATTGATCTTTTACCTCAATCGCTGCGTGCACTGATCGATGTAGTAGTAATCGATTTTGAAGCGGGTAAGGCTAAGCCACGTGACACCACGCCATAAACGGCGCACTCAATCGAGTAACTTTGCCTTGGGTCGCAAAATTGGCGTACTGGAGCACACGACTAGCTGTCGTGCCCCCCTGGTTAATGCGACATAGAGATGGTTGGCAACCATCTCCTCAGGATTCAACACCACTGCGATATCTGCCTCGAGTCCTTTGAGCAAAAGCGTACTACCAACGGATCGCCGAGACATTGGCCACCCCACGTATCGATTCTGTTCGCGGATACTGACAGCCGCATTCCCAAACGTCATCGATCCATCGGCTGCGAGGCTGAGGGCTTTTTTACAATGGCGCAAAATCTCTGGACGATAGACGCGAACCTCTGGTTGATCCCGAAGGGCATCGAGTAACAACAAAGCTGAACCGAAGTTTGGTGCTGCCATAAAACGCATCCCAAATTGCTCCGCTTCTGTCGCAGAATTTTGAGCTTTGCCTGTGCTCTGGCTACTCAACCGCCTGATGAACACCGCAATATCGAGATTAGTCATCAGCCCTTGCGCAAACTTGAGCAGCACGTTCAGTGCATCAGGTGAGCCGGGATCGAACGTTCGTTCGAAGGCAGTCAAATCCTTTAGATCGGCCGCTTCAACAGTCACTGCGCCTGATGTCTGGCTAGCGACTTTCCGTTGTCCTCTCGGATTGAAGCTATCCCCGATGACAAGCACCTGATGGTCGACTGACGTCGTTCTTACTCTAGCCGCTTCAAGTCGTTGTTCATGGGCGCTTGCCGCTTCGAGGGCAATCCACTGCACTTGCACAGGCGCCACCCTTAACCCGGCAATAATCTGATGTTGCGGTTGAGTAATTGCACTGACTTGACCACCCATTTGCAATCGACCTGAGCACCCATTTGCATCGGACTTGACCAGCATGTTCCGAAACTCTGACAGGCAGAAAACGGCCAAAAGCATCCTTTGGTGAAAGACAGAAACCTGCTGGATTCACGTTGCGCGACTCGGCGAGCAAGAACCGGCCACCACCTTACTCATTGGTCTTTAAAAGCGGCCTCCAGTGGATGTGACCGCCTACGCAAATGTTGACGTTCCTGGTTGACTACTGGGGTCTACGCTTGCCTGATCATTAGTTGACAGGAGGCTTCATGAGCACCTTCCCTATCGTTGCCACGGTTCTTTCGATGTTGTTGGGACTGTCTGTCACCCGCCTGCTGCTTGGTGCTTTGACCGTTTTCCGCATCCGTCGTGCGGCGCCGCCCGATTGGGTTGCTCTTGTCTGGGCAGTAATGCTTTTTACGACACAACTTGATTTTTGGTGGGCTGTCAACGCACTGCCTGAGGTAAAGTCGTCATACTCATTTCCAGAATTTTTATTGCTCTTTTTATTGGCGCTATCGCTGTTTGTTTCTGCCGCCCTATTGCTGCCAAGCCGAAGTGAGGACGAGCAAAATGGCCTTCGTGTTTACTTCGAACAGGATGGCCGGTATGCACTTTTGTCTTTGTCAGCTTATCTTTTTCTAGGATTTGTCGTAAATATTTTGTTATTTAACGCATCTCCGATAGCGCTGTGGGCGGCCTTCGAAATAATTATGATGGTTCTTCCTATCTTTGCATTTGCTGCCAAATCACGCAGGCTATATTCGATTATTACCCTCATTTACGTGCCGCTTAACGTGATTGATTTAGCCATTTCACTAACAAACTAAGCCAGTTTTTGATTATTTGGAATCCACGGTTGTTTCCGAAAATCCGCCTCGGGTCAAATGCCGTCTTCACAACCGGCAGAATTCGGCCAAGGCGAACGATTGATATATTTCCTCGCCCACAGGATAGAGCCTGAGGTGTCATCAGAGAGTCAGTTAGGGACGAGCTTCATTGTATTCCTCCCGTTGAGTTCTCCCCGGGAAAGCGATACAGCGGTCGACAGACATTAAGTTCCAAGTGTGCCGGACATTCTCTGAGAACGCAGTACTCGAATTCAACGAGGACTCAGGGTTGACGCAGGACTATTGAGAAACGCATTCCAGACCTCATATGCATCGTGATGCTGTTTTGTTGAATCGTCCTAGTCGGGCCCGGGAATATATAGGAATGCAACCAGGCTCATGACGCCCATGGTCCCAGCATCCAGTTCGATCAACTGTGTATTCGAGTGGATTCTAAAGACATCTAACGAAGGTATAATGCGAGCCCAGCGGATATTACCGCTATTTGAGACGCAAGCACTTTTCAGGCAGTAGAGCGCAGCCATGGTCTAAAGATTCATATTCTCGAATGTCCTCTTCCGCGCTTGATTGGGCATCCAGATTTGTTCCGGAGGTGCCATCCTGCGGGATAACTAGCAATGCCGGAGTCAGCTGCAAGATGAAACACAAACAAGTGAGAGTTGGCAGACTGAATTCAGTGCACGCCCAATGCTTGCCTCCAGGTCTGAGATATAAACTTTATCGTCAGAGCGGTTCGGCTAAAAACGCGGTGCTGTTGCTGGAGCCCACCATTGAATGTCATCGTGCCGGTTCTGTTTCGTACGTGCCTCGCGCATGCACTCTGCGTTACTTGCGAACAATGTCCCGGCTTGTTGAACGAGTTTGCGCCACTCGGTACTGGTAATCAGGCCTTCGCATTCCATATTGTCAGCAGACCGCAATAGCCTGTCGTACCTGTCCTCAGCATCGATGCCGTTTTCGGAAAGTGTAAAGAGTTCTTGCCAGGTTGTTAATGCCAGCCTCCTTCGCACCTCTTTCATCGTTCTCCCCCCGGTTGTCGTGGGTAGTAGATATCAACAGCACTCACTCGTTCAATTTTAACCGAATGCATCCTAAGAGCGCCGGCTATGTTCGCCAGCGAACAGACGAACAGCCTTTAACGTCTCCACACTCAAGTTGAAAAGCTACGTCCACCAAGCGCTGCTCGGGGCTGGCGCACTGCGTTGGCGCACCTATAAAAATGCACGCAATTGTATGATGCGTCTCAGGCTCAGGACCTTATGAATAGCATATGGACACGCCTACAGAAGGTAATTTCTCGCTCGTCCGTTTTTTGGCGAACCCGCCTATTTCCTCCGCCCCAATTCAAATTCGAGCCCATCTTGCGCTCGGAACTTTTCAGCGCCGATCAGATGGCCAATCACGGCATCGCCTTGGCCGGGCAGCATCGCCTGACCACGCTGTCCGCACGGGACTCGATGCTGCACAGGCTCGATGCCAACGAGGAGTTGCTCAAACGCAGCAGTACGGCGCTGGCCAACGCGCAAGTGTCCAGCCGACGAGTGACGCCTGCAGCGGAATGGCTGCTGGACAATTACTATCTGATCGATGAAAACATTCGCACCGCCAGAACGCACTTGCCCAAAGGCTATAGCCGTGAGTTGCCACGCCTGATCAACGGCCCGTCGGCGGGGCTGCCTCGCGTCTATGACATCGCGCTGGAGACCATCTCCCATGGCGACGGTCGAGTCGATGAGGAAAGCCTGAGCCGCTTCATTTTTTCCTATCAGACCGTGATGCCGCTTGCGCTGGGCGAACTGTGGGCGATACCGATCATGCTGCGTCTGGCATTGATTGAAAATCTGCGGCGAGTGGCCTCCAGAGTCATGGCCAACGCCGGCGAGCGCAATCTGGCCGATGACTGGGCCGAACACCTGATCGAAACCGCGGAACGAGACGTCAAAAGCGTGGTGCTGACCGTTGCCGACATGGCCCGCTCCGCACCGCCGATGACCGCCGCTTTTGTCGCCGAATTCACCCGCCGCCTGCAAGGCCAGAGCGCAGCGCTGGCCCTGGCGCTGAACTGGATGGAGCAGTCGCTGAGTGAGACAGGTTCCAGCATCGAACGCCAGGTGCAGCTCGATGCGCAACAACAGGCTGCGGATCAGGTGTCAATTGGCAACAGCATCGGCAGTTTGCGCCTCCTGTCCGCCACGGACTGGCGCGAGTTTGTCGAGTCGATGAGTCATGTCGAGCAAATTCTCAATGAAGACCCGGCAGGCATTTACCGGACGATGGATTTCAGTACCCGCGACAGCTACCGGCATGTCATAGAACGCCTTGCCCGCAGAAGTCCCCAGCACTCGGAAATCCAGGTCGCCCGCGCCGCGATCAATCTGGCCGCGGTCGGAACCGCTACCGTCCCCTGCGAACTGCTGGCGCGCCATGTCGGGTATTACCTGGTCAGCGCAGGACTGCCGACGCTGGAGCGACGACTCAAGGCCAGGGTGCCGCTTCATGAGCGCTGGAAACGGTTGTTGCAGCAGTCGCCGCTGATGTTTTATCTGGCGCCGGTGGCTGTTCTGACGTTCATCTTCGCCTGGCCTTTACTGGCCTCCGCGCAGCGCGACGGGATGCCCGATGCGGCGCTTCTGATGATGGCGATTCCCTGCCTGATCATGACCAGCCGACTGGCGATCAGCCTGATCAACTGGCTGGTGACGTTCAGTCTGTTGCCGACGACGCTGCCGAAAATGGATTTTGCCAGCGGTATTCCCGATGACGCGCGAAGTCTGGTGGTGATTCCGACGCTGATCGCCAGCCCGGCAGATGTGGACGAACTGGTGGAAGGTCTTGAAGTGCGGTTTCTCGCCAACCGCGACAGCAACCTGTATTTCGCGTTGCTCAGCGATTTTCTGGACGCGCCTGAAGCGTTTCAGCCGCAAGACGCCGAGCTGATCACACAGGCCTCCCGTGCAATCACCCTGCTCAACCGAAAATACGCGGACGGACTCAGCGACCGGTTCTTTCTGCTGCATCGGCCGCGTCGCTGGAACGCCAGCGAACGTGTGTGGATGGGGCATGAGCGCAAACGCGGCAAGCTGATTGACCTCAACGCGCTGTTGCGTGGCCATGGAGAGGAACGCTTCAACGCCATCGTCGGCGACACCACGCCATTGCGCGGGGTGCGTTACGTGATCACGCTCGACACCGACACCCTGCTGCCGCGCGATGTCGCTCGCCAATGCGTGGCGGCCATGATGCACCCGTTGAATCGTCCGTTGTTCGACAGTGGCGGCGAGCAGATCATTTCCGGCTACGCGGTGCTGCAACCGCGAGTGGGCATCAGCCTGACCAGCGCCACGCGCTCGATCTATGCCCGGCTGTTTGGCAGTGATGCCGGCGTCGATCCCTACACTCGGACGGTATCGGACGTTTACCAGGACCTGTTCCAGCAAGGTTCTTTCATCGGCAAAGGCATCTACGACGTGGACGCGTTCACCTGCGCCCTGGAAGGTTGCTTGCCGGATAACCAGATTCTCAGCCACGACCTGATCGAAGGGTGTTATGCACGATCCGGCCTGCTCAGCGACGTGCAAGTCTACGAGCAATACCCTTCGCGCTACGGTGCCGATGTCAATCGACGGCATCGCTGGGTTCGTGGCGACTGGCAACTGCTGCCGTGGATATTGCCGTGGGCGCGCAACGCCGACGGCAAGTGGGTGCGCAACAGGCTGAGCGTCATGGCACGCTGGAAGATTCTGGACAATCTGCGGCGCAGCCTGGAACCGCTGGCGCTGTTGCTGATGTTCGCATGGGGCTGGTTTGCCAGCAGTCAGCCAATGAACTGGACCCTCACTGTCATCGGGTTGATGGTGATTCAACCGTTGCTGCGAGCGGTGACCGATCTGATGCAGCCCCCCGCTGATGTGCCCTACGGACAATACCTCAGGGCGCTGTTGGGGGATCTGGCACAAGACCTCGCCCGGGCGGGTCTGGCGCTCGCCTGGCTGCCCTACGAGATGTTCTACAGCGCCGACGCCATCCTGCGCTCGCTCTGGCGAATCGGCTTCAGCAGACGCCGGCTGTTGCAGTGGCAGCCCTCGCGCGAGGTCGAGCGCACCACCGAAAACCGGCTGTCCGGCCTCTATCGCCAGATGTGGATCGAGCCGGTGTCGGCCCTGATCTCACTGTCCCTGCTGGTGAAGGATCCGCAGACGCTGGCCATCGCCAGTCCGCTGCTGCTGTCGTGGTTAGTGGGCCCCTGGATCGCTTGGTGGCTCAGTTCGGCACCCAAGCAGTCGGTGTTCGCACCGTCGACGGATGATTTGCGCTTCCTGCGGTTGCTGGCGCGCAAAACCTGGGCGTTCTTCGATCAATACGTCGGACCCGAGGACCATTGGCTGCCACCGGACAACGTGCAGGAAGACCCCAGGCCTGCCATTGCCCATCGCACCTCGCCCACCAATATGGGCATGTCACTGCTCGCACACCTGGCCGCTCACGATTTCGCTTACTTGAGCACCGAACGGCTGCTGTCCCGGCTTGCGGCGTCTCTGGACAGCATGGACGGCCTGGAGCGTTATCGGCAGCATTTCTATAACTGGTACGACACGCAGACCCTCGAGCCGCTGCGTCCGCATTACGTCTCCACCGTCGACAGCGGCAACCTGGCGGGCCTGCTGTTGACGTTGAGCACCGGCATTGCGCAGTTGGCAGACGCCCCGATGTTTGGCCCTGCCGTGATCAAGGGCCTGCGCGATACCCTGGACATCCTTGCAGATTCCCAACGCGCCTCGGGGGCGGATAAATACGCCCTGCCACTGAGAAAAGGCCTTGAAACGGTCTCGCAAGCGGCGCCCCCTGAGGTGCTGGCAGACCTGCTGCACACGGCTCGCAGCATGGCCACTAGCCAGCCAGCGGACACCGACGAGGAAAGCCTCTACTGGCGAGAAGCGTTCATCCGTCAATGCATCGATTGGACAGAAGAACTGCAGCGTTATCGCCTCCCTGCCCCCTTGGTTACGATTGAATCGCCTCGCACCTTGCGTCAACTGGCCCACCTGAACCCCACAGACTGGGGCGCCGAGCATCGTCCTGAAATCGAGCGGGTCCGTAGTGACGCCGCGCAGCGTCTGGAAACCCTCAAGCGTCTGGTGTTATTGGCCAATTCGCTGGCGCAGATGGATTTCTCTTTGCTTTACGACAACCAGCGCGACCTGTTTGTCATCGGTTACAACGCCGAGGAGCGCAGGCTCGACACCGGTTACTACGACCTGCTGGCGTCCGAGGTGCGGCTGACCAATTACGTGGCCATCGCTCAAGGACAAATCCCCCAACGCGCCTGGTTCACCCTGGGAAGGCTGCTGAGTGAAAACGCGGGCGTACCAACGTTGCTATCCTGGTCGGGTTCGATGTTCGAATACCTGATGCCAATGCTGGTTATGCCCAACTTCGAGGGCAGCCTGCTGGACCAGACTTGCCGCGCGGCCGTGTCGGTGCAGATCGAACAGGGCAACAGGCTGGGCATTCCGTGGGGCGTTTCGGAGTCAGGTTATTCCGCCGTCGACGCGCACTTCAATTATCAATACCGCGCCTTCGGCGTTCAGGCCCTGGGGCTCCAGCGCGGGCTGAGCAATGACGTCGTGATAGCACCCTACGCCAGCGCCCTGGCGTTGATGGTCGACGCCGATGCGGCCTGCAAGAATCTGCAACGCCTCGCCCTGCAAGGCTCCGCTGGACGTTTCGGTCTGTATGAAGCCGTGGATTACACCGAGGCCCGCTTACCCCGCAGCCAACACTTCGTCGTGGTCCGGTCGTTCATGGCTCACCACCAGGGCATGAGCTTGTTGGCCTTGACCAGCCGACTGCTCGACCAACCCATGCAACACCGATTCGAGGCCGACCCGGCGCTGCGATCAGCCCTGCTACTGCTACAGGAGCGGGTGCCGAAATCCGCCGCGCCGTACCTGCAAACCGCGCAGTCGCCGGTACTCGGCGATGTCGGCCAGGGCCAGGATACGGGGCTTCGGGTGTTCTCTGATCCGGGACGCAAGCGTCCGGCCGTGCAGTTGCTCTCCAACGGTCGCTACCACGTCATGCTGACCAGCGGCGGCGGCGGTTACAGCCGCCGTAATGAAATGGCGATCACCCGTTGGCAGGAGGATGCCTCACAGGACAACTGGGGAACGTTCTGCTACTTGCGCGATGTCCAGAGCAACACGGTCTGGTCGCCTGCGCATCAACCGACGATGCATCAACCCGAGAGCCACGAGGCGATCTTCTGTGATTCCCGTGCAGAGTTCCGTGCGCGCAACCTGGATTTCGACACGCACCTGGAGATTGTTGTCTCGCCTGAAGACGACATCGAACTGCGCCGCCTGCATGTAACCAACCTAGCGTCATCGGCCAAGACATTGGAGATCACCACCTACGCCGAAGTCGTGCTGACAACCCCGGTCAACGACGCGATGCACCCGGCGTTCAGCAAGCTGTTCGTGCAGACCGAATTACTGCCTGCGCTTCAGGCCATTATCTGTAGCCGCCGCCCCCGGGCCAGCGATGAACCGACGCCGTGGATGTGCCATTTGCTGGCGGCACACGGGGTGGACATCGATGCGATCTCGTACGAAACCGATCGCGCCCGGTTCATCGGCCGAGGACGCAGCCTTGTGTCACCTGCCGCCCTTGATGCCGATTGCCAGCGCCTGTCAGGCAGCGCGGGCCCGGTCCTCGATCCGGTGATCGCAATTCGCTGCAGGATTACCCTGCAACCTGGCCAACAGGCCACCATCGACCTGGTCACCGGTGTCGCCGACAGCCGTGATGACTGCCTCTACCTCATCAACAAATACCGTGACCGCCACCTCGCCGACCGCGTGTTCGACCTGTCCTGGACCCATAGCCAGGTGCTTCTGCGTCAGCTCAACGCCTCATTGTCCGATGCCCGTCTGTTCGAGCAGATGGCCTCGTCGTTGCTTTACGCGAACGCCTCGATGCGCGCCAACCATGCGGTGTTGGTTGCCAATCGCCGCAATCAGCCGGGGCTCTGGGGTCAGGCCATCTCCGGCGACCTACCCATCGTGCTGCTGCAAATCCAAAGCCTGGACAACATCGCCCTGGTGCAGCAATTGGTTCAGGCCCACGCCTACTGGCGGCAAAAAGGGTTGGTGGTCGATTTGTTGATCTGGAACGAAGATCAGGCGGGTTATCGCCAGCAACTGCAGGACGCGATCCTGGGCCTCATCACCTCAGGCAGTGAAGCCGCTCTGCTGGATCGTCCGGGCGGAATTTTTGTGCGCCCCGCGCAGCAGATGTCGAATGAAGATCGCATGCTGTTCCTATCGGTTGCCAGGCTGGTGCTGAGCGAAGATCTGGGCAGCCTGTCCGAACAGATTCATCGCCGCAAAGTATCGCCGGTGCACGCGCCGTTTGTGGCGACCCGGCATGTTCAGGCTCGGCCGGCACCGGTAAGACCGAATCGTCCCTTCCTGCTGCTGAGCAACGAATATGGCGGCTTCAGCGCCGATGGCGGTGAGTACATCATCACCGGGCTCGCGCCCGGTCCGACACCTGCGCCCTGGGTCAACGTGATCGCCAATGCCCATCTCGGCACGGTGGTCTCACAAGCCGGCAGTGCCTATACCTGGGCCGAAAACGCCCATGAATTTCGCCTGACGCCCTGGCACAACGATCCGGTCACCGATCGCAGCGGCGAAGCCATTTACCTGCGCGATGAAGAGACCGGGCACTTCTGGTCTGCAACGCCTCAACCCTGCCCCGGACAAGGCCCGTACCAGACCCGTCACGGTTTCGGTTACAGCGTGTTCGAACATGAAGAAGACGGCATTTACAGCGAGCTGTGGATCTACGTGGCGCTGGATGCGCCGATCAAATTCTCGCGGCTAGTGTTGAGCAACCGCTCGGGACGCCACCGGTCATTGTCGGTCACAGGGTATGTGGAATGGGTGCTGGGCGATCTGCGCAGCAAATCGGCGATGCATGTGGTCACCCAATCGGATCCCGCCAGCGGGGCCTTCTTCGCCCGCAACGCCTATTCGGTGGAGTTTTCCGAGCGAGTGGCGTTCTTTGACACCGACACGATCGATCACGGTGTCAGCGGTGACCGTACTGAATTCATTGGCCGCATTGGCACCCTCGCCTCACCGGCAGCAATGCAGCACGCTGGTCTGTCCGGGCGCATGGGCGGCGGTCTGGACCCTTGTGCCGCCCTGCAAGTGTCGATCGAACTCGGCGAGGGTGATACACGGGAAGTCATTCTGCGGCTGGGGGCGGCGTCTTCCAGTAACGCCGCCACCCAGCTGGTGCAGCGTTATCGGGGCAGCCGGGTCGCTGCCGAGGAATTGCATAAAGTACGGGAACACTGGCGTTCATTGCTCGGGGTGATTCGTATTGAAACGGGCGCGCCTGAGGTCGACGTCATGGTCAACGGCTGGTTGATGTATCAGGTCATCGCGTGCCGTTTCCAGGCCCGAAGCGGCTACTACCAGTCAGGTGGCGCCATCGGTTTTCGCGATCAGTTGCAGGACAGCATGGCGATGATCCATGCCGATCCGGCAGCCGTGCGAGCGCACCTGTTGCTGTGCGCCGACCATCAGTATGTGGAAGGCGACGTGCAACACTGGTGGCACCCGCCGATGAATCGAGGGGTTCGCACCTCCTGCTCCGACGACTTTTTGTGGCTGGTGGCCGCCACCAACCGCTATGTCGAAATGACCGCAGACGTGGGTGTGCTGGAAGAAGTCGCCGGATACCTGGAAGGACGCCAACTGGTGGCCGGCGAAGAGTCCTACTATGACCTCCCCGGTGAATCGCCCCTGCGAGAGTCCCTGTATCAACACTGCGTGCGGGCCATTGAACACAGCCTGCGCCGCGGTCATCACGGGTTGCCGCTAATGGGTTCCGGTGACTGGAACGACGGCATGAATCGCGTCGGTCACCTGGGTGCAGGTGAAAGTGTCTGGCTGGGCTTCTTCAGCTACCAGGTGCTGGAGCAATTTGCGCTGACCGCTCGCCTGCACGGTGATCACGCATTTGCCAAACGCTGCAGCGACAGCGCGGTGACACTGCAACGCAACCTTGATCAAACGGCCTGGGACGGCGCCTGGTATCGCCGTGCCTGGTTCGATGACGGACAAATGCTCGGCTCGGCGAGCAATGAAGAATGTCGTATCGATTCCATTGCTCAAAGCTGGTCAGTGCTGTCGGGGGCCGGCTCTGCCGTACGTCAGATCAAGGCCATGCAGTCATTGGATGAGCATCTGGTCAAACGTGACATCCGCGCCGTGTTGCTGCTCGATCCCCCGTTTGACAAGGGCGCCCTGGACCCCGGCTACATCAAGGGCTACGTGCCAGGCGTGCGCGAGAACGGAGGTCAGTACACCCATGCTGCCGTTTGGGCGGGCATGGCGTTTGCGCAGTTGGGTGAAGCCGGCAAAGCCTGGGAACTGTTGAATCTGATCAACCCCGCCGCGCCTGCCAACAACGCTCAAATCGAGACCTATAAGGTCGAGCCCTATGTCATGGCCGCGGATGTCTACGGTGCCGCGCCCCATGCCGGCCGAGGTGGCTGGACCTGGTACACCGGTTCTGCAGGCTGGATGTACCGGCTAATTGTCGAGTCGTTGCTGGGCGTACAACGCAGCGGCCACACGCTCAGAATCGAACCGCTGATACCGGTCGACTGGCCGGGCTTCATCCTGCACTACCGCTTCGGCAAAACCCTCTACCACTTTGATGTGCGTCAGGGCAGTTCGACCTCTACCTCCATGACCCTCGACGGCCAGCCATTGAGTGACGCTACGCTGACACTGGAGGACGGCGGTCTGGAGCACTGGGTCCGGGTAGATTGTCGCGTCCGGGCACCCAGGCCTCAGGCGCTGGAATACGAGCATGTCGTCGATGAATAGACATTGAGCACCAGCCATGGCGTGCATGGGAGTACCCTGAGCGTGCACGCCCCTGTTCCGCCATGGATGCTCTGCCATGCATGCCTCCCCCGATCCAAGCCACAATCATTTACTGGCGGCGCTCCCGACCGTCGACCTCCAGCGTCTTGTTCCGGACCTGGAGCAGGTCATTCTGGCGCTGGGGGATGTGCTGTATGAACCGGGGGACACCTTGCGGCACGTTTACTTCCCGACCGATGCCATCGTCTCCCTGCTGCATGTTACGGAAAACGGCTCGTCAGCAGAAATCGCCGTGGTCGGAAACGAAGGTTTGATCGGCATTGCGCTGTTCATGGGGGGCGAAAGCACCTCCAGTCGGGCGGTGGTGCAGAGTGCCGGTGGTGCATTTCGCCTGCCGGGGCAAAAACTCAAGAAAGAATTCAACCGTCATGGCGATCTGCTCCTGCTGATGCTGCGTTACACCCAGGCGCTGATCACGCAGATGTCACAGACCGCCTTGTGCAATCGCCACCATTCGATCGATCAGCAACTGTGTCGATGGCTGCTGTTGTCGCTGGATCGCCTGCACGGCAATCGCCTGAACATGACCCAGGAGCTTATCGCCAACATGCTGGGCGTGCGCCGCGAGGGCGTCACGGAAGCGGCCGGCAAACTGCAGCGTCAAGGCGTCATCGAGTACAGCCGAGGCCAGATCACGGTTCTGGATAGAGCGCGCCTTGAACGGCTCAGCTGCGAGTGCTACCTGGTGGTCAAGACCGAAACCGATCGACTGTTGCATTACACCCGTCGTCAGAACGAGTGATGCGGCAATACCTGCTGTCCCTTAAACCTGTCAGCGAGCGGATATTGCTCCCGCTAACCTAGCATAAGACTAGGGTGAGTAAGCGCTCCAGGGACGGATGCAACGCGAACAGTGGGCCACAATTGATCGATGACCCGTATAGCTTTATGCGAAGTCCCCCAACTCCGCGCCACCAAGATGTCGCAGGCAGCGACAGACCACCTTTCCGGCGCCCCCCCCCCGCTTTAGTAGATATGCGCGCGCGGCAGCTCTTGGCTCAGAGGGTGTAAAAACGCTCATGGACCTCATCGTCGTGGAGCAGTGACGTTCGTTGGCTGAGCGAGCGCACGGTCGTGACAAGCAGCACTATTACGGTTGCTGGTTTCCGGTTAAAGAAGACGAGTTTTTCGAGTTTGGTGTGAAATGACACCGCCTTACTTCGGCACGGTCCTCTCCGTCGACGCTCATCTCAAGCTCTGGCATGCGATGCAAGCGAAAGGCTGCAACAAAGTGGTGGATGTTTGCGAAACGCATAACATTCCAGCGCTCAAGTTGCATCTGCGCATGGGTTATCAGGAGTAGGGTCGAATCATGCAATTTACGGCTTGTTCGGTCTCTGGCGCTTCTATCGTGAAAGCCTCGACGAATGGACTCGACTGGATCAGTTACGCAAGCCCGTGACAGCATCCATCACCTCAGCCGCTTGAGATTGCACGCTTCTATCTGGCGCAGCATCAGAGTTCAAAGAAGAGATTTAACGCTAGCTATTTCCAAGTAATGAAACACTGTAGTCATAACCGGATATTTGCGGCACCGAGTAGTTCACGCGAGCCTGTTCAAGCCGGGCTCGAGTGCGCGAGATATCAAAACCCGATTTCGATGAGAACAGCCTGCCCATTAATTCGGCTGATATCCGAAAATGACCACACCCACGCAGCGAGTTTCAATCCAGAGCCCAGGCCTAAGTTGCGAGGGCGCCTCAGCGTTGCATATCAAACACTTCATGTAAATCCTCCTAATGGCGAAGACTAGTATAGTCGAGGGCGAGGAAAAAGCATGGTAGCGTACCTATTTATATATCTAACGTTTTAAGGCCTTTTTCATTCTAGGAGCTCGACCAGCTGAAAATGGCACTGTCACTTTCGCGGATTAGCAAGCAGGCGCTTACACTGAACTTCTCTGCCTTGTGGTGGAATTGAGCTAATTAAGGTACGAGCGTGGACGTTAAAAGACGCAATCTACCATCGCTTACGGGGTGGGTAATCGTTGTTCATGACGACCCAACCCTGCGCATGTTGACGGTGGAAATCTATGACGCCCCCCTATAGGGCACTTTTGGTCGCCCACGGTTGGTCGTGGCCGGCAGTAATCGGCCCAGAGTGTGTAAAAAACGCTTCGCCAAAATTGAAGTGTGCGCGTCTACGTTCAATCTGAAATTTATTGGCCCGTCAGCAGATGTGGATTTCGCATAGAAGCGCGATTTCCAGTCCGGTTTTGAGTACCTGTCGCGCTGAAAAACGTTTTTACACAGTCTCGGCCATGAGCGGCCACTCAAATAGATGATATCGCTGTAGGTTCGCGGGAAAAATCGCATCCAGTAAACAAACATATAGCTTCGCAAATCCGAATTTCGCATGTAGGTCTACGCTTCTCCATTTACACACATCTGGAGACACCGTGATGATCCGAGCCCTGTTGATCGCTTCCATGCTATTTGCCGTAAGCTTTCCAGCTCATGCTGACGTGACGCCATTTCCTTCGACGTTTCATACGCAAGACATCGCGGTAGAGGGCGCCAAAATCCATGTGCGCGTTGGTGGCAAAGGGCCGGCCGTAGTGATGCTGCATGGCTTCGGCGACACCGGCGACATGTGGGCGCCATTGGCCGCCGACCTGGCCAAGGATCATACCATCGTGGTGCCCGACCTCCGCGGTCTGGGCTTATCGTCGATTCCGGAGAAAGGTTACGACAAGAAAACCCAGGCGGGCGACGTTCGTGGGGTGTTGGCGGCGCTGGGCATCGAGAATGCGGTGATCATAGGTCACGATATAGGTACCATGGTCGCCTTTGCCTACGCCTCTCGCTATCCGCAACTGACCGATCGGTTGGTGGTAATGGACGCGCCGGTGCCCGGTATTCCGCCGTGGAACGACATCGTTCGCTCTCCAATGCTATGGCACTTCGACTTTGGCGGCCCAGACGCCGAGCGTCTGGTGGCCGGCCGTGAGCGCATTTACCTTGACCGTTTCTGGAACGAGTTTGCGGGTGATCGTACCAAGGTCGATGAAGCCACCCGCCAGCATTACGCCAAACTCTATGCCCGCCCCGGTACAATGCACGCAGCCTTCGCCCAGTTTCGCAGCATTCGCCAGGATGCTGTGGACAACGAAGCGTCTATGAAGACAAAGCTGACCATGCCGGTGCTGGCCGTAGGCGGTGAAAAATCCTTCGGCAACAACGAAGCGATCGTGATGCGCAATGCCGCAGACAACGTCAAGGAGCTAGTAATTCCGGGCGCAGGACATTGGCTGATGGAGGAAGCGCCCACTCAAATCATCCAGGCGATTCGCGATTTTATAACCCAGTGACGACTGCGCAGATAAACCTGCTTCTTCTGGAAATATTATCTTGAGCCAAGGCCCGCGAGGTTAGTAGCTTTTCGCATTCTCGAACAAATCTGGCTGGGGATTTTTGGGATTGAAACGAAGAATACCTTGCTCAAGGTCAACATGGACGTAGGCTTCGGTCGAGTGCATTGAGTGCCTGCTTTGGGTCGTTTTCTGCCTCTCGCGATGGGCAGAAAACGACCCAAGGCTGCCTGTCGCAAGCGCCAGCCATGGGTAGTGCGTTGCCTGTAATCACGCCCTCGCGCCGCCTCGTTCTCCGAAGCGTTCACGATAGAAGCTCGGTGCCACACCCGTTGCTTTGCGAAATGCCACGCGGAAGCTGTCAACAGACGCGAATCCACACCGCTCTGAAATCTGGTCGTTGCTCAGGCGGCTGCTTTCCAGCAGCTCACGCGCCAATGTCATGCGTGCCTGCTGCAACCAGGCTTTAGGCGTCATGCCGGTCGCATCGCTGAAGCGCCGTAGAAAGGTTCGTTCGCTCATCAGCGCCTTGGCCGCCAGTTGTTTGACCGACAACGGCTCGCCCGCGTGTTGCAGCGCCCATTCCATAACGGGTGCCAGGGCGTCGCGAGGTGCTTGCGCTACAGGGGCAGGGATGAACTGTGCTTGCCCTCCCGAGCGCTGCGGCGCCATGACCAGCCGCCTGGCAACGGTATTGGCCACCTGCGTGCCGAAGTCCCGGCAGACCCGATGCAGGCACGCATCAATGCCGGCGGCGCTGCCGGCAGAGGTAATGAGCTGGCCGCTGTCCATGTAAAGTACGTCGGGGTCTACTTCAATGGCGGGAAAACGGGCCCCCAGCTCACTGGTATATCGCCAGTGCGTCGTGGCGCGCTTGCCGTCCAGCAGGCCCGTGGCGGCCAGCACGAACACACCAGAGCAGATCGACAGCAGTCGAGCCCCGCGATCATGAGCAGCACGCATTGCGTCCAGGAGCGCCTGCGGTGGCCGCTCCTCCCGATTACGCCAGCCCGGTACGATGATGGTTCGAGCCGCGGCCAGCAATTCAAGGCCGGCATCAGCTACGACCTGCATGCCGCCGAGTGCACGCATCGGCCCCTCATCTACAGCCACGATGCGATGGCTGTACCAGGAAAAATCAAACTCCGGGCGCGGTAGCCCAAAAATCTCCACGGCAATACCGAATTCGAAGGTACACAGGCCGTCGTAAGCCAGCACAGCCACTAATCCTGGATCTTGATACATTGGCGGAAAATCACCGGTCGCTGTCTAGTGCGCCACTGTAGCGGTATCCGGCGGGCTCCTACAATGGGGCCACTCTCAATCACCGAGTGATCACCATGACTAGCCTAATCCGTGAAACATCTGCCGCAACTCCCTCAGCCGCCTTGCTGCATTTCAGCCAGCGCCTGGCGTTCGAGACTGACTGTTCCGACGTCTACCACAGCCAGGAACGGGGCGAAGTTGACTATGTCCTCATGGATGTCAGAAGTCATGAGGCTTACCTTGCAGGGCATGTGCCGGGCGCGAGCAATATTCCTACCCGTGACATCACTGCCGAGCGCATGGCCGACTTTCCACCCGACACGTTGTTCGTGGTCTATTGCGCCGGCCCTCATTGCAACGGAGTGCACCGGGCCGCGATACGCCTGGCCGGTCTCGGCTATGCGGTAAAGGAAATGCTGGGGGGTGTCACTGGCTGGCTCGACGAAGGGCTGCCCTTGGATGGCACCGACTCTTTGGAAAACGCCACTGTCCATGGAGTTTCCTGCGCATGCTGAGGCCGGGGGGACGGGTGCGTCCGGCGCGCCCGGATGACGCAGAGACCCTTATTGAATTGATGCGGGCCTTGGCGCATTTTGAAGACTACCTCGACGAGTTCAAGGTCGACGCAGATGCACTGCGGGCCCGTGCCTTTGGCGAAAATGCTCAATGCCACATCGTTGTCGCCGAATGGGAGGGGCAGATCGCCGGCTATGCTGTCGTACTCGAAATTCCCTTCACCTTCGATCTGCAGCCGACGGTGCTGTTGAAGGAGCTGTACGTCACACCGCATTGCCGTGGCAATAGTCTGGGCAAGGCGCTGATGCATTACATCGCACGCTGGGCGCTGGCTCGCGGGGCCGGGCGGTTGAAGTGGGACGTGATGCTCGGTAACGAGCCCGCCGAAGCGTTTTATCGGCAACTGGGCGGGCAACGGGACCAGAAATGGATCGCCTACCACCTGGGACAACATGAGTTGGGTGAACTCGCGATGCCATTGGCCGTATAACGACGGTCTGAGCCAGGCCGCCGCTGTTCTGAACCAGACCTTTTTATAACCCGTCCAACACCATAACGTTTGTGGAGAGAACACATGGTTACTTGTTATCTGAGATACGTCCTCGATCCCTACAAGATCAAAGAGTTCGAGCACTACGCGAAGCTGTGAATTCCCTTGGTGGAAAGGTTTGGTGGCCGGCATCACGGCTACTTCCTACCGTCCGAGGGTGCCAACAATATCGCAATAGCGATGTTCACCTTTACAAGCTTTGCCAAGTGCGAGCGCTACCGCGAGCAGCCCATGATCGACTCGGAGTCCATCGCCGCCTTCAAGTTCGCGGACGATTCGAGGTGCATCATGAGCTATGAGCGCAAGTTCATCAGACCGGTCTTTGGTAGGACAGGCCAAACGCGGCAAAAGTGCACCACTACGTGAGAGGCTGCTTCTGGCCGACTGCTGCCCTTCCTGGCGGGCAGCATCTGGCCGTTCACTGCCGGTCATGTTTACCAAGGGGGGCGGGTCAAATCCAGCGCAGACGTTTGTAAGGTCGAATGCAAATGGGTGGTCAAGTCAAGGTAATTGCCCAAGTGTCAGCGAATCTGGAGAAGTGGTTCGAGCCAGTGGCGAGTTCAGCTAGTCTTCCCGCAACACTTACTCAAGGAAGATACCCATGTCAGATAACTCTGAGGCCCGCATCGCCACAGCAGACGCACTCACGCTACTCCTGCACAACCAGCACGCCATATGTGCGGCCATTGAGGAGGTGACCAAGTGGCTTTCTGAGAATGGAGTGGGGAGCGTTGCCGCTAACGCAATTGCGGCCATGGAAACGCTGGGCCGGAATGCTCAAGGCATCACAGGCGCCATCATGCGGCTACGGCAGTTATAGGTATACTCCTACTGTCGCACAGAAAAGCGCTAAAACAGAGTGCCTCCAGCCATCACCAATGGGTCTCAAGTGAGTCAGCAAATGAATTATGTTGAGTTGGTTCAACACCAAGCCGAGGCGGTATTTGGCAACAAAGCAAAGTCTGAAGCTTGGCTGAGTCAACCCAAGACGGCGTTCGGTGGCCGTTCACCGATCGAGTTTGCTTGCTCGGAAACGGGGTATATCTCGGTAAAGGAGACGCTGGAAAAAATCGACCAGGGGCATGTTTGTTAGGCCAATTGGCGGCCTCGTCAACAGATTGAACAAGGCCTGCTCCAGCAAGGAGATGAGGCTCACCAGGTGGCAATGACTAAGGGAGTGCGGCCGATACCATTTAGGCGTAACTCAAGACTAAGGTTCACTCACCACCCGGACACAGGCCAATCTCCCAGCCCAAAAAGTCCTCTTTGATCGCATCATCCGCGTAGCCGTCCTGTAACAACCTTGCTTGGATCGAGCGAAGCAGATGGGCTTCAATCCTTGGCGCAAACTCACAAATCGCGACGCGTCATCAAACGAGCTGAGTACCCACGCCCTGCTATGGAGTAACGCCCATAGCATCAGCGTCGCATCGGCTTCCACGCTAGATGCATGCAGTCGCACCGGCGCATCCAGTCCTGGCGCTCGCCTGAAGTCGTCCAGCGCATCACTCACTAAAATGCGAAAAGTGTCAGGCCCATAATGTGCCTGAGCATCGCGTTCCTGACCTTTCTAGGTCCTGGAGTATTCGGCTAGCGTTGCCACTCCCATTCATGTGGGCATACACGCGGATAACGCCTTAGCTCGAACAACGTTTGATCAGGTGACGTTGTGGACAACGTGCGCAGTGCGCTGGAAACAATAGGGAAGAACGAGGAGTTCATCAATATGACGATCGCTGTGCTCATGACACCAGAATAATTACTTAGGTAAAGACCTTTCGACCATTTAGTCACCTGCCATGAAGGTCTTCTCTGGGTCCAGGCTGTGTGAAAACGCATTCGCCGTTTTGAAGCCTGCGTTGCTACGTAAAATCTGCCAGAGTTTGGTTGGTAAGCAGCCGATGCGGTCAATTATTAACCGGAGAATGTTGGTAGGAATAGAGGAGATTTCTTATGACCGACCACATGGTCCATTTCCATTGTTAGATTGATCAAACAACTACGGAGCGTTTCAGAGCCTGCTGTCATGGAGCCTTGGAACAAGGCGCGACATCGTTGCTGCTGAAACTCCCGCCCAGCGGCCGCAGCGCCAGCTTTGAATTCACGCTGTTATAGCTTCCACAAGTTTCTTCCGGTTCCGTTGTGTGAGGTAAACACCGGAAACATTGAATCGACGGGGATCATCATGTCCTTAGCGGCTGGCAGGCGCATTACGTCGCTGCCCAAGTTCCTAATCCATCCGATGAGCAAGTTTTGCAGCCAAAAATACGTGGACCATCAACGTTGAGGGAATATTTATCCACGCTTGATAATGACCTCGATCGATATGTCGAAATATAAAATCTGGAAACAAGAGGCACCGCCGAGAAACTTGATATTTTTTCACTGCCTTTCTGCGCAAGAGAAAGTCATCGCGGCCGAAGACTCCTTAGCCTAGGGGCTTGCCCAGAAAGTGAAAAAGATTATTTTTCCAAGCGATATAAAACACTGGAAGGTTACAGGGGGAAAATTACAGCGTGATCGCCACCTGCAGCAGCGGGCTAGACTGGCCTCGCACCGACTACTGCAGACCGGAGGTGTTCGCAGAGTTGATCCTGCAAAGCTCTGAACCGGGCCTCCAGCTGGTCCATTCGATCTAATTCCGCTGACCATTCGTCATCCGTTGCGCGACGGAGATGATTAACAGTGGCCTGCCATTCTGTATGAGCTCGGTCGATGGCATTCAACAGTTCTAAAGAGTACGAATCCAACAGCAAACTCGATAATTCATTGAGGTAAGCCAATTTAGAAAGTCCATATATAAGAAAATACGATGGAAACCCGGATTAGATGGCACACGTATCTGGCGTACGCTGGTTCAGTCTCGCGATCGACTTATCTGGAAAGACCGACCATCACTCAGAAATCGGGGCTATCGAAATAGCCCCGGATCGCCATTCGCTTCAACGTCAGCAAACGTTTAAACGCTTGCGGCCAGTTCAGGGATGGCTTCGAACAGGTCCGCCACCAGGCCGTAATCGGCCACCTGGAAGATCGGCGCTTCTTCGTCCTTGTTGATCGCAACGATCACTTTGGAGTCTTTCATGCCGGCCAGGTGCTGGATCGCGCCGGAGATACCGACCGCGATGTACAGCTGTGGAGCAACGATCTTGCCGGTCTGACCGACCTGCATATCGTTGGGTACGAAACCTGCGTCGACCGCGGCGCGGGAAGCACCGACGGCAGCGCCCAGCTTGTCGGCCAGGGCGTACAGGTGTTTGAAGTTGTCACCGTTCTGCATGCCGCGACCGCCGGAAACGACGATTTTGGCAGCGGTCAGTTCCGGACGATCGGACTTGGCCAGTTCTTCGCCAACGAAGCTCGACGTGCCGGCGTTGTGCGCAGCAGCAACCGCTTCAACGGCAGCCGAACCACCTTCAGCAGCGACCGGGTCGAAACCGGTGGCACGCACGGTGATCACTTTGACCGCAGCGTTCGACTGAACGGTCGCGATGGCGTTACCGGCGTAGATCGGACGCTTGAAGGTGTCAACGCTTTCGACCGAGATGATCTCGGAGATCTGGTCAACGTCCAGCTGAGCGGCAACGCGCGGCAGGATGTTTTTGCCGTTGGAAGTCGCGGCAGCCAGGATGTGGCTGTAGCCCTTGCCCAACTCTGCAACCAGAGGCGCTACGTTTTCCGGCAGCTGGTGAGCGTAGGCAGCGTTGTCAGCTACCAATACTTTGCTCACGCCAGCGATTTTCGCAGCGGCTTCAACCACGGCGCCAACGCCCTGGCCTGCAACCAGAACGTGGATGTCGCCACCGATTTTAGCGGCAGCAGCAACGGTGTTCAGGGTAGCAGGAGCCACAACCTTGTTGTCGTGCTCAGCGATTACCAAGATAGTCATGATTAGATTACCTTCGCTTCGTTTTTCAGTTTCTCGACCAGTTCAGCCACCGATTTGACCTTGATACCCGCGCTGCGTGCAGCTGGCGCTTCGACTTTCACGGTCTTGTTGGTGGAGGCGGTGGAAACGCCCAAAGCGTCCGGAGTCAGCACTTCGAGAGGCTTCTTCTTGGCTTTCATGATGTTTGGCAGGGACGCGTAGCGCGGCTCGTTCAAACGCAGGTCGGTAGTGACGATGGCTGGCAGTTTCAGGGAAACCGTCTGCGCGCCGCCGTCGACTTCGCGAGTCACGGCAACGCTGTCGCCGCTGATTTCGACTTTCGAAGCGAACGTGCCCTGACCGTAGCCGCTCAATGCAGCGAGCATCTGGCCAGTCTGGTTGTTGTCGCTGTCGATGGCTTGTTTGCCAAGGATCACCAGCTGAGGCTGTTCCTTGTCGACAACCGCTTTCAGCAGTTTGGCAACGGCCAGGGAAGTCAGGTCTTCAGCGGACTCGACGAGGATGGCGCGATCGGCACCCAGAGCCAGCGCGGTGCGCAGTTGCTCTTGAGCGGTGGACGGGCCGACGGAGACGACGACGATTTCAGTCGCAATGCGCCCTTCTTTTATGGAGAGCTCTTTCAGGCGTACGGCTTCTTCCACTGCGATTTCGCAGAACGGGTTCATCGACATCTTCACGTTAGCGAGGTCGACGCCGGAATTGTCCGCCTTGACGCGAACCTTCACGTTGTAGTCAACCACTCGCTTGATGGCTACGAGGACTTTCATTACGGGCTCCCTTCAGAAAAAAATCTTTTGACCAGACTTGTGCGGCTCAACCGGACGAGTCGCCGAGTTGTTCGATGACACCTTGAGCTTTCAATTCGGCCAGGCGGTTGTCATCCAGACCCAGTCGGCGTTTGAGCACTTCGTCGGTATGCTCACCCAACATGGGCGCGGCGCGCAGATATTCCACCGGCGTACCCGACAGTTTTATAGGGCTGCCCACCGTGACAAAGTCCGGGTTCAACGGGTGAGGAATGTTCACCAGCATCTCTCGCGCCTTCACCTGTGGCTCGTCCAGCGCTTGAGCGATGCTGTTGATCGCGCCCACTGGCACACCCTGCGGATGGACCCGTTCCACCCATTCATCGGCACAGCGAGTCAGGAAATGTTGCGAGAGAATCCCGATGATCTCCTCGCGGTTCGCCACCCTGTTCGCGTTGCGGGCAAAGCGCGGATCTTTAGGCAACTCCGGGAGTCCGATCGCATCACACAGCGAGATGAACTGGCTGTCATTGCCGCAGGCAATGATGAAATCGCGATCGCTGGCACGAAACACTTGATAAGGAACAATATTTGCATGAGCGTTGCCATAGCGCCCGGGGGGCTTGCCAGAGGCGAGATAATTCTGGCTCTGGTTGCACAGCGTGGCGATTTGCACGTCCAGCAATGCCATGTCGACATGCTGGCCCAAGCCGGTCTTCTCGCGACTGAGCAATGCCGCCTGGATGGCGACGGTGGAATAAAGCCCGGTCATAAGGTCTGAAAACGCCACCCCTACTTTTTGCGGACCACCCCCCGGTAAGTCGTCGCGCTCACCGGTGATACTCATCAGCCCGCCGATGCCCTGGATTATGAAGTCGTAGCCGGGCTCCGCGGCGCGCGGGCCGGTCTGACCGAAGCCCGTTACCGAGCAGTACACCAGCCGCGGATTGATTTGCGACAAGCTTGAATAGTCCAGCCCGTATTTCGCCAGGGAGCCAGCCTTGTAATTTTCGATCAGCACGTCACAACTGGCGGCCAGCGCACGCACCAATTCCTGCCCTTCGGCCGTGGCCAGGTTGAGTGCCACCGATAACTTGCCACGGTTGGTCGATTGGTAATACGAAGCTTCCTGAGTGGATTCTTCGTTTCCATCACTCATCCACGGCGGGCCCCAACCACGGGTATCGTCGCCCGCGCCGGGTCGTTCAATCTTGATGACTTCAGCCCCCAGGTCAGCCAACGTCTGGCCACACCAGGGACCGGCCAATACGCGGCTCAGGTCAAGCACGCGGTATCCGGTCAAAGCACCCATTTCATTTCACCTTTATTTGGCGAGCTCATACGCGCTCGATAACCATCGCCAGCCCTTGGCCAACACCGATGCACAGACTGACGACTGCATAGCGCTTGCCACTCACTTGCAAGGCGCGAGCCGTGCTGAGTGCCAGCCGCGCACCTGATGCGCCCAGCGGATGGCCGACTGCGATGGCTCCGCCGTTGGGATTGACACGTGGGTCATCAAAGTCCAGACCCAGCCCCTTGAGGCAGCCCAGCACTTGGGAAGCGAAGGCTTCGTTGATCTCGATGATGTCCATCTCCGCCAGGCTCAGCCCGGCGCGTGCTACGGCTTTGTTGATCGCCTCAACCGGCCCGAGGCCCATGATACGCGGAGCAACACCGACGGCGGCTGCGGACAAAATACGCGCCATCGGCTCCAGACCATGGATCTCACCGCCCGCTTTGGAGCCAATCAACAGCATGGCTGCGCCGTCGTTTACGCCGGACGCATTGCCGGCCGTGACCACTCCGCCTTCGGATAAGGGCTTAAGTCGGGCCAATGCCGTGAGATCGGATTGCGGACGGGGGTGTTCGTCCTGTTCCACGATATGGGGCGGTGTCTTGCGGCCGGTGGGAACGCTGACGGCCAACAGCTCTTGTGCAAAGAAACCTGACAGTCGCGCGGCTTCATAACGGGCTTGGGAGTTGGCAGCGAAGAGGTCCGCCTGTTCACGGCCGATGCCGTATTCGCGAGCGACGTTGTCGCCAGTCTGCGGCATGCTGTCGTTACCAAACTCAGCGATGATCCTGGGGTTGGGAAAGCGTGCGCCGATGGTGCTGTCAAAAACCGTCAAGTCACGGCTGTAGGCGGTTTCTGCCTTGGCCATGACAAACGGCGCGCGGGACATGCTCTCCACGCCGCCGGCGACAAACAGCTCGCCTTCGCCACAGGTGACCGCACGCGCAGCGTCAATGACCGCCGCCAGGCCACTGGCGCAAAGACGATTGACTGTCTGCCCGGGCACCGTTATCGGCAGACCGGCCAGCAGCGCCGCATGGCGGGCAATATTTCGACTGTCCTCCCCCGCTTGGTTGGTGTTACCGAGAATGACGTCCTCGATGGCATCACCGGGGATAGCGTGGCGGGCGAGCAGTTCACGGATAACCAGAGCGGCAAGATCGTCCGGACGAACCGGCGCGAGTGCGCCACCGTGGCGACCGAAGGGAGTGCGCAGTCCTGCGAAGATATAGGCGTCGAGCATGGAAACTCCTTAAGGCAGAGGTCAGTTCAGCGTCGATTCAATGTGACGCAGCGATAAGCCCAGGGACGCACGACGGCGCAACCAGGGACTCGGGCGATAACGCGGGTCGCCAGTCAGCTCAGTCATGCGTTCAAGAATAGTCAGCAGGCGTTTGGCGCCCAGGCTATCGCCCCAGGCCAGCGGCCCCCGGGGGTAACCCAAACCACGGCGCACACCTTCATCCAGGTCGTCGACACTGGCGATCCGTTGTTGAACGATATCGCCCGCCAGATTGACGATCAGCGCCAGCACACGCTGGGCGACGAAACCTACACTGTCATTGATCACGCTGACGCCGACCCCGTCGCGAGCGAACAAGGCATGCGCGGCATCGCGCATATCGGCGCGGGTCGCAGGGGTCGGCATCAAAGTGCGATGGCGACCAAGCTCGGGCAACAGATCAATACAGACCGTGCGCGTTGCATCGGTGCCGAACCGGCTGGCGGCAGCGGACGCATCCAGGCCGTACGGTGCGAGCAAGCAAAGCGCCTCGCTGCCTGGTGTAGCGCCCTGCTCCACCGTCGCGCCCAGGGTTTCCAGCAGAGCAGTCAACGCGACACGATCGTCGTCACACTCGGTGCCGAGCCATACGGAAGGCATCGCGTCGACTTCCGGTACAGGCTGCGGCAACGGCGGCTCGACCATCTGCCCGTTGGCATAGCGATAGAAGCCACGTCCTGCCTTACGGCCGATATATCCGGCCTCCAGCATCTGCCGGGTCAGCGCCGCGGGTCGATAGCGTGGTTCCTGATAAAACTGGTTGTAGATCGATTCAATCACCGGGTGAGAAACGTCCAGCGCCGTCAGGTCGAACAGCTCCAGCGGCCCCATGCGAAAACCCATGCCCTCACGCAGGATACGGTCGATCTCGCCAGGCCCGGCAACGCCTTCCTTGAGCATTTGCAGGGCTTCGGTGCTATAGGCACGACCCGCATGATTGATGATGAACCCCGGGGTGTCCTTGGCGCGAATACCACGATGGCCCACGCGGTCAGCCAATGCCTGCAAGCAGTCGCCGATCTGCGGATCGGTCGCCAGGCCGTCGATCACCTCGACCACTTTCATCAGCGGTACGGGATTGAAGAAATGGAAGCCCGCCACGCGCTCTGGGTGTTGGCATTTGCGGGCAATACTGGTCACCGACAGCGACGACGTATTGGACGCCAGGATGCAATCAGCGTCGACCACTGCTTCCAGCTCGCCCAGCAAGGCCTGTTTGGCCTCAAGATTTTCGATGATGGCTTCAACCACCAGATCAACCTTCGCCAGCTGCGCTAAAGACGTTGCCACATGAATACGATCAAGGGTGGCCTGCGCATCACCCTCGGCGATCTTGCCCTTGCTGACCAGTTTTTCCAGGGTTTGCTTCAAGCTTTCACGGGCCGCTTGAGCCGCGCCGTCACGATTATCAAAGATCGTGACTTGCACACCTGCCTGGGCCGCAATTTGCGCAATTCCGGTCCCCATCACGCCCGCACCGACAATCGCCATATGATTGATTATTCGTGCCATGAATTACTCTCCGACAAAGTTGGCTGGACGCTTTTCCAGAAAGGAACGAGCGCCCTCTTTCTGGTCCTTGGAGTCGAACAACAGCTGGAACGCCTTGCGCTCGAGGACCAGCGCGCTGTCCAGCGGCAGATCAGCACCGGCGAGGATGACTTCCTTGATCTGAGACACTGCCAAGGCAGGCAGCGCGGCAATCTGCGCCGCTAGTTCCAGCGCGCGCGGGATGGTTTGTTCGTCCTTTACCATCTCGCTGACCATACCGATGGCCAACGCTTCGGGGGCCGGAACCATGCAGCCCGTGAGGGCGATACGCATCGCCTTGAACTTGCCCACGGCACGGACCAGACGCTGGGTTCCACCGGCACCCGGCATCAGCCCCAACTTGACTTCCGGCTGACCGAAGCGGGCCGATTCCCCGGCGACGATGATGTCGCAGTGCATCGCCAGCTCGCATCCACCGCCCAAGGCAAAGCCGTTTACCGCGGCGATCACCGGTTTTGGGCAGCGGCTGATGGCCTCCCACAGATATTCGGTATGGCGCAGATACATCTCGATCGGCGTGGCGTCGGCGAATTCGCGTATGTCGGCGCCCGCGACGAAGCAGTGCTCGCCTCCTGTCAGAACAATGGCGCGAACGCGGGGGTCAACGGCCAAGGCTCGAAAATGCTCGGCCAGTTGCGCACGCACCGCGGCGTTAAGCGCATTTTTGGCATCAGGCCGGGAAATCTGGACAAGTGCGACTGCGTCATCGCGAATTTGCAGGGACACGACAGAATCGAGTGGGGAGCTCATACGTTCCTCTATTTGTTTCGCCAGGCGAAACCAGATACCGAATTAATGATTTATCATAGGGATTGTCTGGACGATCTGTAAACAACCGATCGTCAAACTTTGGTCTAGTCCTAGCAATCAATGGGATTTATTAGGACAGATCCGAATAAAAGGTAATGGCAATTCAAGTTTCGCTGTGCGAAACTTGATTTTATTTTCTTGCATTTTTCAGAATTGAGGTCCTAACATGGCACGCATCAAGTCAGCCCAGCCCCTATCCACTGCAACTGGAACAGACGAGGCGGGCTTGTTGAGAATGGGTAATGTCGACCCGGCAAGCGGCATGAGTGAGGAGGAAAGTGGCGGACAGTTTGTAACGGCACTTGCTCGCGGACTGGAGCTGATGAGGTGCTTTACGCCTCGGACTAACGTGCTCGGCAATCAGGATCTGGCCCGGATGACGGGACTGCCCAAGCCGACCGTGACGCGCCTGACCAATACGTTGATGCGCCTTGGATGTCTCAAGCGCGAGGTGCACTCGGGCAAATACCAGCTGGACGTGGGCGTATTGGGATTTGGCTACGCAATGCTCTCGAACCTGTCGATTCGCGCGGTGGCCCATCCCTTGATGGAGGAGCTGGCAAATCACGCTCAAGCCGCTGTCGCCATGGCTGCCCGCGACCGTCTTCAGATGGTCTACGTCGACGTGGTGCAAGGCCAGGGCAACATGACCATGCGCCGCCAGACCGGCAGCTATTTGCCTCTGGCGCAGAGCTCAATGGGTCGCGCTTGCCTGGCGGCGATGCCGGAAACCGAGCGAGAGTTTTTGCTGGACCACATTCGCCAGCGTGAAGCCGAGCAATGGCCGGTGATTCGCAAAGGGCTTGACCGTGCGTTCAGGGACTACGCCGATTATGGGTTTTGCGTTTCGATCGGTGAATGGCACCGCGACGTCAATTCCGTCGCAGTGCCGCTGCTACACCCGCAATACGGGCTGCTGACTTTCAATTGTGGCGGCCCCAGCTTTCAGTTGCCGCGAGAAAAACTCGTGGACGATATCGGCCCCCGGCTGATTGATATGGTCAATAACATTGGCGCCACCGCTCGCTGACGCAACGGTAGTGGCGCCTGATTAATCGGCTCGCTTGGGAGCCATGAGGAGCGCACATGATCCGTGATACCGAAACCCTGCAAATCCTGCTGGACTCTCTCCGCCAGTTCGTGAATGAAGCGTTGATTCCGCGGGAAAACGAGGTGGCCGAGACTGACAATATCCCGGATGACATTGTTGCGCAGTTACAGGAAATGGGCTTGTTCGGGCTGACCATCCCGGAAGAGTACGGCGGCATGGGTGTCACGATGGAGGAAGAGGTCAATATTGCTTTTGAACTGGGGCGCACCTCCCCGGCCTTCCGTTCCTACATCGGCACCAATAATGGTATCGGCTCCATCGGCATCCTGCTGGACGGCAGCCAGGAGCAGAAAAACAAGTACCTTCCAGGCCTCGCGTCTGGCGAGCTCTTGAGTGCCTTCTGCCTGACCGAACCCGATTCCGGCTCCGATGCCGCGTCGTTGAAAACCACCGCCGTTCGCGACGGTGATCACTATGTGATCAACGGCACCAAGCGCTTCATTACCAATGCCCCCCACGCCGACATTTTTACCGTGATGGCGCGCACCAACGCGGGTATTAAAGGCTCTGGCGGTATCAGCGCGTTCATCGTGGAACGCACCACCCCAGGCATCTCGTTGGGCAAATGCGATCACAAGATGGGCCAGAAAGGCGCACATACCAGCGATGTCATCTTTGAAAACGTTCGCGTACCCGCGACTCAGTTGATCGGCGGTGTCGAGGGCGTGGGTTTCAAAACTGCCATGAAAGTGCTGGACAAGGGACGCTTGCATATCGCGGCCTTGAGCGTTGGCGCAGCAGAGCGAATGCTCGCTGACTCCCTTCAATACGCCATTGAGCGCAAGCAATTCGGCAAGCCGATTGCCGAGTTCCAGCTAATCCAGGCGATGCTCGCCGACAGCAAGGCGGAAATTTACGCCGCACGCTGCATGGTCCTGGACGCTGCACAAAAGCGCGACCAAGGCTTGAACATTGGTACCGAAGCCTCCTGCGCCAAGATGTTCGCAACCGAGATGTGCGGCCGAGTCGCCGACCGCGGCGTGCAGATCCACGGTGGCGCGGGCTACGTCAGTGAGTACAGCATTGAACGCTTCTACCGTGACGTGCGCCTGTTCCGAATCTATGAAGGCACCACACAAATTCAACAGCTGGTCATCGCCCGAAACATGATTCGCGACGCTCAAGGCTGAAACCTCCAAATAGACGCTGACTCAAGCCCTCCCCTGTTCCCATAAATACAATAAGGTGACCTGATGGACGCTGCTGCTCAGGCCAATGCTCAGTCATTGACCAAAAAAAACATCTGGGTGTTGGTATTCGCATTCTGCTTTCTTGGATTGTTGATCGACGGTGCTGATCTGATGCTGCTCTCCTACAGCCTAAACAGCCTGAAGGCCGAATTTGGCCTGACCAATGTCGAAGCCGGCAGCCTCGGAAGCTTCACGCTGGCTGGCATGGCCATCGGTGGCATCTACGGTGGATGGGCCTGCGATCGGTTCGGCCGGGTCAAGACCGTCGTCTGGAGTATCGTGCTTTTTTCGGTAGGCACGGCCATTCTCGGGCTTACGCAAAACTATTGGCAATTCGCATTTACCCGGTTCGTCGCATCATTGGGAATCGGTGCCCTCTATGTCGCCTGCAACACCCTGATGGCCGAATACGTGCCGACCCGCTACCGCACGACCGTATTAGGTACGCTGCAAGCGGGCTGGTCGGTGGGCTACATCGTCGCGACACTGCTGGCGGGCTGGATCTTGCCGATCCATGGCTGGCGCGTGTTGTTCTACGTCGCCATTATCCCGGTAATTATGGCGGTAGTGATGCAGCGATTCGTGCCTGAACCACAAGCCTGGATCAACGCTCAAGCCGAGCGAGCCAAACAAAAAGTCCAGGGCATTCAGAATCGGGCTTCGGGTAAACGCGAAAGCAAGTACAAGCAGATCTTCAATGATCCAAAGGCACGCTTCATGTTTATCTCCTGGGCATTGACCGCCGGCTTCCTGCAATTTGGCTACTACGGCGTAAACAACTGGCTGCCAACGTACCTTGAAAGCGAACTGGGCATGAACCTCAAATCCATGACCGGTTATATGGTTGGCACCTATACCGCCATGATCCTGGGCAAGATTCTCGCTGGACTGGCTGCGGACAAGATTGGTCGCCGTGCCGTGTTCGCCTTCGGTGCATTAGGAACTGCGGTTTTTCTGCCCGTGATCGTGCTGTTCCAGAGCCCGGAAAACATACTTTGGATGCTGGTAGTGTTCGGATTTTTATATGGCATTCCATACGGTGTAAATGCCACCTACATGACTGAAAGCTTTGAGGCGAAATTCCGAGGGTCTGCGGTAGGCGGTGCCTACAATATTGGCCGCCTGGGCGCAGCGATCGCTCCTGCGGCCATCGGCTATCTCGCATCGCAGGGCTCGATCGGCGTGGGCTTTCTGGTCATGGGTGCTGCCTACTTCATCTGCGGCGTAATACCGGCGCTCCTGATTCGAGACAAGCAATTTGACCCGCAGAAGCAATAGAAACGGTCAGCGCTCTCAAAGCTGCGGGTCATCAAGAGATGTCTCGCTGAGCTTACGGTAACCGTTTCTGCGCGCGCACAGGGGTAATGCCTTGGCTAACCATGCCCCCCTCAGGCGCCGCCGTCGCGATCAGTCCCCACAACCCCGGCAATACGAAAGCCGCCACGACTCCGACGCCAAGGAAAATCAAGGACCGTGCAACGGCGGCCCTCAGGAATTCGGCACGCCGCAACATCTGCTTTGGGGCGAGAGCAATTCTTCATTACAGGCAGCTACCGGCCCAGAGTGTGTAGAAACGTGAGATTGGGTTTCTATATCGACGCTAGGAGACCGTGCTCCCCCCCGGTGTCAGGATAGTTATCGCCTTCTCGATTTTTCCTAAAAAAGCATACCGGGGGGCGGAAAGAGACTGGTCGTGCCGTACTATTCACCTGAACGCAGAGCCACATTAACCAAGATGCCGCTTCCCCCGCTGAACCTGTCGATGGCCGAGGTTTCCCGGCGCGAAGGGGTCAGCGAAATGTATTTGTCCAACTGGCGCAAGCAGCTCGTTCCCGAAGGAAGTGCAGTGTCCGAAAATAAGCAATCGACTCAGAACTGGTCAGCCGAAACCAAGTTTGCTGTCGTCCTTGAAGCGGCTGCTTTGTCCGAGATCAACCTGGGCGAGTATTGCCGCCGCAAAGGCCTTTACCCCGAACAAATCACTGCTTGGCAGCAAGCCTTCATCACCGGCCAGAAATCGGAAAAGGCCCAGCAAAAAGAAGATCGTGAACAGTCTTGCAAGGACAAGAAACACATTCAGGAACTTGAGCGCGAACTGCGCCGCAAAGACTAGGCGCTCGCTGAAACAGCCGCGTTGTTGGTGCAGCGAAAATAGTTCAACGACTACTGGGGGGCGAACGGCAACGAGGACAACTGACATCTTTGCCTGAACGGCAGTTACTCGTTGGGGATACAGAAAGGATAGATCTGTGTCATTGGTGACGGATGTTTCTCGGATGTAGGGTTGGATATTCCCTGACGCCAGCAGACGCATTAGAACTCGCGTGTAGGAAGACTCCAAATCATTGCCAGTGAGCGCTTCGCTCGGTTGCCACCTACCCCCCATTCAGGGAGAGAGGATGCTAAAATCCGCTACGCATACCGCCCGCTTCTTAGTGTGATGAGACATCCAACATGAACGCCGATTTAAGCGAAGAGGAGATGCGCCAAGCGCTGCTTGGCTCATCCAATCCATCTGAACCTGATCCAACACCGCCGAAAGCACCTGAGTCTCTAATCGTCTCGGCGCAACGAAATAGCCCAAAGCCCCGCCCCGCCGGGAAACCACTCTCTCCGAAACTGAGGGTAACGCTGCACGCAACCAAAGAGTTCGAAGGAGCCGTCGAAGTTTTCACTTACGACGCCAACACCTTAAGTACATTTGTTGCAGAGCAAGAAGCCAAGAGCGAGGCGAAAAAGAAGAAATTCCGCTACTTCGATGTGGTGTCGATCAAACCCATCTAACGCTCGCACCGATAACCTCGTTAAACCACACCCCGAAGTGGTTAATCACATCCAGTCGACTTCTGAACAGGACTTCAGGAGGCACTCCATGAATAACCCAATGGCTGGGTGAATCTCACGTCCTTTATTGCGCTCGAATGCCACCTGTGGTTCAAGCGCCTGCGAACTACTCATATCCCTCCTCCCCTTATTGTGGATTATAAATTCACTCGCCTTGCCTCATATGCTAGGCCAACGTCGGACAACCTTTCAGAAGCATTTTTGCGTTTAGCTTAACGGGACAAGTCGTAAAAAATTATTTTACTATGCCGTGTCGTTAGTTGACAAAATGGCAATGAATTTATCCTTGCAACGGGGAAAAGGTTCGTGGGATATTATAGTCATTGCATATAATAACAATAAAAGGAAAGTAGCGATGTCTTATTGCATCAATGTTAGCCATCTCGAAAGAGAAACCGTGGTCTCCGTCGAGATAAACGGCCCAAGTGAGGAATACCGGTCAGTCCGAATCTCCCAATTCCAATGTATCGGCTGGCTCTTGGGTATATTCGACAGTGCTCAACGGCTGATTGACAGGTCTGATGGGCTTTTGAACCCCGGTTATGACCAGGAGGCGTTGGAGCGCGTGGCTGGGCTATCAACTGATCAAGCCATCCAACTGCTCGCGCTGACAACGCTCAATGAGCGCTTTGAATACGTGTGGGAGGTAATAGGGGAAAGCGAACGTGAAACGGCGAGTGTCATGGATTTTCGTTACTACGACAATTTCTGGCCTGGTTTCGATGCCTACAGCCTCATTTGGAATCCTACGCCCTCCCCCTCCCCTGGTCAGGCGCTTCCTTTGCCGGCAAACTTCCCCAGCTTTTCTACGCTGAAAAGCTAGAAATCAGGTGGCGCGCAAGTCTTGCTGCTGGGATTACTGACCGTCGTCGCCGTTGCCGTCGCCACCTGGCTGGTCAGCCGCAGCGTGATGCGCCCGCTGGGCGGCGAACCGAGCAACATGACCGTACTGGCGCGTCGCTTGGCCGCAGGCGAGCTGAACCTGCCGACCGAACAACGACAACAGGCCGGCTTGATGTTGGCTTTGCACGAAATGGCGCAGGCCTGGCGCGATGTGATTGAGCGTCTTCGCCAATCGAGCCAGGATGTCGGTCAGGCCAGCAGCGATATTCTATGCGCCGCCGGACAAACCAGCGAACGCCTGGACCTGCAGCAAGAATCGCTGGAAATGGTAGTCAGCGCCGTCGAGCAAATGTCCAGTACAGTCCAGGAGATCGCCCGTAACGCCACCGACAGCGCGCAGGGCAGCACCGCCGCACGGGGTACCTTTGGTGAGATGCAAGGTACCCTGCAACAGATGATCGGCCAGCAGGGACGCTTGCTGAACGACATTGGCCGGGCTGGCAGAGTGGTAGACACTCTGACCAGCGACGCCCTGCAAATCGGCACCGTGCTCGCAGTGATCCGCGGCATTGCCGAACAAACCAATCTATTGGCACTCAACGCCGCGATCGAAGCCGCGCGCGCCGGGGAACAAGGCCGTGGCTTTGCTGTAGTCGCCGACGAGGTGCGCAACCTTGCCCAACGCACAAGCAGCGCCACCGAAGAAATCCTAGCAATCACCAACACTTTGCGGGGCTCTTCCACTGAAGCCCTTCAGGCGATGCAGGCCTCGGCCGAACAAGCACATACGCTGGAGCGTGAAACCCAAGTCGTGCTGACTTCGCTCAGCCAGTTGGACAACTCCCTGCAAGGCGTGCACGCCCTCGCCGTGCAGATCGCAGTCGCCGCTGACGAACAGGCAGGAACCACGCAGGAAGTGAATCAGCACATGCACCGTTTGCACGATATGACTCGGGACAACCGGCAGAATGCCGCTCATACCCGCAGCAGCGGCGAGCATCTGCAGCAAGTGGCCAACAACCAACAAGCCCTGGTACTGCGCTTCCGTCTATAACCGCCGGCACTGAGTCCCGCCGGGTGGCCGCCTGTAAGGACTGGCTGCAATGGGTCGGATCGCGACGGTCTAGCATCGACCGTCGCAACGGGTGGTTAAACTTCCGTCTGTTCCGCCATTCCCAAGGCATCATGACCTCGATTCCCAGGTATCTGACGGTGCTTTCAAGCTTCGTATGACCAAGCAGTAGTTGAACAGCTCTCAGGTTCTTCGTCCTCCGATAAATTAGCGATGCTTTGGTTCTCCGTAGCGTATGAGTACCGTACATCGTTGCGTCAAGGCCAATGGCTGTTACCCACGCTTTGACTAGTCGACGTCTTCGTCGACGAACTTGACCTGGTCAAACTGGGTTTTGAAGGCGCCATACCAGCCGATACTGGCCGGGCTGCTTACCACCCCGCGATCCTCCTGAAGATCTACATCTACGGCTATCTCAACCGCATCCAGTCGAGCCGAGAAGAGCAAGGTTGAACCTGGAAAGCAAAAAACTCAAAGCAAACAGTTTTATTCTTATGTCAACAACTCAAAATTTAAGAGTCCTGTTGGCGCTAATACTCAAGAGGAAGCACTGAGCGCCTTGAATAAAGACATTGATAAAGCAGAGCAAGACGCTTCAAAGCCTTTTCTAAATCATATTAGCGGTAAAATCACAAATCGGCCTGCACCCACCTGTAAAATAGGTGAGCATCAAAAAAATTGGTGGTGTGAAAGAACTGTTACTTTTACCGGCCAAACGTATTCAGATCCAGCAAAAGAAAAGCAAGCCACGCGTACAACTAAAGTGCAAGAGCGATAAAGTCAGTCAAACAGCTGATTATTGACGGCAGGCCAACTCTAGGCCTGCCTCACAATTATGACTACGCCAATCATAGAATACTTACACGCCTAGCCTGATCACCCGCTGCTCCAAATCAGGCGGTCATAGTCCTGATTCCGCGCATCCGCGGCACTCGGGCCGTCGAGACGTGTCGATGCTGTTGACGGCGCCACTGGGCTTTTTCGACCTGCCGCGCGCCCCTCGCAACCGCAAGCGCTCATCCGAAGGTTAGCTCAGCTCGCGCACCCAGGCGGAGATAGCCGGTTGCTGATGGACGCGGAATGCCACTCAGAGTTTGCCTTCATGGGCGCAGTTAGTAGGGTTATTTTGAAGCTGTCCCTTCGCTGATTCATCTGGCTTCCAGTTCATGATCAACAACTCACCACTCCCCCAGCCTTGCCAGGCGCTGGTTGGTGTTGCAGTAGCGGAATATCCAAGATCCCTAAGTAAACTGACGGATGGTGGAGAGGCCATCGCTTGAACAGGGTCTCTGGCTGAGTCAGGCGAGCTGGCAGATCTCAAACTTGACAGAACACCAGCAAACGGCTGGCCGTACTACGTGGCAATTTAGTCATCTCGCCCCGCGCAAGTAGATTTACCTATGGTAGGCAGGAAAATACTTGCATACGGAAAATGCATATCTATGTATGGTTTTTTTACCCAGCTAAAGCTTTCTATATTCTTGGATGCGTGGTTTTATTTTGGTGTTTTTAACTATTGTCTGTCGCGTTTTGTAGTTGATTTGAGTGCGACTCCGACTTTGTCTCCTGGCCTGATTTTATAAAGCGGCCGCGCTGTGTGCAGATACGCACGGCTCGCACTGCTAAATTCTTGCACTCCATTGCTACGATGCGCAATCGTTAGCCTGGCCCCTTTATTAGGTACGCTCTACCCCCCGAAATTAAACACCACTTGCCAGCGCCCGTGATTGGCAAGTTTTATAGAGCAGGAGTACATAAATGCTACAGGTAACTATTCGAACACGGCTTCTTGTTCTCGTCGGCACTATGCTGCTTGGCTGCATAGTGATCGGTGTGATGGGAGAGAGTGCCCTACACCGCAGCATCGCTGGCCTCAATACGGTTTATCTAGACAGGGTCGTTCCCCTGCGTGATCTGAAAGTCATCGCCGACCTGTACGCGGTGAAAATCGTCGATACCAGTCACAAGGCACGCAGTGGTCAGCTTACCTTTTCCCAAGCTGAGCGTGACGTGAAAGATGCGGATCTCGAAATCGACAGGCTTTGGTCAGCTTACCGAAAGACCAACATGGTCGAGGAAGAGCAACAATCAGTAAAGGAACTCTCAACGTTCGTTGAAGCGGCACAAGCCCCTATCGAACGCTTGAAAGATATGCTGGCTAAGAGCGACAAGGCTGCACTTGATCGTTTTGTTGAAACCGAATTGTATCCAATTATTGACCCTCTTTCGGACAGATTCAGTAAACTGATCAATATTCAGTTGGAAGAATCGAAGCGCGTCTACGACGAAGCCATCGCATTGTACGACTTCACCCAGATCATGTTCGTGATACTGCTACTGGGTGTTCTGATTTGCAGTAGTGTTTTCGCCGCACTGCTGATACGTAGTATTACTCGGCCTTTGGCGACGCTCAAAGACGCGGCGGCCCGGGTGGCGTCAGGCGATCTTAGTCAAAAGATTCTCGTGCATGGCAAGGATGAGGTCACCGAAGTACAGCAATCGGTGCAGACGATGCAAGCCACATTGCGCAGTACGTTGCAAGACATCCAAGGTTCTGCGACTCAGCTGGCATCCGCGGCCGAGGAGCTTCAGGCTGTCACCGAAGGAACGGCGCAGGGCATCCATCAACAAAATGAAGAGATGCAAATGGCGGCGACGGCCGTGACCGAAATGTCAGCGGCGGCAGATGAAGTCGCTAACAGTGCCAGCCGTGCTTCCGACGCCTCGCGTGTGGCGATGGAGTTGACCGATGGCGGGCGCAAGCAGGTCGTGCTCACTCGTGAAACCATTGATCAGCTCAGCAACAAGCTCACCATCACCACCGGCACGGTGGTCCGATTGGCTGAGGAAGCATCGAATATCGGTCGTGTGTTAGACGTGATTCGTGCCATTGCGGAACAGACCAACTTACTTGCCCTCAATGCGGCCATCGAAGCGGCGCGAGCCGGTGAGGCGGGCCGTGGCTTCGCGGTAGTCGCTGATGAGGTTCGCAATCTCGCTCAGCGTACACAAACCTCCACCCAAGAAATCGAAAAAATGATTTCCGCGATCCAAAGCGTCACCCAAGAAGGTGTACGCGATATGCACCACAGTGGAGAGTTCGCAGCACGCAGCCAGGCATTGGCCAGTGAAGCTGACGAGGCGTTGACGCTGATAGCAGAACGGATCACTGAAATCAGCGGGATGAATCTGGTCATTGCCAGCGCGGCCGAAGAACAGGCACAAGTGGCACGAGAGGTCGATCGCAATTTGATCGCCATCCGTGACATATCCGATCAGAGCAATGATGGCGCACAGCAGACTTCGGTGGCCAGTGGTGAGGTGGCACGATTAGCCACAGATCTTAACAACTTGACCAGCCGATTTCGGATGTAGTCAGTCACTAACTGACAAGACTCGGTTTTCGCGACCGCCAACGAGTCGAATTGCCGACGTTGAAGGCTGGATCACAACGCCAGCGTTAGCGCCGCAGGTTTGACTTTGGGAGGTTGCTCCGACGTTCAGCTCAAACATAGTGCCGGCACCGGTTCGAACGAACTTTAAGCTTTGCGCCGGCTGCTCCCCCTATCGCGGGCACTTGAAGATGCAACAGATTTTCTCCATTTATCCGCTGCTCGATGAACTTAAGTACTTTGTGGCCAACGATTGCATGTAGAAAATTTCTGACAGCCCGCTACGTTCGGATGATCCGCCTACTCCGGGTAATCATCGCCATCAACAACTAAATTGAAGGAGCGAATTCAAAGCACAACTGACCATTAAGCAGTCTTTAACTTAAATTAAGTGTATTCACCAAAACCCTAAAAAAACCCGAGTAGTTTTACCTATTCACAACCAGTATAAATACTCAACCATCAAGTGATGGCATGATCCATGTTAGAAATATGAGCACTCCCTCTCTAGCACAGCAGGTTGACTTTCAGAAAATTAAAATAAAAAAAGCCCGCACAGAGCGGGCTAAAATGCCCATGAACGAGCAAAACCAAGCTACTTTCTTTTATTGAAATCGTCAATATCCAAACAAAATTTCGGTCGACGATTTTTATGAAGAACATTACCAACATAAAACACCTGAAACTTCCGGTATATCTTTCGATTTACGATGAAAGAATAAAAAGTCATTAAGCCGGGTGTTCCATTTACCAAAGTGTTCAAAAACGCAAATCAGACCAAAGCTGGGCCTGCCATTTGGTTGGCCCAGGTCTCTTTCGTGGTTAGGGCCGGCGGATGTTTTGGGCAACACTGCCGAGCACTTGGGTACGAATCGGTGCACCGCAGAACAACGGACTGATGCCGTTAGCTTTCGATCAGGAGCAACAACGCCGTTTTTCAGTATCCAGACATAACGCCCGATGGGATGCATCGAGATGCATGCCTATTTCAGGGCTAGAAGATTCTGTTTATTGAGGACCATTAAGCAGAACCCATTGTTGGTTTTGCACGCTGACAAGCGCACGGGCGCGTAGGTCGTGCCCGAAATGGTCAGTTGGGCTTAAGTTGTAAACCCCATGGGTACCGACGACGTTTTTGGTTTTTTCCAGCTGCTCACGCAAGCTTTGGCGGAATTCGGGGCTTCCGGGTTGGGCGACTTGCAGTGCGCCAGGTACTGCGGCTTCCACCAAGCGCATGGCGTCATACAAATAGGCTCCAAAAGGAGAAAGGCTATTTGCACCAAACTGTGCCTCATAGCTTTGGGCGTATTCGCTCGCGATTGCCTTCGACGGATGGTCGTCCGGTAGCTTGTCCCACACCACTACCGGTCCAACGGGCAGGATGGCCCCGTCGAGGGCTTTGCCGCCGATCCGCAAGAAGGCGCTATTGGCAGCGCCATGAGTGTGGTAAATCGCGCCCTTGTAGCCGAGCCTGCGCAGTTCGGTATGGGGGAGCGCAGCGGGAGCTCCGGCAGCGCCGATCAGCACTGCGTCAGGTCGTGCACCGATGACTTTCAATGCCTGGCCACTGACAGAGGAATCGGTACGATTGAAGCGCTCATCGCGCACCAGTGTAATGCCGGCTGCGGGAGCCAGTTCACCGAGGGCCTTAAACCAATCCTCGCCCCAGACGTCGTTGAAGCCTATATAGCCCAGTGTTTTTACGCCGTTGTGCTGCATGTGCTCGATGAGCGCCTTGGCCATAAGGGCATTAGTTTGAGCGATAGTGAAGATCCAATGATTCTCGTTGTTTGGCGGGACGTAAGGAGCAAGCGCTATCTGCGCTGTGCTGCTTTCTTTGGCGACTTGGGCGACCGCCGAGGAGGTTGGCACCGTGGTGGAGCCGATCAGCAGGTCAACAGCCTGTTCACTCACCAGTTTGCGAGCGTTCTTGGTGGCCGCGGTACTGTCGCTAGCGTCGTCCAGCACAATGTAATTAACGGTTTGCCCAGCGATCTGTTTGGGCAGTAGTTGCACGGTATTACGTTCTGGAATGCCCAGAGAGGCTCCAGGCCCGGTTGTTGAAAGGATGATGCCGATAGAGATGTCGGCATGAGCCGCTGTTGTCATCGATGCAGCTAAAAACAAGACGATGTGGCGTTTCATGGAAGCTCCAGGTGGTTTTGTTGTTCTATGTGAGAGGGAACTTTGATCAGCAGGTTTTTGCTTACTCAGGCATCTAATGCTTCAGTTTTGGGGGGGCCGAATGCAGTGGGTTTACGGCCCAGATAGGACTCAATGACTTGGGGGTTCTGCGCCAGGTCTTCAGCTCGACCTTCCAGAACCAATTCGCCTAGCTCCATGACATACCCGTAGTCCGAGATCTTCAGCGCGGCTCTTGCGTTTTGCTCCACCAAGAGGATCGAAACGCCGCTGCGTCGCAGGTTCTCGATAATCGAGAACGTTTCGTTGATCACCCTCGGAGCAAGACCCAGGCTGGGTTCGTCGAGCATCAGCAATCGTGGTTTGCCCATCAATGCGCGCCCAATGGCCAGCATCTGCCGCTCGCCGCCGGAGAGGGTGCAGGCTGCCTGCTGACGACGTTCATACAGTCGCGCAAACAAACCGAACACCTCATCCAGGCCCTGGTCGTGATCCCGCAGACCGCGACGGTGGCGACTGAATGCGCCCAGCCGCAGGTTGTCCTCCACGCTCATCGGGCCGAACAGTTCGCGGCTTTCCGGCACCAGCGCCATGCCCATGCCAACGCGTTGCGCAACGCCCTTGTGGGCCAACAGCGGTTGGCCCAAGTAGCGCACTTCGCCGGTAGCGGGCAGCAAACCCATGAGGGCTGCCATCAAGGTGGTTTTACCCGCTCCATTGGGGCCGATCAGGCTGACGATCTGGCCTTCCTCGACATGCAGGTCGAGCTTGCGCACGGCTTCGACCTTGCCATGACTGACCGATAGGTTACGTACTTGCAATAGATGGCTCATTCCACCCCTCCGAGATAGGCGGCCAGCACCGCCGGGTTGTCCTGTATTTCTTCGGGGGTCCCGGCAGCAAGACGCTGGCCGAACTCCATAACAACGACGTGGTCAGCCAGGCGCATGATGAAGTCCATGTCATGCTCCACCAACAGCACGCCCAGGCCTTCGCCGCGCAATTGTTCGAGCAGACCGGCCAACGCTTGTTTTTCGCCATATCGCAGACCCGCCGCGGGCTCGTCGAGGAGCAACAGCAAGGGATCGCTGCACAGGGCACGAGCGATCTCGACAATACGCTGCTGTCCCAGAGCGAGGCTGCCGGCAGGGGTGTGGATGAATTGACCCAGTCCTACACGTTCGATTTGTCGCGCTGCTTCGGCCAGAATCCGTTTTTCTTCCTCGCGCTCTGCGTGCAGCAGTGAACGCAGGAGTCCTGCATTTGCGCGGCTATGGGCGCCCAGCGCGACATTCTCCAGAACACTCATTTCCGGTAGCAGCCGCACGTGTTGGAAGGTGCGGCTCACGCCCAGCCTGGCGATTTTGCGTGGCGGGAGGCCGTCGATGCGCTGGCCCAGAAACAGGATCTGTCCAGCAGTGGGAGGTAATACCCCGGACAACAGGTTGAACAAGGTGGACTTGCCCGCGCCGTTCGGGCCGATCAGCGCTGTGATTTCGCCTGATTTGACCGCTAGGCTCATATCATTATTTGCGACAAGCCCGCCGAAACGCTTCACCAAGCCTTCGGCTATCAGCAGCGGGGAGCCATTCGTGGGTGGCTGGCGCCGAGGCAATGCAGTTGCATCGGCGAGGGGCAAAATGGAAGCGCGAAGTGTCGGCAGGCGATTACGCAAAAGTGGTATCAGACCTTCTCGGGCATATTGCAGTACGAGAATCACCAGCACACCGAAGAAAATCATTTCGAAGTTGTCGGCATGCCCGAACAACAGCGGCAACACGTCTTGCAGCACCTGCTTGATCAAAGTCACAAGCGCTGCGCCAACCAGCGCACCCCATAGGCTCGCAGTGCCACCCAGGACAATCATGAACAGGTATTCGATACCCATGTTCACCGAAAAAGGTGTGGGGTTGATCACTCGTTGCATGTGCGCATACAGCCAGCCGGATAGCGAAGCAAGCAGGGCTGCCAGCACGAATGCGATCAATTTGCTGCGTGCCGTGTCCACACCCATGGCCTCGGCCATGCCGCCAGCTTCCTTGAGACTGCGGATGGCGCGACCCTGACGACTGTGCAGAAGATTGTCGAGCAGCCAGATGCTGGCGATCAGCAAGGCTCCGATCAACAGGCTGAAATCTGCTGCGCTGTCGATCCGCCAGCCAAACAAAGCGATGGTTGGCAGATCTTGAATGCCGCCAAAACCGCCCAGCCCCGGCAAATTGCCAAACAGGTAATAGATCGCCAACCCCCAGGCCAGGGTGCCGATGGGCAAGTAGTGACCCGCCAGGCGCAAGGTCAGCAGGCCGAGTACCAAGGCGACGACAAGGGTCATACTCAAGCCGGCCAGAAGCCCTAGCCAGGGTGATAACCCCAGCGTGGTACTGAGTACTGCAGTGGCATAAGCGCCGATGCCGACGAATGCTGCCTGGCCGAACGACGTCAGGCCGCAGACCCCCGTCAATAACACCAGGCCCAACGCAACCAGGCTGTACAAGCCGATGTAGTTAAACAGGCTGACGTAGAAGGACGGCAATATCTGAGGGGCAATACAGGCTGCCAAGAGCAGAAGAAACAGCGGTATGAGACGACGGGCCATTAGTGTTGCTCCTCAATATTGGGGTGTTTCAGCGAGAGCCAGAGCAACACGGGTATGACCAGTGTAAAAACGATGACCTCCTTGTAGGCCGATGCCCCGAAGGTCGCGAAACTTTCCAGCAGACCCACCAGGAAGGCACCTCCGGCGGCCAATGGATAGCTGATCAGACCGCCGATGATTGCGGCAACGAAGCCCTTGAGGCTGATGAGGAAACCGGAGTCGTAATACAAGGTTGTCAGTGGACCAATGAGGATTCCGGAAATGGCCCCGATGAAGGCTGCCAGCGCAAAAGCGCTCTTGCCGGCGAGTTGAGTGGGAATGCCCACCAGTTGCGCGCCTGTGCGGTTGAATGCCGTGGCTCGCAAGGCTTTGCCATACAAACTGTGGCCAAAGAAAACGTAAAGCAGTCCGATCAACAGCAACGCACACCCCACCACCAGCAGACTTTGCAGGCTGATCGACAGGTCACCGAACATCAGGCCGGCATCACTGTAAGACTCGGTTCGCACGCCTTCAGCACCGAACATCCACAAGGCTGCCCCGATCAGCACGATGTGCACTGCGACCGAAATAATCAGCAGCAGTAACACCGAACTTTGGGCTACCCGCTGATACACCAGCCGGTATAGCAGCGGTCCCAACGGCGTAACGATTGCCAGTGCAAAAATGATCTTTATCAGGCCAGGCAGGCTTTGCAGGTCAAAAGTGCTGAGCATTACAAGCAATGCAAGTGGCAGTGCCAGATAGCTGAGCGCGATTCGTGGCAATTGCCATGGCTGTCGGTGTTTCAATGCGATTGCACTGTCGAGCAGGCATGCCGCGATTGAGCAGCCGATCAACAACCACAACGTGCCGGGTAGAAGGCCGGACTGGAGAGTGGCTAGAGTCAGGGCGCTGAAGGTAACGAACTCGCCCTGGAAAACCAGGATCGTGCGGGTCACCGAAAACACCAGAACCAGCGCCAGAGCCACCAATGCATAGATGGCGCCTGTGGTCAGCCCGTCCTGGGTAAGAAATGCCAAAATTGAAAAGTCCATGAGTGATCCTCAGTGGAATGCGAGCAGGACGGAGGTGGCTTCGAAGCGCGGAGCGCTGTAGGTGCAATAACCACATGGATGGCCAGGGAGAAGCGCCGATTTCATTCGATTTCGATGTGTCGGAACGGTGCATACACGCTGCTGCATGATCAGTAATCCAATGTTGTTGTTATTGTTGTGGTGAGAGCGCTGGCGTTAATTGCTAAGCCTCACCTCACTTGTTCATGTTGGAATCCGGAATAACCACCGCTATCCGCGTACCTCTACCCAAGCCTGAGTCCAGCGTGAACTCTCCGGCAAAAAGCCGGGCTCGTTCGGCCATGTTCATCAAGCCCATGCCCTTGCCGCTCTGCGTTACGCCCGCCGTGTCGAAACCGCTTCCGTTATCGTTGATCGTCAGGTGAATCCCGTCATTGCGCCGCCTGAGTGTTACTTCGACCAGGCTGGCACCGCCGTGCTTGAGCACGTTGTTCAAGGCCTCCTGGAATATTCGGAACAGCGTGACTTCAACGCAGGCATCCGGACGCGGTTCCAACTCGGCACACTCCAACCGGACGCGCACGCCATCGGGCATATCTGACGGAATTCTCTCGACCAACCGGTGCATGGCTTCAATCAGGCCCACGCTGTCCAGAGGCGCTGGACGCAACATGTTCGACAGATTGCGCACCTTGCCCAGCGCCTCGTCTGCCACCCGGACCAGCGCGGCCAGACGCTGTTCCTGGTCCCCGACAAGATGACGCAGGACCGAGTTGGCGCTGATCTTGATGAGGGTTAACAATTGCCCCACATCGTCATGCAGTTCACGTGCGAGATGACACCGCTCGCGCTCCTGCAGTTCGATCATCCGCCTGAGTCGTTGCGCACAGGCTTGGGGCTGGTCGAGGTCATGGCACAGCCCCTGCGACTCGATAGCATCAACAATAAACATCCGGGCAACCTCACACTCTAAATAGGCACTACCGAGGGACGGCAGTGAGGAACAGGCGCTGGATGGCGCCTGCCCGGCCAGTCGCTGCTCGACTACCAAATTGCCAGGGTGTAATCGATGTTCACCCGTGTCTCGTTGTCATCGCGGAAGGTCGCCGCCGGGGCGAAATCGTTGCGATACCAGGCATGACGCAGACGTACGCTGACCCCTTTGAATGTGCCCGACTGCACGACATAGGACAGTTCGACATCTTTTTCGCTTTCACTGAGGTCGTCTCCACCCAAAGCTGTTGGCAGCTGGATATTGCTGCCATTGAGGTAGCGCACCATGCCTTTGAGACCCGGCACTGCGAGGCCCGCAAAGTCGTAGTCGTAGCGCACTTGCCAACTACGTTCTTTCGGGTTGATGAACTCGGAGCTGAGCGAGCCCTCGGACACCACCAGGGGTTCAGTCCCTGTCAGATATGGCATCGCGGTGTCGCCATTGAGCTGCATATAGCCAGCGCCCAGGCTGTGGGCGCCCACCGTATAAGTGAACATCGCCCCCAGATTTCGGTTGTCGACATGCCCGGCCTTGGCCGCACCGTCTTCCCCGGTGATGAAGTAGCGGACATCCGTCTTCAACTTTCCAGGACCGATAGGTTGTATCTGCTCGAAGCCGAAGTAGTCCTTGCGATACATTTCGTCCAGCACGGCATGGTAGTACTTCAGTGTCAGGCTATCGGACCATTTGTAATCACCGCCCAGGAAGACGAACTTGTCCGATTCAGCCTTGGGGTTGAAACGGCCGTTGGGCGATGCGACGGTCATTTTTTGGTAACTGGTGGAATCGCGCAGGTTGATGCGGTCCAAAAAGCCGACACTCAACGACAGCTTGTCCAGATCCTGCGAGCGCAAATAGGCACCACGAAAGGTCTGCGGCAACAAGCGTGTGGGGCTGGCGAAGGCGATCGGCAGGAACGTACTGATGGTCCCGGCTTGCAGTTCCGTCTTCGAGATTTTCATTTTGCCGGTCAGGCCAAGCTCCGAATAATCGTCGCGCGGCTCTCGGCTGGGCACGTCGTACGGCAGCAAACCTGTACCCGTACGGTCCGGCGATGAATCGAGCTTGACGCCCAACAGCCCCACGGCATCGATACCGAAACCCACAGGTCCCGGGGTGAAACCCGAACTGTATTTGAGAATAAAGCCCTGGGCCCACTCGCGGGCTGCCGATTGCGCGGACGTGCCTTTGTAGTCGCGATCGAAGTAGTAATTGCGCATCGTCAGACTGGCTTTACTGTCTTCGACAAAACCGGCGGCCTTTACTTGCCCGGCAAGAACGGTGAGAACAAAACAAACAGCGATACTCGAGGGAACGCGAACTTGAGCTTTCATGGTTTTCTCTATTTTTATTAGTATTGAACGGGTCCTTACTGCTGGCGTGTCCCTGCCGCCGAACCTGTTGAGCGACCACGCAGGCGTGCCCAATCAAGTTCGGGTGTTTCTCGTTCTAATCCGTTAGTTAACGTTGTTGCGTTTATACAAATGCATCAGCGTAGAAATTGGATTCGAGCAACTCTCGCTGCCCGATAAAGTCGCGACGGGCTGAATCCACAACGATCGGTGCACCACAGGCATACACCTCGAAGCGCTTCAACGAAGCAAAGTCGGACAGGACCTGTTGGTGGACAAAGCCGCAAGCGCCTTGCCACTGACAGGCATCGTTCGGCTCCGAGAGCACCGGGATGTAGTTCAACCAGGGTAATTCGGCCTGCCACTTGAGCAACTGCTCGTGATGGTAGAGATCCTTGCGCTGCCGGCCACCCCAATAGAGATAAACCGGACGCGTGTTATTACCCTGTTCACGCAGTTGCTCAAGCAACGCCTTGATCGGCGCAAAACCGGTACCACTGGCGAGAAAGATCATCGGTTGATCGTTCTCACGCAGATAAAAAGAACCATAAGGCCCTTCTAGACGAAGCAGTTCGCGCGGTTTCAATGCATTGAATACATGCCCGCTAAAACTGCCCCCTGGCATATGACGGATATGCCACTCAAGTTGATTATCCACTGTCGAGCGCGTCGCCATCGAATAACTGCGACGGCTGCCGTCCTTGAGCAATACTTGCGCATATTGGCCGGGGTAATAATTGAACGTGACCGTAGGCGGCAACATCAGTCGCACGACCATGACATCGTCGGCGACCTTTTCGATGCTGGCTACGCGGGCGGCCGTCTGCTGAATCGAAATGCCGCGCAGTTCGGTGACTTCCGGAGCATCGATGACCAGGTCCGAGGTCGCTTTGGCACAGCAAAACAAAGCGAGTCCGGCAGCACGTTCCTCTTCGCTCAGTACCTCCAGCGAACTATTGGCATGATCGACACTGCCGCTCACTACCCTGCCCTTGCAACTGCCACACGTCCCTTCACGGCAACTGTGCTTTAGCATCAGCCCGTCCGCCAACGCACCATCCAGGATGGTCTTGCTCGCATCCAGATCGAATTGTTGCCCAGCTGGTTGAATATCTACGTGATAGGTCATGGCATTTGCTCATTTACTGTGTCATGAAAAATTAACGGCGCTGGGCCGTCAGCAAGTCGAGCGCGACGTCGACGATCATGTCTTCCTGACCGCCGACCATCCGGCGCTTGCCCAGTTCGACGAGGATGTCGAGGGTCTTCAAGCCGTACTTGGCCGCAGCAATTTCAGCGTGGCGCAGGAAGCTCGAATAGACCCCGGCATAACCCAGCGCCAGGGTTTCGCGATCCACCCGCACCGGCCGGTCCTGCAGCGGGCGCACGATGTCGTCGGCCGCATCCATTAGCGTGTAAAGGTCGGTGCCGTGGTTCCAGCCCAGACGCTCGGCGGCGGCAATGAACACTTCCAGCGGCGCGTTACCGGCCCCGGCGCCCATGCCAGCAAGGCTGGCGTCGATGCGGTCGCAACCTTCTTCGACGGCGGTGATCGAATTGGCCACCCCAAGCGACAGGTTGTGGTGCGCGTGCATGCCGGTTTCGGTTTCCGGTTTGAGCACAGCCTTGAACGCACGGAAACGGTCGCGGATGTCCTGCATGTTCATCGCACCACCGGAGTCGGCCATGTACACGCAGGTGGCACCGTAGCTTTCCATCAGCTTGGCCTGCGCGGCCAACTGCTCGGCCGGGATCATGTGGCTCATCATCAGGAAACCGACGGTGTCCATGCCCAACTCACGGGCGTACTCGATGTGTTGTTTCGACACATCCGCTTCGGTGCAGTGAGTGGCGATGCGCACTACTCGCGCCCCGGCGTTGTAAGCGGCTTTCAGGTCATGCACCGTGCCGATGCCCGGCAATAACAGGGTGGTGATCTTGGCGTGGCTGATGACGTCGGCGGCGGCTTCGATCCACTCCAGGTCGGTGTGCGCGGCGAAGCCATAGTTGAAGCTCGACCCTTGCAGACCGTCACCGTGGGCGACTTCGATCGAGTCGACCTTGGCCTTGTCCAGCGCGCGGGCGATGTCCTGCACGTTCTGCAGCGAATACTGGTGACGCACCGCGTGGCTGCCGTCGCGCAGGGTCACGTCGGAGATGTAGAGTTTTTTGCCAGGATTGAAAGTCATGTCGGTCTCCTCAGGCGTTCAGCATCGACTGCGCCATGCGCTCGGCGGTGGCCAAGGCAGCGGAGGTCATGATGTCGAGATTACCGGCGTAGGCCGGCAGGTAATGGGCGGCGCCTTCAACCTCGAGGAACACCGAAGTCTTCAGCCCGGAGAACGTGCCCAGGCCCGGGATGTGCAGCGGAGCGTCTTCAGGAATGACGTCGAACTGCACGTGTTGTTTCAGGCGATAACCGGGCACATAAGCCTGTACGGCTACGGCCATCTCGAGAATGGACGCCTCGACCTCAGCCTGATCGGCTGCCTCGGACAACACAAACACCGTGTCACGCATCATCAGCGGTGGCTCGGCCGGGTTCATCACGATGATCGCCTTGCCCTTGGCCGCGCCGCCAATCACTTCGATGGCTTTGGAGGTGGTTTCGGTGAACTCGTCGATGTTGGCGCGGGTGCCGGGGCCGGCAGATTTGCTGGCAATCGAGGCGACGATTTCCGCGTAGTGCACCTTCGCCACACGCGACACCGCCGCGACCATCGGGATGGTTGCCTGGCCACCGCAAGTCACCATATTGACGTTGAGCTGAGCGATGTTCTGCTCCAAGTTGACCACCGGCACGCAGTACGGGCCGATGGCGGCAGGCGTCAGGTCAATCAGGCGGATGCCGGGTTTGATCGAGCGCAGGAACGCGTCGTTCTTCACATGGGCGCCAGCACTGGTGGCATCGAACACAAAGTCGATGTCCTTGAACACGTCCAGGCGGGTCAGGCCTTCAACGCCTTCATGGGTCACGGCCACGCCCATGCGCTGGGCGCGGGCCAAGCCGTCGGAAGCCGGGTCGATGCCGACCATGACCGCCATTTCCAAATACTTGGCGTTACGTAGAATCTTGATCATCAGGTCGGTGCCGATATTGCCGGATCCAACGATGGCGACTTTCAGTTTTCTGGAACTCATTTACTTTCTCCATACGCTTCGTCGAGAAGAATCACGGTCGGGTCCAGCGTCTCGGCATACAGACGCTTGACCGCATCAGCACGCAGTCCAAGTGCAGCACGTTGGTTGATGTAACCCTTGTCAGTAATTTCCCCATCATCGAGGCTCGGCGGCGAGTCGAGGATGACCATGCGCACGGCATGCTGCGAGGACGCAGGAGATTGCCGGGCCAGTGCTTGGATACCCGCACTAAGGGCCTGGCGAATGGCAGGTACTAGCGCCAGTTGTTCAGCGTTCATTCGCTTGCCGGCGGCTCCGGCCAAGGCGCGTAACGCCGGCGTCGGATAGATCAATGCTCCAATCACGTCTCGGTCATGTCCGCAAATCACGGCGTCAGAAGCGTAAGGCGCCAAGACACTCACCAGCCGTGGGCGCAACGTGCCAACGGAAACCCATGTGCCCGTGGTCAACTTGAAGTCTTCAGTGACCCGCCCATCAAACACGATGCCTTTCTCCGGGCGCTCGGGATCGAGCAGTCGACCGGCATCGCCAATCTGATAGAAGCCCTGTTCATCGAACGCCTCAAGGCTGCCTTTCGGGTCGTTGAGATACTGCTGAAACACTGAGGGTCCGCGTACACGCATTTCCAGCTTGTCGCCGCTGGGCACGAACTTGATCTCTACGCCCGGTACTGGCAGGCCGATGTTGCCTGGTTTGTCCAAACGGTAATGAACATTGGTGAGCACCGGAGAGGTCTCGGTCGCGCCCCATTCGCTGGTAAAGAACAGAGGCTTGTCGCGCACCTTTTCCGCACAGGCCATCAACCGGTCCCAGGTGTTCTGTGGCAAAGCCGCAGCGGCATAGAACAGCATGTCCAGGCGACCGAAAAGTGCTTGCGCCAACTCCTCGTCGCGCTCCAGGTAAGGCAGTAGCGCTTCATAGCCACGAGGGACGTTGAAGAACACCGTTGGCTGGACGGATTTGATATTTTCCACCGTCCGCTCGATGCGCCCGGTCACCGGTAATCCATCATCGATATAGAGCGTGCCGCCGTTGCGCAGCACCATGTTGAAGTTGTGGTTCGCGGCGAAGGTATGACTCCACGGCAGCCAATCCACCACGACCATTTCACTGCCTTCGAGAAAGCGCCAGCATTGGGCGATCGATTGCTGATTGGCGCACAGCATGCGATGGGTATTGATGACCACCTTGGGCGTGCCAGTGGAGCCGGAAGTCAGCATATAGCGGGCGGGGACATCGCCATCGAGGCACAGAAAGGCATCCATCACCTGCGCACTTTCGATCCGGTAAAGCAAAGGCAGTGGCAGCGCGCCTGGAACTGCCTGGGCGTTGCGCGCAACCACGACGGGACAGTCCGGTTGAATCAATTCGATTGTGCGGCGATAGGTGTCGCCATCGTTGATGAAGATCAACGCCGGTTGCAGCTGCGCCACGATAGACTTGAGCTTGCTGCAGCCGCTCTGTGTATTGCGCGAATAAGCGACCGAAACGGTGGCCACCGCAATACCGACATGCATGGCCGCCAGCGTAATCAATGCCTGATCGATGTCGTTTTCCGACAACACCAGCACCGGTCGACCGGGCACCGTATCGAGCTCCAGCAAACCCTGAGCCAGAGCACCGACGCGTTGGCGAACCTCGCTGTAGTTCAAGGTGAACCAGACGCCATTGCGACGCTCGGCCAAGTAAGGGCGCAGTGGCGCCTCGTGCGCCCATTGCTCCAGCCACTCGCCGATACAACGGGCATAGGGTTGCAGAGGTTCCGGAGATCGCAGTATGAAACTGCCCGCCTCACCTGGCTCGACAGTCACGCGAGTAGGCGCCAACTTGGCAGGATCGTCGAAAAAGTCGTACACGGCACGCCCTCACAAGATCAACAGACAGGTCTGCTGTCTCATCATCATTATTTTTGTTTTTACGGGTGCAGGTTCAACAACCCGGCCCCCTGTCGCATGACCCCAAACGGTCAGCGCATCACACTCATACGAATCGGCAGCTCACTTCACCCAGTCGGGTCAGTTTCAAGCGCAGGCTGTCACCGGTGGTCACCGGCACCATGGGGCCCAAGGCTCCGGATAACAGCACGTCGCCTGCGCGCAGTGGCCGGCCAAATTCGGCCATGGTCCGCGCCAGCCACAGGCAGGCGTCCAGCGGGTTGCCGAGGCAGGCTGCGCCCACACCGATTGACGCCTGAGCACCATTTTTTTCCAGCAACATGCCTTCCAGCGCAAGGTCCAGATGGGCCAGGCGCACAGGACTCTTGCCCAGGACGTAGAGTCCCGAAGAAGCATTGTCGGCCACCGTATCGACCAGGGTGATTTTCCAGTTTTCGATAGCCGAATCGACAATTTCCAGCGCCGGCACCAGGTACTCCACCGCGCTCATCAGCTCGCCCAGGGTTGTGTCCGGATTGGGCAAGTCACGCCCCAACACGAAAGCGATCTCACCCTCGGCCTTGGGCTGAATCAGGCGGGAGCTGTCGATGGCATCGCCATCGCCGTTTTCCATATCGGCAAACAACATGCCGAAGTCTGGCTGATCGACGCCCAACTGTTCTTGCACGGCCAGTGAGGTCAAGCCGATTTTACGCCCGCTGAGGCGACGCCCGGCGGCCAGCGCGGCCTGGGTATTGAGTTCCTGTACGGCATAAGCATCAGCCAGCGTGGAAATCTGGAAGCGCTCGGAGATGCGCCCGCAGGGGGTTCGCGTCATGCGCGCCTGCGCCAAAGCCGAGGCGGCAGCCTGAATGGAATCGTGGTTCATGGAGTAGCTCCTCAACAATTGGTAGTAACCGCTCAATGCGAGCGTTGCTGACTGGTCAGGTAACCCTGATGCAACTCATCGACCAGCTCGGCGACGCTGTAGCTGCGCTTGATCTGCCCTACGCCCTGCCCCGCTGACCACACGTGTTTCCACGCTTTGTTGGCGGAGGCAATGTCACCGGAAAAATCGATACGCGTGTTGTTCTCGGCGTCTGGGTCAATACCGGCCTTTTCCAGGGAAGGTTTCATCCAGGTCGCGAGTACCCCACTGACCGCTTTGGTGGTAGCCACGTCATCCATAGAGCAGCCCACCAGCATCTCCCGGTAGGCGTTTTCGACCAGGCTCTCGTGGGCCGCGACCAAACGAGTACCCACCAGGGCAAAATCGCAGCCCAAAACTTGCGCCGCATGGATGTCGCGCCCATTCGAAACAGCGCCGGCCAGACCGAGCGGCCCGTCCCAGAACTCGCGGACTTCAGCGACGAAGGCAAAAGGGTTGTAGCTGCCGGTATGGCCGCCGGCACCGTTACAGACCAACACCAGACCATCGACCCCCGCATCGACAGCCTTGCGTGCCAGGGCCGGAGTGATGACGTCAGCGATCACTACGCCGCCATAACCATGGACTGTTTCCAGCACGCGCTTGGGGCTACCCAGGGCCGTGGAAACGATCTGCGGCTGATAGTGTTTGACCAGCTCCAACTCGGCTTCGAACCGATCGTAGGTGCTGTGCACGATCATGTTCAGCATCCAGGGTGCCCAGATCTGGCCATGTGTTTTCGCGGCCTCACGCTCGACAACGATCTGAGTCAGCCAGTAGTCCAGTTGCTCTACGGTACGTGCATTGGGCGCTGGCATGCTGCCGACAATACCTGCCTGACAACAGGCATTGAGCAACTGCGGCCCGGAAACCAGGAACATCGGGGCGGCCAGGACCGGCATCGGTAAACCAGCGAACAGTTTCAGCAACTTCTGTTGGGGTGCACTCAAGGAACGGCTGTAGACACTCATGGGTCTTTTCTCTTGTTATGGGTACAACTACAAGGCTGACTTCAGGCCTTTCTGTGGCTGGCCGCGCCCGGGCTGCGAACTTCCCAGCCACCATCGCTGTGGATGATGTTGGCGGTGGTCAACCCGGAGTTTTCACGGGAGGCCAACAGCACATAGTGGCCCGTGTGATCCTCCGGTTCTGCGATGCGCTGAAGCGGCACCGCCTGCGCGGCGCCTTGCTCGAAACCCGGGATCTGGTTGAGCGGAACACTTCGCGAATTAAGCCCATCGAGACTCTTCATGGGTGTATTGGTCGCCCCGGGAGCTACGCCATTCACGCGGATATCCGGAGCCAGTTCGTAGGCCAGCTGACGGATCATGCCGACCAGCGCATGTTTGGCGGTGACGTAGAGAATGCCGCCACCGCCGGCATAGAAAGCACTGTTGGAGAGGGTGAAAATCATGCTGCCGCGACTGGCGCGCAAGGCATCAGTACTGCATCGTGCGCCCAGCATGTAGCCCTGAACATTGATGGCGAACAAGCGCTGAAATGCACTTTCAAACTCTTCAGGGGCAATGCGGTCCAGGCGCGTGAAGTAGTCAAACACCGCCGCGTTGCCGACAAACGTGTCGAGCTTGCCGAACGCATTCAGTGTGGCCGCCACTGCGCGTTGATTGTCTTCATATTTCGAGACATCGCCCTGCACCGTGATGATGGCGTCGCCCAGTTCGCTGCGCAGTGCGCTCAGCTGTTCGTCGTCACGCGCCATGACGCACACCCGTGCGCCTTCGTTCACATAACGCCGAACGATGGCGCTACCGATGCCGCCCGTGCCGCCAGTGACCAATGCTGCTTGTCCTTCGAGCCAACCCATGTGCGTATCCTCAGAGGAAAGTGTTGATGTTCTTGCACAACAACATTGCGTTTGGAATCAGGATCTTGCGCTTCAGCAACTTCAGTCCGTCGGCTTCGCGGCGCAACACATCCTCACGGCGCCCGACCAATTGATGGGACTCGTCCAGACCACGGCTGCGGATGTTCATGAAGCAAGAGAACGCAATGAACTCGCCTTCCTGTTCACCGGCAAACACCTCGATATTGCTGATCAGGTGAACGTTGCGCGTCGGTGGATTTTCAGCCCAGGCCGACGGCTGCTTGAACCGTGCGACCCGACGCTGCAGATCGCGCATGCCGTCGTCGAAGAAGGCCATGTGTTCCAGCCTGTAGGGGCCAGACTTGTCTTCGCGTCGGCGGTTCTCGATACCGGGCATCCAATAGTGGATGGTCTCGCTGAGCGACTGCAGCCACTCATCCCAGGACTCGTTGTCGAGCAGGCGAGCCTCACGCAACAAAAAGGCCTCGACGGCGCGTTTGTCTTCGAATGCAACGGGTTGTTCCATTGGCAAAGCATTCATTTCGGTCCCCTCAACGCATCTTGCCGTTACGATCTGGTACGTCCGCCCAGGTGGGCGATTGCAACAGGTCTTTCCAGCGCTGATAGAACGCGCGCGAGTTGCATTCGTTGAGTTGCCCCTTGAAGACATTGCCAGGCAGTTCGCTGTTTTCGATGCGCGTATCCATGCCAAGGCCGACGTACAAATCCTGATAGCGCGTGACCATCCCGCGGCTGGTCTTGGTGCAGTACTCCCAGTTCTCGCCGTCGTCCATTTCGAATACGCCGGTCGGAGAGAAGGTCATCATCGCGCCACGGCGCCATTTGTCCTTGATGTCCTGTGGTGCATTTTTGTTGACGATGACCCAGGTAAACAGCTCTATCTTGTGGGGCCCTCGCGGTTGCCAGATGCGAACCGTGTTCTGCCCCGGCAAGAAAGAGAAGTTGGGGAACACGGTGAACGATGAAATCGAACCGATCAGCTTGGAGCGGAACTCGCCCAGACGCTCCGCCACTTTCGGGCGCAATACGTGCAGGTATTTGTTGATGTCTTTTTCGCCCAGGGTTGCAGCGTTGCCCACCACATCGGTGGCGAACTCGTAGCCGTGGCCATTCCAGTTCACTGAATACGATTCGGGAAGGTCGCCGACATTGGCCACCGGCCCGCCGAGCATGGCCTTGGCCGCGGAGTCGTGTGTCCAGCCACCGTGGAGAATGTCGCCGACGAAGTTTTCAGCCGCGACCTTCCAGTTGCATTCGATGGTTGAACGGATGCAACCACCGAGAAACTCACTGCCGCCCTCGTCCATGTCGAGCATGACATCCAGGTACCAGGTCATTGGCCCCAGGTACTCTTCAAGTGTCGGTGCATCGTCGGCAAAGGTGGCAAATACCAGGCCCTTGTAGGTCGCAACACGTGCTTCGCGCAGTCCATGTTTTGACTTGTCGAAATTGCTTTCCTCATAGCACTTGGATTCGTGCATACCCAGCAACCGGCCGCCATCGGCACCGAATGACCAGCCGTGGTAGTTGCAGATAAAACCACGCGCATTACCCGCCTCGGCGAAACAGATCTTGTTGCCACGGTGTGGGCAGGCATTGAGGAATACCTTGAGCGATGCGTCCTTCTGGCGTACCACCAGGACCTCGTCCTCGCCCATGCTGGTGGCGAGATAGTCACCCGACTTCGGCAACTGCGATTCATGGGCGACGAACAGCCAGCAACGCGCGAAAATCTTCTCGAGTTCTTGTTCGTAGATGGCCTGATCCCAGAACACCTTGCCGGACAAGCGGCCTTCCTCCATGTCGCATACCCGGTCAAGGTTGGGCAGGCTGGGTGTAGGCTCAATGGTTCTGAGTGGTATGTGTTTGCAGTTATCCATTGTTCTGGACTCACAAGGAATACGGGTGGAAAGACAGGCCTTCGTGCCGGGCGTCAGGCGTCAGCCAGTGCGGCATCGCTGGCATGTTCGAGGTCGGCGAAAACCTCTTTGTCGGTAACGATGATCCGGTACGTGCGAAGGTGCTTTTCACAGGGGAAGGTCACTGCTTCGCCCGTCCGGATATCAAACTGCCCCCAATGCACCGGGCAGGTGATCAGGTGGTCTTCCAGATCGCCTTCTGCCAGGGAAGCCGTGGCGTGTGTGCACATGTCAGAGGTGGCATAGAACGTGCCGCCCAGGTTGTACACACAGATATCTTCTGCAGCGCCATGGCTGACTTTTTTCAACTCACCTGGCGACAGTTCATCGCGCTGGCACAGCAATACTCGGCTCATGACTTTTCCTCACCAGCAAACAGTTGCAAGAAACCCAACCCGGTGACCCAGGCAGGCACGGCTTCATAGGCGATGACTTCACCGGCCGGATTGGCGACGGCAGCCATGGCGCAGGCGAAATTGCGGATTTCCATGGCGCCATTGCCGGCGCGGCGCAAAATCTCTTCATCCGAATAGGCGCATAGCGCTTGCAGATCGCCGTTGACGCCGTGAGCAAGAATCTCTCGGTCGAAGTCCTCGGCCACCCGGCCCATTTCCGCCGTGCCTACCCAGTGGCTGATGCCGCCGCTACCGATAATGACGACGCGCTCGTCAGCATCGAACGACTCCACCGCCGCACGGATCTGGCGACCCAGGTCGGCAGCTCGCTTGAGCGAAATGTATGGGTCCACGCCACAGGCCAGGTACACAGGAATAGTCGGCAACTCTCGACCGAGAATCTGCTCAGCCGGCTTGACCGTCAGCTGATGTGGAATCGAGAACGAGTGATCCACGGTGAAGCTGCGCGCCACTGTCCAGTCGATGCCCTGCCCTTCGCCATGCGAGACGATATGACCGGCCAGTTGTTCCTGGTTGCGCACCACACCTCGTTCCAGCCCCGGCAACCGATCCAGTGGACCATCGACATCACCGGTACCGATGACATAGCGCGGCAGGCACTGGGTGCCGAACAGGATGTAATGATCGCAGCCGACGATGATCACCGAGGTCGGCGCCAACTGCGCCAGGCGCTGGGCACATTGCTCGTATGCATCCCAGACCGCATCACCTTGGGCCTGCGGCGGCGCGTTGGGGGCGACGAACATGACCGGGTCATGCGGCATCCAGAAACCACCTACTATCTTGCCCATTGGATCACCCCTTGAGTGCGGCGGAGAAAGCCGCGCGTTGTTCGTCGGTTGCACCCAGGCGCTGCTTGTACAGCGACATGCTTCGCTGAGGTGCCAACTCCTGCCAGAAGCCCATGGTCAACATCGGATTGACCCCGACCGCTTGCAGAGCGGCGACATCGAAACCCACGACCATTTCAACTTCTTCTTCACTCAATGCGAAACGCCCGAGAAAGCCTTTGGGGTCTTCGCGAAAACGCTCTTTGGAGGCGCGATCAACTGAGAGTTGCCACAGCGCTCGCTCCAGTAGATTTCGGCTCATGTCGGATCACTCGCTCAGGAAGTCGCGAACCAGCGCCACGAAGCGACGCGGTTGCTCGCTTTGCACCCAGTGGCCGCAACGGCCGAACAGATGCAAATCGGCATTCGGTACGCTATTGGCGATCAGCATTCCGCAGGAGGGCGGCACCACGCGATCTTCACGGCCATGCACGACCAGGGTCGGCGCGATGATCTTGGCCAATGCCGCGGCAGGGAAACCCTTGACCAGCGTTTCGCCCTCGGCGGCTGGCTTGGGAATGAGCTTGCGCAAGGCTTCCTGGGAACCGGCGCGGGCACTGGCTTCGTAACGCGCCTTGACCAGCTCGGGCGTGATCAAGGCCTCGTCGTATGGGAACAGCGCCATCAGCCGCTGCATGTTTTCCAGGGATGGTTCGTACTCCCATGCACCGCGTAGCCCCGGCGTCTGCACGAATTCACCGGCAGGCGTTCCCAACAGGACCAGCTTGTCGACCCGCTCCGGGGCGAACACCGCCAGGCCAATGGCGACCGCGCCGCCAAAGGAATTGCCGACGAAAGAGGCCTTGGCAATATCCAGCGCATCCATGATGCCGACCAGGTGGTTGACCCACAATTTGATGTCGTACTTGGCCTCTTCCTGGAACTCGGTGAAACCGAAACCGGCAATGTCCGGCACGATGACCCGCCATTTGTCAGAGAAGGCCGACATGCTCCGGGACCAGTTGGTCCAGCCCGAAACGCCAGGACCGGAGCCATGGAGCAGAAACAGAGCATCGCCCTGACCTGCTTCGTGATAGTTGGTCTTGTGTCCTGCTGCCAGCAGGGTTTTTCCAATACCGCCCATAAGGCCTCCGGTTGTTTTTATTTATGAAGATACAGATGTGTATCTGTATGCTAGAGAGGAAACCCGGGCACGTCAACACGCAAAATACAGACATGTATGTCAGTATTGGGCGCAGAATCAGGTGCTAGAGCGGGAAAATGATTTTCCTGATAGGATACATAACTGTATCTTTATGATGAACGGTCAGCCGGATACAAAAAGAACTGTTCAATACACCTGTGAATTGCGGCTGCCTGGAAAGCCGCCAGGCGTTAGAATGTTTTTCCTTGCCCGAGGCGCCCTACCCGCCCCCGGCACTCATCCAGTTGGTTGGACAAGGCCCTAGCACAATGTCAACACGCACCAGTCTCACTCGAGAAGATTGGATTCATGCCGCACAGCATGTCCTGGTTACCAGCGGCGTAGACGCCGTTCGGGTCGACACTTTGGCCAAGGAGTTGAAGATCACCCGTGGCAGCTTTTACTACCACTTCAAAAGCCGTGGTGAATTACTCGAAGGCATTCTGGGCAACTGGCGGTCCCGTGCGACCGAGGATGTCATCCTTCAACTGCGTACCGCGCACACTTCACCGCTCCAGCAATTGCAACGCTTGCTAGAGCTGCCCTCCCACGGCCAGACCGCTCGCGAAGCCGCCGCCATTGAATTGGGGATACGCGCCTGGGCACGCCGGGACGATAAAGCCCGGCAAGCCATCGACGAAGTCGACCGCTATCGCCTGAACTATATCGAGGGCCTTCTGATACAAGCTGACGTGACGCAGAGCGAAGCCTGCGATCGCGCTTATCTGATCTATGCCTATCAAATCAGCTTGTCATTGCTGCACAGCGAAGACACTGCGCAAGACCGCAAGGATCGCAGCGCTCGCATGGCACGCATTCTGATTCCTGAATTACTACCTGCGTGACATGGACAGCGGTGGCCCCACACACATTCAGGCACTAATAGGCGCTCCCCCCTGAAACCCAGGGAAGAATGAACCCTGCAAATACCTCTCGCGCGCCGTACAGAACAGACGTTGCGGCCGGACTACCAAGTCAGCACCGGCGAACATGTGATGAGGAATTATCGACAGGCAGGCAAGGCCCCGGATAGGCGCTGGTGGCGAACGGGCTTTTCAGCAAAACCGCAAAACAGAACCCTGTGAGTTGACTGTCAGACGCAGGCGACATCAACCCAATTGAACCTGGATCTGTTTCACTACGCCCTGCATCGCGGGCAGATAACGGCGCGCAGCTTCCTCAATGGGCATCGCCTTGGCGATGTAGACCAGATTCAGGCAGCCCATCACCCGCTCCTCGTGCATGACCGGGATCGCAATGGCGGCGATCTTGCGCTCCTTGCCCCAGTGTGAATTGTTTTCGCCATACCCCTTGGCCAAGGTGTGTTCCACCAGTCGCTCGACAAAACGACGGTCGGCGGCCAGCGGTGATTGTTCATCTTCGCGGCCGATCATCAATTCGATCAGCTCTTCCCGCTCGGCGGGTGGGCAGAACGCAAAGTATGCACGTCCGGTCGCGGTCATCAGCAACGGCAGGCGCCGGCCAACCATGGATCGGTGAAACGACAGGCGGCTGAAGCGATGGGTGGTCTCGCGAATGACCATGGCATCGCCGTCCAGCGTGCACAGGTCGGTCGGCCAGATGACTTCCTGCAACAACTCGCCGAGCAAGGGGGCGGCGATGGAGGAAATCCATTGTTCATCGCGAAAACCTTCACTGAGTTCGCGAACTTTCAGCGTCAATCGATAGCTGTCATCCGACTCGCTACGCCGTACATAACCTTCAGCCTGCAAGGTCTCCAACAGCCTGCGCACGGTGGTGCGGTGCAGCCCGCTCTGCTCCGCCAGTTGCGCGGTGCTGGCGCCGCCGTCGAAGCGGTTCAAGCCGTTGATCAGTGCAAGACCTCGCATCAGGCCACGCACGGCTTTGTATTCGGTCTCGCTCATGGTTTGCTCCTTTATTGTTGTAAATCAATCATGTGCACTCAGTGCACACTAACAAGGGTTGTCGTTGTCGACCAGCCTTGTGATTTCCATACTGCGCCCAACAAGAAATCCAAAAGCGCTGTACGGAGATGACCATGAGTTCTGCACCCACTCCATCCACATTGGACCTGACCACCGACGTCGCCATCGTTGGTGCCGGACCTGTCGGCTTGATGATCGCCAATTACCTGGGCCAATGTGGTGTGAACGTCACCTTGGTGGAAAAGCTCGACAGCCTGATCGACTACCCCCGCGCCATCGGTCTGGACGACGAAAGCCTGCGTACTTTCCAGGCCGTCGGCCTGGCCGACAACGTGCTGCCGCACACCACTCCCTGGCACGCCATGCGCTTCCTGACCCCCAGGGGTCGCTGCTTTGCCGATATACAGCCCAAGACCGATGAGTTCGGATGGTCGCGCCGCAACGCCTTCATCCAGCCCTTGGCCGACCGCGTACTGTTCGAAGGCCTGCAGCGCTTTGACAACGTCAAGGTGCTGTTCGGCCGTGAGCTCGAAGGCTTCGAACACAATGACAGCGGCGTAGTGCTGAACCTCAAGGATCAGAACGGTCGCGGTGAGCGCCTTCAGGCCCGTTATCTGATTGGTTGCGACGGTGGCAACAGTCTGGTGCGACGCAGTCTGAACATCAGTTTCGAGGGTAAGACCGCGCCTAATCAGTGGATCGTTGTCGACATCGCCAACGACCCGCTGAGCACGCCCCATGTTTACCTGTGCTGCGACCCGGTGCGCCCTTACGTTTCAGCCGCCCTGCCCCACGCTGTTCGCCGTTTCGAATTCATGGTCATGCCTGGCGAGACCGAAGCCGAACTGAGCAAACCCGAGAACATGCGCAAGCTGCTGGCCAAGGTGCTGCCAAATCCGGATCGCATCGAATTGATCCGCAGCCGCGTCTATACCCACAACGCTCGCCTGGCCGGTCGGTTCCGTGAGGGCCGGGTGCTGCTGGCCGGCGATGCCGCGCACATCATGCCGGTATGGCAGGGACAGGGTTACAACAGCGGCATGCGCGACGCCTCCAACTTGGCCTGGAAACTGTCACTGGTGATCAAAGGCCTGGCCGCCGACAGCCTGCTCGACAGCTATGAACAGGAACGCCGTGACCACGCCAAGGCGATGATCGACCTTTCGGTGCTGGCCGGCCACGTGCTGGCACCGCCAAAACGCTGGCAAGGCACCTTGCGTGATGGTTTGTCGTGGCTGCTCAACTATGTGCCGCCCGTCAAACGCTACTTCGTGGAAATGCGCTTCAAGCCGATGCCGCAATACACCGAGGGCGCCTTGATCGTACCCGGCGAAAAAGGCTCACCCGTGGGCAAGATGTTCATTCAGCCCCGGGTACTGACCGAAGCTGGCGAAACCGTGTTGCTGGATGAGGTGATCGGCGAGAACTTCGCGATTATCGCCTGGGGCTGCGACCCGACCTGGGGCCTGACGCCTGCACAGATCGATCAATGGCAAGCACTAGGCACGCGTTTTATCCAGGTACTGCCGGACGTCCAACTCAAAGCCGCCAGTGACGTCAGCCAAGGGGTGATCCGCATCGGTGACAGCACCGGCCGCCTCAAGGAATGGTTCGCCCGCGGTTCGGCCTCGATTGCCCTGGTGCGTCCGGATCGCTTCCTTGCCGGCCTGGCCATTCCGCAAACCGTCGGCCAGGCCTGTGATGAATTGGCCCTGGCCATCAAGGCCCTGCCGCAACCCGAAGTGGCGATCCCCGCCAGCAAGGTGGCCTGACATGAGCGCTTATCTGCATTGCCTATCCCATACGCCGTTGGTGGGCTACGTCGATCCGACGCCCGACGTGCTGGCCGAGGTCGAGGGCATGATCGCTGATGCCCGTGAGCGCATCGCCCGCTTCGAGCCGGAGCTGATCGTGCTCTTCGGCCCCGACCACTACAACGGCTTTTTCTACGACGTGATGCCGGCCTTCTGCATCGGCATGGCCGCCCATGCCATCGGTGATTTCGACACCGCCGCCGGCCCCTTGGACGTGCCCAAAACGCTGGCCGAATCCTGCGCCCAGGCGGTCCTGGATGCCGGTGTCGACGCTGCCGTTTCCTATCGCATGCAGGTCGACCACGCGTTCGCCCAACCGCTGGAGCTGTTGCTGGGCGGTTTAAGGGAATGCCCGGTGATTCCGGTGTTCATCAATTCGGTCGCCGTGCCGTTGCCCGGCTTCAAGCGTGCTCGCCTGCTCGGTGAAGCGATCGGCCAGTGGGCGCAGTCGCTGAACAAGCGCGTGCTGTTCCTGGCTTCCGGGGGACTGTCCCATCAACCTCCGGTGCCGGAACTGGCCAAGGTCGATGCGCGTATGGCCGATCGACTGATGGGCAGCGGTCGCCAATTGCCGGCTGATGAGCGACAGGCGCGCCAGGAGCGCGTGATCCAGGCCGCCCGGGATTTCGTTGAAGACCAACGCAGTCTGCATCCGCTTAATCCCACGTGGGATCAGCAGTTTCTCGACACCCTGGAACAGGGTCGCCTGAGCGACCTCGATGCCCTGGGCAATGACGAACTGTCGTCACTGGCCGGCAAGTCCACTCACGAAGTGAAAACCTGGGTCGCCGCCTTCGCGGCCCTTTGCGCCTTCGGCCCTTATCAGACCGAAGGGCGCTACTACCGTCCGATTCCCGAATGGATCGCAGGCTTCGCCGCCCTTGGCGCCCAGCCGCTGAACAACAACCACTGAATCTGAGGAACACTGCCATGACTGCCACTGCGCCAGCTTTCACCGAAGCCTCTACCAGCCGTTTTGTCGACATCAGCGAAGGCGAGTTGAAGCTGCGACTGCATTACAACGACGTGGGTCAGGGAGCCGAAACCGTGGTCATGCTCCACGGTTCCGGACCCGGTGCCAGCGGTTGGGCCAATTTCCATCGCAACATCGAACCGTTGGTTACCGCCGGTTTCCGCGTGATCCTGATGGATTGCCCGGGCTGGAGCAAAAGTGACCCGATTGTTTGCGACAGCTCGCGCTCAGACCTCAACGCCCGTGCCCTCAAGGGGCTGGTTGATGCGCTGGATCTGGACCGTGTGCACATCATCGGCAACTCCATGGGCGCCCACAGCACCGTAGCCTTCGCCCTCGCCTACCCTGAGCGCATCGGCAAACTGATACTGATGGGCGGCGGCACCGGCGGCCCAAGCGCCTTCGTGCCGCAACCTACCGAAGGCATCAAGCTGATCGGCGCGCTGTACCGCGAACCGACCATTGAAAACCTGAAGAAGATGATGAACGTCTTCGTCTTCGACGCCAGCAGTCTGACCGAAGAGTTATTCCAGACCCGCCTGGACAACATCCTGGCGCGCCGCGATCACCTGGAAAATTTCGTCAAGAGCAGCACCCTCAATCCCAAGCAATTCCCGGACTTCAGCCACCGCCTGCACGAAATCACCGCCCAGACGCTGCTCGTCTGGGGCCGCGAAGATCGCTTCGTGCCCATGGACACCGGCCTGCGCCTGCTGGCCGGCCTACCCCAGGCACAACTGCATGTGTTCAATCGCTGCGGCCACTGGGCCCAGTGGGAACACGCCGAGACCTTCAACCGCATGGTCCTGGACTTCCTGACCCACTGATCACCGAGGCTGACATGAACCCTATTCAAGACACCCTGGAACAGCTCGCCGCCGACCTGCGTCAGGCCGAAGCCCGCAACGAAGCCATTGCGCCCCTGCGCGAGCAGATCGGCGAAGACAACGCCGAGGCCGCTTACACCATCCAGCGGCTCAACGTCGCCCACGGCGTGGCCAGCGGCCGACGTGTAGTCGGGCGCAAGATCGGCCTGACCAATCCCAAGGTGCAGGCGCAGTTGGGCGTCGACCAGCCGGACTTCGGCACCCTGTTCGCCGACATGTGCTACGGCGACAACGAAAGCGTGCCCGTAGATCGTGTGCTGCAACCGAAGATCGAGGCGGAAATAGCCTTGATCCTCGACCGCGATCTGCCCCGCGCCGACACCACGTTCGCCGATGTGATGGCGGCCACCGGCTGGGTCGTCCCGGCACTGGAAATCGTTGGTAGCCGGGTGCAGAACTGGAACATCCGCTTCGTCGATACCGTGGCTGACAACGCCTCCAGTGGCTGCTTTGTATTGGGTGGCCCGGCTCGACGTATCGATGGGCTCGACCTGCGCCAGGCCAGCATGCGCATGACCCGCAATGGCGAAGAAGTGTCCAGCGGCAGTGGCGCCGAATGCCTCGGTCATCCACTCAATGCGGCCGTGTGGCTGGCCTGCACCATGGCTCGCCTGGGTGATCCGCTGCGGGCGGGCGACATCATTCTCACCGGCGCACTCGGTCCGATGGTGCCGGTCGCTGCCGGTGATCGTTTCGAGGCCGAGATCGAAGGCCTTGGCCGGGTTGGTGTGGACTTCACTGCCGAGTGATCGGCGATTTGCGTGCAAATGAGGCATCAACAATGAACAAACTCAAAGTCGCCATCATCGGTTCCGGCAACATCGGCACCGACCTGATGATCAAGATCCTGCGCAACGCCAAACACCTGGAAATGGCCGTCATGGTCGGCATCGACCCGGCCTCCGATGGCCTGGCCCGTGCCCAGCGCATGGGCGTGGCCACCACCCACGAAGGCGTTGAAGGCCTGACTCGCCTGGACGCGTTCAAGGACATCGACTTCGTGTTCGATGCCACCTCGGCCGGTGCCCACGTCAAGAACGACGCCTTCCTGCGCTCGATCAAACCCGGCATCCGCTTGATCGACCTGACCCCGGCAGCCATCGGTCCATATTGCGTGCCGGTGGTCAACCTGGAGCAGAACCTCAACCAGCTCAACGTCAACATGGTCACTTGTGGCGGCCAGGCAACCATCCCGATGGTCGCGGCCGTGTCGCGCGTGGCCAAGGTGCACTACGCCGAAATCGTCGCCTCGATTGCCAGCAAATCTGCTGGCCCTGGCACTCGTGCCAACATCGACGAGTTCACCGAAACCACCTCCAAAGCCATCGAAGTGATCGGCGGCGCAGCCAAGGGTAAGGCGATCATTGTGATGAACCCGGCCGAGCCACCACTGATGATGCGCGATACGGTGTTTGTGCTGTCCGAGGCGGCCGATCAGGCCCAAATCGAAGCGTCCATCCTGGAGATGGCGACCGCTGTGCAGGCCTACGTGCCCGGCTATCGTCTCAAGCAATGGGTGCAGTTCGACGTCATTCCCGAAGAGGCGCCGCTGCACATTCCGGGCCTGGGCACGTTCTCCGGGCTCAAGACCTCGGTGTTCCTCGAAGTCGAAGGCGCCGCCCATTACCTGCCGGCTTACGCCGGCAATCTCGACATCATGACCTCCGCTGCCTTGGCCACCGCCGAGCGTATGGCGCAGTCGATGCTGAACGCCTGAGGAGACTGACATGACTTTTAATCCTGGCAAAAAACTCTATATCTCCGACGTGACCCTGCGCGATGGCAGCCACGCAATTCGCCACCAATATTCGATCCAGAATGTGCAGGACATCGCCCGCGCCCTGGACAAGGCCAAGGTCGACTCGATTGAGGTCGCCCATGGTGACGGCCTGCAAGGCTCGAGCTTCAACTACGGCTTCGCGGCGCACACCGATCTGGAATGGATCGAAGCGGCGGCCGATGTCATCAGCCACGCCAAAATCAACACGTTGCTGCTGCCCGGTATCGGCACGGTGCATGACCTGAAAGCGGCCTACAACGCCGGGGCCCGGGTGGTGCGCATCGCCACCCATTGCACCGAAGCCGACGTCTCGAAACAGCACATCGAATACGCTCGCGAGCTGGGTATGGATACCGTCGGTTTCCTGATGATGAGCCACATGATCCCGGCCGAGCAGTTGGCCGCTCAGGCGAAGTTGATGGAAAGCTACGGGGCCACCTGCGTGTACATGGCCGACTCCGGTGGCGCGATGAACATGCAGGACATCCGCGACCGTTTCCGCGCGTTCAAAGCCGTGCTCAAGCCGGAAACCGAAACCGGCATGCACGCGCACCACAACCTGAGCCTGGGCGTGGCCAACTCGATCACCGCGGTCGAGGAAGGCTGCGACCGCATCGACGCCAGCCTTGCCGGCATGGGCGCCGGGGCCGGCAATGCCCCGCTGGAAGTGTTCATCGCCGCCGCCGAACGCCTGGGCTGGAACCACGGGACCGACCTGTACACGCTGATGGACGCCGCTGACGACATCGTGCGTCCGTTGCAGGACCGGCCGGTGCGGGTCGACCGCGAAACCCTGGCGCTGGGTTATGCCGGGGTTTACTCGAGCTTCCTGCGCCACGCCGAAATCGCCGCTACCAAGTACGGCCTCAAGACCCTCGACATCCTCGTCGAGCTGGGCAAGCGCCGGATGGTCGGTGGTCAGGAAGACATGATCGTCGACGTGGCGCTGGATCTGCTCAAACGCTGAACCGTGCATCACCCCCGGCTGGTCGCCCACGCAGCGGCCGGACGGGTTTGCTTTGCCCACTACAAAAATAAAACGGGTATTCCATATGACATCGCTAAACGTGATAACACCGTTACACATGGCGCGGACCATCGGTCTGTGTTTCCTCGTCGCCCTGATGGAAGGCCTGGACCTGCAAGCCTCGGGGATCGCCGCCCAAGGTATGGCGGCGGCTTTCCAACTGGATAAATTACACATGGGCTGGGTCTTCAGCGCCGGCATTTTCGGCTTGCTGCCCGGTGCCTTCCTAGGCGGCTTGCTGGCTGATCGTATCGGTCGCAAACGCGTGCTGATGGTGTCGGTAGCCCTGTTCGGGCTGTTCTCGCTGGTCACCGCCATGGCTTGGGACTTCAACAGCCTGTTGGTTGCCCGCTGCCTCACGGGCGTGGGCCTGGGCGCCGCGCTGCCTAACCTGATCGCCCTGAGCAGTGAAGTGGCGAGCCCGCGCCTGCGTGGCACAGCCGTTAGCCTGATGTATTGCGGCGTGCCGTTGGGTGCTGCGCTCGCAGCTACTATTGGCATCGCCGATCTGGCCGGTGGCTGGCAAGTGGTGTTCTATGTCGGCGGAGTGGTGCCGCTGTTGATTGTGCCGCTGTTGGCACTTTATCTGCCCGAGTCGGCACAGTTTCTCCAGCGCGGCCAGAACGTCGCTCCGGTCGGCGTGGTCCGGGGCCTGTTTCGTGAGGGCGCGGCAGTGCCGACCGCGATGATCTGGGTCAGCTACTTCTTCACGCTCATGGTGGTCTACATCCTGATCAATTGGCTGCCCAGCCTGTTGATCGGCCAGGGCTTCAGCGGTACCCAGGCCAGCTGGGTGATGCTGGCGCTGCAAATTGGCGCAGCGTCCGGCACCTTGCTGCTGGGCTGGGTCATGGACCGCTTGCCGGCCTGGGCGCTGTCGGCGCTGATCTATCTCGGCATTCTTGCTTCTCTGACCGCCCTGGGTCTGGCCAGTCAGCTGCAGAGCATGCTGGTGGCCGGGTTCGTTGCCGGCTTTTTCGCCACGGGCGGGCAATGCGTGCTGTATGCCCTGGCACCGCATTTCTATCGTCCGTCCGTGCGTGCGACAGGTGTCGGCTGCGCGGTCGCCATCGGCCGATTGGGCGCCATGAGCGGCCCGTTGGTGGCCGGCAAGATGCTCGCCTTGGGCACCGGCACCACCGGGGTGATGTTGGCCTCGGCACCGGGGATTGTCATAGCGGCGCTGGCGATGTTTTACCTGTCAGTGCGGCGCAACGGCTCGCAAGCCGACTGACTTTCTACCCGTTACACCCCGCGTCGCTATGGGCGCGGGCTTATTCCAACAACAATAAAAGTGAACACTGCCATGCTCAGGAATTCTCTTGGGGCGCTTAGCGCCTGCGCCTGCGTTTTATCCCTTGGTCAGGCTTGCGCCAGCGGCTTTGTCGACGACAGCCACGCCGATCTGGTGATGCGCAACTATTACTTTGACCGCAATTACGTGAATGCCACGCCTCAGGCCGCCGCCCGCGAATGGGCGCAGGGCTTCATTCTCAATGTGCGTTCCGGTTTTACGGAAGGGCCGGTGGGGTTCGGCCTTGATGCTCAAGGTTTGCTGGGTGTGCGCCTGGATTCCTCACGCGCTCGCACCGGTACCGGCCTGCTACCGTTTAGCGGCACCACCCGTGAGCCGGCCGATGAATATTCGGAGCTGGGCCTGACGGCCAAAGTCAGGGCGTCGAAAAGCGAGCTGCAATTGGGCACCATCAGCACGTTCCTTCCGATCGCTTTCGCCAGCCCTACTCGCCTGCTGCCACAGACGTTTCGCGGCGCGTACCTCAAGTCCCAGGAAGTCGACAAGCTGACCCTGCACGTCGGCTGGCTCGACCGCATCAACCTACGTGACTCCACCGACTACCAGAAAATGTCGGTGGCCTCGCCCAACGGGCGCTTCAAGGGTGCGGCTGAGTCCGACCGCTTTTCATTCCTCGGAGGCGACTACGCCTGGTCACCGCAACTGACGCTGAAGTACTACCACGCAGAACTCGCGGACCTGTACCGCAAGGACTTCTATGGCTTTGTCGACAATCGGCCGATGGGCCCCGGCAGCCTGAAAAGCGACTTCCGCCTGTTTGTCACGGGTGAGGACGGCGCGGCCAAAGCAGGCACAGTGGACAACCGCAACGCCGCCCTGATGCTGACGTACAGCCTGGGAGCCCACAAATTCGGCGCCGGCTACATGCAACTGAGCGGCAAGACAGGCATGCCGTACCTGTTCGGCACCGAGCCGTTGGTGATCACCGAGGGCTCCCTGAGCTCCGACTTTCTGAATCCCAAGGAGCGCAGCTGGCAGGTGCGCTATGACTACAACTTTGTCGCCCTGGGTCTGCCCGGACTCAATGGCGTGCTGCGCTACGTTAGCGGCGATAATATCGAGTTGCCCAAGTTGGGCGGCAGCAACCTGAAAGAAAGCGAAAAGGACATCGAACTGAACTATGTGCTTCAGGGCACGCCTCTCAAAGGCCTGGCCCTGCGGGTGCGCAACGCCTGGTACCGCAACGACTTCAGCGCCCAGGCCAGCCATCGGGATGACAATGAGCTGCGGGTGAATGTCGATTACACATGGAAGTTATGGTGAGTTCCCGCCGGTTCCCGGGTGAGGCGCCAATACTTGCATCACGAAGATGCGCGTACACCGTCACTGGATCAAGCCGCCTCCATAGGCCAGATTCATGGTTTGCAGGTAGCGCCAAGCGCTTGCTACAGGTCGATTTCGGCTCGTCGTGACCGGCAGAAATCGGCCGATTCTGTTGAAAAAGTAGCTCTCCTGTCTGGCCTGCGGCAAAATCTCTGCATTGGCCAGCAGGGAAGCACGCAGCATGATGGGACAGTTATCGAGTGGGCAGGAGCGGCTGTTTTACTCGTTCAACCTTGAAGATCACATTCCAGCCAATCACCTTCTGCGCAGCATTGATCAATGTCTCGATCTGAGCAACCTGCGCCATTACCTCGCCGATTTCTATAGCCCGATTGGGCGTCCGTCGATTGATCCCGAACTGATGATCCGCATGCTGATCGTCGGCTATTGCTACGGCATTCGCTCAGAGCGGCGGTTGTGCGAAGAGGCCCATTTGAACCTGGCGTATCGCTGGTTCTGCCGGTTGAGCCTTGAAGACGAAATCCCCAACCACTCGACCTTTTCCAAAAATCGACACGGCCGTTTTCGGGACAGTGATCTGTTTCGCTGGTTGTTCAATGAAGTGCTGCGTCGCTGCATGGACGCCGGTCTGGTCAAGGGCGAAGGCTTTGCCGTGGACGCCAGCATCATCAAAGCGGATGCGAGTCGGCAGCGCGGCGTACCGGGAGATGAACCGGTCAACTGGAGCGATCCATCCCTGAGCACCCGCGCCGTGCGTGAGTACCTTGAGGGGCTCGATGAAGAGGCTCTGGCCGAAACGCTACCAAAGCGCCTGTCGCTGACGGATCCTCAAGCCCGCTGGACCGCTGCTTCAGGCGGCCCAGCTTTCTACGCTTACTCCACGAATTATCTGATCGATACCGAGCACGGCGTGATCATGGATGTGGAACCCACACCGGCTCATCGAACCGCAGAAGTCGAGAGCACCAAGACGATGATCGATCGGGTCGAAGCGCAGTTCGACATCAAGCCGGAACGCCTCATTGGCGACACCGCTTACGGTACCGCGCCGATGCTGGCCTGGATGGTGGAGGAAAAAGACATCGAGCCACATGTGCCGGTGTGGGACAAAACCGAGCGCAAGAACGACAGTTTTTCGAGCAACGATTTCCACTGGAATGAAGAGGCTGAGGAATACCGCTGCCCGGCCGGCAACCCATTGCGCAGCGAATGGCGAGCCTTCAAGAATGAGCGTTCGCACGTCACCAAAGCCAACACCATCATCTTCCGATCCAGACAGACCGACTGCGCGACGTGTCCGATGAAAGCCAAGTGCTGCCCGAACACTGCGTTTCGCAAGATCGCCCGCAGCGTCCATGAAGCCGCTCGGGATGTGGCTCGGCGCATTGCAGCAACGCCGGCGTATCAGCGCTCTCGCCACGAACGTAAAAAGGTCGAAATGTTGTTTGCCCACCTCAAGCGCATCCTGAAATTGGATCGCTTGCGACTACGTGGCATGAGTGGCGCGACTGATGAATTCACGCTGGCCGCTGCGGTGCAAAACCTGCGACGGCTGGCCAAGTTTTCATCGCAAGGGCCACCAGTCACGGGATAGGTGCGCCTGCACCAAGCAAAAAACCTCAAACTAACCCAATAACAGAGCCGAAAAGGTCAACGAAGGGCCGAAAAACCACTCAATGTAGTGAGTAGGTTCTCCAGTGGTGGTCGTGCCTGAGTTCAGGCGATCTGAAAATCCGACTTTTTCAACAGAATCGTCCCATAGCCGCCAGTCAATGTGTCTACAAAATCGGGGGCCATTCAAATCAGAGGGCAGTCTTGCGCTGAGTAATTTATGACTCGCGTATGCTCAAAATGGAATCTGTGATGGCTTGAGCATTAGTGTCCAGCGTTTCCATGGCCGACATCGCATCAGCGGCGACACTGCCTACCCCATTTTCTGAGAGCCAATTGGTTATTTCTTCTATAGCTGCACTTAAGGCGTGCTGGTTGTGGAGGAGCAATGTCAGAGCGTCCGCCGTGGCGATCTTGCAGTCTGAGTAATCTGGCATGGCGGTCGTCCTTGAGGAATGATGCCGGAAGCCTAGCTCATCTCGTCTTTGGCTGAGACTCGCCGACAGCTGACCGCCATGATAGGCGGCAGATGGACAGATGCTGACGCTCGCCGGTATCTGCTCTGCAGGCCTTTGTCACTTCAGGTCAGACCCAACGACGCTTTACTACAGAGTCCGGCCTTCCTGATAGAATCGATCAGGTTATAGATAACACCCTTCTGAGAAATGGTATGAATACGGAATTGATGGAAGATGAGATGCGCCGGGCGCTTTTCGGTGATTCTGAGCCCTCTGCGCCGGCAATTAACTCAGACGTGCAGGACACAGTCCCGGATGTTGTGATCGTCCAACCGGTGAAGGCAGCGAAGAAAAAGGCAGTCTCAAAAGGCTTCACCCCTAGATTGAGAGTTACGCTCCGTGTGGGAAACGAATTTGAAGGCGAGATGCACGAGATGGTGCATGAGGCCGATACGCTGAGCTCCCTAGTTGCAGAACAAGAAGCTACAAAGACGGCCAGAAAAAAATTCAGGTTTGTGGAAGTAGTCTCGGTCAAATCGATGTAAGTGGGGACTCTCATTTTTCGCCCGCTGGGCATTAAGCCGCATTCACTTACCGCGGGTCACCCAACAGATTCGTGTCGATTGAAGCCTCAAATATTAGGGGCTTTAGTCGTATCCCGGACTGGATTTAACACCCTCACTCCATCCCACTCTCAATGTTTAACTGGTCGCTAACCCCAAGCCACATATCTCAGGGCAGCGCTGCTTTTCTCTTGCGTTCAAATATATAAACCCTGTTCCATCCTTGTATAAAGGCCCACTCTCACCATCAAGAATTTAATTCTGGAACCCGCTCCGGGTTTTATACTGTGGTTCCCAACAGGGTACCGACTCCTGCTGCCACCGCCATCGAAAGCGCACTCCAAAAAGTCACACGTAAAACCCCATTTTTAATATTCGCCCCGCCGACCTTGGCCGCCAAGCCGCCAAGGATAGCAAGGAAGACCAACGACGCGACGACGATGACTGGGATGAGATGTTCTTGTGGAACTACTACGACCACGAGTAATGGTAGTGCCGCACCTACGGCAAAGCTTAGCGCAGATGCAAGAGCAGCCTGTAATGGCTTTGCACTCATCGCATCGGTGATTCCCAACTCATCTCGGGCATGCGCCCCCAAGGCGTCGTGATCCATTAGTTTAGTCGCGACTTCTTTTGCAAGCGGCACCTCAAGTCCTCGCTCAACATAAATCCCTGTCAGTTCACGATTCTCGCCCTTCGGATTTTCCTGAATCTGAATTCGCTCCGCCTCTAGGGCAGCCGCTTCCGTGTCGGCTTGGGACTGCACGGAAACGTACTCTCCGGTAGCCATCGACATAGCACCGGCGACGAGAGCAGAGACACCCGCTATAAGGATGCTGTTGTGAGTTGCGTGAGAGGCGGCTACGCCCAGAATCAGACTTGAAGTTGAAACGATTCCGTCATTGGCCCCCAATACGGCAGCGCGCAGCCAACCAATATTGTCTATTGAGTGTTTCTCTTTATGATGCGCTGCCATTCTGGAATTCTCCGTGTGAAAAATTGCATTAGGTCAGGTCACTCCGGCGTCATGAGCACCGTGAAATTCATGTTGATGAACGGAGATCCAATCACCGGTAATGACTGAATCAACCGATTAAATTTCAGAAAGATGCTTTACGCTGCCAGCATATCCCAGAACATATCGATCACGGCAAAAAGCCATTACGATAGTACATCGTGTTTAACAAAAAAGGCCCTCGAAGGGCCCTTTTGTACTCAAACCAAATTCATTTGGTCAGCCAGGACTCGACAGTATCGGAGCCGTATTCCGCTTTCCATTCTTTCAAAGTTTTGTGATTGCCGCCTTTGGTTTCCACGACTTCGCCGGTGTGTGGGTTTTTGTAGACCTTCACTTGGCGTGGCTTACGGCTGCCAGTTTTGGACTCGACAGCTGGAGCACGACGGCGGCCAGATTGTGGATCAAGCAAGTTGATCACGTTCGGTAGGCTGTAGCCGTACTCGGCGAGCAAAGCGCGCAGCTTTGTTTCAAATTCAATTTCTTTCTTCAGGCCAGCATCGCCCTTCAAGGCTTCAAGAGCCTCAAGTTGCTCGGCGAGGTGTTTTTCCAACTGACGAAATTCTGCAAGCTTAGACATGGGCAATCTCTATGTAATTAGTCTCCTAACAGTACACCAAAACAGCGATGTGCATGAAGTGGCGACAAGAGAATGTTTGAATAATCGCGAATAGGGAGCATTAGTGCGATGGCGCCACCTCTGAGACTGACTCGCGGAACGGAGCTGGGAGCGAGGTGTCATTTGTATTATGACACATCAGTGACGCAATCCTGTTGAGATAGAGAGGTGGTTTTCATGAACAATATTATCTACATCGTCGGGGCAGTTGTGATCGTCCTCGTTATTCTTTCGTTTGTCGGTCTTGTATAGCCTTAGCTGCTAAGCACATCACTGAATCATCTGTTTGGCGCTAACAGCCTTTGAAGTGCCAAGGCGAATACCCGAAGATGCCTCTGTCAGACGCCCCAAGCGCTGCCACCTGAGAACCGTTCTGGTGGCGCCATTTGCGGTCTAGTACGAGCCAAGCCACGGCAATTGGAAAAACAAGGCGTTCCCGACATGTATCCGACCACACCTGACGGTCGCTACTTTGTAGTCAAAGGGCAGCTGTGGCTATGCACCAACCCATCGCTGAGTGAGGATGTTCGACAGCGGCGTCGATGAGCTGATGGCAGCTCGACGTGAGGAAAGGCAGCTAAGGCTTCCGGCGATCATGGGCAATTGTCGTCGGCGAGGGCAAAGGTTCAAAAGGCCAAGGTGGAGCTAGGTGAGCGCGGGCCTGTTTGGTGGGACGATGGCAGTCCTGATTTAAATAGATATCAGGTCGCCAATAAACCCTATGCCGACTGGTACCTCTAATTGAGTGCCGCAAACTCCAGTACACCAACAGAAAAATAAGCTGGGGAAAACGAACTGTAGAAGCGCGGCACCTCAGTGCATTTATGTTTATGGATACCTGTGCTTAATTGGACTCGTTCCATACCGCATTACGCACGTCTATTTTCTTGGGCAAAAGCTTGTTTTGATAGAATAGATCGGCCGTCATTTGCTGCGCATTGATGATATTTTCGTCAATGGGCAATATTGGAGAAGGTGGACGATTATCGAGGTAGCTGGCAATCACACCGTCGGGCAGCCCCATGTATTTTTTCACCACGCTCAGGCTTTGTTCCCGCTGGCTGCGAGTCAGCCCTTCGGCGGCAGTAAGCTCATCGAGCAGTGCGTGGACAAAAGAGCCATTGGCTTGCGCGTAGGCGCGCCGTGCTGTGTACACAGGGCCTGACAGATTCAAACCTTCGCCGTTGGCAAGCACGCGAACATTGCCCTGACTTAAGGCCAGCGAGGAGTAAGGCTCCCAAATTGCCCAGGCATCGACGCTGCCTTGTTCGAAGGCAGCACGCGCATTAGCGGGAGGCAAGTTCATTGGCTGGATGTCCTGGTAGCTCAAACCTGCCTTATTCAATGCCCTCAGAATCAGGTTGTGTGAACTGGATCCTCGCTGAAATGCCACCTTTTTTCCTTTCAGGTCGGCAATGTCTTTTAGCGGACTGTCAGCGCGTACCAGTATGGTTTCCGCTTGCGGTTTTGGCGGCTCCGTTCCGACATAGACTAAATCAGCTCCCGCCGCTTGAGCGAACAGCGGCGGGATGTCCCCGGTGGAGCCAATGTCCAGCGCATTGACGTTCATCGCTTCCAGCATCTGCGGGCCGGCAGGAAATTCAATCCACTGCACTGCAGTCTGAGGAAAGCGCTTCTCCAAAAGCCCGTACTCTTTAGCGAGTAATAAGGAAATCGAGCCTTTCTGGTAGCCAATTCTCAGCGTTACAGGGTCTGCTGCCATTACTGAGTTTGTCAGACTAAACAGGGCTAGCCCCGTAACAAAAACCTTTAGAAATGTCATCTTTGTCTCGCTGCTTAAAGTCCGGGAGAACGCCTGAGTTGGGCTCAAATTTATTCGGCAGTCGACGGCCTTTCCCAAAGATTGATCCCACCCTCCTGAGCAAACCGATCAATCTCCGCCAATTCCTCTGCACTGAAACTCAGATTCTTCAACGCTTCTACGTTCTCGATGATCTGCTCTGGGCGGCTCGCTCCGATTAGCGCTGACGTCACCCGCGGATCACGCAGAGTCCAGGCCAACGCCAGTTGCGCCAGGCTCTGACCTCGTCGCTTGGCAATCTCATTGAGAGCACGCACGTGGGCGATGTTGGCCTCGGACAAGTGCGATGCTTGCAACGAACCACCGCCCGGACGATTGACCCGCGCATCCGCCGGCACGCCGTTGAGGTACTTGTCGGTCAACAATCCCTGAGCCAGGGGCGTGAAGGCAATCACACCGGTGCCGAGCTCATCGGTGGTGTCCAGCAGGTCTTTTTCAACCCAACGATTGAGCAGGTTGTAAGCCGGCTGATGGATCAACAACGGGATTTTCCACTCCTTGAGCAGCGCGGCCATTTCCCGGGTTTTTACTCCGGAATAAGACGAAATGCCGATGTAGAGAGCCTTGCCCTGCTGCACTGCAGTAGCCAGGGCGCTGGCAGTTTCTTCCAGTGGGGTGTCCGGGTCGAAACGGTGCGAGTAAAAGATGTCCACGTAGTCCAGCCCAAGGCGTTGCAGGCTCTGGTCGAGGCTGGCCAGCACGTATTTACGCGAACCACCGCCCTGCCCGTAAGGGCCTGGCCACATGTCCCAACCAGCCTTGCTGGAGATGATCAGCTCATCGCGGTAATGCTTGAAGTCTTCGCGCAGCAAACGCCCGAAGTTGATCTCGGCGCTGCCGTACGGTGGGCCATAGTTGTTGGCCAGGTCGAAATGGTTGATGCCAAGGTCGAACGCTGTGCGCAGCAATGCACGTTGGGTGTCGATCGGTGTGCTGTCGCCGAAGTTGTGCCACAGGCCAAGAGACAAAGCCGGCAGCACCAAGCCGCTGCGACCTACGCGGCGATAAGGGATAGAGTCGTAGCGGTTTTTGGCTGCGATATAAGTCACCGGGCCCTCTCCTGCTGTTTAGAATGGGTGTCGAGGTTAATAAATTTGTTTGAAGGTCTGGCCAGCCCCAGGTTCTGGCGCAAAGTACGGCCTTCGTACTCTGTTCTAAAAAGTCCGCGACGTTGCAGCTCCGGGACTACTTCGTTGGCGAAATCTTCCAGGCCGCCAGGAAGGTGCGGCACCAGTACGTTAAATCCATCGGCCGCGCCTTGTTCGAACCATTCCTGCAGTCGGTCGGCGATCTGCACCGGTGTTCCCACCAGGCTGTAATGTCCGCGACCGCCGGCGATTTTTATGCCCAGTTCGGCGAGGCTCAGGTTTTCCCGACCTGCCAGCTCCGTGAGCAATTTCTGCCGACTCTGCTGACCGCTGTCGGTGATCGCCAACTCCGGCAACGGCCCGTCCAGCGGATATTTAGACAGATCGAAGTTGCCCAGCATGCGGCCCAGTAAAGCGACACCCACTTCGGGTTCGACCAGGCGCTGAAAGGATTCGAATTTTTCCAGCGCTTGCTCTTCGGTCGATCCGACCACCACGAAAACCCCGGGCATGATTTTCAGCGAATCGGCGCTGCGTCCATACTGAGCGAGGCGCCCCTTGAGGTCGGCATAAAACGCTTGGGCATTGGCCAACGATGTTTGTGCTGTGAATACCAGCTCCGCCGTTTGCGCAGCTAGATCGCGGCCGACTTCGGAAGAGCCGGCCTGCACAATCACCGGATGTCCCTGCGGGGGGCGCGCGACGTTCAACGGGCCCTTGACCCGGAAGTGTTCACCCACGTGATCCAGCACATGTAATTTGGCTGGGTCGTAATAGGCGCCGCTAGTCTTGTCGCGGGTAAAAGCGTCGTCTTCCCAGCTGTCCCACAGCCCCGTGACAACCTGATAAAACTCGCGGGCGCGGCTGTAGCGTTCAGCGTGCTTAATGTGCTCTTCCCGGCCGAAATTTTGCGCTTCGGCAGCGTTGTCCGAGGTCACCAAGTTCCACCCCGCGCGCCCGCCGGACAGGTGATCCAGCGAAGCGAATTTGCGCGCCACGTGGTACGGCTCGTTGTAGCTGGTGGTGGCCGTGGCAATTAGGCCGATGTGCTCGGTGACGGCGCTCAGGGCCGACAGCAGCGTCAGCGGCTCGAAGCCATCCGAGCGCGCCATGTGGCTGGCGCTCTCACCGACGGGCGCGGCAACACTGTCGGCGACGAACAACGCGTCGAACTTCGCCGCTTCGGCAATCTGCGCCAGCCGCTTGTAGTGGGCGAAATCCAGCCCGGCGTTGGCCGGCACATCGGGGTGCCGCCAGGCGGCGACGTGGTGCCCGGTCGCCATCAGAAATGCCCCGAGTTTGAGTTGACGAGCCATGGTCAGAAATCCTTGCGCAGTTGCACACCAAAGTAGCGTTCGTCGTCCCGTGGCACAGCGCGATAGATGTAGTTGCCGCCAGTGGCCAGCATTGGAGAATAGGACTTGTCTGCGAGGTTTTTGCCGAGCAGCGCCACGCGCCAACCGTTGTTGTAATCGGCCAGCGCGACGCTGGCATTCCAGATCCCGTAGGCGCCCTGTTTGGTGTCAGGATTCTGGCTAATGTCGTACTGCACTTCACTCTGCCAGCTGTAGTCGGTGCCGAGTTCGATATCCAGGCCGTTATCCAGTGGGATGCTATAGTCGGCGCGCACATAGCTTTTCCAATCTGGGGTGTACGGCAACGGTTTGCCGTCGACGTTGCACGACGCTGCTGCGCCTGCCGGGCAGGAGAATTGGTCGATGCGTGCATGGGTGTACGCCAGCGCACCGGAAAACTTCAGTTGCTGAGTGGCCTGCAAGGCGTAATCGAGTTCGACGCCCTCGGTGCTGACACTGCCGGCGTTGATTAGGCGGGTAACCACTTGCCCGGCGACGGTGTCGAAAAAGTTGGCCTGGTAATTGTCGTATTCGCTGTGGAATACAGCGACGTTCGTGGTCAGGCGATTGTTCCAGGATGTGGCCTTGATGCCCAGTTCCCAGTTGTTGGACGTTTCTGGCTTCAGCGCGTCGGTGTCACGTGGCTGCATGTTGAAGAATACGTTGTAGGCCGGGCCTTTGTAGCCACGCGAATAGGTCAGATAAGTGGTGACTGTATCGGTCAGGTCGTACTGCAGGCCAAGCCGACCAGACCAGCCATCTTCGTCCACTGCCCCCGAACTGCTGGTGCCCGGTTGTATGCCAGTGACGGCGGTCTGCGAAGTGGAAACTCGGCTGTGATCGTATTCCAGATCGTCATGCGTCCAGCGCAGACCAGCGATGCCGCGAAAGACCGATGTGAAGTTCAGCGTGCTTTCACCGAACACTGCATAGCTATCGTTGGTGGTGCTGTAATCGGCAACACCACGGTTGACGCTTGTGGGTGTGGTCAACGTGCGCTGATAGGTTTCATCGTCCTTGCCGTGCATATAGAACAGGCCACCCACGTACTCCAGGAACTCGCCCTTCGGTGAAGCCAAGCGAAGCTCCTGCGAGTATTGATCGAACGCCAGATCACCTATGTCCGCGGAGCCTGGAAATGCCGCCGTGATAGTACTCAGACGATCACCATCCTGATATTGGGTGTTATCCCAACCGCGCCAGGCGGTGATCGAGGTCAAGGTGTAATCGCCCAGGTACCAGTCGAGTTGGCCGGACAGGCCTTTGTTGATGTCATCGACGTGAGAGCGCGTGTCAGTATTGATCTTGCGGTTGTGGCTGGACGCCTGCACCGGACTCAACGCATTGGCAAAAGCCGGCGTCAGCGATTGGCTGACCACACCATTCGGTGCATCGTCGTGGGACTGCATGTAGTCCGCAATGAAGGTGAACTTGAGGTCATCGTTGGGCGTGAACTCCAATTTGCCGCGCGCGCCTTTATGGTTATACCCATTGACCTCCTGACCGTTGTGCTCGTTATCGACGTTGCCGTCATAGGTGCCAAACAAGGTGGTGATCGAGCCCTTCAAGGTGTCTGGGATCAGACTGCCACCGAGACCGAAACGGGTACGGTTTTCGTTGCCACTGTAGTTCGACTGATCGATGTAACCGTGAGTCTCGGCGGTCGGTGCCCGGCTGGTGATGTTGAGTACGCCGGCGGAAGCGTTCTTGCCAAACAGCGTGCCTTGCGGGCCACGCAGGACTTCGATCCGCTCCAGATCGAGCAGGTCAAGGGTCGTCTGACCTGGGCGTGCGTAAACCACGCCATCGATCACCGTAGCCACGGTCGGTTCAACGCCAGGCGAAGTGGATATCGTCCCCACGCCACGCACGAACAACGACGTGTCCTTGTTCGAGGCACCGGTGCGAAAATTCAGCGAGGGTACTTGCTGGACGATGCTGGCCACGCTGTTACGGTTGTCGCGTTCCAGCTGTTCGCCTTCGATCACCGACACGGCTACCGGGACTTTTTGCAACGATTCTTCGCGACGGGTGGCGGTAACCGTAACGGCTTGCAGCGTTAGCTCCTGATCGCCAGAGTCGGCGGCAAATGCATTGGGAAGTGGCAACGCCGCTAGGCCGGTGAATAGCCAGCTCGCAGCGCGAATCGAATGCGCCAAGTTCTTTGTTGCTCGAGGAAAAATGTGCATGGTCTGACCGCTCGAATGTGTGCCCTGAACCGCTGCCGTTCTGCGACGGACAGCGCCTTGAATGTGTCTTGGGCATTCGCTCGAGCGAGTAGCAGACAGAACGCTTTGTTAGCGCTAACATCATCAGTATCGGCAACTGCCATATAGATCGTCAAATACTGAAAAATTACTTTTATATGCACTTTTGTTTTAAACAAGGATTGCGCATTGAACGACGACAAACCCCGTAAGCGCCGCGGTGCAGGTCGCGTGACACTCAATACCGTGGCGCGACAGGCCGGGGTCTCGGCCATCACTGTGTCGCGCTTTTTCAACCAGCCGGAGCAGGTATCGCCTGAGCGGCGCGAGCGCATTGCTGCCGTGGTCGCTGAGTTGGGCTACGTGCCAAACCTGGTTGCCGGAGGGTTGGCCTCTGCCCGTGGCAAAATCGTCGGCATGGTGATTCCGAACATATCCGGGCCGATCTTTGCCAACACTATTCAGGGTTTCAGCGACACGCTCAGTCGCAACGGTTACCAGCTGCTTTTGGCGTCGAGCTATTTCAGCGCCGATCAGGAAGAAAGCGCGGTGCGTGCGTTTCTCGGTTGGTCGCCGGCGGCGCTCGTACTGACCAGTCACTTTCATAGCGTGGGCACCGAAAAAATGATCGCTGAGGCGGATATCCCGGTGATAGAAACCTGGGACTACCAACCCGAGCGCGGGCCGATGCAGATTGGGTTTTCGCACTTTGACGTAGGAGTTACAGCCGCACGTTACCTGCATGGAAAAGGCTATCGGCGAATTGCCTTTGTGCAGAATAGTGCCGCCGGTGATTACAGTGCGTTGGAGCGCCGCGATGGCTACATCACGTGTGTTCGTGAGTTGGGACTGGAACCGTGGGTATTTGCACCGGAGGTTGGTCTAGCGCCGTTTGAAGCCGGAAAAAAGGCGATGGAATCACTCATGCAGGCCCCCTCCCCGCCGGACGCAATCATCTTCGCCAACGACAACCTCGCGGCCGGCGGATTGCTGGCTGGGCAACGAACGGGGCTGAACATCCCCGGAGACTGCGCTGTGCTTGGGTTTGGAGATTACCCGTTTGCTGAAATGCTGCTGCCGAGCTTGAGCACCATCAAACCACCGGCACTTGAGATCGGTGTAATAGCGGCGACGCGAGTACTGGAAAGCCTGGGAGTGCTACCGGTGAAGCACGAGGTGCAGCGGATAAATCTACTCGAGTGTCTTGTGATCGAGCGTGAAAGTGCTTAAAAGTTAAATGGCAAACACGACCCGAAAACTGAGCGTCATTAGATATGAGGGTGAGAGTTTGACTGAGGCCGTTTAACATTGATAGACATGGAAAACAGGTCATCGGTGAACTCACCGTTCCGGCAAAGGTTGAGCAGGACTACACTAGTCTGCTGTACTTGCCCCTAGTCGGAATACTCGATCAACAGCATCCACTGCTGCCTTGGTCATACATCGAACATCGTCGGTCGGGTACGGCAACTCAATCACGGCCAAGAAACTAAGACAGATAAAACGCTACCGAGCATACCGACACGTAGCTTCCTACAGCCCCAAATCTCGACTCAACTGGTCATCTTTCATTTCATCAGTCGCAATTCCGGCCTTCATAAGGTGCAATTGCAATTGGTCGCGCAAGTGCATTCTCAGACGAGACCTGAGCTCGACGTAGCTGGCAGATTGGCCTGAATAGAGATCACGACGTGTCATCACGTCGCGCAACACCCTGATGCCCTGCTCGCCAATCCCTGAGATGTGTAACCGCAGGAGAGGATCGTAACCAGGATTTCTCTTGAAACTGTCGACTGCCTTTTCAATCAATCGCACAAACGCCGCCTTATCACATGTCTGCTGCGCCAGGCGCCAAACCTCTAACTCGATGTCTTGTTCCATCTGTTCTCTCCAGTTCCTATGCGGACTTCTCCTGATGTGAAAGTTGTCAGGCACGAGTATTTTTTTAAAAAATTGCTCGTTGTTTGAAATCAAACTGGAAAGCAGCGGCTTACGCCGCAAAGGGGCGATTTTGCTATGCCCACAGGGCAGTCGTACATCAGCGTCAGCGGGACTCACCGCAAGAAAAAAGGACAAAAACAGAAGCATGGCAAAGCAAAAACCAACACCGTTTCCCCTGCAGGATCGGTGGAAGGAGGGGCGCTGAGATCTCTGCTTTTTTATTGTCCTCAAATAATAAAGATCCGTCGCTGAAAAAAATTTTCAAGGGGCAATCTGAAAAAATATTTTTGTTGACACTGCCCAGCAAGAATTCACGACGCTCCGGTTTTCTTTTTGCTTCAAGAGTGTGCGATGCGTGCATTCAGATTTAAACGCCTAACAGCGTACAATTGCGCTTCCCGTAGAAACGTCCGGGTTGTCCAGGAAGGTGGGGGCTGAACTTGAATCCACTCCTGCCGATACGCGTTAGCGCGGAATGTGAACGCACTAAGGAAAACTTGATGGCGATCGATTTGAAAAGCCTTTGGCATCGTGAGCGTGCACGGCGGGCGGCTTTGTGGGATCTGGAGGAATTGCGACCCGGCGATGACCGCGCAAAACCTCAGCTGAGAATTCTCGATGAAATTGAACGGCAGGATCTCGAACAACCTCATGAGGAATTTCAGTTAATGACGATTGAGGAGTTGAGAGACTCAGTTCCAGAAACCCCGTATGAAAGCTGCGATGGCCACCATTTCTTGATCGTTTTAGACCAGGACATCCCTGAAGTCTGGCGAACGAGATTCGAAGCAGCTAATGCGCTCGCCGAGCGTTTTTCGCAAGGTAGCTATGCTCATGATTGGCGTCGATTCCTAAGGGTCTGGATTCGAGACATGGAGCATTTAGCGGCTCACCGTCTCGCGTAATTTCTCTTGGTTGGCGACGTCGACTACCCCCCCTCCTCTCCACCAGCCTGTCGCACACAAAAAATGAGTCCGGGAAGCTGACCTGGTTTGGTAGAGCAAGACTGCTGTACCCGAGCCTCAAGGTGCGGGCTGTAGTAAATGACACGCGTCAAAAGGATCGTCTCGAAAGTACGGCGATGCGTCAGCAAGTAAGCCCGTTACAGCCCTAAATCTCTGACCAATAGATCCTCCTTCATGTGCTCAGTGGCCAAGTCATTGACCACGAGATGCCATTGCAGTTGATGAGACAGATGATTTGTCAGACGGGATCCGATCTCGATGTAATCTTCTGAGATGCTGGCATATAAATCTCGACTACTCACTACGTTTTGCAATACCTGAACGCACGGTAACCCGAGTTCGGATACGGTAACTCGAGTCGGCCAATCAACCCTAGGTATAGGCTTGTAGCTGTCGAGCGCCGCTTCAATAAGGCTAACAAATGTCGTGACGCCAAATTTCTCATACACAGACCTCCAAATGGCCATATCACGCTCCCTATACATCCCCTCCCCCTTATACGTGGCTCTGCATGGCATGTTGACCGATCACCCTTAGTGAAACGGCTGCAACCGTTCGGGCCGGTGAAAAACGTCAGCGCTCAACAAAGTCAGCATCTGGACTACCCCGCAATATTCTTTCAAGAGGCTCCCCATTCGGCGTCGTTTTTGTCAGCGCGTAAAAAGGAAACCGATCAGGTGAGCACGCCGTGTTCGAGCTGTCCGATCAGATCGATCACGGCGCTCGCGCCCTCCTCCGAAATGAGCATTTCCAAAGGAGCCTTTGAGTTAAAACAACGCAACGGCGTGCGTAAGAAAGCCCCGGCTGCCTGGACATCGCCTTCGAACAGTTCGTAGGACGCCTGTAGAGCAACAATCAATCCATACAGGCGTCGGCTCTCGCACAAAGGAAAAAATCCTATAGTCGTCGCGCTCGACATGAGTTCGGAAGAAATACCCATGTGCTTACCAAGCAGCTCTTCATCGATACACAACATCTCGGCTAGAAACTGAAAGGAGGGAAAAGGCATACGGCGCCGAACGACATCGTGAAGTTCAATGCCTGGCGAGGGCAAATTCACAGTGACCCAAATGTCCGTTTTCATGAATTCAAAAAGGAGCTTTCCGTGGTTCATGCGCAATCGCTGGAAGGTGACCAGTTGACGTGATCGAGGCATCGTACGCTGACCCACCGCTCCCCTCCCAAAGTCCCAGCTTGCCCGCAAATCTCGCAGATCGACATTGACCGCTGCTCTGCAAAAGTAACCATTTCACGGCACGCCGCATCACCCCCGGAATAGTAGAAGCGTAACCCCCCGAATTTTTCCTTGACCTGACGCACCTGAATCGACGGCAGCTCAGGGTGAGCATCCATGTAAGTTTTCATCGTGCGACAAAGCTCATCGATTAAATCCAGCCAACCTGGCAGGCATCCGATTTCGCGAAGAGGCGCGCTGCAGAAAAACGTTGGGTAACGATCACGCAGGACAGGCAGCAGATCTTCAATCATTGGATTTTGTGCTCACTTACTAATACACAGATAGTGCCTGGACAGCGGGAAAGCTCGCATGCTTGCGCGCCCCTCGGCCTGCCAGGATGAAGATCGTGTCGTTACTTTCAAAAAAGCAACCGTCAAAATCACGTTGATATCCGCTTACGATCCGATCGCCAGGCTGGTACTTGTTCTGGCTGTCGAACACCGCGGATTGGGCGTATAAAAGTCTTGCCTCAAGCCCCTGCGCTTTGATTTCTCGCTCCTGAAATTCTGGGAGCATCACATCCAAAACCATCCAATGTCTGACGATGCAAAAAGGCTTTTCCCTGAAGGTATCGGCGGCCAATTCGATCAACTCATCGTCGCCAAGTTTTGAGCCTCCTAGAGGGCGTGCTGAGCCGAACAGTAAATCGCCCAGAAGGTCTGCATTCGTAACTCTTGTATTCATAATCTCGCTTCAACTCTTGCCGCGGGTACCAGGCAAAGAACCATTTTCCCGATCCCGTTACCACCTGGATAACCCGAAGCTTTTGTGCGATGCGTATCCGCATTTGCGGATGGCTCAGTGATAAATCCGATTCATATAGAGGTTGTTGCCGCCGGGCGCCCAACTGACTATCAAGTACCGACTTCCTGCAATGGTTTGACATATTGCATAGCCATTGACGAAGTCGACGCTTGTAATCCTTGACGTGCGGATGCTGGCGCCTTCGCGAAAGCGCCCCGTTGTGTCGCCATAAACTGTCCCCATCAGTATTGGAGGGCTGTCGACGGCTGCAAGCAAATACGCTGTGATGGGCATACCGAAATCCATCGCCATCGCCATTGCCATGACGACTGCTGCTGGAATCGACGGGCTAAGGTCTCCCTCACTCATGCTGCTGCGCCTAAGGAGTTCATCTGAGTCAGCAAGGGTCGTGTTTGGTCTTTTTTATGCATCATTCAAAGTTCGCATATCATGAAAAAATCGGACACCGACCGGCGTGTTCACAGCATTGGATGTAGACAGGGTCGATATGTGCCGGAACCGTTTCACCGGTTTGAAGGCGCACTCAGTGGGCGCATGACCTCTGACCGCAATCATCAAAGGCCGACCACCAGACTAGGATTAAAACCAATGTCTTCCCGTGGGTAGCCGCGAGGGTTAGAAACCACACGACACCGGCCTAGCTGGACGTCGACGGCGCGATGCGTATGACCAAACACCCAGAGATCTGCTTTTTCCAGAAGCACATGCCAGCTGTTGGTGTAAGCAGCGATTAGATCCCCCTCATGCTTATCCCCGACCACTTCGGGCACAGGTGCGTAATGCGTCACGACAACTGTTTTGCCGTCGAAAGGTTTATCCAGTTCATGGGCAAGCCAGTCGTGCGTTGCATGATTTCGGTTGATCAGGTCACAGGGGCGCAGCTTGCGGAAGCTGTCATCAATACGGATCACACTGAAATCATTCATCCGTTCCAATGCGGTTTGGGCAGCTGCCACGGTATTTCCTGTGGCGGAGAAATCAGTCCAGGCGGTGGCGCAGAGGAACCTTGTTTGATTCCAAACAAACACCTCGTTTTCCAAGACGTGGACATGTGGTAAGGCGGCTTCCTTCATTTTTTGGAGCGTGTAGTCGATGTGGCCACCATAGAATTCGTGGTTACCGCAGATGTAAATCACTGGGCAGGAAAAGGTCTCACCAGCCCAAGCAACGCCTCTAGCCTTCGTGTGGATATCGCCCGCCAGGATGACCAGATCCGCGGCGACGGCTGGTGCGTCGAAGACAGCAAATTCGTTGTGCAGGTCTGAGTAAATTCGGAGCTTCATGGTGAACAGGCATCTTCGATTAAGCGATATATTGATAGCCGTCTCACCGCTTACACATTTCGGGCTAGCCGATTAGAGACGCAAGGGAAAGATCAGCACGGATTGCATGCATCTGGATCAGGTTCATCCCAGCAAATGACGATCCATGTGAACGCCGTGGCCAAGTGATAATCCCAGTACGGGGACTATATTCCATGGATTGGGATTGATCAATATGGCTTTATCCTCAGCTTTGGGGATTTGTAATGCCGTTGAGAGATCCGTTGGCAGCAGTCATCCGCCTCGTTCGGTCGGCCCGTGGCCTGGCGAAAGAGGATTTCCATGGCCAAGTGGATGCCAAGCACGTGTATAACTTGGAGCATGCGAAGGCCAGCGTGACCCTCGACACATTGGAAATTCTCGCTGAGCACTTAGATGTTGAGCCGCTGGCCCTCCTCGCCGTTGCGGCCAGTTTTGAAATGCAGCAGTCCCCCGATGACTTTCTCAAGTACCTCAACAAAGAGATCAAGAAGCTGAAAGATCTGGGGGTTTTGGAGGGATTGCCGGCGCAGTTTGTAGGCGGTGCCTTGATACCCCGACTGCCAGGTCAACGCACCTCGCCTGAGAAGGTCAGCGCGGTGCTCCGCTGCCGCGCACACGGACTGACTCAGAAGCAGGCTTCGGACATTTTGGGCATGCCGACATCCACTGTTGGCAGGATCTGGAAGCGCGTTGAGGAGTGACTTATCGCACCGATAACACAAGCCATCGAATTAACGCATTAAGCTAGCGGTGTGGAGAGGCAATCATTACATGCTGGTCACGCACTGCTTTGGTCGCTAGCGCCAATAGCACGCAAAACAATGTCGCGATTTTCGTGAGTCATAGCGAGATGATCGACCATGTCCGGAGGAAACTGCGCTCCCAATAGCTCGTACAGGGCCTCCCAAAGGGCACATGCTTTGGAGTAGGCGGCGAGAGCCCCCTGTTTGTCGCTGGCGTTACCCAAAGCGGTACCGAGGTTCAAATAGGTGAGAGCTAGGTTGTTGGCCATTCCGGGTGGTAATTGCGCGCCCAGCTTTGTCCGAAGGGACTCCCAGAGAAGGCTGGCTTGGTGGTAGTCGGCCAGCTCCTCCTGTTTGTGATCTCTGGCGCCCAACACGACACCTCGATTCATGTAGCACAGGGCGAGACGATCAACCATTTCTGGCGGAAATTGTGTCCCCATGTGGATCCGAAGAGCTTCCCAAAGGACAATAGCTTGTTCGTAGTTGGCCAGTTCCTCCTCTTTGTCATCTGTGGCGCCCACAACACCTCGATTCATATAACAAAGGGCAAGGCGATCAACCATGTGCGGAGGAAATTGTGTTCCCATCTGGATTCGAAGGGCTTCCCATAGGACACTAGCTTCGGCGTAAGCCATCAAGGCACCTGAACCATCGCCAGATGTGAACAAACTGTTGCCCCGATACAAATGGATTTGAGCCAGATTATTGATCACAACAGGGGGCGTCATCGTGCCTTGCTGTTGATGAAGACTCGCCCACAGCGTGGCGGCTTCGGCGTATCCAACCAGCGCCCTTTGCTCGTCACCCACAGCGGCTAAAACGGTGCCGTTGTTCATATAGGTCAGCGCCAGATAGTGGGCCATCTCGGGGAAAAACTGCGTGCCCAGTTGCTGGCGCAATACTTCCCAGATAGTACTGGCTTTACCGAACGCGACCAAAGCCCCTTGGCCGTCGTTTATTGCGCACAATATGAGGCCGCCATTCAGATAGGTTAGAGCCAGGTTATTGGCAGATTCCGTGGAAAACTGCGCGCCAAGCTGCGTCCGAAGGGTCTCCCAGAGATTACAAGCTTCTGTATAGCTGAGCAGAGCCCCCTGCTCATCGCAGGCGGCACTCAGGACAATCCCACGGCTCATATAGGTGTGGGCCAAATGATTGACCATTTCGAGCGGTAAAATCACGCCTTGCTCCACGCGCAGGCTTTCCCATAGAGCAATCGCTTCGGCGAACGCAGCCTGTGCCCCCTGTATCTCTCCGCTGGCGCGCAAAACCACGCCCCGTTTCATAGAGATCAGAGCCAGATTACAGGCACCGTCCGCGGGAAACTGTTCACTCAAATGCTCGCGCAGAAGTATCAATAGCGAGCCGGCATCGGCGAGCGCCACCAGCGCGCCCTGATTGTCACCGGTGGCATGTAACACGGTGCCGCGGTTCATGTAGGTCAACGCCAAGTGGCTAGCCATGTCGGGAGTAAACTGTTCACCCAATTTCTCTCGCAGAGCCTCCCAGATGGCACTGGATTGGTCAAAAGCAGCCAAAGCCTGTTGTTCATTTCCGGTATCGCACAATGCGGCCCCGCGATTCATGCGCGTCAGCGCGAGAAGGTTGGCCATGTCCGGAGTAAACTGATCGCTTTGTCGCTCGCGCAAGCGCTCCAATAGAGCACTGGCCTGATCGTAGGCAACTAGCGCGCCCTTCACGTCGCCACCGTCTCTTAAAACGACACCACGGTTCATTAACGTCAGGGCCAAATGGTTGGCCATATCAGGGGGGAATTGCTCGCCTTTCAACTCCTGCATGGGCAGCCAGAGCGCGCAAGCCTCGGCGTAGGCCTCCAGTGCTCCCGCCTTATCATCATTGTTGCGCAGCACATTCCCAAGATTCATGTGGGTCAGGGCCAAATAATTAAGTGCGTCCGGGGTAAATTGCGCGCCCAACTGTGTGCGCGAAGTGCTCCAGAGAGCACCAGCTTCAGTGAACGCTTTCAGCGCTCCCTGCCTGTCGCCGGTGTCGCTCAACGCTGTCCCACGGTTCATGTAAACCAGGGCCAAATGGTTAAGCGCGTCCGGGGGAAACTGCGTGCCCAGCTGGGTGCGAAGAGTTTCCCAGAGGAAACTCGCCTGGGTGTAAGCGACTAATGCCCCCCGCTTGTCGCCTAAAGTGTCCAAGGCGATACCGCGGTTCATGTAGGTGTTTGCTACATTGTGGGCCATGTCAGGGGAAAACTGCGTGCCCAAATTATTCCGAAGACTCTCCCAGACGGCAATTGCGTCGGTGTAACTGACCAGCGCCCCCTGCTTGTCGCCAGTGGCGTTCAAGGCGAAGCCACGGTTCGAATAGGTCAGGGCAAGATAGTTGAACATGTCAGGAGGAAACTGTGCGCCCAATTGAGTGCGCAAAGTCTCCCAAAGGGCACTGGCCTGGTCGTAGGCAGCAAGCGCGCCCTTCTTGTTACCGATGTCGCACAGTGCATTGCCGCTGCTCATATAAGACATGGCCAGTTGATTTATCATATCCGGCGAGAACTGAGCGCCTAGCTGAGTACGTAGCATCTCCCCTAGAGTGGAGGCCTCGGTGTGGGCGGCCAGGGCCCCTTGTTTGTCACCGACATCGCGCAACACAGTCCCGCGATTCATGTGGGTTAGAGCCAGAAAATAGGCCATGTTCGGGGGGAACTGCGTGCCCAACTGAATTCTAAGAGTTTCCCAGAGCGCGCAAGCGTCAGCGAAGGCGTCCAGTGCTCCGTTCTTGTCGCCTGTGGCGCCCAAAGCATTTCCGCGGCCCATGTGGGTAAGGGCTAGTTGATTGATCATATCCGGGGTGAACTGCGCGCCCAGTTGGGTGCGCAGTGTCTCCGATAGAGCATTGGCCTCAGCATATGCGGCCAATGCCCCTTGTTTTTCGCCTGTATCGAACAGCGCGGTGCCGCGATTGGTACAGGTTAGCGCAAGATGATTAAGCATAGTTGGGGCGAGTTGACCGCCCTGCCGGTGGCGCATGACATACCAAATATGACTTGCTTCAGCGTAGGCAGCCAACGCTCCCATCTTATCGCCGGTGGCGCTCAAAACGTTGCCGCGGCTCATATAAACGCAAGCCAAATGGTCCGCCATTTCCGAAGGAAACTGCGTGCTCAAATCCGAGCGCAATGCTTCCAAAAGAGCGCCGGCCTCGGCATAGTCACCTAGGGCGTCAGTTTTGTTGCCTGTGTCGCCTAATATGGTGCCGCGGTTCAGATAGATCAGGGCCAGTTGCCCGGCCATTTCTGCGGAAAACTCTGCGCCAAGTTGCCCGCGCAAATTCTCCAACGCGGAGCAAAGGTTGCTATAGGTAGCAAGTGCCCCCAGCCTGTCGCCAGTGGCAGCCAATGTTTGTCCGAAGTTCTTTAGCAGACAAAACTGTGCGTCTTGCAACCACTGGTCTTGTTCTTCCCAACGAGGCGAATCACTTTTTAACCAGTTTATGATGCCCTGTACTACACAATAGCTAGACAGAGCACTGTAGTGAAATGAGCTCTCGGATGCTTTCCAGCCTTTCTCGAGAAACTCTTCCAAAAATTTCTTCAACACATGCCTAGCCCGAGCATCGTGACGCATTTGTTCGTGAAATGTTGGCGACAAAAGAGCAACGAACCCATCCAGGTGGCATGCCACCCACTCCATATCCACACTCCGTCGCAATGAGAGATCAAGATCTATTTCCGGCGCAAGCAATCGCCGAACAAGGTGGTCGTGCACTTGATTGAGCTCTGCTGCATGGTGCTGGCGCATCATTTCGCACAACCCCTTCATGCCAAATCGATACAGTGTGGCGCCGATATCTCCCCGCCAAACGGACAACAGCGGTTTGAGCATATACAGCACATAGGCCAGACGCGGTGTCATGCTTGGCTGGCCTTCCACGGCCTGACACAGAACATCCATGGGCAAACCCATCCATGGCTTTTGAGCCACCGTGGGCAAATGCTGGTAATGCCAGGCATAAGCTTCTTCGGCTGCTGCCATCCACAGCAATATTCGCTGCATCAAATCACCAACTACGGTGTTGATATAGCGTTGACGCAGCGCATCCAGGTACTGCGAAATCAAATGCTCCGAGTCGGCCAGATCCTTTAAATCTTCAGGGCTCAAGCCGCCATCTTTGATTCGCTGTACAAGAAAAGAAAAATACAGAAATCGTCCGTCACTCTTGTCATGCAGGGATTGTAATAGAGCATCATCTCGCGCTAGCGCCCGGTCCAGCCGCTTATGGGCATAGTCGTCCATCAACGTTAAGTACTCCCGGTCCCCTAAATCAATGCGGTGCACTAGAGCGTCTTTGAGCGAACCGGTCCTTTGTCTCAACCATACGGGCAACTCCTCGGGTAAACGGGAAGTCACGAGCAACATGACCTGCGGCGGCATCTGGGACGCCTGGGGCAGATAGTCGGCAATGCCAGGATGCTCCTCCGCCAACTCGTCCAGTCCATCAAGGATCACTAGCAGTTCTCGCTGTCCCAAGCGCTGAAATGCCTCAAGGAAATCACACAGCGCTTGCGGACCTGGGTGCTCGACATCCAGGATCGGTAACGGTTTGTTGTGAGCTCGAATATCCAGAGCCACTCTGATCCTGTCACGTAACTGATCGGCAAACTGCGCCAGATGATACTGATACTCGCGACGAATATAGAAAACCACGACCACCATGCCACTGATCTGTGGCTCCTCCCGAAACTGGCCCTGATAGTCTGGATCCAGACCCTGGACGAAGGTCGATTTACCTACATGGGCCGGGGCTTGTAACCAGAATACGTTTCCACGCTCAGCATCCAGAGAAGCTTCAATGAAGCCTTTGAGCGGGTTTCGCAGATAAGCCGGGGAAAGATAGTCGTGCTCGGCGGATTGCTCATCAAGTAGACGGCCAACCTGCTCGGGCAGACTGTCCTGGTCAAATCCTTGGGCTGTATCCACCATGGACCGACCGACAGCTTTGTAGTAGTCGAGCATTCGGGGGGCAGAAATCCCCTGCAAGCTGTAGGAGTGGCCCGTATCGTAGTTGACCAGACGGAAGTTAGGGACTGTCTTGCGGGCTCGCGTCGAGTCGTACAAATAGGTTTCAGACTGGCCGCAGACTTGGCAACGTCGTGCGCTGATCCAAGGATGCAAATCAAGATGCCTGCTCTGTCGCCGCAAATAAACACTGCGCATTTGCTCAAAATCATGCTCGACCGGCATCTCGGACAGAACGGTGTCTGCGCCCATGATTGATTGGCCATCAGCGTTGCATAGGACTATCCCATCCCACATATCAGCAAAGCACGACAAGGCGGCGTGAATGCTCGTCGGACCCTCTCCGAGAAAGCGCTCAAGATCCACCATTAGCGGGTTCATATCTGATCCGCGAACACCATGACCAATTGTCTCGTTGCGCCAGTTAACGATTTGATCGCTGAGTAAGGTGTTGAGCGAGGTACGTTTGTTATTACACGTTCTCCAGAGATGCGCGATCTCTGGAAATAGCAGGCTCTGCGGCGTGGCTTGTACTTGTCGGGACCAAGTATCAGCCAAGCGCATCCAGACACCCATACTCGGAGGGGTACCTAGTAGCTCGCTACAAATAGGCAAAATGCCTTCACGTGGCCCATTCTGAATAAGGTCTTGAGCCAAGATTAGCGTCGATATGCGCGCGAGCACTTCAGCTAAGTCTTTGAACACCAGTGCTGCTGCATCTACCTGCCCATTGCGCAGCAACTGACGCACCAGTCGATACGTATATGCCACCGGACCGGGCCACCGGACCTCGATGGAGTCGACCCAACCCGTATGGTTTGCCAATACCTTAGCGCGATGTAGAAATGCCGATTCCGCGTCGATCAGAGGATCCGGCGCAACTGCTGGTGGAGCGCTTTCGAAACGATCCTCGCAGTCCCGACACTCCCACGTCTGAGCCTTGGTTTTCCATAGGATGTTGGAGGATTCGCAATTTGGGCATGAGAGTGGCATGTGTTGACCCCTTCCTTTTTGCACCACGAATTGCTTGCGACTTTACTGGGCACCTGGCACTGCATGAAATACGACGTCATTTGTTGATAGTTGACTATAGCCATCATATGGGCGCGCTTGCGGCCAAGTATGGTCGATTCTGAGTTACGCGTTTAAGTGAGTGGGTATCAGATTTTCCGCATGCCAAAGAATGCTCGTTCCGAAGCCAAAAATGATGGTGAGGTACCACAGTTAGGAGGGGTCGGCCTAGACATTCAACCCTCATGTGGCTTAGTGCCATAAGTGAGGTAGACAATAACGCCGCATGCGAGCCCCACGAGCAGTGCTACAAGGGTTGCCCAATCCCAAACCTCAAGGTTATGGGATATTTTCTCAAGCTCCTTGGGGATTTCCACTGGTACAAACTGACGAATGAGTTCCAGTTGCCACTCGTAAGAACTCGCTACCCAGACCTCCTTCAGCGTCTCGACAACTTCTTTGAAGATAATCCCAACCGCCAAACCAGAGCCTATTGCTTGGACGACTTTCGCCCGACGGTCACGAAAGTCGGCGACTATTTCAGTCGTAACGTGATCAATCCGATCAATGGCCCTTAGCGTTTCATCACGCTGTTCATTTATCCCCCACTCTTTAGCGAGTTGTGTACGAAACTCATTCAGTGGCCACGGATCCGCGTGGTTGAGAACGCTCACACTCACCTTGAGCGCTTCCGCTCGCAGTTCCCAACTATTTTTCTTCCACACTTCGAATTGCTTGAGATGGACTGATTTTGGGTTTTTCAAAATCAGACTCTGATACTCAAGAGCCTCCTCCAGCGGCTTTTTGCCATGAAAATCAATTAACCGGGCCGATGCTTGGGCCAGGTCGTTAAAGATCGAATTGATCGCATCGATCTCCAAGGGTGTGTTGGACCAATCTTCAAATGCCGTGACACCTGCACGATGCAAAACCAAGATGCCACCCTCAAAAACGAGCTCATGATAGCTCTGCTCAGATGGTAGATCGAAGGGCGACCGAATGGTCACTCCAGGGGAGGACTGTGCTTTCAACCAGGCACGAAATGTCGGGCAATTTGCCATCGACGTGGTTGACGCCTTAGGCGAAGAAAGCTTGTCACCTACCACACCATCTCCCAGGGGCCGGTCGTGCCAACGGTAGTAACAAAGGCGCTTAGATAACGGTGATGTCCGTTCCTCGTAGATGAGGTGCTTACTCGGAATCGGCGAGTACAAACTCCAGACTGTTGGGAGCACGTCTTTGTACCAGTCCAATTTGCTTCCAAGTACTTCCAGGTTATTGACCTCTACCTTCTTCGGCGCCCGAATGATCGTGTACTTTCCGTAATCATCCCACCACGGCTGATCTGGAATATTTAAATATTGGCCATCACTATCGCCGACTGGGGAGCGCTTACGAGGCCTATCCATTCCCCAGCGCTCTTCCTCCAACTTCTCCAATTCGCGCCAGAGACCAGGCAAAGTCAACCCGGATTCAGGAGTTGTTGAGATCGTCATGTCCCAGCCAGTGCCAACCTCCAATGGCCGATAAATTCCTAGGACGTCAAACCCACGCCGTGTCCAGGTGTTCTCCTGATCATTGCGTGCGAAGACTTTCAATACACCACTCGGGTTCCTCTCTTCGATAAATAGCGCATCGACCAAAATCGACCGGCCTGACCCTGCAAGCGGCACGTTGAGCTGACAGCTCTTTCCATGCTGCAGAGCTAACCGGTACTGCTCCCATTCATATAACAGGTGAGCGCGCGCCCGGGCCAAGCCCTTAGAGTGCTCAAGCTTCGAAAAATCCAAGAGCTCGGGGGCGGTTTGCTGTGTGAAAGCTGCCCAAATCAAATCCAAACATACGTTGGCCCCCTCTGCGAACAAGGCAGGCTCAGTATTAGAGCTCCTGTCCTCCTCGTCGAAATCGAGGTAGGTATGCCCCAATACCGTCACGAGTGCAGCCATCGACTCCGTGAGCGGGCGCCCCTCACGGGTAAATCCCTCATTCCACCGGCTCACGTAACGGCACCAGGCATTAAGGTTGGTAATCGTGAGTTCTGGTTCGTCATGCTGGAGGCGCAAGACAAATAAAAGCAGCGAAAAGCAGCTGTCGAAGGACAAGTCTTCCATTACAACGCGCTGAATGGAAGCCACTCCTTTCGGTAGCCTTTCACGCCATTCGCTCACGGTTTTCACATCAGCCGCGATCACATAGCTTGTTACCGAGTAGTGCTGAGTGCTTTTGTACTTTCCGTTCAGTGCAACTCCGGCCTGGCCACTATCCAGTGAATTTCCAAGTCCAACTAGAATGTCGCCGGCCTGAGCTTGCCGAACGTTGGGGTTGAAGACCAGGGTCACCCGTCTCCACCACGTAAGTTCATGCTGCGTCATTCATGTGATCCTTTTCGGCATTTGGAAACTCGTAAAAGAGGCATCAGACTGAGCCGCAATTGGTCGGCGGGGATCACCACACTCGAGTTTTCGTACACCTACCGGCAAATGTCAGTTTCGGCTTTACAGCCGGGTTGCACGAGGCAAGGTAGGCGATTGTGCATGCCCCCCGCCCCGAAAAGCTTAGCCCACTTGAACTGATCAACATATTTACTCGACCAATAAGCTAAAAGGCACTCGGCACTTATAGTGGAACGCTCTGAATATGGATACTCACGCGAGATTTGGATCGGATCAAAGCTCCCCACGGAGTCAATGTGGAGCGATGCGGTATCCGTTTCACAGGGGGATGACGGCTGGTGTCGATGGTTCAATGTGCGCAGCGTTTGCGCAGCATTCTCCATGGTCCACGATCATTCAAAGATCTAACGTTTAATCGCAGCGATCACAGCGTTGGGGCTTCCTATCAATGCTGGTATCGATTGCGGAGCGCTCGTCCATGACCTTGGTAAAATCGGGATCGATCTTCATGTCGATTACGCAGAAGGCACGGTCTAGCATCGTTGGCATGGAACTCTCTCCCGCCCCTACCGCCTACGCTACCGAAAGGATCGGCAGTGCCGATTACACAGCGCGGCAGCAGGCATGCTCGCTATGGGGGTTTCTGTCCCTCGTGACAGGTAGAGATCGGCCCACCAGGAACGCCAGACTGACGCCGAAGCCGATGAGGGCCGGAATTAGAATGAAACCTTTTTCGACTATATAAGCGCTCCTTGGTAGGAATTAAAGCGTTCCTTTACTTAGGCTTTCTCCCCGCTCGAGACGCCTTAGAATTCGCGGCAACTTTCCTTAAGCCCTTTACGCATTGAGACCCACCCTGCTCATTTTTGGCGTCACCTTCTTCACGCCTGACGGGACTCGCCCAATACGCTTCAATGGCCCCGAACAACTGTCCGAAGAAACCATCTGGTTCAAGCGCTCATGCGCATTTTTCAGGTCAAGAGTGCTTGCAACGGAACCGCTGCCCACCGCGTCAAATTTGATCAAAAAAACTCTCCCTTGGTCTTATTTTGTGGGGCTTTCATTGTCTGCATCAGGATGAGTTGTGGTTAGTCGTAGCTGAGTGAGCTCCTCAAAATATTGCTCCGACAACCTCTTGGCTTCGACCAATTGCACGCTTACCTGCGCCAAGCCTTCCTCTAGCCGCTTGGATTCGGCGCGCGACATGCCAAGCTGTTCCTGGAGCGTTTCTTTTGCCCCGTCTGCCTTGGCAACTGCTGTCTTCATGCTAGCAATCTCACCGCTCAACCGAATCGCTGCATCTTCATTTGTTGCCGCCGCTTTGGCCTGCAGTCGCGCCTCACTTAATAAGCGCTCGTTATCTCTGTTGAGTCGAGTCAGTTCATCCTGCTTGAGCATTAACGTTTGCTGCAGCTGTCGCAGCTCAACCTGAACTTGCTGCACCTGTCCTTCGTGTCGTTGCTGCTCCTGGTCACGCTGCTCCTTGACCGCGTTGCGGTAATGTTCCAGCGCCTCGCGGGCGTGAAGGTGCTTTTCTTCCAGAGAGCGGATCTGCTCATCCTTCTCCTGCACGCGAATTTCCAAGTCACTGCAATTTTGGCTCAGGCGGGCATTGCGGGTGAGCTCGGCTTGCAGGCTTGCCTGACAAATCTGCAACTCATCCGCTTGAAGCGCTAACGCTCCTTTCTGACTATCCACTTCACGCTGCAATGAGGCGAGTTCGGCACTCAAGCCGTCGAGCTTTTGCTCCAGCTCGCTGCGCTGCTCGTCGAAGCGCGCCTGGGCGTATGCAAGAGCTTCGCCTCCCTCCTCCGTCATTCGCTCTAAGAGGCCGGCAACAAGCTCGGTCAATTCATCACTCAGCCGCTCTTTAGAGGCCCGAGGTCGAGGGTCAAAATCTTCTATTTCCTTCAAATAACGGTGAATAGTCGTCTTTGAGCCGGTATTTCCAAGTTCGATGCGCACGGCGTCGATGCTCGGATTCTCTCCCCGAGCCAGCAGCGATTCTCGCGCTTTTTGGACAATTGCCTTGTTAATTCCGCCGCGTGCCATCTTCCTCTCCTACGATTTCATACTGTTCTACATACTACGTGTATACATAGCACTTTATAGCTATAAAAAGAACGATATGAGCGCTATTCTTTGATAAAATAATCGAGCGTTATCGCATCATAGAGGTGGATTTGGACTTTTCCGTTGCTGGAAAAGGTACGTTTCACGCATAAGGGTCGAGATGAACAAGGTTGATCGTTACCTGCAGGCTGGCACCCGGGAAAACACCCGACGCAGCTACCGCGCCGCGGTGGAGCACTTCGAAGTAACGTGGGGCGGGTTTCTGCCGGCGACTGGCGATGGCATCGTGCGTTACCTCGCCGCGTACGCGGACAAGCACACCATCAACACACTGAAGCAACGCCTGGCTGCACTAGCGCAATGGCACGTCACTCAGGGATTCCCTGACCCGACAAAAACACCAACCGTTAAGCAGATGATCAAGGGCATTCGGACATTGCACCCGACCCAAGAAAAACAGGCAGCCCCTCTCCTTCTACTTCACCTGGAACAAGCGGTGGGTTGGCTTGAGCGGGAGGCGGCTCTGGCGGCTGAGCGTGACGACTACAAAAGGGTGATGAGGCATCGACGGGACATTGCCCTATTGCTGATAGGATTCTGGCGAGGTTTCCGGGGTGACGAACTGGCTCGCCTGCAGATCGAGCACACCCAAGCAGAATCAGGGATAGGCATTACCTTCTATTTGCCGCACACGAAAGGCGATCGACAACACCTAGGTACTTCATTCCACACCCCTGCATTGAAGAAGCTTTGTCCTGTGCAGGCTTACATCAACTGGATCACCGTGGCCGGCATTGCGCGGGGGCCGGTTTTCAGGAAAGTGGATCGATGGGGTAATTTGGCTGAGGACGGCATCAACTCAAATAGCCTGATACCTCTGCTTCGCCGAATCTTCGAGCAGACAGGAGTCTCGGCTGAGCTTTATAGCAGTCACTCCATGCGCCGCGGATTCGCGACCTGGGCTTCAGCGAACGGATGGGACATCAAGGGATTGATGAGTTATGTGGGCTGGAAGGATGTGAAATCGGCGCTGCGATATGTCGATGGGAGCACGTCGTTTGGAAAGATGGCCGCGAGCAATGTAGAAACGAGTCTTGTAGGGCGCGATCATTAAATTCGACGCTTGGATTGCATTTAGTGAGGCACCGCCAGGCCTGTATCCGACGTTTCGCCTTGCAATAACAATAGGCGGGCCAAGGCTATGAAGTATTATCAAGATCATCATTTTAGCACAAACTCTAAAGTTCGCATGAACACTCACCACTTGCGAATCGATCATGCATCGCACAGAGAACGTTTTCGTTGTTCAGTAATGCAGACGAAAGAAATTCATCGACATGCACAGTTAGGGATTGCTTTCGACGACGCAGGCAATCTGGAATGCTAGCCTCCAAACTGTACTGTGGATTCTCCATGAATAGATATGAATCCCAGTAACATGAATACCTGTATTCGAGTGCGGACTCGTGACTTCCGATATGTACTAAGTTGAAAGCCGCGTTATCATACCTAGACGAAACAACCAATTGCTTACAATTCATACTCTTATAGTGGCGCAATGCTCCCCAAACTCTATAAAAGCTTGCCAATAAATAGTACATATACAACTCAAATTCACAGAGTATGGTTGTTCGTGGTCGAGACTTGAACTCATCACTCTTGCAATTAACGTCTTTTTTATATGGATGCAAAAAAGTCCATGGCGAAACACCCCAATCCTTTGAGAAAACTATGAGGTAAGCCATAACGCAGGGGCACACCGCTGCGATATTTAACTCGTACCAATCACCACTTTTGGTCATCACCAACCGGCTCAAGCATCGTCTATGAGATCGTAAAAACCTTCGAAATACATATCGGCGAATGGCTTTGGCGATCAATTTCATTGTTGTAGCATCAATTTGAGGCTGAGATTGGTTTAAGCATTTTATCCGCGCACGATGCAAAATCCCCCAAAAGGGCAGTTTCCAGGCAAGCTTTGAACGCGGAAATTTGAAAATAGATATTTTCTCACCAAGCTTGCTTGAAAAAACAGGATTACCTATACGGTCGGTCAAAAAGTCGATGGCCATTTGCTTATTTGAAGTTGAGTTGTTTTTGGTGGCAATAACTTCATACACGGCGTGCCCTACCAGATCGGTGCTCCGCTGAACCCAATCCCTCAAGCCGGAGCACCAGACCTGAACTTGTTCATTAAACTGCTCTGTTGCCGGCGAAGACGGCAAAACCCCAAGAGCGATATCTAAGTGTTCACATTGCCCGGAAACGCCATATATGCCCTTATTAGCAGAAAAAACCAAATCAAGGGCGGAGGTGCATTTTTCGCAAGTCTGCAACTCCTCTTTATGCCAAGGACAACAAGTAATATGCTCGAAATAAAATACTACCGAATGATAGCCAAATTTAATACACTGGGGGCAGTGACGAATTGCTACTTTTGGCCTAGTATATATAGGCGCGCACTCTGAAGATGTGGGAGGTGGAAACCAGCCATCCATATATGAATAGCGCAGATCATTTAACGAAAGTCCCGCAGCCGCCTCAATTTTCCAATGTGGTAATTCGCCCCCGCACCACCACAAGTTACCCTTCCGTCGAATGCTTTTATTTGGGTTAAGGATTTTACGCAACGATATGAGATCGCCTATGTAATTCCATTTTAGAATATTGATAAATACCAGCCACGACGAAGAGTATGGAAATGTCATTTTCGGAAAAATCAAGCTGAGGCTATTTATTCGATTCATTTTTTACTGCACTCTCATGCATGTTATTGGCATAGTTATGTAACTGAGACTCCTTGGTAGCGGACTTTATAACATCCTCCGTCAATACGAAATCTGGAGCATCGTATTTTCTAGATCTGATTAAGATCAGCCTGAATACCTCAAATATGGAAACGGTTGGCAAGTTTTCCAGATCTGCATTCTTAGCCGCCTCCTCCATAATTTGATATATTTCTACGGCATACGAAGTCATCCTAAATCCAGCCGTAAAAGCATTAGGTAGAAAAAATTGAGTATAAGAACATTCACTACCAAGAGGGTAAGTGAATATTGCATCATACATAGACAATGTTTCGCTCATCCAAGCGTGATCCGTGCATCGAGGAAGATCATATTGCTCATTGAGAAATCTAACAATTAATTCTGGGCGCCCTTCCGCGCGCAGTAATGTGATCGTGTGCTCTATCTGAGTTTGGCTAAAGCCGATCAATGTCACTGCTATATTATGCAACCCCAACTCATTCTGAAGAAATTGTAAATTCTCGAAGTCCTCCATTTTCAGGGCTTGAAGTTCATCAATGAAAATGACTAGATGCCGGCCACCAAGCCCCCTGAGTCGGCTTTCGATAGCATCCAAAACAAGCACGCGCACTCTGTTTGAGTCAGGCCGCTCCGGAATACGAAGGTTCATGCTTCGAGCTATAATACGAATAATACTTTCATTCACTTTATGACCACTGATCCTGGGATCCGCGGTTACGTGAATTACAAATCGATCCCGGAAATCTACGTGCTTCTGTACAGCGGCCACCACGAAATTACAGATTTTCGTTTTACCCATTTGAGGCGCCGCACTGTAGATCAAGCTTTTTTTGTGGAGCATTACAGCATCCAATATGTTTTCTAGTACTTGCGGCATGCTTGGGGTTAAAATATTGTAATCGTTCGTCACTAATGGATGGCGTCGAAAATAGGAAGATTGTTGCTTAGGGTCTGTCGGATCGAAATCGCTCATAGAACCACCTTAGAGCTTTTTGACCAAAGCAATAAGATCTATAGTGCTTGCTGGAACTGTATAATCTCGATGTGGTGTTGGCTCAACAGGCTTAGATGAAATGAAAGTCTCAAATCGTTGTGATGTAGATTCATCGTCCCACTCATCTTCCGTCGATCCGCTCGTAATCTCGCGCTTGAGCCTGTCAAGTTTAGATGCAGAGGATCTATCTTGCTTTTTTTCGGCCTCTGCTGCCTGAAGCTTTCTCTCTAAATATCGCATATAGGCATCTACCGGACATTCACCTTGTACATACCAAAGAATTTTTTTATATTTTAGTGAGTTAATTTCTTTGCGAAGCTTGCGGCTGTGTGGACGTAGATTCCACGCACCTAGGACTGTAAGAGGGCCAAGAGGCTCCCCAGTTTCAAGGAATGCATGAATAACACGAATGTCGCGCTCATCAACTTCGATAATAATCTTCTTGCCGATCGCGGAAGGCGCGCTTCTCAATCGCCCTGAGCTATATCTGGCACTCTCGAAATTTACGTAAGGCCTCAGTCCTTTCTTTAAATTAGCTCTAACGAAACACCACTCTTTAACGTGGACCATGCCTATTGACTTTTTCTTTTCAATCGGGGGAAGTCTTGGAATAAAATGCCCGTCATCCATCCCAATAAGTTGTTCCAGCGCATTCAGTGGGGATTGGTATCCCAGCCCTTGAGACGGTTCCGAATTATGATTGGCAAAATAAGTATAGATAAGCTGTTCAAGGACGTTGCTTTCCATCATCAATAGCCTTGCGGTTTCGCCAGGTTTTTTGGCTCTGCCCTTGTCAGGCCCTGCACCAGTTGTGCTAGGTAGTCTCTTGAAAAGATCGGCTGTCAGGCGCCCAAAGGTGTTTTCTACGTTTGGACGCCTCTCAAAACGTCCGGGCACGCCAAATTCGAATAAAGAACCCAACTGTTTTCTGAGCGTGCTGTTCACCTTTGTAGACAAGTTCACAAGAGCATTATCGAGATGGATGCATGTGGGTAACGCTTGCCTAAGCTCAGGTATTATATCCGCAGGAAATCCTGCGCCAGGTTTGAGGCGCAAGCCAGGAATTACCTCCTCGGGTACGGGGCGTTTCTCCCCGAACATCTCACGGATTAACGCAACAACATCTTCGTCAGTTACGTCGTCGCCATAAACTACTCGAAACCACAGAATGGCAGTTGTTGCTATCTCGACTGCTGCGAGTACATGAAGACGTTTTAGTTCCTTGTAGCTATAAATTCCCGCGGAGTTAAGCATCCCGAGGACGAATTCCGAATCAAGCGTGTGACTGTCAATCTCTATTCCTTCAAGCAATCCTAGTAACCGTGTAAGGGATGAATGGCCAGTGCCCAACGGGATATGCGCGATTCCCGCACTGTCCCCCACAATAACCACTGATCTTGTAAAATTCCTCATACGAATTTGCCTAACATAATCATAAATAGTTCGTGCCCCGAAATACTTTGTATTTAAAGGCCATTCCACTGACGAATGTTCTTGCTCTTTCAAATACTTCATCAGTGCAGAATGCACATCCTTAGGCCTGATAGCAAATTCATGTATAGACGATTTTAATTCGTCATATGAATGATTTGCTGACTTCGATTTATGCCGCAGTTTCTTTTTTAGTATTTTAGAGTCTAGCAAAGGCTTTAGATCGGGATACCGCTCGAAAAGTAGATTGAGAACTCCTGCCAAGCCTGACCCTTTGGGCCAAGCTGATGAGCCTAGCGACTTCGTTCGGGTATAACTCTTAATAGCAAAATTTGGTAACAGTGCGCGAAGTCCGTAAGGCAATCCATCAGGGGCGACCTTCAGACACCGCTCTACCATCTTTCTAATGTAGCTGCCATCCACTGAGGTCTCTAGCTTGATGTCCGCAATCGATCTTCCAGCCATGTACATGTCTAGGGCATTCTTTCTATACCGATATGACTGACATGCATCAGGTGACAGCGCTTCAAAGGAAATTTCTTCCCAGGGCATCGTAGCCTTGATGAGCTCAATGACTTCTGCACGGGAGCGTCGGGTTTTCATGGTGATCGCCAAGGAGTATTGTAACCAAAGCCCTTCGCATCTGCTTTCACCTGGATCGAGCCGGTTAAAATGCTTCTACATATAATACCTAATGCAATCGCTGGATCTGGGATCGGGAGCACCGACAGTAGAGAGCGGATAGTGCCCTCGCCTTCTACCGCGACCATCGAGGCGACCAAGCCGGCTTCATAATCTAGCTCGCAATCCCTTACTTGTGAGACAAACGCGACAACCTTTAGCCAAAAGCTCAACTGCTTTGAATTCAGTTTCAAACGCGCAGCGGGAACGCGGACAAGTTGAGCCTGATGCGTTATGAGATCTGCGCTCCGAAAGCGGACGGGCAAAACTTGCGGATTTGTCTCGAAATTTTCGCTAGCATCGATTTGATGAAATTCAATCACGCCCCCTGCACATTCAACCCAAATTACTCTCAGTACTTCAAACGCATCTGATCCGTCCATCCGCCAGTCAACGCTTACCTCCTCATCAAATGCGAAGCTCAGAATATTTGGATTTGCTTCAAGCTCGGAAGCCCAATGGATTAACTCCAGATCCCCCAGTAGCACAAGGTCATCGTGCATTTTCGGGCTGTAGGTCATCCACATGCTTCGGTTCTTGCCGTTGGTCTTTCTGCCAGACATCAATTGACTTCGGCGATGCCCTTTCAATGACGTCATACCAGCGCCCTCGAATCTGTTACAGAGAAATTAAATTACTTCCAAGAATTCTAGTTCGAATTTCGGCTCTTTTAAGGATCAATTCGAAGCTTCTATTGTTCCTGACATAGCGATATACTATAAAAAGTCAATTTTCGACGGCCATAGAGTCTTGCGAACCAGGCACACATCACAGTTCGGCCTTGAACCTAGCGTTATAATTAGTTAGCAACAATTTTACTTCTTCTTGTTACGGCGACGTCATTTTTACTTCCGAAATACTGAAGTAAAATAATTGGTTTGGGTCAGATCTTAAAATGACTTAAAAACTAAGCTGCTGATTTCTAAAGGTTTTACAAAGGAAGCGTTGAGGCAGTAGTTACTTCGACGTACTGTTTTTAATGTGCCGTCTGGAAAAATCAGGCTGTACTGAATCGCGTCTCCCAAATGGTAGTAATGCACGATGTCTGACTGGTTGAGATGGAAATGACCTGTCGGCGAATCCTGGGTCAGCAAATAGTAAATGGACGTCATCAAGTAGCGCGGGCCGCTATCCGTTTCAACCATGGCGTGGTGATCCGACTGGAACGTCCTGCGGTAGAAACCACCTTCCGTATGAGGCTCCAGATCCAGTGTTGCGATTAATGCCTCTGCGTCAGGAACGGCGGCTTTAAACACAGGATTGGCCATCTGGATTGAGCCCTCTCATAAGCGACTATGAACTTTAATATTCCAATAAAATATAACTACGCTAAATGTGTGTTTAGTTTAGTTATATAAATTATCCAACCCTAGCGACCGACCAGCGAAGTTTCCAACAACGCCTGCAACCCCATCGGCTTGGCAAAATAATAACCCTGGGCCTGCCCTGCCCCTATTTCGCGCAGCAAGACAAGCGTCGCTTCGTCCTCGACACCTTCGGCCACCACGCTGAGGCCCAGGGATTCGGCCATCCGCACAATCGCCCGCACGATCGCGCGACTGCGGGCACTGGTGGTCAGTTCGAGGATGAATGACTTGTCGATCTTCAAACCGCTGAAACGGTATTGATGCACATAGCTCAGGGATGAAAATCCTGCACCGAAGTCATCGAGCACCACTGACATGCCGTTGTCGGCCAATTGCTGCATGTTCTGCCGGGCAATAGCTGGCTCGGCCACCAATGCTCCTTCAGTCAACTCCAGACAAATACGCGATGGTGCGACCTGGTGCAGCGCCAACAGTGCAAGCACATCACTGGCGAAATCCGGGCGCGTCATGCTGTAACTGGAGCAATTGACGTGCACCGCAGGCCAATTGGCGTGCTGGGGTTGGGCGAGGATCACTGCGACGCTGGTGAGCATGTACAGGTCCAGTCGACCGATCAGACGCAAACCCTCGACATTCGGCAAAAACTCACCCGGCGCGATCACTCGGCCGCCCGGCTGATGCCAGCGGATCAACGCTTCAAGGGCCAACAGTTCGCCGCTTTCGACGCTGACAATCGGCTGGAAATAGGGCAGCAGCTCATCGGTACGTTTGAGCGCATTGCGCAAGGCCCCTTCTCGCTCCATCTGGTCCGAGACTTCACGGCGCACTTCCTGGTTAAACACCGCGTAGCTGTCGCGACCGGCACTTTTGACCCTGTACATCGCCGCATCGGCATCGCGCAGCAAGTCGGCTGGCTCGTGATGGAACTGACTGTCGGCGCTGACAATGCCGATGCTGCAGGACGAAAAAACTTCATGGCCATTGATGAAAAACGGCAGGTCAAACGCCACCAGAATCCGTTCGGCGATCTCGATCAGCACGTCCAGCGGCGCCTCGGGAGCGAGAACCGAAAATTCATCGCCCCCCAGTCGCGCGAGCATGTCGGTGTCGCGCAGGCAACTGCGTAAACGGTGGGCGGCTTGCATCAACAGCAGATCGCCAAAATGGTGGCCGAGGCTGTCGTTGACCATTTTGAAACGATCAAGGTCGATGAACATCACCGCCAAGTGCCCGCCTTCACTGCCGAATCGCGACCAGGCCTGATTGAGGTGCTGTTGCAGGTAGGTACGATTCGGCAGCCCGGTCAACGCATCGTGGGAGTTTTCGTGCTGCAACTTGGCGTTGGCGTGATCGAGTTCACGGGTCCGGTTCTGCACCCGGGCTTCGAGTTTGAGATTGGCAGCGTGGATCGCTTCGGCGGCCGTGCGGCGCGACAACGCGGTATCAATGTGCCGCGACACGAACGTCAGCAATTCCTGGTCACGCTGGCTATAACGCACCTGCGAGGTATAGCTTTGCACCGCCAGCACGCCACGCACGACATCGCCATCGAACAACGGAATGCCCAGCCAGGAGTAGGATCGGACAGACTCATGGCCCAATTCGATTTCACCCTGCGCGGCCAATCGCTCAGCCTCGCCGGCGTCAATCAGGCAAGGTCGACGCTGACGGATGACGTACTCGGTCAAGCCCCGGCGACCACGTCGGGCCTTCGGACACGTCGTCTGGCGCTCATCGACATAATAAGGAAAGGTCACTTCACCGGTGGCGTCGTCGAACAGTGCGATGTAGAAGTTCTGCGCGAACAGCAAATCGCCGACGATGCCATGCAAGGTTTCAAACAGCTCGGCCATATCGCCAGGCTGGCTCGACAGTTCGGCAATCTGGAACAGCGCGCTCTGCAAATGCTCGGCGCGCTCTCGCTCTGCCACTTCCTGCCTCAATGCATCATTGAGTGCCGAGAGTTCCAGGGTGCGGCGCATGACGATCCCTTCCAGGTTCTCGCGGTGCAGAATCCGGTCCAGCGCCATGGCCACGTGGCGGGCCACCACCAGAAACAGCGCGCGATCTTCAGCACTGTAGGTACGGGAAACGTCATAGACCTGCATCGCCAGCATGCCAAACACGTCATCCGAAGCGTTTTTCAACGGTGCGCCCATCCAGAACTCGGGACGATCCCCCACGCAGTAGAAGCGGCCCTCGGCCTGGGCTGCGCGAATGCCGGCGGCATCAATCAGTAACGGCTGGCCCGTGGTCAACACCTGGCCGGTCAACGACAAGTGCGAGGCGTCGAGGTATTCGTAGTGCTCGGCCTCCACGGCATCAACGTCGATGATGTCGACGTAGTACGGGTAGTCGATCTTGCCAGTGTGCGGGTCATACAGCGCGAGATAGAAATTCTCGGCGTCGATCAGGCTCGCCAGCAGTTGATGAACCCCCACCAGAAATACAAACCGGTCGCGGGTCGAACTGGCGAGGTAGGTAATTTCATACAGCACACGCTGAGTAATCTGCGCACGGGCCAGGGTGTTGGTCTGCACCTGAATGCCCAGGCGCTGGGCAAACTCGGCGAGCGCCGGCTCTTCGGCGTCATCGACTGGCGCGAGTAGCCAACCCAGCACACTTTCGCCTCTGCCGGTTGGCCAGCGGTGCAAATGCCGAGTCTGGCAAAAGGCTTCGAATTCTTCATTGGCAACGCTGGATGGCCACTGCACCTGCGAGTCGCCCTGCCCGACCAAATGCATTTGTTCACCGGCGCGGTACACCACCCATGCAGTGGTGTGGCCCCAGTGGCGCGCTGAGGCCAGCAATTGTTCGACCGCGTCGTCGTTGCCAGCGTTATCCAGGCCGACAGACTCCGAACTCCCTTTTAGTTGAGCGGCGACAGCGTCGCAATCGATCGATTGCCGCGAGGAGTCGGTCAATGGACGAACACTCATCAGCGCTCCCTGAGCCAAGAACTGGCGATACTCATTTATTGTTTTCTAGCAATAGGCCAATGAGCTTCCCGTTTAAAGCTTATATAAGTTTTTTTCAATCGTTTTATTCGCTTTAGTGCAAACCTACGGGTTTGCCCCAACAAGTTTTCGCCGGACGACAATGACTTTTCATTTCATGACAATTGTCAGAACTTCTCAGCGACCCGTTTGAGCGGGTAATCCGACTCGCGATACCCCCCCGGCCGCTGCCGTTTGGGCAGCTTCACTTTCTCGCGCGGCACCTCCTCATAGGGAATACGGCTGAGCAAATCGGTGAGAATGTTCAGGCGAGCCCGCCGCTTGTCATTGGAGTTGGCCACCAGCCACGGGGCATGTCCGGTATCCGTCGACTTGAACATGTCATCGCGTGCGCGGGAGTAGTCATACCAACGGCTGTAGGACTTCAGGTCCATGGCGGTGAGTTTCCAGATCTTGCGCCCATCCTTGATGCGTTGCTCAAGCCGACGGGTCTGTTCCTCCGGGCTTACTTCCAGCCAGTACTTAAGCAGGATAACGCCCGAGTCGACGATGGCGCGCTCCACCAGAGGGATGGCCTTGAGGAAACCGGCGACCTGCTCTTTGGTGCAGAACCCCATCACCCGCTCGACGCCGGCGCGGTTGTACCAACTGCGATCGAAGATCACCACTTCGCCCGCCGCCGGCAGATACGGCAGGTAGCGTTGCACATACATCTGGCTTTTTTCCCGGTCGGTCGGTGCAGGCAACGCAACCACCCGGAAGATCCGCGGGCTGACGCGCTCGGTCAGGGCCTTGATGGTCCCGCCCTTGCCTGCCCCGTCGCGCCCCTCGAAGACAATGCAGATCTTGATGCCCTTCTGCTTGACCCACTCCTGCAGCTTCACGACCTCGACATGCAGCCGGCGCAGTTCGCTCAGGTAGTCCTTGTTTGACATCTTCTCGACGTCGGTGGTGTTGCCTTTTTTGGAGCGCTTCTTGTCCTTGGACATGACCCAACCCTCACAGTCGATGTGACCGATGAGTTTAGTCGATGGGTCAGGATTTACAGGCTGGCAGGAGGAACACAAAACAAATGTGGGAGCGGGCTTGCTCGCGAATGCGGTGTGTCACTCAACATTAATGTCGATTGATACGACCTCTTCGCGAGCAAGCCCGCTCCCACAGGTTTTGCTTCACATCATGACTGACTCAGCAGGTCAACAGCACTTCGGCCCGGCCTTGCTGCCGTAACGCGCCTCCTGGCGTTCCCGGAAGAACACCTCATAGCTCATCACCGGTTTGTCCGGGTGTTTGCTCTGCATATGTTCGACGTAGGTGTCGTAGTCCGGCATGCCGACCATCAGGCGCGCGGCCTGACCGAGGTATTTGCCGAGACGACTCAGGTCATTGAACATTAGCGCCCTCCTCTATCGAACCTGCGGCATTGCCTGGAATGGCGCTTCTTTATCCGTACGCTCCTTGGTGCCCCAGGCGGCAATGCCGACCTTGAGTGCAAAGAACAGAATGCTGAAGACCACCAGCAGGAACAGCGCCGTCAGAGTTGCGTTGGTGTAGGCGTTGTAGATCACGTGGTGCATCTGATCGATGCTTTTCGCCGGAGCGAGGATCTGACCGTTGGCCAGCGCGTCGCTGTACTTCTTGGCCAGGGCCAGGAAACCGATGGCCGGGTTGGCGTCGAACAGCTTGATGAAGCCTGCGGTGGTGGTGCAGATCAGCAGCCATACGGCTGGCAACATGGTCACCCAGACGTAGCGCTGGCGTTTCATTTTGATCAGCACGACGGTCGCCAACATCAGCGCGATACCGGCGAGCATCTGGTTGGAGATACCGAACAATGGCCACAAGGTGTTGATGCCGCCCAGTGGATCGATCACCCCCTGGTACAACAGATAACCCCACATCGCCACACAACCGGCGGTGGCGATCAGGTTGGCGGTCCAGGATTCGGTGCGCTTGAGGGACGGCACGAATGAGCCGAGCAGGTCCTGCAGCATGAAACGTCCGGCACGGGTACCGGCGTCGACTGCGGTCAGGATGAACAATGCTTCAAACAGGATCGCGAAGTGGTACCAGAACGCCATGGTGTTTTCACCCGGCAGAACGTGGTGCAGGATCTGCGCGATGCCGACTGCCAAGGTCGGTGCACCACCGGCACGGGCCAGGATGGTGGTTTCGCCGATGTCCTTGGCCACCGCTTGCAGCGCTTCCGGGGTGATTGCAAAACCCCAGCTGCTGACGGTCTGAGCGACCGAAACAGCATCGGAGCCAACCAGCGCCGCCGGGCTGTTCATGGCGAAATACACGCCAGGCTCAATCACCGAAGCCGCGACCATCGCCATGATGGCGACGAAGGATTCCATCAGCATGCCGCCGTAACCGATGTAACGGGCATGGCCTTCGCTGGCCAACAGTTTCGGCGTAGTGCCGGAAGCAATCAGCGCGTGGAAACCGGAAACCGCGCCACAGGCGATGGTGATGAACAGGAACGGGAACAACCCGCCTTTCCACACCGGGCCAGTGCCGTCGATGAACTGGGTCAGTGCCGGCATTTTCAGATCGGGCATGGTGACCAGAATGCCGATCGCCAAGGCCACGATGGTGCCGATCTTGAGGAAGGTCGACAGGTAATCACGCGGCGCCAGAATCAGCCACACCGGCAATACCGCAGCGACAAAACCGTAGCCGATCAACATCCAGGTGATCTGAATGCCGGTGAAGGTGAAGGCTTTGGCCCAGACCGGGTCAGCAGCAATCTGCCCACCGAGCCAGATCGAACCCAGCAGCAACAACACGCCGACGATGGAAATTTCACCAATGCGGCCCGGGCGGATGTAGCGCATGTAAATGCCCATGAACATCGCAATCGGGATGGTCGCCATCACCGTGAAAATACCCCACGGGCTCTCGGCCAGGGCTTTCACGACGATCAGCGCCAGCACCGCAAGGATGATGATCATGATCAGGAAGCAGCCGAACAGCGCGATGGTGCCAGGGATGCGGCCCATTTCCTCACGGACCATGTCGCCCAGGGAGCGGCCGTTGCGGCGGGTGGACATGAACAGGACCATGAAGTCCTGAACCGCACCGGCCAGCACCACACCGGCGATCAGCCAAAGCGTCCCGGGCAGATAGCCCATCTGCGCGGCCAAAACCGGGCCGACCAGCGGACCCGCACCGGCGATAGCCGCGAAGTGGTGACCGAAAAGCACGTGTTTGTTGGTCGGCACGTAGTCCAGGCCATCATTGTTGATGACCGCGGGCGTGGCGCGATTGGGGTCAAGTTGCATCACCTTGGTGGCGATGAACAGGCTGTAGTAGCGGTAGGCAACGAGGTAGATAGCGACTGCTGCGACTACGATCCACAGGGCGTTGATCGCTTCGCCGCGGCGCAGGGCCACGACACTTAGCGCAAACGCTCCCAGGACAGCCACGGCAAACCAGGCGAGGTGTTTAGCCAGACGGGGCATAGCGTGTCTCCTGCCGACAGCCAGTGACTGCGGCGGTAATTTTTATAATTGTGTCCGCGGTGCGGAGCTGGCCCAATATCCCCGCATGCCGTCTACAAATAAATCCGCGTTACTACGTACGTGGCGCCTACGTAGTTCTACGTAGATGCCACTGATCTTCCGGTTGAAATGCAACCCCCCTGTGGGAGCGGGCTTGCTCGCGAAGAGGCCATCACATCCAACATCAATGCTGGCTGGTACACCGCTTTCGCGAGCAAGCCCGCTCCCACAGGGTTTTGCATTTCAACTGACAGGCATCACCGCCGCAGGTCATTCCGTCCAGCACCGCTACTGGACGCGCGTATCTTTGGCATATGATGCCGGGCCATCGCCTTCCCTCGGTCCGGTCAGGAGCCAAGATGCAGCTCAAACACAAAATCGTCGCGCTCGGGATCCTGCCGCTGGTGTTGGCGATCGCGGTGATCTGCGCGCTGGTGATTTCCCTGAATCGCCAACTCGGCGATCAACAGGCGCAGCTGATCGAAGACAGCATTCTGGCGAGCAAGCGCGCCGAGCTTAAAAACTACGTGGAAATGGCGCAAAGCCTGATCGCGCCGCTGTACGACGACGGCCATGGTGACGCGCATGCCCAGCAACAAGTGCTGGAAGAACTGCGCAAGCTCAGCTTCGGCATCAATGGTTACTTCTTCGTCTACGACCGCGAAGGTCGCAGCCTGATGCACGCGCGCCAGTCGGAACTGGTGGGCCAATACCTGTGGGACATGAAGGATCCGCACGGTTTGCCAGTGATCCAGGCGCTGCTCAAAAGTGCGCAATCAGGCGAAGGTTTCCAGCGCTATGCCTGGAACAAGCCCTCCTCCGGCCAGGTCACCGACAAACTCGCTTATGTGGTGATGCTGGACCGTTGGGGCTGGATGCTCGGCACCGGCATCTACCTTGAAGACGTTGAACGCGCCACCCAACAGGCGCGTGACGAAGTCGCCCACGGCATCCGCAAGACCATGCTGGCGATTGCCGCCGTAGCCCTCGTGGCGGTGCTGTTTGTCTTCGCCAGCGGCATGACGCTCAACGTCAGCGAGCATCGACTGGCGGACAAAAAGCTCCAGCGTCTGACCCAGCGGATCGTCAGCTTGCAGGAAGAAGAGCGATCACGGGTTTCCCGCGAGCTGCACGACGGCATCAGTCAGGTGCTGGTTTCCATCAAGTTTCAGTTCGAACTGGCCAGTCTTCTGCTGGAGAACGGCCAAGGACAAGACAAGGGTTTGAGCACGCTGAAAGATGCCACGGCGCGCCTCGGCGATGCGATTGGCGAGGTTCGCAGCCTCTCTCACGACCTGCGTTCGTCACTGCTCGACACCCTGGGCCTGCCAGCGGCGATCGGTCAGCTCGCCGCCGAATTCGAGCAGCGCAGCGGTCTCACCGTGACCTACGACGACAATGAATTCGACTGCGATCTGGTGGAAGGCGCGGCGGTTTCGCTGTTCCGGATTGTGCAAGAAGGCCTGACCAACATCGAACGCCACGCCCAGGCGAAAAACGTTTCGATTACCCTGCACGGCTCGGAAGAATCCGTGCGGTTGACGGTGGTCGATGACGGTATCGGTTTCAACGTCGCCCAGGTCGAACGTCGCCACGCGGGCATCGGCCTGCGTAACATCCGTGAGCGTGTCGAACATTTTGGTGGTCGGTTCGACCTGATTTCGATGCCAGGAAGAAGTGAGCTGGACGTGCTGCTGCCGATGAAAATGCCCGGCACGAAACGCTGACTCGCCCCAATAAAACAAGAGTGAATACCGCGATGAACCTGCCTCACCCGATCCGCGTCGCCCTGGTCGACGATCACTCCCTGGTCCGCGACGGAATCAAAGCACTGCTCGCGGTCATGGCGCCCCTGGAAGTGGTCGGCGAAGCCGAGAGTGGCGCGCAGGCCATCGAGATGGTCGGGCGCTGCCAGCCGGATTTGTTGCTGGTCGACATCGGTCTGCGCGACATGAACGGGCTTGAGCTGACGCGCGTATTGCGCGCCCAGTACCCGTCGCTGAAGGTGCTGATGCTGAGCATGTACGACAACAATGAATACGTGAGTGAATCGGTTCGCGCCGGCGCCAGCGGCTATGTGCTGAAGAACTCTCCGTCGCGGGAAATCATTGCAGCCATCGAGGCCATCGCCAGTGGCGGCACGTTCTACAGCGCCGAAATCGCCCAGCGGCTGATTGCCGACAAAAGCACCGACAACGAGCTGACACCCCGTGAAAGCCAGGTGTTGTACAAAATGGCCCAAGGGCTGAACAACAAGGAAATGGCCCGCGAGCTCGATATCAGCGTGCGCACGGTGGAAACCCATCGCCTGAGCATCCGCCGCAAGCTCAACATCGACAAACCCGCGGCCCTGGTCAAATACGCAATCGATCACGGGATCATTTCGCGCTAACAGGCAGGCCTCACGCCGTGTCTGGATTGACGACCTTTGCCGTGCGGATAAACAACGCCCGCACCTTCTCCCAGAAATTGCCCCCCAGCACAAAAAAGCTGCCGATCAGCATCGCGTCGCCCAGCACCTGCAGCTGCCACAGGTTAGGTCTGAGCCCAGGCCAGAAGGTATCGATGTAGGGTTCAAGAAAGGCCGAGATCAACGGCAGGCAAAACATCACGATACCGATCCGATGACGGATCGGACCTACTTCGGTATCCATCGTCGGCGCCAGCCCGGATACATAACCGAACAGCTTGCTCTTCAACTGCTGGAACCCGGCCTTGCCCATGACGGCGATGACGATGATCAGCAGGACTTTGTTACTGATGAACAAAACGCCAGTCAGTGCGGCGATTCTTGAGCCTGGAATGTCCAGCGCAGCGGCGATCGGCACCATCAGCCACGAACCCAACATGACGCAGATAATCGCGATGCCTGCTTTGAAGCGCCAACCAGCGGAATGGGGCTCAGCATTACCTTGGGGGCTACTCATGAGTGTCCTGCCTGTAAGTGATCGCAGAAGGTTTGAGGATGCTTGAGAAGCTTAGCAGCCGGTTGCTCATTTGGACGGCTATGCTCCAGTGACCTTCCCCGGTTGGACGATACGCGATGCATCGAGGCCGTTCCTTGCTGAGGCTGCCAGGCCACCTCTTCTTGCTCGGCGCACTTGGCCTGAGTGGTTGCGTGCGGCTGGGGCCGGATTTCCAGCCGCCGGGTGAAAAATGGGTCGAACAGTGGAACACCGCCGCCCTTGAACAGGCCAGTCAGCGCGGAACGAATCCGGATATCCGCCAGTGGTGGCAGGTCTTCAACGATCCGCTGCTGAATCAGCTGATCGCCGAGTCGGATGCTCATAATTCCAGCCTGAAAATCGCCGGCCTGCGCGTGATGGAGGCCCGTGCCCAATTGGGCATTGCGCAAAGCGGGCTGTACCCGCAACTGCAGCAAGCGAGCGCCGACAGCTTGTACTTCAACCGCCGGCAATCCGGTGGCACCAATCCCCAGGACAGCCATTTCTGGCAATACAGCGCCGGGTTCGACATTGGCTGGGAGCTGGACTTCTGGGGACGCTTCGCCCGAGCCATCGAGTCGTCCGACGCCAGTTATTTTGCGGCCCAGGCCAACTATGAAGACGTGCTGGTATTGCTGCGCGCCCAGGTCGCGGACACTTACTTTTCGTTGCGCACCACCGAGGCGCGGTTGCGCGTCGCCCGGGAGAACGCCAAACAGCAAAAGCGCAACTTCGAGATCACCGAAAAGCTGTTCAACAGCGGCCAGCAAGCCGAACTCGACCTGCAACAGGCCAAAACCCAATACCTCGGCACACTCAGCACCATTCCTACCCTCGAAGACCAGCTGCAACGAACCCGCAATGCCTTGGCCGTGCTTATCGGGCAAGCGCCTGGTGCGTTACCGCTGCTGGTGAATAACGAAGGCTTGATCCCGCTCGTCGATCGCGCCGTGCTCCAGGATGTACCGGCCAATCTGCTGCTGCGCCGGCCCGACGTGCGTGCCGCCGAACTGAATGTCGCTGCCCAGTCGGCACTGATCGGCGTTGCTGAAAGTGACTTCTATCCGTCGCTGACCTTGCTCGGCAGCATCGTCTGGTCGGCGGACACGCTCAACGGCACGTCCAGGAACCTGGACCTGATCGGCGGCCCCAGCCTGCGCTGGAACCTGTTCGACCATGGCCAGATCAGCAACAACGTGCGCGTCCAGGATGCGCGGTTGCAGCAACTGATCGAGGCGTATCGCGACAAGGTCCGCCAGGCTGCGCGCGAAGCAGACGATGCCGCCACAGGCTTGATCAAATCGCTGGAGCGCGAACGCATCCTCAGCGAGGCCGAAGTGGCCGCCAAACGCTCGCTGGTGCTGGCCAGCGCGCAGTACCGCGAAGGTTATTCGGATTTTCAACGCGTACTCGATGCCCAGCGCGCACTGCTCGAACAGCAGGACAACTACCTGGTCGCCCGCAGCAACGCGGTGAGCAATCTGATTGCCCTGTACAAATCCCTCGGCGGCGGCTGGTACAGCGCCCAGCCCAAAGTCGATGAAGCCACCCGCCAGCAGATGGAAAAACGCACCGACTGGGGCGACCTGCTGAACGAGCCCGCCACCCCTTTGCCCCACAAGGTAAACAGCCATGAGTGAAGCCGTGCAGCCTGTACCCGTGGCGCCCGTCCCGACGCCTCCCCCGCCTGCCGCCGACCCGGCAAAAAAAGGCATCAAATGGGTGCTGCTCGTGATTCTCCTGAGCCTGGCGTGGTACCTGGCAGCCGACCGTTTCACGCCTTACACGCAACAAGCGCGGGTGGGCGCTTTTGTCATTCCGGTCGCGTCGGAAGTTGCCGGCCGGGTGATCCGCGTCAACGTGCGCAACAATCAGGACGTTCAGGCCGGCGACGTGCTGTTCGAAGTGGACCCGCAGCCGTACAAGATTGCCGTCGACCGCGCCCGCGCAGACTTAGAATCGACCCGTCGGCAGATCGGCGCCAGCACCGCCGGCATAGCCTCGGCGCAGGCCAACTTGCGCGCTGCCCAGGCCAACGAACTCAAGGCGCGGCAGGACAATCAGCGCCTGGAAGGCTTGTACCGTGAAGACCCCGGCACCATTTCCGTGCGTCTGCTCGAAGTGTCTCGCGCCAACCGTGAACAGGCGGTCAGCCAGGTCGCGGCCGCTCGCGCCGAAGTGCAACGTGCGCGCGAGCAAGAAGGTGGCAGCGAAGAAGACAACGCGCTGCTGCGTAGCGCCGCCACGGCCCTCTCGAAAGCCGAGCTGGATCTGTCCAACACGCAGATTCGCGCACGTTCAGCGGGGCTGATTACCGACCTGCGCACCGACGCCGGGCAATTCGCCGCGGCAGGAGGCCCGGTCATGACCCTGATTGCCATCCACGATGTGTGGATCAGCGCGGACATGACCGAAAACAACCTCGGTCTGGTGAAGGTTGATACGCCAGTGGCGATCGTCCTGGATGCGCTGCCGGGCGAAGTGTTCGGCGGGCGCGTGCGCAGTGTCGGATACGGGGTCAGTGTGGGGCAGCCCCCCGCGCCCGGCATCTTGCCCAGCGTGCAGAACAGCCGCGACTGGCTGCGACCGGCCCAGCGGTTTCCGGTGATTATCGAGTTCTCCGAGGACGCCCGAAAAGCCTTGCGCGACAGCCGCGCCATCCGTGCCGGCGGACAGGCCGAAGTCATGGCCTTCCCCACCCAGGGCAATCCGCTGAACCCGTTGGGTCGGTTGTTTGTGGGGTTCATGAGCTGGCTGAGCTATGCCTACTAAACGCACGCCCCGGGAACAGCGCGCATTGCGCCTCGCCACGGGCACGGCGTTGTGCCTTGCCGCGAGCTTCGGCCTCGGGTTGCCCATTCCTTTTCTGGCGCCGGTGCTGTGCCTGATCCTGTTGGCCTCGATCAATCGCCCGTTGCCATTCAAGGCTGCGGTGGTGCTCGCACTGGCCGCGATGTTGACCACGGGCCTCGGCCTGTTGTTGATCCCGATCCTGCGTTATTACCCCGTCACTGGCGTACTGCTGATCGGCTTGAGCCTGTTCCTGGTGTTCCGTTTCGGTCTGCGCGGCGGCAATGCTCTGATCGTGACGTTTCTGGTGATTGGCCTGACCATGATTTCCTCGGCAGGCGTCGCCGAATTCGATCTGGCGGCGATGGTCATCGGCGCTCTGGTCAAAGGTTTATTGCTCGCCGTTGCGGTCGTGGCGCTGAGTCATGGGTTATTCCCGGATCCCCCCAACGCCCCTTCCCCGCCGCCCGCGCCAACGTTGCCCGCCGAAGAGGTCAGCCGAGTGGCGCTACGTGCAACCCTGATCGTGTTGCCGACGTTCCTGCTCGCGTTGATCGACCCGGCCGGCTACCTGCCGATCATCCTCAAGGCCGTCAGCCTGGGTCAGCAAAGCTCCACGACCAACGCCCACACCGCCGGGCGTGAACTCGTCGGATCGACCTTGCTTGCCGGCCTGCTGGCGATCCTGTTCTGGAGTGCCCTCAGCCTGTTTGTGCACCTGTGGATGTTCTATTTGTGGATGCTGCTGTTCGGCCTGGTGCTGGCGCGCAAGCTGTATGCCCTGAGCCCGACCCGGTTCACCCCGGGGTTCTGGCTCAACACGTTGATCACGCTGATTATCCTGTTGGGCCAGTCGGTTCAGGACAGCATCGCCGGCAAGGACGTGTACACCGCGTTTGCGGTGCGCATGGGGTTGTTCCTCGCCGTCACGTTGTATGCCTGCCTGATGGTCTATCTGCTCGAGCAGCGGCCGCAGAAAGTCAGGGATTAACCTGATAGCCCTTGCCTTGCAGACAACTGGTGTACGCCGTCGAGGTGTTCGCGGCACTGGTTTTCTCTTGTGCCCGGCGCTCCTGACGCTGACGCGAACCGCCGACCACAGCACCGGCCACGGCGGTCTCTTTGGCGCGGTTCTGCCGATAGTCCTGCTTGGTGTCGTCATCGACGCGATCGTAAACCTCGTCACGCTGATTCCCACGCACCTGGGCTCCGGCCGCTCCGGCGGCGGCCCCCACGGCAGCACCTTTCAGGCGCCCTCCAGAGGGAGACGTCGTCGACGCAGCCTGACTGGACGCGATGCTGTTGCATTCATTGATGTCCAGCTGGGTCTGTTGCGAACTCTGCCCTTTCATCGGAACGACCGTTGCAGCCCAACCCTGGGTGCATGAAACCGCCAATGCGATGCTCAAGCAGATGGGCGATACCTTGCTCATAACCACCTCCAGGCGCAGCCCGTCACTCTGCAAGAACACCGCGTGGGTAAACGCCGATGGCTGATTTCGGGCTTGATTCAGCAACATGAAGTGTAGTTCAACCAACACTTGCGCTCTGTGGATGCAACTCGTCAGACCGGTGCAGGCGCGCCGCCCTTAAGGGTTCACCTGATAACCCTTGCCTTGCAGGCAGTTTGTATACGCCAGCTTCGCAGCGTCATTGCCCCCCTCATAGAACTCGTCATGCTGGCGCCCGGGTTGTTCAGCCGCGGTTGCACCCGCAGCAGGCGGTGGCGCAGTGCCTTGCCTGAGCGCTACGTCATGGCAGTCGTCAATATCGAGTTGGGTTTGTTGCGAGGTCTGTCCCTGCATCGCCACGACCGTTTCGGCCCAGCACGGCGTACATGAAACCGACAAGAGAACGCCCAGGCTAATGGATGAAAGCGTGTTCATAAGACCTCCCACAGGGTCGCCCCCACTTGGTTGAGCAACAAAAAGTGTAGATCACCCCCAACCCTCCCCCCTCCCCAATGGGGGGGTTTTAAACCTCAAACCACGTCATTTTCCTACCCCGGCAGATAGATGAGTCGAATGACTTCAACTGTGAGCGAGGTAGAACAATGATCAAGCTGCACGACACCTTACAGCTACCGGATGTCGGACTGACCGGTTTCGAAACGCCGCTCAATGAAGTAGAGCGCGCCGTCCAGCATTCCGTTCACCAGTTCGCCAAGAACGTATTGCGCCCCATCGGCCAGGAACTCGACAAAATGAGCGCCGATGAGGTCTGCGCGCCGGGTTCGCCGTTCTGGACGGTGCACCAGGAAGCCGCCAAATTGGGGCTGGATCCTGATTTTTTCTCGCAATTCGAACCCGATGTCGCCATTCGACTGGAATCTCTGATTGGCGAGGAAATGGGCTGGGGCGATGGCGGCCTGGGCGTTTCCCTGGGCGCCGCGAGCTTTCCATTGCAGATGGCCATGGCCGTCGGCAACCAGGAACTGGTGGACCTGTGCACTGGCAAGATCGGCTGCTGGATGATCACCCATCCGGACAAGGGCAGCGACATCATGGTCTACGACATGAAGCGCGAATGGCCCAAGGATCAGGACGGCAACAAGGGCAATCTCACGGCCAAAGTCGGCCAGGACAACATCGTCCTCAACGGCCAGTGCTCGGCCTGGGTGTCCAACGGTGCCGTCGCTCAGGTGGGGCTCGCATACGTCGCCGCCGATTACGGTGATGGCTACTTCGATGCCGACGGTCGGCCCCATGGCCTGGCGGTGATCATCCCGCTCGACCTGCCCGGCGTGTCCCGTGGCAAACCGCTGGACAAGATCGGCCAGCGCTCACTGCCTCAGGGCGAGATTTATTTCGACAACGTGACCGTGCCACGGCGCTTTGCGGTCGCTGAGAAAGACACGTACTACGGCAACCAGTCGTCGGCGTGGTCCTACGCCGGTACGCACATGTCCCAGGTGTTCACCGGTGTCGCCCGTTCGGCCTTTGAACTGGCGTTGCAGTATTGCCATGAGCGTAAACAAGGCGGTCAGTTGCTGATCGACCATCAGCTGACCCGCTATCGCCTGGGCGGAATGATGCGCCGGGTCGAGCTGGCCCGTGGTGTGGCGCGGCGTTCGCTGGCCTACGCCCGCCTCTCCCCGCACACCCATCCTTATGCTACCGCCTCGGCCAAAGTGACCGTCACCGACGAGTGCATGAAGGTCGTCAGCGAAGCCCTGCAACTGTTCGGCGGCGCGGGCACTTCCCGTGAATACCCGATTGAAAAGCTGTTCCGCGACGCCCGTTCGGCGCTGATCGAAGACGGCGAGAACCACATCATCACTATGCGCGTCGGCTTGCTGTGCCAGCAGCTGTACGCCGAAGGCTGGTCGCAGCACTGACCGCCGCACACCTCCCCCCGGCAACCCTTCAAAAATAAGAGATGAAATGAAATGGCTAAATACCCTGTAGTTGTTTATGGCGCCAGCGGCTACACCGGCATGCTGACAATGGACTGGTTGATCGACCAGGACATCCCATTCACCGCCGTGGCCCGTAATGCCGGGCGCGTGCAGGAATTGATGGCGCAGCGCGTTGTCCGCCTGGAGTCGGCCACCTACGAAATCATCGAAGCGGAACACACCGTTGAAGCGCTGACCCACGCGTTCAAAGGGGCGAAAGTCGTTTGCAACACCGTCGGCCCTTTTGTGAAATTCGGTCTGACGGCCGTTGAAGCGGCGCTCAAGGCGGGTTGCCATCACCTCGACACCACCGGCGAACAAGGCTACATGCGCCAGGTTCGTGAACAGTTTGGCGATCTGTATGCCCAAGCCGGCCTGCTGGTGTCGCCATCGCTGTCCTACATGTACACCTTTGCCGAAATCGCCGCCGAACTGGCCCTCGAAACCCAGGGCATCGACGCCCTGGAGACCTCGACCCTGTGCCGCAACCTGCGCAACGTCGGCGCCGGTGTGACGGTCGGCTCGACTGCCTCCATCTTCGAGCTGTACCGCGCCGAGCAGTGCTATCTGTGGGAAAACAAGCTCGTACAGCACCCGATCGGCACCTCCTTCAACATCACCTCGCCAGACTTCATGCAGCCGGTCTTCGCCCTGCCGTGGGGCGGTACCTCGTTGCCGGTCTATTTCGAACACGACCCTCGTGTGCGCAGCTGCGTGTCCGCCGTCGGTTTCTACGATAACGACGCCATGAAAATGGTGCACGCACTGGGCCAGAAGTGGGAAGACGAATACAAGCATTTGCCGGTTGAGCATCAGGACGCCGTGCTCAAGCAGATTGTCGAATCCACCACGCCAAGCATGCCGCCACGTGAACGCACCACGACCCATCGCACGGTCGACACCGCCATCGGTCGCGGTCAACTGGCTGCCGTACGAGCCACCGTCCACGGCATCACGCCCTACATCGCCACCGGTGCGCTGCAAACCGCCGGCGTGATCAAGCTGATCGACGGTGAAACCAACAAGGTCGGTTTCGCTTCCGGCTCAAAAGCCTTTGGTCATCGCTACCTGTTGGGCTTCCTCGAACAACGTGGACTGGCCCGCGCCACCGTTACCCCGCTCTGATCCGGGCACAGGAGCTGACATGGCTATCATCGATTTTTATGACCGCGGCTGGCGCATCGATCCCGATGCCATCGCCTACATCCAGGGCGAGCGTGCGTTTACCTTTGATGAAATCGGTGCGCTGTCCTGCCGCATCGCCAATGCGTTGCTGGCGCTGGACCTGCCGAAGGAAACCAAGGGCGCGATCTGGGCCGGCAATGACGTGACGGCCTGGGCCTGCACCCTGGGCCTGTGGCGCGCGAACATGACCTGGATTCCGGTCAATGCGCGCAACTCGGTCCAGGAAAACGCCGACATCCTCGACGCGTTTGATTGTGACGTGATGTTCTACCAGCACGATTTCGCCTCAGTAATGGCGGATATTCGTCCTGGGCTGCCGAAGATTAAGCACTGGATCTGCATCGACGCCACCGACGGCGATACACCGTCGCTGGACACCTGGACCGCAGGCCAGCCCTCCACGCGTCCAGAAGTCGCCTATGACATGGACGACGTGGTCATGCTTTCGCCCACCGGCGGCACCACCGGCAAGCCGAAGGGCGTGATGAACACGCACCGCAGCGCACAGACGTTCATTGCGCACTTCCTGCTCGCCTGCGCTTATCGCGACGGACACAAACCGGTGAACATGGCGGCCGCGCCGATGACCCACACCGCTGGCCTGCTGGCCGTTCCGTGCACGGCGCAAGGTGGCACGGTCGTCGTGCTCCCAAAGCCTGATCCGGCGCTGATGCTGGCGTCCATTACGCAACACAAGGTCACCGAGTTTTTCCTGCCGCCGACTGTGATTTACAAGCTGTTGGAAATCCCCGGGATCGAAACCCTCGACTTCTCTTCAGTCAAATACCTGTTGTACGGCGCAGCGCCGATGTCGGTCGAGAAGCTGAAAAAAGCTATCGATGTCTTCGGTCCGATCATGACCGGTGGTTACGGCCAGACTGAAGCCCCGGCGAGCATCGCCAACCTGCGTCCGGACGAGCACCTGATCAATGGCGAACTGGCCAGTGACAGTCGACTGTCCTCGGTCGGCCGCCCCAACCCGCTGATCCGTGTCGAAGTGATGAACGATGCCGGGCAGATTCTTGCCAAGGGCGAAACCGGTGAAATCTGCGTGCAGGGCGACTTGATCATGAAGGGCTACTACAAACAGCCTGAGGTGACCGCACAAACCATCGTCGGCGGTTGGCTGCACACCGGCGACATCGGCCACATCGACAGCGAAGGCTTCCTGCACCTGACCGATCGCAAGAAAGACATGATCATCACCGGTGGCTTCAACGTTTATCCAAGCGAAGTCGAGCAAGTGCTTTGGAGCCATCCGGCCGTGCAGGACTGCGCCGTGATCGGCGTGCCTGACGAGAAATGGGGCGAAGCGGTCAAGGCGGTGGTTGAACTCAACCCCGGCCATAGCGCCACCGCGCAAGAACTCATCGACCTGTGCAAGACCCGACTGGGCGGCGTCATGGCGCCCAAGTCCGTGGACTTTATCGACAGCCTCCCGCGCAGCCCGGTGGGCAAGGTCCTGAAGAAAGACCTGCGTGCGCGGTACTGGGATGGCGCGCAACGCCAGATCTGATCGCCCCATCACCGTAGAACGGCGCCGCAGTCATGCGGCGCCTCTCAGGAGAGTTGCATGAGCACTATCTACATTGCCGGCATCGCGATGACGGTCTTCGGCCGTCATCTGGAGCGCAGCCTCGACAATCTGGCGCGCGAAGCCCTGGAAGGCGCGTTGAAGGACGCACATTGCAGCCGCCAGGATCTGGGCATCGCCTTTTACGCCGGAATGACCAACGGCCCGCTGCAAGGCCAGATCTCCATTCCGGGCCAGGTCGTGTTCAGCAAGATCGGCATCGAAGGCATCGCGGTGTACAACGTTGAAAACGCCTGCGCGTCCGGCAGTTCGGCGTTCAATCTTGCGGTGCAAAGTCTCCAGGCCGGCACCACCGATGTCGCCCTGGCGCTGGGCGCCGAGAAAATGAACATTCCCGACAAGGCCAAGGCCTTCCAGATTTTCGAAGGCGGATGGGACGTGTCTCGGGTTGAAGAGAACTACCAGACGCTGGTGAACATGGGGGAAGGCGTCGAGATTCCCGAAGGGTCGGAGTCGGACAAACCCTACAGCCGCTTCATGGCCATCTATGCCGCCATGTGCCGTTATCACATGAAAACCTACGGCACCACCCAACGCCAGATCGCCGCCGTGTCGGCCAAGAACCACAACCACTCGGTACACAACGCGTTTTCGCAGTTTCGCAAGCCGTTCACCATCGAAGAAATCCTCGCGGCACCACCCATCACCTACCCGATCACCCTGCCGATGTGCGCACCGCTTTCGGATGGTGCTGCGGCGGCAATCCTCTGCACCGAGGAAGGATTGAAGCGCATCGGTGCCGATCGCCGTCGCTGCATCAAGGTGTCGGCCAGCGTGATTCGCAGCTTCAGCCACCGTCGCCTGGACCAGCCAGAACTGAACATCGCGCGACTGGCCGCTGATCACGCTTACGACCTCGCGGGCATCGGGCCTGACGACATCGACGTCGCCGAAGTACATGACGCCTCGGCGATGGGCGAAATCATTCAGGTCGAAAACCTGCGACTGGCCGAGCCGGGCATGGGCGGGCCTTGCGCTGAACGCGGCGATTTCACACTAGGCGGGCGGATCCCGGTCAACACGTCGGGTGGTCTCGAGTCCAAGGGGCATCCGATCAGCGCGACCGGCCTCGGCCAGCTCTGCGAGCTGGTCACGCAGCTGCGCGGTGAGGCCGGCAAGCGTCAGGTCGAAGGCGCGCGTCATGCCATTCAGGAAAACGGCGGCGGCTTGCAAGGCATCGAAGAAGCCGCGGTCGCCATTCACATTCTCAGCAAATAAGTCCCCTGCCCTTGCGATATCGAGGGTTGGCGAAACATCAAAACAAGAAGGATAAAAGTCATGTTTCAAAACAAAGTCGTCGTCATTACTGGCGCGGGTTCCGGCATTGGCCGGGAACTGGCGATTCAATTCGCGGACGCCGGCGCACGCCTGGCCCTGTCCGACATCAATCGGGCCGGGCTGGATGAAACCCTGAGACGGCTGCCGGCTGGCAGTGAAGTCAAAGGATATTTGCTGGACGTGGCGTCGTGGGAAGCATTCCAGGCACACGCCGACGAGGTCAAACACGATTTCGGCACCGCGCATTACGTCATCAACAATGCCGGTGCCACCGTCGTCGGCACGGTCGCCAATACCTCGATGGAAGAATACGAGTGGCAACTGGGTATCAACCTGTGGGGTGTGCTGTACGGCACCAAGGCGTTTTTGCCGATGATGCTGGCGCAGCGTGAAGGCTGTGTCATCAATATCTCCAGCATTTTCGGCTTGATGGGGTATCCGATGCAGAGCGCCTACAACATGTCGAAGTTCGCCATTCGTGGCCTCACCGAATGCCTGTGGTCGGAACTGGACAACAGCGGCGTACGCGCGGTGTGCGTTCACCCCGGCGGCATCAAGACCAACATCGAAAAGGCCAGCCGCCGTTGCAAGGACGCCGGCGTCGAAGAAACCCGATTCGCCGCCCAGGCCGCCAGCATGCTGCAGACCCCGGCAGACGTGTGTGCAGCCGACATCATCAAGGGCCTGCGCAAGGGTTCCAAGCGGATCATGACCGGCAACAAATCGAGCACCGTGTTCTGGTTGAGCCGGCTGCTGCCTAACAGCTATCCGAAACTGCTCAAACTGCTGGGTTGAGGGAAACACACATGCAAAACGCTTACACCAACGGGCTGTTCAAGTCCGCCGCTTGTTTCAACGTACTCGCCGGTCTGCCTTTCCTGGTGGCCATGGCCCCCGTCGCCAACCTGATGGGGTTGGAGGTTACGCCGACGTCAGCGTTGTTCATTCAGATCACCATGGCCCTGGTGGTCATCTTTGGCTGGGCCTATTGGATGATCAGCAGTGACCCGGTGCGATTCCGACCGTACATCGTGCTCGGCATTGTCCTGAAAATCATGGTCGTCGCGATCATCTGGGGTCACTGGCTGACGGGCAGCATTTCCTGGCCACTGCCGGTGTTGGCATCGGGTGACATCGTCTATGCGTTGTTGTTCTGGCGTTACTTGAGCGGCACCCGGTTTGCCGTGGCTCAACGCTACTAACAGATACCCCTCGGCGAGAGGGGGGTGCTGATGGCATAGGCCATACAGGATGCCCCTTCAAACCGTGTGTAACCTTCACCCCAACAAGAGAACAACAAGCATGTTTTATGAAAACATCGACACCGCCGCCATCGACGCAGACGAACTGCCGTGGGTCCCGTTCGCGCCTTACAGCGATGAAGTCTTCATCAAATACCTCAAGTGCGACCCGATTCGCGGCGAGACCATCACCCTGCTCAAGGCCCCAGCGGGCACTGTTCTGCCCAAGCATCACCACTCCGGCACGGTGATCGTCTACACCATCAAGGGTGGCTGGAAGTACCTGGAACACGACTGGGTCTCGAAAGAAGGCGGCGTGGTTTTTGAAACCGCAGGTTCCAGCCATACGCCTGTGGCACTGCCCGAGTACGGCGATGAAATCATCACCCTGAACATTACCGTGGGTGACCTGCTGTATTTCGACGAGAACGACAACATCGTCGCCATCGAGAACTGGAAATCCAGCGTCGACCGTTACCTGGCGTTCTGCCAAGCCAACGATATCGCGCCCAAAGACATCACCAGTTTCGCGGTCTGACCCACCCTCTCATCAATCAGCCGTCCGGTATCTCACCGGGCGGCTGCGCCGTTTGTAATACATAGAAAACGGAGACACCCATGTCCCAGAAGCTGCAACCCGCCGGGCGTTTCACCCTGAAACTCTGCGCACTGTTGGCCAGCTCGGTCGCCGCGGCACAAGACACACTGCCCTTCCCGCCCACGCCTTCGGCCAGTGACGCGAAACCGACGCTGCAAGAATCGAAGCACCAGAAACGCCAGCAGCAACCCCACCTGCCCGCCGATGCACCGAACGTTCTGGTGATCATGCTCGATGACGCCGGCTTCGCGCAGTCCGACACCGTTGGCGGCGCGATCCACACGCCGACCCTGAGTCGGATCGCCGACAGCGGCGTACGCTACAACGCTTTTCACACCGCAGCGATCAGCTCCGCCACCCGCGCAGCGTTGCTGACAGGGCGCAACCACCATCGCGTCGGCAACGGCGTGATCGCCGAACTGGCCACCGACTGGGACGGCTACACCGGCGAAATCCCGAAAAGCTCGGCGACCATGGCCGAAGTGCTCAAGCAGTACGGCTACAGCACCGCCGCGTTCGGCAAATGGCACAACACGCCGCCGATGGACACCACTGCCGCCGGGCCTTTCGATACCTGGCCGACGGCCTACGGTTTTGAGCATTTCTACGGCTTCCTGGCGGGCGAAACCTCCCAGTACGAGCCGCGCCTGTACCGCGACACCACGCCGATCGAACCGGCGCGTGATCCGAAATATCACCTCAGCGAAGACCTGGCCAATCAGGCCGTGAACTGGCTGCAGGACCACCAGACCTACGCGCCTGAAAAGCCGTTCTTCATGTACTGGACGCCGGGCGCCGTGCACGGCCCGCATCAGGTGAACGCGCAATGGGCGGATAAATACAAAGGCAAGTTTGACGGTGGCTGGGACGCTTATCGCGAGCAGACCTTCGCTCGTCAGAAAGCCCTGGGCTTTATTCCGAAGGACGCCGTACAAACCCCGCGTCCGGCGGAGCTACCCGCCTGGGACAGCTTGTCGGCTGAGCAGAAACAATATCAGGCGCGTTTGATGGAGGTGTATGCCGGCTTCCTGGAACACGCCGACACCCAGGCCGGCAAGATCCTCGACGAACTGGAACGCCAAGGCAAACGCGACAACACGCTGATCTTTTATGTCCTGAGCGACAACGGCGCTTCTGCCGAAGGCATGGAAGGCACGATCAACGAATTGCTGGCGCAGAACGGTATTCCAGTACCTAAAGACCAGCAGCTTAAAGTGCTCAACGACATGTATGGCGGCCTGCCAGCCCTCGGTGGACCCAAGCTTGAAAACATGTACAACGCCGCCTGGGCCTGGGCAGGTTCAGGACCGTTTGTAGGTACCAAGCTGGTCGCGGGCTACTTCGGCGGCACGCGCACGCCAATGGCCGTTTCCTGGCCCAAGCAGATCAAGGCCGACGCCAGGGTTCGCGGGCAATTCCACCATGTCAACGACATCGCCCCGACTGTTTATGACGTGCTGTCGATCACACCGCCCAAGGAGGTCAACGGCATCGCGCAGGACCCGATTGACGGTGTGAGCCTGCGTTATACCTTCAACGACGCTCAGGCGAAGGCGAAAAAAACGGTGCAATACTTCGAAGTATTGGGCAGTCGTGGCATCTACAAGGACGGCTGGATGGCCTCGGTGTTCGGTCCGCGCAAACCCTGGGTCCAAGGCTTCGCGCAGTTCGTGGGCTGGAATCCGGCGAATGATCAGTGGTCGCTGTTCAACCTGCAAAACGATTATTCCCAGGCTCATGATCTGGCCGCCAGCAACCCGGAAAAACTCGCGGAGTTGAAAGCAGAGTTCGACGTCCAGGCCAAGGCCAACCATGTCTACCCGATTGGCGCCGGTCTGTACCCGTTCCTCAATCCGGCGGCGCGTATTGGCACCAGCCAGCGCGAGTGGCATTTCAGTGATCGCGTCCAGCGATTCCCCGAGTTCGCCGCGCCCAACTTGCGCAGCCAGAACAGCAAGGTCGTGATAGACGCCGAAGTTCCGGCCAACGCCAGCGGTGTGTTGTACGCTTTGGGCGGTATTGGTGGTGGAGTCAGCCTGTATATGGATGACGGTTTCCTGGTCTACGAATACAACGATCTGGCCATTGCGCGAGTCAAGTTGAAATCGGCCGAACGAGTACCGGCGGGCAAAGTCAGCATTGAAGTGTTGACTGCAATGTCATCAGCCAAACTCGGGGCACCGGCCAACTTGAGCTTGCTACTGGACGGGAAGGAAGTCGCCAAAGGCGTGACGCCGTTTACGCCATCCCTGACGTTCACCGCAAGTGAGACTTTCGACGTGGCCGAAGATTTGGGTTCCCCCGTCACGTTGGACTACTTCGATCGTGCGCCCTTTGCCTTTAATGGCAAGGTCAACGATGTTCACGTGACTTACTTGCCTTAAGTTCCAACGCCGCCCGGCAAAAGCGGGCGGCGTCTTCTTTAAGCCGATTACGACTAAGGCTTAGTGCTTATCGTGATTAAGCTCGGTGGAAAGTTCCGAGCCAGCAGCAATACTCCATTCGCATCCAAGACTTTCCAATAAAGCGTGGGGCAATAAGTCATGAACTTAACCGTCTCCCAAACCTCCCAACTGTCTTTTATCAAGCGCTGCCTTAGCGAGCCGTTACTGCACTTTCTGATCGCCGGTTTCGCACTCTTTGCGTTGTACGGTGGTTTGCACCGTTCAACCGTCAATCAAGATCCGCAACAAATAGAAATTACCCCCGATGACATCCAGCGCATCGAAATCTCCTGGCTGGCGCGATGGCAGCGTCCCCCTTCCGATCAGCAGCTTCAAGGCATGCTCGATGAGTATGTGAAGGAGGAAATCCTCTATCGCGAAGCGCTGAAGCTGGGTCTGGATAAAGACGACACCATCATTCGCCGCCGACTGGCGCAAAAAATGGACTTCCTGGCCGAAGATGTCGCCTCACTGCGCGAACCTGCCCCCGGCGTACTGGAAGCCTGGTACAGCCAGCATCAGCAACAATACGCCCCGCCGCCACTGGCGACTTTCCATCACCTGTTCTTCGCTTCGGATAAACGCGGTGCGCAGGCGCAAGCCCAGGCTCAAGCCGCGCTGGCCACCCTGACCGACAAGAACAGCGGTGAAGGCGATGCTTTCATGTTCAAGAACGCCTATGCAGAGCAATCGCAAGATCAAGTGGCGCGGGACTTCGGTTCAAAATTTGCCATTGCTTTGTTTAAACATACCCCCGGCAGTTGGGTGGGCCCTGTGGAATCCGGTTTTGGCTGGCATCTGGTGTGGATTGATGCCCTGACCAACCCGCCGGCGCCGCCGTTCGAGACCGTGGCCCAACAAGTCAAATCCGATTGGCTGTCCGAACAGCGCACCGCGTCGAAACGCTCGAACTTCGAGGCACTGAAGGCGCGATATGAAGTGGTGGTGATGATGCCGGCGTCCGCCAGCGGGATCGCAGCCGCTCAGACGGAGCAGCCGTGATGGTGCGTACGGCCTGGTTCCTATTGTGTCTGTTGTTCATCGGGCAAGCAGCCAACGCCCATGAATCTCGGCCCGCCTACATGGAAATCAACGAAACCGCTGCCGGGCGCTACGACGTCCTGTGGCGCACGCCGGTGCTTTCGGGGATGCGTCTGCCGATTGCGCTGAGGTTTCCTGAAAGCGTGCGAACAGTCGTTGAACCCGTGGAAAGCGAACTCAACGACTCACTGATAGAACGCCGGGTGATTGATGCCGGCCCCGCAGGACTGGTGGGGAAACGCATCGAATTTGTCGGCCTGCAAGCGAGCATCACCGATGTGTTGGTGCGCGTCTCGCGGCTGGACGGCACCCTGTCGACCACCTTGGTGCAACCCGCCCAACCCTGGATAGAAATCGCCGCCACGCCGGGGGCATTCTCGGTGGCCGGGGCGTTTCTGGTGCATGGTATCGAGCACATACTGGGCGGCTTCGATCACTTGATGTTTGTCTTCGGCCTCCTGTTGCTGGTGCGCAACGGCTGGATGCTGGTGAAGACCATTACCGCGTTCACCCTCGCCCACTCGATCACCCTGGCGCTTGCTGCACTGGGCGCCGTGCACCTGCCCGGTCCACCCGTTGAGGCGACGATTGCGCTGAGCATTTTGTTGCTGGCGGTGGAAATCGCCCGTAAAAATCGCGGCGAAGACAGTTTTACTGCCCAATGGCCGTGGGTCGTGGCCTTCTGTTTTGGCTTGTTGCACGGCTTCGGTTTTGCCGGTGCGCTGGCGGAAATCGGCCTGCCACAACGCGACCTGCCCCTTGCCCTGTTTACCTTCAACGTCGGCGTTGAGGTCGGCCAGCTGATGTTCGTCGCCGTGGTACTGAGCTTTCGCGAGTTGCTGCTGCGTTGTCGGCTGCCAACGTCCGCGCGCCTGTATGCCCAACCGATTGCTTCCTACGGGCTGGGTACGCTGGCCGCGTTCTGGTTTTTTGAGCGAGTCTCGAGTTTTTGGTCCTAAACTGTCACTGCTGTGTTCCGGAGACGTGGAATATGAAAACCAACCATCGCCTCAGCGCTTGTGCAGCGCTCACCCTCGCCGTCAGCACGCTGGCCGTGGCGGACAGCAATCCGGATCGTGAGGTCTACTTCGGCCAGACCCACTCGCACACGTCGTGGTCAATCGACGCGTACCTGATCGGCAATCACCTGGTCGGGCCGGAAGAAGCTTACAAATACTCGTTGGGCATGCCGGTCATGCACCCGATGGGCTTTGAGGTGCAACTGCGGGGGCGACCGCTGGACTTCCATGGTGTGACCGATCACTCGGAGTACGTGGGCGTGATTGCGCTGGCGAATGACCCCAAATCGGACTTCAGCAAACTGCCGATTGCCAAAAAGCTGATTGCCAAAACCCCGGAGGATTTCAATCGGATCTTCAAGTGGATCGCTGGCAGTATCAGCGGCAAGCCGATTGAGGAGCTGGTCGATCCGAAGATTGCCGGCAACATCTGGCAGCAAAACATCGCCATCGCCGATAAGTACTACAAGCCCGGCAAATTCACTACCTTCGTCGCCTATGAATGGACCTCCGCCCCCAACAATCAAAACATGCACCGCAACGTCTTCTTCCGTGACTCCAGGAAGGTCCCCGCGTTGCCGTTCACCGCGCTCGACTCGAACAAACCCGAGGATCTCTGGGGCTGGATGGACGATCAGCGCAAATCGGGCAATGAGGTGCTGGCGATCTCCCACAACGCCAACCTCAGCAACGGCCTGATGTTTCCGGTCGACGTCGATGACCGTGGTCGGCCCATTGACGCCGCTTGGGCTGAAACGCGGATGCGTAACGAATCCTTGACCGAAATCCACCAGGTCAAGGGCACCTCGGAAACCCATCCCGAACTGTCGCCGACGGACGAATTCGCCAACTACGAAATCATGAGTTTCCTCATCGGCCTGGACAACAGCACCTCAAAACTCAACGGCAGTTACATCCGGCAGGCCTGGCAGAACGGCATGGCCTTGCAGGAAGCCAAAGGCTTCAACCCCTACAAGATGGGCGTGGTGGGTGCCAGCGACTCGCACAACGGGGTGGTCCCGTATGCGCAAAACAACAACTTCGGCTCCCATGGCTTTACCGACAACACGCCTGAGGCGCGTCTTTCCGGCAAGAAAAACTCGGGCATGATGGCCCTGCAAACCAGCACCTCCGGCCTGGCCGGGGTCTGGGCTGAAGAAAACACCCGCGAGTCGATCTTCGATGCGATGAAACGCAAGGAAGTCTATGGCACCAGCGGCGTGCGGATTCCCGTGCGTTTGTTCGGCGGCTGGGGTTTCGACAGCGGTTTGTGGAATGAAAAAGACTGGGTGCATGCCGCCTACGCCAAGGGTGTGCCCATGGGCGGCGACTTGCCGGCGAAACCGGGCAAAGAGGCGCCAACCTTCGTGGTGTGGGCCGTCAAGGATGCCGATGACGGCAACCTCGACCGGATCCAGATCATCAAGGGCTGGACCAAAAACGGCCAGACCTTCGAGAAAATCTACGACGTCGCCTGGTCCGGTGATCGCACGCCAGACCCCGCCACAGGAAAAGTCCCGCCGGTGGGCTCAACCGTCGATGTGTCCAAGGCCACTTACACCAACACCATTGGTGCCACCGAGCTTAAGAAAGTCTGGGTAGATCCGGATTTCGATCCGGCGCAACACGCGTTCTACTACGCCCGTGTTCTACAGATTCCGACGCCGCGCTGGAGCACCTACGACGCTGCCAAGCTGCAAGTGCCGCCGCCAGCCGATGTCTCCGCCACCGTCCAGGAACGCGCCTGGACCTCGCCGATCTGGTATTCGCCAAATGCCGAGGACGGCAAGTTGATGGCGCGCGGCAAAACCATTGATCAGCTGAAAACCGAAGGTGCCAAGGCGCTGACCAACGATCAGCTGCAAGCCTACGTGGTGGGTAAAACCATCAAGGTGCGCAACACCGTCACCGGCCAGACCTTTGAAATTGTCTACGGCACCGACGGCCAGCGCTCGGTCGCCAGTGTCGACGGCAAGCCGCCTGCAGAAGGCGAATACCTGAACATGCTGCATGGCGGCCAGTTTGGCGTACCGGCCAAATACGAGATCAAGGACGGGCATCTGGTCACCAACCTCGGCGGCTCGCCCTTCGAGGCCACGGTCTTTGAGCAAAACGGCAAATACCTGGCGGCCAGCAGCAGTGAGTTCGGCTATGTGAACTATGAGGTCGAAGAGGTCAAGTAAACCTCGGACCGCCCCCCCAATCATGGGGGGCGGCCAATACCCGTTCTGCCCCTAGCCTCATGCGCTGGAACCGCAGCGATCCGCGACGCGGTCCGAACGCAGCCTGCCGACCATGCCTATCCACGAAACCCCGCCCCAGGGCCTGCATCTGATGGCCAAGCCCGTCGGGCCGATCTGCAACCTCGATTGCAGTTATTGCTTCTACCTTGAAAAAGAACAGCTGTACCCGCCCCGGGAACGCTTCAGCATGACCGACGACGTGCTGCGCCTGTACGTGCAGCGCTACATCGAAGCCCAGTCCACGCCTGAAGTCGAATTCACCTGGCAAGGCGGCGAACCGACGCTGCTCGGCCTGGACTTTTTCCAGCGGGCGATGGTGTATCAACGGCAGTTCGCGGGGGACAAAGTCATCCGCAACACGTTGCAGACCAATGGCACGTTACTCAACGATGACTGGTGCTCCTTCCTCGCTCGTGAAGGTTTCATGGTCGGGATCAGCCTCGATGGCCCACCCTTCGTCCACGACCTGTATCGTCCTGACAAACGGGGGCGTTCCAGTTTCGATGAGGTAATGCGTGGCCTCGGGTTGCTCAAGCAGCACGACGTCAATTTCAATGTGTTGGTTACGGTGGCGCGCGATGTCGCCCGATACCCTCTGGAAATCTATCGTTTCCTCAAGGCTGAAGGCGTTCGGCACATTCAGTTCAACCCGGTGGTGGAGCGCCAACCGGACGCGCCGCAAGTCAGTCAGGGCCTGCACTTCGCGATCCCGCCGGAATTGCGCTTGCACGCGGTGCCCGAGCCAGCAGTCGTGACCAAACACACCGTTGACGCAGAAGCGTACGGCGACTTTCTGATCAAGATTTTCGACGAGTGGGTGCGCCAGGATGTCGGTGAAATTCACGTCATGAATTTCGAATGGGCACTGGCCTCATGGTGCCAGTTGCCGGCGTCGGTGTGCCTGTTCAGCCCGCGCTGCGGCAAGGCGGCGATCGTGGAGCACGACGGCAATGTGTACTCATGCGATCACTACATGTACCCCGAGTATTTGCTGGGCAACCTGAAGACCGATGACCCCGCCGTGCTGCTCGCCTCCGCCGCGCAACAAGCTTTTGGCGCGGCCAAGGAAGAAACGCTGCCGACGTATTGCCAGCAGTGCGATTACCGCTTCGCCTGCCATGGCGAGTGTCCGAAAAACCGCTTCATGGACGCACCCAATGGCGAGCCGGGCCTGAACTACCTGTGCCCGAGTTACAAGAAATACTTCCGCCACCTGACGCCCTACATGAATGCCATGGCCCAACTGGTCAGCCACAAGCAACCAGCGGCGTTGATCATGCAGGCCTTTGACGGCCCGCTGATCGTTCCCTTGGATAAGTAACCTTCAGTTCGCAAAACGATAATTGCGAAACTGTTCGCGCAGCTTCATTTTCTGCAACTTGCCGGTGGCGGTATGCGGCAACGCCTCGACGAAGGCCACATCGTCCGGCAACCACCACTTGGCCACGCGGTTTTGCAGCACCTTGAGCAGGTCGTCCTTGCTCGCAGTCTTGCCGGGTTTGAGTACCACCACCAACAACGGGCGTTCCTGCCATTTCGGATGAGGAATGCCAATCACCGCCGCTTCGGCAACGGCCGGATGGCTGACGGCGGCATTTTCCAGGTCGATGGAGGAAATCCACTCGCCGCCCGACTTGATCACGTCCTTGGCGCGGTCGGTGATCTGCATGTAGCCATCGGCATCGATGGTGGCGATATCGCCTGTGTCGAGCCAGCCGTCGCCATCGACAATCTGCCCACCCTCACCGCCGTAATACTGGCTGGCGATCCACGGCCCCTTGACCAGTAAGAGGCCGGACGCCTTGCCATCGCGCGGCAGTTCAGCGCCCTCCTCGTCGACAATCTTCATCGACACGCCGAACAACGCCCGCCCTTGTTTGGCCTGCAAGTCGAGTACCTCGTCGAGGGTTGCATTGCGGTGTTTCGGCAAGGGATTGCAGATAGTGCCCAGCGGCGACATCTCGGTCATGCCCCAGGCGTGCAGCACCCGTGCATTAAAGACAGTCTCAAAGGTCTCGACCTGGCTGCGCGGCGCGGCGGCACCACCGATCACCACCCGGTTCAGGCACAGCTCGGTTGCTGGTTGCAGCCCCTGCGTCTCGACATGTTGTTGCAACATCATCCACACCGTCGGCACGCCCAGCGCCAGGGTGACGTGTTCGTCGCGCATCAGCGTATAAAGGCTCTCGCCATCCAGCGCGGCACCCGGCAGCACCAGTTTGGCGCCACACATCGCGGCGGCATACGGCATGCCCCAGGCGTTGACGTGGAACATCGGCACGACCAACAGCGCCGAATCCGCCGAAGACAAAGCGAAGCCGTCCGACGTGCACAGGGCCAGCGAATGCAGGATCGAAGAACGATGCGAATACAGCACGCCCTTAGGGTTCCCCGTGGTGCCGGAGGTGTAGCACATCGAAGATGCCGTGCGTTCATCGAACTGCGGCCAGACGAAATCACTGCTCTGCTCGGCGATCAGATCTTCGTAGCAGATCAGGTCAGGCACATTGATCGCCGGCATTTGTTCGCGGTCACACAAGGCAATGAAGCCCTTGACCGACTTCAGGCGCGGCGCGAGTTGCTCGACCAATGCCGCGAACGACAGGTCGAACAGCAGATACTGGTCCTCGGCGTGGTTGGCGATGAATTCGATCTGCTCGGCAAACAACCGCGGGTTGATCGTGTGCAGCACCGCGCCCATGCCCGACACGCCGAAGTACAGCTCCATGTGCCGATAGCCGTTCCAGGCAAGCGTGCCGATGCGGTCACCGGGCTGCACGCCCAATGTAACCAGCGCATTGGCCACCTGTTTGGCACGGCGGCCGATATCGCCATAGGTGCAGTGATGCATCGAGCCGTCAGCGGTGCGCGAGACAATTTCAGTGTGCGGGTGCGACTTCAGCGCATGTTCCAGAACGTTGGAAATCAACAACGGTTGATCTTGCATCAAGCCCAGCATGGTTTTGTATTCCTCTTGTTTTTGTTTGAACTCTGCGTTTCAAATCACAGGTAGCCGATCTTCCGGGCGTCATTGAGGATCACCCGGCGCATCAGCCCCAGGGACAGGCGCTTGACGTGGAAAATCAGCTTGGCGAACGGCCCGACCAGCACCAGGTCCTGGCCCTTCTGCACGGCGCGGACCATCGCTTCGGCCACCCGCTCCGGTTCGCACCCCTTGGCCTTGTAGTAAGCCTGCAGCCGTTCGAGCTGCCTTTCGCTGATGGAAGGCGAGATATTGCTGCGGGCCTGAGTGATGGCGGTATTGATGATGCCGGGGCAGACGGTGGTAATGCTGACACTGGAATCCGCCAGCTCCATCTTCAGCACTTCACTCAACCCGAACACCGCATGCTTGGAGGCGGCATAGGCGCCCATCGTCGGCGACGGGTAAATGCCCGCCACCGAGGCCACGTTCAGCACATGGCGCACGCCTCCGGCCTTGATCATCTGCGGGATGAAGTGATAGCAACCATGCACCACCCCCATCAGGTTGATGTCCATGACCCGCCGCCAGTGCGTCAGGTCACTCTGTAGAAACTGGCCCAGATAACCGATGCCGGCGTTGTTGATCAGCACATCGATCGGACTCAGCTTCATATACGGATGCTCGGCAAACGCCTTCATCTCGTCGTTATTCGACACATCGAGCTGATGGATCATGCAAATGCCGCCCATGGCGACGATGTCGACCTGCAGCTGTTTCAGTGCCTGCGGATTCACGTCCGTGGCGATGATGTGCGCACCGCGCCGGACGAAGGCAAATGCCGCGGCACGACCGATGCCCGAAGCGGCACCGGTGATCAGGACTTTCTTGTTTTTGAGTTCAGGGATGGCCATTTCGGTTTCCATCGGCAATGACGCCGTTGATTTACTGGATGAGTGCCAGCGGCGGCGCAGTCCATTGACCCGACAGCGCCTGCTCTTTCGGCCAGTACAAACGCATGTACATGGCAAACGGGCCCTTCGGCGCCGGCAACCAGTTCGCTTCCTTATCCTTGCCGGGAGATTCGTGCTGGATGAACAACGTCACGCCGCCGTCCGCATCACGCTTGAACTGAGGCGCCATCGGCGAGTTGATCAGATAACGATTGAGCGGATTGTCGACCAGCCAGCTTCCGGGCAGCTCATACATCGTCAGCGACCAGAACGCATTGACGGGGGGCAGTTGATCGGGGGCAAAGCGCAGGCTGTAACGCTTGCTGCCGTCCAGTTTTTGCTGGTCGGCATCGACGCGATAAAACGGGTACATCGCCTCTTGCCTGGAAGCGCCATAGATACCAATGGTGCCAAGCATGCGGTTCAGGTAGTTGTTCTTCAGCGTCACGCGCGAGCCGAGAATGTCGCCTGACGTCAGCGCTCCCTCATTGAGCTGCTTGACCCCACCTGCAAATTCAGCCCACGCATCGGCAATGCCTTGCTCCAAAGCCGCCTTGAGCTCAGGGCTGAGTTTGGCGGGGTCGAAGTCTTTACCGGCGCCGATACCGATCCTGGCAAAACGCGCCATCAGTTCCTGTTCCGACGGAACGGTCGGGCAAAATTGCAGCAGGAAGTTCAGCGTACTGAACAATTGCAGTGAGCTCTTTTGCTCCTCACGGCTGAGCGGTTTGACGAAATCGATGGCAGGCGCGGGTTTTGCCGGTGCCTGGCCGAAGAATGCCGACAGTGTCTGCACTTTGAAGCCGGCCTGCACATTCTTCACATTATCGATATCGCCTGGATTGAACAGTTGCGTGCGATAGATTGCGAGCGTCAGTTCTGTTTCAGCCCGAAAGACTTTCTTGATCCCTTTGGGCGCTTCACCTTTCCAGTTCGGCCCGACGACAAGGTAGCTACCGCCCTCGTTACCGGTGCTGCGACTGCCGATATAGTCGGAATTGAAGGTATAGAGATCGGTGAGCTGGACGCTGTAATAACGGTCCTTCGCCACCGCGGGCAGGGTGAGGACAACCGGTTCGGCGCGCAGATCGAGGCCGACCCAGGAATAAGGCGTGTCGGAATTGGGGGTCTGGATGGCCTTGTCCGAGGGGGTATAGACCCGAGGCGTGTTGTGAATCTGATTCCAGGGACCCTTGTACTCGGGGTTCCGGGGATCCACGAAATAGCCGTATTGAACGCGATAGCTGTCTACCATCGGGTAGCCATAGATGTAGGCTTCCCTGGCAATGGCGCGAGCCTCTTCAGGACTCACATCCGTCTGCGCCTGGACTGTCGGAAGACCCAGCAGTAGTGCGGCAGCGCATGCTATAGCTTTCAAGTGAATAGTATTCATCGAATTGTTCTCTGACATCGGAATGACAACGTCAGCCCGGCAACACATTGCCGGGCTTTTTTACGTGTTGTTAACGCGCGCGTTTAAGCAGGAAATGCGACAGCGCCGGGATCAACACCAGTGCACCGACCATGTTCCAGATGAACATGAAGGTCAGCAGGATGCCCATGTCGGCCTGGAACTTGATCGGCGACCAGGCCCAGGTGATCACGCCGGCCGCCAGAGTGATGCCCACCAGCGCCACGACCTTGCCGGTGAAGGCGACAGAGTTTTTATAGGCTTCAGTCAATGACAAACCGGCACGTTGCTGCGCCAACTGGACGCTCAGCAGGTACAGCGCGTAATCCACGCCAATCCCGACGCCCAAGGCGATGACCGGCAACGTGGCGACTTTCACGCCCATGCCCAGCCAGACCATCAATGCCTCGCAAAGGATCGACGTCAGCATCAACGGCACCACCGCCACCACCACCGCACGCCAACTGCGGAACGTGATGAAACACAGCACGATCACTGCGCCATACACGTAGAACAACATGGTGCGGTTGGCGTCGCGCACAACGATGTTGGTCGCCGCTTCGATCCCGGCACTGCCGGCGGCGAGCATGAACTGACGATCGTCGTTGCTGTGTTCGCGGGCGAACTGATCGGCCACTTTCACGATGTGATCGAGGGTTTCGGCCTTGTGGTCCGAGAGATAGGCAATCACCGGCATCATCGAGCAGTCGTTGTCGAACAGTTCCGGGTTGTTCACCGAGGCCTGTTGCGCACCGTAATTCAGTACGTTCTGATTACGGGCGATGGTCAGCATTTTCGGATTGCCTTCATAGGAACCCGCCGTGATCTGCCGCACGGCATTGACCAGCGACACGGTGGTCTGCACCCCCGGTTGCTGTTGCAGCAGCCAGCCGAGACGGTCGGCTTCCACCAGGGTTTCGTACTTCAGGCAGCCTTCGCTGGCGGTCTTGACCATGACCGCGAACTGATCGCTGGACAGCGAATAGTTGGCGGTGATGTAGGCGTTGTCGCGGTTGTAGCGCGAGTCGGCGCGCAGCTCCGGTGCGCCCGGATCCAGATCACCGATCTTCAAGTGCGTGCTGACCACGAAGCCACCCACCGCCAGCAGCCCGGCAACCACCACGGCCACCGTCGCCCAGCGACGCTCGGTAAAACGGTCAAGCAAACTCCACAGACTGCCCAACCCCTTGCCCTTCAGCTCCTCGCTTTCCTGGCGCAAACTGCGCGCCGCCGCTTTCGGGCTCACGCCCCAATAGGACAGCAGCACCGGCAGCAGCACCAGGTTGGTGAAGATCAAGACCGCCACGCCGATACTCGCAGTGACGGCCAGGTCCTGGATCACCGGAATGTCGATCAGCATCAGCACCGCAAAGCCCACGGCGTCGGCCAGCAACGCGGTCAGCCCTGCGAGGAACAAACGGCGGAAGGTGTAGCGCGCAGCGACCAGTTGATGGGTGCCGCGTCCGACGTCTTGCATGATCCCGTTCATTTTCTGTGCGCCATGGGATACGCCGATGGCGAACACCAGGAATGGCACCAGGATCGAAAACGGGTCGAGCGCATAACCGAACAAGGTAATCAAACCCAGTTGCCAGACAACGGCCACTACCGAGCACAGAATCACCAGCGCAGTGCTGCGCACGCAACGGGTGAAGGCATAAATGATGGCGGTGGCGATCAGCGCTGCCGCGCCGAAGTACAGCATGATCAGCATCAGGCCATCGATCAGGTCGCCGACCAGTTTGGCGAAACCGATCACGCGGATCTTGATCGGGCCTTTGCCCTCCTCTCCCGCCTTGTGTTCAGCGCTGCTGCCGGCAAACTCGAATTGATTGCGCAGCTGCTCTTCAAGCATCCGCGAAAATTGGTGGTAGTCGATGGCTTGGCCGGTGACCGGATCCTTCTCCAGCAGCGGCACCACGATCATGCTGGATTTGAAGTTGTTGCCGACCAGATTGCCGATGATCCCGGAGCGGGCAATGTTCAAGCGCAATTGGTCAACACCACTCGCCGAACCGTCGTAGGAGTCCGGCATGACCGGGCCGCCACGGAAGCCCTCCTCCGTGACCTCGGTCCAGCGCACGGCCGGCGTCCACAATGACTTCATCCACGCCCGGTCCACGCCCGGCGTCAGGAACAAGGCATCGTTGACCTGCCTGAGTACGTCCAGGTATTTCGGGTCGTAGATGTCGCCTTCGGTGTTTTCCACCACCACCCGCACCGTGTTACCCAGCCCACGCAGCGATTGGCGGTTCTCCAGGTAGTTTTTGATGTACGGCTGACTCTGCGGAATCATCTTTTCGAAGCTGGCATTGAGCGTCAGCCGGGTGGCGGCGAAATAGCTCAGCAACACCGTCACGATCAGGCAGGTCAACACCACCAACAGGCGGTTATTGAAAATCAGGCGTTCAAGGAAGTTGCCGGAGCGTGCATCGAAGCCCTTGAGCTCTCGGATCACCGGCATCGTATCGAGGTTGTAATTACCCATGACGTGGCTCGTCTCTTTTTATTATGTGAAGTGGGCTCATTGGTACGGCAACTGGCGCAAGCCCTGGGCGCCTGCGACCACCACGGAACCTGAATCGGTGGCTTGAGCCGCAGCGGCAGGCCCCAGGCGCTGTTGTGGCGTTTGCGTGAAGGTGGCGCCGTCGTCGGAACTGACCAGGACGTGGCCGGCCTGGCTGACCAGAATGATTCGACCGTCCGCCGTGACCGTGCTTGCGGTGATGCTCGAGGACAGGCCCAGCTCGACCTTGTCCCAGTTCGCGCCGTGATCAACGCTGCGATAAACATTGCCGCGCAGGCCATAAACCAGCACGGCGCCCGGCGTACCGGTGATACCGAAATAGCTGCCGCTGTAGGGGGTAGGAACGTTGACGAAGCGTTGGGTGTCCGGGTCCAGTTTCAGCACCAGGCCCTGCTCGCCGACGATGAACAGGTCATCGCCGATGGCCCGCATGCCATAGAGGTTCAGCGCACCCGGGTTGTCGGTTCGATCCATCAGCGGAACCCAGCTCTGGCCGCCATCGTCGGTGCGGAACACCAGGTTGAACGCGCCGACGATATAGCCGGTTTTCTCATCGGCGAACCAGACGTCGAGAAAGGGTTTATCGGCCCCTTCATCGATCATTCGTTGGGCCTCGGCCAATAACGCTTCATCCGGCGCCGCTTGGCGCTGGTAGTGTTCAAGCATGATCTGCCCGACCTGGCGGCCATCGAGCTGACGCTTCCAGGTTTCACCGTTGTTGTCGCTGTGTAACACAACACCGTCGTGGCCAACGGCCCAGCCCTGCGTCAGGCTCGGGAACTGCACCGCCACCAGATCGGAACTCACCGGTACTTCGGCCTGACGCCAGTGGGCGCCGGCATCATCGGAATAAAAAATGTGGCCGCGCTGACCCACGGCGATCAGGCGTTTGCCCGTACTGGCCAATCCGGTGAACATGCCCTTAAGCGCTTTTTCACTCTGAATTGCCGGGCTCGCCAGCGTGTCGACAAACTCCGCTGCCACCACGGATCGGGTAAATGGCACGGCCACTGCCACGCTTAGCGCAGCAAGCGTTATCCATCTGAATGCATTCATGAGGTTTACTCGACAAAAAAAGCCGCCGGGCAGCGAGGAGTCCACTGCCGGCGACAAAAAAACACCTGCGTTATGGCTTAGCGAATACCGGTGCCAGCCAACGACTCAGGTGCCCACTGCGCTTTCGAAAGCGGGTCGATGTACTTGATGCCGCCGTACGGGCCGTAGATGCCGGTGATGTTGTAGCTGCCGGAGACAAAGTCATAAATCATGTGGTTGTCGGAGTTCGGCGCCTGCACGTCATAGCTGTAGGCCAGGTGCGCAAAGGAGCCGCGGTACAGCTTGCCGCTGGCGTCGTATTCATCCGAGGCCAGGGCAATCCAGCTGTCTTCGTCGAGGTAGAAGGTGCGCTTGCTATAGATGTGGCGTTTGCCCGGTTTCAGCGTGGCTTCAACGACCCACACACGGTGCAGCTCCCAGCGCATCAAGTCAGGATTGACGTGGTTCGCGGTGGTGATATCCGCCGCTTCCTTGTGATAGTTCAACTTGTAGGTGTTGTAAGGAATGATCATTTCCTTCTTGCCGACCAGCTTGAAGTCGTAACGGTCCAGCGCGCCGTTGAATACCCAGGCGTCGTCGTAGGTCGAGGCACCGGCCGAACCCGGGTTTGGCGTGTCGTAGGCGATGTCCGGTGCGAGTTTGATCCGGCGTTGACCTGGCAGGTATTGCCAGCCACGACGTTCCATCTTCAGCGGGTTGACGGCGTCCTGAACCAGGATGGCTTCACCGGCGCGGCGTGCCGGAGCCTGGTAATAGAGTTTGGTCTTGAAGAACAGGTCGCTCTCTTTCGCCGGTTCCGTACGCTTCGGATCGTAGAGCGGGTATTCCAGATAAGCGTTACCGGACGTGGCCAGAATCGCCCGGCCGGAACCGTCGACGTTCCAGGAGTCGTATTTGAAGTTGGTGGCGTGACCCTGATAGCGCAGCAGGTGGTTCCACATGGCTTCATAGCCATCCTTCGGGATCGGGAACGGCACGCCCGGCAGTGCGTTTTCCAGGGCGACACCGCCTTCAAGGGTTTTGGTGCCGACGGCGTTTTTGGCGGTGTTGTCCAGCAGCCGTTGCGGCAAGGCAACGCTGCGATGGGTCGGGAACACATCGACCCGGAACGTCGGGTAGCGCTTGAGCAATTCCTGCGTGCTCGCGGTCAATTTGTCAGCGAATTGACCGGCGTTTTTGCCGTCGATGACGGCGCGTGGTTTGTCGGCCTCGAACGGGTCCGGACGGAACGAACTGCCCGCCTGAAAACCGGCCGGTGCCGTGGAAAGACCGCCGGTGTAGGCCGGAATGGTGTTGTCGGCATTGCCGGCCTTTTCAGCGCCGACGCCGGTCAGGCTGCTGCCGAGTTTGGCCGCTTCATCCGGGGAAACCGCGGCGTGTGCCGCGCCGGAGATGGCAACGGTCAAGGCAGTGAACAACAGTGTGTTGACGAATTTCATGGAGTGACTCCTGCTATCAAGCAAAGACTTCGATCAAATGGTCGTTTTGAACGTCAAAGTGACCATGCCCCGATCCTTGAGCTGAGGCTGGGTACCGCCAAAGGCAGTGGTTTGCCCCGGTACGCAGTTGTACTGCCCGTTGGCACCAGGTGCGGCGCCCGCGCCTTGTGCACCCGCGCTACCGGCGGAATCGCAGGTGTCGAACGGACCAAAGTTGTCGACGTATTTCAGGTCAAACCGGTACTGGTTGTGCACGTCCATGCCGACGCCCACCGAATAACTGCCGGAGTCCTCGTTACCGCCGAGCTGGATCGCCGAGTTGCCGTTGAGGCCGACGTTGTAGGTGACTGGCAGGAACATATCGATGCCGGGGAACACCTGGTACCAGGTCGGTGTGAAGTTGACGCCCAGGACGTAGTTGTCCTTGGTGACCTTGTCGACACCGCGATACCAGTCTTCGCCCTTGAACAGTTGTTTGTTCTCGGTGACGTCCAGCCAGCGGCTGTAGGCGAGTTCGACCAGCAAGTTCGAGCTGTCCCAGACCGGTGTGTCGCCAAAGGTGGTCAAGCCGTTGAGCACCGCGTGCACGGTGTTGCCTCGGGCCACGCCGTTGTCGCCGTCAAAATTGCTGATGAAGCCCGGCAGGCCCGCAGCACCCGCTGCCGGATTGACCGTGGCCGGCACGCTGGCCAGCGGCATGTTGTGGCGATAGTTCAGGTCGAAACCGACGCTGACGCCTTCAAAGCTTTTCGACAGGCTGATGCCGTAGATATCGATGTCATCGACATAGAACTGGTTGTAGCTGCCGGCGTTGCCGGAGATCAATTGCGCAGGGCCTACCGCTACAGGCTGCAACGCCAGGTTGGGCAGAATGTCCGACGTCTTGCGGTAGTACACGCCGAGCGTGCCCTGAAGCCATTCCGGGCTCCACTTGGCCATCAGACCGAAGTCACCTCGTTTGTCTGGCTTGAAGGTGTGGCCGTTGCTGAGCCGCAAAAACTGATTGGCACCCAATGGGCCAGGCGTGCCGAACCGGGGATTCTGCCCACCGATCAACGACAGGTTATGCCCGCCATTTTGAATGCCGTCGTTGAAGCCGAGGTAGGTGCCCGATTCCGGCAACCGTGCCGCATCCCAATCCAGGAAGTACTGCGCGGCGAGGGTCAGTTCCGGGTTGAGCGTGAAGCTGGTGGACAGCTGATTGCGCGGAATGAACAGCTCTTTGGCTTCGGTTCCCGGCACTGCAAGCGCCTTGGACAGATCAAGACCCGACTGCCCGTAACTGTTGCCGTGAGCAAAGGCGAGAATGCTTTCACCCCAATAAACAGTGTGCTTGCCGGCCTTGCCGCTGAGCAGCGATTCCTCGCCGACTTCCGTACTGCCGAACACGAAGGCGTCGAGAATTTCCGAAGAAGGCCCGTTGTAATAGCGATCGGCGTAACCACTCTGGTGACGGGAGTCCGGCCGTCCGCTGTTGAGCTGGTTGGTCGAGGCGTTGTCGCTGCCGATGTCGTCGTAGGCGTGGTCGTACCAGGAGTTGGCGCTGACTCGGAAACCGACTTTCTCTTTGTAAACCACGTCCAGTTCGGACAGCACGTCCAGGCGCTGGGAAACCGCACTGCCGGAGGAGAAGTTACGATCTCCGTCATTGTTGTTCCACGAATTGGCCAACTTGCTGTTGGGTGACTCCACACGCTGGGCGTAGTTGAACTTCAGCGTGTTGTCGAAACGAACCGTAAAATCTTCATTTCCCGTGTTGACCTCAACGGCCTGTACAGGCGCAATGCCAAGGCCGGTGAGAATGGCTGAAGTCAACAACCCCTTGCGGAAGTTTGCATGGCAGATCTTATTATTTTTGTTCATCTAGCTTGCTACCTGCTCTGTGGTTTACGAAAAGTCATGGGTTGAATCACAGCGCGGCGAGCCTCCTCTCACGTGCGCTGCAAAATGGTCACCGACACCGCCCGCCCCAGGGCTGTACTGTGCTGGAGCGCCGTCCGGGCGCCCGCAATCTGCCGGCCGTCGGCCATGTCGCGCAGTTGCCAGACCAGCTCGACCAGTTGCGCCAGCCCGGTGGCCCCCGGGGCGTGACCACGGCCCAGCAAGCCGCCCGACGGGCACACGGCATTCATCTGTCCTTTCAGGCGAGGACCGAGCTGTACGAAACGGTCAAGGTCGCCCTCGCGGCAAAAGCCCAATGCGGCGCTGTAAACCATGAAGTCGCCGACGCTTTGGTCATGCAGCTCAACCACATCGATGTCTTCGGTCCCCAGCCCCGCCTGTTGATAGGCCTGCTGCGCCACGCGCCGGGTGGTCGCCCGTCCCAGCACATCCAGCACGCAGCCCGATTCCTGTTCCGAGGTGCTGTCACTGCCTCGGGCGCTGGCCAGAACCGTGACATCCGCTCGAGCACCGAAGCGCAACGCGAAGGCTGGCGTGCAGATCAACACCGCCGCCGCCCCGCAGGCCGGCGGGCACAGGTAAGGCGGTAGCCAGCCGTCGCGTCCCGGCACACGGTGCAACACCGCGTAGGGATTGAGCCCGGCCTGGCGGCGAGCCCGCTCAAGCACTTGATCGAAGCTGCTTTCGGCAATACCCAGGCGGGTCAATAACCAACTGGTCTGGGCCGCAAACAACAGCGCCGGTTGCTGTCGACGCTCGATAAAAGCGCTGGCCTGCTCGCCCCTGACCGGTTGCTCGCGGCCGAGCTCTTTCAAGCCGAAAAACTCACGGTTGGAAATGCGAGCAGGCATGCACTCGACGCCTACCACCAGCACACATTCGGCCTGACCGCACAGCACGCTGTTGCGGGCCAGCTGGAAAGCGCTGCTGGCCGCCGCACAACCATCGGCGAGGCTGAAAACCGGCACACCGGAGTAACCGATCTGCGACAGCATCTGTTCGGCGATGCCGGCTTCACCGTGAACGCAGGCGGTGAACACCTGGTCGACCAGGTCATAGTCGATTCGTGCATCGGCCAGCGCCGCACGAATGGCCTGCCCTGCCAGCGCCGCGTGACTGTCACAGCCACCCAGCGGCAGAAACGGCGCCATACCCGCGCCGGCGACCAGCACTCTTTCAGACATAATCCCTGCTCCCCACCCGCGCATTAGCGCTCTTGTTGGGGCCAGACTATTGCGTAGTCGAAAAGCGCAACCCCCCATTGACAGGGGGGGCGACTTGAAACCGGATTGGGGGGGAATTGAAGGGGGATCCGAACGGATCACCCCGGGTCAGGCATCAGCCCGCTGTTTCGAGAATGCCCAGCATGTACGCACGCGCCACGACATGCTGACGGGTGCCGGCCTGGAATTTTCCGAAGAGGTTTTTCAGGTGCCACTTCACCGTTTCTTCGCCGACATTCAGGGCCAGGGCGATTTGCTTGTTCGACAGGTTACGGGCCAGCAACTGCAACACCTCGCGCTCCTTGGGGGTCAGCAGACGACTGGGCGAGACGCTGGATGTCGCGGATTCCACCCGTGTGACCGGTGTGGGGGCCGGCGTCGGCGTCATCGACGAGACTGTTTCACGTTGAAGCGTTTGCACCCATTTGCTCAGGTCGGGGTGGGTGTCCTGCACCACACGCTGCATGCCATGTTCCTGGGCGAGGCTGACGGCCTCGAGCAAACAGTCGGTACCCTCTGCGCCCGTCGCCTTGAGCGCCAGCGCCCTGAGCAATTTGATTTGCACGATTTCCCGACCGCGACGCAGGTGCTCGGCGGTTGCCCCAGATTTGGTCAGCACCGCCAGCATGGCCTCCCAGTCACGCCTGGCGAGCAGGACATATGCGTTGGCCACCCCCGCCATCAAGGCCAGTTCCGGACCGAGCAAACCGGACTCTTCCCGGGCAATCATCGGTGTGACGGTATCCAGGCGGCGCCCTAACACCTGACAGGTATCACTTCGCCCCTGCAGGGCATGCAGACGAATCTGCTCCCCGAGCGAGGCCATGCAAAACCGGGGAATGGCGCGCTCTTCGCCGAGGGCGAACAACGCCTCCAGCAGGTCCTGCCCGCGATGCCCGTGCCCCTGCAACGAGGCCAGTCGCGAGGCCGTGATATAACCCAGCACAATCGCATCAGGCGAGGCGAGGCGCTCGACCATGTCCATCCGGTTCGCCAATACCGTAATGGCCTCCTGAATTTCACCGCGCTCCAGCAGTGAGGTCGCCAGACCGGTGGCCATCATCACGGCAATCGGGCTGCGTCGACCAATGTCTTGCTCAGCCAACAAGAGGCTGGCGCGCAAGACGGTTTCCGAGGACAGCATCCGCCCCTCCCACAGATACGTCAGGCCGACCACCCACTCGCCAAATCCGCGAATGGCATCCAGCCCCGGGCTCCACGTGTAATGCGGTGCCCGCTGAAAGATGCGCCGGGCTTTTTCCGGCTGGCCCTGCGACAAGGCCAGGCGTGCAATCTGGTTCGCCACAATCGCTTGTACCTTGATCGGGAACGAAGGCAACCGCTCGACCCAAGGCGTAATGAGCGCGAGTGACTCATCCGGACGATCGGCAAAATAGACCGCCGCGGTCTCGATGGCGGCGGCCTCGCAGCGAGTGGCTTCATCGGCCGACGGATGTTGCTCAATGGCCGCAATCAAGCGCGCCGCTTCAGCCTGACGCTCACCCATGGCCAGTGCCCAGGCGGCGGCCAGGCAGATGCGCGGGTGTGACAGCACGGCTTCGGGCTCGAGCTCTTCGACCCATTCCAGTACGCGACTGAACTGGCCGCGCAACATCACGTCGTACAGGCATTCTTCAATCATGGCGTAGGCCGGTTGTGGCAGCCCGGCCAACAGGTATTGGCGAGCCGCCTGCTCCAGGAACTGGTGCTGTTGCAGCCAGACCGCTGCACGCTCGTGGAATCCCTGGCGCTGCTCGGGGGGCAGCCTGGCAAAACGCCCCAGAAGGAACTCCCGAGCCAACGGATGAATCCGCACCCAGTCACTGTCGACGCTCTCGACGAAAATCGGGGTCGAAACGCACAGTTCCTCAAGCAGTTCACCCGCACGCGGATTACCCGTCAGTGCAATGCACAAGGAAGGCTGCACCATCTCCAGCAAGGCGATACCGGTCAAAAAACCGACCTGTTCGTCGGGCAGATGCGCCACCAGGCTGTCGACGAAATACCGCTGAATATCACCGGTGCACTTTGACAGTTCTTCGATAGCCGCCCCCGGGCTCGAACTCTTTTCCATGGCCGAAATCGCCAGTTGCAAACCCAGCGGCCAGCCTTCGGTGACCTCGTGCAGACGCATGCAGAGGTCGGCGTCAATCTTGGCGCCAAAGCGGCTCGTGAGGATGGCGACGGTTTCTTCAATGCCAAACCGCAGGGCCGTCGTGGTGACTGACGCGTAGCGCCCCCTCGCCGCGAGGTCAGCCACTTGCAGGTTCAAACGCCCGCGCGAAGCCATGATGATGCGCAGATTGGCCGGGGCGTTATGCAACAGATAAGTTAACGAATGGCGGACCGTCACCTCGGGCAAAGCGTCCACCTCATCCAGAATCAACACGGTTTCGCTGCCCAGATCGGCGACCTCCGCCAGCCACTGCGTCAACCCTTCGAACTCGTCACGCCCCGGTCCCGGTATACGTTCGAAGGCGCGGGCAAAGGACGGCCGACCGCTACCAATCGCCATGGCAGTTCCCAGCCCCTGGACAAATCGGGTGCCATCATCGTGTGCATCCAGCGTCAACCAGGCCACCACGGCGCCGTGGGACAAACACTCACGCCTCCACTGGGTCAGCAGGAAGGTCTTGCCGAAACCGGCTGGCGCATGGACGGCGATCACCATCTTGTCGGTCAATTCTGGAGCGTCGATGGCTAACCGGCTGCGCGTTCGGGCGGACTTCTGACCGCGTGGCGGCGTGGTCTTGAGGATCAGTTGCGGCTCTATGCGCTCCATTTTTCAGGCCTTCTTGCAAACAATGGGTGGCTCGGCCAAGGACCGCAGTCGATCACGTAGGGAGTGCTGCACACCGTTGCAGCGACACCTCTCATTTAGGAAAGAGTAGCGTGTATGCCACGCGAAAGCCCCAGCCATGGGCGCCATCTTCGGGACTGTCCGCCCAATAGCGCGGCCCGATCTGCAGGCTCATGGGTTGCTTGCCGACCTTGAACAGCTGCGTCACGAACAGATTGATCGGCACGTTCCACTCCTTGGTCTCCCAGTCGTAGGTGGATTCGGTGTTGATGCCAAAACTGGTGTAAGTCTTTGTGGTGTATACCAGGAAGGGTTGCATGAACGTTTGATTCACTTTCTCCTTGTCATCGGCCGGGCTGTTGTCCAGCGACCAGATGTGATTGGCGAGAATTCCCGTGGTCCAGCCATGTTCCTGCTTCAATGCGACGGCTGTCGGGCCCAATCCCCATTGCTCGCTGCTGAGCAACTCGTCGCTGCCGGTCGGCAACAGCAGTGCGGGCCCTACCCCCCAGATCCAGCCATCCTCGGTGGGCTTCTTCGGTGAGAAAAAGAAACTCTGCGAGGTGTCTCCTACTCCGCTTTTATCCGCGATACCACCCGGCGCCAGACCGTGCTGATCGATGATCGGCAGGATCGTGCGCGAGATCAGGTTCCAGTCCTCATTGAGGCTGAAAGGTAAAACCGGCTGGATGTTGGTGACGCTCTGGATGCCTTCGCCACTGGGCCCCATTTTCTGGTTCCAGTTGTACTGGATCGGCAAGCTGTACAACGCCGCCACCGGGTTCAGTGCCTGCTTGGCCAGCTCGGCCTGGCTGTCTGCGTAGCTGGAGACGGATGCGCCGAAAGCCATCAGCGAGAGCAAAGGCAGTTCAATGTGTTTGTTCATGTCGAACTCCACCCGCGCGTCTTTTGCTGGCTGGTTGAGGCGCTGTTAGAGACGAAACAGGCACAGACCTACTTCAGCAACGCTTGCAGGTCGCTGGTCATGGCCTTGATCGCCGCCTTGAAGTCATTTGCCGTGATCTGCTGATTGGCGTTCTGCAGGTTCTCGCCAAAGACCTTGCGCACGGCTTTTGCCAGTGGCGCCCCAGTCGTGGCATCGACCAGATCGGCTTCAATATACAACTCGGTGTTCTGATCACGGTGACCGCTGGCCGCCTGAGTCGCACCGACCACGGCTGCCACCGGCACCACTTCGTACCATTTCATGCCTTCGTTGGAAGCCGTCACGCCGGTAATCGCTGCATGCAGGACCATCGCACGCTCACCTTTACGCACATCGCGAGAGCTGGGGACTACGCGGAAATTTTGCGACAACGCCTGTTTGGCGCTGTCGCTGGTGTAAGCCTGCAACTCCTGCAATGTATTCATGTTCACCCGCTCATCGGGTTTGGGTGCCGGGTAAAACTCGAGGCGGTCGAACACCACCGTGGAATAGTTCGACGCCTTGAACCCCGGGGCGACCCAACGCAACACCTTCACACCGCTTGGCGAGGTGGTTTCCTGCAAACCGTCATAGTTGCGCAAGAAGCCGGAGTACTGTTCTTTTTCAGTTACCTTCGAGACGCAACCCGCCAGTAACAGGCTGCTCAGTGCTGCACCAACGATCCACTTACGGGAAACGTTCATGTGACGGTACTCCTTGGGTTGGGGTGTTTCGCGTTGGCGCATGTTCAGTAACGCCAGGTCATGTTGGCCGACAGGGCCTGTATCCAGGCGTTGTCGAACTCGCCGGACACACGGCTGCCGGACAGCGATTTGGTCTGGTCGACGGACATGTCGCCCATCCACACGGTGACCCAACTGAAGTTAATGTCGGTTTCTTTGTTCACCGAGTACGTCAGGCCTGCGGCGAAGCGCCAGGCCGCGCCCATGGGCACGGTCAGCGTGCGATTGCTGTCGGACACCGCCGAGGTGTCGTAGGCGACACCGAAGTCCCAGAGCAAATCGGGGTTCATCTGGTATTGCGCGCCAAGGGCCAATTGATAGGTGTCTTTGTAATTCGCATCAATGGTGGTCGCCTGTGCTCCACCGGCGTTGGTGTCCACATCGATTTCGACTTCGCCGAATTTCGACCAGTCCTGCCAGTTGACGGACGCCAGGAACGCCCATTGCGCGTCCAGTTGCTGGTACAGGCTGAGGGTGGCGGTTTGCGGTACTTTCAGATCGATCCCGAGGTTGGTGCCGTCCAGTCGACTCACCAGCGGGCCGCTGTTCTTGATGTCCAGGCCGTCATCGAAGTCCAGGTCTACCTGGCTGGTGTAGGCCAAACCGATACGGGTCCCCGGTTGCGGCGCATAGATCACGCCGACGTTGGCGCCATAGCCCCAATCGCTGTCCTTGTACTTGTATTGACCGTCCGCCCGATCGGTAATGCCCAGGGGCGACTGATTGATCGCGGCTTCGGATTTGAGCATGCCATACATGGCTTTGACGCCGAGCCCGACGGACCATTGCTCGTTGAAGCGATACGCCACGCTCGGAACCAGTGACAAACCGGCGATGCTCGCGTTCTGTACGAAATAACGCCCGGACCAGTCGTTGTCGTAGTTCTCAGCGAGGCCGAAATCGCCATAGGAGCCGAAACCGACCGACCACTGGTCATCCAGTTGATGGCTGATGAAAAAACTGGCGCCGGGTATGGGATCGAGCACATTACCGCTGCCGGTACCCGGCGTATTGGTATCGCTGTCCCGTTCGAAGGAAAGATCGCCAAAGAGAATCTGCGCCCCCGCCGTGATCTGCGTACCGCTCAGATAACTCAGCCCCGCGGGGTTGCTGGCGATGGTCGAGGGGCCTTGTGCTCTGGCGGCGGCGCCGGCATTGGCCAGACCCGCATTATCCGTGGCGATCTCATACAACATGAGCCCGCCTGCGAAACTGCGCTCGCTGGCGAAGAGAGAGATCAATCCGATAACTGAAATAGTCAGGGCATTTTTATTCGACTGCATGATGTCCCTCTCATATGACGTTTAATCACTATCGAACAGGTAACAGCGCAACCGTTTCTTATGGCGAAGTGAAGTATTGCTGAGGATTCGACATTGTCCATTTGTGCACTTTCATAACCGCAATCAAGCCGCCAATCAGCGTTTTACCGGACAGATGGCTGCATTAGAGGGGGTTAAGGCATTTGTCGCCCCCCCCACTTCTGGGGGGTATGGAACAGTACATTTGAAACAAAACTGTTCCTCTTGATCATCCTGGCCAATAGTTGCCAATGGCTGGAGCGATCGCCAATGTGCGCCTATGCTTGGATTTGCTGGAAGAACGGATCGAGCACTTCGTCATGCTCCATCAACTGTGCGCACTATCTGTAAAGGGTCATCCGGGCGTACTAGTTTCAGTTCTCCCTGGAAGTAACCCCGGAGCCAGGTATGTAGCTTGCCTAACTCTCGAAAGTCTTCTCGCGCCACGCCCTTCCTCAGTTTGAATCGACAATGAGTCAGACATCCTCCCGGGAGAACACCATGGCGCACCTGCTCAAACCCATCGCCGTTCTGACGGCCCTGATGCTGACAACAGCGCAGGCGGCCACCGAAATCCCCTCGGCGATGAGGACGCCAGATCGGGTCGAGACCCGAATCGGCGTGTTGGACTTCAAGGATGGCGCGCCGAGCGCGAAAACTGCACAGGATGTCTACGACACACTGGCATTCACCCGCGGTATCGACGCCTTCATGAACAGCTATTCAGGTGCCTCGGCCTACGCGATTCGTGAGGGCTTCCACAGCATCGGAGCCGAGGACAACTCGGTGGTCATCTTTTCCGAGTTGATGGATTCCAATTCACTCTTTCTCACTGCCAATGCCGATACCATTTATTCCCTCGCCATTCTCGATTTGACGAAAGGCCCCTTGGTGGTTGAAGTGCCTCCCAAATCCCTCGGCACCCTCAATGACATGTGGTTCGGCTGGATCATCGACCTGGGCACGCCCGGTCCTGATCGGGGCGAAGGCGGTAAATACCTGATTCTGCCGCCCGGATACGAGGGCCCTGTTCCCGATGGCGGCTTCTTTGTCGGCCGCTCGAAAACCAATCATGTGATCTACGCCGTTCGCGCCTTTATGGAGAACAGCAACCCCAAACCTTCGGCGGACCTGATCAAGGACCGGTTGAAGATCTACCCCTACACGCCAGGCGGCTACGGCACCAGCATTGCCACGGCGCTCGAAGGTCAAGTCAAGCTGGAGCGAACCCCGCCGATTGCGCCGACAAAATTCGTGGAGGGCAGTGGCAAATCCTTCAACACCCTTCCGCCTAACGACTTCTCTTATTTCGAGACGCTCGACAAACTTGTGCAGCTGGAACCGGCAACCTCGTTTTCCGCGGAACTGCTCGGTCAACTGGCGGCCATTGGCATCGTGAAGGGCAAGCCGTTCCAGCCGGACGAGCGGATGAAAAAGATCCTCACCGACGCGGCGGCCGTGGGTAATGCGGCCGGACGCGTGCTGAACTGGCGGGCCGCCGAGTATCCCGGCTGGGCTTACTATCCCGACTCGATGTGGGCCAGCATGCTGTGGCAAGGTGGTTTCGACTTCGAAACTCCACCGCCAATGATTACCCCGGAAGGCTTGTTCAAGGCACAACCGGCGAGCGGCGCGCGGACACTTGATTCCCGCATGGCCTTCTACTACGGCTACACCATGGATTCGCCGGGCATGATCATGCGCCTGCCGAATGTGGGCTCGCAGTACCTCATGGGGTTTTCCGATGCCGACAAAAAGGCGTTCGATGGTGCCAAAACCTACAAGGTAACCCTGCCGCCGAAGATCCCGGCGGCCAACTTCTGGTCGTTCACTCTCTACGACAACCAGACGCGCTCCATGCTCCAGACACCCCAACGCTATCCGCGCGCAGGCAGCCAGACCTACCCTTCGCCCGCCGCCGTCGAGAACGCCGATGGCTCGACAACCATTTACTTTGGCCCTTCAAAACCTGCCGACGCCAAGGCCGGTAACTGGGTCCAGACCCTCCCCGACCGGGGCTGGTTCACGATACTGCGCTTCTATGGTCCACTTGAGCCGTTCTTCACCAAAGCGTGGCGGCCTGGTGAGATCGAAGTGGTCAAGTAAGGCAATCCCACAGGCTGAATGACTGACAAAAGAGTCGAACACGCCTATGCGACATGCACTGAAGTTAATGATTGTCGTCGCACTCACGCTGCTTGGAGCCAGCAGCGGAGTGCTGTCGGCCGCCGACCTGCCGCCGATGCCATCCCCGATGTCAGGCCCTGAGCCTGTCGCCATATCCCAGAGTGATCTGCAAGAACTGCAAATCCGCCTTGACCGAATCAAACAACAGATCTCGCTGGCCAATAACCTGACCCAAATGGTCGGCCTGCAAGATTCCGTACAGTTGTTTATCAATGATGTAGACAGCCTGCAGTCATCCCTGCTGCCCGAGCAGAAGCAACTGCAAGCGCAACTCGATGTGTTGGGCCCGGTATCACCCGACGATGTTGCGGCTGAGAAGACAGATATTGCGACGCAAAGAGCCTTTCTCTCCGAACAAAAGACCAAAGTCGACTCCAATCTGAAAACCCTGGCGGCGCTCAGAAACAATGCCGCCGGCCTGATCATTCAAATTGCCGGCATTCGCCGCAGCCTGCTGGAAACCGAAGTCACGCTGCGCAGCGGCAGTATTCTGGGCCCGGGATTCTGGGCGCCGTTGTTTAATCCGCTCAAGGAGGACCGCGAGCGGCTCAGCGATTTCATCCAGCAGGCTACCAGCGCCATCAAGGCTGCCTGGCAACCCGGCGAGCGCCTGTTTGCCGTCGTGCTGATCTTGCTGGCTGTAGGCATCTGGTCCTGGGGCCGAAGAATTGCCGAACGCGGGTTGACCTGGGTGTGTATTCATCGAATGCCGGAAGGACGTTTGCGTCGAAGTTCGCTCGCACTGGCGTCCGTCGTGGCAACGGTATTGACCACCGCGTGTGCAATGCAATTGCTGTTTTATGCGCTCACTCGACAACTGCCGTTGACGCCCCTGATTCAGAACTTTGCCGATGAATTCGAAAAAGTCATCTACGTCTGCATCCTGATCACCGGGCTGAGCCGGGCGCTGCTATCGACCGAACATCCCTCCTGGCGGCTACCGGCTATCGCTGATCCTGTTGCACTGGCGATCAAACCTTTCCCCAGAATACTGGCCGTCACGCTGCTGATTCTGGTCGGCCTGGCACAAGTCACCAACGTCACCGGCATGAGCCCGTCCGCCATCCTCTTCGGCCGCGGTTTTATCGCGCTGGTGGTCACGCTGATTATCGGTACGTTGTTCCGGCGTGCCAGCAAAGTCCGCAGAGCCGTCGCGGCCGCCGGGGAAGCACCCGAGTCGAGTACCACCGTCGCCGGGCTGATTTATTCATTCGCCGGTATCGCCGTAGTTGTCGCGATGATTGCCCTGCTGATCGGCTATATCTCCCTGGCACGATTCATCACTTACCAGCTGGTCTGGGGATTTATCATCCTGTCGGGCTTCTACTTGCTGACCCAGTTGTTCAGAGACAGCTGCGAGTACCTGTTTTCAGCCAAGAGCCCTAGCGGCAAGGCGCTCAAACAGTTGCTCGGGATCGGCGACGTGCGCCTTGAGCAAGTGTCGATCATTCTGTCCGGTGTCGGACGTGCCGGTTTAATGCTGCTGGCGGTCATTTCACTGTTTGTCGGTGGCGTCGGCACCACACTCGGGCAGTTGTTCACCCAGACGTTCGCCATCCTCGGCGGCGATGGCCTGCGCAAATTCAATATCATCCCGGGCCACTTGATGAATGCGTTGCTGGCCCTGTTCATCGGTATCTACCTGATTCGCACACTGCGCCGATGGCTGGATAACGAGTTCCTGCCCAAGACCGACATGGACCCCGGCATGTGTGCCTCGCTCAGCACACTGTTCGCCAACATTGGCTACGCCCTGGTGATTCTGCTGACGCTGTCATCCCTTGGCATTCAGTGGACCAACCTGGCGTGGATCGTCAGCGCCTTGTCGGTGGGGATCGGTTTCGGCTTGCAGGAAATCGTCAAGAATTTCGTCTCCGGCCTGATTCTCCTGACCGAACGCCCGGTCAAGGTCGGCGACCTGATCAGCATCAGCGGCGTCGAAGGCGATATCCGGCGCATCAACGTCAGGGCCACGGAAATACAACTCGCCGACCGCTCGATCGTCATCGTTCCGAACTCGCAATTGATTTCGCAAAACCTGCGCAACGTGACGCTGGGCGGCAGTGCCCAAGGTGTGGCGACACTGGAATTGGTGTTCCCGCTGGATATTGATCCTGAGCAAGTGCAAAACCTGCTGTACGACACGTATCAGGAACACGAAACCATCCTCGACAAACCGGCGCCGTTTGTTCGATTCAGCAAGTTGAGTCCGGAAGGGATTACGTTGACGGTTACCGGGTATGTCAGTAGCCCGAGAATTGTCGGGACGACCAAAAGCGATCTGTTGTTTGAGATTTTGAAACGGTTAGGCGCGGCGGGTATTGAACTGGCGAAGCCTGCGCCTACTGTTTGAAGATCAAAAGATCGCAGCCTCGTTGCACTCGACAGCTCCTACACGGGTTCTGCATTCACCTGTAGGAGCTGTCGAGTGCAACGAGGCTGCGATCTTTTAATGGCCTAGTTGATCAGCGTGCTGTTGTAGTCACCCTCTAATCCTTCCAGATGGCTCTTGTATCGCGCCAACAGCCTGAACAGCCCGGCCTGGTTGTATTCCAGGTTTCTCAGCGTCTCAAGGTGCATGGGAAATCCTCGCCACACACCGGCCACGACAATGATTTCTTCACCCGCAGTCCTGCGACGACGGTCTATTTCCACAACAGCGCTGATGTCGGAAAAGAGATCTTCAGCGCTCTGAAGCTCGATATTCAGCCCTTCGGCCAGGCGGCTGATCGACTCGATCTCCAGGTCCAGAGTGTTGCGTGACGTCGCGAGTTGGGTGTACTTGATCCCGTCAGAGACCACCCCCAACACCTTCCTCACCAGTTCAATGGCCTGTTTGACGGCTTCCTTTTTCGGGTTGGCCATGTCCAGACCGTCCAGTGCCTTGCCGTCCGGAATGTAATTCTTGTACATGTCGGCCAGGTTGAACTCGCGAATCACGTCCTGCGCCTTGATCAGTGTGTCCCGCTGCTCCTCGCACTTCGCTTTGTTGAGGTGGTGGTCATTGAGCTGGGCCAGAATCCTGGCTTTGCGCTCGCGCGCGACCTTCAGCGGTTCATCCGCGCGCTCACCGATCTCGATCTTGTAAAGACTCTGGACTTCGCTCTCCAGCAGCCGTGAGCGCGCGATGAATTTCGCCTCCACGCCCTCCAGCATTGCCTCGATGTTGCCTTTGACGTTGGCCAGTTCGTCGACCACCAGCGCCCGGTCGTCCGGGGTCAGGTCATGCCTGTCCAAAGCGCCGTTCAACTCATCCAGGACCTCGAACCACTGTTTCCCCGAGGCATTGTTCAGCGCGGTCAGCAAGACCGGAAAGGATTCACGCAGGGCGGTATCGATATTATTCAAATAGGCGACTACACGGTGTGCCCGCTCCTGTAGCACGTCCGGCCGTTCATTTCTGAAGTTGGCCAGCCTGGAGATATCACGAACGGTTTGAATGATGTTTTTTACGTCAATGACCGGAATAACCGGGGTATCGATCGGTGTGACACGGCTCATGGCAATAATCCTTTTGTCCGCTGGGCACATCAGTTGAAGGTTTTTTTGTATTCGTCGAGGGCTTCGTTAAACACCGTCACCAAATCACTGGCGGTGTTCTTGACGTCGCGCCACGGATCGATCACCTGCGCGAACTCGGCGACAAATGAGGTCAGGCGCAAGGCATTGTTGATGCGGCCAAACTGTTCGGCCGATGAATCGACCTTGCTCAGAATGGTTTGCCACATCGTGTTCAAGATATTGAGGGCCGCTTCAGCGCCGGCCATGCGGATACCGATGTCACCAAAGTTGGACATGGAACTTTCGATGGCGCTCTGCAAGTTCTCTTTGCCACTCACGGCCCGTTCCAGCGCGTCGATCTCTTCTTTCAAGGCATTGCGCTCTTTACGGGCGGTCTCGGCTTTCGGGCCGAAGATCGAACCTGAAATCGGCCAGAAGATCGGCAGGCCGCCCGAGAACGACATGCCGACGTAATAGTCGTAATCCTTGTCGAGCTGGATGACCCGGTCCTTCTTTTCCCGAATGGTTTGTCTGGTACTGGCGATGGATTCGAGCAAGTTGTTGCGTTCCATCAGGTCATATTTGCCCTTCACTTCCGACTGCAAACCAAACACACGCTTACCGCCAGACAACTCGCCGCCCGACAATTCGATCTTGAAGTTGGACAGGCGATCTTTCAGCTCTTGGGTGGCGCCTTGCTGGCGTTTGATATCGACCTTCATCAGTTCGATGATTTCCGTCACGGCCGACGCCACTTCGCCGTCGTCAGACGTATAGCGCAGGCCTTCGAGGTCGTTGTTGCTCATCTCGCCCAGCGTCGTCCTGACGCGGTCCATGATCGGCATTTCCTTGATGACGGAAATGATCTCGCTGCCACTGCTGACGATGTTTTTGGCGGCGGAACTCAGGTCAATGCTTTGCTGGACGATCTTGTTTTCCACCGCATCCCAGCTGGCGGCGTGAATTCTGATTTTCTTGAACAACACCTGGATATCACTGGGTTCGAGCCCGGCGATGTCGACTTTGGTGTACTTCAGGTATGACTCAACCTCCGGCAACTCGCTGGGCAACGCGAGGCCTTTCTTTACATATTGTTTGATCTTGATGACATCTTCTTTGGTAAAGATCCCGGCGCTACGCGCCACACCGGGAAACTCGCCCGATATCAGTTGAAGTACCGCTTTTGGAAGGTCATGGCTACTTTCTGATTCTTTCAACAGCACAGTCATTGTGATTACCTCGGTTCGTTCAAATCGATACACGACGTGTATCGACGAGCAGAAACCTAGATGACCTTTGTGCCTGACTCAAATTAGCTTGAATACAGTACAAACAACTCAACAAACTGATTTAAAAGGAATAAATTTCAGAGTCAGACATTCCTGAAACATCGAGCCACACTTGCAGGAAATGGACTACAGACGAGGACTATGGAAAACACCGATACACGTACAAGAATTTAAAGTTCGTAATAACCGACTCTTTTAATAGTGCGATCTGCGCGGGCTATTGCGTTTGAGCGTTTCGCTCGGCAGTTCCTTGAATAGCGCCCGATAACTGCTGGAAAACCGCCCCAAATGCCAGAACGACCAATTCATCGCCACTTCAGCAACAGTGGTGTCATTCGACGTGCGCGCGAGCAATTCGCGGTGGGCGCTGTTGAGGCGGCGCAGGCGCAGCCAATGGGTCGGCGTCATTCCGGTGAACGCCTTGAACGCGTGCTGCAACTGACGCAGGGAAACCCCGGCGACCTGGGACAGCTCCAGCAGGTTGAGGGTTTCTTCGGGTGAATCGGCGGCCCATCCGCCGATGCGCTTCATGACGGCGCGTTCTTCGGTGCGGCGCTGCAGGCCGCCGCGATCGAGGCACACGCACGCGTTATCGAGGATGTACAGGCAGTCTTCGAGCAGTTGCTGGGTCAACGCTTCCTTGCTGGGTGGGTCGAGCGTTTCGGCGAGCCGGGTCAAGGTGCCGCTCAACCAGCGGCTGAACAGGGCGTTCTGCCCCGAGTTCAGCGGCGACATGAACAAGCCTTCCAGCCGCGCGACGTTCAGACCGTGACGCTGCACGAACTCCGGACCGAACACCACGGCGACTTCCTGGTAGTTCTCCGGGGTGATCCAGATGTTGCGGCTTTCGCCATTCAACACATACAGCGCGTTGTCGCTGCGATCGAAACAGAACGCCAGCGAACCCTCGGGCGCGCTGAAATTCTGCTCGACCCGGGTGTTCATCTGCTCTTCGTAGATTTCCACGCCTTGCAGGTCCAGGTAGCGCACGCGCCCGGCGAAATGCCCCGGCGACATCTGCTGATAATGCTGGACCCAACCCGGCGTGGCGCGGATTTGCGCGGCGACATCGTCGGTGTTGAACGCTTGAACCTGGATTGGACTGGACGCTGACATGAATGACCTTACGCACTCGTTTGGTGCGTTTTGGTGCTGCTGAAAGTGGATAGATGGAACCGCAAGGCTCGCCCAAGATAGTCGTCAACGCGTCTCAGGGGAAGTGTGTGGTGGATGAAACCACCCTCCCCGGCGTTAATAAAACCAATAACGAGGTCTTTATGAATGTCCCTTTCGATCAGCTGTTCACGTGGCTGAAAGATCACAAGATTACCGAAGTCGAGTGTGTGGTCAGCGACTTGACCGGCATTGCACGCGGCAAAATCGCACCCACCAACAAGTTCCTGCATGAGCGAGGCATGCGCCTGCCGGAAAGTGTGCTGTTGCAAACGGTAACCGGGGACTTTGTCGACGACGACATCTACTACGACCTGCTCGACCCCGCCGACATCGACATGGTCTGCAAGCCCGTCGCCGACGCGGTGTACGTGATTCCATGGGCCATCGAGCCGACCGCCATCGTCATCCACGACACCTTCGATAAGTTCGGCAACCCGATCGAACTGTCGCCGCGCAACGTGCTGAAGAAAGTGCTGCAGTTGTACACCGACAAAGGCTGGCGGCCGATTGTCGCCCCGGAAATGGAGTTTTACCTGACCCAGCGTTGCGAAGACCCGGACTTGCCACTCAAGGCACCGCTGGGCCGTTCGGGCCGTGCGGAGAGTGGTCGTCAGTCGTTTTCCATCGATGCCGCCAACGAATTCGATCCGCTGTTCGAAGACGTCTACGACTGGTGCGAACTGCAAGGCCTGGACCTCGACACGCTGATCCACGAAGACGGCCCGGCGCAGATGGAAATCAACTTCCGTCATGGCGACGCGCTGGACCTGGCGGACCAGATCACCGTGTTCAAACGCACCATGCGCGAGGCGGCGCTCAAGCACAACGTCGCGGCGACGTTCATGGCCAAGCCGATTGGTGATGAGCCCGGCAGCGCCATGCACATTCACCAAAGCGTGGTCGACATCGCCACCGGGCAGCCGATCTTCGCCAGTGCCGACGGCACGATGAGCGAGCTGTTCCTGCACCACATCGGCGGCCTGCAAAAGTACATCCCGAAAGTGCTGCCGATGTTCGCACCCAACGTCAACTCGTTCCGCCGGTTCCTGCCGGACACCTCGGCCCCGGTCAACGTCGAATGGGGCGAAGAAAACCGCACCGTCGGCCTGCGAGTGCCGACCTCGACACCGGACTCGATGCGCGTGGAAAACCGCTTGCCGGGGGCTGACGCCAACCCGTACCTGGCAATCGCGGCCAGTTTGTTGTGCGGTTACCTGGGCATGGTTGAACGCATCGAACCAAGCGCGGCGGTGCAAGGCCGAGCCTACGAACGCCGCAACCTGCGCCTGCCGATCACCATCGAGGACGCGCTGACGCAGATGGAAGAAAGCGAAACCATCGGGCGGTATCTGGGCGACAAATTCGTGCGCGGTTACGTGGCGGTCAAGCGTGCCGAACACGAGAACTTCAAACGGGTGATCAGCTCCTGGGAGCGTGAGTTCTTGATGCTCAGCGTCTAGCAAACAAGCTCCCACATGAGATCGCATTCCCCATTGTGGGAGCGGGCTTGCTCGCGAAGGCGCCGGCACAGTCAAAATTGATGCCACCTGACACACCGCCTTCGCGAGCAAGCCCGCTCCCACAGGGAAATGCCAACACCTGAAAATTCTAAAATCCGAAGAGGTGTCGAATGCGTCTATTGAAATCCATGGTTCCGGCCGCGCTGGCCGTGTTGTTCAGTGCCGTTGCCCAGGCTCAACCCACCGTCAGCGTCTACAACTGGACCGATTACATCGGCGAAACCACACTCGCTGACTTCCAGGCCAAATCCGGGATCAAGGTGATCTACGACGTCTTCGATTCCAATGAAACCCTGGAGGGCAAGTTGCTCGCCGGCCGCACCGGGTATGACGTGGTCGTGCCGTCCAACCACTTTCTGGCCCGTCAGGTGAAGGCCGGCGCGTTCCTCAAACTGGACCGCGCGCAGTTGCCCAACTTCAAGAACCTCGACCCGAAACTGTTGGCGCTGCTGGAGAAAAACGATCCGGGCAACGAGCATTCCGTGCCGTACCTGTGGGGCACCAACGGCATCGGCTACAACGTCGACAAGGTCAAGCAAGTGCTGGGCATCGATCGCATCGATTCCTGGGAGGTGCTGTTCGAACCGGAAAACATCAAGAAGCTCAGCCAGTGCGGCGTGTCGATGATGGACTCGGCCGATGAAGTGTTCCCGGCGATTCTCAATTACATGGGCATGGACCCGCGCAGCGAGAACCCCGAGGACTTCAAGAAAGCTGAAGCCAAGCTGTTGAGCATCCGGCCTTACATCACCTATTTCCACTCGTCCAAGTACGTGTCAGACCTGGCCAATGGCGACATCTGCGTCGCCTTCGGCTATTCCGGCGACGTGTTCCAGGCCGCGAATCGGGCCAAGGAAGCCAAGAATGGCGTGAACATCGCCTACGCGATCCCGAAGGAAGGCAGTAACTTGTGGTTCGACCTGCTGGCGATTCCTGCCGATGCCGGCAACCAGAAAGAAGCCCACGCTTTCATCAACTACCTGCTCGATCCGCAAGTGATTGCCAAGGTCAGTGCCTCGGTCGGTTATGCCAACCCGAACCCGGCCGCCAAGCAATACATGGACGCTGAACTGGTGAACAACCCTGAGGTTTATCCACCCCAGGCAGTCCTCGACAAACTCTACATTTCGACCACCCCGCCCCAGGCGATCATGCGACTGATGACCCGTTCCTGGAGCAAAGTGAAGTCCAACCAATGAATAACGAACACGCACACTCCTATTACGCGGCCACCGCCAATGGCCTGGCGCCCTACCCCTCGCTGGCCTCGGACCTTGTGGCCGATGTCTGCGTGATTGGCGGCGGTTTCACCGGGGTCAATACCGCGATCGAACTGGCTCAGCGCGGGCTCTCGGTGATTCTGCTGGAGGGCCGACGCATCGGTTGGGGCGCCAGCGGGCGCAATGGCGGGCAACTGATCCGTGGCATCGGCCATGACGTCAGCGGTTTCACCCGTTACGTCGGTGAGGACGGCGTGCGCTATCTGGAGCGTGCGGGTGTCGAGTCAGTGGAACTGGTGGGCAAGCGCATCCGTGAACACGGGATTGAGTGCGACTTGCGCTGGGGATTCTGCGAACTCGCCAACACCCAGGCGCAGTTCGCGGCGTTCAAGGCGGAGCAGGAAAGTCTGGCCGAATCAGGTTACGCCCATGAAACCCGTCTGGTCGGGCCGGAGCAGATCCGTCAGCAAGTGGTGGATTCAGGCGTCTATGCCGGTGGTCTGATCGACATGGGCTCGGGCCATCTGCACCCGCTCAATCTGGTGCAGGGCGAAGCGAAGCTGGCGCAATCCCTTGGCGTGCAGATTTTCGAGCAGAGCCCTGTGCTGGAATTGATCCATGGCAGCACGGTGCAGGTTCGCTGTGCTGGCGGCACGGTGCGCGCCGGCACTCTGGTGCTGGCCTGCAACGCGCACCTGGAAGAACTCGAACCGACACTCAGCGGCAAAGTGCTCCCGGCCGGCAGCTACATCATCGCCACCGAGCCTTTGGCACCTGAGGTTGCCGCGCAACTCATCCCGCAGAACCTGGCGTTGTGCGACCAGAAAGTCGGCCTGGATTACTACCGGCTCTCGGCGGACCGGCGCTTGCTGTTCGGTGGCGCCTGCCATTATTCCGGGCGCGATCCGGCCGACATCACCGCGTACATGCGCCCGCAGATGCTCAAGGTCTTCCCGCAACTGCGCGATGTACGCGTCGACTATCAGTGGGGCGGCCGGATCGGCATCTCTGCCAATCGTTTTCCGCAGGTTGGCCGGTTGAGTCAGCATCCGAATGTGTTTTATGCGCAGGGTTACTCGGGGCATGGGCTGAACGTGACGCATTGGTGCGCGAAGCTGTTGGGGGAAGCGATTCATGCCGGGCACAATCGAGGGTTTGATGTGTTCAGCGCCGTGCCTCACATGACCTTTCCGGGCGGGCCGATGCTGCGCTCGCCACTGCTGGCGCTGGGCATGTTGTGGTATCGCCTGCGCGAGATGCTCGGCTAACCGCCTGGCGCCGTGTACGACTGTAGGAGCTGTCGAGTGAAACGAGGCTGCGATCTTTTGATCTTGCTTTTAAAAAGATCAAAGTCAAAAGATCGCAGCCTCGTTTCACTCGACAGCTCCTACAGGGGTTCTGCGCATTTCCTGGTCCCGGAACCGCCTTTCGATTTGCTCAATCGCGAGGCACTTCTATATTGAGGAGGTGCTCTGACTTTCCTGCGTTCTGGCGAGTGCGGCCTATGGCTACGACTGACCAACTGATCATCTGCGAGCACTGCGACTGCGTGTATGAAAAAGTCACGCTCGCCAAACATCAAAAAACCCTGTGCACACGCTGCGGCGGCGTGCTCCAGCGCTATAACGGCCTGACGGTGGAACAACGCCTGGCGTTGACCTGGACCGCGTTGATGCTGTGGATTTTCGCCAATTTCTACCCGGTCATGAGCATCAGCCTCAAAGGCCTGAAAAACAGCGCAACCCTCTGGGATTCGGTGCTGGCCTTGAGCCTGGGGCCGATTACCTTCATCGCCATGGTGGCCGCCATCGCAATGATCATCGCGCCAATCTTCCAGCTATTGCTGCTGATCTGGGTGCTGAGCTACGCCCTCGCTTCCCGGCGCTCGCCCGGTTTCAAATTCTGCATGCGCTGGCTGGAAACCCTTCGGCCGTGGAGCATGCTCGAAGTCTGTCTGCTGGGGGCGATGGTCGCGGTGATCAAACTCGCCGGGCTGCTCGATGTGCTGCCCGGTATCGGGCTGTTTGCGCTGGCCGTGCTCAGCCTGATGATGATCCGCATCGCCGGGCGCGATGTCCGTGATCTGTGGGACATCTTATGACCAGGCCTCCGGTCGCCAGCGAACTCAACCTGTGCCTCTGTCACAGTTGCGGGCTGGCCTGTGACATGACCCTGGAGCCTCACGAATGCGAGCGCTGCGGTGCGCCACTGCATCGACGCAAAACCAACGCGCTGGCCCGGACCTGGGCCTACCTGTTGGCCTCGCTGGTGTTTTACATCCCGGCCAATCTGTTGCCGGTGATGAACACCAAAATGGTCGGTGACGGCGCTGACAGCACGATCATGAGTGGCGTGCTGGAGTTCTGGCAGCACGGTGCCTGGGACATCGCCCTGATCATTTTTATCGCCAGCATCGCGGTGCCGGGCATCAAATTCGTCGCCCTGATGCTGTTGCTGATCACGGTGCAGCGCGACAGCCTCTGGGCACGCAAGGAACGGTCGAAGCTCTACCGTTTCGTCGAGGTCATCGGTTACTGGTCCATGCTCGATGTGATCGTGGTGGCGCTGGTGGCCTCATTGGTGAAGTTTCAAGCCCTGGCCGATATCGAACCGCGCCCGGGCATTCTGTTTTTTGGTCTGGTGGTGGTGTTCACCATGCTGTCAGCGATGAGTTTCGATCCACGCATGATCTGGGATCAGCAGCGCGATCAACACTCACAAACCGAGGAGGACATGGATGAAGTCGCAAGCCACTGACGGGCCGCAAGCCCCTGGCCAGGCCCCCATCAAGACCCGTCGATTCAGCATTTCGCTGGTCTGGATCGTGCCGATCGTCGCGGTGCTGGTGGGGATCTCCCTCGTCGTCCACAGCATCATGCAGGAAGGCCCGACCATCACCGTCACGTTCAAGACCGGCAATGGCCTTACCGCCAACAAGACTGAGGTCAAATACCGCAATGTGGTGATCGGACACGTCTCGGACGTGGAGCTGAGCGGTGACCAGAAGAGTGTCAACGCCACGATCAAACTGGCCAAACAGGCGGAAAGCTTTACCCGCGAAGACTCGCAGTTCTGGGTGGTGCGTCCGCGTATCGGTGCCGGCGGCGTGTCGGGCATCGACACCTTGCTTTCCGGTGACTACATCGGCGCCGACATCGGCCAGGCCAACACTCGTGCGAAAAACTTCAAAGGCCTGGAGAACCCGCCACCGATTACCTATGGCGAGCCCGGCAAACGCTTTACCTTGCACACCCAAGACCTTGGGTCGCTGGACATCGGCTCGCCGGTTTATTACCGGAAAATCCCGGTCGGCCAGGTGGTGGCCTACGCCCTGGACCCTGACGGCAAAGGCGTCAACATCGACCTGTTCATTCACTCACCGAATGACGCCTACGTCACCGAAAACACCCGGTTCTGGAACGCCAGCGGCATCGATGTCAGTGTCGGCGCCAACGGATTTGCAGTGAAGACCGAGTCGTTGTCCTCGCTGCTGGTGGGCGGCATCGCCTTTCGCGCGCCGGAGTACAGCCCCAACGACAAACCGGCGCCAGAAGAGTATGCCTACGAACTGTTCCCCGACCAGCAAACCGCCCTCGCCCCGCCCAGTGGCAAGGGCCAATACTTGAGCCTGCGTTTCGACCAGGCCCTGCGCGGCCTCAAGGTCGATGCTCCGGTGGAATTCCTCGGCGTGGAGTTCGGCAAAGTGGTGTCGATCAATCTGGATTTCGATGCTCAGAAGCGAACCTTCCCGGTCAACGTCGGCATCGTGATCTACCCGCAGCGCCTGGGCCTGGCCCACACCAAAATGCTCAAGGCGCTGAATCATGATCCCAATGATGAAGCCGCGGGCATTCGGCTGATGGGCACCTTTATCGAGAACGGTCTGCGTGCCCAGGCCCGCAGCGGCAATCTGCTGACCGGCCAGTTGTACATTTCACTGGATTTCTACCCCAAGGCCGAGAAAGTCGCGTTTGATCCGAGCGCCCGTCCGGTCAGCATTCCGACCGTACCGGGCAGCCTTGAAGAGCTGCAGGGAAAACTGGAGGCCATGGTCGACAAGATCAACAAACTGCCAATCGAGCGCATCGCCGGCAATCTGGACAGCAACCTGGTCGAACTGCGCAAAGGCCTCGCCCAGTTCAACGCCAAGACCCTGCCGGGCGTGCAAACCACCCTGGCCGACGTCAGCAAGACGCTGCAATCGGCCAGCTCGACGCTCGCCGAAGACTCACCGCAGCGGGAACAGTTGACCCAGACCCTGGACGAACTCGGGCGCATGTCGCGCTCCTTGCGTGAGCTCTCGGATTACCTGGGACGGCATCCGGAATCACTGATTCGCGGCCGCCCCAACAACGCCGCACCGATGGATCTGCAGGCGCCACCGCGCAACTGACCACAGGAGCAACACCATGGCTTTTTCGCTGAAGATCACCTTGGTCACCGCGCTGTTACTGCTCACCGCTTGCCGCAGTGATCCGATCCAGTTTCATACGTTGATTCCGGCGCAACTGAGCGCCAATTCGAGAAGCGGTGCCGCAGAGATTCAGATCGAAAGTCTCAGCGTACCGCCCCAGGTCGATCGTCCGCAGATCGTTATCCGCCAGGGCAACAGCGGCCTGGCGATACTCGAAACCGAATGGTGGGCCGCCAGCCTGGTGGATGAATTGCGCAGCGCCATGGTCGACCAACTGGTCAACAACAACCCTCAGCGCAAACTGTCGGTGCGCCTGGACGTGCAGCGCTTCGACTCGGTTCCAGGGCAATACGCGTTGATCGACGTCAAATGGCGTCTGCGCAACCTCGGCGACAGCGATACCACGCTGGTGTCCTGCCGCAGCACCTTGCAGACCCCTTCAGGCCCCAGCATTGATGATTTGGTGGTGGCGCATCAGAACAACGTCAAACGTCTGGCTGCTGCGATCAGTCAGGCTGCCGGCGGAGCGTCGAAAGGCTGCCCATCGGGTCAGTGATGACATCGTTTGATTCAGATCCATCGGGCAAGGGGCCGAGGTGCTGCTAATCTGAATGAAAATGACATGTATTAACGGTTTCTTTGACGTTATTTTCTCATTTTGCGCTCTACATTCCCTGCGACTCACACCATGCAAATGATTCGCATCGACGTGCCCGCGAATCGACGTGCATGCCTTCTAAAAAGAACAGGAGCTGCCGACAGAATGATCACCCCTATCCCTTCCTTCCTTAAAACAGCCTTGCTGGCCACCGCACTGCTCAGCGCAGGGCCGGTGTTTGCAGCGGACGACGGCATCGTGGTCTACAACGCGCAACACGAGAGCCTGACTAAAGCCTGGGTCGAGGGTTTCACCAAGGAAACCGGCATCAAGGTTACGGTGCGCAATGGCGACGACACCGAGATGGGCAATCAGATCGTGCAGGAAGGCGCCGCCTCTCCGGCCGATGTGTTCCTGACCGAGAACTCCCCGGCGATGGTGCTGGTGGATAACGCGGGGCTGTTTGCACCGGTAGCGCCGGCCACCCTGGAACAAGTCGATGCCGCGTACCGTCCGGCCCACGGCAAATGGGTCGGGATCGCCGCGCGCTCCACGGTGTTTGTCTATAACCCGAGCAAACTGCCCGAAGCCGATTTGCCGAAATCGCTGATGGACCTCGCCAGCCCTGCCTGGAAAGGTCGCTGGGGCGCGTCGCCAGCGGGGGCCGATTTCCAGGCAATCGTCGCCGCCGTGCTGGAGCTCAAGGGTGAAGCGGCTACGCTCGAATGGCTCAAAGGGATGAAAACCAACTTCACCGCCTATCGCGGCAACAGCTCGGTGCTTAAAGCGGTCAATGCCGGGCAGATCGACAGCGGCGTGATCTATCACTATTACAGTTTCGGCGATCAGGCCAAGACCGGCGAAAACAGCAAGAACACCGCCCTGCACTACTTCAAGCACAAGGATCCGGGGGCGTTTGTCAGCATTTCGGGTGGCGGCGTGCTGGCGTCCAGCAAGCACAAGGAACAAGCCCAGGCGTTGCTGAAATGGATCACCGGCAAGGACGGTCAGGAGATTCTCAAAACCGGAAAATCGTTCGAATACGCCGTGGGCAAAAACGCTCAATCCAATCCAAAACTGGTGCCTTTGCAGCAGCTCGACGCCCCAGCGGTCGATGCTTCAAAACTCGACAGCAAAAAAGCCGTGGAGCTGATGACTCAGGCGGGACTGCTTTAAGTGATGCCTGAAACCCTGCCAACGGGTATCCCCACGGCGATACCCGACAACCTGCGACGACGTTACCGTGGTGTCTTCGCCGGTCGCGGTGGCGCGTGGGTGATCGGTTTGTCGGTGCTGGTTTCACTGCTGGCGCTGATGCCGATTGCCTTCGTCATCGGCGTGTCGATACAAACCGGCTGGGCAACGCTGGTGCCGCTGGTGTTCCGCCCACGGGTCGGCGAGTTACTGATTAACACCGTGTTGCTGGTGGTGATCACCATTCCTCTGTGCGTTGCGCTTGGCCTGGCACTGGCCTGGTTGACTGAACGCACCAACTTGCTGGGCCGTCGGTGGTGGTCGTTGTTGGCGACTGCGCCGCTGGCGGTGCCGGCGTTTGTTCACAGCTATGCGTGGGTCAGCCTGGTTCCACCGATTCATGGCCTGTTTGCCGGGGTGCTGGTCTCGGTGATCGCCTACTTCCCGTTCCTGTACCTGCCGATCGCAGCCACCCTGCGTCGGCTCGATCCGGCCATCGAAGACGTTGCCGAATCCCTGGGGCTCAAGCCCTGGGCGATCTTTGTTCGCGTGGTGCTGCCGCAACTGCGCCTGGCCATCTGCGGCGGTGCCTTGCTGGTGGGTCTGCACCTGCTGGCGGAATATGGCCTATACGCAATGATCCGCTTCGACACCTTCACCACGGCGATCTTCGATCAGTTCAAATCCACCTTCAACGGCCCCGCTGCGCACATGCTGGCCAGTGTGCTCGCCCTGTGTTGCCTGCTGATGCTCACCGTCGAATCCGCCGCTCGCGGCACGGCGCGTTACGCCCGGGTCGGTTCCGGCAGCGCCCGTGAGCAGCGGGTTGTGCGTCTGGGCGCGCACGCCACCGTGCTTGGTTTGATCCTGCAAATCGTCACCTGTGCCCTGGCGCTGGGGGTGCCGCTGATCACCCTCGGCAAATGGCTGATCGCCGGCGGCACGCAAGTCTGGGACATGACCGAGCTGCTGCCGGCGCTGGAACAAACCCTGTTACTGGGGATTTGCGGCGCCGTCCTCACCACGGGCGCCGCCATTCCGATTGCCTGGCTGTCGATCCGCTCACCGGGGCGGCTGCAGCGATGGCTGGAAGGCTGCAACTACATCACCAGTTCGTTGCCCGGGATCGTCGTGGCCCTGGCCCTGGTCACCATCACCATTCATTTCGCCCGACCGATTTACCAGACCACGGTCATGGTGCTGCTGGCGTATCTGCTGATGTTTTTGCCCCGCGCCCTGGTGAGTTTGCGTGCAGGCATTGCGCAGGCGCCGATAGAACTGGAAAACATCGCCCGCAGCCTCGGTCGTTCACCTGCGCGGGCCTTGTGGCTGATCACCCTGCGCCTGGCCGCGCCCGGAGCTGCCGCCGGTGCCGCGCTGGTGTTTCTGGCAATCACCAATGAGCTGACCGCGACCCTGCTGCTCGCCCCTAACGGCACGCGCACCCTGGCTACCGGTTTCTGGGCACTGACCAGCGAAATCGACTACGCCGCTGCCGCGCCCTATGCCTTGCTGATGATTGTGCTGTCGCTTCCGCTGACCGGACTTCTCTATCACCAATCCAAACGAACGGCTGGCCGATGAACGCTCTTGAACTCGATTCGATCTACAAGTCCTACGGCGCGTATAAGGCCCTGGAGAACATCAGCCTGTCGGTGCCCGCCGGTAGCCGAACGGTGATCGTCGGACCTTCCGGCTCCGGCAAGACCACGTTGCTGCGGATGATCGCCGGCTTCGAGTTTCCGGACACCGGCAAGTTGTCACTCAATGGCCAGACGCTCGTCGACGACACCCACGAAGTCCCGGCGCACCAGCGCCTGATTGGCTATGTTCCGCAGGACGGCGCGCTGTTCCCGCACATGACCGTGGCTGCCAATATCGGTTTCGGGCTGGCGATCAAGGGTGACGCCAAACACCAGCGAGTCGCCGAGTTGATGGACAGCGTGGCCCTCGATTCGAGCATGGCCAAACGTTGGCCCCATGAACTATCCGGTGGCCAGCAACAGCGTGTGGCACTGGCCCGGGCCTTGGCGCAGCAGCCGCGCTTGATGTTGCTGGACGAGCCGTTCTCGGCACTCGATACCGGCCTTCGCGGTGCCATGCGCAAAATGGTCGCGCGGTTGCTGTCCGACGCCGGCGTCACCACCATTCTGGTGACCCATGACCAGAGCGAAGCGTTGTCGTTCGCCGATCAATTGGCGGTGATGCGCGACGGTCGGCTGGTGCAGTCAGGCCATCCGCTGGACCTTTACCGCTATCCCGACGACGAAGAGACCGCGCTGTTTCTCGGCGACGCCGTGGTCATGCCCGCGCGGATCGAGGCCGGCTGGGCCCATTGCGACCTGGGCCGTATTCCGGTCAACAACCACCGCAACAACAAATCGGCGCAGATCATGCTGCGCCCCGAGCAACTGCAACTGGTCAGCATCCAGCCCAGCCCGACCGAAGTCGCCGGGTGCCGCGCCGTGGTGACCGAGCGGGATTTCAGCGGTAACACCTGCACCTTGACCGTGGAGTTGCAGCCTACCGCCGCCGGGGACCCGCACGGTCGATCTTTGATGGTGCGCAGCTCCGGCATGTACGCGCCACCCGCCGGGAGCGCGGTTCACGTCTCGACCATCGGCCATGCCCATGTGCTGAGCGAACCGTGAGCATCAGAGATCGAAACGATCCACCGCACGCCGCCGCTCATTGTCGTCGCGTACATCGTAGTTGGCGGTTGTCTGGATGTTGCTGTGATGAGCGAGTTTCTGTGCGATCGACAGGTCGTGCTCTTCGATCACCCGGGTAATGAACGAACGCCGAAAATCGTGGGGCATGATTTTTACCCCGACCTGCGCGCCGCGCTGGCGGGCGATGTAATAGATCGCGTGTTTGGTGATGCGCTCGCGGGTGATATGGCTGCCACGACGGATGCGGTTGAACAGGAACGGGTCGTCCACCTCGCCTTCCTTGAGGTGCGAACGGCGCAGTTCCAGCCAGGCCTGCAGCTTTTCAAAGGCCCAAGCCGGGGCGTATTTGATCAACTGCTTGTTGCCCTTGGCGGTGACCCGCAAGCTGCGCTCGCTGAAATCCACCTGTGACAGGTCCAGGTTCACCGACTCGGATTTGCGCATCCCCGAGCCGTACAAAATTCCGATGATTGCCGCGTCTCTCAGCCCTTGAGGGCGCGGGTCGGCGGCACACACCGCCATCATTTCCTGAATCAGCGAGCGTCGCAGGTTACGGCCCTGGGACAACCGCGTGCCGGCAATCCCCTTGACCGAGCGCATTTTGAGCAGGTGTTCCTGGCTGATCAGGCTCATGCGCCACGCTTCGTTCATCACCCCGCGCACCGCGTTGACGTACAGCGAAGAGGTATTCGGCGCGTATCCGTCCTCGCGCAACGCCGCGACCAGCGCAATGACGTTGTCGGGCTGGAGCTGATGCCAGGGAATGTCCTCGACGTTCATGTCTTCGAAACCCAGACGGTCGGCCGCATCCTGCAAAACGTAACGCATGGTCAACTGACTGGAGGGCGCCAATCGGGCCAGGTACACGGTCATCGGGTTGGTCTTTGAAGCAACAGGGGCGGTATTAGCTAAGTCAATCAAACGAAACGGCCTTGAGTGGAAACAATTCAGTAGAAACAACAATTCAGTAAAAACAACTAAGGATTGAAACATCCTTCATATAAAGCGAACACTTCTGTAGGACTATTCTTCTAAAAATCGCGATAAACGGTAGAAGTCTGAACAGTGGCTGTATGACTTTCAGATAAACGATTCGAAGACCGGTTTTTCATGTTCCTTTCACAAAATCGGGCATAACCTTCAATCAACCCGACGAACCCTTGTGGGTCGTCACGCTGCCGGTCGCGACCCGGAAAGTCAATTGATGGCTTCCTGCTCCGGCGGTTAAACCCTTGAAAACACGCATCTTTCGGCGATTACGCTGAAGGGCGTCGTTCGCCCGGTGATTCTAATGAGTGAGCTTATGAACGAGGCGTTTCTCCCCTTCTCCCGCCCCACTATCGGCGATGAAGAAATCGCTGCCGTAGAGCAAGTACTGCGCTCAGGCTGGATTACTACCGGGCCGAAAACCCAGCAACTGGAAGAGCAATTCGCCCACTATGTCGGCTGCCGTCATGCCGTTGCACTTTCATCCGCCACCGGCGGCATGCACATCGCATTACTGGCACTGGGAATCGGTGCGGGCGACGAAGTCATAACGCCGTCGCAGACGTGGGTGTCGACCGCCAACATGATTTGCCTGCTGGGCGCCAAACCCGTGTTCGTCGATGTCGACCGTGACACGCTGATGAGCGACCTGGACAGCATCGAAGCGGCGATTACGCCGCGCACCCGGGCCATCATTCCGGTGCATTACGCCGGTGCCGCCTTCGACCTTGATCCGCTTTACGCATTGGCCGACAAACACGGCATCCCCGTCATCGAAGACGCTGCCCATGCGGCCGGCACTTTCTACAAAGGTCGGCACGTCGGCGCGAAAGGCACGGCGATCTTCTCGTTCCACGCGATCAAGAACATGACCTGCGCCGAGGGCGCGATGTTCGTCAGCGATGACGAAGCGCTGGCCAACCGGGTGCGCATGCTCAAATTTCACGGCCTCGGCGTCGATGCCTACGACCGCATGACCCACGGCCGCAAACCCCAGGCGCAGGTGATGGAGCCGGGCTTCAAATACAACCTGGCCGACATCAATGCCGCCATCGCCCTGGTGCAGCTGGCGCGTCTTGAAGAGATCAACGCCAAGCGCACCGAGCTGGCGCGTACCTACCTGCAACGCCTCGAAGGCTCAACGGTGCAACCGCTTGCGATTCCAATGTACCCGCAGCGGCACGCCTGGCACCTGTTCATCCTGCGCATCGACGCCGAGCGCTGCGGGCTGGATCGCGAAGCGTTCATGAAGGCCCTGCTGGAACAGAACATCGGCACCGGCATTCATTTCATCGCCACGCACCTGCACACGTGGTACCGCCAGCGTTTTCCCAACATTTATCTGCCCAACACCGAATGGAACTCGGCGCGCCTGTGTTCGATTCCGTTGTTTCCCGACATGACCACCGATGACGTCAATCGTGTGGTCGACGCCATTGAACACACCCTGGACAGATGCCTGTGAAACCTTATCCGATCCGATGCGTGTCGATCGTCATCCCGGTCTACAACGAGCAAGACAGCCTGCCCGAATTACTGCGGCGCACCGAAGCGGCGTGCCAGCAGCTGCACCATGACTACGAAATCGTGCTGGTGGATGACGGCAGCCGAGACAACTCCGCGCAAATCCTCGAGGACGCCGCCAATCGCGACTGCAGCCCGGTGGTGGCGGTCATTCTCAACCGCAACTACGGCCAGCACGCGGCAATCATGGCCGGTTTCGAACAGTGCAAGGGCGATGTGGTGATCACCCTCGACGCCGATCTGCAAAACCCGCCGGAAGAAATCCCTCGCCTGGTGGCGCAGGCCGAGCTGGGTTATGACGTGGTCGCCACGGTGCGCAACAACCGCCAGGACTCGGCGCTGCGGCGCTGGCCGTCGAAGCTGATCAACCTCGCCGTGCAACGCTCAACCGGCGTCGCCATGAGCGATTACGGCTGCATGCTCCGCGCCTACCGCCGCAGCATCGTCGACGCGATGCTCGCCTGCCGCGAACGCAGCACCTTCATCCCGATCCTGGCCAACAGCTTTGCCCGGCACACCACGGAAATCCTGGTGATGCACGCCGAGCGCGAACACGGCGAATCCAAGTACAGCCCCATGCGCCTGGTCAACCTGATGTTCGACTTGATCACCTGCATGACCACCACGCCGCTGCGCCTGCTGAGCATCGTCGGTTTCGCCATGGCCGGACTGGGCGTGGCGTTCGCCACGGCGCTGATCGTCCTGCGTCTGGTCTTCGGCGCCAGTTGGGCTGGCGACGGCACGTTCGTGTTGTTCGCCGTGCTGTTTGTGTTCACCGGCGGGCAATTCATCGGCATGGGCCTGTTGGGCGAATACCTGGGCCGCATGTACAGCGATGTCCGCGCCCGCCCCCGGTTCTTCGTCGAGAAAGTCCTGCGCAGCCAGCCTGCCACGCCAGCGCCCGTTGTCACCGTCGACGGCCTCACTAACACTTCTTCCGATCAGGTTCTCTCATGAGCACAAAAGCTGTTGTCTTCGCCTATCACGATATCGGCTGTGCCGGCATCGAAACCCTGCTCGACTCGGGCTTCGAAATCGCCGCTGTGTTTACCCATGCCGATGATCCGAAGGAAAACGCCTTTTACGGCTCTGTAGCGCAACTGTGCGCGCGCAAGGGCATCCCGGTTCACGCCCCGGAAGATGCCAACCATCCGCTGTGGATCGAGCGCATCAGCAAGCTCAACCCCGATTACCTGTTCTCGTTCTACTACCGTCACCTGCTGAGCGAACCGCTATTGGCCACGGCGCGCAAAGGCGCGTTCAACCTGCACGGTTCGTTGTTGCCACGCTACCGCGGCCGCGCGCCGGCCAATTGGGTGCTGGTCAACGGTGAAACCGAAACCGGCGTGACGTTGCACCGCATGGTCCAGCGCGCCGACGCCGGCGCGGTCCTCGCCCAGCAACGGGTGGCCATTGATCGCAGCGACACCGCGCTGAGCCTGCACGGTAAATTGCGTGTGGCCGCCATCGATCTGCTGCGCGATGCCTTGCCGGCATTGCTCGCCGGCCGAATCAGCGAAGTCCCGCAGGACGAATCTCAAGCCACGGTGTTCGGTCGTCGCACTCCGGCCGACGGCAAACTGGTCTGGAAAAAACCCGCCGAAGAGCTGTTCAACTTGGTCCGTGCCGTGACCCAGCCGTATCCGGGCGCGTTCTGCGCCGTCGGTGAGTACAAGCTGATTGTCTGGAGCGCCGAAGTCGCCAAGGGCAATGAAGGTCAGGCACCGGGCCGGGTGATCAGCGTCGATCCGCTGCGCATTGCCTGTGGCGAAGACTCTTTGGTGATCACCGCCGGCCAGCGCAACGACAACGGCCTGTACCTGAGCGGCCCGCAACTGGCCAACGAGCTGGGGCTGGTCGACGGTTCGGTGTTGCGTGGTGCCGAGTCCGGTCGCGCGCCGCGCCGCACTCGGGTGCTGATCCTTGGCGTCAACGGGTTCATCGGCAATCACTTGTCCGAGCGCCTGCTGCGTGACGACCAATACGAGGTGTACGGCCTCGATATCGGTTCCGACGCCATCGAGCGCTTGCGCAGCCATCCGCGTTTCCACTTCGTCGAAGGCGATATCAGCATTCACTCCGAGTGGATCGAATACCACATCAAGAAGTGCGACGTGATCCTGCCGCTGGTGGCGATTGCCACGCCGATCGAATACACCCGCAACCCGTTGCGTGTATTCGAACTGGACTTCGAAGAGAACCTGAAACTGGTGCGCTACTGCGTCAAATACAACAAGCGCGTGATCTTCCCTTCCACCTCCGAAGTCTATGGCATGTGTCAGGACCAGAACTTCGACGAAGACACCTCAAACCTTGTCGTCGGCCCGATCAACAAGCAGCGCTGGATTTATTCGATCTCCAAGCAATTGCTCGACCGGGTGATCTGGGCCTACGGCCAGAAAGGCCTCAACTTCACGTTGTTCCGTCCTTTCAACTGGATGGGCCCGCGTCTGGACCGACTGGACTCGGCGCGGATCGGCAGCTCCCGGGCCATCACCCAATTGATCCTCAACCTGGTGGAAGGCACGCCGATTCGCTTGTTCGACGGCGGCGAGCAGAAACGCTGCTTTACTGACATCGCCGACGGCGTCGAAGCGCTGGCCCGGATCATCGACAACGAGAACGATGCCTGTAATGGCCAGATCATCAACATCGGCAACCCGGACAACGAGGCCAGCATCCGTCAGCTTGGCGAGGAGCTGTTGCGTCAGTTCGAAGCGCACCCGTTGCGGGGCAACTTTCCGCCGTTCGCCGGTTTCCGCGACGTGGAAAGCAAGGCGTTCTACGGCACCGGTTATCAGGACGTGTCCCACCGCAAACCGAGCATCGCCAATGCCAAGCGCCTGCTGGACTGGACGCCGACGGTGGAGATGAGCGAGACCATCGGCAATACGCTGGATTTCTTCCTGCGTGAAGCCATGCTCGAACAAGCGGACAAGCATTGATGCAGGCAGGCCTTCGAATCGATGTCGACACTTACAGAGGCACCCGTGAGGGGGTGCCGCGGCTGCTGGAAATCCTCGATGAAGCGCAGGTCAAGGCGACGTTTTTCTTTAGCGTCGGGCCAGACAACATGGGGCGTCATCTGTGGCGCCTGATCCGCCCGCAGTTTCTATGGAAAATGCTCCGCTCCAACGCTGCCGGCCTGTATGGCTGGGACATTCTGCTGGCCGGCACCGCCTGGCCGGGCAAACCGATCGGTCGCGACCTCGGGCACCTGATGCGTCAGGCCCGGGATGCCGGCCATGAAGTCGGCCTGCACGCTTGGGATCACCATGGCTGGCAAGCCAATGCCGGGCGCTGGAGCGACGCGCAGCTGATCGAACAGATCCGCCAGGGCGTCGACACGCTCAGTGACATCCTCGGGCAAAAGATCGAGTGCTCGGCGTCTGCCGGTTGGCGCGCGGATGAGCGCGTGATCGAGGCCAAGCAGGCCTTCGGTTTTCGCTACAACAGCGATTGTCGTGGCCAGCGTCTGTTTCGCCCGACACTGGCCGGGGGTGGATTGGGGGCGCCGCAGGTTCCGGTGGACCTGCCGACCTTCGATGAAGTGGTGGGATCAACCGTCGCGGCCAATGACTTCAACGGGTTCATTCTCGATCGGTTCAGCCCTGAAAAACTCAACGTCTATACGATTCATGCCGAAGTAGAAGGGATTCTGATGGCCAACGATTTCCGCCGACTGCTGGCCGATGCGCGCCAGCGTGGCATCGGTTTCAACCCCCTGGGCGATCTACTGCCCGAAGCCCTCGGCACCTTGCCAGCAGGACGCGTGGTGCGCGGCACGTTCGAAGGTCGCGAAGGCTGGCTGGGAGTGCAAAGCGTATGAGTAAACGCTGGGCACTGCCGCTGCTGCTGGGAATTGTCCTGTTGGCGTACCTGTTGCCGTTGGGCAGCCACGGTTTATGGATCCCCGACGAAACCCGCTACGCGCAGATCAGCCAGGGCATGTTGTTAAGTGGCGACTGGGTGTCGTCGCATTTCATGAATGTGCGTTATTTCGAAAAACCGGCAGCCGGCTATTGGATGATCGCCGCCAGCCAGGCGCTGTTTGGCCAGAACCTGTTCGGGGTGCGCTTTGCATCGGCACTGAGCATGGGCCTGAGCGTGGTGCTGTGCTTCCTGATCGCCCGTCGACTGTGGAACGAGCCGCGCAAGAGCTTTGCCTGTGCGCTGCTGTACATGAGTTTCACCGTCATCGCTGGCGCTGCGGGCTACGCCAACCTCGATCCGCAGTTCACTTTTTGGGTCAATCTGAGCCTGGTCGCTTTGTGGTTTGCGCTGGACAGTGTCCGCCGTGGCCCGCGCCTGATCGGTTGGGCGGTGTTGGGACTTGCTTGCGGCATGGGTTTCCTGACCAAGGGTTTCCTGGCCTGGTTGCTGCCGGTGTTGATCGCCCTGCCCTGGATGCTCTGGCAGAAACGCTGGCGTGAGCTGCTGATCTACGGCTCGCTGGCAGTCGTCGTGGCCATCACCGTGAGTCTGCCGTGGGCGCTCGCTATTCACGCGCAAGAGCCCGACTACTGGCGGTTCTTCTTCTGGCACGAACACATCCGCCGCTTCGCCGGCGACGATGCCCAGCATGACGCGCCGTGGTGGTTTTATCTGCCGTTGCTGGTCGCCTTCAGTCTGCCGTGGTTGGGTTTATTGCCTCCCGCGTTGAAACAGGCATGGCAAACACGCGCGCAGGCCCCCATCGGGTTCCTGTTGTTGTGGTTGCTGATGCCGCTGCTGTTTTTCAGCCTCAGCAATGGCAAGTTGCCGAGTTACATCCTGCCGTGCCTGTTGCCACTGGCGTTGCTGCTGGGTCATGCGCTCGCCGACCGCTTGAAGCTGGAACAAGGTCGGGCCCTTGGGATCAACGGCTTGCTGAACTTGCTGCTGGGCCTGACCACCCTGCTCGCCCTCGTTTATCTGCAACTGCAAAAGCCGATCTACGACCATGAACTGCACAACCTGGTGTTGGTGTTCATCGGGTTGATCGGCTGGATCATGGCCAACCTGCTTCAAGCCTTCAGACCGCTGCAATGCTGGGCGGCACCGGCGTTTGGCAGCCTGCTGCTGATCGGCCTGCTGCCCGCCGGGCTGCCCAATTCGGTGGTGGCCAACAAGATGCCCGACCAATTCATCCGCGAGCATGCCGGGGAACTCGGCCAGACCGACCGCCTGCTGAGCAACGATCTCGGCGCCGCCGCTGCGTTGGCCTGGCGCCTGAAACGTCCGGACGTGGCGTTGTACAACACGATAGGCGAACTGAAATATGGCCTTGCTTATCCTGACTCGGTGCAGCAACGCGTCGATCCCGATCAGGTTCAGCAGTGGATGCGCAACGCCCGCCAGAACGGCTCGGTCGGCGTGGTGATGCGGGTCAAGGGTGACGACGAGCTGCAAGAAATCGAACGCCTGCCCAAGGATGGCAAACGCTATGAACAAGGCAATCTGGTGATTCTGATCTTTCCTCAGGGTGCGTCATGAGCCTGCTTCTGCTGTTGGCCGCGTGCCTGCTGACCTGCCTGGGCCAGATCGCCCAGAAGTACGCCGTCGAGAGCTGGCGTGCGAAGCCGTCGGCCTGGGGCGAGAAACTGCGCTCGCCATGGTTGTGGCTGGCGCTCGCAGCGCTTGGGGCAGGCTTGCTGGTCTGGCTGCTGGTGTTGCAGCGTCTTGAAGTCGGCGTTGCCTACCCGATGCTGAGCCTGAACTTCGTACTGATCACCCTGATCGCCCGCTTTGTTTTCCACGAACCCGTCGACCGCCAGCACTGGCTGGGAGTGGCGCTGGTGATCGGCGGCGTGATTCTGCTGGGGCAACACGCATGAGCCTGCGTCGCGGAATCACCTTCGCCATGGGCAGCGTGCTGCTCGGCAGCGCGGCGCAGTTGGGGATGCGCTGGAGCATGACGCGCCTGCCCTCCCCCGAACATTTGCTGACTTCCAGCGTCGATGCGACGGCTGTCGCCGTGGTGCTGGGCGCGATCCTGGCCTATGCCCTTTCAATGTTTTGCTGGCTTGCAGCCTTGCGCGATGTGCCGCTGGGCCGGGCTTATTCGCTGCTGAGCATCAGCTACGCGCTGGTGTATCTGCTGGCGGCCAGCCTGCCGCTGTTCAACGAAACATTCAGCCTTTCAAAAAGCCTCGGGGTGGCCCTGGTCATGCTCGGGGTCATCACCATCAATTCACGTCCAGCTCGCGCGCCCGAACTCAGGAGTGCCTCATGAAAATCAGTGTATTTGGTAGCGGTTACGTTGGTCTGGTGCAAGCCGCCGTTCTGGCAGAAGTCGGCCACGACGTGGTCTGCATGGACATTGACGAGAAGAAAGTCGAGTTGCTGCAACAGGGCCACGTGAGCATTTTCGAACCGGGGCTGGCCAGCCTCGTGCGTGAAAGCCTGGAAGCCAAACGCCTGCAATTCACCACCGATGAAAAACTCGCGGTGCAGCACGGCCAGGTGCTGTTTATCGCAGTCGGCACGCCGTCCCGGGACGATGGTTCGGCGGACTTGCGTTACGTGTTGTCGGTGGGTGAAGCGGTGGCACGGCATCGTGAGCAGCCGGTGATTCTGGTGGAGAAATCCACGGTGCCGGTGGGCACGGGCGACACCTTGCGCGCGCATATCGACAAGTGCCTGATCAAGGTCGGCCGCTTGCTGCAGTTCGATATCGTCTCCAACCCCGAGTTTCTCAAGGAAGGCTCGGCTGTGGCGGACTGCCGGCGCCCGGACCGAATCGTCATCGGCTGCGAGAGCGATGACGTGCGCGACGTGATGCGCGACCTCTACGCGCCGTTCAACCGCAACCACGACCGCATCATGTTCATGGACCTGCGCAGCGCCGAACTGACCAAGTACGCCGCCAACTGCATGCTGGCGACCAAGATCAGCTTCATCAACCAGATCGCCGAACTGGCCGAACACCTCGGTGCAGACATTGAGTCGGTGCGCCTGGGCATCGGCGCCGACTCGCGCATCGGTTACCACTTCATTTACCCCGGCTGCGGTTATGGCGGCTCGTGTTTCCCCAAAGACATGCGCGCGCTGATTCACAGCGCTGAAGAGGCGCACTGCTCCAGCGACCTGCTGCAAGCGGTGGAAGCGATCAACCAGCGGCAGAAGCACAAGCTGTTCGAGCGCATCAATGCGTTCTACCAGGGCGACTTGCGCGGCAAAACCTTCGCCGTGTGGGGCCTGGCCTTCAAACCCAACACCGATGACATGCGTGATGCACCGAGCCGGGTGTTGCTGGAATCGCTATGGGCCGCCGGGGCCAGCGTGCGTGCGTTCGACCCGGAAGCCATGCAGGAAACCCAGCATCTGTATCCCGACGAGTCGAAGCTGATGCTGATGGGCACGCCGGAATCGGTACTGGCCGGTGCCGATGCGTTGATCATTTGCACTGAATGGCAACAGTTCAAGGCCCCGGATTTCAACCTGATCCAGCAGCGGCTGAAGGCGCCGGTGATCTTCGACGGACGCAACCTGTACGACGCCGAACGCCTGGCCCGCAATGGATTCCTGTACTTCCCCATGGGGCGTGGGGAATCGCGCAAACTGCCGATTCCGCATCAACAGTGGCCGGCGGCGCAGGTTGTTGCTTGATTGCGTTGTGCTAGCCCCGTAGCAGCTGCCGAGCAACGCGAGGCTGCGTTCGGCGACGCAGTCGTCGTAAAACCTGCGCATGCGGTTCACCTGATAAACCGCGGTGCCTGACTTCACGACTGCTTCGCAGCCGAACGCAGCCTCGCGTTGCTCGGCAGCTGCTACAGTGCCGCGCATGAATTTTATTGTCCGCCGCGCCCACTTTGCCGACGCCGCCGCCCTCCCCGCCATCGAGCGTTCGGCGGCGGAACTGTTTCGTCGTGACCCTTGGCTGGACTGGCTCGCCGATGCTGAGGTGCCTGATGCAGAGCACCATCAACGGGTGATCGAGACGGCTGATGAGCCCGGCTGAAATCAACCCACGGTTTACCCGGTGAGCGGCGGTGTGCGATGCATCTCACGCTCTGAACACGCAACTTGCGCCGGGGCTTGGGGCCGATGCTCATCGGTCATCGCATCAGATAAAGAAAAAACACTCACGTCCTACCTTGCGCCCAGAAACCTCCTACATCTACGCGTTGACGATTTCAATAAGGTGCCCATCCGACGCAAGGAGAGGCACCCCTATGGCCAATCACGGCTACATGACAATCACAGGTAGAACCCAAGGACTGATATCGGCGGGTTGTTCAACTCAAGAGTCGATTGGTAATAAATGTCAAACCGGACATACAGATGAAATCATGGTGCTGTCTTACAGCCACAACATGGCCAATATAGGAAACATCAACAAGCCAACACACCGCCCACTCGTGATTACAAAAAACGTAGACAAGTCATCACCTTTACTGGCTCAGGCACTTTCAAGTAGAGAGGAAATAAGCTGCGCGATAAATTTCTATCGAATTTCTTCGTACGGTCTTCAGGAGAAATTCTTCAGCGTCGAAATCGAAGGCGGAATTATTGCTGACCTGACACTTGATATGCCGCATGTTGTTTTACAGAACGACGTCGAACCCCAGGAGCACGTTGCAATTCGTTATCGCGAAATCACCTGGCGACACCATCTCGCCGGTACCAGCGGGTACGGATCTTGGGGAAATAACGAATGGGACAGTTAAAAGATCGCTGCGAAACGGGCGACTGTGATTATTGGGCAGTTAGTAAAGCGGCGGGTAATTTGACGAGTCAGGCATGCACGCTGTCTGCTCGCCATATTAAAGATGGGACGTTGCGTTTGCAGTTCAATCGTGAAGTGTCTTACTACGCGAGGGGAATTGTTAATGATGTGGCGCAGGGGCGAAAAAGTGCTGATCAGGGATTGAAGGAAATAAAGAACGAACAAAACAGTTTGCTCAGCCAGTCATGGGAAGTAGCGAAGAAAGGTGCGGGCGTGGTCGCTGGGGGAATACAGGTCTTTACAGGAGCAGGAGTTTGCTATGGATCAGGAGGCACGTTATGCCTTGTTTTTGGCGGCTCCATGATGCTCCACGGCGTGAATAATATTTATGAGAACGGGCGTAACCTGTTAGAGGATCGTACTGATACGCAGGGGCCAACCCGAAAAGTTTATCAATCGATAGCAAAAGGACTCGGCCAGTCTGAGAGGGAGGGCAATATTGCTTACGCAACCGCTGATATTGCCACGTCAGTTTTTGGGATTTTTAGGAATACTTTGAAGCCAGATGCATGGCGACTATTTAGATATATAAAAACAGATTATGCGCGCTCCTATAAAAATATGGGACCTGCATCACGCGCCTTGGAGGCGCACACTACCTACCAGACAACAAAACAAATACAGCAGGAAATCGAAAAATGATAGTCTGGATTTTTCCACTGCTTGCGATTCTAGGTGTAACTACGGCTTACTTCCTGAAGATACATCTGTCCGGCGACAACCTGAATCACACCAAACTCTGCTTGGGGCTGGTGTTAAATGCAGTATTTGTGATCCCTTATATAGGCATCATCGAAAATAACAAATTCCCAGTTTTAGGTTATCGCCCGGACATAGTTTCAGATAATCCATTTATTGGCTGGATTGCGTTTGCCAGCATTCTTCTTCATTCGTTTTCGCTTCCTGTAAAACACGAGGTTAAATTTTGGTTCTCGAAAAAATAATAGCGGCGATAATTAGATCGTTTTTTATTATTTCTTGCGCGGCCTTTCACACGGCATGGATTCTGCTGGCGCTGAATTACCTCCTTGAAATGGAAGTTGAAACGTTTAGAGTGGTCGGAGGCATTTGTTTTGCTGTTGTATTGTTTTATTGTTTCAGGCTTGGATACAAGAAACTTGAAAAACTTGAAACTTAGTAACAATTTTATGCTGCGCAGACTAGTTCTAAAGCCCGGTTCTTGGCGATTATTTAGATTCGTTCGCGCCGATTATGCTCGAGCATATAAACATACACCGATACCCGTATTCGTTTTAGACAGAACTGCAGACGCTATAACCGTGGATGGAATGCTAGACCAGTGGAAAAGCAACAAATAAACCAATCACTACAATACACTGAGCTCCGCATGAAAAAATTAATTTCAGATATGCGAATGTATTTATTTTCCCTTGGGTGCGCTGGCTTTCATACAGTCTGGACCTCACTATTAATAGTTTATTTTTTTGAGCCTGACATTTTCGCAGCTAGAGTAGTGATAGTTATATGCTTCGTTATTTGGTCATCCTATTGCCTGAAAATCATTCCAAAAGAACTCCGAAAACTTCAAGGGAGATGAATTTTCAGTCCCTCAACCCACTACCCTCAAATCAACCTTCAACGCCTGTGCAAAGGCCTTCACCAACGGACTGCGCACGGTGTTATGGCGCAGGATCAAATTGAATGGTGTGTCGAAGTGAATCGATGTCGGGCGCAGGGCTCGCAGTTGTCCTTGGGCGACCATGGCGGCGGCGTAATGCTGAGGAAGAAAACCGAGGAATCGTCCGGTCTTGATGAGCAACGCCACGGCTTCGACCTGGGTGGCGGAGGCGGAAAAGCTGTTGTACGCGGCGAAGTTGAGCTTGTCGCGGTGGATCGCGTAGCGGTGATTGACCCACTCGTACTGCTTGAGTACGTCCCCCCCGAGTTGTTCGTCAGGCACCTCGAACAATGGGTGTCCGACCGCGCAGTAGGCTTCGGACCGCTCCTCGTACAGGGCGAAGTAATCAAACTCTTCCCGGCGCTGGTATACCGGCACAATACCCGCCACCAAGCGACCTTCCACCACGCCTCTTTCCACTTCATCCAGTTGCGAGGCTTGAAGCTGGAAACGCACCTTCGGTGACTCTTCATTAATCTGTTTAAGCGCCGCAACTAATGGCGAACTTTCATCGGTCAGCGTGTTATCAATAACCCCCACTCCAAGGTCGCCAACAAGTTCGTTCTGCGCCGAACTAAGCCGATCACGAAAGTTGTCAACCGAGGCGAACAAATCGATGGACGCCTGGTACACCAGATTGCCTTCTTCGGTCAGGTGAAAACCTTCCCTGCCGCGGGTACACAAGCGCATGCCGATACGAATTTCAAGGTCGGAGATCTGTTTGCTGATGGCCGCCAACCCCACATTCAGCTCGTTCTGAGCGGCACTGAAACCGCCGGCCTCGACCACGGCCTTGAAGACTTTTAGCAGTTTGAAATCCAGGCCGCTGAGGGCCAACGGCGCGCGATGCGTCGTTTTCAGCGGCGGGTTTCCGGAATTGGAAAGTGGGGTTTCCATAATGCTTATTTACCTCTGGCGCCCTATTCAACACTCTGTGTCCAACAACAAAAATAGTGCTGGTAAATAATAATGAACACAGAAAACCAGGCTTGGCAACCGCTAATAATCCCCGTACTTCAGTGCCAACTCACTGATTTCGAACTATTAAAAGCTGACACTTCGATCAGCTCTCGCCACTTCGTAACTGCCCCTATTGAAAACTGCTTTGGCCTGACCACGCCCGGTTGATTGTTTAACGATCCCGGCGAGGGTTCCAGGCCCGGCATACCGATTTCAATTCGCTTTACCGACGAGGAAAACAACAATGTCTCAAACCACCGACCGTCTCTGGGGTGCGCGCTTCAAAAGCGGCCCGTCCGAAGCCCTGGCGGCCTTGTCCCGTTGCCCCGAGCGCTACTTTCGCCTCACCCCGTATGACCTCGCCGGTTCCAAGGCACATGCCCGCGAACTGCAACGCGCCGGGCTGCTGAGCGAGCAGGAAACCCTGACCATGCTCGACGCCCTGCAGCGCATCGGTGATGACTTCCGCGCCGGCAGCATCGCACCGACCCTGGACGACGAAGACGTCCACACCTTCATCGAACGCCTGCTGACCGAACGCCTCGGCGCCCTCGGTGGCAAGCTGCGCGCCGGTCGTTCCCGTAACGACCAGACCGCCAACGACCTGCGTCTGTTCCTGCGCGATCATGTGCGCACCCTGGCCGTTGAAGTGCTGGCCTTGCAGCAAGCGCTCGTCGATCAGGCCGAGCAACACATCGAGAGCATCTGCCCGGGCTTCACTCACCTGCAACAGGCCCAGCCGATCGTCTTCGCCCACCACTTGCTGGCTCACGCGCAATCGATGTTGCGTGACGTGCAACGCCTGGTGGACTGGGACAATCGCACCTCGCTGTCGCCCCTCGGTGCGGCGGCCATGGCCGGTTCCGCCATCGCGCGTTTGCCACAGCAGTCGGCCAAGGAAATGGGCTACAGCGGCGTCTGCGAAAACTCCATCGATGCCGTGGCCAGCCGCGATCACGTCGCCGAGTTCCTGTTTATCGCCAGCATGCTCGGGATCAACATTTCCCGCCTCGCCGAAGAATTCTGCCTGTGGTCGTCGCGGCAATTTCGCTGGGTCGCCCTGGACGATGCCTACGCCACCGGCAGCTCGATCATGCCGCAGAAAAAGAACCCGGACATTGCCGAACTGGCGCGGGGCAAGGCTGGCCGGTTGATTGGCAACCTGACCGGTTTGTTGTCGACGCTGAAATCCCTGCCGCTGTCGTACAACCGTGACTTGAGCGAAGACAAAAACGGCGTGCTCGACAGTGTCGATACCTTGCTGCTGGTGCTGCCGGCCATGGCCGGGATGGTTGCGACCATGAAGGTCAACGTCGAGGAGCTGCGCCGTCAGGCCCCGCTCGGTTTCACCCTCGCCACTGAAGTTGCCGACTGGCTTGCCATGCGTGGCGTGCCGTTCAAGGAAGCGCATGAAATCACTGGTGCGCTGGTCCAGGCTTGCGAGAAACACGACATTGAATTGTGGGAAGCGTCCCCGGCGCTGTTGGCCGAGATCGACCCGCGCCTCAAACCGGAAGTGCGCGACAGCCTGACCCTCGAAGCCGCCATCGCTGCCCGCAGCGGCTGGGGCGGAACAGCGCCGCAACAAGTGCGCGAGCAGATTGGCCGCTTGAAAACCGCCCTTGCGGCGCAGCAAGAGTGGACCGAGAACTATCAGGGTTTCCGCCTCTGAAAATGGCACAAAACCCGTAGGAGCGAGGCTTGCCCGCGAAGAGGCCGTCACAGGCAAAATCACTGTTGACTGACACACCGCTTTCGCGAGCAAGCTTCGCTCCTACAGGGATTGTGTTGGATTTGAAAGAACAGTTCGGAGAAACAACATGAGCCAGACTCAGGCAGAACGACTCCAGCGGGAGCGAAAACTGGCGGAAAACCAGTTCGACATCACCCAGTACCACCACGTCCCCCGGCGTTACTACGGGCGGATTTTCTTCGCCACCGTGATCGTCATTGCGATTCTCGGCCTGGTGCGGGCCTTCGCCGAAGGCAAGATCGAATGGTCGTACATCGGCCAGTTCCTTACCTCGCAGGCGATCATGTGGGGCTTGCTCAACACCATCGTCATGGCGGTGCTGGCGATGGCGCTGGGCATCGTCTTCGGGGTGATCACGGCGATCATGCGCATGTCCGCCAACCCGATCCTGCGTTATGTGGCAGTGACCTACACCTGGCTGTTTCGCGGTACGCCGCTGATCCTGCAACTGCTGTTGTGGTTCAACCTGGCGCTGATCTTCCCCACCATCGGCATCCCCGGTCTGTTCGAAATGGACACCGTGAGCCTGATGACGCCGTTCGTGGCCGCCCTCCTCGGCTTGAGCATCAATCAGGGCGCCTACACCGCCGAAGTAGTGCGTGCCGGCCTGTTGTCGGTCGATACCGGCCAATACGAAGCGGCCAAGTCGATCGGCATGCCACGTCTGCAAGCGCTGCGCCGGATCATCCTGCCGCAAGCCATGCGGGTGATCATTCCGCCGGTGGGCAACGAGTTCATCGGCATGGTGAAAATGACCTCCCTGGCGAGTGTCATCCAGTATTCGGAGCTGCTCTACAACGCCCAGAACATCTACTACGCCAACGCCCGCGTGATGGAGCTGCTGATCGTCGCCGGTATCTGGTACCTGGCCACCGTCACCGTGCTGTCCTTCGGTCAAAGCCGTCTGGAGCGTCGTTTCGCTCGCGGCGCCGGCAAGCGTTCTTGAGGAATTCGACATGAGAAGCATCGTCAAGGCCGTGAGCCTGAACAAGTATTACGACCAGTTCCACGCGCTCAAGGACGTCAACATCGAAGTCGAGCAAGGCGAAGTGCTGTGCATCATCGGCCCGTCCGGCTCCGGCAAAAGTACTTTGCTGCGTTGCGTCAACCAGCTGGAAAAGATCGACAAGGGCGGCCTCTGGGTCGACGGCGAACTGGTGGGCTACCGCGTCGTCGGCAACAAACTGCACGAACTCAACGAGTCGCAGATCGCCCGTCAACGCCTGTCCACCGGCATGGTGTTCCAGCGCTTCAACCTGTTCCCGCACATGACTGTGCTTCAAAACATCATTGAAGGGCCGTGCCAGGTGCTCAAGCGCTCGCCCAAAGAGGCGCACGAAGAAGCCCTGGAACTGCTCGCCCGCGTCGGCCTGGCCGACAAGCGCGACAGCTACCCGATCGAGCTGTCGGGTGGTCAGCAACAACGCGTCGCCATTGCCCGAGCCCTGGCCATGCGCCCCAAGCTGATGCTGTTCGATGAACCCACTTCGGCACTCGACCCGGAACTGGTCGGTGAGGTGCTGTCGGTGATGCGCGACCTCGCGCACACCGGCATGACCATGATCGTCGTCACCCATGAACTGGGCTTCGCTCGCGAGGTTTCCAACCGCATGGTGTTCATGGACGGCGGGCAGATCGTGGAGGCTGGAAGCCCCGAAGAAATACTAATAAGTCCGCAAAACCCGCGCACCCAAAGCTTCATTTCTGCCGTTCGAACTTAAGCGCCAGCTGGCGTAACAACACTCATAAGAGAACGACCATGAAGAACATAGTGATCCCCGCAGTACTCGCAAGCGTTATGGCATCCGGCTTCACCTTCGCCGCTGAGCTTCCAGCCAGCATCAAGGAAAAAGGCGAGGTCGTGGTAGCCATCATGCCGAACTACCCGCCGATGGATTTCAAGGACCCGGCCACCAACACCCTCACCGGTCTCGACGTTGACCTGGGCAACGCCCTGGCCGAACGTCTGGGCGTGAAGATCAAATGGCAGGAAACCGGCTTCGAGCAAATGATCAACGCGCTGACCACCGACCGCGTGGATATGGTGATGTCAGGCATGACCGACACTGCCGAGCGTCAGGCCAGCGTGACCTTCGTCGACTACTTCACCAGCGGCCCGCAGTTCTACACCTTGCAGAAGAACAAGGACTTCAACGAGATCACCGACCTGTGCGGCAAGAAAGTCGGCACCAGCCGCCGTACCACCTTCCCGGCGGAAATCGCTGAATACAGCAAGGCTCACTGCGAAGCCGCCGGCAAACCGGCCATCGTCGTGGTCGGCACCGAAGGCTCGGCCGATGCCCGCGCCCAGCTGCGTCAGAGCCGTATCGATGCCGCGATGCAAGGCAGCGAAACCCTGCCGTACCTCAAGACCCAGGAAAAGGACATGTACAAGACCGTGGGCCTGCCGATCTCCCAGCAGTTCACCGGACTGGGCGTGAGCAAGAAAAAACCTGAGCTGAGCGAAGCGGTGAAAGTCGCGTTGCAGAGCATGGTGGATGACGGCAGTTACCAGACCATCCTGAAAAAATGGGACCTGGAACTGGGTGCAATCAAAACCGTAACCATCAACGCCGGCAAGTAATGCTTGCCCTGTAGGAGCGAGGCTTGCCCGCGAAGGCGGTGTTTCAGTCAACAGAGATGTTGAATGTACTGGCCTCTTCGCGAGCAAGCTTCGCTCCTACAGGGACTGTGTTTTATCGATAAATAAATGGAGAGCCACTGATGTCCTCCTCGCCACACCCAACCTGGCCCGAGCAGCACAAAGCCTGCCTCGCCCTGGCCTTCGACCTTGACGGCCCGACCGGCGATGCCATGCTCAACGGCTCGATCTGGCGCAAGCCCGAGTACTTCGGTTTCGGCGGTTATGGTCCTTACCGGGCCCTGCCGCGAATCCTCGACCTGCTCGACGACTACCGGATCCCGACGACGTTTTTTGTCCCGGCCTGGGTCGTGGAAAACTGGCCGAAACAGTGCCAGGCGATTGTCGAGCGCGGGCACGAAGTGGCATACCACGGTTACAAACACGAATCCTTTTACGCCCTGACGCTGGAACAGCAAAAGGCCGTGATGAAGAAATCCCGCGAGGTGTTCTGGAAATACCTGAACATCCGCGCCGAAGGTTTCCGCACGCCGTCCGGCGACTGGCGGGCCGAGACCCCGGCCATGCTGGTGGAAGCCGGCGTGACCTACTCCAGCAGCATGCGCGGCGATGACCGCCCGTACCTGGTAAAAGTACCGGGCTACGAGACGCCGCTGGTGGAAATCCCCGGCCGCTGGGAAATGGACGACTACGCCTCCCTCGCCTATACCCGCGCGCCGGACTTCCCTTCCGGGCTGGACCGCACCGCCAGCTACGAACTGACCCTCGACAACTGGCGCCGTGAATACGACGGTGCGATGAACGAAGGGCTGTGCCTGACCACCCTGTTCCACCCCAAGATCACCGGCAAACCGGGGCGCATCCTGCTGCTGGAAAAACTCTTCGAACACATGCGTCAGCGCGACGACGTGTGGTTTGCCACCTGCCGCGATGTCGCCCAGTGGTGGCTCAAGGAGCATCACCATGGCTGATTCCACCGTCTGGCCCCAAGGCTACCGCTGCGCCGTGATCCTGACCGTCGATTACAACGACATCCACGGCATCCTGACCCAAGCGCCGGAAGTCGCCGGGCGCGACAAGACGCTGTCGGTCTGGCGTTACGGCAGCCAACGTGGCGTCGACCGTTTGCTCGGTTTGTTCACCGAACTCGGCGTAACAAGCAGCTGGTGCATCCCCGGCACCGTCGCCGAGGAAAACCCGGAGCACATCCGGGCGATTCAGGCCGGCGGACACGAGATCGCCTGCGCAGGTTATCGCCATCAGAACTACGACCTGCTCGATCTGGCGGAGCAAAGCGCCGAGATCGCCAAAGGATGCGAAGCACTGACAGCGTTGACCGGCCAACGGCCGACCGGGTTTCGCATCCCGGCCGGTAACGGTGCGCCAGGCTTCATCGAAGCGTTGAGGGCTCAAGGCATTCGCTGGTCTTCATCGTGGCGCGGCGATGACTTGCCATTTGCTCATCCCACGGCCCCCGAAGTCATCGAGCTGCCGTTGCACTACGAACTGGAAGACGAACCCTACTTCGCCTTCAACCTCAGCCCGGCGGTGCCGCCAGCGCAATCGCGGATCGCTTCTTACAGCCACACGCTGGGCAACCTGCAAATGGACTTCGCCGGGTTTCATCGCTTTGGCCTGTGTTACGTGCTGCGCCTGCACCCGGAAATCATTGCCACGCCGGGGCGGATTGGTGTGTTGCGTGAATTGCTGCAGGGCATCCAGCAGCACGATGACGTGTGGATCGCCACGGCTGGCGAGGTCGCGCAATGGTGGGCGGATTCGGCAGCACCCGTGACCGAGGACCACCCGGCATCGGTGTATGAGCGCCATTATCGAGATTACCTCGTATGACTGAACGCATGCAGCGACTGGCGCAGTTTTGCGTCGACACCCGTTTTGAAGACTTGCCACCGGCCTTGGTGGCGCAAGCCAGGCGACACATCCTCGACACCTTCGGCGTGACCTTGGCCGGGGCTGATAGCGAAGTGGCGAAACAGGCGCGTCAGGTATTTGCAGGTGAAGCTGGCGACACCCTGGTCTGGGGCACTGACTTGCGAATGGGCGCCGCTCAAGCGGCGATCCTCAACGGCATCGCCGCCCATGCCCTGGAGCTGGACGACACCGGCGGCTGCGATCACTCCGGCGCAGTGGTGTTGCCGGCGGTGATGGCTGCGGTGTCGATGCAGACGAAACCGGTCAACGGTCGCGAGTTGATCACTGCGGTGGTGATTGGCTACGAAGTCGGCCGTCGCGTACTCGAAGCCTGCGGCGGTTACTCGGCGCACAACGGCGCTGGCTGGCATTCGACCGCGACCTGCGGAGTGTTCGGCGCCGCAGCGGCAAGTGCGCGAATTCTCGGCCTGGACACTGCGCAAACCGTGTCGGCTCTGGGTATCGCTGGGAGTTTCAGCGGCGGTTTGTGGGCCTTCATCCACGACGGTTCGCAGAGTAAAAAGCTGCACAGCGGTCGAGCGACCGAAGGTGGAGTGCTGGCGGCGCGGTTTGCTCAACAAGGCATCAGCGGGCCGAAGAAGTTGTTCGAGGATGTCTGGGGCGGTTTTCTCAGAACCCTGGCCGGCGTGGCGTCAGACCCTGGCGCACTTGATGCGGATCTGGGCGTTGTGTGGAAACTCTCCCGTTGCTCGATCAAGCCTTACGCCGCGTGCCGGGGCACGCATTCGGCAATCGATGCGTTGGGGGTGTTGCTGGATCAATTGCAGGTTGGCGCCGATCAAATCGAAGACATCGACGTCTCGTTGTGCGGGTTTCTTCAGGACATGTGCGGTGGCCGGGACGTCAGCACACTGGCAGCGGCGCAGATGAGCCTGCCGTATGCCCTCGCCGCCCGTCTGGTGCATGGGCATTGCCGGCTGGAGGCTTATGACGAGGCACAACGGAGTGATCCGCGGATTGCTCAGTGGATGTCGCGCATCCGTCTTGAAGTGGACCCGCAACTGTCAGAGGATGGCGAGCCCGTCGTCAGCCTGCGGACCGTGGACGGTCGGCAGGCGAGTCTGTGTGTCGACCCGCCACTGGGTGCGCCGGGGAATCCGTTGAGTGATGCGGCGCTGGAGGAGAAGTTTTTCAGCTTGGCGACGCGGGTGATGCCGCGGGAGCAAGCGCAAGAACTGCTCAAGCAGCTGTGGCGGCTGGATGAGCTGGAATCGGTGTCTTGCCTGTGCGGGCCTCTTCGCGGGCAAGCCTCGCTCCTACAGGTCATGCGTTGATCATGCGGACACCAACACCCTGTAGGAGCGAGGCTTGCCCGCGAATGAAGGCGACTCGGTATCCCTTCGAACACTACAAAAACTAAATAAGGACATTTGCCCCACCGTGGCCACTTACTCGCTCGTAATCCGCCGGTTGATGATCGTTTCGCTGACCATCGTCGTCAGCCGCGCCATCACCAGCCCGTTGCTCACCCTGTTCCTGAGCAACAAACTCGGCCTCAACCAACAGGACGTCGGTTTGCTGCTGGGCATCGCGGTGTTCATCGCCACCCTGCTCGCGCTCTACGGCGGTTACATCATCGACCGCCTCGAGAAGCGTCGGCTGCTGATCCTCGCCATGCTCTCCAGCGCCATCGGCTTTGTGTTGCTGACCTTCGCCGAAAACCTCTACCTGACCACCGCGACCCTGGTCATCACCGAAACCGCCTCGGCGCTGTTCCTGATCGGATCGAAGGCGATCCTCAGTGAAAACCTGCCCATGGGCCAACGCGCCAAAGCCTTTTCGCTGCGCTACACCCTGACCAACATCGGCTACGCCACCGGCCCGATGCTCGGCGTGGTGATTGCCGGCGTGTACCCGATTGCGCCGTTCCTGATTGCCGGCGGCATCGCCTTCTTCAGTATTTTCCTGATGATCGGAATCCCTAAGGACTCGGCCCCGACACCCGCGATCGGCCAACCGCAAAGTTTTCTCAAGACGCTGATCACCCTGAAGAACGACCGCACGCTGATCATGTTCACCTGCGGCTGCCTGCTCAGCACGGTGGTCCACGGCCGCTTCACCTTGTACCTGTCGCAATACCTGCTGGTGACTCACGACTCCAAACGGGCGCTGGAAACCATGGCCGCCCTGCTCGCCTGTAACGCCATCAGCGTGATCCTGCTGCAATACCAGATCGGTCGTTTCCTCAAACGCGAACAACTGCGTTACTGGATCGCGGGCGGCACCAGCCTGTTTATCGTCGGGCTGATAGGCTTCAGCCTGGCCGACAGCCTGGTGAGCTGGTGCGTGGCAATGTTCATCTTCACCCTCGGTGAAATGATCATATACCCCGCCGAATTCCTCTTCGTCGACACCCTGGCCCCGGAAGAACTGCGCGGCAGTTACTACGGCGCGCAGAACCTCGCCGCCCTCGGCGGTGCGCTGAGCCCGGTAATTTGCGGATTCCTGCTGATGCACACGCCGGCACCGACGATGTTTTATGCCCTGAGCGCATTGACCGCCATCGGTGGGTTCCTGTGTTTCATGAGTGGTCGCCGAGTTGCTTTACAGCAAAAATAATGCACTCAAGCTGCATTAATATGAATTTGTCAGCATCGGGAATGCACGGCACACTGTGCCCTGTTCCTCCCCCAATAGTTGGAACACCTTCAAGGGCTTTCTGGGTTTCCCAGTTAAGCCTTTTTTTTGCCTGACTTTTTGCCAACGGATCGTTTGCCTTATGCTCGCTCGCTGGTTACCCGCCGCCATTAACACTCGTCCTTCCGAATGGAGCCGCGCCGCCATCGGCATGTCCTTGGGCACGATGTTCAGCGTCTGGCTGTGCGCTCAGGTATTCGGCATCGAAGTGGCCCAGCATTTGATTGGTCCGCTGGGGGCCTCTGCCGTGTTGCTATTCGCGGTGTCCTCCGGCGCGCTTGCCCAGCCGTGGTCGATTCTGGGCGGATACTTGAGCGCCGGCGTCGTATCGCTGCTGGTCGCTCACGTACTCGGACGCACCCTCGGCAGCGCCTGCCTGGCGGCGGGCATGGCGCTGATTCTGATGTGCTGGCTGCGTTGCCTGCACCCGCCGGCCGGGGCCTTGGCGCTGCTGTTGGTGTTGGCAGACCCGGCGACCATTGCCCTGGACTGGAAAGCCCTCGGCCCGGTGATGCTCGCGGCAACGACCATGCTGCTCAGCGCTCTGGTCTACAACAACCTGACCCGCATCCGTTACCCCAAACGCGCCGGCGAACCGGTGGCCGTGGTGCCGGCCGATCATCCACCGATCGACAGTCAGGCCATCACCGCGCAGGACTTGAAACTGGCGTTGGCGGAGATGGAAGCGTTCTTCGATGTCACCCCGGAAGACCTTGAACAACTGATTCATATCAGTGAGTTGCACGCCAAACGTCGCAGCATTGGTGAAGTGTTGTCGCCTCGCACATAGCGTCACAGGGATCGACCGACGGTCAGTAATGCACCTTGCCTGGAGTCAATCTGCGGCTAAAGTCAGGCATGTACCGCATAGAGTTGTCTGCCTTTCACTACGAAGTCTGGCGCGCCGTAACGTCCAGTAGCGATGACATGGAAGAAGTCTGGCTATGGAGAAACACTCGACATTGTCGAGTGGCGACGCTGCCTTCGCGCTTTGACAGAACCGCGTCTCCCGGAAAAACAACACGCAGTCCTTCGCGTATCTTGCTGTCCGCGAATGCTTCGGGTACGTGATTCGTACTCGCAGGATTCGGTTGTTCTCTGCTCGCCAGCCCTCTGGCTCTGGTGGTTTCGAAACCGTATTTCGAAATCCAAGAGAGGGATGTTTCATGAGCGATCCACTGCTGAAAATGCTGCAAGGCCCTGAGTTCGATGCGCGGGTCCGCCATCAACTGCCACTGCGCGATTACATGGACCTGACAATCGCGCGCATGCGTGAAATCGTCCGGGCAGGCCTGATCACCAATGACACGTGGCTCGGTCAGGCCCGCCAGTCAGACTTCCGACAGATGATCGAGTGTCTTGGCCACATCGGTGCCTTTGACTACGCGTTGTTCTCCTCGATCGTCGACCACATGATCGCCGGCAACGCCTTGTTCGCTCAGGGTGATGCGCTGCAAGTCGCGCGCTACCGTCAGGAAGTCATCGAGATGGGCGCGGTGTACGCGTTCGGTTGCACCGAGATCAACAGCGGCTCCGACGTCCGGAATCTGCAAACCACGGTCACTCACGATCGCCTCAACCAGTGCCTGACCTTGCACACGCCATCACCTGCAGCGTGCAAGTTCTGGATCGGCAACGCACTGCACGCGGCGCACGTGGTGATGGTGCTCGCGCGTTTGCTGGTCGATGGCAAGGACGAGGGGCTGCACTGGTTGCGGGTGGTCATCCGCCAACAGGAAAATGGCCCGCTGCTACCTGGCGTCAAAGTCATGGCCTGCGACCCCAAAGGCGGGATTCACGCTAATCAAGTGGCGGGCATTCGTTTCTGCGAGATGAAACTGCCGCTGGACGCGATGATGCAACGGCACGCCCGGTTCACCCCTGAAGGTCAGTTCGTCAGTGACATTCCACGGGATCAACGCGCCACCCGCGCCATGGAGACTTTCATCCAGGAGCGCCTGTTTCTGCTGGCGGCGGCGCGTGGCGGTGCCGGTCTGTGCACGCATCTGGCGTATCGCTTTGTCTGCCATCGACAGGTAAACAACGCCGACAACAGCGAGCCATTGCTGGCCAAACCCCTGATTCGGCAACGCCTCTATGTCGAACAGCTGAAAGCGCTCGCACTGAAGCTTCTGGAGCAAGCCATCCTCTCGCGCTTCGAAGCACTGTGGGATCAACCGGACAGACGCAAGGAACTGCACATTCTCGCGGCCATCGCCAAAAGTGTCGGCACCTGGATGGGGCTGGACGTGATGCGCAGGTGCCGCGAGCTCTGTGGTTCTCAGGGTTTTCATCACTACAACCAGATCGTCACGTTATGTATCGATTGCGAAATCAGCATCACCTTTGCCGGTGATAACAGTGTCATGGCCTATCAGGTTGCCCGGGATGCGCTAACTCGCCCGCGCTTTGCCTCCAGGCCCACGGACAATATCGCTCAGCGCATCGAGAAGACGATTGTCGAGCGTTGCCACAATCCAGGTGATATTTCACATCGTCAGGCGGTGGCACTGACCTATGCCCGGGCGCTCGACCTGATCATCACCGAAGTGCAGCGTCACCCGCTCGTTTCGCCGGAAATGATCCACGACCTTGTCCATGTGTTTGCAGAGCCTTTAAGCGAGGGCGGGCTGAGCGCGGACAGTAGTGACCTGAATGGACATGCGACTGAAGATCAGTTGGCTCTGCTGGCGGCAATGCTGGCGCCGCCGCCGGAACTGATCAGCGCACCCATCGATGATCCGGACTATCTGCAGCAATTCACGGCAGCGTTGTACGAGGAACCGGACATTCCATCGCTCGACTTCACCTGCCGCGAGACGATTCGCAATCCTTATCGTGCGTACGCCTGGTTGCGTGAACATCAGCCGGTGTATTGGTGCCCTCACTTCAAGGCGTGGTTTCTGACCCGATACAGCGACGTGTTCGCCGCGCAGGCCGACACCCAACGCTATTCCTCGGACCGCATGCAACAACTGGTCGATGCGCAGGTGCCACCGGAAAAACGCGCGCAACTGGCAACGTTCGTCAGCCTCGCTTCCGAATGGATGTACTCGCAGGATGGCCCTGCGCACAAGGACAGTCGTCATCTGCTGGGCAAAGCCTTCACGCCCCGCACCATTGAATCCTTGCGTGCGATTGTTGAAGACATCACCAAGGGAGAACTGTCCGGGCTCAAAGGGCAAACAGACCTGATGGCCAATCTGTTCAACCGTGTTCCCGCACTGATCCTGGCCCATCTCTACGGCATTCCGCGCGAAGACGCGCTCAAGCTCAGGCGCTGGACCGATGACATTCTGATTTTCCTGGTTGGCAGCCTGGACCCTGACTATGGGCCTGAACAGGCGCTCAAAGGTGTCGAGGAAATGTATGCGTATTTTGCCGAGGTCATCGAGCAACGCCGCAAACAACCCGAAGACGACCTGGTGAGCCGGGTACTCGAGGCCAGCCTTGAAAGCGGTTCAAGCACCGATAAGGTGCTGGCACAGATCGTCTTCATTCTTGTCGCCGGCTACACCACCAGCGCTGACCAGCTGTGCATCGGCTTGCTGCATTTGCTCGAACATCCCGAGCAATTTGCCGCGCTCAAGGCCAACCCTGATCTGATCAAACAGGCCATCGAGGAGATGCTGCGCTTCGATTCCGCCGGATCATTCAGTCATCGGGTGCTCAAAGAAGACGTCACGATCGACGGTGTGACGATGAGCAAAGGCCAGCTGGTTTACCTGATGCGCGGTTCCGCCAATCGCGACCCCGAAAAATTTCCCGACCCCGAACAATTCGATATACGCCGCAAGCCTAACGATCATCTGGCGTTTGGTCGCGGTGAGCATTTTTGCATGGGCACTGCATTGTTTCGCCTTGAAGCGGAAGTCGTCTTCATCTCGCTGTTCCAGCGTTTTCCCGAATTGAAGCTGATGGCGGGCAATCCTGTGATCTGGCGTGAAAACAACCTGCAGTTTCGTGGATTGAAAACACTGCCCATCGATCTGGGCAAGGGAGTTGAGCAATGAAAATTCAACGGGTTTACTCGCAGGCAATCTGGGAAAAAATGGCTGGATATTGCCGGGCAATCCGTGTGGGTGAGCGCATTTTGATGGGTGGCACCGTGGCGTTTGATGACAAGGGCAAGCCATTCAAACCCGGAAATGCATACAAACAGACCCTGCGCTGCCTGGAGATCATAGAGACGTCAATCAAGCAGCTTGGCGTAGATCGGCGAAGCATCATCGGGATTCGCATTTATACGACAAGCATGAAGTTCTGGCCGGACATTGCGAGGGCGCACAAAAAGTTTTTCAAGGGCCACCCACCGACATTGATGTGTCTGGCAGTCAGCGAATTGATCAGTAAAGAATATGTGGTTGAGATGACCACCGAAGCAACGGCCTGTGAGATTGAACTATGACGGCCAATCAGCAGGATTCGGGACCTGCCGTCGAAACCGCCAGAACAGCGCTTCGCGAGTTGATGGTCGTCAGCGTTCGCGACCTGTCGATCCAAAGCCACGGGCGTCCCCTACCGCTAAGGCTTTACACCCCCGCCGGCCCCGGGCCCTTTGCGGTGCTGATGTTTTTCCACGGCGGCGGTTGGGTCACCGGCGATCTGGACACCCACGACGGATTCTGCCGACACATGTGTGAATGGGCAGGCTGCGCCGTGGTAGCCGTGGACTACGCGCGGCCTCCGGAACACATGTTCCCTGCAGCGGTAGACGATTGCTGCGCAGCGACGCAGTGGGTCGTCGATAACGGCCCGGGAATGGAGTTGGACCCTACGCGAATGGCGGTCGCCGGCGGTGGCTCGGGTGGTGGGCTGGCGGCCGTCATCGCTCAGTGGGCCCAGGCTCGCGGTGGACCGCACATCGTGTTTCAACTGCTGCTTTACCCGTTACTCGATTGCCTGACCAAAAACCCTTCGCACAAGGCATTCGCTGAAGGCCATGGCCTGACCGGAAAAATGCTCGAGTGGTACATCGATCACTATGTGCCGCCCGGCGTGTCCCGGGCTGATCCCAGACTTTCACCCGTAAACCAGGAGAACCTCAAAGGCTTGCCGCCGGCATTGATCATCACCTCCGGGTACGATGTGTTACGGGACGAAGGCCGAGCGTACGTACGCCGGTTAACGGAGGCCGAGGTGCCGGTTCAGCACAAGGAATACCCGGACATGCACCACGGTTTCATCAACTATCCGGCGAAATTTGATGAGGCCAGACAGGCGTTGCTGCTGTGCGTGCGAACCCTGCAAATGCGATTGCGTGGCTGAAAAGATCAAAAGATCGCAGCCTCGTTGCACTCGACAGCTCCTACATTGATAAATGTGATCCCTGTAGGAGCTGTCGAGTGCAACGAGGCTGCGATCTTTTGATCTTGCCGTAAGGCAAAAACGCAAACTAACCCTGCACATATCCCGGTTGTACATCACAAATTTGCACTGTTACGATCCGGCATCGCTCGCGCGCGAGCTTCTCTATAAAGAACAATAAAAGCAGGGAGTTAGTGATGACTGCTCAGGTTTCATCGAAAGGGACTTCGTCCATGGATGCCACTCAAATCGAAGTGTTGGCCGAGGTTCGCAACCACATCGGTCACCTGACCCTCAATCGCCCCGCCGGTCTCAACGCCATTACCCTGGACATGGTCCGCCACCTGCAGCGTCAGCTCGATGCCTGGGCGCAGGATTGCGACGTACACGCGGTGGTGTTGCGCGGGGCTGGTGAAAAGGCCTTTTGCGCCGGGGGCGATATTCGCTCGCTGTATGACAGTTTCAAAAGCGGCGACACGCTGCATCAGGATTTCTTCGTCGAGGAATACGCCCTCGACCTCGCCATTCACCACTACCGCAAACCCGTGCTGGCCTTGATGGACGGTTTTGTCCTCGGCGGCGGCATGGGCCTGGTGCAAGGCGCTGACTTGCGGGTGGTCACCGAGAAAAGCCGTCTGGCGATGCCGGAAGTGGCCATCGGTTATTTCCCGGACGTTGGCGGCAGTCACTTCCTGCCACGGGTGCCTGGTGAACTGGGGATTTACCTGGGCGTCAGCGGCGTGCAGATCCGCGCGGCCGATGCGCTTTATTGCGGTCTGGCCGACTGGTACCTGGAAAGCGACAAGCTGAGCAGTCTCGACGAGCAACTCGATCTGCTCGAATGGAGCGACTCGCCGCTCAAGGACCTGCAAGGCCTGCTGGCGAAACTCGCCGTGCAACAACTGCCTGACGCGCCATTAAAAGCGCTGCGCCCGGCCATCGATCACTTCTTCGCCCTGCCCGACGTGCCGAGTATTGTTGAGCAACTGCGTGAAGTGACGGTCGCCGACAGCCATGAATGGGCCCTGAGCACCGCTGACCTTCTGGAAAGCCGTTCGCCGCTGGCGATGGGCGTGACCCTGGAAATGCTGCGTCGCGGTCGGCACTTGAGTCTGGAAGACTGCTTCGCCCTTGAGCTGCACCTGGACCGTCAGTGGTTCGAGCGCGGCGACCTGATCGAAGGCGTGCGCGCCTTGCTGATCGATAAAGACAAGCAACCGCGCTGGAACCCGCCGACCTTACAGGCGCTGGACGCCGGGCACGTCGCGAGCTTCTTCAGCGGTTTTGACCAGAGCGGGAACTGAGCCATGCACGATATCGAATTGAGCGAAGAACAAGTCATGATCCGCGACATGGCCCGGGACTTTGCCCGTGGCGAGATCGCGCCCCATGCACAAGCCTGGGAAAAGGCCGGCTGGATCGATGACGGTCTGGTCGCGAAGATGGGTGAGCTGGGTCTGCTGGGCATGGTGGTGCCGGAAGAATGGGGCGGCACCTATGTCGACTACGTTGCCTATGCGCTGGCGGTGGAAGAGATTTCGGCCGGCGACGGCGCCACGGGCGCGCTAATGAGCATCCACAATTCCGTGGGTTGCGGGCCGGTCCTGAACTACGGCACCGAAGAACAGAAACAGACCTGGCTACCGGACCTGGCCAGCGGCCAGGCGATCGGCTGCTTCTGCCTGACCGAGCCGCAAGCCGGCTCCGAAGCGCACAATTTGCGCACCCGCGCCGAACTGCGCGACGGTCAGTGGGTGATCAACGGCGCCAAGCAATTCGTCAGCAACGGCAAACGGGCAAAACTGGCGATTGTGTTCGCCGTGACCGATCCGGACCTGGGCAAGCGAGGCATCTCGGCGTTTCTGGTGCCGACTGATACCGCCGGTTTTATCGTCGACCGCACCGAACACAAAATGGGCATTCGCGCCTCGGATACGTGTGCGGTAACGTTGAACAACTGCACGATTCCCGAAGCCAATCTGTTGGGTGATCGCGGCAAAGGACTGGCGATTGCCCTGTCCAACCTCGAAGGCGGCCGCATCGGCATCGCCGCGCAGGCGCTGGGCATTGCCCGGGCGGCGTTCGAAGCGGCGCTGGCGTATTCTCGGGATCGGGTGCAGTTCGACAAGCCGATCATCGAGCACCAGAGCATCGCCAACCTGCTGGCCGACATGCACACCCGGCTGAACGCGGCGCGTTTGCTGATTCTGCATGCCGCGCGCCTGCGCAGTGCCGGCAAGCCGTGCCTGTCCGAGGCTTCGCAGGCCAAGCTGTTTGCGTCGGAGATGGCCGAGAAAGTGTGTTCTTCGGCGATGCAGATTCATGGCGGGTACGGGTATCTGGAGGATTATCCGGTGGAGCGGTATTACCGCGATGCGCGGATTACGCAGATTTATGAGGGGTCGAGCGAGATTCAGCGGATGGTGATTGCCCGGGAACTGAAAAACTACCAGGTTTAAAACCCTAAAAGCTTCGCGGGCAAGCCTCGCTCCTACATTGGTTTGCATTCCCCTGTAGGAGCGAGGCTTGCCCGCGAAGGCGTCATCAAATACGCAGCATTACTTACCGGTGAACTCGGCTTCACGCTTGGCAATAAACGCCGCCATCCCTTCCTTCTGATCCTGCGTCGCAAACGCCGCATGGAACACCCGACGCTCAAAGCGCACGCCTTCGGACAGGCTCACTTCAAATGCGCGGTTGACGCTTTCCTTGACCATCATCGCAATCGGCAACGACTTCTTGGCGATCAACGCTGCGACTTTCAACGCTTCTTCCAGCAGTTCATCCGCCGGCACGATCCGCGCAACAATCCCGCAGCGCTCGGCTTCTACCGCATCAATCAAACGACCGCTCAGGCACATTTCCATGGCCTTGGCCTTGCCCACGGCGCGGGTCAGGCGCTGGGTGCCGCCCATGCCCGGCAGCACGCCGAGGTTGATTTCCGGCTGGCCGAATTTCGCGTTATCACCGGCGAGGATGAAATCGCACATCAGCGCCAGTTCACAACCACCGCCCAGGGCAAAACCGTTGACCGCAGCAATAATCGGCTTGCGGCGGTTGGCCACGCGATCGCTGTCGCTGAACAGGTCGTCCAGATAGATCTGCGGGTAGGTCAGCTCGGCCATTTCCTTGATATCGGCACCGGCGGCGAAAGCTTTTTTCGAGCCGGTCAGCACGATACAGCCGATGTTCGAATCGGCTTCCAGGCCATCGAGGGCGTGGTTCAGTTCGCTGACGATCTGCGCATTCAACGCGTTCAGCGCTTGCGGACGGTTGAGGGTAATCAGGCCCACGCGACCATGGGTTTCCAGCAAAATCGTTTCGTAACTCATCACTAACTCCTAAGTACTTTGTAAGCATCGATCCCCTGTAGGAGCTGTCGAGTGAAACGAGGCTGCGATCTTTTGATCTTGATCTTTTTAAAAGCAAGATCAAAAGATCGCAGCCTCGTTTCACTCGACAGCTCCTACAGGGGTTCACTTTAAAGATTGCGCGAAATAACCATGCGCTGAATATCGCTGGTGCCTTCGTAGATCTGGCACACCCGCACGTCGCGGTAGATCCGCTCCAGCGGGAAGTCGTTCAGGTAACCGTAACCGCCGAGGGTTTGCAACGCTGAGGAGCAGACCTTCTCGGCCATTTCCGAGGCGAACAGTTTGGCCATGGACGCTTCGACCAGGGCCGGTTTGCCGCTGTCCCGCAGGGCCGCTGCGTAATGCACCATCTGCCGCGCCACGGCAATCTGAGTGGCCATGTCTGCCAGGCGGAACGCGACCGCTTGGTGTTCGATGATCGGCTTGCCGAAGCTCTCACGCTCACGGGCGTAGTCGCGGGCTGCTTCAAACGCAGCGCGGGCCATGCCCACCGATTGCGAAGCAATGCCGACGCGGCCGCCTTCGAGGTTGGCCAGGGCGATCCGGTAACCTTCGCCTTCCTCGCCCAACCGGTTGGCCACCGGCACTTTGACGTCCTCGAACAGGATCTGACAGGTGTCTGAGGCGTGCTGACCGAGCTTGTCTTCGACCCGCGCGACTTTGTAGCCCGGCGAATCAGTCGGCACGATCAGCGCCGTGATGCCGCGCTTGCCAGCACTCGGGTCGGTCACGGCAAACACAATCACCACCCCGGCGTTCTGCCCGGAGGTGATGAACTGCTTGCAGCCGTTGAGTACGTAGTGATCGCCTTCCAGACGCGCGCGGGTTTTCAGTCCGCTGGCGTCGGAACCGGCTTGCGGTTCGGTCAGGGCGAAAGCGCCGAGCATTGCACCGCTGGCCAAAGGCTTGAGGAAGCGTTCTTTCTGGTCGTCGTTGCCGTACTTGAGGATCGGCACGCAACCCACTGAGTTGTGCACGCTCATGATGGTCGAGCAGGCGCCGTCACCGGCGGCGATTTCTTCCAGGGCCATGGCGTAGGCCAGGTAGCCGGTGTCGCAACCACCCCACTCCTCTGGCACCAGCATGCCGAAGAAACCCAGCTCGGCCATCTCGCCGATGGCTTCCTTGGGGAAGCGATGCTCGCGGTCCCACTCGGCGGCGAACGGTTTCAGCCGTTCCTGGGCGAATTGCCGGGCGGCGTCGCTGATCTGAAGTTGTTCGTCATTGGGAATCATGCCAAATCCTTAAAAATACAATGGCCTCTGCAGGAGCTGTGTAGGAGCTGTCGAGTGAAACGAGGCTGCGATCTTTTGATCTTGATCTTTTAAAAGCAAGATCAAAAGATCGCAGCCTCGTTTCACTCGAGAGCTCCTACATTGCTCCTCATGCAGGCCTTAGTAGAGGCATTCCACGGCCATGGCCGTGGCTTCGCCGCCGCCGATGCAGATGGCTGCAACGCCGCGTTTCAGGCCTTTCTGGCGCAGGGCCGAGAGCAAGGTCACGAGAATCCGCGCGCCAGAGGCACCAATCGGGTGGCCCAAGGCGCAAGCGCCACCGTGCACGTTGATCTTCTCGTGAGGGATTTCCAGTTTGGTCATGGTCACGAGGCTGACGACGGCGAACGCTTCGTTGACTTCGAACAACTCGACGTCGTCCACGGACCAGCCGGTTTTCTTCAGCAGTTTCTTAATTGCACCCACCGGCGCCACCGGGAACAGGCCCGGGGTATCGGCAAACGCAGCGTGACCGTGAATCACCGCGAGCGGCTTCAAGCCTTGTTTTTCAGCCTCGGAACGGCGCATCAGCACCAATGCCGCCGCACCGTCGGAAATCGAGCTGGAGTTGGCCGCCGTCACCGTGCCGCCCTCGCGGAACGCTGGTTTCAGCGAAGTGATCTTGTCCAGTTTGGCTTTGGGCGGCTGTTCGTCGTTGCTGATCAGCACCTGCTCTTTGCCAACAGTCACAGTGATCGGCACGATCTCGTCCTTGAAGTTGCCATCCTTGATCGCCTGCTGTGCGCGGGTGGTCGAGGCGATGGCAAACGCGTCCTGGGCTTCGCGGCTGAAACCGTTGGTTTCGGCGCAATCCTCGGCAAAGGTGCCCATCAGGCGGCCCTTGTCGTAGGCGTCTTCCAGGCCGTCGAGGAACATGGAATCGAGTACGCGGCCATGGCCCATACGGTAACCGCTGCGGGCGCGGTCCAGCAGGTACGGCGCGTTGGACATGCTTTCCATGCCGCCCGCGACGACCACGTCGGCGCTGCCGGCGACCAGCATGTCGTGGGCCAGAATCGCCGCTTCCATGCCCGAGCCGCACATCTTGTTCAGGGTGGTGCAGCGAGTCGATTTATCCAGCCCAGCGCCCAACGCGGCCTGGCGCGCCGGGGCCTGGCCGAGGCCGGCGGGCAGTACGCAGCCAAACAGCACTTCTTCGACCGATTCAGGGGCGATACCGGCGCGTTCAACCGCTGCACGAATCGCCGCAGCGCCGAGTTGCGGTGCAGTCAGGCTTTTCAGTTCGCCCTGGAAACCGCCCATCGGGGTGCGGACGGCGCTGACGATAACGATGGGATCGTTGGCAATAGTCATGACAGATCTCCTTATTTGGCGGCCATGCGCAAGGCACCGTCGAGACGGATCACCTCGCCATTGAGCATGCTGTTTTCAATGATATGCCTGACCAGCGCGGCATACTCGCCCGGTTTTCCCAAACGTGGCGGGAACGGCACGCCAGCGGCAAGAGAATCGCGGACTTCCTGGGTCATGCCGGCCATCATCGGCGTTTCGAAGATGCCGGGCGCGATGGTCATCACGCGGATGCCGAAACGCGCCAGTTCACGGGCAGCGGGCAAGGTCAGGCTGACGATGGCACCTTTCGATGCGGCATAGGCCGCCTGGCCGATCTGGCCATCGTAGGCGGCCGCCGAGGCGGTGTTGATGATTACGCCGCGCTCGCCGTCGGCATCCGCTTCGGTTTCGGCGATGGCCGCCGACGCCAGACGCAGCATGTTGAAGCTACCGATCAGGTTGACGTTGATCACCTGGCTGAAACTGGCCAGCGCATGCGGGCCGTTTTTGCCGAGGATCTTCTCGCCCCGCACGATGCCGGCACAATTGACCAGACCGTTGAGGCCACCAAAGGCTTTCACCGTCGCTTGCACGGCGGCTTCGGCGGCCGCTTCGTCGCTGATGTCGGCGACCACGCTTTGCGCGCCGAGACGTTCAGCCTGGGCCGCAACAGCCTCGGCATTCATGTCAACCAGCATCACTTTGGCGCCGGCCGCGACCAGCATTTCAGCGGTGGCCGCACCGAGGCCCGACGCACCGCCGGTGACGAGAAAAACCTTGTTTTCGATCTGCATCATTGTTTCCTTGATTCAAGCTGAAACGTTCTTCGCGGCGGCCTCTTGAGCCTTGGCGATTTCCTGGTTGCGCAAGATAAAGCGCTGCAATTTGCCGCTTGGGGTTTTCGGCAGTTCGCTGACAAATTCGATTTCACGCGGGTACGAATGCGCCGCCAGACGCTTGCGCACGTGTTGACGCAGCTCTTCGGCCAGTTCTGGCGTCGCGCGGTATTGCTCACAAATCACCACGAAGGCTTTCACCAGTTCGGTGCGTTCCGGATCGGGCTTGCCGACCACGGCAGCTTCGATCACGGCCGGGTGTTCGATCAACGCACTTTCCACGTCGAACGGGCCGACGCGGTAGCCGGAAGTGGTAATCACATCGTCGCTACGCCCGACGAAGCTGATGCTGCCGTCCGGGTTCCACTCGACGGTGTCGCCGCTCAGGTAATAGTTGCCGACGAAGGCTTTGGTTGGCGCGCCTTCGTAACCGGCGAACCAACACATCGGCGACTGGGTGCGGTCGATGGCGAGGATGCCGGGCTGGCCGACGCCGAGTTCCTTGTACTCATCGTCGAGCACTACGATGCGGTGGCCCGGCGAGGCAAAACCGGCGGCGCCCATGTGGATCGGGTGTTCCAGGCCGTGGTGATTGCACAGGACCATGCCCAGTTCGGTCTGGCCGTAATGGTCGTGAATGACCACGCCGAGGTTGTCGGCGAACCAGCGGATCACTTCCGGGTTCAGCGGCTCACCGGCGCTGCTGACGATGCGCAACTTGCCTTTGATCGATTTGGCGAATTCGTCGCCACCGGCAATCAGCAAGCGGTAGGCCGTCGGCGAACCAGTGAGGTTAGTGATGCCGTATTTGTTGATGACCCGGCAGGTACTTTCTAGGGTGAACGGGCCGTCGTAAAAGGTGATCGGATGCCCCATCGCCATCGGCCCGGTGACGCCGAAATAGATGCCGTACGCCCAGCCCGGATCGGCCACGTTCCAGAACGCGTCTTCGGGGCGCAGGTCCACGGCGTCACGGGTGTAGCTTTCGAAGGCAACGATGGCCTTGAGCGGCACCGACAGCGCTTTCGACGGGCCGGTGGTGCCCGAGGTGAACATCAGCAGGAATGGGTCTTCGCCGGTCAGCAACACCGGTTCACACTCGGCGGAATAATTGGCCAGCTCGGCCCAGAAGCTGTAATCGCCACGGACGATGCCTTGGCCTTTCGCACCGCCGACGGTGACGATAGTCGGGCAGTCGGCGACTTCAGCGAGTTTGGGGCGGTTGACCGCGTCGGTCACCACGACTTTGGCGCCGGAGCTGCTCAAGCGGTGTTCGATGGCTTTCGGGCCGAAGGCGGTGAACAGCGGCTGGTAGACCGCACCGATACGCCAGGTGGCGAAGACGGTGATCAGCAATTCGATGTTTCGCGGCAGCAGGCCGGCGACTTTGTCGCCTTTCTTCACGCCTTGGGCCAAGAGGAAATTGGCAAAACGCGCGGCCTTGTCCTGCAGGTCGCTGAAGGTGTACGTCGCACTGGTGCCGTCGCGGCCTTCCCAGAACAGCGCAATGCGCCCCGGCAAGGCATGCCGGTCGCAACACTCGACGCAGGCGTTGAGGGCAGTCAAATCACCGGTAAGAGCGGCGTCGACGGTGTGCTGATAATTGAACTGTGACGTGGCAGACAAGTAATCGCGCATTGCCAGAATCCCTCTGTATTTTTATTAGGTTGGGGGAACCGTAAAAACCACAGAAATACTCGCCCTGTGCGGGGATCGGGGCAATGGTCAAAGCTATCAAGTTGTCTGACTGGTTTGGCCAAGGTTCAAGGGGTGTGGTGCCCGGACTGGCGCCTTCGCGGGCAAGCCTCGCTCCTACAGGGTGGTGTGTCGTTCGCAATAATTACAAACCACAAAAATCCTGTAGGAGCGAGGCTTGCCCGCGAAGAGGCCGGCCCTATCAACACAATCCTCGGATCAGTGGGCTTCGTTGAGGATCAAACTCCGGTAATGCCCAGGATTAGACCCCGACCACTTGCGAAACGCCTTGTAGAACGAACTCGCATCCGCAAACCCCAACCGGGTGGCAATTTCAGCAAAGCTGATGTGCGGCTCGGCCAGCCACACAATCGCCAACTCCTTGCGCACGCTGTCCTTGAGCCCCTGGTAGGTCTGCCCTTCTTCCGCCAGCCGACGGCGCAAGGTCGAGGCCGACATGCACAGTTGCTGCGCCAGCGGTTCGGTCTCCGGCCATTGCTCGGCGGGCAACTGCCGCAAATCATGCTTGATCCGGCTCGCCAGGCTTTCCGGGTCGCGGTACTTGACCAGAATATTCGCCGGCGCATGGGCCAGGAACCGCTTGAGTTCCTCCGGGCTGCGCTTGATCGGCAGGTCCAGGCAATCGGCCGAGAAAATCATCCGCGTACGCGGTCGGTCGAATCGCAGGTTTTCGGAGAACATCACCTGATAGTCAGCGCAGAAATCCGGCTCTGGACAGCGCAGTTCGATGGCCAGAATCGGAATGCGCCGCCCGGCCAGCCAGCAGGCGACGCCATGCACGATCATCCAGTAAGTGAAATAGGTGAAGGCGCGGCGCGGCGCCTGGTCGTCTTCCAGCAACACGATCTCCGCCAGGCTTTGCTGATGAACCAGCTGCGCGGGCATGCGATCGAGCATCAGCGACAGGAAGCTCAGGCCAGAGGTGAGGCCGGCCGCCAGGCTCGGCTGGATCATCGAGCTGCGACAGAGAAACTCAAGGCTGCCGGATTTGAGCTTGCGCGGGTCCATGCCAAAAAACTCGTCATCCCCGCGTCGGGCCAGCAAACGCCATAGCCGCGCGTACGCCGTGGCCGGGACTCGGGCGTCGGTGGTGTGCAGCAGCGCCGGATCGATGCCGACCTTGTTCAACACCTCGTCGGTGGCGGCTCCGGGGGCGCAACTTTGCAACAGGGCTTCGCGCACCAGTTGAATGGCGATGGTGTCTTTTTCCGACATTGAGCGAGGTGGGCCTTGTTCTTGTTTGAGTGCCGGCATATTAGCGCACGGCGACCCAATCCTGTAGGAGCGAGGCTTGCCCGCGAAGCAGGCGACTCGGTCTTGCCCTGAAACCGCGTAATCGTTCTTCGCGGGCAAGCCTCGCTCCTACAAGGGGGTGGTGTGATCTTTAGAGTTGTTCAGGCTAGGTTCAGGTAAATGTCAATGAATGCCATTTGGGAATGAGTGTCATTATGTTACAAATTAGCACCCTATCTAATCCCGAGACGGTGCTGAATGCTTGTTCCTTTTCTGATCATGCTGCGCGAAGGCATTGAAGCCGCGCTGATCGTTGGCATCATCGCCAGCTACCTCAAGCAGACCGGCCGTGGCCAGTGGATGCCCGCCGTGTGGATCGGCGTGTTCCTCGCCGTTGCGCTGGCGCTGTTGGTGGGCGGCGGCCTGGAACTGGTCAGCGCCGAATTCCCGCAGAAACAACAGGAACTGTTTGAAGGCGTGGTCGGGCTGGTGGCCGTCGGCATTCTCAGCTCGATGGTGTTCTGGATGCGCAAAGTGGCGCGTTCAATCAAGCATTCGCTGCACGTCTCCCTCGATCACGCGCTGACCGGTTCCAGACACCAGGTGACCGCGTTGATCGCCATGGTGTTTTTCGCCGTCGCACGGGAAGGCCTGGAAACGGTGTTCTTCCTGCTCGCCGTGTTCCAACAGAGCGAAGGCCCGGCGGCTCCGATTGGCGCCCTCCTCGGCCTGATTCTGGCGATCATCGTCGGCTTCCTCATCTACACCGGCAGCATGCGCTTGAACCTCGGCGCGTTCTTCCGCTGGACCGGGCTTTTCATCCTGGTGGTGGCGGCCGGCATTCTCGCCAACTCGGTGCAGGCGCTGCACGAGGCCGGGGTGTGGAATCACCTGCAAACCGTGCTCTTCGATTTCAGTGCGACGCTGCCGATGGACGGCCCGGTGGGTTCGGTGCTCGCCGGCATGTTCGGTTACCAGGATGCGCCGACGGTCAGCACCCTCGGGGCCTATCTGATTTACCTGGTGGTGGCGTTGGTGATGTTCTTTCTCCCTGCGCCCGCACTCGCCAAGCAACCTTCTTCCGTTTCCAGCCAGTAAGGGCACCCATGCCAAATCAAGCCCCTCCCCAGGCCTCGCCTCCTCGCGCCTTGCGCTGGGCGGTGGCCGGTTCGGTGATCGTGATGATCGCTGCCGGCGGCCTGTTCTACTACGCCTCGAAAATGGCTGCCGCCAAGCGCCAGACCCACCACGATGAAGTGGTGGTGACCATTCACTCGCACAGCTGCGAGCCAAATGCGCTGACCGTTCCGGCGGGCCGCGCCAGTTTCCGCATCGTCAATCGCTCGGATCGGGCGGTGGAATGGGAAATCCTCGACGGCGTGTTGGTGGTCGAAGAACGGGAAAACATCGCGCCGGGCCTAAGCCAGGTGATCAACGCCAACCTGCTGCCCGGCGACTACGCGATCACCTGCGGATTGCTGAGCAACCCGCGCGGCACTTTGCACGTGACCCCGACCGCCGCTTCCGACGCGGCGGCCAAGGCCAAACCGTCGATGGTCGCGTTCGTGGGGCCTTTGTCGGAATTCCGTGTGTACCTGAGCAGCCAGGGCAGCGCGCTGATCAAAGCCGTCGCCGCCCTTGAGCAAGCCATCGCCGCCGGTGACCTGAGCCAGGCACAAGCGCTGTATGTGCCCGCTCGCGCAGCCTATCAACGGATCGCTCCAGCCGCCCAGCGTCTGGCGGAACTGGACAATGCGATCAACGCCCGCGCCGATTACTTCGAGAAACGTGAGCAGGACCCGGCCTTCAGCGGTTTCCACCGGATCGAATACGCACTGTTCCAGCAACGCAACCTCGACGGTCTGGCACCGATTGCCCAGCGCCTGAGCAGCGACGTCACCACACTGAAACAACAACTGCTCGCCCAGTCACTGCCACCGGAGCAACTGGTGAGCATTGTCGTGCGCAATCTCCACAGCCTCGCCGATGTGCGCGCCAGCAGCGGTGAAGAAGAACGCTACAGCCACACCGACCTGAACGGCTTTGCCGCCAACCTCTTTGCTGCGCGCAAAGTCGTCGACCTGTTGCGTCCGTTGCTGACCAAGTCCGCCGCTGAGCTGCTGCCGAAGATCGACAACGCGATCACTGCCCTCGACGCCGAACTCGACGGTTTGAAGGTCAAGGACGGCTACGCCAGCTACGACACGGTCACCGCCGAGCAGCGTAAGCAGATCGCCGACAAGGCCAAGGCACTGGCCGACGCACTCGACGCCATCGATCCCGCCCTCGGCCTTTCCGGCCTTTAAGCAGAAGACTCAAACCGATGAACGATTCAGAACACTTCAACCTCCAGCGTCGCCGGGTATTGATGGGCATGGGCGCCGCCGGTGTCGCGCTGGCAGGCTCGGCACTGAGTTGCCCGGCGATGGCCGCGAGCCCCGCGCAAGTCACCGAAGCGCCGAGCAGCGACAAGACCGAAGACCGCCACGCGTTCCACGGCAAGCACCAGACCGGCATCGTCACTCCGCGTCCGGCGTCCGGCATGCTGGTGTCGTTTGATGTGCTGGCCAGTGATCGCGAGGACCTGGCGCGGCTGTTCCGCACGCTGAACGCGCGCATCGCCTTCCTGATGCAGGGCGGCCCGGTAGCTCAAGTCGATCCGAAACTGCCGCCGGTGGATTCGGGCATCCTTGGCCCGGTGGTCACGCCGGACAACCTGACCATCACCGTGTCAGTGGGCGAGTCGCTGTTCGACGAGCGCTTCGGCCTGGCCGCTGCCAAGCCAAAACGGCTGATACGCATGGTCGGTTTTCCCAACGATGCGCTGGAAGCCGATTGCTGCCACGGCGACCTGAGTCTGCAGTTCTGCGCCAACACCACCGACACCAACATCCACGCCCTGCGCGATATCGTGAAAAACCTACCGGACCTGCTGCTGGTGCGCTGGAAACAGGAAGGCAGCGTGCCGCCACAGGCTCCGGCGAAACCCGGTGTGCCGGCGCAGAGCGCGCGCAATTTCCTCGGTTTTCGCGACGGCTCGGCGAACCCGGATTCTAACGACGCCAAGGCCATGGACAGCATCGTCTGGGTGCAACCGGGCAGCGACGAACCGGCGTGGGCGGCCAATGGCAGCTATCAGGCGGTGCGGATCATCCGCAACTTCGTCGAGCGCTGGGACCGCACGCCCTTGCAGGAACAGGAAAGCATCCTCGGCCGCATCAAAAGCACCGGCGCGCCCATGGGCGGCGCCCATGAAACCCAGGTCCCGGACTATGCCAAGGACCCGGAGGGCAAGCTGACCAAACTCGACGCGCACATTCGCCTGGCCAACCCGCGCACCGCCGCGACCCAGGCCAACCTGATCCTGCGCCGGCCGTTCAACTACTCCAATGGCGTGAACAAGAACGGCCAGCTCGACATGGGCTTGCTGTTCATCTGCTACCAGGCCGATCTGGACAAAGGCTTTATCACCGTGCAGACCCGACTCAACGGCGAGCCGTTGGAGGAATACCTCAAGCCGGTCGGCGGCGGTTACTTCTTCACCCTGCCGGGTGTGACGGGCGACAAGGACTTCATCGGTCGCTCGCTGCTTGACGCTACCTCACCAAAAACAACCACCTGATCGTCCCCCACACGGAACCGTCCCATGAAAAAGTCGCCACTCGCGCTATTGCTGACCCTTGGCTTGCTCAATACCCCGTTTTCGGCTTTCGCGGCGACGGCGCCGTTGGAGCTGGTGCAGCCGATTTCCGACTACAAGATCTACGTCACCGAGCAACTGGATGAGCTGGCCAGCCACACGCAGCAGTTCACTGATGCAGTGAAAAAAGGTGATCTGGCCACCGCCAAGAAACTCTACGCACCGACCCGGGTTTACTACGAGTCGATCGAACCGATTGCCGAGCTGTTCAGTGACCTCGATGCGTCCATCGACTCACGCGTCGATGACCATGAAAAAGGCGTGAAAGCCGAAGACTTCACCGGTTTCCACCGCATCGAGTATTCGCTGTTCTCGGAAAACAGCACCAAGGGTCTCGATGCACTGGCCGACGGCTTGAACAAAGACGTCAAAGACCTGCAAACCCGCGTCGCCGGCCTGACCTTCCCACCGGAGAAAGTGGTGGGCGGTGCTGCTGCGTTGCTGGAAGAAGTGGCGGCCACCAAGATCTCCGGTGAAGAAGATCGCTACAGCCACACCGACCTGTATGACTTCCAGGGCAACATTGACGGCGCGAAGAAAATCGTCGACCTGTTCCGTCCGCAGATTGAAAAGCAGGACGCGGCGTTTATTGCCAAGGTCGACAAGAACTTCGCCAGCGTGAACAAGATTCTGGCCAAGTACAAAACCAGGGATGGTGGGTTTGAGACGTATGACAAGGTGAAAGAGAACGACCGCAAGGCGTTGGTTGGGCCGGTGAATACGTTGGCTGAGGATCTTTCTACATTGCGTGGGAAGCTGGGTTTGAACTGAGAATTTTGTAGCGTTTTGGCGGGCCCCTTCGCGGGCAAGCCTCGCTCCTACAGGGGAATGCGATCAACTGTAGGAGCGAGGCTTGCCCGCGAAGGCATTATCACGCTCACCAATATTCCTCCTGCCTTGCACATAACCCGCGCTAACATCCCCCGCCAATAACAAAAGCTCACGGAAGACTCGCCCATGACCACCCCTGCCTTCGACCTGCGCCCGCTCATGGTCGCCAACATGGCCTGTTCCATGTCGATGATGGCGTTCGTCTCCCTGATCGGGCCGATCGCCCGGGTGTTGGGCCTGGCCACCTGGCAGGCGGGCGCGGCGGTCACCGTGTCCGGGGTGATCTGGATGTTGCTCGCCCGCCCTTGGGGCCAGGCCAGTGATCGCTATGGCCGGCGACGTATTCTGCTGATCGCCACGGCCGGTTTCACCCTCGCCTACTGGGCCTTGTGCCTGTTCATCGACGCCTCGTTACGGTTTCTGCCGTCAGCACTGCTGGGGTTTATCGGCTTGATGATCGGACGCGGCCTGATCGGCGTGTTCTATGCTGCGATTCCGGTCGGTGGCAACGCGCTGATCGCCGACAACATCGAGCCGCAACACCGCGCCAAAGCGATGGCGGCCCTGGGCGCGGCCAACGCCTGCGGCCTGGTGATCGGCCCGGCGATTGCGGCGTTGTTATCGCGCTTCAGCCTGAGCCTGCCGTTCTATGCCATGGCGATTCTGCCGTTGCTGGCGTTTGTGGTGCTGCGCTACAAGCTTAAAGGTCAGGAACTGCACCTGCGGCAAGCACCGCGCAAGGTTCATCTGAACGATCCGCGACTGCGCCGGCCAATGGCTGTCGCGTTTGTGGCGATGCTCTGTGTGTCGATTGCGCAAATCACCGTCGGCTTCTTCGCCCTCGACCGACTCGGCATGAGCCCGGCCGATGCCGCGCAAACCGCTGGCATCGCCTTGACCATGGTCGGTTTCGCGCTGATCTGTTCGCAACTGGTGGTGCGGCGGCTCGAATGGCCGCCGCTTCGGCTGATTCGCGCGGGTGCACTGGTGGCGGCCGTGGGCTTCGCCGGTAGCATTCTGGCGGATGCCGCGTGGGGTTTGTGGCTGTGCTTTTTCGTGTCGGCGGGCGGGATGGGACTGATCTTTCCGTCGTTCGCGGCACTGGCGGCCAACGCGGTCGACGCCTCGGAACAAGGCGCCACCGCCGGCTCAATCGGTGCCGCGCAGGGCTTTGGCGTGGTCATCGGACCGCTGGCGGCGACGTTGATCTACGACATCGAACCGCGCCTGCCCTATCTGGTCGCCGCTGCGCTGTTGCTGCTGGTGGCGCTGTGGCCGCAGCCTCGGCAGCACTGAGTCTTACAGAATGCGATAGAGCAACCGCTCGATCCGCACCCGGCTGACACGCTTGAGAAACTTGGCCACTGCCGCCGGGTATTCCAGCAGCGTTTCAAGATCCTGATAACGCTGGATGCGCGTGGTGTTCTGGAAAATCTCCTCCAACTCCTTACTGCGCGGCTCCAGCAGCTCGCCTTTCGGGTCATCGATCAGCAGTGCGTTTTCCAGGTCGAGACGGAACGCCCGTGGATTGAGGTTATTGCCGGTCAACAAGGTGTAGCGCTGGTCGATCCACATGCCTTTGAGGTGATAGGTGTTGTCGCCGTCCTTCCACAAATGCAGGTTCAGCTTGCCGCTGTCGATGCTGTGTTGATGGCGTTTGGCGAAGCGCCGCAGGCTGATCTCGTAGAGATACGGCAGCGCCGCGATCACCTTGAACGGCTCGGTCGGCGGGATGTAGAAGTCGTTGGCAGTCTTGTCGCCGACCACGATGTCGATCTTCACGCCACGGCCCAGCGCCCGGTTGATTTCCCGGGTCACCGCCAGCGGCAGGTTGAAGTATGGGGTGCAGATGGTCAGCTGATGCTGGGCGCTGGCGATCAATTCACAGATCACCCGGCTCAACGGGTTGTTCTTGCCCACACCGAGCAATGGACTCACCGACAAACCGCCCTTCGCCGTGCTGCCGGCCGTGGTGTCGTACGTCGCGTGCTTGAGACGGCTGCGCAAATCGCCGATGTCGTTGCGCAGGCTGCGGGTGGTCGGCAGGTTCGGCAGGTCGAGGCGATGCACCGCTTTGGAAGCAACCAGACCGTGCTGGATCAGGTGCTGCATGGAATCGGCCAGCGCGGCGTTCTGCAGCAGGTGATAACGGTCGTAGCGGTACTTGTCGAACTTGTGCAGGTAAACGTTATTGAGGCTCGCGCCGCTGTAGATCACACAGTCGTCGATCACAAAGCCTTTCAAATGCAGCACGCCGAACAGCTCGCGGGTCTGCACCGGCACGCCGTACACCGGCACTTCGCTGGCGTGGGTGCGCGTCGCCTCCTGATACCAGGCGGAGTTGCCCGGCTGTTTGCCGGCACCGATCAAGCCGCGCTGGGCGCGCAGCCAGTCCACCACCACGACCACGTCCAGTTCCGGACGCGCCAGTTTGGCGGCGTGCAAGGCATCAAGGATTTCCTGACCGGCCTCGTCCTGTTGCAGATACAGCGCGACGATGTAGATGCGCCGGGTGGCGCTGGCGATTTTTTCCAGCAGGCAACGACGGAACTCGGCAGCGCCGGAAAGAATGGTGACGGCATCGGCGGTCAGCGGAAAACTGCGCAGTTTAGGCAGCAGAGAGCGTTTGAAAAGCGACGGCATAGGGCTCGCAAAGGGTCAATTCCGAATAGTGCGAGAGCTTACACCATGGATGGGCTTGGGTCTTGTTGCGGTCTGTAATGGCCCCTTCGCGGGCAAGCCTCGCTCCTACAGTTGGACGCATTCCCCTGTAGGAGCGAGGCTTGCCCACGAAGGCGATTTAACAGGCAAATAAAATATCTGCTTGACCAAGGAGAACGATCGTTCTACTGTTCGCCACATGAACGAAATCACAAGCAACGACACACGCGACATCATTCTGGATGTCACCGAAAAGTTGATCTACAAAAGTGGCATCGCCGCCACCGGCATGGATCTCCTGGTGAAAACCGCCGGCGTCTCCAGAAAAAGTATCTACCGCTACTTCGCCAACAAGGAGGAGCTGACCGTCGCCGCCCTGCAACGCCGCGACGTGCGCTGGATGCACTGGTACAGAAGTGAAGTCGACCTGGCTGAAACCCCGGCCGACCGCCTGCTCAACCTGTTTACCGTGCTCAAGGCCTGGTTCGCCTCCGAAGGCTTCCGCGGCTGCGCATTCATTAATACCAGCGGCGAAACCGGCGACCCGCAAGACCCGGTCCGCCTGGTCGCCAAGGACCATAAACAAAAGCTGCTCGACTACGTGTGCGAGCTCTGTACCGAACATGGCGCTACCGACCCGGAGACGCTGGCCAGACGCCTGCTGATCCTGATCGACGGTGCCATTACCGTAGCGCTTGTGATGGGTGATCACAGTGCAGCCGATAATGCGCAATGCATGGCGCGAAAGTTATTGGACCTGTAACACTTTAACCAAGCCCGACAACTTGCTTGAACTTTAATTTGAGAGGGAGACGTTAAATGTCAAACGCAGAAGTTCGTCCGCCATTGCCGCCTTTCACCCGTGAATCGGCCATCGAAAAAGTTCGCCTGGCCGAAGACGGCTGGAACTCCCGCGACCCGGAACGCGTGTCGCTGGCCTACACCCTGGACACCAAGTGGCGTAACCGCGCCGAGTTCGCCTACAACCGCGAAGAAGCCAAAGGTTTCCTGACCCGCAAATGGGCCAAGGAACTGGACTATCGCCTGATCAAGGAACTCTGGGCCTTTACCGGCAACCGCATCGCCGTGCGTTATGCCTATGAATGGCACGACGACTCGGGCAACTGGTTCCGCTCCTACGGCAACGAAAACTGGGAGTTCGATGAGAACGGCTTGATGGCCAACCGGTTTGCCTGCATCAACGACATGCCGATCAAGGAAAGCGACCGCAAGTTCCACTGGCCGCTGGGGCGTCGCCCTGACGATCACCCAAGCCTGTCCGACCTGGGCCTGTAAACCCTAACCCCTAACCCCTGACCCCTACCCCCTGTAGGAGCTGTCGAGTGAAACGAGGCTGCGATCTTTTGATTTTGCTTTTTAAAGATCAAGATCAAAAGATCGCAGCCTCGTTTCACTCGACAGCTCCTACAGGGTGTTGTGGGTGTTGTGGGGTTTTTGGGTGTTCAGGCGACTGCGGGTTGCGGCTTGGCTGATGCTTTGGCTTCCAGCTCACGCACCAACGGCAATACCCGCTTGCCGAAATACTCCACTTCTTCCTGGAAGTGCAGGAACCCCGCCAGCACCAGGTCCACGCCCACCGCCTTCAACGCCACGATGCGCTCGGCGATCTGTTGCGGCGTGCCGATCAGGTTGGTCTTGAAGCCATCGTTGTATTGCACCAGGTCCTCAAACGTCGACTTCGCCCAGTTGCCCTCGCCTTCCGGCGACGCCCTGCCCGCTTGTTTCGCTGCATCACCGAAGGCATTCACCGCTTCCGGGTCTGCCTGGTCGATGATCTGCGCCAGCACTGCCCGCGCCTCTTCTTCCGTATCGCGTGCGATGACGAACGCATTCACGCCGATTTTCACCGAGTGGTTATTGACCGCCGCCTTGATGCGAATGTCATCGACCTGGGCCTTGATGCCTTCAGGTGTGTTGCCGTTGGTGAAGTACCAGTCCGACACCCGCGCGGCCATGTCACGGGCTGCGCGGGAACTGCCGCCCTGGAAGATTTCCGGCTGGCCCAGTGGCTTGGGTTTAAGGCTGTAGTTGTCGAACCGGTAGAAGTCACCACGGAAGGTGAAGTTGTCCTGACTCCAGATGCCTTTGAGCGAGCGGATGAACTCTTCGGAGCGGCGATAACGCTCGTCGTGTTCCAGCCAGTGTTCGCCGATCGCTTGAAACTCACCCTTGAACCAGCCGCTGACGATATTGACCGCCACTCGGCCGTTAGTCAGCTGATCGATGGTCGCCAGTTGCTTGGCCGCCAACGCCGGTTGCCAAGGCCCCGGCAGGATCGCGGCGATCACTTTCAGTTTGGTCGTGGCGGCCAGCAGCGCATGGCTGAAAGCGACGGATTCGTGCTGGAACTCGGCACCGTAGCCGGCGGTGAAACGAATCTGGGTCAGGGCATATTCGAACCCGGCCTCTTCGGCCAGTTGCGCCAGTTTGCGGTTGTAGTCGATGCCCCAATGGGTACGTTGTTCGATCTTGCTGACCACCAGCCCGCCGCTGACGTTCGGCACCCAGTAGGCAAATTTGACGGCTTGCTGACTCATTGGCTTGTCCTCGGGACGTTGGGAAGTCCTAGGGGCAGAGCAGCAACCGTGCCAGTGCGAAATTGCAACCCGCGACACAACGGCCTCAAGCCAAGTGAAATCCCTGTGGGAGCGGGCTTGCTCGCGAATGCGGTCGGTCAGCTGACGAAGATGTTGAATGACACACCGCATTCGCGAGCAAGCCCGCTCCCACAAGAATCCGGGCGTGTCTGGGGCAATTTGCTGATGGACTGTTGGTCCGGCAACAGTTGCGATCAGGGTAAACCCGCACAAGCCCGTAATCACAGGCCTTTGAAGATCGGCATGGACCCTGCAATCCCCTTTGGCATCCACTGCCCAAGGAACCCTCCCATGACCGAACACCAAATAATCAACCCTCTGTCCATTGGCACTGACTATGAAGCGCTGGCCTCAAGATTCCGGCCGATATTCCAGCGCATCGCCGCCGGCGCCGTAGGACGCGAGCAGTCGCGCAGCCTGCCGTTCGAGCCGATTCAATGGCTCAAGGACGCCGGTTTCGGTGCCGTGCGAGTGCCGGTGGAATATGGCGGTGGCGGCGCGTCCGTGCCGCAATTGTTCGAGTTGCTGATCGAACTGGCCGAAGCCGATTCCAACGTGCCGCAGGCCCTACGCGGGCATTTCGCCTTCGTCGAAGACCGCTTGAACTCGCCGCCGGTTTCGGGCCGGGATCTGTGGTTCAAGCGCTTTGTCGACGGTGACATCGTCGGCAACGCCTGGACCGAAATCGGCAGCGTGGCCATCGGCGACGTCATCACCAAAGTCTCGCCCCACGGCGAACAATGGCGGCTCAATGGTGAAAAGTTCTACAGCACCGGTAGCCTGTTTTCCGACTGGATCGACGTGTACGCCCAGCGCAGCGACACCGGCGGCGATGTGATTGCCGCGGTCCGCACCCGCCAACCGGGGATCGTGCAGAGCGATGACTGGGACGGTTTCGGCCAGCGCACCACCGGCAGCGGTACTTCGCGGTTTATCGACGCCGAAGTCGACGCCGAGAACGTCATCGACTTCGCCACCCGCTTCAAATACCAGACCGCGTTTTATCAGCTGGTGTTGCTGGCTACCCTCGCCGGGATCGGCCGCGCGGCGCTACGCGACGTGGCGCATCAGGTCCGCGAGCGCAAACGCATTTACAGCCATGGCAATGCTCAGCATGTCAGCCAGGACGCGCAGGTTCAGCAAGTGGTCGGTGACATTGCAGCGTTGGTGTACGCCGCCGAAGCGAGTGCCTTGAAGGCCGCGGAGCCGGCGCAACGGGCGTATCTGGCGCGGTTCTCCGGTGATGAGGTGCTTGAGCGGGCGGCGAATGTCGCGGCGGAAATCGAATCGGCCAAGGCACAAGGGGTGGTTTCTGAACTGATCCTGCGAGCGACCACGCAGTTGTTCAATGCGCTGGGCGCTTCGGATGTCCGTGAAGGAAAATCGCTGGACCGGCATTGGCGCAATGCACGGACGGTGTCGTCGCACAATCCGTTGATCTACAAGGCGCGGATTGTCGGGGACTGGACGATCAACGGGACTGAGCCGCCGTTTGTGTGGCAGATCGGGAATGGACCTTCCAGCAAGTGATGTAGCGTCTGGAAGTCAGTCTTCGCGGGCAAGCCTCGCTCCTACGGGATTTATGTCGTCCGACCATTTTGTGATCACCACAATCCCGTAGGAGCGAGGCTTGCCCGCGAAGAGGCCAGACCTGTCGCCGCAGAAGTCGGATCTAGGTAAGATATCGGCCCTTCCCCGCAGCCCCTTGCTGCACCCCGCCGAATAAGCCGATTTCCATGCCTTTCGAACTCAGCGTTGACCTCACCACCCTGGCCATTCTGGCCTTCGTCGCTTTCATTGCCGGTTTCATCGACGCCATTGCCGGCGGTGGCGGTCTGCTGACCACCCCGGCGCTGTTGACTGCCGGCTTGCCGCCGCACCTGGTGCTGGGCACCAACAAACTGAGTTCGACCTTCGGCTCCGCCACTGCCAGTTTCACCTTTTACCGGCGCAAGCTGTTCCATCCAAGGCAGTGGGTTCACGCCATCGTCGGCACGCTGGTCGGTGCGCTGACCGGCGCGGTGGTCGCGCATTACCTGCCCGCCGAATGGCTGAACAAGATGCTGCCGGTGATCGTGTTCGCCTGTGGCCTGTACCTGTTGTTCGGCGGCACTCCAAAAGCGCCGTTGGACAGCGATGCGCCGATCAAGAAAAAGTGGCAATCGACCCAAGGCTTCAGCCTCGGATTCTACGATGGCGTAGCCGGCCCGGGCACCGGCGCGTTCTGGACCGTCAGCAGCATGCTGATGTACCCCATCGACCTGGTGAAGGCCAGCGGCGTGGCGCGCAGCATGAACTTCGTCAGCAACATTGCGGCGCTGTCGGTGTTCGTGTTTTCCGGGCAGGTGGACTGGATCATCGGCCTGAGCATGGGCCTGTCGGTAATGGTCGGCGCGTTTTTCGGGGCTCGCACCGCCATCAGCGGCGGCGCGAAGTTCATTCGCCCGGTGTTCATCACCGTGGTGCTGGGCTTGACCGTGCGGTTAGCCTGGCAACACTGGTTCAGCGTGGCCTAAGCGCCGCGCCACGTAGACGTCGATGAGGTAACGGGCAATCGAGCGCGATGCCGGCAACGGCGGTAACGCGTGAACGTTGAACCACTGGGCGTCTTCGATTTCGTCTTCCTGGCAGACAATCTCGCCACCGGCGTATTCGGCGTGAAAACCGAGCATCATCGAATGCGGGAACGGCCAGCACTGGCTGCCCAGGTACTGGATGTTCTTGACCTCGATCTGCACCTCTTCGCGCACCTCGCGAATCAGGCAGTCCTCGGCGGATTCACCCGGTTCGGCAAACCCGGCCAACGTGCTGTAGACCCCAGCCACAAAGCGTGGCGAACGGGCCAGCAGCACTTCGTCGCCACGGGTCACCAGCACAATCATGCTCGGTGAGATGCGCGGGTAATAACGCAGATCACACGGCTCGCAGTACATCGCCCGTTCACGGGGCACTTGCGTCGCCGCCTGGCCACAGTTGCCACAAAAGCGATGCTCGCGATACCAGGTGCCAATCTGCGCGGCATAACCGAGTACCTTGTACACCGTGTGATCGCCGTCGAGCATGAACGCCCGCAGGCCTTTCCAGTTGCAGCCCGGTACTTCGCTGTGGCTGCGCAGTTCCAGCAGATAGACCGGTTCGCCATCGAGGTGACCGATGCCATGTTCAGCGAGAATCGAAAGATCCTGACGCTTGAGCCATTCGCGAGGGAACAGCGCGCCATTGTCATCGAACAGAAAGCCTTCGGGGCTACGAGCCACGGCCCAGCCGCCGGGTTGATCGGTGTCCAGTACTGCGGTGGTCCAGCGTGAAGTCATGTTTAATCAGTCCAGAAATTCGGGTTTCTGTTTGCTCATATGGGCGGCCATGGCCACGCGCAAATCGGTGGATTGCAGCATGGCGGCGTTCCAGGTGGCGACGTATTCGAGGCCGTCGTCAATGCGGTGGTCGCGCATGTAGCTGATCATCTCTTTGGTGCCGGTGACCGCAATCGGCGACTTGCTGGCGATTTCCCGGGCAATGCCCATCACACCGTCCAACAGGCTGGCAGGGTCGCTGTAGACGCGATTGACCAGACCGATGCTGCGCGCTTCCTCGGCACCGAAAGTGCGACCAGTGTAAGCCAGTTCACGCAGCATGCCGTCACCGATGATCCGCGGCAAGCGTTGCAAAGTGCCCACGTCGGCGGCCATACCGATGTCGATTTCCTTGATCGAGAATTGCGCGTCCTCGGCGGCGTAACGCATGTCGCACGCGGCAATCAGGTCGATGGCGCCACCCAGGCAATAACCCTGAATCGCCGCCAGCACTGGCTTGCGGCAGTTATCGACGGCATTGAAGGACGCTTGCAGGGCGAGGATCTTGCGGCGCAGCAGGCGCGCATTGCGGCCGACGTCCTTGCCCAGTTCATTGGCCACCCCGGCCAGCATCATCAGGTCGATGCCGGAGGAAAAGTGCTTGCCCGCGCCACTGAGTACAACAACCCGGGCTTCGTCGGTGTCGTCGATCCACTGGAAAATCTCGATGATCTCGCTCCAGAACGCGGCGTTCATCGAATTGATCTTTTCCGGGCGGTTGATCTGCACATGGGCGATTTTATCGGCCAGTTCGACGGTGAACGCGGTGTACTCAGACATGGCAGTGATCCTTTACCGGGGTAGAAAATGAGGCCCGGACTATAACAAGGCATTGCCTGGGGGAGTAAGGCAGTGGTTCGGCCAAAAACGGGACTGGCTTATGGATCTTTAGTGTCTGGGCCGGCCAATCGCGGGCAAGCCTCGCTCCTATAGGGGAAATTGTGCCTTTGTAGGAGCGAGGCTTGCCCGCGAAGGCCGCACCACCAATCTAACTGCCCTTCACCGCCACAAACGCCACGGTTTCATAAGGCACCGTCACCACATCCTTGCCGCGCAACTCTGGATCCCCGGCAATCAATGCCCGCATCTGTTCATCCACCCTCTCCCGCTGCTCCTGCGGCAACGCTGCAATAAAACTGGTCGAACGCACCCGGTTGAAGATCACATCCTCGGGCGCCCCTGTGTGCCCATGGCTGAAATGCTGCGCCTGCAACGACCCGAACGCCGGATGAGGAAAGGCCCGACGCCAGGCCCCGGTGTAATAGCGCGGCGTATCGCCTTCCAGCGCGTTGACGATCGCATCCAGTTTCGGCACCCAACTCACTTTGGTATCGCGCAGGTTCCACACCAGGCCCAGCCTGCCGCCGGGCTTGAGGACCCGGGCGATTTCAGTCAGCGCTTCGGGGCTGGCAAACCAGTGAAACGCCTGGGCGCAGACCACCACATCCACTGAGGCATCGGGTAGCGGAAGGTCCGTCGCCGTGCCGCTGACCGCCAAGACCTCCGGGAAGGCCAACGACAACTTTTCAAGCATTTGCGCCACCGGCTCCACCGCAATCACCTGCGCGCCCGTCGCCACCAGTCGCCCGGTAAATTTACCGGTGCCGGCGCCCAAGTCGATGACGGTTGTGTCCGCGTTCAATCCCAGGGTGTCGCTCAACCACTCGGCCACTTGCGGCGGGTAATCCGGACGCCCGCGAACATACGTATCGGCGGCGGTTTTATAGCCCGCAGCGGCAGAATGATGGACCTGATCTTTCATGGCAGCGCTCCCGATCGACAACGAATGCTGTCGAGCATAGCGCCTGGATTTGAGCTTTCCCTGCCAAAGAAATGAATAATTGTTCACCCTGCGGTGTTCTCCAATCAACGCCCCATGAGAATTGTCTGTGAACAACCTGAACCCGGATTCACCGCCCCGTTATGACCGCCTCACCATGAGCCTGCACTGGCTGTCCGCGCTGCTGGTGATCGGCATGTTCGCCAGCGCACAAGTCTGGCAACAACTGGAAAAAGGCACGCCGCTGCGCAAGGAATTGCAGTCGCTGCACATTTCCTGCGGCATCTTGCTGGCCGTGATCGTGATCGGCCGGCTGCTCTGGCGCGTCTCACGCGGGCGTCATTTGCCAGCCGCCAATCACGGCGTGATGAATGTGCTGGCAAAGTCGGCGCACTGGGCGCTCTATATCTTGCTACTGAGCCAGATTGTGCTGGGTTTTGTGTTTCGCTGGGCCCAGGCAGAGCCTTTCAACTTTTTCGGTCTGTTCGATGTCCCGACTTTGCTGACGTTCGACAAAAGCATGCGTTCCGTCTTCGGCGGCCTGCACGAGCAAGTGGCCTGGGCTATTGTGACTCTGGCCGGGCTGCATGCGGTCATGGCGCTGGTTCACCATTACGGCCTGCGCGACAACACCTTGCGCCGGATGCTGCCCGGGCGTGGTTCAAACTGATTCGAATTTAACTGCGGAGCATTGCTCATGAACGTCCGTTTCGCTGTTTTCACCGTTCCGCTGCTGCTTGCCGTTGCGTTGTCCGGTTCGCTGGCCATAGCCAATGGGGACGATGACGCCCCGGCCAAACCAAACTGCCCCAAGGGCCAGGTTTTCGACACCAAGTCGCAGAAATGCGTGATGCAGACCAGCAGCCTGGTCCCGGACGCCGACCGCACCGATTACGCTTATCGCCTGGCCAAGGACGGTCGTTACGAAGAAGCGCTGGCGCTGCTCGACACGCTAAAGAATCCCGATACCGCCAAAGCCCTCAACTATCGCGGCTACGCCACGCGTAAACTGGGGCGCACCGACGAAGGCATCGGTTATTACCTGCAATCGGTCAAACTCGATCCGCAGTACGCGCAAGTGCGTGAATACCTCGGCGAGGCGTACGTCATCAAAGGGCGACTGGACCTGGCGCAAGAGCAGTTGCAGCAGATCAAATCGATCTGCGGCAGCACCTGCGAGGAATACCAGGACCTGGCCGAAGCGATCAACGATTCATCGAAAACCTGACACACCGAACGGACGGAGGTCGCTATCGCCAGCGATCAGGCAATACGGGCAGAGCTGGGCCAGCATTTGGCGCGTTTATGGCGTTACGGCCTGCTGCTGTCCCGGCAACGGCATGTGGCCGAAGACCTGGTGCAAGCCACCTGCGTGCGGGCGCTTGAGCGTGCCGGGCAGTTTGTCCCCGGTACCCGCATGGACCGCTGGCTGTTGAGCATTCTGCATTCGATCTGGCTCAACGAAGTACGCTCCCGGCGGGTGCGCCAGGGTCAGGGGCTGGTCGATGCCGATAGTCAGTTGTCGTTTGATGGAGAATCCGCGGCGCAGACCCATGTGCTCGCCGCCCAGGTCATCCGCCGCGTCGACGCCCTGCCCGAGGCCCAACGCGAGACGGTGTACCTGGCTTATGTCGAAGGCTTGTCGTATCGCGAAGTCGCCGATGTGCTGCAAGTGCCCATCGGCACCGTCATGAGCCGCCTCGCCGCCGCCCGCGTGAAACTGGCTGAATACCCGCCATTGCACGCAGTACAGAATCCTTCCACCGGAGAACGTCGATGAACGACCGCGCGATACCTTCGGACGAGCAACTGGTCGCGTACCTCGACGATCAGCTCGATGTCGACCAGCGCACCCGCATCGACGCCGCCATCGCCGACGATTCGACACTCAACCTGCGCCTGCAATGGCTGGCCCGCAGCAGCCTGCCGTTCAAAGCGGCCTACGATGAACTGGCTCAACAAGCCCCGGTCGACCGTTTGCAATCGATGCTCGACACCTTGCCTTCGCCTGAACGCCCGGCGATGAATCGCCGCTTGTTCCTTGCCGCTGCGGCAGGCCTTGTGATCAGCGGCGTGGTGGCGGATCGCTTGTTCCTCGGCTGGCAAATGAGTCAGGAAAAGAGCAACTGGCGAGGCCTGGTCGCTGACTATATGTCGCTGTACGTGCCGCAAACCCTGGAGCACTTGCCTTCCGATGAAGCCACTCAGCGGGCGCAACTGCAAACCATCGACGCACGTCTGGGCCTGAACCTGACGCCTGCGCAACTGACCCTGCCACGGTCCGAATTGAAACGCGCGCAAATCCTCGAGTACGACGGCATGCCCATCGCGCAGATCACTTATCTGGATCCGGCACACGGCCCGATAGCCTTATGCGCCAAGCGTTCCAACAACGGCAGCCGGCATTTCGCCCATGAGATTCGGCACAGGATGAACGTGGTGTATTGGGCGGACATGGAGCATGCGTGGATGTTGATCGGGCATAACCCGGCGGCGGAACTGGAGAGCATGGCGAAGTTATTGCGAAGCCGACTCAGCGCGTAATTCTGTAGCAGCTGTCGAGCCTGCGAGGCTGCGTTCGAGTGCGAAGCAATCGCCAATCGGGTATACGCGGTTTTCCTGATGGAACCGATTGCCTGATTTTGCGACTGCTTCGCAGCCCAACGCAGCCTCGCAGGCTCGACAGCTGCTACATAGGGTGCGTCAGGCAGAGGTGGGCAGCCACAACCGGAATCGCGCGCCACCCAGGGGCGACGGTTCCACGGTCAGCGTGCCGCCCTGCGCTTCCAGTGCCCGGCGGCTGATTGCCAGCCCCAGACCAAACCCGCCCGTTGCCCGGTCGCGGCTGCGGTCCAGCCGATAGAACGGTTCGAATATCCGCTCGCGCTCATCATCGGGTATGCCGATGCCGTCGTCATCGACCCAGATCTCGCAGCCTTTCGGACAGACCTGAACGCCAATCTGAATGCGCTTTTCGCAATAGCGCATGGCATTGCGCAGCAGGTTCTGAATCGCGCGAGCGGTCAGTCGCGGATCCAGCACAAAGCGTTCGAGCTGCCCATGAAGCACGACATCGATCACGATGTCCGGCGACTCCAGTTCTTCATCGACGCTGCCCAAAATACTGTCGATAAATTCATCCAGCGACACTTCGACCTGTTCCGGCAGCCGTGCCGGGTTCTGCAATCGGCTGTAGGACAGCAACTCCAGCACTAACTCATCCAGTTCCCGAATGTGCGCGACCAGCCCCATCAAGCGCTCGCGACTGGCTGCCGGCAAGTCGTCGGACAGCGCCAGGGCCAGGCCGAAGTCCAGGCGCGTCAGCGGTGTGCGCAGTTCGTGGGAGACAGCGTTGAGCAGGTCGCGCTGCTGGTTGAGCAGGTTCTCGATATCGCCGGCCATGGTGTCGAAGACGTTGGCCAGGCTGCCGATATTGGAATGAGGGGAAATCTGTGTGCGTTCGTCGAGGTGGCCCTTGCCGAAGCGTTCGGCGGTGCCTTTGAGGCGTTCCAGGTCGCGCCAGTGCGGTCGCAACCAAAGCAACAGGCAGGCCAGCATGGTCGCGCCGATCAGCACGTTGATGCTCCAGTACAACAGGCTGACGTCCATCGGGTCGGGCGGCACGACCATTTGCACGACCGTCGTCTTGTTCAACGGTGCCACGGCCAAAGTGCGCCAGCCCCAGTCGCCGATGCGCACGACCTTCTCGTCGCGCTGCAAACGCTCTTGTTCATCGAGGGTGAAATCAGGGTCGTCATTGCGGGTCAGGACGATGCGCAGCGGGGAAAACTCCTTGTCCATCTCGCTCGCCAGCGCCGGCCACTGCGCTTCGGGCACCGCGTGGAACTGTTTGACGATGAGGGTTTGCAGCCCGCGCGAGTAATCGAGGTTGTAGGTGACAAACCGCTCATGGAACACCTTGATCACCAGGTCCGGCACCAGGTAGATCGCCGCGCTGTACGAGACGATCATCACCAGATAGAGGCGAAAGAGGATTCTGAACATCGTCTCAGCATTCCCACTCGGAACGGCTGAACAGGTAGCCCTTGCCCCACACGGTCTTGATCTTGCGCGCCTCGCCCGCGTGGTCGTCGAACTTGCGCCGCAACTTGGAGATCGCCACGTCTACCGAGCGGTCGGTGCCGTTGAATTCGATGCCGCGCAGGCGTTGCAGGATCTGGTCGCGGCTTAGCACTTCGCCGGCATGCCGGGCCAGCACCACCAGCAGGTTGTATTCACCGCTGGACAGTTCCACCAGCTGATCGCGCCAGGTCACGGTGCGCTCCGACAGGTCGATGCACAGGTTACCCATGAGGATGCGGTCGTTGGCGGTCTGCGGTTCGCTAAGGCTGCTGCGGCGTAACAGCGTGCGCACGCGGGCCAGCAATACGCGGGGCTCGCAGGGTTTGGTGACGTAATCGTCGGCGCCCATTTCCAGGCCCAGCACCTGGTCATGGCTGTCGTCACGGGCGGTCAGCATCAGGATCGGCAACGTCGCTGAATCCGCCCGCAGCAAGCGGCAGACTTGCAGGCCATCGAGCCCCGGCAGCATCAGGTCGAGGATCACCAGGTCCGGCGGACTGACCCGCGCTCGCTCGCGCACGTGATCGCCACGGCTGATCACACTGACGCAATAGCCATTGCGTTCCAGGTAGCTGGCAATCAGTTCGGAGAGCGCGGTGTCGTCTTCGACCAGGAGGATGTTGGGCATGGGGTGTTTCCAGAAAGTGCGGTGGCGACCTTTGGGGCCTCTTCGCGGGCAAGCCTCGCTCCTACAGGGGAATGCGATTAACTGTAGGAGCGAGGCTTGCCCGCGAAGGCGGCGTGACAGGCGCAATAAATTCCAAGCGGCCAAGGATATACGCCCGCGCCCGCCCGTGAGTAAAACCCTTACACAATTTCACACAGCACCAACAAAGCTTCACCGCTACTCTCCTCGCCTCCCCGTAGGATGCGGGCAGTCATTATTGGGGTATTTACATGTCAAAGAACCTGCTTGCCAAGCTCAGCCTGATAGCGATGGCGTTGACGCTGAGCGCTTGTGACAAGTCCTCGAACGCCGAAGAGCAGGCGCCTCTGGCCACGGTTCGCATCGAAACCATCGAAGCCCGGCCCTTGTCGATCACCAGCGAATTGAGCGGACGGATTGCCGCGCCACGGATCGCCGAAGTGCGTGCCCGGGTCGCCGGCGTCGTGTTGCAACGCGCCTTTCGCGAAGGCAGCGACGTAAAAAAAGGCGATGTGCTGTTCCGTATCGATCCGGCGCCCTTCAAGGCCGACCTGGACAGCGCCGAAGCGTCCTTGCGCAAGGCTGAGGCCAACGCCTTCCAGGCCAAACTGCAGGAACAGCGTTATGCCCAGTTGATCGAAGGCAACGCCATCAGCGGCCAGGATTACGACAACGCCCGAGCCAGTGCCCGGCAGACCGCCGCTGACGTCGCCGCCAACAAGGCCGCCGTGGATCGCGCGAAACTCAACCTCGGTTACGCCACCGTTACCGCGCCGATTTCCGGGCGCATCGGCCGTGCGCTCGTAACAGAAGGCGCGCTGGTCGGGCAAAACGAAACCACGCCATTGGCACTGATTCAGCAACTGAACCCGATTCACGCCGACCTGACCCAATCGACCCGCGAACTCAACGACCTGCGCCGTGCTTTCCGCTCCGGCCAGTTGAAAGAAGTGGGTCAGGGCCAGACCAAGGCGACGCTGATTCAGGATGACGGCAGCCTCTACCCGCTGCCGGGCAAGTTGCTGTTCACCGACATTACCGTTGACCCGGGCACCGGCCAGATCATCGTGCGCAGCGAGTTCCCCAACCCGGACCTCGATCTGCTGCCGGGCAGCTTCGTGCGGGTGCGCCTGGAACAAGCGGTGAACCAGCAAGGTATCAGCGTGCCGCAACGGGCCATTCAGCGTGACAGCGCCGGTATTGCCCAAGTGCTGTTGCTCGACGCCGAGCAGCGCATCGGCCAGCAACCGGTAGAGCTGGGCGCGGTGCAGAAAGATCGCTGGATCGTCACCGGTGGCCTCAAACCCGGCGACCGTATCGTCACCGAAGGCCTGCAACACGCCAAACCCGGTGAAAAAGTCCAGATCGACAACACCCCTCTTCCACTTGCCCAGGTTTCTGGTCAGTAAGCAGGACGCTTTTTATGCCGCAGTTCTTTATCGATCGCCCGGTGTTCGCCTGGGTGGTTGCCCTGTTCATCCTGCTGGCCGGCGCGTTGGCCATTCCTCAGTTGCCGGTGGCGCAATACCCCGATGTCGCGCCGCCACAGGTTGAAATCTACGCCGTGTACCCCGGCGCCTCGGCGCAGACCATCGACGAGAGCGTGGTCAGCCTGATCGAGGAAGAGCTCAACGGCGCCGATCATCTGCTGTATTTCGAATCCCAGAGCAGCCTCGGCAGCGCCACCATCAAAGCCACTTTTCAGCCGGGCACCAACCCGGAGATGGCCCAGGTCGATGTGCAAAACCGCTTGAAAGTGGTGGAGTCGCGCCTGCCCCAAGCGGTCAATCAGCAAGGTTTGCAGGTGGAGAAAGTCTCCGCCGGATTCCTGCTGCTGATCACCCTGACCTCCAGCGACGGCAAGCTCGACGATGTGGCGCTCAGTGATTACCTGGCGCGCAACGTGATGAACGAGATCAAGCGTCTGGACGGCGTCGGCAAGGCCCAGTTGTATGGCGCCGAACGGGCGATGCGCATCTGGATCGACCCGCAGAAGCTGATCGGTTTCAACTTGACCCCGGCCGACGTCAACGCCGCTATCGTCGCGCAGAATGCCCAGGTCTCGGCCGGCAGCATCGGCGATTTGCCGACGCGCACCACCCAGGAGATCACCGCGACCATTCTGGTGAAAGGCCAATTGTCGACGCCGGAAGAGTTCGCCGACATCGTCCTGAAAGCCAATCCTGACGGTTCCACGGTGCGCATCAAGGACGTCGCGCGGGTCGAGATCGGCAGCCAGGAATACCAGTTCGGCACACGCCTGAACGGCAAGCCTTCCACCGCTGTCAGCGTGCAACTGGCGCCGGGGGCCAATGCCCTGAGCACCGCGACCCTGGTGCGGGCGAAGATGGATGAACTGGCGCGCTACTTCCCGGCGGGCGTGGAATACAAGATCCCGTACGACACCTCGCCCTTCGTCAAAGTCTCGATCACCAAAGTGGTTTACACCCTTGGCGAGGCGATGTTGCTGGTGTTTGCGGTGATGTTCCTGTTTCTGCAGAACATCCGCTACACGCTGATCCCGACCCTGGTGGTGCCGGTGGCGTTGATGGGCACCTTTGCGACCATGTTGGCGCTGGGGTTCTCGATCAACGTGCTGACCATGTTCGGCATGGTGCTGGCCATCGGCATTCTGGTGGACGACGCCATTGTGGTGGTGGAGAACGTCGAACGGATCATGGCCACCGAAGGCCTGTCGCCCAAGGAGGCGACGCGTAAGGCCATGACGCAGATCACCGGGGCAATCATCGGCATCACCCTGGTGCTGGTGGCGGTGTTCATTCCGATGGCGTTCATGCAGGGTTCGGTCGGGGTGATTTACCGCCAATTCTCCTTGTCGATGGCCACCTCGATCCTGTTCTCGGCGTTCCTTGCACTGACCTTGACCCCGGCGCTTTGCGCGACGCTGCTCAAGCCGATTGCCAAGGGCGACCATCACGAGAAAACCGGATTCTTCGGCTGGTTCAATCGAAGTTTTGAACGTTTGACCGAGCGTTATCAGGGCTGGGTCGCCTATGCGCTGAAACGCACTGGCCGTTATCTGCTGATCTACGGCGTGCTGCTGATCGGTCTGGGCCTGTGCTTCAGCCGCCTGCCCTCCTCGTTCCTGCCGGTTGAAGATCAGGGTTACACCATCACCGACATTCAGCTGCCGCCGGGCGCGAGCAAAAATCGCACGGTGCAGGTTGTTGAGCAGATCGAAGCGCACAACGCCACGGAACCGGGTGTGGGCGACAGCACGGTCATTCTCGGCTTCAGTTTTTCCGGTAGCGGGCAGAACGCCGCACTGGCATTTACCACGCTCAAAGACTGGTCAGATCGGGGCAGCGACGACTCGGCGAGTTCCATCGCCGACCGTGCCAACATCGCGCTGAGCCAGATCAAGGATGCGGTGGCCTTCTCGGTGCTGCCGCCGCCGGTTGACGGTCTCGGCACCTCCAGCGGTTTCGAGTTCCGCTTGCAGGACCGTGGCGGCCTCGGCCATGCCACGCTGATGAAAGCGCGCAGCGAATTGCTCGCCGCCGCAGAGAAGAGTCCGATCCTGATGAACGTGCGCGAAAGCGCGCTGGCCGAAGCGCCGCAGGTGCAGCTGGAAGTCGACCGCAAACAGGCCAACGCGCTCGGCGTGTCGTTTGCCGACGTGGGCAACGTGCTGTCGACGGCGGTCGGTTCAGCCTACATCAACGACTTCCCCAATCAGGGGCGGATGCAACGGGTGGTGGTGCAAGCTGAAGGCGATCAACGCAGCCAGGTGGCCGATCTGCTGAAAATCCACGTGCGAAACGATGCCGGAAAGATGGTGCCGTTATCGGCGTTTGTTCAAGCGAAATGGATTCAGGGGCCGGCGCAATTGACCCGTTACAACGGCTACCCGGCGATCAGCATTTCCGGCGAACCATCGCCCGGTCACAGCACCGGTGAAGCCATGGCGGAAATCGAACGGCTGGTGGCACAAGGCCCGGCAGGATTGGGTCAGGAATGGACCGGGTTGTCATTGCAGGAACGTTTGTCCGGCAGCCAGGCACCGATTCTGCTCGGCTTGTCGCTGCTGATCGTGTTCCTGTGCCTGGCGGCGCTGTATGAGAGTTGGTCGATTCCGACCTCGGTGTTGCTAGTGGTGCCACTTGGCGTGCTTGGCGCCGTGCTGGCCGTGACCTTTCGCGGGATGCCCAACGACGTTTTCTTCAAGGTCGGGTTGATCACCATTATTGGCTTGTCGGCGAAGAATGCGATCCTGATCATCGAATTCGCCAAGAGCCTGTATGACGAAGGTCATGACCTGATCGACGCGACCCTGCAAGCGGCGCGCCTGCGATTGCGGCCGATTGTCATGACATCGCTGGCGTTTATCCTCGGTGTTGTGCCGCTGGCAATTGCTACCGGTGCCAGCTCGGCCAGTCAGCAAGCGATCGGTACCGGGGTGATTGGCGGGATGATCACGGCGACACTGGCGGTCCTGTTTGTACCGGTATTCTTTGTGGTGGTGATGAAGCTCGTCCGCAAGCGCCACAAGGACCTTTGACCAAAACACCCCCCCTGTGGGAGCTAGCCTGCTAGCGATAGCGGTGTATCAGACACGATGATGCTGACTGACACACCACAATCGCGAGCAGGCTCGCTCCCACAAGAGACCCCATCAACTTCAGGGTTGTGGTCACAACAGACCACGCTGGGCTAAGGTGTTCGCACACCCTGGCCCATCGAGCAATCATGCCCTTCCTCGCCCGCACCCACCCTCGCCTGTCCGCCGCCACCACCCTCGGTGTCGCGGCAGGCATTCTGGCTCCGGCCGATTCGATCATCAGCAAAATCCTCATTGGCTGGAATGTCGGGGTCTGGACGTATCTGGTGCTGATGCTCTGGCTCGCCACCCGCGCCAAGGCCCCGGACGTGAAGCGCATTGCCGAGATCGAAGACGAAAACGCCGGGCTGGTGTTATTCGTGGTGTGCATCGCCGCCATTGCCAGCCTGGCGACGATCACCTTTGAACTGGCCGGCAGCAAAGACCTGGAAACCACCCGCAAGCTCCTGCATTACGGCTTCACCGCGCTGACGGTGATCGGTTCATGGCTGTTGATCGGGGTGATTTTCAGCGTGCACTACGCCCGTCTGTTCTACACCTGGGATGGCAAAGACCTGGCGCTGCGATTTGCTGAGGGTCTGGAAACCCCCAATTACTGGGACTTCCTGTATTTCTCTTTCACCATCGGCGTGGCGGTGCAGACTTCGGACGTGGGCGTGGCGACACGTGGCATGCGCAAAATCGTGCTGGCGCAATCGCTGGTCGGCTTTTTGTTCAACACCGCGATTCTCGGCTTTTCGATCAACATCGCAGCGGGACTGTTCGGCTAGCCGCTGCACAAACGTTCTAGCCGCCGAGCCCAATGGGCGCGTTAAATACGTCGGCAATCCGTCCCACAGGTGCAGCATGACCACTCACAACTGGATCGATCTGGCCCAGGACGCCGAGACCGGCATCGAGACCTTGCGCGCGCATTTCGAGGGTCATGCCTACGACCCGCATTGGCATGACAGTTATCTGGTGGGCGTGACCGAACAAGGTGTCCAGCAATTCAATTGCCGCCGCACGAGACATCAGAGCACCCCGGGCAAGGTGTTTCTGCTCGAGCCGGGGGACATCCACGACGGCGACGCGCCGACCGAGGATGGCTTCACTTATCGCATGCTCTACCTCGACCCGCAGTGGTTGAAGCGTGAACTGAGCGAGGTGTTCGAGAATGCCCCGGACAACAGCCAATTGAGTTTCGCCAGCACCCTGGCCAGCGATGCGCGACTGGCTCACGCCACCAGCCTGGCGTTTCAAGCGCTGCATGGCGGCGAACTGAAGATCGTCCGTCAGACCGCGCTCGACAGTTTGCTCGAACGCCTGACCAGCCATCTGCATTGGCGCACTCGCTACAGCGAAGACCCGCGCCTGCCGCTGGTGGCGCAAAAGGCTCGTGAGTATCTACACGCCAATGCCCAATACGACATCGGCCTCGACCAACTGGCTGCCGCAACAGGCGTTGACCGCTTCCGCCTGACCCGCGCCTTCAAGGCTGCCTATGGACTCGCACCCCACGCGTATCTGGTGCAGCTGCGCTTGTCCAAGGCGCGGCGCATGCTCGCCAGCGGCGTGCAACCGGCGACGGTGGCAATGGAGTCGGGGTTTGCCGATCAAAGTCACTTGGGCCGCTGGTTTGTCCGGGCTTATGGTTTGACGCCCGCGATGTACCGCAAGCGCTGCTCAAATCTTCCAGACGCATGAGGCAGACTTTGTGAGGATCGGCACCTTGGATCATTCACGGAGCCCGTTGCCATGCCGTCCACTTTCTCCTCACTGTTACCTTTTATGCTGTTTGCTTTTGTTGCGTCCATCACGCCGGGACCGACCAATATTCTTGTGCTGAGCAACAGCGCCCGGTATGGATTCAAGGCTACTGTGCCAATTATTTTCAGTGCCTGCGCCAGCGCTGCAGTCATCGTCCTGTTGGTGGGTTATGGTCTGGGTGAATCACTTAAGCAAACGCCCACGCTGCAATTTGCCATGCAGTGCATGGGCGTTGTCTGGTTGAATTATCTGGCTTGGCAGATTTTCCATTCGATACCCAACACCCTTGATCCCGAGTTATCCGACAATCATCGGCGTCCAGGTCTTTTTACCGCTGCTGGCCTTCAATGGGTCAACCCTAAAACCTGGATGATGGCCATCGCGGTCATCGGCGTATTTGCCAGCAATGGCGCCGATCGTTCGCATCAGGTCTTGTTGTTGAGTTTGGTTTTTTTTGCGATGGCTATCCCTTGCATGGCTGTCTGGGCGCTGCTGGGGTCAAGTGTCAATCAATGGCTTCGGTCAGCCAAAGCTCTGCAAAATTTTAATCGGTCCATGGCTTTATTGCTGGCGGGCTCGACATGGCTAAGCATTTGGATCGCCTGACAAACTTTTACTCTCGCCGTGAACTGTCAAACAAAAATCATATTAACTTCGCGCTGTAAACTGTCAGCTTTGACAGTTTACAGCGACGATCAATAGCGGTTTGATACCTTATCCCGGCTGTTTCCTTAATGCCGGGGTACCTTGTCATGACTATGGAGATGGAATTGATGAACATGAGCATACAGAAACGCAGGCAGGCCGTAGGCGCGGGTAATTGTGTCGGGACAATTAACGATACCGTACCGTTCAACGCAGGTCTGGTAGAACTCTCCGAGCGCTCTTTCCCACTGCCTCACGGTGACGCTTACTACATGTTTGCCCGCCAACGCGATGCACTTCCGGAATACACGACGAAAGAACTTACCCTCTCGTTTTCCAAGGGACTGGAAAACGGATCCTACACCCTGACGCCAACGACACATCAGGTCCGCCTGACATTTGCCGATGGCAGTGTTCCAGACAAACCCATTATTTACACTCAGATTTCCGGAACCGCCGAATTGGAATATGATCCTGTCTCAGGTGTTTTCTCAGGAACTTTGAAAAAGGTTGTCGTCGAAAACCTCGACGATGATGTTATTAGTCAGTTAACTCTAGATGTGAGTTTTGCAGCGAAGGGGGCTATCTCCACTCGGACACTGGCGGCGTAACAGCTGACCTGAAATTAAAAAAAGGAAGCACATGCTTCCTTTTTAATTGTCGACTGATTAATCACCACATATAACGAATGCCAACATTGACGCCGAAAGGTTGTTCTATATTGTGGCCGTTGCTGTACTCAAGATCGGTATGCATATTGAGATTTTGAGTGACTGCCACCGCGACACCAACTCCGAACTCTACGCGGGAACCTGACAAGTCGTTTTTGAACACGTTGTTGTTGACGTGTACCTCGTTATTTTTTGCGAATTCATGAGCCCAGGCGGCGCGAAGATACGGCTGTACCACACGTCCTTGACCCAATTCTATATTTCGGCCAGCGGTAGCCCCTACCTTCCCGATAAATGACTTTGAACGATCACCTTCTGCGCGTAGATCATTGCTCAGGGAATAGTCCTTGGCCTCAATGACCACAGCGGACCATTGAGTGAAAGGTTCAAGGAAGTTGCCATTGTCGAAACTGATGTGTTTACCAAACTCGACAGAACCACCCAGCCCCGAGTTGTCATAATCGCCCTTGGCCCGGTTGCCGTCGCTCAACCCCACTTTCGCTTTATTGCGGAAACGGTTTGCCTTGAACACACCGTCAAAGTAGTAGCCTGACTCGGCGTCCAACCAGGTGAGATAGGCGCCCATGTAGTAACTGTCGATGTGACCTGAAGTGCCGGCATTGAGATTGAGATCAGATTGACTTTGCCCCACCATCACGCCCACTAACCATTGGCCATCTCCGAAAGGCAACGGTGCATCCGCCCCCAGGGTGAAACCTTGCTGGTTTTGTTGATAACCGACACCCGAGCCATCAGCAATATTGTACCTGTTGGCATAGGTGCGCCCCCATGCGCCTGCATGGCCGCCGTTGAAACGCAGCTCCCCCATACGAGTGCGCAATGAGGTCAGTTCACCCAGCCAAACGGTCGATGCAGTGTTGAAGAGCGCAAGTACTGAACGTGCGCCTGGACTCACTGTCCGGGTAGTTGGATCAAGTATCCAGTCATTACCGCTTTTCACCAGGCCGTAGGAATAGGTCCCAAGTTCAACCGCTCCGTTCACCAGCAAAAAACCAGCATCGCCGCCTTCGGTTTCAACCACACGAACAGGTAGTCCGGAGGCTGGGTCTTTGCCACTGCTGGCGATCAGAATTTCATGAGTGCCTGAAGCGGTTCCGGTGATCCTCAGCAAGTCGGTTCGGCCTGTGCTGAAATCCGTCGCCATCACGAAACGGCCATTGCCGGAAAGGTTAGTCACATTCAATTGATAGAACGTGTTGGTGTCTCCAAACACCACGGATCCCCCACGGTTGAGGATAAGCGTGTCAACGTTGCTGTCCTCCACCATTACCCATCGGGAAGTGTCGTTGATCGTGGTGCTGGCGATATTGTCAAGACGGCCCGTCAAAACCGAATTATTTTGCAGGACCAGTTGAGTGGAGCTGCCTTGCTCGGAAACAAAGTTTCCGTTCAAGGTACTGCCATTTACGGTCATGGAGACATTGGCTCCGCCTCTCACATCCAGCAAAGTCTCGCTACCGGCCAACAATCTGGAGTTACTCAACGATATGGTGGCAGGTGGCGCTGAAGCATTGTTGAAATCGACAACGATCGCCGAACCGGAGAGGCCTTGAAGGGTGGTGTTTTCAAGTGCCAATAGGGCGGGTCGTGCGTCATTTACATCTACATCAATACGTACGCCGTCTTGTCCTCCTGTAACCGTGCTGTTTTTGGCAACGGCTTGCCCACTGCTCAGTCGAAGCCCGTAACTCGTGGCACCGGTGCCTTGAATGACTGAATCACTGACGTCCAGACCACTATGTGCGCTGACCAGCGCACCTCCCAGCACCCCCGTAATGGTGCTGTTGCCAGTAATGACAACGTGGGAGCCGGTCTGAGTGGCTGTATTGCGAACCGCCTGCAGTCCCAGCCGATTGCCGGTAACAATACTGTTATCAATAGTGGCATCGCTATTGGTCAGCAAAACAGCGGCAAGACCACCGACACCCGAGACCGTAGCGTCCTTCAGATTGACTTTTGATTCATTTCTGGCCGAAATCTGCCGCGTGGTACTACCGGCGTTTACATTGAGCGTCGAATGATCGCTCGTAAGTTCCAGTGTTGTTGCGCCGATGACATTAAGTGTCGCGTCCTGACTTAAACTCCAACTCTCGGGAATGCCACCATTAATGGTCACAGTCCCCCCAACAATGGATGCAGCACCAGCATGTGAATTATAGAGTGCCAGCAGCATCAGTGACGCTGTTGTTGACCCACATGTTTTTCTGAATTTTGATAAAACAATTCCTCGCATCGGGCACCTACCTTAATAAAAACTTAACTGCTGATACTGAGCAAGCCAGCTATTCGAGGGGCGCTAGGTTAGCTAGGTGTTTCGCGAAGCTCTGTAGGATTAATCCTGTTTTACTACTGGAAAAGCCGCCAGGATCGAGCGCTGACAATCAATTGCAAACAAGAAAAAACGGTGAGCGCATTACGCCCACCGCGTCGTATCAATCTTGATGCTACATTTCCTCGCAATATTTTCCTTGGTTATCCGTAAGAAATACTCCGTGTTCAGCAGGCAATGAGTCAGGGGTTGGATTGTTACCGGCCCCCCCCCGAGAAATCGAATACGTAACTCTGCCTTTCCCAAGATGGGCTGGTTTAAAGTGATCCTCATAGAGACCGATTTGAATCAATGCACCCGCATCCGGATAGGTTCCAGTAATAGGATATTCCTCTGTAGTGTCTGCGCCCGGAATGGGCTGTGGAGGGGTGGCATCGCTATACGGCACCCACTTCAGGGTAATGGTCTCCCCGTCAACTGTGTACGCATTTTTCGGCACGCGCACTGTCAGGTTACGCCGTGGCGTACCGTCACCTGGATTTCCAACTATAGGAAAGTTCAAGGTCGGGCAACTGATCTTTTTAAGTACCCCTCCCAAATTCATAACTTCCGGCGCAACCATTTCAATAGGGAACTCTTCTACAAAAACATCCTTTGGCTTGGATGGCGTTGGGTTCAACCCCGTTAACGTATACAGCTTATAACTCACGACTTTTGACCCGCTATTGTGTGCAAGCACTTTATCCCACGCCAGATCAACGTAAATTTCTGTACCTTCCTGGCCAGTGGTCAACGCAATGGTATTGCCGATTTTTTCTCCATCGTAATCGACATCGATCAACCAACCCTCCTCCGTTGGTGGATCATTAAAAAGTTGGATTTTTATCTTGATTGCGGTATCACCATAATCCGCTTCAAGAATTTCGTCGATACTGCCGGCTGAGGTCTCCAACGTCGGAGCGTCCAAACCAATAAGAATCGGATCAGGACCAACATATGAAATATCGACATCGATGGTAGCGTTAGCCGAAGCTTTCTCGAGGCCTGAGCGCATCATTTTATAGCTGACCACTGTCGAGACGATTCCATCGGTGTTGCCGTACACTCTTTTTACAAGATCATAAGGGGCATAGAATGACAGCTCTGTATTCGCTCCAACTCTTAGTTCCCCAGGTATCGTCTCAGCTCCCCAAATGCAAAATATTGTGTCGGACCCTGCATTAGGAGTCGGCACAGGTACGACTATCTCGACACCCTTGGGATCAAATTGAGTGTCAGCCAAATCAATAACATCGTCACCATTTTCGCCGTTCGCCAATGTAACAACCGGCGGTTTGACATCAGTAGGATCTGGCAGAATAACAACAGTTCTCTGGCTGGGATTTGATCTTTTCCCCTGGTTGCCAGGCAAGTCTTTTGCGCGATAAATAAGCCGTTTTGTGCCCTCGTTCACTTGAAACACGCTAGCAGGAATCAGCGCTTCCCCTGCCGTCAACTCACCTTCAAACACCGGTGCGTCGCGGTCGGGGTCAGGCGTCTCTCCCCAAAAGAACTGGTAAATGTCAGTTTGGTGATAGGTTGCAGAGACGGCAGGTTTGACGAGAATCCCTGGCTTGCCTTCGAGGTATGCCTCATCGATCGGGTCGCTCGGCCCAAGATCTGCCGGCCACGTCGGCGCACCCGGTGTACGGTCTGCAGCGGGGTTCTTTATTTTGTATGGATAGGTGCGGTCAATCTCGTAAGGAACAGCAGGTGAAGTTGATTCGTTGCTGCCGTCCGCATACATCAGGTATCGAAACTCATATCCAGTCGGAGCTTCTGGAGTGGTGTCCTCGACCGAGTAGATGACCGGAATTTCGAAAGGTACAGACCAGTCCCTGTCAGCAACTTCACCCAATTCGATGTAATGTGGAGCAGGCAGAAAATCAATCCAGTCGGGAGCTCCTCTTTTTCGAATCTGTGGCCATAGTAAATCGTCCCTGTATTCGACGAGAGGTTGAGGAACCGTGTACTTCAAGGGCAAGTGCAATACGTTGACCGGGATACGCAAATCACCATTCGGTAACGTTTGTGCCACTAACGTAGGGATCGGAGCTTCAGCAAGAACACTACCTCGCCGAGTGCTTCTTGCTTGGAGCTCTGCCATCCTGGACAATTTCGCCTGTTCAACTTTAGCATTCATGTTCGCCATCTCCATTGCATTCACAATTAATCACGACACGATCCCGGCAGCCGTCAGTCTCTTCGTACGTTCTGCTGGTCACTCTTGGTACCCATGTCGAACTCAAGGCCCACATGGAAGTATTTCGCCACTTATAATCCTGTCTATTTTTACCAGTGCAATCTTTGACATCCCTACAAGCTTTCTCCCCCTGAATACACGGTAAACAACAGTGGCGGAGTCATTGTTCACCATCGGTTTTATATGAGCGTCGTAGGGTTCAATCACCAACGAATATCCTTCGCGTATGTCTTGATCACTTAAGGATGGCCGGATGACGACCTTTCGAGCACGGCTCATTTCCACACCACTTCCATTGAGTGTCGAATAACACCGCCAGAGCACCTCGCATCGATCACCGACCTGAAACCCTGATAGCGGCGGAACCTCAACCTTTATCCCTTCCCACATTGGAGGAATCGTTTTGCAATTAAGATACCCCCAAAAATCGACATGGGTAAACTTGGCCGGCTCGAGATCTAATGGAACAGGTGTGTGATCAATAGTCAGTTGCCGTTTAAATGATTCCGATGTATTTCCAGCGCTGTTGGATAGCTCGTACCACAACTTGCCTACACCGTTGTTCTTCAAATGTTCCGGACCAATTCGAATAATGAATTCCGGTTTCATATCCTCTGGTTTGTAGGTATTAATTATTTCCACTGGTGGTTGCCCACTCTGCTCAAAGCGGATCGTCAGGGTGTCTTCTTCATCCGGTTCTTTTGCAGGGACCGGCCATAAGGGAACTACGACATCAATACCGGTCAACAGCAAACGAAGGAGGATATGACCTTCCGGATCGATATCATCATCAAGTACATCAATCACCTTGGGTGTCTTGTATTCCAATGGTGCATTACCCGCCATGCCGGAAATCCTTTTCTCACTCATAGCTAGATTCTCTAAAGTTAAAAGCAACTGTTGAAATCAATTAGAAACTGAGTTTGAAAGCCTGGCTACTGTCATATCTGACAGGTAACGCCACCGTTCATCGGTTTGCCCCAACGCTCTGCGACTGCGCTGGCTTGACGCAGCCTCGCGAATGATGTCTTCTGAAACCGGTTTCATAACCAGCCTGTACAAACTCCAATAACAAGGTTGAAAACCGTGAACGACTTCTCCGCCGCCCAGCGCAGCCGCGTCACCATGCTCGACGTCGCCGAACACGCCGGTGTCTCCAAGGCCAGCGTCTCGCGCTTTATCGGCGATGACCGCGCCCTGCTCTCCGATGCCATTGCCTTGCGCATCGAGCAGGCGATTGCCGAACTTGGCTATCGCCCCAACCAGATGGCCCGTGGTCTGAAGCGCGGGCGCACGCGCCTGATCGGCATGCTCGTGGCCGATATCCGTAACCCTTATTCGATTGCCGTGATGCACGGGGTGGAAACCGCCTGCCGTCGTCATGGCTATAGCCTGGTGGTGTGCAACACCGATCGCGATGACGAGCAGGAGCGTCAGCACCTGGCGTTGCTGCGCTCGTACAACATCGAAGGCTTGATCGTGAACACCCTCGGCCATCACCGCGATGAGTTGCGCGAGTTGCACCGGGAGATGCCGATGGTGTTGGTGGATCGCAAGGTCGAGCAGCTTGAGAGTGATCTGGTCGGGCTGGACAATCCGGCTGCCGTTGAAATGGCCCTCGCACATTTGCAGGAGCGCGGCTATCGCGATGTGCTGATGGTGACGGAACCGTTTGACGGCACCAGTTCGCGGATTGAGCGGGTCAGCAGTTTCAAGGCGCAGATACAGAAACGCCCTGCTTTAACCGGCGCGGTTGTTGAGACCGGCAACGAACTGACCTCGCAGCTGAAAACCTTCCTGAACACGCCCGGCCCGGGCCCGAAAGCGCTGTTCTGTGCCAATGGCATTGCGGCATTGGCCGCTACCCATTCCCTGCGGGAGTTGCAGTGCAACCTGTTCGAGGAAATCGGGGTGATCGCGCTGGATGATCTGGATTGGTATCCGTTGGTGGGCAGCGGGATTACTGCCCTCGCCCAGCCGACGGCGGAGATGGGTGCGAGTGCGTTTGAGTGTTTGCTCAAGCGGTTGCGCGGGGATGACGGGCCGGTACGGACGATGGATTTCTCGGCGCGGTTGATTGTGCGTGGGTCGACCGCGGCGCGTGTTTCAGTTTGAGGACGCCTTCGCGGGCAAGCCTCGCTCCTACAAGGGCACCGCATCCCTGTAGGAGCGAGGCTTGCCCGCGAAGAGGCCCTGAAGAACACCACATTACCTAAGCAGCCCTTTTTTTGAACAAAAATGAAACCGGTTTCAGAGGTGCAAAACAATGAATAAACCACCCGTTTCCATCAGCCTGTCGAGCTACGGTGCCGACCTGGTCCGCCAGCGCGGCCAAGGCAGTTTTATCGAAGTGTTGGCCGCTGCCGGCGCCTCGCGCATTGAATGGCGCGAAGAGTTGCTGACCGATGAAAACCCGCTGCAACTGGCCGCCGACACCCTGTCACAAGGCCTGGAAAGCATCTATTCCTCGCCGATGGAATTGTGGCTCGCCGGTCAATCGAAACCAAATCCTGAACTGCTCCCCACCCTCGAACGTGCCCAGACCTTCGGCGCCAAATGGCTGAAAGTCTCCCTCGGCTATTTCACCGACAACAACGACCTCCAAGCCTTGAGCCGTGTTCTGGCGCAAAGCCCGGTGCAACTGCTCGTGGAAAACGACCAGACCCTGCACGGCGGTCGTATCGAACCGCTCCAACGCTTCTTCGGCGAGGTCGAGCAACACAGCCTGCCGATCAAGATGACTTTCGACATCGGCAACTGGCAATGGCAAGACCAGTCCGCCGCCAGCGCTGCGCGGTTGCTCGGCCGGCATGTCGGCTACGTCCATTGCAAAGCCGTGGAGCGGCGGGCCGACGGCAAACTGGTCGCCACCCCGCCCGCGGCCAGTGACGTGCATCTGTGGGAACAACTGTTGCGGCACATGGCCCAAGGCGTGATGCGGGCGGCGGAATATCCGCTGCAAGGCGATGACCTGGTGCAACTGACCACCGACCACGTCGCCACCCTCGCCCACCTCGGCCAATCCCGCCTGGAGAGTGCTCATGCCTGAGTTCGATATCCTCTCGTTCGGCGAAACCATGGCGATGTTCGTCGCCGAGCAGAACGGTGATCTGGCGGCCGTCGGCCAATTCCACAAACGCATTGCCGGGGCGGACAGCAACGTGGCGATCGGGCTTTCGCGGCTGGGTTTCAACGTGGCCTGGTTGAGCCGGGTCGGCGCTGATTCGCTCGGTCGCTTCGTGATCCACACGCTGGAAAACGAAGGCCTCGATTGCAGTCATGTGGCCATCGACCCGGCGCACCCGACCGGTTTTCAGCTCAAGTCTCAAGCCGACGATGGCAGCGATCCGGTGGTCGAGTATTTCCGTCGTGGTTCGGCAGCCAGTCACCTGTCGGTGCAGTCGATCTCGCCGTCACTGCTCCAGGCGCGACACCTGCACGCCACCGGCATTCCACCAGCGCTGTCTGCGTCGACCCGGGAAATGTCCTTCGAATTGATGACCCGTATGCGCACTGCCGGGCGCAGTGTGTCCTTCGACCCGAACCTGCGCCCGAGCCTGTGGGCCAGCGAACAATTGATGATTACCGAGATCAACCGCCTTGCCGCCCTCGCTCACTGGGTGTTGCCAGGGTTGAGTGAAGGCCGTTTGCTGACCGGGTTCGAAGACCCGGAAGACATTGCGGCGTTTTACCTTGATCAGGGTGCAGAAGCAGTGGCGATCAAACTCGGCCCGCATGGCGCGTATTACCGCACGCACCTGGATCAGGGGTTTGTCGCGGGCGTGCCGGTGGCAACGGTGGTCGATACCGTCGGCGCTGGTGATGGCTTCGCCGTCGGGATGATCAGCGCCTTGCTGGAAAACCACAGCTTTGCCGAGGCCGTGCAGCGGGCCAATTGGATTGGCAGCCGGGCGGTGCAGAGTCGGGGGGATATGGAGGGGTTGCCGACCCGATCAGAAATGTCTGTTGAATGTGAGGGTGCTGTTCGCGGGCAAGCCTCGCTCCTACAGAACTGCGGCGCTCTTGTAGGAGCGAGGCTTGCCCGCGAAGAGGCCACCACAGTCACTGAAGATTTGTAACCCGTTACCTGCTGCGACAAAAACAACAAGCTCAGGAGCACCACCATGAAAACCGCCTCACTCGCCACCCGCCGCTGGTGGTACATCATGCCCATCGTTTTCATCACCTACAGCCTGGCGTATCTGGACCGCGCCAATTACGGGTTCGCCGCCGCCTCGGGCATGGCCGCCGACCTGATGATTACTCCGGGCCTGTCGTCGATGCTCGGCGCGCTGTTCTTCCTTGGCTACTTTTTCTTCCAGGTGCCGGGCGCGATCTATGCGCAGAAGCACAGCGTGAAGAAGCTGATTTTTGTCAGCCTGATCCTCTGGGGCGGGCTCGCGACGTTGACCGGGATCGTGTCCAACGCCTATTGGCTGATCGTGATTCGCTTCATGCTCGGCGTGGTCGAAGCCGCAGTGATGCCAGCGATGCTGGTCTACCTGTGCCACTGGTTCACCCGCGCCGAACGCTCGCGGGCCAACACCTTTCTGATCCTCGGCAACCCGGTAACCATGCTCTGGATGTCGGTAGTGTCGGGTTATCTGGTGCAGCATTACAGCTGGCGCTGGATGTTCATCATCGAAGGGCTGCCCGCGGTGCTCTGGGCGTTTATCTGGTGGCGCCTGGCCGATGACCGTCCGGCCCAGGCCAAGTGGCTGACTGACCAGGAGAAGCACGACCTGGAAAGCGCCCTCGCCGCCGAACAGGTTGGCATCAAAGCGGTGAAGAACTACGCCGAAGCCTTCCGCTCGCCGAAAGTGATCATCCTCGCGCTGCAGTTTTTCTGCTGGAGCATTGGTGTCTACGGTTTCGTGTTGTGGCTGCCGTCGATCCTCAAGGCCGGCGCGCAGATGGACATGATCGAGGCCGGCTGGCTCTCGGCGCTGCCGTACCTGGCCGCAGTGATCGGCATGCTGCTGGTGTCCTGGGGTTCGGACAAATTGCAGAAGCGCAAACGTTTCGTCTGGCCGCCGCTGTTGATTGCCTCGATTGCGTTCTACGGCTCCTACGCCTTGGGCGCCGAACATTTCTGGTGGTCCTACACGCTGTTGGTGATTGCCGGTGCCTGCATGTATGCGCCTTACGGGCCGTTTTTCGCGATAGTTCCGGAGATTCTTCCCGCCAACGTCGCTGGCGGCGCGATGGCGTTGATCAACAGCATGGGCGCGCTGGGTTCTTTTGGCGGTTCCTATCTGGTTGGTTACCTGAACAGCTCCACCGGGTCGCCCGGCGCTTCTTATCTGTTGATGAGCGGCGCGTTGATGCTCTCGGTGGTGCTGACGATTTTCCTCAAGCCCGGCGCCAGTGACCGGGTCGTGGTCAAGGCCGCTGAGCAGCGGCCCGTGACCGCTCACCCTTGAATTGAAGTTGAGATGATGACGATGAAAAAGCAGGTCGTGCTGTACAAGAAACTCTCGCCGCTGGTGATGGCTCGCCTGCATGAACACACCGAGGTGACACTGATCGACAATCTCAAGCCGGAGGGCATCGAACAACTGCGCGCCGCCCTGCCCCGCGCTCACGGACTGCTCGGGGCGAGTCTGAAACTGGACGCCGAACTGCTTGATCTGGCGCCCAATCTTGAAGCCATCGCCAGTGTCTCCGTCGGTGTCGACAACTACGACATCGACTACCTGACCGAGCGGCGCATCTTGCTCAGCAACACGCCGGACGTGCTGACCGAAACCACCGCTGACACGGGTTTCGCGCTGATTCTGGCGACGGCGCGGCGGGTGGTGGAATTGGCCAACATGGTCCGCGCCGGGCAGTGGACCCGCAACATCGGCCCGGTACATTTCGGCACCGATGTGCATGGCAAGACGCTGGGCATCATCGGCATGGGCCGCATCGGCGAGGCGTTGGCGCAGCGTGGGCATTTCGGTTTTGGCATGCCGGTGATCTACAACAGTCATTCGCCGAAACCGGCGGTTGAACAACGCTTTGATGCTCAGTACCGCAGCCTGACGGAGCTGTTGCAGCAAGCCGATTTCATTTGCCTGACCTTGCCGCTGACGGCTGAAACCGAAGGGTTGATTGGCGCTGAGGAATTCGCCTCGATGCGGCCGGAGAGTATTTTCATCAACATTTCCCGAGGCAAGGTTGTGGATGAGACCGCGTTGATCGAGGCGTTGCGCACCGGGCAGATTCGCGCGGCGGGGCTGGATGTGTTTGAGCGGGAACCGCTGGATGTTGAGTCGCCATTGTTGACGCTGAACAACGTGGTGGCGACGCCGCACATGGGGTCGGCGACGCATGAGACGCGGGAGGCAATGGCTGGGTGTGCGGTGGATAATCTGCTGATGGCGTTGGCGGGTGAGCGGCCGAAGAATCTGGTGAATGTTCGGGCGTGGTCCGGGGCGTAGAAATTTAGCGTCTATGAGTCAGTCTTCGCGAGCAAGCCCGCTCCCACATTGGATCTGTGGCGTTCACAGAACCCTTGTGGGAGCGGGCTTGCTCGCGATGAGGCCGGCAATGCCAACACAAAACTGTCAGGCCCGCCGCGCTCCCACATTGGATCTGTGGCGTTCACAAATCCCCTGTGGGAGCGGGCTTGCTCGCGAAGAGGCCGGCAATGCCAACACAAAACTGTCAGGCCCGCCGCGCTTCCACACTGGATCTGTGGCGTTCACAGAACCCTTGTGGGAGCGGGCTTGCTCGCGAAGAGGCCGGCAATGCCCAACACAAAACTGTCAGGCCCGCCGCGCTTCCACACTGGATCTGTGGCGTTCACAGAACCCTTGTGGGAGCGGGCTTGCTCGCGAAGAGGCCGGCAATGCCAACACAAAACTGTCAGGCCCGCCGCGCTTCCACACTGGATCTGTGGCGTTCACAGAACCCTTGTGGGAGCGGGCTTGCTCGCGAAGAGGCCGGCAATGCCAACACAAAACTGTCAGGCCCGCCGCGCTTCCAGCAGGTCCGCCGCGCACAACGCGATCCGCCGACAGGCATCCGCCAGTTTCACTTGATCCACCACCAATCCGATCCGGATATGCCCCGCCGCACTCGGCCCGAACGCTTCCCCGGCGAGTACGGAAACGCCGTAACCCTCCAGCAAACACTCGGCAAACCCTTGAGCACACAACCCGGTCGGGCGCACATCGACCATCACAAACATCCCGCCATCCGGCCGGATCGGTCGAAGCCCCGCGCAACCACTCAGCCGCGCACACACCAGATCGCGACGCTGACGATATTCCTCACGCATCAGCGCCACTTCCGGCAGGTCTTCATCCAGCGCCACTTGCGCGGCTTTCTGCACAAAATCCGGAATGCCGAACAACATGCACAACGACAAGTGCACCAAATGCTCGGCCAGCATTTTCGGGCCGATCGACCACCCCACGCGCCAACCGCTCATGGCGTGGGATTTGGACAGGCTGTTGATCGTCGCGGTGCGTTCGGCCATGCCCGGCAGGCTCGCTGGGCTGATGTGTTCGCCCTCGAACAACAGATCGCTGTAGACCTCGTCGCTGATCAGCCACAGATCATGGCGCACGCACAACGCGGCCAGCGCTTGCCAGGTCTTCAAGGACAGGCTCGCGCCGGAGGGGTTGTTCGGACTGTTGAGTAGCAAAACGCGGGTCTTGGGCGTGATGAGCGCCGCGACATCCGCCGGGTCAACGCGAAAACCGTTCTCGGGCCGCACCGCCACCGGCACCACGTTGGCGGAGCAGGCGCCGAACACGCCTTCGTAGGTCACATACATGGGCTCGGCAACAATCACCTCATCGCCCGGATCGAGCAGGCATTGCGCGACCGAATACACCGCACACTGCGCGCCCGGAAACACGATCACATGATCGGAGTCCACCGTCTGACCACTGCGCTGGCGGTGTCGCCGCGCGATGCTGCTGCGCAATCCGCGACTGCCGCGAACTTCGGGGTAATGCGTGTCGCCGGCCCGCAAGCTGTCGATGGCCGCCTGAACGATGGGCGGCGGCGTGTCGAAATCCGGATCGCCGATCGACAGCAGCAGCACATCGATTCCTTGTTCGCGCATTTCCAGCGCTCGGTCATGAATCTGCCAGGCTGCCGCTCCGTCGCCGGCGATTCGTTGGGTCAAGGCTGAATAGCGCATGTGTTTCTCCTGTCGCGCGCGGACTCCCAGCCTCAACCCTATCTCAAATCACGAAACGCGCCACCATCGCATTCAAATCCACCGCCAGGCGCGACAGTTCATGGGTCGCGGCGCTAGTCTGATTCGCACCGGCGGCGGACTGGGTGGCGAGGTCGCGGATATTCACCAGGTTGCGGTCGACTTCACGGGACACCTGGGCCTGCTCTTCGGACGCGCTGGCGATCACCAGGTTGCGTTCGTTGATGAGGTGGATCGACTGGGTGATCTGCTCCAGCGCCACACCGGCGGCGCGGGCCATCTCCAGCGTGCTGTGGGTGCGCTGATTGCTTTGCTGCATCGATGAGACTGCTTCACCCGTGCCGTTCTGGATGCCGGCAACCATTTTTTCGATTTCCTGGGTCGATTGCGCGGTGCGATGGGCCAGCGCCCGGACTTCGTCGGCGACCACGGCAAACCCACGTCCGGCTTCACCGGCACGCGCCGCTTCGATCGCCGCGTTGAGGGCCAGCAGGTTGGTTTGCTCGGCGATGGCGCGGATCACGTCCAGCACTTTGCCGATATCACGGCCCTGAGCGGCCAGGCCTTCGATCATCAACGAAGTGTTTTGCACGTCGTGGGTCATGGTCTGGATCGCGTCGACGGTTTCCACCACGCGGTCACGGCCTTCGCGAGCGGCCTGGGTCGACTGGTTCGAGGCTTCGGAAGTCGACACGGCATTGCGCGCCACTTCTTCCACGGCAGCGGTCATTTCGTTGACGGCGGTGGCGGCCTGTTCGATTTCATTGTTCTGTTGTTGCAGGCCGCGGGAGGCTTCCTGGGTCACGGTGCTGAGTTCTTCTGCAGCAGCACCCAGTTGCGTGGCGGAGCCGGCAATCTGCTCGATGGTTTGGCGCAGGTTGGCCTGCATGACGGACAAGGCCCCAAGCAAACGCGCCGGTTCATCCTTGCCGTCGACCTCGATGGCTTTGGTCAGGTTGCCGCCGGCAATGGTTTCGGCCGCCTGCACGGCGCGGTTCAGCGGCGTGACGATGCTGCGGGTCAACAGCCAGGCCAGCAGCACGGTCATGAGCGACGCCACCACCGACACCGCGATAATGCCGGTCACGGCCGTGTTGTAATTTTCTTGCGCGATAACCCCGGCCGCTTTGGCGCCCTCCTGGTTGTACGCCACCAGTTTATTGAGCTGTTCGCCCATCTGGTCGGTGCCGTCCTTGATCCGCGTGTTGATCAAGGTGCGCATCTCGTCCACCTTGTTCTGGCGCGAAAGGTCCATCATTTCGCGCTGCGCTTGCATGTAGTTGTCCAGCGTCGCGCTGAATACTTTGTACAGCGCGGCTTCCTCAGGGTGCGCCGGCAACTCGGCATAGCTGGCCTGGGCCTTGCGCGCCTTGTCGGTGAGCACGGCAATCCGGGCTTCAGCTTCTTGCAAGCTGGCCGGCTCGCGGTTAACCAGAATGCGGAACGACAGGATGCGCATACGCAGGATATTTTCGGTGACATTGCCCAGGTAGCCGACGCTGGGCAGTTGGGTGCTGCCCATCTCGACCGAGGATTGGCGGATGATCGACATGCGGTTCACCGCAAACACACCCAGCACGATGACGAGCAAGGCTATGAAGGCAAACCCCAGGAAAGCTCGAGGCGCGATATTCAGATTACGCAGGGACATAGGACGATACTCGGGTGATTGAGGCGGCGAGCGTCCATGCGGTGATGGCTGAGTGGCGGGCGTTGAGGCGCGCGAGGTCAGCGGGGCGCCACTGTTGTAATAGGTTTGTGTGCGCTTAATGGGTGTATCGGCTGGGGATGAGGTTTTTCGCGGGGATTTGAGAAATATATTTTGCGGGGGGCAGGTGTTTCAACGCTGAAACACCAATCCCCGTAGCAGCTGTCAAGCCTGCGAGGCTGCGTTCGGCTGCGCAGCAGTCGCAGGGTTCTAAAAGCGCGACCGCTGCGCGCTCGAACGCAGGCTCGACAGCTGCTACAGGAATGGGGTGAACTTCAGGATGTGCGAGCGGCCATCCGCCAAACCCGGGCAATATCACTCGCCCGATCACGCAACAAACGTGGCGCTTCGGCACATGCCTGCTCCAGTGTCATCGGCCCGCTGGCCAAGGCAAACGCGGCATCAATGCCATGTTCATACAACTCCTGATAACCCTCGCCCAACGTCCCCGCAATCACAATCACCGGCACGCCCTGCTCCCGGGCGATGCGCGCCACGCCGAACGGGGTTTTGCCGCGCAACGTCTGGGCGTCAAAACGGCCTTCGCCGGTGATGACCAAGTCAGCGCCCTTCACCGCTTCTGCCAGCCCGACCAACTCGGCGACGACTTCCACGCCCGCCTTGAATTGCGCCCCCAAAAACGCCTTGGCTGCAAATCCCAAGCCACCCGCTGCGCCGCTGCCCGGTTCGTCCTGGACGTCCTTGCCCAACGCTTCGGCGCACAGCCCGGCGAAGTGCCCGAGGGCAGCGTCCAATTGCCGGACTTGCTCGGGCGATGCGCCTTTCTGCGGCCCGAAAATCGCTGAAGCGCCGTGCGGACCGCACAGGGGATTGTTGACGTCGGCGGCAATGTCGAAGCGCACGTTGGCCAGACGCGGATCGATTTCACTCAGATCGATTTGCGCCAGGTGCGCCAATGCCAGACCACCCGGCGCCAGCGTTTGCCCTTGTGCGTCCAGCAACTTCACGCCCAGCGCCTGCATCGCCCCGGCGCCGGCGTCGTTGGTGGCGCTGCCGCCAATGGCCAGGATCACCCGATGCGCCCCGGCATCCAGCGCGGCACGAATCAGCTCGCCGGTACCAAAGGTGCTGCTGACGCACGCATCGCGCTTGCTCAGCGGCACCAATTGCAGGCCGCTGGCCTCGGCCATTTCGATGATCGCGGTGTGGGTTTGCGGCAACCAGCCCCACGCTGCATCGACGGTTACACCGAGCGGACCGCGAACCTGAGTCCTGCGTAATTCGCCTTCACACGCCGCCAGAATCGACTCGACCGTGCCTTCGCCGCCGTCGGCCATCGGGCATTTGACCAGTTGCGCATCGGGCCAGACTTGCGCCAAGCCGAGGGCAATGGCATCGGCCACACCCTGGGCACTCAGGCTGTCCTTGAACGAATCGGGGGCGATGACGATTTTCATGCGAATTCTCCAGTTCCAATGCGTTCCATGCTGCCAGCAGCCCCGAACAATAACGCCGGTCCGCTGCACAAGCGGGGGTGGCGTTTATTGTTCATTTCCACAAAACACAACTATTCACATGGCCTTTGCAGGAGCTGTGTCGGACCTCTGTAGGAGCTGTCGAGTGAAACGAGGCTGCGATCTTTTGACTTTGTTTTTTTACAAGCAAGATCAAAAGATCGCAGCCTCGTTTCACTCGACAGCTCCTACATAGCTCCTACACCTCCTACACCTCCTACATAGCTCCTACAAGGGAGTTGTGTCGGTTTGGGGGAGGAGCTGGACGCCTAGGTACAGCGCGAGCATGCCGTCCAGTTTCAGCGGGTCAACCCCACTCAACTCGGCAATCCGCTCCATTCGGTAACGCAAACTATTGCGATGAATCCCCAGCGCCTCCGCACACGCCTGGCTCTGCCCGTCGTGTTCACACCAACTGCGCAAGGTCGCCAGCAGCTGGCCGTTGCCATCCTTGGCGATGACTTTGCGCAGTGGCTTGAGCAATTCATCCAGCGCGTCATCATTGCGATGCCGCCACAGCATCACCGGCAGCCTGTACCGATTGAGCGTCAGCAACCGTGAACGCGGCAACACATCACGCCCATACGCCAGCAAGTCGCCGACCCGTCGATAACAACGACGCAGCCCGGACAATCCATCCGCCTGCCCGCCCACGGCGATGCGCAAAATATTCCAGCCCAGGCCGTCGAGTTTTTCCAGCAGCCGATCATTCTCGATCGCCTGGGACGCCGGTCGGCACCAGAGCAGCGACGACTTGGCCGAACTCACGCACCAACTGTCCGGGTAACGCGAGGTCAGCCATGCACTCAGCGCATCGACGGTTTGCCCCGGCCCATGCTCCATGCCCAACTCGAACAGGTACGGCACCCGCGTCATCTGCGGTTTGAGGCCCAACTGCTGCGCCTCATCCAGCAAACGCGGCGAATCCCCCGCCTCGCTCAGCAATAACGCCAGCAGGTCATCGCAACGTTGACGCCGCCATTGCTGCTCGGCCTGCTGATTGCGCTGACCCACCAGCATCTCGGCCGTCATCCGCACCAGCTCGGCATAAGTGCGCAATTGCTCCGGTGCGCCGGTAATCCCCAGCACACCAATCAGGCGCTGATCGAGCAACAAAGGCAAATTGATCCCCGGCTGCACGCCTTTGAGATGAATCGCGGTTTGCGCGTCGATTTCCACCACGCGCCCGTTGGCCAGCACCAATTGCGCGCCTTCATGGCGGGTGTTGATGCGCTCCGGTTCGCCGCTGCCAAGAATCAAGCCCTGACTGTCCATGACGTTGACGTTATACGGCAGGATGGCCATCGCCCGGTCGACGATGTCCTGGGCCAGGTCGTGATCGAGTTCGAACATATCGGGATCCTTGAAGGCGTGATGGGACGGGCTTGTTCACCCGCACAGGGCTTGGTTGCAAACCCTGTGCTCAGGCACAAAGACAGCAACCCCGAGGGTGGCCGAGACTCTCTGGGCGATCAACGTTACCCTGCGCATCGCAAAAAATCATAATAAAGAGAGAGCCCGCCATGTCACAGAGCGCCGCCGCTACCCAGGCCATCGTTGACGAAAAAAATGCCGTCTACAAACGCATCACCCTGCGTTTGATCCCCTTCATCTTCATCTGCTACCTGTTCAACTACCTCGACCGGGTCAATGTTGGATTCGCCAAACTGCAGATGCTTGACGCACTGAAGTTCAGCGAAACCGTGTACGGCCTCGGGGCCGGGATTTTCTTTATCGGCTACGTGCTGTGCGGCGTGCCGAGCAACCTGGCCTTGACCAAATTCGGCCCACGGCGCTGGATTGCGCTGATGATGATCGTCTGGGGCACGCTGTCGACCTGCCTGCTGTTCGTCACCACGCCGACCGAGTTCTACACCTTGCGCCTGTTCACCGGCGCCGCCGAAGCCGGGTTCTTTCCGGGCGTGGTGCTTTACCTTTCGCAGTGGTTCCCGACCTTCCGCCGTGGACGCATCATGGCGCTGTTCATGTCGGCGATCCCGGTCTCCGGCCTGCTTGGCAGCCCGTTTTCCGGCTGGATTCTTAACCATTTCGCGGCGGGCCAGGGCGGTTTAGCGGGCTGGCAGTGGATGTTCCTGCTGCAAGGCATTCCGACCGTGATCCTCGGCGCCCTCGCCTATTTCCTGCTGAGCGACAGTTACGCCAATGCCAAATGGCTCACGCCGTTCGAGCGTTCGGTACTCGAAGCTGACCACGCTGAAGACCTGGCCAACAAACCGAAAACCACTACCGATTCGCTGCTGGCGGTGTTCAAGAACCCGGCGATCTGGGCGTTCGGTTTGATCTACTTCTGCATTCAGAGCGGCGTCTACGCCATCAACTTCTGGCTGCCATCGATCATCAAGAACCTGGGTTTCAGCGACAACCTGGTGATTGGTTGGCTGAGTGCAATTCCCTACCTGCTGGCGGCGGTGTTCATGTTGATGGTCGGTCGCTCGGCGGACCTGCGCAAAGAACGTCGCTGGCACTTGGTGGTGCCGATGTTGATGGGCGCAGCGGGCCTGCTGATCGCCGTGAACTTCGCCACGACGCCAGCCATCGCAATCCTCGGCCTGACCATCGCCACCATGGGCGCCCTCACCGGCCTGCCGATGTTCTGGCCGGTGCCGACGGCGCTGCTGAGCGCGGGTGCGGCGGCCGGTGGTCTGGCGTTGATCAACTCCATGGGGCAGATGGCTGGGTTCCTGAGTCCGTACCTGGTGGGTTGGGTCAAGGACAGCACCGGTTCGACGGATGCGGCGTTGTATCTGCTGGCGGGTGTGATTGTGTGCGGGAGTTTGCTGGCGTTGCGCATGACGCGGACGTTGCGGGTTTAACGACTTAAGATCAAAAGATCGCAGCCTCGTTTCACTCGACAGCTCCTACAAGGGTTTCGCATTTTCCTGTAGGAGCTGTCGAGTGAAACGAGGCTGCGATCTTTTGATTTTCGCTATTACTGCTGCTTTATCGGGTCAGACACACTTTTGTGCCCCCCTCGCCACAGGTAAGTGCCCTCTTCTGCTTTAGCTCTACGGGCTGACGTTATCCAACACCCGGTTCGCCGCGATCTCCGCCACCATGATGCTGTTGGAGATACCCAAAAGCGCATAACGCGATTCACCGTCCAGATGATCCACCAACTGATGGACCATCACATCGACCGAAGCCAGCGTCTCGACCAGATAAACCGCCAGGGTTTCGGTCGTGGCCTCAGGGTCCACGGAAAACAGGGTGCTGCGGGTTCGCGGGGTGGCTTTGATGTCGGCGTTTGATGGGAAATGGAAGTCGAGGGCTCGCTCGGCGGCGTCGTTGAGCTTTTTGGAATCGGTGGATTCGTAGGGGGAAACGTCGTCCGTTTCGGGTGGGTTTGGCGTTGGTTTGAACATGGATGAAACTCCTAAAGCGCTTAAAAGGAGCCATCACTCTCGCTACCAAACGAGGGGTGGTGGCCATACGCAGGTTGGTAGACCGGGCTCTAGGAAAACGGCGCACCCGAAGATGCCCTGCGCATGACCACCATAAAAACGAGACAAAAAATCTCGGCAAAAGGCAGTGCTTTGCGACTAGAAACCCGGGCTACCAAACCCGATCGCTGTTCTTCAGCGACGGGGGAAACGATAAGACCCAGGCCCAAGGCGCACAAGCCGGCGGATTCTGGCGCAGTCGTAGGCAACGGCGCAAGGATGTGTAGCCTGAGAGAGTGTCTGGAGATGTCAGTTAAACATTGCTGTTTAATGCCCACTCAGTGTTGCGCGCGAACATCAAACGGATAAATAAATTCGTCCCCTTTTCCTCTATCGGGCGTTAGTAGGAAAAAGGTGTAAACCTATTTCAGGACAAGACAGATCGCCAAGATAGACAAACCTAATAACATTACAAAAAAATCAACTCCATTCGATGTCGTCAATGATAATTCCCTGATCATTATCGTATACGTAGACTTCAAAGTAGGCACACCGCCCTATACCAATTGGTTTAAGACTCACTTTCTCAAGTCCAGGGGGACCGTAAAGCTGGTACTCATCGATGACGGCACCACTATTGTTAAAAAAGTTTACTCGATTAGATGTTGATGAGGATCCACCAAATAAAAAGCTCACACGTTCAGCTAGATCTGGAAACTCAAACCTCGCTACTCCGCCTGATCCATTGGCTGGTGTGCCGGTTATCAAAACATGTTTACCATTCCCAGGAATGGCTCCTCCAGCAAGCGAAATATATGCTTCATAGGCATTCTGGATAGCAACTATTAACCCGCTTGGGAATTCAGTTTTTACATTAATAGGAATCTGGAAATTTGTAGCTGTATTTTCCCAGCCTTCAAATCCAGGGACTCTCTTTTTAAGCAACACCAACTCTTCGAGCTTTACTGCCATTTCTTCGTTGGTGGCACCATCGAAAGCCACCTTCAACTCCACTCGCAGTTCGCTGTCGTGTTTCAATAGCCTCAACTCACTGCGCAGCAGCACCTTGTTCAAACCAACATTGGCCTCGTCCTCAGAGATCTCGATCCCCTTGGCCAACTCGATGGTATAAGGCGAGCTATCAGCCTTGGTGCCGTAGCATCGCAACCAAATCCGCTGCTTAGCCCGGATCAACGGCCACGCAATACACTTCACCGCCGCATCCCCTTCAAACTTACTCAGATCCAATACTTTCTGGTCGGGCGATTGAGGCACCGTCGGCATCGGCCAATCTGGACTCTCATCAGGGATCGCCAACACGTCGAGGGACAACGGCTCCGACCATTTCGGTTCAGCAGTACCCTCAATAATCCCGTACCTCACCGTTACCGACTTACCCAGGTTAAACGCTACCACTCGGTTGTCGATCAGGATCTTGAGTTCGCCAACCAGCCCTACTGTAACCGGCGCGGTCACCAGTGAACCTTCCCCCACGGCGCCCTTCCATTCCACGACAACCTTGTGTGCGGGATCCATACCGACGTATTGCTTGATCACCACCGTTAGGCTTTTGTCAGCCTCAATGGGTTTCAGTATGTTGCTTGGTGCTTCTTCGATAGATGGCGGCTTCAGATCCAACGCAGACTTGACGGTGTACCGACGCACAGAAAACCTCACCGCTGCCACCTCATCGACCACCTTGTCGAAGTTCACCGCAAAAGTAATGGTGACTTCGCTGTCATCCTTGAGGCTGTTCAACCAGTTGACCAGCGCCGCTGTCAGCGATATCACCAGATCCGACGGTTCAAACCGATGGATTTGCCCGCTCCAGATAATGCGGGAGTCCGATTGACCATTGGCCAGGGTCCCGTCAAAACGCAACCAGACAGGTATGTCTTTCGTCTGCAACAGCCACTGCTTAATGCTCAGCGTGTCGGTCGCCAGCAGCTTGGCAACTTCCAGAATTTGCCCTGTATGGCCGACAATGACCGGCATCGACAGCCGCGGATCCTCATGCGCAATCCGATTTACCGTCAACACCAACGGCAACGACTGGGCAATCACCTCCCCGTCCCGAATCAGGTCCCAACGCAACTCCGGTTGCTTGCCGTGCCATAGCCCCAAAAACGCGGCATTCAGGGTAAAAACAGCCCGATGGTCCGGATCGAGCGGCAACATCGAAAACGGCAATGAACCCGGTAAAGCATTGACCGCGACCAGTAGCGCCTGATCCTGCGGCAACGATCCCGCAAAGGCGACCTCAACCTCCACACCTTGTGAGTAAGCGAGCGGATCGACCGGATTGGCGGCAGCGACTGGCGGAGTCAGGGTAATCGTCCTTTCACCAATCACCTGTGCCTTGGCGGTCGCAGAACTGGCGATCACCGTATCGCCTCGTTTCAGCGTATAGACCACCGTCACCGCACTCTCGGCGATCACCTTGTCGTTGGGCACCTGAAGTATGCAAGGCTTCTTCTGCCCGAATGGATCGGTCTCGATCACGCCGTTCAGCGGTACCACAAGGTCCTCCGGTTGCCCTGGTATTTTCGCGGTGTAGGTCGCTTCGATGATGTCCCCCGCCAGGAAACGGTTGTCAGCGGTGACGACGATCACCAACAGCGGACCACCGTCCAACTTGTCCAGCTCGATCCGGGTGGAATCATCCCCCGGAAAGTCTTCCATTCTTTCGAGCAGGATCGCCGCCGGCAGGCGCGTGCCAGCCAGGTCCTCGTCCACCCTTTGCGTCGCCGACCACACCGCATCCGTGTCCGGGGTGTTGCCGATCTGGTCGGTGGCGGTGCAGGAAAAATCGAGCTTGCCATCCGGCCTTGCCGCGCGTTCCAGGTAGTCGCGAATCACGGTAAAGCACACGGTGATCGGCTCCGCCGAGCCCGGGTTTGGCGGCTGAGGCGCTTCATCAGCGCCGACCTTGTACGTCATGATTTCGCCGTTGCACTTCAAGGTGATCGTGTCGTAGGCCCGGCAATAAGGGTAGGACACGCACACTTGAGCGCTGACAAAGTCAGGGCCGACGCCGTTCTTGATCGCGTCGGGCAACAGCAGCGCCAGCTCGGAATGGCCGTCGATCTCCGGGAACCGGTCTTTCAGTCCGGGGCGGATTTTGTTGTAGAGCAGGGTCAGATTGGGCTCGGATGTTCCGATGTTCGAACTGTTGCGCGTGATGGTGTAAAACAGCTCGTTGATCCGGTCAGGATGCAGGCGGCCCTTGGGGATGCGCAGGCGCGTTTTGGCGTTCACATCGGTAATGATTTCACTGTCCAGGAACGCAGTGTCCCCCAACAGCCAGAGCCAAATGACATCACCCGGCTCGACCGTGCCTGACAACGGCGGATCCACCTCGACCGTCGCGCCCTTTCCATCAATGACCAAGTCATAAATCAACAGCGAAACACCGCTATGTGCACCTACGACCGACGGGGTAGCGCCCAGCACGTGAGGCGGGGACAGCGCGAGGACGCCGTCTTCGATTGATTCGGGAGTGGTCATGTCTGGAGGCTCCGGCACGATGGAAGGGGACTGGAGCTATCAGATAGCGGAACGGAGAAGGCGGCTACTGTCAGATCTGACAGTAGCGACGAGTGGTCATGCGTTCAGGTGAGTAATAAAGGATAAATAGATACGTCCCCTTTTCTCCTCGTGCCGACGGCGCTGCTGAGCGCGGGTGCGGCGGCCGGTGGTCTGGCGTTGATCAACTCCATGGGGCAGATGGCTGGGTTCCTGAGTCCGTACCTGGTGGGTTGGGTCAAGGACAGCACCGGTTCGACGGATGCGGCGTTGTATCTGCTGGCGGGTGTGATTGTGTGCGGGAGTTTGCTGGCGTTGCGCATGACGCGGACGTTGCGGGTTTAACGACTTAAGATCAAAAGATCGCAGCCTCGTTTCACTCGACAGCTCCTACAAGGGTTTCGCATTTTCCTGTAGGAGCTGTCGAGTGAAACGAGGCTGCGATCTTTTGATTTTCGCTATTACTGCTGCTTTATGGGGTCAGACACACTTTTGTGCCCCCCTCGCCACAGGTAAGTGCCCTCTTCTGCTTTAGCTCTACGGGCTGACGTTATCCAGCACCCGATTCGCCGCGATCTCCGCCACCATGATGCTGTTGGAAATACCCAACAGCGCATAACGCGACTCACCGTCCAAATGATCCACCAACTGATGGACCATCACATCAACCGAGGCCAGCGTCTCGACCAGATAAACCGCCAGGGTTTCGGTCGTGGCCTCAGGGTCTACGGAAAACAGGGTGCTTCGGGTTCGCGGGGTGGCTTTGATGTCAGCGTTCGACGGGAAATGGAAGTCGAGGGCTCGCTCGGCGGCTTCGTTGAGCTTTTTGGAAGCGATGGATTCGTAGGGAGAAACGTCGTCCGTTTCGGGTGGGTTGGGTGTTGGTTTGAACATAGATGAAACTCCTTGTGCTACCAAAAAAAAGAGCCATCACCTTCGCTACCAAACGAAAGGTGGTGGCCATACGCAGGTTGGTAGACCGGGCACAAGGAAACCGGCGCATCCGAAGATGCCCTGTGCATGACCACCATAAAAGTCGAGACAAAAAGACGCCTCAATTTATGGTGCGTTGCACTCTTGTGAAAAACCGGGCTACCAAACCCCATCGCTGTTCTTCAGCGACGGGGAAACGATAAAACCCAGGCCCAAGGCGCACAAGCCGGCGGATTCTGGCGCAGTCGTAGGCAACGGCGCAAGGATGTGTAGCCTTAGAGAGTGTCTGGAGATGTCGATTAAACATCTCCGTTTAATGCTCACTCAGAGCTGATGTGGCACTGGGTTTATTGATTGCGTATTCGCCTTTTTCAAACCCGGAAGGCACCCAGCGTCCAACAATCTGCTCGCCGCTGAAAAATTGAAAACTCGCATTGCCGCCCTGAACCGTGGGCATTGTCACTCGGATGATCGGTGCCACGATGCCGCCCGACGCGTTGTAGAAATCACGCTGGTTATACTGGGCGTCTGGCAGACCGGAGCCGGTATAGAAGAACGCCCACAATGGAACGGTTCGATGGATGTTCTGCGGCCAGATTCCACTAACCACTTCGTTCCAGCCCTGGAATGAGGTCGCCCCCAGAAGCGCCATCGCGCGGACGCCCTCGATATAGGCCGATGCAGCGTGATCGCCCGCACTGCCTTCGCGGACATTGAAACCGCATTGAGCATTGTTTGTTCGGTAATTATTGAGCCACTGCTGCGCCGTGGTGATTCCCGAAAGATGGCAGGGTCTGCTGGTAAGCGGTTGTGAGGTATTTGCACCGCAACCATTCTCAGAACGCCCAACGGAACCCGCGTTCATGGGGAACATGCAGAAAACGTCAATGTCGAGTTTGTCGGCCGGACTGTCGAAGATCGGGTAAACAAAGTAGCCATTGTTGTAATAAAAGGTTCGAAAGCTCGAATCACGTCGCACCCAGGACCACGACACGCCACCGCGGGTCACTGACGACGAACTTGGATTCCACACCTTGTAGGCCGTGGATTTTACGGTCGCACGGCCCATGATCCCGGAACAGAGAAAGGCAGGACGCCTCGGCCCACCGCAATCAGCCCGTGTATCGTTAAATAGTGCCTGCAGTTTGGCTGCGGTGGCGTTACCGTCGAGAAGGGTTTGTTGAACTTGAAAATCTGATGGTTCTTTTATCTGGCTGCCGCACCCTGCGAGCAGGCAAAAAAGTGCCGTCATGAGAAGTTTCATAAGTGAAATCCCGATAGAAATAGGTTCACCAGCGACAACCTGACAACCGACTGGCAGCGATATCCTGCAAAGTGCTACTACTGACACCAATCGACAAAGCTTGGCGACGATTCAGCGCTGCCTAGATCAAATCTCATCGGTACGGCCCGCGCTACTGTCAAATCTGACAGTAGCGACAAACGGTTAACTATCGTGGATTGCTGATCCTCAACACTGCACTGCCAGTGCGCATTCGATAATTCAGATTGCTCGGCACAGCCGTTCTGGTATTTGATTGAGACTTTCCCACCGGTAAAAGGATTTCGTCATGAGCTATCGCACGCTGGGTCATTCGGGTTTACAGGTATCGACCCTGACGTTGGGCACCATGATGTTCGGCGAACAGACCAGTACCGAAGATTCCCTGCGGATCATCGACAAGGCCTGGGACCAGGGCATCAATTTCATCGACACGGCGGACGTTTACACCAACGGCCGTTCCGAAGAGATCGTCGGCGAAGCGATCGCCGGAAACCGCCACGAATGGGTGCTGGCGACCAAGGTCGGTTTCGGCCCGGTGGATGGTGTGCCGAACCGCAGCGGTTTGAGCCGCAAGCATATTTTCAACGGTCTCGACGCCAGCCTGACGCGTTTGGGCACTGACTATCTCGACATCTATTACCTGCACCGCGAAGACCACAACACGCCGCTGGAAGTGACGGTGTCGGCGATTGGCGATCTGATTCGTCAGGGCAAGATTCGCTATTGGGGGTTGTCGAACTATCGGGGTTGGCGGATTGCCGAAGTGATTCGGGTGGCGGATCAGTTGGGTGTTGATCGGCCGGTGATCAGTCAGCCGCTGTACAACATTGTTAACCGTCAGGCCGAGACTGAGCAGATCACGGCCGCGCAAAACTATGGTCTGGGGGTGGTGCCTTACAGTCCGTTGGCGCGAGGGGTGTTGAGCGGCAAATACGCACCCGATGTCAAACCGGACGCCAATAGCCGTGCCGGGCGTGCGGATAAGCGCATTCTGGAAACCGAATGGCGGGTGGAGTCGTTGCGCATTGCCCAGCAGATTCAGCAATACACCCAAGGGCGCGGCGTGGGGATAGTCGAGTTTGCGATTGCGTGGGTGTTGAACAATAGCGCCGTTGCTTCGGCCATCGTCGGGCCGCGGACCGAGGAACAATGGGATGCATATACCAAGGCGCAGTCGGTGAAGATCACGGCCGAGGATGAGGCGTTTATTGATTCGCTGGTGACGCCGGGGCATTCGTCGACGCCGGGGTTTAATGACGTGAGCCATTTCGTGTCGGGGCGTAAATCGCGTACGGCTTGAGACTTTTCGCGAGCAGGCTCGCTCCCACAGGGGGCTTTGTGCAGGACACAGGTTTTGTGTTCGACTCAGAGCTAATGTGGGAGCGGGCTTGCTCGCGAAGGCGGTGTGTCAGGCACCAATGATTTTGGATATGCCGGCCTCTTCGCGAGCAAGCCCGCTCCCACAGGGGGTTTAGGCGGGACGCGGATGTAGCGTTCGGCGCAGGACCAATGTGGGAGCGAGCCTGCTCGCGATAGCGGTCTATCATTCACTGCGATGTTGGAAATATTGAGCACCCGGCCAATATTCAGCACAAAAAACACGTATCCTCTGCGCCCCGTTTCACCTTCAACCTCGCGAGGGCAGTTTGTCTAAAGGTATCGCTTTATCGGTTTCAGCCTCGGTGCTGTTTGCCGTCATGTATTACTACACGTCGTTGCTCACGCCTTTGAGCGGCGTGGAAATTTTCGGTTGGCGCATGCTGCTGACCGTGCCCTGCATGACCGTGTTCATGGTGGTCTCCGGCGAGTGGAGACGCGTGACCGACATTCTTCGACGCCTCAACGGCCAGCCGAAACTCATCGCAGGCCTGGTCGCCTCCTCCGCCCTGCTCGGCGTACAGCTTTGGCTGTTCATGTGGGCGCCGCTCAACGGTTACAGCCTGGATGTGTCACTCGGCTATTTCCTGTTGCCGCTGACCATGGTGCTGACCGGGCGACTGGCCTATGGCGAACGCCTGTCCTACCTGCAAAAAATCGCCGTGGTGCTGGCCTGCCTCGGGGTGATCAATGAGGTGTATCAGGTCGGTGGTTTTTCCTGGGCAACCTTGCTGGTCTGCATCGGCTATCCCCTGTATTTCATCCTGCGCAAGCGTCTGGCCGCGGACAACCTTGGCGGTTTATGGCTGGACATGGCATTGACGCTGCCGGTGGCGTTCTGGTTCGTGCAAAGTGGTGAACAGGGTTTCGGCGTGTTTGATCAGCACCCGTGGTTGTCGCTGCTGATTCCGATACTCGGGGTGATCAGCGCCTCGGCGCTGGTGGTCTACATCATCGCCAGTCGGCTATTGCCGTTCAGTCTTTTCGGGCTGTTGAGTTATGTCGAGCCAGTGTTGTTGCTGGGCGTTGCGCTGCTGCTTGGGGAAAGCATCAAGCCCGGGGAATGGCTGACCTATATTCCGATCTGGCTGGCGGTAGTGGTGCTGGTGTTTGAAGGTTTCAAACACCTGGTTCGGCAACGACGCAAACCAATGTAGGAGCGAGGCTTGCCCGCGAAGGGGCCGATGAAGACGCTGAAAGCTTCGCGGGCAAGCCTCGCTCCTACTTTGGTTTTGCATGATCCAAAAAAAACCGGCCAGCAATATTGCTGACCGGTTTTTCTTACATCTGCAGCGGATTATTCGGTGGCAAGCACGCCACGACGAACCTGATCCCGCTCGATCGATTCGAACAACGCCTTGAAGTTGCCCTCGCCGAAACCATCGTCGCCTTTACGCTGGATGAATTCGAAGAACACCGGGCCCATCAGGGTTTCCGAGAAGATCTGCAGCAACAGGCGCTTGTCGCCCGACTCGGACGAACCGTCCAGCAGGATCCCGCGCGATTGCAGTTGATCAACCGGCTCGCCGTGGTTCGGCAAACGGCCTTCAAGCATTTCGTAATAGGTTTCCGGTGGCGCGGTCATGAAGCGCATGCCGATGCTTTTCAGGTGATCCCAAGTCTTGATCAGGTCATCGCTGAGGAACGCCACATGCTGAATGCCCTCACCGTTGAACTGCATCAGGAACTCTTCGATCTGCCCGGCGCCCTTGGACGATTCTTCGTTCAACGGGATGCGGATCATGCCGTCCGGCGCGGTCATGGCCTTGGAGGTCAGGCCGGTGTATTCGCCTTTGATGTCGAAGTAACGGATTTCGCGGAAGTTGAACAGCTTCTCGTAGAAGTTGGCCCAGTAAGCCATGCGACCGCGATACACGTTGTGGGTCAGGTGGTCGATGATTTTCAGACCTGCGCCGACCGGGTTACGGTCCACACCTTCGATGAACACGAAGTCGATGTCATAGATCGAGCTGCCTTCGCCGAAACGGTCGATCAGGTACAGCGGCGCGCCGCCGATGCCTTTGATCGCCGGCAGGTTCAGCTCCATCGGGCCGGTTTCGATGTGGATCGGCTGGGCGCCGATTTCCAGCGCGCGCTTGTAGGCCAGTTGCGAATCCTTGACGCGGAACGCCATGCCGCACACCGACGGGCCGTGCTCGGCCGCGAAGTACGAAGCGACGCTGTGGGGTTCGTTGTTGAGAATCAGGTTGATCTGGCCCTGGCGATACAGGTGTACGTCTTTGGAGCGGTGGGTCGCGACCTTGGTGAAGCCCATGATCTCGAAGATCGGCTCCAGGGTGTTCGGGGTCGGCGATGCGAGCTCGATGAATTCAAAGCCCATCAGGCCCATTGGGTTTTCATATAAATCTGCCATTTTGGCGCCTCATCATTTTTTAGAATTAACGGAACGTTAGTTGCTAAGAATGCTGAAGCCGGCGGGTGGCGCGCAGGAGATGCCCCGCACGCTGCGTGCAAGGAAGTCACCGTAGATCAATTGAAACCCGAAACTCTTCATTGTCGACCCAAGGCTCTTGCGGGCGAGGCTTCTGCTGCCAGAAGACGTTTATTATTGTATGCGTAACCGGATTCTACACAGCGTAAATAGGTTTGTCCGCCTTCTGTATCAAATCCCCTTTTTCCCCACTCGCGCAAGGGGTTTGTTGCACAGGCAAATCCCGGCGAGAATCAGCCCTCCTCCCAGGCACATCACGAGCGTCAACTGCTCGCCCAACAGCAACGCACCGAGGATGACCGCAGTCAGCGGGTTCAAGGCAATGAACACCCCCGAACGCGTCGCGCCGATCTGGCGAATACCGTCGTAATAGGCAATGTAGGCCAGCGCCGAGCCCAACACGCCCAGGTACATCAGGCTCACCCATTGTTGCGGACCGAGGCTGATGAGCGCATTCACACTCAGTTCACCACTTACCGCGCTGGTCACCCACAGCATCAGCGTGCCCAGCAAGATCGAATAGGTCACCGTCTGCACCGGCCCCAACGAGTGATTCAGTTCTTTGGAGCACAGCGAGTAAATCCCCCAACCGAGTACGCAGCCGAAAATCAGCAGGTCGCCAATCCAGGCGTCGGCGTTGCCGGCCAGCAGTTGCGGATTTCGACTGACGATCACCAGACTCGCCCCGGCGATGCACACCGCGATCCCGACAACCTTCGCCCGACTCAAGCGCTCCTTGAACAGCAGCCACGACGCCAGCCCGATCACGGCGGGGTTCAGCGCCACAATCAATGACGCACGCGACGCATTGATGAAATGCAGACCATAAAAGAAGCACAGGTTATAGAAGAAGATCCCGAAGAACCCCAGCAGCGTCAGTTGCAGCCATTGCCGGGGGCTCGGTTTCGCCAGCGGCACTCGGGCGAGCAGCAAAAACAGCAGCAAAGCCACGCTGGCCAGGAGGAATCTCAGGCTGGCGGCGAATAACGGGCTGAGGCTGTCCGCGAGAAACCGGCCGGCCACGAACGTTCCGCCCCAGATCATGGTGACGGCGGCGAGTTTCAGATAGACCGGGATATCCGCTGAGGTTGTTTGCGCATAAGTATTCATAAGGCGTCGGGACTTCAATCCGGGGAGATGACGTATCATTCGTCTAATGCACGATCATCGTAAAATGAGTAAAGACTCATGACCCTGACACAACTCGAGATTTTCTCGCTGGTCGCCGAACTGCGTGGCTTTACGGCGGCGGCCAATCGCTTGGGAATTTCCCAATCGGCGGTCTCTCATGCCCTGAAGTCGCTGGAACAGGAATTGGGTGTCGAGTTGTTCAGGCGCCACCAGTCTCATATCGAGCTGAGCGACATCGGCCAGCAACTCTTATCGCGCGCCCGGGCGATGCTCGGGCTGGCCAACACGTTGCGCCAGGAAGCGGCCGATGCTCGCGGAATGAAGCGCGGCACCTTGCGCATCGGCTCGTTCGGCCCGACTTCATCGATCAAGCTGCTGCCGCAGATCCTGCAGCACTACCGCGCCGCTCATCCTGGTATCGAAGTCCACATCGACGAAGGTCCGGACCGGCAGATTATCCAGTGGCTGGAAGAACGGCGGATCGATATCGGCTTCGTGGTGCTGCCTGAAGATCGCTTCGACACCTTCCCACTGATTGAAGACCGGATGGTCGCACTGCTGCCCGCTGAGCATCCGCTGGCGGGTCGCGACAACCTGAGTTTGAGCGACTTGTGTCATGACCCGTTCGTGCTGACCGAAGCCGGGTCTTCGGAGCTGGTTTCACGGCTGTTCAGTGCTGCCCGGCTGGCACCGAACATCCGTTATCGCTGCTCGCAGTTGCTCAGCACCCTCGACACCGTAGCCCGTGGTGACGCCGTGGCCGTGGTCGCTGAAGGCTCATTGCCCGACCATAACGACAGCCGCTACGTGAAGAAACCGCTGTCGCCACCCGTCAATCGGCAGGTCGGTTTGGCGGTACTCGACCAGCGTCAGTCGTCGCCCGCAACGCTGGCGTTTATCCAGCTGGCTTCAAGCCTGAAATATCGTTGAGCGGCATAAGTATCGAGGGCCATCTATCATGCCCACTACCTGAACTCTTTATGGGAGGCGTGCCGTTGTCCTCCCAGCATTTGAGAGCCGTCCTTCATTGCCACAGGCTTTTCGAATGCCACTGAACGCCAAAACCCACAAACGCAGCAAATCAACGGCTGTAACCTTTCTGAGCGGGTTGCTCCCGGTGCTGCTAGGTAGCGTCATCCTCTATATGCAGGCTGAGCGCACACTCCAGCAAAGCACCGAGCTGACGGCCGACGAAGCCATCCGCCAATTCGAACTGATGCTCGACAGTAACGCCCAGGCCGCACGGGAACTGCTGCCGCTGGCCGGCCAAAACTGCAATGACGTCAAATTGGCCTTGCGTGAACAGGTCACCCGCGGTCCATTCGTGCGCGCGACGAATCTGGTGTGGGACGACAACATCTATTGCAGTTCCTTGTTTGGTGACTACCAGGAAAAGCTCAGTGCCGGCGACTACTCCAAAGGCCATTTACTGCTGATGAAAGGCAACCTCGTCACGCCCGACACCGCGGTACTGGTGTATCGGCTCGGTGAGGGAAAACAGGGGGCGCTGAGCACGCTGGACGGTTATCACTTGAGCAATGTGCTGCGCATGATTGGTCGCAAGACGATGCTGTTGCTGCAAGTCGGTCCCAACTGGTTATCCGCCGACGGCAAGGTTCACGACGGTGCCCTGCCCGTCCTGCCCGTGGCCGAAAGCAAACTGACGTCCACGCGTTATGGCTTTACGGTCGCAGCCGGTTTCCCCAAGGGTGAAACCTGGCGCTACATGAGCGCCGAGTATCCGCCGCTGTTCAGTTTGCTGATCTTCTTCGGGATGGTGTCAGGCGCTATCGGACATGTCCTGCAGAAACGCTCGTCGTCCCCCAGCCACGAAATGCAGCGCGCGCTGGAGGCCGCTGAGTTTGTTCCGTACTTTCAGCCCGTGGTGCATGGCGACACTAAAACCTGGTCCGGGGCCGAAGTGTTGATGCGCTGGAACCATCCCAAGGAAGGCCTGGTGCGCCCGGACCTGTTCATTCCATTTGCCGAGCATTCCGGGTTGATTGTGCCGATGACCCGCTCGTTGATGCGACAGACTGCGGCGTTGTTGGCACCTGCTGCGTCCTCGTTCGACGGCCCCTTCCACATCGGCATCAACATCACTGCCAGCCATTGCAAGGACCTCGATCTGGTCGAGGACTGCCGGACGTTTCTCAGTGCCTTTGCCCCGGGCGCCATCAACCTCGTGCTGGAGTTGACTGAGCGCGAACTGATCGAACCGACGGCCATCACGCACCAATTGTTCGAGCAGCTTCACGCCATGGGTGTGATGATCGCTATCGATGACTTCGGCACCGGTCACTCAAGCCTTGGTTATCTGCGCCAGTTCAATGTCGACTTCCTGAAAATCGATCAGAGTTTTGTCGCAATGATCGGCGCTGATGCGCTTTCCCGGCACATTCTGGACAGCATTATCGAACTGTCGGCCAAGCTCGATCTGGGCATCGTCGCCGAAGGTGTGGAAACCGAGGAGCAAAGTGATTATCTGACGGCACATGGCGTGAACTTTCTGCAAGGTTATTTGTTCGGTCGACCGATGCCCGGCGCAGAATTCATTAATGCATTAAGGCACCATTAACCTGCGGTTCTAAGCGACGAGGCAACGAAGCGGCGCACCAAATTGAATCAAAAGACTACTGTTGTTACATGAAGAAAAAGACAGGATTTACTCTTGGTCAATTAACTACTACAATTTTTCATGCCTGTGCAAGATTGGCAGGTGAGCCACTATCACCGAGTCGCTTCAAGGCTCTTGGCTTATAGCTTTGTTTGCGGTTGGTATCAGCCAAACACACTATTGGAGTAATGAATTTGTCCAGACTCGCTGAATTTCGTGCCGCTGAAAAGGCCCTTCAAGAACAGCTCAAGCAGCTGGAATCGCTGAAGAATGATGCCGGGCTCAAGAAAGAAATCGAATTCGAAGAAAAGCTCCAGGGGCTGATGAAAACCTACGGCAAAAGCCTGAAAGACATCATCGCCATCCTCGATCCGAACCCGGCAAAATCCGGTCTTCAGGCAGCAGCTCCGAAAACTCGCCGCGCTCGCGTGGTCAAGGTTTATCACAACCCGCACACCGGTGAGCTGATTGAAACCAAGGGCGGCAACCACCGTGGCCTGAAAGCCTGGAAGGAACAGTACGGTGCCGCTACCGTTGATTCCTGGCTGCGAGGCTAAGCACTCGCGGTGATAAAATAAGCCCTGCCAATGCAGGGCTTTTTTATGGATGCCCTCAAAATCAAAAGTCGTTCAACTCGCTACTTGCCGACTAAACTTTTTGCTTAATCCGTTTGGGTATCTAAAGATTTCGGATCGAGCTGAAATTTGCAGTCATGCAAACCGCCTACTAAAGTTTCAGGCTGTTACGAGCGGCTGCTATTTCGTCCTGACTTGCCTTATAAGCTTCGGCCTGCCCTGCGTAGGAAAAAACATAGGCCTTATCGGCATCCACCGCCGCGACCAATGTTTGCGACAGCACATGTCGACCGTTCTGTGTAATCGTGCAGGTAGTTTCCAATCCCCTTAAGCGGCTCAGGGTCGCTGGATGAATTTTGTTGCAGACACTTTGATAACCGCCTTGAAAAAAGTCCTTCTGCACCGACTTGCGCATTTCCAGCAATACGCCTTCCAGATTGACCTGATGACCGCTTTCTACTTGGGTCATGGTCAGTTCCATTACCAACACTGGCGTCCCGCCTTGGTCGACTTTCACCGCACGCTCGCGCAAAACCCCTGGTTTGGCGTCGTCTTGCGGCACGGCTTCGATCTCCCAGCCAATGGGCCAGGTCACCAGCGGTGCATCCGCGTGAGCGCTGGCGACACCTGACAACAGGCAAATCAGGACCCACGTCGAATTACAGAATCGGATCATTGCAATGAGTACTCACGGATTGAACCGTAAAGTCTGAGCTTCACCCGTCTGTCAGGCAATAGCCGACTGTTTGCGTTTGGTGATGTCCTAGCCGTTGCGTATCATTGTCGCCATTCGTTAGCCCCACTTATTTTCCGGAGGGCCCATGAGCCTGCACGAATTGAACACTTTCCCCGGCGTCACCGCACAACCTGACACGGCCACCCAGAAATTCGTCTTCAACCACACCATGCTGCGGGTCAAGGACATCACCAAGTCCCTGGATTTCTACACGCGTATCCTGGGTTTTTCGCTGGTGGAAAAACGCGACTTCCCGGAAGCCGAGTTCAGCCTGTACTTCCTGGCGCTGGTCGATAAAAACCAGATTCCAGCCGACGCTGCCGCCCGTACCGAATGGATGAAATCGATCCCCGGTATTCTCGAACTGACCCACAACCACGGCACCGAGAACGACGCGGACTTCGCCTACCACAACGGCAACACCGACCCGCGCGGTTTCGGCCATATCTGTATCTCCGTGCCGGACATCGTCGCCGCATGCGAGCGCTTCGAAGCGCTGGGCTGCGATTTCCAGAAACGCCTGAATGATGGCCGTATGAAGAGCCTGGCGTTCATCAAGGATCCGGATGCTTACTGGGTTGAAATCATCCAGCCTGCCCCGCTGTAAATCAAAATCAAAAGATCGCAGCCTCGTTTCACTCGACTGCTCCTACCAGGTTTTTGCGTACACCTGTAGGAGCTGTCGAGTAAAACGAGGCTGCGATCTTTTGACCTTAACCCCCCAGACCAGCGTCGGCATTTAAGCCGGTGCGGAGGTCCGGATCAGGTGATCGAATGCGCTCAACGAAGCCTTGGCGCCCTCGCCCACCGCAATCACGATCTGCTTGTACGGCACAGTAGTCACGTCACCGGCAGCGAACACACCCGGCATCGACGTTTCGCCACGAGCATCGACAATGATCTCGCCGCGCGGCGACAGCTCGATGGTGCCTTTGAGCCAATCGGTGTTGGGCAGCAAACCGATCTGCACAAAGATCCCTTCCAGCTCTACGTCACGCAGCTCGTCAGACTGACGATCCTTGTAACGCAGGCCGTTGACCTTCTGACCGTCGCCCAACACTTCAGTGGTTTGCGCACTGGTGATCACGGTGACGTTGGGCAGACTGTGCAACTTGCGCTGCAAGACTGCGTCGGCGCGTAGCTGTACATCGAACTCCAGCAACGTGACGTGAGAGACGATCCCCGCCAGGTCGATGGCTGCTTCGACGCCGGAGTTACCGCCGCCAATCACCGCCACACGCTTGCCTTTGAACAGCGGACCGTCACAGTGCGGGCAGTATGCCACGCCTTTGTTGCGGTATTGCTGCTCGCCCGGGACGTTCATTTCACGCCACCGCGCACCGGTCGCGAGGATCACGGTCTTGGCTTTCAGGGTCGCGCCGCTGGCGAAGTGGACTTCGTGCAGCTCACCACTCTTGCCCGGCACCAGTTTGTCGGCGCGTTGCAGGTTCATGATGTCGACGTCGTATTGCTTGACGTGTTCTTCCAGCGCCACGGCCAGTTTCGGCCCTTCGGTTTCCTGCACGGAGATGAAGTTCTCGATGGCCATGGTGTCGAGCACCTGCCCACCAAAACGTTCAGCCGCGACACCAGTACGAATGCCTTTACGAGCGGCGTAGATTGCGGCCGAAGCACCGGCCGGGCCACCGCCGACGACCAATACGTCAAAGGCTTCCTTGGCGCTGATCTTCTCGGCTTGACGCTCGATGCCGCTGGTGTCGATCTTGGCGAGGATTTCTTCCAGGCCCATGCGGCCCTGGCCGAAGTTCACGCCGTTCAAGTAAATGCTTGGCACAGCCATGATCTGACGATCATCGACTTCGGCCTGGAACAGCGCGCCATCGATGGCAACGTGGCGGATGTTCGGGTTCAGGACCGCCATCAGGTTCAGCGCCTGGACCACGTCCGGGCAGTTCTGGCAGGACAGCGAGAAGTAAGTCTCGAAGCTGAATTCGCCTTTGAGCGAACGGATCTGTTCGATCACTTCGACACTGGCCTTCGAAGGGTGGCCGCCGACTTGCAGCAAGGCCAGCACCAGCGAAGTGAATTCGTGGCCCATCGGGATGCCGGCAAAACGCAGGCTGATATCGGCACCCGGGCGGTTGATCGAGAACGATGGTTTGCGTGCATCGTCACCGTTATCGAGCAAGGTAATGTGGGTAGAAAGGCTGGCAACGTCTTTGAGTAATGCGAGCATTTCCTGGGATTTCGCACCGTCGTCGAGGGAGGCAACGATCTCGATCGGCTGGGTGACCCGTTCCAGGTACGATTTCAACTGGGCTTTAAGATTGGCGTCCAACATACGGGCGATTTCCTTTTACTTACTTGAGACGAAAAAAAACGCCCGAGCGAATCTCGCCCGGGCGTTTTTATTGGGCGGTTGCAGCTTACTTAGGTGCGGAAACCCGCCCTGATAGTGCTTTCACAGACTTAGATCTTGCCGACCAGGTCCAGAGACGGAGCCAGAGTGGCCTCGCCTTCTTTCCACTTGGCAGGGCAAACCTGGCCTGGGTGAGCAGCGACGTATTGAGCAGCCTTGATTTTGCGCAGCAGCTCGGAAGCGTCACGGCCAACGCCGCCATCGTTCAGTTCAACGATTTTGATCTGGCCTTCAGGGTTGATCACGAAGGTGCCACGGTCAGCCAGGCCAGCGTCTTCGATCAGTACGTCGAAGTTGCGGGAGATGGCGTGAGTCGGGTCGCCGATCATGGTGTACTGGATTTTGCCGATGGCTGGCGAAGTGTTGTGCCAGGCAGCGTGGGCAAAGTGGGTATCGGTGGAAACGCTGTAGATCTCGACGCCCAGTTTCTGGAACGCGTCGTAGTTGTCGGCCAGGTCTTCCAGTTCGGTCGGGCAAACGAAGGTGAAGTCGGCTGGGTAGAAGAACACGACAGACCACTTGCCTTTCAGGTCAGCGTCCGACACTTTTACGAAGTCGCCATTTTTGAAGGCGTCAGCTTTGAACGGTTTAACTTGGCTGTTGATGATAGGCATCGATGACTCTCCGTCAGGGTTGAAATGTTTGGTTGAGAAGTTGATGGGGTGAATCCTACCCACTCGGTCACCGCCTGGCTCATTGGCAAAGCTCATGCTGCTGATTGGTTTTCGCTATTAGCGGACAGTATTAATAGAAGAAAACGGTATCTAGCGCGCCAATGGCTTTTCAGCGACCCGGGCCATTCCGAGAAACGGGCTGGCTTCAACATAGCGCATGGCTGACTTCACATCCTTCCAACCCACGTAATTCATCAACGATTTCAAATCCCAACCGCTTTGATGGGCCCAGCTGGCAAAACCGCGTCGCAGGGAATGGCTGGTGTAGTGTTCGGCGGGGATGCCGGCACGTTCCAGGGCCTGGCGCAGCAAGGGGATCACGCTGTTCGCGTGCAAGCCCTCTTCGCTCAGATGGCCCCAACGGTCGATTCCACGAAACACCGGCCCGCGGACCAACGCCGCTTCGGTGATCCATTGGATATAGGCGCTCACCGGGCAAAGTCGTTGCAGTGCCGGGGTCTGGTAAGTCTTGCCGAGGTTTTCGCGATCGCTCTTGCTGCGTGGCAGGTAGAGGGTGATGCCAGAACCGGCGCTCGCCTGCACGTGTTCAATGTGTACGCGGCACAACTCATCGCTGCGAAAGCCGCGCCAGAAGCCCAGCAAAATGAGCGCGGTGTCGCGTCGGGCGCGCAGTAAGCCCGGCTGATCGTTTTGCGCCTTGGCGGTTTGCGCCTCCAGCTCAAGCCACGCCACCACTTGCTCCAGATGCTGAAGCTGCAAGGGCTCGGCCTGTTTCTCCTGCGCGGGGTGCAGCGCACGGATGCCCTTGAAGACCTTGCGCACCACCGGTGATTTGGTGGGATCGGCGAAACCCTGGCTGTTATGCCACTGCGCCAACGCTGACAACCGCAGCTTCAACGTGTTGATCGACAGCACGCCCGCATGGGCGACCAGATAACGCGCCACGCTGTCGCTGGTCGCCGGCAGGAAACCACCCCAACTGACTTCAAAGTGTTCGATGGCCGCCCGGTAGCTGCGACGCGTGTTGTCACGGGTGGCGGCTTGCAGGTAGCGATCCAGATCGGTCATGGGCTCAATTCTCTAAAACGTACCGCTCTAGCGGCTGAAAATGCGCCGAACAGCGCATCACGCGGGGTAATACCAGTATATCCCGCATTACTATTTTACGTTTTTTATCTTTTTGTTAACGATGGTACACTGCGTACTTTAGTGGCATGTACCACAGTACGAAATCGTAGGAGAACAAATGGCTCGTGGCGGCGTTAATAAAGCAGTGGTGCAGGCGGCACGTTTGGCAATTCTTGCCCGTGGCGACAACCCCAGCATCGACGCAGTACGGATCGAGATGGGCAATACCGGCTCAAAAACCACCATCCACCGCTATTTGAAGGAGCTCGACGATGGCGGCGATCGCGTCGAGACGCCTTCGGAACCCATCGATGACGAGCTCGCCGGCCTGGTCTCGCGCTTGGCGCAACGCCTGAAGGAACAGGCGCAAGAACCCATCGAACAGGCACGCACGCAGTTCGATCAGCAACGTAAAGAGTTGGAAATCCAGCTGACTACGGCCCGGCAAGACAACGCAGAATTACACCAGCAATACGAAATTCAGAGCCTGGCCCTGACCCAGGAGTCCGAGTCTCTGCAAGAAACCCGCTCCATGCTGCAGGCGGAACAAACCCGCAACGCCGGGCTGAATCAGGCGCTGGCCGATGTCGAACTGCGCTTGCAAGACAAGGATGAGCAAATCCGCTCACTGGAAGAAAAGCACCTGCACGCACGCGATGCGCTGGAACACTACCGCAATGCCGTCAAGGAACAGCGCGAGCAGGAACAGAGCCGCCACGAAGGCCAGGTGCAGCAGATTCAGATGGAATTGCGCCAGGCCCAGCAAAGCGCATTGGTGCGTCAGGATGAGATCACTCAACTGCATCGCGACAACGAGCGCTTGCTTACCGAGAACAGGGGAACCCTGCGGGAACTGGGGCTGTTGCAGGAGCAGCTCAAACACACTCACAGCCGTCAGGATCAATTGCTGGAGCAGGTCAACCGCATCGATAGCGAACGCACCCTCCTCCAGGAACGCTTGCGCGCCGCCCTGCTCGAGAGCCAGTCGCTCAAGCAAAGCGTCGACGAGCAGTCGCAGATAAATAAAGGACTGGAGGTTGAATTGCTCAAGACTCAGGCGAGTCTCGATGAAAGCCTGCGCCTGGCGGCTGTCATTGCAACAGCGCCAGACACATCAGAACGCGAAAAGAACGATTAACCGCTAACCGGCGTGCGCATGGTGACGAACTCTTCGGCGGCAGTAGGATGCACGCCGATGGTTTCGTCGAAATCGCGCTTGGTCGCGCCAGCCTTCAAGGCAATCGCCAGCCCCTGAACGATCTCACCGGCCTCCGGCCCGACCATGTGGCAACCCAGAACCTTGTCGGTCTTGGCATCGACGACAAGCTTCATCAGCGTGCGCTCCTGGCATTCGGTCAGGGTCAGCTTCATCGGACGGAAGCGACTTTCGTAGATCGTGACCTCGTGGCCGGCCTCGCGAGCCTCTTCCTCGCTCAAGCCCACCGTACCGATGTTCGGCAGGCTGAACACGGCGGTCGGGATCATCTTGTAATCCACCGGGCGATATTGCTCGGGCTTGAACAAACGACGCGCCACGGCCATGCCTTCAGCCAGCGCGACGGGCGTGAGCTGAACGCGACCAATCACGTCCCCCAGCGCCAGGATCGACGGCTCTGCGGTCTGATACTGATCGTCGACCTCGACGAAACCTTTCTTATCAAGTTTGACCCCGGTGTTTTCCAGCCCGAGGTTGTCGAGCATCGGCCGGCGACCGGTGGCGTAGAAAACACAATCGGCCTCCAGCTCACGGCCATCCTTGAGCGTCACCTTAAGGCTGCCATCGGACTGTTTGTCGATGCGTTCGATGTCGGAATTGAATTGCAGGTTCATGCCGCGCTTGGTCAGCTCTTCCTGCAGGTGTTTGCGCACCGCACCGTCAAAGCCGCGCAAGAACAGCTCGCCGCGATAAAGCAACGTGGTCTCAGCGCCCAGCCCGTGGAAGATCCCGGCGAATTCGACAGCGATGTAACCGCCGCCCACCACCAGAACGCGCTTAGGCAGCTCCTTGAGGAAGAACGCCTGGTTGGAACTGATCGCGTGTTCATGCCCCGGAATCTCCGGGATCTGCGGCCAGCCACCGGTAGCAATCAGGATGTTCTTGGCGGTGTGGCGTTCGCCATTGATTTCGACCGTGTTGGGGTCGACGATCTTGGCGTGGCCTTCATGCAAGGTCACACCGCTGTTGACCAGCAAGGTGCGGTAAATGCCATTCAGGCGGTTGATCTCGCGATCCTTGTTGGCGATCAGCGTTGCCCAATCGAACTTCGCCTCGCCCAACGTCCAGCCAAAGCCCGAAGACTGCTCGAAGTCTTCGGCGAAGTGCGCGCCGTAGACCAGCAACTTCTTCGGTACACAACCCACGTTCACACACGTACCGCCCAGATAACGGCTCTCTGCTACAGCCACTTTCGCGCCAAAACCGGCAGCAAAACGAGCAGCCCGCACACCGCCGGAACCGGCGCCAATTACATAAAGGTCAAAATCGTAGGCCATTTTCAATCTCCTCGGCAGGCAACCAGCATACCCGCAGACGTCCGTTGGGCAAGCGCTGCAAGCGATATGGGGGCAGAAAACGAAAAAGCCACCCGAAGGTGGCTTTTCAATACAAGCAGGTCAAACGCTATCAGTAAGCCTTGCCAGTCTTGTAGAAGTTCTCGAAGCAGAAGTTGGTCGCGTCGATGTAGCCTTCGGCGCCACCGCAGTCGAACCGCTTGCCTTTGAACTTGTAGGCCATGACGCAGCCGTTCTGGGCTTGTTTCATCAGGGCGTCGGTGATCTGGATTTCACCACCCTTGCCTGGCTCGGTCTGTTCGATCAGGTCGAAGATGTCCGGGGTCAGGATGTAACGACCGATGATCGCCAGGTTCGACGGTGCATCTTCAGGTTTTGGCTTTTCGACCATGCTGTGAACACGGTAGATGTCGTCGCGAATCATCTCACCGGCAATAACGCCGTACTTGTGAGTTTCTTGCGGATCGACTTCCTGGATGGCAACGATCGAGCAGCGGAACTGCTTGTACAGCTTGACCATCTGGGTCAGGACGCCGTCGCCTTCGAGGTTGACGCACAAGTCATCCGCCAGGACCACGGCGAACGGTTCGTCACCGATCAACGGGCGACCGGTCAGAATCGCGTGGCCCAGGCCTTTCATTTCGGTCTGGCGGGTGTAGGAGAACGAGCAGTTGTCGAGCAGCTTGCGGATACCGACCAGGTACTTCTCTTTGTCGGTGCCTTTGATCTGGTTTTCCAGCTCGTAGCTGATGTCGAAGTGGTCTTCCAGGGCGCGTTTGCCGCGACCGGTGACGATGGAGATTTCAGTCAAACCAGCGTCCAGTGCTTCTTCGACGCCGTACTGGATCAGTGGCTTGTTTACCACCGGCAGCATTTCTTTGGGCATGGCTTTAGTCGCTGGCAGGAAGCGAGTACCGTAACCGGCTGCTGGGAACAAGCATTTCTTGATCATATAAGTCCTTGAAAGGGCTGTGTGTACGAGTTTCGGCGCAGTCTAATCAGGCGGCGGGCACCTTACAATGCCCCGCACTGGCTAACCGATGCCATCATAGAGAAATATTCCCGCGGATAGTTCCATCCGGATTTTTTCGCGGTCAAATCAGCGTAGCTCAAAGAGGCCGGGAAACTGGACCACCATACGCTTATCGCCCCCCAATGCGAGCATTTGCCGGTATCATGGCGACTTTGAACCAGTGAACGAGACAGATAGATGACCGTAGCAAAAATCATCAACGGGTACACGGTCGACAAAGGAAAAGATGGCCAGTGGCACATTACCGCCGCCAATGGCGAAGATGTTTCCGGACCGTTACCCAGCGAAACGATGGCGATTGAAGTGGCGTCGGTGCTCGATTACACCCCTCCCGCGCCGAAACGACGCGGCAAGAGCCAGGACTGATTTCCTGCGGCACTCGCAGAGCCCTGCCATCGAGCAGGGCTTTTTTGTGGCCGGGTGCAAACAAGTGGCCAATCGCTATAACCTTTTCACACTGGCGCTGTCAGAGCGTCTAGCCCCCCTCGCTGAAGACGACTATGAACATGAACAGATTTTTACCCCTGATTGCACTCCTGGCCCTGAGCGGCTGCGCTACATCCGAAAAAATGTACCTGAACAACGGCGAGCAAGGCCTGTCGATCGACTGCTCTGGCGAAGCCAATTCCTGGGCCACGTGCTATGAAAAAGCCGATGCCTCTTGCGCCGGCACGGGCTACCGGATTGTCGGCACCGACGGATCACCGTCGACCAAGGAAAGCGACAAGACCCTGGGGGTCGACGTCGGCAACTTCAAGAACCGCAGCGTCGTGGTGGTCTGCAAGTAAGGCGCCCTGCCCTACATGTGAATTTCGGCGAATTTGATCCCGAGGCCGCGCACGGTCTCGATCAAATCGTCGAGGCGGCCAAACGATTCGACCTCATCGTTATCATCCACCAGGAAATAACTGCGCCCGGCGCTTTTCTTGAAAAACACGATCCATTCCCCGGGGTTTGCCGGATTTTGAATGACGTGGGTCGCAGAGATCAGTCCCTCTGCATGGCGTTCCCGAACTTGCTCTCGCTTCATGCGCGACTCCAGAAATGACAATGCCGCCAAAGCATGGCTTTGACGGCATCAGTATGAACGGCGGACAGTCTATCAGCCGGAAATGCACGCGTTGGCGGCTTTCTGCACGTCTTTGGGACGCACCGGCACATTGGACATACGCTCATGCAGCTTGATGCCACTGCCACCCGAGCGGTCTTCGATGTCGAACACGGCTGCCGGAGCCGACGAGAATTTCGCCGGCACGATCACGCGCATCCCGTCCTTGGTTGACTCCAGTTGCAGGGCGCCACGACTGTCGGCCAGTTTTTCGACCAGGCATTGCGCGTACTCATTGGGCTTTTTGCCTGAGATCACGTTCATGGTAGGCAGCGTCTCGTTAATTTCCGCGACATTCGCACAGCCACTCACCACCAATGCCAACGGCAAGACCAACACACCCCACTTCATACAAAACCTCCGATAAAGACCCTCCGACAGCCCAAATGCTGATTTTCTCCGAGGTTCATTGCGTTTATCGCTCATAGAATTCCGAATAACTGTTTTTAATTGTCAAAGCGAACCCCGACGACCGGATAATAACCTGTTCGGGCTGATAAACTGCGCCAATCGACCATGCTATCGTTTTGATTTTGTAGAAAAAGCCCTTCTGGAGGCGCCTCATGAAATTTATCCACCAGCGCGAGCACCTCAACGAAGACGACATCGTCGTCATCCAGTGCTCCCAAACGTGCAACATCCGCTTGATGAACGACGCCAACTTCCGCAGCTTCAAGAACGGTGGCCGTCACACTTATCACGGCGGTGCGTTCGACACGTTCCCGGCGCGAATTACTGCACCAAGCACCGGTTTCTGGAACATCACCATCGACACGGTCAACCGCCGGCCGATCAGCGTGACCCGCAAACCGACCCTGACGCACTCGATCAAGATCATCCGTCGCTCCAGCACAAAACTGAGCTGAGTGACGTTCCCACACGAACAACAGCAGGTATGACCGTGGCCCAAACGACCAAGTACGTCATCAAATACAAACTCAACGGCGAGCGCCGCTTCGAATTTGCCCAGCTTGAAAACGGCACCGAAGAAGAAGCCAAAGCCGCGCTGGACGCCATTCATGGTTCGAGCGAAGACGTCATCAGCGACATCGCCGTCAGCAAAGCGCTGTAACGCGACCCGGCACCCGGAGCGACAACAAGGACGTCATGCTCCGCGCCCGTTTTGAATTCGACCGCAAGCGCCGGAGTGTTCACTCCCTTGGCGCGCCCCAGACTGGCCACCTCGACCTTGGGTCAAGGAGTCAGAAACATGTCTACTTCCTCTATTCGCTACATCAGCGGCTCTTCCTGCCTCGGCGTCTTGTTGCTGGCGTTCAGCGCCGATGGCCTGTGTGCGTTGCTGCTCGGCGACGACTTGATCCTGCTTGAACAGGATCTGGCGCGGCGCTTCCCTGGCCAGCCAACCCCACAGCGCGATGAAAGTTTGTTGCCGGCCCTGGAGCAGACCCTGCGCCACCTCGAAGACCCACGCACCGCGCTCGATCTGCCACTGGATTTGACCGGCAGTGTGTTTCAACGGCGGGTCTGGGCAGTCCTTCGGCAAATCCCCGTCGGCGAAACCGCCAGCTACCGCGATATCGCCCAGCGCCTCGGCCAGCCCGACGCTTTTCGGGCGGTGGCGAATGCTTGCGGGGCCAACCCGGTGGCCGTTATCGTGCCGTGCCATCGGGTGCTGCGTCAGGACGGCAGCCTTGGCGGCTACCGCTGGGGATTGGAGCGCAAACGGCAGTTGCTCGATCGTGAGGTTCAACGATGAGCGAGCAAACCTTCGATGCGCTGGACTGGGCAACCCTGGAGCGACAAACTGATCAGGATGGCTGCGCCGTCATCAAATCGCTATTGAGTGCGCAGACGTGCGACGAAGTCAGCGCGCTCTACGCCCAGCCAGGCCCCTTTCGCTCGCAAGTGGTGATGGCGCGTCACGGTTTTGGTCGTGGCGAGTACAAGTACTTCAAATACCCGCTGCCGGATCCGGTCGCTCATTTGCGCAGCGCGCTCTACCCTCGACTGGTGTCGATTGCCAATCGCTGGTACGAATGCATGGACCTGCCGACCCGGTTCCCCGAAACCCACGAAGCGTTTCTGCAACGCTGCCATGCCGCCGGTCAGGCGCGCCCGACTCCGTTGTTGCTGCAATATGGCCCGCAGGACTACAACTGCTTGCATCAGGATTTGTACGGTGAATACGTGTTCCCACTGCAAGTGGCGATTCTTCTGTCAGAACCGGACGAAGATTTCACCGGTGGCGAGTTTGTCCTGACTGAACAACGCCCTCGGATGCAATCACGCCCGCAGGTCATCGGCCTGAAAAAAGGCGATGGTGTGATCTTTGCGGTCAGCCAGCGCCCGGTCAAAGGTGTTCGCGGCTATTACCGGGTGACGATGCGTCACGGTGTGAGTCGCCTGCACAGCGGAAAACGGCATACCCTTGGAATCATCTTTCACGATGCGTTATGACCCCATGAGCCCGACTACCTTCGATTTGTTCGCCGACGCCGAGCCCGAGCAGCAGCCCAGGCGCGAGCAAATCGGCGAACAGTCCTACGTCTTGCGCGGCTTTGCCCTGCCCTGGCTGGATCAACTGCTGCCGGCACTGGAAGCGGTTCTGGCGGCCGCGCCGTTTCGGCAAATGGTCACGCCCGGCGGCTTTACCATGTCGGTGGCGTTGAGCAGTTGCGGAACCTGGGGCTGGACCACCGACCGCAGCGGCTACAAGTACACACGCGACGACCCACAGACCGGGCAACCCTGGCCTGAGATGCCTGACGTATTTTTCGAACTGGCACAGGCCGCCGCACGGGAAGCGGGATTTGCGGATTTTGTTCCTGATTCCTGCCTGATCAACCGCTATGTCCCCGGGGCCAAAATGTCATTGCATCAGGACAAGGACGAAGGTTCCTACGCGGCTCCGATCGTTTCGGTGTCGTTGGGATTGCCTGCCATGTTCCTGTTCGGTGGTTTTGAACGGAGTGATAAAAGCCAGCGCGTGCCGTTGTTGCATGGCGATATCGTGGTCTGGGGCGGCGTCGATCGTTTGCGTTATCACGGCGTGCTGCCGATCAAGGACGGTCATCACCCGCGCCTTGGCGAACAACGGATCAACTTCACCTTTCGAACCGCCATATGAAGCCCTCGAATTCAACCGCAAGACGCGGGGTGCAGCGGTTTTACCGGCTGGTTAATCTGAAGGAAACGGGTTAACGGACATGAAGCCATGACAACTCATTCGACCAAGCTTGCCACCGAGAACGATCCTCGCTGGGCCGCCGTCGTCGCACGGGATTCCAGTGCCGACGGGCAGTTTGTCTACGCCGTGAAAACCACCGGAATCTATTGCCGCCCCAGCAGCCTGGCGCGCTTGCCGAAGCCGCAGAATGTCGAATTTTTTGACACCGCCGAGCAGGCCCAGGCGGCGGGATATCGTCCGAGCAAACGGGCCGCAAAGGATCAAAGCGACGTCGCCGCGCAACACGCCGCAACCGTAGCGGCCGCCTGCCGGCACATTGAAACCGCTGAACATCTGCCGGCCTTGAATGAACTGGCCGACGCAGCGGGTCTGAGCAGCTTCCACTTTCATCGCGTGTTCAAAGCCGTGACCGGCCTGACACCCAAGGGTTACGCCACGGCCCATCGTTCACGCAAGGTTCGCGAACGCCTGGCGGACGGCGGGTCGGTCACCGACGCCCTGTATGACGCCGGTTTCAACTCCAACAGTCGCTTCTATGAATCGGCCGATCATCTGCTGGGCATGAAGCCCGGGGATTACCGAGCGGCGGGCCAGAACAACGACATCCGTTTTGCCGTCGGCCAGTGTTCCCTAGGGGCGATTCTGGTGGCGCAAAGTGAACGCGGTATTTGCGCGATCCTGTTGGGGGATGATCCGCATCAACTGGTCTGCGATCTGCAGGACAAGTTTCGGCGGGCCAATCTGATTGGCGCCGATCACGCGTTCGAGCAGTTGATCGCCAGGGTGGTCGGCTTTATTGAAGCCCCAGCGATTGGCCTGGACTTGCCGCTGGACGTACGCGGTACGGCGTTTCAGGAACGGGTCTGGCAGGCGTTGCGGGAGATTCCTGCCGGCAGCACCGCCAGCTACGCCGATATCGCTCAGCGTATTGGCGCGCCCAAATCGATGCGTGCCGTGGCCCAGGCCTGCGGCGCGAACAGTATTGCGGTGGCCATTCCTTGCCACCGCGTGGTGCGCAGCGACGGCAACCTGTCGGGCTATCGCTGGGGGGTTGAACGCAAGCGTCAGTTGCTGGAACGCGAGACTCGCTAATCAGCGATTCACATCGACCACAACCCGTCCGCGCAATTGCCCGGCGAGCAAGCGCGGCGCAGCGTCAATGGCTTCGCTCAAGCCGATTTCATGGCTGATCAGCGGCAGCAACGCGAAGTCCAGATCCTTGGCCAGGCGACTCCAGGCTTGTACCCGCTTGGCTTTGGGTTGGGTCACGCTGTTGATCCCGGCCAATGTTACACCGCGCAAAATGAACGGCGCGACGGAGGCCGGAAAGTCCATGCCTTGGGCCAGCCCGCACGCGGCCACCGTGCCATTGGCCTTGGTGCTGGCACAGGCGTTGGCGAGGGTGTGGCTGCCGACCGAATCGATCACCGCGGCCCAGCGTTCCTTGGCCAGGGGTTTGCCCGGCTCGGAAAGCGTGGCGCGGTCGATGATCTCGCTGGCACCCAGTTGCTTGAGGTAATCGTGTTCGGAAGTACGGCCCGTGGACGCTACAACCTTATAGCCAAGCTTGTTCAGCAGTGCGATGGCGAAACTGCCTACACCACCGTTGGCCCCGGTGACCAGGACTTCGCCTTGCTCAGGCGTGACGCCGTTATGTTCCAGGGCCAGGATGCACAGCATCGCCGTGTAACCGGCGGTGCCGATTGCCATGGCCTGGGCCGCAGTGAATTCCTTGGGTAGCGCAATCAGCCAGTCGCCCTTGAGGCGCGCTTTTTGCGCCAGTCCGCCCCAATGACCTTCGCCCACACCCCAGCCATTGAGCAGGACCTGGTCACCGACCTTGTAGTCCGGATGCCCACTGAATTCGACCGTGCCGGCCAGATCGATCCCCGGCACCATCGGGAATTTCCTGACGACCGGGCTGCTGCCGGTGATCGCCAGGCCGTCCTTGAAGTTCAGCGTGCTGTACGCCACGCGCACCGTCACATCACCCTCGGGCAGTTGATCGTCATTGATCTCTTGCAGTGTCGCCCGGTAACCGCTGTCGTCTTTGTCGATCAAAATACCTTTGAACATCATCGCCTCTCAATGGAATCAATCAGGGGGGGCCATTGAAATACCACAAAGAAACATCTCGCCGTACAAGACTTTAGCCAAACCACCGACGCGCCGAGTGTTTCCATGACGTGCGGCTACGCTTTTTTCCCCGCGCTTGTGCAAGACCTGAAAACCTCCCAGATACAAAAGTCGGCTGGCCCTGCGCCAGTCATTGCTGGTAAAAAACCGGTTCTACCCGTCGGAGAATCATTCAAATGAGCCAATGGCCAGACACCCGCATTCTTGACCTGCTCGGCATCGAACTGCCGATCATCCAGGCGCCCATGGCTGGCGCTACCGGCTCGGCCATGGTCATCGCCGCGAGCAACGCCGGCGGCCTGGGCTCGATGCCTGCCGCGATGCTGAGCATCGACCAGTTGCGCGAAGAGCTTAAGACGATCCGTCAGCACAGCCAGCGCCCGTTCAACATCAACTACTTTTGCCATCAGGTGCCGGCCGCCGATGAGCAACGCGCTCGGGACTGGAAAAATCTGCTGGAACCGTACTATCGGGAACTGGGTGTCGATTTCGAGGCACCCACGCCGGTGTCCAATCGCGCACCTTTCGATAACGCCGCCTGCGAAGTGCTCGAAGAATTTCGCCCCGAAGTCGTGAGCTTTCACTTCGGGCTACCGGAAAAAACCCTGCTGGATCGCGTAAAAGCCACCGGGGCGAAAATTCTCTCCTCGGCGACCACGGTCGAAGAAGCCATCTGGCTGGAACAACATGGCTGCGACGCGATCATCGCCATGGGTTACGAAGCGGGCGGACATCGCGGCATGTTTCTCAGCGATGACTTGAGTAGCCAGGTGGGCACCTTCGCCCTCGTGCCTCAGATCGTCGACGCGGTGAAAGTGCCAGTGATTGCAGCGGGCGGGATCAGTGATGCGCGAGGCGTTGCGGCAGCCTTTCTGTTGGGCGCTTCGGCGGTGCAGTTGGGAACGGCTTACCTGTTCACGCCGGAAGCCAAGGTCAGTGCTTCTCACCACAAAGCGTTGCGCACGGCCAAGGAAAGCGAGACCGCTGTGACCAATCTTTTCACCGGCCGCCCGGCACGGGGAATTCTCAATCGGGTAATGCGCGAAATCGGCCCCATGAGCGATAAAGCCCCGGCCTTCCCTCTGGCCGGTGGTGCGTTGATGCCGTTGCGGGCGAAGGGTGAAGCGGATTTCAGCAATCTCTGGGCAGGTCAGGCATTCACGCTGGGCGTTGAAATGACCACGGCAGAGCTGACGCGCCGGCTGGCGGATGAAGGCTTGGCCAAGTTGCTTCGTCGGTAACGCACACGCCTTGTGGTGAGGGGCTTGCCCCCTCGCCACGGGCTACAAGTCCCACGCAAACTCGGTACCGACACATTCCGTTTGCAGGCATTTCGCTATATATTCCGCTATATAGCGTTTCACCCCCTCGTTGCATTTGCCTATAACGGAGCCGTTTCATGACCATTCGTGCCTCACGTTTTGCCCCCACCTGCCTCGCGAGCCTTCTCGCCGCATTCGTTTTCGGGCCCGCTCAGGCGGACGAAGTGCAGGTAGCCGTCGCCGCGAACTTCACCGCGCCGATCCAGGCCATCGCTGCAGATTTCGAGAAAGACACCGGGCATAAACTGGTCACCTCCTTTGGTGCAACCGGGCAGTTCTACACTCAGATCAAAAATGGCGCGCCGTTCGAAGTGTTCCTTTCGGCGGACGACACCACCCCGCAAAAACTCGAAGCTGAAGGCGACACCGTGAAGGGGTCGCGCTTCACCTACGCCATCGGCACGCTGGCACTGTGGTCAGCCAAGGAGGGTTACGTCGATGCCAAGGGCGATGTGCTGAAAAAGAACGAATACCAGCACCTCTCCATCGCCAACCCGAAAGCGGCGCCTTACGGCCTGGCCGCCACACAAGTGCTGGCCAAGCAGGGCCTGACCGACAAGGTCAAAGACAAGATCGTTGAAGGCCAGAACATCACACAGGCCTATCAGTTCGTTTCCACCGGCAACGCCGAGCTCGGCTTCGTGGCCTTGTCGCAGATCTATAAAGACGGCAAAGTCACCGGCGGCTCGGCCTGGATCGTACCGGCCGACCTGCACGACCCGATCAAACAAGATGCGGTGATCCTCAACAAAGGCAAGGACAATCCGGCTGCCAAGGCGCTGGTTGACTACCTCAAAGGTCCGAAAGCCGCCGCTGTCATCAAGTCCTACGGTTATCAACTTTAAATGACGCTGACGAGTGCCGACTTTTCCGCCATCTGGCTGACCTTGAAACTGGCGTCCCTGACGACGGTAATCCTGTTGATCATCGGCACTCCGATTGCGCTATGGCTGTCGCGCACCCAATCCTGGCTGCGCGGCCCGGTCGGGGCGATCGTCGCCCTGCCCCTGGTCCTGCCGCCCACGGTGATTGGCTTTTACTTGCTGCTGGCGCTTGGCCCTAACGGCTTTGTCGGCCAGCTCACCCAGTCGCTGGGTCTTGGCACCCTGACTTTCAGTTTTGCAGGGCTGGTGATCGGTTCGGTGCTGTACTCGATGCCGTTCGTGGTCCAGCCGCTGCAAAACGCGTTTTCCGCCATCGGCACTCGTCCGCTGGAAGTGGCCGCGACCTTGCGCGCCAATCCTTGGGACACCTTCTTCAGCGTGATCCTGCCGCTGGCTCGACCCGGCTTCATCACCGCCGCCATTCTCGGTTTCGCCCACACCGTCGGCGAGTTCGGTGTGGTGCTGATGATCGGCGGCAATATTCCGGACAAGACGCGCGTGGTCTCGGTGCAGATCTACGATCACGTTGAAGCCATGGAATACGCCCAGGCCCATTGGCTGGCCGGGGCGATGCTGGTGTTTTCATTTGCCGTGTTGCTGGCGCTCTACTCCAGCCGCAAAACCAAAGCGGGCTGGAGCTGAGTAATGATTCATACGCGTCTGAAACTGAGTTATTCGGGATTCGCCCTGGAGGTGGATCTGCAACTGCCCGGCCGTGGGGTCACCGCTCTCTACGGTCATTCCGGGTCGGGCAAGACCACCTGCCTGCGTTGTATCGCCGGTCTGGAGCGGGCCGAACAGGGTTTTATCCAGGTCAACGACGAAGTCTGGCAGGACAGCGACAAGGGGATTTTCGTACCGCCGCATAAACGCGCGCTGGGGTATGTGTTTCAGGAAGCGAGCCTGTTTCCTCACCTGTCGGTGCTGGCCAATCTGGAGTTCGGCCTCAAGCGCATTCCGAAACAGCAGCGCCGGGTCGACATGGCGCATGCCACCGAACTGCTGGGCATTGGTCATCTGCTGGACCGCCATCCGCAGCACCTGTCCGGCGGCGAGCGGCAGCGAATCGGCATCGCCCGCGCGCTGCTCACCAGCCCTAAACTGTTGCTGATGGACGAACCGCTGGCGGCGCTGGACAGTCCGCGTAAAAACGAAATCCTGCCGTACCTGCAACGCCTGCACGATGAACTCGACATCCCGGTACTCTACGTCAGCCACTCGCAGGATGAGGTCGCACGCCTGGCCGATCACATCGTATTGCTCAGCGACGGCAAGGCACTGGCCAGCGGCCCCATCGGCGAAACCCTGGCGCGTCTCGATTTGCCTCTGGCGCTGGGCGACGATGCCGGCGTGGTGATTGAAGGCCATGTCAGCGCCTATGACCCGCACTATCAGTTGCTGACGTTGCAACTGCCCGATACCGACCTGAGCATTCGCGTGGCTCATGCTCCGATGACCCAAGGCCAGGCACTGCGCTGCAAGGTTCAGGCACGGGATGTCAGCCTGAGCCTGCAAGGCGTCGAGCACAGCAGCATCCTCAATCGCTTGCCGGTGACGGTGATCAGTGAAATCGGCGCCGATAACGCTGCGCACGTGCTGATCCGCCTGAATGCTGGCGGCACGCCGCTGCTCGCACGCATCACCCGCTACTCCCGGGACCAACTGGGCGTGTACCCCGGCCAGCAACTCTGGGCCCAGATCAAAGCGGTGGCGGTGCTGGCTTAAATTCGTCGGCACCACGGCGAATGGCCGCGGTCAATGGCTGTACAGGCCCCCTGACTTCGTCGCCAAGGATCTCTTGCCATGTCCGATTCCGCGCTGCCCGATGTGCTGCCTCCTGACCTGCATTATGTCGATGACACGCAGCCCGGGATCACCCGCAAACTGTTGCGTGGCAAATTTTGCTACTTCGATCCTGCGGGCCAGCGCATTACCGATCCCGACGAAATCAAGCGTCTCAACGCCCTTGCCGTGCCGCCGGCCTATACGAACGTGTGGATCTGCGCCGACCCGCGTGGCCACTTGCAAGCCACCGGACGTGATGCTCGCGGTCGCAAGCAATACCGTTATCACGCGCGCTGGCGCGAAGTGCGCGATGCCGACAAATATTCGCGGCTGCGGGACTTTGGCCTGGCACTGCCGAAACTGCGCAAACAGCTGGAAACACTGCTGGACGCTCCGGGTTTCAGCCGAGACAAAGTCATGGCGACCGTCATAACCTTGCTCGATGCGACGCTGATCCGGGTTGGCAACACACAGTACGCCCGGGAAAATCGCTCCTATGGCCTGACGACCCTGCGCAGCCGTCACGTCGAGGTCAACGGCAGCGCGATCCTGTTCCAGTTTCGCGGCAAGAGTGGTGTCGAGCACCAGATCACCGTGAAGGACCGACGCCTGGCGCGAATCATCAAGCGCTGCCTGGAGATTCCCGGGCAGAACCTCTTTCAGTACCTGGACGAGAATGGCGAGCGGCACACCGTCAGCTCCTCAGACGTCAATGCCTACCTGCAAACCCTTACCGGCGCCGACTTCACGGCCAAGGATTACCGCACCTGGGCGGGTAGCGCGCTGGCGTTGTCGGTGCTGCGCGAATTGCAGTGGGAACCCGAGTCGGATGCGAAACGGCATGTGGTGGAGATGGTCAAGAACGTCGCCAAGCAACTTGGTAACACCCCGGCAGTGTGTCGCAAGTGCTATATCCACCCGGCAGTGCTCGAAGGCTTCATGCTTGGCGCATTGGCCCAACTGCCCCGGCCGAGGCTGCGTAAAGGGCTCAGGGCGGAGGAAGTCGGCCTGGCAATGTTTCTGGATAAGATGATCGCAGCCGCTGAATCGACGAAATGACCTGTCCATTTTTTGCACGATTGCGAAGAACTTCTATAGTTGATGTGGACATGAATCAGCTGCGGTGAAGCCATGGAAGACATTTTCGTTGTGAAGCGTTGCAACAAGATCATCATTCATGGCCGCCGAGCCGGAGAAGCCGACCACCCGCCACCCGACGCCGAAGTCTGGTATCGCATTGCCGATACCCGTACTCATGGCTTTATCGGTGACGGCTTCGACCTTGAAGAAGACGCCCGACGTGAATGCCAGCAGCTTAATGCCAGGTCCCAAGTGACGGCCCGACAAGCCTGAAGTCCGGGTCTATACTGAAAATCAGCTGAAGGAACAGCGACCCCATCGGCAGAAAGCTCGCACCCAGCGGGCTTTTTGCTGCTATTTGCCAGGTTTCTTGAACGGAGGTGTTTGCCATGTCCGAAAAAGAGTCCATCACCACCCTGCTCACCCTGCTCGACTCCCGCCAGGCTCGACTCGCCGCTGCGTGCAAAGAGATTGCCGACTGGGTAGATCATCAAGGAGGGCACCCGACAGCCCTCAGAATTCGTGACCGCCTGAACGACATCGAGAAAGACGCGCCACTGATTCGAAACACCCTGTCTTCGTTAAAACCTGTCGATCCGCCTCTTCCGCGGTTCAGATGATTTGATCCGGACGCTCGATTCGAGAAAGGGCCTGATTCAGGACACATGAACGGCGACTTCAACGTCACCGTGTTTGTCCTTGTCTGATTTCTTTACGTGACACCCCCACCCGGCCTGGCGCTGGGCTTTTTTTGCGAGCCTCTTTTCACGTAACGTTCACAACACACGCCTTACAGTGAACCACTCCTTTGAGAAATACCCTGGTCTGCCCGCATGCAGGCCTTTTTTTTGCCCGCCAGACAGCTGGCGAACGTCACTGATTGCTGGAGGTCAAACAAACACACGTCACAAAGGAGACGTCCCATGGTCACCCACTTCAAAGTCGGCGGGCATTTAGCCTGCGGTCACAAGGGCAGCAATCTCACATCAAGCAGCGAATTGACCCGCGTCAAATGCAGAAGCTGCCGAAACACCGATGCGTTCAAGGACGCGCGCAAAGCCGAACGTAACGCCGCACGCCGTGCTGCACGCAAGGCTAAAGTCACCCACACCGCCAATGACTGGCGCGCAGCCTGGGTAGAAAGGCTGACCGCCATGGCCGGGTTGCAGAGATTACCCCGTGGATTTACTGGCCAGCCTTTCGTTTAAAGGCTGATTCAATAGCTGGGTCGACTTTGCTCGGCCCAGCCCTGTTTATGACCCGGGCGTATTCATGCACGCGGGCTCCACGATCTCAGCGAGCGACATGCGCTTGAACGCTTCAAACAACCGTCGCCCCTCTTCGGGCTCACAGGAAATTGCCAATCGCATGGTCGCTTCACCGAGCTGCCAGATCAGAAAGGCAGAATCCGCAACCCGCTGCGCATCGCTGCCTGGAAACACCCGCAACATCGCATCGGCCAGTAACCCGCCCGCCACGCGACTCTCCTCCAACTCCAACGCGAGCAACTGCTTGTCTGCCTGCATGCCTGACCAGATATCACGCATCGCGGGTTCGGCCTGAACGATTTCGTAATACTGATCCAGCAGGCTGCAATAGGCATCCGCCAACCCTTGGGCATCGTGAACCGCCACCAATGCCTCTTCGATACAACGACGGCTTGCAGCGTTATAGCGCTCGGCCAGCGTGCGAATGACCGAGCTTTTGTCAGGAAAGTACTGATAAAGCGATCCGATCGAGATCTCAGAACGCTCGGCAATTTCGCTCATCTTGACCTGATCGCTCCCCTTCGTCGCGATCAGCTGAGTCGCCACCGCAAGAATTCGCTCCTGCCGCTCGCGACTGCGTTGTTGCGTAGGATTGCGCCGGCTCGGCTCTGAAACAGGTGGCTCGAGCCCGGCGTCGGTCTTTTTTCGCACTGGCGTGATTCCTGGTTAATAACATGACAAGCACTCACCTTAGCACCGCCCACGTACGCCCCCAAGGGGTTGCGTCCGTACGTCGGCTTCCTCACCAACGTTGGTTGACGGCAGAACATGAGCGTTTATCATCTTTTATAACGTGAGTATCACTCACATAAACCGACGGAGATGAACGCGATGAAAACTGCTCAAGACACTTTCCTCGTTCTCGGTGCGACCGGTAAAACAGGAAGCAGGATCACTCAACAGCTCAAAGCCTTGGGATTGCCTGTGCGCCTCGGGTCGCGCAATGCGAATCCACCCTTTGACTGGGAAGACCGGACAACCTGGGAGGCAGCGCTTGATGGCGTTCACGCCGTTTACATTTCCTATCAGCCAGACCTTGCCGTACCGGGCGCCCTCGAGACGGTTCAAGCGTTTACCGATCTGGCCGTCAAAAGCGGTGTGGGCAAACTGGTCCTGCTGTCCGGACGCGGCGAGGTCGAAGCGGAACAAGCCGAACGCGCCATACAAAACAGCGGTGTCGACTGGACGATCCTGCGGGCCAGCTGGTTCTTCCAGAATTTCAGTGAGGCGCATTTTCTGGAGCCCCTTCTTGAAGGAGAACTGGCCTTGCCCGTCGCCAATATCGCGGAGCCCTTTGTCGATGTGGAAGACATCGCCGAAATCGCCGTACAAGCGCTGACTCAACCCGGGCACTCGAGCCAGCTCTATGAATTGACCGGACCACGGGCGTTTACATTTGCCGAAGCGGTCGATGAGATCGCTCAGGGGACCGGACGCGATATCCGGTTCGTCGCCGTACCGCCGGATGCCTATCGTCAGGCGCTGGAACAGGCACAACTCCCAGCCGAGCTGATTGACCTGGTGCTGTATCTCTTCACGACGGTGCTCGACGGACGCAATACGCCGCTGGCCGATGGCGTTCAGCGCGCCCTTGGCCGGCCCGCCCGAGACTTCAGCGCTTACGTTCGGCGCACGGCGGCTACGGGTGTCTGGCAGAATCAGGTTTGAGGTCGACGAGGATCGTCTGTTAAAAATTGTGGAGCAGAAACGACAAAGGCCTGCATGAGCTTCCTCATGCAGGCCTTTGATATATTTGGTGCCCGAAGCCGGAATCGAACCGGCACGCCCTTACGAGCGGGGGATTTTAAGTCCCATGCGTCTACCAGTTTCGCCATTCGGGCGGTAGCGCGGTGAAGCGGTCTGGCTTGTGCAACAGAGGACGAAATATATACATCCCGTCCCGGTGAAGCAAGTTCGCATATACCCTTTTCAAGACAAAATCTTGCAAGGTGCGCAAATAAAAAAGCTCCGTAAATCATAGATCTACGGAGCTTGTTTATAGTGGAGGCCGAGGTCGGAATCGAACCGGCGTAGGTGGATTTGCAATCCACTGCATAACCATTTTGCTACTCGGCCTCAAACATTTGCTGTCATGTAGCGCGACATCAAATGCATACAAACTTGGAGCGGGAAACGAGACTCGAACTCGCGACCCCGACCTTGGCAAGGTCGTGCTCTACCAACTGAGCTATTCCCGCGTCTTGGTGTGGCGCATTCTATAGAATCCAGAAGCCCCGTCAACCCTTTGATTCAAAAAAGTTTTATTTCTTTTCCACGTCGGTCTTCAGATGCGGCCAGGCAGCCCGCAGGTATTGGACCATGGACCACAATGTCAGGCCCGCAGACACCAGCAGCAAGGCATAACCGATCAAGACCCAGAAGGTGAAGTCCGATGGATTGGCGAGCAGGATCACCAGCGCCAGCATTTGCGCGGCGGTTTTCCATTTGCCCAGGTTCGACACAGCGACGTGAGCGCGGGCGCCGAGCTCGGCCATCCATTCGCGCAGTGCCGAAACGACAATCTCGCGACCGATGATGACGGCGGCCGGCAGCGTGAGCCACAGGTTGCCGTGTTCTTGCACCAGCAATACCAGCGCAACGGCGACCATCAGCTTGTCAGCAACGGGATCGAGGAAAGCCCCGAACGGTGTGCTTTGTTCCAGACGACGGGCCAGATAACCGTCCAGCCAGTCAGTGGCGGCGGCAAATGCGAAGACCGAGGCCGAGGCCAGGTAGCTCCATTGGTAAGGCAGGTAGAACAGCAAAATGAAGATCGGGATAAGCAGGACGCGTAGAACGGTAATCAGATTAGGGATATTCATCGGCACAACTGGCTACGAGGTGAGGTGGCATTCTACTCGCTGTGCAGATTTGCATAAATCAACTCTGCGAGCTTTTTACTGATCCCGGGTGCTTTGGCGATCTCTTCGATGCTGGCACGAGACAGCTCCTGCAATCCACCAAAATGTTTTAACAAATCGCGCCGCCGTGTCGGGCCGACGCCAGCAACACCCTCAAGTGTCGAGGTGCGACGGGTTTTACCACGGCGCGCGCGGTGCCCGGTAATGGCAAAACGGTGGGCTTCGTCGCGGATCTGTTGAATCAGATGCAGCGCGGGGGAATCACCGCGCAAGGTGAATTCGTGGGCAGCGTCGTTGAGGTACAGGGTTTCAAAACCAGCCTTGCGCGTCGCGCCCTTGGCCACGCCCAACAGAATCAGGTCAGGCACCGCCAGTTCATTGAGTACGTCGCGGGCCATCGACAGCTGACCCTTGCCGCCGTCCACCAGCAGAATGTCCGGCAGCTTGCCCTCCCCGTCCTTCAGCTTGCTGAAGCGCCGGGTCAGGGCCTGGTGCATGGCCGCATAGTCGTCGCCCGGGGTGACGCCCTCAATGTTGTAACGACGATAGTCGGACTTGATCGGGCCTTCAGGCCCGAAGACCACGCACGACGCCACGGTGGCTTCGCCGCTGGAGTGGCTGATGTCGTAGCACTCCAGACGCTGCGGCGGCTCGTCCAGGTTCAACACTTCGGCCAGGGCATCGAAACGTGCGGCGACGTGTTGACGGTTGGCCAGCCTCGCGCCCAACGCCTGCTCGGCATTGGTGACGGCCAGTTGCTGCCAGCGCGCTCGCGTACCACGTACCCGATGGCTGATGCTCAATTCACGACCGCGCAGCTCTTCGATGGCCGTAATCAGGGTCGGGAAGTCTTCGTGAACCACGTTGACGATCAGCTCGCTCGGCAAGTCGCGCTCAGGACTGGTAATGAAGTACTGACCGAGAAAGGCAGCCATGACCTCGGAAACGTCTTCGTCGATGCCGACCTGAGGGAAGAAGTTCTTGCTGCCCAGCACCCGCCCGCCCCGAACACTGATCAAGTGAACACAGGCACCACCCGGATTGACGAATGCGGCGATCACGTCGATATCGCCAGTGCCGCCTTCCATGCTTTGCTGATCCTGGACTCGGCGCAGCAACGATATCTGGTCACGTAACTCGGCGGCGCGTTCGAACTCGAGGTTGATCGCCGCTTCTTCCATGCCTGCAGACAACTCGTCCGTCAGCGCATTGCTGCGGCCCTCAAGGAACATCACCGAGTGGCGAACGTCTTCGGCATACACCTCGGGCTCCACCAGCCCGACGCACGGGGCCTTGCAGCGTTTGATCTGGTATTGCAGACACGGGCGCGTACGGTTCTTGTAGTAGCTGTCTTCGCACTGGCGAACGAAAAAGGTCTTCTGCAGCAGACTCAGGCTTTCGCGAATGGCGCCCGCGCTGGGATACGGACCGAAATACTTGCCCTTGGCTTTTTTCGCACCGCGATGAATGCTCAGGCGAGGAAACTGGCCATCCGAGAGAAAGACGTAAGGGTAGGATTTGTCGTCGCGCAGCAGGATGTTATACGGCGGACGCCATTCCTTGATCAGCGTCTGCTCAAGCAGCAAGGCTTCCGTTTCGTTGGCCGTGATGGTGGTCTCGACCTGGGCGATACGGGCGACCAGCGCAGCTGTCTTGGGCGCGAGACCGGATTTGCGGAAGTAGCTCGACAGCCGATTTTTCAGGTTCTTGGCTTTGCCGACATACAGCAGGCGCGCATCGCTGTCGAACATGCGGTAGACGCCGGGGCGCCCGCTGACGGTCGACAGAAAAGCGCCTGGATCGAAGACTTCAGTCATTTTCAGAGGCTGGCGTCGACCATGCCGTGACGCACCGCCAACAGCGTCAGCTCGACATCACTGCTGATCGAGAGCTTCTCGAAAATGCGGTAACGGTAAGTGTTGACCGTTTTGGGCGACAGGCAGAGCTTGTCGGAAATGATCTGGACTTTCTGACAGCCGACAATCATCAATGCGATCTGGATTTCGCGCTCCGACAATGCGTCGAAGGGTGAATCGTTGGTCGGCTGAAAGGACTTGATCGCCAGTTGCTGTGCAATCTGCGGGCTGATGTAGCGTTGCCCGGCAAACACCAGGCGAATCGCCTGGACCATTTCCGGCAACCCGGCGCCCTTGGTCAGATAACCCGCGGCTCCGGCCTGCAGCAGCCGCGTAGGAAACGGATCTTCCTCGCACACGGTGACCGCGACGACTTTGATGTCCGGATGACTGCGCAATAACTTGCGCGTGGCTTCAAGACCGCCGATCCCGGGCATCTTGACGTCCATCAGCACCACATCGGGTTTCAACTCACGCGCCTTAAGCAGGGATTCCTCCCCTGACTCAGCCTGGCCGACTACTTGCAGGCCATCGATGTCAGCCAGCATTCGTGTAATGCCTGTACGAACGAGATCATGGTCATCGACTACTAGCACCCTAATCAAGCAGACACCTCGCGATATGGTCTTATTGGGTTGCCGGACACCTTAGCAAAAAGCGACTGGCAGACCTAGCGGCAAGCGTTATATAAAAAGTTTCAATACATCTTGAAAGGCTTGCCGCCAGCGTGTTTCAGCGATGGGGCTCATGGACATCGCGCTGCATTCTCAGGAAACACTCGTCCTGACCGACCACCTTCAGCCCTTTTCGCTCATACAGCGCTTTGGCCGGATTCGTTTCAAAAACTGTCAGGCGAAGCGCCGGACGCCGCTCCTTGCAGGCCATGGCAAATACCTGATCGATCGCCCAGGAACCGGCACCCTGCCCCTGAAACGCTTCGAGCACGTGCAATTCGCGGATGTACAAGGCTCTGGCGTCGCGACTCAGGCTCACATAACCCTGCAAGACCTCGTCACGGAAAATCAGCCAGCTCTCGCGCCCGGCCCATGCCACATCGAAGGCTTCGTCCTGCCATAACAAGTCATGCCTAATGTAGTAGCCGAGCATGGTCCGACGGGTCAGGTCGCGAGCGAATTCCAGATCCCCGGACGTTGCCGGACGCATTTCGAACCCCATCAAGCCTCCACGACCTTCACAATGTCACCCTTCCAGCCGTCCGTATCTCGGCGAGCCACGACCAGCAGGTTGCCCGTGCCGGGTGCCGCTGCAACGAGCGATCCGTCCGCCGCCCAGATTGCACTGCGCCCCGCCGATGCCCAACCTCCGGTTTCCCCACCATGGTTAGCCATCAGCACAGCCATCGAATGGGTGCAGGCATAGCCTTGCAAGAGGGCAGTATCCGGCGCATAGCCGTTTTCGGTGATCAGTACGCCGGCGGCATAAAGGTCGGCGGCTTGCTCTGCCGCCGCGGCCGCGTGGCTGGCGTGAGAAAAATCGGCACACACCGCCAATGCGATCGTGTCGGCGCCGATCGTCAACGTCGAACCGCCCGTTCCCGGCGCAAACGCTACCTCCTCACCGGGATGCAGGTGCTGTTTGCTGTAGACCCCGAGCGAACCATCTGCGCCCAGCACCAACGCGCCGATCAGTACCGGCGAATCATCCGACAGACGAATCGGCATACCGACCACGCTCGTCACGCCCACTTCCCGCGCGAAATCGCGCAGCGGTTGCAGCACCTCGGCATTCGGGTCGATTGCCAGCTCAGCCGCCAATTCTCGCTCGTAGCCGGTCAGCGACAATTCGGGAAAGACCAGCAACTGCACACCCTGCTCCGCCGCGACATGCATGAAGCGCTGATGCCAGGCCATGTTGGCGGCAAGATGACCCGCGATGGCAATCGATTGAGCAGCAGCGATGGTCAGAGTCGTCATGTTTCGTCCTTGTGACGTAACGGATTGGGCGGAACGCGAAGTGTGTCATAAACCCTGACGCACTCAAGCGATAGAAAACCCTGCCGGTGACCAATAGCAATTTCTGATTGAAACCGCGCACCGGCCTCTAGTAAGCTCGGCGCATTCATCGGAGACAGACCATGTTCAACGCCCTCTCACAGCTTCGTACCGCCAGCGCCTCGCGCTCGGTTGCGGCTGCCCGGGCGACTGGCGTTTGTGCTCCGGTCAGCTTTTATTTTGGGTATTGGTTTAGCCACTGGCGCGCCTGATACCCACACGGCGCCCACTTTAAACGGGTCGCCACCAGAGAATTCTCAACCCCCGGCCGGCTTCCCGACCGGGGGTTTTGTTTTTTCAGCCCCACACATTGTTAGCGACACACCAGACAACCAGAGGATTCACGAAATGAACTACGCCACTTATTACCGTTACGACAGTTTTTCCGCCTGGCGATTTAGCAGCCTCCGCTCGGGACAGCCTGCCGCCTCCGATCGGTCACCCACAGGTGGCAAGCACACACACGCAGCCAATCCGGCCAATTGTCGAACACCCCAGTAGGGCCGAGCGCGCGGGAACGAACCCGCCGCCCGCCCAGGAAGCCTGAATATGAACTCGTCCGTCTCTGCTCTGCCGCTGTCCACCTTGAGCCCTGCCAATGAAGCGCTGACCCTGCGTCTGCCCAGCTCGTTGCAACTCAAACAGCAACTGCCCCTCAACAACGCCCTGACCCGGCAAGTCGCAGCCCACCGCGACGCGGTCCGCGCGATCCTCAACGGTGAAGATTCCCGTCTGCTGGTCATCGTCGGCCCTTGCTCGATTCACGACCCCCAATCCGCTCTCGAATACGCGACCAACCTCGCTCGCCTTGCGGCCGACGTCAGCGACGAGATGCTGCTGGTGATGCGCGCCTACGTCGAAAAACCCCGCACCACAGTCGGCTGGAAAGGCCTGGCCTACGATCCGCAGCTTGATGGCAGCGATGACATGGCTGGCGGTTTGACGCTGTCGCGCGAACTGATGCGCGAAATGCTGCGCCTCGGCTTGCCGATTGCCACCGAACTGCTGCAACCGATGGCAGCCGGCTACTTCGACGACCTGCTGAGCTGGGTCGCTATCGGCGCGCGTACCACCGAGTCGCAGATCCACCGGGAAATGGCCAGCGGCCTGAGCATGCCGGTCGGTTTCAAGAACGGCACCGACGGCGGCGTGGCTGTCGCCAGTGATGCCATGCGTTCGGCCGCCCACCCGCATCGCCACTTCGGCGTCGACAGCCAGGGGCATCCTGCGATCATTCATACCCCGGGCAATCCCGACACCCATCTGGTGTTGCGTGGAGGCCATCGCGGGCCGAACTATGATCGTGACAGCGTCGCCCAAGTGAATAGCGATTTGGCCAAACTGAAGATCCCGGCACGGATCATGGTCGACTGCAGCCACGCCAACAGCGGCAAAGACCCGGCACGCCAGCCGGCCGTGTTCAACGATGTGCTTGAGCAGCGCCTGCAAGGTGATCGATCGCTGATCGGCATGATGATCGAAAGCCATCTGTTCGAGGGTTGCCAGCCACTGAGCCCATCCCTGCGCTACGGCGTATCGATCACTGATGGCTGTCTTGGCTGGGCCGGAACCGAACAGCTGCTGCGCCAGGCAGCCGAGCGGCTGCGGGCACAGAACAGCGTCCAACAACCGGCGTAACCGCTGCCGACCTTCCAGCCCTCGATCGAGGGCTGAACACCCTGAAAAGCGAATCGTCCCAAAGGCAAACGGCCTACTCACGGTAGGCCGTTGCGGTGATGTGCTCTGGATGTGACGAAAAGATGTCCAAATATTCCGAACAGGACCTCATGCTCTTTCGAACTTTCCTACATTTTCTATACCTTTTTCATCAGCTTACAGCGGATTCCTCATACATCGCCGAGCAGCCGACGTGCTTTAGAGTGAGCCCATATTCACACCTCTGAACCACCGCGAAAAAGGAACGAACATGCTACGGAATGCAACCACCCAGTATCCAATCCTGCTGATCCACGGGCTCTTCGGCTTTGATCGCATTGGCAAGGTCGAACTCTTCCACGACGTCAAGCAGGCCCTCAGAAGTGCCGGCGCAAGAGTGTTTATCCCCTACCTCTCGGCGACCCAAAACAACGAAGTGCGCGGCGACCAACTGTTGGCACAGATCGAACGGGTGCTGGAAGGAACCGGTGCCCGGCAAGTCAACCTGATCGGTCACAGCCAGGGCGCCCTCGCGGCACGTTACGCCGCAGCCATCGCGCCGGAGATCGTCGCCTCGGTGACTTCGGTCAGCGGGCCGAACCACGGTTCGGAACTGGCCGACTTTCTGCGCAAGGCCCTCACGCCCGGACGTTTGCCGGAACACGTCGCCGCCACGATTGCGACGCTGTTTGCGGACTTTCTGTCGTTGCTCAGCGGCCACCAGACGCTGCCGCAAAATGCCATCGCCGCGCTCAGTGCGTTAACCACCGAAGGCGTGGGGGCTTTCAACGACAAGTACCCGCAAGGGCTGCCGAAAACCTGGGGAGGCAAAGGCCGCGAGTTGGTCAACGGTGTGCGTTATTACTCCTGGAGCGGGACGTTGCAGGGCGACCTTCTTGACAACGGGCTGGATGGGGTCGATCCGCTGCACGGTTTCCTCCAGGCCTTTTCCCGCTATTTCACCACCGAAGCGGAACAGAATGACGGCATGGTCGGCCGCTACAGCTCTCATCTAGGCAAAGTTATCCGGTCCGACTATCCGCTGGATCATTTGGACAGCCTTACTCAAACCGCCGGCGCACTGCGCAAGGGCGTCGACCCGATTGCCCTGTATGTGCAGCATGCCGAGCGCCTGAGAAATGCCGGCCTATAATCCGTCCGGAACTTTGACGAGAAATAGGCCACTGAATCCGGTAGGCTCCGCACTTTACTGAACATTGAAAGGAGTATTTTTCCATGGCTAAAGCCACTGCCCGTCACATCCTGGTTGCCTCTGAAGCCAAGTGCAACGAACTCAAAGCCCAGATCGAAGGCGGCGCCGATTTCGCCGAAGTTGCCAAAGCCAACTCCACTTGCCCATCCAGCCGTCAGGGCGGTGACCTGGGTTCGTTCGGTCCAGGCCAGATGGTCAAAGAGTTCGACACCGTCGTCTTCAGCGCACCAATCAACGTAGTGCAAGGCCCGGTGAAAACCCAGTTTGGCTATCACCTGCTGGAAGTGACCAGCCGCCAGGACTGATCAGCGCCTGGTTTTGTGCATGACGGCCCGCCTTTTGGTGGGCCGTTGTGTTTCGGATACGTAATACGGCTGGCGAGGGACGCGCCGCTAGCGTACAAATTGCGGTTATCGACCACCCGGCTCTAAGGCTGACAATGCGACTGGCTTTCCCCACTTTATTGTTCACTGCCGTGGCCCTGCTGTTGAGTGCCACCGGTGTGAATGCAGCACCGCAGCAGGCGTTGACCGTGTACGGCGAACCGGCGAAGTATCCCGCCGGTTTCAGTCATTTCGCCTACGCCAACCCGCAAGCCCCAAAGGGCGGCACGATGCGTCGCTCAGCCATCGAAATCGGCCATTTCGACCATATATTGCCGTACATCGACAAGGGCATTGGCGTCACGCAGATCGACGGCTTGCTCTACTCGCCCCTGGCCCAGCGTTCACTGGACGAACCCTATACCGTGTATGGCCTGGTCGCGCAGATGATGGAGCGCTCGGACGACGGCATGTCCCTGCGCTTCTACTTGAACCCGAAGGCACGCTTCGCCGACGGCACCCCGATCACGGCCCAGGACGTGCGCTACACCTTCGACTTGCTGATGACCCAGGGCAGCCTGCGCTACCGTACCCAGTTCGCCGACGTCAAAGGCGTCGAAGTCGAAGCGCCACTGACGGTGCGGTTCGACTTCAAAAGTAACGAAAACCGCACCCTGCCCCTCGACATCGCCACCTTGCCGGTATTCCCCGAACACTGGTGGAAGACCCGCGACTTCGCCAATGGCGGGGGTTATGAGGCGCCATTGGGCAGCGGCCCGTACAAGGTGGGCAAGGTCGATTCCGGTCGCAGCATCACCTTCGAGCGCAACGCCACCTGGTGGGGCAAGGATCTACCGGTCAGCCGCGGCCTCTATAACTTCGATCATTTCAGCATCGAGTACTTCGGCGACACCGACGTTGCACGCCAGGTGCTGCGAGGCGGCGCCTACGACTACAACCGCGAATTCTCCGCGACCGGCTACTCCATCGGCTATGAAAGCCCGGCCCTGAGCGACGGTCGCCTGCAGAAAGCGCATCTGGCTACAGAAGCCCCGCAATCGGCCCAGGGCTTTGTCTTCAACCTGCAAAATCCGATATTCCAGGACCGCCGCGTGCGCCAGGCCCTGGCCATGCTCTGGGATTTCGAGTGGAGCAACCGGCAGATGATGCGCGACCTGTACATCCGCCAGCAGAGCTTCTTTTCCAACACCGACCTCGCCGCCCGCAAACTGCCGGATGCCGGCGAGCTGGCTATTCTCGAACCGCTGCGCGGACAAATCCCCGACGAAGTCTTCACTAAAGTCTTCGAAGCACCGAAAACCGATGGCAGCGGCCTGATTCGCGACAAACAATTGCAGGCGCTGGATCTGCTCGAACAGGCCGGCTGGAAACCCGATGGCGACCAGTTGGTCAACGCCGAAGGCACCCCGCTGAGCTTCACCTTCCTGGTCAGCCAGAACGGCATGGACCGATTGCTGCTGCCGTATAAGCGCACCTTGAAACAGATCGGCATCGACCTGAACATTCGCCGAATCGACTCATCGCAGTACGTGAACCGCTTGATGAGCCGCGACTACGACATGATCGTCACCGGCTACCCGGTCACCACTTCACCGGGTGGCGAGCTGTTCAACTACTTCGGTTCGGTCTCGGCCAACGACCCCGGCGCCAACAACTACATGGTGCTGAAGAACCCGGCGGTCGATACTTTGATCAACGGGCTGGTCCGCGCCAACACTCAGCCTGAAATGCTGCGTTACGCCCATGCGCTGGACCGGGTGCTGCAATGGAACTACTACTGGATTCCCAACTATTACCCGCCGGGCACTTCGACGGTGTGGTGGAACCGCTTCGGCATGCCCAACGAGCAGGCCAGTAATGACGAGGCCATCGAGAGCTGGTGGGAAGTGAGCAGCACGCCGCTGACCAACCAGCAGATGACGTCGGAAAAAATCCGCCGTGGCAAACCCGGAGGGCCGCATTGATGTGGGCTTATATACTGCGGCGCCTGCTGCTGATCATCCCGACCCTGGTGATCATTCTTCTGGTCAACTTCATCATCGTCCAGGCCGCGCCGGGCGGTCCGGTGGAACAGGCCATCGCGCACCTGCAAGGCATCGGCGGCGCGAGTGTCGGCGGCGGCTCCGGGGAAACCCCGTCCGGCACCTCCCGCGCCAGTCGTGGCCTCGATCCGCAATTGATCAAGGACATCGAAAAGCAGTACGGCTTCGACAAGCCCGCGCACGAACGCCTGTGGCTGATGCTCACCAGTTACGCGCGCCTGGACTTCGGCAAGAGCTTCTTCCGCGGCGCGACCGTCACCGATCTGATCCTGGAAAAAATGCCGGTGACCATTTCCCTCGGGCTCTGGGCCACGCTGATCACTTATCTGGTGTCAATCCCGCTGGGCATCCGCAAGGCCGTGCACCACGGCAGCCATTTCGACATCTGGAGCAGCACCGCGATCATCATCGGTTACGCGATGCCGGCGTTCCTGTTCGCGATGTTCCTGATCGTGGTCTTCGCCGGAGGCACCTCACTGAACTGGTTCCCGGTGCGCGGACTGGTCTCGGACAACTTCGAATCGCTGTCGACCGTGGGCAAGATTGCCGACTACTTCTGGCACCTGGTGCTACCGGTGACGGCGCTGGTGATCGGCGGTTTCGCCACCCTGACGATCCTGACCAAGAACTCGTTCCTCAATGAAATCACGCGCCAGTACGTGGTCACCGCACGGGCCAAAGGTTTGAGCGAACGACGCGTGCTGTACGGCCATGTATTCCGCAATGCGATGTTGCTGGTGGTGTCGGGGATTCCCCAGGCGTTCATCAGCGTGTTCTTCGCCGGCTCGCTGCTGATCGAAGTGATCTTCTCGCTCGATGGCCTGGGGCGCATGAGCTATGAAGCCGCCGTGTCCCGGGACTATCCGGTGGTGTTCGGCTCGCTGTTTATCTTCACGCTGTTCGGGCTTTTGATAAAACTGATCGGCGACCTCTGCTACACCCTGGTCGACCCGCGCATCGACTTCGCCGCGAGGAACGCCTGATGTTCAAGCTCTCGCCGTTAGGCCGTCGCCGCTTCGAACGCTTCAAGAAAAACCGCCGGGGCTGGTGGTCGCTGTGGCTGTTCATTGGTCTGTTTCTGCTGACGTTGGGCGGCGAGCTGATCGCCAACGACAAACCGCTGATGGTCAGTTATCAGGGCCAGTGGTACTTCCCGGTGTTCAAGCGTCACACCGAGCAGGAGTTCGGCGGGCAACTGCCGTTTCAGGCCGACTATCGCAGCGACTACGTGCAGAAGCTGATTAAAAAAGACGGCGGCTGGATGCTGTTCCCGCCGATTCCCTTCAGCGATGACACGCCCAACTATGAACTCAGCAAACCAGCGCCGAGCCCGCCCTCGAGTGTCAACTGGCTGGGCACCGACGACCAGTCCCGGGACGTCATGGCCCGGGTGATCTTCGGGGCGCGGGTATCGATCCTGTTTGCGTTGATGCTGACCTTTGTCAGTGCGCTGATCGGCATCGCTGCCGGCGCCCTGCAAGGCTATTACGGCGGCTGGGTCGACCTGTTGGGTCAGCGTTTGCTGGAGGTTTGGTCCGGGCTGCCGGTGCTGTACCTGCTGATCATTCTGTCGGGGTTCGTCGAGCCGAATTTCTGGTGGTTGCTAGGCATCATGGCGCTGTTTTCCTGGCTGGCGTTGGTCGACGTCGTGCGCGCCGAGTTTCTGCGCGGGCGCAACCTGGAATACGTCAAAGCCGCCCGGGCGCTGGGCCTCACGGACCGGAAAGTCATCGTCCGGCATATTCTGCCCAACGCCATGAACGCGACCTTGAGTTATCTGCCGTTCATTCTCACCGGGGCGATTTCCACCCTCACGGCCCTGGATTTCCTCGGCTTCGGCATGCCCGCCGGTAGCGCATCGCTGGGCGAGTTGATCGGCCAGGGCAAGCAGAACCTGCAAGCGCCGTGGCTCGGGCTGACCGCCTTCTTCACCCTGGCGCTGATTCTTTCCTTATTAGTGTTTATCGGCGAGGCGTTACGTGATGCCTTTGATCCGCGCTCTTGAGCCTCGATCGTGAAATGGGACAGCTGATATGAGTACCAACCTGATCGAAATCCGTGACCTCAGCGTGGCCTTCAATGGTCAGACTGTGGTGCGCAACCTGTGCCTGGACATCCATCCCGGTGAATGCCTGGCGCTGGTCGGTGAATCGGGCTCCGGCAAATCGGTAACGGCCCACTCAATTCTGCAGCTGCTGCCCGAGACCGGCACCCAGACCACTGGCAGCATTCGCTATCGCGGCAAGGAACTGCTCGGCGCCCCGGCCAAGGTGTTGCGTGAGTTGCGCGGCAACCGCATCGCGATGATCTTCCAGGAACCGATGACCTCGCTCAATCCGTTGCACAGCATCGAGAAACAGATCGGCGAAACCCTGCTGGTGCACAAGGGTCTGACGGGCAAAGCGGCGCAAGCGCGGATTCTGGAGTTGCTGCAACTGGTCGGTATCCAGAAGCCCAAGGAACGGCTCAAGGCCTATCCCCATCAATTGTCTGGTGGCCAGCGGCAACGGGTGATGATCGCCATGGCCCTGGCCTGCGAGCCGCAGTTGCTGATCGCCGACGAGCCCACCACGGCGCTGGACGTGACGGTGCAGCGCAAGATTCTGATTCTGCTCAAGTCCCTGCAACAGCGGCTCGGCATGTCGTTGCTGTTGATCAGCCACGACCTCAATCTGGTGCGCAGCATCGCGCAGCGTGTGTGCGTGATGAAGGCCGGGGAAATCGTCGAAGAGGCTACGTGCGAAACCATCTTCACCGAACCGAAACACCCTTATAGCTGCGTGCTGCTGAACGCCGAACCGGAAGGCGAAGCCCTGCCCCGGGACGAGCGCGAGAACGTGTTGGAAGTGGACAACCTGCGTGTGCAGTTCGCCCTCGGTGGCGGGCTGTTCCAGCGCAAGACGTACCTGAACGCGGTGGACGGCATCAGCCTCAACATTCAGCGCGGCAAAACCCTGGGGATCGTCGGCGAGTCCGGCTCGGGCAAGTCGACGCTGGGTCAGGCGATCCTGCGTTTGCTCGATTCCGAAGGCAGCATTCGCTTTCAGGGCGAAGCGCTGGATGGCCTGACGCAAAAGCAGCTACGGCCATGGCGCAAGAAGATGCAGGTGGTGTTCCAGGACCCCTTCGGCAGCCTCAGCCCGCGCATGTCGGTGGCGCAGATCATCAGCGAAGGGCTTGAAGTGCATAGTCAGCTGACCGCTGACGAGTGCAAAGCCGAAGTGATTCGCGCGCTGGTAGAAGTCGGCCTCGACCCGCAAAGCCGCAATCGCTATCCCCACGAATTCTCCGGTGGCCAGCGTCAGCGCATCGCCATTGCCCGGGCGCTGGTGCTGAAACCGGCGCTGATCTTGCTCGATGAACCGACGTCGGCGCTGGATCGTACCGTACAGAAACAAGTGGTTGCCCTGCTCCGCCAGCTTCAGGAAAAACATGGCCTGACCTACCTGTTCATCAGCCATGACCTGGCGGTGGTGCGCGCCCTGGCCCACGACATGATCGTGATCAAGGACGGCAAAGTGGTGGAAAGCGGCGCCAGCCATGATGTGTTCGATTCGCCGCAGCACCCGTACACCAAAGAGCTGTTGGCGGCGGCGCATCCGCGGTAGGCATAATCGCGTCCGCACCGATGAACCGCGTCGCGGCCATCGCGGGCAAGCCTCGCTCCTACAGGTCGGGTGATCCGTAGGAGCGAGGCTTGCCCGCGAAGAGGCCCGCCAAGACAACACCTATTCTGGACATGCGCCTATGAACACCACCGAAAGCCTCAAGGACTACCAGCGCGTTCGTCTGCTGGCGATCCGTTCGCTGTTCGAAATCATCGAGCAATCGAGCGAAGGCACGGTGATTGTCGACCGCGACGCGAACATCGTCTGGATGAACGAGCGCTACGCCCGGCGTTTCGGCCTGGAGTCCGCCGAAGTGGCGATCGGCAAGGCCTGCGAAAGCGTGATCCCCGGCAGTCTGTTACGTGAGGTCGTACGCACGGGCCGGCCGATATTGCTCGACATGCAAGACACGCCGAAAGAACCGCTGGTGGTGATGCGCCTGCCGATCCACGACGATGCCGGCGCGGTGATCGGCGCCATTGGTTTTGCGCTGTTCGATGAGTTGCACAGCCTGTCGCCGATGCTCAAACGCTACTTGAGCATGCAGGAAGAACTGGCCTCCACCCGATCGCTGCTGCGGTCGCGGCAAACCAAATACAACTTCGCCCATTTCATCGGCACCAGTGCCGCCAGCCTGGAAGTCAAACGCCGCGCCCGGCGCAGTGCCAGTGCCGAGTCACCGGTGTTGTTGCTCGGCGAAACCGGCACCGGCAAGGAGTTATTGGCCCAGGCGATCCACGGCGCTTCGCCGCGCGCGCACAAAGCCTTCGTCAGCATCAATAGCGCGGCGATTCCCGAATCATTGCTGGAGGCCGAGTTCTTTGGCACCGCGCCCGGGGCCTTTACCGGCGCCGATCGCAAGGGCCGCGCCGGCAAGTTGCAGATCGCTCAGGGCGGCACGCTGTTTCTCGACGAAATTGGCGACATGCCGCTGCCGCTGCAGAGCAAATTGCTACGGGTGTTGCAGGAAAAGGAGTTCGAACCGGTCGGTTCCAATGAAGTGATCCAGAGTGATGTGCGAGTGATCGCGGCCACCTCCACCGATCTGGAAGCCGCGATCAAGCGCGGCGAATTTCGTGCCGATTTGTATTACCGCCTCAACGTGCTGCCGATCAACGTGCCGCCCCTGCGCGATCGACTCGACGATTTGCCGGCACTCAGTGAAGCGATCCTCGAGGAACTGCGCAGCCAGCATGAACTCAACCGCGAAGCCTTGGAACTGCTGGGGCAACACGCTTGGCCGGGGAATATCCGCGAACTGCGCAACGTGCTGGAGCGCGCGGCGTTGCTCAGTGATGACCTGGTGCTGAACGCGGGGGATATCCGCGCGGCGATTGGGACGTTTACCCCGGTAGAGCGTGTGGCGCCGAGGGCGATTGAGGCGCTCGCGCATGAAACATTCAGTGAGGCGCGGGAACGGTTTGACCGGCAATTGATTGAAACGGCCCTGGCGCAATGTGGGGGCAAGGTGATTGAAGCGGCGGCGCGGTTGGGGCTTGGGCGGTCTACTTTGTATAAGAAGATGGTGGCGTTGGGGATTGTTGAGTCTCTATAAAGAGACATTGATCTCTATTGGTAGATAGGGCCTCTTCGCGGGCAAGCCTCGCTCCTACAGGGCCGAGTTGCTCCAATGTTAAAGCCCGATCATAAATCCTGTAGGAGCGAGGCTTGCCCGCGAAGACGTCCACACAACCACCAACAATCTCAAAACAGAGACAAATAACTCAAAACCGTCCAGAAAAAATATAAATATCTTTATATTTCAATACTTTACATAAATGGCACGAATCTCGCTAAAGCCCTCTCCCACAAAAGATCCACCCTACAAAAATAACAATCCAGGAGACACACCATGAGTGTGATCATTGCCTTGGCAGCTCTCTCGCTGCTGATGCTGGCTGCTTACCGTGGCTACAGCGTTATTCTCTTCGCCCCGATTGCCGCCCTCGGCGCTGTCTTGCTCACCGACCCGTCCGCCGTCGCCCCCGCCTTCACCGGGGTGTTCATGGAGAAAATGGTCGGCTTCATCAAACTGTATTTCCCGGTGTTCCTGCTTGGCGCCGTGTTCGGCAAGCTGATCGAGCTGTCGGGCTTCTCGCGTTCCATCGTTGCGGCAGCGATTCGACTGCTCGGCACCCGCCAGGCGATGCTGGTGATCGTGCTGGTCTGCGCCCTGCTGACTTACGGCGGCGTGTCGCTGTTTGTGGTGGTGTTCGCGGTCTATCCGTTTGCCGCTGAAATGTTCCGCCAGAGCAACATCCCCAAGCGTCTGATCCCGGCGACCATCGCCCTCGGTGCGTTCTCGTTCACCATGGACGCCCTGCCCGGCACCCCGCAGATCCAGAACATCATCCCCAGCACCTTCTTCAACACCACCGCGTGGGCGGCGCCGTGGCTGGGTGTGATTGGCGCGATCTTCGTGTTCAGCGCCGGCATGCTGTTTCTCCAGCGCCAGCGCAACAAGGCTCAGGCGGCTGGTGAAGGCTATGGCACCGAACTGCGCAACGAGCCGGAAACCGCGGCCGACATCAAACTGCCGAACCCTTGGATCGCCCTCTCGCCGCTGCTGGCGGTGGGCATCATGAACCTGCTGTTTACCCAGTGGATTCCGCAGTGGTACGGCAAGACCCACAGCCTCGCGCTGCCGGGCATGGCCGCGCCGGTGACCACTGAAATTGCCAAGCTCACGGCGATCTGGGCGGTCCAGGCGGCCTTGCTGGTGGGCATCATCATGGTGCTGGTCTTCGGCTTCCAGGCGATTCGCGGCAAGTTGGCCGAAGGCAGTCGCAGTGCGGTCAGCGGTTCGCTGCTGGCGGCGATGAACACGGCGTCGGAATACGGTTTTGGTGCGGTGATCGCTTCCTTGCCAGGCTTCCTGGTACTGGCCGACTGGCTCAAGAGCATTCCCAATCCGCTGGTCAACGAAGCGATTACCGTAACCTTGCTGGCCGGTATCACCGGTTCCGCGTCGGGCGGCATGAGCATCGCGCTGGCGGCCATGGCCAATGACTTCATCGCCGCGGCCCACGCCGCCAACATCCCGCTGGAAGTGCTGCACCGGGTGGCGGCGATGGCCAGTGGCGGCATGGACACCCTGCCGCACAACGGCGCGGTGATTACCTTGCTGGCGGTCACCGGCCTGACCCACCGCGAAGCCTACAAAGACATTTTCTGTATTACGCTGATCAAGACCCTGGCGGTCTTTGTGGTGATCGGTACTTTCTACGCCACTGGCATTGTGTGAGGTATTCATGACGACTCTTTCGGGCAAGACTGCACTGGTCACCGGTTCCACCAGCGGCATTGGCCTGGGCATCGCCCTGAGCCTGGCCAAGGCTGGCGCCAATCTGATCCTCAACGGTTTCGGCGATGCGTCCAAGGTGATTGCCGAGGTCGAGCAGCTCAGTAAAGAAAGCGGCGGCAAGGTCGGCCATCACCCGGCCGACGTCAGCGACCCGGCGCAGATCGCCGACATGATCGCCTACGCCGAGCGTGAGTTCGGTGGCGTGGATATTCTGGTGAACAATGCCGGGATCCAGCATGTGTCGCCCGTGGAAGACTTTCCCGTGGAGCGCTGGGATTCGATCATTGCGATCAACCTGTCGTCGGTGTTCCACAGCACCCGCTTGAGCCTGCCGGGCATGCGCGCCAAAGGCTGGGGGCGAATCATCAACATCGCCTCGGTGCACGGTCAGGTGGGTTCGGTGGGTAAAGCTGCCTACGTCGCGGCCAAGCATGGCGTAATCGGCTTGACCAAGGTGGTCGGGCTGGAAACGGCAACGACCAATGTCACCTGTAACGCCATATGCCCGGGTTGGGTATTGACGCCGCTGGTGCAGAAGCAGATTGATGATCGCATTGCCAAGGGCATCGACCCGCAACAGGCGCAGCACGATTTGCTGGCGGAAAAGCAGCCGTCGCTGGAGTTCGTCACGCCGCCGCAACTGGGAGAGCTGGTGCTGTTCTTGTGCAGCGAGGCCGGCAGCCAGGTGCGTGGCGCGGCGTGGAATATTGATGGTGGGTGGTTGGCGCAGTAATTCGGCAGCACACCGCGTTATCGTTCTTCGCGGGCAAGCCTCGCTCCCACAGGTTTTTGTGGTTGCCGCTGGATTTGTGGCTCGACGCAAAACCTGTGGGAGCGAGCTTGCCTGCGAATGGATCTGAAGATAGAAGAAGAGGCAAGCCATGTCCGACATCCTCTGGCAACCCAGCGCCGAGCGCATCAGCAAAACCCGCATGGAGGCCTTTCGGCGCTTCATCATCAAGCGGCACCACATCCACCTCGACGATTACCCTGCCCTGCACCAATGGTCCATCGATCAGCGGGTCGCGTTCTGGCAGGCGATCGTCGACTTCTTCGACATCCGTTTCCACGATCAACCGGACGCGGTGCTGGTGGAAGGCCCGCAAATGCCCAGCGCCCAGTGGTTCCCGGGCGCCACCCTGAACTTCGCCGAACACCTGCTGCGCCGTCGCGACGATGCCATCGCGGTGATTGCCATTGGCGAGAACGGCCAGCGTGAACACCTGACCTGGGCCGAACTGGCCGAGCATGTCGCCGGATTTCAAAACAGCCTGAAAGCCGCCGACGTCGGCCTCGGCGACCGCGTCGCTGCGTGCATGCCCAACACCTGGCAAACCCTGGTGGCCATGCTCGGCACCACCAGCCTCGGGGCAATCTGGTCTTGCTCGTCACCGGACTTCGGCACCCAGGGCGTCATCGACCGCTTCGGCCAGATCGAACCGAAAGTGCTCATCACCTGCGCCGGTTACCGCTACGCCGGCAAGGACATCGACCAGACCGCCAAGGTCAATGAAATCCTCGAACGCCTGCCCTCCTTGCAACAGTTGATCGTGGTGCCCTATGCCCGGCCACAGGCACACATCGAGCATTTCCACACCCGGGCCAACGTGACGCTGTGGGATGATTTCTATGACATCGGTGGCGAACCGGATTTCGTCCCGGTGCCTTTCGCCCATCCGCTGTATATCCTCTATTCCAGCGGCACCACCGGCGTGCCGAAATGCATCATCCACAGCACCGGCGGCGTGCTGCTGCAACACGTCAAGGAACACGGGCTGCATTGCGATCTCGGCCCTGGCGACCGGCTGTTCTACTACACCACCTGCGGCTGGATGATGTGGAACTGGCTGGTTTCGGCCCTGGCCGTGGGCAGCGCAGTGGTGCTGTACGACGGCTCGCCGTTTCATCCAGATCCCCAGCGCTTGATCGACCTGATCGACGATGAACGCATCAGCGTGTTCGGGACCAGTCCCAAATTCCTCGCGACACTGGAAACCAACGGCGTCAAACCCCGCGAGAGCCATGACCTGAGTAGCTTGAAAATCCTGCTCTGCACCGGTTCTGCGCTGTCGCCGCAGAGCTACGATTACGTCTACCGCGATTTCAAGAGCGACCTGTGTCTGGCCTCGATGTCCGGCGGCACCGACATCGTTTCGTGCTTCGTGAACAGCAACCCTTTTGACCCCGTGCGCCGTGGCGAAATCCAGGGCAAGAGCCTGGGCATGGCGGTCGAAGTCTGGAACGACGATGGCAAACCTGTGATCGGCGAAAAAGGCGAGTTGGTTTGCACCCGGCACTTCCCTGCCATGCCCATCGGTTTCTGGAACGACCCGCAGCAAGAGAAGCTGCACGCTTCCTATTTCAGTCAGTTCCCCGGCGTCTGGTCTCAGGGCGATTACGCCGAACAACTGCCCCACGGCGCGATGATGATTCACGGGCGCTCGGACGCGGTGCTCAACCCCGGCGGTGTGCGCATCGGCACGGCTGAAATTTACCGCCAGGTGGAGAAAGTCCCGCAGGTGCTGGACAGCGTGGCGATTGGTCAGCAATGGCAGGATGACGTGCGGGTGGTGCTGTTCGTGAAGTTGCGCGACGGCGTCGAACTCGATGAAGCCTTGCAGCAGCAGATCCGCCAGGTCATCCGCGCCAACACCACGCCACGGCACGTACCGGCGAAGATTGTCCCGGTGACGGATATTCCGCGGACTATCAGCGGCAAAGTCGTCGAATTGGCAGTGAGGAATGTGGTGCATGGGCAGAAGGTGAAAAACACCGACGCACTGGCCAATCCCGAAGCGCTGGAGCAATTCCGCAACCGCCCCGAACTCCAGGATTGATACAACCTGTGTAGGAGCGGTGTAGGAGCTGTGTAGGAGCTGTCGAGTGAAACGAGGCTGCGATCTTTTGATCTTGCTTTTAAAAGATCAAGATCAAGATCAAAAGATCGCAGCCTCGTTTCACTCGACAGCTCCTACACAGCTCCTACACAGCTCCTACAGGGGCTATGCGTCAGTCCATTAGGCCCCATTCTCCAGAGGGCGGCTGAGCAGGCGACGCATCGGCATGCAACTTGATCCGCAACCGCAAGTTGTTCACCGAATCCGCATGTTTCAACGCCTCTTCCTCCGTGATCGTCCCTTCGACAACCAACGCGTACAGCGCGCCGTCAAAGGTCTGCATCCCCAGCTCCAGCGACTTCTCCATGATCCCCTTGAGATCGGCAAACTCGTTGCTGCGAATCAGGTCGCCGATGGTCGGTGTCCCCAGCATCACCTCCACCGCCGCCCGGCGCTGCCCGTCGCGGGTACGCACCAGCCGCTGGGACACGAACGCTTTGAGGTTGTTGCCCAAGTCATGCAGCAGCTGGGTGCGGCGCTCCTCGGGGAAGAAATTGAGAATGCGATCCAGCGCCTGATTGGCGTTGTGCGCGTGCAAGGTGGAAATCACCAGATGACCGGTATCGGCAAATGCCAACGCGTGTTCCATGGTTTCGCGGTCGCGGATTTCGCCGATCAGCACCACGTCCGGTGCCTGGCGCAGGGTGTTTTTCAACGCGGCATGAAAACTGCGGGTATCGACGCCGACCTCGCGCTGGTTGATGATCGACTTTTTATGCCGATGGATGTATTCGATCGGGTCCTCGATGGTAACGATATGGCCACTGCTGTGCCGGTTTCGGTAATCGATCAGCGCCGCCAGGGAAGTAGACTTGCCGGAGTCGGTGGCGCCGACGAACAGCATCAATCCTTGTTTGAGCATCACGGTTTCGAGTAGCACCGCCGGTAACTTGAGGTCTTCGAAACGCGGGATGTCGAGCTTGATGTTGCGTGCCACGATTGACACATCGTTGCGTTGCTTGAAGATGTTGACCCGAAAGCGCCCGACACCCGCCAGGGAGATTGCCAGGTTCATCTCCAGTTCGCGATCGAACTCCAGACGCTGTTCGGCGTCCATGATGGACTCGGCAATGGCCGCGACTTCTCCCGGTTTGAACGGTTGGTCGGTCAGCGGTTTGAGCACACCGTCGAACCGAGCACTGGGTGGCGCGCCGGTAGAGAGATAGAGATCGGATCCGTTCCGGTCAGCCAGTATCTGCAACAGTGCATCGATTTCCATGGCAAATAGCACCCGCGAAGCATTCAATGAAAAAATAATGACCCCAAACAGGTCATCCAGCGTCTACCGCCCTGCAAGGATAGTAGACGCCGCCACACCGACTTAAGCGCAGGACAATTTGATGAACGCATCACCGACGGGCAGCGATGCCCAGGCCTTGATCGCCAGACTGGACTGGACACGCACCCCGCTGGGCGCGGCCAGTACCTGGCCACAGAGCCTGCGCACCGCCGTGGACATCGTGATTCATTCGCCGATGCCCATGCTCTTGCTGTGGGGCCCACACCTGACGCAGATCTACAACGACGGCTTCGCCCTGCTCGCCGGCAGCAAGCATCCTCATGCTTTCGGACAACCGACGCACCAGATCTGGCCAGAACTCCAGGACTTTACCGACCCCATTTACAGCGCCGTCCTACAAGGTCAGGTGCGAACCTACAGCGAACAACGCTTTACCTTGCAGCGCGACGAGGGTGATACCGACTTCTGGCTCGACCTGACCTACAGCCCGATCCGCGACGAAAACGCGGAGGTCGCCGGCATACTGGTCACCGCCATCGAAACCAATGAACGTCGCCGCATCGCCCTGGAGCTGGAGCAACGCTCGGCCGCCAGCCTCAAGGCCCAGCACGAAACCGAAGAACGCCTGCAACTGGCGCTGGCGGCCACCGACGCCGTCGGCACCTGGGATTGGGACATTGGCGAAGACCGCTTCATTGCCGACACCCACTTCGCCGAACTGCACAACATCGACCCGCTGCTCGCCAGTCAGTTGCCCATCAGCGCCTACCTCCAGGCCGTGCACCCGGAAGACCGCGCGATGGTCGCCCGCAGCATCAAATATTCCATCACCCACGGCACCGAATACGCCGAGGAATATCGCCTGCTGCATCCCGACGGGCACCTGCGGTGGGTATTTGCCCGCGGTCGATGCTACAAGGACCACCACGGCCGGCCGATCCGGTTCCTGGGCGCCGCGCTGGACCTGACCGAACGCAAACTCACCGAGCAAGCCCTGCGCCAGAGCCAGACCGAACTGCAACTGATCATCAACGCCATGCCCATCCTGATCAGCTATGTGGACAGCGAAGAGCGCTTTCGCTTGAACAACGCCGCTTATCTCGACTGGTATGGCCTGACGCCTCAGGAACTCTATGGCCGGACCATTCGTGAAGTGCTGGGCGAGGAAGCCTATGCCTTGCGCGCCGAGCACATCGCCCTGGCACTGACGGGCAAGCCCTGCTGTTTCAGCATCAGTACCCCGCACCGGGACGGCAGCATCCGCCATGCCTTGATGAATTACTTGCCGCGCCACGGTGCCGACGGAGCGGTGAATGGTTTCTACATCTTCGTGATCGACGAAACCGAGCGCAAACAGACCGAAGAAGCCCTGCGCAATCTCAACGAAACCCTTGAGGAACGGGTCGCCGCCCGCACCCAGCAGTTGGCCGAAGCCAACCAGCGCCTGCAAAACGAGATGTTCGAGCGTGAGCGCGCCGAGGATGCGTTGCGCCATGCGCAGAAAATGGAAGCGGTCGGGCAACTCACCGGCGGCATCGCCCACGACTTCAACAACATGCTCACCGGGATCATCGGCAGCCTCGACTTGATGCAGCGCTATATCGCTGACGGGCGCGCCGCCGAGATTGGCCGCTTTACCGAAGCCGCGGTGTCCTCGGCCAATCGCGCCGCCGCCCTGACCCATCGCCTGCTGGCGTTCTCCCGGCGTCAGTCGCTGGACCGCAAGCCGCTGAACGCCAATGACCTGGTGCACTCCCTGGAAGATTTGTTCAGCCGGACCAAGGGCGACCACATCGAACTCAAACTGCTGCTGGCCGACGAGGTGTGGCCGGTGAGCACCGACGTCAGCCAACTGGAAAACGCCCTGCTCAATCTGGTGATCAACGCCCGGGACGCCATGCCCGACGGTGGCGAGTTGCTGATCGAAACCGCCAACGTTTACCTCGACGGCAACGACATCACCACGCTGGAGCCGGTCAAGGCCGGGGATTACGTGATGATTGCGGTCAGCGATAACGGCAGCGGCATGACGCCGTCGGTGCTGGCGAAGGCGTTCGACCCGTTCTTCACCACTAAACCGATCGGCCAGGGCACGGGCCTTGGTTTGTCGATGATTTATGGGTTCGCCCAGCAATCGGGCGGGCATGTCAGCCTGTTCAGTTTGCCGGGCAAAGGCACCAGCGTTCGTTTGTACTTGCCCCGGTTGCAAGTCACCGAACCGCAAAACGTGCTACTGCCGTTGACGGGCGAAGCGCCGGCGGCGATTGCCGGTGAAACCGTGGTGTTGGTGGAAGATGATCCGGCCGTGCGCATGCTGGTACTCGACCTGCTCAACGAGCTGGGTTATCACGCCCACGAAGCCGAAGACGCGAAGACCGCCCTGCCCTTGCTGGAATCCGACTTGCGGGTTGATCTGCTGGTGACGGACGTGGGCCTGCCGGGGATGAACGGACGACAATTGGCGGAGATCGCGCGCCAGCACCGCCCCGAACTCAAGGTGCTGTTCATGACCGGTTACGCGGAGAAAGCCGCCGAACGCCAGGGCTTCCTGGAAGAAGGCATGGACATGGTCGCCAAACCGTTTTCCATCGACCTGCTGGCCAACAAGATTCGCACGATGATCGGCCAACCGGAGTGAGTTGAGGCATAATCGCGCGCCCCGCCGTCACCCTGTTGCAAGGTACGCCCCATGAAAGCTCAAGCCCGCCATATTCTGGTGAAAACCTCGGAAGAAGCCGAGCAGCTCAAACAACGCATCGCCAAGGGCGAAGCCTTTGATGTGCTGGCCAAGAAATACTCCACCTGCCCGTCCGGCAAACGCGGCGGCGACCTGGGTGAGGTGCGGCCCGGGCAGATGGTCGGGGTGATCGATGCGGTGATCTTCAAAAAGCCATTGCGCGTGGTGCATGGGCCGATCAAGAGCAAGTTCGGGTATCACCTGGTACAGGTGTTTTACCGGGATTGATCGAATACCGCTCGCAAATCTCCTGTAGGAGCTGTGTAGGAGCTGTCGAGTGAAACGAGGCTGCGATCTTTTGATCTTGCTTGTAAAAAAACAAAGTCAAAAGATCGCAGCCTCGTTTCACTCGACAGCTCCTACAGGTATTGTGGTTCAGGTGCGGGGAATGAGTGCTCCGGGCACTTGAATCACCCGACTGGCTAAGCGATGTCCGGCCTCAGCAGCATCGGTCGCGCTCCCACCCTTGAGCCGACTGGCCAGATATGCCGCACTGAACGAATCCCCCGCCGCCGTGGTGTCCACCACCCGCTCGACCTTCTGCGCCGGCACTTCAAACGACTCGCCACCACAGCGAATCAAACACGCCTCGGCACCGCGCTTGAGCACCACTTCGGGGGTGCCGATCTGTTCGTAAGCGGCAAACACCGCCTCGCAATCGGAAAAATGAAACAGCGCCTGCTCATCATCAACCGTCAACAATGCCAGATCGACATAAGGCAAGACGCTGCGATAAGCCGCCCGCGCCTCTTCGACTGATGCCCACAGGCGTGGCCGGTAGTTGTTGTCGAAGACGATCCGCGCATCTCGCTGCCGGGCCTCGATCAGGGTTTCCAGCAACTTCTCCCGACCTTGCACACCGAGCACTGCCAGTGTGATGCCGCTGAAATACAACACATCGTAATCCGGCAGCGCGGCCAGGATTGGCGCGGCGGCCGGGGTGGTGAAGCAATCGCGCACGGCTGCTTCGTTGCGCCAGTAGAGGAAACGTCGCTCACCTGCCGCATCGGTCTGGATGCAGTACAAACCGGGCAGTCGCCCGGGCAGGCGCTGGACCATGTCCAGGCCGATGTTTTCGTCAGCCCAGGTCTGGCACATGGCATCGCTGAAACTGTCATCGCCCAGGGCGGTGACGTAATCGACGACGCCGCTCGCGCCCAGTTCCCGGGACAGGTACACCGCGGTGTTCAAGGTATCGCCACCGAAGCTTTGTTGCAGCGTGCCGTCGGCGCGTTGTTGCAATTCGATCATGCACTCGCCGATCAGGGCGATGCGCGGGGTGTTGGGGCCCAAGGTGTTGATGGTGTTCATTGTTTTTGTCGTCTCTGGTGTTGCGATGTTGTCTGGGAGGACGCCTTCGCGGGCAAGCCTCGCTCCTACAGGTCCAGCGGTTGCCGCCTATTTCGCGACCGACACAAATCCTGTAGGAGCGAGGCTTGCCCGCGAAGGCCGCACCTCGGTCTCGAGCCTTAGAAACAGGTTTCCATGGTTTCGATGACGTTCAACTGCTCATCCACCAGACACCCCGTGCGCCACTTGTCGAACGTCAGGCACGGGTGCGATGTGCCGAACGAAATGATGTCGCCCACCCGCAACTCAACGCCCGGGGCCACGGTCATGAACGCATGCTGGTCCATCACCGCCGTCACTTTGCAGGCACTGACATCGTCCCCGTTCGCCGGCACCGCGCCGGCCTTGTAACGCAGCAGCGGCACAGGCAAACCCGCGTCATAAGCCACGTCGCGCTTACCCAGGGCAATCACCGCAAAACCCGGTTCCGGCAACGACTGCACGTGCGCCCAGACTTCCAGCGCCGGGCGCAGGCCTTCGTGCAGGTCGCTGCGGCGGTCGAGCACGCAGCACTGCGCTTCCTTGTAGATGCCATGGTCGTGGGCCACGTAGCTACCGGGGCGCAACACGCTCAGGAAACGTCCACCCGCGTTCTGTGCTTCGAAGGACTCAGCGATCAAGTCGTACCAGGCCGAACCCGAGGCGGTGATGATCGGCTTGGGAATCGCAAAGGCGCCGCTGTCCTGCAACTGCACGGCCAGACGCACCAGGGAGGCGGCAAATTCACGAATGCCCGTCACCGCATGATCACCATGGATCACGCCTTCATAGCCTTCGATACCGGTCAGCGCCAACGCCGGTTGCGCGCCGATGGCCTTGGCCAGCGCGACCACTTCCTCTTCCGTGCGGCAACCGCAACGACCGCCGACCACGCCGTACTCGATCATCACGTTCAGGCGCACACCGCGCGAGGCGAAATACGCGCCGAGGTCAGCGACGTTGTCCGGGTGATCGACCATGCAATGGAAATCGAAGGTCGAGTCCGCCAGCAGATCGGCGATCAGCGCCATGTTCGGCGTGCCGACCAGTTGGTTGGCCATCAGCACCCGACGCACACCGTGGGCGTAAGCCGCACGGGTTTGCGTGGCGCTGGCCAGGGTGATGCCCCAGGCGCCGGCGTCCAGTTGGCGACGAAACAGCGCAGGTGTCATGCTGGTTTTGCCGTGGGGCGCGAGTTCAGCGCCGCTGTTGCTGACAAACGCCTGCATCCAGCGAATGTTGTGCTCCAGCGCTTCGCGGTGCAGCACCAGCGCAGGCAGGCTGACGTCGCGTACCAGGTTGGCGCCGGTCTGGGCAAAGCCCTTTTCCACGGCGGCAGTATGTTGGGCAGAAGACATGGTCGAACTCCTCACATTCGCGGCTGCAGGCAGCCGCTGTTATTCGTTGATACGCCGGGCCAGGCTATTGGCGCTGTCGATCAGCACCCGGCGATAGTCGTTGTAATTGTTCTTGGCGTCGTCCCTTGGGGCGACGATGCACAGGGTTGCAATGGCCACGCCGTTGGGGTCTTTGACCGGGGCGGCGAAGCAATGGGTAAAGGTGTCGGCGACGCTATCGAAAGAGAAAAAACCATCGATATCAGCCTGACGAATTTCCTTGAGAAACTGCTCCAGCGGCAGGCGCTCGCCGTCAGGCAGGATGAAGTCGTCGTGGTCGATCAGGTCTATGATCTCTTGATCGCTCAAATGCGCCAGCAGCAGGCGCCCGGAAGCGGTCCAGGGAATCGGCGCGTTCTCGCCGATGTCCGAGGAAATGCGGAAATGCCGCTCGCCCTCTTTCATCAACGCCACGGTGTATTTGCGCCCGTTGAGCAGGCACATCTGCGCGGTTTCATGGGTCTGGCTGACGATGTCCTGCAAGGCGTGATCGGCCTCGCGGGTCAGGTCAAAATGACGCAGATGCGCCTGCCCGAGGAAGTACAGCTGACGGCCAAGGTAGACGTGACCGTCCTTGCCCACGGGTTCGAGAATGCGTCGTTCCAGCAGGGAAGCAACCAGCTCGTAGATCGTGGATTTCGGGCTGTCGATGCCGCTGGCGATTTCATTCGGGCGCAGCGGTTTGCCGACTTCCTTGAGGAAATCGAGGATATCGAACGCCCGGTCCAGACCGCGAGCCCGGCGCTTGATGGTGTCTTCGGTCATGTCAGTGGTTCCCATACAAAGTGCCGGGAGTTTAACCAGAGTGCGGTGGTGACTGTTAGGGCGCCTTCGCGGGCAAGCCTCGCTCCTACAGGGGAATTCGGTCTCATGTAGGAGCGAGGCTTGCCCGCGAAGAAGTCACCGCAAATCTCAGGCCTTTTTCTTGTACGCGATGCAGTCGATCTCGACCTTGCAGTCGACCATCATGTTCGCCTGCACGCAGGCCCGGGCCGGGGCGTGTTCGGGCTTGAAGTATTCGGAGAAGACCTTGTTGAAACTGCTGAAATCCCTCGGGTCCTCCAGCCACACGCCAGCACGCACCACGTCTTCCAGGCCATAACCGGCCTCTTCGAGAATCGCGATCAGGTTCTTCATGGTCTGGTGGGTCTGCTCGACGATGCCGCCAGTAATGATCTCGCCGTCCACCGCCGGCACCTGCCCGGAAACGTGCAGCCAGCCATCGGCTTCAACGGCGCGGGCGAAAGGGCGAGGCTGACCGCCAGCGGCGGTGCTGCCGGTGCCGTAACGAGTAATGCTCATGAGTGTTTCTCCTGATTGAAAATGATGTTTAAAACCGCGTGTTCTTGAGAAATTCTGCCAGACGCGGTGATTGCGGGCGTTCGAACAGTTCCTTGGGAGGCCCCTGCTCTTCGATCCGCCCCTGGTTCATGAAGACGATTTTGTCCGACACCTCAAAGGCAAAACGCATCTCGTGGGTGACCAGCAACATGGTCATGCCTTCATCGGCCAGGCCCTTGATCACGTTCAGCACTTCGCCGACCAGCTCCGGGTCGAGGGCTGAGGTGACTTCGTCGAACAGCATCAGGCTCGGGTTCATCGCAATCGCCCGGGCAATCGCCACGCGCTGTTGCTGACCACCGGACAACTGACCGGGATAGTGATCACGGCGCTCCAGCAAGCCGACCCGCTCCAGCCATTTTTCCGCCAGCGCCACGGCTTCGTCCTTGTGCAGCTTCTTGACCTTGAGCAAGCCGAGGGTGACGTTCTGCAACGCGGTCAGGTGCGGGAACAGGTTGAACTGCTGGAACGCCATGCCGGTCATGGCCCGGTGCCGAGCGATGATTTTTTCCGGGTGACGCACGCGCTTGCCGTTCACCTCGTCATAACCGATGGACTCGCCATCGAGCATGATCTGCCCGCCCTGGAATTCTTCGAGCATGTTCACGCAACGCAGCAGCGTGGTCTTGCCCGAGCCGCTGGAGCCGATCAGCGTGACCACGTTGCCGCGCTGCATGGTCAGGTCGACGCCCTTGAGTACCTCAAGCTTGCCGTACTGTTTGTGCAGGCCGCGAATGTCCAGCAGGGCCTGGTTCTGTGTCGAAACTTGAGGTTGAGTCATGGCAAGGCCACCCGCTTTTCAATGTGCCGGCCGAGTAATTCGATGGCGTAGTTGATGACGAAAAACAGAAATCCGGCGAACAGGTAAAACTCCAGCGTCATAAAGGTGCGGGCGATGATTTGCTGCGTGCTGAGCAACAATTCCGCCACACCGATGACCGACAGCAAGGTCGAGGCCTTGACGATCTCCGTGGAGGAGTTGACCCAGGTCGGCAGGATCTGCCGCAACGCCTGAGGCAACAACACGTAACCCAGGGCTTGATAAAACGTCAGGCCAATCGCCTTGCTCGCTTCCATCTGACCGCTGGGCAACGCTTGCAACGCGCCGCGCACAATCTCCGCGACGTGGGAGCCGCAAAACAGCGTCAGCCCCAAGGCGCCGGCCTGAAACGCACTGATCTGCCAGCCCAGCGCGGGCGCCATGTAAAAGCAGGCCAGCACCAGCACAAACACCGGCGTGCCGCGAATAATGTCCACGTAAAACCGGAACGGCGCACGCATCCAGAACTTGCCGTAGGTCAGCACCAGACCGGCGACAATGCCGACCATCGTGCCCAGCAAAATCGCCAGGGCCGAGACCTGCACACTGGTCAGAAAGCCTTGCCACAACACTTCGCGGGCAACCCATAACTCATGCAACCAACTGGGGGATTCGTACATGGGGGCCTCCTATCGGCGGATCGCCAGACGCTGCTCGAGGTAACGCAGCATCATGGCAATGAGGTAACAGGCCGCAACATAGAGCGCTGTGGTCACCAGCCAGGTTTCGATCACCCGGTAGCTCTCGACATTGATCTTGCGCGCGTAATAGGTCAGCTCCGGCACGGCAATCGCGGCGGCCAGCGAGGTGTCCTTGAACAGCGAAATGAAGTTGTTCGACAAGGCCGGCAGCACATTGCGCAGCATCACCGGCACGGTGACGTAGGCCTTGACCTGCCACTCGCCGAGACCGATGGCCAGCCCGGCTTCACGTTGCCCTTTGGGAATGCTCAACAAGCCGCCACGAAACACTTCGGTCAGGTACGCCCCGGCATACAGCGACAGGGTGATGATGAACGACGGGATCTTGTCCAGGCGGATCCCCAGGCTCGGCAAGGCGAAGTAGATCAACAGAATCAACACCAGAATCGGCGTATTGCGGATCACCGTCACATACACCGACGCCAGCACCCGCAATGCACGGTGCTTTGACAGCAAAGCAAACGCCATCATCAGGCCGATCACGCAGCCGATGGCGATCGACACCAGCGCCAGCTCAAGGCCCAGACCGAGCCCCGCCAGCAAGGTGTCGAAATCGCGCCACACGGCGGCAAAGTTCAACTGATAGTTCATGGTCAGCAGTACCTTTTGAACGGGGCGATTCATCACCGCCCCGCTCTCACGGGATCATTTGAATTCGATAGGGAAACCGATGGCCGGGGTCGGCAGATCGACACCGAACCATTGCTTGAACGACGCCGCGTAAGTCGGGAACTCAACGCCGGTCATGGCTTCATGCAGGGTGGTGTTGACGAAGTTCAGCCAGTCCTGATCGCCGCGTTTGACCGCGCAGGCGTAGGTTTGAGGGCTCCAGGCGTAAGTCGGGCTGCGGTAGCGGCCAGGGTTTTGCACCATCAGGTATTTCACCGATGACTGATCGGTGGCGGCTGCATCGGCACGGCCGGAGTTCACGGCCTGATACATCAGGTCAACGCTGTCGTACTGATCGACCTTGGCTTTGGGCAACGCCTGGTGCACCAGCTCCTCGGCGTACACGTTCTGCAGCACCGCCACGGTCACGCTGTCGTTGGCAGCCTTGAGGTCGTCGATTTCCTTGTACTTGCTGTTGGCCGGCAATAGCAGGCCGACGCCTTCGCGGTAGTACGGCAGCGTGAACGCCACTTGCTGGGCACGGCTGGCAGTCACGGTGATGAACTGGCAACTGATGTCGACCTTGTCAGTCAGCAGGTTGGGAATCCGTGCATCGGAGGACTGCACCACGAACTCGACCTTGGTTGGGTCGTTGAACAACCCTTTGGCTATCATTTTGCCGATATCGATATCGAACCCCTGCAACTTGCCGTCCGCTCCCTGGAAGTGCCACGGGGCATTGGTGCTGCCTGTACCCACAATCAACTTACCGCGGGCCAGCACGCTATCGAGCTTGCTGTCCGCCGCCTGGGCTACGCCCATGGCAGCAGCCGAAGCTGCGACAAGAAAAACACACGCTTTAAACAAGGAAGGTCGGCGATGCATGGCAAGCACTCCAGGGTGATGTTTATTCCGCTATACCGGACGTTGGTATGTAACAACGGAATAGACAGCAGAAAGTGTGCCACAGGTTGGGCGGTGAATGTAGGGGGGATTGAAAAGTGTTTTGAATCAAATGGATGGATGACAATGAAAAACGGGCGTTACCAAATGCACGGGTGAACGGACGCTACCGATGGCCACAACGGTTCGGGTACTTGCACCACATTTGCGGTGAAGCGATTCAAAATGGAGCAGCGTGTTACCTGTAATTTCTGACAGTAGACCCACCCGCCTCCACTCCTTTACCGTCGACAGACTCTCAACGCACAGTGAAAAAAGGAGGTTTCAATGCGCTCGGTCACCGCCCAAGACACGCTGGCCCCGGTCTATCGCAAGGCACTGAGAACCTGGCGTCCCGTGATTTTGTACTTCGGCAGCCAGCACTGCCCGGCCTGCGATTGGGCAGGGCCGATCTTTCGCCAGATCGCCGAGGCTTATCGGCATCACGCGCACATCTACATGCTGGACACGGTTGAATCGCCTCGGCATCCGAACGTCACCGGGACACCGACGGTGCTGTTTTACAAGGAGGGGAAGCTGCAGAAAAAGCTCAAGGGGATTGGGACTGAGCAAACGCTGAAGGAGAATTTCGCCAGGCACATTGGCAAGGTGAAACCGGCAAAGGTGAAGCGTAAACCGGTGCACAATCTGGTGTGGTTGAAATGGGCCTTGCGCAGGCTGTGCACTGTGCCTCGTGCCGCTGAGCGGTTGAATCGGCGGGTTTGGTGGTAACCGGTGGCATTTGTTGGGGTTGATAGATCGCTTTCGCGAGCAAGCCCGCTCCCACAGGGATCTTGTGAACACTGAAGATCCAATGTGGGAGCGGGCTTGCTCCGGGAGGCGTTACGGCGAAGCTTTGCCTTTAGCGATTTTTGACTTGCTCGATATATCGAGTCACCGCCGCCGATTTCTCGAACCGTCGATGAATCAGCGACAACCACGACGTCGCCTCGCAGCCCTTGATCGGCCAGTACAACACGCCCGGCAAACCGACATGCCCGACCACCGACTCCGGCACGACCGCCACGCCCTGCCCCAACGACACCAGCGCAATCACCGCCACCAGCCCGCCCGGCTGTGCACCCAGTTTCGGTGCAAACCCGCCCTCGGCGGCAACTTGCAACGTGCCGCTGATTTGCTCCGGCAAGATGAACGTCTCGTTTTGCAGATGCTCGGGACTGATATCCGGCAGATGACACAGCCATGACTCGGCGGACAGCGCCAGCACAAAGCCTTCCGAGTCCAGACGAATGGCCTCCAGGCCGTCAGGCAGGGTCATGGGTGAGCGGACATAACCTATGTCGAATCGTCCCTCGACCACCATCGCCGGCAATGACGCCATGGGGCTTTCCCGCACGTTCAAGCTGACGTCCGGACACTCGCGGCTGAAGGCCTGCACCTGTTTTTGCAGCACCCCCGAGTACACCGCCGACGCCACGTAACCCAGTTCGATATGACCGATATCGCCGCGTCCGGCCCGCTGGGCATTGTGCTGGGCGTATTCGAATTGCCGCACCGTCGCCTCGGCTTCGATCAACAGTGCGGCGCCGGCTTCGGTCAGGCTGACTTCACGGGTCTGGCGCACGAACAGACGTGTGCCCAGTTCGTTCTCCATGTCCTGGATTTGTCGAGTCAGGGTCGGCGGTGCGATGCCGAGTTGTTCGGCGGCGCGGGTGAAGTTGCCTTGCCGGGCAACAGCCAGAAAGTAGCGGAAATGCCGTATGTCCATGGGTGCATTAGCTCAAAGGTAATGAAGTCCCGATACCAGGCTAACAAAGCCTGCAATCGATCGCGATAAGCTCATTGCCAATCACAGTAGAGAGCCAATGCCATGCACGTCAAACCACTTTTCGCTGCGGCGACCACCGATCTTGCCCAAAAGGCAATCACATCATGAACCGGGTCAGTCCACGTCTGACCCTGCTGACGGCCTCCGGCGTGTGTTCGCTGATCGTGCTCGACACCAACATCGTCGCCGTCACCTTGCCAACCATCGCGCGGGACCTGGGCGCAAACTTTGCCGACATCGAATGGGTGGTCAGTGCCTACATGCTGGCGTTTGCCGCCTTGTTGTTGCCGGCAGGCAGCATTGCCGACCGCTTTGGCCGGCAGAAAACATTGCTGTGGGGCCTGGGTATTTTCATCCTCGCCTCCATTGGTTGCGGCGCGGCGCCGACGGCGTTGTTTCTCGACATCGCGCGAGCGGTCAAGGGTGTCGGCGCGGCCTTGTTGTTGACATCGGCCCTGGCCTCCATCGGCCACACTTTTCACGATGAAGTCGAACGGGCCAAGGCCTGGGCGTTCTGGGGCGCGTGCATGGGCGTGGCGATGACAGCGGCGCCAACGGTCGGCGGGCTGATTACCGAATACGTCGGCTGGCGCTGGATCTTCTACCTCAACCTGCCGGTCGGCGCGTTCCTGATGTTCATGGTCTGGCGCGCCGTGCCGGAATCCAGGGACGCCCAGTCTGCGCGCCTCGATCCTTGGGGCAGCCTGGCGTTCAGTGCGAGTTTGTTGTGCCTGATCTGGGGTTTGATCGAAGCCAACCGCATCGGCTGGAGCAACCCGCTCACCTACGCCCGGCTCATCGGTGGCGCGCTGTTGTTGGGATTGTTTGTGCTGATTGAGCGGATGCAGCAGCGACCGATGGTCGACCTGCAATTGTTCAGGCATCCACGTTTCATCGGCGCCCTGCTCGGAATGTTCGCCTACGCAGGCTGCGCCCAGGTGATGATGACGTTGCTGCCGTTTTATCTGCAAAACGGCTTGGGCTTTTCGGCCATCGCCTCAGGGTTGGGGATGCTGCCGTTTGCCGTGACCATGTTGATTTGCCCACGAATCGGCGCTCGGCTGGCGCATCGATTTGCCCCGGCGACGCTGATGGCGGCGGGTTTGACCCTGGTCGGCAGCGGCAACCTGCTCAGCGCCTGGGCCGTCAGCAGCGGCGGCTACCTGCCCTTCGCCCTGGCCATTGCCGTGACGGGCGCCGGTGCCGGCCTGCTCAATGGCGATACGCAAAAAAACATCATGGCCTGCGTGCCCCGCGAACGCACCGGCATGGCCTCGGGCATGAGCACCACCATGCGTTTCAGCGCGATCGTGCTGGCCATCGGCGTCTTCGGTGCGTTGCTGTCCAGCCATACCGAATTGCTGTTGCGCACCAGCCTGTCGGCGCAAGACGCGCAATGGCTCGGGCAGTCGAAAGGCATTGCCTCACGGGTGGTCGCCGGTGACATGACAGCGGCAATGAACCTGCTTCCGGAAACCGCGCGTGCGGTGGTCGAGCCGCTGGCGCGCCAAGCGTTCGTCGGTGGCTTCAGCCTGCTGCTTTTGGTTGCCGGTTTGCTGGCCTTGCTGGGGGCATTGGTGGTCGGCACGTTGATGCGCAATCCAATCCCGGTGCAGAAAAGTTTTTCCCTGGGCCTGGAATAAACCCCGACGGGGCTCGTCGTACTGCCACTGAAATCGTTCAGTAGCCACTACGAGAGCCCCATCATGAAACTCATTCTGTCCGCCCTGTTTCTCATCAGTCTGAGCGGTGTTGCAGCGGCCGCTTCCGTCGACAATTCCAGCACGCCGAAAGTCGAAGACTACACATATTCGACACCGCTCCATATCGCCAAAGTGCTCAACATGACCAGCAGCGATGGTTGCGGCCCGCTGCCTCGGGAGATGACCTACATTGACACCATGGGCAATGAACATGTCCTGCGTTATCAGGCCTTTGGCGAAAACTGCCTAGGGCAAAATTAATGCTTCATCGACGCCAGCACCCGCTCGGCATTTTCACCGCAGGCCATCCCTTCGGGCCGTGCCTGGATGTTCTCGATCAACCCCAGTAACTGCGCCTTGCTTTGAGCCAGGTGCAGTTGCATCGCTTCGATCTGTTCGACTTTGCGTCCCAGGCTCGCCACCAGCTCATCGTGCTTGAACTCGCCCGTCACCGTGTCCGGCAACAACAACTTCAGCTCTTCGAGGCTGAACCCGGCCTGCTGCGCGCACTGGATGATCTTCAGGGTTTGCAGGACTTGCGGCGGGTAGCGCCGATAGCCGTTGGCCAGGCGTTCCACTTGCCGGATCAGGCCCTGAGCCTCGTAAAACCGAATGCGCGAGGCGTTCAACCCGCTCAACTGCGCCAATTCACCAATCTTCATCTCGGCCTCATCTGCCTGCTTGACATTAAAGTTAACTTTAAGCTTAGCCTCTACTCATCACTGATGAGGAGTCAAGCATGTCGCCTTTCCAAACGTTGAAGTTGCCCAACGGCCAGACCCTCGGCAATCGCATCGCCAAAGCCGCGATGGAAGAGAACCTTGCCGATACCGGACAAGCGCCGTCCCGCGCGCTGTTTCAGCTTTACCAGGCCTGGGCCGATGGCGAAACCGGCCTGCTGTTGTCCGGCAACGTGATGATTGATCGCCGTGCCATGACCGGCCCTGCAGGTGTTGTTCTGGAAGACGAGCGGCATCTTGAGCAGTTCCGTCATTGGGCAGCCATCGGCCGCTCCGGTGGCGCGCATTTCTGGGTGCAGCTCAATCATCCCGGTCGCCAGACCATGGCCAACCTCGGCCAGCAAGCCTGGGCACCGTCGGCCGTGGCGCTGGATCTGGGTTCGTTCTCCAAGATGTTTGCCGAACCCAAGCCGATGTCGGAAAGCGATATCGCCGAGGTCATCCAGCGCTTCGCCACCAGCGCGGCCCTGGCGGAAAAAGCCGGTTTCACCGGCGTGCAGATTCATGCGGCGCACGGCTACCTGCTCAGCCAGTTTCTCTCGCCATTGACCAATCGCCGCACTGACCGTTGGGGCGGTTCCCTGGAGAATCGCGCCCGTCTTTTGCTGGACGTGGTCAGCGCCGTTCGCCAAGCCGTGTCGCCACAGTTTTGTGTGGCGGTAAAACTCAACTCGGCAGACTTCCAGCGCGGCGGTTTCGACGCCGATGACGCCAGACAGGTGATCCTGTGGCTCAACGATCAGAAAATCGATTTGCTGGAGCTCTCCGGGGGCAGCTACGAAGCGCCGGCCATGCAAGGCGAAGCCCGCGACGGCAGGACCCTGGCGCGGGAGGCGTACTTTCTGGAAATGGCCGGCGAACTGGCCAGCGTCGCGAGCATGCCGGTGATGGTGACCGGCGGGATTCGACGCCTGGCCATTGTCGAACAAGTACTCGACAGCGGCATCGCCATGGCCGGTATCGGCACGGCGCTGGCCATCGAGCCGCAATTGGTCAAGCGCTGGCGCGAAGGCCAGAACAGCCACCCGCAATTGCCGCCGATTCGCTGGAAACGCAAACCGCTGGCAGCCCTGGCGAGCATGGCCGTAGTGAAATTCCAGTTGCATCGCCTGAGCCGTGGGCGCAAGACCCGACCACAGGTTTCAGCGATATGGGCGTTGATTGTCGATCAGCTGTACATCGCCCGGCGTACGCGCCAGTACCGGCAGGCGATGGGCAAGTAATCGAACATTCAGGTGAGTCATGGTTGCCCCAGCGTTGTCCTCTTCTAACCCCTGAGGACAATTCATTTATCACTGGAGCACCCCATGGCGAAAATCACCATTGCCCAGCAACTGGCAACCACCCTTGAACAGGCCGGCGTTAAACGCATCTGGGGCCTGACCGGCGACAGCCTCAACGGCCTGACCGAGGCCTTGCGCACCATGGACAACATCGAATGGATGCACGTGCGCCACGAGGAAGTCGCTGCGTTCGCCGCTGGCGCTGACGCGGCGGTCACCGGGGAATTGGCGGTGTGCGCCGGCAGTTGCGGACCGGGCAATCTGCATTTGATCAACGGACTGTTCGATTGCCACAAAAACCATGTGCCGGTGCTGGCCATCGCCGCACAAATACCGTCCTCTGAAGTCGGTCTGAATTACTTTCAGGAAACTCATCCGCAGGAACTGTTCAAGGAATGCAGCCACTTTGTCGAACTGGTGAGCAACCCGGCGCAGATGCCCCAGGTGCTGCATCGGGCGATGCGCAGTGCCATCCTCAATCGCGGCGTGGCGGTGGTGGTAATTCCCGGCGATGTGGCGCTGCAGGAAGTCGAAGACAACCTCAAATCCTGGCCGGCGCTGTCGAAACCCCGCACCCTGCCCGCGCCTCAAGACCTGGATCGTCTGGTCGAATTGCTGAGCCAAAGCAAAGCCGTGACGCTGATGTGTGGCGCCGGTTGCGCGGGCGCCCACGATCAGGTGGTGGCGTTGGCTGACGCCCTCGGCGCGCCGGTGGTGCATGCGTTGCGCGGCAAGGAGCATGTGGAGTGGAACAATCCGTTCGATGTCGGCATGACCGGGCTGATCGGCTTCAGCTCCGGTTATCACGCGATGCTCAACTGCGACACGCTGGTGATGCTCGGCACTGACTTTCCCTATCGCCAGTTCTATCCCACCGACGCCACCATCATTCAGATCGACCACGACCCCCAAGCCCTCGGCCGGCGCACCGCGCTGGATCTGGGCATCGCCGCCGATGTCGGCGAAACCCTCGCCGCATTGCTGCCGCGCCTCCCGTATCAGGGCGACCGCAGCTTTCTCGAGTCATCCCTCAAGCATTACCAAAAGGCGCGTCAGGGGCTGGATGACCTAGCTCAACCGTCGTCGCCAGGCCGGCCGATTCATCCGCAATACCTCACTCGCCTGCTCAGTGAACTGGCCGATGACGATGCGATCTTCACCGCCGACGTGGGCACGCCGACAGTGTGGGCCGCTCGTTATCTGAAAATGAACGGCCAGCGCCGATTGCTTGGCTCGTTCAATCACGGCTCCATGGCGAACGCAATGCCTCAAGCCATTGGCGCGCAAGCGGCGTTTCCCGGGCGGCAAGTGATTTCGCTGTCTGGCGATGGTGGTTTCAGCATGCTGATGGGGGATTTCATCTCGCTGGCACAACTGAAGCTGCCGGTAAAAATCATCGTCTACGACAATGCCTCGCTCGGCTTCGTGGCCATGGAAATGAAATCCAGCGGACTGCTGGATACCGGCACGGACCTGCACAACCCGGACTTCGCAGCGATGGCCAACGCCATGGGGATTCTGGGGATTCGTGTCGAGGAATCCGAGGCACTGGAACCTGCCTTGCGCCGGGCGCTGGCACATGACGGGCCGGTGCTGGTGGACGTGGTGACGGCGACTCAGGAATTGGCGATGCCGCCGACGATCAAGCTGGAACAAGCCAAAGGGTTCAGTTTGTACATGCTCAAAGCGGTGATGAGCGGGCGTGGGGATGAGGTGATCGAGTTGGCGCGCACGAATCTGTTTCGCTGACACGCTGAAACCGCGTCGCCCTCTTCGCGAGCAAGCCCGCTCCCACACTGGATCTCGTTATGACGCAGATCCTGTGGGAGCGGGCTTGCTCGCGAAGGGGCCCGTGAGACCAGCACTTACTGCCCGGAGAAACGCAACCTCGACAACTGACGCAAATTCCCCTCGACATAATAATCATCAGTCCAACGGTCATCCGCCGCCAACGGCTGCACCTGCTTGAGCGCCAGTTTTTTCGCGTAATAGCGAAACCGGTAATGCTCATAAAACCGCAACAACTCCAGACCATAACGATCAGCCAAATCAATATCACCACGAACGATCAGATAGTTCTCGTCATTGCTGCGACTGGCCGCCGCACTAAGGTTGTGGCTGCCGCTGATGATTGTCGGTGCATCGCTGGTGAAATCCGTGACGATGGCTTTGGTGTGTACCAGCAGGTTGCCCTTCTGGCCTTCCTTGCTTTCCAGGAGCCAACCTTCCAGACCTGTATTGAGCAACGCAACCGTGGTGAATTCGGCGCTGCGGTCGGCGTGAAACCCGGTGATTTTGCTCGCGGAGTTTTGCAGGCCGTAGCGCAGGATGTCGTCGTGGGGCTGGCCGAGCAGCGCGTTAAGGATGGCGTCGGGCAAGGTGAATGCGGTGACGAATAGCAGGTCTTTTTTCGCCGCGTTGATGATGTCGACGAACTCATGCAAGTCGCCCTTGCCCGAGCGCGGTGAGAATCCGGCGAACAATGGTTGGCTCGGGTCCATCGGGTTGTGTTGGGTGATCCATTGCCGCGTGGCGCCGACATCTGCCGGGGTGTTCCAGACCTGTTCGAAGGTTTCCAGGTAGCTGGCGCCGACCCGAGGATCGTCCAGCACATGCACCACATTGGCCTGACGGTAGATGCCGTTGGGAGTGAAGTTGGTGCTGCCGCAGAGCACGGCTTCAGGCTGGCGCAGACCCGCTGCATCGAGCCGGCTCAGGACGATGAATTTGTTGTGGAAAATGCTGTGGGTGACGCGCCCGCGCTTGTTCGCCGCCGGGATTTTTTCCAGGCTGGCCTCGTTCATGGCGGTCGTGTCTTCGTCCGGTTGCGCGTGGTAGAGAACGCGCACCTTTACGCCGCGCTCGTGCGCCTCGTTCACCGCCTCGACAATCACCGGCAACTGGTATTCGTAGATGGCGATATCCAGCGCCCACTGGTCATCGATTGCACGCCCGATAAACCCCAGCAAACGCCCGAGCAAACCGTTCTCCAGCCATTGGCGCGGGGCATCGGGCCAGGCTTCAATGGGCGGCTTCTGGTCGCCACTGAGCAGCGCGTCGAGTTCGGGAAACTTGCGCTGGAACGCTTGGCTGGCGGCCACGGCGCGGTTGAAATTGACGCTTTGGTTGCCGGGGTGACCGTCATCGGAAGTGACCGTCACCTCCAGGGATTCGCCCAGTTGCGGCGCATCGGCGCTGCCGTAGGCCAGATAGATCCGGTAATGAATCGTCAGCCCCGGATTCACCGCGTAATCGGCCCAGCGGAATTTCTGCAACGGCGCGATATTGCTCGGGGTGGCGTGGTATTGGGGGAAGGTATGAGACTTGCCCGGGAACGTCAGGCTATTGAACAGAAACAGCCAGGGTTTGCTGCCCTGCTGCTTTTCGATGGCGAAACCCAGCAGGCCTTTACGACGGGGTTCGGCCACGTCCATGGCCAGCAGCACGCCGTTGGTGCCGGCGTAGGCTTTGACGCGGAAATCGTTCTGAGGGTTAACGACCAGCACGCGCATGATTCACTCCTTTGATCGAATGCAGTTCAGAGCATAGGGGAGCGATGCGGATTCGCCATGAATAGCCGGGACCGGGGTGATGCCATCGCGAGCAGGCTCACTCCCACAGGGTTTTGTGGATGCTGGAGATCAAGGGTGGGTCAGTGATGTGGATTCGCCATGATTATCCGGAACCGGGGTGATGCCTTCGCGAGCAAGCCCGCTCCCACAAGAGATCTGTGGCGTTCACAAATCCTGTGGGAGCGGGCTTGCTCGCGAAGAGGCCCCTGCAGGCAACACAGTTTTTCACCCCGAAACCAGCTCATCAATGTGCCGATAATCCGCTTGCAACTCAGCAGCCATCTGCCTGGCGCGACCTAACCGAATCGGCCCACGCTCGATATCAATCAATAATCCCGGGCAATCCAGCACCGGCAACCCCGACCACTCCTTCAATCGCCCATCAGTCACCAACAGCAGCCTTTGCTGTTCCGCCGGAAAGCGCTTTTGCCGTGCCGCCAGCCAGCGCCCCGCTTCGCCCAGCGCCGCCAACAACGGCGTGCCGCCGCCCGCGCCCAGGCTATCGAGCCAGGCACGCAACCCCGTCGACGCTTTTAAACCCTGCACTTGCCACTTCGGTGTATGACCGCTGGCGGTCAGCAAGGCCAGACGCGCGCGTTGGCGATATGCATCGTCAAATACTTGCGCGAGCAACCCCTTGGCATCGCTCAACGCCTGATGACGGCGGGTCGAGGCCGACGCATCGACGATCACCAGCCACAGTTCATGTGAGGACCGCGTGCGCAGGTGGAACAGCACATCGCTGCGCTGACGCGGCCGACCATTGAGCAAAGTGCCGGGCCAGTTGATCGAGCCACTGCGCGCGGCGTGACGCTTGCCCTGCTTGCCGTTATCCAGCCGTCCTGCGCGGGGCCTGGCATTCGCCCCCGCGTCAGATCGAGGGCGAATGCCTAAGGCTTTTTTGGCCAGCTCGGCACTTCACGGCGGGCACCGACCGGCAGCGCCTGCGCGGGCATTTCACCCCACTGGCCCTGGCCTTCGCTCGGGCTGGAAGGTTGCGCCGAAGGCGATTGATTGTGTTGCGGCGCCGGAGGCGATTGCTCGCGACGACGATGACGCAGGGCGAACTCGGCGACGGCGTCGATATCGTCCTCGGCGATGGTGCTCGCCCCTCGCCACGCGGCGTGGGCACGGGCGGCGCGCAGCCAGACCAGATCGGCGCGCAGGCCATCGACACCGGCAGCAAAACAGCGCTCGGTGATCTGTGCCAGAGCTTCATCATCCAAGGGGATACTCGCCAACAGGCTGCGCGCCTTCTCGCAACGTTCACGCAGCGACTGCTGCTGGCTTTCCCACTCGGCGCAAAAGCGCTGGGGATCGCTATCGAAATCCAGACGCCGACGGATGATCTGGCCACGTTCGGCTGGTGCGGTATGGCCGCTGAGGGCGACGTTCAGGCCAAAACGGTCGAGCAGTTGCGGCCGCAACTCACCCTCTTCCGGGTTCATGGTGCCGATGAGCACGAATTTCGCTGAATGCCGGTGGGAAATGCCGTCGCGCTCGACCAGGTTGGTGCCGCTTGCGGCCACGTCGAGCAACAGGTCGACAAGGTGATCGGGCAGCAGATTGACTTCATCGACGTACAACACACCGCCATCGGCCTTCGCCAGTACGCCGGGGGAAAATTGTGCGCGGCCTTCGCTCAGTGCGGCGTCGAGGTCGAGGGTGCCCACCAGCCGTTCTTCGGTGGCGCCAAGAGGCAAGGTGACGAACTGACCGCTGGCCAGCAAATCTGCCAAGCCTCGGGCGAGGGTCGACTTGGCCATGCCGCGCGGGCCTTCGATCAGCACGCCGCCGATTTTCGGGTCGATGGCGGTCAGGTAGAGCGCGAGTTTCAGATCGTCGGCGCCGACCACGGCGGAGAGCGGGAAATGGGGGGTGTCGGTCATCTTCAATACTCGGTCATGGTCGTTAGCAGGCACACGTTATACCTGTAGGAGCGAGGCTTGCCCGCGAAGGCGTCCGTTCAGTCGAAATCCATGTTGAATGCAAGGGCCTCTTCGCGGGCAAGCCTCGCTCCTACAGGTTTTGCGGAGCGTCAGGTCTCTTCTTCTATATCCAGCAACAGGTTTTCCAGTGCCTCGCGATACGCGCCAGGTTCCTGCCACATCCCGCGCTGCTGCGCCTCGAGCATGCGCTCGGTCATGTCGCGCAACGCGTGGGGATTATGTTCGCGCACAAAATCCCGGGTCGCCGGATCGAGCAAATACGCATCCGCCAGCAATGCATATTGATGGTCGTCGATCAGTTGGGTCGTAGCGTCGAAGGCGAACAGATTATCCACCGTCGCTGCCAACTCAAACGCGCCTTTATAGCCGTGACGCTTGACCCCCTCGATCCACTTCGGATTCGCCGCCCGGGAGCGGATCACCCGGTTCAGCTCTTCCTTCAAGGTGCGGATCTTCGGCAAGTCCGGCTGACTGTGATCGCCATGGTAACTGGCCGCCGCTTCACCGCTCAGGCTTTCCACGGCGGCGAGCATGCCACCCTGGAATTGGTAATAGTCGTTGGAATCGAGCAAGTCATGCTCGCGGTTGTCCTGGTTTTGCAGCACCGCCTGAACCTGGCTCAAGCGTTGGGCAAATTGTTCACGGGCGGCGGTGCCTTCATCGGACCCGCCGTAAGCGTAGCCGCCCCAGTTCAGGTAAACCTCGGCCAAGTCCTCGCGGCTTTGCCACAGGCGACCGTCGATGGCGCCTTGCACACCCGCGCCATAAGCGCCGGGTTTGGCCCCGAAAATGCGCCAGCCGGCCTGACGCCTGGCCGCTTCTTCATCCAACCCCGACTGGATCAACGCTACACGCTCGGCCCGCACTTTGGCGGCCAACGGGTTGAGGTCGTCCGGTTCATCCAGCGCGGCGACCGCTTGCACGGCGGCGTCGAACAGACGGATCAGGTTGGCAAAGGCATCGCGGAAGAACCCGGAAACCCGCAAGGTCACGTCCACACGCGGACGGTCGAGCAAGCTCAGCGGCAGGATTTCAAAGTCGTCGACCCGTTGACTGCCGGTGGCCCAGACCGGGCGCACGCCCATCAACGCCATGGCCTGGGCGATGTCGTCACCGCCGGTGCGCATGGTCGCGGTGCCCCAGACGGACAGGCCGAGCTGACGCAGGTGATCGCCGTGGTCTTGCAAATGCCGTTCGAGAATCAGGTTCGCCGACTGGAAACCGATGCGCCACGCGGTGGTGGTCGGCAGGTTACGCACGTCCACCGAATAGAAATTACGCCCGGTCGGCAGCACGTCCAGACGACCGCGACTCGGTGCGCCGCTGGGGCCTGCCGGGACAAAACGACCGCTCAGGGCGTCGAGCAAGCCGCGCATTTCTGCCGGGCCGCAGGCGTCCAGACGTGGGGCGACGACTTCGCACAGGCTGTCGAGGATGGCGCTCACTTCAGACCAGCGTGGCTCCTGTGGGAGCGGGCTTGCTCGCGAAAGCGGTGGGTCAGGTAAATCTATATCGACTGACACTCCGCTTTCGCGAGCAAGCCCGCTCCCACAGGGTTCGGGGTTGGCTTGAGACGGGTTTAGTGTCTGCGAGATCAGTTGAGCGGCGAACAGTTCCAGGCGTTCGCGGGTATCCCCGGCGGTGCGCCAGGCTTCATCGTTAATTGATTGCAGTTCAACGGGACGCGGCCCGACCCAAGGCTCAGCCAACGCACAATCCAGCGGATCAAACCCCAATTCAAACGCCTTGGCCAACGCTCGCAACAAACTCGATTGCGCCCCACGGCCATCGCCACGGGGGATGCGCAACAGCGCCAGCAATGTATCAATGCGCAAGCGTCCGGTCGGTGACTCGCCAAAGATGTGCAGGCCATCGCGTATCTGCGACTCTTTCAAGTCGCACAGATACGTGTCCAGCCGCGGCAACCAGATCGCCGCGTCGGCGTCACTGTTGAGTTTTTCGTCCAGTTGCAGTTCACGGTCGATGTGCGTGTCGCGCACCAGTTGCAGGATGTCGCGCTGCAATTCCCGGGCGCGGCGCGGGTCGAGCAGCTGCGCTTCGTAATATTCATCGGCCAGCAACTCAAGGTTACGCAACGGGCCGTAGGTTTCGGCGCGGGTCAGCGGCGGCATCAGGTGGTCGATGATCACCGCCTGGGTGCGACGCTTGGCCTGGGCGCCCTCGCCCGGGTCGTTGACGATAAACGGATAGATGTTCGGCAGCGGCCCGAGCAACGCGTCCGGCCAGCAGTTTTCCGACAGCCCGACACCTTTGCCCGGCAACCATTCAAGATTGCCGTGCTTGCCGACGTGGATCACGCCGTGGGCGCCGTAGGTGTTGCGCAGCCAGAAATAGAACGCCAGATAGCCGTGGGGCGGCACCAGGTCCGGGTCGTGATACACCGCGCTCGGATCCACCTGATAACCCCGCGCCGGTTGAATGCCGACGAAGGTCAGGCCAAAGCGCAGCCCGGCGATCATCATGCGCCCGTCACGGCACATCGGATCGCTGTCAGGCGTACCCCAGCGCTCCAGCACGGCTTGCTGATTGGCCTCGGGCAAGGCATTGAACATCGCCCGATAGTCGTCCATCGCCAGGCTTTGCTGACAGGGGCGCTGGTCGATTGTGTCGAGGTCGTTGCTGACGCCGCCGAGCAATTGTTGAATCAAGGCAGTGCCGCTGTCCGGCAATTCGGCAGGCAGCGGATAACCTTCTTTATGAAGCGCACGCAGGATGTTCAGCGCGGCGGCCGGGGTGTCGAGGCCCACGCCATTGCCGATGCGCCCGTCGCGGGTCGGGTAGTTGGCGAGGATCAGCGCGATGCGCTTTTCGCTGTTTGGCACGCGCGCCAGATCGATCCAGCGCCGCGCCAGTTCGGCGACGAAATCCATGCGCTCCGGCTGAGCCCGATAACACACCACGTCCGACTGACTGCGCTCGCTGCGCCATGCCAGGTCCTTGAAACTGATCGGCCGACTGATGATCCGCCCGTCCAGCTCCGGCAGCGCGATGTGCATGGCCAGATCACGCGGGCCGAGGCCTTGTTCGCTGGCGAGCCAACCGGGCTCGTTGTCTTGGGCACAAATCGCTTGGATCACCGGAATATTGCGGCGAAACGGCCGCAAATGTGGCGCTTCAGGGCTGGACTGGGCGAAACCGGTGGTGTTGAGAATCACCCCTGCCTCGACTTCGTCCAGCAAATCCTCGACCACCGTCAGGCAGCCGGGCTCTTTCAAACTGGCCAGCGCAATCGGCAACGGATTCAAACCCGCCGCCTGCAAACGCTGGCAGAAAACATCGATGAATGCAGTGTTCGCCGCCTGCAAATGCGAGCGGTAAAACAGCACCGCCGCCACCGGTTGACCGGCCTGCCAGTCGGCTTGCCAATCGCTCAGTTCAGCGGGGCTTTTTTGCGGGTGATAAATCGCTGTGCGCGGCAGGGTTTGCGGCTCGGACCACACATAATCGCGATCCAGCCAGCGATTGGCCAGACAGCGGAAAAAATCCAGGGCATTGGCCATGCCGCCCTGACGCAGAAACTGCCAGAGCCGGTCGCGATCGTCGGCAGCCACGGTACTCAGGTCGCTGAGTTCCGGGTCCGGACGATCATCGCCCGGCACCAGAATCAGCTGCACACCGCGCTGGGAAAGCTCCACCAGACGTTCGACCCCGTAACGCCAATAGGCGATGCCGCCGTGCAGCGAGATCAGGATCACCTTGGCGTGGCGCAGCACTTCGTCGACATACAGGTCGACCGAGGCGTGATTCTGCACCTGCATCGGGTTGGCCAGACGTACGCTGGGGTAATCCTCGGGCAACTGCTGCGCCGCTTCGGCGAGCAGCGCCAGGCTGGAGTCGCCGCTGCACAGGATCACCAGCTCGGCGGGGGTTTGTCCAAGGTCGGCGATGTTGTCATCCGACACGAAACCGCCGGGCTGGGTCCTGAGCAGGTGCATGGCTTAAACGCTGAGCGCGGCGCGCAGTTGCGCTTCAAGCAGCGTGGCGTCCAGTTCCTGGCCGATCAGCACCAGGCGCGTGGTGCGCGCTTCATCGGCGCCCCACTGACGGTCGAAATGCTTGTCGAAACGCGTGCCGACGCCCTGGATCAACAGGCGCATCGGTTTGTTCGGGATCGCGGCGAAACCTTTGACCCGCAGGATGCCGTGCTGGACCACCAGTTGGGTCAGCGCGTCCAGCAACAGGCTTTCGTCCGCTTGCGGCAGCTCGATGGAAATGGAATCGAAGGCGTCGTGGTCGTGATCGTCTTCACCTTCATGGTGGTGATCGTGATGGCTGTGACGGCTGTCGATGTGCTCTTCGGAACCGGCACCGAGACCGATCAGCACGTCCAGTGGCACGCGGCCGCTGCTGGCTTCGATGACTTTGACGGCGGGCGGCAGCTCTTCGGCGACTTCCAGGCGCACACGGGCGAGGTCTTCAGGGCTGATCAGGTCGGCCTTGTTGAGGATCACCAGGTCAGCACTGGCCAGTTGGTCGGCGAACAGCTCGTGCAGCGGCGATTCGTGATCCAGATTCGGGTCGAGTTTGCGCTGGGCGTCGACCTGGTCCGGGAACGCGGCGAAGGTGCCGGCGGCGACGGCCGGGCTGTCGACCACGGTAATGACCGCGTCAACGGTGCAGGCGCTGCGGATTTCCGGCCACTGGAAGGCTTGAACCAGCGGTTTTGGCAGGGCCAGGCCGGAGGTTTCGATCAAGATGTGGTCGAGGTCGCCGCGACGGGCGACGAGTTCGCGCATCACCGGGAAGAATTCTTCCTGAACGGTGCAGCACAGGCAGCCGTTGGCCAGTTCGTAGACGCGGCCGTTGGCTTCTTCTTCGGTGCAGCCGATGGAGCATTGCTTGAGGATTTCGCCGTCAATGCCCAGCTCGCCGAACTCATTGACGATCACCGCGATGCGGCGACCCTGGGCGTTGTCGAGCATGTGCCGCAGCAAGGTGGTTTTGCCCGAGCCGAGGAAGCCGGTAACGATGGTGACGGGGAGTTTGGCCAGTGTTTTCATCGGATGCCCTTTGGCAAGGTGGCGGGCATACGGGACGACAATCGCAGCGACGGATGCGCGCGCGGAAGAGTTCGCCACCGGATCACCCCGCCCGGTTGTAGTGAGAATCTGTGTCGAGGCAGGTCTCCTGGCTGACGGTGTGCCGGGCGGTTGCCTGGCATTCGCTGCGCCTTCCCGCGAACCCGCTGGACAGGGCTTGCAGTGGCGTGGCAACGAACATCACCGTTCACAGTTGCGGGGGCAGCCGCGGCATCGACCGCGTTCCCTTCTTAGCTTCGGCAAATGCCGAAGAACCTCGAAAGCGCAAGGCTACGCATCGTGTGGGGGCGGGTCAATGTCTTGTGGTGCCGTCACCGGCCCCTTCGCGGGCAAGCCTCGCTCCTACAGGACGGCGGTGCTTTTGTAGGAGCGAGGCTTGCCCGCGAAGAGTTCGCCTCGGTCTCGAGTTGAGAACCCATACCAATTGACGCCCATCCCCCGCCCATGCTCTCCTACACGCCTTGTTACGGGTGCCCTTCACAGGGTGAAACGGGAAACCGGTGAATCATGTGCTTTACTCAAAGCCATGTCAGTCCGGTGCTGCCCCCGCAACGGTAAGCGAGCGAAGCGTCAGATCCACTGTGCCAGCAGTTCGGCATGGGAAGGTGATGCTTGCAGGTTCAGGCGCAAGCCTTGGCCCCTCGTGAGCCCGGAGACCGGCCCGCAACACAAAGTGACCACTACGATCACTGAATAACAAACCCGCGGTGGGCGGGCGCTGTTGAACCTCTGCGTGCCCGACTCGCAGGGGTCTTCCATGCGCTCTATTCACCCGCTGACAGACCAGAGGGAAGCGCCATGTCGATTATCAGCAGCACCGGCCACAGCACCGCCAGCACCACCACAACCCTGACTCAACGCCTGACCGCCGCCGTGTGTGCGTCGATCCTCGGTGCGTGCCTTGTGTACTTCGCCGGTTTCTCGCACATCGAAGCGGTGCACAACGCCGCGCACGATACCCGTCACAGCTCCGCCTTCCCGTGCCATTGAGACCTGTCGACATGATCAAGCGTATTGCGCAAACCGCAGGTTTCACCGGGCTGCTGGCCGCCCTGTTGCTGACCCTGCTGCAAAGTTTCTGGGTGTCGCCGCTGATTCTGCAGGCCGAGACCTACGAAAAATCCGAGCCGGCCGCTGTTGAAGTTCACGAACACGCCGCCGGTGTCGCCGCTCACACTCACGACGCCGAAGCCTGGGAGCCGGAAGACGGCTGGCAGCGCGTGCTGTCGACCACGGGCGGCAATTTGGTGGTGGCCGTCGGTTTCGCCCTGATGCTGGCTGGTCTCTACACCTTGCGTGCTCCGACCAAAACCTCTCAGGGCCTGCTCTGGGGTCTGGCCGGTTACGCGACCTTCGTGTTGGCGCCGACCCTCGGCCTGCCGCCTGAACTGCCAGGCACTGCCGCGGCTGATCTGGCCCAACGGCAACTCTGGTGGATCGGTACGGCTGCTTCCACCGCTGTCGGCATCGCGCTGATCGTATTCAGCCGTCACTGGCTGATGAAAATCCTCGGCGTGGCGATTCTCGCCGTTCCGCATGTGATCGGCGCGCCGCAGCCGGAAGTGCACTCGATGCTGGCTCCGGAAGCCCTGGAAGCGCAGTTCAAAATCGCTTCGCAGCTGACCAACGTCGCGTTCTGGCTGGCCCTGGGCCTGATCAGCGCCTGGTTGTTCCGCCGCAAAAGCGATGGCCAATACCACGCATGATTGATAACAGCACTGTGCCGACTTTAGTCGTCGGCCTGGGCTGCCAGCGCGGCTGCCCCGCCAGCACGCTGCGGGCGTTACTCGATCAGGCATTGCAGGCGCATAAAATCGGACTTCATCAGATCAAGGCCTTGGCCAGTATCGACCTGAAGCGTGATGAACCTGGCCTGGTCGAGCTCGCCGAACAACTCGCGTTGCCGCTGATGTATTTCAGCAGCGAGCAATTGAAAGGCTACAAACCGCAACTCAGCCATCATTCGGACATCGCGTTCGAACGCACCGGTTGCTATGGCGTGGCGGAAAGCGCCGCTCTGGCCCTGGCCGAACACTTGGCCAAGGCACCGGCGAAACTGCTGATTTCGCGACAAAAATATGCCCAGGCCACCCTCGCATTGGCCTGCGTTGCGTAAGATCCCCGATAATCCCCGCCTTCGATCATGAGCAATCTTCATCTGAAGCCTTGCCCACGCCCTTTTTCAACAGACTCTTTATTCAAAGGAACGGACGATGACCGTCTACTTCATTGGCGCAGGTCCCGGCGACCCGGAACTGATCACCGTCAAAGGCCAACGGCTGATTCGCAGCTGCCCGGTGATTATCTATGCCGGCTCTTTGGTCCCCGCCGCCGTGCTGGAAGGCCATTGCGCCGAACAGGTGGTCAATAGCGCCGAATTGCACTTGGAGCAGATCATCGAACTGATCAAGACCGCCCATGCCAAAGGCCAGGACGTGGCGCGCGTGCATTCGGGTGATCCGAGTCTTTACGGGGCGATTGGCGAGCAGATTCGCTACCTGCGCGAACTCGGGATTGCGTTTGAAATCATTCCAGGTGTTACGGCGACGGCGGCATGCGCGGCGCTTCTCGGCGCCGAACTGACGCTGCCCGACGTTTCACAGAGCGTGATTCTGACCCGTTATGCCGACAAAACCGTGATGCCTGCCGGTGAAGAGCTGGGCAGCCTGGCGCAGCATGGGGCGACCATGGCGATTCATTTGGGCGTGCAGCATCTGGAAAAGATCATCGCCGAACTGCTGCCGCATTACGGCGCGGACTGCCCGATCGCGGTAATTCACCGGGCGACGTGGCCGGATCAGGATTGGGTGGTGGGGACGATTGCGGACATTGCCGGGAAGGTTGAGGCGAAGGGCTTTCGGCGTACGGCGTTGATTCTGGTGGGTCGGGTGTTGGGGAGCGATCACTTCAGCGAGTCGTCGCTGTATCGCGCGGGGCATGCGCATTTGTATCGACCTTAACGGCCTCTTCGCGAGCAAGCCCGCTCCCACATTGGATCTGTGGCGGACCCCGGTTTTGTGTTTGGTCACAATCCCTTGTGGGAGCGGGCTTGCTCGCGAAGGCGGCCTTGAACTTCACCCATAAAAAAACGGCACTCACGGGTGCCGTTTTTTCATTTCGCAGCGAACACCTTAGTAGTAGGCGTTTTCTTTCTGCGTGTGGTCAGTCACATCGCGTACACCCTTGAGCTCGGGAATGCGCTCGAGCAAGGTGCGCTCGATGCCTTCGCGAAGGGTCACGTCTGCCTGGCCGCAGCCCTGGCAGCCGCCACCGAACTTCAGCACGGCGATGCCGTCTTCGACCACATCGATCAGGCTGACCTGACCGCCGTGGCTCGCGAGCCCCGGGTTGATCTCGGTTTGCAGGTAGTAGTTGATGCGCTCGTTGACCGGGCTGTCAGCGTTGACCATTGGTACTTTGGCGTTCGGCGCCTTGATGGTCAACTGGCCGCCCATGCGGTCGGTGGCGTAATCGACGACCGCGTCGTCCAGGAACGCTTCGCTGAACGAATCGATGTAAGCGGTGAAGCTTTTCAGCCCCAACGCGGTGTCTTCAGGTTTTTCTTCGCCCGGCTTGCAATAAGCAATGCAGGTTTCGGCGTACTGGGTGCCAGGCTGGGTGATAAAGACGCGGATGCCGATACCCGGGGTGTTCTGCTTGGAGAGCAGATCAGCCAGATAATCGTGGGCGGCGTCGGTGATGGTAATAGCGGTCATGGAAACTCCTCGCAGGCTTGGGCGCAGTTTACGCCAATCATCGCGCCGTACAAAGTCCTAGTATTTTTGTCGGGAAAGAGCCGGAACAGCGCTAGCTGCCGATTCGCCGTCAATCCAGCCTTTAAGCCACCGATAGCTGCATTTTTCTACAAATTCGTAACTTGCCCAGGACGCCACGCCGATGGTCAGCACGCAGACGGCGAACATCACGTAGGGATTTACTCCATAACGCTGTGCGACAAAGCCACCGGCAGACAGCACCAACACGTGCATCAGGTACACCGAATAGGACCAATCGCCGAGCACCTTGAACAGCCGGGTGTTCTCGAAAAAGCGTTCCAGCGCCATGCACGCCATGACCAACACCGCACTGGGCAGGCCCCAGGCCAGGAAACGCGGCTGCGGCGCCAGGTTATAAATTGCCAGCAATGCACCGCCAATCCCCAGCAAGGGCAGCCAGAAACCGGGCTTGATCCAGCCGCGCCGATAGATCATGCCGACCGCGATCCCCAGCAGAAACTCATAAACAATGTCCGAATGATAGAACTCACTGATCCAGCCATAACCGGTCCAGGCCTGACACACCGCAAACAGCAACGCCGCGACAATCAGCAACCGAACCTGCAAGCGGAACAGCAACGCCCAGGCAAACAGCACGTAGAACAGCATTTCATAATTCAACGTCCAGCCGACATTGAGCGTCGGATAAATCCCGTAGCCGCCGGGGTTTTCCGTGGGAATAAACAACAGTGACAGCAGGAAATGCGACCAGTCGACCGTCTGATCCGGCAACACAGGCTGTGCGAACACGACCACCAACGCCATCAGCACCGTGTACAACCAGTACGCCGGAACGATGCGAAACAGTCGATACAGGAGAAACCGTCCGGGCGGCAGTGATTTGCCTTCGGTGGACAGGAAAATCACCAATCCACTGATGACAAAGAAGATATCAACGCCCACCGCGCCCTTGTCGATGAACATCTGCCCCACCGGGCCGCGGGCCTGGAAGTCGAAGAAAATCTGCATGAAGTGGTGGCAAACCACCGTCCAGGCCGCGACGGCACGCAGTGCCTGTACTGAAATCAACATGGGCGGCCCTCCGATCACTGGTCTCCAAACCACCACACATCCCCGTAGGAGCGAAGCTTGCTCGCGAAGAGGCCTGAACATCCAACATCATTGTCGGCCGGTCGATTGCCTTCGCGAGCAAGCTTCGCTCCTACAGGGAATGGCGGTGCCTATGAGATCCGACAGCTGCCCACCCTTAAAGGTCGATCAAAGATTCTCGTACCGATTCATGTCCAGCACGCCCTCTTCCACCGGCTCCGTTTCGTGGATATAGCGACTCAGATCATGGAAGTAGAACCAGAACTGCGGATGGCTGCGGCGAATGCCCCAGCGCTCGACGATTTTCTCGAATCGCTGCGCGTCCTTGGCGTTTTCCATCGCATCGACGAACGCCGGCACCTGGTCGGCCGGAATATTGAACATGAAGTTCGGATAACTGCTGAGTACGCCCGGGAAAATCGTCAACGTATCGAGCCCGGGTTGATAGCGCAGCGATTCACCAAGCAGGAACGCCACATTGCTGTGAGCCCGGTTGCGCAGCAGGCTGTAGACCTCGCGTTTGCCACTCGCGGTTTCGATGCGCAGCATGGTCGCTTCCGGTAACTGATCGATCACCTTCAGACCCGCCGCCGGGCGCGACGTCAGGCGGCTCAAGGCCTGCTCGGCACTCTGCAAGGCCGGGTCGATGTTGGGCCGCGAGCAATAAGCGCCGTCGCAGCGATTGATCGGATCGGGCCTGGCGTTGAGCTCGCCGTAACGGGTCAACAACTGCATCGCAAAGTCGCGTTTGGGGTCCTTCTCATCCAGTTTCAGCGCCGTCGGCGTGTCGTTGTCGATGGCCTCGTAATCCAGCCACATCTTGAATTGGCCACCGGCCTGGTACCAATCATTGAGGTAATCGTCCCGCGAATCGGCCGGCATCAGGCGCAGGAAATTTTGCTCGGCGCCGTTGCGGATCAGGTCGAAATACAGGCGCGTCTGTGCTTGGTGGGACACGTTGCCGAACACGTCGAAGTTGACCGCCAACTGATAATACGTGCGCTCCAGCAGCGGAAAGTCAAACAACCAAATGGTTTGCGGCACGTCGCCGATCAGGCCCTTGTTCACCGAAGCACTGTCGAAATGGCGAAAGATGCTCAGCAGCGCGTTGTCATTGCCCGCCCACAACGCCGACCAGCTCGGCGCCGGCAATTCCGCGTAATTGTCCCGGCGCAGCGCTTCGTACTCGTTGCGTTTGTCGCGGTAGTCATGCCACAGGCTGAGGACGCTGCCCACGTCGTCGTTTTGCCCCGGCATCGCCAGCAACGGCGTGGCCTGGCCGCGATAGTTCGGGTCGGTGATGTAGAGGTCGTGTTCCGGCGCCTGGAACAGCGCCCAGAAGTGATCGCGGATCACGTCAGTGGCGATCTGACCACGGCACACCGGCCCACGAATGAACGTGCGCACAAAGTATTCGGCGTTATCGAGCATGAACTGATAACGCGCCTGCGCCGGGATCGCTTCGAACGTGGTGAACGGATTGGCCCGGTGGTCCGGCCCGTACCCCGGCAAGGCGTTGACTTGCCATTGACCGTTGTAAAACAGGCTTTTGATCCGCGCCATCTTCGCCGCGCTCAGCGGATAAGTGATGTGGGTCTTGTGCACGATCACACCCTGCACCGGCCACAAGCGGTAATACACCTGAGTGCCCGGATCGTCGTTCGGACGCCGGGTATTGATCAGGTCAATCGGCTGGCCAGTCGGGGTTCGCGAGCGCACCCACTGGAAGTAGTGCCCCGGCTCGCCGTCCTTGAAGTAGAGATGGGCGAGGAACCAATGCTCGAACAACCAGCGGCCGACCAGGCTTTGCCGCGCACCCGGAGCGTTGAGCAGGTTTTCCCACTGCACCACCTCCAGGGCTTCCTTCGCGCTCGGGACCAGGCCTTGCTCATCGATGGGCGCGCCGGAGGCCAGCCAGCGTTGCAGCGTCTGGTATTGCTGGTCGGTCAGGCCGGTGACCGCCAGCGGCATGCCTTCTTTCGGATGGGTGCTGGCGTAGCCACCGAACTCCGCCGGCATGGCGCACATGTTTTCCCGGTTCAAGCCCAAGACGATGTCTTGCGGAATCTTGGCGTTGGGTTGCAGCGGGGTTGTGTGGCCCAGTTCCAGCATTCGCGCCATCAACGCCGCTTGGCTGCCTTGGGCGTCAAGCACCGAATAGAAGCCCTTCTGCTGCCAGGCACGTTTGCCGAAGGCGTCATAAAACAACCGGGTCGGCGCGGCGGCCTGGCTGCGTTCGCCGTCGTAGACCGGGGTTTTGGTCGCACCACGCGCCACCCCTTCGCCGCTGCCCAGATTGAGCTGACAGGCGGAGTCGTAGCAGGCATGGCAGGCCACGCACTTTTCGGTGAAGATCGGTTGGATATCCTGCGTGTAGGAGATCGCCGGACCTTGCGCAGCGGCACCCCAGCTTAAAAGCAGCATAAAAATGCTGGTGATGACGCGATACGACATGTCCCTGGTCCTGATCCTGAAAAAACGCCGCGATTCTACCGGTCCGGCACGGGTACCAACATGAGCGATATTCATGCAAAACCGGGGCATGCTCTAAAACCGCACAGGTTTGCTATGATCCCGGCCCTTCGTCATGGTCTTTCCGAGTAGTCCCAATGTCCGATCGCAGTGTTCGCCTCCAAGCTCTCAAGCACGCCCTCAAAGAGCGCATTCTGATTCTCGATGGCGGCATGGGCACGATGATCCAGAGCTACAAGCTCGAGGAGCAGGATTACCGTGGCAAACGCTTCGCCGACTGGCCGAGCGACGTCAAGGGCAACAACGACCTGTTGGTGCTGACCCGCCCGGACGTGATTGGCGGCATCGAGAAAGCCTACCTGGATGCCGGCGCCGACATTCTGGAAACCAACACCTTCAACGCCACCCGGATTTCCATGGCCGACTACGGCATGCAGGGCCTGTCGTACGAGTTAAACGTAGAAGGCGCACGCCTGGCGCGCAAGGTGGCCGACGCCAAGACCCTGGAAACCCCGGACAAACCGCGCTTTGTTGCCGGCGTCCTCGGCCCGACCAGCCGCACCTGCTCGCTGTCACCGGACGTGAACAACCCCGGCTATCGCAACGTGACCTTTGATGAACTGGTGGAAAACTACACCGAATCCACCAAAGGCCTGATCGAGGGTGGCGCCGACCTGATCCTGATCGAAACCATTTTCGACACCCTGAACGCCAAAGCCGCGATCTTCGCCGTGCAAGGCGTGTTCGAAGAGCTGGGCATCGAGTTGCCGATCATGATCTCCGGCACCATCACCGACGCCTCCGGCCGTACCCTGTCGGGCCAGACCACCGAAGCGTTCTGGAACTCGGTGGCCCACGCCAAGCCCATCTCGGTCGGCCTGAACTGCGCCCTCGGCGCCAGCGAATTGCGTCCGTACCTGGAAGAGTTGTCGAACAAGGCCGGCACCCACGTTTCGGCGCACCCGAACGCCGGCCTGCCGAACGAATTCGGCGAGTACGACGAGCTGCCGTCGGAAACCGCCAAGGTCATCGAAGAATTCGCCCAGAGCGGCTTCCTCAACATCGTCGGCGGTTGCTGCGGCACCACGCCGGGTCACATCGAAGCCATCGCCAAAGCCGTGGCCGGTTATGCGCCGCGTCAAATCCCGGAGATTCCCAAGGCTTGCCGCCTGTCCGGCCTGGAACCGTTCACCATCGATCGCAGTTCGTTGTTCGTCAACGTCGGCGAGCGCACCAACATCACCGGTTCCGCCAAGTTCGCCCGGCTGATCCGTGAAGACAACTACACCGAAGCGCTGGAAGTCGCCCTGCAGCAGGTTGAGGCCGGCGCCCAGATCATCGACATCAACATGGACGAGGGGATGCTCGATTCGAAGAAGGCCATGGTGACCTTCCTCAATCTGATTGCCGGCGAACCGGACATCTCCCGCGTGCCGATCATGATCGACTCCTCGAAGTGGGAAGTGATCGAAGCCGGCCTCAAATGCATCCAGGGCAAGGGCATCGTCAACTCGATCAGCATGAAGGAAGGCGTCGAGCAGTTCATTCATCACGCCAAACTGTGCAAACGCTATGGCGCCGCCGTAGTGGTGATGGCGTTTGACGAAGCCGGCCAGGCCGACACCGAAGCGCGCAAGAAAGAAATCTGCAAACGTTCCTACGACATTCTGGTCAACGAAGTCGGCTTCCCGCCGGAAGACATCATCTTTGACCCGAACATCTTCGCCGTGGCCACCGGTATCGAAGAACACAACAACTACGCCGTGGACTTCATCAACGCCTGCGCCTACATCCGCGACGAACTGCCGTACGCGCTGACCTCCGGTGGCGTGTCCAACGTGTCGTTCTCGTTCCGCGGCAACAACCCGGTGCGCGAGGCAATCCACTCGGTGTTCCTGCTGTATGCGATCCGCAACGGCCTGACCATGGGTATCGTCAACGCCGGCCAGCTGGAGATCTACGACCAGATCCCGGCCGAGCTGCGCGACGCCGTGGAAGACGTAATCCTCAACCGCACCCCGGAAGGCACCGACGCCCTCCTCGCCATCGCCGACAAGTACAAGGGCGACGGCAGCGTCAAGGAAGCCGAGACCGAAGAGTGGCGCAACTGGGACGTCAACAAGCGTCTGGAGCATGCGCTGGTCAAGGGCATCACCACGCACATCGTTGAAGACACCGAAGAGTCGCGCCAGTCCTTCGCTCGCCCGATCGAAGTGATCGAAGGCCCGTTGATGTCCGGCATGAACATCGTCGGCGACCTGTTCGGTGCCGGCAAAATGTTCCTGCCGCAGGTGGTGAAATCCGCCCGAGTGATGAAGCAGGCCGTGGCCCACTTGATCCCGTTCATCGAACTGGAAAAAGGCGACAAGCCGGAAGCCAAGGGCAAGATCCTGATGGCGACCGTGAAAGGCGACGTGCACGACATCGGCAAGAACATCGTCGGCGTGGTCCTGGGCTGTAACGGCTACGACATCGTCGACCTCGGTGTGATGGTCCCGGCAGAAAAAATCCTGCAAGTGGCCAAGGAGCAGAAGTGCGACATCATCGGCCTGTCCGGCCTGATTACGCCTTCGCTGGATGAAATGGTCCACGTCGCCCGTGAGATGCAGCGTCAGGACTTCCATCTGCCGTTGATGATCGGCGGCGCAACCACCTCCAAGGCGCACACGGCGGTGAAGATCGAGCCCAAGTACAGCAACGACGCGGTGATCTACGTCACCGATGCCTCCCGCGCCGTGGGCGTGGCGACGCAATTGCTGTCCAAGGAATTGAAACCGGCGTTCGTCGAGAAGACCCGCCTGGAATACATCGACGTTCGCGAGCGCACCGCCAACCGCAGCGCCCGCACCGAACGCCTGAGCTACCCGGCCGCGATCGCCAAGAAGCCTCAGTTCGACTGGAGCACCTACGAGCCGGTCAAACCGACCTTCACCGGATCGCGTGTGCTGGACAACATTGATCTGAAGGTACTTGCCGAATACATCGACTGGACGCCGTTCTTTATTTCCTGGGACCTGGCCGGCAAATTCCCGCGCATCCTCACGGATGAAGTGGTCGGTGAAGCCGCCACCTCCCTGTACGCCGACGCCCAGGAAATGCTCGCCAAGCTGATCGACGAAAAACTCATCAGCGCCCGTGCGGTGTTCGGCTTCTGGCCGGCCAACCAGGTGCGTGAGGATGACATCGAAGTCTATGGCGATGACGGCAAGCCGATCGCCAAACTGCATCACTTGCGTCAGCAGATCATCAAGACCGACGGCAAGCCGAACTTCTCCCTCGCCGACTTCGTCGCGCCGAAGGACAGCGAAATCACCGACTACGTGGGGGGGTTCATCACCACCGCCGGGATCGGTGCCGAAGAAGTGGCCAAGGCTTATCAAGACGCGGGCGATGATTACAACTCGATCATGGTCAAGGCGTTGGCCGACCGATTGGCCGAGGCCTGCGCCGAATGGCTGCACCAACAGGTCCGTAAGGAACACTGGGGTTATGCCAAGGACGAGACGCTCGACAACGAGGCGCTGATCAAAGAGCAATACACCGGCATCCGCCCTGCTCCCGGCTATCCGGCCTGCCCGGACCACACCGAGAAAAGCACCCTGTTTGCCTTGCTCGACCCTGAAGCCAGCGAAATGCAGGCCGGCCGCAGCGGCGTGTTCCTCACCGAGCACTACGCGATGTTCCCGGCGGCAGCGGTCAGCGGCTGGTACTTCGCTCACCCGCAAGCGCAATACTTTGCGGTGGGCAAGATCGACAAGGATCAGGTGCAGAGCTATACGTCGCGTAAAGGCCAGGAATTGAGCGTGACTGAGCGGTGGCTGGCACCGAACCTCGGGTACGACAACTAACCCTTAAGCCAACAATGATCCCCTGTAGGAGCGAGGCTTGCCCGCGAAGGCGGCGCAACAGTCAACGAAGATGTTGAATGTTATGGCCTCTTCGCGGGCAAGCCTCGCTCCTACGGTTGTTTGGGGTCGTTCACAAATACCGGGTTAAACCCGCTCCCACAGGATTTGCGCCATCCCCAAACTGATTGTCTATGCTTAGCTCTCACACCTAAGTGACGAGGGATTTATGGACGATCCAGTCGACAACAAGCCGCCGACGTTCTGGCAGATGCTGCACAGCGTCTTGGCGGCGGCGTTCGGGGTCCAGAGCGGAAAAAACCGTGCACGGGACTTCACCCACGGCAAGCCGAGTCATTTCGTGATTCTGGGGATTCTATTCACAGCGGTGTTTGCACTGACGCTGTTCGGCATCGTGCAACTGGTGGTGCATTTGGCGGGGCGTTAGCGCATCAGGGTTTGCAAGCTGAACGGATAGCGATAGGACGTCGGCCGCCCCTTGGCCGACAGACGACGGAAATTCACCCCGTAATTCGGCGACGCGCCCATGGCCAGCAACCGCTTGGCGTGGGCCTTGTCGATCAATTGCAGCAAGGGGATCAACCGGTCACGCCCGCCGTACTGGTCCAGATCCACGCCTTGTTCAAGGTCATGCAATTCCACCAGCGCCCAACCGCCCAATGTAAAGTGCCCGCCCAACAGCACGCTCATGCGTCCGTCAACCACCGCCTGCAGCGCGGCAGGCGACGCGTTCACTGCGCTGAACAACGCCTCTTTGCCGGGCACTCCACCCGTCTCCGAATAGGCCCGCATGGCGCCAAACGCCATTTCGTCATTGGCCGACCATACCAACGAGACTTTCGGGTATCGCCGGAACAGCAATTTGGCCTGTTCATAGGCCCGGCCTTCGGTCCAGCCGCCGTAAACCAGTTGGCGCAAACGCACTTCAGGATGCTCGGCCAAGGCGCGCATCATGCCTTGCTCGCGTAGTTGCGCCGACGGTGTGATCTTCAGACCGGAAAACGCCAGTAACTCGATGACTTCGCCGGGTGCTACCGGGGGATGCTGGCGAATCAACTCCTTGAGCATCAGGTAACCGCCCTCCTCATCGTTCGGCACCAGACTGCCCAATCGATCAGAGCGTTCGCCCAACAGGCTCAGCTGATTGGCTGTCAGCGCAGCGTTGACCATAAACAGCTTGACCCCGCTGCCCTGGGCCAGGCGCAGGATTTGCGGGGCGACATACTGTTCGTTGACGAACACCAGATAGTCCGGACGATCAGGACCTTGCAGCGCCAGGCGGGCTTGCGCCAAGGTGAGCTCGGGCATGCGTTGGGAATAGAGAATTTGCAGATCGATGCCCAGATCCGTGGCAGCCGCCTGCATGAATTGCGAATAGCTTATCCAGAAGGCTTCGTCAGTCTTCCCGGGATTCAGGAACAACACCGATTCCGCATGCGCAGCTGGGCCGTAAGCTGCGCCAAGCATCAGCAGGAAGGTGCAGAAAAACTTCAACATTAACGTCCGAGCCCCCGAAATTTCGCCGCGCATTATAGCCAGCGAAGTCCCGGCAAACGGCGTTTATTCCGGTTTTTGTCCGACAATCGTCGGAACCGGGCCCGGACGGGGTCGGTTATTGATGGCTGACCCAAAACACCGCAGTGCCCACGACCAGGATGATCAGGAACAGAATCGCCCAAGCATCGACCGTGCTATCAGGTTTTGTCGCTTTGGTAGGGTTGCTCATTGCATCGCCTCTTGTCGGTTTTATCGGTGATTGCATAAAGACTCGACCACAGTAAAGACGACGATTGCCCGCACCACAAATGTGGGTTTATCAATAACGGTTCTCGTTAGTCGTTTTGGTTCTTTACATATACTCAAACATCACTTTTGCGCATAACTGCAAACTGGTATCTTGCCCCGGCTCCGTAGGGAGTGCGCGGCCGTGCGCGCAGAATTGCCGAGGCAGTATCGGAGACTTCAGCAAGCGAAAAACGCCACTGATCCGACCGGCCCAAGCCTGAGAACAGGACTTATATGTACGTATACGACGAGTACGATCAGCGGATCATCGAGGACCGCGTCAAGCAGTTCCGAGATCAGACCCGACGCTATCTGGCAGGCGAGCTGAGCGAAGAAGAATTCCGCCCCCTGCGCCTGCAGAACGGGCTTTATATCCAACGCTTCGCGCCGATGTTGCGGGTGGCGGTGCCTTACGGCCAACTCACTTCGCGCCAGACGCGGATGATGGCCAAGATTGCCCGCGACTATGACAAGGGCTATGCCCACATCAGTACCCGGCAGAACGTGCAGTTCAACTGGCCGGCGCTGGAAGACATCCCGGACATCCTCGCTGAACTGGCCACCGTGCAGATGCACGCGATCCAGACCAGCGGCAACTGCCTGCGCAACGTCACCACCGATCAGTTCGCCGGTGTCGCTGCCGATGAGCTGATCGACCCGCGCCCATGGTGCGAGATCGTTCGCCAGTGGACCACGTTCCACCCTGAATTCGCTTACTTGCCGCGCAAGTTCAAGATCGCGATCAACGGTTCGACCTCCGACCGTGCCGCCATCGAAGTCCATGACATCGGCCTCGAGCCAGTGCACAACGCCGCGGGCGAGCTGGGTTTCCGTGTGCTGGTCGGTGGTGGCCTCGGCCGTACGCCAGTGGTGGGCGCGTTCATCAATGAATTCCTGCCATGGCAAGACCTGTTGAGCTACCTCGACGCCATCCTGCGGGTTTACAACCGCTATGGCCGTCGTGACAACAAGTACAAGGCGCGGATCAAGATTCTGGTTAAGGCTCTGACGCCTGAAGTCTTTGCGCAGAAAGTCGACGCGGAAATGGAACACCTTCGCGGTGGCCAGACCACGCTGACCGAAGCCGAAGTGCATCGCGTTGCCAAGCACTTCGTCGATCCGGACTACAAGGCCCTGGATAACCAGGCTGCCCAACTGGCCGAGCTCGACAAGCAACACCCAGGCTTCGCGCGCTGGCGCACCCGCAACACCCTGGCCCACAAGAAGCCAGGTTATGTGGCGGTGACCCTGTCCCTGAAGCCGACCGGTGTTGCACCGGGCGACATCACCGACAAGCAGCTCGACGCAGTGGCCGACCTGGCCGATCGCTACAGCTTCGGTCAACTGCGCACCTCCCACGAGCAGAACATCATTCTGGCCGACGTTGAACAGTCCCAACTGTTCGCGATGTGGGGCGAGTTGCGCGAGCAAGGTTTCGCCACGCCGAACATCGGCTTGCTGACCGACATCATCTGCTGCCCTGGCGGTGATTTCTGCTCGCTGGCCAACGCCAAGTCGATCCCGATCGCCGAGTCGATCCAGCGTCGTTTCGAAGACCTGGACTACCTGTTCGACATCGGCGAGCTGGACCTGAACATCTCCGGCTGCATGAACGCCTGTGGTCACCACCACGTCGGCCACATCGGTATTCTCGGGGTGGACAAGAAAGGCGAAGAGTTCTACCAGGTTTCCCTCGGTGGCAGCGCAAGCCGCGACGCCAGCCTGGGCAAGATCCTCGGCCCGTCCTTCGCCCAGGAAGCCATGCCTGATGTCATCGAAAAGCTGATCAACGTGTACCTCGAACAGCGTACCGAAGACGAGCGTTTCATCGACACCTATCAGCGTATTGGCATCGACCTCTTCAAGGAACGCGTCTATGCAGCGAATCATTAAGAACAACGAGGTCGTCGACGAAACCTGGCACTTGTTGCCGAAGGACTTCAACATCGACGAGATCAGCAACTGCGACGATCTGATCGTCCCGCTGACGCTGTGGCGTGAACACAGTCGTATGCTCAAGGCCCGCGATGGCGGCCTGGGCGTGTGGCTGGATGCCGATGAAGAAGCCGAAGAAATCGGTGACGACGTGGAAAATTTCCAGGTCATTGCCTTGAACTTCCCTGCCTTCACCGACGGTCGCAACTACTCCAACGCCCGTCTGCTGCGCGACCGTTATGGTTTCAAAGGCGAACTGCGGGCGATTGGTGATGTGCTGCGCGACCAGCTCTTCTACATGCACCGCTGCGGTTTCGACGCGTTTGCAATCCGCGCCGATAAAGACCCGTACGAAGCCCTTGAAGGCCTCAAGGACTTCTCGGTGACCTATCAGGCTGCCACCGACGAACCGTTGCCGCTGTTCCGTCGCCGCTGATCGTCACACCTTGAACCCCGTCCGGGGTTCAAGGTTCTCCCCTTTACTACGCGTCTATCGGAAACGGCTGCCCCATGGCCATCCAGTCCCGATAAAGCCGGGCACGGTTTTCAAGTGCCGTGAACAGCGTAAACGGGTTCTCCGGATCGACCTGAGCCACTTCAATATCCTGAACCAGTTGCGTCCATAGCGCCTCTGACGCATCGGCGTCGCCGAGAAGTCGCCACACCCTCGCCTGCAACGCAAAATAATCAACCCTGAAGTCCGCCGTCAGAGTCAGGCCATCCATTATTCTCAAGAACCTGCTGCCGAGCGGCCTGCCTGCCAGCCTCTGCCACGTCAATACTCGCGCATCCCGCTGCCCGCTATCGCCTTCGCGCAACCACTCGATGGAGTTGCCGTAATTGGGGCCGGGCTCGCTCAACCACAGGTTGATTCCTGTTCGCCGCCGGTGGTCCACGACACGCAACAGAGTGTCCTCGTCCGTTAACGGATTGCCCTGCAACAGCACGCGATCCCTGGCAATAGCTTGATTCAGCACCGGCTGCGGAACCCGGTTTATCCAGTTATTGCGTAAGTCCAGGCTCTCCAGATAAGGCTGGTCCATAATCCCGATCGGGCTAGTACTGATCCGGGTGTTTCTCAAGTCGAGCCAACGCAAGTCGTTCATTCCCAGCACCAAAGGCGGGACACCTAATGGGTTGTCGCTCAACACCAGAGTACGTAAACGGGTCAGATCAGTCAGTTGAGAGGCCGCGTGTTCACTGAAGGTCAGGTTTGTCGACCTGAGATTCAGCGTAGTGAGATGCCGCATATGATTGATTGCAGGAGGTAAAGCGCGTTGCACGTCGCCGCCTGGGTTGAAGTGACTCAGGTCGACATTTTCCAGATTCAGCGCTTCTAGATTGGGAAAACCTTGAAGAAACCCGTTCAGGCTTTCCTCTATGCTCAGGTGAAAGCTACGCATCGATAACTCAAGAACGTCGTTGAACCGAACATTCAAATCGGGCAGCCGGTGATAATTTTCGAAGTCGAGATCCAGCTTGATGCCGCGTCTCTGATCACCTGCCAGGAGGAGATCCTGCTTCGGTCTGCGCTGTTGCCAAATGTCGACCAGTTCCTCGGCCAACTCATTTCGAATGACACGTTCGTTGTGTACTTCAATCTGCTCCAGCTGAACGTTATAGGCTTCGATTTGGGCAGCGTTCAGTCCCGCCGCTCCGGGATCATTCGGGGTCAGAAAATCGATATCCATTTCTTGGATGTCGTCCTCCACCTGATCTACCCAGGCGGTCAGGTCGGTGTCGAGTTGCTGCAACTGTTGCTTCAACCACTCAATGTGAGTCTGTGCGTTGACGCCTTCGCGTTGAAGAACCGCATCCGCCTGGGCATCGGTGAATTCCGGATAGACCTCTTTGAGTTGCAGCCTCATCATCTGGTGCGTCAGCGCCTCGGACTGGGGCGTTGCCGGAAAACCTCCGCCTCTGAGTCCCTGCGGCTCGAAGGGTAACCGGGCGTCCATCCTCCCGAGGCCGAGTCTGAGTTCTGACCGGGGTAAAGCCTGATCGCTGATTTTCAGCCGCAATTCACTGGCCGGATCAAGCGACACCAAATGCAACGCTGAACGCTCGTCTTCTGACAGCACACCCAGCAGCGCTTGGTAAAAGTCGCTCTGCATGCCGTGATGCAGGTAGTGATCGGTGGTCTTGATCAGGTCTCGGACGCTCGTTGCATCAAGTGGACCGCTGCGGTCCAGCACTCTTCCGATCGCGGTCTGATCGTGTACATCGATCCGAAGGCTTTTCGGCCAACCGGGCAGATTCTGGAGTGAGTGCAAGGCCAGTGTGTCCGACTCCGGGCTAATCACGGAATGAAGATAAAGGCCTTCATAGGCCCGATTGAGCCGCACATGTTGTTGGTATTGCCGTGCTTTGCTGTCCAGGCGTGCGAACACCTGCCTGACCTCCGTCACGTTGGGCGCCGCTTGAATATTCACGCCGTAACGGTCGAGCATTTGCTCAATGGCGTTTTTGGGCAAGCCCGGATATTCGCGTTGAAACAGCCGAACCCACTCATGCTCCGAGTGTTGAAGTGCTGCGTACCGGCTGTTGAACGGCTCACCTGCGCCGCCCGGACCAAGATCCTGATCGATCTTGAAGCGACTGATGGTGTCAGCCAGCAGAGGCGTCGGTGGATGACCCGTCTGCATCAACCGCAACATATCGTCGTCGACCGCGCTGACTTTGCCTATCTGTGTCAGGACATCATCGCTGAAAGACGCCACGGACGGGCCGATACCGCGAATCAGTTCGACCCGTGTCGGCAGTGCCAGGCCTGTTGGTTGTGGCGTTGGGGCAACGGATATTTCCGACGCAGGCTTCACACCTCCTTCTTCCGGATGGACGACCGCAGTTTCACCCCTCAGTGCCACCTCTGCGGCTATCGGCAGCGCATTCAGCAACCCGAACACGGTGCGTGTCACGCCTTCCGAGCGTTCGCGCGGTGTTTCACCGTTTACCGCCTGATCAAGACCGTAACCGGCGTCAATAAGCCCGGCCAGCGCCAATACGCCTTCGCCACCCGGAACGAACAACGCCAAGGGCCCAAACCGGTTGATCCATTGCACCACCGGTTCGACCACTGCACTCAAGTTGTCACGATTGACCTGTGCATCGGTACGAATGCTTTTGAGACTGGCGCGGGCGGCCTGCTTCATGGTCAGCACCAGTTGCGCAAACGGATCAGTCGCCGATGGCGGATTATCGTAGCCAATGTAATCGGCCGGGTCCCAGTAGCCGTCGTTGTTGAAAAAACCGGCGTTGTTGGTCAACCGGTGTATCGCGGGATACTGCGCCATGCCGTCCAGCGCCGTGAGTACACCCGCATGAAACGTACCGTCCTCGCGATCATCTTCGGCAAAATGGGCAGCCAACGCCTGTTTTGTCTCGCTGAGCTTGCTCTGCGCGACTACCCATTGGTGCAGCTCAGTGGCATCGGTGAATTCGTGCAGCGGGGAAGAATTGCCGGGGAGGTACAACAGCACTCGGGTCGTGGAAGTGTCACGGAACGCCCAGATATCGGTTGCGGTGTATCGGTATAGCGTCAAACGACCTGCCCTGACGGCCAAAGGGGTGCGCGTCGCTACTTGCAGTTGTTTGATGGTCAGGGTTTCCCATGTCTGACCGGGCGGCAAGCCAGCCGCTTGCATCGCGAGCTCAAGTCCTTTTTGAGACAGGCATCGTTCCTTGAACTGCAACCAGGCCGTCATTACAAACGCCGCTTTGACCGATGTTCTCAACGCGTACGGTGCGGACGCCGTGAGCACCTCGTCAGAGGGCCAGGCCTGATCAAGATAGGCCTCGTATACGCATTTGAAGTCCAGCTCCCAGACCCATTTTTTGAAATCAGCCGGCCTCAGTTTCAATTGTGAGGCGGGACCGTAAGTCTGCGGAGTCGTTTGCCGATAGATGCCTTCATAGGTTTCGTGATTGCCGCTGCCGTGATCGGCGAACTCGTCGACATGCTCGACAATTTGCACCGTTGGCCCGACGTCTGGTGGCGTGTAAAGACCAAAGGCCGTTTCCGCAAAACGCCCGTCACCAACCGTCTGATCATTTGAAAGCAGCGCTTGCAGCAGTGACCGTGAATTTGCCACTTGGCCCTGCTGGAAACCGTTTTCTTCAGGGTGGCCCTTGTAGTGGTAATCGAGGGAGACCATCAAGGTCGTCCGCGGGTCGATGTCCTGCCCCCATTTTTCCTTGATCAGGCGTTCGCCCAATTCACCGGGGGTTTGTGGAATGGCGATGTCCAACGCAGCTTTCAGTTCGTCACGCATTCGCAGCGACGGGGCCGGATGAGGTTCGGCAACGTGGTGAGGGAGATCATTCATGGTGCAATCCATTGCAGTCAATTCAGGTCTGTCACCCTACCCGACCTGACTCCACACAAATGCGCGACCGATCGACAATGGCGTTAGGAAAATTCGTTATTTTCGCAAGAAGCGTGAACATGTTCTGAAGGCAAAAAAAAACCGGGGGCATTCCACGGTTTTTTACTGACGGTGATGCCTGGTACGGTTACCAGAAGCGTTGCTGGGTCAAGCGGCTCCACCAGCTCAGCAAGACACGATCGACCGAACCGCTGGCCGCCATACCGATGCGCTCTTGCAGGCTTTTGCGTTCGGCGTAGTGCAAGTGGTACAGCTCGGACTTCTTCGCCCGTTCAGCGAGGTACTCGTCGCTGGTCTTGAGCTCGTCCACCAGCTGTTTGTCCAGCGCGGCGATACCGAGCCAGATTTCACCGGTAGCGACCTCGTCGATAGCCAGTTGCGGGCGATAGCGCGAAACGAAGTTCTTGAACAGCTGATGGGTGATGTCCAGGTCTTCCTGGAACTTTTCCCGGCCCTTCTCGGTGTTTTCGCCAAACACGGTCAAGGTGCGCTTGTATTCGCCGGCAGTCAGGACTTCGAAGTCGATGTCGTGTTTTTTCAGCAAGCGATTGACGTTGGGCAACTGTGCCACGACGCCGATAGAGCCCAGGATCGCGAACGGGGCGCTGATGATCTTCTCGCCGATGCACGCCATCATGTAGCCACCGCTGGCCGCGACCTTGTCGATGCAGATGGTCAACGGCACGCCCGCGTCGCGGATGCGCGCCAGTTGCGAGGACGCCAGGCCATAGCTGTGAACCATGCCGCCGCCGCTTTCCAGACGCAGCACGACTTCATCCTTCGGCGTCGCCAACGTCAACAGCGCGGTGATCTCGTGGCGCAGGCTTTCAGTGGCCGACGCCTTGATGTCGCCGTCGAAATCCAGCACGAACACCCGTGGCTTGGCCTCGGGTTTCTTCTTTTGCTTTTTATCGGTTTTAGCCTGGGCCTTGCGCAAGGCCTTGAGCTGATCCTTGTCGAGCAAGGTCTGCTCAAGGCGTTCGCGCAGCCCTTTGTAGAAATCATTCAGTTTGCTGACCTGCAACTGGCCGGCCGACTTGCGCCGACCTTTGCTGCGCAACGCCGCGAAACTGGCCAGGACCACCAGAATGGCGATCACCAGCGTCACGGTCTTGGCCAGGAAACTGGCGTACTCGGACAAAAACTCCACAGTGACTCCTTCAAAAAACAATGCGCGGCCTGATAAACGCGCGGGATAACTCAAGCATACCCATGCGCCGCCTCGGCGGCCAGCCGTGAAACCTCTGGCAACAAGCCTGGAACGGGCATTTCAAACAAGCGTATGTTTTTTCATTGACAGCTCACTGCCATCCTCATAACCTCGCCAAACCTTCAACGTACCGGGATGACGCGGACGTGGGCAGCATCTATTTGATTCGACATGGCCAGGCCTCCTTTGGTGCAGACGACTATGACGTCCTGTCGCCGACCGGTGTTCGCCAGGCAGAAATCCTCGGCCAGCACCTCGCTGAGCTGGGTGTCAGCTTCGACCGCTGCCTCTCTGGCGACCTGCGCCGTCAACAGCATACGGCCACCAGCGCGCTGGAACAGTTCGCTGCCGTGGGCCTGCCGGTGCCGACCCTGGAAATCGATTCCGCCTTCAACGAATTCGACGCCGACGCGGTGATCCGCGCGCTGCTGCCGGCCATGCTGGAGGATGAACCCGAAGCACTGGAGATCCTGCGCAACGCCGCGCAGAACCGTGCGGAGTTCCAGCGCATCTTCGCCCTGATCATCGAACGCTGGCTCGCCGGCACCTATGACACGCCGGGGCTTGAAAGCTGGCTGGGCTTTGTCGAGCGCGTGCAGGCCGGTCTTCACCGCATCCTGGAAAGCGCCGACAACACTCAGAAAATCGCCGTGTTCACCTCCGGCGGCACCATCACTGCCCTGCTCCACCTCATTACCCAAATGCCGGCGCGGCAGGCATTTGAACTGAACTGGCAAATCGTCAACACCTCGCTCAACCTGCTGAAGTTTCGCGGTCGCGAGGTGGCTCTGTCTTCTTTCAACAGTCATGCGCACTTGCAACTGTTGAAGGCACCGGAACTCATCACGTTTCGCTGAGTCCGGACTATTGTGACCCCAGCTGTTATTCCCAAAAAAGGATCGAACCATGACCTCCGTAGCTGATGCCGTACAAGCAATGAAAGCCAAGTTCAACCCAGCCGCCGCTGCCAGTCTGGACCTGGTATTCGGTTTCCGCATCGACGACACCAAGAACTTCTCGCTGATCGTCAAAGACAGCACCTGCGAGCTGCAAGAAGGCGAAAACCCTGACGCCCAGGTCACTCTGGTGATGGACGGCGAAACCCTGCAAGGCATCGTCGACGGTTCGACCGACGGCATGCAAGCGTTCATGGGCGGCAAACTGCGCGCTGAAGGCGACATGATGCTGGCCATGAAACTGTCCGAGCTGTTCCCGAGCTAAGACGGCGGCTCCCGGTCTTCGGGAGCCTCTCTGGCTGCACACGAATCCCGCCCCTCGAGGCGGGATTCGTCGTTTTCTGCCCCCGGAAAACGGCTACCTGTGGATTCACCGTCTATATTCCTTCTGGCCGCATGCGTCAGACATCGGCTGCTGGCCTCCCAAAGAATTGCGCGGAGCACTGCCATGAGTCCACCTGACGAGCACGACGGTTTCAACCGCCGACGTGTACTGCAAGGCCTTTCGGCAGGTGCCGTCGGTGCCTGGATCAGCCCGCTATTCGCAGGGAGTAAAACCATGCCCGACACCCCCGCCGACCTCATTCTGTACAACGGACGCCTGCACACCGTCGATCGCAAGAAACCCCAGGCCAGTGCCGTCGCAATCAAGGACGGACGCTTTGTGGTGGTCGGCAGCGACGCCCAGGCCATGGCCCTCCAAGGTCCCGGCACGCAGATCATCGACTTGCATGGTCGCACGGTCATCCCCGGCCTCAACGATTCGCACCTGCACCTGATCCGCGGTGGCCTGAACTACAACCTCGAACTGCGCTGGGAAGGCGTGCCGTCGCTGGTCGATGCCCTGCGCCTGCTCAAGGATCAGGCCGACCGTACGCCAACACCCCAATGGGTACGGGTGGTCGGTGGCTGGAACGAATTCCAGTTCGCCGAAAAACGACTGCCGACGATTGATGAGCTGAACAAGGCGGCGCCGGATACGCCAGTGTTCGTGCTGCACCTTTACGACCGCGCCCTGCTCAACCGCGCCGCGCTGAAAGTGGTCGGTTACACCCGTGACACGCCGAACCCACCCGGCGGAGAAATCCAGCGTGACGCCAACGGCGATCCCACCGGCATGCTCATCGCCCGCCCAAATGCGATGATTCTCTACTCGACCCTGGCCAAGGGGCCGAAGTTGCCGCTGGAATACCAAGTCAACTCTACACGCCAGTTCATGCGAGAACTCAACCGCCTCGGTGTCACCAGCGCCATCGATGCCGGCGGTGGTTATCAGAACTACCCGGACGACTATCAGGTCATTCAGCAACTGGCCAAAGACCAGCAACTCACGGTGCGCATCGCCTACAACCTGTTCACCCAGAAACCCAAGGAAGAACTGACCGACTTCAAAAACTGGACCAGCACTTCCCATTACGGCCAGGGCGACGACTTTCTGCGGCACAACGGTGCAGGGGAAATGCTGGTGTTCTCGGCGGCAGACTTCGAAGACTTCCTCGAACCACGTCCGGATCTGCCACAAACCATGGAGCAGGAGCTGGAACCAGTGGTACGGCATCTGGTGGAGCAACGCTGGCCATTCCGACTGCACGCCACCTACAACGAATCCATCAGCCGCATGCTCGACGTTTTCGAGAAGGTCAATCGCGACATTCCGTTCGACGGTTTGCCGTGGTTTTTCGATCATGCGGAAACCATCACCCCGCAGAACATCGAGCGGGTTAAAGCCTTGGGCGGCGGCATCGCCATTCAGGATCGAATGGCCTTTCAAGGCGAATACTTCGTCGACCGCTATGGCGCCAAAGCCGCCGAACATACGCCGCCAATCGCACGCATGCTTGCCGAAGGCCTTCCGGTCGGTGCCGGCACCGACGCCACGCGGGTGTCCAGCTACAACCCGTGGACCTCGATGTATTGGCTGGTCAGTGGTCGCACCGTCGGCGGACTGGAGTTGTACCCGCAGGGCTTGAGCCGCGATACGGCGCTGGAACTGTTCACCCACGGCAGCGCCTGGTTTTCCTCCGAACAAGGCAAGAAAGGCCAGATCAAAGTCGGGCAACTGGCGGATCTGATTGCGTTGTCGGCGGACTATTTCCACATCGACGATGAGGCGATCAAATGGATCGAGTCGGTGCTGACCATCGTCGACGGCAAGATCGTCTATGGTGCCGTCGAGTTCGAAAAACTCGGGCCGCCGCCAATTCCTGTGGTGCCCGAATGGTCACCCGTGGCCAAGGTGCCGGGTCATTGGAAGCCGATGGCGCCGCTGACGGCGCAGGTGCATCAATGCGTCGGCGCGTGTGCGGTGCATGCGCACAGTCATGAGCGTGCGCGATTGTCTTCGGCGCCGGTCAGCGACTTCCAGGGATTTTGGGGGGCGTTTGGTTGTTCGTGTTTTGCGTTTTAGAAACGTAAACGTCAAAAGATCGCAGCCTCGTTTCACTCGACAGCTCCTACAGTGAAACGAGGCTGCGATCTTTGATCTTGATTTACGGCTGCAACAACAACGCAATCAACGCGCTCCATCCCGTCTGATGGCTGGCCCCCAATCCGCGTCCGGTTTCTCCATGAAAATACTCATGGAACAGCACCAGATCGCGACTCGCGGGGTCCGACTGCAACTGCGGATACACCGCCATCGACGGCCGATTGCCCTCTTCATCGCGCAGCACAAGCCGGGTCAGACGTTGGCTCAAGCTGTCGGCCACCTCGTCCAGTGACGCCAAAAACCCCGAGCCCGTCGGGTATTCCACTGAAAAGTTCTGATCGTAATAGCGATGAAACTCGCGCAGGGATTCGACCAGCATGTAGTTGATCGGCATCCACACCGGCCCGCGCCAATTGGAGTTGCCGCCGTACAAGCGTGATTCGGACTCGGCCGGCTCGTAATGGGCACAGAGCCGCTCGCCATTTATTTGCAGGCCGAACGGCTGTTCGGCGAAGGTTTTGGACAATGAGCGAATACCAAATTCGGAGAGAAACTCGCTTTCATCGAGCATGCGTTTGAGCAGGTCCTTGGTGCGTTCGCCGCGCAACAGTGCCAGCAGCATCCGGTTGCCTTCGCCCGGTTCGGTCCAGCGTGACACCAGGCTGGCGAGGTCCGGGCGATGACGCATGAAACCGAGCAGACGCTCGCGCAAGCCAGGCAACCCTTCATGCTCGTGTTGCTCCAGCACTTGCACGGCAAACAGCGGCATCAGGCCGACGATCGAGCGCAACCGCAGCGGTTCATTCACGCCATCGGGGCGATGCAGCACGTCGTAGAAGAACTGATCCTGTTCATCCCACAAGCCTTCGGCATCGGAGTCGACCCGATTGATGGCGCCGGCGATGTAGAGGAAGTGTTCGAAGAACTTCACCGCGATATCGACGTACACACCGTTACGCTTGGCCAGCTCCAGCGCGATGCGCATCAGGTCCAGCGCATAGGCGGCGACCCACGCCGTGCCGTCGGCCTGATCGAGCTGATAGCCGGGCGGCAACAGCGCCGAACGGTCGAACAGGGCAATGTTGTCCAGCCCCAGAAAACCGCCCTGGAACAGGTTGCGGCCTTCGGCGTCCTTGCGATTGACCCACCAGGAAAAATTCAGCAACAGCTTGTGGAAGATCCGTTCGAGGAAATCCATGTCCCCGGCTCCGGTCAGCACCTTGTCCTGCTGATACACCCGCCAACAGGCCCACGCATGCACCGGCGGGTTAGCGTCGTCGAAACGCCACTCGTAGGCCGGCAACTGGCCGTTGGGGTGCATGAAGCGGTCTTTGACCAGCAGCAACAACTGATGCTTGGCGAATCCTGGATCGATCAGCGCAAACGCGACGGCTTGAAAGCCCAGGTCCCACGAGGCGTACCACGGGTATTCCCAAGTGTCTGGCATGGAGACGATGTCGAAATTCGACAGGTGGCGCCAATGGGTATTGCGAATATGCGAACGCCCGGGGGGTGGCGAAGGTTGCGCCGGATCGCCATCGAGCCACTGGTTAACGTCGAAGTAATACAGCTGCTTCGACCAGAGCAACCCGGCCAGCGCTTGACGCTGAACATTGCGCGCATCCGCATCGCCGATGCCGGTTTGCAGCGCCGCGTAAAAATCATCGGCTTCGCTGCGACGCCGTTCGAACAGCGCTTTGGCGTTGACCCGGACCGCGCCGGCCGGAGCGAAACGCATGTAGACACATCGGCTTTGGCCGGCATCAAAATTCAGGACGAAGTGCGCCGCCATCCGGGTTCCAGCGTCATGACGGATCGCCTCGTTGTTGCCGGCGACCAGGAAATCATTGATGCCGTCCTTGAACGGGCCACTTGCCGCCACGCCATCGAGTTTGGGGAAGTTGCTCTCGTTGTTGCAGAACAGCCAATGGCAGTCTTCCTCGCCCCAGGCGCTGGCCTGCCGATCGGTGAGTTGCGGGTGCCGCGCCAGGACCTCGTCGCCACTGAGCGTCAGGCTCGGTTTCTGCCCGTCCGCCGCCCAGCTCCAGGTGTTACGCGCCCAGAGCTGCGGCAACACGTGAAGTCGCGCCGGCTGCTCGGACCGGTTGTGCACGGTGACGCGCATGAAGAGGTCATCTGCAGTGTGTTTGGCGTATTCCACCGTCACGTCGAAATAACGGTTGTCCTCGAACACCCCGGTGTCGAGGATTTCGTACTCGGTGTCGGCCAAGCCACGGCGAGCGTTTTCGGCCACCAGGTCGGCATAGGGAAATTCGGCCTGCGGGTATTTGTAGAGCATGCGCATGTACGCATGACTGGGCACGCCATCAACGTAGAAATACAGCTCTTTAACGTCCTCGCCGTGATTGCCTTCGGCGTTGTTCAGGCCAAACAGTCGCTCTTTGAGAATCGGATCACGCTCGTTCCACAGGGCCAGCCCAAGGCACCAGTGCTGAGCCTTGTCGCAAAACCCGGCCAGTCCGTCCTCGCCCCATCGATAGGCACGGCTGCGGGCGTGGTCATGGGGGAAATAACGCCAGGCATCGCCGTCGGCGCTGTAATCCTCGCGTACCGTGCCCCATTGGCGTTCGCTCAAGTACGGCCCCCATTCGCGCCAGGCCTCAGCGTCGCGGCCGGCCAGGCGCAGGCCTTCGGTCGTGTCGAGGATGTTCGCTGCGTGCTTGGCCGTCATGGGTGGAACCGTTGGGCGGGAGACGGTTGCAGTGTAGTGCGTTCACACACCGAAAAACTGAACGCACGCTGTCGCAGCTGGCGAAGGCCCTGTAGGAGCGGGCTTGCTCGCGATGGCTTCGTGTCAGTCGATACATGCGTTGTCTGATACACCGCTTTCGCGAGCAAGCCCGCTCCCACAGGGGGTTCGGCAGCGGCTACATGAACCGGCTCCGGCAGGATCCGTTTACAATGCCCACACCTCCCGCACCGGCCTGCCCATGGACATCGATCTCGCTCGCACCTTTCTGGAAATTGTTCGCCACGGCAGCCTTGCCGCCGCCGCTGAAAAACTTCACGTCACCCAGACCGCAATCACGGCGCGCGTGCAAAAACTCGAGAGCCAGCTGGGCAGCACGTTGTTCGTGCGCAACCGTGCCGGAGCGCGGCTGACGCCCAATGGCGAAGCCTTTGTGGTGTACGCCAATCAACTGGTCGAGACCTGGGAAGCCGCACGCCGTGACTTGCCGTTGCCCGAGGGTTATCACGACGTGCTGCACATCGGCGGCGAGGTCAGTCTGTGTAATCCGCTGATGCTCAGTTGGGCCGGTGAACTGCGCGAGAAGATTCCCAGCCACGCCCTGCGCATGGAAATCCGCGACGGCGAGACCTTGTTGCGTCAGCTGGAACTGGGGGTGCTGGACGCAGCGCTGGTCTATCAGCCCGAGTACTGGCCGCGCCTGCAAGTCGAGCAGATCCTCGAAGAAAAACTCATTCTGGTACGCCTCGCCGGGCGGCCCGATCCATACGTATATATCGACTGGGGTCCTGACTTCCGCCGTCAGCACGATGCCGCCCTGCCGGAAAAAGCCAAGGCTGCCCTGAGCTTTAACCTCGGTCCGCTGGCCCTGCAATACATCCTGGAAAACGGCGGCAGCGGCTACTTCCGCACCCGCGTGGTCCAGAGTTACCTGGAAAGCGGCGTGCTGGAGCCCGTGCCCAAAGCCCCGGAATTCAGTTACCCGACCTACCTGGTCTACTCCCGCGATCGCGACTCGGCGACCTTGCAACAGGCCTTCGATCTGTTGCGTGAAGTGATCAAGACCGACGACGACTGGTCCCAACGCTGGAACCCGCTGACCTGATACACCGGATCATGGCGTTTGTGTCATCCAGGTTTGCCCGAGCCGTCGCGGGCAGATCAGCTAATCTGCTGGTGATAACAATAACCAGAGGTGACCGCAGTGAGGCAGACCACCCAGGCATTTCGCAGCCGCTATCGCGCTGACATTCACCCGCTCTACAACCCCTGGCTGCACGGCGCGTTTGTGCTGCTGTTCGGCGTGCTGGCCATCGGCGGGTTTTGGAGCACCGTGCATCAGGTCCGGCTGCTGGAATGGCTGGCGGTGCCGTTGACGCTGCTGTTCTTCAACTTCGGCGTGTACATGGTGCATCGTCACCTGGGGCATCACAAAAAGAGCTTCGCGCGGATGTTCTACGCCCGCCATGCCGGCGACCATCACAGCTTTTTCGCCCCCGGGCACATGACCTACGACAGTGCCCGGGACTGGCGGGTGATTCTGTTTCCGGCCTGGTTGATCGTTTTGCACACCGTGGCCATCACCTTGCCGCTCTGGTGGTTGCTCAAGCAGGTCGATGCCAATGTCGCCGGACTGTTTGGCGGCTGCCTGGTCCTCGGGTACCTGCTGTACGAGGTGTTTCATGCCTGCGAGCACTTGCCCCCGGGCAACCCCGTCACGCGCCTGCCATGGATCCGCCAGATGCGCCGCCTGCATGAACTGCATCACCGCCGCGAGCTGATGCAGGAACGCAATTTCAATATCGTTTTTCCACTGATGGACTACCTGTTCGGCACCCTGTATTGGGAGCCGGAGCCTGCCCCCCTGCCTCTGACGAGAACGACCATGACCCGCATGCAACACCAGATCGCTATCGCCGGAAACCCGATTGATGTACTCGCCTATGCCAGCACCGTGACCCGGTGGCCGGAGTGGCATCCCTCTTCTCTCAAGGTCGAGGGGCAAGGTGGTCCGTTGCATGCCGGGCTGCGCTTCGAGGAGGACATCCGTGCCGGCGGGCGTACCGGGCACTTGAGTTGGGAGGTTAACGAATACCTGCCGGGACGCCGCTGGAGTGCCTGGGCGCACGGTGATCACGGGTTGTCGCTGGTCGTGACCTACGAATGCGAAGCGCAGGGCGAAGGCACACGCTTTGTGCGGACGCTGGAGTATCAGTTTTCTGGCCTGGCGATGCGTATCACCAATCAATTGCTGCTCAAGCGGCGTATCGAACGCGAATCCGCAGCGTCGATGCTGGCGCTGCGCGAAATGGCGCAGAAAACCCTGGCCCCAGCAGGAGTCAGCGTGTGAGAAGAGCCTTCAGGTTTCGCCATTTGCTGTGGCTGCTGATTATTGTCCTGGGCGCTTTTCTGTTGCTGTTCCCGACCAAGGTTCGGCCAGTGGCCTGGACGCCGTCGCCGGCGCCTTCCCTCTCCAGCGGTGTTTACGCTGACAATCAGCGTCTGAAAGGGGTGCAGCGTGTCGGCGCGGCAGACATCGAAGGACCCGAAGCGCTGTTGCTCGAAGACAACGCGCTCATCACCGGGCTGCACGATGGCCGGCTGATCCACACCAGCCTCGACGGCAAGGACACCAAAGTGCTGGCCAATACCGGCGGCCGGCCTCTGGGTCTGGCGCGGCACCCGAGCGGGTTGCTGGTGATCGCTGATGGCGTCAAGGGTTTGCTGTCCCTGGATGCCCAAGGCCGGCTGATCCCGCTGGCCACCGCGGCCGCCGACGTGCCTTTCGGTTTTACCGATGACGTGGTCATCGACAAGTCCGGGCACTACGCCTATTTCAGCGACGCCTCCAGCCGCTGGGGCTACGGCAAGGATGGCGAGGCGATCATCGAGCACGGCGGCGACGGTCGTTTGTTGCGCTATGACTTCCAGACGGGCAAGACCTTGGTGTTGCTGGACAAACTCGAGTTTGCCAACGGCGTGACGTTGGGGCCGGACGACAGCTTTGTGTTGGTCAACGAAACCGGCGCGTACCGCATCACCCGATTCTGGTTGAGCGGGCCGAAGGCCGGTACCCACGACGTATTTATCGACAATCTGCCGGGGCTGCCGGACAACCTCGCCTTCAATGGCCGCGACCGCTTCTGGGTGGCGCTCTACGCACCGCGCAATGCACTGCTCGACGCCACGGCGTCGCACCCGTACGTGCGCAAAATGATCGTGAGAGCGATGACCGTGTTGCCCAAACCGGTGGAAAAGCGCGCCTTTGCGCTGGGCCTGGACCTTGACGGCAAGGTGATTGCCAACCTGCAGGATGCGAGCAGCGGCAATTATTCGCCGATTACCACGGTGCGCGAGTATGGGGACTGGTTGTACCTGGGTTCACTGAAAGCAATGAACATGGCGCGCCTGCCCCTGACCACCGCCCTCCAGAAATAACGCAGATCATAATTGTGAGAGCGGGCTTGCTCGCGAAGGCGTCGTTTCAGTCGATATCTGCGTTGACTGATGCACCGCTTTCGCGAGCAAGCCCGCTCCCACAGGGGATGTGTATGGGTTGAAAGATCGGGGGCGAGCCCGTGGTATGCAAACCTGCCGATTACCACCGCACTTCAGAAGTCACACAGACCAAACTGTGGGAGCGGGCTTGCTCGCGAAGGCGTTGTTTCAGTCGATATCTGCTTTGACTGATGCACCGCTTTCGCGAGCAAGCCCGCTCCCACAGGGGATGTGTATGTAGAGGGGGTTAGCGGGGATCCATCTCGTTATCGCGCACCGCGTTGTCCGTCTCTTCACGCACGCGCTCAGGGTCCATCGCGGTGGTGTCGTCCTCATCCAGCGGGCGCACGCCTTCATTGTTCGGCAGTTCATCGATGCCCGGTTCGTCTTCGGGATTGACCGCGGTGCGGCCGGGGCTCAGGGGTTCGGGATGAGTCGGGATCGGGTCGAACCCGCCCTGCTCTTCACTGGGAAATTTTGGGTCGGTCATAGGGCACCTCGCAGGGAGTCGAAAGGGTCGGACTCTGATCTTTCGAGGTGCCGGTTTTGATCACCGTTCCAATTTTTCAGTCACCGGTTGTCGGTGAGTGGGCAAGGCGCGTCAGGACGGCGTCTGGAGCCGATCAACGATCTTTTGCTTAACCTCCACGCGCTTGGCCTTGAGTTTCTTCAGTGCGTCATCGCTGGGCGCATCCGATTGTGCGGTTTCAGCCTTGACTACCTCGGCGTCCGCTTGCGAATACTTGTTGATCAGCGAATCCAGTAACGGATCCTTGGTGCGTTTTTGCTGGATATCTTCCTTTGTGAGCTTCAAGTCCTGATAAAGGTCGTGTGGCACCGGCATGGAACACCTCCGTTTGTTGATCGGTAGCAAACGCGAACAATTGCGTTCACCAACTATCAGAATGGCCTCGGTTGACGGGTTCTGTCGACCGCCTATCAGACCAGCGGTGTCCGTTCGTCGTCCGGCCGCAAACCCGATAAAACCTTTGCCCGAACGCCTGCCTCCATTGAATAACGATCACCTCGATCGCTTACCCAAACCTGTGTGGAGAATGACCAATGGACGGATTCACCCTGCGCCGCCTCGCCCTGGCCGTAGCCTTGAGCACCAGCATGGGCACAGTTTTTGCCGCCACTTCCAATGATTTTGTCGACAACGCCGCCGCAGGTGGCATTGCCGAAATCGAAACCAGCCGTCTGGCGCTGGAAAAAAGCTCATCGGCCGACATCAAGGAATTCGCCACCATGATGATCACCGATCATTCCAAGGCCAACGATGAACTGGCGGCCCTCGCGAAAAAGAATGACATCGAGGTGCCGGACGAAACAACGCTGGTCAAACAGGCCAAGGAAAAAATCCTCGATATGCGCGACGAATCCTTCGACGCGGCCTATGCCAACAATCAGGTAAAGGCCCACGAAGACACCATCAAGCTGTTCGAAAAACAGGCCAACACAGTGACCGACGATAAGGTCAAAGGCGCCACCGAACTGAAAGGCTTCGCGCAAAAAATGTTGCCGGCACTGGAAAAACACCTGGAGATGGCGAAAAAACTCCAGGCGGCGCACCCAAGCAAATAACACGCAAAAAGAAGGCCGCATCAATGGATGCGGCCTTTTTGCATGCTGCCGGAACTAGCCGCCATCGGTATCGATGTCGGCATCCGTGTCATCGCCGGGTTTCGGCCGGTCCGGAGTCGGTTTGAAACCGGGGCTGAATTCATTGTCGTTGTCAGTGTGGACATTCTTCTGATCCACCGCTTCATCAGCGCTCTGCGAGCCGGTGGATTGGCTCTGCCGTTGCCCCTCTGTCGCGGCTTCACCCGGAGTCTGCGGGTCGATGGCCGGGTCATTGCGATCGAGCGGTGTCCCCGATTGATCCTGTCGTTGTGTCGATTCGTCTTTCATACGTACCTCGCTTGTGACGGCCAGCCCGCGATTGAAACAGCCGGGCCTTGAAGGTTCGAAGCCATCCCGTGACAGGGGTTCAATCCAATGGACCGACACCCGGCAGGATCAAGGTCAAAAAATCGCCGTCGACGGCAGTGCCGACTAGAGTTACCGGGCAAGTGCTGGCCGGGACGAAAAAAACCTGCCCGCAGCGGACAACTATTTCATACGGCAAATGTCACTGGTTCGGGCCGATTGTTTTTTGGGGAATCCGGCCCTTCATTTTTCAGGAGCACAAGGACATGGCAGCAATGCAAATCAGCACACTCGACGCGATGAAAAACAACCACACGCAATTGCTTGGGGAATGGATCACCAGCCTGGAAGCCAGTGGTGCCAATCGTAATCTCAAGGACCAGGATCTAAAGCAGCAGACCACGGATTTCCTGCAACTGGTGGTCGCGGGCCTGGAAAACGGCAACAGTCAGAACATCGCCGCGCCGGGCTGGGATGAGGCTCGCCAATTCCTCGAAAAACTCTCCCACAGCCGCGCCCTGCTCGGCCAGGACTCGCACCAGACCGCCAGCTTCATTTTCTCGCTGAAAGGCCCGCTGTTTTCCTTGCTGCAATCTCATTACAAAGACAATCCGGGTGTGTTGGCCGAACAGCTGTGGGAAGTGTCCGAGTTGCTCGATGCGCTGGGCATGCACACCATCCGTACCTTCCAGAAATCCCGTGAAGCGGTGATCAAGCGTCAGCAGGAAGAACTGCTGGAGCTCTCGACCCCGGTGGTCAAGCTCTGGGACGGCGTACTCGCCCTGCCGATGATCGGCACCCTGGACTCGCAACGCACCCAGGTGGTGATGGAATCGCTGCTGCAACGCATCGTTGATACCGGTTCGGAAATCGCCATCATCGACATCACCGGCGTGCCGACCGTCGACACCCTGGTGGCGCAGCACCTGCTCAAGACAGTGACCGCGATCCGCCTGATGGGCGCCGATTGCATCATCAGCGGCGTGCGTCCGCAAATCGCCCAGACCATCGTCCACCTGGGCCTGGACCTGCAAGGCGTGGTCACCAAGGCCAACTTGGCCGATGCCCTCAAACTGGCTTTGACCCGTCTGGGAATCACCGTCAGCAAGGCAGTGTGAACCGATGGATAGAATTCCAATTCTGCAGATGGGCGACCTTCTGCTGGTGACCATCCAGGTCGACATGCACGACCAACTGGCCCTGACGCTTCAGGACGATCTCTCCGAGCGCATCAGCAAGACCACGGCGCGTGGAGTCCTTATCGATATCTCCGCCCTGGACATGGTCGACTCGTTCATTGGCCGCATGATCGGGACGATTTCCGGGCTGTCGAAAATCATGGACGCCGAAACCGTGCTGGTGGGCATGCAGCCCGCCGTCGCCATTACGTTGGTCGAACTGGGCCTGACCTTGCCCGGCGTCAGCACCGCGCTGAACGTCGAGCGCGGGATGAAACTGCTTCAGGATCGAGTACGCGAGCAATGACCCTGCGCAGCAGCGGCACTCAGCCGATTCAGATCGAGCAGGACGTGGTTCTGGCCCGACAGACTGCGCGCAAGCTGGCCACGGAATGCGGCATGCGCCTGATCGACCTGACCAAACTGGTGACCGCCGTCAGCGAGCTGGCGCGCAACACCATGGTGTATGGCGGTGGCGGCGACATGGACTGGCAGATCCTCGACGAAAATTCGAGGGTCGGTTTGCGCCTGACCTTTCGCGATGAAGGCCCGGGCATCCCGGACATCAAACTGGCCATGACCGACGGCTGGACCTCCGGCAGCGGCCTGGGCCTTGGCCTGACCGGCGCCAAACGATTGGTGGATGAGTTCGAACTGGACACCGTGCCCGGCCAGGGCACTCGCATAACGATCACCCGATGGACATGAACATCACAGGGTCGCTGACCCAAGTGCTGTTGATCGAAGACAGCAGCCAGATCGGCTTTGCCCGGCGCACTGCGCAGAGGCTCGCCGAAGACAATGGTTTCGACGCGACGGATGCCGGACGTGTCGCGCTGGTGGCCACTGAATTGGCCAGCAACGTACTCAAGCATGCAACACGGGGCGAATTGCACCTGCGGATCCTGCCGGGTAAAAGCGCCACTGGCATCGAAATGCTCGCGGTGGACCGTGCCCAAGGCTTTGACCTGCAAGCGTGCATGACTGACGGTTTTTCCACGGGAGGCACTCAGGGCATCGGACTCGGCGCGGTGTCGCGCCAGACCGAGGTCTTCGATGTTCACACCGACTCGCGCGGCACCGTGTTGCTGGCCCGCTTGTATCCGCGCGCCAGCAAGGATGCGGACTTGCGCATCGGCATCAGCCAGCACTCGCTGCACAACGACCCGGCGTGCGGCGATGTCTGGCACCTGGCGTTCGATGGGGCGAACCTCAGTGTCCTGGTGATCGATGGCCTGGGCCATGGCGAAGAAGCCGAACGTGCCGCCCGCGCCGGTGAAAAAGCCTTCGCCCTGGCACCGTTTGCCTCGCCCGTGTTCCTGCTCGAAGACATTCACCACGCCATGATCGGCACCCGCGGCGGCGCCCTGGCGATTGCCCAGTTCGACGGCTACCGCAGCACCCTGAAATTTACCGGCATCGGCAACATCGGCGGCAGCCTGATCAGCCTGGACAAGTCCCGCGGCCTGGCATCCCACCCCGGGATCGTCGGCGGGCAATACCGCAAAGCCCAGCCTTTTGATTATGCTCACGTGAACGGACATCTATTGATCATGTACAGCGACGGCCTGCAGTCCCGTTGGAACCTGCACGACTACCCTGGCCTGGTGCACCGTCATCCCGCCGTGATCGCCGCGGTCCTGCATCGCGATTTCTGCCGCGGCCGGGATGATGTAACCGTACTGGTGATTGCGCTGGAGGCCGCCCATGGCTGAGTCGCCCTTGCAACCGATCGACGAACAATCGGCGCTGATCGAGCGCTTGCAGAGTGAATCCGCTGCGCTGCGCGAAGAGCTCGACGAAACCAATCAGGGCGTGCTCGCGCTCTACGCCGAACTCGACAACCAGGCTGAAGAACTGCGCCAGGCGTCGGACCTCAAAAGCCGCTTTCTGTCGTATATGAGCCACGAGTTCCGCACGCCGCTGGGCTCGATCCTGAGCATCGCGAGCCTGCTGACCGATGAACTCGACGGCCCGCTGAGCCCCGAGCAACACAAGCAGGTCGCATTCGTCAGCACCGCCGCGCGGGAGCTGAGCGACATGGTCGACGACTTGCTCGACCTGGCAAAAATCGAGGCCGGGCGGATCACCATCTCGCCTGCATGGTTCGATATGTTCGACTTGTTCGCCGCCCTGCGCGGCATGTTTCGGCCGATCGTCGACGCTTCGGCGGTGGACCTGATCTTCGAAGAACCGGTGGGATTGCCGCGCCTGTACACCGATGACAAGAAGCTGGCGCAGATCCTGCGCAACTTCATTTCCAACTCGCTGAAGTTCACCACTCGCGGCGAAGTGCGGGTCTCGGCCTCGCTCGAAGGCTCAAACCAAGTACGTTTTGCCGTCACCGATACAGGAATAGGTATCGCTGCCGAGCTACATGGCGCATTGTTCGAGGACTTTTCCCAGGTCGACTCGCCCCTGCAAAAACGCTTGCGCGGTACCGGTCTGGGTTTGTCTTTGTGTAAACGCTTCGCCGCACTGCTGGGTGGTGAGGTCGGGGTCGAGAGTACGCCGGGGGTCGGTTCGACCTTTTTCGTGATCATCCCGCTGGCCATCGCCATGGAGCCTGCCGATGAAACGTGACATTCGCCTGTTGATCGTCGATGACAACGTCGCCACCCGCTACGCCCTGCGCCGGCGCCTGGAGCCGCACGGCTACATTGTGCTGGAGGCCGGAACAGGCGGTGATGGCCTGGCGCTGATCGACAGCGAATGGATCGATGCGCTGATTCTGGACGTCAACCTGCCCGACATGAGCGGCTTCGACATTGTCCGCAAACTGCGTTCGGAACCTGCCACGGCGTTGCTGCCGGTGATCCATGTGTCAGCGGCGTCGATTCAGACTGGCGACATCATCACCGGCCTGGACGCCGGGGCCGATGCCTACCTGATCCATCCCGTGGACCCGGACGTGTTGCTGGCGACCCTGCGCACCTTGCTGCGGGTGCGTGATACGGAAAACGCCCTGCGTGAAAGCGAGGCGCGTTTTCGCGAGATTTTCGTCAACGTCTCGGCGCCCATCGCGGTGCTGGACGCACAATTCAAAGTCCATGAATGCAACCATGCCTTCTCCCGATTGATTCAGGACAACCGCGACCCGGACTCGTTGCGCGAATGCTTCGCCGACCAGCAGGAGACGATCCTTGATGAACTGCGCCTGCGACTGACTGCGGGGGAACGCTGGAAAGGCACGCTGAACATGCGCATCGAGGGCGAGCTGCGGGAAACCGAGTGGCAGATTTCGCCCTATCGCACCCCCGAGTTAAGCCTGGTGTTCGTGGAGGATTTCACCGAGCATCGTCACCGCGAACGCTCGCACCTGGCCCGTCTCGACGACGCCACGTCGCAACTGGAACACGAGATCGCCGCGCGCGTGCGCACCGAAAGCCAGTTGCTGCAAGTGCAGAAAATGGACGCACTGGGCAAGCTCACCGGCGGCATCGCCCATGACTTCAACAACCTGCTGACCGGCATCATCACCAGCCTGGAACTGATCCAGAAACGGGTGGCGGATTCGCGTACCGACAAGGTCCAGCTCTACGCCGAAGCGGCGCTGAACTCAGCCATGAGCGCCGCGTCCCTGACCCATCGTTTGCTCGCCTTCGCCCGCCAGCAACCGCTCAACACGCGGCCCGTGGACATCAACGAACACATCCGCTCCCTCGAAGAATTGCTGGTGCGCACCATCGGCGAACACATTGCGTTGAAGCTCGAACTGACCTCCAAGGCCGCCATTGCCCTGGTCGATCCGATCCAGCTGGAGAGCGCCGTGCTCAACCTGGTGATCAACGCGCGCGATGCCTTGCCCCAGGGCGGGAATATCTGGGTCAGCACTTACGCGGCGTATTCGCGCGGCGATCTGAAACTGGCAGACGGGGCGTACGTCGTGTTGTCAGTGCGCGATGACGGGACGGGCATCGAGCACAATGTGATCGACAAGGTCTTCGACCCGTTTTTTACCACCAAGCCACTGGGCCAGGGCACCGGGCTGGGGTTGTCGAGTATTTACGGGTTCGCCCGGCAATCGGGTGGCGACGCGCACATCCGCAGCGTCGCCCGTCGCGGCACCGAAGTGACCATCATGCTGCCCGCCAGCGCCGATCCGACTACTGCGCAAGCAGAACCGGCGAGCGTCGATCAACAGGGCTCGGGCGAGCATGTGTTGATTGTCGAAGACATGCCGTCGGTGCGCATGTTCGTCACCGAGGTGTTGGTGGATGCCGGCTACCGCTGCACGCAAGTGGGCGATATCGAAGGCGCGCTTGAACGCCTGAAAAACGACCCCTCGATTGATCTGATGCTGACCGACGTGGGCCTGCCGCGCATGAACGGCCGGGAACTGGCGGATGTCGCCCGGGGCTGGCGTGAAGGCTTGCCGATCTTGTTTATGACGGGTTACGCGGAAAACGCCATTAACCGCCAGGTGTTCCTCGGTGATGGCATGGAGATGCTGATCAAACCGTTTCAGATCAATGAGCTGCTGGACAAGGTCCGGCGCACGCTCGACTGCGCCTGACAGGCCGCCTTCGCGAGCAAGCCCGCTCCCACATTGGATCGCATTCCCTGTGGGAGCGGGCTTGCTCGCGAAGAGGCCAGCAAAATCACCACATCTCTCAAACTGCGCCGAGGACCCGGGCCAGGAACGGGGCCGTGCGGCTCTTCTTGCTCTTGGCCACTTTCTGCGGCGTACCGGCAACGACGATTTTCCCGCCTTGATCCCCCGCCCCCGGCCCGATATCGATCACCCAGTCACTCTGCGCAACCACGCGCATCTCATGCTCAACGACAATCACCGTGTGCCCCGCCGCTACCAGCGTGTTCAACTGTTCAAGCAGCCGGTCAACGTCCCGTGGATGCAAACCGGTGGTCGGCTCGTCGAGCACATACAAGGTCGCGCCACGCTGGTTACGTTGCAGCTCGGTCGCCAGTTTGATGCGCTGGGCTTCGCCGCCCGAGAGCTCCGTGGCCGGCTGGCCGAGGCGCAAATAACCCAGGCCGATATCACGCAGCACTTCCAGCGAACGGCGAATGCCCGGTTGCTCGGCGAACACTTCGACCGCCTCATCCACCGTCAACTGCAACACCTGTGCAATGTTCAAACCTTGCCAGATGATCGCCAGCGTCTCGGGGTTGTAGCGAGCGCCATGGCAGGTCGGGCACGGCGCATAGACGCTGGGCATGAACAGCAACTCAACGCTGACAAACCCCTCGCCTTCGCAGGTCGGGCAACGGCCCTTGGCGACGTTGAAGGAGAACTGCCCGGCGTCATAACCCTCGGCTTGCGCCTGGGGTGTGGCGGCGTACAGTTTGCGCACGTTATCGAACAATCCGGTGTAGGTCGCGAGGTTCGAGCGCGGCGTACGGCCGATGGGTTTCTGATCGACCTGCACCAGGCGCCTGATCGATTCCAGCCCGGCCGTGACCTGACCGCCGCTGACCTGCGGCGCATCGTCTTCAAGGCTCAGCTCTTCAGGCTCGCTGGCACTGACGCCACGCCCCAGATGCGCGCCGACCAATTCCAGCAACGCCTGGCTGACCAGGCTTGATTTGCCGGAACCGGACACACCGGTCACCGAGGTGAAACAGCCCAGCGGAAACTCGACGCTGAGGTCGTTCAGGTTGTTGCGTGTGATGCCTTCCAGGCGTAGCCAGTCGGTCGGCTTGCGGCTGGTTCTGACATCAGTGACCTGCTCGGCGAACAGGTAGGCGCGGGTCTGGGAGTCCTTGATGCCCTCCAGTCCCCGCGGCGGTCCGCTGTACAGAATCCGCCCGCCATGCTCACCCGCCGCCGGGCCGACATCGATCAGCCAGTCCGCACGACGCATGGTTTCCAGATCGTGTTCGACCACAAACAGCGTGTTGCCGGCCGCCTTCAAGCGTTGCAACGCTTCGAACAGCGCCTCGCCATCCGCCGGATGCAGACCCGCCGACGGCTCGTCCAGCACATAGATCACGCCGAACAACTGCGAACCCAATTGAGTGGCCAGGCGCAACCGCTGCAACTCGCCGGACGACAGCGTCGGCGTGCTGCGTTCCAGGGCCAGATAACCGAGGCCCAGGTCGGTCAACGTGCTGACCCGCTCCAGCAAGTCCTGGGCGATCCGTTGCGCGGCCAGGCGTTTTTCCACCGACAGATTAGGCGTATGCCGCACGTCCGGCGCGTTGGCATGGGCGCTGGCGCCGTGGGCCACGCGCTGTTCACGGGCTTCGCGCGTCTGGTTGTGAGTCAACACCTCGCCCGCCTCATCGGCCTGTTCCAGGTAACTGTGCGCCGCCACCGGTTTCAGCACCTCGGCCACTTGCAGCAGCGGCATCTGCGACAGCTCGCCGATGTCATAACCGGCAAACGTTACCGACAACGCCTCGCGCTTGAGCCGTTTGCCGTCGCACAACGGGCAAGGGCTGCCGAGCATGAATTGCGCAACGCGCTTCTTCATCAGTGCACTTTGCGAGTGGCTGAAGGTGTGGAGGATGTAGCGTCGGGCGCCGGTGAAGGTCCCTTGGTAACTGGGCTCCATTTTGCGTTTGAGCGCGACTCTGGTTTCTTCGGGAGTGAGCCCGGCATACACCGGGACAGTCGGGGTTTCCTCGGTGAAGAGAATCCAGTCACGCTGTTTTTTCGGCAGTTCGCGCCAGGGTTTATCGACGTCGTAGCCCATGGTCACGAGGATGTCGCGCAGGTTCTGGCCTTGCCACGCCGTGGGCCAGGAAGCCACCGCGCGTTGGCGGATGGTCAGGCTCGGATCGGGGACCATCAGGGCTTCGGTGACTTCATAGACCCGGCCGAGGCCATGGCATTCGGCGCAGGCGCCTTGAGGTGTGTTGGGCGAGAAGTCCTCGGCGTACAGCATCGGCTGCCCCGGCGGATAGCTGCCCGCCCGCGAGTACAACATGCGGATCAGGCTCGACAGCGTCGTCACGCTGCCCACCGAAGAGCGTGTACTCGGCGTGCCGCGCTGCTGTTGCAAGGCCACGGCCGGTGGCAGGCCTTCGATGGAATCGACGTCCGGCACGCCGACCTGATCGATCAGCCGCCGTGCATACGGCGCCACGGATTCGAAATAGCGGCGCTGTGCTTCGGCATACAGGGTGGAAAACGCCAGCGACGACTTGCCGGATCCCGAGACGCCAGTGAACACCACCAGGGCATCCCGGGGAATGTCGACATCAATGTTCTTGAGGTTGTGTTCCCGGGCACCGCGTACCCTGACCATGCCGGAAGGAGGGTTGGAGGTGCGCTTTGAAGTCATCGGGAGCCCTTAATAAATAACTGGAAAAACATAGACCCCCTGTGGGAGCGGGCTTGCTCGCGAATGCAATTTAACATTCAACATTGATGTCGACTGACACGACGCTTTCGCGAGCAAGCCCGCTCCCACAGGGGGATATTCCCACAGCGGATGTGGTCAGCCGCTGAGGACAGTACGGATCATCTGCGTCAGCGCTTCGGGCCCATAAGGTTTGCTCAGCAAATGGGTATCCGGGCTGAGTTGGTGATTGCGCGAAATGATGTCCCGGGTGTGGCCGGAGGTAAACAGCACCGCCACCGGAGGAGTCTGCACCTTGGCCCAGGCCGCCAGGTCCGAGCTTTTGATCAGGCCGGGCATGACCACGTCGGTGAAAATCAGGTTCACCGCCACGCCTTCCAGCAACATCTGCATCGCCTGGTCACCGTTCGCCGCGGTCAGGACCTGATAGCCCTCTTCGCTCAGTAACTCCACCGCCGAGCTGCGCACCGCTTCGTTGTCCTCGACCACCAGAATGGTTTCGTGCCCACCCCGCCGAGGTGAATCCGGCTGCGTTTTTTCGCTGAGCAGCGCACGCAAACTGCGTGGGAAGTAAAGCTGCACCCGAGTGCCCTGCCCGACCTCGCTGGACATTTCGATGTGCCCGCCGCTCTGCTTGACGAAACCGAACACCATGCTCAGCCCCAGCCCCGTGCCTTGACCGTCACCCTTGGTGGTGAAGAACGGCTCGAACGCCTGCCCAAGCACTTCGGGTGACATGCCGGCGCCGGTGTCGGCCACCGCGACCCGCACATAGTCGCCGGCCACAATGCCCTTACCGGCACAGAATTTACGGTCGAGCGCCACATTCTCGGCGCTCAGCTCAATGGTCCCCTCGCCCTGCATCGCGTCACGGGCGTTGATCGCCAGGTTGAGAATGGCGTTTTCCAGTTGGTTGCGATCGACGTTGATGTGCCAGGGCTCTTTCGGCACCTGCGCAGTGATCTGGATGGTTTCCCCCAGCGCCCGCTGCAACAACTCGCCCAGTCCTTCAAAGATCTGTTGTGGATCGCACACCGCTGGCGACAGCGGTTGGCGGCGGGCAAACGCGAGCAATTGCGAAGACAGTTTGGCGCCGCGCTCGACAGCCGCAATCGACGCACTGACCCGGCGCTGCACGTTGGCGTTGTCCGGCTCATGCCGCGCCAGCAAGTGCAGATTCCCGGCAATTACCTGCAGCAGGTTGTTGAAGTCGTGGGCCACGCCGCCGGTGAGGCCGCCGATGGCTTCGAGTTTCTGCGATTGGCGAAGTTGTTCTTCCGCCGCCAGCCGCGCGTCGACTTCGTCGGCCACGCGCTGCTCCAGGTTGCGGGTGAATTTGAGCAGCGATTCTTCAGCCATCTTGCGTTCATGAATGTCGATCAACACGCCGGGGAAGCGGAACGGCTCGCCCTTTTCATTGAACTCGCAGCAGCCACTCGCCTGCACCCACAGATAGCTGCCGTCAGGGCGCAGAACCCGATACTCGGCATTGAACGGCTCACCGGTGGCTACCGACTGACTGACTTGTTCCTGGACCCAACTGCGGTCGTCAGCGTGAATCTTGGCTTCAGCAATGTCGGTGGGCAGGTCGGCAAGGTTCTGCTCGCTGGGGTAGGAAAACGTGCGGGCGAAGCGCTCGTCGCCGGACAGCACATTGCCCTTGATGTCCCAGACGAACGAACCGAGCAAAGCGCCGGCATTGAGCGCCAGCCGCACCCGTTCGTTGTCGGCGCGATAAGCGTCTTCGGCTTCCTGGCGCCGGCGCTCGGAAATCACATGCTCAGTGGTGTCAACGACCATCGCCATGACCCCGGCCGGGTAACCTTCATCATTGGCGACCGGGCTGTAATAGAGGTCCAGCCAGACATCCTCGGGGACCCCGTTGCGCAGCAACTCCAGCTCTTTATTGCGATAGGACAAGGTGCCGCCCGCCAGGCAGGTATCGACCACATGGCGATTGAACTCGGCCACCTCCGGCCAGCCCAGCTCCACCGGAGAGCCCAGCAGATAAGGATGGCGTCCACCGGCGAATTGCGAGTAGGCATCGTTATAGATCATGTAACCGGCATGGCCCCAGAGCATCACCATCGGCAGTGGCGACGCGAGCATCAACTGCACCGTGCTGCACAGGCTGGCGGGCCAGGCGTCGATGTGTCCAAGCTCGGTATGGCTCCAGTCGAACGCGCGAATGCGCCCGGCCATTTCACCGTTCCAGCCGGCACACCCGTGGCTATCAGATAGAAACTGCATCGGCTGGCTTTATGTCCCTGTGATTGGCTGGCTAGCGGGATCGCAACGACGCGAGGACGGCGCGGGTCCGTTTGTTTCGAGCATCGTCGACGCCAATGGTTTCATAGAGATTAGCCGATTCTTGATCTGCAGATTTATTGTGGACTTGCCCGACGACGCCCCTGTAATTGGATGGACTCGCCCAAGCCGAGGCGTCAATGCGCCACGGTGGCAGTCTAAGCAGCCAACGACAGCGAGGGCGAGTCCATCCAATTACAGATCTCGGAGACTAAACCTCGATTAAGTGCTTGAGCGGGTGGTAACCGGTTTTCAGTGTGGCGGCGACGTCGAGGATTGCCTTCTCGATGCCATTCAAATGCATGCAGGTCAGTTCGATCGCCGCGCTTTGATTGCCGGCCTCGATGTACTCGATCAGCCGCAGGTGTTCGTCGTCGCGGCACGCCTCGTGGCTGTCGTCATCCAGCGCGGCGGCGTACAGCGAGGCGCGGGAAATCAGTTTCTGGAACCAGTCCAGCAACACCGGGTTATTCAGGCTTCGCGCGAGTTTGAAGTGGAACTCGCCAAGCAGATGAATCAGCCGTTCATGGTCGCCACTGCGGTGCGCTTCATCTTCCAGCAACAGGTGATCGCGCAGGTCCTGGGTCACCGCGGTGTCCCGTCGACGGCAGAGTTCGCTGACGATACCGATTTCGATCAGCCGCCGGGTTTCGAACAATGAGCGGATCTCTTCGTCGCTGGGCAACGACACCGACGCCCCTTTATTGGGCTCGGTGGTGACCAGTCCATCCGCTTCCAATTGCTTGAGCGCGGCACGAACCGACGTGCGGCTGACATTAAAAAGTTCGGCCAGCGACGCCTCGCCAAGCTTCATCCCAGGCCGTAACGAACGTTTGCTGATCGCCTCGTAAACCCCTTGGTAGACGCGGTCGACCGTGGTCTCGAGTTTCTTCTCGGTCATTTCAACCCTCCTTTAGCGCTAAACAACCGGCCCCAGGCGATGAGCTGCCTTTGAAAAAGGGGGTTGCACGGGCAGATTAATCCGGTTATTTGTAGATTGCATCCAGATATTGCATACAATAAATAGAGGAACGCACCAATATGGGTCATCCAATAGCAATCGAAGTGCGTAACGTATACAAGCGGTATTCCGACGATCCGGGGCTGGCTCCAGCCCTCGACAACGTATCAGTCGACATTGCCGACAACGAATTCTTCACCCTGCTCGGCCCTTCCGGCTGCGGCAAAACCACCCTGCTGCGCACCATCGCCGGCTTCGAGCATGTCAGCGAAGGCGAGATCCGTCTGGCTGGCGAACCGGTCAATGATTTGCCGCCGTTCAAGCGCCGCGTCAACACGGTCTTCCAGAGCTACGCGCTGTTTCCGCACATGAGTGTCGCGCAGAATATCGCCTTCGGCCTCGAGATGCAGGGTCTTGATCACAAGCAAATTGCACAGCGTGTCGATGAGATGCTGGCGCTGGTGCAAATGCAACACCTGGCCAGGCGCAAACCGGCCGAATTATCCGGCGGTCAGCAGCAACGCGTGGCCCTGGCCCGGGCCCTGGCGCCGAAACCCAAAGTGCTGTTGCTGGATGAGCCACTGTCGGCGCTGGACCTCAAGCTGCGCAAGGAAATGCAGGTCGAACTCAAGCGCGTGCAGAAGGAAGCCGGCATCACCTTCATCTTCGTCACCCACGATCAGGAAGAAGCGCTGACGCTGTCCGATCGCATTGCCGTGATGTCCGCCGGCAAGATCCTGCAGATCGGCACGCCCAACGATATTTACGAACGCCCGCAACATCAGTTCGTCGCCCAGTTCATTGGCGATATCAACTTCCTCCCCGGCCACCTCAAGCGCGGCCAGCAGAACGAAAAACTCTTCGTGCCGAGCGGTATGCCCGTGGAAATCCCCTGCCCGGCTCAAGGCTTCGACGGCGCCAACGTGCAACTGGCCTTCCGTCCGGAGCGTTCGCAACTGGTCGATCCGGCGCAACCGCATCACTTGCGCGGGGTGATTGAAGCGGTGTTGTACGTCGGCACCGCGACCCTTTACCAATGCCGGTTGAACAACGACATCAAAGTCATGCTGCGCGAGAACAATGAAGGCCTGAACCGCGGCCGGGTGGTCGGTGATCGTGTCGCGGTCAATCTGCCGCCCCACGCCTGTCTGTTGATGGAGGCCTGAGATGAGCGTCAGCAGCACTTCTCCCGCCCTCAACCGCGTGCTGTTGCTCAGCCCGGTGGTTCTGACTTTGCTGGCATTGATCGCCATTCCGCTGGGCATCATGGGCTACATCAGCCTGTTGCCACGCAACGTGTATGGCGGCGTCGACTGGCAGGCCGACTGGCAATTGCAAAGCTACGTGCAACTGTTTTTCCAGGAGGGATTCGACGGCGAACTGGAACTGAACTGGGTCTACGCCCAAGCGTTGTTGCGCTCGGTGTTCCAGGCCGGCGGCACCACGTTGCTGTGCTTCCTGTTCGGCTTTCCGGTGGCGTTGTGGATGTCGAGCCTGACCCCGCGTCGACGCAACCTCATGGTCTTGCTGATCACCATTCCGTTCTGGACCAACCTGCTGATCCGCAACTACGCGTGGCTGATCATCCTGCGCGAGCACGGCTGGGTTGCGCAAAGCCTCAACGCGCTGTTCCCGCAGGCCGGCGGCATCACCCTGCTCTACAACGACTTCGCGGTCAGCGTCGGGCTGGTCTACAGCTTCCTGCCGTTCATGATTTTGCCGATCTACTCGACCCTGGAAAAACTCGACTGGCGCCTGGTAGAAGCCGCCTACGACCTCGGTGCCAATCGCTGGCACGCGCTGAAGCGGATCATCCTGCCGCTGTCGATGCCGGGGGTGATTGCCGGTGCGCTGCTGGTGTTTGTGCCGAGCCTCGGCGCCTTCATTACCCCGGCGATTCTCGGCGGTGGCAAGACGCTGATGATCGGCAACCTGATCCAGCAACAGTTCGGCACCGCGCGCAACTGGCCGCTGGGCAGTTCGCTGTCGTTCCTGTTGCTGGGGATTCTGCTGCTGTCGCTGGTGGGCTATGCGCTCTATAGCCGCAGCGCCGCCAAAACGCTACGTCGGGGAGCCACCGCATGATTGCCCTGCACCTGAAAAAACTGCCGCTGACCCGCGAAGTCAGCCTGCTGATCCTGGCCTATCTGTACGTGCCGATCTTTGTGCTGATCGCCTACAGCTTCAACGCCAATCGCTCGGCGACGGTGTGGACCGAGTTCTCGTTCGACTGGTACGCAAGAATTGTGGCCAACCCGTCGATCCAGACCGCAGCGTTGAACTCGATCATCGTCGCCAGCATCGCCACGGTCTGCGCCACGGCGATTGCCCTGCTCGCGGCGCTGGCGACGTACCGGCCGTTCTATGGGCAGAAGATGGTCGAGGGCGGGATCAACCTGCCGCTGATCCTGCCGGAGATCGTCACCGCAGTGGCCACGTTGCTGCTGTTCATGGCGCTGGGAATCAAGCTCGGTTTGCTGACGGTGATCGTCGCGCACGTCGGCTTCTGCATTCCTTTCGCGTACCTGCCGATTCGCGCACGCCTGAATGATCTGGACAAGAGCCTGCTCGAAGCGGCGAACGACTTGTACGCCAACCCGTGGCAGGTATTTCGCCGGGTCACGCTGCCGCTGTTGTGGCCGGCGGTGCTGTCCGGTTCGGTGCTGGCGTTCGTGGTCAGCCTCGACGATTTCATCATGACTTTCTTTGTCGCCGGGCCGGGTTCGACCACCTTGCCGGTGTACATCTTCTCGGCGATCAAGGCCGGCGTGACGCCGGAGATCAACGCGATCTCGACCCTGATGCTGGTGATTTCCATCGTGCTGGTGGTGCTGGCCTTCTGGCTGGGACAGCGCGGCAAAAACCAATAATCCTGGAGCGCACAAAAACATGAAAATGAAAAAAATGTGTTTCGCCGTCACCGGTCTGGCCCTGAGTTGCTTCACCGCACTTACTGCGTTCACCGCACAGGCCGCCGAGCCCAAGGAATTGTTCTTCTACAACTGGACCGATTATTACCCGGTCGACTTGCTGGCCAAGTTCGAAAAGGAGACCGGGATCAAGGTCACCATGGACGGCTACGACAGCAACGAAACCCTGCTGGCCAAGTTGCAGGCGGGGGGCGCGGCGTATGACGTGATCGTGCCGTCGCAGTCGATCATGCGCACCTTGATCAACCAGAACTTGCTGCTGCAAATCGACGCCTCCACCCTGCCCAACTTTCAATACGTGAAACCCGCGTTCCGCGACCCGGTATTCGACCCCGGCCGCAAGTTCTCCGCGCCGTACTTGTGGGGCACCACCGGGTTCTCCTATGACAGCGCGCGGGTGCCTGGCGGCAAGCTCGATGACTCGTGGAAAGAGTTCTTCGAACCGCGCAAGGAACTGCAAGGACAACTCGCCGCCCTCGACACTTCCAGCAGCGTAATCAACGCGGCCAGCCATTACTTGAACGTCGACGAATGCAGCGAAAATCCGCAGGACGCCAAGCGCATCCTCGAACTGCTGCAAAAACAGAAACCGTTCCTGAAGATGTACAGCTCGGACAACACCGTCGACCGCATGGCCTCCGGTGAAGTGATCATGATGCAGAACTGGAACGGCTCGACCGCACGGGCCACGTTGCAGAAAAGCACCATCAAGTACGTGTACCCGCGCGAAGGCCTGGCGATGTTCCAGGACAACTTCGCCGTGCCGAAAAGCGCGCCGCATCCGGACAACGCGAAGATTTTCATCGACTGGATGATGAAACCGGAAAACGCCGCCGCCGTGTCCAATGCCATTGCCTACGCCAACGGCATCCAGAGCGACAAGCTGCTGGACGCCAAGTGGAAAGTCATGGACGCCATCAACATGCCCGACGAATTCGCCTCGCGCTTGCGCCCGGAAAAAGAGTGCAGCAACAAGGCGCGGGAGCTGCAGGATCGGGTTTGGTCAAAGCTCAAGGGCTGATCCGGGACCGAGTCGCGGCCTTCGCGAGCAAGCCCGCTCCCACAGGGGAACGCATTCCAAATGTGGGAGCGGGCTTGCTCGCGAAGAGGCCCGCCCAAACAACACAGAATTCGAGGTTTAGATGACCCAACCCCGCTGGCTACGCAACGTACGCCTCTACGGCTCACCCGCCGAAGACCTGCTGATCGAAAACGGCCTGTTCAAACAACGCCGTCCGGCATCGACTGCGGCCCTGGCCGCCACCGACATCGACGGCCAACACCAGCTCCTCACCCCAGCCCTGGTGGAAAGCCACGTCCACCTCGACAAAACCCTCTGGGGCCAACCCTGGCGTCCAAACAGCGCTGGGTCGACGCTCAAGGACTACATCGCCAACGAGCGCCGCGTTCTGCGTGAAGTCGACGCGCCCATCGCCCAACGTGCCGGCGCCCTGCTGGAAAACTGCATCGCCCGTGGCTCGCTGACGATGCGTTGCCACGTCGACATCGACCCGGAATTCGGCTTGCGCCATGTCGAGGCCATGCAACAGCTTCGTGAAACCTACCGCGACCTGATCGACCTGCAACTGGTGGTGTTCCCGCAAACCGGCCTGATCAGCCGTCCCGGCACCGCCGAACTGATGCGCGAAGCCATGGCGCTGGGCGTGGAAAACGTCGGCGGCCTCGACCCGTGTGGCATCGACAACGACCCGGTCGCGCAGCTCGACTTCGTGTTCAAGCTGGCCAGTGAATTCGAGCGTGGCATCGACATTCACCTGCACGACAAAGGTGAACTGGGCCTGTGGCAAATCGCGTTGATCGCCGACTACACCGAGCGCTACGGGCGCCAAGGTCGGGTGATGATCAGTCATGCTTACTGCCTGGGGATGTTGCCGTGGAGTCAGGTGAAACCGGTGGCCGAACGCTTGGCGGCCTTGAAGATTTCTCTGATGAGTTCGGCTCCGGCCGATTGCGCGGTGCCGCCGTTCCTCGCGTTGCGTGAAACAGGCGTGAATGTCTGCCTGGGTTCGGACGGCATTCGCGATGCGTGGTCGCCGATGGGCAACGGCGACATGCTGGAGCGGGCGATGTTATTGGCCTTCCGCTTTGACTTGAACAAGGACGATGAACTGGCCGCTGCGTTTGAAGCAGCGACGGTGAACGGTGCCCGGGCGCTGGGCTGTGAAGCTTACGGGATGGAGATCGGCCAGCCGGCGGACTTCCTGCTGATGCCGGTACAGACGTTGGGCGAGGCCGTAGTTTCTCGACCGGTGCGGCAGGTTTATCGCGGTGGCGAGTTGATCGCCTCGGGCGGCCGTTTGCTGGACAGTCGCTTGTGAAACGCATCGGTCTGAAGGCCAGTTGCGTGGTCGGGTTCGACGGGACGCAGCACGTGCTGTGGCGCGACGGCGAAGTGGTGTTCGAAGGTTCGAGCATTTTGTTTGTCGGGCGTGGTTATGCGGGGCCAGTGGATCAATGGATCGACTATGGCAACGCGCTGATCGGCCCGGGTTTCATCGATCTGGATGCGCTGGGCGATCTCGACTCCACGGTGCTGACGCTGGACAACGGCGATGAGCGCGACATGGGCCGGATGTGGTCCGAGGACTATCTGGCGACAGGTCCGCGTGAGAGTTTCAACCCCGATGAAGAAGTCTTCAAATACCGCTACGCCTTCACCCAGTTGATCCGCAACGGCATCACCACAGCGATGCCGATCACTTCGATGTATTACCGCGAGTGGGCCGAAACCTACGACGAATTTGCTGCCGTCGCTGGCGTGGCTGCCGAGTTGGGGCTGCGGACTTACCTTGGCCCCTGCTACATGAGCGGCATGAGTTATTGGCGTGCCGATGGCACCCTCGGGCATCAGTGGGATGAAGCGCGGGGAATGGCCGGGCTCGATGCGGCAGTTCGGTTTTTCCATGATTTCGAGGGATCGCACGACGGTTTGATTCGTGGTGCGCTGTTACCGGATCGCATCCAGACCTGCACCCCGGCGCTGCTGCAACGCACCGCCGCACTCAGTCGCGAACTGAACGCACCAATGCGTCTGCATTGCTGCCAAGGGCTCGGCGAGGTGGCGATGGTCGAGCACCTGCGCGGGGTGTCGCCGCTGCGCTGGTTGCAGCGATTAGAGCTACTGACTCCGCGCAGCCTGCTGCCCCACGGCATCTACACCTCAGGCGACGACGACCTGCAACGGGTGGTGGATGGCGGCGCCAGTCTGGTGCATTGCCCCGTGGTGTTTGCCCGTGACGGTGAGGCGCTGAATTCCTTTGGCCGTTATCGGGCCAGGGGCATCAACTTCGCCTTGGGCACCGACACCTGGCCGGCGGATTTGCTGGAGAACATGCGCCAGGGGTTGAACATCGCACGTTTGATGGAAGGCAGCAGCGCTCTGACCAGCACGCTGGACATGTACAACGCCGCCACGCTCGGCGGCGCCAAAGCCTTGGGCCGCGACGATATCGGCCGTCTGGCAACCGGAGCCAAGGCGGACATCACGGTGTTCAGCCTTCGTGGTTTGCACCTGGGGCCGTTGTTCGATCCGCTGAAAAACCTGGTGCTGGCCGGTCGCGGTGATGACTGCATCGCCAGTTACATCGACGGCCGCTGTGTCATGCAGGAAGGCCAGGTCCAGGGCGTCGACTACCCCGCCCTGCAACGCCAGGCCCAACAACAATTCGAAAAACTGATGCGCAGCCACAGCAACCGGGCCTTTGGCCAACCGGACTGGAAAACCCTGTTCAAACCGGCCATTCCGTTCGCCGACGACTACAGCGCACACGCGCCGCTGAGCGCAATTGATCCCCTTCTTTAGAGATGTCTGCCTATGCAAAGCTTCGACTTCAGCAAAATGAGTGCACGGGACAAATACAAGATTCTGATCGGCAGCGTGGTGCCTCGGCCGATTGCGCTGGTCACCACCATTGACGGCGAAGGCCGGATCAATGCCGCGCCGTTCAGCTTCTTCAATGCGCTGTCCGCCGACCCGCCAATCCTCGCGCTGGGCGTGGAAAACTACGGCGATCAAAGCCCCAAGGACACCACCCGCAATATCCAGCTCAATCAGGAATTCACCGTCAACATCGTCAGCGATGCGCTGGTGGAGGCGATGAATGTGTGCGCGGTGCCGTTTGCTCCCGGCTTCGATGAGCTGACGGCGGCAGGGCTGACGGCGATTGCCGGCACCACGGTCAAATGCCCACGCATTGGCGAGGCGCCGGTGGCGTTGGAGTGTCGGCGGATGATGGCGCTGTCCATCGGACAGTCGCGGGAGATTATCTTTGGGGAAGTGTTGATGGCGCATGTGCGGGACGAATTGATCGACCCGAAAACCTTGTACATCGATCAGCTGGGGCTGGACGCGATCGGGCGCATGGGTGGGCATGGCTATGCGCGGACGCGCGATTATTTCGATTTGCCGACGCGGTCATTGCAGGCGTGGACGGATGCGCCTGGAGGTGGGGAGCGGTTTTGGCCTGAGGCCAAGTAGCGGTCACACAAAAACCCTGTAGGAGCTGTCGAGAGAAACGAGGCTGCGATCTTTTGATCTTGATCTTTTTAAAAGCAAGATCAAAAGATCGCAGCCTCGTTTCACTCGACAGCTCCTACACAGCTCCTACACAGCTCCTACAGGAGTGTGGAGATCAGTCAGTGCCGTATTTCGGCGAACGCGGTCCGTACAGCAAGCCCGCCGGTTGCCCGGCCGACAGCAGTCGCGCACTGGTCACACCGGCAATCGGGTGGCCGGCGTCGGTGGAGCTGTTGATCACTTGCTTGACCGCTGCCGTGATCAGCATGCCAACCAGACCACCGCCACCGTTGTTGCCGCCCTCTTCGCTCGACGCCCGAGCCGAGCCGGTCCACAGGGTGGTGCCGCTCTTGAGATCGACCAGTTTCGCGGTGGCGGTCACCACGGTTTCGCTGCTGATAATCATGTAGCGAGTGCCATAGTCGGTCACGGTGATGTACAGCGCCGCGTCGGCACCAAAGATTTCCTGCAGCTTGTTGGCCGGTGCCTGGTGAATGTCCGCCGGTGTGGTCAGGCCGTTCTGACGGAATGTCTCATCGACCAGGGTGATCGGCAGCACGTAGTAACCGGCTTCCGCCAACGGGTACGTGACCTGCGACAACATGCTGTAGGACGCCTTGACGTCCGGCGAGTTGTTCAGCGGCGGCAGCACCAGAATGGTTTTCGGACGGGCTTGCTTGTACGCCGAATAGTCCACGGTCTTGGGGCTGACGCAACCACCGAGCAGCGCCAGCGCCAGCAACCCGGCCATCAGTTTCAATGCGCGCGTAATCATTGGGTGTCTCCGGTCTTGGCGTTTTTAAGCAGGAAATCCATGTACGGCGTCGACTCGGGAAACAGGGTTTTCTCGGTCCTGAACTGCTGCACCATCTGATCGTCCTTGCCCATGCTCAGGTACAACAAACCCAGGTGAGCGTGGTAGCCAGGCGGTGGCGTCTTGCCGGTCGACCGGATCTTCTGCAGGTCGCGTTCCAGCGCTTCGGCCTGGGCTTCCTTGGGCTCTTCACCCTTGAAGTACTCGTAGACTTCCGGCTGGTAGCTTTCCCACTGATAAAGGGTTTTCGGGCCGGCGCAACCGCCCAACAGGCCACTGACCAGCAATGTCGACGCCATCAGCGCCCACGACACATATGTCTTGAACATGCTTTTACCGCTCCTTGTCATCAACCTTGATCAGTTACCCGGTTTCCATGCCCCGGCGTTCATCCCGTCCACCAGGCGATTGATCGCCTCGCGCATGGCCAGGTCGAGCACTTTGCCGTTGAGGGTCGAATCGTAGGCAGCGGTGCCGCCGAAGCCGATGATTTCACGGTTGGACAAGGCGTACTCGCCTGCGCCCTGAGTCGAATAAACCACTTCGGACGTGCTGATGTTGACGATGTTCAGGTTGACCTTGGCGTAGGCCACCTGGGTCTTGCCGCGACCGAGAATGCCGAACAGCTGGTGATCGCCGGTCTCTTTGCGGCCGAACTCGGTGACATCACCGGTGACCACAAAGTCAGCACCCTTGAGGCGCTGGGACTGGCCCTTGATCGCGGCTTCCTGCTGGATCTCGCCCATGTTGTCGCGGTCCAGCACGCTGAAGCGGTTGGTTTGCTGCAAGTGAGTGATCAGGATGGTCTTGGCCTGACCGCCGAGACGATCCACGCCGTCGGAGAAGATCCCGCGCATGTAGCTCGAACGGTTGTCGAACTTGCCGACCGCCATCGGTACGCGAACACCGGCATACGCCACGCTGGCGCTTTCGACTTTGGCGACCGGCAAGGCGCGCGAGCTTTCGGTGGCGCACCCGGCCATGCTGCCCAAAAGGGCAATCGCTGCCGCCGATACCAACATCCGAGAGATCATTCTCACTGTGCATTCCTTCTGAAAAAACGGTTTATCCCGGCACGGCCATAGCCAACCGCTGCGGGGGGCAGCGGCGAAAAAGCGAGGGGGAATCGAATCGATCATCGACGTGCGGGACGTCGGCGGCCGGCATTATGCCAAAGTGCCATCATCGTGGACAGTGTTTAATTTTTATTGGCGCCAGTAGATTGGCAACCACACTCCCTTTGTAGGAGCTGTCGAGTGAAACGAGGCTGCGATCTTTTGACTTTGCTTTTTTAAAAACAAGATCAAAAGATCGCAGCCTCGTTTCACTCGACAGCTCCTACATAGCTCCTACACAGCTCCTACAGGGGTTGTGCATGGCTGAGGATTAGTGGAAATCGCGGCTGCGTACGCTGATGCCGTCCAGCAAGGGGCTCAGGTCGCTCAAGCGTCCGGCAATCAGGTGTCGCACCTCGCCTTCCTTTTCCCAGCGGCCATCGACCTTGAGCAATTGCGAGCCGACGAGGACCTTTCGTTGCCGGTCGGCGAGGTCGCGCCAGACGATGACGTTGATGTTGCCGAACTCGTCTTCCAGGGTAACGAAGGTCACGCCACTGGCCGTACCCGGCCGCTGCCGACCGGTGACCAGCCCGGCGACGCTGACCGGTCGCCCGTGTTCGACCTCCATCAGTTCTTTCGAGCTGCGACAACGCCGGGCTTTCAACTCACCGCGCAGCAACGCCAGCGGATGCGGGCCGAGGGTGGTGCCGACACTGTTGTAATCGGCCAGCAAATCCTCGCCCACCGTGGGTTTGGGCAGATAGATCGCAGGTTCTTCCTGACTCGGCAAACCGGCAAACAAACCGAGCTGCTTCTGCACCCCCGCCACTTCCCAGCGCGCCCGATGACGGTCACCGGCCAGGCCCCGTAGCGCACCGGCATCGGCCAGTTGCTCCTGGGCACGGGCATCGAGCCGCGCGCGTTCGCCTAGGTCGGCGATGTCGACAAATATTCCCTTCGCCCTCGCCGCCTCGATGCGCCGGGCATCGTCCTCGCGAAAGCCCTTGATCATCCGCAGCCCCATGCGAATCGCCGGTTGCGCGCCAGTGATCGGTTCGAGGCTGCAATCCCAGTCACTGGCGCGCACGTCCACCGGACGAATCTGCAAATGATGCCGACGCGCGTCCTGCAGAATCTGGTCCGGGCTGTAGAAACCCATGGGCCAGCTGTTGATCAGCGCACAGGCGAAGGCCGCCGGTTCGTGGCATTTCAACCAGCAACTGGCGTAGGTCAGCAAGGCGAAACTGGCGGCGTGGGACTCGGGGAAACCGTAGCTGCCGAAGCCTTTGATCTGTTCGAAGATCTGCGCGGCGAACTCGGCCGTGTAGCCGTTTTTCTTCATCCCGGCGGCCAGTCGATCCTTGTGCGGTTCGAGTCCGCCATGGCGTTTCCAGGCGGCCATGGAGCGACGCAACTGATCGGCCTCGCCGGGGCTGTAGTCGGCGGCGACAATCGCAATCTGCATCACCTGTTCCTGGAACAACGGCACGCCCAGGGTGCGTTTGAGCACGACTTCCAGTGCCGGGGACGGGTAAACCTCCGGTTCTTCCTTGTTTCGGCGGCGCAGGTACGGGTGCACCATCCCGCCCTGAATCGGCCCCGGGCGGACGATCGCCACCTCGATCACCAGGTCATAGAAGGTGCGGGGCTTGAGTCTGGGCAGCATCGACATCTGCGCGCGGGATTCGATCTGGAACACGCCGATGGTGTCGGCACGGCCGATCATGTCGTAGGTGGGCGAGTCTTCGGCCGGAATCGTCGCCAGGCTCAAGTCCAGATGGCGATGACGGCGCAGCAGATCAAAACAGCGACGGATCGCGCTGAGCATGCCCAAGGCCAGAATATCGACCTTGAGCAACCCGACCGCGTCCAGATCGTCCTTGTCCCACTGGATGATGGTGCGCTCGGCCATGGCGGCGTTTTCCACCGGTACCAGAGTGTCCAGCGGCTGCTCGGAAATCACGAAACCGCCGGGGTGCTGGGACAGATGCCGAGGAAAACCGATCAGTTGCCCGGTCAGACTCAGCACCCGGCGCAGCACCGGGCTCTCGGGGTCAAAACCGCCTTCAAGCAGGCGATCCACGGGAGGCGTTACATCGCTCCAGTGGCCACAACAGTCGGCCAAAGCGTTGATCTGGTCCGGCGGCAACCCCAGGGCCTTGGCCACGTCGCGCACCGCGCCGGCCGCGTGATAGGTGCTGACCACCGCCGTGAGCGCGGCGCGGGTCCGGCCATAGCGCTGGAACACATACTGCAAGACTTCTTCGCGCCGTTCGTGTTCGAAATCGACGTCGATGTCCGGCGGTTCATTGCGTTCTTTGGAGAGAAAGCGTTCGAACAACAGCGTGGTGCGATCCGGGTCGATTTCCGTGATGCCCAAGGCAAAACACACCGCCGAATTCGCCGCAGACCCACGACCCTGACAGAGGATTTGTTGCTCACGGGCGAATCGCACAATGTCGTGCACCGTGAGGAAGTAGCTTTCATAGCCCAGCTCGGCGATCAGCTCCAGCTCCTTGTCGATCTGCACCAGCACCTTGGCTTGCGGACCATCGGGCCAGCGCCATGCAATCCCCTCGTCGGTCAGATGCCGCAGCCAGGACGTGGCTGTCTGGCCTTCCGGCACCAGTTCGCGGGGATACTGATAACGCAACTGACCGAGGTCAAAGGTGCAGCGCCGGGCAATGGTCAGCGTTTCATCGAGCAGCGCTTGCGGGTAGATCGCTTGCAGGGCATCGAGGCTGCGCACATGCCGCTCGCCGTTCGGATGCAGCCGCAACCCGGCCTCGGCCACCGGCAGGTGATGACGGATCGCCGTCATGGTGTCCTGCAAGGCGCGCCGTCCACGGGTGTGCATGTGCACATCGCCGCTGGCCACCGCTGGAATCCGCAGCTCACGCGCCAGGCTCAGCAGTGCGTCCAGTCGCCGGGTGTCGTCCTGCCCGCGATGCAACTGCACCGCCAGCCACAGGCCCTCGGTGAACGTCTGTTTCAGCCAGTGACCGCTGGCAAAATCATCGAGCGCGTCCGGCACCCACAACGCCAACAGCCCTGGCATCGGCTCGCTGAAGTCCTCACGCAGCACCTGATACTGGCCTTTCTGGGTACGGCGCCGCGCCCGGGTAATCAACCGGCACAGGCTCTGGTAACCCTCAAGGTTTTCCACCAGCAGCACCAGTTTCGGACCGTCCTCGATGCGTATTTCGCTGCCGATAATCAGCGGCAGCTCCACCGACCTGGCCGCTTGCCAGGCGCGGACGATGCCGGCCAGGGTGCATTCATCGGTGATCGCCAGCGCTTGATAGCCGTGCTTTTTCGCCCGTTGGAACAGTTCGAGGGCACTGGACGCACCGCGCTGGAAACTGAAGTTCGACAGACAGTGCAGCTCCGCATATTCAACGCTCATGCAAACCAGCCTTGCAGCCACAGCGGACCGCCCTCACCCACTGCACGGTAGGCCCAGCCCTGCTGGCCGGAACGGGTTTCGATCAGGTAGTAATCGCGGCGCACGTCATCGCCGTCCCACCAGCCGGACTCGATACGCTCCGGCCCCATGAGGATCCGCGTCGAGCCTTCGTGTACGGCTTGCGGCTCCGTCAGCAACCAGCCCGGACGCTGCACCCCCGCCAAGCCCGCACACAGTTGACTGTCGGCCCGTGCCTGCCACGCGCACTCAGGTCGGTGATCGGCCTGGAAGCGCAAGCCGTGCACCGCGTCATCGCCGAGCCGTGCGCGCAAGCGTTCGCGCAGTTGCTCCCAGGGCAAGGACTGCTGCGGACGGTCGTCGAACAGTTCCTGACGCTGCGGGACGAAGCTCGGCAGGTCTTCGGCGCGCAACCGGAAACCGCGCACCGGGGCCTCGACCTGCACCTGCTCCAGCCGCCCCCGGGCCAGTTCGAAGAGCATCGCCGGATCGCGCTCGGCGCTGAGCAGGCCGACCTTGATCACCGTGTCCGGCAAACCGGCGTGTTCCAGGTGCAGATCAAAACGCTGGACGCCACTGTCGCGGCCGCAGAGGAAGGCCGACAGATCGCCGGTCAAGCGACGTAACGGAAACAGCAGCGCCTGATGGGACTGCACATCGAAATTGAGCTCGATGCGCACATCAAACCGGTCCGGCGGCAGGTAGAACGCCAGCGCCAGCCGCCGCTCGCCGAACAGCGCATCCAAGTGCTTGAGTACCTGTGCCTCGAACCGTCGCGCCAGGCTATTGCGCGGCAACGCCTGCACCTGACTCAAGGTGCGCAGCCCCATGCGCGACAACGCCGTGGCCACCGCCGGTTCCAGGGCAACCCGATCGACCGGCAATTGCCCAAGGTGATAGCGCAAGGCTTGATCGTCCGGCACCACCAGACCGTCATACACGTTGGCCAACACCCGCGCAGCCACCGGGTTGGGCGCGGCGACGATGCGATGACGAAAGCCCAGTTCGCCGAGTTCGGCACGCAACCTCGCCTCGAACTGCGGCCAAGGCCCGAACAACCCCAGGCTGGACTCGATCTCAAACACTACGGCACGCGGGTAATGCACGCTGACCTGAGAGCTGAAGCGATAGGCCCAGGCCGCCAGGAACTGCTGCCAGTGTTCGATCTCGGCGACGTCGTATTCGGCCGTGACAAAGCCTTTGCTCAAGGCTTGCGCGGCAGTCATCGACTGGCCCGGACGTAAGCCCAGCGCCCGCGCCGGAGCGTTGACCGCTTGCAGCACCCGTCGTTGTGCCGGGCCCGTCAGCAGCGCCAACGGTTCATCGGGATCGGGGCGCTGACGCAGTACCGCGTCCAGCGCCAATTGCGGGAAGAGAATGCAGACCCAGCGCATGGCAACCTCAATGCCCCACGGGGAAGGCAATCGGCGCCGAACGGGCCAACCCGCCCCGACACTTGAGTACGCGCAATTGCGCAGGCCGGGCATCAATGGCGATGCGCAGGGCCGCGGGCGAAGGGTTGATGGCTTCATTGATCGAGCGGTAGGCGAACGCCAGGGTCGAGCCGGTTTCCGCCGCCACCTGCAAGCGCCGCAAAGCGCGGTCATCGGCCTTGTGCGGCCAGCACAGCACAGCACCGCAACTGCCCGAACGCAGGCATTGTTCCGCCGCCCACAGCGCATCGCGCTCGCTGGCCTGGATGATCGACAACTGGCGCAGATCGACCCCGGCGTTCTGCCAGGCTTGGGGATACGGCACGTAGGGCGGCGCCACCAGCACAATGCGCTCGCCCGCCGCCGACAGCCGCGCCAGCGCCGGCCACACCAGTTGCAACTCGCCAACGCCCTGCCCGGCCAGGAGGATTTCAGTCAGGGCCGCTTCCGGCCAACCGCCGGTGGGCAACGCCGCGTCCAGCGCGGCATGCCCGGTGGGTTGCGGGCTGACCGCCGGTGGCGCAGGCCGGCCCTTCCAGACCTGGCCGCCATTGAACAGCGTATCCAGCGCAACGACGGCGCCCATCACCCTTGCCTCACCAGACCGCAGAACACCCCTTCGATGGCCAGGTCCTGAGTGGCCTCGACGATGATCGGCTGATAGGCCGGGTTGCGTGGCAGCAACCGGACAACGTCGCCGATCCGTTCGAAACGCTTGATGGTGACTTCGCCGTCGAGCCGCGCCACGACGATCTGGCCGTTGAACGCCTCGGGATTGCGGTGTACGCCCACCAGGTCACCGTCGAGAATGCCGTCCTCGATCATCGAATCACCCTGAACCCGCAGCATGTAGTCCGGCACCCGCGAGAAGATCGACGGATCGAGCAGCAAGCGGCTGTGCACCTCGGCATCGGCACCGATCGGCGCACCCGCCGCGACCCGGCCGAGCACCGGAATGTCCAGCAACTCGGGCCGCGCCGGTTGCCCGAGCAAACGAATGCCTCGGGCCTGATGCGGGTTGACCTCGATAAATCCGGCTTCGGTCAGCGCCAGCACGTGCTTGCGCGCCACGCTGCGAGAGGCAAAACCAAACGCCTCGCTGATTTCAGCGAGGCTCGGGGACTGACCGTGCTCCGCGATTCGATCGCGGATAAAAGTCAGGATGGCGGTACGGCGGGGAGTTAAAGTCGTCATGGAGTACATTTGTACTCTTTCGGCATTTTCCTGGCAAGGACTTGCAGACGACATGCAGAAGCTATGTAGGAGCTATGTAGGAGCTATGTAGGAGCTGTCGAGTAGAACGAGGCTGCGATCTTTTGATCTTGCTTTTAAAAAGATCAAGATCAAAAGATCGCAGCCTCGTTTTACTCGACAGCTCCTACAGGGGAACCACGTCGTCATTCAACCCGCGGGACGCCAGGAAACCTGCGATGTAATCGATGAAGGCCAGCACTTTCGCGGTGGCCCGCCGATGACTGGGGTACACCGCCAGGATGTGTGAGCCAAAGCTGTCCGGATCGATGTCGTAATCGGCCATCACCCGCACCAGCCGCCCGTCGGCGATGTACGGCGCGGCGCTCCATAGCGGCGTGTGCAACACGCCGCGCCCGGCCAGTGCGTTGGCCAGCAACAGGTCGTAATTGTCGCTGCGCAACCGTGGTGACTGCGGTTGGGGCAGGCTCAAGCGCTGCCCGTCGCGCTCGGCCCACCAGAATTCGCGGCTGAGCAGCGGATGACGGTAGAGCAGCCATTCGTGGTCATCGAGGGTGTCCGGCGTGACCGGCAACCCCTTGCGCGCCAGATAGTCAGGGCTGGCGCACAAGGCCAGACGATTGCTGCCGACGACGCGAGCAATCAGCCCCGGCAAATCGTCATGGCCCTCGCGCAAGGCCAGGTCGTAGCCGCTTTCCAGCAGATTGACGAACTCGTCGCACAAATCCACTTGCAGGTTGATCTGCGGGTATTGCTCCAGAAAACCGCCGCACACCTGATCCAGAAAAGCCTGCCCGTACGCCAGCGGCGCGGTGATTTTCAGGTTGCCGCGCAGGCCATGCTGCAACTGTTCGATTTCCTCGCCGGCCTCCTCCAGCCTCTGCAACACCTGGCGCGCGGTTTCCAGATAAAGACGCCCCGATTCGGTCAGCAAAATCCGCCGGGTGCTGCGCTCGAACAACCGGGCGCCGAGCTCCGCCTCCAAGTGGTTGACCGCTTTGGTCAGGGCCGACGGGGTCTTGCCCAATTGCTCGGCGGCGCGGCTGAAACTGCCCAGTTGCGCCGTGACCACGAACATTTTCAATGCACCCAACTTGTCCATTCTTTTTCCATTCAGGCAAAAACGTTTTTCGTGAGCGAGGCGTTCTGCTGGCCGTGACAAGCCACTAATCTGGCCATCAGACGCAATAACAAGGAAACATTCAATGAAAAGATTCATTCCGAATCTATTGATGGTCGCAGTCAGTTTTGCCTCGATGGAAGCCATGGCCGCCGCCGATCTGGTGCTGATCAATGGCAAGATTTTCACCGCCGACCGCACCCAACCGAAGGTGCAGGCGTTGGCGGTACAGGACGGCAAAGTGCTGCAAGTAGGCAGCGATGCGCAGATCAAGGCCCTGATCGCGTCGGGCACCCAAGTCGTCGATCTCGGCGGAAAGGCCCTGATGCCCGGCCTGATCGACAGCCATTCCCATGCGGTTTTTGGCGGCCTGGAAATGGTCTCGGCCAATATGGAAGACGAGGTGGTCGACCTCGACGAACTGGAAAAACGCCTGAAAGCCTGGCGCGATGACGGCAAGGCGAAGCATGGCGATGTGCTGAGCGTGGCCGGCATGAGTTCGACTTATTGGGCTCAGGCCGAAGCCTTCGGCAAGAAATTCAACAGTGGCGAATGGGCCAAGGTGCCCGTGGTGTTCACCGGCAGCGATCACCACACCGCGTGGGCCAACAACGTGATGCTCGAACGCGCCGGGATTGATGCCGCGATGCTCAAGTCATTGCCGGACGCCGAGAAAGACACCATCGGCAAACTCGCCGATGGCAGCCCCAACGGTTTCCTGGTGGACGCCGGCTGGGATCGCGTCGCCTCGAAGATGCCGGTGCCGAGCCCCGCCGACATGTTGAAAGCCGCGCAATCCGCCGTGCGTTACAACAACAGCCTGGGCATCACCGCCTGGATGGACCCCGCCGCCAACGCCGCGCCCGGCGAGCCGGTGTTCGCGCTCAAACCCACGGAGAAGACCGTCGGCGTGCTGCCGGTGTACAAAGCGCTGGCCGAAAGCGGCGGCATGAGCGCCCACGTCGCCGCGCTGCTGGTGGCCAACCCGAAAAGCGTGCCGGCCGATCTCGACACTCTGGACAAGGTCCGTCAGCAATTCCAGGGCATCCCGAACCTGACCTTGCCCGGGATCAAGATCTTCGCCGACGGCGTGATCGAATACCCGGCGCAGAGCGCGGCGATGATCGATCCGTATAGCAACTCGCACAAACAGGGCGAACTGCTGATCGATCCGAAGCACTTCGGAGAATTGGTCAGCGCCATCGATCAGCGCGGCTGGCTGGTGCACATCCACGCCATCGGCGACCGCGCGGTGCGTGAATCTCTGAACGGCATCGCCCAGGCGCGCAAGGATCGCCAGAGCGGCGTGACCCACTCGATCACTCACCTGCAAATGGTCAACCCGAAAGAGTTCGCACGGTTCAAGCCGCTCAACGTCATCGCCTCGATGCAACTGCTGTGGGCCAGCGCCGACGAATACACCCTGGACATGATCAAGCCGTATGTCAGCGCGCAGGCCTTCCGTTACCAATACCCGGCGCACTCGCTGCTCAAACAGGGCGCGACCATCGCCGGTGCCAGTGACTGGGCGGTGTCTTCACCGAATCCGTGGAACGCCATGGCCCAGGCGATCACCCGGGAAGGTCCGCTGGGGGTGTTGAATGCCGATGAGCGCATCGATCGCGAAACGATGTTCTATGCCTACACCCTGAACGCTGCGCGCACCATCGGGCTGGAGAAGCAAATCGGCTCGTTGAGCCCCGGCAAGCAAGCCGATTTCATCGTGCTGGACCGTGACGTGTTCAGCGTCGACAACAAAGCCCTGCACGACACTCAGGTGCTGCAAACCTGGTTCGCTGGTCGCGAAGTTTACGCACCGACTCTCTAAGAAAAATCAGCTTCACCCGCTGCCCTGCCCCGCGTTCGTCGCCGGGGTTCGGCGCAGCCTTGCCGTAAAAAATCTGCCCATAACAATCACAATAACGGGACGCTCCCCATGAAAGCTTTCACCCTGTTCGCCCTCGGTTCCTTGAGCCTGCTGCCCTTGAGCAGCCAGGCGTTGCCCTTGAATGACGATTTCGCCCTGCTGGTCGACCTGACTCTGGCCAGCGACTACCGCACCCGTGGCATTTCGCAAACCCAGAATGACCCTGCGGTGCAGGCCGGTTTGACCCTGGCGCACAGCAGCGGCCTTTACCTCGGCGCATGGAGTTCAAACGTCGATTTCGGTGGCGGTTTGAAGACCCGACAGGAAGTCGATTACTACGCCGGTTGGCTCTGGCAAATGACCGATGCCGTCAGCCTGGACCTCGGCTATCTCAAATACGCTTACCCCAAGGAAAGTCAGTTCAACCAGGGCGAGACCTACGCAATCCTCAGCGCTTATGGCGTGAAGCTGGCGGCCTATTACTCCGCCGATGCGCCGGGCATCGACAGCAAGCAGAGCTCGCTCTACAGCTACGTTGGTTATGAAACCGAGTTGCCTTACGACACAGGCCTGAAACTGCGCTACGGCAACATGGATTTCAAGGACCCGCACCTGTACACGATGTCGGGCGAAGCCGAAGACTCGTACCGCGAATGGGAAGTCAAACTGTCCCACGAACTGGCCGGTGTGATGCTGGGCTTGAGTTACATCGACACTGACCTGTCGAAAAGCCAGTGCATCAGTAATTGGGGTTATGGAGATGTCTGCACCGCGACCGTCGTGGCCAGCATCAGCAAATCCTTCTAACCCCCACCGCCCCCTGTAGGAACTGTCGAGTGCAACGAGGCTGCGATCTTTTGATCCTGATTATTAAAAAATAAAGTCAAAAGATCGCAGCCTCGTTGCACTCGACAGCTCCTACAGGGGGCGAGGTTGTCAGAAAAGTTGGCTGACACTCGCCACTATGCTCGCGATACACACGTCCCTCTCCGGCCAGACCTGATCCTTGTAGGAGCTGTCGAGTGAAACGAGGCTGCGATCTTTTGATCCTGGTTATTAAAAAACAAAGTCAAAAGATCGCAGCCTCGTTGCACTCGACAGCTCCTACAGGGAGCGAGGCGGTCAGATAGGTTGGCTGACACTCGCCACTATGCTCGCGATACACACGCCCTTCTCCGGCCAGACCGGTTCCTTGTAGGAGCTGTCGAGTGCAACGAGGCTGCGATCTTTTGATCTTGATATTCAAAAAACAAAGTCAAAAGATCGCAGCCTCGTTGCACTCGACAGCTCCTACAGGGAGCGAGGGCGGTCAGATGGGTTTGCTGACACTCGCCACTATGCTCGCGATACACACGTCCCTCTCCGGCCAGACCGGTTCCTTGTAGGAGCTGTCGAGTGCAACGAGGCTGCGATCTTTTGATCCTGGTTTTTAAAAAGCAAAGTCAAAAGATCGCAGCCTCGTTGCACTCGACAGCTCCTACAGGGAGCGAGGGCGGTCAGATGGGTTTGCTGACACTCGCCACTATGCTCGCGATACACACGCCCTTCTCCGGCCAGACCTGATCCTTGTAGGAGCTGTCGAGTGAAACGAGGCTGCGATCTTTTGATCCTGGTTATTAAAAAGCAAAGTCAAAAGATCGCAGCCTCGTTGCACTCGACAGCTCCTACAGGGAGCGAGGGCGGTCAGAAAGGTTGGCTGACACTTGCCACTATGCTCGCGATACACACGCCCTTCTCCGGCCAGACCGGTTCTTTGTAGGAGCTGTCGAGTGAAACGAGGCTGCGATCTTTTGATCCTGATTTTCAAAGAAAGCAAAGTCAAATGATCGCAGCCTCGTTTCACTCGACAGCTCCTACAGGGAGCGAGGGCGGTCAGGAAGGTTTGCTGACACTCGCCACTATGCTCGCGATACACACGTCCTTCTCCGGCCAGACCTGATCCTTGTAGGAGCTGTCGAGTGCAACGAGGCTGCGATCTTTTGATCCTGATTTTTAAAAAACAAAGTCAAAAGATCGCAGCCTCGTTTCACTCGACAGCTCCTACAGGGAGCGAAGTCGGTCAGAAAGGTTTGCTGACACTCGCCACTATGCTCGCGATACACACGTCCCTCTCCGACCAGACCTGATCCTTGTAGGAGCTGTCGAGTGCAACGAGGCTGCGATCTTTTGATCCTGGTTATTAAAAAGCAAAGTCAAAAGATCGCAGCCTCGTTGCACTCGACAGCTCCTACAGGGAGCGAGGGCGGTCAGGAAGGTTGGCTGACACTCGCCACTATGCTCGCGATACACACGTCATTCTCCGACCAGACCGGTTCTTTGTAGGAGCTGTCGAGTGAAACGAGGCTGCGATCTTTTGATCCTGGTTTCACTCGACAGCTCCTACAGAGTTCGGGTCAAGTCAGAGAGGGAGGATCAGGTCAGGTCCGCGAGGTAGGGCCACGGGTAGATTCCGCGGTCGTGGCCGTCGCTGAAGATCAGTTGCAGGCCATAGCCCTGTTGGTTGAGTTCGATCACGCGGATGCGCGCGTCGACTTTCACCGTCAGCCCCTGCAACCGAAATGCACGACATTGCGAACACGGGCACTGTCGGCGCAACTTGGCATGATCCAGCAGCTGCTCACGACCATCCGGCCAGTTCAATCGCAGCTGTTGTTTGCCTTGGGAATTACCAATCGCCAAAGGGTTCATTGCAGCTGACTCAAGGCGATGCGCACGGCTTTGCGCACTTCAGGGTCGCCGTCGTCCTGGGCGGCCTGCAAGGGGGCGATGGCGCCTTTATCGTTCAGTTCGCCGAGGGCCAGCGCGGCTTCCTTGCGCAGGTTGCTGATGCGATGGCCGAGGGTTTCGATCAGCGCGTCGAGGGCCGGGACGTAACGCAAACGGCCGAGGCTGCGGGTGGCGCGCAGGCGGACTTGCCAGTAAGCGTCGCTCAGGGCGTCGACCAGGGCGGCACCGGCGTCTATGTGGCCGACCTTGCCCAACGTCGTCGCGGCTTCTTCGCGCACTTGCCAGGCTTGGTCCTGCAAGGCCTGGCGCAGGGCCGGCAACACTTGCGCATCGGAGGCCAGGCCGAGGGCGCCGGTGGCGGCGCGGCGGACTTCGGTGTCCGGGTCGTCGCTGGCCAATTTTGCCAGGGCCGGCAAGGCATCGAGCTGTTTGAGCCAGCCAAGCACGCCGACCGCTTCGCGACGAACGCCGGCGTCTTTATCGTTCAAGGCAACGATGGCGGCGGCAGCGGCATCGGGAAAGCGCAACTCCCGCAACGCCCTGAACGCGGCGATACGCACGCTGATGTCGGTATGCCCGGTCCACGGCAGAATCACCCTGCCCGCCGCCTCGCTCTTGAGCAGGCTGAGACTTTGCGCAGCCGCGGCCTGCACCGCCGAAGAGGGATCGGTCAGGGCCTGGCATAACGCTTCGACCACCGGCTCGTCCTCCCAGGCTTCAAGCAAGCGCGCGGCCTCGGCGCGGACCTCTTCGGTCGGGTCCTCAGCCAGGCGATTGACCAGCCACATCAAACCGTCCGGTTCTTCGAGGTCGGCCAGTTCGATCAAGGCAATTCTGCGCACGCCGGGATCTTCATCCGTGAGGCGCGGTTGCAGGGCAAGAATGTCGTCGTTGTCGGTTACATCGAATAGAGAGGTCATAGGGCAAATCGCGGCAGTTTGTTTTCAGGAGGCAGTCCGAGAGGGTTCAGGCGCGGCAGCTGCCGACCGTCTTCGTGACGCAGTAATTCGAGGCAATGGCGTTTCAAGCGGGAGAACTCATGGCTGGTCACCAGTTCGGTGGTGCGTGGCCGGGGGAAGTCGAGGCGCAGGTCTTCAATGATGCGACCGGGACGCGAGCTCATGACCAGCAGGCGATCGGCGAGGAACAGCGCTTCATCGATGTCATGGGTGACGAACACCACGGTGGTGCGAATTCGCGTCCAGATGTCCAGCAGCAGTTCCTGCATGTTCAGCCGGGTCAGCGCGTCGAGGGCGCCGAAGGGTTCGTCCATCAGCAACAGACGCGGACGATTGATCAGCACCCGGGCGATCTCCACCCGCTGCTGCATGCCGCCGGAGAGCTGGTCGGGCCAGCGGTCTGCGAAGCCGTCCAGGCCTACCAGCGCAAGGATTTCATCAGCCGCTTTGTGGCGTTCGGTTTTGCCGATGCCGCGCATTTTCAGGCCGAAAGCCACGTTGTCGCGCACGGTGCGCCATGGAAACAAGGTGTGGTGCTGGAAGACCATACCGCGCTGGGGTGATGGACCTGATACCTGCGCGCCGTCGACTTTCAGTGTTCCGGTATAGGACTGCAGATGCCCGGCCAATGCGCCGAGCAAGGTCGATTTGCCGCAACCGGACGGCCCGAGAATGCAGACGAATTGTCCCGGCTCGATCTGGCAGTCGAGGCCTTGTACGGCTTCGAAGGCGTGCTGGTCTTCGCCGAGGACGATGGACAATTGGCGGATGTCGATCCGCCCTTCAGGGGTTTGCATCACGCTCATCAGGCTTTTCCTCGTGGTCGGTGCCACGGCGTGAACAGCCCGCCCAGACGTTTGATCAGCAGGCTGCTGCCCATCCCGAGTACGCCGATCAGCAACATGCCGACGACGATGTCGGCGTAGTTCTGGATGGTGTAGGACTCCCAGGTGTAATAGCCGATGCCGAACTGACCGGAGATCATTTCCGCGGTGACCAGGCAGAACCACGAGGTGCCCATGCCGATGGCCAGGCCGGTGATGATGCTCGGCGCGGCGCCCGGCAGGATTACTTCCAGCAGAATCGCCCGGTGCCCTGCCCCGAGGCTTTTGGCCGAGGCGATCAGCCTTGGGTCGACGCCTTCGACGCCGTGCACGGTGTTGAGCAGGATCGGGAACAGCGCGCCGGTGAAGGTGATGAAGACCATCGACAGTTCCGAGGATGGGAACATCAGGATGGCCAGGGGGATCCAGGCGACGGCGGGGATTGGGCGCAGGACTTCCAAGGGTGGCAGCAACAAGTCCTCGGCCCATTTCGAGCGGCCGATGGCCAGGCCCAAAGCGATGCCGATGACCAGCGCCGCGAGGTAACCGGCGAAGACCCGGCTGAGGCTGCTGCTCAGGTGCTGGGCGAGTTTGCCGGAATCGCCGAGGCCCAGGGCAGCCTGAATCACTGACAGTGGCGTTGGAACATTGGCGAAGGTGACCAGGCCGAGGTTCCAGTGATGGCTGGCGGCGAGTTGCCAGAACAGCAGGCAGAGCAGCAATGAGGCGGCTCTTGGAATCCAGCGTAAATATGATCCAGACATACACATCTCCAGATGACAACCACCCCCCCTGTAGGAGCTGTCGAGTGAAACGAGGCTGCGATCTTTTGACTTTTAAAGACAAGATCAAAAGATCGCAGCCTCGTTTCACTCGACAGCTCCTACAGTGGGATTGTGGGGTTTAGCGGGTGGCAACGGCCTGGGTGGTGGCGTCGGTGAAGTCGAGGACTTTGCCGCCCTGGGCCGTGGCGAATTGTTGGGCCTGGCCTTTGAGCAGGAATGCACTGAGGCGACCCTTGGCGTCACTGGCAAACCACGCCTGATCTGCCAGCAATTTGATCCCGCTGTCACTCGCCTGGGCATATACCGCTCGGATGTTTTTACCTTCGGATTTCAAACTGGCCAATGCGCTGAACGCCGACTCTGCCGAAGCGTATTGCCGGACTTTCGGCTCGCCACGCACCCAGATCTCCGCCACATGGCTGAAGTCGGTGATGGCTTTGCCGCTCGCCGCATCCACGCCTTTGAGCGGCGTCTGCCCGTAGTTGGCCAATTGCGCGGTGTAGTCCAGGTTCGACGCCTTGAACGCGGCGCGGATGTATTGGTCATCGATGAAGGTATTGAGATCGAGCCCACGATCCGCCTTCTTCAACAGCTTGAGGGTATCGATGGCGGTGCCCACGGCCTTACGGTATTCCGGCTTCCAACTCAGGTCGCGGGTTTGCACGCCGAGCGGGCCGTGGAACAGGTAATTGACCTCGGCATCGACGCCGGTGACCTTGGCGATCAGCTCGCTGTACTTCTCCGGTTCAGCCGCCAGCAATTGATTGGCTTCGATGCTGGCGCGCAGGTAAGCGACGACGATTTCCGGGTACTTTTTCGCGTAGGCCTGATCCACCAGCGCGCCGTGGAAGGTTGGCGTATTGGCTTGAGAACCGTCATAGACCTTGCGAGCAAAACCACGGCTCGGGAACAGTTCGGCGAACGGCACGAAGTCAGCGTGGGCGTCGATTTTCCCGGCCTGTAATGCCGAGCCTGCGACTTCCGGCGGCTGGGCGATGATGTTGACGTCTTTGAGCGGATCCCAACCTTGAGCGGCCACGGCGCGCAGCAACATGCCATGGGCGGTGGATGCGAATGGCACGGAAATGGTCTTGCCCTTCAACTCCGCCAAAGACTGCACACCCGAAGCACTCGGCACCACGATGCCATTGCCGCTGCCTTTGATACTGCCCGACAGCACGCTGATGAACAGGCTGTGCTTGCCGGCGGTTTCGAACGCCACCCCGTTGAACGAACCCGGGAAATCGGCCATGGCGCCGAAGTCGAGTTTGCCGGCAACCATCTCGTTGGTCAGAGGCGCGCCGCTGGTGAAGTTCTTCCACTCGACGTCGTATTGGGCGTCCTTGTACTGGCCGTCGTGGGGCAGGTATTTGTCCAGCAGGCCAAGCTCGCGAATCAACAGGCCGCCAGCGGCGCAGTTGATCGTGGTGTCCTGGGTGCCGATGGCAATGCGGATGGTTTCGGCGGAGGCCGATAAGGTAAACGAAGCCAGTACCAGACCGGCAAATGCTGCGCGCAGCGATGTTGGCAAAGACATGGGTGAATCCCCTCGAATCATTTATAGGATGTTCGTCTCCGCCACGATCAGGGCGTGGTGGGAAACGAGGGGTGTTTTGAAGCAAGCGTCCGGGGGTGGCCGGGTAGCGTTTTATGTTGTCTGGGCTGGCCTCTTCGCGAGCAAGCCCGCTCCCACAGATTACCGGGTGTACGCAAGATCTCCGCTTGGCCTCGATCCCCTGTGGGAGCGGGCTTGCTCGCGAAGGCGTCCTGTCAGTCAGCGCAATAAATAAGGGATTTCGACTTTCACGGCACCAGTCGGGCAGTCCTTTTCGCACGGCATGCAGTACCAGCATTCGTCGAAGGCCATGTAGGCTTTCTGCGTAGCCGGGTTGATGGCCAGCAGGTCCATCGGGCAGACGTCGACGCACACGGTGCAGCCTTTGTGGGCGATGCAAAGGTCCTCGTCGACCGTGACCGGCGCGTTGGAGCGGAAGAAGATTTCCTGGGGTTGGTAGGCCATTTCACGGTTCTCTCTTTTGTAATACTCAGGCCGCAAACGCGCCGACCCGCAGCCGGTCGTAGGCCTGCATTTCTTCGGCATCGAGCGGGATGATGTAAGGCTCGACGGCTTTCTTGAAACTGGTCATCTGGCCGTCGTCACCCTTCTTCAGGTGGCAATGGCAGAACCAGTCGCTGTCGTTGCGTTGCGGGTGGTCGACCCGATAGTGGTAAAGCCCCCAGCGACTTTCGGCGCGGAACAAGGATGCGCGGGCGGCCATTTCGGCGCAGTCGCGGATCATGCTGACTTCCATGGCACGCATCAGTTCGTGGGCGTTGTGGGCCTTGATCTGATCGAGGTCGCGCTGGATATCGCTGAAACGTTGCAGGCCGATTTGCATCTTCTTGGTCACTTTCGGCGGTTGCAGGTAGTCGTTCACAAAACGCCGCAGCTTGTATTCCACTTGTGCTGGTGGCAGACCGTGTTCGCGATCCAGTGGCGCGTAGACCCGGGCTTTTTCCGTTTCGATCTGCCGGGCATCAACCGCTGAAAACTCACGACCGGCGACAAAATCCGCCGCGTTGGTGCCGGCAAACCAGCCGTAGGTGAACGCGCCGAGCATGTAGTTGTGCGGCACAGCGGCCATGTCACCCGCCGAGTACAAACCCTTGACCGACGTCTCGGCCTTTTCGTTGACCCACACGCCGGACGCCGAATGCCCGCTGCAAAAGCCGATTTCAGAGATGTGCATCTCGACCATCTGCGTGCGGTAATCGGTGCCGCGATTGGCGTGGAACTGGCCGCGACTCGGCCGTTCGTTGCTGTGCAGGATCTCTTCGATGTTCTGGATGGTTTCCTCGGCCAGGTGATCGAGCTTGAGGAACACCGGGCCGTTGCCGCTTTCGAGTTCCTGGTGGAACTCCCACATCATCTGCCCGCTCCAGTAGTCGCACTCGATGAAGCGCTCGCCCTTGTTGTTGGCGGTGTAGCCGCCCAACGGGCCGGTGACGTATGCGCAGGCCGGGCCGTTGTAGTCCTTGATCAACGGGTTGATCTGGAAGCATTCGAGGTTCGCCAGTTCAGCCCCGGCGTGATACGCCATCGCATAGCCGTCGCCGGCGTTGGTCGGGTTTTCGTAGGTGCCCATCAGGTAACCGGAGGATGGCAGGCCCAGACGTCCGGCGGCACCACAGGCGAGGATCACCGCTTTGGCCTTGATCACATGGAAATCGGCAGTGCGGCAGTCGAAGCCCATCAGACCGTTGACCGTGCCCTCTTCGTCCGTCAGCAAGCGCGTGCAAACGACGCGATTGGTAATGCTGACCCGCGCCCGTTTCAACTGGCGGTACAGGACTTTCTTGATGTCGTGCCCTTCCGGCATCGGCAGCACATAGGCGCCCATGTGGTGGACCTTTTTCACTGCGTAATCGCCGGTCTCGTCCTTCTCGAACTTCACGCCCCAGCGGTCCAGTTGTGAGAGGGTTTCGAAGCTGTGGGTCGCGTAGGCGTAGACCGCCGCCTGGTTGACGATGCCGTCATTGGCAATGGTGATTTCCTTGGTGTACTGCTCCGGTGTCGAGTGGCCGGGAATGATCGCGTTGTTCAGGCCGTCCATACCCATGCTGATCGCGCCGCTGCGTTTGACGTTGGCCTTGTCGATCAGCAAAACCCGCAGATCGCGGTTGCGTTCCTTGGCCTTGATCGCCGCCATTGGCCCCGCCGTGCCGCCGCCGATCACGACGATGTCGTATTCCTGTTCAAGGGTATTTCTACTCATGCCTGATCCCCTTTTTGCCGGTCGATCCGCAAGCGGTACTGGAAGGCATCGCCGCGGTAGTAAAGATGTTCGAAGTCCACGGGAAGGCCTGCGGCATCGTGGGTCAGACGCTCGATACGCATGATCGGCGAACCGGCCTCGACATTCAGCGCCTGGGTCAGGTCGCTGTCGGCCAGCACCGCATCGATGGCCAGGTCGGCATGACCAAGCGCCAAACCGCAGTCGTTTTCGAGGATCAGGAAGATGTCGCGGGTGACCAGGTCAGCCTTCTCCAACCGTTCGCCGATGGCTTGGGGCAAGTAGGTGATTTCCAGCGAGATCGGCTCGCGGTTGATCAGCCGCACGCGTTTGATCTGCGCCACGGTCTCGCCTTCGGCGACCTGCAAACGCTCGGCAACGAGCTTGTCGGCAGCGATGAATTTGAAGCTGCGCAGGCGGTTGATCACCTCGTAGCCGCGACCGGTCATGGACTCGGCCAGGCCTTGCAAGGTGCTGACGTTCTGAAAGGTTTTCGGCTTGGCAACGAAGGTGCCCTTGCCGTGAATCTTGAAGATCAGCCCTTCCTTTTGCAGATCGCCCAAGGCTTGGCGCACGGTGATGCGGCTGACTTTGAACAGCGCGCCGAGTTCGCTTTCGGAGGGCATCTGGCTGTCTTGCGGGTATTCGCCGTCGAGGATGCGGGCGCGCAACACATCGCGCAGTTGCGTGTGCAGCGGGATGCTGCTGAGGGATAGAACGTTATCGGTCATGGCGGATCACTTGTTATAACGAGTTATGACGTGATCTTAAAGAGACACTGCTGGCATTGAGAAATACTGATTAAGCATAAGGTTAGATTCACCAGACGACCGCGGACCTCGGTAGCTGCTACGAGAATTTCGGCAGGCGCTGCACCACCCAGTCGGCCAGCGCCAGGCAGCTGGTCAGGCCCGGAGACTCGATTCCGAACAGGTTCACCAGCCCTGGCACGCCATGCTCGGCCGGGCCGCTGATGATGAAGTCCGCAGCCGGTTCGGTCGGGCCGGTGATTTTCGGGCGGATACCGCTGTAGGCGGGTTGCAAGCTGTCATCGGGCAATGCCGGCCAGTAGCGGCGGATCGCCTGATAGAACCCGTCGGCCCGGCGCGGGTCGACGCGGTAATGGATATGGTCGACCCATTCCACGTCGGGCCCGAACCGCGCCTGGCCGCCGAGGTCGAGGGTCATGTGCACGCCCAGCCCGGCGCTTTCCGGTGCCGGATAGACCAGATGCCGGAACGGCGCCCGTCCGCTGAAACTGAAATAGCTGCCCTTGCACAATCGCGCTTCGGGAACGTGCTGCGACGGCAAGCCTTCGATCCGGCTCGCCACCTCGGGCGCGGACAATCCGGCGCAATTGACCAACTCGCGACAACTCACGGTCATCGGTTGTGCGCCGCCCATGTGCAATTGGAAACCTTGTTCGGTGCAACGGGCGGACAACAGCGGTGTGTGGAAAACAATCGAAGTCCCCGAGGCTTCAGCGTCTGCCTGAAGCGCCAGCATCAGCGCATGGGAATCGACAATCCCGGTGGACGGCGACCAGAGCGCGGCGACGCAGGACAGCGCCGGTTCAAGCGACTGCGCCTGCCCGGCGTCCAACCAGTGCAAGTCATCGACGCCATTGCGCCGGCCCTGCTCCAGCAACGTCCGCAATGCCGCGCACTGGCTTTCATCGGTGGCCACGATCAACTTGCCCAGGCGCTGATAATCAACGCTGCGCTCATCGCAAAAGGCGTACAGGCGCTGCTTGCCCTCCACGCACAACTGCGCTTTCAGGCTGCCGCTCGGGTAATAGATGCCGGCGTGGATCACCTCTGAATTGCGCGAACTGATGCCCACGCCAATGCCCTCGCCGGCTTCGATCAGGATCACTTCGCGCCCGGTTTGGGCTAGCGCCCTGGCCACCGCCAGGCCAACTACGCCGGCCCCGACCACCACACATTCGATATCAACGCTCACCTGCCCTCCACTCATTTCACGCCAGTCCCCGCTCCCGATAATCGATCAGGCTGGAGAATATCGCCAGCAGCATGGCCATGACCACGAAGAAGATCAGCACCAGGAAATACGAGCCGGTGAACTGCACAATCAGCCCGATCAGGATCGGCACGATCACCCCGGCCATGTTGCCGCAGAAATTCATGGTGCCGGCCAGCACACCGGTTTTCGAGGTGCCACCGAGGATCGAGGGAATGCACCAATACATGCCGCACCAGCGAATGAAAAACATCGCCACGCAGAGCAAGCCAATAGCCTTGCTCGCCTCATTGGTGTAAGCCACCGCCAGCATGCACAGCGCCGCAACCAATGCCGAGCCGCTGAACATGCTGCGCATGACCAGGTTGGGCGAGGCGCCGCTGGTTTTCCATTTATCCCCCAGATAACCACCCACCAGTTCGCCAACAAAACCGCACATGAAGATCAGGAACGTCGCACCGCCCATGCTGGAAATGTTCAGGCCGTGGGTCTGGTGCAGGTAGCTCGGCATCCAGGTCAGCAAACCGTAGAACACGCTGAGAATGCAGCAGTAGCCGGCGAACATGGCCAGCACCGAGCGGTCCTTCAGCAGTTCTTTGAGGGGGATGCTGGTCACCGCGCCGGGTTGGCTGACTGTGCGGTTGCCCTCGGTGATGTGCGCCAGTTCCGCCGCGTTGACACCGGGGTGTTCGCCGGGATGGTTGCGGATGTATTTCCAGGCCAGCACACCGGCGAGCATGGTGCCGATGCCGGCGATGACGAAGGCGATGCGCCAGGAATCGAACCAGCCGATCAGTCCGGCAATGATGATTGCGCCGAAGGCACTGCCCAACGGTGCGCCGCCATCGACCAGCACTGCGCCGCGCCCGCGTTCGTTGGGGGTCAGCCAGGCGCCGTTGAGCTTGGCCCCGGCCGGCATGATCGGCGACTCGGCGATGCCCAGGCCCATGCGCGTGATCAGCAGCGTGATCCAGTTGTGCGCACCGGCAGCCAAGGCCTGGAAGGCGCCCCAGGCAACGGTCGCGATGACGATGACGCGCCGGGTCTGAAAGCGGTCCAGCAGCATGCCGCCGGGAATCTGCATCAACGCGTAGGACCAGAAAAACGCGCTGAGCATCAAGCCTTCCAGCGCTGGCGGGATTTGAAATTCACTGGAAATCAGCGGCAAGGCCACCGACAGCGAGGCGCGGTCGATGTAGTTGATGGCGGTCAGCAGTAACATGATGAGGAAGATCCGCCAGCGCACGCTGGTGGGACGCTCGGTGGCAGACGCGGCTGCGAACCGCAGGGTTTCGGTACTCGGATTGTTCATGAGGGGCGCTCTTTATTGTTGTGGAACAAGCGGCCCCACTCTATTCACGCTCACAAGTGCTGAATAATGATGGGATCTGATTGGGGGATCACCAATGGTCATCCCCAAAAAATGCCTGAGACATTTTTGTTGGATTCAAAGGCCTCTTCGCGGGCAAGCCCGCTCCCACAGTGGGCGATAGCGTTCATAGAGTTTCGATACGCCGCCGATCCCTGTGGGAGCGGGCTTGCCCGCGAAGAGGCCGGTTTAATCAACACTAAACCGGCAGACTAGTCAGAAGGTCCCCGGGTAGCTGCCGCCGTCGAGCAACAGGTTTTGCCCGGTGAGAAAACCGGATTGGGCGCTGCAAATGAATGCGCAATAAGCGCCGAATTCATCGGGCTGGCCGAAGCGTTGGGCCGGTACATTTTTACGCCGTTGCTCGGCGATGCTCTCAACGCTGGTGCCATTGGCCTCGGCGGCGGCACTCAGGGTCTTGTGCAAACGCTCGGTTTCGAACGGCCCCGGCAGCAGATTGTTGATTGTCACGTTGTGCCCGGCCAGCCGCGACTGGCGTGCGAGCCCGGCGATGAAACCGGTCAGGCCGCTGCGTGCGCCGTTGGACAAACCCAGCACATCAATCGGCGCCTTCACCGCGCCAGAGGTGATGTTGACGATGCGCCCGAAACCCCGCTCGGTCATGCCATCGACGCAGGCCTTGATCAGCTCGATGGGCGTGAGCATGTTGGCATCCAGCGCCTTCAACCAGTCTTCGCGCTGCCAGTCACGGAAGTCACCCGGTGGCGGGCCGCCGGCGTTGTTGATCAGAATGTCCACCTGCGGACACGCCGCCAGAACCTGCTCGCGCACCGCGGGCGTGCTGATGTCCCCGGCCACCGTGCGCACTTCGATGCCTGGCGCCAGGCTGCGCAATTCTGTAGCGGCGGCCTGCAAGGTTTCGTCGCCACGGGCGTTGATCACCAGGTTGACGCCCTCCTTCGCCAAGGCCCGTGCACACGCCAATCCCAAGCCCTTGCTGGCGGCGCAGACGATGGCCCAGCGACCCGAAATACCCAAATCCATGACGGTGCTCCTGACAGTTGGAAAAACCTCACGTTACCACCGCCAACCGCCTCACCGGGGGATGACAAAGGGTGATCGGCGGATCAGACCTTTTCATTATCGGCCGCCTCCCACGCTTATTACTGTCTGCGGACCAATAAGAACCGGAGAAACCCATGAACCCGTTCCAGTTTTATTTCCCCACCACCTTGAAGAGCGGCAACGGCCTGGTGCGTCAGGCCGGCGCATTGCTCAAGCCCCATGTTCGGAAAAAACTGCTGGTGGTCACCGATGCAGGGCTGATGGCGTCGGGCGTGATGGAAGGTTTTTTCGCTTCGTTGGCCGAGAGTGACATCGGCTATGAAGTGTTTTCCGGCGTCGAGCCCAACCCCACCACAGACGTGCTGGAACGCGCCGTGGCCTTCCTGAAAAACCACGACTGCGACTCGGTGATCGGCGTCGGTGGCGGCAGCAGCATCGACACCGCCAAAGGTGTGGCAGCCATGGCCACCAACCCCGGCAACATCCTCGACTACGAGGGCTATGACAAGCTGCTGCACCCGCCCCTGCCGGTCTTCGCGATCCCGACCACCTCCGGCACCGGCAGTGAATGCACCGCCTCCACCGTATTCACCAACACCAAGACCCTGTTCAAAACCGTGATCATCAGCCCGGCGCTGTTTCCGACACTGGCGATTCTCGATGCCGAACTGACGCTCAAGCTGCCGCCGTCGATCACCGCCGCCACAGGCATGGACGCCTTGACCCACGCCATCGAATCCTATGTATCGAAGCAGGCCAACCCGGTCAGCCAGGCCCTGGCGCTGCAAGCGATCAAGATGATTTGCACGCACCTGCCGAAAGCCTTTTTCACGGGCTCCGACCTGCACGCACGTGAACAGATGCTGCTCGGTTCGTTCCTCGCCGGGGTCGCGTTCGCCCAATCGAAACTGGGCAATGTGCATGCGATCTCCCACACCTTCGGCGGCGTCTTCAACATTCCCCATGGCATCGCCAACGCCACGCTGCTGCCCTACGTCATCGAATACAACCTGGCCGCCTGCCCGGAGCTGTTCCGCGAGATCGCCATTGCCATGGGCGAAGACGTCGACGGCCTGAGCCCTGCCCGCGCCGGGCACAAAGTGATGGAGCACGTGGTGGCGCTGAACAAGGCCATCGGCATTCCCGACACCATCAAGGACCTGGGTGTGGACCTGGATTACATGCCGCAAATGGTCAGCGACTCGATGCGCAGCGGCAACGTGCTGGTCAACCCACGCCTGACCACCGCCGCCGACATCGAACGAATCATCAGCAACGCCTGGCACGGCATTCACTCCTGAGAGACGACTCCCATGTTTTACGAAATGCGCACCTACACGATTCAAATCGGAAAAATGCAGACCTACCTCAAGCACTTCGAAGAGGCCGGGCTGCCGGTGATCTCCCGCTACACCACGCTGGTGGGCTGGTGGTACACCGAAATCGGCGAGCTGAATCAGGTGATCCACATCTGGGCCTACGAGAGCCTCGATGAGCGGATCAAGAAACGTGCGGCGCTGTATCAGGATCCGGACTGGCTAGAAGGCTTTGTGCCGAAGGCGTTCCCGATGCTGGAGAAAATGGAATCGAAACTGCTGATTGCCGCTGATTTCTCCCCGATCAAATAACCCCTGACCGCCACCGATCCTGTAGGAGCGAGGCTTGCCCGCGAAGGCGGTGTGTCAATCACGATGATGTCGACTGACACTCCGTCTTCGCGGGCAAGCCTCGCTCCTACAGGGCCGGGGACGCCTGATAGATCCTAGGAACCCCTCATGTGCGACCACAACCCCGATAACACCGCCGCCGACCGTTCTCCCGACATCAAGACCTTGCTCGAAGGCCTGCCCACCAACTGGGGAAAATGGGGGCCGGACGATGAAGTCGGCGCCCTGAATTACCTGCAAAGTGCAGAGATCCTGCGCGGTATCGCCTCGGTCCGCCAAGGCAAGACCTTCACCCTGCAAGTGCAGATCGGCCACCCCAAGGGCGAACCGTTGTGGCCCGGCCGACGTCCGTCGATGCGCGTCAACGTGCTGGATAAGGGCCACTTCCTGGCGGGCAAGACTCACTTCGACGGCCACGTGGAATACGCCGATGACGTGATCTTCATGCACCTGCAAGGCTCGACCCAATACGATGCGCTGGGCCACGTCTGGCACGACAACAAACTGTGGAACGGCTACGACGCCATGAGCACCATCGGCAGCATGGACAAGGCCAGCATTCTGCCGATTGCCGAGCGCGGGATTGTCGGCCGCGCGGTGCTGATCGACATGGCGCGTCATCGCGGCAAAGCGGTACTGGACAAGGGTGAGACCTTTAACCACCTCGACCTGCAGGCCGCCGCCAAAGCACAAGGCATCGAGATCCAGAAGCGCGACATCCTGATCATCCGCACCGGCTGGATCGGCTCGTTCTACGAGCGTGAATCGGAAGAGTTCTACAAGGATTTCGCCGAACCGGGCCTGACCTTCAGCCGCGAGCTGGTGGAATGGTTTCACCAGATGGAAATCCCCAATCTGGTCACCGACACCATGGCCAACGAAGTGGCGGTCGACCCGACCACGGGCGTGCTGATCCCGCTGCACAATGCCCTGATGCGCAACCTGGGCGTGACCTTTACCGAAGTGGCCCTACTCGATGATCTGGCCCGCGATTGCGCCGAAGACGGCCAGTGGCAGTTCCTCTACACCGCCGCGCCGCTGAAGATTGTCGGCGGGACCGGTGCGCCGGTGAATCCGATTGTGATCAAGTAATCAGGTCTTGCTTCAGCTCGTTGATCAGCAGGGTCGCCGCCGGGGACAGGTCGGCGCCGGCCCGACTGATCACGCCATAAGGCTCGATCAGCGCGCGCATGGACACCGGCAGTTTCACCAGCAAATCGTGTTGCTCGCAGAACTCGGCGACTTCCACCGGGATCACCGCCAGCAAGGTCGGGTCTTGCTGCACCAACAGAATGGTGGCAAAGGTCGACGAGGTTTCCAGCGGATACCGCGGAATCTCCAGCCCCGCCTCATTCAACTCACGCTCCAGGGCCTGACGCATCGGCATGTCCTTGGGGTAGACCACCCAGCGGTAATCGCTCAACTGCGACAACTGCAACGACTCGGCACGGGCCAAAGGATGGTCCTTGCTGGCGACCACCGCCAAGGGCTCTTCGCTGAGTTCGATGCAGTCGTAGGCGTCCGAACGCTGGCCGACGCTGGTGCGACAGATCGCCAGGTCCAGCCGCCCCTGGTCCAGCAACCCGAGCAACGTGGCGCTGGTGTTTTCCACCAGTTCGACGGACAGCTCCGGTTGCTTTAGCCGTAATTCGGTCAGCGCCCGGGTCAGCAACGGCACCGCGCCCATGATCACGCCTACCGACAGCCGCCCGCCCTGGCCCTGCATGATGCTGAGCATTTCCTCGCGCAGGTGCTCGACATCGCTGTAGATCAGCCGCGCATAACGAATCATGCAACGGCCCATTTCATTGGCGACCAACCCTTTGGGCTGGCGTTCGAACAGCGGCATGCCGAGCAACGACTCGACTTCATGCAACGCCTTGGTGGCGCCGGACTGGGAAATCGAGATCTGCTCGGCGGCCTTGTGCAACGAGCCGCGATCGTCCAGCGCGATCAGCAACCGCAGTTGTTTGAGTCGAAGGCGAGAAGCAATGCTGCCAAGGGAAGGAACCATGTCGGTGTGTGCTCGATTCAATGGACAATTCCGTCAAGGCCCACGCCAGCATCTGCCGACGTGGGAAGATGTTCAGCTCAGGGCCGCCCTGCTCCACTGGCCGTCGACCAGTCGATTGAGGCCCAGCGGGTTAGCGTTTTGCAGCGCCTGGGGCAGGTACTCATCAGGATAGTTCTGGTAGCAGACCGGCCGCAGGAAGCGATCAATGGCCAAGGTGCCAACCGAGGTGCCGCGCGCATCCGAAGTGGCCGGATACGGTCCGCCATGCACCATCGCATCGCTGACTTCGACGCCGGTCGGGTAGCCGTTGAGCAGCAAGCGTCCAACCTTGTCTTCGAGCAGCGGCAACAGGTCGCTGAAGCGGTCCAGGTCCGCCGGTTCGGCAATCAGCGTGGCCGTCAGTTGACCGTGCAAACTGTCGAGTACGGCGCGCAGTTGTTGCGGGTCGGCAACCTCCACCACCACCGTGGCCGGGCCGAAAATTTCTTCCTGCAACAGCGGATCGCCGTCGAGCAACAGTTGTACATCGGCCTTGAACAGTTGCGGTTGTGCCTTGGATTCACCTTGTGGCTGACCCGCCAGGTGATCGACCCGGTCGTGGGCCGCATTGTGTTGCAGGCCTGCACGATAACTTTTCAGCGCGCCGGCGTTGAGCATGGTCTGGGCCGGTTGGCCGCCCATGTTCTGCGCGAAGACTTCGAGGAACTCGCTGAACTGCGGCGAGCGCAGGCCGATGATCAGGCCGGGGCTGGTGCAGAACTGGCCGCAGCCGAGGTTGATCGACGCGGTCAGTTCTTCGGCGACTTTGCCGCCACGGGTGTTCAGCGCTTCGGGCAGCAGGATCACCGGGTTGATGCTCGACATCTCGGCGAACACCGGGATCGGTTGCGGCCGTGCGGCGGCCAGATCGGACAGCGCCCGACCGCCCTTTAATGAACCGGTGAAACCGACGGCCTTGATGCCCTCGGCCTTGACCAAGGTCTGGCCGACACCCGCGCCGTAAATCATGTTGAACACGCCCGAAGGCATGCCGGTACGCTGTGCCGCACGCACGATGGCGTTGGCCACACGATCCGCCGTCGCCATGTGTCCGCTGTGGGCCTTGAACACCACCGGGCAACCGGCGGCCAGCGCCGAGGCGGTATCGCCACCAGCGGTGGAAAACGCCAGGGGGAAATTGCTCGCGCCAAACACGGCGACCGGGCCGACGCCGATGCGGTACTGACGGATGTCCTGTCGCGGCAGCGGCGTGCGTTCAGGCAGTGCCTGATCGATCCGCGCACCGAGAAAATCACCGCGCCTCAGCACCTGGGCAAACAAGCGTAACTGCCCCGTGGTGCGACTGCGCTCACCGCGAATCCGCCCCTCGGGCAACGCGGTTTCCTGGTACACCAGCGCGATGAAATCGTCGCCCAGTGCATCGATTTCATCAGCGATGGCGGTTAGAAATTCCGCGCGTCGCAGCGGCGACAGTTGCCGAAACGGCGCAAAGGCTCGCGTGGCGGCCTTCACTGCCAACGCGACTTCCTGATCATTGGCCTGATGAAAAACGTAAGGCAGCGGCTGCCCGGTGCTGGCGTCGAAACTTTGCAACGTCTCGCGACCCAGGGCGCTGCGCTGCCCGTCGATAAACTGCTGGCCCAAAATAGCAGACATCAAAAACTCCCTCGCCCGCGTTCGGCAGGCGATCACTCGAATTGAAGGGGTACGCCCAAGGCGCACGCTTCACTCTATTGGCCGGGGTGATGGGCAACAAATGACAACAACGGGCCGGGGGATGAGTGTTTGTCATCCCCCGACCGGTCATGGGTGAGCAATTGATGTCAGTGAATCGCAACCGGGTTGATATTGACCTGGGTCGAGCCCTTGTACAGCGGCTGTCCTAGAACAAACATGAACTCCCAGGCCTTGTCTTTCACCAGCGCACGGCTGTCGATCAGCTCAAGGTTGTAGATGCCGTTCTTGGCCAGCATGAATTGGTTGACCGGGAACTCCTGGCCGTCTTTCGCCGGGTAGATTTCCGAAGCCCAGGTGTCGCCGCCGAACGCGACGATCTGTTTGTCCGCCAACCATTTGGCCGCGGCCATGCCGATGCCCGGTTCCACGGCGAGGAATTTCTCGTTGTCCTTGCCCAGCAGTTCCAGCCAACCTGTGTTGAACAGCACCACGTCGCCCTTCTGAATGCTGATGCCTTGCAGGTCCAAGGCCTTCTGGATGTCGGCGACGCTGAACTCGGTTTTCTCCGGCACGATGGCGCTGCCGTAGACCGCGGTCATGTCCAGCACCACGCCACGGGTGACGATGGGCGGGACTTTCTCGATGCCGAGTTTCTTCACGCCTTCGACGGTGACGAAGTCGGCGGCGCGGTTGCCGTTGTAGTAGACGTTGTCGATGCCAATGTGGCCGATGCCGTTGAGTTGGGTGCCGACACCGGTCCAGCCGACCACCAGTTCATCGTTGAAGGTGAATTTGTTCGGTCCCATGGTGGTGCCGCCCGCCTCGCCTGGCTGGATGTTGGTCAGGTGAAAGCTGCGGTGACGGAACGCTGGCAGGGTTTTGTCGATGGGCACGGCCAGCGGGTAGGTTTTGCCGGTCTTGATCAGTTTCGAGGCGTTGATCACTGACTCGGCGTTCAGCAGATTCAGCGCGCCGATTTCATCGTTGGCGCCATATTTCGAGGGATACCATTTTTCGCTGTCCGCTGCTTGGGCGGCATTGAGGGTGAACAACAGGGCAAACGGCAGTACCAATCGGGTCAGCATGAGCGGGTCCTTGTGAGGTTGCAGTGGACCCACGGTACGCAGCCTGCTTGTGGGGAAACAGACAGGGATGGGCAATACAATTGTTCTGGATTGTCACGAGTGGCTCACTCTCACAGATGAGTGTCATCTCCCTGGTAATGTGTTTGGCTGGCGGGGATTCATGGGGCCGGCAGCCATTTCGTCGTGTGGCGGTTGATCTCTGCCGGCCGCAATGACATAAACCCCGGAAATCCGGCCGTTTGAATCGGAGTCGCTGACAGCCAAGACCATGAACGAAATAACCCGGACACCTCACCCCGATCAGCCGCGCGCTATCGTCTTCGTCGCGTTCCCGCAGATGGGCCTGCTGGATCTGACCGGGGCGCAAACCGTGTTCTGGGCCGCCTCCAAGGCCTTGGCCGAGCGCAGTTTGCCGAGTTACATCCGGCACACCGCGAGCCTCACCGGTGGGTTGATTCAGACAGCGGAAGGCCTGGCGGTAGAGACCTTGCGATTGAGTGACCTCGACCCACATTCGATTGATACCCTGATCGTCCCCGGCGCGCCGGATATTCGTCATGCGATGGACAATTCCCAGGCGTTGGTTGCCTGGCTGAAATCGGCAGCGGTCAACGTCAGGCGCACCGCTTCCGTGTGCAGCGGCGCTTTCCTGCTGGCGCAAGCCGGTTTGCTCGACGGCCGTCGCGCGGCGACCCACTGGGCGATGTGCGACATGCTCAAGCGGGGCTTCCCGTCGATTGAAGTCGACAGCGATGCGATCTTCATCCAGCAAGGTTCGGTGTGGACGTCGGCGGGTGTCAGCGCCGGGATCGACCTGGCGCTGGCACTGGTGGAAGCCGACTGCGGCCGGGACGTGGCGCTGGAGGTTGCCCGGGAACTGGTGGTGTTTCTCAAGCGCCCCGGCGGGCAGGCCCAGTACAGCCAATTGCTGCAATCGCAGACCGAAGACGGTGCGGCCTTCGACGATTTGCACCTGTGGATCGCGCAGAACCTGAGCAGCGAAAAGCTGACTGTCGAAGCGCTGGCCGACAAGGTGCAAATGAGCCCGCGCAACTTTGCCCGGGTCTACAAACTCAAGACCGGCCGCACCCCGGCCAAATCCGTGGAAGTGCTGCGACTGGAAGCTGCCCGACGCCTGCTGGAAGAGTCCGAGCGCAACATTGATCAAATCGCCCGGCAATGCGGGTTTGGTGATGAAGAACGCATGCGCTTTACCTTTCAGCGCAACCTTGGGATTTCGCCGAGGGATTATCGTAATCGCTTCCCCCGATAATCACAGGGCAGGCAACTAACTGTCATTTAGCTGAACCGGTTCCAACTTCAATATGAAGATTCGATGTTTTTCCATTTAACTCGGCATTTAGCGGGCATTGAAGGTTGACTTCACTTACCTCCCTGAGTAAATTGCCCGGGCCTTCGACGAAGGCCTTTTTTCAACTCACAAAAGAATCCAATGGACACAGTATCTAGTCGCTGTCGGGTCACTGCGAATTCGCGGAACCTGGCACATAACCCAGTAAATGACGGGACTCGACTTTTCGGTCGGGTGAGCTGCGCTAGAGCTTGATGCTCCACCGTAACTTGCCTCACCGGCGTCCGTCCGGTCCAGAGGCATGTTATGAACTTCAAAACCACCGTAATGCCGGGCGTACGCGCCTTTGCATCGACCATGCGGGTCAAGCTGTGCCGTGAGCGTCTGCTGGCGACTCGGGTCAGCGCCCCGTTTTCCACTGCTTCCCCTGCCAAGGCACACCCTCGTGCCAACTGGCGCGTCTGCCCGATGACGGGTCGGCTTCAGCAACGCTGGAGCTTCGACGACAGCCAGGAACCACCGAGTCGGCGCATCGCGCGAATGCTCGGTCTGACCCTCGGGGCCAGCACTTTCAGTTAACCTGAAGGCACTTCAAAGTCCTTCCACCAACGGCTTCCTTAATAAGGAATCCGGCAACTTCTTATTGCCTGTTAAAACACAAAGTCATTGGAGTTAGTTATGGACGAAGCCAGTAGACGGTTCGCTGCGCCTCAACTTTCCGTTGAGACGCAGCGAACGTTAAAACACAAGAAAACAACACTTCCGAAATTGATCGCCTGTTTGCGACTCGACATACATTCGCTCGCCTATGAATAGATGAGTGGACAGTGTGTCGTGCCGCAAGACGGCGGCAGGAGCACACACCATGACGACTGTAAAAACGCCGAAAACTCGCGCCAAAGGCGCCAGCAACGACAACGCCAAACTGTCGATGCGCGCCGCCCGGGAAGCGCAAAACGGCCTGGCCGTGACCCTCGCCAATCTCAACGCCACCCCTGACGGTTTGACCGAACTCGAAGCCGAAGGCCGGCTGGCCCGCGCAGGCTTCAACGAAGTCGCCCACGACAAGCCGCCTCACGCCATCGTCCAGTTGCTCAAAGCCCTGAACAATCCCTTCATCTATGTCCTGCTGACCCTGGCCGGCATCAGTTTCTTCACCGATTACTGGCTGCCGATCAGCCAGGGTGAAGGCGACGAGGCGGACCTGACCAAGGTCATCATTATCATGACCATGGTCACCCTGAGCAGCCTGCTGCGGTTCTGGCAGGAATACCGCTCGGCGAAATCCGCCGAAGCCCTCAAAGCCATGGTGCGCACCACGGCGACCGTGCTGCGGCGCGGACAAAACGGCAACCGCCCGGTGCTGCGCGAAGTGCCGATGCGCGAACTGGTGGCCGGCGATATCGTCCAGCTCAGCGCCGGCGACATGATCCCGGCGGACATTCGCCTGATCGAATCCCGCGACCTGTTCATCAGCCAGGCAGTGCTGACCGGCGAAGCCTTGCCGGTCGAGAAGTACGACACCCTGGGCGACGTCGCGCAGAAGTCGGCGAGCCACAGCGCCGCCGATCAATCCAACCTGCTGGACCTGCCGAACATCTGCTTCATGGGCACCAACGTGGTCAGCGGCACCGCCAAAGCGGTGGTGGTCGCGACCGGGCCGCGCACCTATTTCGGTTCGCTGGCCAAAGCCATCGTCGGTTCGCGGGTGCAAACGGCCTTCGACCGAGGGGTGAACAGCGTCAGCTGGCTGTTGATCCGCTTCATGCTGGTCATGGTGCCGATCGTGTTCCTGCTTAACGGTTTCTCCAAGGGCGACTGGAGCGACGCATTCCTCTTTGCCCTGGCGGTCGCGGTCGGCCTGACCCCGGAAATGCTGCCGATGATTGTCAGCGCCAACCTGGCCAAAGGCGCGATGGCCATGGCCAAGCGCAAAGTGGTGGTCAAGCGCCTCAACGCGATCCAGAACTTCGGTTCGATGGACGTGCTGTGCACCGACAAGACCGGCACCCTGACCCAGGACAAGATCATTCTTGAGCACCACGTCGACAGCCACGGCCAGCGCGACGACAAGATCCTCGAACTGGCGTGGCTCAACAGCCATCACCAGAGCGGGCTGAAAAACCTGATGGACCAGGCGGTCGTGCAGTTCGCCAACGCCAATCCGAAGTTCCGGGTTCCGTTCGCCTACAGCAAGGTTGACGAGTTGCCGTTCGACTTCGTCCGTCGGCGCCTGTCGATCATCGTCAAGGACAGCCGCGACGATCACCTGATGGTGTGCAAAGGCGCGGTCGAGGAAATGCTGACCATCGCCAGCCACATTCATGAGAACGGCACGGTCGTGGCGCTCGACGAACAGCGCCGCAAAGACCTGCTGGCCCTGGCCAACGAGTACAACGAGGACGGTTTCCGGGTGCTGCTGGTCGCCACCCGCGAGATCCCGAAAGCGCAGAGCAAAAACCAGTACACCACTGCAGATGAACGCGAGCTGGTGATTCGCGGCTTCCTGACCTTTCTCGATCCACCGAAGGAAACTGCGGGCCCGGCGATTGCAGCGCTGCGCGACATGGGCGTGACCGTCAAGGTGCTGACCGGTGACAACGCCGTGGTCACCTGCAAGATCTGCCGCGAGGTCGGGCTGGAGCCTGGCACGCCGCTGCTCGGGCCGGACATCGAGAACATGGACGACACCACCCTCAAGCTGCGGGTCGAAGAACGCACGGTGTTCGCCAAGCTGACGCCGCTGCAAAAATCCCGGGTGCTCAAGGCGCTGCAGGCCAACGGTCATACCGTGGGCTTCCTCGGCGACGGCATCAACGACGCCCCTGCCCTGCGCGATGCCGATGTCGGCATTTCGGTGGACAGCGGCACCGACATCGCCAAGGAATCGGCCGACATCATCCTGTTGGAGAAGAGCCTGATGGTGCTGGAGGAAGGCGTGCTCAAGGGCCGCGAAACCTTCGGCAATATCATGAAGTACCTGAACATGACTGCCAGCTCCAACTTCGGCAACGTGTTCTCGGTGCTGGTGGCCAGTGCGTTCATTCCGTTTCTGCCGATGCTGTCGATCCACCTGCTGCTGCAAAACCTCATGTACGACATCTCTCAGCTGTCGCTGCCGTGGGACAAGATGGACAAGGAATTCCTGCGCAAACCACGCAAGTGGGACGCCAAGAACATCGGCCGTTTCATGCTGTGGATCGGGCCGACCTCGTCCGTCTTCGACATCACCACCTTCGCGCTGATGTGGTACGTGTTCGCCGCCAACAGTGTGGAAATGCAGGGCCTGTTCCAGTCTGGCTGGTTCATCGAAGGGCTGCTGTCGCAGACGCTGGTAGTGCACATGTTGCGCACGCAGAAGATTCCGTTCTTCCAGAGCACGGCGGCGTTGCCGGTGATTCTGATGACCGGGTTGGTGATGGCGCTGGGTATCTACATTCCGTTCTCGCCACTGGGCACGCTGGTCGGCCTGCAACCACTGCCATGGGCGTACTTCCCTTGGCTGGTAGGCACCCTGCTCAGCTACTGCGTGTTCGCGCAGATCATGAAGACGATCTACATCCGCCGCTTCAAACAGTGGTTCTGAAGCACTGAACCCTGCACGAGCTGTATAGGAGCTGTGTAGGAGCTGTCGAGTGAAACGAGGCTGCGATCTTTTGATCTTGCTTTTAAAAATCAAAGTCAAAAGATCGCAGCCTCGTTTCACTCGACAGCTCCTACACAGCTCCTACAGGCCTACAGGGTCATTCTTGGAAATAAAGGAGCGTTCTCATGTCGGGAACCACTCTACTGATCAACCTCGCAGGCGCCATTGCACTTTTGCTCTGGGGCACTCACATGATTTCTTCGGCGTTGTTGCGCGGCTTCGGCACGCCGCTGCGCCAGTGGCTGGGCCACAACTTGAACAACCGCTGGATGGCGTTGCTTTCGGGTATCGGCATCACCGGCATCCTGCAAAGCAGCACCGCCGTCAGCCTGATGGCGACGTCGTTCACGGCTGCCGGCACCCTGGGCCTGGCGCCAGCGCTGGCGGTGATGCTCGGTGCCAATATCGGTTCGACCCTGGTGGTGCAACTGCTCAGCGTCGACGTTTCAATCCTCACGCCTATCGTGTTGCTGGCGGGCCTGATGGTGTTCCGGCTGCGCGATGACTCGCGCTATGAAAGCGTCGGTTGTGCGCTGATTGGCCTGGGGCTGATGTTGCTGGCCCTGCGCATGCTCGGTTCAACACTGGCGGAAGTCGAGGGCGCGCCGGTCTTCCAACTCATCATGCAAAGCCTGGACGGCGATCTTCTGATTGCGCTGCTGGTGGCGCTGATCCTTACGTGGCTGTGCCATTCCAGCGTCGCCGTGGTGTTGTTGATCGTCTCGCTGGCTGCCACCGGGCTGCTGTCGGCCACCACCCTCGTCGCCCTGGTGCTCGGCGTGAACATTGGCGGCGCACTGCCTTCAGTGATCAATGCCGGTTCGAGCGTCGGCCGACGTTTGCCGCTGGGTAACCTAATGGTGCGGGCGGTCGGTGCCCTGGTCGTTCTGCCTTTCGCCGGGCTGCTGGCCGAGCTGAAACTGGAGCCGTCGGTGTTGGTGGTGTCACTGCACACGGGGTTCAATCTGCTGCTGGCGCTGGTGTTCATCGGCCTGACCGATGTGCTCGCCAAATGGCTCACCCATCTGCTGCCGGCGCCGGAGCGGGATGTCGATCCGGGCATGCCGCACTACCTCGACGAAGCGGGTCTTGAGGTGGCCAACATCGGCCTGTCCAACGCCGCCCGGGAAGCGCTGCGCATGGCTGACATGCTCTCGGCGATGCTCGGCCGGCTGGTGCAGCTGTTCCACACCTCGGCGCCGGCCTGTGCCGACGAAGTGCGGCGCATCGATCAGTCCCTGGACCTGTTGGGCGCGGCCATTCGCGCTTATCTGGCGGACATCGGCAAGGAAGGCATCAGTGACAGCGATGCCGATCGCTCCCAGGAAATCCTGCTGTTCGTGATCAACCTGGAACATGCCGCGGACATTCTTTCCAGCAGCCTGACGCAGTTGGCCATGCGCCGCTTGCGCCGTGGCGAACAATTCTCGGCCTTTGAGCTGGGCAACATCGCGCCGCTGCACGACGCGCTGCTGGAAAGCCTGAGCCTGGCGATCACCGTATTCCTGCGCGAAGACATTCCCACCGCGCACCATTTGATCCATCGCAAGGAGACCGTCAGAAGGCTCGAAGCGCACGCCAGCCGCGAGCATTTTCGCAAGTTGCAGGAAGACAAAAACACCTGGGCGGAATCCGGTGACATCTTCCAGCGAGTCCTGCGCGACTACCGCCGCGTGCATCACCACATCGCCGCTTTGGGCTATCCGCTGCTGGAGCGTGCCGGTGAACAACCGGTCGAGAGCACCGACCTGACCAAGGAAAACCCGTCATGCGCCTCTTGATCTGCGCGGGCCGCCATTACGCCGACAGCCGTCTGTGCCGACGGGTCCTCGACGCCTTCCAGCGCATGCATCCGGTGCGTGTGCTGATCCATGGCGGCAATCAATACCTGGGCGGCGATATCGAAGAATGGGCCCGGGAACACGGCGCCGACATCGTGCGCTACCCACCCAACTGGCAGCGCCACGGCAAGTCGGCTGAACGCCTGCGCAACCACTTCATGTTGCTCGACAGCCGACCGGACGTGGTGATCGCCCTGCCCGGCGGCGAAGACACCGAAGAACTGGTCGCCCAGGCCCGGACGGCCGGTTTGCAAACCTTATCGGTAGAGGATCGGGGCTGACCCATCTCAGCCACAAAACATCGAGGTAAATTTCATGCAAAAACCCACTCGCCTGTTTACGTCCTTCGTGCGCAGCCTGCCGCCCGCCCAAGGCCGGAGCCTGCGGCGCAATCTGTTGTTCGTCAGCCTTACTCTGAGCCTGATTGCGTTGCTGAGCATCATCTCCAGCGCCAACGCTGCCGGCGGAGCCTACGTGGTGGACGACGCCGGGATCAACGCGCCCGGCGAATGCAACATCGACGCCTGGTACCAGAACGGTCGGCACGGTTCGTCCAGTACCAGCGTGGTGTCACAGGACTGCACGTTCAAGGGCCTGCCCAACGTGCAACTCGGCGCCGCCGTGCAGCACAGCCGCGATGACGGGGATGCGGAAACGCAGTTGAGCCCGCAATTCAAGACACAAATATTCTCTCGGGAAGACCTTGGCCTGCAGTTGGCGCTGGCGGGGACAGCGCACTTTGCCTTCAATCGGGCCCACGCCTTCGATGGCGCCGACCTGAACCTGCCGCTCACCTATCAACCGCTGGATAACCTGCGCCTGAACCTCAATGCCGGCTGGGCCCACGCCTATGACGAGGGCGAGCAAAACCATCGCTGGACCTGGGGCACCGGTGTCGAATACGACTTGGCCCGCTCCCTCACGCTGATCGCCGAACGCTACGGCCAACAAGGCGGCGAACAGGCGTGGCAGGCCGGGCCGAGGCTGCATGTCGGTGAACGCATCGACGTCGATCTGCTGGTGGGACGCAACCTGAGCGGGGAACGCGATCAGTGGCTGACCACCGGGGCAACGCTGCGGTTTTGAACGGTATCGGGCGCGGATAACGCATCCACAGGGAACTCCTGACGATCGCCGGGCATCCTAAATGATGAAGTACTCCCTTTTTTGCTTCACGCTTCAGAGGACATTGCTATGCGCCGTCTGATTATCATTTCCTCATTCATGTTGTGTTTGCCCTTCGGTTCGGCCTTCGCCAAAGTGGACGCAGGCGATGTCGCCACCTCTGCGGGGGTTTCCGCATCGCTGTACTCGACGTTCAAGGACCACAAACTGGCGATTCCCGCCCGTGATGACGCCTCCAGCTTCGTGGCCAGTGGCGGTACGATTCGCGGTGTGTATCTGGAGTCGGTGTTGAATCAGATTCGCCAGGAAAATCCCGGACTCAAAGCCAGCGACGAAGAGCTGGCCAGAGCCATCCTGATCCAGGAAGGCGCTGCTGCCGGCCAATGAAGGTGAAACGGTAACGGTGGGGCTCGCGACAGCCGGAGTGTGTGCAGCCCTGCCTTGCTTCACCCTGCGGACAAACGCGCCCACCCGGCCACCAGCTGCGCGCTGATGCTGACCCCGCCACACACCACAATCACCACGTCATGGGCTTCGGCGATCGCCGGATGGTCCAGGTACGCCACGGCCAATGAAACACCGCACGCCGGTTCGACCAACTGACGCAAGTCGTTGGCGTATCGCACCACGCCCATGATCGCCTCGTCATCACTGAGCACCACACATTCGTAGGGAAAATCGGGCAGGTGCTGCACCGGCCACGCGGCCACTTTGGCAGCGCCCAGCGATGTCGCGACGGTGTCGATGCGCGCCAGCCTGACGGGGTGCCCCGCCTCCATGGCGGCGGCGAAGGACGCTGCACCTTGGGTTTCGCAGGTAACGATCCGGCAATCCATGCGCTGGTGCCGGATCAACCCGGTCAGCAACCCCGCCAGCAAACCGCCGCCGCCCACCGACGTCACCAACGCATCGACTTGAGGACAATCCTCGAGGACTTCATCAATCAGGGTGCTGTGTCCTTCCCACAACACCGGATGATCGAAGGCTGGTACGTATTCGGTATCCGCGTCCTGTGACAGCTCTTTCGCCCGTTGATTGGCCTCGTCCCAGACCTTGCCGTGGACGATCACCTCAGCGCCGGTTTTCCTGATCCTGGCGCGAGTGGTTTCCGGGGTGGTGTGCGGCACGACAATGCAGGCTTTGAGCCCGAGGGCAGCGGCCGCCATGGCAGTGGCGAACCCGGCGTTGCCACCGGAAGGACAGACGACTTTGCGCTTGCCCTGGGCCTTTGCCTGACTGCACAAAAGGCCCATGCCACGCATTTTGAACGAGCCGCTGGGTTGCAGGTTTTCCAGCTTGAGCCAGATGCGCCGGGTCGGCGTTGACAGGCCTGGGTGCAGAATCAAGGGCGTTCTGATGTGAAGCATTGTGTGCTCCCTTTGGCAGCACCGGCTTGTCGAGGTTTTCGCCAGGCCGGTGGTGAACAGTCCTTATCCAAGCTTAGTTCACCCTGCCCCCGGGGTTACCGCCTTACCGATAACGCGGTGCCGCTGACGAGTGGCCAAACGACCCCGACAGCACCTGACGCTGGGCTTCGTACGTGTCCCATTTGTCGCCCTCGTGCAGGCCAGGGATGGTCACCACTTCGCCTTGCGCCAACCCTGCCAGCGCGGCATCGACCATGTCCTCGGCCGACATCACGATCTCTTGCGGCAGGTTCTCCACCGGGTTGCCCGCCTCGCTCCAGAAGTCGGTGGCGGTGGCGCCGGGCAACACTGCCTGGACGCGAATGCCTTTGTCGGCCAGTTCGTGATGCATCGACTGGCTCAGGCCCAGCACGAAGGCCTTGCTCCCGCCGTAAACACCGTTGAGGATTTCTGGAGCGATGGCGACGATGGAGGAAATGTTGATGACGGTGCCGCTGCCCCGTGCAACGAAGCCAGGCACCACGGCGTAGGACAAACGCATCAGCGCGGTGACGTTGAGGGCAATCATGTCTTCCATGTCATCCACCGGGCTGCCAAGCAACGGCATCACGCCGCCAACGCCAGCGTTGTTGACCAGCAAGGTGATGCTCGCGTCGTTGCGCAGGATACTTTCAACCCGCCGCAGGTCGGCCTTGTCTTTGAGTTCGGCGGCGACCACTTCCACGGCGCGGCCGGTTTCGTTGCTCAAGCGGTTGGCCAAGGCGTTGAGTTTGCCCTGGCGGCGGGCGACCAGAATCAGGTCGTAACCCTGCCGGGCGAGACGGTCGGCGTAGACCGCGCCGATGCCCGAAGAAGCGCCGGTGATCAGTGCGGTGCCTTTTGATGAGAGTGCCATGTGCAATTTCCTTCACAGTGAGGCGATAAGGTCGCCGGTGTGAACTTTATAAATTGACTGACGCTCGTCTCAAATGACGTTTAAAGTACGTTATTAGGACACAGGCTTAGAGGGCACCATCATGACTTCCGTGGCGTTTGTGGTTTTCGAGGGGTTCCAGTCCATGGCGCTGGCGGCGATGCCGGTGTTCGAGTACGCCAACTTCAGCGCCGGCGAAGCGCTGTATGAGGTCAGCGTGATCTCTGAGGATGGCCGTTCCCTGCGGGCTTCCGGCGGTTTGAGTGTCGGCACCGAGGCGTTTGATGAGCGGGTGTTCGACACCGTGATCGTGGTCGGCGGCGACTCGATCCTCGAGCAAGCGCCCGAGGGTGTGCTGGCGTACGTGCGCGACAGCGTGAAAACCGCACGACGTACAGCGTCGATCTGTTCGGGGGCGTTTGTGCTGGCCCAGGCCGGCCTGCTCGACGGACGGCGCGCCACCACGCATTGGGCGTATGCGCGGGACCTGCAAACGCGGTTTCCCTCGATCAAGGTGGAAGAGGACCGAATTTATGTGGTCGACGGTTCCATCTGGACTTCCGCCGGCATGACCGCAGGCATCGACCTGGCGCTGGCCATGGTTGAAAAGGATCATGGCGCCGAACTGGCCCGTTCCGTCGCGCAGAAACTGGTGATGTACCATCGCCGCGCGGGTGGCCAGTCGCAGCATTCGGCCTTGCTGGAACTCGAGCCCAAATCCGACCGTATTCAAACCGTCCTCGGCTACGCCCGGGAACACCTGACATCGGCCTTGTCGGTGGAGCAACTGGCGGACGTGGCGCGCCTCAGTCCCAGGCAGTTCAGCCGGACTTTTCGCGCCGAGACCGGGCAGTCGCCGGCCAAGGCCATCGAAAACCTGCGTCTGGAGGCGGCGCGGCAGCTGCTCGAAAGCGGGCGCCTGACCCTTGACCAGATCGCCGCCGAGGCCGGCTTCACCGACCGTCGTCGCATGCGCGAAGCCTTCCTTCGGGCGTTTGGCCAGCCGCCGCAGGTGATTCGGCGCAATGCCAGGTCGCAGATGACGGCGTGAAGGCTACTGCGCAGGAAGCGCCGCTTTTAGATCGACAACTTTAAACAGCGGCATCATCCGCAAGGCCACGCCATCGGCCAGGGCCAGCGGCATCAGCCTTTGCATCGCCACCTCGAAGGGGTCCATCCACGCAGGCATGGGGTGCAAACCCTTGTCGAGCGGCTCGAAAAAATAATCCCAATGGATCGGAATCACCAGCCGCGCGCCGGTGACTTGTACCACTTCATGCCAGTAGTCACGGGCAAACTGGATGTCCTGCTTGCCGAGGAAACCGATGCCCAGAAACACCACGTCAGCCTTGACGTTGTTGAACAGGCCTTTGGTGAAATTGGCGCTGGGGTGGATGAGAATCTTCAGGCCATCGTGTTGTTCGATCAAATAAGAGTAATTGCCGCCCTCCTTGTATTCACTGGCTCTGGCGGGCGGGATCAGCGCCGTTTCGATGTTCCCGGGGTACCTCGCGCCCGGAGAGTGGGGTGACTGGAAGGCTTTCACCGTGAACTCGCCGAACTCGAAAGGTTGTTTGTCGACCGTCTTGATTCGCTCGGCTGGAAGTCCTGCGCCTGACCCGATCCTGGCGACCGATGTTGACCCTATCAGCATTGCCCCCGTGCGCGAGGCGACCACGGCGGAATCGAGCGCATGGTCGTAATGAGCGTGCGCCACCATCACCGCGGCCAGCGGTGGATTATCAATCGTGCGCAACGCCGCAGTGATTCGTTCGTCCACCGGCCCGATCCGGCCCAGCGCCACCCTCCAGAATCCCGGACGCGAAAAGAAGCCGTCGGTCATGATCGATGTTTTGCCGTCGCTGAGCATCAGGGTCGACACGCCCATGAATCGCGCGGTCAGCGCACCCGGTGCTGGCTCTGAATGCTGTAAAACGATCGGTGAATAAGGTTCGAGCGAGGGTGTCGTGCACGCGACGACGCCACCTCCCATGATGACCAGGAACATCGCAACCGCTATCAAGCGTTTGTTCATTCACCTCTCCTTTTGCCTGACCGGAACGTTCATTGAGGCTAGCGCAATCCGACGGATCGGCATGACCATCTACACTCAAGAAGTCGGTTGGAACCAGGAAAATCCACCCATGAAAATCTCCGCCAGACTGGCATTTTTCACCATCGTCTCCACCCTCGCCTACCTCGGACTCGCGGTGTGGGGGCTGGGCGGGTTTGCGGCATTTTTTACCCATGCGCCGCTGGTGGTCGTTGTCATCGCCACCTTGGGGATGGCCGTTGCCTCGTTGTTCACCGAGGTCAATCTGAGCTCAGGCGAACGTGAAGACCGGGCCAATCGCTGGGTGCTGCCAGCGTTTGGCGTAATCGGGCTGTTGAGCGGATATTTGCCGGCGTACACCGACCGGATCGATTTCTGGACCTTCGGTGGCGAAGGTGTGCGCTGGCTGGGGGCGTGGCTGTTCATCCTCGGCGGCGCACTACGTATGTGGCCGGTGTTTGTGCTGGGCAAGCGTTTCAGCGGATTGGTGGCAATTCAACCGGGTCACAGCTTGGTGACCGACGGGATTTATCGCCGCTTGCGCAACCCCAGTTACCTGGGGATGCTGGTCATCGCCGTGGGCTGGGCGCTGGCATTTCGCTCGGGGGTCGGGTTGCTGCTGGCGGCGCTGACGGTGATTCCGCTGATTGCGCGGATTCACTCCGAAGAGGCGCTACTGAGGGCACAGTTTGGCAGTGAATATGAAGCTTACTGCGCCCGTAGCTGGCGGTTGATCCCCGGGTTGTACTGAATAAACACAATCCTAATGTGGGAGCGGGCTTGCTCGCGAAGGGGCCATGACATTCAACATTGATGTTGACTGACCCACCGCTTTCGCGAGCAAGCCCGCTCCCACATTTTAGATTTTTGTCAGGCGGATAAGGTTGTCGGGAGCCACTTGCGCCGTAACAGATTCATAACTGGCCAATGTCGCATGCGCCGTCTGAATCGGATGATCGTGCGTCGCGGTGACGATCAACAGTCCCGCCCCCGCCGCCTCCGCCGCCAGAATCCCCACCGTGGCATCTTCAAAGATCAGGCAATCGGTCACCTCAACACCCAAGCGCTTAGCCGCCAGTCGATAGCCCGCAGGATCCGGTTTGCCGGCGCTGACATCTTCGGCCGTGACCATGACACCAGGCTCGGGAATCCCCGCCGCCGCCATCCGGCGTAACGCCAGTGCTCTTGGCGCAGAGGTGACAATTGCCCACTGATTCGCCGGCAAGGACCTGAGAAAATCTGCCGCGCCAGCCACCTCGACTATCCCCACCACGTCCTCGATTTCCGCCTCGGTAATCCAGTTGGCTTCTGCTTCGGAATCCACCCCGGGCAACGCCAGGCGGTTGATGGTGTCGATGGCACGGGCGCCGTGGATGGTCGGCAGGAAGGACTCGACATCCACGCCGTGACGCAAGGCCCAGGTGGTCCAGATGCGCTCGGCGGCGGCGATGGAGTTGAGGACGGTGCCGTCCATGTCGAACAGGAACGCGCGATACGGCGTGTTAAAAACGGAGTCGTGAGCAGACAAGGATGAGCTTCCTTCGTGTGTCAGGCAGGTCCGTCAATGTACACGACCTAAAGTGACCGTCGCGACCTGAAGGCCCCTTCGACACAATCCAGCAGTTGTCCCAATGCCCAGGGTTTCTTGATGAAAGACACCTCATGCCGCACCCCGGAGCTTTCGGGAGTTTCATATCCGGACATGATCATGATCGGTTTGTCCGGCCAGCGATCGCCAAACTCATTGGCCAGGTCCGCACCGTTAAGCTTTCCGGGCATGGTGATGTCCGTGAGCAACAGACCCACCTCGTTTGCATGCAATTTCAGGTACACCGATGCAGCGTCCGCGCTGACGTGCGGCTCAACCTTGAAACCTTCCTCCTGAAGAATTTCGCAGAGAAATTCTAGAATCAGCGGGTCATCTTCAACCACCAGAATCAACCCGCCAGGAAGGTGCTCGCCCGCCGTCGATATTGGACACATGACTTTGCCACTCCCTGATTGCCTAATGATTTCGCGGGCTCAAATCCGCTGCCTACAGGTATGAGCAGCGGATCTGGCGGAAATTCATTTTTGATACATGCCTGTTGAATATTGTGCGTACATCCCGACCATCGCAGCCGTTTGCCAACCCACAATTGTGTAAAATGCCGCCCCCTTGAACTGCTGGCCCCTGCCCGATGAACGCTGACGCTCTCTCCACCCTTCACGACCATTTGCTGACGGCCCTGGCAGATGCACCCGCAGAAACCCGTCGGCTGTTTCATGGCCGGGGTCGTTGCTGGCCGGGGCTGGAACAATTGACCGTCGACTGGCTGCAGGGCGTGGTGCTGGTGTCGCTGTTCAAGGAACCTGAAGCGGCGCAGCTGGAGGCGTTGAAACAGCTACTGATGGCGATCACTGAATCGGCGCAATGGGAAAAATCCGGTGCGCAGACCTTGTTGCTGCAACACCGCTATCTGCTGCAAAGCACCACCGAATGGCTGCTTGGGGAAGCCATCGACGAACTGATCATTACCGAGGGCGGTCTGCGTTATCGCGTGGACCTGGGCCGCAAGCAGAACACCGGGCTGTTCCTCGACATGCGCTACGGCCGCGACTGGGTGCGAGCGAATGCCGAAGGCAAGCGTGTGTTGAATCTGTTTGCCTACACCTGCGGCTTTTCGGTCGCGGCCATCGAGGGTGGCGCCGAACACGTGGTCAATCTGGACATGTCCAGCCCGGCCCTGAACCGTGGTCGCGACAACCATCGGCTCAATGGCCACGACATGAGTAAGGTGAGTTTTCTCGGGCACGACTTGTTCAAGTCCTGGGGCAAGGTGATTGGCAAAGGGCCCTACGATTTGGTGATCATCGACCCGCCGTCCTTTCAGAAAGGCAGCTTTCTGCTGACCAAGGATTACCAGCGCGTGTTGCGTCGACTGCCGGAATTGCTCAGCCCCGAAGGGACGGTACTGGCGTGCATGAACGACCCGGCGTTTGGCGCGGACTTCCTCATCGACGGCGTCGAGCGAGAAGCACCGAGCCTGCGTTTCGAGCAGCGGCTGGAGAATCCGCCAGAGTTTCCGGATGCCGATGTTGAGTGCGGGTTGAAGGCGTTGGTCTTCACACTCGGAAATTGAGGTCCCTGTGGGAGCGGGCTTGCTCGCGAAAGCGGTGTGTCAGGTAAAAGAGTTGTCGTCTGACACTCCGCATTCGCGAGCAAGCCCGCTCCCACAGAGGATTGGGTGTGAGACCTGTGTTGGTCAACGCGGCTGCAACACCAGCGCAAACAGCTCGCCGTGACCGTTCACGTTGAGCTTGTGATAGAGATTGCGCCGATGCACCTTCACCGTCTCCGGCGAAATGGCCATTTGCTGGGCGATGGCTTTGCTGGAAAAACCCTGGAGAATCAGCCGAGCCGTTTCGACTTCCCGCACGGACAATCGCGCATCGAAGCGATCCAGCAGGGTTGCCAGATCGCCAGCCACGGCCTCGGCAGTCTTGCCTTCCGGCGGCATCAACTGCAGATGCCGGCGCATTGCCGACAACACCCAATCGCGCACACACAGCAAACGGCCCTGCTCTTCGAGGGTGAACCGCGTCGAGCGTCCCAGCGATAAACCGAGCACGGCACCGTCGATGTTGACCATGAACTGCAACTCGTCTGCGCCCACCACCGAGCGGAAGTAACTCAGGTAATACTCGCTCTGCTGAAACTGGTCGGGGGCCACCGAATCGAGGCTGTGCAAGCCATCGGCAATGCCCGCGCAAACCGCTTGGTAAAAGGGATCCAGCAGGTACATGCCGGCGCTGTAGTCCGCCAGTTCTTCGTGTTCGGTGGCGCCACCTTTTGAGTCGAAGTCGATCAGCAAGCGCGGCACTCGGCCCGCCCGCATCACCGCCACCAACGCGTTGTCCAGCGGCACCAGCAGCCGCAGGGTGTCGACCAGCGCGCGCCAGAAACCGTCCTGGCCCAACGCGCCAAATACTCGCGCCAGCCCCTGATGCACCGGCAACTCTTTCAACAACGCGTCCACGCACTACCCCTTTCGAGTAACCCATGATGGGAATGGGTGTGTATCCCGCCTGCCGATACGCTGCAAGCACCTGTTCATCACCGGCCTGCAGCAGGCCAGGAGTGCCGCATCATGAGTCGTCGCCGTCAACAGATCAATCTTGGACTAAGCGCCTGTTTGTGCGTTTCGCTGTCGGCGGTCGCTGCCGAGGGGCCCACGGTTCATGTCTACAACTGGTATGACTACATCGGCCCCACCACGCTGCACGACTTCAAGCGCGACACCGGTATCGAGCCGGTTTACGACACTTTCGACAGCGCCGAAGTACTGGAAGGCAAACTGCTGACCAGCCGTAGCGGATACGACGTGGTGGTGGCGAGTAACTTCAGCCTGCCGACCCTGATCAAGGCCGGCGCCCTGGCACCTCTGCCCCGCGCACAGATGCCCGACTTCAAGAACATGGACACCGAGCTGCTGGCGAAACTGGCCAACAACGATCCAGGCAATCAGTACGCCGTGCCGTACCTGTGGGGCACCAACGGCATTGGTTACAACATCGACAAGGTGCGTGCCGCGTTGGGTGACAAGGCGCCGGTGGATTCCTGGGACCTGGTGTTCAACGAAGCGAACCTGGCCAAGCTTGGCCAGTGCGGCGTAGCGATGCTCGACTCGCCGTCGGAGATGCTGCCGGTCGCCCTGCATTACCTGGGCTTGCCACCCAACAGCACCAATCCCGAGGACTACAAAAAGGCCGAAGCGCTGCTGCTCAAGCTGCGTCCGCACATTGCCTACTTCAACTCCTCCAAATTCATCAGCGACCTGGCCAACGGCAACATCTGCGTGGCGGTGGGCTGGTCTGGCGCGATGCTCGAAGCCAAGACCAATGCCGAGCAGGCCAAGAACGGCGTGAAGATCGCCTATAGCCTGCCGAAGGAAGGCGCGCCGGTCTGGTTCGATACGCTGGTGTTGCTCAAGGACGCACCGCATCCGGAGCAAGGCCTGGCCTTCATCGACTACCTGATGCGCCCCGACGTCATCGCCCCGGTCAGCGATCACCTGTCCTACCCCAACGGCAACCGCAGCGCGACACCGTTGGTGGCCGAAGCGACCCGCAACAACCCGGCGGTGTATCCGTCCGCCGAAGCGATGGCCACGTTGTTCACCCTTCAGCCGTTGCCGCCGGCCACTGAACGGGTGCGCACGCGGATCTGGAGCAAAGTGAAAAACGGCCAATAACACACGACCGCCCAATGTAGGAGCTGTGTAGGAGCTGTCGAGTGAAACGAGGCTGCGATCTTTTGATCTTGCTTTTAAAAAGATCAGGATCAAAAGATCGCAGCCTCGTTTCACTCGACAGCTCCTACAGAAACTTAATTATTCGGTAAAGATGAGAGAAACGATGAAACCACGTGCCCGCGATTTGAATATCCAGTTCGGCCAACTGCAACCCGGCCCCCTCAACGCCATCACCGATGTGCCCGGCGTGCGCGTCGGCCACAGCGATGTACGCGGCCGCACCGCCAGTGGTCGCGACATTTACACCGGGGTGACGCTGATCGAACCGCGTGCCGGATCGACCAATCAGCAACCGTGTTTTGCCGGCGTCCATGTCCTCAACGGCAACGGCGACGCCACGGGGCTTGAGTGGATTCGTGAAGCCGGCCTGCTGACGAGCCCGATCGCCTTCACCAACACCCACAGCCTGGGCGTGGTGCGAGATGCGTTGATTGCTTTGGATCGCCAGGCCCAGCCCGATGACGGGCGACTGTACTGGAACATGCCGGTGGTGCTGGAGACCTTCGACGGCCTGCTCAGCGACATCAACGGCTTTCATGTGAAGCCCGAACATGTGGCCGAGGCCCAGGACAATGCCGTCGGCGGACCAGTGACGGAAGGTGCGGTGGGTGGCGGCAGCGGGATGATCTGTCACGAATTCAAGGGCGGTATCGGCACGTCCTCGCGCCAATTGAGCAAGGCCCAGGGCGGCTGGACCGTCGGTGCGATCGTCCAGGCCAACCATGGCATTCGCCATGAGCTGCGCGTCGATGGTTATCCGGTCGGGCGTTATATGGAACAGGCTGACTCACCGTTCCTGAGAGCATCGCTGCCCTATCCGGGCATGGGCTCGATCGTCGTATGCCTGGCCACCGATGCACCGCTGCTGCCGCATCAATGCACGCGCCTCGCACAGCGCGCCAGCCTCGGGCTTGCCCGTACCGGCGGCGGCAACGAAGACCACAGCGGCGACATTTTCATCGCCTTCGCCACTGGCAACCAACACGTGCCACCGGCCGCTTATGAAGGCAAAGGTGCGCCCACTTGCGACAACCTGCGCATGGTCAACAACGACCACATCAGCGAGTTGTTTTTGGCCGCAACGGAAGCGGTGGAAGAAGCGATCATCAACGCCGTACTGGCCGCTGAAACAACGGAGGGTAACGGTCACACCGTGCCGGGACTGGACGCAAAGACACTGCTCGAGGCATTGCGTCAGGCCGGTTGGCCGGGAGAAACAGGCGGGGTCTGAAGGCTCGCTGTAACGAGGCCGCCCGATGGAGTGCATCGGGCGGCTATCGCTTAGTCTTTAAGGATCAGCAGCGGTGTGTCTTTTTTCACGAGGTAGGTCGCCAGCTCCGAGGCCTTGCCGTCACCGACGTTCTTCGCAACATGCATCGTGCCTGCGGGGATGTACAAGGAGTCGCCGGCTTTGAGCGTCACTGGCGCCCGCCCTTCGAGCTGATACTCAAACGTGCCCGAGATGACGTAGGCGACTTCCACGCCAGGATGCGAGTGCTTGGGGGATACCACGCCCGGGTCGAAATCGACACGCACCTGAATCACCTCCCCCTTGGAAATGTCGAGGTCCTGGCGCACCAGGTCCGTGCGGTGAAGGCCTGTCTGCCAGCTTTTTGCCGGAGCGGCTTGCGCAGGCGCTTTTGCTTCTTCAGCCGCGAATGCGTTGAGTGATACAGCGGCAGCCAGGGCGATGCCGAGCAGGCCTGCGGTGTGACGGGATGTGATACGGGACATCGCAATTCTCCAATGAATGCCGCGGTTGCGGTGGCTTCATTAGGAGGTCGCTGTGTATCGCGCAGGTGTCGAGCAACGCAGGGTTTTGTATGCCCAGGTAACGACAAGGGCCGGGGATACGTTCGGATACAACCGTGGGCGCACGGTCAGTGCGGTACGCCCAGTTTGGTCACGATGTCTTCTGGCTTGAGCTGACGTCCATCCGTTGAAACCAACTGCAGTTTCTGGATCGGCTGACGATCCTGTGCGTCGACCATGACGGACCCCGCTTCGCCGGGCTCGTACAAAAACTCGTTGCCCCACTGCGACAGGGCGATCAGGACGGTCTGCAACGCCCTGCCCTTTTCAGTCAGCACATACTCCTTGTAGATGCTCCCGTCGGCCGCCGGCTCCATGCGCATCACACCCTCTGCCACCAGGCCTTTGAGGCGGGTGCTCAGAATGTTTTTCGCGACATTCAGGCTTTTTTGAAAATCGCTGAAGCGCTTCGTGCCAGAAAGCGCATCACGAATGATGAGCAAGGACCACCAGTCGCCAATCAGATCCAGGGATCGAGCGACCGGACAGGGATTGCCCTGCAAGCTTTTGCGCTTCATGTAAACCAACCTCCAACAAAAATGCGCCAACGCTGACGCAAATCCGTCAGATGGCAGGTGGTTGCATAATACAACTCATGCTGGTAAAAATCACTTCCATTGGTTTCATAATGAAACCGATAACCCGATTTCGAGTGATTCCTGTGCCAGACGCACAGTGATTTCGCCCTCAATGGTTGCATTATAAAACCGCAGGAGATTCCCAATGAAACTGGCTGGCAAAACTGCATTCATCACCGGCGGCAACAGTGGCCTCGGCCTGGCCACCGCCAAACTGTTCATCGCTGAAGGCGCAAAAGTCGCGATCACCGGTCGCAGTCAAAAAACCCTGGACGAAGCCCGAGAGGCGTTGGGGCCAAACCTGCTGGCGATCCAGGCAGACCTGACCGACGTGAAAGAGATCGAGCGCGCCGTATCAGCAGCCGTAGCGGCATTCGGCAAGCTGGACATTGTGTTCGCCAATGCCGGAATTGCGGGGTTGACCCCGGTAGGCGGCACCACGCTGGAAACGTTCCAGAACATCATCAATACCAACCTCACTGGCACATTTTTTACCGTGCAGGCAGCCGAACCGCATCTCAACCCGGGAGCTTCGATCATTTTGAACGGTTCGGTGCACGCCGATATGGGATGGCCTGCTTATAGCGCCTACGCAGCCACCAAAGGCGCCGTTCGCTCCATGACCCGAGTGATGGCCGCAGAGTTTGCGCCGCGTGGCATTCGCGTCAATCAGATTACCCCCGGGGCTGCGCGCACACCGGTCTGGAACCCTCACGCCGCCAAGGTTGGAATGGATGCGCTGGAGGAAAAACTGAAGACCACCATCCCGCTCGGTCGCATAGGTGAGGCTCATGAAGTCGCCACGGTCGCGCTGTTCCTCGCCTCCAGCGACTCCTCAAACGTCGTGGGCGCCGAGATTGTCGTCGATGGCGGAGCAACCAGTTCGCCATTGGGCGCACCGGCTCACCGAAAAAACTGGCAGGCGTAACCGGTTTGTATCGATGTGTATGTTCGCTGACGATCTTACACAGCGATACACAACCACCGGATCAGGACACATAGGCATTACATAAAGGTGGAAAAGTGGGGGCTTCTCCCGTTCGTCCGTAGAAGCGACGGCATAAACGGTGAGGCCCCCAACCCTTTAGCAGGAACTCGTCATGATCAATAAAATCGACACCGTGCTGTACACCGGCAGGACCCACACCACCGGCGGCCGCGACGGCGAATCGAAGAGTTCGGATGGACGTCTGGACGTCAAGCTTTCCCCGCCTGGCTCTTCCGGCGCTGGCACCAACCCCGAGCAACTGCTGGGTGCGGGCTGGTCGGCCTGCTTCATCGGCGCGATCGGTAAAGCCGCTGCCGCGCAGAAAGTGACCTTGCCGAGCGGTGTCGCTGTTGATGCCGAAGTGGACCTGGGCAAGACCGAAAACGCCTTCTTCCTGCAGGCCCGCCTCAATGTCAGTCTTCCGGGTCTGGATCCGGTTGTCGCACGGGCGCTAGTGGATGCCGCGCATCAGACCTGCCCGTACTCCAAAGCGACCCGTGGCAACATCGACGTCGAGATCAATCTGGTTTAACCCGGGCACCGCATGCGGCCTGTCTTCCCTGGCAGGCCGTACCGGGTTGTTCCCTATAGCATTTATCCATCCTGCCGCCCTTGCCCAAGGACGAAATCGGTCTAAAAAGTCCGCTTTGCGTTTCGCAGGCTTTGCTATTCTGAATTTTGTAGGTGAAGACGCAGACTGATGCGCAAGAGGATAGCGAGGAAGCGTGGGGCGCGCTCCTAAGGGTACACGGTTAGAAAGACTCTCCGAGGTGAGGTCCAGCCCTTATGCCGTGTGAAGCAGGACAGCACAAAACTGTTCTGTCAGAAGCCTGATAAACCTTGTAAGCCAGAGACCAGCGCTGGCCACCTACTCGATTTCGAAGCCCGCCCTGTGCGGGCTTTTTCGTTGTGTGCGGAACCGGGAGCCAATGCCACCTCCCCTGCTTCGACCATTCGTCGCCAAGCACGCCTTTACCCTATTGACTTCGATTGGCGACTGCGCGAGTATTACTTCCATCGCATACGATACAAACGTATACGTCAGACAAGCAAACCCTACTGCACTTTTGAGGATTCATCCCATGAGCAAGATCGAAAAAGTCCTGGCCTCCGGCAAAACCCACACCACCATGAGCAGCACCGGCACCACTTCGCGCGGCCATAACGGCACCCTCGACATCGTGCTGACGTCGCCTGGCAGCGACAAACCCGTTCATGAATTCAAAGGCACCCAACCGCACCCGAAAGCCGAGCAATTGTTTGCCGGCGCCTGGTCGGCCTGCTACATCGCCGCCGTCGGTCTTGCCGCCAAACAACGCAACGTTGAGCTTCCATCCGATTTGTCCGTCGATATCGAAGTCGACCTCGGCCAGACCGGCGACGCTTACTTCCTTCAAGCACGCCTGACACTGCGCGCTCCCGGCCTGGATCAAGCTGTAGCGACCGAAATCGCCCACGCCGCCGACCAAATCTGCCCGTACTCCAAGGCAACACGCGGCAACATCGAAGTGGCCCTGAACGTTCTCACGGCCTGAAACACCGCGAAGCTTTAACACCCACCGACATTTTAGAAACATTACATATGTCGTATGCGATACAAGCGCATACGAATAACAAACTTATTAAACATTCAGGTAATCACCCATGAGCAAGATTGAAAAAGTACTGGCCACCGGCAAAACCCACACCACCGCCAGCAGCACCGGCAACACCTCGCGCGGCCATAACGGCAGCCTCGACATCGCCCTCTCGTCGCCCGGCAACGCCCAGCCTGCGCACGTGATCGCCGGCACCCAACCGCACCCGGCCGCCGAGCAATTGTTTGCCGGCGCATGGTCGGCCTGCTACACCGCCGCTGTCGGCCTGGTGGCCAATGACCTGAACGTAGTGCTGCCGGCAGACATGTCCGTGGACATCGAAGTCGACGTCGGTCAGACCGGTGCCGAGTACTTCCTTCAAGCTCGCTTGACCCTGCGCGTGCCCGGCCTGGCGGACGATGTTGCAAAGACCCTGGCGCACACCGCCGACCAGATCTGCCCATACTCGAAGGCAACCCGTGGCAACATCGACGTGGATCTGAACGTCCTCACGGCGTGATGCACCGCGCGGCGGGTTCGACGTTGCCCTGCACGTCGACCCGCCGGAAGGCAGAAACGAGGTTCTCGGGCGCGACCGGTCTGATGCAGAATGAGTTCACATCAGCGCAGACCTCCCCCGAGCCCCTGCGCAACAACCTGATCACATCAATCAACACTGAGGAGTAAGCGATGACCACGCAAACTGAAACCGCAATCCTGGCCGGTGGCTGCTTCTGGGGCATGCAGGACCTGATAAGGAAGCAAAAAGGCGTGCTGTCGACGCGAGTCGGTTACTCCGGCGGCGATGTGCCGAATGCGACGTACCGCAACCATGGCACCCACGCCGAAGCGATCGAAATCGTGTTTGATCCGGCCATCACCAGCTACCGTCAGATCCTTGAGTTTTTCTTTCAGATTCATGACCCGTCGACTGCCAATCGCCAGGGCAACGACATTGGCCTCAGCTACCGCTCGGCGATTTTCTATCTGAACGAAGAGCAACAAGCAGTGGCCGAAGACACCGCGGCCGATGTCGATGCCTCCAAACTCTGGCCCGGCCGGGTGGTGACTGAAATCGTTCCCGCCGGCCCGTTCTGGGAAGCAGAGCTTGAGCATCAGGACTACCTGGAAAAAACACCTAACGGTTACACCTGCCACTTCATTCGGCCGAACTGGAAATTGCCGAAACGAGCGTGATGCTTTGAGGCCTGGGTTTCGTCAATGGAACCCAGGCACCTTTGGGTCAGGTATTGGTTTTCAACTTGGTCCACAGCCGGGTGCTCAACCGTGCAATCGCCGCAGGCAGATCCTCTACCGTAAACAACTTGTCCATTACGGTTTTCGGCGGGTAAATCGCCAGATCCTGCTTCACCGCCGGATTGACCAGCGTGTCCGCCGCCAGGTTCGGGTTGGCGTAGTGGATGCTGTTGCTGATGTTGGCGATGACGTCAGGCGTCAACAGGTAATTCATGTAGGCGTAGCCGTTCTTTTCGTGGGGCGCGCTCTTGGGCATGACCACCATGTCGAGCCACAGGGTCGAGCCCTCGTCCGGGATCGAATAAGCGATCTCGATGCCGTTGTTCGCTTCCTTGGCACTGGCCGCCGCTTGCACCACGTCTCCGTTAAAGCCGATCACGGCGCAGACATTGCCATTGGCCAAGTCGCTGACGTACTTGGACGCATGGAAATACTGAACGTACGGCCGAATCTTGAGCAACGCCTGCTCGGCTTTCTTGTAGTCCGCCGGCTCGTGGCTATGGGGCGGTAATCCGAGGTAGTTGAGGGTGATCGGCAGAATCTGCGTCGGGTTATCGATGATCGCCACGCCGCATTCGCTCAGCTTCTTGATGTTGTTCTCATCAAAAATCAGGCTCCAGGAATGGGTGACGTCGGTGGTGCCGAAAATCGATTTGATTTTCTCGACGTTGTAGCCAATACCCGCGGTGCCCCACATGTAGGGATAGCCGTACTGGTTGCCCGGGTCATTGACCTCGAGTTTTTTCATCAGCGCCGGATCGAGGTTTTTCCAGTTCGGCAGCTGGCTCTTGTCCAGTTTCTGAATCGCGCCGGCCTTGATCAATCGCGACAGGAAATGGTTCGACGGGCTGACCACGTCATAACCGGTGTTGCCGGTCATCAGTTTTGATTCCAGGACTTCGTTGCTGTCGTGAATGTCGTACGTCGCCTTGATCCCGGTCTCCTTAGTGAAGTTGATCAAGGTGTCGTCGGCGATGTAGCCGTTCCAGTTGGAAATATTGACCTCTTCGGCCGCGTGAGTGGCTGCCGAAAATGCCGTGAGCGCGAGCATCAGGGAAAGTGTATTGGCCTGCATGTTGAATCACCTTTTTGTTCTTTTGTGATAACCGGAATCTAGATTTCTGTCTTGGCCCGGACGGCTTCGACGCGCATCCGAAACAGGGCGCCAATGTCGAGCAAGGGGCGCGGCGGGAGCCAGCCGGGCTGGGCTCTGTCCATCACCGAATCGAGCAACGGCGAGCCAACACCCGATGCAAACTCGGCAAGCAGTCGTCCCCAAAGGGTGCCGCGCGCCACGCCCGAACCGTTGCAGCCGGCCACGGCAAACACGCCCTCTTCCACTCTGGAAAAAAACGGCTGTCCGGAGCGTGAGGCGCTCAAGTGTCCGGTCCAGGTGTGCTGGATATCCTGCTCGGTCAGCCACGGGAAACGCCGCTGCAAACCCAGCACATGGTGCTGGCGACGGATCGCCAGTTCACCGCCGGACAAATCCCGCGAGCGGTATTCCGCGGTGTTGCGGATCATCACCCGCCGATCAGGTGTCAGCCGCACCGTGGCGCCAAGCGGACGGGTGGACAGCACTCCCCAGGGCTCGACACTGCCGATATTGCGAAACTCTTCGTCACTCAACGGCCGCGTGAGGCTGGCGCTGAGTTCCATGGCAAAGGTGCCGCTGTCATGAATGCCGGCGCGAGGCACGAAGGCGTTGAGGCAGATCAGCACCTGTTTCGCCTCGATGCTGCCATCGATGCCATTGGTCCGCACACGCCCTTTACCCAAACGTTCGAGGCCAGTGATGTCGGTGTTTTCGTAGACCGTCACCGTCTCCGGCAGCGCTTCGAGCAAACCTTTCACGTACTTCGCCGGTTGCAGCAAAGCATTGCCCTTGCCGCACCAGATCGCGGCGCGGTAATGCCCTGTGCCGAGTTTCTGCTTCAGTTGCTCGCCGTCGAAAAACTCTGCGCAGGCACCGAGCGCCCGCAGGGTGTGCAGCTTGGCGTCGATGTGGGTCAGCTTGCCGGGATCGCTGACGGCAAAGTAATAACCCGAGTCCCGGAAGTCGCACTCGATGCCGTGTCGGTCAATCACCTTGCGCACTTCCGCGCTGGCGGCACGGGAAATCGTCGTGTCCACTTCAAATCCGGCAAACCCGGCGTTGCCGATCAATTCATCATTGGCGGGGTGTTCGTGGGCCACCACGAATCCGGAATTACGCGCCGAAGCACCCTGCGCCGCGCGCTGCCGGTCGACCACCACGATCCGCGCCTGCGGGTGCAATTGCGCCAGCGCATGGGCGGCACTCAGGCCGGTGATGCCAGCGCCGATGATCAGCCAATCGGCCCTTTGCGCGCCGATCAGTCGATCAAGCGCCGGAGTACTTCCTGCTTGCGCGATCCAGCCACATTCATTATTCATGCGTCACCTGCCTAGACTGTCGTTCTGCGAACCGGCACATGCAGTAATTGCATAGGCAATGTGTGATGGCGGCTGCTAGCGCTAGAATCTATTAGGTCTTCGGTGCTACAACCAACGTTATAAATTCATTGAGCCATTCATAAAACGCATGGATAAGATTCGTCACGCCCCCTCCCTTCAAGCCATGCAGGCGCTGGTGGAAGTCGCTGATTCCGGCAGCTTCACCCAAGCAGCGAACAAGCTCTGCCTGACCCAAAGCGCCGTCAGCCGGCAAATACAGCAGCTGGAAAGTCACTTCGGTGTGCCGATGTTTGTCAGGAGCAGCCGCAGCATTCGCCTGACCCCGGAAGGCGAGCTGGTATTGGCGAGTGCGCGCAATATTCTCGATCAACTGAAAACCCTCGAAGATCGGCTGTCACCGCAAAAACGCCCGTTCCGCATCCGCATGCATGTGTCGCTGGCGGTGCGTTGGTTGCTGCCGAAATTGAGCGATTTCTATCGCAGTCACCCGGACATTTCCCTGTCGATCGAAACCGTCGCGACCGAGATCGTCGAACCGGCCAGCGACAGCGACGCCTACATCCTCTACCTGCCGGAACCGTCCAGCGATCCTGCCTGCCTGACCCTGTTCGAAGAAGCGCTGGTGCCAGTGTGCGCGCCCGGCCTGGCCAACGAAACGCGGCCGCTGGCGTCGGTGGAGGATTTGGTTCGTTTCCCGCTGCTGCATCGTTCGGCCGATCAACAAGCGTGGATCGAATGGCTGGCGGCCAATGACGGCAAGCCGCTGGAGGACTATCGGCACATTCCCTTCAACCTCGACGAGTTAGCGCTTGATGCTGCGGCGCGAGGGCTTGGGGTGGCGGTGACCGATCTGACCCTGGCGCAGGAGTCGATTGATCGCGGGGTGCTGGTCGTCCCGTTCGGCAGCCCGTTGAAGACACAAGGTGTCTATTCGCTGTGCCTGCAACCGTCGGCGGCGACTCATCCGGCGTGCGCGTTGGTCATGCAATGGTTTTCCGGGCAGGCTGAACAGCACGTAACAAGTTGAGTTCCTCTGTAGGAACTGGGTAGGAGCTGTGTAGGAGCTGTCGAGTGAAACGAGGCTGCGATCTTTTGATCCTGTTTTTAAAAAGCAAAGTCAAAAGATCGCAGCCTCGTTTCACTCGACAGCTCCTACATGGAGGTGGGCGCGGCATTATCCAGCGGTTGAGGTTTCTCGCTCTACCACGCCCCGCTCCTCCAACAGGCGCACAAGTAACAAATTGAGTTCCTCTGTAGAAGCTGGGAGGAGCTGTGTAGGAGCTGTCGAGTGAAACGAGGCTGCGATCTTTTGATCTTGTTTTTAAAAAGCAAAGTCAAAAGATCGCAGCCTCGTTTCACTCGACAGCTCCTACACAGCTCCTACATGGAGGTGGCCGCGGCTTATCCAGCGGTTGAGGTTTCTTGCTCTACCACCCCCCGTTCCTCCAGCAGGCGCACAAGTAACAAATTGAGTTCCTCTGTAGAAGCTGGGAGGAGCTGTGTAGGAGCTGTCGAGTGAAACGAGGCTGCGATCTTTTGATCTTGATCTTGATCTTTTAAAAGCAAGATCAAAAGATCGCAGCCTCGTTTCACTCGACAGCTCCTACACAGCTCCTACATGGAGGTGGGCGCGGCTTATCCAGCGGTTGAGGTTTCTTGCTCTACCACCCCCCGCTCCTCCAGCAGGCGCACAAACATGGTCAGGCTCTGCGACACCGTGCCTCTGCGCCACACCAGCCAGGTGCGCAAATACCGGAACGATTGCGACAACGGCCAGACGCTCACCGTGGTGCAGCCCGGCATGCTTTCGAGCATGCTGCGCGGCATCAGCGCCAGGCCGGCACCGGCGCTGACGCAGGCCAGCATGCCGTGATAGGACTCCATTTCGAAGATTTTGCCGGGCACCGCCGCGTCCTTGCTGAACCAGCTTTCAAAGTGGTGGCGATAGGAGCAATTGGAGCGGAAGGCATAGATGTTTTCGCCGTTGACCTCCCGCGCGCGGTGGATCGGGGCATGGTGGAGCGGCGCGATCAGCACCATTTCTTCCTCGAACGCCGGCACGCCTTCCAGTGCCGGGTGCAGCACCGGGCCGTCGACAAATGCCGCGGCCAGTCGGCCCGACAGCACGCCGTCGATCATGGTCCCGGACGGTCCGGTGGACAGGTCCAGCTCGACCTTGGCGTGCTTCTGGTTATAGGCGGCCAGCAGCTCGGGGATGCGCACCGCCGCCGTGCTTTCCAGCGACCCCAGCGCGAAAGTGCCCTGAGGTTCTTCACCGGCCACCGTCGCCCGGGCTTCCTGCACCAGGTCGAGAATGCGCCGGGCGTAATCGAGAAAACTCCAGCCGGCCGGCGACAGGCGCAGGCGGCTTTTCTCGCGGATAAACAGGTCCACGCCCAGGTCCTGCTCCAGTTGTTTGATCCGCGTCGTCAGGTTCGACGGCACGCGATGGATGTGCTGAGCCGCCACGCTGATGCTGCCGTGTTCGGCCACTGCCTTGAAAATTTCCAGCTGAACCAGATCCACAGTCATTCTCCAAACGTGAACGATATGCTCAGCATTATTCAGTTTCCAGAAAACAAACGCCACCGTAACCTGATTGCATTCCCACCTAGCAGGACGGTGCCATGACCCGTGTTTCCAGCCTCACCCACGCCATTTCGATCAACCCCGCTACTGGCGAGCAGATCGGCCACTACCCATTTGAAACCGACTCGGCGCTGCAGGCTGCGTTGACCCGTGCCGCTGCCGGGTTCCGCGTCTGGCGCAGCACAGCGGTTGCGCAACGCTCGCAACTATTGATCACCCTGGCCCGGGTTTTACGCGACAACGCCGCAGCGATGGCGAACATGATCACCCTGGAGATGGGCAAGCCGATCACCCAGGCGCGCGGTGAAATCGAAAAGTGCGCGCAGCTCTGCGAGTGGTACGCCGAACACGGCCCGGCCATGCTCAGCGCCGAGCCGACGCTGGTTGAAGGTGGCAAGGCACGCATCGAATATCGCCCGCTCGGCCCGATTCTCGCGGTGATGCCGTGGAATTTCCCGATCTGGCAGGTCCTGCGTGGCGCCGTTCCTGCGCTGATCGCCGGCAACACCTACGTGCTCAAGCATGCGCCGAACGTGATGGGCAGCGCTTACCTGCTGCGGGAAGCCTTCAAGCAAGCCGAATTCCCTGAAGGCGTGTTCGAGGTCATCAACGTCACGCCGGAGGGCGTTTCCACAGCCATCGCTGATCCGCGCATCGCCGCAGTGACCCTCACCGGCAGCGTGCGCGCCGGCATGGCCATTGGCGCGCAGGCCGGTGCGGCGTTGAAGAAATGCGTATTGGAACTGGGCGGTTCGGACCCTTTCATCGTGCTCAACGATGCCGACCTCGACGAAGCGGTCAAAGCCGCTGTGATTGGTCGTTACCAGAACACTGGGCAAGTCTGTGCAGCCGCGAAGCGTTTGATCGTCGAGCAAGGCATTGTCGAAGCATTCACGCGCAAGTTCGTCGAAGCCACGCGCAAATTGGTGGTCGGCGATCCACTGGCCGCCGAAACCTACATCGGCCCGATGGCGCGCTTTGATCTGCGAGATGAACTGGATCAACAGGTGCGCGACACCCTGGAAGAAGGCGCGACGTTGCTGTTGGGCGGCAAGAAGGCTGAAGGTCCGGGCAACTTCTACGAGCTGACCGTTTTCGGTGATGTCACCGACCAGATGACCTCGTTCAAGCAGGAACTGTTTGGCCCGGTGGCCTCGATCATCACCGCGCGCGATGCAGCCCATGCGCTGGAACTCGCCAATGACAGCGAATTCGGCCTCGCCGCGACGATCTACACCGGCAACGTCGAACGTGCCCAGCAGATGGCCGGCGAACTGGAAACCGGTGGCGTGTTCATCAACGGCTACTGCGCCAGCGACCCGCGCGTCACCTTCGGCGGCGTGAAGAAAAGCGGTTTCGGTCGCGAGCTTTCGCACTTCGGCGTACGCGAGTTCTGCAACGCGCAGACCGTGTGGCTGGATCGCCGCTGATCGCCTCCAGTGGCCCGGAAGTCTTTTGACGCCCGGGCGGCGGCTATGCGGGTGAAGGCTACTTGTCAGGAGGCGATATCGCGAGGGCGCTCAGCCGACAATATCGATCAACTGCTCGCGCTGCGCACCGGTCAACATCGGCCCGAAACCGGCGCCGGCGTTGTCCGCCATGTAGCGCGGGTTGCCGGTGCCAGGAATCACGCAAGTCACCGCGGAATGCGAGAGCAGGAATTTCAGCGCCATCTGCGCCCAGCTGTTGACCCTCACGTCCGCCGCCCAGCGCGGTAACGGTTTGTCCTTCAATCGAGCGAGCAAGTCGCCGCCGCCAAACGGTCGATTGCAGATCACCGCCACGCCGCGCTCGCGACACAGCGGCAGGATGCGTTTCTCGACGCCACGGTCGTCCAGCGCATAGTTGATCTGCAAGAAATCCAACGGTTCAGCCTTGAGCACCGCTTCCACCTCGTCATACGCCGAGGCCGTGTAATGGGTGATGCCGATGTAGCGGATGCGCCCTTCTTCTTTCCATTTGCGCAAGGTCGGCAGATGGGTTTGCCAGTCCAGCAGGTTGTGGATCTGCATCAGATCGATGCGATCGGTTTGCAGCAGCTTGAAAGACTGTTCCATCTGCGCGATGCCTTCTTCGCGGCCCCGGGTCCAGACCTTGGTGGCGAGGAAGGCCGGCGAACGCGGCTCATGAATCGACAGCAATTCACCGGTCGTCTCTTCCGCCCGGCCATACATCGGCGAGCTGTCGATCACCGTTCCGCCCTTCTCGAACAGCGCACGCAGCACGGCGGGCAACTGCTTGTAGGCGGGGCTCGAAGGCTCGACATCAAAACCGCGATAGGTGCCCAACCCGACGATGGGCAACGGCTCGGAGCTGGAAGGAATGGCGCGGGTCAGCATGTTCTTGCCTCCTGTTTCCTTCGACGGCGCGGTTGCAGCAAAGGCCTGACCGAAGGTGAAAACCGCCGAAGCCCCGGCAGCCAGCGTGAGTATTTGGCGACGCGTGTATCCATCAGTGTGGCTCATGGAATGGCCCTTCCACCTTTTTGCTGTCAGCCCGTTGTTCCTGGTGCCTGGCCAGCCACAGGCATAACCAGCCCCACAGCCCGGCAAACGGTACGATCACCAGCGCGACCAGACCAAAACCGGCGCCCAGAGCCGTCAAACCCACCGACAACCAGCCACTGGCGGCATCTCCACCGCGATACACCAGGGTTTCGATCACATTCTTGGCCTTGTACTTTTCCTCGCGGCTCACCACGGTCCACAACACCTCCCGCGCCGGGCGCACGATGGCGAACTCGACCGCACGACGCAGCCCCTGGGCCAATGCAACCGTGGCGGGCACGGGCGCCAGGGCCATGGTGGTAAACGCCACGATCGTCGCCAGTGGCAACGCCACCAGCGCCCCGCCGACACCGACCAGACGAATCAACGGCGCTGTCAGCAACAGCTGAAAGATCAAGGTCAGCGCCGACACGATCAAATCGACCACGGCGAAGAATTGCGTGCGACTGGCCACATCAGCATAGCTACCCGCGACAATCCGTCCTTGCTCGAAATACAACAAGGTCGCGGCACTGGTGTGCAGCAGCATGAACAACACCAGCCCCAGCAGATAGGGCGAGCGCACAATCAGCGTGATCCCGGCCAGCATGCTGCCGCCCATGCGCCGATCGTCCATCAAGCGGCTGCCGGACTGCGATTGGGTCCGGGACAGCAGCGCCCGATAGCAGCGCACCGCGATTTCCAGCAGCACCGCCGCCGCGACGGTCAACGCCACCGGGCCCAGGCGTGTGGCCATGGTCGCCGCCAGCAATGGCCCGATGAATGTGCCCAGGGTGCCCCCCGCCGCGATGAACCCGAACAGCCGCCGTCCTTGCTCACTGGAAAACCGGTCGACCAGCACGCTCCAGAAAATGCTGACGATGAACAGGTTGTAGATGCTGATCCAGACAAAAAACACTCGCCCGACGGCCACCGGCGCGATGTGATTGGCGATCAACATGCCAAACACCAGCATCGACGCGGCGATCACGCGATAGATCAACGGCACGAAACGGGTGGCCGGCAGCCGTGAAGCCAATGCACCAAACACCGGGACCATCAGCAACATCACCACAAAGGTCGCCGTGAACAGCCACTGCAATTTGTCGGCACCGCCCTCAAGGCCCAAGGCATCGCGCAGCGGTCGCACCAGGTAATAACTGGCCAGCACGCAGAAATGGAACGCGAACCCCAGCATCAGGGCGGTTCTTTCGCCGGGCTGGACGTTGAGCCATTTTGCAGCGATGGGCATGGGCGCCCTCCTCTGTAGCCGGGCTCGGTGTGCCCCGCTACCGATGAACTAAACTCTGGCTCCGACCCAGTGGATTGGGTTCCTCAGCCCAGAGCCGTCAATGTCGCCCACTAAAGTTAGTCGAATGCCACGAACCCTGGTGTTAATCGTCGTCATCCTCGCCGCGTTGTACCTGGCGCTCTGTGCAGCGCTGTTCGTGTTTCAGCGCTCGTTGATCTACTTCCCGCAACCCAGCGCCATCGAGACGCCCGAAACGTTGCTCAAACTGACCGTAGAGGACGCCGACGTGATGGTGTCGATCAGGCCCCACGACGGGCCGAAGGCGTTGATCTATTTCGGCGGCAATGCCGAGGACGTGACTCGCAACCTGCCCGGGTTTGCCCAGGCGTTCCCGGATCATGCGATCTATTTGCTGCACTATCGCGGCTTCGGCGGAAGTTCCGGCTCGCCGTCCGAGGAGTCGATCCAGCGCGACGCCATGACCTTGTTCGACAAGGTCTACGACACCCATTCGCACATCGCCGTGGTCGGGCGCAGCCTCGGTTCGGGCGTCGCCGTGCGCCTCGCCAGCCAGCGCCCGGCGTCCCGCCTGATCCTGATCACGCCCTACAACAGCCTGGAAGACCTCGCCGTGCGCCAGTTCCCGTGGTTTCCGGTGAAGTGGCTGTTGCAGGAGCGGTTTGAATCGTGGAAGTACGCGGCGCACATCACGATACCGACGCTGCTGATCGCGGCGGAGCACGATGAAGTCATACCGCGTTCCAGCACCGAGCAGCTCTTCACGCATTTCGCCAATGGCGTGGCCACGCTGCGGGTCATACCGGGCGTCGGCCACAATTCCATTTCCGATAGCCCCGAATACCTCAAGCTGCTGGGCGCAGCCCTGTGAACAAAGCAGTTCAGCGACCCGTAGCAGCTGCTACATAGTACGAGAGGGAGTGAGTCATAGAGCCCATCGATCACTCGGTCATCAACAGTGATTGGACGGATTGCCCGCACGCTCTTTAGCCTGCGCCCGTTTTCTCCATAGGTGGAACACCATGATCGTCAGACCGAAACCGAACTTCCTCAACATCATGAGTGCGATCAAGGGGTCGATCGCCAAGCGGATTGCCCTGCGTTGCCTGATGGTGACGCTGCTCGCCTCGGTCATCGTGCTCGTCGAGACGTGGCACCCGAGCTATTTCTCCAAGGTCAGCGCCACGCCCTTTACCCTGTTGGGCCTGTCGCTATCGATTTTCATGAGTTTTCGCAACAACGCCTGTTATGACCGCTGGTATGAAGCCCGCAAAGCCTGGGGCGACGTGACGGTGGCCATTCGCTCGATGATTCGCGAAACGCAGGTCATCAAGGACGAGCATGAGCGCCGGACAATGCTTCATCACCTGTGCGGGTTCGCCCACGCATTGAACGCAAAGCTGCGCCTGGAAAACCAGAGAGCGGCCAGCAGCCGCTGGCTCGACCCGGTGCCCGAGGACAACGCGCCTGATTTCAGCGGACAGATTGTGCAGCAGGTCGGCCAGCAGTGTTCGGCACTCAGCGAGTCAGGGGTGATCAACGAATGGCGCTACACGATCATGACCAATCACCTGACGCACCTGACCCAGGCCCAGGCAGTGTGCGAACGCATCAAACACACGCCGCTGCCTTTCGCTTACACCTTGTTGCTGCACCGCACCAGCTACCTCTTCTGTTTCCTGCTGCCCTTCGCGATGGCCGAACCCCTGGGCTGGCTGACACCGATTTTCACAGCGATTGTCAGCTACACCTTTTTCGGCCTGGATGCGATTGGCGATGAGCTGGAGGATCCGTTCGGCCGCGACGAAAACGACCTGCCGATCGACGCCATCGTGCGCACGATCGAGCGGGAGATTCTTGCCGCGCTGGGGGAAACACAGCTGCCTCCGGCACTCGAGCCGGTGGATTTCGTGTTGAGGTAACTTCATCCTGCGGCACGCCGCACAACCCTCAAATCATCGGCGAAGTACTTACCACCCGCAGCGCCAACCCTTCATAGGCATCCAGCGTAATCGTGAAGTCACCCTCTGGCGTCAGATCCCCTTCGACCCGCTCATTGATGATGTCGACCACTGGCCCCGGCGCAATATTGGGCAGGTGCAAGGTTTCGGTGATCGGCGTCGAGCCAAAGTTCAGCGCGGTGATTTGCGTACCTTTACCGGCCGGCAATTCGTGCACCATGACCAGCAACCCCGGGTGCTGCACGTCCGGAATCAGGATCTGACGACTCGCGGCAATATCGTAGGCACGGCGCGCGGCAAGGATTCTCCTCAGTTGCGAGACAAACGAATCCGGGTCTTTCAACTGGCTGGGCAGGCTGCCGTACAACGTCTTCGGACGTGGCATCTGACCCGCAGACAGCGGCGCATCCGGATTAAGGTCCACCAGATCATAGGCACCGCGATGAATCCAGCGCGTGTCACCATCCCCCATCAGATGCTCGACCTGTTCCGCCGGCAACGGTAGCGCACCGACCAGGTCCCAGCCGGACAACGCGAACACGCCGGGCTGCATGGCGTTGTACATCACCAACAGCAAATGCACCTGGCGAATCTGCTGGATATCCGCCGCCGTGATCGCGTCGAGATCACGAATCCCCAACGCCGCCGTGATGATGCTGGCGGTGGTGCACGACACGCCGTTGGTGACGAATTTCAGATTGTAGGGTGCGTGTTCGCCCGCCAGACGTTCGTACATCTGCTCGCGAATGTGTTCACGCAAGATGCTGCCGGGAAAGGTCTGGCCCTGATAGAGGTAGGTGTCATGGGCGTGCAGCGTCCAGAAATGCACCAGTTCCAGGGTCAGTTCGTCGTGATTCTGCAAGGCATGGATCAGCGAACCGGGGTCGATGCCGAGGGTGTGCATCTGCCGCAACATCAAGCGCAGGAACTCGGTATCACCCATCAGCAACGCGTGCTGGTACGCCGGTCGGGTGATGAAGTCGTAGGAGAGATCGGCGCCGCCGTGGGACATGCTGGCGATGTCATCAACGGTCAGGTTCAGTTCCTGGAAACTGAAACCGCCGGCCTTGCGGATCGCCCCGCCCAGCAACTGGTTGCCGGTGATCGACAGCGGATGACTTTCCGACCAGGCCGTGCCGTCGAGCTTGCGCTCCACGCCGAGGAATCCGTTGGCATCAAGGCGCAGGATTTTCGCGCCCATGACGTCAATGGCGTGCAGGGCATCGCCGATGATCATCTGCTGCGCGGCGAAGGTCGGGTCCAGCCAGTTCAGGGATGGTTGCCCTTCCTTGAAGTAATGCAGATAGACCCAGCGCCGCGGCTTGCCATCGACGCCTATCACGATGGGTGTCGCACTCCAGTCGGTTTCCTTCACCCCCGGTTCGAAGAAGATCACGCGTTGCAACTGACCGACGATGTAGTGCTTGTCCCGGAGTACGTCGACCTGCAGCGGGCTGAGGTTTTGCGCATCACGACCGTCGGCAACGTCCGGCAACAGCGACCAGTCCTCTTCGCGGATTTCGACCATGTGGTAGAGACCCGGATAGTCTTCGTAGGCCATCTCGGCCAAACGGAAATCCGCGCCTTTGCCGGTGTGTGAAGGGATCACGTCATCGATGATCACCGCATTGTGCGCAGCGGCCATGCGCACCAGCGCCTGGAGCTGCGCCTCGGTGCCCAGTTGCGGGTCGATCTCGAAACTGATGCGGTCGAAATTGCCGTCGATGGTCGGTGTGCGCTGGGTGCCCGTCAGGCCGCCAGACATTTTCAGCGGCCCGTTATGAATGCCCTGGATGCCGATTTTCGACAGTGCATGCCATAAAGTTTCATCGCCCAGGGCCTCGAGTACGCTGCCCTCTTCACGGGTGACGATGGACGCCGGGTAGGCGGTGAACCACACCGAAGCCAGGGCCGAAGCATCACGGGGCCGGGTATGGGCATAAGGTTGTTGCCACAGGCGACCTTGCCCCGAGTAGAGCTTGGCCCGCTGCCTTGCAGCATGAAGCATCGATTGTTCAACCAGCCAGGTCACATGATTCTTGTCAGCCGCAGTCATAAAAGCAGTCACCTGTCGTCGGGGTAAATGTGCGCGTGGCCATCCCGTGCGTACCTGCACCGGCGGACCCGTCCTTTTCATATGAGGCCCTGGGGCGGCATTCGTTGCATTGGCGCTGGACCAATCAGAACCCACCTCCTGTTTCAAGTCATACCTGGGGATGGGTCGTTAACACCTATATATCCTCGCGAGCAACCTAGGCATTACCTCCAAGAGGGGCTTTTTTCATCCGCCAACCTTCAGGACGATTTTTGGCCGAAATTCAGGGGTTTATGTCCTATTGAAGGGCAAACGATTGCTTCTAGGATAGGCCCCCAACTCCGCCCCCTCGATCCCAGGAGTGCATGACCAAGATGAAAAACAACAGGTCTTCCAATGCGCGCAAACCCTTTCCATTTTTCAACAGCGCCAACGGCAAAGGGCAACGCATACCCTGTGAGACAAGCATTGATACATCAATCGGCATCAGTTCAAACCCGCTGATCAACGCCCTGGGATGGCTGATCGGGCTGGTGGTGGCTTGCGGCATCGTGATCATCAACTCCGAGACACACACCGACCTGGCCCCGACGATTCTTTACATCACCTTGCTGTTGATGGCGGCCAACCTGTTCTCAATCAACGTCGTCATCTCAATCGCGCTGCTGTGCATGCTACTGCTGACCGCGACCTTCGTTTATAACGGCGGCTATCAGCGCTGGGACTCGACAACGGGGTTCTTCCGCTGCCTGACCGCACTGTCGGCGATCACCTTCCTGGCGCTGCGCAGCAAGTATGCTGCCGACCGGCTGCGTCATAACGAGGTGTACCTGATCGGCGCCCAACGTCTGAGCCAGACCGGCAGCGTCGGCTTTCGCGCCGGTGCCGAAGCGATCTCCTGGTCGGATGAATCGGCGAGGATTTTCGAGTACCCGCTGACCGAAGCCCCGACCTTCTCCAGGGTTCTGGCACGTACCCATCCCGACGACCTTGCGCTGGTGCACGAAATCTTTGCCAAAGCGACGCGCCATGAAGCGCTGATCGAGGTCAAACACCGTTTGCTGATGCCGGACGGACGCATCAAGCATGTCCACATGATCGCCAGTCCGCTGTCCACCCAGCATGAACGCTCGAAATATGTCGGCGCACTGATGGACATCACTGCCAATAAACAAGCCGAAGAAGCGCTCTTCAGCGCTCAGGCGCAACTGGCCCACGTCACCCGTGTCACGGCGCTGGGCGAACTGGCCGCGTCGATTGCCCATGAGGTCAACCAGCCGCTGACGGCCATCACCAGCAGCAGCGAAGCCTGCCGTCGCTGGCTCGATCGCCCCGTCCCGGATCTGAACGAAGCGATTGCGTCCCTGGATCGCATCATCGCCAGCTCGTGCCGCGCCAGCGACGTCATCAGCCGCATCAGGACGTTGTCACGCAAGTGCGGGCCGCTGCGCCAGAGCGAGTCGCTGAACGACATCGTCAACGAAACGCTGAGCCTGGTCCAACAAGAGTTGGCGCACCACAAGATCAATCCGAAAATCGATTTGGCCGCACGCTCGGGCCGTGTCCATGCCGATCGAGTACAGCTGCAGCAAGTGATCATCAACCTGATCATCAACGCCTGCCAAGCCTTGTCGGAGATCGAGGTGGGCGAGCGGATTCTGCATGTACGCACGTGGGTCAAGGACAACGAGGCCGTGGTGGAAGTGGCAGACCTGGGCTCGGGCATCGCCGCCCATGTCCTGCCGTCCCTGTTCACCCCCTTTTTCACGACCAAGGAAAACGGCATGGGCATGGGCCTCTCCATCTGCCGCTCGATCATTGATTTTCATGGCGGCAGGATCTGGGCCACCAGTGCAATCGGCCACGGCACCTCTTTCAAGGTCGCCCTGCCGCTGCTCGTCACCGTCACCCACGAAACGGCCTGAAACACCGGGCAACTGCTCACAAGGAAGCTCCATGAACAAACATCACCCCATGAAGAAGGCCAGCAACAATGAGCCACTGGTCTTCATCGTCGATGATGATGCGCCGCTGCGTGAAGCGGTCGGCAGCCTGCTGCGTTCCATCGGCCTGCAGGTCGAACTGTTCGGCTCTGCTGCCGACTTCATGAAGTACAACCGCCCGGACATCCCCAGCTGCCTGGTGCTGGATGTGCGACTGCAAGGCACCAGCGGGCTGGATTTCCAGCAGGAGCTGGTGGCCGCAAACATTAATCTGCCGATCGTTTTCATGACCGGGCACGGAGACATTGCCATGACGGTCCGGGCGATGAAGGCCGGAGCGGTGGATTTCCTGGAGAAACCTTTTCGCGAACAGGACTTGATTGATGCGGTATCTGCGGCCCATGCACGGGACAAGGTGCGGCGCGAGTCGGAGCGCGAAAACGATGAGTTGCGTAGCCGCTATGCCACGCTCAGTCCCAGGGAACAAACCGTCATGGCACTGGCCGTGTCGGGCCTGATGAACAAGCAGATTGCCGGGGAAATCGGCTTGAGCCAGATCACCGTCAAGATCCACCGCGGTCAGGCCATGCGGAAGATGTTCGCCCGCTCCTTTGCCGACCTGGTTCGTATGGCGCAAGCCCTGGGACTCAACCGACCTCAGTGACATGCCTATACGCAGGTATACTGTGCCGCGCTTCGGGATTGCGTATCTTGCAGTGATGGCGGGCACTCTTTATGGGCTACCCGATATCACCAGGTACTTAAATGTCCTACCCATTCATTATTTCCGTGGTCGACGATGACGAGTCGGTTCGTATTGCACTGGACAGTTTATTGCGCTCCAACGGCTACAGCGTCCGGGTGTTCGCCACTGCCGAAGCGTTCCTCTCCTCCAGCCCGCAGCTCACTTCCTGCCTGATCTGCGATGTTCAAATGCCCGGCCTGTCGGGCATTCAGATGTATGAAGAACTCTCGACCCGAGGCATTCACCTGCCCGTCATCTTCATCAGCGGCTACCTGGATTCACTGCCCCAGGTCAGCGCAACGGCCGTCGCACCCGTCGCATTTTTTCCAAAGCCATTTCCCTGCGGCGAACTGATTGCCTGTATCGAAGGCATCCACAATCGCTACGCTTGATGCCTCTGCACGCATTGATTAATACATGTGTATGCCTTGCTCATACGCAGGCATGTCTGGACTGACCCGATGTAGAAGTGTGCTGCTTGTTCCCCCTCGATAACATCTCCACCTGTGACCACTTCACGTTGCCGACACAAGCAAGCCCGGCCAGCTCCCTCCTTGCTGAACCGGCGATTCCCAAACGCCCGCCAACCCGTTTTTTTGGCGGGCTTTTTTTTGCTTTTGATTTACGCCACTGCGCGTTCTTTTTTCAGGGCTGGCAACGCTATGGCGAGCGCCAGGCCAATCAGACCCGCGGCGACCGCAAAGGTGATTGCCATGCCACGGGCGACCGCTTCCGGGGCTGCGCTGGTGACGTCGATTGTCGACGACGCCAGTGCAAACACCGCCCCCATGACCGAGGCACCGCTGATGAGTCCGAGGTTGCGCGACAGGCTGAGCAGGCCGGCAATGACGCCGCGCTGATCCTGACTCACGCCGGTCATGATCAACGTGTTGTTGGCCGCCTGAAACAGCGCATAGCTGGCGGTGATCACGGCGATGGGCGCGAGGTAGCCGAGGACGCCGAAACGCGTTGGCATCATCGACAGCACGCAAGCACCGAGCGCCATCGCCACAAGCCCGGAAACGCTCATACGCTGAGCGCCAAAACGGTCTACCAGGCGCCCGGCGGGTACACCTGCCAGCGCGGCCACCAGCGGACCGACTGACAACGCGAGCCCGACCAATGCAGCATTCAAGCCGAGTGCGCCAGAGAGATAGAACGGCCCGACCACCAATGTCGACATCATTACCATCGAGACCAGCAGGCTCATGACAAGGCTCGCGCTCAATCCGCGATCACGCAACAGCGCCAGTTTGATCAAAGGCGATGCAACCGTCGCCTCGATGAACAGGAAAACCCCGCTGCCAGCAACGGCGATCAGCACTAACGCGAGGTTGAGCGAACCCCAAACCCCTTCACCCAACGTCATCGCCAGTGCATACGCGCCGAGTGTCAGCGCCAAGGCCACCGTGCCTGCAACATCAAATTCGCCACGTTGCGCCTTCGGTACTTGGCGATCCGCAGGCAAGTAGAGATACGCGAGCACCCCGTTCAAAATGCCCAGCGGCAAGTTGACCAGAAAAATCGCCTGCCAGCCGAAGCCGGAGATCAGCACGCCGCCAAGCGACGGGCCCAGCGTAGTGCCGATCGCCGACACCGTGCCGAGCAAGCCCATGGCGCTGCCGGTCTGCGCTTTGGGCACTGTCTCACCGACAAACGCCACGGTGAGCGCCAACATGATCGCTGCCCCGAGGCCTTGCACCGCCCGGGCGGCGACCAGCGACCACAGCGACGGCGCCAGGCCACACGCCAGCGAAGCCAGGGTGAAAATGGCGATGCCGGCCAGCATCAAGCGGCGTCGACCGACGAGGTCTCCCAAGCGTCCAACACTGACGATCAACGTCGTGATCGCGAGTAGATACGCCAGGACAATCCACTGCACTTCCTGGAACGAAGCATCGAGTGCCTGGGACAAGGTCGGCAAGCCTGCATTGGCGATGCTGGTGTCGAGCGACGGCATCAACATCGACAGTGACAGGCTGGAAAGCGCCCAGCGAACCGAGCCGGATTGCGTGATGGGTTTCATGGTTGGGCCGCTGATGAAGAGTTGACCTACAGCGTATGCCCGCGTTTGGCATGGCGGAAGACGCACCACTTGCACTTGATACCTGCATCAAACGCCATGCCATCGTCGGACCGTGCTAACGTTGAATCATGACGACTCCTGACCTGAATCTGCTGATCACCCTCGATGCGCTGCTCGCCGAAGGCAGTGTGGCGCGTGCTGCTCAACGGCTACGGCTGAGCCCATCGGCGATGAGCCGGGCACTGGCGCGGTTGCGTGAAACCACCGGCGACCCACTGCTGGTCCGCGCCGGACGCGGCCTGGTGCCGACACCCCGCGCCCTGGAACTGCGCGAGCAGGTCAGCCAATTGGTGCAGCACGCCGAAGCGGTGCTGCGCCCTGCCGAGCAACTCGACCTCAAGCAACTGGTGCGAACCTTCACGCTGCGCACCAGCGACGGTTTTGTAGAGAACTTCGGGCCTGCGCTGATAGCTCGGCTCAGCGAAGAAGCACCCGGCGTACGGCTGCACTTTTTGCAGAAACTGAACCAGGACAGCACGCTGCTGCGGGACGGCACGGTCGATCTGGAGACCGGTGTTGTCGCGGACACCACCAGTCCGGAAGTGCGCAGCCGCGCGTTGTATCAGGACCGTTTTATCGGCGTGGTCCGCCCGGGTCATGCGCTGAGCAAGGGCAAGATCACCCCCACCCGGTATGCGTCCGGCCGGCATGTCCTGGTCTCGCGGCGCGGACGGGACAAAGGGCCGATGGATGACGCCTTGAAACCGCTCGGTCTGGAACGGGAAATCGTGACTATCGTCGGCGGCTTTTCCGCAGCGCTGGCGCTGGCCCGTGCCTCGGACCTGATCGCAACCGTTCCCGAACGCCACACCCACAATCTGCGCGCCGGACTCCACAATTTTGCCCTTCCGGTCGACACGCCGGTGATTACCGTTTCAATGCTCTGGCACCCGCGCATGGACGCCGATGCCGCGCACCAGTGGTTGCGCGGCTGTATTCGGGAAGTGTGTGCGGGGCTTCAGGATTAGCACTTATCAGGCGCTTTCGCACCCTGTGGGAGCGGGCTTGCTCGCGAAGGCGGTGTGTCAGCCGACAATAAAGTTGAATGACACACCGCCTTCGCGAGCAAGCCCGCTCCCACAGGTCGGCCAACCGGGACTAGACTCAATGCGTTGCTTCGGGCCACACCGGTCAGGCCAGCGATCTGGATATGAGGGAACGTCATGAGCGACAAAGTCGATTTACGCAAGTACTCCTCGCAAGTGGTCGACGGCGTGGAGCGCGCGCCCGGCCGTTCGATGCTGCGTGCCGTGGGCTTCACGGATGAGGATTTCAAGAAACCGCAAATTGGCATCGCCTCCACCTGGGCGATGGTCACGCCGTGCAACATGCACATCGACAAGCTCGCCGTTGAAGCGGAAAAAGGCGCAAATGCCGCCGGCGCCAAGGGCGTCATTTTCAACACCATCACCATTTCCGACGGCATCGCCAACGGCACCGAAGGCATGAAGTATTCGCTGGTGTCGCGGGAGGTGATCGCCGATTCCATCGAGGTGGTAGCCGGTTGCGAAGGCTTCGACGGCCTGGTCACCGTGGGCGGTTGTGACAAGAACATGCCGGGCTGCCTGATCGGCATGGCGCGGCTGAATCGCCCGTCGATCTTCGTCTATGGCGGCACCATTCGCCCGGGCGCCGGCCACACCGACATCATTTCCGTGTTCGAGGCCGTCGGCCAAAATGCTCGCGGCGATATCAACGAGATTCAGGTCAAGCAGATCGAGGAAGTGGCGATCCCCGGCCCCGGTTCCTGCGGCGGCATGTACACGGCCAACACCATGGCCTCGGCCATTGAGGCGTTGGGCATGAGCCTGCCCGGTTCCAGTTCCCAGGACGCCGTCGGCAGCGATAAGGCGTCCGACAGTTTCCGTGCCGGCCAGCAAGTCATGGAACTGCTGAAGCTGGACCTCAAGCCACGCGACATCATGACCCGCAAGGCCTTCGAGAATGCGATCCGCGTGGTGATCGCCCTCGCCGGCTCGACCAATGCCGTGCTGCACCTTTTGGCCATGGCACATGCGGTGGATGTCGAACTGACGCTGGATGACTTCGTCGCACTCGGCAAGGTGTCACCGGTGGTGGCCGACCTGCGCCCCAGCGGCCAATACATGATGAGTGAGCTGGTGGCCATTGGCGGCATCCAGCCGCTGATGAAGCGCATGCTTGCCGCCGGCATGTTGCACGGCGATGTGATGACAGTGACCGGCAAGACCCTGGCAGAAAACCTGGAAAACGTGCCCGACTACCCAGACGGCCAGGACGTGATCCTGCCGTTCGACCAGCCCGTCAAAAAGGACTCCCATCTGGTGGTGCTGCGCGGCAACCTTTCGCCCACTGGCGCGGTGGCCAAGATCACCGGCAAGGAAGGCTTGCGCTTTGAAGGCACCGCGCGCGTCTATCACGGTGAGGAAGGCGCATTGGCCGGCATTCTCAATGGCGAAGTCAAAGCCGGCGACGTCATTGTCATTCGCTACGAAGGGCCCAAGGGTGGGCCCGGCATGCGCGAAATGCTCTCGCCGACGTCAGCGGTCATGGGCAAAGGCCTGGGCAAGGAGGTCGCGCTGATTACCGACGGCCGCTTCTCCGGTGGCTCCCATGGTTTTGTGGTGGGGCATATCACCCCGGAAGCCTTTGAGGGCGGGCCGATTGCGCTGATTGAAGATGGCGACAGGATCACCATCGACGCTGAAACCCGACAGATTACCGTGGATGTTTCAGACGCTGAATTGGCTGAGCGCAAGACCCGTTGGGTGCGGCCGGAATCCAAGTACAAACGCGGGGTGTTGGCCAAGTATGCGAAGACTGTGTCCAGCGCTTCGGAGGGGGCGGTGACGGATAAGTACCTTTAAGATCAAAAGATCGCAGCCTCGTTTCACTCGACAGCTCCTACAGGGGAATGCAAAACCCATGTAGGAGCTGTCGAGTGAAACGAGGCTGCGATCTTTCAACGATGCCTACAGTCGAAACCGATCCACGGACTGCGACAGCTTGCCCGCCAAACTCGACAGTTCATCCGTCGTCGAAGCCGTCTGGCCAATCACCTTGCTGTTGCCTTCCGACATCCCCGCAATCATGTCCACCTGATGGGCGATTTCGTTACTGGCCAGGCTTTGCTCGCCGATGGTGCGGGTTATGTCGTTCACCAGCTCAGTGGTATTGAGCGTGGCTTCGAGGATTTCGCGAATGGCGCGCTCGACGTCGGCGGTCACGGCCATGCCTTTGTCGACCTGCGCAACGCCCGCCTCCATGCTGGTCACCGCCTCGCGGGTGCTTTGCTGGATGCGCGAGACCATGCTGGCAATTTCCTGGGTCGAAGCGCTGGTGCGTCCTGCGAGGCTGCGGACTTCGTCGGCCACTACGGCAAAACCACGGCCTTGCTCACCGGCACGAGCCGCTTCGATGGCGGCGTTGAGGGCCAGCAAGTTGGTTTGATCGGCGATGCCCTTGATCACCTGAATGATGCTGAAAATCCCCTCGGACTCCTTGTCCAGCGTGCGGATCACCTGGGCTGACTGCTGCGCCGAACGCGCAATGCCATCCATGTCGTTGACCACTTGATGAATCACCCGACCGCCATCCTTGGCCAGAGCCTCGGCCTGGTTGGCCATGTTCAGTGCGCGTTCGGCGTGACGAGTAATTTCCTCGATGCTTGCGGTCATTTCACTGGCGGCAGCGGCCATGGTGCTGGCGGCGACGCTTTGTTGCTGGCTGCTGTCGGCGACCTGATGGCAGCCGCTGCTCAACTGCACGCTCATGCCACTCACGCCGTGGGCGTTGCTGCGAACCACCTCGATCATGCCGCGCAAGTCGCGCTGCATGGTCGCCAGACTGCGGATCAATGCGCTGGCTTCGTCCTTGTGGGTCGGTTCGACAATCGGCTCGCTCAAATTGCCATGGGCGATGCTTTGGGCAATGCGGCTGGCGGTCTGCAACGGCCCCATGATGCTCAAAATCACCCAGCGGCCCTGGACGAGCAGCAGCAGGAGGCTGGCGATGAGCACGATTCCCAAGGTGAAATTCGCGCTGCTGATGGCCTGTTCAGTGCCTTTGCTGGTCTGTTGGGTGTTGGTTTCAATCACCTCGCTGAGGGCCGCCATCTGGTCTTCCAGCTGGCTGAACGCGGTATTGAACGTACCCAGTTCCTTTTGCGCGGCATCCGGATTTTCCAGGGCCAGCCCGACGATGCGTTCCGCCGCACTGATGTAAGTATCGAGGCTCGGCTTGACCTTGTTCAGGCCAGTTTTGATGGTGTCGTTGACCGGCAGCTTGAGGTTTTCACCCAGCACTTCACGAAAATGCGCTGCATGCTCCTCGATGGAACTGCGCACCTCGGCTTTGCTGCTAGTGCTTTTGCCCAGCCCGACCACCATCGCAGACAACACATCGGCGCGCAGTGCGTCGTGCATCATGTCGGCTTCGAGGTGATTGCGCAGCGCGGTCATGCTGACCTCGTTGTCCTTCACCGCTTCCGCCATCCGGGTGTTTCCCACGTAACTGACCAGGCTCACGATCAACGCGGTGAGCAAGCTCGTACCTATCAGCAGCAACAAGCGTAATTTTATAGACATGGGGTAGCCCTCTCGGTACGTCGCTTTTATGAACACGTTATCGGCGGCGCCCGCCAGTCTTTGAAGCCTGACGCCGGACTTTCGGTGTTTTGCGACATGCGGTAGGTACGCCCCGGACGCTGCGCCCCGGCCGCGACTAGCCCTTGCGCGCCAGACGCTGCTGCCAATTGCCGCCATTGGCGCGCCGGCATTGCTCTTCAGAATCAAACTGCACATGGGCCGAGACCGGGCTGACGAGCACATCCGCTTCGCTTAACGCCATGGCCGTCAGTTCGACCATGCGCTCGCCCTGCCCGCTCGCCAGCGCCTGATCCTTGTTGGCCTGGGTGTCGAAGACCCAGATAACTCTGAGGCTGGAAGGAAATTCGTCGTAATCGACTTCGTGGGTCAGCCATTCAAATCCGACGATTTGCGCTTTGGCCGCTTCACACGCTTCGGTCAAGGTGGCAACCAGGCGACGCTCGATGTGTGCCTGATCGCGTTTGCTTAAACCCATGGGAAATCCTTTGGTGGTCGAAATGTTAAACCGGTCTTAATCGTGCACGTCTTCGGGCACTCGATGTTCCCTGCAAATCAAACTGATTTCGCCGGACTCCAGAGGTTCCTGAGTCAGCCCACAAAAGGCCCCGCCCGTAGGCTTGGTATCGATTCGAAACAACCTGACATTTGGAAACTGAAGGAGAACCATGATGAGCGTCAAAGTATTCGATACCCACGTGCGCACCAAAGACGGCCGCTACTTACATTTCGATGTGTTGATCGACAGCAACGACCCTGAATTGGCGAAGACCTACGCCCGCCGCTTCCTTGATGAACAAGGCGTTCAGGACGAAGATGTTTCTCAGAATGAATGCCGGTTCTGCCACGTTGAACCGAGCAATCCGGTCGTCGCTGAGGCGATCAGCAAGCAAGGTCACTTCATCATCAAACTGCAAGGTTGCCAGGAGTAACGAGATGAACGCGTATCAGCCTTTGAACTGCGATCTGCACGACTATCTGGAGATCGCCTGCCTGCGCGGTTATCGACTGGATATCGAGTTGAACGACGGCGCACGCCTGATCGCCAAGGCGCTGACGACGCGAACCTCCAGCGACAAGGAAGAGTTTCTCTGCCTTGAAACGGCTGACGGCCCGCAGGAAGTCCGTCTGGACCAACTGCTGGCTGTCACGCCGCTGGACGCCAATGCGCAGTTTGGGCGCGTGGTGTTTCAGGGTGCTGTTTGCACGTTTTGAGTGCCCGCAAGGGGGCAATACGTTTTGTCCATGCGGGTAGAGCCCGGTTCAATCGGGCGCTCCACCTTTCCAGGCGCTCGGTGATAGTCCTCACCCGCGATGGCTCGCAGGTACGCTTGATCCGCCTCAACCCTGAGGTCGCGCCACTCTTGCCAGCTGACGATTCCCAGGCGATCCATCTCGTCAGACTGACGGATCAGTTCTTCGTGATAGGCATCGGGACACTCCATGCGCAGCCTCAAATCTTCCAGGACGATATGCCAGGCGTTGAGCGCTCGCAGCTTTTGCTCTTGAGCCGGTGTCAGCAGATTGGCAAACGAGTGCATGGCAGCGCCCCCCGAGAGTTCTTTCAGAATGGATCAACCCATCGTGAAAGCGGTTCAGGCACGCCGACCAAAGGCAGGTTTTCAAGGTTGCAGGGTTCCCCTGCAACATAGAATCTCCCACAGGGGATTTTGGTCGATCATTCCTCATGTGAACGACACAATCCCCTGTGGGAGCGTGGCTTGCCCGCGAAGAGGCCCGAACAAACAACCTAATTCCGGATGACTCGACTGTTACAACCCTGACCTTTACGACCAACGGCGAAAAGGATCCCTGAACGAACGCAATCCCTCTAGTCCGACAGTCTTCGTCCCGGAATCAAAAGCCGAGTATCGACCTGGCAACTTGCTACAAATACCTGCTTACAATTTAGCCAATCATAAAACCCGATCGTGTACTACCGAGTGTTACGTTGAGCGCCTTATCGGGGCCATGAGATGCCAACGTAGTCATGCGCATCAAACTTCCCAGTATTCCTGCCTTCTGTGCTTACCTCGCACTGTCCTGCCTTTTTGCGACCGCGTGGTTGATCAATCCTGCCAATACGCATTCTTCCTTTGCCCTTATCAGTCCAGTACTGGCAGTGGCCGGCAAAGTGGCCGAGCCCATTTATACCAGCCGATTCGCCTCCTCCGGGCTCGTCGATTTCGTGCATTCCTCTGCGGTTACCGCCTTGCCCGACGGCAGTCTGATGACGGTCTGGTTCGCCGGTTCGCGCGAAGGCGCCGCCGATGTACAGGTGCGCTCCGCCCGTTTCGATTCGAAAACCGGTGAATGGGGTGCGGAGCAGGTCCTGGCGACTCGAGACTCGACCCAGCAGGGCACTCGAAAATACATCCGTAAACTGGGCAACCCGGTGGTGGCCCTCGCGCCGGATAACCGCGTGTGGTTGTTCTACGTGTCGGTGTCCATGGGGGGCTGGGCCGGTAGCGCGGTGAATGTGATGGTTTCCGACGACTTCGGTGAACACTGGTCCGCTCCGCGTCAATTGATCACCTCACCCTTTTTGAACATCAGCACCCTGGTCCGCTCGGCACCGGTGTTTCACACCGACGGCTCCATCGGCCTGCCGGTCTACCACGAGTTTCTGGGCAAGTTTGCCGAGTACCTCTACCTGAGCGCCAACGGCGATGTGATCGACAAATTCCGCATCAGCCACGGCATGAATTCCTTGCAGCCCACGGTGGTTCCGCTCGACGGCAATCGCGGCATCGCCTTGCTGCGTTATGCCGGCAACACCCACCATCGTGTTCTGGCGGCCCGCACCGAAGATGCCGGGCAAACCTGGAGCGAGCCTTATCCGCTCGATCCCTCGAATCCCAACTCTTCGTTGGCGGCAGTCGCGACACCCGAACACGGCTTGCTGGTGGCGCTCAACGATCTGCAGGAGGGACGCTTCAAGCTGAGCCTGTATGGGACCGACGCGAAAATGGACGATTGGCGCTCGTTGCGCGACCTGGACAAGTCACCCGATCCACAGGGCGCCCCGTTTTCTCCCGAAGCCTACAAGGAGATCATCGGCCGGGAATTCCGCGGGTCCAGCGGCGCGCGTCGCCAACCGCTGGAAGCCGAGTTCCTGGATAACCTCGACAACCGTGTCTGTAAAAACCAAGGGTGTGAATTCGAATACGAATACCCCTACTTCATCCGCAGTCCTGACGGCATGTATCACTTGGTTTATTCCTGGAACAACACCTTCATCAAGCACGTTACTTTTAACGATGCATGGCTCAACGAGCGTCTCAAATGATCAGCCTGTGGCAAGCCCATGTCAGCTTCGCAATGATCATCTTCCTGATGTTGCCTTCGTTCGGTCTTTCCAGGGCCTGGCGGATCACGCTGTTGGCCGCATTGCTGGCAGCCAGCTTTGTAGCGCTGGAAGGGTTGTCGTTGGCCGCGTATTTGCGCAGCTACATTGATGACCTGGCGATCACCACTCTGGTGTTCATGGCGTGGGGCTGCTTGCGTCGACTGGACATGCTGCCTGCGGCGCGGGGCAAAACCGGCGTCTTGATCCTCTTCGCCGCGCTGGCCCTGGTGCTGTACCCCGCCACTCTGGGCATGAGTGATGTGGACCCCTATCGCCTCGGCTATAGCCCGCGAGCCATGTTGATTTTCTTCGCTGTGCTGACACTGGGCCTGTTTTACCTGCGCAATGGCCTGGCCGTCTTGATGCTGGCCAGCGCAACCCTGGCCTTTATCGCCGGGATCAAACCTTCGCAAAACTATTGGGATTACCTGGTTGATCCGCTGCTGGGCCTGTACTGCTGCGGCGCACTGCTGATGCTTGCCGTACGCTGGACGTATCGCCGCTCAAGCAAGCGGCGTGGTGCGATGGGCGACGAATTCAAATCCGCTTGAGATTCAACGACTTTTTAACAGGGGAACAGGGATGGGTTGGCTGCACTCGAGACGTTTACATTACTGGCTAGGCGCGACAGCGATTGCGTTTGTGCTGTTTGCACTGCTGAGGGTGGTGTTCTTCTTCGGCTTTTCCGGGTTCGAACCCAAAGCCCTGACCGACACGCAAGGCGTCTGGGAAACCCTGAGCATCGGCTTTCGTTTCGACCTGCGCCTGGCCATCCTGATGATGTTGCCGCTGGCGCTGTTGGCCTGGATACCTCGGTGGAATCTGGTCAGCAGTCGTCTGCTTCGCCGCATCGCCCGTGTGTATCTGGTCGCCGCCCTGAGCGTCCTGCTGCTGATCTACATCATTGATTTTGGCCATTACGCCTACCTGGGCGTGAGGATCAACGCCACCGTTTTGCGCTTCATCGAGGATGCGCAAATCTCCCGCGACATGGTTTGGCAGACTTACCCGGTGATCTGGATTTCACTGGGTTGGCTGGCCACCGTCGCTTTCGTGACCCTGGCGCTGGTGCGTCTGGAAAGCGTCACGCTGGACCGCCCTCGCAAAATCATTCACCCGCTCTCCGCAACATGGGGTGGCGCAGTCATGGTCGTGCTGGTGCTGCTGGGCATTCTGGGGCGTGTCGAAAACATGAACCTTGAAAACCCGGTGCCATTGCGCTGGAGCGATGCGTTCTTCTCGGGCAATAACCAGATCGCCGCGCTGGGCCTCAACCCGGTGTTGTTCCTCTACGACACGGCCAAGGTCGGCCAGTCGCGTTACGACGAAGCGCAGGTGCGTGAGCATTACGCGGTGATGGCCAACTACCTGGGGGTCGACAAGCCCGATCCGCAGACCCTGGATTTCGTCCGGCACCAGGCGCCACAACCGTACAAGATCCCGGGCACGCGTGCGCCGAACGTCATGTTCATCATGCTTGAGTCGCTGGGCACCAGTGCTGTCGGCGCCTACGGCAACCCGATCAATCCGACGCCCAATCTCGATCGCCTGGCCACCCAGAGCTGGTTCTTCGAGCACTTCTACGTGCCAGTGACCGGGACCGCGAAAACCGTCTGGGCCAGCATCAGCGGCGTGCCTGACGTCACTCGACAGGAAACCGCGACACGCAATCCGCTGATCACCCAGCAACACACGCTTATCAACGCCTTCACCGGTTACGAGAAGATCTACACCATCGGCGGCAACTCCGGCTGGGCCAACATGAATGCCTTGATCCGGCAAAGCATCGACGGCGTGCGCTTGTTCGAAGAGCGGGACTGGAAATCGCCGGTGGTGGATGTCTGGGGCATTTCCGATCTGGACCTGTTCAAGGAAACCGACCAGATCCTGCAAGCGTTGCCCAAGGACAAACCGTTCTTTGCCTATGTGCAGACGGCCGGCAATCACCGCCCGTTCACGATCCCCAAGAGCAATGACGGCTTCGAGGTCAAGCACCCTACCCTGGCCGAAGTACAGGCCGCCGGGTCGCGCAGTGTCGAGCAGTACAACGCCGTGCGCTTGCTGGACTTCAATCTCGGACGCTTGATGGAAATCGCCAAGGCCGGCGGCTGGTACGAGAACACCATTTTCGTGATGTTCGGCGACCACAACACCCGCATCGCACAGATCCCGTTCCTGGCACCGGCCTACGAGCAACTGGGCCTGGAAAGCAATGCGGTGCCGATGATTATCCATGCACCGGGCTTGATCGGGACACGCAAGGTCAAGGAAGCGGTCGGTCTGGTGGACTTGCTGCCCACCGTGGCGGGGATGGCCGGTCTCGAGTTCCGTAACAGCGGCATGGGCCGTGATATCCAGCAGCCAGCACCCGAGGGTGAACGCGTGGTACCGCTGGTATTGCGTGAGGGCACCTTCCCGCTGATTGCCGGCGTGACTCAACACTACATGGTGCAGATGGAGCACGACGGCAGCTCGCCGTCCCTTCACGACCTGGCCTCGATGACGCCGCGGGACAACGTTGCAGAGAAAAACCCTGAAGAGTTCAAGCGCCTGTCAGAGCTGACCCGCGCCATGCACGAAACCTCAAGGTTGATGCTGTACCAGAACGTGCGCAAGTAACCGCTCAGGCCTGCAAACCCGCGTCTTAGCTCCAGATAGACGCGGGTCCTCCCCGCGACATCCGTAAAAGACTCTGCCTATTACCTCCCAATACTCCACCTATTAGCTGACTTCCAAAGTGGGGTCTAACCTGTATCCAGCGCTGGCGGAACAAGCCGGCCGGTTTAGTGCTGATAAGGAGACAGGAATGAGTCCGACGCTTGACTAGGCCACCCGTGGGCCACCGCCGCTGTCCAATTCTCGTGTGGTCCAGACAATCAGTTGATCCAACTGTTGGTCCTGCAGCCTATGTCATTGAGTTCGCTCGTTGCTATCTAACGCCCACCCCGGGCCGATAGCCGGATGAAACACGACCAAAGGTAGCTCACACATGGCAAATGAATCGAAATGCCCGTTCAATCACGCCGCTGGCGGTGGCACGACGAACCGCGATTGGTGGCCGAACCAACTGAATCTGAAGATCCTGCACCAGCACTCATCCCTGTCAGACCCTACGGATGAGGGCTTCAACTACGCCGAAGAATTCAAGACCCTGGACTTTGAGGCGGTCAAGCGCGACCTGACGGCGCTGATGACCGATTCGCAAGACTGGTGGCCAGCGGATTTCGGTCACTATGGGCCGCTGTTCATTCGCATGGCCTGGCACGCCGCCGGCACCTACCGCACGGGCGATGGTCGTGGCGGCGCCGGCTCCGGTCAGCAGCGCTTTGCACCGCTCAACAGCTGGCCGGATAACGTCAGCCTCGACAAGGCGCGCCGGCTGCTCTGGCCGATCAAGCAAAAGTACGGTCGTAAAATCTCCTGGGCGGACCTGATCGTCCTCACCGGCAACGTCGCGCTGGAATCGATGGGCTTCAAGACTTTCGGTTTTTCCGGTGGCCGTGCAGACGTCTGGGAACCGGATGAAGACGTCTACTGGGGCTCGGAAAACAAATGGCTGGGCGGGGACACCCGCTACGGCAAAGAAAACGAACCGATGCAGGAGCCAGGCGAAGGCCCGCTCGTGGCTGAGCCGGGGGAAAACGAGGAGAGCCGTACCGAACAAGGACGCAACCTCGAAAACCCGCTCGCCGCCGTGCAAATGGGCCTGATCTATGTGAACCCGGAAGGCCCTGAAGGCAACCCGGACCCCGTCGCTTCAGCCAAGGACATCCGCGAAACCTTCGGGCGCATGGCGATGAATGACGAAGAAACCGTGGCGTTGATCGCTGGCGGCCATGCCTTCGGCAAAACCCACGGTGCCGGTCCTGCCGACAACGTCGGGGCCGAACCCGAAGCCGCCGGCCTCGAACAACAAGGCTTTGGCTGGAAGAACAGCTTCGGCACCGGCAAAGGCCCGGACACCATCACCAGCGGCCTGGAAGTGACCTGGACCACCACGCCCACCCGGTGGAGCAACAACTACCTGGAAAACCTGTTCGGTTTCGAGTGGGAACTGAGCAAAAGTCCCGCCGGTGCGCACCAGTGGGTCGCCAAAAACGGCGCGGGCGCCGGCACCATTCCGGATGCTCATGATCCGTCCAAACGGCGCAACCCCACCATGCTGACCTCGGACCTGGCCCTGCGCTTCGACCCGATCTATGAACCGATCTCGCGGCGCTTCCTGGCCAATCCGGATCAGTTGGCCGACGCCTTCGCGCGCGCCTGGTTCAAGCTGATCCACCGCGACATGGGCCCCCTCTCCCGCTATCTCGGGCCGGAAATGCCCAGCGAAGAATTGCTGTGGCAAGACCCGATCCCGGAGGTCGACCATGCCTTGGTCAACGACAGTGACGTCGCCGCGCTCAAGAGCAAAGTGCTTGCTTCGGGCCTGAGCGTCTCGCAGCTGGTATCGACGGCGTGGGCAGCGGCTTCTACCTTCCGCGGCTCCGACAAACGTGGCGGCGCCAATGGGGGTCGGCTGCGTCTGGCCCCGCAGAAATTCTGGCAAGCCAACCAGCCTGATCAACTGGCAAATGTGCTGGCGAAACTCGAGGGCATCCAGAACGAGTTCAATAACAGCGGCAAAAAAATCTCGCTGGCCGACCTCATCGTGCTTGCCGGTAACGCGGGCGTCGAACAGGCCGCGAAAAATGCCGGTCACAGCGTCACGGTGCCGTTCACCCCAGGGCGGATGGACGCCTCGCAAGAGCAGACGGATGTCGAGTCTTTCGGCTTCCTCGAACCCATCGCCGATGGCTTTCGTAACTACCTCAAATCCCGCTACAGCGTGTCGGCCGAGCATTTGCTGATCGACAAGGCGCAACAGCTGACGCTCACCGCGCCAGAAATGACTGCGCTCGTGGGCGGCCTGCGCGTGTTGAACACCAATGTCGGGCAATCAAAACACGGCGTGTTCACGCAGCAGCCAGAGGCGTTGACCAATGACTTCTTCAAGAACCTGCTGGACATGGGTGTGGAATGGAAACCGACCTCGGAGGCTAACGAGGCGTTTGAAGGACGCGATCGCAAAACCGGCGAAGTGAAGTGGACCGGGACCCGTGTTGATCTGGTCTTTGGTTCTCATGCGCAGTTGCGGGCGCTGGCTGAGGTTTACGCGAGCAGTGACGCGAAGGAGAAATTTGTGAAGGACTTCGTGGCGGCGTGGACCAAGGTGATGAACCTGGATCGCTTCGACGTGAAGTGACGCGATTGTTGAATCAGTGAGGCCTGGAATGGGCCGCCTCGATCCGGTAAGACGGATTGGAGTGGCCCTGATTACCCGCCCCCCTGATGAGAGCTTCTTCAACCGGATTCAAAGTGTATTTGGAATCAGGGTCGACGCAGGGCAATTGAGAAATGCACTCCAGACTTCATAAGCATCGTGATGTCGTTTAGTCGCAATGTCCCATTCAGGCCCGGAAACACATCGGGATGACACCAGCGTCATCATGCCCATGGTGGCAGCATCCAGTTCGATCAGCAGTGCGTGAGAATGGATTCTGAAGTCTTCTAGCGAAGTCATAATGTAAGTCCCAGCGGATATCACCGCTATCGAGAAGCAGGCACCTCTCAGGGTGTGGAGTGCGGCCACCTCGAAAGATTCATATTTTCCGAGCTTATACCCGTAATCGCCTGGTACTCCTTTCGATTGTCCGCTCTGAGTTGACAGTCAAACCGTTTTCACCCTCTTTTTCCCCTTCCTGTAGATCATTAATCTGAGCCCATGTTGAACGAAGCCACTTACCCCTCTCGATAAAGGATTTCATCATGAGCAACGCCACCTACAACCGCCTGAACAAAGACGACGCCGTAGTGTTGATGATCGACCACCAGACCGGTCTGATCTCGCTGGTGCAGGACTTCTCGCCCAACGAGTTCAAAAACAACGTGCTGGCCCTGGCTGACGTGGCCAAGTTCTTCGAATTGCCAACCGTCCTGACCACCAGCTTCGAACAAGGTCCGAATGGCCCGCTGGTGCCGGAACTCAAGGAAATGTTCCCGGACGCGCCTTACATTGCCCGTCCTGGCCAGATCAACGCTTGGGACAACGAAGACTTCGTCAAGGCGATCAAGGCGACCGGGCGCAAACAGCTGATCATCGCGGGTGTGGTGACCGACGTTTGCGTGACCTTCCCGACGCTGTCGGCCCTGGCTGAAGGGTTTGAAGTGTTCGTGGTCACGGACTCTTCCGGCACTTTCAACACCACCGTGCAACAGGCGGCGTGGAACCGCATGACGCAAGCCGGTGCGCAGATGATGAACTGGTTCTCGGTAGCCTGCGAATTGCAGGGCGACTGGCGCAACGACATCGAAGGCCTGGGCAACCTGCTGTCCCAGCGCATTCCGAACTACCGCAACCTGATGAACAGCTACTCGGCATTAACAGCCCGCCAGGCGTAAAACCTGAGGCGCAAAACCCGAAGCCCGCACTTGCGGGCTTTTGGCCGTTTCCTGCCTGTACACCCCGATTTTCAATCGAACCCCGCCCAACCCGAAAGGTCTGCTTCTGTATTGCCTCTCTGGAATAAACGCCCATGTCTGCGCACCACAACCTTGTTGTACTCGCTCGGGGCGGCTATGCCGCTCGAGGCGTTCTTTACCTGATCATAGGGATCTTCGCGTTGCTGGCGGCTCAAGACTCGTCGAAACCGAAGGACAGTCACAAGAGCCTGGAGGCCGTGTTAAGCCAGCCTTTCGGTTATGTGTTAGTCGGACTGGTGGTGGCAGGCCTGCTCGCGTTCGCCTGTTGGCGAGTGTTGCAAGCCATACGCGACGTCGATCACCACGGCAACAATATGAAGGGGCTGGTCATTCGGGCAGGACTGTTCGCGGGAGGTCTGGTCAATGGCGCGCTGGCGTTTTTTGCGTTGGGCTTGCTCGTCAGCGGCATCCGAAGCTCGGGGGACTCCGGCGGTGGCCAGACCAAGGATTTACTGGCGCATCTGCTGTCCTGGGAACATTCGAATGTATTGGTGTACCTCGTCGCACTCGTGCCTCTCGGCGTAGGCATCGCTCACATCATCAAGGGCTGGAAGTCGTCGTTCGAGAAATATTTTGAAGCTGATGAAGACGTCATGCGCTACGTACGTCCGGTGTCCCGGTTCGGTCTCATCGCCCGTGGCGTCGTGTTTATCGAGATCGCCCTGTTGCTGATCGTCAGTGGCTCCCGCTATAAAGCCATGGACCCGCCCGGCATGAAGGAGGCCCTCGACGCGCTGCAGAATCTGCCGGCCGGGGGTGTGATTTTGATGGTGATGGCCTTGGGGTTGATCGCCTTTTCGGTTTACAGCTTGTCCGAAGCCGCCTGGCGCAAGATCAACATGGATGTGCCAGGCGTACCGAGCGCATAGCGCGCCTGAACTGCCGACAGAATCCTGCAAACCCACACCGCTGAGCTCAACCAAGGACTGACGATGACCTTTCTGATTTTTCTTCTGGCCTGCGCGGCCGCAGCAAGTACAGGCATTCTTTTCAAACCGGGCCAGTGGTACGAATCGCTCGTCAAGCCCAGCTTCACGCCACCCAATTGGCTGTTTCCGGTCGCCTGGTCGATTATCTATCTGCTGCTCGCCTGGGCCGGGTATCGGTTGTCCCTGATACCTGGAAGTCAGGTGGTGCTGGCGTTATGGGCGGCGCAGATTGCGCTTAATACGCTGTGGACACCGGTATTCTTCGGCGCGCACCGTATTTTCGCCGCCATGGTGATCCTGACACTGCTCTGGCTGGTGGTCGCCGCCATGGTGGTGATGGCAATCCGGCTGGATGTGATCACTGGCCTGATCCTGTTTCCTTACCTGGTGTGGCTGTGTGTCGCGGCTGCGTTGAATTTTTCCATCTTGCGCAATAACCGCTGATGGAGAATCCCGAACTCGCGACTCAAACACCTTGGCCGGCTGGCGAGCAGGCGTGGGAGCAAGTGCGCAACTTCAACAAAAAGCTCGCCTGGTTGCCGCGCTTTCGCATCCGCAATCGGCTTACGCCTCGGGTGATCCAGGCACTGCTGCGCGCCAGCCAGATCGGCGGCGCGGGTCAATTGCTCAAGCATGGGCTCAAGGCTGAAAGAAAGATAATTGATGCCGGCGGCGTCCCGGTGCCCGTCCGGATCATCCGGCCGAGAGGTCAAGCAAAAGGCGTTGTGCTTGATTTCCACGGCGGTGGATGGGTGATCGGCAATGCGCAAATGAATGACGGCTTTAACGTTGCCATGGTGAATGCGTGCAACGTTACGGTTGTTTCGGTCGATTACCGGCTTGCCGTATCGACTCCGATTGAAGGCCTGATGGAAGACTGCCTTTGTGCCGCTCGCTGGTTACTGAAGGACTGCACCGAGTTTGCGGATCTGCCCGTCATTGTCGTCGGCGAATCGGCGGGGGCTCACCTTGCGGCGGCAACGTTGCTGTCGCTGAAACAATCGCCCGACTTGCTGCAACGGGTGAGCGGCGCGCTGTTGTATTACGGCGTCTACGATTTGACCGGAACCCCGAGCGTCCGCGCAGCGCCGCCTGAAACGCTGCTGTTGGACGGTCCTGGCATGGTTGAAGCGTTTCGCATGCTGACGCCGGGCCTGACCGAAGAACAACGTCGGCAGCCACCGTTGTCACCGCTGTACGGCGACTTTACCGATTTCCCGCCGGCGCTGCTGTTTGCCGGCGAGCTGGATCCCCTGAGAGACGACACACTCGACATCGCCGAGCGCTGGAGGCAATCGGCACCTGTGGAGATGCACTTGCTCCCGTCGTCTCCACACGGATTTATTCATTTTCCGACGGCGATTGCACAGAGCGTGCTGGCGTACAGCCGTGAGTGGATAACGGCTCGCATCGACGGGTGAAGCCCGTCCGCTATTCGCCGTTAACCAGCCTCACCCTGTGGCAGTCAGCGGGTCCGAGTTTTTGCCCGCTTGATGAGCGAACGTCCATCGGCATCAGAGGCTGGCCGGACGCGTTGTCCAGCAGCACAGAACGCGTCTCCCGAGGCTGGAACAGGTAACGCTCGCCCCACTGCCTCATGCTGACCACCACCGGAAAGATCTCCCGCCCCTTGTCCGTCAGGACGTACTCCTTGTAGGCGCTTCCGTCTGACGCCGGCCGAATGTCGAAGACTCCGACCTCAACCAAGGTTTTCAGTCGCGAAGCCAGAATATTTTTGGCGACGCCCAAGCTCTTTTGAAATTCGCTGAATCGGCGAATGTCGTCAAACGCATCGCGAATGATCATGAGCGACCAGCGATCCCCGATGGCCTCCAGTGTTCTTGCCACGGGGCATTCGCTGCTTTGCGTTGAAGTGCCTTCGACCATCGTATTTACCTTTTGGATAAGGGTTGTCACATCTGCCGACAAACTGGTTGCAATTTAAAACTTGATTCAGCAATACTCGAATCCAGTTTTTATTTGAAACCAGCTTAACGCCATGGAGGCGTTCATGACAGCAGATGCCGACACAGTCGCCCAACGTAGCACCCGGCAGCCTTCGGGATTGCCGACCATGGAAACCGGAAAAAGCAGCAGGCCCGCCCAACCTGCGGGGCTTTCTCCGGCGCTCACGTTATTGTTTTCGGTCACCTGCGCACTGGCCGTCGCCAATGTCTACTTTGCCCAACCCTTGCTCGCTTCAATGGCTGAAAGCCTGGGCGTCACCTCAGGATTGATCGGGGTCGTGGTGACGGCCACTCAGGCTGGATACGCGCTGGGATTACTGTTCATCGTACCGTTGGGCGACCGGGTTAACCGCAAGCGGCTGATTCTGACTCAAGTGATGCTGTCTGCCATAGCACTGGCAGCCGTCGGCGCCTCACAGCAATGGCTGGCGCTTTTGGGCGCGGTGATCGTGATGGGTTTACTGGCCGTGGTGGTTCAGGTGCTTGCGGCCTACGCCGCCACGTTGGCCACGCCCTCACAACGTGGGCAGGCAGTGGGGACCATCACGAGCGGCGTTGTCCTGGGCATTCTTCTGGCGCGGTTTACCTCTGGGCTGATCGCCGACCTGGCAGGCTGGCGCGCCGTCTATTTCGTTTCCTCAGGATTGATGCTGACCCTCGCGGTGGTGCTATGGAAAGTGGTGCCTGCCGCCGTGTCGCCACGCAATCAAGACACCTACCCAGCGCTGATCCGGTCGATGTTCAAGCTGTTCATGACCGAACCGGTTTTGCGGATCAGGGGTTTGTTGGCCTTATTGATCTTCGCCGCCTTTTCCGTGCTGTGGACCTCCATGGTGCTGCCGCTGAGCGCCCCGCCGCTGTCGCTTTCACACACGGCCATCGGCCTGTTTGGCCTGGCCGGCATCGCCGGAGCCCTGGCTGCGAGAAGAGCCGGTCAGTGGGCCGATAGAGGTTGGGGACAACGCGTGACTGGCATTTCGCTGGGGCTGCTGATGCTTTCCTGGTTACCCATCGCTTCTGCCGAGACGTCCCTGATTGCGCTGGTCTGCGGCGTGATCGTGCTCGATTTCGCGGTGCAAGCCGTCCACGTCACCAATCAGAGCTTCATTTTTGCGGCACGCCCTGACGCCCAAAGTCGCATGGTCGGCGCCTACATGTGCTTCTACTCGGTCGGCAGCGCGCTGGGCGCGGCAGCCGCGACCCAGGTTTACGCGCTCTGGGGCTGGACGGCGGTGAGCCTGCTGGGCGCCCTGATCAGCGCTGCGGCGTTGGCGCTTTGGTTTCTGACGAGTCATCTCTCACCCACCCATCAAGGAAGATCAGCATGAAAGCCGGACACCTGCTACTCGCCCTCTCGATTACGGCCATTTGGGGCGTGAATTTCTCAGTGATCAAACTGGGCCTCACCACCGTTGACCCACTGATTCTTGCCGGCATTCGCTTCACGCTTTGCGCACTGCCAGCGATCTTTTTCATTCCAAAACCCGATGTGCAGTGGCGCTACATCATTGGATACGGTCTGGTCTTCGGCATAGGGCTCTGGGTCGTCGTCAACCTTGGCATCAAGTCGGGTCTTTCAGCAGGCATCGCTTCGCTGGTGCTTCAGTTCAGCGCGTTTTTCACAATCCTACTGGGCGCATGGATGTTCAAGGAAACGATTTCCCGCTACCAACTGGCGGGCATGGGCATCGCCTTCTGTGGCTTATTGAGCATCATCTCGATTGTTGACGGCACAGTGACGACGGCCGGGCTGATCCTGGTGCTGCTGGGCGCAGTGGCCTGGAGTGCGGCCAACATAATCAACAAAAAAGCCAGGACCACTCAGGTCTTCGCCTTCCTGGTGTGGTCCAGTGCGTTTTCGCCCATCCCGCTTTTCGCGCTTGATTACGCGGTCAACGGCTCGACGGGTTACAGCGCGTTGGTGCATCAACTGGACTACCGTGCCGTCCTGTCGATCCTGTTCCAGGTCTATCCCAATACCCTGTTCGGCTACTGGGTGTGGAATTCACTGCTGAAACGATACCCAGTGTCGACCGTCGCGCCGTTGTCGTTATTGGTGCCGGTGTTCGGCCTGCTGGGTTCAGTCCTGATTTTCAATGAAAGCCTGTCCTTCAACAAAATCGTTGCAGTCGTTCTCATCGTGTCGGGGCTTGGCGTCGGTTTATACGGACAGCGTGTCCTCAGTGCCGTGCTCAGGCATCAACCGGGTTGATTCACGACCGCAATCTGCGTCAGCCCTACCCGCTCGGCCTGTTGCAGAATCTGCGCCGGCGTCGCGTCCGCGGTGGGCATGATCAGGCTGTTTTCACCGTCGCCATAATGCAGCTGCAGCAAGTGCATCGCGGCCTCATGGACGGGCAGCTGAGGCTGTTCCAGTTCAAACAGGTAGGTGCGGGGTTCGCCGTTGAACAGGTAATTCAGGGTCCATTCGTGCATGGTGGAATCCTCTGATGAAAAAAGTACATCTGATGATCCTGACTTATCGATCAGCTCTTCGTTCAACTCTTCGACCAGAAAACAGCCACACAAAACCCCTTCTCATTCTGATGAAGCCGTCGTTACCATGGCCACCGGTCAGACAGGAGGAATGCAATGGAGCTGAAGTTCAGCCACGTCGATGTACTGGTCAAGAATCTCGAGGAAGCCTGTGCCTATTACGCACAGATTCTTCAAGCCAGGATTTCTAAAACGCTCGTATGGGAACGCGGTGGCCTGCACGTGCGCTACGCGATTGCGTTGATCGGTCAGGAGCGTTTCATGCTGGTGCATCCCTTGGCGGGCAACCTGAAGGACCTCCTGGACTCCGCGGGCGAAGGCATGATTTACCGCCACTGCTACTCCACACCGGACATCGAGAAGGCCTATGACGACTTGATCGCCGCGGGTGTTCAGCCAGAAGACGAAAATGGAAAACCACTCGCTCGCGCGAACCTGCAATCCCCGTCCGGGACCCGCATCATCTGGTTGCCCAAGCGCTTTGGGCACTTCTCCATCGAGATACTGGAAGACAAAGCGCTGGAAGCATTTATCGAGGAAGCGTTTGCCTGAGAGAGGCGGCGGTGAATATCCACTTTCGCCCCAACCAGTCACTGCCGCACTTTAGCGGTTGTCAGTCGTAGAACGGCTCAACCGACACCCGACTGCCGACAAAAAAACTGTCGGCCACCAGTCGCAGCGGCTGGAGGTCCAGGTCGCTGGCGTTGTCGCCAATCAGCTGTTGGAAATGTCGATACACCGCCGCGTACTCGCCCTCCTCCGAGACGGCCTGGCGCACACCGTCGATACTCAGCAGGGCACCACCGTTATCCAGGCGCAGGGTGCCTTCGGTGCAGCGGATCTCGACGCTCCAGAGTTCGTCATGGCCGTGGTCGAAATCGAACTCCGCGCGGACATCGAGGTGACGCGCGTCAGACATTTTGATCGAAGCGGCAATCGGCGACTGGCAGTTATTGGGGACTCGCAGTTCAGCCGACTCGACAAACAGCGGCAGCGCCAGCAGATAGGTGGCGATCGACAAGGCATTGATGCCCGGATCGAAAACGCCCAGGCCTCCAGGCTGCCAGATCCAGGCCTGGCCGGGATGCCACTTGCGCACGTCTTCCTTCCAGTCGATCTGCACGCTCTGAAGGGTGCGGCTGGCCAGCCAGTCACGGGCCGCCTCGATGCCCGGCGCGTAGCGTGAATGCCAGGCGAATAAACCGCTGACGCCTTGCTCCTGTGCCTGGCTCGCCAACGCCATCGCTTCACCCAACGTGGCGCACGGCGGTTTTTCTACCAACACGTGCTTGCCTGCGGCCAGTGCTTGTTGCACCAGAGCGAATCGTCCTTGCGGTGGTGTGCAAAACGCAATCGCATCAACCGGCGGGCCGTTTTCGAGCAGCTCGCTCAGGGACTTGAAGTTCTCGACCCCGGCGCAGGGCTGCCCTTGCGTGGCGACAGACACCAACTGGAACGCAGGGTTGGCGTGGATAGCGGGAACGTGTTGATCCTGGGCAATCTTGCCGTAGCCCACCAGACCGAGACGGATCGGTTGCATCAATGACTCCTGATTTTTGTTTTATCTTGATACGCGAACCGGCAAGACTACGTTTGTGGCGCGAGGAAGTCATTGATGACCTTCGCCACCGCCCGAAATTTGCGTGAACGCCACCCAGTCCTCAAGGAGAATGAGTGAGCGCCGGCATTGAGTCTGGACTGACAATCGTGAAGGTTGATTCAGGGTCGTGTCCGAGATTAACCGGTCGATATTGTCCTTCAGGCTCACGATTGGGATGGGGTGCTGCTAGCTTCTTGATCTTCATACGGGTCAGGACGCTCTTATCGACGTTGTCATGAGCGATAGGTTTGCGACGCAGTAAGCCCGCGTTTTTATAGAGCGCGGCTAAATACCGGTTGGCGTCAAAATATTCATCATGAAGCTGCCCGCCTACACATTCCCTGGGCCACTCGGCATCAGAAAAAATACGATCATTTTTTGTTCTCGTTAACATCCAGCGCAACGGCGTAGCTTCCAATCCAACCGGGGCAGATTCACCCACTCCAAATTCTTTACCGCAGATTAACGCTTCAGGGCCTTTGTAATAGCCGCCGCCGACATCGGCATGAGCCCCCGCAAACCAGACCTCCTCTAGCGTTTGCTCTGCATACTGCGGCACACCGAAACGCTGAAGGCGAAAGCTATCGCGCTGCTCGTCCAGGGACATCGCGTGATAACCCCGTCTCGCATAAAGCTCGATTCGATGCCCGTCTGGATCCTCATCCAGGCCTAGCCCCACTGCGGGAACGGTATCAAACACGCCCACCACTTCCACGGTGACCTTTTTATCCGACGGTTTATCTCCATATATCTCTATGTTGTTCGCCTTGCGATAGTCTTTCAACTCAGTGCGCAGCTCGCTTTCAAAAGTAGCTCTGCCAGTATTAGATTGATGATAGAGCTTATACATATTGGAGACTTTGCTGTGGAAGTTCCCCGCCCACCACAACAGGAATGTATCGTCTAGTGTATTGGGGGCTACGGACGCTGGTTTCGCCAAGCCCGCAAATTCGATAAAGCCGTTAAGGGAGCGCGCCGTGAATGCTCCGCGACTGAATCCGAATAAATAGATTTGATCCTGTGGTTTGTAGGCCTCGACCAAAAAGCGATAGGCCTGACGGATATTCATACTCACACCGGTACCGAATGCGGCGCCGCTTATAGGCGAGGTAGGACTGGTACCCACACCCTTGTCATAATAGGGAATGACCGGATCGCCCAGCTCTATTTTGGTGTCTAAACTGCCTTTAAGTGTCCTGGACAGCGCAAGTTCATAAAGGCGCCAAATATTGGTGCTGTCTTCCTTGTCATTGGCGGTTCCATCCAGGAGCACGACAAGTTTTCGCCCCTGCACATCCTTGAACAAGCAATCGAGGAGTTTCCACCGAGCCTGAACCTTATCGTAATCATCATCGGCTTTTCCTTTCGGAAAGCTCGCTTGACCGGGACAGTTCTGGGCTTTAGCCAGCAACAAGTCATCAAACTTCACTTTTTCTTGCTGATGCATCCCCAAACGCTCTGCACGATTGCTGACTGGCGTATCAAGATTTTGAGAAACGGCAGAACAACCTGAAAGCAAAAGAACCAATGGAAAAATTAGGTTTCGCACAGTCCGAACTCCCTGAAGTTATTGGAGCAATCGTTTTAGTAGCGTCAACGACTGGCACTCTCTCCGTCATCTCCAGCATAGATTCGACAATTGGAGTGTGCAAATTGGCAGCGCAATTATAGTTCTCACCCGTAAATACAATGACTTAAGGATGCTTTTCATGCCTTCCACCTGATTCGGTGCTTGTCATGAAACCGTCTACACTCCTGCAAGTGCTTGCCTGGATCTAATTTTCTTATGCTTTAAAGCAGAATTAGACATAAACGAAATAGATGTCTGAGAGAAATCCAATGCGTACACCAACGTTTGTTAACCGAATCATACGCTGGTTTTCCTGGTCGACAGGGGTCATCGCCTTGACCTCCTGTACACATCTAGCGATGGAGCATTGTGAAGACTATGGAGTCCTCGGAATCAGAACACCAGGAACAGTTAGAATACGGACCGAACATTACAGGGCAATGATTGAAAACCCAGTCTTGGCGGCGAGGCGATTTACCCCCTATGCACTAATGTCAGCCTATGCTTATCACGTCCCCCCTCACTGCATACCGCGCGAAAAAGCGAGCGAAGTAGACGATAAGCTAGAAAAAAAACTTAAGGACGAGATACTTGAAGCCGGAATCGGGGAAAGTCGCTGGGTGGAGATAAAAGAACTCAGTATCCCCGATACTGCTGTCCCGCCAAAGTTTGGTTGCGAGGATGAAACAGGTCTGATGTACAACGTCTGGGAGCGCCGACAAGATAATCAGACAATAGTAGCCGTGGCTTTCCGCGGGACCTATGGTGGTATCGGGGATTGGATTTACGGAAACATGTGGTGGTTTACCAGGACTCTACCTGGCGAAAATCAATTTGATCTTGCTCGAGTCTATATGCAACGACTCATTGATCATTATGAAAAAGACTCAAAGACAAAAGGGATGCGTCCACCTAGATTTATAACTACGGGACACTCGTTGGGTGGAGGGCTGGCTCAGCACATACTGTATGCGTTTCCGAGCCGCGTGGAGCAGGCAATCGTGTTTGATCCCTCCCCCGTAACAGCTTCGGTAGATGCTTCAACGAAAGCCAAAGAAGTTATCGACTGTACTTGCACACCTCAACGCCTTGAAAATATCGGAGTAAGCCTGGGTGCAGAAGCGCGGATCCTCCGCGTATATTTTGATTATGAAATTCTCTCAATTTTCAGATTACCTCATAAGATATTTTTCAAACCTCTACCACATGTTCAGGAGATAACTTTTAATCTTGCAGGCTCCTTCAATGTGGCGACGCGACATTCAATGAGCGATCTCGCCAAGGCTATCTACAAAGGAAGCGGGGATGAAACTGCCTATAATCGCGGCGATGAGTGGATTGCCAGCGCTAATAAAACATGCAAAACAAAACTGAGAGATGATCAAGCGCGTAGTTGTAAAAACACGCAATCAGCTAACCCTGCAGCAACGTGCCCAATTGTTGATTAACCTTGTTCCTTGGGTCTCCATGGAATGCTGAGCATCCGGTCCTGACAGAGAACGCACACGTGCTTGACGCTCCACCTTATTAAGTGGGAAAACGTGCACGGCCCAAACGGATGCGTTGGCGTACGACACGAATCAAGGAAGACTCATGAAAACCCTAGTGTGTTTGCTGATTGCCACTGGCGTCGGCACCCTGTTGCAACACACCGGTATCCCCCACGGCCTGTTGCTGGGCTCAATCCTCGCGAGCGCATTGATCGCCAGCAACTTGCGCTTCTCCCCCACCCTGCCCTTCGGCCTTGGCTACGTGCAAATCGTGCTGGGGATCGCGACCGGTCTGATGTTCACCTCGTGGGACAACCACACCGTGGCGGCCATGTTGCCCAGCCTCGGTTTCATGCTGTTGTGCCTGACGGTCCAGAGCACGGTGGCGGGTTTCTGGTTGTTCAGGGTTTCGGGCTGGAACCTCAAAGACTCGATGCTATCCGTGTACCCGGGCGCACTCGCCGCCGTGTTCGACTTGATCGAGTCCGAACGCGCGTCCGGCAAAGTGATCGTCGTACACCTGGTCCGGCTGTTGTCGATCACCTTGCTGGTCAGCTTTTGCATTCCCGGGCAGGTCGACGTGGCGCTTGCCCAGAGCAGCCCGCTGGACGTGAGCACGGCGCTGACCCTGCTGTCGCTGATCGCCTTGTGCCTGTTGCTCGGCCGCGTGCTGTTGAGCGTCGGCGTGCCGGCACCGTTCATGCTCACCGCGATCGTGCTCACCGGCACCTACATCAAGCTGGGCTACCTCCAGGCGTTCCACCTTCCGCAATGGAGTGTCGACTCGGCCTCCGTCCTGATCGGCGTGCTGATTGGCTCGAAATTCAAGGACATCACCTTCGCCGAACTCGTGCGCCATGGCCGCGCCGGGCTGATCGCCGTCGGCCTGATGCTGGTGATCGCCGCAGCGTTTGCCGGCATCGCCGGGCGCGTGCTGGGCAGCGATCCGTTGTCGTTGTGGCTCGCATACATGCCGGGCGCCATCGAAACCATCGCCATCGTCGCGTTCAGTGGCGGGCTGAACGTGGTGTTTATCCTGACGCATCATTTGGTACGAATGGTTGTGCTGCACTTTGCTCCGGCGCTGATCGTGCAGGCGCGGCGCTGGCGAGCCGAGTGATTGCCGAACACAAATCGCCAACGCCTCCCACTGTGGAGGCGTTGTGCTGTGTGCTGACGGGAGGAAGGGACTAAGCGGGAGAGATCGTGGCCAGGGCACCAATCAAAATGGTTAACACCAGAAATCCACCGAGGAAAATTGCCATCTTGCCCATAGGGCCTCCTACATTATGAGTTTACGGTGCAGTGACTGTGCGACTGCAGACCGTGCTGTCATTGTGAGCTGCAGGCGGGGTGCATTACAGACGCAGATGGCGAAGGAAAATACGGGTCAGAACGGCGGAAATGTAGCAGCTGCCGAGCTTGCGAGGCTGCGTTCGGCTGCGAAGCAGTCGTAAAATCAGGCGACTGGTTCTGTCAGGAGTACCGCGTTTACCGGGTGGCGAGGACTGCGTCTTCGGACGCAGCCTCGCAGGCTCGACAGCTGCTACAGGGGACTGGTGCGGATTTTCCTGTGGTGATTTACGCTTTTGGTTCGACTTTATCCAGCGCCTGGTTTACCGCCAATTCTCCCAACATGACCACTTGCGTGATGCCCAACAAGGTCTTGCGGTGTGAGTTGTCCAGCAACGCCGCGAAGTTGCTGAGCATGGTGGTGGCCGAGCCCAGTGATTCGCTGGCGTTGGCCAGCAGGGATTCGGTGTCGTACTTGGGGTTGGCGAGGAACATGGGTTCGGGTTCGTGAGTGCTGGCCATGATGTGGGCGCCCGGGTTGAGGTAGTGATCGAGTGCGCGCTCGGCGGCTTCGTGGAGTTTTTTCGAATCGAGGGATTCGTAGGGGGATGCCGGATCGGTGTCCGGTGGGTTTGGCGTAGCTTTGAACATAGATGAACTCCTGGAATAAATGAGGAGCCATCACCCTTCGCTACCAAACGCAGGGTGGCGGCCATACGCGGGTTGGTAGACCGGTCCAGGAACCCGGCGCTCCCGAAGGAGCCCTGCGCATGGCCACCATAAAAAACAGAGATTAAAACGACCTCTGCAAAAGGTGGCGCTCTGCGCCTGGAATACCGGGCTACCAAACCCGATCACTGATTTTCAGTGACCCAGCAACGATAAAACCCGCACCCCAGACGCACAAGCCGGCGGATTCTGTCTTACGTGTAGGGGGTGGCGCAAGGCGTTGTAGCCTCGATGCGGTAACAGCAAGCTTCATTTAAACGTGTCTGGTTTTTCTGTTTAAACAGGCTGCGGGCAAGCCACCTTCGATCGTCATTTCAACAACCACCGCGACATCAGCCGCGTCGTCAACGGCATCAGCCAATACACCATGTTGAACGACACCAACCCGGCAACCGCAACCTTGAATATCCAGGCCGGCCATCGCAGATCAGCCAGTTCAAGCCCCACCGCCAACCCCCAAGGCAAAATCACCGTCAACGGCAAAACAATCATCCACGACAGCACCCATTGCTTCCATCGCGCAACCGCCACCCGCCCCTGCACCGGCTCAAACCAGAACTTCGAATCGTCGTCAGTACGGTGGTAGTCCTGTCGCAACCAAGGCAACGATTCGCGCAACAACGCCTGCCGCACCTGGGATTCCAGCCAAGCCACAACATGCCCCTTGCTGACAAAACGCAAAATGATCGCGTAACGCAGGTGCGAGCCAACAGGCTTGACCACATCCGTCGCCAGGTAACCCGGAAACTGCCGATGGGCGTCGATGGCCTTGTTCATCCATTGCTCATACAACGCCTGATGCTGCGGATTGACCTCATGCACAATCACGCTGACGCCAATCTCGGCGTCAATGCTCATGGTTGCTGCCGCCTGAGCAGCGCCCGCTGGTAGATGCGTTCCCGCGCCAGAATCATCGGGTCGTGACTCGGTGCAATCCCGTCGGGCAAGCGTCCGGGATTGAAGTCGAGGCGCTGCTGCGTGGACTGTTGCTCCTCGGCCGGGACAAGCATATCCAGGGTCAAAATCCCCAGCTCGACTTCATCGTGGCTGCGCGACCAAGTAATCGAGCCGTCTTCGATGGCATCCCCGGGCGCCGCCAATTGCACCACCAGACGCAACTTCACAGCCCCCCGCCTCAATCGTGCGCCGATCTCGTCCTGCAAATAATCCGCAGGCATCGCGGCGGCTTGCTGCTCGCTCAAGGCAGGTTCTGCCCGCAACGGTTCAATCCGGTAACGACCGACATGCGCTTCACCCTGACGGTTGGTGAACACCAGCGCGTTGATGCCGAAGTACTCGGAGGTCGCGTAACTGCTCGGCGCGGGCTTGGGCGTCTGCAGAAAATGCCCGGCTCTGGGATGGCTGGCCAGAAAGGTTTGCAGCGGCAGCGGGTCCGGCGGAGTGGCGACATTGGCGGCGATGCCTTGCAGAAAACTCAGGAAGTCTTCAGGCGTGGCCACCGGGAAGCCGTCGAAAGAATGGGTCACGATGTCCGTGAACCCGCCATCCGGCAGCGTAAAGCGAACGGCCAGGCCATGCGGGCTGGCCATCGGGTCGCCGTCCTCGGTGGCCGGCACGCCGCTGAAGTTGGAGAACCTCAGCAACACCGGCACCGGATGCCCCTGCAAGTGGGCCGCCCGGCTTAGTACCGGAGCGGGCGGTGACGGCATAAAGGTTCCGCTGAGCAACACACCCTTGGCATGGGTCGCGCGAAATCCAGGGTGATGGCCGAACGTGGCGGTCAGCGCATCAAGTAACGCGTCGTAAAGTCTGTCCTTGGACATGGGGGCACTTCTCATGGGTGACACGTCATTCTCGTGGGCGGCAAAGGCAGAGGACGCGGTGAGCGGCCCTGCCAGCAGCGCGCCGATCAATAATCGGTTGGGCCTCATCGGATTCAGCCCTGGCGCAGGCCGGGATTGAGGGCGATGTGTTTGTACTCTACAAAATCATCCATGGCCGCCACGCCGTTGAGGCGCCCCTGCCCCGACTGTTTGAAACCACCCTCCTCAAACTCGTCATAGACAACGGCCCAGTCGTTGACCCACACCGTACCTGCCTCCAGTTCGCGAGCCACCCGCAGCGCGCGGTCGACATCGCGGGTCCAGACGCTGGCCGCCAGGCCGAACTCGCTGTTGTTGGCCAACTCGATACCCTCGGCTTCGCTGTCGAACACCTGCAATGTCAGCACCGGGCCGAAGGTCTCGCGCTGGACGATGGCCATCTCGGGGTCGCTGACCCGCAGCAAGGTCGGGCGATAGAACGCGCCCCTGGCCAACGGCCCATCGATCACCGGGCCGCCGCGAACGATGACCTGGGCACCGGCAGTGATCGCCTCTTTCACGATCTGATTGACCCGCTGCACATTGGGCTTGTCGATCAACGGCCCCATCTCGCTGGCAGAATCCGCGGCGGGTCCTACGCGCACCGCTTCCAGTCGTGCGGCCAGGCGTTCGGTCAACGCCGCGGCGATGTCCCGTTGCACCAACAGGCGCGAACCGGTCATGCAGAACTGGCCGGCGAATACGGTCAGGGCTTTCACCAGGGTCGGCACGGCGGCGTCGAGGTCGGCGTCGTTAAACACCAGCATCGGCGTCTTTCCACCGAGCTCCAGGCCAAAGCGCTTGAGGTGCTGGGCACCCGCGGCTGAAATCGCCCGACCGGTGCCGGTGCTGCCGGTGAAACTGATCACCGGAACCCGCGGTGATTTCACAAGATGAATAGAGCCCGCCGCGCCCTGCTCGCTGAACAGATTGATCACGCCACGGGGCAGCGACGGCGCCTCGCTCATGATCCGCGCCACCAGGCAATTGGTCTGGGCGGTTTGCCCGGGCATTTTGATGACCGTGGTGCAACCGGCCGCCAGTGCCGGTGCCAGCGAACGAATCATCAGCACCACTGGCGAATTCCACGGCACGATGATGCCCGCCACGCCCACGGCCTGACGGATCACCAAAGAGATCTTGCCGGGTTTGGGCTCGGCCGCACGCCCGTATTCGGCACGGGCCAGCGCGGCGTAATAGCGCAACTTGGAGGGCACCATGCCGACTTCAAACCCGGCTTCGGGCCTGATCTTGCCGTTTTCCAAAGCCAAGGTTGCGATCAGCTCATCGGCGTTGCGTTCGAAGGCATCCGCCAACTCCATCAATACCTGTGCGCGCAACTGGCGGTCATCTTTCCAGGGGGTTTCGGTAAACGCCCGTTGCGCGGCCTCGATGCCTTCTTGGGCTTCGTTCAAGCCGCCTTCGGCGTAACGGCCGATCAACTCGTAGGTCGCCGGGTCGATGGAGTCTTTGTAAACACCGGAGTCCAGCCATTGGCCGTCGATCCAGTTCAATACCGGGGTGCTGTTCATAGAGGCAGGTTCCTGAGAGTTAGGCGTAGAGACGGGCAATGTGCTCGGCAGTGGCAATCACGGTGATGTTGGTAGCGACCGAGGGCACGTCGGGGAAGATCGACGCGTCCACCACGCGCAAACCCTGCACACCGATGACTCGCGCTTGCAGATCGACCACCGCCCGCGCATCCCCCGGCTTGCCCATCGGCGCCGTCGAGGTCGGGTGGTGATAGGTGTCGAGGCTGGCTTTGACGCTGGCCAGCAACGCCTCGTCCGAGTCGTTGCCTTGACCGGGATTGAGCTCGGAATGGATCAGGTTATTCAGCGGCCCCGTGGTGCCGATCTTGCGGGCCAGGCGGATGCCATCCAGCAGGCGCTGGCGGTCCTTGGGCTCGGCGAGAAAATTCAGGTCGATGTTCGGGGCCACGAACGGATCACGACTGGCCAGCGTCACCTTGCCCCGGGACAGTGGCCGCGTCAGCGCAACCGCAAGCACGAAGCCGACGCCGGTCGGGCTCTGATCATGAGGAAACAAGTGCGTGGCGGTGATGTGCAGGTCCAGCTCGCCATTCTCGGCAGAACGGCTGTGGGTCCAGAGCTTGGCGCCGATGGCGGGCGACTGGCTGCCGATTGCATCAGGCTTGGCGGCATAGGCGTTGTAGTAGAACGGGTGATCCACCAGGTTCTGCCCGACCGCGAGCTCCGCGATTTGTGGAATCTGCAACGCTCGCAGATCCTCGCCAGGACCAACGCCGGAACGCAGAAGGATCGCGGCGCTGCCGTAGCTGCCGGCGGAAAGAATCACTTCACCAGCCAGCAACTTTTCACCGTTGGCCAGTTGCACGCCGATCGCACGCTTGCCGTCGAACAGCACTTTGTCCACCAGGCTGTCGGTCTGGATGTGCAGGTTATCGCGGGCGCGCACCTCTTCGGTGAGATACGCCATGCCGGTGTTGACCCGTACGCCGTTGACGATGTTCATCGGGTACGGGCCCACGCCGTGAGCGTCCGCGCCGTCGAAGTCTTCGATTACGCGGTAGCCATTGGCGAAGGTTGCGTAGATGAACGCGCGCTGCATCGGCGTGACGTCGGCCTTGCCGAGTTGATGCACCGGCAGCGGCCCTTCATGGCCGTGCAACGCGCTCGCACCACCGCTGTGGGTTTCGAGTTTTTTGAACGACGGCAGCAGCTCTTCGTAGCTCCAGCCCGGCAGATCCCAACGCTTGAAATCGGTGGCTCGGGCGCGGATGGCCACCGCGCCGTTGATTGCCGAACTCCCGCCCAACACCTTGCCGCGCAAGGCACCGATGGGGTGGTCGATGTAGCCCGGTCGGGTCTTGTAACCCCATTCGAATTCAGGATTGGCGTTAGCGCCGACAATGTCGCTGCTGGCAACGATCTCGGGGTAATGGTGCGGGCCGTAGCCATGGCCGGCCTCAAGCAATAACACCTGACGCGTGGTGTCCTCGCTCAAACGACGGGCCAGCACCGCGCCGGCCGAACCACCACCGACAATGATCACATCAACCGGCGCGCGGTGAGCGGTGCGCTTGCCGGCGATGCCGCTTGATTCCAATGCCTGCGCCAAACCACTGCCCGCCGCCAACGTCGCAGCGGCCACAACTCCGCCGGCCAGAACCGCACGGCGAGCAGGATTGTTAAGGGTACTCTTCATCCGTCTTCTTCCCTGTCAGACGCCAAATTGCGTCTGTTGGGAAAAAGCATATGGGAGGTCGCGCCGGCTCATAAGCCACTGAAAAACGATTCCACGTTCCGTTTTTCTCGAACGAAATCAACTCGGTGGCGACGCGTGAGCCGCGAGCATTTGCTCCCACACCGGCGGGCTGCCGATCTGTTCGATGAGGAAGCTTGTCAGCGCGTGAAGCTTGGGTGACGCTCGCTGGGATTGCCGGTAGACCGCCGAGATATTGCCGCCACGCGGGGCGTAAGGCGCCAGCACTTCTTTGAGTTCACCGGCCACAATCGCCTGCGCTGCCAGGAAGGTCGGCAGAATCGCCAGGCCCATGCCGGCCTTGGCACCTTCCATGAGTTGATGGCCATTATTGGTGCGCATCCGGCAGCGCACACGGAACGATTCCAGGGTGTTGTTCACCGGCAGCGTCCACATGCCGTGGGGCTCGCGGTTCACATAGAGCATGGCGAAATGCTGGGACAACTCTTGCGGGGTTTGCGGGGTGCCGTGCGCGGCCAGGTAGTCCGGGCTCGCGCAAATGATGTGGCGGTTGGGCGTGATGGTCTTGGCAACCAGCGAGGAGTCCGGTAACTCGCCGATGCGGATGGCCGCGTCATAACGCTCTTCGTGCAGGTTGACGTGGCGGTCATCGAACTCGATATCCAGCCGCAATTCCGGATAACGCACGGCGAAAGAAGACAGGATCGGCGTCAGGTAGCGAATGCTGAAGGCCATCGGCGCAGCCAGCCGCAACACGCCGCGCAAGCTCGATTGAAACGCCAGGACCGCGTCTTCGGCATCTTCGACGTCGGCCAGAATACGCACGCAATAACGGTAAAACACATCGCCGGACTCGGTCAGCCGGGCCTGACGCCCCCGCTCCAGCAGGATGCTGCCCAAGCGTTTTTCCAATTGCTGGATGCGCAGGCTGACCATTGATTTTGCGATACCCAAACGCCGAGCGGCTTCGGAAATACTGCCGGTGCCCACCACCATGACGAAAGAATGCATCTCGGACAGCTTGTTCAAGTTTTAGTAATCCAAAAAGACGGGGGCCTGCCCTTCCAGATGGCATGCCCCCTCAGCGTTTTTATTATGTGAATTAGCGGGATTGTTTGATGGCGTCGGCCAACTTTTCCGCCGTCATGATGACGGTGGGGTTCAAGTTGATCAGCGGGATCTCGGGGAAGATAGAAGCATCAATAACGCGCAGTCCTTGCAGCCCATACACTCGCCCTTCCTCATCCACCACGGCGCCCGGGTCATCCGGCAAGCCCATCGGCGCCGTCGAGCAAGGATGCTGCAAGGTGCCCACGCCTTTTGCCAGCGCCGCACGAATGTGCTCGTCGCTGTCGTCAGTCGCCGCGCCTGGATAGAGCTCTTCCACGATCAGGCTCTTGAGCGGTTCGGTGTTGGCCAGTTTCCGGGCCAGACGGAAGCACTCAATCATCCGGTTCATGTCCTCTTCACTGGTCAGGTGATTGAGTTCGATGACGGGTGCGTCTTTGGGGTCGCGACTGTTCAAACGCAGACGACCGTGGGACGTGCAATGCATCAACTCCAGACCCAACGAAAAAGCGACACCCGTTGGACTGATGGCGGGATCGAGCAGATGCGAGGGAGAGATTCCGATATCCAGTTCTTTATCCGAACTGGCGTAGGACGAGTGGGTCCACAACTGTGCGCCCACCACCGGATGCTCTTGCCCTTTCAGCGCTTCTACCCCACTGAAGTTCATCCAGAAAAACGCATGATCGAGCAGCCGTACACCGACCGGCGCGTCTTTTACCAAGGGAATATCCAACGCTTCAAGGTCTGCCCTGGGGCCGATGCCTGAGCGCATAAGAATCGCTGCAGAGCCATAGGCACCCGCGCTCAGAATCACTTCTTTGCCGTGGACTTTTTCACCGTCCGCCAACCGCACCGACTGAACCTTGCCGTCGTCAAACAACACCTTGTCTACGAGGGTTTGATCGAGGATCGACAGGTTCTGGCGAGCGCGCACTTCACGCGTGAGGTAGGCCATCGCGGTGTTTACGCGAACGCCGTTGATCACGTTCATGGGATTAGGGCCGGCGCCGTTGTTGGCCTCGGGGTCATTGAAGTCGTCGACCTTTTTTGCTCCACAGGCCCATGCTGCCTCGACCATTGCGCGCTGCACAGGGGTGATGTAATCCAGCGACATCTGGTGAATCGGCAGCGGCCCGTTGCGGCCGTGCCATTTGTCTTCACCGTGGGCCGTGCGCTCCATTTTCTTGTAATACGGCAGCACTTCTTCAAAGCTCCAGCCTTTCAGGCCTTTGGCGGTGAAGCGCGCAAAGTCAAAAGGCAACGCTCGGCAGGCAACCGCGCCATTGATCGCGGAGCTTCCGCCCAGCACTTTTCCCCGCGGGGTGTAGACCGCTTGCGGCTGCTCGACCGGCGATGCGAAATAGCCCCACTCGTAACGGCCATCCGCGTTGGCGGCGATGATAGTGCTGCTGTAGATCTCTGCCGGGTATTCATCCGGGTCAAAGGCTCGACCCGCCTCAACCAACAGCACACTCAGTTGCGGGTCTTCCGACAGGCGCGCCGCCAATACGGCACCGGCAGAGCCTCCGCCCAGAATGACAAAGTCGAATACCTTGCTGTGCACAGTCATTTTCATATCCCTATAGATTGATGTGGCGACTTGAATTGATATCGCCGGTCATGTTCAGCGCGTGATGTTGAGTGCTTCGGTAATGACCCTGGCCACGTCCGCAGGTCGAGACTGATGCAACAACGTGATGACCTTCGCCCAGTCAGAACCGTCGGCAAACGCACCGTGCACCTGCACCACGGAAGGATCGTTGGCAGCGTTGGCGTAACCCACCGAACGGCGGCAATCTAGGCGCTTCGCTGTCTTGTGGACCAGTCCCGAAAAACGGGTTTGTCTTTCCCATCCACTGGACGATTGATCTTGTATAGTTGGCCTCTTTTGGCCGAATGGATGCCGCCCGGTGCTCGACCTCAATGACCTTCAATACTTTGTGATGGTGGTGGACCACGGCGGCTTCGCACCGACCGCACGGGCGCTGGGCATCCCGAAATCCAATCTCAGCCGCCGCATTGCCCTGCTCGAAGAACGGCTGGGCGTACGCTTGATCATCCGCAACACCCGCAATTTCAACGTGACGGAATTAGGGCAGACGTATTACGCCCATTGCCGCGCCATGCTCAAAGGGGCAGAAGCCGCTGAAGCAGCGGTGGCCATGACCCGCACAGAACCCGGCGGCTTGCTGCGCGTCACCTGCCCTACGGTTTTGCTCGAAGAATGCGTCGGCGCCATCATCACCCGATTCATGGCCATGCACCCGCGTGTCGAAGTGCATCTGGAAGCCAGCGACCGCCAGGTCGATGTGGTCGCCGAAGGCGTTGACCTTGCACTGAGAGTCCGCCCGCCTCCCCTTCAGGATTCGGACCTGGTCAACCGCGTCATGTCCCAGCGGCCACAATGCCTGGTGGCCAGTCCCGCGCTGTTGAACCGCCTCGGTACACCCCAGGAGCCGGAAGACCTGGCGCGCTTCCCCAGCGTCCATCACGGCAGCCCGCAACGTGATTACAGTTGGACGCTGTTTCATCAAGATGGCGCGCAATTCACCATCCAGCACCGTCCGCAACTGATCACCAAGGGCCTGCCAATGCTGCGATGCGCGGCGATAGACAGCGTCGGCATTGCACAGATGCCGATGTCGCTGGTGCATGACTTTATCGAGCGCGGGCAACTGGTGGTGGTGTTGCCTGATTGGGCGCCGCGGACCGAGATGATTTATGCGGTGTTTGCGAGCCGGCACGGGATGCTGCCGTCGATGCGGATGTTGATTGATTTCATGGTGGAGCAGTTCAGGTTACTGGATGATCCGGCGCGGGGCATTCGCGGGGTTCCAGTGGGTTGATCCATTCAATCCTTCAATTGCCCTAACCCTTACTCATTACCAGCTACCCGTGAGCACTCCCGAAAAAGTCGTCTCTACCGGCCCACTGAGAAATACCGATCCCACGCCATCCCATTGAACGGTTACGGTGCCGCCATCACATTCAACCTCAACGGAATCGTCTAACAAACCACGACGAATTCCGTTAACAACGGCGCCACACGAACAGGAACCTGAACCGAGCGGAATACCGCCCGCGCGTTCCCAGATGCGCAACCGGATATGCTTTCGGTCGACGAAGGCGATTTACCATCGACTTGGGTACCTGAGCAATCTGTTGCGTCGACCGGTTGAATCCACAGCCAATAGCTGACGTTCGAATTCGTCCGCTCACACCGAAACCAGCCGTAGAGCTTATGTCTACGCTACTCAGGGGATACACCCGGTGAGCACTCAGATGCATGCTATGCATTAATACACTGTGAAAAGTTCTCTTTTTTTTAACGGTACAGGTATGGGAATGTGCGGGAAACGTTAAACCAGTGAGTGCCTGTAAATGGAAAAGCGTGAAGAGCTGATTGAAGTGTGTATTGAGTTCCTTTCCACAATCAAAGATAAGACCGCGGGACCCTGCATAGAACAATGGTTGAACGATAATTACGGACCGGAAAGTGAGATGTACCAAAGAATCGCCAACCTGGTAATTGAAGGTGTTGCGCATGGATGGGCAGCTAGCACCGAAATCAGTGGTCCACACTATCGCCGCAGCCGTCTGTGTGAACCCACCGCTGAAACATTCTACTTCAGCATCACCGCCGTCTATATGGACAGCAAAGGGCACGAGCTGGATAACGCGCAGCGTACATTCCGTGGTGACTATCATTGCCACCCGTACGGGGAATTGAACATGGTTATCCCACTTGACGAGGGCGCGGTACTGGCGGGGCCACGCGGCTGGCAGGGTGCCGGATGGACTGCCCCGGCCCCCGGAAGCCATCATTATCCTGAGGTGAAAAACGGCGCATTGATTGCCTTTTTTTTCCTGCCTGCCGGACGAATTTCCTATGACGTCCAGGCTGAATGCGAAATGCAGGTTATGCATTCATAACCTGGCAGCTTGATCGATCAGTCACGCGTTACAGGCTGTTACGGGTTGCAAGTGCCAAATGAGTCGTGGTGTTCATGTCCACGCAGACTTCTTCTACTAGCCCCCGTTGCCAAGCCAGGCGTTGAGTGATGCGCTGAACGATTTCCATGCGATCGACGGCCCCCGCCTGGATGTCGGTCATCGCCGTCAGTGCGGCTGCCGATGATAGAAGACTTGCCTGAGTTGATTGACCGATATGTTCGACTCCGACCCGGGCGTCTCTAGCCGACTTTTGCAGTCCACTTGCGATCTGGCGAATCTGTTCGCTGGACTCATTAGCACGGGAGGCGAGATGGCGCACCTCATCGGCTACCACGGCAAACCCGCGTCCTTGTTCACCCGCGCGAGCGGCCTCTATTGCCGCATTGAGTGCGAGTAGATTGGTCTGTTTCGCAATGTCTTGAATACTGCTGACAATTGCACTGATGCGAATTGATTGCTCACCCAGATCGGTAAACACTTCACTGATACATTCCATATACCGAGCGAGCTCACTGATGGAGGCTTGAGAGGAACGAATGCTGTCTGCACTCGCCGTCACGTTTTCTCCAGACTGGCGCGCGAGGAGTGTTGCCTCATGCATTTCCTGTTCGCTGTGCAGTGCATTTTCCAGCAACACCTTTAGCTTGTTGTTGAGTTGCTCATGTTGGGTGAGTGCATCGTCAAGCATATCGATTGCGAGATCATTTCCGGGTGCATTGCTGTCTGCTAAAGTTAGCAATTGCACATCTTGTTGTGCAGGAGGCGTCGGCAAGGATGAAAAGGATTCCCGAGGTGGCGATTTTTGCAGAAGCAGAATGCCAGCCAGCGTTTGTGCTGCGAACACTAAGAGGGCAAGCAGCGATTGATTGGTCGACCTGCTCAAGTACGTTAATACAAAGGCCAGACCAATGCATAACGCTACCAATATATAAATGGTTCTGTAGTTGACGCGGGAAATACAGCGCCCTTGATCTTCAGTGAACATCGTTGAATTCTCACAAGTGGCAATAATTAGAGCTAAGCGCCGACAACGGATCGGCGCCCACTCATTGAATCAGAGAAAAACGAAAATAGTGCCTCTAGAACAAGTCACGAGTGTAAGTAATGTACACCCGGTTCTCGTCAATATCTCGCTGATTGGGAACAGTGCTGCGTAGTGTTGCATTACGCAGTGACACACTTAAACCTTTAAGTACAGGAGCCTGGAACGCGTAGTTGAAGTGAATATTTCGTTCCCATTCATGCTGATCACCCATATCGGTTTTAACGTTATCCCCTCGCTGATAGTTCATCAGGGTGGTGAGCCCGGGGATTCCGACACTCGCAAAGTTGAAACCGTATTGTGCTACCCATGTATCTTCGCCAGCACGCTGGAAGCGAGCACCGGTTTGTCTGTCTGTAATCAAGTAGGTAGCTGATCCGTCACCCTGATTGACGAAAGGAAAGTCACTGGAACCGCTAAGTGCCTGATAACCAAGTCCGACAGAGTGAGGTCCTACCGTGTAGGTGAACATCCCGGCCAGCGCTCGATTATCGACTTCGCCGTTATTGTGATAACCGGTGCTGCGGTATCCTTCTTGCCGTCCGGCCAGGCTACCATTGCGGCCATCCGGGCTGCTGTCGAAGAAACGAAGGTCGCTCTTCAAATTCCCGACAGGCAAAGCGAGGTTATGGACCATTCCCAGGAAATGTTGTTGATAAAAGTCTTCCAGGCCGCCGTAGTAGTACTGGAGCAGTAGGTTCGGGCTGAGTTTATAGTCGATACCCGCGAAGTAGAATTTGTTGCTTCGTTTGCCTGCTGCGCCGCCGGCACCTGAAATGGCCATGTTCTCGTTGTTGGATGAGGTGCGGCTTTTCACCTTTTCGACTTTGCCGCCGGTGAGGGTAATGTTTTCAAAATCCTGCGAGGTGATTTGCAGCCCCTCAAAGGTTTCTGGCAATAAACGACCATCGTTGATGATCAGGATTGGCATTTTTGGCCGAAGGGTACCAAGTTTGGCTTCCGTATTGGCCACGCGCACTTTGGCGGTCAGGCCAAGGCTGCTGAAGTCATTCACTGCGCGACCATCATTGTCTGTAGGGAAGACAAAACCGGCCTGATTGGTACTGTTGGGGTTGTAGTGCGTACCTTTGCCGGAGTCCAGACGGATACCGAGCATGCCCAATGCGTCGAGACCAAAACCAACCGTCCCCTGACTGAAGCCGGAAGTATAATTAAGGATAAACCCCTGGCCCCACTCTTCTTGTTTTGAGGGGGCTGCCGCGCCGCTGCGATAATCCTGGTTGAAGTAATAGTTACGTAACTCTAGCGTCGCTTTGGAATCCTCAACAAAACCGGCAGCGGACACGGTGAAGGGTAATCCGCAAGAAAGTGTGAGAATACCCATTAAACTCAACGGGTACCGTTGCTCCGAACCGATGCCGGAGTGCGCGTATTTTGTTTTCATGTTCTTTCCGCCATATCTTTATTTTTATTGGGATGTACGGGTAAACAACAGACAAGCACAACCTACTGATCTGATGTAGACAGAAGGGTGCGTTGAAACATTTGCGTGGAAAACACTAAATAAAATATGTCGTTTAATCGGGTTGGTATGAACTGCATTTGCTAATTCAAATTGCAACAGGTATTTGACATTTGCTCAAGTTAGAATGATTAGATAGGTGGCGTGTGCGGCATCTCCGGTTCTTATATTTGTTCGTGGAATTTAAATTAAGCCTGGTGCCGGAGGGGCAGTATCCAGTTTTTGCAGATCCTTATCCTTATTCTCCACATTTTGCGGAGTGCTCGACCGGGACCAGCGGAGAAGGTGTATAAGGCATTACCCCCCGTGAGGCCGGGAGAAGGGACGCAGCCGTTGGGCGGTTTGTGCCACCGGGTAGTGCAATGATGCTTGACGCCCTTGCGCGGGAGGTAGAATTTCTTGAATACGGTGTCCTGGGTAATGCCGTGTAGCGGCATCATCGGTGCACCAGACCGACGATTAGAGTACTGAGTGATGGAACAGCTACTTTCAAGTCAACAAAGCGCAGTGTTCAACCTGGCTGACCCTTATGCGGTTTCAGATTACGTCAACGTACACTTGGGCACCCACAGTATTCATCTCTCCCGATCGCAGGCGTTTGTATCGAGCCTCTTGCACCGCAAGTTCGCCGACTTCGATTTATGTCGTATCAGTTACGGCTCCGATGTGCGGGTTACATCGCCCGCCCTCGAAACGTTTTATCACTTGCAGGTCCTGTTACGAGGTCATTGTCTGTGGCGCAACTACAAGCAGGAGCACTACTTGAGCGCCGGGGAAATGCTGATTATCAATCCTGATGATCGCGTCGATCTGACGAGTTCGGCCGACTGCGAAAAATTCATCCTGAAGATCCCTTCTGCGGTGATGGAAGCGATTTGTCGCGACCAGCGCTGGCTGACGCCCAGTCAAGGCCTGCGGTTTGTCGAGTCACACTATCGGATGAGCGAGCTCCAAGGTTTTTTCGATCTCTTGCGCATGGTATGCGCTGAGGCGGAATCCGCTGAGCAAATGCCCCGGATTCAGGAAAACTACATGCAGATTGTCGCGACCAAACTGCTCATGCTGATGCGCACGAATTTGACTCGCCCGGAGTTGAACTCATCTATCGCCACCTTCGAACAGATTGCTGACTACATCAAGCAAAACCTCAAGGAAGACATAGACAGTGACGAACTCGCCCGTCAGGCACACATGAGTCCTCGATCGCTGTACGGCCTGTTTGAGCGCACTGTGGGGCTTACCCCCAATCGTTATATTCGGCAGAAGAAGCTGGAGCGAGTACATGCCTGTCTTGGCGATGCGACTTGTGGGTATCGCAACGTCACAGAACTCGCCATGGATTTCGGTTTCCTTCACTTGGGCCGGTTTTCCGAGATTTACCGCAAACAGTTTGGCGAGTTACCGACTGACACCCTCAAGCGTCGCCAGTAAACAGGCCTGGCTGGGCGGCCCCGATACTGCCAGCGCTTGCTCCACGTAATGTCCCTCTCAAAATGCCCATCTGTAAAAATCGGATAAAGAACTGCGATCAGCGGATATAGGCGGAAAACGCCCAGCCATAGGATTGTGTTGCCTGAAAAAAAACAGGGTGACTGTCAAATCCCTTACAACAACAAAAAGAGTTGATCACCATGCGAAAAATCGACATCAATGAGGTCATCGACCAAGCGCGCTTCAACGCCTTTCATTGGCGGGTACTGTTTTGGTGTGCGTTGATCATCATCTTCGACGGCTACGATCTTGTGATCTACGGCGTTGTACTCCCGGCGTTGATGAAAGACTGGGGACTCACGCCGCTGCAAGCCGGTGCGCTGGGCAGCTATGCATTGTTCGGTGCCATGTTGGGCGCCATCATTTTCGGGTCGCTTTCAGATCGTTTCGGACGCAAATGGATTATTGCCATTTGCGTGATTTTATTCAGCGGGTTCACGCTGCTTAATGGTTTTGCACGGGATACCACCGAATTTGGTCTATGCCGTTTTCTAGCGGGGCTGGGGATCGGTGGCGTGATGCCCAATGTTGTCGCGTTGATGAGTGAATACGCACCTAAGAAAATACGCGGCACTTTGGTTGCAATCATGTTCAGCGGGTATTCCGTGGGCGGGATACTTTCCTCCGGTTTAGGCATGGTGTTGTTACCTGATTTTGGCTGGCAGTCAGTATTTTACGTGGCGGTTATCCCTTTGATCCTGTTACCGCTGATTATGCGCTATCTGCCGGAGTCGGTTGGCTTCATGATTCGGCAAGGCCACGAAGCGAAAGCCAAAGCGGTCTTGCATCGGGTCGAACCCGCATTCGTATCTTTGCCGGGTGATGAATTTATCGTGCCTGTTCTGAATGCACCAGGCGCTCCGGTTGTTCAGTTGTTCCGAGAGGGTCGGGCCATTGGCACGTTGATGTTGTGCCTGGTGTTCTTCTGCTGCCTGCTAATGATTTATGCACTTAACTCGTGGCTGCCAAAACTGATGATCACCGCCGGTTATGGCCTCGGATCGAGTCTCAGCTTTTTGTTGCTAATGAACGTCGGAGCTATTTTTGGTGCTGTCGGTGGCGGGTGGATTGGCGATCGCCTGGGCTTGCGCAGGGTTCTGATCGTATTTTTTCTACTGGCCGCTGCATCAATCAGCCTGTTGGGCTTCAACAGCCCGACTGTGATTTTATATGCGCTGATTTTTGTTGCGGGTGCCACCACTATTGGCACTCAAATCCTGGCTTACTCCTGCGTCGCGGAATTTTTTCCGATGGGCATTCGCACCACAGGATTGGGTTGGATTTCCGGAATCGGGCGCAGCGGAGCCATCAGTGGTCCGATTCTCGGTGGCGTGCTGGTTAATATCCAGTTGCCCCTCCACTTAAACTTCATAGTATTTGCCATACCGGGCTGCGTGGCCGCATTAGCTATGTGTTTCGTGCGTCACCGGAAAGTTAAACTCAACGCGCAAGGTTCGACTCAACCGGTTTGAATCCAATTAAGCGCTGCACATTAACAACATTGCTGTAACCGGTGACATCCCAACTCCATTTACTGACGCTTGTGCAATGTCGGGAGAAGTGTTGCCGATGGGTGGCCGGATCACTTATTCAAACTTCAATCAGAATGGAGTGCCAGTTGATGACAACCCCGATGAACGATGAGGATGTAATCTGCGCAACCGAGCTTCCGGATCAAATCTGGCGCTGGGATGCAGCGGACATGGCTGCACACATCCGTCTAGGTACAATCTCCAGCCGCGACGCTGTTGAAAGTTGCTATGAGCGTATCGACGCCATTAATCCTCATCTGAATGCCATCGTCTTTGCCGATCGACAGCGGGCTTTGCGGGACGCTGATATGGCTGACACGCAAGTTCGCAGTCACGAAAATCTGGGGGCGTTACACGGTGTGCCAGTGACCATCAAGTTGAATGTCGATGTCGAAGGCGAGGCCACAACCAATGGCGTGCCTGCCTTCGCAGGACGAATCGCGACCGGTGACAGTACCGTTGTCAGCAATTTGCGAAAAGCCGGCGCGATTTGCGTGGGTCGCACCAACACGCCCCCGTTTTCTTTTCGCTGGTTTACTGAAAACCCTTTGCATGGGCGCACGCTCAACCCTTGGGATGAGACGGTGACCTCAGGGGGATCGAGTGGCGGGGCTGGGGTCTCGGTAGCAGCAGGCATGTGCCCGTTGGCGCATGGTACTGATATTGCCGGCTCCATTCGCTACCCGGCCTATGTTAATGGCCTAGCAGGTTTGCGCGCCACACCCGGGCGAATTCCGGCATTTCATCCCACGACCGGCCTGCGCTACCTTGGATTGCAAACTATGTCAGCTCAAGGTCCGCTTGCACGGCGTATGCGGGATGTGCGCCTGGGGCTGGTCGCCATGGCCTGTGCTGATCGTCGCGATCCGATGTGGGTGCCAGCGCACATGGATTACCCAGACGATTGGACGGCCGTACGTGTTGCCTTGGTCGATGAACTTCCAGGCAGCACGATAGCGCCCGCGATTAAAACGGCTTTAAACAAGGCGGGCCAAATCCTGGAAGCAGCGGGATATGTGGTTGAACGAGCCACGCCCCCAGGATTGGCCGAAGGCGTTGAGATCTGGCAATCGATTGTCATGACTGAAGCGCGTATGGGGATGTTTGCCGGTGTGAAAGCGATAGGTGATGACGTCATCCTGCGCTCTGTTGAAAACATGATGGCGGGCGCCCCACCAGTTGATCTTGAGGGTTATGCACTCGCCATCGCCCGTCGTGATCAACTACGTCGCCAGTGGAACGAATTCATGATCCGCTATCCACTTATTCTCATGCCGACCTCTTGTCGCTTGCCCATGAAGTGGGGTGAAGATCTAGGCTCGACAGAGGATATGAAGCGAGTGTTAGTGGACCAGAGCCCGCTTATTACTGTGGCGGCACTTTGTTTGCCCGGTCTGAATGTTCCAACCGGCGTGGTCGACGGTCTCCCGACCGGGGTTCAGTTGGTCGCTGACAGCTATCGAGAACAACGCCTGTTGGTCGCGGGAAGCGTCATCGAGCGAGAGGTCGACATGCCCAACTTGCATGATCGCTTTTGACTGAGCAGTGTTTAGATTTTCTACTTGCCTCACGCAAGTAACCAACCGCTACCGTTCGCTCCCGTGAGGTAGTTTAGCGAGACCCTGTTGTAAATATTCGGGTCTCGCTTTTTTATCTGCGTTCGCACGCCGAGACGAGATTTTTCTACCTCTACAGGCCGGCATACACCAGTCGGACAAAGTGATCCGGCTTGATCACGAAGTCGCCCCATTTAGCGTCAAAGGCAGCAGAAGGTTTCGCAGCGATTACCTCGTCCAGCGATTTGCCTTGTAGTTTTAGCAGCCTGACGTTATCGCGCACTGCCACCAACATATTGCGGAACTCTATGAGTTGAGTCCGTGTTCCCACCGGACCATGGCCGGGAATCACGATCGTGTGATCAGTGGTGCGTTCAATGGCTTTGTTGGCCCATTTGATTGCAGCATCGACACTGCCGCCGTCCTGGTTGTCGATAAACGGATAGCCTGCATTCCAGAACGTATCACCCATCGCCAGTACATCGGCTTTTTCAAAGTAGATCATCAGGTCACCGTCAGTGTGCCCGGGACCAAAGTGCTCGACTTTGATTTTGCTTACCTCGAAGGTAAAGGTCTTTTCATTTTTCACTAGAACGGTCGGTCGTGCCCCTGCGGGGACAGGCTGGAATGTCCAGTTCCAATCATCGACGTGCGTGGTGTGGGACAGATGTTTCAATGTATTGGCTTGTGCCACGATGGTCGCACCTGACGCGTGCATCCAGGCATTGCCGTCAGTGTGGTCCCAGTGCCAGTGGGTGTTGACCACATATTTCACAGGCGCCGCGCTGATTGCCAAGAGCGCCGCTTTGACTTTCCCCTGGGATTTACTGATTCCCGCATCGACCAGAAACTTGCCCCCCTTACCCGACAACACCACGATATTGGCACCCGAACCTTCAAGAACACTGATGTTGTCTCGAAGCGATCGGGTGATGATGTCGTTGTCGGCACGGTGCAAATAATGATTTCCGGCACCGGTGTGGAAATAGTCATTTTGAACGGGTTTATCGCCTGCGGCGAAAGTCATGTCAGCACCAAACAGTGAGGCTGTGGCTATTGTCGCTGTGAGAAAAAAGTCAGCAGAAAGCGTGATGCCACGTTTGCTGAAGTGTCTGCGTTTTTTAACGGGGTTCATTTTGCTTGCTCTTTGACGTGGACGTGCAGTGGTTTACCGCGATAACAATGTTCCCAATGCGAGCACAAAATAATGCTGCACAGATCTGTTCGCTTGAAATCTGGATCCTTGAAGGCTAGGAAGTCATCATTGAAGGTGCCGAATGTGCTGTCAGGCCGATGTTTCATGCCGTGATAAAACTCGTCGATCATCTTGTGAGCAAAATCGGATTCGCGGGGATAGGCGGCGATCACCGCGCTACGTTGCTCGTCGGTGAACTGTTCAAAGCCACGTCTCGCCACGTCCATTCCCGCGCCGGCCTGCAGCAGGGCAATTTCTGAATGCATATGCTCTGGAATGCTTGGCGTTGTATGCAGCGCGATCGCGTTCCAGACCTTTTCTATATCGGCCCCGCCAATACCATGACTGCGCAGGAAGTCGCGCGCGGCATTCGCGCCGTCCACCTCGAAGCGAAGTTGACTGTTTTGGTATTTCGACGTAAGCCCGATATCGTGAAACATCGATGCGGTGTAAAGCAGTTCAGGGTCAAAAATCAGGCCTTTACGATTACCGATCAGCGCTCCCCAAAAGTAAACGCGTGTGGAGTGGGAATACAGCAATTCACTCTCAGTGTCGCGGATCAGTTGAGTCACCTCGCGTGCTAATGAACTGTCAGGGATTTTTACGTCGAAAGTATCGTTGGGTGCCATGGTTCTTTATCTCTTCAATAAGCCAACGTTCAGAAACCGTGAAGCGAGGCGAATTCTTCAATGGACGCTTTCGGCATATGCGGACGCCGTTTGGCCCAGTCCGGATCACCGAACCCCATGGCCATGCTGCAAACCACTAACTCTTCGGCAGCGAGTGGCAGATGCGCACGAAAAACGGTGTGGTAGCGGGAGAGGAATTCTTGAGTGCAGGTGTCGAGCCCACGCGCTTTTGCTGCGAGCATGACGTTCTGGATAAACATGCCCAGATCCAGCCAGCTGCCTTTCTCAAGACGCCGGTCGATGGTAAAAACCAGGCCGATTGGCGCGTCGAAGAAACGGCAGTTTCGCTCGGTCTGTTCCGCTCGGGCGGGCAGGTCGTCGTGTGCGATACCCAGAGAGCCATAGAAGACCGAGCCGAACTCGCGTCGACGTGCAGCGAATGGCTCCGGCAGCGGATCCGGAAGGTAGCTGTATTCAGATGAGTGCTGACCAGGTGCTGTTTTGTGTGCAGCAGTGATAGCGTCTGCCAGCGCGGCTTTCGCGGCCCCCGCTGTCACGTAGACGCGCCAGGGTTGCACGTTCGCTCCAGTGCCCGCATGGCGCGCGGCATGCAGAATACTTGTGATGGCTTCAAGATCGACGGCGCGATTAAGATAGAACCGATTGGCAAATCGACTCATCATGATGTGCTCGACGTCAGTAAATGCTTGTGTCGATTTAGCTTGGGTACTCGGCATGGTCACCGTCCAATCAGCGGGTGTATTCGGATACCCTACGCCGCTGATTTACGGTTAATGAAGTGCAATTTTCATAAGATGAAAATGCATGCCGTGCATGGGAGCGAGCATTGCGTTTCGGTGATGAATTACGAATCCAGATCACCGACAAGCTGTGCCGCGTTTTTAAGCATGATCCGCAGCCATTTGTGCCCGGGATCTTGAGTATGGCGTTCATGCCACACCATCTGCACAGCCCGCGGGGGAGATTTCCAGGGCAATTCCGAAAGGAAGGCTGATCCGGATTGGTGGAAGAACTTTGCCAGGGTGGCTGGCACGATCGCCGCGATTTCAGAGCCAGCTAGCAGGCTTGGCACTGCGAGAAAATGAGGTTGCACGATCTTGAATTCCGGGTGTTTGCCGATCGAGTTGAAGGCAGCCGTCAACGCCTTGCGGTCGAACATTTCAGTGCGCCGCGTCAGCCCGCGCTCCGAGAGCAGACCATCTTCCGAACCGCTCGTAGAAACAACCAGCAGCGGTAGATTCGATAGATCATCCAACCCGATCTCGCTGCCGGCGAGCGGATGATTGATATCGACCACCATCATGTCCCGTTCTTCGAACAACACTTGTTCGCGTAACCGATGGGGAATGCTGGAGTAAGAGCCCAACGCAATGTCCACGCGGCCGACATCGATCTGCGCAGTCAAATCGATCCTGCTGGCGGGCAACACGGTGACGCTGGCATGCGGTGCGAGGTCAGACATTGCCCGCAGTAAATTCGGCAGAATCACCGCCGTCATATGGTCCGTCGCCGCGACACAGAACTGGCGGTCGGTGAGGCCGGGATCGAATTCTCTGGGCCCGACCGCACGCTCGATCGTGACGAGCGCATCGCGCACGAGCGGTGCCATTTCCAGCGCCCGGACTGTCGGCTCCATACCGGCAACCGTGCGCACAAACAGTTCATCCTTGAGCAACACCCGCAGTCGTCCAAGTGCATGACTCACCGCTGACGGGCTGAGACTGATCGCCTCACTGGCACGGAGCACATTGCGCTCACGGATGATTGCGTCAAACACCCTAAGTAAATTCAAGTCCAGATTTCTCATTCCCAAGTCACCACATTTTTATGGCCATCAGGCCCATGCTTTGCCGCATGTATGCTTTACCTCGTTGTCAAAGCTGGCGTTCTGAAGTGAGCCAGGAAAGTGGAACGGCACTGAATCAACTTCTTCGGCAGCCACCTCATTCAATAACTCGCCATGAACACGAAGTACATGGCGCGTTGAGAGAGTGGACGTCAGAAGTGGGTTTGTCGAATCAGTGGATTAGGCAGCTTATGACATCTATCGCATGCGAATGAGCGGCCGGTAAAGAATTTGCTGATAGGAAGTAATGGCCCGCGAGGCGAGCGGGTGAAGCACCCTGACATTGAGCTTTGTGGCCGAGCTGAAAACAGAATGTTCTCGCTTCTGAGAGTGTCCGCTTTTGACTGAAGCGGTCATCCCGGTTGAGCACTATCCAGAATGACTTTGGTCTCCATTTCATATCTGCTCAACAACGCGGCACCATCCGTAACACTAAGAATCTGATCGATCGCGGTGATTTTCCGGGCTGCGTGGTCGAGCTGAAAGTCAGCGTTGCTGTATGCAGCATCCGCTTCATTGTGGAGTGCATAGGCCATATGCGCAGCGACACGGACGTTTATTGGAGCATCTACATCGCTGCCCAGATAATCAGCAAGCAATTTTCTGATCTCAAGCAATGCGAGGGCGAGTAGCCTAGTCTGGTCAGTCTGCATAAAGGGCTCCTGGACATTGCAACGAGTGTGCGACACGAATTTCGCGAGGTTATATAACGCTCAGACAGGCAAAAGCAAAAGATCGCTTTGGGTAGATACCAACCGCTCGACAGAAGTCGCCATTCAATCCCGAGCAATCTTGTCATTTGCCAAGGCTTAGGGCAGGGTCGATACCACTGACATCTCTGCCAAAGGAGTCACCCCATGTCAAAGCTATATCCCAGTATCGATCCCGAGGGGCTGGTCGAGTACTCGGTGGTCTACACCGACCGCTCGCTCAACCACATGTCGCAGTCATTTCAAGGCGTGATGAAGAACATTTCCACGACCCTGAAACAGGTCTACAACGCCCAGGCTGTTGCAGTGGTTCCGGGCAGCGGCACCTTCGGCATGGAAGCGGTGGCGCGACAGTTTGCCACCGACCAGCAATGCCTGGTGATACGCAACGGCTGGTTCAGTTATCGCTGGAGCCAGATCCTTGAGATGGGCAACATTCCGGCGGCCACCACGGTGCTGAAAGCCCGACCGGTCGAGACTGGTCGCCAGGCTGCCTACGCCCCACCCCCTCTGGACGAAGTGTTGGCAGCCATTGCGGCGCAGAAACCGCAAATTGTTTTCGCCCCCCACGTTGAAACCTCATCGGGGATTATCCTGCCGGACGAGTACTTGCGGGCCGTCGGCGACGCCGTGCATGCGGTGGGTGGCCTGTTCGTGCTGGACTGCATCGCCTCAGGCACGCTTTGGGTTGATATGCACAAATGCGCAGTCGACCTGCTGATTAGCGCACCGCAGAAAGGCTGGAGCGCCTCCCCTTGCTGCGCCCTGGTGATGCTCAGTTCTTTGGCCCTCGAGCGCATCGAACAGACTCAAAGCAGCAGCTTCGCCTGCGACCTGAAAAAGTGGCTTCAGATCATGCAGGCCTACGAACAGGGCGGACATGCCTACCATGCGACCATGCCCAGCGATTCTCTCGCGCGATTTAACGAAGTGATGAAAGAGACGCAAGCCTACGGCTTCGACAAGGTCCGCGGCGATCAACAGGCTCTGGGCGATCGGGTGCGCAAAATGTTGACCGGCAAAGGCATCAAAAGCGTAGCCGCAGCCGGCTTTCAGGCGCCTGGCGTAGTGGTGAGCTACACCGATGATCCCGACATCAAGAGCGGTAAGAAATTTGCCAGCCACGGCCTGCAGATCGCCGCCGGAGTGCCGTTGCAATGCGACGAGCCAGCCGACTTCCAGACCTTCCGCATCGGTCTGTTCGGACTCGAAAAGCTGCAAAATATCGAGCGCACGGTCAATACCCTCGAGCAGGCACTGGACGAGGTGATGGTTAACTAAACCCTCATCTTGCCCGCGGCAGATACCGAACTTGTGAGTTCCATGGAGGTATCCTGCCGTGGGCACTGCCGCCCATGGCGCCCCTTGAGCGCTATCAAAGATAGCGTTCCGAAGAATCCTTTCAAGGGGCGGATGATTGGCGGCTGTATGACTTGGATCGACCCAAGGCTGACTGTGGCGATAGGCAGAAATCGGCCAGGAGCAGCCGGTGTACGGAGCGATAGCGAATGAGTAGCTATGCTTGGTACTGCCGGAACTAATGGAGCAGATGGGGCTTTCCATCCAGGGTGTATAAACCCCTTCAGCGGTTACCCGACTGTCACAATGCCCGGTCTAGTCAGGGCTAGACGACAGAACAAGGAATGTTATCCACCAAGCCCGTGACGGTGTTATCACCCCACTTGAGGTCAATTTAGAGTTAGGCCCAAAGAGGAATCCGCCATGACCGTAGTTGATCGCCTCAGGTATTTGCGCGTCGTTCTAGTGTTGGCTGGCCTCGCGTGCCTTGCTCTCTACCCACTTATGTTGTTCTGGCCGTCCGGCTGGGCCTGGCACGTCGGTCACTCGGACTACCCCATGATGATCGTTGGCATCTACGCCACACTGGGCGTGTTCTTGATCCTGGCCGCACGTGATCCATTAGCCAATCTGAGCCTAATCTGGTTCACCGTGTGGTCTAGTGCCGTGCACGGAGGAATCATGACCGTCCAGGCGCTCACCCAGCCGGGGCAAATGGGGCACTTGGCAGGTGACGTGCCGGCGCTTTTCATCGTGGCGGCTGCCTTGGCCATCTTGACGCCCCGCTCGCAATTGGCCGCTCGGCCCCGGACACACAATGGGGAATAAGAGCAGGTTTGACAGTCAGGATCGGGACGAAAATTGCGTTTCTACGCAAATTTTTGCGTCTGCTGATCAATCAAGCGCCGACAGATTTTACCGAGCAACGCAGTCTTCAAGACTGTGCCCGCGTTTTTTCACAGGCTAAGGCGTTTTCTGCCTGTCACGACTGACCGGTTTGGGTCGACCGGTTGAATCCACAACCATTAGCGGTCATTCGTATTTGTACGCATGGCCCACATGTACTCTTGTATTCAGCGGTTCTTTTCCCATTGGTCATTACTCATCGCCAAGCGAAAGCCGAGATGCGACATGGAGTTCATAGGGTCTGCGCCCTGCCTGGCACTGGTTCGAAAACTCGTGCAGTAGCTGTCGCTACAAAGAAAAGATCCACCCCGGATGACACGCTGCGGAGCATTGGCCGTCAGCCCAAGTTCGGGGTCATAGCTGTCGGAAGGCCCAACCGGGTTTACCGCTGCTTCGCCCGCCGGTTGACGTTTGAGCCCTACTCTAAACGCGTCGGCACGATACCAATCGGCGACCCATTGCCAAACATTCCCGGACATGTCGTAAAGTCCATAGGCGTTAGCTCGGTAACTGCCAACCGGCTTGGTGCCAATTTTGAATTTGTTATTGGTTCCGGTCACGGGGAACGGCTGTATCTCATCCCAGGTATTCGCCATCTTTTCTCCCCCAGGCGAGAAGTCATTCCCCCACGCATAATTCGCTTGTTCCAGTCCGCCTCTCGCGGCGTACTCCCATTCGGCCTCAGTGAGTAGGCGCTTGTGCGCCCATGCGGCATACGCCTGCACATCTTCACGCGAGACCTGAACAACTGGATGGTTTTCCTTGCCCTCGATTGTACTGTCTGGCCCCAACGGATGACGCCAGTCGGCCCCCGGAACAAATGCCCACCACTGGCTGAAATCATTAAGTGGGATCGGCCTTTCTGTGCCGACAAAAACCAATGCGCCAGGCACCAGGTCACTTTCATCCGGCTCAGGAGTTCCTGGCGGCAGTTGTACTTTCAGATCTTCCCATCTGGGTTTGCGTTCGGCGGTGGTGACGTAATGTGTTTCAGAAATGAAACGGGCGAAATCGGCATTGGTGACGTCATGGCGGTCGATCCAATACCCGTCGAGTTGAACCTTGTGCGCCGGCCCCTCGTTAGGGCGAGCCTGTTTATGGTCGCTCCCCATCAAAAATTCGCCGGCAGGAAGCCAGACCATATTCAGGGGGCCATTCTTTCCATCACCCAGCGTCAACGGCACGGGGCCGCGAATGTGCTGATAACCCGCAAACGCCAGGCAGGCCGACACAATTCCGGCGCAGACGATGGCGATACCAACACGCCGTTTCCTGCTTAGCATGTGCGCTCCTCCTCATCTCAGGCTGCGGCCCTTGCTGAACCTGCTGGGTATCAAGATCAGGTATAGACACCACGCCTCCAAAGTCAACGGCCACCAGCGTTGCCCATGAGATGGACTGGCAAGCGACGAAAACGGTTCTACACTCGAAACTTGGGGTTTCGGGGGGTTACAGGAGCTGGCCATGGCCATTGCATTCTGGACTCAATCAAATTGGCTGCATAACAGGCTTGGTGCCGGACTGGCCCTAGCCATGCTTACGCTCTCTTGTGCCGATGCAGCGCCACAGGAAGTCAACGGCACGCCCGGTTCACCCAGTGCGACCACGACCATCGACGGCAGATACCTACCCAACCCTCCCCCGGCGTTTGGTGGCGTCATCAACCTCGACGCCACGACCTCGACGCCCTACTGGTCCCCGACCGTCGTACCTCCCAAAGACGCGCCAAATGTGTTGTTGATCATCACTGACGATGTCGGCTTCGGTGCACCCAGTACGTTCGGTGGTCTTGTCCCGACGCCGAGCATGGATCGCGTCGCGGCAGCCGGATTGCGCTTCACGCAATTCAATTCGACGGCACTGTGCTCGCCCACACGTGCAGCCTTGATCACCGGACGCAATCACCACTCTGTCGGTTTCGGCGTCATCACGGAAATTTCGACGGGGTATCCCGGTTACAACAGTGTCATCACCAAGGACAAAGTGACCATTGGCAAAATCCTCAAGGACAACGGCTATGCAACGTCGTGGTTTGGCAAAAACCACAACACGCCGTCATTCCAGATCAGTCAGGCCGGTCCGTTTGATCAATGGCCCATTGGTATGGGCTTTGATTATTTCTACGGGTTCATGGGCGGTGAAACCAGCCAGTGGCAACCGGGCAATCTGATGCGCAACACCACGCCAATTCATCCGTACGTCGGCAAACCGGGGTGGAACCTGATCACTGCGATGGCGGATGACGCCGTTGGCTATGTCAATGAATTGAATGCGCTCGATCCGAAGAAGCCGTTCTTTCTTTACTACGCGCCCGGCGGTACCCACGCGCCGCATCATCCGACGCCCGAATGGATCGACAAATTCAAGGGCAAGTTCGACATGGGCTGGAACGCTGCGCGCGAGCAGATCTTTGCCAATCAGAAGCGCCTCGGCGTCATCCCGCCGGAAGCCAAGCTCACGCCGTGGCCGGATTCACTGAAAAAATGGGACGAACTGTCGGCGGAAGAGAAAAAACTGTATGCCCACCAAATGGAAGTCTATGCGGCCTATCTCGCGTACACCGATCATGAAATCGGTCGGGTGATCCAGGCGATTGATGACGTGGGCAAACTCGACAACACGCTTATTATCTATATCAGTGGTGACAACGGCGGCAGTGCAGAAGGCACCCCGAACGGCACACCCAACGAGATGACCACTTTCAACGGAATCGACGTGCCGGTCGCCGACCAGATGAAGTCTCTGGATGCTTGGGGTTCGGATCGGACCTATCCGCACATGGCCGTGGGCTGGACCTGGGCCATGGACACTCCCTTCAAGTGGACCAAGCAAATTGCATCGCATTTTGGCGGCACGCGTCAGGGCATGGCCATTTCCTGGCCGAACCGGATCAAGGATGCCGGCGGCATCCGTAACCAGTTCCACCATGTCATTGACATCGAGCCGACGATTCTTGAAGCCACCGGGATTGATGCGCCGCTCCAGGTGGACGGCATTGCGCAAAAGCCCATCGAAGGCACGAGCATGGCTTACCTTTTCGACAAGCAGAATGCCGCGAAACCTTCTACACGCACCACGCAGTATTTCGAAATGTTTGGAATGCGCGCGCTTTATCACGAGGGCTGGATGGCATCGACGACGCCCTACCGCGCACCTTGGGACATTACTTCTCAGCCACCCAAGGACATCGTCAATGGCGTCAAATGGGAGCTGTACGACATCACCAAGGACTGGACGCAGAATGAGGATATCGCCGCCGCCAACCCTGAAAAACTCAAGGAACTACAGGATCTGTTCTGGGTGGAAGCGAACAAATATCAGGTGCTGCCGCTCGACGCTTCCGCCTTTACGCGCGTCATTGCGCAGAGGCCGAGCATCGTGGCCGGACGGACCGAGTTCGATTATCTGTCTCCGATTACCGGCATACTTCCAGGCAACGAACCCAACGTGTTGAACAAGTCCTACGTCATTACGGCGGACATCACTGTTCCTGAAAACGGTGGCGACGGTGTATTGGTGACCGACGGCGGCCGCTTTGGGGGGTACGCCCTTTATCTCTTGAAAAGTAAGCCGATCTTCAACTACAACCTTGAAGGCGTTGCGCGATTCCGCTGGGAAGGGACTGAGGCGCTCACTCCCGGAAAACACATCATCAGCTTTGATTTCAAATATGCCGGGCCGGGATTCGGTAAAGGCGGCACCGGCGTGCTGGCGGTGGATGGCAAGCAACTGGCTAGTCAAACAATCCCCCACAGCGTTCCATTCGTCTTCGGTGTGGATGAAAGTTTCGATGTTGGTTCCGACACCGGCACTCCCGTCGACGACAAGGATTACCAGGTACCGTTTGCATTCACTGGTTCACTGCACAAACTTACCGTCAAGCTTGAACCAACGCAGTTGAATGTCGCGAGCAAGGAAGCAGTTCAGAACAAGGTCGGCACCAAAGACTAGGAAAAAGCACGCGGGTCAACTCGCACGAGATGATCCGCAGCTTACCTGCGACAGCCTCCTTTGCAACCATTGGATCGAATTCGCCTGTTACAACTTTTCCTGAGGGTTCGTATTGGGTCGAAAGCGATCATTTATGGCCGACTGCTTTTGGACGATAACCGCCGTTGACGAATGTCTCCTCTCGAAAGCAATCATGTGAACCCAGATGAATGTAACCCTTGAAACCTATCATCCACAAAAAAAGCCCACTGACCGTCTCCGATCAGTGGGCTTTTTCTGATTACGCTTCTACTTACAAAGCCATATCACTGGCAGCATTAGCCTTCGGCGCCTTCGCCTTATCAGCATCAGCCGGAGCAGCTGCCGGAGCCGCCACCTGACCAATCGCCGGCGGCGGAGTCAGTTGCAGTACCTTGGCGGTGTACGCCCACTCCTGTGCAACCTTCTCAGGACTGCCATTCAACTGAGTGCCATAACTCGGCACGATCTGATGCAGCTTTTCCTGCCACGCTGGCGAAGCAACCTTGTCCTTGAACACTTTCTGCAGCACGGTCAGCATGATCGGTGCAGCGGTCGATGCGCCCGGCGATGCGCCCAGCAGGCCAGCGATCGAGCCGTCAGCGGAAGCTACGATCTCGGTACCCAGTTTCAGCACGCCACCGGCAGCTTCATCACGCTTGATGATCTGCACGCGTTGGCCGGCTTGCCACAGGCGCCAGTCTTCGGCTTTGGCGTTCGGGAAGTATTCTTTCAGGGCGTTGAGGCGGTCTTCGTCAGACAGCATCAGTTGGCCGGCGAGGTACTCGACCAGCGGGTATTCCTTGATGCCGACCTTGGTCATCGGCCACACGTTGTGCGTGGTGGTGGTGGTCAGCAGGTCCAGGTACGAGCCTTCTTTGAGGAACTTGGTGCTGAAGGTCGCGAATGGGCCAAACAGGATGACGCGCTTGCCGTCCAGGACGCGGGTGTCCAGGTGCGGAACCGACATTGGCGGTGCGCCAACGGAGGCTTTGCCGTAGGCCTTGGCCAGGTGTTGCTCGGCGATGGTCGGGTTCTCGGTCACGAGGAACGAGCCGCCAACCGGGAAGCCAGCGTATTCCTTGGCTTCAGGAATGCCGGACTTCTGCAGCAGGTGCAGTGCACCGCCGCCCGCGCCGATGAACACGAACTTGGCGTCGGTTTCGGACTTGCTGCCGTCTTTCAGGTTTTTGTAGCTGACGCGCCAGGTGCCGTCGTCGTTCTTGGTGATGTCTTGCACTTCGCTAGACAGTTTCAAGTCGAACTTCGGCGTTGTTTGCAGGTGCGCAACGAACTGGCGGGTGATCTCGCCGAAGTTGACGTCGGTGCCGATCGGGCTCCAGGTGGCCGCGATTTTCTGGTTCGGGTCGCGCCCTTCCATCATCAGCGGGACCCACTTCTTGATTACAGCCGGGTCTTCGGAATACTGCATGCCGGCGAACAGCGGGCTCGCTTGCAGGGCTTCGTAGCGCTTCTTCAGGAACTTGATGTTGTCATCGCCCCACACAAAGCTCATGTGCGGCGTGGAGTTGATGAACGAACGCGGGTTTTTCAGCACGCCTTGCTGAACCTGCCAGGCCCAGAACTGACGGGAGATCTGGAACGCTTCGTTGATTTCAACGGCTTTCGGGATCGATACGTTGCCCTTGTCGTCTTCCGGGGTGTAGTTCAACTCGGCCAGGGCGGAGTGACCGGTACCGGCGTTGTTCCAGCCGTTGGAGCTTTCCAGGGCGACGCCGTCGAGGCGCTCGATCATTTCCATCGAAGTGCCAGGTTCCAGCTCGTTGAGCCAGACACCCAGGGTCGCGCTCATGATGCCGCCGCCGATCAGCAGTACATCGACTTTCTTTGCCTCTTCCGCGTGAACGGACGTGATCCCCATCGACAAAGCCAGCCCCAGCAGGGCCGTGTTCATTTTCTTAAACATCTGTAGCACCTATGATAAAACGCCATCCGCCCTTCCATCCTCATTCACGTAGCCCCTGAATCACGACATTCAGGCAGGACGTCGTGGGTGCTCGTACACAAGAATTGGAGGGTGGGCACACAAGGCCGACGTGTCTCCATCGACCTCAGTTATATGTCCCTACTGAACTGACTTTTTATCATTATTGGCTTCAGCTACTTGAGCGACATTGATCCTGTTGGCACGTCTCAAGGACATGCAAACTGAATAGGTCAAAACAAGTTGGCGCGCAGAATATCATGGCTGGACGACCGCGCGCTCCCAAAAGGACTTATGAGTCTAGTCCAGACGGGGCTCGTTCGCCGCGTCCTGGCCCAAACGATTCAGCACAAACACCTTGGCGTTGTGGGTCATTTGGTCCAGATGCCGGTCGCGCTGCTTTTCAGCATCGACCATCGCGCGCTTTCCGTGTTTTTGCAGCAAGTAGGTATGTATCTGCCGGACCTCTAAAGAACTGTAGATAAATGTGACATCCAACAGTCCCATCAAGCCTTCACTGCTGTGGTCGTGGGTGTTCATCAGCACTTGCGTGCCGCGCACGCCCAGCACCTGAAAACCCATCGACTCGAACCACGGCACCTTGGCCACGGTGCAGGTCAGTTCGGCGTGCGGGTAGCGGCTGATCATGTCCTGCAACATGGCTCGCGCGACGCCTCGGCGACGATGACCCGAATCGACAGCCATGTAGGCCACTCCGCACGCCTCGGGGTCGTCCTTCACCGGCAAGTACAGCAGAAAGCCGACGACCTTTTCAGGGTCTTCATCATCGGTGGCGACGATCAACTCGACCGCAATCCCTTTCGTCCCGCCGAGGGCTTCCAGGTACAGATGCACTTCGTAGCCGACCGCGTACTGATACACGTTGTACAGCGGGTTGCTCGGCGCAATGCCGACCATGCTGATGTCGGTCAGGTTGTCGACGACCATCTGCAGGATCTGGCTGTTGATGTGCTCCGGGCACGGGGTTTCAAAGTGGCTGAGTTGGGACATTGCGTGACTGACTCCGAGGTTTAAGGCGCGCCCGTGACGTGAAGCGTTGGCACCGGGCGCGCCTATGATAACTGCTGTTGCAACCTTTCCCTCGACTGACTCACCGAACCTCTTCAACTTCGCCGGGGCGCCAGGCTTTGGTGAAGAACGGTTCGAGCGGCCCGTATAACCGCAAGAGCATGAACCAGCCTTTGCCCGGTAGCGTCTGAATCCAGTTGCCACGCTTCACGCCTTCCGGTTGTTGAGGACCGAAGTAAACGGTGGTGGAGCCATCCGTATCGGCCTCGGCGGCTGGCGACGGATAGCTCTGGCTGCCGGCGCGTGGATAACGCTGTGGGGTATCCAGCATCGATCGGGTCTGATTGTCGTACACGGTGAACGACCAGAAGTTGGCTTCGGGAATACCTTTGGGCAGCGTCACTTTGTAGGTCTTGGCCCCGTCGAAATACGCCTTCTTCGAATCCAGCATGGCAAACAGGTATTGCGAGCCGATACCGGGTAGGCGCATCGCCATGGCCGGCGTGATGCCGGTGACGCCATAGAAAAACGCCGAGCGCGCATCCAGGGTGCGATAGCCCGTCGCCGGGAAAGGCTTGGCGCCTTCGGAGGTGATGATCGGGATTGGCGTTTCAAACTCACTGCCACTGATGAACAGGAAGTTGGACCAGGATGAACCGGGGTAGTAATACCAGTCCGGATCACGCGGATTCATCAGCAAGCTGCGCGCGGTGGCATTCGCCGCCGCCAGCGCTTCGGTCATGATTTTCTTCAAGCGTGCATCCGGGGCAAAAGGTTTGCCCTTGACGATGCCGACGGCGGCCAGCGAGCCCATCAGTTCAGCGTCGAGCGTGGTCGCAGGCTCTTGCTGCACGATTTCATTGAGGAGTTCATAGGCGCTGAAGTCGTTCGGCGGAATGGTGTTCATCACCTTGCCGCTGCCTTCGTGGAACACCGTGGGCGGCGGCTCGGCCACCCTGGCCAACGCGACCTGGCCACTGAGGAATTGCGCCACGCTGGTGCCATAGCCTCCCGCCTGGTAGGGATAGATTTTGGTGGTTTTCTTGATCACCTCGACGACCGGTTTCGGGTCGCTCTTATCCATGAAAGCACGGCCCAGGATCAGCACTTTGGTGGTCGGCGCACGCGTCACGAAATAGCCGCCTTCAGGGACGGGCCCGTCGTAGCCAGGGGGCAGCACCAGGTATTTCCCGCCCTGCCCCCGGTCCGGCCCCGGTGCGCCGAAGTCAATCATCCAGCGCCACCAATAGTCGTCCAGCGTGCCCAGCGAATTGGGCGGTGTTTCCAGCACCATCGGCCCTTTGCTCACGTCGATGAAACCGAGGAAGTAAATGGTGTCGGCATTGGCTGTCAGGAACAGCGACTTGGCATCCATCAACTCTGAAAAGATCAGGATCTCGTTGTCCTTGACGCCGGCCTCCAGGAAGCCTTTACGGATCGCCACCACGTTGACACCCTGGAAGGTGTTGGTGATGGCGTTGAAAGCATGGGTGTAGTCGAGGTTGTCGTAGACCTTGTTCAAGGTTTCCGTGCTCGGCATGCCGTCCTTGAACTCCAGCGTGCCGAAACGGGTGTCGACTTTTGCGGGCGTGCTGATCGAAGGGGGAACAGGAGCGTTGTCGAGCGCGGTTGCAACGCTTGGGAGCGCCAGCGCGATACAGGCGGCGGGGGCGGTTAGTAGCCGAATGATTGGTTTCACAGTGTCATCTCCATCGAGAATGGATTGAACGCCTGCCCTTTCGACATTGGAAAACGGCCCGATTGACTCCCTCTGTTCGCGGCAGCAGATCAAGCATAGCCATGCATGGACGGAACCATTGCCGTTCAGTGGAGAACGGCCTTGTTGAACAGAAATTTACTCGTCAGAAATGGCTGCATCGCCACAGATAGATCGCCACGCCGCTTGCGCCAGCAGCTCTCTGTAAGCCTTCGGACTACCAGCCACCCTCCCCGACAACCATGCCCGGCAGTAACTGTCGGCCTGGCCGATGATCAGCGACAGCAACAATTCGGACGGAATCGCCCGCAACTCATCGCGCCGACCGGGTTCCGCCAGCCATTGGCCGAGCTTCTGGTTACGGGTTTTGTTGCGGGTGGCCAGTTCTTCCTTGAACGGCCCTTTGGTGACGGCGAACCGCGCGTGGTACTGGAAACGCGCCCATTCGGGTTGGCTGTCCACCCAATCGACGTAGCTGTGGACCAACGCGTGCACACCCTCTTCGGTTGTCTGTGCCTCGGCGAGATAGCTGTCGCGTAGCAGTGCCTGATCGTCCAGCGCGGTGAAAAACAGCGCAGCCACCAGACCTTCCTTGTTGCCGAAATGATGGTAGATCGCACCGACGCTGGTATCGCATTCAGCGCGGATCATTTCGATGGTCGTGGCTTCCAGGCCTTGCTCGTTGAACAGGGCCAAGGCCTTTCTGAAGATGTCGCGCTTGAGTTCGGCTCTTCTGCCGGGGTAGCTGCGCTCGAGTAGATCTGCGGTTTCCATGGGGATACAGGCCTAAAAATCCAGGACAAGGCAGACGGCTGCCGATGAGAAAGCTGCGCTAGGTTGACAGATTTGATCGCGACAGAATACTGTTCCGTCACAGAACATTATTCTGTTACGGAAGATCATTCTGTAAAACCACCCCTCAGCGAGGCTTCACAATGAGTCAGTTTCTCAGCATGTTTAACAGCGCCGGCCCGCAAGCATTCAGCAAAATGGCCTGCCAGGTTGCGCCCTACTTCAGCACCATCAATCCGCTGATCTCCGAGTTGCGCCCGGGTCATGCCACGGTGCAGGTGCCGTTCAGCAAGGAGATCACCAACCACTTGGGCTCGGTTCATGCGATTGCGATGTGCAACGCCGCCGAACTGGCTGCCGGGACGATGACCGACGTCTCCATTCCCGCCGGTGCGCGCTGGATTCCGAAAGGAATGACGGTTGAGTACTTGGCCAAGGCGAAAACAGACGTGACGGCGGTGGCCGATGGTGAGGCGGTGGATTGGCAGACGGAAGGCGACAAGATTGTGCCGGTGGATATTCATGATGCTGAAGGCAAGAAGGTGTTCACGGCGCGGATTACCATGAATGTGAAGCTCGCTTAACCCCCGGCAGAATCAAAAGATCGCAGCCTCGTTTCACTCGACAGCTCCTACAAGGGATCCCGTAATCCTGTAGGAGCTGCGATCTTTTGACCTTGCTTCGCGCGTTACCAGTCGTAGCTCATTTCAACCGACGCCACCCGCTCCTGGCCGTAGTAGCAACCGAACGAGTAATTGCAGTCCGATACGTACTCGCGATCAAACACGTTTTGCACGTTCAAGCGGGTTTGCAAACCGCGCAGGCTTGGGTCGAGTTTGCCCATGTCATAGCTGACGGTGGTGTCGTAAACCACGTAAGACGGCACGTCGAACGAGTTGGACGAATCCCCCGGTTTGCGCCCGGTGTATCGCGCACCCGCACCGAACGTCAGGCCATTGATCGCCGCTTGCGTGAAGTGATAATCCACCCACAGCGAGGCCGAGACCGGCGACTGCGCTTCGTTGCGGTTGCCCTGATCGCCATAGGTGCTCTTGGTGTAGAACGAGTCGATGTAAGTTGCTGCCGCCAGCACGTCGACGTTGTCGATGCTGGACTTCGCTTCCAGTTCAATACCGCGTGAACGCACCTCGCCTGCCTGGGCCTGGTACTGCGGATACTCGTCGTCACCGGTCAGCACGTTTTTCTGTTTGATCTGATACACCGAGGCGGTGATCAGCGTCTTCTCGAACGGCTGGTACTTCACGCCCACTTCGTATTGCTCGCCCTCGGTCGGTTCGAAAGCATTGCCGCCACGTTCAGGCGCCGCGGTGCCGATGGTCGGCAGGAAAGACTCGGAGTAGCTGATGTAAGGCGCCAGGCCGAATTCAGTGACGTAGGTCAGGCCCACGCGGCCGGTGAATTTGTTGTCGCGTTGCGAGCTGACGGTACGGGCGAGAATGTCCTTGTTGTCGATTTCCGCCCAGTCCTGACGGCCACCGATGGTCAGGATCCACTGGTCCAGTTTGATCTGGTCCTGCACGTACACACCCGTCTGGCGCAGGGTGTTGTCCCACTTGGTGTCGAGTACCGGCGTCACGCTGCTGGTGTCGTAGTTGTTCTTGCCGTAGAGGTCGACCGGCAACACATTGTTTGCATTGAGCCCGTCGTATTTGCGGTTGAAGTGGCGATAATCCACGCCCACCAACGTGGTGTGTTCAAGGGCTCCGGTGTTGAAGGTGTATTCGAGGTTGTTATCGATGGTGTAGGCGATGTTGTGCTGGCGCCAGTCGAGCTTGGTGCGGTTGGCGCGGGTGAAATCGGTCACGCCGCCAGCATCGGTGACGAAGCTGCGCAAATAGAAACCTTTGTAGCGGTCGCGCACGTCGGTGTAGCGCGCAGTCGAACGGTACTTCAGGTCGTCGCTGAAGTTGTGGGTGAAGTCGTAGCCGAAGACGTACTGGTTGCGTTTGTAGTCGTTGTAATGCGAGTCGCCGGAGAAAAAGTCGCGGTTGATTTTCTCGCCATTGGGGCCGCGATCCAGCGAACCGATCCTCGGCAGCGACTGATAATCGACCTGACCGTCGTCACGCTGGATCTGTGCCAACAGCGTCAGCGACGTGTCGTCATTCAGTGCCCAGGTCAGGCTTGGCGCCAACAGCATGCGTTCGCTGTGGGTGTGCGCGACCTGGTCGTTGCCTTTGTTCGTGACGCCGACGAGGCGATAGGTGAAGGCTTTCTGATCGTCGATCGGGCCGCTGGTGTCGAACGCGCCGTTGACCCGGTTGTAGCTGCCCACACCGAGTTTGACCTGGCTGCGCTGTTCCGTGGTCGGACGTTTGGAGACCATGTTGATCAGGCCGCCCGGCTGGTTCTGCCCATAGAGGACCGACGACGGGCCTTTGAGCACTTCGATGCGTTCCAGGGTGTACGGATCGATTTGCGGTGCGCCGCCGAGGCTGCCGGCATACGGGATGTAAGCACCGTCCAGGTACAACGGCGTCGGTGCGAACCCACGGCTGGTGATTTCGTCGGCGATCGAGTTACGGTCAGTGAAACCGCCGGTATTCAGGCCGGGCGTGTAGCGCAGCGCCTGGGTCAGGTTGCGTGCGCCCTGCACTTCGACTTGATGCGCCGTCACCACGTTGATGGCCTGGGGAATTTCCAGGATCGGTGTGTCAGTCTTGGTGCCGGTGGCGCTGCGAGTGGCGACGAAACCGTCCACCGGCCCGTACGCCGACTCGATGACCTCACCCGAAATGCTGGTCGCGCCCAGTTGCAGCGCCGAGCCCGACTCCACGACTGGCAACAGCGAATAGCTGCCATTGTCCAGACGCACTGCCTGCAATTTGCTGCCCGCAAGCAGCTGTCGCAACCCGGCATCCACCGTGTAGCGGCCGTGCAACCCTGCCGATGTCTGGCCTCCGGCATGGGCCGGATCAAACGAAACCGTCACACCCGCGGTGGCGGCAAACTGGGTCAACGCGGAGCCCAGCGAACCCGCAGGAATATCGAATTCAGTTTCGACGTTGGTCTGCGCCCACGCCGGCTGCGCAACGACCGCCATCCCCAACGGGACGACCAGCGCCATGCCCAGCAATGCGGCATGGACGGCACGGTTCAACGGTTTGAGAGAAGGTTTACGGTTCAGGGGATTGCGAGGGGTCATGCAGTTTCCTTTCGCCCGGCGGCAGTGAATGGCGGCGACTAAGTGCGCCTCTACCTACAAGGTCGAATGAGAAACAGAATCAACAACCCTCCACCGCAAATTCTTTTCAGATGAGCAATCACACCGGTTCCACACTGGCCCAATACCGACTGAAACGGCGAATGCGCACCGGCAAGGTCGAGGTCAGGTTGTCCAGAATCGTGTCCGTGCTGCCGAGATGAAATGCACCGGAGATGCGCAGCGCAGCGACCGCCGGATCACACCCCAGGTGGCCAGGACGATAGCGCTGCAACTCCATGACGAAATCGGCCAGGCGCCAGTCATTGACCACCAGCATGTCGCGGGTCCAGGCATCCGCTTGCGGGTTGGCCCGCTGCAAGGGGTCAACGTTGTCACGGCGAAAACTCAGCTGTTGCCCCGCCTCTACGCGCACGGCAGCGCCAGCCAGATGAGCGGAGCGCGCTTCAACCGCATGCTCCTGCACACAGACCTGCGTCTGCCCCGCTTCGCTGCGCACGATAAACCGCGTGCCCAAGGCGCGAATGCTGCCTTCTTCGGTGTGCACAATGAAAGGCCGCGACAGTTGATCGCGCGCCGTTTCAATCTGGATTTCACCGCTGAGCAAGCGAATTTCCCGCAGCCGTTCGCTGTAGCGAATGTCCACGGCGGTGGCGGTGTTGAGTTGCAGCTGGCTGCCATCGTCGAGGCGCACGCGGCGGCGTTCGCCGGTGCCGGTGCGTTGGTCCGCCATCAACGTCGGCAGCGGCGTGGTGGTCCAGGCCAGGGTGCCCGCCCCGCCCGCCGCCAACAGAATCGACAACACCTTGAGCACGTCGCGCCGTTTGGTGCGGGCGCTGGCCAATGTCGGCCGAGCGATGCCGGGGGCGACCTGACCGAGTTTGTCCTGCAAGCGCGCGAGGCGCTCCCAGGCTTGCTGATGGCGAGGATCGCGTTCCAGCCAATGTCGATGCGCCTCACGAACGGCCTCGTCCGGCACCTCACTGCGCAAGTCGACATACCAGCGCGCCGCCGCTTCAAGGGTGGCGTGATCCAGTGATTGGGAACGTGCCACGGTTCAGTCCTCAACCAGCAACAGGCAATGAGTCAGCGCACGCACCGCATGCTTCTTCACCGTGTTCACCGAAACGTTCAGGCGTCGACCGATCTCCACATAGCTCAGGCCGTCGAGCTGCGACATCAGGAAAATCTCACGGGTCCGGCTACCCAGACCATCGAGCAAGCGGTCGATTTCCATCAGGGTTTCAATAATCAGCGTGCGGGTTTCAGGCGAGAACGCGACCGGCTCGGGGATGAGCGCAAGGGTTTCCAGATAGGCTTGCTCCAGCGCCCGACGGCGGAACATGTCGATCATCAAGCTGCGCGCGACCGTACTGAGGTATGCGCGCGGCTCACGCAATTCGGGCGCCTTGCGCTGGGTCAGGACCCGGATGAATGTGTCCTGGGCCAGGTCCGCGGCATTGTCGATGCAGCCGAGCCGTTTGCGCAGCCAGCCGCAGAGCCAACTGTGATGGTCCTCGTAAAGCGTATGCACGGCGCGTTGCAGCGAGAGATCAACAGACGACATGGAGAGGGCCCAATGCAGAGAGTTATTTGATAATGACTCTCATTTTCTTCGATGGCAGTTGGTTTTGGCAAGACCGCACGGGTGTCAGGGTGGTTGGGCCGGGGGCAATGCTGGCCCGACAGTGAGGAAAATCACCCGTTTTCACGTACTGCCCCCTCCGTTTCTATGTTTCTGTTACGCATAACTGAATGATTTAACGCATGTTTTTTCGTCATTCTGCTGATGGCTCGAGGATTGCTTAGCAAGACAAGCAAATGCCGAGACTCCCGGCATGCCCCGAGAGAACCACCATGAAAAGCTCAATACCTGAACACAAGTCGTCCGGCTTCTTCAGGGGAGCGGGCATCACTTCTGTCATGCTGATGACCTTCAGCCTGGCCCCGGTCAGCGCCGCACCCATCGACGATGTCAGCCAACCGCCGCCGACGGATCCCTCGGCATTTACCAATCCTCCGGCCGATCCTAAAGCCGCGCTGGACGCACTGTTACTCTTGCCGGAGGCCAATCAGGGTGCCATCGCCCTGCCCAACGGCGTGTTCGGCGACCGGGACACCCCACGGGCCGACAACGTGCTGCCGCCCGCCGCGCAGACGTCGTTCAACTTCCCCACCAACGGCAAACCCAGCCCCTTGTTCGGGGCCGAACCGTTTACCCAGCAATTGCTGCTGTTCGAAGAATTCGGCCCGGAAAAACTTGACCCGACCACCCCGCCGCAACTCCTGACGTTCCCGGTGCCCACGACTGGCCCGGCGCCGCAGCAGGATCCGAACAACGTCGCCCGCAGCGGCCCGTCGAGTGCGGCGATTGAAGCGTTCATGCGCCAGCCGGGGCTGTTTCCGTACCCGTCGCAGTTTTCCAACGTGCTGGACCGCAACCCGTGGAAGGCGCAGATCGAAGCCTTCCTCAATCGCCATCCGGTCGGCTCGCCCGCCGAGGGCCGGCCGCCGGGAAAAGGCTGGTCGCACCAGCGCTGGAACGAGTTCTATCCGCAGGTTCAATACAAGACCGTGCAAATGGGCGCACGGACCAACCAGGGCTTGCGTGACCGCAAACAACTGCACAACTACGCCGTCGGTGAATTCGCCCCCGGCGGGCTCTATTACCAGACCTCCGACATCCCTGAAACGGCGGGCACCACCAAAGGCATCGACGTGCGTTTCCACTCCAAAATGCCGGTGCAGAATCACAACTCGCTGTGGACCTTCGACGGTTCCGTGCCGCCGAAATTACTGATGGTGCGCTACGGTCAACCGTTGCTGATGCGTCATTACAACGCCCTGCCGATCGACCCTTCGGCCAACGCCGGTTTCGGCTTGCACACCATCAGCACCCACGAACACAACGGTCACTCCCCCGCCGAAAGCGACGGCTATGCCAACGCGTTCTTCTTTCCGGGGCAGTACTACGATTATCGCTGGCCGATGCAACTGGCCGGCTACGACACCATCAACACCTCCGCGCAGGATCCACGCGCCGCGTTCCCCTGTGCACCGGGCGAAACCCTGTACGTCAACGATGCCAACCCGGGCCTGAAGACCTGTGAAAACGGCACCATCAAGATCCGTGGCGACTGGCGTGAAACCATGAGTACCCACTGGTTCCACGACCACATGCTCGATTTCACCGCACAGAACGTCTACAAGGGCAACGCGGTGATGATGAACTACTACAGCGCGCTGGATCGCGGCAACGAAGCCATCGAGGATGGCGTCAACCTGCGCCTGCCCAGTGGTTCGGCGCTGCCGTGGGGCAACCGCGACTATGACGTCAACCTGGTGGTCGCCGACAAGGCCTGGGATACAAACGGCCAGTTGTGGTTCAACCCCTTCAACACCGACGGCTTTCTCGGGGATCAGATCCTGGTCAACTGGCAGTATCAGCCACGCCTGAAAGTGCGGGCGCGCAGCTATCGTTTCCGCATCCTCAACGGCTCGGTGTCTCGCTACTTCAAACTGGCGCTGGTGCGCGAAATCAGTGGCAATGGCGGCGAGTTTCCGGGGCCGGCGGGATCGGGGGTTTCCTACAACCGGGTGCCGTTCCACCTGATCGGCAACGACGGCAACATCATGGAACACGCCGTGCCCTTCGACGGCAGCATGGACCTGGATGCGGACGGCGACCGTCAGGACCACAATGCAATCCTGCCGACACAGGGCATCGCCGAACGCTACGACATCATTGTCAACTTCGCGAAAAACGGGATCAAAACCGGCGACAAGCTGTACTTCGTCAACTTGCTCGAACACAAGACCGGCAAAGGTCCCGAGAAAAACGAACTGTCCCTGGCCGACGTGCTGTCCGAGAAATACAAAGCCGTCATCAAGCAAACCAGCAAGGGCCCGCAATGGGACAAAGGCGATCCGACCGTTGGCAAGTTCCTGCAACTGCTTGTTCAGCCTTACTCCGGCCAGGATCAGAGCATGGACCCGGTGGCCTATGAGCCTGCCAAACCAGGCAAACCCGCCGGGAAGATCATGATCCCGCTGACCATCAATCGCGACAGCCCGACTGACCAGGTCAAACTCAAGCTGGCGCGGCATCGCGAGTTCATTTTCGGTCGCTCCGACGGCACCGATGAAGCGCCCTGGACGGTCAAGACCGACGGCGGTTTTGGCTACAACATGGACCCTCGCCGACTCAGTGCCGCGCCACAATTGGCCAACGGCCCGACCGACGCCGGGTTCTCCGGCGACGGCACGCTCGAAGTCTGGAAAATCAAGAATGGCGGCAACGGCTGGAACCACCCGGTGCACGTGCATTTCGAAGAAGGGGTCATCCTCAGCCGCGATGGCAAGGCGCCGCCGGAATGGGAAAAAGGTGCACGCAAAGACGTCTATCGCATCGGTGAAGGCATCGACAGTTCGGTGGATGTGGAAATGGCGATCCGCTTCCGCGAGTTTGCCGGCACGTACATGGAGCATTGCCACAACACCCAGCACGAGGACTCTTCGATGCTGTTGCGCTGGGATGTCGAGCATCCGGGCCAGTTCCAGTTGATGCCAACGCCACTGCCGGGTTGGGACGGTGTCACCTACGTGAACTCCGCCGCTCTGCCAACCTTCCGCACCGGCGATCGGGACGACGATCACGAAGGTGAGAACAAGAAACCCATAGCCAACCCTGACGTCGCCACCAGCAGCAACGGTCTGCCGCTGACCATCAACGTGTTGGCCAATGACACCGACCCCGACGGCAACCTGCCACTCAAAGTGGTAGGCCTCAGCCAACCGGATTCCGGCCAGGGCTCAGTCAGCACCGACGGCGTGCGAGTGATCTACACGCCACCGGCCTCCGTCGCCGAGCCGTTCACCGCGACCTTCACGTATAACGCCAGTGACGCCAAGGATGCCGTCTCGGAGAACCCGGCAACGGTGTCCGTGTCGGTCGCCGCAACCGCTACGGTCAACGAAGACTTGCTGGTGACCAGCGCCTCCGTCACCGCTCGCAGCAACAACCGCTACACCTGGGACCTATCCGGCACGACCTCGCGGGGAACGGGCAACACCCTGACCGTCACCGCGACCACCACCGGCGGGCCACTTAACCTGGGGACCGCGATCCTCACCCCGACCGGCACGGGTGCTCGCTGGAGGGTGTCCGTGACCACCACCGGCAATGGACCGACGTCTAGCCCGACCGTCACCGTCAGTTCGACGTTCGGGAAGACCGTGACCGTGCCGATAGCGGCGCATTGAAGTGACATCGGTTGACGCCCGGTCCATGCAAGGTGGACCGGGCGCCAGTCGGTTACTCAGCCCTCCCTGCTGAATCAGCGACATAACCCCTTGGCGCCGATGTCATTCAATTCGTCGACACCAAACCTGCCTTTCCAGTGCCGCTCATAGTCTTCCCTGGGAAAATCACTCGGCGAGGCGCCGGCGGCAAAGGCTTTGAAAACCGCTTCGGCGTATCGCTGATTTTTCGGGCACATCGGTGCTGCGGGGACATACATCACATTGCCCCAGCCCTGCTGGTTTTCGACCGGCGCGACACTGTGAATCACGTCGCAGTGCCACCACACCGAGTCGCCCGCCTGGACATCCGGGATCGGGCTCATGCCATCGACCAGCAGGGGATGCCATTGCTTCGAGACCGGCAACACTTTCCCCGGCGCAACACCGCACAACTCGTCCTGCGGAACATCCTTGAGCAGCGGCCGTAAAAGCAGGTAGGCCATGGCCTGGGGAATCGGCAGCGTATGGAGCACGCCTTGATCGGCTTTCATATCGGACAATGCGGTCCAGCCCTGGAAGGTCCGGAATGCCGAACACTTCACGGTGTCCTGATAGGCGTATTCGTCGACTTCGCTGCGGTAGGCCGCATCCCAGGGATCGTAGGATTTGAAGTCGTTGTTGTAGATCTTGTCGAACACCTTCAAGTAGGCCGGGTGCAACCAACGCTCCAGCGCCCCCGAATCCGTGTGCGGGCCCAGCCCTTTGGACGTAGTGCCCGGCGGGCGGCGGCGCACCCGATCGGGGTACAACGCGTTCACATCCGGATCAAACCATTGCCGGCCTTCGGAGTGGGTTTTCCAGAGCCGATTCAGAAAGGACTGCGCCACCGCCATGCGTTCGTGTTGGCGCAACTGCATTTGCGAGCGGGACCAATAGATGGGGAAAATCTCCGGGCGCGACGCGTCAAGGTTGCCGAAGAACTGGTCGACCGGCCCTCGATAGGTCGCATCGAAGGCATTGTCATCCAGGTAATCGAGCAAACCCTTGTCCCATTCAGCGACTTGTTCGGCAGGAAAGTGGCCTCTGATGACCAGGCAACCGCGACGCTTGATCGCGGCCAATTCGTCGTCCGTTACCGCGCCGTCGGCGATGGCCTGAAAATCCAGAATGGGCCATGCGCTGCCGGTCGCGGCTTGCTGGTCCTTGATCGAGGCGATTTCGCTTTCAATGAACGCGCTGACTTCGGCGAACAGCGATTCCACATCGCCAATTTGCCTGCGCAACGCTTGCTTCATCCGGACGATATTGTCTTTGTAGTGTTCTGGGAGTGTTGAGCTTTCGAAGCTGTGGTATTTGCTCATCGTGGCGACCTGGTGATTGTTGTTAAAAGCCAGGTCACTACACCACTGACGCCTTGCTCGACTCAGTCGGTTTTGAAGCGTTCGCTGATACGATTGTGGCGTCTGCCACGCGCTACCGAAAATGATGCCCATGAAGCTTTCGATACGCGCTCGGCGTCAGGCCTTTTTGCGCCTTGAACTGTCGGTTGAACAGTGCCAGCGATGAATACCCCACCGTCTCGCCAATCAACGAAATGGGGGTGGTGCCTTGCAGCAGCATCGCGCACGCCCGACCGATGCGCAGGCGCGCGATGTAGTCCAGCGCCGTACAGTGCGTATGCCGGCGGAACATTCTATGGAACGCCGAGACGCTGATGCACGCGATGTCCGCCAACTCGGGGACCGTCAGTGGTTCGGTGTAGTGAACGTGCAGGTAATCAAGCACCCGTTGCAGACGCGCGTCCTCACCCGCCCCGCTCGCGGCTTCAGTCACCGGGTCGCTGATAATTTGTTGGGCGGCCATGTCCCGGGACAACTGCGTCAAGACATGAAGCAGGGAAACCAGGCGCTCGGGGCCTTGCTGCTCCACCATCGCCTCAATCACCGGTCGCAGCGCCTTTGAGGCCTGATCGCTGAAGTGCACGGCGCATTGCGCGGCGGTCAGTAACGCGTTTAACGAACCCATCTCAGGGAACAGGCCAACCAGTGAATTGGCCCACGCCTGGGAAAACCAGATCACCAGCGCGACATGCGGCCGGGCCGGATCGATCAGTTCACCCGAGCACCAGCTGTGCGGCACATTCGGTCCCAACAGCACCAGATCACCGTCGTCATACAGCCGCACGTCATTGCTCACATAGCGATGGCCGCGACTGTTGAGCGTCAGGGTCAGTTCGTACTCCGGGTGATGGTGCCACTCGAACGGAATTTCGTCGGGCAACCGCCGGTTCAGCATCGACCACGACGCATCGGTGGGGATGGGGATCTTTTCGAAACTTGGCTTCACGGCAATACATTCCTGCCCGGCTGCTGGGTGCAAACGCCAGAATCGTATCACTCACATCGCACAAAGACCCGTCGTGCCTAAAGTTGTTTCCCCTCGCGCCGACTCCTTCCTGTGAACCCACAAACGAAGGACCGTTAGATGTATTACCCCCGCGAAGCTGAAAAAGATCACCTGTTCAACCGCGTGATCCTGCTCACCGTGGCCTGCTGCGTGGTGCTGATCCTCGCCGGCATGGCCCGGCACGAGGGCATTGCCTACGCCGCCATCCGCTTGAGCCCCGTCGAGACCACCGGCACAGTGACGCAGCTGGACAACATCCTCATGAACAGCGACGGCAAAGTGATCCATTACCGCTACACCGATCACAACGGCCAAGTGCACGACGATCAATACGTCGACGAGCGCTACGCGCAAAAAACCGCCTATGAAACCGGCGGCAGCATCGACCTGATTTACTCGCGCTGGTTACCGGGGCAAAACAGCATTGCCCGCGAGCTGAACGGCAATCGTCCGGGGTTTTACATCATGTTGGGTGGGGTGTTGCTGGCGTTGTTGTTCCTGGGAATATCGGCCAGGACGCTGGGACGGATTTATGCGATGAAGGAAGAAGACCGGTTTTATTGAGATGGGCCTGAAGGTGGTTCAACCATGAATCTGCAACGTGCAAGGCAGCTGTTTTGTGGCAAGCCAAACCGGGACTCGCCGACTGAGCGACTCATCCATATTCTCGAAGCCTCTATCGAATTGATTTCGATGGAAGACAATAATTTTGACTGGTCGAGCTGGGAAGACGCCGCTGCGGCAAAAGCGGAACTGCTCGGGCTGGTCAATCTTCTGAAAGCCGGCACGCTTCCCGAAAGACTGAAAGTGGCAGTCCTGTTTGCAGTGACAGGCCCGCTGCAGGAAGTCAGCCTGAGTAGTGGCTGGGCAGATACCTTTCTGAGATTGGCGGACAAGTTTGACGAAGTTGAAGCGTTGTTGTGGTGAATGGGGAGTGAGCTGACATGCCGGCATTGATATGGGAGCCGTTTGACCTCTTCCACGTACTTGGGGCCATTCCCGTCGAAGGAGGGTCTGGAACATCACGCCCTCGCTGCCGGTGTTTAACGGCTGTTTAAACTCCCTCGAGGTTACGTCCTGAAAGCTACAAAACCTTGCGCCGTTGCCTACGGCTGCGCCAGAATCCGCCGGCTTGTGCGCCTTGGGGCCGCTCGGTAACTTGATCCCCGTCACTGCCCTTCAGTGATCGGGTTTAGTCGCCCGCGTTAACTCAGTTGTGCGTACATCTGTCATGCAGGTCTTCCATTCCTGTACTTGATGGTAGCTGTACGCAGGGCGCCCTCGGGCGCGCCGGATTGCTGAGTTTCCCGGTCGACTAACCTGCGTGCAGCTGCCTCCCCTTACGTTTAGTCGCAAGAGGGGCGGCACCCAATCTGGAAACTCAGCATATGTTCAAAGTAACGCCCAACCCACCGGACACCGACCCGGTCTCCCCATACGAACCCGATTCAAAAAAACTCAACGAGGCCGCCGAGCGCGCGCTCGACTTCCACTTCCCGTCGAACGCCGACATCAAAGCCATGCCGCGAACCCGCAGCACCCTGTTTTCCGTCGACCCCGAGGCCACGGCCGAAACCCTGGCGGTTTACCTGGTCGAGACGCTGGCCTCGGTCGATGTGATGGTCCATCAGTTGGTGGATCATCTGGAGGGTGAGTCACGCTACGCCCTGCTGGGCATTTCCAACAGCATCATGATGGCCGAGATCACGGCGAACCGAGTGCTGGATAAAATTGATTTACCCAAGCAGGAGCGCTCTGCTGACTTGAGTCGATAACTGACGTGCAGCGGCCCCCTTTTTTGGGGCCGCTTCGCAGCCCGGCGGGAGCAAGCTCCCTCGCCACATGTTTCTCGGTGCTTGCTGTCAAACGATGCTGGATTAGGCCTTTCTGCCATTTGGCACTATATTTAATGCCATATGACGGAGCGACGGAGACTGCCATGGCCGCCAGGAAGAAAGATGTTGTACTCGATGAAGTTGTCAAAGATGACAGCCAAAAAAGAAAGGTCAAACCACGCGACCCTGTCGCCGTAACCGACTTGGACAACAGTCGGGCGGCGGCGACAGTGACAAGGAAGGATTCGAATGGCGCACCACAGATGGTCGCGATCTTACTCGCTGGAGAAGTGGGTGATGATCGTATGGAGATCTATCGGGCCGTTACAAACGGTTTCCCGCTGCAATCGGTGCTCAATATGATCGAGAACAGCAATGTATATAAGCAATGGGGGGTGTTATCGAAGATCGTTGGCACGTCTGATCGCACGCTTGCGCGGCGGTTGAAGACGCCCAATGAAGTCCTGACGCCAGAGCAAAGCACGCGAGCGCTCAATTATGCCGAGGTCTTGGAAAAGGCAACGGATGTGCTGGGTTCGCGTGAGCTTGCCGAGCAGTGGATGGTCAAACCTGCGCGGGGCCTGGATGGTGAGATACCCATCGACCTCATTTCAAATTCGGTCGGGTATGAGCTGGTGACTGACTTTCTGACGCGTATTGAGTATGGGGTCTATTGATGGCTAAAGACCCTTTAAGCAGTGAGATTCACTTCTGGCGCCTTGATCCTGCTGAGTATTCCCCCTCCTGGAATTCGGGTGTCGGGGCTGAAAAGGTGGGTGGGCGATGGAACCCTAAAGGTATGGCAACGGTTTATGCAGCACTGGATGCCTCAACGGCCATCCTTGAAGTTGCGGTGCATAAGGATTTCGATGCACTGGATTGCAAGCCCCATCGTCTTACGCAGGCGCGCGTGCTGGACCCCACCAGGATTCATGTGGTGCAACCCGAAAGCATTGCAAACCCTAACTGGTTGGTGCCGGGCACCCCAAGCCGCAGCCAGCAACAGTTCGGCGCTGATCTGTTGAGTCAGCACCCGTTTGTATTGGTCCCTTCCAGTGTCTCCCGGCATAGCTGGAATATGTTGATGAACCCGCTTCTGGCCGAAGGTTTGTATGAGTTGGTTCTGCAAGAACCTTTTGCCCTGGATGGGCGACTTAACAGACCTTTGCCCTGAAGACGAGCCTGCCCTCCAGGCGTGTCCGCACACTTGTCGAATTAACGACGCGCCACCCTCTTAACCTCCGCCCTACTCCGAAACAGCCACCTGATTCCGCCCCCGCGCCTTCGCCCGATACAGCGCCTTATCCGCGTTATTCAGCAAACTTTGCAGATCGTGATCGCCAATCTCCATCGCTGCCACCCCCAGACTCGCCGATATGCGGTGAACCGGCCCGGTCATCAATCCACCGATGGACTGGATAAGATGCTCGGCGATCTGCAGGGCCACTTCAATGGAGGTGTTCGGCAGCAGGATCGCGAATTCCTCGCCCCCCAGCCTGCCGAAGACATCGGTCTCGCGGAAGGACCGGTTGATGATCACGCCCATTTGCCGCAACACCTGATCCCCGACCTGATGGCCGTAAGTGTCATTGATGTGTTTGAAGTGATCCATATCCAGCATCACCGCGCACAGCGGTAGCCGGTTGTGTTTGCAGTCATGGAACAATTGCTGGGCATGCTCGAAAAAAGCGCGGCGGTTTTTCAGGCCGGTGAGTTCATCTGTTTGTGCGGCGTAAGTGGCAATGCGATGGGCGCGTTCCATTTCGCGGGTTAACTGGAAGGCGGTTTCCAATGCCTCGGAGAGTTTGCGGGTCGCGCTGGCCACGAATGAGGCAAATACAATTACGGCCAACGCCATGCCGATTTGCATCGCTGACGGTTGAAACAGCAACCAGAAGGTACACGGCAACAAGACCAGGCCAATGGACGCCAACGTCATGTATCGATAGGCCGAATAACACGACACCGCGCTGACCGACATGCCGACGGCAAAGAGCATGACCAACGCCTGCGCCAACAGGTCGTTTGCCGGCATGACCGCTAAAGCGCCTGCCCCCCAGATACCGGCGGACAACGCCAGCGTGAGCCCGTATTTCTTCTCCCAGCGTTGCGGGGTGCGCTCACTTTCCGGGCAGCGAAACCAGGCGACGAACATCAGGATGCGCAGCAACGACGATACCGTCAGCAGCCCTATCCACGTGAAAATGACGCTGTGATCAAAACGCTCCCAGCACAGCCCGCACAACATGATCGCGGCCAGAAAACTGCCGAAAATCGCAGGGAATGACTGGTGGAATAGCTGATGCAATCGATCACTGCGCACCTGCGCTGCGATGAAAGAATCCTGGTCGTGCCGAAATCCTGGGCCACCCATTTGATCCGCCTGATCATGATGCTGCGACAAAAAACGCGATTGTGGCACCCTGCCACTCAGGCAAACAAACAATTACGACTCATGGGTACCTGCACATTCACCCTAATGCGCTTCTGAAGGCCTCAGTGACAATCGTCAGAAAAGTAATAGCACACAAGTGCGCTCCCCACGTCCCGTCGTCATCAAGCCAAATGACATTCCATCATCAACGTGCAACGCGTTCGTCCTGCTACGCTTTTTAAGCCTGCGATGGAATCGAGCGAAAATTACACATACGGGTGGATCCCCTTGACTGTTGAGGTTGCGCGATGTGAGAGCCCAATTTATCAGCGCCGTCATTACCCTGACCATGATCGGTGTGACGACTTATGGATTTATAGAGTGGGACGCTAGCGAGCGCGCACGCCGGGATGCGGTGTGCAAGACAGCACGGCAGCACAAGGAAACGGTGGAAATTCGCGCACGGGCGATGGCTGCCGGGCTGTCTGTCGATGCTTATGCCGAGGCCGAGAAGGCGGAAGTCGGCAAATTGGTCAGCTCCCTGGACAACGCGAAGAATGATGCCGAGGTTGAAGCGGTCATAGACGCACACGCCGCCGAGTTGCAGGCCCAGGACGCGGCCACCGACGCGGAGTTGAAAAACCAGGGGAGTCAGCAATTCCTTGAGCAGAAGTTCAAGGAACAGCGGATCACCACGGACATCAAGCAGGAAATTGAACGTGCCGAGAAGGCGGTGGCGGATGCTTGTGGTTAGGTGGCGGGGTGTTTCCCGTCTATCGCGATCAAACGGATGAAGGTCTCATCCGCTAACCCTTGAAAGCCAACGCCAAGCAGGCACCTTACCCTCGCCACACCGTTCAGAAACGCATTGACCAATAACCCTCATTGCCTACTTCCTCTCGAGGACAACCAGCAAACATTCTTTATTGTCGTTCGGGCACTTTGTAGACCACGTGATAATACTCTTCAGCATCCATCCTTCCTTCAGCTTGGCATTCAACATATCTTGCAGCTCATAGGGCTGAGCCCCTATCACAAGATAACTGGGTGTCTGCGCAAAAGCCTGGCTGAACACCAACCAGCCTCCGAGCAACCACAGCAACATCAACCGTTTCGACTTCATAGCCTGCTCCACAGAAAAAAACAGAGAACCCGTCTATTTTTTCGTACCCTTAACGCGGTACTTCAAAGCTATTTATCAAAACTTGAAATACACCCAAACGACGATCCCGATCTCTACCGCCAGCAAGAACAGGTAGAAATAGAACAACATCGGCAACAGAACAGTTTTTTCTTGCCTCCAGAATTTTTCCCACCCCAAGCTCTCATCCCCCAAATGCCTCTCAACCTTCAGAAGGTAGCGTCCTGCCGTATCAACGTGCCTGTAAGTCGCCAATGCCAGCAAGCCAAAAAAGAACACCAACACCGGAGGTATCAAACTGGCACCTAAAAGAACCTCCGGGGACTGCTTTATGTCTGCCTTAAGGACCAAATTGGTAAGAAACCATGAGTAAACTGCCGCACTACCGATCAGACCGTACTTGAATAGCGAAGCGACTCTTTCAAGTAACGTAGAAATTTCGGCTTTGAGCTGCTTGAACTCTTCCAGATGAAATCCACGCTGTTCCGCACTCATTGCGCCTACCGTGTACGAAGTCATTTATTTCGCTCCTTTTGATGCCCTCCCGTCACTAAAACGAATGGCGATGACAAGCAGGCGTTACAAGACCGTAACCCAATCGAAACCGTCCAGTTTAATCACCAAAGTGCGGACTGCCGTTGAACTGACAAGAACCAGACCCGTCAAAAGGCTAGTTCATTTTCAACATTAGCAAGAGAGACAAATGCGATTAACACCGCTTACTTTATTTCCAATTTATTTAACAAAAAACACTTCCCCCGATAATTGAAGGCCGGAAAACGAGAGGTTGCATTGCTACGAGCAGCACAGCCATTAACGCTGCGGCGCAACCATCCGAAACCGGATATTGATGTCGTCGGAAACGGCAGTGTCACCCCACTCACCCTCGCCCACCTTGAAGTCGCTACGCTTGAGCGTCAGCTGGCCATCGAAGATGCCGATGGCGTTCTCCTCTTTCAGGAGGACCGGAACGTCCACCTCACGGGTGACGCCTCTGAGCGTGAGTTTGCCGGTGATCGAATAGCGGTTGTCGCCCAGGGCTTTCACGCCGGTCGACTCAAACGTCGCCTCGGGATACTTCTGCGTGTCGAACCAGGCGGGCTTTTTCAGCTCGGTGTTGGCGTCTTCGCTGCCGGCATCGATGCTGTCGAGCTGGATGGTGAGCGCCGCATGGCCCGCTGCGGGGTTGGCCGTGTCGAAATCAAGCGTGGCCTTGAACTTGCCAAACGTGCCGTACACCCGCGAGCTGAACTGGTTGTAGGTGAAAGAGAGGGTGCTGGCGGCTTCATTCACTTGCGTATATTCGGCCGCTTCGGCGCCGGGGAAACAACCAAAGGCAAACGCCGCAGCCAGTACGGAAAACGACGGGATTCGAGAGTTCATGGGAAGCTCCGGTCGAGGCACACGCTGGCCAGCGATAGGTGGACTAAAGCAAAGAACCGCCGTTTATTCCACCAGGCATAAAGACTTCCGACCACCTGTCGGCAACGTTCACCAGTGCCCGATGCTGCCACACGCGCAGGTGTTTAATGAATCAAGCACTCACCGCATCGGGAGACTGGACATGAAAATCGTCGTCATCGGGGGCACCGGCCTGATCGGCAGCAAGCTCTGCCAGAACCTGCAGGCCCTGGGGCATGAAGCCCTGGCGGCGTCGCCCAGTACCGGCGTCAATGTCATCAGCGGTGAAGGCCTGACGGAGGCGTTGAAAGGCGCGGACGTGGTGGTCGACGTGTCGAACTCGCCCTCCTTCGAGGACCACGCGGCGTTGCACTTCTTCGAAACCGCCGGGCACAACCTGATCGCGGCGGAGAAGATCGATGGCGTCAAACACCATGTCGCCCTGTCGGTGGTCGGCACCGAACGGATGCTCGACAGCGGTTACTTCCGGGCGAAAATGGCCCAGGAAAAACTCATCAAGAAGTCAGGCATTCCCTACACCATCCTGCGCGCCACGCAGTTCTTCGAGTTCATCCATGCCATTGCGCACTCAGGGCGCGAGGAAGGCGACACCCTTCACTTGACGTCCGCCGCGCTGCAACCAGTGGCCTCGGCCGATGTGGCCACGGCACTGACGGACATCGCGTTGAAAGCGCCGATCAACCAGACCGTCGAAGTGGCCGGCCCTGAGAAACGCCCCCTCATCGAGTTCGCGAGTTATTACCTAACGCACACCAATGACCCGCGCCAGACCGTGGCGGACGACACGGTTCCTTACTTTGGTGCGCCGATCGATGACCAGTCACTGACGCCGGGCGCCAACCCCATCGTCGGCGCAACCCGGTTTCAGGACTGGCTCAAGACCCACTAGACGGTCAAGGCGAATGGTGAGGCGTGGCCGTTGCGCTAGACCACCGCCGCCACTAGCTGCATCGGCGTCATCTTCGTGACCATCATCATCACGATCACAAACATCCCCGCAAAACCCGCCACGCCCATCCAGAACCATTTCTGGTAGACCGACCGATACTGCGCATCTAGCCCCTCGCCAGTCTGAACCGCGCTCAACGCCATCCGGTGCAGCCGCTTCTGCAGCACCAACACCGGCAGCCAGAGCGAGCCCACGCACAGAAAAATTATCAACGAGGTCAGAATCCACTCTGTGCTCATGGGCAGCCCCGACACTTTCATCAGCAGATAACCCGTGGCGATCTGAATGAAGCCTGCCGGAGTGGTGATCCAGGTGTCGAAGCGCACCACCATTCTGGCCACGTGCGCGATCACTTGTGGGTTGGCTGTACGACTGGCGGCGATCAAATAGAGGTAGGAACCCATGCCGAACCCGAACAGGAAAATCGCGGCAATCACGTGCAGGTACTTCAGGCACAGATAGAGCATGCTCAGCCCTGCTCGTCAGAGAAGCGCACGGACAGGTGCAGATTGGCCGGGTCGTTGATCGCGGCCATGTATTCGTCGACGCTAATCTCGCCCACGCAAGGACGGGCACCGGGGGCCGGCTCGTAACCTGCGACCAGTTTTGCCGCCAACGCGACCGCCGCGCAGCTCGGGATTTCCGGGCCCTTGTCGTTGTGCGCGGTCAATTGCACGGTCATGGACAGCGGTTGCCCATCAACTCCCTGCCCTTCGACGTCGATGTACATCGCACTCAGGCCATCGCCGAATCGCTCGAACCATGTCCCCCAGCGATGCAGCCTTGCCGCCCACGCCGCAGAGTCACGCACCAGTCCGATTCTCAGCGCCTCGGCGAGTACGTAGTTGGCCACGCCACCGAGTTTCAGGCCCGAGCCTGCCTTGAAACTCAAGGTATGGGCGCCGTAACGGCCGGCGAAAATATCCATGTCTGGCACATCGACGTTGGACAGGAGACGGCTCCCCAATTGCGGCATCTTGCGCAGGGTCAGGTCCTGCCAGCCCGATACTTCGTGCACCTGGCCATTCTTGAGTTGCTTGATCGGTTTGCCCGCGTAGGCCAATACGCCTTCGACGGTGGAGAGGCCGGGCATCTTGGCCGAGGAAGAAATGCCATGCTCGATCGAGTCGATGCGTTTGAAGCGATAACGGTACTGGTCGATAAGTGCCGATGACAGCGTCGGCACCGAACTGCAGCCGCTGAGAATCGCCACGCCGGCCAGTTTTGCCTCGGCGTCGAGTACATCAATGCCATTGACGAAGGTGCGGCAGTCAGCCAAATCGCAGTAACTCACGCCCGCGTCGATGCAGCTTTGCGCGACCGCGTAGGATTGGCCCTGAAACGGGCCGCCGGTGTGCACGACCCACTGAATGCCCATCGCGCTCAACGCGGACCCGAATGCGGCGCCCATGGCATCGCCGCACCAGCTCTCACAGGCGCGGCCGGACTGGGTTTTCAGCTCATCGACCTTGCGTTGCAACTTCTGCGAGTCACGGCCCGAGATCACCAGCTCTACACCTGGCATCGTGACTAGATGCCTGCAAACGATGCTGCCGAAGTTTCCGTAGCCACCGATCACCATTACCCTGAGTGTCATTCAACGCTTTCCTTGACCATTGGATCGTTTAGCTAATCTCTGCAAACGACACAGGACGCCGAGTATCAGTACTTAGCTGGCCTGGAAGTGACTCTTGATAATTTTGAAGAGCCTTTCGAGGAACACTTCGTCCATCGTTTTGAATCCTGCCTTTAGAAATGCCGACGTGCTTTCTCCCCCAACCAGTTCGTTACGGATTTCTTCGAATACTTCCCTGTCCTCCGCCAAAACACCAACAGCCACTTTATCAGCGCCGGGCTGGAACAAATTGGATCGCCTGGCACCATTCCACAGGGTCTGGTTCAACGCGCAACACAACTCGAAGCGTGCAAACTGGACCTTTGCATTATGAGCAGCCCCAAGAAAACTATCTGCCCATTGTGAAACGAGCGCGCACACACGATGACTCAACGGCGAAGAGAACTGTTCATAGCCAGCTAAATTTTTCCAGACGGTTTTTGTCGATACTTCAAAAGCGACGGTCCAGAAAAGCATTCCTGCAACTCTCGTCTGAGACTGTCGCAGGACCAGTGAATAGTTGACCAGTTTGTTCATGGTTTCCCAACGCCCGGCCCTCGACAGACCTGCACCGTAAGCATTGAAGATCAGAAACGCCGGGTACATCCGCAACTTGTCTAATGTGAGGTCACTCGCACTGGACTGTTGAGCGAAACTCAATAATGCCTTGATCACTTCAAGCATTAGCGAATGGTCAATGTTCGTCCCCCATCGTCCCAGCACCGTAGCAACGCGGGCGAGACCTTCGACTTGCTGCTCGCAGGTCGTAATCAAATCCGCTACTGGCGTTGCCGGCATATCTGCCATCAGCACTTGCAGTTTTTCAATAAGTCGCTTGGTCTCTTGCGCAATCAGCGCATCTAACTGGATCTGGTGCTCCGGCTTGCCAAGAAAGCCTTTTACCATTCCGACTAGGAGTTCAATGCTTTGCGGACTCTCAAGCCTGGAGTCGGTAATCGTGTGCACCTTATTCTTCAACTGAGTGAAAAACCCGTCAGCGTTGGCCCCCTTCACCAAGATGGCACTGCGATGAGCGATAAGCGCCGCGGCCCGTTCAGCAGGGATGCCTTGCGTCAGCCAAAACGTTGTATAGCGCCGCCCGCCGGCACGCAGTATTGCGGTGCGCAAAGCCTCGTCCCACACACCCGACCATCCGGCAACGATCAGGCCGAACTCATCAAACAGTCGATCAAGCAGTGTGTTGATCGCGCCCGGGTAACGATTAAGCTCATCTTCAGTGTTTAGAATCCGCGTATCTTTGTAGTCGCCATGCAGTTTCAGTACATAACATCTGGCATGGATCAATGGTTCGGCGCCTGAGAGCGCATCCTCAGAGGAGATGACCGCCGGTTCGACACCTACCTCACGCAGCGCATTTTCCATCAACCGGTCAAAATTAGTGGTGATCACGACGCGTACATGACCCGACTTGACCAGTTGAGCCAGCGCTTTGTGTGCTGCAGTGGGAATCTTCTCGCCATTCTCTTGTTCTTGCGCGGTCGGCTCCACATAGGCCTGGATGAGCGCCCGACGCTCAGCCGCCGTCGTCGCCAGCTCCGCGAGCAACGCCGAATAGTCTGGCTCAGCTTTTTCTGTCGCCCTGTACCAAGCGGCCCAATCAGGCTGCGGCCCAATACCACGGGCCTCTGCTGCACGGCGGACCAGGTCCAGAGTAATCTCCCAACCGGTCGGGATTTTGGCTGAACGGGAAAGTCCGGAACCGATCAGAACAGCGTATACACCTTTATTCTCCGCCAAAGAAAATGCCAGTCGCGATGTAGCGTCATCAGAAATCAGTGCCACCGGGGGATCCTTGAAAAGTTAATGTGCCGCGGCTTCAAACAGCGCTGCATTGAAAATCGGAATGGATATTGAATGTCTCAAAGAGCAGCGCGAATTCGGCAATCGCCGGCTGGATATCCCGCTCAAACACCTGATCAAAATCGTCACGCAGTCCCAAACACTCCTCACACAATTTAGACATCCACTGAGGCGTAATGAGGGTGAAATCACACTTATCTACAACACTGCCAGGGGCATGATGAGTAGCTTGTGTGATCAATCTGAATCGTCGCCCCGGGGCGGGTTCGGGTGACTCTGCGTTGAAGAGTTGATCCAGCTGCAGTTCTTCAGACAATACCGCTTCTTTCATCTCGAGGATCACGCTGACAAACGTATTGGTCTCGGGAAATTTTTCCAGGCGAATATGGCTGGCGAAACCCAACGTGCGGGCAACCAGTGCGGTCGTTTCACGCAGACAACGCGCTACATTGGAAACATCGAAGGGATAGTTCGTTTGCCTGGACTTCCTGGAGTTCTCGCGACTTGCCGGCACTCCCTCAGTTACCTGCACAGGCTTATGCACCACATTCCAGATCGGGTTCTCGCGAATGATTGCTTCCTTTTCCGCTGCGGCAGCCGACGCCTGAGTGAGGAACCGTTCGATTTTGATATAGGCGATGTCATCCGCCCACGGGGAGGACCGTCGGTGCTGCGATAACCGCGAGGCAGTACTCAGGGAAATGCCGACATAAAGCAGTTTATCGGCCTCATCAAAGTGTCGGTAAAGCTCTCTACCTTGTTTGTCTCGTGCAGTCATTGTCGATTGGCGTCCCTGATCCAGTGTGAATACCCTTTAAGATGAAGCTTCCTGCCCCTCCGACTACAGAGGGAACAGCGACCCGATATTTTTTGCTTTGGGTTTAATGTTCCCACTCGGCTCATATATGGCGATCAGCAACGACTCAAGCACCAGCCGATCGACATCACACTCAAGTGCAACAAAACGCATATATGACCAACTGCTCCACCACTCCTTACTCTTGTGTGGCGACGTTTCATCATGAAGCCTTGCTTTGACTTTCCTGCCTGTCTCGCCCACGTAGACAGCCTTGCCTTTTTCCGAGAAGTAAACGTAAACAGCCCCTATGCCGGCATCACCCAGCTCCCCGCGAGCTTCAAACTGTTTTCTGGTTTTAATCTCTGCTCTGTCTTCAAACCACGAGCGTGCAATGGCAGCGGTGGTCGCTAGAGAGTCACGCAATACAGTTGTCGAAATAGGCATCTTTCATCTCAAATTTTCGGCAGCTTCATGTTGCCTACGCCATTGGCGGCCCGAGGCTACTAATTAGCCATCACTCTGTCCAGTGCTGAACCCTCCCCCATCCGCGCCTTCAAAAACCCGATAAACGCCGTGACCTTCGGCGACGGCAAGTACTCCCGTGCCGTGACGGCATTCAGATCCTGTGGCGACCCGATCTACTCCGGCAACACTCGGCACAACCGCACGGCCTCCACGTCAGCCTGCATGCTTTGCTCCATCCCCAGGCTCAGCCCTTCGCCGGCACACATCGCATCTTTCAGCAGCGCCGGATCGTTGGCGATGATCGACGGCTCGACTCGATAGTGGCGTACCTTCGCGCCGGCCTTGCGCAGCGGCCAGACATAACCCACGTCGCGCCGGGCCTGATGCAACACCAGTGCGCGATGCTCGATCAGCTCATCCGGCGTGGCCGGTTGGCCATGGCGCTTGATGTAGTCGGGCGCGGCAAAGAGGCCTGTCGGGTAACTGGCCAGTTTCCTCGCAATCAGGCTTGAGTCCGGCAAGGCGCCGAGACGCAATTCCACATCGACCTCCTCGCCGACCAGATCCAGCGGCACGTGGGTCGCCAGGATCTCCAGTTTGATGTCCGGATAGGCCCGACAAAACCCAGCCACCAACGGCGAAAACCAACTGACCCCGAATGAATACGGCACCGTCACCCGTAGCCAGCCGCGCGGGTCGTCGCGCATTGATGCACCGCCAGTTCGGCGTGTTCCAGCGTGGTGGCGATGTCTTGGCACTGTTCGAAGTAAACCGCCCCGGCCTCGGTGAGGCTCAACTGGCGCGTGGTGCGACGCAACAGTTGCACGCCGATGGCGTGTTCCAGTTCAATGCCTTCAGCTCGCTTCAGGACGTTTTCTGCCACGCCCGCTGCAACAACCTGATGACCTCCGCATCCGAAGTCTGGGAAAAGTCCATGTACCAACGGCTGATCGACATCAGCCACTCCGGGATCAGCGGGCAAATCAGCTCATCCACTTCACTGCGCAGCGCCTCCGCCGTCTCGATCGGCGCCACCGGCACGGCGACGACGATTCGAGCCGGCGCATGCACCCGCACTGCTTGGATGGCGGCCATCATCGAGGCGCCCGTCGCCAGGCCGTCGTCGATCAGAATCACCACTTGATCCTTGAGCAGCACCGGCGCGCGCGTTCCCCGGTAAACCTGTTCACGCCGCGACAGTTCCCGGGTCTCCCGGGCAACCACGGCGTCGAATGTGACCTTATCAATCGGGTGAACCCGCAGCGCATGTTCGTTGAGGATCTGGATGCCGCCGCTGGCAATCGCGCCCATCGCAAACTCTTCATGGGACGGAACGCCCAGCTTGCGCACCAGCATCAGGTCGAGGCGAACCTCCAGCGCTGCAGCCACTTCATAAGCCACCGGCACACCGCCACGGGGCAAGGCGAGGACGATGACGTCAGGGCGATGTGCGTACTTGAGCAACGACTCCACCAGCCGCCGACCGGCAGCGGCCCGGTCCTGCAGGAGGGTGGGCGATGAGGAATCCATTGGAAAACCTCCCCAGGCGATCACGCCTGTCGGTTCGCGTCACAGGTTCACTCAGGATTGTCGGTCGGACAGCGGCGTGCATCAAGTTCAGCCTTCTGACCCAAAACAAAGCGACCTCCTTGATGCAGGCTTTTATGATCGCCTGCACTAAGAAGGTCGCGCTTTTCAGGCTCCGGACAAGCCCGCAAGTTTTTACGCAGTGAACCAGCCTACCGTGCGTTCGCTACTGTCCGCGGAGAAATAACGATGGCGTCCTGTATTTTCAGACGCTGAGTCAATGCCAGCATCGTAAGGAAACCCAGTGCAATCAGTACCGGATACGCCATCAACAATTCGGAGAGAGAGTATTTCCAGGCCAACGGGCGGCCGACACCCAGCATGGCCGCATACATCCAGGACACGGCCGACAGTGAGCCGCAGAACAGCGCCATCATCCGTGCGCTGAACCCGAGATTGAGCAACGAGCCGGCCTTTTGCAGCGCGGGCAATACCAGGCGATGCAACATGAGGCCGTTGTAACTCAGCAACACGACAATGATTACTTTGGCGTGAAGTTTTGGATTCATGAAGTAATTCATACCTTTTTCCAGGTAATCAATACCGATGATCGCGGCACCCGTCACCCACAACGCTATCAATGCAGCGATGACAGACTTCTGAAGACTTTCCATATGAGCATTGTCATGCTCAGTGAATGTTTTTCGTTTTAACAAGTCTCTGACCATTGCAACATCACTGGTTAACACCAAACCAATCGCCACACAACACGCTACTAAATGAACGTAAATAACGCCCAATCGCAAAAATTCCATGCACTCTTTATTTTCGAGCAGGCTCATAATTGTATTTATCGCCACGGTACTTTCTCCACCTTATTCGATAGTACAGATCGGTAGTAAACAGGATATTCAACTCTTCGACACCCTGCACGATCTTACTTTTATAAGATATGCCAACTCATCGACTTGGCACTGCTTAGCCCATTGATTCGCCTGGCAAATCAATGACCGGCTTAGTTGTTGCCTCCTGAATTTCAGGTAAAAAAATCCCCATTAGCATTCAATGCACATGAGGTTATTTGTCCACTTCTTTTCTGCGGCTGCAGGAGCAGGTCTTGGGTGACGTGCTGCAGGATCAGAGGCCGGGGATCCTGGAATGTTCATTTTTTGAGCAGCCCACCGACAAACGGCGGCTAGTGTGAACGTCCTACACACCGTGTACTAACGTATCAACTTCTCTGTCAGCCCCATGACAACTGGGCTGGTGAATTACAGAGATTTCCAATAATGTTTATTGGATCCATTAGTTGTTAGGTTACTTACGAAAAGTGCAATAACGAGCTGCTCGCATTTAGGACCTGCCCCCACTGAAACAGTCATACTTTTACCCTTCCACTCGCCTGGAAAAGTGAGGACCTGATTAATGGCGAAAGTTGCGTCGCAGGTCCGGGCATCGATCAGGGACAGATTGCTGTGGTCGCGCCCCTACACCAACCGCTCAATCTTCTGATGCTGCCAGACCATTTTGTAATACGCCGTCTGCAACACCAGCATCCCCAGATACGCCACTGGAAACGCCATCCACACGCCCTGCAACCCGAAGTGCCCATCCAGCACATACGCCACCGGCAGCTGCACGCCGACCACGCAGAAAATCGAAATGGCCATCGGCACCAGCACCGAACCGCTGGCGCGCATGATGCCGCCGACAATCGCCTGGAAGCCGAACACCAGCAGACTCCAGAGCATGATGTGCAACAGATGCTCAGCCTTCGCCCGGGTGGAATCCTCCGTGAGGAACAGCCCCAGCAACCAGTGCGACAACAGATAACCCAACACCACCAGGCCACCGGTCAGGCACACGTTGATCAACAGCCCCGTGCGCAGAATCGGCCCCATGCGTTCAAGGCGCCCTGCCCCGATCGCCTGAGCGCCAAGGATCGACGCCGTGATCGCAATCGACAGCGCCGGAAACTGCACGTAATTGACGATCTGCGTCACCGCGCCATACGCCGCCGTCGCCTGCGAACCGTGCTGATTCACCAGCGCCAGAATCACCAGTTCTGACACCGACAACACCACCATCTGTAACCCGGTCGGCAAGCCGATGCGCAATACCTTGCCGAGAATCACCAGGTCCAGGCGCATCGCCGCGAACATCTCGCGATCCGGCGCCAACGGATGCCCCTTGCGAATCAACCGCCAAGCCAGCCATCCCATCGCCGACAAATTCCCCGCCAACCCGGCATACGCCGCACTCTGAATCCCCATCATCGGCAAGCCGAACCAACCCCGAATCAACGCCGGCGTCAGCGCCAACCCGATACACGTCGACACCACCAAGGCGATCAGCGGCGACACCGTATCGCTGACCCCGCGCAGCAGTTGAGTGAACAGCACGTAGACCAGCAGCGACGGCATGATCCACATCATCACGTGGGCGTAAGACACCGCGTCATCGAGGACATCAGCCGGCGTGCCGAGGCCTTGCAGGGCGGGCCTTGCGAACACACTGCCCAAGATCGCCGCTACCAGGCCGATCACTGCGCCCAGCAGCAACGTGGTGCCGGCGATGGTTTTCACCAGATGCGGTTCACGCGCACCCCAGGCTTGGCCGATGAGTACGCCCGCACCCGCGCCGAGGCCGATGACCAGGGCGATGAAGAAGAAGACGATGGGGAACATGCCCGAGACGGCGGCCAAGGCTTGGACGCCGAGCATTTGGCCGATGTAGATGCTGTTGATGGTGCCCGACATGGATTGGAGGAAATTGGAGAGGACCATGGGGGCGAGGAAAAGTAAGTAGGTTTTCCAGAGGGGGTGTTGGGTGGTCGGGGTTTGCATTGAGGGTCCGTCTCGGGTGGGGCTGGCGGTGTGCGAATTCTACGCTAGGGAGCTTGTGCCAACGCGCTCCGATTTCGAAGATTTAGAGAGTATGGACGATGTCAGCTTTCGGCCAGAAGCGGTGACTGGGATGCGCCTGAAAAACAAGTTGATTCAATGGGCATCAGAAATGACTGTGTGTGCGTGCCGACACGATGGCTGATATCTTTCCCGCGCACCAAATTGCCTTCAATCGACACTGCTCCCATCAAGGAAGATAAAAACAATGAAAATAGTATTCATCGCTTCGCTAGGAATGTTATCGCTAATTCAAACATCGCTATCCTGCGCGGATAATGTTAATGGAAAAAATCTCTATTTACAGCGATGCACCATGTGCCACGGAACAGATCTCAAAGCAACAGGACCACTGGCTAACAAGAGCAATCCTCCTACACCTGATCTAACAACAGCCGCTTTCAAAAAACGATTAAATGATTATCCGGGCGCGATTGTGTCTTCGATAATACTTCGTCCAAATGGAGACTTGATTCCAAAAACTTTGCGAGAGAATGGTGTAGTGCTATCGCCGCACGCATGGAGCATTAAAGATCTGCGCGATTTGAATCAATACATGCGTGGTGTGATGGCAAAAAATCGATGATTTTGAGGGCGATCCAGATGATTTTGGATCAATCAGCGTCAGGCTCGAGATAGCGACGTGCGTGACGAGTGTGATGCGATACGGCGTTGATCTCCGAATCACTCGGGACCAGTCGCCCTTCATCGACGCTGGGCCCACTGCACAACGTATCGGTGCTTCATCCGAAGCCGATATCAACGCATCAAATAATTTGAACCGCTTTTGGACGCGCTCGCCTAATGATCAGCGTGTGGATAATCCCACAGGCAATGTGCCAATACCGGCAGACTCCGAGAGGTGATCAACGTGGCTAAAGACGAGAAGAAAAGCAAAGGTGAAGCTTCGAACGCCAGCAAGGAATTGAAAGACAAAAAGTCATCGAAGGTAAAGAAATCAGCGGCTGCCTCGGCTCTTTCGAAATCTTCCGAAAAGAAAGACAAGAAAAAAGATGCCGAACCTAAAAAATCTGCAAAAAAAGCTGATAGCAAGCCAGAGAAGGCTAAGAAATCAGACAAGGCAGAAAAGCCGGCGAAAAAGAAAAAGTGACATCTGCTATCTGCTAGGGCGTTACGCCCTAGCTTCCTCAGGCCGTGAAGCGGCCAGTCGGCACAGCCAAAATACTATGCAGATACCTTCACACCTCTAAAGTGCCGGAGTACGCGATAACCAAAAACATGCCTTTGATCCAGACTGATATTTTCGTGTACCCGACTCCGGCTGCGCACCCTACTCCCTCACACCTGATCCATCGCCTCGACCACGCCCTTGTCCTCACCCAGGAATCCTCCGCTTTGATGGTGCCAGAGCCGCGCATAGACACCGTTCTTCCCAAGCAATTCGCTGTGAGTGCCCTGTTCGATGATGCGCCCGTCATCCATGACGATGAGCCGGTCCATGGCCGCAATCGTGGACAGCCGATGGGCGATCGCGATCACGGTCTTGCCCTGCATCATTTCATCAAGGCTCTCCTGAATGGCGACTTCGACTTCCGAATCCAGCGCGCTGGTGGCCTCGTCAAGCAGCAGGATCGGGGCGTTCTTGAGCATCACCCGCGCAATCGCCACGCGTTGGCGCTGGCCGCCCGACAGCTTGATGCCGCGCTCACCCACAAGGGTGTCGTAGCCGGTATGACCTTGTCGGTCGCTCAGTTGGCTGATGAACCCATCAGCCTGCGCACTAGCTGCGGCGCTGCGAATTTGCGCGTCGGTTGCATCGGGACGACCGTAGGCGATGTTGTCACGAATGGAACGGTGCAGCAGCGAGGTATCCTGCGTGACCATGCCGATGGCGCCGCGCAGGCTGTCTTGCGTTACGTGTGCAATGTTTTGGCCGTCGATGCAAATCTCCCCGCTGTCGATGTCATAGAAGCGCAGCAGCAAGTTGATCAGCGTGGATTTGCCGGCGCCAGAGCGGCCAACCAGGCCGATTTTTTCGCCTGGGCGGATGCTCAGGCTCAGGCCATCGAGCACCTGGCGTTCGCCGTTGTAGTTGAAGCTCACCTTATCGAAGGTTACCGCGCCGCCAGAGGTCACGAGCGCACCCGCACCCGGCGCATCCTGCACCTTGGCGCCCAGGGTCAGCGTCGCCATGCCATCCTGCACAGTGCCGATGCTCTCGAACAGCGAGGTCATTTGCCACATGATCCAGTGCGACATGCCATTGATCCGCAACGCCATGGCGGTGATTGCCGCCACGGCACCTGCGCCGACCTGACCCTGATGCCATAGCCACAGCGCATAACCACCGGCAGCCATGATCAATGCCACCACCAAGGCCTGGTTGACGATCTCGAACTGGCTGACCAGGCGCATCTGGCGAAAGCCGGTCTGCTTGAAATCTTCCATCGCCGCACGGGCGAAGTGCGCTTCACGATTGGAGTGGGAGAACAGCTTCACCGTCGTGATGTTGGTGTAGGCGTCCGAGATACGCCCGGTCATCATCGACCGCGCATTGGCCTGGTCCTTCCCGACTTTCCCCAGACGGGGCACGAAGTACAGCATGGCCAGACCGAACAACACGAGCCAGGCCACGAAAGGCAGCATCAGTTTCAGGGCGAAGCCGCCAGCCAGTGCGATGATCGCAATGAAATACACCCCGATCCCGGGTGCGATCTCGATCAGGGTGAACAGCACGTCGCGCACCGCCAGCGCCGTCTGCATCACCTTCGTCGTGACGCGGCCGGAAAACTCATCGGAAAAAAACGAAAGGCTTTGCCGCAGCATCAGGCGATGGAAGTCCCAGCGCAGCCGCAACGGCAAGTTAATCGCCAATATCTGGTGCTGCACCATGGTGCGCAACGCCACCAGCCCGACACTGGCCACCATGACGATGCCCATGCCCCACAACACGCGACTTTCCTGCGCCGCCGCTTCACCGCCCGCCTGCCAGGTCGAGAGCAGGTCCACGACCTGCCCGAGGAAGGAAAACAGCCAGGCTTCGTAAATCGACACAACGGCACTGAGCAGCGCCAGCGCAAGAATGTAACCGCGGGCGCCCCGGGTGCAGGCCCACAGGAAGCGAGCCAGGCCGTTGGGTGGCGGTGGTACCTCGTCAGGAGGAAAAGGGTCGAGTCTTCGTTCAAACGCACGAAGCATGGTGGTCTCCAAAACGATCAAGTTGAGGGGGATTCTGCCATTGATCGGTTGCCTTGAGGGTTTTGCGAACTTGAGGTCGCTCGTGAACAGCGCAAGGCCGCTACAACGCGATGCATCGCAGCGGCTAAGCTTTTTCTAATAAACCTCGTCGTTCAAGGGAGACTCCATGAGCAGCGCCCCCCTGTCTGAACTTGATGCCGCGCTACCCGGTCTGGCGCGCAAGATCCGCGTACTGGATGCCCTGTCCTGGCCGGATGGCGTCGAGGAAGTTTTCCTGGCGAATTGGCGCGCAGGGAAAGCAGCATTACCTGAAGTCGAGCAGCACCCACGCGATCACAGCGCCGACGTCTTCGCGCTGGAAGCATTTATTGAGCGTTGCGATCAGGGGCATCCGGCCGGGAACTACCTCGCCATGACAGCGCGCAGCTATGCCACGGCTGGACGCATGCTCGGTGCGATTGGCACGCCCGCCTTCACACACTATTCATCCGCGTTGTACCGACGCCCGGATTTCTATTATCCGAACCAGAATCTCAGCATGCTGGACGCGGCCAATTTCTTTCTCACGACCACCGACGCCCTGCTGGGGAGTGCCCGTATTCCACCGACTCAGGCTGAAATCCCGGCCGAGGCCTTCGCCGCCTGGATGCAGCCGGAACTGGACCGTTTCTTCGGCGAGGGCCGGGTCACGGTCGTGCTCGACCCGAGCCTTGCTGCCAAGGCAATCGCCGGGTCAAGCCGCATTCGTCTGCGTAGCAGCGCCCTGTTCTCTGAGCTGGACAAGAATCAGTTGCTGCAGCATGAGGCCTTCGTGCATGTCGCTACCGCACAAAATGGCGCGCTGCAGCCCAACCTCAAAAGCCTGGGTTTGGGAGCGCCACGCACCACTCAAACCCAGGAAGGCATTGCCACCCTTGCAGAACTGTTCACGGGCAGCATGGACATCAGTCGATTACGCCGCCTGGCCCTGCGCGTGCTGGCGGTCCAGCAAGCATTGGACGGCGCCGATTTCATCCAGGTATTCGAGGGTTTTCTGGCCGCCGGCCAGTCACAAGAGGAGTCCTTCCGTTCAACCCAGCGAGTCTTCCGTGGTGCCGACCTGCGGGGTGGTTCGGCGTTTACCAAAGATGCCGCCTACCTGACGGGTTTGCTGGGTGTCCACACCCTGCTGCGCATCGCGATCCGCGACAATCGACCGGAGTTGGTGGGGCATTTATTTGCAGGGCGCCTCAGCCTAGCGGATACCGTACGCCTGGCGCCTCTATTCGAGTCCGGCTGGCTCCAGGGCCCCACCCATCTACCGGCCTGGGCATGCGACCTACGTCTACTCGCCGCCAACCTGGCCTTCTCCGCTTTTATCGCCCAGATAAAACTGGATGTGCTCGATCTGGAAGTGCTGATGGCCTTTGCCGATGAACACGAAAACGATGCGAGCGCCCAATTGACTTGATTCAGATTCACGGACATTCGCCCTTATTCAGGAGAGAAAAATCATGCGAAGGATGATCGCAACGGGAGCGCTCTTGTTGGCCTTGGGCGGGTGCGCAACATCACCCATGCCGGTGTCTGAAGCGCGGCCAGTGCCGCCCGACAAGATGTATGCGTTCAACAGCCAGGGTACGAAAGATCCTGGGCGCCTGACCATTCTGCGTGATGACGGGTTTGTCGGTGCGGGGTGTGACGCCATGTTCTACATCGAGGGTCAGCGCGCCGCCAAGATAGGTCCCGGTCAAAAGGCCTCTTTCGTTTTGCCGGCCGGCGAAGTGAATCTCGGCACCGGGCTTGCCGAGTCTGGATTATGTGCGGGTGCTGCGATCAAAACCGTTGCGGCCAGGATCAAGTCAGGAAAAGAAGTGATTTATCGAATCAACTGGGATACGCAAGGTTTCTACTTGGGCCCTTACGTTGAATATGGACGTTGAGCCCAGACAGCTCCGACCTGTTTCGCACGCCACCTCTAGTGATCGCCTTTTCCGATCTTGTTTTATTTCAGTTCCGTTCTTATCTCGGTTCCGGGTACGAAAAGTTTACTGGGATCATCGACCTTCTTCAGGTCAACCAAGGCTCGGCAAATGCAATGTGAGAATTGCTTCTGCAACGTTTCGGGGTCTTGCCATGCCATTTGCGAGGCTTGCAAATGCTGTGCATCGGCCGATTTATAGCAGACACAATTGTCGAGTCGGGTGACACCATTGTCATTGGTGCTCTGACACGCAGTGGTCAGCAAAGAGATCGCGACGAGCATGACGAAACGTTTCATTGGCTCCCCTCCGAGGCTGGAGTGAGGGCTGAGAGCGGTTAGACGCCAATGGCCGCAAAGCCCAACTTGCTCAATAAGCCCGACTGTAGAAGGAAGCTTAGCTCTCATTTTGCATCGCTCCATTCACTGCCTGCTTTTAGCCGATCACCGTTAATAAGCGGCTCGTATTCAACACCACCTTCCTACTTGGCTGTTTCGCAGAGCGTGGCCGCTTTGACATAGACAACTGCCCGGTTTGATCTAGCCTTGAATGAGATCACGCGGGAGAAAAACCCCATGCCCCTCGTTCTCAGAAATCTAACCGCCCTTGCGTTGGGTGCCTTCTTTTGCATAGCCGCGTGGGGTCAAGAGGTAGCAGACACCCAACAGCCACCGGCCATACTCCCAGTGGAATCTGAGACAGGGCCAAAACTCATTGCCTATCCGCCGCTCGCCGCACCGCTCGCCCGCGGAGTTGTCATCATCCAGTATCGAACCGAGAACGCCCGGATCATGCCGGTGTTTGGCAAAACGGCTGTTGAGGTGTCACCACGGCTTGGTCACCTGCACGTGACCGTCGACGACTGGAAAGGCACATGGGCGCACACCAGTGAAGACCCGATTATTTTGGTGGGGCTGACGCCTGGTGCTCATAAGGTGCTTCTTGAGGTGGCTGATCCGAGTCATACGATTCTGACCAGTACGGTGGTGAGTTTTGTGGTTCCGGAGAAGAAGCCGTGAATCAAATGGGACTGACCTATTTGGGGCTCGCCCTTATCTAAAAAATCTTTCACCCTTTGCCCAAGAATTTTTATTCTCGATGAAGGTATGTCGATCAACACCTCGCAATTCTAATTTGTAGTCTAATCTGCTGGCACCCTTAAGGACTTGGTGTAAATATGGCCACGCATGATCCCTTACGATTTGTTAATGGTTTAGGGGCGAAATTGGCAACGCGCTCCCGACACGTATGTACCTTTTTTGGAGCTGGCACTTCAAAGGCATGCGGCCTACCAGACATTACTGAGTTACGGGACCGAGTACTTGCAGGCCTCAACGACGCTCAAAAGCCTTTGCTAACCCTGCTCCTGACAGATAGAAACTTAGAACAAGGTCTTAGTCGACTGAGGCGAATCGCTGCTCTGTTAGATGGCGATCAGACTTTAGACAACTTTACCGCTCAGACAGCATTAGATTTGGATCTGGCCATCTGCCAAATAATTATTAAAGAGCTAGACATTAGCAACGCCAACCTTATACCAAGTAGATACTTTGCTGCCTGGCTTGCTCGTACAAACTACCACATGCCGGTTGAAATTTTCACAGTTAACTACGATCTCTTGCTAGAGACCGCACTAGAAGAAATGCGAGTCCCTTATTTCGACGGATTTATAGGGAATTTGCGGGCCCGATTTCAAACAGATCTTGTTGAAACTCGACCAGATTTTGAAAGAGAAGGTATCCCTGCCTTTTTTTCACGCTTATGGAAGTTACACGGATCCGTTAACTGGGCTTGGGAAGATGAGCGCCAAATTGTTCGAATCGGCCAACCAGTCAGCAATGAGATGGCTGCAGCGATATATCCTTCCGATACTAAATACGAAGAATCCAGGCGAGTTCCTTTTCTAGTACTTCAAGATCGCATGCGCCGAGCGCTGCACCAGCCAGAAACATTAGTGCTAGTAGCAGGATATTCTTTCGGTGACGCTCATCTGAACGAGCTATTTTTCGATGCTGCGATGCGACGCGAACGTACAGAAATAGTCGTTTTTTGTTATTCATCCATTCCCGAGATATTGGCCGCCCAAGCACTTTTGACACCAAATCTTCAGGTATTGGGTAACAAAGAGGCAATCATTGGAGGTGTAAGAGCCAACTGGGCATCCCTCGAAGAAGAGTGCCCAGGTATATATGAAGGAAATTTATTTTTACTCGGTGACTTCCATAAATTGGCTGAGTATTTGGCTAAAAGCACCAGTCGCGACTTTGATAGCGACCTTCGCTTGAAAGATATATTAAAAACGGCAATGGAAATCCAAAGCCAAGGCACAGGAGAATGAGCATGTCATGGCAAGATCCGACATGCATCGGCAAGGTTAGAAATGTTCTTGGCGCCACTGTCATAGTTGCACTCGACCCTAACCTTGCTGGAGTGGCACCAATCTATAGGGGACGCCTTCAACCTATTGGACAAATCGGATCCCTTGTTCGAATCCCTCAGGGTCTTATCGATCTTATAGCTACCGTAACTCTTGTAGGCATCGCAGAGCTTGTAGGAAAAGTAGCTCTTTCCGATGCTATTGAACGCGATGAACGCTGGCTAGAAATTCAGTTACTCGGCGAGATTGATCGAGCAACGGGGCGCTTTCAGCGAGGAGTTGGGGTATTTCCAGGACTCGATGATCCGGTTCATTTCGCTACTCCTGAAGAGCTCGCCGCTATTTTTCCCCATGCGGATAACGAACATTTACGCTTAGGGTGCTTATCCGCCGCCGAAGATGTACCAGTTTGCCTAGACGCAAAAAAACTTGTCGTGCGACATGCTGCGGTAGTCGGATCAACAGGATCAGGTAAAACGACTGTAGTGGCTTCTCTGCTGCAGAGTTTTATTAGAGGTGGCTGGAATGCAGCCAATATTGTAGTTGTTGATCCTCACGGGGAATACGCACGCGCTCTTGCAGAGAGTGCTTCCGTTCGTAGTGTGCTCGCAGATGACGAGAACCGTCTCAGGGTTCCGTATTGGGCACTACCAGCAAGCGATATAGTAAGGATATTTGCAGGCACACCAGGCGGCGCGACATTCACCAATCGATTTAACGATCTCGTGGCGCAAGCCCGCCGAGAATTCGTCGCCACTTCAAATTGGTTAACTCTTGACCCAAATGCTGTCACTGCCGATACACCAGTACCATTTGATATTCGTCCAATTTGGCATCAACTAGACTCAGAAAACCGAGAGACTCGCCGAGTAAAATCTGACCCCACCACAGCATGTCAAATCGATCCGGGCGATGCGGCGACGTTACGATCAGCTAAATTCGAGCCGTATGGACCTGGAGGTCAACCACCTCATCAAGGTCCGGCATTCGGAGTTTACGGCGCCACACCAGATCTAATCCGTTTAGGGCTACTTGATCCGCGTCTTCGCTTTTTCCAAGAGCCTATGGGTGATCCGGTCGGCACGGACCCACTCGTTGAGGTTATGCAAGATTGGTTGGGTGGGAATCGCGCAATATCCGTATTGGATTTCAGTGGGGTCCCAGCAGCAGCGGCAGACCTCGCCATTGGAGTCGTCTTAAATTTGTTGTTTGAGGTAGCGCTGCGTAGTGAACCGGAGGGGCCTGGGATTGGGCGCCCAAGTCCTGTTCTGATTGTGCTAGAGGAAGCACACCGATACCTCGGAGCATCTGCAAGCGCAGTTACTCGCGACTCAGCTAATCGAATAGCCCGAGAGGGTCGTAAATATGGGGTTGGATTATTGCTAGTGACACAGCGACCGACTGAACTCCCGGAAACTGCACTAGCACAGTGCGGAACGATAATTGCGCTTCGACTTACGAATGCCGGTGACCAAGGAGCTATTCGTGCGGCGTTACCTGACACGGTGGCAGGATTGGCAGCAGTTTTACCGTCGTTGCGAACAGGGGAAGCTATAGTCAGCGGAGAAGCACTAGTGCTGCCGGTCCGGGCGATGTTGGATAAACCAAATCCCATGCCACGGGCAGAAGATCCTTCTCTTGAGTCTTGGCGCCAAGCTCCGCACTTACCAAATATAAGCGAACCACTAGCCGCATGGCGCGGCACCTACGAGGCCGGAGATGACTGAATGGATTGCTGTGTATGGCTCAACTCGAATAGTCGCAGAGAAGTACGACTCTAGTTCGGAAACCATTTATGTCAGATTCCCAAATGGCGTGGAATGGTGGTACTCAGCTTGTCCTCCGCAGGTGTGGGAAGCGTTCACTGCACCAGGACAATCGAGAGGCCAATTTATTCATATGACGCTCAATCACAAACCAAATGGACGAAATGTTTAGAAATCTTCAGCGCAAATGGCTATTCGTTCAGCGAAAAATGACCTGATCAATCAGGCCTTTTCCTGTTAAGTAATTGCTTTTTTATCAGGAAAGTCCCCGCTATTTAAGTCGTAAGCGGACACAACCTCCTAAAAATCTTGAATCTAATATGCCAGGTCAACGTTCATACCAGATTTTCACGTAATTCCTACGTCATCCTAGGAAATGTCCACCTCCCCCCTCCAGCGACAACCTCTATAGTCACCACATTGCCCATCAGCAATCAGGTTTGGCGACCTGCAGATCGGATCAGTCCCCATAAATCTGATTCGGAGTTTCACCTATGGAAAGATACATGCCCCTCACCGGAATCGACCTGATCCCGGCCTCCCTGCTCATCGATACCCAAGCTCCACTCGACGTCCTGCAAGCCATGGCTGACTACCGCATCCGCACGGTCACGCAGGTGCTTGAAAACATTGCCTTCCGGGCCGAGCTCGGTTGCGACACGGTGGTGCTGACGGACTTTTCCAAACTGCTGGCCATTCCGTTACGCGATGGCTGTGACTTGATGGACGTCATCGGCCGGCGCTTGCGGGCGCAGGCGGCGGAGTAAATGAAAACGGGCGCCTTGTCAGGCGCCCGTTTTGTTTGTGCTCCGTAATGCTTTACTTGGACGTAGCATCACCGACACCACGAAACCCATATCTCACTGCAAAGGACTGCCATGTGAACCCTTCCGTTATCCTGCAACCCTTAATCAACATCCTGATTTGGCTACTACCGCTGATGCTGGTGTTGACGCTGCTGCAAACTCGTCTGTTCAAAGGCTGGTTCGGTGAACAGCTCGTACGGTTGCTGGCTTTCTTTCTATTGAATCGTCAGATTTACCGCCGCGTTCATGACATAACGCTGATCACCCCAGACGGCACCACGCAGATCGACCATGTGTTTGTGTCGTCCTTCGGCATTTTCGTGCTGGAGACCAAGCACATGCGCGGCTGGATCTTCGGTGGTGAACAGCAGGCTCAGTGGACGCAACAGATCTACAAGAAGCGCTTCCAGTTCCAGAACCCAGTCCACCAAAACTACAAACACTTGAAAGCGCTGCAAGCCGTGCTGGGTATCGGCCAGGAATATGTGCATTCGGTCATCGTGTTTGTCGGTCCGAGCACCTTCAAGACCCGGATGCCGGCGAATGTCATCCACGGCAGTGGCTGGGTCCGTTACATCAAGTCTTTCCAGCAAACGGTGTTCAGCGAAGCGCAGGTGACGGCCATGCTGGATACCCTGCAAACAGGCCGTCTGGCGCCGACGTTCGCTACCCGGCGTGAGCATGTGCAACGTCTGAAGCAGCGCAACGATCCATCAGTCTCTCGCCAATGCCCGCGCTGCGGCAGTGCGCTCGTGGTGCGTACATTCAAAAGCGGTTCCAGGATTGGTCAACAGTTTTGGGGATGCAGCACATTCCCCAAGTGCCGAACGATGCAGCCCATTACGCCAAGCAACTAAGCTTTATCAGGAAGCCGTCTCGCAAAACCCTGAAAAATTCAGGAGCCGAACCATGAGCAAACAACCCCAACCCCGCAGCCGCTCCAACCCTCAACCCCGTTCCCGCCCGGTCGTGCCAAACCTGCCCAGCAAAAACGGAAACAAGTCCGGAGGCTTGCGCGGTAACTACCCGCCTAAGCAGTCGAGTTGAGCGCTAAGCGGTTCGTCCCCCGAGCCGCGTTGCAAGGCCGATCCCAGGACTTCTCACCGCTTGAAGCGAGGCTTCACGACCACCGGTAGCCCTGCACAAGGGCCGGCACACGCTTCGCTATTCTTGATAGAACGAGCTGCGAGGACTGTGGCATTGAAGGCTGGCGGCACGGGGGTCAGGCGCAAAGGCCTGGCGATAGGGTTGCAGGTTGAGCAGAGGATTGAATGATGAAGATGTTACTGATGGTCGAATGCCCTAATGAACCCTTCAACTCCCTTGTCAAAGCCGGGACGGTGGGCGAAGTGATTGAGCGCATTCTGGCGAGCATCAAGCCGGAGGCGGCGTATTTTACCGAGCAAGATGGCACGCGCGGCGGGATCTTTCTGGTCGACGTGAAAGAGCCATCCGACATCCCCGCTTTGGCCGAGCCCTTTTTTCTCAACTTCAATGCCAACTGCAAGTTCCGAATTGTGCTGAGCGCGGAGGATCTGCAAAAGGCCGATTTGGGGAGGCTCGGGCAAACCTGGGCGTAAGGCGCATCCATTGCCGCCATCGATAGTCACCATCAACTCAATGAAGTTCTCATAAAAACTCCGGGGCGTAACATCGCCTCCATACCAAATAACTACACCCCGGAGCACACAATCATGAAACGCCAAATCCTCCTCAGCATCGCTTTCTCGGTTTTTGCAGTTAACGCTTTCGCCGCTACCTCTACTCACCCGGTCGTCGCTGAAGGCGGCTCGGATCGTCTGATTGAAAGTCGTGTGGCTGAGGGTGGTTCGGATCGTTTGATCGAAAACCGCGTCGCTGAAGGTGGCTCCGACCGTCTGATCGAAAACCGCGTCGCTGAAGGTGGTTCCGATCGTATGATCGAAAACCGCGTCGCTGAAGGTGGTTCCGACCGTTTGATCGAAAACCGCGTCGCTGAAGGTGGTTCCGACCGTCTGATCGAAAACCGCGTTGCTGAAGGTGGTTCCGACCGTCTGATCGAAAACCGCGTCGCTGAAGGTGGTTCCGACCGTCTGATCGAAAACCGCGTTGCTGAGGGTGGTTCCGACCGTCTGATCGAAAGCCGCGCTGTGTAAATGAATGGCTTTACCGCAGTACTCAACGAAAAACCCGGCCTGATCAGCCGGGTTTTTTACGCTCTGATTTTACTCAGCCAGGCAGCGCTGCTGCACAACATCGCCGTGCGCGGGGCAATCCCTGCCTGCGCCAGCCTCGTCAGCGCGGCCTCGCGATAAGGGCACGGCGGTGCAGTATTTGATGGTCAATGAGAAAAAAGCCGAGGACCCGGCGTGTGGGCGTTTGAAGGATCGGTGGTTGCTCAGTTCAAGTGAAGTAAATAGCGAGCGTCCACACCTGTCTTTGAGGTACAAAACACCCGATCAAACACTTACCGCTACGGAGCATGGAAGATATGTCAAACATCGTCGCATGGACCCTGTTCGCCTTGGGCGTCTTACACATCCCATTCGGTATCATCAAGTTCAAAACAGCATTCGCCGCCGCGGTAGGCTCTGGCTTCGTTGACCAGTTCAAAGCGCACGAAGATCGGCGTACTGCCCTCTGGTTCACCCTGCTGGGGCCACTTTTTATGCTCGCCGGGCATACAGCGATTCACGCCGTGGCGGTTGGCGATCTCGCGCTGCTTAAAATTGTTGGTCTCTATGTGCTTATGATCTCGATCATTTGCGTCATTGCTGTTCCAAAGTCGGGGTTCTGGGCAACGCTTCTGGTTTCTCCACTGATCATCGCAGCCGGGTATGGCTTGTACGCCTGACAAACGGTTCATACCGTTCGCTTCGCTTACTCTCTTCAAAACAAATCCGAGAATCATCTGGCCGGCCTCCCCTGCCTCACGGTATTTACCGACGAACCCGCCCCGCGCCCAGAGGTCAAAGCAGTTGATGGCATCGCCAATGATCAAAGGCCTCGAGCCTGTTTCATTCAAGGACGAAGCCAGTCGTTCACACACTGTAGGGTGCGCCGGATAAATTTCAGTAGGCTCGAACTCTGCCCAGGGCAGGTGCTGACTGCTGCTCACATCCAATGCTCCCGAATCGGAGTACGAAAATGACTCAGTCAATGCGGTTCTTCCTATCCATAGTCCTCGCGACTGCCTCGCTGGCATCGGCGAGTTTCCTGAACACTGCCGGTGCGGCAACCGCCGAGGACCTGAATACCGACTCTCGGCAAGCCTTGCAAACGCTCTACAAGACTCATCCATTTGCCGAGACCATGTCGCACAACGCCAAAGCGATCCTGGTTTTCCCGAAAATCATCAAGGCCGGCCTGGTGTTTGGTGGCAGCTATGGCGAAGGCGTTTTGTTCAAAGGCAAGACTGTTGAGGCTTATTACAACTCCGTCACCGGGTCATGGGGGCTGCAGGCAGGAGCCCAGTCTTATGGCTATGTGGTTTTCCTCATGACCGACAAAGCAGTGAACTATGTTCGCGAAACCAAGGGGTGGGAAATCGGCGTAGGGCCCACCGTCGTTGTAGTGGATGAAGGGATCTCGAAGAACCTGTCCAGTTCGACGCTGAAGGACGATGCCTACGCGTTTATATTTGACCAGCAAGGGTTAATGGCCGGAGTCAGCATCGAGGGCACGAAGATTTCCCTGATCAAACGCTGAAATCCCTCTCTAAGGGCGCCTTGCGTTGTCTGCAAGACGCCCCGACAGCGCGTTATCACCGTCCTCGCCGAGAGGTGGCCTGATGAATCTTCTAACCAGCTGCAAGGGTGTATGTATTCCTCTGGTGCTGTGCGTGGCGGTGTTCCTGACAGTGGTGATTTCCTGCAGTACATTGCCGAGGATAGTGCCCGACATGGCTCGCGCGCCCTCTGCGCCAGTGCAAGTCGACGGGATCCACGGACCTCTGTCTACCGAGCGCAGCAAAGCCATTCTCGACCGACTCAAGTCCACAGGCGCAGAAACCAACATCTTCGATGTGCACCTCGCTATCGAAGAATCCGTTGTCGGTAGTCCGCTAACGGAAGGAAACAAGGTCGACTTGTTGCAGGACGGCCCCACCACCTACCAGTCGATGATCAAAGCCGTGGAAGGTGCGCGCGACCACATCAACATGGAGACCTACATCCTTGACGATGATGAAGTCGGCCAGCGCTTCGCCGCCGCACTGATCGCTCAGCAACACAAAGGCGTGCAGGTCAATCTGATCCGCGACAGCGTCGGAACCCTTGGAACACCCTCAGTGTTTTTCGCTCGATTGACCGAAGCGGGCATCAAGGTGCTGGAGTACAACCCGGTCAATCCGGCGACGGCCAAAGCGGGCTGGGACGTGAACCAGCGCGACCACCGAAAGCTGCTGATAGTGGACGGCCGTGTTGCCTTTCTTGGCGGGATCAACATCAGCAGCGTCTATTCGGGGGGCTCGTTCAGCACTCAGTCGAAGACTCGCCCCACGGGTGATTTGCCCTGGCGCGATACCGACTTGCGCGTCGAGGGGCCGGTGGTTGCGGATCTGCAAAAGCTGTTCATCGAAACATGGACGACCCAGAAAGGTGAACCGCTCGCCGCTCGCGACTACTTTCCGCCACCAGAGCGCAAAGGCACCGAGGTGGTGCGCGCCATCGGAAGCTCGCCAAATGAGCCGTTCAGCCTGATCTACGCGACGCTGATTTCGGCGCTGCATAGCGCGCAGACCGAGATATGGCTGACGAACGCCTACTTTGTGCCCGATCCGCAGTTGCTGGCGGCACTCAAGGAGGCGGCGGCACGTGGCGTCGACGTCAAACTGGTGCTGCCCAGCAGCACTGATTCGGCGCTGGTATTTCATGCCGGACGCGCTCACTACAGCGAGCTTCTGAAGGCCAACGTCAAGCTTTACGAACGCCGTGACGCGCTGCTCCACGTCAAGACGGCGGTCATCGATGGCGTGTGGTCGAGCGTCGGCTCTACCAACTTCGACTGGCGAAGCTTTCTGCACAACGATGAAGTCAACGTGGTTGTGCTGGGCACCGGGTTCGGAAAAAAGATGCAGGCGGCATTCATGGCTGATCTGGCGAAGTCGAACGAAATCAAGCTGGAAGAGTGGCAGCGCCGCTCGCTCGCGGTGAAAGCCAAAGAGCAGATGGCGCTACTTTGGGAATACTGGCTCTGAGTCGAGTGGCGCATCGCCGGGGTGCGCTCTTCTGCTCCCTGACGGGTATTTCGCCAACCTACCGAGTCACTGCCGCACGGCGAGTCCCCGCAAACGCACTCGTACCCAACCAGCGCCACAAGCTTTCCGCATCCTTCACCGCGCCATCCACACGCAGCTCTTGCGACTGAAGCACTTCCCGCGGTGTGCGGTCGCCGGTCCAGACCTCGGTCAACGCGCGCACGCTGGAATCCACGACCAGCGTCAGTTCACGACCAGGATCATCGCGACACAGGTCCGCCACGCCCTGCTCCACCACCAGCCACCACGCCTGCTCGCCGGGTCGCGCATCGCGGAAGGTGAACTGGATGACCACCGGGCGGGACGGGAACGTCTCGATGCGCACGAATCGGCGCACGTCCCACATCAGCAAGCCGGCGTCGAGTTCGTCATCGCGCAGGCGACTGCCGATCCAGCGTGCGCCCCAATGCCCCAGCGCCATGATGATCGGGCGCAGTTCCTCGCCCGCCTCGGTCAGGCTGTATTCCCAGACTTTGCCGGTGGCCGTGCGGTGGATGACGCCGATGTCTTCCAGATGGCGCAGCCGTTGTGTCAGCAGGTTGGTGGACATCCGGGGGACGCCGCGGTGCAGTTCGTTGAAGCGTTTGCTGCCGCACAGCAGCTCGCGCACCACCAAGGGTGTCCAGCGCTCGCACAGCGCTTCCGCACCGCGGGCGACCGTGCAGAACTGACCGTAGCCTTCTTCCATCGCCTGGACTCCGCAACTGCAACGCTTCACTTTTTGAACTAGCCCGGCCTCTTCGCCACGCGCACGCTCATGCCTTCGAAAGCCAGATTTCAAAGGAGAACGCCATGATCACGGTAGCCATCATTCAGCGCCCGCCCGTGCTGCTCGATCGCAGCGCAACGATCACCCGGGCCGTGCAATCGGTCGCCGAGGCTGCGGCGGCGGGCGCCTCGCTGATCGTTTTGCCCGAATCGTTCATTCCCGGTTATCCGTCGTGGATCTGGCGGCTGGCGGCAGGTAAGGACGGGGCTATCATGGGCCAGTTGCACACGCGGTTGCTGGCCAACGCCGTCGACATCGCCAGCGGTGACCTGGGCGAATTGTGCGAAGCCGCCAGGGTTCATGCGGTGACGATCGTGTGCGGCATCAATGAATGCGACCGGCGCACGGGAGGCGGCACGCTCTATAACAGCGTAGTCGTTATCGGTCCGGACAGCGCCGTGCTCAACCGCCACCGCAAGCTGATGCCGACTAATCCAGAGCGCATGGTGCATGGCTTCGGCGATGCCTCCGGGTTGCGCACGGTCGACACACCGGTCGGTCGCGTGGGCGCGCTGATCTGCTGGGAAAACTACATGCCGCTGGCGCGCTATTCGCTGTATGCCCAAGGGGTGGAAATCTACGTCGCGCCCACGTACGACACCGGCGAGGGCTGGATCAGCACGATGCGGCACATTGCACTTGAAGGCCGCTGTTGGGTGCTGGGCAGTGGCACCGCGCTGCGCGGCAGTGACATTCCCGAGGACTTCCCGGCGCGTGCGCAACTGTTTGCCGATCCGGAGGAATGGATCAATGACGGCGACTCGGTGGTGGTCAGTCCGCAAGGCAGGATCGTGGCCGGCCCGTTGCACCGGGAGGCCGGTATTTTGTATGCGGAGATCGACGTCGCTCTCGTGGCGCCAGCACGGCGGGCGCTCGACGTCACCGGGCATTACGCGCGCCCGGATATTTTCGAGTTGCAGGTGCGGCGCACGCCGACGACAGCTGTGCGTTTCATCGACGAAGGAGTCACGCCATGAGCATTGAACGGACTTACAAGGGCAGTTGTTTCTGCGGCGCGGTCGAGATCACCGTCAGCGGCGAGCCCGCCGGAATGGGCTATTGCCATTGCGAGTCGTGCCGGCATTGGTCAGCAGGCCCGGTCAACGCCTTCACGCTGTGGAAACCCGACGCGGTGCACGTGACGCGGGGCGCCGACAACATCGGCACCTACAACAAGACTCCGCGCAGTTACCGAAAGTGGTGCAAGACGTGCGGCGGACACCTCTTCACTGAACACCCTGAGATGGGGCTGATCGATGTATATGCCGCGATCATTCCGGATCTCGAATATTCGCCGGGCGTTCACGTGCACTATCAGGAGACGGTGCTGCGGATCAAGGATGGGTTGCCGAAGTTTAAGGATCTCCCCGGAGAGTCAGGCGGATCGGGTATCAGCGTGGAGGAATAGCGCCGTCATTGGAGATTCCATTGGTCGGGCCTGTCTTGCTCTGTAGATTCAATAGCTATAGTTTTGAATCTATGGATTTACAGTGAGGCACAGAACATGGCAGTCCCCCTCCAGGAACAAGCCTTCACCAAGGCCCAATGCGTCACAGGCCTACGCGCCGCAGTAGGCATTCTCGAAAAATGGAGCGCCTCCAGCGAGCAGGCCTGTCGCATCCTGCGCATTTCCCGTAGCACCTACACCCGCGCCCGGCAGCGTGATCCGTCGTGGTCCGTGACACTCGATTCCGACCAGATGCAGCGCATCAGTTTTGTGCTCAACATCCACGCCGCGCTGCGCCTGGTCTTCGATAACCCGGATAACGTCTACGGCTTCCCGTCGATGGCCAACCACAACGAGTTTTTCAATGGCCGCAGTCCGCTGGAGATCATGGCTCAGGGCGACATGATTTCCTTGTATGAAACCTTCAAGCGCATCGACGTGCTGCGCGGTGCGCAATGGTGACGGTGAGCGAACTGGCAGAACTGGCCGGCGAGCAGTTGCAGGCTTACCGACTGGTCAATTCGAAGTTTCCACCGATTGCGATGTTTGATGACGTGGCGGACGCGGATGAGTTTGAGGTGCTGTATCAGATTCAGGCGCTGACGAATCCCAGGCTGAAAAATGAAGTGGGTCATCTTGAGTTGATTGCGCGGGATCAGATCCCGTTCGGTATTCCGGGCTGCTCTTACGCGACGGCGCCTTTCACTCACGTCAACCCGGCGGGTTCGCGGTTCAGCGATGGCAGTTTTGGGGTGTTGTATCTGGCGGATTCCATGGAAACGGCGTTGGCCGAGGTGCGGCATCACCAGAGTCTGTACTGGTCGAACGTGCCGAGTCTCAACTATGAGCGATTTGTGTTTCGGGGGTTGTCCTGCTCTTTCGTGGATGCGGCGATGAGAGATGCGACCGCCATTGCGATGACTGATCCTGTTTATGATCCTGACGATTACACGGCATCGCGGCGTTTGGGGAGGTCGGTCAAAGAGGCGCGCTGCGCTGGGATTCGTTACCACTCCGTGCGTCTGCAGGGCAGTTATTGTTGGGCGCTGATGACGCCGAGACCGGTTTTATCCATCATTCAAACGGCGCATTACGAGATGGTCTGGAATGGTCAGATGACCAGTGTCAGCAAGATCAGCGAGGCTTGAAGCGTCTGGACAGGGCCTTTCGCATTCATTGCCGACATCGATAGTTACAATCGACTCAATGAAGTTCTCATAAAAAATCCGCGGCGTAAGATCGGCTCCATACCAAACAACTACACCCCGGAGCACACCATCATGAAACGCCAACTCTTCCTCAGCATCGCATTCTCGGTTTTTGCAGTTAACGCTTTTGCCGCTTCTTCTGCTCACCCGGTTGTCGCTGAAGGCGGCTCGGATCGTCTGATTGAAAGTCGTGTGGCTGAGGGTGGTTCGGATCGTTTGATCGAAAACCGTGTTGCCGAAGGTGGTTCGGACCGTCTGATCGAAAACCGCGTTGCTGAAGGTGGTTCCGACCGTCTGATCGAAAATCGCGTCGCTGAAGGTGGTTCGGATCGTCTGATCGAAAACCGCGTTGCCGAAGGTGGCTCCGACCGCCTGATCGAAAACCGCGTTGCTGAAGGTGGTTCGGATCGTCTGATCGAAAACCGCGTTGCCGAAGGTGGTTCGGATCGTCTGATCGAAAACCGCGTTGCCGAAGGTGGTTCCGACCGTTTGATCGAAAGCCGCGCTGCATAAATGAATGGCTTTACCGATGGACTCAACGAAAAGCCCGGCCTTATCAGCCGGGCTTTTTTACGCGCTCTGTCTCGTCCTGAATAAGGTTTACACCTTCTGACTTCTTATCAGGAAGGTGCAATGGATACGGGCGCAAAACGCAGTCAGCGAGATTACACGCTGAATATAAAGGCACCCTCCAGACTTTTTCGTCTACCGTGAATTGATGCGTTTGCAAGATCAACTTCCTCGTAACTGCTGGAGTCTGAGCATGAAAACTATCACTTGCTGGTTGACGACTACGCTGTTGAGTCTGGCGCTGTGTTCCTGTGCCGCGGTCGACGCCGGGAGCGGAGGCGCGGGCGAGATGGAAATTCGCTCGGGGAAAATCGAGCAGATTACCCAGACGCAAATGCAGACCAACCACGACAGTGGCGTGGGGGCCATCTTAGGCGGCATCGGCGGTGCTGGCCTCGGTAGCCTGATCGGTCGTGGCACCGGTCGGGATGTTGCGATGATCGCCGGTGCGCTTGCAGGTGCAGCAGGCGGTAATTATGCGGAAAAGAAAAAATACGACCAGCCGAAAGAAGCCCAGCAGATCATTGTGCGGACCAACAGCGGCGTGCTGGTTTCGGTGACCCAGCCGATCAACCCGGTACTGACCAAAGGCATGAGCGTTTATGTCGAGGGTGCCGGTAGCGAAGCGCGGGTGGTACCGCAAAGCTAGCCCTGTGTCTCGGGACCCGAGCGCTCGTCGGCGCGCCACGCGGTGTTTTTTGAGGTTTTCGACAGGGCGCGAGCCGCGGTCATCTTTGCGGTGGATATGAACATCGGCAGCCCCTTTTTGCGAGGGGCTGACGATCACTCATTCAAGTCCTTGACCAAGTAGCGGTCCACGATTTGCGCGACGCCCGTCAACGCAGTCCGTAGCAATTCCGGTTCTGTGCGATAGCGCAACGGCTCATAGCCATAGGTGTTGGCACCGTTGAATGCCGTGATCGGCTCATTGCGTTGCCAGATCAGTTCATCGCCACGTTTCATGACACCACTCACAGCGATCGTCGGGTACACCACGCTGCTGAAGCCTTGAGTCAGGGCGAAACCCCAGTTGAGGACGGTCAACTGAATCTGCGCATCGGCCTGTTCGTTTTCACCGACGATCTTGAAACGACCGGTAGCGGCCAGTTGTTCCTCGAAGCTCTTCTTGACCAACTCGCCCAGGTCAATATCAGCGCTTTCCATGTTGAAAAGAATCGCATCGACCGTCGACATCGAGGCCAGGTCGCCGGCCTTCAGACCTGCTGCAAACCCGGCTCCACCCAAAGCCGCCGTACCCAGTTTCGATGCACCTGCCGCCATACCCACACCCGTACCGACGCCGGCGCCCAACGCCGCGCCCCATGCCTGCTCACGTCCCATGTAACTCATTTCCCGGAGCTTCCACGACACCGGGAGGATTTTCACGGTGTGAATCTGCGTACGGTATTCGGGTTTGAATTTCTGGTTGGCGCATCCAGCAAGGCAAAGAACGGCAAACAACAGAACAGCGATCTTGTTCATGTACAACTCACGGCACGAAAGGAATGTGCGTACGTTGTCGTCACGGTCGTGAAATTCTGAAGAGTGTTTGAGCAGCGTGACAGGCGAATCGCAAGGGGCAATGGGTTACCCCGCCCCGCTCGGCACATCAAGCCCGACTTTCACACGGTCCAGCGCCACGATGGTCTTGAACCAGGTCACGTTGGCATTTTCGGCAAACAATCGCCGCGCCAACGCCTGGTATTCCTGCATGCTCGCGACGGTCAACACCAGGACGAAATCCACTTCGCCGGTGACGTAGTAACACTGCTGAACTTCGGGCACCGCGAAGTGGGCCTTCATCGACTCCAGCGCCTCAAGGCTGGTGCGCTCGGCCATCACTTCCACAATGATCGTGATCGGCCGCCCTACAGCCGTTGGATCGACAATGGCGACATTGCCCGTGATAACGCCCTTCTCTTCCATTCGCTTGATACGGCGCTGAACGGCGGCCGTGGAGAGGTTGACCTGCTCGGCCATCAGGCGCAGAGGCATGGTGTTGTCGCGCTGGACCAGGTCAAGGATGGCGCGGTCGAATTTGTCCAGCGATTCAGTTGCAGCGTCGTGTTTTACCATGGTCGGCCCGCGAGAAATTTTCTCGAAAACTACCAGAAAACAGCGACCCTTTATCTAGCCGCGAGAAATATTATCTTGCTTGCCGTCTGCATGTGCAGCCTGGCGGGAATTCACACAAGGATAGTATTGGCATGCTCGCACTGTTCCATCTTTCCCCTGTCCTGTTGGTCACGGCCATGCTCGTCGTGCTGCGCCGGCCGCCCGTTCACGCCGCCATGGCAGGCACCCTGCTCGTCGTGGTGCTCTGGCTTGCCGGAGCGGCCGACGCGTGGCGCCCGGACAGCATGCTGGGCGCCGCTCAAGATACGGCCGTGCTGTTTGCAAGTACCGCGTTCGTGATTGTGCCGGGTCTGGCCTTCGTGATTCTTATCGAGCGCTTGGGCGTGAACCTGGCGCTGAGCCAATGGGTGCGTTCACTGGGTCTGGGACGCGGCGATCAGGTGGTGTTCATCGTGCTCGGGCTGGCACCGTTACTGGAAGCGATGACCGGCTTCGGCGTGTCATTGATCGCGACGGTGCCGCTGTTGCTCAGCCTCTTCGAGCGCCGGGTCGCGTTGCGAATTGCATTGACCGGCATGGCAATCATGCCGTGGGGAACGCTGGGCCTGGCGTCGGTCATTGGCGCCTCGCTGGCTCACCTGGACGCCGCCGCGCTGGCTTCGACCTCGGCACTGACCAGCGCACTGGTCTTTTTGGGCCTCAGTGTGATGGCGCTGTATCTGGCCGGCGTTCGTGAATTGCGGGACTGGAGTTCGCTGGGCGTTTTCTGGCTGCTGTTTGTGGCTGTGCTTTACAGTGCCAGTCGGTGGTTCGGGCCGGAAGTGGCCGGTGTTGCCGCAGGCCTGCTGACGGCAGCCGTTGTACTCTCTGCCGGGTTGTGGCGCCTGCATCGTAGCGACAGCGAACGCGGTGCGGTGCAATGGCCGCGTCAGGCGTGGCCGTATCTGCTGCTGATTGCTTTCATCGTCGCGTTGAAAATGCTGTGGACGATCACCTCTTGGCAGGACGTTTGGTTGGTACAGGGCGCCCAGGTCACCTGGAAGCCGCTCGCGTCGCCGGGTTTGGCACTGATTCTGGTGCTGATCGGGCTAAGGTTTCACACGCGCAATACACAACCGCTGACTGGCCCTGATGTCAGCCTGTTTGCTGCGTTGGCGGCGCGCGCGAAGCGGCCACTGTTGACCATCTTCTTCTTTCTCGCGATGTCGCAAATGATGGTGAAGGCCGGCTTCCTGGCGGGCCTGATGCAATTGCTGGAAGGCCTGTCACCCACCGCCGCGACGTCGCTGGTTGCTCTGCTTGGCGCGCTGTCTGGCTATATGACCGGGTCGAATGTCGGCGGCAACGCGATCTTCATGCCGGCCATCGCAATGATGCCCGAGCCTTCTCGTCTATTGCTGGCAGCGGTGCAGAACAGCTCGGCAGGACACGCAGCACTGGGGTCCTTGTCGATCGTCATGCTGATTCTGGGACTCGCCAAAACCCAGGCCAGTGAAGAAGGCGAACTGGTGAGGTTTGGCTTCACGCTGGTCTGTCTCAATACTGCGTTGGTCGCGTTGGGCGCCGGGTTGCTGAGTGGATGGGCGTTCCAATGAGCAGCGTGCGGATTAGCCTGTAGACCGCGAACTCGTCGCTTTGCGCTTGTGTCGTGTCTCCTCATCCTCCGCCAGTGCCTGACGAACCAGCGCCCGAGCCGCCCAGGCGGCGGCGTCGAGTGACTCTTCGACGCTCGCGCCACTGATATCACGCACGGCAATCAACGCCTCGGTGCCCATGACAATCGACAGCGCCTGCTTCAGCCGTTTGCTCGCTCGGGGTGAGAGCACGTCCTTCAGCGAGTCGACAATCGGTTCGATGTAACTCATGCGTCGCCCCGGTCGCAGGGGCGCCTCGTGGGACTCGTTTTCGAGCCACACCGTCATGAACGAACGCTCCATTACGTGCAGGCCGATCTCGTCGTCGATCAAGAGTTTGTTCAACGCGTTCGCCGCCAGACCAATGCCCTTCACCGGATCGTCCCCCGGCTGCCAGAGGTGTTCCAGCGGCGTCATGTCGCGGTCTGCCGCCGTCTCGCTGATCAACGCCTCGGTCGAGGGAAAGTAGCGATACGCCGTGGCCCGCGACACCATTGCGCGTTCGGCCACTTGCGCAACCGTCGGGTTATGGCCTTCGTCGCGCAATGCGATTGCGGCATCGATCAGCGCCTGGCGGGTTCGGCGCTTCTGGTTGTCGCGGCCCTGATCGCCGTCTCCGCTGGACGGGCTTGACTTCGAAATTGGCATGGAGTAAATGAGATCCTGTCTTGTCGTGAGACACGAGTCTCATAATAGACACTGAAAATCCAACCAACAAGTGGTCGCCCCGCAGGACCGAGAGTGACGACTTCACATGCAACTGAGCGCGCCGCAGGGCGCATGAGGTGAATGCCATGAATCACAACCCCCGTTCGCGGACCTGGTTTCGGCTGGCTGCTCTCTACTTTGCCATTGGCGTGATGCTGGGCGTAGCGATGGGCGCTTCCGGCGACCACTCGCTGTTCGCGGTGCATGCCCATGTCAATCTGTTGGGATGGGTGTCGATGGCCCTGTTCGGCATCATCGGTACCGCCCACCCGTCGATCACCGAAGGACGCGTTGCTGCGGCGCAGTTCTGGACGTACAACATTGGCGTCCCGGTGATGCTCGGCGCACTGACGCTGCGGCTCAAGGGCTTCCCGTCAGTGGAGCCTCTGATTGGCGTCGCCTCAATTCTGAATGGCTGCAGCGTGCTGCTGTTTGTGTGGCAGGTGTTCACGCGCATCGGTGCGAGGCAGCACGCGAATCGCGCCTGTCTTGACGCGCAAAACACGTAGCCGCTCTGGGCAGCGTCGGTGCGCGGTGAATCTGCCCCGGATCGATGGCTGCCCTGTGCAACTGACCGCTATCCACCGCGACAATCAAGCCCTGCGCGTGGCGCAATACTCCACCATGAGCTGAGTGACCGCGGCCACCATCGCCTGATCCGCTTCAGGCGAGGTGAACAACCGACATTGCGCATCCGGCAAATCCGGCAACCCTTGTTCCACCCCCAGCACGGCCAGTCCCTGTCCCAACTGACTGAGTGGCATCGGCGCTATCGCGAAGCCTGCGAGTGCCGCCGCCCGCAACCCGGCCGTGCTGCTGCACAACATCGCCGTGCGCTGGGCAATTCCCGCCTGCGCCAGCCTCGTCAGCGCAGCCTCGCGATAAGGGCACGGCTCGGGGAACAGCGCCAGCGGCAACGGCTTTGGTAAATCGGTGACAGGTTGCGCCGACCAGGCCCACACCAGCGGTTCCTGCCACAGCAACCGCCCCGCTTCGCTGGTTTCGCACAGAGAACCGATGACCACCTCCAGATGCCCTTGCTTCATCAGCGTCAGTAACGTGCCCGGAATACTCACCTGCACCTCGATCTCCATCCCTGGATACTGCGCCGCGAAATCCTGAAAAGTGCGCAGTAATCGAGACTCGACAAAATCCTCGGACACACCGATCCGCAGCCTTCCTTGAAACGGCGTGCGGGTCAGTTCTGTCCAGGCATCACGGTTCAGCGCGAGGATCGTGCGCGCATAAGAAACCAGGCGCTCGCCATCGACAGTCAGCTGCTGGGAACGGGTGGTACGCGTCAACAGGGGTTTGCCAATCTGCTCTTCCAATCGCCGCACGTGGCCACTGACCGCCGACTGAGTCAGGTGCAGCTTCTGGGCGGCACGGCTGAAGCCGTCTTCATCGACGACCGTGACAAATGTTTTGAGCAGCAGCGTATCGAACATAGTTTTCTACGTGATTAATCGAGGCTTTATTTACGATTTATATTTCAAATACAACTATGTTGCAATGCGTCCACCTACCCCGCCCCCCAATCAAGGTGTGCCATGACGACCCTTCTCCATATTCAATGCTCTCCACGCCAGCAGCGTTCGGCCTCCCTCGAAGTCGCCCGCAGCTTCATTGCGCGTTATCAGGAAAACACGCCGGACACGGAGGTCATCACGCTCGACCTCTGGAACATGGCGTTGCCGGAATTCGATGAGCGGGCGATGGAGGCCAAATACGCCGGACTCAATGGCACGCCGTTGACCCCGGCGCAACAGGACGCCTGGAACACCTTGAAGGATCTGGCGGCGCACCTGCACAACGCGGACGTGCTGGTGATGTCGGTACCGCTGTGGAATTTCAGCATCCCTTACAAACTCAAGCACTTCATCGATCTGGTGTCGCAGAAAGACATCCTGTTCAGCTTCGACCCTGAACGCGGTCTGGAAGGCATGCTGAACCACAAAATCGCTGCGGTGATGTACGCCCGCGGGCTGGATTTTTCGGCGCAGTCGAGCACGCCGGCAACGCGCTTCGACTTTCAGAAGCCCTATGTTGAAGCCTGGCTGGAATTTATTGGCGTGACGGATGTGTATTCGGTGATTGTGGAGAAAACCATCATGGGGGATGACGTTGATCGCAGCGCGCGTGAAGCGGCGACGCAGCAGGCCAGGAGATTGGCTGACAGCTTGTCGCTGAGACTTGAGGAAGCCAGTCAGTCTTGATACTTGTCCTATCCTTCTAACCAACCCACAACACCGGACACCGACATGCCCGCCCCCGAATCCACCCTCCTCGACAGCTGGCACCACAACGCCCACGCCTGGATCGAAGCCATCCGCAGCGGCGCCATCGAAAGCCGCCTCACGGTCACCGATCAGGCGATCCTGCTGGCGGTGTTGGGTCGCCAACCGGAACGCGTGCTCGATCTGGGTTGCGGCGAAGGCTGGCTATTGCGCGCACTGGCTCAACGGGGCATTGCGGCGGTCGGGGTGGATGGCGATGCGACGCTGATCGAGGCGGCACGGGCGGCGGGCGCTTCGCGGGTGCATGTAGCGAGCTATGAAGCGTTGGTGGAAGCGCAGGTGGACATCGGCCGCGACTTTGACCTGATCTGCGCCAACTTCGCTTTGCTGCATCAGGACATCATCCCGCTGCTCGCCGCCATGAACGCCCTGCTCGCCCCGGGCGGTGCGCTGGTGATCCAGACGCTGCATCCGTGGGCCGTGGCGGCGGGCGACTATCAGGACGGTTGGCGGGAAGAGACCTTTGCCGGGTTCAAGGGCCAGTGGCAACCGATGCCGTGGTATTTCCGCACCCTGTCCAGTTGGCTGAATGCGCTGGACATGGCCGGTTTTCGGCTGGCCGGCCTGCAGGAACCGCAGCACCCGCAAAGTGCGGTGCCGCAGTCGTTGCTGTTGGTGGCCGAGCCGCGCCAGTGAGTTCAGACGGTTGACTGAACAACCGCCGCCTGCCGCCCTTTGAACGCCAGCCCGAAGCAGAAAAATATCGCCAGGGCGAACCCGGCCGGAAACAACCAGATGCTCTTCCAGTCATGGCTGCCCGTCAGCGCAAAGTGATCGGTCACCTGCCCTGCGACCCAGAATCCGATCAGCATGCCCAAGCCGTAGGTCGCCAAAGTAATCAGGCCTTGAGCCGAACTTCTGAAGCGCTCCGGTGCTTTGGCGTCGGTGTAGATCTGGCCGGACACAAAGAAGAAGTCGTAGCAGATGCCGTGCAAGGCGATGCCGGTAAACAGCATGAACGCCAGGTCGCCGTTGTTCCCGTAGGCGAACAGCACGTAGCGCAAGGCCCACGCCAGCATGCCCACCAAGAGCGCAAGCTTGATCCCGAAGCGGTGAATGAACAGCGGCAAAAGCAGCATGAACAGCACTTCGGACACCTGCCCGATGGCCATTTTTGCCGTCGGGTTGGTCACGCCGATTTCCGCGAGAAACGGATTGGCATTCTGGTAATAAAACGCCAACGGAATGCAGATCAGAATGGAGGCGATGAAGAACACCAGGTAACTGCGGTCCTTCAACAAACTCAGTGCATCCAGCCCGAGCATTTGCTTGACGCCGCTGCGGCCTGCTTCAGGCTTCAGTGGTGCGGTGCGCGGCAAGGTGAAGCTGTAGAGACCGAGCACCAGAGAGGCAATCGCCGACATCAGAAAGGTATTGCGCAGCCCGCCTGACGAAATCATCGCCTGGGAATCCCAGGCAAACACAAAACTGATGACCACACCGGCCACGATCCAGCCGATGGTGCCCCACACGCGAATGCGGGCGAACTCGAGGGCCGGGTCGCGCATCTGCCGGAACGCCACGGAGTTCACTAGTGCCAGGGTCGGCATGTAGATCATCATGTACGCCAGCACGTACGGGTAAAACGTGCTGAAGTCCGGCGCGCGATACAACTGATACAGCAACACGGCACCCACCAGGTGCAACACCGCGAGGATGCGTTCGGCATTGAAGAAACGGTCGGCGATCAAGCCGATCACAAAGGGCGCGATGATCGCGCCCCAGGACTGGGTCGAGAACGCCATGCCGATCTGCCCGCCGCTGGCGCCCAGGTTACTGGCGAGGAACGTACCGAGGGTGACGAACCATCCGCCCCAGATAAAGAATTGCAGGAACATCATGGCGCTCAATCGCGCGGTCATCGTGGACATAAACAGTCACCGTCTTATTGTTTTTTTTGTTGGAGAGTGGAGCGAACAACGTTGTGATCAGGCGTCGGGCAACCCCAGCAATCGTCGATTGAACGCTTCGTCTGACTGCACGCTGGCGAAATCGTCGAACGCCTTCTGCGTCTTGGTGATCATGTGCTGCTCGATGAACGCCGCCCCTTGCGCGGCGCCTTGGGCGGAATCTTTCAGGCAACATTCCCACTCGAGCACGGCCCAGCCGCTGAAGTCGTATTGGGTCAATTTGCTGAAGATCGATTTGAAGTCGATCTGGCCATCGCCCAGCGAACGGAAACGCCCCGGCCGCTCGACCCAGCCTTGGTAACCGCCATAGACGCCCGAGCGGGCATCGGGCCGGAACTCGGCGTCTTTGACGTGGAACATGCGGATGCGCGCGTGGTAGCGATCGATGAAACCGAGGTAGTCCATTTGCTGCAGCAGCAGATGACTGGGGTCATACAGAATCGCCGCGCGCGGATGGTGATCCACCGCCTCCAGAAAACGCTCGAACGAGGCGCCGTCATGCAGGTCTTCGCCGGGGTGGATTTCGTAGCACAGGTCGACACCGGCCTCCTCGAAGCAATCAAGAATCGGCAACCAGCGTTTCACCAGTTCGGCAAAGCCTTGTTCGACCAATCCGCTTGGGCGTTGCGGCCATGGGTAGATATAGGGCCACAGCAGCGCACCGGAAAAGGTCGCGTGGGCCTTCAAACCCAGGCGCTGACTGGCGCGGGCGGCGAGCTTCAACTGCTCGATCGCCCACTCGGTGCGCGCCTGTGGCTGGCCGCGTAAATGCGCGGGGGCAAAGTCGTCGAACAAGGTGTCGAACGCCGGATGCACCGCCACCAATTGGCCTTGCAGGTGCGTCGACAACTCGCTGATTTCGACGCCCGCGTTAGCGCAGACCGCTTTCAATTCGTCGCAGTAATCCTGACTTTCTGCGGCGCGCGCCAGGTCGATGTATTGCGTGCCCAGGGTCGGCAACTGGATGGCCTTGTAGCCTTGGGAAGCCGCCCATTGGGCGATGTTGGCCAGTGTGTCGAAAGGTGCTTCAGCGGACATGAACTGCGCGAGGAAGATCCCCGGACCACGCAGGCCAGCTTGGTAAGTAGGGTTCACGGGTGAGTGCTCCGGGGTCATTGAGGGCAGACCAGTTCGGTCCATTTCGTGTCGCCACGATGATTGGCAATCACGGTTTCGATAAAGGCCATGCCACGCAGCCCGACGTCGATGCCCGGTACGCCGGGGGCGGCGTTGCCGCCGACGTTGCTGCGGATCGCGCTGGCGAAATCGCCGTAGAGGTTGGCCATCGCTTCCAGATAACCCTCGGGATGCCCCGCCGGCAAACGCATGCGCCGGGTCGCGGCGTCGCACAACCAGGGTTGGCCGACACCGGAACGCAGCACGCGCATCGGTTGATCCAGTGAACGATGGATCAGGCTCGACGGTTGTTCCTGACGCCACTCCAGGCCGCCCTTGTCACCGTAGACGCGGATCTTCAGCGGGTTCTCTTCGCCCGCGCAGACCTGGCTGGCAATCAACACACCGCTCGCGCCATCGGCCATCTTGAACAGCATTGCGGCGTCGTCGTCCAGTTGTCGGCTGGCGATGTGGGTATTCAACATCGCGCACAGGTGCTGGATGGGTTGGTCGGCGACGAATTCGGCCAATGAAAAGGCATGGGTGCCGATATCGCCGATGCAGCCGCCCAACCCGGACTGCTCAGGCAGATCGCGCCAGCCGGCCTGCTTGTTGCCCTGCCCCGCCACATCCTCGCTCAACCAGCCTTGGGGGTACTCGACAATCACTTTGCGCACGGTGCCGATCACGCCGTCGCGCACCATCTGCCGCGCCTGCCAGACCATCGGATAACCCAGGTACGTGTGGGCCAAGCCATACAGGCGATCACTGCGCTCAAGCACAGCCTTGAGCGGCAGCAACTCGGCCAGATTCAACGCCGCCGGTTTTTCGCTGAACACATGGAACCCCGCGCTCAGCGCCTGGCTGGCAATCGGCGCGTGCAGGTGATTGGGCGTGACAATGATCAGCAGCTCCATGCGCTGATCGGCGGGCAGCGCGCGCTCGGCCTCCAGCATCTGGCGCCAGTCGCTGTAGCAGCGCGATGCGAACAAGCCCAGCGCGGCACCGGTGTCCTGATTGTTGCGGGCGTCGCGACTGAACGCGCCACACACCAGTTCAAAACGACCGTCGAGCCCGGCAGCCTGACGGTGGGCCTGCCCGATGAAGGCACCCTCCCCGCCACCGACGAAACCCATTCTTATTTTTGCCACTGGAACAGTCATCGCAATTCTTCTCTGTTTGAGGCGGCTTCAGGCGGCTTTTCAGAAATGAATCCTCAAGCCGATGTAACCGGTTACATCGTGACGGAAATTTAGGCGCTGTTTTATGAGGTGTCAAACCCCGAATGAATCGCCAGGAAAATTTCGGGGTGACGTCCACCTGCGCTAAGCTCGCCGCTGCACAGTTCGATAACGAGGTGGTCTTGTCCAATATCCGCGAAGTGGCCCGGCTGGCCGGCGTCTCCGTCGCCACGGTGTCCCGAACGCTGAAGTCGCCTGAGCGCGTGCTTCCCGACACGCGCGACAAGGTCAACGCCGCCGTGGAAAAAGCCGGTTATCGACCGAACCTGATGGCGGTGCAATTTCGTTCACGCAGAACCGGCAACCTGGTGATTCTGGTGCCAGCCATCGCCAACACCTTTTTCGCCAAGGTGATCAGCGGTGCACAACAAGCCGCCCAGCTCGCCGGTTATCGGCTGTTGCTGTGCGACACCCAGGGCCGCGAGGAAATCGAACGGGAATTTGCCGAATTGGTGTACGCCCATCAGGCCGATGGCGTGATCCAGTTGCGCGCCTACGACCCTTTCGAAGCGCCCTTCCCCAGCGCCGAATTGCCGCCGATCGTCAATGCCTGCGAGGTGATTCAGGGCGGCCGCCACCCCACCATCAGCCTCGACAACCGCGCGGCCGCCAAGGCCATGACCGAGCATCTGATCGAACTCGGCCACCGCCGCATCGGCCTGATCAAAGGCCCGAAAAGCAGCCCGCTGACCCGCGACCGCGTGGCCGGTTATCAGGACGCCTTGCATCAGGCCGGCATCGCGTCGGACCCCGCGCTGATCTGCCATGGTGATTTCAGTCTCAAGGCCGGCGATGACGGTGCCGCTGCGATGCTGGCATTGCCCGACCGCCCCACGGCGCTGTTTTGCGAAAACGATGAAATGGCCATCGGTGCGTTGAAACGCATCAAGCAACAGGGCCTGCGAGTGCCCGAGGACATTTCATTGGTGGGTTTCGACGACATCCCTTTCGCCGCGTACTGCGATCCGCCCCTGACGACCATCTCGCAACCCGCCGAAACCTTCGGCCAGAAAGCCGTGGAGATGTTGATTGCGCTGATCGAGAAGAAACCGCTCGCACAACGGCATGTGGTGTTGCCGTTTGAATTAACGTTGCGCAACAGCACCGCGGCGGTCAGGTCGCGCTGATACCCGCTGGATCAGAGCGCCGCCGCACGCCCAAAACAAAGAAACCTCACGCATTCGGTCACACCGGTGGAACCTAGTCGGAGGGCCAGCCTCGGATGTATAAATCTGCGTGGGTAATCACATGGCAATCGAGGCGACGTTACTGCGCCAGCGCAAGGTGCTTGCCGAGTTTGGTGAGCTGGCGCTGGTGTCAGACGATCTTGAGCACATCCTCGACGAAGCCTGTCGTTTGGTCGGGGACGCGCTCGAGACTCATCTGGCCAAGTTCATGCTGCTGCAAGAAGACGGCGTCACCTTCTTTGTGCGAAACGGCGTTGGCTGGACGCCGGACGTGGTCGGAAAGGTCTGGGTTCAAGCCTGCGAAGGAAGCCCTGAGCGGTTTTCACTGGACACGGACGCCCCGGTGATTTCGACGGATATTTCGACAGAAACTCGCTTCCGCTATCACGATTTTCAAAAGGAAAACGGAGTAAAAGCCTTCGTAAACGTGCTGGTGTACGGGGCCACGGAGAACCGCCCTTTTGGCATCTTCGAGGTCGACAGTCGAAGCCCTCGCCACTTTACGGACAGCGACATCGATTTTCTTCGTGTCTACAGCAACCTGCTCGGCGCGGTGTTAAAGCGCTCCAATACCCTGCAGGCCATGCGTTCGACGGAAGAACGCTTGCGCGAAAGCGAAAGACACTACCGAATTGCGGCGGAACTCAATCCGCTTTGGCCCTGGACGGCGGACAAGGCCGGCACACTGAAATCCATTGATCAGCGCTGGTATGAATACACCGGGATGACCTCGGCAGAGACTTTAGGGCATCAGTGGGCAAAAGCGGCTCACGCTGAGGACCGAGAATCCCTGGAAAACCTCTGGAGTCGATCCCTGGCAACGCTGGAGCCGTTCGACACGCAAGTTCGGCTGCAAAAAAATACCGGGGAATATCGCTGGTTCAGAACCCGTGCGTTGCGCAGCTTCGACGCTGCCGGACAAAGCGAGCAGTGGTACGGAACGATCGAGGATATCGACACGCGGGTGCAATTGGAGGGTGCGCTTCGAGACTGGAACGACTTGCTTGAGGACCGTATTGCCCAGCGTACGGCGCAGCTTGAGTCTGAACAGCAAGAACGCGCCATGACCGAATCCAAGCTTCGGCAAAGTCAGAAAATGGAAGCGGTCGGCCAACTGACTGGCGGCATCGCCCATGATTTCAATAACTTGCTGGCGGGCATTATCGGCAGCCTGGAGCTGCTGCAACGACGTATCGACGCGGGGCGCTTCGATGAGCTGACGCGCTATGCCTGCGTGGCGATGACCTCGGCATCACGGGCCGCTGCTTTGACCCAACGACTGTTGGCGTTTTCGAGACAGCAATCACTCCAGCCTGAACTGCTCGAACCCCGGACAGTGGTGGCAGGCCTGGATGAAATGATCCGGCGCTCGGTCGGCCCCAGCATCATCGTCGAATGCTCTTTTCGCGCAAACGATCGCATCCGGTGTGACCTCAACCAGCTGGAAAATGCGCTGCTTAACCTCGCGATCAATGCCCGGGATGCCATGCCCAATGGCGGCACCCTGAACCTGGGCGTCGATCGATGCGTCATCGATCAGGCATCGTCTACCGAGAAAATGGTGCCGTCAGGTTCCTACGTCACGATATCGGTGACGGATTCAGGCACGGGCATCAGCGCGGAGAATTTATCGCGCATCTTTGACCCGTTCTTTACCACCAAGAAGATTGGGGAAGGCACTGGCCTGGGCCTTTCGATGATTTACGGCTTCACCCAGCAATCCGGCGGGCAGGTCAGGGTTCACAGCAGCCTGGGTGTGGGCACCACCGTGACGATGTTCTTTCCAGTGGACCATTCGCAGCCTGCCCAGAACACAGCCGATTCGGATGAGACTCAAACGACGGAGCCGTTCGGCCACAACGAAACCATCCTGCTGGTGGACGATGAAACGGCCATTCGGCAAATGGCCTCGGAGTTTTTGTCCGACATGGGCTATCGGGTCATTGAAGCGGTCGACAGCGTCTCTGCCATCCGGCAAGCGGAAAAGCTCGAACACATCGATCTGCTACTGACGGACATCGGCTTGCCCGGACTGATGAACGGAGTCGCGCTGGCGGCGGAGTTCAAGGCGAAATACCCGCAACTCAAGGTGCTGTTCATCACCGGTTTCGCGGGTGGTTCGAACCTGGTTTCCGTTGATTCGACCACCCGGCTATTGACCAAGCCGTTCAGCCTGAACGACCTCGGCCAGCGCGTGCGCTCGCTGGTCAGCGCAGGTTCATGACTGAGTGTTGGGCTAAGGAACCGGTGATTGAGCGCACCGGCTGTCCAGTTTACCTGTCAGCGAGCGGATATCGGTCCAGCGCCCCCCCGCATAAGACTAGGGTGAATGAGCAGTCCCATTAATGAGCTGGAGTTCATCGCATGTCTTATGACGCAAGCATCAACCAACGTTTCAAGGATGAAACCGATGGGCTGGCCAGCGAATACTGGGTGGAATCCTTGGCGGACGGTACGCCCCTGCTGATTCGCGAACTGGCGGAAACGGATCGAGAGCGGGATCTGGCCTTTTTCAACGAGCTCGGCAAAGGCAAACCGCATTTTCATTTTCTGGCCTCGTTCAGCAACCTGGTCGAACCCCACGACCAGCTCATGGACATCAATCTGCACAATCGCATGGCCTTCCTGGCGCTGGCATACGAAGGCAGTCAGCTGATTGAAGTGGGTACGGCGCGTTACGGGGCGTACGAAGGCGACGCCCATTGCGAGTTCGCCGTGGCGGTGGTTGAACGCTGGCAACGACGAGGCGTCGCCAAGGCGCTGTTGCAACATTTGATGGACACCGCCACACGCCAGGGCTTCAGCAAAATCTCGTCAATGGATTCCTCTGGTAACGAGGCGATGCATGGTCTGGCAGTCCATATGGGATTCACCAGCAGAAACGACGACCAGCATGGGCCGCAGATCTTTCATGAGTACGTTCTGGCGCCCTAGTTTCATCCTGCGGTTTGCGCAGCCTGCGCTTTCGCGTGTCGCGCACAGCCGATCTTGATGCCCGCCAGCCTGGCGGCATCGCATTGCCCGACAGGGCACGGTTGCTCATGCCGTTCGCTTGAGTCCGCTGGACCCGGAAATATTCACGATGCAGGTGGGCATGTCGCTCGGGATTGCCCGAGTGACCGCAGCTTGCTTGCAGCGTTAAAATCCGCCGGGTTTGGTTCCCCTGTTTGAGGAAGATCCCGTTATGTCCAGTCTCGACACCTCCCTGCAAGACAGCGCCGCGCCTGAAGGCGTTTGTTATGGCTGCGGCAGCAGCAATCCGCACGGGCTCCACATCAAGAGTTTCTGGGATGAGGACGGCGTGCATGTCATGGCCGAGCACATCCCCGATCCCATGTATTGCGGCTGGCCGGATCTGGTGTACGGCGGGTTGATCGCGATGCTGGTCGACTGCCATTCAAACTGGACAGCGATGGCCTACCACTACCGTTCTGAAAACCGCGAAGTGGCCAGCCTCCCCCGCATCAACTGCGTCACCGGCAACCTCGGCATCAAGTTCATCAAGCCGACACCGATGGGTGTGCCTTTGACGCTGCGTGCGCGAGTGGAAGGAGATGTCGGGCGCAAGACTCATGTGATCTGCGAGGTTTACGCCGGGGACGTGCTCACGGCGGTTGGAGACTCGGTTTTTGTGCGCGTGGATACTGAGCAATTGGCGGCTGCGGCGCATAGTCGGTAGTGAATTTCTACGCACTAGAGATAGGCTGATATAAACGTTCAGCCATCTCACTAAACACCGCGAACAGAGCTGACGATAAAAAATTATGTGTGGCGATTCGAATGTGGACTTTAATGTCCGAGCTGATATGCAACCCCATTAGCTTCGACGCCCTACGAAAGTGGACGCGTTTGACGGAGGATTCAGGTTGCCATGCACTCGTCTAATCAAGGAAGAAACGACATTGAAAATAGCTTTTGCCGCCCTGCTGTTGACCTCGCTGACGACCATCGCACTCGCTGACCAGAGCCCTGTCGGCTTCCACTCCTCCACACTGGCGGACCCGCAGAATAACCGCGCACTGGAGATGGTCGTCTGGTACCCCAGTGCAACGACCGCCGCCACGCAACTGATTGGCGATGATGTGGTGTTCGTCGGGGCTTCTGCCATTCGTGACGCGCCGCCCGCTGCTGGCAAGCATCCATTGTTGGTACTCTCCCATGGGTACAGGGGTAACTGGAGCAACCAGATCTGGCTTGCCAGTGCCCTGGCTCAAAAGGGTTACATCGTTGCCGCACTCAATCACCCTGGCACCACCACTCATGACCGCAGCCCTCAAGCAGCGGCGCAGTTATGGCAGCGGCCCGTAGATTTGACTCGAGCTATTGATAGCGTCACGGCTCAACCTGATAAATTCGGCTCGGTCGCCGATGGCCAAATTGCAGTGGTGGGCCATTCACTCGGCGGCTGGACCGCTCTGGAGATCGCCGGTGCTCGCTTCGATCCAGACCGCTTCGCCCATGAATGCAAAGCTCACCCGCAGTTAGCAAGTTGCAGCGTTTATGGAAAGATAAACCCCGCAAACACCTCAGAATCAAAGGCCGCGTTGACCGCCGATTGGCGCGATAAACGCGTCACTGCCGTGGTGACATTGGACCTGGGGCTTTCACGGGGCATGACCGATGAAAGCCTGGCCGCGCTGCCGGTACCAACGCTGGTGATCGCCGCCGGCGCACCGTCGCGCGACCTTCCAGCCGAGTTGGAGTCTGGCAACCTGGCCAAACGCCTTCCACCGGCATCAAGCCGCTACGTCGAGATCAGCGACGCAAGCCATTTCAGCTTCGTGTCGGTGTGCAAGCCTGGTGCGCAGGCACTGCTCGATGAGGACGTTCCAGGCGATGGCATCATTTGCCGGGATGGCGACGGCGCTCGCCCACGTGAGGTGATCCAACAGCAGGTTGCATCGCTGATCGACGAGTTTCTTCAGTCCTCTGCCTACAAGGTAGGCAGTTTGTAAAACCGTGGCGCGGGAACTGCTCCAGCAACAGAAAAAACGCTGGAGCCGTTTCTGCACCCGCGCAATCTGTCAGAACGGTTGGCCGGGTCTGAGCGCTCGAGGTCGGAAGCGGTCGTCGCAAAAAGCTGCTATCGGTCATAAACAGACATTTGCAGTTAGGCTTGATCAGCGTGTCAATCGAACCTCTTCCTTCTCTCGACCCATTAAAAAGCCCGCTGGCCGTTAACGTCCAGCGGGCTTTTGTCTCTAAGTCAGCGATGCCAGGCATTGCGAATGAGGGGGCTTGTTAATCATAGAGCCATGTCAGCCGGTGCCTTTTCTTTCATCGGCTTGCCCTCCTCTTTTTCAGCAATCGGCGTAGCGATTTGACTGATCGCTGGTGGGGGCATCAGTTCAAGTATCTTGGCGGTATAGGCCCACTCTTCAGCCACTTTTGCCGGATCGTCGTTAAGTTGGGTACCGTAGCTCGGGAGAATCTGATGCAGTTTCTCCTGCCATTCGGGCGTCGCGACTTTGTCTTTGAAGACTTTCTGCAACAAGCTCACCATGATGGGTACCGCGGTCGACGCGCCTGGAGAGGCACCTAGCAAACCGGCGATGGTGCCGTCCTGGGACGTAACAATCTCCGTGCCCAGTTTCAGGACGCCACCGGCAGCTTCATCACGCTTGATCACCTGCACGCGCTGGCCTGCTTGCCACAGATGCCAGTCTTCGGCTTTGGCGTTGGGGAAGTATTCTTTCAAGGCATTGAGCCGATCGTCGTCCGACAGCATCAGTTGGCCAGCCAGGTACTCGACCAGTGGATATTGTTTGATGCCGACGCGAGTCATCGGCCACACATTGTCTATCGTGGTCGTACTCAGCAGGTCTAGAAAGGAGCCCTGCTTGAGAAACTTGGTACTGAAGGTTGCGAAAGGCCCGAACAGGATCAGGCGCTTGCCGTCCAGTACACGGGTATCCAAATGCGGAACCGACATGGGCGGCGCCCCCACCGACGCCTGGCCGTAGGCTTTGGCCAGATGACGCTCTGTAATAGCCGGGTTTTCTGTCACCAGAAATGAGCCGCCCACTGGAAAACCCGCATATTCCCTGGCCTCGGGAATACCCGATTTCTGCAACAGTTTCAGCGCGCCACCACCCGCACCAATGAACAGGAACCTGGCATCGGTTACGTTTTCGCTCCCGTCTTTGAGACTCTTGTAGCTGACGCGCCAACTACCGTCCTCGTTTCGGGTGATGTCCTGTACTTCGCTTGACAGCTTCAGGGTAAATTTCGGCGAGGTTTGCAGGTAACCGACCAGTTGGCGGGTAACTTCACCAAAATTGACATCAGTGCCATTGGGATTCCACGTGGCCGCGATTTTTTGCTTGGGATCACGCCCTTCCATCATGAGTGGAGCCCATTTTTTGATCACGGCCGGGTCTTCGGAGTACTGCATTCCGCGAAACAACGGGCTAGCCTGCAACGCCTCATAACGCTTTTTCAGAAAGCTGGCGTTGGCATCGCCCCAGACGAAGCTCATGTGCGGGGTGGAATTGATGAACGAACGCGGGTTCTTCAACACGCCTTGCCTGACCTGCCAAGCCCAGAATTGTCGGGTCAGCTGGAAGCCTTCATTGACTTCAACGGCCTTCGAGATCGTGACTTTTCCGTTCTCGTCCTGCGGTGTGTAATTCAACTCGGCCAATGCCGAATGACCTGTACCCGCGTTGTTCCAGCCATTGGAGCTTTCGAGGGCGACACCGTCGAGGCGTTCGACCATCTCCATCGAGAGCCCCGGCTCCAATTCATTTAGCCACACGCCCAAGGTTGCGCTCATGATGCCGCCACCGATCAGCAGTACATCGACTTTTTTGGCCTCCTCTGCATGCGAATGCACAGCGCCAAAAGACAGGGTTAAACCGGCAAGAATGTGCTTCAGTTTTTTCGTGTTCATCTTGTGCTTCTCCCGCAAATTTACGGTCATCCTTACCGCTCAATTAGCTCTATCGTTGGTGATAGGTGGTAAAGACCTGGTGAGAAGCTTCAAGATCAAGCATCACGTGAATCCAGGAGCCCTATCGGGTTCCGTGCTCGGCACCCAATGGAAATCAGGGTAACGAGGATTGAAAAATCCTGTTCAGGTGCTTGCTTACTTTTTGTGCCAAATTGCATTTAATTCCGGCCACACTTTGAATCCATAGGCCTGTCGGCACATACAACGTCAGTTTCAGTCGCAAATCAGCACTTCAGGGCAGGCGCCTATCAGCCAGAAGCCGTCAGCTGTAAAGGCGCTCCTGAACATGCGCCGTAACGCATTCACGCCCCCTCAGAGCGTCCCATCCCGCACCCACCGCCTGACCTCGGCCTGTATGGCATAAGCCGGCGCCTCCACCGCATTGAAATCTTGTGTATACCGCTGGGCAAACCCCTCAACCCCCCATTCCTGATACTGCTGCACATGCTTGAGTTCGTGAGCCCAGAGCGCGATGTTCTCTTCTGCGGTTTGCGCATCCCGGAAGAGGATGATGTCGATCAGCGTCACGGCGCCGACATCGGGGTTTTGCAGCATAGCGGTGGCGGCGTTGAATTGACTGTTGTCGCTGACTTTGTAGCGTGCGGCATCGAGGATGCTGGGGTCGTACCAGCGCAGCAGTTTCTCCCGGATGTGCGGTGGAATGGGTTGGGTTCCGTTGACGGCTGCATCAGCGCGGGCCTGGGTCAGCCACAACGCCAGGGCCGGTGACGCGATCTGGTAGATGTCATCCGGCAGAGGGCCGAGCAACGGTCCCAGGTCTGGCAGGCAGATGCATTCGTCCAGGCAGACTTGTTTCTCGCCAGCCGGGCAGGCGCTGCCCTGGGCTGGCACCTCAAGGGTCAGGCAAAGCACAAACAGCGCCACCAGGCGCAAGGTGATGGGCGGCATTGGGCGCTCCTGGGGCGGACGCTGCGCGAGTAGTTTCAGCGTAGTCTCGAGTTTGAGGCACGCCTTATCACAGCTTAAATGCTCCGTTGGCCCGTGGCGTTGAACTCACACCTCATTCCCATCGTCTAGCGCATAGGGAGGGTCAACGCGTAACGCCTCACACCGTTTCAAGGACATTGCCATGACTGAAACCTTCATGAACAACTCGCAATCTGCGACCGATAACGTGCAAGCCCTGATGTTTGAACGCAACGAATGGGTTCCCAACAACCCGCGCCTGCCGGTACTCATTTACCCCAACGCGATTGCCGTTCAGGGCGATGATCCCGCTGTGCTGTTCGAGCAAACCTTCAGCGCCAATGGCTGGCCACCGCAATGGCGCTACGGGGTTTACAGCTATCACCACTACCATACCGAGGGTCATGAAGTACTCGGCATCGTCAGCGGCCACGCCCGTTTGATGCTGGGCGGCCCGGATGGACAGGTTGTTGAAGTCAGCTCAGGTGACGTGGTGCTACTTCCGGCGGGAACCGGCCACTGCAATCTGGACGCCAGTGACGACTTTCTGGTGGTCGGAGCCTACCCGCCGGGGCAGCAGGCCGATATCTGCCGCGAGGCGCCCACCCAGGCTCAACTGGCGAGCATCGACACACTGCCGTTTCCCGACCAGGACCCGGTGCAAGGCTCGCAGGGCGCCGTGCAACAGTATTGGGCTGGGCAGCGTTGAGAGTCTGCGGTCAATCACGAATGGCGCGAACCTTTCCGCTGAAGACTTTGAAGCCGTAGGTGTTGTAGATGAGCGTCACCGGGATCAGCACGGCGAAACCGACCAGCATGAACATCTGGCTCTTCGGACTTGAGGCGGCCGCTTGCAAGGTCAGCTGTGGCGGGACAATCAACGGATAAATCGCGGCGATCATCAAGGCGAACGCCAGGATGAAGATCCCCAATGCGGCGAACAGTGGCAGACAATGCCAACGGCTTCGAAACCCCAAGGTGAAGCCGATCAGCAATGCAGTGATAAGGGCTGCGGCTGGCAGCCAGACAAGTCGATTGCCAAGCCGACTCGCATAGCGGGCGTCCAGTGTCGCGGTCCAGACCACCAGCACGGTCAACAGCACCAGGGTGATGATGGCCAGTGCCCTCGCCTGTCGACCTGATCGTTGTTGCAGTTCTTCGACCGTGCGCCAATACAGCCAGCAGGCGCCCAACCACGTGTAGCCAACGACAAGCACCGCGCCGCAAAACAATGGAAACAGACCTGACCACTCCCAGCCGTTCCCGCTGTACTGCCCGCCCTGATTGGGCACGCCTTGTACAAGCGTACCCAACACAATCCCCTGGGTTGCCCCTGCCAGCAGCGAACCGACCAGCAGCAGGCCATCGACCCCGCGCTTGATACGATCGCTGGGCGAGTAGTCGCGAAACTCCAGCGCTACGGCGCGAAGAATCAGTGCCAAGAACATCGTGATAAACGGCAGATAAAGCGCCGGCAGCAGGATGGCGTAAGCCAGCGGAAACAGCGCCAGCAGACCACCGCCTCCCAACACCAGCCAGGTTTCATTGGCGTCCCAGATCGGCAAGATCGTCACAGCCATGGAACGACGGTGCTGACTGTTTCGGGTAAGGCCGAGCAGTACGCCCACACCCAGATCAGTGCCGTCCAACAGCACATAATTCAACACCGAGAACCCCAGGGCCGCGGCGGACAGCAGGGTTATCCAGTCATTGTCCAACATGGATGCAGGCCCTCACGGTTTACCCGTCTCGTCAGCCAGCGTAGGTTGCGGCCCGGGCTCGTCCTCGTGAGGTGGCTCACGCAGCAGCCGCAGCAGCACCCATAGACCCACACCGAAGATCACCAGATAAAACACCAGGATCGTCCACGTCGCCCCGACCACTTGCTGGCGAGACACCGAAGACAGGCTGTCAGCCGTGCGCAGCAATCCATAGACGGTGAAGGGTTGGCGTCCGACCTCAGTGACCACCCAGCCACTCAACATCGCCAGAAATCCCGCCGGCGCCATCAACACGCACACTCGGAGCATCCAGCGCGCAGCGTACAACCGTCGTCGCCAGCGCAACACCAGGCTGGCCAGGCCTTGGCCCAGCATCAACAGGCCCAGGCCAACCATCAATCGAAAGGCAAAGAAGACCGCAGGCACAGGGGGAATATCCTGAGGCGGGAACTCATCCAGTGCAGCGATGGTGCCACTCAGGTCGTGTCGCAGGTAAAGCGATCCTATACGCGGAATCGCCACCTCCCAATGGTTGCGTCGCTCGGCCATGTCCGGAAGCGCGAACAAGCGTAAGGGTTCGCCCTCCCCCTCAGGCGGACGAGTCCAGGAGCCTTCGATGGCGGCAACCTTTTGCGGCTGAACCACAAGGCTGTGTTGGCCATGCAGGTCTCCGACCACGATTTGCACAGGCATGAGCAAGGCAATCGTCCACAGCGCCATGGAATACGCTAGCCGTGCCCGCGGATTCTCAGGCGCGCGCAACAGCTGCCAGGCGCTGACACCGGCCACCAAGGTGGCGCTGCCGAGTAACGCAGCCAGGGTCATGTGCGCAAACCGATAAGGAAACGATGGATTGAAAATGATCGCCCACCAGTCCTCGGCAATGAAACGACCCTCATCGCCAATCGAGTAACCAGCGGGTGTCTGCATCCAGGAATTGGCCGACAAGATCCAGAACGCGCTCATCAGCGAGCCGACGGCCACCGCGCAGGTGGCGAAGAAATGAATCCGTGGGCCAACCTTCTTCAATCCGAAGAGCATGATGCCGAGAAAACCCGCCTCCAGGAAAAAGGCGGCGAGTACTTCGTAAAACATCAAGGGGCCGAGGATGTCACCAGCCTGTGTCGAAAGCCGCGACCAATTGAGTCCGAACTGATACTCCAGAATCAGGCCCGAGGCGGTGCCCACCGCCACAGTCAGGGCAAATACTTTTAGCCAGTAACGATAGACGTCGAGGTAGATCTGTCGTCCACGCCACAGCCACTGAGCTTCGAGCACCATTAAAAAGTTGGACAAGCCGATGGTGAGTGCCGCCAGCACAATGTGAAAACTGATGGTGATCGCAAACTGGACACGCGCCGCCATCAGCGCCGAATCAAGCGCGTCCACTTATCGTTCACTCCGCAACAATCGATGTCTATTCAGACAGTCACGGCATTGGGCGAGAGTCAGCATGGCACCTGTCCGATGCAGCACAAGCGAAATCAAGAGGCAGCGATCGTGGTCGATCTTTGAAGGCTTCCCTCGCGAGCTTCAGGTCACACACGCAAAACGATCAACAGAGAGTTCACCCCGCCAGCCGCCTCAGGGACGAGCTGGTTGGGCGGCAACTGGCGAGGTGAACACATAGACAATAGCTGCCCCTGCTCAACCTGCCTCACTCCGTTCATCACCTATCCCTGCTCGACCTCCTCGTTGGTACGCTGTCTCTACTACGGTTACTCCACGACCGCTTTGCAACCGAGGAGCGCAGTGCATGTCCAGAATTTTCTCTCTGATGTTTGCCGTCCTGATCCTCTGTACCAGCCAGGCGATGGCGGACGCCCTCAAGATCAGCGTGATCGGCGCCGGTAAGGTCGGCGGTACGCTGGGCACGCTATGGGTGAAGGCCGGGCACTCGGTGATGTTTTCGTCACGCCACCCCGAGGAGCTGACGGACCTGGTCAAGGCGGCCGGCCCCAACGCTCGGGCGGGCACGGTCGGCGATGCCGCAGCATGGGGCGATGTGATCGTGTTGAGTGTGCCCTATGGCGCAATGCCGGTGCTGTCCGAACAGCTGAAAGGCAAGCTGGACGGCAAAGTGCTGTTCAGCACCAGCAACCCCTTCAGCGGCCGTGACGGAGACATCGGGCGCAAGGCGCTGGACGTGGGCGTCGCCTCGGCGGACCGGCAATATCTGCCCGGCGTGCACCTGGCGCGGGCGTTCAACGCCATTGGCTCTGCCTCGATGAAAGAACTGTCGGGCAAAGACAAGGCGATTCCCGTGTTCGCCGATGATGCCCAGGCTCGGGAGATCGGTGCACGGTTAGTGCGCGACGCCGGATTTGTACCGGTGCTGTTTCCGCTGGCGCGAGCCAATGAGGGTTTGCCCGGCAGCCCGCTCAGCGGCGTCTGGAGTGAGGCCGATCTCAAGCAAAAGCTGGGACGTTAGCGAGCACTGCCGGAGGACTGAAACTCACTGCATTTTGAAACCGATACAAGCCCAGGCCCAACACCGTCTAATCTCATTAGAGCAGGCCCCCAGACACGCCTCTTGATACAGGGGAAACGGGATGATCGTTAAAACCGCACGCCAATGTTCGCCATGGCTCATCCCTTCCCTGCTCGCCATCAGCCTGGCGCTGATCGCGGGATGTTCAGGTAAAACGTCCACTGCTCGTTACACAACCTCAAGCGTAGGCTCGGCCTGCTATGCCAAAGCGCTCCCAACCGCCGGCGAAGGCGGTCTGGCCTGGGGCAACACCTTGAGCATGGCTCGCAAAAAATCCATGGATAATTGCATCCGCTATGCCGGTCGATCCGGTGGCACGCCGAACACCTGCCAAGTGGTGTTGGCGGAGTGCAGGAATTGAAACCTAGGCAAACCCGAGGAACGACAGGATTACCACGACGACCACGACTAACCCGACGATGTAGATGATGTTATTCATGAAACCCACCTCTCAACCAGAATAGGACTGCGGCACGAGGGCTTACACCTACACGGTAGTGCAGCTTTGCCCGCAGTGCCATTGCGGTCTATCAGGCTGATCGCCGACCCCGCCTCCACACAGGCGTTCACGGCCAGCGTCTTTTACCTGAACCCGCCTGTCACGAGCGCGTGCTGACCGGCTGAAATCGTCTGATCTTGCCGGTCGGCTGCCAGATAACTACTTTTGCGCTGCTATGCTGACAACATCTGTTTCTGCACTAGAGACGATTAACATGGCAGCACAAGGCAAGCATTCCGCTTTAACGTTCAAGGCCATGGCCTGCTCGGCTGGAGTTTTCCTTGTCGCTTGGGCTGCCATAAAGCTGCTCGACCCTGACTTCGACCTGACATTGATCGCAGATGCCATGAGCTGGCTGCTACGTTTGGGGAATTGGCTTTTGCTGGAAACGCCAATGCCGAATTGGTCGCTGCTGATGATTATCGCGATGTTGATCTGCACCCTGTCTGTAGCGATTTACTACACCCGCAACACTGATGGAACTTACGATGAGCTACATGAGATAGAGCGGAAAGTTTACAAGATGAACAACCCCCAGTTCCCGCGTTTGACAGATAACCAAACGCTACTGATGGAAGCGTTGGCCTATCATGCGAACTTCAGAAAAGTCGCAAACTTAAACTCGATTTGCAAACTCGTCTCGCTCAGCACGCTAGAAGTTGAAACCGGTCTGAAGCAACTCCAGGCCAAACGTCTCGTGAAGCAAAAAGTGACACGGGGTACGTTTGGCGCCACCACTTTTGAACTGACCTTGGCAGGCAAGGATTATTCGTTAGAGCGATTTGAGTTGACGTAGTGCAGACACACGGGACGTCGACTGGAGGTGAGAGCACCGCCAGGCACCTCAGTCGGCAGGCGTAGCTTCAGGAAAATGCCAGCTGCCATCCAGCACAGTCGCACGCGGCTAACCTCGGCCTGGGACTGAAAACCGACCGCGCCGATGATCCGTTCCCATGCCAGGTCGTTTTGCAGACTCGCCCCCTCATTGTGCAGGTGCCCCCCTTCCCCCTGTAGGAGCTGTCGAGTGAAACGAGGCTGCGATCTTTTGATCTGGTTTTTTAAAATCAAAGTCAAAAGATCGCAGCCTCGTTCACGTCAGCTCCTACGGACGCAGAGCTATTCTTTATCTGGAGGACACCCTGAAAAGGAGGAGCCAGCATGGCCACCCTGAAACTTCACCCTGCTCTGGACAACGGTATCGAACCTGCCGCTGCAAATTTCACGGGCGGCACCCTGCAATGCCTATGTGCGACCGACAAGGTCGAGGTCAGGATCGACGCGCAAACGCTGCATAACCACGCATGCGGCTGCAGCAAATGCTGGAAACCGCAAGACGCGACGTTCGCCGTCATCGCCGTGGTACCTCGGGACAAGGTCAGCGTCACGGCCCATGGCGAAAAACTGGCGATTGTTGACGAAAGCGCGACCATCCAGCGCCACGCCTGCAAGCAGTGTCATGCCCATCTCTTTGGGCGCATCGAGAACAAGGACCATGCGTTTTATGGCCTGGATTTCGTCCACACCGAACTCTCCCCCCAACGCGGATGGGCTGCGCCAGGCTTCGCGGCGTTCGTGTCGTCCATCATCGAAACCGGCACACCACCCGCGCACATGAAAGCGATCCGCGAGCGTCTGCGTTCGATCGGCCTGGAGCCCTATGACTGCCTGTCTCCGGACTTGATGGACGCAATGGCGACGCATGTCGCGAGACAGAAAGGCCTGCTGCCCGCTGCCGGATAAAATGCACGCCCCCCGCCCCTGTAGGAGCTGTCGAGTGAAACGAGGCTGCGATCTTTTGATCTTGTTTTTAAAAATCAAAGTCAAAAGATCGCAGCCTCGTTTCACTCGACAGTTCCTACAGGGGGCGTCGCAGCCGTACCCGCCAATAGGCCGCCATCGATGTTGAACTCACTGCCGGTGATATAGGTCGCTTCATCCGAGGCAAGTAGCAGTGCCAGTGCCGCAACCTCTTCGGGCATCCCGAACCTCCTAAGTGGAGTATCTCGAACCAGTGCGGCCATTCGCTCTTGACGATCGGCGCCGATGCCCAACATGGGCTCCCACATGGGTGTGAGGATGGCCGCTGGATGAATCGAGTTGCATCGAACGTTCAGACCTTGCTCGGCACAGTAGAGCGCCACTGTCTTTGTGTGATTACGCACTGCGCCTTTGGACGAGGCATAAGCCGCGGCACCCGGAATGCCGACCAGGCCGGATCGAGAGGAGATGTTGATAATGGACCCAGCCCCATGCTGCCGCATGGAGCGTATGGCGTACTTGCAACCGAGGAATACTCCATCGAGATTGGTTTGATGCACGGCGTGCCAGTCCTCCAGACGCGCATGCTCCGGATCGTGTCGCACGAAGCCTTGCTCAAATCCGGTGATACCCGCGTTGTTCACCAATACATCCAGCCTGCCGCGTGCCTTCAGTATGTGCGCCGTCACTCGCTGCCAGTCTTCTTCCAGCCGCACATCAAGGCGCAGATAGCTGGCGTGATCACCGAGTGAGTCTGCTACGACTTTGCCCAGCTCATCGTTGATATCAGTGACATAGACAAAGCAATCCTCCTGCGCGAAGAGTCGCGCAATCGCCGCCCCAATCCCTTGGGCTGCCCCGGTAACAATCGCAGTCTTGGACGTGAGCTTATTAGCCATAAGTAATGTGGTAACTCCCTTGGTTCGTTTTCATGCCCGGCAACCTCAGCCATTTATGCACTCAGGGCGGCGGGCGATTATGTGCCATAAGGAACTCGATAAAACGCTGGGTCTTTGCCGGCAGCAGGCGCGTTTCGGTGAGGGCATAAACCGAAATGCGCGACGCATGCCATTTAGGCAAGACTTTGCGCAGCGTGCCATTGGCAACGTCTTGCGCAGCGATGCCTTCGGCCAGTAACGCGATCCCAGAACAAGCGTCGCCAGAAGTCGAATCGCGTCCACGCTGTTGAGTTCAAGTCGGCCGCCGATGTCGATGTCCACAGTCCCTTCATCGCTGGAGAGCGTCCAGCGGTTGACGCCTGTTCCGCGCAGTCTCAGGCATTCGTGGCGGGCAAGATCCGCGAGATGCACAGGTTCAACGGACAGTAGGCGTCCGTTTTTTGTTTGCGGGTTGGGATTACCAACTGCCGTAAGGGATGCCGTATTGGCTGATGTAGCGCTTCGCCTTGTCGCTAACTGGATAGGCATATTGCCCCTGGCTTTTGCCTTGGTCCGGGCCCATCGGTTCTATCTCTGCTTGCGCCCGAGCCACCTTGACGGCTTTCATGCATTTATCTGCGACCCACACTTGGACAACTCCACCAGGCGCCACGCCAACATAAACCAGTGCGACATTACCTGCGGGCTCATCCGGTGATGCGGGGCAAGGTTCTTTCCAGGTAGCGCGCATGATTTGTCGGGCCTCTTCTGGAATGTCGACCCATACTCGGTACGTTTGGGGTTCGACTATCGACTGCCAGCGAACAAAGATACGTTTGGGTAATTCGGCACCAACCACCTCACGAATGCCTCCGGTTATTTCGCCCCACCCTCGAGCGGACTCCGTACTGTTTTCTGGCTCCCCCCCCGCCGCCGTACCGCCCCCTGTACGGTGGAACAGCTTACCGTTGGTGTCTTCAACCGCGCTGTCTTCGACCCAAGCTTTCATGTAGTACGGCTCGTTGAAGCTGAGGCTCCACCATTTTCTCGTGAGTTCCGTTTTGGGCGATACAAGGTTTGTGCCTTGGCAGCCTGAAACCAAAAGCATCCCTAGCAACATTCCCAAGACACGCATCAAAACGTTCTCCAGCTTGAATCCTGCACGTGGGGGTGACGCACGCGCACACCATCCGCGGTGGGCGCATTGGTATAGCGAAGATCTACGCCACGCTCACGACTTATTCCTATTGGATTGCTCCAGTTAGCAGACATATGGATGTAGTGCAATTTGAGCGTTTTGTCTTCTGTGGTAGTGACTGCGTAGTTACCGCCAAGAAACCTGTCACGAAGAGTTTGGAGCTCTGCTGGTACAGAATACTGAGAGGTATTTGGTATATCGATGAACTGCACACCCTTCTCCTTCGCCAATTTATGCATCAAATGCAGATACACCACCGACAGCTTGCCACTGACCGGACGCTTCAATTGCAAACCTGCGTACGCCCGGACCTGCTTGAACCCAGTGGTCTGCTCTGCCTTAGGCAGGAGGCTCGGTTTCGGAGTCACGATCTCCAGCATTGTCTCCGGCCAGCCGTTGGCGATCCACTTGGCTTTTTGCTGCTGGGCATCAAGATAAATTGAAGTGGTTCGAATATCTGCGCCCTCTCGAATCGTAAGGGCCTGCATAGGGCTGACCAGCACGCACTCCTCCACTTCCTCCCGATAACCTCCACCGACATCCGAATGCACGCCGGGAACAGATATTTCTGTGTGTGCGGGGATAACCGTGCTTAACGCGAAGTTGGCTCGAATTTCATCTCGCGCGGTCAACTGAACAACATCGGTAAAGTACTTTCGATCAAGGTAGAGTTTGATCCCCGGGGCTATTGGGCTCTGGATGTTACCAATGTTTGTGACTCCCGCGACTGAGGGAACGGTATCGAACAGACCGACAAACCCCATGATGATCTCACTGTTGTACTGACCACCAAAACTGGAGCTGAAGCCCTTAGGGTTGCTACGCAGCACTTCGCCCAAAGGCCCTTGTTTACAACGCACGATTTCATTGGCGAAATGCCGGGCAGCGGCAGCACCTCGACTGAACCCAAAGGTGTCGAAGGTGAGCGATGTGATTTCGCTACCGGGGTTACGATCTGCGGCTTCCTTGATCAGTGTTTTCATGGCGACAAACGCTTTTTGCACCTTCCCCGCGACTCCGGCATCACCTCGCCCGGTGGCCGCAGCCCCCATGCTGTCTTCAACACCTGCATCCGTACCGATTCCATCGACATACAAACTGCGGTGTACGAGTTTGGCTGAGCCATCGCTGTTGGCTAATTCCGATGTTGGATAGAGCTCATAGAGCTTGAAGACATTACTGACATCGTTGCCATAACTTCCTTCAGGATCTGCCATATAAGGCTTACAACTCGCGTCAACATCCGCTGGCTGGATCGGATGATGCGCGCCGCAAAGCAACCCTGAGGCCGAGTTACCGGCATTGTTCAGCGTCCCGTCAAAGAACACCCCAATGCGCAGCGCGACCCGGATTTTTTCTTTCGCAGGCGCCGGTGCCTTGCCGTGTTTCTCGTATTCCGCCCAGCGTTGGGCATGGATATCGACGGGTTTGGCTTCGTCGTATTGGTAGTTTTTCGGGGGGTTGGGGACGTATCCACTCATTCCTTGATCACCTGGCTCCTTGCTACAGCGGGCGCTGAGGGTGCCACTGTGGATCCAATCAAGCAATGCGTAGCCAGAGGCCATCACCCGATGGAAATTGAACGTCGTGCATCCATTGCCGACGTCGATAGTCACCATCAATTCAATGAAGTTCTCATAAAAAATCTGCGGCGTAAGATCGGCTCCATACCAAAACAACTACACCCCGGAGCACAAAATCATGAAACGCCAAATCCTTCTCAGCATCGCTTTCTCGGTTTTTGCAGTTAACGCTTTCGCCGCTACCTCTACTCACCCGGTTGTCGCTGAAGGCGGCTCGGATCGTCTGATTGAAAGTCGTGTAGCTGAGGGTGGTTCGGATCGTCTGATCGAAAACCGCATTGCTGAAGGTGGCTCTGATCGCCTGATCGAAAACCGCGTTGCCGAAGGTGGCTCTGACCGCCTGATCGAAAACCGCGTTGCCGAAGGTGGTTCCGACCGTCTGATCGAAAACCGCGTTGCCGAAGGTGGCTCCGACCGTCTGATCGAAAACCGCGTCGCCGAAGGTGGTTCCGACCGTCTGATCGAAAACCGCGTTGCAGAAGGTGGCTCCGACCGTCTGATCGAAAGCCGCGCTGTATAAATGCATGGCTTCACCGCGGTACTCAACGAAAAGCCCGGCCTCATCAGTCGGGCTTTTTCGTGCGCCACGCTATTTCAACTATCCACACACATGGATAGTCATGACAGCTTTGGCGGCTATTGGTCTTCTTTTCAGTCTATTAGCATCAGCAACAGGTAGAAGCCTCTACCGGCCATCAAACTGAACAGAGAACCACAATGAACAAGCCCGAGTTTTTTGTTACCCCCGGCTATGGGGAAACCCTGCTCAATGCCCTGCACTACTCGCAAGCGCTGAAAATTGGCGATCGCGTGGAGACATCAGGCCAAGGCGGCTGGGATGACGATCTGCAGATTCCCGAATCGATCGAGGACGAGATTGCCCAGGCATTTCGCAACCTGGAGCGAACCCTTGCGACCGCAGGTGCCAGTTGGGAGCATGTGGTTCACGTCAACTCTTACCATGTCGGAGGTTTCCCCCCGATAGTTAACGAGACGATGGCCAGGCTGTATCGGCATTACATGCCCAACCACGCTCCCATCTGGACGCAGCTCGGAGTCGCTTCACTTGGACTTCCAACGATGCGCATTGAAATCCGCGTGACCGCCATTGTTCGTTAAGCTTCAATGAGCGGGCGACGCCTCTCGGAATGTCTGAATCACCCAATCGATAAAAACCTTCAGCCGGGCATTTTGATGTCGATTGGGTGGATAGAGGACATGAAACGGCATGGCGGGTCGAGACCAGTCCTCCAAAACGGCAACTAACTCGCCCGCGTCCAGATAAGGCTGAACGATGTGCCTGAAGTGCTGCCCGATGCCCAGGCCCGCGAGCATCATTTCTTTAAGGCCATTACCGTCGTTCGTCGAAAACTCGCAATCACCGACTTCATATCGATGAGTACCGTTATCGAAGATCAAGGGTTCCGGTTTACTGGTCGCGGCAAAGAAGTATCCGGCTTGAACATGGTTGGCCTGAAGATCAATGGGGGAAGAAGGCATCCCCGTGCGTTCCAGGTAAGCAGGGGCCGCGCAGGTGACGTAGTGAAGGTCGACAAGCTTGCGCCCGATCATCGTCATGTCCTCCAGTTCACCGGCACGAATCACGCAATCGACGCCCTCGCCAACGATATTGACTGGCCGGTCGCTGATGCCTAGGGCAATGGTGATATCGGGATACTCGCGATGAAAATCAGGCAACGCGGGTATCAACAGGCAATTGGCGAACGAGGCCGGCGAATCGACCCTCAGGTGTCCGCCGGGCTTGAGCTTTTTACCTCGCGCGGCGGCGTCCACGGAGTCCAGTTCGGCAATAAGACGCATCGCATGACTGTAGTATTCCAGCCCGTCCGATGTGGCGGCGACCGCACGGGTAGTGCGGTGCATCAGCTTGATGCCAAGGTGCTTTTCGAGGTCGGTGATCAACTTGCTGACCGTCGAACGCGGAAGCGCCAGTTGGTCGGCAGCCCGGCTGAAAGAGCCTGTTTCCACAACACGTACAAACGCACGCATTGCTAAAAGTTGATTCACTGTGGTCTACCCGCTTGATGATGAACATCCAGTCCGACTGTCCATGAATCTGCACAGTGATGACTGAAATCAGTATGTTTGTTCCGCGTTTCAGTCTAACTCAGCGAGCACGCCAAGCGTTGTATGCTTGGCGTCCGTCTGTGATACACATCACCTGATCGTAAATTCTGAGCTCTAACGAGGTTTTGCTTATGCCCCGCTCCCCACGCATCCCGCAGCTGCTGACCTGCGCCCTGATCGGTTTACTCGCTGGCGGCGCGCAGGCGAGTACGCCCTCCCCGGCACCCGCTAGTTTGCAACCGCTGCTGGTGACGATGAACGAGCGTCTGAACATTGGCGATCTCGTGGCGCTGACCAAGTGGGACAGTGGCAAAGCGATCCAGGACAGTGCGCGGGAAGCGCAAGTCATCGCCAATGCCAGGAAGATGGCCATTAAACGAAAACTGGACCCGGAACAGGTCGCCGAGTTGATCGCCGCGCAAATTGAAGCCAACAAGCTGGTGCAGTATGGCCTGCTCGCTAATTGGCGAGCGGCCGGCAAGGCGCCTGACACACCGCGGCCGGACCTGGCCAAGCAGATCAGGCCACAGCTGGACGAGCTGCAAAACCGTCTGCTGCAGCAATACGCCGACTTCGCGCCCTACCGCAAAGACCCGAACTGCCCGAACTGGCTAGGCGCGGCGCGAGCCGGCCTGATCAAGGACCAACTGCATGGTCAGGCTTTGATACGCGCTACCGGGGAGCTGTGTGTCGCTGATCAGTGACAGGGCGATGCCCGTTTCGGTCAGCCATTGACTGCATCAATAGTCACCATTAATTCAATGAAGTTCTCTTAAAAACTCCGGGGCGTAACATCGCGTCCATACCAAACAACTACACCCCGGAGCACACCCTCATGAAACGCCAAATCCTTCTCAGCATCGCTTTCTCGGTTTTTGCAGTTAACGCTTTCGCCGCTACCTCTGCTCACCCGGTTGTCGCTGAAGGCGGCTCGGATCGTCTGATTGAAAGTCGTGTGGCTGAAGGTGGCTCGGATCGTCTGATTGAAAACCGCGTCGCTGAAGGTGGTTCCGACCGTCTGATCGAGAACCGCGTCGCTGAAGGTGGTTCCGACCGTCTGATTGAAAACCGCGTCGCCGAAGGTGGTTCCGACCGTCTGATTGAAAACCGCGTCGCTGAAGGTGGTTCCGACCGTCTGATCGAAAACCGCGTCGCCGAAGGTGGTTCCGACCGTCTGATTGAAAACCGCGTTGCCGAAGGTGGTTCCGACCGTCTGATCGAAAGCCGCGCTGTATAAATGAATGGTTTCACCGCAGGACTCAACGAAAAGCCCGGCCTAAACAGCCGGGCTTTTTCGTGAACAACTTTTAATAAATTCGCATAGCCGCCAGTCGATCCTCGCGGCACTATTGACGTTCTGCAGCAAGCCATCGGGCAATTCTGCATGTGCAACACTGAGGCGTTTTACAGAACAACAAAAATACAGGAGTTGAAAATGTCTGAACTGAACCTGCACCCCAACGCCGCAAAATCCCTGAGCCACTGGCACGACATGATCCTCAAGGGTGACTTGCGCGCCCTGCCCGAATTATTGGACCCACAAGCTATATTCCGCTCGCCCATGGCTCACAAGCCCTACCCGGGTGCGCCCGTGGTCTCGATGATTCTCAACACGGTCGTCAAGGTGTTTGAAGATTTCACCTACCACCGTGAATTGTCGACCGCCGATGGTTTGAGCGTTGTCCTGGAATTCAGCGCCAAAGTCAGCGGTAAAGAGCTCAAGGGCATCGACATGATCCGGTTCAATGAACAAGGGAAAATCGTCGAGTTCGAGGTGATGGTCCGTCCGTTCAGTGCCTTGCAAGCCTTGGGCGAGCAAATGGGACAACGCCTTGGCGCTTATCTGGCAGCCAGCAAAGCCTGATTGCGTTGCGTCGTTCAAAGTGAGGTGCTGCGGCTTGGCACCTCGCTTGCGGTTTCAGACAGCGATCAAGGTGCAATGGCAATCCGGAAGAACTGATTGTCGGTCCGCGCCCTTGGTTCCAGATCCGGGACTATCCTTTCATGCGGTCGCCCGCTTCACTTGCTCCGCGGCGACGCCTGAGTAGCCCCCCTTGTGTCTCCTGATCTGGAGGTATCCCATGAAAGATAACAGCGAAGTCACGTCCTTCACCGGCTGGGCCGCAATGGCCGCCGGCGCGCCCCTGGAGCGTTACAGCTACGACCCCGGTCCATTAGGGGATGAAGAGGTGGAAGTCGCGGTGGAATATTGCGGCGTCTGCCACTCCGACCAGTCGCTGATTGATAACGAATGGGGTGTCAGCAGCTACCCCTTTATCCCCGGCCACGAGGTGGTCGGCAGCATTGTGCGAGTGGGTGCGCAGGTCCGCGGTCTCCAAGTGGGGCAACGGGTGGGCATCGGCTGGTACAAGGGCAGTTGCATGCATTGCTCTTCGTGCATCGGCGGCGCCCACCATCTGTGCGGCACCGCCAAACCCACCATCATCGGCAGCAACGGAGGCTTTGCCGATCGCCTGCGTTCGCACTGGGCCTGGGCGCTGGCGATACCGGGCGAGCTCGACCCGTCGATGGCCGGGCCGCTGTTCTGCGCCGGTTCGACGGTGTTCAACCCGCTGGTGCAATTCGACGTCAAACCCACTGACCGGGTCGGCGTAGTGGGCATCGGCGGCCTCGGTCATCTGGCACTGCGCTTCCTCAACGCCTGGGGCTGCGAGGTCACCGCGTTTACCTCGTCGCTGAACAAGACCGACGAAGCCCGTCGCCTCGGCGCGCACAACGTCGTCGCCTCGACCGACAGCGATGCGCTGAAAGCCATTGCCGGCACCCTGGATTTCCTGCTGGTGACCGCCAACGCCAACCTCGACTGGACGGCCATGCTCGCCACCCTGCGCGGCAAGGGGCGACTGCACTTTGTCGGCATCGTGCCCGACGCTATTCCTGTGCATGTGTTCAACCTGATCCCCCAACAAAAGACCCTGTCCGCCTCGCCGGTCGGCTCGCCGAGTACCACGGCAACCATGCTGGAATTCTGCGCCCGTCACCAGATCCTGCCGCAGGTCGAGCTGTTTCCCATGAGCCGGGTCAACGAAGCGATCGATCACCTGCGCAGCGGCAAAGCGCGTTACCGCGTTGTGCTGGATGCGAGCAAATGAAGGACCAACGCTGATATGGATAACCAGACACCCGAGCCTCAATCCGTCGACAGCCTCATCACCAGCAGCGCGATTTTTATCGTGGCGACACTGGCGCCCGGCGCCGACGCTGCAGGAGAAGTGCGCGCCTGGTGTGCAGAAATCGCGGGCCTCGTGCGCTCGGTCGGCAAACGCGTTCCCGGCGGTAATCTGTCGTGCGTCTGCGGCTTTGGCGCCACCGCGTGGGACACCTTGTTCGGCGATCCGCGCCCCGCTTCGCTGCACCCGTTTCGCGAATTCGGCCTGGCAGGACGCCGGGCCATCGCCACGCCCGGCGACCTCTTGCTGCACATCCGGGCTGACCGGATGGACCTGTGTTTCGAATTGGCGACGCAATTGGTTTCGTCACTTGGGGATGCGATTTCAGTCGTCGATGAAGTACAGGGTTTCCGCTACTTCGACATGCGCAGCATCATCGGTTTTGTCGACGGCACCGAAAACCCGGTCGGGCGCAAAGCCGTCGAGTTCACGATTGTGGGTGATGAAGATCCGTCCTTCAGCGGCGGCAGCTACGTGCTGGTGCAGAAATACCTGCACAACATGAATGCCTGGAACGCGTTATCCGTCGAGGCTCAAGAGCGGGTGATCGGGCGAACGAAACTGTCCGACATCGAACTGGATGATGCGGTCAAGCCGACCAACTCGCACAGCGCCCTGACGACGATCACCCAGGACGGTCAGGAGGTGAAAATCCTGCGCGACAACATGCCGTTCGGCCGGCCGGGCGCGGGGGAATTCGGTACTTATTTCATTGGCTATGCGCGCTCGCCCGCGCCGCTCGAGCTGATGCTGGAGAACATGTTTGTGGGCAGGCCGGAGGGGAACTATGACCGGCTGCTCGATTTCAGCACGGCGGTGACCGGGGGATTGTTTTTTGTGCCTTCGGTGGAAGTGTTGGAGGGGCTGGCTGAACGTGAGGGGGAATTGGCACGGGCAACGCGGGAAGGCGATAAATGAGCTATACCCGCTAATCACCCATTGCAGTTCTTACGCAGGAGTTGGCAATGAACCTCAGACTCTCACTTGCACCCCTGATCATCAGCGCAAGCCTGTTTGGATGCGCCACTTCGACCGACCATGGCGTGTCTGTCCCGTTGGTTGCCACCCGGCAGAACACAGGGCAGATCGGCAATGTAACGCTGACAAATTGGGACAAGCAAACCGGACTCAGCTTCTTCATCAGTGGCGCTCCAAGCGGAGCGACCCTGCCCTTGCGCCTCTACTCCTTCATCCATAAAGGCAGTTGCCAGCAACCCGGGCCGGTGGCCTTTGCAATGAACGACAAGGTCAACACCACGCGCGAAGCCGTACGCGGCTGGTCGTTCTCAAGAAGTGCACCGATCGCCCTGCCCGATCTGCTTTCCGGTAAGTATTACATCGTCGTAAAAACGGCTCCGGAGAGTGGCAACGTCGATATTTTTTGCGGAGATATCAGGCCGGCAGGCGCAGTTAAGTAGCCACTGGAGATAATGCGATAACGGGACAGATTCATTGATTTGAGTCCGTCGGGTGCGACTCATCCCCTGCATTCGAAACGGCTTACTCCCGGTCTTTCGTAGTACGGATCAGGTTGTCCCGTAATTTCACAATGGCTTGCTGCATTTGCACGAATTCGTCGGGATCAAGGCCGGTTTGCGGGAAGCCTTCTTCCGTGAGGCCTTCACGCAGTTCTCGCCCCTCTTTTGTGAGACTGATGCGTACCTGGCGCTCGTCTTCCGGGTCGCGCTGGCGTAGCAGATAACCCATCGCTTCCAGTTTCTTCAGGATCGGCGTGAGGGTGTTGGATTCGAGGAACAGCTTTTCGCCAAGGCTGCCCACGGTCTGGTTGTCTTCTTCCCACAGCACGACGAGGGTGATGTATTGCGTGTAGGTGAGTCCGAGGCGTTCGAGCATCGGCTTGTAAGCCTTGCCGAAAGCGAGGTTGGAGGAATAGACCGCAAAGCACAGGAAGTCGGAAAGTTTCAGGTCGAGGGCAGCTGTCTTTTTGGTGGATTTCATGAGCATTCTCTGTGGCCAAAGACGGATGGACTGCAAAGCCCGACTATACATCGCATGCGATGGTATCGGAAGTGCTCGTTGCGTTGGCCGTCGTCAACACCTGCGTTGACCGACGACTGGTTCATAAGGAATGCCCCTGGGTTGCTCGGTTCGGATCACTTTCACGCATGACGATCAACGATCCGAACCGAGCCCTCCTGATCATTACGAGATCAGTTCTTCGATGCTTGTGGGTTTGGCAATTACCTCAGCGATTTGAATCCCGCCCGGACTTCCTGTGAGAACAGCGCCGGCTGCTCCCACGCAGCAAAGTGCCCACCCTTGGGAAGCTCGTTGTAATGCACAAGTTTGGGATACGCCTTCTGCGTCCAACTTTTCGGCGCCGCATACAGTTCATCAGGAAAAACACTAACCGCGACCGGGATGTTGACGCCTTTGACGGCGAAGAATGTTGACTTGTTCTCCCAGTAGAGCCGGCCCGAGGAAACAGCCGTTTGGGTCAGCCAGAACAGCGTGATGTTGTCGAGGACGTCATCCGGTGTGAGGCCTTCCGGTTGGCCGTCAATGGATCGCGCAATCATCTCGTAGCTTTTAGGATCGTGATCAAGCATGAAGGCGGCCAGCCCGACCGGCGAATCATTGAGACCTGTCAGCGACTGCGGCCGATCCCCCATCATGATCGCGTAACCGATGTGCTTGTAAGTATTGGCGAGTTGATCAGCCGCTCGCTTCTCTTCTTCAGAAAGACCGCTGGGTACCGGCTCGCCGCGAAACAGCGCCGCATCCAGTTCAGGCGGGATGACGCCGGGCATGTTCGAATGAATACCGATCAAGCCAGGTGGCGCCTTTACCGCCATCAGATCGACAACGATAGAACCCCAATCGCCACCTTGCGCCCCATACCGGGTGTAGCCGAGACGTTTCATCAACTCGATGTAGGCATCGGCAATACGATCGGGATTCCAGCCGGCCCCGGTCGGTTTCTCCGAGAAGCCGTAACCCGGCATAGACGGGATCACCAGGCTGAACGCATCGGAGGCACTGCCGCCATGCGCGGTAGGATCGGTGAGTGGCCCGATGACTTTCATCAACTCGATCACCGACCCGGGCCAGCCGTGCGCCATTAACAGGGGCAACGCATTCTCGTGTTTTGAGCGGACATGAATGAAGTGGATATCTAGGCCATCAATGTTCGTGATGAAGTTTGGAACGGCGTTGATTTTGGATTCGATTACCCGCCAGTCATATTTAGTCGCCCAGTGTCTGGCCAGCTTCTGGATCGTCGCCAGTTGTACGCCTTGAGAGGAATCATTGACTGTTTCCTTGTCCGGCCATCGTGTTGCTTCTATTCGTCTACGCAACTCTGAAAGTTCAGACTCTTTGGCGCTGAAATGAAAGGGGCGTATTTCAGCGGAAACACTATCGGTTTTTGTTGAAGTATTGGTCATAGCGTCAGTCCTGGTGGATAAACCGAGTAACCCGAGCGGTGCAGCGGCACAGGCCACCGCAGCAGCGCCGCAAAAGTTACGTCGGGTCAGGGAAAGGTGTTTGGTGTGTCTTGACATACAGGCTCCTGAGGCGCGCAGCCCTACGCAGATCCCTCTTCGATTGAAGGGACCCTAACGACAAATGGGTGTTTATAGCGGGAGCTGTAACGAACCTGATCGGTGTTTCTTATAGCCCGGGAAACAAAGGAATAAGTTTGATCACACCGACTGCACATTAAATGAAACGTCGATATTGCCGCGCGTCGCCTTCGAGTAAGGGCACATCTGATCCGCAGCATGTGCGACAGCGCAAGCGACCTCATGTGGCAGACCTGGCAGCCGCACATTGAACCGGGCCTGCAGCAGGTAAGCGTTACCGGTTTGACCCAGATCGACCTCGATCTCGACGGACACGTCGGCTGGAATCGTCACCTTCAATTCTTTGCCCGCCAGGCCAACGGCGGCGATGTAGCAGGCCGACCAAGCCCCGGCGAACAACTGCTCGGCCGTCGGATGCGGTTGGGTGGCGGCAAATACGTGGGCCGGTTTGGCGCTCCCGGGCGTCGAGAGTTCGATGTCGAGGTTGCCGTTGTGCCCGCGAGATGTGATGCCGGAGCTGCTCAGGGCGGTGTGGGTTTTGCCGGTAACCAGGACTTTTTCAATGTTGCTCATCGGTGATTCCTTGAGATTTTCAATGAAGGTCAGATAGCACAAACATTACGTAACTATCTGACAGGACTGAGTTTATAGGCGCGATCCAGAGGTCGAGAAGAACGGAAAAAGCGATCACCTTCGGCTTTTCCGCCCACCACCGTTCGTCACCAAGGCGCAACGTCCGCTTTGACATCACCAGGTCTTTGGGAGATTATTTATACATCGCATACGATCTAATCGATTACGATTACAACCCATCACAATCCTGCCGTTTGGAGATCCAGCCATGAACACCGGAAGCAGCCACACAATGTCGAGCAATGCCCCTCACGCTTCCCGTGGCCACAACGGCAACAACTGGATCACGGCTTCATGAAGTTGATCCAGCTGCGAGCGTTCTGCTCAGTGGTCGACAGGGGCAGCTTTCGTTCGGCGGCACGAGAACTGGACGTTGCCCAAAGCACGTTGACGGAGTCGGTTCAAAGTCTGGAAAGAGAGCTCGGGGTCACCTTGCTGGTGCGCTCCAATCAAGGCATCAGCCTGACCTTGGCCGGCAAGGTGTTCCTGACCCGGGCTCGCTCGATCATTCTCGATTGCGATCGCGCGGTACAAGACGTCCGGCAGTGGAATGGAACGCCCGAAGGCCAGATCGCCCTGGGTGTCACAGCGGAACCCATGGCCGCGTGTTTGATGCCGGTCTTCAGCAGTTTTACCCGCCGATTTCCGAAGGTGCAGCTGCACGTCGCCAGCGGAAAGACCCGGATGCTGATCGAGATGATTCGCGCTGGCCGGCTCGACTTTGTGATGGGTCCGCTGAGTCCCGACGTCTGCGATATCGACCTGCACATCGAGCGGCTCTACAGCTCGAAAACCAGCGTGATTGCGCGCAAGGGGCATCCCTTGGCGGGGGCTCGATCAGTGCGAGAGTTAGCCGATTGCCAGTGGATCAGCGTCCGGCCGGCGGGAGTCATCGGCAGCGCGGAGAGCCATCTGATCGAGCTGTTCAAAGCCCAAGGCTTACCGCCTCCGAAGATCGCGATCACGACCGAATCGCTGCTGGAAATCCTGCACATCATTTCCGAGACGGATTACCTGACCCTGGAGCCCGGCATGCTTCCCGGCATGAAGCTGTTTTCCTCGTCGCTGATCAGCATTTCGATTCGCGAGCCGCTGGAGTCGTGTGAGGTGTGCCTGATCAGCCGCCGCGTGTCACCCTTCACCCAAGTCACGCAGGAGCTGACCAGCATGCTGATTTCGTACTCGCGCTTGCGTCACCGAGCCAAGGGGTGAGGCGCTTTTCTTGTTTATTTTGAGGCATGACGAGGATCGTCACGGCTATCAATGTACTCAAGCCCCAGCGGACCTGTTCCATACACTTGAGAGATGTATTCCCCCGATCGGGCCCAATGGAAATGCGGAGTATTGGCCGGGAGCACCACTACACTGCCCGGGCCATAAGCGACCAGTTTGTCCGGATCAAACACAGTCCCGAAACCAATGTAAAACACACCGGACATTACGGTGTAGATACGGTCTTCAGGATGGGTATGGGGCATCAATTTAGTGCCGTTCGGCACTTTGACCCGCACAACGTAGGGACCTGGCTTGGCAGGATCACCGACCAGGACCGCCAGTTTCACTTCTTTCGGAAACGCCGGAAAGCTACGCCACTCCACGTCTTCGTTATACAAGGCAGCGGTTTTACCCAGCGGCAAGGGTTGTGCTTGAGTGACCGACATGGCTGCACACAGGACAAGAAAAGTGGTCAGGGAAGCAGTTTTCATCATGCTCTGAATCATGAGAGGCACCTGGGAAAAAATGTCCTCTCTAATGTAGTGGTCGCCGCCTGTTGTGATAATGCCGCTGATGCGCATTACAGTTGATACGCGATGTAATCAGTTCAATAGATGGGTCTAGCCGTGGCTCCGGTCGCAAGAATTTGAAATGCACGGCATTGCTCGACAGAATGGCGCCCCGATTCGGCCAACGTGCCGAACGTTCGTGGTGAAAAGGGGTTGCGGTTGAACGAACAGACATTGTCCATGCGCCTGGAGCGCGTGGCAGCGCATGTGCCGGCCGGTGCACGCCTGGCCGATATCGGCTCGGATCACGGCTACCTGCCGGTGGCGTTGATGCGCCGGGGCGCCATCGCGTCGGCGGTGGCCGGCGAAGTGGCGTTGACACCGTTCCACTCGGCCGAACGCACCGTGCGCGAGAGTGGCCTGGACCCGCACATCACCGTGCGCCTGGCCAATGGTCTGGCGGCCATCGAGTCGGAAGACCGGATCACCGCGATCAGCATCTGCGGCATGGGCGGCGAGACGATCCGCGACATCCTCGACACCGGCAAAGCACACCTGAACGGTGAGGAACGCCTGATCCTGCAGCCCAACGGCGGCGAGCAGCCCCTGCGCCAATGGCTGATGGACAACGGCTACCGCATCCTCTGCGAGGAACTGCTGCGGGAAAACCGCTTCTTCTACGAAATCATCGTCGCCGAGCGCGCCGGGCCGGTGATGTACACCCCCGAAGAACTGTATTTCGGCCCGTTGCAGATGCAGGCACGCAGCCCGGCGTTCCTGGTCAAGTGGCAGCGCATACTGCGCCACAAGCAGCAGACCCTGAGCCACTTCGCCCGAGCGCGGCAGGCGGTGTCCGAGGAAAAGGTGCAGGACGTCGCCCGGCAGGCCCGATGGATCACCGAGTTGTTGGCTTAAAACGGGTTTAGGGTTAGTGCGAACAGTCGCCGAGCGTCGATCAGGCAAGGCATCATTCAAGAATTTTCAAGCTGAGTGGAAAAGATGAATCGTCAAAAAAAGATAAAGCAGTTGTTAAAAGCACACGCCAAAAAGGCCAGTGCCAAATTGGCACCGGCCAGCAAGTCTAAATACATCAGCAAGGCGGACCGATTGAAATTGGCGGCGGAATCCAGTGACGATTCAGTTGTTGCCTCTGAGAGCTGAGTCGTAAGTTTCACCGGGCCGTCCCCGATCACTACAAATCAGTCGACAACAAGACTGCAAATCTCCGACGACGGCCCAGTCGTGTTAAAGCCACAAACTTTTAGTACCGGTATTACGCATGCCAACGGCACTGTCAGGGTGATGATGTTCGCCTGTAGTAAAAGCGGCCCCCTCAATGTGATAGACCGTCGGTTCTTCCGAAAAATATTCCTGTAAGCCCATCATGAACATCCGATGGTCTTCACTCTCTTCGAAGCCTGGCGTGTGATCCTCGAGTGAAGCCCAGCGCACGATCAGGTTGAATAGCTGCGGGGTTTCGATGCCTTGCGCGAGCAAGTGGCCGCCGTAACCCTTTGCGCGGGTAAGCAGAGGAGCAACCTCGGCAAATGCACGCCTGAACATTTCAATGCGTTCTTTGTGGACGGGGAGCAAAGCGATCTCATAAATCATGGCGTTCCTCTGATATGACTTAAACGGTTAAAAGTACGCACTTACGGGATGAGCGATGGCTCGACTGCAATCGCGATTTTTCCTTGAATGCCGTTGTTGGGACTTTCCAACCGGCCATGGGCGAGCGCAATGTCGGCAAGCGAATAGACAGCACCAACGTGTGGCCGCAGCTGCCCGCGCTCAATCAGTGCGCTCAACTCATCCAGCTTGCCGCGGTTTTGTCTTGTGAAAACGAAGTGATAACTGGCGTTCTTGCCCCAGGCCTGAACGACGTTTTGTGGCTGTGCAATGTCCACAATCGAGACTACGCGGCCAAGTTGTGCGAGCGCGTCGGGGCTGCGCGACAATGTGTTGCCGCCAATGGTGTCGAACACGACATCGACTCCGCGGCCACCCGTTTCACGCATGATGGCGTCGACATAATCCTTCTTTTCATAGTCGATGATCACGTCGGCCCCCAAGCTTCGTACAAATTCAACGTTTGCTTCGCGCACGGTCGTGAACACCCTTGCTCCCATGGCTTTTGCCATTTGGATCGCCACATGACCGACGCCTCCCGCGCCGCCATGTACAAGGATGCTTTCCCCCACTCTGAGTGCTGCACGCACGACCAGTGCTTCCCATGCCGTCCCACCAACCAGGGTCAGACTTGCCGCCTCAAGATGGCTTAGCGAGGCAGGCTTTTTCCCGATAATGCTTTCGGCAGCAACGTGGTACTCCGCATAACTTCCTGGCCCGTCGAATATTTGTGGGGTGTACCAGACTTCGTCTCCGGGCACGAAGGACGTCACACCCGGCCCGACTGCTTCGACAACACCCGATACGTCATGCCCTGTAATGGCCGGCAGTTGCACCAAGTCTGGATAGTCGCCACGTCGGACCTGGTAATCCAACGGATTGATGGAGGTTGCGTGTACCCGCACCAGGACTTGTCCCGTATGCGGCACTGGCTTGGGCACCTCGCACAGTTCAAACGATTGCGGCCCGCCAAATGACTTAAGTATTAGCGCTTTCATTTTTGATCCTCGTTTCGACAAAAAGGGATATCGGGATTTATCGATATGACGTAATAAAAAAAATCACAGATCTTTCTCTACGGCGAGAATTCTCACCAATGCTGCGGGTACTCGGACGTAACTCGCCCCGTGTGCTATGTCATTGCAAATCCTCATTTCGATAAAAAGGGATATCGGGATTTTTCGATATCATGTGGCAAAAAATTACAGCTCTTTCCCTATGATCTCCGCTAGAACACGGATGGTTGCTTCATTCCGCTTGTAATAGGTCCACTGACCGATGCGTGTGACGTCGACCAAGCCCACCCGTTGCAGAGTCGCAAGATAATCAGAAACCGTTGACTGCGACAGCCCGACGCCTTCTTGAATACTACTGACGCAGACTCCCACCGTATGAACGTCCCCTTCATCTTGCGGAGGGAAGTTCTTGGCTGGGTCCTTCAAACCTTTCAAGATTTCAAGGCGCGTACGGTTCGAGAGAGCTTTGAATATTTCGAGTAATTCCATGCCGCGATGATATCGGCATTTCCCGATATGTCAATGTGCGAATGCAGTCTGGATGACAGACGACTGGCCGCGTTGGGTTGATGCCCGCCTCTGAAGACCGTCAGCATCCAGACGTTGAAAACGAGCGCCTGCATGTTGAACGCCCTTGTTTAACGACATTCCGCGTTACTTCCCAAAGGCTACAAATCCTTGCGCCGTTGCCTACGGTTACGCCAGAATCCGCCGGCTTGTGCGTCTATGGACCGGGCTTTATCGTTTCCCCGTCGCTGAAAAACAGCGATCGGGTTTGGTAGCCCGGTTTCGTCAGCTGCACAGCACCACTGTTATGCGGGGGCTTTTTCGTCTCTGTTTTATGGTGGTCATGCGCAGGGCGTCTTCGGACGCGCCGGGGTTCCTGACGGCCGGTCTACCAACCTGCGTATGGCCTCCACCCGTCGTTGGTAGCGAGGGTGATGGCCCCTTTAACACCGTTAGGAGATTCACCATGTTCAAGCCCACACCTAATCCACCGGACACCGATCCGGCCTCCCCCTACGAAACCGTCGACTCAAGAAAACTGCACGAAGCCGCCGAACGCGCGCTCGATTTCTACCTCAACCCGGCGGCGCTCATGAACACTCCACGCAAACCCAGCACCATTTTCATGATCGCCCCGGATGTCGATGATGAGACCTTGCTGGTGCAAGCGTGCGAGTCGATGGCGTCGGCCAGTGTCATGGCCAGCGACATCGCCGGGATGATGGAGGGCAGCCATCGCAATACATTGCTGGCGCTTCAGCAGGTCATCATGCTCGGGGAATTGGCGGTGAATCGAATGCTGGATAACCTCGTTCCACCGACGTAATCACTGAACCCGGCATAGTGAAGGCATTGCACCCTCACTATGCCGGTGCTGAAAGCTGTGCCGCCAACCTTTCACTTTCTCTCAGAGGCAGGTTCATGACTTCCAACCTGACAGTCTCGACACTAATAGGTCCGTGGTATGGCGATGCCTCCACCGGACTGACGCAGCGTTGCCGGGAGGCATGGGATACACCTCTCGCAAAATTGAATGATCTGATTGTCGCCACTTTTTTGAATCAGGGCATCGCTGTGACACACATGCTTGCCGAGGCAAAGCGTCGCCTGGAAGCACAGGAACGAGATGACACCGAGTATTTCGACGGCCAGCTTCTCGAAGCTATACAACGCGTGGAATCTCGCCTGTGATTCATACCTGCGGGCGGTTGATCTACAGGGTTGCTTCGCGTCGAAAGCGGCACTTCATGACAGGCAGCTCTCCGCCTGGAGCTACCATTCGCTCAAAGCAAGGTTGCAGTCCCCAGCGCCGTTCATCAGCTGCTGGCAAGGCCAAGTTGCTGCTGCATTACGGAAGCCGCGTTGTAGCAATTAAAGGATATGACCTTGCCACCCTCCAGGTGAAAAACGTCACAGCACGGAACATCTATTGTCTTGCCCGTTGGAGCGACAGTCCCTGCGGCAAGTGTCAGCTCACCTTTATGCGTCCCCCGAATTGCAAGCTCGACGACTACGACATTCTCCGCGACATAGAGGTTGAATAGCTCGCGGTGAACATCAGGAAATGCACTGGCGAATGCATCGATAGCGTCGCCAATAGCCTTCCCCTGCAGTTTCAATCCGGTAGGAATGTCGCGCATATATCCTTCTTCCGAGAAGAAGGAGACAAACTTCGCGATGTCCTTCCCGCTTCCCTCCCCGGCGGCGTACAGTTCTCTGATAATTTCTTTGTTGTTAAGCATCATCAATCCTCCGCGTAGTGGGTTACCGACTCACTTGGGGCCGTTGTCGCTGTTCAACGTATTCGCTGACTGTGCGAATTGTTTCGGGTGGGCTCAATGGGTCAGGGCAAGGGGCTCGCGTCCATCTCGGAGGCCCGGGCCAGTGCTTGCGTATCGATATACTCCCGGATGTGCGTCAGTTTTCCATTTCGCACAGTAATGGCGAAGACCCAATCGTCCTCCCAAATCCTGTTCGTCGCTTTAATTCTCCCCCTGGCAAAGCCGACGACCAGAACCCGGTCTCCCTGCGCTACGAATTCGTGGAACTCCATCACTGATGTTTCCATCTTTTCGGAAGCCTTCTGAAGCAGATCTGCCAATCCCGCGTGCCCGCGATACGTGCCAGCCAGCGGCCAGTCTTCGCCCGGAATGATCCATTCAATATCTTCGGAAGTCAGCGCCAGTAGATCTCGCCTATCGCTGCGGCCCATTGCTGTAAAGAAGTCCTTAACAACCTGGACATTCTTTTGTGTGTTCATCGAAATCTCTCCGTTTCTCTCGCATCTGATCGCGTCCTTTCTAATCAGATACCTTGTAGACCTGCCGGTGAGGGACGTGGTGTCGGCGATTCAGCCGATATCGACGTTCAAGGCGATGTCCCAGGTGCCGGCGCCGTTTTTCGCCAGGCCGATCATCATCAGGCCGAGGGCCTCGAGCGTCTGGGCCATGTGCAGGCCGCCGACATCCAACGGACGCAGCCCGAGACTCTCGATAAACGTCGAGACGAGTACCTTGGCCTCCGGATCGTCGGCGGCGATGAACGCGTCGAGGTGTCCACCCTTGGCAAGGACGTGGCCGAACAGGGTGTTGAACGCCTTCACGACATGCGCACCGGCAGGCAAGATCTTGGCGATCTCCTGTGCACCAGAACTGCCGGCGGGAGAGACGAGGCCTGTGAGGTCCGGAGAGGCCGTGTTGGTGATGTCGATGATCACCTTGCCGTCGAGCGCGTCCCCGTAATCGGCCACCACCGACGCCGCACCGGTGTACGGCACGGCGAGGATGACGATGTCGCCGGCCGGCGCGGCCCCGTACGTCCCTGTGGTCGCTCCGTCTGCAAGCTTATCAGCCAGCGCCTGCGCTTTGGCGGGGTCGCGGCTAATCACCTCAACGCTGTGTCCAGCTTTGGCGGTACGACCGGCGATCGCCGCGGCCATGCCTCCTGATCCGATGATGCTGATAGTGGTCATGTGTAGTTTCCTCGTGAATTTGGGGGGACTCGTTGTCTTGACGGGCACCTCACGGTTGATATCGAGTGAGTGCCGAGCCGCGTGCGTTATCCCTCATGCCATCCCGGGTCGACAGAGTCTTTACCCGAACGGATCACGCATCGCGACATTGCTGTCTGCCGGGCCAGTTGCGACCCGGTTGCCTGCTCAACTCAATTCAACTCAGTCGCCACGGAAGTAATGACCGTTGTCCAGGTCTTCGAGCAGGCCGGGTTGAGCAGGCTTCCATCCGAGGATTTGACGGGTGATGAGGTTGGACGCCGGAAGGTCCAGCGTCACCAGATTCGCGAGGAACCCAAAGTAACCCGGCAGCATCAGTACGTCCGCGGGAATGCTCACGGCCGGCAGACCCAGACGGCTGCCAATGGCCTCGGCGATGGCGCGGAACGAAATAGCCTCGTCGGCAACCGCGTGCCAATTTTTGCCGGCAGGGCCCTTCTCCAGTGCCAGACGGAACACGGCAGCGAGGTCGCGGGCGTGCACGGCCGACCAGTTGTTCTTGCCGTCACCGGGATAGCCTACGACGCCCTTCTCTTTCGCAAGCCCGATCAGTATCGGGAGGAAGCCGGCGTTGTCGGTCGTGCTGTGCATGATGGTAGGAATCCGCACGACCGAGGACCGCACGCCTTGCTTGGCGAGACCGAGTACGGTCGTTTCGACGATGTTACGAACTCGCAAGGTGCCCTTGAACTTCTCGCCGCCAGAAAGGGTGGGATCCTCCTCGGTTGCTGGACGGCCGAGATGTTCCCAACCCGGCGAGCCGATGCTCCCAGACGTGACCAGCGGCTTTCCGGTCCCCTTCAGTGCCTCGCCGTACGCGAGCATGATCGCCTGCTCCGCGGCAGCCACCGCGTCGAGGCCTCCGGTGGGAAGCAGGTCTTGCCTGTGCGCGACGTGAATGACACCGTCGGAATCCGCTGCCGCTGCTTTTAACCCGTCGAGATCATCGAGGTCGCCGCGACGCACCTTGGCGCCAAGCGCAGACACCGCCTCTGCGGACTTGTCCGACCGGGCAAGCGCAGTGACCTCGTGACCGGCTGCAATGAGGTCGGAAATGATATACGGACCGGAATGGCCGGTCCCTCCAGTGACGAAAACGTGCATGTTGATGCTCCTTGTGAGTGATGTGACGCGAGAAATGGCGCCACGGGTGCACTCAACGTACGATCCATGCTGGTCGCTTTACTTGCTAAAAGCAAGTGATCTACAGGATTTTACTTGCGGCATGCAAGCGATGCTAAGATCCAGCCATGAAGACAACTCTTAAAGAAGATTTTCGATCCCATTGCGCGGTGAACTACGGCGTGGAGATTTTCGGCGACCGCTGGTCGCTCTTGATCATTCGCGACATCGTTTTTGTTGGAAAGAAGACGTATGGCCAGTTTCTGAAATCGGAAGAGGGTATCGCGACCAATGTCCTTGCTTCCCGACTTGCCTTTCTTGAGGAGCAAGGCGTTCTTTCGAAGGCGCCCAGCCCCGACGACAGACGCAAGGACTTTTACACGTTGACCGAGAAGGGCCTGGACCTCATTCCCATTGTGATCAACATTGTGCTCTGGAGCGCGAAGCATGATTCGAAGTCGTACGTGCGGCGCCATGAGGATTTAGTGGCTCGATTCAGTCAAAACCCCATGCAGGTGAGCGAGGAAGTGAAGGCGCTGGTCCGCAATGGCGGGTGCATCTTTCCTGAGAGCGGGGGATGAACAAGGCGGCGAGCGCGCCCTGTCACGGCGCGCAAATGAGTGGGTTTCGGTTCCGATGACTCAGGTCCGAGAGCTCGCGACCATTTCCGAGGCCCGCGCCATTGCATTCAGCCGGGTACGAGGCCGAGTTGTTGCTGCATCGCAGAAGCCTCGTTGTAGCAATGGAAAGATTTGACCTTCCCACCTTCGAGGTGGAAAACATCGCATGACGGGACATCTATCGTCTTGCCCGTGGGAGCTAGCGTCCCTGAAGCAAGAGGCAGATCCCCCTTGTGCGTTCCCCGAATCGCGAGTTCGACAACGACGACGTCTCCCGCGACATGGATCTTGAATATCTCACGGTGGACATCGGGGAACGCACTGACCATACCGGCGATAGACTCACCAATGGCCTTCCCGCGAAACTTCATGCCGGATGCCATATCCCACATGTATCCGTCCTCAGAGAACATGGAAACAAACTTCTCGATATCCGTTCCTTGCCCTTCCGCAGCGGCGCAGAGTTCTCTGATTATTCTTTCATTATCAAGCATCATCATTCCTCTCCTTCAGTATTGAGCACTTACCTGGTCGTATAAGTGATGGCCAGGACCGCATCAACATTTGCGATCACGATCCGTCAGTCGAACTTGACCAAGTCCTTGAAGATCAGTTGACCCCAGCTATTTCCGCGCGCCTGCACAAGCAGTCCACCTTCCGAAAGCCCGCCCAGTTTGATCGGCGAGAAACCGAGGTTTTCCGCCAGCGCACCAATCTCCGCAGCGGCGCCGTCATCGTCGCTCGCCAGAAACACGACTCTCCTGCCACCCTGTACGGCCGGATCCTGGCCAAGGATGGCGGCGCCCAAATGGTTGAAGCCCTTGACCAGTCGCCCAACGGTAAAGGCCTGCGCGACGACCCTGGAAGAAGGCTCGCCTCCCAGTTCCTCAGGAGACACGCCGTAGGCATTGGTCACATCGATGATGGTTTTCCCCTTCCAGCTCGGCAACGCCTTAGCGACGTCCCGGTGCGACTCGAAACGGACAGCCAAAAAGACGATATCCGCCTTGACGGCTTCCGCCAGTGTTTTGGGAATGATCTCGGGGCCGATAGCGGCCGCAGTGGATGCAAAGCTTTGCGGGTCGCGCGTGGTTGCAACGGCTACTTCGATGCCGTTGCGGGCAAACGCCTTGGCCAGGGCCTGGCCGATATTGCCGAAGCCGATAATTGCGTAGCTCATAAATTCTCCTTGGGTTTACCACGCCCTGCGGGTTCCAAATATCGATGGAGTGACCGGCGGGCGTGGCGAGTCAGATTTGCGCCAGGCCGCCGTCGACGGCGACCTCACTTGCGGTCATGAAGCTGCTGTCCTGCGATGCGAGAAACGCGGCCGCCGCTCCGATCTCCGACGGATCGGCCATGCGCTGGAGCGGATTCATCGAGGCGAATACCTTCATGCCTTCCTCGCCTAGCGCTTCCTTCGCAAGCTCGGTCGCAGTCGGTCCGGGCGACAGTACGTTTACCCGGATGCCGGTACCCTTCAGGTCCTCGGCCCAGGTCCGCGCGAGGTTGCGCACTGCCGCCTTGCTTGCGCTGTAGACGCTGAATGCCGGGGCACCCGTGGTGCCGGCGCTCGATCCGGTCAGGATGATCGAACCGCCCTGCCCCATCAGAGGTAGCGCCTTCTGAACCGTGAAGATCAAACCCTTCACGTTGGTTTCGAAGATTTCGTCAATGTGCTCGGCGGTGATTTTTCCGAGCGCAAGCTGGCTTCCCGCCCCGGCATTGGCGAAGACGATGTCGAGGGTTCCGCGCTCGGCTTTCACCGCCGCGTAAAGTCGGTCGAGGTCGGTCAGATCGGAGACAGAGCCCTTCACCGCGCGGGCATTGGGCCCGAGTTCGGCGACAGCGGCGTCGAGCGCTTCCTGCCGGCGGCCAAAGATGAAGACGAAGGCGCCCTCCTCGATAAAGCGTTTTGCGGCGGCGAGGCCGATGCCGGTAGCGCCACCAGTGATCACAGCGGTCTTTCCATTCAGTCTGGTCATGTCGTGCACCCTTCGTTGGATTCGTACCCAAGCAGGAAATTGCTTGCTTGAGGACGAGGATGCAGCTCTGATAACCTAAGGACAAGTATGCACCTTTTGGTAAGTATCAAAAAATGACGAAGACATCTGAAATCTGCGGTACCGGTTGCGGGCTCAACGCCACGCTGCGCATCATCTCGGGCAAGTGGAAACCGCTGGTCTTGTTTTTCCTGCGCGACGGTCCGAAGCGCTACGGCGAGCTCAAGCGTTTGATCCCGGGCGTCAGCGATAAGGTGCTAATCCAGCAATTGAAGGATCTGGAAGCCGACCACGTGCTGGCGCGGACCGACTACAAAGAAGTGCCACCGCGCGTGGACTACACGCTGACCCTGCTCGGTAGCAGCTTGTCTGACGCGATTGTCCCGCTGTGCACCTGGGGGACCGAGAACGCGGCGGAAATGGCAAGGATCTTCGCCAAGCGCGACACGTTGCCCTAGCAGGATGCTGAAGAACCGCTGAGTCGGACGACCCTGCGCATTCGTGGGAGGGCGGCAGGTCGAACTCCTCCGCTCAGACCGTCAGGATGCGCGGTTTTGGCGCTCTGGCCCATGTTTGTGTTGAAGCAATAGCCGAAGGTCCGTATGGCTGGTTTCTGCCGGTGCTGACCGGCAGCAATGGGTCGCAAGCACTCATTCACCTTGGTGACAGCAGCCTTAAGCATCAATCATGGTGGAATTTCACCATGAGCGCTTCGCACGTCACCGATACAGCGCCCCAATCACCGGAAAGCATGTAGTTGCGTCCGTCCGCCACGAACGTGTCTATATTTCCCAAATCAACCTCGCCGTTCGCATCTACGGAAACGCGATCGCTTCTCTTCTGCCAGCTCACGCTCTCCGTTTCACGGAACAGAATGTCGGCCCTTCGATAGCAGTAGCGTTCACCTGCGCTTGGTTTTTTATAAAACGGGTGCGACTCAAGAAGTACCAAATCCATGGCAAATACCAAGGTTGATTCTCCCTCTTCGATTGCGAGCACGTAGCTATCTTCGAGGTAAATTTCGGCCAGACAGGCTTGTTCGTCGTAACGCATAAGTCTCACGCATTCATATGAAATTACGATTGTTGATGCCGCTGAACACAACGGTCAACTTTCGGCCCATCGCCTCGTCGCAACCAGCAGGCTGCCACTTCCAACCTGACAGTTTCGACACTAATAGGTCCTTGGTATGGCGATGCCTCCACCGGACTGACGCAGCGTTGCCGGGAGGCATGGGATACACCTCTCGCAAAATTGAATAATCTGATGGTCGCCACTTTTTTGAATCAGGGCATCGCTGTGACACACATGCTTGCCGAGGCAAAGCGTCGCCTGGAAGCGCAGGAACGAGATGACACCGAGTATTTCGACGGCCAGCTTCTCGAAGCTATACAACGCGTGGAATCTGGCCAGTGATTCATACCTGCGGGCTATAGCGGTTGGCATACAGGGTCGCAGCTGGCGGATAGCATCCATCCGAATCCCGAACCTCATTCCGCCAGCCTCTCTCGAACCATGTCAAAAAAGGTCGTCAGGATTCGCCGGGAACTCTGTGCGCGCAGGCACACCAAGGTCTCGGTGAAGCGCCGCTGACAATCGACGATTGGCAACCCGCGAAGCCGCGAGTCGAAGCCAAGCTCGGTCGCCGAGACAACACCGACGCCCATGCCTATCGCCACGGCTTCGCGCGCGGCTTCACGGCCATCCACTTCAATCGCCTTGCGGATGCGCAAGCCTGCGGTTGCCATCTCTTCCTCCAGGCACTGGCGCGTCACTGAGCCTTTTTCGCGCAGGACCAGTGGCGTGTCGTGCAGATCGCCAAGGCTGATGGATTCACGTTGCGCCCAGGGATGGTCAAGCGCGACGAACGCGAGCATCGGGTCGCTACGCAGGGGCAGCGACAGCAGTCGGTCGTCTTCGATATTGCGTCCTAACAGAGCAATGTCGGCCTGATGACCGAACAAACGCTGCAACACTTCATCGGTATTGGCGGTTTCAATCTTCACATCGATCCCGGGGTAGCGACTGCAAAAGCGTGCGACATAGGGCAGCACATGCACCGGCGCATCCACGGCGAGGTTCAAGGTTCCCGTGGACAGAGTGCGGTAGTCCATCAGCATGTCGTGGGCATCGACACTGATATCAAACAGGCGCCGGGTCAGGCCGAACAACCGCTCGCCCACTTCAGTCAGGCGCACCAGACGCTTGTCGCGGTAGAACACCATCACCCCGTAGTAATCCTCGAGCTTGCGAACCTGATCGGACACCGCCGGTTGAGACAGGCAGAGCTGCTCGGCCGCGCGCGTGAAACTGCCATTCATGGCAACGGCGTGGAATGCCTTGAGTTGGGTATGGGAAATCGTCATTGGGGATGCCTTGGCATAGGTTCAACTTATTCATGCATATGCTAAATCGATTTTATTTATAGACGATGAACTGCAAGCATGGTTTTCGCAAGCCTCAGACCAGTGTTCGAACACTGCCGCCCCCGTATCAACCCAGGAATGCTTAATGGAAATCGAACGTTTCGCCGCGATAAAACGCCGTTCGGACATGGTCCGGCACGACAACCACCTCTACATCGGTGGCCAGGTTGCCACGGACCTCAGTGGCGATATCGAGGCACAGACCCACGAGGTGCTCGCCAATATCGAGCAGCTATTGCTCAGTGCCGGCAGCAGCCGCAAGCAGGTGCTTTCGGTGCGTATCCTGCTCGCCCATCGCGAGGACTATGCGGGACTCAACAAGGTCTGGGACGAATTCTTTCCCGAAGGCCATGCCCCCACGCGAGCTTGTACCCTGGCGGATCTGATCGACCCCGGTTGGCGCGTGGAAATGATCGTGGTCGCTGCGTGCGGCTGATTGCTTCCTGAACCCTGCCCCCAAACCGCTCCAACGGAGATGACCCCATGCGCCCCTACTGGCTCGATCAGGCCCTGAAAACTCAACCCGATTCGCCCTGCCCGCCGCTGCGACAGAACACCCGCGCCGATGTCTGCATCGTCGGTGGTGGCTACACCGGTTTGTGGACCGCCATCATGCTCAAGGAACAGAATCCGGAGCTGGACGTGGTCATCGTCGAAGCCGACATCTGCGGTGCCGGTGCCAGTGGGCGCAACGGCGGCTGCGCGCTGTCCTGGTCGGCCAAGTACTTCACCCTGGAGCGTTTGTTCGGCGTCGAAGAGGCAATACGCCTGGTGAAGGAATCGGAGCAAAGCATCTACGCCATCGGCAGCTTTTGCGAGAAGTACGCGGTTGATGCCGATTACCGTCTCGATGGCACGCTTTACACGGCGACTAACCGCGCTCAGGTCGGTTCGACCGACGGCGTGATCGCCGCGCTGGAACGCAACGGCATCAACTCTTTCTCCAAATGCGCGTTAGCTGACGTGCAGCGGATGGCGGGTTCTACCCGACACATTGAAGGCTGGTTCTCGCCTGCGGCCGCCAGTGTGCAACCGGGCAAGCTGGTGCGCGGTCTGCGTCGAGTCGCACTGGAATTGGGTGTACGCATCTACGAAGGCTCGCCGATGACCGGTTTGGAAGAGGGGCTGCCAGCCATCGTCAACACGCCGAACGGGAACGTGACCTGCGACCGGGTCGTGTTGGCGATAAACGCCTGGATGGCGCGTGCCTTTCCACAGTTCGAACGTTCGGTAGCCATCGTCTCCAGTGACATGATCATTACCGAGCCAAGACCTGACCTGCTCGAGCGGATCGGTCTGACCAGCGGGGTCACCGTCCTCGACTCACGCATCTTCGTGCACTACTACCACAACACCCCGGACGGCCGGATCATGCTCGGCAAAGGCGGCAATACCTTCGCCTACGGCGGGCGCATCCTTCCCGTATTCGACCAGCCTTCGCCCTACAAAGGATTGTTGCGCAACACCCTGGCAGAGTTCTTCCCGGACTTTGCCGATGTGGGCATCGCCGCCACCTGGAATGGCCCGTCCGATCGCTCCGTCACCGGGCTACCTTTCTTCGGGCGCATGGGCGCGAACGGCAACATCTTTTATGGTTTCGGCTATTCCGGCAGCGGCGTCGGTCCGTGTCATATGGGAGGGCAAATCCTCTCATCGCTGGTTTTGGGGGCAGACAACCCCTGGACACGCTCGCCGCTGGTGCAAGGCCCACTCGGCCATTTCCCACCGGAGCCGATCCGTTACCTGGGTTCGCTGATGGTGCGCAACGCCATTCGCCGCAAGGAGCATGCCGAGGACCACAACCTGCGCCCCCGTCGACTGGATGTGCGCCTGGCGAAATTCGCGGCGGCGGCTGGCAAGTCAGACAAGGGCTAACGCCTCGATCACGCAGCGAAACGTTTACGCTTGCCAACAAAAAACCGCCTGGCCATTGGCCGGGCGGTTTTTTTGTTTACAGCGCGGGTGCGTTGCGCCACCCCAGCGGCCTTGATCACCAAGGGCGCGTCGATCTGAACCCGAGTGCCAATGGACTCGCACTGACCAGGGCGCAAAGTCCAGCAATTCCACTTATAAGCTCAGCTTGTTATTGACATGTGATAAATCGATTTCAGTTATTTGTAAGCGAGTGTTTTTATTGACCCATGCATCACTCCTTACAAAAACAACATCGCCGGAGAAGATCATGACCAAAGCTGAATTTCCGACCACACAGGCGCTGGCTACACCCGCCTTGGGTGAACCCTACCTGCTGACCCCAGGCCCGTTGACCACTTCCAAAGCCACCAAGGAAGCGATGCTGCGCGACTGGGGTTCATGGGATGTTTCCTTCAATCAAGTCACTGCTGAAGTTCGCCAGAACTTGCTCAGCATGGCAGGCATACAAGATGACAGCTTCGTCTGCGTGCCATTGCAAGGCAGCGGCAGCTATTCGGTGGAGGCTGCTTTGGCCACCGCCATCCCTCGCGACGGCAAAGCGCTAGTGCTGATGAATGGCGCCTACGGCCAACGTGCCACCAAGACCCTGGAGTATCTGGGTCGCGCGTTCATCACCCTGGACAAAGGGGATTATTTGCCGCCCCAACCCGAGGAAGTGGACGCCCTGCTCAGGGACAATCCCGACGTCACCAACGTCTTCCTCGTCCACTGCGAAACCAGCTCCGGCATTCTCAATCCGCTGCGCGAAATAGCCGATGTGGTGAAGGCACATGGCAAGAGCCTGATCATCGATGCCATGAGTTCCTTCGGAGCCGTGCCTTTGACGGTCAATGAAATCGCCTTTGACGTGGTGGTGTCCTCTGCCAACAAATGCATCGAGGGAATTCCGGGGTTCGGTTTCGTTATCATCCGTCGCTCCGTGATCGAGGCCGCCAAAGGCCGAGCCAATTCACTCAGCCTCGACCTTTACGAGCAGTGGGTTTACATGGAGCGCACTGGCCAATGGCGTTTCACGCCGCCGACCCACAGCGTTGTAGCCTTCCATAAAGCCCTGGAGCAACACACTGCCGAAGGCGGCGTGCACGGCCGTCTGGCACGTTACACCCGCAATCGCGATGTACTGGTCTCAGGCATGCGCGAACTTGGCTTCAGAACATTGCTTGAAGACCGTTGGCTGTCGCCGATCATCACCACGTTCTTCAGCCCGGAACATCCGAACTTCGAGTTCAAGCGCTTCTACGATGAACTCAAAGCCCGTCAGTTCATCATCTACCCCGGCAAACTGACGGTAGCCGACAGTTTCCGTATCGGTTGCATCGGCCAGATCGACGAATACATCGTCCATCAGTTGCTGCGCGCCATCGCCGACAGCCTTGTGGCGATGAACGTCGACATGCAACAGCCGACAGGCTGACCGCCCCTTTAAAGGTTCTTGTCAATTCGAGCACAGGTGCAATGGGTAGCACCTTTGGACAGGGATCTTTTTTTAAACATGGATTCGGTGACTTATCGCCAGGCAATGCCGAGCAGAAGTCAGCGACCGCGGCAATTTAATACTTAAAGCCTGATGCCATCTCACCGCCATCTAGTCGATGTCGTGTGCGTGGACAGATTTTCTGTACCGAAAACAAAAACAAAACCCATTAATTTGCGCTGTCTGGCACCACATACGGGATCAGAACACCATGAACAAGAATGCTACAAGTCCTCTCGCAACCGGCTGGAAATCGCTCCAGCGTTGGCGCGTGCAGATTTTCCTCATCACCTGGGTGGCGTATGCCGCCTTCTACTTTACCCGCAAGGCGTTTTCTGTCGCCAAACTGGGTATTGGCGAAGACCCGAACTTTGTGCTCGAAAAGACCATGATGGCCAACCTCGATGCCATCTATCTAACCGCATATGCAGTAGGACAGTTTCTTTGGGGCAACTTCTCTGACCGTTTCGGCCCGAGGGTCGTGGTACTTAGCGGGCTCGTCATTTCCGCGTTAGCTGCCCTGCTTATGGGTACTTACGCCACCTTGCCGATTTTCGCCTCTTGCATGTTGATCCAGGGCCTTGCTCAGTCCACCGGATGGTCTGGCCTGTGCAAGAACGTCGGTAGTTTCTTCAGCACTGGCGAACGTGGCCGCGTCCTGGGTTACTGGAGCACCTGCTACGCCTTCGGGGGGCTGGTAGCAACACCGTTTGCCGGTTGGTGGGCTTACAACCAATACCATGACTGGCGCATAGCGTTCATCAGCAGCGCCGTGGTGGTACTGGTTGTAGCGGTATTGTTTTTTATCCTGCAGCGCAACCAGCCAGAAGATGTCGGGCTGCCTCCTGTCGAGATCGAAATCGAACCTGTCAGCAAGGTCGCAGTTCCGCGCGAAAGTATGTGGGCCGGCTTGCGCACGGCGACGAAAAATCGAACCGTGCTGGTACTCGGCCTCGCCTATTTCATGCTCAAGCCAGCGCGCTACGCGATCCTCCTGTGGGGGCCAGTCATTATCTACGAGCGGATGCCGGAGATTGGCAAAGTGGCATCCGCAATCGTTCCGACGGCTTTTGAACTAGCGGGTCTGGCGGGGCCGATCCTCATTGGTATCGCATCAGATAAATACTTCGGCGCTCGTCGCATGCCGGCCTGTGTCCTTAGCCTGGTTCTCCTGACCGTTTGCCTTGCTCTGTTCGTCCCCGCCATGCAGAGCGGAAGCCTTTACATGGTGGTTGGCCTGCTCTTCATGATGGGCCTGACACTCTACGGGCCAGACTCGATGATGAGCGGCTCGGCTGCCATTGATTTCGGCAGTAAGGACGGTGCGGCCTCCGCTGCAGGCTTCGTCAACGGCTGCGGTTCGATAGGTGCGGTCCTCGGCGGCCTGTTACCAGGATATTTCGACACCACCACCATCTTCCTGGTGTTCACCGTCGCCGCGTTGCTGGCCAGTTTGATGTTGATTCCATTTTGGAACAGTCGCCCCAAAACGCTGGAAACCAAGGAACTGGCCTCGGCTCCGGTGCAACCCGTCATTGTCGGCACCAACTCCTGAACCCGAATTAATCACTCACCCATCACTGGAGCAATCATCATGGACTACAAACAACCTTCTCAACTGCAAGCCGTGGTTCTGGACTGGGCGGGCACCGTCGTTGATTTCGGTTCGTTCGCACCGACTCAGATTTTCGTCGAAGCCTTTGCCGAGTTCGGCGTCGCGGTCTCTTTGCAAGAAGCTCGCGGGCCGATGGGCATGGGCAAGTGGGATCACATCCGCACACTGTGCAACGAGCCGCAGATTGCCGATCGCTACCATGCCGCCTTCGGCCGGTTGCCAACCGATGATGATGTCACCGCCCTCTACGAGCGCTTCATGCCGCTGCAGATCGAAAAGATCGCCCTGCACTCGGCGCTGATTCCTGGTGCGCTCGACACCATCAACGGCTTGCGCGACAAGGGCCTGAAAATCGGTTCCTGCTCAGGCTACCCGGCCGTGGTCATGGAGAAAGTCGTAGAGCTGGCGCGCAAGAACGGTTATGTCACCGACTACGTCGTGGCAACCGACGAAGTGCCCAATGGACGCCCGCACCCGGCTCAAGCCTTGGCCAACGTGATTGCGCTGGGGATCAGCGACGTCGCCGCGTGCGTGAAGGTCGATGACACCTGGCCCGGCATTCTCGAAGGTCGCAGCGCGGGTATGTGGACCGTCGCGCTGACCTGCTCCGGCAATGCTCTGGGCCTGACCTATGAGGAATTCAAGGATCTGTCCCTGGAGGAATTGGCCGAGGAGCGCGCGCGCATCATCAAGATGTTCGAAGGCTCTCGTCCCCACTACTTGATCGACACCATCGTTGATTTGCCGGCAGTCATTGAAGACATCAATGCCCGTCTGGCGCGTGGGGAAACCCCTCAGGGCTCCTGACCCTGTCGGGCTTGTGCAATTGACCGTGGCCGTCCAAAGGACGGCCACAACAAAAAACAACAAGAGAACGCCACCATGAACTACGCCCACCCTGGCACTCCGGGTGCCATCGTTTCCTTCAAATCTCGTTACGGTAACTACATCGGCGGTGAGTTCGTCGCGCCAGTCAAAGGTCAGTACTTCACCACAACCTCGCCCGTGAACGGCCAACCAATTGCCGAATTCCCGCGCTCCACGGCCGAAGACATCGACAAGGCCCTGGACGCTGCCCACGCTGCAGCCGATGCCTGGGGCAAGACATCGGTGCAGGATCGCTCTTTAGCGCTGTTGAAAATTGCCGACCGCATCGAACAGAACCTGGAACTGTTGGCCGTCACCGAAACCTGGGACAACGGCAAAGCCGTGCGTGAAACCCTCAACGCCGACATCCCGTTGGCCGTTGACCACTTCCGCTACTACGCCGGTTGCATCCGAGCCCAGGAAGGCAGCTCGGCGGAAATAAACGAAAACACGGCGGCCTATCACTTCCATGAGCCGCTGGGCGTGGTCGGGCAGATCATCCCGTGGAACTTCCCGATCCTGATGGCGGCGTGGAAACTCGCCCCGGCCCTGGCCGCCGGTAACTGCGTGGTGCTCAAGCCTGCCGAACAAACGCCGCTGGGCATTACCGTGCTCATGGAGCTGATCGGCGACCTGCTGCCGCCAGGCGTGCTCAACGTCGTGCAAGGCTTCGGCAAAGAAGCCGGCGAGGCCCTGGCCACCAGCAAACGCATCGCCAAGATCGCCTTCACCGGCTCGACCCCGGTCGGCTCGCACATCATGAAATGCGCGGCCGAAAACATCATTCCGTCCACCGTGGAGCTGGGTGGCAAGTCGCCGAACATCTTCTTCGCCGACATCATGCAAGCTGAAGAAACCTTCATCGAAAAAGCCGCCGAAGGCCTGGTACTAGCGTTCTTCAACCAGGGCGAAGTCTGCACCTGCCCTTCCCGCGCACTGGTGCAAGAGTCGATCTACGACGACTTCATGAAAGTCGTGATGAAGAAAGTGCTGTCGATCAAACGTGGCGACCCGCTGGACACCGACACCATGGTCGGCGCCCAGGCGTCCGAGCAGCAATTCGACAAAATCCTTTCGTACCTGGAAATCGCCAAGGGCGAAGGCGCCGAGCTGCTGACCGGCGGCAAGGTGGAAAAACTCGAGGGCAATCTGGCGACCGGGTATTACATCCAGCCGACCCTGCTCAAGGGCACCAACAAAATGCGCGTGTTCCAGGAAGAAATCTTTGGCCCGGTGGTGAGCATCACCACCTTCAAGGACGAAGCCGAAGCCCTGGCCATCGCCAACGACACCGAGTTCGGCCTCGGCGCCGGCCTCTGGACCCGCGACATCAACCGCGCCTATCGCATGGGCCGCGCGATCAAGGCCGGTCGTGTCTGGACCAACTGCTACCACCTGTACCCGGCGCACGCCGCGTTCGGCGGGTACAAGAAGTCCGGCGTCGGGCGTGAAACCCACAAGATGATGCTCGATCACTATCAGCAGACCAAAAACCTGCTGGTGAGCTACGACATCAATCCGTTGGGATTCTTCTAGCCCGGCGCGATACCGCGTAACGGCTTTCGCGGGCAAGCCTCGCTCCTACAGGACCATGTTTACCTGTAGGAGCCGGCTTGCTGGCGATGGCGTCCTCCAGGGCTGGATGCCCTGGTACTTGCTCTGTTTCGAGCATCCTTTGGAGTCTTCGATGAAAATCCGTTACAAGGTGAGCCTTGTGGCTGCTTGTGTGCTGTTCGTGACGACCAGTCTCCTGTCGCTGGTCCAGGTAGGACAGATACGCTCGATTTTGCGTAACCAGGTTGAGGCGAGCATCTCCGAATCCAGCAACGCCGTGGCGCGTCAGATCGAAAACTGGCTAAACGGCAAACTTCACCTGATGGATTTGGCCGCCCAGGCGATCGACAGTCAGTACAGTGCGCAAACGACCCAAAGAATCATTGATTCACCCATTTTGAAAGAAGAATTCAAGCTGGTATTCGGCGCCCTTGAGTCCGATGGAAAACCCATCAAGAACACTGCAGCCTGGAATCCGAAACCCGATTATGACGGTCGCACCCGCCCTTGGTACGCGACCGGCAAAGCAGGTAGCCAAGCGGTGTTAACCGAACCCTACAAAGACTCCACCACAGGTGAAATCCTGATCTCGGCTGTCGCCAGGATCAGCGATGCGGGTCGTCCGATCGGGGTGTTCGGTGGTGACATCCGCCTGACTGCGGTAGCAGAAACCATTAATACACTGGATTTCGGCGGCGCCGGTTACGCGTTCCTGCTCAGTAAAAGCGGCAACATCATTTCTCATCCGGACGCGGAACTGAATGGCAAACCCTACAGCGAGCTTTTTGCAGGAAATGCCCTGCCGCTGACAAGTCAACTTCAAGAAGTCAGCAGCAGTGGAAAGTCCCTGCTGGTGTCTTTCATTCCGCTTACTGATCTCAAGGGCATGGATTGGTACATCGGTGTGGTGCTGGATCAGGACCTCGTCATGGCCGCAGCCCGTACCCTGAGTTGGCGAGCCGTCATCGGTACTGGCCTGGGCGTACTGCTTAGCCTGTTGATATTGGGTCTTCTGGTCAGGCGGCTACTCTGGCCGCTGGATCAACTCAAGGAGTCGCTGGCTGACATCAATCGCGGAGAGGGCGACCTGACCCGCCAACTACCCGTGTCCGGCAATGATGAAATTGCGCTGGTCTCCAGGGAGTTCAACCAGTTCCTGCAGAACCTGAAAGCGCTCATTGGCGATGTGAAAAACAGCTCGCAACAAGTCCGCGAGAGCACCACCGCAACGTCGTGTGAAGCGGATCAGGCAGCCAGTCGCGTGCAGATTCAGTTGCAGGAACTGGATCAACTCGCTACCGCCATGACCGAGATGGCCTCGACAGCCGAGGACGTGGCGCGCAATGCCCAAGCCGCTGCCGAGGCGGCGATCGTTGCCACCGAGGAAACAGCAGACGGGGTGGCCCTGGTCTCCAGGTCAACGGGTGCGATCAAGCGATTGGCTGACGAGATGGACGACACCGGTCATGCGATTAATGAATTGTCCACGCTCAGTCAACGCATCGAATCGATCGTGGCGGTCATCACCAGCATCGCCGACCAGACCAATCTGCTCGCACTCAACGCGGCCATCGAGGCAGCACGTGCCGGTGAATCGGGACGCGGTTTCGCCGTGGTGGCTGACGAGGTGCGCTCACTGGCCTCGCGTACTCAGCAATCCACTCAGGAAATACGCCTGATGATTGATCAATTGCAGACCGGTGTGAAACACGCCCAAGTGCGAATGCAGCAAAGCCGTGACACGGCCAGCAAGACTGCCGGGGACGCCAATGCAGCCAATGACACGCTCGAGCGGATTCGTGAGGCCATTTATCGCATCAATGACATGAACCTGCAGATTGCCGCTGCTGCTGAAGAACAGAGCACCACGACCGAGGAAATCAATCGCAACACGACGAACATCCGCGATATCAGTCTTGAAGTATCCGCCAGCGCGGACAAGCAGGTTCACCAATGCTCGGCGATGGTGGACCACGTCGGCCAGCAAGACAAACTTCTCAGTCGCTTCCGGATTTGAGTTTTGCAATCGCCTGAATGCCTGGGTTCCGCGTCCATCCCGTTCAAGCCGCTGGCTGATGGCTGGTCACACAGTGAATCCCGCCGCCACCCGCCGCGACGGCGTCGATGTTCAGCTGCACCACCTCCCGGTCCGGGTACAGCTGCGACAACAGCTCAAAGGCTTTCGTGTCCGCCGACTTGTCACCAAACTCGGGGGCAATGACCGCGCCGTTCACCAGGAAGTAGTTGATGTAACCGGCAGCAAAGTCCGGGTTGTGGCGGTTGAACTGACTTTTGCGCGGATTGAGCGGTGGCGACAGGGTATGCACTTGCAATTTGCGGCCATCGGCATCGGTGGCGTTTTCGAGAATCTCCAGATGCGCCAACGTGACTTTGCGGTCGTATGAATCGGGGTCGTTGTCGAGGTTGGCCACCACCACGCCCGGCTTGACGAAACGCGCATAGAAATCGACATGGGCGTCGGTGATGTCTTTGCCTTTGATGCCCGGCAGCCAGATGATTTTGCGCAACCCCAAACGTTCTTTCAGTTCCTCTTCAACCTCGGCTTTGCTCCAGTCAGGGTTGCGGTTGCGGTTGATCCAGCTGCTTTCGGTCATGATGCCCGTGCCGTGGCCATCCACTTCGATGCCACCGCCCTCGCCCACCAGCTCGCTGCGCTGATAACGGGCATCTGTAGTGTCGGCCACCAACGCGGCCAGTTGTGTATCCCTGTCATGCTGCTGTTTGTTGCCCCAGCCGTTGAAGTTGAAATCCACGGCGCCGAGCCCGCCTTCGCCGTCGATGACGAAATTGGCGCCGATATCGCGCATCCAGATGTCGTCGAGTTCGGTGGTGACGTAGGTGATGTTGCTCGAGCCGCACTGTTGTTCGGCCAGGCTCCGCTCGCGCTCGCGGCAGAACACGGTGACCGGCTCATAGCGGGCGATGGTGCGGGCGATCAGGCCTAGGGCCGCTTGCACATGGGGCGTGAAATCTTCCCAGATGGCGTTCTGTGCGCCGAACGCGATAAAGGCGCGCTCGTGTCGATCGCCCTCATCCGGCATGCGCCAGCGGCCTTGGCTCGCCGCGTGGACTGGCGCAAAGCTGAAGCCGATGGAGGCCGCGGCGCCGAGACCGGCAATGACCGACACCTGTTTGATGAAACCCCGACGCGTCGGCATGTGTGAATCCTTGTCTATAACACTCATTTTGCGGTGGCCGTCTTGAACTTGGTCCAGGTGCGCATCCGCGCGCGCATGTCGGATTGTGGAATGTCCTTGCCCGGAATCAGCCGCGCATAGGTGGCCTCATCGAGGTAGATGTCCGGGTTGTTGCGCATCGTCGCATCGACGTCCGGGCGTGCCTTGGCGTTGGAAGTCGGGTAGCCGGTGGAGTTGGTGATGGCGGCCATGTTTTGCGGGCGCATGACGAAGTTGATGAACGCGTAGGCGTACTCCGGGTGTCTGGCGTCGACCGGAATCGCCATGGTGTCCATCCACAACGTCGTACCTTCCCGGGGTACGCGGTACTCGAACCGAGTGTGCTTGCCGGCGCTGTCGGAGGTCCGTTGCGCCTGGGTCATGTCGCCGCTGTAGCCGAGGGACAGGCACAGGTTGCCGTTCACCAGATCGGTCACCGGTTGCGACTGGAACTTGCGAATGTATGGCCGCAGCTTCATCAACAACTCATTTGCCGCCGCCAGGTCTTCAGGCTTGGCACTGCGCGGGTCGCGGCCGAGGTAATTGAGCACCACCGCCAGCACTTCGTCCGGCGAGTCGATCATCGCGATGCCGCAGTCGGCAAATTTCGCAGCCAGTTCCGGTTTGAACAGCATGTCCAGACTGGTGACGGGGGCGTCCGGCAAGCGCTGTTTGATCTGTTCGTCATTGTAGGTCAGGCCGATGGTGCCCCAGGTATAGGGGACGGTGGCCTGGCTCGACGTTTCGTACTGCCTGCGCAGTTTCTGCAAACCGGGTTCGATATCGTCCACGGCGGTGAGTTTTGAGCGATCCAGCGGCAACAGACTGCCGGCGCGCATCAAGCGTTCGGCAACGGTGTCGCCGGGGAAAATCAGGTCATATCCACTGCCGCCAGCGAGCATCTTGGCTTCCAGGGTTTCGCTGCCGTCCATGACGTCGTAGATCACCTTGATCCCGGTTTCGGCAGTGAATCTGGCGAGCGTGTCTTCCGCGAAATAATCGGCCCAGTTGTACAGCCGCAGGGTTTTCTCTTCGGCATGCAGCGACGACGAGGCGATTGCCAATCCCAAGGCGCCGAGCAACAGCTTGTGGGGAATGCGCATGTCAGACTCCTTGAGTGTTCCAGCGTGCATGAAGGTGACGACCGTCCTGACTCAGCAACGCCCCGTACATGTCCGGGCGACGGTCGCGGTAGATGCCCCAGCTCAGGCGCTCTTCGCGCATGGCGGCCAGGTCGAGGCTGTGCACCAGCACGCCGCTGCTGTCACGGTCGGCCTCGGCGAGCAATTTGCCTTTGTGGTTGCAGATGAACGATGAACCGTAAAAGCTCATCTGCAACTCTGGATCGGTGGTCGCCACTTCACGGCCGACGCGGTTGGCCGCGACCACCGGCAGGATGTTCGCAGCGGCATGCCCGCGCATGGTCATCTGCCAATGGTCACGAGAGTCGAGGGTTTCGCAGCCCGGTTCAGAGCCGATGGCAGTTGGAAACAGCAAGACTTCGGCGCCCATCAACGCCAGGCAGCGCGCGGTCTCGGGGAACCACTGATCCCAGCAGATCCCCACGCCGAGGCGCCCGAACGCCGTGTCCCAGACACGGAAACCGGTATCACCGGGACTGAAATATTCCTTCTCCTGATAACCGATGGCGTTGGGGATATGGGTCTTGCGATACACCCCCAGCAAGCGCCCGTCGGCATCGGCCACGCTCAAGGAATTGAAGTAGGCATTGCCGGCCTTCTCGTACCAGCTCAGCGGCAACACCACCCCCAACTCTTTGGCCAACGCAGCAAAGCGTTTGAGTACGCCGCTGTATCGATATTCTTCGGCCAACGCCAAATGCTGATGGCTTTGTTCGATGCAGAAATACGGCGTGGCAAACAGCTCCTGCAACAGGATGACCTGAGCGCCCTTCGCCGCCGCCTCACGGACCAACTGCTCGGCCTGATCGAGGTTCTTCGGCAAGTCCCAGGTGCACGGCATCTGGGTGGTGGCAATCGTCAACAGAGTCATGGCATCACCCCTGCACTGGCCAGGCTGGTTGCTGCTGGGTGATGCAATGCACCCCGCCGCCGCCATGGGCCAAGTGATTAATCCGCACCGGCACCACCTCACGTCCCGGGAACGCCTGAGCCAATATTTCGGCCGCCGCGTTGTCGGCGTCGATGCCATAGGCCGGCATGATGATCGCGTTGTTGGCGATGTAGAAGTTGGTGTACGAGGCACAGAACACTTCGGCTTCGGTGTCCACAGCCTCGGAGGCTTCATAAAGCTCGATCAGTTCGAACTTGCGTCCTTGGGCATCGGTGGCCAGTTCCAGCGCGCGACGGTTTTCCCGTGCAACCTCGGCATACACCGACTGTTTGTCGTGGGTGGCGTCCACCAGCAACGCACCGGGGCGGGCGAAGGCGCAGACGCCATCGACGTGGCCGTCGGTCACGTCTGCGGTCACGTAGTCCGGATCACCCGGCAGCCAGATGGTTTTCTTCACGCCCAGCAGCCGCGTGAAAATTTCCTCGATCTCAGCCTTGGTCATGCCCGGGTTGCGATTGGGGTTGAGCAGCACCGATTCGGTGGTGATCAGCGTGCCCTCGCCGTCGACATGAATCGCGCCGCCTTCGTTACTCAGCGGGGTGCCGAAACACGGCACGCCGAGGCGATTGAGTGCGCGGCGGGCCAGGCTTTCGTCGAGGTCGTGCGCCGACTTGCCACCCCACGCGTTGAAACGCCAGCTCACACCGGCCAGGCTGTGTTGCGGGTGGCAGACGAAGCTCGGGCCGGAGTCACGGCACCAGCTGTCATTCACGGCCAACTCGATCAATTCGATGTTGGGTCCGCACAACGCTTTAGCACTGGCGACTGCCGATGGATCGACCACCATTTTCACCGGTTCGAAGCGGGCGATGGCGTTGGCCACCCGGGCGAAATCTTCCTGCACCAACGGCAAGGTGACACGCCAGCCCGATTCCCAAAGTGCCTGATTGTGCGGCCAGACCATCCAGGTCGCGGCGTGTTTCACCCACTCTGCCGGCATCCACCAGCCACTGTTTTGAAGTTCGTTCTGCTGCATGACAAGCACCCTTTAGTTAAGTCATTGTGTTCAATGAAAACTGCCTTCGCGGTCTTGGCATGCATGCTACGGCCGTAAAACAAGGCCAACAAACGATGGATTTTGTAGAAAAGTGATTAGAGGAACTTATCGATATGCTCAAGCACTGGCCTCCGCTCAGTACCCTTCGCGGCTTTGAAGCCGCTGCCCGCCTCGGCAGTTTTCATAAGGCTGCCGACGAGTTGCACCTGACCCAGTCGGCCATCAGCCAGCAGATCCGCACGCTTGAGACGTACCTTGAGCAGCCGTTGTTTTTTCGCAGCGGACGCAGTGTCAGCCTGACCGATGCCGGTCACGATCTGCTCAGCACCACGCAGGCGTTATTGCAGCAACTGGCGGTCGGCATTCGTCGCCTCGGCCAATATCAGAAACCCAATCAACTGGTGCTCAACACCACGCCGACATTTGCCCGTCACTGGCTGCTGCCACGGCTGGGGGATTTTCGCCGACAGCATCCGGAAGTCGATTTGTGGATTTTCAGCACCGATGAAGTCCCGGACATGACGACCCAAACCATCGACCTCGCGGTGCGCGACGACATCAGCTCCCAGGCCGAGTGCAGCTTCAAGGTGCTGCACGCCGACCGCCTCTACCCGGCGTGTCACCCGGACCTGTTGGCGGTGCCCGTTGAACAACGCACCACCCTTCACGGTGAGCGCGAAATGGACTGGAGCCACTGGGCCGTGGAAGCTGGCATTGATGTCGGCCAGAAGGATCAGGGGCTGAATTTCTCCGATCCCGGCCTGCTGCTGGACGCGGCGTGCGCGGGGCTCGGTATCGCACTGGTCAGCCAACTGTTGAGTCGGCCAGCGCGCGACAGCGGATTGTTGCAACCGTTGGTGGAAGACACCATTCGCGGTCCGAACTGGGCGCTGCTGACGCACCGTGACAGCGAGAACAATCCGTTGGCACGAAGCTTCGTCGAATGGCTGCTGAATAACCTGGGGGCAGCGAGTCAGACGGCGCCCGCACTTGCGACATAAATGGGGGATCGACAATTGGCCAGTATCAGCCGCCAAGTCCGTTGATGAAGTTCATATTGAGCAACAGAACACTCCACCCACTACTATTGAGAGACCGCGCACTCACAAGAAACTTTATTAGTTCAAAAAGAATATCCAGTGTATCGTGACATTATTCAGGCGTCAGTTAAGTGACTGACTTTCAACAAAACCATAACGCAAATACCACCGATCGCGACTGCTATACCCAGCCAATAATTCACACATATCGACGAACGGACAAAAAATAATTAAATACATAAAAAACAATAGCTTACGATTAATAAAACGACAAAAACAAAAACTTCTTAAAAAATACAAAACCCAAAAAAGACAGACCATCATTACAAAAGTTTCAAACTTATTTATTAAATAAATAACCTCATATAATTCTTTAAAACATTTCCCTTCGATGCTAATAATCCCGCCGCTTCCGGGTTTACAGGCGATACACCCTCTCACATGAAGTGATCATCAGCGCTCACGCTGATCTCCCGGTATTAATCAAAATTCAGATAACACAGCTTGCTCAAGTCTCAATAAAACTTGGGCCTGCATTGTGCTGCGCACTCAAACTGCGCGAGGAAGACATCATCGCTCGCCATCATTCAAGGATTAAAATCCTTTCGATCTTCGGTACCCGTCCAGAAGCCATCAAGATGGCGCCGTTAGTCAAAGCCCTCGCTGCGGAACCTGGCATTGATTCGCAGATATGCATCACCGGCCAACATCAAAGCATGCTCAAACAGGTGCTGGATCTGTTCGACCTGAAGGCCGATTACACCCTCGATGTCATGACGCCGCACCAAACGCTCAACTCGCTGACGGCGGCGCTTTACGGCGCGATCGATCCGGTATTGGAAATGACCTGCCCGGACCGGGTGCTGGTGCATGGCGATACCACTTCGGCCATGGTCGCTGCGATGGCGGCGTTCCATCGACGCATCCCGGTCGGCCATGTGGAAGCCGGGTTGCGAACCGGTGATATCTACAGCCCGTGGCCGGAAGAAATGAACCGTCGCTGCATCGACCTGGGGGCGGACATGCTGTTTGCGCCAACCCACGAGTCGCGCCAGAACTTGCTCGACGAACGCCTGCAAGGCCGCACTTTCGTCACCGGCAATACGGTGATCGATGCGTTGCAAATGACCGCACGGCGCATTGAGCAGGACGCCGACCTGCGTGCCAGTCTAGATCAACAGTTCTCGTTCCTGCAGGCCGGCCGCAAGGTCCTGTTGGTGACCGGGCACCGTCGGGAAAATTTCGGCGAAGGCTTCCTGGACATCTGCAAGGCCCTGAGCCATCTGGCCCGGCGTTCGGATATCCAGATCGTCTACCCGGTGCACCTGAACCCGAACGTCATGGGCCCGGTCACCGAGCACCTGGGCGATCTACCTAACGTGCACCTGATCCAGCCGCTGGACTACCTGGCCTTCGTGCGCCTGATGCAACGGGCCCATGTGATCCTCACCGATTCCGGTGGCGTGCAGGAAGAAGCGCCGTCCCTGGGTAAACCGGTGCTGGTCATGCGTGATGTGACTGAACGCCCGGAAGCTGTCGCGGCCGGCACCGTGCGCCTGGTCGGCACCTCGCCGGACTCGATCATCGCTGGCGTCAACGCCCTGTTCGATGACGACCTGCTGTGGCGTCGTTGCTCCCAGGCCGCCAACCCTTACGGCGACGGCAAGGCCAGTGCGCGCATCGTCGATGCCCTGATGGGCCGCCCGGTGGACGAATTCATCGTGACCGGCCAGCCCTTGCCCAAGTTTCTGCACTACCCGTCTGCACAGTCTGTGTCCGAGAAAAATTACCCGGCTTTTACCTCTCGATAAACCCAACCGCTCCTCCCCTTATCAGCTCGAGATCTACCTGAATGAAGTCTTCCGTTGCCATCCATACGGGTGCCCTCAGCGCCCTTGCCTGTGGTGTGAGCCTGCTCGCGCTCATGCCGACCTTTGCCTTGGCCGCGGACAGTCCGCTCACCCAGGCGATCAACCGGCTCAACGCCGACACCCGGCAAGAGCGTGAGGTGCGCTTGAGCGATCTGGGGATCGACGCACCGATCATCCTCGGCTCCACCGATGCCCGCCGCGAACTGTATCTGCCGGTGCCGGCAGGCGTGCCGCTGACGGATGCGACGTTGAATTTCGACGCCAGCTACCTCAACGGCGAGGGTGGCCGCAACACGCTGCTGCTGTCGCTGGACGGTTATCCGGTGCGCGCCGAGGGGCTCAGCGAACCCCAGGGTGACGCCAGCGCCACGCTGGGCGTGGACAAGAAAGCGCGGGACAGCGGCTCGGTGCGCCTGGGCATTGCCTGGTCGTCGATCGTGTCCCGTGTGCTGTGTGAAGACGAACGCGCCATCGGCAACGTCCTGCGTATCGAACCGGACACCCGCCTGACTTACAGCTACGACGCCAGCCTGTTGCGCGACGTCGGTGCAGCGTGGACGGCCTTGCCTGGCAAACCGGGGATCATGGTCGCGCCCGGCACCTTATCCGCTGAAAGCTACGATTCGGCGTGGCGCCTGGGCGTGGCACTGGAACGGATTGGCAAACGCAGTCAAATCCTGCCCTTCCCTGCCGTACAAGACAGCGTCGACCTGAGTGGCCTGCGCATTCCGGCCGAACTGCAAGGTATTCCAGCGTTTGCCAGCCTCAACGGCAAAGGTCCGCACACGTTGGCGAACCCGGCGGAGATCGGCGCATTGCTGGTATTGGGCCAGACGCCGAACGTCCAGGCGGATCTGGCGGTCAACGACCCGCAACTGCTCACGGCGGTCAATGAATCCCTCGACGCGCTGCAAAGCCAGATCCAGGGCCTCGACGCCACCGCGGCCAACGCTTTCACGCAATGGCGTGAGAAACATATCAATGCCGGCCTTGCCGCCGACGGCACAGACAATGTGCGCCTGGCCCTGGTGGGCGCGCGCCCGGTCCTGATGATCGCGCCGCATGCCACCGGCAAGGCGTTGGCCTTGTTCAGCACCGCCTGGAACAAATTGGCACGCAGTCGCCAACTGACCATCAGCGAAGCGCAGATGCCCTTGAGCACCGACGGTCGTGTTGCCCTGTCGCGCCTGGGCGGCAATACCGGCGCTATCGACGTGCTGGCCAAGTCTGACTGGAGCACTTCATTCCCTCTGGGCAGCGTGGCTTACGACGGTCGCTTGCCGGTGAAGGCTGTGGTCGACGTATCTGCCGCGCCCGGCGCTTCGGACACTGCGCCCGTGGCCTCGCTGTTTCTCAATGACTACCTGATTGGCGCGCAGCAGCTGGTGGCCAACGGTGAAAAGCAACGCATCGAAGCGCGCATCCCGCGTTACGCCGTGGGCGCGACCAACGTGCTGCGCGTGTCGTTCCAGCGTCAGCCAGTGAGTGATCGCTGCCTGGAAACGCCACAAGCCTTCCCGGTGTCGGTGCTGCCGACCAGCCACATCGTGCTGGAAAAAACCGCCTTGGGTAATGACTTCTCCGGCATGGCCGCGCGCTTTGCCGAGGACACGCAAATCCTCGTGCCGCGGGCCTACCTCGAACATCCGGCGAGCAGCTTGCCGCAGGTGATTTCGGTCGCCGACGCCGCTGGTGTCTCGCCGCTGCGCGCGCAATTGAAGGTCGTCACTGACCCGAACGCCTCGGTCACGCAGGACAAGGCCTTCCTCGCCTTCGAACTGCCGATCAAGGACAGCAAGGAGTCGGTGCAGGTCGATGAACAGGGGCGTCTGCGCATCAATCACAAGGATCAAGTGTTGCTTGACGTGCATCCCCTCAACCACCTGGCCTCGCTGCAAGTGGTGGATGCCGGTGGCCAGCACGGCATGGTCTATCGCGCCCTGGGCAATGACACGCCACGCTTCGCCAAACAGATTCTGTTGACCCGCGGTGACGTGGCGATCCTCGACGACAACGGTGCCCTGACCACTTTCGACACTCAAGATCCAAGCGGCAGCCAATTGATCGACAACGAAGAACCCAAGGGCCTCGACGCCTGGCGGACACCGTCGCTGTTGTGGCTGATTCCGGGTGGCATCCTGTTGGTTCTCATCCTGTTGCTGGCTGGCCGTAACGCCCGTCGCAATCGCCAGTAACGGAACCCTTCGATGACGTCGCTTTATTGGCCCTATTGGCTGGCCCACTACTACAGCTTCCTGGAGATCTCGACCATTGTGGTCGCGGTGCTGATCCTGATCTCCAGCCTGGATGACCTGTTCATTGACCTGTGGTACTGGTCTCGTCGCCTGTTTCGCAAGTTCACCGCGGACCGGAAATACCGGCCGCTGACCGCCGAGCAGTTGATGGCCCGGGATGAACAGCCGCTGGCAATCATGGTCCCGGCCTGGCTGGAATATGACGTCATCGCGCCGATGATCGAAAACATGGTGTCGACCCTCGATTACCAGAACTATGTGGTTTTCGTCGGCACCTACATCAACGACCAGCGCACCATCGATGAAGTCGAACGCATGCGTCGGCGCTACAAGCAGTTGCATCGCGTGGAAGTCCCGCATGCCGGGCCGACCTGCAAGGCCGACTGCCTGAACTGGGTGATCCAGGCGATCTTCCTGCACGAGAAAACCCACGGCATGACCTTCGCTGGCGTCGTATTACACGACAGCGAAGACGTGCTGCACCCGATGGAATTGCGTCTGTTCAACTACTTGCTGCCGCGCAAGGACATGATCCAGTTGCCCGTGGTGTCGCTGGAGCGCAACTGGTACGAATGGGTGGCCGGCACCTACATGGACGAATTTGCCGAATGGCACGGCAAGGACCTGGTGGTGCGTGAAAGCATGACCGACACGGTACCGTCCGCTGGCGTCGGCACCTGTTTTTCCCATCGGGCCCTGCGCGTACTGGCCGGGGAAACCCAGAACCAGCCGTTCAACACCGACAGCCTCACCGAGGACTACGACGTCGGCGCACGCCTGGCCAAAGTCGGCATGAACGCGATCTTCGTGCGCTTCCCGGTGCAGTTTCGCGTGCTGCGCAAATCCTGGTTTCGCAAGCCTTACGAATCGACCCTGAAGATGCCGTTGTGCGTGCGCGAATTCTTTCCCGACACCTTCCGCACCGCGTTCCGCCAGAAGGCCCGCTGGACCCTGGGCATCGGCCTGCAAGGCTGGGAACAAATGGGCTGGAACGGCTCGCTGGCCAACCGCTATTTGCTGTTTCGTGACCGCAAAGGCGTGGTGACGGCGTTCGTCAGCATCATCGCCTACGTGATTCTGGTGCAGCTATTGGGCCTGATCATCCTGCGCCAGAGCGGCCTGTGGAACGTGAGCTTCCCGACGCCGTTCGAAACCAACGGCTTCATCTACTACCTGCTGCTGGCCAACGGTGTCGCACTGGCCTGGCGCATTGCGCACCGCTGCTATTTCACCACCGTGCTGTACGGCTGGCAGCACGGTTTGCTGTCGATCCCGCGCATGGTGGTGGGCAACTTCGTCAACTTCATGGCCGCGTCACGGGCCTGGCGGATGTTTCTGGTCGGCAAGGTCATGAACCGCAAACTGGTGTGGGACAAGACCATGCACGACTTCCCGTCCACCGATCTGGTCGCGGTCGCACCGCGCAAGCTGGGCAGCGTGTTGCTGTCATGGCAAGCGATCAACGAAACCGACCTGCAAAGCGCCCTCGCCGAACAGAAAACCCGGCACATGCCCTTGGGGCGGATCTTGCTCAGCAATGGCTGGCTGGATGACGAGACGCTGGCCGAAGCCATCGCTTTCCAGAACGACCTGCCGCGGGTGTTCGACGTGGCCCACAAGGCACAGGCATCGACCCTGACGTTGGACGATGAATTCGCTTTGCGCTGGCGTGTGGTGCCGGTGGGTGTGAATGCCGACGGCCGAGCACAACTGGCCGTGGCCAGTCCGTTGCCGGCCGAAGGTCTGCAACAAGTCAGCGAAGTGCTGGGCAGCGAACCGGTGCAGCTGATTGCCCGAGAAAGCGAAATCGTCGCGCAGTTGCGCCTGCTGAACGTGCGCGAAGGCCAGTCGGTACCGGATGCCCGCGCGCCGCTGCTGGGTGACCTGCTGATTGAAATGGGCCTGCTGGATCGCGATGTGTTCAACCGCGCGATGTTGCAGTACCGCCCGCAGCGTCACGGACGCATCGGCGACTATCTGGTCGACAGCGGCGTGCTGCCCCGCGCCACCATCGAAAAGGCCGTGGCACGTCAGCACAGCCACTACCCTGCGGAGCTTCCGGCATGAACCGCCCCTTGCTGACCCTCATGGCCACAGGGCTGAGCCTGATACCCGCGCTGGCTCATGCCGAGACGCTGCCATTGCCGTTGACCGGCCCGGCCTATGTCACCGCCAACGAGGCCTACAGCGCCTACGAGCGCAAAGACTACGACCTGGCCATCGCCAAGGCTCGCGAAGCGTTGCGTCAGCGCGCCGACATCACCCGTTTGAACACGCTGATCGTGCTGGCGCAACGCGACAAGGACCTGCGCGATCATCCCAAGCGCTACCCGCAGTCGCGTCAGGCGCCGGGTTTCGGTGCCGCGGCCCAGGCCTTCAAGGCCTATGATCGCGACGATTTCGGCGCGGCGGCACAGGCGTCACGCAAAGCCATCGCTCAGGCACCCAAGCGCATGGATTATCGACTGCTGCTGATCGAGTCGCTGCAGCGTCAACAGCATCTGCAGGAAGCGGATCAGGCCACCACTCAGGCACTGGCCGTGTTTCCGGACGACGACACGTTGTTGATGCGTCGCGAAGCGATTCGTCGGCAATTGGCGGCGCCGCTGGCAGTCGAGGGTTATCGCGCCCTGGAGCAAAGCCAAGTGCCGTTGGCCGTGGACCGGGCCAGGAAAGCCGTTGCCTGGGCACCGGAGATCGGCGCCAATCAGCAACTGCTGATCAGCGCCCTGCTCGCGGCCAAGGATTACCGAGGGGCCGAGCTGGCCGCGTCCGGCGCACTGGCTCAGGACGATGGCGAAATCGCACCGTGGATTCTGCGCAGCTACGCCCTTGATCGTCAGGGCAAAACAGCGGCGGCCCAGGCTGACCTGAATCACGCCCTGGCCATCGACGGTCTGCTGGAAACGGAAACCCGTGACATTCGATTCTTCGCCGCCGATGCCGCGCTGGCCCATGGTGAGCCTCAGCAGGCGATCGATCAGCTGCAACCTTTGGCCGACGACGAAGGCGGTGAAGTGGCCCGCCGACGTACCGCCGCGCGAATGGCGCTCAGGCAAAAAAACAATGGTTTGAACACTGTCGCCCAGTTCCCGGCCCCGGCCCTGAACTGTCAGGAAACCGCCTTCGGCCTGGTCTGCGATATCTGGCCGGGCAACCAACGCGACGGCGGTACCGACAAGGCCGGTCAGGCCTACGCCGCCCTCGCCGGCAAGGACCCCGCCTCGGCGGTGCTCCTGGCCAACGAAGCCATTGCCCGTGCGCCGCAGAATCCGGCGTACCGACGGTTGCTCGTCAGCGCCCTGAGTGACCAGAAACGAGTACCCGAAGCCATCGCGGCCGCCAGCGAAGGCCTCAAGCTGACCGGCGATGACGCGCGGCTGCTGGCCCAACGCGGTCGTCTGCGCCAGCAATCAGGTGACGACGCCGGGGCCCGCCAGGATTTTACCCAGGCCTTGGCGCTGGGCAGCTTGCCCGCTTACGAAGAAGCCAGTCTGTATAGCGCGATCGGCCAGCGCCGAACCGCGCGCGAACGCCTGCAACAAGCGCGGGACACCGGCGAACTGGAAGCGATGAGCGACCTGCAAATCGCTTATTTGTCGGTCCAGGCCGGCGACGATGAAGGTGCCCACGCATCGTTCCGCAAGGCCGATGCCGACACCCGACTCACGCCGACCGCCACGCAGGATGCCGCCTACAACGCCATGCGGGTCAACGAAGACGAGCAAGCCGTCAGCTACTTCAAGCGCGTCATCGACGCCAACAATGCCGGTGAACTGGACATGCCTGCGCAACAGCTGTTCGACACCCGTCGCGCCGTCGCCGATGTGTCGCGCACCTGGGGTTTGACCAACACCACCAGCTATCGCGGCAACAGCACCAGCAGTGGTCTGAGTTCAGCGCCGAGCGGCGGTAGTAGCAGCAATGACAGCCTGCAAAACAGCACCGAACTGTCATGGCGCCCTTTGGGCTACCGCAACGCACGTTTTGTCGAACTCTACGGCCGCGTCACCGACACGCTGTGGAGCAAGAACAGCGATTCGGACACCGGTTTCGATGCGCTGCAAGGCGCGGTGGGTGTGCGGGTCAAACCCTTCACGTCGCTGAACGTAATGGCCGCCGTCGAGCGCACGTTCCCTCTGGGATCGTCGGACGTCGACGGTGACTGGCTGCTGCGTCTGGGCTATGGCGCAAGCGTCGGGACCGACCTGCGTGTGGATGCTTCCAGCTGGTGGACTTCGCAGTTGTTCGCCGAGGCCGGGCATTACGTCAACGACTCGCGGGACTATTTCAACAGCGAATGGCAGGTCGGTCGCAGCTATGCCATCGGTGGCACGGGCTCGCGCTGGGTGACGTTCCCCCATGTAGTGGCCGCGTTCGATTACGACTCGAAGATGAACAGCGGGACCGACTCCGACGGCAACTCGGACTCATCGTCCGGCAAGGCCGGTGGCATTGGTGTCGGCAACAACGTCCGCTACTGGTTCCGCGAAGATGCGTACAACGCGCCCCGCTCCTATGTCGACTTCTCCCTGCAGTACCGCGTCAAGGTACTGGGCGATGATCGCGCTCAAGGTGTCTTCGGTCGCCTGACTTATTCCTATTGAGGACTTGCATGAACATTCGATTCTGTTTGTGGCTGGGGCTTGGCCTGATGCCGATGTGGGCAAACGCCGCCCCTGAAATTGCCCAGCTGTACGCGCCAAAACTGCCCGAGGGTTCGGCCTGGGTGCGAGTGGTCAACCCCTCCGACACCGCCATGCAGGTCCAGGTCGGCCAGGGCGCGAGTTTCGCCCTTTCCGCCCAGGCCACCGTGGCCAGTCCGTTTCAGATCGTGGACTCGCGGCAGCCGCTGCAAGTGACCGTCAACGGTCTCGAGATAAAAGGCCTGAGCGCACCAAAAAGTGCGTGGGTCACGCTGATTCTCGACAGCGACCCGGCACGGGCACCCCGCCTGGTCATCGACCCACCGCTGCGCGGCAAAGACCTGCGCGCCGAACTCAACGTCTACAACCTGGCCAACGGTTGCGAAAAGGCCGGGGTCAAACTGGCTAACCATGCTCCTGTGTTCAATCAGGTGCCGTTCAACGGCCAGGCCCAGCGCACGATCAACCCGGTGCAAGCGACGCTGGTTGCCAGTTGCGAACAGAACAACAGCCTGCCGTTCAAGCTGGCGCCCTTCAAGGCCGGCGACCGTTATAGCCTGTTCCTGGTCGGCTCCCGACAGGCTCCACGCCTGATCGGCCTTGTCGACCAGACTGCGCCATGACCCTTCCTTTGAAATCTCGCTTGCCGGTTCCCGCCGTGATCGCCGGTTTGTTGTTGAGTCTGTCAGTCTCCGGCGTTCAAGCGGCCTCGGCGGTCATTACCGGTGAAGGTGGCTGGCTGTTCCCTGCCTGGGAAAGCCTGAGCAAGGTCGATAACCCCGGCACGGCCCGCAACATTGCTCTGGTGAAACAACTCCAGCAGCAACTGCAAGCCGAACACATCGGCCTGGTTGTGTTGGTGGTGCCGATGAAAGCGCCGTTTTATGCCGCGCGTCTGCCCGTCAATCAGCCCTTGAGCCCGGCCGTGATGCAGCGCTACGAGCACTTGCAGAGCGACCTGACTCAGGCAGGCCTGACCACGCTGAACATCAAGCCCGTCCTGCAACGCACCGAACACGGCAAACAGACTGCGTTTTACCGCGCCGACTACCACTGGACGGCCTGGAGCGCGGAGAACACCGCTGACGCCACGGCGCAACTGATCACCGAGCGTTACCGCCTGCAAGGCGAACCCGGCGGTGGCGCGGCGCTGGGCGAGTGGTTCGACCGACGCGCGTTCGGTGATCTGGCGAGCAATTTCCTGCCGGCCATCAAGCGCAAATCGATTGGTCGCGACATCTACACCGTTCGCCACCAGGCACAGAACGACTTGCTGATCGATGACGCACCGGCACCGGTTCAGGTGATCGGCAACAGCTTTGTCCAGCCTTACCTGGGCTTTACGCAAAAGCTTTCCAATGCCCTGGACCGTCCCGTCGCCTTGACCTGGAATCCCGGCGATGTCGGCCCATGGGCTACGCTGCTGCAATACCTGGAGTCTGCGGATTTTGCCCAACACAAACCGCAAGTGATCGTCTGGCAATTCAACGAGGGCCAATTCCACCTCGGCCCCGATGCCGCAGCCAACTGGAGCGCCAAAGGCGTCACCTCGCTGAGCCAATGGCATCAGCGCATCAACAAGGCCCTTCCGTGAACATTCTTGGTTACACCGCCAGTCGCGCGACCATCGCAGGTCTGTTGTTTGCCGTCATTCTCGGCACCGGGACGGGCGTGCTCTACGTGACGGAAAAAAAGGCCCAGACACCAGGGATCGTCGGCATCGTCTGGCAGCCGGACAACAAAACCGTCGGCATCAATGGCCATTGGGAAAAACTGGGGGCCCGTGAGCTGCTGGTGCAGTGGACCGTCGTCGACGATCAGGCCTTCATCCCCGGCACCGGCCTGCCCGTCGTACCGGTCCTGCCGAATTGGGCACGCATCGCCAAGGAACCTTGGGCCCAGGATGTGATTGTCGGGCTGGCCGGCTACTTCAGCGAAAACCGCTCACGGGACAACATCGAGCAACTGGCTGCAGTCTCGGAACGCATCGCCAAATTGCCGACGCCGTTGCACGTGACTGGCTGGTATTTCCCCGCCGAAGTCGACCCCAGCTGGACCCGCGCCAAAGAGCTGCCCGCCCTGCTGGCCAAGCTACCGCGACCGTTGTGGATCAGCGTGTATGACGGCGCCAACATCGGCCCTGCCGCCACCGCCGAATGGCTCAAACAGTGGCTGCCGAATGACATTGGCGTGTTCTTCCAGGACGGCGTCGGTGTCTACGCCCGCACCGCACCGGTCGCCAGGACCTACGCCGACGCCTTGCGCCAACGTCTGGGCAAAGACCGGGTGCGAATCATCGTCGAAGCCTTCCGGCCCAACTTCGGTGGCGGATTCCGCTCCGCGACCGCCGCCGAGCTCAAGCCGCAATTGGCGGCCTACAACGGTTACCCGCTGTACCTGTTCGACGGACCGCACTACGTGACGCCTGAGCTGGTGGAGCAACTGGCGCGGTAACGTCAAGCCGGGTTAACCCCTAACAGCCGCTTCAATCGCCGCGACGTCGATTTTACCCATCTGCATCATGGCGTTGAACGCGCGCTTGGCCGCTGCTTGATCGGGGTTGTTGATGGCGTCCGTCAGGACGCGGGGCGTGATCTGCCACGACAATCCCCATTTGTCCTGGCACCAGCCGCAGACGTTTTCCTGGCCGCCGTTTCCGACAATCGCGTTCCACAAGCGGTCCGTTTCGGCCTGGTCGTCGGTCGCCACCTGGAACGAAAACGCCTCATTGTGCTTGACCCCCGAGCCCCCGTTCAGGCCGAGGCAAGGAATACCCATCACCGTGAACTCGACCGTCAACACATCGCCCTGCTTGCCCGCCGGATAGTCATCAGGTGCGCGAAGGACGGTGCCCACGGCGCTGTCGGGAAACGTCTTGGCGTAGAACGTCGCGGCCTCCAGCGCGGCGCCGTCGTACCAGAGGCAAATCGTGTTTTTGCTGACCATTCTGGTTCTCCAACCTAGGGGAGTGAATGATCATTCTAGCTTGCTGATTACGGGAAGCCCGGCTCGGCGCAGACCGCTGACGTGGCGCGAAGTTTAGGCATGCCCAGCAGCACGATCACCACCATGACGATCCCTGCGACAATGGCAACACCGAACCCTGCCCGCGCGCCATAGACGTCGATGACCAGGCCCGCCAGTACGCCGCCGAGCGCTACGCCGATGCTGATGCCGGTGGTCATCCACGTCAGCCCTTCGGTGATCCGGGACGGTGGAACAATGATCGTACCGAGGTTCATGACGACGACCATCGTTGGCGCAAATGACATGCCGGCCACAAACAGCGTCCCCGAGAGGATGTAGACGTCCGGTGAGAACATCGGCAGTACGCCGGTGACGGCCGTGACCAGGACCCCAACGAAGAACTGCTTTTCAATCGGCAAGGAAAACCTCAAGGCGCCGAACGTCAGGCCCGCGATCATTGAGCCGAGCGCATAGGCCGCGAGGATGAAGCTGGCAGACGCTGGCCAGTCTTGCGCGTTGGCGAAGGCCACAACCGCCACATCGATTGACCCGCCAATCACCCCCATTGCCAGCAGCGCCAGGACGATGGTGCGAATGCCGGGGATCAGCAGGGTCGAACCTGCACTCTTCCTGCCGCCGACGACCACCATCGGTTCGGTCTGCCGTTGCAGCAGAAAAGCCGTCACACCGATGACCAGCAACAAGACCGCAACCAGCGGTCCGGCTTCGGCAAAGAAACGGGTGCTCAAACCAATGGCCAGGGGTGGGCCGATGATAAAGGCCAGCTCAGTGATAACAGTGTCCAGGGAAAAGGCCGTATGCAATTGCGGCTTGCCACGGAACAACTGTGCCCAGCGCGCTCTTATCATGGCGGGCATGCTGGGCATAGTGCCCGCCAGTGCCGCAAGAATAAAAAGCAGGACCGACGGCGCCCTCATATACACCGCAAGTATCAGCGCCAGTAACATGCCGACACTGAAGGCCGTGACAAGAGGCAGAACCCGACTCTGTCCCCGCTGATCAACAAGTTTCGATACTTGTGGGCCGATCAGCGCGTTCGCTAATGTAAAAGTGCCCGCGACCGAACCGGCCAGCCAATAAAGACCTGTCTGCTGCACCAACATGATAATGATGCCGATACCGATCATTGCCTGGGGCAAACGGGCAATGGAGCTCGCGATCACCAACCCTATGACGCCTGGGGTTGCGAGCAGTTCGCGGTAGTGATTGGCCATGACCTCTCCGTTTTATTATTCAACGCTTATACGTATCCCGCTACACGCGATGCAAACCATGAGGGCGGGTTATCGCAAACTGAATGTGCACTTCACTGAGCAGAATTTACGCGTAGGTAGTCGAGTGGCGCAGGCGAAACCACTCGAGCAAAGCCGCTCGCACTGATGACGAATCAAACAACGAATTGAAGAAATAGAAGTAACTTTGCCGTGCATCCTTGCCTCCCGGAAGTGAGTAACTTCACTTCCATTTGTTGATTGCACCTACCTCATGTAAGTACAAACCCAGGAACAACTATCAGATCAAACAATGACTGGGGTTTATATTCAGAATAAACATTCAAGTTAACACTCTGAAAATCATCGAAACCAAGAGTCTACCCCTGACACATCGAAGTCAACTCAGGGATTGGCTGATCTTGTAAACAAGACTCGGCGCCTGTCCCGGTACATCGTCCAGCACCTCGACATGTTGCATGCCGATCTTTTCCAGCACGCCTATCGAGGCGACGTGGGCAGGCCTGACCAGCGCAAAAATCTCAGGCATCTTCAGTTCATCGAATCCGTATTCAAGCGCTGCCCTGCTCAACTCGGTCGCATAGCCTTGGCCCCAAGCAGTCACGGCCAATCGATAACCGAGGTTCAGCCGCTCGGCTTCGCCAAACTTTCGCAAACCAATCCCGCCGAAGCCAATGACACAATCGGGAGCTGCACGGGTGGCGATGGTCCACAGTCCGTAACCGTGAACGGCCCAGTGGCGGATCCAGTCTTCCAGCAGCGTTTCAGCCTGGTCAATCAGGGTCAAAGGCCCGGCCGGGTTGTACTGGTTCGTGGCAGGGTCGCCGTAGATAGCAAACAGGCTGGCCAGGTCTTCGGCTCGAGGTGGCCTTAACAGCAATCGCGAGGTGGTTCGTTGCATCGATGTTTTTATCCTTGGCAATTCGTCTGGAAGCCCTATTGCGGCTGAAAGGTCTGAAGGTACGCCAACAGGTTTTCGATCTTTTCCGGATCGCTTAGCCCCCAGAAAATCATGCGGGTGCCGGGGACCACTTTCTTGGGTGCTTCGAGGTACGCAGTCAGGGTTTCGCGAGTCCAGACAATGCCGGCCGATTTCATGGCGTCGGAATACTGATAATCCGTGGTGCTACCCGACGGGCGTCCGAAAATGCCATTGAGTTGCGGCCCGAACGAACCGCGCGCCGACTCCCCGACCTGATGGCAGCCGCCGCATATCCGCTTGAACAGTGTCGCGCCGGCTTCAGCATCGCCGGCCGCTTGTGCAGGCGCGCTGAACAACCCGGCTGTAAGCACCAAGGCCAGGGTGAGTGCTGCGGCTTTCTTCATGTCCTGCTCCAAATCATCTGTGGCCCGGCGCGAGTGAATCAACTCGCACTCGGTTGAAACTTCTTCCTGTAAGCCGCCGGCAGCAAACCCACTCGCTGTCGGAAAAGTCTACGGAATGAATTGCCGTCTTCGTAGCCCACCGCGTAAGTGATGCTGTCCAGTGTCATTCGCGTGGCCTCAAGCAGCTGCTTGGCCTTCTCCAGGCGCAGGGTTTGCAGGTAAGTAATCGGCGTGTACCCGGTGGCGTCCTTGAAGCGCCGTTTGAAGTTGCGCACGCCAAATCCGAATTGCTGGGCGACATCATCAATCAACAGCGGCTGATCGAAGTGTGCCTCCAGCCAGTTTTGCGCCCGCAGGATATCGCCATCCCCGTGGCTCTTGGGCAAAGACCACATGACGTACACCGACTGCTCGCTGCGCACCGTGTCGACCAGCAAGTATTTGCCGCATTTCTGCGCCAGATCCAACGAGGCAAACCGACGCACGAGGTGCAGCAAAAGGTCCATGGCGGCACTCGCGCCGCCGCTGGTAATCACGCAATTGTCCTCGCAGAGAATCTGCGTCTCCTCCAGACAAACCTCGGCATAGCGTCGACGAAACAGGTCTGCAAAGGCCCAGTGTGTGGTTGCGCGAACCCCGTCCAGCAGGCCCGCTTCCGCCAACATGAATGCCGCCGTACACATTGATGCCACCACCGCACCCTGGGCGTGCTGTTGACGCAGCCACGGCCCATAGGCCGAAAACGCCGGCAAGGCATCCTTCAGGGTGAAGAGGAATCCGGGGATCAGCACCAGATCGGTTCGCGAGATCGCGGCCGCGGGCAGGTCCGCACGCAACGTCTGCCCTCCCCACGCGGCGACATCATTGCCATCGAGTGAGGCGATGACAATCTCAAAAGGCGCATCGGCCGTGTCTGCGAACAGGTTGGCGGCGCTGAGCACTTCCAGGGCCATGGTGGCGCTGGCGGCGGAACATTGGTCCGCGAGTAAAAGCGTGACGTGCATAAATGATCCCATTGCACTTTTCGCATGAAAAAAGTCATTTGCGCACCTACCTTACCCGATCTCCACTGCCTAAAGTGCACCGGTCATTCAATCATCGGCGTACTTATGAATCTCTGGTTCCGACTGTTCCTCATGCTGTTTCGTCGTCCGTGGCGCAAGCCGGTCGACGCCTTGGCCACTACCGTCATCCGCCTGCGCGTCTGGCCGTTGGACCTCGACCTCAACCGCCACGTGACCAATGGCCGCTATTTCACCCTGGCCGACCTGGGACGCATGGACTACGTGCTGCGCAGCGGCGCATTCCGGGTGGCGCTGCGCAACAAAGCGGTGCCGATCGTTGGCGATACCTGGGGCAAATTCCGTCGCGAGCTGAAGCTGTTTGAAGCCTTCGAGATTCACACCCGGATGCTGGGCTGGGACGAGAAGTGGAGCTTCATGGAACACCGTTTCGTGAGCAAAGGACGCGTGGTCGGCGTGGTCGTGATGCGCGGCCTGTTTCGCGCCGGCAAAGGCACGGTTGCACCCGGCGAATTCGCCCGGGAACTGGGCTTGGCAGAACAGTCGCCACCGATGCCGCAGTGGCTGACAGACTGGTCGCGAAGCTGCAACGACATGAGCCTTGAGCTTCGAGAGGAGGAAGGTCAGCCTGCCCGGCGCCCGCAAGCAGTCGAACAAGTGTGAGCCTCAAGCTATCCGCTGACAGCGGCAGGCGCAGCCTCTATCCTGTGCACCCGGCATCCATGCTTGCCGCGATTTCACCGGAGACACCTGTGCCGCCCCTGACCGCCCGCGAGGTTTACCAGCCATTGCGCGACGCCGCGCTGGAAGTTCAGCCGCTAACGCGCCTCGCCGAACAACCCGAGCCCGGCCACGTGCATGTCGATATCGACGGCTGGCGCCTGAGCCTTGGTGTCGACGGCAACCGTCTGCTGCATTGCCAGCGTTGCCAGAGCCCGGATGGCCGCGAAGGTGAACTCGACCACTGGCAACGTTACGGCACCGACCCGGTGAGTTTGCTCAGCACCTGGGAACTGGCGCAGATCGAGCGCCTGCTGAGCCTTCCGCACCAACCTTAAAGATCAACTATCACCGTGCCGGCAATGCTCTCGGCAAACTCGACCCCGAATAGACGACCCGGCGTTTCGAACCCGGAACGCCGCTCCCCGGCCAGCACGCGTCGTGCGGCTTCCACGGCGGCCAACGGTGTGTAGGAGTAGCCGTTGATCGTCTCGATCATCGACCGCACAACCTGCCCATCTGCCCCCGTCACCTCGGCAACCGCACGAGCTCGGTGAGACAGGCGCTCTTGCTCGCTGGGGCCATCGGGAAGCTGTGACAAGTCGCCCTCTGGAAAAGCTTCACCACCGATGTGCACGAACATGGCGATGTTCGGAACACCCGTCGAACGTGCACCGGTGACCAAGTCACCGAACGACAGCGGCGCGCAAAGCACAGGCCCGGCGCCGAAATCGAAGTGACGCGGTTGCGCATCCGGCGCAGGAACGAGTACACCGTCGACCCGCGCCATCAGGCCCGCACCGATGATCTCGCCGACACTGTTGGCCGATCCGCGAGACATCGACCCTGCGACCTGCAGCGCGATCCGCAGCGACTGCGGATGCTCGACGCGGCGGACCACTGCATGGCAAGGCAGTCCGTGGGGACAACGTCCCAGCCGACGCCAGGCAACAGCATCACGCCAGCCTGCTCACCCAACCGCTCAGCCAGTCGATAAACGTTGATCTCGGCAGTGATGTCGAGATAGTCGACCCCGGCCTCGATGCAGGCCCGCATCAAGGGCTCCGCCGTCAGCACAAACGGGCCGGCGCAGTTCAACAGCACGGTGACGCCGCTCAGCGCTTGCACCGCTTGAGCGTCTGGCGCGAAGGTTCGATAAGGCACGCTCAGCTGCCGGGCCAGCGCTGCCACCCTTGTCGCGTCGCGTCCGGCGATCTCGAAGTCCAGCCCCACAGCCTTTGCCTGTGCTGCGACCATCCGGCCGGTGTACCCGGTTGCGCCATAAATCAGTAGTTTGCTCATTGTGGGTGCTGCCAGTTTTTATAGACGAACTCGATGCTGTACCCATCCGGGTCCAGTACGTTGGCAGCGTAATAGTTCGGGTCGTAATGCAGCCGTGCGCCGGGGGCGCCGTTATCGGTCGCGCCCGCGTCCATCGCAGCGGCGTAGGCTGCATCGACCTCATCCCGGCTGTTCGCAACGAACCCGACATGAACAGCCCGTCCCTCCACCACGCCTTCACGCAGCCAGAAAAACACCCGGCCTTGCGTGCCGAAACCCTTGAGGTCCGGGTGGCCGGGCGGGCCGTCCTTGCCGTCGTAATCCAGCCGGTGGGAGATCCCCAGCGGTTTGAGCGCCGCCGTGTAGAAATTGATGGAGCGTTGGGGGTCGCTCACGGAGACAAAAATATGATCAAGCATGGAATGCGCCTCGCTGATTCAAATGACGTAACCGCCGGACACTTCAATGGACTGCGCGTTGATCCAGCCACTTTCTTCGGACATCAGCGTGGCGATCACGCGACCGACGTCGTCCGGTTCGCCGACACGACCGAGCGCCGTTTGCGAGGCCAGCAGCGCCTCGAATTCCTCGCTCAAGCCACCGCCCAGTTCGGTGCGAATGGCGCCGGGCGAGACGGTATTGGCACGGATGCGCCTCTCGCCAAACTCCTTGGCCATGTAACGAGTGAGTACCTCCAGCCCGCCCTTGAACGCGGCGTAAGGCGCCACGCCCGGGGTGACCACGCGCGTCGTCGCGCTGGTCAGGTTGACGATGCTCGCGCCCTCCTCCATCAGCGGCAACAAGGCCTGGGTCAAAAAGAATGGGCCCTTGAGGTGAACGTTCATGAGGTCGTCGAACTGCGTCTCGGTGACCGTCTCAATCGGATTGAACAGGCCATGGCCTGCATTGTTGACCAGACCGCCCAGGGTCGTGGCTTGCCAGTTCGATTGCAGCGCCTGCCGTACCGCATCGACGAACACGCCGAACGTTCCGGCATCACTGACATCCAGTTCGAGGGCAACGGCCTTGCCGCCCTCGGACTGGATGCGTTGAACGACCGAACCGGCTGCTTGCAGGTTGCTCTTGTAGGTCAGGATGACGCCCATTCCGCGCCGGGCACATTGCACTGCGACGCTGGCACCGATGCCTCGACTGCCGCCGGTGATGACGATGACGCTCATGGCTTGCTCCACTGTTAATCAGGTGAGCAACCACGGTAACCATAGAACAACTGGCGAGCGCAGCCGTTCCTGCTCCAATCCTGCCTGTTTCTGCTTTTTGCTTGCGCCGTGCGCCACCCTGCTGTCAGATGTCTCCCCATGGAAAATCAACTGAATGAACTCAGGGCTCTTGCCGCAAGGGCCGAAAACAAGCGTACAGAGACCGGCATTCCGCGTGTGGCGATGGTTCAGGGGGCGATTCCCGAGCATCAGCTGGCGGCGGTCTATGAGCCGATGATCAACCTGATCCTGCAGGGCAGTAAGTCCATGACCGTCGGCGATCGTACGTTGCGGTATGACCCGGCGACGTACTTCGTGATGTCGATTGAACTGCCGGCGGTCGGCAGTGTGCATCCGGCCACAACCGGCGAACCGTATCTCGCCGTCGCCTTGACGCTGGACCCTGCCGTTCTGGCAACGTTGCTGACGGACCTGCCAAAACCTGCCGCACCGCCTGAGCAGGAGGCCGGCTTCTCCGTGGCGGCAGTCACGCCCGAGCTGATGGATGCCTGGGTGCGCATGCTGCGATTGATGGACCGGCCGGCGGACATCCCGGCGCTGAGCCCGGTTTACGAGCGGGAGATTCTCTATCGGGTTTTGCAAGGACCGCACGGCTGGATGCTGCGTGAAATTGCGGCGCCCGATACGGCCATGGCTCGCGTGAGCCTGGCCATCCAGTGGATCCGCCGCGCCTTCGCCGAGCCGTTGCGGGTCGATGAAATGGCAAGGAAAGCGTCGATGAGCGTTTCTGCGTTCCACCGCCATTTCAAAGCTGTGACCACGCTCAGCCCCTTGCAGTATCAAAAACGCGTCAGGCTGCTTCAGGCGCGAACACTGTTGGTGGCAAACGCTAAAAGCGTTACCAGCGCCGCTTTCGACGTCGGCTATGAAAGCGCCACCCAATTCAGCCGCGACTACGCCCGCGTCTTCGGCTTGCCTCCGGCACGGGATGCCGCGAGGATTCTCGCCGAAATGCGCGGTCGTGCCGACTGAGGGGCTTTTGAATCTCCCGGGTCGGCACTGCGCATCAGATCAAAACCGCGGTTTGAGCGCTTTCCGGTTCGGTTTGTAACGCTGCATCTGTTTCACGTCATCACGCTGGCGGATGCCGCAGGTCAGGTAGTGGTCATGCAGCTGGCCGAGCTGATCGTGACATGAAAGCGCCGCCACTGGCACCGGACCAACCATTGCGCATACCATGCTGCGACTTCAAAAAGCCAGATATCGCCCATGATCAAAGCCAGTTTGCGAAGCCACCTGACTCTCTGGTTTGCCGGTTTGTCGTTGCTCACGCTGGTGAGCGTGGGGTTCTACGTGGGCCACATCGCCACCGAGCAGATGAAACAGGCGAGCGGCAATGCGTTGTTGAGCACGGCAAGGTCCGCCGCCGAGTTGCTGGGCGCGCAACTGCATGAACGTCAGCTCGAAGTGTCCCTGCTCAGCCGAGCCCCGCTGTTCAAACATGGCGGCCTGGACGATCCGGACATCTTGTCGTCGATGGAGCTGCGTTCGCAGTCCCGCGCCGAGTACGCCTGGATGGGCGTTGCTGATACCGACGGGCGTGTACGGCAAGCCGTGAATGGTCTGCTGGTGAATCAATCGGTGAAGGAACGCCCGTGGTTCCAGGCCGGGATGCGCGGCGCCTACACCGGCGATCCGCACGAGGCGGTGTTGCTGGCCAAACTGCTGCCGGGAACCGCCACGGGTGAGCCGTTGCGCTTCATCGATTTCGCCGCGCCGATCCGCAATGCCGACGGTCAGGTAGTCGGTGTGCTGGGCGCGCATGCCCACTGGAGCTGGGTGACGCGGATTGTTGATGCGGCTGTTTTGCGCAAGGACATGACGCCTGAAGTGGAGGCGCTGATCGTCGACCACGACGGCAAAGTGCTTTACCCGGAAGCGCTCATGGGGCAACACATGCCGAACATGCCGCAGGCTCGGGAAAATCACTCCGACACCGCTGGCTGGTCAGTGGGCAATGGTTACCTGACCAGCGTTGTCGCGGTGCCGACGCCGTCAAGCACCGACCTGACGTGGTACATCGCTGTACGGCAACCGCTGGATATTGCGCTTCAACCCGCACGCGTGCTGTTTTACAAGTTGCTGGTGTTGGGCGTCATTGCCGCCATCGTGTTCGCGCTGGTGGCCTACTACCTGGCGCTGTACCTCAGTCGCCCGATCGAGCAGCTGGCAAAATCGGCCAAACAGGTGCAGAACCAACAACCCGGCGTGACCTTCCCCCGGGATCATTCGGTGCGAGAGATTGCCCAACTGGGCCAATCCCTCCAGGGCATGACACAGTCGTTGCTCGGCAAGGAGCGCGAGTTGCAGGAGGCCAATGCATCGCTGGAAGCCACCGTCGCGCAACGCACCGCCGCCCTCACCCAGGCCAATGCCGACCTGTTGAAACTGGCCACCCACGACGCACTGACCGGCGTCTACAACCGACGGCGATTCGACGAAAAACTGGACGAGTGCAACCTGCTGTTCCAACGCACCGGACGGCCCTTCGCGCTGCTATTTATTGACGCCGACCACTTCAAGCAAATCAACGACACCCACGGCCATGCGATTGGCGATGAAGTGCTGCACAAACTCGCCCGGCTGATTCAAGACACCACCCGCGCTACCGATTTCGTGGCCCGCTACGGGGGTGAAGAGTTTGCAGTGCTGTTGCCGGAAGTCGAGGAGCCCGACAGTCCCGAGGTCGTTGCCGAGAAGATACGCGCCGCGATTGCCGCGGCTAGCTTCGCCACGGTCGGGCACGTCACGGTCAGTATCGGTATCGGGCTGGCCGAGTCATCGGACAGCAATACCACGGCGTTGATCAAACGCGCCGATCAGCAGCTCTATCAGGCGAAATGGTCGGGACGCAATCGCGTGGCTCCGCAGACCAGAGTAACGGAACGCCAATGACCCCCTCGCCCCCCGTAGGAGCTGTCGAGTGAAACGAGGCTGCGATCTTTTGATCTTGTTTTTAAGAATCCAAAGTCAAAAGATCGCAGCCTCGTTTCACTCGACAGCTCCTACAGGAATGAAAAAGCCCGGTTAATCCGGGCTTTTTCGCGTCAGCAGGCAACGTTCTGCGCTTACTGAACGTTTTTCAGCTTGACCACATCACCGGAGATCTTGGTGGTGTAACCGGTCAGGACCCAGGCCCAGAACCAGTTTTCCTGCACCTGGGTGTTGATCATCGCGTCACCGCCCTTGGCTTTGATCGCCGCGTTCTGTGCACGAACAAAACGGTTGTTCTGCTGGATCGGGATCACGCCAATCCGAGCCGGCCGCTGGCATCTCATATCGCTCGAGTGTTTGAGCTGCCCATCGAAAGCATTTTTGACGATGGGCTTTCTGCTCAGGATTAATGCCTGTCGAGTTTCTACTGAGGGGGCGGCTGCAACCAATCCCTCAAGCGCTTGCGCAATGTTTCAACTGCCGCACTTTCGTTTTTCCTGGCCCGCCTGGCATAGCGGCTCAAAACGAATTCTGCCTGGCTTTGCACCTCACTCCACTTCAGAGGGGCCGGGATTCGGCTATGGAGATTGTCCAGCTCGCTGAGTAGCACTGGCAGGTTTTTCGCCAGCTTTTTGCTGACCAATGCTTCATAAAGATTGACCAGAATCAGCCCCGCTACACTTTCGAAGTCCGGGTTTGTCTTGACCAAAGGACTCAGTAGCGCTTTGAGACTGTCCAGCTCAAGCTGGATAGCCGCAGGATCACCGCTGAAAAGCCCTGCGGTAATTCGCTCCAGTGTCGAACGGTAGACGTGCTCTGCGTCGCGGATCCGAGCCCACGCTTCAGCCTCGGTGTAGTACGCCTTCATATGCTCCAGCGCTTTGCTTTCCGCGTCGGTATTGTTCGCCAGGAATTCAATCATCGCCAACCGTTTGTAAGCTGCTCCGCACAAGCTGGTGCGTCCCAGTGTGGGCTGCAATTTGCACACGCGGGTTAGCACTTCGATCGCATCTGCCGTTTCTTTGCGGGCGCGGCGCAGGGCTTGCTGCCCTTCCTCACCGTCGTTGTCGACAGCGCCCGCAACTTCCGCCCAAGCCTTGCGCGCTCGTAACTCACCCAATTGCTCGCTGGCCCTGAGGCTGGCACTTCCATCATTGGCACCAATGGCTCGCTCGAACCAGACAATAGCTTTGTCTATATCACCGGTCTCTGCCCATGCCTGCGCGAAGGCCTCGCCGACTTCGCCGATGTCGCTCCATTGTTGGCCGAAGCGGGCTTCCAGGGACTCAATCATGCCTTGTACGCGAGCGCGGTCGATTTTTTTATAACGACTGTCATCTATCGCCATCTCCAGCGCCACGATCAGAGCCTGTGCTGAACCAATGCTGTCCAGCCCCCGTTCACGGTTCGGCTCCGGTTGGTTGGCATCTTCATCACTAGCGACAAAGACCCAGTCGGGATCACCGTAACACTGGTAGGCAGCCCAGGTGTTGCCCGAGCCCGATTGCCGCCAAGCCGCTTCGCGGGCTGTTCCGACGGCGTCGATAAAGCGTCTCCCGGCCAACAGTTCTGTGTAAAAACTTGTCGCAAATACACTGGCGGGACCATCTTCAACAGCCCAACCGGCAGCGACCACACAGCGCACGCCAATGCTGATGAGTTCGTCGGCAACGGTAGCGGCGAAACGGGCGCGGTCATAACGCAGGTGTGACAGCTTTTGCAGGTCATCCGGGTTACCCGCTGCCAGATGGCAGCAGTTGATGAACACCAGTTGCGGCACCACTCGCATGCTCTGCATTTCCCGTGGACCCAGGAAGATGCCGTTGGACATCACCACCCCTCTGGGGTCGATTAGCCTGGGTTGCGGATCGCCGGCGTTTTTCGGTAGTTCTCCCTCAAACAATGGCGGCTCGCCGTGACCGGCGATATGCACGATACGCCAGTCCCGCTCGAGTAAAGCGCCCGTGACAGCCAAGGCGTTCACCTTGAGGCAAGGCTCGGTATCCTCGGCGATCAGCTCATGGACACGATCGTTGTCCAGGTTCTCCTTGAACAAGGCTGCGATGTTTCTGGCCTCGGCACGTGCCCCTGGCAACCTCGGGTAAATCGTCGTGTCGGTCGTTGGCTCGCCAATGATCAGCACATCTGCCTGGGGCGTAGCGTCGGTCACCTGCGCTCTGAAAGTTTCGGTTTGCAGCTTACGCAGCAGCTTCGCGCGAATGGCCCAAGGGACCGTTGAGTCATAGGTGCTGGGGTTGCGCTCACGCCGGGTATCGAGCAGTTCCCAGGGGATTCCCGCGGTGGAACTGTCCAGCTCGATCTGGATTTCCGTGGTACCACTCAGGTAGGCATCCATCTCGATGGGGATCAACAGTTTGAACAGAATCTGGCCAATAGTTGAGTTGGCGGATCGCTGGTTGGACGATGAGCTGATCAGCTCTCGCAGCAACGCCCCCTGGGTCGCCTGGGCACGGACCTCGGCGCGGGCGCGTTTGGTATCCAGGGTGTAGGCAATAAGGGGCAAGCCATTCTGGTCGTACTTGGTGATCGCCGATATGAAGTCGTAACTGGTACTGCGATAACCACCTTCCAATGGCCGGCGCAACCAACCGGTTCCACTCTGTATGACAGGAGCAACCACATATTCCTCGGGTCTGGAAACGCCCAACACTTGTACTGCGCGCCAGGCTTCGGTAGCACGATCCAGGTACAACTCGGTCAAGTGAAGGCGCCTGACAATCGGCCAGTTTTTTTGCTGCAAGCGTTGGTTGGCCTCCCGGACACCTTGAGCAATCAAGCCTGCCGCCTGGCCCGGTGACATTCCCGTACCACCGCTTCCTAGCAGCGCAGAAGCGATCTCGAATTGCACGGGGATTCCATGGTGTTGTTCCGCCAGTCGTTGTGCCCAGGCCATAACGCCTTGGCGAACAGTGTGCAACAGGTCAGTGGAACTCAGCTTACCTTCAGACCCCAGGCCTACGACGATGGCCGCTTCCGGACGAGGCAACTGCAAGGGGTTCTCGCCGTTGATGGCGATGTTCATGAATATCTGGTTTGAGCAGGGCTCCAGCGGGTAAAGACCCAGCTTCAGGGCATCGCCCAACAGCCCCCCGACCATCTCGTCAACCACTCGCTCGCTGCCCGTCAAGCCTGCGCTGGCATAGTGCCCGATGATCAATGGGTCACTGGTAAATTTCAGGTTGCAGTTGATGACGGTAATGCTCAGTGGCGGCAACTCGGGCTGCGCTCTGCTGGTGTCGGCACCAGAGGCGACATCGAACACCTGATGGACGCTCGTGGGCGGGGTCATGCTGCTTCCCCAAGCTGGCCGGCTGAGCACATAACGCGTCGGTTCGATGTTGTCCTGCAGCGCTCCCCGGCTGGTTCCGCTACGGGTGTTCAGCTCTTTCAATTGGCTGGTGGGCGTGCTGACGCGTGAACTTTCAAGCAACGACAGGAAGTCGTCGAATGCAAATTTCTGTTTGGGCAAGTCACCATGGGCGCAATCCAGAGTCCAGGTCCGGACACCCGGCAATAAGGCGCTGTGCAAAGGCACCCGCCCGTCACCACCGTCCTGGGCATCCTTGTAGTTGAAGCCTTTTTCAGCGTCGAGGGCGAACCCGTCCGGGGTAAACGTTGCATGCCCGACGACTAACAGCATCTTGTTGCGGTAAGGGATCAAATCCTGTTCATCGAGCCTCTTGCGCAAGCTCGTCGCTTTTTCCAGCGCTTGAGCGGTAGGCACGCCCCAGGCGTAATACTCTTTTTGAACACCGAGCCAGTGCCAGGTGCTGCGTGCCTCCAGCCAAATCCGGTCATTGTCAGCCAATGTCTGCCAGGTCTTGACGTCAGACAGGTTGTACAAAGGGTCGCCCAGACTCGCCTGCAGTTGAATGAAACCGGGAAACTCAGCCATCAGCTTGCGCGATTCGTTAGCTCGAAAGGGTGCGCCGGCAAAGGCCAGTCCATTACCGAAAGAATCGTCACCGGACAGTACTTGCATCGGTGCCCAGGAGCCGGCATTGGGGGTACCGAGCATCAGCAGTCGGGCGTCCGCATGATCCATCATCCGTTTCCAGATCAATGGGCGCTCAAGTAAAAATGTACGGGCGAGCAGCCCTCCCATCGAGTGCGCCAACAGGCGAACCGGTTGCCTGCTGGACTGTCGCGCATCAAGCGCAGTCTGCACGGCATCTGCCAAACGGACGGCCTCGTCTTCAAGCGGCAAACGCCAGTCGTAACCGAATTCGATCACTTCATGGCTGTCGCGAAGATACTCGACCAGGTTCTCGTAGACCATGTTCACCGGCCCGTCAGGACTCACCTCATCCGGGACACCCTCCCGATAGGCAAGCTTGTCCAGGCCATTGATCAACCAAGGACTGAGCCAGATTCTGCGGTCGCCCACTTTGAGGTTGCTGCCCAGGATTCCGGGTAAAAGAAACACCGCCGGCTTGTCGCTCATCGGTGTGTCGCTTGCGCGACCGCGATCACCCGTCTCCGATCGCCCGGCCCAGGACAATGGCCCGATGGTACGAAACCCTTGTGGATCATCGAGCAGCAGGCCATTGACAACGGCCTCGGCGGTATTGGGGTTGCTGAAATAAGAGAAGTGCGACACCGCGCTGCCACGACTGAGCAGAAAGGTCGAGGCCTGTTTGCGCGGTGGTCCGCCGTACATGGAACTGGTTTGCACCACCAGGTCGTTGTCCGTCCAGAAAAACGTATCGGAGAGCAGTGTTTTCAACCAGCTGATGACCGAGTCGCCCTCCATATCTCCGGCGATGACCCTCAACTGGCCTGAGGCAGCAGGGCCTTCGATTGTGTGCAGCCATTGCACCAGAGGACTCAGCGGCATCTGCGCCGCAAGGCCAGGAATGTCTTTGGGATCGGTGCGGTGTTTCGCAACGTCGGCGAGAAAGCCGATCATTTCCGGCAGCACCGGCAGCCCGGCCAGTTCCATCGCCCATTTGAACACCGACAGGTAAGCGTCCAGCCGATTGGAGGCTAGCAAAGTACCTCGTGCCGGGCAGGCAACCCTGACGAACCGCCCGACAGTGATGCGCTTTTCCTGGACGATCTTTTGCAGCTGACGCAAGTCGTCGCGCTGCCGTTGATAATCGTCACCGGGAGCCAGGTCGTTGAAGTCATCCAGCGATAGATCGGGATTGCCACAGACCTTCGCAAGCACCTCGCCCACCAGTCCGCCTCGGGAATGGGACAGCAAGTGCACGACCGCTTTGGGCGGCAATATGTTCGCCAGTTCCATGGCATTTTGGATGGGACTCGCACCCAGAGTGGGATGTTCAAGGGCATAAACGCCGCTGTAGTACTTGAACAGACTTGCAACTTTCGCCGGGTGTTGGGTCCACAATTCGCCGAAGCCGCTGTGGGTATTGGAGAACGTGCCGTGCAATAACACCAGCATCGGTTTGGTGTCGACGACGATGTCTTTCGTCTGCACAGGCCGAGTGCCTTTGAGTCGGTTCAACACTTTGGCATCGAGCCGATAAAGACCGGGATCAACCTGACTATCAACTTTTTTTACGATCAGGTCGGCCGCTATATCCGTGACCACATCGCTGCCAGCACCGGTAATGATCTGAAACAGGCTGACAAACACTTTGCCGATAATTCCACGGGTGGCCCCGCGAGTCGCAAGGGTTTGACTGTCCAGCCCCTCCCATTGCAGTTCGGCTGATACGGGAACACCGTTCGCCGCCCCGCGCCGAGCTGCTCCGCTTTGCGCGCTAAACAAGGCTCGGGCGGTTTCAGGATGAAGCAACAGCACCGGGCCATTTGCGATATGGACGGCAACAATGTCTGTACCGGGCTCTGCCGTCACTGACACTTCGCCAATGGCACCCCGTTGCACCGCAACCTGCACTGAATGTTTAACAGTGCCTTGCGTAAGACCGGCGGGTAGTGCGAGTGGTGCTCCGATGGAGCGAGTGAGTTGCTCTTGCCCAGGAATAACAAAGGTAATGGCCATCTTCACAGGTCCTTTTGAATGCAGCTTCGCTGTACTCCACGTTAGATGACCAATACATTCTGTTTATATTTTTTTATTAAGTTGTTTAGAGCAAAACAGCAAAGTCAGGACCGCTCGTTTAACTGGCGCGACGAGACTGTTAATCAAACGATACAACGTTAACTTCTTATACGTAATGAAATGAAAACACGGCGGAGCGCGGGTTTGCATTCAGCCGATTGCCGTCCTGGGTGAGCGGCGGCAATCAGTCCAGCGTGCGTGAAATGTGGAGGGTTAACTTTGGGTCACCGCCGCCTGCGAATGCACCGATGAAACAGGCGCTGGAGCAGGCTCCTCGTCCAGCGTGATAAACATCGCCAGCACCGGCCCCATCAACACCACGGCGATGGAAGCGCCGAACGCCACCGCCCAGTTGTTCCCCGTGATGTCCAGCAACCAACCGATCACCACCGGTGAAACGGCACCGGCCAACGCCATGCCTGTAAAGGTGCAGGCGCTGGAGGTCGCGGAGTGTTCGTGGGACACCTCGGTGCCGATGACCCACAGCGGCGAGTCGGCCAGTTCCGAGCAGAAGAACGAGAAGCTCAGGCCGCAGGCGCAGATCATCAGGTCGTGGGTGAACATCAGCGGAATCAAGCCAATGATCGAGGCGAGGAAGCCGAAGATGATCAGGTCGCGACGTGAGCGCAGACGGTTGCCGGTGACCTTGAAACGCCAGTCCGAGAGCATGCCGCCGACCGCGGTGCCGACGGTCCCGCCGAGCAGCACGAAGGTCGAAAACAACGCGGTGTGGGTCAGGTCCATGCCGTAGCGCTGGGTGAAGAACGACGGAATCCAGTTCAGGAAGAACCACAGCACCCAACCGTGACAGAAACAGGTGGCAGCGGCCGGCCAGACTTTGCGCAGCATCTGCGGCCAGTTCACCGGTTTGGCCGCTACGGGCGGCAGCGCTACAGCGGCAGTGGCTTCGACCAGTTTCTTCGATTCGCTCAGGCTGAAATACATGATGAACATGTAGATCAACGTCACCACGCCGAGGATGACGAAGGTCAGGCGCCACGAGAACTGGATAATCATGAACGTCACGATCAACGGCGCCAGTGCGTTGGCCAGGCGTCCCGACGCATGCATCATGCCCTGAGCCGTGCCGCGCTGGGTGATGGGGATGGCGCGGGCGATCATGCGCGCGGCGGTCGGGTAGATCGGCGCTTCGCCGATACCGACCACGAAGCGTGCGATCACCAGCACCACCAGACCACTGACCAGCCCCGTGGCAATGGTCGCCACCGACCAGATAATGCCGTACAGCAACATCGCCTTGCGCGAGCCGATACGGTCGCTGAACCAGCCGCCGGGAATCATGAAACAGCTGTAGGCGATGGCGAAGGCGGAAAACATCATGCCCAGGTTGGTGTTGCTGAAACCCAGCTCCTTGCTGATCGTCGGAGCGGCGACGGCCAGGTTGGTGCGGTCCACATACATGATGAAAGCCATGATGCACAGCAACACGAACGTCAGCGTTGCCCTGCGTTTTTGCGCAAGCGTAGTCGGAATCATTTTTTCCACCTTTTTTTATAGTTCTAGTGGGCAGGCGGTCATCCCGGACCGCCTGTCATTGCGTTACTTGAAGAAGCCGTGCAACACCTCGTAGGTCTCGTCCGGGCATTCTTCCTGCAGGTAGTGACCCGAAGGCACAGTGGCGGTCTGCACGATGTTGGTGGCGTAGCGACTCCAGATTTCTGCGGCGTTATGGTTTCGGCCAACGCCGCCCTTTTCGCCCCAGAGAATCAGCGCCGGGTTGTCGATCCGGCGGCCCGCGTCGAAGTCGGCAGTGTCCATGTCCAGGTCGATGCCGAAGGTCGCGCGATAGTCTTCGCACATGGCGTGGGTGGTGGCCGGGTTCTTGATGCAGCGGATGTAGTCGGCCAGCGCTTCGGGCCCGAAGAAGCTGGTGCCTTGGTCCGTCTTCGACAGCTTGCGGCGGATGAAGAACTCCGGATCGGCGTCCATCATGCGCTCCGGGGTCGGTGCGTCCTGAGTCATGAAAAACCAGTGCCAGGAAAATTTTCCCCACTGGCGCGTCACGTTGTTCAACAAATAATGCTGCGGCAGCATGTCGACGAAACCGGCCTTGAGCACCTTGTCGCCGTGGTCCAGGCACATTCGGTGCAGCACCCGCGCGCCGCGGTCGTGACCGGCGGCATAGAACTGCTCGAACCCCAGCGATTGCATGACTTCAACCTGGTCCTGGGCCATGGCGCGGAAGGAATAATCCGAATGATCGCCGCCGCCCTCAGGCTTGGAGCTGTCGCCGTAACCGCGCAAGTCAGTGCAGACCACGGTGAAATCCCTGGCCAGGCGCGGAGCAATCTTGTGCCAGGACAGGTGATTGAACGGGTTGCCGTGCATCAACAACAAGGGCGGGCCTTCGCCACCGACGACAGTGACAATCTCGGCGCCGCTGGTTTTGGTGACGGTCTTGGTGAAATTCTCGAACATGGTGTCAGCCTCGATTCTTTTCTCAATCACTTGGCGGGTGCTTAGCGTTTGGCTTTGCGTGCAGCGGCGTTGTCGGCGGCGACACGGAACGCGGCCGACATGGCGCCAACGTCAGCGATGCCTTTGCCGACGATGTCGTACGCCACGCCGTGCGCCGGGGTTGCGTAAACGGTCTTGAGGCCACCGGTCAGGGTCACGCCGGATGAGAAGCCCAGCAGTTTGGTCGCGATCTGGCCCTGGTCGTGATACATGATCACCACCGCATCGAAATCGCCGTTACGCGCCTTGATAAACACCGTGTCCGACGGGAACGGCCCTTCGCAGGCCAGGCCTTTGAGGCGCAAGGCTTCGAGCGTCGGGCGGATGATCGTGATCTCTTCATCACCGAACAGACCGTTCTCGCCGCCATGGGGATTGAGTGCCGCGACGCCGATGCGCGGCGCGTTGTTGCCCAGTGCACGCAAGGTGTCGTGGGCCAGTTGCAGCGCACCCTCGATGCGGTCCGGTTGCACCATGTCGACGGCTTTGCGCAACGCCACATGGGAGGTCACGCGGAAGGTCGAAAACTGCGGGATGATGTTCACTTCGCCGAAGTAACCGACATGCTCGGTCCAGGCGGCAAACATCTGGTGTTCGTCGTGGTACTTCCAGCCACCGCGATGCAGGCCGGCCTTGTTGAGCGGCGCGAAGCAGATGCCGTCGAGTTCACCGGCCAGGGCCATGTCGGTCATGATCTTCAGGGTTTCACCGGTCAGACGACCCGACTCCGCGTTGACCAGCCCACGCTCATACAGCGCAGGGTCCACGTTGTGTAAATCGATCAAGGGCACGGCCGCCTGAGAATGGTCGGCCTCGCGCAGGTGCACAATCTTCTGGTAAGGAATGCGCTGACCGGCGTCACGCATGCCGAGCTCGAGCACACGCTCGTCACCAATGATCACCACATCCGCCCGCTCACGTGCCTCAGGCGTCGACAACAGCTTGACGACCAACTCGGGGCCAATGCCGGTGACATCGCCCAGCATAAGTCCAATCAGGGGTTTCATCAGTTTCTCTCCAGTCCGGGCAAGGTGGGTCTTTTATTGTTATGGGCAGCGCCGATGGCGGAACGCAGGCCAACAGTCCGGTGCAACCACTGAGGCCCATCCTAGGCCGACGGGCTGGGGCTTCAAGGTGCGAAACGTGGGGTGGGGGTTCACAGAATGTGGTTTGAGCGGGGCGCTTGGCTGGGACGGTGCTAAGCACAAACCAGGACTGCCGAGAAATGGCGACGAATTTATCTCAGGGTCATAAATAACCCTGTCTGTGACGCGACCTGTAGCAGCTGGCGAAGCCTGCGTTCGGCTGCGAAGCAGTCGTAAATCCTGAGCACGCGGTTTTCCTGATACACCGCGTCGCCTGATTTCACGGCTGCTTCGCAGCCGAACGCAGGCTTCGCCAGCTGCTACAAAAATTGCGTCAAGCTAATCTGTGATGATGTAAATCCACCAAAGCAAAACAAGGTTGCAAGGAGAAGAACAACCCCACCTCCTTTGCTCTCATTTCGCCGTCTTGCCACGCGACGTCGTTAGCGAGGTGTTGAGCGCGACGGCCGCAACGATCAACGCCTTCAACGCTGTCTCATCAATCTCCTCCCCCTCATGAACATCAATCGCCCGTCGGGTATTGCCTTCAAGACTGGCATTGAAAAGCCCTGAAGGATCCTCCAGCGATGCCCCCTTGGCGAAGGTCATCTTCACGGCATTCTTGTACGTCTCCCCGGTGCAGATGATGCCCGCATGCGACCACACCGGAATCCGCCACTTCCATTCTTCGACCACGTCAGGATCAGCCTCCCGGATCAGCGCCCGGACCTTGGCCAGCGTTTCGCCCCGCCAATCGTTCAGCTCCTTGATTCTCGCGTCTATCAGCGAAGAGGCCTCTTCACCCTCTCCTTCCTTCGCGCCGTTCGTTTCCTTCTTCATCGAGTTGCCGCTCCTTCAGGATGGTTTTCGCCCGATTCAGGATAGTTGCCGTTTGCCCGTCGTTTAGTGCCGCTGACTGACGGTTTGCGTCCAGGCGATCAGTGCCATGTATGACGACCACTCGTCGCCACTGTCAGATCTGACAGTAGCCGCCTCTGCCGTTCCGCTATCTGATAGCTCCAGTCCACTGCCATTGTGACGGAGCCTCAGCCATGACTACCCCCGAATCCCCCGACAACGCCGTCCTCGCGCTAGACCCGCCCCAGTTGTTGCTTGCAACCCGACCGGTCGTAGGCGCGCACGTCGGACTCTCCCTGGCAAGTTATGACCTGATCCCCGATGGCGAGGGGGCGACGGTCGAGGTGGATCCGCCGTTGGTAGGCACGGTCGAGCCGGGTGACGTCATTTGGCTCTGGCTGTCGGGGGACGCCACGTTCCTGAGCAGTGCATTCATTACCGATGTGAACGCCAAAACGCGCCTGCGCATCCCCAAAGGCCGCCTTCATCCTGACCGGATCAACGAGCTGTTTTACACCATCACCCGCAACAGTTCGAACATCGGAACATCCGAGCCCAATCTGACCCTGCTCTACAACAAAATCCGTCCCGGTCTGAAAGACCGGTTCCCCGAGATCGACGGCCATTCCGAGCTGGCGCTGCTGTTGCCCGACGCGATCAAGAATGGCGTCGGCCCTGACTTTGTCAGCGCCCAGGTGTGCGTGTCCTACCCGTATTGCCGGGCCTACGACACGATCACCTTGAAGTGCAACGGCGAAATCATGACGTACAAGGTCGGCGCTGATGAAGCGCCTCAGCCGCCAAACCCAGGCTCGGCGGAGCCGATCACCGTGTGCTTTACCGTGATTCGCGACTACCTGGAACGCGCGGCAAGGTCGGATGGCACGCTCGATTTTTCCTGCACCGTCACCGACCAACTCGGCAATACCCCGGACACGGATGCGGTGTGGTCGGCGACGCAAAGGGTGGACGAGGATCTGGCTGGCCTCCTGTTGCCAGCCGCGTTGCTGCGGGAGCAACTGAACGACCCCGGCGATGACTTGAACTTCATCGATCTGAAAAAACTGGGCAAGAACCCGTTGAAGCTGATCATCCTGACGGCCGATTCGCGTTTCCAGGTGGGGTACACCGTCAACGCCGTCTATACCGCCACCTTGACCGGGCAAACCGATGTGGTTGTGCGCGTGTCGGGAACGGTCGAGGCCGATGAGTTCGGGCAGAAAAAGACTCTTGTGCTGGAGGTGCCGAACGACAAGGTCCTGGCCGGGTACACGGTGGCGGTGAAGTATGAATTGTTTGATGGCGCCACTTTGGTTGGCGGCTCGAAAACGGCGATGGCGTTGGTGGTGGGTGAAAACACGATTGAGATCGATGCACCGACGCTAGTGCCTCCAGCCATCAACCCCATCGATGCATTGAATTACCCACAAGGTGTCAGCGTGCGCGTCGACTTCGCGGCGGCGCAGCCCGGTGATAAGGCGCAACTGGTGTTGGAAAATCCATTACCGGGCTCGCCGGTTTTTCCGGTGTCGCCGCTCGCTCCGACCTTCGCCATCTTCACTCTGGATGCGGCGTTTTTGGGGCTATGGCACGGTAAGGTAGCGCAGTTGCGTTGGGACCTGATTCGGGGTGGGGAGGTGATTGCCGAGTCGTTGCCGTTGGTGTTGACGGTAAATCGGATTGCGCATGAGGATCCGCGGCTGTCGATGCCGGTCATTCTCAATTATGCCGAGCAAAATCTGGAAGTTACCAAGCTGCTCGAAACCGACAAACTGAGCATTGCGCGGTGGCTGTTGCAGACGAAGGATATGCCTGTCTGGTTGAGTTTTGAAGGGACTTTGGCCAATGGTCAGCCGGACTCCCATATTATCTGGAAGGGGGATGTCCACCGGTTTGATCCGTCGGATGTGGTGATACCGCTGACAGCGGCGCTGATCAGTTGGTTGAAAAGCCTCAAGGATGAGAGCGATGTCACGATCGCCTTTGCGGTGAACTTCGGCAAGGTGGTCGATGCGGCGACAGTGGTGAGTTTTCCGCAGCGGGTGTACACGGTTTGGATCACCCCCGAAATCATCGTGGACACCTCACCGGTAACTATCAGTGGCGAGAATATATCTATCGCAGGAACAACCCTACCATGGGTCTTCACTGGTAATGATCCGGAAGGTACTTTCGAGCAGCGTGCAGCGACCGGCGGCGCGCCTCCTATCACCTTCACATCCTCCAATGAACGCATAGCCTCAGTAGACCCGCGGTGGGGAGTGATACGAAGTGAGGGAAATGGAACAGCAATTATCACCGTCTCAGATAACGCGGGCAAAAAAAAATACATCCACGTCACCTGCGCCAATGTCATCAATTACATATACATGGAAGCGAAAGCTAACTGGGACGCCTATCAAACATGGCGCACACAACAATCAGCAAGCCACCCCGTGACGGATGACGGCAGAGTTGTCCACCTGACGGTACTCCAGACCAAATATACAAACCTGGGTGCGTTCGATTCGTGGGGGGGCGACAAAAGTTTGAATAATTCGGCGCACCTTTTAACCTATTATTCCCATACCGGTTGGCAGGGCAGCGGCAGCACGGGCACAGAGCCCGCAAGCCGCCGTAGCGGAGTCGCATGGAGAATAATTTCTTAAATTAGCTACCTTCAGTTAAGGGGACAGATCAATTTACACGACGTAGCCTTCATAACTGATCTGAAATGGGACATTAAACGGAGATGTTTAATCGACATCTCCAGACACTCTCTCAGGCTACACATCCTTGCGCCGTTACCTACGACTGCGCCAGAATCCGCCGGCTTGTGCGCCTTGGGCCTGGGTTTTATCGTTACTCCGTCGCTGAAGAACAGCGATCGGGTTTGGTAGCCCGGTTATCCGGCGCATAGCGCACCTAATGACAGGCGATTTTTATTGTCCTCTGTTTATATGGTGGCCATGCGTAGGGCGCCTTTGGGCGCGCCGGGTTGCCAGATAACCGGTCTACCAACCTCCGTATGGCCGCCACCCCGTTTGGTAGCGAGGGTGATGGCTCCACTTTCAATATCTGGAGTTTCATCTATGTTCAAACCAACGCCAAACCCACCCGAAACGGACGACGTTTCCCCCTACGAATCCATCGATTCCAAAAAACTCAACGAGGCCGCCGAACGCGCCCTCGACTTTCACTTCCCGTCGAACGCTGACATCAAAGCCACCCCTCGAACGCGCAGTACCCTGTTTTCCGTAGACCCCGACGCCACGGCCGAAACACTGGGGGTCTACCTGGTCGAGACGCTGGCCTCGGTCGACGTGATGGTGCACCAGTTGGTGGATCACCTGGAGGGCGAGTCGCGCTACGCCCTGCTGGGTATTTCCAACAGCATCATGATGGCGGAGATCACCGCAAACCGGGTGCTGGATAAAATTGATCTACCCAAGTAAGTGCCACTCGCTGTGGTGAATGCGTAACTGACGATGAGCTGTGCAGCGATCCCTTTTGGGGTCACTCACGGCTCCGAGGGGCCAACGATGTCGAAACCCTTGCCCCGAGCTGTCAGTGCCTGGCCATCAACCCATGAAGCACCCCGAGCCTCAAACCCGCCTCGGAAGGTGTCATCTGCGAGATACCAAACACTTTGAACGCAGCCAGCATGACCACCAGCCCGCCCGGCAGGCTGCTCAGGCGATGGGTTTGCAAGCCCGCCAATCCGAGCTGATTGACATGCCCCGCTTCAAGCAGGCGCAACGACAAGCGCAGCAAGCCGCCGTAGGTGATTCCGCTTTGGCCATCGTCATTCAAGCCGTTGGCCTTGAGGACTTTGGCGAGCATCCGCGCGGTGCCTGAAGAGCCGATGGACTGCTGCCAACCCAGCGCCCGGTAACGGCGGGCGACCTTTTCAAACTGCACGGTAGCCACACGCTCGGCTTCCAGCAGGGCCTGAGCCGTAATGCACCCGCCCTGAAAGTACCGCGTGCCAAAGGTGCCGCTGCCAATGGCAATGCTTTCGGTCAATAGCGGTTGGGTGCCCTGCCCCAGAATCAACTCGGTGGAGCCACCACCAATGTCCACCACCAGTCGCATGCTCGCGGCACTCGGTATTGTGTGTGCAACACCGGCATACACCAGCCGGGCTTCTTCATGCCCGGAGATCACGTCAATCCGGAAACCCAGGTGGCGCTCGGCACTGGTCAAAAACAGCTGGGCATTGTCAGCTTCGCGCACCGCGCTGGTCGCCACGGCCCGTACCCGCCCGGCCTCGAAGCCGCGCAGTTTTTTACCGAATCGCGCAAGCGCCTGCCACCCCCGATCCAGCGCCAGCTCATCCAGCGCGCCGCCCTGGAATCCTTCCGACAAACGGACCGGCTCGCGCAGGGTTTTGACTTCCTGAATCACGATCTGCTGGTTGCGTCTGACCGACTGGCCAATCATCAGGCGAAACGCATTGGAGCCAAGGTCAATGGCCGCAAACAGAGGGGCATCTCCTTTCATGGTGGCGATTCCTGGCAAATTCATCAGCCCTTGGGCGCGGGTTGCGCTGGGTATTCAAGACGGTTTGTGATGATCCTGCCATGCCTTAGGTGACACCAGGATGACAGCTCGCTTTATTGACCCAGCGCCTTCATCGTCACTTCTTCGTCATGTCCCCCGGCCTAGCATGGCCACTTCCACCGTCGTCCGGAGTCCCCGCCATGCTTTTAACCAATGACACCCTGGTGCAACGCATCCATCGCGAGCTGCTCGATCACAGTGACGAAGAGCTGGAACTGGAATTACTCGAGGACGGACACGACCTCCACTCGCTGTTCGAGGAGCACGTCGGCGACAACAGCGAAAAGGAAGAACGACGCCGCTACTTCAGCGAACTGTTTCGTCTGCAAGGCGAACTGGTGAAGTTGCAGAGTTGGGTGGTCAAGACCGGGCACAAGGTGGTGATTCTGTTCGAAGGACGCGATGCTGCAGGGAAAGGTGGAGTGATCAAGCGCATCACCCAGCGGCTCAATCCTCGGGTCTGCCGGGTCGCCGCCCTGCCCGCGCCCAACGACCGCGAGCGCACGCAGTGGTATTTCCAGCGCTACGTGTCGCACCTGCCGGCGGCCGGTGAAATCGTCCTGTTCGACCGTAGCTGGTACAACCGCGCGGGTGTCGAGCAGGTCATGGGGTTTTGCAACGCCGACCAATATGAAGAGTTCTTCCGCACCGTGCCGGAGTTCGAACGGATGCTCGCACGCTCCGGCATTCAGCTGATCAAATACTGGTTCTCCATCTCCGACCAGGAACAGCACCTGCGCTTTCTCAGCCGTATTCACGACCCGCTCAAACAATGGAAACTCAGCCCCATGGACCTCGAGTCCCGTCGACGCTGGGAAGCCTACACCAAGGCCAAGGAAATCATGCTCGAACGCACCCACATCGCCGAGGCGCCATGGTGGGTGGTGCAGGCCGACGACAAGAAAAAGGCCCGGCTCAACTGCATCAATCACCTGCTCAAACAGATGCCTTATGAAGAGGTGGAACAGGCGGTGATCCAGTTACCGGAACGCGAGCGCCAGGAAGACTATTCGCGCAACCCGACACCGCCGGAAATCATCGTGCCTCAGGTTTATTGAGGCCGGTCAGACTGCGCTGCGAACGCATCGTGCAGCGGCCGTCTCGATAGAGGCTGCCGCTTCCGGTAAAGACTTTCGCCCCGGCACGCGGGTATGATCCGGGACACCTCCCATGGACCCCTTTCTATGCCAGCGTCCACCATTCGCCCCTCCCCCGCGCCCTTGCTCCAGCCAGGCGAGACCGTGGTCTTGTTCGATGGCGTGTGCAAGCTATGTAGCGGTTGGGCCAGGTTCCTGATCCGTCACGACCACGACCGACACGTGCGGTTGGCCGCAGTGCAATCGCCCGAGGGGCAGGCGCTGCTGGCGTGGGCAGGTTTGCCGCTGGATCAATTCGATACCATGGCCGTGATCCGCGACCGGCACTACTGGGTGCGTTCGGATGCCGTCTTTGAAGTCATTGCGCAGTTGCCTCGCGTCTGGCGTCCATTGGGACTGTTGCGTGCCTGCCCACGCAGGCTGCGCGATTGGGCCTACGATCGCATTGCGCTGAATCGATATCGGCTCTTTGGAAAATACGACACGTGCCTGTTGCCCCATCCCGACCATGAACGTCGATTCTTGAAAACGCCCACGTGAGCGTCTTGAAACGCACCCACTGGATCGCCCGAGGAAGCCTGACGTTCATGTTTGCCTACCACGGTCTGGTGCCCAAGTTGCTGTGGCTGAGCCCCGGCGAGCGGACCATGATTCAAGCCCATGGCATCGATCAGGTGGCGTTGTTTGCTTATGCCGCCGGCGTTGCGGAAATTGCCTTGGCCTTATGGCTATTGCTCGCGTCACGCGTTGCCTGGCCGCTGATTGTTGCCTCGACGGCACTGGCTGCTCTGCTATTCGATGTCGCGATTTTCAACCCGTCCATGCTCAGGGATGCCTTCAATCCCGTCACCCTCAATGTGGCCGGACTGGCGCTGTGCGCGGTGACCTGGAACACCAGGGGTTGAGCCATTGTGTGAACCGATCCGCGCGAAGGGCATCGCCCGGCCAAAGAATCTTCGGCGCTGAGTGGAAACTTATCGCTCCCAACGGGAGTTCAAGATGACGCTGCAAAGATTTACGCGCTGGAAACCCGGATCCTTGCAGGCGAGGAAATCATCGTTAAAGGTTCCGAATGTGCTGTGAGGACGATGCTGCAGGCCGTGATAAAACGCGTCGATCATCTGATGGGCAAAATCGGCATCGCGAGGATAGGCGGCGATTACCGCTTCGCGTTGCGCGTCTGTGAATAGCTCAAAACCACGCCCCGCAACGTCCATCCCCGCGCCGGCCTGCACCAGGGCGATTTCTGCATGCATGTGCTCTGGGATGCCCGGTGTCGTATGGAGCGCGACGGCGTTCCAGACTTTCTCGATGTCCCGTTCGGCGATGTGATGGCCGCGCAAAAAGTCGCGTGCGGCATTCGCGCTGTCCACTTCGAAGCGAAGCTGGCTTTTGTGATAGATCGAGGTCAGGCCGAGGTCGTGGAACATGGCGGCGACGTAGAGTAGCTCCGGATCAAAGGCCAGGCCCTTGCGTTCCCCGAGCAAAGCGCCCCAACAGTAGACGCGTGTGGAGTGGGAAAACAGCAAGTCGCTTTCGGTATCGCGAATGAGCTGCGTCACCTCGCGGGCCATTTTGCTGTCGGGGATTTTCACGCTGAGAATGTCGTTCGTCGCCACGGTTTTATCCTCTGTCACCAATCGGCCCATTGATCTTGAAAAGTGTACGCGCCCCTCCGGTCGCAACCCTGCGCCAATGTCGCGAATTTTCAATGCACCAATCGCAGCTTTTTTTGCGGCGCTGCTGTGTATCTCAGTGTGTCTGGCTATCATCCTGATACATCAGTTTTCACCCGGCCCGGGACTCGACACAGGCCAGATACGTCACCGCGTTGAAATGCAACCAAGGTTTCAAGGGGCTCAGCCAGAACCCCTGGCCAACGGCTTGCAACGGAGACATCACCATGAAGATGGCACTGCAGAACAAAAACGGTAAAACCCACCGCCGTCTGGTCGGCTCGTCAGTCCTGGCGTTCGCCCTGTTCGGCGCGCTCGGTGTGGCTCACGCACAAACGGCCGCTGCCGCGCAGCCGGTTGAAACCAAGGCAGACGCCACTTATACGACACCCTCCCCGTTCGGCCCGCTGAAGCACATCAAGGCCGGACTGCTGAACGTGGCCTACGCCGAAACCGGCCCGGCCGACGGTCCGGTGGTGATTCTCCTGCACGGCTGGCCGTACGACATTCACAGCTATGACGACGTCGCCCCGTTGCTTGCGGCGAAGGGTTATCGCGTCTTGATGCCGTATGCCCGTGGTTACGGCGATACGCATTTTCTGTCCGATAAAACCCTTCGCAATGGCCAACCGGCTGCTCTGGCCAGTGACGTCATCGATTTCATGGATGCGCTGAAGATCAAGCAAGCGGTGCTCGGCGGTTATGACTGGGGCGCGCGTTCCGCTGGCATCGTCTCGGCGCTGTGGCCAGAACGGGTCAAGGCGCTGGTCTCGGTCAGCGGCTATCTGATCGGCAATCAGGCCGCCGGCAAAAATCCGCTGCCACCCAAGGCTGAATTGCAGTGGTGGTATCAGTTTTACTTCGCCACCGACCGCGGTCGTGCCGGGTACGAGAAAAACACCCATGACTTTGCCAAGCTGATCTGGCAACTGGCCTCGCCAAAATGGGCGTTCGACGACGCCACGTTCGACCGCAGCGCCAAGGCGCTGGAGAACCCGGACCATGTCGAAATCACCGTCTTCAACTACCGCTGGCGTCTGGGCATGGTCCAGGGCGAGCCGCAGTACGAGGCGCTCGAACAGAAACTGGCCACCGCGCCATCCATCAGCGTGCCGACCATTACCATGGAAGGCGATGCCAACGGTGCACCGCACCCTGCCCCCGAGGATTACGCCAAGCGCTTCACCGGCAAATACGAGTTCCGGCTGATCAACGGCGGCATCGGCCACAACCTGCCGCAGGAAGATCCGCAGGCGTTCGCCAAGGCAGTGATTGACGCGGATCACCTGTGAGGCCGATCTGAACCAGCACCTTCATAACGACGGCCCGTTTTATTAAACGGGCCGTTTTTTTTCGAAAGTTTTCGCCGGTGACTCTCTTACTTTTAAATCATTCCAGCAGCGAGACCAGCCGCGGCTCTATGGAAGTCTCGAGCACCTCCAGCAGCGCCAGTGTCACCGGCAGTTTGAAGCGCCGCCGCCCCGCGCTGCCGGGATTGAGGTAAAGCCGTTCACCGCGCCACTCTATGCGTGGCTTGTGCGAATGACCGGTGATCACCAGCTTGATGGCTGAGTCGAGTTCGACCGGGACATCGGCAATGTCATGCACCAGCAGCGTCTCCCATCCGTCGAGATCGAAACGAAGAAGATCGGGGATACTTTCTGCCCACGGAGCGTCCAGGTCATTGTTCCCGCGGACGACGTACAGCGGCGCGATAGCCTTTAGTTGATCGAGAATGTCGGCGTTGCCGATGTCACCCGCGTGAATTATCCGTTCGCATCCCGTTAGGGCAGCAAGGGCTTCGGCGCGGAGCAGGCCGTGGGTATCGGAAATCACGCCAACTTTCATGTTCGGCTCCGCAGCAGGATCAGGAATCGGAACAGAGTGTAACCCCCGCGGCGACCCACCGCCGCTATCAGCCTGCCCGGCGTGAAGCACCATTGAGGGAATAGGCAGGAAAGTCCGTATACCCCACCGCCCCGCATCGAGTGTAATAAGTGGATCGGTCTGCTTCGGCCAACGGCCAGTCGTGCTTGAGGCGCTCAACCAGATCGGGGTTTGCAATGAAGGGCCTGCCGAAGGCGATCAGGTCCACCAACCCGGTGTCGAGCGCATCCTCAGCGCTATGGCGATCAGTGAATCCGCCACACCAGATGATTGCGCCAGGGAACACGGCCCGAACCCTGGCCAGCAGCGCGTGGTCGAGGTGGTGCGATTGGAACTCGGCGACCTCCATGTTTTCCTCAGGCATCAGCTCGTAAACCAGGTGCAGATAGGCGACACCGAGACGCCCCAGACGCTCGGCAACGTAGAGCAAGGTTTCCTCGGTCAGCGGGTCCGCCGGAATGCCGTTGAACTTGCCGAACGGTGACAGGCGCACACCCACGCGTCCCGGGCCCAATTCGCGCACCGCCGCTTCAACGACTTCCAACAGGAACCGCGTACGGTTTTCTACGCTTGCGCCGCCATATAAATCAGTGCGTGTGTTGAGGACCGAGTTCATGAACTGCTCGAACAGGTAACCGTTGGCACCATGGATTTCGACACCGTCAAATCCGGCCTCCCGTGCGTGGATGCAGCCTCGGGTGAAGGTGTCGACCAACGCCATCACTTCCTCCGGCCTCAGGCGCCGGGGTTTGCCTGCCGGGATATGGGCCAACTTGCCATCCGGGCCGTGGGCAAACACTTGCGACTCCGCCCTTTCCTCGGTCACCCCCCAAGGCGCCTCGCCGTTCGGCATGAGCGATGGATGGGCCATCCGGCCGACGTGCCACAGTTGCAGAAATATCGTGCCGCCGTTGCGGTGAACCTCATCCGTCACCAGCCGCCAGCCCTGCCGTTGGGCTGGCGTGTAGATGCCGGGGGTCATCGCGTAGCCATTGCTGGACGGAGCAACGTCCGTTGCCTCGGTGACGATCAGGCCGGCACTGGCTCGCTGCCCGTAATAGGCGGCCATCAATTCATTCGGGACGTCACCCTCGGATGTCCGCGTACGGGTCATGGGCGCCATGACCATGCGATTCGTCAGCACAACGGTGCCGCCAATCAACTGGGATTCAAACAGAGATATCATGGGTCTTCCTTCGGGTCGGACTTGATCGGAAGGAAAGCGTACTTTTCGTCAGTCGCGCCTATCTACACACCGTTTTGTCAGTGGTGACACATGAAGACAATCAATAGACTGCCGGGTTTGCCGATCGAGCGCACGCTGGCGGTGCTCTCCGGACGCTGGAAAGGGGTCATCCTCCACGTGCTGCTGGACGGACCGCAACGCACCTGTGATCTGGAGAAGCGCATTGTCGGCGTTTCACAGAAAGTGTTGATCGAGCAGCTGCGAGCGCTTGAGGAGCACGGAATGGTAAGTCGGCAACCCAGCACCCTGGATCGTCAGGGGATCGAATACCTGCTCACCCCGCTGGGCGAAAGCCTGCAGCCCATCCTGGAATCGCTGATCGAATGGGGCGTCCATCACGCCAGGGAACTTGATGAGGTTCATCGGCTGCTGCCATGTGAGGCGGTTGTTCGGGATCGTGTTAACTGACTCGAATTGGACCTGGTTCAGTCGCGCGCGTCGTCAGCCTTTTCAGTCATAGCCCCGCAGACTCACGGTGCAATTGCCGCATTCCCCGCAATGCCTGGAACCTCCGTCCAGCCTGAACACCCCGCGCGAACGGGCTGCCTTGACCTGAACGGAGGTCCCGATCCAACCAGCGGTCAGTAGTCCCAGAAGGCGGCGACCCAGCGGAAGGCATCACCGTCGATGGCCACTCGGCCCACGGAGGGGAACGGCAGGTGCGTGGCGACAAACAACTCTCCGCTCGCCGCCGCCTCTTGCATCAGACGGACCCGAACGCGGACCGACTCCTCAGGGTCATGTTCAAAGCCGTTGTGCCAGTCGGGGTGTTCGAAGGCGACCGGAAACAGCGCGTCGCCTGCGAACGTCAACCGCTCACCGCCGGAGTTCACGTAGACCACGCTGTGCCCCGGGGTGTGGCCGCCGGTGAGCTTGACGACCACGCCCGGCGCCACCTCATATTCGTCTTCGAACGTCTGCAGCTTGCTGTGGAATTCCTGCATGAACTGCTGGGCGGTTGAGCGCAGGACGTCCGGCACCGGCGTCGGCATGGTGGTGAGCGAGAAATCGGGTGACGCCCAGAACGCGACTTCGGTGGCCGAAACGTGGATTCGTACGTCCGCGCGCAGTCGACTCTTCACCTCGTCGACGAGCAGCCCGCCGATATGGTCCATGTGCATGTGGGTAATCACCACGTCGGTCACGCAGGCCAGATCGATGCCGGCTGCTTCCAGTCGCTTGGGGAACATCCCGGCCCGCGGAAAACCGGGAAACTGTCCTCCCAGTCCCGCGTCGACGAGTATGGTCTGGTCGCCGCTGCGTAGCACCAGCACGTTCAGTGGCCAATCGAAGGCGTCCGGCCCCAGGTATTGATCCTTGAACCAGGCCGCGCGATCGGCCGGGTCGACGTTGGTGGACATCGTCGACGTCGGCAGAGGCAGCACCCCATCGCTGATCACCAGCACGTCGATCTCGCCGACCCGCAGCGCATAGCGCGAAGAAACCAGCTCCTCGACCCCCGCTCCACCGGGGTGTGAGGTGCTGTGCCAGCGTGTGTTTGACTCTTGCAGACCGCTCCTTTCCTGATGGGCTCCAGCCTTTGGGGCGGGGAAGTTCTGATGCGTCGTCATGGTCATTCTCCGATTGCCTGGCTCAAGGAATCTCGAGCGACAGCCACTCTCTCGACGTGAGAGGGACGGATCGCCCAGGAACCGAGTCTGCAACGCGACGCACCACGCCAGCTACCATACCTGGGTATGGTGCGCTTGCACCTTGGCGTGATCATTTCATGCAAAAGGGTATGAGAAGGCGTCTACAAATTCACACGCACTAAGCCGCTGTTTCGCCCCCCTGCGGTTTACCCACGCCATACCTCACGCCCGCCCGAAGTGCATGGCGCAGTTTCAGGGCCGGCCGTTCGATGGCGTAGTACGAAGCGCAGCTCAATCCGAACGACAGGATCAGAACGGCGGCAACGATGTGCGCGTCGTAGGCCACGGGCCAGAACGCGCGAAGGAAGTACATCACCACAAAGTGATTCAAAAACACGCCATAGCTGATGTCTCCAAGGAACTCGTCAACCCGATGAAACTTGAGTTTTGTCAGCACGTACACCGCCGGGATGCCTAACGCGATGCCCGCCGTCACCTCCGCGTTAAACGGCCGGCGCTCAATCAGCCCCGCTTCGATCGCCGCAAACATCAACGCAGCCACCACGGCGGTGGAGGCCGCGATCGCCAAGCCCTTCGCTTGCGGTTTGTACAGGTAGCTGCCGCACAGGAACATGAACAAGACGCCCGGCAACAGGCGATAGCCGTACACATCGGTGTTGATGAAACCAAGGCAGGCGGTCATGAACACCGCGACAGACAAGGCAAACGCAACGCCCCTCGCCTTGTAGATAAGCAGGAAAGGGATCACCAGGTAGAAACACATCTCGAGCCCCAGCGACCAGGCCGGCGGCAGGATCAGCGACCCCGCGACCCCGAACATGTAGAAACCGAGGGGCACCATGGGCAGGCTCTGCACGATGTTCCTGAGCGTCAGCTCGGCGGCTTGGGGCGTGCCGGGCAGCAGGAAATAGATCACGGCGCAGGATGCCAGGAAGTAGAACAGGAATTGAGGGTAAAGCCGCAAGGCCCGGTCCATGTAGAACAGGCCGATTTTCTCCGGCGTCTTGTAGTTGCGTTCGATCAGCGAGGTCATTACAAAGCCGCTGATGATCAGAAAGGAAATCACGGCAACCACGCCAGGGTTAAGCCCCGCGAATGTCTTGCCCATATGAGAAACGGCCACCAGAACGGCCAACAACAGACGAAAAGCTCCCACCCGCCCCTCCAGACATCCTTATATTTATGGCGCGTAAACTACGTTGATTTTCCTCCTGAGAACAGGGATTTCGTGGTGCAGGAACCTCCCTTCATCTGCGCGACATCGATCAGGCGATCCCTATCGTGTGGGGCTATTCAAATGGGGCCGCACAAAAAAAAGCCCCGCTACCGAAACGCGGTGCGGGGCAAAAAATTGGTTGGTTGCGGCCAACCAAAGGAGCGCTTGAAAAACGTTGCGGTCCGGGGTCAGATGCAATCCTGGGCGGCGCGTCCAAAACTCGACGGCAGGAAGTTCGAGGCCAGCAAGTGGCGCTCGTAGATGAACACCTTGCCGCCACTGCCGGCCTTGTAGGCTTCCAGCACGTTGTCCGCGGAGACTTTGCTCGGCACCACGATCCGGTAGCTGCGCTGGGTCTGCGAGACGGTCGGGGTCAACGCACTGCCCTGCAACTTCGGTACGACGCAGTCGGCGTATTGCGCAGGTGTCTTACGGGTCTGCAAGGTCAGCGTCGGGTCGTTCGGCGCAGAGGCGCAACCGGCGAGCAACAAAGAGGCAAACGCCATGGCAGGCACAAATAACGGGCGCATGGATGTCATCCTGAAAATAGAAAGTCCGGTTCATCACGCGACGGGTCAGCATCACGGGTTGTGTTCGATGGGGGCGATTTTCCGGTGATCGCTGACAAAGCAGAACTTGTCTTTCGTGATTGTCACTATTACTTCACGCAATAGTTGCGCGCCGTGCAGACTCGTACACACTCAATCACAACTGAAAAAGATAGATGGGGCCTCTCCTTGAGAACGTTTGACCTGATCCGCGACGCCGTCCTGCCCGACTTCCGAGACCGAGTGGCCGAGTATTTGATCGAGTACGAAACCGTGCTGATGGATGAAAACACACCCGACCCGGAGTTAATCCGGGCCACCGCCAATCAGCTGCGCGGTTATTTGCGCGGGTTGAACACCACACGGGTGCTGGGCATGGCGGATTGGGAGGAACTGGATCGGCGGGTGGTGGATACGTGGCTTTAGTGCCTGGGCAATGACAGGCTTGGGGTGTTTCCAACAGCATCATGAGGGCGGACATTGGGACCTGAACACTGCGCCGTCACAAACCTGTCACCCTCGCCTGCTAGCCTCCTCGCGCTCCCGCCCTTCACCCCGATATAGAGCCCCCCCTCCAAGGTGCCACCCAAGGTGTTATCAGTTCCGACCCGCCAGAACATCATCCTCAGGTCCAACGACATGCGCTGCGACGACTTCGGCGCGCTGTTCTCGAAAATGTTCGGCAATCGTTATTCCGACACGCCACCCCCGCCCTCGAACATCATCATCGGCGGCGTCTACGGCCGGCACGAGGGCGTCAGTTTTCGTCGCATGCATTATCGGGGCGACTTCTCGGTGGTCTTCCCCGATCCCCAGGACGAAATCACCTTCGTCATTCCTACCGCCGGCAAGATCATCTTCCATCACCTCAGCGAGTCGATAGGGGTTTCGCAGGTCGGGCTGGCCATCGACAAGGCCGATATTCGCTCGATGCACTTTCTCGACAATCATGCGCAGCACGGGATATCGATAAAGCGGGCGTTGCTCACTGAACGTCTGTCGACGCTGCTGGGCAAACCGATGGTTGAACGGCTGGTATTCGAGCCGATGGTCGATTTGAAGGTCTCGGCTTTTCAGGGCATCAAGGCATTGATTGATCTGGCCACGGGAACCGAGTTCGATGTGCTGATCAACTCCGGCACGCTGATGCCATCGCGGCTGCGGGAGATGCTGGTGGATGCTGTGCTGGAAGCCTGGCCGCACAATTTCACGCAGGCCTTGCGCCGCCCTGCTCCGTTGATTGCGCCACGGCATGTGAAGCTAGCGGTCGAGTACATTCAGGCGCATCCCGAGAGTCTGCTCAGCGGCACGGAGCTGGCTCGATTGACCAGTGTCAGCCAGCGCGCATTGCAGGAAGGTTTTCGACGATTCGTCGGGAGTTCGATTGTGGCGTATCAGCGGCAGGTGCGCCTGGAGCGCGCCTACGAGATGCTTGCACAACGCGATACCACGTCCGTGACTGAAGTGGCCTTGCGATTGGGCTTCAGCAATGTCGGCAGGTTTAGCCAGTATTTCCAGTGCGCCTATGGCGTCAGCCCTGCGGACCTGACATCAGGACCGCGCACGCGGCCCCGACACTAAGGCTCGGGCCGCCGGACGCTGGCGGCCTGAACCCGGGGTGCCACCTCAGAACAGATAGCTGGCCTTGAGGCCGCCGCTGAAGCCGTGGCTGTCGCCGCCACCGCTGGCACCGACTTCGGCCCCCACGCTCAGCGCGCCAAGGCTGGCCATGAGATTGATCCCGCCGGTGAACTGGTCGCGGTTATCGAACGCGGCGCGCTGCTCGATATCCAGCCCCAGCAGATGCCCTTCGCTGTCGACTTGATGATCGCCCAGCACATGCTCGTAACCCACTTGAACACCCGGCACCAGCTGCCAGCTACCCAGGCCGACCGGGGCGAATGACACATTGAGGTTGGCCACCGCACTGCGGCGGGTCTCCTGGATGCCGTCGACGTCGAGGGCCAGTTCGCTGCCCTTTTCCTTGAAGCCTGACAAGTCGAGGTGGCTGACACGCACGCCGAGGCTTGGCTCGAGGATCAACCCGCTCACCGGCACCCGGTAACCCAGTGCCAGAGTCGCGCCGGTGAGATTGCCATGGCTATCGCCTTTGGCAGTGCCCAGTCCGCCGCCGAGGTCGCGCTTGCTGTCGTAATCCAGCCAGCCGGCGCTGGCGTTGGCATCGACGAACAGTCCACGCTCCAGGCCATCCGGCGCAAAACGTGCGCCAACGTTGAAGAAGGTCAGGTCGGTATCAGCCTCGCCGCCCGCCCCGCCCACGTTGTCGCGGCTGTAGCCGATGCCTGCATGGGCGCTGAGTTGCTCGGAGAAACGCTGGGTCAGGCCGACCATCATCCCTTGGCTGTGCTCGTTGCTGCTGGCGGCGTGAGACGAGCCGTCGGTGCCCAGATAGCCCGCGAGCGCGGTACTCCACAAACGGTATTGGCCGATCTTGAGGTCGGTGCCGCTGGCGAAAGGTGCAGCGGCCTGCTCGATCATCGCGCCCTGGCGCAGCAAGTAGCTGGCGGCATCCGCGTGCACCTGGCCTCCGACCGTGGACTCGACACCGCCGAGGCTGCCGGCATCAATGGCCGATTGCAGGTAATAGTTGTAGGCGCTGTAGGTGCCGGACAGGTTCGTGTCCTGCAACTGCTGCAACAGGTGCGCGCCGGCGGCGGCATTGCCGATCAGGCCCGCCTGCCCCGGCAGACTGTTGTAGTCGACCATCTTGGCGCGCAAGACATAAAGAGTCTCCTGCGACAGCCCCAACCCTTGCTTGAGGTAGTTGTCCATGCTGCCGTATTGCGCGGTCACCTGATCCAGACCCGCTTGCAGGTAGCTGGCCTCGACGCCGAGCAGCGGCGCATAAATGGCCGCCATGCTCGGCGGCATGGACTTGAGGGTGGCCGCGACCCGTGCAGCGGTGTAGTCGTTGGTCGCCAGGTAGTTACTCATGATCGTGGCGCTGTCGACCCCGGCGATGCTCAGCAACACGGCAGCGGTCCAACCGGTGCGATCCTTGCCGGCGGTGCAATGGAACAGCTGGGCACCCTCGACACTCGCCAGCTCAATGAACAGCCTGGTGAACTGCCCGCGCATCCCCGCATCGCTGACGAACGCCCGATTGGTCTGTTCCATCATGGCGATGGCATCGGCGGCGCTTTTGAACGTAACGGTGGTGATGTTCGAGCCGGAGGTGGTGCTGCCGATGATGTCGATGTTTTCGTAGCTCGCCCCGGTCAGCATTGTGTCGGGCGTGCCGGCAATCTCGCTGGGCGTGCGCAGGTCGTAGACCGCCTTGATGCCCAGGCTGTTCAGCGTGGCCAGATCCGCCGCAGACGGGGTCAACGCATTGGAGCGGTAGAACACGCCGCCCCGCATCGTGCCATCGTGGGCGGTGGAGTACGCGGTGGTGGTACCGGCGAGATCACGGAAGTTGTCGATGCTGCGCAGGTGCGGGGTGTCGAGGACAGTGGTCTCGGCGGCGTGTGCAGCGACGATGGACAGGCTCAAAACGGACAGCGAACACAGAAGACGTGGGAACACGGTACAGCCTCATTGAACAAGCGATGGGCTGGCTACTATCTGTAATGAAGTGATACCGAATATGACAGATTGCGCCCGAACAAAAATCACTGCGCGATTGGTCCGTCGGGTTCGTTTTTTGTCTGTGGGATTGGCCAGCCCCCAAAGGCTGGCCTCGTACCGGGGCTTAATCAGGACTGAAGCAATAGGCCGCCAGTTTGTTGCCGTCCAGATCACGAGCATACGCGGCGTAGGCGTTCGGCGCCCAGCCACGCGGTCCCGGGAGACCTTCGCAGGTACCGCCAGCGGCCAATGCAGCGGCATGAAAAGCGTCGATGGCGGCACGGGTTGGAGCCACGAAACTGATGGTCACACCATTGCCGACGCTGGCAGGTGCGCCGTTCGCCGGTTTCAAAACGAAGAACGCCGGTGCGTTCTCGCCCCAGATAGAACCGTTGTCACCGAGGTCGGCGATACGTTTCTGGCCAAGTTTACCCAGTACGTTGTCGTAGAAGCTGCGGGCGGTGTTCAAGTCATTGGTGCCGACGGTAACGTGAGTGAATACGCTCATTTTTATAGCTCTTCGTCAGGTTGAGAACGACGCGCAACAAGGCGTCGGGGTTCGGCCAAGAATGTGCCCCGAGCCTTTGAAAGAACAGTGACGAATCGGCATTAATCCGATGTGAGAAGCGCATAGACACAAGGGTGTCCGGTCGCAGCGGAATGCGCGGTCTTCGGCAATCAAGCCGTGGCTTCGGGCGACCTCACGCAGGGTGAACCTTCGCAACGGGACAGCAGAAACACTGCGCGGCACTTCTCCGGCAGATCCCCCTGTACATCGTCCAGCATTTCCAGCGCCTGACAAATCCCGGCAGCCTTGTCCGGGAACAGGCTGGACGCCACCTCATTTGATAAATATTCTCAAATGAGTATTGACCGTATTCCAGAATGTATTGTGTTTGCGTATGATACGGATTCTCAATAACAGCAAAATCAAATGTGAGTCCGCATGACCTCCCCTCTCTCTCTGTGTATTCAAAACTCCGTGACGCCGCGCTCGCCTTCGACCCTGCGCCCCCTGGCTCTCGCAGTGCACATGCTGGCAGCCGGTATCGCCATCACTGCGCCCTCCGTGCAGGCGGCGGAACAGACTGAGAAGACAGAGACTGGAAGTGCTGTGACCCTGGCGCCTATCGCGATTACTGAGACGGCCACTCGCGAACGCAGCGCCGTCACCGAAGACACCAACTCATACACCACTGACGCCGCACGCACGGCCACGCCGTTGAGCATGTCGCTGCGGGAGACGCCGCAGTCGGTCAGCGTCATCACCCAGCAACGCATACAGGATCAGGACCTGCATACGATCCTCGACGTGGTCAACAATGCGACCGGTGTGTCGGTCAACCGCTACGAGACCAGCCGGGCGCAGTTCAACGCCCGTGGTTTTGAACTCAACTCGCTGATGATCGATGGCGTGCCCACCATCTACGAGCAGCCATGGAGTTCTGGGGAAATTTTCAGCAGCCTGGCCATGTACGACCGCGTTGAAGTCGTCCGCGGCGCCAACGGTCTGATGACCGGTGCCGGCGACCCTTCCGCGTCCATCAACATGGTGCGCAAACGCGCCAACAGTAAAGACCTGAAGGGCTCTGTAGAACTGAGCGCCGGCACTTGGGACACCTATGGCGTCGAGGCCGACGTATCCACGGCGCTGAACGAGGAAGGCACTGTCCGCGCGCGTCTGGTCGGGGAGACCAACGAAGGCGACACGTGGATCGACATGAACTCGAACAAGCGCCAGACCCTCTACGGCACGATGGATATCGACCTGACGCCCGACACCACGCTCTGGTTCGGCTTGAGCCGGCAAGAAAGCAACGCCGACTCGCCGATGTGGGGCGGGCTGCCCGTCTGGTACGCAGACGGCAGCCGCACCAACTGGAGCCGCTCCAAGTCAACCTCCGCCAAGTGGAGCAAGTGGGACACGACCTACGAGACCTACTTCGTCAATCTTGATCACACCTTTGCCAACGACTGGCAAGTCAACCTCAGCTACAACCGTGGCGAGCGTACCGGCGACTCTTCCCTGCTATACCTCTCCGGCAATCCAGGCAGGAACGGCAGCGCCGGCATGTCTTCGTTCCCGGCGACCTACAAGACCGAGACCACCCAGGACGACTACGGCATCCGCTTCAATGGCCCGTTCTCGTTCCTGGGCCGTGAACACGAATTGGCCTTCGGTTATGTGGACAGCAAGCAGAAGTTCGACGCCGACTCACTCGATGCGCAGACAGGCTTTGGCGGCGTTGCCGATTTCGACGCCTACAACGGCAATTTCGCAGAGCCGGTATGGGGCCCGAGGACCGACTACGGCTACAGCGAGACCCGCCAGAAAGGGCTGTACGCCGCAACCCGCTTGAACGTGACCGACGATTTGAAAGTGATTCTTGGCGCGCGTGAAAGCTGGTACGAAAAGACCAGTGATGACATCTTCTCGGAAGTGAGCAAGACCGATGTCGATCATGAGCTGACGCCCTATGCCGGTATTGTCTACGACCTCACCGACAACCTCTCGGCTTATGCCAGCTACACGGAAATCTTCCTGCCGCAATCGGTACGCGACAGCAGTGGCCAGGAACTGGAACCGATCGTTGGCGAGAGCACTGAATTGGGCCTCAAAGGTGAATACTTCGGTGGCCGCTTGAACGCCTCCGCGGCGATTTTCCAGATCAAGCAGGACAATCTGGGCCAGAACACCGGCGTGCTGATCGACCCTTCAAACCCGGTCGGCGGTTTCGCCTACGAGGCAAGCGAAGGCGCGACCAGCAAGGGTTTCGAACTGGAAGTTTCCGGCGAACTCGCAACGGACTGGAATGCCTCGGTCGGTTACACCCAGTTCACGGCCGAAGATGCCAAGGGCGACGACGTCAACACGCTGTACCCGACCAAGTTGCTGCGCACCTTTACCACCTATCGTCTGCCGGGTGCTTTCAACAAGCTGACCATTGGCGGCGGAGTTAACTGGCAGGATTCGATCTACACCTACGCCGTCAACCCGGCCGGCAATTCCGAGAAGATCCAGCAGGATGCCTATGCCCTGGTCAACCTGATGGCGCGCTACGAGTTCACCGACAACCTCTCGGGCCAGCTGAACGCCAACAACGTCACCGACGAGAAATACTTCGACATCTTCGATGCCTACGGTGCCCTGACATACGGTGCACCGCGCAGCATTACCGCTTCGGCGAAGTACCGCTTCTAAGGCAGGCTCCCTGCTACCCGAGATGTACACCACGAAGAAGACACAACACCGGCCTTGCGCCGGTGTTGTGCTTTTTGATGAAGCCATACAGCTAGCCGGAGCAAATTCGCAAACTGCATTATCGAATATCTGCGTTGAAATCAAGCACCCGCATGGTACGGTCAATAAAGTTTTCTAACCTGCCGTAGCGGCCTGAATTGCCTGTCTTTCAGGTTTCTGGCATTGCCGCCAAACGTGGCTTGTTCAGTTTGGGTGTGGGCCTGATAAAGCATAGCGACCTGCCTCTTCCATCAAGTCATCGCACATCGGATTCGCCTTGAGAACGTGCGCAGCTGGGTCGATTATCGATAAGCCAAGCGACGTCTCTTCTGTGGCGGATGTCCAAACTTCTCCCATAGGCCCGACTATTTGGCTTTCACCTCTGAATGTCGCCTCTGCGCCTGCATACATTTCCACACCGGTACGATTGGCACAGATAAGCGGAGTGGCGTTTTCCATTGCGCGAATGCGCGCAAGCTGGGTTGTCCAAGGCCCACCATAATTGGCTGGACAACACAGTAACTGCGCACCTTGGCGCACCAACAAGCGAGCGGCTTCTGGCATCCAAAGGTCAAAACAAGTAAGAACACCGAAACGGCAGATTCCGTCATCGAAACACGCCAATGAATCGCCTGGGGTGAAGAGGAGCTTTTCTATGCGTGACAGGTGGCACTTGCGTTGCTTTCCCAGCCAGCGCCCTCGCGATACGACAATCGCCGTGTTGTAGATGTGATCGCCATCACGCTCGGCGATGCCCGCAATCAGCGTTGCATTCTTGTCTGCCGATAGTTGCAGTAAGAACTGCGCCGTTGGCCCATCGAGCGCCGATTCTGCATGAAGAAACAATGCCTCACGCGAGTCGTGAAAATAACCGATTGTGCAAAGCTCGGGCATGACTAAGAGATCAAATCGTGCCGAGTCAACGGCATCGCGAATTTTATTGAAATTTGCTGCAGGGTCGCCAAATGAAACCGGGTACTGCAAAAAAGCGGTCAGCATGAATTCTTCCAACTATTATGGAGGTTTTCTGGGCCCGGGCTCATCTTCCCCTGGGCGGCGTCAAGTTGAACTATACCCTTGCCGGATTTCAGGCAGGCCACCCGCGCCGAGTCAGAGCAGGGTCGTTTCTTGCACTTCCTGACACCTCGGCGCCAACCACTACGGCCTTAACCGCACATTCAAAGGGCCTGCCCGCTAGCCTCATTGCTTACATTGGAGAAGAAAGCCCTGTCCGTAATGCTAGCGAAGTACCCACAGTGCACCATTATCGATTGGTCGCCCGGACGCTTTGCCTGCATCACGGCCGATGGTGTGGAGGTTGAGATGCTCGTGGATATTATCCGGGATGTTGCTGAAATGGCTTGGGGTGAGTGCATGACGGTCGTCGACGCCTCCTATGAGGAAATGGGCAGAGCGTGAACCACGTACGGACAATCGACCCGACGAAGATTCACCCACCATAATGGCCGCATCGAATCGACTGCCCCCTCACGACACATATTGATCAGGTCAAAAGCGGTTAATCTCGGTCCGCTTCGTCTACCCTCACAAAGCGCCGAGCAGCAATCCGCTTGTGCCCGGCGCATCGATATTTTTCCGTTCATTCACCGGAGAGCTTCCATGCTCAAGCGTACCCTGGCATTGGCCGTCGGCTTTACCCTGTCTTTTGGCAGCTTGTTGGTGCAGGCCGCCGACACCTTGAAAGTCAGCGCGATTCCCGATGAAGCCCCTACCGAACTGCTGCGCAAGTTCAAGCCGCTTGGCGCCTATCTGGAGCAAAAACTGGGCATGAAGGTTGAGTTCGTGCCCGTCAGCGACTACCCGGCCGTGGTCGAGGCGCTGGCCACTGACCGTATCGATATGGCCTGGCTCGGCGGGTTCACATTCGTACAGGCGCGCCTGAAAACCGGCAACGCCATTCCGTTGGTGCAGCGCGAACAGGATGCCCAGTTCACCAGCAAATTCATCACCGCCGATCCGAACGTCAAATCCCTCGCCGACCTCAAGGGCAAGACCTTTGCCTTCGGCTCGGTGTCCTCCACGTCGGGCAGTCTCATGCCGCGCTATTTCATGCTGAAGGACGGCATCAAGCCGGAAACCTACTTCAGCCGCGTGGGCTACTCCGGCGCCCATGACGCCACCGTTGCCTGGGTCCAGGCCGGCAAGGTGGACGCCGGGGTCCTTAACGCCAGCGTCTGGGAAAAACTGGTCGCCGCCGGCAAGGTCGACACCAACAAGGTCAAAGTGTTTGCGACCACCCCGGCCTACTTCGACTACAACTGGACGGTGCGTGGGACCCTCGACCCGGCGCTGGCGGCGAAGATCAAGGCAGCCTTCCTCGCACTCGATCCGGCGAACCCGAAGGACAAGGAAATCCTCGATTTGCAGGCAGCGAGCCGGTTCATCGAAACCAGTCCTGACAACTACAAAGGCATCGAGGAAGCCGCACGCGCCGCCGAATTGCTGAAATGACAATACGTCTGACCCAGGCCAGCCTGACCCACGTCAACGGTGTGCAAGCGTTGCGTGGCGTGGACCTGCACATCAGTGCCGGCGAACAGGTTGCCATCATCGGCCCGTCCGGCGCTGGCAAGTCGAGCCTGCTCAACCTGCTGGCCACTGCCCTGCAACCGGACAACGGCGAGCTGCTGGTACTCGGCGAGCGGGCGTGGCAGCTGTCTGCCCGACAGCGCCAGCGTTTGCGCGCGCGCATCGGCCTGATTCATCAATCGCCGCCGCTACCGCCGCGACAGCGCGTGGTCACTGCGGTGCTGGCCGGAAAACTGGGGCAGTGGGGCTTGGGCAAGAGCCTGCTGAACCTGGTCCATCCACTGGACATTCCGGGCGCACGCGCGGCGTTGGCCAGGCTCGATCTGGGCGACAAGTTGTTCGCGCAATGCCAGCAACTGTCCGGCGGACAGCTTCAGCGGGTGGGCATTGCCCGTGTGTTGTATCAAGCGCCCGAGGTGTTGCTGGCCGATGAACCGGTATCGGCGATGGACCCGGTGCTGGCCGAACATACGCTGTCGGTGCTTTGCCGGCATGCCCGGGAACACAATGTCACCCTGGTCGCCAGCCTGCATGCGGTCGAGCTGGCCCTGGCGCACTTTTCGCGAATCATCGGCCTGCGTGACGGGCAGATCCTGTTCGACCTCGCGGCGAGCGAGGTCGACCGCGAGCTGCTCGACAAGCTCTACGCCAACGAGCAGTTGCAATCCATACCGGTGCCGCCAGTGTCCTTGAGTGTGCAGGTTCCCCGATGCTGACGTCTGCCACCCGCGATCCTGCCGCCCTGCCCCGTTTGCTGCTCAGCCTGCTGGCGATCGCCCTGCTGTGGCCGGGCATCCACTTCAGCGAGTTGGACCTCAGCGTTTTAGTGGCGAGTGACAGTCAGAGCGAGATGGGCCGGTTTGTCTCCGCGTTCTGGCCGCCAGCCCATGGTGCGGAGTTCATTGAACTGCTGTTACAAGCCACCTTGCAGACCCTGGCCATCGCCACGGCGGGCATGGCCCTGGCGTTGCTGTTGGCCGTCCCCGCCAGCCTGCTGGCCAGTCGCGCGCTGTCGCTGTCGGCGGCCTCCCGTGCCGGTCGCCCGAGCTTGGGCGGTCAACTGCTGCGTTGGCCGGTACGCGGGCTGCTGATCTTCCTGCGCAGCGTGCCGGAAATCGTCTGGGCCCTATTGTTTGTGCGTGCCGTCGGTCTCGGCCCGACCGCCGGGGTGCTGGCCATCGCCATTACCTACAGCGGCATGCTGGGCAAGGTCTACGCGGAAATTTTCGAGTCGGTGGACCAGCGTCCGGCCCACGCGCTACTGCGCTCTGGCAGCGGTCGGCTCGCGGCGTTTTGCTACGGGATCCTGCCCAATGTCGCGGCGGAGTTGATGTCGTACACGGTGTACCGCTGGGAGTGTGCGATCCGCGCCTCGGTGGTGATGGGTTTTGTGGGTGCCGGCGGTCTGGGCCAGCAAATGGACCTGTCGTTACGCATGTTCGCTGGCGGTGAAGTGGCCAGTCTGCTGCTGACGTTTCTCTTGCTGGTGCTGCTCGCCGATCAACTCAGCCGCCTGCTGCGCTGGAGGCTGGCATGAATCGCCTGATCAACCTGGCCCTGCTGCTGTTCATCGGCGCAGCGGTGGTCGGCTCGTTCATCTATCTGGGCATCGACCTCAGCGAGCTCGGCGGCGCCGGGAACCTGAAGCAGATGGGGGCCTATGCACAGCGTTTTCTCAGCCCGGACCTGAGTGCGGGTCATCTGCAAGCCATCGCTCACGGCGCGTTGGAAACCATTGCCATGTCCGCCCTGGGCACCCTGCTCGCGGCAGTATTCGGCTTGCTGTTGGCATTGCCCGCAGCCGGGCGTTTCGGCTGGCCTTTTCAGAGTGCGTCGCGTCTTGTGCTCAATGCCTTGCGCGCGGTGCCGGAACTTGTGTGGGCTGCACTGATGGTCCTGGCCGCCGGGCTCGGCCCCAATGCCGGTACCCTGGCGCTGGCCCTGCACACCACTGGCGTGCTCGGCCGGCTGTTTGCCGAAGCCCTGGAGAACACCCCGCCGGAACCGGCCGAAGCCATCCGCCTGCAGGGTGGCAATGCCGTCTGGGCGTTCTGTTACGGCACACTGCCCAACCTGTTGCCGCAGCTGCTGGCCTACATCCTGTACCGCTGGGAAAACAACATCCGCATGGCCAGTGTGCTCGGCTTCGTCGGCGCCGGTGGTTTGGGGCAAATGCTCTATGTCAGCCTAAGCCTGTTCCAGGAAGCTCAAGCCAGCACGGTAATCTTGGCCATGCTGTTACTGGTGTTCGCCGTCGATTCATTGAGCAGCTGGAGCCGTCAACGCTGGGTCAAGGCCTGATGGCTACTCCTCAAAACGCCCCGTGCCCTCGCGATCGTGCCCGTAGTGGCTCGCGAGCGTAAACGCCGGCAACCAGGACTCACGACGCACGATCCAGCTTTCGTAAGTTGGCCTCAGTTGGTCAGGGGCATCCAGAGACCCCAGGTTCACTTCGATTTCATCGCCGGTACGGGCGAAAACGGACGAACCACAGCGGGGACAAAAATGCCGCCCGGCGTAGTCGCGGGTTTCACCGTCGATCTTCACCGACTCCTGAGGGAATATCGCGCTGGCATTGAACAGCGAACCGTGATGCTTGCGGCAGTCGAGACAGTGACAAATGCCGACCCGGTATGGCCGCCCTGACGCCTCGACTCGAACATTGCCGCACACGCAGCCGCCGGTGAATCGGTCCATGTTGTGTCTCCTCTGAGTCCACCCTTGAAGATCAAGTTCGTGCAGTTGGCATCACGCCGTCGACATGGCAAACGTGATGAACCCCGTCGTGATGGTGGTCAAGGTCAGCCCGAGCAAAAACAGCCCATCGGCAATTCGCTCCAGTTGGTAATTGCGCTTGGCCTTGCGCGTCCTTAGCGCCCAATAGGCAATCAGGCACGTCGTCAAATAAACGATCGCGTTGATAGCCAGCAGGTTCTGCCCGATAACGTCCTCTTGCCGGACATTGATCACCACCCGAAGAATCCCGACAACGGTGAGGCACACCCCCACCATCGCCCCGGAGGAGGCAAAGATATGGACACAGATGTCGTCATCCAGCGTGGTGTTTCGTTCGGAAATCATCCGGCCACCTCGTCATTGCAGATGATGATTGCCGATCATGCTCATGGACGTGGCCGAGCAGGATCATTTACTCAGTACGCTTATTGAATTGAAAAGAAGGCTGTTGATCGGGTCAGGTTCAGCGTAACCCAGAAGTCAAAATCGGCAGTCTGCGACCCGGGAAATCAGATAATCGGCGCGATGATTCAAGCCTGTCGAACAAGCGACCGGCGGGTTGGTAATCCCCTGCCACAGCACCTATTTTTTCACCTGCGAATTGATGCACAGAGTTGACGAAAAGGAGCCATCAAATGCGATCCCTCAAAGCCATTCTCGTGACCTTCCTGCTCGGAGCAGGTCTGCTGTTTCATCTGGGCATCGCGAATGCCGAAGGAGACGTTGCGAAGGACGTCAGGGAAGACGTTCGTGATGTCGACAAAGATGTCGACCGCGATGGAAAAGACATCGATAAAGAAACAAAGGAACTGGATAAAGAACGCCACAAAGAAGATCGCCATCTCGATAAGGAGGCGAAAAAAGACCTGTGATGCGGATCCAGAAAGTGCTGCTCATCGCTTGGACGCTGTGCCTTGGATCCCAAAACTTGCGCGTAACGAGAATTGTTCTAAACTGCGAAAAGTTGCGCGCAAAACCTCTCAAGGCCCCGCAGGACGTGGCCTAGCGCAGTTGCGCGGTGTCTTCTGATCACCCTTCGGCAACGCACAGGCGAACTGCGCACGCAGTTCCTCGCCAAGCCACCGAAGGTCGCGATCATGCCCAGAGCTTTCAGCGTCCGCCCCTTTGCACTCTGCGCGAGCCTATTGGCGCTGGCATTGACCGGTTGTGCGACACAGCAATCCGCTGAGCCCGCGTCCCAACCGCTGCGCCAGAACCCCGAATTCACCTACGATGCCAGCGGCGTCACCCATGCCACGCTGACGGCGGCCGAACAGCAGGTCAACGTCGGCAATGAGCGTTACGTGTCCCTGGTGTTCAACGGCGACTACGACTCGCCGCTGATTCGCACGCGACCGGGCGGGACCATGGCTATTCGTCTGGATAACCGCATGGACGAAATCACCAACCTGCATTTCCACGGCATGCAGGTGTCGCCCCTGGACGAAGGCGACAATATTTTTCGCGTGACCCAGCCCCATCAGGTGGGCGAATACAACGTCAAGCTGCCCCTACAGCACAGCCCGGGCGCCTACTGGTATCACAGCCATTTCCATGGGGGCTCCCAGCGCCAGGTGTCCGCCGGGATTGCCGGGCCGATTCTCGTCGACGGCATGCTCGATCCGTTTCCCGAGCTCAAGGGCATCAAGGAACAGGTCCTGGTCCTGCGCAACTTTCAGAAAACCCTGACCGGCAAAGTCGCCAGCGAGATCATCACCAGCGCGCCGTCGATTCGCACGGTCAATGGCCAGGAAGTGCCGATCATCGACATCAAGCCTGGGGAAACCCAGCTCTGGCATTTCATCAATATTGCGGCGAACCAGTATTTCCGGATTCGTATCAACGGTCAGTCGGTGCAGGTGTTGTCCCGCGATGGCAACACCGTGACGCGCCGGGTCGACGCCGATCAGGTGCTGATCGGGCCGTCGGCGCGGTTCAGCGTGTTGGTGGTCGGGCCACCGGCAGGTTCCTACGACATTGAAACGGGCTCCGGCAATACCGGCCCGGCCGGCGATGATTACCCGGCGGCGAAACTGGCGGTGTTGCGCTCCAGCGGTGAGCGGGTCGCCACCCGCCAGATCACCAGCGCCTATCCGCCGGCAGAGGACTTCAGCAAGATCGCGGTGAACAAGACGCGTCAGTTCGCTTTCCAGGATTCGGACACCGACTCCAACGCGTTCTTGATCAACGGCACCCGCTTCGAACTGGACCGGGTCAACACCACGGTCAAGCTCGGCGACGTGGAAGAGTGGCGCCTGTTCAACCCGTCCCAGGAATTGCACCAGTTTCATATTCACCAGGTGGACTTCCAGGTCACCGAGATCAACGGCAAACCGGTGCAGTTCAGCGGCTATCGGGACAATGTGTTCATCCCCGCGGCGGGATCGATCACCGTACGAATTCCATTTCGCGACCCGGTGATCCTCGGCAAGTTCGTCTACCACTGCCACATCCTCGAACACGAGGACGGCGGCATGATGCAGGCGATCCAGGTGGTCAAGCCCGAAGACTATGAGCAGGCGGTCAAGCTCGAACCCCTGGGCGGGCTGTACGGTGAAAACAACCAGTTGTGTTCCTACCTGCGCAACACCGGACAGGACCCGAAAGCGTCCAGCCCGCTGATCAAGCCGATCATCAAGTAAAAGGGGCGATGCCATGAGCAACTATCGCTTGGCTATGTTGTTGCTGGGATCGGTCTGCGGCGTTGAGGCGACGCTGGCCGACGACGGGCAATACCCCAACGTCGGCATGGATTACGACGCGACCTTTCAGTTTGACCATGTGCACGCCGATTCGCCCCAGGGCGGCAATCGCAACAGTTCGGATGCGTACCCGGACATCAACAGCACGTTTTACTTCCGTTTCAGCCACGACCAGCAGATCCGGTTTTCCACCGAGATCAATCCCGTTGAAGGGCCGGATCCTGGGCAGAAACGCTTTTTTGAAGACGTGGGACTGGTGATCAACGACCTCAACTATTACCAGAACAACGCCAACTCGGCGTTCATGGTCGGCAAGTATCACGTGCCGTTCGGCCGTGCGCAGGACCAGGCGCCAGGGCTCTACACGGAAGATTTCGTCGCCACTTACGATCTGGACGGCATGCTCGGCGGCACGGTGGCGTACCGGTTTTTCGATCAGCGCCTGGGCATGATCGAACCCAACGTGAGTATCTACACCGCCGACAATTCGTTTCTCGGCCGGCCTTATCTACGGCATGGCGAGAAGCTTCAGCGCTCCGATGGCGGCCCGTCGAACACCGGCAAACTCGACTCCTATGCGTTGACGGTGAACTGGCTGGCGATCCCGGCAGTGCCTTATCTGGAAACGCAGTTCGGCTACATGTTCAACAAAAAGGCCGAGGACGAGACGCAAGCCAATCCACCTGGCGAAGACGATGAAACCGTCAAGATCGCCTCCGCCCGCTATATCTGGGCCTACTCGCCGAGCACCGACCTGGAGCCGACGCTAGCGGGGCGTTACTTCGATATCGTGCCCTTCATCGAATTCGCCGATGTCGACAATGAAGAGGGCATCAAAGGCAACGACACCCGCTACCTGACCACCTCGCTGACCTTCGATTTCGGTGACTGGGCACTGGGCGCGACACGCACCGACAAGCATCGTGAATCCACCGGGGGCGCGGATCGGCAGGACTACCTCAACGAACTGAGCCTGACCTACAACATCACCGGCCAGCTCAAGATCGGCGTATCCGCCGGCACGCAAAAACAGGATGGCCAGATGTCCGAACTGGTCGGGCTGGCACTGACCTATTCGGGAGGGTATTGAGTGATGAACACGCTGCTACGCACGGCTGGCCTGCTGTTGCTGATGGGGTTGGCAACTGGCGTGACGGCGGCGGCCCGTACCGACATCGGCGGGCCGTTCCAACTGACCGATCAGAATGGCCAGCGGGTCACCGAACGCAGCTTTGGCCAACCGGCGTTGCTGTACTTCGGGTTCATGACCTGCCCGGCCATCTGCCCGACTGATCTGGCAAAAATGGCCCGCATCAGTCGGCAACTTCAACAACAGCAAGGCATCGCGGTACGGCCGATCTTCGTGACCATCGACCCGGAGCGTGATACGCCGAAAAAACTCAAGGAGTACGTGGGCTACTTCGCCAACGACTTCGTCGGCTTGACCGGCTCGGCGCAAGAGATCGTTCGCATCACCGACGCTTATCACGTGTATTACAAGAAAGTGCCGTCCGGGGACAAACCGGACCAGTACATGATGGACCACTCGACGATCCTGTTTCTGCTCGACAGCCAGGGCCGCTACCTCAAGCATTTCGGTCGCGGCATGGATGAGAAGGAAATTGAAAAACAGGTGGTCGCTGCACTGGCGGATGCAGCGGCCGGACGCTAAATCAAATATCCCCGACCGCTTTGCCCGGACCGGATTTCATTGTGGCCAGAGATCGACCGGAAAGTACTTTTGCGATATTTGCGTGTACTTGCCCGAGTCATGCAGTTGCGTGAGCGCCTGATCGATTCGCGCCTTGAGCACGGTGTCACTCTTGCGCAGGCCCGCGCCGATCCCCAGGCCATAAAGCAAGGGGTCCATCTTGACGCTGCCGACACCCTTCTCTTCGAACGCCAACCCATCCTGGGACCGCAGGAAATCGATGTCGCCGAGCTTGTCGAGGAACATGACGTCGATGCGGCCCGCCAGCAGATCGGCGTTGCAGTCGTCCTGCGTGGTGTAGATGCGGATGGTCGATGCCTTGCCGTAGGCGGTGCGGATGAACTCGGCGTTAGTGGTCGAGCCCTGCACACCGATGGATTTACCAGCCAGGCCTTCCGGTGTCAGCGTCAGGTTGACGTCCTTGGCGGCAACGAAGATCCCCGTCGTCTCGTAGTAAGGACGCGAGAAAGCGATGACCTTCTGCCGTTCCGGGCTGATGCCCATTGAGTTGAAGAGCACGTCGAACTTGTTGGCGAGCAGGGCCGGGATGATGCCGTCCCAGGCCACTTCCTTGATCTCGCACTCGGCTTTCATCTGTTCGCAGAGCGCGCGGATCAGGTCGGGTTCGAAACCGGTGTATTGCCCGGTGGGTGTCTTGACGAGGAACGGCGGGTACGGCTCGGCGGCCACACCGAAACGCAGCTTGTCTTCGGTTGCGCCGGCCGGAGCGGTAAAGGCACTCAACGTCAGGCCGATGGAGGCCAGCAAAGCCAGATTGCGGATTATTCGTTTCATGATCGATCCTTTTATTTTTGGAGGATATTTACAAATAAAACGATTCAACATCAGTACAAAGAAGCCTTGCTACGCCCCGGGTGAAGGCAGCGGCAGCCAGCCCTGAATGGCTTGCCAGTCCGACTCGAGGGCGGCAAAACGAGAGAGCGAAAAGGTCGACAGGTCGGCGAAACTGCACTCACCGTCGACCACCAGATCGCGAATGGCATGACCGCTCGCTGGCGAGAGCCCGAAGCCGACACCGGACATCGTCGCGACCGTGACGTTATCCAGCGCCGCGGGACGGTCGATCACTGGGCGTCCGTCCGGTGTGTTTTCGATGAACCCTGCCCAACTGCGAATCACCCGTTTGTGAGCGACCTTGGGGAACAGTTCTGCCAGACGTTTGGCGATATTGCATTGCAGGGGCGTCGACTGCGGACGTGTGCCGCGCAGATCGGCGAGATCCACCCATTCATGCGGCCCGCCCCCATACGCCAGGTTGCCGCGCAGGGTCTGCCGGCCATACAAACCGTTGCCATCCACACCACCCACCGCCAGCAACGGCAGCGGTTCGGTCACGATCATCTCGGCGCGAGCAGTGACCAGCGGAATGTCTATGCCGATTTGCGCCGCCAGCTCACCGGTATGCGGGCCGGCGGCAATCACCAGGTGATCGCAGGCGATCAGGCCTTGGGCCGTGCGCACGCCCGTCACGCGGTCGCCTTGGCGTTCGATAGCGACGACGGGCGTGTGTTCGAGAACGCGACCGCCGAGATTTTGCAGCGCCCACGCGTAGGCCTGCAGGGTGCGGTGCGGATTGGCGTGGCCGCCGAAATGGTAGTAGTAGCCCGCCAACACGTTATCGCCCGCGAAAGGCACGAGTTCCCTAACCTCCTGAGGGTCCAGGAGGTCAGCACGCAATCCATAATACTGGGCTTCGTCCACCACTTTTTTATCGAGTGACAACTGGTGTTCGGTGAGATCGATGCTGATTCGGTCCGGGCGATATTCGGTCGGGTAACCGAGCAATTCATCCATCATCGGCCACAGGCGCTGTTCTTCGAGAAACAGTGGACTGTGGTGATGCGAGCACCCGCCGCCGTTACGGCCCGAGGCGCCCCAGCCAATCAGGTTGGCGTCGAGGACAAGCACATCGACGCCCTCGCGTGCCAGCCACCAGGCGGCGCTCAATCCGGTCACGCCACCACCGACGATGACGACGGACGCACGGTTGGACGATTTCTTGACTGCGTGCATGGTGTCAGCCCTCGTTCTGCGACGGTTTCAGGGGATCGACGACATCCGGCGGACGCCTGGCGACGGTCGGCTGCCCGGTGCACAGCCAGAACGGCGTCCACTGTGACGGCATGTCAAACCAGGCATCCCAGCGGCTGTGCATCGGTGGCGTTTCCTCGACCTGTCCGATCTGTCGCAGTGACAGCGGGCGAACCGGCGGACGGAACGAGGCCAGCGCAATATCGCCGACACTCAAACCGGCGCCGATGCCGAGCAAGGCCGCCACCTGTTCACGGCAACGACGTCCCTGGCACGGCCCCATGCAGGCTCGCGTCAGGCGTTTGGTGACATCCGGGTTCGGCGAGTCGTTGGTCATGGCGTTTTGCAAGGCCGCGTCAGCGGGTGTCCAGTCGAGATAACGCGGCGGTTGCTGTCCGAGGATTTCACTGGCCGTCACCTCTTCGCACAGGCAAACGAAGGGTTCGTTCTGTGCATGGAAGGTGGAGGCGCGCACCCAGGCCTCGCGATTGGCGGCAACCTGGCAGACCGGTTCGTCGGGGGCCGACGCCGTGTCGGTCTGAGTGATGTCGACACCCAGCGCAGCCAGCGCGGTGTGCGCGGCGATCCGGCCTTCGCGCCGCGAAACCGTGTCGTCGAGGCTTTTCGAGGCCCAGACGCCGGCGCAATCGCCGGCCACCAGCACGAACGGCAACGACGTGCGCTGTGCAGCATCCGTGTCGGGAACGTGGCCGCCACGGTCGGCCTGAAATGACGTGCGGCACCCTGCAGCCTCGACCAGTTCGATCGCCGGAATCGCCGCCACTGCCAGCAGCACCGTGTCGCATTCAATCTCGGTCAGGGCCCCGCCGACGGGGCTGCCCGCCGCGTCGACAGAGACCGCGGCAATCCGTTTGACGCCGAAGGCATCCCCGGTGGCCTCGCGAACGACATGCCCGGTCAACACTTGAGCACCCTGCTCGACCAGCAGGCTTAGCAGCGCTGGATCGCCACTCACCTGCCCGGCCTGTTCAATGATTGCCGTGATATGCACGCCATGGCTGACTAGCGCATTGGCCGACACCAGCGCTTGCGTATCGCTGCCGATCAGCACGGCGCGCTTGCAATCCAGCGCCTCGTAAACCGTCGCCAGCCGATGCGCGGCGCTGACGCCCATGACGCCGGGGCGATGCCAGCCGTCGAAGGCCAGGCCCATGTCGCGTCTTCCGGCGGCGACGATCACCTGCTTGAAGCGCAGCAGCCAAGCGTTTTCGTCATCGGCAAGGCCGGCGACGGCCCCCTCGATCCACGCCGTGGTGCGTTGTTGCGGAAACAGGCCCCAGACCGCCGTACCGAGCCGCACGTCGACCCCGGCTTCGAGCGCCTCGACGATGTCCGGGCGGGCATCGAGTAGCGTCTGCAGCACGCTGTTGCGGTTAGCGACCCCGGCGCCCATTCGGCCACCGAAATGCAACGGCACCTCTTCGCCCATGGTTTCGAGCGGCACCGGATTTTCGTCCACCAGCGTCACGCGCAGGCCTTGGCCGGCGGCGGTCAAGGCGGCCGCGAGCCCTGCCGGGCCTGCGCCGACGATGAGGATATCGGTCTCGTCGCTGATCGGCGGTGCCTTGCCGGCCACCGATGCGGGATCGTAGTAAATGCTGGATATGAGAGGTCGTTTCACAGTGTTTCCCCCGGGAGGCGCGTGAGCGTTGGTTCGTGGGTATCGACTAGAACAGCGAAGACGGCGGCTTGACGTCGCCCTCGGCGAATCGCGACAGCCGCAGCGGGTGCATGTCCAGTCCCGGGTTGCCGGAGTCGATCCAGTCCGCCAGGGTCTTGCCCACGATCGGGCCCATGGCAAAGCCGTGGCCGCAGAATCCGGTGGCCACCGCCAGACCGCGCGGCGAAGTTTGCGCGTCAATGACCGGAATGCCATCCGGCAACACATCGATCCCGCCTGCCCACCGGTCGGCAATCTGCGTATTCACTTGCCCGGGGAACGCGGCCTTGAGGGCGCGCATGGCGTTTCCCAGCCCCTTTTCATTGGGGGGGATAAGCGGATTGCGCTGGTGAATGCCCGCACCGAGCCGCGACGCTTGCGACCACGGCATGCGCTGGTGCAGATCCGTCAGGCAGGCACCGTTGAGATTGAAGCGAAACGATTTACGCTGCGCCCACAGCGACGGCAAATACCAGTGAAGCGCGCGCAGATGACCGAGCGTCATGTCGACGTCGACATGGGCGTCGTCGGCGATGTTGAAGCTGCCATCCAGCCGTTGCCGGAAGCCCACGCCGTTGGCGATGGTGGAAATGCCGCTCAGCGTCGGGCCGGACGTGGTCCGCGCCACCGTGCCCCTGACCAGCTGCTGCGGCAGCGAGATGCCCAGCCCCTTCAGCAGGCGGAACGTGGTGACGCCAGCGGCACACACCACTGTTTTCGCTTTCACATAGCCACGCTCGGTTTCAACGCCGACGACCTGGCCGGCGGCGACGTCGATGCCTTTGGCGCCGCACTGTTCGATGATCTGTGCACCCCGTTCACGGGCGCGCATCGCATAAGCACGCGCCACCAGCGTGGGCTCCGCCTGACCGTCACTGGCGGTAAACAAGCCACCCAGTTGCGGGACCGCATAGCCCGGCAGTTTCTTCAGCACTTCACGCGGCGACAGCATCACGGTGTCGAGCGAAAAGCTGCGCGCCACCGATAGCCACGATTCGTAACCGTCACGTTCGGCCTCGTTGCCCGCGACGAACAGGCAGCCGTCGTTGCGCCATCCCAGGTCGGTCTGGAGTTCGTGTTCCAGCGAGCGCCAGATCTCAATGCTCGCTTGCATCAGCGGCACTTCGGCCTCATCCCGGGATTGCTGGCGCACAAAGCCCCAGGCCCGTGACGATTGCTGACCGGCAATGGTGCTTTTCTCCAGCACCAGAACCTTCGCCCCCGCTTTGCCAAGGTAGTACGCGCACGCACACCCCATCAGGCCGGCACCGATGATGACCACGTCAACTTCACGAGGCAGGAGGTCCTGGGGTGTCGACGCAGTGGCAAATGCCGTTTCTGGAATGTTCATGAGGGGGGCCGCCAGGTTGTAAATGACGCGTAGCGCCGTGTTGTTGTTTCGGCTAAGAATGTGCCTCGATCATCTGAAGTTACAGTGATGTATCTGCATTAATCCCATGCGAGGAGCGCATAGACACATGAGCCGCCAACTGCCATCCATTGAGCTTTTGCAGGCCTTCCTGACGGTTGCGAAGACGGGCAACTTTGGCCAGGCGGGCGAGCAGCTCAACCTGAGCCAGAGCGCGGTGAGCCGGCAGATTGCGCAGCTGGAGACGCGTCTGGATCACCGATTGTTCGAGCGGCACACGCGCAAAATCGTACTCACCGCCGAAGGCCGCTCGCTGGTGCCGGTGGCGGAACAGGTCATCGGTCTGCTGTCGGATGCCTCGCACATGCTCGCCACCGTGGGGCGAAGTGTCAGCTTGCGCGCGCACCCGACCATGGCGGCGCGCTGGCTGATTCCACGGCTCACGGCGTTTTATGCCTTGCACCCGGAGGTGACCGTCAGCGTCGATACGGTCTATCACCGCTTCCCCGACTTTGCCTTCGAATCGATCGACGCGATGATTGCCTATGGAACCGCCACCTGGCCCGACTTCGAGGCGCTGGATCTGTGGGAAGAGGAGCTGATTCCGGTGTGTTCGCCGGCCATGCTCGTCGGGACAACCCCTGAAGAAGTGCTCAGGACCGGGCGCTTGGTGGACGCGAGCATGGATCGCCTGGACTGGCGCCGCTGGGAAGAGTATTACCCCGGCTCAACCGGTGCCGATAACGCGCATCTGACGTTCGATACGCTGGAGTCGGCAATTGTCGCGGTGAAATGTGGCCAGGGCATCGCGCTGGTCGATCCCGTGCTCACACACGATGAGTTGCTCACCCAGCAACTGACGCGCGTGCATGCTGGCCGCATCGTCACGGGCGGACGCTACACGCTGGTCTATCCAAAGCGGGTGAAGCGCTCCAGCGGCTTTTGCGAGTTTCTGGAATGGCTGGAACAGCAAGCTTTGTGACAGACACAAAACCGTTTCAGCGTTTCCATCTGCGCCCGCCTTGGTGCTAAATAGGCGGCCCAGGGTGTAAGCCCAGCCGCTGTCGCGTATTGCCGTGCAACGAGAAGTCGATATGAACACCCTTTTTGAGATGAGTGATGCCCCTGAGCCCAAGACCCGGCGAGATGCAAACACCCTCCCCCATCAGCCGTCAGTGGTAGCCGCATGATCGAAGTCACCGAAGTATCCATTGCCCAACTCCGAGCGGCGCTGGCGTCTGGCCAAACCACGGCGGTCGAGCTGGTCCAGGCCTATCTCGCCAGGATCGACGCCTACGACGGCCCCGACACGCCGACCGCGCTCAACGCGGTAGTGGTGCGCAACCCCGAGGCACTCAACGAAGCGCAGGCCGCCGATGCCCGTCGGGCCAAGGGCGAAACGCTCGGTCCGCTGGATGGCATTCCCTACACCGCCAAGGACAGTTACCTGGTGAAGGGGCTCACTGCGGCCTCTGGCAGTCCGGCCTTCAAGGACCTGATTGCCTATCGCGACGCCTTCACCATCGAACGGCTGCGCGCCGCCGGGGCGATCTGCCTGGGCAAGACCAATATGCCGCCGATGGCCAATGGCGGCATGCAGCGCGGGGTCTATGGCCGTGCCGAGAGCCCGTACAACGCTGACTACCTGACGGCTCCTTTTGCGTCGGGCTCATCGAACGGCGCCGGGACGGCCACCGCCGCCAGTTTCGCGGCATTCGGGCTTGCCGAAGAAACCTGGTCGAGCGGACGCGGTCCGGCCTCGAACAATGGCTTGTGCGCCTACACGCCTTCGCGTGGGGTGATCTCGGTGCGCGGCAACTGGCCGCTGACACCGACGATGGACGTGGTCGTGCCGTACGCCCGAACCATGGCCGACCTGCTCGAGGTGCTCGACGTGGTGGTGGCGGACGATCCCGACACTCGCGGCGATCTGTGGCGGATGCAACCGTGGGTGCCGATTCCGAGCGTCGCTTCGGTGCGCCCTGCGTCCTATGCCGAACTGGCCGTGAACACCGACGTGCTCGCTGGAAAACGCTTCGGCGTTCCGCGCATGTACATCAACGCCGATCCTGAAGCCGGCACCAGCGAGGCGCCAGGCATCGGTGGCCCGACCGGGCAGAAAATCAACACCCGCCCTAGCGTGATCGGCCTCTGGGAAGAGGCTCGCAAGGCCCTTGAAGCCGCGGGTGCCGAAGTAATCGACGTCGACTTCCCGCTGGTCTCCAATTGCGAAGGTGATCGTCCGGGCGCGCCGACCGTGTTCACCCGTGGCCTGGTGTCCAAGGAGTTCCTGCACCATGAGTTGTGGGACCTGTCGGCCTGGGCGTTCGATGATTTCCTGCGGGCCAACGGTGATCCGAAACTGAACCGCCTGGCCGATGTCGACGGGCCGCTGATTTTCCCCCACGACCCGGGCACCCTGCCCAATCGCGAGGACGACCTTGCCGCCGGCATGGACGAATACGTGAAGATGGCCGAGCGCGGCATCACCCCTTGGGACCAGATCACCACCGTGCCGAACGGTCTGCGCGGGCTGGAAGAGACGCGTCGAATCGACCTTGAAGACTGGATGGATCGGCTGAACCTTGATGCGGTGCTGTTCCCGACGGTGGCCGACGTCGGGCCGGCGAATGCCGATGTCGATCTGCAGTCGGCGGACATTGCGTGGAGTAACGGTGTGTGGGTCGCCAACGGCAACCTCGCCATCCGCCATCTGGGTGTTCCGACGGTGACGGTGCCGATGGGCGTCATGCCGGACATCGGCATGCCGGCCGGGCTGACCTTCGCCGGTCGTGCCTATGACGATTCAGCGCTGCTGCGGTTTGCTTCGGCGTTTGAATCGACGGGCAAGAAGCGCGTCATTCCGCCTCGGACACCGCCATTGCCGTGAAGCCACAATAGTGCGGGCGGGATTGGGGCGTACAGGCTCCCATCCCGCTCTTTAACGTTTGGTCACGACTCACACATCGCGGGTTCCAGGTCTTCACTCAGGCTGGACGCTTGCGCTGTTTCCATCAGCAACTGATTCACGACGTGCGACAAAGCGGTTTGCACATCCTCTCCCCCTCGCAAGGCCCGCTCGTAAACGTCACGCTGCCGGTCCGCACTGGTTCCATCCTGCAGGATTCGCCGGGCTTGAGAAAACACATTCTCCACACCCATCTGGCGCGCCGTGTCGCCAAGGATCTGCTGCGCCCTGGACAGCCACTGCTCGACAGAGAACGGCCGGTCGTAACCTTCCATGATGAACGAAGCGTGAATACCGGATCGTTTCGCCCGCCAACGGTTTTCCTTGAGGATCCATTGGGACGCCTGCGTATAGGTCGATCCGGGGCGCGGTTGATCCATGGCGTGGGCCACCAGCAATCGAAAAAAAGAGGCCAGGCACAGAGCATCGTCCAGGCGAGGACAGGCATCCGTCATGCGCATCTCCAGCGTCGGGTACTTCGCAGCAGGTCGCAGCCCCCACCAGCAATCGCCCGCCTGCTTGATCGTGCCGGTGCGGATCAGCAAGGCGATGTAGGCGTCATAGGCGCCTTGATCTTCGAAGAACTCCGGAATGCCCATCCGCGGCCACTCGTCACACGCCGTTTGCCGGTAGCTCATGAAGCCGCTGTCGGCGCCGTCCCAAAAAGGTGAAGACGTGCTCAGTGCCAACAACAACGGCATCCACGGCAAGACTTCGTTCATCACTTGAATGCGATCCAGGTGCCCCGGCACTTCGACATGCACGTGCAGGCCGGACAGCACGCTGCGCCGTGCCACGCGCTGGTAGTCGTCAAACAGTTGAAGGAAATGAGGGTGGTCGGTGGCCTGCTGTAGGCGCCAGTCAGCCAGCGGGTGACTCCCGGCACTGAGCAGTCCCAGGCCATCGCCTTCGAGCACCTGCCCCATCTTGCTGCGAGCAGCGTCCAGGTACTCCGCCGCCTGCGCGACGCTGGTGAAGATCGGGGAAGCGACTTCGATTTGCCCCTGGAACATCTCATAAGCGAAGTGATTGCCCAGCGCCACCTGGCACGCCTCGATTGACGCACGGGGTGGCTTCTCGGACATGCGCCGGGTGTTCAGGTCCGTGATGAAGTATTCCTCTTCAATGCCAAACTTCAGGTGTCTGTTCATCGCAATCCCGGCGTTGTTTTTGAATGGATCAACAGGTCTCGCCATTGGTTCACAAACGCTGACATGAGGCGCAGTTCCCCCCTCCCCTGTAGGAGCTGTCGAGTGAAACGAGGCTGCGATCTTTTGATCTTGCCGTTCCTTTGCCCGACCTGCGCCATGTGTGTATGTGTTCAAACTCTGGAAAGGATCAAGATCAAAAGATCGCAGCCTCGTTTCACTCGACAGCTCCTACAGGGAACGCGTGTACAGGGGGACCGCGTGCGCTTGAGCTCAGGCCGGCCGGTCGGCCGCCTCGCTTTTGATTTTGATCTGCCCCAACCCCGCCAGTTACAGCAACGAAAGCGTGTAGTTAATGATGAACCGATTCTGATCCACATTCCGCCCGGCATCGGTATTCGACTTACCATTCCGCAAACTGAATCCAACCCCCTTGAGCGCCCCCGATTGCAGCACGTAATCAAGCGTCATGTCCCGTTCCCACTCCGACTGATCCCCGGCGTTTTGCGCCTTGATCCCCGTCCCCTTCAAGTACGCAATGGTCGCCTTCAAACCCGGCACCCCCAAAGGTGCAAAGTCATAACTGTACTGACCAAAATTGGTCTGCTCCCCAGCCCGCGAAAAACTCTGAATCATCCGGTCCGTGGGCAGGTAAATGCTGCCACCACCCGCCCCTTTGTCTACCAGGCTGCCCTGGTTCGGCTGGACAAAGTTGCTGCCGTCCCCCACCTGCTGATGCCCCAGCGACACCGCATGACCATTGTTCGCATAGGTGATCATCGCCACCCAGGTGTTGTTGTCGATTTCCCCGTTGTTGTCCTCGGTGTAACCGGAAATCCGATAGCCTTGCGCACGGCCTGCGGCAGAGCTGTTGGCGCCGCTCGAGGTGGTGCGGAAATACCGCAAGTCAGTGGTGAACGAGCTTTTGCCATCGATGGGCAGAACGTGGGTCAGGCCGAAGAAGTTCTGGTCATAGAAATCCTCCAGCTGGGCAAAGTAGTACTGCGCCTTCAGGTCCTTGGTGACGTTGTAGTCGCCGCCGGCGAAATAGAACTTGTTGCTGTCCCGGGTGCCGCCGGGCACCGAAAGTCCGGTCCGGTCCGTCGAGGCACGACCGACCGCATGTTCAAGTACGCCACTGGTCAGCATCAGGCCATCAATGTCGTTCGACGTGATCTGTGCGCCAGTGAACGATTGCGGCAGTACACGAGCATCGTTCGAAATCAGGATCGGCAGTTTCGGCAGCAGCGTGCCGTAGCGAAATTCGGTCTTTGAAATGCGCATCTTCGCCGTCGGACCGAAGCTGCTCCAGGCATCCGCCGCACCGTCGCCATCGGTCGGGATCATGCCGCTGCCGTTATGGCGCCCGGTGCCGCTGTCCAGCGTAACGCCGAGCAACGCCTGGGCATCAACGCCGAATCCGACCGTGCCTTGGGTAAATCCGGACTCGTAGCGCAACACAAAACCCTGCGCCGCCTCCTCGGTTTTCGAAGGCTCGGCGGCGCCGTCGCGGTTGTCGCTGTTGAAATACAAGGTGCGCATCGACAGGCTGGCTTTGCTGTCTTCGAGAAAACCGTGGCCGGCGGAGTCGGCAGCTTGTGCGCACATCGAACCGGTGGCCAACAGAAGTGCGGTGGGGATTGCTCGCTTGAACATACGGTGCTCCAGAGTGATTTTTTGTTTTTTTTGAGTTTTTATGCGACCGCCCTCCACCGCTGGCACCCAACAGCGGCGCGCACGATGACGCGCTCCATGGGTGACCATGAGCCTTGAGGAAAGCGATCGGAGTGTTTGCGTTAGATCAAGTAAGAAAGACCCACGGTCAGCGCAAAAGCCACCACCGAAATGATGGTCTCGAGCACGGTCCAGGTCTTGAAAGTCTGGGCAACGGTCATGTTGAAGTATTCCTTGATCAACCAGAAGCCGCCGTCGTTGACGTGGGAAAAAATCACCGAGCCCGCGCCCGTCGCCAGCACCAACAGTTCAGGATGCGGATACCCCAGACCAATGGCCACCGGCGCGACGATGCCTGAGGCGGTGGTCATCGCCACGGTGGCGGAACCCGTGGCGATCCTCATCAACGCCGCAAACAGCCAGCCCATGATCAGCGGCGACAGATGAAATTCGTGGGCCAGGCTGACGATCTGATCGGTGACCCCGGCGTCCACCAGGATCCGGTTCAAACCGCCACCGGCACCGACCAGCAAGGTGATGCTGGCGGTCGGTGCCAGGCATTCGTTGGTGAATTTGAGGATCGACTCGCGGTTGAAACCCTGGGCGATGCCGAGGGTCCAGAAACTCAGTAGCGTCGCCAGCAACAAGGCGATCACCGAGTTGCCGATGAACAGCAGGAACTGGTTGAAACCGCTGCCCGGCGTGGAGATCAGGTTGGCCCAGCCACCGATCAGCATCAGCACCACCGGCAACAGAATGGTCGCCATGGTGATGCCGAACCCCGGCAGGCTGTCGCGCGGTTCACGGTCGAGGAACTGCCGTTCCAGCGGGTTCTCCGCCGGCAGTTGAATGCGCGGCACGATGAACTTGGCGTAGAGCGGACCGGCGATGATCGCGGTCGGAATGCCGATCAGAATCGCGTACATCAACGTCTGCCCCACCGACGCCCCATACACTTGCACCGCCAGCATCGCCGCCGGGTGCGGCGGCACCAAGGCGTGAACCACCGACAGGCCGGCAACCATCGGCAAACCGACCATCAAAATCGACACGCCGACCCGACGGGCCACGGTAAAGGCGATCGGCACCAGCAACACAAAACCGACCTCGAAGAACAGCGGCAGCCCGACCAGAAACGCGATGCACACCATCGCCCAATGCGCGTTCTTTTCGCCAAAGCGGTCGATCAAGGTCCGCGCCACCTGCTCGGCGCCGCCGGACTCGGCCATCATCTTGCCGAGCATCGTGCCCAGCGCCACCACCAGTGCGATGTGCCCCAGGGTCTTGCCGACCCCGGCCTCGTACGCGCCGACCACGCCGGACGGCGGCATGCCCGCCAGCAGCGCGAGGCCGATGGACACCAGGGTGATGACAATGAACGGATTAAGCCGGTAACGGGCGATCAGAACGATCAGGGCAATGATGGCGATGGCGGCATACACCAGCAGCCAATAGCCGAAGGACAGGGTCATGCGGTACTCCTCGAAAGGGTCACGTCGAATGGGTTGTGAAACTCATAAAACATTTCGAGGCGTGATTTTCAAACGAGGCGAAACTAATTTTCGTAGAGGGATAAGGGTTGTCGCGCAGAGGCATGAAGCGTCGGTGTTTTTGAAACTGGGTCAGGCGGATTTTCATCACACCTGACCCGAAACGTCAGGCTTTGGCGGCCATCGCGGTGACTTCCACGCGCATGCCTTCGACCGCCAGGGCGGCCACACCGACGGCGGCACGAACCGGCCACGGCTTGGCGAAAAAGCGCTTATAGACTTCGTTGAACGCGGCGCGGTCAGCCATGTCGGTGAGGTAGATGGTCAGGTGCAAAACCCGGTCCATCGAACTGCCGGCGCCTTCCAGTGCAACTTTCAACGCCTGCAATGTGCATTCGCTTTGCAAGGTGATATCGCCCAGCTCCAGGCTGCCGTCGGCGTGGGTGGGGATTTGGGTGGAGACCAACAGACCGCCGAAACCGGCGACGTCGGAGGAGATGGAATCCGCGTCAGGATCAGGGGTGAACGCGATGTCTTGGTTTGCCATGAGGGATCTCTTGCTTGAGGTAGTAAAGAGGCGGTCGATGCCTTTTGCGCGGACAGTTTACAGGCCACAGCCCGGAATGCGTGCGCGACTGACCCGCAGGAAAAAATCTCGAACTCCCTCCCTGGTGCTGCATCAAATGTGTAGGTCAACGGAGGTAAGCGAGATGAACAACGATGACAGTGTCAGTGACAGCGAAAGGGACCGCCAAGACAGGGATGCCGAAGAGGTCGATCAAGAACTGCATCCCGAGGAGAAGGAAGCCGACGCGCTCCAACGAAAAATAGACGAGATACAACGCAAAGTGGCTGATGGGAACTAGCGTGAAGGCCATCCCCGCTTGTTTCAGCGGGGATGACCGCATGCTCTGCGCCTAGTTCGGGTCCAGCAACCCGCCGCTCCAGTTGCGCGAAACCCGGCTTCCGGTGAATTTCGCCACGACCATGCCCTGTGAAACCAGCCGGTCCCGGTAGCGGGTGACCATCCGCCCCGCCTGCTCGGCCACCAGCACCACTTCGGAAGACGGATCACCGGGCCTCCGCAGAATCCGCGCAAAGCGCTGCCCTTCTTCGACGAAATCGCCCAGTTCCTTTTCGAAGATCAACACCCCGGGTTGCGGCGCGAGAATGGTTTCCATCTGGCCCATTTCCATCGCTTCGACGGGCCAGTCAGCGGGTGACAGCGCCTCGTCGATGACCCCGTAACTGCACAGCCAGGCATACAGTCCCGCGGCGTCCTGCTCGGCCAACCGATCGCTGACATCGCCCTGCCCGCGCAACTCAAGCGTTGCGGCCATGCGCTGCTCGGTGACGCCCTCGCGCAGCCAGGGCGCAATGATGGTTTCCTCGAAGGAGCCGTCGCCGCCGTCATCCCAGATGATCGCCACGTCCATCTTCATCGCCGCCGCCAGCTCGCGGCCACTAGGCCAGAAACGGCGGTGCACATAGAGGTACGGCAAGGCTTCGTCATCGGTGTGCAGATCGAGCATCACCTGCGCCGTGGACGCCAGTTGCACCAGTTTTTTCTGCCATTCCTGGACGTTGGTCGAAGGTCGCTCCATCGCAACCGACTGGTCGAATGCGCGGTTGAAGTTATGCCCGGTCGAGTCGTGAAAACGACCCAGGATTCGCCCCTGGCGAAACTGCCCGATGCCCAAGGGATTGGCTTGCGGCACCACGGTTACACTGCCCTTGAGACGGCCCTCGGCCTCGGCGATCTGAAGTCGTTGCATCAGCAGATGCAGCACTAGCATCCCGGCGATTTCATCGGCATGCACCCCCGCCTGCAAATGCACCTGCGGCCCGCTGCCGTCGCCCTCGAAACGCCAGGCGCCGACCTGCACCGCGTCGCCATTGTTGTTGCGAACATTGAACGAAATATCCTGAGCCATCTGCTTGTCCTCCCCCCGTCATGAACGTTAAAAACCGATGCATCGCCGGCGACACTGGAGATTGAACGCACGTTCAACTAAGCTCGCCAACTGGCACCGCACTCCAAGGATTCCCTTGTGACAACCCCCTCTCCAAAAAACCGCCGCGCAGAACCTGATGAGCGCCGCGAAATGCTGGTGGCCGCCACCTTGCGCTGCCTGGTCCGTGACGGTCATGCCGGTATTTCCGTGCGCCGCATTGCCACTGAGGCCGGGGTGTCCGTCGGCCTGCTCAATCACCATTTCGGCAGCATCGACGCGTTGATCGCCGACACGTATCAGAAGATCGCCAGCGAACTGACCACCGCCCTGCTCCAGGAAATCCAGCAGGCCGGCACACCCGCGGAAAAGATGGACGCGTTCCTCAGCGGCTCTTTTTCACCTCGGGTGATGGACCCGCAGTTGCTGGGCGCCTGGGTGGTGTTCTGGAGCCTGATTCGTCACTCCGAACACGTCAGCCAGTCCCACGAAAAAAGCTACAGCGCGTATCTCGATCTGCTGCGCCAGTTGCTGGATGACATGGCCGCCAGCGAAGGTTTCGTGATCCACGACACCCGTCTGGCCGCCATCGGTTTATCGGCGATGCTCGACGGACTCTGGATCGAGTGGTGCCTCAACCCCGAAACCTTCAGCCCCGCCAACGGCCTCCACATCTGTCGTTGCTGGATAAAGGGGCTGCGTCACGGAGCATTCAGCACCGACGACGTCCTGTGAGGGGTGGCGACCGAAGATCATCGCCAGGGTGCCGCTGACCGCGATCAGCCCGGCGCCGATCATCAGCGACACATCCATCAGCGTGCCCCAGATCAGGCTCGACAACAGGAACGCCCAGATCAGCCCGGTGTATTCGAACGGTGCCAGCAAGGTGGCGGTGGCCCGCTGAAAACTGGCGAACAGCAGGAACTGACCGATGCCGCCCACCAGACCGGCAACCAGCATGCCCAGCCACGCCGGGGTCGGTGCCGGCGTGAACGTCCACGGCAACGCCACCGTCATGCACAACACAAACACCACGTTGGTGATCAGCATCTGCTCCAGCACTGACGTCTGGTCGTCCACCTGGCGCAACTGAATGTAAGTGAACGCCCAGCACATCGCCGCCAGCAGTGTCAGCACGATCGGCCACGGATCGGCGATGTTGCTTGGGCGACAGGCGATGATCACCCCGACGAATCCGAGGATCAGGGAGAACCACTGCCAGCCGCTGGCGCGTTCCTTGAGAATCACCGCCGCCAGCACCGTGACCATAATCGGCGCGGAAAAATACAGGGTGGTCATTTCCGCCAGCGACAGGTCCCGGGCGGCCGTGTAATACAGCAGCCAGGCGACTATCGACAGCAAACCGCGCACCACCAGCAAGCGCCGGCTCGGCGAACGCCAGGCCCGTTGAACCAGGCGCAGGCGCCCCGCCAACAGGCAAGCGACGACCACCACCAGACTGCGCCAGAACAGAATGGTGACCACCGAATAATCGGCCACCAGCCACTTGATGACCGCGTCCTGCAACGCCAGGAACGCGTACCCCAAGGTGCACAGGCCAATGCCCTGCAGCGACCGGTCAACGCCCTGCGACGTGCTCATTACACCGACCTGCGCACGGGCGTCCCGCGCCGCTCGGCAAAGGCAAACAACGCCTCGATCAGGAACGTCAGGCAGACATAGACCCCGGCCACCAGCAACAGCGGCTCATAGACCTGCAGGGTTTGCGCCCGCACCACGTTGGCCGCGCCCAGCAGGTCGACAATCGCAATCGTCGAGGCGAGCGCTGTGGATTTCAGCAACATCACGGTCTCCCCGGCCAGTGTCGGCAACAGCAACCGCAGCGCCCGAGGCAAGCGCACCCGCAGCAGCGATTGGCGCGGTGTCATGCCAAACGCCGAGGCGGCTTCCATCTCGCCTTTGGGCACGGCCAGCAGGCCGCCGCGAATCACTTCGCCGACGTAAGCACCCACCGACACCACCAGGGCAAACACGATGTACCAATACCCGTCGCGCAAATACGGCCAGAGAAAACTGCCGCGTATCAGCGGGAATTGCGCAAACAGGCTGCCGAGCCCGTAGTAGAAAATGTAGATCTGGATCAGCAACGGCGTGCCGCGAGTCACGCTGGTGTAGAACAGACTGACCTTGGCGATCACCTTGTTTTTCGAGATCCGCGCCAGCGCCACCAGCACCGCCAGCGCAAACCCGAACACGCTGGAAATCAACAGGATGGTGATGGTCGTTTGCAGTCCCCGGCCCAACAACGCCGCGTATTCAACTATCCACGCTGGAATCATTTCATTCACTCAGCCAATGGCATCCAGCGACGAATACGCCGCTCAAGCCGTCCCGACAGGTAGTTGGACACCAACGTCACCGCGTAATACAACGCCGCAGCCGTGAGGTAGAACAACAAGTAATGACGCGTCGAGCCCGCGCCTTGCTTGGCGGTGTACAACAGCTCGTTGGTGCCGACCACACTGATCAACGCGCTGTCCTTGATCAGGTTGATCCACAGGTTGGCCATCCCGGCCATGGCATAGGGCGCCATGATTGGCAGCGTGACGCGCCGGAACAGGCCAAAACCGCTCAGGCCGAAAGCCTTCGCCGCCTCGATCTGGCCGAAAGGAATCGCCTGGATCGCCGCGCGGAAAATCTCCGAGGCGTAGGCACCCTGCACCAGGCCCAGCACCACGATCGCGGCCAGCGGACCGCTGACATTCACAGTGCCGTAGCCCAACTGGGTCATCAGCGAATTGAGGAGCATGGAGCCGACGTAGTACAGCAACAGGATCAGCAGCAACTCCGGAATTGCCCGGAACAAGGTGGTGTAACCGCGCATCAGCGCGGCGATAGGCTTAGGCGCGCCGAGTTTCAGGCAGGCCACCACCAGACCGATGAACAGCCCGAGCACAAAGGCCCCGGCCGATATTTGCAGGGTCATCCAAAGACCCTTCAACAGCGCACTGCCCCATCCTGTTTCGCTGAAGTTGATCAATTCGAACATGGCTGGCATTTCAGTCTCCAATCGGTGGCCTTTATGCACCACCGCCCTCTGTAGGAGCGAGGCTTGCCCGCGAAGCTTTTGGCGACTTCAAGGGCCCCTTCGCGGGCAAGCCTCGCTCCTACAGGGATGGGTGTTCCTCAGGAAAATTTCATTCCATGGAGTTGTTTTGCGCGTGGCCGTCAGAACGCGGGTTTCACGCTGGTACCGAAGTAGCTTTGGGACAGGTCGTCGTAGTCTTTGCTCGCCAGCAAGGTCTGAATCGCCTTGTCGAGTCTGGCCTTGAGCTCAGAGTCATCCTTGCGCAGACCGGCGCCCACGCCCTTGCCGAAGATCGGGTCGTAAGGCACTGCCCCGAGGTACTCCAGGTTGCTGGCGTCCGGGGTTTTGACGAAAGCCGCCATGGCCGTGCCGTCCGCCATCATCAGGTCGATGCGCCCGGCGATCAGGTCGGCGTTGGCCGAGTCCTGGGTATCGTAATACTTCACATCAGCGATTTTTTCGTAGTACTGCTTGAGGTAGCTGGCGCTCACCGTCGAGTTCTGCACGCCAATGATCTTGCCCTTGAGGTCATCCGGATACTTTTTCACCGATGTGCCCTTAGGCCCGACAATCGCAATCACCGAGTCGTAATATGCCTTGCTGAAGGCGATCTGTTTTTCGCGTTCTTCAGTCACCGACATCGACGAGAAAATCACGTCGATCTTCTTCGCCAGCAACGACGGAATGATCCCGTCCCACGCCACTTCCTTGATCTCGCACTCGGCTTTCATTTCGCTGCACAGCTTGTGGATCAGGTCGACTTCAAAGCCTTTCCATTCACCGTTCGCCTGCTTCTCGGTGTACGGCGGATAGGGTTCCGCTGCCACCGCGAACCTGATCGGCTGCGCCTGGGCCGCGCTCATCCCGGCCAGCAACACGCAAGCCACGCCCGTCATCCAGTTTGCCAAACGTCGATTTCCCATGATTTTGCCCCGTCTTTTTATGATGTTTTCAGCGAGTCTGATGAGCGTTGACGAACTGCCGGCAACGCTCGCTGCGTGGGTGTACGAACACTTCGTCCGGCGAACCGGTTTCCTCGATCAGCCCTTGGTGCAGATAGGCGACTTTGGAAGAGACATCGCGGGCGAACGCCATTTCATGAGTCACCAGGATCATGGTCCGGCCTTCTTCCGCGAGGGAGCGGATCACCCGCAGCACTTCACCGACCAGTTCCGGGTCGAGTGCCGAGGTGGGTTCATCGAACAGCATGACCTTGGGCCGCATGGCCAGGGCCCGGGCGATGGCCACCCGTTGTTGCTGTCCCCCGGAGAGAAACGCCGGGTACTCGTTGCGCTTGGCCGCCAGCCCCACGCGTTCGAGCAAGGCTTCGGCCCGTTCAGTGGCCTCCGCACGGCTTTCACGCAGGACCTGGGTCGGCGCCTCGATGAGGTTTTCCAGCACCGTGCGATGGGGCCAGAGGTTGAAGTTCTGGAACACCATGCCCAGGCTCGAACGGATGCGTACCAGTTGCTTGGCGTCCTTCACCAGCGGCGCGCCGGGGCGATCGAAGTTCAGGTGAATGCTTTCGCCGTCCACCAGAATGCGTCCCTGGTCCGGCACTTCGAGCATGTTGATGCAGCGCAGCAAGGTACTTTTGCCCGAGCCGCTGGCACCGATCAGCGAGATCACATCGCCTTCGCGGGCCGTCAGGGAAACGCCTTTGAGGACCTCGATATTGCCGAAGCGTTTGTGCAGACCATCGACCTCGATCATGGTTTTGGCCTTGACCGGTTCAGCAATCGCTTCGCAAGTCACACGGCTGATCACCGGCCGTGGCGCTTCGCCTTTCAATACCAGGACAAAGTCGCGAATACGCTGGCAGGCCTGGGCCAATCGCTCTTCACCTAGGGTGAACGAAAGCCGCACAAAACCTTGGGCCGGTTCGCCGAAAGCGGCCGCGTCCAGCACCGAGACGCGCGCCTCGCGCAACAGACGCCAGGCGAATTCCAGAGACGTCAGGCCGGTTTCTCGCACGTCCACCAGCACGAACATGCCGGCATCGGGGTTGAGCACTGAAATCCCTGGGCAACCCGACAGACTGGTCACCACCAGATCGCGACGACGGCGATAGATGTCGCGCATGCCGTGGGTCACGTCCTCGTGGGCCAGAACGGCCTTTAGCGCAGCCTCCATGACAAAGCCTGGCAAGCCGTAAAGCATGCTCAACACCAAGGTTTCGGCGTGCGCCACAAGGGATTCATCGGCAACGATCCAGCCGGTGCGCCAGCCGGTCATGGCGTGGGATTTCGACAGGCTGCCGACCACCACGCAGCGTTCGGCCATGCCCGGCAACGCCGCCAGGCTGAGGTGCTCGCGTTCGAACGTCAGGCTTTCATAGACCTCGTCCACCACGACCCACAGGTCATGCTGGATGGCGAGGTCGGCGATGGCTTGCAGCTCTTCGCGGTTGAGCACCACACCGGTGGGGTTATTCGGATTGGAGAAAAACAGTGCACGGGTGCGCGGGGTGATGGCTTTGGCCAGCACGGCGGCATCGAGCCGGAAACCTGCATCCGCGGAGCATGGCACGCGCACCAACGTGGCGCCGGAAGCCTTGAGCGTCGCCTCGTAGGTCACGTACATCGGGTCCAGGGCAATCACTTCGTCGCCGGTATTGAGCAGGCACATCGAGGTGATGAACAGCGCGTTCTGTGCCCCCGCCGCGATGATCACGTTGGGCGCTGTCACCTCGCGACCGAACAGTTGGCTGTACCGGGCGGCGATGGCTTCGCGCAAGGCATGGCGGCCAGCAATCTCGGTGTAGTGAGTGTCACCTTCGCGCAGCGCATGAATCGCAGCATCGGTGATGAAGTCAGGGGTGGGGAAATCCGGGTCGCCGACGCTGAGGATAATCACATCCTCACCACGACGTTGGGCTTCAAAGGCCGCATTGTGAATATCCCAGGCGGCGACACCGTCGCCTGAAATCCGCTCAACAAAAGGTGAAAACCGCATGCCAGTGCCTCGTTCGAATAGAAGAAACGCAAGCCCGCGCAACCAGCCGGGGAGGTGGAACGAACATAGTCGAAGCTGAACACTCGTTCAACAGAAAAGTGACCAGGGTTCGCGTTCAGCGTAAACAGGTCGTTTTTACGACAGTCGTGCCGTTTCCAGGTCCTGGATCGGCGGGGAGCTCGGGAGCTTCGCTAGCTGCGCACTATTGTTGTGACCGGACTGTTTTGCTTATTCATTCGAAGTTGCAACTGCGGCTTTCAAGAGCCCCTGCAAACTTTGATTTAATATTTTATATCGGCATCCGACACCATTAACTGTTTCAAAAATGACCCTGCTGTTTCAAGCTTGGCACACTTATATGTAACGCAAGTAAGACACTTGAGATCCTGACCAAACAGAGTTCAATAACCGCCACTCCCACTCTGAGAAGACCCATCCTGTGAATGAATTGAATTGCGGAAGCCATGCGCTTCAACTCGATATAAAACGATGCAATTCAATAGCTTGTAAACGCCAATAAACAGCAAAAACTTAGCCTGCTGAAAAATGACGCTTTCATGCCAATTCATCATAAAAAAAATTAGAACTTATCTAACCCCTCTAATATGCTCAACGCGACAGTACTTGTTTCCACAACTTATTCCTCTCCAAAAACGCCGACCACGAAGAGGCAGACCAGAGTATTCAAGAGTCTTGGCACCGGGCGATTACCACGACGGGCAAGCTCTTGGTTGAACTGGGTTATGACCAGAAGCCGGCGATTGTCGGGCCGAAGAATCTGCTCGGCAAAGTCGTTCCCTGAGTCGTCATCGTCTGGAGGTTGATATGAGCAGTGAAACGGTAAGAAGTATTCAGCAGGCGTTGATTGCCGACGGCTTTTTTCCCGGCGAAGTGGACGGGATCTGGGGGCGCAGAACCATCGCCGCCGTGAAAGCCTTCCAGGAAAGCGTTGGACTGGAGGTTGATGGCATCGTCGGCCCCAAGACCTCCGCCGCCTTGTTTTCTGATGTCGACCATGTCCCTGCCGGCCCGCTTCTGCCGTGGCTGGCGGAAGCAGAGAATCTGATCGGCACCCGGGAAGTCCTCGGTCGCAAGAACAATCCGACCATTCTGGATTGGGCGGACGATCTCGACCTTCACTATGCCGGCGACGAGGTGCCTTGGTGTGGCCTGTTTGTAGCGCATTGCGTGGGTTCAACGATGCCCGACGAAGTGCTTCCGTCTAACCCTCTGGGTGCGCGGCAATGGGAAAAGTTTGGCGAATCGACGGTGCCACGACTGGGGGCGGTGATGGTGTTCTGGCGTGAATCAAAAAACAGCGGCAAGGGTCATGTCGGGTTCTATACCGGCGAAGATAGCAGCGCGTACCGGATTCTGGGCGGCAATCAAACGGACAAAGTGTGCCTGACGTGGGTAGGCAAAGATCGTTTTCTCAAGGCACGCTGGCCGCGCAAGGCGAGTTCTTTGGGTGGAGGCGACGCCATAGTCGTCATCAACAGGACCTCGGATTTGTCCAGGAACGAAGCTTGAAATCGAGTGCGCCCGAGCTTTCCGGCGATGGCGCCCTCACACCCACCCTTCCAGGCGCAACGTGGCCCTGACCAGACGCTGCTCCTCGCTTTCGATTTCCCTGAGGTTCTCGCAGATGCTCTGGATGTGCGCGATGGCAGCCTTGCGCGCCTGCTCGGGCATGCGACCGGTCACAGCGTTGTAGAGCCGGGCGTGCTGGCGGTCGATCTGACGCTTTTGCGGTGCGCGGTGATAGAGGTTGTTGACCGAGGCGAATACCGTGTTGAGCAGCAAGTCCGTCAGCGAGCGCAAGGTTTGCACCAGCACCGGGTTGTGTGAGGCCTCGCAGATCGCGAGGTGGAAGGCATGATCGAGCCGCGCGTGTTCGCTCGCTTCCATCGACCGCGTGTGGGCATCGAGCAGCGCTTCATAGCTGCGGGTGATGAGGACAAAATCCGCGTCGGTCCCGCGCAAGGCGGCCAGGCGTGCGGACTCGCCCTCCAGCAGGCTGCGCACCTCGAACAAGTCGTAAAGCGTGCGCGGTTGTGAGCTGAACAGGTGCATCAGCGGCGACGCGGCACCGTGGCCTGACAGATCCGCAACAAACGATCCCTTGCCCTGCTCCGTCTTGATAATGCCCCGGGCGCGCAGCAATTTCAGGCCCTCGCGCAGCGCCGTGCGCGAGACGCCGAGCTTTTCGGTCAGGCGCCGCTCCGACGGTAACAACTGTCCGGTCTTGAGGACTCCGTCCACGATCAGGCGCTCGATGCGTTCACACACCACGTCTGCGACTTGGGGATTACGCCTTTTTGCACTGTCCATCGGCCCTCCAACTGGTATGACCAGCATCGTCGACAAAACCCGATACGCCCCAATACAACCCTAACTTCATGTTTAGACGGTCATTTTTTACAGAGGCGAAGAAATAACCCCTGAAGAACTGGTTCGACCAGTGAAACGACGCATAGACAGTAGGACGCGTCAGGCCAATGATGCAAGTGAGCTTTCACCGCAAACAGACCTCTAATAAAAACAACGGAGGGTCGTGAACCGCCTATGAACATCCTCTACGACGAACGCGTCGATGGCGTTCTGCCTGATGTCGACAGAACGGCACTGCTCCAGGCACTGCGCGCTCGCTTGCCGGACCTGGAAGTTCTGCATCAGCGCGAAGAACTCAAACCGTACGAATGCGACGGACTCTCTGCCTACCGCACCACGCCAATGCTGGTGGTGCTGCCGCGCCACATCGACGAAGTCCAGGGCGTGCTTGAACTCTGTCATGAGTTTCACGTACCGGTGGTCGCTCGCGGCGCCGGCACCGGGTTGTCCGGCGGTGCATTACCGCTGGAGAAAGGCGTGCTGCTGGTGATGGCGCGCTTCAACAACATCCTGCACATCGACCCCGCCGCCCGAACCGCAAGGGTCCAGCCGGGTGTGCGCAACCTGGCGATTTCCCAGGCCGCCGCGCCGTTCGGCTTGTACTACGCGCCGGACCCCTCCTCGCAGATCGCCTGTTCCATCGGCGGCAACGTCGCCGAAAACGCGGGTGGCGTGCATTGCCTGAAATATGGCCTGACGGTGCACAACCTGCTCAAGGTCGACATCCTCACCGTCGATGGCGAACACCTGACCCTGGGTTCCGAAGCGCTCGACTCGCCGGGCTTTGATCTGCTGGCGTTGTTCACCGGTTCCGAAGGCATGCTGGGGGTGATTACCGAAGTCACGGTCAAACTGCTGCCCAAACCGCAGACCGCCAAGGTGCTGCTGGCGGCGTTCGATTCCGTTGAAAAAGCGGGTCGCGCCGTGGGCGATATTATTGCCGCCGGCATCATTCCCGGTGGCCTGGAGATGATGGACAACCTGGCTATTCGCGCCGCCGAAGACTTTATCCACGCCGGGTATCCGGTCGACGCCGAAGCCATTCTGCTGTGCGAGCTCGATGGCGTTGAAGCCGACGTCCACGACGACTGCGACCGTGTGCGCCAGGTGCTGGAACAGGCCGGCGCCACCGAAGTGCGCCAGGCCAAAGATGAAGCCGAACGCGTGCGCTTCTGGGCCGGACGCAAGAATGCGTTCCCGGCGGTGGGTCGCCTCTCGCCGGATTATTACTGCATGGACGGCACGATCCCGCGCCGCGAACTGCCCGGCGTGCTGCAGGCGATTGCCGCGCTGTCGGCCGAATACGACCTGCGCGTGGCCAACGTTTTCCATGCCGGTGACGGCAACATGCACCCGCTGATTCTGTTCGATGCCAACCAGCCCGGCGAACTTGATCGCGCCGAAGCCCTGGGCGGCAAGATCCTCGAATTGTGCGTAAAGGTCGGCGGCAGCATCACTGGTGAACACGGTGTCGGCCGCGAGAAAATCAATCAGATGTGCGCGCAGTTCAACAGTGATGAGCTGACGCTGTTCCATGCCGTCAAAGCCGCGTTCGATCCGGGCGGCCTGCTCAATCCGGGCAAGAACATTCCGACGCTGCACCGCTGCGCCGAGTTCGGCGCGATGCACGTTCACATGGGTCAGTTGCCCTTCCCGGACCTGGAGCGTTTCTGATGCGCAGCGAACACGATATCGACGACAGCGCCAACCTGCTGGAACAGGTCATCCTGGCCTTGCAAAACGCCATTCCATTGCGCATCCAGGGCTCCAACAGCAAAGCGTTCCTCGGCAGGATCACAGCGGGTGAAGTACTCGACACGCGCAGCCATCGCGGCATCGTCAGCTACGATCCAACCGAACTGGTGATCACCGTACGCTGCGGCACGCCCCTGTCTGAACTGGCTGAGGTGTTGGACGCGGCACAACAGATGCTGCCGTGCGAACCGCCCTCCTTCGGTGACGGTGCCACGGTGGGCGGAATGATTGCCAGTGGGCTGTCCGGACCACGACGCCCCTGGTCAGGATCAGTCAGGGATTTCGTCCTCGGAACACGCGTTATCACTGGCCACGGCAAGCATCTGCGCTTCGGTGGCGAAGTCATGAAGAACGTCGCCGGTTACGATCTGTCGCGCTTGATGGCCGGCAGTTATGGCTCTCTGGGTGTAATCACCGAAGTCTCGCTCAAGGTCCTGCCCAAACCTCGACAGGCGTTAAGCATCAGCCTGGAAATGGACAGCGATCGTGCCTTGTTGCGCCTCGCCGAATGGGGCCAGCAGCCGCTGCCGATCAGCGCTGCGTGCCACGACGGTCAGCGCCTGCACCTGCGGCTTGAAGGTGGCGAAGGCTCGGTGAAAGCGGCGCATGACCGCTTGGGTGGCGAGCTTCTCGAAGCTTCGTATTGGGCAGACCTCAATGAACATCGGTTGAGTTTCTTTGATGAAGACCAGCCACTTTGGCGCTTGTCCGTCCCGCACAACACCCCTCGACTTTCCCTGCCCGGCCTGCAAATGATCGACTGGGGCGGCGCTCAGCGCTGGCTCAAATCAGACGCGCAAGCGGCGTTCATTCGCAAGGTCGTCGATGAGGTCGGCGGGCATGTGACCTGCTACAGCCACGGCCTGATCGACAGCCCGTTCCAACCGCTGCCCGCGGCACTGATGCGCTACCACCGCAATTTGAAGGACCAACTCGATCCTCGGGGCATCTTCAACCCCGGTCGCCTGTACGCGGAGCTTTGACCCATGCAGACCACCTTGAGTGAACAGGCCCGCCAACTGCCCCGCGCCGAAGAAGCCGAAAGCATCTTGCGCTCGTGCGTGCACTGCGGTTTCTGCAATGCCACCTGCCCGACCTATCAACTGCTCGGCGATGAACTGGACGGGCCGCGCGGACGCATCTACCTGATCAAGCAAGTGCTGGAAGGCAACGAGGTCACCCAGAAGACCCAACAGCATCTGGATCGCTGCCTGTCTTGCCGTAATTGCGAAACCACCTGCCCCTCGGGGGTCGACTATCACAACTTGCTCGACATCGGTCGCGCGGTGGTCGATGCGGCCGTGCCGCGCTCACTCGACCAGCGCTTGTTGCGCGAAGGCTTGCGCGGCGTCGTGCCCAATCCTGGGCTGTTCAAAGCGTTGGTCAGCAGTGGTCAGGTGTTCCGTGCGCTGTTGCCCAACACGCTGCGAGCCAAGTTGCCGCGCCATGTGCATCCGGCCAAACAGCGCCCGACCACTCGGCACGCGCGGCAGGTGCTGATGCTCGAAGGGTGCGTGCAACCGAGTCTGTCGCCGAACACCAATGCAGCCACCGCGCGCGTCCTGGATCGACTGGGGATCAGCGTCACGCCGGCTCGCGAGGCCGGGTGCTGCGGCGCGGTCGATTATCACCTGGACGCGCAGGCGGCCGGCCTTGATCGCGCGCGCCGCAATATCGACGCGTGGTGGCCGAGCATTGAGCAAGGCGCCGAAGCCATCGTGCAAACCGCCAGCGGTTGCGGCGCTTTCATCAAAGACTACGGTCACTTGCTCAGCACCGACCCGGCGTACGCCGAGAAGGCCCGAAAGGTCAGTGCGCTGGCCAGGGATCTGGTGGAAGTGCTGCGTGACGAGCCGCTGGAACAGCTCGGCATCCACAGCGATCAGCGCCTGGCGTTCCATTGCCCCTGCACCTTGCAGCACGCGCAAAAACTCGGTGGCGCGGTTGAAGCGCTGCTGACGAGGCTGGGTTTCAACCTGACGTTCGTGCCCGACGGTCACCTGTGTTGCGGCTCGGCGGGCACCTATTCACTGACCCAACCCGAGCTGTCGCGACAACTGCGCGACAACAAACTCAATGCGCTGGAAAGCGGTCATCCCGAAGTCATTGTCACGGCCAATATCGGCTGTCAGTCGCACCTCGACGGAGCGGGCCGAACCCCGGTCCGGCACTGGATCGAACTGGTCGAAGCCGCGTTGCCCTCATCGAGCCCAGGAGTATTCCCATGAAAAGCAAAGCCGTACTGAGCCAGACCGAAGTCAGCCAGATCCTCAATGCCGCCCGCAGTGAAGCGCAGAACAATCAATGGGCCGTGACCATCGTGATTGTCGACGACGGCGGCCATCCACTGGCCCTGGAACGCCTCGACGGTTGCGCGCCGATCGGCGCCTACATCGCCACCGAAAAGGCCCGCACTTCGGCCTTGGGTCGGCGTGAATCGAAAGGGTATGAAGAGATGGTCAATGGCGGGCGCCACGCATTTTTGTCAGCGCCGCTGCTGACATCACTTGAGGGTGGCGTGCCGATCATTGTCGATGGGCAGGTGATTGGCGCGGTGGGCGTGTCCGGCGTCAAGGCCGAGCAGGATGCGCAAGTGGCCAAGGCCGGGGCGCAGTGCCTGAATTGATGTAAATCTAATCAACGCCACAGAACCCTGTGGGAGCGGGCTTGCTCGCGAAAGCGGTGTATCAGTCAACATTGATGTCGACTGATACACCGCTTTCGCGAGCAAGCCCGCTCCCACAGGGAATTGCGGTGGGTTCTGCACCTGCTTTTTTCACTTACGCGCCAGCTTGTACCGCACGCATTCCTCATAAAAGCTCTGCCGGACATCCGCCGGCTTGAATCGCGACTTACTGTCGTAGGTCTGCTCGGTGATGCCCATCGCCATCATGCGCATCCACGCCTTGTTGAATTTGTAAGCCTGTATCTTCTGCCGGGCGGCATACAGTGAGACCCCGGCCAGCTTGAGTTCCTGGGCTCTCGCCGCCGTCCCCGCCCCCCAGCTGCACATATACCGATCATTGGAGGCCAGCTCCTTGGCGTGGGCAGAGGCTGCAACACTGGCCAGGGCAAACGAGATCATCGTGACAAATACACTTCGCAATTGCATTCCGCCTAACCACCTGAAAATGAAGTGATTTTGGCGACAACTTTGAAGCATCGGGGCCAGCAAAATGCCTCTTTTGCACGTTAGTGATTAATCCCTTCACACCCGCCATCGGCTTCAGCTACCCGAGACTAGCCTGAGACCGATCACGCCCACCAGAATCAGTACGATGCAGCCAATTCGCAGCGCCGTCGTGGCGTCGCCCAGCACCGCCATGCCCAGAATCGCGGTGCCTGCTGCGCCGATGCCGGTCCAGACTGCGTAGGCCGTGCCCACGGGCAATGATTTCAGTGACAGTGAAAGCAGGAAGACACTCGATAAACCGGTCCCCGCCGCCAAAAGCCCGGGGATCAGTCGGGTAAAACCTTCAGACCCTTTCATGTAGAAGGCAAATGCGATTTCGAGAATACCGGCGATACCCAGTAATGCCCATGCCATGGTCTTGACTCCGTGAGTGACCCCGCCAGGCACCAAGGCCCGGCGAGATCGATTGAACGATGGGGTTCAAGCCTTGTTGGCAGCGGCCGGTTTCGAACGGAACGTCACGCCGAATCGGTTGAAGGCGTTCATCAAACCGATGGCATACGTCAGGTCCGCCAGCTCCTTGTCGCCGAACTCGGCAGCCGCTGCCTCGTAGTAGGCATCGGGAACACCGGTTTCAGCGACGCGGGTGACTGTTTCCGCCCAACTTAATGCTGTGCGCTCGCGCTGGCTGAACACTTCACCCGCGTCATGCCAGACGGGTACGAGGACCAGTTTGTCGACGCTGACCCCGAGTTTGAGCAGGTCACGGGAATGCATGTCGATGCAGAAGGCGCAGCCGTTGATTTGCGATACCCGCAGGTAAACCAGATCAATCAGTTCGTGGGAAAGACCGCTGTTTTGCAGGCAGACGTATACGCCACCAAATGCCTTGTAACCTTCAGGAGAAGCTTTTGCGTAGTCGATGCGAGTCGTCATGATGAGTCCTTGTGTTGGCTGGATGAGGACGCCATCGTGCTGCCGCTTGGTCTATTTGATAAGGTCCATGAATGGTGTTGTGTACTGGGCCATGCGTACGTGACTCGCGAACAAACATGGCCCAGCCCGAAAGCCAGTTCATGGATCTTCGGTATAGGTCATGGGCTTCCTAGAATGATTCCCCTCAACCAGGCAATCCAATAACGGGTGAATCATGAAAATCCTCCACGTCACGTGCAGCCCTCGCGGCCCGCACTCCGAGAGTTCCAGACTTTCCAACACCATCATTGGTTTTTTGTTGAAGAACAATCCAACGGCATCAGTCATCAACCGGGTGGTGGCGGGCAATGCCATTGCGCAGGTGGATGCGCTCTATGCCGAGTCCCAGCAGTCGCTGGCGGATGTCACTCAGGAAGGTTCCATCGCCCGCTCGGATGAGCTGATTGAAGAACTGGACCGTGCCGATGTCGTGGTCATTGGAACGCCCATGCACAACTTCACCGTTCCGGCAGCCCTGAAAGTCTGGATCGATCATATCGCTCGCGTTCGCCGCACCTTCAATGTCGGCGCGCAAGGCAAAACCAGCCTGCTGCGCGATCGTCCGGTGTTTATCGCAGTGTCCTCGGGCGGCCGATTTTCCGGGGTCAACCCGCGCCAGCCGGACTTTCTGACGCCGTATCTGAAAGCCGTTCTGGGCATGATCGGACTGCATGCACTAACGTTCTTCTCTGTTGAAGGCACAGCCTTGGGTCCGGACGTCGTCACCGAGGCCAGGAGCAAGGCCGATCAAGCACTGCAAGCGCATTTTTCTTCGCTGTGATGACTAGGCATCATGCTGAATCTCCTGAAGCAAAACCAAACAGGACGCCGGCGAGGCCATGGCCAATCAGATCAACAGTTTTTCACCGCTCGACCCCAGCTCCAGCGAGCCGATCTATCGGCAGATCTACTGGCGGTTCCGGGGTGCGATTGCTGACGGCGTACTCGCACCCGGAGAGCGGATTCCCGCGGCCCGGGCATTGGCCAAAGAACTCGGACTGGCCAGGGGCACCGTCGACACCGCGTACTCACTCCTGACCGCCGAGGGCTACATTCAGGCGCGCGGTCAGGCGGGCACGGTCGTGGCGCCGGGCATCAAGGCCAGTGCGCCCTCTTCCCCCACGGAGCGATCCTTCAGCTCAGCGGCCGGCAGCTCGATCAGGCACAAGGCGCAGGTGTTGCCCTTTCAAATGGCCCTGCCCGCGCTGGACGCCTTTCCCAGGAAAATCTGGGCGCAAATCGGCGCCCGATGCGTGCGCGCCACGCAGATCCAGGACATGGCCAATCCGTCGGTCTATGGCCTGGAATCTTTGCGCATCGCCATCGCCACCTACCTGCAAGTCGCCCGGGGCATTACCTGCTCGCCGGCCCAGGTGTTCATCACTTCGGGGTACCGAAACTCACTGTCGTTGATCACGCATGCGCTCCTCAAACCGGGGGACCGCGTGCTGATTGAAGACCCTGGCTACCTGCCCACCCGCCAGTTACTGGCGCATCTGCAAATCGAAATAGCCCCCGTCCCGGTCGACCAGGACGGCATGCAGGTAACGCAAGGTCTGGACAAAGGCGCGCGGGCCGCCGTCGTCACCCCGGCCCATCAAAGTCCGCTGTGCGTGTCGCTGTCGTTGCCGCGCCGTCTGGAATTGCTGGAGTGGGCGAGCCGGCAGCAAACGTGGATTGTCGAAGACGATTACGACGGCGAGTACCGCTACATCAGCCGCCCGCTGCCGGCGCTCAAAAGTCTGGATCGCGAGGGTCGGGTGCTTTATTGCGGCACGTTCAGCAAAGTGCTGTTTCCTGGCATCCGCCTGGCCTACGTGGTGGTTCCGGAAGCCCAGGTCGAGCGCTTCGAACACGTCAGCGAGACATTCCTCGGCGGCTGCCCGGAACTCACCCAAGCCATCGTCGCCACGTTTGTGACCGAGGGCCATTTTGCCCGGCACATCCAGCGCATGCGCAAGCTCTACGGCGAGCGCCGGGAGGCCACCGTGCGCGGGCTCAAGAAAGCCTTGGGCGAACACATTCGCATCGATGCCCAGCCGGGCGGCATGCACCTGATTCTGCGGCTGACGGAACATCAATCCGATCGATTGCTGGTCGAGCGTCTGCAACAAGCGGGGATTTACGCGGAAGCCCTGTCGGACTGGAGCATCAGCGGCCCGGCAAGCTCCGCGCTGCTGCTCGGGTTCGCCAACATTCAATCGCAGGACAGCGCCGAACAACTGGGCAGACGCATTCTCGAGTTGCTGTAAACCTGCGGGATGGCCCATTCAAACAGGCTGTTCTTGGCTCTTTTGCACCGGGCCAGCAGAACGCAGGATGAGGTGATCTCCCTCTCGGCGGTAAATATCGATGTCCACACCTCCCCCGCTTCGCAGCATTGCGGTGTTCTCCGGCTCCAACTACGGCTTCAACCCAGACTATCTTCAAGGGGCTCAAGCCCTGGGCCGGGAGATTGCCAGACGCGGCCTGCAACTGGTCTATGGCGGCACCGACAAGGGCTTGATGGGCGTCATGGCCGACACCGTGCTCGCCGAGGGCGGCGAAGTCGTCGGCATCATCACGCGCCTGCTGTACGACCTCGGGCATCTTCATCCGGAACTGACCCGCCATGAAATAACCCCGGACATGCGCAGCCGCAAAACGCGCATGAGCGAGTCGGCGGACGCGTTCATTGCATTACCCGGCGGGTTGGGGACGTTTGAAGAGTTGTTTGAAGTCGCGACACTGACCCAACTGGGTGAACATCACAAAGGCGTCGCCTGCCTGAACATCGGCGACTTTTTCAACCCGGTGCGCAGCCTGCTGAACCATGCGGTGAGCGAAGGTTTCATGAAGCGCGAACACAGCGAGATGCTGATCTTCAACACCGACCCGTCGGCGCTGATCGACGCACTTGAACAGTGGCAAGCGCCCACGGTGACGAAATGGATCGGGCCGGCGGGTACTTGAATCAACGGTCGTGCCCAATCCCCAATGACTCGGCCATGCGAACCAGGTCAGCAAACGACTTGGCATGCATTTTTTTCATGGCATGGGCGCGGTGGATTTTCACGGTGATCTCGCTCAGGTTCATCTGCCCGGCGATCTGCTTGTTCATCAGGCCTTTGGCGGCAAGGGCCATCACCTCCTTTTCCCGCGCGGTCAGCGATTCGTAGTTGCTGTGCAGGTTCGAACGCTGTTGCTCGATTTCCCGACGTCGGATATCGGCTTGAAGTGCGCCTGACACCGCGTCCAGCAGATCCTGTTCGCGAAAGGGTTTTGCCAGAAAGTCCACGGCACCGGCCTTCATCGCCTTCACCGACATCTCGATGTCGCCATGACCGGTGATGAAAATGATTGGAATGTTAGCGTTTGATTCAACCAACTGGCGCTGGAAGTCCAGGCCGCTACTGCCTTGAAGCCGTACATCAAGGACCAGACAGCTGGCGGCCTCTGTCTTCGGTTGCCGAAGATAATCCGCCGTGGACGCAAACGTCTCGACCTGGATCCCGGCAGAGCGCAATAGATTACTCAAAGCGTCGCGGATGGACGCATCGTCATCCACCACGTACACCATAGAGCCTTTGCTGCCGGATTCACTGGATGAAGGATTGCCGCTCATGCGCCGTCCTCAACGGGAATTGTCAGGCAAAAAGTGTAGCAGCAGCACACGCCGATTTCTGCGATGCGCCGCCGTTTTTGTAGCAGCCTCGCGTTGGGCATTAGGCGATAAAGTGTTGTTCCAGCGCCGATATAAAAGAGAACAAAGAACGTGGGCAACGCAAGTACGCGTCGACTTGGGCGCTGTAACTTTTGCCACTGATGCACCAACTGCAAAAATGTTCGCAGTTGTTGGAGAGAATCCTGTATTGATTTTCACCGATTCTTGAACGTGCACGATTGGCGACTTCATGGCTGGCATATTCACACGGTTCTTGAATCATCCAGACCGGTTTACCGTGGGCGAAACGTTCAAGATCAATCACTTCGACGGGGCCAGGTTTGAATGAACTGCTGAACCCGGAGTAATGAGCAACCTTTCCACCGCCAAGGTAGATCCCGTGATGCATGTAAAACGTGCGCGGCCCCACCAGATGCGCGCCGACAGGCAAGCTGCCTGCGGCCTCCTGGACATTGACCAGGTTCAGTAAAACGCCAGACGAATTGCGGATTTCGAAGGGGTGACTTCCAGTCATAAAGGCATTCAATTGACTGAAAACGCCCGTTGTCATCAGCGTCAAACAAACAAGTACAGTAGAACGAAGCGCTGAAAAGCTTTCGACTGCCTTGGCGGTAAAACCATTCATGACAACATCCTCCGCAACCCTTGGATTTACTCTATCGCCAAGGTTGCGGAGTTACATTTGTACCTATGATTAGTTTGAGCGACCTATAAATATATCCCCCCTAAACCTAAGTATTAATCCTGATGCCGGGGAAGCGTGAATTGAACAATGGCGCCACGCGGCTGGTTGGCGCCAGCCCACAAACGACCGCCATGGGCCTGGATGATCGAACGACAAATCGATAACCCCATCCCCATGCCCGCAGGCTTGGTGGTGTAGAAAGAGGCGAACACCAGGTCGGTGCTTTCCGAGGCAAACCCCGGCCCGGAATCGCTCACCGTCACACACACGCTGCCCGCCTCGTCCAGCACCGCGCTGACCTGCAAGTGCCGCTCGCCTTCGCTTACCGCGCTCATGGCCTCCAGCGCGTTCATGATCAGGTTGAGCAGCACCTGTTGCAGCTCCACCCGGTCGCCGTCGATCAATGGCAAACCGTCCGCGAGGTGCGTCTCTATCGAGGCGCCGCTCTTGGTGATCTGGCCTCGGCTGAACCCGATCATCTCGCGGATCGCCGCGTTGATGTCCACCGGCCCCCGTTGCGGCGGTGCCTTGCGGATATGCTGACGAATCCGGCCCAGCACGTCCGCCGCTCGATTGGCATCGGTGATGAGACTGCCCAACACCTGGCGGACCTCGCCAATCTCGGGTGGATCGGCGTTCAGCCAGCGCAGCGCGGCGTTGGCGTTGAGTATCGCGGCGGCAATCGGCTGATTGACCTCGTGGGCGATCGAGGCCACCAGCTGGCCCATGGTTGCGACGCGGTTCGCGTGGGCCAGCTCCGTTTGCACCTCGCGATAACGGCGTTCACTTTCGCGGATTTTCTCTTCGGCCTGCTTGCGTTCGGTCAGGTCCACCACGAAAGCGACCCCTTCCTTGCTGCTGGCTTCGAACATGGCCAGACCGACGATGATCGGCAGGCGACTGCCATCCTTCTTGAAGTATTCCTTCTCGTAAGGTCGGGCGTACCCGGTCTGCACAGCCTGTTCCAGAGAGCGCTCGCTAAGGGCAAGAAACTCCGGCGGCGTCAGATCACGCCAGCGCAGGCGATGCGTGGCAAGGTCTTCGCGGGTGTAGCCGACCATGCGCAGAAAGGCGTCATTGGCCTCGAGAATGTCGCCGTCGGCATTCCAGAACAGGATCCCGATGATGTTGGCGTCGACGAGGCGCCGGATCTTCGATTCGCGCTCCGCGACCTCGAGGTACAAACGGGCATTTTCCAGCGACACGGCCGCCTGCGAAGCCACCAGTTTCAACACGGCAATCCGGGCCGGGCTGAACACGCGGGCGGCCAGGTTGTTTTCCAGGTAGAGCGCGCCGACGAGCTTGGCCTGGTTCATCAACGGCAGGCAAAGAATCGAGCGGGCGCGATGCTGGCGAATGTACGGGTCTGCGGTAAACGAAGCCTCGGCCACGGCGTCATCAAGAAAGACGCTCTCCCGGGTGCGCAAGACCTGATAGAGAACGGACTCTGGTAGCAGCGCCGAACTTACCGGCACATCGCGCAACTGCGTCGAGTGGCCGCCGGTGGTCACTTGCGCCGCTATTCGGTGTTCACAGCCATCCGACAGAATCAACAGGCCGCGTTCGGCACCGGCCTGTTCGATCGCCGTGCGCATCACCCTGTCGACCAGTTTCTCCAGGACGATTTCGCCTGACACGGCCTGGGAAACCTTGAGGACGGTGGCCAGATCAAGGTGTTCGACCGGCGCGACCATCGTTGTCGGACCGAGCAAATGCGCTTCGGCCCTCAGCGACGGATACGTCGTCTCGAGCTGCCGCACCTTGCCATCAGCGCCCCATCGCAGGTAGCCGTAACGGGCGTCTTGCAAATAAACGCGGGCAATCTTGCCGAGACCGCGCGCCGCGTAGAAGCGCGAAGCGAGTTCGTTGGCCAGCGCTTCGATATGGACAAAACCGCTGTCCTGCGCCGTCAGAATGGCCTGTTCGTAAAGCAGCTCGGCATCCAGCACACGCCCTTCGACGCGGGCAATCTCCGCGCCGACCAGCGCAGCCCGGCTGGCGAAATTCTCCGGACATTGTTGTGCCCAGGTCTGCAGCTGCCGGTGATCCGCCACCATCGCCGTCAAGTGCTGCGCATGCTCGTCCACCGGAACGCCATCGCACCAAGTGGCCCGGGCCAGCGCGTCATAGAAGCAAAACTCGGCTTCCTCGTAAAACAGGTAGGAAGTCCAAAGCAACTGCTGGGCCTTGGCGGCGGCTTGCATGGCCGCGCCAGGGTCGTCGGCCAGGTAGCAGGCCTGTAATTTGCGCACCCAGTACCAACACTCGGCCAGTGCCAGGTCCGGGTTGGCAGCCAGGTGGGCTTCGAAATCACGCTCGCTGAACGGCTCGTCGTCAAAGCAACCGAAGGTGGGCGTCAAACCTCGGAGCATGCGGATCGACGCGAGCTGCGTGCCGATGAAATCGCCGACCAGCCCGAAGCGCACCTTCCTGGCATAAGCCAGGCCACGCTCGGCTTCAACTTGCACCTCGGACAATGGCTCGCCAGCGAAAAGAGAGTCGGAGACGAGGCTGTTGCCCGCATAAGCGCCATACGGCAAGTCGCCACTTCGGTTCGCCGCCGCAAAGGAGCGGCGCAGCAGGTCGCGGCATTGCTCCACGGGTTTCATCCAGCGCACGGCAAAATTGGAGAAGCACAGATAGGTGCTGGCCTCGAACCGATTCAGGCCACGCCGATCAACGAGATCGCAGCCGAGTTGGCCGAAACGGAACCCGGCCTGGTAGTCGCCGAAACGCCGCCCGGCGACCCTGAAGGTATTGGCGTAATGCACACAGGAAGCATCGCAGTTGCCCCGTTCGAGGCTGAGACTGACCGCCTTGCAGATCGACAGGCACGCCAGGTTCGCATCGGTCTGCAAGGCCGGTGGGAACAGCTTGCCCAGCGCGCTGACGGTCATGAGAGACGCCGCGTCCTCCATCAGCGGCAGATCGATGAGTGCCTCGATGGTCCGGTCCCCCAGGGTCGACCAGATCTGGTCGTATTCGCGGCGCACTTCCTCGTCGTTGGGATGGGCAGACCATTCGATACCCACATGCCGCAGGTAAGCGAGGCAGACAGCGACCGCACCATCGCTGCGATCCAGGAGCAGGTAGACATCCATTTGCAGGCACACGACGTTGGCGCGCTCGATCGTGGTCGTGGCGCGATTCGACAGCGATGCCAGACGCTCGTCCGCAGCCGATAGCTGACCGGTCAGAAGCTCGCATTCAGCGCGGTTCAATTCCAGCGCGAAGATCAGCTCATGCCGACGCGCCCAACAGTCGTCGTCCAGCAACTGTGCCCCGGTGGTGAGGTAATTGAGCGCCGAGGCATAGGCCGTCGACGCCTTGGCGCGCTGGCCGGCCATCAGGTTGAACGCTGCCAATTGCTCGCGCTCGCCCTGCTCGGTCAGCAGCGCGGCGCCGCGATTGAGCTGGCCGACAATTTCAAAGATCGCCTCTTCCAGCTGTTCCGCAGGTGTCTGCGCGGCGAGCAGCCGGCCGATCCGCAAATGAGCTTCGGCGCGTGATTTCCTGGGAATCAGCGAATAAGCGGCTTCATGGATTCGGTCGTGAACAAACCGATAAGCGCCCTCCAGCCGCTCGACCAATTCCAGGCGAATCGCCTCCCACAGCACCGCGCGGATCTGCGCTTTCGGCAGGCCCAGAACGGTCGAAAGCGATGAAATACCGGCGACGTTCCCCAGGCAGGCCAGCTGCTGCAGCGCCTGTTGCGTTTCAATGGGCAAACGCGTCAGTTTGCCGACCATCAGGTCGACGATGTTGTCGGTGTAACCCTTGGCATGGATGCGATCCGGGTCCCAGGACCACTGCCGTACGTCATGATCAAAGCTCAGCAATTGCTCGTCGGCGAGGGCTTGCAGGAACTGGATCACAAAGAACGGATTGCCCGCGGTTTTATCCAGCACCAACTGCGCCAGGGGCTCGATGCGCGCAGGTTCGTCATGCAGCGCATCGGTAATCAATTGCTCAATGTGCGCCTTGGCGAGCGGTGCCAGGGTGATCTCATCAACCTTGCCCCCGGCATTGCGAATGGCGTGAAGTTTGCCCGTCAGCGGGTGCGAGTCATCCACCTCGTTGCTGCGGTAGGCGCCTACCAGCATGAGGTGGCGCACATCGGAGCTGGTGAGCAGATCTTCAAGCAGGTCGAGGGTTGCCGCGTCGAGCCATTGCAAATCGTCGAGAAACAGCGCGAGCGGGTGCTCCTCCCGGGCAAACACACCGATAAAGCGCCGGAACACCAGAAGGAAGCGGTGTTGCGCCTGTTGCGGTTCAAGGGGTGGAACCGGTGGCTGCTCGCCGATGATCAGCTTCAGCTCGGGGATCAGGTCGGTCATCAGCCGCCCATTGGCGTCCAGCGCTTCCTGCAACGCGTCGCGCCAGTGCGCCAGTTCCGTGTCGGACTTGCCCAGCAGCGTGCGCACCAGGCTTTGAAAGGCCTGCACCAGCGTCGAATAGGGAATGTCGCGCCGGTATTGATCGAACTTGCCGGACGCGAAGAGGCCTCGCGGCGGCACCAGCACTTTGTGCAGTTCATTGACCACCGAAGACTTGCCAATGCCGGAATAGCCGGTGACCAGCACCAGTTCCGGCGCGCTGCTGCGAATGATCCGGTCGAACGCGGCGACCAGAGTGTCGACCTCGCGCTCGCGCCCGTAGAGTTTCTCGGGAATCAGCAGCCGATCGGAGGTGCCGTGCTCGCCGAGCGTGAAGGGCTTGATCCGGTGCAATTGCTGCCAGTCTGCCAGGCAGCGTCGCAGATCATGCTCAACCGACGCGGCCGTCTGGTAACGATCCTCAGCGGTCTTGGCGAGCAATTTCATGACGATATCGGAGAGCGCCTCGGGGATGGTTTCGACCCGTTCGCTGGGTGGCTGCGGTTGTTTGGCGATATGGCAATGCACCCACTCGATCGGGTCCGAGGCCTTGAACGGCAGCGAACCGGTCAACATCTCGTACAGCGTGACGCCAAAGGAATAGAGGTCGCTGCGCGAATCGATCGAGCGATTCATTCTGCCGGTCTGTTCAGGTGCCATGTAGGCGAGCGTGCCGGCGATGGTCTCGGGTGCCTGTCGCTCGCGTGGCAGCCGAGAAGCCAGACCAAATCCTGTTAGCCGGGCCTGACCGTCGGCGCAATCCACCAGGATATGGCTGGGCTTGATGTCTTTATGGACGAGTCCGCGCTGGTGAAGCTTGCCCAGCACGACTGCGATGCTGATCGCCAGACGCAGAAAAGTGGCGGTTTCCAGAGGCGCCACCAGCAGATGCACCAGCGGCGCGCCGCCGGGATCCTCGAACACCAGCTGCATCTGCCCGCCTTCGCGCACCATCTCAAGCGGTTGCACCGCCCAGGTGCCGTCCAGTTCGTCCTTCAGGCCAAACTCGTGAGCGAGTCGGCCCAGGCACGCTGGAAGAGGTTGTTCCGCGGCAGGCCGCGCGACCAGCACATGGCGGTCGTTGCCGACATCCACGCGTTGCTCCCGACTGAAGATACGCTCACCGTCGTCCCAGGATAACTGCATGCTTTTGTTCATCGGAGTGGGAACACGAGTTGGTTTTTTTATAGGCCGTACAGTGCCGTCAGGCTGTCGTCCAGTGTAACCACTTTGTAGATTAGCTCCACTTGGGAGCCCTTCACAGTCACCTCATGGAAGTTCCGGCTCGAAGGTCATCGATGAATCGCCCCGCTTCAGGCCACGGCCATGGTTAGCGCCTGCTGCTGACCCAGATAGCGGCAAAAACAGGCGCGCAACCAGCTTTCGCGCGGGTCGTTGTGCATCGCGCCGCGCCACGCCATGGACAGTTCCGGCGTAGGCAGCTGCAACGGCACACACTCGGCGCGCATGCCTTCCAGCCGCGCCATGGCCTGGGCGACGTAGTCGGGCACGATCGCCACCATGTCGCTGCCGGCGAGCAAACCGGGCAAAGCACTGAATTGAGGGACCGCCAGCACCACCTTGCGCTGCCGCCCGACGAGGTCCAGGGCATGATCGGCATCATCGATGACATGTCCCATCGAAGACACCACCACATGCGGCCGCCGGCAGAAGTCGTCCAGCGTCACGGGGCCAGGGGCCGAATCAGCGCGCAGGAGCCTCGGTTGCATCGGGCGCAGGACCTTGCAATGAGCACTGGCGGGCAGCTCCTGCGCGAGGCTGATACCGACGGAAATGTCACCGGAGGCCAACAGTTGCGGCAATTGCCGCTGGTCCACCCGGCGCACCACCAGGGTGATGTTCGGCGCCTCATCGCGCAGGTGCCTCATCATGCATGGCAGCAGCGCGTACTCGACATCATCCGAGAGCCCGACATGGAAGGTGCCTTCGCTGGTCAGCGGATCGAACGCGTGGGTGCAGCTCAAGGCGACGGCAATGCCATCCAGGGCCGGCGCCAGCCGCGCATGGATCTCCTCGGCCCGCGCCGTTGGTTCCATCGTCCGGCCTGCGCGGATGAACAGCGGATCATTGAACATCGAACGCAAGCGCCCGAGGGCGCAACTGATGGTGGTCTGGCCCAGGAACAGCCGTTGTCCGGCCCGGGTGACGTTGCGTTCACGCATCATGGTTTCGAAGACAACCAGCAGATTGATGTCGGCATGTCGCAGGTCATTTCTGTTCATCATGTTCATGTTCGTCGCCCGGGTCAGTGGATATCGAACTTCAGCTCGTTGCGCATCCCGTGTCGCCGGAAGCCAAGGATGCGGCTCCAGCTTAGGCGGGCCAATCTGCAGACGTCACTTGTACGTGGGTACAGTCGATGTATCCCTTGGTTGTGTCCCCTTGTACGTGGGTATGCCCCGCCACAAGCGCGCTGTTGCCTTGGCGACTTCGACACTTACGTCTTAGCGGGCTATACGTTGGTATAACTATTCCACCTTGGCAGTCCGCGTATCTTGTAATAACAACAGGCTCTGTCACGGAGCATTCCACATGGATCAAGACATTCAAGTGCGTAATATGGCAATGATTGCGGTAGTCGATGACGACGACTCCATCCGGACAGCCCTGAAAAGCTTATTGCGGTCCAGCGGTTATAAAGTTCGCACCTATTGCAGCGCAATTGAGTTTCTCAGCGCGAATGCCCCCGCTGAAACCGACTGCCTGATTTCCGATATCCAGATGCCGGACATGAGCGGCATACAGATGCATGAGCAACTGGTCGCGACGGGCTTTGACATCCCAACCATCTTCATCACCGGTCACCCTGAAGCCGCGCAACACCTTGGCGCCGACACTCCGAACCTGGTTGCCTGGCTACCCAAACCCTGTGACGCCGACAAACTGCTGGACTGCATCAAGAACGCCCTCCTCCCGCGGCACTGAAAGCACGCTGCAAAGTAGCTCGCCGCCTCCCGTTAATACCTTGGTATATCTTTCGCCCACTGAAGTATGACTTTGCTGAACCGATGTAGAAGTGCGCCCGGCAGAATCCATTAATACCATTGCACTCACAGCGGACGACTGCCGTCCCGCCAACTTGAAGAACACCTTCAAGACTATTGACCACTTCTTTTCAGGAACAAATCATGAAACAGCAAATTCTGGTTATCGGCGCGGGGTTCGGTGGTGTATGGAGTGCATTGAGCGCCGCGCGTCTGCTGGACATGCATGACCGTAACGACGTGGAGATCACCCTGTTGGCACCTCAGGCGGAATTGCGCATCCGTCCCCGCTTCTACGAACCGGACGTACACAAGATGTTCGCGCCGCTGGACGCGCTGTTCGACTCGGTGGGTGTGCGTTTCGTCAAAGGCATGGCCGAGGGCATCGACGAGCAGACAAAAACCGTCAGCTACCGCGATGAAGCGGGTCGCGAGGGCGCGTTGAGCTACGACCGTCTGGTGCTGGCGGCCGGCAGCCAGTTGGCCCGTCCGAAAGCAGTGCCAGGTCTTGCCGAGCACGCCTTCGACGTGGACCAGATCGAAGCCGCGGTGCGTTTGGAAAACCACATCAAATCCCTCAAGGACCAGCCGTACAGCGTTGCCCGCAACACCGTGGTGGTCGCCGGTGGCGGCTTTACCGGGATCGAGACCGGCACCGAAATGCCGGCACGCCTGCGGGCCGTGCTCGGTGACGATCAGGATATGCGCGTGATCATCGTCGACCGCGCGCCACAGATCGGCGCGACGTTGGGTGACGGAATTCGTCCGTCGCTCATCGAGGCTTCCGAACACCTGGGCGTCGAATGGATCGTCAACGCCAGTGTCGCGGCAGTGGACGCCAACGGCGTGACCCTCGCCGATGGCCGCCACATCGAGGCGCGAACGGTGATCTGGACCGTCGGTTTCCGCGCCAGCCCACTGACCGAACATTTGACCAGCGATCGCGATCCACAAGGGCGCTTGCACGTCGACGAGAACCTGAAAGTGTTGGGTCAGGCGCATGTCTATGCCGCCGGCGACGTCGCCTATGCCGCGACCGACGACCTCGGCAACTTCGCCGCCATGTCCTGCCAGCACGCCATCGCCCTGGGCCGTCACGCCGGGAATAACGTTGCTGCGGATCTGCTGGGTGTCGCGCCAACCCCTTACCGTCAGCCGAAGTACGTGACCTGCCTCGACCTGGGTGCCTGGGGCGCGGTGTTCACCGAAGGCTGGGATCGCCAGCTCAAACTGGTCAAGGACGAGGCCAAGGAACTCAAGACGCAGATCAACACCCAGTGGATCTACCCACCGGCCGCTGATCGCGCCACCGCCCTGGCGGCGGCTGACCCGATGATTCCGGTGGCTTGAAGACCACGTGTTAACCTGGCGCCCGCGATAGCATCGCGGGCGCCTTCGTTTTTGCAGCGTAAAGCCTGCTACCAGACATGAATCAGCCAGACACTGGCAGTCATGGTTTAAGATCCGTTTGAAGTGTTCTCCGGACAAAAACTTCATGCGCTTAAACCTGAAGGTTCGTATGCCCTCCTCGCTGCCACTCCCGAATCAATCGCCCCGCCGTCCGTGGCTGCGATCGCTGCTGTTGCTGAGCCTCATCCTTCCAGGCATCGCCAGTGCCGAGCCAAAGCCGGAACACATGGTCTACCTGCGCACGATTGCCCCCACTATCGAGCAAGACATCCGCTACGCCAGCGCCCACAACTTCACTGGACATCCACTCGACGGTTACGCCGCTGCCGAGTGCCTGCTGTCGCTGGACACCGCCCAGGCCCTCGTCCGGGTGCAACAGGCACTGCAAAAACAAGGCTATGGCTTGAAGGTGTTCGACTGCTATCGACCCAGCCGTGCGGTGGCCGATATGGGCCGCTTCGCGACTGAGCCGGGCGACCCGCGCAAGGCCGAGTTTTATCCGCGCGTGGACAAACAGGACTTCTGGCGGCTGGGGTATGTGGCGCGGGTGTCGAATCACTCCAGAGGCTCAACCGTCGACCTGACGCTGACCGGTCCCAAGGCACTGCCCACCGATACCTGGACGCCCTCGGCCGCGCAAGTCGATTGCACCGCGCCTTATGCCCAGCGCTGGCACGACGGCGCACTCGACATGGGCACCGGGTACGACTGCTTCGATGAGCGCGCGCATACCGCCAACCCGACCATCAACGCGACCGCAAAAGAAAACCGCCAGCGACTCACCAGCGCCATGGAAAAAGAGGGATTTGCCGGGTATTCGAAAGAGTGGTGGCACTTCACTTTTGGAGGAGAGGGAGCGCCGAAGAACGTGATGGATTTTCCCATTACGCCGCTGAGTGCCAGCGAAGTGCTGGACACCAGTCGCCAACTTATTGTGGTCACCACAAAAAACTGGGATGACATTCAGGGCATCGCCCAGCGTTATGAACGAAACGGGGAAGGCTTTAGAAAAGTCGGTGACGGGTTTGCGGTGGTGGTCGGCAAGCACGGGATGGCCTGGGGCAAGGGTCTGGGCAACGTTGAGCCCGGTGAAGGACCGGTCAAACGTGAAGGAGACGGGAAAGCGCCTGCCGGTGTCTTCAAACTCGGGACTGCGTTTGGCTACGACACGACGGGCGATACAAAACTGCCTTATCTCGCGCTGACATCGACCACTGAATGCGTGGATGACAGCAAATCCACACATTACAACGAACTGGTCGACGGCGCGGCGATGACCAGGGACTGGAACAGCTCTGAGCAGATGCGCAAAGAGGATGGCTATCGCAAAGGCATCTTTATTGAACACAACACGCCGGCGTCACCGGGTTCAGGTTCGTGCATTTTTTTCCATATCTGGCGGGGGTCTACGTCGCCTACGTTGGGCTGTACGGCGATGGATCAGGAGGATATTTCGCGGTTGTTCGAGTGGCTGGATCCGCGTGAGTCTCCGGTGCTGGTGCAGATGCCTGAGGGGCAATATGAGCAATGGCGAGAGCGATGGAAGTTGCCGCAGCGTTGATGGAACAGGTGAATCGAATCCTGGATAACCACGTTCCAGCTGGGTTAAGCGCGGGGCCCCTGTAACTGCCGAGCCTGCGAGGCCTGTGGGAGCGGGCTTGCTCGCGAAAGCGGACTGTCAGCCAACATTTTTTTTGAATGCTCTACCGCATTCGCGAGCAAGCCCGCTCCCACAGGGGTGGTGTGGTTGATGAGGGTATTGGTCAGCCCTGCTTCAAGTCGAGGCAGTAGGTGTAATAACCCGGGTCGCGCACGTAACCCAGTGATTCATACAACCGCTGAGCGCCGAAATTGTCCGTGGCCGTTTCCAGCACCATGCCCTTGGCGCCGGTCGACAACGCAAAGGCTCGGGCAGCGTTCATCAATAACCTCCCCACGCCCTGCCCCGTGCTTCGGGGGCGGTGAACAGGTCGCTGAGCAGCCAGGTCCGGTGGGCGTCGATGGATGAGAACGTCGGGTACAGCTGGACAAAGCCCAGCGCATCACCGGTTGAGTCCGATGCGAAAAAGATCACGGATTCATCCTGGGCAACGCGTTCGGCGATGAAATCCCGGGACTGCTGCAAGTTCGAAGGCTGGCCGTAAAAGCCTCGATAAGCGTCGAAGAGGTGGGCGATTGAGTCGATGTGTGTTGCGTCGACGCGCAAGACTTGGACGGCCATGCTGGGGGCTCCGTAGGGGTTACTTCGGTTGCGCCACCGTGCGCAAATAAGGTTTCACTGTTTTGAAACCGTCCGGGTATTTCTTTTTCGCGTCCTCGTCCGATACCGAAGTCGGAATGATCACGTCCTCACCCGGACGCCAGTTAACCGGGGTGGCAACGGTGTGTTTGGCGTTCAATTGCAGCGCATCGAGCAGGCGCAACACCTCATCAAAGTTACGCCCGGCGCTCATTGGGTAGATGAGCATCGCCTTGACCTTTTTGTCCGGCCCGATGATGAACACGGAACGCACCGTGGCGTTGTCCACGGCCGTGCGTGCGCCGCCGCTGGCGTTCGGGTGGATCATGTCGTAGAGCTTGGCCACCACCAGGTTCTCGTCGCCGATCATGGGGTAATTGACCGCATGCCCCTGGGTTTCTTCGATGTCCTTGGCCCAGCTCCCATGGTTACTGACGGGGTCGACGCTGAGCCCGACCACCTTGGTGTTGCGTTTGTCGAACTCCGGCTTGAGCCCGGCCATGTAACCGAGTTCAGTGGTGCACACCGGGGTGAAGTCCTTGGGATGCGAGAACAGAATCGCCCACTTGTCGCCGATCCACTCATGGAAATGCAGCGTGCCCTCGGTGCTTTCGACGGTAAAGTCCGGTGCTTCGTCGCCAATGCGGATGGTCATGATCGTTCTCCTGAAGGTGAGTTCGTAGGGAAGCCGTCGGAACGCGAGTCGCGGTTCCAACGGCGTTCGGGATCTGTGTTGAACCTGTCAACGCGGATCAGTATAGGAGACGCTTCAAGACATGCCGGTGACCGGCGCATTCACTTTGTAAGTCCTTGATTCAGGCCTTTGAAGGCTGCTCAGGCACCACCGCCACCGCCGATGTTCTCGCCAGCAGGTAATAGAGAATGCCCGGCACCACCAGCCCGACGATCCAGGAAATATCGACACCGCCGAGCTGCGCGACCATCGGTCCGGAGTAGAAATGCGTGTCGACGAAAGGCAACTGGATCAACACGCCGATGACATACACGCTGATCCCGCGCACGTTCCAGCGGCCATAACGGCCTGCCGGATCGGACAATGCCGGAATGTCATAACGCTCCTTGTTGATGAAGTAGTAATCCACCAGGTTGATCGCGCTCCACGGCGTGAAGAAGGTCAGCAGAAACAGGATGAAGTACTTGAACGAGTTGAGGAACGAGTACTGCCCCAGCAGCGCCAACGTGGTGGACGCCGCGACAATCAACAGCACAAACACCATGCGCTGGCGGGCGGTGATTTCGAGACGGCTGCGAAAACCGCTGATGATCGTGGCCACGCACATGAAGCTGCCATACGCGTTGAGCGTCGACACCGTGACCTTGCCGAACACCACGCTCAAATACAGCAGCGAGGCCATCACCCCGGTGCTGCCCAGGCCGACGATGGTCGCCACCTCATGACCACGAAAATTCGCACCGGCCAACGCTGCGGCAAACACGCCGAGCACCATGGAGGCCTGGGCGCCGAGCACGGTGCCCAGGCCGACGGCAGCAAAGGTCTTCCAGGACGAGGTTTTGCTCGGCAAGTAGCGTGAGTAGTCGGCCACATAAGGGCCAAAGGCGATTTGCCAGGACGCGGACAACGACACGGCCAGCAGGAAGGTGCTCCAGCCGAAGTGACGGTTTTCCAGCAACAGGCCGATATCGTTGAGCGTCATCAACCGGGTAAACAGGTAGGCAAAGGCAATGATGCCCAGCACGCTGGCCACCCGTCCGACCAGATGGATAACCCGATAGCCAAAGATCGTCAGAAACGCGATGCAGGCGGCGAAAATCAGGATGCCGGTGCTGTCGCTGACATGGATCAACTGGGCAATGGCCTGCCCCGACAGGACCGCTCCGGTCGCGCTGAAACCGAGGTACATCAGGCACACCAGCACAATCGGGATCGCCGCCCCATAGACCCCGAACTGCACACGACTGGAGATCATCTGCGGCAGCCCGAGCTTCGGCCCCTGGGCGGCGTGCAAGGCCACGACTGCGCCGCCGAGCACCTGGCCGATCAGCAAGCCGATGAGCGACCAGAACACGTCTCCGCCCAGCACCACGGCCAGTGCGCCGGTGACGATGGCGGTGATTTGCAGGTTGGCGCCGAGCCACAGGGTGAACTGGCTGTAGAGGCTGCCATGACGCTCGGCCTCGGGGATGTAATCGATCGAACGGGTCTCGATCAGCGGACTTCGTTGTTGGGTCATTGCGGTGTTCTCTTGTTATGGGTAGGCACTTATAACTTCCAGCCAAGCGCGGAACCTGTGGGAGCGGGCTTGCTCGCGAAAGCGGTGTGTCAGCTTGCATCCCTGTTGGATATGCAGCCGCCTTCGCGAGCAAGCCCGCTCCCACAATGACCGCGTTTTACTGGCAGGCATTGGGGCTAATGATGTTTTTTATTGTTGTTCAGTCTTCAAAGCAGCGACTTGAGCCGGCCGCTGTTCAAGCCCCACGAACGGCGCCTTCGCCCACACAACCTTGCCTCCCACCATGGTCAGCACCACGTTATTTCGGGCCAATTCATCCTCGGGCACCTGCATGAAGTTCTTGTCCAGGACGATCAGGTCGGCGAACTTGCCCACTTCCACCGAGCCGACCACCGCGTCCAGTTTCAGCTGTTCGGCAGCGTTGATGGTGATGGTGCGCAGCACCTCCGTGCGCGACAGTGCCGGGTCGGCATTCAGCCGGCCGGCGTACTTGGGGCCGTAGCTGTGGGGGTTCTGCGGGTCGCCGGAGCGGGTGACGCCGATCTTCAGCGCGAGGAACTCGTCGAGCGGGTCGACGGGCCAGTCGCTGCCATACGCCACGCGGCCGCCGGCCCGGGCGATGCTGCCCGACGGCTCCATGCGAGCGAAACGCTGGGCGCCCAGGTGATCGCTGGTGCCGTCGATGGTGGACGGCGCCTGCTGGGCCCATTGGAAGGACATGTTGGCGGTCACGTCGAGGGCCTTGAAGCGTGGATAGTCGGCAGGGTCCACGGACTCGTTGTGCGTGATGGCCGGGCGAAAACCATTACCGGGCAATTGCTGGCGCACATATTCGATGCCGTTCAGCGAATCACGTACCGCGCGGTCTCCGGTGGCGTGCAGGTGCGGGTCGAGGCCGGCCTGCACGGCTTGCAACAGCAACGGCTTGAGCACTTGTGGCGGGAAGTACAGCTCACCGACATTCTTGCCCGCTGTCCATTTCGGCGCCTTATCGGTTCCGGCATTGTGCAAGTACGGCGTCAGCATCGCTCCGGTGTCCGCCGGCGCATTGATGATGCCGTCCATGAACAATTTGACGTGGCGCATGCTCACGCCCGGCGCGACTTTGGTCTCGCCCTGGTCGTAAGTCGTGGCCAATGCCTTGGCGTCGGCGATGGTTTTTGTCGGGTCTGCCGCGGCGGCGGCCGGGTCCAGTTTGATTGCGAGCAAGGCCCGGGCAGTCAGTTCGCCCGACTGCTGCAGGCTGGTGAACGCCTTGCCACTTTCCGGCCCTGACAAGGCATCGAAGAAGCTGGTGATGCCTTGCTGGCGCATCGCGTCGAGCGCCGCGCGGGTCTGAGTCAGTTTCTCGGCGTCGGTGGCGGGAGGCACAACCGCAGCCATGGCATCGGCCGCACCGTCTTCGCAGATGCCGTTGGGGTTACCGGCGCTGTCGCGCACGTATTTGCCATCGCTCGGATTGACGGTGTTTTTGTTGATGCCGGCCACTGCCAGGCCACGGGAGTTGGTCAGCACGGTGTGAAAGTCGGTGGAACGCACCTGGATCGGACGCTGGGTCTTGAGCGCGTCCAGCGTCGATTTGTCCGGGTCGCCATCGAGCCCGTCCATGCCCATGCGATCCCAACTACCCACTTCAAGCCAGACATCGGGGCCTTTGTCCTTGTCGGCGTCCAGGCACGCTTGAATGGTTTCCTGGAACACCTTGCGCGTCATCGTCTGGTATTTCAGGTCGCACAAGGTCATGGCGCGGCCGCCGTCCCCCGGGTGCATGTGCGCATCGATGAAGCCCGGCATCAGCATGCGTCCGGCCAGATCGACCAGTTGGGTCTGCTTGCCGATGTACGCAGAAACCCCTTCGTCGCTGCCGACATAAACGATCTTCCCGCCCGTCACAGCAATCGCCTGTTGCACGGAATTCTGGCCATCGACGGTGTAGACGTAGCCGTTGCGCATCACCATGTCGGCGGGCGTCGAGCCCTGAGTCTGGCACCCCACGAGTGCCGTGGAAGCAAGTGCCGTAGTGGTCGCAACCGCGATAAACAGCCTGGAAAATTTCAACTGCCTCACCTCTGTTCTTATAGTTTTGGAAGTGGCCCGGACAGACTGCCGCGTAAGCCCCTGATATACAGGGCATACCCTATAGAGCGCCGCCGCCTGCGGGACCTCCACAAATGAGGAGGGGTCGGCAAATTGTCCATGTGGGAAAGCGCTAAAAGATCGCAGCCTCGTTTCACTCGACAGCTCCTACAGGGGATCGCGTAATCCTGTAGGAGCTGTCGAATGAAACGAGGCTGCGATCTTTTGAACTTGCTCCCACAGGTTAATCGCGGCGCGTTAGGTCTCGCAGGACGGAACCCAGCTCCACCTTGCTTTTCACGCCGAGCTGCAAGTAGCAATTGCGCAGATAAGTGCGCACTGTCGCCGGGCTCAAGGTCAGGATTTTCGCGATTTCTTTATAGGAATGACCGGCCGCAAACAGCATCGCCGCCGTCCGCTCCCGTGGCGCAAGCACGGCCGCGCGGGACTGCGCTTCGAGCGACAAAATCACATGGTCCGCGTTCGGGCTCAGCGTCAACGCGCAACGGCCAAGGCGCATCACACACGGGGCCTTTTGCAGTTGCGCGATCACCTCGGCCGGCAGCATCGAGCCGCTCCACCCGGGCAACTCGCGCTGAATCGCGACGCACAGGCTGGCGCCGACGTACAGCAGACTGCCGTCCATGCGCGCCACGCCAAAGTCGGTCGCGCCGTTGCCGGTGTCGCTGCGGATCATGTCTTGCACCTGGAACCGCCACAGCTGCAACAGGTGATCGCAGAACGCCGAAAACAAGGCGGCCTCGCTGTCGCTGAACGCCGGAGCCTCCATGCCACGGTAGAGGCAGACGAAGAACATCAAGCCGCTTTCGGGCAACTCGAAGGTGATGCACATCGGGTGATAAAGGTCATGGCGCCGAGCGAACGCGTCCACGGCTTCATCGGGGTCGGTGAAGCCGCTGTCGCGCACCACCGCACCGGGCTGACTCAGGGTGTCGTGGGAAAATTTGTCGCGGCCCGCGCTCTTGTGCCATTCGGCGGCAAACGATTCGGGCAGATTGATGCGCCCGTGCATCCAGCTTTTAGGCGGCGCGTTGCCGGCGGACGCGGACATTTCGCCCCACCACGCCGACGCAAAGGGCACCAGTTGGCGGAACGCTTGCAGGCCTTCGGCGATGAACTGCGAGGCGCCGCGATCCCGGGCCAGCCGCCCCAGGTGCAGCACGCACCGATTGAACGCTTTCAGCGTTGCCATCGACGGCGTTGCGCCGACGTCATCACCCTCCTCCATCGTTCTGATCCTGTTCGCTGTACGACGTATTTTTTCGACGATGCCATAGGCGCAGACGCAACGCCATGGGCTTTTTTGACGCCTGCCATTCATGCCCGATCCGGCAACAGTGTTTGTCCAGCGGGCCGCTATTTGAGGGAGCGCTAACCCCCTAGCATCGTCTCTACCCGGTGAGCCCGGGTCAACCAAGACGAAAAGGTGAATAACATGAAAGCTTTAAAAATTGCGCTGTTCCTGGCGCTGGGCGGTATCGGCGCACAGGCCTTTGCAGACGACAGCACCTCAACGGCCGACGCCAGTAAAACGCCGGTTGAAAGCTACTCCTACGGCACCAAACTGGACATCAAGAAAATCATCACCGTAACCGACATCCCGGACGAGTGCGGACCGGTTCCAGCCCGAATGACCTATGAAGATTCCCAGGGTCAACGCCATGTCCTTCAATACCAGGTGATGGGCACCGGATGTTCAAATGGTTGAAGCCTGCGAGGACGATGGAGGGTCGACACTCCATGCCTGCTGCGTCATCTTTTTTTCGCTGAGCCGACGATTTTTTCATCCGCGGCCAGCACGTCCGGAATGGAGTGTTTGAGAAACTCCACCCAGGTCTTTATTTTTGCATCGACGAACTTTCGCGACGGATAGATCGCGTACAGATTCAGCGCTTCAAGATGATGCCCGGGCAATACGCGCACCAACGTGCCCGCCCGCAAGCCATCGACAGCGGACGCAATGGGCTGGATACCAATCCCCATGCCATTGGTAATCGCGACGGTCATGCCATCGGCCGTGTTGATGTGGAACGGTGATAGCGGAACGCTGATGGTCTCCACGCCTTCCGGCCCCTCCAACACCCAGTTTTCAACCGGCATCACCGTATTCACGATTTTCAGACAGTCATGTTCGGCGAGCGCAGCCGGGGAATCCGGGTGTCCGCGTTTTTTCAGGTACGCCGGCGAGGCGCAGAGAATGCTGTAGGTGATGCCGAGTCGCTGCGCAACGAAACCTGAATCGGGCAAGTCCCGGGCCAGCACAATCGACATGTCATAGCCCTCCTCCAGCAGATCCGGCAGGCGATTGGTCAGGGTCAAATCGAACATGACCGTCGGGTGCAGCTCTCTGTATCGGGCAACGGCATCGATCACGTAGTGATTGCCGATGGCGGCCATCGCATGAATCTTCAGCCGGCCCACAGGCTGGGTGTTCGCCGTGCCCGCTTCCTCGTCGGCCTCCCGCACCTCTTCAAGAATCCTCTCGCAGCGCTCCAGGTAACGCAGACCGGCTTCGGTCAGCGCCAGACGGCGGGTCGTGCGGTTGATGAGGCGTGTGCGAAGCCTGGCTTCCAGGCTGGAAACGGCTTTGGAAACGTTGGTCGTGGTGGTGTCCAACACCTCAGCCGCCGCCGTAAAGCTGCCGCTCTGGGCCACAGCCACGAAACAACGCAGGGTCTGGAACACGTCCATCGATTTCACCTCGGGGGGATGGAAAAGGGGCGGCCTTGTCAGGCCGCCCCGTCATCATGGGTTACTTCTTGCGCGGAATAAATCCTGGGACGCCGGTTTCCACCACCGAGTTGAATCGAATCCGGGTGGTGATGTCGTTCTGAATTTCAACCATGGCCCGTTGCGGCAAGGTCGAAATATCGAAGTTTTCCCGGATATGACTCGGCGTCGCAGACGTGGTCAGAAACGCCACGCCCCGCTGCACCGACCAGGCCAACGCCACTTGCGCCGGGGTCTTCTGCACACGCTGGGCAATCTGGGTGATCACCGGTTCTTCCAGGACATTGGGCTCCATGCCGTGGCCCAGTGGCGCAAACGCAAGCACGATAATCCCATGCTCTTTGCAGAACTCGAGCAGTTCCCATTCCGGCAGGTACGGATGGGCTTCAACTTGCACCACGGCCGGTTTGATCCGCGCCACTTCGACGATTTCTCGCAGTTTTTCCAGGGTAATGTCCGACAAGCCGATCGACTTGCAGCGGCCTTCATCCACCAGGCGCTCCAGCGCACGCCAGGTCTCGATCAGCGTGACGCCGTCGTCGTAGATAACGTGGCCCTCTTCATCCCTCGGGTCCTGGTTGTCGCCGGGTTGAAAGGCAAACGGCGTGTGGATCAGGTAGCAGTCGATGTAGTCAACCTGAAGGCGACGGCAACTGGCCTCGAATGCCGGTGCGACGCGTTCGGGACGGTGGTTGGTGTTCCACAGTTTGGTGGTGACGAACAGGTCTTCGCGGCGGACTTTTCCGGCGTCCAGCATTTCCTTGAAGGCCACGCCGACCTGTTCTTCATTTCGATAACGCTCGGCGCAATCGAAATGGCGAAAGCCTGCTTCCAGCGCGTCCTTGACCGCCTGGGTGGTGACGCTGAGGTCGCGAAACAGGGTGCCGAATCCCACGGCCGGCATTGCGCCGGAGCCGTGATTCAACGGAAATTTCGTGTCGCGAAGGTCATCGTTAAAGTGTTCGTAAGTCATGTCTTTTCTCCAATCTCCGGGGCTATTGATACGAAGGTTTCGGGGCTTCGCGGCTGGCAACGCGCTGCTCGAACGCGCCGACGGAATTTCCGCCAAGCGCCACATACAGCCGCACGGTGTCGAGGTATTGCGCGGTCTTCACGCGGATCTGGCCGAGTAACGCTTGCTCATAGGCACGCTCTGCTTCCAGCACCTGGAGGATGCTGTTTTCGCCTTGCGCGTAGGCTTGCTGGTTCAAGCGCAAGCTGGTGTCGGCGGCGCGCAGCGCGTCTTCCTGCGCCAGGTTTTGCTCGGTGTCATGGTTGATCGCTTGCAACGAATCCGCGACCTGGCCGAACGACTGAATGACGGTCTGCTGGTAGCCAGCGAGCGTCGCCTTGTAGCCGTCAACGGCCGCCTGGCGTTCAGCCTTGAGCGTTCCGCCATCGAACAGCGGCCCCGCGATCCCCGCCGCGAAACCCCAGAGTGCAGCGCCGCCATTGCCTGAGGCGGCCTGGGCCAACGACGCGGACAACGTGACGCGCGGGTAAAGATTGGCGGTGGCGATGCCGACGGCCGCGCTGGCCATGTGCAATTCGGCCTCGGCTTGCAGAACGTCCGGCCGGCCGTGGGCCATTTCCGAGGGCACGCTGACGGGCACGTTCGCCGGCAATACGAACTCGGCAAAATCAAAGTCCGGCGCGCTCCAGTCACCCGGGCCTTTGCCCGTCAGAATCGACAACGCGTGGCGTGCCGCATCGCGCTGCTGAGCGAGGGGCGGCAGCAGCGTGCGGTCCTGGGCGAGCCGGGTTTCGGCCAACGAAACGTCGATCTGCGTGGTGGTGCCGTTGGTGTGGGCCATGCGCACGAGGTCGAGGTTCTTGGCGTCATTGGCCAGCAGCTTCTCGACGGCCGCGATCTGCGCGTTGGCGGAAGCCACCAACAACGCCTGGCTGGCAACGTCGCCGGTCAGGGTCAGGTACGCCGCTTCATAACGATGCTTCTGCAGCGCGGTAAACGCTTCTTGCTGTTCGATCACGCGCTTGTTGCCGCCGAACACGTCAAGGTCAAAGCCAACCCGCGGCCCGATTGCATAGAAGTTGGAGGTGGCAGGCTCCTTGGCGTTGTGGACCCGCTGGCGGCCTGCCGTCGCGCCAAAATCGACTTGCGGGTACAACGCACCTTCCGCGGCAGCTACCGAAGACGCGGCTTGCCGGATTGTTGCGTCCGCTGCCACGAGTTCAAGATTGCCCTCGATGGCGCGACGCACCACGCTGTTGAGCTTGTGCGACTGGAAAGCTGTCCACCAGTCACCGCGGACCTTTTTACCCAGGTCGATATGCTGTTCACCGGGCGTGTTGCCGCCCTGACCGAGGCGTTGCTCGGCCTGCTGGTCGTAGTGCTGCGACAGGCTCGGCGGCGGCATTTGGTAGTCAGGGCCGACGGTGCAAGCGGTCAGGAATACCAGCGCCGATACCGCACCGAAGGTGGTTTTGAACAGCTGTCTGTTGAGGAAGTGCGCATGGGATTTCATTGGGCAAACTCCACGAAAACTAGTTGGTCGGAACGGGCTTGCGAAGAAAGACAACCAGTGGGCTCACCACCAGCATCGCCACCATCAAAATCTTGAATTGGTCGACCACCGCGATAAACGCCGCCTGGTGGGTGACCATGTGGTTGAGCTCCGCCAGGGCTTGCAGGGACATCGGCCCGACGCGGTACGGCGTCAGGTTGCTCACCAGCGCCACGTGCATCGCTTGCGTGTTGTTGAAGAAATACAACTGCACAATCGCCACGCCCAAAGTGCTGCCGTACACACGGGACAGATTGAAAAGACCGGTGCCTTCGGGGCGTAACGTCGGGTCAAGCGTGCTGAACGCGACTTTGGTCAGCGACGGCATCAGGATGCCAATGCCAATGCCCTGGATCGCACCGGCCACCGCCACCGGCGACCAGTCCATCAACGGCGAGTAACCGAGCATCAGCCAGTTGGCATAAATCACCACGGCAACGCCTGCGGCGACGAACAGCCGACGGTCGAAACGCTCGGGCACCCGGTTCATCAGCAGGAACGCTCCGACCAGCCCGATGCCACGCGGAATGGTCAGGGAACCGGTGGTGTCCGGCGGGTAGCCGAGAATCTCGTCGAGCATTGGCGAGGTCAGGGCCATGGTCGACAGCAGCACGAAACCGACGGCGAAAAAGATGATCGTCGAGAGCACGAAGTTGCGGTCGCTGAACAAGCGCTTGTTGAGGAAATGCACCTTCGCGGTCAACACATGCGCGGCGAACAGGTACAGCCCCAGCGCAAAGCCAATCGCCTCCAGCCAGATCTCGGTCGAGGCAAACCAGTCCAGGCGTTCACCGCGATCGAGCAGCATTTGCAGGCTGATCAACCCCAGCGTGAAGCTGCCGAAGCCGAAGAAATCGAACGACGGACGCTTCTCGGCTTTCTTCTCGTTCAGCAACAGCGCCATCACCAGGAAGATGAAGGCCGACAGCGGAACGCTGATGTAGAAGATCGGGCGCCAGTCGAAATGCTCGCCGATCCAGCCGCCGAGGCTCGGGCCGCTGACGATGCCGAACAGCACGATGGCGGTCCAGGTCGCGCCGAATTTTGCACGCTTCTCGAGGGGCAATGTCTCCAGCGAAATCGCCATCGACAACGGTGCCAGCACGCCACTCGCCAGGCCCTGGATAATGCGCGCGCCGATGAATTCCAGCGGCGTGGTTGCCTGGGTGGAGAGCAGCAAGCCAAGGACGAAAAAGGCCAGCGCGGTTTGATAAACCAGTTTCAGGCCAAATCGCCCGGCGAGCCATTGCGCAACCGGCATGGTGATGGCGCTCGCCGCCAGGTACGAGGTGAAAATCCACCCGGCCTGGTCGTCGGTCATCGACAGGCTGCCCTGAATCAACCTGAGTACGGCATTCGGAAGCGGCAGGTTCGCCGACTGCATGTAAGTCGCGAGCAGCGCGGCGAACCTTATCGTTCCCGCACCTTGAGGTCCGGCAAGGTTGGCGTTCATCAGAAGTTACCTGCGGTCAACAGCGCCTTGAGCGGATGCCACCAAGGCGTGCGGTAGCCGGTATCGACCTTGACCGTGGCACTGGTGCCCGAGAACAGCGGCAATGCAGGATCGACCTCATCGAGTTCGAGCCGCACCGGTACGCGCTGCACAACCTTGACCCAGTTACCGGTGGCATTTTCCGGTGGCAGCAGGGCGAAGTCCGATCCGGCACCCGGGCTCATGCTGGTCACGTGAGCTTTGAAAATGTGATCCGGATAGGTATCGATACTGACGGTCGCGGCCTGGCCGGGACGCATATGGGTGACGTCGGTTTCGCGGAAGTTGGCCTCGACCCAGATTTCGCGATCGGACAACAGGGCAAAGGCTGGCGCGCCGTTGTTGACGAAGTTGCCAACCTGCAAATCGTCGACCTTGGCGACGATGCCGTCGTCGGGCGCGAACACCGTCGCGTACGACAGGTAGAGCTGCGCTTCGTCGAGCTGAGCCTTGGCTTCGCGCACCGTCGGGTGGGTATCGGCGTCGATGTTTGGGTTGCCGTTCAGGGCAACCACCGTGCTGGCGATCTGTTGTTCAACCGACGCGATCCGTTGCCGGGCCACTTTGAGATCAGTGTCGGCGCGCTCGTAAATGGCGCGGGAGACGAATTCGGTCGCAACCAGCGCCTTCTTGCGGGCGAATTCCCGCTGGTCGAAATCGGCCGACTCTTTGGCCGATTGCAATTCCGCCTGCTGCTGGCGGTAACTGGCCTTGAGCCCATCGATACGCAGGCGCGCCACGCTCAGTTGCGCTTCTGCACGGTTGACGGCGATCTGCAACGGTTTCGGGTCGATGCGGAACAGCACCTGGCCCTTGTGAACCTGCTGATTGTCCTCGACGGCGATCTCGACCACTTGCCCGGAAACCCGCGCATTGATCGAGGCCTTCGCCACTCGGGCGTAGGCGTTATCGGTCGACATAATGGCAGCGCCAGCCTGATAGCGCGCGAAGCCGACGGCGGCGAAAATCAGCGGCAGACCGACAATAAGGAACGGCCGCAGTGTCTGTTTGAACGGTTTCTTGACAGGCGTATCGCCAAGGTTCGGCGCGGGGTGCTCGAAGCTCTGCGAAGCCGGGATGTCGAACTGTTTAGTCATGATCGAATACACCTTTAACCGGGACATCGGGCCGGCAAAAGGTGCGGCGGCCCCGACGTCAATAGTTGCTGTGAGGAATCAAGCCCGAGCACGGTCTGGAGGATCGCTCCGCCGCACCTGTTTCGTCGCCGCAACACTCAGTTCGAGCTCCGCTTCAACAAACCGTAAACCAAGGAATTTCTGGTTCCTTAATTTTGTGCGATGGTGTAAGAATATCCCCACACAAACCCTCCATCAAGGTTTTTATACGACATGGCACAAAAAAAGATTACCGAAGCAAAAGGCCGCGGCCGTCCACGCGCTTACGACCCGCAGACAGCGCTGCAGCAAGCGCTTGGTGTGTTTTGGAGCACCGGTTATTCCGGCGCGTCGCTGGACAGCATCGCCACCGCGGCGGGCATGAATCGCCCAAGCCTCTATGCGGCATTCGGCGACAAACACGCGCTCTACATAAAAGCGCTTGAGCAATATTGGGAATTTGCAGCGGCGGCGATGCATGAAGCGCTGACGGACAGCAACCTGACCTTGCGCGATGCGTTGATGCGCTTCTACGAAGGGCAATTGTCGATCTACTTCTCCGGCGACGGCCAACCGCGCGGCTGCTTTGCGATCGGCACGGCTACCACCGAAGCGGTGGAGGATTCGGAAATACGCGAAGTGCTGTCGGACCGGCTCAGCAGGCTCGATGCCGATCTGGAAGCACGTCTGCGAACCGCCATCGACTCCGGCGAGCTAAAAAGCGATGTCGACGCCGCCGCCCTCGCCGTCCTCGCGTCCTCCCTGCTGCACAGCATTTCGATCCGCGCGCGGGCGGGCAAATCCCGAGAAGAATTGACGGAGCTGGCACGCAATGCGGTCGGTGTGATTTGCGGTGCGTGAAGGACTCGAAGACATTCTGGCTGAACATCTGTCGGTGATTTTCTGCGGCATCAACCCGGGTATGTTGGCCGCCGCTGAAGGTCACCACTTTGCCGGCAGAGGCAATCGTTTCTGGCGCACGCTGCATCTTGCAGGCTTCACGCCTGAACAGGTGCGCCCGGAAAACGACCGGACAATTTTGAATTATCACTGCGGATTAACCGCCGTGGTGGATCGGCCCACGGCGCGGGCGGATCAGCTGTCGCAGCAGGAATTCACCGCCGCCGCAGCGAATTTTGAACAGAAGATCGCTCGATATGCGCCGCGCTATGTTGCGTTTCTCGGTAAGGCGGCCTACAGCGCGTTATCCGGCCAGCGAGAGATTGCCTGGGGGCTTCAATCAAAAACCTTTGGCAATGCAAAGGTCTGGATCCTGCCCAATCCGAGTGGACGAAACCTCGCGTTTACCCAGGATCAACTGGTGGACGCGTATCGCGAGCTTTGGTGTGAAGTGAATCAGGCCGGCATCCCCGGCAAGGCCCGGCCTGATTCACCCGGCGTCGATCACTAAAACTTGCGTTCAGCAACCGTAGGCTAAGCTAAGAGCAGCTTATTGCACACGATGCTCGCGTCTGCAGGTTTTGGGTTGTTCTGGAGAGCGTCTGCAACAGCTATTTCAGACAGGCCCAACCATTTCACGCAGGACTACGTGATGACCGAGCCCCTCCTCAGTTTTGATCAACTCAAGCGTGCTGCCGCCTCCGGCGAAATTGATACTGTTCTTGTTTGCATGGTCGACATGCAAGGCCGATTGGTCGGCAAGCGATTCCAGGTCGAGTTTTTCATCGACAGCGGCCATGAAGAAACCCACTGCTGCAACTACCTCTTGGCCGACGACATCGACATGGAACCCGTGCCGGGGTACGCCGCTGCCAGTTGGAGCAAGGGCTATGGCGACTTTGTCCTCAAGCCCGACATGTCGACGTTGCGGCGAGTGCCGTGGCTCGAATGCACGGCGCTGGTGCTGTGTGACGTGCTCGATCATCACCATCGGCGCGACCTGCCGCACAGCCCGCGGGCAATCCTGAAAAAGCAGATCGAACGATTGCGCGAACGCGGCTACACCGGCATGTTCGCCTCGGAACTTGAGTTCTATCTGTTCGACGAAAGCTACGAAGCCATCCACCAACGCAACTACCACCAACCCAAAACCGCCGGCCACTACATCGAGGATTACAACATCCTCCAGACCACCCGCGAGGAGCCGGTGCTGCGGGCGATTCGCAAGCATCTGCAGGCCTCCGGCATTCCCGTGGAAAACTCCAAGGGTGAATGGGGGCCGGGCCAGGAAGAGATCAACATTCGCTACGCCGACGCGCTGACCATGGCCGACCACCACGTCATCATCAAGCACGCCTGCAAAGAGATCGCGCAGCTGCAAGGCAAGGCGATCACGTTCATGGCCAAGTGGCGGTACGACGCCGCCGGTTCCAGCAGCCACATCCACAATTCGCTGTGGGACAAGAACGGCAAAAAGCCGCTGTTCTTCGACGCCAAGGCCGAGTTCGGCATGTCGAAACTGATGCGCGCCTGGGTGGCCGGACAGCTGAAATATGCCAACGACATCACCTGTTTTCTCGCGCCTTATATCAACTCCTACAAGCGTTTCCAGGCCGGCACCTTTGCGCCGACCCGAGCGGTCTGGAGCCGCGACAATCGCACCGCAGGCTTTCGCCTGTGCGCGGAAAGCAGCAAATCCATCCGCATCGAATGCCGCATCGGCGGCGCCGACCTCAACCCTTATCTGGCCTTCGCCGCATTGATTGCCGCAGGCCTGGCGGGTATCGACGAGAAGCTCACCCTCACGCCGCCCTTCGAAGGCGATGCCTACGTCGACGAACATTTGCCTGAAGTCTCTAAGACGTTGCGCGAAGCCTGCGCCGCGCTTCAGAGTTCGACGATGCTGCGCGAAGCGTTCGGTGATGAAGTGATCGACCACTACGTGCACACCGCCGAATGGGAGCAGAAAGAGTACGACCGGCGCATCACCGACTGGGAATTGCAGCGCGGTTTCGAGCGCTATTGAGACCGCCATCATGACTGCAACGATTCAACTCATTTCACCGGTCGATGGCCGGGTCTATGTCGAACGTCGCTTTGCCGATGCTGCGCAGATCGAGCAGGCACTGACGGCCGCCGCCACCGCCCAGGCCCAATGGAAGCGCCGGCCACTCAGCGAACGCGCCGCGTTTTGCACGGCTGCGGTGGACGCGATGCTGGCCATGAAGGACGAGATCGTCCCGGAACTGGCCTGGCAAATGGGCCGCCCGGTGCGCTTTGGCGCGGGCGAACTGCGCGGGTTCGAAGAGCGCGCCCGGCATATGATCGCCATTGCGCCTGAAGCGTTGGCGGCCGTTGAGCCCACACCAGTTGCCGGTTTTAGACGGCATATCAAACGTGAGCCGCTCGGCACGGTGCTGGTCGTCGCACCGTGGAATTACCCCTATCTGACGGCAGTGAATACGATCATTCCGGCGCTGATGGCCGGCAACAGCGTCCTCCTCAAACACGCTTCGCAAACGCTGCTGGTGGGTGAACGATTCGCCGAGGCGTTTCGCCGCGCCCATCTGCCCGAAGGCCTGTTCCAGAACCTGCTGCTCGATCATCGCCAGACCGCGTCGATCATTGCCTCTGGTCGCGTGCATCAGGTGAACTTCACCGGCTCGGTCGACGCCGGCAAAGCCATGGAAAGCGCCGCCACGGGCCGCTTCCTCGGCCTGGGCCTGGAACTCGGCGGCAAGGACCCGGCCTATGTCCGCGCAGACGCCAACCTCGACCACGCGGTGGAAAACCTGGTGGACGGCAGCTTCTTCAACTCCGGGCAAAGCTGCTGCGCCGTCGAACGCATCTATGTCGATGAAAAAATCTACCCGGCGTTTGTCGAGCGCTTCGTCGCACTGACAAATCAATACGTGCTGGGCAATCCACTGGACGAAGCCACCACCCTCGGCCCACTGGTGAACCCGGGCGCCGCTGAATTCGTGCGCGGCCAGATCGCCGACGCGCTGGCAAAAGGCGCCAGGGCACTGATCGATCCGAAAGCCTTTTCCTTCGACGCACCGGGCAGCGCCTACCTCGCGCCGCAGGTGCTGGTCGACGTCACCCATCAGATGTCGGTGATGCGCGAGGAAAGTTTTGGTCCGGTGGTCGGCATCATGCCGGTGGCCGGCGATGACGAAGCCATCACCTTGATGAACGACAGCGAGTTCGGGCTCAGCGCTTCCCTCTGGACCCAGGACCTCGCCGCCGCCGAACGCCTCGGCAACGAGATCGACACCGGCACCGTGTTCATGAACCGCTGCGATTACCTCGACCCGGCCCTGGCCTGGACCGGCGTGAAAAACAGCGGCCGCGGCGTGACCCTGTCGCGCCTGGGTTACGAACACCTGACCCGAGCAAAATCCTTCCATTTGCGCCACGAGATCTGAGCCATGAGCCTGACCGGAAACTGGAACTACCCCACGAGCATCCGCTTCGGCGTCGGCCGCATCAGCGAGCTGGCCGAAGTCTGTCGCAGCCAGGGTATCCAGCGACCGTTGCTGGTCACCGACAGCGGCCTGGCACGTGCGCCGATCACCACGGCGGCGCTGGATTCCTTGCGTGATGCCGGCCTTGGCGTCGCGCTGTTTTGCGACCTCAAACCCAACCCGGTCGAAGCCAACCTCGCGGGCGGGCTCGATGCCTGGCGCGCCGGCAAACACGATGGTGTGGTCGCCTTCGGCGGTGGCAGCGGTCTGGACATGGGCAAACTTATCGCCTTCATGAGCGGCCAGACCCGGCCTGTCTGGGATTTCGAAGACATCGGCGACTACTGGACACGCGCCGACGAAAGCCAAATCGCCCCGGTCATCGCAGTGCCGACCACTGCGGGCACGGGTTCGGAAGTGGGCCGCGCGGCAGTGATCATCGACGAACGCACCCACACCAAACGCATCATCTTCCACCCGAAAATGATGCCGCGCGTGGTCATCAGCGACCCGGCCCTGACCGTCGGCATGCCGGCAAAAGTCACCGCCGGCACGGGCATGGACGCCTTGGCGCATTGCCTGGAAGCCTACTGCGCCCCCGGTTTCCACCCGCTGGCCGACGGCATCGCGGTGGAAGGCATGCGCCTGGTAGCCAGCGCCCTGGTGCGGGCCGTCCACACCCCGTCGGACCTGGATGCGCGTGCGCAAATGCTCGCCGCCGCCGCGATGGGCGCCACGGCATTCCAGAAAGGCCTGGGCGGCATGCACGCCCTCTCGCATCCGGTCGGCGCGCTGTACGACACCCATCACGGCATGACCAACGCCACCTTCATGCCCTACGTCCTGCAATTCAATCGCCCGGCCATCGAAGAACGCATCACGCGCCTGGCGGCTTATCTGCGCCTGCCCTCGCCCGGCTTCGACAGCTTTCTGGCCTTCATCCTCAAACTGCGCAAAGACATCGGCGTGCCGCATACATTGGTGGAGCTGGGCGTGGATGATCGCCAAGCCGATCTGATCGCGGACATGGCGATTGTCGACCCCTCTGCCGGCGGCAACCCGTTGCCATTGACCCGGGAAGGCGCGGCAAACATTTTCGCGGCGGCGTATCACGGCCGTATTTAGAGCTGTTGCCTGTCCATGCATGGGCAGGTTGTACCGGTTGGAAAAGGAGCAGTACGACAAGGGGTTGAAAGCCAGGCCGTCCGGGACCCGGATGGATGCGTATCAAAACCTGAAGGGGCACACAACATGAATCCAGCAAGTCAGCCCGGCACGAGCACGCCGCAAGACGATGACGTCAAGGTGCTGCACAGCATGGGCTACGCCCAGCAGCTCTCGCGACGCATGGGCGTTTTCTCCAACTTTGCCATTTCCTTTTCGATCATCTGCATCCTCTCGGGTGGCATCAACTCACTCGCCCAGGGCACGTCTGGCGCAGGCGGCGCGGCCATCGGCATCGGCTGGCCCATCGGCTGCCTGATCTCCGGGGTCTTCGCCATGGCCATGGCGCAGATCTCCTCCGCCTACCCCACCGCTGGCGGCCTCTATCACTGGGGCTCGATTCTCGGTAACCGCTTCACCGGCTGGCTGACGGCCTGGTTCAACCTGTTGGGGTTGGTGACCGTGCTCGGCGCGATCAACGTCGGCACTTACTACTTCTTTTTCGGCGCCTTCGGACCGGCAATGGGCATGGAAGACACCACCACGACACGGGTGATTTTCCTGGCGATCCTCACGGGCCTCCAAGCCTTGTGTAACCACCTGGGCATTGGCCTGACCGCGAAGCTCACCGACTTCTCGGGCTACCTGATCTTCGCCACCGCACTGGCGCTGACCATCGTCTGCCTGATCTCGGCACCCAGCTATGAATTCGCCCGGTTATGGACCTTCGGCAACTACTCCGGCGAAGCGGGCGGCAGCGTCTGGCCGCAGGTCTCGAACGGCTGGATCTTCATGCTCGGCCTGCTCCTGCCGATCTACACCATCACCGGCTACGACGCCTCCGCGCACACCTCGGAAGAGACCCGCAACGCCGCCATGTCCGTGCCCCGCGGCATGGTCATGTCGGTGGTCTGGTCGCTGCTGTTCGGCTGGGTCATGCTCAGCTCCTTCGTGCTGATGCTGCCAAGCATGGACGAAGCCGCGAAGCATGGCTGGACCGTGTTCTTCTGGGCGATGGACACGCAAGTGAACCCGACGGTAAAAACGGCGCTCTACGTGGCCATTTTCATCTCGCAATTCCTCTGCGGACTGGCGACCGTAACCTCGGTCTCACGCATGATCTTCGCCTTCTCCCGCGATGGCGGCCTGCCCTTCTCCAAGGCGCTGTCCTCGGTCTCGCCAACCCTGCGCAGCCCGGTGGCGGCGATCTGGACCGGCGCCACCCTCGCGGTGTTATTCGTGTGGGGATCGTCGGTGATATCCATCGGTGAAACGCCGGTCTACACCATCGTCGTGTCCTGCACGGTGATCTTCCTGTTCTTCTCCTTCGTCATCCCCATCGTCCTCGGCCTGTTTGCCTACGGCACGTCGAAATGGCCGACCATGGGACCGTGGAACATGGGCCGCGTCTGGTACACCGTATTCGCCCTGCTCTCGATCCTGTCGATGGTGATCATCTTCATCATCGGCATCCAACCACCGAATGAGTGGGCGCTGTACATCACCATCGGCTTTCTGGTGCTGACCGCCATCGTCTGGTTCGGCTTCGAAGCACGCCGCTTCCAGGGCCCGCCGATGGGCGATTTGATCGTCAAGCGCCAGGCTGAAATCGCTGCGGCTGAAGAGGCGTTGAACAAACGCGCGGGAGGCTGATACCACCGCCATCAAAAAACGGGACGCCAAGCGTCCCGTTTTCTCTGCCGCCACCAATGCACGAAGTTTCTTCCCAAATGCACACACTTCCCCCACACAACAGCGGCATTGTTATCGTAATGGGGGCCGATCCGATCGTGATACGAACAGTGCAAGCACGGCAGCCACCAGAAGAAATACTCCACTCGCGATGAACGTAGCCTGGTAGCCAGCTCCGTCATAAAGCAGCCCACCCAGCGTCGCGCCGAGTGTGATAGCCAACTGAATAACCGCCACCATCAAACCGCCTCCGGTTTCGGCATCCCGCGGAAGCGTGCGTGATAGCCATGTGAACCAGCCCACAGGTGCGCACGTAGCAATCAGACCCCACACACCCAGCAAAGCGGCTGTTGCCCACATCGAGCTGCCGAAGACGAGTAGAGCCGCAGCAATCCCCGACATCAGGAGTGGAATGATCATCAGCACTCGATAAAGGCTTCTGTTCAACACCGAGCCGATCACCATGGTGCCCACCAATCCGGCCATTCCGATAATCAGCAATAGCAGGGAGAGTCCAGACACATCAACGCGGGTCACCAACTCTAGAAACGGACGCAGATAGGTGAATAACGCGAACTGCCCCATAAACAAAAATGCCACTGCGGCCATGCCCAGCGAGACTTTGGCGCTACCTAACAGCCGAAACACATCAAGTGCAGATCCGGACTCATTTTGGCCAGGCATTTTCGGCAACGTGAATGCCTGCCAACAGAGCGCCAGTGCGGCGAGCGGAACCACGCAGAAGAATGCACCTCGCCAGCCGATCAGCCCGCCCATGAAACTGCCAATGGGGGCTGCGACTGCAGTGGCGAGCGCGGTACCGCCCTGGATCAAAGCGATGGCTTTAGGCACGAAACTCTCGGGGGCAATCCGCATCATGACGGCGGTCGACATTGACCAACTGCCACCAATGGCGATCCCCAAAATGGCTCGACCCACCATCAGGGTCGAGTAGTTCGGGGCAAAAGCGACGAGCGTGCCAGAGGCAATCATCAAGGCTGTCAGGAAAAGTAAAACGGGTCTTCGGTCGAGCCGGCGAATGACTGAAGAGGTGAACAGACTGGTGACGACCGCGAAGAGGCCAGAGATTGAAATCGCTTGTCCGGCCTGCCCCTCTGTCAGCGAGAGATCGGTCGCAATCGGTGTGAGCAAGCTCACCGGCAGAAACTCCGAAGTCACCAAGGCGAAGGCGCACAGCGACATCGCCAGGACGGCTCCCCATACCTGTCGGCTCGCGGCTTGAATAGGTAAGGCAGTGCTGCTCATCTGATCTCCTTCAATACGTAAAGCGCCAACGCCTGTTGAGAGCGCATGGCCTGATAGCCCAGCGATCAGTGTCACTTAAGGTTGGTTTGGAAGAACGAGGTCAGCTTGGCAAACGGGATTAGATCGACCCGATCATAGAGATCCACGTGGCCCGCACCTGGAATGATGACAAGCTCTTTGGGTTGACCAGCCAGACGATAGGCCTCTTCACTGAACTCACGGGAGTGAGCATTTTCACCGGCGATGAACAGCATTGGGCGCGGCGAGATCGTTTCGATATCGTTGAACGGATAGAAATTCATGAACTTGGTATTGCTGGTCAGCGTCGGGTGAGTGGTCAGTAACGGTGACTGGCCTTTGGGGGTGAACTCACCGCGTGGCGTGCGGTAGAAATCGTAGAACTCGCGCTCGATTGCGTTGGACTTGTCCGTCAGCTCATGGACAGTTCCGCTGGTGTACTTGGTTTCGCCTCCGGTGAATTCGACATAGCGCTGCTCGGCAGCCGCGGCGATAGCTTGCTTCCTTTGCTCGACAGTGACGGAATGCATCAGGCCATTTCGGTTGGCTGCGCCCATGTCGTACATGCTGACCGTGGCAATGGCCTTCATCCGAGGGTCGATCTTGGCAGCGCTGATGACGAAGCTCCCGCTGCCACAAATGCCCAGGACACCGATCCGGTTTCGATCAACGAATGTCTGCGTGCCAAGGTAATCCACGGCTGCACTGAAGTCTTCAGCATAGATTTCCGGCGAAACCGCGTTGCGCGGTTGCCCATCACTTTCGCCCCAGAACGACAGATCGATGGCAAGGGCCACGAATCCTTGCTCCGCCAGTTTCTGGGCATACAGATTCGAACTCTGCTCTTTGACTGCGCCCATGGGATGGCCAACGATGATCGCTGCGCTTTTGCTGCCGGGTTTCAAATCTTTAGGGACAAACAGATTTCCTGCCGTTTTCATCTGGTACTGATTGTTGAAGGTCACCTTCTTCACCGTGACCTTCTCACTTTTGTAAAAGTTATCGGCTCCGTTAGACATGTCGGCTCCCAGTGCGGAGAGCGACGCCATCAAAAGGCCGAGCAAAATAACGAGTTTTCTCATGAGGTGCTCCCATCAGTGAACAGGTGCTGATCGACCTGATTAATGGGTCTGGATCAGCGAGAGGTATGAGCCACGCCTGTGATTACAGGTGAGGCTTGCCCCATTCTCCGGGAATGCGTCATGCTTGATAATCTAATGAAATCTTGTTGTAGTTATAAGCACAGCTAATCAATCTGGATAGGCGGGCTTCGATGCCACGACATAACCTGAACGACCTTCTGGCCTTTGTGACGGTCGCCAGAGAAGGCAGTTTTACCCGAGCGGCTGCCCACTTGGGTGTCACGCAGTCCGCCCTGAGCCAGGCTGTTTCCGGGCTTGAAAAGCGGCTGAAGATTCGTCTTCTTACGCGCACCACTCGCAGCGTTTCGCCGACTAGCGCGGGTGAACGCCTGATGCACGCCATTGGTCATCGTTTCGACGAGATCGAGGCCGAACTGGATGCGTTGACCGAGCTTCGTGACAAGCCGGCGGGCATCGTGCGCATCACCTGTGGTGATTTTGTCCTGAAGACAATCCTCCTTCCGCGACTCACGCCTTTGCTCCTTGAATACCCCGATATCAAGGTTGAGTTTGATATCAACTATGGCTTTCGAGACATCGTTGCTGACCGCTTCGATGCAGGCATCAGATTTGGCGACACCGTCGATAAAGATATGATCGCCGTTCCAATCGGTCCCAAGGTACGGATGGCAGCAGTGGCCTCGCCTTCCTATTTTGCGAGCAACCGTGTGCCAAAGAATCCGCAAGATCTGGTGAATCACAGCTGCATCGACATACGCTATCCAACCCTTGGCGGACTTGATGCGTGGGAATTCGAAAAACGCGGTCGCAAGATCAACGTGCGTGTCGTTGGCCAGGTCATTGTGAACACCAGCGCACACGTCCCGGCTGCGGCAGTTAACGGCTTAGGCATCGCCTATTTACCGGAGGAAGAATTTGCACCGCATATTGAGGACGGCCGCTTGATACGGGTACTGGAAGACTGGTGTCCTTTGTTCTCGGGTTATCACCTGTACTACCCAAGCCGTCGTTTGCCAACTCCAGCCTTCTCGCTCGTTCTGAATGCTCTACGCGGTGAGGTTTTCTACTAACTCGGCGCATGGGCACGGCGCCGGTGACAATGGCAACTTTTCCACTGAGCCAAGTCATATTGCTCCCCAATTATTGAAGAGCCGTCTGGATGATCGCCACCGGTGCGTAAGGCGACGGAAATTCGCGAACGGCGTTTTGTGTCACAAACGAGGCGGCAAGGAGAATGAGCCCTACGGCTGCCGGGTTAGAACCCAGTCATTTCAACGGGTCATACCTGATCAACGTCTTCGGCTCCAGATACGCGCTCATCCCCCACCTGCCCATTTCGCGCCCAAGGCCTGAATGCTTGAATCCACCGAAGGGGGCACGCGGTTCGTGGGCCAGGGTGTTGATGAGCACGCGTCCCGAATCGATCTGACGGGCGATGTTCATACAACGTTCGGAGCTTTTTCCCAGCACCAGGGCGCTCAGCCCATAGTCCGTATCGTTGGCAATGCTGATCGCATCGGCATCATCCTCGTAGGGGATGATCGTCAGCACGGGGCCGAAAATTTCCTCACGTGCGATGCGCATCCGGTTGTTGCCATCAGTGAAGATCGTGGGCTTCACGAACCATCCGGCATGCAAGCCTTCCGGGCGACCTTCGCCACCCGCCAACAACCTCGCGCCTTCTTCCTGGCCGGTACGAATGTAGCGCTGTACCCGTTCCCATTGTTTCTGGCTCACCATCGGACCGATGTCGGTGTCGGCGTTGCGTGGATCGCCCGATCGAATCTTTGAGACACCCTCCTTCGCAATCCGCTCGAACTCTGCCAGCCGGCTTCGCGGCACAAGGATGCGCGTGCCCGCGATGCAAGCCTGGCCGCTGTTGAGAAATCCGGCTTGCAGCACCAACGGCATGACCGCCTGGAAATCCGCATCGTCAAGCACCACGGTGGGCGACTTGCCGCCCAGTTCGAGCGTCACGCGCTTCATGGTGTCGGCACCGGCTCTTACCAGATGCTGACCGACAGCGGACGAACCCGTGAACGAGATCTTGGCAACGTCGGGATGACGGGCGATCTCCTCGCCAACCACATCGCCCCGTCCGCTGACGACATTGAATACACCCGGTGGCAGACCTGCCTCGTGCAACGCCCTGACCACGACCTGCGTCTGCAGCGCGCTCATCTCGCTGGGCTTGATGACGGCGGTGCAGCCCGTCGCCAGCGCGGTGGCCAGCTTGTTGCAGATGAAGCCCGCATTGCTGTTCCAGGGCGTGATCAGACCGGTCACGCCTACGGGCGTCAGAATGACCCTGGCCATGCCGACCTGTTCCTCGAAATCGAACACCTCCAGTGCATCGATTGCTTGCGCAATCACATCGGCCGGATAAGTCGCCATCCAGCGCCCGCGACCCGCAGGCGCGCCGTATTCCACGAGGATGGCTTCCCGCAGTTCCTCCTCCCTTGCGGCCATGGCCCGGTGCATGCGTTGCAGTGCCGCAATCCGCTCCTCCCGGCTAGTACGAGCCCACGCCGGGAACGCAACCTTCGCGGCTGCAATCGCACGCTGTGCGTCCAGTGCATCGCCCAGCCGAACCTGACCGATGACTTCCTCGGTGCTCGGGTTATGAAGGTCGAACCATTCCTGACCGTGTGGAATGACGAACTCGCCGTTGATGTAGATATGTTCAATGCGTTGCATGGCGACTCCTCGCTCAAAAACGACTCGCCTGAATCGAGCCTCTGTGATGAAGTCTAAGAAGGGTTCATTATTCCGATAAGCCATCCTTTGGCTTATGAAGCATCCTTATATTCAGGACAATCCATGCACAGAACAGGAATGACCGAGCTGGAAGTGGTTCTGGCCGTTGCGCGACGCAACAGTTTTCGCGGTGCAGCACAGGAGTTGGGCATGTCCACTACCGCCGTGAGCAGCGCGGTGGCCGGCCTGGAAGCACGCCTGAAAGTGCGCCTGTTCAATCGCTCCACGCGCAGCGTTGCCCTCACTGACATCGGGCAACGCTATGTGGCACGCATCGCCCCTGCGTTGGCGCAGATCAAAAGTGCCGGCGAAGAAGCCAGCGTCGGCCCCGATGAACCCAGCGGCACATTGCGCATCAACGCACCGCATGGTGCGGCCTACCTGCTGTTGGATCCGCTATTGAAGCAGTACGCTCAGCGCTATCCCGAAGTGCGCATCGACATCGTCAGCGAATCAAGCATGGTCGACATCATCGCCGGTGGCTTTGACGCCGGGATTCGCCTGGCGGAGTCTGTGCCGCAAGACATGATTGCCGTGGCACTGTCAGGTGACATCCGGATGCTCGTGGTAGCAACGCCCGAGTACCTCGAACGCCACGGAGTGCCCGAGCATCCGCGAGATCTACTCACCCACCGGAGCATCGGCATGCGCATGGCCCATGGTGGCCTCTACCAGTGGGAATTGGAGCGCGATGGCCAGAAGCTGCAGATGGATCTGCCGGTGTGCTTCGCTTCCAACGAAGTGCTGGCCATCAAACAGGCCGTGGTGTTGGGCCTTGGCATTGGTTTCATTTCCGAGTGGTTCATCCAAGAAGAACTGGCAAGCGGCGCACTGGTGCCGGTGTTGATGCCGTGGTGCCCGTCGTTTGGCGGATTGAGGCTCTACTACTCGGGCCATCGCTTCGTGCCGGCGCGATTGCGCGCACTGATTGAACTGGCGCAGGAGTTGCGGCCCACGGTGGTTTGATCATGTTTCGCCGACTTTTTATCGTCTCCCCCTTCGGCCAAAAAAACACCCATCAGAAAGGACCGCTTTCGGCCAAGAGCAGACGTTCGAACCTAAGGTAATGCGATGAAGAGAAAAACAAGAATGACTGCACCTCTGACCAGTAACGCAGCAACCCAGCCTGGGCCTGGCTGGACGTTTGACCCTGATCGCATGATCCGAATAGCCAATTGTCATTCGATCATCGAAGTACTTCGCCACATCAAACACAGTGGGCCGGAATGGGCGCATCGTAATGTCCATATTTGCTTTCCCGGCCCATCAAATGCCTGGGCTCTGGTGTACCCGCTTCAGAATGCCAGTGCCCCGTACTTTGACTTCATGTATACCCACAAAGAGCATCCTCAGGAAGCGCTGTCCGCACTGCTAAGGAAGTATCCACAGTGTTCCGTCATCGACTGGTCGCCCGGACGCTTGGCCTGCATCGAAGCTCGGGGGGTGGATGTTGAGACGCTCGCTGAAATTATCCGGGATCTAGCTGAAGCTGCTTGGGATGAGCACATCACGTTCGTCGATGCTTCGTACGAGGAAATGGGTAAAGCGTGACCCAAGAGCGGACAGTCGACCTTAGCTTCCCAAGCGCGTGCGCAAAGACCAGGTCTTGGGCAACAATCGACCAGCCGGGAACGGAACGCAGGTCACCATAATCGAAGGAATGTTTGTTATGAGCCACCTTAACAACGACTTGAGGGCCGATTTCGTTGAGGCACTTGAGGAAATCTCGACGCTGATGTCCATTGCATACGACCAGCTCGGCCCTGTACCGGAAGACCATGCATTAGCTCAGGCAGGTTTAGAGAATGGTGGTGAAATAGTTCTGGATTATGTCGATCACAACGAGGCTGGAGTAGCGTTCGAACACCTGCTTTACATGATTGACGAACCACCGCTCGTTGTTTCTGAAAAATGCATAAAAAATTTAGCTCGGATCGCAAAGTCCTTGAAGATGCCATTCACGAGGTGACAAAAATTTACCCACCTGAAGGTCAGCTTTGGGTCGATTGCTGCCCTTCACGACAGGCAAAAAACGGCCATAAGCAGTCATTCATCAAAGCAAGCGCTTCGCTACATGCCATCATGGCTGACAGCAAGTCGATAATCGACTTGTACTCCCATCTTTTAATTCGTCTGAGCTAGCGACGCTCGAGGCCACTCCGAAGGACTTCTCCCATGCTTCACCGTATCGATGCCACTTACCACCAAGCGTCGTTCTCCCGCAGTAGTTGCGCATGGCTGACTATCGATGACGTCGCTATTGAGCAATGGCTATCCGGTCATCTCAATGATCCAGATGTCGCCAAACTTGGTCTTTCTCTGATGTGGTTGTTGGATGAGGACGAAGATGCGCTTGCGAAACGGCGCTTCATTCCCGGACAGGAGGGCACTTCCACAATCGTCCCGCTATTGGTATGCAGTGATGACATGGATTTTGACTGTACCGTGATGGTAGCGGAGCAAGTTGTCGAAGGCGCTACGGTACGCTGGGCTCGTTTTGGTTGGAGCGTTTCCGGAAAGCTCGAAGTGGGTGTTTCGACCCGGTGGGACGCCAACAGCCAGCCGGTGAGCTTTGACTTAGTGAACTTCAACGCTGCATTGGAAAAGTTTGATGCGTTGGTGAAGAAACACACAGTCAGCTCATAAACAGCGTTACACGCTCCGCGTACCTATAGCCAGAATGGGACAGGTTGAAAGCTCTCGCGACCGGCAGCTTTGGGTCGATTGCTGCCGGCCACGACCAGCCCTGGGCGACCAAAAGTGCCCTTCAGAGGGGCGACATGATGATACAAACGCCATTTTTCTAGATTTACGTACAGGACTAAAGACTAAAATATTGATCTCTTCCACGTTTCTTAGCTATATAGAGAGCTTTATCAGCTTGTGCCAGTAGTACTTTAGACTGGTGCAGTGGACCAAATGTATGAACTGAAAAACCGATGCTTATAGTCAAGTAGCCTGTACTGGAAGCGGAGTGCGGTATTTTCAAATTTCGCACTCGTTGACATAGCGACTTCACATACAAAGCGGCCTGGTCTTTCTCCATGCCGTTGGACAGAATTACAAACTCTTCGCCGCCATACCTGGCTGCAAAGTCAGAGCCTCGCTGGAATGACTTATTCAAACTATCTGCGACAAGTATTAGCGCTTCATCGCCAGCTTGATGTCCATAAATATCATTGAATGATTTGAAGTGATCAACGTCAATCATCGCAAGAGTCAGTGAGTCGCCATTGCGGCAAGCAATTTTACATTGAATTTCGAACTGCGTATCAAAAAAACGACGATTGTAAATTCCTGTGAGCCCATCTTTTATGGATAATTGCTCGAAGTGAACTTTCATTTCCTCGAGAGACTGATGCTCGTCGCGAAGTTGCTGCTGTATTATAACTCTAGGTGTTACATCTTTTTGGATTCCAATAAAGTTGGTTACAGCCCCGCCCACATCATAAATTGGCGATATGCTTAATTCGTTCCAGAACATAGTTCCATCCTTGCGGTAGTTTCGCAAGGTTACGAGGCAGTACTCACCTTTTTTAACGGCATTGTGAACAACCTCTAGCTCAGGCTGTTTTCGATCGTTTCCTTGTAGGTATCGACAGTTAATGTTAATAATTTCTTCGAAGGAGTAGCCAGTCATGCGCTCAAAAGCAGGATTTACAAAAATCAACGGATTGTCGTCGATGCAATTGTCGGAGATGGTAATGCCGTCTCGTGAGTCCATAACCGCTTGCTTAAGAATTTCAATTTTCATGTAGAGTCCGCTAGCCGGATCAAAGGGAGGGCGCTGTTTTCAGGGAAAATAACATCTAGATATCAAAACTCATTTAATTGCTTTATTTACAAGTGTAGCCGCTGGAAAAATATAACGACTGTTTTTCTATATTATTCGATAATGGTCGGGATTGATTTCGGTCAAAAGCTCCGCTGAAACGGCCTTAGCTGCGCTGAATCGCATCAGAAATGACACTACATGGGGGCACAATGACGCTAGCCGTATTACGGGCTTAACCGGTCACTTCTTGCCCGACCGCCTGATGACAGGCAGCTTCTAGCTGGTTGTTGCCCGTGATGGGCAGCAATCGACCCAAGGCGGAATTTCGGGGACAACCGTTGATTCCGAATAATTACAAAACTGGCTTAGTTTGTTAGTGAGAGGGCTAAGTCAAACGCGTTAAGCGGCACATAAATCAGAGTTATAAACGAATACAACTTGCGTGACTTGGCAGCAAATGCACAGACAGGAAGAATAACCATAATAACGTCGAAGGCCGCCCACAGCGCTATCGGAGATGCCTTAAATAAAAGGATATTTACGATAAATCCGAGAAATAGATAGATCGACAGAGATAAAAGTGCATACCTGCCATCTTGTTCGAAGTAAATACGAAGGCCATTTTTCTCGTCCTCACTTCGGCTTGGCAGCAATAGGGCGGCAGAAACAAACAGCGATAGCGCCAATAGAACAAGCAAGAACAAGCAATAAAAACTCTGGAAATGAGTATGACGCCTTTACCTCAGGCAGTGCATTGACAGCCCACCAGAAATCAAGTTGTGTCGTAAAAAGCATGACTGCCCAGACAAGAGCAACCCAATCGGGCGCTGCCACACGACGGATGCGGAAAACGGTCAAAGCACCAAGCAGCAGGCGGGTAACAGACAGCCCCAACAACATCGAAAGAACCGTGGCAACGATAGGGAAGTTGCTCATGAAGCCTCCTGTCAACAAATGATCAGGCAAGCGTAGACTCCAAGTAGGCAAACAGGAACGTCCAACCGCAGTTGCGCAGACGGTTACTTCCACTGGAGGCCGCTTTTAAAGAGCAATGCGTGAGGTGGTGGCAGGTTCTTGCTCGCCGGGTTACGCACCGTGAATCCAGCCGGTTTCTGTCTTTCACCAAAGGCCTCTTTTGGCCGATTTCTGTCTGTCACCAGCCTCACCGAGTCGATTCCGGTCGCTTACGACTTTGGTATCTGGTTAGTCGGCCCAATACCACGGGATAGACGGTGGTGCTGGAGCCAAAGCAGATCGATCCCCAGCACCTACGGCCCGGCTTGCCCGGGACGGCCGTCCAGGATTACTTCAGTTTTGCCAGCATGGCCACGGCGACTGCCTTGGCCGACTGTGGGTTCTGGCCGGAAATGACTTCGCGGTCTTCGATCACGTTCTCGCTCCATGGCTTGGCTTCGGAGAAGTCAGCACCGGCTGCCGTCAGGCCATCCTGCGGGAACAGTTTCATATGGCCGCCGCCGAGGAAACCTTTGGCCTGCTCCTCTTCCGCGTCGGTGAAGGCGGTGACTTTGTAGCCCTTGTAAATCCAATTGGCTGGCGCTGCCGGCTGTTTGCCCGATTCCAGCGCGGAGACAAAACCGTGCGCGTCCGGGATCGCCGACAACATGGCGATGGTGCCATGGCAGGTGAAGCCGGTGACCTTGCCTTTTTCATGGAAGTTGGTCAGCAGTTGGCCCAGTTGCTTGTCCTTCAGCAGATCCTGCATCGGGATATGGCCGCCAGGCACGAATACGGCGTCGAACTTGTCGTAGCCGATTTTCTGAACCTGCGCGAAGCTGATTGCCGGCGAGCCGCTCTTCGAGGTCAGCTTCAGCGTGGCCAGCAGCGCGAGACTTTCCTGACGGGCCTTTTCATCGCCGCCCCAGAAGCTCACATCATTGGATTTCTGGTCCGCGGCTGGCGCCTTGCCGCTAGGGGTGGCAAATACGACGGTTTGACCCGCCTCGATGAAGGTCTGCACCGGTTGCATCAATTCGTTCAGGAAGAAACCTGTTTGCATGACCTTGCCGTCTTTCAGGTCCAGTTGAGCCTGATCCGACAGTACAACCAACACCGTGCCGGCATTGGCATAGTTAGCGGCGGCGGTTAGCAGGGCGGCAATAATGGTTTTTTTCATGCGATTCTCCAGTAGGAATGGTTTGATGGCGCCATCTTATTACTAGAGCAGACGACAATAGAGCCCCTGAACTGAATTTCACTTATTACACTGAGTAACCAATAGTCGGGCTTCAACAGGATGTGCCAACGCCCGGAAATACCAGGCGTTGGCCAATTGAAAAGACTTGATCCGATTGTTTAGCCAGGCATTGATTCGCGGCTGAAAGCGTCCAGCTCCCGCACCAGGCTCTGTGCTGCCAGCATGACCAGGTCACGACCTTTTTCTGGCGTCGCCAGCGCCGGGTCCGAGCCCATGCGGCCATCAGGATGGCGTGCGCGGAAGTCCATCGCTTCGCGGATCGGCCCCCAAGGGGCGATCTGCGGCGAGTATTCAGCCGATTTGATCGAATCCGGGTAGGCCCATTGTGTGACCGCGATCTCGGACGGCGTGGCGTGAACGCCGTGCCCCGTAGGGAACTGCTCGCGCGCAAGCTCCCCTACCCCCTCAAGGTCCCACCAATTGCACAACTTCAGCGCGAACCCTGCTGGGCGTCGAGCGAAGCTGGCTTCGGCGTAAAGCTCCGAGAACGCCGCCTCGATCGATGCAACGTTGCCACCGTGACCATTGAGGAAGAGGATTTTTTCAAACCCGTGAGCGGCCAGCGAGCGCACCCAATCGCCAATCGCCGCAATGAAGGTCGACGGACGCAGCGAGATGGTTCCAGGGAACCCAAGATGGTGCTGGGCCATGCCGATATTGAAGGTCGGTGCAATCAGGATGTCTGCGTTTTTTTGCGCTTCACCGGCAATGATTTCCGGGCACATCCAGTCGGTGCCCAATAGACCGGTAGGACCGTGTTGTTCGTTCGAACCGATCGGGATCACGATGGTGCGACTGCGTTGAAGAAATTGGCCGATCTCGGCCCAGGTCGACAGGTGTAAAAGCATTTGAGTTCTCTCTTTTAAAGGGTTCCTTGCGGAACATGACATAGAACGCGGTGGTGACAGATCAACCCGCACTGTATTCAGGCACCGCGCTGTCACGCGTTTTCGGCTTGGTCGACAGGATCACCAACGCTGCGCACAGGAATACGCAACCCACGATAACGATGCCGAGGTTCGCGCTGCCGGTTGCGGTTTTTGCCCAGCCGATCACCGCAGGTCCCCAGAAGCCGCCGGAAAGACCGATGGTATTGATCAAGGCGATGCCGCCCGCCGCTGCCTCGCCCTTGATGTGTTCGGAGGGCATCGCCCACAACACGGTGTAGGCCATGAACATCATGGCGGTTGCGAGGGTCAGCAGTGCCAGCGCGGCCATCAGGTTGCCGTCGGCAAAGGGGTACAGAAGCAGCAGGATCGCGCCGATCCCCGCAGGCACTGCGCAGTGATAGCGTCTTTCACCGACACGGTCCGATCGGCGCCCTATCCAGTACATGCCGCAGGCGGCGGCGACATAGGGAATCGCGGCGTACCAGCCCAGTTGCATGGTGTCGTTGACGCCCTGGGCCTTGAGGATTGCCGGCAGCCAGAAACTCATGGCATAGATCGAGAAGATGATGCAGAAATAGGCGCTGGCGAGCACGTAGATTTTCGGGTCGCGCAACACCGCACGGAACGAATGGACGCGCCCGGTCGATTCACCCAGCTCACTGGCCAGCAAGCCCTTCTCTTCATGGCTCAACCAGCGCGCCTCAGCGGGTCGATTGGAAAGGATGAAAAAAGTCAGCACACCGAGGAAGACGCACGGCAAGCCTTCAATCAAAAACATCCACTGCCAGCCGGCCAGACCGCCAACGCCTTCGAAGGCAGTGATCAACCACGCAGACAGTGGGCCGCCCACAATGCCGCCAATCGGGCCGGCGATAAACACGATCGCAATGGCCCGCGCCATCCGCTTGGGGCCGTACCAGCAGGACAGGTAATAAATCATGCCTGGTGCGAAACCGGCTTCGAACACACCCAGCAGAAAGCGCATGGCGTAAAACATCGGCACGTTGCGCACGAATAACATGCAGGCCGAAGTGATGCCCCAACACACCAGAATACGGCTGAAGGTTTTCCTCGCGCCGACCTTCGGCAGCATCAGGTTGCTCGGCAACTCGAACAACACATACCCCAGAAAGAAAATACCGGCGCCCGCGCCATAGGCCGCATCGGAAAGCCCAAGGTCATTTTGCATCTGCAGTTTGGCAAAGCCGACGTTGATCCGGTCCAGATACGCAAATACGTAACAGATGAACAGCAGCGGCAGTAGCCGCCAGTTGAGCTTGCGGTAAAGGGCTGAAATGGCATCACTTCGTGCCGGCGCCTGAAGAATTGACATGCGAATCTCCCGTTATTCTTGTTGGTCCGCGTTCGTGCCCAAGAATGTTGCACCGGCACCTCAGGACCAGCAAGAGCAACTAAGTTCGTGTAGTGTTGCTCTACAGGCAACGCTACATCTGTGGAGAGAGTTCCCGGCATGCGCGAAATCAATCAACAACGGCTTCGGTATTTTCATGAGGTGCTGACTCACGGATCGATTCGTGGCGCGGCCGACAACATCAATACGTCGCCCTCGGTGATCACGCGCCAGATCAAGCTGCTGGAAGAGGAAATCGGCGCAAAACTGTTCGAGCGCCAGGCACGCGGCGTTCAGCCCACCGAGGCCGCGGCGCACCTGCTGGAGTTCTGGCGCGGCTATCGATCGCACCAGGAGAAACTCGAAGATCAGTTGCAAGCGATCAAGGGCCTGCAGCAAGGCCATGTGCGCGTCGTCATCAGCGAGGGCTATGTCGATGCGTTGGTCGACAACGTGCTCGCGCCGTTCTGCAAGCAGTACCCCAAGCTTGATGTGCGGCTGGACATTCTGCCCGTCGACGATGTCCTCAACGAAGTCGCCGAAAACCGTGCGCACATCGGCCTTGCGTACAACCCGCCGCCGCATCCGCACATCGACTACCGCGCGACGTTTTCGCAACCGGTGATGCTGTTGGTTCGCCCGGATCATCCGCTGGCATCGCGAGGCGCGGTGGCAACCGTCGAGGATATCCTCGCCTGCCAACTGGTCCTGACGCCCACGACGTTCGGTATCGGTCATGCAATCAAGATGCTCGAGTATGCCGAGAAAATCGAGATCCGCCCGGTACTCGTCAGCAACTCCCTCGCGGCGCTCAAGCGCATGGTGGAGGACGGCGGTTTTGCTTCGTTGCTCGGCGAATTCGCGGCCTATCGGGAAATCGCCAACGGCAGCCTGGCGGCGGTGCCGATCGACCATCCGTTGTTTCTTGGGGTTGAAGCAAAACTGTTGGTGAAGTCCGGCCGACCGTTGGCCGCCCCTGCTCAAGAGCTGCTGAACTGGATGTTGCAGCGCTTGCCGATGTTTGCGTCTGATGCAGGAGTGCCGAGTGCCTGACCAGAGACAAGTCATCCCTATTCCCTCGCCTTCTCTCTTATTGGAACAGAGGTGTTCGAGATGCTCGGAAGACCAAAGGAACAACCTGCCCACGTTGTAGAACAACGAAACAAGAGCCGTTCGGCTCAAACCATCAGAAAAATGTGATTTCGTAGCCGAATCGTGAGGCTGCGTTGACGATATGTTCCCCCATGATCTGGCGTGCCGCCGTCGCGTTTCGATCGATAAAAGCCTGCACGAGTTCTTCATGCTCCCCGCGCGCGGCGTGCGGAATGTTGCTGAACACCGGGCCTCGCCGCGCGAAGTTCATGGTGATCAGTGCGCGCATTGGCTCGAGCACCGTGCGAATCATCGTCTCGAGATAATCGTTGCCCGACGCCGCCGCAACGGCCCTGTGAAAATCGAGGTCGGCGTTGACGGTTTCCAGGGTCGGTTCGCCTTCGTATTGCATGCGCAGGACCGCGGCCTGAATGACTTTCAACTTGGCCGGGGTCATGTGCGACGCGGTGAGCGCGGCGGCCTGGCTTTCCAGGACGGCCCGCACTTCAAACATGTTTCGGATGGTGTTGTCACCGTCCAGCATCGGCGCACTCGCCTGCGGTACTAAAGGCTCTGACACTTGGGAGGCGGCGGAGACGAACACACCTACGCCCTGGCGAGACTGAATCAGCCCCTGCGCCCGCAGCGTGGCGATGCCCTCGCGCACCACGTTGCGGCTGACGCCGAAGTTCTGCGAGAGAAACTGTTCAGTGGGCAAACGGTCTCCCGGCCGCAGCCGCCCGGAAGCAATCTCGTCGCTCAGCGAGCGGGCGATATGCTCGGCCAGATGAGGTCGCCGCGTTACGGGTTGCACATTCATTTCACTCATTCTTTTTTCTCCCCTCACTTGTCTACTTAATCTACATCAGAAGACTTGTTCCTGACAGTTGAAACTGAAATTCCTCAAACGCATAAAACTAATTACCCAATAAAAACAACAGGTTATATAACGCCCATAGCGAAATTCGCCGAAACGAATCAGTTGTTCCATTGAAGGACAACAGGATGTGATGTACGTTGCCCTCAACCTGACACGGACGAACAAAAAAAATCGCCGTGCCAGCTTCGCAACCCGCCTGAGGCGCAATCCCATGAAAATTGCCAGCATTGAAACCATTCCGCTTCGTATTCCCTTCACCACGGGTGGCCCGTCGGCCGGCGGGGTCTGGGGGCCGAAAGACCTGCAAATGGTCGACTCTCTCGTGGTCAAGATCACCACCGACGACGGTATCGTTGGCTGGGGCGAAACCTTCGGCTTCACCGCGATCCCCGCGGTAAAAGTGGTGATCGACACCATCCTTGCGCCTGAACTGATTGGCAGTGATGTCACTCGACGGGAGAAGTTACAGGGCGATCTGCAGAGGAAATTTCATGTTTTTGGGCGCAGCGGCGCGTTCATCTATGGCCTCTCGGCGATTGACATCGCGCTTTGGGATATCGCGGGCAAAGCCGCCGAAAAACCGATCTACCAGTTGCTGGGCGGCAGTGAGGCCACGTCTCTTGCGGCGTATGCAAGCCTGATCCGGTATGCCGATCCCGAACTCATCCGCGTCAATGTGCAGCGCGCAGTCAACAGCGGTTTCCGCCACCTCAAGCTGCACGAAGTGAATATCGACGTCATCCGCGCTGCGTGTGAGGCCGCTGGCCCCGGCGTGGAAATCACCCTCGACGTCAACGCTCCGTGGACGGTGCGCGAAGCGCTGGACATGACCGAAAAACTTCGCCCGTTGAACCTGCGCTGGATCGAAGAACCGGTGTGGCCGCCGGAAGACTATTCAGGGCTGGCAAGGGTGCGCGCGCACGGCGGCATCCCGGTTGCGGCTGGCGAAAATGCCTCGACGCTCACGGACTTCCAACACCTGCTTGAGGCCGGCGCGGTGGATTTCGTACAGCCGAGCCCCGCCAAAATGGGCGGCATCACCGAACTGCAAAAAGTCTATGCGCTGGCCAACGCCCACGGCGTCACCGTGATGGTCCACGCCTTTTATGACGGCCCCGGCCTGCTGGCGGCGGTGCATGGAAGTGCAGCCCTGGGCGGCGCCAAGTCACTGGTCGAATGGCGTTACTTCGATCTCGAAGCGCAACTCTATGGCGACGCCATCATTCCGCGTAACGGACGCATCGACGTACCTCAAGGGCCGGGGCTCGGCATCGAGCCAGACCAGGACGTCATCCGGGACTACCGCTTCAAACCTTGACCCCAAAAGCCGCTGGTTCACTGCAGCGTTGATCGACGCCGACGTGTCGGCCTCGATCAGCCATGACGACATTCTTGATAAAAATAAATACGAGGATTGATGACATGTTAGACAGGATCGTAGGACCCATCTTGCCCGTCGCCTTTGTGATCGCGCTGGGCTACATCGCCGGCAAGCGCGGACGGCTTACCCATTCGGACAGCCTGCTGATCAGCCGGCTGGTGCTGGGCTGGATATTCCCGGCGTTGCTTTTTGTCGGGATGGCGAGCACGCCCCGTGAACAGCTCTTCGACTTCAAGTTCATCGTGGCGACGTTCATCGGCATCATGGGCATGTACACGATCGCGCTGGCAATCGGCTGGTTCAGCACTCGCGATCTCAAGGTGGCAACGCTCAAGGGCTTCGTGAACGGTTATCCAGACGCCGCCTTCATGGGCATCCCGATCCTGGGTGCAATGTTCGGCGCGGGCAGCATCTACTCGGTGCTGGTGCTGAACCTGGTCGCGAGCCTGGTGATGATCCCGCTGACGACCATGTTGCTCACCATCGCTGATGGAAAGGCCAGTGGCGGCCAGGCGTTTTTGTCGAGCCTTTCAGGGGCGGTACGTCGTCCGCTGATGTGGGCGCCGGCTTTGGGGATTCTACTGTCCGTGCTGCAGGTCAAGTTGCCTGCGCTTGCGGCGGAGTCTTTCACCCTTCTCGGCAAGGCCACGCCCGGTGTATCCCTGCTGTGCCTGGGACTGATCATGTCGTCGGAGAAACTGAAAATGTCCGGTGAAGTCTGGGGCAACCTTGGGCTCAAGCTGCTCATTCACCCGGTGTTGATGTTCGGCGCCACGGTACTGCTCGGCACTCATGGCCTGTACGCACAACAGATGATCCTGCTTTGCGCCCTTCCATCGGCGACGATTCCGGCGATGTTTGCAAACCAGACCGGCGCCTATCAAAGCGAAGCCGCAACCTCGATTCTGGTCAGCACTGTGCTGTCGATCGTGACGTTTTCTGCGGCGATCTACCTGATTGATGGAGGCCTTGCCGCTGCTTGATTGCGGGCTCGCGCAGGCCAGGCTGAAAATCGCTGCGGCTGAAGAGGCACTGAACAAACGCGCTGGAGGTTGATACCACCGCCATAAAAAACGGGACGCCAAGCGTCCCGTTTCTATGAAAACCGATAGCACAAACAACAAACAACCTGTGGCGAGGGAGCATGCTCCCTCGCCACAGAACAGCGGTTACACGGATGGCTCAACCTTATCCAACACCCGATTAGCCGTAATTTCCGCCACCATGATGCTGTTTGAAATGCCCAGCAAGGCATAACGCGACTCACCCTCCAGATGATCCACCAACTGATGAACCATCACATCCACCGACGCCAGCGTCTCGACCAAAAAAACCGCCAGGGTTTCGGCCGTGGCTTCTGGGTCCACGGAAAATAGCTTGCTGGAGGTACGCGGGGTGGCTTTGATGTCGGCGTTTGATGGGAAGTGGAAATCGAGGGCGCGTTCGGCGGCGTCGTTGAGTTTTTTTGAATCGGGTTCGTAGGGGGAAACTGGATCGGTGTCTGGTGGGTTTGGCGTAATTTTGAACATTAGCTTGCTTCTCAAATTGAGTGCCAACCTTCTTGCTGCTAAACGAGAGGGAGGCAGCTGTACGCAGGTTAGCAGACCGGGGAAGCTAGCAAAGCCGGCGCGCCCGAAGGCGCCCTGCGCACAACCACCATCAGGTGCAGGCGTGGGAATGCCTGACTGACAAGAACTCGTGCAGCTTGCTTGTAACCCCGGGCTGCTAAACCCGATCACTGAAGGGCAGTGACGGGAATCAAGTTACCGAGCAGCCCAAAAGCGCACAAGCCGGCGGATTCTGGTGCAGTCGTAGGCAACGGCGCAAGGTTTTGTAGCTTTCAGGACGTAACCTTGAGGGTGTTTAAACATGCGCCCTCAAGAGTTGTTGAATAAGGTGATGCGCGCTTCCTACAGACGGAGAAAGCTTCGAAAATCCAGGAAGCCGCTGACGTATTTACAAGGTGACCATCGCAAGTGTGATAGCAACGTGGTCTCTTGAATCAGTCGGCTATCGGCCAACTGCGGCGTTCGAGCCGAGCAGAGCCGAAAAGCGAAAACCTCTAAATCTGTGAAAGCTAGCCTCTAAGGGTACGCATTATTTCCTTGACCACCGGCTTCGTGTATTTCTCGCTGAGGTCAGTCTCCGGTGGGTCGTTACTGCGGAACCATTCACCTTGATCGAATGCCTGGTAAAGCGAGAAAGCGGGCTGAGGTATGTCGTTAGTCATGCCCACTTCAACCACGGCATTTATGATCCCATTCATAACACCGTCGCAAAAATCATAGGTAAAAGATCCCTGTAGATAGCCTTCCGCAACCGCGATGGAAAGCTCGTTCAGCACATCTTGCGGTGCAGCGCAGAACTTTTCGCAAACGGGACCAAGATTACTCAACGTTAAACCGTCTGCTTCCGCTTTTACCGACAGCTCTTTGAGTTCGTTCTTCGGTAACACCCTGATCATGAGCTTCTTCCGGTTAGTGACGAAGGTAGCGGTTGCACCAATCATAAAGCTTCCAGCCAACAGATCGGCTGTACAGCGCTGCCGCACCTCAACACCATGCTGCAATACGGTTTCATGGTCGGTCAACTTCAGTTACAGGTAATGTCCGCTTTGGGTGGGATGCCGCTGGTCGCTAACAGCTGCTTTCGGCCATGAGCGGTCACTGGAATTTCGTTTGTCCAAGGGGATCGTGCTAACGGGCCGTACGTCGTCGGATTACTAGCTACTGAGGAATCAGCGACGTTCAGGATGTCCACTCTCTACCTGAAAAGCTCTGACGAACGTGACGGATGTCCGCTGCGTCGTCCACTTCGTCCTCGCCCGCTCTATACGGAGTGTATTGAAATCATGTTAAATTGCCATCGCTGAAAATTTGGAATACCTAAACAAGTATAGGGAAGAGAAAAGTGAACAAACACGCAACCAAGTTTATTGCGTTAGCTTTTTTTTATGCCACGCTATCTGGCTGTGCAAACAACAACCCGTACACAAATCACTACTCCGCTCTGAACGGATCCACTCCCGAAAATATAGCAAAATTTCGATCTGCCCCTCCACCAGAAATCCCAGTAGTCGATAACGTAAGCCCTGAGCAAGGACAAGAACGGCTGGATATGTGGGCTCGCAGAGGCTATATAGCTATTGGCAAAGCATCGTTCAACAGCCCCCAACCCATTCCTGAAAAATTAGCAGTCGATCAAGCAAAAGCCGTTAAGGCCGATCTAATTGTCATCAGGAGCCCTCGATACACGGGCAGTTATGCAACTTCGACAGCGGTCGTAAAACCCACGATCAGTACAACAGAAGGATCGGCGCTGCTGTTGGGCGCTCCCGGCCGCACCAATGCCATCGTCAAAGGGACGGGGACGACGATCACCACAACCACCGATTACGTCCCGACAACAGAACATCGGGCAGATTACGCCGCCGTTTATTTTATAAAGCGGACAGTCATATTTGGAGTTAACACAGCGGACCTGACGGACAAGGAACGCCAAGAGCGACAGTCAAATTATGGCGTTAGAGCAATCATGCTCACTGATGACTCTCCTGCTTACAATGCAGATATTCTAGTTGGGGATATACTGGAAGCACTTGACAACGAAAAGATAAAAAACACTAATCACTTAAGCACCATGATTGCAACAAGGCTAGGCAAGAAAGTTGATGTCACCCTAAGTCGCAACGGGAAAACAATCACAAAAAGTATTCAGTTCAACAGTCAATCCTGAGGTATCCGGCCTATCTGTTCGTCGAATAATAAGTCCGAAAAGCTTAGGCGCCGCCACGTTATATATAACCAAGCCCTGAGTATTCGGGGCTTGGTAGTTTGTATCATTAACGAATATTCCGCGTGACATTTGCTTCAAATGGAAGAGCGCTTCTGGCTGTTATCGGTCGCTTGCAAACGTCCGCTTTTGGCCGTTTTCATGCCTGTCGTAACAGGTTGAAAACGACCCAAAGCAGTCTATTGCTGACATTGCGTATCACCGGCAAGTCGAAGCGCCGCTTACGACTGGCCGGTGCATGCGTGGGTTAACCGGCACCTAGATGTTCAGGCTTAATGTCATCGGGTAACGCGGTTCTGTAGTGTTGAGCATCGATTCCTTGGTGCCAGTCAGAACTCACAGTTGCGATGAGGGCCCAGGGGAAAAGGTACGCGTCCACAACTTCACCACCTTTGACCATCAGTACGCGCAAGTCAAAAGAGCAGTCCTGATCCAAATATCTCGCAGTGAGATCGCCCTGAATAACCATCGGGTCGACGTTAAATGGATCAGGCCCATTCAGATAAACTCGCACGCACGTATGAAAGGGGCGCTTTTGGCCTAGGGGAGGCAGTCCGTGCAGGGTCACAAGTTCATCCAGGCCGTACCGTAAACTCTTTTCCCGAAGCTCATCGAGATACCAAGTATCATCGACATACTTGAGAACGCTCACGATGGTGACAGCGAGCGTCCTTAGGTGAGCAGCGCTGATGTCCACGGCAGATCCTATAATACCTTTCCTCGAACTGGATATTCGGAGCGCACCGTCTGTCACACTAAAGTGCTTGTCATGAATGATCGTTCCGCGAAGCGGCTCAAGGATGCTGTAAAGACCGGTGAGACGCTCCTTTAGCCAAGGACGGATTTCGATTGTTTGTGGAAAGACGGGTGAATCCTTGAGGTGTTGCAGTTTCTGCTGAAAGCGCAACGTAGACTGTACCGCATTCTCATCGAGGATCCACTCGATGAGAATGTCAAATAGCTTGAAGGTCGAGACGAGGACAAGAGGTGCGCCTGCGTTAAGGAAACCAGGTCGCCAATCGCCGATAACAATGTTGGCGTGTCCATACGAAAAGAACTGAGCCTGCGACTTGTCTACTGGGTACACAATTGCATCAGGCCAGGATGGAAACAGTTCCTGCTCGACAAGTGAGTACACTTCCTCAAGAAGCCAAGTTTCGTATTCCGTGCGTTCAGCGAGCCTTTTTAGCGCGCCTTCGTCAAAGGTCGGATGCGAGTTCATGATGTTTGGCAAATCTATCGGCGAACTATAAGTATGCGGCGAAAGTGGCGTGCAGTTTTTCGCCGTTTGTGTCTAATAGCATTCCTATGCGATGCATAATTCCGTGTTTGTCACCACGCTGGAAGGACGAAAATGGCATGGCTAATGGGCACGCTACGGGATCGTCGGCAACCTGTCCATCGTCCGCTTCTGGCCGAGAGCTGCCGGTCGCCAATGATCGCTCTCGCCCCATATCCACCCTGGTGTATGCGGCGAAATCCACGGTCGAGAACAATGCCGTGGTGCTGGCCGAGTGGTTGGAGGATGAAGTGGAGAAGCGGGCCGGGCCAAGATAAGTTCGTCTGTGTTATTTGTCACACCTTCCGGATTGGCTGGAGTCCGGAAGGGCCCTGCTCTTTGCGAGGGTGATGGGATACTCGCCGGAGTCATCCCAGGATTCTGGACAGGTCCACTTCGAAGTAATCGTAGGCCACCGGTTCAAGCTCGTCGACGATGTCGCTGTAGATAACCTGACGTTCGCCCAATGCAGTGGCGTAGCGTTGGAGCTGTGGGGGGCTCATCAAATACGCTTCTAGCAGGGCTTGCGCTTCGATGATGTCGCTGTAGAGACGGTACGTGTCCGCAGATTCCACCCCGTTTGCTTTGGTGACAACAATGTTCTGCCGTAGAACGCCTCTTAAGAAAGTCGCCAGAATCATGATGTCGACAATGGGCGTGCCGGCGTAGGGGATGCCGCAGTGGGACTGCCCGTTGAGCAAAATGAGCGGTTGGATTTTGAAGTCTTCGGGCAGAAGGAAATCACGTCTCGCGCACTCTTCACGGAACTGTTTTTTGTATTTCTGGATGTAGTCTGTCTTGCGTTGAAGTTGGGTCTGCGCCTCGATGACCTTCTCCCGATGTTTGAATACTTCATCGGGGTCGACCGGTTGCAGAAAGCATTTTGCTTCGCCAATGACAACGGCATTACCGATGCGCAGCACGATGTCGATGTCTTCGTAGAGAGGCTCTCCCTCGACTTCCCCAGGTAAATAGAATTTCAACGCGTGGGGCATCAGAGCAATGTCCCGCTTTATCGGGGAGGAGTTGATGGTGTAATTCAACACGTCGCGCAGATAATTTTCGAATGGCAGCCCACGGGCATCAAACTTCGCACCGAGTTGACGGATCCAGATGTCTACGTTGCGCTGGGTTGTGCCCAGTGAGGGGGTATAGAGCACCAGCAGCTCGCTGTCGTTCAAGGCGATAAGGGGCTGGGTCCACAGTTCATTTTCTTCATGCCGCTGTGCTGCGGAGGGTGAATAGGTGAAGAATTCCAGCAGTTTGTGGCTGATGTCGTCGGTGACGGACAGTGAGTCACTGATGGCTTTGATTAACGCACCTCGTGGGATTCTGGGCGTGGTGAGTTCGGCCAATGCTTGCGTGGGTGTTTGCTGGTTGTTGGATACGTGAGTCCCCTTCTTCAGAAGTCTCACCAAGCTTTGCAGCACGGTCCAGCACTTGATCACGTCGATTATCGTGCTTCCTGCGAGCCGAGGGCTTTGGAACCGGGCAAGTTCTACGTAGTACGGCTGCAAGGCTTCTTGCATGAGAATGTAGCTTTCGCAGGACCCCTCACCAATTGTTTCATCCGCTGCCAGCACGAATGTGTAGGTTCCGTCGACGGCAGTAACTGCAACGATGGGCCTAGGTATGCCGAGCGCGGCGTGGCTGTATGAGCGGCGTGCTTGCTCAAACGTCGAGTGATGATGAAGGTTACTGGCGTGATGAACGGCACTGCGACGGCTCAAGGTTATCCACTTCCAACTCGCGTCGGCGGGCCGTGCTGGCGACAACTTGACTCCTTCAGCGGACTCGGTGAGGACGTAGTTATTCCACAGGCATTCTTCCCATAAGTCTTCGATAATTTTGTAGAAAGTTCCGATGGCATAATCCGCTGCGATATCGCTTTGTGATCCTGTTCTCGATGGCGCTTCTTTGGCGTGCGACGGCTTCTGGCTGAGGATCATTCGAAGCGGGAGTTGTAGCCCGTCGATATCCGATTGCGCGATCTGATCCAGCGAATGGGCTAGGCCATCACGGTCATGCACTTTGGGCAGGATATGGCTTGCACTTTGGTGCGCGGGATTTTGCGACCAGGATTCGCGAACAATGTTGGCAATTGATAACTGGTAGCCGATGGATTTCAAGTTGGCATGGCTGACGAACGCTAAGAGCTTGTCGTCCCGGCTGATTTTCTTGTCAGCCGCGAAGCTCAACTCGCCCCTGATGGTTGAGAAGGCCCGGGAAAACCAGACACCGGCCTCGTATAAATTTTTGGACTCTTGATCCATTCCGTCGAGTTCAAAAGCCGCTTTCCATTCAGCCAGATTGAAACTTCTCTGATTTGGGCGGGCGACTTGGTTATCCCTGACACGCTTTGCAAAGGTCATCGAAAACTCCTTGATCCCTGATCACGATGTAGAGCAATGGCCCTATCGATATGCAAATAACATAAAAGGGGACGGGTTTGTTTTCCAAATAAAAAAGGAGGGCATCCATTGCCCCCCTCCTCTACACCGCTCCCTGCAGCAATCCCGATCAGAACCTCAACTTGCCAAAATGAAGTCCGAAGCAGTAACCGTCGTTGCGTCGGCCACCCCTATCAAGCGGATGGACTCAGCGCCTGCCGAGCTGATCAAGGTATCCGCACCGAGATCGGTGATGATGACGGTGGCGGCAAAGGTCGCAGCTGTGACGCCGAACGCGGAGATATCGAGCAGGTCCTGGCCACCCGCCGCGTTGGCATCGAAGTTGAAGATCTGATCGGCTCCGAAGCCCGCTGCGAACAGGAAGATATCGTTGCCATTGCCGGCGTCCATGAGGTCGTTGCCGGCCCCCCCCGTGACCGTATCGTTGCCAGCACCGCCATCGATCGAGTCACTGCCGATGCCACCCAACAAGGTATCGTTACCGATACCTCCGAGCAGCGTGTCGTTGCCATCGCCGCCCTGAAGCAGATCGTTGCCGGTACCGCCATCCAGGCGGTCGTCACCCAGTCCGCCGAGCAGCGTGTCGTTGCCGATGTCACCATTCAAGGTATCGGTCCCGTCACCGCCGTCGAGGCTATCATCGCCACTTCCGCCGTTCAGGGTATCGGTGCCAATGCCACCCAGCAGTTGGTCGTCACCGAGGTCACCATTGAGCGTGTCGTTGCCGGCGTTGCCCGTGAGGATGTCGTTGCCGCTGTCGCCACTGAGGGTGTCATTACCTGCACCGCCGGTGATGACGTTGTTCAACGCGTTGCCGTTGCCGACGAAGTTGCCGACGCCGGTGTAGGTCAGGTTTTCGACGTTGGCGCTGAGCGTGTAGCTGGCCTGCGACGCCTGCACGGTATCCGTACCGCCACCGGCCGTTTCTACCACCGCGTCTGCGGTTGCATCGACGACGTAGGTGTCGTTGCCGGCGCCCCCAATCAACTGGTCGGTGCCCGCACCGCCATTGAGGATGTCGTTGCCGGCCCCGCCGGTCAGGGTGTTGGCCAGCGCATTGCCGGTGCCGGTGAAGTTGCCGACGCCGGTGAAGGTCAGGTTCTCGACGTTGGCACCCAGCACGTAGCTGGCCAGACTGGTTTGCACCAGATCGGTACCGCCGCCCAGCGCCTCGATGACGCTGTCACCGACGTTGTCGACCACAAAGGTGTCGTTGCCGACACCGCCGTTCATGACATCCACGCCGAGCCCGCCATTGAGGATGTCGTTGCCGCTATCACCATTGAGGGTGTCATTACCTGCACCGCCGGTGATGACGTTGTTCAGCGCGTTGCCGTTGCCGACGAAGTTGCCGACGCCGGTAAAGGTCAGGTTTTCGAGGTTGGCACCCAGCGTATAGCTGGCCAGCGCCGTCTGCACGGTATCCGTACCGCCACCCGCCGCTTCAACCACCACGTCCGCCGCAACATCGACGACGTAGGTATCGTTGCCGACGCCCCCCACCATCTGGTCTGCACCCGCACCGCCGTTAAGCACGTCGTTACCGGCCCCACCGGTGAGGGTGTTGGCCAGCGCATTACCGGTACCGGTGAAGTTGCCGGCTCCGGTATAGGTCAGGTTTTCGACGTTGGCGCCGAGTACGTAGCTGGCCAGGCTGGTTTGCACCAGGTCGGTCCCGCCACCCAGCGCCTCGGTGACCGTGTCACCCACGTTGTCGACCACAAAGGTGTCGTTGCCGGTGCCACCGTTCATGGCATCGGCGCCGAGCCCGCCGTTGAGGATGTCGTTGCCGTCCCCGCCACTGAGGGTGTCGTTACCGACCCCGCCGGTAATGGTGTTGGCCAGCGCGTTACCGGTACCGGTGAAGTTGCCGGCTCCGGTATAGGTCAGGTTTTCGACGTTGGCACCGAGCACGTAGGTGGCCAGGCTGGTTTGCACCAGATCGGTCCCACCGCCCACCGCCTCGATGACACTGTCACCGACGTTGTCGACCACAAAGGTGTCGTTGCCGGCACCGCCGTTCATGGCATCTGCGCCGAGCCCGCCGTTGAGGGTATCGTTGCCGTCCCCGCCATTGAGGACGTCGTTACCGACCCCGCCGGTGAGGGTGTTGTCCAGCGCATTACCGGTACCGGTGAAGTTAGCGACACCGGTATAGGTCAGGTTTTCGACGTTGGCTCCGAGTGCGTAGCTGGCCAGACTGGTTTGCACCAGATCGGTCCCACCGCCCAGCGCCTCGATGACAGTGTCGCCGACGTTGTCGACCACAAAGGTGTCGTTGCCGGCACCGCCGTTCATGGCATCCGCGCCGAGCCCACCGTTGAGGGTGTCGTTGCCGTCCTCGCCATTGAGGATGTCGTTGCCGTCTCCGCCGTTGAGGATGTCGTTACCCGTGCCGCCAAACAACTGGTCAATGCCGCCCAGACCATTGAGCGTGTCGTTCCCGCCCAAGCCACTCAGCACATCGGCGCCCGCGCCACCGGTGAGCGTTTCGCCCAAGGCGGTACCCACGAGCACCACGCCAGGCGGCAGCGTAACGGCGGCGGTTGCCGCTGAGGTCACCGTCTCCAGCGTGCCGAAGCCATCGGTATAACGCACGATCACCCGCAGTTGCAGATTGTTCTGCGCCACACCCGGGGTGAACGTCGCAGCGGTCGCTCCGGTGATGTTGGTGAAGGTCGTGCCGACACCTTGCTGCCATTGGTAGCTGAAGGTGCCCAACCCATCCGCATCGGCAATCGCGGCCGTCAGCGCGGTCAGCAGCTGCCCTTCTTCAGGCGTCGTGTCGCTGATCAGCAACGCGCCTGTCGGTGCGTCGTTGACGTTGGCCACCGGGTCCGAAGGGTCGGACGCAATGCTTTCGGCCACACCGAAGTCATCCACGTAACTGACCACCACGCGCACCTGATCGCCGACCTGATCCTGAGTCAGCGTGAAGGTGCTGCCGGTGGCGCCGACGATGTTGACGAAGCTGACCCCATTGGTCGCCTGCCACTGGTAGGTGAACTGCGGATTGCTGAGGCCATCAAGGTCGATGATGCTCGATGGGTCAGCGGTCAACAGTTGGTTCTGCACCAAAAGCCCGTTGATGGTCGGCCCTGCTGTCGGCGTGCTGTTCCCCGACGAGTCGATGATCTCCAGTGTGCCCTTGGCATCCTGATACACCGCCCTGACGCGAATGTTCAGGCCCGCCACATCGTCCGCCACCCGGTAGGTGGTGCCGGTGGCTCGCGACGCTTCGCCGGCGGCAAGAAAGGTGATGTCTTCATAGATGCCCGTGCCGGGAATGTTTTCGACCTGCCAGTAGTAAGCCACCGCACCGGTTACCGCGCCGGTTGGATTGGCCCCACTTACGTTGTCCGCATCGTGTACCGCCCGATTGCTGACGCGCAGCAACTGGCCAGCGACAGGCGTGTCGTCACGCAGACCGGTCGCATCGTCGAGAATCGCCAGATGACCCGATGGGCCTTCGTTCAAGGCGGTGCCCACACCGGACTCTTGCGCCAGGTCAGAGAACTGCAGACGCTCGATGCCTGTCAGGCGATCAACACCGTCACGCCCTGCCACCAGGTCGGTCACGATAACGGTGTCGCCCTGGACTTCGACAAGGTATTCCGTCGAATTACCGGAGAACACCGCGGTGTCGTAGCGGTCATTGCCGGTCAGAATCTCCCGCACGATGACCAACTGGCCAGGGTTGTAAGTACCGTTCAGCATGAACGGCACCATCGGCTCCATGCTGTCGAACGAGGCGATTTCCGGGCCAGTGCCATCGTTGTTCGCCCGTACGCTGATGCGTACGTTCAGCCACTTGTCACCATCGATGATGTCGTCACCACCGCGACCTTCGATAAGGTCGCTGCCGCTGCCACCGAGGATGATGTTGCCGCCATCGAAGAACGTCGCTCCGTCTGGCAGCAAATCCGCCAGGCCGTTGATCAGGTTGATGTTGGTCAGCACACTGCCGGTCGCTCCGGCGCCGGGTAGCGAGGTGGCGTCTTCGTTATCACCGCGCAGGAAGTCACCGTGCTTCGAACCCGACAGCCCTTCCATGATGTCGAAACGCACGAGCGCGGAGGCACCCGATCCCGGCACCGGAGGGACATCGAAAAAGCGGTCGGTGAAATCGATGGACACGCCTTGGGCAAGGTCCTTGAAAGTTGCCCAGTCATAGCCGGAACCGCCGATATAGCGGTCACCGAGGCCGAGACTGCCGACCATGATGTCGTCACCGCCTTCGCCGTTGAACTTGTCGTTCTCGTTACCGCCGATGAACACATCGTGGCCGATGACAGGGTCGTTGCCGAACGGGTCGAAGTTGTCGCCAGGGGCACCGTCCGAGGTGCCCTTCTCGATCCAGTCGTCGCCTTCGTTACCCATGTCCTGTTCGTTGGCTTTGCTGCCCAGGATGAAGTCGTTGCCCTGGCCACCAATGGCCTCGGAAGCGTCCTCGCCGGTGACGATGAAGTCATTGCCAAAGCCGCCGATGATCAGGTTGACGCCGTTACCACCGTGCAGCACGTCGTTGCCGTCGCCGCCCTGGATGTTATCGTCGCCGCCGCGGTCGCTGATGATGTCGTCGCCGGCACCGCCGCGCAGTTGGTCATTACCGTCCCCTCCTTCGATGCGATCGTTGCCGCCGTCGCCCCAGACCGTGTCATCGCCTTCACTGGCGATGAGGATGTCGGCGTTGTTGGTGCCGCCCAGTACGATGTGCTCTCCACCGGTGTATTTGATGTAGTTGCTGTCCGGCCCTGCGGTCAGCGGGTTGTCGCGGAACACCACCTGCTCGCCGTGCTCGCCCAGTGGATCGGCGCTGCCCAGGCCATCGTTGAACTGCTTGCTCTGGTCCCTTTCCAGATAGAACCCCGGGTCCGAGAACACCAGGCCTGGCAAGTGCGTGGCCGAGGTATTGGCCATGATCAGCTTGGCGAACGAGTTGCTTTCCAGCTCGGCATTCATCGACAGGCCGGAGGTACGCTCCAGATAGTAGAAGCGGTCGCCGTCCTGCAGTTTTTCCATCTGGTTCTCGAACACGAAGTTGAAGGTCGAGCCGAGCATGCCGCCGAACGGCGTTTTTTCTTCGGCCAGGCCGCCGATCCAGAGGTCGATGGCATCGACGCCCGTGATCGTCACCCCCTTCAGATCGTCGGCAGTCCCCAGCACTCCGTCCTTGCCGGCACGCGTCACGTTGGTCCAGGTGCCAGTGCCGTTGAGGAAGTCCATGCGGTCAGCCGGCGCACCCGTACCGCCAAATACCAGCGCCATGGCAGCTGCGCGTTTGGCGTCCAGGGTGGTCGCGGCCGAGATCGTGCCATGCGTGCCATAGGCCGCGATGAAGTTGATCAACGACTCCGGATGCTTGAGGTGTTGGACCAGGTCGACCCAGCTGGTGTAAGGCTTGAGTTGGGTATCACAGGTCTGGCTGTAGATGTCGCGGCGGATCGCGTTGAGTGAGGGAATCCCCACGTCGCGGCCACGGGCGATGTTGAGCGCCGGTAGGTCGAGCGGCAGCCCGAGCAGGTTATTGCGCAGCGCCTCGGTCACGAACTCGTCGATTTCGTTACCGGCTTGCCGAGTGACCCCACGGATGATCGCACTGGTCGCGTCCTCTGGCGTCACGCCACTGGCGGCGTACGCCAACGGGTTGAGGAACGCCGCGATCAAGCCCATTTGCTGATCGGGATCAGTGCTGTTCGGATCGCCCACCACGTTGAAATCGACGTCGTAGCGATCGACGGTCTCGGTCAGCATCGAGTGGCCAAACCGGTACACGGTGTGCGCGAACTCGGCGACGATCGAGGCATCGAGGTCGACGTCATAGACCTGGGTCGGCGCAAAGAACAGGTCGACTCGGGGCTGGATGGTCCGTGCAAACTCCTCGAACACCAGGTGCTGATACTGCATCTCGGTGCCGAACTTGGCCGCCTGGAACAAGCGCTCGCCATTCCACACCAGCGCATCGATCTCGGCCTGGTTGGCGGGCAACGCACTTATAGGCGTGAGCAGCCACTCGTTGAGGAAGGCCACGTCATGCGAATCGAGCACGGTGTCCATGGTCTGCGCCACCAGCCGGTTGTGCTCGGCGTGGAAGATCGCATGCACGGCGGTCAGGCCGATGTTCTCGTTGACCCGACCGTCGCCGGCGATGTAGTGCGCATCCAGCAACTCGTTGTCGTAGGCCAGGTTGGCCCCGGTCTGCGGATTGACCGGCACGGCGTTGCCTGTGTTGGAATCCGCGTCCGGCATGAGCACGCCACCGCTGAACACCGGCGCGGCATTGTGGGCAATGTCGGCGAGGAACTGATGACCGGTGCGCACCGCATTGGTCAGGTCGACGGGAGCAAGCGGGTTGCCTTCGACCAGCACGTCATCAGCCGTACCGCCAATGCCGTCAGCCCCTTTCATCACGACCATCGGGAAGCCGTTCGGCCCCTTGATGAAGTTGCCATAGGCGTCGGTGGCCAACAACGGCGAGTTATCGACATCGGCATCGGTGAGGCGGATACCCAGAATGTCCTTGGCCTGCGCCTTGACCACCTTCCAGGTGGCCATGCCACCGATTTCGGTGTCGTCAGAGGTTCCGTACTTGCCGTCCGACCCCAGGTCACGGTTGGTGATCAGCCTGCCGGTCGCGATGGGGCCGTCGTCGGTCAGTACATAACCGCGCAGGAACACTTGGTGCGAAGGATGCGAGCTGTAAGTCTGGTTCTGGTCCACAAACGGCGTGGTGGTGTTGGTGTGTTCATGGATGTCGTCGGCCGTGCCGAGCACGCCATCCGCCCCTGGCTGGTTGGTCGCGCGGGTCAGCACCATGAAATTGGTGTGGCCGCCGGGTACATACAGCGGATCATCCGGTTGCAGCGGAATGTAGACGGTGCCCGAACCACCCTTGGTGAGCAGGTCCAGACCATGGTCGAAGAACTGCCCGAAGAAGGTCATCCAGGCGTTGAACGGCGCGGACAATCCCGCATCCGCAGCGGTGTTCTCGAACAGGTACACATCGTGGTCATCGGCAGTACCAAACTGACCATCCATGCCAGGGCTGGCGACGATCCGCACGCCATCCTTGAGCACATCGTCGTTACCGCTGCCCACTACGCCGAAGTCGAGATGACCGTTCACCCCCGGGTCGTAAGCCGTGGCATAGGCCGCCGGGTTGTTCGACGTCTGGTCGACGATCAGGTTACTGATGGTGCGCGGCTGCGAGTCAAACACAGGCCCGCTGGTTTGCTGATAGGACGTCCCCGGGATGGCCGGCGAGCCGGGGCCGAAGAAACCGGCAGGAGCACCTTCGGCCGGGTTGAACACCGGATCGCTCAAGCGCGGGAAGGTGTTATCGGCGGCACCATACTCGGTGTTGTTGATACCGTTCAGGTTCATCAGGTTGTTGTTCGATCCATCGACCGACCGCAGGCCCAACGGTGCGCGGATATTCGGGATCAGCGAGAGGATGTCCTGTCCGGCCGCGTCAGCTTCGGCAATCTTGATCTGATCAAGAATGAAGTTGAGGTCGGAGCGGACCATGTGAAGGCCCTCGCCACCCGCGGTCGCATCGACCACAGGTGCCTGCGCCGTTGGCACGACTGGCGCGCCGGGAACCACTACGGACGTCGGTTGCGAGAACACCACTTCTGTCGTGCCATGACCGTCCTGGTAGATCGCCTTGACCCGCAGTGACAACCCGGCAAGGTCCGGAGAGACCTTGAAGGAGGTGCCGTCGGCACTCTGGAACGCCAGGTCACCGGCAGGCAGCAGGATGATGTCCTCGAACACGCCAGTGCCTGGATCGGCCTCGAACTGCCAGTAGTAGGACACCGAGGAATTGTTCAGAGTCCCCCCGACGTTGTTGGCATCGGTCACCCCGGCCACGCTGACGGTCAGCATGTCGCCCACCGTAATCGCCCCGCCGTTTGCATCGGCAATGGTCGGCCTGCCAACCGGTTGAGCATTGAGCCCCGGCACCAGCACTCGCTGGCCATCGGCGAATTGCAGACGTTCGATATGCAGCAGGGTATCGGTGCCGTCGCGACCCACTTCGGTATCCGTCACCGTCCAGACATCGTCCGACAGATCCGCCGTGCCGCGGGTGTTCTGAGTCACCACATACTCGGACTGAAGCCCGGAGAAAATCGCGGTGTCGAAAGCCGCCCCGCCCGTCGAGGTACCGGGCAGGATTTCCCGCACGGCCTTGAGTTGACCCGGGTTATAGGTGCGGTCCAGCATGAACGGAATCATGTCAACCATGCTGTCGAAGCTGGCGATCTCGGGCCCGGTATGGTTGACATCACCCGGGGCATAGACCGCAATCCTGACGTTGAGCCATTTGTCGCCATCGATCAGGTCATCGCCCCCGCGGCCCTCGATCAGGTCACTGCCATTGCCACCCAGAATGATGTTACCTGTGGCAAAGCCTGTGGTCGGCAGCCCGGCATCGGACAGGAACTGCGCCAGTCCGCGGATCAACGCGACATTGGTCAGTGCGCTGCCCGTGGTGCCACCGTGGTTGATGATCGTGTCGGCATCGACATTATCGCCTCTGAGCACATCGGCGAACTTCGATCCCGACAAGCCTTCTACCTCGGCAAAACGGTCGAGAATCGAGGCCGGCGAGGCGCCGACCGGATTGAACACCCCGGTGTTCTGGTTTGGCGCATTGCCGTGTGGCTGGGCCAGCGCGGCCAGGGCCAGGTCAACGGTCACGCCGATCCGGTCATTTTTGTGGGTCACCCAGTCGAAACCGGACATGCCGTCCATATTGTCCTGGGCATCGCTGCCGACAAAGATGTCATCGCCACCCTCGCCGATCATTTCGTCGAAACCACCACCGCCGATAAAGATGTCGTTGCCGATCACATCGTCGTTGAGCAAGGGCGAGGCGTTATCGCCAGGCGCACCGTCCTGGGTGCCCTTTTCGATCCAGTCATCGCCTTCGTTGCCGGTGGCTGGCAGGTTGGTCTTGGCACCCAGGATGAAGTCGTCGCCCTGGCCGCCAAACGTGGTGCTGATATCTTCGGTGGTGACGATGAAGTCCTGGCCATCGCCGCCCAGAATCAGGTTGCCTGCAACCCCCATGCTACCGGCCACGATCACGTCGTTGCCGGCATTGCCTTCCAGGCGGTTGTCGCCGAACGAGTCGGTGATGATGTCATCGCCCGCGCCACCCAGCACCGCATCGTTGCCGGCGCCACCTTCGAGACGGTCGTTGCCGCCATCGCCGTAAAGGGTGTCATCGCCGTCACCGGAGATGAGGATGTCATTGCCGGCGGTGCCGCCGAGGACGACATGGTCTTCACCGGTGTATTGCAGATAATTGCTGTCTGCGCCAACGGTGTCGGGGTTGTTGCGGATCACCAGCGGCACGATTTCCACGCCGTTGATCATGAGGCCGCCAGTCGGGTCAGCCTTGCCATCCACGCCAAGGTTGGTGAACTGATCGGCCTGATTCACTTCCAGGGTGAACGTCGGCGTCAGGAACACGGTGTTCGACAGGTGGGTGACATCGGTGTTGAGCATCATCAACTTGGCAAAGGAGTTGTTCTCCAGCTCGGTGCCGAAGTTCAGGCCCGCGGTACGCGACAGGTAGTAGAAACGGTCGCCGTTCTGCAACGCCTCCATCTGGGTTTCAAACACGAAGTTGAACGTCGAGCCGAGCATGCCGCCGAACGGCATTTTTTGCTCGGCGAGGCCACCGACCCAGAAGTCGACATCGTCGAGCCCCGTGATCGTCACGCCCGTCACGTCGTCGGCCGTCCCCATCAGCCCATCCTTGCCGGCCAGCGTTACGTTGGCATAGGCACCGGTGCTGTTGAGGAAGCTCAGGCGGTCAGCCGGTGAACCGGCACCACCGAAGACCAGCGCCATGGCTGCAGCGCGTTTGTCGGCCAGTGTGGTCGCCGACGTAATCGTGTCATGCGTGCCATAGGCCGCGATGAAGTTGACCAGCGACTCGGGGTGCTTGAGGTGGTCCGCAAAGTCAGCCCAACTGATGTACGACTTGAGTTGGCTGTCGCCGGTGGATGCGTACATCTCACGGCGCGCTTCATTCAACGTGGGGATGCCCGTGTCGCGGCCACGCGCCATGTTCAGGGCCGGCAGATCGAGCGGCAGACCGAGCAGATTGTTGCGCAACGCTTCGGTGACGAACTCGTCGATCTCGTTGCCGAGCTGGCGGGTCACACCGCGAATGATCGCCCCTGCCGCTTCGTCCGCCGTCGCCCCGCTGCCGGCGAACGCCAGCGGGTTGAGGAAGGCCGCGATCAACCCCATTTGCGAGTCCGGGTTGTTCGGGTCAGTGAGCAGCGGATTGAATTCGGGGTCGAAGCGATCGACGGTCTCGGTCAACATCGAGTGACCGAAGCGATACACCACGTGGGCGAACTCGGCGAGGATGGCCGGGTTGATCGAGGTGTCATACCCGTTGGGTGCAAGGAACTCGTCGATCTGTGGCTGAATGGTCCGCGCGAACTCCTCGAACACCAGGTGCTGGTACTGCATCTCGGTGCCGAACTTGGCGGCCTGGAACAGGCGTTCGCCGTCCCACACCAACGCCGCAATGCCGGCAGGTGTCGTCGGAATCGCGGTCACGTCAACCGCCAGCCACTCATTGAGGAAGGCCAGATCGCCGGCGGCAAGGAGGGTGTCCTTGGTCTGCTGGACCAGGCGATTGTGTTCGGAGTGGAACACATGGTGCACGGAGGTCAGGCCGATGTTTTCGTTCACCCGGCCGTCGCCGGCAATGAAGTGAGCGTCGAGCAGTTCGTTGTCGTAGGTCAGGTTGTTGCCGCCCGCGCCAACCGGCTGCGCATTGCCGATATCGTCGTCAGCATCCGCCTGCAGAACCCCGCCAACGACTACCGGCGCGGCATTGTGGGCGATGTCGTCGAGGAAGCCATGCCCGGCGCTCACGGCGCTGGCCAGACTGATCGGAGCATCCCGGTTGCCTTCGACCAGTTGCGTGACGTCATCCGCTGTCCCGGCAATCCCGTCAGTACCGTTACTGACGCGCATCACCACCTGCGGCATGCCGCTCGGCCCCCGGATGAAGTTGCCATACGCATCGGTCGCCAGCAGCGGCACGCTGTGCACATCGGCGTCGGTCAGGTTTATACCCAGAATGTCACGGGCCTGGGCCTTGACCACGGCCCAGGTCGCCATGCCGCCATTGGTGCCATCGCCATCATCGGCCGTGCCGAACTTGCCGTCGGCGCCGAGATCGCGGTTGGTAATCAAGCGTCCCGTTGCAATAGGGTCACCTGCCGCGTTCAGGGCGTATTCGCGCAGGAACACCTGATGCGAGGGGTGCGAGCTGTAAGTCTGGCTTTGGTCCACGAACGGCGAGGTGGTGTTGGGCTGGCCATCATCGGCAGTGCCGAGTATTCCGTCCGCGCCGGGGGTATGCACGGCACGTGGCAGCACCATGAAATTGGTCGGGCTGCCCGGCACGTACAACGGATCGTCCGGCAGCAGCGGGATAAACACGAAGTCGGTGCTGCTTTTGGTGACCAGGTCGAGGCCGTGGTCGAAGAACTGGCCAAAGAAGGTCATCCACGAGTTGAAGCCGGCGGTCAGGCCAGCGTCCGGCGACTCGTTGGGGATGAAGAACACTTCCTTGTCGTCGGCCGTGCCGAACACGCCATCCAGACCGGGACTGATCACCGGGTCGGCGCCGCCGTTCGCCGCCACCGCGGCCGGGTTGTTAGCTGTCTGGTCGTTGATCAGGTTACTGATAATCCGTGGCTGCGGGTCGACCACATTCCCTGACGCGGCATAGGCCGCTCGATACTGGGCATCCAGCACGCGCAGGAAGGAATTGTCCGCAGCGCCAAACTCGCTTTGCCCGGCGACCAGGTTGTTGTAGCTGCCATCGACGGTTCGCAGGCCGAATGGCACCTGACTGTTGGGGAGCAAATCACTGAGGCTGGCGCCGTTGGAATGCGCTTCTGCGATGAAGATTTGCTTGAGGATAAATTCCAGGTCCGACTTGTTGAAATTGGCCATTGCGGTGTCCTCGATCGATTGGGAGAAAAGCACGGGACGATGAAACCCTCCCGCGCCCAGTCAGGTGCTGGCTTGCGCAGTTCGTTGGTTCAGTTGTCTGGCGAGAGCAGGCGTAGATCAGGCAAAGCCGTCCCCTGCGCCCGGTAAGGCGCACCTGGAATTCGCGAAATGAAAGGTCGCTGAGCGATTAGGCAGAGCGATTCCGGGCCGCGGGTGGGCCATGGAATCGGGAAGTCGAAGAGAACTTCCTGAACAGCTCCGTCACCGTGCTACACAACGAAATGATCGACATGCGGTGCTCCTTCAGGACCACCGTGCCTTGCACTTTCGAAGCGATGGCAAGCTTCAGACGGGCGCCCTTGCACATGACTAAAGTTGCATAGCCATGCGATGTCAATATTACGCCGCAAAAAAATAAAATCGGAATCTGGTCTGACAACTTACTGTTCTTAAACGAGTTATAGAAATTCAGATGAATAGCTAGAGCGAAATGTTATTTCAAACTGTATCGCTAGAGAAACAAACGCCACCTACGCTGCTGCATGTGAACATAAAAATTTATGGAACTTTTTCAAGAACGCTATCGCTTGTGTCCACGAGAAGCATTCGCAACTACATCTATGGTTAGCGACAACATTTGCTGCTGCTTTTTTGACGCAGGCACAACCGACTTTTTCGGTGAGGGTCTTTCAAATGCACAAGCTCTCGAGCACCCGATCCGAACTGGCTGACGCGATTTTTCGTCTGCGCCGCAGTTTTTATTCGCTGGCAGGCTTCAGTGGCGTCATCAACGTCATGATGTTGACGCCAGCCGTGTACATGCTCCAGGTCTACGACCGGGCCCTGGTCAGTCGCAACGTCACGACATTGACGATGTTGACCTTGCTGGTAATTGGGTTGTTCTTGCTGATGTCCACGCTGGAATTAGTCCGCACTCGCGTATTGATCCGGGTCGGCAACTGCCTCGACATGGACCTCAACCGACGCGTCTTCACTGCTGCGTTCGAGCGCAACCTGAGTCGTGCCGGAGGCAATCCGGCCCAGGCCCTGCAAGATCTCGCGCAAGTGCGTCAGTTCCTCGCCGGCAATTCCCTGTTCGCTTTTTTCGATGCGCCCTGGACGCCGCTGTACCTGCTGGTCGCCTATCTGATCCACCCGCTGCTCGGACTGATCACCCTGATCGGGTCGCTGATTCTGGTGTTCCTGGCGTATCTCACCGAAAAGGCCACGCAGAAGCCGCTGGCCGAAGCCAATCAGGCCGCCCTCTCCTCCGCCTGCTACGCCAACAACAACCTGCGCAACGCCGAGGTCATTGAGGCGATGGGGATGCTGCCGTCGATTGGCAAGCGCTGGTACCAAAGCCATTTGCGCATCCTCGAAATGCAGACCCTGGCTTCCGACCGTGCCGCCCTGATCAGCAGCACCGGGCGCTTCGTGCGCATCACGTTGCAGTCGCTGATCCTCGGCGCCGGCGCGCTGCTGGCGATCGAAGGCAAGATCACCCCCGGGATGATGATTGCTTGCTCGATCCTCACCGGCCGTGCGCTGGCCCCGGTGGAACAAGTCATCGCGTCGTGGAAGCAACTGCTCGGTTGCCGTTCGGCCTGGGGCCGGCTCAACGAGATGCTTGAAGACTATCCGCGCCGGCCACCCAGCATGTCGCTGCAACGGCCGCTTGGCATGCTGGCGGTGGAGAACGTGTTTGCCGGCGCCCCCGGCACCGGCAACACGATTCTGCGCGGGGTGAGCTTCAACCTCTCGCCCGGCGAAAGCCTTGGCATCATCGGTCCATCCGCCTCGGGCAAATCCACCCTCGCCCGCCTGTTGGTCGGCGTCTGGCCGGCGCAGGCCGGCAAGGTGCGCCTGGACGGCGCGGACATCTTCACCTGGAACAAGGGCGAACTGGGCCCTTGGCTAGGTTACTTGCCGCAGGACGTTGAGCTGTTCGAAGGCACCATCGCCGAGAACATTGCGCGCTTTGGCGAAGTGGACAGCGACGCGGTCATCCGCGCCGCAAGAGCGACGGGCGTGCACGAGATGATCCTGCGTTTTGCCCAGGGTTATGAGACCCGCCTGAGCACCGATGGCAGCCCGCTTTCCGGTGGCCAGAAGCAACGCATCGCCCTGGCCCGCGCGCTGTATGGAGAGCCCAATCTGATTGTGCTGGATGAGCCGAACGCCAACCTCGACGACGTCGGTGAAAAGGCCCTGGTCGATGCGCTGGCCCAACTCAAGGGCCGTGGCGCCACCGTCATTCTGATTTCCCACCGCCCGAACGTGCTCTGCGCCGTCGACAAGGTGCTGATGCTGCGCGACGGCGGCGTTCAGATGCTGGGCACTCGTGACGAAGTATTCGCAGCGCTGCGCAAGACCCAAGTGATGCCTGCAGGCACGTCGACTCCGCTGGCCTCCGTCAAAGCACGGGAGTGACCGATCATGCAAATGAACCAACACATCGAGATGATTCACACCGATCCCCGGAACGTGGTGGATCTGGACGTCGGCAAACCCATGCGCAGGGGCATGTGGCTGGTACTCGCCGGCTTCGGTGGCTTCCTCCTGTGGTCCTGGCTGGCGCCGCTCGATGCCGGCGTGGTCGCGACAGGCACGGTGAAAGTCACCAGCAATCGCAAAGCCGTGCAACATCTGAGCGGCGGAACCGTGGAGGCCATTCTTGTACGCGAAGGCGATGCCGTGAAAAAAGGCCAGGAACTGGTCCGCCTCGACTCGCTGCGTGCCGTTGCCGAACAGGGTGCAGTCAGCGCCCAGTACATCGTCAGCAAGACGGTGGAAAACCGCCTGGAAGCGGAACGCGACGGCCACGATATGGTGAACTACGACCCCGAATTGCTCAAGCATTTCGGCAACGACCACCGCCTGGTCGCCGCCATGGATCTGCAACAACGATTGCTCGATACCCGGCGCGCTGGCCTCGCTGGCGAAATCAGCATCCTCCAGGAAAACCTCGCCGCGTCGGCGGTGCAGCTCAAGGGTCTGCAACAGGTCTACGGCGCCCGCGCCTCGCAGATCAACTTCCTCAGTCAGGAACTGCAAGGCACCCGCATGCTGGCAGCCGAAGGCTATGTGCCGCGCAACCGGCTGCTTGAGCTGGAACGCAGCAACGCCGACCTCTCCGCAGGCCAGGCCGAAAACCTCAATAACATCGCTCGCATACGCAGCCAGGCCACCGAAATCAAACTGCGCATCCTGCAGCGTCAGCACGATTACCAGAAGGAAGTCGAATCGCAGCTCACCGACACCGCCAAGGAAAACACTACCCTGGCCGACCGCCTGCGTGCGCTGGATTATGAAGTGACCCACACGGTCATTCGCTCGCCCATCGATGGCATGGTCCAGTCCCTGAGCATCGCGACCATCGGCGGGATCATTCAGCCCGGCTTCAAGATCATGGAAATCGTGCCAGACAACGAACCGCTGCAGGTCGACGCGATGATTCCCGTACAGGCCATCGACAAGATGGTCCCCGGCCTTGACGTGGACATTGCCTTCCCGGCCTTCAACCATGCCCGGACGCCCAACATCCCTGGCCGCGTGAAGACCGTTTCCGCCGACCGCCTGCTCGACGAGGAAAGCAAGCAGCCGTACTACCTGGCCCAGGTGGAAGTCACGCCCGACGGCATGAGCCTGCTTGGCAGCAACCACATTCGTCCCGGCATGCCCGCCAGCGTCACCATCAAGACCGGCGAGCGCAACTTGATGAGCTATCTCCTCAAACCCATGCTCGAGCGAGTCGACAGCTCGTTCAAGGAACAATGAAATGGACCGTCATTGCCTGATCTTCTGCCTGCTGGGGCTGTCCCTACCGGCCAGTGCCATGGACCTCAAACAAGCCTGGGACCTGCTGCAGTACCAGGGCCCCGTCTACCGCGCCGCCGTGCATGAAAAACAGGCTGGCCTGGAAAACCGCGCCATTGGCCAGGCCGGCCTGCTGCCGCAGATCAGTGCCTCGGCCTACGACAACAAGGTCAATGGCACCCAGCGCCAGAACGGCATCGAAAGGGATCTCGACTACGACTCCAAGGGCGCCAATGTGCGCTTGCGCCAGCCACTGTTCAACAAACAGAAAATGGCCGAATACCGCCAAGGTCAACAACGCGCCGACTACAGCGTCGCAGTGTTCGACGCCAAGAGTCAGGACGCTGCGGTGCGCCTGGCCGAAAGCTATTTCGACGTGCTCCTGGCCAGCGAAACTATTGTCCTCGCCAAGTCCAAGCTGAGCGCCTTCGATGAGCAACTCGCTTCGGCGAAACGGCGCATGGAGCTGGGGGCCGGGACTGTCACCGACATCGACGAATCGGTCGCTCGTCGCGACCTCGCCGAAGCCGAGCTGATCGAAGCTCAGGACAACCTGATCAATGCGCGCCGCAAGCTTGAGGAACACATCGGAGAAACACCCGAATCGCTGACCACCTTGCGTCCGGGCTTCGATACGCCACCACTGCTACCGAGCAACCTGCAGGACTGGCTGGTCAAGGCTCAGACCGATAGCCCGCTGATCCATGCGCGCCGTCATAGCAGTGACCTCGCTGAAGAAGAAGTGAAGCGCGCCAAGGCGGGACACTGGCCAACACTGGATTTCGTTGCCGGCTACACGGCGGGCGACAGCCAATCAATCTCCGAACTCAATCAACGCAACCGCTACGGCTCAATCGGGCTGGAAGTCAATTTCCCGCTGTACAACGGTGGCGGTACCAGCGCACTGACACGCCAAGCCAGCGCCAATAGTTACAAGGCCCTGGACGAGCTCGACGCCACGCGACAAGAAGTCATCTCCGGAACCACCCGCGAATATGCCGGCATCCACAGCGGCGCCAAGCGTATTCATGCGCTGGAGCGGGCCGTGGAATCCAACGAACGCTCATTGACGTCGACACGCAAGGGTTTCAAGGAAGGCGGCACCAACACCAATTCGGATGTCCTCAATGCCCAGGAGCTGCTCTTCGTTGCGCAACACGATCTGTTCGAAGCCAAGTTGCGCTACTTGATGTCGCGTCTGCGCCTGGCCTCTTCGGTGGGCAGTCTGGGCGACGATGATATCGACCAGATCAATAACTACCTTGGTCCGGAATTGCTGGTCACCAACTGACGTTCGCCTGTCGGCCGGTCGAGCCGAATGATGGCCGACCGGTGCCCCACTTCCGGGTAACTTTGATTGATCAAATCCCGCCTCTTTTATCACCGCCCCGCTGAACCACTCTCAACGTTCCGACACTGATGAAATCGCATTCCGGTGGTTGACGGCCTGATTTTTAGCTGTCGAAAATGATCAATTATTATTCCCACAAACGGGGCACTACACCCACCAAAAATGGGTATATTCAACCATTTTTGAGGAATTTCACCCACCATACTTTCGATCATTTGTCACACTTATAGCCGCCAGTCAATGAAACTGAACTTTTTCTTCGCGCCGCTGTAATGGCTCGTTTGTTGCTCCACACCTTGTACCCGCATTAGCTGTCGTCCCGAACATGGAGACGGCGGGGCATCACGCGAGGGGTGAAAAATGAAACGCGCAAAACCACCATGCAATTCCATCGTGTTGCTGCGCAGGTCAAGCCTGCCCTGTGCGATGCTCCTTACGCTCAACACCGCCAATGCCGTGCCGCTCGACGATGTCAGCCAGCCGCCACCGACGGACCCTTCGGCGTATACCAACCCGCCCGCCGACCCTGCGGCAGCGCTGGAAGCCTTGAAAACAATGCCGCCGACCAACCAGGGCGCGATTGCTCTGCCCAACGGCGCGTACGGTGACCGCAACACCCCACGCGCGGACAACGCGCTGCCGCCGGCCCTGCAAACCTCGTTCAAAATCCCCACCAACGGCAAACCCAGCCCGTTGTTCGGGGCGCAACCCTACACCCAGCAACTGCTGCTGATGGAGGAGTTCGGCACGGAGAAACTCGACCCGACCCTGCCCGCCCCGACACTGACCTTCCCTGTGCCGCTTGCCGGCCCGGCGCCACAGCAGGACCCGGACAGCATCGCTCGCAGCGGTCCGTCGAGTGCGGCACTGGAAGCCTTCATGCGCCAGCCCGGGCTTTACCCGTTTCCGGCGCAATACGCCAACGTGCTGGATCGCAACCCGTGGAAATCGCAGATTGAAGCCTTCCTCAACCGCCATCCGGTCGGTTCGCCGGCCGAAGGTCGTCCGCCAGGAAAAGGCTGGTCCCATCAGCGCTGGAACGAGTTCTACCCGCAGGTCGCCTTCAAGACCGTGCAAGCCGGCGCCAAACTCAACGGCGGCATGCGCGACCGCCGACAAATGCACAACTACGCCGTCGGTGAATTCGGGCCTGGCGGGCTCTACTACCAGACCTCGGACATCCCGACCACCACGGGCACCACCAAAGGCATCGATACCCGTTTTCACCCCAAAATGCCGATTCAGAACCACAAGGCGCTATGGACCTTCGACGGCACCTTTCCAACAAAACTGCTGATGGTGCGCTATGGCCAACCGGTGCTGATGCGTCACTACAACGCCCTGCCGATCGACCCTGCCGCCAACATGGGTTTCGGCCTGCACACCCTCAGCACCCACGAACACAACGGCCACAACCCGGCCGAAAGCGACGGCTATACCAATGCGTTTTTCTTTCCGGGGCAGTACTACGACTATCGCTGGCCAATGCAACTGGCCGGCTACGACACCATCAACACCAAGGCTGAAGACCCTCGCGCGGCGTTCCCCTGCGCCCCGGGCGAAACCCTGTTCGTCAACGACGCCACCCCGGGCCTGAAGACCTGCAACAACGGCACCATCAAGATTCGAGGCGACTGGCGCGAGACCATGAGTACTCACTGGTTCCACGACCACATGCTCGATTTCACCGCGCAGAACGTCTACAAGGGCAACGCGGTGATGATGAACTACTACAGCGCCCTCGATCGCGGTAACGAGGCGGTCGAGGACGGCGTCAATCTGCGCCTGCCCAGCGGTTCGGCGCTGCCCTGGGGCAACCGCGACTATGATGTCAACCTCATGGTGGCCGACAAGGCCTGGGATAAGAACGGCCAGCTGTGGTTCAACCCGTTCAACACCGACGGCTTCCTCGGCGATCAGATCCTGGTCAACTGGCAGTACCAGCCGCGCCTGAACGTGCGTGCTCGCAGCTATCGTTTCCGCATCCTCAACGGCTCGGTGTCGCGCTACTTCCGGATCGCGCTGGTGCGTGAAATCGTCGGTAGCGGCGGCGAATTCCCCGGACCGGCAGGTTCCGGCGTGTCTTATGCGCGCGTGCCGTTCCACATGATTGGTAACGACGGCAACATCATGGAGCACGCCGTGCCGTTCGACGGCAGCATGGATATGGACGGCGACGGTGACATGCAGGACCACAACGCTATCCTGCCGACCCAGGGCATCGCCGAGCGTTACGACATCATCGTCAACTTCGCGAAAAACGGGATCAAGACTGGCGACAAGCTGTACTTCGTCAACCTGATGGTGCACCAGGGCGGCAGGGGGCCAGAGATAGAACCGGTGAGCCTGGCGGATGTACTGTCCGGGAAGTACAAAGCGGTGCTCAAGCTGGGTAGCAAAGGACTGGAATGGGACGGCGGCGACCCGGTGGTGGGCAAATTCATGCAAATGGTGGTGCAGCCTTACAGCGGCACGGATGTGAGCATGAACCCTGCCGAGTACGAGCCGGCCAAACCGGGCAAGGCGGTGGGTAAAATCATGATTCCGCTGACCCTCAACCGTGACGATCCGACGGTGCAGGCCAAACTCAAACTGGCGCGGCATCGCGAGTTCATCTTCGGTCGCTCCGATGGCACCGACGAAGCTCCCTGGACCATCAAGACCGACGGTGGTTTTGGCTATCAGATGGACTCACGGCGAATCAGCGCTGCTCCGCAACTGGCCAACGGTCCGACGGATGCCGGGTACTCCGGCGACGGCACCCTTGAGGTGTGGAAAATCAGGAACGGCGGCAACGGCTGGAACCACCCGGTGCACGTGCACTTCGAAGAAGGCATCGTCCTCAACCGCGACGGCAAGGCGCCGCCGGAATGGGAAAAATGGGCGCGCAAGGACGTCTATCGCATTGGCGAGGGCATCGACAGTTCAGTGGATGTCGAAATGGCGATCCGCTTCCGCGAGTTCGCCGGGACCTACATGGAGCACTGCCACAACACCCAGCATGAGGACACTTCGATGCTGCTGCGCTGGGACATCGAGCGGCCCGGTCAGTTTCAGTTGATGCCAACGCCCCTGCCCGGCTGGGACGGCGTCACCTATGTGAACTCGGCGGCGCTGCCGACCTTCCGCACGGGCGAAGGCGAAAACAAAAAACCGGTCGCCAAACCCGACAGCGCCACCAACAGAGACGGCAAACCGCTGACCATCAATGTCCTGGCCAACGACTCCGACCCTGACGGTAATGTGCCACTTAAAGTGGTGGGTCTGACGCAACCGAGCGCCGGCAAGGGCACGGTCACAGTCAGCACCGACGGCCTACGTGTGATCTACACACCACCGCCCACAATCGCCGCATCGTTCGTCGCCAGCTTTACCTATCAAGCCAGCGATACCAAGGGCGCGCTATCGACACCGGCGACGGTGACCGTGGCGGTCTCGGCACCCCGGTAACACGCTGACATGACCGCAACGCCGCAGGCTTGGTCAGGAATGGCCCGGAAGGCTGCTCGCGGCGTGGCAGGTTGTGTTCCTGGGCGGAAATCTCAATGGGTCGATAGCTGCCTTTCATACGGCAGCCATCGATTCCAGCCACTAGCGACCGGCAGCATTCGGTCCAGAGTTTCTCAATCAGTTAGTTCAGGTTTAGCGCCTCCAGAACACACTTTAAAAACACCTCCCCACTTCAGAGGAAACACCCCCATAAACGGGCTTTGTTTATCCAAGGCCCATATCGAAACAGGCCAAAACATTGGTTAAAGTGGCAGGACTTATACGCTGTTGAAGTTTGGCATAAAGCTTGCTGAACACTAACTAGAACATCGATCTAAAGAGCCAAGCTGTTTCAACCGGGTCAGCGGCACTCTCCAGGCATATGCATTCAATAGTTAATGAATGCTCAGACCTAAGTTTGCCACTCATCGTACGTTGCTATTTTATGGAGCTACCATCATGCCCCATGAGTCGATAACTCTAACGTCCATACTCATTCTTCTTATTTTTACTATCGGGGTAGGATGGAATCTCATCGGTTTGTTATTCGATTAAGAATAGACGGCAAGTACTACATTCTTAACCTGGGAAACACTGGGTAATTCGAGTTACCGGCTCCCTCGTCTGCCTCGAAAATGCTGGCGATACGCGGTGGGAGACATGCCAACGACAGACTGAAAAGCCTTTCGAAACGAGCTCACATCGTCGTACCCCAATGCGGCTGCAATCTGCATAATCGGCCGGTCTCCCAATTGGAGAGCATCCCGCGCCTTGGCCATTCTTGCCTGCTTGACGTAGTGGGCGGGATTCAATCCTGTTGCCTTTTGAAAGCGCCGAATAAAGGTCCTTTCCGTAAGATGAGATCGCTCTGACAGGCTGAATATAGTGTGATTCACGCCAGGCGAAGAAAGAATGTAGTGCTGGGTCGCCAGTATTGCATTGTCATCGTGATCAAGCCTTGGGAGAAATCCTTCTAATGATCGCTGGTCGTCGCGCACCCCTTCGCTAAGCATGAAACGCGAAGTGGCTAGCATCACACTGGCCCCCATAATCCGATCAACGATCAAGAGACCAAGATCATTCCAGGCAAGCATCGCACCTGAAGTAATGATATCTCCGTCGTCAATCACAACTTTCTCAGTCACGACCTGAGCGTCGGGACACGTACGGGAAAGGAGTTCGGCAAATGCCCAGTGAGTGGTAATTCGCCGTCGTGCGAGAAGGCCGGTCTGGGCCAGTACAAATGCGCCTGCACATATCGAACAGACGATTACGCCACTCCTGTGCAGTCCGGTCAACCATGCCGCCTCGGGGGGCATCGCAGACATGCGATCGGGCATCGCAACGCTAGGAGGTGCGATAGCGAAGGTCGGGGAATGCGCCTCACCAGGATCGCTATCCCAACGGCATTCGATACTTCCCAACGCAGGATCAAGTTGCCAATGCGTTACGCGGATGCGGCTGTGGCGATTATCCTCATGCGGATAGGCTGCCCACTCATTGGCGATTCGAAATAGATCAGTCAGACCATAAATCGCGGCCATTTGGCAATCGGGATAGATCAGTAATGCAATCTCTGTAATGTTTTCCGTTTTTGATCGCAACACTGTCGACCTCGTCAGTTTCAATGAATTTGTATCATCGCGGCCATTTGACGATCGGGATAGATCAGCAATGCAATCTCAGTGATTTTGTCAGTTTTTTAACGCAGCAATGTCAATCTCAACCGTTTCAATGAATGTGTATAAGCCTAAAATGACCGTCAACTAATCATATTCACCAAGGGGTCGCCTATGCTCAATCCTCAATTCAATCTCGCAAACTGCATGTTTTAGCCGACCACCACATTGACGACTCATCACTGTTCAGGAAATGGGCCGTTCACTGAATAATCGGAAGTATAGCAATGAAAAAAATTCTGAAACCGAATGCTCAAAACGGCCATGACGTCGATAGGCTCCGCCGCCAATTACTCCTCGGGGGCGCCATTGCAGTGAGCTACTTTGCTCTACCCACGCTAGCATCATCCAGCAACCACCTCCCGCTACCTCTAAGCAAAACGCAAGGAGTACACGATATGGCAACGGTAACTACCAAAGACGGCGTCGAGATTTTCTACAAGGACTGGGGTCCTCGCGATGCCAAGGTCATTCATTTCCACCATGGCTGGCCTCTAAGCTCCGACGATTGGGATTCACAACTGCTGTTCTTCGTAAATAAGGGATACCGCGTCATCGCACACGATCGTCGGGGGCACGGTCGCTCCAGTCAGGTTTGGGACGGCCATGACATGGACCATTACGCCGACGATGTCGCTGCAGTAGTCGAAAAGCTCGGCACCCAGGGTGCGATGCACGTTGGCCACTCCACAGGCGGTGGTGAGGTGGTGCGTTATATTGCGCGGCATGGTGAGCGCAACGTGAGCAAAGCCGTTCTAATTAGCGCAGTGCCTCCATTGATGGTCAAAACCGACAGCAATCCGGGTGGCACACCGAAATCTGTCTTCGATGACTTTCAAGCGCAGGTTGCGGCGAACCGCGCACAGTTCTACCGCGACGTTCCTGCCGGCCCTTTCTACGGCTATAACCGGGCCGGCGCGAAGCCATCAGAAGGCGTAATCCAGAATTGGTGGCGCCAAGGAATGATGGGGAGCACCAAGGCGCAGTACGAAGGCATCGTCGCCTTCTCGCAGACCGATTTCACCAAAGACCTGGAGGGGATCACGATCCCGGTGTTGGTCATTCATGGTGACGATGATCAAGTTGTTCCTTATGCAGATTCCGGAGTGTTGTCGGCCAAGCTCGTCAAGAACGGCAAGCTGATCACCTACAAAGGTGCACCGCACGGTATTCCGACTACTCATGCCGATAAGGTCAACGCCGATCTGCTGGCATTTTTGCAAAGCTGATTTGCACCGCCATGCCAGTTAGGGGCTGGTTAACGCAATAGCCTGAGCCCCCCCACCCACTTCGACGTGGGTGGGGGTGACTGTCTCGGGTGATGTGCGTTTGAATATTCAGCCTATCTGTGACTGCACCCATACAACCCCTGCCGCCGATCCCGATGCAAATCATTACGCGCACTGATCCGCTTGTTCCGCGCCTCGGCAAGGTTAAGTGTCGCCAGCAAAATCTGCTCGCCCCCCTGCTCCGCCGGCCCGGCCAACGGATAACCATCTGCATCAACAATCACCGAACCCTGCACCCAACCCACCCCGCGTTCATGCCCATGCCGATCACACGCGGCAATGAACATCCGGTTCACCGACGCATTGGCCTGAACCCGCACCACTTCGGCCGGGCGCTCGGTGGGCGGCCTCGGCCCATCGGGCCAATTGACGGGCGAGCAGAGCAATTCTGCGCCGGCAAGTGCAGGCAACCGCACCCATTCCGGAAACTCCAGGTCGTAGCAAATCAGCATGCCGATCCTTCCATGGACGGTTTCGACCACCGGCGGTGCGTCGTTGCCGGGGCTGAATATTTCGCTCTCGGCGTCCCACAAATGCGCCTTGCGGTACACGGCGCGCAGGCCTTGGGCATCGATCATCGCCGCGCTGTTGGCCAGTTCATCGCCTTGCAGTCGCTCGCAGAATCCGCCCACTACAACGACGTTCAGTTCCTTCGCCAGCGCCGTCCACAGACGCAAGGTTGGTCCGTCGGTTGTTTCGGACAAGGACAGCGCTTCGTCACGGTCAGCAAACAGGTAACCGCTTTGCACCAGTTCGGGCAGCACCACCACTTGCGCGCCCTGCAATGCCGCCGAACGAATCGCACGTTCAGTCAGTGTCCGGTTGTAAGCAAGGTCGCCTATTTTCGGTGCCACCTGGCAGCAGGCGACCACGGTATTTTTCACGCTGTTCAACGTCCCTCCTCCGCTGGCTGATTAGCCATGGAAACAATGTCGCTCTCGGTGATTGAGTCGATGATTCGGCGTTCGTATTCGAGATCGATCGAGCGGCTGAGGAGGTAGTACGTCAGGCCGGAAACCACCAGGCCGACCAGCCAGGCGATGTCCACGCCTTCGAGCATGCGCGCCAGCGGGCCGACGAACACCTCTTTGCCGGCAGCGGCGTCGAAGATGTAGAAGAACGGCACCATCGCGGCAAAACCGATCAGGTACGAAACGATCCCGCGGAATTGCCAGGCGCCATAAATGCCCTTCGGCGTGAAGAAGTGCGGGATCGCGTAGCGGCCTTTGCGCACGAAGAAGTAGTCGACCAGATTGACCGCAGTCCACGGCACGAGGAAGTACAACAGCAGCACGAGGAAGGTGTTCAACAGCGCGATGCCGTCGCCTTTGATCGAGAGTACGCAGGTCAACAGGATGAGGCTGATTGCGGAGATGGACATCACTCGGGCACGGGGTGTCGGCGTGATTTTTTTGATCGAGTCGACGCCCGTCAACAAGGTCAGCATGGCGCTGTAGGTATTGAGCGCGATGATCGGCAGGAAGCCCAGCACCGAGACGATGACCAGCACATTGCCCAGGCCTGGGATCATCGACGATCCGACCTGGTTCAGCGCCACCAGCGCGTCCGCCGCTTTCAACTGCTGCGCGAGCCAGGCGCCAAGGCCGATCATCCAGCCGCCGGACAACGATGCACCGATGAAGATGGCGGCGATCAGTTTTGGCCGGCTGGTGTTTTTCGGCAGGTAACGGGAATAGTCGGAGACATACGGCGCATAGGAAATGTTGTAGCTCGCGCCGATGGCAAACAACGTGGCGAACGCCACCCAACTGAAGCCCAGATCGGTCGCCGGTGCGACGCCTTCCTGGCCGGCGCCGAACATCAAGGCAATGGTGACCAGCGCATACAGCGGCAAGGTCGCCAGTAACGCCCACTTGAAGGCTTTGTGCATCAGGTCGTGGCCGTAGATCGACAGCAGCGCGCCGATCAACACCACGGCAACGGCGACAATAGTCGGGTCGATGCCGAAGACGTGTTCGAGGCCGTTCATGATCAGCGAGATGTTCACCACGTTGAAGCCGACGAAGACAAACATCGTCGCCATCAAGGCCAGGATCACGCCGCGATAACCAAACTGGGCACGGGACTGGATCATTTGCGGCAGGCCCATTTTGGGACCTTGCGAGCCGTGGAAGGCCATGAAAATGGTGCCGAACATGATCCCGAGCGCACCGGCGACCACGGTCCACAGCGCCGACAAGCCGAGGCTCGGACCGACAAAACCGATGGAGATGGTGAAGAAGTGAAAGTTGCCCAAGAACCAGAAAGGCCCCTGGCTGCTGAGTTTGGCGTGACGTTCGTTTTCCGGAATGTAATCGATCGAGTGGCCTTCGATGGCCAACCCGCCACTCGCCTCGAGGGCGTGCGCAGAATGAGGAGACCCTGACATACGATTGTTCCTATGCAGTTGATTGTTGTTTTTATGGGCAAAGCGCCGGTTTCATTGCAATGTAGGGCCTTGATCAGGGCTATAAAATATCGCAGGCACACTGTTTACATAGATCTGCGTCTATGTGACTGAACCTTGAGGGACACCCATGCTGGGCACTGTATCGGAGCTGGATCTGCGTTTGATCCGGGTCTTTCTGACCGTCGTTGAGGCGGGCGGCATCTCGGCGGCGCAAACCGCGCTCAACACCACTCAGCCGACCATCAGTGCGCAATTGGCGACGCTGGAAGCGCGGGTGGGATTTCGTCTGTGTGAGCGCGGGCGCGGCGGTTTTTCGGTGACGCCCAAGGGCGGCCAGTTTGTCGAGGCGGCCCGCCGACTGCTGGCGGCGGCCGAAGGTTTTCGGGTTGAAGTCCAGCACATCAATCGCAAGGTGTCGGGCAACATCAACATCGGTTTGCTCGGTCAGATCGACCCGGTTGCCAACAAGAAAATCGCCCTGGCTATCGCGCGTTTAAGGGCCCGCCATGAAGGCCTGTATTTTCACTTCACGGAACTGTCGTCGTCGCTGCTGGAAGAGAAAATCATCAACAGCCATATCGATCTGGCGATCGGTTACTTCTGGCACCGCTTGCCCAACATCGATTACTTCCCGTTGTTCCAGGAAACCCAGATCGCCTACTGCGCCCCGGCTCACCCGCTGTTCGAGCAGGTGGGTAAGTTGACCCGGGATGATGTCCGCGATTACGACTGGGTATGGCCAAGCCACCCGTTGCCGGAAATGCCCGCGCCCACCTCGATCGAACGCCTGACCGTACTCACCGACAGCATGGACGGCGCGGCGCTGCTGATTCTGTCGGGGCAGCATTTGGGCTTTCTGCCGCAGCACTATGCGGCGAAGCATGAACAGCTGGGGCAGTTGCATCCGCTGAATCCCGAGTTGCTGCGCTATGAGGTCGGCTTTCATGCGGCGGTTCGGCATTCGGCGCGTCAGCGGGATCTGGTGAGTGCGTTCCTCACGGAGTTGATCGATATTTTCGGTGCTTAAACGCGTATTTCGCTGGATGGAATGACGTCGATCCGGGCCACGGGCCCCGTCAAGTGCGCCAGGTCTGCGTTGTGCTCGGCGATGATGTCTTCGGCGGCAAGGTTGCCATTGTCGACGGTGGAATGCGCATCGGCGGCGAGCACCACGTCATAGCCCAGGTTCAAGGCCTGGCGGACGGTGGCGTTGACGCAATAGTCGGTTTGCAGCCCGCAGATGATCAGGCGGTCGGTGCCCATATCTTGTAATTGGGATTGTAAGTGGGTCTTGTAGAACGAATCTCGATTTGTTTTTCGCACGCGAAGGTCTTCCGGCGAAGTCTTGAGGCTTTCGGCCAGTTTCCAGCCCTCAGAACCATGTTGCAGCAGGTCGCCCTTTTCTTCGTGCTGGATGAGGATGACCGCAATCCCTGCCTCCCTGGCCTTGGCACTCAGGCCGTTGATGTTCTCGATGACGCGTTTGATCTCAAAGCATTCGTACTCGCCAGCGCACAAGGCGTGCTGGACATCGATGATCAGCAGTGCAGTGGTCATGGTTCCTTCCTTGAGAGGTCGGTGGATCAGGGGACAGAAAATAGATCTGTCCCCTTTGAAAAACAACCCTTAATAACCGAGCGATAGACCGGTATTCCTGCGCGGGTCATTGGCCCCATAGAAGCGATTCTTGCCCACCGGTTTGCCTTCCAGCGAAGGCGCGCCCACCAGGATCGCCGCCACATGGTTGGCATCCTGCGGCCCGGCAAACTTGTGCCCCCAGCTTTCGAGCATCTTCACCGTGTCCGGACTGGTGGTGAAGGTCTCCAGGTTGGTCTCTTCCGGCAGCCATTGCTGGTGGAAACGCGGTGCATCGACCGCTTCCTGGATGTTCATGCCGTAGTCGATCACGTTGAGGATGGTCAGCAAGGTGGCGGTGATAATGCGACTGCCGCCGGGGGTGCCGACGACCATCACAACCTTGCCGTCCTTGGTGACGATGGTCGGGCTCATGGACGACAGCGGTGCCTTGCCGGGCGCGATGGCGTTGGCTTCGCCTTGCACCAGGCCGTACATGTTGGGCACGCCGATTTTCGAGGTGAAGTCGTCCATTTCGTCGTTGAGGATGACCCCGGTTTTGCTGGCCATCACCCCGGCGCCGAACCAGTCGTTGAGGGTGTAGGTTACCGATACCGCGTTGCCCCATTTGTCGACGATGGAGTAATGCGTGGTGTTGCTGCCTTCATGGGGGGCTACACCGGGTTTGAGTTCGCTGGATACGGCGGCCTTTTTCGGATCAATCGCGGCGCGAATTTTGGTCGCGTAGTTCTTGTCCAGCAGGTGCGCGATCGGATTTTTCACGAAGTCCGGGTCGCCGAGGTAGCTGTTGCGGTCCACGTACGCGTGGCGCATCGCTTCGATCTGGTAATGCATGCCCTGGGCCGAGCGGTAGCCCAGGTCTTTCATCGGGTAGCCGTCGAGTATGTTCATGATCTCGCAGATCACCACGCCACCGGAGCTTGGCGGCGGTGCCGAGACCACGTGATAACCCCGGTAGTCGCACTCGATGGGTGCCAGTTCGCGGGTCTTGTATTTGTCGAGGTCGGCCTGGGTGATGATGCCCTTGTTGGCCTGGCTGGAGGTGACAATGGCGTCGGCCACCCAGCCTTTGTAGAAACCGTCTTCACCCTTCTCGGAAATTTCCCGCAGGGTTTTCGCCAGATCCTTCTGCACCAGTTTTTGCCCGACTTGCATCGGCTCGCCATTGCTCAGGAAGATCGCACCGGAATCCTTGATGTCCTTCTTGAACACGTCGGTGGCGTATTCCAGCAATTCGACATCGCCCTGTTCCAGCACGAATCCGTCTTCGGCGAGCTTGATCGCCGGGGCGATCACTTCCTTGCGGGGTTTGGTGCCGTATTTCTTCAGCGCCAGTTCCATGCCGGACACGGTGCCTGGCACGCCAACGGCCAGGTGGCCACGGGTACTCAGGTCCGGCACGACATTGCCCTCTTTATCGAGGTACATGTTGGCCGTGGCGGCCAAGGGCGCTTTTTCGCGGAAATCAAGGAACGTCTTGCGCCCGTCCGCCAGTTGAACGGTCATGAAACCGCCACCACCCAGGTTACCCGCCGCGGGATAGACCACCGCCAGCGCATAACCCACCGCGACCGCGGCATCGACGGCGTTGCCGCCGTTCTTGAGTACGTCGACGCCCACATGGGAGGCCAGATGCTGGGCCGTGACGACCATGCCGTTTTCGGCCGCAACCGGGGCTACCGAGGCCGCGTATGCACTGAGGCAGCTGAGCGCCAAGGAGGTCGCAATCAGCGATTTGGCAAAAGGTTCGAACTTCATGAGTCGGTCTCTTTTTGTTTTTAGGCTCTGTTTAAAAACGGAGGAAACGTTTCAAAGCAGAGGCAAGTATGGCTGGGATTACGTATTGCGCCTCCTCGTCGAGACAGTATGCTTGGCCTCTGTTCAGCCCTTGCGCGGAGTTCGCCGGCATGACCTACACCTTCACCACCCTGGCGTCTCCGGTCGGCGAGCTGAAGCTGGTCGCAAAAGATTCAAGACTGGCAGCCATCCTCTGGGAAAACGACAAACCGAACCGCGTACGGCTCGGGCCGATGACTGAAGCGGCGGACAACCCGATCCTCGTGCGCGCCGTGAAACAGTTGCAGGAATACTTCGCCGGCACGCGGAATCGCTTCGAGCTGGAGCTTGATTTTGCCGGGACGGATTTTCAGAAAAAGGTGTGGCAGGCGCTGCTGACCATTCCGTTTGGCGAGACGCGCAGTTACAGCGAAATCGCCGAGCAGATTGGCAATCCGAGTGCGGTCCGGGCGGTGGGCGCGGCGAATGGCAAGAACCCGATCTCGATTGTCGCGCCGTGTCATCGGGTGATTGGGGCGTCGGGGAAGTTGACAGGGTTTGCGGGTGGGCTTGAGGCGAAGGAGCGGTTGTTGACGCTGGAGGGGTGCGAGTGGTCCGGGGCCAGTCGAACGGGCGAGCTATTCTGACTGACCAAAACACCTGTAGCAGCTGTCGAGCCCCGCGAGGCAGCTGCTACAGGGCACGCGTTGTTCAGATGAAGATATTTTTCATCGCCGCATACTGCAACAACATGATGGTCTTCGCGTCGCAGATCTCCCCGCGATAAAACGCCTCAAGCGCCTCGTCGAATGTCCACTCCAGCACTTCGAGTTCTTCAGTCTCTTCTTCCAGCCCGCCACCCTCGCTGACTTTCGACGCGGCGTCATATTCGGCGATGAAGAAGTGCAGTTTTTCGGTCACCGAGCCTGGGCTCATGTAGGCCTCGAAGACCTTTTGCACGTGGTGAACGCGATAGCCGGTTTCCTCTTCGGCTTCGGCGCGGATGCGTTCTTCAGGTGCCGCACCTTCGAGCAGCCCCGCCGCCACTTCAATCAGCAAACCATCGTGGCCGTTGACGAACACCGGCAACCGAAACTGACGCGTCAGGACGACGGTCCTTTTCTCGCGATTGAACAACAGAATCGCCACGCCATTGCCACGGTCGTACACCTCGCGAGTCTGGCGCTGCCAGTCGCCGTTATTACGCAGGTAGTCGAAGGTGATTTTCTTCAGCAGGTACCAGTCGTGGGACAACACCTGGGATTCAATGATGTTGACCCTTTCGGCTGTGTTCGCCATCACAACGCATCCTTTTTTCGTCAGAAGATCCCCATGGTAGGCGAAAACCAAAAAGCCCGGCATCTCTGCCGGGCGTCTTTTTTACTGCTGGCTGGCGACGTCAGGCACCGCGCGCTCTTCTTCGTGGGAAGCGAGCTGTTTGCCATTGATCAACGGCCCATAACGACGGCTGAACTCCCGTGTGGGGGATTAACGCTGCGGGATTACTTGAAGTCCACGTCGAACGCTTGGTAGAAGGCGTTGCCGGTGTTGGCCACGATCCACATCAGCACGATGACGTGATGGCCTTTTTTGTTGCCCGGCAATTTCACTTCGTGGTTGACCTTGGCCTTCATCTCAGCGGAATGGCTGTAGTACGGCACCTGGGTGTAGAAGTCGTCAAAGAACGATTTCGGCTCCAGTTGCGCACGGTTGATGCGCTGTTTCGGGTTCCAGCCATCCTTGGTGATGAACCAGCTGTAGCCGCGGGTCACGTGGGGCGCGGTGTATTCCCAGGTGACCTTGAAGGTCTGGCCCGGATCGACATTCAGCAAAGGCCAGGTGAATGGTCGGCCGAGCTTGAGGCTCATTTCTTCGTTGGTGAAGTTGATGCAGTCACGGGCATCCGTCTTGCCACCGCTGAGGATGTTGCCATCGGCGGGTGGCGTGACACTGTCGCTGTCGGTTTGATACGGCGCCGCAAATGGCCCCGCCGTCAGCGACGGGAAGTTCTTGCCGCCTTCCATTTCGTTGACTTGCCAGTTACCCAGCAGCCCCAGCTCGACGGCGACCGCACCGCGGCTGGAGGGGGACGTGACACGACCGTGTCGAAGTTGGGGTTGAGTCTGAGGCTGGTTCATTTTTATCACTCCGTTGATTTAAGAACTCTCCTTCCTGAGGAGAGGCCTCCAACCTAACGGAGCTGGTTTTTTTGTCCATCGACCCGATGACTGCTTCGGGAGACGCTGACCGGCCAATAGCCCGATAATACTGGATATATAACCAGTGTATTGAGCCAAGTCCTACGCCCCTTGTCGTAGAAGGATTACACCGCTAGCCAGCAATCGGGGACATTGCCCAGCCTAGGAAAGCTGCGCCTTGTATTCCTTTTCGTATTGTCCGGCCAGGGTCTCTTTTTGCTTGTCGTCGAGCAGCTTGCCGGCCATCTGGAAGAACTTCTGCTCTTCCTCCTTCAAGTGGTGATGGACCTTCTCGGACAGCTTCTTGGCGGTCGCCAGCCAGGCCGGGCTGGACATGTCCGTCTCATCCAGTTCTTCCATCATCTCGTCCATCTCGTGGTGTTCGGAGATGGCGTGGCGGCTGAGATCGACGCCATTGTCGAACTCCATCAGCGGGATATAGAAGTGGCGTTCTTCGGCGGTTTCGTGGGCCTGTAGTTCGGACTTGAGCTGTTTGTAAGCCTCGACCCGCTCCGGGGTGTCGCCGCTGGTCTTGATCAGTGCGTCGGCATAGGTGCGCTGGCGGTCGTGACTTTCACGCAGGGCTTCAAAAATATTCACGGGGTGATCCTCATTGGCCGCGTTCTGGAATGACGCTGTTTAGGCTAGACATCCGGGCGCGAGCGAGGGTTCCACCTGAAGCGCTGGAACTGCGGCTGCTTGGCGCGATAGGCTTGGGCCTGTTTTTTCCAAAGCCATAAGGATGTAGCGGATGACCCTGCGTATTGAACAGTCGCTGAACCCCACGGATGAAGAACGGCAAGCAATCCTGCTGCCCTTGCGTGCCTATAACGCCTCAAAGGCCGGTGTCTCGACGCAGGAGACATTTGCCTTGCTGGTGCGTGACGACAACGGCGAGATCCTCGGCGGGCTCTACGGTCGAGTGTTTTACCAATGGATGTTTATCGACTTGCTCTCGGTGCCTGAACAGGCCCGGGGAAAAGGCCTGGGCTCTAAGCTGATGCAGATGGCCGAAGACTTGGCACGGGAAAAGGAATGCGTCGGGGTATGGCTCGATACCTTCGACTTCCAGGCGCCGGATTTCTACAAAAAACTGGGTTATAGCGAGTTGGGGCAGATTGCCGACTATCCGCCGGGGCATAAGCGCCTCTTTTTCCAGAAGCGCCTGATCAACGACGTCTAAAACTGCTCATATGATCCACACCAAACCCCTGTGGGAGCGGGCTTGCTCGCGAATGCGGTGTGTCAGACACCATTGATGTCGACTGACACGGCCTCTTCGCGAGCAAGCCCGCTCCCACAGGGGGTATTGCGTCAGCCTTCAGATCAGAGGCAGGTCGCGAGCGCCGCCAGGCGGCGCTTGGCCACAAAGTCGTCCTGCTGCGCGTAGTAACTCAACACGGTACCGGAAGCATCAGTGGTCACGTCGACAAAGGACTCCGCCGAACGCGTGTAGACAGTGGACCCACCCTTCTCACCCGGCTGCAAATACGCGCCGGCATCGACGCCGAACACCGCTTCGTCCTGCCAGGAAAACTGCACGCACTGGGCGACGACTTTTTCCGGTTTGTCCGAGTTCAGGGTTTTGTACGGGGCTTTGGTGCGGGCATCGTTCATCACCGAGCCGGCGCATCCCGCCAGCAACGTTGCGGCCAGCGCCACCATCAGAATTCGCATTGTGTTCGCTCATCAAGAAAAAGCGGACTGTATCACCGTGGCACGGCGTATCGTTCTGCTTTACTTCATTTATACCGCGACACCGAGTGACGATTCGCGCACCCTGTCGCGCCATTAACGTCGCATCGCCCATTTTTTCGGGCTCATTTTTCTGGAAAGGCCATGACCCCCAACGCCGAGTTTTACAAACCGACCGCCGAATACGCGGACAAGCTGATCAGCCAGATCGGTCAGACGCCGTCCTGGATCGCCAAGCGAATTGGCGTCACCGACAAACGAATCCGTTACATCCTCGACGGCGAACGCACCGTCAAAGGCGAAACCACGCCGATCCAGATGACCTACCCCGAGCAGTTTGCCCTCGAGTGCCTGGCCGCTGCGGCCAAGGCCAGCAAGAAGCAAACTTCGTAACCCCAGCCTCAAGGAGCGACCATGGCGGCAACCGAACAGCAACACGAACAGGCGCTGAAGAAGTTTCTCGATGAGCGCCCTGAACTGCGCAATGAACTCGACAACCTCAACCCGCTGTTGGCTCAGGCCAAGGGCGAGACCGCAGCGCAGTATCGCGAGGAGCGCTTGCATGAGGCCTTCGAAGCCGAAGCCGAGCGCCTGGGTCTGTTTGCCTGGGAGCTGACACTGCAACTGACCGCCGCGACGGCCGAGGACTATCAGGCTCAACGCCTGGAAGTGCACAAGGAAGTGGCCGAGATGGCCGGGATGGACTGGCTGGAGTATTGCGAGTTATATGGTTTGACCAAGTGACCGTGACGGTCGCTGCCTGAGGACGACTTTCGCCGATGTTGCCATCCCTCTCGACTTCTCGCGCCAGTCCGGGCCACCTGCATATCCAGAAATGGCGCGGACGCGTCGGCATGTCGCTGGTAGCCGCCCTCTCGGTGCTTGCCGGCATGACCGACGCCATTGGCTTCATGGCCAGCGGCGATTTTGTTTCTTTCATGAGCGGCAACACCACCCGCCTTGCCGTGGCCATCAGCGACGGCGATCTCGGGCTGACACTGCGCCTGTTGATTCTCGTCGCCACGTTCATCGTCGGTAATGCCTTGGGCATTGTCGTCAGCCGCCTCGGTGGCCGCCGGGCGCTGCCCTTGCTGCTGTGCATCGCGATGCTGCTCTGCGGCGCCGCAGCCTGGCCTTATGACGACCAATTGCCCGCGCTGCTGGCGGCAATCATCGCCATGGGCATGCTCAATGCGGCCGTGGAAGAAGTGAATGGCCTGCCGGTTGGCCTCACCTACGTCACCGGCGCCCTGTCGCGCTTTGGCCGTGGGCTGGGGCGGTGGATGCTCGGTGAGCGGCGCAATGGCTGGCGGGTTCAGTTGATTCCCTGGACCGGGATGTTTGCCGGTGCGGTACTGGGCGCGGTGCTGGAACATCACCTTGGGCTCAAGGCGTTGTTTGTCAGCGGGTTGCTGGCCGGGGCGATCGGGTTGCTGTCGCTGAAGATTCCGCGGCGTTGGCAGTTGGGTTATATGCCGCGTTAGATCCAACATTTCAGTTGCCCGGTAGTCCGCTTTCGCGAGCAAGCCCGCTCCCACAGGGTTCTGTGGTGGATTTCAATGTTCTGTACGACGCAAATCCCTTGTGGGAGCGGGCTTGCTCGCGAAGGGGGCGACTCGGTGTCCGGAAAAACCCCCTTCGCCGCCCCGCCGATAAAGCTTTATCATGGCCACAGTTTTGCTGATCGAGTCCGTCATGAAGTTCGCCATCGCGCTGTTTTCCGCCGCCCATGCGCCCTCCTCGCGCCGTGCCTTGCTGTTTGCCCAGGCTGCGCTGGCCGGCGGGCATGAGATTGTCCGACTGTTTTTCTATCAGGACGGTGTCTACAACGCGTCCGGTAGCGTGGTCACCCCGCAGGATGAGCTGGACCTGCCCAAACAATGGCGCAACTTTGTCACCGAGCATCAGCTGGACGGCGTCGTGTGCATCGCCGCCGCTCTGCGCCGTGGCGTGTTGAACGCAGAGGAAGCCGGGCGCTATCAGCGTGACGCCGCTTCCGTGGGCGCGCCGTGGGAATTGTCCGGCCTCGGCCAGTTGCATGACGCGGTGCAAGACGCTGACCGCCTGATCTGTTTCGGAGGCGCGTGAGATGGCTAAATCCCTATTGATCATCAGCCGTCAGGCCCCGTGGTCCGGGCCGAGCGCTCGGGAAGCGCTGGACATCGTGTTGGCCGGTGGCGCGTTCGACCTGCCGATCGGTTTGCTGTTTCTCGATGACGGCGTATTCCAGCTCGCCGCGAAACAGGACGCCAGGGCGCTGCAACAGAAAGACCTGAGCGCCAACCTGCAAGCGCTGCCGATGTTCGGTGTTGAAGATCTGTTCGTCTGTGGCGAAAGCGCTGCCGAACGGGGTCTGGACCTCAACGGTCGCTCGCTTGAAGAAGCCCAGGTGCTGGCCGCCCAGGAAATCACTGCACTCATTGACCGTTACGACCAGGTGATCACCCTCTGATGTCGACTTTGCATGTGTTGTCTCATTCCCCGTTCGGCGATGACCGCCTGACCAGTTGCCTGCGCGTGATCGGCACGAACGATGCGCTGCTGCTGACAGGCGACGCCGTGTATGCGTTGCAGCCGGGCACCGCGCCGTTCAACGCGCTGAAGGCTCGCCCGTTGAAACTGTTCGTACTGGCCGAAGACGCCCAGGCTCGCGCGCTGGAGGTTTCTGACGTCGCCAAGGCCATCGATTACCCAGCCTTCGTCGAGCTGTCGATTCAGTACGACAAGGTCAACAGTTGGCTATGAATTCCCTGACCGTCGGCGCACGCGCCATCGAATTGGACAAGGACGGCTTCCTGGTCGAACTGAGTGACTGGTCGAATGAGGTTGCCACTGCGCTTGCCGCCGCCGAAGACATTGAGCTGAGTCCCGACCACTGGGAAGTCCTCGAATTGCTGCGCAGCTTCTACGCAGAATTCCAGCTGTCCCCGGCCACCCGCCCGCTGATCAAGTACACCGCGTTGAAGCTCGGCCCGGAAAAAGGCAACAGCCTGCACCTGAATAAACTGTTCAAAGGCACCCCTGCCAAACTCGCCGCGAAACTGGCGGGCCTGCCCAAACCGACGAATTGCTTATGACCGACTTTCCAGCGTTGACCCTCGAAACGCCCGCCGAACACCCGTTCGCCCAGTTCGTGCGCATCCTCGGCAAAGGCAAGCGTGGCGCCCGTGACCTGACTCGGGCCGAAGCGCGGGAAGCCATGGGCATGGTGCTCGACGACACGGTCGAGGACACCCAGCTCGGCGCCTTCCTGATGCTGTTGCGGCACAAGGAAGAAAGCGCCGAGGAAATGGCCGGTTTCACCGAAGCCTTGCGCGAGCGTCTTAATCCGCCCGCGATGGCGGTGGATCTGGACTGGCCGACGTATGCCGGCAAGAAGCGTCATCTGCCGTGGTACTTGCTGGCGGCCAAGTGCCTGGCGCAGAACGGTGTGCGCATCTTCATGCACGGCGGCGGCGCGCACACGGCAGGTCGGCTGTACAGCGAGCAATTGCTGGACGGGTTGAACATACCGCTGTGCCGCGACTGGCAGCAGGTCGGCACGGCACTCGATAACGGTGGCCTGGCGTTCATGCCGCTGGTGGATTGGGCGCCGCAACTTCAGCGCATGATCGACCTGCGCAACACCTTGGGCCTGCGCTCGCCGATCCATTCCCTCACCCGCATCCTCAATCCGCTGGGCGCTCGCTGTGGCCTGCAAAGCATTTTCCACCCCGGCTACCAGGCGGTGCATCGCGACGCCAGCGGCTTGCTCGGCGACACCGCGATTGTGGTCAAGGGCGATGGCGGCGAAATCGAGATCAACCCGGACGCCGACAGCCACTTGTACGGCACGACCGGCGGCGAAAGCTGGGATGAGGAATGGCCGCAGTTGTCGAGCCAGCGCCACGTCAAACCCGCCTCGCTCGATCCTGAACACTTGAAAGCGGTCTGGCGCGGTGATGTGGTCGACAGCTACCCGCAAATGGCCTTGATCTCGACCATGGCCCTCGCGTTGCGTGGCCTAGGTCAGTCCCGCGAAAAAGCCTTCGAAACTGCCCAGCAATATTGGGATGCCCGGGACAGATCGATTTAACCGATCATAACCCCCGAACCTTTGCGCTATTTTATCGAACCTATGCGAATAGACTCCTCTCCAACGCTTATCGGTTGAGGAGTCTTGAACATGGGTTTGTTAGTTGAAGGTCGCTGGCATGACCAGTGGTACGAAAGCAGCAAAGACGGCGCGTTCCAGCGTGAACAGGCGCAACGTCGCCACTGGCTGACCGCCGACGGCAAACCCGGCCCCACGGGTGTCGGTGGTTTTGCGGCCGAGGCCGGTCGCTATCATCTCTATGTGTCCCTCGCCTGTCCGTGGGCGCATCGCACGCTGATCCTGCGCAAACTCAAAGGCCTCGAAAGCCTGATTGACGTCTCGGTGGTCAGTTGGCTGATGCTGGAAAACGGCTGGACCTTCGACCAGAACCTCGGATCGACCGGCGACAAGCTCGATCATTTCGATTTCATGCACCAGCGTTACACCGCCGATACCGCCGACTACACCGGCCGTGTCACCGTGCCGGTACTCTGGGACAAACAGCAGAATCGCATCGTCAACAATGAATCGGCGGAGATCATCCGCATGTTCAATAGCGCCTTTGACGACCTGACCGGTAATGATCTGGATTTCTACCCGGCGCCCCTGCGCGGTGAGATCGATGCGTTGAACGAGCGGATTTACCCGGCCGTGAACAACGGCGTTTATCGCGCCGGGTTTGCCACGTCACAGCAGGCGTATGAAGAAGCGTTCGATGATGTGTTTGCCGAACTGGATCGACTGGAGCTGCTGTTGGGCGCCAATCGGTACCTGGCCGGCGAGTACCTGACCGAAGCTGATATTCGCCTGTTCACCACGCTGATTCGCTTTGATGCGGTGTATCACGGCCACTTCAAGTGCAACCTGCGGCGGATCGCCGATTATCCAAATCTGTCGAACTGGCTGCGGGAGATTTATCAATGGCCAGGGATTGCCGAGACGGTGGATTTTCAGCACATCAAAAATCACTACTACGGCAGCCACAAGACCATCAACCCGACGGGGGTTGTGCCGAAAGGGCCGGCGCAGGATTTCACGGCACCGCATGATCGGGCGCGGTTGAGTGGGAAAGGGGTTTGGCGTAAGAACAACGCCTGATTTGAGCCCTATATCGATTTTGAGGGCCTCTTCGCGGGCAAGCCTCGCTCCTACAGATTGCGTGTTGTGTGAACACATAACCTGTAGGAGCGAGGCTTGCCCGCGAAGGGGTCGACTCGGTCTCTAGACCTGCGCCTGAGCCCCTTCAAACCACGCCAGTTTCTCGCGCAACTGCACCACTTCCCCAACGATCACCAACGTCGGCGCATGCACTTCATGCTCCGCCACCAGTCGAGGAAGATCAGCCAGCGTGCCAGTAAACACCCGCTGATTAACCGTGGTGCCCTGCTGAATCAACGCCGCCGGGGTGTCCGCCCCGCGACCGTGCTTGATCAACTGCTCGCAGATGATCGGCAAGCCCACCAACCCCATGTAAAACACCAGGGTTTGCGCCGGCGCGACCAGGTCGGCCCACGGCAAATCGGTGGAACCGTCCTTCAAATGCCCGGTGACAAATCGCACCGACTGCGCGTAATCACGGTGGGTCAACGGAATCCCGGCGTACGCCGCGCAACCGCTGGCGGCCGTGATGCCTGGCACGACCTGGAACGGGATGCCATGGGCCGCCAGTTCTTCGATCTCTTCACCACCGCGACCGAAGATGAACGGATCACCGCCCTTCAATCGCACGACCCGCTTGCCCTGCTTGGCCAGATCCACCAATTGCTGATTGATCTGATCCTGCGGCACGGCGTGATCGGCGCGACGCTTGCCGACATAAACCCGCTCGGCATCGCGACGGCACAAATCCAGAATCGCCGGGGCGACCAGACGGTCATACAGCACCACATCGGCTTGCTGCATCAGGCGCAAGGCGCGGAAGGTCAGCAAGTCGGGATCACCCGGCCCTGCGCCTACCAAATAGACTTCTCCGGTGGCGACAGGCGCTTCACCGTTGATTTTCGCCAGCATCAAGCGCTCGGCTTCGGCGCCCTGCCCGGCCAGTTGCCGGTCGGCAATCGGGCCCTGGAATACATCTTCCCAGAACGCCCGACGCTGCTGCACATCCGGAAACAGGCGTTTGACCTGGCTGCGAAAACGCGCCGCCAGACCGGCCAGTTGACCGTAGGTGGAAGGAATCCAGGTTTCCAGCTTGGCGCGGATCAGCCGCGCCAGCACCGGCGCATCGCCGCCGCTGGACACCGCAATAATCAAGGGAGAACGGTCGACGATCGCCGGGAAGATCACGCTGCACAAGGCTGGCGCATCCACCACATTGACCGGCACGCAACGCCGATGGGCGTCGGCGGAAACTTGCGCGTTCAGCGGTTCGTCGTCGGTGGCGGCGATGATCAGCCCGCAACCGTCCAGGTCCGCTTCGACGTAGCCACGCACCAGACACTCGCCACCGCTGCCGACAACCAATTCGCGCAGCTGCGGTTCGATTTCAGGTGCAACCACCCGCAGCAGCGCACCGGCTTCGGCCAGCAGGCGGGATTTGCGCAAGGCAATCTCCCCCCCGCCGACGACCAACACACGACTGCCGCGAAGGTTATGAAACAGCGGCAGATAGTCCATTTAGCCGATGACCTCAAGGCCACCCATGTACGGTTTCAGCACGTCTGGCACACGGATCGAACCGTCGGCCTGCTGGTAGTTTTCCAGCACCGCCACCAGCGTACGACCGACCGCCAGGCCGGAACCATTGAGGGTGTGAACCAGTTCAGGCTTGCCGGTTTCCGGGTTGCGGAAACGCGCTTGCATGCGACGGGCCTGGAAGTCGCCGCAGTTGGAGCACGACGAAATCTCGCGGTACTTGTCCTGGCTCGGGATCCACACTTCCAGATCGTAGGTCTTGACCGCGCTGAAGCCCATGTCGCCGGTGCACAGTGCAATCGTGCGATAAGGCAGTTCCAGCAGTTGCAGGACTTTCTCGGCGTTGGCGGTCAGGCCTTCCAGCGCGTCCATCGAGGTCGACGGCTCAACGATCTGGACCATTTCGACCTTGTCGAACTGGTGCTGGCGGATCATGCCGCGGGTATCGCGACCCGAGGCACCGGCTTCACTGCGGAAGCACGGGGTGTGGGCGACGAACTTGATCGGCAGCAGTTTCGAATCGACGATCTCGCCGGCCACGATGTTGGTCAGCGACACTTCAGCGGTCGGGATCAGGTACAGATCGGCTTCGCCTTCGCGGCTGATCTTGAACAGGTCTTCTTCGAACTTCGGCAGCTGACCGGTGCCTTGCAGCGCAGGCGCCTGGACCAGATACGGCGTGTAAGCCTCTTCGTAACCGTGTTCGCTGGTGTGCAGGTTGATCATGAACTGCGCCAGGGCGCGGTGCATACGGGCGATCGGGCCGCGCAACAGAGCAAAACGCGCGCCGGACAGCTTGGCGGCGGTTTCGAAGTCCAGCCAGCCGAACTTCTCGCCCAGGGCCACGTGATCCTGAACCGGGAAATCGAAAGCGGTCGGGGTACCCCAGCGGCGCACTTCGACGTTGCCGTCTTCGTCATCACCGATCGGCACGGATTCGTGCGGCAGGTTCGGGATACCCAGCAGGATCGAATCCAGATCGGTCTGGATCGCGTCCAGCTCGACTTTACCGGCGCTCAACTCGTTCGCCATGCGCTCGACGTCAGCCATCAGCGGCGCGATGTCTTCGCCACGCTGCTTGGCCTGGCCGATGGATTTGGAGCGCGCATTACGTTCAGCCTGCAGTGCTTCGGTGCGGGTCTGGACGGTCTTGCGCTGTTCTTCCAGCGCTTCGATGCGCGCAACATCCAGCGTGTAGCCACGGGATGCCAGGCGGTCCGCTACGTCCTGAAGGTTGCTACGTAACAGTTTGGAATCGAGCATGTCGGTCTCTCGTTATCAAAGTTTGGTCAAGGACAGGCCAGCCCAGGTCGCGAGCAGCCCTCCGAATACGCTGATGGCAGCATAGCCCAGGGCTAGCGGCATCTGCCCGGTTTCCAGCAGGCGCACCGTATCCAGTGAAAAGGATGAAAAAGTCGTCAGCCCCCCGAGGAAGCCGACCATCAACCCGGCGCGCACCTCGATCGGCACCTCCGGGCGTATCAAAAACAGACCGTATAGAACGCCGATCAGCAAACAGCCGACGATATTAACGGCCAGCGTCGCGGTATAGAAGTGCCGCGGCCAATTAGCGTTGACCCAATTACCGGCGGCAAAGCGCAACAGTGTTCCGGCGACACCGCCGATAGATACCGCAATGACCAGAGGAATCACTATTTTCTCCGCTGCCGGGGGCTTAGACGGTCAAGTTGTGCGAGATGATTGAGCTTTTCGCCGATCTTCAGCTCCAGGCCACGGGGCACCGGCTGATAGAACGGCTGTGGCTCGAGTTCTTCCGGGAAATAGTCTTCGCCGGCAGCGTATGCATCCGGCTCATCGTGGGCGTAACGGTATTCATCGCCGTAACCCAATTGCTTCATCAGCTTGGTCGGCGCATTGCGCAGGTGCAACGGCACCTCCAGCGAACCGTGTTCGGTGGCGCTGCGCATCGCGGCTTTGAAGCCCATGTACACCGCGTTGCTTTTCGGCGCGCAAGCCAGATAGGTGATGGCCTGGGCCACCGCCAATTCGCCTTCAGGGCTGCCGAGGCGCTCCTGCACTTCCCACGCCGCCAGGCACAGGCTCAGGGCACGCGGGTCGGCGTTGCCGATGTCTTCGCTGGCCATGCGCACCACGCGCCGGGCCAGGTACAGCGGATCGCAACCGCCGTCGATCATCCGCGCGAACCAGTACAGCGCGCCGTCTGGATTGGAGCCGCGCACCGATTTATGCAGCGCGGAAATCTGGTCGTAAAACGCTTCGCCGCCCTTGTCGAAACGCCGACGAGTATCGCCGAGCAGACTTTGCAGCAGATCGATGCCGATCTCACTGTTGTCTTCGGCCAGGTCGGAAGCGTTTTCCAACAGGTTGAGCAGACGCCGGCCATCGCCATCCGCAGCGGACAACAGCATCTGGAAGCCTTCATCGCTGAGGGTCAGTTGCCGTTTCCCCAAGCCACGCTCTTCGGTCAGCGCGCGATGCACCAGTTTGCGCAGGGCCGCTTCGTCGAGACTCTTGAGCACGTAGACACGCGCCCGCGAGAGCAAGGCGTTGTTGAGTTCGAAGGAGGGATTTTCCGTGGTCGCGCCGATGAAAATCAGCGTGCCGTCTTCAACGTACGGCAGGAATGCGTCCTGCTGCGACTTGTTGAAGCGATGCACTTCATCGACGAACAGGATGGTGCGCTTGCCGTACTGGCCGGCCTGCTGCTTGGCGATTTCCACCGCCTGACGGATTTCCTTCACGCCGGCCAGTACCGCCGAGACCGTTTCGAAGTGCGCATCCGAGACTTCCGCGAGCAACCGCGCCAGGGTGGTCTTGCCCACACCCGGCGGGCCCCAGAAGATCATCGAGTGCAGGGCACCCTGCTCCAGCGCCTCGCGCAAAGGCTTGCCGCGAGCGAGCAGATGTTCCTGACCGACGTACTCGTCCAGATTGGCAGCGCGCAGGCGTGCGGCCAAAGGTTGAGCTATCGGGGCACTGCGAAACAGGTCCATCACTGCTTATGAAACCTCACTGATTCTTTATCCCCCTGTAGGAGCGAAGCTTGCTCGCGAAAGCGGTTCCAGACGGCATTGACGGCGACTGACCCAGCGCTTTCGCGAGCAAGCTTCGCTCCTACAGGGTTTTGCGGTTTATTCCTGGATCACGTCGGCACCCTTGGGGATGTCGAACTTGAACTTGGACGCCGGGATCGGCTCGTTGGCCTTCACGCCGGTAAACAGGATGTTGGTGCGCTGACCGACGCTGTCGATCAGTTGCATGTCATTGACCAGGCCATTGCGGAACGACAGACGCAGGCTGTCGAACAGGGTGTCCTTGGTTTTCGGCTTCAAGGTGAAGTCGATCACGCCGCCGGCTTCCTTGGCGCTGATGTCGAAGCTCTGGCTGATCTTCGACACGTCACCGGACAACAGCAGCGCCGGGGTCTGGGTCAGGCGCTGGTCGAGGGTCTTGATGGTGACCTGCTCCAGATCCGGGTCCCACAGGGACACCTTCTTGCCATCGGAAACCATCAACTGCTCTTGCGGTGCGTCGGTGTGCCAGTAAAACAGGCCAGGACGCTGCAGGGACATTTGCCCGGCCGTTTCCTGCAACTGGGTGCCGCTGCCATCCAGCGTCAGCTGAGAGAAGCGTGCAGTCAGGGTCTGGGATTTTTCCAGCAGTTGGGTCAGACGCGCCACGTCCTTGTCATCGGCGTGGGCCGAGAGCGTGGTCAAAGCCAGTACCGGCAGCAACAGCATGCGGATAAGACGCATGGGAGTCCTCTTAACATTCGTGGGAGTTCGGACGGCGCGTCACTGCGCCATCCTTTCAAATCAAATCAGTCGCGTACCGGGCCGGGCGCCAGGACTTCACGCGAACCGTTGGTATTCATGGACGTCACGACCCCGGCCATTTCCATGGCTTCGATCATGCGCGCGGCGCGGTTGTAGCCGATTTTCAACTTACGCTGGACCGCAGAGATGGACGCACGACGGCTTTCCAGGACGAACTGCACCGCTTCGTCGTAAAGCGCATCGGATTCGCTGTCTTCGTCGCCACCGCCACTGCCGCCGTCGAAACCGCTACCGGCCTCTTCTACACCGGCCAGGATCTCGTCGTTGTATTCCGGGGCGCCGCGCAGCTTCCAGGCTTCAACCACCCGGTGAACCTCGTCATCGGACACGAACGCACCATGGACACGGATCGGCAGGCTGGTGCCCGGCGGCATGTAGAGCATGTCACCGTGACCCAGCAGTTGCTCGGCGCCGCCCTGGTCGATGATGGTCCGGGAGTCGATCTTGCTCGACACCTGGAACGCCATTCGCGTCGGAATGTTGGCCTTGATCAGACCGGTGATCACGTCAACCGACGGACGCTGGGTCGCGAGGATCAAGTGGATACCGGCCGCACGGGCCTTCTGGGCGATACGGGCGATCAGCTCTTCAACCTTCTTGCCGACGATCATCATCATGTCGGCGAATTCGTCGACCACCACGACGATGGTCGGCAGCTTGGTCAGCAACGGCGCTTCGTCGTGAATGCTTTCGCGTTTGTACAAAGGGTCCGTCAGCGGCGTACCGGCGTCCTGGGCTTCCTTGACCTTGGCATTGAAGCCCGACAGGTTTCGTACGCCCATCTTCGCCATCAGTTTGTAGCGACGCTCCATCTCCGCCACGCTCCAGCGCAGGGCGTTGGCCGCGTCCTTCATGTCGGTAACGACCGGGCACAGCAAGTGCGGAATGCCTTCGTAGATCGACAGCTCGAGCATTTTCGGGTCGATCATGATCAGCTTGGCGTCTTCCGGGCCGGACTTGAACAGGATCGACAGGATCATCGCGTTCACACCCACCGACTTACCGGAACCGGTCGTACCGGCCACCAGCAAGTGAGGCATTTTCGCCAGGTCGGTGATGACCGGTTTGCCGCCGATGTCGTGGCCCAGGGCCAGGGTGACCGGCGACTTGAAGTTGTCGTATTCGGGCGTCGATAGCACTTCGGAGAAACGCACGATCTGGCGGTCTTCGTTGGGAATCTCGATACCAACGGTGGTCTTGCCCGGAATCACTTCCACCACACGCACGCTGGTCACGGCCAGGGAACGCGCCAAGTCTTTCGCCAGGTTGGAGATGCGGCTGACTTTGACGCCGGCGGCCGGCTGGATTTCGTAACGGGTAATGACCGGGCCCGGGTGAATCGAATCCACCGAGACTTCGACGCCGAATTCCTTGAGCTTGATTTCCAGCAGATGACCGACGGCGGCCAGCGACTCCGGGGAATAATTGAGTTGTTTCTTCTCGGCCGGGTCGAGAATCGAGATCGGCGGCAAGGTGCCTTCGACGGCGCTGTCGACGAACAACGGCGCCTGTTTCTCTTTCTCCACGCGCTTGCTCGGTGCTGCCGGCTTGGGCGGTGCTGGCGCGATGACGGGCGGCACCTGCTTTTCGCGCTCCGACATGTGCTTGCTCAGGGCTTGCTCACGTTCGATCAGGCGTTCCTTGACCTTGGCTTGCTCGCGCTTGTCCGTCACCGTCGGAGCGACCACGTCATGCACACGGTCATCGACTTCACGCAACTGCGCAACCAGTTGTTTGCGCTCGACACGGGCGGCCCACCAGCGATTGGCCGCGCCCTGGAACAGCTCGAACAGGTCGAGGGTGATCTTGCCGGTGACGTCCATCACCTTGAACCACGACAGGTCGGTGAACACGGTCAGGCCGAACAGGAACAGCGCGATGAACAACAGTGTGCTGCCCTGAATGTTCAGCGCATTCCTGGCCAGGTCGCCAAGGCTTTCGCCCAGCGCGCCGCCGGCACCGGCTGGCAGACCGGTCGCTGCATGGAAATGGATATGCGCCAAAGCAGCGCCCGACAGCACCAGAAACACCAGGCCGATCAGGCGCCAGGAGAACAGCCAGCCGCTCCACTGCCACTGTTCGTGGCGCTGGCGGAAGATCTGATAAGCCTTGATCGCCAGCAACAGCGGGAAGATGTAGGCGAAGTAACCCAGCACCATGAACAGGATGTCGGCGCTGTAGGAGCCGACCGGGCCGCCGAAGTTCTGCACGTCGTCGATCTTGCTGTTATGGCTCCAGCCCGGATCGTCCTTGCCGTAGGTCAACAAGGCCATCATCAGGAACAGGCACAGGCCGCCGATGGCGATCAATGCACCTTCCTTGAGCCGGTAATGCAAATGCTGGCGCCAAAGTGGAACGACGGCTGGTTTAGGTGCTGCGGTGGATTTCTTCAAAACGCTTCTTTTCCTGCGCCCTGGGCGCGTCCATCTGTTGAATGACTATAAAAAACTGCCCAATCCAGGCAGGTAAAAAAGTTAACACGCGCAACTGGGACTACTTTTAACACTGCACCCCGGTTTTTATAAACACGGTACGTACAGCTTATTTTGTTTCAACCACTGTTACAGACGGCATTGTACGGGTTTGTTCGCCCGATGCCATGCTTGAAGCCCTTCGGTGTAGCATAGCCAAAAGCACGTTACGCACGTTTCAATTTGAGCATGCATTCTCTTTTGTGACAAAGGCTTATGAGGTGTTTTTATGAGCGAACCGAAGCATTCCCGCCTGATCATTCTGGGTTCCGGCCCTGCCGGATACAGCGCAGCCGTTTATGCCGCCCGCGCCAACCTCAAACCCGTTGTCATCACCGGCATACAGGCAGGTGGCCAGCTGACCACCACCGTCGAAGTCGATAACTGGCCCGGCGACGTCGAAGGCCTCACCGGGCCGGTGCTGATGGAACGCATGCAAAAACACGCCGAGCGCTTTGCCACTGAGATCGTTTACGACCACATCCACACAGCCAAGTTGCAACAGCGCCCGTTCGAGCTGATCGGCGATGGTGACACTTACACGTGCGACGCCCTGATTATCGCCACCGGCGCTTCCGCGCAGTACTTGGGGTTGCCGTCGGAGGAAGCCTTTGCCGGCCGTGGGGTTTCAGCCTGCGCCACGTGCGACGGCTTCTTTTATCGCAATCAAGTGGTCGCCGTAGTTGGCGGTGGCAACACAGCGGTTGAAGAAGCGTTGTACCTGTCGAACATCGCCAAGGAAGTCCACCTGATTCACCGGCGCGACAAGTTGCGCTCGGAGAAGATTCTTCAGGACAAACTCTTCGAAAAAGCCGCCAACGGCAATATCCGCCTGCACTGGAATCAGAACCTCGATGAAGTGCTGGGTGATGCCAGCGGCGTGACCGGCGCTCGTCTGCGCGACAGCAACACGGGAGAAACCCGTGAATTGGCGCTGGCCGGCGTGTTCATCGCCATCGGCCACAAGCCCAATACCGACCTGTTCGAGGGCCAGCTGAAAATGCGTGACGGCTATCTGCTGGTCAAGGGCGGCAGCGAAGGCAATGCCACGGCCACCGAGATCCCGGGCGTATTTGCCGCCGGCGACGTGGCCGACCACGTTTACCGCCAGGCCGTAACCTCCGCCGGGGCTGGCTGCATGGCCGCGCTGGACGCCGAGAAATACCTCGACGACATTCCCGTCGTTTGACGGCACACTTTACGGCGGGCCTTCCAGCCCGCCACCGCCCTCCCCTTCTGCAAGCCCGGATGCCATGCTGACTTGGTTACAACGCAACACCCTGACGTTCCCGCCGCTGGAAAAAGCCATGCGCGATCCCAACGGACTGTTGGCCGCGGGTGGCGATCTGTCCGCCGATCGTCTGATTCAGGCTTATCGCCACGGCTGCTTTCCCTGGTTCTCGGAGGGCCAGCCGATTCTTTGGTGGTCGCCGGATCCGCGTACTGTGTTATTTCCCGACGAACTGCATGTCTCACGCAGTTTGAATAAATTGCTGCGCCAGCAACGCTATCAAGTGACCTTCGATCAGGATTTTGCCTCGGTGATCAGCGCCTGCGCCGCCCCCCGGGACTATGCCGACGGCACCTGGATCACCGAGGCGATGCAGACGGCTTACCTCGAACTGCACAAGCGTGGTTACGCGCATTCCGTGGAGGTTTGGGATGATGGCGTGCTGGTCGGCGGACTGTATGGCCTGGCGATGGGTCAGCTGTTTTTTGGCGAATCGATGTTCAGCCGCGCCGACAACGCCTCGAAGTATGGCTTTGCCACGCTGGTGCGACATCTGAAAGACTCGGGCTTTGTGCTGATCGACTGCCAGATGCCGACCGACCATCTGCACAGTCTGGGTGCAAGGGCGATCCCACGACGGGAGTTTGCCAGCTACCTTGCGCAGCATCTGGATCAACCCAGCCGCGCCACCTGGGTTTGCTGAGCGACATTCGCGCACGTGGCTTACACTTAATGCAAAAGCTTATCCCGAGGGTTGATCATGACCGAGTTGGCGCGTTTGAAGTTCTATGCCACTCAGCCCCACTCTTGCAGTTATCTGCCCGAGGAGCAGGCCACAACGCTGTTCCTCGACCCTAGTCAGCCCATGGATGTGCATGTCTACGCAGACCTGTCTGAAATGGGTTTCCGTCGCAGCGGCGATCATCTCTACCGGCCGCATTGCCAGAATTGCAATGCGTGCGTGCCGGCACGCATCCCCGTGGCGCAATTTACCCCCAACCGTCAGCAGAAACGCATTTTCAAACGCAACGCCGACCTGCAAGTACGCCCGGCCCGGCCGAAATTCAGTGAAGAGTATTTCGACCTCTACCAGCGCTACATCGAACAGCGTCACGCCGATGGCGATATGTATCCGCCGAGTCGCGACCAGTTTTCGACGTTCCTGGTGCGTGACCTGCCGTTCTCGCGCTTTTACGAATTCCGTCTCGAAGGCCGGTTGCTGGCGGTGGCCGTGACCGACTTGCTGCCGAACGGTCTGTCGGCGGTTTACACCTTCTACGAGCCCGATGAAGAACGCCGCAGCCTGGGTCGCTACGCGATCCTCTGGCAAATCGCCGAGGCCCAGCGCCTTGGGCTGGAAGCCGTCTACCTCGGCTACTGGATCAAAAACTGCAAAAAGATGAGCTACAAGACGCAATATCGGCCTATCGAACTGCTGATTAATCAGCGCTGGGTCATCCTGAACTAGAACCCCTTGGCTTAAACCCCATTTTTCGGGCACAATGCACGCCGCTTTTGCCTGGCGCAGTTGCACCGGGCCATTCATTGGACACCGAGGGCTTTACTGCATGTCGAAAGAAGACAGCTTCGAAATGGAAGGCACTGTCGTCGACACCCTGCCCAACACCATGTTTCGTGTGGAGTTGGAAAATGGGCACGTCGTAACCGCGCATATCTCCGGCAAGATGCGCAAGAACTACATTCGTATTCTTACCGGTGACAAAGTGCGCGTCGAGCTGACGCCCTATGACTTGAGCAAAGGGCGCATCACTTACCGCGCTCGCTAATCAAGTCAATACAAAACGCCCGGTTATGCCGGGCGTTTTTGTTTGCCTGCGATTTGAGCAGCTCACCGAACTAATGTGGGAGCGGGCTTGCTCGCGAATGCGGTAGCACATTCAACGCTGATGCAAGCTGACCCACCGCATTCGCGAGCAAGCCCGCTCCCACAGGGGATCGCAGTGCATCTGGCAGACAGCAAAAAGGCGCCTTTCGGCGCCTTTTGCTTTTGTCGCGTTTAACGTCAGGCCATTTCAGCCGTGGTTTCGAACTCGAAGGTCAGCTCGCCATCCTTGAGGTCGATGTGAACCACACCGCCATGGTCGGCCAGTTCGCCAAACAGGATCTCTTCCGCCAGCGGACGCTTGATCTTGTCCTGGATCAAACGCGCCATTGGTCGAGCACCCATCGCCGAGTCGTAGCCACCGGCTGCCAGCCAGCTTCGCGCAGCGTCGGTCACTTCCAGTTGCACGCGCTTGTCTTCCAACTGCGCCTGAAGCTCGGTAAGGAACTTGTCCACCACGCTTTTGATGACCTCATGGCTGAGGCGACCAAACTGGATAATGGTGTCCAGACGGTTGCGGAACTCCGGCGTGAAGCTCTTCTTGATCACTTCCATCGCATCGGACGAGTGGTCCTGATGGGTGAAACCGATCGAAGCGCGAGCCGCTGTTTCGGCACCGGCGTTGGTCGTCATGATGACGATCACGTTACGGAAATCCGCCTTGCGCCCGTTGTTATCGGTCAGCGTCCCGTGGTCCATGACCTGCAGCAGCAGGTTGAAGACTTCCGGATGCGCCTTCTCGATTTCATCGAGCAACAGCACGCAGTGAGGCTGCTTGGTGATGGCTTCGGTCAGCAGACCGCCCTGATCGAACCCGACATAGCCTGGAGGCGCACCGATCAGACGCGAGACGGTGTGGCGCTCCATGTACTCGGACATGTCGAAACGAACCAGCTCGATGCCCAAGGCCTTGGCCAGCTGACGCGCCGCTTCGGTTTTACCGACACCGGTAGGACCTGCGAACAGGAACGAACCGACAGGCTTGTCAGGCGACTTGAGGCCGGCACGGGACAGTTTGATCGCGGTCGACAGCGAGTCGATGGCGGCATCCTGGCCAAATACGGTCAGCTTCAGGTCACGCTCAAGGTTGCGCAGCAGCTCTTTGTCGGAGCTGGTGACATGCTTGGGCGGAATCCGCGCGATTTTCGCAACGATGTCCTCGACCTGAGGCACTTCGATGCGTTTCACGCGTTTCTCGATTGGCTGCAGACGCTGGTAGGCGCCCGCCTCGTCGATGACGTCGATGGCTTTGTCCGGCATGTGCCGGTCATTGATGTAGCGCGACGCCAGTTCAGCAGCGGCACGCAACGCTTCATCGCTGTATTCGATGTTGTGGTGCGCTTCGAAACGACCTTTCAGGCCGCGCAGGATGCCAATGGTGTCTTCCACCGAAGGCTCCGACACGTCGACCTTCTGGAAGCGCCGGGCCAAGGCACGGTCCTTCTCGAAGATCCCGCGGAATTCCTGGAACGTGGTCGATCCGATGCAACGGATATCGCCCGACGACAGCAGCGGCTTGAGCAGGTTCGAGGCATCCATGACGCCACCGGACGCGGCACCCGCACCGATGATGGTATGGATTTCGTCGATGAACAGGATCGCCTGCGGACGTTTTTTCAGTTCATTGAGCAACGCCTTGAAGCGTTTCTCGAAATCGCCACGGTATTTGGTCCCGGCCAGCAAGGCGCCCAAGTCGAGGGAGTACACCACGCTGTTGGCCAGCAAGTCCGGCACCTGGTTGTCGACAATACGTTTGGCCAGGCCTTCGGCAATCGCGGTTTTACCCACGCCCGCCTCGCCCACCAGCAGCGGATTGTTTTTGCGACGACGCGCCAGGATCTGCGCGACACGCTCGACTTCCAGCTCACGGCCTACCAACGGATCGATACGACCCTGGCGCGCGAGTTCGTTGAGGTTGCTGGCATAAGCATCCAGAGGATTGCCTGAAGAAGAAGACTCACCGCCCTCGTCGTCCTGCATATCTTGCTCACCTTCAGAGTGATCGCCATGCCCCGGCACTTTGGAAATGCCATGGGCGATGTAGTTGACGACATCGATGCGCGCAACGCTCTGCTGTTTCAGCAGGAACACTGCCTGACTCTCTTGCTCACTGAAGATGGCGACCAGCACGTTAGCACCAGTCACTTCGCGTTTGCCCGAGCTCTGTACGTGGAAAACAGCACGCTGCAGTACACGCTGGAAGCCCAGGGTTGGCTGGGTTTCGCGATCCTCGTCATGGACAGGGATCAATGGCGTGGTGGAGTCGATGAACTCCTGCAGATCGTGCTTGAGTTTGTCGAGGTTTGCGCCGCAGGCACGCAAAACGGTGGCGGCAGCCTCATTGTCCAATAGGGCCAGCAGGAGGTGTTCGACGGTCATGAATTCATGACGCTTCGATCTGGCCTCCTTGAAGGCAAGATTGAGGGTGACTTCGAGCTCGCGGTTTAACATAGCTTCACCTCATACCCAAGTGGTCGGCGATTAACCGTCCTTCTCGATTTCACAGAGTAGCGGATGCTGGCTTTCCCTGGCGTACTGGTTGACCTGCATGGCCTTAGTCTCGGCGATGTCGCGGGTAAACACTCCACATACTGCCCGTCCTTCTGTGTGGACGGCCAGCATGACCTTGGTCGCCAGCTCCCGATTCAGGTTAAAAAACACCTCGAGCACTTCGACGACGAAATCCATCGGTGTGTAGTCATCATTGAACAAAACCACCTTGTACATCGGTGGCGCCTGTAATGCAGGCTTTGCTTCCTGAACAGCAATGCCTGCGGAATCGTCGTCGTGAGGCTCCGGGTGATCTTTTTGGAGAGCCGGGCGATCCTGATTGAATGTTAGTCGAATCTGGCTGATTGCATGCATGGAAAGAAAGGTTCGTCAGTTGTGCAAATACAGTGGTGGGGGCGGCTATGGACGATTTCAACTCCGACCGCCCGGTCACCTTGACTATCGGGAAAACGGTGTTACAACCAATAGAGCCCACAGTGGGTAAAAAAGGTCCGCGGAGTCAATCTTATTTCCAGGATTAGACTGCGGATGTACTGGATGATACTCCAGTGATGGAGTCTGTTGCAGAGGGATATGGGTATGTCAGTCGGCAAGGTGAAATGGTTCAACAATGCCAAGGGGTTCGGTTTCATTAACACCGACGCCAGAGAAGGTCGTGACGAGGACGGTCATCTTATTGATTTCTTTGCCCACTATTCGGCCATCGAAATGGACGGGTACAAGACCCTCAAGGCCGGGCAAATCGTAAGCTTCAATATCGTCCAGGGCCCCAAAGGGTTGCACGCAGTGAAGATCGGCTCTGCCCCTTCCGTCGGTGAACAGAGCGCACCCGTCACCAAACAGGAAACAGTGTCGACCTGACGCAACCGATCATCCAGTCATAAAAAAACCGCCCGACTCAATCACTTGAGTCGGGCGGTTTTTGTCGTGCGTGAACCCGCTTACATGTGCGGCTTACATATGCGAGATCAGCGCATCACCAAACGCCGAAGAAGACAGCAGTTTCGCGCCTTCCATCAAACGGTGGAAATCATAGGTCACGGTCTTGGCCGAAATCGCGCCGTTGGTGCCCTTGATGATCAGATCAGCCGCTTCGGTCCAGCCCATGTGGCGCAGCATCATCTCGGCGGAGAGGATCAGCGAACCCGGGTTGACCTGGTCCTTGCCGGCGTATTTCGGCGCAGTACCGTGGGTCGCTTCGAACATGGCAATGGTGTCGGACAGGTTGGCACCTGGCGCGATACCGATACCGCCCACTTCCGCCGCCAAAGCGTCAGAGAGGTAGTCGCCGTTCAGGTTCAGGGTCGCGATCACATCGTATTCGGCCGGGCGCAGCAGGATCTGCTGGAGCATGGCGTCGGCGATGGCGTCCTTGACGATGACGTTCTTGCCGGTTTTCGGGTTCTTGAACTGCATCCACGGACCGCCGTCGAGCAGGGTCGCGCCGAACTCTTCAGCGGCCACTTCGTAGGCCCATTCCTTGAAGGCACCTTCGGTGAACTTCATGATGTTGCCTTTGTGCACGATGGTCAGCGAGTCGCGGTCGTTGTCGACCACATACTGCAGCGCTTTTCGCGCCAGACGCTTGGTGCCTTGCAGCGAAACCGGCTTGATGCCGATACCGCAGTTTTCGTCGAAACGGATCTTGGTGACGCCCATTTCATCTTTCAGGAACTTGATGACTTTGGTCGCTTCCGGCGAACCGGCTTTCCATTCGATACCGGCGTAGATGTCTTCCGAGTTCTCACGGAAGATCGTCATGTCGACGTCGCCTGGCTTCTTGACCGGGCTAGGCACGCCTTCGAACCAGCGCACAGGGCGCAGGCACACATAAAGATCGAGTTGCTGACGCAGGGCCACGTTCAGGGAACGGATGCCGCCGCCGACCGGGGTGGTCAGAGGGCCCTTGATGGAAACCACGTAATCTTTAACTGCGTCCAGGGTTTCCTGAGGTAGCCAGGTGTCCTGATCGTAAACCTGAGTCGCTTTCTCCCCGGCGTAGACTTCCATCCAGGAAATTTTGCGCTCGCCGCCGTAAGCCTTCTTAACAGCAGCATCGACAACCTTGATCATGACCGGGCTGATATCAACGCCAATACCATCACCTTCGATGAAGGGGATGATCGGGTTGTTAGGAACATTGAGAGAATGGTCCGCGTTGACGGTGATTTTGTCGCCGACTGCTGGAACCTGAATCTTCTTGTATCCCATGCTGAACTCCATTGTTTGGATTGAACATCTGGCTTCGTTCGAGCGTACCCCAGTTAAATCGGCACGCAAACCCTATGTTCCAACCATCTGCCGCAAAGCTGCACAGTTCGCGACGTACAAGCCTGAAAGCAAAGGGAAAAGCGCCAAACTCAAGCACGGTGCAAGACTCTACGCCCCACTCGCCCCTGCGACCTTTAGACCAATGGACGAGAATCGTTACGTATGAAGCATCGGCAGATTGCCAGCTACCTATGTATAATGCCGCCCGCTGACCACAGAGTCACGACGGCCAACCTCTCCTGCAGCTGAATAAGTAGCCGAGACTTGGGCCTGAAAAAGCAGGGTTGTACAGCAACCCACCCGCTTGACGCTCGACTGATGCACCCAACATCACCGCGCACAAATCTCGACATTCGGCTCATGGACGACTTTGAACGAACGCGCTTACCCGGCGCCCCTCGAGTTTTTCTGCGCACGCTTTAGCAAAGAAGAGAGAGTTAATCCGAATATGCCCACCCGCTCGAAGATCATCTATACCTTCACCGACGAAGCTCCCGCCCTCGCCACCTATTCACTGTTGCCTATCGTAGAGGCCTTCACCGCCTCCGCTGATATCGCCGTGGAAACCCGCGATATCTCTCTTGCAGGGCGCATCCTGGCCAGCTTCCCCGAGCAATTGGGTGACAAAGCCGTAGCCGACCACCTCGCCGAACTGGGCGACCTGGCCGTTACGCCTGAAGCCAACATCATCAAGCTGCCGAACATCAGCGCCTCGGTTCCGCAACTGCAAGCCGCGATCAAAGAACTGCAAGCCCAGGGCTTCGCCCTGCCGGACTATCCGGAAACCGTGACCAGCGACGCCGACAAGCTCGCCAAATCCCGTTACGACAAGATCAAGGGCAGCGCCGTGAACCCGGTTCTGCGCGAAGGCAACTCCGATCGTCGTGCACCACTGTCGGTCAAGAACTACGCACGCAAGCACCCGCACAAAATGGGCGCCTGGGCTGCTGACTCCAAGTCCCACGTCGCGCACATGAACACCGGCGATTTCTACGGCAGCGAAAAAGCTGCCCTGATCGACGCCGCTGATGCCGTCAAAATCGAACTGATCGCTCAAGACGGCACCACCACCGTCCTGAAAGAAAAAACCACCGTGCAAGCCGGTGAGATCCTCGATTGCGCGGTCATGAGCAAAAACGCTCTGCGCAGCTTCATCGCTGCCGAGATCGAAGACGCCAAGCAAAAAGGCGTGCTGCTGTCGGTTCACTTGAAAGCCACCATGATGAAGGTCTCCGACCCGATCATGTTCGGCCAGATCGTTGCCGAGTTCTATAAAGACGCACTGGCCAAGCACGCTGACGTGCTGGCACAGATCGGCTTCAACCTGAACAACGGCATCGGCGACCTGTACGCCCGCATCAAAGCCCTGCCAGTTGAGCAGCAAGCGCAGATCGAAGCGGACATCCAGGCGGTTTACGCCGTTCGTCCGTCGTTGGCCATGGTCAACTCCGACAAAGGCATCACCAACCTGCATGTGCCGAGCGACGTGATCGTCGACGCCTCGATGCCGGCGATGATCCGTGACTCCGGCAAAATGTGGGGCACTGACGGTCAGTTGCACGACACCAAGGCTGTGATCCCGGATCGTTGCTACGCGACCATCTACCAAGCGGTCATCGAAGACTGCAAGGTAAACGGTGCTTTCGATCCGACCACCATGGGCAGCGTGCCAAACGTTGGCCTGATGGCGAAAAAAGCCGAAGAGTACGGCTCGCACGACAAGACTTTCCAGATCAAGGCCAACGGCGTCGTTCGGGTTTCCGATGGCGCTGGCCGCACCCTGCTGGAACAGTCGGTTGAAGCCGGCGACATCTTCCGCATGTGCCAGACCAAAGACGCGCCGATCCAGGACTGGGTCAAACTGGCCGTCAACCGTGCCCGTGCAAGCGCAACCCCGGCTATTTTCTGGCTGGACCCGATGCGCGCTCACGACGGCGTGGTAATCGAGAAGGTTCAGGCTTACCTGAAGGATCACGACACTGCCGGTCTGGACATCCAGATCATGGCGCCTGTCGACGCGATGAAGTTCACCCTGCAACGCACTCGCGAAGGCAAGGACACCATCTCGGTGACCGGCAACGTACTGCGCGACTACCTGACTGACCTGTTCCCGATCATGGAACTGGGCACCAGCGCCAAGATGCTGTCGATCGTTCCGCTGATGAATGGCGGCGGCCTGTTCGAAACCGGCGCTGGCGGTTCGGCACCGAAGCACGTTCAGCAACTGCTGGAAGAAAACTTCCTTCGCTGGGATTCCCTGGGCGAGTTCCTGGCCCTGGCCGCTTCCCTCGAGCATCTGGGTGTGACTTACAACAACCCTAAGGCGCTGGTTCTGGCCAAGACCCTGGATCAGGCCACCGGCCAGTTCCTGGACAACAACAAATCGCCATCGCGTAAAGTCGGCAACATCGACAACCGCGGCAGCCACTTCTATCTGGCGCTGTACTGGGCTCAAGCCCTGGCTGCCCAGACCGAAGACACTGCGCTGCAAGCGCAATTCGGCCAACTGGCGAAAACCCTGACCGAGAACGAAGCAACCATCGTTGCCGAGCTCAACGCTGTTCAGGGCAAGCCTGTGGACATCGGCGGTTACTACCACGCCAATGCCGAGCTGATCAGCAAGGCCATGCGCCCGAGCAACACTTTCAACGCCGCGATCGCTGCGCTGGTTTAAGGTTGTAAGGGAACATCACAAACCCCGGCCATGTGCCGGGGTTTGTGTTTCTGCCGCACATCACCCTGCGCACACCGGACCAATGTGGGAGCGGGCCTGCTCGCGAAAGCGGTTTATCATTCAACATCTCTATTGACTGACCCACCGCTTTCGCGAGCAAGCCCGCTCCCACAGGGTCCGTGTTTCACTATTCGAATTAGGAAGCTTTATGGATTGGCTACCCCATATCACCGTCGCCACCATCGTCGAAGACAACGGCCGTTTCCTGATGGTCGAAGAAACCAAGCACGGACGAACGGTGCTTAACCAACCCGCCGGCCACCTCGACCCGAACGAAACCCTGATCGAAGCCGCCGTCCGTGAAACCCTGGAAGAAACCGGCTGGGACGTCGAAGCGACCGGCGTTGTGGGTATTTACCTTTACACCGCCCCGAGCAACGGCGTGACCTACCAGCGCGTCTGCTTCACCGCCAAACCACTCAAGCATCACCCCGACTATCAACTGGACGACGGTATCGTCGGCGCCAAATGGCTAACCCGTGACGAATTGCTGGCACAGCGCGCAAACTGGCGCAGTGAGCTGATCATCCGCTGTATCGATGATTATCTGGACGGCAAACACTTCGGTCTCGAACTGATCCGCCCTTCTCTTTAGCCTTGCGGGCTCCGGCCTGTTAGAATCGCGTCCTTTTTCAAGACACTCATTGAATCCCTATGCGTGATCCAGCCCCTTCTGACATACAAAAGAAGCGCGTCATTGTCGGCATGTCCGGCGGCGTGGACTCTTCCGTTTCCGCTCTCCTGCTGATCGAGCAGGGTTATGAGGTGGAAGGCCTGTTCATGAAGAACTGGGAAGAAGACGATGGAACGGAATACTGCACCGCCATGGACGACCTGGCGGACGCCCAGGCCGTGTGCGACAAAATTGGCATCAAGCTGCACACCGCCAACTTCGCCGCCGAGTACTGGGACAACGTGTTCGAGCACTTTCTGGCCGAATACAAGGCCGGTCGCACGCCGAACCCGGACATCCTGTGCAACCGCGAGATCAAGTTCAAGGCGTTCCTCGACTACGCCATGATGCTCGGCGCCGACCTGATCGCTACCGGCCACTACGTGCGTCGCCGTGACATCGATGGCCGCACCGAGCTGCTCAAGGGCCTGGACCCGAACAAGGACCAGAGCTATTTCCTGCACGCTGTCGGCGGCGAACAGATCGCCAAGACCCTGTTCCCGGTCGGCGAGCTGGAAAAACCCGAAGTGCGCGCAATTGCCGAGAAACACGACCTGGCGACCGCGAAGAAAAAGGACTCCACCGGGATCTGCTTTATCGGCGAACGCCGCTTCAGCGACTTCCTCAAGCAGTACCTGCCGGCACAGCCGGGCGAGATCAAGACCACCGAAGGTGAAGTCATCGGCCGCCACCACGGTTTGATGTATCACACCATCGGCCAGCGTCAGGGCCTGGGCATCGGCGGCTTGAAAGACGCCGGTGACGAGCCGTGGTACGTGCTGATCAAAGACCTGGAAAACAACGAGCTGATCGTTGGCCAGGGCAATGACCACCCTTACCTGTTCTCCCGCGCCCTGCTCGCCTCGGACATCTATTGGGTCAACCCGATCGATCTGACCGAGCCGCGCAAGTTGACCGCCAAGGTCCGTTATCGCCAGAGCGATCAGCCCTGCACACTGGAAAAAACCGCCAGCGGATACCGCGCGACCTTCGATGACCCGCAACGCGCGGTCACCCCGGGCCAGTCCGTGGTGTTCTATGACGGTGAAATCTGCCTCGGCGGCGGCGTGATTGAAGTCGCAGAGCCATGGAGCAGCAAGGCATGAACCCCACTCAGGAGCAACTGACGGCGCTGGGCGGCGTGTTTCTCGCCGCCGTCCTCGTCGACAAGATTGCCAAGACCGGCCAGACCACGGAAGCCGGCCTGACGTGCATGCTCGGCAGCCTGCTGATCCGCGACCCCAAGGACACTCTGGAAGTGTACGGCGGCGACGACCTCAATCTGCACGAAGGCTATCGCGCCTTGATCGGCGCTCTGGAACGCGACCCGAGCACTCTCCAACGCGAACCGTTGCGCTACGCCTTGGCCATGCTCGGCCTGGAGCGTCAGCTGGCCAAACGCGACGACATGCTCGACGTGATTGGCAAGCGTCTGCCGCAGATTCAATCCCAGGTCGAACACTTCGGCCCGGCGCACGAAAACGTGATTGCGGCTTGCGGCGCGCTGTACCAGGACACCCTGAGCACCTTGCGCCAACGGATTCAGGTCCACGGCGACATGCGCAACCTGCAGCAACCGAGCAATGCCTCGAAGATCCGCGCCCTGTTGCTGGCCGGGATTCGTTCGGCACGCCTGTGGCGGCAGTTGGGCGGCCATCGCTGGCAGTTGGTGATCAGCCGGCGCAAGTTGCTTAAAGAGCTTTATCCGCTGATGCGCAGCAGCTGAACCGCGCCTGCAACACTGCTTTAGATCTGTAACGCGTAATACGCCGGTCAGTTGGCAACGGACCGGCGGATTTTTTCATGTATGATACGCGCCCCATTTCGTTGCCCGACTGTCCGAGAACACCCCATGCAGCTTTCTTCGCTCACTGCGGTTTCCCCTGTTGACGGCCGCTACGCCGGCAAAACCCAGGCCCTGCGCCCAATTTTCAGCGAGTACGGCCTGATCCGTGCTCGCGTTCTTGTTGAAGTGCGCTGGCTCCAGCGCCTGGCCGCTCACCCAGGCATCAGCGAAGTGCCGGCGTTCTCCGCCGAAGCCAACGCGGTGCTGAACACCCTGGCGGACAACTTCGCTCTGGAACACGCCGAGCGTGTCAAAGAGATCGAGCGCACCACCAACCACGACGTAAAAGCCATTGAGTACCTGCTCAAAGAGCAAGCGGCCAAGCTGCCGGAACTGGCCAAGGTCAGCGAGTTCATCCACTTTGCCTGCACCAGCGAGGACATCAACAACCTGTCCCACGCCCTGATGCTGCGCGAAGGCCGTGATGACGTGATGCTGCCGCTGATGCGCCAGACCGCTGAAGCCATCCGCGAACTGGCCATCCGTTTCGCTGACGTGCCCATGCTGTCGCGCACCCACGGTCAACCGGCCTCCCCAACCACTCTGGGTAAAGAGCTGGCGAACGTGGTTTACCGTCTGGAGCGTCAAATCGCCCAGGTCGCTGCCGTTCCGCTGCTGGGCAAGATCAACGGCGCTGTCGGCAACTACAACGCTCACCTGTCGGCCTACCCTGAGATCGACTGGGAAGAAAACGCCCGCGCCTTCATCGAAGACGAGCTGGGCCTTGGCTTCAACCCGTACACCACGCAGATCGAGCCGCACGACTACATTGCCGAGCTGTTCGACGCGATCGCGCGCTTCAACACCATCCTGATCGACTTCGACCGCGACATCTGGGGCTACATTTCCCTGGGTTATTTCAAACAGCGCACCATCGCTGGTGAAATCGGTTCGTCGACCATGCCGCACAAGGTCAACCCGATCGACTTCGAAAACTCCGAAGGCAACCTGGGCATCGCCAACGCACTGTTCCAGCACCTGGCGAGCAAGCTGCCGATCTCCCGCTGGCAGCGTGACCTGACCGACTCCACCGTGCTGCGCAACCTCGGTGTCGGCTTCGCCCACAGCGTGATCGCGTACGAAGCCAGCCTCAAGGGCATCAGCAAACTGGAGCTCAACGCTCAAAAGATTGCTGCTGACCTGGACGCGTGCTGGGAAGTATTGGCCGAGCCAATCCAGACCGTGATGCGTCGCTACAACATCGAAAACCCGTACGAAAAGCTGAAAGAGTTGACCCGTGGCAAGGGCATCAGCCCTGAAGCACTGCAAACTTTCATCGACGGCCTGGACATGCCAGCCGCCGCCAAGGCCGAGCTGAAATTGCTCACCCCGGCGAACTACATCGGTAACGCTGTGGCGCAAGCCAAACGCATCTGATCGACCGCTTTACCCGTTTGAGACGCCCGGCAGCGCCGGGCGTTTTTATTCCCGTCTGAAAAGTGCATTTTTTCAATAGGTTACACATGAATCCTGACATTCCTCTTCAACTTCTGGGCGGCATCACGGCGCGCGAATTCCTGCGCGACTACTGGCAGAAAAAACCCCTGCTGATCCGTCAGGCGATTCCTGAATTCGAAAGCCCGATCGACGCCGACGAACTGGCCGGCCTGGCGCTGGAAGAAGAAGTCGAGTCGCGCCTGGTGATCGAGAACGGCGAGCGTCCTTGGGAATTGCGCCGCGGTCCGTTCGCCGAAGACGAGTTCAGCAAACTGCCGGAACGTGACTGGACCCTGTTGGTTCAAGCGGTTGACCAGTTCGTGCCGGAAGTCTCTGAGCTGCTGGAAAACTTCCGCTTCCTGCCGAGCTGGCGCGTCGACGATGTGATGATCAGCTTCGCCGCTCCGGGTGGCAGCGTCGGTCCGCACTTCGACAACTACGACGTTTTCCTGCTGCAGGGTCACGGCAAGCGCAACTGGAAAATCGGCCAGATGTGCGATTCCGAGAGCAAGTTGCTGCAACACGCGGACTTGCGCATCCTCGCTGATTTCGAAGCCACCGATGAGTGGGTCCTGGAACCGGGCGACATGCTCTACCTGCCGCCGCGCCTGGCCCATTGCGGCGTTGCGGTGGATGACTGCATGACCTACTCCGTCGGCTTCCGCGCCCCGAGCGCCTCTGAAGTGCTGACTCACTTCACTGACTTCCTCAGCCAGTTCCTGACCGATGAAGAGCGCTACACCGATGCCGACGCCCTGCCGGCGGTCGATCCGCACCAGATTCAGCACGACGCCCTTGATCGCCTGAAAGCGTTGCTGGCCGAGCACATGAGCGACGAGCGCCTGCTGCTGACCTGGTTCGGCCAGTACATGACCGAGCCGCGCTACCCGGAACTGGTGGCGGGCCCGGAAGAGATCGAAGAAGACGACCTGCTCGCCAGCCTGGAGCAAGGCGCGATACTGATTCGCAACCCGAGCGCACGCCTGGCCTGGTCCGAAGTCGATGACGACCTGTTGCTGTTCGCCAGCGGCCAGAGCCGTTATCTGCCGGGCAAGCTGCGCGAGCTGCTGAAAATGATCTGCGCTGCCGACTCCTTGCACAGCGACAACCTGGGCGAATGGCTGAGCGACGAAGACGGTCGCGGCTTGCTGTGCGAACTGATCAAGCAAGGAAGCCTGGGGTTCGCTGATGAATAAAATTCACGTTCGTGTCGCAGACTGGCAAAAGGACAACGCCGAGATCCGGCGCATTCGTGAGACGGTGTTCATCGCCGAGCAATCCGTTCCACCTGAGCTGGAATGGGATGCTGATGACGCAACGGCGGTGCATTTTCTGGCCTTCGAAGGCGACTTTCCGATTGGCACCGCGCGCCTGCTGCCCGATGGTCACGTCGGCCGGGTGTCGGTCCTGAAAGACTGGCGCGGCTTGAAGGTCGGCGATGCGCTGATGCAAGCGGTGATCGGTGAAGCCGAGAAGCGCGGGCTGAAGCAGCAGATGCTGAGCGCGCAGGTTCAGGCCACGGCGTTCTATGAGCGCCTGGGCTTCAGCCTGGTCAGTGAGGAGTTCCTGGAAGCCGGGATTCCGCATGTGGACATGGTGCGGCACTCGGCTTGATACCGAGGCGCCCCATTCGCGGGCAAGCCTCGCTCCTACAAGAATCGCGCCGGACCTGTAGGAGCGAGGCTTGCCCGCGAAGAGGCCCGGAACAACACCACAAAACGCCCCGCCATCAACCGATGCCGGGGCGTTTTGCTGTCTACGATTCAACTTGCCCCACGCCGGGCCGACAAACTGGCAATATCAACACTTCAAGATGTCGGAGATAACGGATATGTCCCTACGCACCCTGCTCACCACGCTGCTGCTGACGTGCAGTTTTTCAGCCATGGCAGCCACCGAGATCGTGCCCCTGAATTACCGCACCAGCGCCGATATGCTGCCGATGGCACAGGATTTCATCGGCAAGGACGGCCAGGTCAGCGCCTACGGCAACCAGCTGATCGTCAATGCCGATCAACGCAAGATCGACGAACTTAAGGCCCTTGTTACGCAACTTGACGTTGCAGCCAAGCGCCTGTTGATCACCGTCGACACCAACGAAAACAACTTCCAGGGCGACCAGGGTTACTCGGTCAACGGCGCCAAGCCAAGCCAGACGCGCATCATCAATCGCAGCACCGACAGCCGCGATGGCGGCATCCAGCAGATTCAGGCCAGCGAAGGCGCACCGGCACTGATTCAGGTCGGGCAAAGCGTACCGCTCACGAGCAGCCAGACCGATTCCTACGGCGATCTGCGCAGCCAGACCGAGTACCGCAACGTCACCCAGGGCTTCTACGTCACCGCCAGCGTCACCGGCGACATCGTTCACCTGTCGATCAGTACCAACCGTGACCGCATGAGCCAGGAACGTCCCGATGTAGTGAATGTGCAAAGCACCGACACAACTGTCACGGGGAGCTTGGGCGAATGGATCACCCTGGCCGGCGTGAACCGCCAGACTCAGGCCGACAAACAGGGCCTGACCCGCAGCTACTCGACTCAAGGCCGGGATGACATGACCCTGCGGGTGAAAGTCGATACTTTGGACTAAACCACCGAAAACTGACTGATTAGTCGTATTAGACCAAAGATGTAGTGCCTGAAAAAAAGCACTACAAAACGTTTGACGATCGAAAAAAGCAAAGGCATGATGGCCTCGCTCCCGCTAATCAGGGGCCCTGGCAAGGGCCTTCGAGGCGCCGCTCGCATCTACCCCGCGAGCCGCTTCGTGTCTGTACCGCCCACAAGGTGTGTTTGACGAGGTTGCCGACTGGAACGAAGTTGTCCCGAGGGACGGAAGCGTAATTAGGTAACCCGGCTCCACACTGAAGTTCGTATAAAGGCCCACGACGCCCGAATCCGCTCGCCAGTTCGCCCTTACCTGCTCACTTCCCCTCGAGCCCATCGTTCATCCCGTCGCCATCCCCGCCGAATCCGACTTGACCACCTAAGCTTCTGGTCAGCGAGCAGCCTCTTACGCTCCTTTGATTTGCGTAATTGGCACGCAAGAATTTTCCACCCCAGAACCACTATCGATACAAGACGCGACGAGGTTTATCTCCATGGCACTGACACGCGAACAGCAAATTGCAGCCCTCGAAAAAGATTGGGCTGAAAACCCACGCTGGAAAGGCGTGACACGCGCTTACTCCGCTGCTGACGTCGTCCGCCTGCGTGGCTCGGTTCAACCTGAGCACACCTTTGCAAAACTGGGCGCCGAGAAGCTGTGGAACCTGGTGACCCAGGGCGCCAAGCCATCCTTCCGTCCTGATAAAGATTTCGTCAACTGCATGGGCGCCCTGACCGGCGGCCAGGCTGTACAACAAGTCAAAGCCGGCATCCAGGCAATCTACCTGTCGGGCTGGCAAGTGGCTGCGGACAACAACTCCGCCGAGTCGATGTACCCGGACCAGTCGCTGTACCCGGTGGACTCGGTTCCAACCGTGGTCAAGCGCATCAACAACTCGTTCCGTCGTGCTGACCAGATCCAGTGGAAAGCCGGCAAAGGCCCGGGCGACGAAGGCTACATCGACTACTTCGCGCCAATCGTTGCTGACGCTGAAGCCGGTTTCGGCGGCGTTCTGAACGCTTACGAACTGATGAAGAGCATGATCGAAGCAGGCGCCGCTGGCGTTCACTTCGAAGACCAACTGGCTTCCGTGAAAAAATGCGGCCACATGGGCGGCAAGGTACTGGTTCCTACCCAGGAAGCTGTACAGAAGCTGACCGCTGCCCGTCTGGCGGCTGACGTTGCCGGCACGCCGACCATCATCCTGGCCCGTACCGACGCTAACGCAGCTGACCTGCTGACTTCCGATTGCGACCCGTACGACCAGCCATTCGTGACTGGCGAACGTACCCAGGAAGGCTTCTACAAAGTGCGCGCTGGCCTGGACCAGGCGATCGCTCGCGGCCTGGCTTACGCTCCGTACGCCGACCTGATCTGGTGCGAAACTGCCAAGCCGGATCTGGACGAGGCTCGTCGCTTCGCTGAAGCGATCAAAAAGGAATACCCGGACCAACTGCTGTCGTACAACTGCTCGCCTTCCTTCAACTGGAAGAAAAACCTGGACGACGCGACCATCGCCAAGTTCCAGCGCGAACTGTCCGCCATGGGTTACAAGCACCAGTTCATCACCCTGGCCGGCATTCACAACATGTGGCACAGCATGTTCAACCTGGCGCACGACTACGCCCGCAACGACATGACTGCCTACGTGAAGCTGCAAGAGCAGGAATTCGCTGACGCTTCGAAGGGCTACACCTTCGTGGCTCACCAGCAGGAAGTGGGCACCGGCTACTTCGACGACATGACCACTGTGATTCAAGGTGGCTCGTCTTCGGTAACCGCGCTGACCGGTTCGACTGAAGAAGAACAGTTCCACTGATCTGCTTCGCCTGAGCAAACGGCCGCTGCGGACCGAATAGAAAGCTAACCGCAACGCCGCACATCTGACGCCCCGACTGGTTCGGGGCGTTTTTTTGCCCGCGATTCCCCCCACCCCTAACCCTGTAGGAGCTGTCGAGTGAAACGAGGCTGCGATCTTTTGATCTTGTTTTTTAAATCAAAGTCAAAAGATCGCAGCCTCGTTTCACTCGACAGCTCCTGCAGGGGTCGGTGGAGGTCCGGGGGAAAACATTGATCCAGAGCGGTATCGCGAGCGGAAAACCGGGGTAAAACGTGAATCGCCGCTACTTGCAGTAACAGCTATATAAGACAACTTCCTACCCACTCCCCCGTTAAACAGTTTAAAAACCAGCGCAAACAATATTGATTATCATTTAGCCGCAACTATGTTCGTTACATTCTCTACAAAACAATATTGATGAAAACCCGGCTAATGCCCGCAAAGCATGGGCTGCGTGGCCTTGGAGGTGCGCTATGTCCTTATTCCATTAAATAATTTCGCTATCTGAATTTTACTTGCACCGTGTTGTGCCATAAAATCAGCGGGATTGATTGCTGCGACATATCGTCACTGCTTTGTTTCTTTTCAAGCTCAGAGACCTTTGCTCTCTGTTAAGGATTACCAGCATGCCCGAAGCGACAGGACTCATGGCCCACAACTGGGGCTTTGCCATTTTCCTTCTGGGCGTCGTCGGCCTTTGCGCCTTCATGCTCGGCGTCTCCAGCCTCCTCGGGTCAAAAGCCTGGGGCCGCAGCAAAAACGAACCGTTCGAGTCCGGCATGCTACCTACAGGTGGCGCCCGCTTGCGGCTCTCAGCCAAATTCTATCTGGTCGCGATGCTCTTCGTGATCTTCGATATCGAAGCCCTCTTTCTCTTTGCCTGGTCTGTGTCCGTCCGCGAAAGCGGCTGGACCGGATTCGTCGAAGCTCTCGTTTTCATAGCAATTCTGTTGGCAGGTCTTGTCTACCTGTTCCGAGTGGGCGCCCTTGACTGGGCTCCGGAAGCTCGTCGCAAGCGGCAGGCGAAGCTGAAACAATGAGGCTTTGGCAATGCAATACAATCTCACCAGGATCGACCCCGATGCTCCTAACGAGCAGTATCCGATTGGCGAACGGGAAACCGTTTCCGATCCGTTAGAAGATCAAGTCCACAAAAACATCTTCATGGGCAAGCTCGAAGACGTGCTTAACGGCACGATCAACTGGGGGCGCAAGAACTCCCTGTGGCCGTATAACTTCGGTCTTTCGTGCTGCTACGTGGAAATGACCACCGCCTTCACGGCGCCCCACGACATCGCGCGCTTTGGCGCCGAGGTTATCCGGGCATCGCCGCGTCAGGCGGATTTCATGGTTATCGCCGGTACCTGCTTCATCAAGATGGCGCCGATCATTCAGCGTCTCTACGAGCAAATGCTCGAACCTAAATGGGTTATCTCCATGGGTTCGTGCGCCAACTCCGGTGGCATGTACGACATCTACTCCGTCGTTCAAGGGGTGGACAAGTTCCTGCCCGTGGACGTCTACGTGCCTGGCTGCCCGCCCCGTCCTGAAGCTTTTCTGCAAGGCTTGATGCTCTTGCAAGAGTCGATTGGACAGGAGCGTCGTCCGCTTTCCTGGGTCGTCGGCGATCAAGGCGTGTACCGCGCCGAGATGCCTTCGCAAAAGGAACAGCGCCGCGAACAGCGAATCGCAGTCACCAACCTGCGCAGCCCCGACGAAGTCTGATCCAGATCTGCTTCTTTTATAGAACGAGACACTGGCTTCATTCTTTACGTTGACCGAAAGCGATAAATAACCATGACTACAGGCAGTGCTCTGTACATCCCGCCTTATAAGGCAGACGACCAGGATGTGGTCGTCGAACTGAACAACCGTTTTGGCCCCGAGGCGTTCACCGCCCAGCCTACCCGCACCGGCATGCCGGTGCTTTGGGTTGCCCGTGCCAAACTCGTCGAAGTCCTGACCTTCCTGCGCAACCTGCCCAAGCCGTACGTCATGCTCTATGACCTGCACGGCGTGGACGAGCGTCTGCGCACCAAGCGTCAAGGGCTGCCAAGCGGCGCCGACTTCACCGTGTTCTATCACTTGATGTCGATCGAACGTAATAGTGACGTAATGATCAAGGTCGCCTTGTCCGAGAGCGACCTTAGCGTGCCGACCGTGACCGGTATCTGGCCGAACGCCAACTGGTACGAGCGTGAAGTGTGGGACATGTACGGCATCAACTTTGCCGGCCACCCGCACCTGACCCGCATCATGATGCCGCCGACCTGGGAAGGTCACCCGCTGCGCAAGGACTTCCCGGCCCGTGCCACAGAGTTCGACCCGTTCAGCCTGACGCTGGCCAAGCAACAGCTTGAGGAAGAAGCCGCGCGCTTCAAGCCTGAAGACTGGGGCATGAAGCGTTCCGGTGCGAACGAAGACTACATGTTCCTCAACCTCGGCCCGAACCACCCTTCCGCGCACGGTGCGTTCCGCATCATCCTGCAGCTGGACGGTGAAGAGATCGTCGACTGCGTGCCGGACGTCGGTTACCATCACCGTGGTGCCGAAAAAATGGCCGAGCGTCAGTCCTGGCACAGCTTCATCCCGTACACCGACCGTATCGACTACCTCGGCGGCGTGATGAACAACCTGCCGTACGTGCTCTCGGTCGAGAAGCTGGCCGGCATCAAGGTGCCCGAGAAGGTCGACGTCATCCGCATCATGATGGCCGAGTTCTTCCGGATCACCAGCCACCTGCTGTTCCTGGGGACCTACATCCAGGACGTCGGCGCCATGACCCCGGTGTTCTTCACCTTCACCGACCGCCAGAAGGCGTACACGGTGATCGAAGCCATTACCGGTTTCCGTCTGCACCCGGCCTGGTACCGCATCGGTGGCGTTGCCCACGACCTGCCGCGCGGCTGGGAAAAACTGGTGAAAGACTTCGTCGAGTGGATGCCAAAGCGTCTGGACGAATACCAGAAAGCCGCCCTGGACAACAGCATCCTCAAAGGCCGGACCATCGGCGTCGCCGCCTACAACACCAAGGAAGCCTTCGAATGGGGCGTCACCGGTGCAGGCTTGCGTTCGACCGGTTGCGACTTCGACCTGCGTAAGGCGCGCCCGTACTCCGGTTACGAGAACTTCGAATTCGAAGTGCCACTGGCCGTCAATGGCGATGCCTACGATCGTTGCATCGTGCGCGTCGAAGAAATGCGCCAGAGCATCAAGATCATCGAGCAGTGCATGCGCAACATGCCGGAAGGCCCGTACAAGGCGGATCACCCGCTGACCACGCCGCCGCCGAAAGAACGCACGCTGCAGCACATCGAGACCCTGATCACGCACTTCCTGCAAGTTTCGTGGGGCCCGGTCATGCCGGCCAACGAATCCTTCCAGATGATCGAAGCGACCAAGGGCATCAACAGTTATTACCTGACGAGCGATGGCGGCACCATGAGCTACCGCACCCGGATTCGCACCCCAAGCTTCCCGCACCTGCAGCAGATCCCTTCGGTGATCAAAGGCAGCATGGTCGCGGACTTGATCGCGTACCTGGGTAGTATCGATTTCGTTATGGCCGACGTGGACCGCTAAGCATGAACAGCACGCTTATCCAGACAGACCGTTTCACCTTGAGTGAAACCGAGCGCTCGGCCATCGAGCACGAGCTGCATCACTACGAAGACCCGCGCGCGGCGTCGATCGAAGCCCTGAAGATCGTCCAGAAGGAACGTGGCTGGGTGCCTGACGGCGCGCTCTACGCCATCGGCGAGATCCTCGGCATCCCGGCGAGCGACGTTGAAGGCGTGGCGACGTTCTATAGCCAGATCTTCCGTCAGCCGGTCGGCCGCCACATCATTCGCGTCTGCGACAGCATGGTCTGCTACATCGGCGGCCACGAATCCGTGGTCAGCGAAATCCAGAGCAATCTGGGCATCGGCCTGGGTCAGACCACCGCCGACGGTCGTTTCACCCTGCTGCCGGTCTGCTGCCTCGGCAACTGTGACAAGGCGCCGGCGTTGATGATCGACGACGACACTTTCGGTGATGTGCAGCCTGCCGGCGTTGCCAAATTGCTCGAGGGCTACGTATGACCCTGACTTCCTTCGGTCCTGCCAACCGCATCAAGCGTTCGGCCGAGACTCACCCGCTGACCTGGCGTCTGCGTGACGACGGCGAAGCCGTATGGCTCGACGAGTACCAGGCCAAGAACGGTTACGCCGCTGCGCGCAAGGCTTTCGCCGACATGGCTCAGGACGACATCGTCCAGACCGTGAAAGACTCCGGCCTTAAAGGTCGTGGCGGTGCAGGCTTCCCCACGGGCGTGAAGTGGGGCCTGATGCCCAAAGACGAATCCATCAACATCCGCTACCTGCTGTGCAACGCGGACGAGATGGAACCGAACACCTGGAAAGACCGCATGCTGATGGAGCAACTGCCCCATCTGCTGATCGAAGGCATGCTGATCAGTGCTCGCGCGCTGAAAACCTACCGTGGCTACATCTTCCTGCGTGGCGAATACACCACCGCCGCCAAGCACCTGAACCGTGCCGTGGAAGAAGCCAAGGCAGCGGGCCTGCTGGGTAAAAACATCCTGGGCAGCGGCTTCGATTTCGAGCTGTTCGTCCACACCGGCGCCGGGCGTTACATCTGCGGTGAAGAAACCGCACTGATCAACTCCCTCGAAGGCCGCCGCGCCAACCCGCGCTCCAAGCCGCCCTTCCCTGCCGCCGTTGGCGTGTGGGGCAAGCCAACCTGCGTGAACAACGTTGAAACCCTGTGCAACGTGCCGGCGATCATTGCCGACGGCGTGGACTGGTACAAATCGTTGGCGCGCGAAGGCAGTGAAGACATGGGCACCAAGCTCATGGGCTTCTCCGGCAAGGTCAAGAACCCGGGCCTGTGGGAATTGCCGTTCGGCGTCACCGGTCGCGAGCTGTTCGAAGACTACGCCGGCGGCATGCGCGACGGTTACACGCTCAAGTGCTGGCAGCCAGGCGGCGCCGGTACCGGTTTCCTGTTGCCGGAACACCTCGACGCACAAATGTACGCCGGCGGCATCGCCAAAGTGGGCACCCGTATGGGTACCGGCCTGGCCATGGCGGTGGACGACAGCGTCAACATGGTGTCCTTGCTGCGCAACATGGAAGAGTTCTTCTCCCGTGAATCGTGCGGTTTCTGCACCCCGTGCCGTGACGGTCTGCCGTGGAGCGTCAAGCTGCTGCGTGCGATCGAGAACGGTGAAGGGCAAGCCGGCGATATCGAGACCCTGCTGGGTCTGGTCGGTTTCCTCGGCCCGGGCAAGACCTTCTGTGCTCACGCACCGGGCGCCGTGGAGCCGTTGGGCAGCGCAATCAAATACTTCCGTCCAGAGTTCGAAGCCGGCATCGCGCCTACCAGCGCAGCCGTCCCGCCTCTGGCAAGGCCGATCGTAGTCGGCGCGTAAACGCTTAAAAAGGCGAAGGGTCCGTGCCCTTCGCCTTCTCGTTCGATGACGCCTTTTATGGGCTGTTTGGATTCGGACGAATAACAAGATTCCATTAGCCACGCCCGCTGACACCGGGCCAACGAAGAACTTTGAACCATGGCCACTATCCACGTAGACGGCAAAGAGCTCGAAGTCGATGGGGCAGACAACCTGTTACAGGCATGTCTGTCGCTAGGCCTCGATATCCCTTATTTCTGCTGGCACCCAGCCTTAGGCAGCGTTGGCGCTTGCCGCCAGTGCGCGGTCAAGCAGTACACCGACGAGAACGACAAGCGCGGTCGGATCGTCATGTCGTGCATGACGCCCGCCACCGACGGCAGCTGGATCTCCATCGACGACGAAGAAGCGAAAGTGTTTCGCGCCAGCGTCGTCGAATGGCTGATGACCAACCACCCTCACGACTGCCCGGTCTGTGAAGAAGGCGGTCACTGCCACCTGCAAGACATGACGGTGATGACCGGCCATAACGAGCGCCGTTATCGCTTCACCAAGCGTACCCACCAGAACCAGCAACTGGGCCCGTTCATTTCCCACGAAATGAACCGCTGCATCGCTTGCTACCGCTGCGTGCGCTTCTATAAGGACTATGCCGGCGGTACCGACCTCGGTGTGTTCGGCGCCCACGACAACGTGTACTTCGGTCGCGTTGAAGACGGCACCCTGGAAAGCGAGTTCTCCGGCAACCTCACCGAGGTCTGCCCGACCGGTGTGTTTACCGACAAGACTCACTCCGAGCGCTACAACCGCAAGTGGGACATGCAGTTCTCGCCGAGCATCTGCCATGGCTGCTCCAGCGGTTGCAACATCTCCCCGGGCGAGCGCTACGGTGAACTGCGTCGTATCGAAAACCGTTTCAACGGTTCGGTAAACCAGTATTTCCTGTGCGACCGCGGCCGTTTCGGCTACGGCTACGTCAATCGCAAGGATCGCCCGCGTCAGCCTCTGCTGGCCAACGGCGCCAAGCTGACCCTCGACGAAGCACTGGATAAAGCCGCCGACCTGCTGCGCGGTCGCAACATCGTCGGTATCGGTTCGCCGCGTGCCAGCCTCGAAAGCAACTACGCGTTGCGCGAACTGGTCGGCGCCGAGCACTTCTACTCCGGTATCGAAGCCGCCGAGCTGGAACGCATTCGTCTGGTCATGCAGGTGTTGAAAGACAGCCCGCTGCCAATCCCGAACATGCGCGACATCGAAGATCACGATGCGATCTTCGTCCTCGGCGAAGACCTGACCCAGACCGCTGCCCGCATGGCCCTGTCCCTGCGTCAATCGGTCAAAGGCAAAGCCGAAGACATGGCCGATGCCATGCGCGTTCAGCCTTGGCTCGACGCTGCAGTGAAGAACATCGGTCAGCACGCGCTGAACCCGCTGTTCATCGCCAGCCTGGCTGAAACCAAGCTCGACGACATCGCTGAAGAATGCGTTCACGCGGCTCCAGACGATCTGGCGCGCATCGGTTTCGCCGTGGCTCACGCCCTCGACGCCAGCGCCCCAGCGGTTGAAGGCCTGGACGCTGAAGCCCTCGAACTGGCCAAGCGTATTGCCGACGCCCTGCTCGCCGCCAAGCGTCCGCTGATCATTGCCGGCACTTCCCTGGGCTCCAAAGCCCTGATTGAAGCCGCCGCCAACATCGCCAAAGCGTTGAAGCTGCGCGAGAAGAACGGTTCCATCAGCCTGATCGTGCCGGAGGCAAACAGCCTTGGCCTGGCCATGCTCGGTGGTGACTCGGTCGATGCCGCGCTGCAAGCCGTGATCGACGGCAAGGCCGACGCGATCGTCGTGCTGGAAAATGATCTGTACACCCGTACCGACAAAGCCCGTGTCGATGCCGCCCTGAACGCCGCCAAAGTGGTGATCGTGGCGGACCATCAGAAGACCGCCACCAGCGATCGCGCGCACCTGGTTCTGCCAGCCGCCAGCTTCGCTGAAGGCGACGGTACGCTGGTCAGCCAGGAAGGCCGCGCCCAGCGTTTCTTCCAGGTCTTCGACCCGACTTACCTCGACGCGAGCATCCTGGTGCACGAAGGCTGGCGCTGGCTGCATGCCCTGCGCGCGACCCTGTTGAATCAGCCGATCGACTGGACTCAACTGGACCACGTCACTGCCGCCGTCGCCGCCAGCACGCCGCAACTGGCGCGCATCGTTGACGCTGCACCGTCCGCCGCGTTCCGTATCAAAGGCCTGAAACTGGCCCGCGAACCGCTGCGTTACTCCGGTCGTACCGCCATGCGCGCCGACATCAGCGTGCACGAACCGCGTACTTCCCAGGATAACGACACCGCGTTCTCGTTTTCCATGGAAGGTTACTCGGGCTCGGTCGAACCGCGTCAGCAAGTGCCATTCGCCTGGTCTCCGGGCTGGAACTCGCCGCAAGCCTGGAACAAGTTCCAGGACGAAGTCGGTGGTCACATCCGCGCTGGCGACCCGGGCACCCGCCTGATCGAAAGCACCGGTGACTCGCTGAACTGGTTCGCTGCTGTTCCTCGTGCGTTCAACCCGGCTCCGGGCACCTGGCAGGTCGTGCCGTTCTTCCACCTGTTCGGCAGCGAAGAGAACTCTTCCAAAGCCGCGCCGGTTCAGGAGCGCATTCCGGCCGCCTATGTTGCCTTGGCCAAATCCGAAGCCGATCGCCTGGGTGTCAATGAAGGCGCCCTGCTCAGCTTGAACGTGGCCGGCCAGACCTTGCGTCTGCCGCTGCGCATCAACGAAGAGCTGGGTGCTGGCCTGGTCGCATTGCCGGCCGGGATCGCCGGTATTCCGCCAGCGCTCTTTGGCAAATCCGTTGACGGTCTGCAGGAGGCAGCTCAATGACCTGGTTCACGCCTGAAGTGATTGACGTGATCATCGCGGTCCTCAAGGCCATCGTGATTCTGCTCGCCGTCGTGGTGTGCGGCGCGCTGCTGAGCTGGGTCGAGCGTCGTCTGCTCGCCCTCTGGCAGGACCGTTACGGTCCGAACCGCGTCGGCCCGTTCGGCGCGTTCCAGATCGCGGCCGACATGATCAAGATGTTCTTCAAGGAAGACTGGACCCCGCCGTTCGCCGACAAAGTGATCTTCACGTTGGCGCCGGTCGTGGCCATGAGCGCCTTGCTGATTGCCTTCGCGATCATCCCGATCACCCCGACCTGGGGTGTGGCGGATATCAACATCGGCATCCTGTTCTTCTTTGCCATGGCGGGTCTGTCGGTCTACGCGGTGCTGTTCGCCGGCTGGTCGAGTAACAACAAGTTCGCCCTGCTGGGCAGCTTGCGGGCCTCGGCACAAACCGTGTCGTACGAAGTGTTCATGGGCCTGTCGCTGATGGGCATCGTGATCCAGGTCGGCTCGTTCAACATGCGCGACATCGTTGAATACCAAGCGCAGAACCTGTGGTTCGTGATTCCGCAGATCTTCGGTTTCCTGACCTTCTTCATTGCCGGCGTCGCCGTGACTCACCGTCACCCGTTCGACCAGCCGGAAGCGGAGCAGGAACTGGCCGACGGTTACCACATTGAATACGCCGGCATGAAATGGGGCATGTTCTTCGTCGGCGAGTACATCGGCATCGTGTTGATTTCGGCGCTGCTGGTGACCTTGTTCTTCGGTGGCTGGCACGGTCCGTTCGGCATTCTGCCGCAGATCCCGTTCATCTGGTTCGCGCTGAAAACCGCGTTCTTCATCATGTTCTTCATCCTGCTGCGCGCCTCGATTCCGCGCCCACGGTATGACCAAGTGATGGATTTCAGCTGGAAGTTCTGCCTGCCGCTGACCCTCGTCAACATGCTGGTGACCGCTGCGATCGTGTTGCTCAACACGCCCGCCGTCGCGGCTCAGTGAGGATAGAGAATCATGAAGTACATATTTGACATCGTGCATGGCTTCTTCACCCAGCTTCGCAGCCTGGTGATGATCTTCGGCCATGCCTTCCGCAAGCGCGACACGCTGCAGTACCCGGAAGAAGCCGTGTACCTGCCGCCGCGCTTTCGTGGGCGTATCGTCCTGACCCGCGACCCTGATGGCGAAGAGCGTTGTGTAGCCTGCAACCTGTGCGCCGTGGCGTGCCCGGTTGGCTGCATCTCGCTGCAGAAAGCTGAAACCGAAGACGGTCGCTGGTACCCGGACTTCTTCCGCATCAACTTCTCGCGCTGCATATTCTGCGGCCTCTGCGAGGAAGCCTGCCCGACCACCGCGATCCAGCTGACACCGGATTTCGAGATGGCCGAGTTCAAACGTCAGGACCTGGTGTACGAGAAAGAAGATCTGTTGATCTCCGGCCCCGGCAAAAACCCTGATTACAACTTCTATCGTGTTGCAGGTATGGCGATTGCCGGGAAGCCGAAAGGCTCCGCGCAGAATGAAGCCCAGCCGATCAACGTGAAGAGCTTGCTGCCTTAAGGAAGAAAGATGGAATTCGCTTTCTATTTCGCATCGGGTATCGCTGTGGTGTCCACGCTTCGCGTGATCACCAACACCAACCCTGTGCACGCCCTGCTCTACCTGATCATTTCGCTGATCGCCGTGGCCATGACGTTCTTCGCCCTCGGCGCACCGTTTGCCGGTGTTCTGGAAGTGATCGCCTACGCTGGCGCCATCATGGTGCTGTTCGTGTTCGTGGTGATGATGCTGAACCTGGGGCCCGCCTCGGTTCAGCAAGAGCGCGTCTGGCTCAAGCCCGGCATCTGGCTCGGCCCGGTCGCCCTTGGCACCCTGCTGCTGGTTGAACTGCTGTACGTGCTGTTCAGCCACTCCAGCGGTGAGGCCATCGGCCACACCACCGTAGACGCCAAGGCCGTGGGCATCAGCCTGTTCGGTCCTTACCTGCTGGTGGTCGAACTCGCCTCGATGCTGCTGCTTGCCGCAGCCGTCACGGCGTTCCACTTGGGCCGTAACGAAGCCAAGGAGCAATGACGATGCCTGCTATCCCTTTGGAGCATGGTCTGGCGGTCGCCGGCATCCTGTTCTGCCTCGGTCTGGTCGGCCTGATGGTCCGCCGCAACATTCTCTTCGTGCTGATGAGCCTGGAGATCATGATGAATGCCTCCGCTTTGGCCTTCATCGTCGCCGGTAGCCGCTGGGGTCAGCCGGATGGACAGATCATGTTCATCCTGGTGATCAGCCTGGCAGCCGCCGAGGCCAGTATTGGCCTGGCGATTCTGTTGCAGCTGTATCGCCGCTTCCACACTCTCGATATCGACGCTGCCAGCGAGATGCGCGGATGAATCTTCTCTATCTGACTTTCGTATTCCCTCTCATAGGTTTCCTGCTGCTGTCGTTCTCACGCGGCCGCTTTTCGGAAAACCTGTCGGCGCTGATTGGCGTCGGTTCCATCGGCCTGTCTGCCATCGTCACGGCTTACGTGATCTGGCAATTCAACGTTGCGCCACCTGAAGGCGGTCACTACACCCAGGTGTTGTGGCAGTGGATGGCGGTGGAAGGCTTCACGCCGAACTTCGCGCTGTACCTGGATGGCCTGTCCCTGACCATGCTCGGTGTGGTCGTCGGCGTCGGCTTCCTGATCCACCTGTTCGCATCCTGGTACATGCGCGGTGAAGCCGGTTACTCGCGCTTCTTCGCCTACACCAACCTGTTTATCGCCAGCATGCTGTTCCTGGTCCTGGGCGATAACCTGTTGTTCCTGTACTTCGGTTGGGAAGGCGTGGGCCTGTGCTCGTACCTGTTGATCGGTTTCTACTACAGCAACCGCAACAACGGTAACGCCGCACTGAAAGCCTTCATCGTCACCCGTATCGGCGACGTGTTCATGGCGATCGGCCTGTTCATCCTGTTCCAACAGTTGGGCACGCTGAACATCCAGGAACTGCTGGTGCTGGCACCGCAGAAATTCCAGGCCGGCGACTTCTGGATGGTCATGGCCACCCTGATGCTGCTGGGCGGCGCTGTCGGTAAATCCGCGCAACTGCCGCTGCAAACCTGGCTGGCGGACGCGATGGCCGGTCCTACCCCGGTTTCGGCACTGATCCACGCCGCAACGATGGTAACCGCTGGTGTCTACCTGATCGCCCGTACTCACGGCCTGTTTGCGTTGGCGCCGGACATCCTGCACCTGGTCGGCGTCGTTGGTGGCGTGACCCTGGTGCTGGCCGGTTTCGCGGCACTGGTTCAGACCGACATCAAACGTATCCTCGCCTACTCGACCATGAGCCAGATCGGCTACATGTTCCTGGCGCTGGGCGTTGGTGCATGGGATGGCGCGATCTTCCACCTGATGACCCACGCCTTCTTCAAGGCGCTGCTGTTCCTTGCGTCCGGTGCGGTGATCGTTGCCTGCCACCACGAGCAGAACATCTTCAAGATGGGCGGCCTGTGGAAGAAACTGCCACTGGCCTACGCCAGCTTCATCGTCGGCGGCGCGGCATTGTCTGCCCTGCCTCTGGTGACCGCCGGCTTCTATTCCAAGGACGAAATCCTCTGGGAAGCGTTTGCCAGCGGCAACCAGGGTCTGCTTTACGCAGGTCTGGTCGGCGCGTTCATGACTTCGCTGTACACCTTCCGCCTGATCTTCATCGCGTTCCACGGTGAAGCGAAGACCGAAGCGCACGCCGGTCACGGCATCGCTCACTGGCTGCCACTGTCGGTGCTGATCGTGCTGTCGACCTTCGTCGGCGCCATGATCGTTCCACCGCTGCACGGCGTGCTGCCGGAAAGCGTCGGCCATGCCGGCGGCGAAGCCAAGCACAGTCTGGAAATCGCTTCGGGCGCCATCGCCCTGGCCGGTATCCTGCTGGCCGCGCTGCTGTTCCTCGGCAAGCGTCGTTTCGTCACTGCAATCGCCAACAGCGGCATCGGCCGCTTCCTTTCGGCCTGGTGGTTCGCTGCCTGGGGCTTCGACTGGATCTACGACAAACTGTTCGTCAAGCCATACCTTGCGATCAGCCACGCACTGCGCAGAGACCCGCTCGACCAGACCATCGGTCTGATCCCGCGTATGGCCAAAGGCGGTCACACCGCCCTGAGCCGTACCGAAACCGGTCAACTGCGTTGGTACGCGGCATCGATGGCAGCCGGCTCCGTGCTGGTCATCGGCGCCATCGTGCTGGTAGCGGTCTGATATGAACCTTGCGAACTTGCGAAAGGAATTGAGCCCGTCATGATTCTGCCTTGGCTAATCCTGATCCCCTTCATCGGCGGCCTGCTGTGCTGGATGGGTGAGCGCTTCGGCGCTACCCTCCCCCGCTGGATTGCGCTGTTGACCATGACCCTGGAACTCGCGCTCGGCCTCTGGCTGTGGGCCCACGGTAATTATTCATTTGCGCCGGCGCCTGGCGCCGATCCGACCTGGGTGCTTGAGTTCAAGCACATCTGGATCGAGCGTTTCGGCATCAGCGTGCACCTGGCCCTCGACGGCCTGTCGCTGCTGATGATCCTGCTGACCGGTCTGCTGGGTATCCTCTCGGTGCTCTGCTCGTGGAAAGAGATCCAGCGTCACGTTGGCTTCTTCCACTTGAACCTGATGTGGATCCTGGGCGGTGTCGTCGGCGTGTTCCTCGCCCTCGACCTGTTCATGTTCTTCTTCTTCTGGGAAATGATGCTGGTGCCGATGTACTTCCTCATCGCGCTCTGGGGTCACAGTTCTTCGGACGGCAAGAAAACCCGGATCTACGCGGCGACCAAGTTCTTCATCTTCACTCAGGCGTCCGGACTGATCATGTTGGTGGCGATCCTGGGTCTGGTGCTGGTCAACTTCAACAGCACCGGCGTGATCACGTTCAACTACGCCGACCTGCTGAAAACCAAGATGTCGCTCACCACCGAGTACATCCTGATGCTCGGCTTCTTCATCGCCTTCGCGGTGAAGCTGCCCGTCGTACCGTTCCACTCCTGGCTGCCTGATGCTCACGCCCAGGCGCCAACAGCGGGTTCGGTCGACCTGGCCGGTATCTTGTTGAAGACCGCTGCTTACGGTCTGCTGCGTTTCGCCCTGCCGCTGTTCCCGAATGCCTCGGCCGAGTTCGCGCCGATTGCCATGACCCTCGGTCTGATCGGGATCTTCTACGGTGCGTTCCTGGCCTTTGCACAAACCGACATCAAGCGTCTGATCGCCTACTCCTCCGTTTCCCACATGGGCTTCGTGTTGATCGGCATCTACTCCGGCAGCCAACTGGCGCTGCAGGGTGCAGTGATGCAGATGCTGGCGCACGGTCTGTCGGCCGCGGCACTCTTTATCCTCAGTGGTCAGTTGTACGAGCGCACCCACACCCGCGACATGCGTGAAATGGGTGGCCTGTGGTCGAAGATCGCTTACCTGCCGGCCATCAGCCTGTTCTTTGCCGCCGCGTCCCTGGGCTTGCCGGGCACCGGTAACTTCGTCGGTGAGTTCCTGATCCTGATCGGCAGCTTCGCCGCTGCGCCATGGATTACCGTGATCGCGACGTCGGGCCTGGTGTTCGGTTCGGTCTACTCGCTGATCATGATCCACCGTGCCTACTTCGGCCCGTCCAAGTCGGACGCGGTGTTGCATGGCATGGATGGTCGCGAACTGATCATGGTGGTCGGTCTGGCGGCGCTGCTGATTTACATCGGCGTGTACCCGCAACCGTTCCTCGACACCTCTGCCGCGACGATGCATGGCGTGCAGCAGTGGCTCGGCACCGCCTTCACTCAACTCGCTTCGGCCCGGTAAGAGCGCTATGGAATTCACGACTCAACACTTTATCGCGCTTGCGCCGTTGTTGATCACCAGCGCCACGATCATCGTGGTGATGCTGGCGATTGCCTGGCGCCGCAACCACTCGCAGACCTTCCTGATTTCCGTGGCGGGCCTGAACCTGGCGTTGCTGTCGATCCTGCCAGCCCTGAAAGTCGCGCCTCTGGCCGTGACCCCGTTGCTGCAGATCGACACCTTCGCCTGCTTGTACATGGCGCTGATCCTGGTCGCCACCCTCGCTTGTGTGACCCTCGCCCACGCCTACCTCGGCGATGGCGGTTCGGGCTACCCGGGCAACCGTGAAGAACTTTACCTGCTGATCCTGATGGCCGCCGCCGGTGGCCTGGTGCTGGTCAGCGCGCAGCACCTGGCCGGGTTGTTCATCGGTCTGGAACTGCTCTCGGTACCGGTCTACGGTCTGGTGGCTTACGCTTTCTTCAACAAGCGTTCGCTGGAAGCCGGGATCAAGTACATGGTGCTGTCGGCTGCCGGTTCGGCGTTCCTGCTGTTCGGTATGGCCCTGCTGTACGCAGACTCGGGTTCGCTGAGCTTCGTCGGCATCGGTCAAGCCCTGGCGGCCACCGGCCTGCCTAGCTCGCTGGCACAACTGGGCCTGGGCATGATGCTGATCGGTCTGGCGTTCAAGCTGTCGCTGGTACCGTTCCACCTCTGGACCCCGGACGTTTACGAAGGTGCTCCGGCACCGGTGGCGGCGTTCCTGGCCACTGCATCGAAAGTGGCTGTGTTCGCGGTGATGGTGCGTCTGTTCCAGATCTCGCCTGCGGCAAGCAGCGGCGTGCTGAGCGACGTGCTGACCATCATCGCCATCGCGTCGATCCTGTTCGGTAACCTGCTGGCCCTGACCCAGAGCAACCTCAAGCGTCTGCTGGGTTACTCGTCCATTGCTCACTTCGGTTACCTGCTGATCGCCCTGGTGGCGAGCAAAGGCCTGGCCGTGGAAGCCATCGGCGTGTACCTGGTCACCTACGTCATCACCAGCCTCGGCGCGTTCGGCGTGATCACGCTGATGTCCTCGCCGTACAACGGCCGTGACGCGGATGCCCTGTACGAATACCGCGGCCTGTTCTGGCGCCGTCCGTACCTGACCGCCGTCCTGACCGTGATGATGCTGTCCCTGGCCGGTATCCCGCTGACTGCGGGCTTCATCGGCAAGTTCTACATCATCGCCACCGGTGTCGAGTCGCACCAATGGTGGCTGGTCGGTTCCCTGGTATTGGGCAGCGCCATCGGCGTCTTCTACTACCTGCGCGTCATGGTCACCCTGTACCTGATCGAACCCAACCTGCGTCGCCACGATGCGCAACTGCACTGGGAACAACGTGCAGGCGGCGTGATGCTGCTGGCCATCGCTCTGGTAGCGTTCTTCCTTGGCGTCTACCCACAACCGCTGCTGACGCTGGTTCAGCACGCAGGTCTGGCGGGCTGATCGCTTAGCGATACTCGGTAGAAAACAGAAACGGCACCTTCGGGTGCCGTTTTTGCGTTTTGGGGGATTGCTCTCCCTTTCTCGGAAAGGGACTTCAAACACATCGGCATCGGCTGACATCCGGTTACCGCTGCTGAGCGCTAAGGTGGGTGAAGAGCTAATCAGGAGCATCCAATGAAGCTAGACGTTCTTTCGAGATCCGATAGTGGTTTCGAGTTGACCACTCACTCGCCACATCACAGTTTGACCTATCGTCCTCTCGCCTTTGCCGCCGCCAAAAATTCTGGCTATATTTGTCCAGAATATGCGGGAGAAATTATGATCATCGTTCCGTTAGCCGAAGCGAAAAACAATTTGTCCAAACTCGTCGATGACGCAGCAGCCGGGCAGATCATCACTATCGCTAAACATGGGCGAGCCCTTGCCCGACTTGTGCCGGTGGGAAAGCCCTCAGCACGCCGTATCGGCGCAATGAAAGGCAAGCTGATCCTGCCTGAAGACTTTGACGCGCCGCTGTCGGAAGAAATGCTGGATGCCTTTGAAGGAATTCAAGGATGAGGGTTCTGCTCGATACTCACATTCTGCTTTGGACGCTCGGCGATGACCCCAAGCTATCTGGTAAAGCCAGAAAGCTCATCGAAAACGCTGCTGACATTTACATCAGTGCAGCGACATTCTGGGAAATGGCGATCAAGGTTGGACTGGGAAAGCTAAACGTTGACCTGGAGGAAATCCGACAGTACAGCCTCGAAAGTGGCTTCATCGAACTGCCAGTCACCTCAGAACACGCCATAGCAGTGAAAGACCTCGAACATCACCACCGCGACCCATTCGACCGACTGATTATTGCGACCGCCATGACGGAACCGATGAAGCTCCTTACCGCAGACCCATTGGTTGCCAAGTACACAGACTTGGCAATTTTGGTTTAACCCGCACGCCTCTCCCCTCTCCTCCCCGATATCCAGAATTGCCTCGCGGTTGAATCAGCCGCGTCCTACATCCCTATCCTGCTTCCGACCTTAACGTAATGACTTGACCGAATTGGCAGGCACAGACGCCTTGACCGATTCGATTATCGAGACAAAACTATACGTAGGTAGCGTACAGAACATGGATGCTCTTTTTATCGAATTACGTATGTTTCAGAAACATCGAGACGAGTACCTGGATGACGATCTGTTTCGCAGCTTTCAACTGGAGTTGCTGAAGAATCCGGAAGCGGGCGATCTCATTGAGGGCACCGGAGGGCTGCGCAAAATCCGCTTCTGCGATCAACGACGAGGCAAGGGCAAGCGCAGCGGATTGCGGGTGATTTATTACTGGTGGTCAGGCTTCGATCAATTCTGGCTGTTCACGGTGTACGACAAAAATGAGCTAGATGACCTGTCGCCCTCTCAGAAAAAAATGTTCAGACAAGCGCTGGAAAGAGAAATCAATACGAGATCCCACTATGAAACGTGACATTTTTTCCGAACTGATGGATGGCCTCGAAGCCCTGGCGGATGAGCGCCAAGGCAAAATCACTTTGCGAACCCACAAGGTTCAGTTGCCAAAACTGGTGCCCATCACTGCCGAGGAAGTGGTAGCCATCCGCCAACAGCTCAACCTCTCCCGGTCCGTGTTCGCCATGTATCTGCGCACCAACACCCGAACCCTCGAGAACTGGGAACAGGGACGGGCAATACCCAATGCCCAGGCAACGACACTGATCCGTCTGGTTGAACGCTTTCCGCAGACGATCGACCAACTCGCGGCGCTGACTTGATTCCAGTGCGATGGCTGATAGACCGCTTCGCGAGCAAGCCCGCTCCCACAGGGGATCTACTGCGAACGCACCACTTGTGAACAACCCGTCCTACTGTGGGAGCGAGCTTGCTCGCGATGGCGGCGACACTGGCACAAACAAAAACGGCACCTTTCGGTGCCGTTCGCCTTTCTCGGTTCAGAAGCTTACTTGCGTGCTTCCGCCCACGACTTCAACAGCTCGTTGTAATTCACGGTTTCACCTTTAGGTTTCTCGTTCGCCAGTTTCGGCTTCGGTGCACCCGGCTGATCGAACCAGTACTGAGCATCGCGCTCCGGGTTCATTTTCGGTGCGCAGGTGGCTTGCGCCTTTGAGCGTTCCAGACGGGTCATGATCGCGTCCTGATCCTTGGCTAGGCCATCCAGCGCCTGTTGCGGAGTCTTCTCGCCGCTGGCCGCTTCCGCGATGTGGCTCCACCACAGTTGTGCCAACCGTGGATAGTCCGGCACGTTGGTCCCGGTCGGGGTCCATTGCACGCGGGCCGGGCTGCGATAGAACTCGACCAGGCCACCGAGTTTAGGGGCCAGGTCGGTCATGGCTTGCGAGTTGATGTCCGACTCACGAATCGGCGTCAGGCCGACGATGGTTTTCTTCAGCGACACGGTTTTCGACGTGACGAATTGCGCATAGAGCCAGGCCGCCAGTTTCTGCTTCTCAGGCGTGGACTTCATGAACGTCCAGGAACCCACGTCCTGATACCCCAGCTTCATGCCCTCCTCCCAGTACGGTCCGCGTGGAGATGGCGCCATGCGCCATTTCGGCGTGCCGTCGGCATTCATTACCGGCAGGCCCGGTTTGGTCATGTCGGCGGTGAACGCGGTGTACCAGAAGATCTGCTGGGCGATGTTGCCTTGGGACGGTACCGGGCCCGATTCGGAGAAGGTCATGCCCGCCGCCTCCGGTGGCGCGTAGGCCTTGAGCCAGTCGACGTATTTCTGCGTCGCATAGACCGCCGCCGGGCCGTTGGTGTCGCCGCCGCGGGTCACGCTGGAGCCGACCGGGTGGCAATCCTCGACGCGGATGCCCCACTCGTCCACCGGTAAACCGTTAGGGATGCCTTTGTCGCCGGCACCGGCCATGGAAAACCAGGCATCGGTGAAGCGCCAGCCGAGGGACGGGTCTTTCTTGCCGTAGTCCATGTGCCCGTAGACACGCTTGCCGTCGATCTCCTTGACGTCTTCGCTGAAGAACTTGGCGATGTCTTCATAGGCCGACCAGTTCACCGGCACGCCCAATTCGTAGCCGTATTTCTCCTTGAACTTGGCTTTGAGCTCTGGCCGTTCGAACCAGTCGGCGCGGAACCAGTACAGGTTGGCGAACTGTTGGTCAGGCAATTGATAGATCTTGCCGTCCGGCGCGGTGGTGAACGAGATGCCGATGAAGTCTTTGAGGTCGAGGGTTGGCGAGGTGAAGTTCTTGCCTTCGTTGGCCATCAGATCGGTGATCGATTCGGTCTTGCCGTAGCGAAAGTGCGTACCGATCAAGTCCGAGTCGTTGACCCAGCCGTCATAGATGTTCTTGTCCGACTGCATCTGGGTCTGCAGCTTTTCCACCACGTCGCCTTCTTGCAGCAAGTCGTGGGTCAGCTTGATCCCGGTGATTTCGGTGAAAGCCTTGGCCAGGGTTTTGGATTCATATTCGTGGGTCGCGATGGTTTCCGACACCACCTTGATGCTCATCCCGCGAAACGGCTCGGCGGCCTTGATGAACCACTTCAGCTCTTCGAGCTGCTGCTCTGGCGTGAGGGTGGACGGTTTGAATTCACTGCCGATCCACTTCTTCGCGGCGTCTTCGTAGGCATCTGCCCAGGCCGAAGCGCTCAGACCGCTGAGTGCCAGCATGGCTGCCAATGAAATGCTATGTCGCAGCTTATTGTTTTTGTCGAACATAGAGACCTCCTGTTTGGTTTTCGGAGCAACATTGCCGATCGATTTCGACTAGCCCCAACGCATCACAGCCAACAGCCACACCAGGGACAACGCGAACGCAACCCAGATGCTCCAGTCGGTGACGCCGATTACCAGCAAATGCAGGTAGGCGCTGCCGAGAAGACCGATAAACAGCCGATCGCCACGGGTGGTGGCAATCGGCAAGAAACCACGCCGAGGGACACTCGGCGAACGTAATTCCCAGGTCGTCATGCCCGCCAGAATCAGGCCAATGGCGATGAAGAACGCCGCCGTGGGGACAGTCCAGCTCATCCATTCCATCATCAGCTCCTCAGACCCGGCCCAGGGCAAAGCCCTTGGCCACGTGGTTGCGAACAAACCAGATCACCAGCATGCCGGGCAGGATGGTCAACACCCCCGCCGCTGCCAGCACCCCCCAGTCGATGCCGGACGCCGAAACCGTGCGGGTCATCACCGCCGCAATCGGTTTGGCGTTCACCGATGTCAGCGTCCGCGCCAGCAGCAGTTCGACCCAGGAAAACATGAAGCAGAAGAACGCCGTGACGCCGATCCCGGAGCCGATCAGCGGAACGAAAATCTTCACGAAGAACTTGGGGAAACTGTAGCCGTCAATGTAGGCGGTTTCGTCGATTTCTTTCGGAACCCCGGACATGAAGCCTTCCAGAATCCACACCGCCAACGGCACGTTGAACAGACAGTGAGCCAGCGCCACCGCGATGTGCGTGTCGAACAGGCCGATCGAGGAATACAGCTGGAAGAACGGCAGCAGAAACACCGCCGGTGGCGCCATGCGGTTGGTCAGCAGCCAGAAGAACAGGTGCTTGTCACCGAGAAAGCGGTAACGCGAGAACGCATACGCCGCCGGCAACGCCACGCTCAGGGAAATGATCGTGTTCAGGCTCACGTAATACAGCGAATTGAGGTAACCGGTGTACCAGCTCGGATCGGTGAAGATCACCTTGTAGTTGGCGAAGGTGAAATTCTGCGGAAACAGCGTCAGACCGCCGAGGATTTCGGTGTTGCTCTTGAAGGACATGTTCAGCAGCCAGTAGATCGGCACCAGCAGGAACAGGATGTAGATCAGCAGCGGAATCAGCTTTCTCTTGCTCATGGCAGACCTCAGCGGTTGGCGTCAGAGTGAGTCATGGCGGTGTAGAACAGCCAGGACACCAACAGGATGATCAGGAAGTACACCAGCGAGAAAGCCGCCGCCGGACCGAGGTCGAATTGCCCTACGGCCATCTGGGTCAAGGTCTGACTCAGGAAGGTCGTGGCATTCCCCGGTCCACCGCCCGTGAGTACGAAAGGCTCGGTGTAGATCATGAAACTGTCCATGAACCTCAGCATCACCGCGATCAGCAGCACGCTCTTGAGCTTGGGCAGCTGGATATGTCGGAAAACCGCCCAGGCCGATGCCCGATCAATCCGCGCGGCCTGGTAGTACACGTCCGGAATCGCCCGCAACCCGGAGAAACACAACAGCGCCACCAGCGACGTCCAGTGCCAGACGTCCATCACCAGCACCGTGACCCAGGCGTCCATGGTGTTGGCCGCGTAGTTGTAGTTGATGCCCATGGCCTTGAGGCTGGCACCGAGCAGACCGATGTCCGCGCGGCCGAAAATCTGCCAGATGGTGCCGACCACGTTCCACGGGATCAGCAACGGAATCGCCAGGATAATCAGCACCAGCGACGACCAGCGGCCCTTGGTCGGCATGGTCAGGGCGATGGCGATGCCCAGTGGGATTTCGATCAGCAGCACACAGCCGGAATAGATGAATTGCCGCAGCAGCGAGTCGTGCAACCGTGGATCGAGCAGCACCTGCTTGTACCAATCGGCGCCGACGAAATAGCGGCTCGACTGGTCGAAGATGTCCTGCACCGAGTAGTTGACCACGGTCATCATCGGGATCACCGCACTGAACGCCACCAGCAGAAACACCGGCAGGACCAGCCACCAGGCCTTGTTGTTCTGCACCTTGTTCATGGCTGCACCTCATTATTGGCTTGCGCTGGCAGCAAGTAATCATCCGCATAAACCATCAACCACTGAGCCGGGAAGCTGATCCAGGCCGTGCCTTCCGGCACCGGTTTGTCTTCGGCCAGACGCACTTTCAACGGCGCGCCGTCGAGGTTCAGGGTCATGATCTTGTAGGTGCCGAGGTCTTCGACGTGTACGACCTGTGCCTGCATCGCGTCATCGAACGGCTCGTCCCATACATGCACGAACTCAGGACGGATACCGACCTTCAGGGTTTTCCACTCGGACTCGGCGATTCGTTGCTGTTGGGCGTCGGACAAAGGCAGATGCGTCGAAGCAAAGCCGACGCCGCCCGGTTGTGGCTGCACCTCGATCAGGTTCATCCCCGGACTGCCGATGAAATAACCGACAAAGGTGTGGGTCGGCCGTTCGAACAATTCGCGTGGGGTGCCGAATTGCACGATCTGGCCGCCGTACATCACCGCGATCTTGTCAGCGAAGGTCGAGGCCTCCAGTTGATCGTGGGTGACGTAGACCATGGTGATGTTGAACTGCTCGTGGATCTGCTTGAGCTTGCGCCGCAGTTTCCACTTCAGGTGCGGGTCGATCACCGTCAAGGGTTCGTCGAACAGGATCGCCGAGACGTCGTCACGCACCAGTCCACGGCCCATGGAGACTTTCTGTTTTTCGTCGGCGGTGAGGTTGCGCGCCTTTTTGCTCAGCAGCGCCTGGAGGTCGAGGACCTCGGCGATTTCCTGCACCTTGCTGTGAATTTTCGCCTCGGCCATGCCCTGATTGCGCAGCGGGAAGGCCAGGTTGTCAAACACCGTCATGGTGTCGTAGACCACCGGAAACTGGAAAACCTGAGCGATGTTGCGCTTCTCGGGGGTCAGGTCGTTGACCACTTTGCTGTCGAACAGCACCTGGCCCTGAGACGGACTAAGCAACCCGGAAATGATGTTGAGCAACGTCGACTTGCCGCAGCCCGAAGGCCCGAGCAAGGCGTAAGCACCGCCCTGCTCCCAGACGTGGTCCATCTCGCGGATCGCATAATCCTCCGGGCCGCTCGGCGTGCTGGTGTAGCTGTGAGCGAGGTGCTGCAATCGGATTTCGGCCATCAGGCAACCCTCGCGATGCGGCGACCGGGCGCCTGGACCAGCCGCCCCTGCGCATCGAACACAAACAGTTTATGGGTCGGGATATAAATCCGGATCGGCGCATCGACGTCGTATTCATGGACGCCGGGCAAGTGCAGCACCAGCAGGAAATGCTCGTTGCGCACGTGCAGGAAGGTTTCCGAACCGCTGATCTCGGCCACTTCGACGGTCACCGCGAGTTCGAGGTCATCGTCGTTGCTCGGCACCAGCGAGATATGGCTTGGACGCACGCCGAAACGGAACTCGCCCTCGCCGACCGGGCGCAAATCGACGTTCAACGGAAAGTGTACGAAATTGGCGAAGCTGACTTCGTTGCCGGCAATTCGCCCCGGCATCAAATTGATCGGCGGCTCGGAGAACAATTCGGCGGCCAGCACCGTTTGCGGTTGGTGATAGACCTCGGAGGATTTGCCGCTCTGGATCACCCGGCCTTCGTGAAGAATGGTGGTGGTGCCGCCCAGGGCCAGCGCTTCGTTGGGTTCGGTGGTGGCGTAGATGGCGATGGTGTGCCGCGCCTTGAACAGCTCGCGCATTTCCTGGCGCAGTTCTTCGCGCAACTTGTAGTCGAGGTTCACCAGCGGCTCATCGAACAGAATCAGCTCGGCATCCTTGACCAGCGCCCGGGCCATCGCGGTGCGCTGTTGCTGGCCACCTGAAAGCTCAAGCGGATAGCGCTTGAGGAATTTCTCGATGCGCAGCATCTTCGCGGTTTCCAGCACTTTGCTCTGGATCAGCTCATTGGAGACACCGCCCTGGCGCAAAGGCGAGGCGATGTTCTCGAAGACGGTCATGGTCGGGTAATTGATGAACTGCTGATAGACCATCGACACGTTGCGCAAACGCACCGGGCGCTGCGTGACGTCGACGCCGTTCATCAGGATGCGGCCCGTGTCGGGCTTATCCAGACCGGCCATCAGGCGCATGAGACTGGTTTTGCCGGACAGCGTGCGCCCGAGCAAAACGTTGAAGGATCCGGGTTCGAAACTCAGGCACGCATCGTCGATCCAGGTCTGGCCCTCGACGGTACGGCTGACGTGCTCCAGGGTTAATGACATGGCTCGGCCTTTTTTATTATTTGGAGTCAAGCGACCCAGGCTGTAGAGCGAGTTTCATGCCAGAAAATGTAAGTTGTTGAACCGCCTTGAAAATCTTCAAAACAGCAGCACAACCGCTTTCGTTGCTGAACAGAAATGAACAGCCACGATTGAACAACTGAACAATCCAACCGTTGACAATGAACAATAGTGAACAACACTCTATAAACACTTTTCAGCCGCACATTGCCCCTGTAGGAGCCAGGCTTGCCGGCGAAGGCAATTTCAATGACGCCTTCGCCGGCAAGCCTGGCTCCTACAGTTATCTAGCGTTTGAACGTGATGCAAAAACCCATAAAAACAATAAAAGCTTGCTCAGAGATCGACTGCCATGGCCGTACCCGCCTCGCCGCTCTCCCACGACGCCATCATCCAGGACTCCTGGTCCCGTTGCCGTGCGTTCGGCCTTGATCATCAAAGTGCCCCGGCCTTCGATCAGCTCCCGGCCGAGGGCATCGCCCAGTTGCTGGAGAGCCAGCATGCCCTGGTGCAAACCACCCACCAGGAAGTCCTGCCGTACTACGAAAACATCCTGAGCAACTCCAACTGCCTGATCATGCTCGCCGACAATCAGGGCCAGGTGCTGACGTCCTGGGGCACCCAGCGTTTTATCGAACCGAGCCTGACCCGCGGTTTCAGCGCCGGCGCCAGCTGGATGGAGCGTTGCAGCGGCACTAACGCCATTGGCACCGCGCTGGCCTGCGAGCAAGCAGTGCACATCGAACACGATGAGCATTTCCTCAAGGCCAACCGCTTCATGACCGGTTCTGCCGCGCCGATTTTCGATGCCGAACGCAAGGTGATCGCGGTGCTGGACGTGTCCAGCGACAGCTACCTGCCGCCGTCCCACACCCTCGGCATGGTCAAGATGATGAGCCAGACCGTGGAAAACAGGCTGATCCTCAACCTGTTTCACGGCCAGCATTTTCAACTGACGTTCAACACCGGGTTGAACAATCTCGACAGCCAATGGGCCGGTTTGCTGATTTTCGATGAAACCGGCCAGGTGCTGTCCGCCAACCGCCGGGCCGACAATCTGCTGGGCATCAGCCTGTCGCGCGTCAGTGTCGAGAGCCTGTTCAAGGTGTCGTTGCTGGAACTGTTGAACCAGCCCGACGGCCTGCCCTTTGCGCTGCAGGCCTCGGGGCGCAACCGCTTTCAATGCCTGTTGAAACGGCCGAAACAGGTGCCGATTCAAGCCAGACTGTTTTCTGAAACCAAAAGCGCGGAACCGGCCGTGGCCGCGCCTGCTGCGATCAGCCTCAACACCCTGCATTTCGGCGACAGCCGCGTTGAAAAAGCCGTGCGCCAGGCCGAGCGTTTGCTGGAAAAAGACATTCCGCTGTTGATCCACGGTGAAACCGGGGTCGGCAAGGAAGTCTTCGTCAAAGCCCTGCATCAAGCCAGTTCCCGGAGCAAACAGCCATTCATCGCCGTCAACTGTGCAGCGATCCCCGCCGAACTGGTGGAGTCCGAGCTGTTTGGCTACGAGAAAGGCGCGTTCACCGGCGCCAATCAGAAAGGCAGCATCGGCCTGATCCGCAAGGCGGATAAAGGCACGCTGTTCCTCGATGAAATCGGCGACATGCCATTGCCGACTCAAGCTCGTCTGTTAAGGGTTTTGCAGGAACGTTGCGTGCAACCGGTCGGCAGTAGCGAATTGTTTCCGGTGGATATCCGCATCATCTCGGCGACCAACCGCTCGTTGCGCGAACAAGTGCAACTCGGCCGGTTTCGCGAAGACCTTTATTACCGGATCGGCGGCTTGACCCTGGAATTGCCGCCGCTACGGGAACGCAGCGACAAACAGGCGCTGTTCAAGCGCTTGTGGGAACAGCATCGCGAGCCATCGCAGTGGGCGGGGTTGAGCCGGGAGGTGATGGAGTTGTTCGGTCGTCATCCGTGGCCGGGGAATTTACGCCAGGTCAGCAGCGTGATGCAGGTGGCGCTGGCCATGGCCGAGGAACAACCGGTGCGGCCGGAGCATTTGCCGGATGACTTTTTTGTCGATCTGGAGATGGAGCCAGTGGACTCGCCGGAGCCGCTGGCGGTGGATTTGAATGATGCCGAGGATTTGAATCGGTTGTTGCAGGCGGCTGGGGGGAATATCTCCCATTTGGCCCGGCGGTTGGGGGTTAGCCGCAATACCCTTTACAAGCGGTTGCGCCAGGCTGAATGACCAGCAACTCGCACTGACTGTATTTGATTTGCGACCGTTCGCGGGCAAGATCAAACACCCCATCAGCTCACCCACTCGCCCAAAAACAAAAACCCGCACAAGGCGGGTTTTGTTTGTAACGAACGCTGCAATCAGTCAGCCAAACGCCAGGTCGTGCCGCCCTTCCCGTCTTCCAGCACCACGCCCATCGCGGTCAACTGGTCGCGGATGCGGTCGGACTCAGCCCAGTCTTTACCCGCACGAGCCGCCAGACGCGCAGCAATCAGCGCATCAACCTCAGCGGCATCAACCCGCCCTTCGGCACCGGCCTGCAGGAAGTCATCGGCTTCGAGCTGCAACACACCCAGCACACTCGCCAATTCCTTCAAGCGCGCCGCCAGACCCGCCGCCGCATCAAGATCGCTCTCGCGCAGACGGTTGATCTCTCGCACCATCTCGAACAGCACCGCGCAGGCTTCCGGTGTGCCGAAGTCGTCGTTCATCACCTGGGTGAAACGCTCGACAAAGGCTTCGCCACCGGCCGGCGCCACGTTCGGCAGGCCTTTCAACGCGTGGTAGAAACGCTCGAGTGCGCCTTTGGCGTCCTTGAGGTTGTCTTCCGAATAGTTGATCGCGCTGCGGTAGTGGCTCGACACCAGCAGGTAACGCACGACTTCCGGGTGGTACTTTTCCAGCACATCGCGAATGGTGAAGAAGTTGTTCAAGGACTTGGACATCTTCTCGCCATTGATGCGAATCATGCCGCAATGCATCCACGCGTTGGCGTAGGTCTTGCCGGTGGCCGCTTCGCTCTGGGCGATTTCGTTTTCGTGGTGCGGGAACTCGAGGTCGCTGCCGCCGCCATGAATATCAAAGGTCTCGCCCAGGCAGCAGGTCGACATCACCGAGCATTCGATGTGCCAGCCCGGACGACCGTCGCCCCACGGCGAAGGCCAGCTCGGCTCGCCCGGCTTGGCGCCTTTCCACAGCACGAAGTCCAGCGGGTCCTGCTTGGACTCGTCGACTTCGATCCGCGCGCCGATGCGCAGGTCTTCGATCTTCTTGCGCGACAGCTTGCCGTAGCCCATGAACTTGGCGACGCGGTAGTACACGTCGCCATTGCCCGGGGCGTAGGCATAGCCCTTGTCGATCAGGGTCTGGATCATGCTCTGCATGCCAGCGATGTGATCGGTGGCCCGCGGTTCCATGTCCGGCTTGAGGATGTTGAGGCGTGCCTCGTCCTCGTGCATCGCGGTGATCATGCGCTCGGTCAGCACGTCGAACGGCTCGCCGTTCTCCTTCGCCCGATTGATGATCTTGTCTTCAATGTCGGTGATGTTGCGCACATACGTCAGGTTATAACCGCTGAACCGCAACCAGCGGGTCACCAGGTCAAACGCGACCATGCTGCGGCCGTGGCCAATGTGGCAGTAGTCATACACGGTCATCCCGCAGACATACATGCGCACATTATTGCCATCCAGCGGCTTGAAGACTTCTTTGCTCTTGGTGAGCGTGTTGTAGATCGAAAGCACTTTAGAGGTTCCTTGAATCACTGGCCCCACGAATCACGCAAGGTCACGGTACGGTTGAATACCGGAGCACCGGGTTTCGAGTCCTTGATATCCGCGACGAAGTAACCTTCGCGCTCGAACTGGAAACGGTCTTCCGGCTGTGCATTGCCCAGCGAAGGCTCGGCACGACAACCGGTGAGAACTTGCAGCGAGTCAGGGTTGATGTTGTCCAGGAAACTGGCGCTGTCTTCGGCCTTCTCAGGGTTGGCCGAACGGAACAGGCGATCGTACAGACGCACTTCACACTCGACGCTGGCTGCGGCCGGCACCCAGTGCACCACGCCTTTGACCTTGCGGCCTTCAGGGTTCTTGCCCAGTGTTTCCGGGTCATACGAGCAACGCAGCTCGACGATGTTGCCATCGGCGTCCTTGATCGCTTCGTCGGCACGGATCACGTAGCTGCCGCGCAGACGCACTTCGCCGTTCGGCTCAAGGCGCTTGTAGCCTTTTGGCGGCTCTTCCATGAAGTCATCGCGGTCGATGTAGATTTCACGCGCGAACGGCAGCTTGCGCACGCCCAGTTCTTCTTTCTGCGGATGACGCGGCAGTTCGAGGTTCTCGACCTGGTCTTGCGGGTAGTTGGTGATCACCACCTTCAACGGACGCAGCACGCACATGGCGCGTGGAGCGTTCTGGTCCAGATCCTGACGGATGCTGAACTCGAGCATGCCGAAGTCGACCACGCCGTCGGAACGGTTGGTGCCGACCATGTCGCAGAAGTTGCGGATCGACGCCGGGGTGTAGCCACGGCGGCGGAAGCCCGACAGCGTCGACATACGCGGGTCATCCCAGCCAAACACGTGCTTTTCATCGACCAGTTGCTTGAGCTTGCGCTTGCTGGTGATGGTGTAGTTCAGGTTCAGACGGCTGAACTCGTACTGGCGCGGGTTCGCCGGTACCGGCAGGTTCTCGAGGAACCACTCGTACAGCGGACGGTGGCTTTCGAACTCCAGGGTGCAGATCGAGTGGGTGATGCCTTCGATGGCGTCCGACTGACCGTGGGTGAAGTCATAGTTCGGGTAGATGCACCACTTGTCGCCAGTCTGGTGGTGATGCGCATGGCGGATGCGGTACATGATCGGGTCGCGCAGGTTCATGTTCGGCGAGGCCATGTCGATCTTGGCCCGCAGCACGCGTGCGCCGTCCGGGAATTCGCCGGCACGCATGCGGGCGAACCAGTCGAGGTTTTCTTCCACTGAGCGGTCACGGAACGGGCTGTTCTTGCCCGGCTCTGTGAGCGTGCCACGGTATTCCTTGGCCTGTTCCGGGCTCAGGTCATCGACGTAGGCCTTGCCGGCCTTGATCAGCTCGACGGCCCAGTCGTGCAACTGGTCGAAATACTGCGAGGCGTAGCGCACTTCACCGGACCATTCGAAGCCCAGCCATTTGACGTCGCTTTCGATCGCGTCGATGTATTCCTGGTCTTCCTTGGCCGGGTTGGTGTCGTCGAAACGCAGGTGGGTGACGCCGCCAAATTCCTGGGCCAGGCCGAAGTTCACGCAAATCGACTTGGCGTGACCGATGTGCAGGTAGCCGTTGGGCTCAGGCGGGAAACGGGTGACGATCTGCGTGTGCTTACCCGAGTCCAGGTCCGCCTGGATGATCGGGCGCAGGAAATTGACCGGCACGGCAGGGCCGGTCTTGGAATTCGAGGTAGGGTCGACAGTGGGCTTGCTCATAGGATCCTTGAACGTACAAGTGCGCGGCCAGTTGGCCAAATCAAAGCGGCTGTTAAAACAAAGGGGCTTATCATAGCCGATGCCGTCAAGTCGCTGACAGAGCAGGCCCGAAAACGGCTGCATTTAATCGGATGCAAATGAAAAACAGCCTCGAAATTCGCGCCCGGCACGCTAAACTGCGCACCTTGGCCGATATTGGCCGGACCGGTTGAGGGCTTCAACGCCCCGAAACCCACGAATTCATTGAAAACGCTTTACCTCATAAAGAGTAATGATCATGACCCAAGTCAAACTGACAACAAACCATGGCGACATCGTCCTGGAACTGAACGCTGAAAAGGCACCGCTGACCGTTGCCAACTTCATCGAGTACGTCAAAGCCGGTCACTACGAAAACACCGTTTTCCACCGCGTCATCGGTAACTTCATGATCCAGGGCGGCGGTTTCGAGCCAGGCATGAAAGAAAAGAAAGACAAGCGCCCAAGCATCCAGAACGAAGCCGACAACGGCCTACCGAACGACAAGTACACCGTCGCCATGGCCCGCACCATGGAGCCGCATTCGGCTTCCGCCCAGTTCTTCATCAACGTGGCTGACAACAGCTTCCTGAACCACAGCGCCAAGACCACTCAGGGCTGGGGCTACGCCGTGTTCGCCAAAGTCGTTGAAGGCACCGACGTTGTCGACAAGATCAAAGGTGTTTCCACCACCATGAAATCCGGCCACCAGGACGTACCAGCAGAAGACGTGATCATCGAGAAAGCCGAGATCATCGAAGCGTGATACTGCTGATTTCAGACTTGCATCTGGAAGAGGAGCGCCCGGACATTACCCGGGCGTTTCTGGATTTGCTCGCCGGACGCGCCCGCTTGGCGAGTGCGCTGTACATCTTGGGCGACTTTTTCGAGGCGTGGATTGGCGACGATGCCATGACGCCGTTCCAGCGTTCCATCTGCCAGGCCCTGCGCACCCTTAGCGACAGCGGCACGGCGATTTTTCTGATGCACGGCAATCGCGACTTCATGCTCGGCCAGGCCTTTTGCAAACAGGCCGGCTGCACGTTGTTGAAGGACCCGAGTGTCGTGCAGTTCAACGGCGAGCCGGTGCTATTAATGCACGGCGACAGCCTCTGCACCCGCGACGAGGCTTATATGAAGCTGCGTCGCTACCTGCGCAACCCGATTACCCTGTTCATCCTTAGGCACTTGCCGCTGCGCACGCGGCATAAGCTGGCGCGCAAGCTGCGCAGCGAAAGCCGGGCGCAGACGCGGATGAAGGCCAATGACATTGTCGATGTCACGCCGGAAGAAGTGCCGCGGATCATGCAGGAATATGGCGTAAAAACGTTGATCCATGGCCACACCCATCGTCCGGCCATTCACAAACTGCAGATTGGCGAACAAGCGGCCAAACGCATTGTGCTGGGGGATTGGGATCGTCAGGGCTGGGCGTTGCAGGTGGATGAGCAAGGGTTCGCGCTGGCCCCCTTCGACTTCACTCCTCCACCGCAGCTGGCAGCCCCAGCCAACTGACAGCCGCACGCAAGACCCCTTGTAGGAGCGAGGCTTGCCCGCGAAGGCTGCGTATCAATCAGTATCTCGGTCGACTGACACGCAGCCTTCGCGGGCAAGCCTCGCTCCTACAGGGGATCTGCGGCGAGTTCAGTGACCGCTGGCAGCAGGGCCTGCTTTAGCGGCAAACGGCGGTTTTGCCAGCCACACAATCACGATCAACCCCATGAACGCCCACCCCAGCAACGTGAAGTAATCCACGGTGGAGAGCATGTAGGCCTGACTGGTCAGCACATGATCCAGCTGCGCATACGCCGGGTTGCTCGGCCCGCCCAGCGCATTCAGTGCCTCGCGGGTCGCCGGTTCATAAGTGCTGATGCTTTCGCTCATATAGGCATGGTGCTGATCCGCCCGGCGGATCCAGATCCACGTGGTCAGCGATGCCGCAAAACTGCCGCCCAGGGTCCGCAGGAATGTCGCGAGGCCCGCGCCGTCGGCGATCTGGCTTGGTGGCAGGTCCGACATCAGGATGCTCAAGGTCGGCATGAAGAACAGCGCCACACCAATCCCCATGAACAGTTGCACCAGCGCGATGTGCTGGAAGTCCACTTCATTGGTGAACCCGGCGCGCATGAAGCAGCTCAGGCCAATCGCCAGGAACGCCAGCCCGGCCAGCAGCCGCAGGTCGAACTTGTGTGCGTACTTGCCGACAAACGGCGACATCAGCACCGGCAAAATCCCGATGGGCGCCACCGCCAGCCCCGCCCAGGTCGCCGTGTAACCCATCTGGGTTTGCAGCCATTGCGGCAGGATCAGGTTGATGCCGAAGAACCCGGCGTAACCCAACACCAGCACGATGGTGCCGATGCGGAAGTTGCGATACGCAAACAGCCGCAGGTTGACCACCGGGTGTTTGTCGGTCATTTCCCAGATCACGAACACCGCCAGCGCGATTACTGAAATTGCCGCGCCGATGAGGATGAAGTTCGACTCGAACCAATCCAGATCATTGCCCTTGTCGAGGATCACCTGCAACGCGCCGACACCAATGATCAGCGTGATCAAACCCACGTAGTCCATCGGTTGACGGCTGGTTTCCACCGGACGCGCCTTGAGCTGCTGGCGCACCACCATCACCGCGAAGATGCCGATCGGCACGTTGATGAAGAAGATCCACGGCCAGCTGTAACTGTCGGTGATCCAGCCGCCAAGGATCGGGCCGGCAATCGGCGCGACCACCGTGACCATCGCCAGCAACGCCAGGGCCATGCCGCGCCTGGCCGGCGGATACACCGCGATCAGTAGCGTCTGGGTCATCGGGTACAACGGACCGGCGACCAGGCCTTGCAGCACCCGGAAGCCAATCAGCTCAGGCATCGAGGTCGAGATACCGCAAAGAAACGAGGCGATCACGAACAGGATGGTTGCCCAGAGAAACAACTTCACCTCACCGAAACGGCGGCTGAGCCAGCCGGTCAGGGGCAGCGCGATGGCGTTGCTCACCGCAAACGAAGTGATGACCCAGGTGCCCTGCTCCGAACTCACGCCCAGGTTGCCGGAAATCGTCGGCAGCGCCACGTTGGCGATGGTGGTGTCGAGCACTTGCATGAAGGTCGCCAGCGACAGGCCGATGGTGCTGAGCAGCAGGCTGGGCGGCGTGAAAGACGCGTTATTGCTCATCGCAAATCCTTTGGAACGTGGCTGGCGCGACGCTTTTCAACTGGCGCCGCGGACCTTGTGGGAGCGGGCTTGCTCGCGATGGCGGTGGATCAATCAAAAAAAATGTTGAATGTAAATCCGCCTTCGCGAGCAAGCCCGCTCCCACAGGGGTGGTGTCAGCGCTGCACGGTTTTGCTGACCGCAGCGCTGTTGTCGTGGATCAACTGCGTGATCATCGCGTCGGCTTCGGCCAATTGACGGTCGTAGACGTTGGTGCTGAACGACGCCTTTTGCGGCGGCTGTTGCGCCAGCACCGGGCCGCTCTGGTCACGCAGGTTCACATCGACCTGAGTCGACAGGCCCACCCGCAACGGGTGCTTGGCCAGTTCTTCGGCGTTGATGTGAATCCGCACGGGCACCCGCTGCACGATCTTGATCCAGTTACCGGTGGCGTTCTGCGCCGGCAGCAGGGCAAACGCGCTGCCAGTACCGGCGCCGAGGCTGTCGATGGTGCCGCTGAATTTCACGTCGCTGCCGTAGAGATCGGCTTCGATATCGACCGGTTGACCAATGCGCATGTCGCGCAGCTGGGTTTCCTTGAAGTTGGCGTCGATCCACAGCTGATCCAGCGGAATCACCGCCATCAGCGCCGTCCCCGGCTGGACGCGCTGGCCCAGTTGCACGGAGCGCTTGGCCACGTAACCGGTGACCGGCGCGATCAAGGTGCTGCGGGAGTTGTTCAAGTAGGCCTGACGCAATTGCGCAGCAGCGGCCATCACGTCCGGATGCGACGAAACCACGGTGTCATCCACCAAGGCGCTGGTGGTTTTCAGTTGCTGTTTGGCGTTGGCCAAAGCGTTTTGCGCCGAGGTCAGGTCATCGCGAGCGTGGGACAGCTCTTCCTGAGAGATCGCGCCGCCAGCGGCGAGGTTCTTCCGGCGATTGAAGTTGTCCTGGGCCTTCTGCACTTCAGCTTGCTGGGCGTTGACCTGGGCTTTCATGCCGTCGACATTGCTGTACAAGCCGCGCACCTGACGCACGGTGCGGGCCAGGTTGGCCTGGGCACTTTGCAGACCGACCTGGGCGTCGTTCGGGTCGAAGTTGATCAGCACCTGGCCTTCATGGACCAGGTCGCCATCATCGGCGCCAATGCTGACCACGGTGCCGGTGACCAGCGGGGTGATTTCCACCACGTTGCCGTTCACATAGGCGTCGTCAGTGCTTTCGTTCCAGCGCCCGTAGAACTCGTGATAACCCCAGACGCCGACACCGGCGAGGATCACCACGATCGCGAGTACGACCAGCATGACTTTGCGTTTGCGCGGGTTGCTGGTGTCTGGAGCGTTGTCAGGGGTTTGTGTTGTCGTTTCGGCAGTGGCCATGACAAATACCTTGAATTAGTTGTGCTGCGTGGCTGGGAGTGCGTTGGCTGCGGTCAGGGTTTCGCCCTGGAAGCCGCCGCCCAGCGCCTGCATCAGTTGGATCGACAGGTCAATCTGCTCGGCATTCAGGTTGGCCAACTGACGCTGGGCCTGGAGCAATTGCTGCTCGATGCTGAGCACGTCCAGGTAGTTACCGATGCCGGAACCGTACCGCTGGACCACGGTGTTGTAAGAATCCTGGGCAATGTCGGTGGCGTGTTGCTGCGCCCCGATCTGCCGCCCGATATCGCGCAACTGGTTGATGGTGTCGCTGACATCACCCAGGGCTTTCACCAGGCTTTTGTTGTACTGCGCCACCGCGAGGTCATAGTCGGCGTCGCGTGAATCGAGGTCAGCGCGCAAGCGGCCGCCGTCGAAAATCGGCACGGAGATGGTCGGCGCAACGTTGAAGAAACGGCTTGCCGAACCAAACATCGCATCCCCCAGCAACGACTCGGCACCGGCTGCGGCGCTCAGGTTGAGGTTGGGGTAGAACTGGGTTTTGCCGGCGGCGATGTTCTTGCTCGCAGCCTCGACCCGCCAGCGTGCGGCCACCAGGTCTGGACGACGACCGAGCAACTCGGCGGGCAATACCGATGGTAATGCGACAGCGCTGGCTTGCAGGATCTTCGGCCGGGCGATTTCGTTGCCGCGATCCGGGCCTTTGCCGAGCAGCACGGCCAAAGCGATTTTCGCGCTTTGCAGGCGTTTTTCGGCGTCGATCAGGCTCGCTTCGGAGCTGGCTTCCAGGCTTTCGGTTTGCTGGAACTGGTATTGGCTGTCGATCCCCGAGCTCAGCCGGCGCTGGCTCAGTTCAAGCATTTGCTTGGTGCGTTTGAGGTCTTCGTTGGCCAGGTCGTAGACAATGTGCGCCTGGCCCAGATCGCTGTAAGCGCGGGCGACGTCGGCGGACAACGTCAGTTGCGCAGCCTGCTGATCGACTTCGGCCGCACGGGCCTCGCCCAACGCAGCTTCCCAGGCATCCCGCTGACCGCCCCAGAGGTCGAAGTTGTAATTGAAACTGGCACCGATGTTACGCACGGTGGAATACGTATCGCCCTGCCCGCTCGGGTCTTGATCGCGGGCCAGACGCGAACGGCTGACACCGGCGCTGGCATCGAGGGTCGGCATGCGTGCGGCATCGGCGGCATACGCCGCGGCGCTGGCCTGATGGGCGCGAGCGTCGGCAATTTGCATGTCGGGGCTGTCGTGCAGGGCTTCGCGGATCAGGCCGTCGAGTTGCGGGTCGCCGAGGCTTTTCCACCAGTCGCTTTTCGGCCAGGCCGCAGGCGACAAAGTCACGCCGCTGAGGGATTGCCCGGCCTTGAGGTTTTTCGCTTCGAGGCTGACGCCTTCGGTGTTCAGGCCGCTGTAACTGGCGCAACCGGCCAGGGTCATAGCCGCCAGCACCAGGCTCAGGCCGGCACGCAGGGTTTTACTGCTCATTGGTCACCTACCCGCAGCAAGGTGATCGAATCACCGGCCGCTACCAGCATTTTCTTGAGGATCTGTTCCAGGGTTTTCAGTTCTTCCGGGGTAATCGCGCCGGCCAGTTCATTCATGGCGTCGGCGCCGATTTCCGGCAGGCGGTCAGTCAATTGTTGGCCTTGCTCGGTGAGCACCAGTTGCACCTGACGGCGATCGGCTTCGGAACGTTGGCGGGCGAGAAAACCTTTCTGTTCCAGACGGTCGAGCATGCGGGTCATCGAACCGCTGTCCAGCGACAGGTGCCGGCACAGCTCGGCCGGGGTATCGACACCGAACTGGGCCATGATGATCAGCACTTTGAACTGCGCGGCGGTGATGCCGTGAGGTTCCATGTGCGTGTCGATGATCCGGTCCTTGAGCAGCGCAGCGCGCCCGAGCAGGAGGCCGAGATGGCAAGTGTGGAATGCGTCTGGGGTGAAATGTTTCATCTGACCACCAATTAGCTGCCTAGGCAGAGAATGTATGACGAGATGTTACTGCCTAGGCAGCGAATGTCAACGTAATAGTTAGGTTGCTTGCTATTTGGCTGATAAATGGCGCGGGAATGTTGTTTCGGATCGGTGACCGCAGCGCGGCCTTCGCGAGCAAGCCCGCTCCCACATTGGATTTGTGTACGCCGCAGATCAAATGTGGGAGCGGGCTTGCTCGCGAAGGGAGCGACTCGGTTTCGGAGGGGAACGCGGGTTAGAAATCCCGCTTGTAGAAGATGTCGAGCGAACTGGCCACACCGCCCGCGGCTTCGAGGTAGACCTTTTTGCTCAGTTTGTAGCGTAAGGCAATGGTGTTGGCCGGTTCAAACACGCCAACGCCATAGCGCAGGCTGAGCTTCTCGGAGATATTACCGCTGGCCACGACGCTGGTGGTGTTGCCGCTGCCCTGGGTGTCGAGCTGGAAGTCCTGAATCCCCAGATCGTTGGCCAGTTTGCCGGTCACCCCCGAACTGCCCATCAAACCCAACCCCAGCGCCGCCTGGGCCAGCATGTTGTTGTCTTCGCCGTTGGTGCTCAGCGGACGCCCCAGCACCAGATAGGACAAGGCCTGCTCCTGGCTCATGGCCGGCTCGGAGAAGATCTGCGTGGTCGGCTGTTCGGCGCTGCCGCTGAGGCGAATGCCAGCAATCACATCGTCGGTCTGGCGAATGGCTTCAATATCCAGATATGGCTGATCGATAGGCCCAGCGAAAAGCAGCCGTGCACGGCGCACCGTCAACCGCTGGCCGTACGCTCGATATCGTCCATCGTTGAGCCATAGCTCACCGCGGGTGTCCATGTTGTCGCCGATGTGCACGTGCCCTTGCAGATTGGCGGTCAGGCCAAACCCGGCAAAGCTGAGTTTGTCCTCACCCACCACCACGTCGATGTCCATCTTCATGGCCAGCGGCGGTTTGCCCTCTTCGGTCTGCTGGCCGACGATCACCGTGTCATCGGAGACCTTGACCGTCGATGGCGGCAACTCGCGCACGGTGATCTCGCCCTTGGGCACCCGCACTTTGCCGGTGATCGCCAGTTTGTCGTCCTTCATCGAAATCTTCAGGTCCGGCGCTACTTCCAGCTTGGCGTACGGTTCGACGGTGACGGGCAATTGCGAGCCCTTGAGCGTCAGGTCCACCACCAGCGCCTGGCCCCAGGCGATGTTGCCGTTGAGACTGCCCTGCCCGCTCTTGCCGCTTTTCCAGCCGCCGTTCAACTGCACCGTTTCGCCGGCGATCTGCGCCTGAAGCTGCAAGCCCTGCAATTCCATCGGCAATTCAGGCCCGGACACTTCGCCATCGCTGAGCAGCAGATTACCGTTCACCTGCGGGGCCAGCAGATCGCCGGAGAGCGTGCCACTGCCGTTCAAACGCCCGGTGAGCTTCTCGACCATCGGCACAAACGGCCGCGCCACCGACAGATCCAGCCCACTGAGACGGAACGACCCCGTGAGCGGTTTGTTTTTCGGCAGCGGATTGATTTGCGCCTGCACCATCAGTTCGCCGAGCTTGCCGCCGACGAAGTTGAGGTCGGTGTCGATGCGTTTGGGCGTGAGTTTGCTGGTGAGTTTCAGGGTCTGGTACGGGAAGTCCAGCCACTGATCCTTTTCCTTCATGCGCAACGTGCCGCCGCTGGCATCGACGCTGATCTGGCCGTTCGGGCCGCTGGCCGGCAGGTCCAGTTGCAGGTCGGCGCTGAGTTTGCCCTTCCAGGCGAAATCCTTCGGCAACCATTGCGCGAGGCTTTCAATCGGGAATTGCTTGAGGTGGTAACGCAGCTTCGGCTCGGGCATCAGGCGCTGGTCTTCTCCACACAAACTGGCTGCGCCGGACATCCAGCAATGAGCGCCGAAGTTGATCTTGCCGTCCGCCAGCCGTTCAAGTTTCGCCGGGCCTCGCAGCTTCCAGTCCTGACCACCGGCCTGGATATCACCGCTGGCCAGACGCCCGCGCCAGTTGCCCTTGTCCAGCGCACCGTCGAGGCCGAGGGCCAGTTTCAGCTTCGGCCCTTGCAGATCGAGGGCGAGTTTCTGGTTCTTGATATCGCCCTGGCCGCTGGCCGTCAGCGTGCCTAGCGAAGTGTCACCGGCCTGAATACCGCTGCCCTTGAGGTCGATTTTCGCCCGTTGCGCGCCGTCGAGGGTCGCGTCGAGGTTCAGGCTTTGCAGGCGATTGTCTTCGAAGGCCAGTTGCGTGCCTTGCAACCCAAGCTTGCCTTGCGGCGCTTTAAGCGTGCCGGCGACATCGAGACGACCATTGAGCTGACCGCGCAGTTGCGGCCACAGTTGCGCCAAGCGCGGCAGCTTGATGTCGATCTGGCCGGCAAGCTTCTGTTGCAGGCTGCCCTTGCCGTTGATGCTGTTGTCACCGAGGCGGATTTGCAGCGCGTTGAGGTTCCATTGCTCACCGGCGCCATCGGCCTTGGCCTGGATGACGGCGGGTTGGCCGCGCAGCTTGCCTTTCAGATCGAGGTCGGCGGTCAGGCTGAGTTTTTCGTTTTTCAGCTCGCCTTTGCTACGCAGCGGTCCGGCCAGCGTGCCCGGCAACTCCGCGACCCAATACGCCGGGTTGATGGCCGACAGATCCAGCGCGGTGTCCCAGGCAATGCCGTCGGCAAATTGCAGGTTCAGATGCCCTTCGGCCTTGCCCTGCCCGGCTTCGAGCTGGATTTGTTGCAGGTAGATTTTCGTCAGGTCGCCGCTGAAGGGGCTTTCGAGGCTGAACGCACCTGCCGGGCCATCGAGGGCCGATTTGAAGTGACCGATGTATTTTCCGTCGGTGTAGGAAACTTCACCGTTGAAGCTGCGCAAAGCGACTTCCGGCTCATCGATCAGCGGATAGAGACGGTGCCACGGGAAGTCCAGCCAGTCGATCTTCGCGTCGGCACTCAGGCCTTTGCTCCAGTCGAGGTTGCCGGTGAGCTTGAGGGTTTGCTTGTCGTTGGCGGTCAGGTCGAGGGCGGCGATCTGCGCGCCATTGGCGTCGACCTTGCCTTGCAGCAGCAAGGCGACCGGGCCTTTTTCTGCGGGCAGCGTGGCTTTGCCGAGCAACTGGTAACCGTTTTTCAGGTCGCCGTCCCCCGTAAGTTCCACTTGATTGAGTTGCAAGGTGTCTGGCAGGTCGGCGCTGGGCTTGAAGCCGTCGGCGGTGATCCGCACTTTCGCCGGAAGGTTGTCGACCAGCGGTTGCAGCTCGCCCGTCAATTGGCCGTTCAAATAACCGCGGCTGTCGGCTTTCAGGTTCAGGGTTTTCAGCAGGTCGCCGTCCACCTTTAACGCCAGGCTCCAAGGCTCGGGCGCCGGAAGGGTCAACGTGCCTTCGGCCTTGAGCGGCCAGTTGCCGCTGGGTTGCAGCAGGCCGGAGAGGTTCAGATTGAGCTCGTCACGCTGCAACTTCACCGAGTCAATCTGCATGCCCTGCGCCGTCCAGTGCGCCGCCAGTTGCAGGCCTTTGAGTTCTTCGCTGCCGTTGAACAGCAGACTGCCGACCTGGATATCGCCCAGTTCGAGGGCCAACGGTAACTTCAGATCCGGTAGCTCGATATCGCCGCTGCTGTCTTCATCGGCGCCCGGAGGAAATTGCAAGCTGACCTGATCGGTTTTCAACTGCTCGATACACAAGGTCATGCGGGTCAGGCACAGCGGCGACCAGGCGAAAATCACCTTGTTCAGCTCAACCCGGCTGCTGTCCTGCTGCCACAGCAGGTGATCGGCACTCCACTGCCCACCCAGGCGCCCCTGGAAATTCTCCACGGTCAAACCCGGCACAAAGCCGAGCGCCCAACGGCTGCCTGCCGCCGTGCCCAGCACCGTGGTCACGGCCAGGACGACCAGGATCAGCAGCGCCAGAATCGCCAGCAGCGTTATCTTCAAACCACGCTTCACAGCTCAGGCCCCATGGAAAAGTGCAGTCGAATGCCGCCGTCGTCGTCCATCGCGTGGGCCAGGTCGAGGCGAATCGGCCCCACCGGGGAAACCCAGCGCACGCCGATGCCCACGCCGGTCTTGAGGTTCGGCAGTTCGAGTGTGTTAAAGGAGTTGCCCTGGTCAACGAAGGTCGCGACCCGCCATTTTTCGGCGACGGAGTATTGATACTCGACGCTACCGGCGATCATGTAGCGACCACCGATGCGGTCACCGTCGGAGTTTTCCGGAGACAGGCTTTGATAGTCGTAGCCGCGCACGCTCTGATCGCCACCGGCGAAGAAGCGCAACGACGGCGGTACGGACTTGTAGCCGTTGGTGGCGCTGCCGCCGACCTGCACCCGACCGAGGAAGCGGTGTTTATCGAAGACCGTAGTCAGGCCTTTGACCAGTGCTGTGCCGTAGACCAGGTTGGTGTCCGAACCCAAACCTTCCTTGGCCACTTTGGTTTCGAATTCCAGGCGATAGCCATTGTGCGGGTCGATGCGGTTGTCGCTTTTCAGGTAGGAATAACTGACGCCAGGCATCAACAAAGTGCTGAGCCCCGAGTCGTCGCCGAGCCGGTATTCCTCGCGCTGCCACTTGAGCGAGACCACGCGCTGCCAGCCGCTGGGCAACTTGCTGTGCCACTCGGGACCGAGGGTCAGGAGTTTGCTCAGGGAATCCTTGTCGGCAATTTCTTCGTTTTGATAACCGCCCGCGAAGCGCAATTTGTCGGTCAGCGGCGGGTCCAGGGGAATGTCGTAGAACACCCCGACGTTCTGCCGGGGCGCCGAAACTTCGGTCTCCCAGCCATAGCTGTGCCCCTGCGGGTTGACCCAGTGCCGGGTCCAGTTGGCCTTGATCCGGGGGCCAACGTCGGTGGAATAGCCAAGCCCCAGGCCCATGGTCCGTGGTTTACGGGTTTCGAGTTTGACGTCGACCGGAATCACATCGTTCTTCGACGCCGTTGGCGCCGCATCCACGCGCACGCTTTCGAAATAGCCGCTCGATTGCATCGCCTGATTGAGCTCGGCGATCAGTTCGGAGTCGTAGGGTGCGCCTTCCTTGAACGGCACCATGCGCCGCAACAGGTCTTCGTCGAACGGCGTGTCGCCCTCGAAACTGACCTTGCCCAGGGCATAACGCGGGCCGCTGTCATAGACGAGGTCGATGTCGGCGACACCGGCGCGCGGGTCCACCGACAACGTCTGATGAGTGAAGTGGCCGCTGAAGAAGCCATAGCGCGAGGCCTGGTTCTGGATCAGTTTCTTGGCGTCTTCATACCTTCCATGGTTAAGCACCGCGCCGGTTGTCAGCGCAGCGCTTTTGGGGACACGAAAGGTTTTGAGGGAAGCCGCCGGACCGTCGACGCGAATCGTGACATTGCGCAAATGCACCGGCTCGCCTGGATCAATGTTGAGGATCAGGCGCGGCGTCTTGCCGCCCTTCACGTCGCTGTCGATCTGCGGCTGGTAATACCCCAAGGCCTGGGCGGCCTTGCGCGCCTGTTCCTCGGCGCCACGACTGAAGCGCAGCAAGGCTTCTTCGTCACGATCGCCGAGGCTGCCGATATAGCCCTCTATATTGGCTTTCAGTTCATCGTTGGACGGTTTGATCCGCACATCCAATTCACTTTGCGCCAGTGCCGCGCAGCTGGTGATCAGCATCAGCACGCCACTGGTAATTCTTCCTGGAAACTTCATAGGCGCGGATGCTATCACGAGCGTGGGAGCGTGATAGAGCCTGGCGTGGCGTGAAAGTTCTACCTTTATGCCGTTGCTGTTTGTAACACCTGGGGATTGGCGTGGAAAAATACGTGTTCGCGGATCGGTCCTACGGCGACCTCGCCGATTTCCTCGTAGCCCTGACGCTTATAGAACTCCAGATAACGAGGATTTCCGGTATCAAGCATCACGCCTTGGGAGGTTTCATCCACGGCGCACCAGTTATGCACCGCTTGCAGCAGTTGCTCGCCGAAGTGCTTGCCCTGGAACTGCGGATGAATCCCCAGCAACGGCAGGACGTGCACCGAGTCGGACGGCACGCAAGCGGCAACGGCGGCGTGGTAATCGAGGTAGCGGCGGGTGCAACGGAAACCGGTGCTGAGCACCATGCGCAAGCGCCAGGCCCAGCTTTCAGTGATGCCCAGTCGACGTTGCGGCGGAGCGATCAGAGCGATGCCGATCAGGCGGTCGTTGACCAGCAGGCCAATGGCCGGCAGATCCTGGAGAAAGTGCTGTTTAACCAGCTCACGCACCGTCGCCCGCACGCGATGCTCGTAGCCGGGGCGTTCAGCCTCAAACAAATAGCCGAAGGTCGGTTCGTGCCGGTAAGCGTGGTAAAGCAGGGAGCGCGCTTCGTGGGCGTAGCCGCTGTCGAGCATGTGGATATCGGCAATGGCGGTCGAGGTTTCGGGCATAACGGTAGATCTCCCCGGGGCGCGGCTCAAAATGGCAGCGCTCTTATTGGTACGAGCCTTTGGGTGGTAATACAGTTCCCCCACAGGTATAGACCAAGGCGGGATCTTCATCGAATGGACGGGCCTCTTCGCGGGCAAGCCTCGCTCCTACAGGGTTCTCGAGCGAACACACAATTTGTATACGCCGCAGAACCTGTGGGAGCGTGGCTTGCCCGCGAAGAGGCCGGCAAAGACAACGCACATCTGACAGAACAAGGTAACTCCCCTGTCTCAACACTGGCCCGATTCCTACAGGTCAGCTAGCATCGCCCTTTTGCCAGGACTGCCGACCATGAAGATCGTCTCCTTCAACATCAACGGGCTGCGCGCTCGCCCGCATCAGCTGGCGGCGCTGATCGAAAAGCACCAGCCGGACGTGATCGGGCTGCAGGAAACCAAGGTCCACGATGACCAGTTCCCGCTGGCCGAGGTTCAGGCGCTGGGTTATCACGTGTATTTCCACGGGCAGAAAGGCCATTACGGCGTTGCCCTGCTCTCCCGTAAAGAGCCGATTGCGCTGCATAAAGGCTTCGCCACTGATGAAGAAGACGCCCAGCGCCGCTTCATCTGGGGCACGTTCGCCGACGCCAATGGCGTGCCGGTGACCATCATGAACGGCTATTTCCCACAGGGCGAAAGCCGCGATCACCCGACCAAGTTCCCGGCCAAGGAGCGTTTCTACGGCGACCTGCAGCAGTTGCTGGAAAGCCAGTTCAGCAATGAACAGCCGGTGGTGGTGATGGGCGACGTGAACATTTCCCCGGAAGACTGCGACATCGGCATCGGCCCGGACAACATGAAGCGTTGGCTGAAAACCGGTAAATGCAGCTTCCTGCCAGAAGAACGCGAGTGGATGGCCCGCCTGAAGAACTGGGGCCTGGTGGACAGTTTCCGCCACTTGAACCCGGACGTGGCGGACCGCTTCAGCTGGTTCGACTACCGCAGCCGTGGCTTTGAAGACGAACCCAAGCGCGGGCTGCGGATCGACCTGATCATGGCATCCCATGGGTTGTTGCCGCGGGTGAAGGATGCAGGCGTGGATTACGAACTGCGCGGTATGGAAAAACCGTCGGATCATGCGCCGATCTGGCTTGAGTTGAGCTGATTCCCCAGGCATTACACAGATCAAACTGTGGGAGCGGACTTGCTCGCGAAGGCGTGGTGTCAGTCGACATTAAAGTTGGATGACACACCGCTTTCGCGAGCAAGTCGGATCGCCGCACCGCCGCTCCCACATTGATAACTGTCATCTTTTAGAAACCTTACTGACTTATTCTCCCGGCACTTCCTTTGGTCAAACAAGGTGCCGGCATGACGCTGCGCATATCGTTCCTGTTGATGCTGTGCGCCTGTTTGCCATTGACGGCTTCGGCTGGCGATTTGCCGACACCCGAAAACGGTCCGGTCCTGCGCATCCAGGGTTCCAACACCATCGGCGCCGCACTGGGCCCGGCGTTGGTCGAAGGCCTGATGCGCGAGCAGGGCCTGCTCAAGGTCCACAGTGAAGTCCCGGACACCGCCAACGAACAACGCATCGTCGGCGAAACCGTCCAGGGACGTCGGGTAGTGGTGGAAGTCGCCGCCCATGGTTCCAGCACCGGTTTCAGCGCCCTGAAAACCGCCTCCGCCGACCTCGCCGCCTCCTCGCGCCCGATCAAGGACGGCGAACGCTCAGACTTGAAAACCCTGGGCGACTTTAAAAGCCCCGCCGCCGAGCAAGTTATCGCCATCGATGGTCTGGCGATCATCCTTCATCCGCAAAATCCGCTGAACCAACTCACCACCGAACAACTGGCGCGAATGTTCAGCGGTGAGGCAAAGACCTGGGAAGAACTCGGTGGCAGTGGTGGGACAATTCATCTGTATGCGCGAGATGATCAGTCGGGCACGTACGACACCTTCAAGGAATTGGTCCTCAGTCGTCGTGGGAAAACGCTGAATAGCGCCGCGAAACGCTTCGAATCCAGCGAGCAATTGTCCGACGCCGTCAGCCAAGACCCGCAAGGCATCGGCTTTATCGGTTTGCCTTACGTGCGCCAGGCCAAAGCCGTGGCGATTGCCGATGGCCAGTCCCAGGCCATGTTGCCGCTCAACAGCCTGATTGCCACGGAAGACTATCCGCTGTCCCGGCGACTGTTCTTTTACCTGCCGCCGAACGGGAAAAATCCTTGGGCACACGCGTTGTTGGCGTTCGCGCAAAGCAGTAAAGGCCAGGCGATTGTCGCGGACAACGGTTTTGTCGCGCAGACCGTGCAGGCCATGACCGTCACGCCGAACGCCTTGATGCCCGAGGGTTATCAGGCGCTAAGCCGCCATGCCCAGCGGTTGTCGGTGAATTTCCGTTTCGAGGAAGGCAGCGCGACACTGGACAACAAGGCCCGACAGGACCTGTCGCGGGTACTCGACTATATAAAGCAGCGCGACAAAACCAATCGGCAGGTAACGCTGGTGGGGTTTGGTGATGCCAAGAGCGATCCGGCGCGTGCCGACCTGTTGTCGAAGCTGCGGGCGATGGCGGTGCGGCGGGAATTGGTGAAAAGCGGCGTGGTGTTTCGCGAGATTCGCGGCTTTGGCGCCGAGATGCCGGTGGCGGCGAATAGCGCGGATGAGGGGCGGATCAAGAACCGGCGGGTTGAGGTTTGGGTGTATTAAACCTGATATTGCTGTGTTGAGAGGACCGACGCCTTCGCGGGCAAGCCTCGCTCCTACAGAGAATGGCGATCCCTGTAGGAGCGAAGCTTGCCCGCGAAGAACGATAACGCGGTCTTACTGCCCGCTACGCATCATCTCTTTCGGCACGTACTTGCCGATCTCGAACTTGCCGATCGCCGCGCGGTGCACTTCGTCCGGGCCGTCGGCCAGGCGCAGGGTGCGTTGCATCGCATACATGTAGGCCAGCGGAAAATCGTTGGACACCCCTGCCCCGCCATGGATCTGGATGGCCCGGTCGATCACCCGCAAGGCCACGTTCGGCGCGACGACCTTGATCTGCGCGATCTCGCTCTTCGCTACCTTGTTACCGACGGTGTCCATCATGTACGCCGCTTTCAACGTCAGCAGGCGGGCCATGTCGATTTCCATCCGCGAGTCGGCAATCTTGTCGATATTGCCGCCCAGGCGCGCCAGCGGTTTACCGAACGCGGTGCGGCTCACCGCTCGTTTGCACATCAACTCCAGCGCACGTTCGGCCATACCGATTGAACGCATGCAGTGGTGGATCCGGCCCGGGCCAAGGCGACCTTGAGCGATTTCGAAGCCGCGTCCTTCGCCCAGCAGGACGTTTTCGTATGGCACGCGGACGTTTTCAAACAGCACTTCGGCGTGGCCGTGAGGTGCGTCGTCGTAGCCGAACACTGGCAGCGGACGAACGATCTTCACACCCGGGGCATCCACCGGCACCAGAATCATCGAGTGCTGGGCATGACGCGGCGCGTCAGGATTGCTCAAGCCCATGAAGATCAGGATCTTGCAGCGCGGGTCGCAGGCGCCTGAGGTCCACCATTTCTTGCCGTTGATTACCCACTCGTCGCCATCACGCACAGCGCGGGCGGCCATGTTGGTGGCATCGGACGAAGCGACGTCCGGTTCAGTCATGGCGAATGCCGAGCGGATCTCGCCACGCAGCAGCGGTTCGAGCCAGCGCTGTTTCTGTTCTTCGTTGGCGTAACGCACCAGCACTTCCATGTTGCCGGTGTCCGGCGCGGAGCAGTTGAAGGGCTCAGGGCCGAGCAGCGAGCGGCCCATGATTTCCGCCAATGGCGCGTATTCGAGGTTGGTCAGGCCAGCACCGAGTTCGGATTCAGGCAGAAACAAATTCCACAGCCCTTCGGCCTTGGCCTTGAGTTTGAGCTCTTCCATGATCGCGGTCGGCTGCCAGCGATCGCCTTCGGCGACCTGGCGCTCGAACACCGCTTCGGCGGGGTAAACGTAGGTGTCCATGAACGCGGTCACGCGCTCACGCAGTTCCTGAACCTTGGGCGAATAAGCGAAATCCATGAGCAATTACCTTCTTGGGCAGAGGTTGTTTAGGTCATGTATCGATGCTAGAACAGCGTTGATAATTTACCTAGCCTATTCTCGGCGTGTATTAACATTCATCACCGATATATGATCGGGTGATTGAGAACCAACAATAAGAGTGCAGCGCAATGAATCTGAGCAAGGTCGACCTCAACCTTTTCATCGTCTTCGACGCGATCTACACCGAAGCCAACCTGACCCGCGCCGGGCAGATTGTCGGCATCACTCAGCCTGCGGTCTCGAACGCTCTGGCCCGCCTGCGCGAGACCTTCAACGACCCGCTGTTCGTGCGCACGGCGCAGGGCATGGTGCCGACGCCGATGGCGCAAAACATCATCGGCCCGGTGCGCAACGCCCTCTCCCTGCTGCGGGTGTCGGTGCAGGAAAGCCGGATTTTCAACCCGCTGCAAGCGGTCAAGACGTATCGCATCAGCATGACCGACCTGACCGAAGCGGTGATTCTGCCGCCGCTGTTCCAGCGCCTGCGCCGCCTCGCGCCAACGGTCATCATCGAAAGTTTTCTGTCCAAGCGCCGCGAGACCACCAAGGAGCTGGCGGCCGGGCGTCTGGATTTCGCGGTCGATGCGCCGCTCAACACCGATCCACAAGTGCGTCACGTCAAGTTGATGGAAGACCGTTACGTGTGTGCGATGCGCAAGGGTCATCCGCTGGCGGGCAAAGAGAAATTCACCCTCGATGATTATCTGTCGTTGACCCACATCCATATCTCCAGCCGCCGCAGTGGCCTGGGGCATGTAGACCTGGCCCTGGGGAAAATGGGCATCCAGCGCAAGATCGCCCTGCGCTCGCAGCATTACCTGATGGCGTCCCAGGTGTTGCAGCAGACCGACATGGTCATGACCGTGCCGGAGCGCTTTGCCCGTCGCCATGATCTGTACTCGGTGAACTTGCCGGTCAACGATGTGCCACCGGTTGAAACTCACCTGTACTGGCACGAAAGCACCGATCAGGACCCGGCCAACCGCTGGATGCGCGAGCAGATGATCGAGTTGTGCCAGCAGGTGACGGCGCATGAGAAGAAGCTCGACAAGGTGTAGGACGCTGCACCGCGTCATCGTTCTTCGCGGGCAAGCCTCGCTCCTACAAGTTCAGTGGCGATACTGTAGGAGCGAGGCTTGCCCGCGAAGAGGCCCGCAAGAACACTGAAACCTCAGACCGCTTGACGTAAACGTCAACCTGCCATTAGCTTAGCGCCATGACCTTCTTCGAGCGCTTCCATGAGCAGCCAGACCTATAGCATTTCCGACCTCGCCCGCGAGCTCGACATCACCACGCGGGCCATTCGCTTTTATGAAGAGCAAGGCTTGCTCAGCCCTGAGCGTCGCGGCCAGGAACGCGTGTATACACCCCGTGACAAGGTCAGCCTGAAGCTGATCCTGCGGGGCAAGCGCATTGGCTTTTCCCTGGCCGAATGCCGCGAGCTGATCGAACTGTACGACCCCACCGGTGGCAACCAGAAACAGCTGCAAACCATGCTGAACAAGATCGCCGAGCGTCGCGAACAGCTGGAGCAGCAAATGCTCGACATCGAGCAGATGAAGCTGGAACTGGACACGGCGCAGGAGCGCTGCACCCAGGCGCTGGAGCAGACGATCAAGAGCCAGCAACCCGTTCAATAAACACCCCGGATACCTGTAGGAGCGAAGCTTGCTCGCGAAAGCGTCAGATCAGTCGACGCCAATGTTGAATGACATACCGCGTTCGCGAGCAAGCTTCGCTCCTACAGGGTTCGTGATCATTCAGACAATTACAGCAGGTCGATTCCCATGTCCCTACCCACCCACGTACGCCTGGTCGAAGTCGGTCCCCGCGACGGTCTGCAAAACGAAGCCCAACCCATCAGCGTTGCCGACAAGGTGCAACTGGTCGATGCGCTGACCGCTGCGGGCCTCGGCTATATAGAAGTCGGCAGTTTCGTTTCGCCCAAGTGGGTGCCGCAAATGGCCGGTTCCGCCGAAGTCTTCGCGCAGATCCAGCGCAAACCGGGCGTGACCTATGGCGCCCTCGCCCCCAACCTGCGCGGATTTGAGGATGCAATCGCGGCCGGGGTCAAGGAAGTCGCAGTGTTCGCTGCGGCGTCTGAAGCGTTTTCCCAGCGCAACATCAATTGCTCGATCAGCGAAAGTCTGGAGCGCTTCGTACCGATCATGGACGCGGCCAAACAACACGGCGTCAGCGTGCGCGGCTACGTGTCCTGTGTGCTGGGCTGCCCTTACGAAGGTAACGTCGCCCCGGAACAAGTCGCCCGAGTCGCCCGCGAGCTCTACGCGATGGGCTGCTACGAAGTCTCCCTCGGCGACACGATCGGCACCGGCACCGCCGGCGCGACCCGCACGATGTTCGATGTGGTCTCGGCTGTTGTGCCGCGTGAAAAACTCGCCGGGCACTTCCACGACACCTATGGCCAGGCTATGGCCAACATCTACGCCAGCCTGCTGGAAGGTATCGCGGTGTTCGACAGCTCCATCGCCGGCCTCGGCGGCTGCCCGTACGCCAAGGGCGCCAGCGGCAACGTGGCCACCGAAGACGTGGTTTACCTGCTCAACGGCCTCGGTATTGAGACCGGCATCGATCTGGACGCTCTGATTCTGGCCGGTCAGCAGATTTGCTCCGTGCTGGGGCGACCAACCGGTTCGCGCGTGGCCAAGGCTCGCAGTGCACAGTGAGGCTTGGGGTGTTACCGCTGCGTCTGAAATGGGGGCGTAAGCGAGTAACACGGAAACAAATTGTCTGGTTTCGTCCGAAGGAAAAATCCGACAAAACATTAACTCATTGATTTATAACTGTTTTTTAAAGTTGGCACGGCTCCTGCTATCTCTACTGCATAACAAGAACAAAAAAAGCGGCAAACCTAATAAAAATAAGACGTAACGACTCTGACATAACAAAAACAACACGGCAGAGACGCAGCTAACAGATTTTTTTGGAGAGGATGTGCTTTTCAGGGTGCTTTTCGAAGTAACCCGCAACCGGGCAGAGAATAATAAAACTACCTTCAGGTAGCTCCCGAACTGGTTGGATCGCTTGGCGAAAAAGTAGATCAGCGCTCAAAAAAATACGTTTGCTCTTGATCCCGGATGGGGATCGACAAAAACAGCGGTAAAGGGTCACGGTCACTAAAAACAACAACAGACCGCCCCTCAATAATAAAAAAAGAGCACGCGCAACGAAAAATTAAAGGGGAGCTTCGGCTCCCCTTTGTGCTTTCTGCGATTTGTATATTCCCCAATCCAAATGTGGGAGCGGGCTTGCTCGCGAAGGCGGAGTGTCAGTCAACATTGTCGTCGGCTGATACACCGCTTTCGCGAGCAAGCCCGCTCCCACAGGGGAATGTGTCAGGCTTTGTTGATGTGCAACTCCTCGATGCTGATCTCGCGCATCCGGAATTTCTGGATCTTGCCGGTCACGGTCATCGGAAACTCTTCCACAAACTTGAAGTAACGCGGCGTCTTGAAGTGCGCGATGCGCTCTTTGCACCAGGCTTGCAGCTCCTGTTCGGTAGCCGTGTGGCCCGGATGGAATTTGATCCAGGCGACAATCTCTTCGCCATAGCGCGAGCACGGAATCCCGATTACCTGCACGTCCGCCACCGCTGGATGGGTAAAGAAGAACTCTTCCAGCTCACGCGGGTAAATGTTCTCGCCGCCGCGAATGATCATGTCCTTGTTGCGCCCGGCAATGCACACGTAGCCCTCGTCGTTCATGCTCGCCAGGTCGCCGGTGTGCATCCAGCCGGCCTGATCGATGGCTTCGGCGGTGCCTTGCGGGTTGTTCCAGTAACCGAGCATCACGCTGTAACCGCGAGTGCACAGTTCGCCAATGGTGCCGCGCGGCACCAGGTTGCCCGCTTCGTCGATGATTTTGCTTTCCAGTTGCGGCTGGGTCCGGCCGACGGTGGTGACGCGCAATTCCAGCTCGTCTGACGGACCGGTCTGCAAAGACACGGGACTTGTTTCCGTCATGCCGTAGGCAATCTGCACTTCGCTCATGTGCATCTCGCTGATGACCCGGCGCATGACCTCGATCGGACACGTCGCCCCGGCCATGATCCCGGTGCGCAGGCTCGACAGGTCGAATTCGGCGCGCTTGGGCTGATCGAGCATGGCGATGAACATGGTCGGCACGCCGTAGAGTGCGGTGGCCTTTTCTTCGGCAACCGTGGTCAGGGTCAACAGCGGATCGAACGCATCGTTGGGGTAAATCATGGTGCTGCCGTGGGTGATGCAGCCGAGGTTGCCCATGACCATGCCGAAGCAGTGATACAGCGGCACCGGGATCACCAGGCGATCATTGGCGGTCAGCCCGAGGCTTTCGCCGACCATGTAACCGTTGTTGAGAATGTTGTAGTGACTGAGGGTCGCGCCTTTCGGGAAACCGGTGGTGCCGGAGGTGTACTGGATGTTCACCGCCTGATCGAAATGCAGGCTGTCCTGGCGTTCGCGCAACTGTTCGGCGGACACGCTGGCGGCGAGATCGCCCAGTTGTGACCACGGCAGGAAACCCGACGGTGGTTGCGCATCCAGACTGATAACGCCCCGTAGCTCTGGCAGGCGTTCGCTTTGCAGCTTTCCGATGGATTGCTCTGCCAGCTCAGGCACCAGGCCTTGCAGCATGCCGTGATAGTCGGAGGTCTTGAAAGCACCGGCGCAAACCAGCCATTGGCAGCCGGATTGCTTCAACACGTATTCGAGTTCGGAGCTGCGATACGCCGGGTTGATGTTGACCAGGATCACACCGATTTTCGCGCTGGCGAACTGGCTGATGCACCACTGTGCACAGTTCGGCGCCCAGATGCCGAGGCGGTCGCCAGCCTGCAAGCCCAACGCCAACAGGGCTCTGGCGTGCAGATCGACGGCGTCGGCCAGTTGCTGCCAGGTGTAGCGCAACTGCTGATGGCGCACGACCAGCGCTTCCCCGTCCGGATACTGCGCGACGGTCTGATCGAACTTCTCGCCGATGGTCATCGCCAGCAAGGCTTTGTCCTGGGAACCACGGGTATAGCTGCGCTGCGGGCTTGCACTGGGTTGATCCATGACGACCCCTATTGTCTTTATTTATGGGCTACCGACGGATACCTGTAGGAGCGATGCTTGCTCGCGAAGAGGCCTCTACATTCAACATTTATGTCGACTGATCTGACGCTTTCGCGAGCAAGCATCGCTCCTGCAAGTTTGGTCCGCCTTCTATCTTGAACTGGCCCTACTGTCGCTCAAGTTGACGTTAACGTAAAGGGTGATTGACAGCCATTCGTCACAGGCTTACGTTAACGTAAAGGTGAGAGCCGAATCACTGCTCTCCCCGCCCAACAAAAATGCCAAAAGGTGACCCATGAGCTACCCATCCCTGAACTTTGCCCTCGGTGAAACCATCGACATGCTGCGCGATCAGGTTCAGTCCTTCGTCGCCAAAGAGATCGCCCCGCGCGCCGCTCAGATCGACATCGACAACCTGTTCCCGGCCGACCTGTGGCGCAAATTCGGCGACATGGGCCTGCTCGGCGTTACCGTGCCGGAAGAATACGGCGGTGCTGGCCTGGGCTATCTGGCGCACGTGGTGATCATGGAAGAAATCAGCCGCGGCTCGGCCTCGGTCGCCCTGTCCTACGGCGCGCACTCCAACCTCTGCGTCAACCAGATCAACCGCAACGGCAATCACGAACAGAAAACCAAATACCTGCCCAAGCTGATCAGCGGCGAACACATCGGCGCCCTGGCCATGAGCGAGCCGAATGCCGGTTCCGACGTGGTGTCGATGAAGTTGCGTGCCGATAAACGCGGCGACCACTACGTGCTCAACGGCAGCAAGACCTGGATCACCAACGGTCCGGACGCCAACACCTACGTGATCTACGCCAAGACCGACCTTGAAAAAGGCCCCCACGGCATCACCGCGTTCATCGTCGAACGTGACTGGAAAGGCTTCAGCCGCAGCAACAAATTCGACAAGCTCGGCATGCGCGGCTCCAACACCTGCGAGCTGTTTTTCGATGACGTCGAAGTGCCGGAAGAAAACATCCTCGGCATCCTCAACGGCGGCGTGAAAGTGCTGATGAGCGGCCTCGACTACGAACGCGTTGTGCTGTCCGGCGGCCCGACCGGGATCATGCAGGCCTGCATGGACCTGATCGTTCCCTACATCCACGACCGCAAGCAGTTCGGCCAAAGCATCGGCGAATTCCAGCTGATCCAAGGCAAGGTCGCTGACATGTACACCCAACTCAACGCCAGCCGCGCCTACCTGTATGCGGTGGCCCAGGCTTGCGAACGTGGCGAAACCACCCGCAAGGACGCCGCCGGCGTGATCCTCTACAGCGCCGAACGCGCCACGCAAATGGCCCTCGACGCGATCCAGATTCTCGGTGGCAACGGCTACATCAACGAATTCCCGGCGGGCCGTCTGCTGCGTGACGCCAAGCTGTACGAAATCGGCGCCGGCACCAGTGAGATCCGTCGCATGCTGATCGGTCGCGAACTGTTCAACGAAACTCGCTAAACGGAGCTGTCCATGGCTATCCTGCATACCCAGCTCAACCCTCGTTCAGCGGAGTTCGCGGCCAACAGCGCGGCGATGCTCAAACAGGTCGACGCCCTGCACACCCTGCTCGCCCAAGTGCAGCAAGGCGGCGGTCCGAAGGCGCAAGAACGTCATACCTCGCGGGGCAAATTGCTGCCGCGTGAGCGGATCAATCGTCTGCTCGATCCAGGTTCGCCGTTTCTCGAGATCAGCCAACTGGCGGCCTACGCGGTCTACGGCGAAGACGTCCCGGCGGCCGGCGTGATTGCCGGGATCGGCCGTGTGGAAGGCGTCGAATGCATGATCGTCGCCAACGACGCCACGGTGAAAGGTGGCTCGTATTACCCGCTGACCGTGAAAAAACACCTGCGTGCGCAGACCATCGCTCAGCAAAATCGCTTGCCGTGCATCTACCTGGTGGATTCGGGCGGCGCCAACCTGCCACGTCAGGATGAAGTGTTTCCGGACCGCGAGCACTTCGGGCGGATTTTCTTCAACCAGGCCAACATGAGCGCCATGGGCATTCCGCAAATTGCGGTGGTCATGGGTTCCTGCACCGCCGGTGGCGCTTACGTGCCAGCGATGGCCGACGAAGCGATCATGGTGCGCCAGCAGGCCACCATTTTCCTCGCTGGCCCGCCGCTGGTAAAAGCCGCGACCGGCGAAGTGGTCAGCGCCGAAGATCTCGGCGGCGCCGATGTGCATTGCAAGATTTCCGGTGTTGCCGACCATTACGCCGAGAGCGACGAACACGCCCTGGCGATTGCGCGACGCAGCGTCGCCAACCTCAACTGGCGCAAACTCGGCGAACTGCAACTGCGCACGCCGATCGCCCCGCTCTACGCCTGTGATGAGCTGTACGGCGTAGTCTCGGCCGACGCCAAGCAGCCGTTCGATGTGCGCGAAGTGATCTCGCGGCTGGTCGACGGTTCGGTGTTCGACGAATTCAAGGCACTGTTCGGGACCACGCTGGTGTGCGGCTTCGCCCATCTGCACGGTTACCCGATCGCGATCCTCGCCAACAACGGCATCCTGTTCGCCGAAGCCGCGCAAAAAGGCGCGCACTTTATCGAACTGGCCTGCCAGCGCGGCATTCCATTGCTGTTCCTGCAAAACATCACCGGTTTCATGGTCGGCCAGAAATACGAGGCCGGCGGCATCGCCAAGCACGGCGCGAAACTGGTGACCGCCGTGGCGTGTGCCAAAGTGCCGAAATTCACCGTGATCATTGGTGGCAGTTTTGGTGCCGGTAACTACGGGATGTGCGGGCGGGCCTACGATCCACGCTTCTTGTGGATGTGGCCGAACGCGCGCATTGGCGTGATGGGCGCCGAACAGGCGGCAGGCGTGCTGGTGCAGGTGAAACGCGAGCAGGCCGAGCGCAGTGGCCAGGGTTTCAGCGCCGAGCAGGAAGCCGAGATCAAGCAACCGATCCTCGATCAATACGAAGAACAGGGCCACCCTTACTACTCCAGCGCACGGCTGTGGGACGACGGTGTCATTGACCCGGCGCAGACCCGTGACGTGCTGGCCCTGGCCTTGTCCGCGTCGCTGAACGCGCCAATCGAACCGAGCCGCTTCGGCGTGTTCCGGATGTGATCCGACCTTGTAGGAGCGAGGCTTGCCCGCGAACAGGCATGACGCGGTGCAACAGGCAAACCGCGGCGCTACCTTCGCGGGCAAGCCTCGCTCCTACAGAACAGAGTTGTGGAGACGGACAATATGAGCGACTTCAACACCCTCGAACTGCTGACCGACCCACGAGGTTTTGCGACCCTGTGGCTCAGCCGTGAAGAAAAGAACAACGCGTTCAACGCCGAGATGATCCGTGAACTGATCCTCGCCCTGGACAAGGTGTCGACCGATGCCAGCCTGCGGTTCCTGCTGGTGCGCGGCCGTGGCAAGCATTTCAGCGCCGGTGCCGACCTGGCCTGGATGCAGCAATCGGCCGAACTCGATTACCACACCAACCTCGACGACGCCCGGGAACTGGCGGAGTTGATGTACAACCTCGCCAAACTGAAAATTCCGACCCTGGCCGTGGTGCAAGGCGCGGCCTATGGCGGCGCGTTGGGCTTGATCAGTTGCTGCGACATGGCGATTGGCACCGATGACGCGCAGTTCTGCCTGTCGGAAGTGCGCATCGGCCTGGCGCCGGCGGTGATCAGCCCGTTTGTGGTGCAAGCCATCGGCGAACGTGCGGCACGCCGTTATGCGCTGACGGCGGAACGATTCGGTGGGCAACGGGCACGGGAAATCGGCCTGTTGTCGGAGAGCTATCCGGTCGCTGAGCTGGAACAGAACGTGGAAAAGTGGATCGACAACCTGCTGCTCAACAGCCCGGCCGCCATGCGCGTCAGCAAGGATTTGTTGCGTGAAGTCGGCAACGGCGCGCTGACCCCGGCGCTGCGTCGCTACACAGAGAATGCCATCGCCCGTATCCGCGTCAGCCCCGAAGGCCAGGAAGGCCTGCGCGCCTTTCTGCAAAAACGTCCGCCGAGCTGGCAAGCACCGACCACCACCAAGGAGTCGCGTTGATGAGCGCACCTGTTCTCACCACCCTGCTGGTGGCCAACCGTGGCGAAATCGCCTGCCGGGTCATGCGCACCGCCAAGGCGCTGGGCCTGACCACCGTGGCCGTTCACAGCGCCACCGATCGTGACGCCCGCCACAGCCGCGAAGCGGATATCCGTGTCGACCTCGGCGGCAGCAAAGCGGCTGACAGCTACCTGCAAATCGATAAATTGATCGCGGCGGCCAAGGCCAGCGGCGCTCAGGCGATTCACCCCGGCTATGGCTTTTTGTCCGAAAACGCCGGGTTCGCCCGTGCCATTGAAGAGGCCGGCCTGATCTTCCTCGGCCCGCCCGCCTCGGCCATTGACGCGATGGGCAGCAAGTCCGCCGCCAAGGCCTTGATGGAAACCGCTGGCGTACCCCTGGTGCCCGGCTATCACGGCGAAGCTCAGGATTTCGACACCTTCCGCGATGCCTGCGAACGCATCGGTTATCCGGTGCTGCTCAAGGCCACGGCCGGTGGTGGCGGTAAAGGCATGAAAGTGGTCGAGGACGTCAGCCAGCTGGCCGAAGCTTTGGCCTCGGCGCAACGCGAGGCGAAATCCTCGTTTGGCGATTCGCGGATGCTGGTGGAGAAATACCTGCTCAAACCGCGTCACGTGGAAATCCAGGTGTTCGCCGATCAGCATGGCAATTGCCTGTACCTCAATGAACGTGACTGCTCGATCCAGCGTCGCCATCAGAAAGTCGTCGAAGAAGCGCCTGCTCCCGGCTTGAGCCCGGAACTGCGCCGCGCCATGGGCGAAGCCGCCGTGCGTTCGGCGCAGGCCATCGGCTATGTCGGCGCTGGCACCGTGGAGTTTTTGCTGGATTCGCGCGGCGAGTTTTTCTTCATGGAGATGAACACGCGCCTGCAAGTCGAGCATCCGGTCACCGAAGCGATCACCGGCCTCGACCTGGTGGCCTGGCAGATTCGCGTGGCGCGAGGTGAAGCGCTGCCGATGACTCAAGAACAGGTTCCGCTGATCGGCCATGCGATTGAAGTGCGGCTGTACGCCGAAGACCCAAGCCATGATTTCCTCCCGGCCACCGGGCGCCTGGCGTTGTATCGCGAATCGGCCGAAGGCCCTGGACGTCGGGTCGACAGCGGTGTGGAGGAAGGCGACGAGATTTCGCCGTTCTACGACCCGATGCTCGGCAAGCTGATTGCCTGGGGCGAAGACCGTGAACAGGCGCGGCTGCGTTTGTTGAGCATGCTCGATGAGTTTGCGATCGGCGGCCTCAAGACCAACATCAACTTCCTCCGTCGGATCATCGCTCACCCGGCATTCGCGGCGGCAGAACTGGATACCGGGTTTATTCCGCGTTACCAGGAGCAACTGCTGCCAGCGCCTGCGGACCTCAGTGAGGAGTTTTGGCAAGCCGCCGCTCAGGCGTTTGCGCAAAGCCAGCCGGATTCTTCGCGCACTGATGACCCGAGTTCGCCTTGGGCTGTGGGCAATGGTTTCCGTGCCGGACTGCCGAGAGAGATCACCCTTCACTTGAGTTGCGAAGGACAGGACCGGGCGCTGACCTTGGGCAACGCAGATGCCCACACCGCCCAATTCAAGGGCGAACAGCTGCTGACCGAACACGACGGCGTGCGTCGCCAGCACCGGGCAATCCGTCGTGGCGAGGTGGTGTATCTGCAATGGGAAGGCGAATTGCGCCGCATCGAGGCCTACGACCCGATCAGTGCCGTCGAAGCCAGCCACAGCCATCAAGGTGGGCTCACCGCCCCCATGAACGGCAGCATCGTGCGCGTATTGGTCGAGGCTGGGCAAACGGTCGAAGCCGGGGCGCAACTGGTGGTCCTGGAAGCGATGAAGATGGAGCACAGCATTCGCGCGCCTCACGCCGGGGTGATCAAGGCGCTGTATTGCCAGGAAGGCGAGATGGTCAGCGAAGGCAGTGCGTTGGTCGAACTGGAAGAAGCGTGAAATGAAGATCGGTCCTACGCATTGCGCGGACCGATCTGATTAGAACTTGGCCGTTGCCTGAACCACTACGCCGAGAATTCGACACTCTTCGGTGAACAGGGCTTTCGGATACGTCGGATTGAGCGGGACCAGGTAACGCTGCCCGCCCTCTTCGATCAGCTTGCGAAAGATTGCTTCGACACTGTCCGCCCATTGCGCGATCACCAGTTTTCCGGGCCCCGGCACAATGGCCGGGTCCACCAGGATCATCATGCCCTCGGCGATGCTGATCCCGCTCGGCGCGGTCATCGCGTCGCCGACCACCTCGAGCCAGAAAGCCGCGCCCTGAGCGTGGTAATCGGTCAGCTCGAATCGCGGCTTGCCGTAGACCGCCAGCTCGCCGTCACGCACCTCGGCAGGCACGCGCCAGTCACTGACCGGGTAACGGAAGTACGGGTTGTACTTGTGCGTCAGGGACATCTCGTCGTCCTGTAGCACCAAGGGCTCCCGAATCACCATCGCCACTTCCAGAAAATCCATCCCGAGCGCCCGCAAGACACGATTCATGTCTTCGATGCTCGGCTGACGGCGTTTATTCAGCCAGTGACCCACACCGCCCTGGGACATCCCGAGGCGATCGGCGAGTACTTCCTGAGTGACTTTGAGTTCACTCATCTTGGCTTTGACCAACTCAATCCATTTATCCATGGGCGGCACGATACGTCGCGGACTCCAAGCAACAAAACACAAATTGTAGTATTTAAATTCTCGTCACAAATACAGTTCGTACTAGGATTGGTTCACGGATCTGAATCTATCACGGAGCTTCCCATCACCATGACGTTACCCAGCAATGACCTGTCGGATATGCAAATAGACACCTCCCTCACCTCGCCCAAAGGCAACGCCGCCGCGCAAAAAGCCTTGGACTATTACTTGAAACCAACTGTGTCAGACGCGGTGGTCGAGGAGCGATTTTTTGATGTGAACCCTGCTGTCAGCGGTGAAGAGGCGCTGGTGCATGCATCGGATCTGTTGCGGTGTGCCGCGGCGACGGCCTACGAGTCGGCCAGCAACCTGCACGGCGCGAGTCGAGACCTGGCCTTTTCGACGGTGCACATGATCGACATGGCCAAGGCGATGATTGATCGCTCTTTACAGGGACATAGCGTCTGAAGCGGACGTACTTTTCGAGAGGACGGGAAAGAATTTTCCAATCGCGCAGATAAAATCATTTGACTTGCAAACGAGAATGATTATTATTGCATGCAGCTGGTCGCGAGATCAGTCGATGGACCAAGGGACCTTAGGTCGGTCTCCTGGACTATCTCCTCATCAGGCTAATCACGGTTTTTGACCCGGCTTTTTGCCGGGTCTTTTTTTTGCCAGTTATTCTGGCTTTGGCTTCAGGCTAATGAAGTCTTTGGATGTTGCGAATTCGATTGGCGCGGATGATATCAAAAGAATATCCATTGGCAAGAGAAGCCCGGCTTCATTGGCCCAAACTAATGAAAAATAGCACTTGAGAATCAATCGCACAGTCTCTAAGCTGCGTCTGCGTCAAGGAAGACGCCCCCCTTTTACCCCGCAATTTCCCCCGATTTTCCCCCTCCCAGCGTGTAAAGTAGCAGCCATAAAAATCATATTCAGGAATCGACTATGACCGTGGCTAAATCCTCTTTCGACATCAGTGCAAATTTTGACAGCGGCAACATTGAAGTGCTGGACATCAGCAATCCACTTCAAGCCCTGCTGGCCATCAAACCCGACACACGCAGCCAACATTTCCAGTGGTTCCATTTCAAGGCCAGCGGTCTGCACGTCGGCCAGGAGCACTGGTTTCGTCTGAACAATGCCAGCAAGTCCTCGTATAACAAGGCCTGGGACGGGTATCAGGCCGTGGCGTCCTACGACCACGTCAACTGGTTCCGCGTGCCGACCATCTTCGAAGGTGACTGCCTGCGTTTCAGCCTCGAAGCGACGGCGACCCATGCCTGGTTTGCCTATTTCGAACCCTACAGCCGTGGCCGTCATGACTGGCTGATCGAACAGGCGCTGACCAAGGCCGGCACCGAACTGTTAGCCACCGGCAAAAGCGCGGAAGGTCGTGATATTCAATTGTTACGCAAAGGCACCGGCGCCGAAGGTCAGCGCAAAGTCTGGATGATCGCCCAGCAACACCCCGGCGAACACATGGCCGAGTGGTTCATGGAAGGCGTGATCGAACGCCTGGAAAAGCACGACGACCCGGTCCTGAACAAACTGCTGGCCAGCGCCGACCTGTACCTGGTGCCGAACATGAACCCGGACGGTGCCTTCCACGGCCACCTGCGCACCAACGCCATGGGCCAGGACCTGAACCGCGCCTGGCAGAGCGCCAGCCAGGAAATCAGCCCGGAAGTCTTTTTCGTACAACAGCAAATGGAAAAGTATGGCGTCGACCTGTTCCTCGACATCCATGGCGATGAAGAAATCCCCTACGTGTTCACCGCCGGTTGCGAAGGCAACCCGGGCTATACGCCGCGGATTGAAAAACTCGAGACCCACTTCCGCGATCATCTGAAACACCTGACCAAGGACTTCCAGACCAAGCACGGCTACACCCGCGACGAACCGGGCAAGGCCAACATGACGCTGGCTTGCAACAGTGTCGGTCAGAAATTCGATTGCCTGTCGGTGACCCTGGAAATGCCCTTCAAGGACAACAATGACGCGCCCAACGCACTGACCGGCTGGTCGGGCAAGCGCTCCAAGCAGCTGGGCAAGGACGTGCTGACGACCGTTGCCGACATGATCGATACCCTGCGCTGATCGCCCTCGATGGCTGCATGCCCGGCATGCAGCCATGACTCATTCAGCCGCGATCCTTTCCTCGCAACATGCTGTCCAGCACATCATCACGCCGCACCCAACCGTGAAACAACGCTGCCGCCAAGTGCAACAACACAGTCAGAAACAGCAAATACGCCAGATACCCGTGAGCCTTGCGCAAAAACGCAAACATCTGCGCATTGGCTGGCAGGATCGACGGCAGCTGGAACGAGTTGCTGAGCATCACCGGGTCCCCTGCCGCCGAGATCATCGCCCAGCCCAGCAGCGGCAAAATCAGCATCAGCACGTACAGCAAGACATGCGAGGCCTTCGCCGCCAGCACCTGCCAACCGGGCAAGTCCGCCGGCAACGGTGGTTGCTGCGTGGAAAAACGCACCACCAGACGCACAATCACCAGCAACAGAATCGCGACGCCCAACGGTTTGTGCAGATGGATCAGCCACTCATGCCGTTCAGACACCGAGGCCACCATGCCCGCGCCGATAAACAGCATCGCGATGATCATCAGCGCCATCAGCCAATGCAGCAGCCGCGCCAACGGCGCGAAATGGTTCGGTTGAGCGCTCATTGATGAGCCTCCTGTTTAGCGTTGGCGGCAGGCAACTGTTTGACTTCACTGGTGCGGCGCAGATAGGAACTGGCGTAACCCGCCGAGCGCGCGGCGAGCAATGGGTCGTCGGAACCTTCGATTCCGGCCGGCAATACCAGCGGGTCGTAGTTGATGTCGCGGCACTCGCCATCGAGTTGCGGCTGGGTACGTTCCAGCACCAAGGTGCCAGCGTTCACCACTTTGCGACCGTCAGGCCAGGCCTTGCTCGCGTCGTTGACCGGGTCACCGGCGTTCGCCAGGGTGATGTTCAACTGCCAACGCAGCGGCCCGGCGGACAAACGCTGCACCAGGTCTTTCTCCAGGAAGTCAGCCCCTTCAGGCGCCGTGGCACCCGCCGCATCCTGAGCAATCGGCGTCATGCTCCAGCGCACCGCCTGGCGCTGACCGGCCGCGTTCACCAGGTAAAACGCGTTGACGCTGTTGTACGTCTCCGTCGCATAACTGGCCGACGGCTTGGCAGTTTTGATCCACGCCAGGAACGGTGCGGCTTCCGGATGCGAACCGAAAAACGCCGGCACGGCAGCAGGATTGGGTTTACCGGTGGCCGGGTCTGGCGATTGCGCTTGCTGCAATTGATAGAACGCTTCAGGCGTACCCACCGGGAACACCGGCATGCTGTTCATCCCGGTGCGCCATTGCTGACCATTAGCTTGAGTGAAACGCAACGCCATACTGCGGATCGGCACGCTGCTGTCAGGTGCGTAGGGATTGCCGGCGGGCAGCGCGAAACGCCCGACCACCGGGGTCTGTGGCTCGCTGAAGACTTGGGCACTGGAATAATTGCGCGCCTCGCTGCTGCTTTCGAAATGCCCGATCACGCAGACGCCCTTGGCGTGGTTACGGCGAAATCCGGGGTGCACGCCGTTGTTGGTTTCCAGCACATTGATCAGCTTTTTCGGCGTCAAGCGCTGTGGGTCGAATGTGCCGTTGACGTAGGCAAAAGCCCCGGCCAAAACAGCGACGACCACAGCAATGCCGGCCAGGCGAAATACCAGGCTCGCAGCACTCAAAGGTGGCCGGGGGGGCGGTGATGATCGATCTACCATGAATGACTCCGGGGCCATCGGCCACAAGTAAGAAGAACCAAGCAGACGTACGCCACCCCGCTTTATTCCATCGCCCCGTATTTATTTTTCCAGGCGTGGAATAACCTCAGGTTCCGGGCGTCTTCCTAGTCCACAGCGTAGTGACTAGTCAGAACTTCATGAACGATATCGACGAACAACTCAGAGAAATCATTCCCAGATTGCGCCGGTTTGCCGTGTCGTTGACGCGCAACCCCAGCAGCGCCGACGATCTGGTGCAGTCGAGCCTGGAGCGCGCCCTGTCGAGTTGGGGCGACAAACGCGCCGAAGGCGACTTGCGCGCCTGGCTATTTTCGATTCTTTATCGGCAGTTTCTCGACGCTCATCGACGCACCCGGCGATACGCGCGGATGCTCGAATTCTTTACCGGTCGTGACGATGCCGAGCCGTCGGTAGAGCGCACCGTGATTGCCCAATCCACCCTGCAGGCCTTCGACCAGCTCACCACTGAACAGCGCGCGTTGCTGCTCTGGGTGTCGGTGGAAGGTTTGAGTTATAAAGAGGTCGCCGAGATTCTCGACGTCCCGACCGGCACCGTGATGTCCCGCCTGTCCCGCGCCCGTCAGGCCCTGCGCCAACTCAGCGACGGCGAAATCACCAGCCCTTCTCTGCGGATACTCAAATGATCAGCATCCCCCCGAGCGAACGCGACCTGCACGCCTACGTCGATCATCAACTCAACGACGCCGACCGACGCCTGGTCGAGACTTACCTGGCGAGCAATCCTGAATCCGCCGCGCAAGTACGCGACTGGCAGCAGGATGCCCAACAACTGCGCGCGGCCATGAGCGGCGCGTTGCACTACACCGCCAACCCGGACCTCGACCCGGCGTTGATCCGTCAACGGATCAAACGCCAGTCGCGCCGTCACCTGGCCAGCGCGGCGGTGCTGTTGATTGCCGTCAGCGTGGGCGGATTGAGCGGCTGGCAAGCGCGGGAAATGACGCTGGTCGGCGCGCCGCCGCCGATGACCGATGCGATGCAGGCTTATCGCTTGATCGCCCAGCAAGGCATCCTGCCGGCCGATTACAAGGTCAGCGACGACGGCGACATGCAGGGTTGGCTCGACCGTTATTTCTCTCACGCCAATCGCCTGCCGGACCTGTCGGGCTCAGGCTTCAAACCGGTCAGCGGTCGTTTGCTCAGCACCGAGCAAGGGCCGGCAGCGATGGTGGTCTACGAGGATCAGGGCGGACACAAAATCAGCTTCTACGTGCGACCACCAGGGCCGAAAAACAACCTGTTGCCTCGGGGCAGTCGCAGCGATGGCGAGTTGCAGGCCGAGTACTGGTCCGGCGCTGGTTACAACTATGCGATGGTCAGCCCGAGCGATACACCGGCGGCGCAGATGCTCAAGCAAACCACCCAGTTCTGACCTTCACCACAATCCCCCTTGTGGGAGCGGGCTTGCTCGCGAAAGCGCCGGATCAGTCGACATCAATGTTGAATGACAAACCGCTTTCGCGAGCAAGTCGAATCGTCGCACCGCCGCTCCCACAGGGTTCAGTGGTTATTTGGACAGAGTGCTCAGCCCTGTCCGAATACTTGGGATGGTCTGCGCAACAACGGATCAAACGGATTGATCCGCGGCCCGATCAGCGCCGCTTCGCGCTTGAGCATCTCCACCACCGTCGGCAAACGATCCGGTCCCAGGCGATCACTCACCGTGGCCACGCTCAACGCCGCCACGGCCCGTCCTTCCCGATCCAGAATCGGCACCGCCACACCGGCCATGCCTTGCAGCACACCGGTGTTGCGTCCGGCGTAACCCAGTGTGCGCACATTCTCGACTTCCGAACGCAGGAACACCTCGTCGTACAGGTGAAAATCCTTGAGCCGCGGCAGGTTGTAATGGATCACCGTGTCGCGCTCCTCTTCCGGCAGAAACGCCAGAATCGCCAGGCTGCCCTGCCCCACACCCAGTGCCACCCGCCCACCGATGTCGCCGGTAAAGGTGCGGATCGGAAACGGCCCTTCACTGCGGTCCAGACAGATCGCATCAAAGCCGCTGCGCGCCAGCAAAAACAAAGAATCCCCCAACGAAGCCGACAGCCGCAATAACGAAGGTCGCACCAGTTCGCGCAGGTTTCCGGTGTTGCCGGCCCGCGCCGCCAGCGCAAAAAACTCCAGGCTCAGACGGTAGCGTTTAGTGCGTGCATCCTGCTCGACCATGCCTTCGTCCATCAGGCTGCGCAGCAAGCGGTGCGTGGTCGGTTGCGACAGGCCGATGCGCTGCGCCAGTTGCGTCACTCGCTCACCGCCCTCGACGGTGTCGCCCAGGCTTCGCAGCACGGCGAACAGTCGTGACACAGCGCCGACACCGACTTCATTTTTGTTTTCATTCCGCTCAATGGAATCAGGCATGTGATTTCTCGACAATAAATTTACTCACTGAATGAAACTGAAAATAGTCATCGCTTCAGTGAAATAGGCCATTGAGCCCATCCTATTCTTCGTCCTACTCTGCGTCCAGACAGGGGCGATTCGAACAACAGCGGCAGCCGACTGAAGTCGAGCGCCAACGCACCCAGCAACATCTTTCGTATCTGCCCATACAAAAAAGCGCGCCTTCGGGCGACGCATAACAATCTCAGGTGGAGCGCAGTTATGGCTTTTGTGCAACTTGAAGGACTCGGCAAACGTTACGGCGAGATCGATGCCGTCGTCGCCACCAATCTCTCGGTCGAGAAAGGCGAATTCGTGTCCCTGCTCGGCCCCTCCGGCTGCGGCAAAACCACCACCCTGCAAATGATCGCCGGCTTCGTCGAAGTCAGCAGCGGGCGCATCCTGCTCGACGGTCGCGACATCACCCACGCCAAACCCGCCAGCCGTGGCCTGGGCGTGGTGTTCCAGAGTTACGCGCTGTTCCCGCACATGAGCGTCAAAGACAACGTCGCCTTCGGCTTGCGGATGCGCAAAGTGCCCGCCGCTGAGTTGCAGCAGCGTGTCGATCGGGTGCTGAAACTGGTGCGCCTCAATCAGCACGCCGAGCGTTACCCGCGAGAACTCTCCGGCGGCCAGCGCCAGCGTGTCGCGCTGGCCCGAGCCTTGGTGATCGAGCCGCCGGTGCTGCTGCTCGATGAGCCTCTGTCCAACCTCGACGCCAACCTGCGCGAAGAGATGCAATTCGAGATCCGCCGCATCCAGCGCGAAGTCGGGATCACCACGTTGATGGTGACTCACGACCAGTCCGAAGCGCTGTCCATCAGCGACCGCGTGGTGGTGATGCAGGCCGGGCGCATCACCCAGATCGACGCGCCTTACACCCTTTACGAACACCCGCGCACCGAGTTCATTTCCGGGTTCGTCGGCAAAGCCAATTTGCTGCCCGGCGAGCGTGATGACGCAGGCGTGGTCCAGGTACGCAGCGGCGGTGAACTGACCCTGAGCCTGCGCCCGGAAAAAATCGATCTGCGCGACCTCGGCCAAGGCCGTCTGCAAGGCAAGATCGTCAGCCGTTTCTTCCTCGGCAGCCAATGGTTGTACGGCGTGTCGACGACCTTGGGCGAACTCAGTGTGGTGCGCCGCAACGACGGTTCGGCACCACTGACCGAAGGCACAGCGGTCGGGCTCGATTGGGACGCGACGTTGCTGCGGGTGCTGACCGTCGACGAGGTGCCGGCATGAGTACGCTTGCCGCCATTCGCCAAGGGCGCCAGGGTTACTGGCTGTCGGCACCGGCCCTGGCGTTGTACCTCGGGCTGCTGATCATCCCGCTGCTGCTGACCCTGGTGCTGTCGTTCAATGTTTTCGACTACAGCTCGGGGATCAACGGCGACGCCTTCACCCTCGATCACTACAGCAGCTTGCTGGGCGACCCGTACTTCTACGAGATCTTCCTGCGCACGATGTGGATCAGCGCCCTGACCACCCTGCTCTGCGTGGTGATCGGTGTGCCCGAGGCCTACATCCTCAGCCGCATGGGCGCGCCCTGGCGTTCGATTTTCCTGATTCTGATCCTCACGCCGCTGCTGATTTCGGTGGTGGTGCGCGCCTTCGGCTGGAGCCTGCTGCTCGGTGCCGACGGCCTGGTCAACCAGACCCTGCAAGCCTTCGGTGGCTCGCCGATGAAGTTGCTGTACACGCCGTTTGCGGTGGTGATTGCGCTGGTCCACGTGATGCTGCCGTTCATGATTATTCCGGTCTGGACCTCGTTGCAAAAACTCGATCCCGCCGCCGAACAAGCTGCCTTGTCGCTGGGTGCCAGTCACTTCACGGTGATGCGCCAAGTGGTGTTGCCGCAGATCATGCCCGGCGTGCTGTCCGGCACCTTGATCGTGTTCGGCCTTGCCGCCAGTTCCTTTGCCATTCCGGGCCTGCTCGGCGGACGTCGCCTGAAAATGGTCGCGACGCTGATCTACGACCAATACCTGTCGGAGCTCAACTGGCCGATGGGCGCGGCCATCGCGGTGGCGCTGCTGTTGCTCAACCTGCTGATCATGCTGTCGTGGAACCGGATGATCGAAGGCCGCTACAAGAAGTCATTGGGATAACTCGTCATGTCCAAGAACGGTCCTTTCGCCCTGCTGTTCCATGCCCTGGTGGTGCTGTTCATGCTCGCACCGCTGGTGGTGGTGTGCCTCGTGGCCTTCACCCCGGAAAACACCCTGAGCCTGCCGACCACGGAGTTCTCCCTGCGCTGGTTCCGCGCGGTGTTCGAGCGTGCCGACTTTGTCGATGCGTTCTACAACAGCCTAATTCTGGCGTTCTGCGCGGCCAGTATTGCCACGCTGATTGCAGTGCCGGCGGCACTGGCGATCACGCGTTTCGAGTTCCCCGGGCGGGATTTTCTCAACGGCTTGTTTCTGTCGCCGATCATCATTCCGCACCTGGTGCTGGGTGTGGCGCTGTTGCGTCTGTTTGCGCTGATGGGCGTCAACGGCAGCTTTGCCTGGCTGATCTTCGCCCACGTGCTGGTGATCACGCCGTATGTGCTGCGGTTGGTGTTGGCCTCGGCCATTGGCCTGGATCGCAGCGCCGAACACGCGGCGCAATCGCTCGGTGCCGGGCGCTTCACGCTGTTCCGGGAAATCACCTTGCCGATGATTCTGCCGGGGGTGGCCGGGGGTTGGTTGCTGGCATTCATCAACAGTTTTGACGAGGTCACGCTGTCGATCTTCGTCACCTCGCCAGCCACGCAAACCCTGCCGGTGCGCATGTACGTCTACGCCACCGAATCCATCGACCCGATGATGGCGGCGGTGTCGGCACTGGTGATCGGGCTGACTGCGCTGACGATGATTCTGCTCGATCGGGTGTATGGCCTGGATCGGGTGCTGGTGGGTAAACAATGAGGGCGCCATGGCACTGTTGAAACGACTGGCCGAAGGCGACCGCCCGGCTGTGGAATTTACCCTGGACGGTGAACCGGCCAGCGGCCTGCTCGGCGACACCCTGCTGACCGCCGTGCTGACCTGCAGCGAACACCTGCGCGGCAGCGACTTCAGCGCCGAACCCCGCGCCGGCTTCTGCCTGATGGGCGCCTGCCAGGACTGCTGGGTCCGCCTGGGCGATGGCCGCCGCGTACGCGCCTGCTCGACGCTGCTTGAAAACGGCCAACACATCAGCCGCGAACCGGGGCGTTCCCTATGAACACATTCTCTACCCGCAGAACCGAGATCCCCTGTGGGAGCGGGCTTGCTCGCGAAAGCGGTCTGTCAGTCTCCACTCATGTTGAATGGGCCGCCCCCTTCGCGAGCAAGCCCGCTCCCACAGGGGTTCAGCGGCGTTCACACATGAGGTGGGTATGAATTCGGTGGTCATTATCGGCGCTGGCCCGGCGGGAATTCGTGCCGCACAAACGCTGGTGGCGCATGGGGTTCGTCCGGTGTTGCTGGATGAAGCGGCACGCGGCGGCGGGCAGATTTATCGGCGCCAGCCGGCGAACTTCAAGCGCTCGGCGGTCAAGCTGTATGGCTTCGAGGCGAATAAGGCCAGTGCGTTGCATCAGACCATCGACGCACTGCGCGAGCACCTTGATTACCGTCCCGAGACGCTGGTCTGGAACGCCGAAGACGGTGCGCTGGACACCTTGCATGAAGGCCGTGCCGCTCGACTGGAATTCTCCCGCGTGATCGTCGCCACGGGTGCCACCGACCGGATTCTTCCGGTGTCGGGCTGGACGTTGCCGGGGGTCTACAGCCTTGGCGCCGCGCAAATCGCGCTCAAATTCCAGGGTTGCGCCATCGGCGAACGCGTGGTGTTCGCCGGCAGCGGCCCGTTGCTGTACCTGGTGGCGTATCAATACGCCAAGGCCGGCGCGAAGGTGGTCGCGGTACTCGACAGCTCGCCTTTCAGCGCACAAGCCCGCGCCCTACCCGGCCTGCTGTCGCAACCGTCCACGCTGGCCAAAGGCATCTATTACCGCAGCTGGCTGACCGCCCACGGCATCCCGGTGCGTCAGGGCGCAACCCTGAAACGCATCAATGGCGAACAGCGTGTGCACTCGCTGGACTGGTCCAACGCAAAAGGCGAGCAGCAGATCGATTGCGACGCCGTCGCCTTCGCCCATGGCCTGCGCAGTGAAACCCAACTCGCCGATTTGCTCGGCTGCGCATTCGCCTGGAACCCACTCAACCGCGCCTGGCTGCCGCAGCGTGACCCCGCCGGCCGCAGTAGTGTCGCCGAGGTTTACCTGGCCGGTGACGGCGCCGGCATCATGGGTGCCGACGCCGCTGAAATGGCAGGTGAACGGGCGGCGTTGGCGTTGCTCGAAGACATCGGTTACCTGATCCCGCCGCAACGTCCCGACAGCCTTGAACGCTCCCTGCAACGCATCGGTGAATTCCGCAACGGACTTGAGCGCGCCTTCGCCTTTCCCGAACACTGGGCCAGCGAAACCGTCGATGAGGTGATGGTCTGCCGCTGCGAAGAAGTGCGCGCCGGCGAGATCCGCCAAGTGGTGCGCGAAGGTCATTGGGAAATCAATCGGGTCAAAGCCCACTGTCGCATTGGCATGGGCCGCTGTCAGGGCCGGATGTGCGGCGCCGCGGCGGCGGAAATCATTGCCTGCGAAAGCCGGCGCCCGGTGTCTGAGATCGGTCGATTGCGGGCACAGGCGCCGATCAAGCCGCTGCCGTTTGGCCTGGAGGTCGAGCCATGATCGAAGTCGATGCGGTAATCATCGGCGGCGGCATTGTCGGGGCCTCGGCCGCGCTGTTTCTGAGCAAGGCCGGTCGTCGAGTTGCGCTGCTGGAGCGCGACTTTTGCGGCTCGCATTCCAGCGGCGTGAACTACGGCGGCGTGCGGCGTCAGGGCCGCCCGCTGTCGCAACTACCGTTGTCGCAACGGGCCCACGAGTTGTGGGGGCAGTTGCCGCAACTGATCGGCATCGACGGCGAATACCAGCGCAGCGGTCACTTGAAACTGGCCCGCAGCCTCAACGATCTGCACGCCTTGCAGCACTATGCCGTCAGCAGCCAGGGCTTCGGCCTCGATTTGCAGGTTTTCGACCGCAGTGAATTGCGCGCGCGTTTTCCCTGGGTCGGCGACGTCGCGGTGGGCGCATCGTTTTGCCCCGACGACGGCCACGCCAACCCGCGCCTGGTGTCCCCTGCCTTCGCGCAAACAGCCCGTCGGCATGGCGCACAGGTCCATGAACAATGCGCAGTGACGGCAGTGGAACATGACGGTCAGCGCTTTAGTGTCAGCACTCAATCCGGCCTCGAATTGCACGCGCCCTGGCTGCTGAACTGCGCCGGGGCCTGGGCTGGACACCTGGCTGCACAGTTTGGCGAAGCAGTGCCGATGCACGCCGGCCATCCGGCGATGCTGGTCACCGAGCCGTTGCCATTGGTGATGAATGCCAGCACCGGCGTCGAGGGTGGCGGCATCTATGCCCGTCAGGTGGCGCGCGGCAATTGCGTGCTCGGCGGCGGCCAGGGTTTTGCCCTCGATGACGCCCGCGCCCGCCCCGGCCAGCACGCCGTGATCGAGATCCTGCGTCAGGCCGTCGAGCTCTACCCGTTTCTTGAAGGTGCCCAGGCGATTCGTACCTGGAGCGGCACCGAAGGTTATCTGCCTGATCGCCAACCGGTGATCGGGCATAGCAGCACCCGGCCCGGTCTGTTGCACGCTTTCGGCTTTGCCGGCGCGGGTTTCCAGATCGGCCCGGCGGTGGGCCAGGCGCTCACCGAGATCATCTGCAGCGGCGCCTCCAAGACGCCACTGGATGCGTTTTCCATCACCCGGTTTCACTCCATCTCCGTTGCTTGATAGAGGAAGGTCGCGCCAATGAATAACGTCAAACGTAGTGCTCTGCTCGGATTCTCCTGTCTGACTGCCCTGCTCACAGTCACCCAGGCCCAGGCCGAACCCACGCTTTATCTCGGCATGAACGGCGGGACCATGGAGCGGCTCTACGCCGACAAGGTGCTGCCGGTGTTCGAGAAAGCCAACAACGTCAAAGTGGTGATCGTGCCGGGGACTTCCGCCGATATCCTCGCCAAGGTCCAGGCCAGCAAAGGCAACCCGCAGATGCACGTGATGTTCCTCGACGACGGCATCATGTACCGCGCCATCGCCATGGGCTTGTGCGACAAACTTGAAGACAGCGCGCCGCTGGCACAGATTCCGGCCAAGGGTCGCATCAAGGATCAAGCGGTGGCAGTCAGCCTCGGCGTGACCGGGCTGGCGTACAACACGCGGCTGTTCAAGGAGAAAGGCTGGGCCGCGCCGACCTCGTGGATGGACATGGCCGACCCGCGCTTCAAGGACAAACTGGTGTTCCAGTCGATGGCGTCCTCGACCTTCGGCCTGCACGGTTTCCTGATGTTCAACCGGATCCAGGGCGGCAGCGAAACCGACGTCGAACCGGGCTTCAATGCCTGGCCGAACACCGTCGGACGCAACGTGCTGGAATACATTCCAAGCTCGGCGAAGATTTCCGAAATGCTCCAGACCGACGAAGCGGCGCTGTTCCCATTGACGCCCACTCAGGTCACCGCGCTGAAGCTCAAAGGCATGCCGGTGGAATACGCGCAGCCGAAGGAAGGCTCCGTGGTGCTCAACGTGGCCGAATGCGCCATCGCCAACAACACCCAGCCGGAACTGGCGCAGAAACTCGCTGCGTTTTTGCTGACACCTGAAGCCCAGGCCGCTGCGCTGGAGGATGGCGACCAGATCCCGTCCAACCCGAACACGCCGACCACCGACAAGACACGCGGCCAGGTCGAGGCGATGAAGCAGTACCTGACCACCGCGATTGCGATTGATTGGGATCAGGTCAACGAACAGCGCCCGGCATGGAATGCGCGGTGGAATCGCAGTATCGAGCGGTAGTTCTTCGACTGGAATGCTCCCCCCCGTAGCAGCTGCCGAGCAGCGCGAGGCTGCGTTCGGCTGCGCAGCAGTCGTAAACCCGGGTTACGCGGTTTTCCTGAAAGAACCGGTTGCCTGATTTTGCGACTGCTTCGCAGCCGAACGCAGCCTCGCGCTGCTCGGCAGCTGCTACGGGTCGGAGAGCTTGGTTAGAACCCGACATCAAGGATCACATTGTCCAGATAGGTCCCGGCCGGCGGTGTGGTCTGGTCGGTGTAGATTTTTGCGTTGTAGTTAAACACCTGGCTGCCCGTGCCCAAGCCATTACCAGGGTTCACCTCCGCGTCGGAACTGGCCCGGCGCGCGCTGCCGATATTGCCCCAGCGGGTAGTGCCGGCACTTTTGAAGATGTCGTAGGCCAGGTAATTGGCGCCGGAGATCATCTGTCTACGCCCGCCAATACCGGCCGCATGCTGGCCGTCGTCCAGCCCCACGGTATAGGCGCTGCCCTTGGTGCAGGCCAGGTTGATGGTCTGACCGGTGACAGCCGTGAAGGCGCTGACCACCGGCGCACTGCCGAAACTGATGTTCGGCGCGGTGATGGTGCAGTCGTTGGCCACGGTCATGTTGACGGTTACCGTCGCCGTGCCATTGCCGATGTCGCGCCCCAGGCAGATGCTGCCGGCACCGATGCCCGCGCAATAATTCCAGTTCCAGAAAATACTCAGGGTCTCGCTATAGACGCCCGCTGCCACGTTGCTGCCGATGGTCGTGCGCAAATAAACGGGCGCGGTTTTCGGTATCACGCTGCCCAGCAGACCGAGCGCATCGATGATGCCATTGCGGGCGAAATCGAATGCCACGGCCCGGTTGATCGGATAGCTGGTGCTGTTGTCGGCATACAACGTATAGCCGATAACGTCCCCGGTCGGCCCGAGCAAGCCGGATTGAGTCGACGAGACAGTGGCGTAGAAGTGGTCATTATTGGTCAGCAAAGACAGCAGTGAACCGCTGCAACTCAACCCCGCATTGGGGGTGGAACTGTTTTGAGCCGTGGTGCGCACCGCAATCGAACTCAGGGAACCGAACCCCGCCGCTGTGGTGCTGACCACCGAGCACAGCGCCCAGGCGCCACCCGGCAGCCACAGCGCCAACAACATCAGCCATTTCATTGGCACACCAACGGACCGATCAATGGAATCTGTTCCTGATTCAAGTCCACGGCGAACTGCACCTGGCAGGTCGTTCCATCCGCCAGGGTCACCCGCAAGCTATTTTGCTTTTGGAGGTTTTCCAGGTACACCAGACCGTCCCAACCGACCACGGTTTGTGCGCCGCTCTGCTCGTGCGCAACATTGCTGCCCAAGGGCAATTCCTGTTGCTGCGCATTCACCAGCACGATGCTCGCAGCGATCACCTTGGTGAGCGGAAACTGCAGCAGATAACCGCTGCCCCGGCGTACCGCGATCCGCTGCTCGACATTGGGGCTGCGCACGTTGGCCGGCAGGTTCAGCGGATCGATCTCGTATTTGCCGCGGTAATAGGCGCTGCTCCACGGCACCAGCAAGTGGCCGTTGCGATCCGTCTGGCCGACCTGCTGGTTTTCGTAACGCACGGGAATGCCTGCGTAGCCCTCGGTGCTGACCACCACAAACGCGTCGTCGATCCGGTTGGCCGCGAACACCTGACGGTCCATCCAGACCAGCGAACCGCTGGCATCGGCCCAACGGGTTTCAGCGTCGCTGTTGCCGTAGACACCCGCCTGCAACTGCACCGATTGCAGGCGCCAGGTCAGGTCGGCCTGACGATAATCCGGGCCGTCGCCATGGGCGTAACCGAGGTTGAAGCCCACCCCGCCTTCGGTGGGAACCGCACGGCTGTAATTGACTCGCTGCTGGTTTTGTCCAGTCTTGCTGCGCTCGTTGCTGATGGCCAGGCTGCCGCGCAGATCGAACGGAATCACCAGCTGCGCCTGCACCGCCCAGTTGCTGTCACCGATTTCGCGGTTGGCCGACAGGTAGAAACTGCTGTTGCGCCACAAGGGTTTGCTCCAGGTCAGGTTGAGCAGCCGGGTGCGCGAATCATCCGCCGCACGCACGTCGAAATAACCGACGCCGAGGCTGCCCCAGGTGTCGAGGTTGATACTCAGCGTCGCTTGTTCGCTGCGTGTGCTCAGGGTGGTGTAAGGGCTGTCGATTACGGTCAGGTCGGCGTACTGGTCGCGACGTTGCAGGCGTTGCCAGGAGAAGCTGTAGCGCTGACTGCTGTACTGATAACCGAGGCTCAGTTGCTGACCGCTTTCGCCGTCGAAACGGCTTTGGCTGAGCGCGGTATTAAGCACCCCGAAATTGCCCAGCCGCAGGTTGCCGCCCACGCCACCGAGGCTCAGGGAGTCCGAGGCTTCGGCATGGCTTTCCAGGGTGAGGTTATCGCTCAAGCCGTAACGCAGGCTGCCGGACGTGACACCGGGGCCGTAGCTGAAATCGCGAATCCCGTAGTCCCGGCGCAAGGTGCCCGCCGCCACGGAAAAATCGCTCAGGCCTTCTTGCAGCAAGCTGCTGGTAACGTAGAACGGCACGGTGGTTGAGACCTGTCGGCCCAACGCATCCGTCGTCACCACCACCGCTTCACCGGCACCGTTGATGAACGGGATATTGGTCAGTGTGTAGGGCCCGGGTTGCAGTTCGGCGCTGCTGGATTTGTAGCCGTTGATGAACAGGTCCACCGAGGACGGCACTGCCGCTTCACCGGCAAATTGCGGTAACGGATAGGTCACCAGGTCCGGGCGTACGCCGAAGTCGCGGGACACCTGCACGCCGCCAAGCCGCACCGAGCTGCTCCAGGGCAAGGCGCCGCTGACCAGGTCGCCGGCCTCATAGGTCAGCAATCGCTCGTCATCGGAGTATCGCCAGGTGGTGTCGTAGCGCAGATAACCATTGCTCAGCGTACTCACCGCCTCCCCCGACAATGTGCGGCGATACTGCCCGGTGTTGGACAGCGTGCCCCAGCTGTCGAACAGCCGCACTTCGTTCCACGCCGCGAGGTAGGTGCCGGCATCATCGGTGTCGTTGAGGTACAGGTCGTAGTTGAGCAAGGCGCCGAAACTGCTCAGCGCTGGCGTTCGCGGATAGGCCTGGCGGTTACCGACGAACTGCTCCGGTAACCAGTCCGGTGGCACCTCCAGCAGCAACCGTTGAGCGCCGCTGTCGTACTCACTGTGCAAGCCCTTGAGGCTGTCGAGGTCGACTTCGGGGCCGGTGTTTTCAGGCAGCTTGATGCCGCTGTCCTTCAACGCGCTCGCGGGCAGAAAGAAGCGTCCGCCGCGCTGCTCCACCGCCACGACTCGTCCGGTATTCATCTGATTGACCACCAATTCCAGAAACAACTGTGCATCGGCCACAGCCTCCATGCCGCTGGGCGGGGGCGGCAGGTCACCGGCCCCGGCTTGAGGGGCGAACACCAGCCAGTACACGCAGCTCACTGCCCACAACGGCCGCTGGAAACTGCGAGCCAGGCGTTGGCTCATTCGCGCATTAGGTCCGTCTATGGACAGATCCCTCCTTGTCACCACTCACACAACCCCTGTAGCAGCTGGCGAAGCCTGCGTTCGGCTGCGCAGCAGTCGCTTGATCAGGCACCGCGGTGCATCAACAAAACCGTGTGCACAGGTTTCACGACTGCTTCGCAGCCGAACGCAGCCTTCGGCAGCTGCTACAGGGGATGTGATTAACGTGCCGGGGTGATGCTCTGGACCTGCGGCGCGCCATTGACCCGCACCTGCAACGCCGGATTGGCGGCCATCGTTCCCGGTGCCGGCCAGCGCATGATTGCGCCGGGCAGCACGTAACCCAGCAGGCCTTCCACCAACGGTTGGGTCTGACTGCCTTGCTTGAGCGCCACATCGGTCAGTCGTGCATGCACCGCGCCCTGATTGCGCACCTCGACATAGGGCCGACCGTCCACCGCCACCGTGCGCCAGCTCAGATCCGGCAAGCCGACACCTTTGGGATCACGTTGGCGGGTGGTGTCTTCCTTGCTCCACAGCCCGGCGCCATAGGCGAACAGCGGCACCGAATAACGCATCTGAAAACGAATCGCCGCAGCGGTCTTGCCGTCTTCGGAAGCCGGGGTTTTAGCCGAGGGAATTTCATCGATGATGATGCGGTAAGCCAGTTCCTGCCCCGGCGGAATCTCCCGGGTGCGGGTCAGGCGCACGAGTTGTTTCTGACCGGGTTCAATCTTCGCCACGGGCGGGCTGCCGATGACATCGCGCTGATTCTGATACTGATCGTTGAAGCCGCTCTGGCTCCAGGCGAACACCCGGATCTGCAGGTTGGCGGTCTCATTGCCGCGGTTTTCCAGCCACAAGGCACTGGCCTGTTGATCGGCCTCCAGCACCGGGTCGATCGGCCAGATCAGCACCGAACTGGCCGCCTGCACCTTGACTGCCCCCAGTAACATCATCACCAACACCGCACAACGCATGACGCAATGCCGCTGCGAAGGTGAACTCATAGGCCTGCTCCTTATTCAAAACGACGCGTTACCACGACACCTGCACTTGCAGCACATCGCTGTACGTCCCCCCAGGCTGATTGCCTGGTAATTGCACCCGTCCATAAATCGGCAGGCTGATGTTATTGGCATCGGTGTAAGCCACGGCGACACTCTGGCCGATCCCCAGGCTCTGGCTGAACGCCGCATCGCGAAACAGCTGATACGCCACGCGGTTACTGCCGGTGGTGAGCTGCATATGCCGCCCGCTGTTGTTGTATTGGCCGCCATCGACACTCATGTTCATCGTCACCCCCGGTGTGCATTGCAATTGCACACCAGCACTCAACGCCACCTGCACGGTGCTGGTGGCCAGGGCTGACTGACTGCCGAAGTTGAGGCTGCCGTAATTCGATACGCCACCCACCACCAGGCACCCGGCGGTGATCGTGGCGCTGACCTGAAAACTCTGGCTGGTCACCGCCGCCAGCGGCAACGGAACGCTCCCCGCACACAGCAGGAGCAGCGCCGCACAGCCGTGCTTTTGGGTCATCGCGCTAGAACGTCAGTTCGACGGCAACGGTGTCGGTGTAGGTGCCGGCCGGCAGCCCGGCCTTGCCCACGGCTTTACCGTAGAGGTTCACGGTCTGCGCCACGCCGGTGCTGGTCGCGAGGTTGATCACCCCGTCGATGGCCAGAATCTGCGAATGCCCGGAGTCGGTGTACAAGTCATACGGCACGTAGTTGCCACTGCCATCGGCCAGTGCCCGCGTACCGCCGGTAGACAGTCCGTCATGGGCGCCCGCCCGGACCTTCACCGCCGGCGTGGTGCCGCTGGAACAGAGGATCGACAACGCCCCGCCCCCGCCGCCCAGCACTTGCGCATTGGCCGTGGTGAACAGGCTGTTTTCGGTGCCGAAATTCAACGCACCGAAGTTCAAGCCGCTGGAACCGCCGGCACCGTTGACCTGACAACTGTTGGTCAGAATCAGGCTGGACGTGATCTGGCCGGTGACCGTGGTCGCGGCATGGGCACTGGACGCCAGCGTCAGGCCGAGCAATGACAAACCTATCCTTGATACAAGCATGTTCATGGTGTCCGTCCTCTACGGGGTTACCAATCCAGCGTCACCGTCAGGGTGTCGGTATAGACGCCGGTCGGTAGCGCACGGGTATTCGCCACCACCGAGCCAAATACCGGGATCGGTATCCGGGCCCCGCTGGTGACAGCGAAATTGTGTTGTTGGCCGATGCTGTAGCGCTGGTTTCCGGACGCATCGAGGAACAATTGATAAGGGATGGTCTGGCTGCCATTGCTCAGGCGTCGGGTCGTGCCGTCGCCATGGGCGCCGCCATCGATGGTGACGGTGAACCCGGTGACCGACGGATTGCACGCGACGTTCAGCGTGCCGTTACCGTTATCGTCCAGTCTGGCGTTGATCGGACGATTCCAGGTCGGACCTTGCTGGCCGAAATCAAGCATGCCGGAGTCGCCGGCAGCACTGCCGGGGTCGGCGTCGTTGGTGACTTCGCACCCGGAGGTAATGGTCAGCCGCGCATGAATCTGCCCGCTGACTGCGGCTTGCGCGTCTTCGGCCAGCAGAACCAGCAAGCTCGCGGCGATCACCGTCCAGTGCCTGTTTTTCATGGCGCCCCCACTCCTCGTTACCAGGTGACCGTCACTTTCACCACGTCTGAATAGCGGCTGACCCGGGGAATCTCCGCCAGCCGTTCGATACGGGCAAACAAGGGCAAATCCACTGAGCCGGAATCCGGCACGCGGCCACTCACCGGGACATTCACCGCCAGCGGGATCAGCCGCGCCGGGTCCTGGTAGAGCCGATAAGGGATGGGTTTGCTGCCGGCGGAACCCGCCATGTAACGCACGTCACCGACGCCACCGTGCAGGCCGCCATCGACGCGTAATTGATAAGGGGTGTCGGGGTTGCATTCGAGCCGTGGCAGTCGCTCATTCATCAGCGCCGCGCCCAGGGGGCCGGCCGGGTCATCCAGCCGCGCGGTACTGCCGAAGTCGAGTACGCCCAGTTGCTCGATTCCTGCGCGGTGTTGCTGCCCGATCACCTGACAACCACGCTGCACGTCGATGCGCACATCGACCTGAAGTTCGGCGGCGAACACTTGCGCGCTGAGCGCCACACCCATAATTGCCAACACCTGAATTCCTTTCACGGCCCCATTCCTTGTGTGGGGTGGCTACTAGACATCAGGGTAGCAATGGACCCGAATTTCGCCAGCCGATGATCGTCAATGCCTCCTGCGACGGGCGTTTTTTACCGGGATTTGGCTGGAAAACACCGGTATAACGGGTTAAAAATCTATACAACCCGCAGAGTTTTGTTGAGATATGGCCGTCATTCATCGACAGCACTGGCAGGCAAATTCAGCCTTTGGTTACACTACGCCGCCGCAGCTCGGGCAGCCTGCCTGACGATTACGGGGTGACCTCACAGTGGCTGTTCGACCGCCCAACCGTTCGCGACTCACACCGCGCTGGCCCTCGCTTCGCCGCTTGTTCGGCAAGGTATCGGCTGCGCCAGCCAGTGCGTCCGGTCGAGTGATCCACGACTACTTCCGCCACAAGGCCCACGCCCAGGGTTACACCCTCAGCCACAGCCAGCAGCGCGTGATCGACCGCATGGCGCAGCACGCCACTGTCCTGCTCGGCCCATCAGCAAAAACACTGCCTGGCCTCTATCTGCATGGTGCGGTCGGTTGCGGCAAGAGCTGGCTGCTCGACGGCTTTTTCCAGGCCATCCCGATCCCGGCAAAACAGCGCCTGCACTTCCATCAGTTCTTTGCCCGGCTGCACCAGGGCATGTTCACTCACCGTGATCAGCCCGATGCGCTGGCGGTCACCCTCGATGAGCTGCTCAGCGACTGCCGCGTGTTGTGTTTCGACGAGTTCCACGTCCACGACATCGGCGATGCAATGCTCATCACGCGGCTGTTCAAGGCGTTGTTCCAACGGGGCATTCTGCTGCTGGTGACCTCCAATTATCCGCCGGAAGGTTTACTGCCCAACCCGCTCTACCACGCGCGATTCAAACCGGTGATCGACCTGATCCATGCGCGCATGCAGGTCATGGAAGTCGGCGAGCCCCATGACTACCGCAGCCAGATGAAAACGCACGCGCATCAGGTGTTTACTCAGGGGCGGTACGTCTGGCCGGGCACCGTGGCGCAACGTCTGGCGTTGAACCTGCCCGAACGTGGCACTCCGGCCCAGCAGCTACCGGTCGGTGCACGGCACCTTCAAGCGCGACGCTGCGAAGGACGCACCATCGGTTTTACCTTCGACGACCTGTGCGAACACCCCACCGCGGTCATGGATTACCTGGAGCTGTGCCGGCGCTTCGATTATTGGATCATCGACGATCTGCCCAACCTGGCAGCGTGTTCGATGGCGGCGCAGCAGCGTTTCATCAACTTGATCGACGTTTTGTACGATCAGGACAAGCACCTGACGTTGCTCGGTGAGCAGCCGTTGCGCGAAAGCCTGGGGGGCGATGCGATTGACTTTGCGCGTACGCGGAGTCGGTTGGGGCAGTTGGTGGAAGTAAAGGGAGTGGTCTGATCAAAGGTCCTCGGTGTGGCAGCCGGCCTCTTCGCGAGCAAGCCCGCTCCCACATGAGTCCGCGTCCGCCCAGGCAACTCGGTCACCTGTGGGAGCGGGCTTGCTCGCGAAGGCGGCCTCACAGGCAACCCACCTTTCCCGCTATCATGTCGCCCATTTCCAGGGCCCCGCGCCCTCCTCTCGATCAATAGCGAACCCGCCCATGGATACCCTCGCCCAACTGCGCGCCGGTCAACTGACAGGCATCACCCGTCTGGACCTGGCCTGCGGCCTGACCGAATTTCCACGCGAAATCTTCGACCTGGCGGACTCGCTGGAAGTGCTCAACCTCAGCGGCAACGCCTTGAGTCGCCTGCCGGACGACCTGCATCGCCTGACCCGTTTGCGCGTGCTGTTTTGCTCGGACAACCAGTTCACCGAACTGCCCGCGTGCCTCGGCCAATGCGCCGCGCTGACGATGATCGGTTTCAAGGCCAATGCCATCGAAACGGTCCCCGCCGCTGCACTGCCGCCGCTGTTGCGCTGGCTGATCCTGACCGATAACCGCCTGCGTGAACTGCCCGCCGAGCTGGGTCGTCGCCCACACCTGCAAAAACTCATGCTCGCCGGCAATCGCTTGCACGGCCTGCCCGATAGCCTGAGCCACTGCCATCAACTCGAACTGATCCGCATCGCGGCCAATCAGTTGACCGAACTGCCCGAGTGGCTACTGACCCTGCCGAGCCTGACCTGGCTGGCCTACGCCGGGAACCCGCTGGAAACCGAAGCCGATGCGGCGGCCCTCGATGCCACGGCGAGCATCCCATGGTCCGAACTGCGCCTGGAGCAACAACTGGGCGAAGGCGCTTCGGGGGTGATTCATCGGGCCACGTGGCAACGACCAGGCCCACCGGCCACGCAGGTCGCGGTCAAACTCTACAAAGGTGAAATGACCAGCGATGGTTCACCGCTGCACGAAATGAACGCCTGCATCACCGCCGGCATTCATCCCAATCTGATCCGGGTCGAAGGCCGCATCGTCGGGCATCCCGAACAGCAGGCCGGGCTGGTGATGCAACTGATCGACCCGAGCTACCGCAATCTCGCCGGGCTGCCGAGCCTGGCGTCCTGCACCCGTGACGTCTATGCCGATGCCACCCGATTCAGTGCTGACGTGGCGCTGCGCATGGCCCGCGGCATCGCCTCGGTGGCCGCGCATTTACACCGCCAGGGCATCACCCATGGCGATCTCTACGGCCACAATATTTTGTACAACGAGCACGGTGAGTGCCTGTTGGGCGACTTTGGCGCGGCGTCTTTCCATGCGACGTCCGACAGCTTTGAGAGCCGAGCGCTGCAACGCATTGAGGTGCGGGCGTTTGGGGTGTTGCTGGGGGAATTGCTGGAGCGGATCGACTCGGGGCTGAGTGATGACGGGCGTGTGCGGCTGGAGGAATTGCAACGGCGTTGCTGTCAGCCGCAGGTGCTGGCGCGGCCGGGGTTCAGTGAGATTTTGGGATTGCTTGATATCCGGTGACCGCTGCGCGGTCATTCGCGAGCAAGCCCGCTCCCACAATAAATCTATGTCGGTCACAAATTATGTGTACGACACAAAACCAATGTGGGAGCGGGCTTGCTCGCGAAGACGGCCTGTCAGACAACAAAGCCGTCAATATTGGAATGCTTAGCCGGCCAAACCAACAAACATATCCTGCACATCATCATGGTTATCGAGGCCTTCCAGGAACGCCTCGACTTCAGCCATCTGCTCATCGGTCAAACCGCTCACCGGGTTTTTCGGCTGATAACCCAGCTTGGCCGCCAACACGGTAAAACCTTGCTCAGGCAGCGCTTTCTGAACGGCGTCCAGGTCACCAGGCTCGGTCAGGAACAGGGTCGTGCCCTCTTCTTCTCCGGGCTCGAAATCCTGGGCACCGGCTTCGATCGCGGCCATTTCCGGATCGGCGTCAGGGCTGTCCGGGGACGCTTCAATCATGCCCACATGGTTGAAGTCCCACGCCACCGAACCGGAAGCACCCAATTGGCCCTTGCGGAAGGCCACGCGGATTTCCGCGACGGTGCGATTGATGTTGTCGGTCACGCATTCAACGATCAACGGCACCTGGTGCGGGGCGAAACCTTCGTAGGTCACGCGATGGTATTGCACGGTTTCGCCCAACAGGCCCGCGCCTTTCTTGATCGCGCGATCCAGGGTTTCCTTGGGCATCGAGGCTTTCTTGGCCTGCTCGACCACCAGGCGCAGGTGAGCGTTGGTGGCAGTATCGGCGCCGTTACGCGCAGCAATGGTGATTTCTTTCACCAGTTTGCCGAAGATCTTGCCCTTGGCGTTAGATGCCGCTTCTTTGTGTTTAACCTTCCACTGTGCGCCCATTACTCACTCTCTTGATCTGTGGCGCCGAGACATCTATTGGCCGACGCATGGCGCCAAGTTTATACGGCCTAAAGTTGGCAATCGACCAAAAATTCCACCCGGCCAAGCGGCATGACCAATCGACTTCTTCACCAGCGCTTGTAGGGCGATTCTGAAAAGGCGATTTGCGGTGACTATAAAGGGCCGTGGTTTCGTACCCTCTGCGCCCATATTCCATGGCAGAAGCGCGTTCGATGCACAACGACAAGGAAAGTCCCTACACCCTGACCCTCCTGGACAGTGAATTGAGTCTGCAAGTGTTGCAGTTCAGTGGCCGCGAAAGTCTCAACCAGCCCTATCGTTTCGAGATCGATGTGATCGGCCTGGCACCGGCCATGAACCTCGAGCGCTTGCTGCAGCAACCGGCGTTCCTGAGCCTGGGGGGTATAACCGGCATTCACGGCATCTTGCACACCGTCAGTCGCGAGTATCGTGGCCCGCACCGAATCGGCTACAACCTGGTGCTGGTGCCCTGGCTTCAACAACTGGACCGGCACCCTTGCCGTCGGGTCTTTCATCAACTCGACGTGCCCGCCCTCCTGCGCCAGTTGCTCACCGAAAACGCGATCCCCGAACACAGCTACCGTTTTGAACTGCCGAACGGGCGCTATCCGGTGCGACCGTTTTGCATTCAGTTTGAGGAGACCGACCTGGCGTTCCTGCAACGGCTCTGCGAAGAGGAAGGCATCCACTATCACTTCGAACATCAGCGCGACGGCCATGTGCTGGTGCTGGCGGAGGACAGCCTGAGCTTTCCCCAGGAACCGCTGTTGATGCCGTTTTACGACGAATCACCTCATCGCACCCACGCACCGGCGATCAGTGAGTTGTTCCAGCGTCACGCCTCGCCCCCGCTTGCCACGCACCCCGTCCCGCAACAGCTCGACCGCGAACAGCTCAGCCGGCGAATACTGGAACGTTTGCGCTGCCGGCATCGACAGATACAGGGGCACAGCAACCACAGTAATTTGCGCAGTGGATGCATCGTGCAAGTGTCGGAACATCCCATCGCGAACTTCAACGACCAGTGGCTACTCACCGACATCCAGCATCAGGGCCAACAGCCGTCGATACTCGCCGAGGACACCTTCGACATGACCCGGCGTTACAGCAACCAATTCAGCGCCATCCCGTGGTCAACGGTGTTCCGCCCCGCGCTGACACAGGCCAGACCGAGCATTGCGGGCTATCAGCCGGCGCGAGTGCTGGGTCCTGCCGGGCAACCGGCGGTGCTGGATGCACAGGGGCGGATAGAGGTTCGGTTGTGGCCCGCCGAGCAGGTCGATGACGATCAATCCACCGGCCTGTGGCTACCCGTAGCGCTCGCAGCGGCGGACGGTCGGATTGATCCGTCGAGGCTGCCGCTCGCCGGGACCGAGGTGCTGATCAGTTTTCTCGACAGCGACCCGGATCGTCCGGTGCTGTGCACGGCGGCGAGCCACCCGCCAGCACCTCGACTCGCTCGCCAGCCACGCAGCGATGGCCGTCTGCTGCTCGATTGGCTGGTCAACCGCCAGGACTGATCAGCCCTTGTCAGCCTTGCCTGCCGCCGCCGCGAACCTGGCCAGACGCACATCCAGATGCCGCGGCCGGCGCCCTGTTACGAACCAAAGGTTCGCACGGCACGCAGGATTCGGCCTCCAGCGCCTGTTCCAGCCAGAAAGGTCTCATCGGTTTTGCCTCAGGTACGCAGGGGTTTTACGGTCATTGCCTGGTTGGGCACGAAAGCGCTGTTGATCAGCAGGCCAGCCGGACGGCTGTTCCAATGGGGGATCAGCACCAGGGCGGAGAACAGCGCGCAGCCGGCGAAGACGATGAACACGGTGACCGAGTCGAAGTAGCCCGGCAGCAAGCCGCCGAGAATCGCCCCGACCGAGCCGCAACCGTTGACGAACCCGGCGGCCGTGGCGCCCGCCTTGGCGGTGCCGAAATCAATCGCCGCCGCGCCGCTGATCATCGAGTCCGGTCCGTACAGAGTCAGGCCCATGACGAACAGCAGCGCCACCACCAACAACACGCTGCCGGTGTGCAGGGCGCCCATGAACAAGGCCAGGGAAACAGTCAGTGCCAACAGACTGATCACGCAGGCTGGCATGCGCCGGGCGCCGAACAGTTTGTCCGAGGCCAGACCGAGCAGGATTGGCCCCAGCAGCCCGGCCAGTTCGAAGGCAGTCGGAATGATCGCCGCGCCGACCTTGCCCACCGAGGGCATCTGCTCGAAGACGATCACCGGCCCCCAGAGCAGAATCGCGTAGCGCGCCGGTTTCAACAGAAAGTACGCCAGGCCCAGGATCAGCACCGTACGGTTGCGCAGGATTTCCCTTAACGGCTCCAGCACGCTGATCTTGCTTTGCGCGTAAGCCTCTTCCGTTGTCAGCTCCGGCTCCGGTTCCACCGCTGGCAAGCCAACGTCTTCCGGTTTGTTGCGTTGGAAAATAAAAAACAGCACGGCGACCAGCCCAACCACCGCCGCACTGGAAATGAACGCCGCGTGCCAGCTGCCGATGAGCGTATACGCCCACCAACCGGCAAATGGCGAAGCCACCAAGCCGCCAAAGGCGTAGCAGGAACTCCACAGCCCCAGCACCCTTCCGCGCTGCTGGGCCGGGAAAAAACTGCCCATGTTCTTGCACAGCCCCGACCATCCGGTGGACTGCGCCTGGCCTTGAATCAGCATGCAGGTGGCGAAAATCGGTAACGTCGCGAAGTTGCCCATCACCAGGGCGGCCGCCGCAGAAATCAGCAACCCGCCGAGCACCACGACCCGCGGGCCGAAGCGGTCGGCGAGGATGCCCCAAGTGAATTGACCGAAGGCGTAGGCGGTCAGGTAGAGAGCGTCGAGGTTGGCCATGGCCATTTTGTCGAGCATGAAGGTGGGGTCTTCGGCGATCCCCAGTTTGGCCACGGAAAAGGCTTTGCGGGTGAAGTAGAAAGCGGCGTAGGCGAGCCAGGTGATCGCGAAAATCTGCACACGCCAGCGCTTGATGGTGCCGATGGAATTGTTCATTTTGGTTCCGACCTCAGGGTGAGAGTGTGCCGGCAGAAATTGAGAAATAACGCCTGTTTTTTTATTGTTGAGCACTTCGATACCGCTGTTTCCCTGAGGCGATACCAGTCAGATGAGGCCCGCCATTGCACGCACAGGCTCATGGCCGCCGATGAGGTTCGACTGACCAGTCACCAGGGCTGAGGTTGATAAAAACAATTACTGATTAATAAGTGAAATCGACTTATCGTATTTCCAAAACAAGTTCAGCTTGTTACTGGAGGTTTCGATGTCGGTTTCCCACGCCCAGCTCAAAGCCTTCCACGCCGTGGCCGTCTACGGAAGCTTTACCAAAGCCGCCGAGCGGCTTTTTCTCACGCAACCAGCGATTTCCGACCAAGTGCGCAAGCTCGAAGAACGCTTCGGTGTGCTGCTGTTCCACCGCAACAAACGCTCTGTGCGCCTGACGGATCTGGGTGATCGGTTGTTGAGCATTACCCAGCGCTTGTTCGTCATCGAAGCCGAGGCGCAGGAGCTCTTGCATGACTCTCGGGCCTTGCAGACCGGCACCCTGATTCTCGCGGTGGATGCGCCGGTGCATGTGCTGCCGCAGATTGCGCGCTTCTGTGAACGCTACCCCGGCATCAGCGTGAAAATCGAAACCGGCAACACCGACGAATCACTGTTTCGCCTGTTCAACTATCAGGCTGACCTGGCGTTGCTCGGCCGGGAGGTGAGTGACGAGCGGCTGATCTCGCTGCCACTGCGCAACGACCCGATGGTGGCCTTCGTTTCACGCAATCATCCGTGGGCGGATCGCGAATCGATCTGCCTCGCGGATTTGCACGACACACCTCTGGTGCTGCGGGAAATCGGTTCGGTGACGCGCCAGACACTGGAAGAGGAAATGGCCGGGGCCGGGTTTTCCATTCGCCCGGCAATACAGGTTGAAGGTCGGGAAGCGGCGCGTGAGGCGGTGGTCGTGGGCATCGGCGTGGGCGTGGTGTCCGCTGCCGAGTTTGGCGCGGATTCGCGGGTGTGTGCATTGCCGATTACCGATTGCACACGACGCCTGACGGAGACGCTGGTGTGCTTGCGCGAGCAGAGTTCGCGGCGGGTGGTGGCGACGTTTCTGGAGATGGTTCGCGAGAGTCTTGTTTAGGCAGGTCCGGCCTCTTCGCGGGCAAGCCTCGCTCCTACAGGGATTTGTGCTTGCCGCAGATGTTGTGAACGACGCAAAACCTGTGGGAGAGTCTTGTGTAGGCAGGTCCGGCCCCTTCGCGGGCAAGCCTCGCTCCTACAGGGATTTGTGCTTGCCGCAGATGTTGTGAACGACGCAAAACCTGTGGGAGCGAGGCTTGCCCGCGAAGGCCGCACCTCGGTCTATCGGGCAGGCGCCAACTCAAAAAACGCCCGAATCAAACGCAAATCCCGCCGCCGCTCCATGCACCCGATCATGTGCCGGTTAACCAGCCCTTCACCCAGAATCGGCACCGCCGCCACCCGCGGGTCATGACTGACCTCCACCGACGACACCACGCCAACCCCCAACTCAGCCGCGACGGCCTCGGTCACCGCCTCGCGACTGTCCAGTTCCAGCAACACCCGAGGATTAACCGACGCCGCCGCGCAAGCCTCATCGAATGTCCGCCGGGTAATCGAACTCGGTTCACGCAACACCATGATCACCTGATCCAGCTCCTTGAGCTTCACGCCCTTGGACGCCTTGGCCCAGGGATGACTGTCAGGCACCAGCGCGCAAATCCGTGACTCGCTCAACGCTTGCAGATGCAGGCCTTTGCGCGGCTCCACCTCGGTCAATACCGCCACGTCGGCGTGCTCGGACAACAACGCCGCCAGCGTTTCCTGAGCATTGCCCAAACGCAGATTCACCGTGATCCCCGGATACCGCGCACGCAGGCTGGCGAGCATCGGCATCACCATGTGCGGCCCGTCCGCCGCCACCTCCAGGCGCCCGGTCAGCAACTGTCGATTCGCTTCCAGCAGCACTTGCGCTTCCTCGGCCAGGCCGAACATCGCCCGGGTGATGGCCGCCAATTTGGTGCCCTCCTCCGTCAGCTCAACGCGTCGCGCGGTGCGGCGCAGCAAGGTGATCTGGTAGTGTTCTTCCAGAGCCTTGATATGTCCGGTGACCGCCGGCTGGCTGATGAACAGCCGCTCGGCCGCGCGGGTGAAGCTGCCTTCGCGGGCCACGGCGTCGAACGCTCGAAGCTGGAACAGGTTCATGGATAACTCTCACTGATGGCTGGCATAACAACAAACAATTTGATTGATAGCACCTGAAATTGCAATTTATGTCCCGTAGCTTCATCCCACAGAGAGCTTTTGCGAGGACACAAGAATGAGCACTGCCCAGCCAATCCTGCTCACCCCCGGCCCACTGACCACATCGGCCCGCACCCGCCAGGCGATGATGGTCGACTGGGGTTCATGGGATGACCGCTTCAATCAACTGACCGCCAGCCTGTGCGAGCATTTGCTGGTGATCATCAACGGCGGCGACAGCCACCAATGCGTGCCCCTGCAAGGCAGCGGCACCTTCGCCGTCGAAGCGGCGATCGGCACCCTGGTGCCCCGCGACGGCAAAGTGCTGGTGCTGATCAACGGCGCCTACGGCAAACGCCTGGCGAAAATCTGCGAAGTGCTCGGCCGCCCGTTCAGCACCTTCGAAACCGCCGAAGACGAACCGACCACCGCCGCCGACGTCGACCGCCTGCTGCGCGCCGATACCAGCATTACCCACGTCGCGCTGATTCACTGCGAAACCAGCACCGGCATCCTCAACCCGCTGCCGGAAATCGCCCACGTCATCGCGCAACACGGCAAACGCCTGATCATCGACGCCATGAGCTCCTTCGGCGCCTTGCCGGTCGACGCTCAACAGGTGCCCTTCGATGCGCTGATCGCCGCCTCGGGCAAATGCCTGGAAGGCGTGCCGGGCATGGGTTTTGTCTTCGCTCGCAAAGACGCACTGGCCAACGCGGCCGGCAACTCTCACTCCCTGGCGATGGATTTGTACGACCAGCACACCTACATGGCCAAGACCGGCCAATGGCGCTTCACCCCGCCGACCCACGTGGTCGCCGCACTGCACGAAGCCCTGCTGCAATACAACGAAGAAGGCGGTTTGCCGGCCCGGCATCAGCGCTACGCCAACAATTGCCAGGTGCTGCTCGATGACATGGCCAAACTCGGCTTGCGCAGCTTCCTGCCCGCTGCGATCCAGGCGCCGATCATCGTCACGTTCCACGCGCCGAAAGACCCGCGCTACCAGTTCAAGGAATTCTACGAACGCGTCAAGGCCAAGGGTTTCATCCTCTACCCCGGCAAATTGACCCAGGTCGAGACCTTCCGCGTCGGTTGCATCGGACACGTCGACCAGGCCGAGATGCACGCGGCCGTGGCCGCGGTGGCCGAAGTGCTGCGCGAGATGGAAGTCCTCGAAATCTGAATGAGCAGACACCGCTGATCCTGTAGGAGCGAGGCTTGCCCGCGAATGCAGACGACGCTGTCCTTCAGGCACACCGAATTATCGTTCTTCGCGGGCAAGCCTCGCTCCTACAAAGGAATTCAAGACATGAACTACACCAACCCAACCAAACTCCAGGCCGCCATCCTCGACTGGGCCGGCACCGTGGTCGACTTCGGCTCGTTCGCACCGACGCAGATTTTTGTCGAAGCCTTCGCCGAGTTCGACGTCCAGGTCTCCATCGAAGAAGCCCGCGGGCCGATGGGCATGGGCAAGTGGGACCACATCCGCACCCTGTGCGATCAGCCTGAAGTTGCCGAGCGCTATCGCAAGGTGTTCGGCCGCACGCCGACCGACGATGACGTCACCGCCATCTACAAACGTTTCATGCCGCTGCAAATCGAGAAAATCGCCGAGCACTCGGCGCTGATTCCGGGCGCACTCGACACCATCGCCAACCTGCGTCAGCAAGGGATCAAGATCGGCTCCTGCTCCGGCTACCCGAAACAGGTCATGGACAAGGTGGTCGAACTGGCCGCCACCAACGGTTACGTCGCCGACCACGTGGTCGCCACCGACGAAGTGCCGAACGGCCGCCCATGGCCGGCTCAGGCCCTGGCCAACGTGATTGCACTGGGCATCGACGACGTCGCGGCCTGCGTGAAGATCGATGACACCGTGCCGGGCATTCTCGAAGGTCGCCGCGCCGGCATGTGGACCGTGGCGCTGATCTGCTCCGGTAACGCGCTGGGTCTGGATTACGAAGGCTTCCGCGCCCTTGGCAGCGACCAGCTCGACAGTGAACGCAAGCGCATCCACGCGATGTTCGAAGGCTCGCGGCCGCATTACATGATCGACACCATCACCGACTTGCCGCAAGTGATCGCCGACATCAACAAGCGTCTGGCCAAGGGCGAGATGCCGCAAAGCAGCTGATCCAAAGACGCACAGCCCCTGTGGGAGCTGTGTAGGAGCTGTCGAGTGCAACGAGGCTGCGATCTTTTGACTTTGATTTTTAAAGATCAAGATCAAGATCAAAAGATCGCAGCCTCGTTGCACTCGACAGCTCCTACACAGCTCCTACAGGGGGCGTGCGTTTTTCTGTCTATTACCTGAACCAGAGCATTCGGAGATCGATCACCTCAGGCAAACCCTGCGAAACGGATTACAGTTAGAGAACACCGTCGACCAAGAACGGTGGCCGACCTGTGAGGAACACCGTATGCCGTGGAAGAATTCCGACTCACGCTACAGCACCGTGTCGATCACGCTGCATTGGTTGATGCTGGTGTTGCTGGCGCTGGTTTACGCCTGTATCGAATTTCGCGGGGTCTTCCCCAAAGGCAGCGGTGGCCGGACGCTGATCACCGAATCGCATTTCATGCTCGGCTTGACGGTGTTCGTATTGGTTTGGCTGAGGCTGTTCGCACGCAGCCTGGGCCCCGCGCCGCAAATCTTCCCCGCCTCGCCGCACTGGCAAACCATGCTCGCCAGGTTGATGCACTGGGCGTTGTACATTTTCATGATTGCGATGCCGATTCTCGGGTGGTTGGTGACCAGCGCCAAGGGGCATCAGGTGATGTTTTATGGCTTTGATCTGCCGTTGCTCGTCTCGGAAGACAAGGCACTGGCCAGGCAAATCGAGGGCTGGCATGTGCTGGGCGGCACCATCGGCTATTGGCTGATCGGCCTGCATGCGGTGGCGGGGATTTATCACCACTATGTTGTGGGTGATAACACACTGCTGCGGATGATGCCCAAGCGTGGGTGAACGCCGCTCATTGAAACCCACGCCGGCCTTGCAAGCCGCCGGAGTGGATAAAGATCAGGCGCGTTCCCCTGGCGAATGCTCCAGCCTCGACGTGCTGCTTGAGCATCAACAGCGCTTTACCGGTGTACAGCGGTTCAAGTGGGATGCCGCTGGACAGTTCGGTCTGTTCGATGAAGTCGAGTAACTGCGGATCGACTTTGGCAAATCCACCGCGGCTGGCATCGAACAGCTCATAAGCTGAATGCTGCAAACCGGCCTCTTGCAGGATCGATTCAACCTGCTGCGCCACGCCATGATCGTCCGGCACTGCAAGCGCGCCATACACCGAATGTTCACCCGCCTCGGCCAGCGCCAGACCGGCCAGGGTCGTGCCCGTTCCGCAGGCCAGCCACCAACCGTCGTAATCGCTCCAGCCCAGGTTGCCCAGTTGCTCAAGGACCATTGCCTTCAACGGCATGCAGCCCCGCGCCCCCAGCAAACCACCACCCCCTTCGGGCACCGGATGCAGGTCGGGATATTGCGCCTGCCAGGGCAGCCAGAAACCTGGTTCATGCCGCGCGCGATACCCGCCATAACCCAGCCAGTGCAGCTGCATGCCGAACGCTTGCAAGTCCTTCACCGTCGGCGTTTCCTGCGGATGACCGCGCAGCAGGCCGACCGTTTTGAAATTGAAGCGTTTGCCGGCGGCGGCCAGTGCGTGCAGGTGATTGGAATGCGCACCGCCGAGGCTGATGATGCCGTGGGCACCGATCTGGTCAGCGGCTTTGAGGTGTTCGATGAGTTTGAACCACTTGTTGCCGCTGATCAGCGGATCGATCTGGTCGAGGCGCAGGATGGCGACTTCGACGTTGGCTGCGGTGAGCCAGTCGAGGTGCAGGGGTTGGAGCGGGGCTTGGGGTAGCCAGTTGTTGGGGGGGAGAAGCATCGATGCCGGCTCTGCGGTAAATAGCCGGCATCTTAGCAGCCTTGAGGATGCCTTCGCGGGCAAGCCGCGCTCCTACAGGTCCGCGTTGTTCACGAATTGTGTGACCGACGAAAAACCCCTGTGGGAGCGAGGCTTGCCCGCGAAAGCCATTGGCACGCTCGACCTGCGGATTACAACTCGGCAGCCAACCGCGAACCCTGGTTGATCGCGCGTTTGGCATCCAGCTCCGCCGCCACGTCCGCGCCACCAATCAGATGCACGTTCTGCCCTGCGGCAACCAAGCCATCCTGCAATTCACGCAGCGGATCCTGCCCGGCGCAGATCACGATGTTGTCCACCGGCAGCACCTGCGGCTCACCGGTTTCGCCGATGCGAATGTGCAGGCCTTCATCGTCGATCTTCAGGTATTCAACGCTGTTGAGCATCTGCACCTGCTTGTTCTTCAAACCGGTCCGGTGAATCCAGCCAGTGGTTTTGCCCAGGCCGTCACCCACCTTGGATTTCTTGCGTTGAAGCAGGAACACCTCACGCGCTGGCGCATGCGGTTCAGCCTTGATGCCGGCGACACCGCCGCGCGCTTCCAGATGCGTATCAATGCCCCACTCTTTCCAGAACGCTTCGCGGTCCTGGCTGGTGGCCACGCCTTGGTGAACGAGGAATTCCGATACGTCGAAACCGATACCGCCCGCGCCAATCACCGCGACACGCTTGCCGACCGGTTTGCGCTCGAGGATCACGTCCAGGTAGCTCAGCACCTTGGCGTTTTCAACCCCGGGAATCGCCGGAGTTCTCGGGGCGATGCCGGTGGCCAGGATGATTTCGTCGTAACCGCCCTCCACCAGTTTCGCCACGTCGACACGGGTGTTCAGGCACACCTCGACGTTGGTGGTCTGCAGCTTGCGGTTGAAATAACGCAGGGTCTCGAAGAACTCTTCCTTGCCCGGTACACGCTTGGCAATGTTGAACTGGCCGCCAATCTCGCTGGCCGAATCAAACAGCGTCACCGAATGCCCACGCTCGGCCGCCACAGTGGCAGCGGACAGGCCCGCTGGACCGGCGCCGACCACGGCGATTTTCTTGATCTGCTGCACGGGCAGGTAGTTGAGCTCGGTTTCATGGCACGCGCGCGGGTTCACCAGGCAGCTGGTCAACTTGCCACCGAAAGTGTGATCCAGGCATGCCTGGTTGCAGCCGATGCAGGTGTTGATTTCATCGCCACGACCGGCGGCTGCCTTGTTGACGAAATCCGGGTCGGCGAGGAACGGCCGCGCCATGGACACCATGTCGGCGTCGCCTTCGGCCAGAATCTGCTCGGCCACTTCCGGGGTGTTGATGCGGTTGGTGGTGATCAGCGGAATGTTCACCGAACCGCGCAGCTTGGCCGTGACCTTGCTGAACGCCGCACGCGGCACCTTGGTGGCGATGGTCGGAATGCGCGCTTCGTGCCAGCCGATGCCGGTGTTGATGATGGTCGCGCCTGCCTGCTCGATGGCTTTGGCCAGGGTCACGATCTCTTCCCAGCTGCTGCCGCCTTCCACCAGATCGAGCATCGACAGTCGGAAAATAATGATGAAGTTCGGGCCGACCGCTTCGCGCACGCGGCGGACGATTTCCACCGGCAGGCGCATACGGTTTTCGTAGCTGCCGCCCCAACGGTCGGTGCGGTGGTTGGTGTGGGCCGCGAGAAACTGGTTAATGAAATAACCTTCCGAACCCATGATCTCGACACCGTCGTACTCGGCTTTTTGCGCCAGGGTCGAGCAGGTGACGAAATCGCTGATCTGCTTCTCGATGCCTTCCTCGTCCAGCTCTTTTGGCTTGAACGGGTTGATCGGCGCCTGAATGGCACTCGGCGCGACCTGTTTCGGGCTGTAGGCATAACGACCGGCGTGGAGGATCTGCATGCAAATCTTGCCGCCCGCCTCGTGTACCGCACGGGTGACGATCTGGTGCTTGAGCGCTTCTTCCTCGGTGGTCAGTTTGGCCGCACCGGAATACACCCCGCCCTCATCGTTCGGGCCAATGCCACCGGTGACCATCAGGCCGACACCGCCGCGAGCACGTTCGGCGAAGTACGCCGCCATGCGTTCGAAACCGCCGGGCTTCTCTTCCAGACCGGTGTGCATCGAACCCATCAGGGTGCGGTTGCGCAGCGTGGTGAAACCCAGGTCCAGCGGGGCCAACAGGTGCGGGTAATGAGCGGCGGCCATTTGTAACTCCACATCGAGCGATCACGGAAAATATGCAGGAGCTCTTCGGCCCCCGTCAGTCATGTTGGACAGACTAAGAGTCGCGTCCGTGTCACTCAATGACCGAAACTGACAACTTATTGATCCAAATGTGCAGCGCCCCTTGGCAAGCGCCGGCATGCGCCCTACCCTAGTCGCGAACCCTGCACACGGCTGTCGACTGTTTCCCCATGCGCAAACTTCTGTACCTGACTTTCTCCATGGCATTGATTGCCGCCCTGACGACCTACGCCATGTGGGCCGCGGACCGTCCGGTGGGTCATTACCTGTCGGACCTGCGCATCCACCTCGCGGTCGATCAAGGCACGCCCGCCGATCGCGGCAATCTGCTGGGCATCCAGCCCGAGTTGTTCCCCACCGACTATCAGAGCCCCGAACGCCTGCACCGCAAGCTCGCGGCCTATTTGCAGCAAGCCCAGGACCAGGGCTTGCTGAATGAAAAGACCGTCGTCGTGCTGCCCGAACACATCGGCACCTGGTTGATGGTCAGCGGCGAGAAAGATGAGCTGTACCAAGCGACCACCCTCAATGAAGCGATGAACTGGCTGGCGGTGAGCAACCCCGTGCAGTTCGTCCGTGCGTTGATCAGCGCCAAGGGCGAAAGCCGTCTCGACGACGCTCACTTGCGAATGAAGGCCAAAGGCATGGCCAAGGATTATCAGGCACTGTTCGGCGGGCTGGCGAAGACGTTCAACGTCACCCTGGTGGCGGGCACGATTGTGCTGCCCGAGCCGAGCATCATCGATGGCACGCTGAAAGTCGGCCGCGGTGCGTTGTACAACAGCAGCGTGGTATTTGGTCGAGACGGTTTGCCGATCGGCCAGCCGCAACGCCAGATGCATCCGGTGTTTGCTGACCATGACGTCATCGAGGCGAATGGCGAGCATACGCTCAACGTCGTCGACACGCCGGCCGGTCGCCTGGGCGTACTGATCGGCAGCGACAGCTGGTACCCGGACAACTACCGCAAACTCGACGCCCAGGGCGCCCATCTGGTGGCTGTCCCCGCGTATGTCGTCGGCCGCGACACCTGGGACAAACCGTGGCGGGGTTACAAGGGCTTGTCGACGCCCGGCTCCGTCAGCCTCAAGGCTGGTGAACTCAGTGAAGGTCAGGCCTGGCATCGCCTGACACTGACCGGCCAACCTCCCAGCAGCCAGGCCATTGCCGGCATGAGCGTGTTCCTGCGCGGTCAGTTCTGGGACAAGGGCAGCGCAGGCCAAAGTTTTCTCAGCAACAACGGGCAACAGTTCGCCGACGGCAACGCCCGTGGCGCGCGGTTGCTGAACCTCTGGCTGTAGCCCATGAAACCGCTGCCGATGCGCCTTGGGGATCTGTCGGTGGGCTTTGTTCACAGCCTGGCCGATGCCGTGCGCAGCCACGGTGTGGACCCGCAGCCTCTGCTTGAGCAATACGGCCTCGATGCAGCGCGCCTGGCCGAAGCGGGAGCCCGGCTGTCGATCCCGCGCTACATGCGCCTGGGCCACGGTGCCATTCAATTGACCGACGACCCGGCGCTGGGGTTGCGCATGGGTCAGCTCAGTCGTCTGAGTCAGGCCGGTCTGGCCGGGGTCACCGCCGCCCAGGCACCGACGGTTCGAGAAGCGGCGCGCTGCCTGATTCGCTTTGAAGCCTTGTATGGCTCCAACTATCGTGGCCAATCGAGCTTTCATGAAGACGCTCAGGGCGCGTGGCTGCGCTTCTATTCCATCAGCCCTTACAACGCTTACAACCGCTTCGTGGTGGATTCGATCATCGCCGGGTGGTTACATCAATTGTCCAGCGTGAGCCCTGCTCCGCTACGCGCCGAACGGATCGAGATCGAGTTTGCCGAACCGGATTATCGTGAGGCGTATGCCGCGCTGGGGGATTGCTCAATTCAGTTCGGCGCTGAACAGAATCAATTGCGCCTGAGTCTGGCCAGTCTCGCCCAGCGCAACCCTGAACACTGCCCAAGTACCTGGCGACACTTGCTGCAACTCTGTGAACGGGAACTTGAGCAGCTGACACGCACCCGCAGCCTGCGTGAACGCATCACTCAGTTGCTGGGGCCGTTGCTCAATGGGGGCCGGGAACCCGACCTGGAAGAAGTGGCGGCACGCCTGAAGCTGCCGACCTGGACCTTGCGTCGCAAACTCGCCGAGGAAGGCACGCAATATCGCGCAATTCTCAACGACACCCGCCGCGACCTGGCCATGACCTACATTCGCGACACGGAACTGGCGTTCGGTGAAATCGCCTACCTGCTGGGTTTTGCCTCTGCCGAAGCTTTCCAGCGGGCCTTCAAACGCTGGAACGGCCAGACACCCGGCGAGTTTCGCCGCAGTCATCGCCAATCCGCGTGATTTTTACAGCTCTGTAGCGTCTTCCGCCGGTTCCAATGGGTCCAGTTCAAACGCCTGGTACTCGAGCAGCTCTTCTTGATAATCGTCCATTGTGAAATCCCCCTACCGCTCGTTTAAAAATGCCTGAATAAATGACCAACGCCTTGAGCATAAAGTGCCCGCATGAAAGAAAAATGACGCGGGCATACCGCTCAGCGGCTACTTATAAAACGTAGCAGGCGGTCAGGAATTTATCACAGGATTTTTTCGATAGAGGCTGTAGGACTACAGCCCGGGTTGACGCGGATCAATCCAAAAGCCATTTCGGGAACGGTGTCATCTGACACGATCCCGAAATGTATACCGATTACGGGTTAGTGGCAGGCATGGCCGAAATAGGCTCGCTCGGTGGCGGAAGGCTGGATTGCGGCGGTGGCGTAACGGTTTCCGAGGACGGAGCCGGTGCCGGGTTTTCAACCGGGGTGATCGGCGCTGTTTCAGGCGGCGGTGCGACAGGCTCCGAGGCAGCAGGGGCTGGAGCAGGTTCAGCCGCAGGTGCTGGCGCGGGCTCCGCAGCCGGTGCCGGCGTTGGGGCTAAAGGCGCCGGAGCTGCCTTGGCCTCAGGCATGCCCAGGTCGGTCTTGGGTTTCTCGGGAATGTGCGCAGCCTTCTTCGCTTCCGGCGGCAGGAACAACTCCACCAGCGCAAAGAAACGCTCATAGAACTTGGCCGACGAGACGGTCTCGCTGGCAACCTTGACCATCGAATCGTCGGACGAGCCGATCGGCATCGACACCGAACCCAGCACACCCACCCCAACGCTGGCGGAGTTGTTGGTCTTCTTCAGTGCATAGCGGTCCTGCAGGGCGTTGGCGAACATGGTCGCATGATGCCCTTCGCTGCCGTCATCGGCACAGACCACACTGAAGCTGATCTCCATGTGGGTCTCGCCGGTCTGCTGGAAGCTTTTGTGCCCGCTTACCAGTTTCGGGTCGGCGCTGGTGATGATGTAGCCTTGGCTGAGCAACGCCCGACGGGCGGCTTCGCACGTCTGCGCATCAGTCACCGGGTAATTGCGCGAAAACGTCCCGGAGTCATCGAAGTTCTCATGCTCATAGATGGGGGCTTTCTTCGACGAGCAGCCGGCAACAGTGGCCAGCAACAGCGCCAGCCCGGCAACACGCATGGGAATTGATTTAAACATTGAACATCCTGAGGAAAACGATCCGGGGCGTATTGTGCAACAGATCGATGCTTAGCGGAGCATCGATTAGTGTCTTAAAACATTTACAAGTCTACTGACTGTCAGTTACGGGAAAAAGTCCCGTTCGGGGCTACAGCAAAGGATCCCCTGTGGGAGCGGGCTTGCTCGCGAAGGCGGGCCTGTCAGTCAACATTGGTGTTGAATGTGATGGCGCCTTCGCGAGCAAGCCCGCTCCCACCTTCTGATCGCATTCCATTCCGGAATTGCAGGCATAAAAAACCCCGGCCTTTCGGCCGGGGTCTTTGTGGAACGGGCAACTCAGTCAAGCATCAGAAACGCTTGATCTCGGCCTGGCTTTCCAGCTGTTTGCGGTAGGCCGCAAAGTCCTGCTGGCCAATGCGCGAGGCGAGGAAGCGACGGTACTGAGCCTTCTCTTCATCGGTCGGCGCTGCTGCTTCGTTCACGCCGTTCAGGCGCACGATCACCAGGCTACCATCGGCCAGGGTCACGCTGCTGAAAGTCGGCTTGTCCTTGGCGGCAGGTTTAGGCATGCGGAACAACGCTTGCAGCACGGTTGGGTCAACCCCTTCCTGAGCGCGCGTCGCTGCTGCGGTGACTTTCCAGTTCTGGCCGTCAATCGCCTTGTCCAGTGGGGTCTTGCCGTCGCGCAGGCTGGCGATCAGCTCATCAGCCTTGGTCTTGGCGGCAGCACTGGCGTGTTCCTTGGCCAACTGCGCACGAATGCTGGCATTGACGCTTTCCAGCGGCAGTTGTGCAGGCTTCAAGTGTTCCTTGGCGCGCAGCACGATCACTGTTTCCGGGTCCAGTTCGATGGCGGTGCTGTTGGCACCTTCATCCAGCACTTCAGGACTGAACGCTGCGGTGACCACGGCACGGTTGGCCGAAACACCTTCGCCACCCTCGCGGCCGAACGGCTTGGAGGTGTGAACGGTCAGCTTCAGGTCCTGCGCCGGCTGGGCCAGATCAGACGATTCGAACGAGGAGTCTTCCAATTGCTTGGTCGCCTCGACGAAACGCTGCTCGACCTGCTGGGTTTTCAGCTCGCGAGTCAGCTTGTCTTTAAGGCTGGCAAGCGTCGGAACTTCCGGCGCTTCAACACCCAACAGTTTGATCAGGTGGAAACCGAAGTCAGTGCGAACCGGTGCCGACACCTGATCCTTGGCCAACGCATACAGCGCGGTTTCGAATGCTGGATCGTAGACACCAGGGCCTGCGTAGCCCAGATCACCGCCGTTGTTCGCCGAACCTGGATCCTGGGAGAACTCCTTGGCCAGCGCCTCGAATTTCTCGCCTTTGGCCAGACGCGCCTGAACGTCTTCGATCTTGGCCTTGGCTTGCGCCTCGGTCACCTTGTCGTTCACTTCGATCAGAATGTGCGCAGCCCGGCGTTGCTCGGACAGGTTCGCGATCTCTTTCTGATACGCCGCTTGCAGGTCTTCGTCCTTGACGGCGACCTGATCAAAGAAGGAAGACTTCTTCAATTCCAGGTAGTCGATGACCACCTGATCCGGCGTCATGAACTCCTTGGCGTGTTCGTCGTAGTAGGCCTTGACCTCATCGTCGGTCAGCTTCACTGCTGCCGGGTCAACCTTGACGTTCAGGGAAGCGAAATCGCGGGTCTGTTTTTCCAGACGGGCGAACGCCAGAACCTGTGCGTCGGTGACGAAACCGCTACCCGCCAGGCCAGCGCGCAGCTGACCGATCAGCATTTCCTGAGCCAGCATCTGGCGGAATTGCATACGGCTGTAGCCGAGTTGACGAATCACTTGGTCGAAACGCTCAGGACTGAACTTGCCATCGACCTGGAATTCAGGCGTTTGCAGGATCACTTGGTCCAAAGCCGCTTCGGAGAAAGCGAATTTCGATTTTTCTGCGCCTTGCAGCAGCAGTTTGCGGTCGATCAAGCCTTTGAGGGCCGATTCGCGCAGCATTTTTTCGTCGAGCAAGGAAGCGTCGAAGTCTTTGCCCAGCTGTTGCATAAGCTGACGGCGTTGCATATCGACCGCCTGGCTCAGCTCGTTCTGGCTGATTTCTTCGCCGTTGACCTTGGCCGCATCATTACGGCTGGTAGTGGCCTGAAAAATGGCGTCGAAACCGGTCAAAGCCATCAGTGCAACGATGACCCCGATAATGGTCTTGGCAATCCAGCCTTGTGAATTGTCCCTGATATTCTGCAGCATGCGTCCCCCAGAAACGGTTGAACTTCAAAATTAGGCAACCGTGGAGCGTGGGTAGAATCCGGATAGAAGAAAGGCGCATCCGAGGATGCGCCTTCTCGTAACTGGCGGAGCGGACCAAGGGTTCGAACTTGCGACCCTCGGTGTCTCGGACCGGCAACTTGCCGACTGGACTACCGCTCCGCTGCCAGGTCAGGCATGACCCCGACCCGGATAGACAAAAACCTGAAGCGAACTTAGTTGACAGCTTCTTTCAGTGCTTTGCCGGCTTTGAAACCTGGTTTTTTGGCTGCAGCGATTTCCAGCGTCTTACCGGTCTGTGGGTTACGACCAATGCGAGCTGGACGATCGGTAACGGAGAAAGTACCGAAACCAACCAGAACAACAGAGTCGCCAGCCTTGAGAGCGCCAGTGACGGATTCGATTACAGCGTCCAGCGCACGGCCAGCAGCAGCTTTCGGGATATCAGCGGATGCAGCGATAGCATCAATCAGTTCCGACTTGTTCACTCTAAGTCCCCTTATATCTATTTGAGTATGATTCTAAGTTTTTTGGTGAAAGCAAAAACGTGTGCTGAATGGCCTACAGACACTTAAGAGCCGCTTTATAACAAGGGCTCTAAAAAGCTGTCAACAAGCCACTCAGGCAAATGCGTACTAATGCGTGCTAATTCTTTCCTTAGAGTCAGACTCGCGTTTTTCATCCTTTGCAACTATCTCTGGAACCACATCAGGCAGCGGCTCCGGCGCGTATTGCAGCGCAATTTGCAGGACCTCGTCAATCCATTTAACCGGTTTAATCTGCAGATCTTGCTTGATATTGTCAGGAATTTCCTTCAGATCGCGTACGTTCTCTTCAGGAATGATCACGGTCTTGATTCCGCCACGGTGAGCCGCCAGCAGTTTTTCCTTCAGACCGCCGATCGCCAGCACCTGACCACGCAAGGTGATTTCGCCAGTCATGGCGACATCCGCACGCACCGGAATCCCGGTCAATGCCGACACCAGGGCCGTGCACATGCCTACACCGGCGCTAGGGCCATCTTTCGGGGTCGCCCCTTCCGGCATGTGGATGTGCGTGTCGCGCTTCTCGTGGAAGTCCAGGGGGATCCCCAGGCTCTTCGCACGGCTGCGGACAACGGTCAGCGCGGCAGTGATCGATTCGACCATCACATCGCCCAGCGAACCGGTCTTGATCAACTGGCCTTTACCCGGCACGACCGCGGCTTCGATGGTCAACAATTCGCCACCCACCTGAGTCCACGCCAGCCCGGTCACCTGACCGATCTGATCCTGCGATTCGGCCAGGCCGTAGCGGAATTTGCGCACGCCCAGGAAGTGTTCCAGCATCTCGGCAGTGACCTTCACCGAGAAGCGTTTTTCCAGTGCGTGCTCTTTGACCGCCTTGCGGCAAACCTTGGCAATCTGGCGCTCCAGCCCACGTACACCGGCTTCGCGGGTGTAGTAGCGGATGATGTCGCGGATCGCTTCGGCGTCGAATTCCAGCTCGCCTTTCTTCAAGCCGTTGGCCGTGATCTGCTTCGGCGAAAGGTATTTGACGGCGATGTTGATCTTCTCGTCTTCGGTGTAGCCCGGCAGACGAATCACTTCCATCCGGTCGAGCAGCGCCGGCGGAATATTCATGGAGTTGGAGGTGCACAGGAACATCACATCGGACAGGTCGTAGTCGACTTCCAGATAGTGATCGTTGAAGTTGTGGTTCTGCTCAGGATCGAGCACTTCCAGCAACGCCGACGCCGGATCGCCACGCATGTCGCTGCCCATCTTGTCGATTTCATCGAGCAGGAACAGCGGGTTGCGCACGCCCACTTTTGTCATCTTTTGAATCAATCTTCCTGGCATCGAACCGATGTAAGTCCGGCGATGACCACGGATTTCCGCTTCGTCACGCACGCCACCGAGGGCCATACGGACAAATTTGCGGTTGGTGGCGTGAGCGATCGACTCCGCCAGAGAGGTTTTACCCACCCCCGGAGGACCGACCAGGCACAACACCGGACCGCGAATTTTCTTCACGCGCTTTTGCACGGCGAGGTATTCGAGGATCCGCTCTTTGACTTCTTCGAGACCGTAGTGGTCTGCATCGAGAATGTCTTCTGCGCGAGCAAGGTCCAGACGCACTTTGCTCTGAGCCTTCCACGGCACCTGAACCAGCCAGTCGATGTACGAACGCACCACCGTCGCTTCCGCGGACATTGGTGACATTTGTTTCAGCTTGTTCAGCTCACCCTGGGCTTTGGCCAAGGCATCTTTTGGCAGGCCGGCGGCATCGATGCGCTTTTTCAGCTCTTCGATTTCGTTGTGGCCTTCGTCGCTGTCGCCGAGCTCTTTCTGAATGGCCTTCATCTGCTCATTCAGGTAGTACTCGCGCTGGCTGCGCTCCATTTGTTTTTTGACGCGACCGCGAATACGTTTTTCGACTTGCAGCAGATCGATCTCGGCATCCAGCAACGCCAGAACGTGCTCGACCCGGGCCGACAAATCGATGATTTCGAGGATTTCCTGCTTCTGCTCGATCTTCAGGGCCATGTGAGCGGCCATGGTGTCGACCAGGCGACCTGGCTCGTCGATGCTGTTGAGCGACGACAGGACTTCAGCCGGGACTTTCTTGCCCAACTGCACATATTGTTCGAACTGAGCCAACAGGCTGCGCACGAATACTTCCGACTCGCGCTCAGGCGCGTCGACTTCGTCGATCAGCGAGACTTCGGCACGGCAGTGGCCGTCCACTTCGCTGAAGCGCTCCACGGCGCCCCGCTGCTCGCCTTCGACCAAAACCTTGACCGTGCCATCAGGCAGCTTGAGCAGCTGCAGAACGGTCGCAATCGTACCTACGCGATAAAGTGCATCTTCACCGGGATCGTCGTCAGCAGGGTTTCTCTGAGCCAGCAGAAGGATCTGCTTGTCGCCCGTCATCGCAGCCTCGAGGGCTTCGATGGATTTCTCGCGCCCCACGAACAGCGGGATAACCATGTGCGGATAAACCACAACATCACGCAATGGCAGGAGAGGCAATTCGATGGTTGTCTTCATGATTTCGCCTCTACGGCGGCCATAAGGCCGTAAACAGATGGAAGTAAGCTTGAAACCAAGATGGGGGCTGCTTTGAAAAAAAACAAGCACAAAGAGGGAGTTAAAAAATGCTTTAAAAGAAAAGGGGCCCGAAGGCCCCTTCTTTATTCCAGCTGCCTGACGCTTAAGCGTCCGGCGCAGCCTTGGCAGCCGGCTCACTGTTTTCGTAGATATACAGTGGCTTGGACTTGCCTTCTATTACGCTTTCGTCGATCACTACTTTACTCACCTCGGACTGCGAGGGGATTTCATACATAGTGTCGAGCAATACACCTTCGAGAATCGAACGCAGTCCACGGGCACCGGTCTTGCGTTCCAGGGCACGTTTGGCGACCGATTTCAGCGCGTCGGCCCGGAATTCCAGGTCCACGCCTTCCATCTCGAACAGCTTGGCATACTGCTTGGTCAGAGCATTCTTCGGCTCGGTGAGAATCTGCATCAACGCAGCTTCATCAAGCTCGTCCAGCGTGGCAAGAACCGGCAGACGACCGACGAATTCCGGGATCAGACCGAACTTGACCAGATCGTCAGGCTCGACTTCACGCAGGGACTCACCGACTTTCTTGCCTTCTTCCTTGCTGCGCACTTCCGCGTTGAAACCGATGCCGCCCTTGGTGGAACGGTTTTGAATAACCTTTTCCAGACCGGAGAACGCACCACCGCAGATGAACAGGATGTTACGGGTGTCGACCTGAAGGAATTCCTGCTGCGGATGCTTGCGACCACCTTGCGGCGGAACGGAAGCGACCGTGCCTTCGATCAACTTGAGCAGGGCCTGCTGCACGCCTTCACCGGAAACGTCCCGGGTGATCGACGGGTTGTCAGACTTGCGCGAGATCTTGTCGATCTCATCGATGTAGACAATGCCCATCTGGGCTTTTTCTACGTCGTAATCGCACTTCTGCAGCAGCTTCTGAATGATGTTCTCGACATCTTCACCCACGTAACCCGCCTCGGTGAGGGTGGTTGCGTCGGCGATGGTGAACGGAACGTTCAGCAAGCGGGCCAGTGTTTCGGCAAGCAGGGTTTTACCCGAGCCTGTCGGGCCGATCAGCAAGATATTGCTTTTGCCGAGTTCGACGTCGTCATTCTTTTTGTCACGCTGGTTCAGACGCTTGTAGTGGTTGTACACCGCTACGGCCAGAACCTTTTTCGCACGTTCCTGACCAATCACGTACTGATCAAGGATGCCGCTGATTTCTTTAGGCGAAGGCAATTTATGCGCGCTGCTTTCGGCCTGGGCTTCCTGCACCTCCTCTCGGATGATGTCATTGCACAGGTCGACGCACTCGTCGCAGATAAAGACCGAGGGGCCGGCAATCAATTTGCGCACTTCATGCTGGCTTTTGCCACAGAAGGAGCAATAGAGCAGCTTGCCGTTGTCCTCGCCGTTGCGGGTGTCAGTCATTCGTTCGATCCAAATCCGATAGGCTTGCAACACAAGATGAAGGCTATTGCGGGCTTTTTCAAGCCCGCCGGTGATCAGACCAGCCGACCAAGCCTATTTTGAGCTGCTTATTTTTAAGCTGGGCGCTGGGCGATCACTTCATCGATCAACCCGTACTCACGCGCGGCTTCCGCACTCATGAAATTGTCGCGGTTGGTGTCGCGCTCGATTTCTTCAAGAGTGTGGCCGCTGTGCTTGGCCATCAGCGTGTTGAGACGCTCACGAATGAAGAGAATTTCCTTGGCATGGATTTCGATATCCGACGCCTGCCCCTGGAAACCGCCCAGTGGCTGGTGAATCATCACGCGCGAATTCGGCAGGCAATAACGCTTGCCAGCGGCACCGGCTGTCAGAAGAAAGGCGCCCATGCTGCACGCCTGACCGATACAGGTGGTCGATACGTTGGGTTTGATGAACTGCATGGTGTCGTAGATCGACATGCCTGCTGTCACCGAACCGCCCGGGGAGTTGATATAGAGATGGATGTCCTTGTCCGGGTTTTCCGCTTCAAGGAACAGCAGTTGCGCACAGATCAGGTTGGCCATGTAGTCCTCTACCGGACCAACCAGAAAGATCACTCGCTCCTTGAGAAGGCGCGAGTAGATGTCATAGGCGCGCTCACCACGAGCAGACTGCTCGACAACCATCGGGACCAGGCCGCCTGCGGCCTGGATATCAGAGTTCTGCTGAATATACGAATTACGGAACATGCTCTGCAGTCACTCCCAAATAGTTATGTCTTGAATACGCATAAGCCAGCACGAAGGCTGGCTTATGGTGTGTACTTCTTATCGCAAAAACGATCAGTCGGCTTGTGGAGCTTCTACCGGCTTGACTGCTTCTTCGTAAGAGACCGATTTGTCGGTCACGCTAGCTTTCTGCAGAACAGTATCCACAACTTGCTCTTCCAGCACAACCGAACGGACTTCGTTCAGTTGCTGGTCGTTCTTGTAGTACCAGGACACAACCTGCTCAGGCTCTTGGTAGGCCGAAGCCATTTCCTGAATCATTTCGCGAACGCGCGCTTCGTCAGGCTTGAGGTCGAATTGCTTGACCACTTCAGCCACGATCAGACCCAGCACAACGCGGCGCTTGGCTTGTTCTTCGAACAGCTCGGCCGGCAGTTGATCAGGCTTGATGTTGCCGCCGAACTGCTGAACAGCCTGCACGCGCAGACGGTCAACTTCGTTGGACAGCAGAGCTTTAGGCACTTCGATCGGGTTGGTGGCCAGCAGACCGTCCATTACCTGATTCTTGACCTTGGATTTGATCGCCTGACGCAGTTCGCGCTCCATGTTCTTGCGAACTTCGGTGCGGAAGCCTTCCAGACCGGTTTCCTTGATGCCGAATTGAGCGAAGAATTCTTCGTTCAGCTCTGGCAGTTTTGGCTCGGAAACAGTGTTCACGGTCACGGTGAACTCAGCGGTTTTGCCCGCTAGGTCGAGGTTCTGATAGTCCTCTGGGAAGGTCAGGTTCAGAACGCGCTCTTCGCCGGCTTTAGCGCCAACCAGACCGTCTTCGAAACCAGGGATCATGCGGCCGGAACCCAGAACCAGCTGAGTACCTTTGGCGGAACCGCCAGCGAACACTTCACCGTCAACCTTGCCAACGAAATCGATGTTCAGTTGGTCTTCGTTCTGGGCAGCGCGATCGGCCACTTCGAAACGGGTGTTCTGCTTGCGCAGCACGTCCAGCATTTTGTCCAGATCGGCGTCAGCCACGTCAGCGCTCAGGCGCTCTACGGTGATACCTTCGAAGCCGGCAACGGTGAACTCAGGGAACACTTCGAAGATGGCGACGTATTCCAGATCTTTGCCGGCTTCCATCGATTTAGGCTCGATCGAAGGCGCGCCAGCCGGGTTCAGCTTCTGCTCGACAACAGCTTCGTAGAACGAAGACTGGATCACATCGCCCACGGCTTCCTGACGCGCATCAGCACCGAAACGGCGCTTGATTTCGCTCATTGGCACTTTGCCTGGACGGAAGCCAGCAATCTTGGCCTTTTGGGCAGTCTGCTGCAGACGCTTGTTGACCGCAGTCTCAATACGCTCTGCCGGCACGGTGATGCTCAGGCGGCGCTCGAGAGCAGTAGTATTTTCAACAGAAACTTGCATGGATATTCCTCGTTGCACAGACGTTAGCCGGCCGTTTCCGACCCCAGAATCAAGGGCATGCATTCTAGTGGGTCAAACTCAAGAAGTCACCCTACTGAAAACGGGTAAAAAAGCAGCAGGCAATTTATAGGCGAGGGACAAACGGTTGTGCCTCGCCCTGTTAGCAAATACAGCCAGTCACGCCAGGGCTCTGCACCAATTCTTCTATATATAGAAGAATCTGCCAATCATCTCCCTGACAGCCGATCTTGCGAGCAAGGTCGGCGGGCGGCGCGGCATCATCGAGAAACATAAATACGACGAATCACCCCACCCGTGCGACCCAGAACATGCAGCCGCTTGGCACTCGAACCGCTAAAACAAAAAAGGCGCCAGACTGTTAAATCTGGCGCCTCTCGAAATATGGGGTGGACGAAGGGGATCGAACCCTCGACAACGGGAGTCACAATCCCGTGCTCTACCAACTGAGCTACGCCCACCATATTGCTTTGCAAGGAAGCCAAACAACTCCCTTGCTGCGCCCCAACCACGCCAACCGGCCTGAGTGAAGCTTTATTTGGTGCGGATGAAGAGACTCGAACTCTTACACCTTTCGGCGCTGGAACCTAAATCCAGTGTGTCTACCAATTCCACCACATCCGCGGTTTGAAGCTGTTAAAGCAAAGGCGCCAGACTATTAATCTGGCGCCTTTCGAAATATGGGGTGGACGAAGGGGATCGAACCCTCGACAACGGGAGTCACAATCCCGTGCTCTACCAACTGAGCTACGCCCACCATATTGCGCTACTTGTGCCAAAGCTGCCTAATGGCGCACCCGGCAGGACTCGAACCTGCGACCATCCGCTTAGAAGGCGGATGCTCTATCCAGCTGAGCTACGGGCGCCTTATTAATCTGTACTCTTGGAGGACTACAAACTAAGAGCTTTCCAGTCTTGCAGAACCGTAATTCCGCTTGACCTTCTCATCCAGTGCTAGGCTGTGCCCGACAAGTGCGACGAATAGTATAGAGCGCCCCGAAGGCCGTCAAATCCTTTTTATAAAAAATTCATTTAATTAAAGGGCTTAGACGAATTTGCAGACCAAGCGCCTTTGCCCTCACCGCATGACATGCGAGAATGCGTTCTCTTTTTTTCCCCTCTCGATGGTTAATCACGCGCAATGACTGCACAACTAATCGACGGCAAATCGATCGCCGCCAGCCTGCGCCAGCAGATCGCCAAACGAGTCACCGAGCGTCGCGAGCAAGGCCTGCGCACACCGGGCCTCGCGGTGATCCTGGTCGGCAGCGATCCTGCCTCTCAGGTTTATGTCTCGCACAAGCGTAAAGACTGTGAAGAGGTCGGCTTCATTTCCCAAGCCTACGACCTGCCTTCCGAAACCACTCAAGAAGCACTGACCGACCTGATCGATCGCCTGAACGACGACCCGACAATCGACGGCGTGCTGCTTCAGCTTCCGTTACCTGAGCATCTGGACGCCTCCAAATTGCTGGAGCGCATTCGTCCGGACAAAGACGTCGACGGTTTCCACCCTTATAACGTCGGCCGACTGGCCCAGCGCATCCCGCTGCTACGTCCGTGCACCCCCAAAGGCATCATGACCCTGCTGGAAAGCACCGGTGCTTGCCTTTACGGGATGAATGCCGTGGTCGTCGGCGCGTCCAACATCGTTGGCCGTCCGATGGCGATGGAATTGCTGCTGGCCGGTTGCACCGTGACCGTCACCCACCGTTTCACCAAGGACCTGGCGGACCACGTCGGCCGTGCCGATCTGGTCGTTGTCGCCGCCGGCAAGCCGGGCCTGGTCAAGGGTGAGTGGATCAAGGAAGGTGCGATCGTGATCGACGTCGGCATCAATCGCCAGGAAGACGGCAAACTGGTCGGTGACGTGATCTACGAAACCGCCCTGCCCCGCGCCGGCTGGATCACTCCGGTACCGGGCGGCGTCGGCCCGATGACGCGTGCCTGCCTGCTGGAAAACACGTTGTACGCGGCGGAAACACTGCACAGCTGAGTGCCCGTTTCGACATAAGTGACGAACAAAAGAACCCCGCCAATCGCGGGGTTCTTTTTGTCTGAAGCGAAAGATCGACCATCCGCCGGAAAATGACTTTTTTTTCATGTTCCCGGGGACTTTCACCTCCTGCTTGAACAACCATCGACAGTTATTCAGCCATACTCCAGAATGTCGCGCTTTTACGAAATAGCCCGTTACATAACGGCTTATCAACACTTTATGAGTCTGCCAGCGTGAAAATCCGTCTTTCCATCCTGAGCCTATTTTTTGCAATTACAGGGACGTTCATCACGCCAATCGCCAGCGCCGCGGAGACCACCGCGGCACCCCGAGATACGAAACAACTCAAGCTCGCTTCCGGCAGCTCTTTGCTGCTGGATATGCAGACCAACAAAGTCATCTATGCCAGCAATCCCGATGTGGTTGTTCCTATCGCCTCTGTCAGCAAATTGATGACCGGTCTGATCGTGGTTGAGGCCCGACAGAACATGGACGAGTACATCAACATCAACATCAGCGACACGCCGGAAATGAAAGGCGTGTTTTCCCGCGTCAAACTCAAAAGCGAATTGCCGCGCAAGGAAATGCTGCTGATCGCCCTGATGTCCTCGGAAAACCGTGCCGCCGCGAGCCTGGCCCATCACTATCCGGGCGGCTACGTCGCTTTCATTGCCGCGATGAACGCCAAGGCCAAGGCGCTGGGCATGACCAGCACTCACTTCGTCGAGCCGACGGGCCTCTCTCCTCGTAACGTGTCCACCGCCCGCGACCTGAGCAAATTGCTGATCGCCGCTCACAAGTACCCGTTATTGACCGAGCTGAGTACCACCAAGGAAAAAACCGTCACGTTCCGCAAACCCAACTACAGCCTGGGTTTTCGTAACACCGACCATTTGGTCGGCAAGCCAAACTGGGACATCAAGCTGACCAAGACCGGGTTCACCAATGAAGCGGGTCACTGCCTGGTGCTGGTGACCAGCATGGGCAATCGCCAGGTGGCACTGGTGATCCTTGACGCCTTCGGCAAGTACACGCATTTCGCCGATGCCACCCGCATCCGCAGTTGGGTGGAAACCGGCAAAGGTGCAGATGTGCCATCGGTGGCCTTGCAGTACAAGTCGGACAAGAACCTCAAGCACCGTCAGAGCGGTGTGGTTGAAGCGTCAAAGTAAGTCGGCGACAGAAAGAACAAAGCCCCGATCATTCGGGGCTTTTTTTCGTCTGGCGTTAATCGTTGGGTAACGGCATCTGATCGTCATCCGGAATGCCATCCCCGGCGCTTGGATCTTTCATGCCATGGGGATGCTCCGTCGGCACTACCATCGGACGCGCCAAAGGGTCTCTTAACGGATCGTTCGGATCCATCACCGGATCAACACCCTCTTCGGGGGTGGTTGGAACACTGTCCGGACGTTTGTCGTTGAAACTCGAATCAGTAGACATACGCACCTCACCAAGGGTTAGGGTTTCAGATCAGCGAGTGGGTCGTAAGGCTTCGCCGGAGCCTTGGGATTGTCGCCCGGCTTTACATCCAGGGGCGCCTTGGCAGGTCCGATGGGATCGACCTGGGGATCGGCAAGGTCCGGCGAGTCAGGGTCGAAACCGAGTTCGTCGCCCGAAGCATGCTCGGATGAATGCGGGCCGTCGGGGGTATTGGAATGTGCCATGGAGTGCCTCCTGGGAGCTGGCCCGGAGAAACCGGGTCTTGTCCTTTAGAGGCCATGCATGCCCGGCGGTGCCGGGCAAATGACGAACGGAAGCTTACTGCGCGGTCAGCGCCTTCTTCGCACGGGCAGCAGCTTGTTCCTGACCGGCCTGGCCGAGATCGCTCGCTGCTTTGAGCCAGCGCTGCTGATCGACGTTGGCAGGGATCTGATTGGGCTTCTGAATCAATACAGCCCAGCCGCCGGCATCCTTGAAAGATGACTCAAACGAACTGAAGCTCATCAAATTCCGGCGATTCATGCCGGCCCGCAGCAGAACCGTCTGCTTCTGGCGATTGTATCCGGCGAGAATGGCGTAACGCGGTTCAGCCCAGAGCGCCGTGCCTTCAGTGAAGCGCACCATCACCGGATAGCCGGCCGCGACCTGAGTCAACAGCGCTGGCAAATTGCTGTCGAGGGGATACACCACCATCCCGTACTCACGTGCCAGGTTTTGCATGTTCTGCTGCAGCTGAGCCTCGGCGCCCGGCAAGTGCAGGGGTTTTTCGAGCAACCCGGGCGTAATCACGATGCCCTGCTGCGACAGCATGCTGGCCAGCACCTGAGGTCCGCTTTGATGGTCTTGGCCGCGGTAGAACGTGCCGCTGAGTTCCACGCGTTCCGGCAGGCGCTTGATCTCCGGCGCCACACTCCCCGCGCACCCTGCCAATCCTGCAACGCAGCCGACAATCAGCGCCGCCGTTCGAATTCGAGAAAATACCCGCACGATCATCACTCTCTTGTTCAGACGCCAGGCAACACACTCCCGGCTTGGCCGTGGATCATAGGACGCCACGCAGCGGCGGTATAGCCTTAACCCGCAGTTGAGTGCATTCGATAGAGCGAACTGGTTGATGACAGCCGACCTTTGGTCAATAGCCTGAAACACTGCAGCGACTAGACTGTCATTTGCAGAGAGTGTGTGCCCGATGCAGGGCAAAGAGGAGGCACTGATGAGCCTGACAATGACAATCGTGATGTTGATTTCCGGCTGGCTGGCTGTGGCCGCCGCCATGTTGTGGGGCGTTTTGCGGATCACCCGTCGGCACCATCACCACCCGGCTCAATCGGCGCCTGTGGCGAAGGCTGGTAAACCGGCTGCACATCACGCGACCGCGCACTGACGCTGACCGGTCCACAAACAAAAACGGCCGCCTGGGCTCTTTCGAGCGCAGGCGGCCGTTTCGTTTTTCGCGGGTTAAGCTTCAGCCGCTATTTTCTTCTGCTTGGCCCGACGCGACATCATGTTCAAGCCCTCGATGGTCGCCGAGAAGGCCATGGCCGCATAGACGTAGCCTTTAGGCACATGAGCACCGAAACCTTCAGCGATCAGCGTCATGCCGATCATGATCAGGAAGCCCAGCGCCAGCATCACCACCGTCGGGTTGTCGTTGATGAACTTGGCCAGAGGATCAGCCGCCAGCAACATCACCAACACCGACACCACTACAGCGATGATCATGATCGGCAAATGCTCGGTCATGCCGACAGCGGTAATAATGCTGTCGATGGAAAACACCATGTCCAGCATCAGGATCTGACCGATCGCAGCCGCAAAGCCCAAGGTCACCGTCGAAGTCGCCGACGTCGGATCATCCGGAGCCGGGTCCATGCTGTGATGGATCTCGGTGGTCGCCTTCCACAACAGGAACAGGCCACCGGCGATCAGGATCATGTCTTTCCATGAGAACGCGTGGCCGAGAATATCGATCACAGGCTCGGTCAACTGGACGATGAACGCGATGGTACTCAACAGGCCCAGGCGCAGAATCAGCGCCATGCCGATACCGATGCGGCGTGCTTTCTGCCGATGTTGCTCGGGCAGCTTGTTGGTCAGGATCGAGATAAAGATCAGGTTATCGATGCCGAGCACGATTTCCATCACGATCAACGTGGCCAGGGCGACCCAGGCGGTGGGGCTTGCAGCAAGTTCTAAAAGGTATTCCATGGGTCAGTCCTGACTCGTTGTAGACGGTTTAGATTTCCTGGGACGAAGATTCGGTTTTCTTCTTGTCTTCGGCCGATGGTTCTTTCTTGCTGATCAGGCCGCCGGTGGCATCACTGATCGCTTGTTCGGCGGCTTTATGGGTGTCGTCGATCGCCTGTTTGGCGGTTTCGGCAGCCTTGCCCATCAATTGCTGCGCGCTTTTCTCGGCCTGGTCGCAACCGGCCAATACCAGTAAAGACGCGATCAGCAATGCCGTGGTTTTAAGCTTCATGATGCTTTCCTCGATAGAACAAAACGGGCCGAAACGATGGCCCGTTGATAGCGAGGCATTCTAGGGAGGCAAACACTTCTGGAAAATTCGTATTTTCAGCGGTTATACTTCGGTTTTTACGAACTTTAGGATATATGTATGAGCTGTGTAGGAGCTGTCGAGTGAAACGAGGCTGCGATCTTTTGATCTTGCTTTTAAAAAGATCAAGATCAAAAGATCGCAGCCTCGTTTCACTCGACAGCTCCTACACAGCCCCCAGCACAACAGGAACACCATGCTTAATTATCGACAGCTGCATTACTTCTGGGTCGTGGCCAAGACCGGCAGCATCGTGCGCGCCTGCGAACAGCTGAACCTCACGCCGCAGACCATCAGCGGGCAGATTTCCCTGCTCGAACAGACCTACGGCATCGAGCTGTTCCGCCGCGTAGGCCGACAGCTTGAGCTGACCGAGGCCGGCCGCCAGACCCTGCCCTACGCCGAGCAAATGTTTCAGCTGGGTGGCGAACTGGAATTGATGCTGCGGGCGCAACCCAACGAACAGCAGATCCTGTTTCGGGTAGGTGTCGCCGATGTGGTGCCCAAATCCATCGTCTATCGCCTGATTGCGCCAACCATGGAATTGAGCGAACCGCTGCGCATTACCTGTCGCGAAGACAAACTCGAACGCTTGCTCGCCGACCTGGCGATCCAGCGGCTGGACCTGGTGATTTCCGACAGCCCGATGCCGTCGCACCTGGACATCAAGGGTTACAGCCAGAAACTCGGTGAATGCGGGATCAGCTTCTTCGCCACCGCTGAGTTGGCCGCGCAGTACGGTCAGGATTTCCCGCGCAGCCTGCACGGCGCACCGCTGCTGATTCCCGGGCCGGAAACCGTGGTGCGCAGTCGCTTGCAACGCTGGTTTGCCGAGCAGCAGATCCAGCCGCGCATCGTCGGCGAGTTCGATGACAGCGCCTTGATGCAGGCTTTCGGCCAATCCGGCAGCGGGATTTTCATCGGCCCGAGCGTGATTGCCGATGAAGTGAAACGCCAATATGGCGTCGAGTTGATTGGCCAGACCGACGCCGTGACGGAGTCGTTCTACGCCATTTCAGTGGAACGCAAGGTCAAGCACCCCGGCATCGTTGCGATTACCGAAGGTGCCCGACGCGAGCTGTTCACCGAGGTGTGAAAGGTCAGGCGCAGACTTCTCGTGGCTTCATGGTCATCAGCGCCATGGCCAGCAGAATCGAAGCCAGGATAAACACCGCCGCCGCAAAACCCAGCCCGCCCAGGCCAACGCTGTCGATTACCCGTCCGCCGACCATCGCACCCAGACCGATGCCGAGGTTGGCCCCGGCAATGTTCAGCGACGCGGCAAAGGCCGGTGCCTCGGGCGCGGCCTTCATCAATCGCACATGGCTGACCAGGAACAACGCGGCCTGGGTCACACCCCAGATCCCCATCGCCGCCGCCAGACCCAGCGGCGAATGAATGTTCGGCACCAACGCCACCATGCCGGCGATCATGAACGCGCAGAACATCATCGAAGCCATCAGCGGATGACGATCCACCGCTCGGCCGCCCAACGAGTTGCCGATCAAACCGACCGCGCCAAAGCCCATCAGGCACCAGCCGACCACCGTACCGTTGAAACCGGCGAGGCGTTCAAGGATGTCCGCCAGATAGGTGTAAGCGGTGAACATGCCGCTGAACACCAGGATCGACAGCAGCACATGCCCGAGCATCAACGGGCTGCGCAGGATCTTGAACTGCGAACGAAAGCTCACCTGATGCTGATGCAGGTTGGTTCTCGGCAGGTAGATAAACAGCAGCAACGCCTTGGCGAACGCGATCACCGCGAGAATGCCAAAGGCACTGCGCCAGCCGAACGCATCGGAAATCAGCGTACCCACCGGAATGCCGAATACCGTGGCGCAGACGATACCGAATCCGATCTTGGCGATGGCGCGCCCGGCAAAATCCGGCCCGACAATGTCCACCGCGGTTTCACTGGCCAGCGCCCAGAACACCGGCAGCCCCAGCGCGGGGATCAGCCGGGCGATGGCCATCACCCAGATGTTCGGCGCAAACGCCGCGAGGGTGTTGGCCAGGCCGAACATGATCAGCACCGAAATGAACAGCTTGCGTCGCTCGAACCTTGCGAAGTACGCGGTCAGGAACGGCCCGAACGCGGCGACGGTGAAGGCGAACAAGGTCACCAGCAAACCCGCCTGGGGGATGCTGACCTCAAGGTCTCGGGCAATTGCCGGCAACAGGCCGACGATGATGAATTCCGTGGTCAGCACGGTGAAACCGGCGGCCGACAACAGAAGGATGGGCAACAGCATGCAGAACTCCAGAAAACGACGACACCAGCGATAACCCGAAGGCCCACTGGCATGACTTGAAAATGAGGATGCGCAATCTTAACAGAGTGTTTCCGATCAGGGTTGCACGAACCTGCCGATCTTGTTGGACGCGCTGGCGGCAGATCGTCACAGGTCTGAAGGAAGAGGACCACGCTGTGATAAAGTCCGCGCCCTGCGATACGTACACCTTGTTCATCGGCCAGTCATTGGCATTGATGTCGCGATACCCCCGCACCTAATAAAATCAGAGATGCCGTTTTATGACCGCTTCATCCCCTTCGCTATTGCACCGTTTGAAACGCTTGAGCCTGGTCTCGCAAATCATCATCGGCCTAGTCGCCGGGATTGCCCTGGCGCTGATCGCGCCGGACGTGGCGAAGTCCACGGCGTTCATCGGCAAAGTCTTCGTCTCGGCACTGAAAGCCGTCGCGCCGATTCTGGTGTTCGTGCTGGTCATGGCGTCGATCGCCAACCATAAGCACGGTCAGGAAACCCACATCCGGCCGATTCTGTTTTTGTACTTGCTGGGTACGTTTGCTGCCGCGGTGGTCGCGGTCGTTGCCAGCATGATGTTCCCGTCCAGTCTGGTGTTGTCCACCCATGACGTTGCCGTGAGTGCGCCGGGCGGCATCAGCGAAGTGCTGCAAAGTCTGCTGCTCAGCGTGGTCGACAATCCGGTCAGCGCACTGATGAACGCCAACTTCATCGGCATTCTGGCCTGGGCGATCGGCATGGGCGTTGCGATTCGCCATGCTGGTGACACCACTCGCGAGGTGCTCGGCGACTTGTCCAACGGCGTGACCCTGATCGTGCGCCTGGTGATTCGTTTCGCGCCGCTGGGGATCTTCGGCCTCGTCGCATCGACCCTCGCCACGTCCGGCTTCGGCGCCTTGATCGGTTACATGCATCTGCTGGCTGTGCTGCTGGGCTGCATGCTGTTTGTGGCGCTGGTGATGAACCCGGTGATCGTGTTCTGGAAACTGCGCCGCAACCCGTATCCGCTGGTGCTGACCTGCCTGCGGGAAAGCGGCATCACCGCGTTTTTCACCCGCAGTTCGGCGGCGAACATTCCGGTCAACCTGGAATTGAGCAAGCGCCTGGGCCTGCATGAAGACACTTACTCGGTATCGATTCCACTGGGCGCGACCATCAACATGGCGGGCGCGGCGATCACCATCACCGTGCTGACGCTGGCGGCCGTGCATACCCTGGGCATCGCCGTGGATATTCCGACGGCCATTCTGCTCAGTGTGGTGGCGGCGATCTGTGCGTGCGGCGCGTCGGGCGTGGCGGGCGGTTCGTTGTTGCTGATTCCGCTGGCGTGCAGCCTGTTTGGTATTCCAAGTGAAATCGCCATGCAGGTGGTGGCGGTAGGTTTCATCATTGGTGTGTTGCAGGATTCTGCGGAGACTGCGCTGAACTCGTCTACTGATGTGCTGTTCACCGCTGCGGCGTGTTTAGGGGAAGAACAGAAAGCCCAGCGTATGGCGTAATTAAGATCAAAAGATCGCAGCCTCGTTGCACTCGACAGCTCCTACATTGAAATGCGTTCCCCTGTAGGAGCTGTCGAGTGCAACGAGGCTGCGATCTTTTGACCCACCAAAAAAAGCCCGCCAAGGCTTGCACCTTGGCGGGCTTTTTAGTGCGCGGACGGTTTAGAACGCGCCCATGTAATCACGCTTGCCCACTTCCACACCGTTGTGACGCAGCAGAGCGTAAGCGGTGGTGACGTGGAAGAAGAACTGCGGCAGGCCGTAGCTCAGCAGGTAAGCCTGGCCACTGAAGCGCTTCTCTTTCGGCGTGCCTGGACGGGTGACGATCTCGATACCTTCCTTGCCGTCGATCTGCTCAGGCTTGATTTCGCCGATGTAAGCCAGAACCTTGGCGATCAAGGCTTGCAGTTCAGCGAAGGTGGTTTCGGTGTCGTCGTACTTCGGCACTTCGATCTCGGCCAGGCGCGAGGAAACGCCTTTGGCGAAATCAACGGCGATCTGCACCTGACGCACCAGCGGGAACATGTCTGGGTACAGGCGGGCTTGCAGGAACGCGTTCGGGTCGATGTTCTTGGCGGTGGCGTGGGCTTCGGCCTTGTTCAGAACGTCGCTCAGGGCGTTGAGCATTTGTTTGAAAACAGGAACGGAAGCGGCATACAGGGAAATGGTCATGACAGTCTCGTGTGGTGACAGGAGGGAAACGTGGGCCGATTATAGCCATGCCTGCCCCTCCTGCGGCTTGTCTTTTATCCAGCAAGGATTAGGCTAGTCGGCTTCGACTGCATGCTTCGACTGCATAGGGAAAAGCGCGATGAGCACTGAGCAAGAGACGACCTTTGACGAGCCACGGCTCAACAGCACGGAAATCCGCATTCTGGGCTCGTTGATCGAGAAACAGGCCACCAGCCCGGAAACCTATCCGCTGACCCTCAATGCACTGGTGATTGCCTGCAACCAGAAAACCAGTCGCGAACCGGTGATGAACCTGACCCAAGGCCAGGTTGGCCAGAGCCTGCGTGCCCTTGAAGGTCGCGGCTTTACCAAACTGGTGATGGGCAGCCGTGCCGATCGCTGGGAGCACAAGGTCGACAAGGCGCTGGAACTGGTGCCGGCCCAGGTAATTCTGGCGGGATTGCTGTTTCTGCGTGGCCCGCAGACGGTCAATGAACTGCTGACCCGCAGCGGTCGCATGCATGATTTTGAAGATGCCGAACAGGTGGTGCATCAGCTGGAACGCTTGATCGCTCGTGGGCTGGCGCTGCTGATTCCGCGTCAGGCCGGGCAGCGGGAAGACCGCTATATGCATGCGTTGGGTGATCCGGCGGATATCGAGGTCATTCTCGCAGCCCGGCACAACCCGGCCGAACGTGGGGCCAGCAGCGGCGTTTCCGTAGAACGGATCGAAGAGCTTGAAGCGCGGATTGCCGCACTCGAAGAACGCCTGGCCCGCCTCGAATAACCAACACGATCCTGTAGGAGCTGTCGAGTGAAACGAGGCTGCGATCTTTTGATCTTGCTTTTAAAGAGATCAAGATCAAAAGATCGCAGCCTCGTTTCACTCGACAGCTCCTACAGGGGTAGTGCGTGCCTGAAAGTCATTCGCCGTCCCAGTAGTCCACGCCGTCACCCGGTCGCGCGATGGCGACGAAGCCTGAGGCATTGCCTTCGGCGTCGACCTTGAAGTCGTCCATGACCGCATATTTGCCGGAATCCGGGTACTCGCAGATCTCCGGCGATTGCTGGGTGCTGACCGCCAGGTAGCGCAGCTCGCCCTTGCTGGTGTTGATGATCTGGTGCGCCGCTTCAGGACCGCCCGGCGGGCAGGCGATCACGTCGCCGGCGCGGATCGGAAAACGCTCGGCACCGAGACGAATCTCTCCTTCCCCGGCCACGACGTAAAACATTTCCTCATTGACCCGATGACTGTGAAACGGACTGCCACGCATGCCCGACTCCAGAACGTACAGCCGATAACCGAGTTTTTGCGCACCCAGTTGCTGGCCGATGCGAGCCATTTTCTGCTGGTAGCGGCCGGCGGTTTCACCGGTGGGCGCCAGTGCTTCGGGCAGCGGTTCGAGTTCGACCTGATTCAGGTTGAGAATGGGGGGATGCATGTGAACCTCGGGCACGGTTTGTTGGTTGGGAGGGCAAGTCTTTGCTGACTGGCGGGAGTATAGGCGGGGAAATGTGCGGCAACTGATTGCGCTAGCCGGAAGACCGAGTCGCGGCATTCGCGAGCAAGCCCGCTCCCACAGAATCTCTGTCGATCACAACATTTGTGTACGACACCGATCCACTGTGGGAGCGGGCTTGCTCGCGAAGGGGCCGGTCCAGCCACTAAATACCTTGGCTGATCAGCTGCGAGCAAACTCCACCGCTTTCTTGAACTGCTCATCCGTCGGCCGCACGCCGGTGTACAGGACAAACTGTTCCAGCGCCTGGATCGCGATCACTTCCAGCCCGGTAATGACGCGTTTGCCCTCGGCGCGACCGCGCAAGATCAGTGGTGTTTCCGAGGGAATCGCCACCACATCGAAGACAGTGTCGGCAGCGGCAATGGTTTCAGCGTCGAACGCCAGTTGATCGGCCTCCGGGCCGCCGCTCATGCCTATCGGCGTGACGTTGATCAACATCTGCGGACGCTCAGCGCCCAGTTCCGCCTGCCACTGATAACCCAGCGACTCGGCCAATGCCCTCCCCGCGCGCTCGTTACGGGCGACGATCAGGCCGTTTTTATAGCCGCCATCGCGCAAGGCACTCGCCACGGCCTTGGCCATGCCACCGCTGCCGCGCAGGGCAAAAGTCGATGCCTTCGGCACCTGATGAGTTTCAAGCAACTGGGCGATGGCAATGTAATCGGTGTTGTAGGCCTTGAGATGGCCGTTGGTGTTGACGATGGTATTGATCGATTGAATGGCCGCCGCTGACGCGTCCAGTTCATCGACCAGCGCAATGCAGGCTTCCTTGAACGGCATGGACACGCCACAACCACGAATGCCCAATGCGCGAATGCCGCCAACGGCACCCGGCAGATCCTGACTGCTGAACGCCTTGTAGTAGAAATTCAGGCCCAACTGTTCATACAGATGATTGTGAAACCGCAGGCCGAAATTGCCAGGGCGCCCGGACAGCGACATGCACAGCTGGGTATCTCTGTTGGGGTTCATCTGCATGAAACATCTCCTTCATAAGCACTTTCAGATGGACGGGATTAGCCATTCCATCGCGTTCTGATCGATCATTACGGGGTGCCTGAGCAGGTTCGCAGGGGCCGTAAAGAAGCCGGTACAGACCTTACACAAAATTTACCCAACGGCTGTGCTGATTTTCAAAAAACCGCTGTCTTAGATGTATCCCCGCGACGATCCTTGGGTCTATTGCAGACGCAAGCGCCGGGTCGAAGAACCGAGGAATTATCATGATCCGTAAAATCCCCACAGTTGCCTTGCTGATCGGTGCTCTTGCTATCGCAGGGCAGGCAGAAGCCGGTGGTCATGGCGGTGGCGGTTGGCAAGGTCCAGCGGTATTTGGCGCGATCGTTGGTTCGGCAATCGTCGGCTCGGCCATCATCAACAGCAACCGGCCAGTCTACGTACAGCAACCGGTCTACGCCCAGCCACAGCCGGTTTACGTGCAACAACCGCCACCGGTTTATTACCAGCCTGCGCCGGTCTACGTGCAGCAACCGGTCTACTACGGGCCACCACCGGTCTACTATGGCCCGCCCCGTGGTTATTACGGTCCACCGCGCGGTTACTACGGCCCTCCCCACGGTTATGGCCGCTGGTAACAGCCCCAATTAGGCCCCGCCTTATCAGCGGGGCTTTTTTGTGACCGTTCGTCGGCGAAGGTCTGGAAAAATCGCGTCAAGGTCGCTGTCGGGACAGTGTGGGCGGTTCAAGTTGGCAAGATTGACCCGACCGCCCTTCCCCCGCACCGGGAAAAACGGTCATATTTATGTCACGCCAGGTCCGCAAGCTTGGATCTGTCCGTAAACAACAGGTTGATAAAAACAAGGACGACCTCATGCCCACGCAAAACCCGCACCGCATTGTCGGCTTGTGCACTTCCAGCAAGGTGTACAACGCTTTGACCGAACTCAAGCACCTGGAAGGCCATCGCAGCGCCAAGTTTCTTTCGCTGCTGGCCGAAAACCTGGTGCGCAAAGGCCTGCTCAACGAGCAGGAAGTGGTCCATATGCTGGATCTGGTGGTCGACTGAGCCAAACACTCACTGTCGTCAATGACGACTATCGAAAGTGTTGATTGTCCGTTCAAGCGGCAGGTCCGTAAGGTAGCTCCATCGATTGATGGAGGTGCTTATGTCCCAGGTTCAAATCATGTCCGTAATTGGCAGCGCCGTTCCCGCACCGCTCAGAGAGCTAGGATTGCTCGCCTGTTGGTATCTGGTGCAGGACGGCGAACCGATCAGCGGACCGCTCACTTCGCTGCCGGCCGCCCAGGCGATGTCGCAACAAATCGGCCAGGGTCAGCTCAGCGCTTAAGGCAGCTGCACCCTTGGCTTGGTTTCGATGAAGATCGCCCAGCTCGACATGAACAGCGCTGCGATCAGCGGCCCGATGACAAATCCGTTCAGGCCGAAAATTGCCAGGCCGCCCAGGGTCGAGATGAGGATCAGATAGTCCGGCATCTTCGTGTCCTTGCCCACCAGGATCGGTCGCAGCACGTTATCCACCAGTCCGATCACAAAAACCCCGAACAACCCCAGCACCACGCCTTGCCAGATCGCCCCGGTGAACAGGAAGAACGCCGCCACCGGCGCCCAGACAATCCCCGCCCCCACCGCCGGCAACAGCGATAGAAACGCCATCAATACCGCCCAGAGCAATGCGCTCGGGATGTCCAGGAACCAGAAAATCAAACCGCCCAATGCGCCCTGAGTGATCGCCACCAGCAGGTTGCCCTTTACGGTCGCCCGAACCACGCGATTGAACTTGAGCTGCAAACGACGTTTCTGGTGTTCCTGCAACGGTACGGCGGAGCGAACTTTTCGGGCCAGTTCCGCGCCGTCTCGCAGGAAGAAGAACAGCAGGTAGAGCATGATGAAAAAGCCGACCACAAAATCGAACGTGCCCTGACCGAAACTGAATACTTGCGTGGCGACAAACTCATTGCCCGTCACTGCACTCTTGATGATTTTCTCCCGCAGCCCGTCCAGCTCGCCGAGCCCGGCTCGATCCAGCAAATGCTGGAAGTACGGCGGCAAGCTGTGCTTGAAATGTGTCACATACCCCGCGATGTCCAGCTCGCCGCTTTCAATGCTTTTGTAAAGCGACGCCCCTTCCTGGACCAGCAAGATACTGAGAATGATCACCGGCAGGATCGCGATCAGCAGGCAGATGCTCAGGGTGAGCAGCGATGTGAGGTTGCGCTGCCAGCCGAACTTCAGTTGGATCCGGCGTTGCAGCGGTGCGAACAGAATCCCGAGGATCACCGCCCAGAACACCGCGCCGTAGAACGGCAGCAAAATCCAGATAAAAGCGGCGGTGACCACTCCGAGCAAAATCACCAGCGATTTGTTGTGTACCGTCTGTTCGTTCATGTCCGATCCATGTCAGTGCGCTCTCATATTGAAGAGCCGTGCTGATGCTTAGTCCGCGACGGTTCGCGCGAGTGCCATCCGTTTGTTCATCAAGCATAGATCCAGATCAATGAACCCCGCGGGCAGCCGCGTTACAACCTGCGGGTGCGCAACAACGAATTCGATCACGCCAAGCTCGCGTTCGGCATTCGTCAGTCAGATTCGGGCGTCGGCAGCAGGGATGTTTTTCGGTGCGTTTCCAGATGGGAAGATCAAAAGATCGCAGCCTCGTTTCACTCGACAGCTCCTACACAAATCTCTGTAGGAGCTGTCGAGTGAAACGAGGCTGCGATCTTTTGATTTTTGCACCAACGCCTGCCGCTGGAAGTACTCGGCGACGCAAGCCACGGAAAACCCGCTGGGTGAAATCGTTCAGCAGTGCCGGCCTGAGCCGCCCCTGAGCATCGGCGCGCCGACCGATCGGTTCGGGTTGTTGATGCGGGATGTGAGCGTCGTTTAGCGCCTATGTGTCAGCGGCGGTCAAGGCAAGGCTGGATGACTTTCTTCAACCCAGCGTTGTTTTTTGGCAATAAAAACGTGGCGCTCAACGGCTTGCCGCCTTCTTTGGGCGCCAGCACAAGCTGTAAGGGTTGGCCACGTGAGGCATCACTCGCCCAGTAGGCCAATTCATCGCGTGGGATGGCGGTGTAAAGCGAAAAGATCGTACCCACCTGAAATGCCCCGCCGTCAGTCCAACTGCCAGAGGTCTGGTGATCGACAGCGGTGCGTGTGCCGGTCGTGATTCGCATCGCCCCCTCTGCACCCGGACCTTCAAATGGACCGATTTTGAAGCCCAGCGACTCCGGTGCGAAATGCAGCGTTAGTCCGGCCTCTGGACTCTCCGGGTGGCAGCTGATTTCCAGGGTGGCCTTGGTGTGATAGTCACCGTAAGCGCTGTTGCCGTAAGTAGTCGCACTCAGCATGGGACCATCGACATAAGGTTGCTCAATCAACCACACGGAGTGCGCCGGGCTAATAACCTGAATGCCCTCAGCTGACTCGCTCACTCCCTGTGCATGAGCATCGAAATGTGGAAAACAAATAGCGGCGAACAAGGTCAAGCTCAGGGTCTTAATAGAGCGGATCATAAAAGTGTTCATCCGAATCAGTTATCTGGAAATGCAGCGTTAGTGACTGGCAGGCCCAGTAAGATCAGTAACGCTTCCGACAAATGCCTCACGCACCTGCAGTTGTATAAACAAACTATTTGCAGCTGTACCCCTCGGGCATCGTGACGGTGTAGTTGCGTTGTACGCGGTCATCGAAATTCAGGTTCCGCAGGCCCTGTTCCACCAGAAAGACTTCGACCTTCTCTCCTCGGCAATCCTCGTTGTAGGACGACACCCGCAGCAGGTACACCGCACGTTTGCTGACTTCATCCCGGGCAGTGGCCGTGAAGGTGGTCAGCGTGGTGTAGCCGGTTCGCTCCGAGGTTCCCACCGGGCCATAGGTCATATTCGGTGTACTGGTGCAGATCAGTCGGTCGTCTTTTTTCTTGCTGTTCTTGCACACGGTCGAGGTGCTGGTTGGCACCTGTCCATACTCGGTCGCGGTGTAGCGGTAAGTCACTCGCCGGCTGCTGACATCGAGGGTGATGGTCATTTTGATCGGTGAATGGTGCTTGGGCAGGCTGGTGTCGGTAAACACCTCCCGGAAGCCCTGGTCTTTCAGCGCGTTGACCATATCGCGCAAGTAGTAGCGAGCATTCAGTGCGTTTTCATCACTGCCACCGGTGGAAGTCACAAGTACGGTGGCCTGTCGGTCAAACTGATAGTCCGGATCAGGTGTCGCATTGATCGCTACGTCCATTTTCGTTGCACAGCCGCTGAGCAACGCCGTCAGCCATAACAGCATGCAGCACAAAAACCGGGTCATGAAGGTGTCGCCTTGCAACTAAGGATTTAATAAAAGCTAAACGGTTGAGCCTCGCGATAAACAACTCGCAATGCTCAGTCTTTCTGAAATTCCAGCAGGTCGCCTGGCTGGCAATCGAGCGCCGCGCAGAGTTTGTCCAGGGTGGCGATCTTCACCCCCTTGACCTTGCCGTTTTTCAGCAATGAAAGATTGGCCTCGGTGATGCCCAGCAGGGCAGCCAACTCTTTCGAGCGAATTTTCTGCGTGGCCATGACAACGTCGAGGCGAACGATAATGGTCATTAAATTGTTCTATATGTATTGACTGTGCTCATCGCTGAGCGCTTTGGCATCGCGCATGATAATGGAAAAAACGCAGAGTAATAGTCCTTTGACGATCTCGTACGCGGAAGCGGAGGACAGGCCGATCGAGACTTTGAGAATACCTTGCCCCGGGGGCAGGTCCATGGACAACGCCAGACCTTGCAGGGTTTCTATCAGTGGGTAGGTCGCGGGCAAAACGATGCACAACACACCGATGCGCCACAGGATGCTGGTGTTGCGGTCGGACCAGGTTTCGCCGCGGGACAAGCGCAGGAAGAACAACCCGGTCAGCCATAACACGTACGCCGATAGCAACTGGGGCAGGAAGTCCAGAACGATGATCAGTGCAGTGACCCGTGGCGAGAGAAACGTATGGGGGTCAAGCAGCGCATCTTCGGCAAAGGGGTCGAGCAGTTGCGGCGCGTTTTCGGCAAAAGCACCGAGCAACGCAGCGAGCATTTCATCCTTGTCATAGATCCAGACCATGGCGTTACTACCCACCTCGATGATGCCCATGGCCCAGACCAGTAACGCGGCCAGCAGTCCGATCCAATGCATCCGTTGCAGCGCCGAGTAGTTTATACGGGAGTTCATGCACAGTTCCTTACTGAGCCGTTAGGGTGACTTATATTTGACGATAAATTATCTGATTACAATAAATAATTATTATTTTGAGAAATGATTCGACCGTGCAAGCACCCGCCTGCACGATCGAGCACGAGGTTTCGCCCTGCTTAAGAAGTCAGCGTGACCTTTTCATCGGGATTTTTCTGCATCAAGCATTCCCCGTAAGGATTGGTGTCACCCTGGCGTTGCCGGCAGATCCATCGCTCGCCCTTGTTCAGGATCAGGACGGGCTCCAGTTTGTAGTTCAACCGGATATAGGCATTGGCGACCTCGATCGCCGCCGGACAGGCACGTTGCTTCGCCTGAGTGGTGACGGCATTGACACCCAGACCGTTCGAGGCCGATCCACAATAGAGGGATCCGATGTGGGCCTGCGTTGTTCCGGGTATGGACAACGCAAAGCCCGCGATGCCCATTGCAAAAAGAGAAGAGACAAAATCAGAAGGTCGCATCAGCATTGACTCCAAAGTAGCTGGAACGCCACTCGATGAAACAACCGAGGCATTGTCCTCAGTTGCTGAATAAAAATCCGGACTAGCAGCTGGTGACTTGCCCCGCATCAATCCGGTTGACGCGCCCTTTGTCCGACCGGGTCCGCAGCCAGTTATAGACGTCATACCCGCCTTCGCACTCGCCTTGCTTCCTGCCCTGAAAGTCGAAAGCCCGCCATGCACCTGCCTGATGTGAAGGCATCCCCAGCATCTGTTGAATAGCGATGTCCGTGGAGCCAAGCCACACGTCATTGGCAAGTGACAAGGGCTGCAACTTTACCGGTAACGCAGGACAGTCGATGCTCGCCCGGGCAGACTTGAATTGCTCGGCGATAACACCCGTCACCGCGTGGTTGTCACCCCCCATCTCACCGTTTGAGATGATCCATATCAGCGCGCCGGCATTGGGCTGGCTGTAGCACAACCAATAAACACTAGCGCCAGCGTCGCCTTGATGCGCGATGGTGCCAACGGACGCTTCGCTCATCACCTGCGCGAGCGTCGTTTTTTCGAATTGAATAACGAGATCCCCAAACGTGGCGCTTTTTGAAGGCGCGTTCCTCAGAGAGGCTGGCCATTCGATTGCGTCGAATGCTCCGCTGGGCGGTGGAACAGCAGCTGTCACGCTGAAGGCGATACTGAAGGCCCCAAAAAACAACGATGCTCGTTTCATTGCACGCTTCCGATTCTTCGATGTTCACTCACCTTTCGGCAGTGTCTGCAGGTGATTTCCCAAACCTTCATGCGCCGGGTGAAATTCAGACGCTGTCTTCATCACCCTGCGCGATCACGATGTCATGGGGTCGAGCATCAGGATTGAGGCGGTGCCAGCAACGCCTTGACGGTCTTGTCGAAGTAAGCCACCTGAAGCGGGTAATCCTTCCCCAGCAGTTTGCCTTCGCCATACCAGGTAATGCCGCCCAGGTTCAGGATCAGACCGTTGCTGCCAAATTCGAATACGCTGCCTGCGGAGCTGCTGAAGAGAAAGCGACTGTCATCCATTTGCAGCAGCTTGTACTGCGTGTCCGCAGGCGGCAGTTGATCCTTGATGCGTTGCAGGTAAGTCGGTGCCAGGCGGGCAAACAACTGCCCGGCGCGCTCACGGTATTGCGGTATCGTCAAACCGGGACTGCGTTGCAACTCGGCGGCGATCAAGGCAAACACATCGGCATTGGCCCGCGCCTCCGCCAACTTGATCGACAGCGCCGTGGTCAACAACGCGTTATCAACCTGCAGCGTCGATTTCTCCGGATGCCCATCGGTGGCCGGCGTCGTGACGGGGCGCATGAACTCGGCCACATTGACCGGCGACAAGACGGTCGTTGCCAGGTACGCCGCACAGGCCGTGGCTTGCCCTGCCTGGTTGCCATTGATAAACAGCGAGAACTGGCTTCCTTGTTTCGGCAACTTCTCTGCGTCTACCCCTGCCTGCTTGAGGAAGGCGTTGACCTGCTCCTGTTTCGCTTCACCCCGGGCCAACGCGCAGAGCTGCTCCATCGCCGGCGCATTGCGCTGCCCGTTGAATGTCGGCGACAACTCGAATATCGCATCGTGAATCACTGGCAAAGCGGGGATGTTGAGCCAGTTGGTCTTGACGTCCGCGGGTCTGTTGATCAGGAACTTGTCGTAACCGGCCAGTGCCAACAAAGTGATCAGTGTGGTGACGAAAATTGTTTTTATGTTCATGGTTTTTTGCCTGAGTAAAAGTCGGATAGAGACGTATCAAAAACTGCCATCACCACTGATAACCAACACCCACGGCCACTCCCACCTGGCGCTGCGAGTCGGTAGAGCCCTGCAACTTGGTCAGCCACCGCCCGTTGCTGGACAAATGTGAAACACCGAAGGCCACCGACGCTTGACCGCGATAGGTACTGGCGGCCACCGTCGTCATGCTTGCACCCGGTGAGTACGATTGCGGCATGCTGGCCATGGCCATGGCACCGGCAATCCCCGCGCTGAGAATGTCGTCCTGCTTCTTGAGGTCATTTTTCAGCTCCGAATAACGCTGGTCGGTGTAGGCATTGGCGCTGTCGGTAATGCCCGCCACGCTCTTGGTCAACTGGTCGTAGTTCACTGCATCCGTGCCGCTGGTACCCGCTGCCACGTTGGTGATCTGGCGCTCGTTACCCACGCTGCCGACCGATACGCTGTTCTCGCGATCAGCCACCGAATTGGCACCCAATGCCGTGGCGTTCCTGGCCGAAGCCTTGGCCCCGTTGCCCACGGCGACCGAGTTTTCCCCAGTGGCCTGAGACCGGGTACCGACCGCCGCGCTGTTTTTGCCCGACGCCACCGCCCCCGTACCCCCGGCGATCGAATCGACGCCAGTGGCTTTCGGTTTGGCGGCGGCGCTGCTGTTGTTCACCTGGAACATGCCGTCGGTGCCATTCTTGATGTTGGAGACATCACCCTCGACGACGCTGATGCGGGCACCCTGCTGAGCCGCATTGCCACCGATATTGGCGATCGAGACATCCGTGTATTGCTTGGACTCGGCGACTGCACCGTCGAGCTGGCGTACGTTGACCGCATCGTTGGCGTCCTTGCCGTCGGCAACGTTGCTGACCGTGCGGGTTGCGCCGGTCGCGGCATTGCCCACCGACACCGTGCCCGCGGTCTGGTTGTTCGCCGCCGAGTACTTGCCGCTGTAAGTCTCTGCACCTCTACCCTCATCGCTGGAGCCACTGCCCAACGCCACACTGCCGTCAGCGGCAGCCTTGGCATCGTCGCCCACCGCCACCGAGCCGTTACCCGATGCCAGGGCTTTGGAACCCAAGGCCATCGAGTTGGTACCGGTGGCAGCGGAGTCGGCGCCGGTGGAGTTGACGTGCAAATACTTGATGCCGCCTCCCGAGCCGATAAGGTTCTCGAGGCCGCCGACCCGACCGCCCAGGTTAGTGATGTCCGAAGTGTTTTGATCCACTTGATCACCGACCCATTTCAGTTGCGCCACGTTAACTGCGTCGTTGTCTTGCGTGCCTGCCGCCACCCCGGTGAGCTTGCGATTGCCCTGTGCCGTGCCGAAGCCGATCTCGCCGACCGACGTCTGCGGTGCGGCCAATCGATAGGCGCTGTAATTCGTCTCGGCGCCGACCGTGGTCACCGAGCTCGAGCCCAGCGCCACACTCATGGCGTGACTGGCATTGGCACCGGCACCCAACGCGACCGATTGCTCAGCCGACGCCTGGGCCGCGCTGCCCATGGCGATACCGGAAGCCAGCAGCACCTGCGTATTACGGCCGATGGCAATGCCGCCGGCAGCGGCCAGACCGACAGTGGCCTGGTTGCCGATACCAATGCCGTTGTCACCGTTGACCACGGTGGCCGGACCGACCGCAACCGACTCGGCACCGCTGGCGAGTGAGTCCGTAGGGTTCGTCGAGTTGGCGTGGAAATAACGGGTGCCGGTCGAACTCAAGGAGCCCATCGCCCCGGTCAATTGACGCAGGGTCACGGCGTCGTGAGCATCGGTGGCATCCGCCACGTTGGTGATCTGCCGGTAGCTACCGGCCTTGCCCACCGACACCGAGCCGAGCAACGTGGCATCCGAGGTGTCATAGATGATCGCGCCGCTACCGACCGGGATGGTGCCGGTGGCCGGTGCCAAGGCACGGTCCGCAACCGAGCCTTCGCCCAGTGCGATACCGCCCGCGACCTGAACCTGACTCTGACGCCCCAGTGCCACACCACCATCAGCGGCCGCACTGGCACCCGAGCCGGCGGCGAACGAATTGGCACCTGCGGCGATGGACGCGGGGCCGATGGCAACGCTGTCCAGGCCGGTTGCGGCGCTGTCGGTGAGAGCCGAATTACTGTGGAAATACTTGATGCCGGTGCCGTTGTTGACGATGTTGTCGACGCTTTGGTTGGTCGCGAACAACTGCGAGCCGTTCACCGCGTCGGTGCTGGTGCTGTTCAAGTTACCGGCCGCAACGTTGGTCAATTTGACCGCCGAGCCTGCCGGGTTGAAGGTCACCTGAGCCTTGGTGCTGGCGTCGTCGTATTTCACGGCGACGGCGGCGGTGTTGGTCAGGCTGGTATTGAGATTGCTCAGTGCGGCGCCGACGTTGTTGCTGGCCAATGGACCGGTGTTGGTGCCGTTGACGCTGATGCTGTTGGTGGCATAGCTCGGTGCCGTCCATGTGCCTGTGGTGGCATCGACTGCCGCTCCCCCGCCCAGCGCGGTCGCCGTGTCCTGCCCCACTTTATTCAGTTGGCTGACGTTGACGGCATCCGTCGCACTGGCACCCGCAGCAAGACCGGTAAGGCGACGGCCGTTGGCGCCGTTGGCGATGTTCACTTCGCCCCCGGTTGCCGCGCCGCCAACGCCATAAGCTGCGTTTGCCAGCGTGGCGCCAGTGGCCGAGGAGTTCGAGCCGAGCGCCACGCCGTTGGCCACGGTTGCACTCGCCGCTGGACCGATGGCCACGCTGTCAACGCCGGTTGCGCTGCTGTCGGTGAGAGCCGAGTTACTGTGGAAATACTTGATACCGGTGCCGTTGTTGACGATGTTGTCGACGCTTTGGTTGGTCGCGAACAACTGCGAGCCATTCACTGCATCAGTGCTGGTGGCGTTCAAGGCGCCGGCAGTCAGGTTGGTGATTTTCACCCCGCCGGCCGGGGCGCCTGCACCACCGGTTGCGCCCAGGGTGATGGCGTTGCCGCCGACCGCATCGTATTTCACCGCGATGTTGGCGGTGTTGACTGTGTCGGTGTTCAGCGCCGACAAGGCACCGGCAACGCTGGTTTGCGCAGTGGTAGCCCCTACCGCACCGGTGGTGCTGATCGCGTTGATCGGCAGACTGAAGCCAGTAACGCCTGTTGCCGCAGAGTAAGTGGCGCCGCCACCCAGGGTGCTGGCCGAGGTGTTGCCTAATGTTGTGGTTTGGGTGCCGACCGCATCGACCGCCGTGTTGGTGGCAAACAGTTGGCTGCCGTTGACCGCGTCGGTGCTGGCGGCAGTGACTTGGCCAGCCGCTACATTGGTGATCTGACGTTCATTACCGACACTGCCGACGCTCAATACACCCACCGGAGCAGCGCCTGCGTACGTAAAGGTGGTGCCGTTGACTATCCCGCTAGGTGTAGCGGTCGCGGCGGTGGTCGTCGCACCATTACCCAGCGCGAGAGAGTTCGCCACGCTAGCCACAGCACCATTGCCGATGGCCACCGCATTGGTTGCCGTCGAACTGGCCGCCGGGCCGACCGCCACACTGTCAGTGCCCGTGGCGGTGCTGTCGGCGAGGATCGAGTTGCTGTGGAAATACTTGATGCCCGCGCCATTGTTGACGAGCCCATCGACGGTCTGGTTGGTCGCAAAAAGCTGCGAGCCGTTCACTGCGTCGGTGCTGGTGGCGTTCAAGGCACCAGCACTCAGGTTGGTGATTTTCACCCCGCCGGCCGGTGCGCCTGCGCCACCGGTTGCGCCCAGGGTGATGGCGTTGCCGCCGACCGCATCGTATTTCACCGCGATATTGGCGGTGTTGACTGTGTCGGTGTTCAGCGCCGACAAGGCACTGGCAACGCTGGTTTGCGCAGTGGTAGCTCCTACCGCACCGGTGGTGCTAATCGCGTTGATCGGTTGACTGAAGCCAGTCAGACCCGTGGCCGGCGAGTAAGTGGCGCCGCCGCCCAGGGTGCTGGCCGAGGTGTTGCCCAACGTTGTGGTTTGGGTGCCGACCGCATCGACAGCCGTGTTGGTGGCAAACAGTTGGCTGCCGTTGATCGCGTCGGTGCTGGCGGCAGTGACCTGGCCAGCCGCTACGTTGCTGATCTGACGTTCGTTACCGACACTGCCCACGCTCAGCACACCGATTGGAGCAGCGCCTGCGTAAGTGTAAGTAGTGCCATTCACCACATCCGTTGCGGTCGCAGTCGCCGCCGCAGTGGTTGCGCCACTGCCCAAGGCCACCGAATCGGCAACGCTGGCCACGGCACCATTGCCGATGGCCACTGCATTGGTTGCCGTCGAGCTGGCCGCCGGGCCGACCGCCACGCTGTCAGTGCCCGTGGCAGTACTGTCGGCCAGGGTCGAGTTGGCGTGGAAGTATTTGATGCCCGCGCCATTGTTGACGAGCCCATCGACGGTCTGGTTGGTCGCGAACAACTGCGAGCCGTTCACTGCATCGGTGCTGGTGCCGTTCAAGGCACCGGCCGCGATATTGGTCAACTTCACCGCGGTGCCTGACGGGTTGAAGGTCACCTGAGTCTTGGTGCTGGCATCGTCGTATTTCACGGCCACGGCGGCGGTGTTGGTCAGGCTGGTGTTGAGATTGGTCAGTGCCGCGCCGACGTTGTTGCTGGCCAACGGACCGGTGTTGGTGCCGTTGACGCTGATGCTGTTGGTGGAATAACTCGGTGCCGTCCAAGTGCCCGCGGTCGCATCAAGTGCAGCGCCGCCGCCCAAGGCCGTCGCCGTGTCCTGCCCCACTTTATTCAGTTGGCTGACATTGACCGCATCAGTCGCGCTGGAGCCTGCGGCCAGTCCGGTAAGGCGACGGCCATCGGCTCCATTGGCGATGTTGACTTCGCCCCCCGTCGCCGCACCGCCGACACCATAAGCCGCGTTAGCCAGCGTGGCGCCAGTGGCCGATGAGTTCGAGCCGAGCGCCACACCATTGGCCACGGTCGCACTCGCCGTTGGACCGATGGCCACGCTGTCGACGCCGGTCGCAGTGCTATCGGCCAGGATTGAGTTGCTGTGGAAATACTTGATGCCCGCGCCGTTGTTGACGAGGCCATCGACGGTCTGGTTTGTCGCAAACAACTGCGAGCCATTCACTGCATCAGTGCTGGTGGCGTTCAAGGCACCGGCGCTGAGGTTGGTGATTTTCACTCCGCCGGCCGGTGCACCTGCACCACCGGTCGCGCCCAGGGTGATGGCGTTGCCGCCGACCGCATCGTATTTCACCGCGATGTTGGCGGTGTTGACCGTGTCGGTGTTCAGCGCCGTCAATGCATCCCCTACGCTGGTTTGCGCAGTGGCGGCCCCGACCGCACCGGTGGTGCTGATCGCGTTGATCGGCAGACTGAAGCCAGTCAGGCCCGTGGCCGGCGAGTAAGTGGCGCCGCCGCCCAGGGTGCTGGCCGAGGTGTTGCCCAACGTAGTGGTCTGGGTCCCCAGATTATTGACGGTCGAATCGGTGGCAAACAGCTGCGAACCATTCACTGCATCAGTGCTGGTGGCATTCAAGGCACCGGCGCTGAGGTTGGTGATTTTCACGCCGCCGGCCGGTGCGCCTGCTCCACCGGTCGCGCCCAGGGTGATGGCGTTGCCGCCGACCGCATCATATTTCACCGCGATGTTGGCGGTGTTGACCGTGTCGGTATTCAGCGCCGACAACGCACCGGCAATGCTGGTTTGCGCAGTGGCGGCCCCTACCGCACCGGTGGTGCTGATGGCGTTGATCGGCAGACTGAAGCCAGTCAGACCTGTGGCCGGCGAGTAAGTGGCACCGCCGCCCAGGGTGCTGGCCGAGGTGTTGCCCAGCGTAGTGGTCTGGGTTCCCAGATTGTTGACGGCCGTATCGGTCGCAAAAAGCTGCGAGCCATTCACTGCATCAGTGCTGGTGGCGTTCAAAGCACCGGCACTGAGGTTGGTGATTTTTACCCCGCCGGCCGGTGCGCCTGCACCACCGGTTGCGCCCAGGGTGATGGCGTTGCCGCCGACCGCATCATATTTCACGGAGATATTGGCGGTGTTGACTGTGTCGGTATTCAGCGCCGACAACGCACCGGCAACGCTGGTTTGCGCAGAGGCGGCCCCTACCGCCCCGGTGTTGCTGATCGCGTTGATCGGCTGGCTGAAGCCAGTAACACCTGTGGCCGCAGAGTAAGTGGCGCCGCCGCCCAGGGTGCTGGCCGAGGTGTTGCCCAGCGTAGTGGTCTGGGTTCCCAGATTGTTGACGGCCGTATCGGTGGCAAACAGCTGCGAACCATTCACTGCATCAGTGCTGGTGGCGTTCAAGGCACCGGCACTCAGGTTGGTGATTTTCACCCCGCCGGCCGGTGCGCCTGCGCCACCGGTTGCGCCCAGGGTGATGGCGTTGCCGCCGACCGCATCATATTTCACGGAGATATTGGCGGTGTTGACTGTGTCGGTATTCAGCGCCGACAACGCACCGGCAACGCTGGTTTGCGCAGAGGCGGCCCCTACCGCCCCGGTGGTGCTGATCGCGTTGATCGGCTGGCTGAAGCCAGTCAGACCTGTGACTGGCGAGTAAGTGGTGCCGCCGCCCAGGGTGCTGGCCGAGGTGTTGCCCAACGTTGTGGTTTGGGTGCCGACAGCATCGATGGCCGTATTGGTGGCAAACAGTTGGCTGCCGTTGACCGCGTCGGTGCTCGCGGCAGTGACTTGGCCAGCCGCTACGTTGCTGATCTGACGCTCGTTACCGCCACTGCCAACGCTCAACACACCGATTGGAGCAGCACCTGCGTAAGTGTAAGTCGTGCCATTCACCACACCCGTCGGGGTGGCCGTCGCCGCCGCAGTCGTTGCGCCACTGCCCAAGGCCACCGAATTTGCCACGCTGGACACAGCGCCATTGCCGATGGCCACCGCATTGGTTGCCGTCGAGCTGGCGACCGGGCCGACCGCCACACTGTCAGTGCCCGTGGCGGTGCTGTCGGCCAGGGCCGAGTTGGCGTGGAAGTATTTGAGGCCGTTGTTGATGATGTTATTGATGCTTTGGTTGGTCGAGAACAACTGCGAACCATTCACTGCATCGGTGCTGGTGGCGTTCAAGGCACCGGCGCTGAGGTTGGTGATTTTCACCCCGCCTGCCGGTGCGCCTGCACCACCGGTCGCGCCCAGAGTGATGGCGTTGCCGCCGACCGCGTCATATTTCACCGCGATATTGGCGGTGTTGACCGTGTCGGTGTTCAGCGCCGACAACGCACCCGCTACGCTGGTTTGCGCAGTGCCAGCCCCGACCGCCCCGGTGGTGCTGATCGCGTTGATCGGCAGACTGAAGCCAGTAATACCCGTCGCAGACGAGTAAGTGGCGCCGCCGCCCAAGGTGCTGGCCGAGGTGTTGCCCAACGTTGTGGTCTGGGTCACCACATTACTGACGGCAGTATTGGTGGTAAACAGTTGGCTGCCGTTCACCGCATCGGTACTGGTGCCGTTCAAGGCTCCGGCAGTCAGGTTGGTGATTTTCACCCCACCGGCCGGTGCACCTGCTCCGCCGGTCGCACCCAGGGTGATGGCGTTGCCGCCAACCGCATCGTATTTCACCGCGATATTGGCGGTGTTGGTCACGCTGGTACTCAGATTGGTCAGTGCTGCGCCGACGTTGCCGCTAACCAGCGGACCGGTGTTGGTGCCGTTAACACTGATGCTGTTGGTGGAGTAGCTCGGAGCCGTCCATACCCCGGTGGTTGCATTGACTGCCGCACCGCCGCCCAAGGCGGTTGCCGTGTTCTGACTGTCCGCAAACAATTGGCTGCCATTCACCACGTCTGTGCTGGTGGCGTTCAAGACACCGGCCGCGACGTTGGTCAGCTTGGTCGCAGTACCCAACGGGTTGAAGGTCACCTGAGTTTTGGTCGCGGCATTGTCGTATTTCACCGCCACGGCAGCCGTGTTGGTCACGCTGGTATTCAGACTGGTCAGTGCCGCGCCGACGTTACTGCTAACCAACGGACCGGTGTTGGTGCCGACAGCGTTGATGCTGTTAGTGGAATAACTGGGTGCCGTCCATACCCCGGTGGTCGCATTCAGCGCCGCGCCGCCGCCCAGGGCGGTCGCGGTGTCCTGCCCCACTTTATTGAGTTGGCTGACGTTGACGGCATCCGTCGCATTGGCACCGGCGGCAAGACCGGTAATGCGACGGCCGTTGGCGCCGTTGGCGATGTTCACTTCACCGCCCGTCGTCGCCGTGCCGCCGATGCCATAAGCCGCAGTAGCCAGCGTGGCGCCGGTGGCGGACGAGTTCGAGCCCAGCGCCACGCTGTCGGCGGCTGTCACGGATGCAAATGCACCCAGCGCAACACCGGAACTGCCCGCCGCAGTCACCGATGAATCCGTCCCTAGGGCAATACTGTTCGCTCCAGCAGCACTAGCGGCCAACGCTGCGGTTGAACCACCGCCCAAAGCAACTGCGTTTAACCCGGCAGCGGTAGTATATGCACCTAACGCCGTTGCATTTACACCGGAAGCGATAGCATTTCTGCCTACAGCGGTGGCACTTATGGCTGTAGCGTTCGAATATTCACCGAGTGCCGTTGCGGCTTCCTTGGTCGCGCCGGCACCATAACCTAAGGCAGTCGTATAATTATCGGTCGCATATGATGCATCTCCAATTGCCGTGGAGTTAGTTCCTGATGCGTTAGCACCGCTACCTAACGGGACCGCCGCCAATGCCATAGGGCTCAGTGTCCCCAACGGAAAAGCGACTAGCACAAACACTGTTGTCCTGCGAATTTTCGAGCTGCATTTACGCTGAGGAGCGGGCCCACTCTTGGTCTTCTTGCTGGCAAGTTCCGAAGCAACCACCCAGCAACACATTGACGTGTTCCAGACAACAGAAAATATTTTATTCATCAATGTATTGGCGTCGAGCCAACCTCCGAAACTGCGTCATCCATGGCGTGATGACGTCCGCTTTTAATTCAATCCTTGATATATAAACCCCCGCCTTTAAAACGACGCACGATCCTGAAAACGACAAGAATCAGCACTTCGCCTTATTTAAAAACAGGGCCCACCCAGGAACTACGAGACTCTATTGTCTCGACTTGCCCAGCGAATTAAGTTAGGAAATTTCCTGCTACCTGTAGGAAATTTCCTGCTAAATCGATATCAAGCAACCTCACAAAAGCTGACGAGGCGAAAACTTTACAAATCGCTCAATAACTTACGAATCAACTAAAGGCAACCATTGACTGAAGTTCCAGCCAATTCAATAAATCCGCCGCCATCATTGGTCGCGCACACAAATAGCCCTGCCCTTGAGTGCACCCAAGTTGCAGCAATACCTGACGTTCTTCTTCAGTTTCGATCCCTTCGATCACCACCGTCATGCCCAACGCCTGGCCCAGCGCCAGGGTGCTGCTGATAACGGCGCGGCAACGCGGCTCTTGCTTGAGCCCGCGAACGAATTCAGCGTCGAGTTTGATTTCGTTGAACGGCAACTGACACAAGCGCTGCAGCGATGAAAACCCGGCGCCGAAATCATCGATCGACAGATCACAGCCCATCATCCGCAGGCGCACCAGGTTTTCCAGGCTGGTCGACGGCGCTTCGATCAGCCCCGTTTCGGTCAATTCGAATGTCAGCCCTGAACCGGGCAATTCATGGACACAGAGCATCGTCTTGATCCGACCCGCGAGTTCGGCATTGACCAGTTGCGCAGCCTGCAGATTGAAGGCGATGTTCAGCGAGATTCCCTGATTAAGTGCCTGGCGCTGGAGCCGCAACCCTTGATCCAGTTGAAAGAACAGCAAGTCATCCATCCATCCGCACTGCTCGATCACCGGCAGGAACACCGACGGCGGCAATACCCCCTTGAACGGATGGTGCCAACGGGCCAGGGCTTCGACACTGCACACTTCACCGGTCAGCAAGTTGAATTTGGGCTGAAAGTAAGTCTGCAACTGCTGGTCGCTGAATGCGCGGCGCACCTCCTCTTCTGTGGCCAGCACAGCCACTGGCGGCACGGCCGGCGCGTCTAAAGGTGAGCCCAGCATGCTGACCGCCATCGAGCGATGGAAGGCGTTGTCGCCAAATACCGGAACGCGAAACGGGAGCATGGGCATGGGAGCGGCTCACTCTAAAAGGGATGAGCCAATTGTCCGCGCCAGACCTGTGGGTATCTCTAGGAAACTTCCTTCTGAGTGTAGGAAATTTCCCAAGGTGATGATTTGGAGTATTCCGACAGAGCGCTGGAGGATTGTTTGTTCCTTGCGAAATTTCCTACAGACAGGTCACGACTTCCATCACTAATGTTTAACGCAAGTTCAATTCGGGTATCGGCCCACTTCCCCAAGACAGAGTCCGACGTGATGAAAGAGCGAAAACAACTGCGGATCTTACTCAGGCGACACGAAGAAAACCTCAAGTTATTAACCGCGCACAGCGAATCGTGGCGAGGTGAAGATCGCGACAGAGGCGCCGCCACCCTGCAGAACCTGACACTGCAAATGGAAAGATTGTTGCAACAACTTAACAAACGACAGGGTTGCAAACTTGCGGAGTAACCCCGCGCATGATTTACGCAAGTATTCACTTCTATAGAAACGTTTAAACCATGAATACCCCAGCACTTTCCCCAGAAGAAGCCTCAAACGAAACCCCCTTGGAGTCTGCCGTGAGTGACGAATCCAAACTTCACCCACGTGAAATCCTTGCTGCAGAACTGGAACATTACAAAGCGCAGTTCTTTGCAACCGGAAAGACCATCCAGAACGTTCCGGCCGGCCACAGCGGGGTTCATTCAGTGCGGCATGCCTCTGGCCATCACAAGACGCAGCAAGTCGTGCGCACAAAACTCGCACGCGCCCTGCGCGAGCACGCTGACGCCGGGCGCACGCTCAAGGAATCTGCCAGAGCCATGAGGATGAAAATCGATAAAGCGCGACAGATCGCCAGAGAAGACGGGATCGTTTTCAACGTCGAATAGCCAATGCCGGGCGTGGACCTACATCGCCGGATCACCGATGCGCTGCTCCAGCGCTTGCGCCAACCGCTCCATCGCCTGCTGCAACGCATCCACGGCCTCCGTCAGCACAGTGGAATCCGCCCCCATGCAGGCGGCTTCCAACCGTTCGCAGCACTGGATCAAACGGCTCGCCTTGATGATTCGGGCGCCGCCCTTGACCCGATGGGCCAGATCGGAAAGGCCCGGCAAGTCATGCTCGCCGAACAACTTGATCAGCCGCAACATGTCCTCTTCGTTACTGGTGCCCAGATCGCCCAGCAAGTTCTGGATCGCGGCGCCATCGCCACGGGTCAGTTGCTGCAAGCTGGCCAGGTCGATGTCGTCTTCCATCGCATACACCTTCCCGCCCACCGCCACTGACTCGGCGCCAGGTTGAACCGAGGCGAGCCGGGCACTCAGGTCCCCGAGACTGATCGGCTTGAACAGGCAATCGTTCATGCCTTCTGCCAGGCAGCGGTCCTTTTCATCCGGCTGGGCATTGGCCGTGAACCCCAGGATCAGGCAAGGCTCGGCCCCCGAAGACCGTTCTTCATCACGAATCGCCCGGGTCAGCTCATAACCGTTCATGACCGGCATGTTGCAGTCGGTGATGACCACATCGAAGTGGCCGTTGCGCCAGGCGCGCAGGCCGTGGGCACCGTCCTCGGCATCGCTGACGTCGTGGCCGAGGAAAGACAGTTGCTGGGAGAGCAGCAAACGGTTGGCCGGGTAATCGTCGATCACCAGGATGTTGAGCACCCCGGCCTGGGACGCCAGTTCGGACGCCGGCAACTCGGCAGCGGGCATGGGTTTCAACACCACCAGGTCAAGGCAGATATCAACCTGCGTGCCCTTGCCCGGCACGCTGGTCAGGTGCAATTGCCCTTGCATCATTTCACACAGGGTCCGGCTGATGACCAGGCCCAGCCCCGAACCGCCCCGCGCCGACTGGTGATGATTGCTGGCCTGGCCGAAAGGGCTGAACAACTGCTCCTGATCCTTGGCGGAAATGCCGATGCCGGTGTCCTTGACTTGCACATGCAGCGCCAAGCGCTCGCCGCCCGCGCCGGGCACGGCCTGCACGCTCAAACGCACCTCGCCTTCATCGGTGAACTTGATCGCGTTGCTCAGCAGGTTGGAAAGAATCTGCTTGAAGCGCAGCGGATCGATCAGGACATCGCAACCGGCCTTGAGGTCGAAATTCAGCAACAACCGCAAACCCTTCTGCCGCGCCACGCCTTCGAACATCCGCACCACCGATTCCACCAGCTCACGCAGATTGGCCCGTGCCGGGGCCAGGGAAAGGCGGCCGGATTCAATGCGGGCAATGTCGAGAATGTCGCCGATCAGGTCCAGCAGCCCCCGTGCCGCGCCTGCGGCGACTTCGATGGCGAACCGGTCCATGACGCCCTGGTCGGCCCTCTTCATCGCCAGTTCGAGCATGCCGATCACGGCATTCATCGGGGTGCGGATTTCATGGCTCATGGTGGCCAGGAAGGTGGTTTTCGCCCGGTTGGCGTCATCGGCACTTTTCTTGGCGCTCTGCAATTCATCGAGCAATCGCTGACGGTCGCTGATATCGATCCAGCCGGCGATGATGCCGGCGACCACGCCGTCACTGGTGTGGTACGGCAACATCCAGTGATACACCGTGTGGACCACGCCATCTTTATGGGTGTAGGTACGGTCCTGAATCCATCGCGTCCCCTCCTCCATCACCCTCACGTACTCGGCCTGAAAGGTCTGGGCATCGGACGGTCCGATCAGGATGCTGTCGGTAATCTGCTGGCCCATCACCGTCTCGCGCGGGACGCCCAGCACGTCCAGGTAAGCCGAGTTGCAACTCACCAGGCGCCCCAGACGGTCACGGACGTAAATCGGGTGGGGCGTGCCGTCAATCAGGACGCGCATGAACTCCATCTGATCGTTGAGCGCCAGCTCGGCCTTTTCCCGTTTGGACATCAACTGGCGCAAATAAATGATCCAGCCCACGGCCACCATCAGCAGCAGCGCGAACAGGACAAACCCCTGAATGATCGCTGAGCGATGGTGCAGCCAGCTGCCGTTATCGATGACCACGTCGTGGTGCCAGCGGCCCGTCAATTCATCCAGTTCTTCCGGGGGAATGCTTCGCAGGGCCTTGTCCAGGATCGCATACAGCTCCAGCGCCCCACGGTCGGTCGCGAAACCGGTCTGGACCAGCTGCGAACCGACGATGCCGGCCACGCGCAGACGGTCGCGGTATTCGCGCAAGATCAAGTAACGCCCGTTGATCAGCGAATTGATGGCGCCGTCCGCCTCCCCTTCGGCCACCAACGCCATGGCTTCGGCCGCCGTCGTTGTCTTGATCAGTTGAATGCCGGGGAATGTCTGATTGATGAAATCAAGCAGCGCATTGCCGCGCCGGATGGCCAGTTTTTTGCCGACCATGGACTCCAGTGTTGCGGGCTTGCCTGACTCGTCTGGAGTGATCAGGACAAATGGATTGGTCAAATAAGGGCGGGTGAACCGCAACTCGCTTTCGCGTTCGGCACTGGGAATGAACGACGCGATCAGGTCGGCTTCACCACTTGTGATTTTCTCGATCAACGGAGTCATCGAATCGCCACGCAGCACATCGAATTTCAAACCGGTGCGCTGGCTGATTTTGGCCAGGACCTCGGCACTGATCCCCCGAAACTCCCCCTGCTCATCGAAGAAAGAAACGGGAGCGAGGCTATCGTTGACGGCCACGGTCAGGCGCGGATGCTTTTTCAGCCAACGTTGTTCGGCTGCACTGAGTTGGAGTGGATGTAGGCCGGTCATGCTCATGTCGCCCGCGCTCCAGCGGCGCAGAATCGTCATGCGCTCCGTGGTGGGGATCGCCGCCAGCGCGGCATTGACGATGGTCAGCAACCGACTGCTGCTCTGGTTGACGGCGAAGGCGAAATGCGTGGTGAACACGCCCGGCAACGTGGCCAGGCGCACGTCATTGAGGAAGTGTTTGCTGACCAGATAGTGGGAACTGATGAGATCCCCCAGGAAGCCGTCCGCCTGACCAAACGCCACGGCCCCGATAGCGCGCTGGACCGACGGGTAAAGCTGCAGCTCAGCCTTGGGATAGGCGGCACTGACGCTGTCTGTCGGCTGATAGTGATCCAGCAGGGCCAGGCGACTGCCGGCCAGGTCGGGCGTCAACACCGGGTCGACGCCACTGCGGGTGACCAGCACCGACGGGGCGTCTACATAGTCACTGGTCAGCGCCAACGCGGGATCTTGCGCATCGCAACCATTGGCAGTGCCAACCAGGTCCAGCTCACCGCGCTTGAGTGCCTGGATCACTTCGGCGCGAGAGTCGTAACGACGCACCTCGATCTTGACGTGCAGCAGGTTGCCCAGCAGCTCGGCGTAGTCCGCGGTGATCCCCTCGTAATCCAAACCATTAGTGACGATGTCGAAGGGGGGATAGCCCGGCGCGGACACGCCCAGACGCAATGAGCTCTTGCTGCGCAGCCAACGCCAGTCGGCGTCATCCAGAGGGACGGCATAACGCTCGCCATTCGAACGGCCGAAGAGATTCAGGGACTGCACTTGGGCCTGTACGGTCGAAACACTTCCCAACTGGCCGAGTAAAAGCACCGCAAGCAGATAGTTACGCAGGAGAATTTTCATTCAGATCAGACTATTCGCTTGGCGAAGTCGGCAAGACCGAATTCACGTTGGTTTTGTGGTTTTCAGATACTGACCGTTGCCCGGATGAACGATGCCGAGGGTCCGGACTTGCGCTGAGTATCTCTGGAAATTTCCTTTATGAATGTAGGAAATTTCCCAAGGACAGGCGCACGTTCCTTGGCTGCGCGAGCGCCGGGATCTAAAGGGCCGGATCGACCAGGCGCTGCTCCAGGGTTTGCGCCAACCGCTCCATCGCTTGCAGCAACGCATCCACCGCCTCGGTCAATAAGGCAGAGTCCGCCCCCAGACAGGCGTCCTCCAATTGCTCGCAGCACTGGATCAAACCGTTTGCCTTGACGATGCGTGCGCCGCCCTTGACCCGATGGGCCAGGCTGGAAAGCCCCGACAGGTCATGGGCACTGAACAGTTTGATCAGCCGCAACATGTCCTCTTCGTTACTGGCGGCCAGATCGCCCAGCAAACGGTCGATGGCGTTGTGATCGCCATGGGTCAATTGCTCCAGGCTACTGAGGTCGAGGTCGCCTTCAATCGCGTACACCTTGCCGCCCACCGGCCGTGACTCGGTGCCGGGCTGGATCGAGGCGAGTCGGGCACTCAGGTCGCCGAGACTGATCGGCTTGAACAGGCAATCGTCCATCCCCTCTGCCAGGCAGCGGTCTTTTTCATCCGCCTGGGCATTGGCGGTAAACCCCAGGATCAGGCAAGGCTTGGCGCCCGAAGCCTGTTCCTCATCACGTATGGCTCGCGTCAGCTCATAGCCGTTCATGACGGGCATGTTGCAGTCGGTAATCACCACATCGAAGTGGCCGTTGCGCCAGGCACGCAGGCCAAGAGCACCGTCTTCGGCGTCGCTGACGCCGTGGCCGAGGTAGCTCAATTGCTGGGAGAGCAACAAGCGGTTGGCCGGGTAGTCGTCGATCACCAGGATGTTGAGCATCCCCGCCTGAGACACCGGTTCGGCTGTCGGCAACTCGGCAGCGGGCAAGGGCTCCAGGATGAGCAAGTTGAGGTGAATATCAACCTGCGTGCCTTTGCCCAGCACGGTGGTCAGGTGCAACTGCCCGTGCATCATTTCACACAGGGTACGGCTGATGACCAGGCCCAGCCCCGAACTTCCCCGCGCCGACTGGTGGTGATTGCTGGCCTGACCGAAAAGGCTAAACAGCTGCTCTTGATCCTTGGCGGAAATACCGATGCCGGTATCCTTGACTTGCACATGAATCGCCAGCCGCTCGCCGCACACGTTGGGCGCAGCCCTCACGCTCAAACGCACCTCGCCTTCGTCGGTGAACTTGATCGCATTGCTCAACAGGTTGGAAAGAATCTGTTTGAAGCGCAGCGGATCGATCAGGACATCGCAACAAGCCTTGAGGTCGAAATCCAGCAACAGCCGCAGCCCTTTTTGCCGGGCCGCCCCTTCGAACATCCGCACCACCGATTCCACCAGCTCACGCAGGTTGGCCCGTTCCGGGGACAGCGACAGGCGGCCGGATTCGATGCGGGCGATATCGAGAATGTCGCCGATCAGCTCCAGCAGCCCCCGTGCGGCACCAGAGGCGACTTCGATGGCGAACCGGTCCATGACGCCTTGATCAGCCTTCATCATCGCCAGTTCGAGCATGCCGATCACTGCATTCAACGGCGTGCGGATTTCATGGCTCATGGTGGCCAGGAAGGTGGTTTTCGCCCGGTTGGCGTCATCGGCACTTTTCTTGGCATTCTGCAATTGATCGAACAGCAGCTGGCGTTCGCTGATGTCGATCCAGCCGGCAATGATGCCGGTGACCACGCCATCGCTGGTGCGATAGGGCAGCATCCAGTGATACACCGTGTGTACCGAGCCGTCTTTGCGGGTGATGGCGCGATCCTGGATCCATCGCGTCCCCTCCTCCATCACCTGCATGTATTCGTCATGATAGACCTGAGCGTCGGCATGACTGAGCAGTACGCTGTCGGTAATCTGCTTGCCCATTACCGTCTCGCGCGGGACGCCCACCACGTCCAGGTAAGCAGTATTGCAACTGATCAGGCGCCCCTGACGATCACGGACATAAATCGGGTGGGGCGTGCCGTCGATCAAGACGCGCATGAACTCCATCTGATCGTTGAGCGCCAACTCGGCCTTTTCGTGTTTGGCCATCAACTGGCGCAAGTAAATGATCCAGCCCACGGCCACCAGCAACAACAGCGCGAACAGGACAAAACCCTGGATGACCACGGTGCGATTTTGCCGCCAGCTGCTATTGTCGATCACCACGTCGTGGTGCCACCGGCCCGTCAATTCATCCAGTTCTTCCGGGGGAATGCTTTGCAGGGCTTTGTCCAGGATCGAATACAGCTCCAGCGCCCCGCGATCGGTGGCGAAGCCGATTTGCGCCGACAACACGCCGACGATACTGGCCATGCGCAAGCGGTCGCGGTAGTCGCGCATGATCAAGTAACGCCCGTTGATCAGCGCATTGATGGCACCGTCCGCCTCCCCCTTGGCCACCAACGCCATCGCATCGGCTGAAGCCGGTGTCTGTATCAACTCAATGCCCGGATAATTCTGGCGGATGAAATCATGCAGCGCATTGCCACGCCGCAGTGCCAGTTTTTTGCCGGCCATGTCCTCCAGTCTTTCGGGGCTGCCCGACTCGTTCCGAGTGACCAGCACAAACGGGTTGGTCAAATAAGGGCGGGTGAAACGCAGCTCGCTGGCTCGCTCGGTACTGGGATTGAATGCCGCGATCAGATCGGCGTTGCCCTTTTTGATCAGCTTGATCATGTTGTCCGTCGAGCTGCTGCGCAGCACATTGAATTTCAAACCGGTACGCTGGCTGACCTTCGCCAGGACCTCGGCACTGATACCCCGTAACTCACCCTGCTCATCAAAAAACGACAGGGGCGCGTAGCTATCGTTGACGGCCACCGTCAGACGCGGATGTTTTTCCAGCCAGCGTTGTTCAGCCGCACTGAACTGAAGTGGATTAAGACCGGTAATGCTCATGTCACCGGCGCTCCAACGGCGCAGGATTGTCATGCGATCCGTGATGGGGATCACCGCCAGGGCGGTATTGACGATGTGCAGCAATCGACGGTTGTTCGGGTGTATGGCGAAGGAAAACTGCGTCGCATACACGCCTGGCAACGTCGTCAGTCGAACGTCGTTCAGGTAGTGTTTATTCACCAGATAGTGAGTGCTGATGAGATCGCCCACGTAGGCATCCGCCTGACCAAAGGCCACCGCACCAATTGCGCTCTGGGCCGAGGGGTGAAGCTGCAATTGCGCCTTGGGATAGGCCGCACTGATGGCGTCCGTTGGCTGAAAGCGGTCAAGCATGGCCAGGCGACTGTCAGCCAGGTCTGGCTTCAACACCTGGCTGCCACTGCGGGTCACAAGCGCCGACGGGGCCTGCGCGTAGGGACTGGACAGCGCCAACACCGGATCTGTCGCATCGAAGCTGTTGGCAGTGCCCACCAGGTCCAGCTCGCCGAGTTTGAGTGCCTGGATCACTTCGGCGCGAGAGTCGTAACGACGTACCTCGATGCTGGTGTGCAACAGGGTGGCCAGCCGCTCGGCGTAATCCGCCGTGATCCCCTCGTAATCCTGGCCATTGGTGATGATGTCGAAGGGCGCATAGTCCGGCGCGGACACGCCCAGGCGCAGTGAGTTCTTGTTGCGCAACCAGCGCCAGTCCGACTCGTCCAGCACGACGGTGTAGTTCTCGCCACTCGAACGGCCGAAGAGGTTCAGGGATTGCGCCTCGGCCTGGGCTGAAGCAATACCTCCCGACTGACCGAGTAGAAGTACGGCAAGCAGATAGTCAAGCAGAAGAGTTTTCATTTAGACCAGATTATTGCGCTTGGCAAAGTCGGCCAGATACACCACCGATTTAACGTTGAGCTTTTCGATCAGGCGGGTTTTATAGGTACTGACGGTCTTGTTGCTTAACAACATGGCATCGCCGATTTCCTTGTTGCTCAGGCCGCGGGCAAGTTGCTGCAAAATAATCAGTTCACGATCGGACAGTTCGCGGATCATCTCCATCTCGGTGCAATCGACATCAGATCGACGTACGGAATGGCCTGCCAGATTGGGAAAGAAGGTATAACCGGCCATGAGCGCCTTGATCGCTTTGCTCAATTCGCTCAAATCGTCGGTCTTCGAGATATATCCGGCGGCGCCCGCCTTCATGCAGCGCATGGCATAGAAAGACGCTGGCTGGGCGGTCAATATCAAGATCCGACTCGACAGTTTCAGTGCGCGGATCCGGCTGATGACTTCCAGTCCGTCCAGGCCTGGCATGGCGATATCCAGCAGAATAAGTGCCGGTTCATGTTGACGAGCCATTTGCACTGCATCGACGCCATTGTCGGCCTCGACGATGAGTTCAAATTGATCACGCTCAAGCAACACTTTTACAGCAGCCCGAATGAACGGATGATCGTCTACCACCAACGCCTTATGCATATAAACCTCTCTACAAGACGAACCGGAAAATACCGGCGACTCAAAGGGTCATGCATACAAGGAGTATGGTACAGATCACCCGCAAGTGCGGCCCTCATCACTGTGTGATATAGCCTCCCTATTGAAAGAGTCCGGATAATGCAATTGTCGTTTCCAAGTGGATAATTGCGGGTTTTACAATCACGGGCCTGAACCGCTGGGCATTCAAGCAAGACATCGATCAGATAATGGCCGAGAACCTGCCGCTGACCGTTTGCTGGAGGTCTAGCCACTGCAACAGGTCCGCTCCCGGCATCGGCCGGGCGCACCAATAGCCTTGCCCTTGCGTACACCCGAGTTCCAGCAGCACTCGTCGTTGTTCTTCGGTTTCGATGCCTTCGGCGACAACGGCCATGCCCAACGCATCGCCCAGCGCCAGGGTGCTGCTGATCACGGCGCGGCAACGCGGTTCGTGCATCACGCCACGAACGAAACCGGCATCGAGTTTGATTTCGTTGAAGGGCAGCTGGCATAGCCGTTGCAATGAGGAAAACCCCGCGCCAAAGTCATCGATCGACAGGCCGCACCCCATCATCCGCAGGCACGTCAGTCTTTCCAGGCTGGCGGGCGGTACTTCGAGCAGTCCCGTTTCCGTCAGTTCGAACGTCAGCCCTGAACCGGGCACATCATGAATATCCAGAACCATGCGGATCCTGGGGATGAGGTGGGCATTGGCGAGTTGCGAGACCTGCAGATTGAAGGCGACATTCAGCGAAACGCCCTGTTCAAGTGCCTGGCGTTGCAGGTTCAGGCCTTGTTCCAGTTGCATGAACAGCAGTTCATCAAGCAAACCACACTGCTCGATGACCGGAATGAACACCGAGGGCGGCAGGACGCCTTTGAAAGGATGATGCCAGCGCGCCAGGGTTTCGATGCTGCAAACCTCTCCCGTCAGCAGGTCGAACTTGGGTTGGAACCACGTCTGCAATTGCCGCTGGGTAAAGGCCTGACGCACATCTTCTTCATGGATCAACGCTGTCACAGGAGGCGAGACGGGTATCTCGAAACATTCGCTGTTCTTTTTTTCCAGCAATGCCTGCAATGGACGCATCGGTGAATATTCATTGAAGTCCCCCAGCAGGACCATTCCCAATGGCGAAACAATCTGCCTCACCGCCCGAAGCACGTCTGCCGGCAGTGGACTGCAGATGATGATCGCCCCCATCAGGCCCGATCGACCGACGCTCTGCAGCAGCTCCAGGTTATTCACCCCCTCGAAACGCAGGTCGCACAGCGTGATATCCACCGGTCCCACCCGTTCGATTATCGCCAGGGCCTGTACCCAGTCAGCCACTTCGAAGATCTCCTGGCAATCTGGCTGCGACCGCATTTTGCCCGAGATCAATCGCTGAAAGTGGGGGGCACCAAGAACGAGGATACGTAACGGACGCATGGGCATTGGCAAGGGCTCACAATCGAAGATGTGAACGCATTGTCGGGACTTGGCCGAGGCGGATCTTTAGGAAATTTCTGCCTGTATGTAGGATTTTTCCGACAATCACTCGGCAACCACAGCCAATTGCTGCTCGTCAGCACACCTGTGCAACTCGAGCGTTTGTGCCAATTGCTCCATGGCTTGCTGCAAGGCGTCGACCGCTTCCGTCAACGATGCAGATTCGCCCCCCATGCAGACCGCTTCCAACTGCTCGCAACAGACGATCAAGCCGTATGCCTTGATGATCCGCGCCCCACCCTTGACCCTGTGCGCCAGATCGGAAAGCCCCGGCAAGTCATGTTCGCCAAACAGCCTGATCAGACGCAACATGTCCTCTTCGTTACTCACGGCCAGATCGCCAAGCAAATGGTCAATGGCGCAGGGATCGCCACAGGTCAGTTGCTGCAGGCTGCTCAGATCGATGGTGTTGCCTGTCTCGAAAAGCGTCCCGCCACGCGGTAATGGCTCGGTGCAGGGTTGTATCGAGGCCAGTCGAGCACTCAAGTCCGCAAGACTGATGGGTTTGAACAGGCAATCGTCCATCCCTTCTGCCATGCACCGCTCCTTTTCCTCCGGCTGGGCATTGGCGGTGAACCCCAGGATCAGGCAAGGCTTGGCGCCAGACGATTTTTCCAGATCGCGAATCGCCCGCGTCAATTCATAGCCGTTCATGACCGGCATGTTGCAATCGGTAATCACCACATCGAAGGAACCGGTGCGCCAGGCACGCAAGCCATGAGCACCGTCTTCGGCGTCACTGACCCCATGACCGAGATAGGTCAGCTGCTGGGACAGCAACAAACGGTTGGCCGGGTAATCGTCGACCACCAGAATATTGAGCACCCACTGCTGGGCCTCCAGCTCGGTCACCGACACCGTGGCCGCGGGCAAGGGTTGCAAGACCAGCAGATCGAGCGAGATATCAACCTGCGTACCTTCGCCCGGCGCACTGCTCAGGTGCAGCTGCCCCTTCATCATTTCACACAGAGTACGGCTGATGGACAACCCAAGCCCCGAACCACCGCGCGCCGACTGGTGATTGGTGCGGGCCTGAGTGAAAGGACTGAACAACTGCGCTTGATCCTGTGCGCAAATACCGATCCCGGAATCCTTGACCTGCACATGAATCATCAGGCGCTCGTCGCAGCTGCCTGGTGCGGCTTGCACGCTCAAGCGCACGCTGCCCTCGTCGGTAAACTTGATGGCGTTGCTCAGCAGATTGGACAGAATCTGCTTGAAGCGCAGCGGATCGATCAACACGTCGCGACTGGCCTGCGGGTCAAAATCCAGCAGCAGGCGCAAGCCTTTTTGCCGGGCCACGCCTTCGAACATGCGCGTCACCGATTCCACCAACTCCCGCAATCCTGCGCGCTCCGGCGCCAGGAAAAGACGCCCGGATTCAATTCGCGCGATATCCAGAATGTCGCCGATCAGGTCCAGCAAGCCACGCGCTGCGCCGGACGCCACCTCGATGGCGAACCGGTCCATGATGCCTTTGTCCGCCTTCTTCATCGCCAGTTCGAGCATGCCGATCACGGCATTCATCGGGGTGCGGATTTCATGGCTCATGGTGGCCAAAAACGTGGTTTTCGCCCGGTTGGCGTCATCGGCACCTATCTTCGCATTCTGCAATTCATCGAACAGACGCTGGCGTTCGCTGATATCGATCCAGCCACCAATCATGCCCTTGACCACGCCATCGCTTGAACGATAAGGCAGGATCCAGTGGTAAACCGTATGGACGACACCGGTTCGCCTTTTCAGGACCCGATCCTGAATCTCCCGGGAGCCCTCATCCATCACCCGCAAGTACTCTTCATGAATGGCCGCGGTGTCGGCATAAAAGAGCTGCGGGCTGTCGGTGATTTTCTTGCCGATCAACTTCTCGAGACTGGCCCCCACCACGTCAAGGTAGACCGAGTTGCAACTCACCAGCCGCCCTTCGCGGTCACGGACATAGATCGGGTGCGGGGTGCCATCGATCATGGCGCGCATGAATTCCATCTGGTCGTTGAGCGCCAGCTCGGCCTTTTCGCGGGTCACAATCAATCGACGCAGGTAAATGATCCAGCCCACGGCCGCGAGCAATAACAGCCCGAAGATCATGAAACCCGGAACGATCACCGACCGGCGGTGCAGCCAGATGCCCTCATCCACGACCGCGTCGTCGTGCCATTGCCCGGTCAATGCCTGCAATTCTTGCGGGGGAATGTGTTGCAGGGCTTTATCCAGAATCGACAGCAGCTCCACGGCTTTGCGGTCGGTGGCGAAACCCACCTTGACCGACAGCAAACCGAAGGTACTGGCCATGGCCTCCCGCGCTCCCGGGCTGCCCGGCTCGACCTTGTTCATCAGCACATTCGGGTCGGTCAGGTAAGCGCGGGTCACCCGCAGCTCGGCGTCCTTTTCAGCGCTGGCGTTGAAGGCCGCGATCAGATCGGCGTCGCCCTGCTTGATCTGCCGGATCAGTTCGTCCATTGAATGACCGCGCACCACATCGAACTTCAATCCGGTGCGCTGACTGATTTTAGTGAGCACTTCGGCGCTGATTCCCCGGTACACACCCCACGGGTCGAAGAAAGACACGGGGACGAGGCTATCGTTGACGGCCACTCTCAATCGAGGGTGTTTGGCCAGCCAACGTTGTTCGGCCGCACTGAGACCCAGCGCGGAAATGTCCGGTTGCCGTGGCCTTGAGGTGCGTAGCCAGTGCACGTCCGATTCCTGCGAACCAACGATGAAGCTTTCATCACTTGAGTGAATGGACAGTTTCAAGGTTTGCGCACCGCCATGGGCCGACGAAATACTTCCCAACTGGCCGAACACAAACACCGCAAGCAGGTAGTTACGCAGAGGCATTCTCATTCAGATCAAGTTATTCCGCTTGGCAAAGTCGGCCAGATAGACCACCGACTTGACATTAAGCTTTTCGATCAAACGGGTTTTATACGTACTGACGGTCTTGTTGCTTAATAACATTGCATCGCCGATTTCCTTGTTGCTCAAGCCACGTGCAAGTTGCTGCAAGATCATGAGTTCACGATCGGACAAACACCGGATCATATCCAGTTCGGTCGCATCGATATCATTCCGGCGTACGGAATTACCTGACAGATTGGGAAAAAAGGTATAGCCCGCCATAAGCGCCTTGATCGCTTTGCTCAGTTCGCCCAATTCGTCGGTTTTTGAAATATAACCAGCCGCACCGGCCTTCATACAGCGCATGGCATAAAAGGCCGGCGATTGGGAAGTCAATATCAGTACCTTGCACGGAAGTTTCAGCGCAACAATCCGACTGATGACTTCCAGGCCGTCCAGCTTCGGCATGGCGATATCCAGAACGATCAGCGACGGGACATGCTGGCGAGCCAGTTGCACCGCGTCCGCACCATTATCAGCCTCGACGATCAGCCCGAACTCCTCTCTCTGTAGCAGAATTTTCACCGTTGCCCGAATGAATGGATGATCGTCCACAACCAACGCTTTATGCATTTGAACCTCGCTGTAATACGCACCGGACACAACCGATGACGGAAAGGTCATGCATCACAAGATAACGGAACCTATAACCGTACAAAGAAGCACTCACCTCTACATCACTCGCCAGTCGACGACCGTTATTATTCTTTTCGTATTTCCCGGTTCTGCAGCCATTGCATGAGCCGGCTCGAATCCATCGGCGGCGCCAAATGAAAACCCTGACCTAATGAACAGCCGATTTCGACCACTGCATCTCGAATCACCTCGCTGCTCACCCCCTCGATGACCAGGCTCATGTCAAGGGACCGCGAAAGTGCCAGGGCACTGGTGATCATTGGCCGGGTGCGCGAGTCAGAAATGTCCTGGACAAGCTGGCCGGCGAGCTTCAATTGGTTGAAAGGTGACTGACAGAGCAGCTTCAGCGAGGAAAACCCCAGGCCGAATCCATCGATTGAAAGAGCGCATCCCATGGCACGCAGGCGCAGCAAGTTATCCTGGGCAACCTGGGGGGCGCCGAGCAGACCGTTTTCCGCCACTTCGAACAACAAGGTCGATCCGGGGAAATCGTGGCACTTCAAGCGCCCCAGAATATGGTCGGTCAGGTCATTGCGGGTCAGTTGCGAAGCGTGAAGATTGAAGCCGAATTGCAGACTGAGACCACGATCGCGCAGGGCAAGCAACAGACTCATCCCCTGCTCCAGCATTTGCTTGAACATCTCATCAATGAGGTCATACGCCAGCACCGCGGCCAGGAAGTCTTTGGGCAGCAACAGCCCCCTGACAGGATGTTCCCAACGCGCCAGCGCCTCAACCCCCACCACCGCACCACTGGTCATCTCGAACTTGGGCTGGAACCAGGCTTTGAAATCACCCGACGCCAGGCCCTGACGGACTTCCTCTTCACTGGGCAGCTTGTGCAACGGTGAAGATTCAACGGCAGACGCATGGCGGCGGTGCCGGTAGCGATGCAACACACCCTGCAATGAACCGGGCTGCATCGGGTTGCTCAACTCCCCGAGCAACTGCAATTTCGAAAAACAGGTCATCTGCCCCACGGCCCGACGCATTTCCGGCCGTACCTCGCTGCTCAGCGCGACAGCGCGAACCATGCGGTTCTGGCCGACGGTGTGCAAAAACCCCAGGCAGTTGAGGGCCGTGTTACGCAGGTCGCAGAGCACAATGTCCACGCCCCCGGGTCGATTGATCTTCGTCATAGCCCGTTCGGTACTATCCGCTTGCAAGATATCGATGACTCCCAAGTGTTTCAAAGCGTTGACCAAAACACCGCGCTGAATCGATTTATCTTCTAATACAAGAACGCTAAGTGAGTCCATCTTCACTAGTTGCTCTACCAAAACTGAAGACAGAATTGTGGCAACGTCCTACTGCTCCAGACGAAGGATTCATCCTTCTGCCTTGTAGGAAATTTCCTAGCAGGGCCGGTAGTCTATTTAGTACGACTTTGATTTTCCAGCGTCTGCCGGAAACATCGACGGCCAGTTTTGGATCCAGTTCGAGTAGTCGTTTAGAACGGATCAGACTGACAAACGCTGTTCTTTTCACGCTTCGACATGAAGGATTGCAACGCGAAAGACTCAGCCTGGAAAAAAGTGGAGTCATCCGTCCAAAGCCGTCCTGGCGCCTGTACTGACTGTCGAGTGTTCCAATGCAAGTACTTCGCGAATCAACAAGAACCTGATTTCATCATCAAGTTCACTCATGGATATATCCGCTAATGCACGTTCCATTCGAGCGATAATCTCGCCGTTCAAACTTCGCCTGTTTGCCTTGGCGGCGCGTTTTAGTTTTTGACGTAAACCGTCAGGTAGCCGAAGTACAAATGTCGTCATTACCGAATCCAGAGAGCAAAAAGTGTCCGATAGTCTGGCGCCCTCTTGCTTGAATTTTATGTAGGACGGTTCTCGCTCAAGCTCGAGAAATTTCCTACAGGTGACGCCTCTCCATCAGCGACGGATAACCCGATCAACTTCCGCCTACCCCGGCAAAAACTCCTCACGCAACATCGCCACAAACGCTTCTCGCGCCGGGTGAACCCCGGCGTTTTCGTGCCAGTAAAACAGGTTGTCGATGGCCGTCAGCTCAGGGAACTCAAACCCCGCGCACCCCGCCCCTTTGGCGTACTGGTCAAACACCCCTTTGGGCACCAGCGCGACCCCGGCCCCGGCACTGACACACCCGACAATCGCCCCATAACTGGCCAGGCTGACAATCGGCAGCGCCTGCCCTTGCCGCAACAGCCAATGCTCCAATGCGGCCCGATAAGGGCAGCCTTGTGGCCACATGAACACGGTCTTGTCCTGCAAATCGGCGATATCACGCACCGGCCCCAGGGAGGTCGAGGCGATCAGCAGCAGTTCTTCGCGGTACATCGGCGTGCGCTTGAGTTGCGATCGCTCGACATCCACCGCGACGATTGCACCGTCGAGCCGATGATTGAGGGTGTCATCGAGCAGTTGGCTCCAGGTGCCGGTGGTCAGCTCCAGCGCGACGCCGGGATAACGCTTGTGAAACTTGGCCAGCAGGCGCGGCAGGCGACCGGTGGCCGAGGACTCGATGGCGCCGATACGCAGCGGGCCGGAAGGTTCGGCCGAGGGGTCCACCGCACGTTTAGCTTCGACGGTCAGCGCCAGAATCTTCGAGGCGTAAGACAGAAACGTCTGCCCCGCCGGGCTGATGCGCAAGCCTCGGCCCTCGCGCAGAAACAGCGCCACGCCCAACTCCGCTTCCAGCGACTTGATGCGTGCCGTGATGTTCGACGGCACGCAATGCAGCAGCTCCGCCGCCCGGGCGATGCTGCCGACCTCGGCCACGGTCTTGAACATGCGAATCTGCGCCAATTCCATACATCACCTAAAGTGAACAGTTGCCGCAGTATAAGTCAGTTGTGGCGAATGGTCAGGCTTCCGATACTCGGCGCATCAACCCTCCGGTGATCGACCATGAAGCCCTCTTCGCACACCCTCAAAATCCTCCTGGCCATGGCGTTTGTCGTCGCCTGCTGGGGTTACTCACCGACCGGCATCCACCTCGGTTTGCAGGCCTATGACCCCGGCCACTTGGCGCTGCTGCGCTTTCTGATTGCGTCGGTGTTCATGGCCGTCGTCGCCGCGTGCAAAGGCATCAGCTTGCCGAAGCTTCGCGATCTGCCGCTGCTGTTCGCCCTGGGTTTCTTTGCCGTGAGTCTGCACCACGTCGCCCTGAATATCGGCCAGCAAAGCGTCAGCGCCGGCGCCTCCAGTGTGTTGGCGCAATCGACGCCGTTGTTCAGCACCTTGCTGGCGCGGTTCGTGTTCAAGGACCGGGTCAGCGCCTGGCGCTGGGCGTGTGTGTTGTTGGGATTGATCGGCGTGGTGATTGTGGTGGCGGGCGATCGTGGGCTGGGCAGCCTTGATGCGCACGGGTTGCTGATCTTGCTGGCGGCCGTGTCATGGAGTTTTTACTTCGCGTTGCAGAAGCATCATTCCGGGCGCTACGACGGGTTGACGCTGGTTTGTTATACCGTCTGGTCGGGCACGGCGCTGTTGCTGATTTACCTGCCGGGGTTGGCCGGCAAGGTCGTCAGCGCGCCGATTCACGTGCAATGGGCAGTGATTGCATTGGGCGTGTTCCCCAGCGCCCTCGCCTACCTCGCCTGGGCGTTTGTGCTGGCGCACATCGACCTGAGTCGCGCGACCATGACGCTGTACCTGATTCCGCCGACAGCCATGGCCATTGCGGCGTTTGCCCTGGGTGAGCAGCCGACGTTAATGGTCGGGGCCGGTGCAATGGTGGTACTGATCAGTGTGCTGGCGTTGAATCTGGAGCGGCGCCCCATCGTCATCGCGTCCAGTCTGCCCGGTCAGCGCTGACGGTTTTATAAAAAACCCGGCACATTGGCCGGGTTCTGTTTATCGCCTGTCATCGGATAAAGGGGTTGGCTCATCCGCTGGCGGTACGTCCTCGTCGGCGGCCGGGTCCTTCCAGTCTTCAGGTCGATCAGTGTCTGCGGCAGCCGGGTCCAGTGAAGGGTCCCTGCCAGGTGGAGCATTTTGATCCTGCATCGGCTCGTCGGTGCCGGGCATGGGTCTGGTTGGGTCTGTATTAGTTGTTCCATCCGGGAACATTGAGTCGTTAGCCATGACGCACCTCACTGATGAGGTCCAGCAAATCTGGGCCGTACTTGTTGGAAGCAGGCGCGAGAATGGCGTGCTATCGAGTAGACAAACGGTTGTCAGGCGCCGGCCGAAAACCGGTCACGGCTGTTGGTCAGGTGCAGCCACATGGCGGCGCGCGCAGCGTCCGGGTCTTGTCGTTTGATCGCGTTGAGAATCGCCTCGTGTTCGAGGTTGGCCAGTTGCCCGAGCTTGCTCAAGTCCGCCGCGCCACGCTCGGCGGCGTTGACCCGGGTTCGCGGAATCATGGCGCTGCCCAGGTGCTGCATGATTTCGGTGAAGCACACGTTGCCGGTGGCTTCGGCGATCAGCAGGTGAAAGCGCTTGTCGGCCTCGACGCAGCTGTCGTTGTTGGCGAGCAGGCTTTGATAATCATCGAGCGCTTCGCGCATCTGCAGCAACTGCTGCTCAGTGCGACGGCTCGCCGCCAGCGCGGCGGCCTGGGTTTCCAGGCCCATGCGCAACTCCAGAATGCTGCGCACCCCCAGCGCGGTATCGACATTCAATCGCAGCCCCTGCTCGGGTGCGCGCTCCAGCACAAAAGTGCCGATGCCGTGACGGGTTTCCACCAGACCTGAAGCCTGCAATTTCGAGATCGCCTCACGCACCACCGTACGACTGACCCCGTGTTCCTGAACAATCGTGTTCTCCGACGGCAGCTTGTCTCCCGGCAACATCTGCCCGAGCAAGATGCTCTGGCTCAGCTTGGCCACCAGGTCATGGGCCAGGTTGTGGGTGCGCTTGCGCGCGGGCGCGTCGAGGTCTTCTTGCATGGCGATCATCCGGAAGCAGGGTTATCGGAATCGTAGCACTGCACTCGGCTGGAATCCCCAAGAAAACCACCTTCCACTTGTATGACAACATTCAACAAATGGTCGTAAATGACCTTCATAAAGAAACCAAAAACTCACAAAAAGCATAAGAAACCGCCACGAAAGCGCCATTTATCTGGATAAGAACGCTTGCAGAACAAAAAAACCTAGTTGTATGATGTCTATCAACGCAGCAACATCCAGCTACACCCCGCATAAAAATAATCAGTGGGAGAAAACCAAGTGAATACATCCGTATCCGGGATGCACGAAGGCGCCAATTCGGTCCTGAAGTCCGCCATCTCGAAAGTGAAACGCCATGTCCTGCCGCTGTTCGTCATCATGTTCATCGTCAACTACATTGACCGCGTGAACATCGGCTTCGTCCGCGCCCACATGGAGCAGGACCTGGGCATCGGCGCTGCCGCCTACGGCCTCGGTGCCGGCCTGTTCTTCATCGGTTACGCGCTGTTCGAAGTCCCTTCCAACATGCTTCTGCAAAAAGTCGGCGCCCGCATCTGGCTGACCCGCATCATGCTGACCTGGGGCCTGGTCGCCGCCGGCATGGCTTTCATCCAGAACGAAACCCACTTCTACATCCTGCGATTCCTGCTGGGCGTGGCGGAAGCGGGGTTCTTTCCCGGGGTGATTTATTACTTCACGCGCTGGCTGCCGGGTGTTGAACGCGGCAAGGCGATTGCCATTTTCCTCAGCGGTTCGGCCATCGCTTCGCTGATCTCCGGCCCGCTGTCCGGATTGCTGTTGCAGATCAGCGGATTCGGCATGCACGGCTGGCAATGGATGTATTTCATCGAGGGGATGTTTTCAGTCGGGCTGTGCGTATTCGTGTGGTTCTGGCTGGACTCCAAACCCCACGACGCCAAATGGCTGACCCGAGCCGAGCAAGACGCGCTGGTCAAAGCCATCGATGACGAACAACTGGCCCGCGAAGCGGCGACACCAATCAAGCCGTCGCTGGGCACGCTGCTCAAGGATCGCCAGATCATCCTGTTCTGCCTGATCTACTTTTTCATCCAGCTGACCATTTATGCCGCGACCTTCTGGCTGCCGAGCATCATCAAAAAAATGGGCGACCTCAGCGACATTCAGGTCGGGTTGTTCAACTCGATCCCGTGGTTGCTGTCGATCGTCGGCATGTACGCGTTCGCTTCGTTGTCAGCCAAATGGAAACACCAGCAAGCCTGGGTCGCCGCTGCCCTGCTGATCGCGGCAGCCGGGATGTTCATGTCCACCACCGGCGGGCCAATCTTTGCCTTCGTGGCGATCTGCTTCGCGGCGCTGGGTTTCAAGTCTGCGTCGTCGCTGTTCTGGCCGATCCCTCAGGCTTATCTGGATGCTCGGATTGCGGCGGGTGTGATCGCGTTGATCAACTCGGTGGGCAACCTCGGCGGCTTCGTTGCGCCGACCACGTTCGGCCTGCTCGAAGAACACACCGGCTCCATTCAGGGCGGGCTGTATGGCCTGGCCGCGACGTCGATCATCGCCGCGATCATCGTCTTCGCCGCACGCAACACACCGAAAACCGCACCTGCCGTTGCCCTGGGCAAACCAGCGCCCAATCACGCCTGAATCTCTGTTTTGAAGGACACAATAATGAACCCACAAGACACCGCCAAAGCCCCGATCATCACCAGCATGCAAGTGGTGCCGGTGGCCGGTCATGACGGCATGCTGCTCAATCTGAGCGGCGCCCACGGCCCGTTTTTCACCCGCAACATCGTGATCCTCCAGGACAACGCCGGGCACACCGGCGTCGGTGAAGTACCCGGCGGCGAGCGCATTCGCCAGACGCTGGAAGATGCACGTTCGTTGGTGGTTGGCAGCCCGATCGGCACCTGGCAGAAGATCCTTAATCAAGTGCGCCAGACCTTCGCTGATCGCGATGCCGGTGGTCGAGGTTTGCAGACCTTCGACCTGCGCATCACCATCCACGCAGTCACGGGCCTGGAAGCCGCCCTCCTCGACTTGCTCGGCCAGCATCTGGACGTGCCGGTCGCCGCCCTGCTCGGCGAGGGTCAGCAGCGCGACGAAGTGAAGATGCTCGGTTATCTGTTTTATGTCGGTGACCGCAACGAAACCGATCTGGCCTATCGCAGCGAACCGGACGCCGACAACGACTGGTTCCGCGTGCGTCACGAGAAAGCCATGACCGCCGACGCCGTGGTGCGCCTGGCCGAGGCCGCGCACGCTCGCTACGGCTTCAAGGACTTCAAGCTCAAGGGCGGCGTGCTCAGCGGCGACGAGGAAATCGAAGCCGTCACCGCGCTGGCCGAACGTTTCCCGGACGCACGTATCACCCTCGATCCGAACGGTGCGTGGTCACTCAAGGAAGCCATCCGCCTGTGCCGCGATCAGCATCGCGTGCTCGCTTACGCCGAGGATCCGTGCGGGGCGGAAAACGGCTACTCGGGTCGTGAAGTCATGGCTGAGTTCCGCCGTGCCACAGGCCTGAAAACCGCGACCAACATGATCGCCACCGACTGGCGGGAAATGGGCCACGCGATCCAGCTGCAATCGGTGGACATTCCGCTGGCCGACCCGCACTTCTGGACCATGCAGGGCTCGGTTCGCGTGGCGCAGATGTGCCACGAATGGGGCCTGACCTGGGGCTCGCACTCCAACAACCACTTCGATATTTCCCTGGCGATGTTCACCCATGTCGCAGCGGCGGCGCCGGGTGAAATCACCGCCATCGACACGCATTGGATCTGGCAGGACGGACAGCGCCTGACCAAGGCTCCGCTGCAGATCGTCGGTGGTTGCGTGCAGGTGCCGCAGAAACCGGGGCTGGGGGTTGAGCTGGATCTGGATCAGCTGGCCAAGGCCCATGAGTTGTACAAAGGCATGGGACTGGGCGCGCGGGATGACAGCGTGGCGATGCAGTTTCTGATTCCGGGCTGGAAGTTCGATAACAAGCGCCCGTGCCTGGTGCGCTAAACCTCGCAACCACCTCATTCCCTGTGGGAGCGGGCTTGCTCGCGAAGGCGTCCGTACAGTCGGCATTGATGTTGAATGTTATGGCCCCTTCGCGAGCAAGCCCGCTCCCACAGGATTTGCATTCACTTCAGTTCATCTTGGCCGCTTGCAACAGCCACTCCTTGAACATCGTCATCGCCGATGTTTCGGGGCGCGACTGCAAGCGGGTCAGCCAATAACTGCCGGTGGTGATGCCGATGTCGAACGGTTGCTCGATTGCCCCCGCCGTCAGTTGCCGGGCAAACATCAGCGGTGGCGCCAAGGCGATGCCGGCGCCCTGTAGCGCGGCCTCCATCATGGCCAGCGAGGAGTCGAAGACGATGCTCTTGGGCGCTGGCGTATTGGTCGGCAACCCGGCGGCCAGGAACCACTCGGGCCACTCGTCTGTGCGGTAGGAACGCAGCAGCGTCTGCTTGAGCAAATCGGCGGGCTCTTGCAATTGCCCGGCTATTTCTGGAACGCAAAGCACCGACAACGGCGCCTCGATCAGTTTTAACGCTTCGATCCCGTGCCAGGCGCCAGCGCCAAACCGGATCGCGTAATCCAGGCCTTCGGCGGCCACATCCACCCGGTTGTTGTTGGTCGACAGGCGCAAATCTATGAACGGATGTTTCGACTGGAAGTCCGCCAGGCGCGGCAACAGCCAACCCACCGCAAACGTCCCCACGGCGCCGACGGTCAAGACTTCACGAAAATGCCCGCCCTCGAAACGCTCAAGGGTTTCAGCAATTCGGTCGAAGGACTCGCGCAACACCGGCAGCAAGGTTTCGCCTTCACTGGTCAGCATCAAGCCGCGGGGCAAGCGTTTGAACAATGTCACGTTAAGCTGGGCTTCAAGGCTTTTGACTTGATGACTGACCGCTGCCGGCGTGACGAACAGCTCCACCGCCGCCCGAGTGAAGCTCAAATGGCGCGCGGAAGCCTCGAAGGCGCGCAGCGCATTCAGCGGCAGATGAGGACGAATCATGTCCACTCCCAAATTTTTCTAATGGCTAACCCGAAATATCGTCGATTGTCGATTGTCACCCGCGCGCCTAGATTGGGCGCGCCCGTTAGCCGTCCGGTTTTGAATCCGTTCGGAGTGTAGCGGTTAAAGTAATGGCAACTCATGGAGAGTGGTTCCAATCATGTACAAATTTCATCTGCCAAGACTGGCGTCCTTCAGCGCTTTCGCCCTGCTGCTCGGTGCAAGTCACTGTATGGCCACGACAAAATCCGACGATCAACTCGACGCGCTGGTGAAAGCCGCCATCGGGCCGGTCATGCAGCAACAGAATATTCCCGGTGTCGCAGTCGCGATCACCTTGAACGGTCAGCAGCATTACTTTAATTACGGCGTGGCCTCGAAAGAGGACGGCAAACCGGTCAACCAAGACACCCTGTTCGAAATCGGCTCGGTGAGTAAAACCTTTGCAACCACGCTGACCGCCTACGCCCAGGCCAGCGGCAAATTGTCCTTGTCTGACCGGGCCAGCCAGGTTTGGCCGGCGTTGCGAGGCAGCGCGTTCGACAGCATCAGCGTGTTGCAACTTGCCACTTACACCGCTGGCGGGCTGCCGCTGCAATTCCCTGACGAGTCCGACCGTTCAGACAAAATGCTGGCTTACTTCAAACAGTGGAAACCGGTATATACCGCGGGCTCCCACCGTCAGTACTCGAATCCCAGCCTTGGGCTGTCCGGTTATCTGGCGGCAAAAAGCATGGGCCAGCCATTCGATGAGTTGATGGAAAAAACCCTGCTGCCCAAACTCGGCCTCAAGCACACCTACCTCAAGGTGCCACAGGATCAAATGGGGCTTTATGCCCAGGGTTATGGCAAGGATGGCAAACCGGTGCGGGTGAGCCCGGGCGCGCTGGATTCGGAGGCGTACGGCGTAAAAACCAGCGCGGCGGATTTGCTTCGCTACGTTGAAGCGAACCTGAAACCGGCGACGCTTGAGAAGCCGTTGCAGCAAGCGATCGCCCTCACTCACAGCGGTTTCTACACCGTGGGCGAGATGACGCAGGGCTTGGGTTGGGAGCACTACCCCTATCCGGTCAGCCTCGATACGTTGCTGAGTGGCAACTCAACGGAGATGGCGATGCAGGCGCACAAAGTCCAGTGGCTGAACCCGCCGCAACCTGCGCAAGACGCAGCATGGTTCAACAAGACCGGGTCGACGGGTGGATTCGGCGCTTATGTCGCGTTCGTGCCGTCTAAAGACATCGGCATCGTGATTCTGGCGAACAAGAATTACCCGAATTCTGAGCGAATCAAGCTGGCTCACAACCTATTGACCGCCCTGACGGAATAACCCGGAGCAACACAGCCCCCTGTAGCAGCTGTCGAGCCTGCGAGGCAGCTGCTACAAATATCGTTCGGCAATAAAAATGGGCGACCTTTTGAGGTCGCCCATTTTTGTTATTGCATCAGCTCAATGCCGGGTCGGCGTTGGAGCCTCAGGCGCATCGTTGCGCGGATCAAGATTGTCCCGAGCCTGATTCACCAACAACTCCGCAATCCCCGCCAACTGCTGAATCGCGCCCAGCATCGCGCGGTTCGAGCCATCGAGCTTGAAGGCAAAATTCACGATCACGGCATTCAGGGAAGCGAGGGTTTCGCTGGCCTGACGCAAGAGCGTGATGGTGTCGACGCCCGGGGCAACAGACAAGATCTGGTTGATCGGAACAGAACGCCTGGGCTTGCGCGCGCGAATGCTGGTGTCTTGTCCGGTCGTTTCGCCCAGCCGAACGAGCTTCAGGTGACTGGCATCGGTTGGGCGTTGCGGATCATTTTTGCCGAACTTCTTCATAGACGAGGCTCCTTTCTGGCCATTTGGTTTTTTCGTCCCTGGATCCCTCAGTGTTGCGGATTCCCACGTCCGACCGCGATGGTTGCGGTGGATGACGAAGGCTAGCGATGCGCTCTGACAGAAACCAGTTCATGAAGTCCGACAGGACTTGAAGGAAATTTCCGAGACCAATGAAATCAATAAAAAACCACGCAGAACCCACGCTTTTTTGTAGCAGCTGCCGAGCAGCGCGAGGCTGCGTTCGGCTGCGCAGCAGTCGTAAATCCTGCGCACGCGGTTTACCTGATAGACCGCAGTGCCTGATTTCACGACTGCTGCGCAGCCGAACGCAGCCTCGCGCTACTCGGCAGCTGCTACGACCATTGGCCCCATGAGATTACATCCCCTCACCAAACCAAGTAGCATCGCCCTCTTTTTTCTCCCACCCCACCACGCATCAGCCCCTGCACGCTGCTTTCCAGCGCCGGGACTATGCTGAATCAGGGCATGAGGGCTGACCTATGAAAGTGCTGTTGGTCGATGATCACGCGGTGGTGCGCATGGCGATCGGGATGATTCTGGCCCGTGAGGGCCATGAGATTGTCGGCGAGTGCGACAACGGTGTGGACGCCCTCAGCAAGGCGTTTGAACTCAAGCCGGACGCCATTGTGCTCGACCTCGACATCCCGCAACTCGACGGCATGGCGGTCATTGACCGGTTGCGCATCGGCGGCAGCCCGGCGCATGTGCTGGTGCACACTGGGTTGAAAAGTCAGGCTTACGCCGCGCAATGCCTGCGTGCCGGTGCGTCGGGCTTTTTATCGAAAATTGATGATCCGGCAGAAATCGCCGCCGCGCTCAAAGCCGTGGCCAGCGGCAGGTCGTGGTTTCCCGTCAGTACGTTCGATTCGGTGCGCAAAAGCGATTTTGCCCGCAACGATGCGCAACTGCTCAGCGCCATCACCCGCCGTGAACTCAAGGTGCTGCATGGCCTGGCGCTGGGCAAAAGCAACAAGGAAATTGCCGACGACATGCTGCTCAGCAACAAAACCGTCAGCACCTACAAAACCCGCCTGATGCAAAAACTCAACGTCTCGACGCTGCTGCAACTGATCGAATTCGCCAAACGCAATGACCTGGTCTGACTCATGACCGCGATCCGTCGGGTGCTGCTGGGTGTGTTGATGCTCCTGTCATCTCACGCCGCCGCGGAACCGCTGTCACTGCTCAGCCGCGCTGCGGATAGCAGCATCGTGATCACGCTCACGGCTGCGCAGCGCCAATGGCTCGATCACAAAGCTGCGCTGCGGGTCGGCGTGTACCTGCCGGACCGGCCGCCGCTGGACATTACCGCCAATCAAAAGGACTACGAAGGTCTCTCCGCCGATTACCTCGATGTGCTGGCCCGTGGATTGGGCGTGCGCTTGCAGGTCAATCGTTATGCCAGCCAGGACCAAGCCCTGGTGGCGCTGCAACACGGTGAAGTCGACCTGGTGCCACGAATCAATCACCTCGAAGCCGTCCACGCCGATCTGCTGCTGAGCGCGCCTTACGCCTACGACCAGGCGGTGTTGATCAGCAAGTTCGGTACGCATTGGCCTGAGGACAAACCACCCGCCGGCACCACGGTGTTGTTCGACCCCGACTGGATTCAACAGGAGCGTGTTGGCGCCCTGTTTCCGCAGTTGCAGGTGGAGTCGGTGCACTCCACGGAACAAGGCCTCGGCCTGGTCGCCTACGGTGAAGACAGGGTGCTGCTGACCGACGCGATTTCCGCGCAGTACCTGGTGGAACGCAGTTATCAGCAAAGCCTGAAGCAGACCATTCAGCGCGACTCCGAGGGCTTGGGCTTCAGCTTTGCGGTGCAGCGCCAGGACAGCCAGTTACGCACGCTGCTCAACAGCGCCCTGGCGAACATTTCGCCTCAGGAGCGCGCCGTGATCGCCCGGCGCTGGGGCATCGGCGCCAATCCAAGGCTGGGTTACAGCCGCCTGCAACTGACCACGGCGGAACAGCAATGGATCAAGGACCATCCACACATCGACGTGCTGGCCAACGACTTGTATTCGCCCTTCAGTTTTTTCAACGCTGAAGGTCAATTACGCGGCATGGCGGCGGATTTGCTGGAACTGATCAACGACCGCACAGGGCTGGTGTTCCGCGCGAACAAAATCACCTCCGTGGACGCCATGGTCAGCCGTGTGCAGCGGGACCCGGTGAGCATCATCGGCGCGCTGACTTACAGTGAACGCCGCGAACCCAACCTGATGTTCTCCCGCCCCTTCGTGGTTAACCCCTTTGTTTTGGTGACGCGTACACAACCCGAACATGCGGGCCTCACCGGCATGAAAGGCCAGCGAGTGGCGATCGTCAAAGGCTCGGCTGCTGCCAACTGGCTGGAGCGCGAGTGGCCGGACATTGAACGGGTGGAAGTCGACGCGCCCATCGAGACGTATGAGTTGCTTGCTGAAGGGCGGGTCGAGGGTGTCATCCAGCCGCAACTGGGCGCCACGTACCTGATCGACCGTTTTTTCCGTGGCCGCCTGCAGATCGATTCGGTGATCGGCTCCCAACCCGCGCTGATCGGTTTTGCCACCGGGCATCAGAACGAAGAGCTGATCTCGATCCTCAACAAAGCCCTGCTCGATATCCGTCCCGAGGAGTTCAGCGACTTGGCCAACCGCTGGCAAAACCCGCAGGAAAGCCAGGGCGGCTGGAACGCCTACAAGAGCTGGTTCTACAAGGCCGTGCTGGGGCTGTTGGTGGTGCTGCTGGCTATCCTGGCGTGGAACTTCGGCTTGCGCCGGCAAATCGCCGAACGCCAGAAAGCACAGAAAGCCCTGAACGACCAATTGGTGTTCATGAAAGTGCTGGTGGACGGCACGCCGCACCCGATTTATGTGCGCGACCGTCAAGGCTTGCTGCTGACCTGCAACCGCGCCTACCTGCAAGTGATGGAAATCGAACTGGAGCAGGTGCAGGGCAAAGGCTTGATCGAAGCGAACATCATCGCCCCCGAAGACGCCTGGAGTTACAAACGCATTCATCGTGCGACCCTCGACAGCGGCGAGCCGTCCTTCGACAACTTCACCATGACGGTTAACGGCAAGACGTATCACATTTACCACTGGGCCCTGCCCTACCGCGATTCCGACGGCACCATGACTGGAGTGATTGGCGGCTGGATCGACCTCACCGAACAACAACATTTGCAGCACGCGCTGCATCAGGCCAAGGACTTGGCGGAAGCGGCCAACCGGGGCAAAAGTCATTTCCTCGCGGTGATGAGCCACGAGATCCGCACACCAATGAGTGCTTTGATCGGCGTGCTGGAACTGCTGCGCGAGCGCTCCGACACGCAACTGATCGACATCGCGCAACAGTCCGCGAGCGGCATGATGGAGCTGATCGGCGAGATTCTCGACCTGTCGAAAATCGAATCCGGCCAGTTCGAATTGCGCAGCGGCACTTGCCACCCGGAGCGACTGGTCAGCACGGTGATCCAGAGTTTCGCCAGCCTTGCGCAGCAGAAAAACGTAGCCCTGGAATTCATCAACCAGGGGCTGGATATCGCGGTGAAAATGGACTCGCTGCGGTTCCGGCAAATCGCGTCCAACCTGATCAGCAACGCAATCAAATTCACCCCGCAGGGTTCGGTGATGGTTCAGTTGATGATCGAACCGGATGAAGACATCGCCCATGTGCGCCTGAGGGTTCAGGACACCGGCATCGGCATGGATGACAAGCAGCGCGAGCGGCTGTTCCAGCCCTATACGCAGTTCGAATCCAGCGACAGTGAATTGCAGATTGGCACCGGCCTGGGCCTGGCGATCTGTCAGCAGTTGACGCAGTTGATGGGCGGGCGACTGGCTTGTGCAAGTGAACCGGGACAAGGCTCGTGCTTCACCCTTGAACTCGACGTCGTCCTGGCGCCCGACGAACCCTTGGCGCCTTTGCTCAGCGTTGAAGACCTGCCACCGCTGCCGGTGCGCAACATCCTGATCGTCGAGGATCACGAGTTCAACCGTGTGGTGCTACAGCATCAACTGGAGTCGTTGGGCATGCGCGTGACGTGCGCCGAAAACGGGCTTGAGGGATTGCGCTTGTGGGATCGGGAGGCCTTCGACTACGTGATCACCGACTGCAATATGCCGCAGATGAACGGCGATCAGATGACCCGCCAACTCAGGGCCGTCGAGGCTCGAAAAGGACGTGCCGCGGCCCACGTGGTCGGGCTGACGGCCAACGCTCAGCCCCAGGAAATCCAGCGCTGCCTGGACGCCGGAATGAACGACTGCCTGTTCAAACCCGTTACCCGGTCGACGCTTGAACGCTATCTTCGGCAGGTCGAACAGGCGCAGCAGGTCGCTGCGCCCTGCTTCGATCTCTCGAAGGTCAGCGATATTACCGCCGGTGATGCGGCCATGACTCGCCAGTTACTGGCCACGGTGTTGCGCACCAACCAGGAAGACTTCGACGCCATGCAAGCGCTGTATGCCGCAGGCGATTACAACGCCATGGGCCGGCGCTGCCACAAGATCCTCGGCAGCGCGCGGATCATCCATGCCGGGCCACTGATCAGCGCTTGCGAGGCGCTGGAACAGGCGTGTGGCGAGCCGGTTCCGGCAGAGGAATTGAGTCGATCACACCAGGCCTTTGTCGAGCAGATGCAACACCTGAAAAACAGCCTCCAAGCGCAGCTCAACAGCTGACTTTTGTAGGACGCATCCTACAAAAAGATGGGAAGCGCCTGCGTTACCCGCCCCGCCCGCACCCGGAGAATCCGCGGCTCATTTCCATGCGGTCGGCGGGTGATCATGTTTAAGTTTGGTGTGCGGTTTTCTCGTGTTTCGGTCTCCGGTGCCTTGTTGATGCTGGGCTGCGCGCCTGCCGGTGCCTTTGCTGCCAGCTGCGACTCGCGCAATTGCCTGACAACGCCTCAGGCAAACGTGGTGGTGAACGATGGCTCCACATTCGCCGTCGGCACAGGCGGCACCTTGACCGATAGCTCCGTGAACAATGGCGCCATCCACATCCTCGACGCCGGTAACGCGATCGGCACCACGGTCGACGGCAACGGATGGCTGAATCTCTATGACGCCGGAGCGGCCTTTAGCACCGTCGTCGAAAACGGCACCATGGTCGTCGTCGGTTCAGCCACGGCCCTGCGCACCACCGTCAACGGCGGCAACCTGGAAGTGGCGCAAAACGCCGTGGTCAGTGACACCCAACTCAACGGAGGCACGATGTGGGTGTATGCCGATGCCGCCGCCAAGAACACCTACGTCAACCACAGCCGGATGGCTGTTTACCAAAACGGCTCTGCCGACCGCACGACGGTCAATGACGGTGGCGAACTGTCGGTCGACGAAAACGCCTCGGTGATCAACACCGTGGTCAATCAGGGCGGGATGATGCAAAGCGTGGCGGGCACCCATGTGCATTTCACCACCGTCAATCAGGGCGGACTCATGGTGCTGGGCGACCGGGCCGATGCCAGTGACACAACGATCAATGCGGGTGGTGTTCTGCAGCTCAAGGGCGATGCGGTGCTGGGCGGTGCGAACCATGTCGACGGTCAGGTGGCGTTCGCCGCCCCTGCCGTCAACGGCTTTCACACGCTGATGATCAAAGGCCCGCTGACCGGCAATGGCACCTTCCTGATGAACACGGACCTGGCCTCACTGCGAGGCGACCTGATCAAGGTGCAGGGCCCGATCAGCGACAGCCACACATTGGTGGTCGCCGATTCGGGTAATGCGCCGAGCGGTGAGCAGCAGCAATTGATGCTGGTGGATGGCAACGGCGGCAGCGGTGATTTCAAACTCTATGGCGAGACGGTCGATGTCGGCGCTTATCGTTATACGTTGCAGCAACACGACAACGATTGGTTTCTGGCCAAACCGGGTATCAACACACCTGATGAGGATCCGAATCCGGTTGATCCGATAGATCCGGCAGACCCTGTCAGCCCGCCAATCACTGAACAGCCAGAGAAGCCCGTAGTCGTCCCACCGCCGGTCACGCCTCAACCGGGTCAGAAACCCTACGATCCTCAAGCACAAACCCTCAGTAAAGGCGCCAACGCAGCGGTCGCCAGCCACGCCGCCTCCGCTGCGCTGATCGGTGCTCAAATGAATGCCACAACCCAGCATCTGGGCGATCTGCGTTCGGGCAAGGATCAGGGCGGTCTCTGGACCCGTGGCTACGGCACTGAACAACGTCTGGACACGGGCGCCAGCCGCGCGTTCCAGCAACAGGTCAACGGCATGGAAATCGGCGCCGACACTGCCCTGCCCTTCGCCGACGGCACGCTGTATGTGGGCGGCTTGCTCGGCAAGGGCCAGGCGCGGCAGCACTTCGGTGAGGCCAGCAAAGGCACGATCGACAGCGCCACGCTGGGCGGTTATGCCAGCTACCTGGACCGCAGCAGGTTGTATGTCGATGGCGCGCTGAAATACAGCCGCCTGGACAACAACATTGACATCACCAGCAACCTCGGCAACAAGGTCAAGGCCCGCTACAAGAACCACGCCGTCAGCGCTGACGTTCAAGTAGGCAAGACCATCGACCTGAACGCCGGCTGGTTCGTCGAACCGCAAGTGGGGCTGCAAGTGGCGCGGATCAGTGGCGGGCGCTACACGGCGAGCAATGGTTTGGATGTCGAGCAGGATTCGATGGTTTCGCTGCAAAGTCGTGTGGGCGGGACGTTCGGGCGGGATCTGCGATTGAGCACTGGCGTGGCGGTGAAACCTTACGTCAAGGCCGCGTGGATCACCGAACATGCGGGCGACAGCAATGTGAAGGTCAACGGAGCAAAACTCGACAGCCGCCTGCCGGGCTCACGGGCCGAAGTGGGGGCTGGCGTCAGGGTGGCGGCGGCTGAAAAGCACAACTTCTTCGCCGAGGCGGGCTACACCAAAGGCAGCGATATCGAACAGCCTTGGGCCGTGTCGGTTGGTTATCGCTACACCTGGTAACGACACAGCCCCTGTGGGAGTGAGCCTGCTCGCGATGGTGCCGGCAGATCCGGCTCTGATGGTGCCTGATCCACCGCTTTCGAGAGCAAGCCCGCTCCCACAAGTGTTTGGCGGCGTACACAAAGACCCGCCCCCTGCACAGATCAAAATGTGGGAGCGGGCTTGCTCGCGAAGAGGCCGGCACATCTTGCATTGATGTAGTCTGATCCACCGCTATCGCGAGCAGGCTCGCTCCCACAGGGATCAGTGGGTATTCAATCATCTGGCATTTCAGGGGGCTTAGCCGGTTTCGCCGGTTTACCCGGTTTTGCACCCTTGGCGCCTTTGGCGGCTGGTTCGGCGACAACGGGCGTTGCGACCGTCGGTGGTGCGGCTTCTTTCTCGGTCGCCGGCAGGGCGTCGATGGTTTCGAAGATTTTCTTTAGATCGACCGATTTTGATTCATCCCCCGAACTCTCGAACTTCTTCTCGCCGTCCTTGCCCACCAGGATGACTTTGGGCAACGCCCCCGCGCCAAGTTTCAGCGAGCGGATCAGTGCCATGGTGTCCTGTTGACCGAGATCCTTGCCGTCGAGCTGACCGAACATGTTCAGCACCGTGTACACCCTGATATTGCGCTGGGCGACACCCTCCTTGTTGGCCGGATCATTCAGCGAATTTTTCAGGCCCGTCCAGACTGGGTCAACCGTGCTGGGAGCAATCACAATCAGTGGCCGGGCCCTGCCCTTGTCAATGTCCAGAGGCGAGCCGTCTTCGGCGGCGAGCAAGGGGCCGGCGAAAGCCAGCAAGGTAGTCAGGGTCAAAGACCTGATGAGCATGCGCATCTCCTTTTGATATCCACGCTCTAATGATTGCGCATCGCGGCGATCGTTCCGGGTGACGCACCGCAATTGTGTTCCGCCTTGACCCAAGCTTAGGTCAGGGCGGTCATTGCGCAACAGGTGGACGACGGGTTTACTTCGATGACCCGGACGGGCATCTGCTGGAGATTCTCACGCGCCCCTGATGTTGCAAGCAGCGCCGGCTCAGAACGCCAGTTTGTAGCCGATCAGCACCAGCATCGTGGCCAGGCACGGACGCAGCACTTCGTCAGAGATGCGACCGGTCAGGTGACTGCCCAGGTAAATCCCCGGCAGCGAACCGATCAGCAAATAACCCAGCACATGCCAATCCATGTTGCCCATGCTCGCGTGACCCAGGCCGGCGACCAGGGTCAGGGGCACGGCGTGGGCGATTTCCGTACCGACGAGACGGCGCGTCGGCAGCAGCGGATAGAGGATGAACAGCGCCACGGTGCCGAGGGCGCCGGCACCAATCGAAGTCAGCGCGACCATGGTGCCCAGGACCAGACCGGTGATGACCGTCAGAACATTCAGGCGCGAACCGCTGGGGTTGTACTGGCCGCCGGCCCGTTTGTGGGCGAAGTCGAGCAGGCGTTTCTTGAAGAAAATCGCCAGTGCCGTGGCAAACAGTACGAAGCCCAGCGCCTGTTTGATGACGGCGTTCATTGCATCGGGCGAGGTCTGCAAACTGCTGAGGAACCACAGCGTCAGCGCTACCGCCGGCACGCTGCCGAGGGTCAGCCAACCGGTAATCGCCCAGTCGATGTTGTTGTTCTTGCGATGAACCAGCACACCGCTGGATTTGGTAATGGCCGCGTACAGCAAATCGGTGCCCACCGCCGTGGCCGGGTTGATCCCGAACCAGAGCAGAATCGGGGTCATCAACGAACCACCGCCCACGCCGGTCATGCCGACGATGAAGCCCACGACCAATCCTGCAACCACCAACCCGAAGTTAACGAAATCCATTAACACGCCCGCAAAAAACGCATGAAAAAACTGGCCCGCAGCATAGCGATTTTTCTTATAACCACTTATATCGATGCGGACTATCGTTATTCCACAACGTGCCATTCTCTCTGTGTCTACGCATTCTCCCTGTGGGAGCGGGCTTGCTCGCGAAAGCGGACTGTCAGCCAACAAATGTGTTGAATGCCAAACCGCATTCGAGAGCAAGCCCGCTCCCACAGGGATCTGCGGTGTCTGTGCGTGTGGTGAGGTTGATCTACTGCACCGGCAAGAAATTCAAAAACAGCAAACTCTGGGCGTAATTCAGGCCGATCCGCCGATAACGCTCGTCCAGCATCTGCGTCAGCAGGTCCAGCCGCGCGACGATCTTGCCGAACTCCACGGCAAAACTCAGGTTGCTGCCCTCCTCCGAAATTTCGTTGGAGAACAGCAAGGGCTCGCCGTTTTTATTTTGCCGCTGGCTCAGGATCCAGGTGGCTTTCTCGATGTTGCGTGCGGCGTTGTTGACGAAGGTCGGGTTGATCGCATCGGTCATGTAGAACTCGAGGCGATTGCCGTGGGCAGTGACCAGCATGCTGCCGATGGCGTAGATGAAGGCGCCGACCCGGTCGCCGAGAAACTCCGGGCTCATGGCATAACTCAGCGCCGCCAGGTCTTTCTTGCCACCCAGGGTGGGCAGCGGCTGTTGCTGTTCGATGGCCAGGCGCACTTGCTTGCCTGCGGTGCGGGCGTCGAGGAAGCCGGATTTTTTCAACTCGTCCGGGTTGCGCAGGTAGAGCTTGCTCATCAGCAAGTAGAGGCTGTCGAGGTTGTCGCGCATTGCCAGGGTGGCCATGCGGTCGACGCTGGTCTGGAGGAATTCCTGGGGGCTGCCTTCGCGGAACTGGCTGACGAAGTCGCTGCCCTGTTGCTGGCTGCAACCGCTGGCGAAGAGCATCGACAGGCTGGCCAGCAGCAGGCATTGGCGACGGATTGATGAACTGAAGCAGGGTAAAACTCGAGCCATGGGTGCTTGAACTTGGGCATTGGCCGACGGTGGGGATCGCCGCAGGCTGGCCAAGGATAGAGCCGCCAACGCTGAAAAAGTGCAGTGCCGATGGTCCGTTTACGTTTGCGCCCAGAACGATCATCGCCATATTAGTCATACTTTTTAATTGCAACACTTTACACATAGGCTATAAATCCTTCCTTGATCGCCTGTTAAATCGATCATTAGTATGACTACATACCAAAAACAACAAGAAGGAAGCTCAACCATGCTGCAATCCCGACACCTGCTCTCCGGCCTCGGACTGTCCCTGATGATCGCCACCCTCACCGCTCAAGCGGCTGGCCTGTCCAGCGAACACAAAGCCTTCGGCAAGACCAACGACGGCACCCCCGTCGAACAATACGTCTTGCGCAACAGCCATGGCCTGCAAGCCACGATCATCACCTATGGCGGCATCTTGCAGTCGCTGAAGGTGCCGGATAAAAACGGCAAGCTCGACGATGTGGTGTTGGGTTTTGACGATGTTCAGGGCTATCAGAGCGGCACCGCGTACTTTGGCGCAACCATCGGGCGTTTCGGCAATCGCCTGGCCAACGGCGCGTTCGAGCTGGATGGAAAACGCTATCAAGTGCCGCTCAATGACGGTTCCAACTCGCTGCACGGCGGCCCGCAAGGGTTTGACAAGCACGTGTGGAAAGCCCAGCCGAGCAAAGGCAAGGATTCGGTGGGCGTGACCCTGACGTATCTGTCGGCGGACGGTGAAATGGGCTTCCCCGGCAACCTCAAAACCGAGGTCACCTACAGCCTCACCGAGAACAACGAACTGCGCATCGACTACAAGGCCAGCACCGATAAACCGACCGTGCTGAACCTGACCAACCACAGCTATTTCAACCTCGCCGGCGCAGGCAACGGTGATGTGCTGAAACAGCTCGTCACCCTGCACTCGACCCACTACACGCCGGTCACCGCCAAGCTGATTCCTACCGGCGAACTGGCCCCGGTCGCCGGTACGCCGATGGACTTCACACAACCCACCGCCATCGGTAAAAACATCAAGGCCGATCATCCACAACTTAAATTCGCCGAGCCGAAACAGGGTGGCTTCGACTTCAACTGGGCCCTGGACGCCAAGGGTGACGTGGGCAAACTGGCTGCGGATGTCAGCGACCCACTCTCCGGGCGCCGTTTGCAGCTCTACACCAGCGAACCCGGCGTGCAGTTCTACACCAGCAACTTCCTAGACGGCACGGTCAAGGGCAAGGGCGGCAAGGTTTATCCGCATTGGGGCGCGTTCACGCTGGAGACTCAGCACTATCCGGACTCGCCTAACCAGCCGAACTTCCCGTCCACCCGACTCGACCCGGGTAAAACCTATACCCAGAGCACCGTGCTGAAGTTTTCGGCCAACTGAAGATCAGGAGATCGCAGCCTCGTTGCACTCGACAGCTCCTACAGGGATTGGTGTGTAGGCGCTGTCGAGTGCAACGAGGCTGCGATCTTTTGATTTTATGGACGGAACCACCGGGCTATTCTGCTGCCAACCAGAGAGTATCCATCGGTTCTGAAAAAGGAGGTTTTCATGCGGACCCTCGAATTGGCCGGCGTCCACGTACCGGTCATCGGCCAAGGCACCTGGCGCATGGGCGAAGATTCTTCGCAACACAGCAAGGAAGTTGCCGCGCTACGCCTGGGCATCGAGTTGGGCATGACCCTGATCGACACCGCCGAGATGTACGCCGAAGGCGGTGCCGAGGAAGTGGTCGGCGAAGCCATCGCCGGTCTGCGCGACAAGGTCTTTCTGGTCAGCAAGGTCTACCCGCACAACGCCAGCCGCCAAGGCATCCCCCAGGCTTGCGAACGCAGCCTGCGCCGTCTGAATACCGATTACATCGATTTGTACCTGCTGCATTGGCGCGGCCAGTATCCGCTTGAGGAAACCGTCGAAGCCTTCGAGCGCCTGCGTGAAGCAGGCAAAATCGGCCGTTGGGGGGTGTCCAACTTCGACGTCGACGATCTGGAGGAATTGAACTCAGCGAACTGCGCCACCAATCAGGTGCTGTACAACCTGGAAGAGCGCGGCATCGAATTTGACCTGTTGCCCTGGTGCCAACAGCATCAACAGCCGTTGATGGCATACTGTCCCATCGGTCAGGGAGGAACGATGCTGGCCCATCCGGCACTCAAGCAGATTGCCACCCGTCACGCCGTCACGCCGGCTCAAGTAGCTCTGGCATGGATTCTGCGACAGACTGGCGTGATCGCCATCCCCAAGGCGGTCAAACCTGAACATGTGCAACTGAATGCGCAGGCCGCGCAATTGCGGCTCGAAGACGAGGACCTTAAGGCGCTGGACCACGCGTTTCAAGCGCCACAACGCAAGCACCGGTTGGCCATGGTCTGAGCCATCGCGGTACTGTCAGAGGGCTTCTGCATGAGAAGCACTGATCCACATGACTCATTCAATCTGCCACGCTTTATCCAGGCTCAAGACCCGGTGTTCAAACGCGTTCAGGAAGAACTGCAGGCTGGCCACAAACGCAGTCACTGGATGTGGTTCATCTTCCCGCAGTTTGCCGGGTTGGGCGGTAGCGAGATGTCCAGGCACTTTGCCATTCGTTCCGTCGAGGAAGCCGTAGCTTACCTGAGTCATCCGTTGCTGGGTTCACGACTGTGTGACTGCACGGAACTGGTGCTGAACATCAAAAAAAGCTCGATTGCCGGCATATTCGGCCATCCCGATGACCTCAAGTTTCACTCGTCCATGACCCTGTTCGCCCAGATTGCGCCCAAGGGCAGTGTCTTCCACAAGGCACTGGATCAATATTTCCACGGCATACGGGATGACTGGACGCTGCAGCTGCTGGACTCAAAACAGGCCCAGTTGCCCACCAATCAAGGTTGAGAAGTCGTCGTCCACGAAGGGCAGAATCGCATCCGCCACCGGCTGCAATTGCCGGGTGACGTAATGGTCGTAATCGATGGGCGCGCTGCGAATCTCCAGCGGTTCCGGCCCCGCGACGCTGATCACGTAGCTGATCCAGCCGCCGTTCTGGTATTGCCGGGGGCGGCCCTGCTGGTCGTTGTAATCATCGGCGATCCGCGCTGCACGAACGTGTGGCGGCACGTTTCGCTCATAGTCATCCAGGGTACGGCGCAGGCGCTTGCGGTAGATCAGGCGGTCGTCGAACTCGCCGGCCAGGGTTTTGCGCACGTAGTCACGCACGTAATCCTGATACGGCTTGCGATGGAAAATTCGTGAGTACAGCTCCTGCTGGAATTGCCGGGCCAGCGGCGACCAGTCGGTGCGCACGGTTTCCAGGCCCTTGTAGACCATTTCGTCAGTGCCATCGGCGCGGGTGACCAACCCGGCGTAACGCTTCTTGCTGCCCTCCTCGGCACCGCGAATGGTCGGCATCAGAAAGCGTTTGTAGTGGGTCTCGAACTGCAACTCCAGGGCGCTTTCCAGCCCGTATTCCTGCTGCACATGCTCGCGCCACCACTGGTTGACGTGGTCCACCAGCGCGCGGCCAATCTGCGCGGCTTCTTCCTGACCATGAGCGCGACGGAGCCAGACGAAGGTCGAGTCGGTGTCACCATAGATCACCGTGTGGCCCTGGGCTTCGATCAACTGCCGGGTGCGCAACATGATCTCGTGGCCGCGCAAGGTAATCGACGAGGCCAGGCGCGTGTCGAAGAAGCGACAGCCGCTGGAGCCGAGTACGCCATAGAAGGCGTTCATGATGATCTTCAACGCTTGCGACAGCGGCGCGTTGTGTTCGCGCTTGGCGGTCTCGCGACCTTCGGCCACCCGGGCGACGATCGATGGCAGGCAGTGCCGGGTCCTGGAAAAACGCGCACCGCGAAAACCCGGTACGGACTCACTGTCGTCAGGATGCTGCAAGCCTTCGATCAGCCCGACCGGGTCGATCAGGAACGTGCGGATAATCGACGGATAGAGGCTTTTGTAGTCGAGCACCAGCACCGATTCGTACAGGCCCGGTTGCGAGTCCATGACAAAACCGCCGGGGCTGGCCTGCGCGGGCTTGTTCCCCAGATTCGGCGCCACGAAACCCTGGCGGTGCATCAGCGGCATGTACAGGTGGGTGAACGCCGCGACCGAGCCGCCGCTGCGGTCCGCCGGCAAACCGGTGACGCTGGCGCGTTCCAGCAGGAAGGTCAGCAGTTCGGTCTTGGCGAAAATCCGCGTCACCAGTTCGCAGTCCTTGAGGTTGTAAGTGGCCAGCGCCGGTTTGTCCTCGGCGAACATGCGGTTGATTTCGTCCATGCGCTGATACGGCGTGCTGATCGCCTTGCCTTCGCCGAGCAGGGTTTGCGCGACGTTTTCCAGACTGAACGAGGGAAAACTCCAGGTCGCCGAGCGCAGGGATTCAATGCCATCGATAATCAGCCGGCCGGCGGCTGAAGCGAAGTAGTGATTGCGGCTGCCGTGTTCGCGCCACTGCATTTCTTCACCGCCGCGCCCCAGTTTCAGCGGGACGCCCAGCTGTCGGGCGTGCTGGTGCAGCACGCGCAGGTCGAACTGCACGACGTTCCAGCCGATGATCGCGTCAGGGTCATGGCGGGCGAACCACTCGTTGAGCTTTTTCAACAGCACGGTTCGCGAGTCGCAGTATTCGAGCTGGAAATCCACCGCGCTGTCGTCGCCATTCGGCGGGCCGAGCATGTAGACCTGGCGCTCGCCACAGCCTTCCAGGGCGATGGAATACAACTCGCCCTGGGCGGTGGTTTCGATGTCCAGCGAGACCAGCCGGAGGTTGGGTCGGTAGTCGGGAGCGGGTTTCATCTGTGCGTCGAGCAGCAAGCCGTCGTCGCCGGGCGTGCCGCCGAACAGCACGGGCGCGGTGATGAAGCGCTCCATCATGTAGCGTTCCGGCGGGCGCACGTCGGCCTCGAACATCTCGACGCCGGCTTTACGCAGCGCGGTTTCCAGGCGCATCAACTGACCGTGTTGCTGGCAATACAGGCCAAGCACCGGGCGGTGCTCGAAATCCTGAAGGGCCAATGGCTTTAGCTCGACGTTTTTTTCACCGCGCAGAACAGCCTCGGCCTGCTCGCGCTGGACAGCCGGGATGAAGGCTACCGACGGTTGATGAGGCAGACGGATACGCTGGGGACCGGTGTCGGTCGCCAGCCAGAACTCGACGTGCGTACCGGCCGGGGTGTCGCGCCAATGCCGGGTCAGGACGAAACCCTGCTGTAAATCCACCACTGCAACCTCAAGATTTGATTCAGGCGGCAATTCTACGCGTCATCGCGGGGGATAGCCCCATCTCGAAGCTGTTGCGGTCCCTGTGGGAGCGGGCTTGCTCGCGAAGGCGGTGGGTCAGTCGACATTTGTATTGGTTGACCCACCGCTTTCGCGAGCAAGCCCGCTCCCACAGGGGATTGAGTTCAGCCCATGGATCAGCGAAAAACTTCCGGTTTACCGAATAAAAACCGCCGAATGACGTTTTTTGCGCGTTATCTGCCGCTTTGCGCCTTGCCCTCGGCGCCCGGGTCTACGATTCTTCAATAACAACGACAACACCTGAGAAGCCATCATGAAAACCGTCGCCCAACTGCTCAAGTTGAAAGATCAGAAGAATCAGGAAGTGCACCAGATCAAACCCGATCACATGGTGCTGGAAGCCCTGATGAAGATGGCCGAAAAGAACGTCGGCGCCTTGCTCGTGGTGGAGAATGACGAGGTGCTGGGCATCATCAGCGAGCGTGACTACGCGCGCAAACTGGTACTGCATGGCCGCTCTTCGGTCGGCACCCCGGTGCGCGACATCATGGTGTCGCCGGTGATCACCGTGGACACCCATCAAACCGTCGATACCTGCCTGGGCATCATGTCCGACAGACGCCTGCGTCACCTGCCTGTGGTGGAAAACGGCAAGTTGATCGGTTTGTTGTCGATCGGCGACCTGGTCAAGGAAGCCATCGCCGAACAGGCTGAATTGATTCGCCAGTTGGAGCAGTACATTCGCGGCGAATAGTTCCGAAACCCCACCGACCCAATGTGGGAGCGGGCTTGCTCGCGAAAGCGGTGTGTCAGTCATACAAGTGTCGACTGATACACCGCTTTCGCGAGCAAGCCCGCTCCCACATTTGTTTTGTGGTGTTTTCAGGTGGGCCAATGCCGGGCGAAGACCGGGGCCAGCGTCGGGTGACGGTCGATGCGTGTCAGCCACGCATAAAAACCGGGTCGGGCATTGCGCAGATGCTCGCGACTGCCCGCCCACCGTGTCACCACCGCCGCCAGCACATCCAATGCGCCAGGCGTCTCGTCGTCCAGGTACAACTCGCCCGAGAACTGATCGGCAAACACCTCCCAACTCCAGTGCAAGCGTTGGCGGGCGCCGGCGATGAGGTTTTCCATGGTCGACTGATCGGCCTCGACCAGCCAGCGCTCGGGGTAATCGATGATGCCAATGGCCGCGTAGCAATTGCTGACGATGTACACCAGCCCACGAATGGCCTGATCCCGCTCGGCGGGCGTTTTCGACAGCAGGTTCGACTCGGGAAACGCCAGCCCCAGATGAATCAGGATCGCCGCGCTCTCGGTGAGAATGCTGCCGTCGGGCAGCTGCAAGGTCGGAATCTGCTTGAGCGGGTTGAGCTTTTCCAGGGCTTTGGCGGCTTCCGCAGACAACTCGACGTCGATGAAACGATAAGGAATTTCACAGAGCTCGAGTGCGGCCTCAATCGCCGCGGCGCCGGAGTTCTGGTGTCCGTAGAGCTGGTACATAAGCACCCCCTTCAAGATTGCCTCGTTGTAGCATCTGATACCGACCATGCTGGAAAATTTCTTTTTATACCACTGCATCCAAATCGCTTTCCGATGGGTAGTACCTGTAGCAGCCCTGAGGCTGCCGAGCAGATTACTCATTTACGGAGCGCTATTCATGAACGCCAAACAGCTGATTTGCCTTGCCGGTTTGTTCGTCGCGGGTTCCATGGCCTACGCCCAATCAGGTGTGCCCGACAGCATCAAGGTCCCGGACGGGCACAAAGTCGCCCTTGAAACCACCGGTGTCGGCGAGATCACTTACGAATGCAAGGTCAATGCTGCCGGTCAGGCCGAATGGTTGTTTGTCGGCCCCAAAGCGGTACTCAATGATCGCAGCGGCAAACAGATCGGCACCTATTTCGGGCCGCCAGCGACCTGGCAGGCGAAAGACGGCTCGACAGTCACCGGCACCCAGTTGGCTGTCGCGCCTTCGAGTCCGGGCAACCTGCCCTATCAATTGGTCAAGGCCAATCCGGCCGAAGGCAAAGGTGCGATGACCGGCGTCAGTTACATCCAGCGCGTCGCCCTCAAAGGTGGCGTGGCCCCGAAGACTGAATGTTCGACGGCCAACAAGGGCCAGCAAGAAGTGGTGAAGTACCAGGCGGATTACATTTTCTGGGCCGCCAACTGAAACAAGACCTGCGCAAAATTGGTCTACGCTGCTCAGCACTGGCCCCGGTCCTGTGGCCCGGGGCTGCTGCCCATTATTGACGGCTGAATACAGTGTCCTTGCCCGAAACTCTTTTCGATTACGAAGCCCACATCGCCGCCTGCGCCCGCGGTGAACGTCAGGCCCTGCGTGATTTGTATGTGCAGGAGAGTCAGCGCCTGCTGGGCGTTGCCAAACGCCTTGTGCGTGACACTGCGCTGGCGGAAGACATCGTCCACGACGCCTTCATCAAGATATGGAACGGCGCCGCGCAGTTCGATCCGGCGCGAGGTTCGGCGCGGGGGTGGATGTTCAGTCTGACGCGGCATCTGGCACTGAACTTCATCCGTGACAACAGCCGCGAGATTCAAGGCGATATCGATGAGTTAGAGGACACCGCAACACTCGATGCTCAGGCTCATTCGGGGCGCATTCATCACTGCCTGGAACAACTGGATCCTGCAAGGCGCGTCTGTATCCTGCATGCCTACGTCGACGGATACTCTCACGCTGAAATCTCACACAAACTCGGCACCCCGCTGGGCACCGTCAAAGCCTGGATCAAGCGGAGCCTGACGGCATTGCGGGAGTGCATGGGATGATCAGCAAACCCACGAATGAAACGCCGGAAGAGCTCGATGAACTGGTCAGTGAATATGTGTTGGGCACACTGCCCGCAGCGCTTCGCACCCAGGTCCGGCAGCGCCTGCGCGACGAACCTGAGTTACGGGCCGCCGTGGATGCCTGGGAACGTCGACTGCTCGGTCTGACTGATCTGGCCGAGCCTCACCCACCGTCGCCACACCTTTGGCAGCGTATCGAGCGCAGCGTGAATAACGTAAATCGGCCACCTTCGTTCAGCGCGGCTCAGTCTTTATCCTGGTGGAATCTATTGCCGCTGTGGCGCGGGCTCGCCGGTGCGGGGCTGGCCGCCACGTTGCTGCTCGGCGCGTTGATGTTGACGCAAACCACCGTCAAGCCGACTTACCTCGTGGTGTTGGTCGGCCCCCAGGACAAGGCACCGGGCTGGGTGATCCAGGCCAGCAACCCGCGGGAAATCCAGCTGATTCCGCTGGGCATCGTCGAAGTCCCGGCCGACAAGGCGCTCGAGTTCTGGACCAAGGCCGACGGCTGGCAAGGACCGGTGTCTCTGGGGTTGGTCAAACCGGGCCAGACGCTGTCCATTCCGCTCGACAAATTACCGCCACTGCAACCCAACCAGCTGTTCGAACTGACGCTGGAAAATCCGCAGGGCTCACCGATCGGCAAGCCGACCGGGCCGATTCAATTCATCGGTCGGGCAGTGAAAGTCATCTGACCGCGATCAGCCGAACGCCGCGAGCAACTCCGCCGTCGTGACAATCGCGTGGGCATAGGTCGGCCCGTTGATTTCGTGCGCGGCGTGCATGGCCTCGGCACTGAAAGCGGCCGTGGCATCGCGTACCAGCGTGACGTGATAGCCCAGTTCAGCGGCGAATCTGGCGGTGCTTTCGATGCACGTATTGGCGAGCATCCCCACCACCACGACCTTGTCGATCCCGTGCTGTTTGAGCAAGTAATCCAGATCAGTGTTGGCGAAACCACTGCCACCCCAGTGTTCCTTGACGATCGCGTCACCGGCCTTGGGCTGAAAGTCCGGATGCCACTCGCCGCCCCAGGTTCCAGCGGCAAAAACCTGCGCTCGGCTGGCGCCTTGTTGATAGGGGCTCGGGTGTTTCCAGCGCGCCAGTTCATCGGGTTCGGCACGGTGGTGCGGAACGTAGAAGACCTGGATGCCGGCCTTGCGAGCCGCCGCCACCACCGTCTTCAGGTTGGCCAGCGTGCCTACGCTGTCGGCCACCGGTTGAGCGCGGCCGTGGAGTTTGCCGCCTTCGCTGAGGAAGTCGTTGTAAGGATCCACCAGCAGCAGGCCGGTGTGGGCGGGAACGTAGGAACTGGCATTCATGGTCGACTCCTCAAGGGCAAAGGCACGCGCCAGCTATCCAGTGTAGAAGCGTCAAACGCCCCGACCTTGGCCATCCGACGACTGAACCATCACGCCCACGTGGGGGTATCGCGCTACCTATCATTGCCGTCGATGTTCACCATCACCTCAATGAAGTTCTCATAAAAAATCCGCGGCGTAAGATCGGCCCCATACCAAAACAACTACACCCCGGAGCACAAAATCATGAAACGCCAAATCCTTCTCAGCATCGCTTTCTCGGTTTTTGCAGTTAACGCTTTCGCCGCTTCTTCTGCCCACCCGGTTGTCGCTGAAGGCGGCTCGGATCGTCTGATCGAAAGCCGCGTGGCTGAGGGTGGTTCGGATCGTTTGATCGAAAACCGCGTCGCCGAAGGTGGCTCGGATCGTCTGATCGAAAACCACGTCGCTGAAGGTGGTTCCGACCGTCTGATTGAAAACCGCGTTGCCGAAGGTGGTTCCGACCGTCTGATTGAAAACCGCGTTGCCGAAGGTGGTTCCGACCGTCTGATCGAAAACCGCGTCGCTGAAGGTGGTTCCGACCGTCTGATTGAAAGCCGCGCTGTATAAATGAATGGTTTTACCGAAGTCCTCAATAAAAAACCCGGCCTCATCAGCCGGGTTTTTTTACGCCCGCGATCATCGGAAACTCATGCGCGTCTGTTAATGCGCCAAGATCGCAGCCTCGTTTCACTCGACAGCTCCTACAGGGGAATGCAAAACCTTGTAGGAGCTGTCGAGTGAAACGAGGCTGCGATCTTTTGATCTTCAATTACCCTTGGCCATGCATCGCTGATAACGCTCATCGACCCGCTTGGCAAACCACGCCGTCGTCAGTTTGCGGGTGATTTTCGGGCTCTGCAGCACGATCCCCGGCAACACCGCCCGAGGCAACCCCCGGCCTTCCGCTTTCTCGGCCAGGTCAAACACCCGCGTATAGAGCTGGGTGTCCTCGAACTGCAGGTTTTTGCCCTCCTCCAATTGATCCCGAATGGTCGTGTTGCGCATGCCCAATTGCTTGCCGAGCGTGCGCACCGCCAACTCCGTGGTGCCGGGCATGATCGCGCCATAGCGAACCAGATCGCCATCGAGCGCTAAAGGGATGCCTGACGCACGACTCACCGCATTCTGAAAGGCCGCATTGCGGCTGGCGTACCAACCGGCATTGAAATCGGCGAAGCGATACAGCGGTTGCTTGTAGCTCACCGGATACCCGAGCAAATGGGCGATGCCAAAGTACATGCCGCCGCGACGGCTGAACACTTCGTGACGGATCGAGCCGTCCACCGGGTACGGATAATCCCGCGCCTGTTGCTCGGCGAAGTCGATGCTGACCTGCATCGGTCCACCGGTGTGCACCGGGTTGAGCCCTCCAAACAAGGTCCGCCCCATGGGCACAATGCCGATGAAGTCATCAAAAATGGCGCTGAGTTCTTTTTCGCTACGCGCTGCATTAAGGCGATCGCTATAACTTTTGCCGTTGGATGAACTGACCTGCAATGCACCGCTCACCAGCAGGCTGGGGATATGAACTTTAGCGGCGCGACGATTGATCTCTTCGCGGGCGATCTTGCCAAGGCCCGGCACGGGTGGGTCGACCTGGAAGGTCGATTCCTGCTCGGTGACCGCGATTACCGAACACAGGTTTTGCGTGGAGGGATAGATGTTCTGCGCGGCAAATGCGGCGTAGATGTCCGTGGCCCAGCCTTGGCGGTCAACGGTTTTGGCCGGCAGCAGGCGCACGATCTCAGCCTTGACCTCGGCGGGTTTGCGGGCCGGCAACTCCTGAGTGCGCTGGGTGCCGCAACCGGCCAAGACCAGCAATGCCGCGATGCTCATGATCAATCGATTGACTTGCATGGTGCTCCATCAACTCTGCTGAACCGGGTTAACCATACGATCAATGGCATGGCGCAGGCTATGACTCCTGCCGCCATCCCCTGTTCCCCTTGCCCTGCATCTCCCCGTAACTTCACGGTTGCGGGGCCTTTTTCCGTTGGGCAGCGGGCCTTTTCATATCCCCGGGCTGGACCATACTTGTGCCACACACCGAGGAGGACAGGCTCATGAACCGTAGCGACGTGCTGATCGTCGGCGCCGGCCCGACCGGGCTGGTACTGGCGCTGTGGCTGAGCAAACTGGGGATTCGGGTACGGATTATCGATAAGACATCGGCCCCCGGCACCACGTCCCGAGCGCTGGCCGTTCAGGCACGGACGCTGGAGCTTTATCGCCAACTCGACCTCAGCAATGCCGTGGTACAGAAAGGCCATCGAGTGGACGCGGCGAATTTCTGGGTCAAGGGCGAGCCCGTGGCGCGCCTGCCATTGACCGGCATCGGCGAGGGGCTGACGCCTTACGCGTTTCTCGAGATGTTCCCTCAGGACGAACACGAACAGCTGCTGATTGAACGCCTCGAAGGGTTCGGTATCAAGGTCGAGCGCGACACTGAGCTGGAGGATTTCGAGGAAACCGGCGATGGCATCAGCGCAAGAGTGCGCTTGCCCGATGGCCAGCAGGAAATCTGCCAGGCGTGTTACCTGGCCGGTTGCGACGGCGCCCGATCAATCGTGCGCAAGACTCTGGACACCGGTTTTCCCGGCGGCACCTATCAGCAGATTTTCTATGTAGCCGATGTGCAGGCCCAAGGTCCGACATTCAACGGCGAGCTGCACCTGGACCTGGATGAAGCGGACTTTCTCGCGGTGTTTCCGTTAGCCGATGAAGGCCGCGCCCGCTTGATCGGCACCGTGCGCGACGAGCGCGCCGACCGTGCTGAGACCCTGCAGTTTGAAGACGTCAGCAGCCGGGCCATCGAGCATATGCAGGTGCAGATTGATCAAGTGAACTGGTTCTCGACCTATCGGGTGCATCACCGCGTGGCGGATCACTTTCGCAACGGTCGCGCCTTTCTATTGGGCGACGCCGCGCATGTCCACAGCCCGGCGGGTGGCCAGGGCATGAACACCGGGATCGGCGATGCCATCAACCTGGCCTGGAAACTGGCGGCGGTCTTGAGCGGCGGCGCCACGGCCACGTTGCTCGACACCTACGAAACCGAACGCATCGCCTTCGCCCGCAAACTCGTATCCACCACCGACCGTGTGTTCACCTTCGTCACCGCCGAAGGGCGCATGGCCGATTTGCTGCGCACCCGGCTGGCACCGTTCCTGATCCCGAAAATGGCCTCATTCGAGACATCCCGTGAATTTCTGTTTCGCACGGTGTCGCAGATCACCCTGAACTATCGTGGGACAGCGTTGAGCACGGGTGTCTCCGGCCACGTTCATGGCGGCGACCGCCTGCCCTGGGCGCACGACGGTGAGGGTGACAATTTCGAATCGCTGAAGTGTCTGACCTGGCAAGTGCATGTGTATGGCGACACCAGCGACGAAATGATCGCCTGGTGCCACGAGCATCACCTGCCGTTGCACGTGTTCGGCTGGCGGCCGGCATTTGAAGCGGCGGGGTTGGGGCGTTCTGGGTTTTACCTGCTGCGGCCAGATACATATGTAGCGATTGCCGATAACTCGGCTGATCCCAAGGTGATTGAGCGGTATTTCAAGGAGCATGGAATCCGGCCGTTTTTCGGCAGCCCTTGAGATCACCACAAATCAAATGTGGGAGCGGGCTTGCTCGCGAAAGCGGTGTATCAGTAAACAAATGTGTTTACTGATACACCGCTTTCGCGAGCAAGCCCGCTCCCACAGGGGATAGTTGGTGAGGTTTAGATCCCGGCCAGGGCCAGGTCCATCGCGAAGTAGGTGAAGATCAGGTCCGCCCCCGCCCGCTTGATCGCGCCAAGGCTTTCACGCACCACGCGATCTTCATCAATCGCCCCGGCCTGTGCGGCGAATTTGATCATCGCGTACTCGCCGCTGACCTGATACGCCGACAGCGGCAAACGCGACACCTCGCGAATGTCGCGGATGATGTCCAGGTACGCGCCGGCCGGTTTGACCATCAGCGCGTCGGCGCCTTCCTGCTCGTCCATCAGCGACTCGCGCACCGCTTCGCGGCGGTTCATCGGGTTCATCTGATAGCTTTTGCGGTCGCCTTTGAGCGCACTGCCGCCGGCTTCGCGGAACGGCCCATAGAGCGCAGAAGCGAACTTGGTCGAATAGGCCATGATCGCGGTCTGGGTGAAACCGGCTGCGTCGAGTGCGCGGCGGATGGCCTGGACCTGCCCGTCCATGGCGGCTGACGGGGCAATCACATCCGCACCGGCCCGGGCCGCCGCCACGGCTTGTTTGCCGAGGTTGATCAGGGTCTGGTCGTTGTCGACTTCGTGGTTGTGCATCACGCCGCAATGGCCGTGGTCGGTGTACTCGCAGAAGCAGGTGTCGGACATCACGATCATCTCCGGCACCGCATCCTTGGCAATGCGCGACATGCGCGACACCAGGCCGTTGTCGCTCCAGGTGTCGCTGCCGCTGCTGTCCAGATGATGGGACACGCCGAACGTCATCACCGACTTGATCCCGGCGCGGGCGTAGCGCTCGATCTCGCCCGCCAGTTTCGATTCCGGAATGCGCATCACGCCAGGCATGCTCTTGATCGGCACGAAATCATCGATTTCTTCCTCGACAAAAATCGGCAGCACCAGGTCGTTCAAACTGAACTCGGTTTCCTGGAACAGGCTGCGCAGGCTCGCATTGCGGCGCAGACGGCGAGGACGTGCTTCGGGGAACTGACTGGACATGAGGGGTTCCTGAAAAACGGAGGACGAGACAAAAGTCGTAGGGGGCGAAGCTTATGCCCTGAAAGGCGTGAGGCACAAACCTCGATCACTCAAGACTGCGTTACCGGGGCAGCAATAATCGCGCGCGTCTAACGCGGTTCCCTGTGGGAGCGGGCTTGCTCGCGAAGGCGGCGGCACATCCAACATTGATGTGCCAGACACACCGTCTTCGCGAGCAAGCCCGCTCCCACAGGGTTAGATCTTCAGGGTGCCATTTATGCAAGTGACCACAGACCCGCCAATCCAGATCTCTTCCCCCACTCGCTCCACTTGAATGCGTCCGGCGCGGCCCATGGTCAGGCCCTGGCTGACCACGTAAGACGGCGGTGCCAGCCCTTCCGCAAGCAACCACTGTGCGATCCCGGCGTTCAGGCTTCCGGTGGCCGGGTCTTCCGGCATGCCGTCGCCGGAGATGAAGGCGCGCACTTCAAACTGCGCGTCATCACCGTCGCGCTCAGGCTGCCACGGCGCGATCACGCCGACGGCCAGGCCCAGCATTTGCGAATGATCCGGCTGCAAATCCAGCACCTGCTGGCGGTCCTCGACCATCACCGCCAGCCAGCCAGCGCCATTATCGACCCACTGGGCCCGGACAATCGCCCCCGGCTCCAGCCGCAACCCACGGCGCACACGTTCGACTACGTCGGCGTCCACCGGCCCGGTCTTGATCAGGGGCGGCGCGAGAAAAGCCAGCTCCGCGCCTTGCCTGCGGACCCGCACCAGACCGACGCCGCACTCCTGAATGATCTCCTCGCCCTTAGGCACGCCACCCGCTTCAAGCCATGCGTGGCAAGTGCCCAAGGTCGGGTGACCGGCGAACGGCAACTCGTTGAGGGTGGTGAAAATCCGTACCCGATAGTCCGCGCGAGGGTCGCGCGGTTCGAGGATGAACGTGGTTTCGCTGAGGTTGGTCCAGGTCGCGAACGCTGCCATGCGTTCATCGCTGAGCCTGTCTGCACCGAACACGACCGCCAACGGATTGCCCTTGAGCGCCACCCGGCTGAAAACATCCACTTGCTTGAAATCGAATGAGCTCATTGCCTGCCTTGGTCTTGAGAAAGTCGAAGCGGTTTACTTGGGAATTTCCAGGCCGCGGATCACTGCCGGCCGCGCCAGGAAGCGTTCCAGTACGCGTGTGACATTGGGGAAATCCTTGATGCCCACCAGATCGCCGGCCTCATAGAAACCGATCAGGTTGCGCACCCACGGAAAGGTCGCAATGTCGGCGATGGTGTAGCGATCGCCCATGATCCAGTCGCGTCCTTCCAGACGGCCATCCAGCACTTTCAGCAGGCGTTTGCTTTCGTCAACGTAACGGTCACGCGGACGTTTGTCCTCGTAGTCCTTGCCGGCGAATTTGTTGAAAAAACCGAGTTGACCAAACATCGGCCCGATTCCGCCCATCTGGAACATCAACCACTGGATCGTCTCGTAACGCGCCGCCGATTCCTGCGCCAGCAACTGGCCGCTCTTGTCGGCGAGGTAAATCAGGATCGCCCCGGACTCGAACAACGGCAGGGGTTTGTCCTCTGGACCGTGGGGGTCGAGGATCGCCGGGATCTTGTTGTTGGGGTTCAGCGACAGAAATTCGGGGGACATCTGATCGTTGGTGTCGAAGCCCACGCGATGCGGCTCGTAAGGCAGACCGATCTCTTCGAGCATGATCGAGACCTTGACGCCGTTGGGGGTCGGCAAGGAGTACAGCTGGATCCAGTCAGGGTATTGAGCCGGCCATTTTTGGGTAATCGGGAACGCGGACAGATCGGTCATGGGGAGCATCCACAGGGAACAGTAAGCGCTGATCATAATGGAGGAACCGGATACTTGGCGTATCAATGTTGCTGATAAGCAAGATCAAAAGGTTGCAGTCCTCGAGTGGCGCCTCGACGTGTACCGTGTCCATAAATCCGCAACATCCTGTCGATAACCTCTGCGACAACCCATGCAAGGTTACCGGTACATTGCGGCGCACTCGCCGGAATCGAACCAAATGGGCTTCAGAGGACTCTGAGAACTGCCCTTTCGGAAACGGACCGGCCCAACGACATGGAAAACACCCCGATGCTGGGAGCTCGCGGTGTAAAGGTTTGTCAGCCTTAACCGAATGCGCTGAAGATCACCTATTCCAATGATGAACCTTTTCAAATTTGCCAATCGCTTCAAGCAACGTGCCTATGTCGTCCTGCCCTCCCTGCTGGCGGCGAGCGCACTGTTTTTGTCGCTGGAGTCCAGCGAAAGCCGCGCCCAACCGGCAGACGGGACCCAGACCCTGGTGTTCCTGCGCCACGCGGAAAAACCCGAAGGCGGCCTGGGCCAGCTCAACTGCCAGGGCCTGAACCGCGCCATCGATCTGGCCACCTTGCTGCCGGAAAAATTCGGCAAGGCCAACTACGTCTTTGCCGCCAACCCGACCCGTAATGTCGAGGAAGGCGAACTGGACAACTCCTACAGCTACATCCGCCCCCTGATGACCATCAGCCCCAGCGCGATCAAGCTCGGTTTGCCGGTGAACATCAACTTTTCGGCCAACGACACCAGCGACCTGGCGGATGAGTTGCTCCACGACAAGTATCACAACTCGGTCATCTACACGGCCTGGTCCCACGGTTACCTGCCCGAGCTGATCAACAAGGTCGCGGGCGACGCTGTCGGCAAGAAACAGAAGATCACTGAAGACTGGGAGTCCAGCGACTACGACTCGTTGTTTGTACTCACGCTGACCTGGCACAACGGCAAGGCGAGTCTGCAGAGCCACAGCTATAAGCAAGGGCTGGATAATGGGCGGGAGACGTGTCCGACGTAATGAAAGCCTTGTAGGTATCAAGGTTTGTGGTGTCTACAAGGGCACCTTCGCGAGCAAGCCCGCTCCCACATTGGATCTCCGGTGCGACACAGATCCAGTGTGGGAGCGGGCTTGCTCGCGAAGGGGCCGGCAAAAACAACCTTACCCTCGCTGGGTAGCACGCTCGCGCAAGTATTCAAGAACCGCGCCCTTCTCCCCCGCAAACTCAATCCGCGCGCCCTTCTTCTCCCGCTGAAACGCGTACATCGGATCGTAATACTCACGCAGCAACCCTTCGATCCAGCCTCGATGCAAATCCACCGCCCCGCTGCTTGCCTGCTCCGCCAGCGCGTCCTCCATCAAGATCAACATCCGCCGGTGCCGTTCACCGCCCAGACGCTTCTGCACGTTGTTCAGGCTCTCCAGCAGGCGCTCGGAAAACAGCGCGAACCCTTCATCGCCGTGCACGCCAATGAATTCGGCACTCAGGTCCACGACGTAATCGCGCAAGATACGTTCGACCCGCCCTTGCAGGCTGTCTTCCAGCCAGACCATCGGAAACTGCTGCATGCCCTGATAGAGCGGTAACGGCAACGCGCAACTGCCGATCGCGCGGCTCTCGTCTTCCAGCACAAACTGCTCGATGCCGTGGGCGCGCTTCTTCAGCACGTCCACCGCCAAGCGGTTTTCAAAGTCGATATTGGACGGCTGGCCGGTGGCGCGTTTGCCGAAGCTGGAGCCGCGATGGTTGGCGTAACCTTCGAGGTCCAGGCCGTTGCGCAGCTGCGTGAGCACCTCGGTCTTGCCGGTGCCGGTCATACCGCCCAATAACACGAAATCGCACTGGGCCACGGCCTGATCGACCGTGTTCAACAAGAAGCTGCGCATGGCCTTGTAGCCGCCACCGACACGCGGATAGTCGATGCCGGCCTCGTCCTTGAGCCACTGCTGGACAATCTGCGAACGCAAGCCGCCGCGAAAACAATACAAGTAGCCCTCGGGATGCGCCCGGGCAAAATCGGCCCAGGCCTGGATGCGCTCGGCCTTGATCTCACCGGAGACCAATTGGTGCCCCAGCGTGATCGCCGCCTGCTGGCCGTGTTGTTTGTAGCAGGTGCCGACCCGTTGCCGCTCGTGGTCATTCATCAGCGGCAGATTGACCACACCGGGGAACGCCCCCTTGTGGAATTCGACCGGCGCACGGGCATCCATCATCGGCCGGTCGTTGAGAAAGAGGTCGCGGTAATCGGTGAAGTCGATTGACATCAATACACCTCGACCGCGTTGGTCTGTCGCTCGACCAGTTCACCGATGGGCTCAAGGGACAGGCCCAGTTCGGCGGCTACGTTGAGGAACTGCTCGTTGCCCTCCAGCGTGACCGCCACCAGCAGGCCACCGCTGGTCTGCGGATCGCACAGCACCCGTTTATGCAATTCCTGCACGCGCCCGACCTTGCTGGCGTAGCTGTCGAAATTACGCAAGGTGCCGCCCGGCACGCAGCCCTGATCAAGGTAATACTCGACCCCCGGCAGACGCGGCACACGGTTGTATTCGATGCGTGCGGTGACATTGCTGCCATCGGCCATTTCCACCAGATGCCCCAGTAAACCGAAGCCGGTGACGTCGGTCATCGCCGTCACGCCGTCGAGCTTGCCGAAACGGCTGCCGGGTTTGTTCAGGGTGCACATCCAGTCGCGGGCCAGGCCGATGTCGGCCGTGCGCAACTTGCCCTTCTTCTCGGCGGTGGTGAGGATGCCGATGCCAAGCGGTTTGGTCAGGTAAAGCAGGCAGCCGGCGGTAGCGGTGTCGTTGCGCTTCATGTGGCGCTTTTCAACCAGACCGGTCACGGCCAGGCCGAAGATCGGCTCCGGGGCGTCGATGGAATGCCCACCGGCCAACGGAATGCCCGCCTCGTCACACACCGAACGTCCGCCGCGAATCACCTCCCGGGCAATCTCCGGCGCCAGCACATTCACCGGCCAGCCGAGGATCGCAATCGCCATCAACGGATCACCGCCCATGGCGTAGATATCGCTGATGGCATTGGTGGCGGCGATGCGGCCGAAATCGAACGGGTCGTCGACGATCGGCATAAAGAAGTCGGTGGTCGAAACCACGCCGCGTTCTTCGTCGATCGCGTAGACCGCCGCGTCATCACGCGAGGCGTTGCCGACCCAGAGTTTGGGATCGAGGTTCTGCGCCCCGCTGCCGGCCAGAATCACCTCCAGCACTTGGGGTGAAATCTTGCAGCCGCACCCGGCGCCGTGGCTGTATTGGGTCAGACGAATCGGCTCGCTCATGGGGCCACACCTCGGAAAATGAATGCGACCGAGTCTAGCATCGGCGGTCATTGAAGGCGCAACGCACATCCTGTGTAAGAGCGGTGTAGGAGCTGTCGAGTGAAACGAGGCTGCGATCTTTTGATCTTGTTTTTTAAAAAATCAAAGTCAAAAGATCGCAGCCTCGTTTCACTCGACAGCTCCTACACAGCTCCTACACAGCTCCTACAGCGTGTTTCGAGGCCTGAACCTGACCTGATCGACAGTAAAAAACCTGATTTACCTTTCTTTTCCATGCCTTGAGCAAAACTGGTATGCGTTGTGCAAACGTTTGCGAGTCGTTGATACAGACGTTTTCGCGACTTTACTGCGCAAGCCCGAAGAACCGGGCCTTCGATCCGCACGAAAAGGGACTTTTAATGCACCGCACGTCCAGCCGCGTGACTTGCTCGCGCAACTTTGCTGTTTCCTTGCTGCTGGCCAGCGTTACAGGACTACTCAGCAGCACCGTTTTGGCGCAACCCGCCCCCGCCGAAGAATCCGCCCAAGGCGAAACCCTCAGCCCTGAAGCCAGCCCGCCGAAAAAAGGCGTGTACCTGTCGGACTGGTTCAACCAGGACCTGACCGTCATCGGCAGCAAAGACATCAGTTTCGGCCCGCAACCGGCCGACGATATTTACCTGGAGTACGAGTACTTCGGGCGTAAAGGTCCGTTCGAGTTGTACGGCTACATCGACATCCCGAAGATCTTCGACATCGGCAACAGTCATGACAAAGGCGTGTGGGACCACGGCTCACCGGTGTTCATGGAACACGAACCGCGCATCTCCATCGACTACCTCGCCGGCCGCAGCCTGGCCATCGGGCCGTTCAAAGAGTGGTACGTGGCGTTCGACTGGATCTACGACCACGGCAGCAACAGCGCCAACCGCGCCAATACGCTGTACAGCGGCTTGGGCACCGACATCGACACCCACTCGCGAGTCAACTTGTCGGCGAATTTCTACGGGCGTTATCAGTGGGAAAACTACGGCGCCAGCAACGAATACTCGTGGGACGGCTACCGCGCCCAGCTCAAATACATCGTGCCGATCAGCAGTTTCAGCAACGGTGCGTCGCTGACGTACATTGGCTTTACCAACTTCGATTTCGGCTCGGACCTGCACAAGGACAACCCGGCCCGCACGGCCAACGCCACCGTCGCCACCAACGTGTTGCTGTACTCGTTCACCCACTTGCGTTTCACCCTGGTCGGCCGTTATTTCCACAACGGCGGCAATTGGGACGATGGCAGCGAGTTGAATTTCGGCGACGGCGACTTCCGCGCACGTTCCAATGGCTGGGGTTATTACGCCGGCATCGGTTATCAGTTCTGAGGCATGTTTGAACCTGGAGGTTTTATGAATGCAATGACGCGTATTTCCCTGGCCTGTGCCGCCCTGCTCTCTTCCACTGCCTGGGCGAGCGAAGCGCCGATCCAGCCGAAAGTGATGCTGATCACCATGTTCGCCCCCGAGGCGCAGAACTGGATCGATCGCCTGGAACTCAAGCAAGAAGTCCGGGTGCCGGGCTTGTCCGCCGAGTACCCGACCATTCGCTGCAACACGCAGCAGGTGTGCCTGATGGTCACTGGCATGGGCCAGACCAACGCCGCGGCGTCGACACTGGCCCTGGCCCTGTCGCCCAAATTCGACCTGCGTAAAAGCTACTTCCTGATCGCCGGAATCGCCGGCATCAGCCCGAAACACGGGACCATCGGCACCACCGCGTGGGCGCATTACCTGGTGGAGTTCGGCACCCAGTGGGAACTGGATTCGCGAGACGCGCCGAAAGACTGGCCGACCGGGTACATCGGCATCAACACCAAAGGCCCGAACGAAAAACCGCCGCTGGACTACAAGACCGAAGTGTTCGAGCTCAATCCGACGTTGCAGGCCAAGGCATTCGCGCTGACTCAAAAAGTGGAACTGAGCGAGAGCAAGGAATCGGCGGCGTGGCGCCTGAAGTACCCGTCTGCCCCGGCCAATCAGCCGCCAGTGGTGACGCAGTGCGACACGCTGGCGGGCAACACCTGGTTTTCCGGGACGCGCTTGAGTGAGCGTGCCGAGGTCTGGACCAAACTCCTGACCGACAACAAAGGCGAATACTGCACGACGCAACAGGAAGACAACTCCACCTACGAAGCGCTGTTGCGGGCCAGTCGTGAAGGGTTGGTGGATGTGCAACGCCTGGCGGTGGTGCGCGCGGGCTCCGATTTTGATCGACCGGCACCGGGCCAGAGCGAAGTGGACAACCTGCTCAAGTATGCGGATCAGGGCGGGTTTGTGCCGGCGCTGGAGAACCTGTACCGGACGGGGAATCCGTTGGTGCAGGAAATTTTGAACAATTGGTCGGCGTGGGAGAACGGTGTGCCCGAGGCTTGAGCCACGCTTGAAACCGCCATCGCTAGCAGGCTCGCTTCCACAGGTTCAGCGCAATCCCTGTGGGAGACAAGCGAGCCTGCTCGCGAAGGCGTCATCACCATTCGTCATCCCGCCAACACTCTCCGCCGTCCCCGTTACACCATCAGCAGGTAACGACTCATCCCGGGAGACGTGCGCCGATGAACATCAAAATCACCACGCTGTTGTTGACGGGTTTGCTGGCCGCAGCAACAGGGGTCACTTGCGCCGCCTCCGGCAACGACAATGAGGCAAGCGAGACCCGGTCCTGGTCTGGCGGCCGCTCGACCCTGTCGCCCAATCACTCTCCGGATCAGCCCTCAGGGCGATATAGCCCTGACAGGGGAAAAGGCGGATATGGCTCATCGAGAGAAGGCAATGGCGGCAATGCCGGTGCCAGCGGCTCGGGAGCGGGCGGCGGCACAGGCGCTGCCGGCGGTGGGACCGGCGGTGCAGGAGGCGGGACCGGCAGCTGGACGCGCAGAAGCGGCCAATGACGGGGAAAAAATTCGGCTGCTTTCTATTCAGTGTTCTTAACGTCGTTGCCCCAAACGCCGAGAGTGTCGGCACTCATCGACCCGCCGTGACCACTCGGGCATGGACTGCGACCGGCTCGGCGCTTTTGCCGATCAGCGACAGTGGCGTCACGGTGTAGCCCGCCTGAATCCTGTTCACCGTCGCATAGTCCACCGCCCCGCTGATGTCGGTGCGACCGACGACCCAGACGAAGGGCGTGGGCGCCGGTAAATGATTCAGTCCTGCCGGCACCGTTCCGGTCCATCCCGGAGGCGTTACCAGAAACTCACTGGCCTGCGTGCCCGTCGCAAATCCACCCGGCGAGGCGAACACATCGCTCCACATGTCGAGCATGGGCAACACGTAAAATTGCCCGGCGGTGTCCGGCGCGGTAATCACCAGCGGCCCCTTGGTCAAATCGAGCCAGGCGATGGAATACAACGTGTCGACGTTCGATTGCACCACGGCTTGGAAATCTTCGGACGGGTACTGCGGCACCGTCACAAAGGCGTTGGCTTCTTGCGGCGGGATATTCGATTGAGCCTGGCTGGCCAGCGGAAAGACAGCGCAGGCTGCAAGGGTTAGAGCAACGGCTGTCAATGCTTGAGGTATCAACATTTTGGCGATTGTCCGTGCTGTGGGAAACCCTGCCGGGTTCGACGGGGCTACCGGAACTCTAGACGATCAAATCAGACGGATCTGACGGGTAGACAGACGGACAAGACTGTTGCAGGACTGAAACAACGGTGCAAATGTCTCAACGATCAGAGCGCATCAACGCCTCCACGCCGCCCTCCATCGACAGCACCGCCGCACGGTTTCGACCCGAATGCTTGGCCTGATAAAGCGCTGCATCCGCGCGCTCTATGAACACTTCGATGCTGTCGTGCCCCGTCGGCACAAACGAATAACAGCCCAGACTGACCGTCACGTTACCCGTGGGAGAACCGCTGTGGGTGATGTTCTTGTCCATGACGCTGCGGCGGATCTGCTCGGCAATCACCAGCGCGCCGTGAAGGTCTGTGTCGGGCAGCAGCACCGCAAACTCCTCACCGCCATAACGCACCGCCAAATCGGCTTTGCGGTGGCAGCAACCCTTGATTGCCCGCGCCACTTCCGCCAGGCAATGGTCCCCCGCCACATGGCCGTAGGCATCGTTGTAGCGTTTGAAGTAGTCGATATCGAGCATGATCAAACTCAGCGAACTCGACTGCCGGGCGCCTCGGCCAAACTCGATGTCCAGCGCCTGTTCGAACAGCCGGCGATTGGCCAGGCCCGTCAGGCTGTCGTGAGTCGCGATCAGCTTCAGGGCTTCCTTGGCCTTGCGCAAATCGGCTTCGACCCGCACGCCGACGCGCACCTGGCGAACGAACACCCAACCGAACAGCCCCACCCCCAACACCACCAGGGCAACGATGAAGCTGGATTGAAACGCTGTTTCGTACCATTCCTTAAGAATCGAATCCTTGGACGATGCCGCCGAGACCACCAGCGGATAGGCATCGAGCTGACGGTAGCCATACAAACGCACGATGCCATCGACCACCGAGCTGATCATCGCGTTGCCGGCAGGCGCGTTGGGCAAGTGCTTGTAAAAGATTTCGCCCTTGGCCAGGGACGTGCCGATCTGTGATTCCACAAACGGCCTGCGCGCCAGCAACGTGCCGTCGGTCAACGCCAGAAACATCGAGCCGTTGTCATCGATGCTGAAGCTTTTGAAGAACTGATCGAAGTAGGCCATTTTGATCCCGGCCAACACCACACCCTGGAAGTTGCCGTTCTTGTCATTCACACGCTTGGAGACGGGAATGATCCATTCGCCGTTCTCCCGACTGCGAAGTGCCGGACCGATGTGCGCAAGGGTGGACGCGTTCTGCTGGTGAAACTTGAAGTACTCCCGATCAGCCACGCCCGGACCGTGGGTCAGATCCTCGAACGAGGTCACGACCCACTGCCCTTGCTTGTCGAACAGAAATATCCCGTGCAATTGACCCAGTGCCTGTACCCGCCGGGCGAAGGTTTTCTGCAGGCGTGGTTTTTGTGCCGCGCCGTAGCCATCGGCCTGAATCCAGTCCACCAGGCTGGTCAACACCAGATCGGCTTTCATGAACGTGTCTTCAGCCTGCTGCGCCATGGCACGCGCCAGGTTCGACGACGAAACTTGCGCAACGTCCAGCGCGTGGCGGCGCGATTGCTCCAGCTGCAGGTACAGCAAACCACAGAGACACAGGCACACCGTCGCGATAAACAGCACCGCTGCCTTGAGCAGGGATAACCGTTTCAACGCGCCGTCAGGCGTTTGTTGCGGGTCTTGAGTGAGGATTGGCAAAGCTCGTCCTGTAAGGGCAAGGCATGGGCGAAGGCCCAAATCCCTTATATTTTCTGAGCTTAATCTACGCGGGGGGTGAGGGGCAATTGTCCTTTGGAGAGCCGCCGCATCGCACTGTGCAAATGCGCCCGTGCGCTTTCGGCGTCGCCCAGGCGCATTTGCTCGTAAGCCCGCTGGGCAATTTCATGGGGCACCGGCTTGAGGTCGCGCTGGGTCGCCATCGCTATCAGTTGCACTTGCGCGGCACGTTCCAGGTAATACAAATCGTCCCAGGCTTCGGCGATGGTCGGCCCGGCGACGATCACCCCGTGATTTTTGAGAAAGAGGATGTCGGCGTCGCCCATGACACTGGCAATCCGGTCGCCTTCGGATTCATCGAGGGCCAGGCCGTTGTAGTCTTCGTCCACCGCCGTGCGACCGTAAAATTTCAGTGCCGTCTGACCCAACCACAACAGCGGCGGCCCCTGCAGCAAGCACAATGCCGTTGCGTGAGGCATGTGGGTGTGGAACGCCACTTTCACTCGCGGCAGCTGTTTGTGCAGTCGGGCATGGATGTAAAACGCGGTCGCCTCGGGCTGCCCTTCGCCGTCCACGACATTGCCGTGGAAGTCGCACACCAACAGATTCTGCGCCGTCACCTCAGCAAACGCGTACCCGTAGGGATTCACAAAAAACAGATCATCCCGGCCCGGCACCATCGCCGAAAAATGGTTGCAGATGCCCTCCTCCAGGCCATGCAGCGCGGCCAGTTGAAAACACGCGGCCAACTCCGTCCGGGCGGTGACAGCGGCTAGCGAATCCAGGTTGAGGTCGGCATAACGCGCAGCACGCGAACGGCCTGCAAGGGTGTGTGCCATGGCGAGGTCTCCTTTTTTTACCAGCCGAGGGATGTGAACAAAGGCACGACCTGATCCAGCGTGTTCAATATCGCATCGGGTCGGTAGTCCGGTAGCAATTGCCGACCGGTGCCACGGTCGATCCATACGCAGCGAAAGTGCATGTCTCGGGCGGCGGTGTGATCCAGTGTCGGGCTCGCGCAGATGTGCACCACTTGATCACGGCTGACACCGAGCTGTTCATGAGCGTAGTCAAACAGCCGCGGATTCGGCTTGTAGGCCCCCGCCTGTTGCGCGGTGATGACCCGGTCGATATGCCCGCCGAGTTGCGCGACGTTGCCGGCAATAATGTCGTCGTCGGTGTTGGAGACGATGCACAGCTTGAAACCCATCGCCTTGAGTTTCGCGAGGGTCTCGATCACTTCAGGGAACGGCGCCATCCGCGGAATCGCCCCGGCCAGGCGCTGACTGTCTTCAGGCCGGCTCGACAAGCCCAACTCCTCCAGGGCGAGTTGCAACCCGAGCGTACTCAGTTGGCGAAACGAGCGATGCGGCGGAATCTGTTCCAGCCGATGTTCGTGGCGGTCGTAAACCTCGATCAGGCGAGCGACTTCAACGCTGTGATCGCCCTTGTCGCGCAATATCTCGGCGACCACGGCTTTCAAGCCTTCATCCCACTGGATCAACGTGCCGTAGCAATCGAAGGTCAGCCATTCGGGGCGCGAGGTGTTTTCGAGTGTCATGTTTATAGCCTCTGAAGGGTGATCTTCAGATTACGAGCCATTTGCGATAGTGTGAAATTAAATTAATATCGACTCGTCAGTGGCAAATCAAATATCAAGGAGACCGCCATGCTCGATCTTGAACTGCTCAAGACCTTCGTCTGCGTGGTCGACGAAGGCAGCTTCACCCGCGCCGCCGAACGCGTGCATCGAACCCAATCCACCGTGAGCCAGCAGGTTCGCAAACTGGAAGAATTGGTCGGTCATCCGCTGCTGCTGCGTGACCGCACCGGCCAGAACGTCACAGTCACGGAACATGGCGAACTGCTGATTCACTACGCCCGGCGCTTGCTGGCCCTGTCCTCTGAAGCGGTTGAAGCGTTGGCCAGCGACCTGGATCTGGAGATCCTGCGCATCGGTGTGCCGGAGGACTTCGATGCGCGGCGCATGGCGCTGATCCTGGCTGGCTTCAATCGCGCGCGGCCGCAAGCCCGGCTGGAAACGGTCAGCGGCATGAGCACGGATCTGAAGCAGAAACTCGCGTCGGGCGAGATCGACATCGCCCTGGTCAAACGCGAACCGGACAGCGGACCGTGCTGGGCGGCGTGGCCGGAAGTGCTGGTGTGGGTCAAAGGTGCGGGCGTGGACTCGGCCAACGGCGTATTGCCATTGGCGTTGTTTCCGCAAGGGTGCATTTATCGGCAGCGGGCGATCCGCTTGCTGGACGTGGCGCAGCGCCCCTGGCGAGTGGCGTTTGGCAGCCACAGCTTGACCGGAATTCAGGCGGCGGTGGCTTCGGGACTGGGGATTTCCGTGCTGCCAGCTTCTGCGGTGTTGCCGGAGCACAGCGTGTGCACCGATCTGCCGGAATTGCCGCCGACGGAATTGGCATTGATTAGCCGCGAGGGAGCGTTGACCGGGTTGCAGCGGGATCTGGTGGAGTTTTTGCGGGGCGAGTTGGCGGTCTTGGGCAATTGAGTGATGAGTAGAAATGATTTGTCACGCATGGGTGGCTGACATGACGCAGGGCAAAGCCCGGATGGCGTTGAAGGAGCTACGATTACTCTTACATCACGACAGGGAATCGAAATGAGTAAGGCAGACGAGCTTGCGGCGAAACTGAAACAAACCCGGCCTACCAGTGCGGATCAGATGATCGACAGCTGGCCCGGCCAAGTTTACGAGTTGTATGAGCAGATCGGGGCGTGGCTGCTGCCAGTGACCGAGGTGGGTTTGATCCTGCGGCGTAATCCCACTCACGTATTCGAACGCGATCCGGACGGTGAAACTTTCGACTACGCCATCGACCAACTGCTGATCGAAGGTAACCGTCATACCATCACCTTTGATCCTGTTGCACGCTTCACTACAGATGGCGAGGGACGTGTCGAGATTCACTCCAGCAGCAAAGAGTTCGCACTCCTGCGCACGGTGGGTGAACACGGCGAAACGCACTGGTGGCTGCAGGTGATTGAGCAGGCTGGACAGCAACTGGATGCGGTAGCGCTGACTGAGAGCAACTTGTTGGCGGTGGTGCAAGAGGGGCTGGAGATCTGAGGCGTTACGGGCGACCGACTTGGCAACGCGGCCCCTGTAGGAGCTGTCGAGTGAAACGAGGCTGCGATCTTTTGACCTTGATCTTTCTGGCATCACTGAAGATCAAGATCAAAAGATCGCAGCCTCGTTTCACTCGACAGCTCCTACAGGATTAAATGGGGACGGACTTATTTAATTGAGCGCAACCCCCTACTGCTGGCTCGGCCCCGCCGCCACCACCGCCGAATGCAACTCCATCACAGGCACTGGCGAAGGCCGGTTCAACGCGCGCAACACCGGCGCATCGTAGCCATACACATCAGGCTTGAACGACACTCGCCCGTCACTGCCCAAATCCACCGTCCAGTACGCCAGCAACACCGGTACTTTTACCGGCAGCCGAATGTTCTCGGTCTTGCCGCTGGCCAACTGCTTTTGAATCCCTTCGCTGTTCCAGCGTACCGGGTCGTTGAACAACAATTCCACCAGCTGCAGCGGATTCTCTACCCGGATGCAGCCTGAGCTGGTTGCACGGACGGTTTTGGCAAACAACTCGCGGTGCGGCGTGTCGTGGAGGTAAATCGCATAATCGTTGGGAAACCGGATCACCACTTGGCCGAGCGAACTGTCAGGCCCAGCATCCTGGCGCAGCGTGAGGCCGCGCGGGTTGGTCCAGTCGACGGTCGACGGATCGAGCACGTTACCTTCCCGATCAAGCACCTTAATGCGATTGGCAGCAAGGTAGCCGGGATTGCTCTGAACCTTCGGCAGCATATCTTCCTTGAGGATCGTCGGCGGCACGGTCCAGGTCGGGTTAAACGTGATGTAGGTAATCTGCGCCTGGAAGATTGGCGTATTGCGCGCCGTTTTGCCGACCTGCACCCGGGATCGCCAGATCGGCAGACCATCGCGGTACATCGCCACCTTGTAGCCGGCGATATCGACGATGACGAACGTGCCCTGGAGTTTGTAGAGCAGCCAGCGCGCGCGCTCCATGTTCACCCGGACCTGGTCGATTCGCGCATCAACGGGCACGTTCAGCGCCGCCAGTGTTGTCGCCCCTGCCATGCCGTCCGCGCCAAGGTATTGCTCGTTTTGATACTTTTTCACCGCTGCGGTGACGGCGCCGTCGTACTTCGTACCGTGGATCAATCGTGGATCGAGAAAGCCTGCCGCGACCATCCGCGCGCGCAACTGCGCGACCGCTGGTTCGTCCATGCCCGGTTTGAGCGAGTGGTCGACCACCACTTTCGGCCAGCCGCCCCGATCCCGGATGCCGCGCAGTTGGGCCAGGGCCTGACGCAAACCGACGTACACCGCTTCTTGCGGTGGCGCCTGGGCAAACGCCTTGGCCACGTCGTGACTGTCGAGCGCCGCGAAGAAGGCATTGACGTCGTCACGTGGGTCGACGCCATTCGAATCAAAGTTCCAGTGAATATCGAGTCGCGAAGGATCAACCTTGCCGCGACGCAGTTGCAGCAACGCGGTGATAAACGTATGCGTGGTCGCCATATCGAAAGCCGCCCGCTGCTCGGGTGTGACCGGCGTGGCTTGCATCGTGGTCTGCGACCGGACCAATTCATCGATATGAAAGTCCGCCGGGGTCAAGCCATCGGCCTCGGTCGCATTCAGGCTGGCGATCAATTGCGCGACATCGCTGTCATTCGTCCACGCCGCGCGATAGGCACGGTGGGTATAAAAATCCATGACCAGACGGCTGACATCCACCCGCCGATTGCGGGGTGCAGTGAGCAACGGCGGAAATGCAGTTTTCAGCGGCTCAAGCGAGGCCTGGATCGCTTGACCGACGTTATCGTCCGCTGCGGCTTCGACAACGGAGTTAGGCGCGTTTACAGGCTCAATCGGCGAAGTTTCCGCGAACGCCGTGCCGCTTATCAGAAAGCCCATAAAAAATACGCGGCTTATGACGAATAACCTTGTTAAAAGCACCATGAATAATCCTTAATCTCCCGCATTCAACGCCTGGCTGCCATCGCACTGCTAGACTCGAACTTAACATGATGAGACATCTATATGGCGCCACTACGTATTGGCTATCTACTTTCGGCCCTGCTACTGACTGCAATGTCCGTACCGTCAGCCTACGCCGATTCCCTCGCGGCCGCCCTCATCAAAGCGGCTCCGAAAGCTAACGCCAACGTCATCAACCTCGCCGTTCGCGCCTCGCAATGCAGCATCGCCCAAGGTAAAGCGCCTGTCCAAAGGCTCGCGGTCATCGACTATTCCCTGCCTTCGACCGAACAGCGCCTCTGGGTGTTCGATTTAAAGAAGCGCAAGTTGCTGTTTCATGAACTGGTCGCTCACGGTCGAAACAGCGGCGAGAACATGGCTGTCAACTTCTCCAATCAAAACGAAAGCTTCGCCACCAGTCTCGGCCTGTACCGCACACAGTCAAGTTATGTCGGGCAGAACGGCTACTCGTTGCGCATGGAAGGCCTGGAGCCGGGTTTCAACGACAACGCCTTTGACCGCGCCATCGTGATTCATGGCGCGCCGTATGTGAGTCCGGTCCTGGCCCGTGCAAACGGGCGGATTGGCAGAAGCCTCGGTTGCCCGGCGGTGAGACCGGCGGTTGCTCGTCGGCTGATTGATTCGATGAAAGATGGGCAGCTGTTGTTTTCTTACTATCCGGATCAGCGTTGGCTGAAATCATCTTCGTACATCAATTGTGGCAGCGGCACCGTGGCGTCGGCCTCCAAGACGACTGTGCGCAAATGAACATCGCGTGAAGCGGTCTGCAATTAACAGAGGGCGTCTCATCAGGGCGCCCTCTTTCTATAGAGCAACGCGTGACCTGATGCCTGCGACTATCTAAACTCCCACGGATGCCAAAAAATACATTTGGCCCGCCCGGGAAGACACGCATGGACCTTCAACATCGCAACAACGCAAAAGTGATGGGCGACGGTCCGGCAACGCTGATCTTCTCCCATGGCTTCGGTTGCGACCAAACCATGTGGCGCTATCTTGTCGACAACTTTACGGGTCGTTTCAAAGTCGTTTTGTATGACCTGGTCGGCGCCGGGCAGTCGGATCTCACTGCCTACGACAAAGAAAAATACGATTCACTGGCCGGATATGCCCAGGACCTGGGCGAAATCATCGATCAGTTCGCCACCGGCCCGGTGATTCTGGTGGGTCACTCCGTCAGCGCCATGATCGGTGTCCTGGCGGATCGTCAGTCCCCCGGAAAAATCGTCGCCCACGTCATGATTGGTCCTTCACCCTGCTACATCGATTCCGACGACTACGTGGGCGGATTCAAACTCGAAGACATCCACTCTCTGCTCGACACCCTCGACAGCAACTACCTCGGCTGGTCCAGCACGATGGCCCCGGTGATCATGGGCGCACCAGGGCAACCGGCGCTCGGCGAAGAACTCACCAACAGTTTCTGCCGCACCGAACCCGACATCGCCAAGCAATTTGCGCGGGTCACGTTCATGTCGGACAACCGCAAAGACGTCGCGGGCCTGGCCACGCCGACCCTGATTCTGCAATCCACCGACGACCTCATCGCCCCGATCGTCGTGGGTGAATACCTGCATGCCGCACTCCCCAACAGCACGCTCTGCCTGGTGGCCAACGTCGGCCATTGCCCGCACATGAGCGCGCCGAGTGCCTGCTCCGAAGCCATGGACAGCTTCCTGTCGCTGTGGGTGGGTGCCGATGTCGACCGATGACCCGTCACTGCCCGACCCGCAGACGCTATTCGACGGTGCGCCTTGCGGCCTGGTGGTGACGAAAGAAGACGGCACGATCCTGCGCAGCAATCAGACCTTCAGCAACTGGATCGGCTTCGATTCCCAAGCGTTGATCGGCCGACGCTTTCAAGACCTGCTGACCATGGGCGGGCGCATTTTTCATCAAACCCACTGGGCACCGCTGATGCAAATGCAAGGCTCCGTGGCCGAGGTGAAACTCGATCTGGTTCATCACGACAAACGGATCGTCACCATGCTGCTCAACGGCGTAAGACGCGAGTACGCCAGCGGTGCGTTTTATGAACTGGCGCTGTTCGGCACCACCGACCGCGACAAGTACGAGCGCGAACTGCTCAACGCCCGAAAACTCGCCGAGGACCTGCTGTCCAAAAAAACCGCCGCCGACACCGCCCTTCTCGAGGCCCAGACCCAACTGAACCGGGCCTACGAAAAAGCCAAACGCCGCGCCTCTTTCGCCGAACAAATGGTCGCTATCGTCAGCCACGACCTGAAAAATCCGCTGACCGCGATCAAAATGGCCTCCGACATCCTCGCCCGAGGACAACGCACCGCCAAAGAAACCAAGATGCTCGGCCACATCAGCCAATCGGCGGAACGGGCGGAGCGCATGATCGCCGACCTGCTCGACTTCGCCCTGGCCAGAGTCGGACGCGGCATCGGGATTTCTCTTACGTCGCTGGACCTGCATTCCTTCGTCTGCCACAGCGTTGATGAACTGCGTGTAGCATTCCCCGAGGCGACATTGCTGCACCAGTCCATCGGCACCGGCATCGCTTATCTGGACGCTGACCGGGTGCAGCAAATCATTGGCAACCTGGTCGCCAATAGCGTGGCTTATGGCGACTTGCAGCAGCCGATTACTATTACTTCGCAACTGGAAGATGATCAGGCTGTTGTGTCGGTACAAAACCACGGGCCGGTTATTCCCGAGTCATTGATGGCGATTCTGTTTGAACCGATGACTCGCGGCACCGAGACGGACAGTGATGTCCGCAGCGTGGGGCTGGGGTTGTTTATCGTCAGGGAAATCGCCAAGGCCCATGGCGGGGATGTTTCGGTAAGTTCGAGCCTGGAGGGTGGGACGGTGTTTAGTGTTTATTTTCCATTGGGGACCGCTGCGCTCTAAGCGCTGCGCCGAGAACTGATCAAATCCATTATGGAAGCCGGATAACAATGAAAACCCTGAAAAGCACCTTCATGCTCGGTGGCCTGCTCGCCCTATCATTTGCCGCGCAGGCAGAGCCATCGCATCTGGACAACATCATCCAGCAAGGCCAACTACGCGTTTGCACAACAGGCGACTACAAACCCTATACCTTCAAAGCCGAAGACGGCGAATACTCAGGAATCGACATCGCCATGGCCCGCTCACTGGCCGACAGCCTCGGCGTGAAGGTCGAATGGGTGCAGACCACCTGGAAAACCCTGATGCCCGACATGCTGGCAGGCAAGTGCGACATCGGCGTTGGCGGGATATCGGTCACGCTGGAACGCCAGAAAAAAGCGTTCTTCAGTACAACACTGGATGTCGACGGCAAGATCCCGTTAGTGCGCTGCGAAGATCAGGCGTTGTACCAGACCGTCGAACAGATCAACCAGCCTGCGGTTCGTTTGGTCGAACCGGCCGGCGGCACTAACGAAGCGTTTGTTCACGCGTTTCTGCCCAAGGCGCAACTGAGCCTTCACGACAACGTGACGATCTTTCAAGAACTGCTGGATAAGAAGGCTGACGTGATGATTACCGATGCGTCGGAAGCGTTGTACCAGCAGAAACTTAAACCCGGGTTGTGTGCGGTTAACCCGAGCCAGTTTATGCAGTACGGTGAGAAGGCCTATCTACTGCCCCGTGACGATATGACCTGGAAGTTGTATGTCGACCAATGGCTGCACCTGGCCAAGGTGACCGGCAACTACCAGAAAGTCCTGAGCCAGTGGATTGCCGCGCCCTCGCCCAAATAAACGCCACAACCACGCCCCGGCGGAAACAGCTTCCGCCGGGGCGTCACACCTAATCGTCGTGCAGCAACCCCGAGCTGTACTCGCTGAAACTGCTACCGATCGCGCTTCCGCCAAGGTTTAGCTTGTTGGCGCCATGACCGTCGAATGATTGGCAGCCTTCTGAAAAACAGGTGCTGGTGCTGGTGCTGGTGCTGACGCCTGAGCAGGCGGTTAACAGCAAAGCGCTGGTGATCATCACGACTTTTAAGAGGTTTGAGATCATTTTTCAGGTTCCTGGGGGGGGGTGGAAGCATGGGTGGTATGACCGTTGCTTTTTATCCTAGGACGACAATTCATCAGACATCATGAAACTTGGCTGGGCGACAGGATTGGTTCAGCGATAGCGGTTTTTGATGTAAAAAAGGGCGCTCTCTTCTACCGCAATGCCACCCCAGTCAGACTAGCCTCAACCTCAAAAGCCCATTCCTGATAAACTCCCCGCACCTCCCAGCCTCACCGATTCCAGATCCCTAATGTCCGTATCCAACGCCACACCCGCCCCGCTCTCTCGCCGCTTCTCCGTCGCCCCGATGATGGATTGGACCGATCGCCACTGCCGCTTCTTCCTACGCTTATTGTCGAAAAACGCCCTCCTCTACACTGAAATGGTCACCACCGGCGCGCTCCTCAACGGCGATCACGAACGGTTCCTCCGTCACAACGAAGCCGAACACCCGCTCGCCCTGCAACTCGGCGGCAGTGTTCCGTTGGACCTGGCCGCCTGCGCCCGCATGGCTCAGGACCACGGTTATGACGAGGTGAATCTGAATGTCGGCTGCCCGAGTGATCGGGTGCAGAACAATATGATTGGTGCGTGCCTGATGGGGCATCCGCAGTTGGTGGCGGATTGTGTGAAGGCGATGCGCGATGCGGTGTCGATTCCGGTGACGGTGAAGCATCGGATCGGGATTAATGGGCGGGACAGTTACGAGGAGTTGTGTGATTTCGTCGGCACGGTTCGGGATGCCGGGTGCACGAGCTTTACGGTGCATGCGCGGATTGCGATTCTGGAGGGGTTGTCGCCGAAGGAGAACCGTGACATTCCGCCTCTGCGTTATGACGTGGCGGCGCGGTTGAAGGCGGATTTTCCGGAGTTGGAGATTATTCTCAATGGCGGGATCAAGACGATGGAAGCCTGTCACGCGCATTTGCAGACGTTCGACGGCGTTATGCTGGGCCGTGAGGCGTATCACAATCCTTATGTGATGGCTGAGGTGGATCAGCAGTTGTTCGGCAGTACGGCGCCTGTGATCACTCGGGCGGAGGCGCTGGCGCAGTTGCGGCCTTATATAGCGGCGCATATTGATGCGGGCGGTTCGATGCACCATATCACCCGGCATGTGCTGGGGCTGGGTACCGGTTTTCCGGGGGCGCGCAAGTTTCGGCAGTTGCTGTCGGTGGATATTCACAAGGCTAAAGAGCCTTTGGCGTTGCTGGATCAGGCGGCGGAGTTGCTTGAAGGGCGTTAATCAGTTTTATCTTTATAAACACCAGGCTGGTGGGTCTTCAGCCTGGTTCAAGTGTCAGAGCGCTGCTGCTTCAGTCCAGTTAACCCAACCGAATGCCCATGTGGCCAGAATCACCAGACCGAATGCAATTCGGTACCAGGCGAATGCGGCGTAGCTATGGCTGGCAATAAACTTGAGCAAACCGCGCACGGCGATCATGGCGAAGAAGAACGCGGTGACGAAGCCCAAGGCGAAGACTGGCAGGTCGCCGGCCTGGAACAGATCGCGATATTTGTAACCGGAGTAGACGGCGGCACCGACCATGGTCGGCATGGCCAGGAAGAACGAGAACTCGGTCGCCGCCTTGCGCGACAGTCCAAACAGCAACCCGCCGATAATGGTCGATCCAGAGCGCGAGGTGCCCGGTATCATCGCCAGGCATTGAGCGAAACCGACCTTTAACGCGTCGGACCAGCGCATGTCGTCGACATGGTCGACATACACCACATGTTCCCGTTGCTCAGCCCACAACATGATGATGCCGCCCACAACCAATGCAATCGCCACGGTAATCGGGTTGAACAGATACTCATGGATCTTATCGGCGAACAATACGCCCAGAACAACTGCCGGCATAAAACCGATCAACAAGTTCAAGGTAAAACGTTGTGCATTGCGTTGGGTTGGCAGGCCAGTGATGATCTCGAGAATCTTGCGTCGAAACTCCCAGACGACGGCCAGGATGGCGCCCAGTTGAATGATGATGTTGAAGGCCATCGCTCGCTCACCGCCGAAGTCAAGCAGGTCCGCAACAATGATCTGGTGCCCTGTACTGGAGATGGGCAAGAACTCTGTCAGCCCTTCCACCATGCCTAAAATCAATACCGTTACGGTAGTCCAAAAATCCATTAATCCCCCTCATCGACAAAAGCAAATCCGCTGACGAACTTCTATTTTATCGCCAACGCGCCAGTAAAACGCATTTAGCCGGGCATTAAAACTCAACGTTAGTAAATGTCCATGACCGCACCATCAACTTGAGCGTTATATAACAACCCATATCAGCTAGTTCAAAACAAACGACAGACCCAAAACAGCACATAAAGCAGACCAGTTACGGCAATCCATAACACCTATTTAACGAATTCAACTACGGACGCTCTAGCCACCGAGGTCATGCTTATTGAACTGGAAAAGCGGGACATCGAGCGAAAAGATGGCACAATGATACTCCTTTGCCACTGCGCGAACGAAGCGCAGGTAGCACAAAGGATCTCGTCAGATTGGCAGCAATGTTAAAAAAATTGTGGCGCCTGCTAGAAAAACCGGGGAAATGTTACCAATTGTCAGTCACAAATGAGAATCGGTGCTTTAACATCCAAATGTCAGCACCCAGCCGAGTCAAAGCATGATGCTTACAGGGAAATTAACGAATACCAGCCACAGCCACACAAAGGAGGTGACAGGTATTCTCACCATTGGGCGGACCCATAGTTTAGCTGAGGGTTTCAGGACATTAGTTGCAAGTTATGTAGCGCATGATATACCCGTTGATACGATGTGTTACAACAACTCGTTTAAAAAAAACAAGGACTCCCACTCATACCGTGCAGTATTCATTGTCATTGACAGCCCTCAGGCGTTTGATGAAAGTCTCGCCCTTGTGGAAAATATGCGAGCCGACAACCAGGCCCTTATTATTTTCATAGCCATCACCGGTAAAGGCACCTACAACAAGATGAAATATTATCTTGCTGGCGCCGACCATTGTATTAAATTCAGTACGCCCCCTGAAGAAAACCCGGACGTGCTTTCGGAGTTTTTCAACAGTGCAGAATGGCACAAGCAGCACAATTTGCTCTTGGACCCGACGCGTATGTGCCTGATTGGAGACTATAAAAAGCTCGACGTATCGTTTCCGGAAATGAAAATTCTCGAAGCATTCTCCGAAACAAGAAACCAAATATTGAGCCATGATGAAATTGCCAGAATCATGGGTCTGAATATTACTTTTTATGACCCTAGAGCCTTGGAAAAATCAATCAGCCGTCTGCGCGGAAAGATAAAAGGCATGTATGGCACCAACGCCATTCAAAGTATTCGTGGGCATGGATATCGTCTTGTCAGGGGTCTGATCTCGACCGCCTGATGATTAAAATGCAGGGAGTTTTTGCAATATGAACGCTACGATGAGCGCGTCACACATCTATCGTGCGAGTCATTATCTGTCTCGACAATTGATCCTCACTCGCGACGACTGCCCGTTTGGCAGCGAGATCAGAATCCAGTTTGACGACAGTCAGGCTCATGCATCCTATGCGCCTGCGCAAGAGATGAACGGCATCTACAGTGAAGTTCTCATGCAGACCCGGCTGATTGCCTTTTCGCTAAAAGATCATAATATCTCTAATGAAAACAAATACTTAAGTCGTCGATTCGTTTGCGTTGGACAATCAGATCTCGCCGACTCAGCCCTTACGGAAGAGTTGATACAGTCCAGCGACGCCCTCCGCGATTTTGGCCAGACACTGGTTATCGCGTTCAATGAGTTACCCCTTTCGGCGGTCAGCTTTATTGATAAAAAGAAAATCCTCAACAACGTATACCTGTTGAAAGATCACGGCGTAGAAATTGCGTTCGATGGCTATAACATCGAAAATGAAAGTATCGAAATATTTACAACCCTGAATCTTTTCGACTATATAAAGATTCCCCTTTCAGCCCTAGACTTGAGCCTTAAACTGACGGGCAACCCCGATTTATTCAATCGACTCCACGAACGCATGACCATGCTGTCTCATACCACTAAAGTCGCCTTCATAGCCGACAGAGTCGAGCATGCTGCTAGCCATATACTGGCACGCGCGTTACCTTTTGATTACTTTCAAGGGAGCCATTACTCCCCTGCCGACATCCTATTAAACTAATAACCGAGTGTGCCCCTTCAGGAGAGAGACATGGAAAGCAGTACACCCCTCCCCAGAAAATATTTTGTCGTAGTTACTCATAGCCCGGCATTACAACTTGAGCTTGAGGCATTACTGTCGAGTGAGCGATATAACTCATTCGGTACGTCGCAGGCAAAGATGTTTGTCGAAGGTGTTGCCCTACCCTCTTCCGCCCCTAAACTAATGGAGTTTATCTCCCCTCACCTGGACAGGATTGTCCCTCCTGTTATCAAACATGATACACAGCGCATACTCTCGACATTCGAATCCGAGTGGCGTGCGGCTCAGTCCGATACTCGGCTCAAGAATATCTCCTCATTGGCAAATGACGACCGGGATGACACCCGTGATTCACACTTCGACGTGGCGACCAGCCCCCACTATCCTTATTCCGAAGCCTGGCGACTGAGCAATGTCAATGGCGCTTTGATTAAAGATGACGTCGAGATTGTCTTGACTGGCCTGGAGGCCACACTGGTCAAGAAGATGCTGCACCATGATGACCGGGTAGTCAGTAAAGATGATCTTATTCGGAGCATTGGCAGAGAACCCGAACATTATCGGGGCCTGGAAATGTGCCTGAGCCGGCTACAGGAAAAGTTTAAAAATGCCAGTAATGGCGAACGTCTTTTCCGAGCGGTCAGAAATCGCGGCTATTGCCTGATCCAAAAAATCATACGGGGGAAAAGCCTCACCTGAGCCAATGAAATGACCACGATGGTAGTGCATACAAAAACAACAAAAGCACCCACCCATTTCACCCTCCAGCGCCTCCCCTCCCCTCAAATAAATCCCCCCGCACCTCCCACCAGACCAACTTATAACATCGACTATTTCTAACACACCGCCCCCCCCAACATAACCGTCAGATGAACAAACCACTCGTTAAAAGTCGTCAGACAGCTTTCAGTTCAATAACTTAATCTATTCACTGACGAGCGCGCCGCACAGTGGCGTTTCGCCCGTCAAAGTTTCGCCCTCTTATAACAATAATAATATTTATCACATCAACTTGGCTGTTGTCTGTCGACGCGCGAATGGACGTATTTTGGGGATATCGCATGGTTAACAATCTTCGTATCAATCGAAATACCCACCTCAAAGGATTGACCTTCTGGGGACAATGGGCACTGGGTCAGGGCTTTGTTGTTGCCCTGTTGTTTCTATTGGTTTATTACCAGACTGGAACGGTAGAGTTTTATTATCGAGTGTGCGCAATTCTTGCTGTACTCGCTTCGGTGCCCGCCTATACATGGTGTGGCGTCTATGCGAAGAAAGATAACTACCTGGAGGGATTGGGACGGTTGCTGATGGGCTGGACAATGACCCTCGCGGCTTTGGCCAGTGTGGCGTTCATCTGCAAGGCCGATGAATTGTTTTCCCGTCAACTGATCCTGGTATGGGCAGCCTGCGGTTACATCGGGCAGGCACTGTTGTACGTTCCGCTGCACGGATTCTCGCAATACTATCAACGCTCACTTCAAAGCGAGCATAAAACCCTGATCGTCGGCACCGGCGAGTTGGCATTGGGGCTCGCCAGGAAGCTGCGCAGCCTTGAACACTTCCCGCTGGTCGGGTTGGTCAGCACCGACACCACGCTCCCGCTGGCGATGGGTTCGCCACCGATCGTAGGTCCGCAGGAGCACCTGCTGGAGTTGATCAAGGCCCATGACATCCGACGTTTGTACATCACGCTGCCGCTGGGTGAAGCGGCAAAAATCGAAGCGATGTATATCGATTTGCTGGGTGCCAACGTAGACGTGGTCTGGGTGCCGGACTTGAACAGCCTGACGCTGCTCAATCACTCGGTAAGGGTCGTGGACGGCTTGCCGGCGATCTACTTGAATGAAAGCCCGTTGACCAGTCAGCCGACCGCTGCACTGAGTAAAAGCCTGCTGGAAAAGAGCGTGGCGCTGTTTGCCATTGTTCTTCTGAGCCCGCTGCTTTTGCTGATTGCTTTGGCCGTTAAACTCAACTCCCCGGGCCCGGTGTTCTTTAAACAGGACCGTCACGGCTGGAATGGCAAGGTAATTCAGGTCTGGAAGTTCCGCTCGATGCGCGTGCACGATGATTTAGAGGTCAAGCAAGCCAGCCGTAACGATTCGCGGATCACTCCGGTCGGACGCTTTATCCGTCGCACTTCGCTCGATGAACTGCCGCAACTGTTCAACGTGCTGCAAGGCCATATGGCCCTGGTCGGGCCACGCCCCCACGCTGTTGCGCACAATGATTACTACTCCGGAAAAATTCTCGCCTACATGGCGCGTCACCGAATCAAACCGGGGATTACCGGACTGGCTCAAATCAACGGTTGCCGCGGCGAGACCGACACGCTCGACAAAATGCAGAAACGCGTTGAGATCGACCTTAGCTACATCAACAACTGGTCGTTGTGGCTGGACTTGAAGATCCTGGTAAAGACGCCCTTCACCTTGCTGTCAAAAGACATCTACTGATGGCTTAGAAGTCAGAAACCGCAAAACGAAAAGGGGACGAAAGTCCCCTTTTTCGTGATCGCATACATTCCCTTGCAGGAGCTGTCGAGTGAAACGAGGCTGCGATCTTTTGATCTTGATCTTGATCTTCAGCGATGCCAAAAAGATCAAGATCAAAAGATCGCAGCCTCGTTTCACTCGACAGCTCCTACAGGGGAACACGTGTTTCCGAGCCAGCTGGCTGACACCCTGTAGACCGCCCGCCTTCACTCAGTGATCTTGTCGAAGTTACGGTAGAACAAGTCGCTGTCACGGCTATCGGTCATCGAGTGCAGCCAGTAGCTGCGATTGAGCCGAGCACCACCGTCCCGAGTCAGCGGCGACCACACGATGTTGGCGCGACGCATGGTCGACATGCTCATCAGCTCGTCGAACGGAATGGAGATGTAGATGCCTTTGTCGAAACTGCCTTCGCCGTATTCCGCTTTTGTCGCCGTAGTAAGCGTGGCCCAGGCACCAAATCGCACACCATTGCGGAACTCCCGGGACAAGTCGACCGTGGCACCCCAATCCCGCGCCAGATAGCGGCCGACGCTGACGGCTGCCTGAGTATCGAAAGGCAAGTCGGTATAACCGGTGATGTGGCCGGTCACGGTCGAGTAATCACGCAGGCCAAAACCCTGGTTGAACTCGCGCTGACGCACGTAGTTCAGGTCTGCGCCCACTGACCAGCGCTGGCCCACCGGACGAAACAGCACTTCACCACCAACCCCGGCAAACATCGACTCCAGATAGCCGCCGTAGACCATGCCATACAGGTCTTTATCCAACTGTTCGGCATGGGTGAGCTGGAACGTGGGCATGGTGACGTCAGAGGTTGTCAGGTACTTGCGCAGGTCCGTCCGCACCCGGGGCAAGCCACTCGGTGCGTCGTAGGTAAAGTTGTCGTAGTTGTTCACCAGGTTGGCGCTGAGCAGGCCGCTCCACCAGGTGTTGCGCGTGAAGCGATACTCGGCGTCCGCATCGGCACTCAACTGATAGAGCAAACCATCAGGGCCGCCGACGTTCTGTTTGTAGCCCAGCCCGATGCCGTAGTTGAACGGATCGCGCGCCGCGGTAAATAGCGTGGTTTCGTTGTGGGGCATCGCCCCGTTGACCTCGGTCGTGCGGTGCAACGTTTGCAGCGGCTCCTCGTTATTGACCACTTCGCGAAAGGTCTCGCGCGGCACACTGGTTTCTTCCAGCGGCATGTCGTAGCGCTTGTTCACCAGGGTGAACCAGTCGATATCGTCGTTGACGCTGTTGTCCAGAATCCGGCTGGCACGGCCGACAGCTTTTGCCGAATGGAAATAATTCGTCTGCTCACCGTACACAAACAACTCGGGACCGCGCTGAGTGATGCGCTCGACTTTATAGCCGGCATTTTTCCGCAGGCGTTGCGACACGTTGGCCCAGTTGACCTGATCCGGCGGGGTGGCGGGTGCGTGTGCCGGCAGACGCTCCGCTGGCGGGTCATAAGTCTTGGCCGGTGTCTTGCGGCTAACGAAGTTGGTGTGCAGGGTGATGCCGAACATCGCGGTATTGCCGCGCTCCCAACCTGCGCTGAGATCCACCGAATCGGTCAGCTTGAACACCGCGCCGATGTTGATCGGCGAGTCTTGCTTGATGGCATTGTCTTTCGGCTCGTGTTTGTAGTCGTTGCCTTCGTACTCGAGCTTCAGGCTGAGCGGGTCCCACGGTGTCTGGTAGGTCACGCCACCAAACAATGAAGGTCGCCCCCGGAAATAGGCATTGGTGTTGACGTCACCGGTGCCCTCGCCGTCTGGCCGGGTCTTGAAACGATCACTTGCCCAACCCAACGGGTTGTCGAAATCGCCTCGATTGCCGATGTATCCCCAGGCAATACCGGCGCTGAAATCAAAGTCGTCATAGCGTTTGTTGGCGACCAGGAATTCGCTGGAGAACAGGCCGGTACCGCCGATGTCGCGAAAGCCCAGCGCCAGTTCAGGCGCCCAGTGGCTTTCTTGCCACAGGCGGACCTTGAGGTCGACGGCTTTGTCCTTGTAACTCTGGTCGCCGCTCAACGACTCGGGGCCATACCGGCGGTTGGTGATCGCGGTGTAGCGAAACGAACCTTCCAGCCATTCATAGGGCTGCAATGAAACGCTGTAGCGGGTATAGGGGTCGGTTCGACTGGCATTCACACTCAACTCGCCGGCCGGGGCCATTCGGGCCGTCGGCGTCTGCATCAAGCCCACGCCGCCGAAGTCATTTTGAGTCAATCGCGGCTCTGCGTGAGCCAAACCACACGGCAACAACAGCACTGCAGCAAAACGTAAATTCAAGGAACCACCTCAGCCAGTTGCGTGGCAAGAAATTCGGCCAACTGCTGATTCAGTTCAGGTATAGGCGGATTAAGATCATCGGTTTTGACAGGGACCAGGATTTTGCTGCCGGCGGCAGGCACCTGCCCGCTTTCGCGATTCCACGGCGCAATGCCGACCCGGCGGGTGATGCCATCGGGCTGAACGATCCAGAGGTAATCGACGTCGGCATCGGTCAGCGGCGAACACCCTTGCAGGTAATCGCGGGCCTCTTGCAGCGGGCGATAGGCGAGTCGGCACGGCTCGGCGACAGCGCCCAACACTTCCACCACATCGGAACGCATCGGGTAGATCAGGCTGTCGCCGTCATCGAGGCGGAAGTTGCGGGCGAACCCGACCTCGACCGCGACCGGATCCAGCACGGCCACCTGGCGCCCGGTGACCGGCAATCGGCTGACCTGCTCGTACAACCGCAACGCCAATGCCGCCCGGCTCGGGCGATCGAAGAGCAATGCGGTGCGTTGCAGCACCTTCAAATCGAACAAGACCCCGGCTTTGAGCCGAGTCTGCTCCTCAATCAAAGGTTGCCGCAGCCAGGCGGCCGCCAGCCAGTAGCTTTCAGGATTGGGTAACGCCGAACGCATCACGTCCAGCACGCGGCCCCCGGGTTGCAGTTCGACCGCCCCCGGATTGCGCACATCACCACTGACGTTGACGGCCGCATTCGCACCGCCGGACATCAACAACAGGCACGTCCACAACACCTTGGGAAACTTCAACGGACGGCCCTGCGTTCAGAGGTCAACTGCACGACTTTCACCCTGAGCTGCCCCGTCAGTTGCTGTTCACTCTGGAGGATGAAACCGTTGGCCGGATCGACCCAATAATGATTGGTCGCGCGCAGGCCAATGGCCGGTGCCTCTATCTGCTCATCGACACGCAGCACGGCGTATTCCTTGTCCAGGATCCTGATGGTTTCCATGGGTTTTCGGCTGAAGCGACTGCGCACGGCCACACCCACTTCGTAACCGCGATAGAGATCGATCCAGCGCTGGCTGGTGTAGCCATCGGGCAGCCGGTGAAGGCCTTGCTTGAACGGCGAATCGTCTTCGATGCGGGTCCCGTCCAGGTCACCTTCGAAGCCCAGTCCGACGGTGCGAACCGCCAGGCCGTCGCGCAGCAACAGCACTTGCTTGCCGGACGCGACCCAGTACTGCAAGTCGCCTCGCTCACGCACCATCGCCAACACCCCTTCGCCGGAAGGAGTGGACAGCTTGAGTTGCGGATACTGAACTTCGGCCACTTGCGCCGGGGTCAACTCCAGTTCGTCGGGCCCGGTGGCCACGGCTTTGAAGTTGGCCAGCGTGGCCTTCATCAGCGGATTACATCCACACAACAGCAAGCCCGCCATCACGCAGACGCTAACTTTCAACGTTCTCACAGTGGGACCAGACCTTATCTGCTGTTGGCTTCACTTAAGTTGTTTTGTGCCGCGGCGCCCATGCCGAGAATCGAGGCCGATGGCACCAATTGGCTGATGAAGCGGTTCCAGCGGGTAACGTTGGCAGGGCCTACGTAAACAATGTCCTGGGGACGAACATCGAAGTGAGTGGCGAGCGCCATGGCGGACGGCGACTCGGCTTGCAGCTGATAGATTTTGGCGGGTTCTACATCGAGGTTTTCCACACCGCGAATGACGTACACGGCGTTGCCGTTGGAGGTGGTCTGGTTCAATCCGCCGACCGAGCCAATGACGTCAGAAAGATTCATGGTGCGGGTCTTGAACGTCAACGCACGCGGCTGATTGACCTCACCCATCACGTAGATCTTTTTGCTGTCGTTGTACGGCAAATACAACTGATCGCCGCCTCGAAGGTAGACCTTCTGCAACTCGGCATTCTGCTGATTGAGCCCATCGAGATTCAGCGGATAGCTGCGTCCATTTCGCGTCAACAGCAACCCGGATAAATCGGCGTTAAGCGGGTCAACACCGGCCGAACCCAAGGCTTCAACCACATTGAGCGGATTGGTGGAAATCGCTTGTGGGCCTGCTTTCAATACAGCGCCCGACACCACCACTTTCTGGCTGGCAAAGCGCAGCACGGCAACGTCCACTTGCGGGTCGGAGATGAAGGTCGACAACTTCTCGGCAATATCAGATCGCAGTTGCTGGATGGTCTTCCCGGCCGCCTGGACTTCTTTGATGTAGGGGTAATAAAGCGTGCCATCGGAACGAACCAGACGACCGTTTGCATCGATCTGCTGTTGCGCGCCTGAAGGGGCGGTCAGCTCGGGGTGATCCCATACCGTGATGTACAAGACATCGTTGTTGCCGATGCGGTATTCGTCGGGAGTGGTCAGCAATTCCGGAGGCAATGACTCATGTGTCTGAGTGGCCCTGTCCATGGCGATGAGCTTGGGGGTAATCGGAATAAGCTCGACCCGACTGTTTTCACTGGCGCCTTCGCGCGTGATATCGCTGGTGCTCATATGTTGCCCCGGCGAAAACATACAACCTTGCAAAGCAATACTTGCCAGCATTAAAAAAGGAACACTACGAATCATAATGGCACTACGCTATTCAAGGGCAAACCCAAAACAAGATCGCCCAGTGTTAGCCGGGCAATCTTGTGTGACACCTGCGGTATTTCTCAGTTTGTGCCGGTGGTCCCGGTAGTGCCAGTAGTCCCGGTACTTCCGGTTGTTCCGCCATTGGAACTTCCACCGCTGTTAGAGGCTGCCACCGCGCCGGCAACCAACGCAGTGCTGGCCAGTGCAGCTTGTGCCGCCGTTACATCACCCAGCACTTTTGTATCCAGTGTGAGCGGTGCTTCTACCGCGAACGCCCCACTGCTCATCATGGACAGCGCGGCAATTACCATCATCTTTTTCATATCAAACTCCTTCCTGCGTGTTCTTTATATCTACGGACTTGCGACATGGGTTTCCAGTCAATTTTCCCGACCATAATTAACATCGCGTCCTGATATAACAGTTCAGCAGAAAAAACCGGGAACTGAAGGCCCTTCAAGCCTTATTCGAGGTAGCCCCTGGGATGGTTCGATTGCCAACGCCAAGTGTCCGTCATCATCTCCTGCAAACTCCGCGTGGCCTTCCAGCCAAGCTCCTTCGCCGCTTTGGAGGGATCGGCCCAACACTCGGCGACATCGCCCGAACGTCGCGGCATCACGCGATAAGGCACTGACCGTCCGGAAGCCTGCTCGAATGCTCGCAGTACCTCGAGAACGCTGTAGCCTTCGCCCGTGCCGAGGTTCCAGATGTTGATTCCCGTGCGTGACGAAATCGACTGCAATGCCTTGAGATGCCCGTCCGCCAGATCCACCACGTGGATGTAGTCGCGCACGCCGGTGCCATCGACGGTGGGGTAATCGTCACCAAATATCGATAGTTCCTGCAGGCTACCGACGGCAACCTGGCTGATGTAAGGCACCAGGTTATTGGGAATTCCGCTAGGGTCTTCCCCCATATGCCCACTGGCATGAGCGCCGATCGGGTTGAAATAGCGCAGCAGCGCGATGCTCCAGCGCGGCTCTGCCGCACACAGATCCTGCAGCACGTTTTCGATGAACAGCTTGGATTGTCCGTAAGGATTGGTCGGTGTGCCTGTAGGAAAATCTTCACGAATCGGCATCTGCTCCGGCGCGCCGTACACCGTGGCCGAAGAACTGAACACCAGGCGGAACACACCGGCCGCGGCCATCGCCTGGCACAGCGTAATGCTCCCGCTGACGTTGGCTTCGTAATACTCAAGTGGCTTGCGCACGCTCTCGCCTACGGCTTTGAGCCCGGCAAAATGCAGGACGGCATCGATGCAATGCTCCTGAAAAATCCGGTCCAGCAATGCCCGGTCGCACACATCCCCGCGAATCATCAACGCGGTTTTGCCGCAGATGGCTTCAATGGCGTGCAGCGACGCGTCAGTGCTGTTGCAAAGGTTGTCCAGCACCACCACGTCGAAGCCCGCTTCAAGCAGCGCAAGTGTGGTGTGAGAACCGATATAACCGGCTCCCCCCGTTACCAGAATCTTCATAGAGCGGTCCATAGTGGGGTATTGAAGTGCTCGATTACATGCGATGTTTGATGCACACATAACGAATAGGCGCCAAACACTTATTAGCACTTCATAACAACCAACACTATTAATGGACACCGACTAAAACTAACTAAAGACCGCCCAGCCCGACAACTAATAACATTTACCCAACTCTGCACCCACTGATAATTGCCAATAAACCCCCACTCAGGTATTAAAGTACAACCTCAGTAATACTTCAAAACTCGCCGCCATTCCCGACACTGTTTTCTGTCTGGCTGTGGACAATGACTTTCCAGGATATATCTATGATTCGTAAATGCTTGTTCCCCGCCGCCGGCTACGGCACGCGTTTCTTGCCTGCTACCAAAGCAATGCCGAAAGAGATGCTGCCGATCGTCAACAAGCCTTTGATTCAGTACGCCGTTGAAGAGGCACGGGACGCTGGTTTGCAGCACATGGCGATTGTGACCGGCCGGGGCAAACGTGCACTGGAAGACCATTTCGATATCAGCTATGAACTGGAACACCAGATTCGCGGCACCGAGAAAGAAAAGTTTCTGGCCGGCACGCGGGAGCTGATTGAAACCTGCACGTTCGCCTACACCCGCCAGGTCGAAATGAAGGGCCTGGGGCATGCGATTCTCAGCGGTCGTCCCTTGATCGGCGACGAACCTTTTGCCGTGGTGCTGGCGGATGACTTGTGCCTGAACCTGCAAGGTGACGGCGTACTGGCGCAGATGATCAAGCTCTACAAAAAATTCCGCTGCTCGATCGTCGCCATTCAGGAAGTGCCCCGGGATCAGACTCACAAATACGGCGTGATCGCCGGCGAGCTGATTTCCGAAGGCATCTACCGGGTCAACAGCATGGTCGAGAAGCCGGCGCCCGAAGACGCTCCGTCCAACCTGGCAATCATTGGCCGCTACATTCTGACCCCCGATATTTTTGATCTGATCGCCGACACCCAGCCGGGCAAGGGCGGCGAAATCCAGATCACCGACGCACTGATGAAGCAGGCGCAGAACGGCTGCGTGCTGGCCTACAAGTTCGAAGGCCTGCGCTTTGATTGCGGTGGTGCGGAAGGTTATATCGACGCCACCAACTTTTGCTATGAGCAGCTTTATCTCAACGGTCTTTAACCAGACTCATTCACCCAGGCAGGCCACTATGACCACTGCAAAACGCTCGGTAGACATCGAACACAAAACGAGCAACTTCGGGGTGATGGCCTGGCTGTCAAAAACCCCGTCGTTATCGTCCACCTCGGCTGCCTGGTTTGGCACAACCTTGTTGGTTGAGCGTATCGGGGTGTTCCCCTCTTCAGGCGATATCCATCGCCCGATCAAGGACCCCTTTGCGCTCCTGGAGCACCTGAAAAGCCTGTACGCTCACCAGGCTCTGGACTTCGATGAGCGCGACGGGCTTAAAGTGATATTCAACGATTGGCGATTCCGGGTTCGCGTCCGTTACAGCGACCCGGCAATCGTCATCACTGTTGAAAGCCGACGTGATCCTGACTTGATGCCTCTGAAAACCGCAGAGCTGCTGAGCCATCTGGAACACTTTGAACGGTGAATGATTACTTCAAAGCGGAACCGCACTCACTGACACCACCAACAATCAGCCGATACACGTAATCAGCGATAAGCCGACCGCCCGAGCCCGGGATCGGGTGTATTTTGTCCGGGCCGATCATGGGTGTCGGCCCGTCATTGGCGTAGCGTTTAAAGTCCGGACCAAACGCGCACTGCAAACTCGAATACCCGATGCGTTCCGAACGCGCCCACGGTTCAAGCACCTGGGCGTATTCCGTCATCGGATAGGCGCTGGAGCGCGTTGTGTCCTGACGCAGGATCACGTTGATGCTCGCCACCGGATGAACTTCGCGAATCATCCGCACCAACCCTTTCATGTTCTCCAGGTAGTCCCTGGGCTTTACGCCAAACCCTTGGTCGTTACCGCCTAACATGATCAGGTAAACGTCCGCCGGTATCCTGGAAACAACAGCCTTCCATTGGTTTTGCCATTGGCGGTCGCTCTTGTAAAAGTCACCTGAGGCGGCGCCGGAAGCCGCGAGTTTAGAGACCCTGACACCGCCATGATTGTTAGCCAGCCACAGACCAAACAACGTCGGCGCACCTTTCACCACTTCGAGCCTTAACGCCCATTCAGCAGTGTCGGGAACGCTTAGTTGCACTTCCTGAACCCCTGAGCCCGTCATCGTCAAAGGATGCCAGGCGTCCGAAGGTGACCACCGATAGCGCATCTCACTGGTTTTGCCATCGCCCAGGTAAAGCAACTTGGCTTGGGCAATGGAGGTATTGATGACGGCCGTTTCGCTGGAATCCACTTCAAGATAAGCACCCGGTTGCCCGGAAACCGTGCGGCTGTCCGGACTTGCCTGGCCAAGACTGGAAACGTCCCAATCCCCTCCGAAGTACTTCTTGTTGCTGCGGGTGTATTTGAAATTCGAACCACCGAGTGCAGCGCCGTGATTAAACCCGACATAGCCAGGCCCGGCGAAACCAAACTCTTTCGCCAGGTGTTGAGTGAAGTCATTCAAGTAAAAGTCCTGCCCGGCGCTGTAGCTGTCGCCGATCACCGAGATGTCCAGCACCTCCCCCGCTTTCCCCTTGGCCATTGCGGCAAGCCGCTCGCGTGAACGGCTCACTTCGATCACTGGAGCCGAAACGGGTCGCACATCTTCGACATAGTCCATTGGCTCATCCATCTATCAGCAAGTGGGTGAATCGGCGCTCAGGATTGAGGCACCTTCAACCCGACCTCTGGAGTCTTTTTGCTGCTCGCACGTTCGCCCAAAAACAGAACTGAAGTAATGGCGAAACGACTGAAGATATTCGACAGCACCACCGGTCCCAACAATCCGCACAACACACCGCCCAAGACCAGGATGCTTTCGTCCGTGACGCCCAAACGCCCCAAGGCGAACCGCGAGCTGGCGGCAAACAGCACGTGAAAGAGGAAGATGGCGTAAGAGTATCCGCCGAGCCAGATCAGTGCTTTGGAGCGCATATCACTCGACAGTAACGCGACGCAGGACGTACAGCCAACGAGCAAACCGACCAGGCTTCGGCGATCGACAATGAGTTCGCGATCCACCGCCGCGATATAAAGCAGCGTAACCGAGATCAAGACGAACACCACCGGCCCGATCACTTTCAGCGATTGCTTTAAAGCGTTGACCTTTTCGTGGCAAATCATTCCCGTCACGAAGAACGGCAACAAATAGACGGCGCCATTAATGCCAAACGCATCGACCGGAAAGGACGGCAGCAAGAACACCACCGCCGAAAACAAAAACAACAGATACAACCGCGTCGCTGTTTGCAGTAGACCGCGCCACCGCAGAAAACCGACAAACATGAAGATGATAAAAACCGCCTGCAAAAACCAGAAATGGTTAACCGGCACGTAGAACGACAACAAGGCTTCCGTTAAACCGAGGTCTTTGTTCACACCCGGCCCGACAACCTGCAGCACCGAGAACGGGATGCCGACAAAAAACAGAGGCACGATCAACCTTCTCACTTTGCCCACGCAGTAAGCGGAGAAGTCATTGCCTCTGATTTTGTAAATCGAATAGATATAGCCCGAAATAAAGGTGAACAACGGCATCCTGACGTACACCATCGAATCCGCCAGAACCCGAAATGGCGATCCCAGGTCTATTTTCAGCCCGCCACCCAGCGGACCTATGACGTGATAGAGCACGAGCAACAGGCACGCCAGGCCCCTGAGCGTTTCTATTTCCAACGATTTTTTCTTGCTTTGCATAGACCGCAAACCTCAGCGCAACACGCTTGATTCAACCGACTCAGGTGTTCTTGAGCGCAACTGCAACCCCAGCCCCAGAAACAGCACCGGCACCACCATGGAGAAATGTCGGGCAAACGAGCCGAAGTCCGGCTCGAACAAACCCTGCACCAATAAAAAGGACAGTGGGATCGCAATCAGCTCTTTGACTTTCGGCGCGATGGTTGCGCCCTTGTAATGACTCGACGTCATCATTTTGAACATCAGCAACGAGGTCATCATCATCAGGACAACGAATATGATCTGGCCCAGGCCGGAGAGCAGAATCAACTCCACCGGGAAGGACAGCCTGAAAAAGATGCTCATCGAGTCCACGGCCTGCGACACGAAATCACCGCCGTTAATCCACGACACGATCAATGACTTTGACCCCTCTTCACCCAGGGTCCGCTGTTCGTTGTTACTGGCGCGAATGGACGAGACGGAATAGCCGACCAGCAACTGAATCGCCGTCGCGATCACCAGATAGAACATGAACAACATCACGAAAAAGCTGAATCGCGAGACATGCTTCTTCATGACGCACACACCGACCCAGACCAGCGAAAACAATATCCAGTAAGGTCGAATCAGTACGCCGTAAAACAGCGCAGAAAGGAAAAAGCCCGCTCGGTATCGTTTCGAAAAGGAGAAAAAAAGAATCGCGATGACCGCCACCGAGACAATGATTTCCTTGGTCAGGTTATCGAGGAAAAACGACCTGACCACGCCCCACAGGCACAAGGTCAGGAAGATCGTTATCGGGATTCTTTTGAAGATGAAGACCGGTATAGAGGTCAGAAAAAGGTTACATAACATCCCGTAGGCCCACGCATTGGTCAGGTTGATACCGGTGGGACGCAACAGGTAGGCGGAACACTCGTAAGAAGACCGGTCGGGCGAAAACGGATTCCAGAAATTGCAGTTGTCTGAACGAACGTATGACGTCCACAACGTCATTGCATCAGGGCCTGGATCGCGGTGCATCAACAGCGGCATCGCAATGGACAAAAAAAGTCCGCATAACAGAATCAGGAATGAAATGGGCGAGTCGAGCTTTCTTCCGCGAAACTCTATGGACGGTAGAGTGATAGCCATTACAAGCTCCCCTTCGACCGGGTGAACCTGGTCAGCAACGCAATAACGCCCAGTTGCACCATGATCGAAAAGACATTGCCCCATGCCGCGCCATAAATTGAATAGTGCTTGATGAGTACATAGCTGACGGGCAGTGAAACGATCAGGCAGATCGCCGCACTGGCTAACGAAACCCGACTGTTCTTGGAGGCAATAAGGCCTCCCCACACAATGTCGCCGACAGCGCGCAGGGCAAAAGAGAAAATCAGAATCGCTAGTATCCGGTTATCCGGGCGCGGGACTGCCGCGGCCACATAATCGAGCAGGATGTTGAAGAAGGCATAAATCAGCACAGCCACCGCGCAGGAAACAATCAGGGAGCGCAGCACCCATTGATTCACGAATAACTGCCGGACCGTCAGCGCCTGCTGGTTGTCTTTATAGCGCTTGGCGAGCACGGGAATGCCCACCACTGCGACAACAGCGTAGGACAACGCTTGCAACGTGTTGGCGGCGGACCAGGAATACACGTACTTGCCGAGGCTGGCATACGGTTCCATGTCCAGAATCAGAAAACGCTCAGCGTACTGACTTAATGCGATCAGCCCGCCGCCCAGATAAAAGGGCAACCCTGCACGCCAGACCGAAACCGTGGTGACGGCACTGATGTCCCGCCCCTTATGAACGTTAACCACAATCAAGTAACCGGCCACGATCACCATAAGGTTGGTGGCCACCCATAACCAAAGCACACTGGCGATGGTCGACACCATGCCCGCCATGAGTCCGCCCACGGCAATGAGCGCCCAGAGGCCGGTCTTGATAAAAAACAGCAACGCGCCCCAGTTGGCTTTCTGTGCGGAAAACACAAACGAGTTTATTTCGAAGGAAAGATGCTCTGTGAGCAGCAAAAGCGTGACACACGCAATCAACGCGGCACTCGCCTCAACATCGCTGAACAGTGAGTAGAGTGCGACCGTGACCACCGATAACAACAAACCCACCGCCAGGTACAGAACCAGTACCTTATCAACGACGAGTTTCGTACTGCCCCCGATGCTGATCAGCCGGTTGATTTCAGAGCTGAACCCGACGCTGTAAAACTTGGAAGCGATCAAAGAGGCGGCCACTACCACGCCGTAGAAACCCAAGGCGTCATAACCCAGGTAATGGGTGATGGCCAACACCAGTAAAAACTTTGCGCCTAATGCACCTCCCCGTAGCAACAACCGAAATATCATCGAACAATCCCTTTGATGATATTGTCCATCAGCTCCGTTTTGGCTTCGATTTCCTTGCAGGTGTCCGTCAGTTTTTTGCCGAATCTGGACAACGCGTTCGGGGCGTAAACAGTGTCGATGATGGTGTCGACATTGATATCTCCACCGTTGATGACCCAGTCTTCCACGCCCATATCCTGATAGGCGCCAAAGCCTTTGCGTTCATAGCTGATATGGAACGCAGGCACGCCGGCGAGGAGCGACTCAATGGCTCCGTGCAGCCTGACGGAAATGACTAGATCAGGCTGATACCTGGCCAGCGTCGCCTTCAAGGGCAAGAGGTCCTCGGTAATGCCGAGTTCCCGATAGAACGCGCCGTCATCGTTGCCACGGACGGCGCTTTGGACAGCGCAAACCACTTTGCTTTTCGCCCTTAGTCGCTTCAACAGCAGCTTCAGGTTGGCAACGTAGGCAACTTTCTTCTCTTTGCTCCATTCCGGCGGCTTGCGTAAAACCACGCAGACCACAGCCGGCGATGATGCACAGCGGGTGAACTTGGGTTGCGCAAGTATCTTCTTCGCCAACGCCTGCACCGCCAGGTCTGGCGCTCGATAAACATTGGCATTGGATTCGAAAATGGCTGACGACCTGTTGTCGCGGACAAACACCGCATCGGCACTGGCGTAGTGTTTTACGATTGCACTGCTTTCACCGTGGAACGGGCCGATGCTTTGCGGCAGGTAAACCGACGGCACCTTGCTCAGGATCGCCGTTTCGAGTTGTTTGGCATGCCCCAGTTTCAGCTTGATGTGTTCAAAGGCGCTCTTCGAGCGCATGTACCCGCCGCCCACCCCGACGATCAGATCAGTGGTGCTCAAGAGGTCTGCGAGTGGTGCGTAAGACTGTTTGAGGAACACCGCTTCCTTTACGCGCCCCAGCCCTTTAGCTGCCATGACCGGCGCGTCATATCGCTTATAGGGAAGGTAACTGAATGATTGGGGGTCTGACGCAACGACGTTGATTAAAGTGTCCTTGCCAAAGTTTCGCAGCACCAAGGCGATTGCCAAATCCACGAGAAGGCCATCACCCGAATTTGACGCACTGTAGCCATGCAAAATAGTTACGTTCATAGCTTGATATCTACTTAATAAGTTTGAGCGGAATACACGTCATAGGTCTGCTGGATCATCAGCGTTGCGCTGAACCGTTCGCGCACCCGCTTACGGCTTTCAGTACCGAGTTCCAGCAACTTTTGCTTCTTGATATTCACCAGGATGTTGGCGAGCGCCTGGTGATCGCCGGTCGAAAATATGTAGCCTGTGACGTCGTGCGTGACCAGTTCAGGCAGCGACGTACAGTCACTGGCAATAACGGGCACGCCCATGGCCATTCCCTCGAGGGGAACCATTGCAAAACCTTCCCAGCGACTGGGAACAATCAGGGCATCGGCCGTTTTATAAAGGGCATTCACTTCGGCCGGGGTGACCCAAGGCAGGTATTCAACCGCGTCAATGACGGGGCACTCGACCGGTTCCTCATTCACCGCACTGCCGACAACTGTCAGTTTCAAGTCGGTGCGTTCGACTGCCGTGAATGCCTTGAGCAAAACATCAAAGCCCTTCTGATAGTCCAGCCGCCCTACAAACAGAAGTTGAATATCTGTGCGCTGGCTGGACAGGCTCTCATCGGTTTTATAATGAATGCCGTTGTAGATCAGCTTCATGCGGTGGCGGTCGATACCAAACGAGGCCGCTTTATCCAACTCATACTGACTGACACAGATAATCACATCCGTGACTTTTTGCAGAAGCCGTTCAATCAGCGAATACACTTTCTGTTTAGCCGGAGAGCTTTCCATCAAGAACGAAAATGCGTGCGGGCAATAGATGATTTTTGGTGACCGCCAAGGACGCATGACCAGGCAAACACATCGACCAATGACGCCGGAGAACGTGCTGTGTAAATGCACGACATCCGGTTTTTCCTTGAAGATCACCCGCATGAGTTGCCAGGCAAATCGCAGCAGGGACACCACATCTCTCTTGTTCCGGGAGAAGGTTCGGATGTCTTTTTCATCAATGCCATGCAGTTCTTTTTTCTGGTCGAACGGGATCAAATAGACCAGTTCATACTGCTGGGCGTCGCCCTCAGGAGGGGTCGATATCGTCCGGATGACCGTCGCAACGCCACCTTTGATCGTTTCCGCCACGTGTAGTATTTTTTTCACAATCCACCCAATTCCATGAACGTAGTCGCGGGGCAAAAGAAACCCGGAAAGTGGTTAACGATCGTTAACCACTCTCAACCTGATTACCTGACAGATAGAACTCGCATCACGCTTTGTCAGAGGCGTATTCATAGTTGTAATAGCCGTAGCCGCCATTACCGTAATAGCTGGACGCCCGCTTCTCGACGCCGTTAAAAATCGCGCCTTTCAATTCGATACCGTTCTGAGCAAATCGACGAATCGTCAATTCGATCTCTTTGGCTGGATTCACCCCGAAGCGCGTCACGATCAGATTGATGGCGGCTTCACGCCCGACGATTGCCGCATCGGTCACGGCCAGAAGAGGTGGCGTGTCGATAATCACCACGTCGTAGAGTTCACTGAGTTCCGCCAGGAGTTCTCTGAAGTTGGCATGCATCAACAACTCGGAAGGGTTGGGCGGTACTTGTCCACGACTGATGAAATGCAGGTTATCGACTTCGAGTTTGTTGATCGCTTGCTCAATGCTGCAGCGCTTGGTCAACAGATCGGACAAGCCGTTGCTGATCGGAGTCGCCAATGTCTTGTGCAGGTGACCTTTGCGCATATCGGCATCGATCAGTACGACTCTCTGTCCACTTTGCGCAATGACCGCGGCCAGGTTAGAGGAGACAAACGTCTTGCCAACCTGGGGGCTCGGGCCGGAAATCATGATCCGGTTGTTGGTCGCATCCAGCCCTGCAAAGTGCAGACAGGTGCGCAGGCTGCGTATCGATTCGATGGACAGGTCAGTGGGATTACGCAACGCCAATAGAAACGCCTGGTTGCTGGCACTGTCACCCAGCCGGACTTTTTTAGTGTCCTCTTCTTGTTGCAAGGCACTGTAAGGAATGGAGGCATAGACAGGCAGTCCAAGTTGCTCGATGGCTTCTGGTCCTTCGAGTCCTCTGCTCAGCGATTTACGCACCAACACCAGGGCAACACCGACAAAGCCACCCAGGAAAGTTGCAATCAGGACAATCAGGGCTTTGCGGGGTTTGACCGGGGTGGTGATGTCGACGTCCGCCGTATCAATCAGCCGCGCATTGCCGACCGCCCCTGCCCTGACGATGTCCAGCTCCTGGGATTTATTCAGAAGTTGGGTATAGATCTGGGTCGCCACTTCCACGTCACGGGTCAGGTTCAACAGTTCCTGCTGGGTCGCCGGAAGCCCCTGGACCTTCTTTTCCAAGCCTTGTCGCTGCTTGTTCAAATCGCCCATCTGAGCCATCAAGGCGCGGTAGGCCGGGTGCTCACGGGTGAACTTTCGATCCATGTCCGCTTGCTGGAGTTTCAGATCCGAGATGCGCGTATCCAGCACCACAATCTGTTCCAGCACAGACTTGGTTTCGAGCGAAATGTTTACCGTATTACCGCGGGTCTGATAGCTGTTCAGCGCGTTACTGGCTTTGACCAGATCGTCTTTGACTTGCGGAAGTTGCGCCTGCAGGAACTCCAGGCTCTGGGCCGCTTCGGCAGAAGTGCGTTGCACATTCTGCTGCACATAAAGCCTGGAGACCTTGTTGAGAATCTTCACCGCCAAGGTGTAGTCAGTGCTGGCCAAGGCCAGGCTAATAATGCCCGACTCTTTACCTTGCTCCGAGACTTCGAGGGCGTCCTGGTAATTCTGAATGGTGACAATGCGTGGATTGCGCACCACTTCGAACTGGGTGCCTGGATTCGCGTTCATGCTCGCGATGAGCACCTCGACCCCCTCTTGTGCGACGGATTCGCCAGTGGCGCCGCTGACCAACAAACCGCCATTGTCATCGTAGAGCTTGAATCGATTCCGCTCTTCGGCAACCAGCGTCAGTTTCTTGCCCAACAACTCATTCGGCAGATGGAGTTGTTCGATATCAAGCCGCTCGCCGCCCCACGCATAGCTGTTCATGCCGAAACGTGGCGGCGAAACACTTTCAGTGGGGGTGCTTTTATATCGCCGTGCGAGAAAACCGCCGATAACGGGAAAGGTGTTGGGGGTGATCACAATATCAAGACGCAGATCATCGACCGTTTTACCGATGACCGCGCGGGACTTGATGATGCCGATCTCGGTAGCCGCCGGTGATTGCCCACCGAGCATGCTGCTGATATCCGAGAACCCCAGCATGTCGTTCTTTTTCGGCTCGACCTGGACAAGCGCGTTCGCCAGATACACGGGTGGCGATAAAACCGAATACGCGGCACCGGTCACCATGAACGCCCCGGTGATGGCACCGATCAACCATTTATGGTCAATCAATGTGCCTAATAAACCGAGCAGATCAATTTCGTCTTTATCTTGATCCCGGGTGTTGATTACTGACGGTAACTGCATAAGGTCTATTCTTTTACCATTATTACTGATCTGAAAATTCGTCCATCAACGTCCGAGGCGCTGCGCCCATGAGCAAACGGCATCTTCAATCAATGCGTGGGCATGGACAAAAGCAGCTTTTCCTTGACGATACGGGTCCTTTATTTCGCGCTCGCTCTGCCACTTCCCCAGAAGAAACACTTTGCCTCTGGCGTGTGATGCAATCTTTAGTACGCCCTGCACATGCTCTTTTTCCATGACCAGAATAAGGTCTGATTCATTAACAATGGCTGGCGTGATCTGTCGCGCTATAAACCCTTGGGCTGTATGACCCTGCTCTTCCAGAACCCGAAGTGCGTCGGGCTCAATAGATTCACCCACCCGCGCGCTGAGTCCCGCGGAGGTCACCGAGATACCTGAAGGTTGCAGCGCATGGCGAAGCAACAGTTCAGCGGTAGGACTTCGGCAAATATTACCGACGCACACCACAAGAATATTTCTGAACAAGGCTACTCTTCCCGTGTAGTGTCGAATCGGCCAACGTATAGCGAGGAGTTGAGTGCCGATATGATCGTCCCGCACTCAGAGAGGGATCCATCGTGAAAATACTTTCGTATTAAATACCACGACACCTAAAAAACGCCCAACCGGAAAGCCGGACCATAAATAACAACCGGGACCAGAAAGTTATTTATCCGACAAAAATTAACAATGAAGTGTCTGCAATAGAGAATTGATGATATCGCTGTATTAACTGACTAATGCTATTTTCACCCGGCTCACATTGAATCATCAGGAAATCCAGATATGCCCTCCCCGCGTTTGCGACTGATTGCCACTTCAACACTATTTATACTTGGCGCATTCAGCCACGCTGATGCCAGCCAGGCTTTTTCAACGCTGGCGCAAGACAACAAGACAATAGGCGTCCAGGTGAAGATTCAGAATTTCTCAGCCGCCGACGCCGACCAGATCAAAGCCGCCGGGTTCGGATTCGTGCGCTTTGGCGTATGGACCAACAGCCTGGGCAACCCGGCCTACCAACACCAGATCAATGAAGCCTTCGCTGCCGCCAAATCTGCCGAGTTGCCGGTATTGATGACCGTTCGTTCGACCAAAGCGTTAACCCACAAAACGCAAAACAGTGACCGGGATCTCGCCACCGCTGGAGATTCCTTCGCGAACTCGGTCATCAGCCTGGAAAACACCTACAGCACGCAGCTTGTCGCCATTGAAATATGGAATGAACCGGACTTGCCAAAATACTGGCCCACCCAGGACTTTGAAGTCACCTTCGTGCCTTTCATGAGCGCAGTGTGCAACGCGTTACAACAGCGGGATCACTCAACGCCACTGATCGGGTTTGGGTTCGCGAAGGCGCCTGCCAAAGACTCGAAGGCGACCGTCGCACTGGCTAAAATCCTGAAGGATTACCCGCAATGCCTGAGTGCTGTTTCCTACCACCCCTATGGCATGTCGGGCACCGAGATCAGCCGTACTCAAGCGTTTATCCTTGAGAACTTCCATGTGCCAGGGGTTATTACCGAATGGGGCGTGCCTTCGCTTAGTTCAATCGGAGGCACCACCGGCCAAGCATCACGCATCTCTAGCTTCATCTCGGACGTCAAAAAACTGAATATCCCGCTGACATCCCTTTACGAGTGGAAAAACAGCGACTCTGGCAGCAATGATCGCGAGCGAAGTTTCGGCTTGAAGTCGTCTGACGGAACATCAAAACCTGCGGAGACTGCCGTGAGGATGTTATTGAAGTCACCCACCGAATGAAGCCTCTCTACATTAAATGCGGCTTCCTTTAATCCACTCTGCATAACTCGCAGCGTCCATTGCCAGCGATTCCTCCACCAGCACCTCGAACAATACGGCTTGCGCTTCGAAGCGCAGGTCATGTTTGAATCTCTGTGAGTCGTTCATTTGCTTCAACAACACGCCAGTGACTTGACTGGGCAGGCTGTGTTTCACGCGTTTCAGCCAACCGGGGATTTTCCTGGCAGCTTTCACCCTTCCCATCTCAACCAGGCCCTTCAAATTGTCCGGGTGGTTTTTCTTTGAAGCAGCCAACAACGCTTCAAATACATGGCTCAGTTTTTTCAAGGCATAACCGAGAATAAGATCATCGAAGGCCTCCACCATGGCGGACACCCGTTCCTCCTGTGAAATCATCTTCCCATCCAACACCTACATTTATCCGCGCCACATTACACGCCATCCGAGTTGTTCTTTTTGACATCTTATAACGTCTGAAATTGACCATTTTTAACGCTCGTAGCCCCCCGAATGCAGGCATGGCAGCGCAAGCGCAGGAGTTGTCGGAGAGCCGTCAACGGTCAGATGCTTTGAACCTGCGCCGCGTTTTGGCATCGTATTAACCGATACCCGCGCCCCGCCTTTCAAACATCCGTTTCCCGGTTGTTGCCCACGGGGCCACCGATACGTACATGCGCCCTTGAGTGGCTGTCAGCGCTCGGGTAATGTCATTAGACCCATAGGACAGAGCACGCCCATGACTTCCAAGCTGGAACAACTCAAACAAATGACTACCGTCGTTGCCGACACCGGCGACTTCGAAGCTATCGCTCGCGTAAAACCCGTCGACGCTACTACCAACCCTTCCCTGCTGCTGAAAGCGGCGGCTATTCCCGGTTATGCCGAGTTGCTGAACGCCTGCGTTCACGACTGCAAGGGCGATGTGGGCCTGGCCAGCGACCGTTTTGGCGTGGCGGTAGGGCAAGAGATTCTGAAAGTTGTACCGGGCCGTATTTCCACCGAAGTGGATGCGCGCCTTTCGTTCGACACTGACGCCGTATTGAAGCGTGCGCACCGTCTGATCGAGCTGTACGACAAGGCCGGCATCGGCCGCGACCGCGTGCTGATCAAGATCGCCTCCACCTGGGAAGGCATTCGCGCCGCCGAGAAGCTGGAAAAAGAAGGCATTCAAACCAACCTGACGCTGCTGTTCTCGTTTGCGCAGGCTGCGGCGTGTGCTGACGCTGGCGTGTTCCTGATTTCGCCGTTCGTAGGCCGCATCTACGACTGGTACAAGAAAGCCAACGGCAACGACTACACCGGCGCGGATGATCCGGGCGTGCAGTCGGTGACGCGCATCTACAACTACTACAAGGCCAATGACTACAAGACCGTGGTCATGGGTGCGAGCTTCCGTAACCTGAACCAGATCGAGCAGTTGGCCGGGTGTGATCGCCTGACCATCAGCCCGGACCTGCTGGAGAAGCTGGCAGCAGACACCGGCAAGCTGGAGCGCAAGTTGGCCCCGGGCCATGCGGGTGAAGCGCGCTTGAGCCTGAATGAAGCGCAGTTCCGCTGGTTGTCCAACGAAGATGCGATGGCGACCGAGAAACTGGCTGAGGGGATTCGTCAGTTCGCTCGTGACCAGGAAAAACTTGAGGCATTGCTGCAAGCCAAGCTCTGATTCAGTCAGAGCAAACGCAAAAAGGGCGAACCCTCACAGGTTCGCCCTTTTTTATGCGTTGAATTCGGTTGCTTGTCAGGCCGCCATCGCGAGAATGTACACAGACCCCCTGTGGGAGCGGGCTTGCTCGCGAAAGCGTTGTGTCAGTGAATACAAGGATTAGAGACCCACCGCTTTCGCGAGCAAGCCCGCTCCCACAGGAATCAGTGACGCTCTAGCGCATTCACCAGATCATGGAACGCTTCACGATTGGAGTCGTTCAGGCCCATGAGGATTTTGTGTGCCTCGAGCACTTTGATCCGCACCACTTCCTCGGACTGATCCTGGTCTGGCAGGTCGGTCAGGCATTCAGGGCACGGGATCGGGCGGTCAACGATGTTGAACACTTGCTCGAAGCCCATGGACTGCAGCAGACGGGTGATGTCTTCGTGGGTGGTGACGACGGTCGGCAGCAGGCCGACCTTTTGCCGCGACAGGATCGACAGTTTGGCCAGCAGGCCCAGGGTGGTGCTGTCGATGCTGCGGGTTTCGGTCAGGTCGATCACGATCGCGTTGAAGTTCAACGCGGTGAAGATCCGCTCAATAGTCGCATCCAACGCCGAACACAGGGTCAGGCGAACTTCACCGACGAACTTCAGGACGAAGGTGCCGTCCTGCTCGGCGAACTGGATTCTACCGGTACTCATCAAAGATTCCTGCTCAACACCAACAGGGCGATATCATCCGGCATCTCCCCTAGCGTGGCCAATCCAAAAACCTGCCGCAGACCATCCAGGCTGCCGCCCGCTGCCTTGACCCGTTGGGGCAAAGCCGCTTCTTTTTCTTTGAGTGTAGGTTCTGGCAAAAGGTCCAGAATGCCATCGGACATCAGCGTCAGGCTGAACGTCGGCGGCAGCTCCAGCACGTGGTCTTCATAGGTGGCTTCATTGAAGAGGCCCACCGGCAGACCGCGCCCTTCCAGATAACGAACACTGTCTGGCGTGTACAACACAGGCAACGGCAAATGACCACCGATGCTATAGGTCAACAAACCTGTCTCCTCGTCGATGACTCCACCGACCATTGTGACGTGTTTACCCAGCTTACAACTGATCAGGCCCCGGTTGATATGACCAAGGACTTCTGAAGGCTTGAATTCCGGCAATGTGCCGCTGCGCTTGGATTCGAACAGCAAGCGCGTGGTCATGAACTTCAACAGCACGGTTACGAAGGCTGAAGAGGCGCCATGACCGGAAACATCCGCCAGGTAGAAGGCTACCCGACGCTCGTCGACCCGAAAGTAGTCAACGAAATCACCCGACAGGTACAGCGACGGGATGATCTGGTGAGCAAACTGGAACTCGTCGATGGTCCAGGGGCTGACCGGCAGCATGTTCATCTGCACCTGGCGACCGGCGTTCTGGTCTTCCTGGAGCAGGTTCAGGCTGGCGGCGAGCTCGCGGTTGGCCTTTTCCAGCTTCTCGCGGTAGCGCTGGTTTTCCAGCAGCAGGCGCGCGCGATCCAGGGCCCGGCGCACAGAGTGCTCGAGCACCGCCAGATCTTCGAGAGGCTTGATCAGGTAGTCCGCCGCGCCCAGGCGCAGGGCCTCGACCGCGTCGTTCATCACACCGGCACCCGAAACCACAATCACCGGCGTTTGCGGCGACAGCTCGGTGACCTGGCGAATGAGTTCGAGTCCGCCCATCTGCGGCATGCGCAGATCGCAGATGACCAAGTCGGGCTTGTCTTGCTCGAATACCTGAAGACCCTGCTGGCCATTGCTGGCCTGCAGGACACTGAAACCACTGTCTTCCAAGTAGGCCGCGAGACTCGCGCGCACTACTTCGTCATCATCGATTATCAGCAGCGTGGCACTGGTTTTTGGCATGTGGGCAAACGGCGCCAGAATTAGGTTGGCGTAGCAGGCACGGGTTTTAGCCCGGCTCACACTACTGGATTCGCTTTCTAGCCTCTCTGTCGCACCGTTATCGGGCATTTGCCCTACACACAGGTACACCAGAGGTGCCCTTCTAAGGCGCAGACGGTACTCCCATCCGCGGGGCGTTTCAAGCTCACGCCGATGGTCGCTTGACGTCTTTACTTGTCAAATCACCGGGAGTTATAAGAACAGGCAAATCCGTAACCCAATGGAAGGATGAAGCCCATGAGCCAAACCGATCGGGACTACAGCGAAAAGCGCGATTTCATCCGCATGCGGGTCGATGCCGATGTGTCGCTGATTCACGAAGGCGATGAGGTGCCAGCCGTCTGCATCGACCTTTCCAGCAGTGGCATGCAGGTCGAGGCACCCCGCCTGTTCAAGGTCGGTGACCGCATCAGCGTGCGCATCGATTCCGATCACGCAGCGCTCAAGGGGCTTGAAGCCGACACCGAAGTGGTCTGGGTAAAAGAACAGGACGGTGGCAGTCAGAAACTCGGGCTTACAATCTTGAAGATGAAATAAGCCCGGCCCCAAACGAAAGAAGGCGGCCGATTGGCCGCCTTCTTCATTTTACCGGTCGAGATCAAAAATCGTCTTCGACCTGGCCGTCTTTGACTTTGAACTCGCGGTTCTGCAAATACGCATTGCGGATGAAGGTGTACTTGTCGCCGGTGATCAACTTCTCGCTCGACAGCAAGCTGGCGCGGGTATCGACGATATTCAGGCCGAAGATCGAGTTACGCACGGGCACGTCGTTGATATAGCGGTATGGGCCGGTGTAGCCGTCAACGTACTTGGAGGGTGCATCACGCAACGTGCTTGGACCCAACAGCGGCAGCATGACGTACGGGCCGCTGCCCACGCCCCAGTAACCGAGCGTCTGGCCAAAGTCTTCATCGCTACGATTCAGGCCCATCTTCGTGCCGACATCGAAGAAGCCCAGCAAGCCGAAGGTGGTGTTGAAGATCAATCGCGCCGTGTCTACGCCCGCGGCTGCCGGCTTGACCTGCAAAACGTTGTTGGCAAGGTTGGTGACATCACCGACGTTGCGAAACATGTTGTGAATCCCGTCTTCCAGAAACTGCGGCGTCACGAACTGATAGCCCTGAGCGATCGGCTTCAGCGCATAGGTGTCGACAAAATCATTAAACTGGAAGATAGGACGGTTGACGCTTTCCCAAGGGTCTTCTTCCGTGGCAGCCTGGGCTGCGAACGGAACCAGCAACACGCTGGCACACACACAAAGCTGAGCTAGACGATTGCTCCAGCGCATAGAAAACTCCTTGGATTGTACTGGCATGGGCGCTTGGCCCAGGCGATAAGTTGGCTAGTATAAGACGGAAAAGCCGGTTTAGGGCAGCCTCGCGCACGATGGCCTGCGCAAGATTCGTCCTGACTGAGAGTGCTTCACATCAGTGTCACTCAACTGTCACCGGCAGCGCATAGCCTTGTCGCTATTTCAGGGACGTTGATATGCCGCACGCCGAAGCCTTGCCCCTCGCTGCACCCAGCCTGACCGCCGTACTGTTCGGGCTCAGTGGTTGCCTGGTGGATTTCGGCGCCCGGATGCGCCAGCACGATACTCACACGATCGAACATGCCGAGCTCACGCCCGGCGCAATGGACAGTCTGAACAGCTTGCAGCGCCAGCAGATTCCTTGTGCCTGGCTCGACGAGCTGCCCCCCGCCCTCAGTCATTCCCTGGCCGGCGCCCTGCCTGCGTGGATCAAACCTTCGCAACACCCCGCAACAATCAATCCATGGCCGTCTCCGAACGCTTGCTGGCAAGCCTTGATGGCCCTGAATGTCGAACGACTGGACGGTTGCGTCCTGGTCAGCGGCGAGCCACGCTTGCTGCAATCGGGACTGAATGCCGGGCTGTGGACGATCGGACTGGCGTCCTGCGGCTCGCTCTGCGGTTTGGCGCCCAGCGAATGGCAAGCCTTGAGCCAAAAGGAACGCGAGCATCGGCGCGGTAAAGCGACCGTGCAGTTGTTCAGTCTGGGCGTGCATTCGGTGATCGATCACTTGGGTGAACTCGATACCTGCCTCGCCGACATCAGCCTGCGCCGGTTCAAGGGCGAAAAGCCCTGACCGAGATCATGCAGGTTGCGCGCGAGTGGATTAATCTAAAGGCAAGCCATAGACCTTTGGCGCGCTGCTGCGGTCTATGCCAGTGCCTATCGATAAAAGGAAGAACGCCATGCCTGCCCGCGAACTGCAACAACAGCTCAATACTCTGCGCGAGCAATTGGAACAGAATCCGCCGCTGACCGAAGCCGAGCGCGAAGACCTGCACGCGCTGATGCAACAGATCGAATTGGAGCTTGAGCTCGAAACCAAAACCCAGGACACCAACCTCGCCGACAACGTGAACCTGGCCGTCGAGCGCTTCGAAATCGAACACCCTACCCTGGCCGGGACCTTGCGCAACATCGTGCAAGCTCTGGGCAACATGGGGATCTGAACCCGCCAGATGCAAAAAAGCCCCGCCAGTGATGGCGGGGCTTTTTCATATCCGGGATTTGCAAATGCAATCCCTGTGGGAGCGGGCTTGTTCGCGAAAGCGGTATATCAGTCGACATAAATAGCGCCTGACACTACGCCTTCGCGAGCAAGCCCGCTCCCACATAGGTTATTTACTGGCGGACCAGGCGATGGTTCGGCAGTTGTACTTTTTCGGTGCTGCGGTACGGGTTGATGTCCAGCCCGCCGCGACGCACATACCGCGCATAGACCGTCAACTTCTCCGGTTTCAGCAACCGCTGCAAGTCGAGGAAAATCCGCTCCACGCACTGTTCATGGAAGTCCGAGTGCTGACGGAAGCTCACGATGTATTCCAGCAGACTCGCGTGATCCAGTGCCGCGCCACGGTATTCCACCGCCACGCTGCCCCAGTCTGGCTGGCTGGTCACCGGGCAGTTGGATTTGAGCAAATGGCTGTGCACGCTTTCTTCGACAATGCGCGAATCATCGCAACGCAGCAGCTCGGGACGCGGATGCTCGTAGTTGCTGACGCTGATCTCCAGATCATCGATGCACACACCCGGCAACGCCACGACGCCTTCGGCTTCAACATCCTTGAGGCTACGGATCCGTACGCCAACCGGCTTGCCGGCTGCGGCCGACAGGTCTTTCACCAGCGTTGCTTCAAGGGTTGCGGTGTCGGCAAACGGCGTCTGGTTCAACGAGTTCAGGTACAGCTTGAACGACTTCGACTCGATGATGTTCGGCGAATCCGCCGGGATGCTGAACTCACCAATCGCCACCACCGGCTTGCCCGACGGCAACAGCCACGACAGCTCGAAGCAATTCCAGAAATCCACACCCTTATATGGCAGGGTCTCAGCCGTCAGGCCCAACTCCGCCCATTTCGCGGTGCGCGGGATCGGGAACAGCAAGGACGGCGTGTAGGTGGCGATGTATTCGCTGGATTTGCCCAGCGGCGAGTGTTCGGCTGCGGGATGCATGGCGGAAACCTGACTGAAGAATCAGCGGATTCTACCAGCCTTTGCGCCCGCCTTTGAGTGCTTACTGACTGACAGTCAGTTTGCCGACCATGCCCGCCTGATAGTGGCCTGGAATATTGCAGGCAAACTCCAGGTTGGTGGCCTTGGTGAAGGTCCAGGTCAGCTCGGCGGTTTTGCCCGGCTCAACGAGGACGCTGTTGGGGTCATCGTGTTTCATCATGCCGTGATCCATGCCCGCCATCGAACCGTGGTCCATTTCCTTCATGCCTGTAGGCGTGAGCATGCCGCTCTGCTGCATCTTCAACATTTCCTGCTGATGCCGGGCATGCATCGCCGCATCGCCGAGGTTGAATTCGTGCAGCAACTGGCCTTTATTCACCAGCACAAAACGAACCGTCTCACCGGCCTTGATATCGATCGCCTTGGGGGTGAACGACATGTCGCCCATCACCACCTCGACATTGCGGGTCGCCTTGGCCGCCGGGGCCGGTTGACCGAAATCGTAGGTATGCGCCGGCGAAGCCCACACCGGGGAACTCAGTGCCAACAAACACGCGGCCAGCACCAGAGGTTTGCGCAAAAACATAGTCGTACTCCAACAAGATAAGGTTCAGCCTGTGGAAAACTCTAAACTGTCGCCACTGCCCGCAACCTGACAGCCAGATTACAACTTTGTCAGGTTGAGCTGTATCAACGCTGCCCACGGTATAAAGCGTTCGTTCCATTTGCCTCGAGTTGCCCATGAAGCTGCTGATCGTCGAAGACCAACCGAAAACCGGCCACTACTTGCGCCAGGGCCTGACCGAGGCCGGTTTCAACACCGAGCTGGCGGCCGACGGCAACACCGGGCAACAACTGGCGTTGAGTGGCGATTACGCGCTGTTGATCCTTGATGTAATGCTACCCGGCCGCGATGGCTGGCAAATTCTGCAAGCGGTGCGCGGTGCCGGTCTGGATACGCCGGTACTTTTTCTGACCGCGCGAGATGCGGTGGAGGACAGAGTCCACGGCCTCGAACTGGGTGCCGACGATTACCTGGTCAAGCCGTTCGCCTTCTCCGAGTTACTGGCGCGAGTCCGCAGCCTGTTACGACGCGGCAGCGCCTCGCCTCAGGAAACCAGCCTGCAACTGGCCGACTTGCGCCTGGATCTGATCCGCCGCCGGGTGGAACGCGGCGGCCAGCGCATCGACCTGACCGCCAAGGAGTTCGCCCTGCTGGAAATGCTCCTGCGGCGCCAGGGCGAAGTCCTGCCCAAATCGCTAATTGCCTCCCAGGTCTGGGACATGAACTTCGACAGCGACACCAATGTCATCGAGGTCGCGATCCGCCGTTTGCGCCTGAAGGTCGACGATGAGTTCCCCAACAAGCTGATTCATACCGTGCGCGGCATGGGTTATGTCCTTGAAGAGCGCCCTGCCTGATGCGTCGACTTTCGCTGAGCAGTCGTCTGGCGCTGCTGTTTGCGGCTTGTACCGCCGTGGTTTCATTGTTCGCCGGGGTATTGTTCAGTCGCGCCAGCGAGGCGCATTTCATCGAGCTCGACCAGCAGTTGCTGGACGGCAAGTTGATTGGTTTGCGCCGGGCGCTGCACGACGTCCAGTCGAGTAAAAGCGAAGTCAGGCTGGCGGATGAGCTGAGCCGGCAGGCGGATCTGTCGCTGCGAATCACCGGCAGCGATGGCCAGCGCTGGTATGACAGCTCGCCGCGCCTGCCGGAAAAGCTGCCACAAACACCGGGCTTATCCACGCTGAACGACGGCGGCACCGATTATCGTGTGCTGAATGCGCCGTTGTTTGTCGACCGGCCCGATTCACCGCAACTGACCCTGCTGCTGGACATCACCCATCACCAGCACTTTCTGCAACGCATGCAGCACCTGATCTGGCTGACCGTCGGCTTGTCAGCCCTGGCCACCGCGTTGCTCGGTGCGTGGGCGGCCCGCAGTGGTTTGCGCCCGTTGCGGCGCATGAGTGCGATTGCCAGCGGTGTTTCGGCACAATCGCTCAATGCCCGACTACCTGAAGAGAATATGCCGTCGGAACTCACCGAATTGGCCCACAGCTTCAACGCCATGCTCGGACGCCTCGACGACTCTTTTCAACGGCTCTCGGCCTTCTCCGCCGACATTGCCCATGAATTGCGCACGCCGTTGTCGAACCTGCTGACTCATACCCAAGTCACCCTCACCCGCCCACGCCCCATTGAGGATTACCGTGAAGCGCTGCACAGCAACCTCGAAGAACTGCAATGGATGGCGCAACTGGTCAACGACATGTTGTACCTGGCCAAGGCGGACCATGGATTGCTGACGCCCAAACGCGAATCCCTGGAACTGGCAGTAGAAGCGGATGTGTTACTGGAGTTTTTTGCGCCGCTGGCCGAGGACGTCCGGGTGACGTTGAGCCGCGAGGGCAGCGCGCGGATTGCGGGTGACCGCGGCATGCTGCGGCGGGCGCTGTCCAATCTGCTGGATAACGCGTTGCGGTTTACGCCCGCTGATGGCGAGGTTCGGGTGCGGATTGTTGATCAGGTCAACCGCTTGAGTTTGACGGTTGAGAACAGTGGCGAAGGCATTGATGCGGCGTTGTTACCGCGATTGTTTGACCGGTTTTATCGGGCTGATCCGGCGCGTCAGGAATGCAGCAGTGAACATGCGGGGCTGGGGTTGGCGATAACCCGGTCGATCATTCGTGCCCATGGCGGGCAGATTCGCTGTGAATCGGAGAATGGGTGGACGCGGTTTGTGATTGAGTTGCCGAAGGGGGATTGAGGCCAGCAGGGCCGGCCCCTTCGCGGGCAAGCCTCGCTCCTACGCGATCATGTAGGAGCGAGGCTTGGCCGCGAAAACGGTGTAACGGCTTATGAATACCGCAACGCGTGAGCCGGCTCAATCTTCGCCGCCCGCCACGCCGGGTAAACCGTCGCCAGGAAGCTCAAGACAAACCCCGCCGAGCAGATCAACAACACGTCCCCGCCCTGCAATTCCGACGGCAAGTTACTGACGAAATACACGTCAGAACTGAAAATGTGCTGGCCACTGACCCGCTCCATCCACCCCACCAACTCACTGACGTTCAACGCCGCAATCACGCCGAGCACGCCACCGATCAAGGTGCCGACGACCCCGATCACCGTGCCCTGCACCATGAAGATCGCCATGATCTGCCGCGGTGTGGCGCCGATGGTACGCAGGATCGCGATGTCCGCGCCCTTGTCGTTCACCACCATGATCAGCGTTGCGATGATGTTGAAAGCCGCCACGGCGACGATCATCAGCAACAGCAGGCCGATCATGGTTTTTTCCATTTTCATCGCACTGAACAGACTGCCCTGGGTGTGGGTCCAGTCGTCAGCCCTGTAGGCAGTGCCGAGTCCGCCAGCCACATCGCTGGAGACCTTCGGCGCCGCGTACAAATCCTTCACCGCCAAACGCACACTCTGCACCTGGTTCGGTTCCCAGTGCTGCATCTGCGCGGCATCGGCGACGTGGATCAGCGCCATCGAACCGTCCAGCTCGGCGCCGACCTTGAACACGCCGACCACATTCAGCCGTTGCATGCGCGGGGTAATGCCGCCCGGTGCGTTGCTGACTTCAGGCACGATCAGGGTGATCTTGTCGCCGACATTCAAGCGGAAACGTCGCGCAGTGATTTCGCCGATCACCACGCCGAATTCACCCGGTTTCAAGGCATCGAGACGGCCCTGAACAATGTGTTGGGCGACAATCGACACCTTGCCTTCCAGCGCCGGGTCAACACCACTGACCTGGATCGGCTGCATCGTGCCCTTATAGGAAAGCATGCCTTCCATCTCGGTGAACGGCACCGCGGCAGTGACTTCGGGATTTTTCATCGCGGCGGCGGCCACGGGCTGCCAGTCGTCGATCGGGTTCACGCCGACGATGGTCGCGTGCGGCACCATGCCGAGGATGCGCGAACTCATTTCGCGCTGGAAGCCGTTCATCACCGACAGCACCACGATCATCGCCAGCACGCCGAGGGCGAGGCCGATCATCGAGGTCATCGAGATGAAGGAAACAAAGCGATTGCGGCGCTTGGCGCGGGTATAGCGCGTGCCGATAAAGATCGATAACGGTCTGAACATTCGCTGGGGCACCGTATAAAAATAAAAGACCCGACGCATTCTTCACACGTCGGGTTTATGCCAATCAGATGGGCGTCAGGCAACCTTCCTGCAAATGCAGGACGCGATCCATCTGGCGGGCCAGGTTCATGTCGTGAGTCACCACCAGGAACGCCGTACGCATCGAAGTGCTGAGTTCGAGCATCAAATCCTGAATGCCCTGGGCGGTGTGGGAGTCGAGGTTGCCGGTCGGCTCGTCGAGCATCACCAGGCCTGGCTTGTTCACCAGGGCGCGGGCGATGGCCACGCGCTGACGTTCGCCGCCGGACAGTTCGGCCGGTTTGTGCTCCAGGCGATGCCCAAGCCCTACCCGCTCCAGCAGCGCGGTCGCACGCTGACGCGCTTCCGGTATCGCAGTCTTGCCGATCAGCAACGGCATGCAGACGTTTTCCAGCGCGGTGAACTCAGGCAGCAAATGGTGGAACTGGTAAACGAAACCCAGCGACCGGTTGCGCAACAGGCCGCGATTCTTCTCGCTCAGGGCCGACAGCTCTTCGCCGTCGAGCCACACGCTGCCCTTGGTCGGCGTGTCGAGACCGCCCAACAGGTTGAGCAAGGTACTTTTGCCCGAACCCGAGGTGCCGACAATCGCCACGCGCTCACCCGGGTGCAGCTCCAGTTGCAGGCCGGCCAGCACTTCGACCGACTCCGGGCCTTCCTCGTAGGATTTGCCCAGGTCACGGCAGCTCAAGATTGCTTTATCACTCATACCCAACTCACTCATAACGTAGCGCCTCCGCAGGCTGGGTGCGCGCGGCACGCCAGGCTGGATACAGGGTGGCGAGGAAACTCAGGACCAACGCGGCGGCGCAGACCATCAATACGTCCTGGCTCTGCACTTGCGACGGCAGGTAATCGATGAAGTACACGTCGGCGTTGAGGAACTTGTGGCCGATCAGCCCTTCGAGGGCCGAGATCGCGGCGCTGACGTTCAGCGCGGCGAAGATCCCGACCACGGCGCCGATCAGCGTACCGATCACGCCAATGACCGTGCCCTGGACCATGAAGATCGCCATGATCTGCCCCGGCGTGGAGCCCAGGGTACGCAGAATCGCGATATCGCCCTTCTTGTCGTTCACCACCATCACCAGCGTGGAAATGATATTGAACGCGGCGACGGCAACGATCAGCAGCAACAGCAGGCCGATCATGGCTTTTTCCATGCGGATCGCCTGATACAGATTGCCGTGGGTGCGCGTCCAGTCACGGGCATAGAAATGGTCTTCGCCGAGTTGCTGGGCGATGTTCCACGCCGTGCGCGGCGCCTGGAACAGGTCGTCGAATTTCAGGCGGATGCCCTGGACCTGATCCGGCTTCCAGCGGTGCAGCTTCGCCAGATCCTGCAGGTTGGTGACACCCAGATACCCGTCGATCTCACCGGCGCCGACATGGAAGATGCCGACCACGGTAAAGCGTTTCATGCGCGGGAACATCCCGGCCGGGGTGACGGTGACTTCCGGCGCCACGAACGTCAGCTTGTCGCCGATGGCCGCGCCGAGCTTGGCGGCGGCCTTGTCGCCGATAACGATGCCAAAACTGCCCGGCGTGAGGTCGTCGAGTTTGCCCTGCTGCATGAAGTTATCAATGATCGAGACCTGGCGTTCCAGCGCAGGGTCGATGGCATTGAGCAGGACTTTGGACACCTTGCCGTTGTTGGTCAGCAAGCCCTGCATCTGGGTGAACGGCGCCACGGCCGTCACCTGCGGGTTCTGCTTGACCTTGGCGGCCAGGCTTTGCCAGTCGCTGATCGGTTCACCGGACTCGATGGTCGCGTGGGGCACCATGCCCAGCACGCGGGTGCGCATCTCATGATCGAAGCCGTTCATGACCGACAGCACAACGATCATCACGACCACGCCGAGGGCGAGTCCGATCATCGAGGTCAGGGAAATGAACGACACAAAATGATTGCGACGCTTTGCACGGGTATAACGCGTGCCAATAAATACGAAGAGAGGTCTGAACATGTCGGGGCTTGTTCGGAGGGAAAAGGAACGTCCTTGTGGCGGGGGTCGATAACCAGCTTTACACTCAGACCACCGCCGCTACCATGGGTTCGCCATGTCGACATTAGATGAAGAAGATCGCCGCGAATACTACCGTATCGAGGACACGATCGCACTGGAAATTCGGCCCCTGTCCGCTCCCGAAGCCGCAGGCCAGGAAGTGTTGCAGGATGCTTCCCCACTGTTCAACTTGCTCAGCGAACTGCACCTGAGCGAATTCGAGTCGCAACACCTGCTGCGCCAGATCAGTGAGCGCGACCGCAACCTCGCGGCGTTCCTGAAATCCCAGAACAAACGCATCGATCTGTTGAGCCAGGTGATCGCCATCACCGTACTCGGGCAGATCGGCGAGCCGCAGCCGGTGATCATTTCCGAAGGTGGCATCGACTTTCAGTATCCGACGCCGATTGCCGTGGGCGCACACCTGTCGGTCAAGCTGGTACTGATGCCGCAAGCCCTCGGCCTGTTGCTGCGGGCCAAGGTCACGCATTGCGATCGCAAGGCTGGCGCCTACGACGTCGGTACCGAGTTCGAATACCCGACCGATGCCCAGCGCCAATTGCTCGCCCGCTACATTTTGCAGAAGCAGGCCCAGGAACGACGTCTGGCCCGCGAAAACGAATCAGGCATTTAATTTAAGGAAGAACCGTGACCCTCATCTACGGCCATCGCGGCGCCAAGGGCGAAGCACCGGAAAACACGCTGACCAGTTTTCAGCAATGCCTCAAGCACGGCGTACGCCGCTGCGAACTGGACCTGCACCTGTCCATGGACAACGAGTTGATGGTCATCCACGACCCGACGCTCAAGCGCACCACCGACCGGCGTGGCAAGGTTGTCGAACACACGGCGGCCGAGCTGGTGACCTACGACGCGCGCAAGGGCGGTCCGGGCTGGATCAAGCCTTGCCCGATCCCGACACTGGAGGAACTGTTCGAGAAATGCGATTTCGAGCACTGGCAGCTCGAAGTCAAAAGCGCTTCACGCACCCGCGCTGCGACGACCGTGCTGGCGATTCGCGAAATGGCTCAGCGTTTCGGCCTGCTCGACAAGGTCACGATCACGTCGAGTTCACGTGAAGTATTAAAAGCCGCGCTCGACCTGGTGCCGGACGTGTCCCGCGGATTGGTGGCCGAGTACGCCTGGCTCGACCCGTTGAAGGTCGCGCAAAGTTATGGCTGTGAGATTCTGGCGCTGAACTGGACCCTGTGTACGCCGGAACGCCTGCAGAAGGCGCAGCGTCAGGGGTTGCATGTGTCGGTATGGACAGTCAACGAGCCCGCGCTGATGCGCAGACTCGCCGACTTCGGCGTTGACAGCCTGATTACAGACTTTCCCGGTTTGGCCAGCGCCACGCTCGAGAATTGCTGAAATCGGTCTCCCCGGCCGGCTCAGGCCACCGGCCGGAGCCGCTCAAAAAAGCCGGTTGAGGCCATCGTACGCCGCTACCCGATAGGCTTCGGCCATGGTCGGGTAGTTGAACGTCGTGTTGACGAAGTACTTCAGCGTGTTCAATTCGCCCGGCTGGCTCATGATCGCCTGACCGATGTGCACGATCTCCGACGCCTGATAACCGAAGCAGTGAACACCCAGCACTTCCAGAGTCTCGCGGTGGAACAGGATTTTCAGCATGCCCTGAGGCTCGCCGGCAATCTGTGCACGCGCCATGCTCTTGAAGAACGCCTTGCCCACTTCGTACGGCACCTTGGCCTGGGTCAGCTCCTGCTCGTTCTTGCCGATCGAGCTGATCTCCGGAATGGTGTAGATGCCGGTCGGCACGTCATTCACGAAGCGCCAGCTGTTGTTGTCGACGATGCTGCCAGCGGCCGAACGACCCTGGTCATGCGCGGCACTGGCCAGGCTCGGCCAGCCGATCACGTCACCGGCACCGTAAATGTTCGGTACGCAGGTGCGGTAGGCTTCGTCGACTTCGATCTGGCCACGGCTGTTGACCTTCACGCCGATGTTTTCCAGACCCAGCTGATCGGTGTTGCCGGTACGACCGTTGCACCAGAGCAAGGCGTCGGCCTTGATCTTCTTGCCGGACTTGAGGTGCAGGATCACACCGTTGTCCACGCCTTCGACGCGGTCGTAGTCTTCGTTGTGGCGAACCGTGATGTTGTTGTTGCTGAAGTGATAGCTCAGGGCCTGGGAAATTTCCGAGTCCAGGAAGCTCAGCAACTGACCGCGGTTGTCCACCAGCTCAACCAGCACACCCAGGCCACTGAAGATCGATGCGTACTCGCAACCGATCACGCCAGCGCCGTAAACGATGAGTTTGCGCGGGGTGTGGCCGAGGCTGAGGATGGTGTCGCTATCGTAGATACGCGGGTGATGGAAATCGATGTCCGCCGGGCGATAGGGACGCGAGCCGGTGGCGATGATGATGTGCTTGGCCACCAGTTTTTCGACCACACCGTTGGCGCAGACCACTTCGATGGTTTGCTCGTCGGCGAAGCTGCCGGTGCCGAAAAACACGTCGACGCGGTTACGGGCGTAGTAGCCGGTGCGCGAGGCGACTTGTTTGGAAATGACTTTCTCGGCGCTTTTCAGCACGTCCGGGAACGAGAACCAGCGCGGCTCACCAATGGCCCGGAACATCGGGTTGGTGTTGAACTGCATGATCTGCCGGACCGAGTGACGCAGTGCCTTGGACGGGATGGTACCCAGATGGGTGCAGTTGCCGCCGACCTGGCGACGGCTATCGACCATCGCCACCTTGCGCCCTGCTTTGGCGGCGTTCATTGCCGCGCCTTCTCCCGCTGGGCCGGAACCCAGTACCACCACGTCGTAGTTGTAGACAGCCATGCGTACTCCTCAGAACAGGCCGCGGCGCCCTCGGCACCTGCGGCTAAATCACGCCGATCTGCGGCGTGAAGGAACAATTTGGGGCCAGTACAGAACCCGGACACAGTCTATAGAAGCGTCAACGCCGGGCACATTAACCCTTGGTCGCGTCGTAGGCTAGTTTTGCCTGCACTACAACGCCAGTCTTCAATGCATGAATCGCCGTAATCATTCGGTTTTGCCGCCACTGAGGCGCTCAAAAGCCTGATTGGTTCGTGTGACGAAACCTGTATCGGCACGAATCACAAAAAATGCGCCGATATCGTGTTTTTCTGCGTAGTCCCAACCGCGCTCCGGGCCGAGAATCAGCAACAGCGTCGATAGGCCATCGGCCATTAACGCAGAAGGATTAATCACCGTGACTGACGCCAGGGTGTGTGCGACCGGCGCCCCGGTGCGGGCATCGAAAGTGTGGGAATAGCGCTTGCCGTCCTGCTGAAAATAATTGCGGTAGTCGCCGGAGGTGGACAGGCCGTAGCCATCGACCGCGATGATTCTTTGCGCCACTTGTTGGTCGTCACGGGGTTCTTCCAGCGCGATCTTCCAGGCTGAGCCATCGAGCTTTTTGCCCGCAGCCTTCAGCTCGCCGGTGACTTCGGCGAGGTAGTTGTGGATCCCCAGCGCTTCGAGTTTGTCGGCAATGGTGTCGACGGCGTAACCGGCGGCGATGCTGTTGAAGTCGACTTCGACGGCGGCGTCCTTGCACAACTGATCACGGTCGATGCGCAGGTGTTGGTAGCCGACCCGCTGCCTGACGTCGGCCAGCGCCCGAGCGGCGGGGACTTTTTCCTCACGGGACTGCGGGCCAAAACCCCACAGGTTGAGCAGCGGTTCGACGGTCAGGTCGTAGGAGCCTTCGCTTTGTTCCGAGAGTTGTTCACCGACGCGGACCAGTTTGAGGATCGACGCTGGCATTTTCTGACAGCGGTTGGCAGGCAAGTCGTTGAAGCGCTCGATGTCGGAGTCGCTGCGATAGGTCGACATTTGCTGATCGACGTCGGCGAGGATTTTTTCTACCTCGGCCTGCAGCGCTTTCGGCCCGGGCGAGGAGGAATGCCTTACGTATTGAATGGAATAACGACTGCCCATGGTCGGGCCGTCGAAGCGTTCCAGGCTGTCGCCGTTGCCACAACCAGACAAAACGCCGGCCAGCACCACAAGTCCACTCCACCGTCCAGTTAACAAATCTTCATCTCCCCTTAAAACCGCGCCCGCCATTATGGGCCTCAGAGCGCACGGGAGCGAGGTCTGCCAGTGCCCGTCAGCAAGACGCAAAACCTGTTGGGGCAAGTCGGTCTCACTCCTACAGGTCCAGCGTTTCAAACAAGATTTACCAGCGTGAGTACCTGAAAATGTCTTCCAATACGAGCAAAGGCAAAGCGATCTTTCGCGTTGTCAGCGGTAATTTTCTCGAAATGTTCGACTTTATGGTCTACGGCTTTTACGCCACGGCCATCGCCAAAACCTTCTTCCCTGCCGACAGCGCTTTCGCCTCCCTGATGTTATCGCTGGCCACGTTCGGTGCAGGCTTCCTGATGCGTCCTTTGGGGGCGATTTTCCTCGGCGCCTACATCGACCGTCATGGCCGCCGCAAAGGCTTGATCATTACCCTGGCGATGATGGCTGCCGGGACGGTGCTGATTGCCTGCGTGCCAGGTTATGCCACCCTCGGCGTCGCCGCGCCTTTGCTCGTGTTATTCGGCCGCCTGCTGCAAGGCTTCTCGGCCGGCGTGGAACTGGGCGGCGTGTCGGTGTATCTGGCGGAGATTTCCACGCCGGGTCGCAAGGGCTTCTTCGTCAGTTGGCAGTCCGCCAGCCAGCAAGCCGCGGTGGTATTCGCCGGTCTGCTCGGCGTTGGCTTGAACCATTGGCTCAGCCCGCAAGAGATGGGTGACTGGGGCTGGCGCGTGCCGTTCCTGATCGGCTGCATGATCGTGCCGGTGATTTTCGTGATTCGTCGTTCACTGGAAGAAACACCGGAATTCCAGGCGCGCAAGCACCGCCCTACCCTGCGGGACGTCGTCCGCTCGATCAGCCAGAACTTTGGCATCGTCATCGCCGGCATGGCGCTGGTGGTAATGACCACGGTGTCGTTCTACCTGATCACCGCCTACACCCCGACCTTCGGCAAAGCCGAACTGCACCTGTCGGATCTGGATGCGTTGCTGGTGACGGTGTGTATCGGACTGTCGAACTTCTTCTGGCTGCCGGTGATGGGTGCTGTGTCCGACAAGATCGGGCGTAAACCCCTACTGCTGGCGGCGACCATTCTGGCAATCCTCACCGCCTACCCTGCCCTGTCATGGCTGGTGGCGAACCCGAGCTTCAGCCATTTGCTGATCGTCGAACTGTGGCTGTCGTTCCTGTACGGCTCTTACAACGGTGCCATGGTCGTGGCGCTGACCGAGATCATGCCGGTGGAAGTTCGTACGACCGGTTTCTCATTGGCCTACAGCCTGGCGACTGCAACGTTCGGCGGGTTTACACCGGCGGCCTGCACGTACCTGATCCACGTACTGGACAACAAGGCTGCGCCGGGGATCTGGCTCAGTGGCGCGGCGGTGTTGGGGTTGATTGCGACGCTGGTGTTGTTCAAAGGCAATCGGCATGAGCTGCGCACGGCGCAGGCAGCGGTGGCTGGCGGCGACTGACAGATCGCTTTCGCGGGCAAGCCTCGCTCCTACAGGTTTTGTGCGATTTCAGAGTTGACGCATAACCTGTAGGAGCGAGGCTTGCCCGCGAAGAGGCCAGCACAAACAACACATCTCCAACTGACAACCGCCACAAACAAAAACGCCCCGACCTAAGTCGGGGCGTCTTCATGTGCAGCTAAGGCTTAGCGCGGGAATGCTGGCGGGTTTACACCGGCCATGTCTTCCATCACGCGAACCACCTGGCAGCTGTAACCGAACTCGTTGTCGTACCAAACGTACAGAACAACGCGGTTGTCTTGGCTGATGGTCGCTTCAGCGTCCACAACGCCTGCGTGGCGCGAGCCAACGAAGTCGGTGGAAACCACTTCCTGCGAATTGACGTAATCGATTTGCTTATGCAGATCGGAGTGCAACGCCATGTAGCGCAGGTAATCGTTCATCTCTTCACGGGTGGCGGCTTTCTCAAGGTTCAGGTTGAGAATGGCCATCGACACGTTTGGCGTCGGAACGCGGATCGCGTTACCGGTCAGCTTGCCGGCCAGCTCAGGCAGAGCCTTGGCAGCAGCGGTGGCGGCACCGGTCTCGGTGATAACCATGTTCAACGCGGCGCTACGGCCACGGCGATCGCCCTTGTGGAAGTTGTCGATCAGGTTCTGGTCGTTGGTGTACGAGTGAACCGTTTCAACGTGACCGTTGATGATGCCAAACTTGTCGTTGACAGCCTTCAACACCGGCACGATGGCGTTGGTGGTGCAGGAAGCGGCCGAAACGATCTTGTCATCAGCGGTGATTTCACCGTGGTTGATGCCGTGAACGATGTTCTTCAGCTTGCCTTTGCCCGGCGCGGTCAGAACAACGCGATCGATGCCAGGGCAAGCCAAATGCTGGCCCAGGCCGTCGGCGTCACGCCATACACCGGTGTTGTCCACCAGCAGCGCGTCTTTGATGCCGTACTGGGTGTAATCCACTTCAGTCGGGTTCTTCGCGTAGATAACCTGGATCAGGTTGCCGTTGGCGGTGATGGTGTTGTTGGCTTCATCAATGGTGATGGTGCCATCGAACGGACCATGAACCGAGTCACGACGCAGCAGGCTTGCACGCTTGACCAGATCGTTCTCGGCGCCCTTGCGGACAACGATGGCGCGCAGACGCAGGCCGTCGCCACCACCGGTTTTCTCGATCAGGATGCGCGCCAGCAGACGGCCGATACGACCGAAGCCGTAAAGGACAACGTCGGTGCCTTTGCGAGCGGAAACGTTTTGCTGACCAACGACGTCAGCCAGTTCTTCGCGGACGAACTGCTCGGCAGTGCGGCCATTGCCTTCGGCTTTGAACTTGACGGCAAGCTTGCCCAGGTCAACCGAAGCGGCGCCGAGCTTGAGCTCGCTCATCGCCTTGAGCAGCGGGAATGTTTCGTGGACGGACAATTCGCTGTCATCGGACTGACGATGACGAGCAAAGCGGTGAGCTTTGAGAATCGCAATGACTGAACGATTGATCAGGCTGCGGCCATAGATCGAGCTCACCACGTTGTTATTGCGGTAGAGCTGACCGATAAGCGGAATCATCGCTTCTGCGAGTGCTTCACGGTCGATCCATTCACCAAGACACTGGTCGGGCTTCTGAGTCACGGGAACCTTCCACATGTAGGGGCAGAAAAAAGGGGCTACATTATGCCGCCGAGTGCCTCCCGTAGCAATGCGCGCCTGTCGTGCGATCCGTAACAATTTCTTGTTCAAAAAAATCACGCACTGCCGCAGCCCAGCAAAACCGCGGCTTTCAGCGCAGTCAATTTTTTGGAGACACCGCTGTCTTATCCGTAACCCTCCGTAACACTCGATCGTTTTGCCACTACATAATCATCAATTTTCAGTAAAAAACCGGCGGATTTTGTCTTTACCACTACATTTCGCCAAACCGGCGTAATAGACATATCTGCAACTGACAGGCGGCACCCGGGGCCGCTACAATTACCGACTTTGTCGCAACGCTTGGAGCTCAACCTTCCGTGCCCGTTCTGCGTCTACCGCTTCTCCCTGCCGCGGCAGGTAAACAGCACTGGGGCAACCTGCCCGGTGCCGCCCTGAGCCTGGCCATCGCCGAGGCTGCCAGCGCTGCCAAGCGCTTTACCCTGCTGCTGACCGCCGACAGCCAAAGTGCCGAACGGCTGGAACAGGAGCTGAGTTTCTTCGCCCCGGATTTGCCCGTACTGCATTTCCCGGACTGGGAAACCCTGCCCTACGATCTGTTTTCGCCTCACCAGGACATCATTTCCCAGCGCATTGCGGCCTTATATAGACTGCCCGAGCTGAGTCATGGCGTGCTGGTCGTGCCGATCACCACCGCGCTGCATCGCCTGGCGCCGACCAAATTCCTGCTCGGCAGCAGCCTGGTGCTGGACGTCGGCCAGAAGCTCGATGTCGAGCAGATGCGCACCCGACTCGAAGCCAGCGGCTATCGCTACGTCGACACGGTGTACGAACACGGCGAATTCACCGTCCGCGGCTCGCTGATCGACCTGTTCCCGATGGGCAGCAAACTGCCCTTCCGTATCGACTTGTTCGACGACGAGATCGAGACGCTTCGTACCTTCGATCCAGAAAACCAGCGCTCCATCGATAAAGTCGACACCGTTCGCCTGCTGCCCGCGCGGGAGTTCCCGCTGCAGAAAGACGCGGTCACCCGCTTCAAGGCGCGCTTCCGCGAGCGTTTCGACGTCGACTTCCGCCGCTGCCCGATCTTCCAGGATCTGAGCAGCGGGATTACGCCGGCCGGTATCGAGTACTACCTGCCGCTGTTCTTCGACGAAACCTCGACGCTGTTCGATTACCTGCCCCAGGACACGCAAGTGTTTTCCCTGCCGGGCATCGAGCAGGCCGCGGAAAACTTCTGGAACGACGTGCGCAATCGCTATGAAGAACGCCGCGTCGATCCAGCCCGTCCTTTATTGCCACCGGCCGAGCTGTTCCTGCCGGTGGAAGACTGCTTTGCCCGCCTGAAGAACTGGCCGCGTGTGGTGGCCAGTCAACAGGACGTGGAAACCGGCGTCGGCCGCGAGCGCTTCCCGGCGCGCGAACTGCCGAACCTGGCCATCGAAGCCAAGGCCACCCAGCCATTGGCGGCGCTGGCCGGTTTCCTCGACGAGTTTCCCGGGCGCGTACTGTTTACCGCCGAGTCCGCTGGCCGTCGTGAAGTGCTGCTGGAATTGCTCGAACGCCTGAAGCTGCGACCGAAAACCGTAGACAGCTGGCCGGACTTCGTCGCGAGCAAGGAGCGCCTGGCGATCACCATCGCACCGCTCGACGAAGGTCTGGTACTCGATGACCCGGCCCTGGCCCTGGTGGCCGAAAGCCCGTTGTTCGGTCAGCGCGTGATGCAGCGTCGTCGCCGCGAAAAACGCGCCGACGCCAACAACGATGCGGTCATCAAGAACCTTACCGAGCTGCGTGAAGGTGCGCCGGTGGTGCACATCGATCACGGCGTCGGTCGCTACCTCGGGCTCGCGACCCTGGAAATCGACGATCAAGCTGCCGAGTTCCTCACGCTGCAATACGCCGAAGGCGCCAAACTTTACGTGCCGGTGGCCAACCTGCACCTGATCGCCCGTTACACCGGCAGCGACGATGCCTTGGCCCCGTTGCACCGTCTCGGCTCGGAAACCTGGCAGAAAGCCAAACGCAAAGCCGCCGAACAGGTGCGCGACGTCGCCGCCGAATTGCTCGACATCTATGCCCGTCGCGCCGCTCGCGAAGGTTATGCCTTCGAAGACCCGAAAGCCGATTACGCGACGTTCAGCGCCGGGTTCCCGTTCGAAGAAACCCCGGACCAGCAAACCACCATCGATGCCGTGCGCGCCGACATGCTCGCACCGAAGCCGATGGACCGCCTGGTCTGTGGCGATGTCGGTTTCGGCAAGACCGAAGTGGCCATGCGCGCGGCGTTCATCGCGGTGCACGGCGGTCGTCAGGTGGCGATTCTGGTGCCGACCACCCTGCTCGCCCAGCAGCATTACAACAGCTTCCGCGACCGCTTCGCCGACTGGCCGGTGAGCGTGGAAGTGATGAGCCGCTTCAAGTCGACCAAGGAAGTAAACGCCGCAGTCGCCGATCTCGCCGAAGGCAAGATCGACATCGTCATCGGCACGCACAAGCTTCTGCAGGACGACGTGAAGATCAAAAACCTCGGGTTGGTGATCATCGACGAAGAGCACCGATTTGGTGTCCGTCAGAAGGAACAGCTCAAGGCCCTGCGCAGTGAAGTCGACATCCTCACCCTGACCGCCACGCCGATTCCGCGCACGCTGAACATGGCGGTGTCGGGCATGCGCGACCTGTCGATCATCGCCACGCCGCCGGCCCGCCGCCTGTCGGTGCGGACCTTCGTCATGGAGCAGAACAAGAGCACGGTCAAAGAGGCCCTGCTGCGTGAGTTGCTCCGTGGCGGCCAGGTCTACTACCTGCACAACGATGTGAAGACCATCGAGAAATGCGCCGCCGACCTCGCCGAACTGGTGCCGGAAGCGCGGATCGGCATCGGCCACGGGCAGATGCGTGAACGCGATCTCGAACAGGTGATGAGCGACTTCTACCACAAGCGCTTCAACGTGCTGATCGCCTCGACCATCATCGAGACCGGCATCGACGTGCCGAGCGCCAACACCATCATCATCGAGCGTGCCGACAAATTCGGCCTGGCGCAGTTGCATCAGTTGCGCGGCCGCGTCGGTCGCAGTCACCACCAGGCGTACGCGTACCTGCTGACGCCGCCGCGCCAGCAAATCACTCCGGATGCGGAAAAGCGTCTGGAAGCGATCGCCAACACCCAGGACCTCGGCGCGGGCTTCGTGCTCGCGACCAACGACCTGGAAATCCGTGGTGCCGGCGAATTGCTGGGCGACGGGCAGAGCGGGCAGATCCAGGCCGTCGGCTTCACTCTGTATATGGAGATGCTCGAACGCGCGGTGAAGTCGATCCGCAAGGGCGAACAACCGAACCTCGATCAGCCGCTGGGCGGTGGTCCGGAAGTCAATCTGCGCGTCCCGGCGCTGATTCCCGAAGACTACTTGCCGGACGTTCACGCCCGACTGATTCTCTACAAACGCATTGCCTCGGCCACCGATGAGGAAGGCCTCAAGGACCTGCAAGTGGAGATGATCGACCGTTTCGGCCTGCTGCCGGAGCCGACCAAGAACCTGATGCGCATCACGGCGTTGAAGCTGCAAGCCGAACTGCTGGGCATCAAGAAAGTCGACGGTGGCCCGCAAGGCGGCCGGATCGAGTTCGCGGCGCAGACGCCGGTCGACCCGCTGACCCTGATCAAACTGATCCAGGGCCAGCCCAAACGCTACAAATTCGAAGGTGCCACGATGTTTAAATTCATGGTCCCGATGGAGCGCCCGGAAGAGCGCTTTAATACTGTAGAGGCGCTGCTTGAGTGCCTCATTCCAAAAACTGCTTGAAGGACGCCGCATGCGCCTGTTTCGTTTACTGACTTTGCTGACCACCCTGGTCGCCCCAACGGCGTTTGCCGATGACCTGTATCAGATTGAAATGATTCTGGTCCGCCAGAACGCCGTGCCCGCCATTGTCAGCAGAGCGGCCCCGGAAGACTGGGCTGCCGGTGCCCAGCCGATCAGCCCCGACAGCCTGCGCACGCCGAGCCTCAATGGCGAAGTGGAAAAACTGACGGCCAGCAACGAATACACGGTGTTGCTGCACAAAGCCTGGCAGCAGACCCTCGGTGAAGAAGCCACCAAAGTTGCGATCAGCGAAGGCACCGAACAATTTGGCCAGTTCCCGATCGAGGGCACGTTGAGTTTGAAACTGGGGCGCTTCACCGACGTCGACGCCGACTTCTGGGTCAACCAGATCGACGCCAACGGCATGGTCACCGCCAGCGAACGCATGAAGCAGGAAAGCCACACCAAAAACGGTCAGCTGAACTTCCTCGACAACGGCCATTTGGGCATGTTGATCAAGATCACCTCGCTGACCGCCCCGGCACCTCGGCCAGTCCCCGATGAAATTCCGGACTGATTGAGTCCTTATGTCAGCGACCCTGAGCAAACCCCTGGCACCTTCCTGGGTCAGCCGATTCAAGGAACAGAGCCTGGAGCGTGGCCGTCGCTACGCGCTGGAGAACCGCGTCAGGATCGTCGAGGCCGGCGACTCTACAATCATTGCCGCTTGCGAAGGCTCTGGCGGCAACGTTTACCGTCAGACCATTCGCCTGCGTGAGTCAGCCAAAGCGACCTTGCTGATGGTCGACGCCACGTGCACCTGCCCGGTTCACGCCAACTGCAAACATTGCGCGGCGGTGCTGCTGAAGGTGCAGGAAACCCTCGCCTACCCCGCCGCCGCCCAAGACGCCGAACTGCTGGAAAAACTTCAAGCCGTGCTGGAAAATCGCAGTCCGAAGGCGCCACCCCAAGTGCTTGTGGATAACGTGCAACCGGTGCCGCGCCTGTGGCTGGCGAGCATCGAATTCAGCGCCTTCGAACCGCGTAACGGCAAGATGCAGCGCTACATCCAGCACCGTGCGGCGCTGTCTTTCAGTTACCTCGATGAATACGTATCCGGGCAGAAGAACGCCGACGTGCTGATTCGGCAGGAAACCCAGACGCTGCGGATAAAACGTCACCCGGAAGTCGAACAGGCCTACAGGGAACAGCTGCGAATCCTCGGTTTCAAAGTTGCCACCCGCCAAAGCAAAGCCTTGCCGGAAAGTGCCGGCGAACTCTATGAAATGGTCAACGACAGCGCCTGGCTGACCTTCACCCTCAACGAATTGCCGAAGTTGCGCACCCAAGGCTGGGAACTGCAGATCGATGAGGATTTCGGTTTCGACCTGACCGCCGTGGACGATTGGTACGCCACCGTCGAGCAGGCGCCGGAGCGCGATTGGTTTGATCTGGAACTGGGGATCATCGTCAACGGCGAGCGCCTGAGTTTGCTGCCGATCCTGTTGAACCTGATGCGCTCCCACACCGAAATCCTCAATCCGGAACGCCTCGCCCGCCGGCGCGACGACGAACTGATTCTGGTGAACATCCCCAACCGCCCGAATTCCGAGTACGGCCCCTTGCAGGTCGCCCTGCCCTTCGGCCGATTGAAACCGGTGCTGGCGACCCTGGGCGAGTTCTACCTGCAAGAGCCTGGCGAAACCACACTGCGCCTGAGTAAAGCCGACGCCATACGCCTGAATCCACTGGAAGGCATGCCGCTGCTGTGGGAAGGCGGAGAACAGATCCGCACGTTTGCCCAGCGCCTGCGGGACATCAAGGATTACACCGCGACGGCCCCCGAAGGCTTGAACGCAACCTTGCGCCCGTATCAGCTGGAAGGCTTGAGCTGGATGCAGTCGTTGCGGCAACTGGAAGTCGGCGGAATTCTCGCGGACGACATGGGCCTGGGTAAAACCCTACAGACGCTGGCGCATATTCTCAGCGAGAAAATCGCCGGGCGCCTCGACCGGCCGTGCATGGTGGTGATGCCCACCAGCCTGATCCCGAACTGGCTCGACGAGGCCGCGCACTTTACGCCGCAGCTCAAAGTGCTGGCGCTGTATGGCGCCAGTCGCAAAAAGCACTTTGATCACCTGGCCGATTACGACCTGATCCTCACCACCTATGCGCTACTGCCCAAAGACGTCGAACGTCTGGCGGCGCAGCCTCTGCATGTGCTGGTGCTGGACGAAGCGCAATACATCAAGAACCCCAACAGCAAGGCGGCCCAGGCGGCGCGCGAGCTGAATGCGCGTCAGCGTCTGTGCCTGAGTGGCACGCCGCTGGAAAACCACTTGGGCGAACTGTGGTCGCTGTTTCATTTCCTGCTGCCCGGCTGGCTCGGCGACGTTAAAAGTTTCAACCGCGATTACCGCGTGCCGATCGAAAAGCGCGCCAGCGAAGTCAGACTTCAGCACCTTAACGGTCGGATCAAACCGTTCCTGCTGCGCAGGACCAAGGAACAGGTCGCAACGGAATTGCCACCCAAGACCGAAATCATCCATTGGGTCGAACTCAACGAAGCCCAACGCGATGTGTATGAAACCATGCGCCTGGCGATGGACAAGAAAGTCCGCGACGAGATCACTCGCAAAGGCGTGGCGCGCAGCCAGATCATCATTCTTGAAGCGCTGCTGAAGCTGCGCCAGGTGTGCTGCGACCTGCGCCTGGTCAACGATGCCGTGCTGCCGACTCGCGGCAGTACTTCGGGCAAGCTCGACAGCCTGATGGAAATGCTGGATGAGTTGTTCGAGGAAGGTCGGCGGATTCTGCTGTTTTCGCAGTTCACCTCAATGCTGGCGCTGATCGAGGTCGAACTGAAGAAACGCGGCGTTGAATATGCGTTGCTGACGGGACAGACCCGCGACCGACGGGCACCGGTGAAGGACTTCCAGAGCGGCAAGCGTCAGATCTTTCTGATCAGCTTGAAGGCCGGCGGTGTCGGCTTGAACCTGACCGAGGCGGATACGGTGATCCACTACGATCCGTGGTGGAACCCGGCCACGGAAAACCAGGCCACTGACCGGGCATATCGCATCGGCCAGGAGAAACCGGTGTTCGTCTACAAGATGATTGCCCGCGGCACGGTGGAAGAGAAAATTCAGCACCTGCAGAAGGAAAAATCCGACCTGGCGGCCGGCGTGCTGGATGGGCGCAAGACCGGGGACTGGAAGTTGCAGAGTGATGATATTGAAGCGTTGTTTGCGCCGTTGCCGGATAAGTTGGAGAAGCGCTGAGATCTTCTGCCCCTGGTAGACCGTCTTCGCGGGCGAGCCTCGCTCCTACAGGGTGATCACTGTACCTGTGGGAGCGTGGCTTGCCCGCGATGGGGTCAACTCGGTACAGCGCCTGGCTCAGCCCTTGAGTACCCGCGCCAACGTCGACTTAACCTTGCCTATCCCGTCATGCAACGCCTGCTCGATCTCGGCCATGGTGATCACCGCCGCGGACTTGCCCGCAGCCGGGTTCACCACCAGTGCCAGACACGCATACTCCAGTTCCAGCTCACGGGCCAACGCCGCTTCCGGCATGCCGGTCATACCGACGATGTCGCAACCGTCACGCTCCAGCTTCGCGATTTCAGCGACGGTTTCCAGACGCGGGCCCTGGGTGCAGGCGTACACGCCTTGGCTGCTGTAATCGACGCCTTCAGCTGCCAGCGCCGCAATTAATTGCTGACGCAGTGGCTCGCTGTAGGGATAGCTGAAGTCGATGTGGGTGACGTGCTCCAGGTTATCGGCGAAATAGGTGTGTTCGCGACCGCTGGTGTAGTCGATCAGTTGATGCGGCACGCAGAAATGTCCGGTGCCCATGGCGGCATGGATTCCGCCCACGGCGTTGACCGCAAGGATCGCTTCGGCGCCGGCCTGTTTCAGCGCCCAGAGGTTGGCGCGGTAGTTCACCTGATGCGGCGGAAAACGGTGCGGGTGACCGTGACGCGCGAGGAACAGCACTTCCTTGCCGGCGTATTCACCGATCTGCACGTCAGCCGAAGGCGCGCCATAGGGCGTATCCACCGCCAGTGACTGACGAATGTTCAGGCCTTCGAGTTGAGTCAGGCCGGTGCCACCGATAATCGCGTAAACCGTCATAACGAAAAGTCCTTATTCAATCAGTTGAGCTTCTTTGAGCGCGCCGATGGCGGTCAGCCAGCGCGGGTTCTGACGGTATTCAGTGTTGGCGTACGACTGGCCACGCATCCGCGCAATGCGCTCGGACGGTGTGACCTTCAAACGCTGAGCGGCGCTCAACGCCAGCTCCGCAGCAGCGCGGTCGTTGCACACCAGGCCCATGTCGCAACCGGCGGTCAGCGCAGCTTCGATACGGCTGGCGGCATCGCCAACCACGTGGGCGCCGGCCATGGACAGGTCGTCGCTGAAGATCACGCCATCGAATTGCAGCTCGCCACGCAGGATGTCCTGCAACCAGCGGCGTGAGAAGCCTGCGGGCTGGGAATCGACTTGTGGATAAATAACGTGGGCCGGCATGATGGCGGCCAGTTGTTTGCTCAACTTGGCGAAAGGCACCAGGTCGTTGGCGCGGATTTCGTCGAGGCTGCGTTCGTCGTTCGGGATCGCAACGTGGGAATCTGCCTCGGCCCAGCCGTGACCGGGGAAATGCTTGCCGGTGGCAGCCATGCCGGCGCTGTTCATGCCGCGGATGAATGCACCCGCGAGCAAGGCTGCGCGTTCTGGATCACCCTCGAACGAGCGGGTGCCGACGACGGCGCTGCGCTGGTAATCCAGGTCCAGCACCGGGGCGAAGCTCAGGTCGAGGCCGACGGCCAGCACTTCGGTGGCCATGATCCAGCCGCATTGTTCGGCCAGGTACTCGGCGTTGGGGTTGTCGGCGATGGCGCGCATGGCCGGCAGTCGCACGAAGCCCTGGCGCAGACGCTGAACACGACCGCCTTCCTGATCTACCGCCAGCAGCAGGTCGGGACGAATGGCGCGGATCGCAGCGCTGAGCTCGCGCACCTGGCGCGGGCTTTCGATGTTGCGGGCGAAAATGATCAGGCCGCCCACTTCGGGCTGACGCAACAATTGGCGATCTTCGGCCGTCAGCCAGGTACCGGCGACGTCCACCATCAACGAGCCTTGCAGGCCAGCAGTCATAGAGATTCCTTGAGAACGAAAAACCCGGCTCGCGCGAATACGCCGCCTTGGGCGATGCCCGGCAGGTCGGCGATATCATTGGGGAGCGGGTTCAGAACGAGAGTCGGCATGGGCGGCTAGCTTAGCGGATGTCAGCCGCCGCGCCCACCCGTGCGGCGTTAAACCTTGGCGGCGGCCGGGGCCGATTTGCTGCGCGGACGCAATTGCGCGGTGGCCATGGCCGCGTCGGTGACGCCGCTTTCGGCGCGCATGCCTGCAGCCAGAAACGGCACCATCAGGCGCATCACCTGCTCAATGGAGGTGTTGACGCCGAAATCGGTCTCGGCAATCGCCCGCAACGCCTTGATACCCGACATGCTGAACGCCGCGGCACCCAGCATGAAGTGCACGCGCCAGAACAGTTCGATCGGCGGAATGCGCGGCGCGGCTTCGTTAACCAGCATCATGTAGCGGCGGAACACCTTGCCGTACATGTCTTCCAGATAACGACGCAGGTGGCCCTGGCTCTGACTGAAAGCCAGCCCCAGCAAACGCATGAAGATAGACAGATCGTTGCCGCTACGCGGCTGCACGACGAGGGCTTGCTCAACGAGAATCTCGAGCAGCTCTTCGAGTGTCGGCTTGTTTTCAGGCTTGGACTGACGCCGTTCCAGCTCTTTATCAAGACTCAGGCAAAACGGCCCGAGAAAGCGCGAGAAGACCGCCTGGATCAGCGCTTTTTTCGAACCGAAATGATAGTTGACCGCCGCCAGATTGACACCGGCCTTGCTGGTGATCAGACGCAACGAGGTTTCGGCGAAACCTTTTTCCGCGAACAACTGCTCGGCAGCATCAAGAATGCGTTCAACGGTTTCCGACTGGGCCATGGCTACTCCGCCTGACAAACACTTGTTTGAAACATACGTTTCAGCCTGTGCGTTGTCAAGCCTGCCGGTTCGTTTTGGGAATGGTCGGTCAGCTATTTAACCATACAAAGGCGAGGCTTCAATCAGCCGGTGGACTGACCGTCCAGCGGCCAGCAAAAAAAGGGGCATTGCCAAGACCGTTTCACTGTATATAATCCCAGTCACTGTATAAAAAGACAGAGCGATCAATATGCTAAAGCTGACGCCACGCCAAGCAGAGATTCTGGCCTTCATCAAACGCTGCCTCGAAGACAACGGCTACCCGCCGACCCGTGCGGAAATCGCTCAGGAACTGGGTTTCAAGTCGCCCAACGCGGCGGAAGAGCACCTCAAGGCGCTGGCCCGCAAGGGTGCGATCGAGATGACCCCGGGCGCTTCCCGCGGCATTCGCATTCCGGGCTTCGAAGCCAAGGCCGACGACTCCACCCTGCCGATCATTGGCCGAGTGGCTGCCGGTGCGCCGATTCTGGCCCAGCAGCACATCGAAGAGTCCTGCAACATCAACCCTGCCTTCTTCCATCCGCGCGCTGATTATCTGTTGCGCGTTCATGGCATGAGCATGAAGGACGTCGGCATTTTCGATGGCGACCTGTTGGCCGTCCACACCACCCGGGAAGCTCGCAATGGCCAGATCGTCGTGGCGCGGATCGGTGACGAAGTGACCGTCAAGCGCTTCAAGCGCGATGGCAGCAAGGTCTGGTTGATTGCCGAAAACCCTGAATTTGCCCCAATCGAAGTCAACCTGAAAGATCAGGAACTGGTGATCGAAGGCTTGAGTGTCGGCGTCATTCGCCGCTAAAGGAGGCTTTATGCAGTTCCCACACACATCACAGCAAGCCCAACTGCCGTTGTTCGAGGCATTCATGGTGCAACCGTTAGCGCCAATCCTGAAAGACGTGGTCGAATCGCCCTGGAGCGCCGAACCCGAAGTTTTCAGCGAGCTTTCACTGCGTGGTGCGGCCGGGAACTGCCTGAACCTTTTGGCGCCGATCCTCCGGGAATTGAGCCAGGATCAGGACGCGCGGTGGCTGACACTGATCGCCCCACCCGCCAGCCTGACCCAGGCGTGGCTGCGGGACGCCGGCCTTAACCGCGAACGCATCCTGCTGCTGCAACCTCGCGGCACCCAGAGCGCCCAGCAGTTGACCTGCGAAGCCTTGCGCCTGGGCCGCAGCCACACCGTTGTCAGCTGGCTAAACCCGTTGAACACTAATTCACGGCAACAGTTGATCAGCGCAGCCCGAACCGGGGATGCGCAGAGCCTGAATATTCGCTTGGGTTAACGTGTAAACAATGCGCGCAATGAATGGCGCAGGGCTTCTCAAAGGATAGAGAAGCCGGTTCGTAGCCGTATCAGCAAAAAGCGACGAATGGGATCAATGGAGGACCCGCGAACTCTCATCCGTATTGAATTCGCCTTCAACCAGACGTCCTGCCATCTGAACACCGACGCTCAACATCGCCTTGGCGACTTCCACGTGCTGGCCCTGCAGGAATGCTTTGGCATCCTCGGAGAAATCCAAAGTAACCAGAGAACCCTCGTCCTCAGCCCTGCGCAGCTCGATTCGGCCGTCTGGTAACTCGACAATTTCTAGAAAGGACGTTGGCATAAAGGTCTGTTCTCCACGAAAGGCGGGGATTATATAGGCATCGGTCAGGATTCGCTCGGTAACTTGACCAGCAGCGCTTTTAATCGCGCCGCCGGCTCTCAGTCGATCAGCACTCGTTCAAGCCTTCGCGAAACCGGATCGCCAACCCTTTCAGGTTCTGGCGCCAACTCTCCAATTCCTCACGACTCAACGCCTCAGGTGCCTCTTCTTCATCCAGGTTAACGGCCAGGATGAGCGGTTGGGTCACGTCACCCTTAGGCTTGTGCGGAGCGCGCGGTGGTTGGAACATCGCCGCGTGAGCTGCCAGTAGCTTGGCCAGCCAGGTTTCCGGATTCTGAGCCAGCTCAACCATCTCAGCCATTTCGGGAATGGCGATGGATTCCAGCACTTCGCGAGTCAGCAACATTTCTGCCCGAGGTGCGCTGGCCTGAGGCAAGCGATAGAAGCCGGCAATTTCATGGCACAGCCCCAACAACGCTCCGTACAGGTGAAACAACGCCGACTCGCGCCCTGCCTGAATCAGCGCCAGGGAATTCATCGCCCGCCCCTCTTCGGCTCTGGCGAGCGCTTCCAGCGACAGGCCGGCGAAATAAATCTTCTGGTTGGTACGGGTATAGAGTTCGTGGGCCATGACGGCAGCCTCCACAACGAAATAATTGCTTCACGCAGGTCAGACAGTGTCGTGGATCAGCCGATCTGACCGCAAGCACAAAACAAAAAGGCCGCATGAAAACCCGAGGGTTGTCATGCGGCCTTTTGTGTACAGCCTGTTTTTTACGCTTTGGCTGCCGGACGCTTGTCTTCAACCGTCCATTTGCCGCCGTCGTAGTACGCCTTCCAGCCAGTCGGCTTACCGTCGACTTCAGTCTGCACGTACTGCTCTTTGGTCTTGCGGCTGTAACGGATCACCGCAGGCAGGCCGTCCGGATCTTTCTTCGGTGCTTCGCAGAGGAAGTGGTACTTCGGATCGATCTCATCCTTGTGCGGCACAATTTCGATAACCAGCGGAGCGCGCGTCTCGCGGTTTTTCGGGAATTGGCTGGCCGCCAGGAACAGGCCGGAAGCACCGTCACGCAGGATGTAGGTGTCGTTGACCTTTTCGCATTTCAGCTCAGGCATCTTCACCGGGTCCATCTTCGGCGGCGCTGCATCACCGCTTTTCAGCAGCTTGCGGGTGTTCTTGCACGTTGCATTGGTGCAACCGAAGAACTTGCCGAAACGGCCGGTCTTGAGCTGCATCTCGCTGCCACACTTGTCGCATTCCAGGCTCGGACCTTCATAGCCCTTGATGCGATAGGTGCCCTCTTCGATTTCGTAGCCCGAGCAATCCGGGTTGTTACCGCAGATGTGCAGCTTGCGCTTCTCATCCAGCAGGTAAGCATCCATCGCCGTGCTGCAGATCGGGCAGCGGTGCTTGCCACGCAGCACCAGCGATTCCGATTCACCCTCGTCGTCCGCCGCGATTTCATCGCCCGGCACCAGGTTGACGGTGGCCTTGCAGCGTTCTTTCGGCGGCAGGCTGTAACCCGAGCAACCGAGGAACACACCGGTCGACGCGGTACGAATCTGCATTGGACGTCCGCACAGCACGCACGGAATATCAGTCATGACCGGCTGGTTGGCACGCATGCCACCTTCGGCGCTTTCAGCTACTTCGAGCTTCTTCTTGAAGTCGCCGTAGAACTCATCGAGCACGTTTTTCCAGTCGCGTTCGCCCTGAGCCACGTCATCGAGGTTCTCTTCCATGCCGGCGGTGAAGCCGTAGTCCATGAGATTGGAGAAGCTCTCGGCCAGACGCTCGGTGACGATGTCGCCCATCTTTTCCGAGTAGAAACGACGGTTGTGCAGCGCAACGTAGCCACGATCCTGAATGGTCGAGATGATTGCTGCGTAGGTCGAAGGACGACCGATGCCGCGTTTTTCCATCTCTTTTACCAGGCTCGCTTCCGAGTAACGCGCCGGCGGTTTGGTGAAGTGCTGGGTCGGATCAAGCTTGATCAGCTTCATCGCGTCGCCCTGGGCCATGTCCGGCAACACATCGTCATCGCCCGGCTTGGCAATTTGCGGCATTACGCGGGTATAGCCGTCGAATTTCAGGATGCGGCCTTTGGCGCGCAGCTCGAAATCACCGGCACCGACGGTGACCGTGGTCGACAGGTATTGGGCCGGCAGCATCTGGCAAGCGAGGAACTGGCGCCAGATCAGCTCGTAGAGCCGCTCTGCATCACGCTCCATGCCCGACAGCTTGCTTGGCTCGGTGTTGGCGTCAGACGGACGAATCGCTTCGTGAGCCTCTTGTGCGCCTTCCTTGCTGCTGTAGACGTTCGGGGTTTCCGGCAGGTACTTCTTGCCGAACTCGCCTTCAATATAGGTGCGCGCCATCGTCACGGCATCGGCCGAGAGGTTGGTGGAGTCGGTACGCATATACGTGATGTAGCCGGCTTCGTACAAACGCTGGGCCATCATCATGGTTTTCTTCACGCCGAAGCCCAGGCGGTTACTCGCGGCCTGTTGCAGGGTGGACGTGATGAACGGAGCCGACGGCTTGCTGCTGGTAGGCTTGTCTTCGCGCTTGACGATGCTGTAGCTGGAAGCCTTGAGCTTCTCCAGCGCGGCCATGGCCTGGGCTTCGTTGAGCGGCTTGAAGGCCTCGCCTTTTTCGCGAGCCACGTCAAAGCGCACGGTCGCGCCCTTGGCGGTGCCGAGGTCGGCGTGGACTTCCCAGTACTCTTCAGGGTTGAACGCGCGGATTTCACGCTCACGCTCAACGACCAGTTTTACCGCAACCGACTGCACGCGACCGGCGGACAGGCCACGGGCAACCTTGGCCCACAGCAGCGGCGAAACCATGTATCCCACCACGCGATCGAGGAAACGACGCGCCTGCTGGGCATTTACACGATCGATGTCCAGCTCGCCCGGTTTGGAGAAGGCTTCCTGGATCGCTTTCTTGGTGATTTCGTTGAACACCACGCGCTTGTAGCGGCTGTCATCACCACCGATGGCTTCGCGCAGGTGCCAGGCAATGGCTTCCCCCTCGCGATCCAAGTCGGTTGCGAGATAGATGGTGTCAGCATCTTTGGCGAGCCGGCGCAGCTCTTCGATGACCTTTTCCTTGCCCGGGAGGATCTCGTACTTGGCTTTCCAGCCATGATCGGGATCGACACCCATGCGCGAGACCAGCTGCTTGCGCGCTTTCTCTTTCGGCGTGAGCACCGGACCTTCACCCGCGGCGGCCTTGCCGCGCTTGGCGGCTGGCTCTTTGCTGGCGCTAGCCGAACCGCTGGTGGGCAGGTCTCGGATATGGCCGATACTCGACTTCACCACGTATTGGTTACCCAGATACTTGTTGATGGTCTTGGCCTTAGCCGGGGATTCCACAATGACCAGCGATTTGCCCATGGATCAGAAAATTCCTGAATTCTAGAAGTGAAAGGCGGTTGGCGCCTGACGCGGCACCGCTATATATAGTGGCTACAAGGTGAGGTCAAGCGCAGGGTCTTGCGCGCACTCAGCTTATGGCTTGGAAAAAAGGCTCGGTTCGGCTTGCACCAAAGCAAAGCGTGGCACCTGTTCGCCGTCAACCTCGACCGACTCCAGGAACATGCTCAAGGGACGTACCCAAAAGCCGTAATCGCCATACAGGGCTTGGTAGAAGACCACTTCTTCTTCGGTTTCCGAATGCCGCGCGATGCTGAATACGCGGTACTGCGGACCTTTGTAATGCTGGTAGAGCCCAGGTTGTATCGGCATGGTTTGGCCCTCACTCAAATCTTTTAAAAATAAAAACAAAAAATAAATTCAGAAAAACAAAAACCGGGGCACTTGGCCCCGGCTTCCATCAACGAGACGCTTAAACGCGTTCGAAGACGGTGGAGATGCCTTGGCCGAGACCAATGCACATGGTGGCTACCCCGAAGGTGCCGCCATTCTGCTTCATCACGTTCAACAGGGTGCCGGAGATACGGGCACCGGAGCAACCGAACGGGTGACCCAGGGCGATCGCGCCGCCGTGCAGGTTAACCTTCTCGTTCATCTTGTCGAGAACTTTCAGATCTTTCAGCACTGGCAGGGCCTGTGCAGCGAAAGCTTCGTTGAGCTCGAAGAAGTCGATATCGTTAATGCCGAGGCCCGCACGCTTCAGTGCTTTTTGAGTGGCCGGTACTGGACCATAGCCCATGATTGCCGGATCCACACCTGCCACTGCCATCGAGCGGATAACCGCCAGCGGCTGGATGCCCAGGTCCTGAGCACGCTGCGCCGACATCACGATCATGCACGAGGCACCATCGGTGATCTGCGACGAAGTACCGGCTGTCACGGTGCCGCCCTTCGGGTTAAACGCTGGCTTCAGAGCGGCCAGGCTTTCCAGGGTGGTTTCCGGACGAATGGTTTCGTCGTAGTCGAACAGTTTCAGGAAACCGTTCTCGTCGTAGCCCTGCATCGGGATGATTTCGTCTTTGAACTTGCCTTCCAGGGTCGCCTTGTGAGCGAGCTGGTGGGAGCGCACGCCGAAAGCGTCCTGTTGTTCGCGAGTGATGCCGTGCATTTTGCCCAGCATTTCAGCGGTCAGGCCCATCATGCCCGAGGCTTTCGCCGCGTACAGCGACATGTGCGGGTTCGGATCGACACCGTGCATCATGCTCACGTGGCCCATGTGCTCGACGCCGCCGACGACGAACACGTCACCGTTGCCGGTCATGATCGCTTGTGCGGCAGTGTGCAGCGCGCTCATCGACGAACCACACAGACGGCTGACGGTCTGGCCGGCGGCAGTGTGCGGGATCTGTGTCATCAGCGACGCCATGCGAGCGATGTTCCAGCCCTGCTCCAGGGTCTGGTTTACACAGCCCCAGATCACGTCTTCGACTTCGTTCGGATCAACCTTGACGTTGCGTTCCAGCAATTTGCTGATCAGGTGCGCCGACATGTCTTCGGCGCGGGTGTTGCGGTGCATGCCGCCCTTGGAGCGGCCCATCGGAGTACGACCGAAGTCGACAATCACGACGTCTCTTGGATTCAAGCTCATAAAATTTCACTCTCGCTCAAAAGTTGGGACGCTTAACCGAAGAACCGTTGGCCGGTTTTGGCCATTTCACGCAGTTTTGCGGTCGGGTGGTACAGCGCGCCCAAATCAGCGTACTGGTCAGCCAGGGCAACGAACTCGGCAACACCGATCGAATCGATGTAGCGCAGCGCACCGCCACGGAATGGAGGGAAACCAATACCGTAGACCAGACCCATGTCGGCTTCGGCGGCGGTTTCGACAATGCCGTCTTCCAGGCAACGCACGGTTTCCAGGCACAGCGGGATCATCATCCAGTTGATGATGTCTTCGTCAGTGACTTCGCGCTGCTCGTAAACGATCGGCTTGAGCACTTCCAGCACCGACGGATCGGCCACTTTCTTCTGCTTGCCGCGCTTGTCGGTCTCGTAAGCGTAGAAACCCTTGCCATTCTTCTGGCCCAGGCGCTTGGCTTCGTAGAGCACGTCGATGGCCGAACGGCGATCATCTTTCATGCGGTCCGGGAAGCCTTCAGCCATGACGTCACGACCGTGGTGGCCGGTGTCGATGCCGACCACGTCCATCAGGTATGCCGGGCCCATCGGCCAGCCGAATTTTTCCATTACCTTGTCGATGCGAACGAAGTCCACACCGGCGCTGACCAGCTTGGCGAAACCGCCGAAGTACGGGAACAGGACGCGGTTGACCAGGAAGCCCGGGCAGTCATTGACGACGATCGGGTTCTTGCCCATTTTCTTGGCGTAGGCAACGGTGGTGGCAACAGCCAGTTCGCTGGACTTCTCACCACGGATCACTTCAACCAGCGGCATCATGTGCACCGGGTTGAAGAAGTGCATGCCGACGAAGTTTTCCGGACGCTTGAGGGCTTTGGCCAGCAAGGTGATGGAGATTGTCGAGGTGTTGGACGCGAGGATGGTGTCCTCTTTGACCTTGTCTTCGACTTCGGCCAGAACGGCTTGCTTGACCTTCGGGTTCTCGACGACCGCTTCGACAACCAGATCCACGTGACCGAAATCACCGTAGGACAGGGTCGGTCGAATGCCGTTAAGCACTTCGGCCATCTTCGCCGGGGTCATGCGACCTTTATCAACGCGGCCGACCAGCAGCTTGGCGGCTTCAGCCAGGCCTTGCTCGATACCGTGCTCGTTGATGTCCTTCATCAGGATCGGCGTGCCTTTGGAAGCCGACTGATAAGCGATACCGCCACCCATGATGCCGGCGCCCAATACGGCAGCCTGCTTCACGTCTTTGGCGATTTCGTCGTAGGCCTTGGCCTTTTTCTTCAGCTCCTGATCGTTCAGGAACAGACCGATCAAGCTCTGCGCGGCAGAGGTCTTGGCCAGTTTGACGAAACCGGCGGCTTCGATTTCCAGCGCCTTGTCACGACCGAAGTTCGCGGCTTTCTGGATGGTCTTGATCGCTTCAACCGGCGCCGGGTAGTTCGGGCCGGCTTGACCTGCCACGAAACCTTTGGCGGTTTCGAAAGCCATCATTTGTTCGATGGCGTTCAGTTTCAGCTTTTCCAGCTTCGGCTGACGCTTGGCCTTGTAGTCAAACTCGCCGGAGATGGCGCGTTTGATCAGTTCCAGGGCCGCTTCCTGCAGTTTCTCAGGGGCAACCACGGCATCGACGGCGCCGACTTTCAGCGCGTCTTCAGGACGGTTTTCCTTGCCGGCGGCAATCCACTCGATGGCGTTGTCGGCACCGATCAGGCGCGGCAGACGCACGGTACCGCCGAAGCCCGGGTAGATGCCCAGCTTGACTTCCGGCAGACCGATCTTGGCCTTGGTGGACATGACGCGGTAGTCCGCCGCCAGGCACATTTCCAGACCGCCGCCCAGCGCGATGCCGTTGATCGCGGCGACAGTCGGGACGTTAAGGTCTTCGAAATCGCTGAAAATCTTGTTGGCTTCGAGGTTGCCAGCGACAAGCTCTGCATCAGGCAGCTTGAAGTTCTCGACAAATTCGGTGATGTCGGCGCCGACGATGAAGACGTCCTTGCCACTGCTGACGATCACACCCTTGATCGAAGCATCTGCCTTGATAGTGTCTACGGCCTGACGCAGTTCGTTCAGGGTTAGACGGTTGAACTTGTTGACGGACTCACCCTTGAGGTCGAATTTCAATTCGACGATGCCACTTTCAAGAGCCTTAACCGTGATGGCTTTACCTTCGTAAATCATCAACTGATCTCCACGATATGGAAGCTGAACAGTACACGTCGGACGCAGGCGAATGGCTCGGCAGGACGCTTATCGTCGATGCTAACGCCAATCCACCCGGCACACCCGCCAACGCGATAGTCGGGATTCTGTAGGAGCGGTCTGAAATACAAACGCTCAATTCATACGCCCGTTTGATTTGGGTACGCCACCTTCACGGAATTTCCGGCAATTGTCAATCGCCCAAAATACTGGTTGAAACGCGACTTTGCGGTCACTTCCGTACTGCGAAGATCTTCAACACGCCTCTGCATGTGAAGCCATTCATAGGATCAATAGTTAGAAAAGTCGCCCTAATTCGCTGCAGCCTTTGTTTAACAGGCTACGCTGGCGGGACCTCGAGAAAAAAATGTGAACACTTTTGGCGAGCGCCAAGCGTAAGATCAGCCGCACAAAGAATTACCGGCCTGCCTGGCCAACCCCAGCCCGATGATGATGTCGGGCTTTTTATTGCCTGTCTGTCAGACATCGCGCGCCATTGCAGCGCGAAATGTCCACGAGTCATGCCAGCGCTTTCAGCACTGCATCGATGTCCTGCAAAACCGTCGCCTCGCCCTTCTCGCCCCAATACAGGGTGATCATCTGTTTGTCCGCCTCGACCTTGTAGACGTTGGCCGGCAATTTTTCGAAATGATTGAGCAGCGCTTGATCTTCGCAGACCTCCTGCCACTGGTTCACCCACACACCCGGCGACTTTTGCCAGTAACTCCAGCACGCCGGCTGATTGCCACGGCGCGGCCGATGGTACTGGGCGCAGGGGCTTGGTGGCTCCTGGCTCAGCCAGTGCGGCCACTCCTGGGGCGCAAGCTGCATGGCCAGGCCAATGCGCCGCGCCTCCATGCGCAGGGCCATGCGCCCGCTCTGACCGCGGGACGGTCGCAACCATGCCAGCGGACTCAGGACCACCAGCAGGATTGACACCACTATCCAGACCGTCATATCTGTACTCCCGATTCTTGATGAGCGCTTTGAGTCACTTTGGAACCATTGCGCTTGAAACCAGCCATACTTACCAATATTGCAATCCTCAGGAGGAGCACCTCATGCCCTACAACCACATTCTGGTCGCTGTAGATCTAACCGAAGAGTGCGACCCTGTAATCCACCGTGCTCGCGAGCTGTCGGTGAGCAACGGCGCGAAATTGTCCCTGGTCCACATCGTCGAACCGATGGCCATGGCCTTTGGCGGTGACGTCCCCATGGACCTGTCACAACTGCAACAACAGCAGTTCGACCAGGCCAAGGAACGCCTGGACCGACTGATCGTGAAATATCCGGAACTCTCCAAAGAATACAGCCACCTGACCTACGGCCAGCCACGCCAGGAGATTCACCACCTGGCCAAGGAACAGACCTGCGACCTGATCGTGGTAGGCAGCCATGGCCGACACGGCCTGGCATTGCTGCTGGGCTCGACGGCGAATGACGTGCTGCACGGTGCGCCATGCGATGTACTCGCGGTGCGCCTGATCAAAAGCTGAAAACACAAAACCAATGTGGGAGCGGGCTTGCTCACGAAGGCGGACATTCAGTCGACATCGATGTTGAATGTAAGTCCCTCTTCGCGAGCAAGCCCGCTCCCACAGGGATTTGCGTCAATCTGTAGACCGCATTTCATACGAAAAGCCCGGCGCTCATCACTGAGCGCCGGGCTTTTTTATTGCAGGATCAATCAGGCATCCAGCTCGGCCCAACGCTCGACCATTACGTCGAGCTCAGCCTGCAACTGCTCAAGCTGAGCAATCACGGCAGCGGTCTCGGCCGCAGGACGCTGATAGAAACCGGCATCAGCCATTTGCGCCTCAACGGCTGCGATCTGCTGTTCCATGGCTTCGATCTGCGCCGGCAACATTTCCAGCTCACGCTGCAACTTGTAGCTGAGCTTCTTCTTCGCCACCGGCGCTTCGACTGCCACAGCAATCGGTGCCGCTTCCGCCGTCACGACCGCTGAGGTCAGGTCAGCCTTGCCGGACTTGCTCTCGGTCACGCCCAACAGACGCGGCGAGCCGCCCTGACGCAGCCAGTCCTGATAACCACCGACGTATTCGCGAACCTTGCCTTCACCTTCGAAGACCAGGGTGCTGGTGACCACGTTGTCGAGGAATGCCCGGTCGTGACTGACCATCAGCACGGTGCCGTTGAAGGTCAGCAAGACCTCTTCCAGCAACTCGAGGGTTTCGACGTCGAGGTCGTTGGTCGGTTCGTCGAGGACCAGCAGGTTCGCCGGCTTGCTGAACAGTTTCGCCAGCAACAGACGCGCACGCTCACCACCCGACAGCGCCTTGACCGGCGTGCGGGCACGCTGCGGGCTGAACAGGAAGTCGCCGAGGTAGCTCAGCACGTGGCGGCTTTGACCATCGATATCGATGAAGTCGCGACCTTCGGCCACGTTGTCGATCACGGTCTTTTCCAGGTCCAGCTGATGGCGCAACTGGTCGAAGTAGGCCACGTCGATGCGCGTCCCCTCTTCCACTGTGCCGCTGGTTGGCTGCAGACCGCTGAGCATCAGCTTCAGCAGCGTGGTCTTGCCGGTACCGTTGGCGCCCAGCAGACCGATACGGTCGCCGCGCGTCAGGACCATCGAGAAATCCTTGATCAGGAACGGGCCGCCCGGGTGAGCAAAGCTCACGTTCTCGAGCACCATCACCTGCTTGCCGGACTTGTCGGCGGTGTCCAGCTGAATGTTGGCCTTGCCGGTGCGCTCACGACGCTCGCTACGCTCGACGCGCAAGGCTTTCAATGCGCGCACGCGGCCTTCGTTACGGGTGCGACGGGCCTTGATGCCCTGGCGGATCCAGACTTCTTCCTGGGCCAGCTTTTTGTCGAACAGCGCGTTGGCGGTTTCTTCAGCAGCCAGCGAGGCTTCCTTGTGCACCAGGAAGCTGGCGTAGTCGCCGTTCCAGTCGATCAGGCCGCCGCGATCCAGTTCGAGAATGCGGGTCGCCAGGTTCTGCAGGAATGAACGGTCGTGCGTGATGAACAGCACGGCGCCCTGGAAATCCTTCAGCGCTTCTTCGAGCCAGGCAATTGCACCGATGTCCAGGTGGTTGGTCGGTTCGTCGAGCAGCAGCAGGTCCGGTTCGGAAACCAGGGCCTGGGCCAGCAGGACGCGACGACGCCAGCCGCCCGACAACTCGGCGAGGGTCTTGTCGGCCGGCAACTGCAGACGGCTCAAGGTGCTGTCGACCAGTTGCTGCAAACGCCAGCCATCGCGGGCTTCGAGGTCGTGCTGGACGTGCATCAGCTTGTCCAGGTCGGCGTCGGTGACGATGTTCTGACTCAGGTGGTGATACTGCGCGAGCAGCTCGCCGACACCGTCCAAGCCTTCGGCCACTACGTCGAACACGGTCCGCTCGTCGGCTACCGGCAATTCTTGCGGCAATTCGCCAATCTTGAGGCCGGGGGCGCGCCAAACGGAGCCTTCGTCAGGCTTCTGGTCGCCCTTGACGAGCTTCATCATGCTGGACTTGCCAGTGCCGTTGCGGCCGATGATGCACACCCGCTCACCACGGGCGATCTGCCAGGACACCTTGTCCAACAACGGCATAGCGCCGAAAGCAAGGGACACATCGCTGAATTTGAGCAGGGTCATGAGCTTCTCCAAAAACCGGGCGCGCATTCTACCTGACTTGAGGCTTCAGAAGGCCGGCAATTTCAATGTCGAAGCACTCTGCATGACAATTGTTGCGAACTTGTGCAGAGAGGCCGGCAAAGCTTTCGCCCGTTGCTGGCAAAAGGCTAAGCTACAGACAATTCAGTGCAGGTTAAGCCTGCACTTGTCGTGATTTCTCTGCCCGGACGTCTCATGCGCAGTCGCCTTTTCAGTCTTTTATCTTGCTTGCTTCTTTCTGCCACTGCCGTTCAAACCGCCCAGGCGGTGGACCTGTCCACCCAGCGCCAATATTACGATGAGGCCAAACGCGCCCTGGCCAAGGGCGATACCGGGCCTTATTTCCGTTACAGCCAGGCCCTCAGCGATTATCCGCTGGAGCCGTACCTGGCTTACGACGAGCTGACTGCGCGGCTGAAATCCGCCAGCAATGCCGAAATCGAAAAATTCCTCGCCGAACACGGTGACCTGCCCCAGGCCAACTGGATGAAGCTGCGCTGGTTGCGCTGGCTGGCGGAGCGCGGCGACTGGGCGACCTTCGTCAAGTACTACGACCCCAAGCTGAATTTCACCGAGCTGGACTGCCTGAACGCGCAGTACCAGATCGGTCACAACCAGAAAACCGAAGGCTACGCCAACGCCAACAAACTCTGGCTGACCGGCAAATCCCAACCCGCCGCTTGCGACGCGCTGTTTGGACAGTGGGCCGCCGAAGGTCAACTGACCGAACAAAAACGCTGGGAACGCGTCAAGCTCGCTGCCCAGGCGCGCAACTATCCGCTGGCCAACAGCCTCGTGAACGGCCTGACCACCCTCGCCCCTCGCGGTCGCTTGCTGGTGGATGTGGCGCAGAAACCTGAACTGCTGAACCAGCCATCCCGCTTCACCCCGGCCGACGAACCGATGTCCGACGTGGTCAGCCTCGGCCTGCGCCGCCTGGCCCGCCAGGACCCCGACAAGGCGATGGACCTGCTCGACGGCTATGCCAGCAGCATGCACTTCTCCCGCGATGAAAAAGTGGCGATCGCCCGTGAAATCGGACTGACCCTCGCCAAACGCTTCGATCCTCGCGCACTGGACATGATGACCAGGTACGACCCGGAGCTGCGCGACAACACCGTGTCCGAATGGCGTATGCGCCTGCTGTTGCGTCTGGCCCGCTGGGACGACGCCTATCAGCTGACTCGCCGCCTGCCGCAGGATCTGGCGACCACCAACCGCTGGCGCTACTGGCAGGCCCGCAGCCTGGAGCTGGCGCAGCCGCAGAATCCGGAAGCGCAGACGCTGTACAAGAACCTTGCCCGTGAGCGCGACTTCTATGGGTTCCTCGCCGCCGATCGTTCGCAGTCGCCGTATTCGCTGGTCAACAAACCGCTGGTGCTGAGCCAGGCGTTGATCAACAAGGTGCGCAATACGCCGGGGGTGCGTCGCGCCCTGGAATTCCACGCCCGCGGGCAGATCGTTGACGGTCGTCGCGAGTGGTACCACGTCAGCCGTCACTTCAATCGCGACGAAATGGTCGCCCAGGCGAAACTGGCCTACGACCTGAAATGGTATTTCCCGGCAATCCGCACCATCAGCCAGGCGCAATACTGGGACGATCTGGACATCCGCTTCCCGATGGCCCACCGCGAAACCCTGGTGCGTGAAGCCAAGGTCCGTGGCCTGCACTCGAGCTGGGTGTTCGCCATCACCCGCCAGGAAAGCGCCTTCATGGACGACGCCCGCTCCGGCGTCGGCGCCAGCGGCCTGATGCAGCTGATGCCCGGCACCGCCAAGGAAACCGCGCGCAAGTTCAGCATCCCGCTGGCTTCGCCACAGCAAGTGCTCGACCCGGACAAGAACATCCAGCTCGGCGCCGCGTACCTGAGCCAGGTCCACAGCCAGTTCAACGGCAACCGCGTCCTCGCCTCCGCCGCCTACAACGCCGGCCCCGGCCGTGTGCGCCAATGGCTACGCGGTGCGGACCACCTGAGCTTCGACGTGTGGGTGGAAAGCATCCCGTTCGACGAAACCCGCCAGTATGTGCAGAACGTGCTGTCGTACTCGGTGATCTACGGCCAGAAACTCAACTCCCCGCAGCCGCTGGTGGATTGGCATGAGCGGTACTTCGACGATCAATGATCCTGATGTGAAGTGAGAATAAAAAATGCCCGCATCGATTGATGCGGGCATTTTTTTTGGCGCATCCAGAGCACTATGCAGATTTGAACCGTGCGGCAGTCTGTTTGCCATGCTGGGTCAGACGATATTTTTGAGCCGGACTGCTTGGCGTTTCGGGATGGGTCATTTCAATAAAATCGGCAGCCAATGCGGGCCTGAGGTAGTTAGCCCGAAAGGTCGCCTTGTGAGCCAAACCGACCTCAGCCATCAAGTCGCTGATTTTGAGCGGACCATTAACATGGAGCGCTGAAAGCAATTTCCCTACTGGGTCGGTTACTGGGTCGGTTACTGGGTCGGTTGCTGATTCAGTATCGCCAGCCTCCTCAAGTGCAACGCTCAACGCTTGCAGCATGAACTCAACAAAAGGCGTCGACTCAGCCAACTGATCGGCTGCTGACAACGCAGCGTAATAAGCGTCCTGCTGCTCTCGAATCACCGCTTCGACAGGCAGATAAGCCAACACTGGCCGCCACTGACTGAGTATCAAGGTTTGCCAGAGCCGCCCCATCCGCCCATTTCCATCGGCGAACGGATGGATAAACTCGAACTCGTAGTGGAAGACACAGCTGACGATCAATGGATGCCAATCCGAATTGCCGAGCCACGCCAGCAAATCGTCCATCAAATGCGCAACACGACTCGGAGGCGGCGCCATGTGGACCAGCTTCTCGCCACGATAAATGCCCACACCGGCCCGGCGAAACTGCCCACAGTCGTCAATCAATCCGCCCATCAGTAACTCATGCGCCCGTAGCAGGTCAGCCCGGCTGCTCGAACACCATTCAGGCATGGCTTCATAAGCCGCAAAAGCATTACGCACTTCCTGGATTTCTCGCGGCAGGCCAAGAACCCGTCGCCCAGCCAGAACAGCGGCCACCTGCTCAACACTGAGGGTATTGTTCTCGATTGCCAACGAAGCCTGAATCGTACGAATTCGATTACTGCGACGCAGTTGAGGCGTCTGCAGACGTTCGTCCACAGCCGACAGTTGACCGATTTGTTCGCTGATTCCTGCGATCAACGCCAGCATTCTTGTGGTCAGGGTCAACGGTGGTTGATAACGGCTCATATCCTCATCCAGGCTAGCAACTGAGGCCGACATAATGCCCGAACCTCGCAGCATTCAGCAGCTCTCATTCATGCCGCTTCGTGCCCATCACTAAACTGCAACGCCGCCAACCGCGCATACAGCGCATTGCTCGCAATCAACTCCTGATGTGTGCCGATGGCCACCAGTTTCCCTTGATCCATCACCGCGATCCGGTCGGCGTTTTTCACCGTGGCCAAGCGGTGGGCGATGACCAGTGTGGTGCGGTTTTTCATCAGGCTCGGCAGGGCTTGCTGGATCAGGTGTTCGCTTTGTGCGTCGAGGGCGCTGGTGGCTTCGTCCAGCAGCAGGATCGGTGCGTCCACCAGCAACGCCCGTGCGATGGCCAGGCGCTGGCGCTGGCCGCCGGATAAACCAAGACCGCCATCGCCGAGGTGAGTCTGGTAGCCGTTGGGCATTTGTTCGATGAAGTCGTGTGCGTAGGCGATTTTTGCCGCGTCTTGAACCTGGGCCAGGGTCGCCGTCGGGTTGCCGTAGCGGATGTTCTCTTCGATGCTGCCGAAGAACAGTGCCGGGTTTTGCGAGACCAGAGCGAAGCAGCGGCGCAGGTCGAGCGGATCGAGCTGGGTCAACGGCACGTCATCGAGCAGGATCTGTCCTGAGGCGGGATCGTAAAAACGCAGCAGCAGGTCATACACGGTGGACTTGCCGGCACCGGACGGGCCGACCAAAGCGAGGGTTTCGCCCGCATTGATGGTCAGGTTCAAGCCATCGACGGCGTAGCTTTCCGGACGTGACGGGTAGGAAAAGCGCACGTCTTGCAGCACCAGATTACCCTTCACCCGATCAGGCAAGGTCACCAGACCTGAGGTCGGTGGCTGGATAATGTTTTCCGAGCGCAGCAACTCGGCAATCCGCTCGGCCGCGCCCGCCGCTCGCTGCAATTCGCCGATCACTTCGCTCAACGTGCCAAAGGCGCTGCCGACGATCAGGCTGTAAAAGACGAAGGCCGCCAGCTCACCTGCCGAGATCCGCCCGGCGATCACGTCCATGCCGCCGACCCACAGCATCACGCCCACCGCGCCCAGCACCAGCACGATCACCAGCGTGATCAGCCAGGCCCGTTGGAAGATGCGTTTGCGCGCCGTGTTGAATGCCTCTTCCACGGTCACGGCAAAGCGCTGCTCGTCCTGGATCTGGTGGTTGTAGGCCTGCACGGTTTTGATCTGGCCGAGGGTTTCGGACACATAGCTGCCGATGTCGGCAATCCGGTCCTGACTCAGGCGCGACAAGCTGCGTACCCGACGGCCGAAAATCAGGATCGGCGCGATCACCAGTGGCAACGCCACGACCACGATGCTGGTGAGTTTGGGGTTGGTGATGAACAGCAGGACGATCCCGCCGATCACCATCAGCAAATTGCGCAGGAACAGAGACAGCGAAGAGCCGATCACCGATTGCAGCAACGTGGTGTCCGCAGTCAGTCGTGACTGGATCTCGGAGCTGCGATTGTCTTCATAGAAACCGGGATGCAGATAAACCAGGTGGTTGAACACTTGCTTGCGGATGTCCGCGACCACGCGCTCGCCAATCCACGACACCAGATAGAAGCGCGCAAAAGTGCCAATCGCCAGCCCGACCACCAGCACCATGAACAGACCAATCGTCTGGTTGAGCAGATGCGCCGATTGAGTCATGAAGCCCTGATCCACCAACAAGCGAATGCCCTGCCCCATCGACAAGGTGATGCCGGCGGTGATGATCAGGGCGAGCAAGGCGCCGAAGGCCGGCCAGCGATAAGGTGCAAGAAAGCGACTGGTCAGGCGAATCGCGCGGCGGTGACGGGCAGAGAGCATCGGGTTATCCAGTACGCAAGTGATGGGGCCAGCCTATACCGCTTAAGTGGGGTGGAACTCTGTAAATCACAATGAGTCAGGTTAATTATGACCACACCGACTAGCACCTAGACGCTATTGGTCTAAAGTCCGGGTGGCAACACTGCGGTATTTCTGGTGGACTGATATTGCCGCTCTGGATTGATCGCAGGGAGTTGTCACAGCCCGGTCACCTGGCGGTTTTAAAGTGGGTACACAACCTGATGAGGAGACAGGCCATGTCCTTGCAAAACAGCAGCGAAGACAAAATTGAAGTGATCCGCACGCAGCCAAACCAGTCTCTGGGTTGCTCGATTATCGATGAGGAAGGGCGCGAAGTACCGATCACTGAAGACATGATCCAGCAAGCCTGCAGCGAACTGGATAAGCGATTGGTCAAGCCTGCCGAACAAGAGTGATATAGCCACCGTCTTCTTGACCCGGCCCTGATGGCCGGGTTTTTTATGGGTGATTATCCGGAAATTGCGGCGCGGCCATTCGCGGGCAAGCCTCGCTCCTACAGGTTTTGGGTCGTTCGCTAAATATGTGTACGACTCAAAACCTGTGGGAGCGAGGCTTGCCCGCGAATGGGCCAACTCGGTCTCAGACAGCCATTGCGCCCAATGCCACCACAATCTTCAGCAACTCAGGCGAATTCCCCTCAATCCGCACCGTCAACCCATCAATCTCCCGACGCTGCGGGTAATGCTTGCGCAACGCATCAAACGCCGCACGCTGCTCGCTCACATTGCCTACAAGGCTACGACGGAAATCCGCATCGTCACGGCGCGGGTCGTACACGCCTCGGCACAACATCGCCAGCGCCCAGGCCGGATCGCTCTCAGCGTGCAGGGTCACGTGCGACAACCACGGCGCCGGCAGCAGATCGCTCAAGTTGACCTGGGCCGGCTGCCCGATAAATTCGCAATACGCCTGATAGATCTGCGCCGTCCCCCGCTGCTTACCATCGAGGCTGTAACCGGCAATGTGCGGTGTCGCCAGCACGCAGAGTTCGGCTAGCGCCACATCGACTTCAGGTTCGCCTTCCCACACGTCGAGCACCGCTTGCAGGTCTTCGCGCTGCAACAACACCTGGCGCAGGGCGGCGTTGTCCACCACCGGGCCTCGACTGGCGTTGATCAACCAGGTGCCGGGCTTGAGCTGATTCAGGCGATTTCTATCAAACAGGTGCCAGGTCGACTGGGAGCCGTGTTTCTTCAAAGGGGTGTGCAGGCTGATGACATCGCATTGCTCGATGATCTGTTCGAGGCTGACGAAATCGCCTCCTTCAGCGGCTTGCCGCGGCGGATCACACACCAGCACGTTCCAGCCCAGACCTTGCAGCACCTTGACCAGGCGACCGCCGACTTCACCGGCACCGACCACGCCGTAAGTGCGCTGAGTCAGGTCGGCGCCTTCGATCTCGGCCAGGGTCAGCAGGCTGCCGAGCACGTAATCGACCACGCCCCGGGCGTTGCAGCCGGGCGCACTGGACCAGGTAATGCCGGCCTGCTGAAAATAATCCAGATCCAGGTGATCGGTGCCGATGGTGCAGGTGCCGACAAAGCGCACCTTGCTGCCTTCGAGCAATGCACGATTGACGTTGGTCACGGAACGCACCAGCAGCACATCGGCCTGCTCGACGGTGGCGCGGTCGATGGAGCGTCCCGGCACCCGGCGGATTTCGCCGAAACCTTCGAAGAAGGCATCGAGCAGCGGAATATTTTCGTCGGCAACAATCAGCATGGCAGGCTCCTTTGGCGGGTTGGCAGTGTAGGCGTAGATGACCGGTCACGCCTAGCATGCATCCCCAGCATCCCCCTGTAGGAGCTGTCGAGTGAAACGAGGCTGCGATCTTTTGACTTTAGTTTTTTAAAAGCAAGATCAAAAGATCGCAGCCTCGTTTCACTCGACAGCTCCTACAGGGGACCGTGTGCCAGGGGGGAAAGGATTACAAATCCCTAACACAGGACTTTTCCTGACCACTGCGTCAAGGCGTAGAATGCGCCGCCTCGTGCATCAAAATCTTTGGACGTTTCGCCCTTGAATTCCGTGACTGACCGCCCCGCCGCTATTTCCCTCACCCGCCCGGCCCGGGTTCGCCTGGAGCTGAAAAACCTGCTCGCCCTGGCGTTGCCGATCATGGTCGCGCAACTGGCGACCACTGCCATGGGCTTCGTCGATGCGGTGATGGCGGGTCGGGTCGGCCCGCGCGATCTGGCGGCTGTGGCACTCGGCAACTCGATCTGGGTGCCGGTGTTTCTGTTGATGACCGGCACCTTGCTGGCCACCACCCCGAAAGTCGCCCAGCGTTTCGGCGCCGGCACCCACAGCGAGATCGGCCCGATTGTGCGTCAGGCGTTATGGCTGGCCTTGGTGGTGGGCTTGATGGCGACCGGCATGCTGTTCAGCGCCGAACCGATCCTGCACCTGATGAAGGTCGATCCCGAACTCATCGGCCCGTGCATGCAGTACCTGCACGGCATCGCCAGCGGCCTGCCCGCCGTCGCCCTCTACCATGTGTTGCGTTGTTTCAGTGATGGCCTGGGCCGTACGCGTCCGGCGATGGTCCTCGGCCTGTGCGGGTTGGCGCTGAACATTCCGCTGAACTACATCTTCATTTATGGCCACTTCGGTGTGCCGGCCATGGGCGGCGTCGGTTGCGGCTGGGCCACGGCGATCGTGATGTGGGTGATGGCGCTGGGCATGGCCGGCTGGGAGCGCTGGGCACCGGCGTATCAGTCGAGTCAGTTGTTCAGCCGTTTCGACTGGCCGAAATGGTCAGTGATCAAACGCCTGCTGGGCATCGGCCTGCCGATCGGCATCGCGGTGTTCGCCGAGTCGAGCATCTTCGCGGTGATTGCGCTGCTGATCGGCAGTCTCGGCGCCACCGTGGTCGCAGGCCATCAGATCGCCCTGAACTTCAGCTCGCTGGTGTTCATGATCCCCTACTCCCTCGGCATGGCCGTGACCGTGCGGGTCGGCCAGGCGCTCGGTCGTCAGGAACCGCGTGAAGCGCGCTTCGCCGCCGGCGTCGGCATGGGCACGGCGCTGGCCTATGCGTGTATTTCGGCGAGCATGATGCTGTTGCTGCGTGAGCACATCGCAACGATCTACACGGCTGATCCGACGGTAATCCGCGTGGCGGCAATGCTGATTGTGTATTCGGCGCTGTTCCAGTTTTCCGATGCGATCCAGGTCACGGCGGCCGGTGCACTGCGCGGTTATCAGGACACGCGGGTGACGATGATCCTGACCCTGTTCGCCTACTGGGGGATTGGTTTGCCGGTGGGCTACGCGCTGGGCCTGACCGACTGGTTCGGCACCCCGAGCGGCCCGAGCGGGCTGTGGCAGGGTTTGATCGTGGGCTTGAGTTGCGCGGCGCTGATGCTGTCGATCCGCCTGACGCGCAGTGCACGCAAGCGGATCCGCAACGGGCTGAGTTGACCCTGTGGGAACCAGCCTGCTGGCGATGGCTGATTCAAACTCAACATCATTGTTGACTGAATCACCGCAATCGCCAGCAGGCTGGCTCCCACAGTAGTTTTTGTGGGTTAAGCGAGTTTCTTGCGGATCCAGTAGAGGTAGGTGCCTGCCTCTTCGTGCTGCGCGACCAGTTCGTGGTCGAGAAACACGCAAAACTTGGGAATGTCGCGACGGGTCGACGGGTCGGTTGCGATCACCTTGAGCAGGCCGCCGGGCGCCAGGTCACGGATGTGCTGGTGCAGCATCATTACCGGCTCAGGGCAGTTGAGGCCGGTGGCGTCGAGGGTGCCGTCTACCGGCGTATCAATCATTTCACTCATGATTCACTCCTGAAACTGGCCGGCATTGTCGCGCATTGCCGGGTTAAACGTCATCTATGGCGTCACGCCGCCCCCTGTAGGACTGTAGGGGCCAATCTGCTATCGGGACTTGGGTTTTTTCGTGTCCAGTCGGCGCAGGTGGCAGGTCACTTCTTCGCGATCGTGATACAGCTGCTTGCAGCCAATCTCAACCCGAATACCACGCTCCTTGAAGCCGTCGGCAATCCGTTCCAGCAAGCGTTTCACTTCGGCGTAACGCTGTTTCATCGGCAGTTTCAGGTTGACCACCGCTTCACGGCAATGCCCCTCGCCAATCCATTCTTCCAGCATCGCGGCGTTGCGCGCCGGTTTCTCGACGATGTCGCAGACCATCCAGTCCACCGGTTGCCGCGGCTTGAAGGTGAAACCGTCGGCCATCAAATGCTGCACCAGACCGGTGTCCATCAGGCTTTCAGCCATCGGGCCGTTGTCGATCGCGGTCACCAGCATGCCGCGGTTGACCAGTTGCCAGGTCCAGCCGCCGGGTGCGGCACCGAGGTCAACACCGGTCATGTCGCTGTGTAGACGTTCATCCCACTGATCGCGAGGGATGAAGTGGTGCCACGCCTCTTCCAGCTTCAGCGTCGAACGGCTTGGCGCTTCACGCGGGAACTTCAGGCGTGGAATGCCCATCGGCCACATCGCCGAGTTGTTGGATTCGGCCAGGCCCATGAACACTTCGCGGCCGCTTTTGAAGGTCAGCAGCAGACGCGGCTTGTGCTCGTCTTCCACCAACTTGCCGGCGGCCATCAGGGCTTTACGCAGGTGGACTTCGAACTTTTTGCAGAAGTTCGACAGTTCCTTGCCATCGTTGGTGTCGACCATTTCCAGCCACAGGCTGCCGCACAGCGGGAAGTCCGCCATGTGCGCGAGGATCACGCTGATGCGGTCGGTTTCCGGCAGATCGATGAAGATCCCGCGCGCCCATTGGCGCGGGAAGATCAGTTCGGCGAAACGCTGGCCGCGCATCAGGCGCTCGGCGCCGTCTTCTTCGGTGCAGATGAATTCGGCGCAGGCGCTGGCGGTCTTGGCCTTGGCATAACCGGCCACGTTCAGCCGTGCGGCGTGTTCGGAAATCTCGGAACAGACTTCGCCTTCGAAGCCCGGCCGGCAGTGCATAAAGAGGGTGTTCATTCTTACTCCTGGGCAGTTGGCGAAGAATTCAGCCACTGCGCGATGCCCAGGCTTGCGTTGAAGCAAAGCCTGTCACGAAAACCGGCGCATGATAGCCGAGTTCGGAACCTCGGACTTGTCGATAGAGTCCAGTTATTAGCCAGCTACTTAAAACAGGGCTAGTTTTAATGCTCTGTCCGTCCCCTCAGTCCGTAGCCGTGCGGACTCAAAGGAGTGATCGCAATGCCGTCCCTCGATAGCCTGAACACCCTTAAAACCCTGCAAGTCGACGACAAGACCTACCATTATTTCAGTCTGCCCGACGCTGCCAAGAGTCTCGGTGACCTCGACAAGCTCCCCATGTCGTTGAAAGTGCTGCTGGAAAACCTGCTGCGCTGGGAAGATGAAAAAACTGTCACCGGCGCCGACCTTCGGGCGATTGCCGCCTGGCTCAAGGAGCGTCGCTCCGACCGCGAAATCCAGTACCGCCCTGCCCGCGTCTTGATGCAAGACTTTACCGGCGTGCCTGCCGTGGTCGACCTGGCCGCCATGCGCGCCGCCATGGCCAAGGCCGGCGGTGACCCGCAGCGGATCAATCCGCTCTCCCCCGTGGACTTGGTGATCGACCACTCGGTGATGGTCGACAAGTTCGGCAGTTCCAGCGCCTTCGAACAGAACGTCGACATCGAAATGCAGCGCAACGGTGAGCGTTATGCGTTCCTGCGCTGGGGCCAGAGCGCCTTCGACAACTTCAGCGTGGTGCCGCCGGGCACCGGTATTTGCCACCAGGTCAATCTGGAATACCTCGGTCGCACGGTCTGGACCAAGGAAGAGGACGGCCGCACCTACGCCTTCCCCGACACCCTGGTCGGCACTGACTCCCACACCACCATGATCAACGGCCTCGGCGTGCTCGGCTGGGGCGTCGGCGGGATTGAAGCGGAAGCAGCGATGCTCGGCCAACCCGTATCGATGCTGATTCCGGAAGTGATCGGCTTCAAACTCACCGGCAAGCTCAAGGAAGGCATCACCGCCACTGACCTGGTGCTAACCGTCACGCAGATGCTGCGCAAGAAAGGCGTGGTCGGCAAATTCGTCGAATTCTACGGTGATGGCCTCGCCGATCTGCCGCTGGCCGACCGCGCGACCATTGCCAACATGGCACCTGAATATGGCGCCACCTGCGGGTTTTTCCCGGTGGACGACATCACGCTGGAATACCTGCGCCTGTCCGGTCGCCCGCTGGCAACCGTGAAACTGGTCGAGGCCTACAGCAAAGCCCAGGGCCTGTGGCGCCTGCCGGGCCAGGAACCGGTGTTCACCGACACCCTGGCGCTGGACATGGCCAGCGTCGAAGCCAGCCTGGCCGGGCCGAAACGCCCACAGGACCGGGTCTCGCTGCCGAATGTCGCGCAAGCGTTCAGTGATTTCATCGACCTGCAATTCAAACCCACCAGCAAGGAAGTCGGTCGCCTCGAAAGCGAAGGCGGCGGAGGCGTGGCGGTGGGCAATGCCGATATGACCGGTGAAGCCGACTACGAATACGACGGTCAGACCTATCGGTTGAAAAACGGCGCGGTGGTGATCGCCGCGATCACCTCCTGCACCAACACCTCCAACCCGAGCGTGATGATGGCCGCCGGGCTGGTGGCGAAAAAAGCCGTGGAGAAAGGCCTCAAGCGCAAACCGTGGGTCAAGAGTTCGCTGGCCCCGGGCTCGAAAGTGGTCACCGACTACTACAAGGCTGCCGGCCTGACTCAATACCTGGATGAACTGGGTTTTGATTTGGTCGGCTACGGCTGCACCACCTGCATCGGCAACTCCGGCCCCTTGCCGGAACCGATCGAGAAGGCCATCCAGGCCGCCGACCTGACCGTCGCCTCGGTACTCTCGGGCAACCGTAACTTTGAAGGTCGCGTGCATCCGCTGGTGAAAACCAACTGGCTGGCGTCTCCGCCACTGGTCGTGGCCTATGCGTTGGCCGGTACGGTGCGCACCGACATCAGCAGCGAACCGTTGGGCAACGACAAGGACGGCAATCCGGTGTACCTGCGGGACATCTGGCCGAGCACCAAAGAGATTGCCGACGCCGTGAATCAGGTCAACACCGCCATGTTCCACAAGGAATACGCCGAAGTGTTTGCCGGCGATGAGCAATGGCAAGCGATTGAAGTGCCGCAAGCGGCGACCTATGTGTGGCAGGACGATTCGACGTACATCCAGCATCCGCCGTTCTTCGATGACATCGGCGGGCCGCCGCCGGTGGTCAAGGACGTCGCCGGGGCCAGGGTTCTTGCGCTGTTGGGTGACTCGGTGACCACCGACCACATCTCCCCCGCCGGCAACATCAAGGCCGACAGCCCGGCCGGCCATTACCTGCGCGAGAAAGGCGTGGAGCCACGAGACTTCAACTCCTATGGTTCCCGTCGCGGCAACCACGAAGTGATGATGCGCGGCACTTTCGCCAATATCCGCATTCGCAACGAAATGCTCAGCGGCGAAGAAGGCGGCAACACGATTTACATCCCGACCGGGGAAAGGATGCCGATCTACGACGCGGCCATGCGCTATCAAGCGTCGGGCACGCCGCTGGTGGTGATCGCCGGGCAAGAATACGGCACCGGCTCGAGCCGCGACTGGGCGGCCAAGGGCACCAATCTGCTGGGTGTGAAAGCAGTCATCGCCGAGAGCTTCGAGCGGATTCACCGTTCCAACCTGGTGGGCATGGGCGTGCTGCCGTTGCAGTTCAAACTGGATCAGAACCGCAAGAGCCTGAACCTGACCGGCAAGGAAACTGTGGATATCCTCGGTTTGACCGGCGTCGAGTTGACGCCGCGGATGAACCTGACACTGATCATCACCCGTGAAGACGGCAGCCGCGAGAAGATCGAGGTGCTGTGCCGGATCGATACGCTCAATGAAGTGGAATACTTCAAGTCAGGGGGGATTTTGCATTACGTGTTGCGGCAGTTGATTGCGTCGTAACCACCTGCTGACAAAAACACCGCCTTCGGGCGGTGTTTTTATTTGTGTCGCATACGTCCCTATACTCCTGCGCCCAAAGTGCAAACAACGCCGATCAAAATGTGGGAGCGGGCTTGCTCGCGAAAGCGGTTTAGCTGTCGACGATGATGGTGAATGTTATGGCCTCTTCGCGAGCAAGCCCGCTCCCACAGTGGATCGAGTCAAACCGAAAAATTTCGGACACAAGGATTTTCAATGATTGCCCTGCCATGGACTTACCTGGCCCTTCTCTCCCTCGGCTACGCCCTCGCCCTGACCTACGGCCAACTCGGCTGGCTCGCCAGCATCTCCGTCGCGTTGCTGCTCGTGGCCGGTTTCGCAGTCCGTCAGCAAAAAATCCCTGTCGCTCGTTACCTCGGTCACGCCCTGTTCATCTTCATGGCCCTGGCGCTGGCGATGCACTGGCTCCCCGGTTTCTACAACGGTCGCGGCATCGCCCCACAACGCTTCACCGTCGATGCCGTGCCGTTTTCCATGTACCTGAATCAGGACAAACCCCTGATCGGCTTCTGGCTGTTGCTGGTGTGTCCGTGGATTATCGGCCGCCGTTCGCTGCGCCTTTCCCTCTATGCCACCGCTATGGCGCTAACCCTGAGCGCCTTGCTGGCCTTGGGTGGTGCGCTCTTGCTGGGGGTGATCAGTTGGGCACCGAAGTGGCCGGACGAAGCCGGCCTGTGGGTGCTGAACAATCTGTTGCTGGTAACGCTAGTGGAGGAAGCGCTGTTTCGCGGGTACGTCCAGGGCGGTCTCAGCCGTTTCTTCAAACACCTGCCCTACGGTGAAAACCTGGCGTTGCTGCTCGCCTCGCTGTTATTCGGTCTGGTGCATGTGGGTGCGGGTTGGCACTGGGTGCTGCTGGCAGGACTGGCAGGTGTCGGCTATGGTCTGGCCTACCGTTTTGGCGGTTTGGGGGCGGCCATCGCCACCCATTTCGGCTTGAACCTGCTGCATTTCGCCCTGTTCACCTACCCGATGCTCGCCGGCTGAGGCAATCTCCGTTTTGCGACGTGCTGCCGATTATTGAAAAATAATTTCAATAAAATCCTGACGCCGCCGACAACCTCTCAAAGCCTTGCGGATTGAAAAAGCCATGCGTAACAACCAGCCCACCACACAACGCGAACGGACCTTCCCGGCTCAGCAACGGTTGATTTCCACCACCGATGCCAAGGGCGTGATCACCTACTGCAACGACGCCTTCGTCGAAATCAGCGGGTTTTCTCGTGAGGAGCTGATCCGTGCGCCGCATAACCTGGTCCGTCACCCCGACGTCCCGGCCGCGGTGTTCGCGCACATGTGGGCCACGCTGAAACAAGGCTTGCCATGGATGGGCATTGTCAAGAATCGCTGCAAGACCGGTGATCACTACTGGGTTAACGCCTATGTCACGCCGGTGTTCGAAGGCAATCAGGTGGTCGGCTACGAATCGGTGCGGGTCAAACCCACCGCCGAGCAGATCCGCCGTGCCGAAGCGCTCTACCAACGCATCAACCAGGGCAAGTCGGCCATTCCTTCGACAGACAAATGGTTGCCGGTGCTTCAGGACTGGCTGCCGTTCATTCTGGTCAGCCAACTGAGCTTCATGATCGGTGCCACGCTGACGTCCCAGTGGGGCTTCGCCCTCGCCGCCGGACTTTCGGTGCCGCTGGGCCTGTTGGGCTTGAGCTGGCAACAGCGTGGCCTCAAGCGCTTGCTGCGCCTGGCCGAGCAGACCACCTCCGACCCGCTGATCGCGCAGATGTACACCGACAGTCGTGGCGCCCAGGCGCGTCTGGAGATGTCGATCCTCAGCCAGGAAGCGCGTCTGAAAACCTGCCTGACCCGTTTGCAGGACACCGCCGAGCACCTGACCGAGCAAGCCAAGCAGTCCGACGCCCTGGCCCACAACAGCTCCACTGGCCTGGAACGTCAACGCGTCGAAACCGAGCAAGTGGCCACCGCCGTCAATCAGATGGCCGCCACCACGCAGGAAGTCGCCAGCCACGTACAGCGCACCGCTGACGCCACTCAGGAAGCCAATCGCTTGACCGGTCGCGGCCGCGACATCGCAGGCGAAACCCGTGAAGCCATCCAGCGCCTGTCGGTGGTGGTCGGTGAAACAGGGGCGACCGTCACCCAACTGGCCAAGGACAGCGACGAAATCGGCGGCGTGGTCGATGTGATCAAAGGCATCGCCGACCAGACCAATCTGCTGGCGCTGAACGCTGCCATTGAAGCAGCACGTGCCGGCGAGATGGGCCGTGGTTTTGCGGTGGTGGCTGACGAAGTGCGTCAACTGGCGCAACGCACCAGCGAATCCACCGGGCAGATCCACGCGCTGATCGCCAAACTGCAGCAAACCGCCAGCACTGCGGTGCAAACCATGGAAGCCGGGCATCGCCAGGCGGAAGAAGGCGTGGCGCGGGTACTGGAAGCGGATCAGGCACTGGTGGGCATCAGCGAAGCGGTGGCCAACATCACCGACATGACCACCCAGATTGCGGCGGCGACTGAAGAGCAAAGTGCAGTGGCTGAGGAAATCAGCCGCAACATCAGCAACATCTCGCAATTGGCGGATCAGACGTCGGAACAGGCGCAACACTCGGCGTTGTTGAGTGAAGAGCTGACGAAGACTGCCAACACGCAGTACTCGTTGGTGGAGCGGTTTAATCGCTGATTGGATTGGTGATTCAAAAAACCCGGATAGCGAGAGCTTCCGGGTTTTTTATTGTGGCTCACCGCGTGACTACACATAGGAGCGCCATGCCCTACAAGCACGCCAGAATCCGCTGACTGGTGCACTTTTTGGGTCGGTTCTATCGTTTGCCGGTAGAAACCCAATCCCTTAAGCTGGTCAGTATGAATACATCTCCTTTGGAGGCTCCGATGGCCACCACCAGAAAGATCGACAAGCCGGTCAAAAAGTCATTCGCGATGAACTGACTTTTCTTGATGTCCGGCAAGCCGCGCGTGATGGGCAGAAAGCGTTCGATAAATATGTGATCACTGGCAAGCTACCCATAACAAAGTAGCCATAGATGCCAGCAGTCAAAATCTCTGCGCTTTTCGAACAAATCAAAAACTGGAGTAACTTCGCCGCTCATTTTTATAACTACAAAGTGTGCGGTGAACTGCCCGCTATTTTCGGGTTGGTGGAGCGGTTTAGCCGCTGATCTCTACAAGCTGTGCAAAAACCCGGAAGGTGATGCTTCCAGGCTTTTTATTGCCTCATGGAAAGCAATACCGGGATGCACGATTGGCCGCTAGCCAGTGCACCCACATTTGAAATCCGGCGTCTAGCTGTCAGGTCTGACAGTAGACGCACCCGTACGGGCGGGATATCAATTGAGTGCCGGTATAGCCCGTCGGCATTTACTTCATACCCATTCCAGAGAAGGATTTCGCAATGACCACTAAAGATTTTTTCATCCCTAAGGAAAATACTATTCAGGTGCCGGGAGACGAATTTAACTGGAACTTCGAAGGTAAACCGATTCATGCAAAAGACACCTCTTTTTACCGAAGCCTATTCGAACCTACCGGCGAAGAAAGCTGGGTTTTCGCCGGCTCGATCGGATCAGGCGATGAAGAGAACTACTTCAGCTTTCTTCTTATGGTGCCTTACATCGATGACAACCAGTTGGAACAGACCTACAAGCTTGGGGACGGGCAGGATCTGCATGTGTCACACACCCACTCGATTCCCGCCCCTCCAGGGTTCAACGGCTTTAGGGTTGTCTACGCAGATGATGCCGAACTGACAATCACACTAGATCCGGTCAAGGGAACTGTAAAAGGTGACTACAACGCCAAATTCAAAACCTATCGTTTGAGTCCCAACGGCACTTTCAATCTGAAAAGAGACAATCAAAAAGCTAAAACAAAAACACTTGATGTACTTTCGTTGTTTATTACCAGATCGTTGATCAATGGCGCCTGACTGATCGCCTTCGCGGGCAAGCCTCGCTCCTACCGGGGTTATCGGTGGCCGTTCAATAGCATACGACCTGTAGGAGCGAGGCTTGCCCGCGAAGGGCCTTGAGCAGCACCACAAAAATCACTGAGGGAATGAGGCCACTTTCATCGCCGCAGCCGCCAGATGCTGCTCATGGGTAAACCCCGAAGCCTTCAACGGCTTCAAATCATGATCTCCCGCCACCAGCCAGAACATTTCGATACTCGGCGATAGCGCGTACCCCTCGACCGTCTCCCGATTACCCAGAGCATCGCGCTCGCCCTGCACGATCAACGTCGGCGTCTTGAGCCCGGCCAAATGCTCGACCCGAGGCCTCCCTGGTTTGCCCACCGCATAAAACGGATAACCGAGGCACACCAAGGCATCCGCACCAAACTCATCCGCCAACAGACTGGCCATCCGCCCGCCCATGGACTTGCCGCCAATGGCCAGGCGCCCAGTGACATGGCGTCGCACCTCGGCATACACCTCACGCCAGCATTCCAGCAGTTTCGGTGCCGGATTCGGTGGACGCTTGCCCCCGTCAACACGCCGTTGCGCCATGTACGGAAACTCGAAGCGCAACACGTTAACGCCTTGATCGGCGAGGCGTGCAGCCATGTCGTTCATCCAGCCGCTGTCCATTGGCGCGCCTGCGCCGTGGGCGAGGATCAGCGTCGTCGATGCAGGTCCTGAGGCGGCATTCCACAACCATCCATGATCGCGCGCACACTGCGCCCATTGATCCCCGTCAATACTGGCCTTGTGCTGTTTGTCCATGCTTGCCTCGCTTTTAGTCTGCCTATAACTCCAGGCGAAGGACGCGCTGCCTTTTTGTCGCAAGCGCGCTCACTTCGGCTGAACCGTGGATGGGGAACCATGAACACTTCTATCAGTACCGCCTACAACTACAAGGTGGTCCGCCAATTCGCCATTATGACGGTGGTGTGGGGCATCGTCGGCATGGGGCTCGGGGTTTTTCTCGCGGCCCAATTGGTCTGGCCTCAACTCAACTTCGATTTGCCGTGGACCAGTTTCGGCCGGTTGCGCCCGCTGCACACCAACGCAGTGATCTTCGCCTTCGGCGGTTGCGCCCTGTTCGCCAGTTCGTTCTATTCGGTGCAACGCACCTGCCAGACACAATTGTTTGCGCCAAAAATCGCCGCGTTCTGCTTCTGGGGCTGGCAAGTGGTGATCCTGCTGGCGGCGATCAGCCTGCCGCTGGGTTACACCAGTTCCAAGGAATACGCCGAGCTGGAATGGCCGATCGACATTCTGATCACCATCGTCTGGGTTGCCTACGCCATCGTGTTCTTCGGCACATTGGCAAAGCGCAAGACCAAGCACATCTACGTCGGCAACTGGTTCTTCGGTGCGTTCATCATCACCGTGGCGATTCTGCATATCGTCAACAACGTTGAGTTGCCGGTGAGTTTCACCAAGTCCTACTCGGTGTATGCCGGTGCGACCGATGCCATGGTGCAATGGTGGTACGGCCACAACGCCGTAGGCTTTTTCCTCACCGCCGGTTTCCTCGGGATGATGTACTACTTCGTGCCGAAACAGGCCGAGCGTCCGGTGTATTCCTATCGCTTGTCCATCGTGCACTTCTGGGCGCTGATCACCCTGTACATCTGGGCCGGTCCGCACCACTTGCACTACACCGCGCTGCCGGACTGGGTGCAGTCGCTGGGCATGGTGATGTCGCTGATCCTGCTGGCACCGAGCTGGGGCGGCATGATCAACGGGATGATGACCCTGTCGGGCGCCTGGCATAAGTTGCGCAGCGACCCGATCCTGCGCTTCCTCGTGGTCTCGCTGGCGTTCTACGGCATGTCGACCTTCGAAGGGCCGATGATGGCGATCAAGACGGTCAACGCCCTCTCCCACTACACCGACTGGACCATCGGCCACGTTCACGCCGGGGCACTCGGCTGGGTGGCGATGATTTCCATCGGCGCGCTGTACCACATGATCCCGAAAATCTTCGGTCGAGCGCAGATGCACAGCATCGGCCTGATCAACGCGCACTTCTGGCTCGCCACCATCGGCACCGTGCTCTACATCGCGTCCATGTGGGTCAACGGCATCGCCCAGGGCCTCATGTGGCGCGCAGTCAACGAAGACGGCACGCTGACCTACTCCTTCGTCGAAACCCTGGTGGCCAGCCACCCAGGCTTCGTCGTGCGACTGGTGGGCGGTGCGATCTTCCTCAGCGGCATGTTCCTGATGGCTTACAACACCTGGCGCACCGTGCGGGCCTCGCAGCCTGCCGAAGTCGCCGCTGCCGCGCAGATGGCCTGAGGAGTCCGCCATGAAACACGAAACAATCGAGAAAAACGTCGGCCTGCTGATGCTGCTGATGGTCCTGGCCGTGAGCATCGGCGGTCTGACCCAGATCGTCCCGCTGTTCTTCCAGGACGTGACCAATAAACCGGTGGAAGGCATGAAGCCCTATACCGCGCTGCAACTGGAAGGTCGCGACATCTACATCCGCGAAGGTTGCGTCGGCTGCCATTCGCAGATGATCCGGCCGTTTCGCGCCGAAACCGAACGTTACGGGCACTATTCGGTGGCCGGTGAAAGCGTCTGGGATCACCCGTTCCTCTGGGGCTCGAAACGCACCGGTCCGGACCTGGCCCGGGTCGGCGCGCGTTACTCGGATGACTGGCACCGCGCGCACTTGTACAACCCGCGCAACGTCGTACCCGAGTCGAAGATGCCGGCCTACCCATGGCTGGTCACGCAAGCGGTCGACAGCAGCCACACCGAAACCAAGATCCGCACGATGCGCACCCTCGGTGTGCCGTACAGCGATGACGACATCAGCGGCGCGGTCGCCAGCCTCAAGGGCAAGACCGAAATGGACGCACTCGTTTCTTACCTGCAAGTGCTCGGCACTGCCATCAAGAGCAAGAGGTGAGCCATGGTCATTGAAATGAGCACAGGCCTGATCCGTGGCCTCGGCACGGTTGTGGTGTTCGTGGCCTTCGTCGGCCTGACGCTGTGGGTGTTCAACAGCAAGCGCAGTCCGGAATTCGCCGAAGCGCGCTTGCTGCCGTTCGCCGACGAACCACAACCCGACAGCACCCAAGAACCTGCAACAACAAGGAGTACCCGGCCATGACCACCTTCTGGAGTACGTGGATCTGCGTACTGACCATCGGCAGCCTGATCGGCCTGACCTGGCTGCTGATCGGCACCCGCAAGGGCGAAACCAAGGGCAGCGTCGACCAGACCATGGGCCACAGCTTCGACGGCATCGAGGAGTACGACAATCCGCTGCCGCAGTGGTGGTTCATGCTGTTCGCCGGCACGCTGGTGTTTGCCGTGGGCTACCTGATTCTTTATCCCGGCCTGGGCAACTGGAAAGGCATCCTGCCGGGTTACGAGGACGGCTGGACCGGCGTCCACGAATGGGAAAAGGAGATGAACAAGGCGGACGCCAGGTTCGGGCCGATCTTCGCCAAGTTCGCCGCCATGCCGGTGGAAGAAGTGGCCAACGACCCGCAAGCGCTGAAAATGGGCGGTCGCCTGTTCGCCTCGAACTGCTCCGTATGCCACGGCTCGGATGCCAAGGGCGCTTTCGGCTTCCCGAACCTGGCCGACAGCAACTGGCGCTGGGGCGGCGATGCCGAGATGATCAAGACCACGATCATGGGCGGTCGCATGGCGGCCATGCCAGCCTGGGGTGAAATCCTCGGCGAGGCCGGCGTGAAGAACGTGGCCGCGTATGTGCGTCACGAACTGGCCGGCCTGCCATTGCCGGCTGACGACACCGCCGATCTGCACGCCGGACAGCAAGCGTTCAGCACTACGTGCGTAGCCTGTCATGGGGCAACCGGCAAAGGCACTGAAGCTATGGGCGCGCCGAACCTGACGCAACCGGCCGGATTCATCTACGGCACCAGCCTGGCACAACTGCAACAGACCATTCGCCATGGCCGCCAGGGCCATATGCCGGCGCAGAACGAACTGCTCGGCAACGACAAGGTGCAATTGCTGGCTGCTTACGTGTACAGCCTGTCCCACGGCTTGAACACCGAGCGTTTGCAAGCCGAAGGCAAACGCGAATAAATCTCGACCGCTCTACTGCCGCATTCTCCCGGATGCGGCAGTTCCCTGCCTCTTTGCGACCAAGTGTCGCACCCCTCCGTTGGTCCTCCTTTCGGTTCACCTGATTCGGGTCTAAGCTTGCTCCGATGCGAACTGGCATGAGCCGGTTCCAGGTCGACTCAACCCGATGTGTTCGACGAATCTGCTCGATGACAGGCCGCAAAGGCTGGTAGATACCGGCTGTCGTGCCAATTGCCATCGGTCACCCGATCGTTGTGTTTGAACACACCCCGTAACAACTGACCTGACCCCCTCATCATTTTCGTTTGCTGCGACATTTTGTCCGAGGTCGATTTTGTCCTTACGCGGCGCATGGAAAGGCCGCAGAATCAGCTTTTGAAAGCATTGACCCAGGTCATGGCGCGTTGCAATGACCCCCCGCTTTCTACATACTTGCGGCCGATTTTTACTCCTAATAAAACACCCAAACCGTGGAACCTTAGAATGAGCACAGCAATCAGTCCGACTGCTTATAACTATAAGGTAGTCCGCCAGTTCGCCATCATGACGGTGGTCTGGGGGATCCTTGGCATGGGGCTTGGTGTCTTCATCGCCTCACAGCTTGTATGGCCGGAATTGAACTTCGGTCTGCCGTGGACGACTTTTGGACGCTTACGCCCGTTGCACACCAACCTGGTGATTTTCGCCTTCGGTGGTTGTGCTCTGTTTGCCACTTCTTATTACGTCGTGCAGCGAACCTGCCAAACGCGACTGATTTCCGACAGCCTCGCAGCCTTCACCTTCTGGGGTTGGCAAGCGGTGATCGTCGGCGCGATCATTACCTTGCCGCTGGGTTACACCACCACCAAGGAATACGCGGAACTGGAATGGCCCCTGGCTATTCTGCTGGCCATCGTCTGGGTGTCCTACGGTCTGGTGTTCTTCGGCACCATCACCAAGCGCAACACCAAGCACATCTATGTGGGTAACTGGTTCTACGGTGCCTTCATCGTCGTGACGGCGATGTTGCACATCGTTAACCACGCCTCCCTGCCGGTCAGCTTCTTCAAGTCCTACTCGGCCTACGCCGGTGCGACTGACGCGATGATCCAGTGGTGGTACGGCCACAACGCGGTGGGTTTCTTCCTGACCACCGGCTTCCTGGGGATGATGTATTACTTCGTTCCGAAGCAGGCCGAGCGTCCGATCTACTCCTATCGCCTGTCGATCGTGCACTTCTGGGCGCTGATCACCCTGTACATCTGGGCCGGTCCGCACCACCTGCACTACACCGCTCTGCCGGACTGGGCTCAGTCCCTGGGCATGGCGATGTCGATCATCCTGCTGGCTCCGAGCTGGGGCGGCATGATCAACGGCATGATGACCCTGTCGGGCGCCTGGCATAAGCTGCGCACCGACCCGATCCTGCGCTTCCTGGTGGTGTCGCTGGCCTTCTACGGCATGTCGACCTTTGAAGGCCCGATGATGGCCATCAAGACCGTGAACTCGCTGTCGCACTACACCGACTGGACCATCGGCCACGTACACGCCGGTGCCTTGGGCTGGGTAGCGATGATCTCGATCGGCGCCATCTACCACATGATCCCGAAACTGTTCGGTCGCGCCCAGATGCACAGTATCGGCCTGATCAACGCGCACTTCTGGCTCGCGACCATCGGCACCGTTCTATACATCGCTTCGATGTGGGTCAACGGCATCACCCAGGGTCTGATGTGGCGTGCAATCAACGACGACGGCACCCTCACCTACTCGTTCGTCGAAGCGCTGCAAGCCAGCCACCCCGGTTTCATCGTTCGCGCCCTGGGCGGTGCGTTCTTTGCCAGCGGCATGCTGTTCATGGCCTACAACGTATGGCGGACCGTACGTGCCTCGAACCCGGCTGAAGCCGAAGCCGCCGCTCAGATTGCTGTAGTTGGAGCTCACTGATGAAGCATGAAGCAGTCGAGAAGAATATTGGCCTGCTGGCCTTCTTCATGGTTATCGCCGTCAGCGTCGGCGGCCTGACCCAGATCGTTCCGCTGTTTTTCCAGGACGTCACCAACAAGCCGGTCGAAGGCATGAAGCCTCGCACCGCCCTTGAACTGGAAGGCCGCGACATTTACATCGCCAACGGTTGTGTCGGCTGCCACTCGCAGATGATTCGCCCGTTCCGTGCTGAAACCGAACGTTACGGCCACTACTCGGTCGCCGGTGAAAGCGTCTGGGACCACCCGTTCCTGTGGGGTTCCAAGCGTACCGGTCCGGACCTGGCCCGTGTCGGCGGCCGTTACTCCGATGACTGGCAGCGTGCGCATTTGTACAACCCGCGCAACGTAGTGCCCGAGTCGAAAATGCCGGCCTACCCGTTCCTCGTGGAAAACAAGCTCGACGGCAAAGACACCGCCAAGAAAATGGAAGTCTTGCGCACGCTCGGCGTCCCTTACACCGATGAAGACATCGCCGGTGCCAAGGATGCTGTGAAGGGCAAAACCGAAATGGACGCGCTGGTGGCCTATCTGCAAGGCCTGGGCACCATCATCAAAAGCAAACGGTGATTTAGATGGATATCGGGATGATTCGTGGCCTGGGCACCGTTGTTGTGATGGTGGCCTTCATCGGTCTGGCGTTGTGGGTGTTCAGCCCCAAGCGCAAGTCGGAGTTTGAAGACGCGACCTTGCTGCCTTTCGCGGATGATCCCGAAGCCATCAAGCACGTCGAGCAAGCTTCTAGGAGTAACAAAGAATGACTACGTTCTGGAGTCTGTACGTCACAGTCCTCAGTCTCGGCACCATCTTCGCCCTGACCTGGCTGCTGCTGTCCACCCGCAAGGGCCAGCGCAGCGAAGCCACCGAAGAGACGGTTGGCCACTCCTTCGACGGGATCGAGGAGTACGACAACCCACTGCCGAAATGGTGGTTCATGCTGTTCGTGGGCACCATCATCTTCGCCCTGGGCTATCTGGTGCTGTACCCGGGCCTGGGCAACTGGAAAGGCCTGCTGCCGGGTTACAACTACCTGGATAACGAGAAGCAGACCGCGTTCGCCAACGGCCAGACCGGCTGGACCGGCGTTCACGAGTGGGAAAAGGAAATGGCCAAGTCGGACGCCAAGTTCGGTCCGATCTTCGCCAAGTTCGCTTCCATGCCGATTGAAGAAGTCGCCAAGGACCCGCAAGCCCTGAAGATGGGTGGCCGCCTGTTCGCCTCCAACTGCTCGGTCTGCCACGGCTCCGACGCCAAGGGCGCTTATGGCTTCCCGAACCTGACCGACGCCGACTGGCGCTGGGGCGGCGAAGCGGAAACCATCAAGACCACCATCATGGGTGGCCGTCACGCGGTCATGCCGGCGTGGGCCGAGGTGATCGGCGAGCAAGGCGTTGCGGACGTTGCTTCGTTCGTACTGACCAACCTCGATGGCCGCAAGCTGCCGGAAGGCACCAAGGCTGATCCGGTTGCCGGCCAGAAGCTGTTCGCCGCCAATTGCGCGGTATGCCACGGTCCGGAAGGCAAAGGTACGCCAGCGATGGGCGCACCTAACCTGACTCACCCGGCCGCGTTCATCTACGGTTCGAGCTTCGCTCAACTGCAGCAGACCATCCGTTACGGCCGTCAGGGCCAGATGCCTGCGCAAGAACAGCTGCAAGGCAACGACAAGGTTCACCTGCTGGCCGCTTACGTCTACAGCCTCTCTCACGGTGAGAAAGCGCCGGTGGCGGACACCCAGTAAGGCAAACGCTTGATGTAACAAAAAACGGCCCCGCCAATGTGAATTGGCGGGGCCGTTTTGGTTGACGGTAGACAGCGAAGGTTTACCTGACTGGAATCGTTTTCAAGAAGGTACGGCTCGGCCAGTGGTTGCCTTTGACAAGGTCAACGGTCACGGATTTCCGGTCTTTCGAAATGCGGGCAATCAAGTACGTCTGTTGTGAAGCTGCGCCGCTAAGGAACAAGGGCACATCGCCAAAATAGTATCCACCCCGATAGGCCCCGGCGTCCTGGTGTATATGACCTGCGAAGACAGCGGTGACCTTATAGTCTGCGATCATCTTGCGGAATCTGTCGACCTGCTCCGAACTGCCTTTCCAATGACCGGGTTTATGCATATTAAGAAGGATGATCTGACCTTTGGCATATGCTGCTTTCAAATCCTTTTCCAACCAATCCAGCGAGTCCGTGATTTCGAACGTAGTCGGGTTCAGGGAATGGGAAATTCGATCCGAGTACGTCGGCTCGTTGTTCAACTGAACAAAATGCACATCTCCAACATCTCTGGACCAGGCGAGACTTCCGGAATACAGCTTATTATAGAAAGGACCACTGATCTTTAAATCGAAATTCCCGACTTTATCGCGATGATGCTCCTCGAAGTCTGTAATACTGCCCGCCGCGCAATTAGCGGAAAAACAATCGAGGTTTTCAAAATCATGATTACCCAGCCCGTATACAAATTCACTACCGAAATACTTCTTCTGCACCGAGCGTATATAAGAACGCTGCCAGCCATGACCATATGCCGTGATATCACCGTTGATCATGACAGGAACTTCCATCTCCGGACGGCTCTTCCTGAAGTGAGCAATATCGGAGTACTGACTTTCGATTAGTGTTCGGGATCGGGCTTCCTTTTCAGAACTCGACTCCTCTACACCCGCGTCCGTTTTATCTGTCCAGGGGTATTGCGGATCAGATGTAAATATCGCGAACTCAGGATTGTTCGTGCTCGGCACATACGCCGCATAACTGACTACCGAGATCATTGCGAAACCAACAAACAAAAAACTTTTTGCTAACAACTTCATAGAATTCCATTTCCATTAAAACCAAATAATAGCGGCGAATAATCGCCGAAAGCAAACTTATGCTAAAACATTGAAAAATAAAATACGCCACTACCATCCAATTAATTAATAGTGTTTCAATCAATGGAAGTTCTCACGCCATTAAAGTCGCCTGTTTTTATAGCCAAACAGCTAAGCGGGAGCCAAGACAATGAGAGCGAAACGTTTGCTCTCCCTTCCCTCGCATGAAATCGGGCCTTGCTCACCCAAAATTCGTCCATACTTCACAAGTCAATTGATCTGCATCACGATTTGTTACATTTGCTACACCATTCGGGTTTTTTCCCCAACGCGACCAAAGGTCGCACCCTTGACCTAGAGCGACAGGCGTATCATTACGCCACTGCAACACCTCTTTTTGACCGCGGTCGGCACGTACTGACCGGGGCATTTTTCCACTGCCGTGGGATGCAATGATGAGTAACCAGATTCCGGTACACGACGTCACACCGCCAGCCAAGAACGCGAACAACAGCGTCGACCTCTACGCCTCTCGAGAAAAAATCTACACTCGTGCCTTCACCGGTCTGTTCCGCAACCTGCGGATGATGGGCGGTGCCGGGTTGTTTCTGCTGTATTTCGGTACGGTCTGGCTGAGCTGGGGTGGCCATCAGGCCGTCTGGTGGAACCTGCCGGAACGCAAGTTCTTCATCTTTGGTGCAACCTTCTGGCCTCAGGACTTCATCCTGCTCTCGGGGATCCTGATCGTCAGCGCCTTCGGCCTGTTCTTCATTACCGTGTACGCCGGGCGGGTCTGGTGCGGCTATACCTGCCCGCAGAGTGTCTGGACCTGGATTTTCATGTGGTGCGAGAAGGTCACCGAAGGCGACCGCAACCAGCGCATCAAGCTCGACAAAGCGCCCATGAGCGCCAACAAATTCCTGCGCAAATTCAGCAAACACTCGATGTGGCTGTTGATCGGCTTCGTGACCGGCATGACCTTCGTCGGTTACTTCTCGCCGATCCGCGAACTGACCATCGACTTCTTCACCGGCGAAGCCGATGGCTGGTCGTATTTCTGGGTCGGCTTCTTCACCCTCGCCACCTACGGCAATGCCGGCTGGTTGCGCGAGCAGGTGTGCATTTACATGTGCCCGTACGCGCGCTTCCAGAGCGTGATGTTCGACAAAGACACCCTGATCGTTTCCTACGACCCGCGCCGTGGTGAAAGCCGCGGCCCGCGCAAGAAAGGCGTCGACTACAAGGCCGTGGGCCTGGGCGACTGCATCGACTGCACCATGTGTGTCCAGGTCTGCCCGACCGGTATCGACATCCGCGACGGCCTGCAAGTCGAATGCATCGGCTGTGCGGCCTGCATCGATGCCTGCGACAGCATCATGGACAAGATGGATTACCCGCGCGGCCTGATCAGCTACACCACCGAGCACAACCTGTCCGGGCAAAAAACCAATAAACTGCGCCCGCGCCTGATCGGCTACGCCACGGTGCTGCTGGCGATGATCGCCTTGCTGATGACCGCGTTCTTCATGCGTTCGCTGGTCGGTTTCGACGTCAGCAAGGACCGCGTGCTGTACCGCGAGAACGCCGAAGGCCGGATCGAAAACGTCTACAGCCTGAAGATCATGAACAAGGATCAGCGCGACCACACCTACGTGCTCGAAGCCGCTGGCCTGCCGGACCTCAAGCTGCAAGGCAAGCGCGAGATCAAGGTCGCCGCCGGGGAGATTTTCAGCCAGCCGGTCGAACTGTCCAGCGCACCGGAGAAACTGCCATCGAGCACCAACGAGGTGAAATTCATCCTCAAGGATGCCGATGACGACAGTGTCCACATTGAAGCCAAGAGCCGGTTCATCGGCCCACAAGTTCGTTGAGAGAAGTGATCATGCCCGCAGCAAATGCCGCAAGTCCCTGGTACAAGCACCTTTGGCCGTGGATCATCATCGCCATCCTGGCGTGTTCCGTGACCCTGACCTTGTCCATGGTGACGATCGCAGTGAACAACCCGGACAACCTGGTCAACGACAACTATTACGAGGCCGGCAAAGGCATCAACCGCTCCCTCGACCGTGAGTTGCTGGCGCAGACCCTGCTGCTGCGTGCCAGCGTTCATCTGGACGACGTGACCGGTGAAGTCGACCTGCGCCTGAGCGGCAACAGCCAACCGAAAACCCTGGAGCTGAACCTGATCTCGCCGACCCAGCCGGAGAAAGATCGCAAGATCACCCTGGCACGCAGCGAAACCGAACAGGGCCGTTACATTGGCCAGTTGAGCGACAAGGTCGACGGTCGCCGCTTTGTAGAACTGCTGGGCGTACAGGACGACAAGACCTGGCGCATGTTCGAAGAAGAACAGGTCAGCCATGACAAGGATCTGCTGCTCGGTGATGAACCGCTGCAAGGCGCCGAAGACCTGAAGAAGTAAAAGCCAGCGCTTCGCGCATCGCGAGCAAGCTCGCTCCCACAGGGTTTTGTGAACGCCACAAATCCAATGTGGGAGCGAGCTTGCTCGCGATGAGGCCCTTCCGGACGATATAGACTTCACCTCATGACCACTCCACTCCCCTGCTACCACTGCGCCCTGCCCGTCCCGGCCGGCAGCCGCTTCACCGCCGCCGTCCTCGGTGAAACCCGTGAGTTCTGCTGCCCGGGTTGCCAGGCCGTGGCTGAGGCGATTGTGGCCGGTGGTCTGGAAAGCTATTACCAGCATCGCAGCGAATCATCGGCCAACCCCGAAGCCTTGCCGGTGCAGTTGGTGGATGAGTTGGCGCTCTACGACCGTGCCGACGTGCAAAAGCCCTTCGTACGCCACGACGGCGAGCTCGCCGAAACCACCCTGTTGATGGAAGGCATCAGCTGCGCCGCTTGCGGCTGGCTGATCGAGAAGCACCTGCGCGCCTTGCCGGCGGTGGCCGAGGCGCGACTGAACCTGTCCAACCATCGCCTTCACGTACGCTGGGCCGACGCGCAATTGCCGTTGAGCCAGGTACTGAGCGAATTGCGGCATATTGGCTACGCCGCGCACCCCTATCAAGTCGACCGCGCCAGCGAACAATTGGCCAGCGAAAACCGCCTGGCCTTGCGCCAACTTGGCGTCGCCGGGCTGCTGTGGTTCCAGGCGATGATGGCGACCATGGCCACCTGGCCGGAATTCAACATCGACTTGAGCCCCGAGCTGCACACCATCCTGCGCTGGGTCGCGCTGTTCCTGACCACGCCAATCGTGTTCTACAGCTGTGCGCCGTTCTTCAAAGGGGCGATGCGCGATTTGCGCACCCGCCACCTGACCATGGATGTGTCGGTGTCATTGGCGATCGGCAGTGCCTACATCGCCGGGATCTGGACCTCGATCACCGGCGTCGGCGAGCTGTACTTCGATGCGGTGGGGATGTTCGCGCTGTTCCTGCTGGCCGGGCGTTATCTGGAACGTCGCGCCCGGGAACGCACCGCCGCCGCCACCGCACAGCTTGTAAACCTGTTGCCCGCCTCGTGCCTGCGCCTGAGTGCCGATGGCCAGAGCGAACGAATCCTGCTCAGCGAACTGCGCGTCGGCGATCAAGTGCTGGTGCACCCGGGCGCGATCCTCCCGGCCGACGGCAAGATCCTCGAAGGCCAGTCGAGCATCGACGAATCCCTGCTCACCGGCGAATACCTGCCGCAACCGCGCACCCAGGGCGATGCGGTCACCGCCGGCACCCTGAACGTCGAAGGCGCGTTGACCGTGGAAGTGCTGGCGCTGGGCCAGGACACGCGGCTGTCAGCCATCGTCCGCCTGCTGGACCGCGCCCAGGCCGAAAAGCCGCGACTGGCGGAAATCGCCGACCGCGCCGCGCAATGGTTCCTGTTGCTGTCATTGATCGCAGCAGCGGCGATCGGCCTGTTGTGGTGGGAACTGGATTCGTCGCGAGCCTTCTGGATTGTCCTGGCGATGCTCGTTGCAACGTGCCCGTGCGCCTTGTCGCTGGCCACGCCGACCGCCCTCACCGCCGCCACCGGCACCCTGCACAAGCTTGGTCTTTTGTTGACACGCGGTCATGTGCTGGAAGGTCTGAACCAGATCGACACAGTGATTTTCGACAAGACCGGCACGTTGACCGAAGGTCGCCTGGCGTTGCGCTCGATCCGCCCGCTCGGCGCGCTCGACAGCGATCAATGCCTGAGTCTCGCCGCCGCCCTGGAAAACCGTTCCGAACACCCGATCGCCCGCGCATTTGGCCGGGCACCGCTGGCAGCCGAGGAAGTCCTCAGCACGCCGGGGCTTGGCCTCGAGGGCCTGGTCGGCACGCAACGCTTGCGCATCGGCCAGCCGGGTTTTGTCTGCGAACTCAGCGGCGCTGTCGTGCCGGAGATGCCCGACGAAGCCGGCCAGTGGCTGCTACTCGGCGACAGCCAAGGGCCACTGGCGTGGTTTGTCCTCGATGACCGTTTACGCGCCGATGCCCCAGCGCTAGTGGAAGCCTGCAGGGCCCGTGGCTGGCGCACATTGCTGCTGTCGGGCGATACCTCACCGATGGTCGCCAGCGTCGCCGCGGAACTGGGCATCGACGAAGCCCGGGGCGGTTTGCGCCCCGATGACAAATTGCAGGTCCTGCAACAGCTGCACAAGGAAGGCCGCAAGGTGTTGATGCTCGGTGACGGGGTCAATGATGTGCCGGTGCTGGCCGCTGCCGACATCAGCGTGGCCATGGGTTCGGCCACCGACCTGGCGAAAACCAGTGCCGATGCCGTGTTGCTGTCCAACCGTCTCGATGCGCTGGTGCAAGCCTTCAGCCTGGCGCGGCGCACCCGCCGGGTAATCATCGAGAACCTGCTGTGGGCCGGGCTGTACAATGGCCTCATGTTGCCGTTCGCCGCCCTCGGCTGGATCACCCCGGTATGGGCTGCGGTCGGCATGTCCATCAGTTCGTTGACCGTGGTGCTGAACGCCCTGCGCCTGACTCGCCTGCCGAGCGCGCCTGCCGCCCGCACCACGCCAGAAACCCGCCCGCTGCCGGCCTGAGCCGCGCGGGCATGGAGTCCAGATGCCAGCTCTCTACGTGATGATCCCGGCCGCGCTGCTGATCGTGGCCATCGCTATTTATATCTTCTTCTGGGCGGTCGACAGCGGTCAGTACGACGACCTCGACGGCCCGGCCCACAGCATTCTGTTCGACGATCAGGACCCGAATCACAAGGCAGCCGTCGACGAAGCCAGCGGTCATCCGGTCAAACCGGACGAAAAGGCACCGCCTCATGCTTGAGTTGGCGCCACTGCTGGTGTCTGCGGTGATTCTCGGCCTTCTCGGCGGCGGGCATTGCCTGGGCATGTGCGGCGGCCTGATGGGCGCGTTGACCCTGGCGATTCCCAAGGAGCAGCGCAGCCGCCGCTTTCGACTGTTGCTGGCGTACAACCTGGGGCGAATTCTCAGCTATGCCACGGCCGGTCTTTTGATCGGCTTGGCGGGTTGGGCGGTGGCCAACAGCCCGGCCGCCATGTTTATGCGTGTAATCGCCGGATTGCTGTTGATCGCCATGGGCCTGTACCTCGCCGGTTGGTGGAGCGGCCTGACCCGGATCGAAAGCCTCGGACGCGGCCTGTGGCGGCATATCCAGCCGGCTGCCAACAAACTGCTGCCAGTGTCGAGCCTGCCCCGCGCTTTGCTGCTGGGCGCGCTGTGGGGCTGGTTGCCGTGCGGGCTGGTTTACAGCACGTTGCTGTGGGCGGCGAGCCAGGGTAATGCGCTGGACAGTGCATTGCTGATGCTCGCATTCGGCCTCGGCACCTGGCCGGTGCTGCTGGCCACCGGGCTGGCGGCGGAGCGGGTTACGGCGTTGTTGCGCAAACGCAGTGTGCGCATGGCGGGTGGGTTGCTGGTGATGCTGTTCGGGATATGGACGTTGCCGGGGCCGCATCAGCATTGGTTGATGGGGCATTAAGATCAAAAGATCGCAGCCTCGTTTCACTCGACAGCTCCTACATTGACCGCGTGTCTCTTGTAGGAGCTGTCGAGTGAAACGAGGCTGCGATCTTTTGATCTAGACACCCGTTGATGCAAATCAAGATGCCTCACCGCCCCACCCCATAGACTCGCTGACACTGCCAGCCTATCCGGGGAATGCCCGCATGATGCTCGACGCCATTCGTTGGGACACCGATCTGATCCGCCGTTACGACCTGGCGGGGCCGCGCTACACCTCTTACCCCACCGCCGTGCAATTCGACGGACAGGTCGGCACCTTCGACCTGTTCCACGCCCTGCGCGACAGCCGCAAAGCCCTGCGCCCATTGTCGCTGTACGTGCACGTGCCGTTCTGCGCGAACATTTGCTACTACTGCGCCTGCAACAAAGTCATCACCAAGGACCGTGGCCGCGCCCTGCCCTACTTGCAGCGCCTTGAGCAGGAAATCCAACTGATCGCCTGCCACCTCGACCCGGCACAGAAAGTCGAGCAACTGCACTTCGGCGGCGGCACCCCGACTTTTCTCAGCCACGACGAACTGCGCCAGTTGATGGCTCATCTGCGCAAGCACTTCAACCTGCTGGACGACGATTCCGGCGACTACGGCATCGAGATCGACCCGCGCGAAGCCGATTGGTCGACCATGGGCCTGCTCCGGGAACTGGGCTTCAACCGGGTCAGCATTGGCCTGCAAGACCTCGACCCGGCGGTGCAGCGGGCGGTCAATCGCCTGCAAAGCCTGGAAGAAACCCGCGCCGTGATCGACGCCGCCCGGACCCTGCAATTTCGTTCGATCAACATCGACCTGATCTACGGCTTGCCGAAGCAGACACCGGACAACTTCGCCCGCACGGTCGACGAAGTCATCGCGCTGCAACCGGATCGGCTCTCGGTGTTCAACTACGCGCACCTGCCGGAACGCTTCATGCCGCAACGGCGGATCAACAGCAACGAGCTGCCGACGCCGGCGCAGAAGCTGGAAATGCTCCAGCGCACCATCGAACAACTGACTGCTGCCGGTTACCGCTACATCGGCATGGACCACTTCGCCCTGCCCGACGATGAACTGGCGATCGCCCAGGAAGAATCGACCTTGCAGCGCAACTTTCAGGGCTACACCACTCACGGTCATTGCGATCTGATCGGTTTAGGGGTGTCGGCCATCAGCCAGATCGGCGACCTCTACTGCCAGAACAACAGCGATTTGAACCAGTATCAGAACACGCTGGCCTCCGCCCAACTGGCAACCAGCCGTGGTCTGCTGTGCAACGCCGATGACCGCGTGCGGCGTGCGGTGATTCAGCAGTTGATCTGTACGTTCAACCTGGAGTTTGCAGACATCGAACAGGCGTTCAACATCGATTTTCGCGGTTACTTCGGTGACCTGTGGCCTCAGCTACAGACCATGGCCGACGACGGCTTGATCAGCCTCGACAATGAGCGAATCAACGTACTGCCCGCCGGTCGCTTGCTGGTGCGATCGGTGTGCATGGTCTTCGATGCCTATCTGCAACAACACAATCACCAGCGGTTTTCGCGAGTGATCTAGCTTGCCGGATAGCAAAATGCTGGCTTTACGACCCTGCGGCAAAATCGCCGCGTGCCTGAATGTCCTCCCGTGAGTTACCCTTACGGCTTATGTGTGTTTTCCCACAAGGATTGAAGAAATGTCCGAGCCAGTAAAACTGCGCGCTCACAGCCAGGCCCATTGCAAGGACTGCAGCCTGGCCCCCCTCTGCTTGCCACTTTCTCTGAATCTGGAAGACATGGAAGCGCTGGACGAGATCGTCAAACGGGGCCGCCCGCTGAAAAAAGGCGAGTTCCTGTTCCGCCAGGGCGACACCTTCGATTCCGTTTATGCAGTACGCTCCGGGGCGCTCAAGACCTTCAGCCTGAGCGACGGCGGTGAAGAACAGCTCACCGGTTTCCACTTGCCGAGCGAACTGGTCGGCCTGTCCGGCATGGACACTGAAAAACACCCGGTTTCGGCGCAAGCCCTGGAAACCACGTCGGTGTGCGAAATCCCCTTCGAACGCCTCGACGAACTGGCCCTGCAACTGCCGCAACTGCGTCGTCAGCTGATGCGGGTCATGAGCCGCGAGATTCGTGACGATCAACAAATGATGTTGCTGCTGTCGAAGAAAACCGCCGACGAGCGTATCGCCACGTTCCTAGTCAACCTCTCGGCACGCTTCCGCGCTCGCGGTTTCTCGGCCAACCAGTTCCGCCTGAGCATGTCGCGCAACGAAATCGGCAATTACCTGGGCCTGGCGGTGGAAACCGTGTCCCGGGTGTTCACGCGCTTCCAGCAAAACGAACTGATCGCCGCCGAGGGCAAGGAAATCCACATCCTCGACCCGATCCAGCTCTGCGCCCTGGCCGGTGGCTCGCTCGAAGGCTGATGGCAACAATTGCGGCTGAGCGAAACGGTTCAGCCGCCGTTATACTGCGACGTTTGCAGCCTGCCAGGACACCTTGACGATGGTCTTCGACTCCTTCGACATCAAATCCCTGATCCGCCCCGTGATCGACTTCCCCAAGCCGGGCGTGATCTTTCGCGACATCACGCCGTTGTTCCAGTCGCCCACGGCCCTGCGCTTTGTGATGGACAGCTTCGCGCATCGTTATGTCGAGGCGGACTTCACGCATATCGGCGCCATGGATGCCCGTGGTTTCCTGATCGGCTCGGTGCTGGCCTATCAGTTGAACAAGCCGTTGGTGCTGTTCCGCAAGCAAGGCAAACTGCCGGCCGACGTGTTGGCCGAAGGTTACGCCACCGAGTACGGTGAAGCCTTTCTCGAAGTGCACGCCGACAGCTTGTGCGAAGGCGACTCGGTGGTGATGTTTGATGATTTGATCGCCACCGGCGGCACGCTGATCGCAGCGGCGAACCTGATTCGGCGCATGGGCGCGCGGGTTCATGAAGCGGCGGCGATTATTGATTTGCCGGAACTGGGTGGGTCGCAGCGGCTGGAAGAGATGGGGATTCCCACGTTCTGCCTGACGCAGTTTTCGTTGAGCGAGAAGTAAGGAGGCGCCTTCAAGGGCCTCTTCGCGAGCAAGCCCGCTCCCACAATTGATCGAGTTGTCCAAGCGGACGCGGTCTAAATGTGGGAGCGGGCTTGCTCGCGAAAGCGCCCTCTGCAACACCGCAGGACTCAAAGCCCCATCTGCTTGCTGATGATCTCGTTCATCACTTCCCGCGTCCCGCCGCCGATCGACAGAATCCGGTTATCCCGGTACAGCCGCTCCACCAGGCTTTCCCGCATGTAACCCAAGCCACCCAACATCTGCACCGCATCCGTGGTAATCCGGTCAGCCGTGTCGGTCGCGAAGTTCTTGGCCATGGAAATCTCCTTGATCACGCTCTGCCCCGCCGCCATCTTCGCTGCCTGACGGTAAGTGAACTCCCGTGACACCTCCAATGCCGTGGCCATTTCCGCGAGCCGATGTTTGAGCACCTGGAATTTGCCGATGGGTTTGCCAAAGGCTTCACGCTGACGCGCCCACTTCAGGCTTTCCTCCAGCGCCAGCTGCGCCGTCATGTTGGCCATCAATGCCAACGCCAGGCGTTCACTCTGGAAGTTGCCCATGATGCAGGCGAAGCCCATGTTTTCGGCGCCGATCAGATTTCCTACAGGCACCCGGCAATCATCGAAGAACAATTCGGCCGTGTCCGACGCCCACCAGCCCATTTTCTTCAACTGCCGGCCGACAGTGAAACCCGGCGTGCCCTTTTCGATCAGCAGCAGACTGATGCCGCCGAAACCCGGCTCACCGGTACGCACCGCAACGGTATAGAAATCGGCGCGAACGCCACTGGTGATAAAGGTTTTACTGCCGCTGACCCGGTAGACGTCGCCGTCACGCATGGCGCGGGTTTGCAGGTTGGCGACGTCGGAGCCACCGCTGGGTTCGGTGACGGCCAGTGCGCTGATCTTCTCGCCGGCCAGCACGGGCGGCACGACGCGGTCACGGACTTCAGGCCTGGCCCACTTGAGAATCGGTGGCAGGCCGATGTCCAGCGAACCGAGGCCGGCCACCAGACCGCCAGAGCCGCAACGCATCAGTTCTTCGCTGGCCGCGACCTTGGCAAACAGATCACCTTCATGGCTGCCGCCCAGAGATTCGGGATAACCGATCCCCAGGATCCCCGCCGCACCGGCCTTGAGGTAGAGCTCGCGGGGAAAGCTTTCAGCTTCTTCCCACTGGTCGATGTCCGGAAGGATCTCGCGTTCGACGAAACGTCTGACGCTGTCACGGACCAATTGGTGGCTGGGATCGAAGTATTCCTGAAAGGCAGGCATCGGCGAACTCCACTGAAGGTTCAGCGAAGTTAACCGAGCGCTTGCTTGGTTTTCAACAGGATTGTGTGAATCAGATGGACCGAGTTGCGCCCTTCGCGGGCAAGCCTCGCTCCTACAGGGTCACCGGCACCTCTGTAGGAGCGAGGCTTGCCCGCGATGGCGCCAGTTCAAGCACTACAAGGCAATCGGCTTACGCCCCGCAAACGAATGCGCCAACGTCCCGCCATCCACCAGTTCCAGCTCGCCACCCAGCGGCACACCGTGGGCAATACGCGAGGCAATCAAACCTTTGTTGCTCAGCAACTGCGCGATGTAATGCGCCGTCGCCTCACCTTCCACGGTCGGGTTGGTGGCCAGGATGACCTCGGCAAACGTGCCCGCCTCTTCAATCCGCGCAAGCAGCTGCGGAATACCGATGGCCTCCGGCCCCAGCCCGTCAAGCGGCGAGAGATGGCCCTTGAGTACAAAGTAGCGACCACGGAAACCAGTCTGCTCCACGGCGTAGACGTCCATCGGACCTTCCACCACGCAGAGCAAGGTGTCGTCACGGCGCGTGTCAAAACATTGCGGGCAGAGGTCGTCTTCGGTCAGCGTGCGGCACAACCGGCAATGCCCCACCCCTTCCATGGCCTGGCTCAGCGCCGACGCCAGTCGCGAACCACCGCTGCGATCACGCTCCAGCAGTTGCAGCGCCATGCGCTGGGCGGTTTTCTGACCGACACCCGGCAAAATTCGCAGGGCGTCGATCAGTTGGCGAATCAAAGGGCTGAAGCTCATGGGGAAACGTCCGACAAATCAACGAGACGCGGTTTATACCCGCGCCTCTGTATAGCGTCAATTATTCAGTCCTGCGCGACCCGCACCACCAGTTTGCCGAAGTTGCGTCCTTCCAGCAGACCGATGAAGGCCTCGGGGGCATTCTCAAGGCCATCGACCACGTCTTCGCGGAACTTGACCTTGCCGTCCCGCACCCACGGCGCCATGGCACTGACGAACTCTGGCTGACGATCACCGTAGTCGTCGAACACGATAAAACCCTGGATGCGCACGCGCTTGGTCAGCAACGTGCGTTGCAATTGCGGCAGGCGATCCGGGCCGGTCGGTGCTTCGTGGGAGTTGTAGGAAGCGATGAGGCCGCACAGTGGAATCCGCGCCTTGGCATTCAGCAGCGGCACCACCGCGTCGAACACCTTGCCGCCGACGTTCTCGTAGTAGATATCGATCCCTTCGGGGCAGGCCTGAGCCAGTTCCTCGGCGAAGTTCGGGCTCTTGTGGTCGACACAGGCATCAAAGCCCAATTCCTCCACCACGTAGCGGCATTTTTCTGCACCACCCGCCACGCCCACGACGCGCAGGCCTTTGATCTTCGCCACCTGGCCGACCACCGAACCCACCGCGCCCGACGCGGCCGCGACCACCAGGGTTTCGCCGGCGTTGGGCTGGCCGATGTCCATCAGGCCCATGTACGCGGTCATGCCCGGCATGCCCAGCACACCCAAGGCCATCGACGGGCTCGGCAACCCGGACGGCACCGGAATGATATTGCGGCCATCGCTGATGCTGTGGCTTTGCCAACCGGTGGCGCCCACCACCAGGTCGCCTTCGTGGAATTTCGGATTCAGCGAACGCTCGACGCGACTGACAGCGCCACCGGTCATCACCTCGCCGATTTCCACCGGAGCGGCGTAGGACGGCGCGTCACTCATGCGACCACGCATGTAGGGATCCAGCGACAGGTATTGCGTCTTGAGCAGGATCTGACCGTCGGTCAGGTCCGGCAGTGCTTCCCGTTCCAGGCGGAAATTCTCCGGCGTCGGTGCGCCGACGGGGCGGGACGCCAGGACGATACGTTGGTTGAGGGTCAATGCGTCTGGCATGTGAGCGTCTCCTGTGATCGATGAATTCGGCGGTATAGGGGAGCAGACCTTTGTGATGGTGTGGCGTTCGATGTTTCGTCAGTTGTACCGAAGTGAATTCTTCGCGGGCAAGCCTCGCTCCTACAGGTTCACCTGCGCTTCTGTAGGAGCGAGGCTTGCCCGCGAAGGCTGCCTTACAGGCACTACATTTCCAACTGACAGAAACAAAAATGCCAGGCGCACTGCCTGGCATTTTTTTGTAGCTCATCCGACGCGCTTTGGCGAATCAGAACGGCAGTTTCATACCCGGTGGCAGTTGCATGCCAGCGGTCATGTTGCCCATTTTGTCTTGGCTGTTGGCTTCGATCTTGCGCACGGCGTCGTTGACGGCGGCGGCGAACACGGCCTCCAGCATTTCCTTGTCGTCTTCGCTCAGGCCTTCAACCAGGCTTGGGTCGATGGTCACGCGCTTGACGTCGTGACGACCGGTCATCACCACGGTGACCATATCGCCGCCGGCTTTGCCGGTGACTTCGGCGTTGGCCAGTTCTTCCTGCATCTTGGCCATTTTTTCCTGCATCTGCTGCGCCTGCTTCATCAGGCCGGCCATGCCACCTTTCATCATGGGAATCACCTCAAAAGTACTTGGATTAAACAGCGCCCGGCCCTTGGGCCAAACGCCTTCAGTTATTAGCCCTGACTGACCAGGGCTTCGACAGGTTCAATAGTATCGTTGCGGACCACCGCACCGAACTGCTGCATCATTTGCTGGATGAACGGATCACCGTGGATCGACTCCTCGGCCTCGCGCTGACGGTTCGCACGACGACGGGACGCAGCCTGGGCCGGGGTTTCCTGCTCAGGCTTGATCAGCTCCATGTTCAGGGTCAGCGTACGCCCGTGAAACTGGTTCAACGCATCGTTGAGACGGCGTTGCTGGGTCGCGTTGAACAAGGCGCTGTGGGCCGGGTCCAGGTGCATCAGCCAGTTGTCGCCATCGACCGCGATCAGGGTGCAGTTGGCGGCGATGCTGCCGGTCATGCCGGAGATCGGCAGTTTCGGAAACAACTCCAGCCATTGCAGGGCCAGACCGGTAGCGGGCATGGCGGCCGGCTCGGGCTCGGGTTCCGGCACGGGTTCGGCGGTGTGTTCGCTGGCCAGTTCATCGAGGTAGCTGTAGGCCGAATCCATGTCTGGCTCGATGTAGTCTTCGTCCAGCGGCGGCTCGTCATCCAGGTCCACGCCCGGAGTAGCGGCGTCGACGTCGGCCACCGAGGGTTCCGGGATCGGCGCAGCGGCCCACTCCGGCGCGTCCGGCACCACGCTGTCAGGCGTCGGCAACGGCATCGGCGGCAGATCGGGCTGTTCGCTGGCGGTTTCCAGGACCGGCTCGACGGCGGGTTGCTGGACGGGCTCCGGTTCGACCGGGTCATTCCACGGCAAGTCGACCACTGCTTCGACCGCGACGGGCTCAACCACAGGCTCGGCCACGACAACGGGTGCAACCGGTTCAGGCGCTGGAGCAGCAACCACCGCAGCAACGGGTTCAGGCACAGGCGCAACGGGTGCAACTGCCGCAGCGACTACCGGCGCCACAACCGGCGCGGCAGCCACTGAATTTGCGGAATCAACTGTGGCCTGGCTGATCCCCACTGGCTTTAGCGGTTGCCTCGGGGCGTCGGCCGTGTCCGCCGGTCGGAACGCGAGCATTCGCAACAGGACCATCTCGAAGCCACCACGCGGGTCCGGCGCCAGCGGCAAATCGCGGCGGCCGATAAGGCCCATCTGGTAATAGAACTGCACGTCTTCGGCCGGCAAGGCTTGAGCCAGCGCCAACACTCGATCACGGTCGCCGTGGCCATTGTCGACGCCTTCAGGCAAGGCCTGGGCGATAGCGACACGGTGCAGCACGTTGAGAATTTCCGAGAGCACGCCGTTCCAGTCCGGGCCTTGTTCAGCCAAATGGCGGACGGCTTCGAGCAGCGCCTTGGCGTCGCCTTCGATCAACGAATGCAGAACATCGTAGACCTGACCGTGATCGAGCGTGCCGAGCATGGCCCGCACGTCGGCGGCCATGACCTTGCCTTCACCGAAGGCGATGGCCTGGTCGGTCAGGCTCATGGCGTCACGCATCGAGCCGTCAGCGGCACGACCCAGCAGCCACAGTGCGTCGTCTTCGAACGGCACGTTCTCGACGCCCAGCACATGGGTCAAATGCTCGACCACGCGCTCCGGCGTCATGTTCTTCAGGGAGAACTGCAGGCAGCGCGAGAGAATGGTTGCAGGAAGTTTCTGCGGGTCAGTCGTCGCCAGGATGAACTTGACGTAGGGCGGCGGCTCTTCAAGGGTTTTCAACAGCGCATTGAAGGAATGGCTGGAGAGCATGTGCACTTCGTCGATCAGGTAGACCTTGAAGCGCCCGCGGCTCGGCGCGTACTGCACGTTGTCGAGCAGTTCGCGGGTATCTTCGACCTTGGTCCGGCTCGCGGCGTCGATCTCGATCAGGTCGACAAAGCGGCCTTCATCGATTTCGCGGCACACCGAACACTCGCCGCAAGGCGTCGAAGTGATACCTGTTTCACAATTCAGGCATTTGGCGATGATGCGCGCGATGGTGGTCTTGCCGACCCCGCGTGTACCGGTGAACAGGTAGGCGTGGTGCAGCCGCTGGCTGTCCAAGGCATTGATCAGAGCCTTGAGCACATGGGTCTGGCCGACCATTTCGCGGAACGAGCGCGGACGCCATTTACGTGCAAGAACCTGATAACTCATCGAAAACCGTCGCAACGAAGGAACAGAAGCGGCTAATGCTAGCGGAGCAAGGCCAAAATTGCATCCGGTGCGCTCGTCTAATCTGGCTAAGATGCACTTTGGGGGGCTTTTATCGGCTCAGGTTTGCGACGTACCGGAGCGTTTATGCGTTTTGCCTTGGGGGCACTGCTGTGGATAAGCCTGAACGTCGCCGCCGCCGAGGCGCCGCTGCGTTTCGTAGTGCCCGACAGTTGGGCGATGCCGATGGTGCACCTGGAACGCGGGCAAGTGACCCAGGGCATCCTGTTTGACGTGATGCTCAGCCTCGCGACCCAGGTCGGCGTGCCGGCCGAAATTCATGTGCTGCCGCGGGCGCGGGTGCAAAGCGCCATGGAACACGGCGAGGTCGACGTGCGCTGCTATGCCGCGCAGTCCTGGCTGCCGAATCAGTCCGGCGACTACATCTGGAGCATTCCACTGTGGTTTCAACGCGACATGCTGATCAGCCGGCAAGATCCGCTACCCTCGGTTGTGCCGGCGAACTTGTCGCGACAAGCCATCGGCACCGTACTCGGCTACAGTTACCCGACGTTGCAACCCTTTTTCGATGCCGACCGACTGCACCGCGAAGACGCGCGAAACCAGGAACAGGTGCTGGAAAAACTCCACGCCGGGCGCTATCGCTATGCCGTGAGCAATCAATGGACGCTGGACTGGTTCAATCAACGCCTGCTGCCCGACCGACAACTCAAAGGCGTGGCAGTGCTGCAGGAACAGAGCGTCGGCTGCTACGTGCGTAACGACCCCAAGGTGCCGGTGCAACGTATATTGCGCACGCTGCTGCGGATGAAAATGTCGGGGGAGATTGATGACATTATTCGGCTTTATATAGGCTCGGAACCCGGTACACCGTAAGCGATCTTTCTGAAAGACAGTGGACCATTGTGGGAGCGGGCTTGCTCGCGAAAACAGTGTGTCATTCAACATTGGTGTCGACTGATACACCGCTTTCGCGAGCAAGCCCGCTCCCACAGGGGTTCAGCGGTGGTCGAAAAAGTTCAGCCCACCTGATCCAGCGCCTGCCATTGCGGCGGCGCGACAAACCCGGCGACCCACGCCGGCACATCGGCAGGCGGCATTGGCCGGGCAATGAAATAGCCTTGAGCCACTTCACACCCCAGTCGCAACAGCAACTCCCCGTGCTCGATACTTTCCAGCCCTTCGGCAATCACCTGTCGGCCAAACGCCCGGGCCAGACCGATCACCGCGGTGGTCAGCGCCAGGTCATCGCGATCATCCAGAATGTCGCGCACAAACGATTTATCAATCTTGATGGTTTGGGTGCGCAAACGCTTGAGGTAACTGAGCGACGAATAGCCGGTGCCGAAATCGCCCAGAGAAAACTGCACCCCCAATGCCTGACAGGCCTGCAAGCAGGCGCTGACGTGCTGGATATTCTCGATCGCGACTGACTCGACGATCTCCAGGTCGAGCATCTGCGGCGCAACGTTGGCATGCCGGGCGAGGACGTGCTTGAGCCGGTCGACGAAATCGGCGCGCTGAAAATGCCGTGCCGCGATATTAATGCTGATCGGCCAGCCCTGCCCCGCCTGCTGCCAGCGGTGCAACTGCGTCAGCACCTGATCCATCACCCATTCACCGATGTCGACAATAAGGTCGGTCTCTTCCACCAGTGGCAAAAACTCCCGGGCCGGCACCATGCCGTTCTGCGGATGTTCCCAGCGCAACAGCGCCTCGAAGCCGACCACCACACCCAGGCGCATATTGACCTTGGGCTGGAAATGCAGTCGCAACTCATCGGCAGCCAGCGCCTGGCGCACGCGCTCGACCGTCTGGTGAGTGGCCTTGACCTCCTGATCCCGGGACACATCGAACAGATGGAATCGGTTGCGCCCGCGCTGCTTGGCCACGTACATGGCCTGATCGGCGTGACGCAACAGGGTTTCGGCATCTTCTTTGTCGAAGGGAAACAGCGTGACGCCGATGCTGGCGTATACATTGATGTCCTTGCCATGCAAGGTGTACGGCGCCGAAATTGCCCCCAGCACCCGGTTCAGCGCCGCGCGCAATTCCGGCAGGTCCCGCACGTAACGCAACACCAGAACGAACTCGTCGCCGGCCAACCGCGCCACCACATCTTCGCCACGCACGATCTGGCGCAAGCGCTTGGCCACTTCTACCAGCAATTGATCGCCACTGGCGTGACCGTAGCCGTCGTTGACCGCTTTGAAGCCGTCGAGGTCGAGCATGCACACGGCGAGCGGGATGTTTTCCTGCCGGGAAAACTCCAGCGCCTGGTCCAGCAGATCCGAGAGGAACGCACGATTGGGCAGCCCGGTCAGCACGTCGTGCCCGACCCGCCATTGCAGTGAGTGCAACAACTGGCGTTTTTCGCTGACGTCGAAACGAATCGACAAGTATCGATCAACCCGTCCAGTGGCGTCGTCGAGTACCGGCACCATGGTGCTTTCGACCCAGTACAGGCTGCCGTCCTTGGCGCGATTGCAGATATCGCCCTTCCAGACCTCGCCCAGCGCGATGGTGCGCCACATGCCGGCGAAGAACTCCGTGGTGTGCACGCCGGAATTGAGGAGACGATGGTTTTGCCCGAGCAATTCGTCGCGGCTATAGCCGGACACGGCGCAGAACTGATCATTGACGTGGGTGATCCGGCCGCTCAGGTCGGTCTCGGAAAAAATGGCGGCGGCATCCACGGCCCTGCGGTATTTCTCATCCATGAATCAGGCTCGCTGTCGCTAGCGGTGGGACTGCGCAAACACGTTTTCACTCCATGACCCGCATTTGATGACCGCGCAGAACCGAAGATCAGCTAGTCTCAAAAACCTCGTGCAAGGCTGGCAAAGGAGCGCAATGCTGGCGGATTTACATCGCCCATTTTCGGGAAACAGGTCACCAAACACCCCTTATTGGCGGCGATTCTACGAAACGCATCACATTTTGCAAAGCAAGGTGATGGATCATGCAGTTGTCTAATGCAAAAATCTATCGTTAAGTTCTTGATTCTAAATGGGAATTGAGCGATGCAAATTTCAAGTTTGGGTCCAGCCATCCGACGCTACCGCAAGGTCGCGGGGCTTACTCAGGCTGAACTCGGCGAAAAAACCGGTTTTGACCCCAAAACCATCAGCCGCTTTGAAACCGGAACCTATACCCCCAGCGTTGAAGCCTTGTTCCTGCTTGCCGACGTGCTGGACGTAAAGCTGAAAGCCTTTTTCGCGGATTCAGGCGATGAAGATGAACAGCGGGCGTATCTGTTCGGTGTCATCCACAAAGCCACCCCGAAGGATCTGGGAAAGCTGATCGCAGCGGTTGACCAGGCCTTGTCCAAGCCTTAGTGGCGGAAATGAAAAAGGAGGCCGATGTGTCTGATACGACACATCGGCCTCCTTTTTCGCGTGCATTCTGTAAATCGGAAACAACAAAAAACCGCCCGGAACGAACGCCGTGGCAGCACAACAACAGTCTTTTGGAATAGATAACGCGAGAGAGGATTCGCGGTGCGTTATGGAGGCAACCCCACCAGCCACACCCCGGCACACAATGTTCCCGCTGTGGCTGCTTCCTTCCGGATCTGACCAGGTTCACGGGTAATCGTTGCGGGGGGACCGATGGGGTCACCATAACGACGCTCACCTGACGGCGAGCCGCGCCATTGTACCTATCTGAGACGAAGTTACAACCGTTCGGGGGGATTAAAAAATATGTGCTGCTTCAATGACATGCAAATTCTGCACAACACCGTAGCTATGTAGCAGCTGTCGAGCCTGCGAGGCTGCGTTCGGCTGCGAAGCAGTCGCAAAATCAGACGACGCGGTTTTGCAGGTAAAACTGCGTGTGCCGGATTGACGACTGCTGCGCAGCCTCGCAGGCTCGACAGCTGCTACAAGCGGACGGAGTTGGCTAGAGGTCTTGCAGCACTTCATCCGCCCGGCCGCCCTCTTGCTGGATGACCAGGTGGATGAAGTGCAGCTTGGCAATCACTGCCGGCGGCAGCACGAAGGGGTAGAAATCCGGCTGCCCCATGCTGCGTGATAGTTCATTGAGCATGCCGGCCAGCTCGATCCACGCGTTGACGAACGACAGGAACGCCGCGCCGCCGGGATGTTGCGGATCGTAGAGCGTGTCTGACGGAAACGGCTGGTAGTCGAAATCCATCTCGCGCGCGCTCATGCCAAACCCCAGCGCCGTGTCCACCGCGTCCATCATGTGCAGGTAATGCGCCCAGGTTTCCGCCCAGTCTTCCCACGGATGCATGGTGGCGTAGGCGCTGACGCACTGTTGCTGCCAGTCGAGCGGCGCGCCTTGCTGATAATGGCGTTCGAGGGCATCGGCGTAACTGGAACGCTCATCGCCGAACAGGCTGCGGAACGGTTCCAGCCAGTGACTGTTGGCGATCAGCCGGTCCCAGTAATAGTGCCCGACCTCATGACGAAAATGCCCGAGCAACGTGCGATAAGGCTCGTGCATTTGCACCCGGAGCTTTTCGCGGTGGGCGTCGTCGGCTTCCTTGATATCGAGGGTAACCAGGCCGTTGGCGTGACCCGTGGTCGGCGGCTTGCCTTCAAGGTCGACACCTATAAAGTCGAAGGCCAGACCGGTTTGCTCATCGACGGTTTTGGGGATCACCTGCAACCCCAAGCTGATTAACTGGGCGACCAGGCGACGCTTGGCGGTCTCGACCTTGCGCCAGCGTTCGTGGTTTTCGCCAATCGACAGGTCGGGGATGGTGCGATTCAGGCTACAGGCGATGCACAACGCATCATGGTCATTGGCTGGCAGCAGCCAATTGCACGCGGCAGGGGAATCGAGATTGGCGCAGCGCCGGAACAGACCGGCTTCGGGGTCGACGTCGAGCAACCAGGTATCCGCTTGCAAGCCGGGTTGCAGCGACGACAAGCGACTCTGCTCCGGCTGATACCCCAACGCCGCCGAACAGGCCAGGCACTGGCTGTTGCGAAAGAACAGCGACTGCCCGCAGCGGCAATGCCAGACCTTGCTGTTGCGCGAACTTTCACCCACAAAGGGCGCGGCGATGCGTGAACTGAGCTGTTCGAAGTAGCGGTACATGACAATCTCTCCCTGGGGCTTGCCAAGACTAGATCATTCCCGCCCTGAGATCGTTCCCGCGTTTTTCGTGGGTGAAATCAAAAGATCGCAGCCTCGTTTTACTCGACAGCCCTACATGGAATCGTATTCCCCCTGTAGGAGCTGTCGAGTGAAACGAGGCTGCGATCTTGGCAATCTTAAACGTCGATACCGTGCTTCTTCAGAAACTCGACAAACGCCTCTTCATCAAGCACTTTCAACCCCAGTTCATTGGCCTTGGCCAACTTCGAACCGGCACCCGGCCCGGCCACCACGCAATGGGTCTTGGCCGACACCGAACCCGCCACCTTGGCCCCGAGGCTTTCGAGTTTGTCCTTGGCGACATCACGGCTCATCAACTCCAGCGAACCGGTCAGCACCCAGGTCTGCCCCGCCAGCGGCAAGCCTTCGACAACTTTCTTCTCGCTCTGCCAGTGCATGCCGAACTCGCGCAACTGCTTTTCAGCGGCCTCAGCTATCTGGCGGTTTTCTGCCACTGCAAAAAACTCGCGAACCGAATTCGCCTGCTTCTCCGGCAAGGCCTGACGCATGTCCAGCCAGTCAGCGCTCATGACCGATTCCAGCGAACCAAACTTGTCCGCCAACTTCTGCGCCCCGCCCGGCCCGACCGACGGAATGTGCAGCTTGTCGAGGAAACCGCCCAGCGTGGTACTGGCAGCAAACTCGGCACCCAACTCGCCCTGATCCTGAATCTGCAGGCCGTGCTTGAGCAGCTCCTTAATGACCTGCTGGTTATGCGCATCTTCAAAGAAGCTGTGAATCTCGTGAGCCACTTCCAGGCCGACATCCGGCAAGTACGTCAGCACTTGCGGCAACGCCCGCTGAACCCGCTCCAGCGAGCCAAGAGAGCGCGCCAGTACCTTGGCCGTCTCTTCGCCGACATCCGGAATGCCGAGGGCGTAGATGAACCGCGCCAGGCTCGGTGTCTTGCTGTCTTGGATCGCGGCGAGCAGTTTGTTGCTCGACAGTTCGGCAAAGCCTTCCAGATCGACAATGTCATCGAACTTCAGCGCATACAGATCGGCCGGCGAACTCACCAGGCCTTCATCGACTAACTGCTCGACGCTCTTGTCACCCAGGCCTTCAATGTCCATCGCGCGACGGGAGACGAAGTGAATGATCGCCTGCTTGAGTTGCGCACCGCAGGCCAGACGACCGACGCAGCGATACACCGCGCCCTCGCTGACGGTCTCGCGCCCCTTGCTGCGCTTGACCAGTTGCGTGCGCTCGACATGCGAGCCGCAGACCGGGCACTTCTCGGGAATCTGCACCGGACGCGCATCATCCGGACGACGCTCCATGACCACTTGCACCACCTGCGGAATCACGTCGCCCGCGCGGCGAATGATCACGGTGTCGCCGATCATCAGGCCCAGACGCGCCACTTCGTCCATGTTATGCAACGTCGCATTGGCCACGGTGACACCGGCGACCTTGACCGGTTTCAGGCGCGCCACAGGCGTCACGGCGCCGGTGCGGCCGACCTGAAATTCGACGTCGAGCAGCTCGGTGAGCTCTTCCATGGCCGGGAATTTGTGGGCAATCGCCCAGCGCGGTTCGCGAGCGCGGAAACCCAGCTCACGCTGGGATGCGATGCTGTTGACCTTGAACACCACGCCGTCGATTTCATAGGCCAGCCCGTTACGGCGCTCACCGATGTCGCGGTAGTAATCCAGGCACTCATCGATGCCGTGCGCCAGTTTCAGCTCGCGACTGATCGGCATGCCCCACGCCTGGAGCTGTTTCAGATTGCCGATGTGGGTGTCGGCAATGTCTGCCGAAATCTGGCCGATCCCGTAGCAGCAGAATTCCAGCGGACGGTTGGCGGTGATCTTTGAATCGAGCTGGCGCAAGCTGCCGGCCGCCGCGTTACGCGGGTTGGCGAAGGTCTTGCCGCCGACTTCCAGTTGCGTGGCGTTCAGGCGTTCGAAACCGGCCTTGGACATGAACACTTCGCCGCGCACTTCCAGGGTCGCTGGCCAGCCCGTGCCTTGCAGCTTCAACGGAATATTGCGCACGGTGCGCACGTTGACGCTGATGTCTTCGCCAGTGGTGCCATCGCCGCGCGTTGCGCCGCGCACCAACACGCCGTCCTGATAAAGCAGGCTGACCGCCAGGCCATCGAGCTTCGGTTCGCAGCTGTATTCCACCGCCGCGCCGCCGCCAAACAAGTCACCGGCCGGCAGGTCCAGGCCTTCAGTCACCCGGCGATCGAACTCGCGCATGTCGGTTTCTTCGAAGGCGTTGCCGAGGCTGAGCATCGGCACTTCGTGGCGCACCTGAGTGAACGCCGACAACGCCGCGCTGCCGACACGCTGGGTCGGCGAGTCGCTGGTGATCAGGTCGGGGTTGGCCGCTTCAAGGGCCTTGAGCTCGTGGAACAACCGGTCGTACTCGACATCCGGAATGCTCGGCTCGTCGAGTACGTGATAACGGTAGTTGTGCTGATCCAGCTCAGCGCGCAGCTCTAGAATGCGGGTTTTGGCGGCGGTCATGGGTGTTCTCTCATAAAGCAAAAGAGCAGCCGAGGCTGCTCAATCTGTAGATTTTTTTTGTAGGAGCCAGGCTTGCCGGCGAAGGCGTACTTGAGATCGCCTTCGCCGGCAAGCCTGGCTCCTACAGATCAGCGCTTCTGGGTCAGGGCGCGACGTTCGAATTCAACGATGCGCTGACGGTAATGCTCAATCGTCTGGGCGGTCAGCACGCTGCGCTGGTCGTCTTTCAGTTCGCCATTCAGCTCCTGGGACAGTTTGCGCGCCGCAGCCACCATCACGTCGAAGGCTTGCTTCGGATGACGCGGGCCTGGCAGACCGAGGAAGAAGCTCACCGCCGGGGTGCTGAAGTGGTCGATGTCGTCCAGATCGAAGATGCCCGGCTTGACCGCATTGGCCATGGAGAACAGGACTTCACCGTTGCCGGCCATGCTTTCGTGGCGGTGGAAAATATCCATCTCGCCAAAACGCAGACCGCTTTCCAGAATGTTCTGCAACAGCGCCGGGCCCTTGAAGCCGGCAGCGTCGCGGCAGATCACGCTGATCACCAGCACTTCTTCGGCTTGCGGTTGCTCCTTGTCGCTGACCGAAGGCGAGGACTTGGTGTCATCCGGGAAATCGTCGTCACGGCTGCTGAAGCTCGGGCCGCCGTCCAGGTCCAGGCTGAGGTTCATGTCGCCCTGGGAAGGCTCGCCATGGCTACGCTTGCCGCGCTTGGAACCCGATTCACGCGGTTCACGGGCAGGCATGCTCACCGACGGCAGATCGTGCTCGTCCAGTTGCGGTTCTTTATGCGTGTCCAGTACGCGGGGCGGGCCCAACAGCTCGGCGCTGGTGTCCTCGTCCGGCAGATTGGACAAACTTCGGTCAAGACGGAATTTCAGTTTTCCCTTGCCGCCGCGCATGCGACGCCAGCCATCGAAAAGAATACCGGCAATGACAATAATGCCGATGACGATCAGCCACTCGCGCAGACCGATTTCCATGTAATCCCGTGCCTCTATAAAAAATGCTGAAAAATAAGGGGTTTACAACTCGCAAACCGCTTTAAAACGTGGCGCCAACTCTATGTTCTGACAGGCGTTTTGCCCACGTATACGAAAAATTGACATTAAACTAGCACGACCAAAGGCAACTTTACACCGTCTGTCACAATGGCTTGCGCGAATATGTCGATTGGCCAGCAAGTCGAGACAGGTAAAAAAGTCCTACAGACCAAAAATACTTGCCTTACACGCGCCGACTCAGGCCTCCACCATCGCCATCGCCTCCTCGACATCCACTGCCACCAGACGCGAGCAACCCGGTTCGTGCATCGTCACACCCATCAGTTGATCGGCCATTTCCATGGCGATCTTGTTGTGGGTGATGTAGATGAACTGCACCGTCTGCGACATCTCTTTGACCAACCGTGCGTAGCGTCCAACGTTAGCGTCATCCAGCGGTGCATCCACTTCATCGAGCATGCAGAACGGTGCCGGATTCAACTTGAAGATCGCAAAAACCAGGGCCAATGCGGTCAGGGCTTTTTCGCCACCGGAGAGCAAATGGATGGTGCTGTTCTTCTTTCCGGGCGGCTGCGCCATGATCGTTACCCCTGTATCGAGTAGATCTTCGCCCGTCAGTTCCAAATAGGCGCGTCCTCCACCGAAAACTTTTGGGAAAAGCGCCTGTAAACCGCCATTGATCTGATCAAAGGTATCCTTGAAGCGGTTTCGGGTTTCCTTGTCGATCTTGCGAATCACGTTCTCAAGCGTGTCCAGTGCTTCCACCAGATCGTCGTTCTGCGCATCCAGATAACGTTTACGCTCGGATTGTTGCGTGTATTCGTCGATGGCCGCCAGGTTGATCGCACCGAGACGCTGAATACGCGTGGCAATGCGTTCGAGTTCTTCTTCGGCGTCCTTCTCGCTGGCCTCGGCAGTCAGCGTGGCAAGCACGCCGTGCAGGTCGTAGCCGTCTTCCAGCAACTGATCTTCCAGCGTCTTGCGGCGCACGGTCAGGGCTTGCCATTCCATGCGCTGGGTTTCCATCTGGCCGCGAATCAACTGCGATTGCTGCTCGGCCTGGTTGCGACGTTTTTCTGCATCGCGCAATTCACGGTCAGCGTCTTCCAGAGCGATTTGCGCGGTCTTGAGTTCTTCGTCGACGGTCATGCGCTTGTCGAGCAACTCTTCGAGTTTCAGACGCAATTCTTCCAGCGGCGCCTCGCCCTCCTCCAGATTGAGGCTCAGCTGTTCGCGCTTCTCGGTCAGGCGCTCGGACTGCATTTCCAGGCGTTCCAGCGCCTGACGTGTCGAGTCATGTTGCGCCTTGAGCGAACCCAGACGCACCGCCAATTGATGCGCGTGATCCTTGTGCTGCCGGGCTTCCTGACGCACCCGGTCAAGTCGCTCGCGCAGGCTGTCGCGCTGGGCCAGCAGCAACTCACGCTGCTCGGTGTCCAGCGCCATGGCGTCGAGGGCTTCTTGCAATTGCAGACGCGCTTCGCCGATGTTTTCGTGCTCAAGCGCCCGCTGTTCGGCCAGTTCGGTGAGTTCTTCATCGAGGCGCGTACGACGCAACGTCAGTTGTTCAACCTTGGCTTTGCCGGCAGACAACTGGGCTTTCAATTCGCCTTGCTGACGCGCTTCGTCTTGCAGCAATCGACGCAGATGTTCGCGACCGTTTTCCTGTTGACGCTGTTGCGCCCGCAGGTTTTGTAATTGGGTTTCCAGGGTTTCGACCGTGGCTTCGCGCTCTTCACGTTCAAGGCCCAGACGCTGGATTTCCTGGCCGCGGGCGAGCACACCGCTTTCCGCTTCGCTTGCCCGGCGTACGCGCAAGAAATGCCGACCGACCCAGTAACCATCGCGACTGATCAGGCTTTCGCCGGCCGCCAGTTGACCGCGCAGGGCTAATGCCTCTTCGAGACTTTCGACCGGTTTGACCTGCCCCAACCACGGCGACAGATCGATCTGCGCTTCGACTTTATCGAGCAGGCTTCCGGGCACGCGCACGCCATCACTGGCGGGGCTGAGCAAACGCAAATCGCCCTGGGCAAACCCGGCCAGATCGAAATCACCGAAATCATCCACCAGCACCGCTTGCAGGTCGGCGCCGAGCACGGTTTCCACCGCCAGCTCCCAACCCGCTTCAACTTTCAAACCTTCGGCCAGACGCGGACGGTCTGCCAGATGCTGTTCGCGCAGCCATTCGGCGGTGCCGGTGCCCGGATCGAGCGCGGCTTGCTGCAAGGCTTCGAGGGACGCGAGTCGACCGTTAAGGCGCTGCAAATCGCCCTGGGCTTGCTGTTGCGCGGTCAGCGCGTGCTGCAATTCCTGACGCAGTTGCTCAAGCTTTTCGACCTGAGCTTGTTCACTGGTCTGCAAATCCTCAAGCGTCGCTTCGGATTCAGCGAGCTGCTCGCTGAGTTCCATGATCGCGGCGTCTTCCGGGTCAGCCGAGAGCAACGCGCGCTCTTCACCGAGGCGCTTCTGCCGGTCGGCCAGACGCTCCATGCTGGTTTCGAGTTGCTGAATCCGCGATTGCTGAACCTCGGACTGGCGACGCGGCTCGGCGGCCGTGAGGTTGAACGTGTCCCACTGCTCCTGCCAGGCGTGCATGGTGGTTTCGGAGTCTTCCAGCGCGGCAGCGGCCTCTTCGGCGGCGGCGCTGGTGACTTCCTGTTCCGGCGTGTGCATGTCCAGCTCTTCGCCGAGGGTCAGCAGCAAGGTACGGTCGTGGCCCAGGTGCGATTCGGTTTCCAGACGAGCGCGCTCGGCTTCTTTCAGATCGTCCTGCAACTGGCGCAAGCGCTGCTGACCGTGCTGGATGCTCTGCTCGACCCGGGCGATGTCGCCACCGACCGAATAGAAGCGCCCCTGCACCAGATTGAAGCGCTCTGACAGGTCATGGTGCCCGTCACGGAAGCGTTCGATAGCCGCATCGGCATTGCGCTGTTCGGCGACCAACGCTTCGAAGGTGACTTCCTGATTGCCGATGATCGCTTCGCGCTGCCCGACCTGTTCGTTCAGCGCCTGCCAGCGCAGGGCCGACAGCTGAGCCTTGAGTTGACGTTCCTCGCCTTTGTATTCCTGATACTTCTTGGCAGCCTCGGCCTGGCGGTGCAAACGTTCCAGCTGCCGCTCAAGCTCTTCGCGAAGGTCGGTCAGGCGCGCAAGGTTTTCGTGGGTGCGGCGGATGCGGTTTTCGGTCTCGCGCCGGCGTTCCTTGTACTTGGAGATGCCCGCCGCTTCTTCGATAAAGTTGCGCAGGTCTTCGGGCTTGGACTCGATCAGCTTGGAGATCATCCCCTGCTCGATGATCGAGTAGCTGCGCGGGCCGAGGCCGGTGCCGAGGAAGATGTCGGTGATGTCGCGACGACGGCATTTGGTGCCGTTGAGGTAATAGGTGGTCTGGCTGTCGCGGGTCACTTTGCGGCGAATGGAAATTTCCGCGTAGGCGGCGTACTCGCCGAGCAGGGTGCCGTCGGAGTTATCGAACACCAGTTCGATACTCGCCTGGCTCACCGGTTTACGACTGGTCGAACCGTTGAAGATGACGTCGGTCATCGACTCGCCGCGAAGGTTCTTCGCCGAACTTTCGCCCATCACCCAGCGAACGGCGTCGATGATGTTCGACTTGCCGCAGCCATTGGGCCCGACTACCGCCGCCATGTTGCTGGGGAAGTTCACCGTGGTCGGGTCGACGAAGGATTTGAACCCTGCCAGTTTTATGCACTTGAGCCGCACGCTTAAGCGTCCGTCAGGGCAGAAACCACCAGATCGCAGCTGCGCTGGGCGTAGGCCGTCAGCACTTCGCGGATCTGCGGAAAGTCACGGGCCAGCACGGCCGCGAGCAAGCGTTCGAACAGTTCGAGGAACTCGCTCATCGACGCCTTGCGTTGGTCCAGGGCGAGGAAATACGCGCGGCTCATGGCCGGCTGCAGGTTCTCGACGGTTTCCTGCAAGTACGGATTGTTGGCAAACGGGTACGCGGCGCGCATCACGTTGAAGCTGTCGTCGACGAAGGTGCGGATGTCCTGACGTTCGTAGCTGGCGGCCAGGCGCTGCTGGATCTGCACGAACGGCGCCATGTCGGCCTGGACCTGCCAGCCCTTGGCCACGGCATTGCCCAACAGAATATAGAGCTCGCTCATCAGTGTGCACAGGCTCTGCACCTTGTGGGCGGTGAGCTCGGTGACGTGGGCACCGCGTCGCGGCAGGATCGCGATCAGGTGGCGGCGCTCGAGAATCAGCAAAGCCTCGCGGACCGATCCGCGGCTGACATTGAGGGCCAGCGTGACCTTCTGTTCCTGGATGCGCTCCCCGGGCTTCATTTCGCCACGAATGATGCGTTCGGCGAGGTGGTGAGCAATTTGCTCGGCGAGGCTGTCCGGCGCCTTGAACGTCATGGTTGTCCTTCAAACTCTTCGATCTGCACAAGCGGCGCAGTGTAGCGCACATGAAGGGTCATGGCGGAGTGCCCACTCAGCGGTTTTTGGCACGAATCACGCAAAAAGCAGGCTATCCCGTGAGGGTCAATAATGAAGGAACGAGTCGTTGATCGACAAAATGCTGTTTCCTGACCTTTAAGTCAGAAAATCATTGACCGCAAAGTCAGACCTGATAAATTCGGTCCAAGTCGGTTAACAACAATAATGAGTCTGCGAGGCCTTCCGTGATCCAGTTTTTACTTAACCAGGAACTCCGTAGCGAGCACGCCCTGGACCCAAACCTGACCGTGCTCAATTATCTGCGCGACCATGTGGGCAAACCCGGCACCAAAGAAGGCTGCGCCAGCGGTGACTGCGGCGCCTGCACCGTGGTGGTCGGCGAGCTGCAAACGGATGACGATGGCCGCGAACACATTCGCTATCGCAGCCTCAACTCGTGCCTGACGTTCGTTTCGTCATTGCACGGCAAACAACTGATCAGTGTCGAAGACCTCAAGCACCAGGGCGAACTGCACAGCGTGCAGAAAGCCATGGTCGAGTGCCACGGCTCGCAATGCGGCTTCTGCACCCCGGGCTTCGTAATGTCGCTGTTCGCGCTGCAAAAGAACAGCGACGAACCGGACGCCCACAAAGCTCACGAAGCACTGGCCGGCAATCTCTGCCGCTGCACCGGCTATCGGCCGATTCTCGCCGCCGCCGAACAATCCTGCTGCGGCAAGCAAACGGACCAGTTCGATGCGCGCGAAGCCGACACCATCGCCCGCTTGAAAGCCATCGCCCCCACCGACATCGGCGAACTCAACAGTGGCGACAAGCGCTGTCTGGTGCCGCTGACCGTGGCCGATCTGGCCGACCTCTACGACGCTTATCCACAGGCCCGGCTGCTGGCCGGCGGTACGGATCTGGCGCTGGAAGTCACCCAGTTCCACCGCGCATTGCCGGTGATGATCTACGTCGGCAACGTCGCAGAAATGAAACGCATCGAACGCTTCGACGATCGCCTGGAGATCGGCGCCGCGACTGCGCTCTCAGATTGCTACGAAGCCTTGAAAGCCGAATACCCGGACTTCGGCGAATTGCTGCAACGCTTCGCTTCATTGCAGATCCGCAACCAAGGCACCCTCGGCGGCAACATCGGCAACGCCTCGCCGATTGGTGACTCGCCTCCCCTGCTGATCGCGTTGGGCGCGCAGATCGTTTTGTGCAAAGGCGAAACCCGTCGCACCCTGGCGCTGGAAGATTACTTCATCGATTACCGGGTCACCGCGCGCCAGGAAAGCGAGTTCATCGAAAAGATCATCGTGCCGCGTGCCAGCGCCGAACAACTGTTCCGTGCGTACAAGGTTTCCAAACGCCTTGACGATGATATTTCCGCCGTCTGCGCCGCGTTTAACCTGCGCATCGACAACGGCGTGATCGCCGACGCCCGCGTGGCGTTCGGCGGCATGGCCGCGATTCCGAAACGTGCGAACAACTGCGAAACCGTGTTGCTCGGCGCGCCGTTCAACCACGCCACCGTCGAACGCGCCTGCGCCGCACTTGCCGAAGATTTCACGCCGCTCTCGGACTTCCGCGCCAGCAAGGAATATCGCCTGCTCAGCGCGCAAAACCTGCTGCGCAAATACTTCATCGAACTGCAAACGCCGCACATCGAGACTCGGGTGACCGCTTATGTCTAACCATCACGCCGTAGAGAAGACCCAGGCCGAACTGGCTGAACTGTTCGCCAAGGACCTGACCACCGGTGTCGGCCGCAGCGTCAAGCACGACAGCGCCGCCAAGCATGTGTCGGGTGAAGCGCAGTACATCGACGACCGGCTGGAGTTTCCCAATCAGCTGCACCTTTACGCACGCCTGTCAGACCGTGCCCACGCGAAAATCATCAGCATCGACACCAAGCCTTGCTACGCCTTTGAAGGCGTACGCATCGTCATCACCCACGAAGACGTGCCGGGCCTGAAAGACATCGGGCCATTGCTGCCGGGCGATCCATTGTTGGCGATTGATGACGTGCAATTCGTCGGTCAACCGGTGCTGGCCGTTGCTGCAAAAGACCTGGAAACCGCACGCAAAGCCGCGATGGCCGCGATCATCGAATACGAAGATCTCGAGCCGGTGCTGGACGTGGTTGAAGCATTGCGCAAACGCCACTTCGTGCTCGACAGCCACACCCATCAGCGCGGTGATTCGGCCGGCGCATTGGCGACTGCCGAACATCGCATCCAGGGCACGCTGCACATCGGCGGCCAGGAGCATTTCTACCTCGAAACCCAGATCTCTTCGGTGATGCCGACTGAAGACGGCGGGATGATCGTCTACTGCTCGACCCAGAACCCCACCGAAGTGCAGAAACTGGTGGCCGAAGTGCTGGACGTGTCGATGAACAAAATCGTCGTCGACATGCGCCGCATGGGCGGTGGTTTTGGTGGCAAGGAAACCCAGGCCGCGAGCCCGGCATGCCTGTGCGCAGTGGTCGCCCATCTCACCGGCCAGCCGACCAAGATGCGCCTTCCGCGCGTCGAAGACATGCTGATGACCGGCAAGCGTCACCCGTTTTACGTCGAGTATGACGTCGGCTTCGACAGCACCGGTCGCCTGCACGGCATAGCCCTGGAACTGGCCGGCAACTGCGGTTGCTCGCCGGACCTGTCGGCGTCGATTGTCGACCGCGCGATGTTCCACGCCGACAACTCGTACTACCTGGGCGATGCGACCATCAACGGTCACCGCTGCAAGACCAACACCGCGTCGAACACCGCTTACCGTGGTTTCGGCGGCCCGCAAGGGATGGTCGCCATCGAGGAAGTGATGGACGCGATCGCCCGTCACCTGGCCCTCGATCCACTTGCCGTGCGCAAGGCCAACTACTACGGCAAGACCGAGCGCAACGTCACCCATTACTACCAGACCGTCGAGCACAACATGCTCGAGGAAATGACCGCCGAACTGGAAGAAAGCAGCCAGTACGCCGAGCGTCGTGAAGCGATCCGTCGCTACAACGCCAACAGCCCGATCCTGAAAAAGGGCCTGGCGCTAACCCCGGTGAAATTCGGTATTTCCTTCACAGCCAGCTTCCTCAACCAGGCCGGTGCGCTGATCCACGTCTACACCGACGGCAGCATCCACCTGAACCATGGCGGCACGGAAATGGGTCAGGGTTTGAACACCAAGGTTGCGCAGGTGGTGGCCGAAGTGTTCCAGGTGGAAATGGACCGCGTGCAGATCACCGCGACCAACACCGACAAGGTGCCAAACACCTCGCCGACCGCAGCGTCCAGCGGCGCCGACCTCAACGGTAAAGCGGCACAGAACGCGGCTGAAATCATCAAGAAACGCCTCGTGGAATTCGCTGCGCGCCAGTACAAGGTCAGCGAAGAAGACGTGGAATTCCACAACGGCCACGTACGGGTTCGCGATCACATCCTGACGTTCGAAGCGCTGATCCAGCAGGCGTATTTTGCCCAGGTGTCGCTGTCGAGCACTGGCTTCTACAAGACCCCGAAAATCTTCTACGACCGCAGTCAGGCGCGCGGTCGGCCGTTCTACTACTACGCGTTCGGGGCAGCGTGCTGCGAGGTCATCATCGACACCCTGACCGGCGAGTACAAAATGCTCCGTACCGACATCCTCCACGACGTCGGCGACTCGCTGAACCCGGCCATCGACATCGGCCAGGTCGAGGGCGGTTTCATCCAGGGGATGGGTTGGCTGACCATGGAAGAACTGGTGTGGAACAACAAAGGCAAACTGATGACCAACGGCCCGGCCAGCTACAAGATCCCGGCCGTTGCCGACATGCCGCTGGACCTGCGGGTGAAGCTGGTGGAAAACCGCAAGAACCCGGAAGACACGGTGTTCCATTCCAAGGCCGTGGGTGAGCCGCCGTTCATGCTCGGCATCGCGTCGTGGTGTGCGATTAAGGATGCCGTGGCGAGCCTCGGTGACTACAAGCATCAACCGAAGATCGATGCGCCGGCGACCCCGGAGCGGGTGTTGTGGGGGTGTGAGCAGATGCGGCAGTTGAAGGCGGCGAAGGCCGTTGAGGCGGAGGCCGAGTTGGCTTCGCTCTAGACCGCGGCGCGCCCTTTGCGGGCAAGCCTCGCTCCTACAGGATTGATAGCGGTCAAACGATCACCGCCAACATGTAGGAGCGAGGCTTGCCCGCAAAGAGGCCCGAACAGACAACAGAAATGTTGAGGTGAAACATGTACAACTGGATCGACGCCCTCGCCGACCTGCAATCCCAGGGTGAACCCTGCGTGTTGGTGACCATCATCGAAGAGCTCGGCTCGACGCCGCGCAATGCCGGTTCGAAAATGGTCATCAGCGCTAACCAGACCTTCGACACCATCGGTGGCGGGCACCTGGAATACAAAGCCATGCAGATCGGCCGCGAGATGCTCGCCAGCGGCAAGCAGGACACGCACCTGGAGCGCTTCAGCCTCGGCGCCAGCCTGGGCCAGTGTTGCGGCGGCGTGACCGTGTTGCTGTTCGAACCGATGGGCCAGGTCCAGGCGCAGATCGCCGTGTTCGGCGCCGGCCATGTCGGCCGGGCGCTGGTGCCGCTGCTCGCCAGCCTGCCCTGCCGGGTGCGCTGGATCGATTCGCGGGAAGCCGAATTCCCCGAACAGATCCCCCACGGCGTGCGAAAAATTGTCGCCGAAGAACCGGCGGATGAAATCGACAACCTGCCCGCCGGCAGCTACTGCATCGTCATGACCCACAACCACCAGCTCGACCTCGAACTCACCGCCGCGATCCTCAAGCGCAACGACTTCGCCTACTTCGGCCTGATCGGTTCGAAGACCAAACGCGTGAAGTTCGAACACCGCTTGCGTGACCGTGGTTTCGACAGCGCCGTGCTGCAACGCATGCGCTGCCCGATGGGCATCGGCGAAGTCAAAGGCAAATTGCCTGTGGAAATCGCCATCTCCATCGCCGGCGAAATCATCGCCACCTATAACGCCAGTTTCGGCCAGCAAACTGCCAGCGCCGGATCATCGATCGCCAAACTGCTGCCTGCTTCACGCCGCAGCCAAGCCACCAGTTGAGAAATCACATGCCTTTGACTCGCAAAGCCTACCGCGCCGCCATTCTGCACAGCATCGCCGACCCTGCCGAAGTGGGTATCGAAGCCTCGTACGAGTATTTCGAAGACGGCCTGCTGGTGGTCGATAACGGCCAGATCAGCGCCCTCGGTCACGCCAGCGAATTGCTGCCTACCCTGCCGGCCGACATCGAGATCACGCATTATCAGGACGCGTTGATTACCCCCGGTTTCATCGACACCCACATTCACCTGCCGCAAACCGGCATGGTCGGCGCCTACGGCGAGCAATTGTTGGACTGGCTCAACACCTACACCTTCCCGTGCGAAAGCCAGTTCGCCGACAAAACTCACGCTGATGAAGTCGCGGACATTTTCATCAAGGAACTGCTGCGCAACGGCACCACCACCGCGCTGGTGTTCGGCAGCGTGCACCCGCAATCGGTGAACTCGTTCTTCGAGGCCGCCGAGCAGCTGGACCTGCGAATGATCGCCGGCAAGGTGATGATGGACCGCAACGCGCCGGACTACCTGACCGACACCGCCGAATCCAGCTACGTCGAAAGCAAGGCGCTGATTGAGCGCTGGCACGGCAAGGGCCGCCTGCACTACGCGGTCACCCCGCGCTTCGCCCCGACCAGCACCCCGGAACAACTGACCCTCGCCGGCCAGCTGCTCAGCGAATATCCGGACCTGTACATGCAGACCCACATCAGTGAAAACCTGAAGGAAGTCGAGTGGGTCAAGGAGCTGTTCCCGGAGCGCAAGGGCTACCTGGACGTTTACGATCATTACCAATTGCTGGGCGAGCGCTCGGTGTTCGCCCACGGCGTGCACCTGTGCGACGACGAATGCGCGAGGCTGGCGGAAACCGGTTCGGCGATTGCGTTCTGCCCGACTTCCAACTTCTTCCTCGGCAGCGGCCTGTTCAACCTGCCGATGGCCGAGAAGCACAAACTCAATGTCGGGCTGGGCACGGACGTGGGCGGCGGCACCAGTTTCTCGCTGCTGCAAACGTTGAACGAGGCGTACAAGGTCATGCAACTGCAAGGTGCGCGCCTGAGTCCGTTCAAATCGCTGTACCTGGCGACCCTCGGCGGTGCGCGTGCGCTGCGTCTTGAAGACAAGATCGGCACCCTGCAACCGGGCACTGACGCCGACTTCCTGGTGCTGGATTACAACGCCACGCCGTTGCTGAGCTATCGCTTGAAGCAGGCGAACAACATTGCCGAGACGTTGTTTGTGTTGATGACGCTGGGGGATGACCGGGCTGTTCTGCAGACGTATGCGGCGGGGAATCAGGTGCATCAGCGTTAAGGTTTTTCGAGCATAAAAAAATCCCCCGTTGCTTTATCGCACCGGGGGATTTTTGTTGGCTGTCAGAAAGATCAAAAGATCGCAGCCTCGTTGCACTCGACAGCTCCTACACGGGTACGCGTTCCAATGTAGGAGCTGTCGAGTGCAACGAGGCTGCGATCTTTTCAGCAACAACTGACAATCAGAGCTTGACCGCTGGCCGCCCTGGCTTCTTGGTCTGCAACAAATGCGAGAACACCGCATGCAAATCATCCGACGCACTTTCTTCGTCGAGGTTGAGTTTGCTGTCGATATGATCCATGTGATGCATCATCAAATTCACCGCCAACTCACCGTTACGCGCTTCGATGGCGTCGATCAGTTGGGTGTGTTCGTCATAGGAACAGTGGGAACGGTTGCCGCTTTCGTACTGGGCGATGATCAGCGACGTCTGGGACACCAGGCTGCGCTGGAAGCTGATCAGCGGTGCGTTCTTCGCCGCTTCGGCCAGTTTCAGGTGGAACTCGCCCGACAAACGGATACCGGCACCGCGATCGCCACGGGAGAAGCTGTCGCGTTCGTCGTTGACCATCTGCCGCAACTCGGCAATCTGCTCGGCAGTGGCGTGCTGAACTGCAAGTTCAGTGATTGCGCGCTCTACCAGACGCCGCGCCAGGAACACCTGACGGGCCTCTTCAACACTTGGGCTGGCGACGACAGCACCGCGATTCGGACGCAGCAGCACGACGCCTTCATGGGCCAGGCGCGACAGCGCGCGGCGAATGATGGTGCGACTGACCCCAAAAATTTCCCCCAGCGCTTCTTCGCTCAACTTGGTGCCGGGCGCCAGACGCTGTTCGAGGATGGCCTCGAAGATATGCGCGTAGACAATATCGTCCTGGGTACCGCTGCGGCCGGCTTTGCCTGCTCGCGGTTGTTTCTTGAGGGGCTGCAACTGTTCGTTCATGGGCACTCGAGTCGGGAGAACTGCGGCGAATTGACCGTGACTGTAATACGGCACAGTGGGTCGCTGGCAAGTATCGCGTAAAAAACACCGCGATTGTACACAATGGATGGTGGCAACACGACTGTACGGCTGTTTGTCGCTTCTGCTGTATCGCAACGGTTGGTTACTTTTGAGTTTAGGCTTGATCGCAGAATCCGCTGCCTGAACACGATACCTGTAGGAGCGAGGCTTGCCCGCGAAGGCGTGGTGTCAGTCAACATTGATATCGACTGATACGACGCCTTCGCGGGCAAGCCTCGCTCCTACAGGGTTCAGCGTTGATCCGATGTCTTTAACCGAACAAGGAACACCGCTGTCATGAACGACGCCACGCACACGCAGCTCCGCCCTCTGGCCGATACGTCACCGTCGGCGATCGTTGCCGGCTTCATCGCGATGATGACCGGTTACACCAGCTCCCTGGTCCTGATGTTTCAGGCCGGACAAGCGGCGGGCCTGACCAGCGGGCAGATTTCGTCGTGGATCTGGGCGATCTCGATTGGCATGGCGGTGTGCTCGATCGGCCTGTCCCTGCGTTACCGCACGCCAATCACCATCGCCTGGTCGACGCCCGGCGCGGCGTTGTTGATCACCAGCCTGGGCGGCGTGAGCTACGGCGAAGCCATCGGTGCCTACATCACTTGCGCAGTGCTGGTGACCATTTGCGGCCTGACCGGTAGCTTCGAACGACTGGTGAAAAAGATTCCGGCGTCATTGGCCGCAGCGTTGCTGGCGGGGATTCTGTTCAAAATCGGCAGTGAAATCTTCGTCGCTGCGCAACATCGCACCGGGCTGGTGCTGGGGATGTTCTTCACTTATTTGCTGGTCAAACGCCTGTCGCCGCGTTACGCGGTGCTCGCGGCATTGCTGATCGGCACGGCGTTGTCCGGGTTCATGGGGTTGCTGGACTTCAGCGGTTTCCATCTGGAAGTGGCGACGCCGGTCTGGACCACGCCGCACTTCTCCCTGGCCGCGACCATCAGCATCGGTATTCCGTTGTTTGTGGTGGCGATGACCTCGCAGAACATGCCCGGCATCGCCGTATTGCGCGCCGACGGCTACACCGTGCCCGCCTCGCCGCTGATCACCACCACCGGCATCGCCTCGCTGCTGCTGGCGCCATTTGGCTCCCACGGGATCAACCTGGCGGCCATCAGCGCGGCAATCTGCACCGGGCCGCATGCCCATGAGGATCGCAACAAGCGCTACACGGCGGCGGTCTGGTGCGGGATTTTCTACGGGATTGCCGGGGTGTTCGGCGCAACGCTGGCGGCGTTGTTCGCGGCGCTGCCTAAAGAGCTGGTGCTGTCGATTGCGGCGCTGGCGCTGTTCGGCTCGATCATCAATGGCCTGAGTATTGCCATGACCGAAGTGAAGGAACGCGAGGCGGCGTTGATTACCTTTATGGTCACGGCGTCGGGGCTGACGCTGTTTTCCATTGGTTCGGCATTTTGGGGGATTGTGGCGGGGGTGTTGACGCTGGTGATTCTGAATTGGCGTAAAGCCTGAAAAGCAAAAGATCGCAGCCTCGTTGCACTCGACAGCTCCTACAGGGAAAGCGCATTCCAATGTAGGAGCTGTCGAGTGCAACGAGGCTGCGATCTTTTGCTCTTAAAAAAAACGGCGACCCTTGGGTCGCCGTTTCTTATGACATCAAGCTACCGGATTGATCGGCTTTTCCGGGTACCAGACGTCGATCAGCGGGCTGACGGTTGCTTCGGTCAGTTCGCTGCGGCCTTTGAGCCAGGCTTCAACAGCAGCGCGCTGCTCTTCGGATACCGAGCCACGTTTCTGCAGGCAAACCAGACCGAAGTCGTCGCCGCCAACATAGCCCAGACCGTTGGCTTCCATGGCTTCTTTCAGGAACGCGTCGAGGAAAGCATCAATGGCTTCATCAGCCAAATCTTCTTTGAAATCCAGGTTCAGTTCGAAACCCAGCTCTTGAAATTCATCGACGCACAGTTTTTTGCGCAGACGCTGGGAACGGTTAGTCGCCATTGGAACAATCCTCATAAGTAATAACGGGCGGCACTTTAGCAGTTTAAGCCGCTAATTGCCCGACTCTCTGGGGCGCGTCGCTGACCGTCGGTAAAAAAATTGCGGATTAGAAGGCCACGGCAAGGCACAAGCCGTTACACCTTGGGGCATAATGCCGACACTTTCATGACCACTGAGGGAATTTATCTTCATGCCCTCGTCTTTTTTCCCCTCGAATGTAGGGTTTTATTTCACATGATCAAATCTTTGCGTCCATTGTTGCTGGCCGGTTTTATTCTTCCTCTGGCCTTCTCCGTTTCCGCCGCCCCTATCAACACCGGTCTGTCACCCAACGTCGAAAAAGCCCTCAAAGCCAGCAAGCTTCCGGACAACGCCCTGTCGCTGGTGATGATTCCGTTGAACGGCCCGGGCACCCCGACCATTTACAACGCTGACGTGTCGGTCAACCCGGCCTCGACCATGAAACTGGTGACCACCTATGCCGCGCTGGAAATGCTCGGCCCGAATCACCAGTGGAAAACCGAGTTCTACACCGACGGCACCCTCAGCGGCGGCATCCTCAACGGCAACCTCTACCTCAAGGGTGGCGGCGATCCGAAACTGAACATGGAAAAGCTCTGGCTGCTGATGCGTGACCTGCGCGCCAACGGCGTGACGCAAATCACCGGTGACCTGGTGCTGGACCGCGGTTTCTTCGTGCAACCGCAACTGCCCGAATTCAACGATGACGGCAATGACGACAACAAGCCGTTCCTGGTCAAGCCAGACTCGCTGATGGTCAACCTCAAGGCCCTGCGCTTCGTGGCGCGCAACGACAACGGCCGGGTCCTGGTGTCGGTGGAACCGCCGATTGCCAGCATCAACATCGAGAATCAGGTCAAAGCAGTCAACTCCAAGCAATGCACCGGTGGCGTGCGCTACAACCCGGTGACCCAGCCCGATGGCAGCGTGACCGTGACGGTCGGCGGTCAATTGGGCGATGGCTGCAGCTCGCAGACGTATCTGTCGCTGCTTGACCACGCGACCTACACCGCCGGTGCCGTGCGCGCGATCTGGAAGGAACTGGGCGGCAGCATCCAAGGCAAGGATCGTCTGGCGCCGACGCCGAGCAACGCCAAAGTGCTGGCCCGTGCCTACTCGCCGGATCTGGCGGAAATCATTCGCGACATCAACAAATACAGTAACAACACCATGGCTCAGCAGCTGTTCCTGAGCCTGGGCCAGAAATTCCGCACCGACGCCGACGGTGACGACGCCAAGGCTGCCCAGCGCGTGGTGCGTCAGTGGCTGGCGAAAAAAGGCATCACCGCGCCGCACCTGGTGATGGAAAACGGCTCCGGCCTGTCCCGTGCCGAACGCGTGAGCGCCCGTGAAATGGCGGCGATGCTGCAAGCCGCATGGCGCAGCCCTTATTCCGCCGAGTTCATCAGTTCGATGCCGATTGCCGGCACCGACGGCACCATGCGCAAACGCCTGAAAACCACGGCGATGCGCGGCGAAGCCCACGTCAAGACCGGCACCTTGAACACCGTACGCGCAATCTCCGGTTTCAGCCGTGACGTCAACGGCAACACCTGGGCGGTGGTGGCGATCCTCAATGACAAGGCCCCGTTTGGCGCATCGTCGGTGCTGGATCAGGTGCTGCTGGACCTGTATCGCCAGCCGAAAGTGCCGGAAACGGCTTCGGTGCTCTAACCCCGTTCCTCAAAACACCACAGATCCAAATGTGGGAGCGGGCTTGCTCGCGAATACGGAGTATCAGTCGACATTGATGCTGACTGACACACCGCATTCGCGAGCAAGCCCGTCCCACAGGGGTTTTGCATGCACCTTTAGCTGGTTTGCGGCTCGACCCGATCCCGTCCCGCCTGCTTCGCCGCGTAAACCCCCGAATCCGCCCGCAGCAACAGCGCGTCCGCGCCCTCCCCGACTCGCCAACTGGCAATCCCGAAACTCGCGGTCACGGTCCCCACGCCTTCGATCGGTGAGCTGCGCAATCCTTGCCACAGCTGCAAGGCCAGCACCTGCGCCTGTTCGCCGTCGATGTCCGGGCACAGCACCATGAATTCCTCGCCACCCAGGCGACAGAACACGTCGGTACGTCGCAGACGATGGCCGATGCGCTCGCACACGGCTTGCAACACCCGATCGCCCACGGCGTGTCCATGCAGGTCATTGATGCGTTTGAAGTGGTCGATGTCGAGCATGATCACCGACAACTCGCCGCCACCGCGCTCGACCCGGGCCATTTCGGTGGTCAGGCGTTCCTGGAAATAGCGGCGGTTGTGGATCCCGGTCAGCGAGTCGGTGATCGACAGCGCCCGCAGCTCTTCTTCCACCCGCTTCAGGTCGGAAATGTCCGAGATGTAGCCATGCCAAAGCACTCCGCCGCCCGGCAATTCCTCCGGAGTCGCCTCGCCGCGCACCCAGCGCAGGCCACGCTGCGGCAGTTGCACACGGTATTCCTCACGCCACGGGCTGAGCGTGTCCGCCGAGGCGCGGATCGAGGCGCGTACGCGGGTGGTGTCCTGTGGATGAATCCGCGTGAAAATCGCTTCCGCGTTGAGCAGCAGCACATCCGGTTCGAGCTCGTAGATTTCGCGAATCCCGTCGCTGGCGTAGATCACACTGAAACGACCGTCGAATTCCATCTTGAATTGATAAATGCCACCGGGCACATGGGCGCTGAGCTTTTTCAGCAACAGATCCCGTGCGGCCAAAGCCTCGTGAACGCGTTTACGTTCGGTGATGTCGATGCAAACCGCCAGATGCCCGACCCACAAGCCTTGCTCGTCGAGTACCGGGGTCGCGAGCATGTTCACGGTCAAATGGCTGCCGTCCTGACGGACCAGCGTCCACTCCCGCGCTTCGTGACCGCCCTCTTCTCCGCCTTCGACCAACATCGCCTGACAGGTCGGGATCGGCTTGCCATAGCGCGCGCTCAACTCCGCCGAGCGAGCCACCAGCTCCCGGGGAAAGTGCAGATTTTCCAGGGTCATGTGCCCCACCACGTCAGCGCTGGAGTAACCGAGCATTTGTTCGGCCCCGGCATTGAAGGTGCTGATGACGCCACGCAGGTCGGTGGCAATGATCGCCACTTGCGTCGCGGCATCCAGCACGCCGCGCAACTGGCCGTGAGTGCCGCGCAATTCCTGCTCGCGGGCGTGCAATTCCTGGGTGCGCTGCTCGACCATTTTCAACGCGCGCTGACGCTGGCTGACCAGCACGTAGAGCAACGCACTGAGCAGCACGCTGAGCAAGCCACCGAGCACCACCAGGCTGCTCACCGAGGAATGGTTGGCCTTCAGAAAGGCTTCGCTGGGCAGGATGTCGACTTGATAGTCGTGGTCGGCCATGCGCAACAGGCGTGTCGCGGACAATTCACTCGGCGCAGGCGGGTTATAGGACTCGTAAAGCACTTCGTGCTGATCGTCGGTGGACAGGTCAAGGATGCGTACCGAAAGATAGTCATAACTGGCCTCCGGCAACCCGTCCGCCAGCAACTGGCGCATGCTGATCACCGCCATGACATAACCGTAGGGTTTGGCGCTCGGCGTTGCCGCATCACTCTGACGCTTCACCGGCGCCACCAGCAGCACCCCCCGCGCATAGGCCGGCTCGATGCTGACCAGATGCATCGGCTGCGACACCGCCATGCTGCCCGATTTGTCGGCCCGATCCAGGGTGGCGCGGCGCAACGGCTGGGCAAACAAGTCGTATCCGAGCGGCGAGCCGAGGCGGCTTCGGGTCTGGCTGTAGAGCACCGCCACGTATTCATCCCGTTCGGCCGCCAATTGCAGTTGGCCCTCGGCATTGAGCTCACGCAGGGTGAAGTTGCTCAAACCTTCTTCTTCGCGCACTTTGCGCTCGAACTCTGCCCGCTCGGCACGGGTGACCCGCGCCGCGAATGAATACGCCTGAGTGCGGTGCAGCAAGGGTTGGGTGTAGCCGTCGAACTCCTCGCGGGAGACCGACTCGGAATTGGAGAAGAACCGGCGCAGGCCGTCGAGACGCTGCTCCTGATCTTCGAAACGTTCTTCGATACGGCTGTAACGTTCGCTGGCGAGCAGCTGGAAACGTTGCCGCAATTGATGGTGATACAGATTCAGCGTCGACCAGGCCAGCAATCCGGTAAGAATCCCGCCGACGAGCAATACCAGCAGCGCGACCAGCCAGGCCGAGACATCTTCACTGATAAAACCCAGGATCTTGGGACGCACGGCGTGCAACGACATAGACGCAACTCAAAACGCCAGGTGCGGGAAAGCCCATTGGCCATGAGTTGAGTTATAGCTATTAGCCACTAATTTGACCAGCACAGAAAGAACCAAAGAGCCTTTAAAAATCAAGGCTCTGTGGATCCAATCACTTTTCTGTCAACGGGCCGTGATTTTCCAGGCACGGTGGATCTTGCCGTTACGGGCGAAATCCGGATCGATGGTCTGGGCGGTGATTTCTTCAACGGCATAACGCGCGGCGAGGTTTTCCTCGAGCGTGAACTTGCGGAAGTTGTTGGAGAAATACAACACGCCGCCCGGCGCCAGGCGCGCCATGGCCAGGTCGATCAATTGCACCTGATCGCGCTGCACGTCGAAGATCCCTTCCATGCGCTTGGAGTTGGAGAATGTCGGCGGGTCGATGAAGATCAAGTCGTACTCGTCACGGCTGGCGTCGAGCCAGGCCATCACGTCACCCTGCTCCAGACGGTTCTTGTCAGAGAAACCGTTCAGCGACAGGTTGCGACGCGCCCAGTCCAGGTAGGTTTTCGACAGGTCGACGCTGGTGGTGCTGCGCGCGCCGCCCTTGGCCGCGTGAACGCTGGCGGTCGCGGTGTAGCAATACAGGTTGAGGAAGCGCTTGCCGGCGGCCTCTTTCTGGATGCGCATACGCATTGGGCGGTGATCGAGGAACAGCCCGGTGTCGAGGTAATCGGTGAGGTTGACCAGCAGCTTCACGCCGCCTTCGCTGACCTCGACGAACTTGCCCTGCGCCGCTTGGCGTTCGTATTGCTTGGTGCCGCTCTGACGCTCGCGACGCTTGACCACCACGCGGCTCTTGTCGATGTTCAAGGCCTGCGGAATCGCCGCCAGGGCATCAAACATGCGCGCCGAGGCTTTTTCCGGGTCGATGGACTTCGGTGCAGCGTATTCCTGGACGTGGACCCAATCCTGATACAGGTCGATGGCCATGGAATATTCCGGCATGTCGGCATCGTAGACGCGGTAGCAATCAATGCCTTCACGCTTGACCCACTTGCCCAACGCCTTGAGGTTCTTTTGCAGACGGTTGGCAAACATCTGCCCGCCTTCGCTCAAGCGCGGTTGCTCGATCACCACCGGGGCCGGTTTGATCGGGTTGCCGTTCTTGTTGTACTTCTCGTACTTGCCGGGTGCTACGTCGTTGTCGGCGACTTCGACTTCAGCCTGCTCACGCTCGACCTGACGCTGCTCCGGAGTGCGACGTTCACCGGTGACGAACTGGTCCGGAGTGACTTTGATCAGCAGCAGTTTGCACGGCAAGGCGCCGTTCCAGAACGAATACTGTTTGTGGCTGCGGATGCCCATGCGCTTGCCCAGGTCCGGCGCGCCGGTGAATACGGCCGCTTCCCAATTCAGGCAAGCCTGACGCAGACGCTCGCCGAGGTTCTGGTAGAGATAAAGCAAGCTTGCTTCGTCGCCCAGACGCTCGCCGTAAGGAGGGTTGCAGATCACCAGGCCTTTCTGGTTCTGGTCCGGGCGCGGCTCGAAGGTGCCGACTTCACCCTGGTAGATTTTGATCCACTCGCTCAGACCGGCGCGTTCAACGTTGTTGCGGCCCGGTTGAATCAGGCGCGGGTCGGCTTCGTAACCGCGAATCCACAGCGGTGGCTTGGCCAGACCGGCCGCGGCGCGTTCGGTGGCTTCTTCGTGGAGCTTTTTCCACAGCGCCGGCACGTGACCAAGCCAGGCAGTGAAACCCCACTGCTCGCGACGCAGGTTCGGCGCCATGTCGGCAGCGATCATGGCCGCTTCGACGAGGAACGTACCGACACCGCACATCGGGTCAGCCAGTGCGCCGCCCTCGGCGGCGATGCGCGGCCAGCCGGAACGGATCAGGATCGCGGCCGCGAGGTTTTCCTTCAGAGGCGCCGCGCCCTGCTGCAAGCGATATCCGCGCTGGTGCAGGCTGTGGCCGGAGAGGTCAAGGGACAGGATCGCTTCGCCACGGTCCAGGCGCAGGTGAATGCGCAGGTCCGGGTTGAGCTTGTCGATGGACGGGCGGTCGCCTTGCGGGGTGCGCAGTTTGTCGACGATGGCGTCTTTGACTTTCAGGGCGCCGAAGTGGGTGTTGTCGATGCCCGAGCCGTGACCGCTGAACTCGACGGCCAGGGTGCCGTCGTTGAGCATGTGGTCTTGCCACTCGATGTCGAGCACGCCGTGGTACAGGTCTTCGGCGTCTTTCATCGGGAACCGCTTGAGCACCAGCAGCACCCGGTTCGCCAGACGCGACCACAGGCACAGGCGATATGCGGTTTCCATGGTAGCCATGCCGCGCACAGCCGAGGTGTGCTCACGCGCTTCTTCAAGGCCAAGCCCGACGGCTTCCTCGATAAGCAGGCCTTCAAGGCCTTTTGGGCAAGTGAGGAAGAGTTCGAAACGATCGGACATGGTAATTCCAGAGCCTTTAGCTAAGTGAACCGGCAACGCATTGCCGGCCCGGTTTTCAATCAGGCGCTTTTCTAAAAGAGCGCCCGCGTGGCACGAAGGTGTGCCGTCCCACCCGTGCTGCTCAGGTTAGAAGAGCTTAGATGCACAGGCAGATAAAAAAGTTGATGCAACAAAATGTCATAAGCCGACCCTTCGTCGAATAGTCGTCCTGCTCAACAGGAGCCATTCTCACTAAAGGATTAACCCCATCATCCTGCGGGGGGCCGATCATACAGGGCTTTGACCAATAAACACGGGACAAACATCGTGTTACTTATGGCCTTAGCATCTTTATGGTTACGTTCTTATGACAAAACGATCATTCCCTCGATGTGACGCATTGGTTAGAACTCAATACAGGTTGACGCCGCAACGACGTCAACACCTTGGCTCGCGACGCCGGCAGCGAGCCCCAACGGCAGGAGTTTTTTTCTGCCAGACCTCAATTGAGGTCGACGCGATAAATACAGTCAACAAGTGAGGGCAACACCCTATGAGAAGACTTAAGCGTGATCCGTTGGAAAGAGCATTTTTGCGCGGATATCAATATGGCGTTGGTGGCAAATCCCGTGAGCTTTGCCCATTTACTCTACCGTCGGTACGCCAAGCCTGGATTAACGGCTGGCGAGAAGGACGCGGCGACAACTGGGACGGTATGACCGGCACTGCGGGAATCCACAGACTCAACGAACTTCACGCCGTCGGCTAACACAGGGCACAACACTCCGACACGACAATCTGATTACGTAACGACTTACCACGCACGCCCCATCCGGGCGGCGGGCTCCGGCCCAGGGGCACCTTCGAGGTGCCCTTTTTTATGCCTGTTCTTCCAGTACCCACACATCCCTTGTAGGAGCTGTCGAGTGAAACGAGGCTGCGATCTTTTGATCTTGATCTTTTTAAAAGCAAGATCAAAAGATCGCAGCCTCGTTTCACTCGACAGCTCCTACACAGCTCCTACATTGACCGGTCAGCGCAGGGCGGCGATGGCGTCCACTGATTCACGAATCAACGCCGGGCCTTTGTAGATGAAGCCGGAGTAGATCTGCACCAGGCTCGCGCCTGCGGCGATTTTCTCGGCCGCGTGCTTGCCTTCGGTGATGCCGCCCACGGCGATGATCGGCAAGCGACCGGCCAATTCCGCCGCCAGCACCTTCACGGTGTGGGTGCTCTTCTCGCGAACCGGTGCGCCGGACAGACCGCCCGCCTCGTCACCGTGTTCCATGCCTTCGACGCCCACGCGGCTAAGGGTGGTGTTGGTGGCAATCACCGCGTCCATCCCGGTTTCGATCAACGCCTGCGCAACCTGCGCGGTTTCTTCGTCGGTCATGTCCGGCGCGATCTTGATCGCCAGCGGTACATGTTTGCCGTGGCGCAGGGCCAGTTCGGCGCGACGGGTCGCCAGATCAGCCAGCAATTGCTTGAGCGAATCGCCGAATTGCAGGCTGCGCAGGCCCGGGGTGTTCGGCGAGCTGACGTTGACCGTCACGTAGCTGGCGTGGGCGTAGACCTTGTCCAGGCAGATCAGGTAGTCGTCGACGGCGCGCTCAACCGGTGTATCGAAGTTCTTGCCGATGTTGATGCCCAGCACGCCCTTGTACTTGGCCGCCGCCACGCGGGCCAGCAGGTGATCGACACCGAGGTTGTTGAAACCCATGCGGTTGATGATCGCCTCGGCATCCGGCAGACGGAAAATCCGTGGTTTCGGGTTGCCCGGCTGAGGGCGTGGCGTAATGGTGCCGATTTCGACAAAGCCAAAACCGAGTTGGGCAAAACCGTCGATGGCCGCGCCGTTCTTGTCCAGACCGGCCGCCAGACCCACCGGGTTCGGGAATTCCAGGCCCATGACGTTCACCGGCATTTTCGCCGGCGCCTTGCACAGCAAACCGTTGAGGCCCAAACGTCCGCCCGCGCCGATCAGGTCCAGGGACAGATCGTGGGAGGTTTCCGGGGAAAGTTTGAACAACAGCTGACGGGCCAGGGTGTACATGGGCGGTTTTGACTCGAATGGCGGCGAAATGAGGCGGCGATTATAGCCGGGCATCGGGGTTGCAAGCGAGGCGCGCAACAAAATCAGCGGGCGATGGCATATGCCTTGCACCGACAAAGACATCAGCACTCATGCCAACGGCGGGATGAGTCGAAAGACAAAGGCGTCGTCACCTGGCCTTGCCCCGGCAAGCAGCCCGGTACGGCGCTTTTTTTTGGAAGGTGTTTAGCCATGAATGAAACCACAGCGGGCCCATTGGCCTGGGTCAATGGCAGCGATGCCCCGGAAAAGACTGAAATCAACCTCGGCTTTATGGCCCTGAGCGACTGCGCCTCGGTAGTGGTCGCGGCCACGCAGGGTTTCGCCCAGCCTTACGGCCTGACGCTGAACCTCAAGCGTCAGTCGTCCTGGGCCAACCTGCGGGACAAACTGGTCAGCGGCGAACTCGACGCCGCCCACAGCCTGTACGGACTGATTTACGCCGTGCACCTGGGCATCGGCGGCGTGGCGCCGACCGACATGGCGGTGCTCATGGGCCTGAACCAGAACGGCCAGAGCATTAATCTCTCTCACGGCTTGCAGGCCTTGGGGGTGACCAGTCCTGAAGCACTCGACCGGCACGTGCACCAAAGTCGCCCAAAACTGACTTTCGCCCAGACATTTCCCACGGGCACCCACGCCATGTGGCTGTATTACTGGCTCGCGAGTCAGGGCATTCATCCGTTGCAGGACGTCGACAGCGTGGTGGTGCCGCCGCCGCAAATGGTCGCGCACCTGCAAGCCGGGCGTATCGATGGCTTCTGCGTCGGCGAGCCGTGGTCCGCCAGCGCGGTGAAACAGAATCTGGGGTTCACCATGGCGACGAGCCAGACCATCTGGCCCGACCACCCGGAAAAAGTCCTCGGCTGCACCCGCGCCTTTGTCGAGCAGTACCCCAACACCGCTCGGGCGCTGGTGATGGCGATCCTCGAAGCCAGTCGCTTCATCGAAGACAGCAGCGAAAACCGCCGCAGCACCGCGAAGCTGTTGAGCGCGCCGGAATACCTTGATGCGCCGCTCGATTGCATCGAACCGCGCTTGCTCGGCGACTACGCCGATGGCCTCGGCAATCGCTGGCAAGACCCGCACGCGCTGCGCTTCCATGCGAGCGGCGAGGTCAACGTGCCGTACTTGTCCGACGGTATGTGGTTCATGACCCAGTTCCGTCGCTGGGGCTTGTTGCGCGACGACCCGGATTACCTCGGCGTGGCCCGCCAGGTCCAGCAACTAGACTTGTACCGTGAGGCCGCCAGCGCAGTCAGTGTTGCCGCCGGGAGTCAGGAGATGCGCAGCAGCCAGTTGATCGACGGCAAAATCTGGGACGGCTCCGACCCGACCGGCTATGCCCGCAGTTTCAAGCTGCACGCCATGAGCGACAGCTCGCCCCTCATCGCCAGCCGCTGACAGGAGACTGCGAATATGTTGCGTATCCTGCTGATCAACGACACGGCGAAGAAAGTCGGTCGCCTGAAAGCGGCGCTGACCGAGGCCGGGTTCGAGGTTATCGACGAATCGGGCCTGACCATCGACCTGCCCGCGCGCGTCGAAACGGTGCGTCCGGACGTGATCCTGATCGATACCGAGTCACCGAGCCGCGATGTGATGGAGCAAGTGGTGCTGGTTTCCCGCGATCAGCCGCGGCCGATTGTGATGTTTACCGATGAACACGATCCCGATGTGATGCGTCAGGCGATCAAGTCCGGCGTCAGCGCCTACATCGTCGAAGGCATTCACGCACAACGCTTGCAGCCGATTCTCGACGTGGCCATGGCCCGCTTTGAAAGCGACCAGGCCCTGCGCGCCCAACTCAATGCCCGCGACCAGCAACTGGCTGAGCGCAAGCGCATCGAGCTGGCCAAGGGGTTGCTGATGAAAATGAAGGACTGCAACGAGGAAGAGGCCTACACCCTGATGCGCCGCCAGGCCATGAGCCGGCAGCAGAAGCTGATTCAGGTGGCGGAGCAGATTATTGCCATGAGTGAGTTGTTGGGCTGAGGCCTTGCGCAGCCTGTGAAGACGCCTTCGCGGGCAAGCCTCGCTCCTACAGGTTTTGTGTCGCCCACAACATCTGATCCCACCACAAAACTCGTAGGAGCGAGGCTTGCCCGCGAATGGCCGCAACTCGGTATCAAGGTGTTGGCACAGATCTCGCTAAGTAATCCATACAGGTAACCAACGGCGGTTGCCCCACCTACGACAAAGACGTCGCTCACCTCATTTGCCCATGGCGAATCGGGTGGCGGCGTTTTTTCGTTTTGGCCCCAGAGATCGGGGCCGGTGGTGCGGCCGAGGCGGCGCCCCACCTGCAAGCTCCTGACTCCTTCTCGAGACTCCCTACAGCTGAGGTGCGCGATGAATTCAAGCTTCTGGAAATCCGGTCATACGCCGACATTGTTCGCAGCGTTCCTCTATTTCGACCTGAGCTTCATGGTCTGGTACCTGCTCGGCCCCTTGGCGGTGCAAATCGCCGCCGACCTGCACCTGACCACCCAACAGCGCGGGCTCGTAGTCGCCACGCCGATTCTGGCCGGCGCCGTGCTGCGCTTTGTGATGGGCTTGCTGGCTGATCGACTGTCGCCAAAAACTGCCGGGCTGATCGGCCAGGTAATCGTTATCTGTGCGTTGTTCGGTGCCTGGAAACTCGGCATCCACAGCTACGAGCAGGCGCTGGTGCTGGGCCTGTTCCTCGGTATGGCCGGTGCGTCGTTCGCCGTCGCGCTGCCGCTCGCCTCGCAATGGTATCCGCCGCAACATCAAGGCAAGGCCTTGGGCATCGCCGGTGCCGGCAACTCGGGCACCGTGCTCGCCGCATTGATCGCCCCGGTGCTGGCGGCCGCCTTCGGCTGGAGCAACGTGTTCGGTTTCGCCCTGATCCCGCTGATCCTGACCATCATCGTGTTCGCCTGGCTGGCCAAAAACGCCCCTGAGCGGCCGAAAGCCAAGTCCATGTCCGACTATTTGAAAGCACTGGGCGACCGCGACAGTTGGTGGTTCATGTTCTTCTACAGCGTGACCTTCGGCGGCTTCATCGGCCTGGCCAGCGCCCTGCCCGGCTACTTCAACGACCAATACGGCCTGAGCCCTGTGACCGCCGGCTACTACACCGCGGCCTGCGTGTTCGGTGGCAGCCTGATGCGTCCATTGGGCGGCGCACTGGCTGACCGTTTTGGTGGTATCCGCACGTTGCTGGGCATGTACACGGTCGCAGCGGTCTGCATCGCGGCGGTGGGTTTCAACCTGCCGAGTTCCTACGCGGCACTGGCGCTTTTCGTCTGCACCATGCTCGGTCTGGGTGCGGGTAACGGCGCGGTTTTCCAATTGGTGCCGCAGCGTTTTCGTCGGGAGATCGGCGTGATGACCGGTTTGATCGGCATGGCCGGCGGCATCGGCGGTTTCGCCCTGGCGGCGGGCATGGGTGCGATCAAGCAAAGCACCGGCAGCTATCAACTGGCCTTGTGGTTGTTCGCCAGCCTCGGCGTACTCGCCTGGTTCGGTCTGCACGGGGTGAAACGTCGCTGGAGAACCACTTGGGGTTCGGCCGCTGTGACCGCTGCCCGGGTCTGAGACCGCAATGAGCCTGCAACTGAGTTTTGCCGAAGCGAGCGCCATCGGCCCTCGCGAGGAAAATCAGGACGCCCTGCGCCTGGTCACTCCGGCCCCGGCGCTGGCGGCGAGCAAGGGTTACCTGTTCGCCATCGCCGACGGGGTCAGCCAGTGCGCCGACGGCGGGCTCGCCGCCCGTTCGACCTTGCAGGCCCTGGCGCTGGACTATTACGCCACCCCGGAAACCTGGGGTGTCGCGCAAGCGCTGGACCGCCTGCTGCTGGCGCAAAATCGCTGGCTGCAGGCCAATGGCGGTGGGCAACCGCTGCTCACCACGGTCAGTGCCTTGGTCATGCGCGGCAGGCGTTTTACCTTGGCGCATGTGGGCGATTGCCGGGTTTATCGCTGGCACGCCGACACCTTGCAACGGGTCAGCGAGGATCACGTCTGGGATCAACCGGGCATGCAGCATGTGCTCAAGCGTGCGCTGGGGCTCGATCAGCATCTGGTCCTGGATTTTCTCGACGGTGAATTGCGCCTCGATGAGAGCTTTGTGCTGCTCAGCGATGGCATCTGGGCGGTGCTGGGCGACACGGCTATTGCGGCGATTCTGCGCGATCAACCGGACTTGCACAGCGCTGCGCAAACCTTGGTCAGCGCTGCGCATCTGGCTGGCAGCCAGGACAATGCCAGCGCCCTGTTGGTGCGGGTCGATGCCCTCGGTGAAACGAGCATCGGCGACGCGCTGATTCATTTGCAGCAATGGCCGCTGCCTCCCGCGCTGAAACCGGGTCAGACGTTCGAGGGTTGGCAGGTCGAAGGGATTCTCGGCCAGAGCCAGCAATCGTTGCTCTATCGGGTTCGCGACAGCCAACAACAACCCTGGCTGCTGAAAACCTTGCCCGCTGCGCTGCGCGACGATCACTTGGCCGGGCAGGCATTGCTGTCGGAGGAATGGTTTCTCAAACGCGTGGCCGGACGGCATTTTCCTGAAGTCCATGCCGCCAGTCAGCGTCAGCATTTGTACTACGTGATGCGCGAATATTCCGGATCAACCCTGGCGGAGTTGCACGAACGTGTTGCAGCGCTGCCGCTGGCGCAATGGCAGGATCTGGCCGAACGCCTGCTGAAGGCCGTCGGCATGCTGCATCGCCGACAGATTCTTCATCGTGATATCAAACCGGAGAACCTGTTGCTGGGCGACGACGGTGAGTTGCGCCTGCTGGATTTCGGCCTCGCCTACTGCCCAGGTTTGTCCGAAGATCAGCCCTCTGCCCTGCCGGGAACCCCCAGCTACATAGCACCGGAAGCCTTTGGCGGTGAGGCTCCGACACCGCAACAGGATTTGTACGCCGTCGGTGTGACCCTGTATTTACTGCTGACCGGGCATTATCCCTACGGTGAAATTGAGGCCTTCCAGCGTCCACGGTTTGGCGTGCCTGTCAGCGCCAGCCGCTACCGCCCCGACCTGCCGGACTGGATCGCGCAAAGCCTGGAGCGCGCGGTGGCGGCGGATCCGGGTCAGCGCTTTGAAACGGCGGAAGAATGGTTGCTGCTATTGGAACAGGGCGAGCGGCGCAGTTTGAGTGTGCGGCCCAGACCGTTGCTGGAGCGTGAGCCGTTGAAGGTCTGGCGGACGTTGGCGCTGGTGTCGTTGGTGGTGAATCTGGTGCTGTTGGTTTTCGTGTTTCATGGTTGATACCCAGTCGCGCCCTTCGCGAGCAAGCCCGCTCCCACAAGGTGAGCGCATTGCCAATGTGGGAGCGGGCTTGCTCGCGAAGGCGCAATTACGGACACGAAAATCTAAATAAAGGCCGCTCCATTAATGGGCGACGCGCTTTGATTCGGTGCAATAAGTCGGACGCTTTGACTCAAAACTGTTATTTCCCTCTTTAAATACGGGTTCTGGCAACTTGGCACAACCACTGCATTACCTCTCCCAACAGACATAAAGCCCAGCCTTCAACGACGAAGGATGCGCTCCCCGAGAGAACGGGACCAGGACAAAGGCGTCCTCGCTAGGTAACTAGCGGGACGCCTTTTTTTGTTTGCGCAAAATTTGTCGAGCAAGACCCGAAAGCCCTGTTGAGGCGGGTCCGAGCTCCCCGGAGAACCTGATGAAAAAACTAAAACTGGTGATGATCGGCAACGGCATGGCCGGGGTCCGCACCCTGGAAGAGCTGCTCAAGCTGAGCAATGAGCTGTACGACATCACGGTCTTCGGCGCCGAACCCCATACCAATTACAACCGCATCCTGCTGTCGCCGGTGCTGGCTGGCGAACAGACCTTTGAAGAGATCGTGCTCAACGAGCTCGACTGGTACCTGGACAACAACATCAAGTTACTGCTCAACCGCAAAGTGGTGGAGATCGACCGGATCAAACGTCGCGTGATCGCCGATGACGGCACCGAAGCCGAATACGATCGCCTGCTGATCGCCACCGGCTCGACCCCGTTCATCCTGCCGATTCCCGGCAATACCTTGCAGGGCGTGATCGGCTACCGCGACATCGCCGACACCCAGGCCATGATCGACACCGCGAAAACCCACAAGCACGCCGTGGTGATCGGTGGCGGCCTGCTCGGCCTGGAAGCCGCCAATGGCCTCATGCTGCGCGGCATGCACGTCACGGTGGTGCACATCGGCGAATGGCTGCTGGAGCGGCAACTGGATAAAACCAGCGGTGAACTGTTGCAAACTGCGCTTGAAGCCCGCGGCCTGCATTTTCGCCTGCGCGAACAAACCCAGGCCCTGCACGATGCCGGTAACGGCCGGGTCGGGTCGGTTGAATTCAAGAACGGCGACATCATCCCCGCCGACCTGGTGGTGATGGCTGCCGGCATCCGCCCCAGCACCGAACTGGCGGAAAAATCCGGCATCCCCTGCAACCGCGGGATTCTGGTCAATGACACGATGCAAACCTACGACCCACGGATCTACGCGATTGGCGAGTGTGCCAGCCACCGTGGCACCGCCTACGGCCTGGTCGCGCCGCTGTTCGAGCAAGCCAAGGTCTGCGCCAACCACCTCGCGCAGCTGGGCTTCGCCACCTACAAGGGCTCGGTCACCTCGACCAAACTGAAAGTCACCGGCATCGACCTGTTTTCCGCCGGCGACTTCATGGGTGGCGAAGGCACCGAGACCATCACCCTCTCCGACCCGATTGGCGGCATCTACAAAAAACTGGTGATCAAGGACGACGTACTGGTCGGCGCCTGTCTGTACGGCGATACGGAAGATGGCGGTTGGTATTTCCGGCAGATCCGTGAGAATCACGCCATCGACGAGATCCGCGATCACCTGATGTTTGGCAGCTCTTCGTTTCTGGGGCTGGCCCTCGGCGACGCAAAACACCCTGGTCGGGAAGCAAGCTGATGAACCAGATCACCGCTTCCACCTGCTGCTACTGCGGGGTCGGCTGCGGCGTGCTGATCGAGCATGACGGCGAGCAAATCCTCGGCGTCAGCGGCGATCCGAGCCACCCGGCCAACTTCGGCAAATTGTGCAGCAAGGGTTCGACCCTGCACCTGACCGGCGACCTGACGGCGCGAGCGCTGTACCCCGAATTGCGCCTGGGCAAAGGCCTGGCCCGCAGCCGCACCGACTGGGACACCGCCCTCGATCACGCGGCCAATGTCTTCGCCCAGACCATCACCGAACACGGCCCGGACAGCGTAGCGTTCTACATTTCCGGGCAGTTGCTGACCGAAGACTATTACGCCTTCAACAAACTGGCGCGAGCGCTGGTGGGAACCAACAACATCGACAGCAATTCGCGGTTGTGCATGTCGTCGGCGGTGGTCGGTTACAAGCGCAGCCTGGGCGCCGATGCGCCGCCGTGCAGCTACGAAGACCTGGAGTTGAGCGACTGCGTGATGATCGTCGGCAGCAACATGGCCTACGCCCACCCGGTGCTGTTTCGTCGCCTCGAAGAAGCCAGATCCCGTCGTCCGCAGATGAAAGTCATCGTCATCGACCCTCGTCGTACCGACACCTGCGATTTGGCTGACCTGCACCTGGCGATTCTTCCCGGGACCGATGTCGCCTTGTTCCATGGGATTTTGCACCTGTTGCTGTGGGAAGACTGGATCGACCGCGACTTCATCCAGGCTCACACCGAAGGTTTGGCCGAGCTGAAGAACCTGGTGCGCGATTACACGCCACCGATGGTGTCGCAGCTGTGCGGGATCAGCGTCGAGCAATTGCAGGAATGCGCCGAATGGGTCGGCACCTCCAAAACGTTTCTGTCGCTGTGGTGCATGGGGCTGAACCAGTCCACCGCCGGCAGCGCCAAAAACAGTGCGCTGATCAATCTGCACCTGGCCACCGGGCAAATCGGCCGTCCCGGCGCAGGACCTTTCTCCCTGACGGGTCAGCCAAACGCCATGGGCGGACGGGAAACCGGCAGTCTGTCGAATTTGCTGCCAGGCCACCGCGAAGCGGCCAATGCCGAACATCGCGCGGAAGTGGCGGCTTACTGGGGCGTTGATCAACTGCCGGAAAACACCGGGCTCACTGCGATCGAGCTGTTTGAGCAGGTTCGCAGCGGAAAAATCAAAGCCCTGTGGATCGCCTGCACCAACCCCGCCCAATCGCTGCCGGACCAGACCGCTGTGCGCGCCGCCCTGGAAGCCTGCCCGTTTGTGGTATTGCAGGAAGCCTTTCGCACCACCGAAACCGCGGCATTTGCCGACCTGCTGTTGCCCGCTGCCAGTTGGGGCGAAAAGGACGGCACGGTGACCAACTCCGAGCGGCGTATTTCCCACGTTCGCCAGGCCATCGTCGCACCGGGTGAAGCGCGTTCCGACTGGGCAATCACCGTGGATTTCGCACAACGCCTGGAACACCATCTACGCCCCGGCCAAGACAGCCTGTTTACCTTTGAAACGCCGGCGCAGGTCTTCGACGAATACAAACACCTGACCCACGGGCGCGATCTGGACTTGTCCGGCATCAGTCATGAGCTGATCGACCGCCTCGGCCCACAGCAATGGCCCTTCCCCGCTGGCGCCAGCATCGGCACTGCCCGCCTGTACCTCGACGGCATATTCCCGACCGCCAACGGACGCGCCCGGTTTGTGGCCGATCCGTATTGCGCCGCCAAGGAACAGCGCGACACACACTTCCCGCTGACGTTGATGACCGGTCGCTTGCGCGATCAATGGCACGGCATGAGCCGCACCGGCACCGCTGCGCAGCTGTTCGGACATGTCAGCGAAGCCGTGTTGAGCCTGCACCCGGATGAACTGATCCGGCATCGCTTGCAACCCGGCGATCTGATCAACCTGGAAAGTCGGCGTGGCGCGGTGATCGTGCCGGTCGCCAGCGACGACTGCGTGCGCCCCGGCCAGGCGTTTCTACCAATGCATTTTGGTGACCGTTTTCTCAAGGGCGGCGTGAATACGCTCACCCTGCCCGCCTTCGATCCGCTGTCGAAACAGCCAGAACTCAAACACAGCGGCGTGCGACTTGAGCCTGTTGAGTTGCCGTGGCGGCTATTCGCCCTGATCGAAGGCAATGTTCAACAGCATTTTGAGACGCTACGACCGCTCTGTGAGGCGTTTTCCTACGCGAGCCTCAGCCTAATCGGTCGCGAACGCCCCGCGCTGCTGATACGCGCTGCCAGCGCCATCGCGCCTGATCCGCAACTTTTGCGTGATATTGACCAACACCTGGCGCTCAACGACGGTCCGGTACTGGCCTATGACGACCCACGGCGTTCCATTGGCAAACGCGTGCGGATCGAGAACGGCCGGATCACCGCGATTCGCCTGGCCGGTGAAACCCTCGCCCAACACTGGCTGCAAAACCTTTGGCTTGAGGGCCGCGCCGACCAACAACTACGGCGCTTGCTGCTGGCACCGCTGAGCGCGCCTCCGGGCAACGCCGAAACAGCGGCAGTCGGCACAAAAACCCTGTGCAACTGCAAAAACGTCAGCCAACGCGCGGTCTGTGCCGGCATCAGCCGTGGCCTGGACTTGCAGGGCTTGAAACAGGAATTGGGCTGCGGCACGCAATGCGGTTCCTGCGTCCCGGAAATCAAGCGTTTGCTGGCTGCCGCTGCGCAGCCGATCGCCGTCATCTCGTGAGGAAAATACGATGAGCGCAAAAGTCTGGCTGGTGGGTGCGGGTCCCGGCGACCCTGAATTGCTGACCCTCAAGGCTGTTCGGGCGTTGAGAGAAGCGCATGTGGTGCTGATCGACGATCTGGTCAATGACGCGGTGCTGGAGCATTGTCCCGGCGCGCGGATCATTCCCGTGGGCAAGCGCGGCGGCTGTCGCTCTACCCCTCAAGCCTTCATTCATCGCCTGATGCTGCGTTATGTCCGCCATGGCAAATGCGTGGTGCGGCTCAAGGGCGGCGATCCGTGCATCTTCGGTCGCGGCGGTGAAGAAGCGCAGTGGCTGCGCGAGCGCGGGGTTGAGGTCGAACTGGTCAACGGCATCACGGCCGGGCTGGCGGGTGCCACGCAATGCGATATTCCGCTGACCCTGCGGGGCGTTGCCCGCGGCGTAACGCTGGTCACCGCCCACACTCAGGATGGCAGCAGTCTGAATTGGCAGGCCCTGGCGCAAGGCGGCACGACGTTGGTGGTTTATATGGGTGTGGCGAAGCTGAGCGAGATTCGCGAGCAACTGCTGGCTGGGGGGATGGCGGCGGATACGCCGGTGGCAATGATAGAAAACGCTTCCCTGCCGCACCAACGGGAATGTTGGAGCGATCTGACGGCCATGGAAGAAGATGCCCACAGCTTCGAACTCAAAAGCCCGGCGATCCTGGTGATCGGCGCTGTAGCGGCCAGTGATGAGATCAAAAGATCGCAGCCTCGTTGCACTCGACAGCTCCTACAGGAAGATGCGCTCCAATGCAGGAGCTGACGAGAGCAACGAGGCTGCGATCTTTTCGGAATACCGCCCGAACTCGCAGAAACCCAAATCGCAGACAAAGAAAAGCCCGGCCTAAGCCGGGCTTTTCTCAGAGCTGCGGGCTAATTACTTAGCTTGAGCTTCAACCTGCGCTTCTACGCGACGGTTTACAGCGCGGCCAGCTTCAGTTTTGTTGTCAGCAACTGGGCGGGATTCGCCGTAGCCAACAGACTGAACGCGGGACGATTCAACACCGTACTGGTTGGTCAGAACTTGCTTAACGGCGTTTGCACGACGCTCGGACAGTTTCTGGTTGTAAGCGTCAGGACCGACGGAGTCAGTGTGACCTTCAACAGTGGTGCTGGTGGATGGGTACTGTTTCATGAAATCAGCGAGGTTTTTGATGTCGCCGTAGCTGTTAGGCTTGACTACCGACTTGTCGAAGTCGAATTTCACGTCCAGCTCAACACGAACAACTTCAGCAACTGCTGGGCAGCCATCAGCGTCAACAGTTACGTTGGCTGGGGTGTCCGGGCACTTGTCAACGTTGTCGCACACGCCATCGTTGTCGCTGTCGGAGCAGACTTCAGCTGGTGCTGGAACTGGAGCAGCAGCAGGCTTGGAGCCGCCACCGAAGTTCACACCGATACCGACGCTTGGAGCCCACTCGGTGTCGCCTTGGTCGATGTTGTACTGAGCTTCAACGCCGGCACGAGCGTAGAAGTTTTCGGTGAAGTACAGTTTTGCACCGCCGCCAACGTTGGCGAAGGTGGAACGGTTACGACCGTTGCTGCCGTTCTGACCGATGCTCTGATCAGAGAAACCAGCCGATACGTACGGACGCAGCATGTCACCTGGGTTGTTGAAGTGGTACAGAGCGTCCAGAGCGGTGTTGGCGCCCTTGATGTTCTTGCCGTCGTCGGAACGAACGTTGTGCACTTCGTCGTAGCCCAGACGCAGTTCTACGTCGTCGGTCAGGAAGTAACCAACGGAACCGCCGAAGAGGTTGCCGTTGTTCTTGAAGTTACGAGCGCTGTCGAATTGTTCTTTCTTTGCGAAGCCTTCGATTTCAACTGCGCCTTGGCCTTGTGCCAGAGCGCCGAAAGAAGTGGCGGCAATCAAAGAACCAATGGCCAAGCCCAAGGTGTTTTTCAGTTTCATCCGTTAAATCCCCATCTGGTGATTGTGAAGCAGTCCCGCAAACCGGGGGACAACTCGGCGGCAAGTCTATCAGAACTTGCCTACACGTAAGAGATATTTGCGCCGAACTAAGTTTCAGCAATGCCTGCAAATTTCTCACGCAATTTATCTAGAGCACGTTTGTACCGCATTTTTGTCGCACTCAAGCCCATATGCATGATGTCTGCGATCTCCTGAAACTCCAGCTCTGCGACAAATCGTAGCACCAGAATTTCACGGTCAATCGGGTTCACATACACCAGCCAGCGATCAAGTCCACCCTTATCCTCGGGTTTCGGCATCTTTTCTTCAGATGCTTCCTCGAGGGGGTCCAGACTCAAAGCGTCCATCAAGCGACGCTTTCGCCGTTCTTTCCGATACTGTGTGATGCATTCGTTGTACGTGATGCTGTACAGCCACGTCTTGAACTTCGATTTCCCCTCGAAGTTCTTCAGGCCATACAGCACCTTCAACATCACTTCCTGACAGACATCGTCCGCGTCGCGATCGTTCCCCAGATATCGTGCGCAGACGTTAAATAATGTTCGTTGGTAACGCCGCATCAGTTCTTCATAGGCGCGCGTTACGTGAAACAGCTCGGTATGCGAGCGCGCGACCAACTCCTCATCAGAGAGCTCGCGGGGGTCGTAGCGCGTGGAGAGCGATTGAGCTTTATTCAAAACAAGTCGGGCCGACAGTCAGGTCAATGTCCGCCGCAGCCCTTACAGGGCACTTTGCGGCGGCATACATTAGCAGGGTTTGCCGGATTAGCGGCTACTCACATGCTGTTCCAGCAGGATCCGATTGGAGAGAGAGACTAGCTCACCCTCATCGGTCAGCAATGTGGTTTTAACCGTGCCGATCTCTTCGATCTGACCTTCGACCTCGCCAACACGCACTTGTTGCCCAACCTGATACAACTCACGCACATAGATTCCCGCAAGAATCTGACCGGCAATTTCCCGGCTTCCCAACCCCATGGCCAGCGCAACTGCCAGACCAACGGTAATCAAAACGATCACAATCACGTGGTTGAGCAGGTCAGTCTTGACCTCCAACTGGCTGATCGCGACCGAAATACTGATGATGATCACCAGGCCCTGGGCAATACGCCCCAGACCTGCGGCGTAATCCAGCCCCACGCCCTCTGCTGCTCCACGCACCAGCCCATTGGCCAGTTGCGCCAGCAAAACACCCACCAGCAGCACCAGCGCGGCGCCAAATACTTTCGGCAAATACAGCGCAAGCATGTCCAGCGTAGCCGAAACTCGCTCAAGTCCAAGGGATTCTGCGGCAGAAACCAGAAAAATCAGCAGAACGAACCAATAGACAATCTTGCCAATCAAGGTCGAGATCGGCACCTGGAGGCCGGCCCGGGACAGTAATTTAGTCAGACCGGTGCCACCCATCAGGCGATCAAGGCCCAGCTTGGCGAGCAACTTGGACAACAAAGTGTCCAAAAGTTTCGCAACGACGAAACCCAACAGCAGCACAACCAGTGCGCCGAACAGGTTCGGAATGAAATTTGCCACCTTTGTCCATAACGCAGTCATTGCAGTGACGAGGCTCTGAGTCCAGAGGTCGAGTTCCATATTCAATCAGCCTTATCAGCGGTGCGAACGGTAGGTTTACGGTGACGGGATACCGGCGAGACGTGGGCCGAGCCGTTATTGAGGGCAATCATCAGCGCGGGCAGCCAGCGGCCCAGCAGGCTGAACAGATCACCGGCGCCGACCTGGCGGTTGGCGGTTTTCAGGACACGCCCAAGGCACGCATCGTCGTCTCGGGTGGACGGCGAAGCGTTCAGCATGTCGCGCAAAGACTGTTCAAACGGATCGTGCATACGCACCTCTCGTGATGTCTGTGAAAGACGCGGTCAAATTTGCCCGGGTCACATGAGTCATCGTCACACCCAGCGCAAACGTCGAAATAACCACCACTGCCCGAGCGCCACCGAGACCATCATCAGGCACGCGATCAGGAAGCCATAAGGGCTCGCCGAGAACGGAATGCCACCGACGTTGATACCCAGAAGTCCGGTCAGAAAACTCATCGGCAAAAAGATTCCGGTGATGATCCCGAAGCGGTACATCGTGCGGTTCATGCGCACGCTCAAACGCCTGTCTTCGGCCTCGAGGACCAGCCCCACCCGCTCCCGGGTCAATTCCAGCTCCTCGAGATAACGGGTCAGGCTGTTGTTCAATTCGTTCCAGTAATCGCCATCGTCTTCGACAAACCACGGCAGTTTGATCCGCGTCAGCTGTCCAAAAATTTCCCGCTGCGGAGCAAGGAAACGCTTCAGTGCAGCAGCCCGGCGACGGATCTGCAAAATGGATCCGTGCTCGGGTGTATACCGTTCGTCGGCATCCAGTTTTTCTTCTTCCTCATCGACGACTTCCGAGAGGCAACTGACCAGATCCTGCACCTTGTTGGTGAGGTACTGAGCCATATAAAGGATGAGTTCGGAGGCGGTTTTCGGCCCTTTGCCTTCGCCGAGCTGCACCAGCAACTCATCGGTGGCGCGCAATGGACGCAAACGCAGGGAAATGACCCGTTGGGCGGAGGCGAAAATGCGCACCGAGACCATGTCTTCCGGTTCTGCGCCCGGGTTCAGGTTGACCCCACGCAGAAACAGCAGCAGTTCGGAGTCCGGCAGCGGCAGAAGACGCGGCCGGGTGTTCTCTTCAAGCAGCAGGTCACAGCTGAATTCACTCAAACCGCTGGATTTACGCAGCCAGGTCTGGGTTTGCGGGTGACTGCGATCCCAGTGCAGCCACAGGCTTTCATGGGCCTGCAGCTGCAAGTCATCGAGTTCAGTCCGGGCTATCGAACGCGCACCGCCTTTACCATCCAGCACCAGGGCATGCACCAGCCCCCACTGCGCGTTGTCTTCCTCGAACATCCTCACCCCTTTGTTGATTCGCGACTTTATTCAGGCATCTTCAGCGGGCTTGGCGAGATGATCACGCCGTTGTTGTCCGCATAGATGTAATGGCCCGGATGGAAGGTCACGCCTGCAAAGGTCACCGCCACGTTGAGATCGCCGATTCCGCGCTTGTCGGTCTTCATCGGGTGGCTGGCCAGGGCCTGAACCCCCAGGTCGGTCTGCGCGATGACGTCGACGTCACGGATGCAACCATAGATCACCAGCCCTTCCCAACCGTTCTTCGCGGCTTTCTCGGCGATCATGTCGCCCAGCAGCGCACGACGCAGGGAACCGCCACCATCGACCACCAGCACCTTGCCATTGCCCTTGAGCTCGGCTTGTTCCTTGACCAGCGAGTTGTCTTCGAAACACTTGATGGTCACGATTTCGCCGCCGAATGAGTCACGGCCGCCGAAATTGCTGAACATCGGTTCCAGCACCTGCACCAGCTCCGGATAGGCGTCGCACAGGTCGGGCGTGAGGTAATGGTTCATCGAGAAACTCCTGTAAAGAGGAAGACAATCGAGTGTGTCGCAAAGTGACCGGAACAGCACAATGCGTCATATCTTAGCCTCAAGCCGAACAGAGCGAAATGCCCTTGTCAGAGCATCAGGCTCAGATTGCCGCGGCCAAATCCGGCTTTTCTCCCAGCAAAGGCGTTTGCTGATCCACCAGCCAACGCGCCACCAACGGCCAGACTTCGGCTTGAGCGGCTTTGCTGACGAGCATTTCCACGTGGCCAAAATTATCGCCAAAGCCCTGCTCGCGGCCAAGGTTGATGAATTGCTTGTGTTCGGAGCCGACCTGATCGAACAGCTTGCGGCACGCCCACGCCGGATCCTGATGATCGCCGGCGGCACTCACGGCCAGCACCGGCAATTGAACCCCGGCCAAGCCCGCCCACCAATCCTTGTCGGCATCGCCGAAACGCCCGAACAGGCCATACCAGCGCATGCTTTCCAGGGCCAGGCCAATCGGCTCGTCCTCCGGACCGCGCTTGAGCCGTGAACCGGACAGCTGGGCAAAACGCTTGAGAATGAAGCGCCCGCTCCACTCCACCGGTGGAATCTTCAACGGCCAGTAGGTGCGACTGACTTGCGTACCGAAGAACGCCGCAGACGCAACGACAGGCTCGCCGATGTATTCCCCACCCAGTGCCGCCGCCAGCGTGATGCCACCCAGCGAGTGACCGATCCAGTGCGGGACCTGGCCGCTCTGCTCACGCACGAATGCGCCAATGGCCGGCAGATCGTAACGGGCATAGTCGCTGACGCGGTTCTTGCGGTAGTCCTGGTTGCGCTGGGACAGGCCGTGGCCACGCATCTCCGGAATCCAGACATCGAAGCCCAGGCGCGTCAGGTAGGCGCCCAGCCCCAGCCCTTTCGGCGAGAACCAGAACCGGCGATTGGAAAAGCTGCCGTGCAACAGGATCACCGGCACGCCACCGTGCGCGGGCTCGTCCGCCATGCCCAAACGGGTCACAGCCAACTCCACAGTGCCATCAGGACTGTTGCCGGGTTTCAAACGATAGACATCTTCGCTCAGATCGCCGCGCCGCTCGGCGCTGATCAGGGCGACAGGAAATAGGTTGCTGCTGCTTTGCATAATGCTCTTGCACAAAAAAGGGCGGCTTCCAGAGGAGCCCGCCCTACTTGAATCTTAAAGCCTCGGCCACATGACCGAGGCTTCATTCACATCAAGCCGATGCTTGACCTTCAGCCAGGAAGAACCAGGTTTCCAGTACGGAATCGGGGTTCAGCGAAACGCTTTCGATGCCCTGCTCCATCAGCCATTTGGCCAGGTCCGGGTGGTCCGAAGGGCCCTGACCGCAAATGCCGATGTATTTGCCGGCCTTGTTGCACGCGGCAATGGCGTTGGCCAGCAGCTTCTTGACCGCCGGATTACGCTCGTCGAACAGGTGAGCGATGATCCCGGAGTCACGGTCCAGGCCCAGCGTCAGCTGAGTCAGGTCGTTGGAGCCGATGGAGAAGCCGTCGAAGAACTCGAGGAACTCTTCAGCGAGGATCGCGTTGGACGGCAGTTCGCACATCATGATGATGCGCAGACCGTTCTCGCCGCGGGCCAGGCCATTTTCGGCCAACAGATCGATCACCTGGCTCGCTTCGCCAAGGGTACGGACGAACGGCACCATGATTTCAACGTTGGTCAGGCCCATCTCGTTGCGCACGCGTTTGATCGCGCGGCATTCGAGTTCGAAGCAGTCACGGAACGCTTCGCTGATGTAACGCGAGGCGCCGCGGAAGCCCAGCATCGGGTTTTCTTCTTCCGGTTCGTAGAGTTTGCCGCCGATCAGGTTCGCGTATTCGTTGGACTTGAAGTCCGACAGACGCACGATGACCTTTTTCGGGGTGAACGCAGCGGCCAGGGTGCTGATGCCTTCGACCAGCTTCTCGACATAGAAACCGACCGGATCGTTGTAACCGGCGATGCGCTTGTCGACGCTGTCCTTGATGTCCTGCGGCAGGCCGTCGTAGTTCAACAGCGCTTTGGGGTGAACACCGATCATGCGGTTGATGATGAATTCCAGACGGGCCAGGCCCACACCGGCGTTCGGCAGTTGCGCGAAGTCGAAGGCGCGGTCCGGGTTGCCGACGTTCATCATGATCTTGAACGGCAGATCAGGCATGGCGTCCACGGAGTTTTTCTTGATGTCGAAGCCCAGTTCGCCTTCGAAGATGTAGCCGGTGTCGCCTTCAGCGCAGGAAACAGTCACGCCCTGGCCATCTTTCAACAGCTGGGTGGCGTTGCCGCAACCGACCACGGCCGGGATACCCAGTTCGCGAGCGATGATCGCCGCGTGGCAGGTACGACCGCCACGGTTGGTGACGATGGCGCTGGCGCGTTTCATGACCGGTTCCCAGTCCGGGTCGGTCATGTCGGAGACCAGTACGTCGCCTGGCTGGACCTTGTCCATCTCGGACACGTCCTTGATGATGCGGACCTTGCCGGCGCCGATGCGCTGGCCGATGGCGCGACCTTCAACCAGCACGGTGCCGGTTTCTTTCAACAGGTAGCGTTCCATGACGTTGGCCGAGGTGCGGCTCTTCACGGTTTCAGGGCGGGCCTGAACGATGTAGAGCTTGCCGTCGTCGCCGTCTTTGGCCCATTCGATGTCCATCGGGCACTTGTAGTGCTTCTCGATGATCATCGCTTGCTTGGCCAGCTCGCTGACTTCGGCGTCGGTCAGGCAGAAACGGGCGCGATCAGCCTTGTCGACGTCGATGGTCTTGACCGATTTACCGGCCGTGGCGACTTCGCCGTAGATCATCTTGATGGCCTTGCTGCCCAGGTTGCGACGCAGGATGGCCGGACGACCGGCAGCCAGCGTGCCTTTGTGGACATAGAACTCATCCGGGTTCACCGCGCCTTGTACGACGGTTTCACCCAGGCCGTAGGCGCCGGTGATAAACACCACGTCACGGAAGCCCGATTCGGTATCGAGGGTGAACATCACGCCGGCGGTGCCGGTTTCGGAGCGGACCATGCGTTGCACGCCAGCCGACAGGGCCACCAGCTTGTGGTCGAAGCCCTGGTGGACGCGGTAGGAAATCGCGCGGTCGTTGAACAGGGAGGCGAACACCTCTTTGGCGGCGCGAATGACGTTTTCGACACCACGGATGTTCAGGAAAGTTTCTTGCTGACCGGCGAAGGAAGCGTCCGGCAGGTCTTCGGCGGTAGCGGAAGAGCGCACGGCCACGGCCATGTCAGGGTTGCCGGCCGACAGCGTGGCGAACGCGGTGCGGATCTCGGCGTTGAGCTTCTCGGGGAATTCGGCTTCCATGATCCATTGACGGATCTGGGCGCCGGTCTTGGCCAGGGCGTTGACATCGTCGACGTCCAGGGCGTCGAGGGCGGCATGGATCTGATCGTTCAGGCCGCTCAGTTCCAGAAAATCACGATAAGCCTGAGCTGTCGTGGCGAAGCCACCGGGCACCGATACACCGGCACCTGCGAGGTTACTGATCATCTCGCCCAGGGATGCGTTCTTGCCCCCTACGTGCTCTACATCATGGACGCCGAGCTTATCGAGGGAAACTACGTACTCTACCAAGGTGATCTCTCCACTAACTGTGTTGGAAAAGCTCAGAAGCCGGCGGCTCGGGGGAGCGTTTACCGGCTGTATGGCCTGGACCTGGAAAATAAGTGAGAATGCGGGCCACTGGCGGCCGGCAAATCGCGCCTATCATATCCAGAAATCTTCACTAGCTTAAGGCCCAAGGTGCAAATGAAACGATCTGCTTTCTTTATTTCCGACGGCACCGGCATCACAGCCGAAACCCTCGGCCAAAGCCTCCTGGCGCAGTTCGAAAACATTACCTTCAGCAAATTCACGCGTCCGTACATCGACAACGTGGATAAAGCGCGGGCCATGGTACAACAAATCAACAAAGCCGCCGAAACCGACGGCTTCCGGCCGATCATCTTTGACACCATCGTCAATCAGGACATCCGTGAGATCCTCGCTACGTCCAATGGTTTCATGATCGACATTTTCTCGACCTTCCTGGCGCCGCTTGAACAGGAACTGACCGAGCATTCTTCCTACACCGTCGGCAAGTCCCACTCCATTGGCACCAACTCCAATTACATGGAGCGCATCGAGGCGGTGAACTTCGCCCTCGACAACGACGACGGTGCGCGCACGCATTATTACGACAAGGCGGACCTGATCCTAGTGGGCGTGTCGCGTTGTGGTAAGACGCCGACGTGCCTGTACATGGCCATGCAATTCGGCATCCGCGCGGCCAACTACCCGCTGACCGAAGACGACATGGAACGCCTGCAACTGCCCGCCGCCCTGCGCGCCCATCAGCACAAGCTGTTCGGCCTGACCATCGACCCGGACCGCCTCACCGCGATCCGCAACGAGCGCAAGCCCAACAGCCGCTATTCGAGCTACGCCCAATGCGAGTTCGAGGTGCGCGAGGTGGAGAACCTGTTCCGCCGGGAGAACATCCCGAACATCAATTCCACGCATTTTTCGGTGGAAGAGATTTCGGCGAAGATCCTTGTGGAGAAAGGGGTTGAGCGGCGGTTCAAGTAGTTATTGCGCGATAGTTACACCGCCTTCGCGAGCAAGCCCGCTCCCACATTCGACCGAGTCGTGACAGAGGAACACGGTCAAATGTGGGAGCGGGCTTGCTCGCGAAGAACGATCACGCGGTCTCCCTCAACGCCCCCACCAACGCTTCAAACCCTTCCATCAACAACCGATCATCCCCCGCCGAATTACACACACTCGCCCGAATGAACTGCGGCACCGCCCCATGCCCGACCGCAAACGCCTCCGCGGTGGCCACCAGATAATTATTCTGCTTGAGCTCCGCCGCAATTTGCGACGCTCGCCACGGCTCGGGCACTTCGATCCAGAAGTGTGGGCTATGGGGATGAGTCTTGTATCCGACCTCTTCTAACACTGCGCTGACCAACTGCTTGCGGCGGCTGATTTCGACAATCTGCTGCCCCAGCAACTGCTCGGCGATACCGTTTTCGATCCACGCCGTCGCCAGCTCCATCGACAGCGGACTCGCCATCCAGCACGTCCCGCGAACCGCGGCGCTCAAACGTCCGATCAACGGTTGCGGTGCATGCAGATAACCCGCCCGCAAGCCTGCCGAGACCGCTTTGCTCAAGCTGCCGATCAACACCGAGCGCTCCGGGGCAAAGTGGCTCAAGGGTAACGGACGCTGCTGAGCCAGCACGGCATGGGCTTCGTCCTCGATGATCAGCAGATTGTGCTGGCGACAGACCTCGGCGACGGCCTCGCGCCGTGGGACCGACATCACCGCCGCCGTAGGATTCTGGATGGTCGGCGTGCAATACACCGCTGACACCCGATGATGCTGGCAAACGTCCGACAGCGCGTCGGGCAGCAATCCTTCGTCATCCATCCCGACGCCGATCAGCTTTATGCCGAGCATGCGGGCGACGCTGATCAGCCCGGGGTAAGTCAACTGCTCCGTCACCAGTGTGTCGCCGGGCCTGAGCAGCGCCATCAACACGCAGAGCAAGCCGTGCTGGCCGCCATTGACGCAAATGACCTGCTCGGCGCTCGGCACGAATGCCTGATGCCGCAGCCAATGGGCGCCTGCCGCACGGTGGCGCGGTAATCCGCCATCGGTCGTATAACCGCTGATGGTCTGCAAGGTGTGAGGGTCACTGGCCAAGGCCTGCAGGCTCTGACTCAGAAAAGCGGCTTCCTGCCCCGGAATCGGCTGATTCCGACTCATATCGAAGAACGGCTGTGGCTCGTCGCTGACATTGCGAAAGCCGGAATCGCGCGGTCGTTCCATCCCGCGCTGACGCACATAGGTGCCATCTCCTACACGAGCCACGACCAACCCTACCCGCTCCAGTTCTCCATACGCACGGCTGATGGTGCCGATGGTCACGCCCAGGCTGTCCGCCAATAAACGATGGGGCGGCAGCTTGCTGCCGGGCTCGATCAAGCCTTCGCCGATGCTTTTTTCCAGCGCCTCGGCCAGACGTTTGTACTTCACGCCGCGCCCATGACTCAGGCCCTCGCGCAGGATTGACACCGTGGCAATACTTACTTTGACAGTCATTTACATCCCGAATAGCGTGCTTAAAACAGGTTCAATCAGGGATAGACCTATTTCTTAATCAGGTCAATTTCGACGGCGAAGGAGCACGATCATGTCAACGGCCCTCAGCGCCTCTTCACGCATCCGAAAGCCCTGGCTCGCCGGACTGGTCACCAGCGTGCTGTTCCTGATCGTGTGCCTGAGTTGGGGCACCACGTGGCTGGGGATCAAGATCGCCGTCGAAAGCGTGCCGCCGCTGACCGCCGCAGGGCTGCGTTTTCTGATCGCCTTTCCGCTGTTTTTAAGCTTCGCCCTGCTGCGCCGCGAGCCGCTGCTGTTTCCACGACAAAGTCGCTGGTTTTTCGTGTTCGTCACGTTGTCGTATTTCAGCCTGCCGTATTACTTGCTCAACTACGGCGAGATGCACGTCTCATCTGGCCTGACTGCACTGCTGTTCAGTTGCATGCCGGTGTTCATCCTGATGTTTTCCGCCGTGTTTCTGCGGGAGAAAATTCACCCCTCGCAAGTGATCGGAATCGCCATCGGTTTTGGCAGTCTGTTCATGATTATCCGCAGCCAGGGTCTACACCTGGATCAGGCCGAATTCTTCGGAGTGCTGGCGATTCTGGCGGCGGCGCTCATGCATGCGCTGTGTTACGTGATCACCAAGAAGCAAGGCAGTGCAATCAGCGTGATTACCTACAACACGCTGCCCATCGGCCTGGCCGGTTTGATGCTGTTTGTGGCGGGGTTGAGCGTTGAAACCCCGGTGTTCGATGACATCACTGCCCGTTCTTGGGGAGCCTTGCTGTATCTGGGATGGGTGGCTTCGGTGGGTGGATTTATCGTTTACTTTTTGCTCCTCAAACGCCTGAGCCCGATCATTTTGTCGTTCGTGTTTATTATTTTTCCGGTGTTCGCGGTGGTGATTGGTGCGTGGTACGAAGGGCAAGCCTTGTCCCGAGAACTGGTGATGTATTCGGCGATTTTGCTGACGGGTTTTGCCATCACCAAACTACCCGTCGAGAAATGGATCAAGGGCTGAACACGCTCTTGTAGGAGCTGTCGAGTGAAACGAGGCTGCGATCTTTTGATCTTGCTTGTAAAAAACAAAGTCAAAAGATCGCAGCCTCGTTTCACTCGACAGCTCCTACAGGGTTTGCATGTCCAATCGGGTGTGCCGGTCAGATCACGAACAGGTCGACGAAGCGGTTGACGGGCGTTGCTTCCAGCGCAGCCTGATCCTTGCACAGCTCAAAAATCTCGGCGCTGCGCTGCGCGGTGAAGCGCGTTGCCAGGTTGGCCTTGAACTTGTCTTCCAGCAGCGGAATGCCATCGACACGGCGACGACGGTGGCCGATCGGGTACTCGACCACCACGTTCTCGGTGCTGGAGCCGTCCTTGAAAAACACCTGGATCGCGTTGGCGATGGAGCGCTTGTCGGCTTCCAGGTATTCGCGGGTGAAGCGCGGCTCTTCGACGATGACCATTTTTTCCCGCAGCACGTCGATGATCGGGTGCGCCGCATGGAAGTCGTCTTCGTATTGTTCGGCCACCAGGTTGCCGAACGCCAGCGGCACGGCGGTCATGTACTGAATGCAATGATCGCGATCTGCAGCATTGGCCAACGGGCCGACTTTGGAAATGATGCGGATTGCCGATTCGTGAGTGGTGATGACGATTTTGTCGATCTCATGCAGACGATTCCTGACCTGTGGATGCAGGGTCACTGCCGCTTCACAGGCGGTTTGCGCGTGGAATTCGGCGGGAAAGCTGATTTTGAACAGCACGTTTTCCATCACATACGTGCCGTAGGTGCGAGAGAAGCTGAACGCGCGCCTGTCTTCCGGCTTGAGCGCCAGATCGTTGTTGGTGTGGCTGAACAACACGTCGTAGAAGCCCCACTGCTTGGCCGTCAGCACGCCGGGGATGCCCATCTCGCCGCGCATCGCAATGTCCGCCAGGCGCACGCCACGGCTGGACGCATCGCCGGCTGCCCAGGACTTGCGCGACCCGGCATTTGGCGCATGCCGATACGTGCGCAGCGCCTGACCGTCGGCGAAGGCGTGGGATAGCGCTGACAGCAGTTGCTCGCGATTGGCGCCCATGAGTTTGGCGGTGACGGCGGTCGAGGCGACTTTCACCAGAATGACGTGATCAAGGCCTACACGGTTGAAGGAGTTTTCCAGCGCGATCACGCCTTGAATCTCGTGGGCCATGATCATCGCTTCGAGCACTGTGCGAACGGTCAGCGGCGCATCGCCATTGGCCAGGCGCTTTTGCGACAGGTGGTCGGCCACCGCGAGAATCCCGCCGAGGTTATCGGACGGATGGCCCCATTCGGCGGCGAGCCAGGTGTCGTTGTAATCGAGCCAGCGCACGATGCAGCCGATGTCCCAGGCCGCTTTGACGGGATCGAGACGGAAACTGGTGCCGGGAACCCGCGCGCCGAACGGAACGACGGTGCCTTCGACGATGGGACCGAGGTGTTTGGTGCATTCGGGAAAGCGCAGGGCCAGCAGGCCGCAGCCGAGTGTGTCGATCAGGCAGTTGCGGGCGGTGTCCAGCGCTTCTTTGGAGTCGATTGTGAAGTCGAGGACGTAATCGGCAATGTCCTGCAGGACGGTGTCGTAGTCGGGGCGGTTGTTAAGGTCGACGTTGGCGCTCATGTTCGATTCACTCTTGAAGTGGTTCGTTGATGGGACCTCGGTTCAGGGCAATCTCAGTGGGTTACAGATTCTTATTGTTGAAATAGGTCCTGTAGGAGCCAGGCTTGCCGGCGAAGGCGATCTTGAGGTCGCCTTCGCCGGCAGCCTGGCTCCTACAGGGGATAGGTGTCGTTAGAAAGAATCACCCGGCACGCGGACGTAACCCTCCATCAACACCCGCGCACTGCGGCTCATGATGGCTTTGTTCACGGTCCACTCACCGTTCACCTGGCTGGCCTCGGCGCCCACGCGCAACGTGCCGGACGGGTGTCCGAAGCGCACGGCGTTGCGTTCGATACCGCCCGCCGCGAGGTTGACCAACGTCCCGGAAATCGCTGCGGCAGTGCCGATGGCAACCGCCGCCGTGCCCATCATCGCGTGGTGCAATTTGCCCATCGACAGCGCGCGTACCAGCAGGTCGACATCGCCCGCCGCGACGGTTTTTCCGCTGGACGACACGTAGTCCGCCGGCTTGGCCACGAAGGCTACCTTCGGCGTGTGCTGACGCTTGGCCGCTTCGTCCAGGTCCTTGATCAAACCCATGCGCAACGCGCCATACGCGCGGATGGTCTCGAACATCAGCAAGGCTTTCGGGTCGCCATTGATCGCGCCCTGCAACTCGGTGCCGGTGTAACCGATGTCTTCGGCATTGACGAAAATCGTCGGGATGCCGGCATTGATCATGGTCGCCTTGAAGGTGCCGACGCCGGGCACTTCAAGTTCATCCACCAGATTGCCGGTGGGGAACATCGAACCACCACCGCCCTCTTCTTCCGCCGCCGGGTCCATGAATTCGACCTGCACTTCGGCAGCCGGAAAGGTCACACCGTCGAGTTCGAAATCACCGGTCTCTTGCACTTCACCGTTGGTGATCGGCACGTGGGCGATGATGGTTTTGCCGATGTTGGCCTGCCATACGCGCACCACGGCGATGCCGTTCTGCGGAATGCGGCTGGCGTCCACCAGACCGTTGCTGATGGCGAACGAACCGACGGCGGCCGACAGGTTGCCGCAGTTGCCGCTCCAGTCCACGAATGGCTTGTCGATGGAGACCTGACCGAACAGGTAGTCGACGTCGTGATCGGCCTTGATGCTTTTCGACAGGATCACGGTTTTGCTGGTGCTGGACGTCGCGCCGCCCATGCCGTCGATTTGCTTGTCGTACGGGTCGGGGCTGCCGATCACGCGCAGCAACAAGGCATCGCGTGCGGGGCCGGGAATCTGTGCCGCTTCGGGCAGGTCTTTCAGGCTGAAGAACACGCCTTTGCTGGTGCCGCCGCGCATGTAGGTGGCGGGGATTTTGATTTGAGGTACGTGAGCCATGTCATTCCTCTATGGGCCACAGGGGATTGGAAATCCCCTGTGGCCTTGCGTGTTAAACGGCGACGGCCGATTCCAGGAAGTCCTGCGCGAAGCGCTGCAACACGCCACCGGCCTCGTAGATCGACACTTCTTCGGCGGTGTCGAGGCGGCAAGTCACCGGCACTTCGACGCGTTCGCCGTTCTTGCGGTTGATCACCAGCGTCAGCTCGGCGCGCGGCGTACGCTCACCGATCACGTCATAGGTTTCGCTGCCGTCGATGGCCAATGTGTGACGATCAGTGCCCGGCAGGAACTCCAGCGGCAACACGCCCATGCCCACCAGGTTGGTGCGGTGGATACGCTCGAAACCTTCCGCGGCAATCGCTTCCACACCCGCCAGACGCACACCCTTGGCCGCCCAGTCGCGGGACGAACCCTGACCATAGTCGGCGCCGGCAATGATGATCAGCGGCTGCTTGCGTTCCATGTAGGTTTCGATGGCTTCCCACATACGCATGACCTGGCCTTCCGGCTCGACGCGAGCCAGCGAACCCTGTTTGACCTTGCCGTTTTCCTGGACCATTTCGTTGAACAGTTTCGGGTTGGCAAAGGTGGCGCGCTGGGCGGTCAAGTGGTCACCGCGATGGGTCGCGTAAGAGTTGAAGTCCTCTTCCGGCAGACCCATTTTCGCCAGGTATTCGCCGGCGGCGCTGTCGAGCATGATCGCGTTCGACGGCGACAGGTGATCGGTGGTGATGTTGTCCGGCAGCACCGCCAGCGGGCGCATGCCCTTGAGCGGACGGGCGCCGGCCAGTGCGCCTTCCCAGTACGGCGGACGGCGGATGTAGGTGCTCATCTCGCGCCAGTCGTACAGCGGCGTGACTTTCGGGCCGGTGTCTTCGTGGATGGCGAACATCGGAATGTAGACCTGACGGAACTGCTCCGGCTTGACCGACGCTTTAACCACTGCGTCGATTTCTTCGTCGCTCGGCCAGATGTCTTTGAGGCGGATTTCCTTGCCGTCGGCATCGAGGCCCAGCACGTCTTTCTCGATGTCAAAACGGATGGTCCCGGCGATGGCGTAAGCGACCACCAGTGGCGGCGAAGCCAGGAATGCGTTTTTGGCGTACGGGTGAATCCGGCCGTCGAAGTTGCGGTTACCGGAGAGCACGGCGGTGGCGTACAGGTCGCGGTCGATGATCTCTTGCTGGATCACCGGGTCCAGCGCGCCGGACATGCCGTTGCAGGTTGTGCAGGCAAAGGCCACGACGCCGAATCCGAGTTGCTCGAGTTCGTCGGTCAGGCCCGCTTCGTCAAGGTACAGCGCCACGGTTTTCGAACCCGGAGCCAGGGACGATTTGACCCACGGCTTGCGGGTCAACCCGAGCTTGTTGGCGTTGCGCGCCAGCAGGCCGGCGGCGATCACGTTGCGCGGGTTGCTGGTGTTGGTGCAGCTGGTGATAGCGGCGATGATCACCGCGCCATCCGGCATCTGGCCTGGAACGTCGTCCCACTGCCCGGAGATGCCTTTGGCGGCTAGGTCCGATACCGCCACACGGGCGTGCGGGTTGCTCGGGCCGGCCATGTTGCGCACCACCGAAGACAGGTTGAAGGTCAAGCCGCGCTCGTATTGCGCATTCTTCAGGCTGTCAGCCCAGAGGCCGGTGGTCTTGGCATAGTTCTCGACCAACTGCACTTGCTCGTCTTCACGGCCGGTGAGTTTGAGGTAGTCGATGGTCTGCTGGTCGATGTAGAACATCGCGGCAGTGGCGCCGTATTCCGGGGCCATGTTGGAGATGGTGGCGCGGTCGCCGAGGGTCAGCGCGGCAGCGCCTTCGCCGAAGAACTCCAGCCATGCGCCGACGACTTTTTGCTGACGCAGGAACTCGGTCAGCGCCAGCACCATGTCGGTGGCGGTGATGCCCGGTTGCAGCTTGCCGGTCAGTTCAACACCGACGCTTTCCGGCAGACGCATCCACGACGCGCGGCCAAGCATCACGCTTTCAGCTTCCAGGCCACCGACACCGATGGCGATCACGCCCAGCGCATCGACGTGCGGGGTGTGGCTGTCGGTGCCGACGCAGGTGTCGGGGAACGCCACGCCGTCGCGCACCTGGATCACCGGAGACATTTTCTCCAGGTTGATCTGGTGCATGATCCCGTTGCCCGGTGGAATCACATCAACGTTCTTGAAGGCTTTTTTGGTCCAGTTGATGAAGTGGAAACGGTCTTCGTTACGACGGTCTTCGATGGCGCGGTTCTTCTCGAACGCTTCCGGATCGAAGCCACCGCGCTCGACGGCCAGGGAGTGGTCGACGATCAATTGCGTCGGCACTACCGGGTTCACTTGCGCCGGGTCACCACCTTGCAGGGCGATGGCGTCACGCAGGCCGGCGAGGTCGACCAAAGCGGTCTGGCCGAGGATGTCGTGGCAGACAACGCGGGCCGGGAACCACGGAAAATCGAGGTCGCGCTTGCGCTCGATGAATTGCTTCAGGGATTCAGTGAGCGTGGCCGGGTCGCAGCGACGCACCAGGTTTTCCGCCAGCACGCGGGAGGTGTACGGCAGAGTGTCGTAGGCGCCAGGCTGGATGGCTTCGACAGCCGCACGGACGTCGAAGTAATCCAGATGGCTGCCGGGCAGCGGTTTGCGGAATTCAGTGTTCATCGTCAGGACTCGGTCACGGTGATTTCAAAGGGTGGGGCCTGTCGCCGATGCTGAAATGAACTCGGTCAAATGTGGGAGCGGGCTTGCTCGCGAATGCGGTGTATCAGTCGACATCAATGTTGAATGTCAGTCCGTCTTCGCGAGCAAGCCCGCTCCCACAGTGGTTCTCGGTTCATTCAGCAACCGGTGACGGTGCCCACCGGTCAGCGTTGTTCGATTGGCACGAACTTGCGCTGTTCGACGCCGACGTACTCGGCGCTCGGGCGGATGATGCGGTTGTTGGCACGTTGTTCGAACACGTGCGCTGCCCAGCCGGTCAGGCGCGAGCAGACGAAGATCGGTGTGAACAACTTGGTCGGAATGCCCATGAAGTGGTACGTCGACGCATGGTAGAAGTCGGCGTTCGGGAACAGTTTTTTCTGCTCCCACATGGTCTTGTCGATGGCTTCGGAAACCGGGAACAACACGGTGTCGCCCACTTCGTCAGCGAGTTTTTTCGACCAGCCCTTGATCACTTCATTGCGCGGATCGTTGTCCTTATAGATCGCGTGGCCGAAGCCCATGATCTTGTCCTTGCGCTCGAGCATGCCGAGGGTGCCTTTGATCGCCTCTTCCGGCGAGCTGAAGCGCTCGATCATTTCCATCGCCGCTTCGTTGGCGCCACCGTGCAGCGGACCGCGCAACGAACCGATGGCCGCCGTCACGCAGGAATACATATCCGACAGTGTCGAGGCGCAAACGCGTGCGGTGAAGGTCGAAGCGTTGAACTCGTGTTCCGCGTAGAGGATCAGCGACACGTTCATCACTTTGACGTGCAGCTCGCTTGGCTTCTTGCCGTGCAGCAGGTGCAGGAAGTGGCCACCGATGGATTGCTCGTCGCTCACGCATTCGATGCGCTTGCCCTCGTGGCTGAAGCGATACCAGTAGGTCATGATCGCCGGGAACGCGGCCAGCAGGCGGTCGGTCACGTCGTGCTGTTCGGAGAAGTCTTTCTCCGGTTCGATGTTGCCCAGGAACGAGCAACCGGTGCGCATCACGTCCATCGGATGGGCGTCGGCGGGGATGCGTTCCAACACTTCTTTGAGTGCTTGCGGCAGGTCGCGCAGCTTGCCCAGTTTGCTGATGTAAGCGGCGAGTTGCGCCTTGGTCGGAAGTTCGCCGTAAAGCAGCAGGTAAGCGACTTCTTCGAATTGCGCGTCAGCCGCCAGTTCGCGAACGTCGTAGCCGCGATAGGTCAGGCCTGCGCCCGACTGGCCCACGGTGGACAGAGCGGTTTGCCCGGCAACCTGGCCACGGAGCCCGGCGCCACTGAGTACTTTTGCTTCGGCCATTGCTGTCTCCAGTTTTTCTTGAATTTGTCAGGGAAACTTGTAGGAGCGATGCTTGCTCGCGAAGACGGACTGACATTCAACGTTAATGTCATCTGATACACCGCTTTCGCGAGCAAGCTTCGCTCCTACAGGGCTTTCGTTACTTCTTCGCGGCAAACAACGCATCGAGCTTCTGCTCGAAGGTGTGGTAGTCGATGCGATCGTAAAGCTCCATGCGGGTTTGCATGGTGTCGATGACGTTCTGTTGCGTGCCGTCGCGGCGGATTGCGGTGTAGACGTTTTCCGCGGCCTTGTTCATGGCGCGGAAGGCCGACAGCGGATACAGCACCAGCGACACGTCGGCAGCGGCGAGTTGCTCGGTGGTGTACAGCGGGGTCGCGCCGAATTCAGTGATGTTGGCCAGGATCGGCGCTTTCACGCGGCTGGCGAACAGCTTGTACATGTCCAGTTCAGTGATGGCTTCCGGGAAAATCATGTCGGCGCCGGCCTCGATGCACGCCGCGGCGCGATCCAGTGCGGATTCCAGACCTTCCACCGCCAGCGCATCGGTGCGGGCCATGATCACGAAGCTGTCATCGGTGCGCGCATCGACGGCCGCCTTGATCCGGTCGACCATTTCCTGCAGCGACACGATCTCTTTATTCGGACGGTGACCGCAGCGCTTGGCGCCAACCTGGTCTTCGATGTGAATCGCCGCCGCGCCGAACTTGATCATCGACTTGACGGTGCGCGCGACGTTGAACGCCGACGAACCAAAACCGGTGTCCACGTCCACCAGCAGCGGCAGGTCGCACACGTCGGTGATGCGACGCACGTCAGTCAGCACGTCATCCAGGCCGGTGATGCCCAGGTCCGGCACACCGAGGGAGCCGGCAGCCACGCCGCCACCCGACAGGTAAATAGCCTTGAAGCCGGCGCGTTTGGCCAGCAGCGCGTGGTTGGCGTTGATCGCGCCGACCACCTGCAAAGGATGCTCGCTGGCGACCGCGTCGCGGAAACGCTGGCCTGGAGTGCTCTTGTTGGAACTCATGACTCACCTCGTTCAGTGGCTGTCTGGTTAGCGCCGTCCTGGTAGTGACGGGCGATATTGCGTTTGGAGGCGCCGATGTGACGGCGCATCAACAACTCGGCTAGCTCACCGTCACGGTCGGCGATGGCGTCGAGAATTCGGTGGTGCTCGGCAAAGGCCTGGTGCGGGCGATTGGGTGTGGTGGAAAACTGGATGCGGTACATGCGCACCAGTTGATAGAGCTCGCCGCAGAGCATTTGCGTGAGGGTGCGGTTGCCGCTGCCCTGGATGATCCGGTAATGGAAGTCGAAATCGCCTTCCTGCTGGTAGTAGCCAACGCCTGCCTGAAACGCCTCATCGCGCTCGTGGGTTTCGAGGACCCGGCGCAGTTCGTCGATTTCTTCGACGGTCATGCGCTCGGCTGCCAGGCGACAGGCCATGCCTTCAAGGGATTCGCGAATCTCGTAGAGTTCCAGCAGCTCGGCATGGCTCAGGGAAACCACTCGCGCCCCGACGTGCGGCACACGAACCAGCAGACGCTGGCCTTCCAGACGGTGGATCGCCTCGCGCAGCGGTCCGCGGCTGATGCCATAGGTGCGCGCCAGTTCCGGCTCGGAAATCTTGCTGCCCGGGGCGATCTCGCCTTTGACGATGGCCGCCTGAATACGGCGGAAGACGTTTTCGGACAGTGTCTCCGAATCGTCTTGCGTGATCACCGGGGGATCGAGTTGATCCAGCATATTGTCGACACCTTGAAAGCCAATGCCGCAAAAACTAGCGAAAACAGGCGCAACAGTCAAAGGATAAATAGGTATTGTCGACAATCGTCTAATAACCGGCTGCACCACAACGAAGCAGCCCCTCTGTTTATAGCCGCCCGCCAGCGGTGGCGCCATAAACCCACCGTGCTAGAATGCCGCCCGCATTTGTTTGTGACATCTGCACGGCTTGTCATAAATAGTTGATAGGCATACGAGGGAGCTTGCGCAGCGATGCCAGGGCCTTGAATCGAAGTACGGACCGCTGCGCACCAGGATTTATGAGACTCAAGCCCTTCCCCACCTTCCTTTATCTTCTTTGCCTGCCCGGTTTCGCCGCGGCGGGGGAAAAGACCGTGTACGGCCTCAACGAGTACGCTTCCCTGAATGGCATCGACCTCGAAGTCGCCGCCAAACTCGACACCGGGGCGAAAACAGCGTCCTTGAGTGCCCGCGACATCAAACGCTTCAAACGCAATGGCGAATCCTGGGTGCGCTTCTATCTGGCCATCGACGCCGCCCATTCGCACCCTATCGAACGGCCACTGGCCCGCGTCAGCAAGATCAAGCGTCGTGCCGGTGACTACGACCCGGATGAAGGCAAGAAGTACACCGCCCGTCCGGTGATCGAGCTGGACATCTGCATGGGTTCGGCTTTACGCAGCATCGAAGTGAACTTGACTGACCGAAGTGCCTTCCAATATCCGCTCTTGATCGGCTCCGAAGCACTGAAACGCTTCGACGCGCTGGTCGACCCCAGTCTTAAATACGCTGCTGGCAAACCCGCCTGCGCCACCGACGCACATACCGCAGAGTAATTCCAATGCGCTCTCTTACCCTCCATCTGAAACTGCTGATCGCCATCCTGGTGGTGCTGGGCATTTCAGTTACGGCCTATCAGATTTTCGTGCTCGGCATTCCCGTGACCGAAGACGCCACCGACGACTTGTGGAACATCGACGCCAAGGTCGAGTTCGTCGCCAGTGCCAAAGACCCGGTCAAGATCCAGATGTTCGTGCCGCCGCTGAGCCGCGATTACGTCAGCCTCAACGAGAGTTTCATTTCCAATAACTACGGCGTGGCCGTGAACCGCGTCGACGGCAACCGCAAGGTTACCTGGTCGGCGCGTCGGGCCAAGGGCAATCAGACCCTTTATTACCGTCTGGTGTTGACCAAGCGCTACACCGGCGAAAAATCCAAGGTCAAGGGCCCGACCTTCCGCGACAGCATCGCCGTCGAAGGCGCGGAAAAAGTCGCCGCCGAAGCCCTGCTCGCGCCGATCCGCCAACACTCGGCCGACGTTGAAACCTTCATCGGCGAAGCCATCAAGCGTGTCAACAATCTCAACGACGACAACGTGAAGCTGTTGCTGGGCGGCGATCCATCCCCTGGGCACAAGGCAAAAATCGTCGAACTGGTGCTGTCCATCGCCCACGTACCGGTGGAAAAGGTCCACACCATCCGCCTGGTGGCCGACCAACCGCAGATTCCTGAACTGTGGCTGCGCAGCTTCAACGGCACCGACTGGCTGTACTTCAACCCGGAAACCGGCGAACAGGGCCTGCCGACCGACCGCCTGCTGTGGTGGACCGGCGACGAAAACCTGATCACCGTCGACGGCGGCAAGAAAGCCAACGTGACGTTCAGCCTGAACAACAGCGAAATGAACGCGATTCGCCTGGCCAAGCTGACCGACGAAAATACCGACGCCAACTTCCTCGAATACTCGCTGTACGGTTTGCCGCTGCAAACCCAGCAGACCTTCATGATCATGGTGATGATCCCGATCGGCGTGCTGGTGATCCTGATCCTGCGCAACCTGATCGGCTTGCAGACCCTCGGCACCTTTACCCCGGTGCTGATCGCCCTCGCCTTCCGCGAAACCCAACTCGGCTTCGGCATCGTGCTGTTTACGATCATCACGGCGCTGGGGCTGTCGCTGCGCTCCTACCTTGAACACTTGAAGTTGCAGATGCTGCCGAGGCTGTCGGTGGTGCTGACCTTTGTGGTGGTGCTGATCGCAGCGATCAGCCTGTTCAGCCATAAACTCGGGCTGGAACGCGGGCTGTCGGTGGCGCTGTTCCCGATGGTGATTCTGACCATGACCATCGAACGCCTGTCGATCACCTGGGAAGAACGCGGTTCCGGGCACGCCATGAAAGTGGCCATCGGCACACTCTTCGCCGCCTCCCTGGCGCACCTGATCATGAGCGTGCCGGAGCTGGTGTACTTCGTGTTCACCTTCCCGGCGATCCTGCTGATCCTGGTGGGCTTCATGCTGGCGATGGGTCGTTATCGCGGTTACCGCCTGACCGAACTGGTGCGCTTCAAGGCTTTCCTGAAGAAGGCTGACGCCTGATGTTCGGCTTCTGGAAGACCTGGAAGGCCCTGGAAGCCCGGGGCATCATGGGGATCAATCGGCGTAACGCCGACTACGTGCTCAAGTACAACAAGCGCAGCCTGTACCCGATTGTCGATGACAAGATCATCACCAAGGAACGCGCGATTGCCGCCGGCATTCATGTGCCGGAACTGTACGGGGTGATCTCCACCGAAAAGGAAATCGATAACCTCGACAAGATCATCGGCGGGCGCACCGACTTCGTGATCAAACCGGCCCAGGGCGCGGGCGGCGACGGCATCATTGTGGTGGCCGACCGTTTCGAGGGCCGCTATCGCACGGTGTCCGGCAAGATCATCAGCCATGAGGAAATCGAGCACCATGTCTCCAGCATCCTCACCGGCCTGTATTCCCTGGGGGGTCACCGCGACCGCGCGTTGATCGAATACCGCGTGATCCCGGACCAGATCTTCAAAAGCATCAGCTACGAAGGCGTCCCGGACATTCGCATCATCGTGTTGATGGGCTACCCGGTGATGGCGATGCTGCGCTTGCCGACGCGTCAGTCCGGCGGCAAGGCCAACCTGCACCAGGGCGCCATCGGCGTCGGCGTCGACCTCGCGACCGGGCAGACATTGCGCGGCACCTGGCTGAACAACATCATCACCAAACACCCGGACACCACCAACGCGGTGGACGGCGTGCAACTGCCCTACTGGGACGGTTTCATGAAACTCGCTGCCGGCTGTTATGAGCTCTGTGGCCTGGGCTACATCGGTGTCGACATGGTGCTCGACCAGGAAAAGGGCCCGCTGATCCTTGAACTCAATGCCCGGCCTGGTTTGAATATCCAGATTGCCAACGATTGCGGCCTGACGCTGCGCACCCATGCGGTTGAAGCGCGGCTGGAAGAATTGAAGGCTCGCGGGATTGTTGAGACGGTTCAGGAGCGGGTTGAGTTTGTTCAGGAGATGTTTGGGCATATTCCTGCGGTTGAGGGCTGATCTGGAACCGAGTCGCTGCCTTCGCGGGCAAGCCTCGCTCCTACAGATTTAGCGTCGTTCACATTTTCGGCGAACGGCACAAACCCGTAGGAGCGAGGCTTGCCCGCGAAGACTGACTAATAGTCACCAAACCTCGCAACCCTGTCCCCAATCTACCAATCCCCGACATCCCCTCTAGGAGCAAATCCTGCAGAGGACTACAATCGCCACCCCGCCTCGATGGCTGATCTGCCCCGCCCATGTTGACCTGTTCCGTACACCCGCTGCCCTATCGCGCCAACCCCGCCGAGTACTTCGCGGCGATTCGTCATGCCCCCGGCGCCGTGCTGCTCGACAGCGGCCGGCCCACTGCTGATCGCGGGCGTTATGACCTGCTCAGCGCCTGGCCGCTGGAGCAATTGGCGGTGTTGCCGGACGAGAGCGGTAGCCATTTCCTGCAGCGCCTTCGCGACAATCTGAAACGACTTGGTAAAGCGGCCGTTCCCGATGAGCTGCCGTTCGCCGGTGGCCTGATCGGTTATCTGAGTTATGACTTCGGCCGGCATCTGGAGCAGCTGCCGAGCCAGGCGCAGGACGATCTGCAATTACCCGATGCACGTTTCGGCCTGTATGACTGGGCATTGATCAGCGACCACCACTTGGCAACCAGTCAACTGGTGTTCCACCCGACACTGATCGACAGCGAGCGCCAACGCTTGATCGCCTTGTTCAGTCAGCCCGCAGTTGAACCGATCGAGTCGTTCAAACTGAAAGCGCCGATGAAGGCCGACCTGAGCGCAGATGAATATCGCCACGCCCTGGAACGTATTCAGCAATACATTCAGGCCGGCGACTGCTACCAGGTCAACTTCGCCCAGCGTTTCCGCGCTCAGTGCCACGGCGATCCGTGGGCCGCCTACGTCGCGCTGCGTGCTGCGTGCCCGACACCGTTTTCCGGTTTCCAGAACCTGCCCGACGGCGGTGCTGTGTTGAGCCTGTCGCCTGAGCGTTTCGTCAAAGTCAGCGAACGTCATGTGGAAACCCGCCCGATCAAAGGCACCCGCCCCCGCGGCCTGACCGCTGCCGAAGACGCCGCGAACGCCGCCGAGCTGCTGGCCAGCCCCAAGGACCGCGCGGAAAACCTGATGATCGTTGATCTGCTGCGCAACGACCTGGGCCGCACCTGCCGCATCGGCTCCGTACGAGTGCCGGAGTTGTTCAGCCTGGAAAGCTATCCGAATGTGCATCACCTGGTGAGCAGCGTGACCGGCGAGCTGGCGGATGACCGCGATGCGCTGGACCTGATCGCCGGCAGTTTCCCGGGTGGCTCGATTACCGGCGCACCAAAGATTCGGGCCATGCAGATTATTGATGAGCTGGAACCGACCCGGCGTGGGCTGTATTGCGGTTCGTTGCTGTACCTGGATGTGCGCGGTGAGATGGACAGCTCCATCGCCATTCGCAGCTTGCTGGTCAAGGATGGGCAGGTGTGTTGCTGGGGTGGTGGCGGGATTGTTGCGGACTCGGAGTGGCAGGCCGAGTATCAGGAGTCGATTACCAAGGTGAAGGTCCTGCTCGATACGTTGCAGAACCTTTAAGAGCTTCGCGGGCAAGCCTCGCTCCTACGGTTTTTTGGGTGTTCGCCGAGAATGTAAACGCCGCAACAACCTGTAGGAGCGAGGCTTGCCCGCGAAGGCGTCCTCAAGAACGACTACAAACTCAAAGCGCGGTTGGAGGCTTTGATGAACTCCTGCTTCAAATCCTCAAAGGTGTGTACCGCAGGGAACTGGGGAAACTCGCGAATCACGTTATCCGGCGCATGAAACAGAATCCCCGCGTCCGCCTCACCCAGCATCGTGGTGTCGTTGTAGGAATCCCCCGCCGCAATCACTCGGTAGTACAGACTCTTGAACGCCAGCACCGACTGCCGCTTCGGATCTTTCTGACGCAACTGATAGCTCGTCACCCGCCCCGAGTCATCGGTAATCAGGCGATGGCACAGCAACGTCGGGAAACCCAGCTGACGCATCAGCGGCTGGGAAAACTCGTAGAACGTGTCTGACAGAATCACCACCTGAAAGCGCTCACGCAGCCAGTTGACGAACTCGATGGCGCCGTCCAGCGGCTTCAGCGTGGCGATCACTTCCTGAATGTCGGTGAGTTTCAGGCCGTGTTCGTCGAGGATCCGCAGGCGCTGTTTCATCAGCACGTCGTAGTCGGGAATGTCCCGGGTGGTCGCCCTGAGGGATTCAATACCGGTTTTTTCAGCGAACGCGATCCAGATTTCCGGGACCAGTACACCTTCGAGATCCAGACAGGCAATTTCCACAAGACACTCCCATTTGTATTGATTATTGAGTCGAGCGAGTAAAAGGACTGCCGAACTCTAGCGACTCGGGCGGCCCCGCGCAACGCAGAGGGCGCGCCCGCCGCCGCAGGATTTTGTTACCATCAGCCCTATATAGAGCGCCCAGCGCCACCGACCTGTAGGAAGCCGCCCTGATGAGCCCATCGTTCGATGTCGTGGAACTCGCCACGACCTATGCCAACAAATCCGCCCAGGACATCCTGAAACTCGCGTTTGCCGAGTTTGGCGATGACCTGTGGATATCTTTCAGCGGCGCCGAGGATGTGGTGCTGGTGGACATGGCCTGGAAGCTGAACAAGAACGTCAAGGTGTTCAGCCTCGACACCGGCCGTCTGCATCCGGAGACCTACCGCTTCATCGATCAGGTGCGCGAGCACTACAAGATCGACATCGAACTGGTGTCGCCGGACTACACCAAACTTGAACCGTTCGTGAAGGAAAAAGGCCTGTTCAGTTTCTACAAGGACGGCCATGGCGAGTGCTGCGGCATCCGCAAGATCGAGCCGCTGCGCCGCAAGCTGTCGGGCGTGAGCGCCTGGGCCACCGGCCAGCGCCGGGACCAGAGCCCGGGCACCCGCAGCGCCGTCGCGGTGATGGAAATCGACACCGCCTTCTCCACCCCGGAACGCACACTCTACAAGTTCAACCCGCTGGCGCAGATGACCAGCGAAGAGATCTGGGGTTACATCCGCATGCTCGAACTGCCGTACAACAGCCTGCACGAGCGCGGCTTCATCAGCATTGGCTGCGAACCGTGCACACGCCCGGTGTTGCCGAACCAGCATGAGCGCGAAGGCCGCTGGTGGTGGGAAGAAGCGACGCAGAAAGAATGCGGATTGCATGCGGGGAATATCATCAGCAAGTCGAAGGCATAACCTCCAGCCTTGTGGAGATCCAAATGTGGGAGCGGGCTTGCTCGCGAATAGGGCGTTTCAGTCGACATCAACGTTGGCTGACCCACCGCTTTCGCGAGCAAGCCCGCTCCCACAGGTTCTGTGACCTGACTCAAAAATGTGTACACACGAATGTCACCATAGGTGCCATTTATGTGTGCACTTTTCGTTTCAGCGCCCCAAAAAGTTACATCCTCCTGTCCTGACTTCCCCAGTCGAGCTTTCCCACAATCTCCGCCGAAAAATAAATACCTGTTCAACCGGTCAATTTATATCGCCTTTTTTTCAGACACTTACTGCGCGCTGCCAACAAAAAGAAATTAGAACCGAATTTCATAGATCCGTCGCTGGCATGGATCTGGCTTAAGTGCATGCATGTTTTGTATACAATCAACTCAAAACATACACACACTTAGATCCGCAAGCCTGAAGCGCCCTATCCCGTACAGGCTGCAGATGCCCCGTAACCAATGATGCTTTTGCCCGCGACGAAGATTTGTCGAGCCACCGCTCATGCACAGTCATCGCGACGCCAAGCTCGGAGCCTGCCGGAATGCGTACTAGCCTCTCCAATAACAACATCGCGCTGGATCTGCCCTCCTTTCCACCCACCGCTCACGATCAAACCTTTCAAGAACCCGTGGTACTCAGCCCGCGCCTGCACAACAAGGACTTGGCGCCGACCAAAGCCGAAGGTCGACGCTGGGGCCGCTACAGCATCTTCGCCCTGTGGACCAACGACGTTCACAACATCGCCAACTATTCCTTCGCCATCGGCCTGTATGCGTTGGGTTTGGGTGGCTGGCAGATTCTGTTGTCGCTGGGGATCGGCGCGGCGCTGGTGTATTGCTTCATGAACCTCTCCGGCTACATGGGGCAAAAGACCGGCGTACCGTTTCCCGTCATCAGCCGGATCAGTTTCGGCATCCACGGGGCGCAGATTCCTGCATTGATCCGTGCCGTTATCGCCATCGCCTGGTTCGGCATTCAGACGTACCTGGCGTCCGTAGTGTTTCGCGTGTTGCTGACGGCGGTGCACCCCGGATTCGCCGATTACGATCACAACTCGATCCTTGGCCTGTCGAGCCTGGGCTGGGTGTGTTTCGTGGCAATCTGGCTGGTGCAACTGGGCATCCTCGCCTACGGCATGGAAATGGTTCGGCGCTATGAAGCATTTGCCGGCCCGGTGATTCTGGTGACCGTCGCCGCCCTCGCCGCCTGGATGTACACCCAAGCCAACGCGACCATTGCCTGGTCGATCCGCGAACCGCTGACCGGTGGCGAGATGTGGCGCAACATCTTTGCCGGCGGTGCGTTGTGGCTGGCGATCTACGGCACGTTGATCCTCAACTTCTGCGACTTCGCCCGCTCTTCACCGTGCCGCAAAACCATCAAGGTCGGAAATTTCTGGGGCCTGCCGGTAAATATTCTGGTGTTCGCGGCCATCACCGTCCTGCTCTGCGGTGCGCAATTTCAGATCAACGGACGGATCATCGAAAGCCCGACCGAGATCATCGCCTCGATCCCCAACACCTTCTTCCTGGTGCTCGGCTGTCTGGCGTTCCTGATTGTCACCGTGGCGGTGAACATCATGGCCAACTTCGTCGCCCCGGCATTCGTACTCAGCAACCTGGCGCCGAAATACCTGACGTTCCGCCGCGCCGGGCTGATCAGCGCGACCATCGCGGTGCTGATCCTGCCGTGGAACCTCTACAACAGCCCGCTGGTGATCGTGTATTTCCTGTCCGGCCTCGGCGCCCTGCTCGGGCCGTTGTACGGCGTGATCATGGTCGACTACTGGCTCGTACGAAAAGGCCAGATCAACGTGCCGCAGTTGTACAGCGAAGACCCCAACGGCGCTTATTACTACAGTCGCGGAGTCAATTTACGCGCCGTTGCGGCGTTCATTCCTGCCGCATTGATCGCCATCGTGCTGGCGCTAATGCCGGGTTTCCACAGCGTCTCGCCCTTCTCCTGGCTGATTGGTGCGGGCATTGCCGGGATGCTCTACCTGATCATCGCCAAGCGGCAGCCTCACTACGCCGACGTCAGCGGTGAAAGCATCGCGGTCGACAACGTCAGCCACTAATCCACTGGCGGCCCGGCAACATCGGGCCGCAGAACCACCGCGCAATAAGGACTTCTCATGCGAATTCTCGTGGTCAACGTCAACACCACCGAATCCATCACCCAGGCCATCGCCCGTTCCGCACAAGCCGTGGCCGCGCCCGGAACGGAAATCATCGGCCTGACGCCCTACTTCGGCGCCGACTCGATCGAAGGCAACTTCGAAAGCTACCTGGCCGCCATTGCGGTAATGGACCGGGTGATGGCCTACGATCAGCCCTTCGACGCCGTGATCCAGGCCGGTTATGGCGAGCACGGTCGCGAAGGTTTGCAGGAATTGCTCAACGTACCCGTGGTGGACATCACCGATGCGGCGGCCAGCACGGCGATGTTCCTTGGCCATGCCTACTCGGTCGTCACCACGCTGGATCGCACCGTGCCGCTGATCGAGGATCGACTGAAACTGTCCGGGCTCTGGGACCGCTGCGCGTCGGTGCGGGCCAGTGGCCTGGCGGTGCTGGAACTGGAGTCCGATCCGCCGCGGGCGCTGGAAGCGATTGTGCGTCAGGCGGAACTCGCGGTATTGGAGGACAAGGCCGAAGTGATTTGCCTGGGCTGCGGCGGGATGGCCGGGCTGGATGAACAGATTCGCCAGCGCACCGGGGTTCCGGTGGTGGATGGGGTGACGGCGGCAGTGACGATTGCCGAGTCGTTGGTGCGGTTGGGGTTGTCCACGTCCAAGGTGCGGACGTATGCGACGCCGCGGCCCAAGACCATTATTGGTTGGCCGGGGCGGTTCGGGCGTTGAGTTTACAAAGGTAAACCGAGTCGACCCATTCGCGAGCAAGCCCGCTCCCACAGGGGATTTGTGGACCACATAGATCAACTGTGGGAGCGGGCTTGCTCGCGAATGGCAACACTTCGGTCCAAAGCCAGGCTCAAACCGCACTAAACCGCTGCCCCAACCCCCGCTCCGCAAACTGCTCAATAATGAAATCCACAAACGCCCGGGTCTTGCCCGGCAGCAGTTTGTGTTCGGCGTAATAGATAGAAATGTTGCCATCGTCGACATACCAGTCCGGCAACACCCGCTGCAACGTCCCGGCCTCCAGATACCCCGCAGCAAACGGCATGCTCACCAAGGCAATGCCCAACCCCTGCGCCGCCGTCGCGCACGCCGCTTCAGAATCGCTCATGGTCATCCGCGCCTTGAGCATCAGCGGGTTGTGTTGCTGAGTGCGACTCGTCAATTGCCAGGAACGCACACGGCCAGTCTGCGGGGAGCGGATCAGGATGCCATCGTGGTCCTTGAGCTGATCGGGCTCGATGATCACAGGCCGCGCAGCCAGATAATCAGTTGACGCCACCAACACCCGATGCGCCGGGGTCAGCTTGCGCGCGACCACGCCTTGGGGCAGCTCGAATCCCCCGCCGATCGCCGCATCGAAACCCTGAGCGATCAGATCGACCTGACGGTTATCGAAATGCCAGTCCGGGTTGATCGCCGGAAAACGCCGCAAAAACTCGCCCAGCAAGGGCACGATATACAAACGCCCGAACACCGTGCCCATGCTGACCTTCAACGTTCCCGCCGGCCGCCCTTCGGCGCTGGCGAGGTTGGCCACCGCATTCTGAATCGTGTGCAGGCTGGAACTGACTTCACCGAGAAACAGATGACCGGCCTCAGTCAGCGTCAGGCTGCGCGTACTGCGCTGGAATAGCCGCACACCCAGCCGTGCCTCAAGTTTTGCGACACTTTTGCCCACCGCCGCCGGGGTCAGGCTCAAGCGTCGAGCGGCTTCGGCGAAGCTGCCAACTTCGGCGCTGCGCACAAAGCATTCGATACTGCTGAAGGTTTCCATAGGCGCCACTATAAACTTCTGGTTTACACAGACTATCGCAATTACCGGCTACTCAGCGTGCAATCCTGAATCAATACTAGGCTCCATCAACCGAGACAATCTCGCCTCGGGACTTCGGAGATCGACATGACTACTCAGAACCTCAGCGGCAAAGTGGCTTTGATTCAAGGCGGATCCCGTGGCATCGGCGCAGCCATTGTCCAACGCCTGGCCGCTGAAGGCGCGACCGTTGCCTTCACTTACGTCAGCTCCACGGCCAAAGCCGAAGCCTTGCAAGACAGCATCATCGGGAACGGCGGCAAAGCCCTCGCGATCAAGGCCGACAGCGCCGACGCCGAGGCCATTCGCAGCGCCGTGAACGCCACGGTAGAAGCCTTTGGCCGCCTGGACATTCTGGTCAACAACGCTGGCGTGCTGGCTGTTGCACCACTGGAAGATTTCAAACTCGAAGATTTCGACCAGACGCTGGCCATCAACGTGCGCAGCGTATTCATCGCCACCCAGGCCGCCGCCAAACACATGACTGAAGGCGGTCGCATCATCAACATCGGCAGCACCAACGCCGACCGCATGCCCTTCGCCGGTGGCGGCCCGTACGCCATGAGCAAATCGGCGCTCGTCGGCCTGACCAAAGGCCTGGCACGGGACCTCGGCCCACGCGGCATCACCATCAATAACGTGCAACCGGGCCCGGTCGACACCGACATGAACCCGGCCAGCGGTGACTTCGCCGACAGCCTGATCCCGCTGATGGCGGTGGGCCGTTACGGCAAAGCTGAAGAAATCGCCAGCTTCGTTGCCTACCTGGCAGGGCCGGAAGCCGGTTACATCACCGGGGCGAGCCTGACCATCGACGGTGGTTTTGGCGCCTGATACGGCCCGTCAACGCACATCTGAATGTGGGAGCGGGCTTGCTCGCGAAGGCGTTGTGTCAGTCGACATTAATGTTGTCTGACACTCCCTCTTCGCGGGCAAGCCCGCTCCCACATTTTCCGTCGTTAAGCCCATTCGAGCGCTGGCAAACCACAGGCACTCGGCTTGAATGCCTTCAACGTACGAAGAATCCCATCGGCATGTGCGTACTTTTCGTCAGCCATTGCCGCATCCGGGATCGCAATCGCCGTCATCCCCGCCGCTTTCGCCGCCGTAACCCCGAACGGCGAATCTTCGAACACCAGGCAATCCTCAGGTGCAACGCCCAGGCGTCGTGCTGCCGTAAGGAAGATATCCGGCGCCGGTTTGGCTGCGCCGACTTCAGGGTCATCGGCCGTCACAATAAAATCGAACAGCGCGAACCAGTCTCGGTGCAAGGTGGTTTTCTGGCCGAACGACTGACGCGAAGAACTGGTGCCGACGGCGATCGGGATGTTGTTGGCTTTCAAGTGCCGGACCAGTTCCTCGGCGCCGGGCATCGCCAGCGCTTGCGGAAAACGCTCGCGCATCAGCGGTTCGCGAATCACCAGGAACTCTTCGGCGGTGATCGGCAACTCCAGCGCCTCGACCACGTAACGCGCCAGATCACCCGCGCCACGGCCGATGATGTTCTGCTTGATGCTCCAGTCGAAAACCCGACCGTAGCGCGCAGCAATCATGGACGTGACCTCGGTATAGATGCCCTCGGTGTCCAGCAGCAAGCCGTCCATATCGAAAATCACGGCCTTGATCGGGCCGAATTCATTCAGCGGTGCATTCATCGCATCTGATCCGTTTTCTAATGACATCCCAGAGGCGGCTCAGGTGCGGCCGGGTCCGTGATCGATTAAAGGATTCAGCAGCATAACGAGCGCGGCGGCCATCGAGCAACGGGCAATCCCTCACGGATACAAAAGTGTTCGTCGTCATTTAGCGATTTTCCCTACATAAAACGCCTCTTTTCCCGACTTCTTTACCCGTTGATCCCAAGCAAAGTCTCGCGCTCAAACTTGATCTGCGCGAGGGACTGCGAATGTTCGTACCTGACAAGGTACTGGCCCTGAATAACGTCATCGGCCTGCTGGTGGTCGCCGCCATGGACCCCGAGCAGCCGGACGTCGAAGCGCTGCTCGACGACTTTCGGCTTTGCCTCAATGAATACGACGCCTGGGCTGAAAGTTTCTGGACCGGCAAGGCACTGGATATCGAGCAGGTGTTCAAGGTCGGCAACGAAGTCCGGCTGGTCGCGCCGAAGAACTCCACTACGCCCGTCAGTTCGACCGTCGCCGCGTGCCCGGCAGTTGGCCCCCTGACACTGGTGCACATGTTCGACGCAGCGCGGTTCGTGCCGATCGGCAACACGCCGGTGATGCTTGAGCCTTTGAACGCTGACGGCAGCTTTGGCGAGCCGGTCCATCACGAGATCGGCCCCAGCGGCATCCTCGAAATTCCCGAGTGCGAACGCAGCCTGCGTCACCGCATCACCTTCTTCCCGAACGTTTCTGCGGATCATGTCAAAGCGCTCTACGCCTCCTATCAAGGCGTTATCAGCGATCTGGAAGGCTGGCTGCGCGACGAGTGGGCGAACGAATTCAAACCTTCGTGGGGCGAGTTCGCCGAGGCTGGTTTCATCAAACGATACGGCCTGCTGCAACAGGCCGACTGGCGCGGTTTCGAGAATTCGCTGAACGGGTTGTGGGATGACGTGAAGCAGATCTACGGGCTGATCGCGGACCTGCAAGCCAACAGTGAAAAGCTCCTTGAGTACCTGACCGAAGCCGAACTTGAAACGCTGCTGGAGGCTTCAGCGGAATCCATCGCCAATCTGTTGCTGGTGTTGAGTGATGAGCCGTTGATGTTCATTCATCTGGCGGCGATCACCAGTTGGCTGAGGATGTTGCCGCCGCAGTTCATTGCCGAAGTCGTGGCGGAGATTCGTACGGGAATATTGATCGGCTTCCTGCTCGCGCGCTTCTCGGGTTTTGCCGGGTTGAAGCTTGGCATCAGCGCCAGGGTGCTGGACAAGGTCAAATCCGACCGCGCGCGCAACTGGCTGGCCGCCGCGAGCCAGAGGTTGGCCGGGATTGGCGCCAGTTCCGACCTGACAACCCACGCGGGCGTACTCAAACCCCTTGCGGTCAATGTCCGAAATGCTCCGCTGAACCCTGCGCCCGCCGTGCCGCTGCAGATCAGCACGGGCGCTACGCCGGTTTTGCTGGTGCAGAATCCGGTCGCCATTGCTCGCGACAAATCCGCCGCCATGACCCGATTGGGCCGGCAGGAACACCGTGATGATGTCCCCGACCAAGCGAAAAACCCCAACGGCGACAGCGCCGATTGCGGGCCACTGACCTGCACCAACGGTTGCCCGGTGTCGATGGTCACTGGCGAAGAATTACTGACTCTCGACGATGGATCGCTTAGCGGCTTGTTGTCTTTTGCGTTTACCCGGTTGTACCGAACCAGCGCCGTGGAATTGGATTGCGGGCTGGGTTGGGGCTGGAGTCACTCGTTGGCGCATCGGCTGGAACTGAACGCGGAACGCGTCGTCTGGACCGACCACGAAAACCGTCGTACGACGTTTCCGCTGCCCAGTCTTTCGCGTCCGGCGATTCATAACAGCCTGTCGCGGGCCGCGATTTACCTGGGAAACAAGCCTGAAGAATTGGTGCTCGCGCTGGCCGGTGCCGAGGCGCGGTTTTATCACTTTGTGAATGGTCGGCTGACGACCATCAGCGACGCCTACGACAACCGGTTGCACATCACCCGCGACCGCCAGGATCGCATTCAGCGCATCGACAACGGCGCGGGCCGTTCACTGCTGTTGCGTTACGAGCGCAGGCACATCGTGACGGTCGAGTATCAGTCGTTTCAGCCCGCCGAGGGCTTGGTGGATGCCTGGCATACAGAGCAAACGCTGATTGCCTACCGCTACGACGCCCGTCACCGCCTGATCGAAGCGACCAACGCCGCTGGCGAAAGCGAACGCTACGACTACGACGATCAGCACGTGATTCTCCAGCGGCAATTGGCCGGTGGGGCGAGTTTCTTCTGGGAGTGGGAAAAGTCCGGCAAGGCGGCCAGATGCGTCAGGCACTGGGCGACTTTTTCACAGATGGACACACGCTATGTCTGGGATGACGACGGCGGAGTGTTGGTCAAGAACGCCGATGGCAGCGAGGAAGTTTATGTCCATGACGACAAGGCGCGGTTGGTGCGTCGGGTCGAGCCGGATGGCGGCGAGTATCTAAAGGCGTACGACCACAAAGGCCAGTTGATTGCCGAGCAAGGGCCGCTGGGGGCGATTACTGAATACCGCTACGACGAGATTGGCCGGCTCATTGCGCTGATTCCTCCTGAAGAAGAACCAACGTCCTACGAATATCGCAACGGTTTCCTGCATGCGCGCTATCACGGCAAAGCGGTTTGGAAATATCTGCGTAATGCTCAGGGTGATGTCACAGAGGCCACCGATCCCGACGGTCACATCACGCACTACCACTACGATGCTCAAGGACGGTTGCTGTCTATCCGCTACCCGGATAACAGCCGTCATGTGTTCGTGTGGGATGCAATCGGGCAGTTGGTTGAAGAGACCTTGCCGGATGGCGGTCAGCGGCGTTTTTCCTACGATGTATTGGGTCGGCAGATTACCCGTCAGGACGAACACGGTGCTGTCACTCACTACCAATGGGACGCCGTTGGCCGACTGATTCAAACGATTCTTCCTACAGGCGCCAGCCGCGCGTTCAGCTACAACGCCTACGGCAAGATCACCGCTGAACGCGATGAATCGGGGCGCGTCACCCGTTTTGAATACAACGATGACCTGCACCTGGTCAGCCATCGGATCAACTCCGACGGCACGCAGCTTCGTTATCGCTACGACAACGCACGGCTGTTACTGACAGAAATCGAAAACGAATCCGGCGAACATTACCGGCTGGACTACACGCCCGGCGGATTGATCCGGCAGGAAACCGGCTTTGATGGCCGCCGCACGGCGTATGCCTACGACCTCAACGGCCATCTCCTGGAAAAAACCGAGTTCGGCGATGACGGCTCGCAGCTGTTCACGAGTTACCAACGGGACGCGGCCGGACGACTGCTGGTCAAAAACCTGCCCGATGGCGTCAACGTCGAGTATCGCTATGACAGCCTCGGCCGATTGGTCAGCGTCGATGACGGCCAAGACCATCCGTTGGAGTTCGAGTACGACAAACACAATCGCCTGATCACCGAGCATCAGGGTTGGGGCACGCTGCGCTACGCCTACGACGCCTGCGGCAAGCTCAACCATCTGCGTCTGCCGGACAACAGCAAACTCGACTATCACCACGCCAAGGGCGGTGTGCTAACAGCCATTGATCTTAACGGCACACGACTTACAAGCCACACGTATGAAGCCGGCCGCGAACTGCAGCGCCAGCAAGGCTTATTGTCGAGCCGGTACAACTACGATGAACAGGGTCGTCTGAAAGCCCACGCCGTCAGCCAACACCAGCAACCCCTGTATCGCCGCGACTATACCTACAGCGCCAACGGCAATCTTGAACACATCGCCGACACCCGTCATGGCCAACGCAGCTATCAATACGATCCACTTGACCGCCTGATCCGCGTCCGCCACTCCCGCGAACAACAACCCGAAAGCTTTGCCCACGACCCCGCCGGCAACCTGTTGATGCAGGACCGGCCCGGCCCGGCCACCCTCAAAGGCAATCGCCTGCTGATGCAAGGCGATCGCCATTTCGACTACGACGCCTTCGGCAACCTGATCCGCGAACGCCGCGGCACCGCACAAAAACTCGTCACCGAATACCGCTACGACTGCCAGCATCGATTAATCGGCGTCACTCTCCCGAACGGCATCACCGCCAGCTATCGCTACGACGCCTTCGGCCGCCGCATCAGCAAAACCGTCGACGGTCACACCACCGAGTTCTTCTGGCAGGGCGACAACCTCGTCGCCGAAAGTGGCCGCGAGCATTACCGCAGCTACGTCTACGAACCGGGCACCTTCCGCCCACTGGCCATGCTCGACAGCAAAGGCCCTCGCCTGGCCTGCCCGTTCTACTACCAACTCGACCACCTCGGGACACCGCAAGAACTCACCGACTACAGCGGCGACATTATCTGGGCCGCGCAATACACGGCCTATGGCCGCCTGACTCGACTCAATCGCGATACCCATCAGGTGCTGGACCAGCCGTTGAGGTTTCAGGGGCAGTATTACGATGCGGAGACGGGGCTGCATTACAACCGGCATCGGTATTACAACCCGGATGTGGGACGGTATCTGACGCCGGATCCGAGTGGGTTGGCAGGTGGGTTAAACGGGTATCAGTACACGCGCAATCCGACGGGGTGGGTTGATCCGCTGGGGTTGAGTGATTGTCCTGGAGGGGATGGGTGTAAGAGGCCTTCGTCTGGGGATGAGGATCCGGCGGGGAAGGCGAAGGTTGATGAGGGTGAGCCCAGTCCCCCGTCCCCTAAACCCAAAAATCGGTACCTATATCGCGGCGATTCACGGGAATCCTGGGAGATATTTGAGGCTGGCTTTGAGCCGTTGGGAGACAGCATGGACCTCTATTTACACGCGCTGGACAATCGAAGCCCTCCCAGCTTCTTTGTCAGCACTTCAACCTCAGAAAAGGCAGCTATAAAGTTTGCAACGGGTTACGGATATGAAGACGGCTTCGTCTACGTAATAAAAAATATTCGCGGGATAGATGTGAATAAAAAACTCGGCATAATTTCGCCACATAAAGGTGAGGCTGAGATAGCTATGCCTGGAGGAGTAGACACTCGATACATTCTTGGTGTTACCCCCGTCAACGCCGATGGCAGCTATAAGGGCTACTCAATTCCTAACCCTCGCAGGAAGTGATCATGAAAAAAACGATAGAAATCTCCATAAACACCTGCGGAGTTACTGAAAAAACCTCAATCGAATGCGACCGGAAAAATCTGACGTTAGCGTTCAAAATGAAAAGTGGCCTGAGTAAAACTTACACAGCTCAAGATCTTTACGAATGCTTTGGGCTATTACGAGCCGACTTTCCAGAGATAAATTTTCTATGCAAAGGTGCCAAACTCAATGTGCATCCATCACGCATGGCATCGCAAATGGCTGGAGGAATAGTTGCGTATGAACTTCATATGGGACAACCAACTGATACAGAAGACGTGGTTAATATCTTCGATTTCGAAGAGACAGATATCACAAATGACATACAAGAACAAAGGGATTTCTATAAGCGCTGGCTCGAATCATTAGCGCATTAGCATGGGGTGCTAGGGACCATAAAAACCAACCCGTACAAAAATAAAAGCCCGAGCGACAAATTAAAGGGCAGTTGAAGCTAGCCATACACCTTTACTGAAAAAGCCCAGTTAAAACTGGGCTAATCTTCCAATAACAAATTGGATTTACCCACCCGAACCACCAGGAGAGAGTTAAGGGGACAGATTTATTTAATACGTCGACTATCTCGACTAATGGAAAATCTTGGAAAATCAAAGAGTACGAGACCGACATAGGTGCTAGCGAAGGAAAACCCAGCCAATGGATTCGGATCGAGCTAAGTGCCAGAACGATTCATGGACATCCAATTTCAGAGATCGAATATAGGAGACTGACAAAGTGATTGACCTAACATTCATCACGGGAAAAATCACTTACGATGAGCTTTCCGTATTGAAAAATATCGATCTCTCAAATCAGACCGACTTACTGAAAGAAGACATGCTTCAGGTGGATTATCAAGGCACACACTTGCTAGATGTCGGCTGGTATCCCTCATTCGATGTAAACGGTTCTTTTCAAATCAGAGTTATCAAGGGTTACGACTGGGACGCGCCATTTGTGTACTCAAAGGCCGATACGATTCGATCACTTATCGAAGAGATAAATGGTGCTCAGAATTTGATCAACAAGGAACATTAGCCAACTTCACCCATCAATTTTTACAATCTGCTCGCCAATTCAACAAAAGCCCAGCTCGTTGCTGGGCTTTGATTATTGAATAACAACCTGGCTAACCACCCGAACCACCAGTCCCACCCCCAGCACTCCCCGTCCCTCCTCCCGCACTCCCCGAACTCCCACCGCTCCCTCCACCACTCATTCCTGAACCACCAGAACTACCGGATCCTCCAGACCCACCGCCAGAACCGCTCCCAGTCGAACTTCCACCGCTCATCGACCCGCTTCCCGCCCCCGGGCTTGTGCTACTCCCGTTCGCATCACCCGCATTCCCTCCGCCAATAGAGCCAGGCGGCAGCGCCTTCCCATCTCCCGAACCCGCATTCATTTCAGTAGACGGCGGCATCCCGCCCTTATCAACCGGCGCGCCGGAAGATTGAGCAAACGCCGCCATTGAACTGATCGACAACACGCCGCTCACCGTCAGGACCATCAATTTTGACCTGATCATGGTGCATCTCCTTAAAAAGGTGCGTACCTGATTTCTGGCAGCGTTGGCTTTTTAAAGGTGCCGCTCAACCGACAAATGGTTTTTCAGCTGGGTTCACCGGAGCCATCGTTACCAGCAATGTCCGGATCTTCGGGGATCGCCTCGACATCGCCGCGCTTCACATCATCAGTCGGCACTTGCTCCACCGCAGTGTCGTCGTCAGGCGGACGCTGATCGCGACTCAAGGAGTCGGTGGGCGAAGGCAGCGGGTATTCAGGGGTATCGTCGACATCGTCGACTTTCGGATCAGCGTTCATAAAGCACCTCTCGAGGGGCCTGAAAAGCAGGCCCTGAAATTTCGAGGGCTAGGCAATGCTCGCGTTCGATCAGAGGGACGATCGGTAGATTGCTCGACCACGCAGGTCAGTCTTCGTCTTCTTCCTCTTCTTCATATTCGAGGTTTCCCACATCGCCGGCGTCATCGGAATCGTTGAGCGGTACTGTCGCGTCATCCATCAAGGAACCCGGATCTTCATTGCCAGGGTCATTGATGAAAGGAAGCCCACTCGGGCCTTTTTCTTCTTTGCCTTCGGTTTCAGGAGTCATGGCAGTCCTCATAACGTTTGGGGTGTATGACGTTCGAGGCGGCCTGGGGCCAAACGTTCCGGAGCGCTGCAGTCAGATACGAAAAACCCGGCCTGGGCCGGGTTTCTGGAATCACTCTATTTCGAATCAGTGATTTTTATTTCTGTGTTTGTTTTTGTGTTTATGCTTGTGGCCGCCGCCGGAATGAGAGCCGCCGCTGTCGGTACCAAGATTGTTGCCCACTGCCCCGCCCGCTGCGCCACCGAGGCCTGCGCCAATAGTAGACCCGGTAGAACCGCCAAGGCTGTTGCCGATCACCGATCCGCCCGCCGAGCCTAATCCGCCGCCAACGGCCGCCGCTGTCCGGCTGCCCTTGGGCGCGCCGACTGCGCTACCTGCGGCGCCGCCGACACCAGCGCCGATCGCTGCGCCTGTGCTGCCGCCCATTTGCCGCCCAACTACGTCACCGAGTGCACCGCCAATACCACCGCCAACTGCCGCAGTGCCGTCACCGGCAGCCATTGCACCTTGAGCGACCAAAAGTCCGAGAAACAACGTGGACAATGTCAAACGCATGATATGAACCTCAAATTCCGCATCGGGGGTGAAAGTACGCCTTGCGGATGGGCGTGAGTCTAGCACCTGCACTCACTGAATCCGGCCAGCGATGAAGGTTGGACAGCTATAAATTCGAAGTCAGTGAAAAAGAAACATCCAGATACGAAAAGCCCGGCATTTAGCCGGGCTTTTCGGTCCGATCGATCGGGATCAGTGGCGCTTGTGACCTTTGGCCAGATTGCTGCCCACGCCGCCGCCCAATGCGCCGCCCAAGCCAGCGCCGATGGTCGAACCGGTCTTGCCGCCCAGGCTATTGCCGATTACCGAACCACCGGCCGCGCCGACACCGCCACCAATGGCCGCTTTGGTGCGGCTGCCTTTGCGTGCGGCTACCGCGCTGCCGGCTGCGCCCGCAACACCCGCGCCGATTGCCGCGCCAGTGCTGCCGCCCATGCTCTGGCCGACGACGTTACCCAACGCACCACCCAGACCACCACCGATCGCAGCAGTGCCATCACCGGCAGCCATCGCACCTTGAGTCACCAGAAGTCCCAGAGCCAGAGCAGGCAGTGTTAAACGCATGACGAAAAACCTCAAAAATAGGGAATACCGAAAAGCCGGGGATTGAATGCTTTCGAGGAGGAAACGTCCACACAAAATCGCCCCCCTTCTCGCAATTGGCGACGGTTGGACAGCTTTTATGGAAAAGGTTTTATGACAGGCAAAAAAAAGCCCGCTGGGGAACGGGCTAGGGTACTGCTTTCTAACGGATGAGCTGAGACTACGTAGGCGGGTGTGAAAACTTTGTGAAAAAACATCAACAGGAAAATTAACGTCGGTCTGTGGGCCATTTCCGAGTGTCGAGCCCCTCTAAAAATAAAAAACCCCACTCATTGGCGGGGTTCGTCCGGTTGATCGTTACTTCGTGGGTGGCACCACTTTGGGCCTGAATTTGGATTTGAACACTTTGGTCGCTGCGGATTTCACTTTGCTGGTCTCGAGCTGATCCTCACCAAAGCCCGCCACATACTCCGTCTGGCCGCACTGCACGCAATTGTTGATTGGAAATTCTGCCCCGTCGTCTTCGATATACGGATCAGCCATAGCTCTTCCCCTCTCAAAGCGGGATCGATACCGGCAACCCCGATTGCCTGAAAAATATCGACCACCAAGGCTTTTGAGACTAGCCGGTCATTACCGGACTTGTAATTCAGATTTCCGCATGCCCGACGAATGGACCACGCCGCTTCCTACATAACCCACTGGCGATTAAACAGACTTCAGGCCTCACTCACCTCAGCTTGACCGCCGTCCCGGTCACAAACACTACGACCATCCCGCCTTTGCCGGCCGGCATGCTGATCTCAAAATCGAGCCCGACCACCGCATCCGCCTGAAGCGCCCGTGCCCGCTCCTTGATCTCCTCGGTCGCCTGAATCCTTGCCTCCTTCAACGCCCGCTCCAGCGTCTGAGAACGCCCACCGAAAAAGTCCCGCATACCGGCGAACATGTCGCGGATCACGTTAACGCCCTGCACCGACTCGGCGCTGACGATGTCCAGGTAAGCGGTTATTTGGCGGCCTTCGATGGTGTGGGTGGTGGTCGTGATCATGGGGATTCCCTCTTCATTCAGGCGCGCATTATTCCTAGGCGGCCAATCGTTGAAAACAAAAAAACCCAGCAGTGGCGCTGGGCTTCGAAACTCATGTATCGCTAATCTTCAGGCGTATTGGCAGAGTCAAAGAAGCTTGATCAACACCGTCGTGATGGTTGCCACCGTGCCTATCAGTCCCGTCGCAACCGCCACTGGATACCAAAAGGTTTCAAGGGTCATCTTGCCGGCTTCAGCGTTCAGCTTTCGCTGCTCAGCCATCAGCTTGACGATTTCCACATGAACCTTTTCCAGCTCTGCCTGTTTCATGGTCATTTCCTGCATAACGTACGTCTGTCCATTCCGGATAGTGGGGGGCGCCATATGCGCTGCCCTTTGATTCATTTTGTACCCCATAGGTGCAAAACGAATGCCCCTTCCGAGATGGCTCATTTGTGGCGCTTGAACCTACAGAAGCCCCCATCCGCCTGGCGTTCCTGCATTACTTCCCACACGCCTCTCACTATTCCTACATCATTTTCAGAAGTGACTTCGCTCATTCGCTTGAGCCAACAACGGAGTCATGATTCAAATTCTAACGCCAAAAACCACAAAACCCCTGATTTCTCTCGAAATCAGGGGTTCTGGTTACATCGAATTTGGCGGTGAAGGAGAGATTCGAACTCTCGATACAATTTCTTGTATACACACTTTCCAGGCGTGCTCCTTAAGCCACTCGGACACTTCACCGTATCTCGTCAAACATGTTCTGTCTGTCGAGGCGCGCTAATGTAGTCGAAAGCTTTTCTGATGGCAAACTTTTTTTGCAGAATTTTCATGCGCTTAGCGTTTTAGTTGTTCCTGTCGATTCCGGGCGATGGCAAACCTGCCAATCTCCGGCTTCACGCCCTCTCCTATAAGGAGAAGAATGCACGGCGGGAGTGGCGGGTTACGCTTGCCCGGCGTGGAAACGGTGACTGGCGGGTCAGTCACGGCGCTTTACCTGGCTTGCGGCGGTGCGTAACGTCTGCCCAACTTTCATACAAGGAATAGCGTCATGAGTGAGTTGATTTCCTATCAACCCATAAACCCCACGGATGCGAGATACACCTCTCTAAATCAGTGCTTTCCGGGATATTCTCAATCATTTTCCGAATAAATGCCCGGCACCTGTGGACACAATGTGGACACTGCGTAGCCAGTGATAGCTCATGACTCGTCCTGAATAAGGCTACCGCACGTAGGGCATTTTTCTTTCGCTTTCGCTGGGGTGCCCTGCTCTCGGAGCAGTTCAAACCAATAGTCAGTTTGAATCTTAATCTGTGCCCTGGTTTGAAATCCGGCGGCAGCCAGACCCGCGACCTCGATCATTACCCAAGCAGCCCATTTGCTTACCGTAGCGACATCCCGCTCTGTCACATGGTTGTGTTTTGCGTCATGTACCGCACCACAACGAAGCTTGTACAGCTGATCGATTTCCTTACGCAAACGCGTCTTGTCTTTGGGATCGACGAGCCTGTACCCCCCTAGGATAAGCATCCCAGTCATTCCGTTTTTTATTGATTTTGTCGTCTCTACGCCCAGGAACGAAAAAATGCACTCTATGCAGCTCCAGAACTTAACCATCTGCATTTCAAGCGAGGTGTCCAGCTGAGCGTCAAAAAACCAGTAAATTCCGCGTCGGACTGCCTGCTCTACCTCAGACTGACCACCACCCTGAATTATTTGCGTCAAATTCTGGAACCAGTCCCTGTCTAAAAGATCGGCCGCTACAATGTTTTTGAGAGGCAAAACTTGGGCGCCTTTCCAAGAGGAACTGACGCACAGAACCTTGGAATTAGTGGGGAAAGAGAACCAGCTGGAGGTGCTGGGTCTAGCACGAGCTTCCATGCATGGAGTGAGCCGTATGCCATTGGCGCCCCAATCCGCGGCCATGGTGAACGACAGCGAAAGTAGCCCGCAGACAGATCTAACGCTTTCAAAAAAACGTCGCTCGCATTCTTCGCGGCTCCCCGTGATGTCCTCAGTTATCCATAGACCACGATCCACCCTTTTCCAGAGATGATCACGTGTCTCTGAGTGCGCTTCGCTCCCCTGAAGAATGGCCAAATCTGGCCTTTGTATTACCAGTCGACCTATCCTGAGCTCTGTGAAATCTTCGAATTCTAGACCGTCCAAGGTCGTGTAAAACCTATGTGTCTCAATGGTCACAGCGACGAGTTCCTCAACGGCAGAAATGAAGGACTCTACGTCTACTTTTCGATGGCCTTCCTCGCAAAGCTTGCCCAAGACGGCCTTGCACGCTCTGAAAACCTCTATGTCACTCACAAGATCTTTGCTGGGTAGGTATTCGTCTAACGCATCTACCAACCTTAAAAAACTCGTGTTAGCGGCGGCCGACAGGTACACCTTCCCACCACTTGGCTTCCTTACCTCCCTGTATAGCCGCTCCATGAACTCGAGCTCCTTCAACGCCTGAAGCTCTGTCATTTGCCCTTTAGGGTTCAGCGCAGTCGCTATATCGCATTCGATCGCCCTTCGCTTTTGCGCGTGTATTTCCATCGTGGGGTTCCTAAGTTTTCGCGCTGACGTGGTGTGCAATGGTCAAGATCGCCTGAAAGCCACGACCAGCTAGGCCTGTGCGCCGATTAGCAATTACCCCGACACATATCTGTAACGAGTCGGTGTGCGCTATTCAAAAAATTAAAACATCAAAAAACACCAGTTTTGAAAGCTACACCCTTTTAAACCAGGCCTTCAAAAATCCTATCTATACCTCCCGATCACACCCTTGCGATGCGACCTTTTTTCATTTTTTTGCAAAACCTTGCTCTCAATGAAATCTCCAATTACCCCATAGAGCCCATGGTAGGCATGGGCAGCAGTGACGTTTGCACTACTTTCGAAGTTGCACAAAAAAAAGACGCGAAGCCCGTCGGCGGGAGGGGGATAAGTGCTTTTTCAGCAGTTTTTTTCTTACCCTCTAAAATTTTCGATCCTCGGCTGACCCACCGTCCTGGTTGTCATTCATCGGAGGAAACTGGCCAATGGGAACATAGCGCTATACTGTCTATGCATACAGTACTATTACCTCACGCATGGTGCGACACATGAACAAAAAATCGGCCGAATCCTTGACCACCAAGTCGACAGCAATGGCGCACTGGAAAACCATGCTACGCGATGACGTAGCGCTACTGAGGATGCCCGGTGCCCACCACAAAATGCTGCTTAGGCAGGCCCATGTGATGCACCGGAGTCAGATTATTGATAACAACGATTTAAGCGATTTGCTGGAATTGGCGGATGGGGCATTGGCTTTTGCCGTGGAATCACTCCTTGATTTTGATCGCGAGGAATAGGGCCATCCCATGCACGTACTAATCACTCCGATGCGCCAATACGGCATTGCCCTCGATCCGAAAGCCAGGCGCCACTATCCTGCGATTAAGGGCAATGTGATGGTGAGTTCAACGGTCAGTAAGGAGCTGGGGCGTGCAACGAATATCGCCCGTGTGGAAGTGGGCATGCCCTTAGATCCGGATCCTTTGCCACCGTTGATGGACGCAACGCTTGCAGGAATGGCAGTAACCGGTTTCGTGCTAAGTGGCATTGAATACATTGATGGCTGCGCTTATGCGCAGTCTTGGTGGTGCCGACAGGGCTAAAAATGCTACGTTGTCACTACTTTGTTAAGTACATGTAGCAAAAGCCAAAAAGGACATAGTTGATGCTGTACGAGAAACCTAGTGCTATAAAAAGAAAACTAAACAAAACCAACATAATTATCGCAGTGTTCTGCTCAGTCTTAATAATAGAAATTGCATATATATTTTTTCCTTCGGAGTTCTGGGGGCCAATTAAGCTTATCGACGTTATCAATGCAATAGCACAATTCGCAACTGCCGGCGCATTCTATCTAGGCTTCCATCAATATCATAAGAACAAAACAACCGAGAGGCAAACAGTCTTAGTAAACGAAAGTAAAGCACTCATAGAAAAAATGCAAAAAACAATAGAGCAAGTAAAAACCGGTGACGAAACCGAAATTTCAAATCTATCAACATGCATAACAAAGCTAGCCAATACTGCAACCGACTTTAATGCAATATTCGAGGCCCTTAACGAAGACATTCACAAAGCAGTTGTAAGAATGCATTGGCAAGGAATGTACTTTAATAGCTTTTTGCACGTATTCAAGAACATCAACCTAGGAAACATACTTTGCAGCTGCGGAGTTTCCCCTCCCGACTATATTGGTAGTCTTGCGTATGCATCCGAAGTAACCGAGCGAGAGCCAAGGCAACTTTATCCCGAATATGCAATGATGAAGAAGATCATTGAAACTGAAGCGATTCATAACACCTTCAATCCAAAAGGCAAAATGGAAAGCACTTTTTTATTCCAGCACTATTTTTTCGACAACAACGGACTGAACGATCAATTATATGGCTGCATGAACATCATTGATATTCGCGCAAGAGCGCCCGCTTTAGCAATACTATTTGAAAAGCTAAAGCTAATTGGAGAAGTATAAGCAACGCCACGCAAAACGAAAACTCAGACACAAGGAGTATGTATGTCCAGTTGGTATAACGTAAAAATCGGAAACTACCAAGTCCACGAAAACTCCAGCCTCTGTTTCTCTGAGTGGTACTTCAAAAAATCAGATCGAGTTATAGTTCAGGATGCGGAATCTGAAAAAAAGAAGTATCTTTATATTACTTCCGCCGAAAACCTCAGAAGGAGGCTGGCCCTAAATGGGTGGGATCGAAATTCGCTAGAGCTTGAATTCCAGCAAGAGCTGCCGCTTGTTCTGGCTGATCTTGAATATGCAAAAGATTACTTCCCGAAAGAAGCAGAAGAACTAATTCGCATCGTAAACGATATGAGTCTTGACGACTGGATTGAAAAATTAAAACAGATAGAAAACAACAAACTAGATACATATCTTTATGATGGAGAGGACATATACGGCGACCCAATAATTGATTACCTTTTATGTGTTAACAAATGGTATTCCGACAGAAATCAAAGCTTTCCTTGTACTACGGACGAATGTTTGGCCGTTGCACTATTTCAATTCCTTCCTAATGACGTCCTCGCGGTTCAAGACTGTACCGATTTGGTAAGAGCTGGCAGCACCGATGTTTTTGTAGATCTGATTGAGCATCACCAAGAAAGAACCAACCTTTTCAACATATATCTTACTTCGACCTCTGAAACAGAAGACATCATCCATACAACACAAGAAAACCCGACGATTGCAAAGCTTCTATTTGCGGGCATTATCACAGCAATGGAAACCTATCTATCCGATACGTTAAAAAAGCTGATATCAAAAAATCCAACAATAAAAAGAAAATACGTAGAGCATGAAAAATTCTTCGAAGAAAAAATAAAAATACAAGACATCTTCAGAAAACTAGAACGACTAGACAAAGAAATTAACAACGCGATAGACCAAACAAGTTTTCACAATGTAGATATTGCAGTAAAAATTTACCAAGAAGTTTTATTAGTAAATTTCCCGGAAAACGACATACCCGAATTAAAGAAATCCGTTGCTGCCAGGCATGACATCGTGCACAGAAACGGTAAAACATTTTCGGGCAAGCAGCGCATCTTTACATTCGACGAAGTACTAGAACTTGCTCAATTAGTCACTCAAATACTTACAGAAGTCGATCTCCAAATAAAAGACGCCCTATTGATACCTGACGATGTTGACTTTTAGTTCGTATCGCTTGCGCCGTTTCGATCGAATGGTCGCTCTTGGCTGTGATTCAACCAGACGCCAAGGGCCGCTATCGAGCCGAAGCAGCCTTCACTAACGCGAACTTTACCATGTGGGAGCGTCTGGCACTGAAGAGTATTAATTAGGCAACACCTTGACCCACCCGTTGCAAAAAGTCTTTAAATACCCGCTTACCCTCCTCCATATTTGCATTAATAATATCCAGATAATCCTCACTCTCTATATTTAGGTCAAGTTCTCTTCTGATAGCCAAAACAGCTGGAGGGAGCAGCATAGAGATTTCAAAATATCTGTCCATACACTCTCTGGTGAACTCTATGTGCTCCTTACTCTGAATACTCCAATGCGCATCAAGCTCCGCTTGATGTTTGTCACGCTGCTCCCGCTCGAACTCTATACTGCTATTCACTGTAGCCCATAGAGATTGATCTGTACTCCCCTGCAAGTTTAGACTCTTCATAATCTCTACATATCTATCAATCTCCTGCTGCGCTCGATCTCGCAAAGACTCATATATATGGATTGAATTTTTTCTCAGCATCAATTCACTTCTTTTAAGCATCAAATCTAAAAAAGACTTTCCAATTCCAGCCATGAACTCGGTAACAGCTTTTACAGTTTCCTTGTCACCTACCACGTGAATTTTTGCTATTTTCCCCGCATCAACACTCATACTCGAGGTGATATCATCCTCATTAAAATTCAGATTGCAAAATCTAGTTATTAAATTTTGGCACCGCGTTATAGATTCGACCGCATCCATGTACACTTCTTTTTTGGTGTTTTTCTCACGTTCTATGGCCGCAAATTTCAATTGATAACTGCTTCTAATCTCCTCTAACAGGTGGGTGTAGTCCGACTTCACCGACTCAACTTTTTCTGTAATTAACTCTATATCTTCTTTCGATGCAAGATTCTTTGCTTTTTCAGACAAATATGAAGGGAGATAGGACTTAATGAGTAAATATATTATCCCTACGCCTAGCATAGCGCCAACACCGCCACCAAGAATGGAAGTCAATTTTTCAATCTCCGAGTAATCCATAGTATCGAATGTTCCTAAAAGCACAGTAGATGCAAGAGTCGGGAACCGGGCGAATCAGCGCGCAAGGCAACACCTACGTGCGTATCTTGCTAAATGGAAAAGCGTAACTCACCGTTTACGGCGGAAGCTCATACATGCGTTGTTCAGCTTCTACCCGATTGCTGCCCGCAAGTTCTCACTCCGGCACCATGAGTACAGCGAGGCTCATCTTGATGAATTCCTCATTCCTGTCGATCGTTTGCAGGGCCGCACGGACATTGCCGCCGACCTCGTCTGATCCGCGCTGCTCAACCCAAAGCGTCAGCTCCATGATGGCAGCCTCAAGAGCAAGCTGATTTTCGTTGATTTTGAATAGCAGAGAAGGGAGCAGGTCTGAGTTGGGCATAGCGGATCCTCCGTGGAGGCTTCAGCTTAGCAGTAGAAATATTGAGGCGTAACGGCGCCTGCTGTTACGAGTTAAAAGGCCCCGGCGATGCGGGGCCTGACGTGAGTTTAAGGAATCACGTAGGCTCGATGAAGCTCGATTGAGGCTGCTTCAATGTCCGAATTGTTCAGCGCTCGATCGTAAGTCCTGATAAAGGCGTATCCACCCACCAATCCCGCTGTGGCCAGCGCCGATCCTTGCCCGCCCAGAATATTTCGTCCGCTGAGAGACACACCGGTCGCGCCTTCGACGATGGGGCTGGTGCCGACTTTGATTTTGGACGTGGGTCCGTCGAACACGGCGAGGATGACCGTCCACTCTGTCGATTTATCACCGCTTTCCAGTCGACTGGCCGCCGAGATACTTTCATAAAAGCCATTCGCACCTGGTGCGAGGATCTGGGCGCCCGAAGCCATCAGACGCGCCTGATTCGCCGCAAAGACAGATGCCTTCACGACCATCGCATACGTCATCGACTGCGCGACTGCCACCGTGCCCGCGCCGTTTCCGATCTGCTGTGTCCCGTCAAATAAAACGGCAGGGTTACCCCCTGGCCCGCCGGTCAGCGAAAACGTCGGTTTCCCCCAGCCCGTGTACTGGAAGTTGAAGGTGCGGTTGACGATCGGTGCCGGCCCGTTTGCCAGCCAGGTGTCTACGGCGGCGCCGTCGGCCAGTGCGGCCAGGCTCGCTGCATCGAGCTCGTAGATGATGTTCGACTGCACATCAGGGATGGTCGGCGTATCGGGCAGCGGGTTGGACAACACACCAGGTGCGCTAATCACGAGAGAAAACATTTGATGCTCCTTACTGCGTTCAGCGCAGGGCGGTGTAGAAAAATTCAGAAATCACTGGGGCGCCCTTCGCCGGATCCGGATGGATCTTGTCATCACTGATCAGCGGGGTTTGGCCGGTGCTGGCGTACTTCGCGGGGTCGCCCATGGCGGCGTATTGCATGTCCATAAAGGCAATGCCCTGCGTCCAGCACCAAGCGGCGGCGAGCTTGGTGTAGGCACTCATGGGGTACTGACTGGATCGCGTGGTGTCCCAACGCATGGCGACGATGAAGGACGCCCCGGGATGGACTTCCAGGTGAGTCGCGACCACGCCCTGCAGGTTGGCGAGAAAGGTCGCCGGCGTAACCGATGCGCCCTGATCGTTGCCGCCCAGCATCACCAGCACGGCGTCAGCAGGAATGAAGCCCGTGGCGGTCTTCTGCTGCGTTAACCAGGTCGCATCGTTCTTGTACCAGTCACCCGATGCCGAACCGCTGGCCGCGCACTTGGAGACGACCACCCCCGACGCACTGTTTTCGGTGTAGATGCCAAACAGCGTCGGCGTGCCGGTGACGACTTCCATGCGGAACTTCCAATTGCTGCCGGCAGGCAACACCGGGAAGGCCAATTGCTGGGGACCCACCCCGGACAGCGACAGCGTGTTCCACTCCAGGGCATCACCCCAGCGATACCGCAGGGTTGAACTCGCGCCATCGCCCAGGAACAGCAGCTTCGCCAGCGTCGCGGCGGTCGAGATATCCGCGGTGTCGAAGGCGGTGATACTCACGTAATCACCGGCAGCCCCCGCCTTGATCGTCCTGTTATCGGGACTGGCCGCGCCCAATGGCGACAGCGTCCAGCTGCCGCCGAAGTAAGTAAGGCTGCCATTGGTGTACAAGAAGTTTTTCGTGCCCAGGGACGAGCCGTGGTTGAAGCCGATGTAACCCGAACCGCCAAAGCCAAAGTCTTTGGCTAAAAACCGGGTGAGGTCGTTCATGTAGAAGTTGTGGCTGGCGGAATAGGAGTCGCCGATGATTTTCAGGTACAGCTTTACCCCAGGCACACCGGCGCGAATCTGGCCTTGCTTCATTCGCAACTTAGGCAGGTTGGCAATGTTGTTGTAAGCAGTTTTGGGATGGCTGTCGTCACTACCGATCAGCGGTTTCAGCCGCTTTGCCCAACGAAAAATCACCCAGTCCGGCACCTGACCGTCAGTATCGCGGATCGACAAATCAGTCAGGCGCCCCAGGGCATCAGGAAACGCATACAGCAGGCCCGGGACATACGCCGGTTTGACGCCCAGGTACTTGTACAACATTTTCAGCGCCCAATTGCTCGGCCCGCCATCCCGGTTGTTGATGCCCATCCACGTTTCATGTCCAGCAGAGTCACGCACAGCAACCAATGTGTCATTGACGCTCTGAACTTTGAATTTGCTCTGTACAAAGCTATTGATCGTTTCGACGGCGGTCGAACTCGGGTACCGCGTTTGCTCAACCGCCACCCCCGCTTCATTTTTAAACAGAATCAGCGACTGGGCGTTCTCGGGTGAAACCACGGTGAAGAACATGCCGTCGGTCGTCGTGCGCAACCCTTCCGCCGTGCTGGCTTTCACGCCGGCGGCCAACTGGGCAGCGTCTCTTGCCGATTCTGCGCGTAACGCCGCGCCATTCGCTTCGGCCAGGGATTCGCTGACGTCCAAGAACTGGACAGGCAAACGGTAATCCCGTTTACCTTTGGTGATGCGCAGGTCATACAGCCCGTTCGGCGCGGCAAACTGCGCCAGTCCGTTTGCATCGGCCAGGAACGGGTTGAGCAACCCTAAGCCGTTGCTCTTACGCAAACCAAACACGATGTTCTCGGTACCGCGCTCGTACAGGTAGCAGGTCGCAGCGGGCAACGCGTTGCCCAGGTCATCCTGTGCAAAGAAACTCTTGAGTTCCAAATTAGGCTCCGGTGATGGGCTTGAGCTGCCCAGTAAGCTGTAGGCCGGTACCGGCGTTGGTAGTGAAGCTAGCAGCGTTGGCGGGAACTGGGCTCGGTCCGTGGACGTGGGCCGCCAGTTCGGTGTTCATCTGCGTGACCAGGTCGATCAGATCGCACAGCACCTGCAGTACGTTCACCGACTCAGAACCCAGCCAGGTCTTGGGGGCGATGCTGCGGCGGGCGCCTTCGATGCGCTCGAGCATCTCGCCTCCCACCGTCAGATTGAGTTTTTGGCCCACCACCTGATTGAGGTCGCGCCCGCTGGCCAGGTGCAGGTCATCCAGCGCGGCCAGGCTGACGGATCCGCCGGACAGCAGCTTGAGCGCGCCGATCGCTTCGATCGTCTTGATGCCCCCGACCGACTCAGTCGAATGGTTGTCCACCTCCACCGTGCTGCTCTGGTAGCGCTCGACGTTGCTCAGGCTCTCAACCTCGCGCTCGATCGACTTGTCCAAAATCCGGCCATCGGTCTGGCGCAGCCAGTTGCCGTCCGCATCGGCGCGCTGCTGGGCGGCTTCGCTGTGCTGCCACACCTGGTCACCTTTCGGCACCTTCGGCAGGCTCAGGCCGTGCGGCAGGATCGCCTGGATAAACGGCTTGCTTGGCAGGCCGTAGGCGAAAGACACGACGACCCGTGTACCTTCTTCAGGGAACGCGAAAAAGCCCATCTCATCGCCGCCCATGGGCATGGGCAGCGGCACGCCGGCCAGTACCGGCAAGTCCGGATCCGGCTCGTCGTCCTCACCCAACAGTTCGAGGTCCACCGCAAAGCGCGGACGGAAGTCGTCGCAGATCCCGGCGCCGGCGGGAGCATCGGCCACACCCACCACACGGGCGAAGCGCGGCAGGTGATAACCGCCAGTGAGTTCGGGAAATTGCCGCTCTACGCTACGGCGGATTGCGTCTTCCATCGGATCGCCATTTGGTTGCCGGTGAGTGTCACGTTGGTGATCCGCTCGCCTTGGTTGATGGATGCACCTGGTCGCAACCCGGGAAGGGCCGCGATCATCGCGCTCTGATTGTTTTGGTAGCCATTGAACAGTTCGACGGGCAGCTGCAGCGGCGATCGGGAACCGAAAAAACCGTCAGCCCAACTGCCCACAAACACTTCGCCGTCGCCTTGCTGTTGCCAGATAAAGTCGGGGATCCCGAACACCCGGGCCAGGCTGTCCATCGCCTGGTAGCCGGCGGCCAGGTTGTAGAAGAACGGGGCTTTGACTTTGGCGTAGGCCTTGTCCGGCACTCGAAAGCTCAACCCGGTTTTCTGGTTGATCTCGCCCAGCACAGTCGTCAGATCCGCATGGCGCAGGTTGAGCGGCAAAGGGTTGGCCAGGATCGCCGCCAGTTCACGACAGAACAGCACTTGCTCGATCACGTTGGACGGTGTGCAACGCTCGACATAGCCGATGAAGTGGCGCTGCAGCGGGCTGTCGTTGTAGCCGATATCCAGCGTCACCAGCCCCTTCACCGGCGCTGCCGCTTGAATCGTCAGCGTGGCGCGGCCGGGGGTGCGCAGTTCAAGGCGAACGTCATCGGCGATCAGGGGATAGACCACGCCACCGATGGTTAGCACCTTGTGCAGCTTCATGCTCATGCCCCACCGCCCAGGTAGTTATCCAACTTTTTCAGGGTGGCTTCGAAGCCGCTCAGCTCCTGTCCTGGTGCGCCGGTTTCAGCTGCACCTGGTGCAGTCACTGACTGCCCCGGGGCGCCTTGTTGCGTCACATCCTTGGACGCTCGACGCGTCTCGACCCGCTCGGGGTTGGAAAGCTTTTCCGACAGAGTGAATTGAACGAGCCAGGCGCGAAGCGAGTCGTCCTCCCGGGCGCTGACGCCATCGGAAAATTGCACCTGGCGCACGCCGAACGCCGACGCGGTGTCGTTGACCAGTCGATAGGTTTTAAGCTGGCCACCGGTGCCGGTCGCCTCGGCCAGGCGCATCAAGTTGCGCAGCTGCGACTCATCGACAAAGGGGATCAGCAACGTGACGGCCAGCGTCTTGGGCTTAAACCCTTTGTGGGCCGAGTCGGTGTTGCTGGTCTGTCCGGACAAATCGTCACTTTCGATTCGCAGGTTGGCGGTGACTTTGAGGTTTTTGCCGCGTACCTGTTCGCCATCGAGCAATAAGGTCATAGGCCCACCAGTTCCCGAACAAAGCCCAACCCTTTCAGGGAGCCGACCAGCAGCACGCCCGCCGACAATCCCCACTCGTGCCCCGGTGCATCGCCCTGCAGCAGCTGGTGCCGCAACTCGGCGGCATTCCCCGGACCGATCAGGCGGGCGCGCATGGTGTCGTCGGCAGTGCCGCCGGCGAACTGCGATTTGAGGTCGGCCATCTGCTGGGCCTGAGCCTGGGCCTGGCTGGCTTTACGAGTAGCCAGCCTCCCCAGATCGGCCATCGGCGAGCTGTCCGCGTAGCTTTCCAGTGCCGACAGCTGACTGTTCAAGGTTTGCGTGGCGGCCTTGGTCAGAGTGCAACGCTCAAGGGGCAGCGCCCCCCAGCGCGGCAGTGTTCCGGCGGTGGGCAGTTCCCACTTTTCAGCGTCCAGCGCGAACAGGTTTTTCGCTCGGCGTTCGGCGCGCTGCAGGTCGGGCATGGGCAGCACGGCATTGAAGCGGGACAAGGTCGCCGCGAACTTGTCGTAGCGCGTGCCCAGGAACATCACCGCCAAGGCGTATTGCGCCCCGGCAGGACGACCGTCGTCGCCGGTGTCTTCTAGCTTCTCGCCCAGCTGCTGCAGCAAGTTCGGCGCGGACAGATAACGCTGGTTACCGCGTCCCTGCCCCACCCCACTTTGAAAGGGCGTCACCACCAGGCAGGCCGGCACCTCGCCCAAGGCATCGCTGAGCCCGGCGCGACCAGCGGCCACAGCCGCTTCTGCAGCGGCGCCGACCGGCCCCGGTGAGGTGGTGGCCAAGTCGGCGAGACTTGCCAAGCGTTGCCCGGTGCTGGTCAGTTCGCTGTTCGCCAGATCCTTGGCCGCCTCGAGGTCGGCGAGCCACTGGGTGGACTGCTCTGGCCAGCGCATGGTGATGGGAGCCCAATTCATACCGGCGCGGACTCCCACACCACGGCGTTGAGTGCGTTTAGGTCCGACGTCGACCGCGCCGCGGCCAAGGCCTGCTTGAGGTCGTTAGCTTTGAGCAGACGCTGCAGTTTAAAGTCGGTGAACTCGTCGCCGATCTGGCGCAGTTGATCGCTGGTGTGTTCCAGAAAGGCCTTCACCCCGGCTTGATCTTGGCAGGGGTATACGCCACCAAAGCCGCGCAAAATCATGCTGGTCAGGTTCAACTGATCCTGAAGCTGGGTCTCGTAGAAAAAGCGATCGCCCAACACCGACGACCAGAACCCGCCGGTGATCTCCTGCAGACAAGCCGTGTTGACCGTCGACAGTTGGGCGACGTAGCGCAGCTCGATCACGGCCGGGATGTCGTCAACCCAGTGGCCATTGCCCCAGATCTGGCCCGGGCCTGGCACTTCCAGCGTGTAACCGGTCGGCAGCGAACCCGCCCGTTCGATGACCAGGGGCTCACGGGTCAGGATGTTGTAAGCCGTCAGTCCTTGATAAGAGTCAACCAACTGCCAGCGTCGACCATCCCAAAACGCCGCCTTTCTTTCCGGTACCGCCGGCGGCGCAACTTCGACACACCCGCCGGGAATCAACCAAACATCAGGTTCCAGCGGCGAGCGATCGGCCACGGTCTTGCCGGTGAAGATGCCCAGGTGATCGGTTTGAAAGACGGTTTTGGTATCCATGACGGGTCTCAGTACTTAATACAGGCAAGGAAAGCGATGTTTTGCGGGCGTGTTTCCGCGCCCCCGGAATAGCCGACGGTGATGACGTGGCTATGCGCGGCCACTGCGTTCACGCTGATGTTGTGGGCGTGTAAGCCATCGGCGGAGGTCGTCGAATAAGAGCCGGCCGCCTGTGTCACGTCATCACCTGAAGCCAAGATCTCGCCACCCGGCATGCTCGGGACCGCTGACCCTTCTTTCACCTGGTGGCTGTGGGAACCCTGAGCATCGCTTGATGCGGTGTGGTTGTGCGCGCCCGCTGCGCTGGCACTTCCCGTGTGGTTGTGGTTACGAACTTCGTCGGCTTGAGAGCTACCCAATACCCGGCCGGCGTCGATGCCGCGACCGTCATCCAGAACGCGAATGAACTTGCCGCGTGGGTCCGGCAGGTTGAACGTGTTGACGCCGTCACCGGCGCCGTAAATGGTGCCGATCTTGGCGAACAACGCGGCATACACCGTGCGCGAGACCGCCGCGCCATTGGCCCGAAACCATCCCGGCGGTGGGGTGGCCATCGCAAAGGTGCCGATACGACCGACCTCCGAATCAGCGATAACCTTGCGCAGGGCGTTGAGTGCCTTGGTGGTCGCCAGAATCTCGCTGCTGTCCGTGCCTGGGTCATCGCTTTTCGCGTTGGGCAGCTCGCCCAGGTCGACATCGTCTTTGGTCGTCGCCCGGGCGCGCAGGTTTTCGTAGTCGCCATTGCGTAACGCGAACTGCTTGACCAGGGCGCCGGTGATCGGCTCGCTTTGGCGCAGATCCGTGATGTCCTCGGACACAGACACCTGGGCCAGCTCCACCAGGTAATGCGCGGTGCCGTTGCTGTCGACGTAGTCCGTCTTCGCGGCACCGAACACCACCTTCCACGCGGCGACCGCGTCGCTGCCCTCACGGGCCAGCGCAACGTCGAGCCAGGCTTTGACGGGCAGCGCCGGCAGTTGCACCTGGACCGGCTCAGCCAGCTCGACGCGAATCCCCTCCACGTAGGCAATGCCCGCTTTCACCTGGTACAGGTCAAAACTGCGTTCCATCTGCAGGCTGTCGGCCAGGTAGCAGACACGACCGAAGACGTCGCGGTTGCTCAAGCGCTCGCGCAGATCGATGCCGTTCAGGCGAATCGTGAAGTCGTGCTGCCAGGTGCTGGCGTCGACGGTGATGCCCGTCAGTGCCTGGGCACCGTTGAACTCCACCAGGAAGTTGCGGGTGACGTTGTTGCCGATCTGCAGCGGCGGAATGTTCTTGCGCTTCTGCTGCACCGGCACGGTCGCGACCGCGAGCAACACGCCTTCCGATGCTTCCAGACCGATCCAGTTAAAGTCCCAGTCGCCCACGTCGGAGCCCACCATCAGGCTGTAGATCACCTGATTGGGGCTGACGTAGCCTTTGCGGTCGTAGGCTTTGGTGAAGACGATCTGCGACGCTGGCGGCTTGCCAGCGGCGCGATCAACCGGGGCGTTCGGGTCAAGGCCTGGCACAAGCGCCAGGACGAAGCGAGCAACCTCGAGCCTCTCCCCAGCGCCTTGCTTCTGGGCAATCAGACTCTCGCCGGCAAGGGTGATGCTAGCTCCCATGGGTGCTCCTAAACGGGTTGTTCAAAAAGGTGAGCAATGCGAGCTCGTTGATCACGACCAGGCGACTGGCGCTGTCGTCCAGGGTGGCAATCAGGGTTTGTTGGTCGTCGTTGAGATCGGCCACGCCGATGTTCAGCTTCACGGGGGTGATCGTGACGAAGTCATAACGCCGGCACGTGCGCCCGTATTGCTGCATCAGGACGCGCAGCAATACCGGGTTTTCGCTCAGCTGCGTGTCGGACAAGTGCAGCAGGACCACGTCCCAATCGAGGTGCGGCAGTCGCTCCTGGATTTCCACATAACCGACGCCCAGGCGTTCGAAAATACGGACCATGCCAGCGGTGCTGCCCGCGTCCACGGCATTGATAAAGGCGTACTTCACCCGCCGGCGATAGAGCTTTTCGGGCTCGCCGTGAAAGCGCTGGATGTCGCGCTGCCAGGCCAGCAGATCGAGCACGCTCAGGTGGCAGGTCTCGGCGTCCATCTGCAGCAACGGCCAGTGCAGCCAGTCTTCGACCTTGATCCACCAGGCTTGCGCGGCCGCTTTCAGCTTGGCCAGCTCCGGCCCGTCCAGCCAGAACGGGAGGCTCAACTTAAGCATTCAACATCACCTCAACCCCGGACAGGCGCGGGATGGTCAGCTTTGAAATGATGTCCGCGTTGTCAAAGTCCAGCGAATCAATGCCTGGGAATTGCTGGTGCAGTTCCTCGCCCAAGCGGCTAAAGGAAAAACGCGATTGGGGGTGAGTCAGGGTTGGCTGGTAGTCGCTGGCGGTGCTCTCACGAAACGCGGCACGGATGTACAGCTCGATGTCAGATTTCAGCGCAGGCCAGCGCTCGGCACCGACTTCGGCCTTGGGCCAGACCGTCAACCTCACGGTGTGCAGCGTGGCGGGCATCTCCAACACCAGCAGGTCGTCACCGTGGCCATGGTTGCCCTGGTCGCGGATGTAGTGGTTGATTTCAGCCAGGAAGGTATCCGCCGGCGAGTCGGCTTCGAACAGCACGAACGCGTTGGCACTGCCGGGGCCCCGGGGCGCGTTGTGCTCAAAGTAAACGCCGTCGGGCTGCACACCGGGGAACACGGCGATCATGGCGCGATACACGGCATCGGTGTGCCATTGGTTGACGGCTGAGAACTGGTTGCGCACGCGCAAACGCAGCTCGTCGTCAGGCTCAGTGTCGGCGCCGGGTTGGCTCAGCCAGCCGTCAGCGTTCACCACCTGGACCACCCCGGGCACCGGCTCCGGCAAAATGGAAAAGTAACCGGGTGCGAGATTGAATCCGCTGCCGGCCTGCTTGGCCCGGGCCAACACCCGGATCTGGGATTCGCCATCGGCAAAGCTGGCCGTTGCCACCGTCACCAGCTCGTACACGTTGCCGTTGATCGCGATCGACTGCACCCGAGTGCCGGCCGGCACTTCCAGCAACCCAGCCAGCGCGCTGCGGGTGAACAGCAGCAACCCTTCGGCCTTGGTCGCTGGCTTGCGGGTGACGTTCACCGCCCAGGCCAACATGTCCAACCAGGCGCCGGTGGCGGTCTTCACGAAGAAGTTCGGCAACACGGTGCCGGCGATAAAGTCGATCAGCCACATGACCGGCTTGGTCACCAGGGCAGTGATCACCCGCCAGAACGGTGACCAGGCACTGGTGTTGCTCAACTTGCTGCCCTGGGCGACGACTTCCAGTTCCCAGGCAGCGCGCAGCTTGGCCTCGGTCGTCGGAATACCGGCGTCACTCAACGCCTGTTTGAAATCTACGTCACTCACAGCACTACCTCGACAGATCCGAATTCAACGGTTTTGGCGGTAACCAGGTACCGGCCCTTCCCTTCTTCAAGGATCCGCACGGTGCCTGGTACCAGGCGCACGTCCGCCTCAACCAGCAGTTCCAGTTGCTGGATGCAGTCGGCTTGTCGGAAGCGATCGCGCTCGGCGACCTGCGTCACCAACAGCCCGCTTTCGCGAATCATGTGACCGATGTCCTGGGCGATGCTGGCCCGGTCGTCCACCAGCAGCGGCTGACTGGAGGGGTCAAGGGTCAGGTCGTTACCGGTGATCAGCAGATCGATGTAGAGACTCATCCGCCTACCCCCATCGCGACCATGTTTTCCAGCTCCAGCGGGGTCAGCGGCTTGGCGGTGTGGATGTTCACGTTTTCAACGTGGGTGCCCTTATTCTGGCTGCTGGTGTTCTGAATGCTGGTCAGCAACCCGCCCGGGGGCACAGCGGAGGCCCGCGACGGCGAAAGGCTGGGGATCGCCGCATTGATGGTCTGCTGGGTTTTCTGCGCGGTGCTGGCGGCGTTGGCTGCGCTCACCGCCGCATCGACTCCCGGCACTTCTGGCATGCCGCCAAAACGTGCTTCGATGTTCACGCCCGGGATGCTGTTGATCATCTCGATCAGGCTGTTGATGGCCTTGTAAAAGACGCCGACGATGCTGTCCCACGCGCCCTTGGCCATGCTCGACCAGCCGCCCATGGAGCCGAACCAGTCGGACAGCGTTTTGAACTGATCACTGACCCACTTGAACGCCTCGCTGTTGAGCAGCGCGGCAGTCCATTCGTCCCAGTAGTAGACGGCGGCGATGACCAGCGCGACCAGGGCAGCGATCCCCATCACCACGACGCCGATCGGGTTGGCGGTCAGGGCAAAGTTGACCAGCCAGATCGCGCCCTGCCACAGCAGCATGGCGCCCCGAATGACTGCCAGGCCGGCGCTCAGACCATAGATCACGGCGGTATAGGCCAAGATGGCCAGCTTTTGCAGGACGAAACCTGCAGCGGTGCGCAGGTTGAGCAGCTGCACCACTTTCCACACAGTGACCAACCCAAGCCAAGTGGTCCTGGCGATCCCGACCACAAGGGTGAGCAACGACATGCTGGCCACGATCCCCAAAATCGTCAGGGTGGTGATGCCGATCACGCGGGTGATGTTCGGAAAAATCTGCGTCCAGCGGCTAAGGGTTTTCCCGATGCCCACCAGCTTATCCATGAGTGGCGCCAGGATCGGAATCAGCACCTGGCCGAAGGCAATGCGCAACGCCTCGACGGCAGCGGCGAACTGTTGCCATGGATCGACCATGGCTTTGGCCATGTTCTCGGCGTTCTCCAGGCCTCGGACTTTGCCCAGTTGGTCCATGCCGTTGCGCAGGCGATCGGTGTCCTTGGTCAATGCGGTGATGACGCGGGCGCCCTCCCCGCCGAAGGCTTCGATCAGCTTGGTCCCGGTACTCGCGCTGTTCAGGTCGCCAAACTTGCCCTCGAGCTTGCCAAGGATGTCGAGCATCGGCAGCAACTTGCCGTTCTGGTCGACGAACTTCATTCCCAGCTTTTCCGAAGCACCGCCGATGTTCTCGAAAAATGATTTGTAGATGCCGCCAGCGTCCCCGCCTTCCATGGTGCTGCTGAGTGAGCCGATCACGGCGAACTGCTCGGCCAGGTCCACACCGGCGGTGGTGGCGATCGAGCCGACTTCCTTGAACGCGTCCTTCAACTGCGCGCCGTCAGTGCGAAACAGCTGCACCGCCAGCGCAGTTTGGCCGCCGAGTTTTTCCACCCATTCGCCCTTGCCCATGGCGTCGGCCTGGCCCTTGAACAGGTTGTACATGGTGCCCACGTAATGCCCCATCGTTTCGGCGTCGGTCCGGGTCGCCTTGGCCATCACGTCGGAAGCATTGGTGAACACCGCCAACTGGTTGCCGGTCAGCCCCTTGATGGCCCCCTCCACGGTGGTCGCCGAGGCAACAAAGTCCCGGGCGCTTTCGCCGTAGGTAACCGAGAACTCCAACGCCTTTTGATTGAGTGCGGACAACGCATCCTCTGCCACGCCCAACGAGCGGACCTCGCCGAGGGCGCGGTTCATCTCCAGTGCCGGCGCCAAAGATTCGGTAATGGCCACACCCGCACCGACCATGCCACCCAGCCCCAGGCCCATCGTCTTGATGTTTTTTTCGCTCTTTTCGGCAAGGTCGGAAAACCCCATTTTCACTTTGCCCAGGGGCGCGGTGACCTTGTCGGTCAGACTCAAGATGAAGGCCAGGCGAGCAGCGCGGTCAGCCATGTGTATTTATCCATTCAGTGCATGAGCGATGCCGTTAGCGACGGCGATTTCCATGCGTCTCCAGTGTTCGTCCTCCAACCACTTGGCCGCGCCCATCACCTCCGGTGTGGGCTCAGCGCCAGGCAGCCAGCGACTGGACAAGGTCATCAGTTGACCCAGTCCGTCCTCACTCAGGCGCTCAGCGTGCTCGAGTGCTTTTTTACGATGATTTCAACGTCCGGCGCGTACTCCTCGAGCAGCGCGCCGGAGATCTGCATCGTCATCACCGGATTGGCCAACAGCGTGCGCAGCTCGGTGCGTTGATCGGCCGCCACGGTGTTGCTGAGCAGGTTGTGCGATGGCGAGACCTTGTTGTTGGCGGTCATCGCGTTGAAGTACTTGGTCACGTCCTGCGGGGTCATGGAGAAGGTGAATTCTTTGTCGCCGACTTCCAGGGTGATATCGCGTTTCTCGGTCATGTCGTTGTTCCATTCAGGTTTAAAGGTGACAGTCAGCGCAGGCAGATCCGGCGCACGTGGTCCTGCAGGCCCAGGATCATTTGCCGACTGAGGGCAAGTTGATTTCTGAGGGTGAAATAATCCGATCGAGCGTCTGCTGTGAGTTCGGCGGTGCCTGCATCAGCCAGGCGGCCGGCGCCGGTTTGGGCGGGCGTTGCGGTGCTGCAGGTGGCGGCGATGCGCAGCCGCTGACGGCCATCGTCAACAGCGCGGCGCAGGTCATCGTTTTGATTGAGCGCATGGCTCAGCTCCTGGGTACGTTGAAGATCGATCGCATCGCGGTCGGCCAACATTTCACCGCTGACGCGGGCCGCTTCGCGCAGGCCTGTCACCTCAAGCTGCACGCCGTCGCGTTCGCGGCGAGCGGACTCGAGCTGATCGCGCAGCTGGTCAAACGCGATCCAGACCAGCAACCCGGACAGCAGAAGAAGAAGGACGAGACGCAACGGAGGGATGGTCATTGCGCGCACAGGCTCGATTCCGCCAGGCGCCGCGCATGCAGTCCGCGAACGAACTGTTTACGGCCCTGGGCGTCGGTAACGAAGGCCCACACCGGTGTCTTGCCATCCGGGGCCCAGGCCATCGCCTTGCAGCCGTCCGCAATGCGTCCGGCGTTGATCAGGCCGACCGCGCGACTGGCGCACGTCGTCGGCACGCCGAAGTTGTGCGCGTGGCTACTCAGCGCGTCGAAGGTGTTCTGCCCCACGTGCTGATTGGTGATGCAATCGGCCAGCTGCAGCTGCCCTTTCTCGATCACCAGCTGCTCCACCTGGTCACAGCGAGCGTCCGACCAGTAGTCGCCAATCACGACCGGGTAAGGGCTCGTGTGGCGGGTGATGCCTTTGCACACCGTCGGCAGTCCCCGGGCCAGTTGGTCGGCGTACACGACGTTCTGGCCCTCTCCTTCCCATTGGCCTAGAAAACCGAGCAAGGAAGCGCTGACCAGCGCAATGGCGCCGGTGGCGATCTTGGTGCGCAGGTTCATAACTTGCCCTTCCAGTCGCGCAGCATCTGACGGTACTTGGGGACCAGCAGCACGATCTGCAGCACCATGTAGAGCGCGGTCAGCATGTAGGCTACCGCTGACCAGTCGATGGCACCTGTCACACCGGTAGCGGCCACGCCGATTGCCGGTGACGCCTTGACGAATACAATGGCGGTGTCCTGAGCGGCCTGATTCGTGCTCATCGGCGAGCCTCTTTTTCAAAAGTTGACTGGCATGGCACGCAACGCAAGATCCCGCCAAGCGCCTGGCGCGCAGCTGGAATCTCGTTGTCGCAGTCATCACAATGGGACCGGCTCGGCCCCGATGGCCGCGGTTTGGCGAGCTGGGCAGCGATTGAACGCTCACGCTCCAGCTCCTCGATCGCTTTGGCGTTGTCGAGCCAGTCCCCCATCAGCGCAGCCCCTCGATCTCGGCGGCGGCCAGGTACGGCACACCGTTGATGCGGATGAAGTCCGGACTGGTGACGTCAAACGGCACCTTGTGCTTGGACTTTTCACCGCCTTTCGGGTCGATGCTCAGCAGGCTCGATACCTTCAACTTGCAACCGAACGCCTCGATACGCAGTTCCTCATCGCCGGCCTTGGCGAAGAAAATCGAGTCGAATGGCTCGAGCTCGCGAAAGCTGCCGGCCGTGCGAGCGGCTTCGATCAGCAGGTTGAAGTTGCTGGTGTCGAACTCCATTTCCCCACTGCCCGACACGTCGCCGTCGACGTGTCCGTTGGGTACCCCGCCGCTCTGCGCCACGGCGGTGTTGTCCGTGATATCCAAGGTGCAGCTTTCGACGTGAACCAGCAGATCGCCCAGGTTCACGTCGAAGTTCTTGCCGCCAATACGTGACATAGGGGTTACTCCGAATCGTCGGTGGAAAGGTCGAGGGCGATGTTGGCCGTCAGGTCTTTCGGGCAGTTGAGCGGCCGGATCTTGATGTAGATCTCAACCTTGGTTTTGCTGTGCCACACCAGGACGATGTCGCCATCCTTCGGCGCCTCGATCTCACCTGGGAACACCTGGCCGGCGAACGTGGCGGACTTGGCCATCTGGCGCAGTGGTTTCATGAACGCGCTGATCGCGGCGGCCATGCTGTTGGGGGTGTTGTTGAGGCGACGGTCACCCACGCGACGGATCAACAGTGGACGCACCTGGCGCGCTGCCTTGTCGGCCAGACGCAGGTACTCGATCACCAGGAAGTCACTCGCCGGCGCATCGAGCATGTTGCCGTCGCCCCAAAACACGCCCGGGTAATCCGGGTAGGTTTGCGTCACGGAGAAACGTGCCTTGTCCAACTCGGCACGGGTCGCCGATGGCAGCGGTACGCCTTCGACGTCAGCGGGCACAGGGCCCAAGCCCAGCACCGCACCGGACGCCACGCGCATTGGGCTGTCGGCAATGCTCACAGCGGCGTTGGCCAGACGGCCGGCCAGCACGCCCAGGTCATTGCCATGCAGCTGGGGTACGACCAGGACACGCGGCGCGGCCAGACCGGTGGTGATCGCCCGCTGCTCGACCAGGTATTGATCCCAGGTCTGCAGCACGGTGATGCCGGCACTCGCCGCCATCACGAAGGCCCGACGGCCGTAGGTGTTGTTCAGCGCTATGGCCGCGTCATGCATGGCCGACAGTTGGGCCGCCGTGGTCACCGGTTTGGTGATCACCACCGCCTCAACCGAATAGCCTTGTTGCTGGGCGTTTTCTAACGCTTCAGGCCAATCACCCTCGGCCGCTATCGGGGCCGCCAGACAGGCCCAGCGATCGCCGCCGTTCAGTCGAGCGGCAGTGATCTGGGTTTTCAGGTCACTGGCCGGAATGCCCAGGGCGCTGTCCAGGTCACTGTCGTTGTTGAGGGGGATCAGTTGGCCGATGCTTTTCGCGCCGGTGCCAATGAAAAGGAAATAGCGCTCGATCTCAGTCACGGCGCCTTGGCCCAAATTGAGATTGTTTACGCTGACTTTGCCGAGTGCCATGCAGTGCCTCGCTAGCGGGGAGAATTAAGGATTTGTTGGAGCACCTGGTTCAGCAGCAAGCCGGTGTCTCGCTCGGTGCTGACGCCGATGAACTGGCGTTTGGGCAAAGTGATTTCCCAGCTCTGCGCGCCACTGCTCTCGGCTTTTTCGTCATCCAGGATGCGGATCAGCAGGCCAGCTTTGGCGTAGTTCACATGCTCTTGAATCCACGCCACGGACGGGCGCGTGAGACTCTTTTTGCCTTGTTGGCGAACCTTGAAGCCCAGCCGACGCAGACGCTTGGCCTGCTTTTCGGTGGCGGCCAGGCCAACGGGAACGGTGTTCCACTTGCGCATTTGCGCGGCTGTGCGGCGCTCGCTGGCACCGTTGTGTTGCTGCGCCGCGACCCAACTGGTCAGCGCGTTACGCCATCCCAGTTCGGCTTCGTCGGCACTCACGCGGGTGACCTGCATCAGCTTGGCCAAGCCGGCTTCCATCTTCTTTTTGCCTTTGCCAGAACCCTTGCGTGCCTCAAACGGCGAACCGTCCAAGTTCTGCTGATCACGCACACGCTTACGGCTCATCGTCCGCACGCGCTTGGTGACGTTGTTCAGCAGGCGACGGCGCAGCTGTGGCGGGAGGCTGAGCAACGCCAGTTGCTCGCGCACACCCAGATAGCCCCGGGCATCGAGCTCGAAAGTGCTACGCCCCACCACTGCCTACCTCGCCGTGTTCGGCAACCCACAGGTCGAATGGGACAAACGCCCAGGACTTGCCGAAGGCCTCGATCTCACCGGCGGGATCCTCGGCCAGGTATTGCGGCTCGTTGAATTCCAGGGTGATGTCGACGTCGGCCAGATCGTTGTCGAGCATGGTGATGTCGAACTTCGCCGCCGGCAGGTCGTCACGGTCCAGGTCATTGCCCTCGAGCCAGCTGCCCACCAACGCCATCAGGCGCCCCGGATGATCGGCGAAACGCTCCAGTGCGATCGTGGCGCTGTAACGCATGTCACCCATGCGCAGGCCGTCGAGGTCCGGCTTCCAGATCAGCTCCAGGTTCACCTGGTCGGTCCAGCTGTCGAGCTGTTCCGGCTCTACAAGCCGGCGCTCAATCAGGTAGGTGGTCAGGGCACGGAGTTTGATCACAGCAACGCCGCCGTAATGCGGCCACGGCCCTGCAGCGAGCGGACGGCCTGCTGGCTGAATTCCAAAAAGGCTTCGCCACGCTCGGGCAGTTCTTTGCCGGTGTTTTCGGCACTTTCACGGCGGGTGACCGTAGCGAACTGGGTCAGCAGGCTGGCCTTGGCGCGGCAGTAAACGGCGCGTTTGTACGTCGCTACGTGAAATGTGCGCTCGGGCAGCACCGTGGTGTCCGCAGATTCCACGGTGGTGACGCCGACGTTCTGCCATTGGCTTTTGCGCTTGGCCAGATCGCGATTGACCTCGGTCATCGCCGTGGTCAGTTCAGCGGCCAGCATGTCTACCAGGTACTCCGCCGGCAGGCGGTAACCCTTCTGAAACTCGGCCACGGAGAGGTCCGGCCAGAAGCCGTCGTTCTCGATCGCCTGTTCCACAAAGGTCGTGGGTTTCCCGGAAAAGCTCATTGCTGGGCACTCGAATAGGGGCGGGAAAACTGTTTCAGTGGGTCAGGCCATAAATGGTTGGCTCACATCCACAGTTTCTCGCCGGGGGGGGTAGTCGGTTATTCGGCGGCTGTCACAGCCAGTTGTTTGGCCAAGGCCTTGCGAGCGCCTTCCAGGCGGGTGCCTACACCGACACCGGCGTGCAACTCAGTGGCGCGCTCAAAGTGAGTGATGGCCTTGGTCCACTCCTTGGCATCCAGGGCACGGATGCCCACCAACTTGTGGTACTTGGCCGGGATCTGTTCGGTGAGCTGCCATTCATCGTCGACACGCGGCAGCAGGTCGGACACATACGGCTCAGGACTGCGACCAGCTTTTTGCTCGGCCTCGGCCCACTCGATCACCGCATCCGCGACAAAGGTCTGCACGTTGCGTTTGAAGCGCTCGGGCATCGGCTGGCCTTGTTCCATGGCGAAGTCCGCCAGGTCCAGGCCCGCTTCGAACTGCTCGGTGTCGAACAGCCACACCAGGACCTGCATCACCACCGGGTTCGGGAAACTCAATCCGGAATCGCGATAGCGCTGCACGTAGTCCAGGTACTTGGGCACCAGCTCGTCACGCTTGAGTTGTTGGCGCAATCCGAGGTTATCGATCGCGCTCAGTCGTTCGAGGTCCTGCGCCAACGCGTCTTCCATCAGCTTCAAGTGTTTTTTGGCGTTGGCCGGGCTGGCCAGCGCGGTGGCAGCGGAATACACCACCGATACGGCACTGGCACCTTCAGCGGCGGGACCTTCGGCCTGAATGCGGCGCTTGTGCGCCAGGGCCAGGCTCATCAGATCAGCTCCACGTTTTCAGCGGCCGCGAATTTCTCCAGCTGCTCGATCACGTAGCCTTCGTTGCGGCCGTTGTAATCCTCGACGCGGGAGCGCTTCGGGTTCTCGATCAGGTGACGGCGCCAGCTGCTGTCCTGGAAGTAGATCGACAGGTTGTCCCAACTGGTGACGACCACGGCGTTAACCGGGAAGTGCGGCACGGTGAAGGTCGGCAGACCGCCATAGGTCGCGATGACCTGGGCACTTTCAATGCGTTCTTTCTCGGTGGGTTTGCCGGCCTGGTTCGAATACAACTTGGCCTTGTCGCTGGCCAGCAGGTCACTGCCGACAATGGCGATCAGGTCGCCGCCGTCGCGGAAAACGGAATCGATCATCTGCTTGGTGTCATGCACCAGGGCATCGAGGTTTTCATAATCGCCGCCGGCGCCGAGGGTGATTTTCCCGGCCGTTTTGCCTTCGTGTAGCACCTGCTCAGGAATCTGTTCACGGGCCAATTGCAGCCAACCCTTGTTCACGTCCTGCAGCATCGGGCTGGTGGCCAGATTGGTCTGAATGGCAGCGGTCAAACCGTGCCAGCCGATCATGATGCGATCCAGGGCGATCTGTTTCTGCACGGCCGCCGAGTAGCGATCGGCGAAGTCCGGGAACTTCGCCCAGCTGTCGATCTTGGCGAACGGCAGGCCGACATCCGACTCAGTGTGAAACAGTTCGTAGCCCAGGCCGTTCAGATCGGAAACGTCTTTGGCTTCGCGGTCGGTGGTCTTGGTGTTGGTGCGACTGGTCACGGGACCATTCACGCCAAACATGACCTTTTCGCCCTTGATCTCGGTCACCGGCACCACGTTGATGCGCTCGAGGAAATCCGCACGCTCGGTGATCTTGTCGTTCAGTTCCTGGGCAATGCTCGGCTCGACATTGAACTGGCGAGAGACGTCGACACTGTAGGTCTCGGCGATCGCTTCACGCAGCGCGGCGTATTGCTTCAGAGCGCGATTGCTCAAAGATTGCTGGCTCATGTCACAGCACCCGCTTTTTAGTGTCGGTGGAACCGGTGGTTTTCGGCAGCGGCAGACCGGTGGTGGTGTTGAAGGCTTTTTCCAGCAGCGCTTCGATACGATCGAGACGCTTGTTGTCGCCGCCCTGCTTGGCGAATTCACGATCCGTTTCGGCCTGGGTCACGATCGCGTCAACGGCTTCTTTGACGTCATCGACTTCAGTGGTAGCCGGGGCGGTGACCTCAACAGTCACGGGCTCGATCACGGCGGCGAGGCCGGTGACGACAAGGCCGAGTTGTTCGTTCAAGGCCTTCAACGCCTTGGCTGTAGCTTCATCCATTGGGGGTTTGCTCTCGGTGGGAGTGGTCGTTTCGGTGGCGGTGTCGTCAACAGCGAAGCGCTTGAACAGGCGGGCCAGCAGGCTGGTCAACTTGCCGATTTCGCCCTTCGGCTCCTCATCACCCAACTCGCCGAGAGGAACAGATGCGGCGTAATGCACGGGCTCGCCGGTCTTGCGGGAAAAGTAGAGTTCCTGGGTACCCAGGCTGGCCGGGGAATCGGTCACGGCGAGGCCGGACAGGTAGGCTTTGCCGCTGTTCGCGAAGTTCGGGGTAATTTCAATGCTGGTGAACAGCTTCTCGCCCTGGTCATTGAGGCAGAGCAACTTGTCATTAGGCTTGAGCTGGGCTTCCAAACCGACTTGACCCTGTTCCAGATCGTCCGCTTCTTCCACCAGACGTACTGCGAAGACGGTCCCGTAGGCACCGGGCCAGCGTTCGTGCTCACACCAGATCACCGCCGTGTATTTGGTTGGGCTGTAGGTCTCAGCGATATCGCGCAGTTCCTGGGGAAGGATTTCACGACCGTCAGCGGTGGTGCCGCTGGTGGCGACACGTTTCCAGAACGAAACAAGGGAACGGGGCATGGGCGATAACTGCGCTCAATCGGTGATTTGAGCCGCCACGATAGGCACCGGCCGACCACCAAACAAACGGTTCACTTTTGCGCTGGTCCTATTTCGCAGATATAGGACGAACACGGATTTTAACCCCGCGTTTCAAGCGTTTTCGCCGCATAGACTGCGGCCATGCAATACGCCCCCGAACTAAAAGAAGCCGCCAAACGCCTTTATTTGCGCCGCTGCAAGCCGCGTGAAATTCAGGCGCAATTGTCCCTGCCCAACATCCGGATCATTTACTACTGGATCCGCCAAGGTGAGTGGGACGACATGCTGTCGGATGAAGAACCGCTGACCGCGGTCGGACGCCGGATCACCCTCCTCCTGGATAAAGCCACGTCGCTGACCAAGGGCGACCTGGACGAACTCGATCGACTGACGACCATTCGCGATCGGCTGTTGAAGCAATCCGTAAAACCGGTACCGGCGCCGATCGGTGATCCGCCGGCGGACGATGGCCAGCGCCGTGAAGGGCAACGCAGCCAGCGCCGAGAGCGAGGCGATCGTTCCGACAAGGGCGGGAAAAAGCGTGAGAAGAAGGCTAAAAACGAAGTCGGCGAACTGACCGAAGTCGACTTTCTCGACAAGTTCATCAGCAAAATGTACGGCTACCAAAAGGAGCTATTTGCCGCCAAACAGAATCCGCTGACGAGTCGGATCCGCAACATCCTCAAAAGCCGTCAGGTGGGCCTGACCTACTACTTCGCCGGCGAAGCGTTCATGGACGCCGTGCTGACCGGCGACAACCAGATTTTCCTGTCGGCAAGCCGCGCCCAGTCCGAGATTTTCCGTAGCTACATCGTGTCGTTCGCCCAAGAGTGGTTCGGCCTGGAGCTGACCGGCAACCCGATCGTCTTGAGCAAAGACGGCAAGCCATGGGCCGAGCTGCGTTTCCTCAGCACCAATAGCAGCACCGCCCAGGGCCACCATGGCCACGTCTACGTTGACGAATATTTCTGGATCCGCGACTTCGAAAAACTGAACACCGTCGCCAGCGCCATGGCCACGCACAAGAAGTGGCGCAAGACCTACTTTTCCACGCCCAGCGCCGTGTCGCACCAGGCTTATCCGTTCTGGACCGGCGAGAAATTCCGCAACAGCAAACGCAAAAACGCCAAGGATCCGTGGCCCAGTGAGGCGCAAGCGGCGGCGGGTTCGCTGTGTCCGGACGGGCAATGGCGCAAGGTCATTACGATTCTCGACGCCATCACCGGTGGCTGTGATCTGTTCGACCTCGAGCAGCTGCAGCTGGAGTACGACGAAGACAAATTTCAGCAGCTGTTCATGTGCAAGTTCATCGACAGCACACAAAGCGCTTTTTCCCTGGCAGACCTGGAGCGTTGCTACTCCGACCAGTCGTTGTGGACCGACTACGACCCCGACGACCCGCGTCCGTTTGGCAACAGCCCCGTCTGGATCGGCTACGACCCGAGCCGCACCCGCGACGATGCCAGTTGCGTGGTCATCGCCCCACCGCTCGAGAACGGTGGCAAGTTCCGAATTCTGGAAAAGCACAGCTGGCGTGGGCAGTCGTTCAAGTACCAGGCCGAACAGGTCAAGAAACTCACCGAGCGCTTCAACGTGCAGCACATCGGCATCGACACCACCGGCATCGGTTACGGCGTGTTCGACCTTGTGCGCGACTTCTACCCGCGTGCGACCTCGATCCACTACAGCCTTGAAACCAAAAACACCCTGGTGCTCAAGGCACAGGACACGATCCAAGGCAGCCGCATCGAGTGGGACGCCGGCTGGAACGATATTGCGCAGGCCTTCCTGACGATCAAGCGCGGCACCACCGGCGGTGGTCAAGTGACCTACAGCGCATCGCGCACCGACGCCTCCGGCCACGCCGACATTGCCTGGGCGATCATGCACGCCCTCGCCCATGAACCCCTCAACACCAACAAACAGCGGCGCAGCCGCTACACATTTAGCGGATCAAGCACCCATGGGCAAACCAGCAAAAAATCAGCAGCAACCACCGGCAACCGGTCCGATGCGGGCCTTTTCATTCGGTGCGCCGGAACAGGTACTGAGCGAAAACATCGGACATTACCTGGGCGTGTTCGCCACCCACGACGGGCGAACCTACACCCCGCCGGTGTCACGCCAAGGCCTGGCCAAACTGCTGCGCGCCAATGCGCACCACGGCGCCATTCCGGGATTCAAACGCAACCTGTTGCTGCGTGAGTTCGTATCCTCCAAAGGCTGTTCGATCAAGACCATGAGCTGCGCAGCACTGGACTTTATGGTGTTCGGCGAGGCGTATTTCCGCCGCAACCGCAACGCTTTCGGCCAGGTGCTGGAGATGGATCACCTACCGGCGATCAACATGCGGGTAAAGGTGGGTGGCGGGTTTGTGATGCTGCAGAAAGACGGCAAAGAGCTGGAGTTCAGCGAAGACGAGGTTGAGCACGTCATGAACTATGACGTGGAACAAAACATCTATGGCGTCCCCGAGTACCTGGGCGGCATGCAGGCGCTGCTGCTCAATGAGGCCGCTACCCTCTTTCGCCGGCGCTACTACAGCAACGGGGCACACGCGGGCTACATCTTCTACACCAACGACCCGAACCTGACCGAGGAAGACGAAGTATCGCTGCGCGATCAGATCAGTGCGAGCAAGGGTGTGGGTAACTTTCGATCGCTGTTCGTGAACATCCCGGGCGGTACCGAGAAAGCGATTCAGATCATCCCGGTGGGGGACTTCCAGGCCAAGGACGAGCTGGAGAAGGTCAAGAACATCACGCGTAACGACGTGATCGCCGCGTGGCGGATGAACCCCGCGTTGGCGGGCATCATTCCGGAAAACAACGCAGGCTTTGGCGATATCGAAAAGATCGATCGCGTGTACACCAGCAATGAAATTCGCCCGATCTGCCAGTTATTCAATCAGCTCAACGACTCATTGAGACCAGATCGGTGGATTGGCTGGCGGGAGTCTCCAGCCGTTGAGGAGTCCCCTTGATATCAGGGACAGGAAATGAGTAAAGCACTACTTGCTGTGGCAAAATAGTGCCTTATATGGAACCTTGGGGAAGGGGCGTTATGCGGGTGTATTGCAAAGAGTGTGGCAGTAAAGGACGAATCGCTTCGCGAGATGATCTTTCGAAAGAGTTTGCCAAGCTTTACTGCCAATGTGGTGACGCGGTGTGCGGTCATACGTGGGTTGCTAACCTCACTTTTTCTCACACCTTGAGCCCTTCTGCCCAATCGTGTGATCGCCTGGTGTTTGATCGACTTCGCGACCTTACCCGCGCCCAACAACGCGAGCTATTCGATCAGCTTGGCACTCAACTCGCCCTATAGTTTTTTAACTTAATCTCAAATTCGCTGAAATTTTTTATAACATCAGCACTCATTTCTAAAAAGCCATTTCTAGCGCGCTCAGATAACTGAAGCTCTGAGGCTGACGCACCCATCAAAAATATGAACTTATTTCCGAGACTATGCGCCTCATCGATCAGCTCTGTTTTTTTTGGTCCGGCGTCCATCATTGTAAAACTTCCTGTTTGGCGGTTCTCGATGGGCCGAAGTTTAGTTAGTGGCTTTTTGAATCGTCAAGCGCTTTTTTTAATCCTTGTAAAACTTTCAAGATAGGTCATTTTATTTTTATGGGGGCCGCCGACATACGAAAATCAGTGACTTCACCCCGTGCCTGTTAGGGCTAGGGTGTATGCGGTTGTGCCTTTGAGGTTTCAAGAGAGTCAGTACAAAAGTACAAACTCCCACTTTTTAACTTATTCAAACACCCATAACCTTCAGAGGCACTTAACACAAAAACGTTAAAGCGCTAATACACTAAAACCGTAAGGCGCCATAACGCTAAGTATAATGATATTGCACAAAACCAGGCACACTGCAAATCCTGAAGAGCCGAACAGCACCTGCTGCAATATATAAATAAATCGACCTTTGAGTATTGACTCATCGGACTTGTAAAAAGGGCGCCTACAAGGCGCCCTTTACGTTCAGGATATGGGAGTGTTAACGGCTAAGTGTTTCGCACCTCATCACACCAAACCATCAATTTTGATCACGCCGTAGCGTCGGCGGCCATCAGCGGTTTCGAAAGCTGCAACGACGTGCCCACCAGGCAGCGGGATTTGCACTAGGCCATTGCCGGTTTCGTGTTGAAGCAATCGAGTCGCCTCGACTAAATGGAAGTCAGTCGGCAGTTCCAGTTGCTGGCGAGCCTTTTGCTCTTGGTCGTCCGAAACGGCAATGAATTGTCTGTCGATCAGCATAGGGATACATCCTGTGATTCCGAAGGTTTGGCGAGTAACTGCGCGACTACGGCGGCATCGCGATCAGATAATTCACCCGAGGCTTGCGCCATGTCTGCCAGGCTTTCTAGGCGCTCACGGGCTTCGGGGGTTTTGTGAATAAGGTAACCAATCAGCGCCGCACCGATCACGGCGACGGCCAACATTGGACGCGTTGTGTTAATGGTGCCGCGGCGTTGCTCTGGCTGTGTGATAGCCTTGTGGCTGCTGCTGCTCGGGTGCTGTGCTTGCATGGTGTTGCTCCTCTTGTAGTGGTTGGTGTCGGGGAGGTGCGAACTCCTCGACACCGTCTTTCTCACGCTTGCCGCAATCGGCTCGCCGTGAATACCGGGCGCTGTTCACAGCGCACTTCAAACAACCCCAAGTCATCACCGTCAACGTCCTGCATGTGCACGACGGTGATAAACGTCGGGGCGTCTTCTGGGTGATCCCTCCAATGTGCGGCGGCCGCCAGTTCGGCTAGGTCTTCGGCTGTGCGCTGCGCCACGTAATCGGACGGCAGCGGCAACTGGCCGGGCAAAGTGTTCGCGCGGTAGCGAAGAATCATTGCAACTTTCCCCCTCAGGCCTGGCGCACCAGGTGCACCACGAAATCAGATGGGATACCCGAGTGAATGCCCCGCGCTTTCAACTCCATAACGGCTTGGATCTGGAACCTGGTGCAGTCGTCTGCCAGAAATTGCTTGTTACCGGCCATGGCCTGATCGGCAATTCGAGTGATGAAGAACGGGGTTGTGCAGTGTTCGCCGACGATGATTGGCGCCTTGATCCCCTGGCCTTTCAATTCGGCTTGGATGGCTCGCAATCGCGTGGTTTTGCCGGTGCGCTGCTCACCGGTGATGACTTGTACCTGCATGGTGTTGCTTCCTTTTCTACTGGTTGAATCGGGCTCCTGGCCCAAAAAATACCGCGTGTGCCCGGGTGCCCCCCGGAACATCCAGAACGACTAAAAGTTGAAAATGGCAAACCCCCTGTTTACGGGGCTTTCAGGGTGATTACTGCTATCGACCCAGAGCCGGAACATCGCAGAACGGGATTTCTTAGAAATCTGCTGTAGGCCCTGATCTACAAGGGCTGGCGAGGTGTTCCGGCAAATGGCCTTGGCGGAACACTTACGGAACATGGATCGGAAAGATGTTCCGGTGTGATCCAGCGTGTTCCGGTCTTGATTGATGGGGCATGTTGTTTATCTATATGTTTTTTATAGATATTTTCCTTATAGATATTCATGTTCCAGATGTTCCGGCCATTGAGTGGCCACACTCGCATTCCTTCAAAAACACTGGTTTGCCCCCCCTACACGCCTTTTTATCCACAGGACCTTCATCAGGATTTACTCCCCTTCCGGAACAGCCAGCAGTTGAGCGAGCGCTTCTCAATGACCGAGCGAACTTTTCGAGTCTCTACAAAGGTGTGTGAGGTGCTGAGCGGCAGTGCGCGGTGCAGCTGTGTCGCGTGAATGACTTCTTGGCCCGCGAGGCGACAGGCGTTGTGGAAATGCTCGATGTTGATAGCAATCAGGTCTTTGTCAGCGCTGTGATTGAGCGTTTCCTGAATGACTTCACGATCGCCAGCTTCGTCGCTGATCGAAACCACTCTTTCATTGAGGTAGTGATAGATCTGCCAGAAGCGTCCGGCCGTTGGGTTCTCGGTACTGACGCGTTGTTGCCGATCGATGGCGCGGCGCTCAATGTGCTTGATGACCTGTTCCAAAGCGTCGTCACCCCAGTCGGGAAACAATCCCTGAGTGGCTTTCGCGGCAGCCATCATCTGCGCATGACAGAGAACAATCCGTTGATGCTGAATCACCGGGTTGGCCTGCAGACGTTGCTCATACATTGGGAACGCATCGAAATAGCGCTGCAGCCAGGCTGATTCCTGCCCGAGGCAATGCCCCAGGTAACCCGACAGCTGTTCGACAGGAAATCCGTTCAAGCGGGTGGCGAGCGCCTTCAACGCCGGGGTGTGGTGTGCCCGGGTTGCATGAAGGTGGCCGATCCGGGTCAGGATCGCTTCTGAGCCCTCAACACTGGCGTTTTGCGAAATGCACAACGCGGCCAGGAAGATCAAACTGTCGGTGTCATTGCTCGAGGACTTCACCCCCACCGTGCGAAGCGTGGCGTTGTGGTCAAACAGCGGTTTCCACTTTTCCCAGTTGTACTGGCTGATAACGGTGCGGCCCTGGGCGTCAACGCTCTGGCTGTCGGACTCAATCAATACCACCGGAAAGTTACTGACCTGGGACAGCGCACGGGTCAGGCCAATGGCACTGGCACCGTCGCTGTTGGGTTTGATGCCTTCATAGTTGGAGCGCCCGAGCAAGCGCCACAGGAAGCGCAGCAAGCTGGACTTGCCGGCACCGGCGTCCCCCGTCAGCTCCAGAAATAACCAGGACTCTTGTTTGCTGCGGATCTGCTGGACGAACAACGTCGCGGTCCACCACGACAACACGGCGAGCCCGTTCAAGTGATGCACTGCAAAGAAGTCAGAAAACCAACTCGGATCGAAATCAGAACCGCGCACGATGGCTAGGCTATTGAGCGAGGTTTTTAGGCCCGCTTTTCCAATCTCCAGGTAGCCGTGATTGTTGGCCATGTACTCACGCCCCTTGTGATACCCAAACTTCTGATAGCAGTAGGTCTTACTGGCTGCGTCGTAGCCGACGAAGGGCAGCGATCGGACGGTCAGTGCGTTATCCAGCCACTTGCTGCGCAGCATGGCCAAGACCTTTTCCCCGCCTTCGAAGTTGCCGCCTGGGGTGCGTTCCAGCAGCGATTTGGCGAAGCTCCGCGGATCACCGATAGAGTTCGGTGCCAACGGTTCCTTGCAGTTTTGCGCCGCGTTGGGGAAGTTGAATTGGAAGAAAAACTGCTGGTCACCGCTGATCGCATCACGCTGGATGTATTCGAACTGCGGCACGCAGTTGGCCACCTGCTTAATGTCGCAGTATTTGTAGAACAGCTGCTCGCGAGGGACCGCCTCTTCATCTTCCCGTGGCTTGTTCAGGTCTGAGTTCACCTTGGCGGAGTACAGCCGTTCGCCGAAGTCCAGCAGGAAGAAGTTGAGCGGTTTTTTCTTGTGCAGCAGGTAAGCCTTTTTTGCAGGACTCTCGGCAACAAAGATGCGCCCCTGGTAATTGGCCTCTTGCATAAATTGATCATTCAACTGACCGTCGCGATACACGTCGTCCCAATCGCGGTCGTTGCCGGCAAGGGCTACCCATGCCAGTTCATCACGGGCAAGCAACTGGCTGCGGTACTTCGGAATAACTGAGTGGCCGGCCGCGTCATCGTCCAAGGCGATGATCCAGCGCACCTTCAGACCTTTGTGTGCCTCGATGATGTCCCAGGGAAAGTTGTTGGCTGAGATAGACGCAACGGCCTTGTAGCCAGCCAGAAACAAAGCGATCGCATGGAAGATGCCCTCAACGACATAGACGGTATCCCCTTGCTCGATCGACATGCCTGGCGGAACCCAAGCGCCTCCCTTGTAGGACATCTTGTACTTGATGCCGGCTTTGTCCCCGCCATTGGCCGTGACCATCGTCGCGTCAATGATTCGTTCCCAATAGCCGTCGCAGAGCGGGAAACGGACTGTGTCCGCCCACTGATCATCCTTCATTTTGCGTCGGCTTTGCTCGTACCAGCCTTTCATCTTGCTGATATCGAAACCGCGATTACGCTGTAGGTAAGCGTCGGCTGTAGCGTTCGGATTTGTCTCGGTACGCGGAAACCGTTCACTGAGGTTTTCGAACAGATGGCTGTAGCGTTCGCGGGTCTTTTCTTCGAACTGGCACTGATTCAGGCGGTTGCACTTGAGTTGGTAGGGCTGCTTGCGGGCAATGTACAGCGTGCGTTCGCTACAACCTGGGCAGACTCCCTTTTGGAAGTAGGTACTGCCAATGTCCTTAAAATCCAGCTCGTGGTCATGTTCCAACGCGGCGACCACTTCCAGGCGATAGATGTCTTCGAATTGCATTCCCTGGCCCCTTACTGCTCGCCAGTCTTGCTCTTACTTTTCCCACCCCGAACACGCTCGGCCTGTTCCGTCGCCTCCATAGCCAGGTAGATCATGTTGATGAAGACCGTGCCTTTCTTTTGGCCTGGCTCTTTCTCCCTGACCAGAATCATCCCTTGGTCTATTTTGTGACGCACAGAGCGCTCCGAGAGCCCAGCACGACGCGCAAACTCATCTGGGGTCACGTATGGCGTGTCGATTACAACCTGCATTTGGTATTCTCCGTGGGTATATATTCTGAAAAAGTTCCAGATATGGAACTATCTTGGTTCCATGCATGGAACTTGTCAAGGGAGACATCGTGGAAATTCCAGCGAAGCTGAAGGCGATCAGGGCGAAGGAAGCGCTCACTCAAAATGAGTTCTGCGAGGTGATGGAAATCAGCATCAGCAGCTACAAAAAATACGAGGCAGGCATTGCTGAAATGGGCGCCCCACCCATTTTCAAGATCGTCAACCACCCGCGTTTCAAGAAATACACGCTTTGGTTAATGACCGGCGACGTAGCACCAGAATGCGGCCAGATCAGCCCTCTCTAACCTCTGACAAGGATTGTCCTGTGAGCCTTTTTTCCATCCGACTTGTGTGCGGCTTATGTCATTAAAAAAGCTTGAGTCTGGTGAATGGCTCGTGGACTGTCGGCCGGATGGCCGCGCAGGCGCACGTGTTAGGAAAAAGTTTCGAACCAAAAACGAAGCAATGGTTTACGAACGTCGCTTGATGGGGGACGGTGCCAAAGGCGAGTTTGAAAAGAAGCCAAAACAGGACGAACGCCGGCTTTCAGACCTCGTTTCTCTATGGTTCAGGCTCCACGGCTGCCACCTCAAGAGAGGTGAAAAATGCCTAGCCTTCCTTGAGCGCATGGTCAAAAACCTGAGCGATCCTCGGGCTACCGACTTCACCGCGAGTAGCTTTACCCAATACCGATCAGATCGGCTCGCCGGTAAATGGGGCCGCGCAAAAGTAGACGAAGATGGCAAACGGAACGGAGCCACGACGCCGATTACAGCGAACACGGCAAACCACGAACTGAGCTACTTGCGTGCTGTGTTCAATGAACTGGAGCGCTTGGGGGAGTGGTCAGGGGAAAACCCGTTATCCAAGGTCCGGGCCTTGAAGTTCGATCAAAGCGAGATGGCCTATCTGTCCAGCGATCAAATATCGCTGCTGCTGACGCGACTTGACGAAGACGAGTCAGACGTTAGCGCCATCGCACGCGTCTGCCTTTCAACTGGCGCACGGTGGGCAGAAGCGGCAAATCTGGAGCCAGGGCAAGTGAGGGACGGTCGCATTCACTTCACTCGAACGAAGTCAGCTAAAAACCGCACGGTTCCAATCTCGCCGGCGCTGGAGAAATTGCTTACAGAATCTATGCCGTTCAAGTCTTCCTACCGGGAAACCTGGTACACCTTTTCCGATGTCGTAAACGAATTAGACCTTGGCTTACCAAAGGGCCAGGTTACGCATGTCCTTCGTCATACCTTCGCCAGTCACTACATGATGAACGGCGGGGACATCCTCACATTGCAGCGGGTGCTTGGACATTCAACACTGGAAATGACTATCCGTTATGCCCACTTCAGCCCCGGCCACCTTGCGGAGGTTGTCAATTTGAACCCTCTCGCTGGCAGCCGTGGACACTTTGTGGACACCACACAAAGAAAAGCTGTACAGATCCAACCCAAAGAAATTAACCAAACCCTTTAAATAAAAGGGTTTCAGCCTATTAAAAACAAAAGGAACACAAGATGAGCGACCTGATTTCCTACCATCTCGAAGACGGTATCGCGACCCTGACCTTGAGCAATGGCAAGGTCAATGCCATCTCCCCGGACGTGATTGCTGCGTTTAATGCTGCGCTGGATCAGGCGGTGACTGATCGTGCGGTGGTGATCATTACCGGCACGCCGGGGATTCTGTCCGGCGGTTATGACTTGAAGGTGATGACCTCAGGCCCTAAAGAAGCGGTCGCGCTGGTGACGGCCGGTTCGACGCTGGCCCGTCGCCTGTTGTCGCACCCGTTCCCGGTGATTGTGGCGTGCCCTGGGCATGCGGTGGCCAAGGGTGCGTTCTTGCTGTTGTCGGCGGATTACCGCATCGGTGTCGACGGCCCGTTCAGCATCGGCCTGAACGAAGTGCAGATCGGCATGACCATGCACCACGCCGGTATCGAGATCGCACGTGATCGTCTGCGCAAGTCGGCGTTCCACCGCTCCGTCATCAACGGCGAGATGTTTAATCCGCAGAGTGCCGTGGATGCCGGTTTCCTCGATGTGGTGGTGTCGGCCGAAGAGCTGCAAGGTGCTGCGCTGGCGGCGGCGCGTCAATTGAAGAAGATCAACATGACCGCGCACAAGAACACCAAGCTGAAAGTGCGCAAGGCGCTGCTCGATACGCTGGACAACGCGATCATCCTGGATCAGGAACACATGGGTTAAGCCCAGACACGCTGCACCGAAAAGCCCGACCGTCGTGTCGGGCTTTTTCGTACGTTCGCTGTTGAAAATCCCACAACCGCTCTAGCACGCGTCTGACCCACAAGTCGGAAACATGCGCACAAACATCGCCTATCTCCACCCTCTATAGCGGCAATTGCCGAAAACAGTGCACATCCGTACACTGCGCCACCTTTTGTCCCGGTGGGGCCTGTAAATGCTGTTTGTGTTTCGTATGTTACTGATGGGCCTGCACTTTATTCTGGCCGGTGTGCTTGGGGTCATTCTGGGCCTGTGTCGCCCGTTCAACCCGGATAACAGCCGTCTGTGCGCACGCCTGTATGCGTGGCCGGCGATGTGTATTTTACGTTTGCGGGTGAAGGCCGATGTCGAGCCATTGATGAACAAGCCCGACAGCTGCGTGATCATCGCCAACCACCAGTCCAACTACGATCTGTTTGTGTTCGGCAACGTGGTGCCCCGCCGTACCGTGTGCATCGGCAAGAAGAGCCTGAAGTGGGTGCCGCTGTTCGGGCAGTTGTTCTGGCTGGCGGGCAATGTGTTGATCGATCGCGGCAATGCGCACAAGGCGCGTCAGTCGATGTTGACCACCACGCACACCTTGCAGCATGAAGACACATCGATCTGGGTCTTCCCCGAAGGCACGCGCAACCTCGGTGAAGAGTTGCTGCCGTTCAAGAAAGGCGCGTTCCAGATGGCGATCGCCGCGGGGGTGCCGATCGTGCCGGTGTGTGTCAGCAGTTACGTCAAGCACATGCGATTGAACCGCTGGCGCAGTGGGAAAATTCTGATCCGCTCGCTGCCAGCGATTCCTACGGCTGGATTGAGCCTGGACGACATGCCCCTGTTGATGGCCCAGTGCCGCGAGCAGATGCGCGAGTGCATCGAGTCAATGGATCGGCAGCTGCAAGCCGCTTAACAAAAAACCCGCCGAGTGCGGGTTTTTTTCGCCTGCGAGCTTCTGCCGGCGAACTCGACAGATTTCACTGACTCTCAAGCAGCAGACAAGGCTAAGCTGAGCACTGCCTGCCACTGCCACCTGCAAATAAGAAGTGAACCTGAATCATGGGTAGAGTTGTTGCTGCTGCGGTTTACAGCGCTGGTAAAAAAGTCACCAATATTACCCTCGACGAAGGCGCTGCCTGGGCTGCAAAGCCTGGCCACTTTGTCTGGATCGGCCTTGAAGAGCCGGACGCCCAAGAGCTGGCCAACCTGCAGCGTCAGTTCAACCTGCACGAACTGGCCATCGAAGACGCCCTGGAAAAGCACAGCCGACCGAAGCTCGAAACCTTCGGCGACGCCCTGTTTATCGTCACGTATTCGCCGATCCGGCACGAAGGCAAACTGGAGTTCATCGAGACTCATATCTTTGCCGGCAACGGTTACATCATTACCGCCCGCAACGGTCACTCGGCGTCCTACGCCCTGGTCCGCCAGCGCTGTGAGGCGCGTCCGATCCTGCTGGAGCACGGGGAAGATTTCGTCCTCTATGCCATCCTCGATTTTGTGATTGAAAACTACCAGCCGGTGGGCGAAGCGATCCATGCCGAGATCGATGAGCTGGAGCGCAACGTGCTGTGCAGCGCGCTGAATGAACACGACATCCAGAAGCTCCACGGCTTGCGCCGCGACGTCTTGCGCCTGCGTCGTTATGCGGCGCCGATGGTGGAGATTGGTGAGGAGCTGCAGAAGCTGAACTTTCCGTTTATCGACAAGAACATGCGCCCGTATTTCCGCGATGTGCAGATTCATGTCACGCGGCAGATGGAAGACCTGACGACCCTGGCGGATATTGCCAGCCAGACCATTGAGGTCGGGGTGTTGCTGGAAGCGTCACGCCAGAGCGTGGTACAGCGCAAGTTTGCGGCGTGGGCAGCGATTCTGGCGTTTCCGACGGCGGTGGCGGGGATTTACGGGATGAATTTCCAGAACATGCCGGAGCTGACCTGGCACTACGGGTATTTCGGGGTGTTGGGGTTTATTGCGGTGGGGTGTGTGAGTTTGTGGACGAGTTTCAAGAAGTCGGGGTGGTTGTAGTCGTTATCGCGGCGTCTGGTAAATTCGCGGGCAAGCCTCGCTCCTACAGATCACCAAAATCCTGTAGGAGCGAGGCTTGCCCGCGAAGCTTCTAAAGGTTTAAACAGCCTCTGGCTTGTGCGCCACAAAACGCATCATCCACTCCGCAACGGTCGTGCCGTGATGCTCCTGCTCAAGGCTCGCCACGCCTTTCGTATAAATCTGCTCGCCCAGCGCTTCCTGGCGAATCTCCAGCAGCGCTCGGGAATAATCGTGAATGAATTCCGGATGCCCCTGGAAGCACAGCACCTGATCGTTGATGTGGTACGCGGCGAACGGGCAGAAATCGCTGGAGGCGATGACCGTGGCGTTTTCCGGTAGCGATGTCACCTGATCCTGGTGGCTGATCAACAGTGTCAGCTCTTCGCGCACCGGACTCATCCACGGCGCCTTGGCGGCGAGCTTGTATTTGTGAGTGCCGACGCCCCAACCCTGGGTCGCCCGTTCACTCTTGCCACCCAACAACAGCGCCAGCAACTGGTGGCCGAAGCACACGCCCAGCAATTTTTCGCCGCGCTCATAGCGAGTCAGCAGATAAGCCCTGAGGGTTTCAATCCACGGATCGGTACCGAAGGAATCGGCCTTGCTGCCCGTGACGAGGTAAGCGTCGAACTTCAAATCATCACTCGGATACTCGCCCTGCATCACGTTGTACACGGTGAACTCGGCAGCGATCGGTTGCTGCGAAAACAGATGCTGGAACATCTGCCCGTAACCCTGATATTGATCGACCAGTTCCGGACGCAGGATGTCGGTTTCCAGAATGCAGATGCGTAACGACATAAAAAATACCTGACACGTGATGGGAATAATGCACACCCCAGAGCCTGCCTCGAAACACCGTGACAAGGCAAGCCCCGGAAGGCGTCATACGTCCCTTAGAAAGCCTCCTCTTTGGCGGCTTTCTCCAGCAATAACGCCGGCGGCGCAAAACGCTCGCCATATTGCTGGGCCAGGTATTGGGCGCGGGCGACGAAGTCTTTTACGCCGTACTGGTTGATGAACTGCAGCGCTCCGCCGGTCCAGGCCGCAAAGCCGATCCCGAAGATCGAGCCGACGTTGGCGTCCGCCGTTGAAGTCAGCACGCCCTCCTCCACGCAACGCACGGTTTCGATGGCTTGCACGAACAGCAGGCGATCGCGCACATCCTTTGGCGAAATCTGCCCGTCGACTTTCTCGAAACGGGTTTTGAGCTCGGGCCACAGATGTTTCTGGCCACCGGCCGGGTACTCGTAGAAACCGCCTCCTGCGGCTTTACCGGGCCGCTTGTATTCGTTGAGCAGCAAGTCAATCACGGCAAACGCCGGGTGCTCAATCAGCGGTTTCCCTTCGGCTTGCAGGTCTTTGGCGGTTTGCTGGCGGATATGGCTCATCAGGCTGAGGGAAACTTCGTCGGAGATCGCCAGAGGCCCGATCGGCATGCCGGCCTTGCGCGCTTCGGTTTCGATCATCGGCGCACTCACGCCCTCGCCGAGCATGGCGATGCCTTCGTTGGTGAAGGTGCCGAACACCCGTGAGGTAAAAAAGCCGCGACTGTCGTTGACCACAATCGGGGTTTTCTTGATTTGCAGGACGAAATCGAAGCCGCGTGCCAGGGTTTCGTCGCTGGTGTGGGCGCCCTTGATGATTTCCACCAGTGGCATTTTCTCCACCGGGCTGAAGAAATGCAGGCCGATGAACTTCGTTTGGTCCGGCACCGCAGTGGCCAGGCCGCTGATCGGCAAGGTTGAGGTGTTGGAGGCGATCACGGCGGTCGGGCCGACGACTTTTTGCGCCGCCGAGGAGACTTTGGCTTTCAGCTCGCGGTCTTCGAAAACCGCTTCAATGATCAGGTCGCAACCGGCCAGGTCGGCATCGCTTTCGCTGGTACGGATTCGCGCCAGAATCGCCTCTCGCTGTTCCGGGAGCATCTGGCCGCGCGCGACTTTCTTGTCCAGCAGCGCTGCCGAGTGGGCCTTGCCCTTCTCCGCCGCCGCGAGGTTGATGTCCTTGAGCACCACTTCGATGCCGGCCGAGGCGCTGACAAAGGCGATGCCGGCGCCCATCATCCCGGCACCAAGTACGCCGATTTTCTGTGTGACGTAAGGTGCAAACCCTTTGGGCCGCGAGCCGCCAGCGTTGATCTCGTTGAGCTGGAACCAGAAGGTGCCGATCAGGTTTTTCGAGATCTGGCCGGTGGTCAATTCCGTGAAGTAGCGGGTTTCGATCAGGTGAGCGGTGTCGAAATCCACTTGAGCGCCTTCGACAGCCGCGCAAAGAATCTTCTCCGGCGCAGGCATGCAGCCCTGGGTTTTGCTGCGCAGGATCGACGGCGCGATGGCGAGCATTTGCGCGACTTTCGGGTTCGACGGCGTACCACCGGGAATCTGATAACCCTTCACGTCCCAACGCTGCACGGCCGATGGATTGGCCACAATCCAGGCCCGCGCTTTGCTCAGCAATTCATCACGATCCGCTGCCAGCTCATCGATCAAACCTGCTTGCAACGCCTGTTGCGGCCGGACTTTTTTGCCTTCGAGCAGGTACGGCAAGGCTTTTTCAATGCCCAGCATCCGCACCATCCGCACCACCCCGCCGCCGCCCGGCAGCAAGCCGAGGGTCACTTCCGGCAGGCCGAGTTGTACGGATGGGTTGTCCAGCTCCACGCGGTGATGGCAGGCGAGGCAGATTTCCCAGCCACCGCCCAGCGCCGCGCCATTGATCGCGGCCACCACCGGTTTACCGAGGGTTTCCAGGGTGCGCAGCTGGCCTTTGAGCGTCAGGACCATGTCGTAAAAGGCCTTGGCCTCGGGTTTGCCCACCTTGATCAGTTCATTGAGGTCGCCGCCGGCAAAGAAGGTTTTCTTGCCCGAGGTGATGATCACGCCGGCAATGCTGTCCTTTTCGGCCACCAGACGGGTGACGCAGGCGGCCATGGCCTCGCGATAGACCGCGTTCATGGTGTTGGCGCTCTGGCCCGGCATGTCGATGGTCAGGACGACGATCTGGTCCTGACCTTTTTCGTAACGAATGGCTTCGGTCATGTCACTTGTTCCTTAAGGTCGGGGCTCAGAGGCGTTCGATGATGGTGGCAATGCCCATGCCGCCGCCGACACACAGGGTCGCGAGGCCATAGCGCAGGCGCCGGGTTTCCAATTCATCGAGCAGCGTGCCGAGGATCGCGCAGCCAGTGGCGCCCAGCGGGTGGCCCATGGCGATGGAGCCGCCGTTGACGTTGACCTTGTCCGGGTCGATGGCCATGTCCTTGATGAATTTCAGCACCACCGAAGCGAAAGCTTCATTGACCTCGAACAGGTCGATGTCTTCGACCCGCAGCCCGGCCTTGGCCAATGCCTTGCGGGTGGCCGGCGCCGGGCCGGTGAGCATGATGGTCGGATCGGTGCTAGTGACGGCGGTGGCGACAATTCGCGCCCTAGGCTGCAGACCCAGCGCCCGGCCCTTCGCCTCGGAGCCGATCAGCATCAGGGCGGCGCCATCGACGATACCGGAGCTGTTGCCCGGCGTGTGGACGTGATTGATCCGCTCCACCTGGCTGTAAACGCGCAACGCGGTGGCGTCGAAGCCCATTTGCCCCATCATCTCGAAGCTCGGCTTGAGCTTGCCCAGGCCTTCCAGGGTGGATTCGGCGCGGATGAATTCATCGTGATCGAGCAAGATGATGCCGTTCTGATCCTGCACCGGCACCAGCGATTTGTTGAACGAGCCGTTCGCCCGCGCTCGTGCTGCTTTTAGCTGGGAGTGCAGCGCGTAGGCATCGACGTCCTGGCGGCTGAAGCCTTCAATCGTGGCGATCAGGTCGGCGCCGACGCCTTGCGGGGTGAAATGGCTGTGCAGGTTGGTTTCCGGGTCCAGCGCCCAAGCGCCGCCATCGCTGCCCATCGGCACGCGGGACATGGACTCGACGCCGCCGACCACCACCAGGTCTTCGAAGCCGGAACGGACTTTCATCGCGCCGAGGTTCACGGCTTCAAGCCCCGAAGCGCAGAAGCGATTGATCTGCACGCCAGACACGCTGACGTCCCAATCGGCGACTTGTGCCGCGGTCTTGGCGATGTCCGAGCCCTGATCGCCGATCGGCGTGACGCAGCCAAGCACCACGTCATCGACCTGACTGGTGTCCAAAGATGTGCGCTGCTGCAACGCCGTGAGCAGCCCGGCCACCAGATTCACCGGTTTGACGCTGTGCAGGGCGCCATCGGCCTTGCCTTTGCCACGGGGCGTGCGTAACGCGTCGAAAATCAAAGCTTGGGTCATGACGTCCTCGAAACTGGGCGAAATACTGAGCTTCCACCTTAGGCCGAGCCGCCATGGATTCAATGACCGCAATGCTCACTGGCGTTGACGGACACGCTCAGACGGACGGTCGCCCACGGCCGGATTAACCGATTCACGTCACCAAGCTGTCTAGCAAACGGGCGCCCAAGAAGCTGGCAATAGGCCTCATGCTTTTTTAAAAGCTTTAAGTGCGCGAGCCATACGAAATGGATCTAAACCAAGCGTGACGCGGGCTCTAAGGTGAACATGTACGAAGTTGTCGTCGGGTTTTGCCGAGGCACTCGTCTTACAGGAAGTTCAGCGCTCTGCCGTCATGGAGATATGCAGGCAGGCATCAGGAAATAACAAAAAAGGCGGTCAAGCCATGTTCAAGCATTCGAAAGTACGTCAAGCCGGGCTCATTCTTTTCGCCACTACGCTGTTGTTGATTTTGCCGAACCTGACCAAGGTGATCGGCTAGTCGGACTTCAAATAATACGGCGCCAGGTTTTTACATCGCCCTCTTAAAAATGTGACTGGCTCGCTACCCGGGCCAGCGTGGGTGTGCCAACCTTTGCGGCACTTCCACGACATGGACGGCGATCATTTGAAAACGCTCATTCTGTTCGGGGCCTTGCTGCTCAGCACGCCCTTGTATGCCGCACAGCTGAACCTCGAGCTGGGCGCGAGCAGTCGCACCTGGCAGACCGAGGAGTTGCTCAAACACCCTCAGGCCCAGACCATCACCATCAGCGACGACGTTTCCTATAAGCGGGAGATGAGCTATCGCGCAGTCCCGCTGGCGGCATTGTTGACCGGCATTAAACCTGAAGACCATCTGCAAGCCGTGGCGCTCGACGGGTTTGCCGCAGAGCTGTCGGCGGCGCCGTTGCTGAATACCAAGGGTGCGCGCGCGTGGCTGGCGGTTGAAGACCCGGCCAAGCCGTGGCCTGCGTTATCTGAAGGCAAACCGGGCGCCGGGCCGTTCTATCTGGTTTGGGTCGATCCGCAAGCCGGCAACATCAGCCCCGAGCAATGGCCGTTTCAAGTGGCGAGTATCAAGCGCATGGCGCCGGTGGCCGAGCGCTTCCCTGCCCTGCTGCCTGATCCTGCGTTGAAGGCGGATGATCCGGTGAACAAAGGCTTTGCGCTGTTTCAGAAAAATTGCCTGGCCTGCCATCGATTGAACGGTGCCGGGGATGCGCAGTTCGGGCCGGATTTGAACATTCCATTTAGCCCGACCGAGTACTTTGGGGCGGAGTTTCTGAAGCGCTACATTCGAGATCCGCAGAGCTTGCGGCAGTGGCCTCAGGCGAAGATGCCGGGGTTTGCGCCGACGGTGTTGCCGGATGGCGATCTGGACATGTTGGTGGGGTATTTGAAGCATATGGCCGGGCGCAAGGTTAAGCCCTGAACCCATTCCCTGTAGGAGCGAGGCTTGCCCGCGAAGGCGTAGTGTCAGTCGCCATCAATGTGAATGACACTACGCCTTCGCGGGCAAGCCTCGCTCCTACAAGGGGTGGTGTTGCGGTTATTGCTGCTGGACGGAGATAACCGGCGCGGGCATCGGCGTCGGCGACACAAACACCTTCGCATGCATCTGCTCGCACCCACCGCCCCGGCGCATGCCACGCACCGGGCAGGCGTCCAGATAATCCAGGCCCACCGCCAGTTTCAAATGCCGCTCCGGCCGGGCCAGTTCGTTGGTCACATCGAAGCTGTACCAGGCGTCATCGAGCCAGGCTTCGGCCCAGGCGTGGCTGGCCAGGTGTTCGCTGTTCTCGCTGTACAAATACCCCGACACATAACGCGACGGAATGCCCAGGCTGCGGGCGCAGGCGAGAAACGCGTGCGTGTGATCCTGGCAGACGCCGGATCGGCCAGCGAAAGCCTGAGCGGCGCTGGTGTCGACTTCAGTGGAACCCGGCGTGTAGGTCATGTGCGAATTCAGGCCATGCATCAAGTCGATCAGCGCCGTACGATCCCGGCGTTTTTTGCATTCCTTCTCGGCGAATGCACGCAGCGCCTCGTCGGCTTCGGTCAGCCGGGTGAAGCGCAGGAACGGCAGCGCCGACTGGCTTTCATGTTCGGCTTCGCGCAGTTCGTCGATGTCCACCTGGCCACGGGCGCCGATGATGATCGCCTCGTGCGGCTCATCCATGGTCAGCACATGCAGGATGTTGCCGAACGGATCGAGTTGCGCACGCACCGGGCGCGGCAGGTCGAGTTGCCAGCTGAGTACGTGCTGACGCTCGCTGTCGTGGGGTGTCAGTCGCAGGTACTGGATGCTCGCCCGCACCTGATCTTCGTAGTGATAGGTGGTTTCGTGGCTAATGGAAAGTCTCATGCAGCCTCCAGGTAGGAACTGTGAATGGCGTTACCCAACTGGCGCACCAGCGGGATGAATTCGGTCAGCCAGGCGTGCAGCCCTTCGTCGAGAATTTCGTTGATGCCGGTGTAGCGCAGGCGCGCGTCCATTTCCGCCGCCAGACGCTGCGCGGGACGGCCATTGGCCCCCGGCAGTTGGGCGAGGATCTGGTCGATTTCTTCGGTGCAGGCCCTTAACGAACGGGGAACGTCAGCGCGCAGTAACAACAATTCGGCCACGTGCCGGGCGCCGGGTGCGTCGCGATAGATCTCGGTGTAGGCCTCGAAAGAGGACAACGCTCGCAGCAACGCGCTCCACTGGTAATAGGCGTGCGCCGTGCCATCGCTGACCGCTTCGGCCTGATCGCCGGCCATTTCGTAGCGGGCGTCGAGCAGGCGCAAGGTGTTGTCAGCCCGTTCGATAAACGTCCCCAGACGAATGAAACGGAACGCATCGTTGCGCATGATCGTGCCGTAGGACGCGCCACGGAACAGGTGGGAACGTTCCTTGATCCACTCGCAGAAACGGCTCATGCCGTAGCGACTCAAGCCTTGCTCGGCGATCCCGCGAATTTCCAGCCAGGTGGCGTTGATGTTTTCCCACATATCGGCGGTGATTCGCCCACGCACCGCATGGGCACTGGCCCGCGCCGCGCCGAGGCAACTGTAGATGCTCGCCGGGTTGGCCGCGTCCAGGGCAAAGAAATGCAGCAGCCGTTCGGCGTGCAAATCACCGTGGCGCTCAAGGTAATCGTCCAGGGTGCCGGTAATCAGCAGCGGCATGGCCAGTTCGTGCAGACCGTCACCGCGACCATCCTGCGGCATCAGCGACAGCGAATAACTGATGTCGAGCATCCGTGCGAGGTTTTCCGCCCGCTCCAGGTAACGCGACATCCAATACAAATCCGAGGCAGTTCTACTTAACATGGCAAGCTTCCTTCAATCCTCGACCACCCAGGTGTCCTTGGTGCCGCCGCCCTGGGAGGAATTCACCACCAGGGAGCCTTCACGCAGGGCAACACGGGTCAAACCACCGGGTACAACCCGGGTTTCGCGGCCAGACAATACAAACGGACGCAGGTCGATGTGGCGTGGCGCGATGCCGTTTTCGACAAAGGTCGGACAGGTCGACAGGGACAACGTCGGTTGCGCGATATACGCATGAGGCTTGGCTTTGATCCGCGCGCGGAACGACTCGATTTCCGCCGCCGTTGCCGCCGGCCCCACCAGCATTCCGTAACCGCCGGAGCCCTGGGTTTCCTTGACCACCAGGTCGGGAAGATTGGCCAGTACGTGGGAAAGTTCAGAAGGGTTGCGACACTGGAACGTCGGCACGTTTTTCAGGATCGGTTCTTCGTCCAGGTAGAAACGGATCATGTCCGTGACAAATGGATACACCGACTTGTCGTCCGCGACCCCGGTGCCGATGGCATTCGCCAGCACTACATTGCCGGAGCGATAGGACGACAGCAGCCCAGGAACGCCGAGCATCGAGTCCGGGTTGAACGCCAGCGGATCGAGGAATGCATCGTCGAGGCGACGGTAGATCACATCGACGGCTTTCGGCCCGTCCGTGGTGCGCATGAACACCTTGTCGTCACGTACGAACAGGTCCGCGCCCTCGACCAACTCGACGCCCATCTCACGCGCCAGGAAGGCATGCTCGAAAAACGCGCTGTTGAAGCGACCCGGCGTCAGCACCACCACGCTCGGGTTATCGATCGGGCTGGAGCTTTTCAGGGTGTCGAGCAGCAGGTTTGGATAATGGTCGATCGGTGCGATGCGCTGGGCCGAGAACAACTCGGGAAACAGCCGCATCATCATCTTGCGGTCTTCGAGCATGTAGCTCACGCCGCTGGGTGTACGAAGGTTGTCTTCGAGCACGTAGTACGTGCCGTCGCCATCGCGTACCAGGTCGACGCCGGAAATGTGCGAATAGATGTCGCGGTGCAGATCGAGCCCTTGCATCGCCAACTGGTATTGCTCGTTGGCCAGCACTTGCTCGGCCGGGATGATGCCGGCCTTGATGATGCGCTGCTCGTGATAGAGGTCGGCGAGGAACATGTTCAACGCCTTGACTCGCTGGATACAGCCGCGCTCGACAATCCGCCATTCACTGGCGGGGATGCTGCGCGGGATGGTGTCGAAAGGAATCAGGCGCTCTGTGCCCTGCTCATCGCCGTAGAGCGTGAAGGTAATCCCGGCGCGATGAAATAACAGATCGGCCTCGCGTCGCCGTTGTGCCAAGAGCTCGTCAGGCGTCTCGGCCAGCCAACGGGCAAACTCCCGATAATGCGGGCGGACCTGGCCGCCGGCATCGTACATCTCATCAAAATAGGTGCGGATCATGCCGTACTCCTTGTCACCCGGACATCTAGGCTTCGCAAGGCCCGTGCCATCGGCAGAAACGCTTTGTTATCAACCAGTTGGATAATCACGCCATTTGCACCGCACCAATCCTGTGCAGCAAACGCCCCAACCTGATCGCCCCCGCTTCATTGCAAGGCGACGTTGTCGCCTATCACCAGCATAGTCAGAGTTGATTTCACTGCCCGGCCGGCGCTGCGGATAATCCGCGCATCTGCTGTAAAAACGACCAAAACTTCCCTTTAGCCGCCTGCTCAGGCGGTTTTTTTTGCTTTCTTGAAATGTTATGAAGCAAAAACGGGATCAAAAGATCGCAGCCTCGTTGCACTGTAGAAGCTGTCGAGTGCAACGAGGCTGCGATCTTTTGATCTTGATCTTCAAAACCCACAAACGAAAACGGCCAACCCGAAGGTCAGCCGTTGCTGAGCGTTGTCACTGTTCATAAGGTTATGCGAGTAGCCCTCGTATCTCCTGCTTGACGCCCCACCCTTCGATGATGCCGCCCAGAGGCTCGACCACCGCCTCGAAACCCTGCTCGAAGTCGCCGATATCATCGTAGGTGGCATACATGACTTTGCTCAGTTCGAGCGCCCATGCGCCGTCATCGCGCACACTGATCTGCGCGTTCAAGGATTCACCCTTGTATTGCCCTGCCGCCCTGCGTGCCCGCTCCTCGTCCGGGAAAATGGCGTAGAACTCGATGGGATGGAACCGTGAAAAATCGAAACCGCCTTCTTTCATGCGGCGCAACACGCTGCTGCTGATGTCTTCTTGATAGGCTGTGCTCATGAAACGTCCCCCTCAATCATGATGGATAGACTTTCCGTATTCCCGGCACGCGCAACCGATTGGTGCGAGCGATGCGGCAACAACGTTGCCGGTGGGAAGCAAGCATGTAGCTGACAAGACCAGACCTTAGCGATCCGTTCGCTGATCTCGCTTGCAGAGTAGCCCCAAGACAGAGGCGCTGCCAAGGCCTGGATAAGAATGAGACAGGTGTTGTTCAGATTGGCGTGATGCCGAGGATTTGTATGCTGTTCTGGGTCTTGAGACTTTTGACGCTCGCGTCGTCGGTTCGCCCTTCCAGATCATTCAGATCCAGTTCGGCGGCGACAGGAAGGAGCCGGGCCTTGATGAGCTTGGCGGCTTGCTCGTTGTCCGGGCACTCGTCGCACTCAAAGACTTCATCGACTGTTTCACCGTGATCATCCACGAAAGTGATTTTCCACTTTTGCATCAGTGCCTCCTCGAACAAACCCGCAAATGGGCTTACAACCATCTGGACTTTTGGCCTGAGTGATCGTTCAAACGGATTACCGCACGCAGGTATGAAAAATTACTGAAACCTGTAGGAGCGAAGCTTGCTCGCGAAAGCGGTTTATCAGTCAACTTGTGTATTGCCTGATACACCGCTTTCGCGAGCAAGCTTCGCTCCTACAAGGGGTGGTGCGTACAGTTTAGTCGTTGCTTGGCTTGTTGATCGCTTGCAGCACGTATTGCGGCAAGGCGAAGGCGCCGATGTGGATTTCCGGGTTGTAGTAGCGGGTGATGATGCCGCTGCCGGCGAAACGCTGTTGCAGGGTTTCACGGGACAACTTGCGATAAGCCGTGTTGGTCGCGCCCCAGGCAAAGGTCATCGAGCCGCCGATGTAGGTCGGCACCGCGGCCTGATAGAAGTGCCAGTCCGGGAACAGGCTGCGCAAGCGACCGGCCGTGGTTTTGACTTCTTCGATCTGCATGAACGGCGTGCCGTTCTGGGTCACCAGGATGCCGCCTTCGTTCAGGCAGCGACGGCAGGCCTGGTAGAAGTTTTCCGAGAACAGCACTTCACCCGGACCGATCGGGTCGGTGGAGTCGGAAATGATCACGTCGAATTTTTCGGTGGTGGTGGCGACGAAACGCATGCCGTCGTCGATCACCAGGTTCAGGCGCGGATCATCGAACGCACCCTTGGAGTGGTTCGGCAGGAATTCCTTGCACATGTCGACCACGGTGCCGTCGATCTCGACCATGGTGATGTGCTCGATGCTGCGGTGCTTGGCCACTTCACGCAACATGCCGCCGTCGCCGCCACCGATGATCAGCACGCGCTTGGCGGAGCCATGGGCGATGATCGGCACGTGGGTGAGCATCTCGTGGTAGATGAATTCGTCGGCTTCGGTGGTCTGAATCACGCCGTCCAGCGCCATCACGCGGCCCATGCGCGGGTTCTCGAAAATCACCAGGTGCTGGTGTTCGGTGCGCACTTCGTGCAGCAGTTTTTCCATGCGAAAACGTTGGCCGTAGCCTTCGTAGAGGGTTTCCAGGTAGTCGCTGGGGGTGATGTTGCTCATGGGAAGTGCTCCGATGAATGCGGTGGCAACGGACGGTTACCCGCCCATGATGGCCAATCGATCGGCTCGATTAACCGGGAAAGGCGCGCATTCTACGTTGCGGAAGATGACAGGTCGAACCTTCTGACATGCAAGGACCTGTAGGAGCGAGGCTTGCCCGCGAAGAACGATAACGCGGTCTTTCTGTTAAACCGTGTGAACGTTCTTCGCGGGCAAGCCTCGCTCCTACAGGGATCGGTGTTGGGATCAGATCCGGACATTGCCCCGTGGCCCGGCGATGGCCCAGATGATCAGGCCCAGGACCGGCAGCAGCAGGATCAGCAGCACCCAGATGATTTTCATCCCTGTGTCGGCGCCACTTTTGAGTACGTTGATGATTGCCCAGATATCCAGGGCAAGAATGATCAGGCCAATCAGACCGTTGAACGTGGAACCCATGGTGTCGCTCCCTAAGAGTGATATGCACCCTTAGGATAGCCGGGCCTGACGAGGGTTCCGTTTTTTAAACGTGGACCGCGATTTTCAGCGCTTCGAGCGATGGCGCGGCGGTGATACCCACTTCGGCGCACAACTCGAGGACGCGCGGCACGTCGTTGCCAAAGACCAGCACCACTTGCAGTTCGTCGTCGAGCAACTGGCTGAAGTTCATCAGCGTGTAACCGCCGTTTTCCTTGTTCATGCTGCCCATCTGCACCTGAATGCGATTGAGCGCGGTCAGGGCCTCAGTCTTGGCCAGTTGCTTGGGTTTGATATTGAAATCAACACCGGGACCGAACGAAGCGACGATCTGGGCGAACAGGTCGACGTAGGTGTCAGCCTGGAACAGCACGGTTTCCGGCAGGCTGCCGACAACCACCCACTCACCCAGTGGAATCGGGAACGTTTCGTCGTAGTTGATATCCGGATTGGCCGTCAGAAAAGCCTCGGGATCGGCGTAGGCCTGGGCCGCTTCGTCAGCGACTTTGAGGATTTCGTCATCGCTCATGCACCCGGAGCTGATTTTAGTGATGAGTTCGACGAGTGCGGCTTTCATGGGGCGGATCCTGTAGCGAGTGAATTTTGAGGGCGCGAAGGATAGCGCAATAATCCCGATGTTTGCTTTTTGTAGGAGTGAGGGTAGCCCGCGAAGGCGTAGTGTCATTCACGTTGATGTCGACTGACACTGCGCCTTCGCGGGCTACCCTCACTCCTACAGGGCGTTACGCCAGCAATTTCTCTAACTGCGCGGTGGTGTCGACGGCGCCCAGGGTTTTGGCGGCGTCCAGCGCGGTGACGCCATTGGCATCCTTGGCTTTCGGGTCAGCGCCTTTGCTGATCAGGTAATCAACGATTTCAACGCGGTTGAACATCGCCGCCATCATCAGCGCCGTGCGGCCATCGAAGGACGAACCTTCCACCTGCGCGCCACCCTCGACCAACGCCTTGACCACTGCGAGGTCGCCCTTGAACGCGGCGCCGGCAATCGGGCTTTGGCCATTGTCGTTGCGGATTTCCGGATCGGCCTTGTGTTCCAGCAGCACTTTTACCGTCTCCACATGGCCGTGGTAGGCGGCGAGCATCAGCAAGGTGTCGCCCTTGTGGTTACGCAGGTTCGGCGGCAGGCCTTTGGTCAGCAGCGCAGCCATCATGGCCGCATCGCCCTCGCGCGCCTTGTTGAATACCTGTTCGGCGAATTCAGCGGCTTCTTCGGGGGTCATCTGGCGGCTTTGGTCTGACATCGGGGACTCCACTGTCTGTCATTTGGAAAGCCGACAGTTTCCCGAGCAGCCCCGAGGCTGTCACTTCTTTTTTCTCAAGAGCCGCCATAGCCACATTCAATAGCGCTGCTTTCAATAACGAAAAGCGCCGCCGTGAATATCCGCCAGCAACTGCGGAGTGACTTGCACGTAAGTCTGGGTGCCGGGCAGCCAGGCGTAGATTGGGTCATCGCCGGTTTTGCTGGGGTCGAAGGCTTCGTCCTTGAGTCGGGTCTTCTGGTATTTGAAGGTCCCGGTGGTTTCCATTTTCACTTTCACCCGCAGGAAAAGCGGCACCGCATACGCGGGCATTTGCTGACGGGCAAAGTCCAGCAGCTCGCTGAAATCCAGAGTCGCCAGGGATTCTGCCGGGGTGATGGCGGCCATGCCGGCACGTCCATTGGTGTTCTGGATTTCCACGCCATACGCCACGGCTTCTGAAATGTTCGGGTGTTGCAGCAGGATATTTTCGACCTCGGTGGTCGAGACGTTTTCACCCTTCCAGCGGTAGGTGTCGCCCAATCGATCCACAAACTGGGCATGACCAAAACCAATGTTGCGCAGCAGGTCGCCGGTGTTGAAGTAGCGGTCGCCCTGGGTGAACACGTCGTGCAGCACGACTTTTTCGGTCTTCTGCGGATCGGTGTAACCGTCCAGTGGCGCCTTGTCGTCGATTCTCGCCAACAACAGGCCCTGCTCGCCTTTGGCGACTTTACGCATGAAGCCTTTGGCATCCCGAATCGGCAGGCCGCTGTCGTGGTCGTAGGCCACCAGCTCCCAGGCCATCAGGGAAAAACCGATGGTGTTGTCGAAGTTGAGGATGTTGGTGAACCCGATATTGCCGTCGCTGGCGGCATACAGCTCACAGATGTGCTCAACGCCAAAGCGCGTCTTGAACTCGCGCCAGGCACCGGGGCGCAGGCCATTGCCGATCATCTTGGTGACGTGGTGTTTGTTGTCATCGGCGCTTGGCGGCTGATCCACCAAATAGCGGCACAATTCGCCGACGTAGCCGAGGGTGGTCGCCCGGTATTTACGCACGTCGTTCCAGAACTGGCTGGCGCTGAATTTGCGGCGGATGGCAAATCCTGCGGCGCCGCTGATCGCCGAGCCCCAGCACACACAGAGCCCGGTGGCGTGGTACAGCGGCAAGGTGCAATAGACGACATCCTCGGGCTGCATATTCAGGGCGATCTGGCCGAAACTCGCCGAGCTGCGCATCCAGCGACCGTGTTTGAACACGCCCGCCTTGGGCAATCCGGTGGTGCCTGAGGTGTAGATGTAGAAACAAGGATCGTCGAAAAAAACCTGCTGGCTGCTGGCCGGATTCTCGCTGGACGCCTGGGCGCTGGCGCTCATCAGATTGATAAAACCGTCGGGCGCATTGCCCGGATGACGGTAGGTATCTTGATCGGCGACAAACCAGGTGCGCGTCGGTGCGATCGACACCCGCTCGCGGACTGCACTGAAAGCCGGGACCAGTTCTTCGCCAACAATGATCGCCGCTGGCGCCACCAGGTTCAGGCTGTGGGCCAGGGTGTCGCGGGTTTGCGAGGTATTGAGCAAAGCACTGATCGCGCCGACCTTGGCCACCGCCAATATCGTCACCAGCAGTTCCGGGCGGTTCTCGAGAAAAACCGCCACCACATCGCCCTTTTGGATGCCTTGGGCAATCAAGTGATGGGCGATGCGATTGGCCCACTGGTTGACCTGTGCATAACTCAGCGTCACGTCGCCCTGCATTAACGCCGGCCCGTCGGGGTGGCGCAAAGTCGCCTGCTCGAAGGTCCAGCCGAGGCCACACGGTTGGGTCGGGTCCTTGACGTTGGCGACTTTCATGCCTCTCACCACGCGCGGAATGGCTTTGGCAATGGAAGGCAGCTTGCGGAGCATCATGCCCCAGGTAATCGTGTCGCTCATGCTTGCTCCCGTTCGATCTTTTTATTGTCGGGCGGCGGTCTATGAGTCCGAAAATACGTCAGCGGTTCTTGAGCTGTACACGCGGTTTTTGAAATGTTTTGTATCCGCGCCCCGTGCGTTCGAGATCGCGAACCTCAGCGCGAGTGATTGGTTCCATCGAATCATGGCCGACCACGCAAAATGCAGGATGCACGATGGCTATTCATGCAGTTTGCACGAAAGCAAAAAATCACCAAAAACATAAGCTATTGATTTATAACGACTTTAAAAATATCAGGTGCTGGCACAATCACTGCAACTACCTCTCCATGCTTGCCAATCAAGTGCTAACGGAGCTGATAGACATGAGCCTGATCCAAGAAAAATTTACCTCCCTGTTCTCCAACTTCGAAGTGAACACCCAGTCGCGTCCTGACGGCGGCATTCTGCTGACCCTGCGCAGCGCCGAAGGCAAAGTGTTCAAGCGTTCGATTTCGTACCAGCAATTGCACGCCGGCGATCAGCTGTCGTGGGTGATCAGTGCCATTCGCCGTGACCTGGCCGAACAGGCCAGTGAACTGCCGCAGATCTCCATGCTGCAAAGCCAGCAACGGTTTGCCCTGCCGACCTATCACTCGGCGTGAACCCTGCGGTTGTGTAAATAAATACGCTGCACACAAACAGGCCGTGAGAGCTTTCGCTCCACGGCCTGTTTTGATTTCTGACATAGCACGATTCCCTGTGGGAGCGGGCTTGCTCGCGAAAGCGGTGTGTCAGTCGACAGATGTATAACCTGACACACCGCTTTCGCGAGCAAGCCCGCTCCCACAGGGTATGGGCGTTGTGGCTTAGAACGTGGAAAGATCGATCCGCGCAAAACTGTCGACGGTCACATGCCCTGCCAGCTCTCCACCCTCTCGGGCCAGCCCGCACGTGCCCATGCCGGCCGCGCGCGCCGCGTCCAGTTCCTCGACGATATCGGACAGAAACACAATCTGTGCAGCTTCCACCCCGATGGCTTGAGTAATGCGTTCGTAAGATTGCGCTTCTCGCTTGGGCCCCGACGTGGTGTCGAAGTAGCCGCTGAACAGCGGCGACAAATCCCCCGCCTCCGAGCAGCCGAAGATCAGCTTTTGCGCCTGGATCGAGCCTGAGGAATAAACAAACAGTTTGAATCCGTCCTGATGCCAGCGCTTGAGCGCTTCAACGGCATCCGGGTAAACGTGGCCTTTCAACTGCCTGGCCTGATAGCCCTGCTCCCAGACCATGCCTTGCAACGCTTTCAGCGGTGTGGCTTTGCGGTCTTCGGCAATCCAGCCCAACAGGATGTCGATTGCCCGCTCAACGTCGGCGTCCGGCTCATTGCTGTCGCGGCGCACGGCGGCCAGTTGCTCGGCGACATCGGCGCGTTCGGCATGCTGGCGAACGAAGTCCGGCAGGTGTTTGGCGGCGTACGGAAACAGCACGTCGAACACAAAACTTACCGCGCTGGTGGTGCCTTCGATGTCGGTGAGAATCGCTTTGATCGGCATCGGCTCAGTCCTCAAGACGCGGGAAGCGGCTGGCGATGTCTTCGCCGGTGAAGTTGGCCACCCAGCCTTCAGGGTTGTTGAACAGTCGGATCGCGACGAAATGCGGATGTTCGCCCATGTCGAACCAGTGCGGCGTACCGGCCGGGACCGAGATCAGGTCGTTCTTCTCGCAGAGAACCGCGTAGACGTAATCGTCGATGTGCAGGGTGAACAGCCCACGGCCGGCGACGAAAAATCGTACTTCGTCTTCGCCATGCCGGTGTTCGTCGAGGAACTTGGCGCGCAGCTCGGCTTTTTGCGGGTGATCGCTGTTCAGGCTGATCACGTCGACGGTGAGGTAACCGCGCTCGGTCATCAGCTTGTCGATCTGTTCCTGGTACGCGGCGATCACTTCTTCCTGACTGGCGCCCGGCTGGATTTTCGCCGTGGCTTGCCAGCGATCGAAACGCACGCCCTGTTCGGCCAGGGTCGCGGCGATGTCTTCGAAATGGGTCAGCACCTTGTTCGGAAGGTCAGGGCTTGAGACGTGGTAAACGGACAGGCTGCTCATCAGGGCAACTCCTTAACGGTTCAGCTTTTATGGTTCAAGAGTGAGCGCATCTTCAACTCGCACTCGAACAGAAATTCAAACGCCTCGATCTGCCGCAGCGCGTCGCTCATGCGCGCGCCCCAGGTGTAGAGACCGTGGCCGCGAATCAGGTAGCCGACGCAATCGGGGTGAGCTTCGAGCCAAGGCTGCACCTTGGCGGCGAGACGCGCAATGTCCTGATCGTTGTCGAAAATCGGCACGCGCACCCGGGACTCATGAGTCGAGACGCCGCTGAAGGCTTTTTGCAGTTCGTAATCTTCGAACTCGATGAACGCTTCCGGCGTCAGGCGCGACAGCACCGTGGCGTTCACCGAATGGGTATGCAACACCGCGCCGATTTCCGGGCGCCAGCTGTAGAGCTGGGTGTGCAGCAGGGTTTCGGCGGACGGCTTTTTGCCCGGTTCCAGGCTGTTGCCCGACAAGTCAGTGGCCAGCACATCATCCGCACCCAACTGGCCTTTGTGCTTGCCGGACACAGTCAGCAGCGCTTCGGTTGCCGACAGGCGGGTCGAATAATTGCTGCTGGTGGCCGGCGACCAGCCGCGACCATACAGAAAACGCCCGGCATCGATGATTTCCTGGGCGAGGTGTTCACGGGTAAGGCTCATGGCCTGTCCTCTTGCATGCGTGTGGCAATGATAACGGCAGCGGCGAAGGCTGCGAGACTGGCAATACTAAAGGTGAACGTGGCGCCGAGGGCGTTCCAGCTGTAGCCGGAATACAACGCGCCCAATGCGCCACCGGTGCCGGCCAGCGCGGCATAAAGCGCCTGGCCCTGCCCTTGCTGGCGCGCACCGAAGCTACGTTGCACGAATTGGATGGCAGCGGCGTGAAAGCTGCCGAACGTTGCGGCGTGCAGTACCTGGGCGAACAACAAGACCCAGAGGAATTCGGCCAACGATCCCAGCAGCAACCAGCGCACGGCCGCCAACAGAAAGCTTACAAACAGGACCCGACGCACCGAAAAACGCGCGAGGATCTTGCTCATGGCCAGGAACATCAGGACTTCGGCGACCACGCCGACCGCCCAGAGCATGCCGATCACGCCTCGGCTGTAACCGAGCCGTTCAAGGTGCAGGGTCAAAAAGGTGTAATAAGGCCCGTGACTCACCTGCATCAGCGCCACGCAGCCGTAAAACGCCAGCACACCGGGATTGCGCAACTGCCGGAGAAATCCGTCTCCGGCAATTCGCTCGCCCTGAACCGGTTGCGCATTGGGCACCCACAGGCTGCTGATGACGATGCCGGCCATGATCAGCACCAGCGCCACCGGATAGATGTCGAGGCTCAGCCATTCGAACATGCGGCCGAGCGCGACCACGGTAATGATGAAACCGATGGAACCCCAGAGGCGGATCTGACTGTAGCGCGAGGTCTGCCCGTTCAAGTGAGCGAGGGTGATGACTTCGAACTGCGGCAACACCGCGTGCCAGAAGAACGCGTGCAGGGCCATGACCATCGCCAGCCAGGCGTAGGTCTTGCTGACGAAAATCAGCGAGAACGTCAGCAACGTGCAGACGGCGCCGAAGCGCACGATGGCCAGGCGTCGGCCGGTGTAGTCACCGAGCCAGCCCCAGATGTTCGGCGCCACGCAACGCATCAGCATCGGGATCGCCACCAGCTCGCCGATGCGCGCACTGGAAAAGCCCAGGTGATCGAAGTACAGCGCCAGAAACGGCGCTGTCGAACCGAGCAAGGCGAAATAGAACAGATAGAAACTGGAAAGCCGCCAGTACGGGAGCGCCGCCACGTCGTCAGACCGCAGCGGCATTAAGGTCAGCCATTAAAGCTGACCCAGCACCGGCGTGCTCACGCGCACGTCGGCATTCTGCCCGCGATGACGCAACAGGTGATCCATCAGCACGATGGCCATCATCGCTTCGGCGATCGGCGTGGCGCGGATGCCGACGCACGGGTCGTGACGGCCCTTGGTGATGACATCGACCGGGTTGCCATGAACGTCGATCGAGCGGCCCGGCGTAGTGATGCTCGAGGTTGGCTTGAGCGCCAGGTGCGCAACGATTGGCTGACCGGACGAGATGCCGCCCAAAATGCCGCCGGCGTTGTTGCTGAGGAAACCTTCCGGGGTCATTTCGTCGCGGTGTTCGGTGCCGCGCTGGGCGACGCTGGCGAAACCGGCGCCGATTTCCACGCCTTTGACCGCGTTGATGCTCATCAGCGCATGGGCCAGTTCAGCGTCGAGGCGGTCGAAGATCGGCTCGCCGAGGCCGGGCATCACGCCTTCGGCGACGACGGTGATCTTCGCACCGACCGAATCCTGATCACGGCGCAACTGGTCCATATAGGCTTCCAGTTCCGGGACCTTATCCGGGTCAGGGCTGAAGAATGCGTTCTCTTCCACCGAGTCCCAAGTCTTGAACGGGATTTCGATCGGGCCGAGCTGGCTCATGTAGCCGCGAATGACGATGCCCTGGGTGGCCAGGTATTTCTTGGCTATCGCGCCGGCCGCCACGCGCATGGCGGTTTCCCGCGCCGAGCTGCGACCGCCGCCGCGGTAATCGCGCTCGCCGTACTTGTGGTGGTAGGTGTAGTCGGCGTGGGCCGGGCGGAACAGGTCCTTGATCGCCGAGTAGTCCTTGGACTTCTGGTCGGTGTTGCGGATCAACAGGCCGATGGCGCACCCGGTGGTGCGACCTTCGAACACGCCGCTGAGGATTTCGACTTCGTCGGCTTCCTGGCGCTGGGTGGTGTGGCGGCTGGTGCCGGGCTTGCGGCGGTCCAGGTCGCGCTGCAAATCCTCAAGGGAGATCTCCAGCCCCGGCGGGCAGCCGTCGACAATGGCGACCAACGCCGGACCATGGCTTTCGCCCGCGGTGGTGACAGTGAACAGCTTGCCGTAGGTATTGCCGGACATGCAGGACGCTCCGTGAAATGAACCTGAATACGTAATGCGCGCCAGTATACGCAGGCTACCCAAGTAGTTCATCCTCGAACCTTATGGGTGCCCGCGAGTCCAACCGGCACCTTTGTGAATGATGGCGTGATGATGCTGCGAGTTCTAGCCTTGAGCCTTACCCTGTTTACCGGCTTTGCCCAGGCCACTGTCCTGCAACGCCCGATCACGCTGGATACCGGCACCGGAGAGCTTTTCGGCTCGCTGTTGCTGCCGAAATCCGAGACCCCGGTGCCGGTTGTCCTGATCATTTCCGGCTCCGGTCCTACGGATCGCGACGGCAACAACCCCGACGGCGGACGCAACGACAGCCTCAAGCGGCTGGCCTGGGTGCTGGCCAAACACAACATCGCCAGCGTGCGTTACGACAAGCGCGGCGTGGCGGCGAGCCTCGCGGCGACGCCGGACGAGCGCAATCTGTCGGTGGAGGCCTATGTGGCCGATGCCGAAGCCTGGGGCCGCAAGCTCAAAACCGATCCGCGCTTTGGCCAGCTGATTCTGCTGGGCCATAGCGAAGGCGCCTTGATTGCCAGCCTCGCCGCACCGAACGCCGATGCCGCAGCGGTTATCTCCATGTCCGGCAGCGCTCGCCCGATCGATGAGGTGTTGCGTCAGCAATTGAGCAATCGCCTGCCACCGCCGCTGATGCTGCGCAGCAATGAACTGCTCGACAGCCTCAAGGCCGGCAAAACCGACGACAACGTGCCACCGCAGTTGCAGGTGATCTTCCGCCCGAGCGTGCAGCCTTATCTGATTTCGCTGTTCCGCCAGGACCCGGCGGCGGCGTTCGGCAAATTGAAGATGCCGGCGCTGATCATTCAGGGCAGCAACGACATTCAGGTCGGCGTCGGTGACGCCCGGATGCTCAAGGCCGCCAAACCGGACGCCGAACTGGCGCTGATCGAAGGCATGAACCACGTCATGCGCATCGTGCCCAACGACGTGAAACGGCAAATGGCCTCTTACAAGGATCCACAATTGCCCCTGGCCGCCGAACTTGGCGCGCGCATCCTCGGGTTTATTGACGGACTTCGCGCCAGTTAAGAGGCTTTTACCCTCCAGTCCTGAAAAAAACGGCCGATAAGCCTTTGTCGCCAGCGCTATGACTGGCGACAAGCAGAGCTTGGACAGGATCTCGCCGTTATGACTGATACCCAGACTTCACCCGACACGACCGCTGAAAAAGACGCACCGCCAGCGGTCGAGCTGCCGTGGGCGGATGTCCATGTCGAGCACCACAAGATGCTCCGTCTGGCGCCGCTGCAGACCGACCGCAATACCGGTGGGCGGCCGCTGCGCTTTGTCGAATTCGGTTACGCCGACCGCAACAGCAAGGAACACAGCCTGATGCGCATGAGCATCAAGCTGCCCGGCCAGCGCGTGCGCAAAGAGCAGAATCACCTGGACGTGTGGGTCAATCACACCACCAAACGTGTGCATTTCGAGCCTGAAAGCGGCTTGCAGATTGAACCGATGAACCGCGGCATCGGCCGGTTCATGGCCGCTCAGGGCATCGCTTGGGCGAAGAAGCGCTGGCCCGGCTACACCGTCGACGGCACGGATCTGAACAATAAAGATGCGTTGAACGAAGACACCCGCCTGCGCCGTGATCACTTTCTCAAGGCCCATGGCTTTGAGGTGGTCTACGCCGACGCCCAGCATTTGAAGGGCAGCGTCAAAGAAGTAAAGGTCGAAGACCTGGTGGGTGACTGGAACACCGAAAAGCTGCAACTGGTGGAAATCCTTGAAGCGGCGCAGATGCTCCAGCAGGCCGAGCAGAATCTGGCCGAGCAGGAAGTGAAGCTGAAGAAACACGAAGAGAAGGTCAGCAAGTACAAGCGTGAAGACGCCGGGCTGCGCTTTACCATTACGTGCCTGGTGGCGTTTGCGGTGTTTCAGGCGGGGTTGTTGATCTGGATTGCGACACACCGTTAGATCAAAAGATCGCAGCCTCGTTGCACTCGACAGCTCCTACATTGGAATGCGTCCATCCTGTAGGAGCTGTCGAGTGCAACGAGGCTGCGATCTTTTGCTTTTAAGGGTCAGACGCGGGAAGCGAACAAAGCCTGATGATCGCGGCACTGCTCCGCGCTCAGCATGAACACACCGTGCCCGCCGCGCTCGAAATCGAGCCAGGCGAAGTCGACTTCCGGGTACAGCGCCTCGACGTGAACCTGGCTGTTGCCTACTTCAACAATCAACAAGCCCTTCTCGGTCAAATGATCCGCCGCCTCGGCGAGCATCCGTCGCACCAGGTTCAGACCATCATCACCGCAGGCCAGGCCCAGCTCAGGTTCATGCTGGTATTCATCCGGCATGTCAGCGAAATCTTCCGCATCGACGTAAGGCGGGTTCGACACGATCAGGTCGAAACGCTGACCCGGCAAGCCATCAAACCCATCGCCCTGAACGGTGTACACCCGCTCATCAACGCCGTGGCGCTCGATGTTCTGGTTGGCCACTTCCAGCGCTTCGAACGACAGATCGGCCAGCACCACTTCGGCGTTCTGGAACTCGTAGGCGCAGGCGATGCCGATGCAACCGGAACCGGTGCACAGGTCGAGAATCCGCGCAGGCTCGGCGCCCAACCACGGTTCAAAGCGTTTTTCGATCAGCTCGCCAATCGGTGAACGCGGGATCAGCACGCGCTCGTCGACGATGAATGACATGCCGCAAAACCACGCTTCGCCCAGCAGGTAAGCAGTGGGAATGCGTTCTTCGATGCGGCGCTTGAGCATGCGCTGCAAGTTGACCAACTCGTCCTCTTCCAGATTGCAGTCGAGGTAGCTGTCGGCGATTTCCCACGGCAAGTGCAAGGCACCCAACACCAATTGACGGGCTTCGTCCCAGGCGTTGTCGGTCCCATGGCCGAAAAACAGATCCTCCCCATGGAAGCGGCTGACGGCCCAACGGATATGGTCACGCAGGGTACGAAGGCGGGAAGTGATCACGGGGGTAAACTCCAGAAAAAACGACTGGCGATTCTAACAGCCAAAACGCGCCACGACGACGCGGGAAAACAGCGGATCAGATGTAGGACATATCCATTTTTGCTGTTGGCTATTGAACAAAACCTGCATCTTGACAAGGCTGCACGCCAGCAACGACGGCGCCTACGATAGTAGCGATTCACAGAACCGCTCAGCCAGAGGACAATGTCGCAAAAGCCCCACTCCAAGGAGCCCCAGAATGTCCGTTCCAAAAACGATGTTTCAACTCAGCGGCCGCGGTTACGCAGCAGCCAATCTGGGTCATGCGACCCTTGTCATCATCGATGCCCAGAAAGAATACCTCAGCGGCCCGCTGGCCCTGAGCGGCATGGATGCTGCCGTCGCGAACATCAAGCAACTGGTCGCCGCTGCCCGTGCAGCCGGCCGTCCGATCGTGCATGTGCGCCATCTCGGCACCGTCGGCGGGCTGTTCGATCCACAGGGCGAACGCGGTGAGTTCATCCCGGGCCTTGAGCCACAGGCGGACGAAACCATCATCGGCAAACTGCTGCCGAGTGCGTTTCATGGCACCGAATTGCTGGAACGCTTGCAGAACCTGGGTTCCCTGGACCTGATCGTATGCGGCTTCATGAGTCACTCCAGCGTCAGCACCACCGTGCGTGCAGCGAAGAACCTGGGCTTTCGCTGCACCTTGGTTGAAGACGCCTGCGCAACGCGCGATTTGCCCTACAAGGGTGGCGTACTCACGGCCGAGCATGTTCAACAGACTGAAATGGCGATCATGGCGGACAACTTCGCCACCCTCGCCCTCACTCACGAACTGATCTGATCGGCCACGAAGAGCGGTCAATACCGCCGCTCATCCGCAAAAGCCTCTCATTTGCTGCAATTGACTTAGCCTCAGGAACAACCCGGACAACTCCCGGTCGAAGGGCCGATACCCATTGAGGAAGGTCGGAATGAAGTTATCCGATGGTTTTGATGCACGCCGCTTGCGGCCCAAGGGCCAACGCAATTGGCGTTTTCGATTCGGCGCAGCCTTTGCTGCCTTGCTGGCGACGTGCGGTGTGTTGCTGGCAATGGCCGGTGCCGCCAGCCTGCTGGGTCGCCCCCCGGCCCTGGGCGAGTTGAATGCCAGCCCGCTGGGCTCGGCGATCATTCTGGCGGTTGGCCTGTTCGTGCTTTATATCGGGGTGTGGCTGTGGCGTCGCTGCCGTCGCCGCTCGCGCCAGTCGCGAGAGCTGAACATGTCCCCGCACCTGATGAAAAAACACGATTGAATCAAAGGCCCGGCGCTCAGGCGGGCCTCAATTGTTATGGATAGCGCCTCGACTTGGGTAAACTGGCCGCCCTTCGCGGAGGCTGACATGCAAGACGACGATTTTTCCCTGTTCAAAAGTGCGATCCAAGGCGTCAAGCCGATCAAGCACGATCGCGCCGAAACCGGCAAACCCAAGGCCGACCGCGCGCAAATCGCCAAGCTGCGCCAGGCCGCGACCGTTCGCACCGATGCCACCACCGTTGACGGTCTGTCCGATCAGTTCGTGATCGATGTCGGCCCGGAAGACGAGTTGATGTGGGCCCGTGACGGTGTTCAGGAAAGCCAGATGCGCAAGCTCAAGATCGGACAGATTCCGTTCGAAGGCAGCCTCGATCTGCATGGGATGACAGTGGAGAAAGCACGGGAGACCCTCTGGGCATTCCTCGCCGAAGCAACCAAATTTGAAATCCGCTGCGTGCGCGTCACCCACGGCAAGGCCGTGCGTCTGGACGGCAAGCGGCCGATGATCAAAAGCCACGTCAACACGTGGTTGCGTCAGCATTCCCAAGTACTCGGCTTCACCTCGTGCCAACCGAAACACGGCGGCGCCGGCGCGGTTTATGTGATGCTCAAACGGACCATGATGGAAGGTCGTGACGAGTAAAGCTGTCGCTTCACGCTTGCAGCGCCGTGTTTGCCACCGTACCCTTGCCCTTTGCGAAAATCCCCACAGGTAGTTTCATGTCCCTGGAACAGAATTACACCGCGATTCTCGGCCAATTGGGCGAGGACGTCTCCCGCGAGGGCCTGCTCGACACGCCAAAGCGTGCCGCCAAAGCCATGCAGTACCTTTGCCGCGGCTATGAACAGACACTGGAAGAAGTCACCAACGGTGCCTTGTTCAGCTCCGACAACAGCGAAATGGTGCTGGTCAAGGACATCGAGCTCTACTCGTTGTGCGAACACCACCTGCTGCCGTTTATCGGCAAGGCCCACGTCGCCTACATCCCGAGCGGCAAAGTGTTGGGCCTGTCGAAAGTCGCGCGGATCGTCGATATGTACGCCCGCCGCCTGCAGATCCAGGAAAACCTCAGCCGCCAGATCGCCGATGCGGTCCAGCAAGTCACCGGCGCCCTGGGCGTTGCGGTGGTGATCGAGGCCAAGCACATGTGCATGATGATGCGCGGTGTGGAGAAACAGAATTCGTCGATGATCACCTCGGTGATGCTGGGTGAGTTCCGCGAAAACGCGGCGACTCGCAGCGAGTTTCTCAGCCTGATCAAGTAATTTGTTACACGAAGAAAACCGGCATTCATCGCCGGTTTTTTTTCGCCTGAGAAAAATCAGGTAAGCTGCGCGCCTTCCGTTCGCCCTGTGAGGCTTATTCCGTGTTCGTAAAAGCGCTTCGTGTCGGCCTTGGCCAACTGATCATCTTCATCGACTTCATCACCCGCCCAAGCAAGAAGCAGCGCCCCGCCGCCGCTCAAGCCCAGGTCGAAACGGCCGCCAAGGACCTGACGCTGTATCAGTTTCATGCCTGCCCGTTCTGCGTGAAAACCCGCCGCACCCTGCGTCGCCTGAATGTGCCAGTGGCGTTGCGCGATGCGAAGAACAGCGAACTGGACCGCCAGACCCTGCTGGAGCAAGGCGGCAAGATCAAGGTGCCGTGCCTGCGTATTGAAGAGAATGGGCAGACCACTTGGATGTATGAGTCCAAGGTGATTATTGATTATCTGGACAAGCGATTTGCTACGGCCTGATGGTTTTGTGGTGGTTTGACTGACGCCATCGCGGGCAAGCCCGCTCCCACAGTGATCTGTGGTGCTTACAAAACCAGTGGGAGCGAGCTTGCTCGCGATGAGGCCCGCACCAACATTGCAAATCCCGAACAGAAAATAAACCGGCCGATCGCCGGTTTTTTTTCGCCCGCACACCGACGATAGACGGCTCGCGAAAGCATCCCTCCCGGCGATATATCCCTATTACCAATCTTTTCGTCTACAAAACCAAAAACATTATTTGCTTTATTTGTATACAAAAGCATAATCCACTTCGTGCGAGTTCCTGACCAACCGGTCAACAAATTCGCAAGTGCCTCAAAGGGCCGCTGCCACCCTCATGGGTCCGGCCCTGGAAATAAAAATAAAACTCTTGAGGAGTACTCGCTGTGGAAAGCCGCAAATCCGAAGCCCCGACGCTGGAACTCTCGCCGCCGTTACGCAATGGCTGGCTGGAGCGCATCTTCAAACTCAGCTTGCATGGCACCACGGTGAAGACCGAGCTGATTGCCGGTCTGACAACCTTCATTACCATGGCGTACATCATCTTCGTTAACCCCAACATCATGGCCGATGCCGGGATCGATCATGGCGCCGCGTTCGTCGCGACCTGCATCGCGGCTGCCCTGGGTTGCCTGTTGATGGGCCTCTACGCCAACTGGCCGGTCGGCCTGGCACCGGGCATGGGCTTGAACGCATTCTTCACCTACACCGTGGTCGGCACCATGGGCTACAACTGGGAAACCGCCCTCGGCGCGGTGTTTGTTTCCGGTGTGCTGTTCATGTTCCTGACCTTTTCCCGAATTCGCGAATGGCTGCTCAACAGCATTCCGGTGAGTTTGCGTTATGCCATGGGCGCCGGCGTAGGTCTGTTCCTGGGGTTGATCGGTCTGAAAACCGCCGGCATCGTCGTCGATAGCCCGGCCACCCTGATCAAGCTCGGCTCCCTGCGCGAACCCGGCCCGCTGCTGGCCGCCATCTGCTTCCTGATGATCGCCGTACTCAGCTACCACAAAGTGTTCGGCGCGATTCTCATCAGCATCATCACCGTGACCCTCGCGGGCTGGGGCCTGGGCCTCGTCCACTACGAAGGCATCATGTCTGCCCCGCCGAGCCTGGCGCCGACCTGGATGGCCATGAACGTCGCCGGCGTGTTCAACGTCAGCATGATCAGCGTGGTGCTGGCCTTCCTCTTCGTGCACATGTTCGACACCGCCGGCACCCTGATGGGTGTGGCCCAGCGCGCCAACCTGGTGAACGCTGACGGCCGTATCGAAAACCTCTCCCGCGCCATGAAAGCCGACAGTGCTTCCAGTGTGTTTGGTGCGGTGGTCGGTGTACCTCCCGTCACAAGTTATGTGGAAAGTGCCGCGGGTGTAGCGGCGGGTGGTCGGACTGGTCTTACCGCCGTGACCGTAGGTGTGCTATTTATTGCCGCAATGTTTTTCGCACCGCTGGCCGGCATGATTCCCGCTTACGCGACTGCCGGTGCGCTGATTTACGTGGCGATGTTGATGATGGGCGGTATGGCGCACATCGAATGGGACGAGGCGACCGACAGCATTCCGGCGATCGTCACCGCGATCATGATGCCGCTGACCTTCTCGGTCGCCGACGGTATTGCGCTGGGCTTCATCACTTACGTGGTGCTGAAGGCCTTCACTGGCAAGCACAAGGAAATTTCCGTCAGTCTGTGGGTACTCTGCGCGATCTTCATCGCCAAGTTCATTTTCTTGTAACCCGTATACGTTTCAAAAACAGTGTTTCAAAACAGCCTCACCCCGCCGGGTGGGGCTTTTGCACAAATGGAGGAAAGTGATGAGTCTGGAAACCTGGCTGCTGTTCAGCGGCGCTGCGCTGGTGGTGATCCTGATCCCGGGGCCCCTGTCGTTGCTGATGATCAGCAACAGTCTGAATTACGGTTTGCGCCGCTCATACCCGGCGTTTCTGGGTGGCGTGTTTGCTTCGATCTGCCTGTTGAGTGCTTCCGCGCTTGGCTTGGGTGCGTTGCTGCTGGCATCGGAACAGCTGTTCAGCGCGCTGAAAATCGTCGGTGCCCTGTACCTGTTCTACCTCGCCTGGCAGAGCTGGCAGCAATCACGCCAGCCATCGGTCGGCGCAGAAGTGCCCGAAGCCGCGCCGGTTCCGCGTTTTCGCGCACTCTTTGGACGCGCGTTTGTACTGGGCGCGAGCAATCCTAAGGACATTCTGTTCTTCGCCGCTTTCCTGCCTCAGTTCCTCAGCGCCGAACAGCCATTCCTGCCGCAGTTGCTGGTGATGATTGCGACGTGGACGGTGTTGGATCTGCTGTGCAAGTTGGCTTATGGGCTGGGTGCGCACGGCGCGGCGCGGTATTTGCGCAGCGGCAAGGGGCAGAGTTGGTTTAATCGGGTGAGTGCGGGGTTGTTCAGTGGGGCAGGCGCTGCATCGTTGTTGAGCCGCTAAGATCAAAAGATCGCAGCCTCGTTGCACTCGACAGCTCCTACAGGCGGAATGCGTTTCCATGTAGGAGTTGTCGAGTGCAACGAGGCTGCGATCTTTTGACTTTCCAGCCGGCAAAAAAAAGCCCGCAGTGTGAGCGGGCAAAAGACCAAAGAAGCTATATGCGCAGTCGCTTCCAGGTTGAGGCAGCTGCTTGGGGGATCAGCTGCCGCGGTACGTGGAATAGCTGTAGGGCGAAATCAGCAGTGGCACATGGTAGTGATCCTGTTCCGCAGAGATGCCAAATCGCAGCACCACCACGTCCAGGAACGCCGGCTCCGGCAGCTGAACGCCACGGGCGCGGTAGTAATCGCCCGCATGAAACTGAACCTGGTAGACCCCGGAACGGTAGTCATCGCCTTGCAGCAACGGTGCATCGACCCGGCCGTCGCTGTTGGTGATCGCGCTGGCGACCAATTCCAGCTGCGAGCCTTCAACGCGGTACAACTCGACCTTGATCGAGCTGCCCGGGCAACCGTGTGCAGCGTCCAAAACGTGTGTAGTCAAACGTCCCATTGATTCTGCGCGCCTGCCTGCGTGGAGCAGTCAGACCTCGCGCCTCCCGAAGTCAGTTGAAAAGGAGACCGCACCGTTTCGAAGCACGAAACGCTGCGGCGAGCGACTGATTAAGACACTTTTCAAAAAAATTGTACACAATAAAAACGACATTTTTAGCGTTACCCCCGCCATTCAGGGTTTAGCGGCGAATCCATCGCCAAACCTTACGCTCAAAGGACCTTCCACCCACAAGCTGACCAATCAGGCAGGTTTCTTGCAATAACATGAAAAGATGACAGCTCATCAAAAATGCAAAAAATCAGGCTTACAAAGTGAATATAAAGTTGTATACAATCAGCCCATCGCTGTGACGCCAGCCTGACTTCCCATCTGCAGGCACGCCACACAACCTGTCAACGAATAAGAAGGAAGACTGCAGTGAGCGCTGACTACCCACGCGACCTGATCGGTTACGGCAGTAACCCTCCTCACCCACACTGGCCGGGCAATGCCCGCATCGCCCTGTCGTTCGTGCTCAATTACGAAGAAGGCGGCGAGCGCAATATCCTGCACGGCGATAAAGAATCCGAAGCCTTCCTCTCGGAGATGGTCTCGGCGCAGCCGCTGCAAGGCGCGCGCAACATGAGCATGGAATCCCTTTACGAGTATGGCAGCCGTGCCGGCGTCTGGCGGATTCTGAAACTGTTCAAGGAATTCGACATTCCGCTGACCATCTTCGCCGTGGCCATGGCCGCCCAGCGTCACCCGGACGTGATCCGCGCGATGGTCGATGCCGGCCATGAAATCTGCAGCCACGGCTACCGCTGGATCGACTATCAGTACATGGATGAAGCGCAGGAGCGCGAGCACATGCTCGAAGCGATCCGCGTCCTCACCGAAATCACCGGCGAGCGTCCACTGGGCTGGTACACCGGCCGCACCGGCCCGAACACCCGTCGTCTGGTGATGGAAGAAGGCGGTTTCCTCTACGACTGCGACACTTACGACGACGACCTGCCCTACTGGGAACCGAACAACCCGACCGGCAAGCCGCACCTGGTGATCCCGTACACGCTGGACACCAACGACATGCGCTTCACCCAGGTCCAGGGTTTCAATAAGGGCGATGATTTCTTTGAATACCTCAAAGACGCATTCGACGTGCTGTATGCCGAAGGCGCCGAAGCACCGAAAATGCTCTCGATCGGCCTGCACTGCCGTTTGATCGGCCGTCCGGCGCGCCTGGCCTCGCTCAAGCGCTTTATCGAATACGCTAAAAGTCATGAACAGGTGTGGTTCAGCCGTCGCGTCGACATCGCTCGCCACTGGCACGAAACCCACCCGTACCAAGGGGCTGCCAAATGAGCACCTTTCAAACGCTGAAACCCTCGTCCTTGAACCGCGACGCGTTTGTCGCCGCTTTCGCCGACATCTACGAACATTCGCCATGGGTGGCCGAGAAGGCTTTCGACCTGGGCCAGGACGCTTCGATCGACGAGATCGAAACCCTGCACCAGCGCATGAGCGACATCCTGTTGAGCGCCGATCAGCAAAGCCAACTGGCCCTGATCAACGCTCACCCGGACCTGGCCGGCAAAGCCGCCGTCCAGGGCCAGTTGACCGAAGCCAGCACCAATGAGCAGGCTGGCGCCGGTATTCACCAATGCACGGCCGAAGAGTTTTCTCGCTTCACCGAGCTGAACGACGCCTACAAGGCCAAGTTCAAGTTTCCCTTCATCATGGCGGTAAAAGGCAGCAACCGGCATCAGATCCTCGCGGCGTTCGAAACGCGCATTCACAATTCGGCGGATACCGAATTCAAATGCGCGCTGGCGGAGATCAACAAGATCGCCCTGTTCCGTTTACTGACCCTATAGCGAGCCTTGCCCGAGTGTTTAAAGCGCGAAGACACCCAGGGCACTGCAAGCATCCCAAGCCAACTAATTAAAGGCAGACAAGAAGAATGAAAGCTTACGCCGTACCTTTCGAGAAGTTCGTCAACCTGGCCGACACCCGCCTGGGCACCAAAATCATCTCGGTCACCGATGACTGGTTCGCTGATGCCAACCGCCTGTTCCAGCCGACCCCGGCTGTGTGGAAAGAAGGCGTGTTCGATGACAACGGCAAGTGGATGGACGGCTGGGAGTCGCGCCGCAAGCGCTTCGAAGGCTACGACAGCGCCGTGATTCGCCTGGGCGTACCGGGTTCGATCAAAGGCGTGGACATCGACACTTCATTCTTCACCGGCAACTTCCCGCCGTCGGCCTCCCTGGAAGCCTGCTTCCTGGCCTCGGGCGAGCCGGACGACAACACCCAGTGGACTGAAGTGCTGTCGGCCGTAGAGCTGCAAGGCAACAGCCACCACTACCACGAAATCAGCAACGACCAGGCGTTCAGCCACCTGCGCTTCAACATCTATCCGGATGGTGGCGTAGCCCGTCTGCGTGTGTACGGTGTTCCGTTCCGCGACTGGTCCGCTGTCGGCGACAACGAGCAGGTCGACCTGGCTGCAGCCCTCAACGGTGGCCGCGCCCTCGCCTGCTCCGACGAACACTTCGGCCGCATGAGCAACATCCTCAACCCGGGCCGTGGCATCAACATGGGCGATGGCTGGGAAACCGCACGTCGTCGTACACCGGGCAATGACTGGGTCATCGTCGCGCTGGGTCATGCCGGCGAGATCGAAAAAGTCATCGTCGACACCCTGCACTTCAAGGGCAACTACCCGGACACCTGCTCGATCCAGGGCGCGTTCGTGAAGGGCGGCACCGACAGCCAGATCGAAACCCAATCGCTGTTCTGGCGCGAATTGCTGCCGGCGCAGAAACTGGAAATGCACGCCGAACACACCTTCGCCGAGCAGATCAAGGCGCTGGGCCCGATCACCCACATCCGCCTGAACGTGTTCCCGGATGGTGGTGTGAGCCGCCTGCGCGTTTTGGGCAAGGTCGCTAAATAAGCGGCGCGCCCTTCGCGGGCAAGCCTCGCTCCTACGGTCAGTGATACCTGTAGGAGCGAGGCTTGCCCGCGAAGGCGCCAGATCAAACAACACAGAACTCAACGAAAAGAAGACCAGCATGCGCACACTGACGATTGAACCGCTGACCAAAGAAGCCTTCGCCCCTTTCGGTGACGTGATCGAAACCGACGGCAGCGATCACTTCATGATCAACAACGGTTCGACCATGCGCTTCCACAAACTGGCGACGGTGGAAACCGCCAAGCCAGAGGACAACGCGATCATCAGCATCTTCCGCGCCGATGCGCAGGACATGCCGCTGACCGTCTGCATGCTGGAGCGTCACCCGCTGGGCAGCCAGGCTTTCATTCCGCTGCTCGGCAACCCCTTTCTGATCGTGGTCGCGCCACTTGGCGATGAACCTGTATCAGGCTTGGTCCGCGCCTTCGTCACCAACGGCAGGCAGGGCATTAATTACCATCGCGGCGTTTGGCACCATCCGGTGCTGACGATCGAAAAGCGGGATGACTTCCTGGTGGTTGATCGCAGTGGCACAGGCAATAACTGCGATGAGCATTTTTTCAAAGAGGATGAGCGTTTGATCCTTGCCCCCCACCAATAAGAGAAGGTCTGATCACTCGACAACAGAGTGACAGGCGAGAGGTAAAGACTGTGGAAGCACATCTGTTGGAATGGCTGAACCTGAGCGTGCGCTGGGTTCACATGATTACTGGCGTGGCCTGGATCGGTGCGTCGTTCTATTTCGTCTGGCTGGAAAACAACCTCAATCGGGTCAACCCGAAAAGCGGTCTGGCCGGCGATCTGTGGGCGATCCATGGCGGCGGTATCTACCACCTGGAAAAATACAAACTGGCTCCACCGACCATGCCGGACAACCTGCACTGGTTCAAATGGGAAGCCTATTTCACCTGGATGTCGGGGATCGCGCTGCTGTGCGTGGTGTTCTACTCCAACCCGACGTTGTACCTGCTGGCACCCGGCAGCAGCCTGACCGGCCCTGAAGGGGTCGCACTGGGCATTGCTTCGTTGTTCGTCGGCTGGTTCGTCTACTCCTTCCTCTGCGACTCGGCCCTGGGCAAACGCCCTGCCCTGCTCGGTTTCATCCTGTTCGTGCTGATCATTGGCGCCGCCTACGGCTTCAGCAAAGTGTTCAGTGGTCGCGGTGCGTACCTGCACGTCGGCGCGATCATCGGCACCATCATGGTCGGCAACGTGTTCCGCATCATCATGCCCGCCCAGCGTGCATTGGTTGCTGCAATTGCCGAGAACCGCACGCCGGATCCGGCGCTGCCTGCCAAAGGCTTGCTGCGCTCACGTCACAACAACTACTTCACCTTGCCAGTGCTGTTCATCATGATCAGCAACCACTTCCCGAGCACTTACGGCAGCCAGTACAACTGGCTGATCCTGGCCGGGATCGCGGTGCTGGCGGTGTTGGTGCGTCACTACTTCAACACCCGTCATGACAGCCACAAGTTCGCCTGGACTCTGCCCGTTGCGGCAGTGGGCATGATTTGCCTGGCTTACGTGACTGGCCCGGCGCAAATGCCGAGCGCACCTGAAGTGGCCAAGGCCCCTGGCACCATCGAGTACCAGCCGCTGCCGGAAACTGCCGTCGGCGGTGGTGCCAAACCTGCCGCTGCAAAACCTGCTGAAGCACCGGTCCAGGCGTCAAACGCCGGCCCGAGTTTCGACAAGGTGCACAGCGTGATCCAGGAACGTTGCTCGGTCTGCCATTCGGCCAAACCGACCAGCCCGCTGTTCAGCGCGGCACCCGCCGGTGTGATGTTCGACACCCCCGAGCAGATCCGCCAGAACGCCGCGCGGATCCAGGCGCAAGCGGTCACCAGCCAGATCATGCCACTGGGCAACATCACCCAGATGACCCAGCAGGAACGTGACCTGATCGGTGCGTGGATTGTTCAGGGAGCGCCCACCAACTAATCGTTGAAAAGCTTCGCGGGCAAGCCTCGCTCCTACAGATTTATGTCGTTCACACATGATGCGACCGACCCAATACCTGTAGGAGCGAGGCTTGCCCGCGAACGGCCGCGCCGCGGTCGCCCTGATGCACAAAATCACAAGAATAAAAAAGATCCGAGGTGTTGCATGTCCGAGCTATCCGAAGCGCGCATCCCCGACGCACCCGCTATTCAGCGTTTGCCCCTTTTGCAACTGATCCTTGTCGGTCTGCAACACGTTCTGCTGATGTACGGCGGAGCCATCGCGGTGCCGCTGATTATCGGACAGGCCGCCGGCCTGAGTCGTGAAGAAATCGCCTTCCTGATCAATGCCGACCTGCTGGTCGCAGGCATCGCCACCATCGTGCAATCGCTGGGCATCGGCCCGATGGGTATCCGCATGCCGGTCATGATGGGCGCCAGCTTCGCCGCCGTCGGCAGCATGGTCGCCATGGCCGGCATGCCGGGCATCGGTCTGCAAGGGATCTTCGGCGCAACCATCGCCGCCGGTTTTTTCGGCATGATCATCGCCCCGTTCATGTCCAAGGTCGTGCGCTTCTTCCCGCCGCTGGTGACCGGCACAGTCATCACCTCGATCGGTTTGTCGCTGTTCCCCGTCGCCGTCAACTGGGCCGGCGGCGGTGCTGGCGCCACGCAATTCGGTTCACCGATTTACCTGGCCATCGCCGCGCTGGTGCTGGCCACCATTCTGTTGGTCCACCGCTTCATGCGCGGGTTCTGGGTCAACATTTCCGTGCTGATCGGCATGTGCCTGGGCTACGTGATCTGCGGGGTGATCGGCATGGTCGACCTCAGCGGCATGGCGGATGCGCCCTGGCTGCAGATCGTCACCCCGCTGCATTTCGGCATGCCCAAGTTTGAACTCGCACCGATCCTGTCCATGTGCCTGGTGGTGGTGATCATCTTCGTCGAGTCCACCGGGATGTTCCTCGCGCTGGGCAAAATCACCGGCCAGGAAGTCTGCCCACGGATGCTGCGTCGCGGCTTGCTGTGTGATGCCGGCGCCTCGTTCTTCGCCGGTTTCTTCAACACCTTCACCCACTCTTCCTTCGCGCAGAACATCGGCCTGGTGCAGATGACCGGCGTGCGTTGCCGCTCGGTGACCATCGTTGCCGGTGGTTTGCTGGTGGTGCTCAGTCTGTTGCCGAAAGCGGCGTTCCTGGTGGCCTCGATTCCGCCGGCGGTACTGGGCGGCGCGGCGATTGCGATGTTCGGCATGGTCGCCGCCACCGGGATCAAGATTCTCCAGGAAGCCGACATCGGTGACCGTCGCAACCAGTTGCTGGTGGCGGTGAGCATCGGCATGGGGCTGATTCCGGTGGTCCGTCCGGAGTTCTTCGCTCACCTGCCGTTGTGGATGAGTCCGATCACCCACAGCGGCATTGCGATGGCGACGCTAAGTGCGCTGTCGCTGAACCTGCTGTTCAACATCCTCGGCGGCCGCGAACGCGCGACGATCAACGACTGCCACGCCCACTAACAGGTAACGACACAAAACCCTGTGGGAGCGGGTTTGCTCGCGAAGAGGTCGTCACATCCAACATCAATGTTGACTGGCAAACCGCTTTCGCAAGCAAGCCCGCTCCCACAGGGTTGGGGGTTGCCTGTGCCTCAAACAATAAAAACAAGAGGGAGCAACAGATGATTCGGACTCAAAAAAACCTGCTGTTGGCCAGCAGTCTCCTGGCTGCAAGCCAGGCCATGGCCGGCGATTTATTGCTGTGGCAGACCAACAGCCTGAGTTATTTGTACGGCAAGGATTTCGCGGTCAACCCGTCGATCCAGCAGACGATCACCTTTGAACATGCCGACCGCTGGAAGTACGGCGACAACTTCCTGTTCGTCGACAGCACTTACTACAACGGCGAGAAAGACCGGAACAAAGGCGTTCACGCCTATTACGGCGAGTTCAGCCCGCGCCTCTCCTTCGGCAAAATCCTCGACCGCCGTTTCGAATTCGGCCCGATCAAGGACGTGTTGCTGGCCATGACCTACGAGAATGGCGAAGACGACACCGAAGCCTATCTGATCGGCCCCGGTTTCGACCTCGCGGTACCGGGCTTCAATTTTTTCACCTTGAACTTCTACTATCGCCAGACCGAAGGCTCGCGCCCCGGCGACGATGTCTGGCAGATCACGCCGGCCTGGTCCTACACCCTGCCATTGGGCAACTCGAACCTGTTGCTCGACGGCTACATCGATTGGGTGGTGGATAACGACCAGAACTCACAGGGCACCTACCACGCCAACCTGCACGTCAATCCGCAGATCAAGTACGACCTGGGCAAGGCCCTGGGCTGGCGGGAGAAACAGGTGTACATCGGCGTCGAGTACAGCTATTGGAAAGACAAGTACGGCATCGAAAACAACGGCAACTTCGACACCAATGAAAACACCACCAGCCTGCTGGTGAAGGTGCACTTTTAAGATGGCCCGCAACCGTGCTCCAAACCTGTCGTCGGTGCGCTGTTGCGGGGCACTTGAGACCTGGCCAAGGAGTCAGTATTCTCCGCGGCCGCCTGAATCCGCTTTAAAAAAAAGCCCGGATTTAATTCCTGACCAGAAAGCCAACTTATCCCGGCTCTGGACGGTTCCAAGGCACTCCAACCCCCCTCTCAATCGACTGTTCTTGAGCAGCCGAGCGGGAGTTTTTTTGCTTTTTGAAAGCCTTGGCGCAGCTCTTGCTAACAGCACTGAAGCTGACCGAATGGATGATTTTTTACCGTTACAGAAAAAGGCGCCACACCAGAGCGTCGACCTTAGAAAAATAACGTGGAACCACTACTTTTTGGGAGCAACCGAATGAAACGCATGTGCACCAGCCTGATGCTCGCGGGATCGCTGCTGGCCGGGGGCCAGGCCATGGCCGGCGACTTGCTGCAATGGCAGAACAACAGCCTGACTTACTTGTATGGCAAGGACTTCCAGGTCAACCCGCGCATTCAGCAGACCGTGACCTTCGAACACGCCGATGGCTGGAAATACGGCGACAATTTCTTCTTCATCGACAAGATCTTCTACAACGGCAAGGAAGACGCCTTCGCCGGTGAGAACACCTACTACGGTGAGTTCAGCCCACGCTTGTCGTTCAACAAGATCTTCGACCAGAAATTCTCGTTTGGCCCGGTCAAAGACGTGCTGCTGGCCATGACGTATGAGTTCGGTGAAGACGATACCGAGTCCTACCTGATCGGTCCTGGTTTCGACCTGGCCATTCCAGGTTTCGACTACTTCCAGCTGAACTTCTACAACCGTCACACCGAAGGCGACCGTCCGGGTGACAATATCTGGCAGGTCACTCCGGTCTGGTCCTACACCATCCCGGTGGGCGATTCGAACATCCTGATTGACGGTTTCATGGACTGGGTGGTCGACAACGACGTCAACAAAAAAGGCGAATATCACGCCAACCTGCACTTCAATCCGCAGGTCAAATACGACCTGGGCAAGGCACTGAACCTGGGCGAAAAGCAGTTGTACGTCGGCGTCGAGTATGACTACTGGAAAAACAAGTACGGCATTGAAGACAGCCAGGGTTTCAAGACTGATCAGAGCGTGACCAGCTTCCTGGTCAAGGTTCACTTCTGATTCGGCGGCGTCTGTAAGGACGCCTTCGCGGGCAAGCCTCGCTCCTACAGGTTTTGTGTCGTTTGTTGATTATGTGAACGACACAACACCTGTAGGAGCGAGGCTTGCCCGCGAAGGCCGCACCGCCAATCTCAAGCCGGGACCACAGACTCCGACAACCCAAGAAACCGACACAACTCCCCCCGCTTGGCCAACGCATCCCGCCGTCCAAGATCAATCAATTCGCTGCAATACCCCGCCTCGAACAGCAGATAACTCAACACCCCCGCCCCGCTCGTCTTGGTCGCCCCCGGCCCACGCAGAAACAGACGCAATGCCGCTGGCAATTCCTGCCGATGCCGCGCCGCAATCTCATCGATCGGCTGACTCGGCGAAATCACCAGCACTTCCACCGGCGCCACGCCCAGCGCACGGGTCGGCGTGCCATCGGGCAGCAAGTGGCTGAACTGATTCAGACGCTGCAGCAACTCGATATCACTTTCCAGACTGTCAATGAACGTACTGTTGAGCATGTGCCCGCCGATCTGCGCCAAGGTCGGCTGCTGACCGGTGTAGGCGCGTTGCAGCGGCTGCTCCGGGTCGACGCCGCGCGGATTGCCGCTGACGCCCACCACCAGCACGCGGCTGGCGCCCAGGTGCAGGGCCGGGCTGATCGGCGCTGATTGGCGCACGGCGCCATCGCCGAAATACTCCTCGCCGATTTTCACCGGCGCGAACAACAGCGGAATGGCTGAACTGGCCAGCAAGTGGTCGACGGTCAATTGCGTGGGGACGCCGATCCGTCGATGGCGCAACCAGGCATCGATGGTGCCGCCGCCCTGATAGAACGTGACGGCCTGCCCGGATTCGTAACCGAACGCCGTCACCGCCACCGCCTGCAACTGCTTCTGGGCGATGGCTTCGGCGATGCCGTTCATGTGCAGTTTGTCGTTAAGCAACCCGCGCAGCGGCGAGCTGTTGAGCAACGCCACCGGCACCTGAGCACCGATGCCGAGCAAGCTGTGGCTGACGAAGCGGCTGGCCTGATGGATCACGCCCGGCCAGTCGCTGCGTAGAACCAAATGGCTGCGAAAGCCTTGCCAGAAGGCGGTTAGACGTTCGATGGCGCCGCGAAAATCCATCGCCCCACTGGCCAGGCTGACCGCGTTGATCGCCCCGGCCGAGGTGCCGACGATCACCGGGAACGGATTGTCTGCGCCCACCGGCAACAACTCGGCAATCGCCGCCAGCACGCCCACTTGATACGCCGCCCGAGCCCCGCCGCCGGAAAGAATCAACCCTGTAACCGGTTCAGCAGGACTCATCGCAACACTCCATGGTGCTTAAAGGGATGGGTGACTCAAGCGCGTTTCTTGTACAACTTCGGCTCGCCCGGTGGACGGCTCTTGAAGCGGCGATGGGCCCAGAGGTATTGCTCCGGACATTCGCGCAAGGCGCCTTCGACCCACTGATTAATGCGGATGCAATCGGCCTCTTCGGTCTCGCCTGGGAAACCCTCGAGCGGCGGGTGGATCATCAACCGATAACCGCTGCCGTCCGCCAGACGCTCCTGGGTGAACGGCACCACCAGCGCCTTGCCCAGACGCGCAAATTTGCTGGTGGCTGTGACTGTCGCCGCCTGAATGCCGAACAGCGGCACAAAAATACTCTGCTTGGCGCCGTAGTCCTGATCCGGTGCGTACCAGATTGCCCGACCGGCCCGCAGCAACTTGAGCATGCCGCGCACGTCATCGCGCTCCACCGCCAGCGAATCGAGGTTGTGGCGCTCGCGGCCCCGGCGCTGGATGTAGTCGAACAACGGATTTTTGTGCTCGCGGTACATGCCGTCGATGGTGTGCTGCTGCCCCAACAGCGCCGCGCCGATTTCCAGCGTGGTGAAATGCACCGCCATCAGGATCACGCCCTTGCCTTCACGCTGGGCCTTTTTCAGGTGCTCCAGGCCTTCGACATGGGCCAGCTTCGCCAGCCGCTGACGCGACCACCACCAGCTCATGGCCATTTCAAAGAAAGCGATGCCGGTGGAGGCGAAGTTTTCCTTGAGCAGGCGCTTGCGCTCGTCGGCGGACTTTTCAGGGAAACACAGTTCCAGATTGCGCTTGGCAATGCGCCGTCGGTCGCCGGCCAGCCGATACATCAGTGCGCCGAGCAGGCGACCGATAAACAGCAACGCCGGATACGGCAACTGAACAATCAGCCACAACAGCCCCAAGCCACACCACAACGGCCAGAAACGCGGCATAAGAAATGTTTTTCGAAAACGCGGGCGATCCATTAAAGGTTCCGGAAAGACAATGGCCGCGCATTCTACATCGTTCGACCCGGCTTGCGGCTTGCGGGCGTTCTCGTTATAAGTCTCGGCACTTTTAGTGACAAGCCGTTGTATGCCGACCATGAGCCAAACCGAACCGCAAGACCAGGATCCCGTGTTCCAGTTGAAGGGCAGCATGCTCGCCATTACGGTGCTGGAACTGGCCCGCAACGACCTCGAGAGCCTTGATCGGCAATTGGCCGCCAAGGTTGCCCAGGCGCCTAATTTCTTCAGCAACGCGCCGCTGGTGCTGGCCCTGGACAAACTCCCGGCCAGTGAAGGCGCCGTTGATCTGCCGGGCCTGATGCGCGTGTGCCGCCAGCATGGCCTGCGCACCCTGGCGATCCGAGCCAGCCGCATCGAAGACATCGCCGCCGCCATCGCGGTCGATTTGCCGGTGCTGCCGCCGTCCGGCGCCCGTGAGCGCCCTCTGGAACCGCTCGAAGGCGCCGTCAAGAAAAAACCGGAAAAACCGCCCGAGCCGACCATCAAACCGACGAAAATCATTACGTCGCCCGTACGCGGTGGCCAGCAGATTTATGCCCAGGGCTGCGATCTGGTGGTGATCTCCTCGGTCAGCCCGGGTGCGGAACTTCTCGCCGATGGGAACATCCATGTATACGGTCCGATGCGCGGTCGCGTGTTGGCCGGGGTCAAAGGCGATACGAAAGCCAGGATTTTCTGTCAGCAGATGAGCGCTGAACTGGTCTCCATCGCCGGCCACTACAAGGTTTCCGAGGATCTGCGCCGTGACCCTTTGTGGGGTGCGGGCGTGCAAGTCAGCCTGTCAGGCGACGTGTTGAACATCATTCGGCTTTAACGGATACTGCCGCATTTTCCAAGCATCTCTAAAACGTAGCGAAAACGGCTCAAACGAAGTAGGGAAAAGGCCAAACGCAGTGTTTATCGCTGTTCTGGACCGGATTCCAGCCAAGGCTGTCCGACTGCAGTAGTTTTACAAGAGATGTTTTTCAGGGGCTAAAAGTCCTTTTTCCTTAGGGGTGAAACACCTTGGCCAAGATTCTAGTGGTTACATCCGGCAAGGGTGGTGTGGGTAAGACCACCACCAGCGCCGCTATCGGTACCGGCCTCGCACTGCGCGGCCACAAAACAGTGATCGTCGACTTCGACGTCGGTTTGCGTAACCTCGACCTGATCATGGGTTGCGAGCGCCGCGTGGTGTATGACTTCGTCAACGTTGTGAACGGCGAAGCCAACCTGCAACAAGCCCTGATCAAAGACAAACGCCTGGAAAACCTCTACGTCCTGGCCGCCAGTCAGACCCGCGACAAAGACGCGCTGACTGTGGAAGGCGTGGAAAAAGTCCTGATGGCGTTGAAAGAAGACTTCGAATACGTAGTCTGCGACTCCCCGGCCGGCATCGAGAAAGGCGCCCACCTGGCGATGTACTTCGCTGATGAAGCGATCATCGTGACCAACCCGGAAGTGTCCTCGGTACGTGACTCGGACCGCATGCTGGGCCTGCTGGCCAGCAAATCCCGTCGCGCCGAAAACGGCGAAGACCCGATCAAGGAACACCTGCTGCTGACCCGCTACAACCCGCAGCGTGTGAGCGATGGCGAAATGCTGGGCGTCGAAGACGTCAAGGAAATCCTGGCGGTCGCCCTGTTGGGTGTCATTCCGGAATCCCAAGCGGTACTGAAAGCTTCCAACTCGGGCGTGCCCGTGATTCTCGACGACCAGAGCGACGCCGGTCAGGCGTACAGCGATGCGGTCGATCGTCTGCTGGGCAAAACCGTGGAACATCGTTTTCTCGATGTGACGAAGAAGGGCTTCTTCGAGCGCCTGTTTGGAGGTAGATAATGAATCTTTTTGACTTCTTTCGTGCCAGCAAAAAGGTCAGCACCGCGTCGGTAGCGAAAGAGCGTCTACAGATCATCGTGGCGCATGAACGCGGCCAGCGCAGTACGCCGGACTACTTGCCAGCCTTGCAGAAGGAACTGGTGGAAGTGATCCGCAAGTACGTCAATATCGGGTCCGACGACGTTCACGTTGCACTGGAAAACCAGGGCAGCTGCTCGATTCTGGAACTCAATATCACCCTGCCGGATCGCTAGTCGATCCAGCGGGAGCCACGGCGGCTCAGGCTCTTACGCTTCTGTAGGAGCGAAGCTTGCTCGCGAAGCAGGCAACCCGGTTTATCTGATAGACCGGGGTGATGCGTTCGCGAGCAAGCTTCGCTCCTACTGATGCGGGGGCCTGAGTCGCCGTTGGCGTTTGTTACGAGGCTGTTTTAATGCCGTTGTCCAACATCCGCATCATCCATCAGGACGCCGCCGTACTGGTGGTGGATAAACCGACCCTGCTGCTCTCTGTCCCTGGCCGGGCCGATGACAACAAGGACTGCCTGATCACCCGCCTGCAAGAAAACGGCTACCCGGAAGCGCGAATCGTCCATCGCCTGGATTGGGAAACGTCCGGCATCATTCTGTTGGCCCGTGACCCGGACACTCATCGCGAGTTGTCTCGGCAATTTCACGACCGCGAAACCGAAAAAGCCTACACCGCCCTGTGCTGGGGACAACCGGAACTGGACAGCGGCAGCATCGACCTGCCCTTGCGCTACGACCCGCCGACCAAGCCACGCCACGTGGTGGACCACGAGTTCGGCAAGCACGCCCTGACCTTCTGGCGAGTACTGGAACGTTGTGGCGACTGGTGCCGCGTCGAACTGACGCCAATCACCGGCCGCTCCCACCAGTTGCGCGTGCACATGCTCTCCATCGGCCACCCGCTGCTGGGTGACGGTCTCTACGCCCACGAGCAGGCCCTGGCCGCCTGGCCGCGTTTGTGCCTGCACGCCAGCATGCTCAGCTTCACCCATCCGCAAACCGGTGAACGCTTGCGCTTCGAATGCCCCGCACCGTTTTAAGCACTGCCTGACACGCAGTCGCCTGCTTTAGCAAAAGGATCCCCATCCCGATGAGTTGTACCGATTCCCTGGCAACACCCGTCAAGAAAACCCGCCACCAACTGCTTTACCTGATCTACGGCAACCAGGACGTTTACCGGCGCGAAGCCAAATTCAGTATTTTGACGGCGCTCTCCCATGCCAGGAACGGCAAGCTCCCGAGCATCCGAATCCTCACGGATCGCCCTCAGGATTACGCCGGCTGGCCGGTTGAAACCGTCACGCTGACCCAGGAAACCCTGACCCTGTGGCAAGGCGAAAACGGCTATCACCATCGCCGCAAGGCCTGCGCGATGGCTGCCGGTCTCACGCTGGCGGAAAAAACCCTGTTCGTCGATACCGACACGCTGTTCACCAGCGACCCGAACCTGATCTTCAACCAGATCCAGCCGCAGCACTACTTGATGGATCGTTTCGAGTACGACTGGCAGGACGTGTGTGAACGCCCCGACTACGTGAAGCTGGGCGGTTGCCTGCACGCTCACGGCGTCACTGCGCAGAACGGTTTCAAGCTGTACAACAGCGGATTGTGTGGCGTGACCGACCGCGACGCCGCGCTGTTCGAAGAATCGATCAAGCTCATCGACGAATGGACCCGGGACGGCTTCGATATCCATACCATCGAGCAGATCGCCCTGTCGTTCGCCATGCGCGACAAGCCGGTGCATGAAGCCCGAAAATACATCTATCACTACTTCGCGGAAAAACGCTTTTTCCATGCGATGCAGGCGTATTTCTTCTCTCAGCACGGCGAGAAGTTCAGCGCTGAGCTGGTCGAACTGTGCCGGGACGTGCCGCGGGTCAAACCCTTTCCTTCGGCGTGGCAGCGGCTGAAAATCAAATGGAAGCTGCGTCATCAGAGCGGCGCCCTGCGAAAAGTCGGCCGCGATCTGCTCTACGGCAGCGCGGCGCCCGATCACCCGTACTACACGGCCTGCCGTCACGAATGGTGGGAATGTGCCTCGCGGGAGATTCTTCGATGGGACCAGTCTCGTCAGAAAAAGCTGCTGGAGACTCATCAGAACGGCTGGCCCCGGCAATTGCCCAAGCCCGAAAAGCCTGAAGATGTGCGGATCATCATGAAGTACCTGAAAAAGCGGGTAGCGGCTGCCAACTGACGTGACCGGTTCACGTCATGCCCAAAGGCCCCAGCCAATACGTTAAACTCCCGCCCACTGCTGTCTGGAGCTTCTTATGCGCGAAGAGTTGAACCAAGGCCTGATCGACTTCCTCAAGGCCTCCCCTACCCCGTTCCATGCCACTGCCAGCCTTGTTCAGCGTCTGGAAGCGGCGGGTTTTGTGCGCCTTGACGAGCGCGAGCCCTGGACCACCGAAGCCAACGGTCGTTACTACGTCACCCGTAACGACTCGTCCATTGTCGCGGTCAAGATGGGACGTCACTCGCCGTTGCATGGCGGTATTCGCCTGGTCGGCGCCCACACCGACAGCCCGTGCCTGCGGGTCAAACCGCAGCCTGAATTGCAGCGCCAGGGTTTCTGGCAACTGGGCGTCGAAGTCTATGGCGGTGCGCTGCTGGCGCCGTGGTTTGACCGCGATTTGTCCCTGGCCGGCCGCGTGACGTTCCGCCGCGACGGCAAGGTCGAGAGCCAGCTGATCGACTTCAAGGCACCGATTGCCACCATCCCGAACCTGGCGATTCACCTCAATCGTGAAGCCAATATGGGTTGGGCCATCAACGCCCAGACCGAACTGCCGCCGATCCTCGCGCAATTTGCCGGCGACGAGCGCGTGGACTTCCGCGCCGTGCTCACCAATCAGCTGGCGCTGGAACATGGCTTGAATGCCGACGTGGTGCTCGACTACGAGCTGAGCTTCTACGACACGCAAAGCGCTGCGATCATCGGCCTGCACGGCGACTTCATTGCCGGCGCGCGTCTGGACAACCTGCTGTCGTGCTACGCCGGCCTGCAAGCCTTGCTGACCGCCGAAACCGACGAAACCTGCGTGCTGGTCTGCAACGACCACGAAGAAGTCGGCTCCTGCTCGGCTTGCGGTGCCGATGGCCCGATGCTTGAGCAAACCTTGCGTCGTTTGCTGCCTGAAGGTGACGAATTTGTACGGACCATTCAAAAGTCCCTGCTGGTCTCGGCCGACAACGCTCACGGCGTGCACCCCAACTATGCGGAAAAGCACGACGCCAACCACGGTCCGAAACTCAACGCCGGCCCGGTAATCAAGGTCAACAGCAACCAGCGCTACGCCACCAACAGCGAAACCGCCGGGTTCTTCCGCCATCTGTGCATGGCCGAAGAAGTGCCGGTGCAAAGCTTCGTGGTGCGCAGCGACATGGGCTGCGGCTCGACCATCGGCCCGATCACCGCCAGCCACCTGGGCGTGCGCACCGTGGACATCGGCCTGCCGACGTTCGCCATGCACTCGATCCGCGAGCTGTGCGGCAGCCATGACCTGGCCCACCTGGTCAAAGTACTGAGCGCGTTCTACGCCTGCCAGGAATTGCCGTAACCCTGCAGGAACCCTGTAGGAGCTGTCGAGTGAAACGAGGCTGCGATCTTTTGATCTTGATCTTGATCTTTTAAAAGCAAGATCAAAAGATCGCAGCCTCGTTTCACTCGACAGCTCCTACAGGCTCCTACACAACTCCTACACATCGCCTACCAGCTCCTACACTTCAAATATCCTTTCCGACAAGGCAGTCACCCATGATCTCGATGTCCTCCTTCCACGCCATGCTGATCCCCATTCTTGCCGGGATGATCATGCTGGCCATCGGCTTCAATTTTCGCGATAAAAACGCCGGCGTGTTCGCCATGTGGATCGGCATGCTGACGATCCTCGCCACCGTGGTGTTCAAGATCCTCGCCAAACTCAACGAATAAATCCTCCCCCTTGGCTCGCATTGATTTTGACGGGCTCGTACACTCGGCCGATCTGCTCATCCCGAGGTTGACCGCCTAGTGTTCGCTCGTCTTTTCGCCCTGCCATGTTTCCTCCTTGTCTGCCTGATGACGCTGCTGCCGATGGCGCCTGCCCAGGCGGTCGGTTTGCCGGGGCTGCTCGGCAGCTCGGCAAAAGCCCAGCCCGAGGCGCAAGAGCCGCTGGGGCAATCGCTGGATGAAGTCATCAAGTCGCTGGAGAACGATCAGCAGCGCACCAAACTGTTGGCGGATCTGAAAAAGCTGCGCGACGTCACCAAAAAAGCCCAACCGACCGCTGAACAAGGCGTACTCGGCCTGATCGGCGGCACGCTGGCCACCTTCGAAAAGCAGTTCTCGGGGGCTGGCAGTCCGCTCACGCGCTGGTCCGAGGAGTTTGATCTGGCCAAGGATGAACTCGCGGCACTGATGCTGCCGGCCAGCGAGTGGCTGCCGATCATCTTTGCCTTCGCGATGATTCTGATGGTCTGGAGCCTGCTGGCCGCTGCGCTGATCTGGGTCAGTCACCGGGTGCGCATGCGCTTCGGCCTGACCGAAGAATTGCCGCAACACCCCAAGGCCCTGGACATGTTGCGCTTCGCCCTGCGCAAACTCGGGCCGTGGCTGATTGCCTTGGTCATCACGGTCTACATGAGCTACGCCTTGCCTTCGTCACTGGGCAAAAGCCTGGCCATGGTGCTGGCCTATGCGCTGGTGGTCGGCACCTGTTTTTCGGCGATCTGCGTGATCGCGTTTTCCCTTCTCGACGGCCCCCATCGCCACCGCGCCTTGTACATCCTGCGCCATCAAGCCTTTCGGCCGCTGTGGCTGATCGGCAGTTTTGCCGCGTTCGGTGAGGCACTGAGCGATCCGCGCCTGGTCGCCAGCCTCGGCAGTCACCTGGCTCACACCGCTGCCACTGTCGCCAACGTGCTGGCGGCGCTGTCCACCGGGTTGTTCATCCTGCGCTTCCGTCGGCCGATCGCCCACCTGATCCGCAACCAGCCGCTGTCCCGACGCCTGACACGCCGCGCACTCAGCGACACCATCGATATCCTCGGCACCTTCTGGTACGTGCCAGCCCTGGTGTTGGTGGGCATCTCGCTGTTCGCCACGTTTGTTTCGGCCGGCGACACCAGCACCGCGCTGCGCCAGGCGTTGATCTGCACCGTGTTGCTGGTGTTGTGCATGGTCATCAACGGCCTGGTACGCCGCCATTCGCTGAAACCGCAACGGGGCGTGAAGCGTCATGCGCTGTATTCGGAACGCCTGAAAAGTTTCTTCTACACCCTCGCCCATCTCGTGGTCTGGCTGGTCTTCATCGAACTGGGCCTGCGGGTCTGGGGCATGTCGCTGATCGCCTTCACCGAGGGCGACGGCCATGAAGTCAGTGTCAAACTGTTCAGCCTCGCCGGCACGCTGATTTTTGCCTGGCTGATCTGGATCCTCAGCGACACCGCGGTGCATCACGCCCTGACCCGTTCGCGCAAAGGCCTGGCCAACGCCCGCGCGCAGACGATGATGCCGCTGATCCGCAACGTGCTGTTCGTGGCGATTTTCATCATTGCGCTGATCGTCGCGCTGGCGAACATGGGCATGAACGTCACGCCGCTGCTGGCAGGTGCCGGTGTGATCGGCCTGGCCATCGGTTTCGGTGCGCAGTCGCTGGTCGCGGACTTGATCACCGGCCTGTTCATCATCATCGAAGACTCCCTGGCCATCGACGACTACGTGGATGTCGGCGGTCACTTGGGCACCGTCGAAGGCCTGACCATTCGCACCGTGCGCCTGCGGGACATCGACGGCATCGTCCATACCATTCCGTTCAGCGAAATCAAAAGCATCAAGAACTACTCCCGGGAGTTCGGCTACGCGATCTTCCGGGTGGCGGTGCCCGCCAGCATGGACATCGACGAGGCGATCAAACTGATGCGCGAAGTCGGCCAGAAAATGCGCACCGACCCGCTGCAACGGCGCAACATCTGGTCGCCGCTGGAGATCCAGGGCGTCGAGAGTTTCGAGTCGGGCAATGCGATTCTGCGGGCGCGGTTCAAGACTGCACCGATCAAACAGTGGGAGGTTTCGCGGGCGTTCAATTTGTCGCTGAAGCGGCATCTGGACGAGGCCGGAATGGATCTGGCGACACCGCGGATGAGTGTGCAGGTGATTACGGCCGGTGGTGGGCCGCAGAAGGATGTGTCTGCTACTTGATTGATTGGGTGGCTGTCAGGGCCCCTTCGCGAGCAAGCCCGCTCCCACATTGGATCGCGGTCTAATGTGGGAGCGGGCTTGCTCGCGAAGGGGTCGACACGGTCATACAGACAAACCACGCCAGTCAGACCACATCAACGCCCACATGAATCGCATCATGCCGCCAAAACTCCAGGTCACAATCGATCAACCGCTCATGCTGATCGTAATTGACCCGGGCAATCCGCAACCCCGGGCTTCCCACCGACACCCGTAACGCCGCTGCCGCATCCACCGACAACGCCGTTGGCACGATCTCGAAACGCACCCGCCCGTAGTGCAAGTCGTAATGCCTGGCGTACAGCTCGGTGATCGACTGATTCAGGTCGAACTCCAGAATCCCCGGAAAGTATTGCGGATTCAGGTAGTGCTCCACATAAAGCACCAGCCGCTCATCAATGCGCCGTGCCCGGCAAATCTGGATCACGCTGGACAACGCCGGCAACTGCAACCACGCACACACCGCGGCCGACGCCGGTTGCAACCGTGCCGAAATCACCTCGGTCGAAGGCACCCGCCCTTGCGCACTGACCATCGCGTGAAAGTGACTGCGCTGCATCAGGTTGTAAGCCAGACGCGGTGGCGACACGAACCAGCCACGGCGTTCCTCCCGGTAAATCTGCCCTTGAGCTTCCAGTTGCAACAATGCTTCACGCACGGTAATGCGCGTGGTACCGAACAACTCACTGAGCTTGCGCTCGGCCGGCAGTTTGCTCCCGGGCGCCAACAGGCCATGGTCGAGCTGTTCCTGAAGAACCTGCCCGATGGCTGTCACCGCTTTAGTGGTCTCGATGCGCATCAACGTTACCTATCTGGACTAGACCAGCACTGTTTCGGGGCAGAACCGTGATTCAAAACCGGCTCCATCAACTCCCTGCAAGCCTAGGCACTGCGTGTGACTGGCAGATGACAAAGCCGCCGAACGGTTGAACCAGACGCCTGCAAAATTACGGCCAAGTCCTTTTGTATCAGCCCTTTAGCCATGGTCTACGCTTACTCCGAAGCCTGGGCATTACAGCGCAAAAAATATAGGCAGACCGCTCATCGACATCAAAATGTCATCAGCGACGCCTAAATTGGCTCAGGTATTGCTGACCTAGACCAACACAACCGCAATCGCAGCGTTGAAAACGCCCAAAGGAGCTTCGGATGAAAAAGCTTTTCCTGGCATCACTGTTAGGCTCGACCATTGCTATGTGCAGCGCCGCCATGGCCGCTGATGATTTGAAAACCCTGGAAGCCGCTGCGAAAGCGGAAGGCGCGGTCAATAGCGTCGGCATGCCCGATGACTGGGCCAACTGGAAAGGCACCTGGGAAGACCTGGCCAAGACGTACGGCCTGAAACACATCGACACCGACATGAGCTCGGCGCAGGAAATCGCCAAGTTCGCCGCCGAAAAAGACAACGCCAGTGCCGACATCGGTGACGTCGGCGCCGCTTTCGGCCCGATCGCGGTCAAACAAGGCGTGGTGCAACCTTACAAGCCAAGCACCTGGGATCAGGTCCCGGACTGGGCCAAAGACAAGGATGGCAACTGGGCGCTGGCGTACACCGGCACCATCGCGTTCATCGTCAACAAGAAGCTGTTGCACGGCTCCGAAGCCCCGACCAAATGGGCTGACCTGAAAACCGGCAAATACAAAGTCTCGATCGGTGACGTGAGCACCGCCGCCCAGGCTGCCAACGGTGTACTGGCCGCGGCACTGGCCAACGGTGGCGACGAGAAAAACCTGCAGCCAGCGCTGTTGCTGTTCGCAGATATTGCCAAACAGGGCCGCCTGTCCATGGCCAACCCGACCATCGCCACGATGGAAAAGGGTGAAATCGAAGTCGGCGTGGTCTGGGATTTCAACGGCCTGAGCTACAAGGCCAAGATGGCCAACCCGGATGACTACGTGGTGCTGATCCCTTCCGACGGCTCGGTGATTTCCGGCTACACCACCATCATCAACAAATACGCGAAGAACCCGAACGCCGCCAAGCTGACCCGCGAATACATCTTCAGCGATGCCGGTCAGATCAACCTGGCGAAAGGCAACGCCCGTCCGATCCGCGCCGAGCACATCAAGCTGCCGGCAGACGTGCAGGCCAAGTTGCTGCCTAACGAGCAGTACAAAAAGGTCACGCCGATCAAAGACGCGGATGCGTGGGAAAAGACTTCCAAGGCTTTGCCGCAGAAGTGGAACGAAGAAGTCCTCGTCGAAATGAAGTAATGCTTCATCTGTAGGAGCGAAGCTTGCTCGCGAAGGCGGACTGTCAGCCAACATCATTGTTGAATGCAAATCCCTCTTCGCGGGCAAGCCTCGCTCCTACAGGTTTTCACGATATCCAATGTTTCGCGGAGTTTTGCCCCTATGAAGCACAACGTCATCCTTGTCGTGCTCGACGGCCTCAACTTTGAGGTCGCGCGCCACGCCATGGGGCACCTGCAGGCTTACGTCGGCGCAGGACGCGCGGCACTCTACAAACTGGAGTGCGAACTGCCGGCCCTTTCCCGACCGCTTTACGAATGCATCCTCACCGGCGTGCCGCCGATCGAGAGCGGCATCGTCCACAACAACGTCTCGCGCCTGTCCAACCAGCGCAGCATTTATCACTACGCCACGGATGCCGGCCTGACCACCGCCGCCGCGGCCTATCACTGGGTCAGCGAGCTGTATAACCGCTCGCCCTTCGTGGCCGCCCGGGATCGTCACACTGACGACCCGAAACTGCCGATCCAGCACGGTCACTTCTACTGGAGCGATCACTACCCGGATGCGCACCTGTTCGCCGACGCCGAAAACCTGCGCCTGCGCCATGATCCGGCGTTTTTACTGATCCACCCCATGAACATCGACGACGCCGGGCACAAGCACGGCCTCGACACCCCGCAATACCGCAACAGTGCCCGCTCGGCCGACATCATCCTCGCCGACTACCTGCAAGGCTGGCTCGACAGCGGCTATCAGGTGCTGGTGACCGCCGACCACGGCATGAACAACGACCGCTCGCACAACGGCCTGCTGCCGGAAGAACGCGAAGTGCCGCTGTTCGTCCTCGGTGGCGCTTTCAGCCTCAACCCCGACGCCACGCCGAAACAGACTGAAATCTGCGGCACCGTCTGCGAACTGCTGGGCGTGGCCCACGACAAACCTGTCTGCCGGGAGCTGCTCAAGTGAACGCCATGACCCGCGGCAAATGGCTGGCAGCGTTATGCCTGGTGCCTTTCACCCTGTTCTTTATCGTGTTCGAGATCGCCCCGCTGGTCTGGGTGATGATCAACAGCCTGCAATCGGAAGAGTTCGGCTGGGGCCTGGCCAACTTCACCAAGATCTTCAATTCGAAGTTCTATCTACAGGCGATCCAGTACAGCCTCGAGATCAGTTTCTGGTCCAGCGTATTCGGCATCATCATCGCCGTGCTTGGCGCCTACTCCCTGCGCCGGGTCGATTCGAAACTGCGCAATTTCGTGAATGCTTTCGCCAACATGACCAGCAACTTCGCCGGCGTGCCCCTGGCCTTCGCGTTCATCATCCTGCTGGGCTTCAACGGCAGCTTCACCATCATGCTCAAGCAGGCCGGGATCATTCAGGACTTCAACCTCTACTCGAAAACCGGGTTGATCATTCTCTACACCTACTTCCAGATTCCATTGGGTGTGCTGCTGCTCTACCCGGCCTTCGACGCCTTGCGCGAAGACTGGCGTGAGTCCGCCGAATTGCTCGGTGCCAGTGGCTGGCAGTTCTGGCGGCACATCGGTTTGCCGGTGTTGACCCCTGCGTTGTTGGGCACTTTCGTGATCTTGCTGGCCAACGCCCTTGGCGCCTACGCCACGGTCTACGCGTTGACCACCGGCAACTTCAACGTACTGCCGATCCGTATCGCGGCGATGGTCTCCGGCGACATTTCCCTTGATCCGAACCTGGCCAGCGCCCTGGCCGTGGTGCTCGTGGCGTTGATGACCCTGGTGACCATCGTGCATCAGCTGCTGTTGAAGAGGAGCTACCATGTCTCGCGCTGAACTGGGCCCCGTCGGTGTCTATCACCGCGTCGTGGTGTATGTGCTGTTTGCCATTCTGTTGCTGCCGCTGGCCGGGACGTTGATCTACTCGATCGCCAGCAGTTGGTCGGCGACGATTCTGCCCAGCGGTTTTACCTTCAAGTGGTACATCCAGCTGTGGAGCGATCCGCGTTTTCTGCATGCCTTCGGGCAGTCGCTGCTGGTGTGCGTCGGCGCGCTGGTGCTGTCGGTGGTGCTGATCCTGCCGCTGCTGTTCGTGGTGCATTACCACTTCCCGAAACTTGATGCGCTGATGAACATCCTGATCCTGCTGCCCTTTGCGGTGCCGCCGGTGGTGTCGTCGGTGGGGCTGTTGCAGCTCTACGGTTCCGGACCGTTTGCGATGGTCGGGACGCCGTGGATTCTGATCGGCTGCTACTTCACCATCGCGCTGCCGTTCATGTACCGGGCGATCACCAACAACCTGCAAGCGATCAACCTGCGCGACCTGATGGACGCTGCGCAATTGCTCGGCGCCAGCACCTGGCAAGCGGCATTCCTGGTGGTGTTGCCGAACCTGCGCAAGGGCTTGATGGTGGCGTTGCTGCTGTCCTTCTCGTTCCTGTTCGGTGAGTTCGTGTTTGCCAACATTCTGGTCGGGACCCGCTACGAAACCCTGCAGGTCTACCTCAACAACATGCGTAACAGCAGCGGCCACTTCACCAGTGCGCTGGTGATTTCCTACTTCTTCTTTGTGCTGGTTCTGACCTGGGCGGCCAATATCTTGAACAAGGACAAAAGCGAATGAGCTATGTCAGCGTCCAACATCTGCAAAAAAGCTATGCCGGCACCACGGTATTCAGCGACATCGACTGCGAAATCCAGAAGGGCGAATTCGTCACCCTCCTCGGCCCGTCCGGTTGCGGCAAATCCACCCTGCTGCGTTGCATCGCCGGCCTGACGTCGGTGGATGGCGGCAAGATTCTGCTCGATGGCGTCGACATCGTGCCGTTGAGCCCGCAGAAACGCGGGATCGGCATGGTTTTCCAGAGCTATGCGCTGTTCCCGAACATGACCGTGGAGCAGAACGTCGCCTTCGGTTTGCGCATGCAGAAGGTCAACGCCGACGACAGCCAGAAGCGCGTCGCCGAAGTGCTGGGACTGGTGGAGCTCAAGGACTTCGCCGCGCGATATCCGCATCAACTGTCGGGCGGCCAGTGCCAGCGCGTGGCCCTCGCCCGCTCCTTGGTCACGCGGCCACGGCTGTTGTTGCTGGATGAACCGCTGTCGGCCCTCGATGCACGGATTCGCAAGCACCTGCGCGAACAGATCCGTCAGATCCAGCGCGAACTCGGCTTGACCACGATCTTCGTCACTCACGATCAGGAAGAAGCCCTGACGATGTCTGACCGGATTTTCCTGATGAATCAGGGAAAGATCGTACAAAGCGGCGACGCAGAAACCCTCTACACCGCGCCAGTGGATGTGTTTGCCGCCGGTTTTATCGGCAACTACAACCTGCTGGACCCCGAAAGCGCCTCGAAACTGCTGCAGCGGCCGATCAGCCATCGCATTGCGATTCGCCCGGAAGCCATCGAGCTGAGCCTCAATGGCGAACTCGATGCGCAAGTGCGCAGCCACAGCTTGTTGGGCAACGTGATTCGTTATCGGGTTGAAGCCCGGGGCGTGGAATTGGTGGTGGATGTGCTGAACCGCTCGGCGGCCGACCTGCATCCCGATGGTCAGCGCCTGGCACTTTCCATCGATCCGACGGCCCTGTGTGAGGTAGCCTGATGCCTTTGTTGATGTCGAAGAGAGAACTGCACTGATGGCCCTGGCAATTTTTGATCTGGACGAAACCCTGATCCACGGCGACTGCGCCACCCTCTGGAGCGAGCAAATGGGCCGCCTGGGCTGGGTCGATCCCGAGTCGTTCATGCGACAGAACAACGAACTGATGGACGCCTACAGCCACGGCAAGCTGCGGATGGAGGAGTACATGGACTTCAGCCTGGAGCCGATGATCGGGCGCACACCGGAAGAAGTCGACCATTTGGTCGGGCCTTGGGTGGAAGACTATATCGAGCCGATCATTTTCAGTGACGCCACCAAAGCCATCGCGGCCCACCGCAAGGCCGGCGACCGGATTCTGGTGATCTCGGCGTCGGGCACGCACCTGGTCAGGCCGATTGCCGACCGTTTGGGCATCGACGAGATTCTCGGCATCGAACTGGAAGTGGCGCATGGTGTTTATAGCGGCCACACCGTTGGAACCCTGACTTACCGCGAAGGCAAGATCGTCCGGTTGCTGGAGTGGCTGGATGCGGAAGAGGAAAACCTGGAAGGTGCGAGTTTCTATTCGGATTCGCGCAACGACTTGCCGCTGCTGTTAAAGGTGGATTTCCCACACGTAGTGAACCCGGATCCGGTGCTGCTCGAGCACGCCGAAAAAGCCGGCTGGCCGATCCATATCTGGAAATAACGCAGAACCTTGTAGGAGCGAGGCTTGCCCGCGAAAGCTGACTATCATTCAACGCATTAGTTGGCTGATACACCGCTTTCGCGAGCAAGCCCGCTCCCACAAGGATTTCATTTAGCCAGGGATCAAGTCAGGCTTGGATCGATCACCAGGACCAACTTCCCGGCCACCTTATTGCTCGCCAACTCCGCAAACGCCGCTTCGGCGTCCTTGATCGGGAATGTCTTGGCTAGCTGCGGGCTCAACCGCCCTTCAGCAAACAACGGCCACACATGCTGGCTCAGATCACTGAACAAATCCGCCTTGAACTGATCGTCGCGACTGCGCAAGGTCGACCCCAGCAGTTGCACGCGCTTGGCCAATACCTGCGCCAGATCCAGCTTCGCCTCACGACCGCCCATCAAACCGATCAGCACCCAACGGCCATCGAGTGCCAACAGTTTCAGGTTCAGTGCAGCGTAGTTGCCACCGACCGGGTCGAGAATCACGTCGAACGGGCCCAAATCCCTCAAGCTGTCCAGGTCAGTTGTGCGCACCGCACCGCCCTGCGCACCCAGCGCTTCGCAATACGCCAGACGCTCGGCGGAACCGACGCTGACCCAGCATGGGTTGCCAAAGGCCTTGCACAGCTGAATGGCGGCTGAACCAATTCCACTTGCTCCGGCGTGCAGAAGAACTTTCTCACCCGGTTTGAGCGCAGCCAATTGAAACAAATTCAGCCAAACGGTCGCGTACACTTCCGGCAACGCCGCCGCCTCGGCCAGGGACAAACCTTCGGGTACCGGCAGCACGTGCCGTCCGTCGACAACTACCTCCTCGGCCATCCCGCCCCCGGCCAGCAAGGCGCAAACCCGATCGCCGACCTGCCAGGACGACCCCGGACCGACCTCGCTGATCACCCCCGAACACTCAAGACCCAGCACCTGACTGGCTCCCGGGGGTGGCGGATAAAGCCCTGCTTTCTGTAACAAATCGGCGCGATTGAGGCCCGCTGCCGCCACTCGAATCCGAACTTGTCCTACATCGCATGTAGGACTGGGCTCTTCAACCCACTCCACTTGACCTTCCACGCCTTGCAATGCCTTCACAGTGCCTCCATAGTGAGTCTGGACTGAGCCCGTAGCTGTAGCGCCGGGCTTTCTTGCATTATGCGACCGGCTCTCGTAGATCCGGCGACTTCAAAGACGGCCTAATATGCGTGATCAATTGTCCCCGCGTCGAATCAGCATGAAGCATTTTTTACCCAGCACCGCCCTAGCCCTATTCATTGGTATCGGCCTGTTGCCGATGTCGAGCAATACATTCGCAGCCAATAGCTGGGACAAGCTTCAGCCTGATCGTGACGAAGTGATCGCCAGCCTGAACGTCGTCGAGTTGCTCAAGCGCCATCACTACAGCAAGCCGCCGCTCGATGACGCGCGCTCCGTGATCATCTATGACAGCTACCTCAAGCTGCTGGATCCGTCGCGCAGCTACTTCATGGCCAGCGACATTGCCGAATTCGACAAGTGGAAGACCCAGTTCGACGACTTCCTCAAAAGCGGCGACCTCAATGCCGGGTTCACCATCTACAAGCGCTACCTGGACCGCGTCAAAGCGCGTCTGGACTTTGCCCTTGCCGAGCTGAACAAAGGCGTCGACAAAATCGACTTCACCACCAAGGAAACCTTGCTGATCGATCGCAAGGACGCCCCTTGGCTCAAGTCCACCGCCGAACTCGACGACCTGTGGCGCAAACGCGTCAAGGACGAAGTCTTGCGGCAGAAGATCGCGGGCAAGGATTCCAAGCAGATTCAGGAAACCCTGACCAAGCGTTACAAGAACCAGTTGGCGCGCCTGGACCAGACCCGTGCGGAAGACATCTTCCAGGCGTACATCAACACCTTCGCCATGTCCTACGACCCGCACACCAACTATCTGTCGCCGGATAACGCGGAGAACTTCGACATCAACATGAGCCTGTCCCTCGAGGGCATCGGCGCCGTGTTGCAGAGCGATAACGACCAGGTAAAAGTCGTGCGTCTGGTGCCTGCGGGCCCGGCCGACAAGACCAAGCAGGTTGCACCGGCCGACAAGATCATCGGCGTTGCCCAGGGCAACAAAGAGATGGTCGACGTGGTCGGCTGGCGCCTGGACGAAGTGGTCAAGCTGATCCGTGGTCCGAAAGGCACCGTGGTGCGCCTGGAAGTGATTCCGGCCAGCAATGCGCCGAACGACCAGACCAGCAAGATCGTGCCGATCACCCGCGAAGCGGTGAAGCTTGAAGACCAGGCGGTGAAGAAGTCGGTCCTCAACCTGAAACAGGATGGCAAGGACTACAAGCTCGGCGTCATCGAGATTCCGGCCTTCTACCTCGACTTCAAGGCGTTCCGTGCGGGCGATCCGGACTACAAGAGCACCACTCGCGACGTCAAGAAACTGCTGACCGAGTTGCAGAAAGAGAAAGTCGACGGCGTGGTCATCGACCTTCGCAACAACGGCGGCGGCTCCTTGCAGGAAGCCACCGAGCTGACCAGCCTGTTCATCGACAAAGGTCCGACCGTACTGGTGCGTAACGCCGACGGCCGGGTTGATGTGCTGGAAGATGAAAACCCGGGCGCGTTCTACAAAGGCCCGATGGCACTGCTGGTCAACCGCTTGTCCGCCTCGGCTTCGGAGATTTTTGCCGGCGCCATGCAGGACTACCACCGCGCGCTGATCATCGGCGGCCAGACCTTCGGTAAAGGCACCGTGCAGACCATTCAGCCGCTGAACCATGGCGAACTGAAACTGACCCTGGCCAAGTTCTACCGGGTTTCCGGCCAGAGCACCCAGCATCAGGGCGTACTGCCGGACATCGATTACCCGTCGATCATCGACACCAAGGAAATCGGCGAAAGCGCCCTGCCGGAAGCCATGCCGTGGGACACCATCCGTGCGGCCATCAAGCCGGCGGTCGATCCGTTCAAACCGTACATCACGCAACTCAAGTCCGAGCATGACGTACGTTCGGCCAAGGACGCAGAGTTCGTGTTCATCCGCGACAAGCTGGCCCTGGCCCAGAAGTTGATGGCGGAAAAAACCGTCAGCCTCAATGAAGCCGATCGTCGTGCGCAACACGCCGATATCGAAGCCAAGCAACTGGTCATGGAAAACATCCGTCGCAAGGCCAAGGGCGAAGAGCCGCTCAAAGAACTGAAGAAAGAAGACGAAGATGCGATCGCGGCCGAGCCGGACAAGACCAAGCCGGAAGATGATGCCTATTTGAGCGAGACCGGGCGGATTCTGCTGGACTACTTGAAACTCAACACCGCGGTAGCCAAGCACTAAGTGGTTACCAGCAAGATGATGGCAAATTAATGCTGACGCTCTTCGGAGCGTCATCATACAGTCATCATTCTGTCGTGAAATAAAGGACTGGGAGCGCTTTGCTCCCAGTCCTTTTTTTATCGCCAGAGAACGCCATGACCACTACCGAACAGCTGAGTGCGTTGAGTTCAATACTGACTCAAAGCGGCTTGCACAGTCTGTTCCAGCCGATCATTTCCCTCTCCGAGCGACGCATTCTCGGCTACGAAGCCCTGACTCGTGGCCCCTCGAACAGTCCGCTGCACTCCCCCATCGCGTTGTTCGCGGTCGCCCGTCAGGCCGGCCGCTTGAGCGAGCTGGAAATCGCCTGCCGTGAAAGCGCTTGCCGACGTTTCAACGAACAACAGCTGCCCGGCAAACTGTTTCTCAACGTCTCTCCAGAATCCCTGCTCGAAGCCGCTCACCAACCGGGGCGCACCCTGCAATTGCTGCAGGATTTCGGCATTCCGCCGAGCCAGGTCGTAATCGAACTCACCGAACAGACCCCGACCGACGATTTCCAGTTACTGCAAAACGCCCTGCATCACTACCGGGCGATGGGGTTTTCCATTGCGCTGGATGATCTGGGCGCCGGTTATTCGAGTTTGCGGTTGTGGTCAGAACTGCGTCCGGACTATGTGAAGATTGATCGGCATTTCATCGACGGCATTCATCAGGATGCGCTCAAGCGTGAGTTCGTCGGCTCGATCCTGCAAATCGCCAAGGCCTCGCGGGCGCAGGTGATTGCCGAAGGTATCGAGCGGCCGGAAGAGCTCGCGGTGTTGACGGAGATGGGCGTGGATCTGGTCCAGGGTTACCTGCTCTGTCGCCCTCAGGAACATCCACCTCGTGATGCCAGGACCCTGATGCCCAAACGGGAAAGCACAGCGGTCGCCTTGAATGATGAAGTCAGTGACCTCAGCGCCTTGCTCAACGACCAACCGGCCGTGGCCCGGGACACACCGACGGCCACGGTGCTGGAAGCCTTCCGCCGCCAGGCCAACCTAAACTCACTGGCGGTACTCGACGAGCAAGGCCACCCCTGCGGCATCGTCCATCGTCATTCGCTCTCGGACGCACTGCTCAAGCCCTTTGCGACCGATCTGTTCGCACGCAAGCCGATCAGCCGGCTGATGAACGACGACTTCCTCGCCGTGGAGATGAGCCAGTCGCTGCAACAGGTCAGCCGCTTGATCACCAGCCGCGCACGGCAACGCATCGAGGAAGATTTCATCATCACCCTCAACGGTGGTTATCTGGGGCTGGGCCGGGTGATCGATGTGCTGAAGTTGATTACCGAACTGAAAATCCAGCAGGCCCGCTATGCCAACCCGCTGACTCTGTTGCCGGGCAACGTGCCCATCCAGCAATGCCTGACGCGGTTGCTGCAACAGGAGCGGGAATCGGTGATCTGCTACGTCGACATCGACAGTTTCAAACCCTTCAACGACATCTATGGCTACGGCCGTGGGGATGAAGTTTTGCTGTGTCTGGCGCAATGCCTGAACGATCGCGTCGACCCGGCCCGCGACTTCGTCGGCCATATCGGCGGCGATGACTTCCTGCTGGTGCTTGGCCCGGAAGACTGGCGCAAACGTTTGAACCAGCTGCTGGACGACTTCCAGAGCCAGTGCCGACGCTTCTACCGCAGCGAGCACCTGGAAGCCGGCTGCTTCATCGCACCGAATCGCCAGGGCGTGCGTCAGGAGTTTGCGCTGCTGTCATTGTCGATCGGCGTGGTGCATTTGCATCCACAGGCCTGTGGACAACTCGATGCGAGCCAGTTGGCGGAGATGGCATCGCAGGCCAAGCATCACGCGAAAAACGTGCAGGGGTACAGCGTGCATGTGATTGATAGTTTGGTGGTGCCGGTGCACAACGAGGACTTGCTCATTGGGCAGCGGTGATTGAACGGACGCTTTCGCGGGCAAGCCTCGCTCCTACAGGGGTTTGTGTCATCCGCAATGATTGTGAACAACACAACCCCTATAGGAGCGAGGCTTGCCCGCGAAGAGGCCCGACCAGACAACCAAAATCTGCGGATCTAATCAGCCGCTGACCGCGCCCCCAACCGCCGCCCGACCACATCCAGCACATCACAGCCATCGCGCAATGGAATCGCGCAGAGCAACGCGAAGTCGCTGAGAATCATGGAATCGCACTCAATCGAACCGCGCATGGACAGGTTTTCCAGCACTTGGGTGACGGCTCGGATTCGATAGCGGGCGGCGTCGGTCAGGATATCGAGCGGCGCGTGGGTGTCGACGAACAAGGTGGGCATGTCGCTGCAGTTGCTGGTCAGCGCCATGAAGCGGTTGTCAGGATGAGGCGTCAGAGGGGTGCAAGGCGGATCTGGCGTAAGCGTTTTCATTGTTTTACTTCCTAACGTATGGATTGGAGCCGCCAGAAATCACTTCCACGCGATAGGTGGCGGCTGAACGCGGGTGTGGAAGACCGAGACGTTAGGCACTCGGCGCACTCGAAAGCGCCCCGCGCACAGCCACCATAAAACACAGACGAAAAAACGCCGAACTGGTGGCGCTTGACGCGCCTAACGATAGAAGGGCTTCCACGCCCTGTCACTGAATTTGCAGTGACAGCCAGAAGACTATCGATGAGACACGTCGCGCACCAGTTCATGAAAGCCGCTAGAACTCGAAGGAAATCTCCGATGAATTTACACAGCAATAAACGCGCAGGACTTTGAGGGGGATCAATCAGGAAAGAAGTCAGGAACGGACGATGTTGGTGTAGGGCAATTCTCTAATACGTCGCCATAAAAAAACGAAACCTCAGAAACGCAAGCGTGGGGAGAGGTTTCCCTCACACCAAGCTTGTTCTTCGGACACCGATGGTTTACTTCGCAGCATCACGAGGCGCCAATACTTTCAGCTTTATCTCAAAAAAACGGTGCGGATATATTTTCTCGTGCATTTGCATCCACAGGCCTGTGGACAACTCGATGCGAGCCAATTGGCGGAGATGGCATCGCAGGCCAAGCATCACGCGAAAAACGTGCAGGGGTACAGCGTGCATGTGATTGATAGTTTGGTGGTGCCGGTGCACAACGAGGACTTGCTCATTGGGCAGCGGTGATTGAACGGACGCCTTCGCGGGCAAGCCTCGCTCCTACAGGGGTTTGTGTCATCCGCAATGATTGTGAACAACACAACCCCCTGTAGGAGCGAGGCTTGCCCGCGAAGAGGCCCGGCCAGACAACCAAAATCTGCGGATCTAATCAGCCGCTGACCGCGCCCCCAACCGCCGCCCAACCACATCCAGCACATCACAGCCATCACGCAACGGAATCGCGCAGAGCAACGCGAAGTCGCTGAGAATCATGGAATCGCACTCAATCGAACCGCGCATGGACAGGTTCTCCAGCACTTGGGTGACGGCTCGGATTCGGTAGCGGGCGGCGTCGGTCAGGATATCGAGCGGCGCGTGGGTGTCGACGAACAAGGTGGGCATGTCGCTGCAGTTGCTGGTCAGCGCCATGAAGCGGTTCTTGGGATGGGAAACCGGCTTTTCATAGGGTGGATCAGGATGAAGTGTTGGCATTTGAGACCTTCCGATGACAATGGGAGCTGCCAAAAGCCTTCCTACAGGCTTGGGTGGCAGCTATACGCGGGGTAGGAATACCGAGCATCGGAGACTCGACCACGCCGAAGCGTGCCCGCGCACAGCCGCCGCAACAGATCTTACGGACGCACATAGACGGCCGCAAATCAGGTTTCGACGCTTACGCAATACCGATGCTGAAAGGGTTCCTACACCCCACCACTGAGTTTTCAGTGACCATCAAAGGCTATCGGGTGAACTCCCTTCGCACCAGTTCATGAAAGCCGCTAGAACTCGAAGGAAATCTCCGATGAATTTACACAGCAATAAACGCGCAGGACTTTGAGGGGGATCAATCAGGAAAGAAGTCAGGAACGGACGATGTTGGTGTAGGGCGATTCTCTAATACGTCGCCACTTATTAACGAACGGTCAGAAACGCAAACGTGGCGAGAGGTTTCCCTCACGCCACGTTATGTCTTTCAGAAAACGCTGGGGCTACCTGGAAGCATCACCAGACGCCAACTCTTTCAGTTTCATCTCGGCCAGCGGGTGCCCCGCCTTCGCCGCCATCTCCCAGAACCTCGCCGCTTCAGCCGGATCCGGCGCCTTGCTCGGCGAACCCGCCAAACTGATCACCCCCACCTGATACGCCGCTTTGCCATCCCCCGCCAGCGCCGCAAGGCGCAGCAATCGAACACCTTCCTCACGAGCCCCAAGGCCGACGCCGCGGAAGGTCAGGATGTGGCCATAGAAGCTTTGCGCACCGACGTCACCCAGGTTGGCCATGCGCGCGAACTGGCCTTCGAGCCAGCTCCAGCCGCGCGGCTGTCGCACGAACCATGACCAGTGAAACAACCGGCGGGCCAGCCAGTAACCGGCCCGTGCCTTGAGCTTCAGAAACACTCAGGCCTCCGCCGATTCCGGGTACTCGTATTCGAACACGCGCACCACTTCCGAGGCGTGCCACGAGGCGGCGGCAACGCCATCGGATGGCCCGGAGAAACGCCCCAGACGTTCGACGCATTCGAAGAAACCGGTGCGGGGCAGGCGGCTGGCGCCCTGGCTGATCACCAGCGAGCTGCGTAGCGGCTGCTCGGCCTTGGCGTCCAGCGCGGCCAGATGCTCAAGCGCAGCGGTGAGGGTTTGCATGGCCGGCGTGGGCAACTGCAAACGTTCCAGCAAGGCTCGATAAGTCAGCAGATGGCGCTGACGGCGGGCCTGATCCAGCTCACCCAGCAACCCGTCCCAATGTTGACGACTGATGCGTACGCTCACGATTCATCCCTCCACCCTGGCACCGTCAGTTCCCAGGCCAGACTGCGGCGAATCGCAGCGTCGGGTTGACGCTCGCCACTTTCGATCAGGGCCAGATAAGACGGGCTGATGCCTACCGTGCGGGCGAGCGCCTCAATGGCGATGCCCTTCCCTTCGCGCAAACTGCGTAGTTGATCCAGACCCGGAAGAATCGGGTCTGGTGATGTTGCTTGACGCGCCGGCGTGTCGGGCGCCGGTTGTTGGTTGATGCCTGCTGCTTTCAGTAGAGCCTGGTACTGAGCCCACGGCAACACCGCGTATTCGGGCTCGCCTTCGCGTGTGATTATCTGAATATCCATGACTTCCCCGTAGGACAACGACACTTAGCGAGTCGGCACTTTTCCCTAGAAGTGTAATCCTAACAGCGGCCACGGTCGCGGGGGGTATGAATATAAGGACGAACCTCAATCAAATCAGGTTTTTTTCGGCCCCTGAAGCTGAAGTTGCTCCGGGGTATCGGGGAGACGCTCGACCACCGCAAGCTTCTCCGGCAACTGGCGTTTGCGCCAGGCACGGAAGGCATTGAGTTCGTCGTCGAGGACTTTCATCAACCAGGCCAGCACGGCGATGTCATCGAGCATGCCGAACATCGGGATGAAGTCCGGAATCGCATCCACCGGGCTCAGGAAATACATCAGGCCGGCCACCACCGAGATGATTGCCTTCGCGCTGATGGCGCGGTATTCGCCACGCCAGTAAGCCAGGCACAGTGCCTGCAACAGGCGCAAATCGTCCTTGAGCTTGCCCAGGCGGTTGCCTTGACTGGCACCTTTGCTGGCGACGGCGAACAGCAGGGTCGGCAAACGCCCACGAGCGAGCAGGCGTCCGGCGAGTGGCAGGAAACGAGCGAAATTCCAGGGTGCTTTCATCATTCCTCCCGCTGAAATGTTATCCACACAAATTGTGGATAACCTTGTGAACAGAGCTACATTTCACGGCTGAAAGCCCCGTTTCATAAGGGCTCAACTCAGATCGGGCGTTTTTTACTCACATAAAAAAACCCAAGATTTCATTGACTTGGCGCGCCGGCGCGGCTAGCACGGCGTCCTCAATGGCTATGACTGCAACGTATAGCGTCCGTTCGCTTTGTTTACCCTCGCTGAACGCCAGATGCAACAACGCCCCGCATAAAGCGAGGCGTTGTTTTTAAAGCAGACGCTGATTACTTGGCGGCGTCTTCTTTTGCTGGATCCTTGATCGCCAGCAGTTCCAGGTCGAATACCAGCACCGAGTTGGCTGGAATCGCCGGGCTTGGGCTTTGAGCGCCGTAGGCCAGCTCGCTAGGAATGAACAGTTTGTACTTCTCGCCAACGTGCATCAGTTGCAGGCCTTCGACCCAACCCGGAATCACGCCGCTGACTGGCAGATCGATCGGGCTGCCACGGTCGACGGAGCTGTCAAAGGTAGTGCCGTCGGTCAGCTTGCCGGTGTAGTGAACAGTCACTACGTCGGTCGGCTTAGGCTGTGCGCCATCGGCTTTCTTGACCACTTCGTATTGCAGGCCCGAAGCAGTGGTGGTGACACCGGCTTTCTTGGCGTTGTCTTCGAGGAATTTCTTGCCGGCGGCTGCCGACTCTACGCTCATTTTGGCCATACGCTCTTCAGCACGCTTCTGCAGTGCTGCGAAGGCTTCGACCAGTTCGTCATCCTTCAGCTTCTGTTCTTTCTTGCCGACGGCATCTTCGATGCCTTGTGCTACGGCTTTGGAGTCCAGGTCATCCATGCCTTCCTGAGCCAGGCTCTTGCCCATGTTCAGGCCAATCCCGTAGGAAGCTTTTTGCGCCGGGGTTTTCAGCTCTACGCTGGTCTGCGAATCACAACCCGCAAGTACCAGGCTAACCAGGGCCACCGCCGCCGCCAACCGATGCTGTTTCATGCTATTTCCTTGTTCATGCGCCTAAAGGGCAATCGAGTAAAGCCGCGAGCTTATCAGGCGGCCACGACCAATGGCTACCGGCATGAGAGCAGGAAACTTCTGATAAGTTCAGGTGTTTTAACGCATTTGGGGATTGGAATGATGAAGCTTCTGTCATCTTGGGCCTACAGAGAGGGATGCCGGATGACCCGGCATCTGGCGTAATGGCCACTTGCCGCACCTCAAGCGCTGAGGCATAAGAGAGCTACAAATCGACAAGGATGTTTATCTTGCGCCTCTTATTCCGCCTGCTGGTGTTGTTTGCTGTGCTGTTGGGGCTGGGCCTGGCCGTGGTGCTGTACTACGTCGCCAACCCGAAACTGCCGACTTGGTCGCCCGCGCAACAGGTGCATTACCTGGAACAGTGGAGCGCCGCCGACCGCCAGACTTATTACTTCACCCCTCAGGGCACGCAGGTCAAAGGCTTGCGCTATGACTGGTTCAAGAAACTCGAACTGCCCTTCTCGGAACAACGATTCGCCGCCCCCGAGCATCTCGCGCGCTTTGGTTTCCTGATCGACCGCGACCAGAAAAAAACGCCGAACAACAACCCTGGCAACTTGCCCGTGGGTTTTGCCCGCCATCAAAACCCCGGCAGCCAGGACGAGTTCCTCGACATCACCTGCGCCGCCTGCCACACCGGTGAATTGCGCTTCAACGGCCAGGCCGTGCGCATCGATGGCGGTTCGGCACAGCATGTCCTGCCTTCCAGTGTTCCTACACTGCGCGGTGGCAGTTTCGGACAAGCGCTGGTCGCCAGTCTGATCTCGACGTACTACAACCCGTGGAAATTCGAACGTTTCGCCCGCAACGTACTCGGCGAGGACTACGACAGCCGCCACGAACAACTGCGCAAAGACTTCAAAACCTCGCTCAACACCTTCGTAAAAGTGGCCTGGAACGACACCCATCGCGGCCTCTACCCGACCGAGGAAGGCCCCGGCCGCACCGACGCCTTCGGACGCATCGCCAACGCCAGCTTCGGCGATGCGATTTCAGCTGATAACTACCGCGTGGCCAATGCCCCGGTGGACTACCCGCAACTGTGGGACATGTGGACCTTTGACTGGGTGCAATGGAACGGTTCGGCGCAGCAACCGATGGCGCGCAATATCGGCGAGGCGCTGGGCGTCGGTGCAACCCTGAATTTCTTCGACGTCGATGGTCAACCACTCAAGGGTGAGGACCGCTATCCGTCCAGTGTCCGCTTGAACGACCTGCACCTGATCGAACAAACCCTGCAACGGCTCAAACCTCCCGCCTGGCCGGAAGACGTTCTTGGCGCTGTCGACAAGCCGCTGGCCGCCCAAGGTCGCGAATTGTTCAGTGAAAACTGCGCCGGTTGCCACGTACCTCGATCGGTCCAGACCAACGGGCGCTGGGTGCAACACCTGAAAATGCTGCCGGTGGACTACATCGGCACAGACCCGGGCGCCGCCAATAACATCTCCGACCATCGCTTCGACCTCAGCGCCTTGCAATGGGACCCGGCGGAGCTGGCGAAACTGGATGTGCAGTTGCAGCCGCCACCCACCGAACCGCTGGACCTGAGCAAACTCTCGTCAGCCAAAGGCTTGGCCTACGTCACCGCGTTCGTAGGAAACCGGGCTTACCGCGAGGCGAAAATCCCCGACGCCGAGCGCCCGGACATGGATGGCTTCGGCCTGCCGATTGGCGTGCGTGAATTGCGCGCCTACAAGGCTCGCCCGTTGACCGGCGTCTGGGCGACGGCGCCGTTTCTGCACAACGGCTCGGTGCCGAGCCTCTATCAATTGCTCTCACCTCAGGATGAACGCGCAACGACGTTCTACAAAGGCACGTTCGAGTACGACCCCAGGCACTTGGGCTATCGCACCGAGGTCTTCACCAATGGCTTCAAGTTCGACACGCGGATCACCGGCAATCACAACAGCGGCCACGAATTCCGGGCTGGCAAGCGCGGCAACGGCGTGATCGGTCGCCTGCTGCAACCTCAGGAGCGCTGGGCGCTGCTGGAATATCTGAAAGTGTTGGGCGGCCCGCTGGAGGCACAATTGCCATGAGCAGAATCTGGATGTGGTTAGGCGCCTTCCTCGGCAAATCCCTGTTGTGGTTACTGGGCCTGGGCGTACTCGGCTGGGCACTGGCCACGGCGTGGTTTGCCTGGCAGCACCGGGGACCGGTCTCGGCTGAAGAGCTGATCCCGGACGGCGAAGCGGCGATGACTCAGGACATCATCCAGACGGCCGTGCGCATCGTCGATCAGCACCGTGAAAGCACCCGCTACCTGCGCGATGCGCATGCCAAGGCGCACGGTTGCGTGAAGGCCGAAGTCCAGGTGCTGACGGATCTGGCGGATGGGCTGCGTCAGGGCGTGTTCAGCGAACCCGGCAAAACCTGGCAAGCGACGATGCGACTGTCAAACGGCAATGCCTACCCGCAGTTCGACAGTATTCGCGATGCCCGGGGCATGGCGATCAAGTTGCTCGACGTGCCTGGCAAACAATTGCTTGCCGATCAACACAGTCGTGGTGAACAGGACTTTGTGATGTTCAGCCACCCGAACTTCTTCGTCAGCGATGTCGCCGAGTACCGTCAGAATGTGAGCGCGCAGGCGGATGGCAAGAAACTGATGGCGTTTTTCCCCGGCTGGGACCCGCGTACGTGGCAGGTTCGTCATCTGTTTATTGCCTTGGCGACGCTCTCCCCTGCCCCGGAAAGCCCGACGCAGACGACGTACTTTTCGGTTTCGCCCTACAAGTTTGGTAATGCCAACGCGAAGTTTCGGGTGACGCCGGATCCCGACAGCTGCCCGGCCTACGCCTTGCCGGCGCAGAATCAGAAGCTGCCGAATTTTTTACGCAATGCGCTGAACCAGCAATTGTCGACGGATCGGGTGCCTGCGTGCTTCGTCTTGCAGATCCAGCGCCAGGATCCGGGCAAGTACATGCCGATCGAGGACACGAGTATCGAATGGAAGGAAAAGGATGCGCCGTTCGAAACCGTGGCCCGGATCAAACTGCCCGCCCAGGACTTCGACACACCGACGCTGAACGTGCAATGCGACAACCAATCGTTCAATCCGTGGTTCGGGCTTGAGGCCCACCGGCCAATTGGCGGCATCAACCGCCTGCGCAAAGCGGTGTATGAAGCCGTGAGTGACTACCGCCACAGCCGCAACGCCGAGCAATAAAGCCAAATCGCAGACAGCAAAAAGCCCGCATCAAGCGGGCTTTCTGTGTGGTGACCTGGCGTTCAGCGTTCCAGGTGACCAAATATGGCGCAGCGGACGGGACTCGAACCCGCGACCCCCGGCGTGACAGGCCGGTATTCTAACCGACTGAACTACCGCTGCGCGTAGCGTTGAAAGTAAGTGGTGGGTGATGACGGGATCGAACCGCCGACATTCTGCTTGTAAGGCAGACGCTCTCCCAGCTGAGCTAATCACCCTTTACCTTCGTTGCGGGGCGCATTGTGCCACAAATTTTCGTAAAGTGTTGATTTAATTGAATAATTTTTCAAAAAAATCCGAAAACCGGTGAAACGACACGACCTGCAGGAACAACGTACAAACTTTAGGCAGAAAAAAACCCGCGTTAGCGGGCTTTTCCGTGGTGACCTGGCGTTCAGCGTTCCAGGTGACCGAATATGGCGCAGCGGACGGGACTCGAACCCGCGACCCCCGGCGTGACAGGCCGGTATTCTAACCGACTGAACTACCGCTGCGCGTAACACTAAAGCGAATGGTGGGTGATGACGGGATCGAACCGCCGACATTCTGCTTGTAAGGCAGACGCTCTCCCAGCTGAGCTAATCACCCTTCACTTTCGGTGTGGCGCGCATTCTACGGAGCGCCCCCACCTCTGGCAAGCACTTTTTTAAATAATTTTTGCAGGCCTTCCAAAGGCTTAGAGAAGGGTTGGCCTATGGCTTCGCTAAGAGAATAATGCCCCCCTTTGTATAAAGGAGAGACTCGCCCCATGTGGTTCAAAAACCTGCTTATCTATCGCCTGACCCAAGATCTGCCTTTTGATGCCGAGGCGTTGGAAACTGCACTGGCCACCAAACTGGCGCGTCCATGTGCAAGCCAGGAGTTGACCACCTACGGTTTCGTCGCGCCCTTCGGCAAAGGCGAAGATGCACCCCTGGTGCACGTCAGCGGCGACTTCCTGCTGATCTCCGCCCGTAAAGAAGAACGCATCTTGCCGGGCAGCGTCGTGCGTGACGCCGTGAAGGAAAAGGTCGAAGAGATCGAAGCCGAACAAATGCGCAAGGTCTACAAAAAGGAACGCGACCAGATCAAGGATGAAATCATCCAGGCGTTCCTGCCGCGTGCCTTTATCCGTCGTTCGTCGACCTTCGCCGCCATCGCACCGAAACAGGGTCTGATCCTGGTCAACTCGGCCAGCCCGAAACGTGCCGAAGACCTGCTGTCCACGCTGCGTGAAGTGATCGGCACGCTGCCGGTACGCCCACTGACCGTGAAAATGTCGCCGACCGCGACCATGACTGAATGGGTCACCACCCAGAAAGCTGCGGACGACTTCTTTGTGCTGGACGAGTGCGAACTGCGCGACACCCACGAAGATGGCGGCATCGTGCGTTGCAAGCGTCAGGACCTGACCAGCGAAGAGATCCAGCTGCACTTGAGCACCGGCAAAGTGGTTACTCAATTGTCGCTGGCCTGGCAAGACAAGCTGTCTTTCGTCCTCGACGACAAGATGGTGGTCAAGCGTCTGAAGTTCGAAGACCTGCTGCAAGACCAGGCGGAACAGGACGGTGGCGAAGAAGCCCTCGGCCAGCTGGACGCCAGCTTCACCCTGATGATGCTGACCTTCGGCGACTTCCTGCCGGCACTGGTTGAAGCACTGGGCGGTGAAGAGACTCCGCAAGGGATCTAAATCGACGCGGTCTAAATGTGGGAGCGGGCTTGCTCGCGAAAGCGTCATAACATTCAACATCAATGTTGACTGTCAGTCCGTCTTCGCGAGCAAGCCCGCTCCCACATTGGTTTTGTGGTGTTACTTAAAATAAGGATCAGGCCATGCGCGCCCTCGCTGCATTGAGTCGTTTTGTCGGCAACACCTTCGCTTACTGGGTTCTGATTTTCGCCGTCGTGGCGTTTCTGCAGCCCGCGTGGTTCATCGGTCTGAAAGGCGCGATCGTGCCGCTGTTGGGCCTGGTGATGTTCGGCATGGGCCTGACCCTCAAACTCGAAGACTTCGCCGCAGTCGCTCGCCATCCGTGGCGCGTGGCGTTGGGCGTGGTTGCACATTTCGTGATCATGCCCGGTGTGGCGTGGTTGCTCTGCCAGGCGTTTCACCTGCCACCGGAAATCGCCGTCGGCGTGATTCTGGTCGGTTGCTGCCCAAGCGGCACCTCGTCGAACGTGATGACCTGGCTGGCGCGCGGCGACCTGGCGCTGTCGGTGGCCATCGCCGCCGTCACCACCCTCCTCGCTCCGCTGCTGACCCCGGCGCTGATTTGGCTTTTGGCCTCGGCGTGGCTGCCGGTGTCCTTCATGGAACTGTTCTGGTCGATCCTGCAAGTGGTGCTGTTGCCGATCGTGCTCGGCGTGGTTGCCCAGCGCCTGTTGGGTGATCGGGTGCGCCATGCGGTAGAAGTATTGCCGCTGATTTCGGTGGTGAGCATTGTGATCATCGTCACCGCCGTGGTGGCCGCCAGCCAGGCGAAGATTGCCGAGTCGGGCCTGCTGATCATGGCCGTGGTGATGCTGCACAACAGCTTCGGTTATCTGCTGGGCTACTTCACCGGGCGCCTGTTCAAGTTGCCGCTGGCCCAGCGCAAATCCCTGGCGCTGGAAGTCGGCATGCAGAACTCCGGTCTGGGCGCCGCGCTGGCCAGTGCGCACTTCTCGCCATTGGCGGCGGTGCCTAGCGCGTTGTTCAGCGTCTGGCACAACATTTCCGGGGCGTTACTCTCGACGTATTTCCGCCGCATGAGCGAGAAACAAGACCGGGAAACCGCGGCCCGGCAAGCGGCCGAGTGATCCGTAAACTTGATCCTCGGGTTAATGATGGGCACTCTATGGCGCAACGCGAGGACGACCTCGCGGCTCGATCGAGTCATTAATCTGGGGACGACCCCGTCAATCGATGGAGGTCTTTCATGTCCTGGATCATTCTGTTTTTCGCCGGCCTGTTCGAAGTGGGCTGGGCCGTCGGCCTGAAATACACCGACGGTTTCAGCCGCCCTCTCCCTACCGCATTGACCGTTGCCGCCATGGCGATCAGCCTTGGCTTGCTGGGCCTTGCCATGAAGGAATTGCCGCTGGGCACGGCCTATGCGATCTGGACCGGTGTGGGTGCGGTGGGCACGGTGATCGCCGGGATCATTCTGTTTGGCGAGTCCATGGCGCTGTTCCGGCTGGCCAGTGTGGCGTTGATTGTTGCCGGGTTGATTGGGCTCAAAGTCAGCGCCTGACCTTTAGATCGCCTTCGCGGGCAAGCCTCGCTCCTACAGGGTTTGCATGGACATGCCACAAACCCCGTAGGAGCGAGGCTTGCCCGCGAAAAGGCTCTCACAGCCACCGACTATCTAACTGTGCCGCGCAAATCCCCGACCATCGCCTGCAACGCCGCCGGCTCCGCCGCCTCAACCGCCACCGCCGGCCCTGCCACCAACGTCACCCGCGACCACAACCGACGAAACAACCCCTTGCCCGGATCGCGGCTGAAGAAACTCCCCCACAACCCTTGCAACGCTAGCGGAATCACCGGCACCGGTGTCTCTTCGAGAATCCGCACCAGCCCGCCCTTGAACTCGCTCATCTCGCCGTCAGCGGTCAACTTGCCTTCCGGGAAGATGCACACCAGTTCACCGTCCTTCAGGTATTGAGCAATCCGCGTGAAGGCTTTTTCGTAGATTTGAATGTCTTCCTGGCGCCCGGCGATCGGAATCGTCCCGGCCGTGCGAAAGATAAAGTTCAGCACCGGCAGGTTGTAGATTTTGTAGTACATGACAAAGCGAATCGGCCGACGCACCGCACCGCCAATCAGCAACGCATCCACAAAAGACACGTGATTGCAGACCAGCAACGCCGCGCCTTCATCCGGGATCAGATCAAGGTTGCGATGCTCCACGCGGTACATGGAATGGCTGAGCAGCCAGATCATGAAGCGCATGGTGAACTCGGGGACGATGCTGAAGATGTAGGCGTTGACGCCGATGTTGAGCAGCGACACCACCAGGAACAGCTGCGGGATCGACAGCTCGACCATGCTCAGCAGGACGATCGAGACAATCGCCGACACCACCATGAACAGCGCGTTGAGAATGTTGTTGGCGGCAATCACCCGCGCCCGCTCGTTCTCGGGGGTGCGCGACTGAATCAGCGCGTACAGCGGCACAATGTAGAAACCACCGAAAATCCCCAGCCCCAGAATGTCGATCAGCACCAGCCAGGTGTGGCCAAACCCAAGGATTTCGATCCAGCCATGGCCGTCAACGCTGTCTGGAATACCGCCGGAATGCCACCACAGCAGCAAACCGAACACCGTCAGGCCGAACGAGCCGAACGGCACCAGACCGATTTCGACTTTGCGTCCGGAGAGTTTTTCGCAAAGCATCGAACCGAGGGCGATGCCCACCGAGAACACCGTCAGAATCAGCGTCACCACGGTCTCGTCGCCGTGCATCCACTCCTTGGCATACGCCGGGATCTGCGTCAGATAAATCGCCCCGACAAACCAGAACCACGAGTTGCCGACGATGGAACGCGATACCGCAGGCGTCTGCCCCAGGCCCAGTTTCAAGGTGGCCCAGGATTGGCTGAAGATGTTCCAGTTCAGGCGCATTTGCGGTGACGAGGCCGCCGCCCGGGGAATGCTGCGACTGGCCAGGTAACCGAGCACGGCGACACCGATGATCGCGGTGGAAACGATGGGCGCGTAATGACTGGACGACATCATGACCCCGGCGCCGATGGTGCCGGCGAGGATCGCCAGGAACGTGCCCATTTCCACCAGCCCGTTGCCACCCACCAGTTCTTCTTCACGCAGGGCCTGGGGCAGGATCGAGTATTTCACCGGCCCGAACAGCGCCGAGTGCGTGCCCATGGCGAACAGCGCCACCAGCATCAGCGACAGGTGATCGAACAGGAACCCGACCGCGCCGACCGCCATGATGGCGATTTCCCCGAGCTTGATCAGCCGGATCAGCGCGTCCTTGGCGAACTTTTCCCCGAACTGGCCGGCCAGCGCCGAAAACAGAAAGAACGGCAGGATAAACAGCAGCGCGCACAGGTTGACCCAGATCGAGCGGTCACCTTCGATCGTAAGCTTGTACAGAATGGCGAGGATCAACGACTGCTTGAAGATGTTGTCGTTGAACGCCCCGAGGGACTGCGTGACAAAGAACGGCAGGAAGCGCCGGGTGCGAAGCAAGGTGAACTGTGAGGGGTGGCTCATCTTCCATGTGTCCCTGAGATTGGGTAGAGAGTGGCTTGGCGATTTGTTATTGGAATGTCGAACGTCGATCCAGGCCACACATTACCTAATCTTTGCCGGTTATTTCTTTAATCCTGCAATGCACGGCGAGACAAACAACTCGCCCCGCCAGGCGCCCTGCACCGTGCGTTTGGAGACGATCAGCCACATCACCGCCAGCATCGCCACCAGCACGCAGCCAAAGACACTGAAAAACGCCAGGTTCAAGGTGCTGCCCAGTTTCAACGTCGTTAGAGAATAGACGCCCAGCGGGAAGGTGAAACCCCACCAGCCAAGGTTGAACGGGATGCCGTCGCGCAGGTAACGCACGGTGATCAGCACCGCCATCAGCATCCACCAGAAGCCGAAGCCCCACAGCGTAATCCCGGCCACCAGGCCCAGCCCTTCAGCAATTTCACCGATGCCCGGCAGACCGTTGGCCGCAAAGATCGCCGGAGCATCGGCGCCCAGCAGCAACATGCCCAACGCCCCGGTGCCGATCGGCCCCAGCGCCAGCCAGCTGGAGGCGGCCATGTTTTCGTGAGGCAGTTTATGCAGCGCCATGCGCAGCAACAGAATCGTCAGAATGCTGAACGCTACCGGCAGGGAAAAGGCCCAGAGCACGTAGCTGGTCGTCAGCACCACCAGTTGCGAATGGGCATCGGCCAGGTGCGGTGCCAGCAGACCACCGCTGGCGGCGGCCACTTCCGCCGCGACCACCGGCAACAGCCAGACCGCAGTCATCTGGTCGATGCTGTGTTCCTGACGGGTGAACATCATGTAGGGAATCAGCACGCCGCAGGCCAGCGACATGGCCACATCGAGCCACCACAGCAATTCGGCGACATGAATCACCCCGTCGCCCCAGCGCGGCAAGCCGAACACCAGGAAGCCATTGATGATGGTCGCCAACCCCATGGGGATGGTGCCGAAAAACATCGAGACCGTGGAGTGACCGAAAATCCGCCGCGCCTCATCGAAGAACAGCACCCAGCGTGCCGCGTACGCCACGGTGAACAGTGCAAACAGGCAGATATTGAGCAGCCACAGACCTTCGGCTACCGCCTGCAGTCCGGGTATGGCCACGGGCAATTGCGCCAGCGCCAAGGCCAGCACGCCCGTGCCCATGGTCGCGGCGAACCAGTTGGGGGTGAATTGGCGAATGGCTTCTAGCGGGTGCTTTAAATGGCTGAGCGGTTTTAAACCGAGGGTGTTGCTGTTGGGGCAGGTCATGTTGAATTCCTCTCCTCTTGTGAGGTGGAATTCATGGTAGATCCGAATCGAATATCTATATAACGGGTAATATCTCTAACTGTTATCTGTTTTGCAGATATAGCGTCAGACACTGCCTTCCGTTTCGATCACCAGGATCCTCGCCGCCCCATGCGGATGGGCGACGTGCTCGGTGCCGATAGACGCATAGAAAATATCGCCCACGTCCAGCAGTGTTTCCTTTTCGACACCTTCTTCGCGGTAGCGCATCTGCACCTGGCCATCAAGCACGACGAACACTTCCTGACCGTCATTGACGTGCCATTTGTAGGGCTGATCGGTCCAGTGCAAACGCGTGGTGATGCCGTTCATGTTGGCGATATCCAGCGCGCCCCAGGCACGCTCAGCGGTGAAGGATTTGCTGCGGATGATCTTCATCAGGCGTTCCGTCGAAATAAGGGCCGGTGCCAAGGCTAGCGGTCATCGAACATCCGCGCCACAGACTTTGACGGGCTGCTGACGCATCAACGCGAGCAGAGCGCCGAGCGACAGGACAATCAGCACCGCGCCATAGCCATCGGTGGTGGCCACCAGACCAAAGGCCCGCGTCAGGTTCCCCGCCAGCAACGACGGCAGGCAGAACGCCAGGTAGCTGAGCACATAAAACGCCGACATCAATCCGGCCCGTTCGTGAGGCAGAGCCAGCGGCACGACGCTGCGCAACGCGCCGAGAAAACTGGCGCCAAAACCGCATCCGGCCACCAGCGTCCCGACGAAAAACAGCGGCAGGCTGGCGCTGTGGACCGCCAGTAAAATCAGCGCCACGCCCACGGGCAAAATGCTTGCGCCGATCCGCAGGACTTTGTCGGCCGGGCGGCTGCGCAAGGTGTAGATCATCAATACGCCAGTGACGGTCAGCGCAGCCACTGTCGCACCGCCAATCAGATTCGAAGTCGATCCGGTGGCCGTCCGCACTAGGGACGGCGCGAGGGAGGCAAAGAAACCACCGAGCGCCCACGCCGCGGTGTTAAGCGGCATCACCAGCCACAACACGCGCCGAGCCTGGACCGGCACATGCAGGGTCGGAAGCAGCGAAGCCAGCGCGCCCGGTTGTGGGCTGACGCTTTCCGGAAGACGCCAGACGTATAACGCCTGCAACCCGAAGAGTGCGAGCAGCACCCAAAAGGTCAATTGCAGCGGCAGCGGCGCAAACTCGGCCAACAAACCACAACCCATGGCTCCCGCCGCCATGCCCAGCAGCGGCGCGACGCTGTTGACCAGCGGACCTTGCTGGCGATCGGTGTCGAGCAGCGCGGCACCCAATGCGGCCGTGGCCATCCCGGTGGCAAAGCCCTGAAGCACCCGGGCGCTGATCAACCAGGCGACGCTGTCGGCATTGATGAACAGCAGCATGGCGAGCATGTTCAGCACCACAGCGGTGAAAATCACCGGTTTGCGTCCCAGGTAATCCGAGAGCGAACCAACGGTGAGCAGCGCGGCGAGCAAGCTGATGGCGTACACGCCGAAGATCAGGGTCAGGGTCGCCGCCGAGAACTGCAGGTGTTCCTGATACAAGTGGTACAGGGGCGTCGGCGCAGTGGAAGCGGCGAGAAAACTCAGTAAAGTAATCGCCAGAAACCACAGGCTGGAACGGTTTGATATCGAACTGGACATGCGCACACTCCGCAAAAGCTAATTTGTTGCTTTTGCGGAGTGTGCTACTGGCTAGCGCTTAAAGCAAATTCTTTGTGTTAAGGTCCGCCGTATGGCTATTAAAGAAGGTTTACGCCCCGGCGGTCGAAGCGCCCGGGTGCAAGAGTCGATTCATTCGGCTGTCCGCGATCTGCTTGAAGAACAGGATCGCTCGACCGTGACCGTCCCGCAGATTGCTGCGCGCGCGGGGGTGACGCCGTCGACGATCTATCGGCGCTGGGGCGATTTGTCGACGCTGCTGGCCGACGTCGCCCTCGCCCGCCTGCAACCCGAAACTGAACCGGCCAACACCGGCAGCCTGCGCAGTGACGTGCGGGCCTGGGCGGAACAGTATCTGGACGAGATGAGTTCCGAGCCCGGGCGAAACATGCTGCGCGACGTGCAATGCAGCATCACACCGGTTTACTGCGCGACGATCATAGGCGGGCAGTTGCAGACGATTCTGGATCGTTATCCGGACCAGCCAAAGCCGAGCGTCGATCGACTGATCAACCTGGTGGCAGCGCCGACGGTGTTTCGCATCCTGTTTTCGGCGGCGCCGTTGGAGGTTGGGGAATTGCATCAGTTGATTGAGATTGCGTTGAGTCAGTGAGGCCGTCTTCGCGGGCAAGCCTCGCTCCTACAGGGTTTTGTGTGTTCGCCGAATATGTGAACCACACAGAACCTGTAGGAGCGAGGCTTGCCCGCGAAGAGGCCAGCACAAACACTAAAAACCCAACAGACAAACTCCTGCGACACCCCACCACGCCAAGACCTTGGTCGACACTGACTAACCCCTGCCATCGTGCGAGACTGTCTGACCGGGCTGGAGTCCCGGGTGTCTTTTGTCGGGAGTTCCCATGTCGCTGTCCAGCGGGCTGATCGCCGCCGTCGCCCTGGCCTATATGGCCATCATGTTCGCCATCGCCTTTTACGGCGACCGTCGCAGCACACCGTTGCCGCCGCGAGTGCGCGCGTGGGTATACAGCCTGTCGCTGGCGGTCTATTGCACCAGCTGGACCTTCTTTGGCGCTGTCGGCCAGGCCGCCGAACAACTCTGGTCGTTCCTGCCGATCTACCTCGGGCCGATCCTGCTGCTGGTCTGCGCGCCGTGGGTCCTGCAGAAAATGGTGATGATCAGCAAGCAGGAGAACATCACCTCCATCGCCGACTTCATCGCCGCGCGCTACGGCAAATCCCAGTCGCTGGCGGTCGTCGTGGCGCTGATCTGCCTGGTGGGCGTGTTGCCCTACATCGCCCTGCAACTCAAGGGCATCGTCCTCGGGGTGAACCTGTTGATCGGCGCCGGTGCCGACGCCATGGGCACCCGCGCCCAGGACACGGCGCTGATCGTGTCGCTGGTGTTGGCGCTGTTCACCATTGTCTTCGGTACCCGCAACCTCGACGCCACGGAACACCACCGCGGCATGGTGCTGGCGATTGCCTTCGAATCGCTGGTCAAGCTGTTCGCGTTTCTCGCGGTCGGCGCGTTCGTCACCTACGGCCTGTACGATGGCTTCGACGACCTGTTCAACCAGGCCATGCTCGCCCCACGCCTGGAGGAATACTGGAAGGAAACCATCAACTGGCCGTCGATGGTGGTGCAGACCGGCGTGGCGATGATGGCAATCATCTGCCTGCCCCGGCAGTTCCACGTGACGGTGGTGGAAAACATTGATCCCCAGGATCTGCGCCTGGCCAAATGGGTGTTCCCGGCTTACCTGGCATTGGCGGCATTGTTTGTCGTACCGATCGCCCTCGCCGGTCAGATGTTGCTGCCAAGCTCGGTCCTGCCGGACTCTTTTGTCATCAGCCTGCCGCTGGCCCAATCCCATCCTGCGCTGGCGATGCTGGCCTTTATCGGTGGCGCCTCGGCGGCGACCGGCATGGTGATCGTCGCCAGCGTGGCGCTGTCGACCATGGTCTCCAACGACATGTTGCTGCCGTGGCTGCTGCGGCGGAACAACGCTGAGCGGCCGTTCGAAGTGTTCCGCCAGTGGATGCTCTCGGTGCGCCGCGTCAGCATCGTGGTGATTCTGTTGCTGGCCTACGTCAGCTATCGCCTGCTGGGCTCGACCGCGAGCCTGGCGACCATCGGCCAGATCGCCTTTGCCGCCGTCACCCAACTGGCCCCGGCCATGCTCGGTGCGCTGTACTGGAAGCAGGCCAACCGCCGGGGTGTTTTCGCCGGTCTCGCCGCCGGGACATTCCTCTGGTTCTACACCCTGATTCTGCCGATCGCCGCCCACAGCCTCGGTTTGTCGTTGAGCAGTTTCCCGGGATTGGCGTGGTTGCACAGTAACCCGCTGAACCTGCCGCTCACCCCGTTGACCCAAGGCGTGATGTTGTCGCTGGCGGCCAACTTCACGTTGTTCGCCTGGGTGTCGGTGCTGTCACGTACGAGGGTGTCGGAACACTGGCAAGCCGGTCGTTTCATCGGCCAGGAAATCAGCGCACGCCCCAGCGCACGCTCGATGCTGGCGGTGCAGATCAACGATCTGCTGCAACTGGCCGCCCGCTTCGTCGGTGAAGAACGGGCGCGACAGAGCTTCATCCGTTTTGCCTACCGCCAAGGCAAAGGCTTCAACCCGAACCAGAACGCCGACGGTGAATGGATCGCCCATACCGAACGCTTGCTGGCCGGTGTACTCGGCGCTTCTTCGACGCGTGCGGTGGTGAAAGCCGCCATCGAAGGTCGGGAAATGCAGCTGGAGGATGTCGTCCGTATCGCCGACGAAGCCTCGGAGGTGCTGCAATTCAACCGCGCCCTGTTGCAAGGCGCTATCGAAAACATCACCCAGGGCATCAGCGTGGTCGACCAGTCGCTGAAACTGGTGGCCTGGAACCGGCGCTATCTGGAGCTGTTCAATTACCCGGACGGGCTGATCAGGCTCGGCCGACCGATTGCCGACATCATTCGCTACAACGCCGAGCGCGGTCTGTGTGGCCCCGGTGAAGCCGAGGTGCATGTCGCCCGCCGCTTGCACTGGATGCGTCAGGGCCGTGCCCACACCTCTGAACGACTGTTCCCCAACGGGCGTGTCATCGAGCTGATCGGCAACCCGATGCCGGGCGGCGGTTTTGTCATGAGCTTCACCGACATCACCGCGTTCCGCGAAGCCGAGCAAGCGCTGACTGAAGCCAACGAAGGCCTGGAGCAGCGCGTCACTGCACGGACCCACGAGCTGTCACAACTCAACGTGGCCCTGACCGAAGCCAAGGGCACCGCGGAATCGGCCAACCAGTCGAAAACCCGCTTTCTGGCAGCGGTCAGCCATGACTTGATGCAACCGCTGAATGCCGCGCGCCTGTTCTCTGCCGCCCTCTCCCATCAAGACGATGGCCTGTCCAGCGAGGCGCAGAAACTGGTGCATCACCTGGACAGTTCACTGCGTTCGGCCGAGGACCTGATCAGTGATCTGCTGGACATTTCCCGCCTGGAAAACGGCAAGATCAACCCGGACCCCAAACCCTTCGCGCTCAACGAACTGTTCGATGCCCTCGGTGCCGAGTTCAAGGCACTGGCTCAGGAACAAGGGCTGAAATTCCGTGTTCGGGGCAGCACGCTGCGCATCGACAGCGACATCAAACTACTGCGACGAATCCTGCAGAACTTCCTGACCAACGCGTTCCGTTATGCCAAGGGGCCGGTGCTGCTCGGCGTCCGGCGGCGCAAGGGCGAGTTGTGCCTGGAAGTCTGGGACCGTGGACCGGGAATTCCGGAAGACAAACAACAGGTGATTTTCGAAGAGTTCAAACGCCTCGACAGCCACCAGACGCGCGCCGAGAAAGGCCTGGGCCTGGGGCTGGCGATTGCCGATGGGCTGTGTCGCGTGCTGGGTCACACCTTGCGCGTACGCTCCTGGCCGGGGCGTGGCAGCGTGTTCAGTGTCAGCGTGCCGCTGGCGCGGGCTCAGACTGTCGCGCCGACCAAGGTCAACGAGCTCAACGGCCATGTGTTGAGCGGCGCGCAGGTGCTGTGCATCGATAACGAAGACAGCATCCTGATCGGCATGAACAGCCTGCTGACACGCTGGGGTTGTCAGGTCTGGACCGCGCGCAACCGTGATGAATGCGCGGCGCTGCTGAAGGACGGTGTACGTCCGCAGTTGGCGCTGGTGGATTACCACCTGGACCATGGCGAGACCGGGACCGAGTTGATGGCGTGGTTGCGCACTCAACTGGGGGAACCGGTGCCGGGGGTGGTGATCAGTGCCGATGGCCGGCCGGAGACGGTGGCCCAAGTGCATGCGGCGGGCCTGGAGTACTTGGCCAAACCGGTGAAACCGGCGGCGTTGCGCGCGTTGTTGAGTCGGCATTTGCCGTTGTGATGGCAGGCTTGAGTTCTTTGACGGCAGTGCTGACGCCTTCGCGAGCAAGCCCGCTCCCACAGGGGATCGGAGTTGTTGCACACATCGATTGAACAACACAAAAACCCTGTGGGAGCGGGCTTGCTCGCGAAGCTTTTGACCTATTCAGGCAACTCAGCCAATCCATCAACATCGGTCATCGCCCGCTCCAGCAGATCCGCCGGCAAGCTCCCACAGGGGATCGGAGTTGTTGCACACATCGATTGAACAACACAAAAACCCTGTGGGAGCGGGCTTGCTCGCGAAGCTTTTGACTTATTCAGGCAACTCAGCCAATCCATCAACATCGGTCATCGCTCGCTCCAGCAGATCCGCCGGCAAGCTCCCACAGGGGATCGGAGTTGTTGCACACATCGATTGAACAACACAAAAACCCTGTGGGAGCGGGCTTGCTCACGAAGCTTTTGACCTATTCAGGCAACTCAGCCAATCCATCAACATCGGTCATCGCCCGCTCCAGCAGATCCGCCGGCAAGCTCCCACAGGGGATCGGAGTTGTTGCACACATCGATTGAACAACACAAAAACCCTGTGGGAGCGGGCTTGCTCGCGAAGCTTTTGACCTATTCAGGCAACTCAGCCAATCCATCAACATCGGTCATCGCCCGCTCCAGCAGATCCGCCGGCAAGCTCTTGCTGGCGCGTGCACCCAGCAACTTCAACTGCTCACTGCGACTGACCAGGTTACCGCGCCCTTCTGTCAGCTTGTTCCGTGCTGAGCTGTAGGCCTTGTCCAGTTGCTGCAAGCGATTGCCGACTTCGTCCAGGTCCTGGATGAACAACACGAACTTGTCGTACAGCCACCCGGCGCGCTCGGCGATTTCCCGGGCGTTCTGGCTCTGGCGCTCCTGCTTCCACAGGCTGTCGATGACCCGCAAGGTCGCCAGCAACGTGGTCGGGCTGACGATGACGATGTTGCGGTCGAAGGCTTCCTGAAACAGTGTCGGCTCAGCTTGCAAGGCAGCGGAAAACGCCGCTTCGATCGGCACGAAGAGCAAGACAAAATCCAGGCTGTGCAAGCCGTCGAGTCGTTTGTAATCCTTGCCCGACAGGCCTTTGACGTGATTGCGCAGTGAAAGTACGTGCTGCTTGAGGGCGATCTGGCCGATCGCATCGTCCTCGGCTGCCACATATTGCTGATAAGCCGTGAGGCTGACCTTGGAGTCGACCACCACCTGCTTGTCGCCCGGCAGATAAATGATCACGTCCGGCTGGAAACGCTCACCGTCCGGCCCTTTGAGCGTGACTTGGGTCTGGTACTCGCGGCCCTTCTCCAGCCCGGCATGTTCAAGCACGCGCTCAAGAATCAGCTCGCCCCAGTTGCCTTGGGTTTTCTGCCCTTTCAAGGCTCGGGTGAGGTTGGTGGCTTCGTCGCTCAGGCGCAGGTTCAGCTGCTGCAGGCGCTCCAGCTCCTTGGCCAGGGAAAACCGTTCGCGGGCTTCGGCCTGATAGCTTTCCTCAACGCGCTTTTCGAAAGACTGGATGCGCTCCTTCAAAGGATCGAGCAACTGGCCCAGGCGCTGCTGGCTGGTTTCGGCGAAACGCTGCTCGCGCTCGTCAAAAATTTTTCCCGCCAGCTCCGCGAACTGCGCTCGCAGCTCGTCTCGCGAGCCTTGCAGGTCGTTGAGGCGTTGTTGATGGCTGTCCTGCTGCTCACGCAGTTCGGCGGTGAGCGAGGCCGCCCGGGCGTCCAGGCGCCGCAGCTCGGCATCTTTGCCGGCGCGTTCGATGTTCCAGGCGTGAGACGCGTCGCGGGCGTCGTCGCGCTCGATTTGCAGCAGTTCAATTTCACGGCGCATGGCGGCCAGCTCCGCTTGCTTGGCGCCGTTGGCCTGACTCAGATCACCGATTTCATCGCGACAGGCTTCGAGCTGAGCGCTCAAACCGTCCTGCGCCAGTTGCGACATGGCCAGACGCTCTTCCAGCAAGGCCACCTCGGCTTGCCCCGCGCTCGCCCGGCGCTGGATTTGCCAGGCCAGCACCAGCAATGGCAGTGCAGCGCCCGCCAGACCAAGCAAAATGCTGGTCAAGTCCATAGCCATAGCGACTCCTGCCGATGAGATAAAGCTTGAAGGGTAACGAAGGCGTCAGAACTTGGACAGCTCAGTCTTCGACCAGGCCCAGTTCCTGGAGGGCGCGGCGATCCCCTGCTCGCGCGGCCTGGCGCAGCAGGTCATGACCAATCCGGCGATCTCGGGCATTGCCGCATTCACGGCACATCAGCTGGCCGAGACGACTTTGCGCGGCCACCACACCTTCACGAGCAGGCTGTTTGAGCAAACGCCCGGCGAAGTGTTTGACGTTGGTGTTGTCACCCAGGCGCGGGCTATCGAGCAACCACTCCGCCACGCGCATCGAAAAGCGTTTGGGAGGGGTAACACCGGGAGCTGTCGAGGTGGCAGAAACTGATACGGAGCGAAACTTCATAAAGCACTGTGGGGCAGATCGGAAGGCGCGCCACTCTACTCTTTTTTTCTTACAGGTAAAGCCTAAAAAAACCCGGCACGCCCGTCCTAGAGCAAGCGCTCGGGACAATCCACAGAAGCTGTGGATAACTCAGTGGACAACCGCCCTTGAACTCGCGCAAAGCCCTGTGGAATGGGGCTCGCAGTCAAACTGACGATTTTTTCACCAGTAAAAAAAAGCGATGTTTTTCATTGACTTAAATTTTCAATACAGGCACCCACTGTGGTCGGGGCGCGGATGACAGTGCGGTTACAGTCTGCGCAACTTATGTGCACAAGTACCTTCGCGGCAGTTATATCGATGCGCTTTTTCGGAGCGTTTTGTAGAGCGCTTCTGGGGATAACCTTGGCAAACCCTTGGCCCAGGCCTGTGCCGGACCGACGACCAGTAGTCGGAAATTGTCCTGTTACGGAGCAAGATTGCGCGGTGCTGGAATTATTTTGCCTTTGCGCTTCCCTTCGCAAACTCGATCCGTTACTATCCGCGGCGTTAGTACCAAGCTGAAAGTCAATTCTGGTCGAACAAATCCTCCCGGTCAGCCTTCCCAACGGAAGCCTCTACCGAACAAGCGGGATCGACCACCTCGATGGTTTCCAGGTAAACCTTGCGCCAACACAGCCTTTGAACGAAAGCAAAGGGTGTTGCGAAGCTCACTTACTCTGACCGAACCAGCCTGCAAATTGATCAGGATCTTCACCCCGGGCCCAGAACCTTTGCCCTTGATGTGTTGCCTGCCCTCCTAAGTACCTACCTGCCAGCCCAAGCGCGCCAATTATCAGCGCTTCAAACTGGCTGCTTTGTTCCAGTCGGGTTCTTCGTTCGACCAATGGTGGTCGTCGTCACTGGAACGTTTTAATTTTGCACGGCTCTTATCCGTGTCGCTTGTAGGAACACCCATTTAATGACTACTCAAATCCACACCCAGGACGCCATCCGCACCCTGACCAACGCTTTTGCACCAATGAACTGCCTGATCATGGCCGCTCGCAAAGGCTGCTTCAGCTTCACTCTGGTCAACGAACACGGCATCGCTCGTCACAGCGAACGCCTCTACCCCGATCAATACTCCAGCGCAGAACCGCTGCAGGCCGTGATCGAGCGTACCCGTCAGGCACTCGTTGCCTGATACGCCAGAAAGACTGAAAACCTCAAAAGCCCTGCTCAAAAAGCGGGGCTTTTTATTGCCCGATATTTCTCAGCGAACAGCCTGCCGCTAAGCACTAACCGATATAACGGTTATAACTCGAAGCCACAAATATTTTAAAAACAGACCTTTACAGCGCGAATATGACACTACACTTCAACTCAAGCGGCTTGAACCGCTTCCGGCGAGCCTGAGTCGATTCACCAGCTGCCAACGCTTACTTCAGGTATCGCCGCCCACTTCATGTTCCGAGGGCTTTATGGGTATCGCTGCCAGCGAACTGTGCCGTTATGTGATCCGTCCGACATTGATTTACCTCGGGCGCCATAGCGCAACCGCCGAATCCCTGCTGCTGGGCATTGCCGCCAGTCAGTCAGCCCTTGGTTCCGCCCTGCATGACCGCCGTGGACACGGCCTGTACCGAATCGCCGAACCCCGCCACCAGGCACTCTGGGATCATTACCTGGCCCTGGACCCGGAGCGTGCGAGTCTCGTGCGCGGTCTGGCCAGCCAGCATGCCTTCCTCAGCGGGCCGCACCTGGAATTGACCGTCAACCTGCGTTACGCCACAGCCATCGCCTGGCTGCTGGTAGAAGAACAGAACACCCCCCTCCCCGCTGCAGATGACTTGTTGGGAATGGCCCGAATCTGGCGCCAGACTTTTCAGCCTCAAGGTCGCCTGCGCGACTTCACCTACGCTTGGCAAACCTGTGTTTCACCGCTGAATCAGGTCGCCTGCTGACCCACCGGTTTCCAAAGATCCTGCATCGGGTCGTGATTCTGGTCGGATTGTCCTACAAAACCGCTCTAACTCAAGCCATACAGCCTATAGCGCTGGGACGAAAATGTTGGTAATTTTCGCCCCGGTGATCACCAGGAGTTCTAATAATGAAAAAAGTAATGCTCAAAACCACCATTAGCCTCGCCGTTGCCATGGCATCCACCCAGCTCTTCGCAAGTGGCTTTGCCCTCAACGAACAGAGCATCAGCGGGATGGGTACAGGTTTTGCCGGGCGATCTTCCTCTGCCGACGACGCATCCACCATTGCAGGCAACCCTGCCGGCATGTCTCGCCTCAAGCGCGAACAAGTGACCGGCGGTGTTGCATTCATCGACGCGCACACTGACATCAGTGGCGCCAGTTCCAGTCCGAATGGCGGTACCAACAAAGGTGACATGGTCCCTTTCATGGGCGTGCCGATGGGCTACTACGTCAAGCCAATCGATGACCATTGGGCCGTCGGTTTCGGCGTCTACGCTCCATTCGGCCTGGTGACCGACTACGAGAACGGCTTTGCCGGCCGTTACTTCGGCAGCAAGAGCGAAGTGAAGATCGTCACCCTGCAACCGACTGTCAGCTACGCGTTCAACGACAAGGTCTCCATCGGTTTCGGCCCGACCATCAACCGCATCGACGGCACCCTGGAATCGAACCTGTCGATCACCCAGGCCGCGCAGGACGGCAAGGTCAAGATCGAAGGTGACGACACTGCGCTGGGCTACAACATCGGCTTGCTGGTCCAGGCCACCGACAGCACCCGCGTCGGCCTGACCTACCACTCGAAAGTGAAGTACAAGCTCGAGGGCAACACCAAGGTCAACTACAACGTGCTGGGCCTGATCGGTCAGAACCCAAGCCAGAAGTACGACGCCTCGCTGGATCTGACCACGCCTGAATCGGTGGACTTCTCGGTCACTCATCAGCTGGACGACAAGTGGACCCTCTACGCAGGCAGCACCTGGACTCGCTGGAGCCGCCTGAAAGAAATCACCGTCGATAACAAAGGTGTTCCGGCGGTCCTGAACGGTCAGTTCGGCACCATCACCGAAGAACAGAACTGGCACGACACCTGGGCTCACGCCATCGGCGCGTCCTACCAGTTGAACAAGCAATGGGTATTGCGTACCGGTCTGTCCGTCGACCAGGCGCCGACCAACAACACCGACCGCTCCCCGCGCATTCCGACTGGCGATCGCAAGATTTTCAGCCTGGGTGCTGGCTGGAGCCCGACCGACGACCTGACCATCGACGTCGCGTACTCGTACCTGCGTGAAGAGTCGGTCAAAGTCGACAACAGCAACAACCGTGGCCAGAACTACAACGCCAAGTATGAAAACTATGCGAACGGTTTCGGTGTAGGCGCGACCTACCGCTTCTGATGATTCACGGCGAGCCTCAACCACTCGCCAGCTGAATCAAAAAAGCCCCGCTCTCTTGTACAGAGGCGGGGCTTTTCAGTGGGCGTCAATCAGGGTTGCGAGGCCAGGGCTTTTTCCACCGCCTCGATGAACTCAGGGTCGTCGGGCTTGGTCAGGCTGGAGAAATTGGCAATCACCTTGCCCTTGCGATCGACCACGTACTTGTAGAAATTCCATTTCGGCGCGCTGGACTGTTTGGCGAGGACCTTGAACAGGTGAGTCGCGTCGTCACCGCGGACTTTCTGCGGCTCGGTCATGGTGAACGTCACGCCGTAGTTCACGTAGCAGACCTTGGCGGTCTCAGCGCCGTCCTTGGATTCCTGCTTGAAGTCATTGGACGGAACGCCGATCACCTCCAGCCCCTGATCCTTGTAACGCTGATTCAGCGCCTCAAGGCTTTTGAACTGCGGGGCGAAACCACAGAAGCTTGCGGTATTGACCACCACCAGCGGCTTACCCTCAAACCGTTGGCACAGGTCGATGGATTCCTTGGCGCGCAGCTTGGGCAACGAGCCCTGCAACAACTCCGGGCACTCGGCCGCTTGGGCCAATCCGGTAAACGCCATCAGCAACGCGGGGACTGCAATCCAGCGCATCAGCATGTCGGTGCATCCTTGATCAATGGTCACAAACGAAGTTACTCGCCCTCGCCTGTTCCTAGCAAGCGCCCATGCCCAACTGCATCAGTGCCAGTCCGCCCTGATGCCAGCCCCACCAGGCCAGCGCCAGCAGCAAGGCGCCGCCAGCGGCAACCGCTATCTGCGGCCAGAAACTGTTCATATCGCACTCAACCGGGTTTGCAGACGCTCGACCGGCTGCTCACGCACCGGCCAGTTGAGGGCTGCGGCCAACAGACTCAAGAGAATCGCCACTTGCCAGATCAAGTCATAGCTCCCGGTTTTGTCATACACCACCCCGCCCAACCAGCCGCCGAGGAACGAACCGAGCTGGTGGAAGAGGAAAACAATCCCACCGAGCATGGACAGATTTCGCACACCGAACAAGGTCGCCACCGTGCCGTTGGTCAACGGCACGGTCGATAGCCACAGGAAGCCCATCGCCATGCCGAACAGGTAGGCGGTGGTCGTGGTGACCGGCGCCCACAGGAACAGCGTGATCACCACAGCACGCAGCAGATACAAACCGGTGAGCAAACGCGGTTTGGACATGCGTCCGCCGAGCCAGCCTGCGGTGTACGTGCCGAAGATATTGAACAGCCCGATCAGCGCCAGCACCGTGGTGCCCACCGTCGCCGGAAGGTGCTGATCCACCAGGTACGCCGGCAAATGCACACCGATGAACACCACCTGAAAACCGCAGACAAAAAAACCGAACGCCAGCAGCCAAAACCCCGAATGAGAGCAGGCTTCGCGCAGCGCTTCAGAGAGGGTTTGTTCATGGCCGAGCACCGGCAGCGGTTTGTCCTTGAGCATGCTCACCAGCGGAATAATCAGCGCCACCAGCAGGCCCAACACCAGCAATGCCGCGGACCAGCCCAGCCAGCCGATCAATCCCAGCGTCCCGGGCAACATGGCGAATTGACCGAAAGAACCGGCGGCGCTGGCGATACCCATGCCCATGCTGCGTTTCTCCGGCGGCACGGCGCGACCGACCACGCCGAGGATCACCGAGAACGAAGTGCCCGACAGGCCGATGCCGATCAACAGGCCCGCACTCAGGGACAACGTCACTGCCGAGTCGGACAAGCCCATGCACACCAGGCCCAAGGCGTACAGCACACCACCGACCAGCACCACTTTCGCCGCACCAAAGCGGTCAGCCAGCGCGCCGGTGAACGGCTGCGCCAGGCCCCAGATCAGGTTCTGCAAGGCAATGGCGAAGGCAAACGTCTCACGCCCCCAGCCGAACTCGGCACTCATGGGCGCCAGAAACAGCCCGAAGCCGTGTCTTACCCCCAAGGACAACGCGAGAATCAGCGCACTCCCCACCAACACCCAACCGCATGTACGCCACATCGATGTCATTCTTATTCTCCGGTAGCGGGTATATACCCGCTTAAGATCGAACAAACTGGCTTCAAGCCAGTTCGTCCAGCAATCGCAGCAAGGTTTCGCGTTTCTCGGCGCCCAAGCGGTCGATCAACCGCTGTTGCGCCGCCTCCCAGGCTGGCAAGGCAGCTGCCAGTCGTTCTGCACCTGCCTCGGTCAGCCGGACAATGCGGTTACGCATGTCCTCGCCCTCGACCAGCGCCACCAGGCCCTCACCTTCCAGCACCCGAAGATTGCGCCCCAAGGTGCTGCGGTCCAGGCCCATGGCTTCGGCCAGGGTGGAAATACTCGGTTCATTCAGGCGCTGCAAATTGCACAGCAAAGAATACTGGGCAACGTTGATCCCGAAGCCGTCGAGAGCGCCGTCGTAATGCCTGCTGACGCCACGGGCGGCGCGACGCAGGTTGATGCATAAACATTGAGAGTCGAGCATGGTGCGTGTATATACCCGCGGTTAAAGGAAAGCAAATTTTTGAAACATATTACCGTAGGAGCGAGGCTTGCCCGCGAAGGGCGCAATGAGGTTTGTCTGCCAAACCGCATTTCCGTTCTTCGCGGGCAAGCCTCGCTCCTACAGGATCAGGGCAACGCCCACCAACACCGCCATCTCCAGCAACTCCAGCATCGCCCCGGCCGTATCGCCCGTTGTCCCGCCCAATCGCCGCAGCATCACCTGCCGCAACCAGATGAACATCCCTCCCGCCAGCACCAGCGCCCAGACACCGCTGAACCCTGCGATCAGCACACATGCCAACGCACTGAGCGCCAACACCTGCTTGCCCGCCGAGCGCGGCAAATGATCAGCCAACGCCTGCCCCAACCCGCCAGCACGCACATACGGTGTGGTCAGGAACAAACCCAACATGGCGCTGCGGCCAATCAGCGGAACGATGATCAGCAAAACACTGTGCTGCTGCTCGATCAACGCCAGCAACGCGGCGAATTTCAGCAGCAACACCAGCACCAGCGTCACCACCGCAATCGGCCCACTGCGCGGGTCTTTCATGATGGTCAGCGTGCGCTCGCGATCGCCGAAACCACCCAGCCACGCATCGGAGCTATCGGCCAGACCGTCCAGGTGCAACCCGCCGCTGAGCAATACCCAAACCGTCAGCAGTAGCGCGGCGTGAAGCAACACAGGCGTGCCCAGCAACAGCCAGTTCAGTGCCCACAAAATGGCGCCGAACAGCAGCCCGACCAGCGGATAAAACAGCAGCGACCGACCCAGTTCCTGAGGTGCGGGCATGCCCGGCAGACGAATTGGCAAACTGCTGAGAAATTGCAGGGCGATCCAGAAGGGCAACATGGTCAATTCGCTTCCTTGAGAATGACGCCTGGCTCGACGCACAATGAAAACAGCGAACCGTGGCCGACCTCGACATTCAGCAACTGCTCTCGCGGCAAACCCCGCGCCTGAGCCAGTAACAAACGCATGACGCCGCCATGGCTGATCAACAGGATCCGTTCGCCCGCATACGCCGCGTGCAGACGCTCTACCGCCGCCAGTACCCGCGCGGAGAAATCCCCGACCGGCTCACCCTCAGGCGGCGTAAACGAATAGGGATCGGCCCAGAACAGCCCCAACCCTTCTGCGTCTGTCTCCATCAGCGCCGCCGCGCTCTGCCCTTCCCAGGCACCGAAGTGCAGTTCTTGAAGATCTTTGTCCAGATGCACGGGCAGACCCAGCTGCGCACCGAGTTCGTCAGCAAACCGCGCACAACGTTGCAACGGCGAACTGATCAACCGATCCCACGGCCCATGCTCGACTACCGCCGCGCGCATCTGCTCCCAGCCCTTGGCGGTCAGTGCATCGTCGAGGCTGCCGCGCAAACCGCCGCCGAGTTCGGTTTCACCGTGGCGCAGGAGATCCAGGCGCATCGTCATGCCGGACGGTCCGCCACTGCCGCTTCGGCGAAGGTTGCCATCTGCCCGTGAAGATCGCAGGCCAGACGCAGCAACGGCACGGCCAGCGCGGCGCCACTGCCTTCACCCAGGCGCAAGCCGAGGTCCAGCAGCGGCTCGGCGTTGAGGGTTTCCAGCACATGGCGATGACCCGGCTCGGCGCCGCGATGGCCAAACAACAACCATTCACGACATTCAGGGTTCAAGCGCACCGCCACCAATGCGGCGACGCTGCAGATAAAGCCGTCCACCAGCACTGCAACGCCTGCCTGGGCGCACGCCAGATACGCGCCGACCAGCGCCGCAATCTCAAAACCGCCGAGGTTGAACAGGGTTTGCAACGCATCGCCACGTTGAGCGCCGTGCAATGCCAAGGCACGTTCGATGACCTGGGCTTTGTGGCTGACGCCCGCCGCGTCGAGACCGGTGCCCGGCCCGGCCAGATGCACCACCGGGCAATCGAGCAAGGCGCAGGCCAGCGCGCTGGCCGCCGTGGTGTTGCCGATGCCCATCTCGCCACCGATGAACAGCTGCGCACCGGCGGCGACGGCACGCTGCACGCTGTCGCGACCGGCCTGCAAAGCGAGTTCGCCCTGGGCCTGCGTCATGGCCGGGCCTTCCACGAAGTTGGCCGTGCCCGCACCAATGTTGAGGTGACGCACGCCCGGCAGGTTCAACGACGGCGTTACGGTGCCGAGGTCGACCACTTCCAGGGAAGCTCCGAGCTGGCGCGCCAGCACGCTGATTGCCGCGCCACCGCTGACGAAGTTGTGCAGCATCTGCCCGGTGACTTCCTGAGGAAATGCCGACACACCCTCAGCAACAACGCCATGATCGCCCGCAAAAATGGCAATCCACAGCTGATCGAGACTCGGCTTGACCTGGCCCTGCAGCCCCGCCAATTGCACGGCCACCGCTTCGAGTCGGCCGAGGGAGCCGGCGGGTTTGGTCAGCTGCTGCTGACGTGCCTGCGCCTGCTCGACGGCTTGCGCGTCGATCGGCTTGCACGGGTTCAGCCACCAGGATTGGGTCATAACGCAGTTCCTTTCAAAGTCAGGGGCAGGCCGGCGACGGTCAGGACGACACGTTGGCAGCGCTCGGCCAGGGCTTGATGCAGCCAACCGGCTTCATCGACATAGCGGCGAGTCAATTCGCCCAGCGGCACGACACCCATTCCGGTCTCGTTGCTGACAAAAATGATTTCACCCGGCAGTGAGGCCAGGCAGTCCAACAGGGCTTCGCGTTCAGCGTTGAGGCGTTCGGCGTCGTCGAGCATCAGCAGATTGGTCATCCACAGGGTCAGGCAATCCACCAGCAGGCAACGCTCGGCGCTGGCGGTTTCGCGCAGTACGCGGGCGAGTTCGATCGGTTCTTCGATCAACGCCCACTCGGCCGGGCGACGGGCGCGGTGGTGGGCGACGCGTTCGTTCATTTCACCGTCGAGGGGTTGGCTGGTGGCGATGTAGGTGACTTGAAGCTGGCTGTCGGTCGCGAGTTTTTCAGCGAGGCGACTTTTGCCGGAGCGGGCGCCGCCGAGGATCAGTTGGAGCATGGCTCATTCCTTAAATATGCGGTGTAGCTACTGGCCTCTTCGCGGGCAAGCCTCGCTCCTACAGGTCTGCCCCGCTCTTGACCTTGTAGGAGCGAGGCTTGCCCGCGAAGGCGTCCTCTCAAATCCCGCAGAGTTCACGCAACAACGCGGTATCCAAATGCTTCTCCACCAGATCCGCCAACCGCTCGATATCCCGCTCGCGCAACCCGTGGTAATCCACTTCCTGCACATCCTGCAAACCCGCCCAACGCAGCAGCGCACTGCAGGCTGCCGGGGATTCAAACAGGCCATGCAGGTAGGTGCCAAAAATCTGCCCGTCAGCACTTTGCGCACCATCGCAGCGACCATCGTCCAGCTGCACGGCCGCGTTTTCCAGCGCCGGCCCGGTGGTGACACCAGCATGAATTTCGTAGCCGCTGACTTCAGCATTTTCCAGCACCAAATGCCCGCGCACATTACGCAATTGCTTCTCTTCTTCGAGCTGCGTTTCAAACGCCAGCAAACTCAGGCCGGCACTGGAACCCGGCGCGCCTTCGAGGCCCAGCGGATCGTGCACCTGCTCACCGAGCATTTGCAGACCGCCGCAAATCCCCAGCACCTTTCCGCCATAGCGCAGATGACGATTGATTGCTGTGTCCCAGCCACTCGCCCGCAGGTACGCGAGGTCACTGCGCACGCTTTTCGAGCCGGGAAGAATGATCAGGTCGGCCGGCGGAATCGCCTGGCCGGGGCCGATGAATTGCAGGTCCACTTGCGGATGCAGGCGCAGCGGATCGAAGTCAGTGTGGTTGCTGATGCGCGGCAGCACCGGCACCAGCACTTTCAGCACGCGCTCAGCCTTGTCGGTCTGGCGCTGATCGATGCCGTCCTCGGCTTCCAGGTGCAAGTCCATCACATACGGCAGCACGCCGATCACCGGTTTTTCGGTGCGCGCTTCCAGCCAGTCGAGGCCGGGTTGCAGCAAGGCGATGTCACCGCGAAAACGGTTGATGATGAAGCCTTTGACCCGCGCCTGTTCGGTCGGCGACAGCAGTTCCAGCGTGCCCACCAAATGGGCGAAAACCCCGCCACGATTGATGTCGGCGATCAACACCACCGGGCAATCCACCGCTTCGGCAAAGCCCATGTTGGCGATGTCGCCGGCACGCAGGTTGATCTCGGCCGGCGAACCCGCGCCTTCGACCATCACCACCGGATACGCCGCGCTCAATCGTTCATGGGAGGCCAGCACCGCTTGCATGGCGATGGCTTTGTAGTCGTGATAAGCGACCGCGTTCATCGTAGTGACCGCGCGACCATGAATAATCACTTGGGCGCCGGTGTCGCTGTTGGGTTTGAGCAGCACCGGATTCATGTCGGTGTGCGGCTCAAGGTTGGCTGCCTGGGCCTGCACGGCTTGGGCACGGCCGATTTCGCCACCGTCGGCGGTCACGGCACTGTTGAGTGCCATGTTCTGCGGCTTGAACGGCACGACGCGCACGCCCTGACGCGTGACCCAGCGACACAACGCCGTCACCAGGGTGCTTTTACCGGCGTCGGACGTGGTGCCTTGCACCATCAACGTAGTCATTGGGTTTCCTTGGTGAAGGCCTGAAGTGCTTGTTCGAGACGCTGCCAATCGGCCTCATCCGCAGGCAAGCCGAAACGCACGCTGCTGTTGTGTGCGAACAACCGCAACAAGATGCCGCGCCTTGCCATGAAGTCGTGAAGCAACTCGGCCTGCTCGGTAATCAGCCATTGAAACAAGGCGCAACCGCCCTGCGGCTGCAAACCATACTGCCCGAGCAACAACGCCAGACGCTCACTGGCCGCTTCGCTACGCGCTCGCTGTCTTACATGGCCTTCGGTGTCCAGCAAACAGGCTTGGCCCAATACGCGTGTCGGCCCACTGACCGCCCACGGCCCCACCTGTTCGGCGAGCAGTTTGAGCAGCTTGCGCTCAGCCAGCACAAAGCCCAGCCGCACACCGGCCAAGCCAAAAAACTTGCCGAAGGAACGCAGCACGATCAAGCCGACCAGATGGGCAAACGAAGCCAGGCTCAGGTGCGGCGTGTTGTCCATGAATGCTTCGTCCACCACCAACCAGCCACCGCGCGACGCCAGCCGGGCATGCCAGTCGAGCAGACGACTCGGGGTCATGCTCAGGCCCGTCGGGTTGTTCGGGTTGACCACCACCAACACGTCGAGGCTGTCGATATAGAAGTCGACTTCCTGTTCCAGCACTTCACGCACGACATAGCCATTGCGCCGCCAGGCTTGCGCGTGTTCGGCGTAACACGGCGACAGCACGCCGACCTTGCCGGCCCGACGCAGACGCGGCAGCAACTGAATGGCCATTTGCGAACCGGCGACCGGCAGCACCTGCGCGGCGCCGTAGTAATCGCAGGCTGCCTGTTCCAGACCGTCATCGGTTTCCGGCAAACGCGCCCAGGCTCGCAGCGGAATGTCCGGGACCGGGAATGGCCACGGCGCGAGGCCGCTGGACAGGTCCAGCCAATCGGCTTCGGCAATGCCGTATTCGAGCGCCGCCTTGCGCAAGCGGCCACCGTGCTCAAGCATAGAATTCAGCTCCCACGCAGAGAATCAGCAGCCATAACCATACCCCGCGCTGGACCAATTGCCAGCCACGGTCGATGGAGTCGGCATCCGCCGGCACACCTTCGCCCAGTTGCGGACGCTGATGCAGTTCACCGTGATAGATCGCCGCCCCGCCCAACTCGACGCCAAGCGCGCCGGCACCGGCCGCCATCACCGGCCCGGCGTTGGGGCTGTCCCAAGTCGGACCCTGAGTGCGCCAGCATTTCAAGGCCAGTCGGGTTTTGCCCAGCAGCGCGTAGGTCAACGCCACCAGACGCGCAGGAATGTAGTTAAGGACGTCGTCGATTTTCGCCGCCGCCCAGCCGAAACGCTCGAAGCGTTCGTTGCGATAACCCCACATGGCATCGAGGGTGTTGCTCAAGCGATAGAGCACCACGCCGGGCGCGCCGGCCACGGCAAACCAGAAAAGCGCGGCAAACACCGCATCACTGCCGTTCTCCAGGACCGATTCGGTGGCAGCGCGGGCGACTTCGGTTTTATCCAGTTCGCTGGTCTGACGGCTGACCAGATAGCCCACGCGTATGCGCGCTTCAATCAGATCGCCACTGCGCAGGGCCTTGGCCACCGGCTCGACGTGCTCACCGAGGCTGCGCATGCCGAGGGCGCAATAGAGCGCAAGAATCTCGACGATCCAGCCGACATAAGGCGCCCAGGAAAACGCCGTGGCCAGCAAGGTCAGCGGCAACACCGCAATCACCCAAGCGGTGACGCCGTGACTGCGCCAGCCGCGCCCTTCGCCATTGAAACGTTGCTCGATGCGGTCGGCAAAACGGCCGAACGCCACCAGCGGATGCCAGCGTTTGGGTTCACCCAGCAGCGCGTCCAGCGCAACCGCGGCGACACTCAATAACGCCACACTCATTGACTCACTCCCCAATAATTTTCATACAGCAACTCACTGAGCGGACGCGCCTGCGCCCACCCTTCGAGTACCAGCATCGGCGCCGGATAGAATTCCTTGACCGGGCCGAGACAAAGAACCGCCAACGGCTTGGCTCCGGCGGGTAAACCCAACAGGTCCGCCAGCGCTTGCGGCTCGAACAGCGACACCCAACCCATGCCCAGACCTTCGGCGCGGGAGGCCAGCCACAGGTTCTGGATCGCACAGGACAACGAAGCCATGTCCATTTCCGGCAAGGTGCGACGACCGAAGATGTGGCGCTCGCGATCGTCCATCAGCGCAGCGACCAATACTTCGGCACAGTCGTTGATGCCTTCGACCTTGAGCTTCATGAATTCGTCGGTGCGCTCGCCGAGGGCTTCGGCGGTGCGGATGCGTTCTTCTTCCACCAGTTGCCGGATCTTTCCGCGCAGGGCCCGGTCGCTGATGCGGATAAAGCGCCAGGGTTGCATCAGGCCGACGCTGGGGGCCTGGTGGGCGGCTTCGAGCAGGCGCCGTAACAACTCGGGCTCGACGGTGCCGCCGCTGAAGTGGCGCATGTCGCGGCGTTCAGCTATTGCCCGGTAGACCGCTTCGCGTTCGGCTTCGGAGAATGCGTTGTCGGTCATGGCCTCTTCGCGAGCAAGCCCGCTCCCACAGGGGTTAGGTGATCCATTGTGGGAGCGGGCTTGCTCGCGAAGGCGTCCTCACAGTTGGGCGCAAACAGTGCGGCAACCGCCGAAGGATTGGACGGAAAATAAAAATGCACATAAGAGGCCGTCATCCGCCCCTCACGATAAACCGCCTCCGCCCCACGCCCGCCATTCGGACTCAGGCCACGAGCAATCGGCTCAAGCTCGGTGCTGGTCAGCGAATGGTGATAGGTGTGCCCGCGCAGCGAACCTTCCGGCAACTCAACCGCTTGCAACGCAAGCGCCGCCAGACGCTTCTGCATCACCGCGTCACCGGCCAGCAAGCCGACCAGTTCGGCCCGGGTACCTTCGACATCGGTCAACGAATCGAGCAGGTACAACATCCCGCCGCACTCGGCCAGCAACGGTTTGCCGGCGGCATGATGGGCGCGGATCGCATTCAGCATCAAGGTGTTCTGTGACAGCGCCACATGGTGCAGTTCCGGATAACCGCCCGGTAGATAAAGGCTGTCCGCGTCTGGCAAATCCGCATCGCGGATCGGCGAGAAAAACAGCAATTCGGCGCCCATGGCCCGCAGCAAATCCAGGCTCGCGCCGTAGGTGAAAGCGAACGCTTCATCACGGGCGACGGCGATCCGCACACCGGCCAGCAGAGGCTCGGCGACGATCATTTCAGGGGCCGCGAATTCCACGGGCGGCGGCAGTGCTACGTCGCAACTGCTGGCCAGCGATTCGGCCGCTGCATCGAGGCGCAGATCGAGATCGTTCAACTCACTGGCCTGGACCAGGCCAAGGTGCCGGCTCGGCAATTCGATCCCGGTTTCCCGCGACAAGGCGCCGTACCAGCGCAAGCCTTCCGTCAGGCTGCCTTCGAGCAATTGCGCATGACGCAAGGTGCCCACGCGATTGGCCAGCACACCGGCAAACGGCAAGTCCGGCTGATACTTCGCCAGCCCCAGCGCCAAGGCACCAAAAGTCTGCGCCATCGCCGTGCCGTCGATCACACCGAGCACCGGCACACCGAAGTGCCGCGCCAGGTCGGCGCTGGACGGCGTGCCGTCGAACAGGCCCATGACGCCTTCGATGAGGATCAGGTCGGCCTCACCGGCCGCTTCCCACAACAGGCGACGACTTTCCTGCTCGCCGACCATCCACATGTCCAGTTGATACACCGGCGCACCGCTGGCGCGCTCGAGAATCATCGGGTCGAGAAAGTCCGGGCCGCATTTGAACACGCGAACCTTGCGCCCCTGATTGCGATGCAATCGGGCCAGCGCGGCGGTAACGGTGGTCTTGCCCTGACCGGAGGCCGGCGCGGCGATCAGTACTGCCGGGCAATGACGTATGTTTTTCATAAAATAGTATTCACAGCTCGACGCCTTTTTGCGCTTTGATCCCGGCCTGGAACGCGTGCTTGATCACGCCCATCTCGGTAACGGTGTCGGCCAGTTCAATCATCTCTGGCTTGGCGCCACGACCGGTGACCACAACGTGCTGCATCGGCGGACGCGCCTGCAGGTCAGTCAGCACTTGATCGAGGTCGAGGTAACCGTGCTTGAGCGCAATGTTCAACTCATCCAGCACCACCAGACCAATCGACGGATCGCGCAGCAATTCGCGGGACACCGCCCAGGCGGCTTCGGCGGCGGCGATGTCACGCTGGCGGTCCTGGGTTTCCCAGGTGAAGCCCTCGCCCATCACATGAAAACGCACCTGCTCCGGGAAGCGGCGGAAGAACAGCTCTTCGCCCGTGCTGTTACGGCCCTTGATGAACTGCACCACGCCGCACTGCATGCCGTGGCCCATGGACCGGGCGAGCATGCCGAAGGCCGAGCTGCTTTTGCCTTTGCCGTTGCCGGTCAGCACCAGCAGCAGGCCGCACTCGTTCGGCGAGTTGGCGATGCGTTCGTCGATCACGGCTTTTTTGCGCTGCATGCGCGCCAGATGGCGTTCGTCACGTTCAGGGGAATCAGTCATGGGGGAGCTCTCCGTTGAGGCTGGATAACGGCGGGCAGGCACAAGAATAGACGGCAAGAAGCCTGGCATCGCCCACCGTGATGCCGTTGGATGAATCAGGCCGGTCTCCGGGCTCATGAGCGGCATTCGCCGGACTGCGCGCCTTCCCATGTCGACAGTCGACACAGTGGCTCAAGGCGCAGTCTTCACTCATTTACCGTTGCGGGGGCAGCGCCGGGATCGTGACGTTTCGTCGCGTGAAGATAGTCACTCACCGGCTTCCCTGTTTCACTCTGTCGGCTTCGCCACAGAGCACCTGAAACAAGCGCGAAGGTTAGAGGGTTGGGGGTGGAGCGTCAATTGAAGACAAAGCCCGGGCGGGCGATATACTGCCGCCGGTCAATTTACTGACCCTCCCAACTTGCACCACACTGTCAGCAGTGATATCAAAGCGCCACAACCCAACATCACAATTACAAGGGTGAGCAACATGCAAGGCATGATCATCAGCAATCCGAGGCTGGAATTCCTGCGACCGGTGCTGGAACGCTGGTTTGACTGTATCGACCGCTACAACGCTGTGCGCGGCGATAACGACACGCCTTATTGGTACGACGAAAAAGCCAACCTTGGCTTGCTCTCCGCCGCGGCCTGGATGGCGGAAATGGTTACGTTGCAACAAACGCCGACCCGTAAACAGAACGAAGAAGGCGAACGCAACAGCCGCGCCGATCTGTTTATCGCCACCGCCGAAGAACGCGCCTACCTCCAGGCCACGCAACGCTGGCCGAAGGTCAACAGCCTGAATCTGAGCCAGGCACTGCAAGACATCACCAGCGACGCCAAACGCATCAGCTACACCAGCGACCTGAAACTCGGCTGCCTGTTCGTTGCGCCACAAAAGGCCCAGCAGAGCGCGACGCCGGAAGAACTCCAGGACATGGTCGACGACCTGCAAAAGGAGCACAGCTGCGCCGTGGCCTGGTATTTCCCGTACGCCTATCGCAAGTTGCGCAACGAAGCCGGCAACTATCACCCCGGTATCGCCGTGCTATTCAAGGAAGCCCGCGGCTGACCGGTTGAACCATCGCGCGTCTAATCTTCTCTATGATTAAGTCAATGCACTCATAGGGAAGACCAGCATGCGCAAGCCCCAGCTCGTTCTCGTCATCGCGCTCGCCGGAGGGCTCGCCGCTTGTGGTGAAACCTCCAGCTTGCAAGTCTCCGACGGCACCGGCCCGTCACCCAAGCTGCCCGAACCGAACAAGACTCTGATCCCGACGGTGAATATCGCCCCGGCGATCGGCTGGCCGCAGGGCGCAAAACCCACTGCTGCGGCAGGCACTCAGGTGGCGGCATTTGCCGAGGGGCTCGATCACCCGCGCTGGCTTTATGTGCTGCCCAACGGCGACGTGCTGGTGGCCGAAACCAACGCGCCACCGAAACCCGATGACGGCAAAGGCATTCGCGGCTGGGTCATGGGCAAAGTCATGGGCCGTGCCGGCGCCGGCGTCCCTAGCCCGAACCGCATCACACTGCTGCGAGACAAGGACCACGACGGCATTGCCGAAACCCGCACGGTGTTCCTGGAAAACCTCAACTCGCCCTTCGGCATGACCCTGGTCGGCAATGACCTGTACGTCGCCGACACCGACCGCTTGCTGCGCTTTCACTATGAAAATGGCGACACGGCGATCAAGTCACAGCCGATCAAGGTCGTCGATCTGCCGGGCGGCACGCTGAATCACCACTGGACCAAAAACGTCATCGCCAGCAAGGACGGGAGCAAGCTGTACGTCACGGTCGGCTCCAACAGCAACGTCGGCGAAAACGGCCTGGACCAGGAAGAAGGTCGCGCGGCGATCTGGGAAGTGGATCGCGCCACCGGCAATCACCGGATCTTCGCTTCGGGGATTCGCAATCCAAACGGCCTGGCCTGGGAACCTCAAACCGGTGCGCTGTGGACGGCGGTCAACGAGCGGGACGAAATCGGCAGCGATCTGGTCCCGGACTACATCACTTCGGTGAAGGACGGCGGGTTCTACGGCTGGCCCTTCAGCTATTACGGCCAGCACGTCGACATTCGCGTCGAGCCGCAAAACCCGGACCTGGTGGCCAAGGCCATTGCCCCGGACTACGCGGTGGGCCCGCATACCGCCTCGCTGGGCCTGTCGTTTGCCGAGGGCAACACGCTTCCAGCGCAGTTCAAGGAAGGCGCGTTCATTGGCCAACACGGCTCATGGAACCGCAAACCGCACAGTGGCTATAAAGTGATTTTCGTCCCGTTCGCGGGAGGCAAGCCGACCGGGCAACCGGTGGATGTGCTGACCGGTTTCCTCAACGCGGATGAGAAAGCCATGGGCCGGCCTGTAGGCGTGGTGATTGATCAGCAGGGAGATTTGCTGGTGGCCGATGATGTGGGGAACAAGGTGTGGCGGGTTTCGGCCGCTAAATAGCCGTCCTGTAGGAGCGAGGCTTGCCCGCGAAGGCGTCGGCACATCCAACATTGATGTTGCCCGATCTATAGCCTTCGCGGGCAAGCCTCGCTCCTACAGGGATCAGCGTTTACGACAAAGCGTGAGTCCATCCCCCAACGGCAACAACGACAGATCGACCCGCGAGTCATCCTTCAAGGCGCGATTGAGCGCCTGGATGGCCCGGGTGTCTGCACTCTCGGGATTCTCCTCAAGCACCCGCCCGCTCCACAGCGTGTTGTCGAACACCGCCAGCCCGCCGATGCGCAGCAAACGCAGCGCATGCTCCAGATAGCCTGGGTAGTTGGACTTGTCGGCATCAATGAAGATCAGGTCGAACTGCCCTGGCTGATCCAGTGTGGCGAGCGTTTCCAGCGCAGGCGCCAGGCGCAGGTCAATTCGCTCGGTGAGCCCCGCTTCCTGCCAGTAGCGGCGTGCGATTGCGTTGTAGTCGCCGGGGATATCACAGCAGATCAACGAACCGTCCTGCGGCAACGCAGCGGCCATGCACAAGGCGCTGTAACCGGTGAACGTGCCGACTTCCAGCAAGCGCTTCGCGCCAATGAGTTTGACCAGAAGCGCGAGGAACTGCCCCTGCTCCGGCGCCACCTGCCAGCGAGCCATCGGCAACGCCTGGGTTTCGTCGCGCAAACGCCTGAGCAGCGGCGTTTCCCTCAGGGAAACGTCGAGCAGGTATTGGTACAGGGAATCGTCAAGATTGAGCGTGCGAGCGGTCATGACAACCTCTTCGGACAGAACGCTACGGGTTACGCGCCAGGTGCTCAGGCTGCAGAACGCGCTTGGCGCTCAGATATGCCTTCTGCCAGTAAGCCTTGGACAGGCTGTCGAGCTTCACCGTGCCGCCAGTGGCCGGTGCATGGACGAAGCGACCTTCGCCGACGTAAATCCCCGCATGACTGACCTGGGAGCCGCCATTGGTGGCGAAGAAGATCAAGTCACCGGTTTGCAGCCCTTCCTTGCCGACGCTGGCCGCCTGCATGCTGATCATTTCGCGGGTGGTGCGCGGCAGGGAAATACCGGTGACATCACGGTAGACGTAACCGATCAGGCCGCTGCAATCGAAGCCCGAATCCGGCGTGTTGCCACCCCAACGATACGGCGTGCCCACAAGACCAAGCGCGCGGAACAGCACGTCTTCTGCCTCGGGGGAAAAGGGTTGCGGGTTGCCGAAAACAATGGGGGCGCGAACCACCGGCGCGGGCGGCGGTGTGCGACTGGCGCAGGCGCTGAGCAGGGCTGCGAAGAGCATGATGGTGAGGCGGGCCGACATCGTCATAAGCAGAACATCCTGATCTGGCTGCGGCTTTTCCTGCCGGAAAGGCAGAAAAGAAAACCGCCTGCGCAGGACGCAGGCGGTTTGCCATCAATAATAGATCTGGATTCTAGCGGCTATGGGCCAAACTTCAAGTAAGACTTTAAGTTCGCCTTACAAACTGTCCGCCTACTTCGTTGCGAAGAGGCGTTTTGTCGCCACTGACGTGGCGACAGGCTGAAGATTTACTTGCGTGCGGTGACCACGGTCGGGGCCATCGCGAGTGCGCGCTTGGCTTCGATGAAGGTCTTGCTCCAGTAGCTGTCGCCCAGGCTATCGACCCGGACACCACCGCTTTTGCGGCTGCTGGAGTGGATGAACTGGTTGTCACCCAGGTAGATCCCGGCGTGACTGACACGACCGCGACGACCATTGGTGGCGAAGAACAGCAGATCGCCCGGCTTCAGCGCGCTGCGAGCGACCAGCGGAGCATCCACGTTGATCATTTCGCGAGTGGAGCGCGGCAGGTTCATGCCGGCCTCTTCACGAAACAGATAACCGATGAAACCGCTGCAATCGAAGCCAGCCTCGGAGGTGCCGCCGAAACGGTAACGAGTACCGATCAGGGACATGCCACGTTCGAGGATGCTGTCGGCCAGAACCGGAAGCTGGTACGACTTGCCGTCGGCGAAGTTGGCCAGTTCTTTATCGGTGGCCACGCCGTCCTGGTAAAGATCTTCCTGGAAAAGAACGGAAGAGGACTGGGCGGTGACTGAATTTTTAACCTGTTGTTGTTGCTCTTGCTGAGTCACTGGAGAGTGGGCAGCGCAACCGAACAACAGGGTGACGAGTGCGAGAGGCACGAGGGGTGCGAAGCGCTTTAGCATGGGCACGACCGTGGCTGATAGTTCTAAAGAAGCCGAGACTATGCCCGCTATCATCCTCATTTGCAAATTCAATCGAACTTTATGTGACTTCCCGGTTCCGGGTTTACATCTAAGCGCTTAAGCCCGTTCTAAACGCCTGCGCTGCCTGCAACCTGTAGGAAAGCGGATTTTCTGGCGCCTGAAATATGCCAAAACCCGCGCCAGGCTTGGGTTTTATCAGACTTTTTTACCAGCCCAGCGTTTCTTTAAGGAAGGGAATCGTCAGCTTGCGCTGAGCTTGAAGGGAGGCCTGATCGAGACGTTCGAGCAATTCGAACAGCGCACTCATGCTGCGGGTACCGCGGGTCAAAATGAAATGCCCGACCTCATCGGTCAGGTGCAGGCCGCGACGGGAAGCACGCAGTTGCAAGGCGCGCAATTTGTCTTCGTCGGAGAGCGGACGCATCTGGAAGATCAGTGCCAGGGTCAGGCGCGATTTCAGGTCAGCCAGTTTCACCGGCAGCTCACGCGGCGAGGTCGATGCCGCAATCAGCAGACGCCGACCGCTGTCACGCAGACGGTTGAATAGATGGAACAGCGCCTCTTCCCAATCCGCCCGGCCGGCGACCGCCTGCAAATCATCAAGGCAGACCAGTTCGTATTGTTCGAGGTTATCGAGAATGGAGATGCCGCGGTCCAGCAGCTCGGCCAACGGCAGATACACCGCCGGCTCCCCCAGTTGCTCGAAGCGCAGGCAGGCGGCCTGCAACAAGTGCGTGCGCCCTACCCCGTCCTTGCCCCAGAGATAAATCAGGCTTTCGGTCCAGCCGGCGTCGGCTTCGCATAGCCGCTCGACATAGCCGAGTGCAGCGGCATTGGCGCCTGGGTAGTAATTGATAAAGGTAGCGTCATCACGCAGACGCACACCTAGGGGCAGCTGAATCGGTTTCATGCTGACTGAACAGTTCCAAAGGAACCGTTAGTGGCCTCTGTGTAAAGTTTGCGAAGTTTATACCCGTGAGGCGGGTCGCACAATGCGACAGACCACAAGCAAAATCAAAGGTTTGCGTTAACGCCCTGGTTTCATGACAGTTTCTTTGGCGGCGCATGTGACAGCAGCGCGGGGGATACGGGCCAACCTGGCATGACACCAGGCCGCCCGCCACAGGACTTCAACGACGCTTATAGCTCCGGCTCGTCGACACCGCTGTAGATATCCGAATCCTTATACAAATCATGCACATGGCGCACCAGCACCATGATCACCGCCGCCACCGGCAGCGCCAGCAATATGCCGGTAAAACCGAACAGCTCGCCCCCCGCCAGAATGGCGAAGATCACCGCCACCGGGTGCAGGCCGATACGATCGCCCACCAGCAATGGCGTCAGCACCATGCCTTCCAGGGCCTGCCCGACCATGAACACCGCGACGATGCCGATCATGGGATACAGATCGCCACCGAACTGGAACAGGCCGGCAACCAACGCCGCGCCGATGCCGATGACAAAGCCCATGTACGGCACAATGGCTGCCAGGCCTGCGATCAGACCGATCAACAACCCCAGTTCCAGACCCACGAGCATCAAGCCCGCCGCGTAGATCACGCCCAGCGCCAGCATCACCAGCAACTGCCCGCGCACAAATGCCCCGAGTACTTCATGGCATTCACCCGCCAGGGTCATGACGCGTTCTTCGCGATCACGGGGCAGCAGGCTGCGGATCTTGGCCATCATCAGGTCCCAGTCCCGCAGCAGGTAGAAACTGACGACCGGGATCAGCACCAGATTCGCCAGCCAGCCAATCAACGCCAACCCGGAAGCCGTCGCCTGGCTCAGTACCACACCAACGATGTCGGTGGTCTGGCCCATGTGCTCGCTGATCGCTGCCTTGAGCTTGTCGAACTTCCAGAAATTATCCGACAGTCCAAACTTCGACTGCGCCCACGGCAGTGCGGTGTGCTGCAGCCAGTCGAGCATCTGCGGCGCCAATTCATACAAGCGAAACAGCTGCTTGGCGAGCATCGGCACCAATACCAACAGCAATGTCGTGAAGATCAAGGTGAACAACGCGAACACCGCCACCACACCCCAGGTGCGCGACAGGCCGGCTTTCTCCAGCCGATCCACCAGCGGATCGAACAGATAGGCCAGCAGTAACGCGACCAGAAAGGGCGTCAGGATCGGATGCAATAACCAGACAAACACGCAGAGCAGAACCACCCCACCCAACCAGAACCAACGCCGCGTATCGGCCATGTACCACTCCATATGCATCTATATAAAGAAAGAAAACCTTACCAGCGGAATCTCAGCTGCGGCACAGGTGCCGGGGCTGGCGCTACGACGGGCGCCGAACCATCGGCCACCGGCGGCACAGGCGCCGTCGGTGCGGGTGCCTGACCGGCCGGAACCTCTTGCAACTTCGCCAGGGACAGTTGCGAGCGCAACTGCTCGGCGCTGCCATTGACCCGATAGAGAATGCGCTCGCCGTCGACCGTTTGCAGGCGCGCCCCAAAAGGCTCCAGCAAGCGCCCAAGGGTGGCGTAGCGTTCCAGGTTCATGCCCTGCACTTCCAACAATTGTTCGCCCGCAGTTCCCGGCTTGACGACAAACCGTGGTGCCAGACGCTCACTGACGGCCAACATCACTGCATCAGCCACAGCCGCCTGGTCCGCACCCTGTACGCTGCCCGCCTCCTTCTTGTCGCCCAGCCACAAATTCCACTTGGCCTGCCACTGGCCGCCCTCTTCCCGGGCATGCACCGCGAGCAAGCCGTCAGCGTTGTAACGATCCGAGGCACCGCGCAGTGGCGTGGCATCCGCCCCTTCAAGATTCGGTGCCGTAGCGACCAGTTGCTCACTCAGGTCTGCCAGGGGCAGACGCAACGGCAGACCACGGTGTTGTGCCGCGCGACGCAACGGCGCGGCGCTGGCCTGGCCATCCCCCACCAGACTCGAACCCTCGGCAGAATCATTCAACCACCAACTCAGGATCGACGGCCGATTCGCGCCCCACAGAGACAACCCGGCGCGACGCAAGGCCTGCTCGGCACTGGACGGGTCGAAATCGACCTTGAGCACTTCCGGCGGGCCGGCCTCAAAACCGTATTGACTGATGATCTGTTGCGGGTCTTTGCGCAACGCTGCCAACCCCGGGCTTTGTACAGCCTTGGGATCGCCGGTCAGGCGCAACACCAGCGTGTCCAGCGCGCGCTGGGTCGCCTGATCGCGCTCCTCGGCCGACTGACTGCTGACCGGCTCGCGCACTTGATACAGGCCTTTGACGGTTTCGGCATGACCCGCCAGGCTGACCAGTGACAAACAGCCTGCAAATAAAAATCTGGAAAAAAAACGCATGGAAGATTCCTGACGACGAGAGCGGCTGGAACAGACCGCATGAAGATGATCGAGCAAGGCTGTGACCACGTCCCTGCGCAAAACATTCACCACGATCTGACTAAGTTTTCGCACTGTCATAACGATAGACGGTTAATCGCGATACCTTATACAGCCATCACGGCCGCGACCAACACGGGCAATAACGGTTTTTTTCAGTCGATATGCCCCTGCCGTCGGCGTGAGGATGGCCGCTGCCCTTCAAGCCTGATAAAATCGCGCGCCTTCGCAGACCGGCAACAGCCGGGCACCCTGAAATTCGCGGACGGCACTCGCCTTCGTCTGTTTCGGCGGTCCCACTGGACTCGGTCGTTACCCCTGAATCCCCCCTAAAGGCCTGGATCATGAGCAAGCAACCCTCCCTGAGCTACAAGGACGCCGGTGTAGACATCGACGCCGGTGAAGCATTGGTCGAACGCATCAAGAGCGTCGCCAAGCGCACTGCGCGCCCGGAAGTCATGGGCGGCCTGGGCGGTTTCGGCGCCCTCTGCGAAATCCCGGCCGGCTACAAGCAGCCCGTACTGGTTTCCGGCACCGACGGCGTGGGCACCAAGCTGCGCCTGGCACTGAACCTGAACAAGCACGACAGCATCGGCATCGACCTGGTGGCCATGTGCGTGAACGACCTGGTGGTGTGCGGTGCCGAGCCGCTGTTCTTCCTCGACTACTACGCCACCGGCAAGCTCAATGTTGAAACCGCGACCCAGGTCGTGACCGGCATCGGCGCTGGCTGTGAATTGTCCGGCTGCTCCCTGGTCGGCGGCGAAACCGCTGAAATGCCAGGCATGTACGAAGGCGAAGACTACGACCTGGCCGGCTTCTGCGTCGGCGTCGTGGAAAAATCCGAAATCATCGACGGTTCGAAAGTCGCTGCCGGCGATGCCCTGCTCGCCCTGCCGTCTTCCGGCCCGCACTCCAACGGCTACTCGCTGATCCGCAAGATCATCGAAGTGTCCGGTGCCGACATCGAAAACATCCAGCTCGACGGCAAACCGCTGACCGACCTGCTGATGGCCCCGACCCGCATCTACGTGAAGCCGTTGCTCAAGCTGATCAAGGACACCGGCGCTGTCAAAGCCATGGCCCACATCACCGGTGGCGGCCTGCTGGACAACATTCCGCGCGTGCTGCCAAAAGGCGCTCAGGCCGTGGTTGACGTGGCGAGCTGGACCCGCCCTGCCGTGTTCGACTGGCTGCAAGAGAAAGGCAACGTCGACGAAAACGAAATGCACCGCGTGCTGAACTGCGGCGTCGGCATGGTCATCTGCGTCGCTCAAGAGTACGTCGAGACTGCGCTGAACGTGCTGCGTGAAGCCGGCGAGCAGCCTTGGGTCATCGGTCAGATCGCCACCGCTGCCGAAGGCGCAGCTCAGGTAGAACTGAAGAACCTCAAGGCTCATTGATGTCCCAGACCTGTGATGTGGTGGTGCTGTTGTCCGGCACCGGCAGTAACTTGCAGGCCTTGATCGACAGCACGCGGACCGGCGACAGCCCGGTCCGCATCGCCGCGGTGATTTCCAACCGCGCCGACGCTTACGGCCTGCAACGCGCCAGGGACGCGGGTATCGACACCCGCTCCCTGGATCACAAGGCCTTCGAAGGCCGCGAGGCCTTCGATGCCGCGCTGATCGAACTGATCGACGCCTTCAATCCCAAACTCGTGGTACTGGCCGGTTTCATGCGCATTCTCAGCGCTGACTTCGTGCGTCACTACGCGGGTCGCCTGCTCAACATCCATCCCTCGCTGCTGCCCAAATACAAAGGGTTACACACTCATCAGCGCGCGCTGGAAGCCGGCGACACGGAACACGGCTGCTCCGTGCACTTCGTCACCGAGGAACTCGATGGCGGACCACTGGTCGTACAGGCAGTAATACCGGTAGAGTTGCACGATTCGCCGCAGAGTCTGGCGCAGCGGGTCCACGTTCAGGAACACCTGATCTACCCGATGGCCGTACGCTGGTTTGCCGAGGGTCGTTTATCGCTCGGCGAGCAAGGTGCTTTACTGGATGGAAAGTTACTCGCGGCCAGCGGCCACTTGATTCGAAACTAGGAGATTTTATGCGTCGCGCCCTGCTCTTCGCTTGCGCTCTGCTCGCACTGCCTTTTGCGCAGGCTGCAGAACTTCAACCGTTCTCCGCCAGCTACACCGCCGACTGGAAGCAGCTGCCCATGAGTGGCACGGCTGAACGCAGCCTGACCAAGGGCGCCAACGGTGTGTGGAAGCTCAGCTTCAAGGCGTCGATGATGATCGCCAGCCTGACTGAAGAAAGCACCCTGACCCTGGACAAGGACACCTTGCTGCCACAGTCCTACCACTTCGAACGCGGTGGTCTGGGCAAAGCCAAGAAAGCCGACCTGGACTTCGACTGGACCAACAAAATGGTCACCGGCACCGATCGCGGTGACGCGGTCAAGATCCCGCTCAATCGCGGCATGGTCGACAAATCCACCTATCAACTGGCCCTGCAGCACGACGTAGCGGCTGGCAAGAAAAGCATGAGCTATCAGGTCGTCGATGATGGCGAAGTCGATACCTATGACTTCCGCGTGCTGGGTTCGGAGAAAGTCGACACCAAGGCCGGCCAGATCGATGCGATCAAGGTCGAGCGCGTGCGCGACCCGACACAAAGCAAGCGCATCACTGTTCTGTGGTTCGCCAAGGACTGGGACTACCTGCTGGTCCGCCTGCAACAGGTCGAAACCGACGGCAAGGAGTACAACATCATGCTCCTCGACGGCAAGGTCAACGGCAAGACTGTCAAAGGCAACTGATCCAGATCGACACAAGAATCCGGAATCCGACAAGGATTCCGGATTTTTTATGCCTGTTGAAAGCTAAATCCGCGCCAGCGCCTGGGCCAGGTCGGCGCGCAGGTCTTCGACATCCTCGACCCCCACGGACAAACGCACCAGCGCATCGCCGATCCCGAGTTGTGCGCGGGTGTCGGCCGGGATGGTGGCATGGGTCATGATCGCCGGGTGTTCGATCAGGCTTTCGACCCCGCCCAGGCTCTCGGCCAAGGCAAAGATCTGCACACTTTCAAGGAAGCGCCTGGCGCCGGCCAGGTCGCTGTTCAAGTCGAGGGAAATCATCCCGCCGAATCCGCGCATCTGCTGCCGTGCCAATTCGTGCTGCGGGTGCGACGGCAGGCCCGGATAGTAGACGCGCGCCACCTGCGGCTGACGCTCCAGCCATTGCGCCAGCTCCAGCGCGTTGCTGCAATGGCGCTCCATGCGCAGCGCCAGGGTCTTCACGCCACGCAGGGTGAGGAACGCGTCAAACGGCCCGGCGATGGCGCCCACCGCATTCTGCAAAAAGCCCAGACGCTCGGCCAGTTCGGCGTTCTGCCCGACCACCGCGATGCCGCCGATCACGTCGGAGTGGCCGTTCAGGTACTTGGTCGTCGAGTGCACCACGATATCGAAACCCAGCTCCAGCGGACGCTGTATCCACGGACTGGCAAAGGTGTTGTCGGCCACACAGAGGATGCCTCGCTCACGGCAGATGCGCGCAATGGCGGCGAGATCAGAGAGGCGCAGCAAGGGATTGCTCGGCGTCTCGACACAGACCATCCGCGTGTCGTCCTGCAACGCCGCTTCGAAGGCCGACAGATCGGTCAGGTCGACGTAGCTGAAACGGTGCCCGGCACTGCGCTGACGCACCTTGTCGAACAGCCGGAATGTTCCGCCGTACAGGTCGTTGCCGGAGACGATGTGCGCGTTGGCGTCGAGCAACTCCAATACGGTGGAAATCGCCGCCAGCCCGGAGGCGAAGGCGAACGCCCGGGTCCCGCCCTCGAGGTCCGCCACGCAACGCTCCAGCGCGAAACGCGTCGGGTTGTGCGAGCGCCCATAGTCGAGCCCCTTGTGTACGCCGGGGCTCTGCTGCAAGTAGGTGGAGTTGGCATAAATCGGCGGCATCAGCGCCCCGGTCGAAGGGTCCGGCGTCTGTCCGGCATGGATCACACGGGTGCCGAAGGCGCGTGGCGCGCCGGATTCATCGTGCTGACTCATGAAAGGGATCTCCGTAAGTGATTGAGCATGTCGACTCGCGTAATCAAGCCGTGGAAGCCCGAGGCATCGGCGATGATCGCCACCAGCCCACGATCGAGCTCCGCCTGCAGTTCCGCCAGACTGGCGGCCGCCGGCAGGGTTTGCAACTTGTCGGTCATTGCACTGGCCACAGGCATGCGCAAGTGCGAAGCGTCCTGGTGTACGCCCAGCAGAATATCGGACTCGTCGATCACCCCGATCAGCCGTTTTCCGTCCGCCAGCACCGGCAGTTGCGAGACATCCGCCAGGCGCATGCGCTGGAAGGCCGTGAGCAGCGTGTCGTCGGGGCCGACGCTGATCACGCGGCCATCCTCGAAGCGCCGCGCGATCAGGTCGCGCAGATCGCCGTAGCGTTTGTATTGCAGCAGGCCCTGATCGTTCATCCACTGGTCGTTGTAGACCTTCGACAGGTAACGAGTGCCGGTGTCGCAGACGAAGCTGACCACTCGCTTCGGCTCGGTTTGCTCGCGACAGTAGCGCAGCGCCGCCGCCAGCAACGTGCCGGTCGAGGAACCGCCGAGAATGCCTTCGGCGCGCAGCAACTGGCGGGCATGATCGAAGCTTTCCTCGTCGCTGATCGAATAGGCGTGGCGCACGCTGGAAAGGTCGGCAATCGACGGAATGAAATCCTCGCCAATACCCTCCACCGCCCAGGAACCGGCCTTGCCCAGGATGCCGCTGCGGCTGTACTCGGCCATCACCGAGCCGACCGGATCGGCCAGCACCATTTCCAGATTCGGCTGCACGCGCTGGAAGAAACGCGTCAACCCGGTCAGCGTACCGGCCGAACCGACACCGACCACAATGGCGTCCAGATCATGCTGGGTCTGCGCCCAGATTTCCGGCGCGGTGCTGCACTCGTGGGCCAGCGGGTTGGCCGGGTTGTTGAATTGATCGGCGAAGAAGGCATCGGGAATTTCCTGCGCCAGCCGCGCCGCCACGTCCTGATAGTAATCGGGATGGCCCTTGCCGACGTCGGAGCGGGTGATGTGCACCTCGGCGCCCATGGCCTTGAGGTGCAAGACCTTCTCGGTGGACATTTTGTCCGGCACCACCAGCACCACTCGATAGCCTTTGGCACGGCCGACCAGGGCCAGACCGAGGCCGGTATTGCCGGCGGTGGCCTCAACGATAGTGCCGCCGGGTTGCAGACGGCCATCGCGTTCGGCGGCGTCGATCATCGCCAGACCGATGCGATCCTTGATCGATCCGCCGGGGTTCTGTGATTCGAGTTTGAGAAACAGTGTGCACGGGCCGGTGTCGAAGCGGCTGACGCGCACCAGCGGCGTATTGCCGATCAGTTCAAGCACGGCAGGGCGGGAGTCGTTTGGCATGTCGTTACCTCGCTGCGAGAATCCGCACTGGATGGACAGCGACTTGCGGCGAGTCACCGCGTCAGTCGCCAGTAATGCCTCGCTTGGAACATAGGCAGGGATTGCACCATCCGCAACCGTGCGCAGCCAATCGGTCGCCCGGCCGCTTTAACGGTTACGCGGCAGAATCAACAGGAAATTGTCCCGCGCGACTTTCCTCGCCACCGGCTCAGGCAAGGCGTCTAGAAACGGATCGAAGCTGCGCATTTCCTGACCGAGCTTGTTGAAACGTCCCACCACATCAGAGCCGAGCATGAAGCGGTCCGGGAAGCGCTCCACCAGTGTCAGCCAGGCGTCTGAAGGCTTGCCCTGCTCATCCAGCAGGTAAGGCGTCAGCATGCTCCAGGACAGGTCGATGTACAGATTGGGGTAGGCCTCGAGCATGCGGGTCAGGGTCGGCAACAGAAAATCGAGTTGGGTCTGATGCCGATGGACCTCGGCGCTGGTGCCTGCGTGAGCCCAGATGAATCGCGTGTGCGGATGATTACGCAGCGGCTCCTCGACTTCCGACAGGTACAGCGGATTTTTCTCACGCTTGGAGGTGATGTTGGAGTGCAGCATCACCGGCAAGTCGTTCTCGGCCGCGAGGTGATAGATCCGCGTCATCGCTTCGTTGTTGGCCCGTGGCGTATCGCCGGAGGTCAGCGCGGTCAGGTCATCGTGCCGGGTAAACACTTCGCCGATCCCCTGCCACAGCCCCGGATTGAGATCGAGCATGCGCTGGATGTGCGTCGCGGAGTTTTTGTCGTTGGGGTTGAAACCGGCCAGGAACGGGTGAAAGCGCTGGCGCTGTGCAGGCGTCAGCTTGTTGACCGCCGCCGCGACAATCACATCCGTCGCGCTGTACCAATAGGCATCGGCGTCATCACCGGCGTAATAGCGTGGGCGTTTGGGTTCGTCTTCGTGCCATTTCTTTGCCACCGGGATACCGGAAATCATCACATGCTCAATGGCATTGTCGTCCATGGCCTTGAGTAGCTTCGGCATGCCCGCCGTTTCCTGGAAAAAATCCACGTAATGCAGGTGCGCGTCGCTGTAGGCGTATTCGCGTGCGTTGGCGTAAGCACTGGTGGTTAGCGCCAACAAACAGGCAAGGCTTAAACGGAACAAGGGCACGGGCATTCTCCGGGGGCAGGAGAAACGTAGACCTCCGCACACTCGAGGCGGTTCATCCTGTAAGAAAGTGGAACGCGCGTCAGTAGGAATGCTCTATACCTTCAAGGTCTTTTTTGATCGAATGACTTTTTAGCCTGGGAGGCTTCTCATGACCGTTACCGTCAATACCGTTTCCGCCGAAGGTTTTCGCCACAGCGTCCAGATCGATGACCACGAACTCTTTGCCGATGTGCCGACCACGTCTGGCGGCGAAGGCACGGCGCCTGAGCCGCACGATTACTTCGACGCTGCCCTGGGTGCCTGCAAGGCCCTGACGCTGAAGATGTACGCGAAGAAGAAAGACATTCCGCTGACCGGCGTCACGGTCGAAGTCAAACGTGACAACAGCGAAGAGCAGAAAGGCAAATATGCCCTGCACGTCAAACTGACTCTCAAGGGTGTGCTCACCGACGCCCAGCGCGACGAGTTGCACCGCGTGGCCGACCGTTGCCCGGTGCACAAGCTGATGACCAGCACGGAAGTCAGCATCGAAACCCATCTGTCCGAAGGTGCCTTCAGCCAATAGCGGCAAGGGCTGCGCAAGCGGGTTATGCTCCACGCGTCACCCGCTCAGCCTGGAATGCACCATGAACACTCCGCTCGTGATCCGCCCCCGCGCCGAAGATGTCGAGGGCCAGCCGATTCTGCGCCCGCTGCCATCAGCCAAATGCCGCAGCGTCGGGCCTTTCGTATTTTTCGACCACATGCTCGAAACCCGTTATCCGGCGGGAAAAGGCATGAACATCCGTCAGCATCCGCACATTGGCCTGTCCACCCTCACCTATTTGTTCGAAGGAAAAATCCAGCACAAGGACAGCCTGGGCTCCGATCAGGTGGTAGAGGCCGGCGATGTCAGCTGGATGACCGCAGGCAGTGCGATTGCTCACGTCGAGCGCACGCCCGAAGCGTTGAAAGACAGTGGCTTCACGATGCACGGCTTGCAGATCTGGCTGGCATCGCCCAAAGAGCATGAACAGGGCCCAGGCCACTACAGCCATCACCCGGCGGCGACATTGCCGGTCAGCGATAACCTTGGCGTGAAGATCCGGATGATTGCCGGGTCAGGCTTTTGCCTGGAATCGCCGGTGCCGGTGCTTTCTCCTACGTTGTATGCCGAATTGAACCTGCAAACCGCGACCACTTTGCTGATCCCGACCGAGCATGAAGAGCGGGCGTTGTATGTGTTGAGCGGCGAAGCGCAGCTGGATGGCGAGTTGCTGGAACCGCATGCGCTGGTGGTGCTGCCTGCTGGAGAGGAAATGACGTTGTTCGCCGAGAGTGACTGTCATGCGGTGCTGTTTGGCGGGGCCCCGCTGGACGGGCCGCGGCGGATCAACTGGAATTTTGTGGCGAGCGATCCGGCGGCGATCGATGAAGCGCGGCGCCGCTGGGCGGCTGGGGATTGGCCGACGGTGCCGGGGGAAGTTGAGCGAATCGAATTGCCTTAGTTTCTCTATCGCCTGTCAGGCCGCTTTCGCGGGCAAGCCCGCTCCCACAGGGGAATGCATTCCAAATGTGGGAGCGGGCTTGCTCGCGAAGAGGCCGGCACTGACAGCAAAAGTGTCAGCACCGAAAACAGCTATCAGCCGCTAAACACTTCATCCAGCAAGTTGTGCATCGAGGTAAACGCCCGCCCTGCCGTCTTCGCGTCATACATCATCTTGCCCGGAACGTTCGCATGCGGATCGGTGAACGAATGCACCGCGCCGCCGTAGCTCAGCAATTGCCAATCCACGCCCGCAGCATTCATTTCCGCTTCAAACGCCGGCAATTGCTCCTTCGGCACCAACGGATCGGATGCGCCGTGCAGCACCAGCACCGAACCCTGGATGTTTTTCGCATCATTGACGTTCGGCGTATCCAGCGTGCCATGGAAAGACACCGCCGCTTTTAACGGCGCGCCCGTGCGGGCCAGTTCCAGTGCGCAGCAACCGCCAAAACAGAATCCGAAAGTCGCCAGCTTCGAGGTATCAACCGCCGCCTCGCCCTGCCCTTGCAACTGTTCGAACGCTGCCTGCATGCGCTTGCGCAGCAATGCGCGGTCGTTCTTCAGCGGCATCATCGCTGCACCCGCCTCGTCGCCGTTCTGCGGACGTACCGCCTGACCGTACAAGTCCGCGATCAGCACCACATACCCCTTGGCCGCCACCGACTTGGCGATCGCCTCGGCACCGGCACTGACGCCCATCCAGTTCGGCGCCATCAACAGACCGGGGCGCGGGCCTTTCTGGTCGACATCGAACGCCAGTCGGCTTTCATACGACTGGCCATCAATCTGATAAGCGACGGAACGAACAGTGATTTGGCTCATGACTAACTCCCAGTAAAAGACACCAGAATGAAAAAACCCGCCGAAGCGGGTTTTTGTACAACTCAGTTAAACCGACAGTTCAACCAGCAGCTTGTTAAGGCGGCGCACATACGCGGCCGGGTCTTTCAAGCTGTCGCCGGCCGCCAGGGCCGCCTGATCGAAGAGGATGTGCGACAGGTCGCCGAAGCGCTCGTCGCTCTGCTCGTTGTCGAGTTTCTCGATCAGCGGGTGAGCCGGGTTGAATTCGAAGATCGGCTTCGAATCCGGCACCTTCTGACCGCTGGCTTCGAGGATCTGACGCATCTGCATGCCCAGGTCCTGCTCGCCGATGGCCAGAATCGCCGGGGAGTCGGTCAGACGGTGGGAAACACGCACTTCGGCAACGGAGTCGCCCAGCGCGGTTTTCAGACGCTCAACCAGACCTTCTTTGGACTTGGCGACTTCTTCCGCAGCTTTCTTGTCCTCTTCCGAGTCCAGGTTGCCCAGGTCCAGGTCACCGCGTGCCACGTCGACGAAGCTCTTGCCGTCGAAGTCGCTGAGGTAGCTCATCAGCCACTCGTCGATGCGGTCGGTCAGCAGCAGCACTTCGATGCCTTTCTTGCGGAAGACTTCCAGGTGCGGGCTGTTTTTGACTTGCGCGTAGGTTTCGCCGGTCAGGTAGTAAATCTTGTCCTGACCTTCCTTGGCGCGAGCCAGGTATTCAGCCAGACCCACGACTTGCTCGCCTTCTTCGCCCTGAGTAGAGGCGAAACGCAGCAGGCCAGCGATTTTCTCTTTGTTGGCGAAGTCTTCTGCCGGGCCTTCTTTCATGACCTGACCGAAGTTCTTCCAGAAGCCTTTGTATTGCTCAGGCTCGTTCTTCGCCAGTTTTTCCAGCATGTCCAGAACGCGCTTGGTCAGCGCCGACTTCATGGAATCGATAATCGGGTCTTTCTGCAGGATTTCCCGCGACACGTTCAGCGACAGGTCGTTGGAATCGACCACACCTTTGATAAAGCGCAGGTACAGCGGCAGGAACGACTCGGCCTGATCCATGACGAATACGCGCTGTACGTAGAGTTTCAGGCCTTTCGGCGCTTCACGCTGGTACAGGTCGAACGGAGCACGGGTCGGCACGTACAGCAGCGAGCTGTATTCGAGCTTGCCTTCGACCTTGTTGTGGCTCCAGCTCAGCGGATTCTCGAAATCGTGAGCGATGTGTTTGTAGAACTCCTGATATTCCTCGTCCTTGATCTCGGTGCGAGGACGGGTCCACAAGGCGCTGGCGCGGTTGACGGTTTCCCATTCAACGGCCGGCTTCTCTTCGCCTTCAACGGCTGCCACTTCTTTCGGCAGTTCGATCGGCAAAGCGATGTGGTCGGAGTACTTCTTGATGATGTTGCGCAGACGCCAGCCATCGGCGAATTCGTCTTCACCGGACTTCAGGTGCAGGACGATACGGGTGCCGCGCTCGGCTTTCTCGACGGTGGCAACTTCAAAATCGCCTTCACCTTTGGACGACCAATGCACGCCTTCGCTGGCGGCAGCACCGGCACGACGGCTGAACACGTCGACTTTGTCGGCGACGATGAAGGCCGAGTAGAAACCAACACCAAACTGACCGATCAGGTGCGAGTCTTTCTTCTGATCGCCAGACAGATGCTTCATGAAGTCGGCAGTGCCGGATTTGGCGATGGTGCCCAAGTGGGTGATCGCGTCTTCGCGGCTCATGCCGATGCCGTTGTCTTCGAGGGTGACGGTTTTCGCGTCCTTGTCGAAGCTCACACGGATTTTCAGTTCGGCGCCACCTTCCAGCAACTCAGGCTTGGACAGGGCTTCGAAACGTAATTTGTCGACAGCGTCAGAGGCGTTCGAGATCAATTCGCGAAGGAAAATTTCCTTGTTGGAATACAGCGAATGGATCATGAGGTGCAGCAGTTGCTTCACCTCGGTCTGGAAGCCCAGGGTTTCCTTTTGAGTTTCCACACTCATGGTCATCAAACTCCAATCAGATGGCAGTGGCCGCGACCTGAAGGGTCGGCGGCGGGTTGTCATCAGAGTTTGGGGCTGAGTTCAGGATTTCAAGGGCTCTTCAATTTTGAAATGGCCGCGGGCGGTGGCAATCGGTTCGGCTTCGGTGGTCTGCCAGGCCGTAATCGCCACGTTTGCCACGCGTCGGCCCTGGCGGCAGACCTGACATTTGGCCCAGGTATCACGAAACTGCCCGGCTCGCAGGTAATCGAGGGAGAAGTCGATAATCTTCGGCACACCGGGCGAACCGGTAAAAATCAGAAGATGCAGCGCTGCGGACAGCTCCATGAACCCGGCGATCACCCCACCATGTATGGCGGGCAGTAAAGGGTTACCAATGTTGTCCTTGTTGGCCGGCAGACGAAACAGCAGCTCATCCCCGACACGGGAACATTCAACACCGATCAGCTTGGCGTAGGGAAGCAGGTGCAGCAGCGAGGCGTAGTCTCCCTTCTCGTGGGCCTGCTGAAGTTGTTCCTTGAACGTGTCAGTCATTTCGCACCTCCGGCGATCGCGCCACCAAAGCCCTTGGTACCTTTGATGGCTTTGCCCATGCGCATGAACGTGCCAACGACATGAGCGATGGGCTGTTCGGGGTCGTCCTGGTAAGCAAAGCCTCGGGCGAAGATTACGTCGGTGGTCACCCGATAGCATTGGGCGAAACCGTAGACATCCTTGTGAGGCTCGGCGGCGTGCATGTAGTCGATGCGCAAATCGAGGGTCGGGCAGACTTCAAATTCAGGCAGGACACAGAGGGTCGACATGCCGCACGCGGTGTCCATCAAGGACGTCAGCGCCCCACCATGGATCACCCCGGTCTGTGGATTACCGACGATTTGCGGGCTGTACGGCAAGATGACCGTCAGTCCGTCGCTGCTGGCGCTGTGAACGCGCAAACCCAGTACCTGACAGTGCCTCAGCGCCGAAAGAAATCGCGTCGCGCGCTCAAAAACGGGGTTTTTGGACATGTGATAAACACTCTTCTTAGTATTCGGAGATCGTATTAGGCGTATTCGCAAAAGTTCCCGTGGGAATAATCTTATATATCTGAACGAATTGAGGAACTTAACCCTGATGGCTGCGCTCGAAAGGCCAGTAGATATTTTCCATAAGGAGATACACCCCATGCGTAAGACTTTAGCTATTGCCTTGATGTTGACCGCTTCCCTCGGTCTCGCTGCTTGCGATAAAAAATCCGAGGACAAAGCTCAAGATGCTAACCAACATGCTGAGCAAGCTCAGCAAGACATGAACAAAGCTCAGGATAAAGTGAACGACGCTGCGAAAGAAAACGCCGAAGCTGCCAAAGCTCAGGCTGAATCGAACGAAGCGGCAGCAAAAGAAGCACCTAAAAACTAAAACAGTTTTTAGCGTGATAAAGAAAACCCGCCTAGTGCGGGTTTTCTTTTGTCTGTGATTTACTGTTACAGCAACTTTATCCGCCGCTAGTTGGGGGCGGCTGAAAGGCACAATCTCCCGCATAGCCCGGCCGGCCATCACACACGGTCAAACAGCCCACCTCGTTTTTGAACTTGGCGCTGACGGATAATGGATAACCGTATTCCGGCGTTATCACCTTCAATGACGAGGTGCAGGACGTCTGCGTATTGAAGCGAAAGGTGATGGTTTCCCGCCGTTCACGACGCTGAAATAACAACGCGAAGGTGTGGCCGCTGTTCCACTTCGACTTGCTCGGAACCACGAAACGATAGCGTTGTTCGTCCAGCCGCTGGCCAAACACCTTGTACTCGCTACGCCCGGTATCGACCTTGGGCACCGGATAGGGAATCGGCAGTATATAGGGCAGCCCGGTCAGCCCCATGTCGACATCGAGGCCTTTCTGGTAATAAGGCACCTCGATATGAGGGAAGCCGCTGTAAGTAATACGGTCATCTGCATAAAACTGCCCTTGGGACGGCTTGTAATCGGGAGCCAGCGCGAACGCGACATCCAACGTCAGCAACGCCTGGCGCGCGTCCAGGTTTTCGGACAGGAATTCCCTGTTGGTGGCGCCATCCTGACTGACGCAGCCACCCAGCAACACGGCGATACCGATCAGCAGCAAGACGCCACGACCCATTAGTGAGTTTTTCAAAAGGCTTAGCGCTCGGAAAGGGGTAATGCGGGGCCGAGGCCACGACCGACCAACTCCCACGAGCCGTTTTTGGCCTGCCAGTGGAAGCGCGTTGCGAACCAGGCAATCGTCATGTCCTGGGCCAGACGGTTGTTATCTATGCTTGGCTTGCCGTCCTCGTGCGCCTTGACTGCCTGGGCGTATGCGGCCTTGGAAATGTCGTCCAACTCACCAACGTTGGCATCGGCCGGCAACTGATAGGCAGCGTCCAGGCCGTCCTCACGCCCGCCGACCAAAATTTGTCTGGACGTCAGGTACGCCGCCAGCCGATTGTCCGGGGACACCGACATCAGTGCGCCCCAAGGGCTGTAGACCTTGGCCTTGAACCGGGTGTCAAACCACAGCACTTCGCCGGTGCGGGTATCCAGCGCTCGGCCGGATTCCCTGAACAGCAAAACCTCCTCACGCCCTGGTTGCGGCACGCCCCAGTCGGGAGATTTCAGATCGTTGATTGGGCTTAACAGGCGCGACAAGGGCACACCATTTTGCACGCTAATGAGCAGCGTACCGACGCCGCTATAGCCCGAAGTGACCGCCAACAGCATGGGCTGACCTTCGCTCAGCGCCTTGATCGGCCGCACATCATTGACTTCCCAGGCACCGAGGGGCCAGTACTTCTGGGAACGAAAAGTAATAGACAACTGCGGTCCGTAGCCTGGAAGCCGTTCCCTGGATGTCAGCGGGACAACCATGAAATCGCCGAACCGCTTGGCTTCGGGCTTGGGCTCGACAGGCACCACGTATGGCGAGGCCTGCGCTAACGCATTGCCGGCCATCAGGGCCCACACCCACCAGCCGCGCCGGCGGCGTGGTGGCTGACACGTTTGAAATCCGTTCAAGAACTGCCTTCCATGAGAAACCGAAGCCGGACGTTACAACGCCATCACGCGGCTGCGCAATATGCCCCGGCCTTTCGCGCTAGAGCAAAATGGTCCTGAACGTCGGACTAATCATCAGCAGCAAACAACACACTAGTCCGACGACCCACACGAGACTGCGCTGCCAGGCAAGATCAGCCCAATAACACAGTAAATAAATGATTCGGGTAATCACGAAGATGATTGCCAACGAATCGATCAGCCACCCCGCCGTTTGCGTGGTGTGCGCCATCAACACCCCCACCGCAAATAATATGAAAGCCTCGAAGCAATTCTGGTGAGCCGCCACCGCACGGGCACCGAACCCGGTCAGTTGTGCCTGTTGCTGACGCGGCAGGTGATTGTTGTAACCGCCCTGCTCTTTCATCGCCTTGGCCACGGGCATGCGGGCTACGTAAATCAGCAAGGCGCTGATAAACACACACCAGAACGGAATACTCATCAAGCGGCCTCTTTATTGGCTTCGGGCAATGGCGCCTCTGTAGGGGTATAGACCATCACATCGAGAACGTCGGAATGAAACTCCCGGCGATACAGCACCAGCACCACGCCGGCACTCATCAACATGAACAGCCACGGGCTGACGAACCAGGCCAGCATGGTCATGCCGAAGTAGTACGAGCGCAGGCCAAAGTTGAACTGGTTGGCGGCCATGGAGATGACCCGGGCCGCGCGGGCCGCAAAGGCTTTTCGCTCTTGCTCGGACACGTGGCGCTCGCCGATCATTGGCGCCGAGCCAATCAAAATGGCGGCGAAGTTGTACTGGCGCATGCACCAGCTAAAGGTGAAGAACGCGTAGACAAACACCAGCGCCAGGCACAGCAATTTGATCTCGGACATGCCTTGCGACGCCTGTTGCACCATCGGAATATCCGCCAGCAACGACACAGCCCGCTCGGACGCGCCGAGTACGGTGAGAATGCCGGCCAGGATAATCAGCGTGCTGGAGGCGAAGAACGAGGCGTTGCGCTCCAGGTTGCCGACCACGCTGGCGTCGGCGATGCGGTTATCGCGCAGCAGCATTCGGCGCATCCAGTCTTCACGGTACAAGTGCAGCACACTGGCCAGACACGCGGTATCGCGACCCTTCCACGAGGCGTAACGGGTGTAGCCGCCCCAGCAGATGACAAACCAGACGGCGGCGAGGATGTGGATGATGTTGGCGTGGATGAACGACATGCAATTCCCTGTGAGACGTTGGCATTGACCTTGTAGGAGCGAGGCTTGCCCGCGAAGGCGGTGTGTCAGGCGATAAATTTCTCCTGTTACACCGCCTTCGCGGGCAAGCCTCGCTCCTACAGGGTACTGGTTCGACGTTAGCTCAAGGAAAAAGACACTGCACCGCGCGCATAAAAAATGCCCCGTATCGATTGATACGGGGCATTTCTGTTGATGCTCAAGACCCGCTTGTGACGGGCCTTTAGCCGCTTAAGCCAGCGCTTCTTCGCGCTTGCCCAGCAGACGGTCGCACACCACCGCGACCACCAGGGTCATCACCGACGGCACCAGCCATGCCAGGCCTTGCTCGCTCAGCGGCAAGTGGGACAGCTGAGTCGGCATCCAGTCCGCCAGACCCGCGCCCTTGAGCGCATCGATCAGGCCGAAAATGAACGACACCAGCATCACCGGGCCAACGATGCGGCCCTGTTCATGCCAGAAGTCTTTGCAGAAGCTCAGTGCTACCAGCGCGATGCACGGCGGGTAAATCGCGGTCAGCACCGGGATCGAGAACGCAATCAGCTTGGTGAGGCCCAGGTTGGACACAAACAGCGAGAACACGGCCAGGATGATCACCAGCGTCTTGTAGGACAGTGGCAGCACACGGCTGAAATATTCAGCGCAAGCGCAGGTCAGACCGACCGCCGTGACCAGACAGGCCAAGGAGATCAACACCGCAAGGAAACCGCTGCCCAACGAACCGAAGGTGTGCTGGACATAGGCGTGCAACACCGCCGCGCCGTTGGTTGCACCGGCCGCCACTTCATGGCTTCCGGAACCCAGACGGAACAGGCTGACGTACACCAGCGCCAGACCCACACCGGCAATCAGCCCGGCGATGATCGCGTAACGGGTGATCAATACCGGCGACTCGACACCACGGGAGCGGATCGCGTTGACGATGACGATGCCGAACACCAGTGCGCCCAAAGTATCCATGGTCAGGTAACCATTGATGAAACCCTGGGAGAACGGCGCCGCGACATACTCAGGCGTGGCCACGCCGATATCACCGGCCGGCAGTGCGAATGCGGCGATGCCGAGTGCGGCCAGGGCGATGATCTTCAGCGGTGCGAGGAAACGTCCTACGGTATCCAGCAAACGGCCCGGATACAGCGAAATGAAGAACACCAGCAGGAAGTACACCGAACTGTAGAGGAACAGCGCCAGCGGGCTCTCCCCGGTCAGCGGCGCCAGACCCACTTCGAACGACACGGTCGCGGTGCGCGGCGTGGCGAACAGCGGGCCCACGGCGAGGTAGCACGCGGCGGCCAGCAGACCACCTGCAACTTTACCGATCGGGCTGCTCAACGCATCCATCGCGCCGCCGACCTTGGCCAGTGCAACCACCGTGATGACCGGCAGACCGACCGCTGTGATCAAGAAGCCCAGCGCCGCCATCCAGACATTGGGCCCGGACTGCAAACCGACGATGGGCGGGAAGATGATGTTGCCGGCCCCGACAAACAGGGCAAACGTCATAAAACCAAGTGCCAGGATGTCCTGACCTTTCAAAACTTTCATTAAGGAAATACCACACTACTGAATCGGAATTTAGAGAGGGATTTCCCTTGTGGGTGAGGGAAATGCTGTCGGTCCGTATAGGACTGACCCTTTAGCGCGACGCTTCCTTGTGGGACGCAAACGCAAAAATGGCGGCTAGCCTAACGAATTTGCCCGACAAACGCACTGTTAAGGGGCGATCTATCCGATACGCGACATTTCTGTGTCGCGTTTACATATTTAAAGGTCAAAAGATCGCAACCTCGTTGCACTCTGTAGGAGCTGTCGAGTGCAACGAGGCTGCGATCTTTTGATCTTCTCAAAAACGACAAAGGCCACCCGAAGGTGGCCTTTGTTTGGTGAAGCGTCAGTTAAGCGCGAGGCTTACTTGATCGCCCAACCGGTCAGCTCGGACAAAGCCTTGCCGATGTCTGCCAGCGAACGCACGGTTTTAACGCCTGCGTCTTCCAGGGCAGCAAACTTCTCGTCTGCAGTGCCTTTGCCGCCAGAGATGATTGCGCCAGCATGGCCCATGCGCTTGCCCGCAGGGGCAGTCACACCAGCGATGTAGGAAACAACCGGCTTGGTCACGTGTGCCTTGATGTAGGCAGCCGCTTCTTCTTCAGCCGAACCGCCGATCTCACCGATCATTACGATCGCTTCGGTCTTCGGGTCTTCCTGGAACAGCTTCAGGATGTCGATGAAGTTCGAACCCGGGATCGGGTCACCGCCGATGCCGACGCAAGTCGACTGACCGAAACCGGCGTCAGTGGTCTGCTTCACAGCTTCGTAGGTCAGGGTGCCGGAACGGGAAACGATACCGACCTTGCCTGGCAAGTGAATGTGACCTGGCATGATGCCGATCTTGCATTCGCCTGGAGTGATCACGCCTGGGCAGTTAGGACCGATCAGGACTACGCCCAGCTCGTCGCACTTGACCTTGGCATCCAGCATGTCCAGGGTAGGAATGCCTTCGGTGATGCAAACGATCAGCTTGATGCCGCCGAACGCTGCTTCCAGGATGGAGTCCTTGCAGAAAGGAGCTGGAACGTAGATCACGCTGGCGGTGGCGCCAGTGGCAGCTACAGCGTCTTTCACGGTGTTGAACACTGGCAGACCCAGGTGCTCGGTGCCGCCTTTGCCCGGAGTTACGCCGCCAACCATCTTGGTGCCGTATTCGATGGCTTGCTGGGTGTGAAAACTACCTTGCGAACCGGTAATACCCTGGCAGATAACTTTGGTGTCTTTATTGATCAGGACGCTCATTATTTGCCCTCCGCAGCTTTAACGACTTGTTGAGCAGCGTCGGTCAGGCTGGTAGCAGCGATGATGTTCAAACCGCTTTCTGCCAGTACTTTAGCGCCCAGCTCAGCGTTGTTGCCTTCAAGGCGAACAACAACCGGGATTTTCACGCCGACTTCTTTCACAGCGCCGATGATGCCTTCGGCAATCATGTCGCAACGAACGATGCCGCCGAAGATGTTGACCAATACTGCTGCGACGTTAGTGTCGGACAGGATGATCTTGAACGCTTCGGTAACGCGTTCTTTGGTAGCACCGCCGCCCACGTCGAGGAAGTTGGCTGGTTTGCCGCCATGCAGGTTGACGATGTCCATGGTACCCATGGCCAGGCCAGCACCGTTGACCATGCAACCGATGTTGCCTTCCAGTGCTACGTAGTTCAGTTCGAACTTGGCAGCGTGCGCTTCGCGCGGATCGTCTTGCGACGGATCGTGGAAAGTCTTCAGCTTAGGCTGACGGTACATGGCGTTGGCGTCGATGTTGATCTTGGCGTCGAGGCAATGCAGATCGCCGTCAGCCTTGATCACCAGCGGGTTCACTTCCAGCAGAGCCAGGTCGTGATCCTTGAACAGCTTGGCCAGACCTACGAAGATCTTGGCGAACTGAGCAACTTGCTTGCCTTCCAGGCCCAGCTGGAATGCCAGCTCGCGACCCTGGAATGGCTGAGCGCCAACCAGTGGATCGATAGTGGCTTTCAGAATTTTTTCTGGAGTGTCGTGAGCGATTTTCTCGATGTCCACGCCACCTTCGGTGGAAGCCATGAACACGATGCGACGGCTCGAACGGTCAACGACAGCGCCCAGGTACAGCTCTTTAGCGATATCAGTGCACGATTCAACCAGGATCTTGGTGACTGGCTGGCCATTGGCGTCAGTCTGGTAAGTCACCAGACGCTTGCCCAGCCACTGCTGTGCGAAGGCCTTGGCGTCTTCTTTGCTGCGAACCAGCTTAACGCCGCCCGCTTTACCGCGACCACCTGCGTGAACCTGGGCTTTGACAACCCATTCGGTCCCGCCGATTTTGTCGCACGCTTCTGCTGCTGCTTCCGGGGTGTCTACGGCGAAACCCTGGGATACTGGCAGGCCGTATTCAGCGAACAGCTGCTTACCCTGATACTCGTGAAGATTCATGCTTATTACCGTCTTCGTTAGGTACTGCGCATTCGGTGCTGCACTTGTTCAAGTGCCGCACCACCTGTGACTGCTGCTTGCGTAGGTGTTCCGGATAACCGGTGAGACTACGCAAGGCTGCGTCCGGCGGACATTCCGCGGTGAGTCTTGCACGCAAGGCTCACGACGGGCCTTCCGCCGTGGTTTCTTATTGTCTTGTCTTAACGCTTCTTGCGGTTGGCAATGTGGATGGCGCCGCCATTCACAGCCAAAGCGGCTTCGTGCAAGGCTTCAGACAGGGTCGGATGGGAGAAAACCATCATGCCCAGGTCTTCAGCGCTAGTGCCGAATTCCATGCCGATCGCGCCCTGCTGAACCAGTTCTGCAGCGCTCGGGCCAATCACGTGGACGCCCAATACGCGGTCAGTCTTGGCATCGGCGATCACTTTGACGAAACCGCCGGTGTCGTTGGCTGCCATGGCACGGCCACTGGCTGCGAACGGGAAGGTGCCAACGTTAACTTCAACGCCTTCAGCCTTCAAGACCTGCTCGGTTTTGCCGACCCACGCGATTTCCGGGTGAGTATAAATAACAGACGGGATCAGGTCATAGTTGATTTGGGCTTTGTGGCCCTTGATGCGCTCAACCACCATGATGCCTTCTTCGGACGCCTTGTGCGCCAGCATCATGCCGCGAACCACGTCACCGATCGCGTAAACGCCCGGCACGCTGGTGGCGCACTGGTCGTCAACGAATACGAAACCGCGCTCGTCGATGTTCACACCGCTGTCGGCAGCCAACAGTTCGGTGGTCACTGGACGGCGACCAACGGCAACGATCAGCTTGTCGAAGGTGATGTTCTGTTCGCCGTTGGCATCGGTGTAGTTCACAACGACTTCGTCGCCGTTCACTTTGGAACCGGTGACGCGAGCGCCCAGCTTGATGTCCAGACCTTGTTTGGTCAGGGTCTTGAAGGCTTCTTTGGAAACGGCGTCGTCAGCGGCTGGCAGGAACTTCTCCAGCGCTTCCAGGACAACCACTTCCGAACCCAGACGCGACCATACCGAACCCAGTTCCAGACCGATGACGCCAGCGCCGATCACGCCCAGACGCTTAGGTACGGATTGGAATTCCAGTGCGCCGGTCGAATCGACGATCACGTTCTGGTCAACCGGAGCCGGTGGAATGTCGATCGGACGCGAGCCCGAAGCCAGAATCACGTTCTCGGCTTCGATGATTTCAACGGTGCCGTCCGGCTTGGTCAGTTCGACTTTCTTGCCGGCCAGCAGTTTGCCGTGGCCTTGCAGGGAAGTGACGCCGTTCGCCTTGAACAGGGTGGCAACGCCAGAGGTCAGGCCTTTGACGATGTTGGCTTTACGGCCAACCATTGCCGCCACGTCCATGGTCACGCCAGCGTGATTGATACCGTGGATGGCGAAGCCCTCTTTGGCTTCCTTGTATTTCCAGGAGCTGTCCAGCAGCGCCTTGGATGGAATGCAGCCGACGTTCAGGCAAGTACCGCCGAGGGCCAGTTTGCCTTCCTTGTCGGTGTATTTCTCGATGCAGGCAGTGGAGAGGCCCAGTTGCGCTGCTTTAATGGCAGCCACGTAACCGCCAGGGCCCGCGCCAATCACTACCACGTCGAATTTCTGAGTCATGTGTCATTCCTTCTCGAATCAAACCGGACAATCCCTTTTGGGGATTGTCGTGGGACGAAGCTGGTCATTACAGGAGGGCCGCCCATCACTGGCCGGCCCGTGCAACGAAATCAGATATCCAGCAGCAAACGAGCCGGGTCTTCCAGCAGGTTCTTGATGGTAACCAGGAAGGTCACAGCTTCTTTGCCATCGATCAGACGGTGATCGTAGGACAGAGCCAGGTACATCATCGGACGGATCACGACCTGACCGTTGATCGCCATAGGACGCTGCAGAATGTTGTGCATGCCCAGGATGGCCGCTTGTGGCGGGTTGACGATCGGGGTCGACATCATCGAACCGAAGGTACCACCGTTGGTGATGGTGAACGTACCGCCGGTCATTTCGTCCATCGACAGTTTGCCGTCGCGAGCCTTCTTGCCGAAGGTGGCGATGCCGCCTTCGATTTCAGCCAGGCTCATCAGTTCGGCGTTACGCAGAACCGGTACAACCAGGCCGCGGTCGCTGGAAACAGCCACACCGACGTCAGCGTAGCCGTGGTAAACGATGTCGGCACCGTCGATCGACGCGTTGACAGCCGGGAAGCGTTTCAGCGCTTCGGTGGCAGCCTTGACGAAGAACGACATGAAGCCCAGGCGTACGCCGTTGTGGGACTTCTCGAACAGGTCCTTGTACTTCGAACGCAGGGCCATGACTTCAGTCATGTCGACTTCGTTGAAAGTGGTCAGCATCGCCATGTTCGATTGGGCTTCTACCAGGCGCTTGGCCACGGTAGCGCGAACGCGGGTCATCGGAACGCGCTTCTCGATGCGGTCGCCAGCGGCGAACACAGGAGCAGCGGCAGCCGGAGCAGCAGCCTTGGCAGGCGCGGCAGCCGGAGCGGCTTTCTTGGCAGCAACGGCTGCAACCACGTCTTCCTTGGTCACACGACCGCCTTTGCCAGTGCCGGCAACGGAAGCGATGTTGATGCCGTTCTCTTCAGCCAGCTTGCGAGCAGCCGGTGCAGCAACAGGATCGTCTTCGCCTTCAGCGGCTGGAGCAGCAGCTTGTGCAGCGGCCGGAGCAGCGGCAGCGGCTGGAGCGGCAGCAGCGCCGCCCGCTTCGATGGAACCCAGCACTTCGTCGGACAGAACGGTGTCGCCTTCGTTCTTGACGATAGCGCCCAGCACGCCGTCAGCGGTGGCCAACACTTCCAGTACGACTTTGTCAGTTTCGATGTCGACGATCAGGTCGTCACGCTTGACGGCGTCGCCCGGTTTTTTGTGCCAGGTGGCAACGGTGCCATCGGCAACCGATTCCGGGAAAGTGGGGGCTTTGATTTCGATAGCCATTATCTGTGAGTCCTTAAATTCGGTTTCAGGTGCGCGAAGGCGTTAAACAGTAAAGGCGTCTTGCAGCAGTTTTTCCTGCTGCTCAGCGTGCATCGATGCATAACCACAAGCAGGTGCAGCAGAAGCATCACGGCCGGCGTACTCGAGTACGAGCGACTTGTTGTGATTGCCAACGATGCGGCGCATGTGATGCTGGCTGCAGTACCAGGCACCCTGGTTCATCGGCTCTTCCTGACACCAAACGATATGTTTGAGGTTGGTGTACGGAGCCAGGACTTCGTTCAAGTCGTCCTCAGGGAATGGGTACAGCTGCTCGATACGCACGATGGCGATGTCATCACGACCTTCGGCACGGCGTTTTTCCAGCAGGTCGTAGTAGACCTTGCCGCTACACAGAACAACGCGCTCGACCTTTTTCGGGTCCAGTGCATCGATTTCCGGGATAACGGTCTGGAACGAACCTTCGGCCAGATCTTCCAGGGTCGATACGGCCAGTTTGTGACGCAGCAACGACTTCGGAGTCAGAACGATCAACGGCTTGCGCAGCGGGCGAATCACCTGACGACGCAGCAAGTGGTAGATCTGAGCCGGGGTAGTCGGTACAGCCACCTGAATGTTGTGCTCGGCGCACAGCTGCAGGTAACGCTCCAGACGTGCCGACGAGTGCTCTGGCCCCTGACCTTCGTAACCGTGCGGCAGCAGCATGGTCAGACCGCAGAGACGGCCCCACTTGTGCTCGCCACTGGTGATGAACTGGTCGATAACCACCTGGGCACCGTTGGCGAAGTCGCCGAACTGGGCTTCCCAGATCACCAGCGCCTCAGGCGTGGTGGTCGAGTAACCGTATTCGAACGCCAGCACGGCTTCTTCGGACAGGAACGAATCGTACAGGTCGAAACGTGGCTGGCCTTTGTACAGGTTTTGCAACGGGACGTAGGTGCCCGCGTCTTTCTGGTTGTGCAAGACAGCGTGACGGTGCGAGAACGTACCGCGACCGATGTCCTGACCCGTCATGCGAATCGGGTGACCTTCGAACGCCAGGGTCGCGTACGCCATGGTTTCGGCGTAACCCCAGTTGATCGGCAGGCCGCCGGCTTGCATCTTCTGACGGTCTTCGTAGATTTTCGAGACCTGGCGCTGAACCACGAAGCCTTCCGGAATTTCCAGCAGCTTGGCGGACAGTTCCTGCAAGGTTTTCAGGTCGAAACGCGTGTCGTGACGCGCAGTCCAGGCGTGGCCCAGATACGGACGCCAGTCCACGAACAACTCTTTGTTCGGCTCTTTGACCAGGCTTTTTACAACATGCAGACCGTTGTCCAGCGCGTTGCGGTATTCGTCGACTTTCGCCTGAACACGCTCTGCGTCGAGTACACCGCCCTGGGTCAGACGATCGGCATACAGCTCACGGGTGGTGCGCTGCTTGGTGATCTGCTGATACATGATCGGCTGGGTGCCGCTTGGCTCGTCGGCCTCGTTGTGGCCGCGACGACGGTAGCAGACCAGGTCGATCACCACGTCACGCTTGAACTGCATGCGGTAGTCGATGGCCAGCTGGGTCACGAACAACACGGCTTCCGGATCATCGCCATTCACATGGAGGATCGGCGCCTGGATCATTTTCGCAACGTCGGTCGCGTACTCGGTGGAACGCGAGTCCAGCGGGTTGCTGATGGTGAAACCAACCTGGTTGTTGATCACGATGTGCACGGTGCCGCCGGTTTTGAAACCGCGGGTCTGCGACATCTGGAAGGTTTCCATCACCACGCCCTGACCGGCGAATGCCGCGTCACCGTGGATGGAGATCGGCAGAACCTTCTCGCCGGTAGGGTCGTTACGACGATCCTGACGGGCGCGAACCGAACCCTCGACCACTGGAGATACGATTTCCAGGTGGGACGGGTTGAACGCCATCGCGAGGTGAACTTCACCGCCGGTGGTCATGACGTTGGACGAGAAGCCCTGGTGATATTTAACGTCACCGGAACCCAGCTCGACCTTCTTCTTGCCTTCGAACTCGTCGAACAGCTCGCGCGGGTTCTTGCCGAAGGTGTTGACCAGCACGTTCAGACGGCCACGGTGGGCCATGCCGATGACGATTTCCTTGGTGCCGTAGGAACCGGAACGCTGGATCAGTTCGTCGAGCATCGGAATCAGGCTCTCGCCGCCTTCCAGACCGAAACGCTTGGTGCCCGGGTATTTGGTGCCCAGGTATTTTTCCAGGCCTTCACCCGCGGTGACACGCTCAAGCAAGTGGCTCTTGATGTCGGCGGAGTAGGTCGGACGACCACGCACGCTTTCCAGACGCTGCTGGAACCACTGGCGCTGCTCGGAATCGGTGATATGCGTAAATTCAGCGCCGATGGTGCGGCAATATGTCTGCTGCAACGCTTCGTGAATTTCGCGTAGGCTCGCCTCCTCTTTGCCGATGAACAGGTCGCCGGCACGGAAGGTCGTATCAAGATCGGCATTGGTCAAGCCGTAATGATTGATCGACAGGTCTGCAGGTGCAGGACGCTGCCACAGCCCCAGCGGGTCAAGCTGGGCTGCCTGGTGGCCACGCATACGGTAGGCCTGGATCAATCGCAGCACTTCAACTTGCTTCTTCTCGTGCTCACTGCTCACGCTCCCGGCGGAAACCGGTTGGGCGCGGCGCTGGTTCTTTGCCAGCAGCACGAAATGATCGCGAATTGTGGAGTGCGAAACATCGGTGGCAGAGTTGCCGTCAATAGGCAGCTTCTGAAAGTAGGTGCGCCACTCTTCTGGCACAGCGTTAGGGTCGTGCAGGTAGAGCTCATAAAGCTCTTCCACATAGGCAGCGTTTCCACCTGAAAGGTAGGCGCTGTTCCACATGCGCTGCATCACGCTTTCTTGCATGCTTGGTCACCCTCGGTTAGGGGAACACCACCGGCGTCGACACCGAGCAAACTTGCAGAAGTCCGAATGCAGCGACCAAAACAAGCCACTTAGGATCACGCTGATAGTCCGGGTACCAGCCCGGATGCCCCTGCTTGTCTCATTTCTTCAAAATAAGAGCCGCAGCCTTGTAAGCTGCTGCCCAGGTTAAAACTACGGCGCCGGTTGAAGCCTGCGCCGTAGCATCTACGGGTACAACGGTCCTGCCTTTACAGCTGAATCACACGCCGCTTTGCAGCAGCATGTTACGTACGTGACCGATGGCCTTAGTCGGGTTCAGGCCTTTCGGACAGACGTTGACGCAGTTCATGATCCCGCGGCAGCGGAATACGCTGAACGGGTCATCCAGCGAAGCCAGACGCTCGGCAGTCTTGGTGTCGCGGCTGTCTGCCAGGAAGCGGTACGCTTGCAGCAGGGCAGCTGGACCCAGGAACTTGTCCGGGTTCCACCAGAAGGACGGGCAAGAGGTCGAGCAGCAAGCGCACAGGATGCACTCGTACAGACCGTCGAGCTTTTCACGCTCTTCAGGGGTCTGCAGACGTTCGATGGCCGGAGCCGGCGTGTCGTTCTGCAGGTATGGCTTAACCTTCTCGTATTGCTTGTAGAAGATGCTCATATCGACGACCAGGTCACGGATAACCGGCAAACCTGGCAGCGGACGAACGATCAGCTTGTTACCTTTTACGACAGAAGACAGCGGCGTGACGCAGGCCAGGCCGTTTTTGCCGTTGATGTTCATGCCGTCGGAACCGCAAACGCCTTCACGGCAAGAGCGACGATAGGAGAAACCTTCATCCTGCTCTTTGATCAGGGCCAGCACGTCCAGCACCATCAGGTCTTTACCACCGGTATCGACCTGGAATTCCTGCATGAACGGCGCAGCGTCCTGATCAGGGTTGTAGCGATAAACACTGACTTGCAACATGGCGGCCACCCTTAATAAGTCCGAATCTTAGGTTCAAAAGTCGGAACAGTCTTCGGCGAGAAGTTCACAGCACGCTTGGTCACGCGCTTGTCACCCGGGAAGTACAGGGTGTGGCACAGCCAGTTTTCGTCGTCGCGATCTTCGTAGTCTTCACGGGCGTGAGCGCCGCGGGACTCTTTGCGGATCTCTGCAGCGATGGCGGTGGCTTCGGCCACTTCCAGCAGGTTCTGCAGTTCCAGGGCTTCGATTCGAGCGGTGTTGAACGCCTGGCTCTTGTCGTTGATCTTGACGTTGGCGATACGGCCACGCAGATCAGCCAGCTGGGCAATACCCTTCTGCATGTATTCGCCGGTACGGAATACACCGAAGTAGTTCTGCATGCAGCTTTGCAGTTCTTTACGCAGGGTGGCGACGTCTTCGCCTTCGGTACGCGAGTTCAGGCCATCGAGACGCGCCAAGGCAGCGTCGATGTCGGACTGGCGAGGACGGGCGTAATCAACGCCTTCTTTCAGGGTCTGCTCCAGGAACAGACCGGCCGCACGGCCGAATACCACCAGGTCGAGCAGCGAGTTGCCGCCCAGACGGTTGGCACCGTGAACAGATACGCACGCCACTTCGCCCACGGCGAACAGACCAGGAATGATCTGGTCGACGCCGTCGGCGTCCTGGGTGATTGCCTGGCCATGAATGTTGGTGGCAACGCCGCCCATCATATAGTGGCAGGTTGGAACGACCGGAATCGGCGCCACGGCTGGATCGACGTGAGCGAAGGTCTTGGACAGTTCCATGATGCCTGGCAGACGGCTGTGCAGAACTTCTTCACCGAGGTGATCGAGTTTCAGCATTACGTGGTCGCCATCCGGACCGCAACCGTTGCCGGCGATGATTTCTTTAACCATCGAACGGGCAACCACGTCACGACCAGCAAGGTCTTTCGCGTTCGGAGCATAACGTTCCATGAAACGCTCGCCGTGCTTGTTGATCAGGTAGCCGCCTTCACCGCGGCAGCCTTCTGTAACCAGTACACCGGCGCCGGCGATGCCGGTCGGGTGGAACTGCCACATTTCGATGTCTTGTACCGGCACGCCAGCACGCAGAGCCATGCCGACGCCGTCACCGGTGTTGATCAGGGCATTGGTGGTGGACGAGTAGATACGACCTGCACCGCCAGTCGCCAGTACGGTGGCGTTAGCGCGGACGTAGGAAGTTTCGCCAGTTTCGATGCAGATGACGATCATGCCGACAAAGGCACCGTCTTCGTTCTTCACCAGGTCGACGCCGTAGTATTCGTTGAGGAATACGGTGCCGGCCTTCAGGTTGGCCTGGTACAAGGTGTGCAGCAGAGCGTGACCGGTACGGTCGGCAGCGGCGCACGTACGTGCAGCCTGGCCACCTTTACCGAAGTCTTTCGACTGACCGCCGAACGGACGCTGATAGATGCGGCCCTGCTCGGTACGGGAGAACGGCAAACCCATGTGCTCGAGCTCGAAAACGGCTTCCGGGCCTACGGAACACATGTATTCGATAGCGTCCTGGTCACCGATGTAGTCGGAACCCTTGACGGTATCGTACATGTGCCAGCGCCAGTCATCGTTCGGATCTGCCGAGGCGATGGCGCAGGTGATGCCACCCTGGGCGGATACAGTGTGCGAACGAGTCGGGAAAACCTTGGTAACTACGGCAGTCTTGTGACCACCTTGTGCCAGCTGCAGCGCAGCGCGCATGCCAGCACCGCCGCCGCCAATGATGATGGCGTCGAACGAAAGCGTATTAACGGTAGTAGACATGAATCAGATACCCCAGAGAATCTGCACACCCCAGACGAAGTAAGCGAACATCGCAACGCCGCATACCGCCTGGAAAAGGAAACGTATTGCAGTCGCGGACTTGCCGAACGCCATTGGCGTCAGGTAGTCGGTCGCGATGGTCCACATGCCGACCCAGGCGTGAGCGCCGAGGGCAACGAGGGCCAGGAGACTGAAAATACGCATCCAGTTGCTTGCGAACAGTTCATGCCATTGGGCGTAGCCGATGCCAGGGTTGGCGACGACGTATCCGATCAGGAAAATGAAGTAAGCCGCGAGAACGACCGCAGACACACGTTGTGCCATCCAGTCATAGAGGCCCGAACGCGACAGGTTCGTGACGTTAGTTACCATATCCAGACTCCTGCCAGAACGATTACCACCACGGAAACGGCGATAACGATTTTCGAGCCCAGTTTGCCGCCTTCAAGCGACTCGCCGATGCCCATGTCCATCATCAAATGGCGCACACCGGCAACCAGGTGATACAGCAAGGCGGACAGGATGCCCCAAATCACTAGCTTGGCTAGCGGACTGGTCAGACACGCTTTCACCTGGCCGAAGCCTTCTTCCGAGTCGAGCGACTTGTCCAATGCATAAAGCATGATGGCCAGGCTGACAAAGAGAATGATTCCGGAGATTCGGTGAAGAATGGACGTGTAAGCAGTGACTGGGAGTTTGATGGTCCTTAGGTCTAGGTTTACAGGTCGTTGGCTATTCACGGCTTTTTTTCACACTGAAGAGCCCCTAACAATCAGGGCAAAGTTGTTGGGGAGTGCACTGGTCAGGTACCCACCACCCAGGGAGTGCGACCCCCAGTAAAGCAGGCCCAAAAGCCCCTGGCGGTCGGAGGCCGAGTATAGACAGTTAGGCTACTAATGACAACGCGTTCACCTTCCCCTAATAGCTCATTGCACAAGTTGGATAAAAGGCGTAAATGGCAGTCAATTTCGAGGAAAAAGTCCGGTTAAAGCCTTCTGGAGCAAGACTTTAGGCAAATTGACATTCGAATTTATCTCACTATAGTGGTGCGGGCCCTGCGTGGGGGGTCTGTCTGATGATTTCAAGCATAAATAGGAGGCCACATGGCTGACAAAAAAGCGCAGTTGATCATCGAGGGCGCAGCCCCCGTCGAGCTGCCCATTTTAACCGGCACCGTTGGTCCCGATGTAATCGATGTTCGGGGCCTGACGGCCACGGGCCGTTTCACCTTTGACCCTGGTTTCATGTCGACAGCTTCCTGCGAGTCGAAGATCACCTATATCGACGGCGACAACGGCATTCTGCTGCACCGCGGTTACCCGATCGAACAGCTGGCTGAAAAATCGGACTACCTGGAAACCTGCTATCTGCTGCTCAACGGCGAATTGCCGACCGCAGAACAGAAGGCCCAGTTTGTCAGCACCGTGAAGAACCACACGATGGTTCACGAGCAGCTGAAGACCTTCTTCAACGGCTTCCGTCGCGACGCCCACCCAATGGCCGTCATGTGCGGTGTAGTCGGCGCCCTCTCGGCCTTCTACCACGACTCCCTCGACATCAATAACCCGCAGCATCGCGAAATCTCCGCGATCCGCCTGGTTGCCAAGATGCCGACCCTGGCAGCGATGGTTTACAAGTACTCCATGGGCCAACCCATGATGTACCCGCGCAATGACCTGACGTACGCGGAAAACTTCCTGCACATGATGTTCAACACCCCGTGCGAGATCAAACCGATCAGCCCGGTACTCGCCAAGGCCATGGACCGGATTTTCATCCTCCATGCCGACCACGAGCAGAACGCATCGACTTCCACCGTACGCCTGGCCGGCTCTTCGGGTGCCAACCCGTTCGCCTGTATCGCCGCCGGCATCGCTGCACTGTGGGGCCCTGCCCACGGCGGCGCGAACGAAGCTGTTCTGACCATGCTCGATGAAATTGGCGATGTGTCGAACATCGACAAGTACATCGCCAAGGCCAAGGACAAGAACGATCCGTTCAAGCTGATGGGCTTCGGTCACCGGGTTTACAAGAACCGCGACCCACGCGCCACCGTGATGAAGCAGACCTGCGACGAAGTGTTGAAGGAACTGGGGATCAAGCACGACAAGCAACTCGAACTGGCCATGCGCCTGGAAGAGATTGCCCTGACCGACCCGTACTTCATCGAACGCTCGCTGTACCCGAACGTCGACTTCTACTCGGGGATCATCCTCAAGGCGATCGGCATTCCTACCAGCATGTTCACGGTAATCTTCGCTCTGGCGCGGACTGTCGGCTGGATCTCCCACTGGAAAGAAATGCTCTCCAGCCCGTACAAGATTGGCCGTCCGCGCCAGCTGTACACCGGCTACGAGTCGCGTGATATCACCAAGCTGGAAGACCGCAAATAAGACCTGTCTTGCGATAACGTCTTGAGTTGTACCGGGAACGGCCTCTATTTATATAGAGGCCGTTTTTGTTTGTGCGGTCTGTGCGGTCTCAGCGGCCTTAGGGCCGACTGGGTTTTTGGTTGTGTACATATCCGTTTTTTCGGTCACGGCGACTTAGGGTTCCGCTCTTACAGCGGGTCACTTGGAAGAGCCCCAAGTAACCAAGGGCTCTTGCCCCTTTCGTTGGGTGCCTCGCTGTGGCTCGGCATGCCCTCGCTCCGGTCCTGCTCCGTGGGCCCGCCGCCATCGGCCATCCATGGCCGGGGGCGGCTAACCCGGCATCCATGCCGGGTTGCCCACTGCGCAGAACCTCCACTCGGCCTCTCGAGGGGGCGGTGCATCAAGATCAAAAGCTGCAGGCGAGCTAACGCTCGGCCTGTTGAGTGGTGAACAGCGCGCGTACACCTCCTTACTGTAGGAGCTGTCGAGTGAAACGAGGCTGCGATCTTTTGATCTTGTTGTGGCTTTTGATCTGCTGAGGTCGAACGCACGCATTGCGTAGGTCGGGCAAAGCAACGGCAAGATCAAAAGATCGCAGCCTCGTTTCACTCGACAGCTCCTACAGGGGACGTGTGTGCGCTGGGTTTACGCGTGCACTTGAGCTCAGGTCGGCCGGTCGGCCGCCTTGATCTTGATCTTGCTTTTGATCTTGATCTGCCCCGTAGGGAGGCCGAGCGGAGGTTCTGCGCAGTGGGCACCGCGGCAAGGATGCCGCGGTAGCCGCCCCCGGCCATGGATGGCCGATGGCGGCGGGCCCACGGAGCAGGACCGGAGCGAGGGCATGCCGAGCCACAGCGAGGCACCGTACGTCAGGGGCGAAAAGCGCTTGGTTACTTGGCGCTCTTCCAAGTGACCCGCCGTAAGGGCGGAACCAATAGAAGCCGTTACCGCAGAAATGGATATGTACACCATCAAAAAACTCGTCACCTGACACACAGTCATCGCGAGCAGGCTCACTCCCACAGGAGTCCACGCAACACTCCCCCCAAAAAAAATGCCCCGATCTCTCGACCGGGGCATTTTTCGTTTAACGCAACTTACACAGACAAACGCGAAGCCTTAGTGAGAAACCGCCCCACTCGCCCCCAAACCGGTCTGCGAACGAACAAACTGCGGGAAGAACAGCGCCCGCTCATTAACGCCAGCCGTGGACTTGTCAGTGATCGAGAAGAACCAGATCCCGATGAACGCAATGGCCATGGAGAACAGCGCCGGGTACTCATACGGGAAGATAGCCTTCTCGTGATGCAGAATCTGCACCCAGATGGTTGGACCAAGCACCATCAAACCAACCGCACTCACCAGACCCAACCAGCCACCAATCATCGCACCGCGAGTGGTCAGCTTCTTCCAGTACATGGAAAGCAGCAGCACCGGGAAGTTACAGCTCGCCGCGATGGAGAACGCCAGGCCCACCATGAACGCGATGTTCTGGCTTTCGAACAGAATGCCCAGGCCGATCGCCAACACACCCAGACAAACGGTGGTGATTTTCGAGACGCGAATCTCATCCTTGTCGTTGGCCTTGCCCTTCTTGATCACACTGGCGTAAAGGTCGTGAGACACCGCCGTAGCACCAGCCAGGGTCAAACCCGCCACAACCGCCAGAATGGTCGCGAACGCCACCGCCGAGATGAAGCCCAGGAACACACTGCCACCGACCGCGTTGGCCAAGTGCACCGCCGCCATGTTGTTGCCGCCCAACAGCGCGCCAGCCGCATCTTTAAACGCAGGATTGGTGCTCACCAGCAAGATCGCGCCGAAGCCGATGATGAAGGTCAGGATGTAGAAGTAACCAATGAAGCCGGTTGCGTACAGCACGCTCTTGCGAGCTTCCTTCGCGTCACTCACGGTGAAGAAGCGCATCAGGATGTGTGGCAGGCCTGCGGTACCGAACATCAGCGCCAGACCAAGAGAGAACGCAGAGATCGGGTCTTTCACCAGACCGCCCGGGCTCATGATCGCTTCGCCTTTGGCGTGAACCTTGATCGCCTCGGAGAACAGCACGTTGAAGTCGAAGTTGACGTGCTTCATCACCATCAGTGCCATGAACGAGGCACCGGACAGCAGCAACACAGCCTTGATGATCTGCACCCAAGTGGTCGCCAGCATGCCGCCGAACAGCACGTACATGCACATCAGAATACCGACCAGGATCACCGCAACGTAGTAGTCGAGACCGAACAGCAGCTGGATCAGCTTGCCGGCACCCACCATTTGCGCGATCAGGTAGAACGCCACTACCACCAGCGAACCGCAAGCGGACAGCGTGCGGATCTGGGTTTGCCCGAGACGGTAGGACGCCACGTCGGCAAAGGTGTACTTGCCCAGGTTACGCAGGCGCTCGGCGATCAGGAACAGAATGATCGGCCAGCCCACCAGGAAGCCGATCGAGTAGATCAGGCCGTCGTAGCCGGAGGTGAACACCAGGGCGGAAATACCCAGGAAAGACGCCGCTGACATGTAGTCACCGGCAATGGCCAGGCCGTTCTGGAAACCGGTGATCTTGCCGCCCGCCGCATAGTAGTCGGCCGCCGAGTTGTTACGCTTGGAAGCCCAGTAAGTGATGCACAGGGTCAAACCGACAAACGCCACGAACATCAGGATCGCGGAAACGTTGAGCGGTTGTTTGTGCACTTCGCCAGTCAGGGCTTCAGCCGCCCAGGCGCCAGGTGCAAAGGCTGCGATGCTCAATAGAGCCATTAGACGCCGGATCATTGCTGAGCCTCCTTGAGAATCGCATTGTTCAGGTCGTCGAATTCGCCATTGGCGCGTCGTACGTAGATTGCAGTCAGGATAAAGGCCGAGAGAATCAGCCCGACACCAATCGGTATCCCCCAGGTAATCGAAGATTCAGGGCTGATTTTCGCCCCCAGAATATGCGGCCCGTAAGCAATCAAAAGGATGAATCCGGAGTAAAGCCCAAGCATGATCGCCGAAAGAATCCAGGCGAACCTTTCTCGCTTACTAACCAGCTCCTTGAAGCGCGGGCTGTTTTGAATCGAGAGGTAAATGCTGTCGTTCATTGTTTTTATCCTCGCAGCACAGATGAAGTTGGAACGTGATCCACTCTATGCGGCTGCGGGCCAGGTTCCAGACGACCTTAGTATTAGAACGACATGACAGAATCGCCATTTTCTGGTGTGACGCAACATTTGTAGGAGCCAGGCTTGCCGGCGAAGGCGTCCTCACGATCGCTTCGCCGGCAAGCCTGGCTCCTACAAGAAAAACAAAAGGCCCCTTGGCAGAACTGCCAAGGGGCCTTTAGAGGTGCTGAATAGAGCCTTCAGCTCAAATCACTTGGTCCAGTCTGCAACGCGCTCTGGGTGTTTCGCCACCCAATCCTTCGCAGCCGCTTCAGGCTTGGCGCCATCTTGAATCGCCAACATGACTTCGCCGATTTCGTCTTTCGACGCCCACTGGAAGTTCTTCAGGAACTTGGCAACTTCCGGTGCCTTGGTTGCCAGTTCTTTGCTACCGATGTTGTTTACGGTTTCAGCCGCGCCATAAACGCCTTTCGGGTCGTCCAGGAAACGCAGTTTCCACTTGGCGAACATCCAGTGCGGCACCCAACCGGTCACGGCAATGGATTCATTTTTCTTCTCGGCACGGGTCAACTCGGCAATCATGCCGGCGCCGGAACTGGCCTTGAGTTGATACCCGGTCAGGTCATAATCCTTGATCGCCTGCTCGGTTTTAAGCATCACGCCCGAACCGGCGTCGATGCCGACGATGCGTTTTTTGAAGGTGTCGTCCGTTTTCAGGTCGTCAATGGTTTTGGCCTTGACGTACTCCGGCACGATCAAGCCGATTTTTGCATCCTTGAAGTTCGGACCGTAATCGACGACTTGATCCTTGTTCTTGGTCCAGTATTCGCCGTGAGTCACCGGCAGCCAGGCGGACAACATGGCGTCGAGTTTGCCGGTGGCCACACCCTGCCACATGATCCCGGTGGCGACGGCTTGAAGTTTCACGTCATAACCCAGCTTCTGCTTGATCACTTCGGCGGCCACATGCGTGGTCGCGACGCTGTCGGACCAGCCGTCAACGTAACCGATGCTCAGGGTTTTGCTCTCGGCATTGGCCATCGTGGAGCCAATCGCAAGCACCAGAGCGGCACCGGCGCCTAAAAGTCGTCGCATCTTCATCGTTACTTCCCCGAAAGTGCTGCGCTCGACGGGTGCCGAGTCGCGTCAACGTATTGTTATGGTGCACAGCGCCCCCACCACGCCCACCGCAAACTCGTTCGAACATCAGCGTGATTTTCAATGAGAGCACTGATGCGTCGATCATCAACCTGACGACAACCGCGACCTGCTCTGTCAGCGACCTCAAGGCATCGAGAAACGACATCAGATCGCCATTAATCTAGTGCACAGAAAGCCCACCGGCCAATCCGCCCGAACTTTGCATGTCAAAATCATGCAAGGGCCCAAGCGCGGGGCAAATGCAGGTAACATGCGCGGCTTTGCTCCCAGACGGCCTGACCATGCCCGCGACATCCCGCTTTCCTTTTTTGGCTTATCTTTTCGCTTGCCTGCTGGGGCTGTTTGCCCTCAGCGGCTTCTGGTACGGCCTCGGCAAACCGGTGATTCTGCCGGACGTGGCCAGCGCGACGCATAAGCTGCAATGCGCCTCCTACACCCCTTTTGATAAAGACCAGTCGCCATTCGACGTGCCGTTCAAGTTGCGCCCCGAGCGCATGGACGCCGACCTCGCGCTGCTGGCCAAAAGCTTCGAGTGCATCCGCACCTATTCCATGACCGGCCTTGAGGCGCTGCCCGATTTGGCGCGCAAGCATGGTCTGAAACTGATGATCGGTGCCTGGGTCAACAGCAACCCGGTAGACACCGAGAAAGAAGTCGACCTGCTGATCGCCTCGGCCAACGCCAACGCGGACGTGGTGACGTCGGTGATCGTCGGCAACGAAACCCTGTTGCGCAAGGAAATCACCGGTGCGCAACTGGCGAAGCTGATCAATAAAGTCAAAAGCCAGGTCAAGCAGCCGGTCACTTACGCCGATGTCTGGGAGTTCTGGCTCAAGCACCCGGAAATCGCCCCGGCGGTGGATTTCCTGACCATCCATTTGCTGCCGTACTGGGAAGACGATCCCTCGAACATCGACGCGGCGCTGCAGCATGTGGCTGAAGTGCGTCAGGTGTTCGGCAACAAATTCGCGCCCAAGGACGTAATGATTGGCGAAACCGGCTGGCCGAGTGAAGGCCGTCAGCGCGAAACCGCCCTGCCGAGCCGGGTTAATGAAGCCAAGTTCATCCGTGGTTTTGTCATCATGGCCGAGCAGCAAGGCTGGCATTACAACTTGATCGAAGCTTTCGACCAGCCGTGGAAACGTGCCAGCGAAGGTGCCGTCGGTGGTTACTGGGGGCTGTTCGATGCTGATCGCCAGGACAAAGGCGTGCTGGCCGGTCCCGTGTCGAACGTGCCGTACTGGTCGCAGTGGCTGGCCGTTGGCGGGTTGATCTTCCTTGGCACGCTGATGCTCGGCGGGCGTGTACGCACCACGCGCTCGGCCTTGGTGCTACCGCTGCTCGGCGCACTGGCTGCTTGCTCGATTGGCGCCTGGGGCGATCTGGCGCGTGTGACGACGCGTTTTGCCAGTGAATGGTTGTGGGTGGCGTTGCTGACGGGTTTGAATCTGTTGGTGCTGGCACATGCCGCGCTGACCCTGAGCGCTCGTACTGGTTGGCGTGAGCGTGCGTTCAACGCGCTGGAGCGTCGAGCGGGCTGGCTGGTCGCTGCGGCAGGTTTTGCGGCGGCGGTGATGATGCTGGAGTTGGTGTTCGATCCGCGCTATCGCAGTTTTCCTAGCGTCGCATTTATCCTGCCGGCGCTGGTTTACCTGTGCCGTCCGGTGAGCGTGCCACGCCGTGAAATCGCCCTGCTGACCTTCATCATCGGCGCCGGCATTGCGCCGCAGTTGTTCGTTGAAGGCTTGCAGAACCAGCAGGCCTGGGGTTGGGCGCTGGTGAGTGTGTTGATGGTGGCGGCGTTGTGGCGTTGCTTGCGGGTTCGCAAGGGCTGATCTTCAGCGCAGCGGCTGGCCTCTTCGCGGGCAAGCCTCGCTCCTACGGTATTGAGTCGTTCGTCATTTTATGAACGAGCAGATTCTGTAGGAGCGAGGCTTGCCCGCGAAGACCGACTCTCAGGCGCTACGAGACGCCCGAACCAGGCGCAACCCCGCAATCACCACCGCAAAAACCGCCAAAGTTGTGTTGTACAACGCCAACGCCGGAAACCCGAACGCCAGCGCCAACACCGCCAGCCACCACCCGGCACGGCCCGGAACCACAAAACCGATGATCGCAGCGGCCAGTGCGGCAAAGCCCAATACCTTGAAGTGAATCATCAAGCCCAGGCTCGAACGGATCTGGCATTCCCAGCGGCTCGCCTCATCCACGCAGATGCCAACCCACTGCGCATCCTCCATAAAGCCATAACGCGCGCCATAACTGGCGGCCAGCCATAAAGGCAGCAAAACAAGCAGCAGAATCACAGGCAGACGGCGGGACATGAAGCACTCCAATCAACGAAAACGGCGGCCAGCTTAATCCTCCGACAGCGCGAAGCAAACGCGCGTAACAGATAACTGGTCACGAAATAGCTGCAAAGTGTATCGTCCAGCTACTATTGATCCGAAATACGTCCTGATTGGTGCCGCAGCATGGCACTTTGGCGCAAACCCCGTGGTCATAGCCTGCGAACTTCATTCGGCACCTTCCTCTAAGGGATCTAGTCATGCTCCGTTCCTTGCGCTTCGCCGCCCTGTTTGGCGGCCTTATTTTGAGTGCGTCCGCACTGGCGGTCGATATCGACGCCGCCAGTTATGGCTACCCCTTGACCAACCCGTTCGAGGCGACCATCGCCACGACTCCTCCGGACCTGCGTCCGGAGTTGCCGCTGGACGACGACATCGACCAACAGACACGCAGCGTGACGCTACGCCCGGAGCGTGCATTCGAATTGCCGGACAACTTCTGGCCGGTCAAAAAGCTGACCTACCGCATCGCCACGCAAGACAAGGCAGCGCCGTTGATCTTCCTGATCGCTGGCACTGGCGCGCGTTATGACAGCAGCCTCAACGAATACCTGAAAAAGCTCTACTACAAGGCCGGTTATCACGTGGTGCAACTGTCGTCGCCCACCAGCTTCGACTTCATGAGCGCGGCTTCACGCTTTGCCACACCCGGTATCACCAAGGAAGACGCCGAAGACATGTACCGGGTGATGCAGGCTGTGCGGGCGCAAAACCCGAACGTCGCCGTCACCGATTACTACCTGACCGGTTACAGCCTGGGCGCGCTGGACGCGGCTTTCGTCGCGCACCTGGACGAAACCCGTCGCAGCTTCAACTTCAAGAAAGTCTTGCTGCTCAATCCACCGGTCAACCTCTATACCTCGATCACCAACCTGGACAAGCTGGTCCAGACCGAGGTCAAGGGCATCAACAACAGCACCACCTTCTATGAACTGGTGCTGAACAAACTGACCCGCTACTTCCAGCAAAAAGGCTACATCGACCTCAACGATGCCCTGCTCTACGACTTCCAGCAGTCCAAGCAGCACCTGACCAACGAACAGATGGCCATGCTGATCGGCACTTCGTTCCGCTTTTCGGCGGCCGACATTGCCTTTACCTCGGACCTGATCAACCGTCGTGGCCTGATCACCCCGCCGAAATACCCGATCACCGAAGGCACCAGCCTCACGCCGTTCCTCAAGCGTGCGCTGCAATGCGACTTCGACTGCTACATCACCGAGCAGGTTATCCCGATGTGGCGTGCCCGCACCGATGGCGGCAGCCTGCTGCAACTGATCGACCAGGTCAGCCTGTATGCGCTCAAGGATTACCTGCACGACAGCCCGAAAATCGCCGTCATGCACAACGCCGACGACGTGATCCTCGGCCCTGGCGACCTCGGTTTCCTGCGCAAGACCTTCGGTGATCGTTTGACCGTTTATCCACTGGGCGGCCATTGCGGCAACCTTAATTACCGCGTCAACAGCGACGCTATGCTGGAGTTCTTCCGTGGCTAAATACCTCCTGCTTATCGCTGCGTTACTCTGTGCAGGCGTCGCCAATGCAGACAACAGCAAAGCCAACGCACCTGTCGTGGTCGACAGTGACGGTTTCAAGGAACCGTTGAGCAAACTCAAGTTCAACCCGGGGCTGGATCAGCGCGAGTTCGAACGCTCGACGCTCAACGCGCTGGCCGTCTACGACCCGCTGGAAGAGTGGAACCGCCGGGTTTATCACTTCAACTACCGCTTCGACCAATGGGTGTTCCTGCCGGTGGTCGACGGTTATCGCTACGTCACCCCGAGCTTTCTGCGCACGGGCGTGAGCAACTTCTTCAACAACCTCGGCGATGTGCCGAACCTGATGAACAGCCTGCTGCAATTCAAAGGCAAGCGTTCGATGGAAACCACCGCGCGCCTGCTGCTCAACACCACCATCGGCATCGCCGGCCTGTGGGACCCGGCCACCGCCATGGGCCTGCCGCGTCAGGCCGAAGACTTCGGTCAGACCCTGGGCTTCTACGGTGTACCGGGTGGCGCCTACTTCGTGTTGCCGATCCTCGGCCCATCGAACATCCGCGACACGGGCGGCCTGGTGGTGGACTTCAGCGCCGAATCGGCGATCAACTTCCTGAACGTCTCGGAAGTCAGCTCCAACCACCCTGAAGTCTGGGTCCTGCGCGGCGTCGACAAGCGCTACCAGAACAGCTTCCGCTACGGCCAGCTGAACTCGCCGTTCGAGTACGAGAAAGTGCGTTACGTGTATACCGAGTCACGCAAGTTGCAGATCGCCGAGTAAATCCATCGGCAACAAAAAAGGCCATTCGATGCAGATCGAATGGCCTTTTTAATGGGTATTTTTCAAACACTACAGAACCACTGTGGGAGCGGGCTTGCTCGCGAAAGCGGTGGGACATTTAGCATTGATGTAACTGACACACCGCCTTCGCGAGCAAGCCCGCTCCCGCATTTTTGGTCAGTGCCAGGTTTTAGCCTTTCAGCGCCTTGTAGAGTTTGCTGGCGACCATCACACCGGCCAACACCACCGCACCCGCCACAATCCCCGCCACCACATTCAGCAACGTCGGCACGATAAACCCGGCACCGCCAGCCCCTGCGCTGACGCTCTCAATCCAGTGATGAACCACCGGCACGCCGTGGGTGAGAATTCCGCCGCCCACCAGGAACATCGCCGCCGTGCCGATCACCGACAGGCTTTTCATCATGTACGGCGCCGCACGCAGAATCCCGCCGCCGATGCTTTTAGCCATCTGTCCAGGCTTCTGGGTCAGCCACAGGCCGAGGTCATCGAGCTTGACGATACCCGCGACCAGGCCATAAACACCGATGGTCATGACAATGGCGATGCCCGACAGCACGATGACCTGCTGGGTCAACGACGCATCCGCCACGGTGCCAAGGGTGATGGCGATGATTTCCGCCGACAGGATGAAGTCGGTGCGGATGGCGCCCTTGATCTTGTCTTTCTCGAACGCCACCAGATCCACCGCCGGATCGGCCACGGCCTCGACCAGCTCCGCATGCTCGGCCTGGTCTTCAACCTTGCTGTGCAGGAATTTGTGGGCGAGCTTCTCGAAACCCTCGAAGCACAGGTAGGCGCCACCGACCATCAACAGTGGCGTGACCAGCCACGGGATGAACACGCTGATCGCCAGCGCCGACGGCACCAGGATCAGTTTGTTGAGAAACGAGCCCTTGGCCACCGCCCAAACGACCGGTATTTCCCGTTCGGCGCGTACGCCGCTGACCTGCTGGGCATTGAGCGCCAGATCGTCGCCGAGCACGCCGGCGGTCTTCTTGGCGGCCATTTTGGTCATCAACGCCACATCGTCGAGAACGGCGGCGATGTCGTCGATCAGCACCAGCAAACTGCTTCCTGCCATGAATCAGGTTTCCTTCTTGAATGAATGCCGCGCAGCATAGCGCGACCGAGCGCCACACGGGGCATTCTTGAGCGCCGCGCGAGCCCGGTGCTACCATGCGCAACCGCCAGAACAGGCAAGGAACCCCCTGGTTTATGAGCACTATCCGCGAGCGCAACAAAGAACTGATCCTGCGTGCCGCCAGTGAAGAATTTGCGGACAAGGGCTTCGCTGCGACCAAAACCAGTGACATCGCAGCCAAGGCGGGACTGCCCAAGCCCAACGTCTATTACTACTTCAAATCCAAGGAAAACCTCTACCGCGAGGTCCTGGAAAGCATCATCGAGCCGATTTTGCAGGCCTCGACGCCGTTTAACGCCGACGGCGTGCCCAGCGAAGTGCTGAGCGGCTACATTCGCTCGAAAATCCGCATCTCTCGCGACCTGCCCTTTGCCTCGAAAGTGTTCGCTAGCGAGATCATGCACGGCGCCCCGCACCTGAGCGCCGACCTGGTCGAGCAACTCAACGGCCAGGCCAGGCACAACATCGACTGCATCCAGACCTGGATCGACCGCGGGCAAATCGCCCCGATCGACCCCAACCACCTGATGTTCAGCATCTGGGCCGCGACCCAGACCTATGCCGACTTTGACTGGCAGATCACGGCCATCACGGGCAAGGCCAAGCTGGATGAAGAGGACTATGAAGCGGCGGCGCAGACGATTATCCGGTTGGTGCTGAAGGGGTGTGAGCTGGACAGGTAGACCGCGGTGCTGCCATTCGCGAGCAAGCCCGCTCCCACAAGGGATCAAGGGTGTTCACAAACTTTGTGCCCAGGCTCAAACCCTGTGGGAGCGGGCTTGCTCGCGAAGGCGGCAACTCGGTTTCAGATCAAACCCAGATCGCATCCCACAACGGATAGTCGCCAAGCTTCTCCACCAACCCCGCCCGTAAAGGGTTAGCGACAACATATCGAACAAGCTTCACCAAATCCTCCTCACGCCTCAAAGCCCGATCATGAAAGCCCTGCTGCCACAGACTGCCCGCCCTGCCAGTTGCGGCATTGATTGTTCGAGTACTCAACGATTTGGTCTGGCACATCAATTGGCCCAGCGATCCTCTTTGTAGCTGAATCAACCAGTGGAAATGGTCTGGCATGACCACGAAGGCCAAGGAGTCGACAAACCCTTGCTCCTGCGCTTGCTTGAATTGGTGTACGACAAGTCTGCCCAAGGTGTAATCCTTGAAAACAGGCTGGCGTTTCAGGGTGTTGGCGGTCAGAAGATAGATGCGGTTTTGCTCGGCATAGCGACCGATGCGCAGGCGGTGTGACGATGAAAGCTCAGGCATTCCTTTGCCTCTCTCCTGGATCAATTCATCAGAAGGCTAGATCAGCGAACTGAAAACTGAGGGGCAAACTTTTGGCCGGATGTGTCAGAGATACCGCCTTCGCGAGCAAGCCCGCTCCCACAGGGGGACTTGTGGTGTTCAGACATTTTGTGTCCAGCACTAATCCACTGTGGGAGCGGGCTTGCTCGCGAAAGCGGTAGATCAATCAACAAAAATATTAGGCAGTAACCCCCGCATCCGCCCTCAACCCCACCGCCTCGATCGCACTGATCGCACACTGCTCATCAACATCAGAAAGATCGCCGCTGATCCCCACCGCCCCCAGCACGTTCCCGTCCTCATCCCGAACCAACACACCGCCCGGTGCCGGCACGACGCTGCCCTGCCCCAGGCTGTTCAGCGCGGCGAAGAAGGCCGGGCGTTGCTGGGCGTCCAGCGCCAGCAGGCGTGAGCCTTTGCCGAGGGCGATGGCCCCCCAGGCTTTGCCGATGGCGACCTGCGGGCGCAGCAGGCTGGCGCCGTCTTCGCGTTGCAGGGTAATCAAGTGCCCGCCGGCATCCAGTACCGCGATGGTCAGGGGGGCCGCGGAGATTGCACGCCCGGCGATGATGGCCTGATCGATCAGGTTGACTGCAACTTTCAAGGTTAAAGCGCTCATGGTGCCGTCCTCATTTTGTTATAGGGAAAGCCAGTGGCCTGCGCGTTTGTGCCGCAGCCCGACGCAACAAATAGAACACAATGAGTTATATTTTTGTATACAATAATTCTCGAAAAGCGCCACATGCGACGAAAAGCCACAGCAGAACGGGCTTCCGACGAATGAAACGGTCGCTTGAGAAAATGGATTGACCTGCGCCGTCCGCCGTGAATACACTCTGCGCAAAGCCACTTGTATACAATTACAAAACGTAAGAGGCACAAAACCATGAGCAAAATGAGAGCAATCGAAGCCGCCGTTCTGGTGATGCGCCGCGAAGGGGTTGATACCGCTTTTGGCATCCCGGGCGCCGCGATCAACCCGCTGTACTCCGCCTTGCAGAAGGTCGGTGGCATCGATCACGTCCTCGCGCGCCACGTTGAAGGCGCCTCGCACATGGCCGAGGGTTACACCCGCACCAAGGCCGGCAACATCGGCGTGTGCATCGGCACTTCGGGACCTGCCGGTACCGACATGGTCACCGGGCTCTACAGCGCCTCGGCCGACTCGATCCCGATTCTGTGCATCACCGGGCAAGCACCCCGCGCCCGTATGCACAAAGAAGACTTCCAGGCCGTCGACATCACCACCATCGTCAAGCCAGTGACCAAGTGGGCAACCACCGTCATGGAGCCGGGCCAGGTGCCGTATGCATTCCAGAAAGCCTTCTATGAAATGCGCTCCGGCCGTCCAGGCCCGGTGCTGATCGACCTGCCGTTCGACGTGCAGATGGCTGAAATCGAATTCGACATCGACGCCTACCAACCACTGCCGCTGGCCAAGCCAACCGCTAACCGCGTGCAAATCGAGAAAGCCCTGGCCATGCTCGACCAGGCCGAGCGTCCATTGCTGGTGGCGGGTGGCGGCATCATTAATGCCGATGCCAGCGAATTGCTGGTGGAGTTCGCCGAGCTGACCGGCATTCCGGTGATCCCGACCCTGATGGGCTGGGGCACGATTCCGGACGATCACCCGCTGATGGTCGGCATGGTGGGCTTGCAGACGTCGCACCGCTACGGCAACGCGACCCTGCTGAAGTCGGACGTGGTATTGGGCGTCGGTAACCGTTGGGCCAACCGTCACACCGGTTCGATCGACGTGTACACCGAAGGCCGCAAGTTCATCCACGTCGACATCGAGCCGACGCAAATCGGCCGCGTGTTCAACCCGGACCTGGGCATCGTTTCCGACGCCGCTGCCGCGCTGACCGTGTTCATCGAAGTCGCTCGCGAATGGCAAGCCGCCGGCAAGCTGAAAAACCGCAGCGCCTGGCTGCAAGACTGCCAGCAGCGCAAAGCCAGCCTGCAGCGCAAGACTCACTTCGACAACGTGCCGGTCAAGCCGCAACGGGTTTACGAAGAGATGAACCAGGTGTTCGGCAAGGACACCTGCTACGTCAGCACCATCGGTCTGTCGCAGATTGCCGGCGCGCAGTTCCTGCACGTCTACAAGCCGCGTCACTGGATCAACTGCGGTCAGGCGGGTCCATTGGGCTGGACCATTCCGGCAGCGCTGGGCGTGGTCAAGGCTGATCCGACCCGCAAGGTCGTGGCACTGTCGGGCGACTATGATTTCCAGTTCATGATCGAAGAGTTGGCGGTGGGCGCGCAGTTCAAGCTGCCGTACATCCACGTTGTGGTCAACAATTCGTACCTGGGGCTGATTCGTCAGGCCCAGCGCGGTTTCGACATGGACTACTGCGTGCAGCTGTCCTTCGATAACCTGAACGCTCCGGAGCTCAACGGTTACGGTGTCGACCACGTCGCGGTTGCCGAAGGCCTCGGCTGCAAGGCGCTGCGTGTGTTCGAACCGGGTCAGATCCAGCCTGCCCTGCGCAAGGCCCAGGAGCTGATCGAAGAGTTCAAGGTGCCGGTGATCGTCGAGATTATCCTGGAGCGCGTGACCAACATTTCCATGGGCACCGAGATCAACGCCGTCAACGAATTCGAAGACCTGGCGCTGGTCGGCAACGATGCGCCGACTGCGATTTCGTTGCTTGATTAACTGCTGACCGCTCTCCCTGTAGGAGCGAGGCTTGCCCGCGAAGACGTCGTACCATTCAACATTGAAGTCGACTGACACGACGCCTTCGCGGGCAAGCCTCGCTCCTACAGGGGGGGCCCGAACTTACACGGGAGACCACCATGCCGCGTTTCGCAGCCAACCTGTCCATGCTGTTCACTGAGCAGGATTTTCTTGCCCGTTTCGAAGCGGCCGCCAAGGCCGGCTTCAGTGGTGTCGAATACCTGTTCCCCTACGACTTCAGCTCCGCCGAGATCAAGGCCAAGCTCGACGCCAATGGCCTGACCCAGGTGTTGTTCAACCTGCCGGCCGGTGACTGGGCCAAGGGCGAGCGCGGTATCGCGTGCCTGCCGGACCGTGTCGAAGAGTTCCGCGCCGGTGTCGATCTGGCGATCGCTTATGCGCAAGTGCTGGGCAACACCCAGGTCAACTGCCTGGCCGGTATTCGTCCACAAGGCGTCGACGATGCCACCGTGGAAAAAACCTTCGTCGCCAACCTCAAGTACGCGGCCGACAGGCTGCAAGCGGCGGGTATCAAACTGGTGATGGAAGCGATCAACACTCGCGACATCCCGGGTTTCTACCTGAACAACACGGCGCAAGCCCTGTCGATTCGCGAGCAGGTCGGCAGCGCCAACCTGTTCCTGCAATACGACATCTACCACATGCAAATCATGGAGGGCGACCTGGCTCGCACCATGGCTGCACACCTTGGCGAGATCAACCATATCCAGTTGGCCGACAACCCGGGGCGCAACGAACCGGGCACCGGTGAAATCAACTACCGCTTCCTGTTCGAACACCTGGACCGCATCGGTTATCAGGGTTGGGTTGGCTGTGAATACAAGCCGCTGACCACCACGGAAGCGGGTCTGGGCTGGCTCAAAACCCATAACGCAATCTAATCGAACATGACGCCCCTGTAGGAGCTGTCGAGTGAAACGAGGCTGCGATCTTTTGATCTTGCCTTTGCAGATCAAGATCAAAAGATCGCAGCCTCGTTTCACTCGACAGCTCCAACAGGGGCCATACAAAAACAAGAGGAATTTCTCATGGCTAAAATCGGATTTATCGGCACCGGCATCATGGGCCACCCAATGGCGTTGAACCTGCAGAAAGCCGGTCACAGCCTGTTCCTGTCGGCGCACCACGACGCCGCGCCTGCCGACCTGGTTGCCGGTGGTGCCGTCGCCCTGGCGAACCCGAAAGAAGTCGCCCAGGAAGCTGAAGTCATCATCATCATGGTGCCCGATACCCCGCAGGTCGACGACGTGCTGTTCCGCGCCGACGGCGTTGCGGCCGGCGTGGGCAAAGGCAAAATCGTCATCGACATGAGCTCGATCTCGCCGACCGCCACCAAAGCCTTCGCGGCCAAGGTCAACGAGAAAGGCGCGCAATACCTCGACGCGCCCGTGTCCGGCGGTGAAGTCGGCGCCAAAGCTGCCAGCCTGAGCATCATGGTCGGCGGCGATGCCGATGCCTTCGAACGCGCACTGCCGCTGTTCCAGGCGATGGGCAAGAACATCACCCTCGTCGGCGGCAACGGCGACGGTCAAACCGCGAAAGTGGCGAACCAGATCATCGTTGCGCTGAACATCCAGGCCGTGGCCGAAGCGCTGCTGTTCGCCGCGAAAAACGGTGCTGATCCAGCCAAGGTGCGTGAAGCACTGATGGGCGGTTTCGCGTCGTCGAAGATCCTCGAAGTGCACGGCGAGCGCATGATCAAAGGCACCTTCGACCCGGGCTTCCGCATCAGCCTGCACCAGAAGGATTTGAACCTGGCCCTGCAAGGCGCCAAGGAGCTGAACATCAACCTGCCGAACACCGCCAACGCCCAGCAAGTGTTCAGCACCTGCGCAGCCATCGGCGGCAGCAACTGGGACCACTCGGCGCTGATCAAAGGTCTGGAACACATGGCGAATTTCTCGATTCGCGATAAGTAAGTCGCCCCCCCCCGCTCCCCTGTAGGAGCGAGGCTTGCCCGCGAAGGGATCGCCTCGGTGCAGCAGAAACACCGCAGTGTCCGGTTCGCGGGCAAGCCTCGCTCCTACAGAGGGCGATGCAAGGCTCGATATCCCCAATAACAAGAAATCCGGGAGTCCGCCATGTCGGTCAATCCGCAACAATTCCTGCGCGAGCTGTTTGCCACAGCCATCGACGCGGCCCATCCGCAGCAAGTCCTCGAAGCCCATTTGCCTAAAGATCGCAGCGGTCGGGTGATCGTCATTGGCGCCGGCAAAGCCGCAGCTGCCATGGCTCAGGTGGTCGAGCGTTGCTGGCAGGGTGAAGTCTCCGGTCTGGTGGTCACCCGTTACGGCCACGGCGCCCCGTGCGAAAAAATCGAAGTCGTCGAAGCCGCTCACCCGGTGCCCGACGCTGCCGGTCAAGCCGTCGCCAAGCGTGTGTTTGAACTGGTCAGCAACCTGACCGAAGACGACCGCGTGATCTTCCTGCTCTCGGGCGGGGGTTCTGCCCTGCTGGCCTTGCCGGCGGCCGGCATCACCCTCGCCGACAAACAATCGATCAACAAAGCCCTGCTTAAATCCGGCGCGACCATCGGCGAGATGAATTGCGTGCGCAAGCACCTCTCGGCGATCAAGGGCGGCCGCCTCGGCAAGGCCTGCTGGCCGGCCACTGTTTATACCTACGCGATTTCCGATGTACCGGGCGACCTCGCCACAGTCATCGCCTCCGGCCCCACCGTGGCCGACCCGAGCACCTCCGCCGAAGCGCTGGCGATCCTCAAGCGCTACGGCATTGACGTTCCGGCCTCGGTGCGCACCTGGCTGCAAAGCCCGGAATCGGAGACGGTCAAACCCGGTGATCCGAGCCTGGCGCGCAGCCATTTCCAATTGATCGCCCGTCCTCAGCAATCCCTTGAAGCGGCCGCGGTGAAAGCCCGTCAGGCCGGTTTCAGCCCGCTGATCCTCGGCGATCTGGAAGGCGAATCCCGGGAAGTGGCCAAGGTTCACGCCGGCATCGCCCGGCAAGTGGTTCTGCATGGCCAACCGTTGGCGGCGCCGTGCGTGATTTTGTCCGGCGGTGAAACCACCGTCACCGTGCGCGGCAATGGCCGAGGCGGACGCAACGCCGAATTCCTGCTGAGCCTGACCGAAAGCCTTAAAGGCCTGCCCGGTGTGTACGCCCTGGCCGGTGACACCGACGGCATCGACGGCTCCGAAGACAACGCCGGCGCGATCATGACCCCGGACAGCTACGCCCGCGCCGCCGCCCTCGGCTTGAGCGCCAGCGACGAGTTGGACAACAACAATGGCTACGGCTATTTCGAGGCGCTGGACGCACTGATCGTCACCGAACCGACCCGCACCAACGTCAACGACTTCCGCGCCATCCTGATCCTCGAGAGCCCTAAAAATGACGCCTGACAAGAAGGTTAAAATCCTCGCCACCCTCGGCCCTGCCACCGACGGGATCGATGACATCCGTGAATTGGTGCAGGCCGGGGTCAACATCTTTCGCCTGAACTTCAGCCACGGCGATCACGCCGACCACGCTCAGCGGTATCAGTGGATTCGTGAAGTCGAGCGCCAGCTGAATTACCCGCTGGGCATTCTGATGGACCTGCAAGGCCCGAAACTGCGGGTCGGCAAGTTCGCCGAGGGCAAGGTGCAACTGCATCGCGGCCAGGCCCTGCGCCTGGACCTCGACCCGACGCCGGGCGATCAGCGCCGGGTCAACCTGCCTCACCCGGAAATCATCGCCGCGCTGGAACCCGGCATGGACCTGCTGCTGGACGACGGCAAATTGCGTCTGCGCGTGGTCACCAAGTACGCCGACGCGATCGACACCACCGTGCTCAACGGCGGCGAACTCTCGGACCGCAAAGGCGTGAACGTACCGCAAGCGGTGCTGGAACTGAGCCCGCTGACCGCCAAGGATCGTCGTGACTTGAGCTTCGGTCTGGAGCTGGGCGTTGACTGGGTCGCGCTGTCGTTTGTGCAGCGTCCGGAAGACATCCGCGAAGCCCGCGAATTGATCGGCGACAAAGCGTTCTTGATGGCCAAGATCGAGAAGCCCTCGGCGGTGACTCAGCTGCGGGAAATCGCTGAATTGAGCGACGCGATCATGGTCGCTCGCGGTGATTTGGGCGTGGAAGTGCCGGCGGAAAGCGTGCCGCAGATTCAGAAAAACATCATCAGCATTTGCCGCCAGCTCGGCAAACCGGTGGTGGTGGCGACGCAGATGCTTGAGTCGATGCGCTTCTCCCCCGCCCCGACCCGCGCCGAAGTCACCGACGTGGCCAACGCTGTGGCCGAAGGGGCCGATGCCGTGATGCTGTCGGCCGAAACTGCGTCCGGCGAGTACCCGCTCGAGGCCGTACAGATGATGAGCAAGATCATTCGCCAAGTGGAAAACGGCCCGGATTATCAAGCGCAACTGGACGTCAGTCGGCCGAAGGCTGAAGCGACTGTTTCTGATGCGATCAGCTGTGCAATCCGCCGCATCAGCAATGTGCTGCCAGTGGCGGTGCTGGTGAATTACAGCGAGTCGGGGACGTCGAGCCTGCGTGCGGCGCGGGAACGGCCGACGGTGCCTATCCTCAACCTGACGCCGAACCTGCAGACCGCGCGCCGCTTGACGGTGGCGTGGGGCGTGCATTCGGTGGTCAATGATCGGCTGCGGCAGGTGGACGAGGTGTGCTCAACAGCGCTGGAGATTGCGCAGGCGCAGGGGATGGCGCAGCGCGGGGACACCTTGTTGATCACCGCGGGTGTGCCGTTTGGGCAGCCGGGGTCGACTAACTCACTGCGCATCGAGACGTTGATCTAGAGCGCCCATACCGGCCTCTTCGCGGGCAAGCCTCGCTCCTACAGATTTTGTGTCGGCCGTGATGATTGGGAACGACTCAAACCTGTAGGAGCGAGGCTTGCCCGCGAAGAACGATGACGCGATCCACCTGACAAACAAAAATAAAATGCCTGCCAACCACTTCAACACCCACTGCCCCGATTGGGCGACTGCCCTGCTCAACGGTTTCAGCCAGATCTTCCTCCAGCGCCATCCGCTGTGCGGTCTGCTGTGCCTGTTGGCGATTCTTTTCACCGCGCCCACCCTGCTCGGCGGCGCGCTGCTGGGCGGTGTCGCCGGGTTGCTCACTGCGCAACGTCGCGGCTATGCCAAGGCCGATCGCCAGGCTGGGCTGTTCAGTTACAACGGTGTCTTGCTCGGCCTGCTGCTGAGCCTGTATTTCCCCTGGTCCGCGCTGTTGCCACCGTTGATCATCGCTGCGGGCGGCCTGAGCGCGATGGTCACTCAACAATGGCTCAAACGCGTCCGGGTCAGCCACTACCTGCCGGCCTACACCGCGCCCTTCGTGGGGCTGGGCTGGTTGCTGCTGTGCTTCGCCACGCCTTCGACCAATGCGCACCTGATCGAAATCAATACGCTGAACCTGCTCACCGCCCCACTAAAAGGCCTCGGCCAGGTGATGTTCCTCGGTCATCCGCTGGCCGGTGCGATGATTGCCGTGGGGTTGCTGATCGCTGATCGCCGCGCATTTTGCTGGGCGTTGTTGGCGTCAGTCGCAGGCATGGGCTGGAGCCTGCTGCATCACGATTTCTATACTGCATTGATCGGCCTCGGTGGCTATAACGCCGTACTCGCCGCCCTCGCCTTCAGCTCGCAGCGTCAGAAACCTTGGCTGCCGCTGCTCGGTATTGCCTCAGCGCTGTTGCTGACGCCGGTGTTTGCCGCCATCGGTCTGCCAACGCTGACCGCACCGTTCATCCTCGCCTGCTGGCTGATCCGCACGGTTGTTCAACTGCTCGGCAAGCGCCCTGTCGCCCTTACGCCTTGCACTCTGGAGGAGAATCAACCTAGGCTTCGCTGATCATTGGTTCAGGCGGTATCCATGGACAGCAGCAAAAACTGGCGTGAAGAGCTTTACGTCATGGTTTTCCAGAGCGACACCAAGGCGGGGCGGCGCTTCGACGGCATATTGCTGTTGATCATCCTCGCCAGCATTGTGATTGTGATGCTCGACAGCATCGACACGGTCCACAAGAACTACGCCGACGTGCTGGCGTATATCGAGTGGGGCTTCACCGTGATTTTCGCCATCGAATATGGCTTGCGTCTGTACTGCTCACCCAAGCCGTTGCGCTACGCGTTCAGCTTTTACGGGCTGGTGGATTTGCTGGCGATCGTGCCCGGCATCCTGGCGCTGTATTACGCCGATGCGCAGTACCTGCTGATCATCCGGATCATTCGGATGCTGCGGATTTTCCGCGTGCTCAAGCTCAGCCCGTACCTCAAGCAAGCCAACTATTTAATGTCGGCGCTGCGCGGCAGCAAGCAGAAAATCGTGGTGTTCCTGGTCAGCGTCTGCACCCTGGTGACGGTGTTCGGCACGCTGATGTACGTGATCGAAGGCCCGGAACATGGTTTCACCAGCATTCCCAAAGGTATCTACTGGGCGATCGTCACGCTGACCACCGTGGGCTTTGGCGACATCGTGCCCAAGACGCCGTTGGGCCAGGTGATTTCGTCGCTGGTGATGATTACCGGTTACTCGATCATCGCCGTGCCCACCGGGATTTTCACCGCCGAACTGGCCAACGCCATGCGCGGCGAACAGCTGCAACACGACTGCCCGGTGTGCAAGAAGAACAGCCATGAACATGGCGCAGCATTTTGCTCCCGTTGCGGCAACGCTCTGTTTAAGAAACTGGAATAAGCAAAGTGCTTTTTAATCTTTAAAGGCCTATGCGAGCCCAGTTATAGTCGCTGGCAAATTGCCTCACCTTTAAACAAAAAACATCTACGAACAAGGAATGCGCAGTGAAAAAACTCTTTGGCGCCTCACTTCTGGCCGCTGGCCTGGCACTGACCAGCGTGGCTCAGGCCGCACCGACCCTGCTCAACGTTTCCTACGACGTGATGCGCGATTTCTACAAGGACTACAACACTGCGTTCCAGAAACACTGGCAAGCCGAGCACAACGAGAACATCACCCTGCAGATGTCCTTCGGTGGCTCCAGCAAACAGGCGCGTTCGGTGATCGATGGCCTGCCGGCTGACGTCATCACCATGAACATGGCCACCGACATCAACGCCCTGGCGGACAACGGCAAACTGGTCCCGGACAACTGGGTCACCCGCCTGCCGAACAACAGCGCGCCGTTCACCTCGGCCACCGTGTTCATCGTCCGCAAAGGCAACCCGAAAGCCCTGAAAGACTGGCCGGACCTGCTCAAGGACGGCGTGCAAGTGATCGTGCCGAACCCGAAAACTTCGGGTAACGGTCGCTACACCTACCTGTCCGCCTGGGGTTATGTGCTGAAAAACGGCGGTGACGAGAACAAGGCCAAAGACTTCGTCGGCAAGCTGTTCAAGCAAGCGCCGGTGCTGGATACCGGTGGCCGTGCCGCCACCACCACGTTCATGACCAACCAGATCGGTGACGTGCTGGTGACCTTCGAAAACGAAGCGGAAATGATTGCCCGCGAGTTTGGCCGTGATCAGTTCGAAGTGATCTACCCAAGCGTCTCCGCTGAAGCCGAGCCGCCGGTGTCGGTGGTCGATAAAACCGTCGACAAGAAAGGCACTCGTGCTGCAGCCGAGGAATACCTGAAGTACCTGTGGTCGCCTGAAGGTCAGGAAATTGCAGCGGCCAACTACCTGCGCCCGCGTGATCCGGCGGTGCTGGCCAAGTACACCGATCGCTTCCCGAAGGTGGACTTCTTGTCGGTGGAGAAGACCTTTGGTGACTGGCGCACGGTGCAGAAGACTCACTTCAATGATGGTGGAGTCTTTGATCAGATTTACAGCGGCCAGTAATTCCTGAGCCCAACGAAAAGGCGACCCGATGAGGTCGCCTTTTTTGTATGCGCTTTCTGCGACACCGCAGCCCCCCTGTGGGAGCGGGCTTGCTCGCGAAAGCGGTGTGTCATTCAACATTGATGTCGACTGACACACCGCTTTCGCGAGCAAGCCCGCTCCCACAGGGTTTGGGACAGGCCATTACATCGGTGGGGTGACGCCATCCTTGCCGGCCGAGATGGATTGCGCGGTCAGCGTCCCGTCAGCACTTTGGGTCACAAACGTCACGATCTTCACCCCCACCTTCAGCAAACTCCGATCCCCCGGCATCAGGTTCACGATCGGCACATCCTCCGGCACCAGGATCTTCTGCTGCCCGCCCTTGTAGTTGACGGTCAACACCCGGCCATTGCTGACCACCAGATCGCCCACGCTGCCGTTGGTCATGCTGCTGCCCTTGACCAGATCGAACGGTCGATGCCCGTCGCCGCTGCCCGCCAGTTCCGGTGGAAAGACGTGGACTTCCAGCGCCTTCAAGGTCCCATCGTCTTGTGGAATGGCCGCCGAGCCAATGTAGCTGCCGGGTTTGATGTCTTCGATATTGGCCAGGGTCACGGCGCGGACTTTGGTGTCTTGGGTCAGGTTGATCACCACGTTTTCACCGCTGTTGACGTGGACTTTCAAGACATCGGGGCTGACGCCGGTGATCTCGCCGCGCACACCGATGCGCATTCCCGGCGCGTCGGCGGCCTGGGCCAGACCCGCCGTGAACACGCCGATCAAGGTGACCACTGAAGCGCCGCGAATAAGGTGACGAAACATCGCATTCATGGAAGTGCCTTCCGGTTAGGAAACGAGAGAGAGAACATAAGCACGCTATCGAACAGGATGTAAGTGAATGTATCATCGGACCTGAAAATTTTGACGCAAGGTTCGTCGATGGACAGCACTGCCGTCCGTCACTCATTCCGCAAAGGAATGATTGCTATCACTCCAATCCCTCTTCTGCCGATTCCGATACCTCTTTAGCCTGCGCGCATTCCCTTCTGTTCAGCGAGACACGTTATGAACCCAGCGACCCAGGTGCCCCACGGCACCGCGACAATGACCAAAGGCATGGTGCTGCTGTTCGCCTTCTGCTGCGGCGCGATTGTGGCCAACATTTACTACGCCCAGCCGATCATCGGCCTGATCGCGCCGGACATCGGCCTGACCAGCACCATGGCCAGCCTGATCGTTTCGCTGACCCAGATCGGTTACGCGCTGGGGCTGTTCTTCCTGGTGCCACTGGGCGATCTGCTGGAAAACCGCCGGCTGATGATCATCACCACCGTGGTGGCGATCGCCAGTCTGTTGGGCGCGGCGTTCACCGACCAGCCGAACGTGTTTTTGCTGATCTCGTTGCTGGTGGGTTTCAGTTCGGTGTCGGTGCAGATCCTGATTCCGCTGGCGGCGCACCTCGCGCCGGAAGAGTCGCGCGGTCGGGTCGTCGGTGGAATCATGGGCGGTTTACTGCTTGGGATTCTGTTGGCGCGGCCGGTGTCCAGCGTCGTGGCGGATCACTTCGGCTGGCGCGCGATGTTTGTGATCGCGGCGGTGTTGATGGCGGCGATCAGCGTGGTGCTGGCATTGACCATTCCCAAGCGCCAGCCTGATCACAGCGCTTCTTATGGCCAGTTGCTGGGTTCCCTGTGGACGCTGTTGCGCCAGCAACCGGTGTTGCGTCAACGCGCGCTCTACCAGGGCTGCATGTTCGCCACGTTCAGCCTGTTCTGGACCGCCGTGCCGCTGGAACTGGCGCGCAATCATGGCCTGTCGCAAACCCAGATCGCGATATTCGCCCTGGTCGGTGCCATCGGTGCGATCGCCGCCCCTATCGCCGGTCGACTGGCCGACGCCGGCCACACCCGCATCGCCTCATTGCTGGCCCTGCTGTTCGCCAGCCTGAGCTTCCTGCCCGCGTTCATCCACCCGGTCTACAGCGTCATCGGCCTCGCGGTCACCGGCGTGGTGCTCGACTTCTGCGTGCAGATGAACATGGTCCTCGGCCAACGCGCGGTCTACGCCCTCGACGCCAAAAGCCGCAGCCGCTTGAACGCGTTGTACATGACCAGCATCTTCATCGGTGGCGCGTTTGGTTCGTCGGTGGCCAGTGCGGTGTATGAGCACGGCGGCTGGCTGTGGATTGTGATCGTGGGCAGCGCGTTTCCGCTGCTGGCGTTGTTGCGGTTCTTGAGTGTTTCGTCGAAGGCTTCGTTGGCGACTGCATAAAAGCGCCCAAAACATCGCGGACAAAAACTCGTCTCGACAGATCCTTGTAAGACCCGGGCCAAGCCGGATTACACTCAGCGTCCGGAGCCTGAAGCGATGCCGGATACAACTCACGGCTGACCCGTTCAACTGCCGCCTGCCCCGGCGGCATGTTCTTTCAAGGAGTTTGCAATGACCCGACGTACCTTTCTCATCACTGGCGCCAGCAAAGGCATTGGCCGGGCCGTGGCCGAGCATCTGGACCGCGCGGGGCATCGGGTGGTCGGGATTGCCCGAACGCCGGACCTGTCGTTCCCCGGCATTCTGTTTCCGCTGGATTTGAGTGACCGTGCGCTGACCCAGGAAGTGCTGGCGGATCTGGCCAGGACGTATGAATTTGATGGGCTGGTGAATAACGTCGGCCTGGTTCGCCCGCAGGTGCTGGGCGAAATCGACCTCGACACCTTCGACGACGTGATGCGGGTCAACCTGCATTCGGCGTTGCAGGCCACCCAGGCGCTGCTGCCGAACATGCGCGCCAAGGGCTGGGGCCGGGTGGTGAATATTTCCAGCTTGACCGTGCTTGGCATCACCCAGCGTACGGCGTACGCGGCGGCCAAAGCGGCGCTGATCAGCTTCACGCGTTCCTGGGCGCTGGAACTGGCGCAAACCGGCGTGACCGTGAACGCCGTGGCGCCGGGGCCGACGGAAACGGAACTGTTCCGCACCAACAATCCGCCGGGCAGCGAAGGCGAAGCGCGGTATCTGGCGGGTGTGCCGATGGGGCGTCTGGGCCAGCCGCATGAGATCGCGGCGGCGATTGCGTTTTTGTTGTCTGAGCAGAGCGGATTTATCACCGGGCAAACCTTGTTTGTCGATGGCGGTTCTTCAATCGGCAAAGCCGCGTTTTAACTGAATACACAGATCCCCTGTGGGAGCGGGCTTGCTCGCGAATGCGGTGTATCAGTCGACATTATTGGTGTATGTCAGTCCGTATTCGCGAGCAAGCCTGCTCCCACAGTTTGATCTTCACAAGGACTCGAGATGGACCGCCTCGGCGCAATGGAAACCTTCGTCTACGTGGTGGAAACCGGCTCGTTTTCCGCCGCCGCCCGGCGCCTGAATATCGGCCAGCCCGCCGTGTCGAAAACCATCGCGCAACTGGAGGCGCGCCTCGCCGTTCGACTGCTGCTGCGCTCCACTCGCGGCCTGACGCCCACCGAAGCCGGGCTGGCCTTCTTCGAACGCGCCAAGCGTGCCATCGAAGAAGCCGACGAGGCCGACAACGCAGCACGCGGCGCCGCCAGCGGGCTCTCCGGCAACCTGCGCATCTGCGCCGCCGTGACCTTCGGCCGACTGCACATCGTTCCGCACCTCGGGCCTTTCCTCGATCAAAACCCGGACCTGAACATCGACCTGATGCTCGACGACCGCAACGTCAATCTGGTCGAAGAAGGCGTCGACATCGCCCTGCGCCTGGGTACCCAGAGCGACTCCGGCCTCACCGCCCGCAAAATCGCCGAATGCCGGCGCATGGTGCTGGGCGCGCCCGCCTATTTCGAAAAACACGGCGAGCCCGCCTGCCCGGCAGACCTGAGCAAACACCAGGCCGTCGCCTACACCTTGGGCGGTGGTGCCCACTGGCAGTTCCGCAACGGCACAGATGAGCAGTCAGTCATCATCAGCGGCCGCCTGCGCGTCAACGCCGCCGAAGGTCTGCGTGCAGCCGTGCTTGCCCATCAAGGACTGACCTTGGCATCGGAATGGATGTTTGCACCGGAACTGGCCAGCGGTGCGGTCAGGGAAGTTATGAAGGATTGGACGTTGCCGAATCAGGACCTTTGGGCGGTGTTTCCAACGGGCAGAATGGCCAGTGCGAAGGCTCGGGTGTTTGTGGAGTATGTGCAGGGGTTGTTGGCAAAAACGGCCTGAGAAACGATTCAATCAAGATCGAAAGATCGAAAGCTTCGCCAGCTCCAACAACTATCGCTACACCTCATCCCCATCAAAACCCACCCTGACATTCCCGGGCAACTCCCTGCCATGCTCAAGCAACCACGCATCCAGCGTATGCCCCACATGCGTCAACACCGCCAACCCCGGTTGCAGGTCTTCAATGCATCGCAACGCGAGGTTCAGATCGTTGTGATTACGCGGCGCCTGCGGTTGCGGCGGTAGTGAGCAGTCGAGCACCAGCAGGTCCAGCGGTTCACGTTGCAGGCGGGCCGTGGTGGCGGGCGGCAGGCCGACGGTGTCGGTCAGGTAGGCGATCCGTCGTCCTTCTCCTTCGAACAGGTAACCCAAGGTGGGTTTTGAATGCAGCAGCGGTAACGCCGTGACGCTGAGCGTGCCGAACTGGCGGGTTTCGAAGTGGCCGAACGGCTGGCTGAAATCGAGGATGCCGGGGTGTTTGTAGAGGTCGGCCAGGCCTTCCGGGTCGTCCGGTCCATGCACTGGAATCACCAGGCCCTGGCCCCAGCGCAAATGCAGCAGCCCTTGGGCGTGATCGGCGTGGTAGTGGGTCTGGAAAATGCCGTTGAAACTGCGGGCAGGGAAGCGTTCGGTCAGGTCGGGCAGGCCGCTGTCGATCAGCCAGCGCTGATCGCCGCATTCGATCAGCGCGCTGCACGGGCGACGTCGGCGGCGTTCATCGTGACGGGCCAGGTCGCAGGCCGCGCAGTCGCAGCCGTAGACCGGGACCTGTCGGGCGTCGCCGGTGCCGAGTAAGGTCAGGCGCATACGGGTTGTCCGTCGATACAGGCCAGCATTTGTTCGACCGTGTGTTCCAGCGGCCCGGAGTTGTCGATGACATGCAACGCCGGATCGTGCTCGGCGAGCAGCCGTTCGCTGAAGCGCGCATTGCGTGCCAGCCGCTCGGCAATCTCGGCGACGGATTCACGCCCCCGTGCCAGCAAGCGCTGGTGCAGTGCAGCTTGATCGACCGTCAGCAACAGCACGAGCACGTTTGGATAGCGCAAACGGGTTTGCGCCAAATGACCGCGCGAGCCGTTGACCAGTACGTCCTGCCCCGCAGCCAGCCAATCGTCGATGTCCCGGGGGATGCCGTAGGCCAGGCCATTGGCGCGCCAGCTTAGGGCAAACCCGCCCTGAGCCTCAAGCGTTGCAAACTCATCGAGGCTCACACCTTGCGCCGCCTCCCCCACGGATTCCGCCGAGCGGGTGATGACTCTGCGCACGATGCGACAGCCGCGTTCGGCCAATCGCGCGCGTGCGGCATCCAGCAGGCTGTCCTTGCCCGAACCTGAAGGCCCGATGAGATAGATCAACCTGCCCGCCATCAAAACACCCTCTTCGCTTGTCGCCAGACCTGTTGGACCACCGGCAATCCGTCCTGGCTCCGGGCTTGCACCAGGTCCGCTCGCAAACCCGGCGCAATTTCGCCACGATCGCTCAACCCTGCGGCTCTGGCCGGGGCCAGGCTGACCATGCGTACCGCCTGGGCCAGGTCGCACGGGTTGTCCAGGGCCGCCAGTGCAAACGCAGCTTGCAGCAGACTGGCCGGATAGTAATCGCTGGACAGAATATCCAGCAGCCCTTCAGCGGCCAGGTCGGCGGCGGCCACGTTACCCGAGTGGGAACCGCCGCGCACAATGTTCGGCGCGCCCATCAACACCTTCATGCCGTTTTGCTGGCTGCCGCGCGCCGCCTCGACCGTGGTCGGGAATTCGGCGATGGTCATGCCGTAGCGCGAGGACTCTTCGACATGGGCCAGGGTCGCGTCGTCATGGCTGGCCACCGACAGACCACGGGCCAGGCAATGCTCGACAATCGCCTCGCGATAACGGGTGCTGTACTCGCGGGAGTTGGCCTTTTGCAGGACGATGAACTCGTCCATCTGCGTGGTCGTCAGGTGGTATTTGCCCATGTAGTACTCACGGTATTTGGCTTCCAGCACAAATTGGCGCTGGCCCGGCGAGTGGTCCATCACCGATACCAGTTGCACCAGCGGATGCTCCACCAGGTCACGGAATACGCTCAGCGTGTCCGGATGGCACAGCTCGCAACGCAGATGCAGACGGTGTTCGGCGCGGGTCAGCCCGGCGTCGGAGGCGCTGGAAATCGCCTCAAGCATCGCCGGCAATTTCTGCATGCGATTGCCTTTGGGGTTCACGTCGCCGATAGACACGGCGTCGAACACCGTGGTGATACCGGCAGCAATGATCTGCGCATCGTGGCTGAGCACCGCCGAGCGCGATGGCCAGTCCACGCCGGGGCGCGGGGTCATGTGGCGTTCCAGGTTGTCGGTGTGCAACTCCACCAGTCCCGGCAGCAGGTAATCACCGTTGAGGTCCTGGGCCTGGGGCAAGCGGCTTGGGCCTTCAGCGATGTCGGCGATCAAGCCGTCGCGAAGCAGCACGGTGCCGAGGAACACACGGTCAGCGGTGACCAGTCGGGCATTGCTGAGGATCTGTTCAACGGACATGGGCGTATTCCTCGTGGTTGGCAGCGGCCGGGGTCATGTCGAGATGGCGATCGGCGACCGCCTCGCGGGCAGTGCGGTCGTGGAAGATGCCGATCAGCGCGGCGCCCGCCGCTTTCGCTTCGTTCATCAGCTCCAGCACCACTTGGCGATTGGTGTCGTCCAGGGACGCTGTCGGTTCGTCGAGCAACATCACCGGCCACGCCACCATAAAACCCCGGGCGATGTTGACCCGCTGCTGCTCGCCACCGGAAAAAGTGCCCGGCGCCAATTGCCACAGGCGTTGTGGAATGTTCAAACGGCTGAGCAACAACTCGGCACGCGATTGCGCCAGGTGTCTTGACCAGCCACGGGCCAGCGCGGGTTCCATCACCACGTCCAGGCACGCCACGCGCGGGATCACCCGCAAGAACTGACTGACGTAACCCAGCGTTCGCTGGCGCACTTGAAGAATGTCCCGGGGCTCGGCACCCACCAGTTCCAGCCAGTGACCGTCGTGCTGCACGCGGATGCTGCCGCCCGCCGGCAGGTAGTTGCCATACAGCGTGCGCAGCAAGGTGCTTTTACCGGCGCCGGACTGGCCATGCAGCACCAGGCATTCTCCGCCCGCCACACTGAAATTCACCCCGCGCAGCACGTTCAGGACCACGCCGTGCTGCTGATGCAGAGTGAAGGTTTTCGAGAGGTCACGGACCTCGATCAACGTATTCATCGCTCGGATTTCCACAGAGGGGCGGGACGTCACGGCTGCAACACCGAAGACACCAACAGTTGCGAGTAAGGGTGCTGCGGGTCGTCGAGGATCTGGTCGGTCAACCCGGTTTCCACCACCCGCGAGCGCCGCATCACCATCAGCCGATCCGCCAGCAAACGCGCCACGGCCAGGTCATGGGTGACGATCACCACGGCCAGGTCCAGCTCACGCACCAACCCGCGCAGCAGATCGAGCAACCGCGCCTGCACCGACACATCGAGGCCACCGGTCGGTTCGTCCATGAACACCAGCCTCGGGCTCGACACCAGATTGCGGGCAATCTGCAGCCGCTGTTGCATGCCGCCGGAGAAGGTCCGCGGCAAGTCGTCGATGCGCAGAGGGTCGATTTCCACCTGGCTCAGCCAGTCGATCCCCGCCCCGCGCAGTTGCTGGTAATTGCGTACGCCTTGGGCCATGAGGCGCTCGCCGATGTTGGCACCGGCCGAAACGCCCATGCGCAAACCGTCGCGCGGGTTCTGTTCGACAAAACCCCACTCAGTGCGCAACAAGGTCCGGCGTTCGGCTTCGCTGGCGCTGTACAAGTCGATCCATTCGCCCTGCTTGTCGCGGTAACCGATTCTGCCGCGCTGGGGCGGCAGGCGGCCGCTGAGCAATGAGAGCAACGTCGATTTACCCGAGCCGGACTCGCCGACAATCCCCAGCACTTCGCCGGGATACAAATCGAAACTGACGCCCTGGCACCCCTTCTCGGGGCCGTACAGCAACGACAAATCGCGCACCTGCAGCAAAGGCTCGGCGTTGGCAGTAGACGGTTGGTTTTTCAGCGCCTGGTTCATTGGCCCTGCTCCTGCGGGCTGACGCGCTGGGCGCAGTAATAAGTGTCGGAACAGACGAAGCTCTGGGTCCCTGCATCGTCGAGGATCAGCTCGTCGAGGAACGACTCACGGCTGCCGCAAATGGCGCAGCACTCTTCCCATTTCTGCACTTCGAAGGGGTGGTCTTCGAAGTCCAGGCTGGTGACTTGCGTGTACGGCGGCACTGCGTACAAACGCTTTTCCCGGCCCGCGCCAAACAGCATCAGCGCCGGGCTCATGTCGAGTTTCGGGTTATCGAATTTGGGGATTGGCGACGGGTCCATCACGTAGCGCTCGTCGACCATCACCGGGTAGGCATAAGCGGTGGCGATGTGGCCGAAAGTGGCGATGTCCTCGTAGAGTTTGACGTGCATCACCCCGTAATCATTAAGCGCGTGCATGGTCCGGGTCTCGGTTTCCGACGGCTCGATAAAACGCAACGGCTCGGGAATCGGCACCTGATACACCATGATCTGATCGGCGTGCAGCGGCGTTTCCGGGATGCGGTGACGGGTCTGGATCACCGTCGCGTCCGGAGTGCTTTCGGTGGTCGCGACGCCTGCGGTGCGGGCGAAGAAGCGGCGGATCGATACGGCGTTGGTGGTGTCATCCGCGCCTTGGTCGATGACTTTAAGCACGTCGTCGGCACCGAGAATCGCTGCGGTCAATTGCATGCCGCCGGTGCCCCAGCCATAAGGCAACGGCATCTCGCGCCCACCGAACGGCACCTGATAACCGGGGATCGCCACGGCCTTGAGCAAGGCGCGGCGGATCATGCGTTTGGTCTGTTCGTCGAGGTAGGCGAAGTTGTACGCCGCGTCGCGAAGCGGTGCCTGACTCATATCATTCATGGCTGTGGCCCTCGGCCGGCTTGCGCAGTTTGCGGATCAGTTCCAGTTCGGCCTGGAAGTCCACGTAGTGCGGTAATTTGAGGTGCGAGACAAAACCGGCGGCCTCGACGTTGTCGCAGTGCATCAGCACGAATTCTTCCTGCTGCGCCGGGGACACGATCTCTTCGTTGAACTCCTCGGCCCGCAAGGCGCGGTCGACCAGCGCCATGCCCATGGCCTTGCGCTCGGCATGCCCGAACGCCAGGCCGTACCCACGAGTGAACTGCGCCAGCTCGGTGGCTGAGCCGACGAACTGGTTGACCATCTCGCACTCGGTCACTTCGATGCTGCCCAGACAGACGGGGAAACCCAGCTCTTCGGGATCGATCCAGACTTCCACATCACCGATGCGAATCTCCCCCGCGAACGGGTGATTGCGGCCATAACCGCGCTGGGTCGAATACCCCAACGCCAGCAGAAAACCCTCATCGCCACGGGCCAGAGCCTGCAAGCGTTGGGCGCGACTGGCGGGCAATTCCAGCGGATCGCGGGTGATGTCGGCGACGCTGTCACTGTTGTCGGACTCGTTCTTGATCAAGCCTTCCCTGGCCAGCAAACCGAGGACCCGTGGGCAGGGTTCGAGGCGGGTGTTCGGGGTGGTTTGCGGTCCCGGATATTCGCCTTCGGCGAGCAACGCAAAGTCGAGCAGACGGTGGGTGTAGTCGAAGGTCGGCCCCAGCAACTGGCCGCCAGGCACGTCCTTGAAGGTGGCGGACAGACGCCGGCTGAGCTGCATGTCCGAGGTGTCGATCGGCAGGCTCGGGCTGAAACGCGGCAAGGTGGTGCGATAGGCGCGCAGCAGGAAGATCGCCTCGACCAGATCCCCCGCCGCTTGCTTGATCGCCAGCGCGGCCAGTTCTTCGTCATACAGCGAGCCTTCGCTCATCACCCGCGCCACCGCCAACGGCAGTTGCTGACGGATCTGCTCGACGCCGAGTTCAGTGACCGAGGTGTCGCCCCGGCGCTTTTTCGCCAGCAGACGGTGGGCATTGTCGATGGCCTGTTCGCCACCTTTGACGGCTACGTACATCAGGCAAACTCCTCTGCGGTGCGAACGACCCGGGTGCTGCGCGGCAGGCCGATAAAGTCGTGACCGGCGGCGAAAAACAGATCCAGCCCCCGGGGAAATTCGTTGCGTTGTTCACGCTCGCGCCAGAAGCCCTCGGCCACCGGCAGATGGACCCGGTGCTCGGTCTGAATGCCCGGTCCGCGCCAGGCCAGACCTGCCCCAGCGGCGAGACTCGGCAGTTGAACCAGCAAGGTGCAGGACTGATCGGGGTAACGATCGTTGCCATGGTCGAAGCCGCTGAGGTCAAGCAGATCCTCGGCGCTGAGCAAGGCAAAACGTGCGGTTTCGCGATTCGCGGTCAGCGGGCAGCCGCAGTGGAAGGCCAGGTTGGCGCGGATCACCGGCGTGTCGAAGGACGGCGCCAGCCACAGCGGCGTGTCTCCATCGAGCAAGGCCAGGCACAAGGCGTAAGTGGCGGGCGCCAGTCCTTCCAGGCTTGGCGTGGCGTTCAAGGTCTGGATCAGGCCGGGACCGGCCAGCGCTTTGAGCGCGGCGCGAAAGCCGCGCTGAGCATCCAGCACCGGGTCGGTAAACGCCGGTTGCAGCAACGGTGCGCTCATCAGTTTTCTCCTCGCACGAGGGTGAAGAATTCCACTTTGGTGGCGGCGGTGTCCGCCTCTTTCTGCGCCCGACGGTGTGCCTGGGCATTGGCCAGCGGTGTGATCACCAGATCGAGCCAATGGCGCTGTTGCGTGCCCTGCAAGTGAGCATCGGCCAGGGCGGCCAACTCGGCGTGGGCCTTGTCGCGACCGGCCAGGTAGCTGTAACCGGTCCGGCCATCGGCGAGGCGCACCACGCAGCGGGTCACGCTCATTTCGCCGACGTTGAACGGCGCGCCGTTGCCGCCCATGCGGCCACGAACCAGGGTCATGCCGATTTCCGGCGCACGAATCAGTTGGTACTCGACGTCACGCAGCGCGGCTTCATGGGGCTGCAGTTCGCTGCGACGGGCGCGGGCCAGCACGCCGATCCAGTGCTGCCGCGCAGCGTTGGGAGCAGGGTTCATCGTTGAGTTCTCCATCAGGTGACGACCTGGTACTGGAAGCGATCCGAACGGCTGGTGGACTGGGCCAGCTCCACTGGGTGGCCGTCGCGATCGCGGGAAAGGGTGAACACACTCAGCGCCGGCAAATGCCGGGGCATCATCAGCAACGCGGCTTCTTCGCGGCTGGGCAACCGGGCGCCGATCAGGCTCAGGGTGCGGGTCAGCGGCATGTCCCGTTCGCTCAAGTACTGGCGCAGGGAACCGCCGGTGTAGTCCGCCAGCAACGGCGCATGGCTGGCGCAGTAGCGATGGCGGATGAGGCTGACCGGTTGGTGATCGAGCTTGCGCAAGGTCTGCAATTCGATCATCGGCGCCCTCTCGGCAAGCCCGAGGTGTTGCGCCTCTTCACGGCTGGCGAAGCAATAACGGCGCTTGAGCAACACCGCCTCGACGCCCAATCCCTGGGCCGACAACGACTGGCTGTAGGCACTGTCGGCGGCCATCGGATAAATCAGCGGCCGTTCCAGCACTTGCGTGCCCTTGCCCTGGCGGCGCAGCAGGCTGCCTTCGAACACCAGCTCATCAATGGCGCGGCGCAAGGTATGGCGGTTGACCCCGAAACGCTCGGCCAACTGCACCTCGGCCGGCAGGAAATCCCCGGCCTGATAATCGGCCAGCTCGCGACGCAGGATGTCGGCCAGTTCGCGGTACACCGGCTCATCTTGTCTAGACAACTGCATGCTTAAAAAAAGCGCCCACGGGCACCCCTCCGAAATTCAGATGAACTGCTTGCGCAGGCGTTGCGACAGGATGTCGATCAGGCTCACCACGACGATGATCACCAGCAAGACGGCGCACGTTTGAACAAACTGAAAGGCGCGGATGTTCTCCCACAGAATCACCCCGATCCCGCCGGCACCGACCATCCCCACCACCGTCGCCGAGCGCACATTGGCCTCGAAGCGGTACAGCGCGTAGGACACCCACAGCGGCATCACTTGCGGAATCACCCCGTAGATCACTTCTTGCAGAGCGCTGGCACCGGTGGCGCGAACCCCTTCAACCGGGCCCGGGTCGATGGCCTCGACCGCTTCGGCGAACAGCTTGGCAAGCACGCCGGTAGTGCTGATCCACAGCGCCAGCACCCCGGCAAACGGACCCAGACCGACCGCCACCACGAACAACATGGCGAACACCATTTCGTTGATCGAACGGAAGGCGTCCATCACCCGGCGCAGTGGCTGGTGGATCCACCAGGGAGTGATGTTTTCCGAGCAGAGAATGCCCAGCGGCACCGAGCAGACAATCGCCAGCACCGTGCCCCAGAGGGCGATCTGCACGGTGACGATCATTTCCTTGAGGTAGGAGCGCCATTCATGAAAATCCGGCGGGAAGAAATCAGCGGCGAAGGTCGCCATGTTTCCCGAGTCGCGGTACAGCGCCATCGGGTTCATCTCGGCGCCGTGCCAGGCCCAGGCCAACAAAACCAGGAACAGCCCCCAACCGGCGTACTGCGGCCAGGTGCGCTTGCCGACAGCTTCAGCGTGCAGAGTGGTCATAGGATTTCTCTAATTAATGCCAAGTGCAAAACCTGTGGGAGCGGGCTTGCTCGCGAAGACGGCGGCACATACACCATCGATGGCGACTGACACACCGCTTTCGCGAGCAAGCCCGCTCCCACAGGGTCAACCGGCGGTGGATGCCGTCTTTTTGTCGGCGCTCTTCTCGATCAAGGTCAGGCGCTCTTGCAGCTTCGCCAGCTCGGCATCGATCTCGGCCAAACGCTTGGCCTTGTCCGCCGCTTCAAGCTTGGTATCGGCGCTGATCGTGGTGCGCTGCTTGAACAGTTCCAGCTGACGGATCGGCAGCAACTGGTCGTCGCTGGACTTCAGGAACTTGCCCAGCTGCATGCCCTTGAGCACCGCTTTCTCGGAGTCGGTGTCGCCGTAGCTGAAAATGAAATCGCGGATCTTGGTCTTCTCGCTGTCGCTCAGGGCCTTGCTCCACACCAGCGGATCGGCCGGGATCAGCGGCGACTTCCAGATCACCTTGAGCAGTGCCGCCTTGTCCGGCTGGGTGACTTCCAGGCGATCCCAGCTTTCAGTGTTGAAGGTCGCCACATCCAGTTGCCCCTTGGCCACGCTCAAGGCGTTGACCTCATGGCTGGAATTGAGGGTGCGCTTGAACGCGGTGGCCGCATCGACGTGGTTCTTGGCGAACACGTAGTAGCCCGGCACCAGGTAGCCCGAGGTGGAGTTCGGGTCGCCGTTGCCGAAGGTCAGGTTCTTGGCGTTCTTGAGCATGTCGTCGACGGAGTTGATCGGGCTGTCCTTGCGCACGATCAGCACGCTCCAGTATCCGGCGGCACCGTTGGCGGCAGCGGTCTGGGCGAAAATCTCACCGTTGGAACGGTCCACCGCTTCCATCGCGGCCTTGTTGCCCAGCCATGCAACATCGACTTTGTTGAAGCGCATGCCCTGGATCAGGCCCGCGTAGTCGGAGGCGAAGGTGGCATTGATTTTCAGGCCGGTTTTCTTCTGCATGTCATCGAGAAACGGCTGCCAGATGCTCTTCAGGTTCTGCGAAGACTCGGTGGACATGATGCCGAAATTGATGGCTTTTTCTTCAGCCTGGGCGGTGCCCAGCACACAACTGGCGAGCAGTGCTGCGCCTGCAAAAACACGACCGATACGGTTCAACATGGAAAGGATTCCTGAGGGTGCGTAGTTGAGGAAGTGGAGGTTGTTCACACGCGAGCCAGCACCAGCCGTGGCGCGGGTTCGGTGCGGCGGGTCTGGTCGGAAAACATCAGGCTGGTGTCGATGTCGGCACCGTACAAATCGTTGAGGAACTGACTGCTCAGCTCTGCGGCGAGGCCGTCGAAATGAATGCGCCCGCCCTTGAGCGCCACGGCTCGGGGGCAGTAACGCGTGGCGTAGTCGACTTGGTGCAGGGTCACCACCACGGTCTTGCCGTCGCGGCGGTTGATGTCGGCGAGGATTTCCATGACCTTGCGCGCCGATTCCGGGTCCAGCGAGGCGATGGGTTCGTCGGCCAGAATCACTTCGGCACGCTGGGTCAGTGCACGGGCAATCGCCACGCGCTGCTGTTGTCCGCCGGACAAGGTGGACGCCCGCTGCGCCGCCAGATCGGCCAGGCCGACACGGTCCAGGGACTCCATGGCGAACTGTTTTTCCTGGGCATTGAACAGGCTCAAATTGCCGCGCCAGCGTGGCATGCGGCCCAGGCAACCGAGCAGCACGTTATCGAGCACGCTCAAGCGGTTGACCAGGTTGAACTGCTGGAAGATGTAGCCGATGTCGGCGCGCAGGCGACGAACCTTGCCATTCAAACGCCCGGACGCCTGCACTTCCCGCCCCAGTACCTTGACGCTGCCGCCGTTGCTGCGATCGCAACAGGCCAGGCCCGCGAGGTGCCGCAGCAAGGTGGACTTGCCGGAGCCGGAAGCGCCAATCAGCGCGACCATCTCACCGGTTGCGATGGTGAGTTCGAGGTCGACCAGTGCGGTCTTGCGCGCAAAGGTCTTGTTCAGATGATCGACATGGATAGCTGCGTTCATGGGCTTCTCTGTCTGGTTGAACAGCCGTCCCTGGCCGCTTTGAAGTTCAACCGACTTTAGGCACGGGCTGTGTCAGCCCTATGACTCGCACAAGTCGCTGGCTTAACCATTTGATGAAGGTTTTGTGAAAGGTTGAGCGGGTGGGGTTACTGCTGGACCTGTAGGACCGAGCCTGCTCTCGATGGCGGCCTTAGAGCCGACCTCAATTCTACGGATGCATCCGATCCCTGTGGGAGCTGGCTTGCCTGCGAAGGCGGCCTGATAGCCGACCATTCTCTATCAGGTGTACATATCCATTTTTGCGGTAGCGGCGGCTATTGGTTCCGCCCTTACGACGGGTCACTTGGAACAGCGCCAAGTAACCAAAGCGCTCTTGCCCCTGACGTTCGGTGCCTCGCCCTGGATCGGCATGCCCTCGCTCCGGCACACGTGTTCCTCTGTAGGAGCTGTCGAGTGAAACGAGGCTGCGATCTTTTGATTTTGATCTTTTCCAGAGGCTGAACGCAGGCGTTGCGTCGGTCGGGCAAAGCAACGGCAAGATCAAAAGATCGCAGCCTCGTTTCACTCGACAGCTCCTACAGGGGGACGCGTGTGCGTTGGGTTTACGCGTACGCCTGAGCCCAGGCCGGTCGGCCGCCTTGCTTTGGCTTTTGATTTTGATCTTGATCTTGATCTGCCCCGTCGTGAGGGCATGCCGAGCCACAGCGAGGCACCGTACGTCAGGGGCGAAAGCGTTTGGTTACTTGGCGGTCTTCCAAGTGACCCGCCGTAAGGGCGGAACCAATAGAAGCCGTAACCGCAGAAACGGATATGCACACCATCAAGCTCCCACAAGGTCCCATAGCGATCCCGTCGCCTTTACTGCGCCCACAAAAAAGGCGACTCGAAAGTCGCCTTTTGCGTTATTCCCCGAACTGCCGCCCCAACCCACCCGGCACGCCATGGATATTGGTCTCTTCCCATGGCCCGTTCGGGCTGATCGACCGGCTCCAGCCGTTGTTCCAGCGGTAGTAGGTGCGCTGGCGGTAGAAGGTATTGGGCTGATCATCCAGCACGTAAACGCCAAGCTTGGCATCCCAATGGCTGTTGCCGCCCGGTGGCGGCGCGAAGCTGGCAGAGGTGCGTGGCAGCGGCTTGGCGGGTTTGGCCGGGGTGGTCGGTTTGCTCGGTGCCGTCGACGGAGCTGGTTTAGTGCTCGGCTGCGACGGCGGGATCGGTGGCGGGGTTGGCTGCTCAGGGGGCCGTTGGACCGCACAAGCGCTTAACCCCAAAACCAGACTGAGCAGGGTGATACGAGCGATGGCGGTCATGGCGGTGGTTCCTGTTAATTATCCCGGGCTGTTATTTGTCCGGACTGTCGATGGTCAGTTTTTGCGCTGCGGTGGTGCTGCTGGCCAGGGGCTGGCTGCGACCGATCCATTCGCCGGCAGTCGGTTGGCCGGCGCGGGAGACGCGCGCAACCAGTTGGACTTCAGGGAAGTTCGACAGTTTCAACTGCGGCATCATTGCGTCGGCATCGCCCAGTTCAACGGTGGCCGGCAAGTCGGCAACGGTCAGGCGTTTGGCGGCCAGCGGTGCCGGTGGACCCGAGGTCGCACGGGCAAAAATGAACACGCTGTCGCCGGGCTGGACCTTGGCTTTGAGTTCAGGCGCCAGATCGACGGTGACTTTAAGCTTCGCTGCCGCTTTGGCCGCTGGGGCCTGGGCGACTTTGCCGCCGCTGGCTTCAAGCTTCTCGGTCGCCCGGGTGATCCCGCCTTGCAGCGCAGCTCGGGAACTGTCCTCCGGCGGCAACTGCGCCAGCAGGCGATTCCAGTAGTCGATGGCGTCCTGATAACGCTGGCTTTCAAACGCCGCGATGCCCAGCAAGCCAAGGCTGGTGACTTCTTTCGGATCGGCTTTCAGCGCTTCGTCCGTCAGTGCCTGAATCTTGTCCGACCACTTTTTGCCATCGGCGAAATACTGGGCCTGGGCCCATTGGCCGAGCAGTTCCGGCTGACGACCCGCCAGGTTCACCGTGCGTTCGAAGATCTTCGCGGCATCAGCGGGACGATCCTGAGCCATGTACGTGCGACCGAGGAAATACAAGCCTTCAGCGGAATCCGGCTGAGCCGCGACCGCGCGCTCCAGACGCTGGGTCATCTCTTCCATCGACTGCGGCGCCTGGGCGAATTCACGGGTCAGTTCGACCTTGTCGCTGGCGCCGAAATGCAGGTACAAGCCCAGCCCCAGGACCGGCACCAGAATCGCCGCCAGCAAGGGCAACGGTTTGCCCATGCGCGCCACGCGCGGTGCCTCGACGCCTTCGGTGTCGGCGAGCAACTCACGGGCCGCTTCGGCGCGACCGGTTTCCAGTTGCGCAGCGTTGAGCACGCCCTCTTCCTGTTCGGTTTGCAACTCAGCCACGCGCTCTTGATACAACGCGACGTTCAGGGCAGTACGATCCTCTTCAAGTTGTGCGCGACGGCCACGCAAAACGGGGATCAGCAGAAAACTCAGGGCAACCAGAAGTAGCAGACCTGCAGCGAGCCAGAAATCAATCATTCTTGGTTTTATCCAACAGGTGGTCGAGGCGCTCGCGCTCCTCGGCAGAAAGCTCGTCCTTGCTGTCCGTGCGTTGCACGCGACGACGGCGGACGATCACGGCGATGATCACAAAACCGCCCAGTAACAGGCCGGCGGGGCCGAACCAGAGCAAGGCGGTCTTGGCGTTCAGAGCGGGTTTGTAACGGACGAAATCACCGTAGCGATCAACCATGAAGTCGATGATCTGCTGGTTGTCCTTGCCCTCGCCGAGCATGCGAAAAATCTCTTTGCGCAGGTCGGCGGCAATCGGCGCGTTGGAATCGGCGATGTCCTGATTCTGGCACTTGGGGCAACGCAGTTCTTTGGTCAGCTCGCGAAAACGCTCGCGATCACCTTCTTTGGCGAATTCGTAGGTGTCGATGGCTGCGTGCGCGACGCCAGCCATGCTCAAACCCAGTACAACAGCGGCTATCCAGCGTTTCATGGCTTGGCCTCGTCGACCAGCGCCTGATACCTGGCCGCCAGTTTCTCGCGCCAGACCTGCTCGTCGATCACGCCGACGAACTTGTCGCGGATGATGCCTTTGGCGTCGATGAAGAAGGTTTCCGGTGCGCCGTAGACGCCGAGGTTCAGGCCCAGCGAGCCCTCCGCGTCACTGATGCCCAACTGGTAAGGGTTGTGGAACTCCACCAGCCACTTCTTCGCGTCGGCGTTGACGTCCTTGTAGTTGATGCCATAAATCGTCACGCCTTGCTGGGCCAGTTTGTTCAGCACCGGATGCTCGACCTTGCAGGCGATGCACCAGGTGGCCCACACATTGACCAGCGCCGGTTTACCGAGAATGTCAGCCTTGGTCAGGGTCTTGTCGCCCTCCACGGTCGGCAGGGAAAACGCCGGGAACGGTTTGCCGATCATCGCCGAAGGCAACTCGGCGGGGTCCAGGTACAACCCGCGATACAGGAAAACAGCCACCACCAGAAAAATCGCCAGCGGCAACAGCATCAACCAACGTCTCATGCAGTGGCTCCCGTCATGCCCAGTGCTTCACGCACACGGCTTTTCACCTTGACCCGATAACGGCGATCCAGCGCCGCCAGCAACCCGCCAAAACCTGTGAGCAGTCCGCCGAACCAGATCCAGCGCACGAACGGTTTGACGTGCACGCGCACGGCCCAGGCGCCATCGCCCAGCGGTTCGCCGAGTGCGACGTAAATGTCACGGGTGAAACCGGCGTCGATCCCGGCTTCGGTCATCACCGAGTTCTGCACGGTGTAGAGGCGTTTTTCCGGGTGCAGCACGCTGACTTCCTTGCCATCGCGGATCACTCGCACGGTGCCCTTGTCGGAGGTGAAGTTCGGGCCTTCGTAGTGCTTGGCGCCTTCGAACACGAAGTGATAACCGGCCAGGTCCATGGACTCGCCCGGTGCCAGGCGCAAATCACGCTCGGCACTGTTCTGGCTCGACAGCACGACGCCGAGGGCACAGACGGCGATGCCGAGGTGAGCGACCTGCATGCCCCAGTAGCTGCGGGTCAGGGTCGGCAGGCCTTTGATCAGGCCTTTGTGGCGGGTCTTGTCGAGGATGTCGCGCACACCGGCCAGCAACACCCACGCGGCGAGCATGAACGTGGCGATCACCGCCCAGTTGAAATCGCCGTAAGCAACACCGGCCACCACGGCCAACGCGGCACTGCCGAGCAACACCGGCGTGAGCATGCTCATCAGCCATTTGACCGGTGTGTCTTTCCAGCGCACCAGCATGCCGACGGCCATCACCATCATCAGCAACGCCATCAACGGAATGAACAGCGCGTTGAAGTACGGCGGGCCGACCGACAGCTTGGCGCCGGTCATCGCATCGAGAATCAGCGGGTACAAGGTGCCCAGCAGGATCATCGACGCCGCCACCACCAGCACCAGGTTGTTGCCCAGCAGCAGGGTTTCCCGGGACCAGAGGTTGAAGCCAACATGACTCTTCACCACCGGCGCGCGCAGGGCGAACAGCGTCAGCGAACCGCCGACCACAAACAGCAGGAAAATCAGAATGAACACGCCGCGCTCAGGATCGGACGCGAAGGCGTGAACCGAGGTCAGTACACCGGAACGCACAAGGAACGTGCCTAGCAGGCTCAACGAGAACGCAGCGATGGCCAGCAACACGGTCCAGCTCTTGAACACGCCACGTTTTTCCGTGACCGCCAACGAGTGAATCAGCGCCGTACCCACCAGCCAAGGCATGAACGAGGCGTTTTCCACCGGGTCCCAGAACCACCAGCCGCCCCAGCCGAGTTCGTAGTAAGCCCACCACGAACCGAGGGTGATGCCGATGCCGAGGAAGGCCCAGGCGACGATGGTCCACGGACGCGACCAGCGCGCCCACGCCGCATCGAGACGACCGCCCATCAGCGCGGCAATGGCGAAAGCGAATGCCACCGAGAAACCGACGTAACCCATGTACAGCATCGGCGGGTGAACGATCAGACCGATGTCTTGCAGGAGCGGATTGAGGTCCGCGCCATCGCTGGGCACTTGCGGCAGGATGCGCTTGAACGGGTTCGACGTAAGGATCAGGAACAGCAGGAAACCGGTGCTGATCATGCCCATCACGGCCAGCACGCGGGCCAGCATTACTTGCGGCAACTGCCGGGAGAACACCGACACCGCGAAAGTCCAGCCACCGAGGATCAGTGCCCACAGCAGCAACGAGCCTTCGTGGGCGCCCCACACCGCGCTGAACTTGTAATACCACGGCAAGGCGCTGTTGGAGTTGCTGGCCACATAGGCGACGGAGAAGTCGTCAGCCATGAACGCGTAGGTCAGGCAACCGAAGGCGAACAGCAAAAAGGTGAACTGGCCCCAGGCGGCCGGTTGGGCCAGGCTCATCCACAAACGGTCACCGCGCCAGGCGCCGAGCAACGGCACGATGGCCTGAACCAGCGCGAAACACAGCGCCAGGATCATGGCCAGGTGGCCGAGTTCAGGAATAAACAGTCCAGATGTCATCGATCAACCCTCCTTCGCGGGCGTTGGAGCAGATTGACCGCTGTCTTTCAAAGCCTTGGTCACTTCCGGCGGCATGTACTTTTCATCGTGCTTGGCCAGCACTTCGTCGGCCACCACCACGCCGTCGGCGTTCAGTTTGCCCAGGGCCACGATGCCCTGCCCTTCGCGGAACAGGTCCGGGAGGATGCCGCGATAGCTGATGGTCACGGACTTGTTGAAGTCGGTGACGATGAATTTCACGTCCAGCGAGTCGCCGGAACGTTGCAGCGAACCTTGCTCGACCATGCCGCCGGCGCGAATGCGCGTATCTTGCGGGGCTTCGCCGTTGGCGATCTGGGTCGGGGTGTAAAACAGATTGATGTTCTGCTGCAGGGCGCTCAGGGCCAGGCCGACGGCTGCGCCGACACCCACCAGGATCGCGAGAATGATGATAAGACGCTTTTTGCGCAGCGGATTCACTTGCCGTTCTCCCGGCGCAAACGACGCGCCTCTTGTTGCAGATACCGCTTGCGGGCCAGGATCGGCGCCGCCACGTTGAGGGCCAGCACCGCCAGGCAGATGCCATAGGCTGACCAGACATACAGGGCGTGATGGCCCATGGCGAGGAAGTCGCCGAATGAAGCAAAACTCATCGAACGGCCTCCAGACTGTTCTGCACTTCCGCTTTCACCCAGCTCGCCCGGGCTTCGCGCTTGAGCACTTCAAGGCGCATGCGCAGCAACAGCACCGCGCCGAAGAAACAGTAGAAACCCAGCACCGTCAGCAACAGTGGCAGCCACATCTCGGCAGGCATTGCCGGTTTTTCGGTGAGGGTGAAGGTCGCGCCCTGGTGCAGGGTGTTCCACCACTCCACCGAGTATTTGATGATCGGGATGTTGATCACGCCGACAATCGCCAGGACCGCGCAGGCTTTGGCCGCGCTGTCACGATTGCTGATCGCGTTGCCCAGCGCAATGAGACCGAAGTACAGGAACAGCAGAATAAGCATGGACGTAAGTCGCGCATCCCAGACCCACCACGAGCCCCAGGTCGGCTTGCCCCAGATCGCGCCGGTGACCAGCGCCACGGCGGTCATCCAGGCACCGATGGGCGCCGCGCATTGCAGGGCGACGTCGGCCAGTTTCATTTTCCAGATCAGCCCGACGATGCCGCACACCGCCAGCATCACGTAGACGGACTGCGCCAGCATGGCGGCGGGAACGTGGATATAGATGATGCGAAAGCTGTTGCCTTGCTGGTAGTCAGGCGGCGCGAAAGCCAGGCCCCAAACGACACCGATGCCGATCAGCAACAACGCGGCGATACTCAGCCACGGCAGCAGTTTGCCACTGATGCCGTAAAACCATTTGGGCGAGCCGAGCTTATGAAACCAGGTCCAGTTCATTACTGTTTCCATCACGGTTGCTCTTCGCTTTGAAGAGCCAAAGGGTCTTTACTGGTTAAAATTTAACCAGACCTCATTATTCGCCGACGCTGATCTTCAGGCCAGCAGCTATTGCAAACGGTGTCAGGGTTATCGCCAAGGCGGTCAGGCTACCAAGCCACAAGAGATAACCGGTCGCCGGCATGCCCTGCAACGCCGCCTGCAAGGCGCCGCTGCCAAGAATCAACACCGGGATGTACAGCGGCAGAATCAGCAGCGCCAGCAACAGGCCGCCACGCTTCAATCCCACCGTCAGGGCTGCGCCCACCGCACCGAGCAGGCTCAGCACCGGTGTACCCAGCAATAAAGAAAGCAGCAACACCGGCAGACAGGCGGTTGGCAAACCGAGCATCAATGCCAGCAGTGGAGCGAGCAAAACCAGTGCCAGGCCAGAGAAGGCCCAGTGTGCCAGTACCTTGGCCAAAACCAGAAGAGGCAGGGGGTGCGACGAAAGGACCCACTGTTCAAGCGATCCGTCTTCGAAATCACTGCGGAAGAGCCCGTCCAGCGAGAGTAGGACCGATAAAAGGGCCGCGACCCAGACCAGTCCCGGAGACAAGGTTTGCAACAATTGAGACTCGGGTCCGACCGCCAAAGGGAACAGCGAAACGACGATCGCGAAAAATACCAGCGGATTGGCCAGTTCAGCCGGACGGCGGAACAGCAAACGGGCCTCACGGGCGACCAACAGGCCGAAAACACTCATACGGCCCACTTCCCTAGATCGATATCGCGATAGCTGGTCGGCATCCGGCTCAGCGTGTGGTGAGTGGTCAGCACCACCATGCCACCGCGCTCACAGTGCGCGGCCAGGTGTTCTTCGAGTTGCGCCACGCCTTGCTTGTCGAGCGCGGTGAACGGTTCGTCGAGGATCCACAGCGGTGGGCTGTCCAGGTACAACCGCGCCAACGCCACGCGGCGTTTCTGCCCGGCGGACAACGTGTGGCAGGGAACATCCTCGAAACCGCGCAGTCCGACATCGGCCAGCGCTCGCCAGATCGCCTCGTGTGAGGCCGGTTGGTGCAGAGCGCAGAGCCAGGTCAGGTTCTCCTCCGGCGTCAGCAGGTCCTTGATCCCGGCGGCATGGCCGATCCACAGCAGGTTGCGCGCCAGTTCCAGGCGCTGATCGTTCAGCGGCTGGCCATTGAGCAGCACTTGACCGGCGGTCGGCTGCATCAGGCCGGATAGCAGACGCAGCAGGCTGGTCTTGCCACTGCCGTTGGGGCCGCTGATTTGCACCATTTCGCCACTGGCCAGTCTCAATTCGAGATTTTCGAAGAGCAGCCGAAGGTCTCGCTCACAAGCGAGGGCAACGGTTTGCAGGACAGGACTGGTCAAGAGATCACGGGCCTTTTGCGGTTCAAGTCGGCGGCGGAGCGGCCGCTAAAGAGATGCAGCATAGATGCATTGGCGGCTTGTTCTAGAGAGCTGCGTCAAACAAATGCAATGTTTTCGCCACTCCCCGAAAGACGGGCGGCATTATACATGCCGTGCCCTACTCTAAAGAGTGCATTTTCCTCAGGTTGTGACCGCGTATGACAGGCGAAATGAACATCCTCCCGCTACCGCAGACCACCCCCGCGACTTCGCGGCCACTGGTGGTGAGTGGCGATCTGCTGCAGCTGCTGAAGCCGATGGAGGGCCTGATCACACCCGGCCAGACCGCCAACGCTGAAGTGCTGTCGCTGAAGCAGGCGGATCAGACCTTTCAACTGTTGCTCAAAGTCACCCTCGAGAGCGGCCGCCAGACCACGGTCCAGGCCACCAGCACCCAGCCGCTGCCCCAAGGCACCACCCTGGCGATCACCCAGCCGTCAGCCAGCAACCTGGCGATTACGGTGCAACAGGCCATTGCCTCCAGCATCGCCACCCTCACCCGCATCGACACCGCGCAATTGCCGGTCGGGACGCTGTTGCAGGGCAAAGTACTGACCTCGCAGGTGTTGCCGCAGGTGCCGGGACAGCCGACGGTGTTTCGTTCGATGGTGAGCCTGCTCAACACCGCGTTGAGCGGCAGCACCTTGAGCATCGAGAGCCCGACGCCGCTACGTATCGGTACGTTGCTGAGCGCCCTGGTGCAGGATACGCAAACTCTGAAGTTCGTGCCGCTGAGCAATCGTCAGGAGCAGTTGGCGGTCACCCAGCAATTGGTCAGTCAGCAGAGCCGCCAAGGTTCGCTGGATGGCTTGATCAAAGTCCTGCAAAACCTGCCACCGTCGGATCAGACATCCAGCGACCTGCGGGTTGCCGTGGAAAAACTGCTGGCCGGTTTGCCGGATGTTCAACAACTGAGTTCACCAAAAGGCCTCGCTCAAGCGCTGGCCAATAGCGGTGTGTTCCTCGAAGCGAAGCTGCTCATCGGGCAGAACCCGACACTGGCGCCGGACATGAAAGGCGATCTGCTCAAGCTGATCGCGCAACTGACGCCAGGATTGCCGGCCAGCACCAATCTCAACGCGATCATTGCGGCCAACACGCTGGTCCAGTCCATGCCGAGCTTCGTGCGCAGCGCCCTCGGCATGCTCGGCCAGGTCAGCGCCAAACCGCTGCCGACCAGTTTCCCGCTGCCCGAACGGCTGCTGCAAAGCCACGACGGTGAAAACGATCTGGAGCATTTGCTGCGCCTGGCCGCGGCGGCCGTTTCGCGCCTGCAAAGTCATCAATTATCAAGTCTCGAGCAAACCGGCGTCACTGACGATGGTCGACTGCTCAGCACCTGGCAGCTGGAAATCCCGATGCGCAACCTGCAGGACATCGTGCCGTTGCAGGTCAAGTTCCAGCGCGAAGAAGCGCCGGAGAAAGAACAACCGCACGAACGCCGGGACGAACGCGAGCCGAAGCAGCAACTGTGGCGCGTGGACCTGGCGTTCGACATGGAACCGCTGGGCCCGTTGCAGATTCAGGCGCAGCTGATCAGGGGCAGCCTGTCCAGCCAGCTGTGGGCCGAACGGCCGTACACCGCGAGCCTGATCGAAAGCAATCTGGCTGCGCTGCGCCAGCGTCTGCTGGATTCCGGGCTGAACGTCGGCGATCTCGACTGCCACCTCGGCACGCCGCCGCAAGGCCCGCAAACCCGCCTCGAACAACGCTGGGTCGACGAAACCGCATGAGAAACCCCAACACCCCACGCCAGGCCATTGCCCTCAAATACGACGGCACCCACGCCCCTACCCTCACGGCCAAGGGTGACGAAGCACTGGCCGAAGCCATTCTGAAACTTGCCCGCGATTATGAAGTGCCGATCTATGAAAACGCCGAGCTGGTAAAGCTGCTGGCGCGGATGGAATTGGGGGAGAGTATTCCGGAGGAGTTGTACCGCACGATTGCCGAGATTATTGCGTTTGCGTGGAACCTGAAGGGCAAGTTTCCGGCGGGGCATGATCCGCAAGCGGGGATGGTGGAGAAGGACGTAACCGATCGCGGGGATGATTATTGATGTTGGGGTAAATGCAAAAGATCGCAGCCTCGTTTCACTCGACAGCTCCTACATTGGGATGGCGTACACCCTATGAAACGCCGAGCTGCCACGATTGCCGAGATTATTGCGTTTGCGTGGAACCTGAAGGGCAAGTTTCCGGCGGGGCATGATCTGGAGGCGGCGATGGTGGAGAAGGACGTCACCGATCGCGGGGATGATTACTGATTTTGGAGGGAATGCAAAAGATCGCAGCCTCGTTTCACTCGACAGCTCCTACATTGGGATCGCGTACACCCTAAGAAACGCCGAGCTGCCACGATTGCCGAGATTATTGCGTTTGCGTGGAACCTGAAGGGCAAGTTTCCGGCGGGGCATGATCTGGAGGCGGCGATGGTGGAGAAGGACGTCACCGATCGCGGGGATGATTACTGATTTTGGAGGGAATGCAAAAGATCGCAGCCTCGTTTCACTCGACAGCTCCTACATTGGGATGGCGTACACCCTATGAAACGCCGAGCTGCCACGATTGCCGAGATTGTTGCGTTTGCGTGGAATTTGAAGGGCAAGTTTCCGGCGGGGCATGATCTGGAGGCGGCGATGGTGGAGAAGGACGTCACCGATCGCGGGGATGATTATTGATGTTGGGGTGAATGCAAAAGATCGCAGTCTCGTTTCACTCGACAGCTCCTACATTGGGATCGCGTACACCCTATGAAACGCCGAGCTGCCACGATTGCCGAGATTGTTGCGTTTGCGTGGAATTTGAAGGGCAAGTTTCCGGCGGGGCATGATCTGGAGGCGGCGATGGTGGAGAAGGACGTCACCGATCGCGGGGATGATTATTGATGTTGGGGTGAATGCAAAAGATCGCAGCCTCGTTTCACTCGACAGCTCCTACAGGGATACGCGTTCCCAATGTAGGAGCTGTCGAGTGAAACGAGGCTGCGATCTTTTGATCTTCTAGTTCCGGTGAAGCTTGCGCATCAACTCCGCTTCAGCCTGGGTCAACCCGCAAGACTGGGTCAGCTCGTCAACGGTAGCCCCCATGCCCACCAATCGTGCCGCCTGGGCAAACGACAGGCTCGACGGATCGCGCTGTTCCAGCTGAGCCAGTTTGTCCGGCAGGGGACCGACGACGGCGCGCAGTTCGTGCAGGTCTTCACCCATGCGCACGTTGCCGCTCTGATAGTCGTCGACGCGCTTGGCCAGGTCCTTGATGCGCTGATCGCGCAGAGCATCACCCTGGGCCTGTTGCGCGGCGATTTGCCGTTGAGCGCGAATGTACGCCAGGAACATTGCCAGCGTGCCTGCCCAGAAAAGGAACAGGACAATGACCGCTACCTCAAGAATCAATCAGATGTTCTCCAGGTCCGACCATTCTTCTTCGCTCATCATCTTGTCCAGTTCGACCAGGATCAGCAGTTCGTTGTTCTTGTTGCACACGCCTTGAATGAACTTGGCGGACTCTTCGTTACCGACGTTTGGTGCGGTTTCGATTTCCGACTGACGCAGGTAAACCACTTCGGCCACGCTGTCGACCATGATCCCGACCACTTGCTTGTCGGCTTCGATGATGACGATACGGGTGTTGTCGCTGATCTCGGCATTCATCAGGCCGAAGCGCTGACGGGTGTCGATCACGGTAACCACGTTACCGCGCAGGTTGATGATGCCCAGCACGTAACTCGGGGCACCCGGGACCGGGGCGATTTCGGTGTAACGCAGGACTTCCTGAACGCGCATCACGTTGATGCCGTAGGTTTCATTGTCCAGTTTGAAGGTTACCCATTGCAGGATCGGATCTTCAGAACCTTTTGCATTCGTCGCTTGATTACTCATACCCTGACCCCTCGAAAAACCGCTTCTGGCGGCGTGTGTTCTGTGTGGCGGCATTCAACAATGCCGTCGCATGATTGTTATGTCGGCTGTTATGTCGATTTGTGAAGCGGCTTGCTGCCGCCCATGTGCTTTGCCCCGCCGCTGGCGATCAACTCGGCCAATGCGGAGACGTCCAGCAATGCACACATGTGCTCAATCACCGTGCCGGCGAGCCATGGCCGCTGACCTCGGTGACTTCTCCATTTGATTTCGTTCGGGTCAAGGCGCAACGAGCGGCTGACCTGATGCACCGCCAGCCCCCATTCGTAGCCCTGAACCGAAATAACGTATTGCAGGCCCTGGCGGAAGTCGTCGCGGTAGCGGTCGGGCATGACCCAGCGCGCGGTGTCCAGGACTTTCAGGTTGCCGGCCTGACTCGGCAGGATCCCGAGGAACCATTCCGGCTGACCGAACAGCGGCGTCAGCTCGTGACCGGCCAGCGAGTAAATCGAGCCCAGGCACACCAGCGGCACCGCAAGCGTCAACCCGGCGACATCGAACAACAGGCACTCGAACGGCTCGGCGGCCCACGACGGCCGACCGTCGGTTTCCACCGGTGGCGGCGTATTGCTCGGTGGCAGATGGACTTCGACCAGCGGCGGCACCAGGGTTTGCAGCAACGGTGCGAGGGTCGAGACCGGCGCAAGGATCGGTGCCGACGCTTCTTCGATCACCACAGGCGCTTTTGCAACCAGAGCAACCGGAGCAACCACGGGCGCCTCGACAGGCGCGGCAGCGACAACCGACTTCTGCGCATCACGCGCCTGCTCTTCAAGCACTGCTGCCTGGAATTCGTCCAGCGCCGCTTCGACCTCGACCGTTTCAACGACCTCAATGACTTCAGCCACCGCTTCGACTTCCAGCGGCAACTCTTCAGTTGCCTCCATCAGCAAGCTATCCAGATAAGACTGGAGCGCCAGTTGCGGACGCGAGGTAATTTTCACCGGCCGATTCATGAAAGACGCGCCCCTGTAGGAGCGAGGCTTGCCCGCGAAAAACGATGACGCGATTCAACTGTGCAGACCGTGGCGTCTGCTTCGCGGGCAAGCCTCGCTCCTACAAGGGCTAGGTTCATCTCAGGCCACCTGTGGGACAAGTTGTGCTGCCAGCAAATGCTTGAGCAGTGCGCGGTACGCCAGAACGCCGCGGCTCTTGCCGTCGAATTGCGAAGGCGTCAGCCCGGCCCGGCTCGCATCCCGCAGGCGCGTGTCGATCGGGATGTAGCCTTGCCAGATTTCTTCCGGGTATTTGTCGCGCAACACGCGAAGGGTGCCGAGGGACGCCTGGGTGCGGCGGTCGAACAGGGTCGGAATGATGGTGAACGGCAACGCTACTTTGCGTGAGCGATTGATCATCGCCAAGGTGTTGACCATGCGCTCCAGGCCTTTGACGGCCAGGTGTTCGGTCTGCACCGGGATCACCAATTGCTGGCTCGCCGCCAAGGCATTGACCATCAGCACGCCGAGCAATGGCGGGCTGTCGATGACCGCGTAATCGAAGTCCTGCCACAGTTGCGCCAGGCTCTTGGCGATCACCAGGCCCAGGCCACTCTGGCCCGGCGACTGACGTTCAAGCGTGGCCAGCGCGGTGCTCGACGGCAACAGCGAAATACGTTCGTCACTGGTCGGCAACAGCAATTGGCCGGGCAAGCCTTGCGGCACGCTGCCCTTGTGCAGGAACAGGTCGTAGCTGCTGTGTTCCAGGCTGTCGGGGTCGTAGCCAAAGTAGCTGGTCATCGAGCCGTGCGGATCGAGATCGACCACGACCACGCGCTTGCCCGCCTCGGCCAGTAACCCGGCTAAAGCGATAGAGGAAGTGGTTTTACCAACACCACCCTTTTGATTGGCAACGGCCCAGACTCTCATTCGGATTGTTCCTCTCGGTCAACAAGGTGGACCGAGAAATAGCTCAACGTGTTAATGCAGGCGACGGAGAATTGACGGCGCTCTCTCGTACCGGCGACTTGACCGGGGTCGGTGCAGTTTGTGTGCCAGCACGCTTCAACGCGGCATCCGGTTGCGCATGGGCGGTTCCGGTACCGGTGAGGCTGCGGCGTACATCGAGATTGCGTGACACGACCAGCACTACGCGACGGTTGCGTGCCCGGCCTTCGGCGGTGGCGTTGTTGGCCACCGGCTGGAATTCGCCGTAACCCACCGATGCCAGACGGCCAGGGTTAACACCCTGCATCGCCAGCATGCGCACGATGCTCGCCGAACGGGCCGAGGACAGTTCCCAGTTGGTCGGGTATTGCGCGGTGCGGATCGGTTGATCGTCGGTAAAACCTTCGACGTGGATCGGGTTGTCGAACGGTTTCAGAATGCCGGCAACCTTGTCGATGATGTTGAACGCCATGTCGCTGGGCATGGCGTCACCGCTGCCGAACAACAGGCTGGAATTGAGTTCGATCTCGACCCACAACTCATTGCCGCGCACAGTCATCTGGTTGGACTTGATCAGGTCGCCGAACGCCGCGCTGATGTCATCGGCGATGCTCTTGAGCGGATCGCTGGAACCGGCGACACCGGCGTCGACCTGCTCGCTGTCCTTGACCAGCGGCTTGGCCGGGGTCACGGTCTGCGGCCGTTCTTCACCAATGGGAATAGGCTTGAGCGAACGATCGGCATCGGTAAAGACCCCGATCAACGCTTGCGAGATGACCTTGTACTTGCCTTCGTTGATCGAAGAAATCGAGTACATGACCACGAAAAACGCAAACAGCAACGTGATGAAGTCGGCGTAAGAAACGAGCCAGCGTTCGTGATTGACGTGTTCTTCAGGTTGCCGACGACGTGCCATGATCCATATCCCCCATCAATCCATGAAGCCCTGAAGCTTCAACTCAATAGAGCGAGGGTTTTCACCTTCGGCGATCGACAGGATCCCTTCGAGCAACATTTCGCGGTAACGCGACTGGCGCAAGGCAACGGACTTGAGCTTGGCGGCAATCGGCAACAACACCAGGTTGGCACTGGCCACGCCGTAGATGGTGGCGACGAAGGCGACGGCGATGCCGCTGCCCAGTTGCGTCGGATCGGCCAGGTTGCCCATGACATGGATCAGGCCCATCACCGCACCGATGATGCCGATGGTCGGCGCGTAGCCGCCCATGCTTTCAAAGACTTTGGCCGCTTCGATGTCACGGGCTTCCTGGGTGTAGAAATCCACTTCCAGAATGCTGCGAATCGCTTCCGGCTCGGCGCCGTCCACCAACAATTGCAGGCCTTTGCGCGAGTAGCTGTCAGGTTCGGCATCGGCCACCCCTTCCAGACCGAGCAGACCTTCCTTGCGCGCGGTGAGGCTCCAGTTGACGACGCGGTCGATGCCGCCGGCCAGGTCAACGCGCGGCGGAAACAGAATCCAGCCGATGATTTGCATGGCGCGCTTGAAAGCGCTCATCGGCGATTGCAGCAACGCTGCGCCGATGGTCCCACCGAGTACGATCAGCGCCGCCGGGCCGTTAGCCAATGCGCCGAGGTGACCGCCTTCAAGGTAGTTGCCGCCAATGATGGCGACAAACGCCATGATGATCCCGATTAGGCTTAAAACATCCATCAGATACACGCCTCGACCAAGTGCTTGCCAATATCGTCCAGACCGTAGATCGCGTCGGCGAGGTCGGCTTTGACGATGGCCATCGGCATGCCGTAGATCACGCAGCTGGCTTCATCCTGAGCCCAGATCGCACTGCCGCCCTGTTTGAGCAGGCGCGCGCCTTCACGACCGTCGGCGCCCATGCCGGTCAGTACGACCGCCAGAACTTTGTCGCCGTATGACTTGGCGGCGGAACCGAAGGTGATGTCCACGCACGGTTTGTAATTCAGACGCTCGTCGCCCGGCAGGATTTTCACCGCGCCACGGCCATCGATCATCATTTGCTTGCCACCCGGTGCCAGCAGCGCCAGGCCTGGACGCAGGATGTCGCCATCCTCGGCTTCCTTGACGCTGATGCGGCAGAGCTTGTCGAGACGTTCTGCGAAAGCCTTGGTGAACGCGGCCGGCATGTGCTGGATCAACACGATCGGCGCCGGGAAGTTGGCCGGCAGCTGAGTCAAGACTCGCTGCAGGGCAACCGGACCGCCCGTGGACGTACCAATGGCCACCAGTTTGTAGGCTTTGCGTTTTGGCGCGGGCGACGACGGGCCGGACGATGCCGGGGCCGATGTCGGGGCGTAGCTACGCGCCGGAATCGGTGCCGCTGCCGGACGCGCAGGCGTGCTGCTGCCGTAACTGCTGACGCTCGAAGGCGCAGGCGTCGGGGCGGGTGCAGGAACGTGTGCCGGTGCGCTGTAGGTGGCGGCGCGACGGTTACTGCGCGAGATGCTGAGAATCTTCTCGCACAGCAGTTGCTTGACCTTCTCCGGGTTACGGGAGATGTCTTCGAAATTCTTCGGCAGGAAATCCACTGCGCCAGCATCCAGCGCATCGAGGGTGACCCGGGCGCCTTCATGGGTCAGCGAGGAGAACATCAACACCGGGGTCGGGCAGCGCTGCATGATGTGCCGCACCGCCGTGATGCCATCCATCATCGGCATCTCGTAGTCCATGGTGATCACGTCTGGCTTGAGGGCCAGCGCCTGATCGATCGCCTCTTTTCCGTTGGTCGCCGTACCGACGACCTGGATATTCGGATCCGCTGAAAGAATTTCCGAGACGCGGCGGCGGAAAAACCCCGAATCGTCCACCACCAGGACTTTGACTGCCATAAACACTCCGTTAGGACGGAGCGAGGCTCAGTCGCCCCGCTCCACCAGAATCAAATACGCCGTGCGGCGTAACGCTTGAGCATGCTCGGAACATCGAGAATCAGCGCAATGCGACCGTCACCGGTGATGGTGGCGCCCGACATGCCCGGGGTTCCCTGGAGCATTTTGCCCAATGGCTTGATGACCACTTCTTCCTGGCCCACCAGCTGGTCGACGACGAAGCCGATCCGCTGAGTGCCCACCGAAAGGATCACCACATGGCCCTCGCGCTGCTCTTCGTGAGCGGCGGAGCTGACCAGCCAGCGCTTGAGGTAGAACAATGGCAGTGCCTTGTCCCGCACGATCACCACTTCCTGGCCGTCCACCACGTTGGTGCGCGACAGGTCGAGGTGGAAGATCTCGTTGACGTTCACCAGCGGGAACGCGAACGCCTGGTTGCCGAGCATGACCATCAGCGTCGGCATGATCGCCAGGGTCAACGGGACCTTGATGACGATCTTCGAGCCCTTGCCCTTGGTCGAATAGATATTGATGGTGCCGTTGAGCTGGGCGATTTTGGTTTTCACCACGTCCATGCCCACGCCGCGTCCGGAGACATCGGAAATTTCGGTCTTGGTCGAGAAACCCGGCGCGAAGATCAGGTTGAAGCAATCGGACTCGCTGAGGCGATCGGCTGCATCCTTGTCCATCAAGCCTTTCTTCACGGCGATGCCGCGCAGAACATCAGCGTCCATGCCTTTGCCGTCATCGGAGATGGACAGCAGGATGTGGTCGCCTTCCTGTTCAGCGGACAGGATCACCTTGCCGCTGCGAGGCTTGCCCATCGCTTCGCGTTCGGCCGGTTCTTCAATACCGTGGTCGACCGAGTTGCGCACCAAGTGGACCAGCGGGTCGGCCAGGGCCTCGACGAGGTTCTTGTCGAGGTCGGTTTCTTCGCCGACCAACTCCAGGTTGATCTCTTTCTTGAGCTGGCGAGCCAGGTCGCGAACCAGACGCGGGAAGCGCCCGAAAACTTTCTTGATCGGTTGCATCCGGGTCTTCATGACCGCGGTTTGCAAGTCAGCCGTGACCACGTCGAGGTTCGACACAGCCTTGGACATGGCTTCGTCGCCGCTGTTGAGGCCCAGACGGACCAAGCGGTTACGCACCAGAACCAGTTCGCCGACCATGTTCATGATTTCGTCGAGACGCGCGGTATCAACCCGCACGGTGGTCTCGGCTTCACTGGCCGGTTTTTCCGGTGGTGGAGCAGACGGAGCGCGAGCTGGAGCCGGTGCAGCAGCCGCCGCTGGCTTCGGCGCTTCCGCCTTAGGCTCGGGCGCTTTGGCAACCGGTTTCGGCGCAGCTGCCTTGGCGGCTGGAGCAGTCACCACAGCGCCTGTGCCCACTTCAGTGAACTTGCCTTTGCCGTGCAATTCGTCGAGCAGCGATTCGAACTCGTGATCGGAGATCAGATCGCCACCGGCCGCTTTAGCGGTGGGCGCAGCCGAAGCAGGTACGGCAGCAATGGCCGATTCCAGCGCATCCACCGCAAAGTTGCCTTTGCCGTGCAACTGGTCGAGCAGTGCTTCGAATTCGTCGTCGGTGATGTCGGAGCTGTCGCCTGCTGCTTTCGGGGCAGCCGGTGCAGCGGGCGCTGCCACCGCGTCGACGGCGAACTGGCCTTTGCCGTGCAGTTGATCGAGCAACGACTCGAACTCGGCATCGGTGATTTCGTCGCTGGCCGCGGAATCGGCGGCAGCCACTGGAGCAACGGCTGGCGCTTCGGCTTGAGCCTTGACGGCGTTCAGCGAGTCCAGCAATTGTTCGAATTCGTTATCGGTGATGTCGCCCGATTCTTCGGCGGCAGGTGCTTCGACCACTTCAGCGACCGGTGCAGCTTCATCAGCCGTTTGCGGCTCGGCCAGACGGGCCAGTGCCGCGAGCAATTCAGGCGTGGCAGCCGTAATCGGACTGCGTTCGCGCACTTCGGTGAACATGCTGTTCACCGCGTCCAAAGCTTCGAGAACCACGTCCATCAGTTCCGAGTCGACGCGACGTTCACCCTTGCGCAGGATGTCGAACACGTTCTCGGCGATGTGACAGCACTCCACCAGCTCGTTGAGCTGGAGGAAGCCGGCGCCCCCTTTTACAGTGTGAAAACCGCGAAAAATTGCATTGAGCAAATCCGCATCATCCGGTCGGCTTTCCAGCTCGACCAGCTGTTCGGACAGTTGCTCTAGAATCTCGCCGGCCTCAACCAGGAAATCCTGAAGGATCTCTTCATCGGCGCCGAAGCTCATTAAGGGGGTGCTCCTACAGGTCTAAAAACCTAAAAAACCTAAAATGCTAAAACTCTAAAATCCTAGGCTGGATAACAAATCGTCCACATCGTCCTGACCGGACACAACGTCTTCTCTTTTATCGGCATGAATCTGCGGACCTTCACCCTGAGAGAGATGTTTTTGCGGATCTTTTTCAGCAAGCATCGCATCACGGTCATGTTCGATACCCGCAAAGCGGTCTACCTGACTGGCCATGAGCACGAGCTTGAGCAGGTTGCTTTCAACTTCGGTGACCAATTGGGTCACGCGCTTGATCACCTGACCGGTGAGGTCCTGGTAATCCTGGGCCAGCAGAATGTCGTTGAGGTTGCTCGACACCGTGCGATTGTCTTCGCTGCTGCGTGTCAGGAAACCGTCGACCCGCCGGGCCAGTTCGCGGAACTCTTCAGCCCCGACTTCACGACGCATGAACCGCCCCCAATCCGTGCTCAACGCCTGGGCTTCTTCGCTCAGGCTGTTGACCAGCGGCGTGGCGTTTTCCACCAGGTCCATGGTGCGGTTGGCGGCGGCTTCGGTCAGCTTGACCACATACCCCAGGCGCTCGGTGGCGTCCGTGATCTGCGACACTTCCTCGGCTTGCGGCATGTTCGGGTCAATCTGGAAATTGACGATCGCGCTATGCAGCTCGCGAGTGAGCTTGCCCACTTCCTGATACAGGCCGCGGTCACGGGTCTGATTGAGCTCATGGATCAGTTGCACCGCGTCGCCGAACCTGCCTTTTTCAAGGCTTTCGACCAGTTCGACCGCGTGTTTTTTCAGGGTCGATTCAAAATCGCCCAGTGAAGATTCTTTATGCTCCATAGCTCCCCCGTGGCGCAGTGGATCAACCGATGCGTTCGAAAATCTTCTCGATTTTTTCTTTCAACGCCTGGGCCGTGAAGGGTTTGACCACATAGCCGTTAACACCGGCCTGGGCCGCTTCGATAATCTGCTCGCGCTTGGCTTCTGCAGTCACCATCAGCACTGGCAGGTGCTTGAGCTTTTCATCGGCGCGTACGTGGCGCAGCAGATCGATACCGGTCATGCCAGGCATGTTCCAGTCCGTTACCAGAAAGTCGATGCTCCCGCTGTTGAGAACCGGAATGGCGGTAGTGCCATCGTCAGCCTCGACCGTGTTGGTGAACCCAAGGTCACGCAACAGGTTTTTTATGATCCGCCGCATCGTTGAGAAGTCATCAACGATGAGGATTTTCATGTTCTTGTCCAATTCGACCTCCAAGCAGTCTTAAACGCGCCCAGCACCTGGACGCGCCATTTCAATCAATCCGGCAATGCATTCGATGACTGTCTGGAGCACAACAGATCGCGACCGGTGCAGTTCAACACCCCACCGGTCTCGTTCGCAGTGTCCCCACACTGCCTTCAGCGCGCTCGCCACTCCCCCAAACGCCCCCGCAAACGGGCCGCGCACTGGCTATGTAACTGGCTGACCCGCGATTCGCTGACCCCCAGGACCTCACCGATTTCCTTGAGGTTCAGCTCTTCGTCGTAGTACAGCGCCAACACCAGTCGCTCACGCTCCGGCAAATTGGCAATCGCGTCCGCCAGCGCAGCCTGGAAGCGTTCATCTTCCAGATCGCGTGACGGCTCAAGATGTGCACTCGCGCCATCCTCATGCAGCCCTTCGTGTTCGCCGTCCTGCAACAGATCGTCGAAACTGAATAACCGGCTGCCCAGGGTGTCGTTCAAAATCCCGTAATAATCGTCGAGACTCAATTGGAGTTCGGCCGCAACCTCATGATCTTTAGCGTCACGACCGGTTTTAGCTTCAATCGAGCGAATTGCGTCGCTGACCATGCGGGTATTGCGGTGGACCGAACGTGGAGCCCAGTCCCCCTTGCGCACTTCATCGAGCATCGCGCCGCGGATTCGAATGCCCGCGTACGTCTCGAAACTCGCGCCTTTGCTGGCGTCATATTTGGTCGATACTTCAAGCAGGCCGATCATCCCGGCCTGGATCAGGTCTTCAACCTGAACACTGGCCGGCAGACGGGCCAGCAAGTGGTAAGCAATGCGTTTGACCAGTGGCGCGTAACGCTCGATCAGCTCGTACTGCGCGTCACGTGCCGACTTCTTGTAGAGGTTGTAGCCACTGGCTGTCATAGGACGGGTCCTGCAGTCTGTTGCACGAGGCGCTCGACGAAAAACTCCAGGTGCCCACGCGGGTTGGCAGGCAACGGCCAGGTGTCGACCTTCTGCGCGATCGCCTTGAACGCCAGGGCACACTTGGAACGCGGGAAGGCTTCGTAGACGGCACGCTGCTTCTGCACGGCCTTGCGCACGCTTTCGTCGTAAGGCACCGCGCCGACGTATTGCAGGGCGACGTCGAGGAAGCGATCCGTGACCTTGGTCAACTTGGCGAATAGGTTGCGACCTTCCTGCGGGCTCTGGGCCATGTTGGCCAGGACGCGGAAGCGGTTCATGCCGTAATCGCGGTTCAGCAGTTTGATCAGCGCGTAGGCATCGGTAATCGAGGTCGGCTCGTCGCAGACCACCAGCAAGACTTCTTGCGCGGCGCGAACAAAACTGACTACCGAGTCACCAATACCCGCAGCGGTGTCGATCACCAGGACGTCGAGGTTGTCGCCGATATCGCTGAAAGCCTGGATCAGGCCGGCGTGCTGGGCCGGGCTCAGATGAACCATGCTCTGCGTGCCGGACGCGGCCGGAACGATGCGAATACCGCCGGGGCCTTGCAACAGAACGTCGCGCAGCTCACAGCGGCCTTCGATCACGTCGGCCAGGGTACGTTTGGGTGTCAGCCCCAGCAGGACGTCGACGTTCGCCAGCCCCAGATCGGCGTCCAGCAGCATGACGCGCCGGCCGAGCTCAGCTAGAGCCAGGGACAAGTTCACTGACACGTTAGTCTTCCCGACGCCACCTTTGCCGCCGGTCACCGCGATCACCTGTACGGGATGCATGCTGCCCATGTTATTTCTTTACCTTGTCTTGCATAGACGGAGGCCACATTACTGGCTGCGCGTTCATAAACTGAACAATGCATGGCAGACCATCGATGTAGGTACAAAAACTGTTCATTAGTACCTCAGCCAACCTGCTTGGTCGGGCTGTGGTAAATATCAGCGAACATGTCAGCCATGGCTTCTTCGCTGGGTTCTTCTTGCATTTGCACGCTTACGGCGCGACTGACCAACTGATGACGACGCGGAAGATGCAAATCATCCGGAATACGCGGGCCATCGGTCAGGTAGGCCACCGGCAATTCATGACTGATCGCCAGGCTCAACACCTCGCCCAGACTTGCCGTTTCATCCAGTTTAGTCAGGATGCAGCCAGCGAGCCCGCAGCGCTTGTAACTGTGATAAGCGGCAGTTAGAACCTGTTTCTGGCTGGTGGTTGCCAAAACCAGATAATTTTTTGACTTGATGCCACGTCCGGCCAGGCTTTCGAGCTGCATGCGCAGTGCCGGATCGCTGGCCTGAAGGCCCGCGGTATCGATCAGCACCACGCGTTTGCGCAGTAATGGTTCCAGCGCCTGCACCAGCGATTGCCCCGGATCGACGTGGGTTACCGACACGTTGAGAATCCGGCCCAGGGTCTTCAATTGTTCCTGAGCACCGATACGGTAGCTGTCCATGCTCACCAGCGCGATGTTTTGCGCGCCGTATTTGAGAACATAGCGGGCCGCGAGCTTGGCCAGGGTGGTGGTCTTGCCCATGCCGGCAGGGCCGACCATGGCAATCACGCCGCCCTCTTCCAGCGGCTCGACTTCCGGCGTGGCAATCATCCGCGCCAGGTGCGCCAGCAACATGCGCCAGGCCTGACGGGGTTCGTCAATGTCGGTAATCATCGCCAGCAAGTCGCGGGACAACGGGCCGGACAGGCCTATACGTTGCAGGCGACGCCAGAGATTGGCCTGGGCCGGACGGCTGCCTTGCAGCTGATTCCAGGCCAGGGAGCCGAGTTGCACTTCCATCAGTTCGCGCAGGCTGTTGAGCTCGAAACGCATCGAGTCGAACGCCCGTGGATCAACGCCGCCAGCAGCAGGTGCCGGAGCTGGAGCGGAGCGACGAGGCTCGGCATACGTCGGTTCGATCAGCGGCTCGGCGGCGGTCAACGGCAGGCCGGCGAACAACTGGCGATTGGTGGTCTTGTCGCCTTCGGTTTCGCCTTCGCCACGCAGGCTCAATTCAGCCTGGGCAGTCACGATCCGCGACTGGGTCTTGCGCAGCTCGTCCTCGAGTTCCATGTTCGGAACACGTGGGGCCAGCGCCGACAATTTGTAATCCAGGGCAGCCGTCAGCTCGACACCACCGGCGATCCGGCGATTGCCAATAATGGCGGCATCAGCGCCCAGCTCATCACGAACCAGTTTCATGGCCTGACGCATATCGGCGGCGAAAAAACGCTTAACTTGCATAAACCACTACCTCAGCCGTTGGGCCCTACTGTCGCAACGATGGTCACTTGCTTGTTGTCAGGAATTTCCTGGTAAGCCAACACATGCAAACCCGGGACTGCCAGTCGGCCGAATCGCGAAAGCATCGCGCGAACCGGACCGGCTACCAGCAGAATCACCGGTTGACCTTGCATTTCCTGACGCTGCGCCGCATCGATCAACGAGCGTTGCAGTTTCTCAGCCATGCTTGGCTCCAGCAGAACACCCTCTTCCGAGCCTTGTCCTGCCTTCTGAAGACTATTGAGCAATATCTGTTCCAACCTTGGCTCCAGCGTGATAACTGGTAGCTCGGAGTCAGTCCCTACAATGCTTTGGACGATTGCGCGGGAAACGCCGACGCGCACCGCAGCCACCAAAGCGGCGGTATCTTGACTCTTGGCGGCATTGTTGGCGATGGCCTCGGCGATGCTGCGAATGTCTCGCACGGGCACCTGTTCGGCCAACAACGCTTGAAGCACTTTGAGCAGTTGCGACAGCGACACCACGCCCGGCACCAGCTCTTCAGCCAGCTTCGGCGAGCTTTTGGCCAGCAATTGCATGAGTTGCTGGACTTCTTCGTGACCGATCAGTTCGCTGGAGTGCTTGTACAGAATCTGGTTCAAGTGCGTCGCCACGACCGTGCTGGCGTCCACCACGGTGTAACCCAGCGATTGAGCCTGGGCACGCTGGCTGATTTCGATCCACACCGCCTCCAGGCCAAAAGCCGGATCTTTGGCGGTTATGCCGTTGAGCGTGCCGTAGACCTGCCCCGGGTTGATCGCCAGTTCGCGATCCGGGTAAATCTCGGCTTCGGCCAGGATCACGCCCATCAGGGTCAGGCGGTAAGCACTCGGCGCCAGGTCGAGGTTGTCACGAATGTGCACAGTCGGCATGAGGAAACCCAGGTCCTGGGACAGCTTCTTGCGCACACCCTTGATCCGCGCCAGCAACTGACCACCCTGGTTGCGATCCACCAGCGGAATCAGGCGATAGCCGACTTCGAGGCCGATCATGTCGATCGGCGTCACGTCGTCCCAGCCCAGCTCCTTGGTTTCCATGGCGCGGGCCGGTGATGGCAGCAACTCTTGCTGACGCTTGACCTCTTGCAAAGCCTGAACCTTGACCACGTTCTGCTTCTTCCAGAACAGGTAGGCACCACCGGCCGCCAATGCGGCCATGGTCAGAAAGGAGAAGTGCGGCATGCCGGGCACCAGGCCCATCACCGCCATCAAACCCGCCGCCACGGCCAACGCTTTCGGCGAGGCGAACATCTGGCGGTTGATCTGCTTGCCCATGTCTTCCGAACCGGAAGCACGGGTCACCATGATCGCTGCAGCTGTCGATAACAGCAGTGATGGCAATTGCGCCACCAAACCGTCACCGATGGTCAGCAAGGCGTACACCCGGCCGGCGTCGCCGAAGGTCATACCGTGCTGGAAGATACCGACCGCCATGCCGCCGATCAGGTTGATGAACAGAATCAGCAGACCGGCGATGGCGTCACCGCGTACGAACTTGCTGGCACCGTCCATGGAACCGTAGAACTCGGCTTCCTGAGCCACTTCCATCCGGCGCAGTTTGGCCTGGTTCTGGTCGATCAGGCCGGCGTTCAAATCGGCGTCGATCGCCATTTGTTTGCCGGGCATCGCATCGAGGGTGAAACGCGCACTCACCTCGGAAATCCGCCCGGCACCCTTGGTCACTACGACGAAGTTGATGATCATCAAAATCGCGAACACCACGATACCGACCACGTAGTTTCCGCCAATCACCACCTCACCGAAGGCCTGGATCACCTTACCGGCGGCGGCATGGCCGTCCTGACCGTGGAGCATCACCACCCGCGTGGAGGCCACGTTCAGCGCCAGTCGCAACAACGTCGCCACCAGCAGGATGGTCGGGAACACCGCGAAATCCAGCGGCCGCAACGCGTACACGCACACCAGCAGCACGACGATGGACAGCGCAATGTTGAACGTGAAAAACACGTCCAGCAGAAACGGCGGCACCGGCAGCATCATCATGGCCAGCATGACCAGCAGCAACAACGGCACACCCAGGTTGCCCCGACTCAAGTCGGCAACGTTTGTGCGGGCAGTGTTGAATAACTGAGAGCGATCCACCGGTTTTCCCCGTTTCTTTAAAGCAAACTTTTGACGCCCACAGCAGGCGCAGGGCGGCTACTGCAAGAAGCCTTCCAACTTTTTCGGTGGCGAAAAATAGAATTGCGCCTGGGCCAGCTGACGAGGTTAAGAGATGGCTTTGCCGCATGGCAGCTCAGGCCATGCCCGCGCACGAATTTGCAGACAAGGAAAGCGGTTCTTTATCGATTCAACAGACATTTTTCGACTTTCCAATCAATGCCAACCGCCCGTCAGAATTGATCTCACACCTGTAATTTATGACAGTAGACGGGCAGTCACGCAGCTGGCCCACTTTCGACTCCAACTGCCCAACCCTGGAGTCATGTCATGAGCCCCACCGGACGAACTACACACGCTTCCGAAATTCTCGCCATCCTGGCCAAGCGCTCAACATCTTTGGAGCACATCAAATTAGGCGGCAAACTTGAAGATATTCTTGGGAAAGCCCCATCGATAACCGACCAAACCGGCCTGAACGACAAGGTAGAGACCTTAAAAGCGACCACACCGGCCAACACGAAAATCACACTTATCCAAGGCATACATGTGGCCTGCAACCGCAAAGCCACCCATCTGTATGTCACCAAAACCGGAAACACCATCAGCGAACTGGACATTGAAACGCTAAGCACCAGCCAGACGTACGAAGTGGCAGTGGGTGCCCCATCCCCACAAGCGTTCAGCCCTGATGACAAACAGCTTTATATCAACGATATCCGCTCCACCAATGTGTGGCTGATCGACACTGTCGCGCAAAAGGTCATTCAAGGCGCTAACGTGGGATCAGGGAGCATGGATCTAACCATGACGCCTGACGGCAAACATCTTCTGAACTGCGGCGGATTGGCCAATGGTTATTTGCAGGTCATCGATGCATCAAACCAGCAGTTGATTACCACCATTCCAACCGACACATATCCATTTGCGGTGACCACCCGTCCTGACGGCTCATACGCGTACGTTGCCTGCTGGGTAGACAACGACGGCATGTCACTTTCCACGATCCAAGCGTTTGACACAACGACATGGCGCCTGGAAAACAGCATCACACTGAGAAATGCCGTATTTGCGATGGAGGCCAACCCGTTCAACAACCACCTTTATCTAGTCAATTTCACAGGTGATGAACTCACTGTTATAGACACGAAGTCATATGAAGTCGTAAAGCGAATAATTGTCGCGAATCAGCCGGAGAGCCTGTGCGTCAGCCCTGACGGAAAATACGTTTACATCGCAAGTTTCAGTTCGATTGTTACTGTGATCGATACCGAGTCGCTACAAAAGGTAGAAGAAATCAATACTCAGAAAAACCGTTTGAGATCCATAGCGGTCAGCCCGAAAACGGGCGATGTCTTTGTGACTTACCAAGACTGACAATAAGGGGAACTCGAATAGCAGGGCAGCCTCATTTAACGGCGGCGTAAATTTTGCGCGGGTAAAAAAATCGCAGCCTTCGGCAGCTCTTACATGGATTGGTGCCGGAGGCTGCGATCTTTTGTTTTAAGCACTGTTACTGAGCGATCAAAATCTGCTTCGGCGCGGTATTGCCGAAGCTGAGTTTCTTGCCATTGATGTACTGCGTGCCTCGGTGCATTTGCCGGCCTTCGACTTCAACGAAGTCCTCATCCATGTACATGAGCACGACCTTGGTCTGTGGCGCACTGACCTCTGGAATCGTCAGCTCACCTTGCAGCAGGTTGAGCGCCCAATGAAACTGGATGATCGGCAAATCACCGATCTCAATCTGGCGCGCGCCATCCAGCAATCGGAAATCTCTGCGCGCAGTAATACGCAGCTTGCGCCCGACGATCTCATACACCGGTTTGCCATAACGCACCTCCAGACCAAGAGAGAACGCCCACTGATCCATGTAATACCCTGGCGAGGTGAAGAGTTCGAACAACGCCTGGTTGTCGCGAATGTTCCCCGCGGCATCAAACAGGTAGTTGTAGGAGTAGTGGCTAGCCAGGCCATCCAGCTCGGGCCTGATGGCGTTGACCGGACTGTCCAGATATCCCGGGATATAGACGCTGGCCATTTGCACAAAGTGAGTGAAGTCCAGGTTCATGTCGAAGCTGACCGTGTAACGGATGGCCCGCTCCTTTGGATTCTCCTCCAGCCGTCCTGAAACATATTCCAGCGTCATGCCTTCCAGCTTTCTGTAGATGCGCTCTGCCATGATGGTACTCGCCAAGTTTAGGAAAATTTCCGAAACTCATCTCATCGCCATCAAAGGCCGATGTCTACTGTAAGAGTTGACAGGTACGCAGCCTTCCCCGACCAATGACCTCTCGACAGTTTTCCGCGAGGCGAGAGATTAAACAGAAGCTACCGCTCATCGAAAATGCTGACTGACCTGTCAGATCTGACAGTGGTGTCGAATCACGATTCCTGCAACAAATGGTGCCTTCCAAAGCAACTATTTGAAGGCAGGACACACCCATGAACTCAATTACTGCAGTCTCGGATCCAGCGGCGCCAAAAGTACTTGAGGCTCATGGCTCTGCTGGCGATCAACTCGACTTCGATCATGTTTATTTCGCCAACTTCGTCACCGCTATAGTCGCGCATTACACCGGCATGGCTCGCGGCCACACGGTTCGCATCACCTGGGAAAGTCCTCGGCACACCTGGCATTCAGGGGTGGTGACGGTCGGTACACCGGGACCTATCAATATTCCAATCCCACGCATTGAAGTGGTGGATGCCATCGGTCATACGGTGAAAGTCTACTACACAGTGCGTACCGCACCGGGCACCGCTCTGATTCCTTCCAGGCCTCTCCTGCTGCATATCGCCCCCTACGGGTTCGATTTACTGGCACCGACCCTGTCGACAGATCAGAAAACCCTGAGCGTCAGATACGCGGGCATGGTGCCGGGCTACACCGTTCGCATACGCGCCACCGGCAAAACCACATGGGACAGCGATGAGCGCGAAGTGCAGACCGGCTTTACGCCGACCTTCACACTCCCTTCGAACTGGATGGAAGTAAATCGAGGCATCAAGTGCCTGTTCAATTACAGCGTTTACAGATCTGGAAGTGGGCAGCGGTTGATGTTTTCGAAGGTGTTGAGGGTGCTGATAGGTGAGGCGATACCTGAGCCGATACTCTTCGAGAATTTTGATGGGCAACCCCACAGCAATATTGTCGCGGGCCAAAGCGTCACGATCCCGAGCATGACCATAACGCTCACATCTGGAGCGAATACTACCGGCATTCAAACTTACGGTTATCCCGTAGCAGATATGCTCACAGGCCCAGCCATCGTGACAAACGCAGGCGTCGAATCGCCGATGGGTCAGCAACTTATAACTCTAAGCCTCAAATCACCCTATTCTCGGGTCAGATTTGCATATACCTATCAACGTATAGCGGCGGAAATCTATTTTTCCGACAGCGCCGGCAATGCAGGTCAGAGGAACCTTCCCGCCGACACCTCTAACGGCCATAAATGGGTTGATTTTTCTGCACCCACAGGCAGGAAAATCACTTCGATACAAATTGTATCGAGAGACTGGTCATACTTGGATTACTTCCAATTTTGGGTTTGAAACCAGCTAGGCTGAAACCAGGACTTCCGGATAAATCAAGAATCGCGGCGCAAATCCGGCGGAATCGGCAAATCATCCTTCAGCGGATCCGGACGCTTGCCCATGCCCGCGCGGTATTGGCGGATCTGATAGACGTAGGCCAGTACCTGGGCGACCGCCAGGTACAACCCACCAGGGATTTCCTGCTCCAGTTCCGTGGAGTAGTAGATCGAACGCGCCAGGGCCGGCGATTCGAGCAGCAGCACATTGTTGGCCACGGCGATTTCACGAATCTTCAACGCCAGGAAGTCACTGCCTTTTGCCAGCAACACTGGCGCACTGCCCTTGTCGGGATCGTACTTGAGGGCCACGGCGTAGTGCGTCGGGTTGGTGATGACCACGTCGGCCTCAGGGATCGCCGCCATCATCCGCCGCTGCGACATCTCGCGCTGCAACTGGCGAATGCGCTGCTTGACCTCTGGGCGCCCTTCCTGATCCTTGTGTTCGTCGCGCACTTCCTGCTTGGTCATCAGCAGTTTCTTGTGGCTTTCCCACAGCTGCACCGGCACGTCGACAGCGGCGATGATGATCAGCCCGCAGGCCATCCACAAGGTGCTCCAGCCGACCACTTGCAGGCTGTGAATGATCGCCATGTCCAACGGTTCGTGGGCGATGCGCATCAGGTCGTCGATGTCCGAGGACAACACTGCCAGCGCCACGAACAGCACGATGAAAAACTTCGCCAGCGCCTTGAGCAGTTCAACCAGCGCCTTGGCCGAGAACATTCGCTTGAGCCCCGCCCCGGGGTTCATGCGACTGAATTTCGGCGCCATCGAGCCCGCCGCGAACAGCCAGCCACCGAGGGAAATCGGGCCGATCAACGCGGCCAGCAGCAAGGTGATCATCACCGGTTGAATCGACACCAGGGCGATCTGCCCAGAGTGCAGGAGAAAGGTGCCCATGCTGCGCTGATCCAGAATCACTTCCCGCGACAGCGTGAAGTTCATCCGCATCAACTCCATCAGGTCCTGCGCCAACGCGCCGCCGAAAATCAACAGCGCCCCTGCGCCGGCGAGCATGACCGCCAGAGTGTTGAGCTCTTTGGAGCGCGCAATCTCACCCTTGTCCCTGGAGTCCTTTTTACGTTTCTCCGTGGGGTCTTCTGTTTTGTCCTGACCGCTTTCGCTCTCAGCCATGACTCAGCGCGCCCGTGCCAGTTCGCGTAACAACTGCAAGGCCTCGGAGGCCAGCGGTTGATACTGATTGATGATGTCCGCCAGCCCGACCCAGACAATGAACAGCCCGAGTACCAGGGTCAGCGGGAAGCCGATGGAAAAGATGTTCAGCTGCGGCGCGGCCCGGGTCATCACGCCAAACGCAATATTGACCACCAGCAATGCCGTGACCGCCGGCAACACCAGCAACAACGCAGCACCGAGAACCCAGCCCAGCTTGCCGGCCAGTTCCCAGAAATGATTGACCATCAAACCACTGCCCACCGGCATCGTGGTGAAGCTTTCGGTCAGGACTTCGAAGACCACCAGATGGCCATTCATGGACAGGAACAACAGCGTCACGAGCATGGTGAAGAACTGCCCGATCACCGCCACCGAGACGCCGTTAGTAGGGTCGACCATCGACGCGAAGCCCATGCCCATCTGAATGGAGACGATCTGCCCCGCCACCACGAAGGCCTGGAAGAATAACTGCAGTGAGAAGCCCAGCAGCGCGCCGATGAGGATCTGCTCCGCGATCAGCAGCAGCGCGCTCAAATCCAGCGCATTGATCGGCGGCATCGGCGGCAGGCCCGGCGCAATCACCACCGTGAACGCCAGGGCGAAGTACAGGCGCACGCGAGTGGGCACCAGGGACGTGCCAAAGACCGGCATGACCATCAGCAACGCGCCAATGCGAAACAGCGGCAACATGAACGTCGCGACCCAGGTACTGATCTGGGTATCGGTCAGTTGCAGCAGCGTCGGCATGGTTTAGCCGATGACCTGAGGAATGCTGCCGTACAGCTGCAGGATGTATTCCATGAACGTCTGCACCATCCACGGGCCGGCGACGATCAGCGATACCAGCATGACCAGCAGGCGCGGCAGGAAGCTCAGGGTCTGTTCGTTGATCTGCGTGGCGGCCTGGAACATCGCCACCAGCAGGCCCACCAGCAGGCTCGGAATCACCAGCACGGCAACCATCATGGTGGTCAGCCACAGCGCTTCGCGAAAGATGTCTACCGCCACTTCCGGCGTCATGGCGAAACACCGCCGAAGCTGCTCGCCAGGGTGCCGATAATCAACGCCCAGCCATCCACCAGCACGAACAGCATGATCTTGAACGGCAGGGAAATGATCAGCGGCGAGAGCATCATCATACCCATGGCCATCAGCACACTGGCCACGACCAGGTCGATGATCAGGAACGGAATGAAGATCATGAAGCCGATCTGGAACGCGGTTTTCAGCTCCGAGGTCACGAAGGCCGGCACCAGAATGGTCAGCGGTGCCTGATCCGGCGAGGCAATGTCGGTGCGCTTGGAAAGACGCATGAACAGTTCAAGGTCGCTGCTGCGCGTCTGTGCCAGCATGAAATCCTTGATCGGCACTTGGGCCTTGGCCACGGCATCCTGAGCGGTGAGTTTTTCTGCCAGGTACGGCTGCAAGGCGTCCTGATTCACCCGATCGAATACCGGCGCCATGATGAACAGCGTCAGGAACAGCGCCATGCCCGTGAGGATCTGGTTCGACGGTGTCTGCTGCAGGCCCAGGGCCTGGCGCAGGATCGAGAACACAATGATGATCCGGGTGAAACTGGTCATCAGCATGACGAACGCCGGGATGAAACTCAGCGCGGTCATGATCAGCAGGATTTGCAGGCTGACCGAGTATTCCTGAGCGCCATTGGCGTTGGTGCCCAGGGTGATCGCCGGGATCGACAACGGATCGGCGGCGAACGCCAGCGGCGCGGCCAGCATCAGGGCCAGCGTCAAGACGATGCGTAACGCACCCATTACTTCTTATCCTTCTGATCCTTGCCGAGCATCCTCAACAGATGCTGGGCAAACTCCGGAGTCGCGCTCTCGGTCGTGGTCGGCACTTCAATCGGCTCTTTAAGCACATGCAGCGCGGTGATGGTGCCGGGGCTGAGGCCGAGCAGGATCTGCTCGTTGCCGACCTGCACCAGCATCAAACGATCGCGTGGCCCCAAGGCGCGGGAACCGACGATCTCGATCACCTGCCCCTTGCCGGCCGGCCCCGCCTGCTGGACCCGGCGCAACAGCCAGGCGAGGAAGAAGATCAACCCCAGCACCAGCAGCAAGCCGAACACCAACTGCGTCAATTGCCCGGCCACACCGCTACTGACTGCCGGCGCAGCAGCAGCCGTTGCAGCCGTGGCCACAGGTTCGGCGGCCAGCACACTGAACGGCAACGCAAGCAGAAGCCCTAGAACCTTTTTCACTTAGCGCAGCTTCTTGATACGTTCGCTTGGGCTGATCACGTCGGTCAGGCGGATGCCGAACTTCTCGTTGACCACAACCACTTCGCCGTGAGCGATCAGGGTGCCGTTGACCAGCACGTCCAGCGGCTCACCGGCCAGGCGGTCGAGCTCGATCACCGAACCCTGGTTGAGTTGCAGCAGGTTGCGGATGTTGATGTCGGTGCTGCCCACTTCCATGGAAATCGACACCGGGATGTCGAGGATCACGTCGAGGTTCGGACCGTCCAGGGTCACCGGATCGTTGTTCTTCGGCACGCTGCCGAACTCTTCCATAGGCAGACGGTTGGACGGCGAGCTGGCGGCGTCGGCAGCGAGCAAGGCGTCGATATCGTCCTGGCCGGCATCACCGGTTTCTTCCAGGGCGGCAGCCCATTCATCAGCCAGTGCCTGGTCGTCCTGGGCGTTCATATCGTCGTTCATCATGTGTCCTCGGCGAGCAGCTGCTCAATCAAGAGCAGCAATTAATAGGGGGTTGGAGCGCCGGTCAGCGGCGCTCGATCGGCTCGATCACCTGCAACGCGAGGTTGCCTTTGTGCGAGCCCATCTTGACCTTGAAGGCCGGCACGCCGTTGGCGCGCATGATCATCTCTTCCGGCATCTCGACCGGGATCACATCCCCGGGCTGCATGTGCAGGATGTCGCGAAGACGCAACTGGCGACGGGCAACCGTGGCACCAATCGGCACGTCGACGTCGAGCACGTCCTGGCGCAGGGCGTTGACCCAACGTTCGTCCTGATCGTCCAGGTCCGACTGGAAGCCGGCGTCGAGCATTTCGCGCACCGGTTCGATCATCGAGTACGGCATGGTCACGTGCAGGTCGCCGCCACCGCCATCGAGTTCGATGTGGAAGGTGGACACGACAACCGCTTCGCTCGGGCCGACGATGTTGGCCATGGCCGGGTTCACTTCCGAGTTGATGTACTCGAAGTTCACTTCCATGATCGCCTGCCAGGCTTCCTTCAAATCGATGAAGGCCTGCTCCAGCACCATGCGCACCACGCGCAGCTCGGTAGGCGTGAATTCACGCCCTTCGATCTTGGCGTGACGGCCGTCGCCGCCGAAGAAGTTGTCCACCAGCTTGAACACCAGTTTGGCGTCGAGGATGAACAGCGCGGTGCCACGCAACGGCTTGATCTTGACCAGGTTGAGACTGGTCGGCACGTACAGCGAGTGCACGTATTCGCCGAACTTCATCACCTGCACACCACCGACGGCAACGTCCGCCGAGCGGCGCAGCATGTTGAACATGCTGATGCGGGTGTAGCGGGCGAAACGCTCGTTGATCATTTCCAGGGTCGGCATGCGTCCGCGGACGATGCGATCCTGGCTGGTCAGGTCGTAGCTTTTGACGCTGCCGGGTTCAGCAACGTTATCGGTCTGTACCAGACCATCGTCGACGCCATGCAACAGCGCATCGATCTCATCCTGGGACAGCAGGTCCTGCACGGCCATGTCGTGTTCCTACTGCAGTACGAAATTAGTGAAAAGCAGCTGTTCGATAACCACTTTGCCGAGTTCTTTCTGCGCCACTTCCTGGACGCCGGCCGTGGCCTTCTGACGCAACATCTCCTGGCCGACCGGGGTCGCCAGCGTGGCGAAATCCTGGCCGGAGAACAGCATGACCAGGTTATTGCGGATCACCGGCATGTGCACTTTGAGCGCTTCCAGATCCGCCTGATTACGCCCTAGCATGGTGATGCTCACCTGCATGTAGCGCTGGCGACCGTTCACGTTGTAGTTGGCCACGAACGCCGGGGCCATGGGCTCGAAAATCGCTGGCTGCTTGCCGACCACTGCGGTTTCAGCGGCAGCAGGCTTGCTCTGGGCGTTGTGCATGAAGAACCAGGTCGCCCCCACGGACATGCAGATCGCAAGCAGCAGGGCCACCACGATCACAATGATCAGCTTGATCTTGCCTTTGGTTGCGGGGTCTTTTACTACTGCGTCGCTCTTCGCCATGCCAATAATCCGTCACTATTCTAGTTTTCACAGTCGCACGGCAAGGCAAGAGCAAGTGTTATGCCAGAAGTGTCGGGAGGTAGGGGAGACAGCGAATGGCGATCAATTGCAGGAGCGAGGCTTGCCCGCGAAACAGGCGCCGCGGTTTATCAGCCAGACCGCGTTATCGTTCTTCGCGGGCAAGCCTCGCTCCTACAGGGAACGTGTGGGATCAGGCGTAGTAGTCGACGGCGCTGGAGCCGATCACGCTGGTCGCGGTGGCCGCCACTTCGGCGGCGGTCGGTGCGATCTCCTCATCCATGCCGTCGAGGCGTCCGCCGCTGGCGCTGGTGCGACCGCCCTGCCCTTGTTGAGCCTGATCCTGGCCCTGACCTTGCCAGCCACGAGACTGGTCGGACACATTGACGTCGACCTGGCCCATGCCCTGTTGCGTGAACATGTCACGCAGGCGATGGATCTGGCTGTCCAGCGCTTCACGCACACTTGGATGGGCGCTCATGAAGGTGACCTGGGTCTGCTGGTCCGGAACCATGTTGACCCGGATATCCAGACGCCCCAGCTCGGCCGGTTGCAACTGGATGTCGGCTGCCTTGAGGTTGGCGCTCGAGAGGTACATGACGCGGTTGACCACTTCCTCGGTCCAGCCGCTCTGATGCATGGCGATCGGCTGATTCACCGGCAAGGCATTGGCGGTTTTCGGAGTGGCTGCCTGGGTCAGTGCCGCCAGACGGTTGGCGAAGTCATCGACACGGGTATCGCTGCTGGCGGACGTCAAATCCTTGAGGCCGCTATCGATCAGACCGCTGAAGGCTTTCTCGCCGCCCTGGCTGGTGCTGTCCTTGTCGGCTTGCACATCGAGCATGCTGGCCATGCCGGCGGCGAAGTTCTGCGCCGCCGTCAGTTCACCGTCAGCCTGGGCCTGGGCAGAACCGGCTTTTGGCTGGGCCTGGCTGCTGGCGGAGACGTGACCGCTCTGCTCCATGGCCATGCGCACAGCCGGCAGCGCGTCGAGCGGATCAGCTTCAGGATCGAAATCGCTATCGATGACAGGCGCCACTTGCGCGGTCGTGGACGCGGTTGCGGTACCGACGGCGGCGGCAACTGGCGTTTCAGCCTGTGGCTGTGCGTTCGTGACAACTGGCGCAGCGGCTTGCACGACCGGCACGGTTACCAACGGCTGCACCGCCTGCATCAAAGCAGGATCAAGGGCCGGGTCGAGGCTCGGATCAACCGGCGCCGTATCAACCACTGGCGTTTCAGTGGTCTCGGCCTGCTCGTCGCTGGCCGTTGAGTCATCGGTCGGCGCCGGTTTCTCGGCGGGCAAGGAATTGCCGCTATCGGCAACCGCAGGTTCCGCGGCGGCAGGCTTGTCACTGCTGACATCCGGTTTGCCGGTGCCCTGCAAGGCATTGTCGGTAGCAGGCTTGGTCGGTTTATCAGCGGCCGCAGAAGGCTTGTTCTGGGCTTGATTGGCGTAAACATCAGCGAAGCTGGACGCCTTGTCCCCTGGCTCAGAGCCTTGCGCCGGGGTATTGGCGGAGGCAACTTGAGTCTTGGCCGTCGCGACGGCCTGCAGAAGCGAATTGGGGGTAACGGGCATAAAACGGTCTCCGCTGCACTGGGATCGTAGGTACAGTTGAGTGAGATAGCTGCAAAGGTCGAGCCATGTTGGCTCGACAGCGGCTAAAAGCGCCGGACGGCAACTTTATTCAGTGAGGGAGCGCTGTCGCTCAGCCTCATATAGAGGTCGGACGATGGCGAATTCGCCGTCGATTTCGCCAACCAGTTTCTCGATGCCCGCGAGGCTTTTTTGCTTGGCGCGCTGTTCCAGCTCATTGCACAGTTCGGCGAGGCGAATGGCGCCCATGTTACTGCTGCTGCCCTTGAAACTGTGGGCAGCATTCATGAGTTGCGCAGCATCTTCTGCCTTTCGCAACACGCGCAGACGCTCTTCGGAGTCGGCAATGAAGGTATCCAGCAACGTCGGATACTCCGCCTCCATGACTTCCTGCAACGCGCTCAGCACGTCGCGGTCCAGATGTGTGTCAGCCACTTGCTCACTCCTTGATCAAGAATGGGTGAATTATGCCAGAGCCTCCCAGAAAAACTCCACGCGGGCACTACGACCATCGTCGGACCAGCTCGCGCTACGGCTCAATTGGCGGATCAGACTGACACCGCGTCCCGACAGACGGCCACCGTCAACGGGACGCTCCATCACCCGCGCCACATCAAAGCCCTTGCCACTGTCTTCGACCCGCACAATAAGGCTGCCGCCCTTGCCTGTCGGCTCGACCTGCAAATACACCCGCACATAGCCGTCGCGCAATGCCTCCAGGCGCTCACTGCGCGCTTGATAATAGCGCGCGAACCCCGAAGCATCGCGCTTGAGACTTGAATCCAGACCGAGCACGCCGTGCTCCAGGGCATTGGAATAAAGCTCTGCCAACACGCTGTAGAGCGCGCCACTCTGAGCCCGCAGGCCATGGACCTCAAGCAGCAATTGCAAAAGGAAGGGAAGCGGATTGAAACGCTTGAGGGTCGCGGCGCGAAATTCGAAACTCACCGACCAGTCCAGCGGGCAGGACTGGCCGCTGTCGGAATACACCGGCGCTGGGGGGATCAGTTGCGCAGCCTCCAGCAGACTGACCTCGACCATGCTCACGTCATCGCGCGCCTCGCCACGGAAGTCCCGTAGCGCCTGCTCGATCTCTTCAAATAACGCGTCTGGCTGGCGATTGGCCGCAAACACCCGCTGCAACCGTTCCACACCAAACAACTGTTCGTTGGCATCGCAGGTATCGATGACCCCGTCGGACAGCAGGAAGACCCGATCGCCAACGGCCATCGGAAACACTTCGGTGCGGTCATTGAAGGTTTGCGGACTCAGCACCCCCAGCGGCAAGTGCCGCGCCGGCAACGGCGTGCGCTCACCCGTGGCGATGCTGTGCAAGTAACCGTCCGGCATTCCGCCGTTCCAGACTTCCACCGAACGCCGCTGAAAGCTCAGAGACAGCAAGGTGGCGCAGCAGAACATGTCCACCGGCAGGATGCGTTTGAGCTTGGCATTCATCTCGCGCAGGGTTTCGGCCAGGCCGTAGCCTTTGGCAGTCATGCCATAGAAGACTTCCGCCAGGGGCATGGCGCCCACGGCGGCCGGCAAACCGTGACCGGTGAAATCGCCCAGCAACACGTGCATGTCGCCGGCCGGGGTAAACGCCGCGAGCAGCAGGTCGCCGTTGAATAGCGCATAAGGGGATTGCAGGTAGCGGATATTCGGCGCACTCAGGCAGCCCGAATGCGCGACCTTGTCGAACACAGCCTTGGCCACCCGCTGCTCGTTGAGCAAGTAGTCGTGGTGTTTGGCGATCAGGTCCCGCTGCTGCAGCACCGTGGCCTGCAACCGGCGCAAGCGATCCATGGCCTTGATCTTGGCGGCGAGAATCACCTGGTTGTAGGGCTTTGCCAGAAAATCGTCGCCACCGGCCTCCAGACAACGGGCCAGGGCCTCGCTCTCAGTCAGCGACGTCAGGAAGATGATCGGCACCAGGGTTTCCCCGGCCAGCGCCTTGATCTGTCGTGCCGCCTCGAAACCGTCCATCACCGGCATCATGGCGTCCATCAATACCAGATGCGGGCGCTGCTCACGAAACGCTTCGACCGCCTCGGCACCGTTGGCGGCCGTGAGCACCAAATGGCCCTGGCGACGGACGATGCTCGACAACAGCATACGATCGGCCGCGCTGTCTTCGGCAATAAGGATTGTCAGCGGTTCGACTGGCTGCATGGCGGTCATGCAACGTCGAAGATTTGTTCGAAATTGGAAATGGCGAGAATCTTGCGCACATCGGCGTTGGCGTTGGTCAACGTGATTTCGGCACTCTCGCCACCGGCGTGATCACGCAATAGCAGGAGCATGCCGAGCGCGGAGCTGTCGAGATAGGTGGCGTCCTTCAAATCCACTTCGAAGGACTGGGGTTTTGGCATCAGGTTTTCGTAGGATTCGCGAAATTCCTGATGCTTGGCGAAATCGAATCGTCCCTTGATCGAGATCGTCAGCTTTTTCCCTTCCTGGGATGTTTCTGTATGGACTGACATTTTTTAACGGCTTCCTTGTCATGGGGGAACGTACGTGTACAAGGTTTAGCACTTGGCGGGGGCGGGAGCAAGGCGGGAAATTGTGGCGCATGTCAGGCCGCCTTCGCGGGCAAGCCTCGCTCCTACAGGTTTTGTGTCGTCCACAATATTAGGAACAACACAACACCTGTGGGAGCGAGGCTTGCCCGCGAAGAACGATAACGCGGTCCGGCTGATTCAGTACGGATCATGCCGCGGCAACCGCTGGGACAACTCATCCAGCAGTTTCTGTTCGCGCTTGTCTTCGAGCTTGCGCGCCTCGTCCATGTAGCGTTGTACAAGTTTTCGCAGGCCTTCAACCCGGGCAAACGCCTGCTGCCAGGACTCGCGCGCCTTGTTCAGGTTGTTCTGGTGCCAGTTCAGGCTTTGGCGCTGCTGATCGATGGCGGTGCCCAGTTGCGCAAGAAAGCCTTGATAGCCGAGCAGCCACTGGCCGGAGACGCCCGTGCTGCCGCGCACGATCCATTGCTCCTGGTATTCGAGGCGGAAGTTTTCGAGGTCGGCGAGTTTGCTTTCCGCGACACGAACCTGGCCCTGGAAGTGCCCAAGGCGCATGACCGCGGTTTTTTCGGCCTTTTCAGCCATTTCCACCACGGGTGCCAGGCGTGCCGCGCGGCTCTGGGCCATGGCCGGTTAGCCGCCCGCTGCCGGGGCGAAGATGGTGGCGAGATGGTGTTCGCTGGCGCCCATGCCGATGTTGTCGTTCAAGCCTTGACGCAGATAAGTGGTCATGGCCGGCTGCAGGGAAATCGCGATGTCGGTTTCTCGATCGCCGCCCGGCACATAGGCGCCGACGCTGATCAAGTCGCGACTCTGCTGATAACGCGACCAGTACTGCTTGAACATCTGCGCACGCGCCATGTGCTCGGGGCTGACCACCGACGGCATGACCCGGCTGATGGACGCTTCGATATCGATGGCCGGGTAATGCCCTTCTTCGGCCAGGCGCCGGGACAGCACGATGTGCCCGTCGAGTACGCCTCGCGCCGAGTCGGCAATCGGGTCCTGCTGGTCATCGCCTTCGGACAAGACGGTATAGAACGCAGTGATCGAACCGCCGCCCTTCTCGGCGTTACCGGCCCGTTCCACCAGTTTCGGCAACTTGGCGAAGACCGACGGCGGATAGCCTTTGGTCGCCGGCGGTTCGCCGATGGCCAGGGCGATTTCCCGCTGGGCCTGGGCGAAACGGGTCAGCGAGTCCATAAGCAACAGGACGTTCTTGCCCTTGTCGCGGAAATATTCGGCGATGCGCGTGCAGTACATCGCGGCGCGCAGACGCATCAGCGGCGCATCATCCGCCGGCGAAGCGACGACCACCGACCGCTTGAGCCCTTCCTCACCGAGGATGTGTTCGATGAATTCTTTAACTTCACGACCCCGCTCACCGATCAGCCCGACCACGATAATGTCGGCCTCGGTGAAGCGGGTCATCATGCCCAGCAGCACGGATTTACCCACGCCGGTACCGGCGAACAGACCGAGACGCTGACCGCGACCCACCGTCAACAAACCGTTGATGGTGCGGATGCCCACGTCCAGCGGTTCGCTGATCGGTTCACGCTTGAGCGGGTTGATGGTCGGGCCGTCCATCGGCACCCAGTCTTCGGCTTTCATGCCGCCCTTGCCATCCAGCGCACGGCCGGCGCCGTCCAGCACCCGCCCGAGCATGCTCATGCCCATCGGCAAGCGGCCAGTGTCCGCCATAGGAACCACGCGGGCACCGGGCGCAATGCCAGCGACGCTGCCGACCGGCATCAGGAACACCTTGCTGCCGGAGAAGCCCATGACTTCGGCTTCGACCTGCACCGGGTGATAACTGTCGTCGTTGATGACCATGCAGCGGCTGCCCATGGCGGCGCGCAAGCCTTCGGCTTCGAGGGTCAGGCCGACCATGCGCAGCAGGCGGCCTTCAAGAATCGGCGCACCCGCCAGCGTAGTGACCTCGGCATAGCTGCCCAGGCGCTTGGCGAAGCTGGTGCGATCAAGGCGCATCGGGGTCGTCCAGTGTCGGCTCGACCGCAGGCTTCTCGTCGACTGGCAGTTCCAGGCTCAAATCCGGCGCGGCCGGGTGCAAGGCCTGATCGTGCAACTGATCGAACAGCTTGGCCATGACCTGGGCAACGCGGGTTTCAACGGTGGCGTCGATGCGGCTGTGTTCGGTCTCGACCCGGCAACCGCCGGGCAGCAGGGACTCGTCCTCGACGATGCGCCAGGTTTCTTCATGGCGCTCGCGCAGGGCTTTGACCTGTTCGAAATCCTGCGGATTGATGTACAGCCGCACATTGCCCACGCCCAACGGCAAGAGCTTGAGGGCTTCGCGCATGACGTGTTCGATTTGCGTCGAGTCGATGGCCAGTTCGCGCTGAATCACCTGCTTGGTGATGTGCTGCACAAGGTCGACCAGCGACTTTTCGATCTGGGTGTCTTGCTCGGCGATAGGCTCGAACAGGTTGGCCATCAGCTGTTCAAGGCCGGCGATCTTCGGCGTCAGCGCCGCTTCAGCTTCCTGACGGACCTTGAGCGTGGTGCTGTGAAAACCCTCTTTCTCGCCCACGGCGAAGCCTTCGTTGTAGGCTTCCTGGCGGATCGCTTCGAGTTCTTCGAGGGTCAGTGGCTGGACTTCGTCCAGCGGCACCTCTTCCATTTCCGGCGGTTCGGGCTCGGGTTCCGGCTCGGGCTCCGGCACAAACGGATCGAAACTGGGCAACGCCCAGACGTCGAAACCGGCGACGGCCTTGCCTCGGATCAGGTCGGTCTGGGACTCATCATGTTTGGACGACATAGTGACCTTAGATCATCTCTTCGCCGCCCTTCCCGCCGAGAACGATTTCTCCGGCTTCGGCCATACGGCGGGCAATGGTGAGGATTTCTTTCTGCGCGGTTTCCACGTCGCTGACACGCACCGGGCCTTTGGCCTCGAGGTCGTCGCGCAACAGTTCGGCCGCTCGTTTGGACATGTTCTTGAAGATCTTTTCCTTGACGCCTTCGTCCGAACCCTTGAGGGCCAGCACCAATACGTCGGAAGACACTTCGCGCAGCAACGCCTGAATTCCGCGGTCGTCGACATCGGACAGGTTGTTGAACACGAACATGAGGTCTTCGATCTGACCGGACAGGTCTTCGTCGACTTCGCGGATCGAGTCCATCAACTGGCCTTCGATCGAGCTGTCGAGGAAGTTCATGATGTCGGCCGCACGCTTGATGCCACCCAGGGTGGTGCGCGAGGCATTCGAGTTGCCGGAGAACTGCTTCTCGAGAATCTGGTTCAGTTCTTTCAATGCTGCCGGTTGCACAGTGTTCAGCGAGGAAACCCGCAGAATGATGTCCAGACGCACCTTGTGGTCGAAGTTGCCCAGCACTTCACCAGCCTGATCCGGATCGAGGTACGCCACCACGATCGCCTGGATCTGCGGGTGCTCGTAACGGATCACGTCGGCGACGGCGCGTGGTTCCATCCACTTCAGGCTGTCGAGGCCGCTGGTGTTGCCGCCCAGCAGGATGCGGTCGATCAGGCCGTTGGCCTTGTCTTCGCCCAGCGCCTGGGTGAGCATTTTGCGCACGTAGTCGTCAGAGCCGACGCCCAGGCTGGTCTGGTCGCCGACGATGTCGACGAACTCGCTCATGACCTGCTCGACCTGCTCGCGGTGCACGTTGCCCATCTGGGCCATCGCCACACCCACACGCTGGACCTCTTTAGGCCCCATGTGGCGCAACACTTGCGCAGCATCAGTCGAACCCAGGGACAGCAGCAGAATCGCGGCTTTATCGACCTTGGTCAGTTTGGCGGCAACGGCTCGGTTATCACTCATCTGCGTTAATCCACTCTTTCACGACCTGGGCCACGCGACCCGGATCTTCTGCCACCAGACTCTTGATTGCATTCAACTGTGCGTCATAGCCTTCGCTCGGGCTCGGCAGCAGGATGCTTTGCGGGCCACCGAGGCTGACGCGGTCGTTGGCCAGTTCGCCGTCCAGGCCGCCCATGCCACCGAGTTCCACGTCGCTGCCGATGCCGGCCAACTGCTTGCCTTTGCCGCCACCGGTGATGTTGTTGAGCACCGGACGCAGCACACCGAACACCAGCACCAGGATGAACAACACACCCAGCACTTGCTTGACGATGTCCCAGAACCACGGCTGGGAGTAGAACGGAATATCGGCAATCACTTCACCGCGCTCGGCGGAGAACGGCATGTTGATCACGCTGACGCTGTCACCACGGCTGGCGTCGAAACCGACGGCGTCCTGCACCAGACGCGTGAAGCGCGCCAATTCATCGGCGCTCCACGGCGCACGAGTGGTTTCGCCGTTGGCGGCGTTGACCTTGACCTGATCGTCCACGACGACCGACACCGACAGGCGATTCAGACGACCCTGCTGTTGCTTGGTGTGGCTGATCGAACGATCGAGCTCGAAGTTCTTGGTGGATTGTTGACGCTTGTCCGCCGGATACGGCGCCAGCATCGGCTGACCGGTGGCCGGGTCCATGATTTGCTGACCGTTGGCATCGATCAACGGCTGGCCTGGCTGCACCATGCCGGCTGCGGCGGTGCTGCCACCGGTGGTTTGCGGCGCGGAGGCTGGCGATGGCGGCTGGTTGCTCAAGGCCCCCGGCACACCTTGCGGGCCATTGCTGGCGGTGCGTTGTTCGTTGACCGACTGCTCGCTGCGCAGCGCCGGCTGATCCGGGTTGAACTGCTCGGAGGTCGACTCGACGGCACTGAAGTCCACATCGGCCGAGACTTCGGCTTTATAGCGGTCGTTACCCAACACTGGCTGCAGAATGTTGTGCACACGCTGGGTCAGCATGGTTTCCATGCGACGGCTGTAATCGAATTGCTTGCCGGCCATGGTCAGTTCGGAATTCTCCGCCTGATCCGACAGCAAGTTGCCCTTCTGGTCGACCACGGTGATCTGGGATTTGCTGAGTTCGGGAACGCTGGTCGCGACCAGGTTGATGATTGCCACCACCTGACCCGGCTCCAGCGAACGACCGGAATACAGCTCAACCAGCACCGAAGCGCTTGGTTTGCGTTCGTCACGCACGAACACCGAACTCTTCGGAATCGCCAGGTGCACGCGGGCACCCTTGACGTTGTTCAGGCTGGAAATGGTGCGAGCCAGTTCGCCTTCAAGGCCGCGACGATAACGGGTCGCTTCCATGAACTGGCTGGTCCCCAGGCCTTGGTCCTTATCGAGGATTTCAAAACCGATGTTGCCATCGCTGGGAGTGACACCAGCGCCCGCGAGCTTGAGCCGCGCACGGGACAGGTCTTCGGCCTTGACCAGCAAGGCACCGGAGTTGGGTTCCACGGTGTAGGGAATATCGGCGGCGGCCAGGGTATCCATGACCTGTTTGGCGTCCATACCGGCAAGACTGCCGTACAGAGGCCGGTAGTCCGGCTGCTGAGACCACAGCACCACGGCAAAACCAATCGCCACGCTCGCAGCCAGGCCGACCAACAGGCCTACCTGACGCAACATGGTCATCTCGGAGAGGTTTTCCAGGAAGGACAACCCGAACAGCGGCGGTTTGCCGTCTATTGGGGTGGCCTTGGCCGGAACGTTATCGGCGACTGCTTCTGCCATGACTCAATTCGTCCTTAAACCGGCATCTGCATGATGTCTTGGTATGCCTGAACCAGCTTGTTGCGCACTTGGGTCAACGCTTGAAAAGACACGCTGGCCTTCTGCGAGGAAACCATCACGTCCGTCAGGTCGACGCCACTTTTGCCGATCTCGAAGGCACTGGCCAACTGACTGGACGCCTGCTGGGTGTCGTTCACTTTATTGACAGCCTGACCGAGCATGTCGGAAAAGCTGCTGCCACCCAGTTCAGGGACTGCGGCAGTCGATTTAGGCGCAGACATGGCATCCATTTGCATGGAGCGCATATCCAGCATCAATCGATTAAATTCAATACCTTGGCTCATGATCTACTCTCATTGGCGACCCGCAATTTTTTGACACTCACTCGGCGGGTAGTGAGGTGTTAGCAACAAGGGTGCCAGCTCCGTGGCCACTCTGAACAAAAGGCCATCCCGGGCCATGCTCAGCTGTGAATCACCGCAAGAACTAATGTGGGAGCGGGCTTGCTCGCGAATACGGTTTTCCATTCAATAGAGATGCTGGCTGGACTACAGCTTTCGCGAGCAAGCCCGCTCCCACATATGGATCAGTGTTACGCGCGTCAACTTTCAGGTGGCAAACAAATAAGCTTCCACATCCATGCCGGCATCGCGCATCTGCGCCAGCTTGTAGCGCAAGGTGCGCGGGCTGATGCCCAGTCGCTCGGCGGCTTCCTTGCGGCGGCCACGTTCGGTGCGCAAGGTGTCGATGATCATCTGGAATTCACGGCGGCGCAGGTCATCGCCCAACGCCCCGGCCGATTCAGTATCGACCTCCACGACCCGCGCCGGCGCCAATGTCGGCAGCGGCGCACACGCCACCGGCCCGGACAGGCAGAAATCCTGAGGCTGGATCAAACCACCCTGTTGCAGAATCAGGGCGCGCTGGATCGCGTTATCCAGCTCACGCACGTTGCCCGGCCACGGATAACCGATCAGGCACGCCTGCGCCTCGGGCGACAGTTTCGCCGCAGCATGCTTCATTTTATTGACGTGTTTAGCCAGCAGGCGCTCGGCCAGCGGCAGGATGTCGGCGGTGCGCTCGCGCAATGGACGCCAGGCCAGTGGAAACACCGACAAGCGATAGAAGAGGTCCTCACGGAAACGCCCCGCCGCCACTTCACCGGACAGGTCACGGTTGGTGGTCGCCACGACCCGGATGTCCAGGGTGATCGGCTTGCGCGCACCGACCCGCTCGACTTCGCGCTCCTGCAACACGCGCAGCAACTTGGCCTGGAGCCCGAGGGGCATTTCAGAAATTTCGTCGAGCAGGATCGTCCCGCCATCGGCCTGTTCGAACTTGCCGGCCTGCGCCGCGATGGCGCCGGTGAACGAACCTTTTTCGTGACCGAACAACGTGGCTTCGAGCATGTTGTCGGGGATTGCCGCGCAGTTGATCGCAATGAACGGCTGACTGGCGCGGTGGGAATGCTGATGGATGTAGCGCGCCAGGACTTCTTTACCGGTCCCGGACTCACCGGAGATCAACACGGTCGAATCGCTGCGTGCGACCCGTGCGGCAAGATCCAGCAATTGCACGCTGGCCGGCTCGAAGGCGATCGGCCCTTCGCTCTCGGTCGCGCCGAGCGTGCCCAATGCGTGCCGCGCCACCAGGTCGAGCAATGCCTTGGGCTCGAACGGCTTGACCAGATAATCCGCCGCGCCCTGGCGCATCGCATCGACGGCCCGCTCGACAGCGCCGTGAGCAGTCATCAGCAACACCGGCAACTGTGGCTGGCGCGCTCGCAGCAAACCGAGCAGTTGATGGCCGTCCATACCCGGCATATTGACGTCACTGATGACCAGGCTGAACGCCTCATTGCCGACTGTCGCCAGCGCTTCTTCCGCCGAACCGACCGCCGTGTAATCGTGCCCCGCAAGCAACAGCGTATCGGCCAGTGCTTCGCGTAGCGCGCGGTCGTCCTCGACCAGCAGAACCTTGATTGCCATGTCCTTCACTCCGCTCCCTGAGCGTTGGGCTGTTCACCGGAAAAAAGCGGCAGGATGACCTGCGCACAGGTGCCGCGACCTGGCCGCGAGCGCAACTGCAATTCTCCCTGATGAGCACGGGCCACTGCCTTGACCACGGTCAGGCCCAGGCCGGTCCCGGTGGTTTTGGTGGTGAAAAACGGCTCGCCCAGACGCGCCAGGACTTTGCCGTCGATGCCGCTGCCGCTGTCACTGACGCACACGCGCAGGGTGTTTTCACGGGCATAGAAATGCACTTTCAAGCGGACTTCACCGGCACTGGCCTGAATGGCGTTCTCGATCAGGTTGAGAATCGCCCCGACCAGGGTGTCGCGGTTGCACAGCAACTCGCCAACGTGACTGTCGCACTGCCAGCGAATCGGCAGATCCTGCACATGGGTCAGCGCTGCCGATTGCAGCGACTGCATCAATTGCCTGGGCGTGACACGGTCAGTCAGCGGCAACTCGCCGCGGGCGAACACCAGCATGTCGCGAACCTGATGTTCCAGCTCATGCAGACGCTCTTTAAGGCGCCCGGCGAAACGCTGTTGGGTGGCGACCGGCAATTCCTGCTCAGTCAAATGACTGGCATAGAGCAAGGCGGCGGACAACGGCGTACGAATTTGATGGGCCAACGAAGCGACCATTCGCCCAAGGGACGACAGGCGTTCGTGACGGGCCAGTTGATCTTGCAGATGACGGGTTTCAGTCAGGTCGTTGAGCAACACCAACTGCCCGGGCTCGGCATCCAGCGAGCGAGTGGCGATCGACAGGCGCCGACCGTCCTTGAGAGAGATTTCGTGACCGTCGTCTTCGCGGGGCGCAAAGCAGCGGGCAATGACATGACGCCAGAGCTCGCCTTCGAGGGGCAGGCCGAGCAACTCGCAGGCCGCCGGGTTGGCTTCGCGCACGATGCCCTGGGCATCGATGACGATGACGCCGCCAGGCAACAGATCGAGGAGGTTTTGCAGACGGTTGGCCAGGCGTTCTTTTTCCGCCAGCTCTTGCATGCGTTGAGCGCTGACCACCGCCAGTTCACCCTTGAGCTCGGTGACCCGGGCCTCAAGCATGCTGTAGGAATCAGTCAACTGGCTCGACATCTGATTGAACAGAGAGAACGCCTGCTCAAGGCCAAGCCGGCTTGCCTGCTCTACGGACGACGGTTGCCCCGAAGTGTCAGGGACAGGAGACATCTGGGCGGCTTGGGGCATCGTGCTCTCTCGCTTGGCTGACCGTCAGTTAAACGGAACGTTGCGAGGGATGTAGCAATACCCGTGCCTAAAAAAAACCGCCTACAAATGAACGACTTGAAAAACAGGCGTCAATCATCCGCCTGTTCGTCACCGTCGCGACGGCTCATGCCGTACTTGCGCATCTTTTCCACCAGGGTGGTGCGACGAATACGCAGGCGTTCTGCAGCGCGTGCCACGATGCCATTGGCATCATCCAGTGCCTGCTGAATCAACCCCTGCTCCAGACCACCGAGGTAGTCTTTCAAGTCGAGGCCTTCCGGCGGCAGCAGGGCGTTGGCGGTGAAGTCCGGGGTATGGCCGTTGATGGCCACTCGTTCTTCCAGATCGCTGCGCAGGCTGTCGACCAGTTGCTCGTCTTCGTCATCGACGTAACGGAATTTCTTCGGCAGTTCGACCACGCCGATCACTCCGTACGGATGCATGATCGCCATGCGCTCCACCAGGTTGGCGAGTTCGCGGACGTTGCCCGGCCAGCCGTGACGGCACAGCGACATGATCGCCGCCGAGTTGAAGCGGATCGAACCGCGCTTCTCGTGTTCCATGCGCGAGATCAACTCGTTCATCAGCAACGGGATGTCTTCGACACGCTCGCGCAGCGGCGCCATCTCGATCGGGAACACGTTCAGGCGGTAGTACAAGTCTTCGCGGAAGGTGCCGATCTCGATCATGCTTTCGAGATTCTTGTGGGTCGCCGCGATGATGCGCACGTCGACGCTCTGGGTCTTGTTGCTGCCCACGCGCTCGAAGGTGCGCTCCTGCAACACGCGCAGCAACTTGACCTGCATCGGCAACGGCATGTCGCCGATTTCGTCGAGGAACAGGGTGCCGCCGTTGGCCAGTTCGAAACGTCCGGCTCGGCTGGTAATCGCCCCCGTGAAGGCGCCCTTCTCGTGGCCGAACAATTCGCTCTCCAGCAACTCGGCCGGGATCGCCCCGCAGTTGACCGGAACGAACGGCGCGTCACGACGCTTGGAGTGGTAATGCAGGTTGCGCGCAACCACTTCCTTGCCGGTGCCGGACTCGCCGAGGATCAGCACACTGGCGTCGGTGTCTGCCACTTGCTGCATCATCTGACGGACGTGCTGGATCGCCCGGCTGGTGCCGACGAGGCTGCGGAAAAGATTGGGTTCGCGATGACGACCGCGCTCGCGGGCCTGGTCATACATCTCGCGATAGACCTGGGCACGGTGCAGCGAATCGAGCAATTTGCTGTAGCTGGGTGGCATTTCGAGGGTCGAAAGCACTCGGCGACGCTGATCTTCAGGCAAGTCAACGGAAGAATTATCGCCCATTAACAAAACCGGAAGGAACTCATCCCAGGTTGCGAGTGTCTTTAACAAGCCCGGAAGTGCGCCAGGAGCATTGACCGTCCCGATGAGGACACAGATCACTTCACGACTTGATGACAAAGAGCCGACAGCCTGCTGCCAGTCATGGCTGCCGCAGGGCAAATTTTCTTCACCGAGAAAATTTAAAATCACCGCCAAATCGCGGCGGCGGACGCTATCGTCATCAATCAGCAGAATTTTGGTTTCACGCCACATGCAATAGCAACTTCCCTAGTCAACTCAATGCCCAAAATGATGGGGCAAGCTAGACGCTTGCAGACACGTTATGCCTGTAGACGCCTGAAATCTGGAACCAGCCACTAGTTAAGTCAAAAAACCGTGCACAGTCAAATTTATGGCGCACTATGTTTGGATTAACTGAGGGTTAATTAACCAAACAGATGGTAAACCTTTGCCGCGCTCTGCGCTTGATGGATCTGCGACATCTCGTCGACTATCGCTTGCCTCTCCCCCGTCGCCGCCTCCAGAAGCTGCTTGTACACCCCCAGCAACTCTTCAAGATTATCGCGCAGGGCAGCCTCGTCCACCGAAGCTTCACTCAAGACGTCTTCCATGCAGGTACGGCACGCCAGGTCCAACTCACCGATGGCCTCCCAATTACGCTCGGCCAATGCACCGACCAGGGCTTCGCGGGTGTGTTCGATTCGCTGCAATACAAGACTCATGGTGATCTCCTTAAAACTGCGGACCCGGTGCGGCAATCGCATCCCAACCGTCTTTGACTGTTCGAAGCAAATCTGCGACTTCGTCGAGAATTGCCGGATCAGTCTTGATGTTGGCCTCGGCCAGACGCTTCATCATGTAGGTGTACAGGTTATCCAGCTCACCGACGGTCTCAACAGAGTTCTCAAGGTCCAGACCTTCACGCAAACCACCGATGATGCCGATGGCCTTGCCGATCAGAACACCCTTGTTCGGAATGTCTTTGCGCTCCATCGCGCCCTTGGCCTGGGCGATACGGTCCAGCCCGCCTTCCATCAACATCTGCACCAGACGATGCGGGCTGGCTTCGGAAGTTTGCGCCTGAGCGCCAATCTTCTTGTATTGGCGAAGGGCTAACATTGGATTCATGTTGTACCTCATCAAAATGCTGTAGTTCGTATAACCAGTGTATCGACGACGCGTCAAAAAACTTTAGATTCAAATGCAAAAAGCCCGGAGCGCTCTAAAACGCTGCCGGGCTTTTGGCGTTATGCGTGTTACGAGTTCTTCTGCTGCGCGGCCATCGCATCAAACATCGAGGTGATGTTGCTGGCTGTCGCCTTCAACTTACCAACGAGTGTATCCATGTCGTTGTACTTTTTGGTCAGCACAGCGGTCAGGGTCTCGATCCGGCGGTCCAGTGCACCCTGGTCGGCGGTCAGCTTGGTTTTGGTGACATTCAGGCTGGTGGTGCGAGTATCCAGAATACCGCCGGTATCGGTGTAAGGCTTGATCACATTGTTCATGCGCTCAAGCAGACCGTTGGTTCCGGTGAACAGGGTTTGAACTTCGCCGCCGAGCTTCTTGTCATTCATCGCCGCGGTGAACTTGACGGAGTCGAAGTTCAGCGCACCGGTTTTCTGATCGGTGGTGATGCCCAACTGCGAAAGCACGGTCAGTTTGTCGCCAGCACCGGTCGTGGACAATGGGCCACGCATGCCAGACAAAATCGAACGCGGCAACGAGTCACCGGTCAGTGCGGCAGGAATGGTTGGCTTGCCATCGTCGTCCAGGGACGGCTTGGTCAAGGAGGTCACTGCGTTGGCGACAGCGTTGTAGGCGTCGACAAACTTCTGGATCGACGCCTTCAGGCCATCATTGTTGCCTGCAACGGTAACAGTGGTGGTGTCCTTGGACAGCAAGGTCATCGACAACCCGGAAACGTTGCTCACGGTGTTGGAAGGACTGCTCATGGCCAAGCCATCAACGCTGTAGAGCGCATCCACAGGCAATTCGCCGATGGCGCCCGAAGAAGTCGCAGTCGGCGTTGCCGCCATTTTCACCGTACCGTCCATGTCCAGACCGGCAATACCGCTGACCTTGAGTTCGGACCCGGCACCCGTGGTGCTGGAACCCAGCACCAGGCGCGAACCGAAACTGTCGGTCACGATGTTGGCGCTGAGGCCACTGGACTGATACTGAGTGTTGATAGAGTCGCGAACCGATTGCAGGGTGGCGCCCGCCGCAACGTTAACGGTGTAGGACTTGCTGCCCTGGTTGATCGTCAGGGTGCCTGACGCGATCGGGCTGGTTGCACCCCCGGCGAAGGCGGCACTGGCCACTTTCGAGCTGGTTGCCAATTGGCTGACAGCGACAGTGTAAGTGCCGGCGACCGCTGCGTTGTTAGCGGTGGCGGTGACAACTTTGGCGTTGCCGGTGGTCGCCGCAAAACCGGTGAACTGAGGGGTCGTCGTGCTGCCCAGATCCTTGAGCGCGGTCTGGAACGTGGCCAGCAGCGATTTCAAGGTGCCGATCCCGGAAATGCTCGCCGAGTTGGTAGCGGTCCCACGATCGATCTGACCTTGCTTGGCCGCTTTATCGGCGTTTACCAAGGCTTTGACGATAGCACCGGTATCAAGGCCGGAGCCTAAACCTGTGCCCGGTAAAATTGGACTTGCCATGTAGAACTCCCTTCAGTGTGTCGCCGGTCTTTTGACCACTACAACGCCCAAAAGAACATAACAACAAAATTCGTGCCAGCTGTCAGGCTTTAGCGCTGAACAACAAGCTGCTTGCATCATTCAAACTATTGGCCAGTTTCAGGACTTCTTCGTTGGGGATCTGACGAACCACCTCACCCGACTCACTGGCAATGACTTTCACAACGACCTGGCCTGAAGGCTCATCAATCGAGAACTCCAGGTTGCGCTTGACCGACTGAACGAACTTTTCAATTTCTTGAACAGCCATTTTCAGTTTGTCCTGCTCGGCTTGTGCGCTCTTGCGCACCTCCTTGACGTCGACCACTTTCGCGGGCTCCGCTCGAGGCTTTTCCGCAGGCTTTTCAGCAACCGTGGTCGCATGCTTCGCCGTCGGATAAGACAAGTTCAGCTTCACGCTCATATCCATGTCCATCACCTCTAAAATTAAAAAAGCGAGAGGGCACGACCAGCGCGCACCCCTCGCCAAAACTCAATCAGCTATTACTGAAGCAGTTTCAGTACAGCGGATGGCAGTTGGTTGGCCTGAGCCAGAACTGCGGTGGAAGCTTGTTGCAGAGTTTGTTGCTTGGTCAGCTGTGCAGTTTCAGCAGCGAAGTCGGTATCTTGTACGCGACCACGAGCAGCTTCAGCGTTTTCGTTGATGTTCTGCAGGTTGGAGATGGTGCTGGTCAGACGGTTTTGTGCAGCACCGAGGTCAGCACGCGCGCTGTTGATGGTTTGCAGAGCGGCGTCGATACGGGTGATGGCAGCCGAGAACGAAGCTTGAGCGGTAGCCGAGCTGTTACCAGTGATCTGAGTGGTAGCCGAGTCAACCGACAGGGTTGCAGCGCCGAAGCCGGAAGCCAGGGTCAGAGTGATCTGGTTAGCCGAACCGGTGTTGGAACCAACCTGGAAGGTCATGGTACCAGCGGTACCGTCCATCAGGTTCTTGCCGTTCAGGTTGGTGGAGTTGGCGATACGAGTGATCTCGTCCGACATTGCCGCGAATTCTTTGTTCAAAGCAACGCGGTCTTGAGTACCGTTCGAGTCGTTTCGAGCTTGTACAGCCAGTTCACGCATACGCTGCAGAATGTTGGTGGTTTCCTGCATCGCGCCTTCAGCGGTCTGAGCGATCGAGATACCGTCGTTGGCGTTTTTGATTGCCATGGTCTGACCGCGGATTTGCGAGGTCATACGGGTAGCGATCTGCAGGCCGGCGGCGTCGTCTTTAGCGCTGTTGATTTTCAGGCCGGAAGACAGGCGAGTCATCGAAGTCGACAGGGAGTCGGAAGCGCGGTTCAGGTTCTTTTGAACGCTCAACGACGTGACGTTGGTGTTTACTGTTAAAGCCATGACGAATTCCTCGTTGGTTGGGTACTGCGGCTTCCGGCCCTGGCAACCGCCGGGTATGGCCTAGAGAACCTTCGTAATAGTTATCGTCGCCAATGCAACTTGCTTTAGGGGATTTTCAAAATTATTTGCCATCACGTTGCCACCCCCCGTAAATCAAGGGGTTGGCGACGGTCCGACAGCGAAAAAATGACGTCAGGGAAATGTCGGCGAGAGGTTGGCGAGGGCTCGCCGGCACCGACAGAAGGGAAATGGCTTAAACAGACAGGCTTTCGGTCAACAGCTCGACCAGTTCGTATTCCAGGTAATCAGCCAGTGCGAGCCAGTTCTGCGCCTCTTGGCACTCAAACATTCGACCGAGCACAAACGCCCACTGCTGCTGAGCCTCCTGCGGCTTCGAATCGAACGCCGGGTGAACCGCACCGGCCAACTCGATCATCGCCAGCCCGGCTTCGACATCTCGCCCCAGACGGAACAAGGCTGCACAATGCTGTGCATCGGCAACGAAGGTTTCAAGCGCACTCATGACGCAAACTCCGGATGAAAAACCGTGCCGGCGATCATCGCCCCTGCCCGACTGCTGTTATAGAAACGCACCTTTGGATGGCCCGCGATAAAACGCTCCAGCTCACACAGGTAGCTGCGGAAGTTGAGCTGAGTCTTGATGCGCTGACCGTGACCGTCCAACACCCAATGCCTGGCAGCGCCCAGTTGCGGCCCCAAATCACCATCGCCCCATCCCGCGTGGGTCTTGTCGCCCGGGAAGGCGAAGTCGGCGCCGAACAGCGTGATCTGCGCCGCGCCCATCTTCACCGCCAGGTCCGCCGCCGGATGAATCACGCTACCGCCGACATACAACTCACCCCGGGGCAATTGCTGACGCAGTTGCTGGTAGATCGGGCTCGCGGAGTAACCGGCGTAACGGGTCCCTTGCCAAGCCTCAATCACCGCCGGATCAAGCATGGGCATGTACACCAGCGTGATGTCGGCCGTGCCTTCAGCCGGCAGGTGCCGGTCCGAAATGCGCTGGTCGATGCTGACGACAATGTCGGGCCGAATGCCATGCTTGAGCAGCGGACGATAGGCCGTATCGACGCAGATGAACAACGGCCGCTCAGTCTCATTGCGAATCGCGCGCAAGGTCGCGAAGTGCTGTTCCAGGCTCGGGCCGGTGGCGATCACAAACACCTCCCGCCCCGGCTGTGAACCGAACAACTCGGCGACGTCGCGATCGTCCTGCACCCATTTGAGACTGGCCTCCAAGCGCTCGATAATCTCAAGCGCCTGCGGGTCGAACTCGCGATTGTTGAAGGTCAGATGAGTTTCACTGATCAGGCGATCGCGGATCTTCGCGTTGAAATCGTCGGCCAGCACCAGCTCGGAGGGCAGGGCAAAAAACGGCAGCTGGATTTCACCCAGGTCACCGGCATACAACAGTTCGACCCGCGGATCGCTGAGCCACGGCTGTTGATCAAGCAGTTGCAACACCAGGGCAAACACGGCGCCGTTGAGGATGTGCACGTATAACCGTTGAACACCGGCACGTTGCAGCAGTTCCATTTGCAGATCGCCGAGCCCGGTGCCGTAGACATGCGCCACCGGACTGTCGAACGGCAAACTGTCGGCCTGAAGCACGGCCTCGCGACTGCGGTCATGGCGGCTGGTCAGCTGAATGCCATTGATGCTCAGCGTCGAGCCAAGGCCTTCCACCAGATCAGCCTGTAACAGGCTCGTGTCTTCGACCAGCAAGCGCACAGCCAATGCCGGCCAGCGTTGCTGGATGACGTCGACGTTGTGCTCAAAGAACTCGCTCATGGCGCCTCGCATTGTGTTCGGGCAAAAAAATAGCGCTCAAGATTACACCTTGAGCGCTTTTTTTGTGTCTGGCTTTCTTTGACTAAAGCACTGGGTTCAAGGGCGATAGAGGATCGCCGAACCCCAGGACAGGCCAACGCCGAAACCGCTGAGCGCAACACGCTTCCAGTCGGAGTCCAGCACGTGTTTTTCCAACAGCAGCGGAATGCTCGACGACACGGTGTTGCCGGTCTCGACCATGTCCTTGATGAACTTCTCCGGCTCGCCTTCGAAGCGGCGCGCCACGGCATCGACAATCGCGGCGCTGCCCTGGTGGATGCAGAAGGCGTCGATATCGTCAGCGGTCAGCTGCGAGTCGGCCAGCAGTTCATGCAAGTGCGCCGGCACTTTGAGCAGCGCGAAGTTGAACACCTGTCGACCGTTCATGTAGAACACGCCGTCGGTGACTTTCAGGTGCGGTGCACCGGAACCGTCGGTGCCGAACTTGGCTTTGCCCAGCTGCCAGGGTGCGTTTTCACCCATCCAGGTCGCGGTGGCGGCGTCGCCGAAGAGCATGGTGGTGTTGCGGTCTTCCGGGTCGACGATCTTCGAATACGGGTCGGCGGTGATCAGCAAGCCATTCTTCAGGCCGGCGGCCTCCATGAAGCCCTTGATCGCGTAGATGCCATAGACGTAGCCGGAGCAGCCCAGGGAAATATCGAACGCGGCCACGGTGGTCGGCAGGCCCAATTTGTCCTGAACGATGGCAGCCGTGTGTGGCAAGCCTTCTTCGTCGCCGTTCTGGGTGACGACGATCAGCACATCGATGGATTCACGTTTCAGATCGGGGTTGTTGGCGAACAGCGCATTGGCTGCTTCGACACACAGGTCCGAAGTTTCCTGCCCGGCGTCTTTGCGCGGCAGGAAGGCCGAACCGATTTTGCCCAGGATGAATTCTTCATCCTTTTCGAATTTTGCACCTTGTGCGTAATTGTCCACGCCGGCTACAGGAACGTAGCTCGCAATGCTTTTTATGCCAATCATTACGGCTTCCCAATAATAAACAGCCCAATACCACCGCTCGTAATGATTCGAGGGGCGCCGACAAACAGAGAAAAACGTCGCCCCTTCGAGGCGACAGCGGGAAGAATAAAAGGCTATCACCGGGCTAAAAACAGACCAGGCGCCACCTCCCCGATTAATACAATACAGTGAAGATGCGCGTTTTGACTCGCAGGTCACCATATTTTGCCTAAACAGACCCGCAAGGCGTTATTCGACCAACGACCAGTCCAGCGGGGTTCCACGTTTGATGGCGTGGCGGGCGCGTCGACCCAGAAGGGTTTCAGCGTGTTTGGGCGCCAGCCCCAGGCCAGGACGGATGGCTCGCAGATTGGCGATGGTAAACGGCTCGCCGGCCGCCATGTCTTGCGTGACATAGAGCGAGCGTCGGTACACCAGTGACTTGCGCTCGGCTTCGGTGACCCCGTAATGCACCTGGCCCATGGCCTGCCAGGCTCGCTCGGTTTCGATCACCAGGCTTTCGAGTTCGGCCGGTTCCAGGGAGAAACTGGCGTCCACACCACCGGCCGAACGGTCGAGGGTGAAGTGTTTTTCCACCACCGTCGCCCCCAGTGCCACCGCTGCCACGGACACGCCGACACCCATGGAGTGATCGGACAGACCGACCTGGCAGCCAAACAATTCGCGCAGATGTGGAATCGTGCGCACATTGCTGTTGGCCGGGGTTGCCGGGTAGGTGCTGGTGCATTTGAGCAACACCAGGTCCTTGCAACCCGCCTCACGGGCCGCGCGTACGGTTTCGTCGAGCTCGGCGATGCTGGCCATGCCGGTGGAGATAATCAATGGTTTGCCGGTGGCCGCGACCCGGCGAATCAGCGGCAGGTCAGTGTTTTCGAAACTGGCGATCTTGTAGGCCGGCACGTCGAGGCTTTCGAGGAAGTCGACAGCGCTGTCATCGAACGGCGTGGAGAACGCCAGCATGCCCAGCGCTTTGGCCCGGGCGAAAATCGGCGCATGCCACTCCCACGGCGTATGCGCTTTCTCGTACAACGCGTACAACGAGGTCCCGGCCCACAGACTGTTGGGGTCCTTGATGAAGAACTCGCCTTCGGACAGGTCCAGGGTCATGGTGTCGGCGGTGTAGGTTTGCAGCTTCAAGGCATGCGCGCCGGCCCTGGCCGCGGCTTCGACGATTTGCAAAGCCATGTCCAGCGACTGGTTATGGTTGCCGCTCATTTCGGCGATGATGAACGGCGGTGCGTCGGCACCAATCAAGCGGTCGCCAATTTTGAAGCTAGTCATTGCTGTCATCCTTCAATACGCGCGTGAACGCGCAAGCACTCTGAGTGAAACCGGCTTCGCGAAAGACCTTCAGCGACGGCTGGTTGGCCGGCAACACCTGGGCGGTGATGACGGTCAGTTGCGGCCAGTGGGCCGTGACGAACGCCTCGCCGCGGGCGAGCAGCGCCCTGCCCCAGCCCAGGCCGATACGATCTTCGAACAGATAAATCGAGATTTCGGCTTCAACGCCGCGCAAGTCATAACGCAACACGCCCACCGGACCGTCATCGGCCTCGGCAATCAACAGCAAGCGCTGTGCATTGTTCAAACTGGCGGTCAGCCAGTTTTGATGCGATGACCATTCAATCGCTCCGGTCTCCAGCGACCAGCGCCGTACCGCTTCAGCATTGCGTCCGTCGAACAGCAGCTGCGCATCGTCTGCGGTTGCGGGACGGATCTGCAACACCGCACCGGCCAAGGCGGCCGCCACCCGTTGCGCCCCCCGACCATCGACCAACTGTCGCGAACGTTCGGCCAGGCTCCGGCGCAGGCCCTGATTGTCCGCGACAAAACCGATCGCCCGGCGCAGTTGTTCGACGCTCACCTGCTCTCGCTCGCCCAGGTAAACATGGGCACCCGAGGCGGCCATGACCTCGCCGTTGGCCTGCTGATTGTTCGAGACCGCAATGCAAATCGTCGGCAGCCCCATGGCCGCCCGCTCCCAACTGGTGCCGCCACCGGCGCCGACAAACAGGTCGGCCTCGGTCATCAGCCGGTAGAAGTCGCTGACAAAACTGTGCAGACGCCAGTTCGGACGATTCGCGGCCATAGCCTGCATCGTGTCCCAGGCCGGGTTGTCGGCACCGGCCACGAAATCGACTTCCAGCGCGTCGAAATCCGCCATCGCCAGCATCGCGTGATGAGTCTGCATCGCCGCATCGAAGCCGCCGAAATTCACCAGCACCCGCTTCGCCCGGGGTTTGATCGGGATCGCAGGGCAGCGAAACTCATCACGCAACATCGCAAATCGTGGACCGAACAATGTCTGACAGCCGGGCGGGAGCAACGAGGCATAACCTTCCCGCGTGCCAGACAAGTTCTGGTTGAGCAGCAGATCGACGGCGTACTGGCGAGTGGCAAGGTCATCCACCGCAGCGATCCGTGGCGCCCAGCGCCGGGCTGCCGTCTGCCAGTGATGGTCGAGGCCATAGTGGTCGACGATGATCCAGTCGAACGCCGGATGGTTTCCCAACGCCTGCGCCAGCGCGTCGATGTCCGCCTGCCACGGCAGCATGGATTCGATGGCTTGCTGCGGGTCTTCATCGGGATAACGTTGCGGTAGCGCGAAGGTTTCGAAACCTTCGGCCGCCAGTGCGTCCAGACGATGTCCCGGCAGCAGCCGACAGGCAAAGGCAACGTGCGAGCCCTGCTTGCGCAAGGTTCTGGCCAGGGGCAACAAGCGAGCGATATGCCCGCTGCCAATGGTCGGCGACGCGTCGGAACGAATCAGCACTCTCATTGCAATTCACCACCGGCCTTCAGCGCAGCGTACAGGTATTCGGCGCGTTTCCAGTCTTCGGGGGTGTCGATGTCTTGCACCAGATGCCGCGGCAGGATCACCGGCAGGCTTGCCGGGGAGAACAACACATCGCCGCGCAACCAGGCCTCGTGGCGCCCCCAGTAGAACTGACCGGCGTCTTGAAAGGCTTCGGCCAGGTCCTGCGAGCGGGTGTTACGAAATTCCGGGTACAGCGACGTCAGCGCGCCCTGCTCATCGAGGGTCAGGGCACGCTGCACCGGAAAGCCGAAACTGGCCACGGAAAACGCGAAGGATTTATCCGGATGCTGCTCCAGCAATTCAAATCCCTGACGCAGGAACCGAGCCTGTAACAGCGGCGCGGTGGCGTAGATACAGCAGGCATAGTCGAACGCCGGAAGCTCATTCAAAGCATGAACCATCACAGCCGCCGTGCCAGTGAAATCGTCGGCCAGCGACGCCGGACGCATGAACGGCACCTGAGCGCCGTGCGCCCGCGCGACCTCGGCGATTTCTTCATCGTCGGTGCTGACGATCACTTGATCGAACAGATTTGAATCCAGCGCCGTACGGATCGAACGAACGATCATCGGCACGCCGTCGAACGGCTTGAGGTTCTTGCGCGGTATGCGCTTGCTGCCGCCCCGGGCCGGAATGATGGCGATGCAACTCAACAGTCACTACTCCTCTAGAACCAGCCGCCGCAGTTGCTCGACCACATAATCCTGTTGCTCATCGGTCAACAAGGGAAACAGCGGCAGGCTGATCGCCTCGGCGTAATAACGCTCGGCTTGCGGGAAATCACCTTCGGCAAAACCCAGGTCGCGATAGTACGGCTGCAGGTGCACCGGAATGTAGTGCAGGTTCACACCGACACCCGCTGCTCGCAAGCGTTCGAACACTTGCCGATGGCTGAGGTTGATCCGCTCGACCTGCAACCGCACCACATACAGGTGCCACGCTGACTCCGCCTCGGGTTGCGCACTGGGCAGCATCAGCGGCAAGTAGGCCAACAACCGCTCGTAACGCGCCGCCAGTTCACGACGGCGCTCAATGAAATCGTCGAGCTTGTTCAGCTGTGACAACCCGAGCGCCGCTTGCAGGTCTGTTATCCGGTAATTGAAGCCGAGTTCGACTTGCTGGTAGTACCAGGGACCGTGGCTGGGCTCGGTCATCTGCTGCGGATCGCGGGTCATGCCGTGGCTGCGCAAGCGCTGCAAGCGCTCAGCCAGGTCTGCACGATTGGTCAGGACCATGCCGCCCTCGGCGCTGGTGATGATCTTCACCGGATGAAAACTGAATACCGTCATTGCCGCGAATTCGCCGCACCCCACAGGGCGTCCGGCATAGGAGGCACCCACCGCGTGGGAGGCATCTTCGATGACCGTGAAGCCATAACGCTCGGCCAGTTCGGCAATCTTGCGCATGTCGCAGCTTTGGCCCGAAAACGCCACGGCCACCACTACCTTTGGCAGCGTCCCGTCACATTCGGCGGCTTCAAGTTTTGATTCCAGCGCGTAGGCATCGAGGTTCCAGGTCAGCGGATCGATGTCGACGAAATCCACCTCGGCGCCGCAGTAGCGACCGCAATTGGCGGAGGCCAGAAAGGTGTTCGGCGTGGTCCACAAGCGGTCGCCCGGTCCAAGTCCCGCGGCCAGGCAAGCGATGTGCAGCGCAGCCGTGGCGTTGCACACCGCCACCGCGAAATGGGCCTGGCAACGCTCCGCCATGGCCTGTTCAAAACGCTCGATGGTCGGCCCTTGGGTCAACCAGTCGGACTGCAACACGGCAACCACCGCATCGATGTCTGCCTGATCGAGGCTTTGCCGACCGTAAGGAATCATGCCGGCAACCCTGCGTGCAGGTCGGCGATCTGGCCCACTGACAAGAAGTGCGGGTTGGTGTCGGAGCGGTACTCGAAGTCTTCACCCACAGGCCGGCCCTGCTCGCCCAGGTTATCAACGGCAAAATCCACGTCGACGCTGGTGAAGCGAATCGACGGCTGAATGGTGTAGTGATCGGCGAACTCCAGGGTCATGCGCGCATCGTCCAGCGGCACCATCAGCTCATGGAGTTTTTCGCCAGGACGAATGCCGACGTTCTTGTGCGGCAAGTGTTCAGCCATGCCCAGCGCCAGATCGACAATGCGGATCGATGGAATCTTCGGCACGAATACTTCGCCACCGTGCATGCGAGCGAAGCTGTCGAGTACGAACTGCACGCCGTGATCGAGGGTGATCCAGAAGCGCGTCATGCGCTCATCGGTGATCGGCAATTCTGTTGCGCCTTCGTTGATCAACTTGCTGAAGAACGGCACGACAGAGCCGCGTGAACCCGCCACGTTGCCGTAGCGGACCACGGCAAATCGCGTTTGCTGTTCGCCGGCAATGTTGTTGGCAGCCACGAACAGTTTGTCCGACAACAGCTTGGTGGCGCCGTACAGGTTGATCGGGCTGGCCGCTTTGTCGGTGGACAACGCGACGACTTTTTTCACGCCGTTATCGATCGCCGCTGCAATGATATTTTCCGCGCCGTTGACGTTGGTGCGGATGCATTCAGTCGGGTTGTACTCAGCCGCCGGTACTTGTTTCAGAGCAGCGGCATGCACCACGTAATCGATGCCGCGCATGGCCTGACGCAAACGATCGGCATCACGCACATCGCCCAGGAAGTAGCGCATGCACGGCGCGTTGAACGTCTGCTGCATCTCGTACTGCTTGAGTTCGTCGCGCGAGAACACCACCACCCGTTTAGGCTGGTATTGCTCCAGCAGGCGGCGGATGAAATTGCGCCCGAAGGAACCGGTACCGCCGGAGATGAAAATCGATTTACCGTTGAACATGCCTTGAGTCCTTTTACCTGTCAGCAGGCTTAAGCAAGCAACTGCGCCCAGTTCACACTGGAAGCGTCGCCGAGGGTAAAGCCCTTGCCGGTCAAGGCCAGGTTCTGGTTGTAAGCCGAATCTTGGGTGAAACGCGCTTGCCACTTGTCTTGCAGGGCCGCTGCGGTCTGCGGCGCATCAGGCAACAGGCCCGGGTGCAGCATTTGCGCTTGAGGGCACCAGACGATCAGGTAACCGGCGTCGGCGACTTTCAGGCACAGGTCGATGTCTGCGAAGGCTTCGTCGAAATGCTCTTCGTCCAGACCACCGACCGCTTCATACAGGTCTTTGCGAACCATCATGCAAGCCCCGGACAGCGCCGAGTAGTTCTGCTCCACCTGGTGACTGTTCATGTAGCCTTTGGCATCTTTGCGCTCACCGATAAACACCGAGCCCAGCACACCGTTGAGGCCCAGTACCAGGCCGGCTTGCGTGGTGACACCACGGAAGTCCATCAGCTTGGCGCCGACAATCCCGACTTCCGGACGCTGGGCCTGGTTGAGCAGGCTGTCGAGCCAGTTGGAGTTGACCACTTCGACCTCGGCCGACATCAGCACCACGTAAGCACCCTTGGCCTCGCGCACGGCAAAGTTATGCAACGTCGAGGCGCTCAGACGCTCGCCGGTACGCAGGATGCGCAGGCGATCGCTCTTGCCTTCCAGGCTGGCCAGCCAGGTGGCGAGTTCTTCGGACTGGCTGTGGTTATCGGTAATCAGGATTTCGTGCTGCTGATAACGGGTGCGTTGCAGCACGCTGACCACGGCGCGTTGCAGCGACTTCAGATTGTCCTGGCTGTGCAGGATGATCGAGACCTTTGGCCGCGCGGCGTGCTGGTAGTCGATCTGCCAGGTTTGCGGCAGCTCGGAGCTGACCTGGCCGCGATAACCGCGGGCCGTCAGGGAACGGGTCAGGGTCTGGCGTTCGTGAGGATTTTCCTCGGCGGACGGTGCGTTACAGATCAGCAGCGGCTCGGCCAGATGTGCAAGGCCACCCAAGCCGCCGTCTTCGATCAGACGCAACACCAGATCGAACTCCAGTGCCGACGCGTATTCAGTCGAATAACCACCCGCCTCGACCCATACGTCACGCTGGATCAACCAGTGACGGGCCATCATCGACGGCACGGTTTGCAGCAGATCAAGGTTGACGCCCGGACGGAACACATCGCTCAGGGAACCGTTTTCCTGACGCTGGATTTCGTCCATGGCCACCGCTCGCACGCCTTCGGCGCCGAGCAATTCGAGGCTGGCACGCAGCAAGCCGCTGGCGGTGAATTGATCGCCCGCTTCGGCCAGCACCAGCCAATCGACGGTGGACTGAGCGACGCTCTGATTGATGCGTTCGATGTAGTTGGTGGCGGTGACTTTGACGAAGTGCACGGTGTCACGCGGCGTGGTGGTCGCCGGCAAATCGCCGGTGGTGAACACCACCAGTTTGAACGCCTTGCAGTGACCACTGACCAGGCTGTCGAAGGTGGTCTGCAACTTGACCATGTCGGCGTCCAGGTCCAGCAGCAGGATGCCGAATTGTGGACCGCCGTTGTGTTTGGCCAGGTGCGCCGCAATCGACTTGAGCTGTTTTTCCTCAGGATTGCGCGCTTCGATCCAGTTCAGCAGGCGACCGGACGGCATGTTCTCGAACAACGATTGTTCGTCCTGCTTCGGCACCGACGCCAGACGCTTGGCCCAGGCTTGCAGCTTGACGCCCTCTTCCTCATCTTCGGTGCCCTGCAACGACTCCGCCAGACGCGTAACCACGGTGCGGTTGAACGCATAGAGGCTAAGCGCTTCCCACAAACGGGCACGCAGAGTGCGGTCGTTGTCGTTGGGATGAACGCGCATCAGCTCATGCTGCTTGAGCAAGATGCCTTCCAGTTCCTGGAGCTGCAATTTGCCGGCGGGCATGGTGTGCAGGAGGAATTCGAATTCGGTCAGCAGGTCGAACACCGGCTGGTTGTAGAACGGCATTTCGACAAACTGCTCGGTGTTGAACGTACGCACCGGCTCTTTGCCGGACTCCAGCCACGCCGAGGTGAAAATCAGCGTGCCTTTCAACGAACGCATGTTGTTCAGGCAGTCGGCCATGGTGGCGAAACTGTCCAGCGCCACTTGCTTGCCCTCGGCCAGGGTCTTGTGGCTCATGCCGGTCGGCAACGAGGCCAGAAACTCGGCGAAGCGCTCGCGGTCGGCTACGGTTTTCGCGTCCTTGAGCGTCAACACCGTCAGCACGTTGGTGTTGTGCTCCGAGGCCCCGTAAGGGATTTCCCGCACGGCGAACGGGATCGGCAAGATCCGCGCCTTGGCCCGAGCGAGCATGTAATAGGCGTGGCCGATTTCCTGCCATTCGAAGCTGGTGCCCGGCAGCAGCGCGTTGTGCCAGTCTTGCAGCAGCTCGGTGCGGCTGACCGCGTAGAACGGCGGCAGGAAGTGCCCCATGAATTGCGTCAGGCGCTCCTCGGCTTTATCGGAGCAATAATCTTCAGGTCCCTTGCGATCACGACGGAAGTAATTCACTTCCGTGGCGCGTGCCAGGTACATGATTCCGTAGCCGTGGGCCATGCCGTAGTCGGCGTTGTCTTCGAGGAATTCCAGCGACTCGGTGACCGCATCGTGAATCAGGAAATCGTCATCGGCCGCCAGCACCATGTACGGCGTGGTCACCTGGTTCACGCCATAGGCGAGTTTTTCCTGCAGCCCGGTGTAAGTGAACTGCGGCAGGTGCCGGTAATCGACCATCGGGTAATCGCGGGTGATGTCGTCGTCGCTTTTCAGCGAAGAGTCCAGGACCAGGATCGTGCAGGGATAGCTGCTGTAATACTGCAAGGTGCGTCGCAGGTAGGCGTTGCGGTTGTGGGAAATCACCACCACCGTCAACCGTTCTTTCAGCGATGCCACATCGTTACGAGCAGTGTTTTTAACGCGCATATCTCTATCCCCACAACCGGCCAAGCGCCGAGAACCCAGATTCAATAATGATTAACGAACGCGACGCAGATAGCCGTCCGGCGCCACGGTGATCAGCAGCTTGTTCTGCAACTGACGGTCGATCTCGAAGTCAGCGTTTTCTTCCAGGTATTTCCACACGGCAGTCTTCGGGTTGTCGCCCGGGCCCCATGGACGGTCCGGGAAGAAATCGGCCGGCATGTCTTCAACCACGGTGTCCATCACCACGCAGTAGCTGTCGACCGACACCAGCGGGGCGTAAAGGCGCAGCTCTTCCAGCACGTGGTCGTGGGTGTGGTTCGAATCCAGCACCAGAATGACTTTTTTGCCTTCGGCCGCAGCGCGCACTTGTGCAGCGATGGCGGCGTCGATGCTCGACCCTTCGATCATTTTGATGCGCTTGCTCATCGGGTGGCTTTCGATGGCTTCGCGGTTGTGCGGGCGAATGTCGAGGTCGATGCCCAGCACTTCACCGTGGCCTTGCAGCTCCAGCAAGGATGCGTAGTAGATGATCGAACCGCCGTGGGCGATGCCGCATTCGATCACCAGGTCAGGTTTGACCTGCCAGATGATTTCCTGCATCGCCATCATGTCTTGCGGCAACTGAATGATCGGACGGCCCATCCACGAGAAGTGGTAGCTGTACTTGTGCTTCGCCGACTGGTTGAAGAAATCCTGGGCCAGACCGGTGAGTTTCTGGTCGTCACCCTGGGCTGCGATTTCTGCCTGGCATTCGGCTTCGAAGGCTGTATTGATGGTGTTGTCAGTCATTTTTCTAATCTCAATAGTCACTGGAACGAAGCGCTGTCGACGGCGTGATAGACGTAGCGTCCATCGGTCATCCGCTTGATTTCTTCGAGGTAGTTGGAGTTCATCACAAACAGGTTGGCGCCTTCGGGCAACGCATCCATGGCCTCTTGCGGCGAGGACACACGCACGCCGCTAAGCGGTAGATATCGGCCCTGTTTGGCCGGGTTGATATCCACCACGCGATCCACCGCCACGCCGGCCCGTTGCAGGAACAGCGAATAGATCACGCCTTTGGACGACGCGCCCCAGATCGCCGAACCCTGCTCGGGGGCTGCTTGAATGATCTGCACCGCGCGCTCGAGGCTGCTGGTGAAACCTTGCGGCAACTCAAGGCGCGGCACCGGTTGTTCGGGGGTCAGGCGCAAGGTCGCCAGGTCCGCCACGATGTACAGGTATTGGCCACCGAACAGATGACCGGCCTCGTGCACCGTGCCGAACATCCGGCGCAGGTCATCGAGGCGGAAGTAATTGACGTGCTCGTAGAACAGGTCGAACCATGCGCGGTGCTCCAGGATCCAGTCGAAGCACGGCACTTCGATGTAGATCTGCCCGCCCTGATTGGCGTCGGCCATTTCGGCGAGGAAACTCACCGGGTCCTGAATGTGTTCCAGCACATGGCGCAGCACAATGGCGTCCGCCGCCAGGCCGAGGCCGCGGGTGAACGGCGCCTTGATCACATCGGCGTTGTTGCCTTCGTAGGCCGGGTCGATGCCGGTGATGGCATAGCCCAGGCTTTTCAGCAGCTCCAGGAAATAGCCTTTGCCGCAACCGACTTCGATCAGTTCCTGACCCTTGAAGTGACGGGCAATGATGCCTTCGACATCGCTCAGGTGCTTCTGGAACTGACCCGAGTGCGCCTGCTCGTTCTGGTAGTCAGCGTCGTAGCTGAGCTTGTCGGCATCGAAGGCCTGGTTGAAGATCAACCCGCTCTTTTCGTCCTGCACCAGGACCATGTCGGCGCACGCCGACGCTTTCGCCGACGCAGGGTCGGCAAAGGTGCGGTTCTGCAACACCGGCAGGTCGGCGACCCGATACAACTCATGCCTCATGCTCTGCTCCCAGTAGCTGTTGCAAACGGTCCGCCACGCCCCAGAACGCCATTGGCTCGTGGGTCGGGTATGGGTAGTGACCGAGGTTCAGACGGATTGCAGCGCCACGTTCGCGCAGTCGCTGCTCGACCAGCGCCCGCACCGAAACCGGTTGGCCGCTGGAACAATTGATCACGCCGTCGAAATCACGCTGTTGCACGATGGCGGCGAGGTAACCGGCGGCCGTCTCGATCGCCAGGTAATCGCGCAGCTGTTCACCGGCCGACATGTTGAAACGGTCGTCGCCGGCATCGATGGCCCTGTCCAGTGCCGCCAGCAAACTGTTCGGGTTTTGCCCCTCGCCGTGCAGGTAGAACAACCGCGCCCATTGCAGGGTGAACGGCTGAACCCGCTGCAGGTTTTCGAGGAACAGGCGCAGGGAGTTCTTTGCCAGGCCATAAGGATTGCTCGGCTGTGGCGCGGTCTGTTCGCTGAGCGGTCCGCTCTGCAAGCCGTATTCAAAACAGGTCCCGGTGACCAGCACTTGCGCAACGCCCGCCTCGACCGCGCCCTTGATGAACCGGTAATCGGCCATCAGGTTATGCTCGAAGTGAAACAGCGCCTGATAGTTCGGCAACCCTGGCCAAGCCAGGTGCGCCAAGATGTCGATGCCATCGGTCAGCGCGGCGATGTTCACATCGGCGGCGTGAATATCCGCCGCGATGAACTCCACGGCATTGATCCACGGCATGTTCGCCGCTGTCTCGGCGTTGCGTGCCACGGCGCGGACTTCACAGCCACGGGCGAGCAAAGCAGCGACCAGATGGCGACCGACGAACCCGGTCGCCCCGGTGACCAGGACCTTCACAGGACGGTCAACTCAGGCACGGCGATGACAAAGCGGCCGTCCCACTCGCGCACCCGGGCCAGTTGCTGACTGACTTCGTGCAACAGGTTCCATGGCAGCACCAGGACGTAATCGGGTTTTTCCAGATCGATCTGCGCCGGCGACACAATCGGGATGCGACTGCCCGGCAGGTACTTGCCCTGCTTGTGCGGATTCGCGTCAGCCACCCAGGCCAGCAGGTCCGGTTTGACGCCTGCGTAGTTGAGCAAAGTGTTGCCCTTGGCCGCAGCGCCGTAACCGACCACGCGCTTGCCGTCAGCTTTCGCCTGCAACAGGAAACGCAGCAACTCGTGCTTGATGCACTCGGCGGCGGGCGCGAGGGTCGCGTAGTACTCGGGGGTTTTCACCCCGGCGGCGAGTTCGGCTCGCAGCTGCTGGGCAACGGCTGGCTGCACCTCGCGACGCACACCGTCGGCACGCTGGACGAAGACCCGCAGCGATCCGCCGTGAGTCGACAGCTGACTGACGTCGAACACTTCCAGACCGTTGCGCTCGCACAACGTCTGCACCGCGGTCAGCGACAGGTAGGAATAGTGCTCGTGATACAGCGTGTCGAACTGCTGCCCGGCCATCAGCGTCAGCAATTGCGGAAACTCGAACGTCGCCACGCCGGTCGGCTTCAGCAATGTCGCGAAACCACCGAGGAAATCATTGATGTCCGGCACGTGGGCCAACACGTTATTGGCCGCCATGAGGTCGGCGGACCAACCGTCAGCAATCAACTGCGAAGCCGTGTCGCGACCGAAGAACAGCTCACGGATCTCCAGGCCTTTTTCCCGCGCCGCTTGCGCGGTGCTGCGGGTCGGCTCGACGCCCAGGCAAGGAATGCCGCGCCCGGCCACGTACTGCAACAGGTAACCGTCGTTGGCGGCGATTTCCACCACGCGGCTGTCGGCGGTCAGGCCGAAGCGCTCGACCATCTCGGCCACATACTGATCGGCATGGGCCAGCCAGGTGCTGGAGAACGAACTGAAATACGCGTACTCGGCATCGAACAGGCTGTCGGCGCTGGTGTAATCCTCGGTCTGCACCAGCCAGCACTGCTGACACACCGCCACTTTAAGCGGCACCCATTGCTCGGCCTGCTCCAGCTGATCGGCGCGCACATAAGCGTTGGACGGCGGCGAGGTGCCCAGATCGATCAGCGGCAAGGCCAGAGAAGTCCCGCAACCACGGCAGTTCATACACGTACTCCAGCGAAGCGTTCATCGAGCAAGGGATGGCTGGAATCCCGTGCCGACAGATTATTGACAGGCAACGGCCAGGCAATCGCCAGCCGTGGATCATTTACACTCAAACCACCCTCGTGCGCAGGCGTGTAGTCGGCGCTGTGCAGGTAGAGCAATTCGGCGTCGTCGGTCAGGGTCTGGAAGCCATGGGCAAAACCGGCCGGGATCAACAGGCTGCGACCGTCGCCGGCGCGCAGGTGTTCGGCGTGCCAGTGCAGGAAGGTCTCGGAGTCGGGGCGCAAATCCACCGCCACATCCCAGACTTCACCGCGCAGGCAGGTGATCAACTTGGCTTCCGGCGCACTGGCGTTCTGGTAATGCAGACCGCGCACACTGCCGCGTTCGCGGGTGCAGGAATGGTTGATCTGGCGGATATGGAACGGCTCGCCGAAGGCACTGAGGCTGCCTTCACAGAACAGCCGCGCAAAGTGCCCGCGCTCATCTTCGAAGCGTTTGTGCTGCACGCTGAACAACCCGGCGAGCGGCAATGCTTTCAACAGAAACTCGCTCACAGCGCGCCTCGGTACAGGTTCAACTGGCCCAGGGTGATGGCGCGCATGTCGTCGCCGTTTTGCCAGGCCAGGTGCCAGTCGAGGGTCTGGGTCAGGCACTGCTGCAACGACCATCGCGGTTGCCAGGCCAACAGTTGACGGGCGCGGCTGCTGTCCAGACGCAGCAGACCGGCCTCATGCAAATCACTCGGCTCGATGCGTAAACCGCGCGCTTGTGGCCAGCGGCTGGCAAGCAATTCGACGACTTCGCCGACGCTGCACATGTCCGCTTCGCTCGGGCCGAAGTTCCACGCACCGGCAAACTCCGGACCTTGTTCATAGAGGCCGGCGGCCAGTTGCAGGTAACCGGCCAGCGGCTCCAGCGCGTGCTGCCAAGGGCGTACGGCTTGCGGGTAGCGCAAGGTCACGGGTTCGTCGGCGGACCAGGCTTTGAGTACATCTGGAATCAAGCGCTCTGGTGCAAAGTCCCCTCCGCCCAACACGTTGCCGGCACGCGCCGTGGCCAGGGCCAGACCGTGTTCGGCATGCTTGTCGGCCGGAAAGAACGAAGCGGCGTAAGACTGCGCCAGCAACTCGCAGCAGGCTTTGCTGCTGCTGTAAGGATCGTGTCCGCCGAGGGCTTCGTTTTCACGGTACGGCCACAGCCATTCCTGGTTGGCGTAGACCTTGTCGGTGGTCACCAGCACGCAGGCGCGCACGCCGCCGATCTGGCGGATCGCTTCGAGCAGGTTGAGGGTGCCCATGACGTTGCTGGAGTAAGTCCCCAGCGGGTCGCGATAACCTTCGCGCACCAGCGGCTGGGCCGCCAGGTGCAGGACGATTTCCGGCTGGGTCTCGGCGATCAGCTCCAGCAACGCGCCGAGGTCACGCAGGTCACCACGCTGATCGTTAATGCCTTCGTGCACGCGCGCCAGTTCGAACAGGCTCGGCTCGGTAGAAGGGTCCAGCGAAAAACCGCTGACTTCGGCGCCGAGGCTTTGCAGCCACAACGTCAGCCAGCTGCCTTTGAAGCCGGTATGGCCGGTCAGCAGAACCCGCTTGCCGCGCCAGAACTCCGGGCTCAGTCCCATTGTTTCCATGGGGCCTCCCCGCTCAGCCACAACTGCTCAAGGTGGTTTTTGTCGCGCAGGGTGTCCATCGGATGCCAGAAACCGTCGTGCTGGAAGGCTTGCAGTTGCTGTTCGCTGGCCAGCGCGGCCAGTGGCTCGGCTTCCCAGGAGGTTTGATCGTCGGCGATGTAGGGCAGCACTTTGGGCGAGAGCACGAAGAACCCGCCATTGATCCAGCCGCCGTCACCGCGTGGTTTTTCAATGAAGCCTTTGACGCTGTCACCGTCGCGCTCCAGGGCGCCGTAGCGGCCCGGTGGTTGCACGGCGGTCACGGTTGCGAGCTTGCCGTGGGTCAGGTGGAAGTCCACCAACGCGCCAATGTTGAGGTCCGAGACGCCGTCGCCGTAGGTGAAGCAGAACGCTTCTTCGCCTTCCAGGTAACGGGCGGCGCGACGCAGGCGGCCACCGGTCATGGTGTCTTCGCCTGTGTCGATCAGGGTCACGCGCCACGGTTCGCTGTAGTTCTGGTGAACGTCCATGCGGTTGTTGCACATGTCGAAGGTGACGTCGGAAGTATGCAGGAAGTAGTTGGCGAAGAAATCCTTGATCGCGTAGCCCTTGTAGCCAAGGCAGATCACGAAGTCATGAATCCCATGGGCGGAGTACTGTTTCATAATGTGCCAAAGAATTGGCTTGCCGCCGATTTCGATCATTGGCTTGGGCTTGAGGTGCGACTCTTCGCTGATCCGCGTACCGAGACCACCTGCCAGAATTACTGCCTTCATCGCTGTCCTCTTGCTCTTCGCGCGGCCCTGCCACCCCCGCGAGGGTTGGCGAACCGTCAGATGCACATCATTTACCCGCAGCCACTGGGGCCTTCACGCGTTTTGAGGTGAAGGTTTTATGGCGATATGCGGGGGACTTGCAGGAAGTGAGCCAATTGTCTGAGGTCGGCGACTGGTGGGGTTTGGAGAGTTTTTAGGGGCGGGGGTTAACCCGGGGTCTGTGTGTATATCCGTTTTCTCGGTAACGGCCACTTAGGGTTCCGCTCTTACAGCGGGTCACTTGGAAAAGCCCCAAGTAACCAAGGGCTCTTGCCCCTGACGTTCGGTGCCTCGCTGTGGCTCGGCATGCCCTCGCTCCGGTCCTGCTCCGTGGGCCCGCCGCCATCGGCCATCCATGGCCGGGGGCGGCTAACCCGGCATCCATGCCGGGTTGCCCACTCCGCAGAACCTCCACTCGGCCTCTCGAGGCGGCGACTACCGCCACAGCACCGCGAGGCGGCCTACCGGCCGGCCTGGCTCAGCGCACGTATTCACTCCAATGCACGTGTTCCTCTGTAGGAGCTGTCGAGTGAAACGAGGCTGCGATCTTTTGATCTTGCCTTTGCTTTCGCGGTTTCCGCATTCAGCTATCGACACAAGGCTTAAGTCTTGCGCGTTGGCGACGTGGAACCTGGGAGCGATTGAAGGCAATAGAAAGATCAAAAGATCGCAGCCTCGTTTCACTCGACAGCTCCTACAGGAAGGGGGTGTACGCGCGCTGTTTACCACTCAAGAGGCCGAGCGTTAGCTCGCCTGCAGCTTTTGATTTTGATCCGGCCCAGGCGCACGTGTTCCTCTGTAGGAGCTGTCGAGTGAAACGAGGCTGCGATCTTTTGATCTTGCCTCTGCTTTAGCGGTTTTCGCGTCCAGCTATCGACACAAGGCTTGAGTCTTGCGCGTTGGCGACGTGGAGCCAGGGAGCGATTGAAGGCAACGGCAAGATCAAAAGATCGCAGCCTCGTTTTACTCGACAGCTCCTACAGGAAGGGGGTGTACGCGCGCTGATTACCACTCAACAGGCCGAGCGTTAGCTCGCCTGCAGCTTTTGATTTTGATCCGGCCCAGGCGCACGTGTTCCTCTGTAGGAGCTGTCGAGTGAAACGAGGCTGCGATCTTTTGACGTTGCCTCTGTTTCAGCGGTTTTCGCGTCCAGCTATCGACACAAGGCTTAAGTCTTGCGCGTTGGCGACGTGGAGCCTGGGAGCGATTGAAGGCAACGGCAAGATCAAAAGATCGCAGCCTCGTTTTACTCGACAGCTCCTACAGGAAGGGGGTGTACGCGTGCTGCTCACCACTCATCAGGCCGAGCGTTAGCTCGCCTGCAGCTTTTGATTTTGATCCGGCCCAGGCGCACGTGTTCCTCTGTAGGAGCTGTCGAGTGAAACGAGGCTGCGATCTTTTGATCTTGCCTCTGCTTTAGCGGTTTTCGCGTCCAGCTATCGACACAAGGCTTAAGTCTTGCGCGCTGGCGACGTGGAACCTGGGAGCGATTGAAGGCAACGGCAAGATCAAAAGATCGCAGCCTCGTTTCACTCGACAGCTCCTACAGGAAGGGGGTGTACGCGTGCTGTTTACCACTCAAGAGGCCGAGCGTTAGCTCGCCTGCAGCTTTTGATTTTGATCCGGCCCGGGCGCACGTGCTCCTCTGTAGGAGCTGTCGAGTGAAACGAGGCTGCGATCTTTTGATCTTGTATTTGCTTTCGCGGTTTCCGCGTCCAGCTATCGACAAAAGGCTTGAGTCTTGCGCGCTGGCGACGCGGAGCCTGGGAGCGATTGAAGGCAACGGCAAGATCAAAAGATCGCAGCCTCGTTTCACTCGACAGCTCCTACAGGGAGGGGGTGTACGCGTGCTGCTCACCACTCATCAGGCCGAGCGTTAGCTCGCCTGCAGCTTTTGATTTTGATCCGGCCCAGGCGCACGTGTTCCAGGGGTGTACGCGCGCTGTTCACCACTCAACAGGCCGAGCGTTAGCTCGCCTGCAGCTCTTGATCTTGATCTGCCCCGTCGGGAGGCCGAGTGGAGGTTCTGCGCAGTGGGCACCGCGGCAAGGATGCCGCGGTAGCCGCCCCCGGCCATGGATGGCCGATGGCGGCGGGCCCACGGAGCAGGACCGGAGCGAGGGCATGCCGAGCCTGGGCGAGGCACCGTACGTCAGGGGCGAAAGCGTTGGGTTACTTTGCGCTTTTCAAAGTGACCCGCCGTAAGGGCGGAACCCATTGCAGCCGTTACCGCAGAAACGGATATGTACACGAAGGATATGCACACAGACCAAAAAATCAGTCCGGCAACCACCCCCAAAGCCAATGCTGCAAATTATCCCCGCGCAACATAAAGTCCCGATGCACCGCCTCCCGCAACTGATCCCCCATGCGATAACTGGCATCCGGATCAGCCAAATGCATACGAATCGCCTGCAACCACTCCTCAGTGCTGTTACTCAACACCTTGGTGCACGGCAGGAACCCGTCATACGCCCGGGTATCAGTACAAATCACCGGATACCCGCAAGCCCCATATTCCAGCAACCGCAAATTGCTCTTGCAGTCGTTGAAGATATGAAACTCCAACGGCGCCAACGCCAGGTCAAGATTCAGGCTCGCCAACTTGTACGGATAACTCTGCAAATCAATCGTGCCATGGAACTCATGAATGTACGGACGCAAGGCATCCGGACACATACCGAAGAACACCCAATCCACCTCATTGGCCAACTCGCGAACCACATCGGCAATGATCTCCAGGTCACCGGTATGGCTGGTACCGCCCCCCCAGCCAACACGCGGCTTTTTCGAAGTGCGGCGCTGACTGCTCAGCGTCAACCAAGGTTGCGGCGGCAACATGTTGGGTACCACGCGAATTTCGCTGTGCATACTCGACAACACATCAGCCAACGCCTGAGTGGTCACCACCACCCGGTCGCACAGGGCAATGCCGTCACGCAACATCTGCTCGGTGTTGGTCGGCTTGTTCCGCGCATGGCTGTTCTTTTTCGGCGTGCTGACAATGTAATCGTCCAGCTCGAAAATCCGCAGGGCATTAGAGTACTTCTTCATGCGCAGAATGTCGGCCGCCGAACCCTCGCTATAACGCCCCTGCAAGATAATGGTGTCCGGCGACAGACGCTCGATTTCCACAGACGACGGCGACTCGTAGGCCACCCGCGAAATGACCCGCCCAGCAGCCTCAAGCTCCGCCAGCGGCGCGGTCACACGGTAATGCCCGATCGCCGACTCATTGACCGGCAAGCCGAGAATCAATGGCAGGTCGCGATGGCGGAACGGATTCCAGTTATTGCGCAGCGAAGGCTCCAGGCTGAAACTCGCCACACCGAGTGTCAGCGCCGGGTTGTAGGCCGGGTCTCGGGAAATGGTCGGCAGCCACTTTTTATAGAAAGTCTCCTGCTCAAGCACCTGCTCCTGCACAGTGGCCGGCGAGGCTGCCGGCGACAGGTCTTCGCCCATCATCACCGTGGCAAACGGCGTCCAGACCACCAGGTAACCGTTTTGACCCGCCTTGAGGCACAGATCAACGCCGCTGAGACCAAGGTTGAATGCCTCATCATCGCGCTGACCCAGGCTGTCGAACACCTCTTTGCGCACCATCAGGCAATCGCTGCTGACCGCGCTCCAGTTCTGCGCCACCTGCAGACGCTGCATGTAACCCCGGGCACTGACATGCTCGCCGAGGAATGGCGAACTGGCCGGTCCGGCCAGCCCCAGAATCAAACCGGCGGAGACGATCGCATTGTTGGGACCGAGCAACCGCGCCCCCACCACGCCGACTTCCGGGCGTTGAGCGTGGTTGAGCAGTTCGGCGAGCCAGTCGCCCGCGCAAATCACACTGCGCGGGCTAAGCGTCAACAGGTATTCACCCCGGGCATGCTCGGCAGCAAAGTTGACCAGGGTCGCTTCACCGCCAGTGCCGGCATAACGCAGCACCCGCAGCATGGCCACGCCCATCTGAGCCATGGCGTCCAGCCAATCGGCCATCGCCTGATCGCCGCGACCGTCATCGACAATCAGGATTTCGTATTCGGTGTACGTGGTGGTTTCGATCAGGCTTTCGGTGCAGCGCTGCAACGCGCCCAGCGAAGTGCCCGCGCCGATGATGATCGAGACCAGCGGCCGCTGACCGTGGAGGTAATCGATGCGATTGAGCAGCGGCAATTCTTCATGGCGAATCCGGTGTTCCAGGCCGATGCGGGTCAGGTGCGCACTGACCAATGCCTCACTGCCCTCGATCACCTCCGGCAACGACATCCAGTCCGGGAAGGTCTGGGTCGACTCCACCTGAATCTCGGCGATGTGCTCGATGGTGTGCAACCCGGCCTCTTCCACCAGGCGCCAGAGCAAATCCTGCGGCGCCAATTCGCCGTGCGTCGAATCAAAGCCACCCGACGCCAGAAAGCGCTGGCGCTCGAACGCCAGGGTCCGGCCGACGTAAGGGTAGGAACGCATCAGGTCGAGGTTGAAGTCAGGCTTGAACACCGGGTCGACGGACTCACCCTCGACCAGCGCGCCTTCATCGCTATAGGCACACAACATGCCCGGCGTGCTGGCAATGCGTTCGGCCAGGACCAGCAGCGTCGACTCGCGCAGCGTGTCACCCGCCCGCAGCAGGTAAAACCAATGCGTACCTTCCAGCTGCGGCACCACGGCATTGAGCTGTTGCGACCAGTTCGCCTCAAGCGGCAACTGCAGCACTTTATCGTCGCCATCGCAGTCGGCGTTGGACAACACCACCACCGCTTGCGGTGCGTATAGCTGAGTGGCGATGCTGGCCAGCGTGGCTTTCAGCCCGGCACTGTCAGATTCGGTGTCGATGACGATCGGCACCAGGTTCGGACGCATGGCCCAGCGGCTGATGCGCTCCGGCATGTGCCGCGCTTCCGCCGCGTTGAAGGTGCGGACCGACAGCCACTCGCGGTAGAAATCGGCATAGCTGTCAGCGTTCCCGCCCACTCGGCCGTTGACCACGGTGTTGCGGTTACCCAGCACGCGCACCACGCACAACTCTTCCCACTTGCGCGGTTCTTCAAAAGCCTTGCTCAGTTCGACGCTGCGCACCCAACCGGAGGCCGGTGCCGACTCGCCACCGCGTGCGGTCAGCATTTGCGTAAGCCATTCCCATTCCTGCACGGCGGCCCGCGTCATTTCAAGGGTCTTGCTCAGGCGCTCCGGGTATTGACGCTCGGTGCTCAGTACGGTGTTCAGCGCCGCCAGGTTACCGCGACGCAACAGGCACACGAACAAGGCGAAATCGAGCATCGCGACAAAGCCGGAGCCCTCCTGGATCAACGCCGGCAACAGCTCGAGCACATCGGCACGGCGCATCAGCGTCGAGCTGAAGTTGCCGATGAAGTTCTTCGGCGTAGCCTCGAAAATCGCCAGCATGTCATCGCCCTTGAGCAACGAATCAATGGGCGAAAAACGGCAGTTGTCGATCCGTGGCGGCAGGATGAAGTTGTTGGTATCGCTCATCATGCGCAGGGCGCAAACGAGGGTGGCTTCGGGATGATCGATCAACACCTGGGCTTGCATCGCGATGCACGGCGCGAACAGACGGTCGTCGTCGCACAGCACTTTGATGAATTCGCCACGCGCGGCTTCGACACATCGCAGCAGGTTCTTTTGCAGGCCGAGACGCTTCGGGTTACGCAGGTATCGAACGGTGTGCACAGGGTTGGCAAACGACTCGACGATGTCGCGAATCTCGTCGCCGGAGGAATCGTCGCAGATGACGATTTCGATGTTCTCGTACGTTTGCGCGAGCGAACTTTCCAGCGCCTGGCTGAAGAAGCGCGGGTTGAAGGCGGGGATGACGATGCTGACTAGAGGGTGTTGATTCACGGCGAAACTCTCGAGCGGCGAGCCCCTGCCCTTTCAGGCAGAGGCTTCAGAACCGCTTAGGAAAAGACGGTTGGCAGCTCGACAGGCACAGACTCAGATCTTGTTGAACAAGCCCAGCTGAGCAATCTTGCTGAAGGCCAGTTGCGACGCCTGCAACATGGTTTGCTGCAAGGTCAGACGAGTCATCACAGAAGCCGGATCGGAATCGCGGATCGCCGATTGGGTCTGGGTGTTGGCCAGGACCAGGCTCTGGTTGGTGTCGGCCTGGGTATCCAGGGCCGAACCGCGACCGCCCACCGAACTCAGTGCGCTGGACAACTGATCGTTGCCGCTCTTCAGGTTGCCGATGCCCGAAGCCAGCGACGCTTGCAGCTTCTGGGTCAGGATCGGATCGCCGTTGGTTGGCGTGTTCAGCGCCGTTTTCAACTGGCTCACGGTGTCCAGGATGTTCTGGGTTTCGTGAGTGTTGACGGCCACGCTGAACTGATCGCCAGCCGCCGGTGTGCCGGCCAGGTTGAAGCTCACGCCCGAAGCCGTCGCAACGCCCGCTACCACGGTGCCGGAAGACACAGGCTTGCTATCAGCGGTCAGCGGTGCCGCGTACAGATCGAATGCGGTGGCGCTGGTGAATTTCATCACCGCCGAACCGGTCGGGAAACTGGCGTGGTAAGCCGCCGGGTTGGTGATGCTGCTGCCGGTCACTTGAGTCGCTGACGGGTTGCCCGGGCTGCGGGTTGCGGTGAACGTGTCAGGCTTGGCCGCCAGGGTGAAACTGTGGCCCGGCAACACGGTAGCTGCGGTGTCACCGGCTGCCAGATTGATGTTAAGGGTTAGCTCGACACCGCGGAAAGACACACCCTGGCCGGCTTTGGCGGCCGGGTCGAACGTACCGCCCTGGCTGGCTTCGGCAGTCACGTCGTTACCGCCCGAGTCGGTGATTTTCAACTGGGTGCCGCTGATGAAGTCAACGGTGTACGGCTCGCCCGCACGGAATTTGCTGTTGTAGGTCACGCTCGACGAAACCTGCCCATTGGACAGGACAACGCGACCGTCATCCACGGCCGGTGCCGTCATGGTGACCTGGCTACGGCTGGTGTTGATCGCCTGCTGGAACACTTCCCAACCAGTGCTGTTGGTCGCCATCGACATGGTGTCGCCGATCGCCAGATCGAGGGTCACCTGGTCACCGTTGTAGCTGTAGGTGCCATCGTCATTGCGCGAGAACGGCGCGGTGTCGCCCTTGGAACCGGCGAAGATGTACTTGCCGTTCTCGTCCTTGCTGTTCATCAGGCTCAGCAACTGCTCTTCGATCTGACCCAGCTCTTTGGCGTTGGCCTGACGGTCGGCATCAGTGTAGCCACCGTTGCCGGCACCCAAGGCCAGCTCCTGAGCACGCTGCAGCACGTTGTTGATGCTGGTCATCACCGCTTCGGTCTGACCCAGGGTCGCCTTGAGGGTGTTGGTGTTGGCCTTGTACTGATCGAGCATCGACGCCTGTTGGCCCAATTGCAGCAGGCGCGAAGCACCAACCGGATCATCGGCGGCGGTGTTGACGCGAATCAGGCTGCTGGCCTCTTCGCTGCTTTTGACCACGTTGGCGAAGTTCTTCTGATAGTTCGCAGCAGAGGACTCGTAAAACTGGGCGGTAGAAATGCGCATGGGCTACGACTCCTTAAAGACTGTTGATCAGTGTGCTGAAGATTTCCTGCGCAGCCTTGATGATCTGCGAAGAGGCGGTGTAGTACTGCTGATATTTGACCAGGTTGCCGGTTTCCTCATCGAGGTCGACACCGGACAACGAGTCGCGAGCGCCTTTGGCGTTGGCCAGGATGGCGCCGGTGGCGGCACTGTCGAGCTTGCCCTGAGCGGCTTTGGCGCCCACGCCTTCGACCAGTTTGCCGTAGGCGTCGGTCAGGGAAATGCCTTTGCTGGCGCTCCCGGTGTCCACGACCTGCTTGGTTTGCAAGCCGGCCAGGGCGGTGCCGTTACGGTTGTCCATGGTGCCTGGTTGCGCAACGTTGATGTCGATCGCGCTGCCGGTGCCCGGCGAGCCGGCCACGGTCATGTCGAAGTTCGCGGTACGCTGCACGGCCGGCGGGCCCGGATCCATGATCGGCACACCGGCGGAATCCTTGAGAGGGATGCTCAGGCTCAGGGTGTTGTTCTGGTTTGGCTTGATGGTGCCGGTGCTGATCTGCACGCCTTTGGCATCCAGCAACTGGTAAGTCTGGCTGGTGCCGTCGGCAGACGGCGCACCGAATACCACTTTGACTGGCGTCGAATTCTTGATGCCGTTCTGGATTGCCGTGGTGGTGGCGGCATCGTAAATATCAAACTTCGTGGTCAGGGTCGGTTGACCGCTGGCCGGGATCGTCAGGGTGCCGCTGCCGCCCGGCGTGATGGCCGCGCTCAACGGTGCTGCGATGGCCAGACGCTTGCTGTCGGTCATCTCGGTCTTGATGTTCTCCGCCGCGTTGCGGGTCGGAGTGATCTTGAACGTGTCGCCCGCCGCGGCGGTGCCGCCGGAAAGCTTCAGCGAGAAACCGTCGATCACCGGCGGTGGCGTGGTCAGGGTGCTGAAAGCGCCCATGGACGTGCCATCCGGCAGACGCGACACGGTGTAGTTGGTGCCGCTGGTGAAGGTGACCTTGTAATCGTTGATGGTCAGCTTGCCGCTGTCCGCGATGGTCACATCAAAGTTGCCTGAACCGGCGCTGTTGCCGACGGTAGCGACACTGCGGCTGGCCATCTGCGCGGCACTGTTGATGCTGTTGAACAGGTTCGAACCAAACGCACCGTTCTTGTCGATGCCCTGGGCCTGGAGGCTGTTCATCTGATCGGCGACCACCAGGGCCACGCGGCCCAGTTCGTTCATGGCCGGGTCCAGCACGGTGCTGCGATAACGCAGCAGACCGCCCATTTCACCCCCGGTCATGACCGAGGTGATGTCGACGGTGGTGCCGTTGCGATTGAGCTGAATGCCCATGCGCGAAGGATCGTTCAGGCTCGGCGCCACGGACAGGGAGCTGGCGGTGCCGCCGATGACCAGAGGCTGGCCGCTGCCCAGGTAAACGTCGAGGTTACCCTCGCGCTCGATGACCTGTGCACCGGTGAAGGTGGAGAGCTGACGCACGGTTTCATTACGCGCATCGAGCAGCTCGTTCGGCATGCCGCCGGCCTTGGAAACTTCGGAAATCTTCTGGTTCAACTGCGCCACAGTGGCGGCGAGTTTGTTGACCTGATCGGCCATGTTCGACAGGTTGCCGTTGATGCTCGCGTTCTGCTGCGTCAACTGGCTGGACACTGAGTTGAAACGATTGCTCAAGGCCTGGGCATCGCTGAGCAGCAGCTGACGCGACGCGTCATCACCCGGCTTGGCGTTGACGTTCTGCACCGAGGCGAAGAACTTGGTCAGGGCGCCATTGAGGCCGGTGCCGCTGTCCGAGAGCAAGGCGTCGAGCGGACTGATCTGCCCGGCATACGCGGCCGCATCGCTGTTGAGCGAGGTGGTGGTCTGCAGTTGCGCATCGAGGTAGCTGTTGTAGACGCGGCGCACATCGGCCAGGGTGGTACCGGTGCCGATGTAGACATTGCCGAACTGATTCGAGGCCTTGGTACTCTGCACGGTTTGCTGGCGTGAGTAACCGGCGGTGTCGGCGTTGGCAATGTTATTGCCGGTAGTCATCAACGAGGATTGGCCAGCGGCCAGACCCGACATCCCGATATTGAGCAAACTCATGGTTCAGACCTTATGCCTTGTGCCTATAGAGGCGTAGTGGAAGCGCCCGCCGCAGCGTAGTTTTGGTAACTCGTCATCTGCTTGGCTATCTGCGAAATCTTGCTTGCGTAGGCCGGGTCAGTTGCATAACCGGCTTTCTGCAGCTCGCGTACAAACTGTTCTGGGTTATCGGCAGACTTCAGAACATCTTGATAGCGATTATTGGATTGCAGCAAAGTCACCAGGTCATGGAAGCTGTCTTTGTACGAGTCGTAGGAACGGAACTCCGCCGTCTCCTTGACCATCTCGCCGTTCCTGAATTCGCTGGTGATCGCGCGCGCCGATTCACCCTTCCAACTGCTGCTGGCCTTGATGCCGAACAGGTTGTGGCTGCTGCTGCCATCCTGGGCGCGCATGACCGATTTGCCCCAACCGGTTTCCAGGGCCGCCTGGGCCACCAGGTAACGCGGATCGACGCCGATCCGGTCGGCGGCTTCCTTGGCCATCGGAAGCATGGTGTTGACGAATTCGTCGGCGGAGCTGAAGGCTTTCTTCGGCGGCGCCAGTGGAATCTGCGCCATCGCACGGCCGTAAACCTGCAAGCGTCCGCTCGATTTGTTATCAGTTGGCGAAGGCAGCCAGTCGCCATTGAACAGCGGCCCGGCACCGGTCACTACCGGCGTCGCGGCGCGTTCAGGCAGCAAGGTTTTGTTCGCAGTTGTCGCCGCGGTCGTCGTGGCCGAAGGCACCAGACCGGCGAGCAAGCGATCAGCCAGTTTCGGCGGCAAGGCCAGACGGCGCTGATTGATCAGCTCCATGTCATTGCGATGGGTGCCCTCGCCTGTCGGCGCTTTTACCGAACGCGAGGCCCACAACGGACGCTGGCCATTGAGCCGTGACAGCGGACCGTCGGTGGCCACGGTGCCTGCGGCAACTGGCGTTGGCACCGCGGCTTTCGCCGCTTCCTGCTTGGCGGCAGACAAGGCCGCAGCCTCACCCGGCGCCAGCGGTTTGTTCTTCGACATCTGGCGCATCAGCACGTCCGCCAGACCAATACCGCCGCCCTCGCGGGACATGGAAACGGCCAACTGCTGGTCGTACATTTCCTGGTATTGCTTGGCGGCCGGAGTGTTGAGCGGGTTGTCCTTGCCCAGCGCTTCGGTGGCCGAGCGCATCGACTTGAGCATTTCACCGAGGAACAGTGACTCGAATTCCTGCGCAACCTTGCGCATGTTCGCGTCACTGTCCTTGTCGCCGACCTTGAGCTGGTTCAAACGATTCAAGTCCGAATAGGAACCCGAATCGTTGCTGCTGACACCCAGGCCGCCCTTGCGCATATCCATGGTCGCTGTCCTCAGATCACGATCAGGTCGGCTTGCAACGCGCCGGCCTGTTTGAGTGCTTCAAGGATCGCCATCAAGTCACCCGGTGCTGCGCCGACCTGGTTCACCGCCCGCACGATTTCGTCGAGGGTGGTGCCCGGGCCGAACTTGAACATCGGCTTGGCTTCTTGCTGAGCGTTGACCCGCGAGCGCGGCACGACGGCGGTCTGGCCATTGGACAGAGGGCCGGGCTGGCTGACGATCGGGTCTTCGGTGATGGTCACCGTCAGGCTGCCGTGAGTCACGGCGGCCGGCGAAACCTTGACGTTCTGGCCGATCACGATGGTGCCGGTGCGCGAGTTGATGATGACTTTCGCCACCGCCTGACCCGGGTCGACTTCAAGGTTCTCGAGGATCGACAGATAGTCGACGCGCTGACTTGGATCGAGCGGCGCGCTGACACGGATCGAACCGCCGTCGATGGCTTGAGCCACGCCAGGGCCGAGCATGTCGTTGATCTTGTCGACGATGCGCTTGGCGGTGGTGAAGTCCGAACGGTTGAGGTTCAGGGTCAGGCTGTTGCCCTGGTTGAAACCGCTCGGCACCGAACGCTCCACCGAAGCACCGCCCGGAATACGACCGGCCGACGGAACGTTGACGGTGATCTTCGAACCGTCGCGACCTTCCGCATCAAAACCGCCGACGACCAGGTTGCCCTGGGCGATCGCGTAGACGTTGCCGTCGATACCCTTGAGTGGCGTCAGCAGCAAGGTGCCGCCACGCAGGCTCTTGGAGTTACCGATGGACGATACGGTGATGTCGACCTGTTGACCCGGCTTGGCGAACGCCGGCAGATCAGCACTGATCGACACGGCGGCGACGTTCTTCAGCTGCACGTTGCCCGAACCCGGCGGCACCTTGATGCCGAACTGCGAGAGCATGTTGTTGAAGGTCTGCAGGGTGAACGGGGTTTGCGTCGTCTGGTCGCCCGTGCCGTTAAGCCCGACCACCAGGCCGTAGCCGATCAATTGGTTGGAACGCACGCCGGAAATACTGGCGATGTCCTTCAGCCGCTCGGCTTGCGCGTTGAACGCAGCCGAGAGCATCAGGGCGGCCACCATCAAATGCTTGAAATTCAACGTAGCCACCTAGAAAGGGAACAGCGGGCTGAGGAAGAAACGGTCGAACCAGCCTGGCTGACTCGCATCGGCAAACGCACCGGTGCCCGAGTAGGTGATGCGTGCATCGGCGACACGAGTCGACGACACGGTGTTGTCGGTGGCGATGTCATCAGCGCGCACCATGCCGGCAATCCGCACCAGCTCATCACCGGTGTTGAGGGTCAGCCACTTCTCGCCACGCACGGCGATGATGCCGTTGGGCAGCACATCAGCAACGGTCACGGTGATCGAGCCGGTCAGGCTGTTGCTCTGCCCGGACTTGCTGTCACCCTTGGTCGCACGGTCGCCGCTGTAGCCGACATCCAGGCTCAGATCACCACTGCCGATCGGATCGTTGGTGCTCAAGCCGCCGCCGAAGAACGAGCTCAAACCGATGTCGGTCTTGCTGTTCTTGCCGATTTGCGAGTTGGCATTCTTGCTGGCCTGGGTCCGCTCGTTCAGGGTGATGGTGATGATGTCACCAACCCGGAACGCCTTGCGGTCGCTGTACAAGTTCTGTTCGAAACCGGCCTGGTAGATCGAGCCGTTATTGGCGGCAGCCGGCAGCGGCGTGCGCGGCAACACCGGGGCGTAGTAAGGGTCATTGGGCTTGGGCGGCGGAGCGACGCAGCCCGCGAGCACGACGACCCCACTCAGTGCCAGAACAGATACAAAGCGATTCATGACCCTACCTCACGGTGTTGCAGGCGACCTCATGGTCGCCTCATAGACTGATTACAGATTCTGCGTTACGAACGAGAGCATCTGGTCGGCGGTGGAGATCACCTTGGAGTTCATCTCGTAGGCGCGCTGAGTGGTGATCATGTTGACCATCTCTTCAACGGTGCTGACGTTGGATGTTTCCAGGGTGTTCTGCAGCGTGGTACCGAAACCGTTGAGGCCCGGGGTGCCGATTTGCGGCGCGCCGCTGGCAGCGGTTTCCAGGAACAGGTTGTTACCCACGGCTTGCAGGCCGGCCGGGTTGATGAAGTCGGCGGTTTGCAGGTTGCCGATCACCTGGTTGGCCGGGTTACCCGGAACGGTGATGGACACAGTGCCGTCGCGACCGACCGTAAAGGTCTGCGCGTCGTTCGGAATGACAATGGCCGGTTCCAGGGCGAAGCCGCTGGCATTGACGATCTGGCCATTGGAGTCGAGGTGGAACGTGCCGTCACGGGTGTAGGACGTGGTGCCGTCCGGCTGCAGGATCTGGAAGAAACCGCGACCGTCGACCGCCAGGTCAAGTGGCTGCTCGGTGGTTTGCAGACTGCCGGCGGTGAAGTTTTTCTGGGTGCCGACGATGCGCACACCGGTACCCACTTGCAGACCCGACGGCAGTTCGCTGTCCTGGGTCGACTGGGCGCCTGGCTGGCGTTTGATCTGATAGAGCAAGTCCTGGAACTCGGCGCGGTCACGTTTGAAACCCGTGGTCGACACGTTGGCCAGGTTGTTGGAAATGGTCGTCAGGTTGGTGTCTTGGGCGGACAGACCTGTTTTGGCAACCCATAGAGCCGGAAGCATTCGATTCTCCTCGTGCGCCTGTTTTACGGCGCGACGTTCTGATAATTAGCTGATCTGCAAGACCCGAGCCATGGCCTGGTCATCGTCTTTGGCGGTGTTCATCATCTTGATGTGCAGCTCGAACTGCTTCGACAAGGCCAGCACCGAGGTCATCTCTTCCACGGCGTTGACGTTGCTCGACTCAAGGAACCCGGACACCAGTTTGACGCCCGCATCGGCTTGCGCCGGCTTGCCGTCTTTGGTGTGGATCGAACCGTCCAGGCCCTTGGTCATGTTCTTCAGGTCAGGGTTGACCAGTTTGATGCGGTCGACTTCAGCCATCACGCGCGGGCCTTCGCCCATGGCACGGATGCTGATGGTGCCGTCTTCGCCAACTTCGATCTGCTGCTCGGGCGGCACGGCAATCGGTCCGCCATTGCCCATCACCGGCATACCGTTGCCGGCCCGCAGCACGCCAAGGGCGTCCACGTTGAGGCTGCCGGTGCGCACGTAGCTTTCAGCGCCATCGGGGGTCTGCACGGCGATCCAGCCATTGCCTTGCACGGCAACGTCGAGGTCGCGACCGGTTTCAACCAGCGAACCTGGAGAGAAGTCGGTGGCCGGACGCTCGGTCATGGCAAACGCACGCGCCGGAAAGCTGTCACCAAACACTGGCATCGAACGGGCCTGTTCCAGGTCCTTCTGAAAACCGTTGGTGGAAATGTTTGCCAGGTTGTTGGCATGAGCCTTCTGCGCCAGTGCATTCTGGCTGGCGCCGGTCATTGCCACATAAAGGTACTTGTCCACACTCTTTCCTCTGCATGCCGGACGTTTGCCGCCCACCGCTGTACTGATGAGCGATAAGCAATTTGCAGACCAACTTTCTTTTGACGGCGCGAGGCCCGGCAAACAAAGGACTTGAGGGGTTTTGCAGGGATTGGGGGGAATGTATCGGAGACGAAAAACCGGCGGTGTTATGCCGCTTCGCGGCAACAGGTCAAAAGATCGCAGCCTCGTTGCACTGTAGGAGCTGTCGAGTGCAACGAGGCTGCGATCTTTTGATCTTAAATGCCGTTGTCCTTGCCCACTTCATACTCGCGCAACTTGTTGGCAATGGTCGTATGCGAAACCCCCAACCGCTTGCCCAGCTGCCGACTACTCGGGTGCTCGGAATACAAGCGCTCCAGCACCGCCTTCTCAAACCGCCCGACAATCGCATCCAGCCCGCCCTCGAGGGAGAAATCGCCAAGCGGCTGACGCACGCCGTAATCCGGCAAGCGAATGTGCTCGGCCTTCACCGTCCCGCCTTCGCACAACGAGACGGCCTGGAACAGCACGTTCTCCAACTGCCGGACATTGCCTGGCCAATGGTAATGACTCAACCGCTCCATCGCCGCCGGTGCCAGTTTCGGCAGCGGGCAACCGATCTGCCGACTGGCCTGATCAAGGAAGTGCTCCACCAGCGGCGTCAAACCGTCGAGGCATTCACGCAGCGGCGGGATGTGCAGCGACAGCACGTTCAAGCGGTGATAAAGATCCTGGCGAAACTCACCGCGCGCGCACAACTCGGACAAGTCCACCTGCGTCGCGCAGATCACCCGCACATCCAGATAAACCTCTTCATCACTGCCGACACGACGAAAGCATCCGTCCTGCAGGAAACGCAGCAATTTCACCTGCAAGCGCGGGCTCATTTCCCCGACGCCATCGAGAAACAGCGTACCGCCCGCCGTCAGCTCCAACAGGCCGAGCTTGCCTTCGGCCCGCGCCCCTTCGAAAGCGCCGGGGCCGTAACCGAATAACTCGGTCTCAGCCATCGATTCCGGCAGGCCGGCGCAGTTGAGCGCCATCAACGGCGACTGGCCGCGCGGACTCGCCAGGTGACAGGCACGCGCCAACAATTCCTTACCAGTGCCGGTTTCGCCTTCTATCAAGAGCGGCGCATCCAGCGGCGCCATACGCCTTGCTTCGCGCACCACCGCCGCCATGACCTTCGAGCTCTGAAAGATACTGTCGAACCCGCGCAACTCCTGCTTGCGCACGTTATAGATGCGCTCACCGACCCGATCAGCCCGGTGCAACGTCAACACCGCGCCCGCCATGGCTTCGCTGTCGTCATGCTCCGATTGCAGCGGCGCGATGTCGGCGAGAAACACGTCGCCCTTGACCTTGACCCGCAGCCCGTTGATCCGCGACTTGTTGGCGCGCACCAGTTCCGGCAAGTCGAAATCCTCGGCGTACCGCGACAGCGGAATGCCCGGCACCTCATCCACTCGCACACCGAGCAATTGCGCCGCCGCACGGTTGGCTGCAACGATGGAGCCGCCCATGTCGATCGACAGCACCGGAAATTCCAATGCGCCGAGCAAGGCATTGAGTTCCATGTGCCGACGCTCGCTGGGCATCAGCCCTACGCGCTTGACGCCAAACACCCCGGCAATCGACTCGAATTTCGGACGCAATGCCTGGAACTGAATGTTGATCAGGTTCGGACAGTGCAGGTAGATCGCGTTGCCATGCTCACCGCCGACCTCGCCGCGAGCAACGTTGATCCCGTACTCGACCAGCAAGTTGAGAATGTCGCGCAGGATGCCGATGCGGTTCTGGCAGTGGACTTTGATACGCATATAAAAGGCCTGATAAACGATAAATGAGTTTTTGATGCTGGACGCATAACCTGTGGGAGCGGGCTTGCTCGCGAAAGCGGTCTTTCTGTTACATCAGTGTCGGATGTGCTGACACTTTCGCGAGCAAGCCCGCTCCCACAGGGTTTCGTGCAGTGCCTCGGCTCTAATTATCTGCCGAGGCACGCAGATAGTCGTCAAGATTATGTGACACCTGTGCGCCGTTTCAAACCCGGAAATATCAATAGCTGCGCCATAGGCGCCAAACCGTAACGAATACTTTACGAAAAACGGCGATTTTTCCTACGCATGCCAGCGATCACCTGCTGCAACACCGAACGCCTTGGGGTATTTCTAAGTCCATAGCAGCACATAACAAGAACGAATCCCCTAGCAGGAGAGCAGCATGAAGCAGACGCAATACGTGGCTCGCGAGCCCGATGCGCAAGGTTTTATCGACTACCCCGCTGAAGAACACGCGGTGTGGAACACGCTGATTACTCGTCAACTGAAAGTGATCGAGGGGCGTGCGTGCCAGGAATACCTGGACGGTATCGAAAAACTCGGTCTGCCCCACGACCGCATTCCTCAACTCGGCGAGATCAACAAAATCCTCGGTGAAACCACCGGCTGGCAAGTTGCCCGCGTCCCGGCGCTGATCCCCTTCCAGACCTTTTTCGAATTGCTGGCCAACAAGCAGTTTCCGGTGGCGACGTTTATTCGTACCCGCGAAGAGCTGGATTACCTGCAAGAACCGGACATTTTCCACGAGATCTTTGGCCACTGCCCGCTGCTGACCAACCCCTGGTTCGCGGAATTTACCCACACCTACGGCAAACTCGGCCTACAGGCCACCAAGGAAGAGCGCGTGTACCTCGCGCGTCTGTACTGGATGACCATCGAGTTTGGCCTGGTCGATACGCCAGAAGGCCTGCGCATCTACGGCGGCGGCATTCTCTCCTCGCCGAAAGAAACCGTTTACTGCCTGTCGGACGAACCTGAGCATCAGACGTTCGATCCGCTGGAATGCATGCGTACGCCGTACCGCATCGACATCCTGCAACCGCTGTACTTTGTCCTGCCGAACCTCAAGCGTCTGTTTGATGTGGCCCATGAAGACATCATGGCCATGGTCAAGCAAGGCATGCAGCTGGGTTTGCACGCGCCTAAATTTCCGCCAAAAAAAGCGGCGTGATCCGCAGCTTTTAGAATCAAGTGAGCCTGTCAGGAACCGACGCTTTGGTTTAGCGTGGTGAAACTGACGGCCGATTTCCAATAATTCGATTTCAGGAATCCATCATGTCCACATTGAACCAAGCCCATTGCGAAGCCTGCCGCGCCGATGCTCCTCAGGTCAGCGACGAAGAACTGCCGGTCCTGATCAAGCAGATCCCGGACTGGAACATCGAAGTACGCGACAGCGTGATGCAGCTGGAAAAAGTATTCCTGTTCAAGAATTTCAAGCACGCGCTGGCATTCACCAACGCGGTCGGCGAAATCTCCGAGGCCGAAGGTCACCACCCAGGCCTGCTGACCGAGTGGGGCAAAGTCACCGTGACCTGGTGGAGCCACTCCATCAAGGGTCTGCACCGCAACGATTTCATCATGGCCGCCCGCACTGACGAAGTGGCCAAGGACGCCGAGGGCCGCAAATAATGCATTTCGACGCCATAGGTCGAGTTCCCGGCGACCCGATTCTCGGCCTGATGGAGGCCTACGCGCAGGACCCGAACCCGCGCAAATTCGACCTTGGCGTGGGCGTCTATAAAGATGCCCAGGGCCTGACGCCGATTCCCCAGTCCGTGAAGCTCGCCGAGCAGCGCCTGGTGGACCGCCAGACCACCAAGACCTACATCGGTGGTCACGGCGAACCGGCGTTCGGCAAGGCGATCAGTGAGCTGGTGCTCGGCGCCGACTCCCCGCTGATCGCCGAACAACGGGCCGGCGCGACCCAGACCCCGGGCGGCACCGGCGCGTTGCGCCTGAGCGCGGATTTCATCGCCCATTGCCTGCCGGGCCGTGGCGTGTGGCTGAGCAACCCGACCTGGCCTATCCACGAAAGCATTTTCGCGGCGGCCGGGGTCAAGGTCAGTCATTACCCCTACGTCGGCAGCGATAACCGCCTCGATGTCGAAGCCATGCTCGCCGTCCTCAAGGAAGCGCCGAAGGGCGATGTGGTTTTGTTGCACGCCTGCTGCCATAACCCGACCGGTTTCGATCTGTCCCATGACGATTGGCGCCGAGTGCTGGACGTGGTGCGCAGTCGCGACCTGGTGCCGCTGATCGACTTCGCCTATCAGGGCTTCGGCGATGGCCTGGAACAGGATGCCTGGTCGACACGGCTGTTCGCTGCCGAGTTGCCGGAAGTGCTGATCACCAGTTCCTGCTCGAAGAATTTCGGTTTGTACCGCGATCGCACCGGCGCGCTGATTGTCTGTGCGAAAACCGCTGAGAAGCTGGTGGATATCCGCAGTCAACTGGCGAACATCGCCCGTAACCTGTGGTCGACGCCACCGGATCACGGCGCTGCCGTAGTGGCGACGATTCTGGGTGATCCGGAGCTGAAAAGCCTCTGGGCCGACGAGGTAGAAGCCATGCGTTTGCGCATCGCTCAACTGCGCAGCGGCCTGGTGGAAGCACTCGAACCCCATGGTCTGCGTGAACGTTTTGCGCACATTGGTGTGCAACGCGGGATGTTTTCTTACACCGGTTTGTCGCCGGAGCAGGTTAAACAACTGCGCGATCACCACAGCGTCTACATGGTCGGCACCGGCCGGGCGAATGTCGCCGGGATCGATGCAACGCGCCTGGATCTGCTGGCCGAGGCGATTGCCGAAGTCTGCAAATAACCTCAAGCCCTGCACATTTCCTTTGTGGGAGCGGGCTTGCTCGCGAAGACGGAGTGTCAGTCGATATCTTTTTCGCCTGACACTCCGCTTTCGCGAGCAAGCCCGCTCCCACATTTGCTTTGTGTTGCCCTCTTCCAGACCTGTCTAGACAACTCCATCCGTCGAAACAAATGGATATAAAAGTCTATTTGTCATTTCTCCTGCTGTATCCTGCCCAAGCTTTTTAAAAGCGCGGATCTACCAGATCTATCAACAGACTTTGCGAGGAGCGCGAAACATGCACGAGATCCCTAATCTCCCCTTCCCAAGCCTGCACGAAACTGAGCAGACAACCACGCAACAAGCCGGAGCCCAACAGCCCCAGCCGAAAGAAGCCACTGAACGCCGCCAGGCTGACAGCGAAGACTGAAACACCTGCAATGCCAGACCGTGTGGAAAGCGCTAACATGCGCTTTCCACACCGCCTGAACCCTTGAGCTGCCCACCATGACCGACGACTTCACGCCTCCTATTGATGAAGAGCTGCAGGCCAGCGTCCTGATCGGCACCGCCGAGAAGATGATCGAGATCTGGAATCGCCTCTCTCCCGAGAAACAAGCCGCGTTGCTCGCCCGCTTCGGCACCGAAGAAAACGCCCTGGCCGCCCTGGTCACGACGCAACTGGTTGCCCCGCAAAAACCTGAATAACCCCCCGCCCGGCAAATAGTTTTACTTTTCCACGACCCACGGCCGTTCGCGCCGCTATCATAAGCAGCCTATCTATCCTGCTTTCCCGTGGACCTTTACCCATGTCTGAAAACCAGCGCCCCCTGGCGGTCACGCTGCAAGTCGTTTCCATCGTTCTCTTTACCTTCATCGGCTACTTGAACATCGGCATTCCCCTCGCCGTATTGCCCGGCTACGTCCACAGCGACCTCGGCTTTGGCGCCGTGATCGCCGGGCTGGTGATCAGCGTGCAATACCTGGCCACCCTGCTCAGCCGGCCGTACGCCGGGAAAATCATCGACAACAAGGGCAGCAAACTGGCGGTGATGTATGGCCTCGCCGGCTGCGGTTTGAGCGGCGTGTTCATGCTGATTTCGGCCTGGACCCAGAGCCTGCCGATGCTGAGCCTGATCAGTCTGTTGATTGGCCGACTGGTGCTTGGCAGCGCGGAAAGCCTGGTCGGCTCCGGTTCGATTGGCTGGGGGATTGGCCGGGTCGGTGCGGCGAACACCGCGAAGGTCATTTCCTGGAACGGCATCGCCAGTTACGGTGCATTAGCCGTTGGCGCGCCGCTGGGCGTGTTGCTGGTCAGCCAATTGGGTTTGTGGAGCATGGGTGTGAGCATCGTGCTGCTGGCCGTCCTCGGCCTGGCGCTGGCCTGGCCGAAAACCGCCGCACCGATTGTGGTCGGTGAACGGCTGCCGTTCATGCATGTGCTGGGACGGGTGCTGCCCCATGGTTGCGGCCTGGCCTTGGGCTCGATCGGCTTCGGCACCATCGCCACCTTCATCACCCTGTATTACGCCACGCAACACTGGGACAACGCGGTGCTGTGCCTGAGTTTGTTCGGCGCCAGCTTCATCGGCGCGCGGCTGCTGTTCGGCAACCTGATCAACCGCCTCGGCGGCTTTCGCGTGGCGATTGCCTGCCTGTCGGTGGAAACCCTGGGGCTGTTATTGCTGTGGCTGGCGCCGGATGCACATTGGGCACTGGCCGGCGCAGCGCTGAGCGGGTTCGGGTTTTCGCTGGTGTTTCCGGCGTTGGGCGTGGAAGCGGTCAACCTGGTGCCGGCTTCCAGTCGTGGCGCGGCGGTCGGGGCTTATTCGCTGTTCATCGATTTGTCGCTGGGGATTACCGGGCCGCTGGCTGGTGCGATTGCCGCCGGGTTTGGTTTTGCCTCGATTTTCCTGTTCGCCGCTATCGCTGCATTGAGCGGTTTGGCGCTGAGCGTTTATCTGTACCGGCAGGCGCCCAGGCACCTAAATGAAAAGTACCGCGAAGAACGCGGCGCCCGCTAGAAATCGATCTTGCCGCGTCCAGCCTTGATGCTGCCACGCTTGGTCTTGGACTCCAGCCGACGCTTCTTCGAACCCAGGGTCGGCTTGGTCGGACGGCGTTTCTTCTCGACCTTGGTCGCGCTGAGAATCAACTCGACCAGCCGCTCCAGCGCATCCGCTCGATTGGCTTCCTGCGTGCGGTATTGCTGGGCCTTGATGATCAACACCCCTTCGCTGGTGATGCGACTGTCACGCAGCGCCAGCAGCCGCTCCTTGTAGAACTCGGGCAAGGACGAAGCCGGAATGTCGAAGCGCAAGTGCATGGCGCTGGAGACCTTGTTGACGTTCTGCCCACCTGCGCCTTGCGCGCGAATGGCCGTCAATTCGATCTCGGCATCCGGCAGATGCACGTTGTTGGAAATCACCAGCATGGAAAAAGCGTCCGTATTTAGAACGCGCAGGATACCTTGAATGAACTGAAAAAATGCGGCCCCTGTAGGAGCGAGGCTTGCCCGCGAAGAACGATTACGCGGTTTGCGATGAACCGCGGAGTCTGCTTCGCGGGCAAGCCTCGCTCCTACAGAGTTTTGCGGCGCGCACAAAAAACCCGGCACATTGGCCGGGTTTGTTGTTTCTGCAGACTGCGCTTACTTCGCGCTTGCCGCGTGCAACGCCTGCTGAGCACTGCGCTTGTTCTTGATGCCGTAGCAAACCCACATGAATGCAACCCACACCGGAATCGCATACACCGAGATCTGGATGCCCGGAATCAGCAGCATCACGCCGAGGATGAACACCACGAACGCCAGGCAGATGAAGTTCCCGTACGGGTACCACAGGGCCTTGAACAGCGGCGTCTGTTGGGTCTTGTCCATGTGCTGGCGGAACTTGAAGTGCGAGAAGCTGATCATCGCCCAGTTGATCACGAGGGTGGCAACCACCAGCGACATCAACAGTTCCAGCGCGTTTTGCGGGATCAGGTAGTTCAGCAACACCGCGATCAACGTCACCGCCGCCGACGCGAGGATCGAGCGCACCGGCACGCCGCGCTTGTCGATCTTCGCCAGGGCTTTCGGCGCATCGCCCTGCTCGGCCATGCCCAGCAGCATACGGCTGTTGCAGTAGGTGCCGCTGTTGTACACCGACAGCGCCGCAGTCAGGACCACGAAGTTGAGGATGTGCGCGGCGGTGTCGCTGCCAAGCATCGAGAACACTTGCACGAACGGGCTGCCGCTGTAGGAATCACCCGACGCGTTCAGGGTCGCCAACAGGGCGTCCCATGGCGTCAGCGACAGCAAAATGACCAGTGCGCCGATGTAGAAAATCAGGATCCGGTAGATCACCTGGTTGATGGCTTTCGGGATCACGGTTTTCGGCTTGTCGGCTTCGGCTGCGGTGAAACCGAGCATTTCCAGGCCACCGAAGGAAAACATGATGATCGCCATGGCCATCACCAGACCACTGACACCGTTGGGGAAAAAGCCGCCGTGGGCCCACAGGTTGGTCACCGAAGCTTGCGGGCCGCCATGGCCGCTGACCAGCAGGTAACTGCCGAGCGCGATCATGCCGACAATCGCCACGACCTTGATGATCGCGAACCAGAACTCGGCTTCACCGAAGACTTTGACGTTGGCCAGGTTGATCAGGTTGATCAGCACGAAGAAGCCGGCGGCCGAGACCCAGGTCGGGATGTGCGGCGCCCAGTAGTGGATGTATTTGCCGACCGCGGTCAGCTCCGACATGCCCACCAGAATGTACAGGATCCAGCAGTTCCAGCCCGACAGGAAACCGGCGAAACCGCCCCAGTATTTGTGCGCAAAGTGACTGAAGGAACCGGCCACCGGCTCTTCGACGATCATTTCGCCGAGCTGGCGCATGATCATGAACGCAATGAAGCCGCAGATGGCGTAGCCGAGGATCATCGACGGGCCGGCGGATTTCAGTACGCCGGCCGAGCCCAGGAACAGCCCGGTACCGATCGCGCCACCGAGGGCGATCAGTTGAATATGGCGATTTTTCAGGCCGCGTTTCAGCTCGCCTGAATGCGAGTTTTGTCCACTCATGAAAAGGGTCTCACGCAAGGTTTGATGATGTTCGTTAGACGTTGCTGCTCGGTTGCGATTTCAAGCAGCGCCGATCAAACCCCAGCGAAGGCAAAAGGAGTTCAGCGTTTTTACAACGGTCATGCGTCACCTGTTTGTTTTTATCTGTGACGAAATCGAACCCGACACGCTTGTGGCGCGGCGGAGTGAACAAGGCGGATAGCCTTGAGGTTTGCGCAGATGCGCAGGAGGTCACAGTTAAAACGCGGCGCATTGTACACCTGTAACCCCCTGCTGCCAGACACCGCTGGATCAGCGCGTCGTTTGCCGGGATTGCCTGTGTCCGCCCCGAGGGTCTCGGGCGGCTGCAAAAATAGGGTCAGACCTTTGCGGGTCTTCGATAAGGGCGACGGAAAAATCGCCCCTTGGGGAGAAGTGGAAATGAGTCACGGCGTTCATTGCGCCTCCTTCTTGTTATGCACCTGCACGACAGGCATGGAGGGCATCTCACCCTTCCAGCGCCGCTGAAACAAGCGGGCCAGAGCCTTGCAGGATCAGCGACTGATCCGTTTACGGAAGGTTTTCCTTACACCCCTTCCGCAAGCGTCAATCCAAGGGCTTTGAGGAGTGAATCCGTCAGCTTTTCTTTACAAGCTGTAACGCATATTTTCCAAATCAGATCAATCCGTAGGACGACTGCAAATTGACGGTAGGAAGCTTCCTAAGGAAAAGGTCGAGTTAGTTTTCTGTTTTTTATCGATAAAGGTCTCGCCAAAAAACAGAATAAAAAGTTCAACTAAATCTAATTTGATTATTTTTTTGCAATTTAAAAACCTCTGGACTAGGTTTTCAGCGACTTGCCGAGACGCATCAACCGGCAAGTTGGCGGGTTGTTCAATGACTGAAAAACACGCCGCTGCACTTACCGAAAAGTCATCTAGGAGATTCACAATGCAAGCACTTGAAAAAGACTTGGAAACTGAACTGCAACTGGACGATTGGTTTGAAGCACCGACCCATGAAGCCGCCGTTGAAATGATGCAAGCCGATGCGGTCGTTCCGTTCGGCACGGCGATGTGGCCGCTGTAAGACACTCCGGCAGGTACGATCCGGCCGGTTGTGCCTGCCACTTTTTCTCGGTTTGTCAGGGAGGACTACATGGATAAGCAACGCGCCATTTCGCATTTCCTTTACTACCTCGAACACCACCCTGCCCTTGCCGGCATCAACCCGGCGAAGGTCTTGCTCGGCCACACCGCTGATTACGAGGCACTGACCGGCGCCATCGCCGAACAGGCCGGAGACAGCCAGCCATTCCGCTTCAGCGCCATGCGCCTGGACCTCGAACCGACAGAGAGGCTGGCGCAGGCGATTGCCGACAGCGATCTGTACATTTTCTTCTACGACTCTTCCACCCTGCCCAACCCTCGCCCCGACGGCCCGGAATTTGTCCGCGCGCTGCAAGGTGTGATGGCCGAGAACTGGAAGAAGTCGCTGCTGTTCAAGGATTACGGCGATTACTTCTACGACACTTTCAGTGTCACTCCGCAGCGTATAGCGGGGCTGAACAGCCATTTGATCCAGCGCATGTCTCACGCGACGACGTTAAGTTTCAAAGATGATCACGGCTCGTGGTTTGAAACGCCGATGCATAGCATCAAGAAGTGGACCGATATCAACGGTGTCGGCAACTTTGACCTGGCGCCCGGTGAAATTGCGACGCACAGCGAATCGATTAATGGCCAGGTGAAGTTCATGGGGACGTTCCTCAGTACGATTCCGTTCGCCCGCAAGTACGGGGTGCTGGAGGCACCGCTGGAGTTGTGGATCGAGAACTCGACCATCCGCAAGATCGCCACGGATGTGCCCGGTCTGGAACATGACTTCAACAAGTACTTGGAAGCCAATCCGTCGAACCGGCGCATTGAGGAGTTGGGGATTGGCACCAATGAAGGCGTGAAGAGTTTGTATGCCCGAAATGCCGGGTTTGAAGAGCGCCATTGCGGGCTGCATCTGGGGTTGGGTGGCGGGGCCAAGGGCAGCCATCATTTGGACCTGATTTTCTCCAGCGGCGTGTTGGCGCTGGATGATGAGCCGGTGTTTGATGGGCGGTTTGTGTTTTGAGCGAGATTGATAGTGTTTTTGCCGACGCCTTCGCGGGCAAGCCTCGCTCCTACAGGTACGGCGGCGCCTTTGTAGGAGCGAGGCTTGCCCGCGAAGGCGTCCGAACAATTACCACATAGCGAAAGGCAGACCAAAAAAAAACGCCAACCCGAAGGTTGGCGTTTTTTATGCGGCGCTTACCGATTATTCAGGCTTGCGACGACCAAAGCCCGGACGCTGGCCCGAACCGGCTGGCGCACCACGGCGTTTGCCCGATGGCGCGTCCTTGTCGACCAGAACGATGCCTGGACGCTTCTTCGCCGGGGCCTTGGCCGGGCGCTTGGTGTCGGAAGGACGGTCTGCCACTGGCGTGCCGCGACTCGAATCACCACGAGCCTCACCACGAGGAGCACCACGATCGCTACGACCGCCGCTTGGCGCACCGCGGCCTTCGCCGCGCTCGGTGCGACCGTTGGCCGGACGCGGAGTGCGTGGACCGCGCTCGCCATCAGCGCGTGGCGCTGCTGGTTTGCGGGCTGGACGCTCGCCTTCGATTTGCGGTTCACGGGAGTCACGCGGCGTGGCAGCGGTCTGGTTACCGATGGCTGGACGCAACGAACGCACGCGCTCGGTCTTGCCCATCGGACGCGACGATTTACGCTGCATGCGGTCGAGCTTGTCTTTGCTCTTGGCGTTCATCTGCGGCATGGCCACAGGCGTCAGGCCGACTTCAGCACTGAGAATGTCGACTTCGTACTGGCTCATTTCGCGCCAGCGGCCCATCGGCAGGTCGGAGTTGAGGAACACCGGACCGAAACGCACGCGCTTCAGACGGCTGACCACCAGGCCCTGGGATTCCCACAGACGACGGACTTCGCGGTTGCGACCTTCCATCACAACGCAGTGATACCAGTGGTTGAAGCCTTCGCCACCTGGGGCTTGCTTGATGTCGGTGAACTTGGCCGGGCCGTCTTCGAGGACGACGCCTGCTTTCAGACGCTCGATCATCTCGTCATCGACTTCACCACGCACACGCACCGCGTATTCACGGTCCATTTCGTAGGAAGGGTGCATCAGGCGGTTGGCCAGCTCACCGTCGGTGGTGAACATCAGCAGACCGGTGGTGTTGATGTCCAGACGACCGATGTTGATCCAGCGACCTTCTTTTGGTTTCGGCATCTTGTCGAAAACGGTCGGACGGCCTTCCGGATCAAGGCGGGTGCAGATTTCGCCGTCGGGCTTGTTGTACATGATCACGCGGCGTACCGACTCGGCGGCTTCTTCGCGCTTGATCACCTTGCCATCAATGGTGATGGCGTCGTGCATGTCGACGCGCTGCCCGAGGGTGGCGTCTTTGCCGTTGACCTTGATGCGGCCGTGGCTGATCCAGGCTTCCACGTCACGGCGCGAGCCGACGCCGATACGGGCGAGGACTTTCTGCAGTTTTTCGCCTGCTGGGCCGATTTCCTGGTCGTCTTTCTGGTCGTTGATACTCATCTGGGCACCTCCCGGTGTGGTCTGTTCAGGCGGCCCATGATTGAGCGTCCTGAAGCGATGTAAAACTGTTACTTTTTTGAAGAGCTTGGGCGAGGGGATCGCCGAAGGGTCGCGAATCATACGCTCATGGGAGCGTTTGCGCATCAGAGACTAGCTGATGATTGCCTGCTTATTTGCTTTTGCGCCGAACGGCGCCGCCGAGTTTGATCAACCTGAGCGCCGACTCCGCGAGCACCGTGCGCTTGTCAGCCTTGTCGAGTTTCTTCCAGGCCTTGATCTCACGCTTGCTGCGGCCGCAGCCGAGGCAGATGTCGTCGGTGAATTTGCAGACGCTGATGCACGGGTCTTTGGTAGAGCTCATCAAATACTCCAGAAAACACAACCCCCCTGTGGGAGCGGGCTTGCTCGCGAATGCGGTGGGTCAGTCGACATCTTTGTTGCCTGACCCACCGCATTCGCGAGCAAGCCCGCTCCCACAGGGATTTCTATTGTTCTCAGGGTTGGGGTCAGTCGTCGAATTCGCGGCGTTCGGCTTCGATGGCTTCGGCCAGTGCCCGGGCTTCGGCTTCTTCGTCGCTCAATTCGGGCTCGGGTTTCGATTGTTCGAGCGCGGCGACGGCAGCCAGGAGTTTTTCGCGCGCTTCGGCGACGCCAAGCACGTCATCCTCAAGCTCCTCTTCCGGCTCGTCTTCGACTGCGGGTTCGGGCTCGACCTGATGTTCAACTTCGATTTCCGGCTCCGGCAGCTCCAGCACCGTTTCGGACTCCGTCACCGCGCTATCGCGCAGAATGTCGTCAAAGTCGGTCTTGAGCCCTTCCTCCATGGTGTCCAGCTCCAACAGCAACGTATGGAAACTGGTTTCCTCCTTGGGCTCTTCCGGCTCGGCGCTGGCATCCGCCAGTTCCTGCAAGCTGGCCGGGACTGGCGCGTCGTCGAAATCGAGTACCGGATCAGGCTCCAGCTCCCGCAACTCGGCCAGCGGCGGCAAATCGTCGAGGTTCTTCAGGTTGAAGTGATCGAGAAACGCCTTGGTGGTAGCGAACATCGCCGGTTTGCCGGGCACGTCGCGGTAACCGACGATGCGGATCCACTCGCGTTCCAGCAGGGTCTTGACGATGTGACTGTTGACCGCCACGCCCCGCACGTCTTCGATCTCGCCCCGGGTGATCGGCTGTCGGTAAGCGATCAGAGCGATGGTTTCGAGCATGGCGCGCGAATAACGCTGCGGGCGTTCTTCCCACAGCCGTCCCACCCACGGCGAGAACTTTTCGCGGATCTGCAGGCGATACCCGGAAGCCACTTCCTTCAACTCGAAGGCGCGACCGTCGCAGGACTTGGCCAGAATCGTCAGGGCTTTCTTGAAGACCGGCGGCTCCGGCCGCTCGCCCTCTTCGAAGAGTTCGAAAAGGCGTTCAAGCGATTGCGGTTTTCCCGAGGCCAACAGAAAGGCTTCAAGCAGTGGCGCCAGCTCGCGGGGTTCAGTCAGGTTCATGATTCAACTCGTTATTCGGCTCGGGCTCGCACATGTATCGCCGCGAACGGCTCATTCTGCACCAGCTCGACCAAAGATTCCTTGACCAGTTCGAGGATCGCCATAAAGGTCACCACCACCCCCAGACGTCCTTCTTCAGCGGTGAACAGCTCGACAAAGGGCACGAAACCGCCGCCCTTGAGCCGGTCCAGCACATCGCTCATGCGTTCGCGGGTGGACAGCGCCTCGCGGCTGACCTGGTGGCTTTCGAACATGTCGCCACGGCGCAGGACCTCGGCCATGGACAGCAGCAGCTCTGACAAACGCACATCCGGCAACAGCTTGCGCGCCCGGGCTTCCGGGGCATCCAGCTTCGGCACCACCACGTCACGGCCAACACGGCTCAGGCCATCGATGCCTTCCGCCGCTGCCTTGAAGCGTTCGTACTCCTGCAAGCGACGGATCAGCTCGGCGCGCGGGTCGTCTTCTTCGTCTTCGATGGTTTCGGCACGCGGCAACAGCATCCGCGACTTGATTTCGGCCAGCATCGCGGCCATCACCAGGTACTCGGCGGCCAGTTCCAGGCGTACCGACTGCATCAACTCGACATACCCCATGTACTGGCGGGTGATTTCCGCCACGGGGATGTCGAGGATGTTGATGTTCTGTTTGCGGATCAGGTACAGCAGCAGGTCGAGGGGGCCTTCGAAGGCTTCAAGGAAAACCTCTAGCGCATCCGGCGGGATGTACAGGTCCAGCGGCATTTCCAGGACCGCCTGGCCATAGACCATGGCGAAGGGCAGCTCTTGCTGGGCGCCGGCCTGACTGTCGACAACGGGTTCTACTGCAGACATCTACGCCTCGGCCATGAACGGCGTCGGGTCGCCGCAACCGACACGGATCACTTCCGGCTCGCCGTCGGCGAGGTTGATCACGGTGGACGCTTTGATCCCGCCGAAACCGCCATCGATGATCAGGTCGACCTGATGCTCGAGTATCTGGCGCATTTCGTACGGATCGCTCATCGGATCGGTTTCGCCGGGCAGGATCAGGGTCACGCTCATCAATGGCTCGCCCAATTCTTCCAGCAGCGCCAGGGCTATCGGATGGCTTGGCACCCGCAGGCCGATGGTGCGTTTTTTCGGGTGCAGCAACAGCCGCGGGACTTCGCGGGTGGCGTTGAGAATGAAGGTGTAAGGCCCCGGCAGGTGCGCCTTGAGCAGGCGGAAGGTGCCGGTATCGATCTTCGCGAACAGCCCCAGCTGCGACAGGTCGCTGCAAATCAGCGCAAAATTGTGTTTGTCATCCAGCCCGCGCAAACGGCGTACGCGCTCCACGGCAACCTTGTCGCCGATCTGGCAACCAATGGCGTAGGACGAGTCTGTGGGATAAATCACCACCCCGCCGCTGCGGATGATCTCGACAGCCTGTTTGATCAGGCGCGCTTGCGGGTTTTCCGGATGAATCTGGAAAAATTGACTCACATTCTCTACCTGTTCAGACGGCGGCAATAATTGGGTCATGTTTGAATCGACACCACAGTGGTGGCAGATCCTCCGGAAGCGGGCGGTATTCGCCGATCTCGGACCAGCCTCCAGGGCCATGAAAATCACTGCCGGCGCTGACCAGCAGACCGAACTCGCGGGCCAGAATGGCCAGGCTGCCCACTTGCTCGGCGGGCTGATGGCCATTGACCACTTCAATTGCGTGGCCCCCGGCTTGAATATAGTCAGAAATCAGGCGGCGACGCTTGCTGCGAGTGAAATCGTAGTGCCACGGATGCGCCAGGCTGACCCAGGCCTTCGCGGCCCGCAGGGTTTCGACCGTGTCTTCCAAGGTCGGCCAGTGCTGCTTGACGTCGCCCAGTTTGCCGGCGCCCAGCCATTTGCGGAACGCTTCGGCGCGATCCTTTACAAAACCTTCACGCACCATCCAGTCGGCGAAGTGCGGGCGGGCGGGCGCATTGCCGCTGTCGCCCAGTTCCTGCTGGATGGCCCGTGCACCTTCCAGCGCGCCGGGCATGCCTTTCAACGCCAGCTTGCGGCTTATTTCTTCGGACCGCAGCCAGCGGCCATCGTGCAATTTGGCGATCGCCTCGACCAACGGTACGGCATTGACATCAAATCCGTAGCCGAGCACATGAATGGTCGCGCCGCCCCAGGTGCAGGACAATTCGACGCCGTTCACCAGTTGCATCCCCAGCGCTGTTGCCGCGCTGCGGGCCTCATCGAGGCCTTCAAGGGTGTCGTGATCGGTCAAGGCCAGGACTCGCACGCCTTTCTCGAACGCACGCGCCACCAGGACAGCAGGCGCGAGAGCGCCATCGGAGGCGGTGCTATGGCAGTGCAAATCGACATTCACGGGGATGTGTTACCTCAAATCAGCTGGCGCTATCGCGCGCCCATATGTTTGTTATTATGCCGCCACATCCTGCTTCTGGCTGCCACTGTGAAACAATTCATCGATTTCATCCCGCTCCTGCTGTTTTTCATCGTTTTCAAAATTGATCCACGGGTCGTCGACATCGGCGGTTATCAATTGACTGTAGGCGGTATTTACAGCGCCACCGCGATGCTGATCATCAGCTCCCTGGTGGTGTACGGCGCGCTGTTCATCAAGCAGCGCAAGCTGGAGAAGAGCCAGTGGCTGACCCTCATCGCCTGCCTGGTCTTCGGCAGCCTGACCCTGGCGTTCCACAGCGAAACCTTCCTGAAGTGGAAAGCGCCGGTGGTCAACTGGCTGTTCGCCCTCGCGTTCATTGGCAGCCACTTCATCGGCGACCAACTGCTGATCAAGCGCATCATGGGCCACGCACTGACCCTGCCGGACCCGGTCTGGACGCGCCTGAACATCGCCTGGATCGGCTTTTTCCTGTTTTGCGGTGCCGCCAACCTGTTCGTCGCGTTCACGTTCCAGAGCTACTGGGTCGACTTCAAAGTCTTCGGCAGCCTGGGCATGACGTTGCTGTTCCTGGTCGCCCAGGGCATTTACCTGTCCCGCCACCTGCACGACGCCGATACCACCACGCCAAAAACCGAGGACTGACATGCTTTACGCAATCATTGCCACAGACGTCGCCAACTCCCTGGAAGCCCGCCTGGCCGCACGGCCTGCCCACCTCGAGCGCCTGCAAGTGCTCAAGGGCGAAGGTCGTATCGTATTGGCCGGTCCGCATCCGGCGGTCGACAGCAATGATCCGGGCGCTGCGGGTTTCACCGGCAGCCTGATCGTCGCCGAATTCGATTCCCTGAGCGCCGCCCAGGCCTGGGCCGATGCCGATCCGTACATCGCCGCCGGCGTCTACGCCAACGTTTCGGTCAAGCCGTTCAAGCAAGTCCTGCCATAAAGTCCTGCCTCGCGGTGAACCTTGTCGGTTCATCGCGCTCTCAACGCTCATTATTCTCGTTTAACGGCCGACAACCTGCCCAATACTCGTATTGGAATCAGGAGTGGCGATGCGCAAAGGTCCGTTGTGTCTGATGTTGGTGACGTTGTCGATCGTGGCCCCTGCCCACGGTGAAGAAAACGCCGAGGGTCATAGCTCGACGCCGCTGTCGTTGAGTGCCGGCAGCCAGATCACTGAGTTGCAGCAGCGCTTGAAGGTCAGCGAACAGCAACGAGAAGAACTGAGCAAGCAATTGCAGAATACCGACGCGGAACGCGAAAGCGCTCAGCTGAGCCGTTTGCGCCAGGAGAATCAGCGCCTCAAGCTGCAACTCAAGGAAGCCCAGGCCAGCAATCCGCTGCCACGTCTGCTGACTGATCAGCAGCAATGGTTCGTAATCGGAGGTGGGGTTGCACTATTGGCCCTGCTCTGCGGTATCTTCGCCAGCGGTGCCACCAGAAAACGTCGGCAATGGCTAAATTGAGTGAGTGATGAGCGAGCTGTTATTAATTGATGATGACCAGGAGCTGTGCGAGCTCCTGAGCAGTTGGCTGAGCCAGGAAGGCTTTCAGGTCCGTGCCTGTCACGACGGCCAGAGTGCCCGCCGTGCGCTGGCTGAAACCTCCCCCGCCGCCGTGGTGCTGGACGTGATGCTGCCAGACGGCAGCGGTCTGGAACTGCTCAAGCAATTGCGCAGCGATCACCCGGACTTGCCGGTGCTGATGCTGTCTGCGCGTGGCGAGCCACTGGATCGTATCCTCGGCCTGGAACTCGGCGCCGACGATTACCTGGCCAAGCCGTGCGACCCACGGGAACTGACAGCCCGTTTGCGCGCGGTACTGCGCCGCAGTCATCCGGCGGCGGTGTCCAGCCAGCTCGAACTCGGCGACCTGTGCTTCAGCCCGGTGCGTGGCGTGGTCAGCATCGACGAACAGGAATTCACCCTCACCGTCTCCGAAAGTCGTCTGCTTGAAGCCCTGCTCAAGCAACCCGGCGAGCCGCTGGACAAACAGGAACTGGCGCAAATCGCCCTCGGCCGCAAGCTGACCCTGTATGACCGCAGCCTGGACATGCACGTCAGCAACCTGCGCAAAAAGATCGGCCCGCACCCCGACGGCCGCCCGCGCATCGTCGCCCTGCGTAGCCGCGGCTATTACTACAGCCTCTGAACCCGACTCGACCCCTGTAGGAGCTGTGTAGGAGCTGTGTAGGAGCTGTGTAGGAGCTGTGTAGGAGCTGTGTAGGAGCTGTGTAGGAGCTGTGTAGGAGCTGTGTAGGAGCTGTCGAGTGAAACGAGGCTGCGATCTTTTGATCTTGTTTTTAAAGAATCAAAGTCAAAAGATCGCAGCCTCGTTTCACTCGACAGCTCCTACAGGGGTTGGGTATGTCAGCAATGAGGTGGATTTGTCAGGAAGGTCGAAACCCGTCTTTACCCAAGCTTTACGCTCCGCTGACCGCCGCTGACCTTGATCTCCGTAATCTGAACTCATCCGGAACGTACCGGGAACGAGACAAGGAGATTCACCATGCGCAAGACTCTTATCGCTCTGATGTTCGCTGCCGCCCTGCCGACCGTAGCCATGGCCATGCCTGAAGGTGCCGGCCCGATGGGTGGCCCGCTGGACGGCCCGCGCCACGGCGGTCAGATGCACGGCATGCACGGTAAAGGCCCGTACAGCCAGCTGGACCTGAGCCGCGAACAGCGCGAGCAGATCCGCAAAATCATGGGCGAGCAGATGCACGAGCGTAAGCAAGTGGTCGACAAGTACCTGGAGAAACTCTCGCCAGCCGACCAGAAAGCCATGAAAGATGAAATGGCCGCCAACCACAAAAAAGCTGAAGCCGATGTCCGTGGCCTGCTGAAACCGGATCAACAGAAGAAATTCGACGAGATCCAGAAGAAAAAGGCTGAGCGCCGCGCCGAATGGGCCGAGTTCAAGGCGTGGAAGGCGCAACAACCGCAAAAAGCGCAATAATGCGTTAACCCGGACCCGACGGCTAACCCCGTCGGGTTTTTTGCCATTGTAGGAGCGAGCGGTGCGGCGATCCGACTTGCCCGCGAAAGCGATTTCATGATCAACAGCGGTGTTGAATGTTAAATCGCTTTCGCGGGCAAGCCTCGCTCCTACAGGTCGGCCCGCTCCCACATTGGTTTTCATTGTCTGAGGATTTTCTGTGCGCTCATTGTTCTGGCGTATCCTGGCCAGCTTCTGGCTGGCCATCGCTCTGGTTGCAGGGCTGTCCATTCTGCTGGGGCACATGCTTAACCAGGACGCGTGGATTCTCAGCCGCCACCCGGGCCTCAACACCCTCGCCGAACAATGGACACAAACCTACGAAGCCCAGGGCGAAGAAGCGGCCCAGGACATTCTGGAGCAGCGCAAACGCCAGTATCACATCGACGTTCAGGTGCTCAACGAGAGCGGCGACCCGGTGGTGCGCGGCACCTTCCCCCGCCGTGCAGCGGCTTTCGAAGCACGGCAGAACAACGACGATCGCCGCCTGCCGTGGCGACGTCTGACCGACGAATACACCAGCGCAAAAACCGGCGACACCTACCTGCTGATCTACCGTATTCCACACCCGGAACTGGACTCATGGCACCGCGAAAGCCTGCTCTGGCCGTTGAGCGCGCTGGGTATTGCGCTGGTGGTGCTGACCCTCTTCAGCCTGTTCGTGACCTTGTCCATCACCCGACCGCTCAACCGCTTGCGCGGCGCGGTGCATGACCTTGGGCAAACCACCTATCAGCAGAACAGCCTGGTGAAACTCGCCAACCGTCGCGACGAGTTTGGTGTGTTGGCCAACGACTTCAACCGCATGGGCGCGCGCCTGCAAAGCCTGATCGGCAGCCAGCGGCAATTGCTGCGCGATGTGTCCCATGAACTGCGTTCACCGCTGGCGCGACTGCGCATTGCCTTGGCGCTGGCCGAACGGGCCACTCCCGAAGAACGGGAAAAACTCGCGCCACGCTTGACCCGTGAGTGCGATCGACTCGAAGCGCTGATCAGCGAAATCCTCGTGCTGGCGCGGGTCGATGCCGACAACGCCAGTGCTGAAGACGTGGACCTGAATGCGTTGCTCAACACGCTGCAGAAGGACGCGCAATTGGGTTCGCCGGAGCAGACCGTGCGCCTCGACGCCGAACCGCAGCTGAACCTCAAAGGCTGGCCGACGATGATCGAGCGTGCCCTCGACAACTTGCTGCGCAACGCCCAGCGCTTCAATCCCGTGGGGCAGTCAATTGAAATGCAGGCGGTGCGTCAGGGTGAGCGGATTGTGGTCAGCGTCAGGGACCATGGGCCCGGTGTCGATGCCGAGCATTTGAATCTGCTGGGTGAGCCGTTCTATCGGGCACCGGGGCAGAGCGCGGCCGGGCATGGCTTGGGATTGGCCATTGCGCGTCGCGCGGCAGAGCGGCATGGCGGGAGCCTGGTGCTGGCCAATCATCCGCAAGGCGGATTCATTGCCAGCCTGGAATTGCCGTTGGTGCCAGGCGCAGTAATTCAACCGTAACGCAGTGGTGACTTGAAAGATCGCAGCCTCGTTTTACTCGACAGCTCCTACAAGGTTTACGCGTGCCCCTGTAGGAGCTGTCGAGTGAAACGAGGCTGCGATCTCTTGATCTTCAGCCCTTAGGCCAGGCGCTGACAAACTCAGTCAAATCCACCTTCTCCGCCACGCGCGGTTCTTTCTGCGGCGTGCCCAGGTAAAGAAACGCGATGACCTCTTCTCCCTCCGCCAACCCCAAACCCTTGGCCACATGCGCCGAATAGGCCAGATCCCCTGTGCGCCACACCGCACCAATACCTTGCGCATAAGCCGCCAGCAGAATCCCGTGAGCCGCACATCCCGCCGCCAGCAATTGCTCGGATTTCGGGTATTTGACGTGATCCTGTATCCGCGCAATCACCACGACCACCAGCGGCGCACGCAATGGGCCGTTACGTGCCTTGTCCAACGCCGCTTCGGACACGTCGCTGTCTTGCAGCTTCGCCGCTTCGGCCAGCAACTCGCCCATCTGCTCGCGCGCTGCACCTTCCACTGTCAAAAATCGCCAAGGCTGCAAATGGCCGTGGTCCGGCGCGCGCATTGCGGCGGCAAACAGCACTTCACGCTGTTCTGCAGTGGGGGCCGGTTCGAGCAGTCGTGGAACGGAAACACGGTTGAGCAAAGCGTCGAGAGCCTGCATCGGCCACCTCCTGAAAAATATGTGCGGCTATTCTAGCTGCAAGTGCGTTGGCGGTGCCGGTTTACATGCCCTGCCCCGCAGGTAGAATGGCGGCCTTCCCTTCTTCAGCCCGAGCGGACTTCATGGCGTTGCCGACCTTACGGACTATTGGTTTTATCATCGGCATCTTCCTGATCACGCTGGCCATCGCCATGGTCGTGCCCATGGCCACGCTGGTGATTTTCGAACGCACCGGCGATCTGCCGTCGTTCCTCTGGGCGAGCATGATCACCTTTGTCGCAGGCCTCGCGCTGGTCATCCCCGGTCGCCCGGAACACGTGCACCTGCGGCCGCGCGACATGTACCTGCTGACCGTCAGCAGCTGGCTTGTGGTGTGCATCTTCGCCGCGTTGCCGTTTCTGCTGACCCAGCACATCAGCTACACCGACTCGTTCTTTGAAAGCATGTCCGGCATCACCGCCACTGGTTCGACGGTGCTCACGGGCCTGGACAACATGTCCCCCGGCATCTTGATGTGGCGCTCGTTGCTGCACTGGATTGGCGGCATCGGCTTTATCGGCATGGCGGTAGCGATTCTGCCGCTGCTGCGCATCGGTGGCATGCGGCTGTTCCAGACAGAATCGTCCGACCGCTCCGAAAAGGTCATGCCCCGCTCGCACATGGTGGCGCGCTTGATCGTTGCCGCGTATGTGGGCATCACCATTCTCGGCAGCCTGGCGTTCTGGTGGGCCGGAATGAGCCCGTTCGATGCGATCAACCATGCGATGTCGGCGATCTCCACAGGCGGGTTCTCCACCTCGGACCAGTCCCTGGCCAAGTGGACGCAGCCTGCCGTGCATTGGGTGGCGATCGTCATCATGATTCTCGGCAGCCTGCCGTTCACCCTGTACGTGGCGACCTTGCGCGGCAACCGTCGGGCACTGATCAAGGATCAGCAGGTTCAAGGCTTGCTCGGCATGTTGCTGGTGACCTGGCTGGTGCTCGGCACCTGGTACTGGTGGACCACCAAACTGCATTGGCTGGAGGCGCTACGGCATGTGGCGCTGAACGTGACCTCGGTGGTCACGACGACAGGATTTGCACTGGGGGACTACAGCCTGTGGGGCAATTTCTCGCTGATGCTGTTCTTCTACCTGGGTTTTGTCGGCGGTTGCTCGGGCTCGACGGCGGGCGGGATCAAGATTTTCCGTTTCCAGGTCGCCTACATCCTGCTCAAGGCCAACCTTAACCAATTGATTCACCCGCGCGCGGTGATCAAGCAGAAGTACAACGGCCACCGTCTCGACGAAGAGATCGTGCGGTCGATCCTGACCTTTTCATTCTTCTTCGCCATCACCATCTGCGTGATTGCATTGCTGCTGTCGCTGCTCGGTGTCGACTGGATGACCGCCCTGACTGGTGCGGCCAGCACCGTGTCCGGCGTCGGTCCGGGACTGGGCGAGACCATCGGCCCGGCGGGTAACTTCGCCACCCTGCCGGACGCCGCCAAGTGGATTCTCTCGTTCGGCATGCTGCTGGGCCGACTGGAGATCATTACGGTGTTTGTTCTGTGTATTCCTGCGTTCTGGCGCCACTGACAACCGCCGGCGTGCCCGTCAGCCGCGCCCGGTACTCGCCGGGCGTTGCGTCGAACCAGCGCCTGAAGGCGCGGAAGAAGTTGCTCGGGTCGGCGAACCCCAACAGGTAGGCAATTTCCAGCAAGGTCATGCTGGGCTGCGCCAGGTATTGCTCGGCCAGTTCACGTCGAGTGTCGTCCAGCAACGTTTGAAAACTGGTGCCTTCTTCCTGCAAGCGGCGCTGCAACGTGCGCTGCGACAAGTGCAGCGTCTGTGCCACCGTATCGCGCTTGGGTTCGCCCTGGGGCAGCAAACGGCACAGCACCTGCCGCGCCTTGTGGGTGACGCGGCTCTCGGAAAACCGCGCCAGGTATTCGCCGGCAAACCGGTCATGCAACAACGCCATCGCCTCGTTCGCGGTCGGCAGTGGCGCCTCCATGTCGGCGCGTTCGAAGATCAAGGCGTCATAAGGCGCGTTGAACACCAGCGGCGCATGGAAAGCGAGTTTATAGGGTTCGAGATCGACGGGCTGATTGCCCTGGATCAGCACCTTGCGCGGTTGCAACGTGCGCCCGGTCAACCAGCCGCACAGCGCCAGCGCGCAGGCCAGCGACGCTTCGGCGCTCTGGCGGGTCGGTGGCAAGTGATCGCCGTGCACCGTCAGAATCAGCGCATACCCTTCATCCAGCAGGCGGAAACTCAGGTCAGCACTTTCGGCAATGATCCGCTGATAGCGCACCAGCCGCTGAAAGCCTTCGGCCAGGGTCTGGCTGGACATCAGCGCGTAGCCGGCCACATGAAAAGAGGCCGGTCGCACCACCTTGCCCATGTTCAGGCCAATCGCCGGGTTGCCCGACAGCTCGACCGCGCGCTGCCACAGCCGTGTCATGGAGTCTTGCGGGAAGCGCGCATCCGGATCATCCAGCGATGCGTAGTCAAGCCCCAGCTGCTTGAACAGTGCCCGGCAATCCAGGCCGTCCATTTCCAGTGCTTTGACAATCCCCATCGCCCAGCTTGCAGAAGTCGTTCGTTCGCTCATGGCGTTTACTTACTGTTTTGTGAGCCGTCTACCGCGGCAAATTTGCGAAGGATACTAAAGTGGCGCCCATTGTCACTGGCTGATGCCAATGATCACTCTAGACTCAAATAAGCTACCCGCAGAACAACTTGCAATCAGAACAATAACCACAGAGATCGCAGTCGTGGAAAACATCAGACGTTTCAACAGCTTCGCTGAGTTCTACCCGTATTACCTCAGCGAACATAGCAACAGCACCTGTCGACGATTGCATTTTGTCGGTACCAGCCTGGTCATCTTCATTCTGGCGCTGACCATCGGCAAAGGCGCCTGGTTGATGCTGCTGGCCTTGCCGCTGGCGGGTTACAGCTTCGCCTGGGTCGGGCATTTCTTCTTCGAGAAGAACCGCCCCGCCACGTTCCAGCATCCTCTTTATAGTCTGCTCGGCGACTTTGTCATGTACCGCGACATGCTTCTGGGTCGCGTGCCGTTCTAGGCTCCATTGGCCAGCAAAGCGTCCTGCGTAGCCAGTGCGATATTGGATCCAAGTCCTACACTCAAGACATCCCTTTCGATAGAACAAGAGGATAGCTGATGAACGCCAACGCCCGATTCACCCACATGCAGGACGGCACGCAGGAAGACTGGGCAATCATCGCCGCCGACTTCAGTGCCTACGCCAAGCAATTGCCGTCACGAATTGTGGCGCACCTGAAATTGCTGGAGGGTGATTTTGGCGGCTTCCCGGTGGATCGTCTGACCCACTCCTTGCAAACCGCCAGCCGTGCCTGGCGCGATGGCCGCGATGAAGAATATGTGGTCTGCGCGCTGCTTCACGACATCGGCGACACGCTGGGTTCCTACAACCATCCGGACATCGCTGCTGCAATCCTCAAGCCGTTCGTCAGTGCCGAGAACCTGTGGATGGTGGAGAAGCACGGAATATTCCAGGGGTATTACTTCTTTCATCACCTGGGGATGGATCGGCATTTACGCGAGCAATTCAACGGGCATCCGCAGTATCAGGCGACCATTGAATTTTGTGCCAAGTACGATGCGGCGGCGTTTGATCCGGCTTATGAGACATTACCGCTGAGCTTCTTTGAACCGATGATGGAGCGGTTGTTTGCGCAGCCGAAGAATTCGATTTACAAAGCGGCGATGGAGGAACATTCGCCGGCTTGAGATCAAAAGATCGCAGCCTCGTTTTACTCGACAGCTCCTACAGGTGTACGCATGGCCCTTGTAGGAGCTGTCGAGTGAAACGAGGCTGCGATCTTTTTGATATTGCTGTTCACGCCGGCTCTGCAATCTTCAAGGCTTTCAACTCCGCTTCCCGCGCCTGCGCATCCGCCAACCGATACAACTCGATCGACCCGTCCCAATGCTCGATCAACGCCGTGCACGACTCCACCCAGTCCCCGCAATTGAGGTAATCCACCCCGCCGACCTTGCGAATCTCGGCATGGTGAATGTGCCCGCACACCACCCCATGCAACTCGCGTTTCACGCACTCGTGGGCGATGGCTTCTTCGAAATCGCTGATGAAACTGACTGCGGTTTTCACCTTGTGCTTTAGGTACGCCGACAACGACCAGTAGCCGTAGCCATATCGGGCGCGCCAGTGATTGAGCCAGCGGTTGAGGGTCAGGGTGAACTCGTAGGCCGAATCGCCCAGAAACGCCAGCCAGCGGTGATAACGGGTGATCACGTCGAACTGGTCGCCATGGATCACCAACAGATGGCGACCATCGGCGGTCACGTGCACCGCTTCGTCCACCAGCTGGATATTGCCCAGAATCAGCTTCGAGTAGCGGCGCAGGAATTCGTCGTGGTTGCCGGTGACGTAGATCACCTCGGTGCCGCGCTTGCTCATGGTCAGCAAGCGGCGGATCACGTTGGTGTGCGCCTGAGGCCAGTACATGCCGCCGCGCAGTTTCCAGCCGTCGATGATGTCGCCGACCAGGTAGATCTTGTCCGCGTGATAGCCCTTGAGAAACTGCGACAGGTGTTCGGCCTGGCAGTCCCGGGTGCCCAAATGCACATCGGAAATCCACAAGGTCCGCACACGTTGCTTACGGCTGGGTTTGGCGAGCTCGGCGCTGGTCATGGGCAACCCTCTGGGCAAGTTTTGGCAAGCTTGCGCCGGTCCGGTTAATTGCCCATGACAACCGCGAGTCAATCCTGTGACAACGCCCGGCCGGTGTAGACTGGCCGCATCTAGACTTGGAGACCTGCGATGAGACCGATCCTCACGCTTCGCCAATACACCAAAGACCTGATCGTCCACAGCCACGACCACGCGCAACTGGTGTTCGGGCTGTCGGGTGCGCTGGATTTCGAGGTCGACGGGCATGGCAGTCAGGTGGTTCAGCAAAGTTTCGTGGTGGTGCCGTCGGGTTTCCATCATGCCTGCGGCAGCAGCAATGGCAGCCGCTGCCTGGTGCTGGATATACCGAGCGATCAATGGGTTTCGCAGTCCCTTGGCGATCACGCCGACGCCAGCCGCCGGTTGCTCGACAACGCCGGTCGCCTGCCGCTGGATGCCGGGCAAAGCCAATTGGTGAGTTGGTTGGCGGGCAGTCAGGTCAGTGACCCGCTGATTGCCCAGCAAGGTGCGGTGCTGCTGTTGGCCAGCCTCAACAACGCCAGGCCTGAAATCGTGGGCGGTCGACGCCTGCCGTATGCGGCGCTGAATGTGCACATCGATCAGTACGCGGCGTATCCGCTGCAAGTCGCCGATCTGGCAGGCATCGCCGGGTTGTCCAGTGCTCGGTTGCATGCGCGGTTTATCGCTGAATGCGGGCAGACGCCCATGGATTACATCCGCAGTCGGCGGCTGCATATTGCGGTGGGGCTGTTGCGGGATTCGCCATTGCCCATCGGCGAGATTGCCAGTCGGGTCGGTTACAGTTCTCAAAGTGCGTTTGCGGCGGCGGTGTTGCGCGAGTTTGGGGCGACCCCGGGCAAACTGCGGCGCGAGGCTGGCGACAAAAGTCGATAGTTTGCCGACAGACACAACCGGCGCCACACGGTTCAATGTAGGACCGTTGGACTGCTGAACTGTAGGACTGTAGGAGCTGTCGAGTGAAACGAGGCTGCGATCTTTTGATCTTGTTTTTTAAAATCAAAGTCAAAAGATCGCAGCCTCGTTTCACTCGACAGCTCCTACAGTCCCACGTAGTCCCACGTAGTCCCATGTAGTCCCATGTAGTCCCACGGCCATACTGGGTCGGCGGCGTTTGTTGGCCCGGTTCAATATCAAGGAATGCAATGACTCCCCGTACCGCCCTTGGCGCCCTGCATATCGGCGCATTGATGTTCGGCCTGACCGGTGTGTTCGGCAAACTCGCTACCGCCTCGCCCGCCGTCATCGTGTTTGGCCGTGCAGCATTTGCCGTGCTCGCCCTGGCGGTGTTCGCGCGGTTCGCCAGCAACACGCGCTGGTACAAACTCGAAGCGCAGGACTGGCGCCGTCTGCTGCTCAGCGGTTTGCTGCTGGCCGGGCATTGGGTGAGTTTCTTCATTGCGGTGAAAGTCGCCGGCGTGGCGATCGCGACCCTAGGTTTCGCCAGCTTCCCGGCGTTCACCGTGATCCTCGAAGGGCTGATATTCCGCGAGCGGATCCGCGCCAATGAAATTCTGCTAGTGGTGCTGGTGAGTATTGGTCTGGTGCTGGTCACGCCTGACTTCGATCTGGCGAGCGGCGCCACCACCGGTTTGCTCTGGGCCGTCGGTTCGGGCTTGCTGTTCGCCCTGCTGTCGCTGACCAACCGCGCCAGCTCCGGAAGAATCCCGCCGGTGCAGGCGGCGCTGTGTCAGAACGTGGTGGTCGCGCTGTGTTTGCTGCCGGTGGCGGCACCGCAGTTGAGCGAAGTCCGCGCCATCGACTGGCTCTGGATCGGTTTGCTCGGGGTGTTCTGCACCGGTGTCGCCCACAGCTTGTTCGTCGCCAGCCTGGCGGTGATCAAGGCGCGCACCGCCGCGGTGGTGTTCGCCCTGGAGCCGGTCTACGGGATCACCATGGCCTGGCTGTTGTTCAATGAAAACCCGACGCTGCGCATGCTGATCGGCGGCGCATTGATCATCGTCGCGATCGTGGTCTCCAGCAGACTGTCCGGCGGCTCAAGCAAAAAAACCGTGGCCGCCGAAGCCGCGTCTCACTGAGTGCGGTCGTTGTGGCCGAGGTCGCGGTCAGGGTCGATCTGATCGCGGACCCGCTGCTTGAGCACCTTGGCCTCCGGAAAACCACCGTCGGCCTTGCGCTCCCAGAGCTGCACATCGTCACAAAAAATATGGAATACGCCACCAGTGCCGGGCACCAGCGACACTTTGCCCAGGTCATCGCCGAAGGTGCTGAGCAGCTCCTGGGCCAGCCAGGCCGCACGCAACAGCCATTGGCATTGCGTGCAATAGGTGATGATGATTTCCGGTTTATGCGTGGTCATGATGGGCAGGACTCCTGAGCCAGAGGGCGCCGCTATAGTAGTGGCTCAGCGGATTCCGGCCAACAGGCTCCGGGCGGTCTGCTTGAGCGGCTCATCGCCTTCCTTCAGCAACTCGTTGAGCAATTCGATGGCGCTGTCCAGATCGCCGTCATCGATACAGGTCTGGGCTTGTTCCAGCTTGTCGGCGCTGGTCGGCTCGGCTGGCAGCAAATTTAACGGCTCAAGTTCCAGTGACGGGCCGGCATCGCTGAATTCGTCAAGAAAATCGTCGTCCAGCGCTTGTGAGTCCGTTTCGGCGTCCCACTCAAGCTCGGGCTCATCCAGCGTTGGTTCTTCAGGCATCTCGAACACATCGGGCAACACGTGCAAATTCGAATTGAATGCAGGTTCTGTTGCGAGAGACGGTGCATTCGAAGGTTTGGCGGTGGATGCATTGTCGAAAGGGCTGATCAGGTCCCAGCTGGAATCCATGGACAGGTCATCCAGGTTCAACTGGAACTCATCGGCAGGTGCCGCTGACGCGGGAGTGATAACTGCCGCTGCGGCCACCGGTGGCGCATTGCCGAGTTTCGGAGAGCGGGCGCGGATCGCTTGAAGCTTGTCTTCGTCAAACCCGTGGTCACGCAGGTTTTTTTCCTGTGCGTCATAGGCGGGAGCATCACCTTGTTTGCCGAGGACTTCCAGCAGTTGCACACCCAGGTCCGTGCGCTGTGGTTCCTTGACCAATGCTTCTCGCAACAAACCGACCGCTTCGGAAAAACGACCATAGGCCAGGTAGATACCAACGCCTTCCAACACATCGCCGGTTGGGGTTTCTTCACGATGTTCGGAAGCGGGTTTCAGCATCGGCTGCACCGCAGATTGCGCCGCACGCTCAAGCACAGGCTCAGGTTGCGAGGGTGAAACGGGCGAAGACTCGGGCAACGCCTGAAGCTGCTGGCGTCGACGTCGAACAAACAGCCCCAGCAACACCAGGGCGATCAGCACCAGCAAGCCGATAATCAGCGGCCAATGGCTAGCCTCGGGTTCTTCAACGACGACGGGCGCAGGCGCCACCGCTGCCGGCGTCACCGGCGGCGCCTGATTGACCTCAGCCAGGTGGGTTTGCAGTTCGCTCACCTGTTTTTTCTGACCCGCAATCTGCTCGTCCTGAGCTTGAAGCTTCGCATTCAGCTCATCGATGGTTTTTTGCAGCTGCTGGTTTTGCAGCACGCTGGCAGCCAGTTGTTCGGCAACAGGATCGGGCACGGGTGCGGAAGGTTGAATGACGGCCGGCGCCGGCGCAGGTTTCTTCGCCGCCGGAGCAGGCGCAGTGGCCGGTTTGACGCTTGGGAATGGAGAGTTTTGCGGGCTGGCAACGGGTTCGTCGTCGGCCGGCACGATCCCCGGCGAACCCGGTGGATCGATCAGCACCGTGTACTCGCGCAGCAAACGGCCGTTGGGCTGATTGAGCTGCACCAGAAAATTCAGGAAAGGTTCGTTGACCGGTTTGTTGGAGGTTACCCGGATCAGGCTGCGGTTGCCGCGCAGGATCGGCGTGAACTTCAGGTCGTTGAGGAAGAACACCCGATCGACGCCGGCACGGGTGAATTCCTCTGCTGTAGCCAGGCTGACCGAGAGCTCGCCCTCCTCCAGCCCACCCACATCCACCAGGCCGATGTCGGCGCGCAACGGCTGATTCAACGCGGAATGAAGGGTAATGTCGCCCAATCCCAGCGCAGGGGCCAATGCCGAGTAAGTGACAGCACCACCGACCAGAAGCAGCCTGGCGCAACACCGCAGTACAACGTGCCAACTCTCGAGCATGAGCATCCCTTAGATAACCAGAACCAACCTGTACGCGTTCGCACATCCGGTACGAACACGATATTGCCTAGTAGTTCTTTATAGTCTGCCCAACGGGGTATCTCAAAAAGCTGACGCGCGGTTATGCCTCAAGATTTTTCCAGGTTGGCCAGAATGTGACCATGGACCCGCATGCACACCTTCAGGTCCGCCTCATCGACGCCATCGAACAATTCGCGGCGCAGTTGCGTGGCAATGGTTTCAATTTGTTCGATCAGAGGACGGGCCGGAGCACAGAGAACGATTTTTTTCGCCCGACGGTCTTCCAGCACCGATTGACGCTGAACCAGGCCCTGGCTTTCCAGGCTGTCGAGCAACCGCGCCAGGGTCGGGCCTTCGACGCCGACGCTTTGCGCCAGTTCACGCTGGGTCGGTGCTTCGTCGAAACGCGCCAGGTGCAGCAGCACCAGCCAGCGCGCCTGGGACAGACCCAGGCCCGCCAGACGGCGATCCAGTTCGGCACGCCAGCCGCGAGACATCTGGGCCAGTTGCATGCCAAAACGGTGTTGATCGGTTAACGGCATAAAACACTCATGATTAGACTGAAATAGAGAAAAACTAATTATTAGTCAGCTAAGCATGACCGTTGGCTTGAGGCAAGGTCTGGTCTGTAGTGAATCGTTACATCACTGTAACAGGTCAGTTAAACCTCGAATTCCGATTGCAGTGCCGCCCGAACGCAGTACAAAACACCTTCCGGCACCCTCCCGGCGAACAGCGCGGCAATTTCCGACACCGGTGGCAACTCACCCTCGCCATCGAGGAAGGCATCCTGTACCTCGCCCATCAACTCTTCGGGCAGGTCCAGCGCTTGCTCGAGCGACAACTGCTGCTTGCCGATCGCTTCGGCGAGCATGGTGTAGACATTCTTTTCCGAACATTGCAGCTGACTGGCGATCTGCAGCGGCGTCATGCCGGCGCGAGCGAGGGTAATCAGTTCGTGGCGCACGTCGGCGACGACTTTCGGCGCCTCGACCTGGCCGCCCAGCACTTCGAGGAAGGCCTCGCCGTAGCGTTCGAGCTTGCGCGCGCCGACGCCGCTGACCGTGGCCATTTCCGCCAGCGAGGTCGGCTGGCTGCGGAGCATTTCCAGCAGTGTCGAGTCGGGGAAGATGACATACGGCGGCACCCCGTGTTCCTCGGCGAGTTTGCGACGCAAGGCGCGCAAGGCCTCCCACTGTTCGCGTTCTTCGCCGCGAACCAGCTGGCTCGCCTGGCTCTTGCTGCTTTTGGCGGTCGTTTGCGGCTTGAGGTCGCGGCGCAGTTCCAGGGTCACTTCGCCCTTGAGCAACGGCCGGCAGGTGTCACTCAGGCGCAGGCCGCCGTAGCCTTCAAGGTCAATGTCGGCCAGACCACGGGCCACCAGCTGGCGGAACAGGGAGCGCCATTCACTCTCGCCCATGGCCTTGCCTACGCCGTACACCGACAGATGTTGATGACCGAAGCTGCGGATCTTTTCGTTATCCTTGCCCAGCAATACATCCACCAGATGCCCGACGCCATAACGCTGACCGGTGCGGTAGATCGCCGAGAGCGCCTGACGGGCCGGCTCGGTGGCGTCCCAGGTTTGCACGCCATCGACGCAGTTGTCGCAATGGCCGCACGGCTCGGGCATGTCTTCGTCGAAGTAGGCCAGCAAGGTTTGGCGACGGCAGCGGGTTTCTTCGCAAAGCGAGAGCATGGCGTCGAGCTTGTGCTGCTCCAGACGCTTGTGGCGCTCGTCGCCTTCGGAGTTTTGCAGCATCTGCTTGAGCATCACCACGTCTTGCAGGCCGTAGGCCATCCAGGCATCCGCCGGCAGGCCATCACGACCGCCGCGACCGGTTTCCTGGTAGTACGCCTCAAGGGATTTCGGCAAATCGAGGTGAGCGACAAAGCGCACGTTCGGCTTGTCGATGCCCATGCCGAACGCCACGGTGGCGACCATGATCAGCCCTTCTTCGTTGAGGAAGCGCTTCTGGTGATGGGCCCGGGTGTCGTTGGGCAGACCGGCGTGGTACGGCAGCGCGGGGAAGCCCTGTTCGCTGAGGAACACCGCGACTTCGTCGACTTTCTTGCGCGACAGGCAATAGACGATGCCGGCGTCACTGCGGCGCTCGGCGAGGAACGCCAGCAACTGCTTGCGCGGCTGCTCCTTGGGCACGATGCGGTAGAAAATGTTCGGACGGTCAAAGCTCGAGAGAAAGCGCTCGGCGTTCTGCAGATGCAAACGGTCGACGATTTCTTCGCGGGTGCGCTTGTCGGCCGTGGCCGTCAGGGCAATACGCGGAACGTTGGGGAACAGCTCCGCCAACTGGCCCAATTGCAGGTATTCACGACGGAAGTCATGGCCCCACTGGGACACGCAGTGCGCTTCGTCAATGGCGAACAGGGCGATTTCAAGGCTTTGCAGGAAGGCCAGCATGCGTGGCTGGACCAGACGCTCGGGCGCCAGATAGAGCATCTTCACTTCGCCGCGCTTGATCCGCGCCGCCAGATCACGCTGCTGCTCGGCGCTCAGCGTGGAGTTCAATGCAGCGGCGGCGACGCCGAGCTCTTCGAGGGTCGCGACCTGATCGTCCATCAGTGCGATCAACGGCGATACCACCACCGCCAGGCCTTCGCGCAGCAGCGCCGGCACCTGGAAGCACAAGGATTTGCCGCCACCGGTAGGCATCAGCACCAGGGCGTCGCCGCCACTGGCCACGCGCTCAATGATTGCACCCTGGCGGCCACGGAAACTGTCGTAGCCGAAGATGTCCTTGAGGACGCGTTGAGCCTGTTCGAGCATAAAAACTCCAAAAATCACAAAAACATCCCTGCAAGGCTGGTTCAGAACCACCAAGGCTGCACCGACAAATCGTAAGTGCGCATTGCATGACGCTTCACATCACAGCCGCGACGCCAGCAGGGCATCACAAAACGCGCGAGTATACCCGACGCCTGCCCGGCAAAGGGTGCCGCTGAGAAGACACACGAATGCCGATGCAACACAAAACCTGTGGGAGCAGGCTCCCACATTTGATTTGTGTACATCTGAAAGAGATTGGTCGGCTGTCAGGCCGCCAAGGTCAAGGGCAAGATCAAAAGATCGCAGCCTCGTTGCACTCGACAGCTCCTACAGGGGCGGTGTACACCCGAAGCTTCTCACCACTCAACAGGCCGAGCGTTAGCTCGCCTGCAGCTCTTGATCTTGATCCACCCGCCCCTTCGGGAGGCTGAGTGCAGGTGTTCATCCGGGGAGTGGCGCGCAGCGCCGTTCGACGCAGTCGAACACGCTGCATGTAGGTGCAGCGAAGCCAACCGTAGGGCAGTGTCCCCGGATGGATACCGGAGCGAAGGAACGCCGAGCCTTAGCGAGGGGCCGGACGCTTGGGGCGAGACCTTTTGGTTCCTTTTGGGGCGTTTGCCAAAAGGGACTCGCCGTAAGGGCGAAACCGCCAGCCGCCGTTACCGCAGAAATGGATATGTACACCATCAACAAGAGCCTGGTCGGCTTTCAGGCCGCCAAGGTCAAGGGCGAGATCAAAAGAGCGCAGCCTCGTTGCACTCGACAGCTCCTACAGGGCGGTGTTTGCGGGGTACCCAGGGTGCAAATATCCCGCGCGGCTGGCCTGGGCGCTCAAGAAGGCCTAGAATTCCCGCATCTGTTAATTCCCCAAGGTAGCCCTTTAATGTCCTTCGCTGAGCAACTAACCCGTTTGCAAGTCTTCCTCGACGCCGACGAACTGCATGACGAGGCGCTGGACTACGTGGCCGCCCACGGCTACCTCACTGCGCTTTCGATCTGTTCCGAAGAGGTTCCGGATCGTGAATGGATCGACGCCCTCTTCGCTGAAGAACCGCATTACGCCGACGACACCGAGCGTGAAGCAATCGAATCCACCCTGCTGGCCCTCAAGGCTCACATCGCGCGCCAACTGGCGTCCGATGAAGAGTTCGAGCTGCCATGCGACCTGGACCTGGGCGAGGAGCCGGACGATTCCGACCTGCGCGGCTGGTGCATCGGTTTCATGGAAGGCGTGTTCCTGCGCGAAGCGGCCTGGTTCGAAACCGCCGAAGACGAAGTCAGCGAAATGCTGTTGCCGATCATGGTCGGTTCGGGCCTGTTCGACGAACAGCCTGAGTTCGAAGACATCGCCAAAGACGCCAACCTGATGGACGACATGATCGTGCAGATCCCGGAAGCCCTGACCGCGCTGTACCTCCTGTGCCAGGCGCCAGACGAAAAACCGGCGATCCTCAAGCCACGTCACCACTAAGGTTTTGCCTATGGACAACCCCATAGGCAACCGCTCCCTGATGTTGCGCTACGTGCTGCTGGCCATCGGCTGGCTGAGCGTAGCGCTGGGGGTGATCGGGATTTTCCTGCCGGTATTGCCCACTACACCTTTCCTGCTGCTGGCCGCTGCCTGCTTCGCCCGCAGTTCGCCACGGTTTTATCAGTGGCTGGTTCAGCATCCTCGGCTTGGCCCGTGGATTCGCGACTACCTCGACGGCAACGGCATCCCGCTCAAGGGCAAGGTCTACGCCATCGGCCTGATGTGGGTAAGCATCCTCTTCTCCTGCTACCTGGTGCCCCTGCCGTGGGCGCGCGGGTTCATGCTGACCAGCGCTGTGCTGGTGACGATCTACATCCTCAGACAGAAAACCCTGCGCAAACCCTGAAACCTCCACGGTCCCTGTAGCAGCCGAACGCAGGCTTCGCCAGCTGCTACAAATCCGTGTGCAAACCGACAATTTTTGTCCTTCCTCGCTGAAAACACCGCCTAGACTTCTCTCATCTGCACCCGAGCAGCCAGACATGTCCCGTCGCCGGCGTAGTCCAGGATGGCAAACGCTCCGACTTCGGCTCGGCGGATGGCTGCTGCTGGCCAGTTTTCTACTGACGGGGCTGGGCAGTGTCTGGGCCGACTGGGACTTTGCGCAGATCCTGCAAATCGCCGAAAAGCGCTACGGCCCGCTCGGCCCCGCCCAAGGACGAATCGAGGCCTGGAGTCGAATGCTCAAAAGCGAACTCAACCAACCCGAGCGCGAGCAACTGGACGCGGTCAATCGCTTCTTCAATCAACAGTTGAGCTTTCAGGACGACACGCGCATCTGGCGTCAGACCGATTACTGGGCGACGCCGGAAGAATCGCTGATCAAGGGCGCCGCCGACTGCGAAGACTACGCCCTGGCGAAATATTTCAGCCTGCGCCAACTCGGGATTCCCAGCGAGAAACTGCGCATCACCTACGTCAAGGCCCTGAACCAGAACCAGGCGCACATGGTGCTGACCTTCTACAGCAGCCCCACGGCCGAGCCGCTGGTGCTCGACAACCTGATCGGCGAGATCCGCCCCGCCTCCCAACGTAAAGACCTGTTGCCGGTGTACGCCTTCAACGCCGAAGGCCTGTATTTGCCGGGGGCCAATGGCGGCAAACGCAGCAGCGACTCGAAGAAATTGTCGCGCTGGCAGGACGTGCTGAAAAAAATGCAAGCCGAAGGGTTCGCCGTCGGCGAAGGCTAACCGCCATCGCAAGGAGCGTTTTATGTCATTGCGCAAACAGTTGTTTCTCGCCATTTGCCTGTTCCTGCTGGTGGCCTTCAGTGGCAGTTTTTTTGTCAGCCTGGAAAGCTCTCGCGAACAGATGCTCGGCCAGTTGCGCTCCCACGCACAGGACGCCGCCACCGCGCTGGGCCTGTCGCTGACCGCGCAGATCGACGATCCGGCAATGACTGAATTGATGGTCAGCTCGATTTTCGACAGCGGCTATTTCCGCAGCATCCGCGTCGTCACTATCGTTGATGAAAAGGTGTTGGTGGAGCGCATCGCACCGGCGCAGATCGAAGGCGTGCCAGGCTGGTTTGTGAGCCTGGTCAACCTGCGCCCGGAAGGTGGCGACGCGCTGATCATGCGCGGCTGGGAACAGGTGGCGCGGGTCGAAGTGCTGAGCAATCCGCAGTTCGCCCTGGCCAAACTCTGGGACAGCACACTCGGCAGCCTGATCTGGCTATTGATCTGCGGACTGCTCAGCGCCGTGTTCGGTGGGTGGTTGTTACGCCGGCAATTACGCCCGCTCGACAAAATGGTCAGGCAAGCCGAAGCAATCAGCAAACGCGAGTTTCTCAGCCTGCCAAAACTGCCGCGCACACCTGAACTGAGACGCGTGGTGCTGGCCATGAATCAGATGGTCGAAAAGCTCAAGGCGCTGTTCTCCGAAGAGGCCACGCGCAGCGAAAAACTGCGCGCCGAATCCTATCAGGACAGCCTCACGGGTCTGGCCAATCGACGCTTGCTGGATGAGCAACTGGCCGATCATTTACTGGTCTCGGAGCAAAGCAGCGACGGCCATTTGCTGATGCTGCGGATCAACGATTTGATCGGTCTCAACCAACGCCTGGGCGGTCTGCGCACCGATGGGCTGATCAGCGCCGTCGGCGAGTTGCTGAAGCGCCTGACTCATCTGCCGGAACGACGCACCTGGCTGGCGGCGCGCAACCGTGGCGGCGAATTCAGCTTGCTGACACCGGGCCTGGACAGCACCGAAGCGGCCCGCCTCGCCTCCGAAATCAGCGCCACCCTGGAAAATCTGCGGCTGACCGGCGCCAGCGATTGCATGCCCGTGGCGCACTTGGGCGTGGTTGCCTATCAGCCTGGCGAGCCGGCCAGCGACGTGCTGCTGCGCCTCGATCAAGCGCTGGCCCAGGCGCAGCAACATCCCGAACGGCCGTGGGTGCATCTGGCCCGATCCGATACCGCGACGAACCACACCCAACACGACTGGCGCACCTGGATCGACGACGCCCTCACCGAGGGCAAAATGCAGCTGTATTTCCAACCCGTGGTGCAATGCGCCGACACCAGCCAGGTGCTGCACCACAAAGTCCTCGCGCGCCTGCTCGACCCGCAGGGCGAGGCCATTGCCGCCGGGCATTTTTTGCCATGGATCGAGCGTCTCGGTTGGTCGGCACGCTTCGATCTGGCGATGCTCGAAGCCACGCTCGACTACCTCGTCGTCAATCGTTGGCCGCTGGCGTTAAGCCTGTCCGGCAGCACCTTGCGCGACCCGGCGCAACTGCGACAAATCATCGACATGCTCGAATCACTGCCCGAGCTGGCCCATCTGTTGATACTTGAAATCGACGAACGCCAACTGCCGCCTCCCGACGAATTACAACGCCTGAGCCACAGCCTGCTCGACACCGGTTACCGCATGGGCTTGCAGCACTTTGGCGGCAGCTTCAGTCAGATCGGCAACTTGACGCAGCTGGGGTTGGCTTACTTGAAAATCGATGGGGCGTACATCCGGCGCATTGATGAGCAGAGTGACAAGCGGCTGTTTATCGATGCGATTTACCGGGCGACGAACAGCATTGATTTGCCGTTGATTGCGGAGATGGTGGAGACCAAAGGGGAACTGGAGGTGATTCGGGAGTTGGGGTTGTTTGGAGTGATGGGGCGGTTGATCGGGCCGCCGGAGCCGATGTGAGGGGGATGAACGTGGTTGAAAGTTGGCATCCGCTGTCAGAGGTGCCAGGCAGGCGGTGAATCGGATGCTGGATCATTTCGCGAATCCTGCGACGAACACTTTCCTGCGGCGTTTCAGGCTGCGGGTTTTATGGGGGGCTTTTGGGCCTCTTCGCGGGCAAGCCCGCTCCCACAGTGATCTGGGTTGTTCGCCTGTTTTGTGTTCACTGAAGATCAAAATGTGGGAGTGAGCCTGCTCGCGATGGCGATTCCAGAGGGTAAAAGGGGCGGATCTGTTTATCCATTCGGTGCGTGGTCACCGGACCTTGAGCAAGTATTAAACGTCGATGTTTAACACACATCTCCAGACACTCTCTCAGGCTACACATCCTTGCGCCGTTGCCTACGACTGCGCCAGAATCCGCCGGCTTGTGCGCCTTGGGCCCGGCCTCTATCGTTTCCCGGTCGCTGAACATCAGCGATCGGGTTTAGCAGCTCGGTGAACATCAAGGCACGTCGGTGCCGCCTCGGATCAGTCGACCGTGTTTTCGTCAGATGATCTGCAATATGGCGGCTATGCGTGGGGCACTTCGGTGCGCCGGGTTCCTTGATGCCTGGTCTGCTAACCCGCGTACAGCCGCCACCCACTTCGTTTAGCAGCGACGGATGACGGCTCCCCTCATCAAGGAGTTTCACCATGTTCAAGATCACACCCAACCCACCCGAATCCGACGACGTTTCCCCCTACGAAACCCCCGATTCCAAAAAACTCAACGAAGCCGCCGACCGCGCCCTCGACTACTACCTCAAACCGGTCATCCCCGCAGACACTCCGCGTAAACCGAGCACGATTTATTCCATCGCTCCCGACACCAATGACGAAACCTTGCTGGTCAACGCCTGTGAAACCCTGGCGTCAGCGAGTGTGATGCTGAGTAATTTTGCGGGGTTGATGGAGGGGTCGCATCGCAACACGGTGCTGGGGATTCAGCAGGTGGTGATGCTGGGGGAATTGGCGGTGAACCGGATGCTGGATAATTTCGTTCCGCAGCAGTAACGGTAGATCAAAAAATCGCAGCCTCGTTTCACTCGACAGCTCCTACAGGTGTACGCCAAACCCTGTAGGAGCTGTCGAGTGAAACGAGGCTGCGATCTTTTGACGTTAAAAAACCCGCCATTCCTTCAACCGGAATGGCGGGTTTCGTCGTTTCAGCCCGGTTGGCCGCCCCCCCCCCAGAAACCAATGTGAACGACATGACCGTTCGTCTTAAACCTAGCTTCCCCTGTCAGATATGACAGTAGCCGCCAGGCGATTATCTGATCTAAAAGAGGAGCAGTCCGCAGCTGTTTTGCGAAACTTTTCTCCAGATGGAGCTGATCATGACCTCTTTCCGCCGGTTCCTGTTTACTCCCCGAGAAGAACTTGCCTCCCTCATATCGCCATTACAATCGTGGCCACTCTTCATCGCCGGCATGGTCCGTCCTCTGGAGGATGCTGACGGCGGTATCAACATTGCGGTGGTCGAAGAGCATGAGAAAGGCATGTTCTGCGTGATCGACCCTTACCCGGCCATGGCAACCAACGATGCGCTAAAGATCTTCTGGAACGAAAAATTAATCCATGAGCTGAAAGTAAAGCCTGAAGAAGTTGACGAACGATTGTTCTTTTTTCTGCCGACAAACGACGTCGTGTCAGGCTGGGCCGAGTGCTATTACCAATTGACCCGCGCAGGAGAATCCATTCCCGACGACCCTTCTGCCAAGTTAACGCTATTCATCAAACTGGATAGACCCGCCAAGGAAGATAAGGAACCCCATAAACCCTGGCATTCGGCGCTCGATATGGTTCTGTTACCTCTGGATGTCATCAACAACGGCGTCTCTAAAGAGTGGGCAGCCAAAGGGGTTCCGATGACCATCAAGGTTTACCCGGGTATCGCTCGGGGCGATGTCGTCCAGGTGCGGTGGGGCAGCGTGTTTCTCCTGCCATTTGAGTTATCACAGGCCCATGTGGATGGCACCGACGACATTGTCATCACCGCCCTGCCCGCCGACATCCTGAGCGCCGGTGATGCCGGCGCATTGAAAATACATTACGAGATCCATGATGGGCTGTGGAACTACAGCGAAAAATGGTCCAAAGAAACGACTGTTTTAGTCGAAGCCGGCGAGGCTCGTCTCGAAGCGGCTATTTTCAAGGAAGCGATCGACGGACAAATCCACCTTAAAGACCTGGATCATCAACCCGTCACACTGCTAATCAATATCAAGAGTGGCGATGAGTTTGTTGAGGGCGATACGCTCAAGATCAGAGTGATTGGCACACCGCTTCCGGGCAGCGCACCCCGAACGTTCACAGCAGAAGTCACTGTCGGCAAACCTCCTTACATTCTCGAAGAATTTATACCTTATGCGTTTGTAAGCCTCTTCGCCCAGGGAACCCTTGATGCTTCGTATGAGCTGCACAAGATGGACGGCAGCGAAACCCTCTCTTCCAAACGCGCCTTTACCGATGTGATAGGCAATCCCTCGCAGCTGCCGGCACCGACAATCAACGAGGTGATCGGGGCAACTCTGCCCGGCGATGTCATGATGGCAACCGTGGTAATCCGCTACCCGGCCATTGCCAATGGGGACTCAGTCCATCTGATTTGGGAAGGCTTGAAATCAGACAGCACCCCGTACGTTCACGAGGAAGATCACGATGTCAGCGACAACGAACAGAAAGAAGGCGTTGTCATTATTCATGTGACGCCCGAACACATTCAGGCGTTGATCAATGGCAGTCTCAAGCTGTATTACCGGGTATACAACGATTCGACGGACAACTACGGCGTCAGCGAATCCGACTTCCTGAGGGTGGAGGTGGGATCGCTGAAGGCCACGTTGCCGGCACCTGAAGTTGAGGAAGCCAAGGACGGGATTATCGACCCGTCTCAGGTTTACACCCAGGCCCATGTGCTGATCAAACCGGTCAATTGGGTCAAGGGCGACACGCTGGCTTATCACTGGATTGGCATCAATCCCATAGGGACCACTTCGGGCAGCGTACCTATCACCATGGTGACTGTCAGCCAACCGGTGCGCTTTCGGGTAGACGCCAAGTATGTCTCGGCGAATATCGGTTACAACGTCACCGTCTGGTACACCCTCCTTCATGGCGCAACCGGCAAATACAGCTACCGCGCCACTGGAAGTATTGGTCGGAGAACCGGTAGGCCGGTTGCTGCCGCCCACGGTTGACCAAGCCCCGACTGGCAAGCTGAATCCAATGGATGCGCTCAACGGTGTTGATATCAAGTGCAGCTACGCGTCAATGGACGAAATACTGGACACACTCGGACTGAAATGGCGGGGAACGCCCGGGGATGGCACTTCGGAAGATCTCGAAAAACCTGCCGACGCCTCTGGTACGGTCACGTTTCACCTGCCCGCCAAAGTGGTCGGTGCCAATATCCGTCGCGAGGTATCCGTTGCCTACGCAGTGAAGCGCTATAACTTGTGGACTCCGTCCGAAGAACTGCTGCTGAACATTTTGGGCTTCCAGAACCCTGACAAAGACCTACCTAAGCCTGAAGTTCCGCTCGCCAAAGACGGAGTGCTGGATCTGATGGAGTTTAAGATTGACGCCAGCGTTCTGGTGAACCCTTGGCCTTTTATCGCTGCCGGGCAACGTGTCTGGCTTAGCGTTGAAGGCCGCACTGCCGCTGGCGCCTACACCATCGATTTGCTCAAGGGGCATCCGCTCAACGACACGCAAGCCTCCAAGGGACTTGACGAAACACTGCTCAGAACGGAGCTGCTTAAACTGGTTCATCGTTCGGACGTCACGGTGAAGTGCAAGGTGATCTTCGATCGCAGTACGGAAGAAGCCAGCGCGATCGACTTTCCGAGCCTGCCACTGAACATCCGCACACGCTATGACTATCTGAAACCCGTTATCACCCTCGTGAAAAATGCGCAAAACATCGGCATTCCCGAAGGCGAGTTGACGTACGACAAGCGCCTGACGATCGAGGGCACTGCGACACGAGGTGAAAAAGTCGACGTCCAGATAAACGGAGTTTCAAAAGGCACGCCTCCCGTCAATGAGAGCGGAATATGGACAGTGCAGGTGACATTGGACGAGGGTTCGCAACGTGTCATAGCCATTGCCCAATACGACGCCGATGAGAAGAACAGTGAGCCGAGAACGTTCACCATCGGCGTCGCCACCCAACCAGCCATTACCGCACTCTCCGACTCCAAGGGTGCCGTCGCCCAGAATGGAACGACCTACGACGAAGAGGTCACGGTGACCGTCGAGGCGGATCCGAACCAGATTGTGCAGCTCTACGATGGCGGCACGGCCATCGGTGCGCTTATTCCCCTCGATGGCAAGGGTGAGGGAACCACGAAGCTGGCCAATTTGAGCCAGAAGACTTACTCCATCAAGGCCAGGGCGCTTTATGGGGAGCAGTTGGAGTCTCCCGCCCATGTCTTCACTGCAAAACTCCATGTAACAGCGACGTTAGATTCAGTCAGGCATTCAGGAGGGGAGCTGCTAAACGGAGGCCATACCGCCAGTGCCTCTGTCGCACTGGAGGGTCGGGTGACGCCCTTTTATAGCGTGCAGATCTATCACAACAACAGTGCCAAACATATCGTGCAAGGCAACGGAAGTGGTTTCTGGTCTACCACTCTGCCTACCATCCTGGGTTCGAACTCGGTATCCGCCAAGGCGGTGGCCACCGGGCAGGATTCCGAGACGCGCAACTTCACCAAAATAGTGCCTATAACTTCTGAAAAATTCGATCAATACTCAACGAGACACGTATCGCCGGGCCTGAATATCCCGCTAACCAGCATGACCATTTACCATTTAGTGGGCGGCACTGGCTTTATCGGGATATGTCCACTGTCTGAAACTTTCACTGGCCCCTATCCTCCGCTACCCGGTCGAAGTTCTGGACAGACTCTGGAGATGCATTGGAAAGGCCTCGGCACGTCGCAACATATGCGTATTCGATTCAATTGGGGCTATTCCAGCGTCAGTTTTTATCTCCGGTTCTCACAAACTCATAATCTATGGATTAGATTTTTGGACAAAAATGACCGTCCAATCCATCAATACACTCTGCCACTTAATTTCGACGCACAACTTGTTAGTTACAGCCACCAAAGTATCGATATTTGGGGTATAGAAGTCCAAACATCTGAGATGGATCTAGTTTCTTTGGATTGTTTCACCATGACTTACAGATAATGTGACAAGCAGAAAAATCGCACCAACAAAACGGCCTTTGCAGGCCGTTTTTTTTGGTAGTACTCAACCCGCCACCACACACTCGCCGACCGCTCGTCTGGAAACTTCACCTACCTGTTATTTCTGACAGTAGCCAACCCTCCCGCTTCCGGCCTTAAATCACTCCATCGCCCTACCCCGGCCGGAGTGCCCTCCCATGCTCGTTCAAGCCCTGAAAAACCTCAGTCCCCTGTTCTTGCTCCCCCCGGAAATCACCGGCGGCATTGCGTTAGCGTCCGGCAAGTGGGGCATCAACCTGGCGGCCGCCCGGCTCAACTTTCCCGACAAGGGCCTGAAAGTCCAGATTCCGGTCTGGTCGAACAAGAGCCTGGGCGACAAGGTCGAGCTGCTGCTCAATAACGGCAGGGTGGATCAACACACCGTCACCGACTCCGTCGAGCTGTCCGAACGCACGACCCTGTTTGTCCCGGCGGATCGCTTGCAGAGCGGTCCAGCACTGCTGGCCTACCGGGTGACGCGGCTGAATCAGCAGGCCGAACCGTTCACTCCGCCGCTTGAGCTCGACGTCAAACTCGAGATTCCCGCAGGTCAGGACACCGACCCGGAATATGGGCATTCCGGGTTGTACATGGCGTTCGACCCGAAGGAGATCGTCCAGGATGGCGTGGACAAGGACAGCGCCAAAAACGGTGTCGACATCCTCATCCAGGCCAAACCCGGCAGCGGCACTGACCGCCCCTATGAAAACATCGCCGTGGACGATGTGATCCCGGTGAGCTGGGGCGGTCAGTTGGTGCTGTCCGATCCCGTCACCCAGGCGCAGATCGATGACCCGCTGACCAACCCGATCAAGGTCCACATCGACGAAGCCACCATCCTCAAAGCCGGCGACTCCGGCCTCGAAGGCCTGGCCGTCAGCTTCATGGTCCGCGACCGGGTGCACAACCAGTCCGAAGACTGGTGCAAGGAAACGCGCATCGTCGTCGACACCGGCAACTCACGGCTGGAGGCGCCCATCCTCAAGCAGGCCGACGGCGACATCCTCGACCTCGAGAAGCTGGGTAGAGATGAACCGCTGCTTCTGCAGGTCTGGGCAGCATCGGCCGAGTTCAAAAAGGACGACGTCATCATCATGAACCTCACGGGCACCACCCTGGACGGTGACGCCATCGACCTCAAGGTGCGCCAATCCATCGATAAGAACCCGCCCACGTTGGTCGAAGTGCTCCTGTCCAACCCCGGTGCCCGTGCCCTGGCAAAAACCCAGGCAAGGTTTTCCTACGAACTGGAGCGCGACGGCGAGATCATCCAGAACTCCAAAGGCCGCTTCATCCACTTCATCGGTGAACTCCAACGCCTGGCGGTGCCCATTGCCGAGGATGCGCAGGACGGCGCGCTCGACCCTGACCTGCAGAGCGTGCGCATTCGCATTCCGTTTGATCCGCTTATCCAGGAAGGCATGGCGATCGAGCTGAAATGGTTCGGCAAACGACCGGATGGCACCATCTATGACCCGTTCCTGGACTGGCTCTTGCCAAGTAAAGAGGAAGCCGATGATCCCAAAGGCTTCGTCATCACCGTCGAGGGCAAACACCTCAAGACCCTCGAGGGTGGCACCCTGGAGCTGTGGTACAACCTGCTCTGGGACGATGACGGCGAAATCAGGGGGCGGGAGTCCCTGCACGCCGCCCTGCTGAACGTCGGCGAGCCACGGTTCGAACTGGTCGAAGCCATCGTTCTCGGCGAAGAAAACGGCGCGCTGGAGCCGAAAGAGCTGCCCGGCGGCGTCAGCAAGATCACCTGTCTCCACTCTGACGCCAACCCGACCAAGCCCAGGGATAAGGTCTTCTGGAAACTATGGGATGCCGACGGTGTACTGCTTGCCACAGACTTCAAGGAACTCAACTCAGTGAGCGCCGGCAGGAATGTGGACTTCCCCCTCAATGCTGCGTTTGTGCAGCAATATTTCGAAGCGAATCGCGAGAAGACACTAAGCGTGAGTTACGAGATCTGGCGGGTCGAGAGCAATACCACCAGTTATTCGAATCCGTTGGTGTTTGTGATTGGCGTCGCACCGGAACTGAAACTGGATCCGCCGACGCTGGATGCTCCAACCGAGAACCCCCTCGATGCTTTGAGTCACCCGCAAGGCGTCAGCGTGCGGGTCGACTTCGCGGCGGCGCAGCCCGGCGATAAAGCGCAACTGGTTCTGCTCAATCCACTGCCGGACTCACCTGCATTTAGCGATCAAGCGCTCGACCAGGCATTCGCCCTGTTCACCCTGGATGCGGTGTTTCTTGGTATGTGGCACGGCAAGGTGCCGCAGTTGCGTTGGGACCTGATTCGGGGTGGGCAAGTGATCGCCCAGTCGTTGCCGTTGGTGTTGACGGTGAATCGGATTGCCGATGAGGATCCGCGGTTGCCTACGCCGGTCATTGTCGATCAGACCGGGCAACACCTGGATGTCAACGAACTGGTGGCCGCCGACAAAGTAAACATCGGGCCATGGGCGCTGTACGCGTCGGGACAATTTATCTGGCTACGGTATGACGGGTTTGACAGCAGCGGGGCAGCGATTCATTTCGATGACTTGGAGGGTTTCCCGCATAGCGGAACGCCGGGGGTGACCCGGCCAGCATTGGTGGACTGGTTGAAAGCGCTCAAGGATGGGACGACGGTTACGATCACGTTCAGGGTCAACTTTGGCAAGGTGGATGACCTGGGTGCGGCGGTGACCTTCCCTACCAGGACCTATACCGTAAAGATCATCCCTAGGGATTCAGAGAATTTCGACTCCACTCCAGACCGTATAATAAATAAAGTTGGAGAATCGTTTCTTACTGAAAAACTAAAAGTAACGATAATCGAGCTAATACTCGCCATCGCATACATAAGGATTACTGCTGTTAGTCAAGCGGATAACCCCCTAAAGGGAAAATATCTGTACCCTTTCGGTGTCAGGTCTTATAGCATCGAGTTAATTTATGGAACTGCAAATCGAATAACATTCTGGCTCCAGCCTTTCAACGTCATCGGGGGGGGTGAGATCAGATATGATTTTTTGAACGGCACGGGAGCTATAATTGGGTCTAAAACAGTACGAGTCGAGCCATCTGGCCCCCCACAAGAGGTCGATTCGGGCATACTCAACGGTATAAAATCTATTGTCGTAACAAGCAAATCATTGAGCAGCGGCGCGCAAGTGCGCCTTGATGAATTTAAATTTTTTAGAACTTGATAATTACCGGAGTTACCCAGCTGGCGTCGTAAACTCGCCGCCAGCTGCCGCCCGGAAAGAATAAACAGGGAAAATAAAAGGGGACGCATTTATTTATCGGTCTTTATTTATCGATCCCATTTTTCGCCCTAAGTAACTGAGCGAGAAATTAAACGGCGATGTTTAAAAAAACATCTCCAGACACTCATTCAGGCTACACATTCTTGCGTCGATGCCTACAGCTGCGCCAGAATCCGCCGGCTTGTGTGCCTTGGGGCTGGGCTCTATCGTTTGCTCGTCGCTGAAAAACAGCGATCGGGTTTGGTAGCCTGGGATTTACGTAAGGTTCGCAGCATCACTATTTCGTGGCGTTTGTTCGTCTCGACTTTATGGTGGTCATGCACAGGGCGTCTTCAGGCGCGCCGGTCTCCTTGCGTCCCGGTCTACCAACCTGCGTATGGCCACCACCTCTTCGTTTGGTAGCGAAAGTGATGGCTCCTTATTCGACGCAAGGAGTTACATCTATGTTCAAGATCACACCCAACCCACCCGAACCCGACGACGTTTCCCCCTACGAAACCCCCGATTCCAAAAAACTCAACGAAGCCGCCGACCGCGCCCTCGATTACTACCTCAAACCGGTCATTCCCGCAGACACTCCGCGTAAACCGAGCACCATCTATTCCATCGCCCCGGACGCCGATGACGAAACGCTGCTGGTCAACGCCTGTGAATCCATGGCGTCGGCGAGTGTAATGTTGAGTAATTTTGCGGGGTTGATGGAGGGGGAACAGCGCAATACGTTGCTGGGGATTCAGCAGGTGGTGATGTTGGGGGAGTTGGCGGTGAATCGGATGCTGGACAGGGTTGATCCGCAGTAATCGCGGCCATTGAAAGATCAAAAGATCGCAGCCTCGTTGCACTCGACAGCTCCTACAGAGTTTTGCGTACACCTGTAGGAGCTTTGCGATCTTTTGACGTTAAAAAACCCGCCATCCCCTAAGCAGGAATGGCGGGTTTTGTCGTTTCAGCCTTCAGGTCACACGGTATCCACCTTCAGCGAATGGTCATTCAACATGCCGTTGATGATGGTCGCCGTGTCATGCCCACCTGCAACCACCCCGCCCGCCCCCGGTGTGACGCCGTAGTGGCTGGCCAGGTTGACGCCGGCGAGGTCGATGGTCTGGTTCGGTGCCGCGCCGGCCATGGCGCTGACGTCGATGCTGGTGAGGACCGAGGCGCCGCTGCCGATGACTTTGAAGTGCAGGTAGTCATCCAGCGAGGCTGCCGTGCCGTTTTCGCCTTGCAGCAGTTGCGACAAGTCGAGTTTGTCGGTGCCAGGGGTGAAGTCGGTGACCACGTCGTGGCCGCTGTTGCCTTTGAGCCACTGGAAGGTGTCGGCCCCTGCCCCGCCGGTGAGGGTGTTGTTGCCCAGGCCGCCAATCAGGAAGTCGTCGCCGCCGCCACCCTTGAGAATGTCGTCGCCCAAACCGCCAGTGATGACGTTACTCAGGTTGTCGCCGGTGAGCGAGTCGTTGAAGTTGGAGCCTGTGAGGTTTTCGATGGCGGTCAAGGTGTCGGTGCCGGCGCCGCCGGTGTTTTGCGCGGTGGCCACGCTCAGGTCGACCGTAACCCCGGCGGTGGCGTGGGCGTAACTCACGGTGTCGATGCCGGTGCCGCCGTCGAGCAGGTCGTTGCCGGTGCCGCTGAACAGCAAGTCATTGCCAGCGCCGCCATGCAGCTCGTTGTTGCCGGAGCCGGCGGTGAGCACGTCGTTGCCGTCGCCGGCATTGAGGACGTTGTTGCCGGTGCCCGCCACCAACACATCGTCGCCGGCCGTGCCGGTGAGGGTGTGGCCATCCTGATAGCTGATGGTCACTGCCGCGCCGTCGCTGCCACCGTGGTTGTCGTTGGCGGTGTAGGTGCCGTGGGCATCCGGGGCGATGTCGTGGCCCCCGGCGTAATCGAGGGTCATGGTCAGCTGGTAGTATTCCGCGTTGTTCACGCCGCTGCCGCTGGTGTTGGTGATGTTGGTGACGTGGATCTGATAGGTCCCGTCCGCCGCCGCGGTGAGGGTTTGCCCGTCCGCGAGAGCGATCCAGGCACCGCCGTTGAGCGAGTACTCCATGGCGATGTGACCACCCGCCAGGTTGTGGCCCAGGTTGAGGGTTTCGCCCTGTTTGAGGTTGACGGTAATCCGGTCCTCATCGTTGGCATTGCCGGTGGTCACCCCGCCCAGGTAACCACTGACCACCAGCACCGCCGTCATGGTCGCCGCGTTCGCCGTAAAGGCATTGCGCACATTCGCCAGGACCTGGTTAGAGGTGTTGTTGCCGGTCGAGGAGAAGCTGATCGCCCCGGTGCCGGTGAAGTCGGCGCCTTTTGAAATCCAGCCGGTGTTGAAGTTGGTGGGTGACGCCGTCAGCGGATCGCCATTGGCATCAGTGTCGTTGGCCAGCAGCAATTCACCCGGTACCACGATGTTGCCCGAGAGCACGTTGGTGATGATGTGGTCATCGACCGCCACCGGCGCCGCGTTCGGAATGACTTTGACCGTCAGCGTGGAGCTGGCCAGGTCGCCATCGTTGTCGCTGGCGGTGAAGCCGATGTTTTCGGTGATCACCACTGCCGTGGTTTTTTGCGAGGTGTAGGTGTATTCGCCGGTGTCGAGATTGACCACCAGCGTGCCGCCATTGTTGGTGGCGATACTGATGCTGTTGTTCACCGTGTTGAACGTGCCGTGGTTGACGCCGCCACTGAAGTTCAGCGAACCCTGGTTGCTGTTGGCTTTAGGGTCGTAGGTGTACGTGGTGCCGTCGACCACGAGGGTTTTGATGAAGCCGCCATCGGCGCCGAACGTACCGCCTTCCAGCAACGTGCCCGTAACCGGCGCGCCGACCACCGTGCCCGAGAGTACCGAGCTGAGTTGGTTGAGATCGGTCACCACCACCGCGTTGGTGTTGGTGTGCGTGCTGCCGTCATAGGCCAGCGGATCGAGGTTGGCGTTGCTCACGCCGCTGCCCAGGCCGATCGCGTAGTTCTTGATGCTGTTGGCATCGAGGAAGGCTTTGAGCGCGGTTTCGTCTGCGGTGCCAATGTTGCCTTCGTTGGGTTTGCCGTCGGAGAAGAAGTAACCGATATTCTGCGCCCCGGTCAGTTTGCCCGAGGTGTTGAACGCGGTTTGCATCGTCGCGACAGCCGCATCGTAGTTGGTGCCACCGCCGGCAGTCAGGCCGGAGATAATCGACTTGGCCGTCGCCACATCAACCCAGATCGAAGTCTTGTCGGTAGCATTGCTGCTGAAGGTGACGATCTGCACTTTCACATCGCCCAGGTCGTCGTATTTGTCGAGCAAGGCACTGATCGCCTGCTTGGCCAGCGCCAGTCGCGACAGGCCGGGTACACCGGATGCGTCGGCCATACTGCCGGAGACGTCGATCACCAACAGCAGGTTGGAATCGATCTCGACCGCGGCCACCGAACGATCGGCGGCAACCGCTTTGGGCACGTCATCGACGATGTTCACCACGATGGTGCTGGTGGTGCTGTTGCCAGACGCATCCGTGGCTTTGTAGGTGAAGCTTTCGCTCAGGGTGTTCGGCCCGTCGTTGGCATTTGGCGAGGTTTTCGGTGCCGAGGTCAGGGTGTAGGTGTACGTGCCGTTGGGGTTGAGCAGCATTTGCCCGTACGTCCCGGTGGCGCTGCCGACCAGGGTGTAGGTGATCGCGCCACTGCCGCCGGTGACCGAACCGACCAGCGTACCGGTGGACGTTTCGCCGGTGTTGCCCGGGTCGCTGCCGGTGACGGTGCCGGCCGCCAGGTCTTGACCATCCTGGTTCAGGTCGAGGGCTTTTTCGTAGACCGTGACGTCCTGATCGACCACCGCTTTGAGGCCGCTGTCGGTGACGTTGATGGTGATGGTGGTGGTGCTTTCATCGCCATCGGAATCACGGATGGTGTAGGTGAACGTATCGGTGGCGCCCGCGATGCCAACCGAGTTCGGGTTGCTGTGGTACACGGCGTTGCCCGCCGCATCCAGGGTCAGGTAACCGTAGGTGCCGTTGATGTTGGTGCCCAGTCCACCGACCGCCGAAGTGGCGGTGTTGCTGCCGGCCCGCACGCCGATCACTGCCCCGCCGGCCGCCGCTCCGTCGGCGCCGAGTACGTCGTTGCCAAGCACGCTGATGTTGACCGTGGCGCCTTCGATCGCGCTGGCGGTGTTCGGCGCAGCGGTGGGCAAATCATCGACGATGTTGACGTTGATCTGACCCGTCGCGGTGCTGCCGTCGGTGTCCGTCGCCACCACGTTGAAGTTTTCGGTGAGGCTGTTGGCGCCGTTGGCGGTTGGATGGGTTTCATTGTCCGCCAGGGTGTAGCTGTAGCTGACCACGCCGGTCGCCGGGTTGTAACCCGTGATGGTCAACGTGCTGCCGAGCGGTGTCACCACCGATTGCGGGAAACCTGCCGCCACGCCGCCGGTGACCAGCGCAATGCCGCCCACGGTCAGGGTTTGCAGACCGTCCAGTGCGGTCACGGTGAAGGTGCCGCTCTGGGTCAGGGCTGGCGTGTTCGGGTTGGTGCCGTCACTGAGGTTTTTCTCGTAGACGGTCAGCTCACCGCCGTACACATCGAGGCCGTTGAGGGTGACCGGGTCGTTGTTGTTCTGGATGTTCAGCACCAGGTTGGCGGTGCTGGTATCGCCGTCGGCATCGGTGAGGGTGTAGGCGAAGGTTTCGGTGCCTGTGCCGCCGCCGTGCAGGTTTTTGAAGTCGGCATCGCTGGTGTTCAGCGTGTAGGTGTATGTGCCGTTGGCGTTGAGCACCAGGGTGCCGTAAGTCCCGGTGAAGGTGCCTGGGGTCACAGGTCCGGCGTTCGGCCCGGTGGCAACATGGTCCGCGCCCTGGACATCGTTAGTCAGGACGTTGCCGTTGAGGGTCAGAGCGGTTTCCGACGCCTTGGCGGCGTTGCTGTCGTCGAAGGCTTTTGGCACGTCATCGACGATCTTCACCACGATGGTGCTGGTGGTGCTGTTGCCCAGGGAATCGGTGGCCTGATAGGTAAAGCTTTCGGTCAGGGTATTCGCGCCGTCATTGACATGCGGCGTGGTGGTCGCAGGCGACGTCAGTGTGTAGGTATACGTGCCGTTGGGGTTGAGCTGGAGCTGGCCATAGTTGCCCGTGGCGCTGCCCACCAAGGTGTAAGTGATCGCGCCGATCGCACCGGTGACCGAGCCGACCAATGTGCCCTTGGCGGTTTCGCCGGTGCTGGTCGGGTCGCTGCCGATGACCGTGCCGGCCGCCAGGTCTTGCCCGTCCCTGGTCAGGTCGAGGGCTTTTTCGTAGACCGTCACGTCGGCATCGGTGGACGCGACGATGCAGCTGTTGGACACGTCGATGGTGATGGTGGTGGTGCTTTCGTCACCATCGGCATCGCGCACGGTGTAGGTGAACACGTCGATCGCGCCCGGGCCGTTCACCGCGTTGGGATTGCTGTGGTAGGTCGCGTTGCCGTTGGCGTCCAGCGTCAGGTAACCGTAGGTGCCATTGATGTTGGTGCCCAGGCCACCGATGGCTGAGGTCGAGGTGTCACTGCCGGCGCGCACGCCCACCACGGCGCCGCTGAGCGCCGGGCCGTCGGCACCGCCGATGTCGTTATCCAGCACGTTGCCCGAGACGGTCGCGCCTTCCGCGACCGAGGCGGAGTCCGCGTGTGCGGTGGGCAGGTCGTCGACGATGTTGACGTTAATCTGGCCCGACGCGGTGCTGCCGTCGGTGTCCGTCGCCACCACATTGAAGTTCTCGGTGATGCTGTTGGCACCGTTGGCGGTCGGGTGGGTTTCGTTATCGGCCAGGGTGTAGCTGTAGCTGATCACGCCAGTGGCCGGGTTGTAGCCGGTGATGGTCAGCGTGCTGCCCAACGGGGTGACGATCGATTGCGGGAAGCCTGCGGCAACACCACCGGTCACCACGTTGATCCCGCCCACGGTCAGGGTTTGCAGGCCATCGAGCGCCGTCACGGTGAAGGTGCCGCTCTGGGTCAGGGCCGGCGCGTTCGGGCTGGTGCCGTCGCTGAGGTTTTTCTCGTAGACGGTCAGTTCACCGCCGTAGACGTCGAGGCCGTTGAGGGTCACCGGGTCGTCGTTGTTGTGGATGTTCAGCACCAGGTTCGCGGTGCTGGTGTCGCCGTCGGCATCGGTGATGACGTAGGTAAAGGTTTCAGCGCCGCTGCCATTGCCGTGCAACGCTTTGAAGTCGGCGTCGCTGGTGTTCAGGGTGTAGGTGTACGTGCCGTTGGCGTTCAGAACGAGTGTGCCGTAGGTCCCGGTGAAGGTGCCGGGGGTGATCGGCCCGGCGCTTGGGCCCGTCGGAACTCGGTCGGCGCCTTGCACGTCATTGGTCAGGACGTTGCCGTTGAGTGTCAGCAGGGTTTCCGAAGCGGTGCCGGCGTTGCTGTCATTCACGGCTTGCGGCAGGTCGTCGACGATGTTCACGTCGAGGTTGCCGTTGGCGGTGGTGCCGTTGTCGTCGACCACGGTGACGGCGAACTGCTCGGAGATGCCGTTGGCGCCATTGGCCGTCGGATGCGCTTCGTTATCGGCCAGGGTGTAGCTGTAACTGACCACGCCGGTCGCGCTGTTGAAGCCGGTGATGGTCAGTGTGCTGCCGAGCGGCGTGACGATCGATTGCGGGAAGCCTGCGGAAACGCCGCCGACCACCACGTTGATGCCGCCAACGCTGAGGGTTTGCACGCCGTCGAGGGCGGTGATGGTGAAGGTGCCGCTTTGGGTCAGCGCTGGCGCGTCGGGGCTGCTGCCGTCGCTGAGGTTTTTCTCGTAGACGGTGAGTTCGCCGCCGTTGACGTTGAGGCCGTCAATGGTCACCGGGTCATCGTTGTTGTGGATCTCCAGCACCAGGTTGGCGGTGCTGGTGTCGCCGTCGGCATCGGTGAGGGTGTAGGTGAAATTCTCGGTGCCGTTGCCACCGCCGTGCAGCGCTTTGAAATCGGCGTCGCTGGTGTTGAGGGTGTAGGTGTACGTGCCGTTGGCGTTCAGCACCAACGTGCCATAAGTCCCGACGAAGGTGCCGGGCGTGATCGGGCCGGCGTTTTCGCCAGTGGTCACGCGGTCGGCGCCTTGCGAATCATTGGTCAGCACGTTGCCGTTGAGCGTCAGCAGGGTTTCCGAGGCGGTGCCGGCGTTGCTGTCATTCACGGCTTGGGGCAGGTCGTCGACGATGTTGACGTCGAGGTTGCCATTGGCGGTGGTGCCGTTGTCATCCACCACGGTGACGGCGAATTGTTCGGAAATACCATTGGCGCCGTTGGCGGTTGGATGCGCTTCGTTATCGGCCAGGGTGTAGCTGTAACTGACCACGCCGGTCGCGCTGTTGAAGCCGGTGATGGTCAGCGTGCTGCCGAGCGGCGTGGTGATGGATTGCGGGAAGCCTGCGGAAACGCCGCCGACCACCACGTTGATCCCGCCGACGCTGAGGGTTTGCACGCCGTCGAGGGCGGTGATGGTGAAGGTGCCGCTTTGGGTCAGCGCCGGTGCATCGGGGCTGCTACCGTCAGCGAGGTTTTTCTCGTAGACGACGAGTTCGCCGCCTTCGACGTTGAGGCCGCCAAGGGTGACCGGGTCATCGTTGTTGTGGATCTCCAACACCAGGTTGGCGGTGCTGGTGTCGCCATCGGCATCCGTCAGGGTGTAGGTGAAGGTTTCGGTGCCGCTGCCACCACCGTGCAACGCCTTGAAATCGGCATCGCTGATGTTCAGCGTGTAGGTGTAACTGCCGTTGGGATTGAGCACCAAGGTGCCGTAAGTCCCGGTGAAGGTGCCACCGATGATCGGCCCGCTGTTGGGGCCGGTGGGAATGCGGTCAGCGCCTTGCGAGTCGTTGGGCAGCACGCTGCCGGTCAGGGTCAGCAGGGTTTCCGAAGCGGTGCTGGCGTTGGTGTCATCGACCGCTTTGGGCACGTCGTCGGTGATGTTGACGTCCAGCGTGCCGGTGGCGGTATCGCCGTTGGAATCACCGGCGACCACGGTGAATTGTTCGCTGAGGTTGTTGGCACCCTCGCCGGCCGAATGGGTGTCGTTGCCGACCAGGGTGTAGCTGTAACTGACCACGCCAGTGGCCGGGTTGTAACCGGTGATCGTCAGGGTGTTGCCCAGTTGCGTGGTGATCGACTGCGGGAAGCCGATAGCCACCCCGCCCGAGATCACGTTGATCCCGCCGATGCTCAGGCTGCTCAGCCCGTCGGGCGCAGACACGGTGAAGGTGCCGTTCTGGATCAACGCGCCCGGATTGCTGGCAGAACCGTCGGCAAGGTTGGCTTCGTTGAGGGTCAGTTCGCCCCCCGCTACCGACAGGCCCGCGAGGGTGACCGGGTTGTTCGGCAAGACGCCTGTACCTCCTGAACCGGCACCGCCGTCGCCGTTGTCACCGTTGTCCGGATCACCGGCCAGACGCTCCAGCGGAAATTCGGGAATGCCGTTGAAGCCTGCGGTGGGGAAGCCAATGGTGGGATCGACCCGCCCGCCCACTTCTTCGAGCATGACGAAACTGTGGCCGCCGCCCGCCGCTCCACCGGGTGCACCGGTCGAAGTCGGGCCCGCCGCCGTGGCCTCAGCCGTTTGAGTCGGGTCATCGCCGGCTGCGATGGCTTTTTGCAGTTGCTCGACATCGGTCAGTTGCGCCTGAGTCGGCGTCACCGCTTCAGCGGTATCCACATGGGGCGCCTGGTGCGCGAGTAGCTGGGAGGTCATTTGCAGGCTGCTACCCCGCCCGAGGGTCAGTTCCTGGCCATTTTGCAGATGCACGGCCACCGCGCCTTCGGCCCCGGTGATCAACTGGTCGCCGGCGAACAATCGATCGCCCTCGACCAGCGCACGTCGGGTGCCACCGCTTTCCGCGAACACCTGACCAATGACTTTACTGACGATACCGATGAGCGTTGCCATGTGCATTTCCTCCGCTGCCAACCGCTGTCGGCACCCTGTTTGTGCGAAGAACGTGCTCATGGTTGAAGCAGGTTGCCTGGCGGATCGTCTGCGGAGCGCGTTTACCTGAGTAAGCCGCTGCCCCGGCGATCGTCTCACCAAGCGTGCCGCTCGTGGCCAATGTGTCCGTTTTTGGCAAAACCCCAATGTAATCAACAACCTTGGGGATCCAATCGCAAACACATTGCCCTTCGAGCGATGCGTAACGATTTTGAACCTGTTGAGTGACAAAAAAATGTCGCCTCAAAACCGTTTCGCTTCCCTCCCCTCCAGCACTTCTCCGCCCTATGTCGATAAGTGGATGGAACTTTCCTTAAACCCTCGAATGGTCCCTAGAGCTCCTGAATCAAGGGCTTTCAGAGTGAACAATGTGCTGGATTTTGCAGAGCGCATAAGTTTTTTTTGGAATAACTCCTATGAAAAAAATTTCTTAGCTACGCTCTAGAATGTTCTTAGCTACGTTGTTACAAGCATGAAACGGTTTTGCCTATAAATGTCGTCAAATATTTGGCGACTGATAAAGAACCATCAGGAATCAGGGAGATGTATCCATGCGCGTTTTAACCCCTCTTTGCAGCGCGGTTCTGCTGGCCATGGCCTGCACTTCCCACGCCCAAGCCATGTCGTTGACCGAGGCGATCCAAAGCACGATTGCGACCCATCCGGAGCTGGCCTCGCGTGTGGATTCGCGCCTGTCCGCGGATGAGCAGGTGAAAGTCGCCAAAGGGGGCTTTTATCCATCGGTGGACCTGAACGCCGCCTACGGGCGCGGGTACAGCGATAACACCAACACCCGGGCGTTCGGCAATCACCACACCGAAATCCTCACCTACACCCAATCCGAGCTGCGCCTGCGGCAGATGCTGTTCGACGGTTTCAACACCGCGAACGAAGTCGAACGCACCAAAGGCGTGGTCAACTCCCGGGCCTATTACGCCCAAGGCACCGCCCAGGACCTGGCGTTACGCACCATCGAGGTCTACCTCGAAGTGCTCAAGCGCCGCGAACTGGTGACCCTGGCCACCAACAACCTGCAGGCGCACTTGCGGGTCAACGACCAGATCGGCCTGCGCACCCAGCGTGGCGTCGGCAGCAACGCCGACTCCGACCAGTCCACTGCTCGCCGGGCACTGGCGCAGAACAACCTCGATACTGCCGAAGTCGACCTGGCGGATGCCGAGTCGAACTTCTACGCCGTTACCGGGCGCCTTCCCGATGAACTCGAAGCGCCGCCGTCGATCCGTGGCGAACTGCCCACCACCCTGCCGGAAGCCCAGCAAAGCATGGTGGAAAACAACCCGTACCTGAAATCCGCCCAGGCGGACGTGCAATCGGCCGAGAGCCAGTACGAAGTCGCCAAGTCGCCGTTCTACCCACGTTTCGACGCTGAAGCGGCGGTGGGCGCGAACAACAACGTGCAAGGCGATGAAGGCCACGACAACGAATGGCGCGTGGGCGTGGTGATGAACTACAACCTGTTCCGCGGCGGCAGCGACAAGGCTCGCCTGGCCTCCGATGCGCATCAGATCAACCAGGCGATGGACATCCGCAACAACGCCCTGCGCCAACTCAACGAGAACATCCACCTGGCCTGGAACGCCATGGTCAATGCCAAGAAACAGACCCCGACTGCCCGCGAATACGCGGATACCAGCCGACGTGTGCGCCTGGCGTATCAGGATCAGTTCGGCCTCGGCCAACGCACCCTGCTCGACTTGCTCGACAGTGAAAACGAGCTCTACAACGCCAATCGCCGCTACACCGAAGTGCGCTACACCGAGGAATATTCGATGTACCGCGTGCTGGCGAACATGGGCCAGTTGCTGAGCAAACAACGGGTGGTATTGCCCGCCGATGCGATCGCCTCCACCGAAGTGAAAAACGAAGCCCGTTTGCCTGAACTGAAATAGGCCTGTGGAGAGATCAATTTGACCAGCATGGAACCCGGCAACACCGGTGTCGATCCGCGCCTGAGCTTCGATGACCCGCTTCTGGACGGTCTGTTGATCCTCTGCAAACTCCATGGCGCGACAGTCAGTCGCGCCAGCCTGAGTGCCGGGCTGCCCCTGAACAAGCAGCGCTTGAGCCTGGACCTGTTGCCGCGGGCAGCCGCCCGGGCCAGCTTGCAGGCGCGGGTGCTGCGCCGCGAACTGGCGGACATTTCCGCGCTCAACCTGCCCGTGATGCTGATCCTCAACAATGGCCGCACCGCCATCCTGCGACGCTACGGCGAGGACGGTCGGTTGCTGATTCTGCCCAGTGAAGCGGACGGCGGTGAACAATGGGTCAGCCGTGAAGAGCTGGCCGAAAACTACAGTGGCCAGGCCTTGTTCGCCCGGCCACGCCATGAACTCGAAGACCTGCGCTCGCCGCTGGTGCCGCGCGTGGAAGCGTGGTTTCGCGACACCTTGAAGCTGTCGAAATGGCTGTACAGCGATGCGATCCTGGCGAGTTTCCTGATCAACCTTTTGGGGTTGATGGTGCCGCTGTTCGTGATGCAAACCTACGACCGTGTGGTGCCGAACCAGGCCACGTCGACCTTGTGGGTGCTGTCGATCGGCTTGCTGATCGGCACCGGTTTCGAACTGGTGCTGCGGGTGGTGCGCGCACATTTGCTGGACACCGCCGGGAAGAAAACCGATGTGATTCTTTCCGCGACGTTGTTCGAACGCATCACCGGCATGGCGATGAAAGCGCGGCCGGCAACCATCGGCGGTTTCGCCCAGAGCATCCATGACTTCCAGGGCCTGCGCGAATTCCTCACCGCCGTCACGCTGACCAGCCTGATCGACCTGCCCTTTGCCGTGCTGATGCTGGTGGTGATCGGCTTGCTCGGTGGCTGGCTGGTGGTCATTCCATTGTTGGCGTTTCCGATCACGATCATTTTTGCGATGGTGATTCAGGTACGTCTGCGCGACACCGTGCAGAAAAGCCTGAGCCTCGGTGCCGAACGCCAGGCCCTGCTGATCGAAACCCTCGGCGGCCTGGAAACCCTGAAAGCGTGCAGCGCCGAAAGCGAACGCCAGCACAAATGGGAAAGCACCCACGGCGCCCTCACCCGCCTCGACAGCCACGCGCGCAACCTCTCGGCGCTGGCCACCAACGGCACGCTGTTCATCCAGCAATTCTCCGGCATGGCGACCATCGTCGCCGGGGTCTACAGCATCATCGCCGGCAACCTCAGCGTCGGTGCGCTGGTGGCAACCTACATGCTCGGCAGCCGCGTACTCGCGCCGTTGGGACAGATTGCCGGGCTGATCACCCGCTACCAGCAAGCGCAGCTGACCATGAAAAGCACTGATGCGCTGATGTCCTTGCCGCAAGAGCGCGATGCCAACCAGCGGCCGCTGGAGCGCACGCAGCTGCAAGGTGCGATGGACGTCAGCGGCGTGACCTTCCACTACAACGGCCAGAACGCCCCGGCCCTGTCCAACGTCAGTTTCAGCGTCAAACCCGGCGAACGGATCGGCATCATCGGTCGTAGCGGCTCGGGCAAAAGCACCCTGGCACGCCTGGTGATGGGATTTTATGCGCCGGAAGAAGGCCAGTTGCTGATCGATGGGCTGGACCTGCGGCAACTCGATGTCGCCGACCTGCGCCAGCAAATCGGTTACGTCGCCCATGACCTGCCACTGCTCGCTGGCAGTCTGCGCGACAACTTGACCCTCGGCGCCCGCTATATCAGCGATTCACGGATGCTCGAAGTCGCCGAACTGACCGGTGTCACCGAACTGGCGCGTCAGCATCCGCAAGGTTTTGACCGGCCCGTGGGCGAACGCGGGCAGTTGCTGTCCGGCGGTCAGCGTCAAGCCGTGCTGCTGGCCCGGGCCTTGTTGCTGGACCCGCCGATCATGCTGCTCGACGAACCCACCAGCGCCATGGACAACAGCAGCGAAGATGTTTTGCGGCAGAAACTCCACGGCTGGGTGCAGGGCAAAACCTTGCTGCTGGTGACTCACCGCACCTCGATGCTCAGCCTGGTGGATCGGCTGCTGGTGCTGGATAACGGGCGGATCGTTGCCGACGGTCCGAAAGAAGCGGTCATCGATGCACTGCGCAAGGGCCGTGTCGGCTCTGCGGCTGTCTAGGAGCTACCCATGGCCCGTTCATCTTCCGACACGCCACAAGACCGGGGCTACTTCGGCAGTTTCGGCAAAACCGCCGAAAGCGAATTCATGCCGGAAACCGCCGGCGCTTCGCTGCAGGATTCACCGCGCTGGTCGCGGATCACCGTGTGGCTGGCCGCAGCGCTGCTGATTACCGCGCTGGTCTGGGCCAAGTTTGCGGTGCTGCAAGAAGTCACCATGGGCGAAGGCAAGGCGATCCCGTCGAGCAAGGTCCAGGTGATCCAGAACCTTGAAGGTGGCATCGTCACCGAGATCTTCGTGCGCGAAGGGCAAATGGTGAACAAGGGCGACACTTTGCTGCGCCTCGATGACACGCGGTTCCTGTCAAATAAGGGCGAGAGCGAGGCGGATCGTTATGCGCTGACGGCACAGGTCGAACGACTGTCAGCCGAAGCGGAAGGTCGGCCGTTCAAGCTGTCGCCGGAGGTGATCGCCAAGGCCCCGCAAGTGGCCGAGGACGAGCGCTCGCTGTACGAACAACGCCAGCGTCGACTGGCCAGTGAGCAACGGACGCTGAGTGAACAACTGCGGCAGAAAACCCAGGAACTGGCGGAATTCCGCTCCAAGCAAGGTCAGTTCAGTTCGAGCCTGGCGCTGCTGCAACAAGAGATGAACATGTCCGCGCCGCTGGTGGGCACCGGGGCGGTTTCACCAGTGGAAATCCTGCGACTCAAACGCAGCGCGGTGGAGATTCGCGGCTCGCTGAATGCGACGACGCTGGCAATTCCCCGGGCGGAATCGGCGATCAACGAGATCAGAAGCAAGATTGATGAATCGGAACAATCCTTCCGCTCGGACGCGGCGAAAGAGCTGAATGAAAAACGCACCGACCTGTCGAAAATCACAGCCTCGAGCATCGCCATCGATGACCGCGTGACCCGCACCACCGTGGTGTCGCCGGTGCACGGGATTATCAAGGTGCTGAAGGTGAATACCATCGGCGGTGTGGTTCAACCCGGCAGCGACATGGTGGAAATCGTCCCGATTGAAGACAACTTGCTGATCGAAGCCAAGGTGCGGCCGCAGGACGTGGCGTTCCTGCACCCGGGGCAGAAAGCGATGGTGAAATTCAGCGCGTACGACTACACGATTTATGGCGGGTTGACGGCCAAGCTGGAGTTGATTGGTGCGGACACGATTACTGATGACAAGGGCAACAGCTTTTATCTGATTCAGGTGCGGACCGACAAGAATCACCTGGGCGGGGATGTGAAACCGTTGTTGATTATTCCGGGGATGGTGGCGACGGTGGATATCATCACTGGCGAGAAAAGCGTGTTGGATTACTTGTTGAAACCGGTGCTGAAAGCACGGACGGAGGCGATGCGGGAGCGGTAGTCTCTGGCTGGAATTTGCTGCGATTGTTCTGCCGTCTTCGCGAGCAAGCCCGCTCCCACAGGTGACCGAGTTCCTTCAGGGGAAAATGCGATCAACTGTGGGAGCGGGCTTGCTCGCGAAGAGGCCATCACTAACACCGACTATTTCGGCCCATGGTTACGCAAAAAGGTCTCCTCCCCCATCGCCGCAATCTGCCCCTCGATCAACGCTTCGAACGGTCTTAACAAGGGTTCAAAAGAGGTCGGTGCTTCCAGCGTCTGCAACGCCTGAACAATCGCTTCCACCGTCGACAACGCCCCCGGCCCCGGGGCTTTGCGCAGTCGATACCGAGACACCCCGCCGTCCGCCAATGTCACTCTCGGCAACGCCGCCAACAACGGATTGAGGTGCAACATCTTGCGCGCCTTGCGCCAGGTGCCATCCGGTACGACCAGCAATAGCGGCTGGTCATTCGCGGTGTACGCCTGCAACGGTTGCGCATCGTCGGCAGGAAACAACAACCGCGCCTGATACCCCGGCGGGTTCAGCAGCGCCGGCAAGTCCTCGAACACCTCACCGACAATCAACTCGGCATTCTTCAAACCCAACGCGGCCAGTCGCGCGGTGTTCAGCGCATGGTTCACTTCGCTCGGATGCTGCAACAGCAACACCCGGGTGCGGCTGTCGAGGCTCGGGATCAACGGGCACAGGCAATGGGTTTGCGGGCGCAGGCAGCGCGGGCACTGGATTCTGGACATGTTCTCAGGCCTGGTTCAGTTGTGCTTTGAGCAGATCGCGGAAGGTCTGGATCAGCGGCTCGCGACTGCGGCCACGGCGCACGATCATCGAGAACGGCGCCTGATAACCGAAGGTCGCCGGCAACAATACGCGCAAATCGCCCTTGTCCGCCCAGGCTTGGGCGTAGTGCTCCGGCAGGTAGCCGATGTAGGCGCCAGACAGCACCAGAATCAGCTGCGCCTCCATACTTTCCACGGTCGCGGCGCTGTGCTTGAAACCGTGACGGGCCAGTTCGGCCTGGCTCCAGTAACCCCGGCCGACCATGCGCTGCTGGGTGATGACTTGCTCGGGAATACGCCGTTCGGTGAACAGCGGATGACGGCTGCTGCAATACAACCAGTGTTGTTCGCGATAGAGCGGCATATAGACCAGACCGCTCATGCGCGTGGAAAACGCACCGATGGCCAGGTCGAGACGGTTGTCCTGGACGCCGAGCTGCAATTCGTAGGGGCTCATGACCGACAGGTGCAAATGCACGGCCGGGTGTTCCTGGCTGTAGGCGCCGATGGCTTCGGCGAACGGCAAGGCCTTGTCGCTGACGGTGGAGTCGATCACGCCCAGGTTCAGCGTGCCGCGCAATTCGCCCTTCAACGCCGCCGCGTATTGTTCGAAACCTTCGAGTTCGCCCAATAGACGCAGGGTTTCCTGATGGAACAACTCGCCCTTGCTGGTCAGGCTGAAACCACCGCGACCGCGATGGCAGAGCACCAGGCCGAGGGCGGCTTCGAGCTGGCTCATGTAGGTGCTGATGGCCGAAGTCGAGAGGTTGAGCTCTTGCTGGGCGTTGGCGAACCCCTGATGACGCACCACGCTGACAAAGATGCGTAACAATTTCAGGTCGGGTAAAGCGTTGGCCATGGGGTTCTCCAAACACCAGCGAAATCGTTTCGTTTCCTACGAGCCCTGTAGGAGCTGTCGAGTGAAACGAGGCTGCGATCTTTTGATCTTGCTTTTAAAAAGATCAAGATCAAAAGATCGCAGCCTCGTTTCACTCGACAGCTCCTACAGACAATCTGTCTCAGGCGGGGAAGTCTATCGCCCCCTCGTCCATTAGTTTAGAAAAATCTGAACTAAGTATTTGCCCGTAGCGATTCTTCCCGGCCACTACATTTCGCAGAATCGGCCCCCAACGGTGCCCGTACCTCCCCGGAGCGGAGCAACCGACATAAATAAAACAACGACGATGAGGCCTTACCCGTGGACAAGATTCTTCACCAACCACTGGGCGGCAATGAAATGCCGCGCTTCGGCGGCATCGCCACCATGATGCGACTCCCCCATTTGCCTACCGCTGCCGGTCTGGATGCTGCCTTTGTTGGCGTTCCGCTGGACATCGGCACCTCGCTGCGCCCCGGCACCCGTTTCGGACCTCGCGAAATCCGCGCTGAATCGGTGATGATCCGCCCGTACAACATGGCGACCGGCGCTGCACCGTTCGACTCGCTGTCGGTGGCCGACATCGGCGACGTGGCGATCAACACGTTCAACCTGCTGGACGCCGTGCGGATCATCGAAGAATCCTACGACGCCATCCTCGAACACAACGTGATCCCGCTGACCCTGGGCGGCGACCACACCATCACCCTGCCGATCCTGCGTGCGATTCACAAGAAGCACGGCAAGGTCGGCCTGGTGCACATCGACGCTCACGCCGATGTGAACGATCACATGTTTGGCGAGAAAGTCGCCCACGGCACCACCTTCCGTCGCGCCGCCGAAGAAGGCCTGATCGACTGCGATCGCGTGGTGCAAATCGGCTTGCGCGCTCAGGGCTACACCTCCGAAGACTTCAACTGGAGCCGTAAACAAGGCTTCCGTGTGGTTCAGGCTGAAGAGTGCTGGCACAAATCCCTGGCCCCGCTGATGGCTGAAGTCCGCGAGAAAGTCGGCGGCGGCCCGGTGTACCTGACGTTTGACATCGACGGCATCGACCCGGCCTGGGCCCCAGGCACCGGCACCCCGGAAATCGGTGGTCTGACGACCATTCAGGCGATCGAGATCATTCGCGGCTGCCAAGGCCTCGACCTGATCGGCTGCGATCTGGTAGAAGTCTCGCCCGCCTACGACACCACCGGCAACACCTCGCTGCTGGCCGCCAACTTGCTGTACGAAATGCTCTGCGTACTGCCGGGCGTGGCCCACCGCTGAGGATTGGTCATGAACGAACGTGATCAGGTGTTGAAAGCCGCCGCCGATCTGGTGTCCGCCTTCGCCTGTAATGATCGCGAAGCCTACTTCGGCGCGTTCAGCGCCGACGCCAGCTTCGTGTTCTACACCCTCGAGCAGCCCTTGCTGTCGCGCGATGCCTATCAGGCGTTGTGGGACACCTGGCGCGCCGAGGATGGCTTCGAGGTGCTTGCGTGCACGTCGAGCAACGCTTTCGTCAGCCTGCAGGGTGACGTGGCGATTTTCATCCATGACGTGGCCACCGAGCTGCGCATGCAAGGGGAGCAACACTTCAGCCAGGAGCGCGAGACGATTGTGTTTCGCCGACAACAACAAGGCCTATGGCTGGCCTGCCACGAACATTTGTCCGCGATGCCGGAAGGGCTGCCACCCCCTTAGCCAAACAGGTGACGCTCACACACGATGAGCGCGCCTTTATGATCGGAGCTGATCATGAATAACAACAACAACGACCAAAGCCTTACGCAGATTGAAACCCACGGGGTCGAACAGATCCCGGACAACGAACGCACCGCAGGCCCGACGGACTTGTTCCGGATGATCTTCGGTGGTTCCAACACCTTTGCCACCGCCGTGCTCGGCAGTTTCCCGGTGCTGTTCGGCCTGTCTTTTCAGGCCGGCGTCTGGGCAATTGTGCTGGGCGTGCTGCTGGGCTCGCTGATCCTCGCGCCGATGGGCCTGTTCGGCCCGATCAATGGCACCAACAACGCCGTGTCGTCCGGTGCGCACTTCGGCGTGCACGGGCGGATCGTCGGTTCGTTCCTGTCGCTGTTGACCGCCATCGCCTTCTTCTCGCTCTCGGTGTGGAGTTCGGGTGATGCGCTGATCGGTGGTGCAAAACGCCTGATCGGCCTGCCCGAAACCGACCTGAGCCTGGGCCTGGCCTACGGTCTGTTCGCGATCCTGGTGCTGACAGTCTGCATCTACGGCTTCCGCTTCCTGTTGTGGGTCAACAAGATCGCGGTGTGGAGCGCCAGTCTGCTGTTCCTGCTGGGCATCTTCGCCTTCGCCGGGCCTTTCGATGTGAACTACGCCGGCACCGTGAGCATGGGGCAACCGGGTTTCTGGGCAGCCTTCATTGGCGCTGCGCTGGTAGCGATGAGCAACCCGATTTCCTTCGGGGCGTTCCTCGGTGACTGGTCGCGTTACATCCCGCGTGACACCTCCAAGCGCCGGATCATGGCCGCCGTGGTGATCTCGCAGATCGCAACCTTCATCCCGTTCCTGTTCGGCCTCGCCACCGCCACCATCGTGGCGATCAAGGCGCCGGACTATATCGCGGCCAACAACTACGTCGGCGGCCTGCTGGCGGTCTCGCCGAGCTGGTTCTTCCTGCCGGTGTGCCTGATCGCAGTGATCGGCGGCATGTCCACCGGCACCACTTCGCTGTATGGCACAGGGCTGGACATGTCCAGCGTGTTCCCGCGAGTGCTGTCGCGGGTCAAGGCGACGTTGCTGATCGGTGTGATGTCGATTGCCTTCATCTTCATAGGGCGCTTTGCGGCGAACCTGGTGCAGAGCGTGTCGACTTTCGCTGTGCTGATCATCACCTGCACCACCCCGTGGATGGTGATCATGATCATCGGTCTGCTGGTGCGTCGCGGCTTCTATTGCCCGGATGACCTGCAAGTGTTCACCCGCGGCGAGAAAGGTGGCCGCTACTGGTTCACCCACGGCTGGAACTGGCGTGGGCTGGGTGCCTGGATCCCGAGTGCTGCGGTCGGTCTGTGCTTTGTAAACCTGCCGGGGCAATTCGTTGGCCCGCTGGGTGAACTGGCGGGCGGCATCGACATCAGCCTGCCGGTGACCCTCGGCCTGGCCTCGCTGGTGTACCTGACGCTGCTGAGTCTGTTCCCGGAACCGGCTGCGGTGTTCGGCCCGAATGATGCACGCAGCAAGTGCACGGATTCGCTCGGTAAACCGGCGATGCGACAAGCCGCCTGATTCAACGCATTACCTGTGATCAACGCATTACCTGTAGGAGCGAGCGGTGCGGCGATCCGACTTGCCCGCGAAGGCGGCGGCACATTCAACATCAATGTTGACTGACACACCGCTTTCGCGGGCTAGTCGGATCGCCGCACCGCTCGCTCCTACAGGAATTGATGTTCCACAGGGATTGATTTTCGCCTCACCATAAAAAAGACAATCGGAGACACGCCATCATGGCTTTGGATTTATTCGTCGTACTCATCTACGCCGCCGCGATGCTGATACTCGGCTACTACGGCATGCGCAAGGCCAAGACCAACGAAGACTTTTTGGTTGCCGGTCGTAACCTCGGCCCGAGCCTGTACATGGGCACCATGGCCGCCACCGTTCTGGGCGGCGCGTCCACCGTCGGCACCGTGCGCCTGGGCTACGTCCATGGCATCTCCGGTTTCTGGCTGTGCGCCGCACTGGGTTGCGGGATCGTCGCGCTGAACCTGTTCCTCGCCAAACCGCTGCTGAAACTGAAGATCTACACCGTTACCCAGGTGCTGGAAAAACGCTACAACCCGATGGCCCGCACCGCGAGCGCGGTGATCATGCTGGCGTACGCGCTGATGATCGGCGTGGTCTCGATCCTGGCCATTGGCACCGTGCTGCAAGTGCTGTTCGACCTGCCGTTCTGGATGTCGGTATTGGTCGGCGGTGGCGTGGTGGTGATTTATTCGGCGATCGGCGGCATGTGGTCCCTGACCCTGACCGACATCGTCCAGTTCGTCATCAAGACCGTGGGCCTGATGTTCATCCTGTTGCCAATCTGCCTGTACCGCGTCGGTGGTTGGGATGAGTTGGTGTTGAAACTGCCGGCAACCGCCTTCAGCTTCACCACGATTGGCTGGGACACCATCATCACCTACTTCATGATCTACTTCTTCGGGATCCTGATCGGCCAGGACATCTGGCAGCGTGTGTTCACCGTCAAGAGCGCCAAGGTTGCTCAAGTCGCCGGTACATTCGCAGGCTTCTACTGCATCCTCTACGGACTGGCCTGCGCCCTGATCGGCATGGCCGCTCATGTGCTGATCCCGGACCTGGACAACGTCAACAACGCCTTCGCCGCCATCGTCAAACTGTCCCTGCCGGACGGTATCCGTGGCCTGGTGATCGCTGCTGCCCTGGCGGCCATGATGTCCACCGCCAGCGCCGGCCTGCTCGCCGCCGCCACCACCCTGACCGAAGACCTGCTGCCGAAACTGCGCGGCGGTAAACAGTCGAGCCTGGGTATCAACCGCCTGTTCACCCTGCTGACCGGCATCGTCGTGCTGGGTATCGCGCTGGTAGTCAACGACGTGATCAGCGCGCTGACCCTGGCCTACAACCTGTTGGTGGGCGGCATGCTGATCCCGCTGATCGGTGCAATCTTCTGGAAACGCGCAACCACCGCCGGCGCCATCGCCAGCATGGGCATGGGCTTTGCCACCGCGCTGCTGTTCATGATCAAGGACGGTATGGACGCCAACACCCCGATCTACTACAGCCTCGCTGTAGGTCTGGTGAGTTTCGTGGTGGTCAGCTTGCTGTCCCCTCGTCCGGCAACGGTGGCCAGCGCCGCCTAAGCTGAACATAACGACTTGATGCTTTCTTCGACGGGTGTGGCGTCGGTTGCCACACCCGTTTTTTTTTCGTCTGGAGAAAACCTTTGATGAAGATTGTTTCTCGCGATCAGTGGTTCGAGGTCAAACAGCTCAGTGACGGTATTCGGCTGATTCACGAGCCTTACATCCGGCCCTTCTATCGCTGCAACCTCTGGCACATCCAGGGTCGCGACAAAGACTTGCTGCTCGACAGCGGTTCCGGGCTGGTGAGCCTGCGCGAGCAACTGCCGTGGATCACCGAACGGCCCTTGGTGGCGGTGGCCAGTCATTGCCATTTCGATCACATCGCCGGTCATCACGAGTTTGCCGAACGGCTGGTGCATCCGGCCGAGGCCGACATCCTGGCAGCACCTGACGGCGAAAACGATTTGAGTCGGGCGTTTGTCGGTGACGAGATGTTCGAGGCGCACCCGGACTGTCCGCTGTGCTACGCCGAATACCGGGTCAAAGCCGCGCCGGCCACGGGGATGATTGAAGAAGGCGACGTGCTAGACCTGGGCAATCGCGTGCTGCAAGTGCTGCACACGCCGGGGCATTCGCCGGGTGGCATCAGCCTGTACGAAGCCGCGACCGAGACCCTGTTCAGCGGCGACATCATCTACGACGGGCCGCTGATCGAAGACGCCTACCATTCCAATCTCGACGACTACGCCCACAGCTTGCAGCGCTTGCGCGCGTTGCCGATCCGCACGGTGCACGGCGGGCATTTTGGGAGTTTTTCCGGGGAGCATTTGCGCACGATGATTGACGAGTGGCAGCGCTCACACGCCTGAAGCCTGCTGTACTCAAGCCCAGGGAAAACAACAATAACGCCCTCGAAGAACCACCATGAAAAGAGCTGCCGTTCGCGCCGCCGCGCACCGTTTCATCAGCCGCCTGCTGGAGAGTCAGGATGATTTCGACGACAACGCCAGCCTGGCGCAGTTGGGACTGGATAAACAGGACATTGAAGAGCTGATCTTCCATCTGGAGGATGAGCTGGGGTTGACGGCGTTTACGGCGGAAGAAGACCGGATGCTCAAGGACGCCAGGACGGCGAATGATTTGAGTCGGTTTTTGGTGGAGATTGGGCGGGATTGAATCCTCCCACTATCTTGAATTCACCTGTTTTTCTGTAAGAACTGCCGAACACCACGAGGCTGCGTTCGGCCGCGCTGCAATCGCCAACCCTGCGCGCTGGCTGTTTCTGACACACCGCATCGTCTGATTTCACGACGACTTCGTCGCCGAACGCAGCCTCGCGCTGCTCGACAGCTGCTACAGCAACAGCTGCGTCGCTTTTACCGGCGGCGCTGCTGGCGTCGACGCTGTTCGTCGTCAGTGCGAATAGGCACAGGTTGCAGAGGCGGTTCAATCAAACCGAGTGCAACACCCAGATCGTGCAGCCAGTTTTGGATTTTCTCTTTCATGGTGCCCCCTTCAGGGTAGTGCCGAGCGACCGGAATTCTGTAGCCGCTTCGCACTGATAATAGTCCGAAGTCCTACGTATTGCTCGGCCAAATCCGCAATGATCTGTTACTGAATGGATCAAAATACCTGACCGATAGTTCAAGCAATCGCCGAAACCTGCATCGGCGCCGACGGATAGACCGCCTGTTGCTGCTCAATCCACGCGTTCAGGTTGGCGCCGACCATGCCCTTGCGCCACATCAGCCAGGTCGTCGCATGAGCAAACGGTTCCGCCAACGGGTGCACCGCCACGCTCTCGCGGCCCGGCAGGCTGGCGAGCATCGACTCCGACATCAACGCCACACCCGAGCCGGCAATCACACACGCCAGCATCCCCGGATAGGACTCGATCTCCATTGCCCGGCCCATCGCCGCGTGGTCATGGGCGAACCAGGCTTCCAGGCGCATCCGGTAGGAACAGCCCTGACGAAAGGTAAACACCGAGCGCCCTTCCACATCCAGCGCGCTACGGACCGGCGGGTGATCGGCCTCGCTGATCAGCACCAGCCGCTCGTCGCATAACGGCACACCGTCCAGGCCGGCCAGCTCCAGCGGGCCGTCCACCAGTGCCGCGTCGAGACGACCGGTGAGCAAACCTTCAAGCAATTCGCCGCTGGGCCCGGACTGCACTTGCAGGTTCACTGCCGGGTACGTGCGGTGATAACGCGCCAATAACCCCGGCAGATGAATCGCCGCCGTGCTGTACATGGTGCCCAGCACGAAGTCCCCGGCTGGTTGCCCGCCCTGCACCGCCGCCTGGGCTTCGTCGTGCAAATTGAACAGCTTGGCGGTGTAGTCCAGCAAGACTTTTCCCGCAGGCGACAACTGCAAACGCTGACGCTCGCGGACGAAGAGTTCTACACCCAGCTGCTCTTCAAGTTGCTTAAGCCGCGTCGACAGGTTCGACGGCACTCGATGCAAACGTTCGGCAGCCCGGGTGATCGAGCCTTCCTGCGCCACCGCCTGGAAGATCCTCAACTGGCTGAATTCCACGATCTTCTCCAAATCAGAACAAGTTACTCACTATTATTCATTTTTAAAGAAAGTCAATCAGCCCTAGCCTGACGGTCATTGATCCTTTGCCGGAACCCAGACCATGTCTCCACTGATCCGCTTACTCGCCAGTTTTATTGCCCTGATGATGGCCATGGGCATCGGCCGTTTCGCCCTCACGCCGCAAATGCCGCACCTGCTCAGCGAAGGTCAGATCGACCTGACCGCCGCCGGTCTGATTGCCGCCGCCAACTACCTCGGCTACTTCGTCGGCGCGCTGGACGCTATGTTCTCTCGCCGTCCTGCACAGGTCCGCAGCCGACTGCTCGGTGGGTTGTGGCTGTGTGTGCTGCTGACGCTTGCATCGTTCTGGGCCAACGGATTCTGGTCGCACCTGGTGCTGCGCTTCGGTACCGGGGTCGCCAGCGCCTGGGTGTTGGTGATGATCACGGCGTTGAGCCAGCCACTGGCAGCGGCAGCGGGTCGTCCACGACTGGGCGCCCTGGTATTCGCCGGACCGGGCTTGGGGATTTTTCTGACAGGGTTGTTGGCCTTGGGCTCGAATCTGCTGGGGCAGACGTCAGCCACCTTGTGGCTGGTGTATGCCGTTGTCGCCCTGGTGATGCTATTGGGAATTCTGCCGTTTTTGCCGCAATCGACCGGCGCTGTGGTTGCTGCACCGAGCTCAGGCACCTCCAGCCATCAAGGCATCGGCCGTTTAGGTGTGATCTACGGTTTGTACGGTTTGGGCTACATCATCCCCGCCACGTTCCTTTCGCAAATGGCCAGCGCCCAGTTCCATGGCCAATGGCAGGCCGACCTGTTCTGGCCGTGCTTCGGCCTCGCGTCGGCCATCGGCGTGCTGCTGGTCAGTCTGCGTCGACAAACCCCGAATGGCACTCGCCAGTGGCTGATGGCAACGCTGTGGCTGCAAGCCGCCGGCGTCTTCGCCTGCCTGCTGGGCACCGGGTCGGGCCTGGCGCTGGGGGTGATTCTTTGCGGCACGCCGTTCCTGGCCTGCATGCAATTGGTGATGCAACGCTCCCGGGAACTGGCACCCCACGCCACTCAACGCAACGCCGGGATGCTAACGGCGTGCTTTGCCGTGGGTCAGCTCGCCGGACCGTTGCTGGCGGCGCTGAGCAGCCATTTCAGTGGCGGCTTACAGCCAGCGCTGGTGGTCGCCGGCAGCGGTTTGCTTGTCGCTGGTGGTCTGCTGTTGCGTCCGGTCACTGCTGCCCAAGGGCTTTGCGCAAACGACGGCGCACCCACTGCTCAGCGCTGACAAAGGTGATGCCTAGCAGCACCAGCACGGCACCGATGACGAAGTTCAGGCTCAGCTCTTCACCCAGCAACACCACGCCGAACGTGACGCCGAAAAGCGGCGTCATGAACGAAAACACCGCCAGGTTCGCCGCCAGATAACGGCGCAACAACCAGAACCACGTCAGGTAGCTGAAGAACGACACGACCAGTCCCTGGAACAGCACGCTGGCCACCGCGACGGTGGTCAGGCTGACATGGGTCACCTGGCCACTGAGGATCGCGATCAGCAGCAGGCCGACGAAGCCGACGATCAGTTGATAGAACAGCGTCAGCGTGACCGGGGCTTCCGACAGTCGCGAAGCGCGCACCACCACCGTGGTCGCGCCCCAGGATGCGCCGGCCAGCACGCCCAACGCATCGCCCATCAACATGCGGTGATCGAGGTTGTCCCAGGACACGCCACCGGCAAACGCGATGGCGATCCCGACGAAGGCGAGGAATATCCCCAGCCATTGCACGGGTCTCAATCGTTCACTCGGCAACAGCCAGTGCACGCCCAACGCGGTAAAAATCGGCGCGGTGTAAAGGAACACCGACATGTGCGCGGCCGTGGTCAGTTGCAAGCCTTCGGAAATGAAGAAGAACTCCAGGCCGAACAGCGCACCCGCCAGCAAGCCACCGCGCCAGGTGCTGCCGACCTGGTCCCAGCCGCCCTTCCAGCAGATCAACAATCCTACGAGCAACGCGGAAATACCCGACCGCCCCGCCGCTTGCATGACCGGCGCGATGTCGGGCGCCGCCCATTTGATCATCACCTGCTGCACGCCCCAGATCAGGCACAGCCCGATCATCACTTGCAGGGCAAACCCATCGGCGCTTCGCCGGGTGGCGCTCACCGGAAGACCTCGACAACACAAAACATGGCAGTGACTCGACAGTAAAAACAAAGCCCCGGCCTGCTTGCTGAACAAGTGCCGGGGCGAAAAATGATGCTGTCGATTATTAACCAAACGGCCAGAAAATGCCGCCTGGACGGGACCTTTAAATTCCCGATTGCGTCATCCGGGTGTAGCCACTGCCACGGTTGCATGTGTTTGCTCGCGCCAGGCCAAAACGAGGTAAATGGCGCCCCCCAGGAAACAACCGGTGAACCAGGCGAAGTTCGCCATCGGTTGCAACACAGGGGTAAAGGCAATGGCCACGCCCATGAGGGTTGCAGGAATCAGCGCTTTCACCGCGGTCCAATTGACCCCGCCGCTGTAGTAATACTGACCGTTGGGGCCATCATCAAACAGCGCATCGACATTGATCTGCTGCTTTTTGATCAGGTAGTAATCCACTAACAGAATCCCGAACAGCGGGCCGATGAAGGCCGCCAATACGTCGAGGGTGTAGTGAATCACTTCCGGGTTGTTGAACAGGTTCCATGGGGTGATGAAGATCGAGGCCACCGCCGCAATCATCCCACCCGCACGCCAGCTGATTTTGCTCGGGGCCACGTTGGCGAAATCGAAAGCAGGGGACACGAAGTTGGCGACGATGTTGATGCCGATGGTCGCGGTGACAAAGGCGAAGGCACCGAGCAGCACGGCAACGCTGTTGTCTATGCGTGCCACGGTGGCGATCGGGTCATGCAGCATTTCACCGAACACCGGCAATGTGCCGGAAACAATGACCACGGTGACCAGGGAAAAGGCGAGAAAATTCACCGGCAAGCCCCAGAAATTTCCACGCCGCACGTCCTTCATGCTGCGGCAATAGCGACTGAAGTCACCGAAATTCAGGGTAGGGCCGGAAAAGTACGACACCACCAGCGCCGTGGCGACAATCACTTGTCCGAACGCTTCCCAGCCGGACAGGGATTTTTCCGCAAGGGTGAAACTGATGTTGCTCCAGCCGGCCTGCCAGACGATCCAACCGGCGAGCATGAACATCACGCCGTAAACCACCGGCCCTGCCCAATCGATGAAACGTCGGATCGACTCCATGCCGGCCCAGAACACCATCGCCTGCAAGCACCACAGGCTGAGGAAACCGAACCAGCCCAGGTAGGACAAACCGGCGAAATGCGGTTCGGCGTAGACCGCCATTGCAGGAAAGAATCGCAACACCACAATGATCAAGGCGCTGGAAGCCAGGTACGTCTGAATCCCGTACCAAGCCACGGCGATCAGGCCGCGGATGACTGCAGGAATATTCGCTCCGAACACGCCGAAGGCCAGGCGGCAGATCACCGGGTACGGCACCGCCGCTTGCTGACTCGGCCTGGCCACCAGGTTGGCAATCAACTGCACGATGCAAATCCCGCCGAGCAAGGCGATCAACACCTGCCAACTCGCCAGCCCGAGGGCAAACAGACTGGCGGCGAACACATAACCACCGACGCTGTGCACATCGCTCATCCAGAAAGCGAAGATGTTGTACCAATTCCATTTCTGCGGCACCGGCCCCAAGTCCTGGTTATACAGGCGGGGGCTGTAGCCGTTGGGCAATTGCTCGGTCATCGCGGGGCTCCTTGAAGCAGCCCCCGGAATTGATGCGGCGACCACACTGCGCACGGGAGCTGGCGTGGTTTGTATACGAGTTGCTAGGCAGAATGCGTGCCATAGACATTGGATGTGTGACAAGTCGTGGCTTTCACACGAGGCAGAGCGGGGTCTCAGACAGATTTCGGCGTAGAGAACGCCCATCAACAGGGCATGAATGCCTGCATTCAGTGCACATTTATCTGTATACAACTTGGATGAATGATTGCCGCCCGCGAAGGCGTCATTGAAAGCAACTGGAATCACTGCACCTTTCGCGCAACCCAATACCCAACCGTACAGGCAACGCAGGTGGCCAACGTGCCCCAGGCCATGTCCATCAACGCCAACTGCGCCGACCATCCGTTCAGCGTCGCCCAATTACTCAAGTCATAGGTGCCGTAAGCCACCAGTCCCAACAACGCGCCCAGCGCCGAGGCTCGTCGCCAGGTCTTCGCCGGCAACACCACGAACACCACACAACCGAATACATAGAGAAGATAGAACACCGCTGCCGGGGCCAGCAGCGGTTGGTCGAGCATCAGCGGACCGAGCAGCGCCCGATAAGTCGGCGCCATCAGCACGCCGAGCCAGAGGCCGTCGAGCACGAGAAACGCGAGCAAGGTGCCCGCGTAGGCAAACAGCCCTTTTTTCATAACCACCCCCATGTAATCGTTCTACATGGGGCCGGAGCGAGGTCAGCTTAGTTCAATGCGATCCGCATGAATGACGATCTGGCCATTCTTGTACAACGCACCGATGGCCTTCTTGAAGTTGCCTTTGCTGACACCAAACATGCTGGTGATCACCGTCGGATCGCTCTTGTCGCTGACCGGCAGGGAGCCGTTGTTTTCACGCAACTTGGCGAGGATCTTCGAGTTGAGGCTAGTGGCAGCTTCTTCGCCCACCGGTTGCAGGCTCAGGCTGATCTTGCCATCAGCACGGACTTCTTTGATAAAGCCCTTCTCTTCCATGCCGGCGCGCATGAACTTGAAGATTTCATTCTTGTGAATCAGGCCCCAGTGCTTGTTGTTGATGATCGCCTTGAAGCCCATGTCGGTCGCTTCGGCCACCAGCAAATCAACTTCCTGGCCCGGGGTGTAACTGGCCGGGGTCTTGTCGAGGTAACGATCCAGGCGCGCCGTCGCGGTGATGCGGCGGGTGTGCTTGTCGAGGTAGACGTGCACCACGACATACTCGCCGGCAGTCATCTGGCGCTTTTCTTCGGAGTACGGCAGCAGCAGGTCCTTCGGCAGGCCCCAATCCAGAAAAACACCGATGCTGTTGACTTCAACGACTTTCAAACTGGCGAATTCACCGACCTGAACTTTCGGCTTTTCGGTAGTTGCGATGAGTTTGTCATCGCTGTCCAGATAAACAAAAACGTTGAGCCAATCTTCATCTTCGCTGGGAATATCTTTGGGAATATAACGATTAGGCAGGAGGATTTCGCCATCCGCGCCACCGTCAAGATATAAACCGAAGTTAGTGTGTTTAACCACTTGCAAACTGTTGTAGCGCCCGACTAAAGCCATTTCCAATACCCTCATTGCGTGGGCGGCATTCTACCCGGTTTTGCTGGCTGCGTTCCCGTGGCCAGCCCGGTGACAGCAGAAATTCTTCTGAAGGCCTTCATTTTCCTGGGTTTTGCCTCAGGCGTTTGGCCGCTCGTCAGGCCGAATGGGAGAACATCCCCCCTGTCGGCCTCTCAAAAAATCGTAGTTTTCGACCGACGTTCTTAGTTAAAACAGCGGCTTAGGGGCGTGTTTCGAACAATAACTTGTGATTAATTACGCCCCTACGATGTGTATTTTGAGGGGATATTTGCCAAGCAATTGTCAAGTATTTCCTGTACGATGCCTGGCCAAGTTAATTTTCTACAGGTTAATGGCCGCCATGCGTGTAAAAGCATCCAACAGCAAAGCAAAGCCAGCTCCAGCCGTTGAAACCAGCGAATCGATCAACAACCAGATTGCTGCGTTCCTCAAGTCCGGCGGCGAGATCCAGCAAATTGCCAAAGGCGTCAGCGGCCAGACGTTCGGCCCGTCCAAGCAGATCACTTTGGGTAAGAAGTAACTCCCCCCAAAGATCCGCCGCGTCACCTGGTCCGTAAGCGCTTTGAGCTTCGAAGCGCTTGGACTGGAACCTCCCCGCAACACCCCGCCAAACACACCAATATTTCAAAAATCGACGAACGGCCATCAATGCCGAGTATTCGCCGGTATGCTTGCACACGTCTAGATCAAGCGTTTCAGTAGGTTTTTGTTCCTGCTCCTCGCGGTCATGGAGTGACGCATGCTCAAACCCTCCCATTTACTGCTCGGCACCCTGCTGTCGTGTTCGGTCGCCAACGCGCAAATCTTCCAGCGCGAATTGGGCGACTTCGATCTCAAACTCGGCACCACCCCCAGCCGCAGCATGGCCCAGGGGCTGGTCAAGCCTTCCAGCACCGGCTCGTTCCACGGCGGCCTCGACCTGAGCCATGACAGTGGTTTTTACGTGGGGCAATGGGCGCCGAGCATGGGTTTGACGCCAGGAGCCAACCTGGAAGTCGACTCCTACATGGGCTTCAAACAGCCCTTCGATAATACCCTCGGCTACGAAGTCGGCATGATCCGCTACAGCTATCCGAAAGTGGACACCCTCGACAGTCAGGAGCTGTTCGGTGGCCTGACCTTTCTCGGCAGCCGTTTCGGCGCTGCGTTCAGCAACGACCCGGACAAACAGAACAGCACCGTGTTCGCCGACCTGGGCGGCAATCAGCCGTTCGGCATCGGGATCAGCATGAAATACACCACCCACCAGCTCAACACGCCGGCGTCCGTCGACGGTGGGTACATTGGCAGTTTCACCGATTGGTCGGTGCAACTTTCCCGCCCCTTCATGGGCGTCGACCTCAACCTGATCTACAGCGACTCAAACCTCAGCGGCAGCGATTGCTCCGCCTATTCCGGGCACAACAGCCAATGCGACGGGCTGGTCACCCTCAAGGCTGAACGCGCCTTCTATTGATCGGCTGAACTGCCGGGCCCATTCTGCGTTCACATAAGAATCCCCCTCAAGAAGCCAGGCTTTCGCAAGGATTCGCCCATGTCGCGCTGGTTGAAGTATCTCGCCGTCATCATCACCCTTAGCCTCGCCCTTGGCGCGTGCAGCCGCGTGGGCCTGGCCTACCGCAACCTCGACGTGATCATTCCGTGGACGCTCAGCGACTACCTGGACATGAACGGCGAACAGAAAGGCTGGTTCAACGAGCGCCTGAGGGAACACTTGAGCTGGCACTGCACCACGCAACTGCCGGGTTATCTCGACTGGTTGGACCGCTTGCAGACCATGGTCGAGACCAATCAGGTCACCGACGCCGCGCTGCAGACCCGCACCCAGGAAGCCAAAGCCGCCATCGCCCAGACCGCCCGGGAAATCACACCCTCGGCCATCGAGCTGTTGCAGGGGCTGGATGACAAACAAGTCGCGGAAATGAACGACGCCTTCGCCAAGGATCAGCGCAAACGCCAGGAGGATTACGTTAAACCGTCTCTCGATCAGCAGATCAAGCAGCGCGCTGAGCGCATGGAAAAACGCCTGAATGACTGGCTGGGTCCGCTGAGCCCGACCCAGCAACAACGGGTAGTGACTTGGTCAAACGCCTTGGGTGACCAGAACACACAATGGATTGCCAACCGGGTCCATTGGCAGAAGCAGTTCAGTGCGGCCGTTGCGCAGCGCCAGAGTCCGGAATTCCCACAGCGCATCGAGACGCTTCTGGTGAATCGCGAGAGTTTATGGACACCGGCGTACCGTCAGGCCTACGCCAATACCGAAGCGCAGGCACGAAGCTTGTTTGTGGATTTGATGGCTGAGAGTACGCCGGTACAGCGCCAGCGCTTATTGAAGAAAATTGAAGGGGTTCGCAAGGATTTCAACGATCTGAAATGCCTGAAAGCCGCGCAACAGGGCTAGCCACAACCCAAATCAAACTGTGGGAGCGGGCTTGCTCGCGAAGGCGCAGTGTCAGTCAACATCATAATTGCCTGACACTGCGCCTTCGCGAGCAAGCCCGCTCCCACATTGGTAACCGGTGGTCTTCAGGCGATCTGAGCCTTCGACGCCACCTCATCAAACGTCACCTCATCCAGCGCATCTTCCTGCTCATCCAATACCTGCCGCGGATGATCATTACCCGGAATGCTGCTGTCGATCAGGCTCAACAAACTCGAGCCCCGCGGCGTCAAAATGTAATTGGAGCCGGTTCCGCCCTGCTCTTCTGGCCGAGACTCGATATAACCGCGCGCCAGCAGTAACTTTTCGTACTCGCCGGCCACCGCTTTGAGGTGATCGAGGTTTTCAGTCTCTTCGCCTTCCGACGCTTTCTCCGCAGCGTACTGCTCGGCATACGGGCGCGGCGTGAAACTGGCCTCACCGTGTTGCACTTCGTGCAGCAAGCGTTCAATCAAATCCCAGTTGTAAGTTGTCATCCTGATTCAACCTCCAAAGCCTGTGAGTGAGATGGCCTTCTTAAGTTGTGACCGGCACCGCGCGCAGCCGTTCAGCCGAGTTTTTTGCGGCTGCCGACCGACGGCATGTCGAATTGGGCGCAGGTCAAACGACTAGGCTGTGTAAGTCACCTCCCAGCCTTGCGAAGGAGAAAACCTGATGAACGTTCAGAATCATCCCGTCGTGTCCCGCGAAGAATGGCTCGCCGCCCGCAAACAACACCTGGCCCACGAAAAAGCCTTCACCAAGGAACGCGACAAGCTCAGCGCCGAACGCCGCGCCCTGCCTTGGGTAAAAATCGACAAGGACTACCACTTCCAGGGCCCGAACGGCGAACTGAAACTCGCCGACCTGTTCGGTGGCCGCAGCCAATTGGTCATCTACCACTTCATGTTCGCTGCCGGCTGGGACGAAGGCTGCCCGGGCTGCTCGTTCCTGTCCGACCACATCGACGGCGCCAACCAGCATCTGGCCCATCACGACGTGGCAGTGGTCGCGGTTTCCCACGCACCGTTCGCCGAATTCCAGGCCTTCAAACGGCGTATGGGCTGGAAATTTGACTGGGTGTCGTCAGAAGGCTGCGATTTCAACTACGACTTCGGCGTCTCCGCCCGAGCCGAAGACGTCGCGGCCGGCAAAGCCACCTACAACTACGAAAAGTCCGACGGCGCCGAAGAAGAACTCCCCGGCCTCAGCGTGTTTTATCGCAATGAAGCCGGCGAAATCTTTCACACCTACTCCACTTATGCCCGTGGTCTCGACCTGCTGGTCGGCGCCTACAACTACCTCGACCTGACGCCCAAGGGCAGGAATGAAGAGGAGATCATGGAGTGGGTGCAGCACCACGACAAATACGACGACAAGACGTCATCCAGCTGCTGCCATGGGGGATAGTGAGCGCTAGAACACATAACAACTTTCAGGCCGCGATGTCTCGAACCGCCACGACCGGATCACACCATCGGCCGTGGTGTACACCGAGTAGCGGCAATCGAACAGCCAGTTGAAGTAGTAGCGACTGCCGTCGCCCTCGACCACTCGCTCGAAGTGGTGTTCGTGATTGTTCGCCAAACAAATAAATCTGAGAATCATCTGGCCGGCCTCCCCACCTCACGGAGGTGGCGCAAAATTCAAGGTGCGAACTTAGACTTTTGCTGTGAGGAGGCCGTGATGAAATTCTGTGGCATAGACCTGCATTCGAACAACAGCGTTGTTGTGGTTACCGACGAAACGGACCGAGTTTTGATCAGCCGACGTTGCCCCAATGAGTTGACGCAAATCCTCCCGCTACTCGAACCACACCGTGGAGAATTGCTCGGCGTCGTGGTCGAGTCTACGTACAACTGGTATTGGCTGGTCGACGGCCTGAAGGCGGCAGGCTTCGAGGTAAAACTGGCCAACCCGGTGGCGATGCAACGCTACAACGGCTTAAAGCATTCCGACGATAAGGATGATGCAGCGTTCCTGGCGCATTTGCTGAGGCTAGGGATATTACCCACTGGCTATATTCATCCGCCACAAGAGCGAGCGCTGCGCGATCTGGCACGTAAACGGATTCAATTGGTACGCAAAAGGACACAGCACATTCTGGCCGCTGAAAACATCATGGCGCGTCAGTCTGGCCACCGCCTGACCTGTAATGAAGTCAAAAGCCTGTCAGCCACCTCCGTGGACAGGCTGGGCCTGTCCACGGAGGTGGCTTTGGCGATGAAAGCCAATATCGCCATTGTCCAGGCATTACAGACTCAAATTGATGTTATCGAGGAGCGATTGCTGCATGAAGTCAGCCTGCGCCCCGAGTTCTGTTTATTGAAAACGATGCCTGGAGTTGGCGAAGTCTTGGCCACGGTCATCATGTTGGAAACCGGCGATATAGAGCGCTTTGCCGATGTCGGCAACTTCGCCTCTTATGCCCGCTGCGTAAAGAGTGCGCATTACTCCAACGGCAAGAAAAAGGGCGAAGGTAACACCAAGAACGGCAACGCTTACTTGATCTGGGCCTTTATCGAAGCGGCCAATTTTGCGCGACGCTTCAGTGCGGACGCCAAACGTTTTTTTGAGAAAAAGAAAGCCAAGACCAACGCCGTGGTCGCTACCAAAGCACTGGCGCACAAACTGGCGCGGGCGAGTTACCACATTTTGAAGGAGAAACAGCCATTTGATGCCAAGCGCTGTTTCGCCTGAAGGGCGAGTTAAGGTGATGGCCGATCAACCAAAAAGGGACTGGCGTAAGCCATAAAATCTGAGTGGCGGCCGGCTGTCACCGCCTGAGTGTGTTGTAATCGGGTCGTCTGCCAAGTGAGCCCGTCGAGACTGGACGTGCTTTTGCACGAACCACAGATCTGTGACACGTTTTGGACATTTGGCGGCACCAACGTTTCTCTGGGGCAGTTGACTGCCAGGGCGGTGCTAGGTGTATCGCTACCGCTTGATCCACATGGGTGTCAGGCACGACTTGGTCTTAGCCAACGATGAGGAAACGGATACGACGGGTTCAACCAGTCGGGTTTAGTTATAGGAGAAACCCTGCAGCAAGAGCTGCAGGGCAAGTTGGCTTTTAGCCTTGACTCGAGACCGGCTAATGGGTGTCCCCTTACCCCATGTTCGACCCCTCGAAATGGAGACTGATGGCACAATAGTGCGCGCGGTACTAAAGTGCCAGATACGGGGACGAATAGGCTCAAAGTGAAAAGGGCAACACTTTGGCCACCCAAAGGACTAGAGCGTTCCTCCTTAGTTCGAGGAACCCAACAGCTCACTTATTTTCCATGTCTCTCCTGGGTGACGTTTTAAGTACTTATCACAAGCAAGTCTTAGAAACTCACTAAACTTCTCGTCACTTACAACTACTGTTATATCCTCCTCCAAAAGATACCCACTGGAAAATCTGACACCTTCAAAATGGTCTTCCTCAAAATAACTGTTCATATCGGGAAAACTGCAATACGCGCCATCCGTACTAAAACCACACCGCTTGACAATATGTTCCAAAGCCTCAACGAATCTTCCATCGTCGTACATCCGATCGAAATAGGCTTCAACGACCCAATGTAAATCCCGACGATCGTAGGGCTGACCAAATAATTCGCTCACCGCTTTACCCCTCAATTTATCTCGGGTGGAAGTTACGTACCGTACCGGTAGTCGGGTCCAGATAAATCCTGAACTTGATACCGCCTGCCTCACCATTATAGGCATTCATGCCTCTGGTCATGGCGTTAACGTAACCATCAGCGGCTGCCTGCTGCCCAAGTTCAAGCATTTTTTGCTCGGTGATGATTTTCGGATCGTACACAGTCTTGGTAAACACTCCGTCTTTGTAGCCCGTCACTTTACCCGCACTATCCTTGGACGGAATCTGATATTTAATCGTAGAGATCCCATTCGTAAATGACGCTTCCTGACCAACGATCTTCACACCATTGTCAGTGGCTGCTTTCGAGAAATCGTCCAGGCTGTGGGCTCCGCCGATACCTTTTTTCTGTGAAAAACCATCAAACTCGCTCAAGTGATATTTGATATTCGGATTGACACTCATGCCGTCCGGAAAAGTTGCGACACCTTTCCCGCCATAAGACGCGATCGCTTTACCTGCGATAAATGTAGCAATGGTACCGACCATGACTTTTACTTTTGCATCAGTGATATCCAGCCCCAGCGATTGAGCAAAGGCTTCCGCACTTGGCATGGCGATCGCCACTGTCGGAACCACTTTTGAATCAATATTAAATTGGTGAAAGGAATCAAAAATGCGCTGGAGGTCGGGAGGTAGTTCAACATCATAGTCACCTTGCTGATAACCCAACACGGTGTTGTAGATATCGAGCGCGGCTTTCTGGCAGCTCTTCATATCTACCGCACACACCTCTTTCAGAACCTGCTCGTTCGCCAGATGCTTCTCGAAGTATTTAGTGGCAACTCCGTCACACGAATTGGTCGCTTTGCAGGTTTTCAGCGCTTTGGCGAGCTCCTGCATTTCGGCATGATTCAGATAGTTGTACTGCGTTGCATTTGACGTCACCGTTGACGCGACAGAGGCATCCCCTCCCGTAAATGCTGCCGTCAGCACACCTACCAATTGCGAGGCGGCCAGCAAATTGCTGACCCCGTTGCGGTATTCAAGACTGTTGGTGTCCATACCCTTGGGAAGTAGATTGTCCGCAAGGAAATCAACCAGCGCCTCATTCGCCCCAGCGGCAATCGCCCCGGTACGGAAGTCCCCGCCCATTGCCTCCGCCATCAACCCGCCCAGCGCAGCGTGCATGACAACTTTGGAAAGCTTGCCGTCTTCGAAAACGGTAATGTCACCAATTTTGTTGGCTGTCACCGCCCCTGCAATGCTGACGACCGAACCCAGTGCCGACGCCACCAGGTTGTCTTTCAGACTCCCGCCCATGATCGCCGTTTTTACAAAAGCGTCGGCCGTGGCCTTGATGGCAACGGTCTGAGCACTTGGCAGGTCGAAGCTCAGTTCAGTGGGTGTAAAACCAAACTTGGCAGCGATGCCTGCTGTAACACCGGCAAGCACATAACCTTTCAGATTTTCCGACGAGAACACGTCCTTGAACGTATCTCCCAGATTGCCTTTGTTATTGATGGTACTGACGGCGGTGGTACTGGCCATGGAAGTCAGCACCGCCGTAGCGATGATATTGCCCAGGCCCGCAGCCGTTGTCGCAGTAGCCGCGACCGTTGTCGTTGCCAGAGTTCCGCCAGCGGCCCCCATTGCACTGCCGGCAGATGCTACCGCAGCGCTGGCAGCGCCCGCGGTCAGGACGCTGACGATGATAATCACCGCCAACATCGCCCCTGCCCCCATTCCCGAACTGCTGTACTTGAAGGCGTCGTGGGTTTCCTTCACCAGGCGCCAGTCAACATCGCCACGTTTCTCGGCGTCCTTGAGCCAGGCCAGCCCCGGATCAGCCTTGACCATTGCATCGATAGTCTGGCTGACGGTGTTCTGATTGATGTCCTTAATATCGATGTTTAAGCCTTCGACGGCATGAATCACCAGATTGCCATTGGCGATCATTTGCGTCTGGAGCAGTGTCTCGTCGGTATTGCCTCGACCTTTGGCCGAGTTCCAGGCCAGGTTGGAATTACTCTTCTCGTGGCTCTCTTGATGCAGGTCCTTCACGCCCTCAAAGGTGATGGCCCCACCGCTGTTGATGGTCAAGTCATTACCGCTGTCGAGCTTGGCGGCCTGATAATGTTGATCACCGCCGCTGACGAGTACCATGTTGCCGCCAGAGCTGATTTCACTGCCGATGTTTTTCACATCGGTGACTTCATCACGCTTGGTATTTTTCGAGCCGAAAGAGCCTTTTTTCTTTTTGTCATACAACGAGTAGTCAGTGTCCTGCGCGGCGAGGATGTCGAGTCTGTCGCCCGCCACCAGGTACGCTTCGTCGCCAGCTGTAATACGGCTCGATACCACGGCCATATTGTCACCAGCGCTCAGCGCCACGTCGCCGCCTGCGGTAATACCCGACATGACCTGTCTGATGTGGTCTTCCTGTACGGTGAGCTTTTTATTTTTGGACAGTGAGTGTTCTTCATCCGCCGCCGAGCTGATGATCAGGTTTTCCGTCGCCGTCATTGCGATGTCGCGCTTGGCATCGACCTGGCTGGCGATCACGCTGATATCGCGTCCTGCCTGGGCAGATAGATCGCGACCGGCGTTGATGCTGGCACCCAACTGAGTGATGTCGCTGCTGTTATGTTTGCTGTCGTGCACCACGCTGTTGGTGACCTGCACCGAGGACACGTTGAGGTCTCGGCCGGCATTCAGGTCCATGTCCCGGCCGCTTTGCAACACGCCACCGAAATTGTTGATGTCCTGTCCCGCCGAGACGCTGAGGTCATTGGCGGCTTCGATGCGTGCGGCACTGTCAGCGAAGTCGTGATTTTGCGTACCAAAACGCGTGTTGCTGTCTTGCGAAGTAATGGTGCGCTCGTTAAGCACGTCACCAAGAATCGCTTTTATGGTGACATCACGACCTGCAATGATCCCGCCCGATTTGTTAATGACGTCGTTGCCTGCCAACAGGTCCAGACGATTACCCGCCTGAATCAGCCCACTATTGACTAGATCCTTGCCCGCCGTCGCCGACAGGTTATTGGTCGCTTTCAACGTCCCGACGTTATCGAGGTTCTGCCCCGCAATCAGCGTGACGTCGTTACCCGCAATCAATGCCCCGGTAGGCCCGAGACGACCGTCGGCCTGCGCCAGATACAGCACCGGCACCAGGACTTTTTCGCCGTTCACTTCGTGCTCTTCGAGCCAGACGATGTCGTGGGTCAGGGCCGCAACTTGCTGGGACGTGAGGGTCACGCCCATCGACAGATTCAATGCGTCCTTGCTGGCGATGGCGTTGTTCATCAGGTACTTGAACATGGCCTCGTTGGAGGTCTGGCCATCGATGAAGGCCTGGCCGGTGCGGGCGACTACCGCTTGTTGAATCAGGCGTTGTTCGTACAAGCCGTCGCCCAGGCGCTTGGCGCTGTTGTCAGGGTCGTAGCCAAGGTTGGCCAGCAGGTAGTCCGAGCTCATGAATTGCTTGAGGTCGGTGAGTACCGGGTTGGTTTCGATCAGATATTTATGACCGTTGGCTGACGGTTTGACGTCTGGCAGGCCGGTGACGCGGGTCACAGGACGGGTGTCAACCGAGTCCTTCATGTCATTACCCAGTCCACCCGTGCGCGGACGGCTTGACGTCACGGAAACGTCGAGCGTGCTGGCGACGCCCGCCGTCACGCTCGGAGGGCGTCTGACCGGGTCGACGGCGCGATCGCTGGTGGAGACAAACGTCCGGCTATCGACCAGCAAATTGCGCGGTCCAGCGATGGTGCCTTGCGTCAGATGATCCTGGGTGTTGACGTTTTCACCACCGACGGACCAACCCGAAGAGGGCTGCATGTCGGCAACCACAACGTCACTCGCCCCCTCTTTGCTGAGTCGGAACAGACCATTGTCCCCGCTCGGCAAGGAGAAGCCGGGCAGGCTCAGCGGGTTGACTTGCTGCTGGGCGAGGTCGGGAGGCAACTGGTTGTTGAGCCTGATGACGGTGGTGCCGGTGCCGCTGGCCTTGGTGTCAGCGACTTTGTTGGCGCCACCGGTGGAGCCGTAGTCTTCGTGGATGACGCTGTTTTGCAGGTCCTTGGTGGCGGTTATCGATACGTTGCCGCCCGCCTGGATGACCGCGTTGCGACTCGATGCGGGGCTGCTGCCGTCACGGGCGATTTCTACATCAGACGTCAGCGCAAATCCCTGCAACCGGGTCGGCATTTGTACAAGGTTGTTGGGATCGTATAGAGATTGCGGGCTGGTGTTGCCCCACGCATACCCGGACAGGGTGAGGTCGCTGACAGACTTGTTCGTTACAGAGTCCTTGATCGCAACCACCCTGATCGTGCCGCCATCATGGCCCTTCTCACGATCGGTGGCGGATGAAACGACACCTTGGGCAAAATTCCCGGTGCCGTCGATGTAATAGACATTCGGAAAATCAGGGTTATTGCGCTGGTTGTACGCCACCACCTCCGGCATGAAAACGTTGAACGAGCCAGAGTCGATCCCGCCGGTGCGGAAGATACGAGTACGCTCGATGCTGCCGCTGACCGCGCCGACGTTCCTCATGTTGTTGGCATTGATGGTGATGTTGCCGGACGCGGCCAGGGTACTTTTGCTGTTGAGGAATTCGCCGCCATTGAAAATGAAATCACCGCCAGCCGTCAGCAAGGAAGACGCCGTGGTGTCATTGTCCTGGCCGCCCTCGAAGACCTCACGGGCAATGAGATTAACGTCATAGGTGCCACCCGAACAATCGCCACACTGAACGGCGATAAAGCCGGAGACCAGCGTGCGGTTCAGGGCAAAGTTCTGTGTGCCGTCGTCGCCCGAGGTGCGGTTGGCGAATGAACCGGCATCAAGCGTGAATGACCCGCCGCTCTCCATCGAGCCAGAGATGTTTGACACCTGTGTGGCCTGGGCCGCTCCGCCATACCCTCTCACCACAACATCACGCAGACCGTAAATATCGCCGTTCTGATTGGTGAACGTGCCGACGTTCAGCGTCATGTCGGCGCCACTGAAAATCAGCCCTCTATCATTGAGCAGTGACACGGTATTGATATCCAGGTACTCAGCCGACCCCAATGTCCCGTAGTTGGCTACACTCCCGGCATTGACCAGCAAACCGTCCCCCGACGTGATGCGCCCCGAGTTGTTGAGTTGCCCGCCCACTTTGATCACCGAGTCCGAGCCACCGGCAATGCTGCCCGCTGCGCTCAGGTTCACTTGCGCTGCGGTCAGGGAAAGAGCCCCGAGACTCGACATCCGCCCATTGCCGCTGTAACTCCCGCCCAACTGCATGTCCACGACACCGTCGCTTGCGATCAGACCTTCATTGGTCCAGTTACCGCCGCGCGCTTGCAGGTATTCCGAAGCCAGCATCTTGCCACTGGTCGTCTGACTGAAGTTGTTGACGTTGACGTTCAGTCGTCCAGCCTGGATGACACTGGAGTTGCTCCAGGTATCGACGTTGAGGTCCAGCGTGCCGCCGGTGGTGATGCCACCGCCAGCATTGATGACGTTGGCGGTGGAGATATCAAACCGGCCACGACCGACGTGATTGAGTTGGCCACCGGCGTTCAGAAAGCTGCCCACTGCAACGGTCAGATCCTTGTTGGCCGTCTCCAGCATGCCGTTGCGGTTGTCCAGCAGGCCACCGATCTGGAAGCTGGTTGTACCCGTATTACCGAGGGAACGAAGCCGACCGTTCTGATTGTCGACACTGGCCGCTTTGACGGTCAACGTGGTGTCGCTTTCGACAATACCGGTGCCGTTGTTCAAGGCGCCGCTGAGGTTGAGATCAATGCTGTTACCGGCGATCTGACCGGCGCTGTTGTCCAGGTTGGTACCAATGACGCCGACCAGCCCCTTGGCGTAGAGCACGCCGTTGCGGTTGTCAAAACCTGCCGTGGTGATGTTGGCGTCAGAGCCTTGCGCCGAGATCCGTCCGCCGTTGTTGTCCATACCGGCCAGTGCCGACAGGGTCAGGCGTTGACCTTGAATGATCCCGCCCTGGCGATTGTTATTGAGGTCATAACCGTTGCGCAGCACGCCGACGGTTCGCGCTTCAAGGGCACCTTTGATGCTCGACAGCACGCCACCGCGGTTATCGATGTTGGCCGCCTTAACGCTGACGTCGCCATTTTCGGCGATGACTTTGCCACTCTGGTTATCGAGGTCGCCGCTGACGTCAAGGGTCAGTCCGTTCTGGCTCTGGACTACACCTTTACCGTTGGCCAGGCTGGCCGCTTGTACTTGCAGACTGGCGTTCTTGCTGTAGATCAGACCGTTGGCGTTGTTCTGCACCGCGCCACTGGCGGTGATCGACAAAGTGTCGTTGGCAGCCAGGGTGCCGTTGTTGCTGTTATCCAGGGAGCCGGTCAACAGGGTCAGCGTGCTTTGGCTGGCGACCTGGCCATTCTGATTGGTGAGATCTGTGACGCCCTTGATCAGCATCGGACCGGTGCCGGCCAGTTTGCCGCCGTCGTTGCTCAAGCGACCGAGCAGATTCAGGGTGATCGCGGCATTGCCGGCAACCTGTCCACCCCGGTTATCGAAGGCGGTGGCGGAGGCGGTAATGGCCTGCTTCGCATTGATCGTGCCGCCAGCGTTGTTAAATGCGGCGCTAGTTATATCAAGAGCGGCGCCACTGTCGATCAGGCCACCCAGGTTGTTATTCAGTGAATTCTTGACGATGAGGGTCTGCCCCGCCGCACTGCTCAGGATGCCTTTGTCGCTGTTATCCAGGCTGCCCGCTTTGACGCTCAGGCTGCCTTGGCTCACCAGTGCGCCGGCATTGCTGTTGAGCAACACACCATCGAGTTCCACGGCAACGTTGCCACTGCGGCTCGACAGAGTGCCGTTGTCACGGTTGTCGAGGCTGTCGCCCTTGACGGTCAAACCCTGCCAACCGGAGATCAGCCCTTTCTGGTTGACCAGGGTGGAGCCGCTGACCGTCAGATTCTGGCTGCTGACCAGCCTGCCGGCGCTGTTGTCCATCGCACGAGCGATGACATTGAAGCCGAGGTCGCTGGAGATTTCGCCTTTCTGGTTGTTGAGGTCGCGCAGGCGATTGAGGCTCAGCGGTCCCTTGGCTGTGATCAAACCATTGCGGTTGTCGAGGTCGCCGTTGGCCAGGTCAACGGATACCGCTTTATCGCCCAGCACGCGTCCGCCGTTCTGGGTCAAGGACGTGAGCTTCAGGTCGATATCGCCCTTGGCCGAGACTTCACCGTTGCTGCTCGAATCCAGCGTCGTGGCGGTCAGGGTCAGGTTGCCCTGACTGTTGATCAAGCCGCCATCGCGGTTGTTCAGGGCCATGGCATTTAGAATGACTGCCGCACCACCGAGAAGGCTACCGCTCTGATTGTTCAGGTCGGCGCTGTTCAGTTTCAGCGTTTGTACGGCGTTGATCAGGCCTTTGTCATCGTTGCGCACCAGGCCGGTCACCGTCAGATCCAGATCGGCGCGACTGCTCAAAGTACCGCCACCGTTGTTCAGCGTGCCCGCGCGGGCGTCGAGCGTTGCACCGCCGACAAGGCCCTTGACGTTGTCCAGCGCGTTGGCGATGCGCAGGGTCAGGCCCTGATTGCTCAGCAGTTTGCCGTTGTTGCTGTTGTCCAGGCTTTGTGCGGCGAGCGTGAACGCTTCGGCGCTGGAGATTTCCCCGCCCTGGTTGTTCACGCCGCTGAGTTGTTTGAGCAGCAATGCGCCGGGGGCGTTGATCAGTCCGTTCCGGTTGTTCAGTTGACCGTTGTTCAAGTCGAGGCTGAGGCTGCTGTTACTGAACAGTTTGCCGCCCTGTTGATCCAGCCCTGTGACACTCGCCGTCAACGCGCCTTGGCTGCCGATGCGCCCGCCATCCTGGTTGGTGACCTGGCCGGCGACCAGATCGAGAGTGCTGGCGCTAGTGAGTTGTCCGCCCTGACTGTTATCGAACGCGCCGGTGGTGACGGAAACGGCACCCTTGCCGCTGATGCTGCCCTGCTGGCGGTTGTCGAGGCTGGCGCTGGTGAGGGTGAGTGCGCCGTCGGTCACGACCGCACCGCCCTGGTTGGCGATGCTGCCGTCACTGGTGAGCATCAGGTCAGCTGCGCTGGACAGGCTGCCGTTGGTGTTGGTCAGTTGTGCAGTGTTGACGGTAAGCGCCGACTCGCTGCTGACACGCCCGTCGATGTTGTCGAAAGCGCCCGTCAGTTTCAGGCTCATACTCTGCAGGGTGACAAGGTTGCCACCGCTGTTATCCAGTAAACGCCCCTGCAAATTCAATGCGCCAGTGGCGTCGATCATGCCTTTGTTGCGGTTGAGCAACTGATCGACCGTCAACGTCAACGCCTTGCCGACAGTCACATTACCGCCATCACTGTTATCGAGTTTTTTGCCGGTGATCGTCAGATCGGCGTTGGTGGTCAGTTCGCCCCCGCGATTGTCGAGATCATCGACCGTCAGGGTTACGTCTTTGGTGGCGCCCAACAGACCGTTCTGGCGGTTATCGAGTGTGTCGGCAGTGACCTGCAACGTGCCGGTAGTGATCAGCTTGCCTTGCTGGTTATCCAGGTGTTTGACCTTGACCGTCGCTTCGCCTTTACCGGCAATCTCGCCGTTACGGTTGTCAACGGTGCTGGCCGTCAGGAGCAATTCGCCGTCGGCAACGACAGTGCCTTTCGGGTTGTTCAGGAGGTTATTGGCTTCCAATGCCAACCGATCCCGGCTGCTGATCAAACCTTCCGTGTTGTCGAGGCTGTCGCTTTGACTATCGATCGACGCGGCGGAAATCGCGCCTTTGACGTTGTTCAGCGCCTGGGCAATGCGCAGGGTCAGGCCCTGATTGCTCAGCAGTTTGCCCTTGTTGCTGTTGTCGAGGTTCTGCGCGGCCAGCGTGAAGGCTTCCGCGCTGGAAATTTCACCGCCCTGGTTGTTCACACCGTTCAGTTGTTTGAGCAGTAACGCACCGGGCGCGTTGATCAATCCCTTCTGGTTGTTCAGCTGACCATTGTTCAAGTCCAGGCTCAGGCTGGTTTTGCTGAACAGTTCGCCACCCTGCTGATCAAGACCGGTCACGGACGCGGTCAACGCTTGCTGACTGGCGATCCGCCCGGCGGCGTTGTTGACCTGGTTGGCTGTCAGGTCCAGCGTCGAACCACTGGTGAGGTGCCCACCTTGGCTGTTATCGAAATGGCCGGTGACAACGTGCACGGCGTCTTTGCCGTAAATCAGACCTTTTTGACTGTTGTCGAGGCTGGCGCTATTGAGCTTAAAGGTACTGTCGGTGCTGATCGAACCACCCAGATTGCGCAGTGCGCCACGGCTGGTCACGGACAACGCACCGGCACTGCTCAGGCTTCCGGCGCTGTTGTCGACGCTGCCCGCATTGATGGTCAACGTCCCTTCGCTGCTGATCAGACCGTCGAGATTGAGCAAGGCGTCGTCGAGGGTGATCACCAGACCGTTGAGGCTGTTGAGCGTACCGCCACTGTTGTCCAGCGAAGTGCCGGTCAACGTCGTGGTGCCTTTGCCGACGATCAAGCCTTTGTTCTGGTTGATCAGGTTGGCAACGGTCAATGCCAGGTCCGTGGCGGCAAACACCTTGCCGCCATCGCTGTTGTCCAGACGCTGGCCGTTGATGGTTAACAGCAGGCTGCTGGAGATTTCGCCTGCGCGGTTGTCGATGTCACCGACATTGAGTGTCAGCGCTTTAGTGGTGCCGACCAGACCGCCATTTCGGTTATCGAGAGAAGTGCCGGTCAGGCTCAGGTTGCCTTGGGCGACCAATGCACCGCCCTGTTGTTGCAGCAGGCCGATGACGGCGGTGAGATCGCCCTGACTTGAGAGGCGCCCAGCGGCGTTTTGCACTTCGCTGGCGTTGAGTGTCACCGGACCGGCAGCGCTGAGCAGGCCGCCGCTGTTGTCCAGGCGTGTGCCGACATAGCCGATGCCGGCCTTGCTGCTGATCAAGCCTTTGTCGCGGTTGTCCAATTGGCCAATCTGCAGGTTCATCTGCGCATCAGACTGGATCACCCCGCCGCGGTTATCGGCGGAAGCGCTGTCGACAGCCAGCGTGTTTTTGCCGATGACTTTGCCACCGCGGTTGTCGAGACTGCCGGTGCGCACATCGACGGCGCCCTTGGCGGTGATTTCACCGGTGTTGCGGTTGTCCAGCAAACCGGTGATGTGTGCATTGAGGCTGCCATCGCTGACCACGACGCCTGCGTCACGGTTGTCGAGGCTGGCGGCTGTGATCGTTACGGCGGTGCCGGAGCCCAGCACGCCATCGCGGTTATCCAACGCGCCGCTGAGGTCGATGTTCAGACCCAGGTCCCCCAGGATCTGGCCGCTGCGGTTGTGTACGGTTGTTGCGATGAGCCGGGTAAGACCGTTGCTGGAAATTTCACCGTCGTTGTTGTTTAGCTGACCGATGTTGGCGGTCAAGTCGCCCGAACTGTTGATCAAGCCTTGCGAGTTGAACACCTGATTGGCATTGAGGCTCAACGTGCTGTTACTCAGCACACGCCCGGTGCGCTGATTGTCGAGCGTTGCGGCGGTGACGCGGGTGGTTTGTCCGCTCAGCGTGCCGCCCTGGTTGCTCAAGGTCTGTGCGGTGTTGACGGTGAGGTTGCGGCTGGCAACTACGCTTTTGCCGCTGTTGTTAAGGTTCTGCGCCGCCAGGCTGACATCGCCATTGGCATTGCGGCCGCTGTCGGCGTTGACCCCGGCCTCGATGACGCCGCTGTTGGTCAACTGACCGCCAGCGCTGAGCGCGATGCTGTCGCGGGCGGCGAGGGTTTGCTGGTTGGTGAGGTTGCCTTGGGTTTGCACGTTTAGCGCCGTGCCCGCATAGACCGGTCCCTGGGCGTCGAGGCTGGCGGCTTTGACGTTTACCGCGCCGGCAGCAGAGGTCTGCGCCAGGCTCAGATGACCATTGGCATCGATCTGGATATCACCGCCACTGGCGGCCAGGTTGCCGGCCAGTTTCACCCCGACTCCGGCCTCGGTGCCGACCAGTTTGATCGCCCCGGCGTACATCCCGCCCAAAGCGGAGGAGTCGATGGCCAGTTGCGGTTTCGCGCTGCCGTCATCGGCTCGGGCGGTGGCGTTGAGGCTCTGTGCATTGACGTCGTTGCGACCGGCCACAATGGTCAGGTTCTTCGCCTGGATTTCGGCATTGATCTTCGCGCTGCGGGTGATGATTTCGAAGCTGTCGACGTTGTTGGCGTTGAGCCCGGCGCCGTCGATGGAGACGCTGCCCTGATCGACCTGGAAGCGATCCAGACGTCCGTTGTCGAGTACCGGTTTGCCTGTGGTCAACGTCACACGCGGGGTATTGATGAAACCGCACCCGTTGCAGCTGATGCCATAAGGGTTCGCCACGATGACGCGCGCCGACTGCCCCGCCACTTCCGTGTAACCGCGCAACTGGCTCGGGCTGCCGCCGACCACTTCGTTGAGGATGGTTTGCGCGGCGACCCGGTTGGTGAGGTTGGGGTTGCCGACGATGATGCCGCCCAATTGCGTCGCGCCGGTCTGGTTGGCGACGTTGTTGAGGATGACGCCTTGGGTGCCGACGTTGTAATCGTGAAACTGGTTATGCGACAGGCCGGTGCCATTGGGCGTGGCGATGTTGACGATCGGCACGCCATTGCCCGCCTGGCCGAGGCTGGTACCCGGCGAGGCCACGACGATCCCTTCCGCCTGCGCCCACATCGGTTGCCAGAACATCACGTTCGCCAACAGGAACGCCAGTCCGCGCTTGGGCATGCCCCAAAAGTGCTCGCGGGTTTTCACGGCAGAAGAAGGCTGACGGCTCAGGAAGGCGAATTGACGGGCGTCCATGTCGAAGGTCTCGATGCAGCGAAATTAGAGGAAGAAATCCAGGCGGAAATAGATCGGCGCTTCGCGCTCGGTCAAGGTGTCTGGACGTTCGAGGGAATGAGCAAAGGTCACGCTGGCGGCCAGGTGCTGACCGCGAGCGAACACCTCTACCGAGTTGCTGGACAGGCGTCCGTGCTGATCGCCGTTGTAGCGATCGCCACGAATCACACCCTGGTCGTAACCGAGGCTGGTGCCGTATTCGGCGAACACCGGGCGCAGCCATTCCAGGGTCACCGGCCGGCTCCAGCGCAGGTCGTTGCGCCAGTAACCGCCGCTGTCGCCGGACAAGGATTGATCCTTGTAGCCTCGGATCGACGACTGCCCGCCGAGGCTGGTGCGCTGCGGGCTGAACAGCACGTCTTCACTGCGCTGGCCGGTCATCAGGCTGCTGAAACTGAACGACTCGCCCCACACCTTGAACGGTTGCAGGTAGCTCGCGGTGGCGGTGTATTTACGGTAGCGCGCGTCCGGTTCGCCGGGGCCCGGATGACCGTTGCCCTGCGCATCGAACGCGCCGATGCCTTGCTGCATGCCGAGGTCAAGGTTGACGAACGCACTGCCGACTCGCCGACCGTGATTGATGCCGAACTGCGCTTCGCTGATGCGGTTGCTGCTCAGCTTGAGCTTGCTGTCTTCGATGAAGTTGTTGGTGCGCAGGTACGACAGGCCAGTGTTGAGGGAGGTCTTGCTCACGGCGTCGCGATGGATCACCCGCTCGGCGCGCAGTTGATGGTTTTCGCTGTCGCCGGTCTGCTTGAAGTTGAAACCGTTGGCCTGCGCCTGCGAGCGGTATTCACTCTGGCTGTAGGTGTAATTGAAGTTCCACCAGCCCCACGGCAGGTTGTAATTGAGCAGCGCGTTGTTGGAGGTGTGCTGGTGGTCGGTCATCGCATCGTGACCGCCGCGCAGATTCAACTGATCCGCCAGGCCCAACGGGCTGTCCCAATCGAATGTCGTGCCCCACTGCTGCTCGCCGGTGCTGCGCTGGCCATCGTTGCTGCGGGACAACCCGGCACGCCAGGGCTTTTGTGGGGTGTTCTTGACCAACACTTCACTGCCGCCGACGTTCTTGCCCGGCGCCAATTCCATCTGCGACTGATTCGACGGCAAACGGTTGAGCTGATCGACCAGTTGCTCGATTTCCCGCAGGTTGACCAGCTCACCGGTCTTGCCGGGAAAAGCCATGCCCAACTCGCGATCCGACAGCTTGCTGCCCTCCGCGCCTTTCAACCCTTCGAGCTTGCCTTCGACCACCAGCACCTTCAAATGCCCACCGGACAAATCCTGCTGCGGCAAATAGGCACGGCTGGTGACCAGGCCTTTTTCGATGTAGTGATCGGTGATGACTTTCAGCAGTTCGTTGAGCTGCGTGACGCCCAGGCATTGGCCGATGTAAGGCTTGAGCAGACGGTTTTTCTCGCGCTCGGAAAGGCTGTCGGCGCCTTTGAGTTCGATGTCCTTGATGGGGAAGCAACGGGTGTCGGCGGGCGCAGTCGGTGCGGTGGGTTTGACTTCCTTGCCGGGTAATTCCTTGAGTTCTTCGAGACGCCGACGTTGCTCTTCGAGCAGGCGATCCTGGCGTTCGCGGATGAGGTCGGTCTCCCCGGGAGTCGGGGCGGCATGAGCAAGATTCAGGGGAGAAAGGCACAGCAAAGCCAGGCACAACCTCGCCGCGAGGGCGGGTGGGTACATGTTCGATCCCTCGAAATAGAGACTGATAGCACAATAGTGGCGCGATACTAGAATGCCATCATTCTGGCGTCAATTCTTGGATCCAGAGGAAATGAAAAGACGACGAACGGTAATGTCAACCCGACTAAGGGATGATGAGTGAACTTTCATAATCCTGCGGCCTCAACCGATTGACCGCCTGAAACGGAACCGAGGCTCACGATGAAAACCCTGCTGAAACTCACTCTCGCCACCACCCTCGCCTGCGCTCTCCCGGCCTGGGCCTGCACCCCCGAAGAAGCCACGACCAAGCGAGAACAACTGGCCAAGGAAGTGACCAGGCTCACCGAGCAAAATCCGGCCAAGGCCAAAGAGATCAACGCCGAGTTGCAGAAGATGGATCTGGGGACCGCCAGCGCCGATCTGCCCGATAAGTGCCAGCTGATTGATCAGCGATTGAAAGAGCTGAAGACGGCAGACAAAAAGGCCGAGAGCTGAAACCAGGGCCTTCGGATAGCTCCTAAGCAAGAATCCTCCGGCGCTGCCAAAGGCGCCGTTCTTTCGACTTGGAGTTTGCACTAGTGCATTTTATTATTTGCACAAACGCATATACCTGCCTAAGGTTACCTCGAGCCCGGATCGGAGCCGGCCATCAACCATGGCAAACCGCACACGCCGATCGCTCAGCAACACCGCCACAGACCCACTAGCTGGACGCTAGTTTTCACTCATGGAGGATTGAAAAATGTTAACCACTGAAGCCACGTCATTCACCGGCGAAACCCTGCCAAGGTGCCTGACCGGTCATCTGCTCAACCCGCAACTGTCCGATGTCGAGTCGGCTGCCCCCCTCAGCGCACTGGCTGCTGCCAGCCTCAACTTCACGATGCAGAAGCAAACCCAGACCAACTGGTGCTGGGCGGCGGTTTTCGCCTCGGTCGGCAACTATTACGGCACCGGGTCCTGGACCCAATGCGGAGTAGCCACCACTGCGCTGGACCGCAATTGCTGCAATCAACCCGGGCCGTGCAACGTGTATGGCTATCTGGATACAGCCCTGAGGATCACCCGCAGTTTCAACGGCATGAACCAGGGTTCGCTGCAGATGACGGCCATCCAGAACCAGATCAACATGGGCAGACCGATTGGTTTGCGTTGTGCCTGGTACGGTGGCGGTGCGCACTTCCTGACGATCTATGGCACCAACGGCAATTACGTGCTGGTTGCGGACTCGATCTACGGCTACTCAACCCGCGCGTTGAACTCGTTCCCCGGTTCTTACAACGGCGGCGGCAGCTGGACCAACACTTACTTCACCGTTAAAAACTAGGAGGGCGACATCATGCAACTGACTTATCCAAAGGCGCCTTCCAACGGCGTGCAGACATTGCGTCCGGCGCTTCAAGCCGCTCTGCAAACCCAAGGCTTCGGCGTCAATCGCCAGTTTGCCGCCGCCACGCCCGGCAAGATCAGCCTCAGCGAGGCCTACCGTGGTTACTCGCTCAGTCTGGAGGACGTGAGCCAGGGCAAAGGCCTGAAAGACGCCAAGGTTGGCGATTGGCATTACCTGGTGTTTTCCGATGGCGTGACGATTGCCGATGCGCAATTGGCTGATGTCCGTGGCCATATCGAGTTCTCTTCGCTAAACCACGGGGCCATGGCGGTCGCCACGGTCGGTGCGTTGAAACTGGCGGAGCAGTCGCCGCAACTGCAAGGTAAAACCGTTGAACTGCGGGTGCTGTTTGTTTCGGCGCTGCACCTTGTGGCGATCTGGCTGCATGCCGACACTGAAGACGTGCTGATCCCGATTGAGCCGACGCCAAAGGAACTGGCGGTCACTCAGTTGTACAGCGAGGCCGCGCTGCTCGCTTTACTCAAACCGAAGGCTGACCAAGCCAAGCAACGCTTTGATGCGGACACCAGTGGGCTGTTGGGGAGCTGACAAACGCTGGACGTAAAAAAACCCGGACACTGTCCGGGTTTTTTATTGGCTCGCTACGGCGCTTTATTCAGCAGCCGGCGCTTCCGGCTTGCGGCGCTTGAGCGGCGCCATGCCGTCCTTGCTGACCAGCGACAAAGCGTCGGTCTTCGGGCGGTTGGCAATCTTGCGCTTGGTCGGTGCCTTGGCGCCGGTTTTCTTCTTGTCGCCTTTGGCGTCGACCTTTTTCTTCTTCACGCCAACGGCTTTGCCCGAGGCCTTGACCTTTTTCGGTCCGCCGTAGGTGCCTTTGACTTCCTTGATGGTACGGCGCTCGAAGCTCTGCTTGAGGTAGCGCTCGACACTCGACATCAGGTTCCAGTCGCCGTGGCAGATCAGCGAGATGGCCAGGCCATCATTGCCGGCGCGGCCGGTGCGACCGATGCGGTGAACGTATTCGTCGCCGCTGCGCGGCATGTCGAAGTTGATCACCAGGTCCAGGCCTTCCACGTCGAGACCGCGGGCGGCGACGTCGGTGGCGACGAGGATTTTCACGCCGCCCTGCTTCAGGCGATCGATCGCCAGTTTGCGGTCTTTCTGGTCTTTGTCACCGTGCAGCACGAACGCTTTGTATTCCTGCGCCACCAGGCGGCCGTAGATACGGTCGGCCATGGCCCGGGTGTTGGTGAACACGATGGCCTTCTGATAGGTCTCGTTGGCCAGCAGCCAGTTCACGATCTGTTCTTTGTGCTGGTTGTGGTCAGCGGTGATGATCTGCTGACGGGTGGTCGCGTTCAGATCGCTGACGTTGTTCAGCTGCAAGTGTTCCGGGTTGTTCAGGACCTTGGCGACCATCTCGCGCAAGCCCGAACCACCGGTGGTGGCCGAGAACAGCATGGTCTGCTGACGGTTGGTGCATTCTTCCACCAGACGCTGTACGTCTTCGGCAAAGCCCATGTCGAGCATGCGGTCGGCTTCGTCGAGCACCAGCACTTCAACTTCTTTCAAGTCGAGGTTGCCGGCGTTCAGTTGCTCGATCATCCGGCCCGGCGTACCGATCAGGATGTCCGGCACCTTGCGCAGCATGGCGGCCTGGACCTTGAAGTCTTCACCGCCGGTGATCAGGCCGGACTTGATGAAGGTGAACTGAGCGAAACGCTCAACTTCCTTGATGGTCTGCTGGGCCAGCTCGCGGGTCGGCAGCAGGATCAGGGTCTTGATGCTGACGCGGACTTTGGCCGGGCCAATCAGACGGTTGAGGATCGGCAAAACGAATGCAGCGGTTTTGCCGCTACCGGTTTGCGCTGTCACCCGCAGGTCACGCCCTTGGAGCGCCAGCGGAATAGCCGCTGCTTGCACAGGCGTTGGCTCGACAAATTTAAGCTCGGCCACGGCTTTGAGCAGGCGTTCGTGCAGGGCGAATTGGGAAAACACGGGTGCTACCTCGAAGAAATACAAAAAAACAGCTGCATAGGGTAACGGTTTCGAGCGCCGAGGCCGAGTTTCTTTATGCAAACGGCGGTAAACAGTGGCTTTTTTGTTGCCTGATTTGTCTCCAAACGTCATGCAAAGCGTCTTAAATGCTCTAATCGCCCCGTCGCGTCCTACAGAAGAACCGTTTTCGCCCATGGATATCAAACAGCTCTGGCTCAACGTCCAAGACCTCTGGGGTGCGCTCGATCAGCACCCGCTCCTGCATTCCAGCCTGGCGCTGATCCTGCTGCTGGTGGTGGCACTGGTCCTCGGACGAGTGGCGCGCTACCTCATTATTCACGCGACCAAAATGCTTGGCCGGCAACCGGCCCTGCACTGGGTCAACGATTTTCGGCATAACAAGGTCTTTCATCGCCTGGCGCAAATGACGCCATCGCTGGTGATTCAGTTCGGCCTGTACCTGGTGCCGGAACTGAGCAAAACCAGCCGGATTTTCCTCGGCAACGTCGCACTGGCGTTCACCATTCTGTTCCTGGTGCTGTCGATCAGCGCCCTGCTCAGTGCCCTGCTGGACATCTATGCCCGCACCGAACATGCCCGCACCCGCTCGATCAAAGGCTACGTGCAGCTGACGAAAATGGTCCTGTACGTGTTTGGCGCGATCATCATCGTCGCGACATTGATCGACCGCTCGCCGCTGTTGCTGCTGTCGGGTCTGGGTGCCATGTCGGCGGTGATCCTGTTGGTTTACAAGGACACGCTGCTCTCGTTTGTCGCCAGCGTGCAGCTGACCAGCAACGACATGCTGCGGGTCGGCGACTGGATCGAGATGCCGCAAGTCGGTGCCGACGGTGACGTGGTCGATATCACCCTGCACACGGTGAAGGTGCAGAATTTCGACAAGACCATCGTTTCAATCCCGACCTGGCGCCTGATGTCCGAGTCGTTCAAGAACTGGCGCGGCATGCAGCAGTCCGGCGGTCGGCGGATCAAGCGCAGTCTGTTCATCGATGCCAGCGGCGTGCGGTTTATCCGCGATGACGAAGAGCAAAAGCTGTCCCAGGTGCATCTGCTCACCGATTACATCAGCCGCAAACAGGCCGAACTCAAGGCCTGGAACGAAGCCCAGGGCAATGTCGCGGCGATGTCGGCCAACCGGCGGCGGATGACCAACATCGGGACGTTCCGCGCCTACGCACTGGCGTATCTGAAGAGTCACCCCGAGGTCCAGCCGAACATGACCTGCATGGTCCGCCAGATGCAAACCACGGCGCAGGGTATTCCGCTGGAAATCTACTGCTTTACCCGCACCACGGCATGGGCGGACTACGAGCGGATTCAGGGGGATATTTTCGATTACCTGCTGGCGGTGCTGCCGGAGTTTGGCTTGAGTCTGTATCAGCAGCCGAGTGGCGGGGATCTAAGGGCCGGGTTGCTGCCGGCCATGTTAGGCGCGAGCCACATTCCCGAACCTGAAAAACACATCATGTAGCACCACATATCCCCTTGTGGGAGCGGGCTTGCTCGCGAATGCGGAGTGTCATTCAACATTAATGTCGACTGATACACCGTATTCGCGAGCAAGCCCGCTCCCACAGGGTTTAGTGGACGGTCAGAGGTTTGCGTATACCCAACCGACTGATCCACACCGCCATCAAAATCACCGATCCACCCAAGAACAACCGCCCCAGCTCTTCATGCTGATTCCAGATCAACAAATTGATCAGCAACCCCACCGGCACATGCAGGTTGTTCATCACTGCCAGCGTCCCGCCATTCACCAGGCACGCGCCCTTGTTCCACCAGTACAACCCCAACGCGGTCGAGACCAGGCCGAGGAACAGCAGCACGCCCCATTGCAGCGGCGCTTCAGGCAGGAAATTCTGTTTGCCGAACATCAGGAACGCCGGCAATGCCACCGCCAGTGCGCCCAGGTAGAAGTAGCCGAAGCGTCGGTAATGCGGCAGATCGCTCGGATGACGCGCCACCAGATGCTTATAAAGCACTTGCCCGGCGGCGTAGGTGAAGTTGGCCAGTTGCAGCAGCAGGAAGCCCATGAAGAAGTCCGGGTTGATCCGGTCAAAACGAATCACCGCCGCGCCGAGTACCGCCACCAGTGCCGCCACCAGCGCCCACGGATTGAAGCGCCGGTTCAGGGCATCTTCGATCAGGGTCACGTGCAGTGGCGTGAGGATGGTAAACAGCAACACTTCCGGCACCGTCAGCACCCGGAAGCTCAGGTACAGGCAGACGTAGGTCACGCCAAACTGCAACGCGCCGATCAGCAGCATGCCGCGCATGAACGCCGGTTCTACCGAACGCCAGCGCGTCAGCGGAATAAACACCAGCCCCGCCAGCAGCACCCGCACCAGCACCGCAAAGTAACTGTCGACATGACCGGCCAGGTATTCGCCGATCAGACTGAAGGAAAACGCCTGGATCAGCGTGACAAAAAGTAGATAGCCCATGCTCGCCTCGTTTCGAATGGCGGCGACGATAGCGGGTTTTTCCCGTTATCGCGAACCGTCAGGCAACACACAAATCCATTGTGGGAGCGGGCTTGCTCGCGAATGCGGTGTGTCATTCAACAATTATGGCGACTGGCACACCGCATTCGCGAGCAAGCCCGCTCCCACAGGGGATGTGTGTTGATTCATTAAATCCCAGGCAAAAAAAAGCCCGATCTCGCTAAAGCGTTCAATCGGGCGACAGCACTCAGGAGCAACAAGTGCAAAGGGAGGTTCGATGCGCGTAAAGCCTTGAAGGGGTTGCGCCAGGCCACTTGAACATCAAGGGATTATCTGGCGATTAAAGCCTCAAGCCACTTGGGAAAGCTTGGCGTTAGCCTGGTTCAAGCCTTTCTCCTGGAAGTCACCGCCCAGGTTCATGCCTTCGGCGTGGATGAAGGTCACGTCGTGGATCCCGATGAAACCCATGACCTGACGCAGGTACGGTTCCTGGTGATCGGCGGTGCTGCCGGCGTAGATCCCGCCGCGAGCGGTCAGCACGTAGGCACGCTTGCCGCTGAGCAAACCTTGCGGGCCGGTCTCGGTGTACTTGAAGGTCACGCCGGCACGCAGCACATGGTCGAGCCAGGCTTTGAGGGTGCTGGGGATGGCGAAGTTGTACATCGGCGCGGCCATGACCAGTACATCGGCGGCCAGCAGTTCGTCGGTCAACTGGTTGGAGCGTTCCAGCGAGACCTGTTCGATGTCGCTGCGTTGCTCGGCAGGTTTCATCCAGCCGCCCAGCAGATTGATGTCCAGGTGCGGCACCGGGTTGACGGCGAGGTCACGCACGGTGATCTGGTCGTTCGGGTGAGCAGCTTTCCACTGGCTGATGAAGGTCTGGGTCAACTGGCGGGAAACCGAGTCTTGCTGACGGGCGCTGCTTTCGATGATCAGAACGCGTGACATGGGATGTAGGCTCCATCTGAGAATGCTGTAAGGCGATGGAGTGAAGGTTAAACAGAGCCATATCGATGAAAAAGCGCAAATAACTGCTATAACCCATCAATAAATTCGTTTATAAGCTGAGCATGCCCTGCACCTGTAGGAGCGAGGCTTGCCCGCGAAGGGGCCGTGACATTCAACATCTTTGTCGACTGACACACCGCCTTCGCGGGCAAGCCTCGCGCCTACAGGGTTTTATGTTATTTGGGGGTGCAGGTCAGCTCGATACGCAGCTTGATAATGCTGCGGGTGAACTTGGCAGTGGCGTTTTTATGCTTGCCCGCGGGCACGTCAATCTTGCGGGTCCGGGGCGCTTCCGGGCCATTGATGAAAACGGCCTTGCAACTGGCATCGACGTCGCCGTAGTTAGCGACCTGGATGGAGCCGATGTCGTTATCCGTATCGAAGGTTTCGTAGTCGATTTTCATACCATTGAGGTCTTTCTTGACATCGATCGGATACGCAAACGCAGTCAGCGGTATCAGCGCGAGCACCACATAACAAAACTTTTTCATTCAGCAGTCTCCAATAAGGACTGCCAGCTTAGGACAAGAGGAGCTATTCATGAAAGCGCCCCGCGTGACCCTTGATCAATGGCGAACCTTGCAAGCCGTGGTCGACCACGGCGGTTTCGCCCAGGCCGCCGAAGCGCTGCACCGCTCGCAATCCTCGGTGAGCTACACCGTGGCGCGTATGCAGGACCAGCTCGGCGTGCCGCTGTTGCGCATCGACGGCCGCAAAGCGGTGCTGACCGAAGCCGGCGGCGTGTTGTTACGCCGCTCGCGGCAACTGGTGAAACAGGCCAGCCAGCTGGAAGACCTGGCCCACCACATGGAGCAAGGCTGGGAAGCGGAAGTGCGGCTGGTGGTCGACGCCGCTTACCCGAGCGCCCGCCTCGTCCGCGCATTGACCGCGTTCATGCCGCAAAGCCGTGGCTGCCGGGTGCGTCTGCGCGAAGAAGTGTTGTCGGGTGTCGAAGAAGTGTTACTGGAAGGCGTGGCCGACCTGGCGATCACAGGGTTCAGCATTCCCGGCTATCTCGGCGCGGAACTGAGCGATGTTGAATTCGTCGCCGTCGCCCATCCCGAACACTCACTGCATCGCCTGAACCGTGAACTGAACTTCCAGGATCTGGAAACCCAGATGCAAGTGGTGATCCGCGACTCGGGTCGCCAGCAACCACGAGACGTCGGCTGGCTTGGCGCCGAACAACGCTGGACCGTCGGCAGCCTGGCCACCGCGGCGACATTTGTCAGCAGCGGCCTGGGTTTCGCCTGGCTGCCCCGGCACATGATCGAACGCGAACTCAGAGAAGGCACGCTCAAGCTGCTACCGTTGGACCAGGGTGGCAGCCGCAACCCGAGCTTCTATCTGTATTCGAACAAGGACAAACCCCTGGGCCCGGCGACGCAAATTCTGATCGAACTGCTGCGCACCTTCGACACCGCGCCGCTGGATGCGCCGTTCGCCGCCCCTGAACAAGCCTGATACGGAGTATCTGCATGGCCTATTTCGAACATGAAGGTTGCAACCTGCACTATGAGGAATACGGTCACGGCACGCCGTTGCTGCTGGTCCATGGGCTGGGTTCCAGCACCCTGGACTGGGAAAAGCAGATTCCGGCGCTGTCAGCCCATTACCGCGTGATCGTCCCGGACGTACGCGGTCACGGTCGATCCGATAAACCTCGCGAACGCTACAGCATTGCCGGATTCAGCGCCGACCTGGTCGCCCTGATCGAGCACCTGAACCTCGGCCCCACCCATTACGTGGGACTGTCCATGGGCGGCATGATCGGTTTTCAACTGGCCGTGGATCAGCCGCAAATGCTCAAGAGCCTGTGCATCGTCAACAGCGCGCCCGAGGTCAAACTGCGCAGCCGCGACGATTACTGGCAGTGGTTCAAGCGCTGGAGCCTGATGCGCGTCCTCAGTCTGGGCACCATCGGCAAGGCCTTGGGCGCCAAGCTGTTTCCCAAACCGGAACAAGCTGATTTGCGCCAGAAGATGGCCGAGCGCTGGGCAAAAAACGACAAACATGCTTATCTCGCCAGCTTCGATGCCATCGTTGGCTGGGGTGTTCAGGAACGACTTTCCAGAGTGTCCTGTCCAACCCTCATCGTCAGCGCCGACCGCGATTACACGCCGGTCGCGCTGAAGGAAACCTACGTAAAACTGCTGCCCGATGCGCGGCTGGTGGTGATCGCCGATTCGCGCCACGCCACCCCGCTGGATCAACCCGAACGCTTCAACCAAACCCTGCTCGAGTTTCTCACCGCAGTCGACACCACCTCACTCAGGATCACTGACCCATGCTGAAAAAAATCGCCCTCGTCGCCGGCTCCGTTCTGTTTGCCGCCAACCTGATGGCCGCAACGCCCGTCGCCAAGGCGCCGCACGTGTTGCTGGAAACCACCAACGGCCCGATCGAAATCGAACTGGACCCGGTCAAGGCCCCCATCAGTACCAAGAACTTCCTTGAGTACGTCAACAGCGGCTTCTACAACAACACGATTTTCCACCGTGTGATTCCTGGCTTCATGGTCCAGGGCGGTGGTTTCACGCAACAGATGCAGCAAAAAGAAACCAAGGCGCCGATCAAGAACGAGTCCAAGAACGGCTTGCATAACGTGCGTGGCACGCTGTCCATGGCCCGCACCTCGAACCCTGATTCGGCCACCAGCCAGTTCTTCATCAACGTCAAGGACAATGATTTCCTCGACAGCGGTGATGGTTATGCCGTGTTCGGTAAAGTCGTCAAAGGCATGGATGTGGTCGATGTCATCGTCAACTCCCAGACCACCTCCAAAAGCGGCATGAAAGACGTGCCGGCCGACCCTGTGTTCATCAAGTCTGCCAAAGTCATCGACTAATCTGCACAGGAGTGCTTGAGCGGCGGCCGGTATCCGGCGCCGCTCATACCGTTTAAAGGAGAGCCCGTGCGCGGGCGGAGAACTGATGCTTTATCGCCGTTTCGAAAAACTGATCGACATATTCCGCGACGCTCCGACGGCGGCTCCGCCAGATCGGGTTCTCCCCTTCTATACCTATTACTTGAAGCAGGTCTGGCCGAGTTTCGCCGCCCTGCTGATTGTCGGCCTGTTCGCCTCCTTGATCGAAGTTGCGCTGTTCAACTACCTGAGCCGCATCATCGACCTGGCCCAAGGCACGCCGAACCCGAACTTCTTCCAGGAGCACGCGCTTGAACTGACCTGGATGGTGGTGGTGACCCTGGTGCTGCGACCGATTTTCTTCGGCCTGCACGACCTGCTGGTGCACCAGACGCTGAACCCCGGCATGACCAGCCTGATTCTCTGGCAGAACCACCGCTACGTGCTCAAACAGAGCCTGAATTTCTTCCAGAACGACTTCGCCGGGCGCATCGCCCAGCGCATCATGCAGACCGGCAACGCCCTGCGCGATTCCGCCGTCCAGGCAGTGGACGCCTTGTGGCATGTGCTGATCTACGCCATCAGCGCGCTGGTGCTGTTTGCCGAAGCCGACTGGCGCCTGATGATTCCGCTGACGACCTGGATCGCCGGGTTCATCGGCGCGCTTTATTACTTCGTGCCTCGGGTCAAGGACCGCTCGGTGCAATCCTCCGATGCGCGCTCCAAACTCATGGGACGGATTGTCGACGGCTACACCAACATCACCACTTTGAAGTTGTTCGCCCACACCAACCATGAACAGCAATACGCCAAGGAAGCCATCAAGGAGCAAACCGAAAAAGCCCAACTGGCCGGGCGCGTGGTCACCAGCATGGACGTGGCCATCACCAGCATGAACGGCCTGCTGATCGTCACCACCACCGGCCTGGCCCTGTGGTTGTGGACGCAGTCGCTGATCTCGGTAGGTGCGATTGCCCTGGCGACAGGCCTGGTGATTCGTATCGTCAACATGTCCGGCTGGATCATGTGGGTGGTCACCGGCATCTTCGAAAACATCGGCATGGTCCAGGACGGTTTGCGCACCATCGCCCAACCGGTCAGCATCACCGACCGCGATCAGGCCAAACCGCTGACCGTGCCCCGTGGCGAAGTGCGCTTCGAGCATGTGGATTTTCACTACGGCAAGAAGAGCGGGATCATTGGCGACCTCAACCTGACGATCAAGCCCGGTGAGAAAATCGGCTTGATCGGGCCGTCCGGCGCGGGCAAATCGACCCTGGTCAACCTGCTGTTGCGCCTGTATGACGTGCAGGGCGGGCGAATCCTCATCGATGGGCAGAACATCGCCGAAGTCGGCCAGGAAAGCCTGCGCGAGCGCATCGGCATGATCACCCAGGACACCTCGCTGCTGCACCGTTCGATCCGCGACAATTTGCTCTACGGCCGACCCGATGCTACCGACGCCGAGTTGTGGGAAGCGGTGCACAAGGCGCGCGCCGATGAGTTCATTCCGTTGCTGTCGGACGCCGAAGGCCGCACCGGTTTCGATGCGCATGTGGGTGAGCGCGGGGTGAAACTCTCCGGCGGTCAGCGCCAGCGGATTGCAATCGCTCGTGTGCTGCTCAAGGATGCACCGATCCTGATCATGGACGAGGCGACCTCGGCGCTGGACTCGGAAGTCGAAGCCGCGATCCAGGAAAGTCTCGAAACCCTGATGCAGGGCAAAACCGTGATCGCCATCGCCCACCGACTCTCGACCATCGCCCGGATGGATCGGCTGGTGGTGCTGGAAAAAGGCAAGATCGCCGAAACCGGCACCCACGCCGAACTGCTGGCGCAGGGCGGATTGTATGCGCGGCTGTGGCAGCACCAGACGGGTGGGTTTGTCGGTATCGACTGATATCGCGAGATCAACACTGCCCCCTGTGGGAGCGGGCTTGCTCGCGAAGAGGGAGTGTCAGTCAGAATCAATGTTGCCTGACACACCGCCTTCGCGAGCAAGCCCGCTCCCACAGGGAATATCTACATCCTGAAAAACCGCCACAGCCTGCTAACCACAGGCCCTGGCGGTTTTTTATGGCCGCTGGAAATCCGCAAAATCCCTGCTGTACTCAGCCAAGGTTCTGGAGATGAGCCTGTCGTAAACCTGCAGGATGCATCACGCGGTACAGTCTCGATAGCTCGCCTATCAAGGACGCTCTCATGTCTCTGTTCAAACGTTCAGTCACTGAGTTGTTAGGTACGTTCTGGCTGGTATTGGGGGGTTGCGGCAGTGCGGTACTCGCCGCGTCTTCGCCCCTCGGGATCGGGGTGCTGGGTGTGGCCATCGCGTTTGGTCTCACCGTATTGACCATGGCGTTTGCCATTGGCCATATTTCCGGTTGTCACCTCAACCCGGCCGTCTCCGTCGGCTTGTGCGTTGGCGGCCGGTTTCCGGCCCGGGAGTTGCCTGCGTACATCATCGCCCAGGTGATTGGCGCGATTATCGCCGCCGCGCTGATCTACTACATTGCCAGCGGCAAAGAAGGTTTCGATCTCTCTGCGGGCCTGGCGTCCAACGGCTACGGCGAACACTCCCCCGGCAAGTACTCAATGGCCGCAGGCTTTGTCTGTGAGCTGGTGATGACCGCGATGTTCGTGCTGATCATCCTCGGCGCCACCGACCAACGTGCACCCGCCGGGCTCGCGCCAATTGCCATCGGCCTGGCCTTGACGCTGATTCACTTGATCTCGATTCCCGTCACCAACACCTCGGTCAATCCGGCCCGCAGCACCGGCCCGGCGTTGATGGTCGGTGGCTGGGCCATCGCGCAATTGTGGATGTTCTGGGTGGCGCCGCTGCTCGGCGCGGTGGTTGGCGGCGTGACGTATCGCTGGCTGGGCAAGGAAGGCACTTGAAGCCACGGGCGAGGATCATGCCTGCCGATAAGGCAACGCGGTCCTCGCTTCTTCGGCATAGGCCAACACCCCAAGGCGCTCCTGGTGCAGGAAGTCTTTGACCGCGGCTTTCAGTCCGGGATGACGCAGGTAATGCCAGGAATGGGTGATCACCGGTTCAAAGCCGCGAATCAACTTGTGTTCGCCCTGGGCACCGGCATCAAACCGCTGGAAGCCATTGGCAATCGCGTAGTCCATGCCCTGATAGAAACAGGTCTCGAAATGCAGACGGTCGAACTCCGCCAGGCAGCCCCAGTAACGCCCATAAAAACTGTCGCCGCCCACCAGGCTGAAAGCCATGGCCACGGGGCGTGAACCTTGTTTGGCCAGCACCACCCGAATCGATTCGGGCATGCGCTCGGCCAGCAGACTGAAAAACTCCCGCGTCAGATAGGGCCTTTGCCGACGCACCGCGTAGGTATTGGCATAGCAGGCATAAACGAAATCCCACTGCGCCTGATCCAGTTGCTTGCCTTCCAGCCATTCGAAATCAATCCCCTGCCCCGCCACTTGCTCGCGCTCTTTGCGCATCTGCTTGCGTTTGCGCGAACTGAGAACGTCGAGAAAGTCCTGAAAATCCCGATAGCCACGATTCTGCCAGTGGTACTGACAGCCGATCCGCTGCAACCAGCCGGGTTGTTCGGCCAATGCCGCGTCGGTGAAAGGGTCGGTGAAGTTGATGTGAGCGCTGGAGAGTTCTTCGATCTCAAGGTAGCCCGGCAGGCTTTTCAGCAGCTCGAAACCGTCCTCGACACTCCGCGCCAGCAGTCGCGGCCCGCTGACCGGGCTGAACGGCACGGCGGTCAACAGCTTGGGGTAATAGTCGATACCGGCTCGCTCGCAGGCATCGGCCCAGGCGTGATCGAACACGTACTCGCCGTAGGAATGCCACTTGCGGTAGCTGGGTAGCGCAGCGATCAACTGCCCTTCTTCGATGTGCAACAAATGCTCGGGCTGCCAGCCGGAATGGGGCGCGAGGCTGCCGCTGTCTTCCAGCGCACTGAGGAAGGCATGGCGCAGGAACGGCTGATTATCCGGCACCAGGGCATCCCACGTGCGCGGACCAATATCAGACAGGCTTTCCAGACGTTGCAGCGGCATTGACACCCTCTCTACTTCTTCGCGTAACAGCCCGGCGAGTATCGCCTATCGCCCGCCATTACACATCCGTCAAAACCGCCGACAGGGCTCTGGATCAAAAGTTCAGACAGTCTTTGTATCGTCATCGAGACGCCATCACTTTGCCACTGCGCTGTAATAAACGATCGCGATACTGGCGCCAGTTTTTAGAGCGTCGGGTTCTACCCGGCCACTGTTTCCGTCCATCAATGGTCGGTTGTGTCCCGGATGGCTCAGTCATCCCCTTACATCTTCGGAGATTGATATGCGTCTTGCTTCCACGAAAACTGCGGCGGCCCTGTGTGGCGGTCTGCTGCTGGCCATGAGCGTTCCGGCCAGTGCCGCAGTCGACGCCAAACTGCTCGACATGCTCAAGGCAAACGGCTCGATTACCAACGCGCAATACAGCGAGCTGCAAGCGGAACTGGCCAGGGATCAGAAAGACCAGCAAATCGCCCGTCAGGCTCAGCAAGAAACCAATGAGCAGATCGCCGCGACCGCGAAGAAAACCAATGAACTGAGCACCTTCGACCAGAAACTGGCCTGGGCCGCCAAGACCCAATTCAAGGGTGACGTGCGCTTCCGTCAGGAAACCGTCCACAACGACGGTGTTTCCAACAACAAAGACCAGGATCGCCAGCGCATCCGTGCCCGCCTGGGTGCCTACACCGAAATCAACCCGCAAGTGGACACCGGTATCCGTATCGCCACCGGCAACAACGACGACCCACGCTCCACCAACCAGAGCCTGGACAACTACTTCGACAAGAAGCAGATCTGGCTGGATCAGGGTTACGTCGACTACCACCCCGACTTCGCCAAAAACCTGCACGTCGTGGGCGGCAAAATGCCACAGCAATGGGTGAGCATGGGCGACGTCATCTGGGATAGCGACATCAGCCCGGAAGGTCTGTCCCTGTCTTACAAATACCCACTGGGCGCCAGCACCGAGCTGTTCGGTAGCGCCGGCCACTACACCCTCAAGGACAACGTCGACGGCGACGGTGTGCAGTTCAAACACGACCTGCGCCTGTACGCCGGCCAGTTGGGTGCGCGCTTCGCCCTCACCGACAACCTGAAATTCACCTTGGGCGGCAGCGTCTACGGCTACGACAACGACGATGACATCACCCCGGTCGCGGGCGTTATCCCAGGGCAACTGGCTATCAACGGCAACAGCCCGAACGAACAGTTCAAGCTGTACGAAGGCTTCGGTCAGCTCGACATCGGCGGCCTGCCACTGCCGCTCTCGCTGTACGGTCAGTACGTCAATAACAAAGATGCCAGCAACGATCAGGATTCCGCCTGGCTGGCCGGCATCAAGACCAAGATCTACGGCTTCGCCGTGGACTACAACTATCGCGACGTACAGCGTAACGCCGTGGTCGGCGCCTTCACCGACTCCGACTTCGCCAACGGTTTCACCGGTTCGCGTGGCAGCAAGTTGAAAGTGAGCTACGAGTTGGACAAGAACTTCAACCTCGGCGCGACGTACTTCATGGCCAACTCGGACTACACCAACGCCACGCTCAAGGATTCGGACATCAACACCCTGCAACTGGATGCCGAAGCCAAGTTCTAAACACCGCGCAACACGCCTCGGGCCATGGAATGCCCGAGGCGCTTTCAGCCTGGCGTGGGTGAATCGATCCCCATCATCCGTTCGATTCATCCACGCCAGTCTGCTTCTCTTCCCGGCTTTTACCGGTCAGGGAACATCCTTGAGACGTTCAGCGGCCAGACGCTCGGCGATCTTGTCGACATCCGGCACCGCTTCTTCCGGCATCGCACGCAGCGTCGCCTGCATCAAGCGCATCTGACGAATGAACCGCCGGCAATTGGGGCAGAACATTAAATGATGCCGCACCAGCAATTTCTCCCGAAAGCTCAACTGGCCATCGAGATAGTCACTGGAACGTGCCACTTGCTCCTTACAGGTCAGCATTCACCGGTTTCCTCAAAGTGTTCTACGGTCGCAAAGACCTTCAAACGTGCCCGATGCAGCAGCACGCGAACATTGGAGAGCGAGATTTCCAGAAGATTACAGATCTCCTCCAGCTCCAGGCCCTGACGTTCGCGAAGTAACAGAACACTGCGTTGCAATTCCGGCAAGCTTAGCAAGGTGTGCTCAAGGCATTCGCGCAACTCGTTTTGGGTGAGCAACGCTTCCGGGGTGTCCTGATGCCAGGCGAACGGCGCCACCAGCCAGTGGCCGTCTGCAGCAGAAAAACGATCGTCATCAACGGTGCCATGCGGCGACGGAAGGTCATCGAGCAAGACTTCCCGACGATTCTGTTTATAACGCCCCTTTGCCGAGTTTGCGGTGATCGTCAGCAACCAGGTCTTGAGGCTCGAACGCCCTTCAAACCCTTTGAGGTTACGCACCACCGACAGCCAGGCATCCTGCACCACCTCATCGGCATGCCGATTGCCAACGATGGCGTAGGCCACTGCGCGCATGGCGCTCTGGTAGGTGCTGACCAACTCTTTGAACGCCTGTTGCTCGCCTGCGAGCAATCGCTCCAGCAGTTGCGCGTCGTCGGCTGCCATTCACAAATTCCTTGTCCTGACCTCAAAAACGAATCAGCAGGACTTCACTGTAGGCAAAGTCCTGCTGTCATTAGCGAAAATTACAGCGTTCTGGCTGTTCCGACTGTAGGAAAAGCCACCGCGAATCAGAGGAAAAAACGACAGCCGTCCACCTCAACGCTTGCGCAAAATCACGCTACCAATCGAGTAACCCGCGCCGAACGAGCTGAGCACGGCCAGGGAACCGGCGGCCAGATCATCCTGATGCTTGTGAAACGAGATCACCGAACCGGCGGAGCTGGTGTTGGCGTAGGTGTCGAGAATCACCGGGGCTTCTTCTTCGGTGGCTTCGCGACCCAGCAGTTTCTTGACGATCAGGTGGTTCATGCTGAGGTTGGCCTGGTGCAACCAGAAACGCTTCACGTCACCGACGTTGAGCTTGTTCTCTTCCAGGTGCGTGGCGATCAGCTCGGCGACCATCGGGCAGACGTCGCGGAACACCTTGCGGCCTTCCTGCACGAACAGTTTGTCCTTGGCACCGATGCCCTCTTCCGCCGCGCGGTTGAGGAAGCCGAAGTTGTTGCGGATGTTGTTGGAGAACTTGGTCAGCAGTTTGGTGCTGACCACGTCGAACTGATACTGGGACGTCGCCAGGTCCGCGCGCTCGATGATCACCGCTGTCGCTGCGTCGCCAAAGATGAAGTGGCTGTCACGGTCGCGGAAGTTCAGGTGACCGGTGCAGACCTCCGGGTTGACCATCAGGATCGCCCGGGCCTGGCCCAATTGCACGCTGTTCGCTGCAGCCTGGATGCCGAAGGTCGCCGAGGAGCAGGCCACGTTCATGTCGAAACCGAACCCCTGGATGCCCAGCGCTTCCTGGACTTCGATGGCGATGGCCGGGTAGGCGCGTTGCAGGTTGGAGCAGGCGACAATGACACCGTCGATGTCAGCGGCGGTTTTGCCGGCACGCTGCAAGGCTTGCTCGGCAGCGCCGATGGCCATCTGGCAAAGCACCGACCATTCGTCGTTGGAACGCTCCGGCAGGCGCGGGGCCATGCGTTGCGGGTCGAGGATGCCGTCCTTGTCCATGACAAAGCGGCTTTTGATGCCGGACGCTTTTTCAATAAACGCAGCGCTGGATTCGGTCAACGCTTCGACTTCACCACGGGCAATGGCGTCAGCGTTGTCGGCGTTGAATAGCGCGACGTAAGCGTTGAAAGACTGCACCAGCTCTTCATTGGAGATGCTGTTGGCCGGGGTGTACAGGCCGGTGCCGCTGATGACGACGTTATGCATGGTCGTTTCTCTAATCTGTTCAGGCAGAAAGCATTGGCACCGACGTACCAACACACAAAGGGTCTGTCCCCGTCACGGGAAGCACACCTGGCATCGCTTTATTCCGTACCGCCCGAACCTTGAGAGGCTCAAAACCGCGGGACCGGCGTTTATAGGCGCGAAGTTTGCCATAAACATTGGGTTTTGGCGCCATTTGCAGGATCAAACGCTGTGGGACTGTGGGGCTGTGATCACCGAGATCCCTGTAGGAGCTGTCGAGTGAAACGAGGCTGCGATCTTTTGATTTTGTTTTTTAAAAGCAAGATCAAAAGATCGCAGCCTCGTTTCACTCGACAGCTCCTACAGGGATTGCGGTGACCGGTGATCGGATCAGGGTTCGACCTGGGTCCATTGCTTGTTCAGGCGCTTGTCGGAGATCGGCACTTTAGTCCCCAGTTGCTGGGCGAACAGCGAGACCCGGTATTCCTCCAGCCACCAGCGATAGAGCTCCAGTTGCGGATCGCGTTTTCCTTCCTGGGCGTGCTTGCTGGCGCGGGTCTGATATTGCGTCCACAGGCCAGACAACTCACCACTCCAGACCCGATCCCGCTGCACCTGAGCGCCGATTTTCTCGAAGCGTTGCTCGACGGCCTTCAGGTAACGCGGCAATTCCTTGAGCCACTGCATCGGCGTTTCCCGGACAAACCCCGGATACACCAGGTGGCTGAGCTGCTGCTTGATGTCGTTCAGGGCCACGGCTTGGGCCAGATCAATCTTGCCCTTGAAGCGTTTTTGCAGACCGTGCCAGAGCTTGAGAATCTCCAGGGTCAACTTGGCCAGGCGCTCGGCGTGCTCGGTCCAGCCACCGCGCTTGCGCTCGGCCAACGAGGCCAGCCCGGCGCCATCGCGGGGCAACGGGTCTTCGCCGTCGAGAATGCAGCTGTCGAGGCTGGCCAGCAGAATGTCTTCGACCAAGGCATCGATGCGCCCCAATTCGCGGTACATCAGGCCCAGTTCGGTCAGCCCCGGCAGCTTGCCGCGCAGGAATTTAGCCGGCTCGGCCAGTTGCTGCATCAACAAACGCTGCAAGGCGCGGCGATGCTGGAACTCGGCTTCGGCCGGGGTCGAAAAACGTCCTTCCTTGACCGTGCCGCTCTCTTCCACCAGCGCCGGATACACCGTCATCGATAGCCCGGCGATCTTCTGCTGGGTTTTCTCGGCGACGGCGGCAAACACTTTCGGCTCCACCGGTTGCTGGTTTTTCGCGGTTTGCGGCACGGCCAACGCGGCCTGACTGGCTTCGGCAAAACGCGCGGTCAGTTCGGCCAGGTCTCGCCCTTCGCCCAAGAACTTGCCTTGACCATCGACGATTTCCAGATTCATCCGCAAATGACTGTCGACCTGTTGCGAAGCTTCCGCCCACGCCTCATCACTGACCCGCGCCCCCGTCATCCGCAGCAGTTCGCGGCCCAACGCCTGCGGCAACGAGCCCTCGGCGAAGGTCATGCGCTGCAACGCCGCTTTGACGAAGTCCGGCACCGGCACAAAATTCTTGCGCAGGGCCTTGGGCAGGTTGCGTACCAGCGCAATGCACTTGGCCTCGATCACGCCCGGCACCAGCCATTCCAGACGTTCCGGCGGCAGCATCGGCAACAACGGCGCCGGCACCCGCAGGGTCACGCCGTCGCGCGGGTGATTCGGCTCGAAGTGGTAACTCAGGGCCAGTTCCAGATCGCCGATGTGCAAGGTGTCGGGGTAATGCAGCGCGGTGACTTCGCTGGCCTCGCGGGCCAGCACGTCTTCTTCGCGCATGATCAGCAGTTGTGGGTCTTTCTGGCTGTTGACCTTGTACCAACTGTCGAAAGTCGCGGTCTGGTGGATCTCCGCCGGCAATCGCGCATCGTAGAAGGCGAACAGGGTTTCTTCGTCAGCCAGAATGTCGCGACGCCGGGCCTTGGCTTCCAGTTCGTCGAGCTGTTCCAGCAATTGCGCATTGGCCGACAAGCATTTGGCCTTGGACTGAATCTCACCGCGCACCAGGCCTTCGCGAATGAAAAACTCACGGGACACCACCGGGTCAATCGGCCCGTAATGCACCGGCCGGCGACCGACCACGATCAGCCCGAACAAGGTGATCTGCTCGAAGGCCACGACCTGGCCGCGCTTTTTCTCCCAGTGCGGTTCGAAGTGGTTTTTCTTGATCAGGTGCCCGGCCAGCGGTTCGATCCAGTCGGAATCGATCTTGGCGACCATCCGCGCGTAGAGCTTGGTGGTTTCCACCAGTTCGGCGGTCATCAGCCATTGCGGACGCTTCTTGCCCAGCCCGGAGGACGGATGAATCCAGAAACGCCGCTGACGGGCGCCGAGGTAATCGCCTTCATCGGTTTTCTGGCCGATCTGGCTGAGCAGGCCCGAGAGCACGGCTTTGTGCAGTTTCGGGTAATCCGCCGGCTCTTTGTTGAGGCTGAGCTGCATGTCGCGGCAGATCAGGCTCAGCTGGCGATGGGAGTCGCGCCACTCGCGCAAGCGCAAGTAGTTGAGGAAGTTCTTGCGGCACCAGTTGCGCAACGGACTGGCCGTCAGCGCCTGGCGCTGCTCTTCAAAACCACGCCACAGATTGACCAGCCCGGCGAAGTCCGAGTCCACGTCTTTCCACTGTGCGTGGGCCTGATCCGCCGCTTGCTGACGCTCCGGTGGACGCTCGCGCGGGTCCTGGATCGACATGGCGCTGGCGACGATCAGCACTTCCTGCAAGCTGCCGAGTTTCGCCGCTTCCAGCAGCATGCGGCCCATGCGCGGGTCCACCGGCAGGCGCGCCAACTGGCGACCGAGCGGCGTCAGCTGGCTATTGCGGTCCACCGCCGAGAGTTCTTGCAGCAGGTTGAAACCGTCGCTGATGGCCTTGCCATCCGGCGGCTCGATAAACGGGAAGTCGGTGATCTCGCCGAGGCGCAGATGCAGCATCTGCAAAATCACCGCCGCGAGGTTGGTCCGCAGGATTTCCGGGTCAGTAAATTCCGGACGACCGATGAAGTCTTCTTCGCCATAGAGGCGGATGCAAATGCCCGGTTCGACCCGTCCGCATCGGCCTTTACGCTGGTTGGCGCTGGCCTGGGAAATGGCTTCGATGGGCAGACGCTGGACCTTGGCGCGGTAGCTGTAGCGGCTGATGCGTGCGGTGCCGCTGTCGATCACGTAACGGATGCCCGGCACGGTCAGTGAGGTTTCCGCGACGTTAGTCGCCAGCACCACGCGACGGCCTGGGTGCGACTGGAAAATCCGCTGCTGTTCGGCCGGCGACAACCGCGCGTACAGCGGCAGAATCTCGGTGTGCTTGAGCTGGGCCTTGCGCAGCATGTCGGCGGCGTCGCGAATCTCGCGCTCGCCGGGCAGGAACACCAGCACATCGCCGGGGCTCTTGCGCTCGCTGCGTTCGAACGCGGCGATTTCGTCGAGGGTGGCGAGGATCGCCTGATCCACGGTCAAGTCGTCCTCGACGCGGTTGCCCTCCTCGTCCTGCTCCAGGGTCAGCGGGCGATACCAGGTTTCCACCGGGAAGGTGCGGCCGGAGACTTCGACGATCGGCGCGTCATCGAAGTGCTTCGAGAAGCGCTCCAGGTCGATGGTCGCCGAGGTGATGATGACTTTCAGGTCCGGGCGGCGCGGCAGCAGGGTTTTCAGGTAACCGAGCAGGAAATCGATGTTGAGGCTGCGTTCGTGGGCTTCGTCGACGATGATCGTGTCGTAGCGTTCGAGGTAGCGGTCGTTCTGGGTTTCCGCCAGCAGGATGCCGTCGGTCATCAGTTTGATCAGGGTGTTGGAATCGCTCTGATCCTCGAACCGCACCTGATAGCCGACCAGCGCGCCCAACGGCGTCGCCAATTCTTCGGCCACCCGGCTGGCCACGCTGCGCGCAGCGATTCGACGCGGTTGGGTGTGGCCGATCAGGCCATGCTGGCCTCGGCCGATTTCCAGGCAGATCTTCGGCAACTGGGTGGTTTTACCCGAGCCGGTTTCACCGGCAATGATCAGCACCTGATGCTTGAGCAGCGCTTCCTTGATTTCATCGCGCTTGGCGGCGATCGGCAAACTGTCGTCGTAACGAATCACCGGCAGGCTGGCACGCCGCGCCAATACCTGATCACAGGACGCCTGCATGCGCGTCACCCACTGGGCCAGCTTGGCCTCGTCAGGTTTCTTGCGCAGCTCAAGCAACTGCCGCCGCAGCCGGTGGCGGTCGGCGAGCATGGCGTGATCGAGGTTTTTCAGCAGTTTGTCGATGGAAGGCGATTCGTCAGTCATCAGGTACGCAATTCAGTCGTCTAGTGGCGCAAGGACGCGATTGTCGCAGATTTGGCGGACGAACGAGATCCTTGTGGGGACTGTGTAGGAGCTGTGTAGGAGCTGTCGAGTGAAACGAGGCTGCGATCTTTTGATCTTGATCTTAAAAAACAAGATCAAAAGATCGCAGCCTCGTTTCACTCGACAGCTCCTACAGGCTCCTACCCAGCTCGGGGTTATTCGTTATCGAGGCCTTTGCGGCGATACGGGAACACGTCAATCACTTTGCCCGCACGGATGGCTTCCTGGAGGCTTTTCCAGTAATCGGCGTTGTACAACTCGCCGTGCAGCTGATCGAACAGCTTGCGTTGCCCCGAATCGGCAAACAAAAACGGTGGAAACTCTTCAGGAAACACATCCAGCGGCCCGATCGAGTACCACGGTTCGGACGCCATTTCATCTTCCGGCGTACGCGGTTGCGGGATGTGGCGGAAGTTGGCCTCCGTCAGGAAGCAAATCTCGTCATAGTCATAAAACACCACGCGACCGTGCCGGGTGACACCGAAGTTCTTCAACAGCATGTCGCCGGGAAAGATGTTAGCCGCCGCCAGTTGCTTGATCGCCAGACCGTAATCCTCCAGCGCCTCGCGCACCTGCGCCTCGTTGGCGTTTTCCAGGTACAGGTTCAGCGGCGTCATCCGCCGTTCGGTCCAGCAGTGGCGGATCAGCACCGTGTCGTCTTCGACCGACACCGTGGACGCAGCCACTTCAAGCAATTCTTCCAGGCACGCTGGGTCGAACTTGCTCAACGGGAAGCGAAAATCGGCGAATTCCTGGGTATCGGCCATGCGCCCGACCCGGTCGACGCTTTTCACCAAACGGTATTTTTCAATGACCGTGGCGCGGTCGACGTTTTTCGACGGCGAAAAACGGTCCTTGATGATTTTGAACACGGTGTTGAAACCCGGCAGCGTGAACACGCTCATCACCATGCCGCGCACACCGGGGGCCATGATGAACTGGTCGTCGGTGTTGGCCAGGTGATTGATCAGCGCCCGGTAGAACTCGGACTTGCCGTGCTTGTAAAAGCCGATCGAGGTGTACAGCTCGGCGATGTGCTTGCCCGGCAGGATCCGCCGCAGGAAGCCGATAAACTCCGCCGGCACCGGCACATCCACCATGAAATACGAACGGGTGAACGAGAAGATGATCGACACGTCCGCTTCATCGGTGATCAACGCATCGATCTGAATCCCGCGACCTTCACGGTGCAACAGCGGAATCACCAGCGGCCATTGTTCGTCCCGGGTGTAGATGCGCCCCACCAGGTACGCGCCCTTGTTGCGGTAGAGCACCGAGGAAAACAGCTCGACGCTCAATTCCGGGTCCTTGCACACCCAGTCCGGCAGGTTCTCGCGCAGTTGCGCTTCGAGGCGGTGCAGGTCGCCGGCCAGGTCGGCGTAATCCTCGCTGAAGCTGTAATCGGCAAAAATGCTCGCAAGCATGCCGGACAACTGGCCCTGAGGCTTGTAGGTCCGGGTTTGCGCGGCGCGGGCCCGGCGCAGACTGGGCCGGGTGGTGTGAATGAACATGCAGCCGTCGCTGATCAGGTCATGGCTGAACAGGCCGCAGAAAATCGAGTTGTACCAGGTCTCGGACAGTTCATCGTCGAAACGCAGGTCGATCAGGGTGATGTAAGCGCTTTTGACCAGCGGCCAGCAACTGACGTCCAGCGTGTCGGCGTCAAACGCGATGCGCAACCGCTCCACCGTTTCGCTGACTTTTTCTTCGTACAGATTGATCCGTGCCGCCGAGGCGACCTGCGCCTCCTGCCACTGGGCCTGCTCGAAGCGGGCCCGGGCGCCGTCGGTGATCTGACGGAAATGCTCGCGGTAATCGTCAAAGCCATCGAGGATCATTCGGGCGATGTCGGCGGCTGGCCATTGCTGCGGCATGGTGAGACCTCTGCGGGAATTCGTGAGCCCTGAGCTTAGCCAGTGAACCGGGTGCAGGAGAAGCGTAATTTTCGGCTCGGGTTAAATGCTCGTTTTTCGGTTGCCATGGATCAGGCGCTCGGCAACACTCTCGTCCCCATCAAGGAAGGAGTGCACCGTGAGCCCTGTCGATATTTTCCGTTTGCTGTCGCTGGCAGCGATCTGGGGTGCGAGCTTTCTGTTCATGCGCATCATCGCCCCGGTGATTGGCACAATTCCCACTGCCTTTTTCCGCGTGTCGATCGCCGCAACCGGCTTGCTGGTGATCCTCGGGCTGATGCGCATCAGCTGGGATTTCAAAGGCAAGCTCAAGACGGTGATGCTGCTCGGGGTGATCAACTCCGGGATTCCGGCGACCCTCTATTCCGTGGCCGCCCAAGTGCTGCCGGCGGGTTATTCGGCGATTTTCAATGCCACCACGCCGCTGATGGGCGTGTTGATTGGCGGGCTGTTCTTCCATGAAAAACTCACCGCCGCCAAGCTTGGCGGGGTGTTTCTCGGGTTGTTCGGCGTTGGCGTCCTGACCCGCGCCGGTCCGGTGGCGTTCGACATGGAATTGCTGATGGGCGCCGTCGCCTGCTTGCTTGCCACCACCTGTTACGGCTTTGCCGGGTTCCTCGCGCGTCGCTGGCTCGATCACGCGGGCGGTCTGGACAGTCGTCTTTCGGCGCTGGGCAGCATGCTCGGGGCCACGCTGTTCCTGTTGCCGTTGTTCGGCTACAGCGTGATCAGCCAGCCACCGGCAAGCTGGGGTGGCTGGAATGTCTGGTTGTCGTTGCTGGGGTTGGGGCTGGTGTGTACGGCGCTGGCGTACATCATTTACTTCCGCCTGCTCAGCTCGATCGGGCCAGTGAGGTCGATGACCACGACGTTCCTGATCCCGCCGTTCGGGGTGTTGTGGGGCGCGCTGTTGCTGGATGAGCCGTTGTCGATGGCGCATATCTATGGCGGGGTGTTGATTGGGGCGGCGTTGTGGCTGGTGTTGAAGCCTTCGGTGGTGAAGGCTGCGGCGGTGGCTGCCAAGTAGATTATTGGTGCAGCTGATGACGCCTTCGCGAGCAAGCCCGCTCCCACATTGGATCTTTGTCGTTACGCAAATCCAATGTGGGAGCGGGCTTGCTCGCGAAGGCGATGATTCAGGCACTACAAGGCTGACTGACTCACCTCGCCATCCACCAACCGCCGAATCCCCAGCGGATTGGCGTTCTGCAACGCCTCGGGCAGCAGCGCATCTGGATAATTCTGGAAGCACACCGGCCGCAGGAACCGGTCAATCGCCAACGTCCCCACCGACGTCCCGCGCGAATCCGACGTCGCCGGATACGGCCCGCCATGCACCATCGCCTCACACACCTCGACCCCGGTCGGATAGCCATTGAGCAGAATTCGCCCGACCTTTTCCTGCAGCAACTCCGCCAGCCAGCGGTAATCGAGCAATTCGTCCGCCTCGCCAATCAGCGTCGCCGTCAATTGCCCGCGCAGGCCGTGCAACGCTGCGGTCAACTGCGCTTGGTCTTCAACCTCGATGACGATGGTGGTCGGCCCGAACACTTCTTCCTGAAGCAGTTCATCGCCCTTGAGCAACAAGCTGACGTCCGCCTTGAACACCTGCGGTTGCGCCTGATTGCCTTGTTGCGGCTTGCCCGCCAGGTGCGTCAGCCCCGGATGTTCGTGCAACGCCCCAAGGCCCAGGCCGTAACTGACCAGTGCGCCGGCATTGAGCATCGTCTGCGCCGGTTGCTGGTTCATGCTGGCGCAGAACGTTTCCAGAAACTGGCTGAACTGCGGCGAGCGCACACCGATGACCAAACCGGGATTGGTGCAGAACTGCCCGCAACCCAACGTCACCGACCCGGCGAGCTGCGTTGCGATTTGCTCACCGCGCACCTTGAGCGCTTCGGGCAGCAGGAACACCGGGTTGATGCTCGACATCTCGGCAAACACCGGGATCGGTTGCGGCCGGGTCGCGGCCATGTGGCTCAGGGCATTACCGCCCTTGAGCGAACCGGTGAAGCCCACCGCCTGTATCGCCGGGTGCTTGACCAGCCATTCACCGACACCTGCGCCATAAATCATGTTGAACACGCCGGGCGGCATTTCAGTGCGTTCGGCAGCGCGGATGATCGCGTCTGCGACCCACTCGGCCGTCGCCATGTGACCGCTGTGGGCCTTGAACACCACCGGGCAACCGGCGGCCAGCGCCGAAGCGGTGTCGCCACCCGCCGTCGAAAAGGCGAGCGGAAAGTTACTGGCGCCGAATACCGCAACCGGGCCGATGGCGATGCGGTACTGGCGCAGATCCGGACGCGGTAACGGCTGCCGATCCGGCAATGCGCGATCGATGCGTGCACCGTAGAAATCGCCGCGCCGCAGGACCTTGGCGAACAAACGCATCTGGCCACTGGTGCGTCCGCGCTCACCCTGGATACGCCCGGCCGGCAGTGCGGTTTCGCGGCACACGGTAGCGACGAAGTCATCGCCCAGGGCATCGATTTCATCAGCGATGGCATCGAGGAACAACGCACGTTTTTCCGCGCTGAGGTTGCGGTAGACCGGGTAGGCAGCGGCCGCAGCGTTGGCGGCCGCGTCCACTTCCGCTTCGGTGGCCTGGAAAAAACGGCCCGGCAGCGCTTCGCCCGTCGTGGCATCGAGGCTTTGTAGCTGCTGCGTGCCGTTGGCGCTGCGGCCGCCGCCGATGTAGTTGTGTCCGAGTAGCGTGGTCATGGGTGATTCCTTGACCGGCCGACAGCGCCGGTGATTGAAGACTTAAAGCGCACGCACCTGGCCGATGGCCAACGGCTGGGCGCTTTCGCCGATACCGTTTTCCAGTGGCGCACCGAACTCATCGAGGCTGATCTGGAAGCGATCCCCCGGCTGGGTTTTTACCCCGTCGGCAAACGACAACGTGGCGGTGCCGAAGTAATGCACGTGAACGTCGCCGGGGCGCAAAAACTGCGCGTACTTGAAGTGGTGGAATTCGAGGTTGGCGAGGCTGTGGCACATGTTGTCTTCGCCGCTGAGAAACTCTTTTTCCCAGAGCGTTTCGCCGTTGCGAATGATGCGGCTGGTGCCGGCCAGGTGCCGGGGCAATTCGCCGACGCGCAGCTCCGGACCGTAGGCGCAGAAGCGCAGTTTCGAATGGGCGAGGTACAGGTAGTTGCGGCGCTCCATCACATGGTCGGAGAACTCGTTGCCCAAGGCGTAACCGACGCGGTACGGCTGGCCGTCGTCGCCGATCACGTAGAGGCCGGTCAGCTCCGGTTCTTCGCCAGCGTCTTCGGCAAACGGCGGCACCGGGAAGTCCGCGCCGGGGCGCACGACGATGCTGCCGTCACCTTTGTAGAACCATTCCGGTTGCGCGCCGACCTGCCCGGCCGCCGGTTTGCCACCCTCCAGGCCCCACTTGAAAATGCGCATGGTGTCGGTCATGCCAGCTTCCACCGCGCCTTCCTGCTGGTGCATCTTGTCCCGCGCCGAGGCGCTGCCCAAATGGGTCAGGCCGGTGCCGCTGATCAGGCAATGCGCCGGGTCTTCGTGGTCCAGTGGCGGCAGGACTTTACCCTGCTGCAACAGTTGGGCGTAATCCGGGCCCGGTTCGGTGCCGCGTTGGGCGACTTCTTCTTGCAGGCTGCGTTGGGCGCGGATCGCCGCAAGGGCCAGTTCACGGGTGCTGCGGGTGCCTTTGAGCACCTGGACCTGCGAGCCTTCCACCAAGCCCACCTGGCGTTCACCGGCAGTGTTTTCAAATTGAATCAGGCGCATGACGGCCTCCACAAAGTCAGGGATTTGGGTCACTCGATGATGTTGAAGTCGCTCAAATACTCATCGGAGATTTCCAGGCCCAGGCCCGGTTTGTCGTCATCGAGCTGGATGTAACCGTTCACCGGTTGTGGCTCGCCCTTGAACACGTAGTAGAAGAGTTCGTTGCCGACCTCGACGTCGAACACCGGGAAGAACTCGGCCATCGGCGAGGCGGTGGTGGACATGGTCAGGTGGTAGTTGTGCATTTGCCCGGCGTGCGGGATCACTGGCACCGACCAGGCTTCTGCCAGGGCGTTGATCTTGCGCGCGGCGGTGATGCCGCCGACACGGTTGGTGTCGTACTGGATCACGTCGACGGCGCGGCGTTCCAGCAGGTCTTTGAAGCCGTACGACGTGAATTCATGCTCGCCGCCGGAGATCGGCATGATCCCCATTTTTTTCAGCTCGACGTAACCCTCGATGTCATCGGCGATCACCGGTTCTTCGAGCCAGCGCGGTTCGAACTCGGCGAGTTTGGGCAACATGCGTCGGGCATATTCCAGGGTCCAGCCCATGTAGCATTCGAGCATGATGTCGATGTCGGGACCGGCCAGTTCACGCAGGGCACGCACTTGCTCGATATTCTTGCGCATGCCGGCCGGGCCGTCTTTCGGGCCGTAGCCGAAGCGCATTTTCAGCGCGGTGAAACCCTGGTTCAGGTAGCCCTGGGCTTCTTCGAGAAACAGGTCGAGGTTGTCATTGGCGTAGAGCTTGGAGGCGTAGGTCCAGATCTTTTCTTTGGTGCGCCCGCCGAGCAACTTGAACACCGGCTTGTTCACCGCTTTGCCCATGATGTCCCAGATGGCGATGTCGATCGCCGAGATCGCCGCCATGCCGATGCCTTTGCGGCCCCAGGCGTGGCTCTGGCGGTACATTTTCTGCCAGATGTATTCGTTGTCGAACGGGTCTTCGCCAATCGCAATCGGCGCCAGATAGGTGTCGATGATCTCCTTGGCCACGCGTGGCGCCAGGGCGCAGTTACCGATGCCGACGAGACCGGTGTCGGTCTCGACTTCCACCACCAGCCAGCCGTGGAAACGGAACGAGCCCATGGCGTCGCCACGCTCGAACAGGATGTCACTGGCGTTGGTGCAGAAGTGCGCCTGAGGGGGAACGACTTTGCCTTTCCACTCGAAAACGCGGGTACGGATGGCTTTGATTTTCATGGATACGGATTCCTTGCGCTGCCGGCTTTTTGTAGTTGTTGAGTCGCTGCGCAGAGCCGCTCGGGGTGGCGGATTCCGGCATTCGATGGAGCGACTTTAGCCAGCGCCCGGGGGGTGCGGATAATCACTTATGCGTATCCGGCGATAACCTGGGGTGATCGCATACAGCGGATATTGCGTGAACAAGGTTATGGCTACACACCAAACAACTGTGGGAGCGGGCTTGCTCGCGAAGAGGCCGGGTCAGTCGACATGGATGCCGCCTGATCCACCGCTTTCGCGAGCAGGCTCGCTCCCACAAGGGTTTTGCATTGATCACAACATCGAGCAACACCACCAGTCACTGTGGGGGCGGGCTTGCTCGCGAAGAGGCCGGGTCAGTCGACATGGATGCCGCCTGATACACCGCTTTCGCGAGCAAGCCCGCTCCCACAAGGGTTTTGCATTGATCACAACATCGAGCAACACCACCAGTCACTGTGGGAGCGGGCTTGCTCGCGAAGAGGCCGGGTCAGTCGACATGGATGCCGCCTGATACACCGCTTTCGCGAGCAGGCTCGCTCCCACAAGGGTTTTGCATTGATCACAACATCGAGCAACACCACCAGTCACTGTGGGAGCGGGCTTGCTCGCGAAGAGGCCGGGTCAGTCGACATGGATGCCGCCTGATCCACCGCTTTCGCGAGCAGGCTCGCTCCCACAAGGGTTTTGCATTGATCACAACATCGAGCAACACCACCAGTCACTGTGGGAGCGGGCTTGCTCGCGAAGAGGCCGGGTCAGTCGACATAGATGCCGCCTGATCCACCGCTTTCGCGAGCAGGCTCGCTCCCACAAGGGTTTTGCATTGATCACAACATCGAGCAACACCACCAGTCACTGTGGGAGCGGGCTTGCTCGCGAAGAGGCCGGGTCAGTCGACATGGATGCCGCCTGATCCACCGCTTTCGCGAGCAAGCCCGCTCCCACAGGGGATTGCGTTGTTTTCAGTAGTTGTTGACGCCCATCCGGCAGGCGATTTCGAACGCCTGGCGGATCGCGCCGACGTTGGCCTTGCCCTGCCCGGTGATGTCGAAGGCGGTGCCGTGGGCCGGGGTGGTGATCGGGATTGGCAAGCCGCCCTGCACCGTCACTCCACGGGAGAAGCCCATCAACTTGATCGCGATCTGCCCTTGGTCGTGATACATGGTCACCACCGCGTCAAAGGCACTGGCATCGCCCTGAACCTTGAGGAAAATCGTGTCGGCCGGATACGGTCCTTCGGCCGCAATCCCCAATCCCTGGGCCGAACGAACAGCCGGGCCGATGATGTCCAGTTCTTCGCGCCCGAACGAGCCATTGTCGCCATTGTGCGGGTTCAAGCCGCACACGCCGATGCGCGGTTTTTCCAGGCCGTTGCGCTTGAGCGCGGTGTCGATCAGCTGGATCGCTTCCACCACCCGCGTCTGGGTCAGCATGCCCGGCACTTCGGCCAGTGCCACGTGCGAGGTCACACGCGAAGTCCAGAGGTTGTCGAGCACGTTGAATTCGCAGAACGGCCCATGGAAATCCAGCAGCTCGGCGAACCAGTGCAGTTCATCGCTGTGGGCCATGCCGGCCATGTGCAGCGAGGTCTTGTTCAGCGGCCCGAACAGCACCGCATCGGTGGTCTCGGCCTCGGTCAGGCGCAGGGCCTGTTCCAGGGTGTCAAGGCTGTAGCGCCCGCCGATGACACTGGCTTCACTGCGCGGAAATTCACCGACGGTGTCGCCGCGAAAGTCGTAGAACAGCGGCGTGTCATCGACAAACGACAGCTGATCCAGCGACTCCACGCGACGGTAAGGAAACTCCGTCCCGGCGATGCGCATGCCACGGCGCATTTCGGCCTCGTCGGCGATCAGGATCACATTGGCCTGGCTGCGCACTTGAGGTTCCGCCAGCAGGCGTGCGATCAGTTCCGGACCGATGCCCGCCGGGTCACCCAGCACCATCGCGATGGTTGTCTTGTTCATGCTTCACTCCTCAAGGGTTCAGGCCATTGGCGGTCAATGGCGCAAGGCTCGCAGCGATAAACCCGCTGCGCGTTGCTGTAGAACAGTCGCTCCTGATCGGCAGTTGGCAGATCAGCAACGATGGATTTGAAACCGCTGTAGATGTCGTCGAACGAGCCGCACAGGCTGTCCACCGGAAAGTTGCTGGCGAACATCGCCCGGTCTGTGCCGAACATGGCGATCACTTCACGCACGATCCAGGCGTTGTCCTTGGCGCGCCATGCCTGGCCCTTCTGGCCGAGGCCGGAAATCTTCACCTGCACGTTCGGCCATTGGGCCAGCCGCGCCATCGCCAGACGCCAACCGGCCAGGCCTTCGGCGCTGCGGTCATTGGGCAACCCGGTGTGGTTGAGAATCAGCGTGGTGCCGGGAAAGTCCCGGGCCAGCCGTTCCGCCTCGTGCAGATTCCACCAAGGCGTCTGCAAGTCGAAATGCAACCCCAACCCCTCCAGTGCAGCAAAACTGCGTCGCCAGTGTTCGTCGCTCATCAGGCTGCGCACATGGCCCACCTGCGCAGGCGAAGTCGGTCCGCCCGGTTTGTGGCGCACGCTGCGCACACACTTGAAGCTCGCTTGTTCACTCAGTACCGCGATGGCGTCCGAGTGATCGAGCCAGGCCTGCGCCACGATCGCATTGGGTACGCCGTAGCGGGCCGTCAGGCTTTCGATGAACACGGTTTCGCCAATCGGGTCTTGCGGGTCCCATTCGGTCTCGACGTACACCGTTTGCACGACTTTATGAGGGCCGGCGTCAGCGAAGTAATCCTCTGGAAAATAGCGCCGCTTGATCGCGCTGTAATCGCCATAGCGAAACGGGATATTGGCCTCGGGCGCCAGCCACGGATGGTCGTTGATCGTCGGGTCCCAGAAGTGATGATGGGCATCAATGATCGGGCCGTTCCATGCTCTGTCAGATAAGTGTTCACCCATTACGCACCTCGTCGAGACTGATGAACAACGTCGCCAGCACAAAGACTGCCGAACACACCGCAAAGAACCCCAGCACCGGCGCAAAACCTCCGGTCATCTGCAGAATGATCCCCACCAGGATCGGCACCGCGATACCGCCAGTGCTGCCCGCCATGTTCATCACGCCACCAATCAAGCCGACCCGCGCCGGTGCCGCCAGCAACGCCGGGAAGCTCCAGTAGAGGCTGCCCCACATCAGGAAAAACGCGGTCATGGCCAACAACGCCACGGCCGCAAAAGGATTGCTCAGGGTCGGCAGCAACAGGAAGGCGCCGAGGGCGACCACACCGGAAAACGCCAGCAGGCTCTTGACCGCCACGCCACGGCTCACACCCTTGCGGATCAGCCCGTCGCAGAGGAAACCACCAGTCAGCGAACCCAGTGCGCCGCAGACGAAGATCACGAAAGTGGCCGCGCCGATGCCCTTGATATCAAAGCCGCGAGCCTGCGCCAGATAGCTCGGACCCCAGGTCAGCAAACCGAAATACACCATCGCCCAACTGGCCCGGCCGATCAGCAAACCGCTGAGGGAGCGAGCTGCAATCCCCAGGCCTTTGACCGGCACCCGCGCGGCTTCGGCTGCAGGTGTCGCGCGCCCGGCGTTGATCTTCTGCAGTTCTTCGGCATTCACTTGCGGGTGAGTGGCCGGGTCATCCCGCAGATAACGCCGCGCCAGCCAGGCCAGCACCAGGGTCGCGATGCCGGCGATCACAAAGGCCAGGCGCCACGAATCCAGGGAAGCAATCAGGTAGGCAATAATCAACCCGCCGAGCGCCACGCCCAACGGGCTGCCACTGTCCATCAGCACCGCGCCGCGACTGCGCTCGCTCGGCGCCAGCCACAGGGAAATCAGCTTGCCGCCTGACGGGAACAACGGCGCCTCGGCGGCACCGAGTGCAACCCGGGCGAACAACAATGACAAGCCGCCCGTGGCAAACGCCGCGAGTACTTGAAAGGTGCCCCACAATCCGGTGGACCAACTGATGACCCGATGCGGGCCGAAGCGGTCGATCAGCCAGCCGCCAGGAATCTGCAACAGCGCATACGCCCAGAAGAAACTGCTGAGGATCAGCCCTTGCATGCTCGGCGACAGGGAAAACTCATGGGCGATGGTCGGCATCGCGATCGACAGCGACACCCGGTCGATCAGGTTGACCATGGTCAGCGCGAAGATGATCGCGAAGATCCGCCAGCGTACGCCGCTGGCTTTGGTGGCGCTGGTCAGCGCAGTGGCCGCTGGCTGGACACCTGCGCCGGGCAGATGCAGGGAAGCACTGGGACGAGCCATGGTGCGTACCTCGATTTATTATTTTTGTGAATACCGTGCGCCGCCTGTTTGTGCCGCGCTGATGAGCACTATCGAAGGCTCAGTGATAACCGTCTAATCAATGATTGAGATACGGCGATAGCCTCGGGTTATGGCATACCCTGTTTTCAGGGGGGTTTCACGGTAGGTCGCCTGTATCGACTTTCCTCTCAAAAGGCTCTGGCGCAAAGCCTTCAGCGACAATCGCTGATTTGTCCGCCTCGACCTATAACCGCAGGCTATCGGTGTATGTTTTGTTTTGACTAGACGCCGGGGCGGCCCCTTCCCACACTCAGGCCAGGCTTGCAGCTTTTGAGCACCGACAAGTCATTCATAACAATTACAAAAAACGAGGCCTTCCATGCGAAATGCATTCGTCCGTCGCACATCCCGTCTGTTTCTTGGCTGCACGTTGATCGCCGCTGGCGCCCTCCCCGCGCTTGCCAACGCTGCCTGGCAGCCGGACAAGAACGTCGAAATCGTCGTCGCCGGAGGCCCCGGTGGCGGCACTGACCAACTCGGTCGGCTGATCCAGTCGATCATCACCACCCACAAGTTTCTCGACGTTAATACCATCGTCCTTAACAAGGGCGGCGGCAACGGCGCCGAAGCCTTCCTCGACCTGAAAATGAACAAGGGCGATCCGGAAAAACTGGTGATCGGCACCAACAACATCTACCTGTTGCCGCTGGTTTCCAAGCTCGGCTATCAATGGCAGGAACTGACCCCGGTTGCCGCCGTCGCCGAGGACGATTTCATTCTCTGGAGCTACAAGGATGCGCCGTGGAAAGACGCCAAAGGCTTCTACGCGGCGGTCAAGGCTGACCCGTCGAACCTGCGCATGGGCGGTAGCCAGTCCAAGGATGTCGACCAGACCCTGACCCTGCTGCTGAACCAGACCAACAACAGCAAACTGGTGTACATCCCCTTCAAGAGCGGCAGCGAAGCCGCGACCCAACTGGCCGGCAAACACATCGCCGCCAACGTCAACAACCCCAGCGAAAGCATCAGCCAATGGCGCGGTGACCAGGTCGAGCCGCTTTGCGTGTTCAGTAAGGAGCGCATGAGCTATACCGATAAGGTCGCTGGCGATAAATCCTGGGCCGATGTCCCGACTTGCCACGAACAGGGCCTGGGCATCGATCAGTACCGCTTCCCGCGCACCGTGTTCATGCCCGGCGACGTCACCGCCGAACAGCGTGCGTTCTATGTCGAGCTGATGCGCAAAGTCACCGAGACCCCGGAGTTCAAGGCTTACGTCAAGCAGAACGCGCTGGTGCCGACCTTCCTCGAAGGCGAGCCGCTGACCGCCTACATTGAGAAAGACACCGCCCGCGTCACGCCGGTGTTCAAAGAAGCCGGCTGGTTGAAAAACTGAGTTGTTCACGGCCGTCCGCGAGCGCACGGCCGTCACCTCTGGAGGTGCTTTCATGTCCCATTCTTCGGATTCACCGGCGCTGGTCGGTACCCGCTGGGTCGAACTCGGCCTGACACTCTTCACCACGCTGATCGGCGCGGTGGTGATGTACGGCAGTCTCGAACAAGGTATCGGCTGGGGCGATTCCGGCCCTGAGCCGGGTTATTTTCCCTTCTACATTGGCCTGATGCTGAGCGCCGCCAGCGTGGGCAACGGCGTGTTGACCGTGGTGCGCTGGCACGCCCTGAGCATTGCATTTGTCAGCCGCAGTGCATTCAAACAAGTGCTGTCGGTGTTCATCCCAATTGCGCTGTTCGTCGGTGCGATGCCGTTCACCGGCATCTACGTGGCGTCGGCCTGTTTCATCGCCTGGTTCATGTGGCGAGACAAGGTGCGCGTCAAGCCGTACGGCAAGTTGATGATCGGCACCGTGTCCCTTGGCGCAGTGCTGGCCAGCTACCTGATTTTCGCGCTGTGGTTCAAGGTCCCGCTGGATGCCGGCCCGATGGGCGACTGGATTAGCCTGGCCGGGAGAAGTTTCAAATGAGCGAATTCGATTCCCTGCTGCAAGGCATGAACCTGATCCTGACCCCGGGCCACATCGGCCTGATGGTGATCGGCGTGCTGCTGGGCATTCTGGTCGGCGTATTGCCCGGCCTCGGCGCCCCCAATGGCGTGGCGTTGCTGCTGCCGCTGACCTTCACTATGTCGCCGGTGTCGGCGATCATTTTGCTGTCGTGCATGTATTGGGGCGCGTTGTTCGGCGGCTCGATCACCTCGATTCTATTCAACATCCCCGGTGAGCCCTCATCGGTGGCGACCACGTTCGACGGCTACCCGATGGCCCGCGAAGGCCGCGCCGCCGAAGCGTTGACCGCGGCATTCAGCTCGGCGCTGATCGGCGCCCTGGCCGGTGTGTTGCTGCTGACCTTCCTGTCGACCAAGATCGCCGCGTTCGCCATGTCGTTCAGTTCGCCGGAGTTCTTCGCGGTGTACCTGTTGGCGTTCTGCACCTTCATCGGCATGAGCAAGAACCCGCCACTGAAAACCGTGGTCGCGATGATGATCGGCTTCGCCATGGCAGCAGTCGGCATGGACACCGTGTCCGGCAACCTGCGTCTGACCTTCGACCAACCCGCCTTGATGACTGGCATCAGTTTTGAAGTGGCGGTGATCGGTTTGTTCGGCATCGGCGAAATCCTCTGCACCGTCGAGGAAGGCCTGGTGTTTCGCGGCGAGCATGCGCGCATCACGCCGATGATTATCCTGCGCACCTGGGCCAAGTTGCCTCGCTACTGGTGGACGATTGTGCGCAGCACGCTGGTCGGTTGCTGGATGGGCATCACGCCCGGCGGGCCAACGGCAGCTTCGTTCATGAGCTACAGCCTGGCGCGGCGTTTCTCGAAAAACCGCGAGAACTTCGGCAAGGGTGAACTCGAAGGCGTCATCGCTCCGGAAACCGCTGACCACGCCGCCGGCACCAGTGCCTTGCTGCCGATGCTGACCCTCGGCATTCCGGGTTCGGCCACGGCGGCAGTGATGCTCGGCGGCTTGATGATCTGGGGCCTGCATCCTGGCCCGACGTTGTTCGTCGAGCAGCACGATTTCGTCTGGGGCCTGATCGCCAGCATGTACCTCGGTAACGTGGTGAGTCTGATTGTGGTGTTGGCCACTGTGCCGCTGTTCGCCTCGATCCTGCGCATTCCGTTCTCGATCATTGCGCCGATCATCATCATGGTCTGCGCCATCGGTGCCTACTCGGTGCACAACTCGTTCGTCGACGTGGTGTTGATGCTGGGCTTCGGCGCGCTGGGTTACCTGTTCAAGAAACTCGGTTACCCGATTGCGCCGCTGGTGTTGGCGGCGGTACTGGGCGACAAGGCGGAAGATGCGTTCCGTCAGTCGATGCTGTTCTCCGACGGCCACTTGGGCATCTTCTGGTCCAACCCGTTGGTGGGCTGCCTGACCACGGCGGCGCTGCTGATGCTGTTCTGGCCGCTGATTACCAAGGTGCTGGGCACCCTGATGGGCCTGCGCAAGCCTCAGGTCGCCAAGCCTAAATCGGTGCTGTGACACGGCAATGCTGGCAACGCCTGACATTTGTTGTCAGGCTTGCCGCAGTCCTTATTGCGAGCACGGCCACATGACCCGAATTCCTGCTGCCAATGTGATCCACAGCCGACTGCGTCTGCGCCAACTGCGGCTGATGCTGGCGTTACAGGAATTCGGCTCGTTGCGCCGCGCCGCCGACCACATCGGCATGACCCAGCCGGCCGCCACCAAGATGTTGCACGAAGCCGAGGACTTGCTCGGCGTCGAGCTCTTCGAACGCCTGCCTCGGGGCATGCGCTCCACCCCGTTCGGGGAAACCGTCATCTACTACGCACGCATGGTGTTTGCCGAACTCAGCGGCATGCGCGAAGAACTGGTCGCGCTCGAATCCGGCAACCTTGGCCGGGTCGCGGTCGGTGCGATTCCGGCGCTGGCCTCCGGGCTGTTGACCCGCACCATCGCAACCCTGAAACAAAGCCATCCACGGCTGTCGATGAGCATTCAGGTCGACACCAGCGACGTGCTGGTGCAGGCGCTGTTACAGGATCAACTGGATATCGTTCTGGGCCGGATCCCGGTGGGCGCGCGGGCGGAGGAGTTGCTGTTCGACAGCCTCGGCGAAGAAGCCTTGTGCGTCATATCCGGCGCACAGAACCCATTGGCGAAGGAGAAAAACCTGAGCTGGGCAGAGTTGCAGAACATGACCTGGGTGCTGCAACAGCAACCGAGCCCGATGCGCGCGATCATCAATCAGGTGTTCCACAATGCGCGGGTCGACATCCCCAGCAGCATCGTCGAAACCACGTCGATCATGACCTTGCTCTCGTTGATCCAGCAGACCGACATGCTTGGCGTCACGCCGGTGTCGGTGGTGGAGGATTATCCGGGGCGTGATTTGCTGGCGGTGTTGCCGATCAAGTTCGAGGCACGGCTGCCACCGTATGGGCTGATCACGCGGCGGCATCGCATTCAGTCATCGGCGATGCAGGCGTTCATGAATTCGGTACGGGCCGAGCATGCGCTGACCAAATAACATTTTTTCTGTTTGGGGTACCTATCCGTTTTTTGGTAACGGCGGCTATTGGTTCCGCCCATACGGCGAGCTCAAGCACACACATTCCTAGGCACACCCATCCCCCTGTAGGAGCTGTCGAGTGAAACGAGGCTGCGATCTTTTGATCTTGATCTTTCAGAGGCCGAACGCACGTATTGCGTAGTTTGGACAAAGCAACGGCAAGATCAAAAGATCGCAGCCTCGTTTCACTCGACAGCTCCTACAGGAAGTGGGGGTACGCGCGCTGTTCACCACTCAACAGGCCGAGCGTTAGCTCGCCTGCCGCTTTTGATCTTGATGCACCGCCCCATCGAGAGGCCGAGCGGAGGTTCTGCGCAGTGGGCAACCCGGCATGGATGCCGGGTTAGCCGCCCCCGGCCATGGATGGCCGATGGCCGATGGCGGCGGGTCCACGGAGCAGGACCGGAGCGAGGGCATGCCGAGCCTAAGCGAGGCACCGAACGAAAGGGGCAAAAGCGCTTTGGTTACTTTCGCGCTTTTCGAAAGTGACTCGCCGTAAGGGCGAAACCAATAACCGCCGTTACCAAAACAACGGATATGCCCCCGACACCCTTACCCTGTCTTACGGAATACAAACACCAGACCGACAATAATCAGCACCATCCCAAGCAGGCTCAATGCCGCCAGCCGATTGCCAAAAATCAGATAGTCCATCACCGCAGTCACCGCCGGCACCAGGTAAAACAGACTGGTGACATTCACCAGATTGTCCCGTGCGATCAAGCGATACAGCAACAACGTCGCCAGCACCGACACCACCAACCCCATCCACAACACCGGCACGAAAAACCCGCTGCTGTGTTCAAAATGAAACGGCTGGAACGGCACAAAAATCCCGCAGAGCAACAGCCCCGCCAGATACTGCACCGGCAGCGTGCCGAGCGGATTGTCGGTGATCCGCTTCTGCATGATCGAGCCGAACGTCATGCTCGCCAGCGCCAGCAAACCGAAGAGCATCCCGGCCAGCGACATGCCGGCCAGACCAATGCCCTGGTAAACCACCATGATCAACCCGGCCAGGCCCAGCGCCAGACCGAACAGTCGGCTGGCCGAACGCTGCCGCTCCATAATCACCACCGTGAGAATCGGCTGCACGCCCATGATCGTCGCCATCACGCCCGGGGTGACTTTCAGGTCCAGGGCCAGCAGATAGAAAATCTGATAAGCCCCCAGCAACACCACACCCGTGGCCATCGCATACAACATCGGCTTGCCGCCCTTGGGCATTTTCAGCTTGAGCAACGGCACCAACAGCAGCAATCCGCACAAGGCGATGACAAAGCGAATCAGCAGAAAGGCAAAAGGTGATGCGTGGGCCAGGCCCCATTTGGAGAAGATCGCCCCGCTGCTCCACAGCAGAACGAACAGGCTCGTGGACGCCGCCGCGAGCGCGGATTTTTTCGAAAGGACAAACATGAATACCACCTGTAGTCAGGCAAGAAGCCAACTCAGCCGAAGCTGAAATTCAGTAGTTTTTCAGGCGGGCACGGGACACAGCAAAGAAAAGCTGATCAGCCCGAAAAGCCAACGCCCGGCGGTGATACGACTGCGTACACCGGCGTGCTACTGACAGGTGGGGGGTAATGACTGATCTGCGCAGGCTGCTGAATCCCGCACGGCACGACGCCAGCGTTGACCGCTGAATCGACTACCGCGTTGATAAGGGAAGCTGGCATGGGCTGATCTTTTTTGATGGGGTGGACGGTGGGGTAAGAGAATCACCGAGCGCCGACTATAACCAACGGCTGACATGGATTGCAATGACTTGGACAAAGGGCCAGTAACGACAGCACGTGCGGCTCAATTTACCTTGGAGGGAAATACAAACGCCCGATAGTAGGGACATGGAATGCAAGAGATCACATGCCAAGGGAACGGACTCAACTTCGGTATCAGCTGTACAGATCCAGGGCTCGAAAACTGGCCAATCTTTCTATAACTGAGCAAGACGCCGAACTGGCGCCAAATAGCACTCGAAACAATGATTTAGCGAGCGTTCGATTCGAAGCGATCAATGCGGAGGCTTTAACTGCGTTCAGCCTCTGGGATGAACCACACTTTTCATGGAACGAGGTCATTGCATGGAAGGCGAAAGAGCCCATGGCACTGGATCTGGCTATCTGGTTCGGACTCGAACTATGCGGGTTGTGCTTTGCCAACCCCAACAACAGCAGACTTCGAGTCAGGATTGTCCGGCTGGAAGGGAAACCAGGCAGGCCGCGTCGCCTCAAGAATCGTATAGCTCCATTGGCCCTGATCGCCGTCGAACATTACGCACGAATTATCGGCAGCACGCTGATAGAAATTCAGGAGCCGGCAGAAGGCGCGATCCCAATTTATCAAAATCTCGGTTTCGAGTTCGACAAGGAAGACCGTCTTGTGATGGCAATAGGGAGCGACTAGTATCGTGAAAACTGTTCAATTCAAGATCAAAAATGGAGGCAATATGCGAGCGCGCGCTAAAAAGTCTTCCGTCCAAGGTGAATCGCCCAAGGCAGAAAAAAAACCCATGCCGACAAAGCTTTCCGCCAATCAACTTCGCTTTTTGAAAGCAGCTTTGACAGGTACTCACATCGACGAACCAGACCTGTTAGCGGGACATCCCTAGTTCTGTCTAACAAAAAAACCGCTCCCAAAGAGCGGTTTTTCTTACGTCGGTCGCAATCACCCAAACAACCAATACCCCAACAACGTCAACACCACCACCGCCAACACCGGCCGCATCACGCGGTATGCCTTGGGATTACGACGCTTCCAGCGTTTGACCACGCCGCTGACTTTGTCACTGGAGTTCTTGCTCCAGGCATAAGCCTGGTTGATCCCGCCGACATGTTCATCATCAAGGTTCTGCGGCGCGGTGGCGCGACCGAGCAGGCCGCTGATACAGCGGTTGATTCGGGTCATGACGCGGTTGCTCAGCGGTCGTTCGATGTCGCAGAACAGAATGACGCGGGTTTTCTCGGTTTCGTTCTTGACCCAATGCACATAGGTCTCATCGAACATCACATCCTCGCCATCGCGCCAGGCGTATACCTGACCGTCGACGAAGATGCGGCAATCATCGGAGTTTGGCGTCGACAGCCCCAGGTGATAGCGCAGGGAACCGGCAAACGGGTCGCGATGTGGATTGAGGTGGCTGCCACCCGGCAGCAACGCGAACATTGCCCCCTTTACGTTGGGAATGCTGCTGAGCAGCGCCACGGTTTTCGGGCACAAGGTCTCGGCCGATGGCAGGGGTTTGTCGTACCACTTGAGGTAAAAACGCTTCCAGCCTTTCTTGAAGAACGAACCGAAACCGGCGTCGTTGTTCTTTTCGGCGGCGCGGATGTAGCCCTCGTCGAACAGGTGCATGGCTTCGTCGCGGATGACTTCCCAGTTGTCCTTGAGTACATCCAGCTCCGGGAACTTGCTGCGGTCCAGATAGGGTTTGGACGGAACGCCGGAGAACAGGTACATCAACGCGTTGTAAGGTGCAAACAAGGCCGAGTGGTTGACGAACTGGCGCAGAACCGGCAATCGCGCCTTGCCGCGCAAATGCACATAGAGGGTGCTGCCCAGGAATAGCAGCAACACTGACGCTTTCGCGGCAAAGGAAAAGGTCATCTACGGCTCCTTGAGATTAGGCTCTTTGCACAACGCCATTTACCCGACGTGGCAGCCGGCCATGATAAACATTACCGGTCTCGGGAAAAACCCGCGAAATTCGACATTCACTATTAAGGTTTGTGCAACAAAGCACTTATTAACATAACGTTCCTGAACGAGGGCTGACCTGAATCAGCCCTCTCAGCAAAAGATCAAAACATCGCAGGCAGTTCCTACTGCTGATTCTCCTGCTCGGTAAACAGATCACTGAACAGCATGCTCGACAGGTAGCGCTCACCGGAATCCGGCAGGATCACCACGATCGTCTTGCCCTGCATTTCCGGTGTCTCGGCCAGACGCACTGCCACCGCCATCGCGGCGCCACAGGAAATGCCGCACAAAATCCCTTCTTCCTGCATCAAACGCAGGGCCATGGCCTTGGATTCTTCGTCGCTGACCAGCTCAACCCGATCGACGATCGACAAATCCAGGTTCTTCGGCACAAAACCGGCACCGATGCCCTGGATCTTGTGTGGGCTCGGTTTGATTTCTTCACCGGCAATCGCCTGAGTAATCACAGGCGACACCACCGGCTCCACCGCCACCGAGATAATCGGTTTGCCTTGGGTATTCTTGATATACCGCGAAACACCGGTAATGGTTCCGCCTGTTCCAACGCCCGCCACCAGCACATCGACCGCGCCGTCGGTATCGTTCCAGATTTCCGGCCCGGTGGTTTTCTCGTGAATGGCCGGGTTGGCCGGGTTGTCGAACTGCGCCGGCATGAAGTATTTGGCCGGGTCGCTGGCGAGGATTTCGGCAGCCTTTTCGATCGCGCCCTTCATGCCCTTGGCCGGTTCCGTCAGGACCAGTTCGGCGCCCAGCGCCTTGAGGACTTTGCGTCGCTCGATGCTCATCGACGCCGGCATGGTCAGCATCAATTTGTAACCACGGGCCGCGGCAACAAAGGCCAGACCAATGCCGGTATTGCCCGACGTCGGTTCGATGATGGTCATGCCAGTCTTGAGTTTGCCGGAGCTTTCGGCGTCCCAGATCATGCTCGCGCCGATCCGGCACTTGACCGAATAACCAGGGTTGCGCCCTTCGATCTTGGCCAGGATGGTCACACCGCGCGGGGCAATGCGGTTGATCTGCACCAACGGCGTATTGCCGATGGAATGGGCGTTGTCAGCGTAAATACGGCTCATGGCTGGGTCCTTGTACAGCGTTGAATAAGCTCCCAAAGGTATGCCTGTTGCCGATGGTCGTCCAGTCAGGTCGAACGTCCGGTGACCGCCGCAGTCAATGGCTTTACATCGCCAGAGATTTGCCGTCATGAAACGTCGATACAGTTGGCCCCTATGGACTCTAGCCGGCCTCGTTGTGCTGGTGATCGCCCTGCACATCGCCCTGCCCTACCTGGTGCGCGACTACCTGAACGACAAGCTGGCGGACATGGGCGATTACCGGGGCCAGGTGACCGACGTGGACCTGGCCTGGTGGCGAGGCGCCTACAAGATCAACGGGCTGAAAATCGTCAAGGTCGACGGCAAGGTCCCTGTACCTTTCGTCAATGCGCCGCTGATCGACCTTTCTGTCAGCTGGCACTCACTCTGGTCCGACCGCGCTGTAGTGGCCGAGGTGCAGTTCTTCAACCCTGAGGTGAACTTCGTCGACGGCGGCGCCAACAAACAAAACTCCCAGACCGGTCAAGGCACCGACTGGCGCGCGCAGTTGAGCAAACTGGCGCCGTTCACCTTTGACGAAATACGCATCTACGACGGCAAGATCAGCTTTCGAAACTTCAACTCCAAGCCCCCCGTCAATATGAACGCCACCCAGGTCAACGCCAGCCTCTACAACCTGACCAACGTGGTCGATACCGAAGGCAAGCGCGACGCCCGCTTTGAAGGCAAGGCGCTGTTGCTGGGCCACGCGCCACTGGAAACAACGGCAACCTTCGATCCTTTGAGCAATTTCGAAGACTTCGAATTCCGCCTGCGGGCCAAGGACATCGAACTCAAACGCATGAACGACTTTGCCTCGGCCTACGGCAAATTCGACTTCAACGCCGGTCACGGCGATGTGGTGATCGAAGCGCAGGCCAAGAAGGCCAAACTGACCGGCTACATCAAACCGCTGCTGAAAGACGTCGATGTGTTCAATTGGCAGCAGGACGTGGAAAACAAGGACAAAGGGCTATTCCGCTCCATCTGGGAGGCCATCGTCGGCGGCTCCGAAACCGTGCTGAAAAACCAGGGCAAGAACCAGTTCGCGACTCGCGTCGAACTGAGCGGTAACGTGCATCGACAAGATATCAGCGCGTTCCAGGCGTTTTTGCAGATTTTACGCAATGGTTTCGTCCAGGCATTTAATGCTCGATATGAGCGGCCGAAACCGGAGGCGGGTTAAGGTTTGCGTGTAACGGTGTAGCGACCGGTTTCTTCGGCTGCCCGTGACGGGTTCGATTGCTGCTGCAGGAAGTCCCAGCCCAGACAGGCCAGCGCCAACGAACGAGGCACCGCTTCACGCCCGCTGCTGTAGCGGGTAATGCTTCGAGCGCTGACACCCAGCGCTTCGGCTGCCTGATTGAGCGCTAGCCCGGTGCGAGCGCGCCAGTCGATGAAAATCCGGGTGTTTTCATCCAAGGCATTTTGCGCAAGGGCATCCAGATACAGGGTATCGGCGCCGATCTGGATGTCCTGCTCGGGCCATTCAACGCTCCAGCCTTCATCACCCAGGGTTGCCCCTTCGAAAGCGCCAACCTCCAGCAACGGCTGCAAACCGGGATAGGCGCGCAGGTCCCGACTCAAATCGAGAGTCAGTTGCTGACCGTCGATAAAGGTCAACGCCAGGCGGTAATCCGGCAACGCCTTCACAGCCGACAGCCGTGGTCGTTTCATGGGTAACATCGTTTCCAATCCTCCAGCAATTGCACTTGATGGGCCCTGACCCACTCCAGTGCTTCCTTGATAATCAGCGGCGGCGCCTTGCCCACCCTTACATCGACGGTTTCCAGACTGAGCATCACGTCGAGCCCGCCACCCGTCAGGTGAACATGGGGCGGCGGATGATCCTTCTCGCGCAACTGAATGCGGTACGTATCGCGAAATCGGTATTTAGTAGACATGCCGGGCAAGCTATCGCCAAAATGGCGATAGCTCAATACTGGCCAGCCGCCGAGACTGAGTCAAGATGTGACGCTCCATTCAGAGACTGAATAAGTCGTCTGCGTTCACAGTCGACCGGGCAGCGCGTTATAGTCGGGTACTACAATTATTGCGCCCCGCCCTGCCCCGTTCAGGTCGGCGTTACCGTTCGAGGATTAGCAGATGAAGTTCGAAGGCACCCAGGCCTACGTCGCCACCGATGACCTGAAGCTGGCGGTCAACGCCGCCATTACCCTGGAGCGTCCACTGCTGGTCAAGGGTGAGCCGGGCACTGGCAAAACCATGCTCGCCGAGCAACTGGCCGAGTCCTTCGGCGCCAAGTTGATCACTTGGCACATCAAGTCCACGACCAAGGCGCATCAGGGCCTGTACGAGTACGACGCGGTCAGCCGCCTGCGTGACTCGCAGCTGGGCACGGAAAAGGTCCACGACGTTCGCAACTACCTGAAAAAGGGCAAGCTCTGGGAAGCGTTCGAGTCCGAAGAGCGGGTGATCCTGCTGATCGACGAAATCGACAAGGCCGACATCGAGTTCCCGAACGACCTGCTGCAAGAACTCGACAAGATGGAGTTCTACGTTTACGAGATCGACGAGACCATCAAGGCCAAGAAACGCCCGATCATCATCATTACCTCCAACAACGAGAAAGAGCTGCCGGACGCCTTCCTGCGCCGCTGCTTCTTCCACTACATCGCCTTCCCCGATCGCGTGACGCTGCAGAAGATCGTCGACGTACACTACCCGAACATCAAGAAAGACCTGGTCAGCGAAGCGCTGGACGTGTTCTTCGATGTGCGCAAGGTCCCGGGTCTGAAGAAAAAGCCTTCGACCTCCGAACTGGTGGACTGGCTGAAACTGTTGATGGCCGACAACATCGGCGAAGCGGTGCTGCGCGAGCGCGACCCGACCAAAGCGATTCCGCCCCTGGCAGGCGCCCTGGTGAAGAACGAACAGGACGTGCAATTGCTTGAGCGCCTGGCATTCATGAGCCGTCGCGGCACCCGCTAAGAGGCTGATCGCCATGCTGCTCAACCTGTTCAATGAAATGCGCGCAGCCAAGGTGCCGGTCTCGGTGCGTGAGCTGCTGGACCTGATCAACGCGCTGAAACAGCGCGTGACCTTCGCCGACATGGACGAGTTCTATTACTTGTCCCGGGCGATTCTGGTGAAGGACGAACGGCATTTCGACAAGTTCGACCGCGCGTTCGGTGCCTACTTCAACGGCCTGGAAAAACTCGACGATCACCTTCAGGCGTTGATTCCTGAAGACTGGCTGCGCAAGGAATTCGAGCGCTCCCTGACCGAAGAAGAACGGGCCGCGATCCAGTCCCTCGGCGGCCTGGACAAGCTGATCGAAGAGTTCAAGAAACGCCTCGAAGAACAGAAAGAACGCCACGCCGGCGGCAACAAGTGGATCGGCACCGGCGGCACCAGCCCGTTCGGCTCCGGCGGCTTCAACCCGGAAGGCATTCGGGTCGGCGATGCCGGCAAGCGCCAGGGCAAAGCGGTCAAAGTGTGGGATCAGCGCGAGTACAAGAACCTCGACGACTCGGTGGAGCTGGGCACGCGCAACATCAAGGTTGCCCTGCGCCGCTTGCGCAAATTTGCCCGTCAGGGTGCAGCGGAAGAGCTGGACATCGATGGCACCATCGACCACACCGCGCGTGATGCCGGCCTGCTGAATATCCAGATGCGGCCGGAGCGGCGCAACACCGTCAAGCTGTTGCTGCTGTTCGACATCGGCGGCTCGATGGACGCGCACGTGAAGATTTGCGAGGAGTTGTTCTCAGCCTGCAAGACCGAGTTCAAGCACCTGGAATACTTCTACTTCCACAACTTCATTTATGAATCGGTGTGGAAGAACAACATGCGCCGCACGTCCGAGCGCACCTCGACCCAGGACCTGCTGCACAAGTACGGCGCCGACTACAAAGTGATCTTCATTGGCGATGCTGCAATGGCGCCTTATGAGATCACCCAGGCTGGCGGCAGTGTCGAGCACTGGAACGAAGAAGCCGGTTATGTGTGGATGCAGCGGTTCATGGAGAAGTACAAGAAGGTCATCTGGATCAACCCGTATCCGAAAGATACGTGGGGGTATACGTCGTCGACCAATATCGTGCGGGACTTGATTGACGACCAGATGTATCCGCTGACGTTGCGCGGGTTGGAGGAAGGGATGCGGTTTCTTTCCAAATAGAGATTTTTGTTGTCTGTCAGGACGTCTTCGCGGGCAAGCCTCGCTCCTACAGGGTTGGTGCACGACGCACGAACACCGAAACCTGTAGGAGCGAGGCTTGCCCGCGAAGCTTTTAGCGGTTTGAAAATCGCTGCAAATACGTGATCTGTTCGCGATGCGCCACATCCTGCACCACCGGCCGCAACCGCACCTTCGCCCCCGGCAAGCACTGCGCCAGCCGGGCCAGTGCCAACGGCGTCAACGCCCCCAATCGCGGATAACCGCCAATGGTCTGCCGATCATTGAGCAACACAATCGGCTGACCATCCGGCGGCACCTGGACCGCGCCCAGCGGGATGCCTTCGGAAATCATCGGTTTGCCCTGGTACTGCAACGCCGTTCCCAGCAGGCGAATGCCCATGCGATCGGCCCGGCTGTCGAGGGTCCAGACGCTGTTGAACGCATCAAACAGACTTTGCCCGCTGAACTCGCCGATCTGCGCGCCGAGGACCACATCCAGGGGCGAATCGACTTTGAAGTCCGGCCAATGTTCTGCCGGCAACTCACGCAGCAATAACAGTGCACTGCCGCCATAGCTCAACGAAGCGTCTTTGGCCAAAGGCCGGCCCATTCCGTCCAGGCCGCCGAGTTCTTCACGGACCACCGTCGCGCTGCTGCCCAACACCTTTGGCGCGTCAAACCCGCCCGGTGCCGCCAGATAAGCCCGGGCCCCGAGCAGCGGCTGAGTGAACTGCAACCGCTGGCCTTTGTTCAGCCGGAAACTGCGCCACGGCGCCAGTGCCTCGCCATTCACTTGCGCGCCGAGGTCTGCCCCGGCCAGCGCCAACACACAGTCTTCCTTGGCGACGACGCTGAAGCCGCCGAGGGTGATTTCAATCACCGGCGCATCCAGCCCGTTACCCAGCAGCCAGTTGGCCCACGACATCGAGCGCCAATCCAGCCCGCCGCCCTGGGTCACGCCCAGATGCCGCACGCCGAAACGGCCAGCGTCCTGCAACAGGCACAGCGGCGTACTCGCTTCAATCAATAGACGGCTCATGCCTGGACCTCCAATGGCGTGTCGTCACCGCCCAGGTTGATGAACTCGGCATGGCTGACCGCTGCAAAACGCACGGTGTCACCCGGTTGCATCAGGCTGTAGCCGTCGCGTTCGCGGTCGAACAGTTTGGCCGGCGTGCGGCCGATCAAATTCCAGCCACCGGGGGAAACCACCGGGTAGGCGGCGGTTTGCCGCTCGGCGATGCCGACACTGCCGGCAGCGACCTTTTTGCGCGGTGTATTCAGGCGTGGCGCAGCGAGCACTTCCTCTACCAGCCCCATGAAGGCGAACCCCGGCGCGAAACCCAAGGCGAACACCTGATACTCGCGCTCGCTGTGACGGCGGATCACCTCCTCCACCGACAACCCGCTGCGCTGCGACAACAAGCTCAACTCCGGGCCAACGCTCAAGTCATACCAGACCGGCAGCACATGGCATTGACCGCCAGTGCTCGCGTTGGGCGACAGGTCGATCAGCGCTTCGGCGATCAGTTCACGGGCCTGAGCCGGACTCAACGCGGTCAGGTCGTAATGCACCATCAACGTCGTGTACGACGGCACCAGATCGATCAAATGCCCGGCGAACGCTGCACGCAGGTTTTCGCTGGCCGCCAGCATCCACGGCATATTGGCCTCGGCGATCTCATCAAAGAGACGCACCATCAGGCAATCCAGCGCCACCACCTCAACCCGCGGTTTCATGGTGCGCTCTGCTGATCAAGGGCTTCGCGAATCCGGCGCACGGCGGCCACTGAACTGGCGTTGTCGCCGTGGACGCACAGGGTGTTGGCCTGCAAATACAAGGCGCTGCCGTCACTGGCGGTGAGGGTGTCGCCACGGGCGATGGTCAGCGCCTGCTCGATAATTCTCTCGGGATCGTGGTGCACCGCCCCCGGCAACTGCCGCGAAACCAACATGCCGGCGCTGTCGTAGGCACGGTCGGCGAAGGCTTCGAACCACAGGGTCACGCCATATTCATCACCCAGTTGCTGGGCGGCGCTGTTGTCGCGCGTGGCCATCAGCATCAGCGGCAAGGTCCGGTCATACGCCGCCACGGCCTGCAGCACCGCGCGCAATTGCGCCGGGTTGGCCATCATGTCGTTGTACATCGCGCCATGAGGTTTGACGTAACTCAGCCGCCCACCCTGGGCCCGGCAGATACCGTCGAGGGCACCGATCTGGTAATGCAGAATGTCTTGAAGTTCCTGGGCGGTGTAGGCCATGGAGCGGCGGCCGAAACCCACCAGATCCTGATAGGCCGGGTGCGCGCCGATCTGCACGCCGTTGCTCAGGGCCAGGCTGACGGTCTTGCGCATGATGCTCGGGTCGCCGGCATGAAAGCCGCAGGCGATGTTGGCGCAATCAATGAAGGGCATGACCTCGGCGTCCAGACCCATGGTCCAGTTGCCGAAACTCTCGCCGATGTCGCAGTTCAATAGCAGGCGGCTCACGGTGAACACTCCTGTAGGCATATTCTTTTTTTACTGTCGGGCAGATGCCCGCAGATTATCAGTTGCTGCCGTTTTGTTATTCAGCTTCGAGTTGTTTGCCACGGGTTTCCGGCAGGCTCAATGCTGCCAGGATCACCACGCCGTAGGACACCGCCGCAAACGCCCCGATGCCTACGCTCAATGGCACCGTCTGACTCAGCAAACCGATCAGCAGCGGGAACAACGCCGCCAGCGCCCGACCAATGTTGTAGCAAAAGCCTTGGCCCGAACCGCGAATCCGCGTTGGAAACAGCTCGGTCAGAAACGCCCCCATGCCACTGAAAATCCCCGAGGCGAAGAAGCCCAACGGGAAGCCCAGCCACAGCATTACACCGTTACTGACGGGCAATTGGGTGTAGAGCAGCACGATGGTGAACGAGCCGACGGCGAACAGAATGAAGTTCTTCTTGCGCCCGAGGATGTCAGTCAAATACGCGCTGATGACGTAGCCGACGTAGGAACCGACGATCACCATTGCCAGATAACCGCCCGTGCCGAGTACGCTCAAACCACGCTCGTTCTTCAGAAAAGTCGGCAGCCAGGAGGTGATCGCGTAGTAACCGCCCAGAGCGCCGGTGGTCAGCACCGAAGCGCGAATCGTGGTGAAGAGGATGCCGGGAGCGAAAATCTCGTAGAACTTCGCGGCGTTGCCCGGTTCCTGCCTGGCCTTGGCTTCGCGATAGATTTCCGGGTCCTTGACCAGTCGACGGACGAAAATCACGAAAATCGCTGGCACGATGCCGAGGATGAACAGCGCGCGCCAGGCGTCTTCCGGCGGCAATACCGAGAACAGCAGCGCATAGAGAATCGCCGTCAGCCCCCAACCCAGCGCCCAGCCCGACTGCACCATGCCCACCGCTTTGCCGCGATCCTTGGCGCGGATCACTTCGCCCATCAGCACCGCGCCCGCGGTCCACTCGCCGCCAAAGCCGAAGCCCATCAAGGTGCGGCTGATCAGCAGTTGTTCGTAGTTTTGCGCGAAGCCGCAGAGGAAGGTGAAGAACGCGAACCACAGCACCGTCAGTTGCAAGGTACGCACGCGGCCGATGCGGTCCGACAGAATGCCTGCCACCCAACCGCCGATGGCCGAAGCAATGAGCGTGCTGGTATGAATCAGCCCGGCCTCGCCGGTGGTGATGCCCCACATGGCAATCAGGGTCGGCACCACGAAGCTGAGCATCTGGGTGTCCATGCCGTCCAGGCCATAGCCGATCTTGCAGCTCCAGAAAGTGCGTCGTTCCTGCTGATTGATGTTGCGGTACCAGTCGAAAGGTCCCGGGCGAGGCGTGGCTTTGGGGATGTCGAGCGTGTCGGGCGCACTCATGGCAAATCTCCGTGCAAATTTTATTGGTATTGTTCTGAGCCCCGACGACGCCTATCGTGGGAACCGGATGGCCTGATTTTTGGGCGCCCGGCCCTGTTGCGTCCAACTAATAAAAACCCGCCCTAGACATAAGAATTCTTTATCCCCGAGCAGATCCCATGAACCTGAAGTTTCTCGAGACCTTCGTCTGGGTCGCCCGACTCAAGAGTTTTCGCCTGACGGCAGACAAGCTCTTCACCACCCAGGCGTCGATTTCCAGCCGCATCGCGGTGCTCGAAGGCGAGCTCGGTGTGAAGTTGTTTTTGCGCGACTCGCGAGGCGTGAGCCTGACGCCCGAAGGCTTGAAAGTGCTCGAGTATGCCGAGCAGATGATGGACACCATGCAGGCCCTCAAGCAGTCGATCGAGACGCGCTCGAGCAAGGTCGGACGCGTGCGGATCGGCGTGATGGACACGGTGATTCACACGTGGCTGAGCCCGTTGGTGGCACAGATGATGGATCATTATCCGCTGGTGGAAATCGAGCTGGTGGCCGATACGGCGCTCAACCTCTGCGATCAGCTGCAAAAAGGCTTTCTCGACCTGATCCTGCAAACCGACCTGGTGCGCCAGGAAAGCGTACGCAGCCTGGAGCTGGCGAGCCATCCGATGGGCTGGATTGTGGCCAGTAGCTCGATCTACAACCGCGAATACTCAGGCATTGCCGATCTGGCTCGCGAGCGGATCATTACTTACTCGAAGAACTCACATCCGCATCAGGACATTTTGAGTCTGATGCAGGCGAACGGGGTCATGACGCCCCGACTGAACTGTGTGAATTCGGTGTCGGCGATTACCCGGTTGCTGCGCGACGGATTTGGGATTGGCGCATTGCCGCCAGTCCTGGTGGCCGAGGAGCTGGCGCGGGGGGAGCGGACCTTGCTGACGATCGATCAGCAGCTGCCTAATTTGCAGGTTGTCGTCTCGTGGCGAGTGGGCGTTGAGTGGGTCGAGGAGATTGTGGCGTTGTGTCAGCAGGTGCTGGAGGGGTATGCGCGCAAGGTGGGCGAGGATTACATCACTTTGAGTCGTTGAAAAGCAAAAGATCGCAGCCTCGTTTCACTCGACAGCTCCTACAGGAGCATGCGAAACCCGTGCGATCTTTTGATTTTTCTCTTACAACCCCCGCAGATCCCGGTCTTCTTCGCAGCAGCAAGGGTTTCGCATCCCCCTGTAGGAGCTGTCGAGTGAAACGAGGCTGCGATCTTTTGATCTGGCTCTTACAACCCCCGCACATCCCGGTCTTCAATCGGCCGGCTCTGGCGCAGACGTTTGCCGCCCAGCACCACCCAGTCAATCAGACGGAACAGGCATTCAATGCCGAACGACAGCAGCAACGCGCCGCTCATGCCCCAGATCATCGCTTCCGGCGTCAGCAGGATCTGGTAGCTGTAGCCGTTCCAGGTTTCCTTGCGAATATCCGGATCCGCCGCCAGCGCCACCTGCAGGACGCGGATGTACCACGGGCCCTGCATGGCATGGAACTGTTTATCGAGCGCCACCTGACGGTTCAGCAAGGTGCTCAGGCTCTCGGCATCGCTGCGAAAGATCGGGTCTTCACTGGCGCGATAATGCGCGACCAGCGCCTGCATATCGCCCTTGAAGAACTGATTGGCCGTGCCCTGGAAACCGCTCAAACCGGTCTGCGCCTCGATCAGATGCGCTTCGACCCGTTTCGCGTAATCGCTGATGAACCCCGGCACCTGGACACCGATCAACAGGCCCGCCGCAAACAACACCAGCCGTAGATAACTGAGCAACATCGGGTGAGATCCTTATTCGGTCTTGCCCTGGCTGACGCATTCGCCGCGTCGCCAGAGGCTCCATTGGCCCGGTTCGTAGCGGGTCCAGGTTTCGTTTTCGGTCAGGGGTTCGGTGGCAATTACCGTGACCACATCGTTGGGCGTGGTTTCGGCCTGGAAATCGACGATCACATCGACATCCTTCAACCGCGCCGGGCCGAAAGGCGCGCGACGGGTTATCTGGGCCAATTTGGTCGAGCAATAACAGAACAGCCAGTCGCCGTCGCTCAGCAGGCAATTGAACACGCCTTTGCTGCGGTATTCGGCACAGGCGGCGACCAGGTCCGGCAGCAACGCTTCGATCTCGACCGGCTCCGGAAACGCTGCGCGCACACGGTTGAGCAGATCGCAGAACGCCGCTTCGCTGTCGGTGTCACCGACGGGACGGTAGAAACTTTTGATCGGTTGAAAGTCCGCAAGCTGGCCGTTATGGGCGAAACACCAGTTGCGGCCCCACAGTTCACGCACAAAAGGGTGCGTGTTGGACAGGCAGACCTTGCCAACGTTGGCCTGGCGAATATGCCCGATCACCACTTCGCTTTTGATCGGATAGCGTTGCACCAGGTTCGCCACTTCGGACTCGCAGCTCGCGGCCGGGTCCTGAAACAGCCGCAGGCCGCGCCCCTCGTAGAAGGCGATGCCCCAACCGTCACGGTGCGGACCGGTACGGCCGCCGCGCTGCATCAGCCCGGTGAAGCTGAACACGATATCGGTCGGCACATTGGCGCTCATGCCCAATAACTCACACATGCTCGGACTCTCGCTTCAAAGCCGGATTACAAACGCGGTTCGACCCGCAATCGCTGAGGGTTGCTCGGCACCGGCGGACGACCATAACGATCATCGCCGGCACCGCCGAACGGATGATCGTCGTCAGGATCGTCGGCCCGGGCCGCAGCCTTGGCGGCGGCAGCCTGTTCCTTGCGAGCGTTGGAAGCGCGCTCGAGCGGGAAACGGATCAGCACGAAAACCAGGTAAATGCCGAAGGCGATCATGCCGTACATGAACAGATCGGAAATCGCCCGCCAGGCGTTGTTGCCGACCTTGAACAGCAGATCGAGCGCGGTGATGGCGATGGCCGGAGCCACTTTTTCCTTCACCGGGTCGATGATGGTCGGGCTGAACAGCAGCACGGCGACCAGCAACCGCAACGGTTCGCGCAGCCAGCGCCACATCCAGCGGGTGATGCGCATCCACACCAACAGGCAGCCTAAAGCGGCAAAGGCGTAAAGGCCCCAGGCGATCAGATAGTCGTTCTCGGTCATGGTGTCCATGGCAAGGCAGGCAAAGAGGCGCTTATAGTAACGACTTTTCGCCCGTCAGGCTTGCTCCAATGCCTGGCCGCTACGCCTGACTCCTGTGGGAGCGGGCTTGCTCGCAAATGCAGTGTGTCAGCCAACACAGATGTTGAATGTGCAGGCCCCTTCGCGAGCAAGCCCGCTCCCACAGGGATTTGCAGCGGTATCAAGACACGCGCGCGCCCTATTCCGTACATTGTCCGAGAGTCCTTCATGCCCTTATCCGCCAACGCCACCAGCGCCCCGATTGCCCACAAGGCTGACGGCCCTGACCCGTATGCCTGGCTGCAGGAGCGCGACACCGACGCGGTGCTCGACTACCTCAAGGCTGAAAACAGCTACCAAGAGGCGCAAACCGCCGATCAGGCCGGGCTGCGCGAAACCCTGTTCGAAGAGATCAAGGGCCGGATTCTCGAAACCGACCTGTCGCTGCCCTCCCCGTGGGGTCCGTACCTGTATTACACGCGTACCACCGCCGGTGACGAATACGCCCGCCACTACCGTTGCCCGCGTCCGGCGGATGACAGCCTGCAACTCGATGAAAGCAAGGAACAACTGCTGCTGGACCCGAACGAACTGGCCAATGGTGGTTTCTTCTCCCTGGGCGCGTTCAGCATCAGCCCGGACCACCAGCGCCTGGCCTACAGCATCGATTCCACGGGCGATGAGATTTACACGCTGTTCGTGAAGGAATTGTCCAACGGCCGCGTCAGCGAACTGGAGTTCCAGGACTGCGACGGCAGCATGACCTGGGCCAACGACAGCCTGACGCTGTTCTTTGGCGAACTGGACGACACCCACCGCCCGCACAAACTGTTGCGCTATCGACTGGACGGCACGGCAGCCGAAGAAGTGTTCAATGAGCCGGACGGTCGATTCTTCCTGCATTGCTACCGCTCCAGTTCCGAGCAGCAATTGCTGCTGTCGCTGGGCAGCAAGACCACCAGCGAAGTCTGGGTCCTCGACGCCTCGCAGCCCCATCAAGCGTTCACCTGCATAGCACCACGGGTTGAAGACCATGAATACGACGTCGATCACGGCACGCTGAACGGTGAATGGGCCTGGTTCATTCGCACCAACCGCGACGGCATCAACTTTGCGCTGTATACCGCCGTCGATACCGGTGTTGCGCCGACCGAGGCCGACTGGCAGAACCTGATCCCCCACAGCGACACCACGATGATCGAGGGCATGAGCCTGAACGTCAGCGCCATGACGCTGAGCCTGCGGGTCGGCGGCTTGCCGGTGATTGAAGTCCACCCGCAGGACCTGCCGAGCTACCGCGTGCTACTGCCAGATGCGGCGTACAGCCTGCATGTGCAGAACAGCCTGGAATTTGTCAGCGACAGGATCCGCCTGCGTTACGAGGCCTTGAACCGTCCGGCGCAGATCCGCCAGCTTGAGCTGGACAGCGGCGAGCAGAAAGTCCTCAAGGAAACCCCGGTGCTCGGCCCGTTCGACGCCGACGCCTACGTCAGCCAGCGCCTGTGGGCGACGGCACCCGATGGCACGCAAGTGCCGATCAGCTATGTCGTCAAACGCGAAGCACTCGGGCAGCCGACGCCATTGTATCTTTACGGCTACGGCGCTTACGGCGAAAGCCTTGACCCATGGTTCTCCCACGCCCGCCTGAGTTTGCTGGATCGCGGCGTAGCGTTTGCCATCGCCCACGTGCGTGGCGGCGGTGAACTGGGCGAAGCCTGGTATCGCGCCGGCAAGCAGGAACACAAGCACAACACCTTCAGCGACTTTATCGCCTGTGCCGAACACCTGATCGACAACGGCTTCACCACTTCCGCGCAACTGGCGATCAGCGGCGGCAGTGCCGGCGGTTTGCTGATCGGCGCGGTGCTCAATCAACGGCCGGATCTGTTCGGCGCGGCCATCGCTGAAGTGCCGTTCGTCGACGTGCTCAACACCATGCTCGACCCGGACCTGCCGCTGACTGTCACGGAATACGACGAGTGGGGCAATCCTGAAGAGCCGGAAGTCTATGATCGGATCAAGGCCTACGCCCCGTACGAAAACGTCACCGCGCAAGCCTATCCGGCGACTCTGGTGATTGCCGGCTACAACGACAGCCGCGTGCAGTACTGGGAAGCGGCGAAGTGGGTGGCGAAATTGCGCGCGACCAAGACCGACGACAATCCCCTGCTGCTCAAGACCGAACTGGGCGCCGGGCATGGCGGGATGAGCGGTCGTTATCAGGGATTGCGTGACGTAGCCCTCGAATACGCATTTGTTTTCAAGGTTTTGGGGATTGCCTGAGGAACTTGGCCCGATGCGCTGGTCTTAAGACCAGACACCGGGCCCGAGGCGACACAACTCCCCTGTGGGAGCGGGCTTGCTCGCGAAGAGGGAGTATCAGTCGACATCATTGTTGTCTGATACACCGCTTTCGCGAGCAAGCCCGCTCCCACAGGGGATTGGGGACGTCCAGAAAACCGGAAACAGACACAAAAAAAGACCGTGCCGACATGTCAGAACCGACCTTATTGAACAACGAAATCCGCGACTGGCTGATGGACTGCGGCCTGTTCGATCAACTGCTGCCGGCAGATTTCGCCGCCGCCTCCGGCTACTTCAGCATCAGCACCATCGCAGAAGGCGAAGAAATCTTCCATGAGGGGGATGCCGGTAGCTTCATGTGCATCATCCACACCGGCCAGGTGTCGGTGCAAAAGACCAACGGAGACGGGCAATTGGTGACCATGGCCACCCTGCGCAGCGGCCGGTCGTTCGGCGAAATGGCGGTGCTCGATGGCGAACGCCGTTCGGCCAGTTGCGTGGCCGCCAGCCACTGCCAGTTGCTGAACCTGGGCAAGGACTCTTTGGAAAAGATGATCAACGATGCGCCGAAAATCGCCGCCAAGATCATTCGCGCCCTTGCTGTAGCCCTCTCCAAACGCCTGCGCATGGCTGACGGGCAACTGCTCTCGCAACAGGTTTAACCGCCGGGCGACTTGGTCTTCGTGCTGTTCGGCTCAATCCCCGGCACCGGTTGATCCTTGGTCGGAGGGCTGGGCATGTCGATCGGCACCAGCGGTGGGCCACCACTGCCAGGCCCGGTCCTGGGTGCGGTGGACGGGGTGATTTGCGGATATGGCGTAGGTGTCGCGGTGCCGGGCGAGCCGGGCATCGGCGCCGGGCTGATTGGAACGGGTTGCAACTGCTGAGCCTGCACTGCAGTTATCGAGAGCGCGGCCAAGGCAATGACCGTTAGAATGGTGCGCTTCATCAATGGCTCCGTTGGCCTTGTTGTCATTGGCAGGCTACTCCCAACTGCCTCTGTTTGCCTTCCCCCAATTTGAGATTTCCATGAAACGTTTCGTTCTGCTCGACACCGCCCCTATCCCTGAAAACGGCGGCGCCTTGTGCCTGTTCGAGTATGGCGAGGATTTCGTCATCAAGATCCAGGGCGGTGACGGCGGGCAGTTGATGAACACCCGCATGCACGGTTCCGAAGATGCCCTGGCCGAGATCCCGTGCCGCAAGGTGGCCGGCCGGCCGAACTCGCGGGTGCTGATCGGCGGCCTCGGCATGGGCTTCACCCTCGCCTCGGCCCTCAAGCATCTGGGCAAGACCGCTGAAGTGGTGGTCGCCGAGCTGGTGCCCGGCGTGGTGGAGTGGAATCGCGGGCCGCTGGGCGAGAAAGCCGGCAATCCGCTGCTCGACCCACGCACCGTTATCCGCATGGAAGACGTGGCCAAAGTGCTGCAAGCCGAGCCACAAGGTTTCGACGCAATCATGCTCGACGTCGACAACGGCCCCGAAGGCCTGACCCAACGGGCCAACAGCTGGCTCTACTCCGCCGGTGGTCTGAGCGCCTGCGCCAAGGCTCTGCGACCCAAGGGCGTGCTGGCGGTCTGGTCGGCCAGCGCCGACAAGCAGTTTTCCGACAAACTGAAGAAAGCCGGCTTCAAGGCCGAGGAAGTCCAGGTCTTTGCCCACGGCAACAAAGGCACGCGCCACACCATCTGGATTGCCGAGAAGCTCAAGGGCTGAGCTAAACTCACGTCATAACCGTCATTAGTCTTTTACAAAGGTGAACCCATGAGTTCGTCAACGCCGACCAATACCTCGAAGCTGGATCGCATCCTCGCCGACAACCAGCGCGACAAGGAAATGGGTTACCGCGACAAAGCCCTGAAGATGTACCCGCACGTGTGCGGCCGCTGCGCCCGCGAGTTCTCCGGCAAGCGCTTGAGCGAACTGACCGTGCACCACCGCGATCACAACCACGACAACAACCCGCAGGATGGCTCGAACTGGGAATTGTTGTGCCTGTATTGCCACGACAACGAACACTCGCGGTATACCGACCAACAGTATTTTCACGAAGGCTCGCTGAGCACGCCGAAAATCGCCAAGGCGACGCATAACCCGTTTGCGGCGTTGGCCGGGTTGATGAAGAAAGACGACTGAAGATTTTCAGTGCCTCGACCGGCCCCTTCGCGAGCAAGCCCGCTCCCACATTGGTTTTGTGTACGACGCAGATCTAATGTGGGAGCGGGCTTGCTCGCGAAGGCGGCCGACCAGACACCATCAATCTCCAAACCGGACACCCCTCCCCCAATCCCCGTATAATCGCCGTTTTTTCCCCGAAGGCACCCCGCTCGTGGCAGACAAACGGTACAGCTGCATTGGTTTGTATAACCCCAAATCACCGGAAAACGTCGGCTCGGTCATGCGCGCCGCCGGCTGCTATGGCGTGGCGTCCGTGTTCTACACCGGCAAACGCTATGAACGCGCCGCCGACTTCGTCACCGACACCAAGCGCGTCCACTACGACATCCCGCTGATCGGCATCGACGACTTGAAAAAAATCCTGCCATTGGGCTGCGTGCCCGTCGCCGTGGAGCTGGTCGAAGGCGCCCGCTCGCTGCCGGAATACACCCACCCGGACCGCGCGCTGTACATCTTCGGCCCGGAAGACGGTTCGCTGGATAAAGAGATTCGCGACTGGTGCGAAGACGTGGTCTACATCCCGACCACCGGCTGCATGAACCTGGCCGCTACGGTCAACGTCGTGCTCTACGACCGCATGTCCAAGGGACTCAATACCCGTTCCGGGGCAAAATTCCGCTGAATCACCGCACATTCGATGGAACAAGCGGACCGCCCCGGCAGTCAGCTTAACTATCTATTGTTGAAGCAGCCTTTCCTGCCTGGAGACAGATCATGAGCGAACTCAAACGCGTAGAACGCATTGAATCCACCCCGTTCCAGACTCATTCCGAGCAAAACGTTCACGGCTGGGAGCGCGTCGGTTCCCTCGCTGGTGGCGTGCTGATGATGGGCAAGGGCCTGCGTCGCGGCGGTATTTTCGGGTTGATTCAAGTCGCAATCGGCGGTGTCGCCCTGGCTCGCGGGATTACCGGGCACAGCTCGGCGAAAAGCCTGCTGGAGAAAAGCCGTCAGGACATGAACACCGTTCGGACGAAGATCGAGCGGGCCGGGGAAGAATTGAGCAAGTTGAAGGCGAATGCCGAGGCGGCGACCAATACCGCTACGGTGACGGGCAATGATTCGTTGAAGTCGCCCAAGACCGGGGTTTGACGTTTTAAGATCAAAAGATCGCAGCCTCGTTTCACTCGACAGCTCCTACACGGATACGCGTTCCAATGTAGGAGCTGTCGAGTGAAACGAGGCTGCGATCTTTTGATTTTCTATTGCAACAGCTCGGTATCAAGAACTTTCGACGATTCGCCAATCACGCTTTCGGCGAGCTGAACAAATTCCTTGGTATCCACACTCTCCAGATGCATCGCCCCACGCAACACATCATCCAGCGAGCGCTTGTTGCGCGTCTTCAAGCGAATCTCGCGGTCCAGCTCCTGCAGTAACAGCACCGCTTTCGACACCTGCGCCGGGTTTACCTGTTCGCCACGCAACGTGGTGACTTTCTGGCTGTCCTTGATCAACTTGCCGTGCAAGCTTTCATAGCGCTCATCACTCATGCCCCCGGCGCGGCGCACCAGTTCGATCGCGTAATACTCGGCAAACCCTTCGCTGATCCAGTCACTGCGCTGTTTGTCGTTGATCCGCCCGGATACCTGCACCAGTTCACGCACCAATGCGCTGGTGCCGCTTTCGCTGACCAGCGGCAGACGCGTATTCAGATAGATCGACTCACGTGCGGCCAGGCTACCGCGCCACATCGGGTCGTTGGCGCCGACGATCAGCAGTTTGGCGGGATGACGCGGGAACACCGCCTGGACCTGCGGCCAGACAAACGTCAGCAGCGTCAGCACGTCCATGCGGCGCATGCCCTGGCCTCGGGGCGAGGCGACGGTGACTTCGGTTTCCCCAAGCCGCGTGCGACGGCTGCCGAGGTGGCCAGCGAGCATCCAGCCGGTCGGCCGGTCGAACAGCCGGGAAACGTTATCGATGCGGAACTTGTTCTTGCCGATGCGCGGCCAGGCGGTTTCGACGCTTTTCCAGCCTGTGGGCAATTCGAACTCAAGGCGCGACACCAGCTCGATGCCGTCCTGCTGATCGAGTTTGGCCGGCGGCACCAGGTCGTCACCGCGCATCAGCGCCCAGGTCGGGGTCATGCGCGTATCAAAGCTGCCGCTCTTGCGCCCATGGCTGATGCGTACGCGGTAGGTCAGGCTGGCCTTGTCGGCGGCCGGACGCCAGACACCCCGCGCCTCCTTGCCCGGCGTGAGCTGCCATTGGCCGTCGGCCTTGAAATCGCTGTAGTGACTGCCGTCGCCCAGATCGAAATCCAGACTGCGCACCGCCGAGCCTTGGGCCAGCGTCAGCCGCACTTCGGCCTGATCGCTTTGTGGCAACAGGCGCACGTGGTAATCCAGATCGACCTTCTTCGCCGCCCACACGGACGGACTCAGGGCCAAGAGCCCAATGGCCAACGCCAGCCGCAATCCCACAGCCATACACACTCCTGTTGTGGCGAGCTTGCTCGCGCCGGGCTGCGTAGCGGCCCCGATTCTAGTAGTTATTGCCTGTTTGGTGAGTGCTGAGCACTCAGGCGGGAGCAAGCTCCCTCGCCACATTAACCCGCGCGAAAGATCAGATGATCTTCCCAGTCGTCTTCGGCCACGCTGCCTTCGGCGAGCATGCGCCCGGACTGGGAAATACGTTCGTGGTGCACCGCATCGCGATCACCGCACACCAGGTGATGCCAGAGTGGCAGGTCCTTGCCTTCACTGACCAGGCGATAACCGCAGGTCGGCGGCAACCAGCGGAACTCTTCGGCCTTGCCCGGCGTGAGCTGGATGCAGTCCGGCACGAAGTCACGGCGGTTCGGGTAGTCGGTGCACTGGCAGGTTTTCAGGTCCAGCAGTTTGCAGGCGATGCGCGTGTAATAGACCGAGTTGTCTTCTTCATCCTCGAGCTTTTGCAGGCAGCACAGGCCACAGCCGTCGCACAGCGATTCCCACTCTTGCGGATCGAGTTGATCGAGGGTTTTGCGTATCCAGAAGGGTTCGACTTTGGCGGCCATGGTTCAAGCATCGACATCAGGTGGTGAAAAGGCCGCCAGTCTAGTGCCAAGGCCGTTGCGGGCCAAGCATTGGCGACTGCCGGTAGAACGGGGCTTGTCAGTTTTTGCGCCGCCACGTAGCTTTGCCAGTCGCAAGGAGCCATGCCCAAATGCCATTAACGCTCAACCGCGTTGCATTCAGGTGAACTGCCAGGCTCTCGAAAAACCTTATCGCTCAGCTCAACTGCGCCCGCAGGTTTTAGACGCCCCTCACTTTCAGACGAAGCAAGGAATCTCTTGATGAGTGCAAATCCACGCGTTGCCGATTATGCGATCCACCCTCAGTTCACCGATCGCTGGTCGCCCCGCGCCTTCACCGGCGAAACCATTCCCGAAGAAACCCTGCTGAGCTTCTTCGAAGCCGCACGCTGGGCGCCCTCGGCCTACAACTCGCAGCCTTGGCGGTTTCTGTATGCGCGTCGCGACACGCCGAACTGGGAACGCTTTCTGGGCCTGCTGAACGAATTCAACCGGGGCTGGGCGCAACACGCCTCGGCGCTGGTGATCGTGATCTCGAAAACCACCTTCGCCGTACCCGGCGCCACCGAAGAAACCCCGGCGCTGTGGCACACCTTCGACACCGGTACGGCCTGGGGCCACCTGGCGCTGCAAGCGAGCATCAGCGGCTGGCACACCCACGGCATGGCGGGTTTCGACCAGGACCTGACCCGCAAAGAGCTGAACATTCCTCAAGGTTATGCGCTGCACGCAGCGGTGGCCGTGGGCAAACTGGGCGACAAGGCAACGCTGGCCGATTACCTGCAAGCGCGCGAAGAACCAAGCCCGCGCCGCCCGCTGAGCGAGTTGGCCGCCGAAGGCGACTTCACCCTCTAAGCCAAACCGCAAAACCAATGTGGGAGCGGGCTTGCTCGCGAAGGCGTCGTCACATTCAACATCCATGTTGACTGACAAACCGCTTTCGCGAGCAAGCCCGCTCCCACATTTTATTGCGGTGTACTCAATACCCGCGGTTGAAGTCGACTTCGCCGCGCAACGCCTCGCCCGCCTGATACGCCCGCAGGTTTTCGACGAACAGGTTGACCATCATCGATGGTGAGGTCGGTGCCGAGCTGTGGCCGGTCAGCAGCAAGCCCCAGGCGGTCCAGAACGGATGGCGTTGTGGCAGCGGTTCCTGACGGCAGACGTCGATTACCGCGCCCGCCAGATGCCCTTCTTTCAAAGCTTCCACCAGGTCCGCATCGACCACCGCCACGCCACGGCCGACGTTGATGAACAACCCGGTCGGCTTGAACTGCTTGAACAGCGCCGCATCGTACAAATCGTGGGTGTTGGGGGTGTTGGGCAGCAGATTGATGACGAAATCCACTTCACCGACCAGCCGCGGCAGGTCCGCCAGCGCACCGACTTCGACAAACGGCGCCTGCTCGCGGGCTTCGCTGGCGATGCCGTACAGCTCAACGCCAAATGGCACGAGGAACTTTGCCACGGTCTGACCGATATCGCCGGTGCCGACGATCAGCACCTTGCGCCCCGCCAGGCTTTGGCCCTGGCGACTGTCCCACTTGCGCTCGACCTGGCTGACCAACCGCGCCAGCACTTCGCGCTCGTGGCCGAGCATGTAGGTGAGGACGTATTCGGCCATGACCTGACCAAAAATCCCTACCGCACGCGTCAGGCGATAATCGCGGCGCAAACCGTCGGCCAGCAGCGGCGTGATGCCGGCCCAGGTCGATTGCAGCCATTGTGGCTGGTGGCCCTGGCGCAACAGGTTCGCCAACAGGTCCGGCTGGCCCAGCCAGATCGGGCAGTCGGCCGCCTGGCGGGCCAGTTCTGCGGAGTCGCCGCTGGTCAGCACTTCCAGATCAGGCGCAGCCTGACGCAACAGTTGGGCGTACACAGGGTGGTCGTGTTCAGCAATCAGAACGCGCATGGTTCAAACCTTTCAAAAACAGTGCAGACGGCCGCCGACGGAGAATCGCTCCGTCGCCCTGGCCATCGCCAAAATCATTCCAGTGTTTCACACAGACTCTGAACAGAGCCTGTCTGCCGATCACATCGGGTCATTGCGTCGCAGCAATTCTTCCGGCAAGTGTTCGATGTATTCGTCTTCGGCCGGTGGCATCTGCAGGTGGTAGCCCTGCTTCTCAAGGTTTTCCAGGACCACAGTGATGTCCTCGCGCGACAATTTGCGCTCGGGGGTCAGCACCAGGTCGAAAGCGTGATGAGGTTTGCCGAAGGCGGTCATCAGACTTTCCGGGACACGCTCCAGTGCATCGCTTTTGAGCACATAGAGGTACATCTCGTTTTTCTTCAGGCTTCGATAAATGGAGCAAATACGTTTCAAGGCTGTTCTCCGGCGGTGGCCAGGCTGTCGAGCAGCGCCTGGCCCATCAATTCGCGGCGCCAGCCACGCAGCGAATCAGGCAATTGGTAAGGACCGTTGGGGTAGCCGCTCTTGAGCAGCGCTTCCAGGGTTTTCTTGCGCAGCATCAGTTCCGGCGCAATGTTCAGGCGCTCGGCTTCGGCCTGGCCGATCGCACGCAGCTGTTTGATCAGGTTGGCGGCGTCAACCGGCAACGGCTCCGGCACGGCGGGCGGCCATTGATCTGGCGACACACTGCCAGAGCGCTTGATCAGATCAAGCAGAAATTCGCCGTCCTGACGCACGGTACGCGGGTGCATGTCTTCGATTTTCGCCAGCGCGCCGAGGTTGTCGGGTTGCGTGCGCGCCAACGGCCACAGCGAATGCTCACGCACGATGCGGTTGCGCGGCAGGTCGCGGGCACGGGCTTCGCGCTCACGCCAGGCGCACAGTTCGCGCAACACGGCGAGTTGGGCGCGGGAGAGTTTCCAGGCCAGTTTGGCGTCGCGATAGACCTCGTACGGATCGACCTCGCGGCGCAGGTTGGCCACCAACTCGGCGCCGTCTTCCAGGACCCAGGCGTACTTGTCGTCAGACAGCTTCGGACGCAGCTGTACGAAAACTTCCGCCAGGTGCAACGCATCTTCAGCGGCGTAGCTGATCTGGGTGTCGGACAGCGGACGTTGCAGCCAGTCGGAACGGGTTTCGCCCTTGGGCAGGTCGATGCCGAGCACTTCCTGCACCAACCGCGAATAACCCATCGAGAAACCGAGGTTCAGGTAAGCGGCGGCCAGTTGCGTATCGAACAGCGGCGCCGGCAGGCTGCCGGTCAGGCGCAGCAACACTTCGAGGTCTTCGCTGCAGGCATGGACGACTTTGACCACGGCCGGGTTTTCCAGCAACGCGGCCAGAGGCTGCCAGTTATCGATGGTCAGGGGGTCAATCAGGTAAGCGCGTACGCCATCGCCGATCTGCAGCAGGCCTGCAATCGGATAAAAGGTGTCGACCCGCATGAATTCGGTGTCGAGGGCAACGAATGGCAGCTGCTGCCACTCGGCGCAAAACTGACCGAGGCTATCGTTGTCGCGAATCCAGTGAATATCGATGGCCACACGGCTCTCCCTTGAAGAATGGCGCGCAGTATATATCGCCCCCGGCGATTTCCGCGCATCCACTGAACAAGAGCTTTAGCGAAAAGACCTGCCAGACGGCAAGAAATGTCTGACAAGCGGAGGTTAACTGGCCTTACGCAGCACGTAGACCCGCATCCGCGCACAACCGGGCAGGAAGTCCTGGTGACTGAGCAAGCAGAAACCCGCTTGCCTGAATTCGGCTTCGACCTCGGCCTTGCCGGCCAGCTGCCGCGGGTGGGCGCCCGCGGTGCCTGGTCGACGCAGCTTGAAATGCGCATCGATCCGTACCGCCACAATCACCGTATCGCGACTCACGCGGTGGAACTCCGCCAGCAGGGCCAAGCGATGCTCCGGGCAGTCGATGTGCTGAAACAGTTGCATGCAAAAAATGCTGTCGACCGCGTTCGCCGACAAACCGAGGGTGAAGGCCGAACTCTGGAACGTTTTGATCCGCGCGAGCAGGCCCTGCGCATGGTGAGTCTGGGCGTGATTGAGCATGTCCTGCGACGGATCGGACGCGAGGATCACCCGGTTCGCGTGTTCGGCCAACACCGGCCAGTAACGTCCGGCGCCGCACGCTACATCAAGCATCAAGCCCGGTTCGCCAGCGACCTTGAGCGCGTTGCGCACCAGTTGCTCGTCGCGCCAGAAGGTCAAGCGCCCCGCTAGGCCACGCGGTCGCGGCTGAAGGCAGACGCGGGCGTGTTCCTGATCGTAGCGCCGGGCGAACTCAAGCTCGATGGCGGAGGGGGGTTGCGCGGACATGTGCAATGACTCTTGTAGGAATAAGTACCGAACGCAGGTTAGCGACCGGCAGGTGAAAAAAAGGTCGAAACACTCACTCTTTGGCCAAGACGCCGTCGATCACCGCACCGCGACAACCGGCAAACATGTCCAGGTCCTGGTTGTAGACCTTGCTGTTGACCTCCAGCAAACCGAGCATCGAATGGAACAGGTTGTCCTGGCTCAGGGGTTTGTCGCGGCTCAGTTGCAGGCAATGGGTGTCCACCGAGAACGACTTTTGGTAGCTGTCGGAGAACCACGCCAGCATCGCCACATGCTTCTGCTGATCCGGCGCCAGCATGTAAGGGGTGCCGTGGAGGAACAGGTTGTATTCGCCCAGGGATTCGCCGTGATCCGACAGATACAACATGGCGGTATCGACTTTGTCCTGATTGCTGCGCAACAGATCGATCAGGGTCGACAGCACATGGTCGGTGTACACCAGCGTGTTGTCGTAGCCATTGATGATACTTTCGCGGCTGCAGTTATTCAGTGCGTTACTTTCACAGACGGGCGTGAAGTGTTCGTACTCTTTCGGGTAGCGCTTGAAGTATTCCGGGCCATGACTGCCCATCTGGTGCAGGACCAACACGGTGTCTTTATCCAGGGTGTCGATGAAGTGCTGCAAACCTTGCAGGAGGATTTCGTCGCGGCATTCACTGTTGGCGCACAACACCGGGTCCTTCAAGTTGCTGACGTCATCGAGGGTGACCCGGTCGCACGTGCCTTTACAGCCCGATTGATTGTCACGCCAGATCACGTCCAGGCCAGCGTGCTTGAGCACGTCCAGCAGGCCTTCTTCGTTCTTTGCCTTGCCGGCGTTGTAATCCTTGCGGCCCATATTCGAGAACATGCAGGGCACCGAGACGGCTGTTTCCGTGCCGCAGGAATGCACGTCGGTGAAGGCGATCAGGCCGGTTTCCTTGTCCAGTTTGGGTGTGGTGTCGCGGTTGTAACCGAGGATGCCGAAGTTCTCGGCCCGGGCACTTTCGCCCACAACCAACACCGTCAGGGATTTACGGCCGTGGGTCTGCCAGGCAGGATTTCGCTGGGCATCTTCACCGACTTTGACGAAAGGCTGATGAGCGGAGACAACTTGCTCACGCAGGTAGCCGAACGTCGCGGCGATGTAGTTACTCGGCACCACCATCAGGCGCAGTTCATGGTGATTGCGAAACAAGGAGGCCAAGCCCTGATAGTTCACCAGCGCAACGCCACCGATGACCACAACCGAAGCGACACACACCAACGCCTTACTTAATAACTCACGGTGCCAGCGGCGATAATTAACCGGTATCTGCCACAACAACCAGGAAGGCAAAACACCCAACAACAGAATATAGACAAACAACTTGATCGAGAGTAAGTCACGCACTTCCGTCGCGTTAGTTTGTGCAAAGTTGCGCAACATGCCGGTGTCCATCAGCACACCGTATTGACTCATGAAGTACGCGACTCCGGCGCTGATGATGAAGATCAGCATCAACACCGGTTTCATCACGCGGCGAAACGCCAGAAGGGTCAGCACAATGTTGAAGGCCGCCAGAATCATCACGCCGAATGCGACGCGCATGACGATGCCTTTACCGTCCATGGCGGTGATATCAAACAAGTGCTGCCAGAGCACTAGATTAAAACCTGTTAAAAGAAAGGCGCTGGCAATCAGTGTCACCCATTCGGGGCGCACGGGTTTGAACTTCAACATGATGGTTGGCTGTTCCTGAAAAGAAATGCCTTCGGTAAATGTGAAAATTTCATTTACCGTGACAGCACTAACTTTAGGCAGCCAACCATCAATTTTTTGTGAAAAAGAAGCCAACGATTAGTTGGCTTCAGGTAGTAGATCGACACTTTTAACTTATTTGAGAATGGTTCAGCTTTTGTTCAGGCCTGATGCAAATACCAACGCCAGTCCTGCTCACCGACCTCGCCCATGAACTGCCGATACTCAGCACGTTTCACCGCCAGGTACACGCCGAGGAACTCACCGCCGAATGCTTCACGCGCCCAGGTCGAACCTTCCAGCGCCCGCAACGTGGTCAGCCAATCGGTTGGCAATAATTCCGTGGCCTGGGCGTAACCATTGCCTTCCACGGGTGCGCCCGGGTCGAGCTGTTCGCGAATGCCGCGATGGATGCCGGCCAGAATCGCCGCGGCCGCCAGATACGGGTTGGCGTCGGCACCGCAGATGCGGTGCTCGATGTGCCGGGAGAAGGCCGGCCCGCCGGGCACGCGCAAACTCACGGTGCGGTTGTCCACCCCCCAGGTCGCCGCCAGCGGCGCGTAGCTGTTGGTCTGGAATCGACGGTAAGAGTTGGCGTTCGGGCAGAACAGCAGCAACGAATCGAGCAAGGTGCTGAGCATGCCGCCGACTGCGTGTTTGAGCAGCGGCGTGCCGTCTGCGGATTCGCTGGCGAACAGGTTGTTGCCGTCCTTGTCCGCCAGGCTGACGTGCATGTGCATGCCGGTGCCCGCCAGGTCATCGAACGGTTTGGCCATGAAGCAGGCGGCCATCCCGTGTTTATGCGCGACGCCTTTGACCAGCCGCTTGTAGCGCACTGCTTCGTCCATCGCCTGCAAGGCGTCGGTGCGGTGTTCGAGGGTGATTTCCACTTGCCCCGGCGCGTATTCGGAGATCGCCGTGCGCGCCGGAATGCCCTGCAATTTGCAGGCGCTGTAGAGATCCGCCAGGAACGGCTCGATCTGCTCCAGCTCCCGCAAGCCGTAGACCTGTGTCGAACGCGGGCGCCCGCCATCGACGTCCCGCGCTGGTTGCGGCCGACCGTTGCTGTCGCGCTGCTGATCGAGCAAATAGAACTCCAGCTCCGCCGCCATCACCGGGTAATACCCGTCGGCCTGCAAGCCTTCGATGACTTTCGCCAATAAGTGACGAGGGTCGGCAATTGTCGCGGGCATACCCTCCTTCGGGTGCATGCTGACCTGCACCGCCGCCGTCGGAATCAACCGCCACGGCATGCGCGTCAGACTGCCGCTGATCGGGTACGCCCGGCAATCGATGTCGCCAACGTCCCAGACCAGGCCTGAGTTTTCCACGTCATCGCCGTTGATGGTCAGGCCGAGGATGGTACTCGGCAAAGGCCGACCGCTTTCGTACACCGCCAGCAGTTCATCACGATGCAGCAACTTGCCCCGTGGCATGCCGTTGTTGTCGAGGATGAACAACTCGAACATCTCGATATCCGGGTTCTGTTCGAGAAAGGTCAGGGCTTCTTGCTTCGTGGCGAAAGAGGTCGTGGCACAACTCATGGGAATTCTCTTTTTTCCGCGTCAGGCAAACGCACAGGCGCTACCGGTTTGATCCCGGCGCACAGCGCGGGACCTGTCAGAAGAATCAACGGGAAAGGCAGGAATCCGGTGGGCGCGCATGCCGGCAGTGCCAGAGCGCCCAAAAGGCTAGTTCAGAGGGAAGTGCGACGGGGCAACCGTCCATAGAAATAACCGCAGAAAACAGATGAGCAGCAGCGTCACACGGGTGGTCAGGTCGTTAAATCGGGATTTGAAGAACTTTGGGTGTGGGCAGACTAAACAATCAATCGCCCAAACACCCCATATCCCCTGTGGGAGCGGGCTTGCTCGCGAAGGCGGTGTGTCAGTCAATGCATGTGCCGACTAACACACCGCTTTCGCGAGCAAGCCCGCTCCCACCACAGGGGGACTGTGGTGTGACGGAGGTATTTAATTTTTAAATACCGCTGCGGACTATCTGATTTGCGGCCTCCCGCCCTCGCGCGCCTAATCGGCTCCTGTTTATTCAAGGTCCGATTGATGGAAAACGTTCGCGCAACCTCCCGCCCTGCCCTCTGGCTGATGGTCAGCATTGTCCTCGTGGCCCTGAACCTGCGCCCGTCGATGGCGGCAGTCGGGCCGTTGTTGTCGGCCATTCGCGGGGACATCCCGTTGAGTTTCAGCCTGGCTTCGCTGCTGACCATGTTGCCGGTCATGGCGATGGGGCTGGCGATGTTCTTCGGCCTGAGCGTCAGCCAGCGCCTGGGTGAACAGCGCACCGTGGTGATCTCGCTGCTGATCATTGGCCTGGCCACGGTGTCGCGGTTGTTCGTGGACTCGGCAATCGAACTGATCCTCAGCGCCATGCTGGCCGGCATCGGTATTGCGCTGATCCAGGCATTGATGCCGGCGCTGATCAAATCCCGCTTCGGCGACAACGTTGCCGTGTGCATGGGCCTCTATGTGACGTCGATCATGGGCGGTGCGGCGATAGCGGCATCCTTTGCGCCCCTGGTGATGACCCGCGCCGGCAGTTGGCGCGTGGGGTTGGCGATCTGGGCCGCGCTGGCACTGGTGGCGTTGCTGTTCTGGAGAGTCGGGCGTGCGGGGACATCGACGCCGACGACAGCAGCACCACGCAACACATCATTCTTCACCAATTCCCGCGCCTGGTTACTCGCGATCTTCTTCGGTTTGGGCACGGCGTCCTACACCTGTGTACTGGCCTGGTTGGCGCCGTACTACGTGGAAAAGGGCTGGAGCGAACAAAACGCCGGTTTGCTGCTGGGCTTCTTGACGGCCATGGAAGTGCTGTCCGGGCTGGTGACCCCAGCCATCGCCAACCGCAGCCGTGACCGGCGCCTGGTGCTGGTGGTGTTGCTGGCGCTGATCATGGCCGGTTTCTGCGGGCTGATCCTTAGCCCGCAACACTTCAGCCTGCTGTGGCCGTGCCTGTTGGGACTGGGCATCGGCGGCCTGTTCCCGATGAGCCTGATTGTGTCGCTGGATCACCTCGACAACCCGCAACACGCCGGTGGCCTGACAGCCTTCGTGCAGGGCATCGGCTACCTGATCGCCGGCCTCTCGCCGCTGATGGCCGGGATGGTGCGCGATCAACTGGGCAGTTTCGAATGGGCCTGGTGGTGCCTGACCGCTGTCATGGCACTGATGATCCTGATGGCCCTGCGCTTCAATCCGCGGCATTATTCGCAACAATTTCCCGCCACTGCCTGAGCACGCTGTTCATCAGCGTTCAGCAGTAAAGGCCTCTGGCCATGTTTGCCCGTATTCATTTCACACGTCGTGTTCGGAACACTTTCTGTCCCACAACCGACCATGAAACGTCCTACAGGGCATTCTCCTGGCACCATCGTTCCGTTAGGATCGTTCGCACACGTTTGCGCACAGTCAGCGCAAGGAGCACAGCGAGACAGAACGGATGCTTAACAGTAACTTGCTTAGAAAGCTCGATATGCAGGACCTCATGGTGTTTGTCGCCGTGTATGAGCAAAGCAGCGTCACCGGTGTGTCGGAGGCGCTCTGCGTCAGCCAGTCCACCGTGAGTTACTGCCTGAAAAAACTGCGCACCAGTTTTGAAGACGAGTTGTTCATCAATACCCGCACGGGGATGCGCCCCACGTTCAAAGCCAGCACCATGTACACCCATGTGCTGAAGATCCTCGAAAGCATCAACCTTTGCCACGCCGGCGCCCAGGCGTTCGACCCGACCTTGCAACCGGTGACGTTCAATATCTGCGCGCCGGAATACTTCGAGCAACTGATCCTGCCGCGCCTGTTGAAAAGCTTCGATTTCGCCGACCTGCCGGTGATGGTCAACATGCACAAGTTCGAAACCGACATCCCGAGCGAGGACCTGCGCGATGGCAGCCTCGACCTGGTGATTTGTTTCGGCCCACATTTTCATCGCAGCCACAGCGACTTCAAATCCCGGATGTTGCTGGAGGATGACCTGGTCTGCGTCTTCGACAAACGCGCCACGCCACTGGAACCACGTTTAAGCCTGAAAGCCTTTGTCGAACGCCGGCATGTGTTTCCGACGCCGTGGACATCCACCACCAACATGGTCGATGGCTGGCTGGCGCAACAGGCACACAAACGGCAGATAATCGCGCGCTCCAACAGCTACAGCGCGGCGCTGAAAATGATTACCGGAACGGATTTCATCCTGACATTGCCCCGCCGCATCCAGCAATTACTGGCCAACGAGGCAATTTTCAATCATTGCGAAGCGCCCAACGGCTTGCCGGGTTTCACCCTGGACATGCTGTGGAGTCAAGGCGTCGATCAGGACAGCGCCAACACCTGGCTGCGCGAGCAAGTGATCAAGGCCTGCGCCGAGCAGGAATTGGCCTGAAACTCAGTGGCCGATGGCCGTCTTGGTGTAGGACTCTCGATCGATGTCGAGAATCTCCACGCACAACTGGACTTCAACCCCCGTCGGCCATTCACACAGCTCCTGCACCACTGCCAGCAGGCTTTCGGACAACTGCTTTTTGATCTGCGACGAGCGACCGCTCAGCAGCGCCAGCTTCACATGCACAAACGCCCGTTCCGCCATCGCCGTGCCGACCTTGAAGGTTTCGACCTTCACCGCGCGGCTCTTGATGTCGAACTCCGCAGCAAACTGACCGGAAGCCACCAAGGCATTGTTGAGCCGGATCAACGCCACGTCGGCGTTCAGCCCGGGCAGGTTGGCGGTGTATTCCATGTGCAGGTGGGGCATGGTTTGATTCCTGATGGTGTGCAGAAAGGTCCTACATATAACACAGCGTCGTCTGACTCATAGGGACAGCGGCAATTCCGGGCGCTCACTCATGAACGCCTCCAGCCGCGAGCGCAACCAGCGCTCGGCCGGGTCGGTATCGACATGACTGAGCCAGACCATGGACAAGTCCAGCGTCGGGGTCTTGAACGGAAAGGGTTCCTTGAACAGTTGCCCTGAGGCGGCCATCGCCTCGGCCGTGTAATCCGGCAGGCTGGCGATCAGGTCGGTGCCGGCGAGCAAGGCCGGCAACGAACTGTATTGCGGCACCGACAGCACGACCTGACGCGTACGGCCGATCTCCGCCAGCCATTCATCGGCGTAGCCACTGACGTTGGCCGTGTGCGACACCAACACATGCGGGCGGGCGCAATATTCATCGAGGGTCAGGGGGGTGTCCGAAGCATCGGCGCGCAGGATGCTCGGCTGGATGTGCCGCAGCAATTTGCGTTTGGCATTGGCCGGCAGGCCGCGGGTCTGGCTGATGCCGACCGTGATATCGCCGGAGGCCAGCAAGTCGGGAATGCGCCAGTAATCGACATGCTGAACCACGAACACCACCTTCGGCGCTTCCTGGCGCAAGGACCGCAACAGCGGCGGCAGCAAGCCGAACTCGACATCGTCCGACAGCCCGATGCGAAAGGTCATGGTGCTGGTAGCCGGGTCGAAATCGTGGGTCAGGCTCAAGGCCACCGACAGCGAATCCAGCGCCGGCGACAGGTGCAGGATGATTTCCTCGGCCCGCGCCGTCGGTTCCATGCGATGACCGACGCGAATGAACAGCGGATCGTTGAACATCGTCCGCAGGCGGTTGAGCGCGGCACTGATGGTCGGCTGGCCGAGAAACAGCTTCTCCGCCACTCGCGTGACGTTGCGCTCGAGCATCAACGTCTCGAACACCACCATCAGGTTGATGTCAGCCTTGCGCAGTTCGTTGCGATTCATTCATTACCCCCGTTCCCCGACACTTCAGGCAGTGTAGAAAGGCGCGACGGGGGCGTCTACGGGCGCCTTCCCTCAATTGACCGTCAAGGTCTTCAACCCGAGCGCGAGTTGTCGAGCGTCCTCGCCGATTCCGAACTGTTTCGGGCTGACCGCGTCGGCGAACTGCAATTGCAAACTCAACACACCCTGGCGCGATACCCGCTCTTGCATCTCGGTTGTGAGGCGCACATCAATAACGTTGCCGTCGGCCTGCTCAAGTTGGGCATTCAATGCCGGCAGGCCGTTGATACTGATGACGACACCCTGTCGAGCATGTCCAGGAGGTAAAAACGCCGTGGTCTCCAGACGCAAGGAATGCACGGGCGCCGGCGCCCGGAACATGACTTCAGCGCTGGCACCTTCGGACCAGGTGCCCCAGAGTTCGGAATCGGACCACCCCTTGGCCAGCAGCGCCCTGCCCTTGCTGCCGTAGCTGAATGGCGTTTTTTGTCCGGGTTCAACGGACGGAACCAGCTCCAGCGGGTTGATCTGCGGGGCCGCCTGCAGGCACTCGCTGCACTGCTTCCAGCCCGGAGCCAACACCGTGAAGCCGTCAATCCGGGTAAACAGATCCTTTGAGGTATCGACGTTCATCACGGCCTGAAGCAGCGCACGTTCATCCAGCAAGTACAAAGTGTCGGCATCGTACTTTCCAGATGCCATTAAACCTGCCGTCTCCCGGTCGGCGCGTTTCCAATTGGCAGTGTCCATTCGCCCAAGGTAAACCGCATTCGTTGCCATGCCATGGGCGCCGGCAAAATCAGCCACCGCCATCCAGTGCGGGGAGAGATTCTGCGGAACAATCCATCGAATATTCCGGTAATGCGCCGCAGCACTTTCCCAGAAGGGATCGACCATGGGCGATGCCCATTTCGAAGCCGGTTCAACCATCAATTGTTTGCGAACCACCGCCCAGCCGGCGTGAGTGTCCAGCACCTGGATCAGTAGCGCCAGTGACAGCAGGCTCACAGCGGTGCGGGGTGTATTGGCGCGAATCACCAGGAAAATGATGGCGAAGATAATCGCGTAGTACACCGGCCAGAACATCCGGCCCGAGGCGCGGAAGATGTTGGCGATGGAAATCACCACCGGCGGCAGCGGATAGGTGAACTCCAGCAAGCCCATAGCCACATGGTTTGATATCGCGAAAACAGTCAGCCCCAGCAACGCCAACAGTAGAAACGGGCGCCGTTTCAGCTGTTGCCTGAAGCCGGTATGACCTTGAAGCAAACCGACCACGGCACAGATGCCCAGCGTGATCAGCCCAAGTCCGAGGAAGACAAACCCTTCGCCGTCACCGAACCCTTGAATACCGGGCAGATCCTTCAACAAATAGGACCAGTTCCCTGAATCGAACAGTGACAGCAGGTTCATGGCGTACAGGCCAAAACCATCGGATATCGCGCTGTCGCCGCCCACCGAAAAATACCCGGCCTGCCAACAGCAAAAGCTGACCAGCGAAAACAGCGCAATGAATTCGACTAACGCCGACCGTAGCGTCAGTTCTTTCCTGGACCAAACGGCAGCGAGATTGGCGATCCAGATCACTGCCACCATTGCCAGAAAGTAAGCATGAACCAACGCGGCGGCCGCCAGCAGCGCCCCCCAGGCCAGATGTCGACGCTGCAGTTGCGGATGCAGCCCCAGGTACAACGAGGCCAGCACCAGGAAATGCCCGCCCAGGGACAAATGAAAGGGCATGCGCATGAGCATCGGCGGAACAAAAAGGAACAACGCCGTACTCACGGCCCGTATACCGACGTGCGAAGAAATCAGCCCGACCAGTTTCCAGGCGAACCACGCCTGCAGGACGAAGCAGGTCAGGAGCCAGAGGCCAAAATACTGAAAAGGCATCGGCAACAGCGAGGCGAACGGTTTGAACAGGAAGGCCAGCAGCGGATTGGAATCAGAGAAAATGATGCCATTGCTCAACTCCAGCCCGTAGGACGGATTGAGCCCGAGGGGAAAAGTCCACGGCGACTGCCGGAAAAACACCGACCCCAGATAATGGGTTGCCGGGTCACCGTTGCCCAGCCACGCAATGTTCATCGGGTTTAGCGCCCGTGGCCCGGCAACGATGAAAAAAGCCACAACACCGATCAACAGGGGCACCAGGTTGAGCGGCAGGCGTTTAGCGAAATCCTTCATCGATACGTCCAGAAGTTATGCAATACAAAGGTGAAGGCCGGAAGGGTCAGCGCCACCGCGCCGATCCCCAGCAAATAATGCAGCCCGGCCATTTGTGCGGCCCAGGCCACCAGCATCGCCAGCAGAAAACCGGCAACGGAAACCATCATGAAGCGCAGCAGCGTTCGGCCGTGCAAGCGGGCAGAAAAGCTCCAGGTGGTATTGATCAGGTAAGACACCACCGTCGCCACGGCAAACGCCGCGCCATTGGCCAAGGGTGGCAGAGGCAATACGTAATGGATGAACAACACGGCCACCAGCGCATGCAGGGCCGTGACAAACAACCCGGTCACGGCAAAGCGCAGGCCACGCTGGATCAAGGCGGATTTTTCGGCTGACGTCACGGCTTCTGCGCCAGGACAAATACCGTCAGCCCTGCCAGACGATTCGCGCCCATGAACGGCAGCTCGACGCTGCACAGCGTCTTCAAGATCGTATTCACCAGCGGGTGGTGCTGCTTGAGTTGCGAACGCGGTGGCGACGGTTGCGCCCCTTTGGGCAGTAACCGCAGGGTGGCGGCAATCGGAAACACCAGGCCGAAGTAGTAAGCGCCCTGCTTCACGGTCAAACCGGCCGCCCGAGCCACCGTCTCCAGCTGCGGCAAGGTGTAGCGGCGCTTGTGTTCGAGGAAGTCATCGTGCCCGCTCCAGAGAAACTGGAACGCTGGCACTGTCATCAGGAAACGGCTGCCGGAGGGGACTTTATCGACGTAGGCCTTGAGCAACCCGACGTCGTCATCGACATGTTCCAGCACGTCCATCAGCAACACCAGATCGGCGTCCACCGCGTCGATATCGCGACGGTAGTGCACCGGTTTACCGGCGGTGGTGGCGTCCGAATCCGCGTCGTAACTGATGTCGACGCACCACGCTTCACGGGCCGAGGAATGCGTCAGCAAATGGTGGGAAAAGAACCCGGAGCCTGCGCCCACGTCGAGAATCTTTTCAAGCGGCGTGTTGCCCAGCATTCGCGTCGTAGCTGCTGCTTTGGAGGCGTAATACCAATGCTGGTCGATGCTCGAACCGAGGATGTCGGTTTCCTTGAGATCCATGGTTCAGTCCTTGGGGTCGTAGACACGGCGCACCAGATACACCGGGCGGCGTTTTGACTCGATGTACGTCCGGCCGAGGTACTCACCCAGCACGCCGATGCCGATCAATTGCAGGCCGCCCAAAAACGTGACGGCGACCATCAGCGAGGCGTAACCCGGCAAATCGACGCCGGAGACCAGGGTGCGCACTACGATAAAAATGGCGAACGAAAAGGAGATCAGCGAGACGAACAGCCCCAGATAGGTCCAGATGCGCAGCGGTTCCGTACTGAAACTGGTGATGCCTTCCAGCGCGAAGTTCCACAAGCGCCAACCGTTGAATTTGGACGCCCCTGCCACCCGCTCGAGGCGCTCGTAGTTCACGTGAGTGGTGCGAAAGCCGACCCAGGCAAACAGGCCTTTCATGAAGCGTCGGGACTCGGGCAAGGTTTGCAAGGCATCCACCACGCAACGATCCATCAGGCGAAAATCGCCGACGTTTTCCGGAAGGTGTTGCTCGGCGATTTTGTTGTGCAAGCGATAGAACCAGTTGGCCGACGTCTGCTTGGCCCAGGAATCGCTCTTGCGACTCACACGATGGCCCAGCACCACTTCATAGCCTTCACGCCACAGGGCGATCATGTCGAGGATGACTTCGGGCGGGTCTTGCAAATCGACATCGATCGGCACCACCACTTGGCCGGTGGCGGTCTGCAAGCCAGCGGTCAGGGCCGCTTCCTTGCCGAAATTGCGGCTCAGGTCGACGATGCGAAGGCGCGCATCGGTCTGTTGACGTTCCAGCAGCAGGTCGAGCGTGGTGTCGGTGCTGCCGTCGTTGACGAAGACCATTTCCAGACTGACCAGCGTCTCATCCTTGAAGACGTCAGTGATCCGCGCGATGAACAAATCGATGGTCGCCGCTTCATTGAATACCGGTATCACGAGCGAAAGCTGCAAATGCCCGGCCAGTTGCGTTCCGTGCTGATGAGTCAATTGATTGCTCTTTTTTATAGTGATTTTTCTACAATCCGAAGCCGACGACAGCTGACTGTCGCCATGAGTCGTGTCGTATTAAGCAGGACCGAGGGAGGTGATGCAAGGGCGAAACTGCGGGGGTTTTGGCCATTCGCGCCGACCCGGTTGCGTAGGCTGAAATATTTTCAAATGCCTGGAAACAAATGCCTGATGGCCAAAAAAGCCAGCTCCGCTAGGCTTGCCCCCGATGCGTCACACAGGTTGTCGCAATTACCCATCGCATGGAGCGAGCAGAATGTATTTCGAGATTTACAGGCAATCCAAAGGCACGCCGAGCACCGGGAAAGGACAATGGCGCTGGCGCTTGAGGGCGGGGAATCACGAGACGATCGCCAGTGGCGAATCGTATGTGAACAAGGCGGATTGCCTGCATGCCATCGGGTTGATCAAAGGGGTTGAGGGTGAAACGCCGGTGAAGGAGATCTAAACCAAAAACCAATGCCGAAACTGTTCAGGTTATGAGCAGCTTCGGTATTTTGGGTTGATCTGACTGGCCCCTTCGCGAGCAAGCCCGCTCCCACAGGGGATTTGTGAACGCCACAGATCCAATGTGGGAGCGGGCTTGCTCGCGAAGAGGCCCGAAAGTTCACCCTCAAGCCCTGGCCAAAAGCCCACTTTTAGCCAGGCAACGGATACAACGCATCATCAAACTGCGACAGCCGCGGAAACTGCATCGGCTGATCATCACTCAGGTGCTCCAGGCGCTGCTGATAACTCTGCAGGAAATCCTTGCGCGCTTCGTCACTGATGTACGGCACATGCCACGCCACAAACGGTTCCAGCACATCAAACCCGACATACGCCAGCGTGCCGCGCAGGATCGGCCGTAGCATGTCCTGCAGCGGACCGTGAATCGCGCCATCACCAAACATATGCTCGCGGCCACCCAAGGTGACCGTCACCAGCGCCTTCTTGCCGCTCAATCCGCCCTGGTCGTAAAAGCGTTTGCCGCCGTAGCAGATACCCGACACCAGCACCCGGTCAATCCAGCCCTTGAGTATGGCCGGGGTCGAGAACCAGAAAATCGGGAAGTTCAGGATCAGCAAGTCAGCCCACAGCAGCTTGTCGAGTTCTTGCTGGATGTCCGGCGCCAGCGACTGGCTTTTCACCCCCAGTCGCTGCTCCAGCGCATACACCAGGTACTCGGGGTTCTCCCGCGAAGAAAAGTCATCGGCACTGGCCACCGGATTCCAGTTCATTGCGTACAGGTCGCTGACCTGGACCTCATGACCCTGGGCCTCGAGTGTCGCCACCGCCTGGTCACGCAGTGCAGCGGTAAAGGATTTTGGCTCCGGGTGAGCGTGGACAATCAGTACTTTCATGGCAATCCCCTAAACGTTTACAGGTGTTGAATCGGAGGACGATAACGCGCGCGTGGCCAGCAACCGGTCGAGCCAGTCGGGGTCCATTTGCGGTTCGGATGAAAACAGCAGGCCGGTGTAATCCTGATGCGGCGGGGTAAAAATGGCGCTGCGCGAGCCGTGGTCAACCACCCTGCCCCGCTGCATCACCAGCACCTCATCGGCAATCGCCCGGACGGTGGCGACATCGTGGGTGATGAAGAGATAAGCGACGCCCAGTTGCTGCTGGATACGGTTGAGCAGTTTCAGCACGCCTTCGGCCACCAGTTGATCCAGCGCCGAGGTCACTTCGTCGCAAATGATCAATTGCGGATCGGCCGCCAACGCCCGGGCGATGCACACGCGTTGCTTCTGCCCACCGGACAGCTCTCGGGGTTGGCGCTCCATGAAGGTCGCCGGATCGAGTTCGATCATCTCCAGCAGTTCGGCCACCCGTGCGCGCATCGCCTTGCCCTTGAGCCCCAGGTAAAACGTCAGCGGCCGACCGATGATGTCGACGATGCGCTGACGCGGGTTCAGTGCCGTATCCGGGATCTGGTAGATCATCTGGATGCGCCGCAGTTGCTCCTTGCTGCGCTGACGAAAGTCCGCCGGCAACGCCTCGCCGTCATACAACACCTGGCCTGATGTTGGCGACAGCAAACCGGTGATCAGCCGCGCGGTCGAGCTCTTGCCGCTGCCGGACTCGCCGATCACCGCCAGGGTCTGGCCGCGATACAGGCTCAGCGATACATCGTGCAGCACCGGTTGATGACCATAACTGGCGCAGCTCTTGCGCAATTCCAGCAGCGGTTTTTCCTGCTGCGGGCACGGCTTGGGTTCGGTACGAAAGCTACGCACCGCCCACAGCGACTTGGTGTAATCCTCTTGTGGATCGCCGAGCATCTTGCGGGTTTCGGCTTCCTCCACCAGTTTGCCGTGACGCAGCACCATGATCCGGTCGGCCATTTGCGCGACCACCGCCAGGTCGTGGCTGATGTAGATCGCCGCGCTGCCGTAGGTCGCCACCGCATCGCGAATGGCCGCCAGCACTTCAATCTGGGTGGTGACGTCGAGGGCGGTGGTCGGTTCGTCGAAGATGATCAGGTCGGGATGGCACGCCATGGCCATGGCGGTCATGACCCGTTGCAACTGCCCGCCGGACACCTGATGCGGGTAACGCTGGCCGATCTGTTCCGGATTGGGCAAGCGCAGCACCCGATACAATTCCACCGCTTCCGCCATCGCCTGGGCGCGGCTCATGCCACCGTTTTTAACGGCGGTTTCCACGTGTTGATCAATCAAGCGATGAGCCGGGTTGAACGACGCCGCAGCGCTTTGTGCCACATAGGCGATCCGCAGGCCACGCAGTTTACGCAGTGCTTCGGGTTTGGCGTGCAGCAGGTCGATGCCATCGAACTGCACCGAGCCGCCGGTGATCCGGCAGCCATCGCGGGTGTAGCCCATGGCGGCGAGGCCGAGGGTCGACTTGCCGGCCCCCGACTCGCCGATCAGCCCCAGCACTTCGCCGCGTTGCAGGGTCAGATCAATGCCTTTGATCAACGGGTGCCAGGCGTCTTCGTAATGGCCTTCGATGTGCAGGTCGCGGATGTCCAGCAGCGGCTTTTCGTTTTTTATCGCAGTCATGTTCAGCACTCCTTGAGGCCGCTGGATTTATGCAGCATCCAGTCGACGACGAAGTTGACGCTGACCGTGATCAACGCCACGGCCAGGGCGGGCAGCAAGGGGCTGACATCGCCGAAAGTAATCAGCACCGCGTTGTCGCGGACCATGCTGCCCCAGTCGGCGGTGGGCGGTTGAATGCCCAGGCCGAGAAACGACAGCGCACTGATGAACAAAAACACGAAACAGAAGCGCAGGCCGAATTCGGCAATCAGCGGCGCGGCAGCGTTGGGCAATACCTCGCGGGTCACCAGCCACCACAGGCCTTCACCGCGCAAGCGTGCGGCTTCGACGAAGTCTTGCACCACCACGTTCATCGCCACGGCCCGCGACAGGCGAAACACCCGGGTGGCGTCCAGCAGCGCAATCACCAACACCAACGATGTCGCGGTGGTGCCGACCACGCTGAGGATCAGCAAAGCGAAGATCAGCTGCGGAATCGCCATCAGGATATCGACGACCCGCGACAATCCCTGATCGACCCAACCGCCCTTGATCGCGGCGATCAACCCGCTCAGGCCGCCAAGCAGGAACGCCAGCACCGTGGTCAGGAAGGCGATGCCCAAGGTGTTGCGCGCGCCGTAGACCAGGCGGCTGAACATGTCGCGGCCGAGGTTATCGGTGCCCAGCAGGAACTGGCCACTCCAAGGGGCGAAGCCTTCGCCCACCACTTGCGTTTCGCCATATGGCGCCAGCACCGGGGCGAACAGCGCCACGAGGATGTACAGGATGATCACCAGCATTCCGAACTGGGCACTCAGCGGCGCCCGGACCAATTGTTTGAGCAGGCTCATGTTCTACCCCTTCGGATGCATCAGGCGTGGGTTGCTGGCGATGGACAGCACATCCGCCGTGGTGTTGAGCAGGATGTAGGTCGCCGCGAAAATCAGGCTGCAGGCCTGGACTACCGGGATGTCGCGCTTGGCCACCGAGTCCACCAGCAATTGGCCGAGGCCCGGGTAGACGAACACCACCTCGACCACCACCACGCCGACCACCAGATAAGCGAGGTTCAGCGCCACCACATTGACGATCGGTGCCAGCGCGTTGGGCAAGGCGTGACGGAAGATGATGCGCGACTGGCTGATGCCCTTGAGGCGAGCCATTTCGATGTACGGGCTGGCCAGCAGGTTGATCAGCGAGGCGCGGGTCATGCGCATCATCTGCGCGATCACCACCAGGCTCAGGGTCGCGACCGGCAGCACCGAGCGTTCCAGCACGGTGCCAAACGAAGCGTCCGGCGCCAGGTTGGAAATGCTCGGGAACCAGTTGAGCTTCACCGCGAACACCAGGATCAGGAGGTAGGCGACGAAAAACTCCGGAAACGATACGGCGCTGAGGGCGCTGGTGTTGAGCAAACGGTCGAACCAGCTGTTGCGATACAGCGCCGCAAGCATCCCCAGCAACAACGCGAGCGGCACCGACACCAATGCTGCCAGCGCCGCCAGGCTGAAGGTGTTGCCCAGCCGCGAAGCGACCAGGTCGGCGATCGGCCGCTGGTTGGCCAGCGAGACGCCGAGATCACCTTGCAGCAGGTGCCCGATCCAATGGCCGAAGCGGGTCAGCGGCGGCAGGTCCAGGCCCAACTGCGTGCGGAACGCCGCGACGGTTTCCGGGGTGGCGGATTGGCCGAGCATGGCCTGGGCGATATCGCCCGGGAGCATGCCGACGGCGAGGAAGATGATCACTGATACCGCGAAGAGCGATAGCAATCCCAGCGCCAGGCGCTGCAAGAGCAACTTGAAAATACTATTCATCATGCGATTCCTTGAATCGGGCACGCTCGCGAAAACGGCGAATTTCCAAGGTGGGAGCGGGCTTGCTCGCGAAGGCGGCGTGTCTGTCAACGAATGTGTTGAATGTGAAACCGCTTTCGCGAGCAAGCCCGCTCCCACAGTAGATCTTCACTGGTTTGGAGATTCCTTACGCCTGCCACCAACGCTCGATGACGCGCAACCCATCCAGCTCGCCATAAGGCGCAGTCTGCCCGCCGTGCGCGACGCGGTTCGAGCGTGCCGCCACCGAGCTGGCGAACAACGGCACAATCGCCCCGCCATCGTCCCGGCACAGCGCCTGCATTTCGTTGTACATCTCGCGGCGCAACGGGTCGTTCATCTCGCCGCGGGCGGCGTTCAGCAGTTGATTGAAGCGCGGGTTATCCCAATGGGTTTCGTTCCACGCCGCACCCTTGGCGTAACCGATGCTGAACATCCGGTCGGCCGTCAGGCTGCTGTACCAAAAGGACGTGGTGAACGGTTGTTTCATCCAGACGTTGGAGAAGAAACCATCCGCCGGCTCGCGAACCACGTCGATATCGATCCCGGCCTGACGCGCCTGCTCCTTGAACAGCACCGACGCATCCACCGCGCCGCTGTACGCCGCATCAGACGCTTGCAGCTTGACCTTGAGCGAATCGACGCCGGCCTGGCGCAGGTAGAAACGCGCCTTGTCCGGGTCGTAAGTGCGCTGCTCCAGCGCCGTGTTGATAAAGCGGCTGCCGGGCTGGATCGGATGGTCGTTGCCCACCAGTCCATAGCCATACAGCACCGAAGCCAGCAGGGTTTCGCGATTGATCGCGTGCTTCATCGCCATACGAATGTTGCTGTCCTGGAACTGCTGGCTGTCGCACAACATCGGGAAGGTGTAGTGCTGCGCGCCCTTGGTTTCTTCAATCACCAGGTTCGGATTACGCTTGAGCAAGGCCACGGTTTTCAGGTCGACCTTGTTGATCACATCGACTTGCCCGGTGACCAGCGCATTGATCCGCGCCGCGCCATCGGCAATCGCAATCAGCTCGGCACTGGCGAAATGCGCCCGGCCGGGTTTCCAGTAATCGGGGCTGCGTTCCAGCCCCATGCGCACGCCCGGTTCAAAGTCCTTGAGGCGATAACCGCCGGTGCCGACTCCGGCCTGCCAGTCCGCCACACCGTCCTTGGCCGGCATGATGACCAGATGGTAATCGGCGACCACATAGGAAAAATCGGCGTTGCCCGACTTCAGCTCGAACACCACGCTGTCCGTGCCCTGGGCGCTGACCTTGGCGACGTCGCCCAACACAGTCTTGGCTGCCGAAGTGGATTTCTCGCTGAGGTGATGCTGGATCGAGGCGACCACGTCGTCGGCGGTCAGGGTTTTGCCGTTATGGAAGGTCACGCCCTGGCGCAGTTTGAAGGTCCAGATGCGCGCGTCCGGTGTCGACGTCCAGCTCTCGGCCAGTTCCGGGATCGCGCTGCCGTCGACGGCGATTTCAGTGAGGGTGTTATAGACCGCGGAGAAGCCGACGAAGGTGAAGGTGTCGACCCAGGAACCGGGGTCTTTTGAGTCGGTGGTGCTGGCGCCCGCCAGCCCGAGGCGCAACACGCCGCCCGGTTTTGGCGTGGCTTCCTGGGCGAAGGCGCCCATCGGCAACCCCATGGAAAACGCCCCCGCGATGGCTGCGGCTGTCGCGCTGTATTTGAGGAAGTCCCGACGCGGAAAACTGAAGTCATGGTTCGCTTGAGTAATGTTGTTTTTGTTATCGCTCATTGCATTGCCCCTGATCACAAGCAAGTTAGTAATGAATTACCGGTTTGAAGCCACGCAAGGCACCGGGCCAAGGCCCGGTGCACAGATCGTTTGAATCGCCCAAGGTCACACCTGGATCGCCTTCACTTCGACAAACTCGTTGAGTCCTTCTTCTCCCCACTCCCGGCCATTGCCCGACTGTTTGTAGCCACCGAACGGCGCCTGATAATTGAACGCCGCGCCGTTGAGAAAGCATTGCCCGGCGCGCAACTGACGCCCGAGGTGCAAGGCACGCTCGGTGCTACTGGCCCAGACGCCGCTGGACAGGCCGAACGGCGAATCGTTGGCGATCTGAATCGCTTGCGCTTCATCGGCGTAAGGAATCAGGCACAGCACCGGACCGAAGATTTCTTCCTGGGCGATGCGCATGCGGTTGTCGACATCGGCGAACAGCGTCGGGCTGACGTAATAGCCGCGCTCGAATTCGAGCACGGTGTCACCGCCACACAGAAGTCGCGCGCCTTCCTGTTGACCGACCTGAATGTAGTCACGCACGGTGCGACGCTGCGCCGCCGAACACATCGGCCCGAGGAAACTCTGCGGGTCCAGCGGATCGCCCATGCGCAGGCTTTGGGTTTCGGCAATCGCCAGCTCCACGGCCTCGGCGTAACGGCTGGCTGGCAGCAACATGCGGGTCAACGCCGTACAGGTCTGCCCGGAGTTGATCATCACGTCTTGCACGCCGTAGCGCACGGCGGCGGCGAGATCGGCATCCTCGGCAATCAACAGCGCCGACTTGCCGCCCAGTTCCAGGCACACGCGCTTCACCGAAGGCGCCGCCGCTTGCGCCACGCGAACCCCGGCGCCGGTGGAGCCGGTGAACGAGACCATATCGACGTCCGGGTGTTTGGCCAGCGCTTCGCCAACCTTCGAGCCCGGGCCGCTGACCAGGTTGAACACCCCCGCCGGCAAGCCAATGGCTTCGATCATCTGCGCCAGCATAAACGCGTGCAGCGGGGTTTCCTGGCTCGGCTTGACGACCACGGTGCAACCGGCGGCCAGCGCGGGAGCGAGCTTGCCGATCAGTTGATGCAGCGGGTAGTTCCACGGGTTGATGAAGGCGCACACACCGACCGCCTCACGGATGACCAGCGAATTGCCGACCTCACGCACTTCGTCCATCAAACCGGCAAGTTCGACGTATTGCTCCAGGCCGATGATGGGCCCGTCGACCTGCACCGAGCGACACCATTGCACCGGCATTCCCAGCTCGGCAGTGATGACCGCGGCCATTTCATCGGCCCGCGCACTTAACTGCTCGGCGAGCGCCCTGATGTATCCGGCGCGAACACTTGAGGGCGTCCGCGACCATGGACCGAACGCCCGACGCGCCGCGGCCACCGCGTTGTCGACATCGCGCTCGTCGCCCAACGGCACCGAACCTGCGACCTCTTCAGTGGCCGGGTTGATCACCTCGGCAATGCCTTGCCCCGACGGGGTTTGCCAGCGGCCATCGATAAACAGCGTCTTGTGATTATGCATAGACTGGGTCTTCCATCAGTTCAGTGGCACAACGAGTGATGCGCTGGCAGGCGTCACGCAACGGCGCCGCCCCCAACACCAACCCCAGGCGAATGTGCCCGGCAGCGCTCGGGCCGAAGGCTTCGCCGGCCAGCACCGAGACGCCGTGACGATCAAGCAAACGGTCGGCAAACGCCTGGGCACTGAGCCCGGTGTCGCGGATATCGACCATCACGAACATTCCGCCATCGGGTTTCAAGGCACGCACACCGGGACAGTCGGCCAGGCATTCGCAGACCAGATCCCGACGTTGGCGATAGGCTTCGCGCATCGCTTCCAGTTCCGGCAGGTTGCTTTCGAGTGCGACGACGGCAGCGTCCTGCACGAAATCCGGCAATCCGTAGAGCATGCACAGCGCGAGATTTTCCAGGTGCGTGGCCAGTGCCGGCGGCGCAATCGACCAGCCGATGCGCCAGCCGGTCATGGCGTGGGATTTCGACAGGCTGTTGAGCGTCGCGGTGCGTTCGGCCATGCCCGGCAAACTCGCCGGGCTGATGTGTTCGCCGTCGAACAACAGTTCGCTGTAGACCTCATCGGAAATCAGCCACAAGTCGTGGGTGATGCACAGTTGTGCCAGCGCCTGCCACGTGTCGCGCGACAAACTGGCGCCGGACGGGTTATGCGGACTGTTGAGCGCGAGCGCCCGAGTGCGCGGGGTGATGCGTGCGGCGACGTCTTCGGGCAGCACCCGAAAACCGTTTTCAGAACGCACCGGCACTGGAATCACCACCGCGCCACAGGCACCGAATACGGCTTCATAGGTCACGTACATCGGCTCGGCGACGATCACTTCATCGCCCGGATTCAACACGCACTGCGCAACGCAGAACAACGCGCATTGCGCCCCGGCGAGCACGGTGACTTGCTCGGCCGAGACGTGCTGGCCGCTGCGTTTAGCGTAATGCCGGGCGATGCTTTCACGCAGTGCACGTTTACCGCGCACGTCGGCGTAGTGGGTGTTGCCGGACAACAGGCTGTCGATAGCGGCCTGCACAATCGGCACCGGCGTGTCGAAATCCGGGTCGCCGACTGACAACAGCAGGATGTCCTCACCCTGCTCTTGCAGCGCCAGTGCGCGGTAATGAATGTCCCAGGCGGCAGCGCCGTCACCAGCGATGCGTTGCGTCAGATCGGAGAAGCGCATGGCGGTATCCCTATTGTAAAAATGGAGTCAGAGCGCACACGCATGCTTGAGCTCGATCAGGGTCACGCCGTTGCGCTTGAAGCCGTGGCGCAGATCGGTTTGCAGTTCGGCCAGGCTTTGCGGCTCGGTCACCGTGCAACCGAACGCGCGGCCAAGGGCGGCAAAGTCCGGGTTGCGCGGCAGCACGCCTATCGGCTCGATATCCAGCCCGATCATGTCGTCGCGAATCTGCCCCAGCGCGTCGTTGTTCCAGAGCAACACCACCAGCGGGCTGTCCAGTTCTTCGACGGCGGTGGCCAGTTCTTGCGCGGTGTAGAGAAAACCGCCGTCGCCGACCAGCACCAGACCGGGCCGCTGCGGCGCACCGAACTTGGCGCCGATGCCCGCCGGCAAGCCATACCCCAACGTGCCGTAACCGGTCGGATGCAACCAGCTGCGTGGCGCCAGGCTGTTGAAGGCGTAGTTGCCGGTGTAGGCCAGTTGGGTCATGTCGGTGCTGATGAAGGCATCGTCCGGCAGCTCGGCGGCGATACGTTCGAGAATCGCCTGGTGGATCGACTGCAACGGACCGTGGCTGTTTTGCACTGCTTCACGCAGTGCTGCAACGGACTCGATCGCCGCAGTGGCATCGCGTTTGGCGGGCGACAGACGTTCCAGCAACGCGGCGAGGGTGTGTTGCGCGTCGCCTTGCAGCGCCACCGCGCACGGGTAGAAATCGTTGAACTTGCGCGGGTCGATGTCGACGCGCAGCAGTTCGGCGTTCAGCGGCAGACGCTCGCGCCAGAAATCGGTGTCGGCCATTTCGGTGCCGACCGCCAGCACCACGTCGGCCTCGGCGATGAGTTGCCAGCCCGGTTCTACGCACAGGGTCGAGCCGGCGTTGAGCGGTGCATCCGGCGGCAACAGGCCTTTACCGGCGACGCTGGTGAACAGCGGCGCGGCGAGTCGGGTGCTGAGTTCCTGCACTTGCTGCTGCGCATTCAATGCGCCACCGCCGGCGATGATCATCGGCCGTTTGGCGCCTTGCAGCTTGGCCACCGCCTGATCCAGTGCAGTTGCCGCCGGCACGCCACGGCTTGGGCGACGCACCACTTCATTGCTCCAGTCGCGGCTGACTTTTGCCGACAACACGTCGAGCGGCACCGAGATGTGCACCGGACGTGGACGTTCACTGTCAAACACCGCGTAGGCACGAGCGATCAACTCGGGCAGGTCCTCGGCGCTGAGCGCCACTGCTGAGAACGCGGTGATCGGCGCGGTGATTGCGCGCTGGTCCTGGGTTTCGTGCAGGCAGCCCCAGCCTTTGCCGAGGCTGGCGGTGTGGTTGACGCTGGAAATCACCAGCATCGGAATCGAGTCGGCATACGCCTGACCGATGCCGGTCGCGGCATTGGTCACGCCCGGCCCGGTGATGATGAAGCACACACCCGGTTTGCCGCTGACCCGTGCATAGCCGTCGGCCATGAAACTGGCGCCTTGCTCGTGGCGCGTCAGCACATGGCGAATGCCGCTGCCGGGCAGGCCGCGATACAACTCCAGCGTGTGTACGCCGGGGATACCGAACACGGTGTCGACGCCGTAGTTGGCCAGCAGGCGCACCAGGGCCTGGCCGCCGGTCAATGTTGTGCTTTGCATATTTACGTCCTCACTCGTGGCCGAGGCGAATCAACGCATCGACCGCAGTCGTGCCATCGGCACCGACCAACAATGGGTTCACATCGAGTTCCAGCAACTGCCCGGCGTTCTCGCAGGCGTAATCGGCCACCGCACGAATCGCCGCCACCAGAGCGTCCAGATCCGCCGCTTCGCGCCCGCGAAAACCTTGCAGCAACGGGGCACTGCGCAGGCTCAACAACGCTTGGCGAATGGCGCCGTCGGTGGTCGGCAGCAACAGGCTGCGACTGTCCTTGAGCAACTCCACCAGAATCCCGCCAGCGCCAATGACCAGTGCCAGACCGAAGTCGTTTTCGCGTTTGATCCCGACGATCAATTCGGCCAGCGGCGGCTTGGCCATGGGTTCCAGCAGCACCTGATCGAACGGCACGTGCGGCGCGTAAGCGGCGATGCTCGCGCGCATTTTTTCCAGTGCAGCGCTCAGGGCGGCGGCGTCCTTGAGGTTCAACGCCACGGCGCCGGCTTCGGTTTTATGCGGCAGTTGGGCACTGACCGCTTTCAATACCAGCGGGTATCCCAGCGCGTTGGCGTCGCTCAACGCCTCGTCCGGGGTGCTCAATACGCCGTTGGGCGTTTGCAGGCCAAAGGCGCGCAACGCTTTTTTCGAATCCCACTCATTGAGCAAGCGACCTTCGCCTTCCAGCGCCTGCGGACAGTGCGGCACCAGCGCCGATTCACCGAGCGCCAGCAACGCCTGACGGTTGCGCTGATAGCCCGCAATTCGGCCCCACGCCGCCAACCCGTCTTCCACGCCTTGCAACGCTGCCACGCCTTGGGCATGCAGACGTTCGCGAGCGTGGACCGGCAGCAATTCCGGGAACGCCGAGGTGACAAAACCGGTCTTGCCGTGGCGGACCAATGCTGCGCAATACAGCTCCAGCAGCAGGTCGCATTCCTTGCGCTCGCCGGTGAATTCCGACGGGTAATCGAGCACCAGCATCGCCGCATCGGCGTCGGTGCGCAGGGCGCTGTCGAGCATGCGGTTCAAGGCTTCGCCGTCGCCCCAGATCGCCGTGGTGAAATCCAGCGGATTGACCAGGTTGGCGTAGCTCGGCAGCACTTGCGCCAGTTCTCCGATCTGGCCTTCATCGAGTTTCGGCAAGCTCAGCTCGTTGCGCTCGGCGTAGTCGGCAATCAGCCCGGCGTCGCCCCCCGAACAGGCCAGCGCGATCAGGCTGTTGCCCGCCGGCAGCTTGCCGCACGCCGCCGCTTTCAGGGTTTCGACAAAACTCACCGGGCCGCTGACGCGGATCACGCCGAGGCGCGCGAACAGACTGTCGTAGAGCGCATCGGAGCCGGACAGCGAGCTAGTGTGACTGAGTGCCAGTTCGGCACCGATCTGCGACACACCGGTTTTCAGGGCAATGATCGGAATGCCCTTCTCCAGTGCCTTGTGTGCGGCGCGGGCGAAACCCGGGACGTTTTTCAGGCCTTCGAGGTGCAAGCCGATGGCAGTGACGCGCGGTTCGTCGAGCAACACGTCCATCAATTCGGCGACGCCCATTTGCGCCTGATTGCCGACCGAGGCCATGTAGGCCACCGGCAGCGAGCGGTCGCTCATGGACACGTTGTAGGCAAAGTTGCCGCTCTGGGTCAGCACGGCCACGCCCTTCTCCACCGGTTTACCGCCATGGGCCACCGGCCACAGCGCGGAGCTGTGCAGGTAGTTGAGCAAGCCGTAGCAGTTGGGGCCGAGCAAGGCCATGTTGCCGGCGGCTTTGAGCAATTGTTGCTGCAAGGCCTGGCCCTCGGCGCCGGTTTCGGCAAACCCGGAGGCGTAGCAGATCACACCGCCCGCCTCCTTGGCGGCCAGTTCGGCGACGCAGGTCAGGGTCAGTTCGCGGTTGGTCGCGATAAACACCGCGTCCGGGCCGCACGGCAGTTCGGCGATGCTGCGCACACACGGCACGCCTTCAAGGGTGTCGTGCTGCGGATTGACCAGCCACATTTCACCAAGGTAGCCGCCTTCAGCGCAGCGCTTGAGCGCTCGGGCCATGCTGCGGCCACCGACAAACGCCACGTGGCGCGGTGCGAGCATGCGTTTGAGATTGTCACGAATCGTCTGCGACATTGGAGTTCTCCGGCCTGATCAGCGCAGCAGCGGCCGCAGCAATTCGCGGGAAATGATGTGACGCTGGATCTCCGACGTGCCTTCCCAGACACGCTCGATCCGCGCGTTGCGCCAGATGCGTTCCACCGGGCATTCATCCATCAGGCCCATGCCGCCAAAAATCTGCACCGCTTCGTCGGCGACCTTGCCGAGCACTTCGCTGGCGAACAGCTTGGCCATGCCGGCCTCGCCATCGGTCATCGTGCCCTGGTCCAATTTCCAGGCAGTGTGCAAGGTCAGCAGTTCGGCGGCGCGGATCTGCGTGACCATGTCGGCGAGCTTGAACGAGATGCCCTGGTAGGTGCCGATCGGCTGGCCGAACTGCTTGCGATCCGCCGCCCATTGCAGCGACACGTCGAGCGCACGTTGCGCCTGACCGACGCAGTTGGCGGCGACCATCACCCGCCCGGCAGTGAGCCAGGCGTTGGCCACGTCCCAGCCCTTGCCGACTTCGCCCAGCACTTTATTGGCGGGGACGCGGCAGTCGTCGAAGAACATTTCAAAGGTGTGGTAACCGCGGTTGCTCACGCACTTGGGACCACGGCGGATGGTCATGCCAGGTGTGTCGCGGTCGACCAGGAACGAGGTCACGGCGTTGCGCTGTTTGCCGTTGTGCTCGTAGGTGTCGGTGACGGCGAAAACGATGGCGAAATCGGCGTGCCCGGCGTGGCTGATGAAGTGCTTGCTGCCATTGAGGATGAAGTCATCGCCATCGCGCACGGCGCGGGTCTTGATCGCGTTGGCGTCGGAACCGGCGCCCGGTTCGGTCAGGGCGAAGCAGTCGATCTTCTCGCCCTGGATGCACGGCAGCAGGTAGTCGTTGATCTGATCACCGGTGCAGGCCATGAGGATTTTCGACGGCCGCGCGACGAACACATGCAGCGCCCACGAGACCTTGGACAGTTCACGTTCGATCAGCGCCTGGGACAGGTAATCGAGGCCGCCACCGCCGACGTCTTCCGGCATGTTGAAGGCATAGAAACCCGCCGCGATCGCCTTGCCGCGAATCTGTGCCGCCAGCTCGGGGGAGACTTCGTCGGCGCGGTCGACCGCTTCCTCATGAGGCAGCAGTTCCTTGGCGACAAAGCTGCGTACCGCGTCCACCAACATTTCTTGTTCTTGGGTCAGTTGGAAATTCATGGCGCTACCTGTTGTTCATGTGCTGAGTAGGTGTACGGGCAAGCCGGCGGGCCTATTGGCCGCTGAAGCGTGCCGGGCGTTTTTCGATGGCAGCGCGCAAGGCTTCGGCGCCGTCTTTGCTGCGACCGCAGAGCAGGCCGGCGGCGAGCTCGGCTTGCAGTTGCTCCGGCAGGCTGCGATTGGCGCCTTCGCGCATGAGCTTTTTGGTCTGGGCGAAAGCGAACGTCGGACCGTTGGCCAGGCGCGCGGCCAGTTCAGTGGTCACGTCAAGCAACTGTTCATCGGCGCAGACTTCGCCGACGAGGCCAGCCGTCAAGGCACGATCGGCGCCCCACAGCTCGTCGAGGAACAACAGGCGCTTGGCTTGCTCGGTGCCGATCAGGCGCGGCAGATGCCAACTGGCACCGGCGTCCGGCGAGTAGGCCATGCTGGTATAGCCGGCCTTGAAACGTGCCGATTGCGCGGCGATGCGCAGGTCGCAGCACAGCGTCAGGTCCATCCCGGCGCCGACGGCGGTGCCGTTGATGGCGGCGATGGTCGGTTTTTCGAGGCTGTACAAACGGCTCATCAGTGCGTGAGCGGTTTCGGTCCAGCCGTAGCTTTCTAGGGCGCCACGGGCTTCGGCTTCGGCCCACTCGGCAAGATCCGCGCCGGAGCAGAAACTGCGACCGCTGCCGGTCAGCACCACGACCCGAACGGCAGGATCGGCGTTGAACTCATCGAGCAAGGCGTGCAAGTTTTTCAGGGTCGGAATGTCCAGCGCGTTTCGCTGAGAAGGGCGATCAAGCGTGATCCAGGCCACGCCGGCTTTTACCTGGCAGAGCAGAGAAATGTGAGTAGTCATGCGAATCCTCGAATTATTGTGTTTGGCATGAGGTGATGCGACTTGAGGCCATACTAAACGAGTGTTCAGTAAGGCGGCAATCTGTGATTGATTGGGCTGTAACAGCCTCAAAATCTATCTAAGTTATTGGTTTTAAAAGATTTGTTTTTTCAGCGGGGTTTGGCGAGGGTGGCTTTGTTACAACTTTGAACAACTGGGGACAGGATGGGATGGGATTGGGGACATATCCGTTTCCGCCCTACCGGCCGACTTGGCTCAGGCACACACATTCCCCTGTAGGAGCTGTCGAGTGCAACGAGGCTGCGATTTTTTGATCTTGTTGTGGCTTTTTATCTGCGCAGGCCGAACGCACGCAGCGTAGGGCGGACAAAAGCAACGGCAGGATCAAAAGATCGCAGCCTCGTTGCACTCGACAGCTCCTACAAAGAATGCGGAGTGAGGGGGAAACAAGCCAGCTTCTCACCACTCAACAGGCCGAGCGTTAGCTCGCCTGCCGCTTTTGATCTTGACGCACCACCCCTCGAGGTACCGAATGACAGGGGCAGCGAGGCGGCCTGGCTCACGCACACGCGCTCCCCTGTAGGAGCTGTCGAGTGAAACGAGGCTGCGATCTTTTGATCTTGTTGTGGCTTTTTATCTGCTCAGGCCGAACGCATGCATGGCGCAGGGCGGGCAAAAGCAACGGCAAGATCAAAAGATCGCAGCCTCGTTGCACTCGACAGCTCCTACAAAGAATGCGGAGTGAGGGGACACACCTGCTCCTCACCACTCAACAGGCCGAGCGTTAGCTCGCCAGCAGCTTTTGATCTCGACGCACCGCCCCCTCGAGGCACACGCGCTCCCCTGTAGGAGCTGTCGAGTGAAACGAGGCTGCGATCTTTTGATCTTGTTGTGGCTCTTGATCTGCGAAGGCCGAACGCACGCATTGCTCAGGGCGGACAAAAGCAACGGCAGGATCAAAAGATCGTAGCCTCGTTGCACTCGACAGCTCCTACAAAGAATGCGGAGTGAGGGGACACGCCTGCTTCTTACCACACAACAGGCCGAGCGTTAGCTCGCCTGCAGCTTTTGATCTTGATGCACCGCCCCCTCGAGGCACACGCGCTCCCCTGTAGGAGCTGTCGAGTGAAACGAGGCTGCGATCTTTTGATCTTGTTGTGGCTCTTGATCTGCGAAGGCCGAACGCACGCATTGCTCAGGGCGGACAAAAGCAACGGCAAGATCAAAAGATCGCAGCCTCGTTGCACTCGACAGCTCCTACAAAGAATGCGGAGTGAGGGGACACGCCTGCTATTCACCACTCAACAGGCCGAGCGTTAGCTCGCCTGCAGCTTTTGATCTTGATGCACCGTCCCCTCGAGAGGCCGAGTGGAGGTTCTGCGCAGTGGGCAACCCGGCATGGATGCCGGGTTAGCCGCCCCCGGCCAGGGATGGCCGATGGCGGCGGGCCCACGGAGCAGGACCGGAGCGAGGGCATGCCGAGCCTGGGCGAGGCACCGAACGACAGGGGCAGAAGCGCTTTGGTTACTTTCGCGCTTTTCGAAAGTGACCCGCCGTAAGGGCGGAACCAATAGCCGCCTTTACCGAAGAAACGGATATGTACACCCTCACACCCTCACACCCTCACACCGCCGGCAAGCTCCGCGCCAACGCTCCCTGACGCTTGCGTTGAGTCAAGAAATACGCGGCGTAGCACACCGCAATAAACCCAAAGCCCCAATACAGCGAAGGCCGTTGCGTCTCATCCAGCGCCAAAAACACAAACAACGAACAGCACAAAACAATGCACGTCAGCGGCACCAACGGAAACCACGGCGCGCGGTACTTCAGATCGCTGAGCTTGCCGCCATCACGCAGGTACGCCTTACGGAATTTGTACTGCGCCAGCGCAATCACAATCCAGGTCACCGTGCCCGACATCCCACTCACCGCCATCAGCACCATGAACAACGTGTCCGCCGCGACAAAACTGGTCATCAACGACACCAACGCAAAGCACAAAGTGATGCTCAACGCCCGCAACGGCACGCCGCGCTTGCTCAACGGCGACAGACTTTTCGGCGCCATGCCGGTCTTCGACATCGCCCACAGAATCCGCGTCGAGGCATACAGACCGGAGTTACCCACCGACAGAATCGCCGTGAGAATCACAAAATTCATCAGGTCAGCCGCATAAGGAATGCCGACCATGTCGAACACCTGCACAAACGGACTCTCCATCAACCCGGCCTGCTGCCACGGCACAATCGCCGACAGCACCACAATCGCCAGCACGTAAAAAATCAACACGCGAAACACCACGTTGCGAACCGCACGCGGGATGCTTTTTTCCGGCTGATCGGTTTCGCCGGCGGCCACACCCATGATCTCGCAGCCCTGGAAGGCGTAGACCACGGTCATCATCACCGCGAACACCGCCGACAAGCCGTTGGGGAACAGTGAGTCGCCAATCAGATTGGTCATCATCGGTGCCGGTGCGCCGCTGGTCAGCGGGATCGCGCCGAAAATCACCAAAACGCCAACCACAATGAACCCGAGAATCGCCGCGACCTTGATCCCGGAAAACCAGTATTCCGCTTCACCAAATGCGCGCGTCGCCAGCGCATTCAGGCCGAACAGCACCACCACGAACAGCGCCGACCAGTACCAGATCGGAATGGTCGGGAACCAGCGCTCCATCAGCATGCCTGCCGCCGTGAACTCAAGGCCCACAGTCGTCGCCCAACTCATCCAGTACACCCAGCCGATCATGAACCCGGTGGCCGGCCCGATGAACTTGGTCGCATGGGTTTGAAAAGAGCCGGAGACCGGCATTTGCACGGACAGTTCGCCCAGGCACACCATCACCAGGTACATCAGGAAACCGGCGACCAGGTAGGCCAGAATCGCCCCCACCGGTCCGCCCTGATTGATCGTCAAACCAGAGCCCATAAACAGCCCGGTGCCAATCACGCCGCCCAGCGACAACATGAAAATATGCCGGCTCTTAAGGGCGCGAGTCAGGTGGATGCCATTACGTTCGGTAGTGTCATTCATGGTCCGCGCCTCAGTACTTGATGAGGAGCGCGCCACGGCGCAAGGAGGGATGTGCTTTACGGCGGTTCATTATTATTATCTCCAATAAGCTTCGAAGACCGCGCTGTGGCGGTTGTCTCGATTATTGGAAGACCATGTAAGCTCACGTTGACCGTAGAGATCGAAGTTGTAAAAAGTCGTAACGAACTTGTAGGTCAGGTGTGCAACAGATCGGCCAAGGTCTTCTGAGAATGCTGCAATTGCGCATGAACCTGCGGCGCCAATGCCCGCAACCTTGACTCGTCATTGACCAGCGCGGCTTCTTCCAGTGCGCGCAGCACAGTGGCCAATGCCCGAAAGCCCAATGAGTCGCTGCTGCCAGCCAGGCGATGCGCCAGATGAGCGACTTCAGTGCAATCGTCGGCCTCGATCGCTTCCGTGAGCGCTTCGCGATGCTGACGGATGGAATCGCGCAACACCGCCAGCAACCCCTGCAGTTTCTGTTCACCGAGCAAGGTGCGATGAGTGTCCAGCAGCGGCCAGTCCATCGTTTCGTCATCAGGCTGCGGCGCCGGTGTGGGTGAGTTCCCGGCCAGTGCCTGACGCAGATTGTCGAGCTTCAGCGGTTTGGCAAGAATGCCGTCCATCCCGGCATCCAGATAACCGCGTACCAGCGCCGGTTGCACGCTGGCGGTCAGGGCGAAGATTCGGCAGTGGCGGTTCGGGCCTTCGGTGCGGCGGATCAGTGTGCACAACTCGACACCGCTGATGCCAGGCAGGTGCACATCGAGCAAGATCAGATCGAAGGCCTGCCCGGCACATTGCATCAGCGCCTGCTCGCCGTCTTCAGCGAGCCAGACCTGATGCCCGTCCCGTTGCAGCAAGCCGCTGACCACTTCCCGGTTCAACGCCACGTCCTCGACCACCAGAATATTCAGCGCCCTGCCGGGTTCGCTGCTGGACGCCACATCGGGGGTGCCGGTGGATGCCTGCAACGTCACTTCGAACCAGAAACAACTGCCCTGCCCGACGTCGCTTTCAACGCCCATCTGCCCGCCCAACTGCTCCACCAGATGTTTGCAAATGGCCAAACCAAGACCGGTGCCACCGAAGCGCTGCGCCACTTCCTCGCTGGCCTGAGTGAAGCGCTCGAAAATCTTCTCCTGCACCGCCGGAGCAATGCCGATGCCGTTGTCGGTCACACTCACGCGCAGCCGTTGCCCGGTCTGTTGCGGGATGGGAGCCAGCAGCACGACCTCGACTTTGACCTCCCCGCCCTCGGTGAACTTGATCGCGTTGGCCAGCAGGTTGCTCAATACCTGACGCAAGAATTGTTCGGCGCCGTGGTGCCGATCAGCGACCTGCGGATCCATCCGGCAGTGCAGCGTCGTGTCGTTGCTCAACGCACGCGGTTCCAGCAACGTCAGCACCTCGTCCAGCAACTGTCGAAGCGAAAAGTCCACAGGTTCCGGGTGGCTGACCCCTTCCTCCAATCGAGCGAAATACAGCACTTCATTGAGAATCGACAGCAACCCTTCGCCCGCCTTGTACAACGCATCCAGACGCTTGCCGTCGCGCTCATCCAGACTCGCGCCGCGCAGCAATTGCGCCATGCCGAGGATGCCGTTCAGCGGTGTGCGCAACTCATGGCTCATGGTCGCGAGAAAACGCGATTTGGCGAGATTGGCCGCCTCGGCTTCGTCCTTCGCGCGCATCAGGCTGGCGGTGCGGCGCTCGACCATTCGCAGCAGTTCATCGCGGTTATCTTGCAGGGCCAGCCGATCGGATTCCCGGCGGTCAATGTCACTGAGGATCGCCCGGCGCATGTCGTCCAGCGCGTAGGCGACGGTGTCGATCTCATCCGGGTGGGCGCTGCGGCGCTTGTCCAGATGCATCGGCTCGTACCAGTCACCGGCGGCGATGCGTCGTGCGAACTCGGCCATGACTTTCAGGTGTCGGGTCACCAGGCGGTAAAACAACCACGACAGGGCAACCGCCAACCCGCACAGAAACACGCTCATCCACAGCAAACTGGTCAAGCCGGTGGCATACAAACGCTGACGCACAGCACCCAGATCGGTGCTGACTTCCAGTTGCCCGAGATGCCGTCGCGCCCCGGACGGTGGTTGATAGTCCAATTGAAAACGCTCGATGCGCAGCGGCCCGGCCGGGTCCGGATTGCCTTGCAGCAAATCGAAATCCGGGCTGGTCAGACGCACCCGCGCCACGTCGGAAAAATCCACCAATCCGCGCAGCTGCACATTCAGTTGCTCCTGATTCAAGTCCCAGAGACTGCGTTCCAGGCTGGCCAGATACCCGGCGCGAATCAGCTCCATGCGCGAATCGATCTCGCGCATCTCGCGGCGGTATTCGAAGTACAACTGCACGGTGCTGGCGAGGACGGTGAAACACAGGCTGAACAACAGAATGAACAGCAGCAGACGCCGCAGCAGTCCACCGGGACGGGCGCGGATCATTGGGTATCGACCGGCAGTTTGATCATGTCGCGGTAGGTGACCTGGCTCTCGTGAAGCAAACGGTCGACCTCACCCGAGTCGACCATGCGCTTCAACTGCGCATCGATTTCCGGCATGCGGCCGGCCAGCGCTGAACGGCGCGACACGGCCACCCGCAGGTAATCCACACCAAAGGAATTGGGTAACGCGACAATGTCTTGCGCCCCCGGCAGGGTCTCGACACGCATCTGCCCGGTGCGCCGCTCCGAGACGATGAAATCGATGCGACCGCGAATCAGTTTTCCGAAGTTTTGACTGCTGTCAGAGACCATTTCGATGTTCTGATGCTCGGCGACGAAGCGGTCGAACACCACGCCGTAACTTTCACCGAATAACAATCCGCCACGGTAATTGGCCAGGTCCTCCAGACGCTCGATTGTCACCGGGTGACGACGATTGATGAACACCGCGACTTCTTCGCGCAACACCGGCACCGTCGAAAAGACCATGCTCTGCTCGCGCTCCGCAGTGCTGTACATCAACACCACATCAACCCGGCCTTCGGCGGCGTCCCGCACGCAGCGGTTCCAGTTGTCCAGCTCGACGATTTCGACTTCATAGCCCAGCTGTCCAAAAAGTGCTTTCACCACGCCGGGCGCAACGCCGCGCACCTGTTTGCCGTCGGTCCAGGAGATCGGGGGGTAGACCGGATAGTCGCAATAGCGGATTTTTTCCGCCGCCATCGCGCTGCCGGCGAGCAACGCCAACAGCAAGCAGAACAGGCGCGGCATCGTGGTCAGGCTGCCACGCTGGCAGTAAACAGATAACCGGCGCCGTGGATGGTGATGATCAGTTGCGGCTCGGCCGGGTCATCGTGCAACTTGCGTCGCAGGCGTCCGACGAGTACATCGATGGAGCGGTCGTTGGGCACCCATTCACGGTTGCGGATCTGATCCATCAGCTGATCGCGGCTCAGGGTGTGGCCGCTGTTGCGCAGGAATACGCTGAGCAATTGATACTCGCCGTGAGTCAGCAGGGTTTCGCTGCCGGTGTTGTCGATCAACCGGCGGCGATCCGTGTCCAGGGCCCAGGCGGCAAACTGTTTGACCGGCCTGGAAACAGACGCCACCGCTTTCGGCGTATGAGCATGACGAACCCGGCGAATCAGGTTCTTCGCCCGTGACACCAGTTCGCGTGGATTGAGTGGTTTGATCACGTAGTCATCGGCGCCGCACTCAAGGCCGACGATGCGGTCGATTTCGTCGTTGCGCCCGGTGATCAGAATGATCCCGACTTCCGAACGGACCCGCAGCTCCCGGGTCAGGGTCAGGCCGTCCTTGCCGGGCAAGCGGATATCGAGCATCACCAGATCGACTGTCTGGCTCGCCAGAAAGGTTTCGGCCAGCTCAGCGGTCGCGGCGCAATGCACCTCGTAACCTTCCTGGCTCAAGTAAGCCTGAAGCAGTTCGCGAATCAACGGATCGTCATCGACGATCAATACCCGAGGAGTCATCGCATGGTGTCCTGCGTGTGCCCGTAGGCGTGTTTCTTATTAGAGTTTTTTGCTGCACTGACGCCTGAGAGTATCCATTGCTGAACGATCGATCAACAGCCCGTCGTCTGCAAACAGAAACGCTGACGCCCACCCGCCTGCAAACCATCGACCCACGCTTCGCAAATCTGCATGCCCTGTTCAGGGGTAAAGGTGCCGGGGTTGAGCCCGGACTCCAGCCACAGACCGTCGAGTAAAGCGCTGAGGCTGATGGCCGCCAGATCGGCGTCGAAGTTTTCCCAGCCCTCCTCCTGCGCCAGCTCGGTCAGCACCTTGCGCAAAATGCCGCGATACTCGCCATAGGAATGTTCGTGCGCGAGGTTGATCGCCTCTGCCGTCTTGACCGCGCCCCAGAAGGCCAGCCAGGCGTCGAGCAGTTGCGGGTCCAGCAGTTCAGCGGAGAACGAGCCGCGAAAGAAGGCGGACAGACGCTCGCGGGCATTGGGCGCCGCCTGTTCCATGGCGGCGCGTAACAGCCCCATGACCCGACCGGTCACCGCCAGATAGGCTTCTGCGACCAGTTCGTCCTTGCCCGAATAGTGATGGCTGATCAGCCCGACCGACACACCGGCCTCGGCGGAAATCTTGCGAATGGACGCGCCCTGAAAGCCGTGGCGCTTGAGGCACACGAGCGTGGCCTCGATGAGATTGGTTTTGCGCAGCTCCGGCGCCATTCTGGAGAATCGGACTTCCTGAGTCATGGGGCGACGTTCCTGGAGGCGAGGGTTGAGCTCTGTATGAGCCGTTCGCGAGCTGAACGACTGTACAGCAACAACCCTCGTCTACTCCAGATGTTGAGGCTTTTTACATATCGGGCAGCACATCAGGCGGAACAATCGCACCGCCCTTCATCACGACCGGGGTTTTCTCAAGGATTGAGATGTCGGCGAGCGGATCACCGTCGACGGCGATCATGTCGGCGAATCGACCGGAACTGACGGCACCGACGTCCGCCTGCCAATTGAGCAGGTCAGCGGCAACGACGGTAGCGGACTGGATGGCCTGCATTGGGCTCATGCCGTATTTCACCATGTAGGCAAACTGCTTGGCGTTGGTACCAATCGGATAAACACCCGCATCGGTGCCGTAGGCGATTTTCACCCCGGCCTTGACCGCTTTACGGAATGCCTGACGTTGTACGTCGGTCGTTTCAGTGTTTTTGCGCAAGTAACTCTCAGGCCAGTTTTCCTTGCGCCCCACTTCATCGATGTAGTCGCCGTTGTAAATGTCCATGACCAGATAAGTACCGTTGTCTTTCGCCAACTTGATGCCTTCATCATCCAGCAGCGATGCATGTTCAACGGATCTGACGCCTGCGCGAATAGCGGCCTTGATGCCTTCTGCGCCATGGGCATGGACGGTGGCATAGCTTTTATGAACCTTGGCCTCCTGTACCACGGCGCGCATTTCTTCTTCGGTCATTTCCATTTGACCCGGTTCAGTACCTTCGGCCAGTACGGAGCCTGTGCCCATCATCTTGATAGTGTCGACGCCGTGCTGGAACAGATAACGGGTCTTCAACTTGGCGTCATTGGCATCACGGTAAACGCCGACGCGCATGTCCGCCGGTATCTCCACGCCCGGGGCAAACCCGGTCACTTCACCACCACCGCCGGCTACGGTGATGTAAGCCCCGACGACGTTCATCCGTGGCCCCAACACCCGATTCGCGTTGATTGCATCACGCAGTGCGACGTCGGTGAAGGCTCGATAAGTGCCCAGGTCATGCACGGTTGTAAAACCCGCCCGCAAGGTTTGGTAGGCGTGTTTCGCACCCATGAGCGCAACATCCTGAGGGGAATGCAGAAGCGGCTCAGCCACGTTGTTGGTCATGTCCCAATCGGAGATATGCGTGTGCATATCGATCAGACCCGGCAGGACAGTCTTGGCAGACCAATCAATCACTTTGCTTTCGGCTGGCGGCGCACTCCACGGTTCCACGGCAACGATGCGCTCACCGTCAATCTTGATGCGTTGATCGGTCAGTACTTTACCTTTCTCGACGTCCACTAAACGGCCGGCATGGACGTACACCGTCTCTGCGTGAGCGGACAACGCCAATGAGGAAAGTGTTACCGCTAACGCAATACATTTGATCGGAATATTTTTCATGTGAAACCTCTTGTTTTTATCGGATTCAGATGTGCACATCAAAAAAGATCGAACGGGTACTGGGTGATGATTCGCACTTGCTTGACACTGTCACCCGTGAACTGGAAGTCCGCATAACGCACACGAACCGAGAGATTCTTCAGAGGTCCGCTTTCAACGACGGTCTTGAGATCGACATCACGTTCAATTTGCTTATCGGAGCCGGCAAAGTAAGTATACAAACCTTCGGGATCAACTTGTTTATTGTCTATATCGAAACCGTAAACATAACGCACACCTAAAGTAGTCCGGATAAAGCCATTACTTCCAAAGTCGTATTGATAACCCAAGCCCACCGACTGTTCACCCGGACCGTTAAAGTCTCCGTACTGCGACGAGTTGGCCAGATAGATAGAGTCCATGTAAGTGCCGTCCGCTGCCATCAAGTAATCAAACGGTTCATCACCGTGGATTTTTTGATAAGACAGGGTAACCGTGTGCGGGCCCGTGGCGTAGGCCGTTGCCAGCGACCAGGCGGTGACGTTGATGTCGCCAGCCAGGGACTGCCCTTCATCGAGCGAGCGGTACAGGTTGAAGTCGACATTCAGCGTTTGTTCGGAGGGCAGCGCAAAGGTGTAGTTGGCGTTCATGTAGTACTGGTGCCACAAGTCTTCTGTCCGAGACACATAGAAGCCGACACTGCCTTCTTCCACTGGCTGGTACGTCAGACCGGCGTAATCGACATTGCCCCCTTTCACCCCGGCGTAGCCGGCATAGAAATCGCCGTCATGGTCCGTACTGGCAGAGCCTTTGTTGGAGAAGAAGTGCCCGGCATCGATACTGACTTTCTCGATGTCGGTGCTCAGCAGTTGGATGCCTCTTGTGGTCACCGGCATCAAGCGCGAGTCGGGGGTGGCAAGTACCGGGTTGTATGGCCGCAGATCGCCATACTGGATAATCGTATTCGACCACTTCATTTTTACCGAAGTATTCAATGTCGACGATTCAGTTCTTTCACCGTCTCCCTCCGCGGGAAACATACCCGACCCCACGGTCCCGCGCCCACCGTCAAGTTTATAAGCAGTATCGACACTGGCATCGACACCAAAGCCGATAAGGCCTTGAGTAAAACCTGACTTGTAGTCCAACAGAAACCCCTGCCCCCAACCTCGTGCATCGGGATAGCCGGAAAGGGAGTTTCGATTGAAATACATGTTTCTGGCGAGAAGAGTGGCCGAACTGTCTTCAACAAAACCGCCAGCAGCCTCTTCTGCCTGGGCTTTCATATAACTTCCGGACACCGAAATTACAGCGACACCTAACAGGGAACGCAGCTTCATGTAGACCTCAGGGCTTTGATTATTATTGTTTTCTGTCACGCCTCTACAACCACAATGTTAAGCAGACTGATCTTGTAATTAACAGTTTTAAGATGTGGAAATATGATAAGCATATGTAAGTCAAGTAACGGGATGTAATGCGCGTATTACATGTCGCATCACACACCACGCAATATCGATAAGTCTGTTTCCGCCCGTCAGGCGTGGTGGGCTAAAACACACAACCAGTAAAAAAATCAGTTGATTTTTTACTGATGGTAAATTCATATAGAAAAACAATAACGCCGAAAACCGGCCTTTCGGCTTCAGCCTGCCTGGAGTAACCGCACCATGTCGACCGCTTCCCCTGCCTTCGCGCACCTGTTCGAACCCTTGCAACTGCGTGGCAAACGCCTGAAAAACCGCATCATGTCCAGCGGTCACGACACCTCGATGCCCACCGACAACCTGGTCAACGAGCAACTGATCGCTTACCACACTGCGCGGGCCGAAGGCGGCGTCGGGCTGATCGTGCTGCAAGTGGCCGGCGTGCATGACAGCGCGCGGTATACCTCGCATGTGCTGATGGCCACCGACGACGCCTGCATCGAGGGTTATCGAAAAATCGCTGACAGTTGCCACGCTCATGGCACCGTGGTGCTGTCGCAGGTCTTCCATCCGGGTCGGGAAATCATGGAGTCCAGCGATGGCTTGCTGGCTGTCGCCTACTCACCTTCGGCGGTGCCGAACGAGCGTTTCCGGGTGATGCCGCGTGCGCTGGATCAAGCGATGATTGATGAGATCGTCGCCGGTTACGGGGCCGCGGCTCGACGTTTGTACCAGGCCGGAATCGACGGCGTGGAAGTGGTCGCCAGCCACGGTTACCTGCCGGCGCAATTCATCAATCCGCGGGTCAACCGTCGCACCGATGGCTACAACGGGGAGCTGGAGCAACGCCTGCGTTTCCTGCGTGAAGTGATCGCCGCCGTGCGCGCCAACACCGATGAACACTTCATCATCGGCTTGCGCATTTCCGCCGATGAACGTGACCCTGAAGGGTTGACCGAGGATGAATCCCTGGCCGCCGTGCAATCCCTGCAACCGCTTCTGGATTACGTGCACATCGTCGCCGGCACCTCGGCGTCATTAGGCGGTGCCGTGCACATTGTGCCGCCGATGGCGATCGAAGCCGCTTATCTGGCCAAGGAAGCCGGAACGTTCAAGGCCGGGCTGTCGATTCCACTGTTCGTCACCGGGCGCATCAACCAGCCGCAGGAAGCCGAACTGATCCTGGCGCGTGGCCAGGCCGATGTCTGCGGCATGACCCGCGCGCTGATCTGCGACCCGCAAATGCCCAACAAAACCGACACCGGCCATGTCGAGGATGTACGCGCCTGTATTGCCTGCAACCAGGCGTGCATCGGCCACTTCCACAAGGGCCTGCCGATTTCCTGCATCCAGCACCCGGAAACCGGTCGTGAGTTGATCTTCGGCCAGCGCCAACCGGCGGGGCAACGCAAACGCATCATGATCGCCGGCGGCGGACCCGCCGGAATGAAAGCCGCCGCCGTGGCGGCCCAGCGCGGACATGACGTGACCCTTTACGAAGCCAGCTCGCAACTCGGCGGCCAGGTGCTGCTGGCGCAATTGCTGCCTCGACGTGCCGAATTCGGCGGCGCCAGCACCAACCTGCAACGGGAAATGGAGCTGGCTGGCGTGCGCGTCGTACGCAACACCCGGGTGGACCGGGCGCTGGTCGAACGCGAACGCCCGGACATGGTGATCGTCGCCACTGGCGCCGAACCCTATTGGCCAGCGTTCGAACGCGGCGGCGAACTGCAGGTCGTCGACGCCTGGCAAGTGCTGCGCGATGAAGTGCAAGTCGGCCGGTCCGTGGTGGTCGTCGACTGGCGCGCCGACTGGATCGGCCCCGGTATCGCCGAACGCCTGGTACGCGCCGGGCACCAGGTGCAACTGGCCGTCAACGGCACCCATTGCGGCGAAAACCTGCCGCTGTACGTGCGCGATCAACTGGCCGGCGAGCTGCACAAACTCGGCATCCCGATCACGCCTTACGCCCGCCTGTACGGCTGCGACGACAACACTGTCTACCTGCAACACACCGCCAGCGGCGAACCCATGTTGTTCGAAAATATCGACACACTGGTGCTCTGCCAGGGCCATCAACCCGTCGATACCCTCGGCACCGAACTGCAAGGCCTGGTGGAGTTTCGCCGCATCGGCGACTGCCTCGCACCGCGCACCGCCGAAGAAGCCATCTACGAAGGTTTGAAAGTCGCCTGGGCGCTTTGAGGCTGTTTTATACTCCGGGGCTTTTAGAATCCCCGGTTTGGAGCACGCCATGAGCAACAGCAGCAAGATGCCGCCTGCCAGCAGCGCGCCCATACAAGACAGCGCCACGGCAGAACCGCATTTTCTCGGCACACGGATTCGTGGGTTGCGTAAACGTCGGGGCATGACCTTGGCGGAACTGGCGCAGATGAGCGAGCTGACGGCGGGGTATATCAGCCAGCTGGAGCGGAACCTGGCTTATCCGTCGATTCCTGCGCTGTTCAATATCGCTCGTAGCCTGGGTGTGACCATTCAATGGTTCTTTGCCAGCGAGGGCAATACGGCACCTGAAGATAACGGCGTTGTGGTGCGCAAGAACACTCGGATGAGCGTGCATTACGAGGATGGAATCGTGGATCAGCTGCTGACACCGCAGCCGAATCGACAGTTGGAAATGCTGCATTCACGGTTTCCTCCCGGGACTTACAGCCAGCAGAGTTACAGCCATGAAGGCGAAGAGGCTGGGTATTTGCTGTCGGGAAGTTTTGAGTTGTGGGTGGGGGAGCGATATTTCCAGCTGAATGAGGGGGACAGTTTCAGCTTTTCGAGCCAGGAGCCGCATCGGTACGGGAACCCTGGAGAGGTGGATGCGGTAGTGATTTGGGTGATAACGCCGCCTTCGTTTTGAAGATTCGGCCCATCTCGGTACTTGATAGATTCAGGTAGAACGACCACTACACAAAAAAAACCGGCGTCTGGCCGGTTTTTTTTCATTCGTTTACAACCACCCGAACCCTTTTCCCATCATGGCTGCCAAGCCCAGCGCCGTGGAGATCAACGCGCCGAACAGTAAACGAAAGTCCGTTCGAGCTTCTTTGCGGTACTCCCGAAAATCCGTTCGAGACTCTTCACGGTGCTCCCGAAAATCCGTTCGAGACTCTTGACGGTGCTCACGAAACTCCACGCGAAGGTCACCGAGGTCGCGCCGGACGTATTCGATATGCGTTTCAAGTTTGGATACACGCGGTTCCAATGGGTTTTCTCCTGGAGGACCTGGTGGTCTTCGTCCATTATCGTCATTGCCACTTCTTTTGTTGCTCGGGAAGCGGTCGGGGTAATGCTCATCAAGGTTTACCAGCACAAAAGGCTCACTCATCGCAGGCCTCCAGCGCAACGGTTTTGCTGCCGTCTTCGACGACGATATCTGCCAGCACACTGAGCGAATGCAGGCGAATAAATCCGCAGTACGTGCAGTTAAGCATCACCGCCGGTGTGCCGGAGCGTAAATACTCTTTGCCACACGCCCAAGGCAAGCCTACGCCCGTCGCCCCAACCTGGAGTGGCAACTCCCACTCATCATGCTCACAGAACGGGCACTCGGTATTCTTTATTCGCGCTTTGAAAATGTTGGCCAACCGCCCGATATCCAGATGAAGATCCCCAGGCATTGGCTTGCCTCGTGACACCCCGGTCTGATCATCGCCCTGAAAACCTTCTTCACTGCCGCTGTACATCGCTACCTCCTCCTTGAGGGAATAAATCATCGATTAACCGATCAACCAGAAGATGGTGCGTATCGTCCAGCCACCTGCTCGACCACGAAGTCATGACTGATGTCTTCGCTGAAAACGAATATACCTTCGATCAATCTCGGACGTATCCGCGTAGAAAGTAGGACGATTCGCTTGTTTGTGTCAGCCCGGAATTATGGCTGTGAGAATTGTCCAGGCGTGGCTCTCACTCGAAGCTGACCAGCAACAGGGTCACGGGTTTCTTAGATGAGTGGGGTCTTCAGTTGGAAAGGTCAGTGGCCGTTCCGGCGTTGCACCGGCATCGCCCTGAGGTTCGGCATGAGGTCTGGAAATGATCTGGGCCACCAATCCCGACACACCCCTTTCAATCAGTGAAAGAAGCCCAAAGGTAATGAAGCCAAAGATCAGCCCGACAACCAGTATGCTCAAAGGGTGAATCTGCACGGCGTCGGAGCTTTCCAGCATGTAGAGAAAAGCCTGAACAGCAACAGCCACGCAGGCCGCAACAGCTGCTATCAGCTTGATAATCAACCAAAGCCGCCGCCATCTGTTCATGCTCTTCCCCGCGATCCGGTGATTTAGCTCGTTATTGCATGATAGCTAATGGGCGGGATGCGCCTGGTTTCCTCGCATATCTTCAGGTAATCAGTGACGGCCTCTTCAAACGCATCTCGAAGCTCCGCTACCGACTCCCCATGAAATCCAACCACATCTTTGATACCCGCGATATGGCCGACAAACAGACCGTCTTCGTCGCTGTACTCAATTCGGGCGGTATAGCCGTGGTAATTCATTATGTTCACGGGATGGCTCCTGCTTGTTCAAGGAAAACCCACGCATCACGAACCTTGTAGGGCGTTGCTTGTTTGTCGGAGTGGGGTCGGTGCCAGAATATCCGGGTGACTCTCGATGAAGTTGTAGGCAAAATCCGAGAGTTGCGTAAGGAAGCGCGTTACTGCGCTTTTCAGCAAGCCACCGCCTTGTTGCTCCCATCTTTGCCGGGATACTCTGCAGACGTCGCTGCACATTCAGCGACCGGGCGTGAGACCCCGGGGACAATCAAGGCGCAAAGCGCCACAGAACCTATTACGGCGTTTTTTCGTCAGCGATTAGGTTTTATGGCGGCTGTGCGTGGGAGGCTTTCGGGCCTACCGGTTACCTTGATTGCCGGGTCTCACACCACGCACCGCTGCCACCCACGCTTTTGAGACAGCGAAGTGGCAGTTCTTCCAATCAAGGGAACTGATAATGAACAAACTGAATCCGTCCGAGATACGTCCTCTCACGCACCTACCTTCTGTGCGGTGCTGTTCGTCAACTCTTCAACTTTGCGTCTATGGAGGTGGCCAATGACCGAACCAACAGAAGCAAAAACCATCGGTTTCACCCCCATCTACTGTTCAGACAATGCCCTGTTCCATGTCAGCGCGGGCGTACCCGTCAGCATTGCATTGGCACAGGCCTCTGACTTCCTGTTCCTGGCCAAGGCGCTCACAGAGGACGCTGCGTACTTTAGAGACACAGACCGTCATGCCTGGACCGCGCACTATTTGACGGCGATGGGTAAAGCGCTGATTGATGATGTGGTGAAAGCGGTTTCGCCTAAGCCCGCCTGCAAGGGTAAGAAGACCGAGAATAGCGGCTAATCATTCTGAATAATTCGCCCCGAGGTCTCGGGTCCTTTGCCTTTTCAAATGCCCTAACCCAAACGCCAGAAACGAAAAAGCCCCTGAAATCTTTAACAATTTCAGGGGCTTAGTCTTATTCAATAATGGCGGAGAGATAGGGATTCGAACCCTAGGTACCGGTGAAGGTACAACGGATTTCGAATCCGTCCCATTCGGCCACTCTGGCATCTCTCCAACGGCGCGCATCATAACAACACTTTCGCCGGAAGCGAACCCCCTAAGCGAAATTTTTCCGTGCTATCAGATGCTTGCGTCGGTTAAAGCGGTACGCCCAGACGATTGGCGACTTCTTCGTAGGCTTCGATGACGTCACCGAGGCCCTGGCGGAAGCGGTCTTTGTCCATTTTCTTGCCGGTAGCCTTGTCCCACAGGCGGCAGCCGTCCGGGCTGAATTCGTCGCCCAGGACGATGGAGCCGTCGGAGAACACGCCGAATTCGAGTTTGAAGTCGACCAGCAGCAGGCCGGCGTCGTCGAACAGTTTGCTCAGGACTTCGTTGACCTTGAGCGACAGTTCTTTCATGCGAACCAGTTGCTCGGCGGTGCCCCAACCGAAGGCCACGACGTGGGATTCGTTGATAAACGGGTCGCCCTTGGCGTCGTCCTTCAGGAACAGTTCGAAGGTGTAAGGGTTGAGCTTCATGCCTTCTTCGACGCCCAGGCGCTTGACCAGGCTGCCGGCGGCGTAGTTACGCACGACGCACTCGACCGGGATCATGTCGAGTTTTTTAACCAGGCATTCGTTGTCGCCCAGCAGTTTGTCGAACTGGGTCGGCACGCCGGCGGCTTCGAGTTTCTGCATGATGAAAGCGTTGAACTTGTTGTTCACCATGCCTTTGCGGTCGAGCTGCTCGATGCGCTTGCCGTCGAACGCCGAGGTGTCGTTGCGAAACAGCAGGATCAAGCGGTCAGCGTCGTCGGTCTTGAAAACCGATTTGGCTTTGCCGCGGTAGAGTTCTTCACGTTTTTCCATGATGGGCTCCGCTTGCTAAGTAGGTGGGCTAGGCGATGTGTCGCCAGTCGAGCCCTGAATCTTGATCGGCCAGTTGCAGCCAGTCCGGGTCGCACCCGAGGGTATCGACAAAACATTGCCGGGCCAGCTGCGGCAGGTTGTTCTTGCTGCTCAGATGGGCCAGGACCAGGTGTTGCAGGCCTTGCCAGCCCAACTCAGACACCAGGAATGCCGCCTGGTGGTTGTTCAAATGTCCCAGTTCACCGCCCACCCGCTGCTTCAGGAAGTACGGGTAGTGACCGCGAGCCAGCATGTCACGGCAATGGTTGGACTCGATCATCAACGCATCGAGGTCCCGATAGCCGTCCAGCACCTTGTTGCAATAGGAGCCCAGGTCGGTCAGCAGGCCGAAGCGCCGCTCACCGTCGCTGAACACATATTGCGTCGGTTCCTGTGCATCGTGGGCCACGGCGATGACGCCGATGCTCAGTGCGCCGATCTGCAATTGCTCGCCGCCGGCCAGAAGGCCAGCCGGTTCAATCGGTTTGCGCATCCCGCGCAGGGTCCCGCGACTGAGGTAGACAGGCAGATTGTAGCGCCGAGACAGCAAACCCACGCCATGCACGTGGTCGGCATGTTCGTGGGTCACGAGTATCGCGCTCAGCTGCGCAGGGTTCACACCCAGGCGCAGCAGGCGTTTTTCGGTTTCCCGCAGGGAGAAACCACAATCCACCAGTACATACGTGTCAGCGCTGGCTATCAGCGTGCCGTTCCCTTGGCTACCGCTGCCGAGAACGGCAAAACGCATGTGATCAGCCCAGGTTGTCCTGAATCACGCTCAACACTTTGCGCGCCACTTCTGCCGGCGCCACGGTGTTGATGTTTTTCTCGACGGTGACCTGGACGTTGTCGCCCACCTTGCTCAGGCGAACCTGATAACGCTCGGCACGGGCTTCAACTTCTTCCTTGCTCGGCGCGCTGCCGAACAGGCCGCTGAAGAAGCCTGGCTTCTCGTCTTTCTTCTCGGCTTTTTCGGAGAGGTTGATGTAGTACAGGCCCAGGCTGCGGTTGATGTCTTCAACGCGCCATTCGCCCTGTTCCAGCGCACGACCGACGCTCGACCAGGCACGGTCCAGGTCATTGCCAACGTTCAGAACCGGGTTGCCGCTGCCGTCTTCGCTCAGGCTGACGCGACTTGGCGTATCAAAATCACGCGAAGCCAGCATGGAGACCGAACCGCCCTTCTCCGAAATGCGGCTCATGCTCGCGAGCATGTCGTCGACCAGTGCCGCGTCCAGGCCAGTGTTGACCGAACGGTTGGTGAAGGCCACGTCGGCGGTGCTGCCGGCAGGACGTTCGGCGCTGACCACGTAGACTTCACTGGTGTTGCGCTGCACGCCCGGCTCGATACGCACCCGAACACGGGTTTCGCTGTCGGTGCTGACACCGGCGGCGCTCAGGCGCTTGGCCATCGCTGCCGACAGTTCGTCGGCATGCTGCCAGGTGGTGGTGAATTCGCCGGTTTGCGGCTTTTGTTCGTCCAGACGGAAACCGTTGTCCTGGAAGAACTGCACAGCCACTGGCCAGACTTCGGCAGGTGGATTCTGGGCCAGGATTGAACTCGAACCACCGCTCTTCTGCAGCGAGTAGGCGCTGGCGTCAGCCGATGCCGTCAATGGCTGCGGACGCGGCACGATGTACTCGCCCTTCGCGGTGTCATCGGCCACGTTGCGCGGGATCGGCAGCAGCGGGTCCAGACGTTTGGCGGTGCTGACGTCCGGCGGCAATTGCATAGGTGCAGTCTGTTGCGCTTCCAGGTAATCGCTACCACGGTCACGGAAATAACCTTCCGGGCCCCAGACCCATCCACAGCCACTGGTGCTGGAGATAATCAAGGCAAGTGCGGAAAGTCCGGCCAATCGCTTCATGCGTAGTGCTTCCTCAATTAAACCAGTACGCCGGACTGGCGCATGGCCTGCCGCAGCGGTTCGTGACAGGCAGCGCTGAGCCAGGTGAGCGGCAGACGGATACCGTCCGGCATCAAGCCCATTTCATGCAGCGCCCATTTCACGGGGATAGGGTTGGATTCGATAAACAGGGTTTTATTGAGCGGCATCAGCTTTTCGTGAATCGCACGGGCCGTCACGGCGTCGCCTTTCAGGGCCGCGTTGCACAGGTCGCTCATGTCGCGCGGGGCGACGTTGGCGGTGACCGAGATGTTGCCTTTGCCGCCGAGCAGGATCAGCTCGACTGCGGTGGCGTCGTCACCGGAAAGCACCACGAAGTCTTTGCTGACGCCGTCGATGATGGCTTTGGCACGGGTCAGGTCGCCGGTGGCTTCCTTGATGCCGATGATGTTTTTCACGGTCGACAGGCGGATCACGGTTTCGGTCAGCATGTCGCAGGCGGTACGGCCCGGCACGTTGTACAGAATTTGCGGGATGTCGACGGCTTCGGCGATGGCCTTGAAGTGCTGGTACAAGCCTTCCTGGGTCGGCTTGTTGTAGTACGGCGTGACCAGCAGGCAAGCATCGGCGCCGGCGGTCTTCGCATTGGTGGTCAGCTCGATGGCTTCACGCGTCGAGTTGGCGCCGGTCCCGGCGATCACCGGAATACGCCCTGCCACCTGCTTCACCACGTAACGAATCACTTCGATGTGTTCGCTCACGTCGAGGGTGGCCGATTCACCTGTAGTGCCGACCGCCACGATCGCGTGGGTGCCGTTCTGCAGGTGAAAGTCCACCAGTTTGCTCAGGCTGTCCCAGTCGAGACGACCTTGTGCATCCATGGGTGTGACCAGTGCCACCATACTGCCCGCAATCATGCAACCGCTCCTGCCGGAAAAAGAGAGCGGTAATGGTACTGGCGCCAAGATGCTTGTACAAGCAAAGTACTGCGCTGCTGCCATTCCCCTTGGCGCTGCTTTTCGCTACCCTTCAGACTTTGATCGGTACTGATAAGCTCGCACGTCGGGTTTCAGCCTCCATTTTCGGCATCACAAGCCCCGATCCAGCGTTGCCACCCCTCGCTCTTGCCTTGATGGAGCATGTTGCAACCTTCGGCCCGGGTTTTCTGAATTCGCATCCGCAGGCTCGCCCCCGGTAGTAAAAGCCCGTAAAAGTATCGACCGCTCATCGCTTTAGGAATGCTGCATGTCCACCCCCACAGTTCGCGAACAATTCCTTGTCATCAGTGCCCTCGGCGCCAACCCCATGGAGCTGACTAACGTCCTGTGCCGCGCCAGCCATGAAAACCGCTGCGCCGTGGTCACCTCTCGCCTGACCCGTCATGGCGAGTGCAGCGCGTTGATCCTCGAGATCTCCGGCAGCTGGGACGCCCTGGCGCGCCTGGAAGGCAGCCTCTCGGGCCTCGCCAAGAAGCACGCATTCACCGTTAACGTGGTGCGTAGCGCGGCGCTGGAGAATCGTCCCCAGGCCCTGCCTTACGTCGCCTATGTCAGCTCGGCCTATCGCTCGGACATCATCAACGAGCTGTGCCAGTTCTTCATGGACCACAACGTCGAGCTGGAAAACCTGACCTGCGACACGTATCAGGCGCCGCAAACCGGCGGCACCATGCTCAACGCCACGTTTACCGTGACCTTGCCGGCCGGCGTGCAGATCAGCTGGCTGCGCGATCAGTTCCTGGATTTCGCCGACGCGCTGAACCTGGACGCGCTGATCGAACCGTGGCGCCCACAAAACCCAATGTAAGGAAGCTTTCATGGCCGTTGCCATCGACCAACCGGTTGCCGACTTCGAAGCACCTGCGACCAATGGACAGACCGTCAGCCTCGCGGGCCTTAAAGGCAAGCAAGTGGTGATCTACTTCTATCCGAAGGACAGCACGCCAGGCTGCACCACTCAGGGACAGGGCTTTCGCGATCAGCTTGAGGCCTTTAAAGCGGCTAACACCGAAGTCTTCGGCGTGTCGCGCGACAGCCTCAAATCCCACGAAAACTTCAAGGCCAAGCAAGCGTTCACCTTCGAGCTGATCAGCGACAAGGAAGAAGCGCTGTGCCAGTTGTTTGATGTGATCAAGCTGAAGAAGCTGTATGGCAAGGAATACATGGGCGTTGATCGCAGCACGTTCCTGATTGATAAGGACGGTGTGCTGCGCCAGGAATGGCGCGGCGTGAAGGTGCCGGGGCATGTGGATGCGGTGTTGGCTGCGGCCCAGGCGCTGAACAAGGCCTGATATTCGGCGTTCTTTCGGACGCCTTCGCGGGCAAGCCTTGCTCCTACACAGTCCCTGTAGGAGCGAGGCTTGCCCGCGAAAAGGCCCTCAAGTCTGACCGTTAAAGCAGCGGCGCCACCACCGGCTCTTTCCGCGGCCAGGCATCCAGCACAGCTTTAAACAGCGTCGCCAGCGGAATCGCAAAGAATACCCCCCAAAATCCCCACAACCCGCCAAACAACAAAACCGCGCAGATAATCGCCACCGGATGCAGGTTGACCGCCTCCGAAAACAGCAGCGGCACCAGCACATTCCCGTCCAGCGTCTGAATAATCCCGTAGACCGCCATCAAGTAAATGAACTGATCGCTCCAGCCCCACTGGAACAGCGCAATCAGCATGACCGGCACCGTCACCACCACCGCGCCGACGTAAGGCACCACCACCGACACCCCCACCAGCAATGCCAGCAGCGCTGCGTAGTTGAGACCCAGCACGACGAAACCGATGTACGTCACACCCCCGCAAATGAAAATCTCGATGACTTTGCCGCGAATGTAGTTGGCAATCTGCCGGTTCATCTCGTGGGCAACGCGGGTAATCAGCGCCCGCTCGCGCGGCAGATAGCCGCGCACCCACTGGCCGATCATCTCTCGGTCCTTGAGGAAGAAGAACACCAGGATCGGCACAAGGACGAGGTAAATCATGATGTTCACCAGTAACGGCAAACTCGACAGCGAGAACGTCAGCGCCCACTGACCAAACTTGCCGATTTCGCCCCGCGCCACTTCAATGGCCTGCAACACCTGCTCGTCCGATACCAGATGCGGATAGCGCTCGGGCAGCAGCAACAGCAGCGATTGCCACTTGGCGAGCATGCCGGGCAGTTCGTTGAACAGCGTGATCAGCTGATGCCAGAGCAACGGCACCACGACCACAATGAACACCAGCAAAACGCCCATGAACAAGGCGAAGACCAGCCCCACTGCCACCCCGCCAGGCATGCGCAGGCGTTCTAGGGTGACGACCAGGCCTTGCATCAGGTACGCCAGCACCATCCCGGCGAGTACCGGCGCGAGCATACCGCCCAACGTGAGCACGGCGGTAAAGGCCAGAAACAACAGCACGGCCAGCACCACGGCTTCTTCATCGGAAAAGTAGCGCTGAATCCAGTCGCGTAACACCTTGAACATCAATAATCCTTAGAAACGAACGCAGCAGGTTTCAGGCTTTTTTCAACCAGTAGCGGTAGACACCCGCCTCATCTTCTTCGCGAAGCAGCGTGTGACCTGCCAATCGGGCAAAGGTGCGAAAGTCGCGCTGGGAACCCGCATCGGTGGCGATGACCTTGAGCACCGCGCCACTGGCCAATTTATTGAGCTCCAGCTTGGCCTTGAGCAACGGCAACGGGCAATTCAGGCCACTGGCATCCAGTTCGGCGTCGTGGGTTACAGCGTCGGTCATTACTTCGCTCCGAGTCAGGTGGTGGAGTTGCCTAGAATATCTGGTCCCAAGCCAAGTGTCCGGCTACAGTAAGGTCTTTGTCGACTAAGGCTTTGTGCATGACTTTTTTGCGCCCTACCCTGCTGACGCTCGCTTGCCTGCTCGCCTCACCGGGCTTCGCCGACGACCTGCCGTCACTCGGCGACGCCAGTTCTGCCATTGTCTCGCCGCAACAGGAATACCAACTGGGCCGTGCGTGGCTGGCGCTGTTGCGCAGCCAGGTCTCGCAGCTCAACGATCCGCAGCTCAAGGATTACGTCGAGTCCAGCGTTTACCGACTGGTGGAAACCAGTCAGGTCAATGACCGGCGCCTGGAGTTCATCCTGATCAACAGTCCACAGCTCAACGCCTTTGCGGCGCCGGGCGGGATTGTCGGGGTCAACGGCGGCCTGTTCCTCAATGCACAGACCGAGGGCGAATACGCTTCGGTACTGGCGCACGAATTGGCTCACTTGTCGCAGCGCCACTTTGCCCGTGGTGTTGAAGCCCAACAGCGCATGCAAGTGCCGATGATGGCCGCCCTGCTGGCCGGGATCGTCATTGCGGCTGCGGGGGCTGGCGACGCCGGGATCGCGGCGATTGCGGGCACGCAGGCGGCAGCGATTCAGGAACAACGACGCTTCTCGCGCCAGAACGAACAGGAAGCCGACCGCATCGGCATCCTCAATCTGGAAAAGGCCGGTTACGATCCGCGGTCGATGCCGACCATGTTTGAACGGTTGATGCGTCAATACCGTTTCGACGCCAAGCCGCCGGAATTCCTGCTGACTCACCCGGTGACCGAATCGCGGATCGCCGACACCCGCAACCGCGCCGAACAGGCGAAACAGGGTGGCATCGAAGACACCATGCGGTATCAGCTGATTCGTGCTCGCGTTCAACTGGTCTATGAAGAAACCCCAGGCCTGGGTGCGAAGCGTTTTCGCGCGCAACTCGACGAGAACCCGAAAAACGACGTTGCCCGGTATGGCTTGGCGATCGCCCAGATCAAGGGTGGCCAGCTGAATGAGGCACGGGAGAATCTCAAGCTGCTCTTGGCCAAATCACCGAACGAGATCATCTACAACCTGGCGCAGGTGGATCTGGACATCACCAACAATCGTCTGCCCGATGCTCAAACTCGGGTTGACCGGATGCTGACTCAATACCCAGACAACTATCCGCTGAACCAGGTGCGTGTCGATCTGCTGCTGAAACAAAACCGCGCGGCAGATGCCGAGAAAGCACTCGAAGGGTTGCTCAAGTCGCGTCCGGATGATCCGGACGTGTGGTATCAGGTGGCCGAGACGCGGGGCCTGTCCGGCAACATCATCGGTTTGCATCAGGCTCGGGCGGAATACTTTGCCCTGGTTGGCGACTATCGCCAGGCCATTCAGCAACTGGACTTCGCCAAGCGTAAGGCTGGCAGCAACTTCCCGTTGTCGTCACGTATCGACGCCCGGCAGCGTGAGCTGATGGAGCAGGAGCGCATGGTCAAGGACATGATGGGCTGACCGTCTTCCGGACCATAAAACGCAGACACAAAAAAACCGCCTCTTTCGAGGCGGTTTCTTATTCAGCCGACAACCGGTTTATTCAGCCAGTTTGAAGGTGATGAAGCTGGCACGACCTTGACGCAGAACCCGCATGGACACCGAACGATTCTTCGGCAGTGCCTTGGCGATTTCAGCGAACTCCTTGCTGTCGTTGATAGCCTGGTTGTTCAGGTGAGTGATCACATCATTTGGCTGCAAGCCGATAAGCGATGCAGGACCATCCTGAACTTCCTTGATTACCACACCACCTTTAAGGTCGTAGGTTTTCTTCTGCTCAGCAGTCAGATCGGCGACGGCAACGCCCAGGCGATTGCTGTTGGTTTCAACACCGGACTTGAGTTTCGAGTCCAGCTCTTTGCCTTCGTCAGGGATAGCGCCAACGGTCAGCTCGACATTCTTGCGCTTGCCGTCGCGAATCACTTCAAGTTTGGCTTTCTCGCCTTCTTTCAGTGCGCCCACCAGGTGCGGCAGATCGGCAGACATGACGATCGGTTGACCGTTCATGCTGAGGATCACGTCGCCGACTTGCAGATCACCCTTGGCAGCCGGGCCGTCTTCCTGGATCTGGGCCACCAGCGCACCGGCTGGTTTCTCAAGACCGAACGACTCGGCCAGATCCTTGTTCACTTCCTGGATCACGACACCCAACCAGCCACGGCTGACTTTGCCGCCACTTTTCAGCTGATTGGAAACGTCCATGGCCACATCGATAGGGATCGCGAACGACACGCCCATGAAGCCACCGGATCGGGTGTAGATCTGCGAGTTGATCCCGACCACTTCACCGGCCAGGTTGAACAGCGGACCACCTGAGTTACCCGGGTTGATGGGCACGTCGGTCTGGATGAACGGCACATAGTTTTCGTTCGGCAGACTACGACCGACAGCGCTGACGATACCTTGGGTCACGGTATGGTCGAAACCGAACGGCGAACCGATCGCTACGACCCACTGGCCGGCCTTCAGGTCCTGGGATTTGCCCAGTTTCAGGACGGGCAGATCCTTGCCTTCGATTTTCAGCAGCGCCACGTCGGAACGTGGATCGGTGCCAACCAGCTTGGCTTTCAACTCACTGCGGTCGGAGAGACGAACGAGAATTTCGTCAGCATCGGCGATCACGTGGTTGTTGGTCAGGATGTAGCCGTCAGGCGAAATGATGAAACCTGAGCCCAGGGACTGCGCTTCACGCTGACGATCACCGCGAGGCGAACGTGGCTGCTGCGGCATGCCCCGCTCGAAGAACTCGCGTAGCGCGGGTGGCAGGCCCTCAAGGTCGGGCATCTGGCTGGACACTCTGCGGTCCGGCAGCTTTTGCGTGGTACTGATGTTCACCACCGCAGGCGAGGCTTGCTCGACCAGTTGGGTGAAGTCAGGCAGTTCGACTGCCTGAGCAGTGACCACCTGACCGAGCACCAGCACGGTGGCAAAAATGGATAGATAAGACTTCAAGCGAGGTATCGACATACGGCTCCCGTTACGACGAGCATGGTTAAGCGATATGGAGCAAGGAACACCGGGAAAGATACGCCGGTATTTTTGTTCCGGGAACAACAAAACAAGGCCAGAGCCGTGAGGCTCTGACCTATAGAAAAATTCAGGTTTTTTTGCAAATTGAAATGCTCACCAAACATTTCGATATCAGCTCACTACTTGGTTGCAGTGGCATCGGAGCGCATGGACAGCGCAATCCGTTCAGCAGTACCAATTGGAATCTCACCGACCACGGTCACCATCATCTCGCCTTGAGGGGTCGTCAAGCGTCGAGAAACAGCAACGGTTGGGCCTAGCTGGGTGCGGGTGTCAGTGATGGTGGCGCCGTTCAATGGCTCAAGAAATACCGAGAACCGTGCCAGACCATCGTCATACATCAGACTGTTGACCTGGGTTTTGGTCTCTGGATCCTTGCGGGCGCTGCTGCTGGTCAACTCAAAACCGGGGGGAAGCCAGTCCGAATGCCAAACCTGGGCAGCCTTTACGGCTGAAGCCTTGTCGCTGTCGAGGTTGACAGCCTTGCAATCTTCGCCTGCCTGCAAGTCACTGTCAGACGGCACGCTGGTGGTGTTCAACTGGGTGAACTGGAAACGCTCCAGCAACTGCCCTTTGTCATTGAGCAACAATGACTTCAATGGCAAGCCGGTTTCCTTATCCAGGTGAAGTTCAAAACCGTAACGATGCTGATCGCGTGGCGTCAGCGAAACAATCACTGCCGCACGCCCAGCCACACGCGACTTGCCAATGACGGCAAGCTCATACCAATTTTTCAGCTTTTGTGGATCGAGTGCACGAGCAGCAGAATTGGGTGAATCCCCAAGCCCTGCGATCAGGGCGCCGCTGACGCATTGAGTATGCCCATCAATGCGCACGACTTCCTGTGCGGAGCCATCGAGCTGGAGTAAACGCTCGCGGACTTTGCCATCCTGGACACGATGCCAGATGTTATGGGTAGAAAAACTACCGTTACGCTCGTATACGAAAGTGCCGTGAAAGCTTTGCTGTTGCTCGGCCTGACCAAGACGGGTCAACCAGTCCTGGGCTTCATCGGCGTGGGCTGGAACAACAAACCAGCCACCGAGCAGAAGCGAAAGTAGAGGGATGGCGCGCATGATCCTCCTTAACGGTTTTCCAGGCTTGCTGCACGAGCGTAAGGCAGAGCGCTCTCAGTACCTTTCAGTGCAGCTTGTTGAGCATGTTGGCGCAAGTAACCTGGCAGACGCTGATCGTGCCAGCCTGGCTGACCTTGCAATACGCCGTTGGCCATAGGGCCAGTGGCTTCCGAACTCTCATTGTAGCCTGCTAATACAGCTGGACCTTTGACCTGAGGAACGGCCAGGGCTGGCTGATTGGATTGTTGAGCAAGTTCAACACCAGCGATCTCGTCCTGGTTGTACAGACGTACACCTGCCAACACGGCAACGGTTACCGAAGCAGCGACAGCCAGACGACCCAGGCTGCGCCATGGACCACGGGAGGCTTTTGCCGGTACGGCTTCGTCAGCCAGAGCAGCAGAAACTGCCGCGGCGATGTCCAGACGTGGAAGCAGCAGATCCTTGTGCATAACTGCCCGAGCGATCTGATAACGAGCCCATGTTTCACGGGTTTCAACATCGTCAAAGGCATTCAATACCCGACGCAATTCCAGTTCGTCCGCTTCGTTATCCATCACTGCGGACAGCGATTCCTGCAGGGCTTCACGACTCATGGCGTTCCTCTCTTGGCTATCGCCGCTGTCTCAGTTTTCCTGCAACAACGGCTGCAGGGCTTTATCGATGGCCTCCCGAGCGCGGAAAATCCGGGAGCGCACGGTACCCACCGGACATTGCATGACGGCTGCAATGTCCTCGTAACTCAGACCATCGAATTCACGTAAAGTTAACGCCGTACGCAAATCTTCTGGCAGTTGCTGAATGGTTCGATGGACGGTGCCTTCGATCTCATCCCGCAGCAATGCACGCTCTGGCGACTCGAGATCCTTGAGGCCATGATCGCCATCGTAGAACTCTGCATCTTCGGAACTGACATCGCTATCCGGCGGCCGACGGCCGCGTGAAACCAGATAATTCTTCGCCGTGTTGATGGCGATGCGGTAAAGCCACGTATAAAACGCGCTGTCTCCGCGAAAGTTTCCAAGTGCGCGGTAGGCCTTGATAAAGGCTTCCTGTGCCACATCCTGGGCTTCATGGGTGTCGTGCACGAAACGCACGATCAACCCGAGAATTTTGTGCTGGTATTTCAGCACTAGCAGATCGAAAGCTCGCTTGTCGCCGCGTTGAACGCGCTCGACGAGCTGCTGATCCTCTTCCTGGGTTAGCATGAACACTCCTCGATAAGCTCGGAGGAGGCTTGCATAACTAAACGACCAGACTTGCAAACATAGACTCGGGCTTTTCGCAAAAGTTCTCCCCCTCCAAGCAAGTTTCCTGCGGGCTCTGATTTGGCACGCACGAAAAGCGCAGCTCGGCATGACCCGGCTGCGCGAATAATCTTGTCGTCGGATTCACTGCAAGGGCCAAACCACAAGCCCCGACCTGAAACCGACACTGTCCTTCTTTTCAGGCACCGTCTATTGATCTTGGGCCTTTGGCAAAAGTTCCAAATATTTATAGCCGGACGAAAGGGACATTGTGCAACCGTGAATAGAAAAAGACTGTTAAATCGTTGATACAGTCGCCTAGTCGCCGAACCGGCCGAAAAACCATCCGACGAAGCGTCGGGTATTTTCCGTCACAGTAGTTTCACAATGCCATATGCGCTCGGGTATTGTGCCGCTCCCCCCCTCTATATACTAGTGGGCTGTGTGGCTGCCTTGACTCGCCGTTCCAGGAGTCTTGCGCCAACCCCGACCCGGGTCGCTTTGAGCGGAATCCTGAAATGAGCCAACAGTTTCAACACGATGTTCTGGTCATTGGCAGCGGCGCTGCCGGTTTGAGCCTTGCGCTGACCTTGCCCGGACATTTGCGCATTGCCGTACTGAGCAAAGGCGACCTCGCCAACGGCTCCACGTTTTGGGCCCAGGGTGGCGTCGCTGCCGTTCTGGATGACACCGATACTGTCGAATCCCACGTCGACGACACCCTCAATGCCGGCGGTGGACTTTGCCACGAAGACGCCGTGCGCTTTACCGTCGAGCACAGTAAAGAAGCCATTCAATGGCTGATCGACCAAGGCGTACCGTTTACCCGCGATGAACAATCCGGCACCGAAGACGGTGGATTCGAGTTTCACCTGACCCGCGAAGGCGGTCACAGTCATCGGCGCATCATTCATGCCGCCGATGCCACGGGCGCGGCGATTTTCAGAACCCTGCTCGCCCAGGCCAGACTGAGACCGAACATCGAACTGCTGGAGCAGCGGGTCGCCATCGATCTGATCACCGAAAAACGCCTGGGCCTGGAAGGCGATCGCTGCCTCGGTGCTTACGTACTGAATCGCACCACCGGTGAAGTCGACACCTACGGCGCACGATTCGTGATCCTCGCCTCCGGCGGAGCGGCGAAGGTCTACCTCTATACCAGCAACCCCGACGGCGCCTGCGGTGACGGCATCGCCATGGCGTGGCGTTCGGGCTGCCGGGTGGCCAACCTTGAGTTCAACCAGTTCCACCCGACTTGCCTTTATCACCCGCAAGCCAAGAGTTTCCTGATCACCGAAGCCCTGCGCGGCGAAGGTGCACACCTGAAGCTGCCCAACGGCGAACGCTTCATGCAACGCTTCGACCCACGCGCCGAACTCGCGCCTCGGGACATCGTCGCCCGCGCCATCGACCATGAGATGAAGCGCCTGGGGGTCGACTGCGTCTATCTGGACATCAGCCACAAGCCCGAAGCGTTCATCAAGACTCACTTCCCGACGGTGTACGAGCGCTGCCTCGAGTTTTCCATCGACATCACCAAGCAACCGATCCCGGTGGTTCCGGCGGCGCACTACACCTGCGGCGGTGTGATGGTCGATCAGAACGGTCGCACCGACGTGCCGGGCCTGTATGCCATTGGCGAAACCAGTTTCACCGGCCTGCACGGCGCCAACCGCATGGCCAGCAACTCGCTGCTGGAGTGCTTCGTCTACGCCCGTTCGGCCGCGGCGGACATTCTGGAACAGTTGCCGCAGGTATCGATTCCGATCGCCCTGCCCGTCTGGGATGCGAGCCAGGTCACCGACTCCGATGAAGACGTGATCATTGCGCACAACTGGGATGAACTGCGGCGGTTCATGTGGGACTACGTCGGCATCGTGCGCACCAACAAGCGCTTGCAACGCGCGCAGCACCGCGTGCGGTTGTTGCTGGACGAAATCGACGAGTTCTACAGCAACTATAAGGTCAGTCGGGATTTGATCGAGCTGCGTAACCTGGCCCAGGTGGCGGAGCTGATGATTCAATCCGCCATGGAGCGCAAGGAAAGTCGCGGCCTGCATTACACCCTCGACTACCCGAACCTGCTGCCAGTCGCGCTGGACACTATTCTGGTGCCGCCCACCTACGCCGACTGAATGCAAGCCTCACGCGCAGGCGTCGGTGCACATCCGCCGCCTGCGAGTCGCGGGGAACGCAGATCGATCGGACTCGCCGCTCGCCTCGCAGTCGAAAACGCAACACCACGACCAACGGCAACGCCAGGCTGTCCGGTCGTAGCTGAACGGGTTGCCAGCCTGAGGCTTGATTCCACAACTGCCAGCCATCGGCATCTCGACGTAAACCGCGAAATGCCTGTGGATGTGTCAGCAAAATCTGTCGCGGCAGCAGCCAGACGCCGTGAGCCACGCACAGCGTAAAGCCGAGCAGAAGCGCCCAGACTGGAATCGAGAGAAGAAACAACGAACCCAGCGCGAACAGCTGGGCTACAAGATACGCCGCCAGCAACTGCCGCGAGGCATGCCAGCGGCATTCGAACGCGTTACTTGGGTTGGACACGATCCAGGATCATGCGAACCATGCGCTGAAGCTCCGGATCTTCCGACTCGGCGCGTTCCATGAACCAGCCGAACATGTCCTGATCTTCGCATTCGAGCAGCTTGCGATAGCAATCGCGGTCGACGTCGTTGAGGTGCGGGTAGACCTCTTTCACGAACGGCACCAGCAACACGTCAAGCTCGAGCATGCCGCGGCGGCTGTGCCAGTAGAGGCGATTCAGTTCAACATCTTCGACCATGGAGCGCTCCTCAAATAGGCGGCAAGTATACAGCCCCGAGCCCGGTCGAACACTCGGCTTTGGTCGGGCGCCATCGATCCTTTGTGAACTACCCATTTCAAGAGCGCCCCCTTATGATGTCCCCCAGACTCTTTACCCTGCGATGACCCATGGCCGATTCTGCTTTTTTCTGCACCCTGTCCCATGAAGGCGTTCTTGCAGTCCGCGGCGCGGACGCCAGCAAATTCCTGCAAGGCCAATTGACCTGCAACCTCAATTACCTGAGCGACACCCAGGCCAGCCTGGGTGCCCGCTGCACGCAGAAAGGCCGGATGCAGTCGAGTTTCCGCATCGTGCTGCAAGGCGACGGCGTCCTGCTGGCGATGGCCACCGAACTGCTTGAGCCACAGTTGGCGGACCTGAAAAAGTACGCCGTGTTCTCGAAATCCAAACTGACCGATGAAAGCGCCGCCTGGGTCCGCTTCGGCCTCGATCATGGAGATGCCGCACTCAGCAGCCTGGGTCTTGAGCTGCCGGCAGACACCGACAGTGTCGCGCGTCATGAAGGTCTGATGGCCATTCGCGTCTCGCCGGATCGCGCTGAACTGTGGGTCGCTGCCGATCAGGCCGACGTCACCAAGGGCAAGCTGTCCGCCCTGCTGTCCGAAGGCACGCTCAATCAATGGCTGCTGGGCCAGATCCGCGCAGGGATCGGCCAGGTCATGCCGAGTACCCGCGAGTTGTTCATCCCGCAGATGCTCAACCTGCAAGCCGTTGGTGGCGTGAGTTTCAAAAAGGGTTGCTACACCGGCCAGGAAATCGTCGCGCGCATGCAGTACCTGGGCAAACTCAAGCGCCGCTTGTATCGCCTGAGCCTGGATGCCAGCGAATTGCCTGAACCCGGCACGCCCCTGTTTTCCCCGTCCCACGGCAGTTCGATCGGCGAAGTGGTGCTGGCCGCCAACGCCGGGCAAAACATTGAACTCCTGGCCGTGCTGCAAGCCGAAGCAGCAGAAGGTGGCGACATTCATCTGGGCACCCTCGAAGGGCCGGCCCTGCACCTGCTCGACCTGCCTTATCAACTGGATCGCGATCGCGAAATCCAGCGTTAACCGCAGCACTTGTTGCAACACCTAGAGAAAAGAAATGAGCGAGCTGGCGGATAAGGTCCAACAGGATTTGGTTGAGGCCATCGATAACGATGACCTGGTTCTGCCAACGTTACCGGAAGTGGCCCTGCAGATTCGCAAGGCCGCTGAAGATCCGGAAGTCAGTGTCAGCGCCCTGAGCAAAGTGATCGGCCGTGATACGGCGTTGTCGGCGCGCCTGATCAAAGTGGTCAATAGCCCGCTGCTGCGCGCGACTCAGGAAGTCACGGACCTGCACACGGCGATCACGCGGCTGGGCGTCAACTACAGCAGCAACCTGGCGATCGGTCTGGTGATGGAACAGATTTTCCACGCCCGCTCTGAGGTGGTGGAACAGAAAATGCGCGATGTCTGGCGTAAAAGCCTGGAAATCGCTGGCGTCAGCTATGCGCTGTGCCGCAGTTACACGCAACTCAAACCAGATCAGGCAGCCCTTGGCGGACTGGTGCATCAAATTGGCGTGCTGCCGATCCTGACGTACGCCGAAGACCATTACGAATTGCTGTCTGACCCGGTCAGCCTCAACCACGTCATCGACCGCATTCATCCCTTGATCGGCGACAAGCTGCTCAGGGTCTGGGAATTTCCGGAAATGCTGGTGCAGTTGCCGGGGTTGTACCTGGATTTCAAGCGCCAGTCGGAGCGGGTCGATTATGTCGATCTGGTTCAGGTGGCAAGCCTGTATTGCCACAAGGACACCGACCACCCGCTCGCCCGTATCGATGCGTTTAACGTCCCGGCCTTCAAGAAATTGGGGATCGATCCGGAAAACGAGTCGATGTGCCGGGATCTGGAAGAATCGCGCTCGATGTTTTACTAAAAGCTTCGCGGGCAAGCCTCGCTCCTACAAGGATCGCGCAATATCTGTAGGAGCGAGGCTTACCCGCGACGAGGCCCGTACAAATACCTCACTCCCCCGCGATAAAACTCACCCGCACCTTCAACCCCGCTGACTCTCCATCATGCAGACTGATCTGCGCCAGGTGCGCGCGACAAATCTCACCCACAATCGCCAACCCCAGCCCCGAGCCTGCGACCTGCTGATTACGCCGGTAAAAGCGCTCGAACACCCGATCCCGCTCATCAATGGGAATCCCCGGTCCGTCATCTTCGACCTCCAGCACCGCCGGTGCCGTGACCCGCAGAATCACATTGCCGCCCGGCGGCGTGTGCGCGAGGGCGTTGTCCACCAGATTGCTCAGCAATTCGTTCAACAACGTCGGCTCGCCGCGCAGCCACACCGGCTCGTCCGCCTCCAGTGCCAGCGCTACGCCGCGTGCGTGGGCCAACGGCGCCATGGCCATGCCCAGCTCGCGCGCCAACTGACTCAGGTCCAACAACTGCGCGCCGCCCTCGGCAATCGCTCGAGCCCCGTTCTCAACCCGCGCCAGCGAAAGCAATTGATTGGCCAGGTGAGTCAGGCGATCGGTGCCTTGGGCAGCGGTTTCCAGGGTGCTGCGCCAGGTTTGCGGTTCGTTTGAACGCAGGCCCAGTTCGAGTCGCGCCTTGAGCGCCGCCAATGGCGTACGCAGTTCATGGGCAGCGTCGGCGATGAACTGCGCCTGGCGCTCGAACTGCCCGCGCAGGCGCTCGGTAAAGTGATTGAGCGCACGCACCAGCGGCCACAATTCATGCTGCACTTCCACCAGTGGCAATGGCCGCAAATCATCCGACTGACGCTCTTCCACCGCCGTGCGCAAGCGCTCCAGCGGACGCAACGCCGCGCTGACCGCGAACCACACCATCAGCAACGCACCGACCGCCAGCATGCCCAGACGCAGCAAGGTGTCCGCCGCCAGACTGCGGGCCATGGCGACCCGCGCCTCGTCGGTTTCGGCCACGCGGATTTCCGCCATACCGTTCATGTTCGGCTCGCTCACGGGTTTTAGCAGGCTCACCACGCGCACGTTCTGCCCACGGTATTGGGCGTTATAGAAACGTGCCAGCGCCGGATAGTCATCGGTCCGCGGCGTTCCCGGAGGCGGTGGCGGGAGGTTTTCGTAACCGGAAATCAGCTTCTGATTGATGTCGTTGACCAGATAGAAAATCCGCCCGGCGCTGTCGTAGGCGAAGGTGTCGAGGGCTACGTAAGGCACGTCGGCGCTGAGGCTGCCATCTCGCTGGGACACGCCGGCGGCAATGGTCCGCGCCGACGCCAGCAGGGTCCGGTCATACGCCGTGTCAGCAGCTTCGCGACCATTCCAGTACGCGCTCAAACCACTGGCCAGCATTAACACCACCAACAACAGCGCGAGGTTCCACAACAACCGCCAGCGCAGGCTGCTGGGCTTATGCATCGCGGCTTTCCAGCAAATAGCCGAGGCCGCGGAAGGTCACGATGGCGACCGGTTGACCGTCGAGTTTCTTGCGCAGGCGATGGACGTAGATTTCGATCGCATCCGGGCTGGCTTCCTCGTCCAGGCCAAACACTTGAGCGGCCAGTTGCTCTTTGCTCATCACCCGACCGGGCCGGGCGATCAACGCTTCGAGGACTGCCTGTTCGCGGGAGGTCAGGGTCAGCAATTCTTCACCGAGGGTGAAGCGCCGAGTGTCCAGATCATAGGCCAGCACGCCGCAGCGCTGTTGACGCTCGCCCCCCAGCACACTGCGCCGCAACAAGGCTTTGACCCGGGCTTCGAGTTCGGTCAGTTCGAACGGTTTGGCCAGGTAATCGTCGGCGCCGAGATTGAGCCCATGCACCCGGTCCTTGACGTCGCTGCGCGCGGTCAGCATCAGCACCGGCAGGTTTTTGCCCCGGGCCCGCAGGCGCGCCAGCACTTCGAAACCATCCATGCGCGGCAGGCCGACATCGAGGATCGCCACCGCGTATTCCTCGCTGCTCAAGGCCAGGTCGGCCGCCACGCCGTCGTGCAGCACATCCACGGTCAGCCCGGTGCTCTTGAGCGCCTGGGCGACACTTTCGGCGAGCTGCAGATGGTCTTCGACGAGCAGAACACGCATGGATCTTTACCTCATTCAGGGATGGTCGACGCCATTCTTTGGCGCGGAGTTTACAGCCGCATCCGCCGCTGTGAAGCCTGAAAACTGTGAAAGCCAACTGAAAGGTTAGTGAAAGGTTGGCCCGTTAGAGTCGGCCCACGGATGGTTTCGACTGCAGACCACCCGATCGTGCTTTGAAATGTAGCTCCCGAAAAACGCCTTGATGCGTTTTCGCCAATAAGAACAATAACGAGGTACTGCACCATGCTGGCCAGACAGCTTCAGGTTTACCCGCCCCGCCCGTTTATTCAATCCCCATCGTTCACGCTTGCCAGCGCCGTTACCGGCTGCACGGCGCGAAACCGCCGCACCTGAAACATCCCCAAAAACAAAAACTCCCGTGGAGACAACAATGAATCGATCACTGCGCCGTTTCGCTCTCGCCGCCAGCTGCATGCTGTTCGCCGGTCAACTGATGGCCGAACCAAAACGCCCGGAATGCATCGCCCCGGCCTCGCCAGGCGGCGGTTTCGACCTGACCTGCAAACTGGCGCAAAGCGCGCTGGTGAACGAAAAACTGCTGACCAAACCGATGCGCGTGACCTACATGCCCGGCGGTGTCGGCGCGGTGGCGTACAACGCGGTGGTTGCTCAACGTCCGGCGGATGCCGGCACGCTGGTGGCGTGGTCCAGCGGCTCGCTGCTGAACCTGGCCCAAGGCAAGTTCGGTCGTTTCGATGAAACCAACGTTCGCTGGCTGGCCGCCGTCGGCACCAGCTACGGCGCCATCGCAGTGAAAAGCGATTCGCCCTACAAGTCCCTGGACGATCTGGTGCAGGCGCTGAAGAAAGATCCGAGCAAAGTGGTGATCGGTTCCGGCGGCACCGTCGGCAGCCAGGACTGGATGCAGACCGCGCTGATCGCCAAGGCTGCCGGGATCAACCCGCGCGACCTGCGTTACGTCGCCCTCGAAGGCGGCGGTGAAATCGCCACCGCCCTGCTCGGCGGCCACATCCAGGTCGGCAGCACCGACATCTCCGACTCCATGCCGCACATCCAGAGCGGTGACATGCGCTTGCTCGCCGTGTTCTCCGAGAAGCGCCTGGACGAGCCGGAAATGAAAGACATTCCAACCGCCAAAGAGCAAGGCTACGACATCGTCTGGCCAGTGGTTCGTGGTTTCTACCTCGGGCCGAAGGTCAGCGACGAAGACTACGCCTGGTGGAAAGAGGCCTTCGACAAACTGCTGGCGTCCGAAGACTTCGCCAAGCTGCGCGATCAGCGTGAGCTCTTCCCGTTCGCCATGACCGGTCCGGAGCTGGACACCTACGTGAAGAAGCAAGTCGCGGACTACAAAGTGCTGGCCAAAGAGTTCGGCCTGATCCAGTGATCGCCTCTGTCTAGCGGCTGCGGCCCCCGATTTGCGGGGCCGTGGCACAGGAGTTTCCCATGCTCTTACAACGCATTTTTGCTTCGGTGCTGTTGCTGGCCTGTGTCGGCCTGGCACTGATGGCCTGGCCGTACCAGGCGGCTTTTTCCTACGAACCGGTGGGCCCTCGCGCGTTTCCGCTACTGATGCTCGGTTTGATGGGGCTCGGCTTGCTGTACATGATGTTTCGGCCGACGCCGATCATCCACAGCGACGACGACCCGAAACTGGACCGTGAAACGCTGATCAAGATCGGCATCTGTGTGGTGTTGTTGCTGGTGTTCGCCGGCACCTTCGAACCCCTTGGTTTTATCGTCGCCAGCATCCTGATCGGCGTCCCCATGGCTCGCCTGTATGGCGGTCGCTGGCTACCGAGCGCGTTGATCATCAGCCTGATGGCCATCGGTCTTTACCTGCTGTTCGACAAGTTGATGGACGTGCCACTGCCCTTGGGCGTACTCGACGTCCTGGAGAACTGATATGGATACTCTTGGCTATTTGGGTCAGGGCTTCGGCGTTGCGCTGACCCCGTATAACCTGGTGACCGCGCTCTGCGGCACCCTGATCGGTACCGTTGTCGGCCTGCTGCCCGGCCTGGGCCCGATCAATGGCGTGGCGTTGTTGATCCCGATCGCGTTCGCCCTGGGCCTGCCGCCGGAGTCGGCGCTGATCCTGTTGGCAGCGGTTTACCTGGGTTGCGAATACGGCGGCCGGATCAGCTCGATCCTGCTGAACATTCCCGGTGAAGCGTCCACCGTCATGACCACCCTCGACGGCTACCCGATGGCCCGCAAAGGCTTGGCCGGTGTAGCGCTGTCGCTGTCAGCGTGGAGTTCGTTCATCGGTGCGTTCATCGCCACCTGCGGCATGGTGCTGTTCGCGCCGTTGCTGGCGAAATGGGCGATTGCCTTCGGTCCGGCGGAATATTTCGTGCTGATGGTGTTTGCAATTGTCTGCCTTGGCGGCATGGCCGGCGATCGTCCGTTGAAGACGTTCATTGCCGCCCTGATCGGTCTGTTTCTGTCGACCGTCGGCATTGACGCCAACAGCGGTGTGTACCGTTTTACCGGGGACAACATCCATTTGACTGACGGCATTCAGTTCGTCGTTCTGGTATTAGGCCTGTTCTCGATCAGTGAAATTCTCCTGCTGCTGGAAAAAACCCATCGTGGCCAGGAAGCGGTGAAAGCCACCGGCCGGATGATGTTCAACTTCAAGGAAGCGTCGTCGGTGTTCGTGGTGAACATCCGGTGTGGCCTGTTGGGGTTCATCATGGGCGTGTTGCCGGGTGCGGGCGCGACCCTCGCCAGCGCTGTGGCCTACATGACCGAAAAACGCATCGCCGGCGCCAAAGGCACGTTCGGCCAAGGTGACATGCGCGGCCTCGCCGCCCCGGAAACCGCCATCGGCGGTGCGGCCTGCGGCGCGCTGGTGCCCATGCTGACCCTCGGCGTTCCAGGCTCGGGCACCACGGCGGTGATGATCGGCGCGCTGTCGCTGTACAACATCACCCCCGGACCGCTGCTGTTCCAGCAACAACCGGACATCGTCTGGGGCCTGATCGCCTCGCTGTTCGTCGCCAACGTCATGCTGGTGATCCTCAACATTCCGATGATCCGCATCTTCACCCGCATCCTTGCCGTGCCGAACTGGGCGCTGGTGCCAGTGATCGCGATCATCACCGGGATCGGCGTCTACGCGGTGCACGCCACCACCTTCGACCTGTTCCTGATGATCGGCATCGGCATCTTCGGTTACATCCTGCGCAAGCTAGACTTCCCATTATCGCCCGTGCTGCTGGGCTTCATCCTCGGTGGTTTGATGGAGCAGAACCTGCGTCGCGCGCTGTCGATCTCCAACGGTGCGCTGGAAATCCTCTGGTCGAGCCCGATCACGTTCGGCGTCTGGGTGCTGACCGCGGTCATGCTGCTGATGCCGATCCTGCGGATCTGGCGCAAACGTTCGGTTGCCCGGCGCGTTATCGCCGATGTCTGATCGAACACCCTTCAAAGCCTGGTGGGGTACGCCGCTGGTCGGCGCGCTGGGCGGTTACCTCGCCAGTCTGGTCGGCTGGCCGCTGCCGTGGATGGTCGGCTCGTTGCTGGCGATCATCCTGGTGCGCTGCCTGACGCCCTGGCAACTGGCGGAAATCCCTGGCGGCCGCAAGTGCGGCCAGTGGGTGGTCGGCATCGGTATCGGCCTGCACTTCACCCCGGTGGTGATGGAGCAGGTGTTGAGTCACTTCGGTCTGATCTTCTTCGGTGCATTGATCACCAGCCTGTCCGCCGTGGTCGGGGTCTGGTTGATGCGGCGCACCGGGGAGGATCGCGCCACCGCGTTCTTTTCCAGCATGCCGGGCGGCTCCGGCGAGATGGTCAACCTCGGCGCACGCAATGGCGCGGTGCTCAGTCGCGTGGCGGCGGGGCAAAGTTTGCGAGTGTTGGTGGTGGTGCTGTGCGTGCCGGCGGCCTTCAAATACTTGCTGGGTTACGGCGCACCGGTCTTGCACCCAAGCACCGTCAATGGGTGGTGGCTGGCCCTTCTATTCCCGGCAGGTGCGCTGGCGGCCTGGCTCTGGGAACGTCTTCGTCAACCCAATCCGTGGCTGTTCGGGCCGTTGCTGGTGAGTGCGGCGGTGAGCATTGGTTGGGATTTGCACATCGGTTTGCCCAATGGTGGCAGCCAGATTGGTCAATGGCTGATCGGCAGCGGTTTGGGTTGTCATTTCAATCGGCAGTTTTTCCGGCGGGCGCCTTCCTTTATGGGCAGGACCTTGATCGGGACGGTGTTGACCATGTTGATCGCCACGGCGGCGGCATTGGGATTGAGTGCGCTGACGCATCTGGATTTGCGTTCGCTGACGCTGGGCATGATGCCCGGCGGCATTGCTGAAATGAGCCTGACGGCGGAGACATTGCAGTTGTCGGTGCCACTGGTGACGGCGATGCAGGTGATGCGGCTGTTGTTTGTGCTGTTTTTGGCGGAGCCGTTGTTCAGGTATTGGAATCGCGAGCCGGAACCAGACCGGTAGACCGAGTTGTCACCTTCGCGGGCAAGCCTCGCTCCTACAGGTCCAGTGCAAGTCCCGTAGGAGCGAGGCTTGCCCGCGAAGCTTTTAGACTGGCGGCAACCGCCACTCGATCGGCGTTTCGCCATTCTGCTCAAGAAACTTGTTGGTCCGGCTGAAGTGCCCGCAACCGAGAAAGCCGCGATAAGCGGACAACGGTGACGGATGCACCGACGTCAGCACCAGATGCTTGGTCGCATCGATCAATTTCTGTTTGCTCTGTGCATGCGCGCCCCACAGCATGAACACCAGATGCGGTTGCTGCTCGCTGACCACTTCAATGATCCGATCCGTAAAAAACTGCCAGCCCTTGTCCTTGTGCGCATTGGCGTTGGCCCGCTCGACCGTCATGGTGGTATTGAGCATCAACACGCCCTGCTCGGCCCAGCTCTGCAGGTAGCCGTGATTGGGAATGTCGATGTTCAGGTCGCGTTTCAACTCTTTATAGATGTTCACCAGCGACGGCGGCGTCGGCACGCCCGGTTGCACCGAGAAGCACAGCCCGTGAGCCTGTCCCGGGCCGTGATACGGGTCCTGGCCGAGGATGACGACCTTGACCTTGTCCAGTGGCGTGGAGTTAAGTGCGTTGAAAATCATTGGGCCCGGCGGATAGATCTCCTTGCCGGCCGCACGCTCCTGCTGCAGGAAATTACGCAACTCTGCCATGTAGGGCTGGTCGAATTCGGCACGTAGCGCCTCCTTCCAGCTCGGTTCGAGTTTGATACGGTCGTCAGCAGTCATGGTTACATCCGGCAAAAACAATGGGGCGAACCCTAGGAAAGCCCATCACGCTTGTCAATTGATCTGACGCAGATCCGGCACTTTCCTGTACAGCGATCATACTGAACGCTCAATTTCCCTATCGAGGTCACGATGAATCTGCACTTCGAAGAACTCACCGGCACCGACGGCGCGCGCATCGGCGTTGCCAGCCTGGATGCCGAAAAGTCGCTCAACGCCCTCTCCTTGCCGATGATCAACGCCCTCAGCGATCAGATGGACGCGTGGGCCAAGGATCCGCAAATCGTCTGCGTACTGTTGCGCGGTAATGGCGCCAAGGCCTTTTGCGCCGGCGGCGAAGTGCGCAGCCTGGTCGAAGCCTGTCGCGCTCATCCGGGCGAAGTGCCGCCCTTGGCCGCGCACTTTTTTGCGGCGGAATATCGCCTGGACTTCAACCTGCACACCTACCCCAAACCGCTGATCTGTTGGGGCCATGGTTATGTGCTGGGCGGTGGCATGGGGCTGCTGCAAGGGGCAAGCATCCGGATTGTCACGCCGAGCAGCCGTCTGGCGATGCCGGAGATCAGCATCGGTCTGTACCCAGATGTCGGCGCCAGCTGGTTCCTGTCACGGCTGCCCGGCAAGCTCGGCTTGTTTCTGGGGCTGACCGGCGCGCACATGAACGGTCGCGATGCGATCGACCTGGACCTGGCCGACCGCTTCCTGCTCGATGAACAGCAAGAAGAGCTGATCGAAGGCTTGCTGCAATTGAACTGGCAGGAACAGACGCCGATGCAACTCAACAGTCTGCTCAAGGCCTTGCAGCAGGAAGCCGTCGCGCAAATGCCCGAAGCGCAGTGGCTGCCGCGACGCCAGAAAATCGATGAACTGCTGGATGTCAGCGATGTGCGCTGCGCCTGGAAAGCCATCAGCCATCTGCGTGACCATGCGGATCTGCTGTTCAGTCGAGCGGCAAAAACCATGACCGAGGGCTCGCCCCTGACCGCGCATCTGGTGTGGGAACAGATTGCCCGCGCCCGGCACATGTCGCTGGCCGAAGTCTTTCAGATGGAATACACGATGAGCCTCAATTGCTGCCGTCACCCGGAGTTCAGCGAGGGGGTGCGGGCGCGATTGATCGACAAGGATCAGAAACCTCATTGGCACTGGCAGGACGTCAACACAGTGCCGGATGCGGTGGTGGAAGCGCACTTCCATAAGGTCTGGGAAGGCCGGCATCCGTTGGCCGATCTGACGGAATACTAAACAAAATGTGGGAGCGGGCTTGCTCGCGAAGAGGGTGTGTCAGTCGACATTAATGCCGTCTGATACACCGCCTTCGCGAGCAAGCCCGCTCCCACAGGTATTGCGTTTAACTGATGAGGTTAACGGTGGCCGCCTCGGCCATCGTGATCGCCGCGACCGTTATGGTCGCCTCGTCCGCCGTGATTGCGTCCGCCGTTACCACGGTTGTCGTTGCTCCATCCACCGCGGTTACGGCCGTCCCAACCATGGGCCCGGTAGTCGCCTCGTTGCGACTGGTAATAACGAGGTGCTGGTTGATAAACCCGCGGCTGATGGTAATACCGCGGAGTTGGCTGGTAATACCGCGCAGGGGGCGCGTAGTACCGGCGTGGCTGCGTGTAATAACCCCCGCCGCCTGAATAATAAGGGCCGCCGCCGGAATAATAGGCGGGCGCTGGCGAGGTATAGACCTCGGAACTGTAGTAGCTGCCTCCTCCATCGGAATAGGGCACGCACGCACCAAGAGACAATCCCACTACTGCAATCAGAAGAATTCGGCGGAGCTGTTTTCGACAGAGCATGGCGGCCTCCTGGACCGCGAGTGAGCCACACCAGCGACGCTGGCGGGCGACAGTCAATTATTCGGTGACTGTCGAAAGATCAGACATCGATTTCGAAATCTGGTGCGTTCTTGAAACAGATTGAAACAAGTCGCCGATGAAAGGTTTTTCATCATTCAGCCACTGATTAATGGTGGCCACCTCGATATCCACCGCCGTAATAACGAGGCCCGTGTCCACCCCAATAGTAATAGCGATAACCGCCATAAAAGCGCGGACCGTAGTAGTAACGCGGTCCGTAATAGTAGGAATAGGGTGAATAGCCGGGGTAGTAATAAGGCGCGGAATAAACATCGTAGCCACCGGCGTAGTAATAGCAGCCGGACAACCCAAGACCGAAAACCACACCGAACAACAGTCGACGAAACATGGCGGCCTCCTGAAAGACCACAACCGGAACAGACCCGCTGACACCACTTTTGACTGGCAATCCCAAGACGAGTGCCGAACGGCCCGGACCTTCAGATCAGCGGCCGACCCGATCCATTGCGGTGCACCCACGCACCATCACAAGGCAACACCGCCTCCCCTGCCCAAAGCGCTGATCGCGTAACTCCCCACGCTAGAGCCCTCCAGCCGACTTGGCACGGCTCTCGCTTTAGCAAACCCGTGCAGGAGTCATCACAAGGTTCGCGGCACCACAATTTGCAATGGCTGACTAGGGTTCCGGCTCGCTTAGGCGAGTGGCTGGTCCGAGAGTTGGCGACCTCCAGTTGAGGTTACACGGCGGGAAAAAAGCCCGGGAGACAAGCCACCGTTCGCGGTGCCGCGTTGACTCCTGCCCGCCCTTGATCAACTGGAGAACCACCCATGCTCAAGCTTCGTTTACCCGCCCTGCTCGCCGCTGCATTCGCAGCCCTCGTGAGCGTCTCGTCCCAGGCCGCCCAAAAAGACCACTTCAGCGTCTGCTGGACCATCTACGCCGGCTGGATGCCGTGGGAATACGCCGGCAGCCAAGGCATCGTCGACAAATGGGCGAAGAAGTACGGCATCAAGATTGATGTGGTGCAGCTCAACGACTACGTCGAATCCATCAACCAATACACCGCTGGCCAGTTTGACGGTTGCACCATGACCAACATGGACGCACTGACCATTCCGGCGGCCGGTGGCGTCGACAGCACCGCGCTGATCGTCAGCGACTTCTCCAACGGCAACGACGGCGTCGTACTCAAGGGCGATGGCAAGAAAGTCACCGACCTCAAGGGCATGGACGTCAATCTGGTCGAACTGTCCGTCTCGCATTACCTGCTGGCACGGGCGCTGGACTCGGTCGATCTCACTGAGAAAGACCTGAAAGTGGTCAACACCTCCGACGCCGACATCTCGGCCGCCTTCAACACCGATCAGGTCAACGCCGTCACCACCTGGAACCCGATGCTCTCGGACATCAAGGCCAAGCCCGGGGTGACCGAAGTCTTCAACTCCAGCCAGATCCCCGGCGAAATCATGGACATGATGGTGGTCAACAGCGCCACCCTCAAAGACAACCCGGCCCTGGGCAAAGCGCTGACCGGCGCCTGGTTCGAAGTGGTCGCGCTGATGAACGCGAAAAACGCCGCCAGCAAGGTCGCGCTCGAACACATGGCCAAAGCCTCGGGCACTGACCTGGCCGGTTTCCAGTCGCAACTCGACACCACCAAATTGTTCGCCACACCCAAGGAAGCCCTGGACTTTTCCACCAGCAAGCAGCTGCCGGAAACCATGCGCAAAGTCGCCGAGTTTTCGTTCCAGCACGGCTTGCTGGGTGAAGGCGCCAAGGACACCAGCGCGGTCGGCATGGCCTTCGCCAATGGCGTGACCAGTGGCGACAAGACCAACCTCAAGCTGCGCTTCGACCCGACCTACGTGCAGATGGCCGCTGACGCCAAGCTGTAAACCGGAGGACTGGCCATGCGCCTGATCAATCGCCACCCGGATCGCCCGAGTCGCCTGTTGCTGGTGATCCTGCCGTTCGCCCTGGTGCTGTTCGCCTACTTCATGGGCTCGGCCGAGCGGCTGACGGACAACCCCAACGACAAGCTGTTGCCAAGCGCCTTACAGATGACCGACGCGGTGAAACGCCTGGCCTTCACCGCCGACACCCGCACCGGTGAATACCTGTTGTGGCAAGACACCGCGTCCAGCCTGCGCCGCCTGGCCATCGGCCTCGGTATCAGCGCGCTGGCCGGACTGTGCCTGGGCATCGCCGCCGGGACCTTGCCGCTGTTTGGCGCACCGTTGTCGCCGCTGTTGACGGTGTTATCGATGGTGCCGCCGCTGGCGATCCTGCCGATTCTGTTCATTGTGTTCGGGTTGGGGGAGTTGTCGAAAGTGATGCTGATCGTCATCGGCATCACCCCGTGCCTGGCCCGTGATCTGGAACAACGCGCCCGGGAAATTCCGGTCGAGTTGCTGATCAAGGCCCAGACCCTCGGCGCTTCAACCTGGACGCTGATGTTGCGCGTGGTGCTGCCGCAATTGTTGCCACGCCTGCTGATCTCGCTGCGCTTGATGCTCGGCTCGGCGTGGTTGTTCCTGATCGCGGCCGAAGCCATCGCCTCCACTGATGGACTCGGCTACCGGATCTTCCTCGTGCGCCGTTACCTGGCGATGGACGTGATTCTGCCGTACGTGGTGTGGATCACCCTGCTCGCCTGGCTGATGGATTGGGGCCTGAAGCGCCTGACTCAGCGTGCGTTCCCCTGGTATGAAGGAGCCCGCGCATGAGCTTCATCACGGTAAAAAACGTCTGGCAGCAATACGCCGATCAGGTGGTGCTGGAAGGGTTGAACCTCAGCGTCAACGAAGGTGAGTTCTGCACCTTGGTCGGCGCGTCGGGTTGCGGCAAATCGACCTTCCTGCGGTTGCTGCTCGGCCAGGAACGCGCCAGTCGCGGCGAGATTCTACTGGATGGCCAGGCCCTGGCCGGCGAGCCGGATGCCAGCCGTGGCGTGGTGTTCCAGCGCTACTCAGTGTTCCCGCACCTGACCGTGCTGGACAACGTCGCCCTCGGCCTCGAACTGCCACGCTCGCCGCTGCTCGGACGCTTGTTCGGCAGCGCTAAAAAAGAAGCCCGCGAACAGGCCTCGGTGCTGCTGCACAAAGTCGGCCTCGGCCACTCGCTGGACAAGTACCCGGCGCAGCTCTCCGGCGGCATGCAACAACGGCTGGCCATCGCCCAGGCGCTGATCATGAAACCCCGGGTGTTGCTGCTCGACGAACCGTTCGGTGCGCTCGATCCGGGCATCCGCAAAGACATGCACGCCTTGCTGCTGGAGCTGTGGCGCGAGACGCAACTGACGGTGTTCATGGTCACCCATGACCTGTCCGAGGGTTTCAGCCTCGGCACCCGTTTGCTGGTGTTCGACAAGGTCCGCGTCGACCCGCACGCCCCCGGCGCCTATGGCGCGCGCATCACCTACGACATCCCTTTGAACAGCGACCGCCGCGTCAATCGCGCCGCCGTCGACGCCTTGCCGGCTGAGCTGGCGGGCACGCTTCGCATCGCTTAGAGGAATTTTGAAATGACTGATTCGACTCAACTGTTCCCGCCCTTCGCCGAAGAAATGCTCCCCGGTGGCGGCCATCGTTCTTTCGTGTTGAAGCGCGGCCAATTGCTGCGCCTGACCGACTTGCGCGGCGGCGCCAACGTCAGCCTGACGCTGCTCAATGCCAATGAAAAAACCGAGCGCCTGAACCTGCCCGACAGCCTCAAATGCCAACACACCGCCAAGCTCACCACTGGCCATTGCCTCTACTCGGACATGGGCCGCGTGCTGGCCGCGATCACCGCCGACACCTGCGGCTGGAGCGACAGCCTCGGCGGTGTGTTGTGCGCTGAAGAAGTCGAAGAGAAATACGGCGCCGGCCGCTATCAGGAACTGCGCAACGGCTTCTTTCGCAACGGCACCGACAACCTGTTGGTGGAACTGGGCAAATGGGGGTTGGGCCTCTCCGATCTGTTGATGACCCTCAATCTGTTCAGCCGCGTGAACGTCGATGAGGCCGGGCGTTTCCACTTCGTCGAAGGCAACTCGAAGGCCGGCGACTACATCGAGTTGTACGCGCCGATGGACACGCTGGTGGTGCTGACCGCGCTGCAACATCCGATGGACCCGTCGCCGGACTACGCCCCCAAACCCTTGAAACTCAGCTGGATGAACGCCGACGCCAGCGTCGCCGAACACTGCCGCACCTCGCGCCCGGAAAACGAGCGCGGCTTCATCAACACCGACCGCTTGTTCGCCTGAGGATCGCTGCCATGTCACTTGCTATCGCTACCGCTCAACAGTCTCCCGAAACCGCGGTCTACCGCGCCACCATCCCGGCCGGCGAACCGTGGCTGATGGAAGTGAAGGCTGGCCAGACCCTGCGCATCCTCGACCTGGAAGGCAATCAGGCCGTCGATACCTTGTTCTACAGCGTCGCCAATCCCAAGGAACGTTATGACGTGCAGCGCACGTTGCGCCGGCAGAACAGCGTCTACCTGAGCACCGGCAGCGTGCTCTATTCCAATCTCGGCAAACCGATGCTGACCATCGTCGCCGACACCTGCGGGCGTCACGACACCCTCGGTGGCGCCTGCGCACAAGAGAGCAACACCGTGCGTTACGCGCTGGAAAAACGCTACATGCACAGCTGCCGCGACAACTACCTGCGCGCCTGCGTCCACGACGGGCGACTGGGCAAGGGCGACATCGGACCGAACATCAACTTTTTCATGAACGTGCCGGTCACGGCGGACGGTGGGCTGACCTTTGAAGACGGCATTTCGGCGCCGGGCAAATACGTCGACCTGCGGGCGGAGATGGATGTGATCGTGCTGATCTCCAACTGCCCGCAACTGAACAACCCGTGCAATGCCTACAACCCTACCCCCGCGGAGCTGCTGGTATGGAACTGAAAATGGCGCGGTTGCGTAGATGGTTGTTTGCCCTGTGCCAGGCGCGTTCAGGCCAGTGCCTCAAGCCTCAAAAACACCACTAATCCCACTGTGGGAGCGGGCTTGCTCGCGAAGAGGCCGTCACATTCAACATTGATGTCGACTGCCACGCCGCTTTCGCGAGCAAGCCCGCTCCCACAGGGGTTCGGTGGTGGTTTTGAGTGAAGTGATTCTGCCGTCGGGGACGACCCCGGCGCTCATCGAAAAACTGCGGGACGGCCCGCATCCCCTTCAGGGGTTATGCCATGTTCGAAAAAGTCCTGATTGCCAACCGTGGCGCCATTGCCTGCCGCATCCTGCGCACCCTGCGTGAAGTGCAGGTCAAAGGCGTTGCCGTTTACTCCGAAGCCGATGCCGCGAGCCTGCACATTTTGCAAGCCGATGAAGCCCACAGCCTCGGTGAAGGCGCGGCCGCCGGCACCTACCTGGCGGTCGACAAAATCCTCGCCATCGCCAAAGCCTCCGGCGCCACGGCGATCCACCCCGGCTACGGTTTCCTTTCGGAAAACGCCGCGTTCGCCGAGGCTTGCGAAGCCGCCGACATCGCTTTCATCGGCCCGACGCCGGAGCAGTTGCGCGTGTTCGGCCTCAAGCACACCGCGCGCGCCCTGGCCAAGCAACATGGCGTGCCAATGCTCGAGGGCACCGAGTTGCTCGACAGCCTCGACGCGGCGCTGATTGCGGGTGAACAGGTCGGCTACCCGGTGATGCTCAAAAGCACCGCCGGCGGTGGCGGCATCGGCATGCGCGTATGCCGCAGCGCGGCCGAATTGAGCGAATCCTTCGAAGCGGTCAAACGCCTTGGCCAGAACAACTTCAGCGACGCGGGTGTGTTCATCGAGAAGTACATCGAGCGCGCTCGCCATCTGGAAGTCCAGGTGTTCGGCGACGGTCGCGGCGAAGTGATTGCCCTCGGCGTGCGTGACTGCTCGGTGCAACGGCGCAACCAGAAAGTCCTCGAAGAAACCCCGGCGCCAAACCTGCCCGACGGCATGGCGGAAGAGCTCTGCGCGGCGGCGATCAAACTGGCGAAAGCGGTGAATTACCGCAGCGCCGGCACCGTAGAGTTCGTCTTCGACAGCGAAGACCAACGTTTCTACTTCCTGGAAGTGAACACCCGTTTGCAGGTGGAACACGGCGTCACCGAGCAAGTGTGGGGCGTCGATCTGGTGCGCTGGATGGTGGAATTGGCGGCCGGTGATTTGCCGTCGTTGAGCGACCTGAGCCAAGGCTTGAAAGCCGACGGTCATGCGATTCAGGCGCGCTTGTATGCCGAAGATCCGGGTCGTGATTTCCAGCCGAGCCCAGGCTTGCTGACAGCCGTGAACTTCCCTGCCGCCGATGGCAAACACCTGCGCATCGACACTTGGGTCGAGGCCGGCTGCGAGATCCCGCCGTACTTCGATCCGATGATCGCCAAGGTCATCAGCTGGGCGCCGAGCCGTGAAGAGGCGCGTGCCGATTTGCATCAGGCGCTGGGTGAAAGCTTGCTCTATGGCGTGGAAACCAACCGCGATTACCTGCGGCAAATTCTGCTCGATGCGCCGTTCGCCAGCGGCCAGCCGTGGACCCGTTGCCTGGAAGGTCTGGTCTATCAGGCCCACACCTTTGAAGTACTCAGCGCCGGCACCCAGACCAGCGTTCAGGACTATCCCGGCCGCCTCGGTTACTGGGCCGTGGGCGTGCCGCCGTCGGGCCCGATGGACAGTCGCGCGTTGCGCCTCGGCAACCTGTTGCTGGGCAATGACGAAGGCGCCGCGGCGCTGGAAATCACCATGAGCGGGCCGTTGCTGCGCTTCAATTGCGACGCGGTGGTGGCGGTCACAGGCGCGGTCATTCCGCTGAGTTTGAATGGTGAAACCGTGGCGATGAACACAGCGCTGCTGATCCCGGCCGGCGCCACGTTAAGCCTCGGCACGATTGCCGGTGCCGGCGCTCGCAGCTACCTGTGCCTGCGCGGCGGCCTGCAAGTGCCGGATTATCTGGGCAGCAAAAGCACGTTCACGCTGGGTCAGTTTGGTGGGCATGGCGGTCGTGCGTTGCGAGCGGGTGACGTGTTGCATGTGCCTGCTTTGCTCGACCGTAATGTCGGCCAGCAACTGGACCACGTCACCGAGTTGCCCACAGTGCGGCAGATCCGGGTGATTTACGGGCCGCATGGCGCGCCGGAATATTTCACCGAGAACTACATCGGCACTTTCTTCGCGACTCAATGGGAAGTGCATTTCAACTCCAGCCGTACCGGCGTGCGATTGATCGGGCCGAAGCCGGAATGGGTGCGGGCCGATGGGGGTGAAGCAGGGCTGCACCCGTCGAACATTCATGACAATCCGTATGCCATTGGGGCGGTGGATTTCACCGGGGACATGCCGGTGATCCTGGGGCCGGATGGTCCGAGTCTGGGCGGGTTCGTTTGCCCGGTGACGGTGATTGAGGCGGATCTTTGGCAGCTTGGGCAACTCAAGGCTGGAGACAAAGTGCAGTTCCACCCCGTCGATCTCAAAACCGCCCGCAACCTCGCCTTGAAATGGAATACCCCTTGTGGGAGCGGGCTTGCTCGCGAAAGCGGTGTGTCAGACACATCAATGTCGACTGACACGACCTCTTCGCGAGCAAGCCCGCTCCCACAGGGATTTGTGTCGCCTGTGGTGTTGGATTTGGGTCAGGGGGATACGCGACTCGTTGCGAGGTTGTCGGGGGATACTCACCTGCTGCTGGAAATTGGCGCACCAGAACTTGATCTGGTCCTGCGCTTCCGCGCCCACGCCCTGATGCAAGCCCTGGAAAGCAAAGCCCTGCACGGTGTCATCGACCTCACCCCGGGCATCCGCTCGTTGCAAGTGCACTATCAGCCCGAGCAACTTCCGTTGGCCGATCTGCTCGGCATTGTCGCCGGTGAATGGGACGCCGTGTGCGCCGCCAAAGACCTGCAAGTGCCCTCACGCATCGTGCATTTGCCGCTGTCCTGGGACGACCCGGCCTGCCAGTTGGCGATCGAAAAATACATGACCACCGTGCGCAAGGACGCGCCGTGGTGCCCGAGCAATCTGGAGTTCATCCGCCGCATCAACGACCTGCCGAACCTCGACGAAGTGCAGCGCACGGTGTTTGACGCCAGCTATCTGGTGATGGGTTTGGGCGACGTCTACCTCGGCGCACCGGTCGCCACCCCGCTCGATCCGCGTCATCGTCTGGTCACCACCAAGTACAACCCGGCCCGCACCTGGACCGCGGAAAACTCGGTGGGCATCGGTGGCGCCTACATGTGCGTGTACGGCATGGAAGGCCCCGGCGGTTATCAGTTCGTCGGGCGCACGTTGCAGATGTGGAATCGCTATCGTGAAGTCGCCGCGTTCGACGGCAAACCGTGGCTGCTACGCTTTTTTGACCAAATCCGTTTCTACCCGGTGAGCGCTGAGGAACTGCTGCGCATCCGTCGGGATTTCCCGCTCGGGCGCTTCAATCTGAGCATCGAGCACAGTCAGCTGAACCTCGCGGAGTACCAGGCCTTTCTGACAAAAGAAGCCGAGACCATCGCCGCGTTTCGCGATCAGCAACAAGGCGCGTTCAACGCCGAGCGCGAACGCTGGATTGCCAGCGGCCAGGCGCATTTCGACAGTGAAGAACCGGCCCCGGAAGCGGCTGAAGACGCACCGCTCGCCAGCGGTGAAATGAGCGTAGACAGCCACATCGCCGGCAATCTCTGGCAGGTTCAGGTCGAGACCGGCAGCCGCGTCGCCGCCGGGGATGTGCTGGTGATTCTGGAGTCGATGAAGATGGAAATTCCGCTGCTCGCGCCCATGGCGGGTGTGGTGCGCGAGATTCGTGTGCAACCGGGTTCGGCGGTGCGCGCCGGACAGCGCGTCGTGGTGCTGGAACTCGACTGATCCCATTTTGAAAAGGAATGACGCCATGAATATCAATCTGCAACTCGACGCCCTGCGCAGCGCTTATCGCGTCGGCAACATCACGCCCCGTCAATTGCTGCTGAGCCTGCGCGACAAAGCCGCGGCGCTGAATCCGGACTATCACCTGTTCATCCACTTGCTCAGTGTTGAAGAACTGGAACCGTACCTCGCCGCGCTCGACGGTCGCGACCTCGAGAGCCTGCCGCTGTATGGCGTGCCGTTCGCGATCAAGGACAACATCGACCTGGCGGGCATTCCCACCACGGCGGCGTGCCCGGCGTTTGCATATGTTCCGGAACGTTCGGCAACCATCGTCGAGCAGTTGCTGGCGCTGGGCGCGATTCCGCTGGGCAAGACCAACCTTGATCAGTTCGCCACCGGGCTGAATGGCAGCCGTTCGCCGTATGGCGCGTGCCCGAACAGCGTGTTGCCGGAGTATCCGTCGGGCGGGTCCAGCGCAGGATCTTCGCTGGCGGTGGCGCTGGGCGTGGCGAGTTTTTCATTGGGCACGGACACGGCGGGGTCGGGACGCGTGCCAGCGGCGCTGAACAATCTGGTCGGATTGAAAGCCACCAAAGGGCTGATCTCCACGGCGGGTGTGGTGCCGGCCTGCCGCACGCTCGATTGCGTGACGACGTTCACCGCGACCGCTCGGGAGGCCAGTCAGTTGCTGGCGCTCACCGCGCACCTCGACCCGCGAGATGAATACAGCCGCCGCAACCCGCTGTGGAATGACGGCTCGTCGTTTGGCATGCCGCGCCCCTTCCGCTTCGGTGTGCCGCGTGCGCAGGACCTGGAATTCTTCGGCTGCCCTGAAGGGCCATTGTTGTTCGGTGACGCCATCGATCGGCTCAAGGCCTTGGGGGGAGAAGCGGTGGAACTGGACCTGTCGCCGTTCCTCGAGGCGGCGCGTTTGCTCTATGAGGGCCCGTGGGTGGCCGAGCGTTACAGCGTCGCCGGCGAGTTGATGGAGCAGAATCCTGAAGCGGTGTTGCCGGTGATTCGCGCGGTGCTGGCCAAGGCACCGGCGGTGAGCGGCGTGCAGACGTTCCGTGCCCAGTATCGGCTGCAAGCCCTGAAAGCGCTGTGCGATCAGGCGCTGGAAAATCTTGATTGTGTCGTCACGCCCACCATTGGCCGCCCCGTTACGCTGGCGGAACTGGACGCCGAACCGGTGTTGCGCAATTCGGAACTGGGTTACTACACCAACTTCATGAACCTGCTCGATTACGCGGCCGTCGCCGTGCCGAGCGGTTTTATGGGCAATGGTTTGCCGTGGGGTGTGACGGTGTTTGGCCGGGCGTTTACCGACCAGTATCTGTTGGCGGTGGCGGATGCTCTGCAGCGCCGTTCGGCCGAGCCTGCACCGACGACTGTCGCTCGTAATGATCGCGCGCGGCTGGTGGTGTGTGGCGCGCATCTGGATGGGTTGGCTCTGAACTGGCAACTGAAGAAGCGTGGGGCTCGGCTGGTCGAGACGACGTTCAGTTCGCCGGATTATCAGCTGTATGCGTTGGCCGGTGGGCCGCCGTTTCGTCCGGGGATGGTGCGGGTGAAGGACGGCGGCGTGGCGATTGCGGTGGAGGTGTGGGAGTTGCCGAGCAGTGAGTTGGGCTCGTTCCTGACCGGGATCCCGGCGCCACTGGGGCTGGGCAAGGTGCAACTGGCGGATGGGCGCTGGGAGAGTGGGTTTATTTGTGAGGGGTACGGGTTGGAGGGAGCCGCCAATATCAGCCATTTGGGTGGATGGCGTGCGTATCTGAAAACCCTGCAGTGATCTCTCGATTCGCGGGCAAGCCTCGCTCCTACAGGTTTAGTGTTGTTCGCGCGATTGCGCGGAACGCAATACCTGTAGGAGCGAGGCTTGCCCGCGAAGGCGTCGGCCCAGACGCCACAGCCCCTGATCTGTGCCGATTCACCCTGCAAATGCAGGAGTCATTTCCCCGTAGTGCCTTTAGAATGCCTGCCATCCGGTCACTGCCAACGGAATCGTCATGCCGCTTCACTCGCCGCTGTATTCGCAACGTTCGTTGGTCCTCACGCTCATCGCGTTGCTGGGCGCGGGCTTTCTGGCGACTTCGTTCCTCAGTTACTACGCCTCGCGAGCGTCCATCCGCGACAGCATCGTCAACACCGAACTGCCGCTGACATCGGACACGGTCTACTCGGAAATCCAGAAAGACCTCGTCAGACCGATCCTGATTTCCTCGATGATGTCCCGCGACACCTTCATGCGTGACTGGGTGGTAAACGGCGAGCAAGACCCCGAGAAAATGACCCGTTACCTCAACGAGGTCATGACCCACTACGGCGCCTACACCGCTTTTTTCGTCTCCAACACCAGCCTCACCTACTACCACGCCAAGGGCGTGCTCAAACAGGTCAAGTCCACTGAACCCCGCGATGCCTGGTATTTCCGCGTCCGCGACATGGCCGATCCCTACGAGATCAACGTCGACCCGGACCTGGCCAACAAGGACAACCAGACCTTCTTCATCAACTACAAGGTCTACGACTACAACAACCGTTTCATCGGCGCGGCGGGCGTCGGTCTGACGGTCGATGCGGTGATCAAGCTGATCGACAAATACCAGCAGCGTTACCAGCGCAGCGTGTACTTCGTCGACAACTTCGGACGGCTGGTGCTCACCGGCGCCGAGGGTGGCCCGCAAGGCGCGCACATCGGCCAGAAACTCGGCGAGCTCGACAGCATGAAAGGCCTGGTCAGCCAGCTGCCAAAACCCCACAGCGGCAGCTACGAATATTCCGTCCACGGCCAGGGCCATTTCCTCAACGTGCGGTTCATTCCGGAGCTGAACTGGTACCTGTTCGTCGACAAACGCGAAGACGGCGCCCTCAGTGACATCCGCCAGTCGCTGTACCTCAATCTGCTGATCTGCCTGTTCGTCACGCTGATCGTGCTGGTTTTGCTCAATCGCGTGATCAAGCGCTACCAGGGCAAGATCCAGGCGCAGGCGACGCTCGACAGCCTGACCGAACTGCCAAATCGTCGGGGCTTCGACCTGTTGGCGGCGCAAGCCATGCACGAAGCCGAGCGCGAGCCCAAACCGCTGACCGCGCTGTTGCTGGACCTGGATCACTTCAAGGCCTTGAACGACACCTACGGTCACCTGGCCGGCGATCAGGTGCTGATCGGCTTTGCCCGAGACCTGGAGAGTTGCCTGCGGCATTCCGACATCGTCTGCCGCTGGGGGGGCGAAGAGTTCATCGTGCTGCTCAAGGACACTGACGGTGAGACCGGTCTGATGATCGCCGAGAAAATTCGTCAACATGTCGAACAACAGCGTTATGCCTACGACAGCAAGGAGCTGCAGCTGACAGTCAGCATCGGCCTCACCACCTTGCAGGTCGATGAAACCTTGCACACCCTGCTGTCTCGGGCCGATCATGCGATGTACCGGGCCAAACAGGCCGGCCGTAACCGAACCTGCGTGGAAATGCCTCACTCCAGTTATGAATAGTCCTGCATGAACAAACCTGACCAATGCCCCGCCTGCGGCGCCTCCAACGCCTGCACCCTGGCCGACCCGCGCACCGTCGATCAGGCGTGCTGGTGCTTTGGCGTCAGTATCGACCCGGCGGTGCTTGAAGCGCTGCCAGCCGAACTGCGTGACAAATCCTGCTTGTGCCCGCGTTGTGCCGAGGTCGAGGCGCAGTTGTAAGCAACCGCCCGGCCGATCACGTAAGATACGCGGCCCTTTCCGACTGATTCCCAGCCATGCGCGTTGACCGTTTCCTCAGCAACCTGCCGCGCTTCAACCGTAAGCAGGTGCGCCTGTTGCTGGTGGAAAAGCGCGTTCGGGTTGACGGAAAAATCGTCAGCGACCCACATGCCGAGGTGCTTGAGTTCAGTCGCGTCGAGGTCGATGAGGAAGTCCTGCAAGTCGGCAAACCTGCACGCTACTTCATGCTGCACAAGCCGCCCGGCTACGTCAGCGCCACCCGCGACCCGCAGCACCCGACCGTACTCGACCTGATCCATGAGCCGGACAGTGATGACCTGCACATCGCCGGGCGCCTGGATTTCAACACCACCGGCCTGATGCTGATCACCAATGACGGCAGCTGGTCGCGGCGCCTGACCCAACCGCAGACCAAACTGCCCAAGGTCTATTACGTCGAGACCGAGCAGGAAATTGGCCCGGAATACGCACTGAAATTCACCGAAGGCCTGTACTTCGCGTTCGAAGACCTCACTACGCAACCGGCCGGGCTGGTCGTGCTCGGGCCGAAGTCGGCGCGGCTGAGCATCGTCGAGGGCCGTTATCACCAGGTGAAGCGGATGTTCGGCCACTTCGACAACAAGGTGCTGCGCCTGCACCGCGAAAGCATGGGCCCGCTGGTCCTCGATAACGCGCTAAAACCGGGCGAGTACCGCGCATTGCGCACCGAAGAGATCCATTTGATCTAAGCAGCCTACCGCTCAGCAGAAGTTGTCGAACAATTTACGAATGACACTTGCGCGAAGACGTGACCCCTGCTTGAATCAGGACGTCGGCCGAAATGTGACCGACGAGTCACAACATACTTCTAAGAAACTTTTTGCCGGTTAGAGAACCCTCAGGTTCCGCCTCAGACCGGCAGACTGCCCGCCAATAACAATACCCGTCGACCGGACTGCATTGGATCGACATGGGCCTCCAAATTCAAGGCGTATGCCTACCTGTCACAAAGCTCGTGCAATCTCATTTGCGCGCATACCCGCTTGCTTGGAGTCTTATGACATGAGGCCAGAAATCGCTGTGCTGGATATACAGGGTCAGTATCGGGTTTACACGGAGTTCTATCGCGCAGACGCCGCAGAGAAGACCATCATCCTGGTCAACGGCTCGATGGCCACGACTGCGTCGTTTGCACAAACCGTCAAAAACCTTCACCCGCAGTTCAATGTGGTCTGCTACGACCAGCCCTACGCGGGCAAGTCAAAAGCCCACAACCTGCATGAGAAATTGCTGACCAAGGAAGTCGAAGGACAGATCCTCCTGGAGCTGATCGACCACTTCGCCGCCGAACACGTGCTGTCGTTTTCCTGGGGTGGCGCCGCGACCCTGGTCGCCTTGGCCCAACAGCCACGGCGCATCGAAAAAGCCGTGATCAGCTCGTTCTCCCCGGAGATCAACGCGCACATGCTCGACTACCTCGAGCGCGGCATCGACTACCTCGGCAGCCGGGACGGCGACCGGGTCGGCAACCTGGTGAACAGCACCATCGGCAAACACCTGCCGACACTGTTCAAGCGTTTCAACTATCGCCATGTCAGCTCGCTTGCCGAGCATGAGTACGGGCAGATGCACTTCCACATCAGCGACCTGCTGCACAGCGATCGCCAGTGCTTCCTCAAGGCTGCCGAGAAAATCAACGTGCCGGTGCTGTTCATGAACGGCGAATGGGACGAATACACCGCCGCCGATGGCGCCCGGTTGTTCGCCAACCACGTGCAAAACGCCACCTTCAGCACCCTTCAGGCCACCGGCCACTTTCTCGACATGGAGCACAAAGCCGCCTGCCGAGACAGCCGCGACGCACTGCTGGGCTTCCTGAAACCGGCGCAACACGCCAGCCGACCGCGTTACCACTACGTCCAGGACCAACATGCATTGGCCATCTGAAACGGAGTCATCGCGAGCGAGCTTCGCCCTACACCGCTAACGCAAATTTGTAGGAGCGAGGCTTGCCCGCGAACGACCGTCACACGGTCTGATGTCTTGTGTCACCTGCGCTAAACGCATTGCGCGCAAAGAAAAACTTCATTTCCATGCGCACATCTGGTACAAAGTCAGCCGCTCTGAGCGGGTGTCGTATAATGGCATTACTCCAGCTTCCCAAGCTGATAACGAGGGTTCGATTCCCTTCACCCGCTCCAACATTCTGTTTTTAGGTACTCCCGAGTAATCCTGAAAACACCGAAACCCCAAAGAAACCGGCCTATTGAGCCGGTTTTTTTATGCCTGCGTATACCCCTATACCCCTATGTATGCCTTGGCATTATGTATGCCTGCTTGTATGCTCATGCAAAAGACGAACTTAGGCATACAAAAAATGAAGCGGAAAGATATCAAGCGCCGCCCTCTATCCGACACAGCCCTGTCCGGCTTGGAGCCAGAAGCGACTGCCTACAGGGAAAAGGACGGGGACGGCTTGTACTTTCGCGTGAAACCAAACGGCACCAAGTCGTGGGAGCTTCGCTACAAGAAACCGGACGGTAAGTGGAGCTGGCACGGTCTTGGCGGTTATCCCGATCTCTCAGGTGCCATGGCGCGCGAAAAGGCACGAGAAGCTAAACGCCTGGTCGCCAGCGGCACTGATCCGGTACAGCATAAAGCCGCCCAACGGGTCGCAAAAGAAACAGCCTGTGCCGACACCTTTGGTGCTGCCGCCGAATACTGGTATCAGCGCAAAGCTCAGGACGGTCGAGCGGCCAGCACCTTGCGTCTGATGCGCGGATACTTAGACAACGATGTTCTGCCTGCCCTCGGCAGCAAATTGTTGACCGATATCACCCGGCGCGACTGCGCCAATCTTCAAGAAAGCATCGAGGCCAGGGGCGCACTGAATACACGCGACAAGATCCGCGTGGCTCTGCGCCAGATATTCAGCCAGGCGATCGCGCGCGGCCTGTGCGAACACAACCCTGCAAGCGAGTTAGGTGCTATCGCCGCTCCAACGCCGAAAGCCAAACAATACCCTCACCTGCTTGAGCCTGAACTTCCCACCTTCCTGCGAGCTCTGCGCCATAGCACGAGTCGAACGCCCGCCCGAGTGGCTACCTGGCTTGTCGTGTGGACCGCAAGTCGACCAGGTGTGGTGCGTTACGCCGAATGGAGCGAAGTCGACTTTGAGCGAGCCCTGTGGAGCATTCCTGCTGAAAAAATGAAGGCACGCCGGGACCATGTCACCCCGCTAAGCCGACAGGCACTGGATGCGCTGCGCGAATTGCACCGAATGACAGGTCGCGGACGTTATTTGTTCCCTGGTATCGGCGCCAAGAAGCCTGTTATCAGCGAGAACACCATCAACCTGACGCTCAACAAGGTCGGCTACAAAGGCCGTCTCGTAGGTCATGGCAGTCGGCATACGGCTAGCACACTCCTGCGCGAACATGGCTGGGAAAAAGACTTTGTTGAGGCCCAATTGGCGCACAAAGAGCAAGGCATGGCAGGCGTCTACAACCAGGCAGCTTACCTGGAGCAACGTCGCTCGATGCTTCAGTGGTACGCAAACTATCTCGAAGCACTCGAAACGGGCATGACTGCAGCACAACGTGCCGAGTTTGATCGCTTGGTGAATAGCTCTGGAGTCAACGTCGTAACGCTCAAGCTCGCTTGATCAAATTACCTGCCAAGCCGGATGAAAAAGATTACCTGCACACTGGCTAGCCAACCTTTGCAACAGTTCACCTACGGAGGCTTTGTGGACGAAGAAGAATTCCTGGACCTCATGGGTCTCGGTGAGACATTCGTGGACTTCGATGCTGTCGATAAGTCCATTGTCTTGGGACGAGAGGACTTCATCCGGATGGCGATGCCAACCGAAGGAGGCAAAGTGGACCTAGAAAATTTTGGCGGCTGGCTTCGAATCGGCCGCAACGGGCTATATGTGAATCTCGACCATGAGCAAACCGCCGACCTAACTCCAGAGGAAGCGGCGATCCTGTGCGCCCATCCATCCGGCGACCTTGAGGCACCGGTCCTCAGTTTCGCGTGTACTGTCGGTGAAGTGGAGCAATGCGTGGAATTTTCGATTGCAGCGGGACGGGACTTCCCGCTCAGCGGAAAGGCATTTGAACAAGTAGTCTCTTCAAAGGCACAACAGAAACTCCTTGGAAACATTGAAGCCCATCAAATAAAACCCTCCACTCTAAGTAGCAAACCCCAGACAAAGCCGGAGCAGCGCCTTGAACAAATTCGTCGCTGGTTCGAGGAGCAACGCGAATTCACCGCAGCGAATCTGCGTTCCGCCCGGAGCGGGAAGCTGGGGGCGCGTGACGCATGTTGGACCTGGCTCGAGCAGCAAGGTCTGACTGAATCAGGAAATCTCTTCTACGGCTCATATAAAACTAAAAGCAACAAAACCAATAAATTTACCGACGCTTGGAGTGATTTCCTCGAGGAAACAGCTGATAGGTAGGTGGAAAAAATAGGTGTACCTACCTACTAGCTTTCTGGCTAGTTGCTTGGCGCATCGTTCGCCTCACGGATCAACCCGAGAGCAAACGATATGAATCACCACAATCCCAATCCGCACTTCAACATCGTGGCTACCGGCTCGTCAGTACTGATCACCATGTCAGAACTGGCGGCCTTGCTGCACCGTACCCGCTCCGGCGTAGACAAGCTGCGTCAGCGTGACCCTAATTTCCCCAAGCCCCTGAAGGACGGTATCGACCGGCGTAGCCGCATCTACTTTGTGCGCCAGGAAGTCGAAGATTACTTGCAGGCCAAGCTCAACGCCCGTGAGACGGTGACCTACCTGGAAAGCGCCAGCAGCTTGTCCAGCATTCACTCGCCCCTGAAGGACTAAACCATGAATTACTTTCAACGCGACCAGTTGGCCGCGCGGGGTTCGGCTTGCCTGGAGAAAGTCTTCGCCATGTTGGTCATGTTGCCACCCAACGCCGAACTGCTGCTGATGCTGCTGGTTTTGGAGGTGCTGCCGTGGGTGTAACTTCCATCGAAAAACTGCTGTCAACTCTGGATAAAGTGAAGCTTGTGAAGGCCGGCCGCTGGATTGCCTGCTGCCCCGCGCACCACGACCGGACTCCCTCGCTGAGTATCAGCGAAGCTCAGGACGGCACTGTCCTCATCAAGTGCTGGGCCGGTTGCAATGCGTCCCAGATCGTTAAGGCTGCCGGCTTGGAGCTGCGCGATCTGTTTCCGGCGCGTGCCAGTAAGCCACGCAAGCCTAGCCCAAGTCGTGAAGCCATCAACCACGAGCGCACCGTCGTCGCTATTGGTAATGCTCAGCTCGCGAAAGGTGAGAATCTGAATTCGAAAGATCAGGCCCGCTTCAACTTGGCCCTCGCCCGCCTCGAACGCTTGGAGGTGAAGCCATGACTGGGGTGGACCTTTTCGCTAAGCAATGGGTTGAAATCGACCTGCAGCCGACCTCTTTGAATGACGGCCGCGGCGAAGATGAAACTGAAAACGAACGGCAGAGCCAGGCGTCGCAGCTGGTCGCCTATGTCCAAACCCGCGCCGAGCTGTTCCACGATGAGAACAAGGAGGTTTATGCGCAGGATCGCGGCACAGGGGAAGTGCGTCGGGTAGATGGTCGTCAGTTCCGCGACTGGCTTGTGGCGAGCTTCTACAAAGACGCTGGTAAGTCGGCACGCGACCAATCCGTGCGGGAGGCTCTGTCCACCCTTTCCGGCTTGGGTCGCTTCGATGGTCAGTGCTTGCCAGTTCACATCCGGGTCGCCGGGTCGTCCGGTCAATACTTCCTTGATCTGGCTATTCCAGGAGATAGCCGGATCATCTGCATCGAGCCTGATCGCTGGTTCATCTGCGATTCGCCGGCAGTGATGTTCACTCGCCCCGAGGCTATGCAACCGTTGCCGATGCCGATCAAAGGCGGCTCTATCAGCATGCTTTGGAAGATTGCCAACATTCCCGAAAACCAGCGTTTGCTGGTGCTGGCCTGGTTGGTCGAGTGCTTGCGCCCGGACACTCCGTTCCCGTTGATCGAGCTGATGGGTGAACAGGGCACCGCGAAGAGCACCACGCATACCGCCCTGCGTCGCCTGATCGACCCCAATGCTTGCGACTTGCGCACTGCGCCGAAGAGTGCCGAGGATGTATTTGTCGGTGCCGGGGCCTCGTGGATCGTCTGCTACGAAAATGTTAGTCACCTGTCTGCGCAGATTCAGGACGCCCTCTGTACGGTGGCGACCGGCGGCGGTTATGCCAAGCGCAAGCTGTTCACTGACGCAGACGAAAGCATCATCAACGTGAAGCGCCCTGTTGGCATCAACGGCATCTCGGCTGCCGTTACCGCACAAGACTTGATTGATCGCACGCTCAGTATCGAGATGCCCGTTGTGCGTGAGCGAGTCGAGGTGACCGGTCTGTGGCAGGCATATGAGGCCGAACGCGGCCAGCTGCTGGGCGCGCTGCTCGACATTGCGGCAAAGGCACTCGCGCTGCTGCCGTCTATGCGTTTGCCCGCTGGCGATAAGCCTCGCCTTGTGGAGTTCGCGCTGCTCGGCATGGCCGTCGCCAAAGCAGTGGGCCAATCCGGCACCGAATTTATGATGCAATTCACCGCCAGCCGGCAGGAAAGCATCGCCCGCACCATCGACGCCAGTCCGGTTGCCGGGGCAGTACTGGAATGGTTTGAACGTTACCCCTATGGTCGTCGCGCCTCGGCAAAGGCTCTGATGGGCGAGATCGAACATTTCCGCCCGACGTACTGCGATGCGTGGCCGAAGTCGGCAAAGGGTTTTGCCGATGCCCTGCGTCGTGCTGCACCGGCTCTGCGCCAGCTGGGGGTCGAATGCCGGTGTCTCGGAAAGATTGGCGGATCGGTCCAGTGGGAGATTGTTCCGAAGGAACAAGGGACTTCTTCAAGTCCTGCAAGTCCTGATGTCCTGCAAATTGATGGTCGCGATGAGGACATCAGGACGTTCAGGACTTCGAAACAGTCCTTGTTTCGCGATGAGGTGGAACAAGCAGGTGCTCAGGTCGTCGCTACCGACTATGAGGAATTCTAGTATGTCCGCATTGGACTACCTCAAAGGCTGTGGCCTAAGCGTCGAGGCTATCAACGGCAAGCTCCGCCTGAGCCCTATCAAACTCATCACGGACGACGTGCGGCGCTATGTGCAGGAGCACCGCATGGATTTGTTGACCGAGACTAAACACGCACCATTGGCCTGGCTCCACTTGCTGGTTCTGGAGTCCGGGGCTGTCGTACAGCACTTCCTCGAGCAGACTTCGGCAGAGGTCGAGCAGGATGCTCGGCGTCGCCAGGGCGCTCTCCTGCTATCCGTAGTGCCCTTGCCAGGTATCCAACGAGCGCTGACCGACGAGGAAATCGCCATGGCCCTTGCCGGCACGCTGGCAAAGCAGCAGACGCCCGTGTTGGATGGCAAAGACTGGCTGTGTCGTGTGGCCTCTCATCTGGACGCTTCACCGGACTACTTGATGAAACAAGGTTTTCTTGACCGGCATGACCTAGTGGAACAGCAACACCAAGTGCCCGAGGTAGCGGCAACTCTGATCCGCAGCAATCCAGCCTGGCGTGCTCCTCCTGTGAATCACTGATCGCTAAAACACTGCTGAGCCCACATGAAACAGCGGCATCCGTCAGGACAACAACCATGAGCAAAAACAGGATATTCAAGGAAACACCCAAGACGCGGCTGATTGTGTCCGTGGAAGCCGGCACTGTGGAGTTAATCGACGAGCTAATTCGTCGGGGGCACCCTGCCAAGGGGAACCGTTCGGAGTTCGTGCGTCTGGCTATCGAAGAGAAGCTGGAGCGTGACGTGGTTCGGTCCCAGAACCATTTTTCAGTAGTTCCCTAGACGCATCTGAAACAGTTGGAGGATTTTCGTCAGTCCTAAAGCGTGCGAATTTTGATGATTTTCAGACCAGTACGCGCATGCGCGCGTGCGCGCGTAAATAAAGCAGAACACTCATACAACTCATGGCTTTAAGTGCGTTGGATGGCGGTTACTTGTCGATTTCCTCCCATCGAGATAGTCAGCAATCGACCAGAAGCGGACGCTGAGTTAAGCATTAGGCAATGCTTTGGCGTGATTATGGTGGTTAGGAGGGGGTGCAAAAATGGGAAATGTAACGCAGATTCAAGTCCGGTCACGGTGGGCAGCCTGTGACTAGACGGGTTGCTAATGCGAGTGAACCCAGCTATCACTAACCGATTGTCAGACGTAGAACGGAAATGTGCCTTGACCCACACACCGCAAAATCCCTCCCCCAGTGACCGAATAGGTGGTGGTGGCGCTGCGACCAGCGCCGGGATACGTTTCGAACAACAGCTCGGGGCGCTCTTCTCATCATGGATTCTCGCGGGCGACAGGCTAGACGACAGCTTTCGCCTTGGAGCCGCTACTCCTGAATGGGTACGTTTCGAAACAGAGGCACCCGTCGACGATCTTCTGATCAAGACCAGCGTCGGCGGCTACATCGCCGTTCAGGCTAAGACAACTGCAAATCTTAGTGACGACCCTAGCTCACCGTTGGGGAAGACAATCTCGCAGTTCGTTCGCCATTGGCTCGTCGCTCAGCAAGGTGATGGCACTATGGGGTGGAATCGCCCCCTCGATCCGCTCCGAGACCGATTGGTGCTGGCTGTAAGCCCTCAAGCCTCAGCCCAGATTAAAAACGATTTACCGGCCGCGCTACGCCTCATTTCACAGCCAGGCGGAGGCGCACTCAACCAGGCACAGCAACGCGCTTATCAAGTGTTCTCAAGCTTGGTCGAGCGTGCTTGGGCGAGCGTCACCAAAAGTCCATTTAACGATGATCTGCTGCTGGAGCTAGCGAAACTTGTAGACATATTCACCTTTGACGGAGACCAAGGGTACGCGTTAGCGAGCGGCTCCCTTATCAAAGTCTTTGGACCAGACGTAGATGCCGCGGCAGCGTTCGCGTCCTTGTCCGATTTAAGCGGCCAGTTGATGAAGGAGCGTGGCGGCGGTGACCTGCACGTTTGGCGACAACTACTCGCCAGCCGTGGTATCGCACTCAACGCACCTCCCGAGTATCTCAGTGATATCCAGGCGCTTAAGCGACACTCCAAGCAAATCGCAGAAGCGCTCGCCAGCTATGAAAAGATCGACGTAGGCAACGGCGAATCATTGTCCGTGCGTCGCGACTGCCAAACCGCGATTGAGGCGGCAGTGCGTAGCGGTCCCTTGCTCATTATCGGTGAGCCCGGAGCTGGCAAGAGCGGTGTTCTGAATGCTCTTGCGCAGAAGTTGGACGAGGACGGTTTAGATGTCCTTCAACTTGCCGTTGATCGCTACTCAATTGAAAGCCTCGAAGGCTTATCCCGTGAAGTCGGATTAAAGCATCCGATCCTTGATGTCCTTGAAGCTTGGGACGGACCGGGGAAGGCCTATCTAATTGTGGATGCATTGGACGCAACGCGCGGCGGTCATGGCGAAAACATCTTTCGAACTCTTATCGAGCGAGTTCTTGAGCGGAAGGGGCGCTGGAGCGTTGTGGCATCGATTCGTAATTTCGACCTGCGCATGGGTCAACAGCTACGTGCTCTTTTCAGAGGAACACCGCCGCAGACGTCGCTCGCAGATCCATCCTTCTCAAACGTTTCACATATTCAGGTGCCCTCGTGGTCAGAAGCGGAGTTTGAGCAACTCCTCCAACAGTCACCTGCCTTGGCTACGTGTCTTGCAAACTCGCCGCCGCGTCTGCGTGACTTGGCCATGGTGCCGTTCAATACCCGACTTCTGAGCGAATTGATCTCGGGTACCGCGGTAAAGAAACTACACGCAGTCGCTTCCCAAGCCGACTTATTACGCCTTTATTGGGAGCACCGTGTGGAAGGCCACGGTTCACCAGCAACGAGTAGCCTCAGCCGCGTGGTGCAATTCATGGTAAAGGCGCGGGCGCTTCGCGCACCAAAATCTGAGGTGGCATTTGACGCCCCGGCCATGATCGACACCCTCTGTAGAGAGGGTGTACTCGTGGTCGTTGATAATGAACGGTGGGTACAGTTCCGACATCATCTCCTCTTCGATTATGCAGCCGCGCGGCTCTACCTGGACCCAGGCGCTATAAGTAACAGGACTTATCGATTCAGTAAGATTGACGCGCTGGGACTGATGCTATCACCAGCACTTGGATTCGTACTTCGCGAAATTTGGGAGTCTGACCCTGACCACGAACGTTTTTGGGGTGCTCTGGGCAACCTCATCAATGAAAAAGATGCCGACCCAATCATCCGCAGCACTGCTGGCCGATTGGGCGCAGAGTTTCCAACTTCGGCCAATGATTGCCTTCAACTCGGGAATCTAGCCATCGCGGGTAACAAGGGGGCTCTAGAGACCCTGTCACATGTCACAGGTGCTTTGGCTGTGCGGCTGGAAGACGAAAAAGAGGTAGTTCTGGGGCCATGGGTTTGTCTCGCCGATCGATTGGCGACTGCGCCGAGCAACGTCGCTAATACTCTTCGCTTTCTGCTCCACAATCTTATTGGAAGAACCGAAGATGACGTGTTCAAACCAATGCTTGGCCAAGCCGCACGCGCACTATTGACGTACGGGCTTATCCAGCCCGAGCCGGGGTTCATTGTCAGAAGCGCCATTGATTTCGTCATTGCCACCTACGGAAGTGACATCGCTGCGTCTCGAGGCTTGATAGCCCAGTTGTTCGACCGCGATCGACTAGACCGTTTCGGGCATGCCGAGGTACCAACGGTCTGTTACAAGATTGCAGCAATCGGAGAAGTCGACCCAGAGTTCGTCGCCACAGTTGTCTACCGGACGGTATTTGATTACGAAGTGACGGACGATCACCAGACCAGGATCAACCATAGCCAAATCCTCAACCTTACCTCCAATGCCCGGCAGGATTACGGGATGGCACGATGGTCACTGGGCGAGTACCTGCCAAAATTTCTACAACTGCATCCAAGAGCTGCAATTAGGGCTGTCGTCAATGCGATCGAAGGATACGTCGCACGTGAGCATGCAATCTCCGACGAAGCCCTAAACATAGAGTTTCAGGCTGGAGGAAGATCAATCCATCTGCGAGAAGACCGCAGCTACGTGTGGGCGCATGATCCCGACAGCACTCACGACCGTGATGCAGAGCGCCTCGTGGCCAAGTTGCGTGAGCGCCTCAAAGCCGCAACCGAGCCTGAGGCTGTGGCTTTGATCGACATCCTAATCGATGAGGCTTCTTTAGCGATCTTCTGGTCTCGGATGTTCCTCTGCGCTGTCGAGCGCTCCGATGGCCTAGTAGACCTGCTCTGGCCCATAGCAGTGACAGAGCCCTTTCTCGTTCTCCCCGATACTCGAAAGGACGCAATTGATCTCGTTGCGAAAGGCTATGTTCGACGTTCAAAGGAAGAACGGCAGGCATTCGAAGAGAGTGTGCTTCACTTCGAGTTTTCGCAGTTTACACATCACGACGAAGCTCGCCTGGCCTTCTTAGAGCGCCTTTTCGGTGCGCTCGGCAGGGAAAACTTGATCACTGGCGAAGCTCGCCGAATCTGCGACGCGTCTGCCCAAGGTCAGACCGCAACAAATGACAGGCTATTCACAATCCGTTCCGGCTGGAGCACTCCGGAGGACTTTTTCTGGATGCAAGGTCTAGACAAAGATGCGCCTGAGAACTCGCCTGTCATAAACGCGATCAAAGCCGCGGAGAGATTGCTTGGGCTTGAATCGAAGTCTGACGATGCCGCAGTGGCCTCCCTTAAAGACTCGCTCGCAGCGCTCAAATCCATACAAACCCTACTAGATGACGATGTAGCACACGTCGGTCTTAAGCGGCATGCGGAGGGGATCATTGGTCAAGGCTGCGAAGCCATCGTATCGCGACAGTTGCTGGTATCGAAGGAGGTGCCTCCTACGCTTGAACAAGATGCAGAATTTAAAGCACTGTTGAAAATAGCTGCTAGATCCGAAAGTCCTGAGCTTGAGGCTGACACGGAGGCCGAGTTCGAAAAGTCTGCTGCTTGGGGGAGCCCCGCAGCGCGGGTTGAAGCAGCACAAGCTTATTGGGATCTCTTTGCCCAACGAGCAGATCTCTACCCTCAACTGGGTGCGCAGGCGGAGGATCTGCTTTCGGATTCCCACCCAGCCGTCCGGCTGAGCGCATCGGTCCGTCTTGTCCGAATTTGGGACCTAGATCGTGATCGATTCTGGCATCTTCTGAATGGACACCTTACGAACGAACCTAATCTAAGTGTCATCGAGCATCTTCTTGGTGGGGTCGTCTCTCGCTTGATACATTCAGATCAGCATCGAAGTCTAGAGTTGTTGTTGATGCTGTCACAGCGGGAGACATCGGGGTCAGATCGAGAACGGCGTCTGCATAAAGCTATCGCAGATAACCTCACAATTCTTTGGGTCACCTATAACTCGACGGGGGCAAAGGCTGTTATCGATCAATGGGTAGGAGAGCCGTGGAAGCACTCCGAAGCAACAAATACAATCTTAGCCACATTGCGCGACGCCATTGTTGCCGGGATCGCTGATACCCCCGACAAGTACGTCAGCATCCGCCAGCGCTCTCAAACGCTTGTCTCTGACATTGTAAATGCTGCAAATACCCGCCTCGCCAGGTATGTCATGGCTCCAGATTTGGACGGGACAGCAAGCGAAGAGGTTCGGGAGTGCGCGCAGCTGATCGACACGGCAGGTATGCAGATGTTTTTTGCGACTGACGAGAACAGCAATCGGTCGGCTGACAACGACTCAGATTTCCGCTCAGGTCTGCGGGTGTTTCTACAAGAAAACGCAGATCTCCTAAAGCGGATAGGCGAGTATGCCCAACCGCACACCACATATTATCTGCTTCAGCTCGTCGAGCGCTTAGTCGATGTAGACGCGAGTGCTACCTTCGATTTAGCAATTAGCATTCTTCAATCGAGTACCCGATTAGGCTATCAAAACGATACCTTGGGCGTGGACCTACTTGTCAAACTCGTAGGTGTCTTCCTTGCTGACCACAAGGAAATCTTTGAGGACTCAGCCAGGCGCGCAGAGCTAATTGACTGCCTAGAAATCTTCATGGACGCCGGATGGCCGGCGGCACGGCGCTTGCTTTATCGTCTGCCGGAATTTATCCAGTGAATCGGGCTGCGCTACAAAACCTCTTTAAGCGGGGGCTCAGCGACCTCCTCATTATGTTAGAGCGGGAGCTAGCAAGACCGCAGCGAGACCCTTACGCAGAGCTCGACCCGAATCGCCGTCCCCACGAGCATGATACGCGTCTGCTATTCGTGGATGAATTGCTTACACACCTTGGGTGGCGACTTGGCGCATTGGGCAATGTCCTTGAAGAGGCACGCCTACAAGCGAACACCACGAGGTTCATGGACTATGTAGGTGTCGCCGACATCAGTGGGACACCACTCTTGCTGATAGAAGCCAAAGCTTGGGACAAACCTGCGATCTCGGCTCGAGGGGACGGTCAGCACAATAGTGAGGCCGCACTACTTGTCGCTGCGATCCAACATATACGGGGAGGAAAGGCCGAGGATACTTCGCCGATCATTGGAGAGTGGGACAGCTATCTGCGGCAAGTCAGCGGTTATGTCCAAACACTCAAGGAGCGTTACAGCCACAACTTACCCAGAGCCGTCATCATCAGTGGCGAGTGGATGGTGGTGTTTAAGACGCCAGTCGAAACTTTCCTAGGCGCTGCTCGGCCAGACGATATCGCGACCTTCACACGCGCACAGCTTAAGGAGCGGGCGGAGGAGATCTTCGACCTTCTCCATCGTTCGACGTTGACCATGGACGCACCGGTGCCTTTGCGTCCGGCACAACTGAGGCGATACTTGGAGCTGGGCGAAGTCTCCGGCGCCTTTCAGGGTGTGCATGTCCACTATGAGCGAACCGGCAGTAAGCTGTTCACCCCCAGACCGCGCATCCTGATCTACCCAGCACTATTCGTTACCCGCAAAGATGGTGCTCTATTCACAGTGATCCACAACGAGACTCCGGTCGAACTCGACTATCGACGGAATAATGATGACATCGAGACGCTTGCGCCGCATCTGGATGAAGTTCGTGCCCATGGCGCCACGCTGGTTGCAGCATGCGCTATGGAACTTGGTGGCGAACTGACCCTAGCTGAGCTTTCAGCCTTTCCGGGCTTCCGTAACGATCGTTTGTCGAAAGCGCCGGTTGATGCACTACCAGAAGCGGACGAATGGCTCGTCGCCACTGGTAGTGCGACGCACTTTCTCCTCGCAGAACCCCGCGTGCAAGAATGCCGATATCATAGCTGGGCCGAATGCGGAGCTGATGCCACAATGCACTCCGCAATCAGTGCTCGCACAGTCAATCCTCCAGCGTTTTTTGTTGATACTCAGCGCCACCACTGTGCACACCAAATTGTTCAGGATCGTCGCGAAGGGCGGTGCCTCATCCAAGCTATCGACAGCCGGACCTGCTGCCAAGCATGTATATTTCTGGAGCGGTGCTGGACAGAGGAGGAGCGAGCGGCTTTGCCTTGTGGTAGGTAGCAATATCTCAGCCTTCTAGCAGTATTGAATGCCCGCAACAGTTCGAAATTAGCCCTTGTGAAGGGCAGCTATTGGCCGATTTCTGCCTGTCACGAGGGGCAGAAAACGAACCTAAGCTGCCGGTGGGAGAGGCGGAATACTGCGGCACAGGGACTACCTGTCACGAAAAAAGCCGGCAATTTTTGTAGGTTTTGAATCGTGAGTTAAAGCCTGACAGGCGAGCGCAACACAGGAGTGTTTTTAACAATTACTTCAGTGTGATCGCCCACGTAATAAAGCCTGCAATGCCCGTCGTGCAGGTCAGGGCAGTCAGAAAAAGACCGTCGATTAACTTTTCCAACAAGTGATTTCGGTTCAACTGTCTGGTACGCAGCGCCCAGTACGATAAAAGTGTTGTGACCAAGTACAAAATGGCATTGATCGCAAGAAAGTCATCCCCCAGCGAATCCTCACTTCTCAACGTGGTCACCACTTGAAAAATCCCGATCACCGTAATGCATACGCCGACCATGGCGGCAGAAGCGGTAAAGATATGAACACAAACGTCTTCGTTCAAGCTGACAGGAGACTTTGTTTCGTTCATGGCATTTTTCCGCGCATGGGTTAACAACCTGATAACAGAAACGCCGCCCCATCCGTCTGACCGATACAGGCACGTCAGGCCGAGGCATCAGTCAGTGCAGCGACTATCTGTTTCTCGATTTCCTTTTCATCCAGCCCACGCCCGAAATGCTTGAGGTAGCGGCCTTGGGCATCGAGTAAAAACAGGAGGGTGGAATGATCCATCATGTATTGCCCCGGTTGATCGCCGGTCGGCACTTTTTTGTAATACACGTGATAGGCGTCGGTGATGCGGGTGATCTCTTGCGCCGAGCCGGTTAAACCTACGAAGTTGTCGGAGAAGTACTTCACGTACTCCTTGAGCTTTTTTGGTGTGTCCCGTTCCGGGTCGATGGTGACGAATACCGGTCGTACCGAAATACCCTGCTGTTGTTGTAATTGCCGACTGATGCGGGCCATTTTCGCAAGGTCAGTGGGGCAAATGGCCGGGCAGGTCATGAAGCCGAAATACAGCAGCGTGGGCTCGCCAAAACTGCGCTCCGTGACGCGCTGGCCATTCTGATTGGTCAGCTGGAATGGCCCGCCGATATCGGTGCGGGGCGCCGCTGTCGTGCAGGCTGCCAATCCGATCAAAAACAGCGTCGTTAGCCACTTCATTGCTCAGTACCCTCCCGAATAGGTCAGCGCCAAGCCCACCAGTTCGGACATCTGGCCGTCCTCTTTCTGGGTGCCGGCGGACAAGCCAAGTTTGATCTGACCAGTGATGTTGTAGGTCAGGCTCAACTCGTTGAGGTAGTCCTGCCGATCCGCGCCCCCGGTCGATTCGCGATGCTTGTCGGTGCGCGTCGCGCCCAGCGCCCAGTCGCCGAAATCGAAGGTCAGGGAAGTAGTCAGGTAGCGGGTGTCATTGCCCTTGATGCCATCTTCGCTCTCGACATCGGCAAATTCGATGAAGGGCACGATATCGAAGTAACGCCCGTCCAGTGTAGGCTCAAGATCGGTACTCGGCGCATAGGCCCAGATATAGCGGGCCGAGGCGATCTTGATGGTTTCATCGTCTTCGCCAGGTGGATCGGGCTGCGTCGTATCCTCGGCCTGTTTGTTGAACATATAGCCAGCCTGCATTTCCAGATAAGGCACCGCCGGAATCGCTATCCAGTTCACCGTCATCGCATAGGAGTCGAGCTTGCCGGTATTCGATGGCCCGCCATCGCTGCGCTGCAACTTCTCGCCATGGCGCAGGTAGGGCCGGCCGAGAAACGAATTGTCCGCGGTATACACGCTGAGGTTGGGTTCAATCATCCCCAGTTTCTGGTCGAAAAAGCGGTACGCCACTGTGCCGCCGAGCATGCCGTCGAGGTCGTAGGTGGCGACGTAATCATTGGTGTAGAGGCCGGGCGCCTGGTCCTGCGCCCGACCGAACGGCACATGGTATTTGCCGACCGAAAAGGCCGAGTTGGCGTTGTTCTGGTAGTAGTTCAAGTCATTGATCACCAGCCCCACGTCTTCGAAGAAACGCTTTTGCCCAGGTTCAGGCCCGGCTACGGGATTGATCTCGGTGGACAGCTGTATCTGCTGATCATGGGTTAAGCGAAAGTAGAACGTGGTGTTGATGTCCGGGTACGCGTCCCCGGTGTTGCGGTTGCCGCCCTGGGGCGAATCGCCATGAACGTGGTCATATTGAAACGTCGCGTCGTAATCCATGCCGACATTGGGGTACTGCCCATCATCGGCCAGCGTCGACTCAACGGCCCACACCGATCCCATCAACAACACAGCCAAGCGATAGTTGTACATGGCGTACCCCTTTTACTTGATCAGTGGGCTGGACGCTTTCGGGTCCTTTCCGGTGTTGCGCAGGTAGGAGCACAACTGGTTGTTTTCACCGTACAGCCCGCCTAGGGGTTCAAGCTTGACTGCCTGTTCGTAGTCCTCGGGCTTGACCACCTGGATCGCCTGCATCATGCCGCCGTCCTCATGTTCGAGGATGTGACAGTGGTAGACGAACTTGCCGAGAATTACCGGATCGCGAAAGGGGATTCGCACGGTGATCGAGCCTGTGGCGGGTATGAACACGTTGTCCCGATAGCCGCTGAACTGCACCGGTTTATCGTTGATTTCGGTAACCTGGAAGTCCACTTGGTGAATATGAAACTGGTGCAATTCCTGGGACGGATTGAACAGGCGCCACTCTTCGACGTCACCAAGTTTGACCGTGGTGTTGACCCGGTCCAGCTCGAAACGTGTGCCGTTGATCAGGAACGCATTGGGGTCGGTGTCAGAATCCTGGAAGGCGAACTGGCGCGTCTTGTTCACTGCGATCTTGCTTAAGTCCTCGGCCGCTGGGTAGGCGCTGGTGATCTGCCGCGTCGCGACCCGCTCACCGCTGGAGCGCAGCACGGCAAGTTTGGCTTCGGGATAGTCATCGCCCGCCGGGCCAGTGTTGCCGGAGCCGGTTTCGATTTCATAGGATCCCGCCGGCGGCCCAACCACCAACACACTGAAGCGCGCCGACGGCCCGATCAGCACTTGGTCAGTGTCGACCCTCCGCGTAACGGTGTTGCCGTCGCGCGACAGCACCTGCACCGACTGGCCGCTGATGCGAATTCGGAAGTACTGATTGGCGGCAATATTGATGAAGTGCCACAGCTGGGTTTCCCCTGGCTTTATGTCGATGATCGGCACTTCCTGGCCATTGATCGTGCGAATCGACGGCGCGCTGGTGATGATCTCGCTGGCGACTTTGCCGGTCAGTGTTTTCTGAAAATTACGCAGGACCAGGACTTGTTCCTTGATGCCCTTGAGTTCGGGGAACGGGTCAAGCATGCCATCGACCAGGATCGGTCCGGCGATCCCTGCCGACACCTGGCGCTGGGATCCGCCATGGAAATGGCTGTGATACCAGTAGGCACCCGGGCTGTGAGCCAGCGGTAGTTTGACGTTGTATATGCCAATCTGATGGGGCTGGGTCACGCGAAAAATATTATCGCCTTCGTCCAGTGGCGACACCTGCATGCCGTGAAAATGCAGGTTAGTGATTTCGTCCATACGATTATCCAGACGGATCGCCATGGTTCCGCCCGGTCGCGTGCGAATCAGCGGCGAATCGTAATCGCCGTTGAATACCAACGAAACATATCGCTCATTGCCCACATTGACCTGTTGCTCGGCCGCCGTCAGCGTGGCATGAGTCACGCCATTGCCATCATATGAAAACTCGGGGTTTTGCCGCAGAGGCTGGGACGCAGGCTCGGTGGAGCTTTGGGTCGAGCATCCGCTGAGCGCAAGAGCGACCACGCTCGCGCAGATTGCAAAGGCGCGGACGCCGAAAGCGCTTAGCATGTTTGCGACCTCCAGTAGCATGGCAGGGAATGACAGTTGTGATTCAATCCGCCCGCATGTTGCCGAAGGTGAGCAGCCCACCGCGCAATGTGAAAAACCAAGTCCTGCGTGGCCTTGAGTAGATTTGCGCGCAACGTTTTGCAGTGTAGAACAGACACGAGCAGGCGCAAGGGCCTGGATCCATGCCTACACTGATATCCCGTACTCAGTGAGAAAACGGGACTGAATCAAGATTTCTCCTGCTGGCAGGAAGAAAATCGGTCGCTTACCTTGGGCTCATCGTCAATCCCTCAAAGGTGTTTTTTCTCTTCCTTGTCTAGATGACGATCTTCTTTATGCTGTTCTTTTTCCAGTTTTTTTGCTTCTTCATCGACGTCTTTTGCATCGCGATCAACATCTTTGTCGACGTCTCTAACACCATCCCTGACATCATTGGCAACATCCCCTTCGGCAACGACGATGGCCGAATGAGAAATCAGACCTGTGATCAAAAGAAACGCTACAAGAATCAATCTGTTGGCTCGCATTGGAAAACTCCCGTTGTCGTTAACACTCTCGGCGGTGATCCGGCAAAACCATTACTCATTTTATTTCGGTACCAGGCACGAAAAGTTTGGACCGCGACGAGCGTTGCATATCGTTTCACTGGCACCCCTCCGAGACGGTTACGAAGGGCTGACTAAGCGAAAGGCCGGCATTAGAGGAAAGCTTAGCTGCCATTTTCCATCACTCCATCCGATGGCTGCTTATGGCCCGATTGCTGCCTGTTGCGAGGGGCCGCTATTGGCCGGCAGCGGACCTTCGGGAGGTGTTGGCTGGACGCTTACGAAGCTTTGGCATAAAAGAAACGAGTCCGACAATATGGCGAGGCTGGTGCCTTTGGATTACTAATGATTGGCCGGATAGTTTCCACGCTTAAGATTTGGTGATTTGCGGGGTCTTCTATTGGAGACGATATGCCTAGCAGACGGCATTTTGTATGCCCACGTGTATGCCCAACTATAAAAACCTGACATAACCAGCGATTTTACTGGATAGTTCGACTCCCTTCACCCGCTCCAATCGATTTTTGTCTCACGTTGTTTTTTGACGGGAGATGCAGTTAAAGAAAAAACCGGCCTTGATGGCCGGTTTTTTTGTGTCTGGGGTTTGTGTTTCATGGCGGAAATTAACGTTTTCGCGTAAAGCAGGGGGTTTGTTAGCGTTTTCGTTGCCCCAGTAACGGTTTTGTCGGCACCCTTTGCCCTGTATTACCAGATCAACGCGTAGCCTTTTGCTGTCGAGAGCTCATTCGCTAGTGGCACGAAAGTGGCCAATTATCGAAAAGGCAAGGTCCTACACTACGGTGGGAATTGTCCGTAGACTTGCGCATTGCTGCACTGTTGTCACGAGGCCTATAGTCCGTTCCGCGCCCAAATGGCGTATTGGGTTTGGCGACTCGATGACAACGATTCAGAAGCACTCCGAGCTTTTTCGGAGCTTTTTCTGACTGCACTTTGCTGCGCTTTTTTTGGTAGCTGTGCGTGGGAGACCTTCGGGTCTGCCGGTTTTACCGTTGTCCGGTTCGCCAACCTGCGTACAGCTGCCACCCCATTGTTTGGCGACGATTGAGTGGTAGGTCTTCCACCTACTAACGGTAATGACTCATGAACGAATATATGGCTTTAACCAGCAACGCCGACGACCTTCCCTCGCTCTACGTCAACACCACCCAACCGCTGCATTCACTGCTCAGCACCGCCAGTTACAGAATACGGGCCGTGACGCAGCTTCTTGAAAACCTCGCGATGCGAGGCGACATCACATCTGACGCGGTGATCCTCAGCGACTTTGCATTGCTGTGCTGTGTGCCCTTGCGCGACGGTTGCGATGTGCTGGACGTCATTGCTCGGCGTATGGACGCGGAATAGTTCTGACGCTACACCGGGTACCTTTCGAGGTGCCCTTTGCGTGTCATGGCCGGCCAACAATGGGCAGTAAGAGTTCGCCTGAGCGATCTATTACTGTGGCGAGGGAGCTTGCTCCCGCTGGGTCGCGAAGCGGCCCCAAAAAGGGACTGCTGCGCAGTCCGACGGGAGCAAGCTCCCTCGCCACAGGTTCGGTGTCACGCTTAACTGCCTTACATTGTTCTGGACGGCTGTTTGTAATTGAATCGAGCTTACAACCCCCCAACGCTCACCCCGTTCCCCCTCCCCGCCCAACCCGCTAGCATTTCCCTATCTTCAACCACCCTCTCCCCTGCGCGGCCATCAACGAACACGCGCCACTATTCTCCGAGGGAACCCAATCGGCCGCACATCAGGTGCCGCCCGTGAACGATCTCAACAGAGCCCACCAAACATGACTCAAAACATCTACGACGACCCAGAATTTTTCCAGGGCTACAGCCAGATGGCTCGCTCCATCGGCGGTCTCGACGCAGCCCCGGAATGGCCTGCACTCAAAGCAATGCTGCCGCCCACGAAAGGCCTGAAGGTGGTCGACCTCGGCTGCGGATACGGCTGGTTCTGTCGCTGGGCCAGTGAACACGGCGCCGAGAGCGTACTCGGCCTGGACGTTTCGGAAAAAATGCTGGAGCAGGCACGCAAGACAACGTCGCAAACCAATATCCAGTACGCCCGCGCCGATCTTGAACAACTCGATCTGCCCGCAGCCAGTTTCGATCTGGCATACAGTTCTTTGGCGCTGCACTACATCAAGGATCTCCCGGGTCTGTTCGCCAAAATCCACTCAGCCCTTAAACCCGGTTCACGCTTCGTATTTTCCATCGAACACCCAATCTTCATGGCGCCGCGTAATCCGGGCTGGCTGATTGATGGCGAAGGGAACAAGCGCTGGCCGCTAGACAGTTATCAACGGGAAGGCGAGCGGGTGACCCACTGGCTGGCCGAAGGTGTGATCAAACAGCATCGCACCATCGGTACGTTGCTTAATACGCTGATTGGCGCAGGTTTCAGCATCCGGCATGTCAACGAGTGGGGACCGACCGATGCAGAGTTGGCGGCGCAACCGGCCCTGGCCGAAGAGCGGGAGCGGCCGATGATGTTGCTGGTCAGCGTTCAGCGCTGAGGTCCATGCCGGGTCATCGTAATTTTTGCGTATGAATTCCCGATACCCGGTAAAGACAACGTATCGCCGCGTTGGGCCTGTCCACAGATGCCTTATTCTGGCGGCTCACCTTTCACCTAGAGATCAACATGGACAATTCAGAGTTGGGGATCATGATCATTTCGATGATCGGGTTGTTCGGCTTTGCTTCGTTTATTTTTGAATACCTGAGTGCCAGGCAAAGGGACAGATGACGTTCAGCGTGATCCGTCCCTTTTTGCCCTAGCGCGTCGCGACGATAAACAACCGCGGGAACGGCAGCAGCACCGAACCATCGCTCAGTGCCGGATAAGCCTGCTCGATGGCGGCGTGATACTGCTTGAGGTATTGCGCCTTCTCGGCGTCATTCAGCGGCTCGAGAAACGGCCGCAAGCCGCTGCCCTTGAACCACTCGACCACACCCGACGCCCCGCCCGCGAGGGGGTGATGGTAGGTGGTGCGCCACACGTCGACTCGCGCACAGTGCGGTCGCAGCATCGAGTAGTAATCTCCTGCGCTCGCCATGTCCGTGCGTTGCCCTGCGGCGTCCGCCAACTTGCTGGCCCACGGCCCATCGGCAGCGACTTCGCGCATCAGGCGATGGGACGGCTCGTTGAGGTTGTCAGGCATCTGGATGGCCAGGCTGCCGCCCTCGGTCAGTCGGGCGGCCAGCGAAGGCAGTAACGTCGCGTGGTCGGGCACCCACTGCAAAACAGCGTTGGCGAAAATCACATCGAACGGTCCAGGTTCGTTCCAGGTATCGATGTCAGCCGTGTCGAATTGCAGCTGCGGCAAGCGCTTGCGGGCGGCCTCGATCATATCGATCGAACTGTCCAGGCCACGCACCGTGGCATCGGCGAAGCGCTCCACCAGCAACTCGGTCGAATTGCCGGGGCCGCAACCGATGTCGATGGCCGAGCGCGCGTCCACGGGCGGAATCGCCGCGAGCAAATCACGAGCCGGACGTGTGCGTTCATCTTCAAAAGCGACGTATTGTTTGGCGGACCAACTCATTGCGTTCTCCTGTCGGTGCGTTGTTGTGGGCAGCGGCGCACAACGGGTTCGCTACGATACCGCGACCGGTGCGCCCTGCCCTATCCCACCTATGGCGAAAGAGGTTTTGAGTGAGCGGTTTTTTATCGCCAAATCATCGGAGGTCATAACTATATCGACCGTTCGTCGAGCGATAGGTCAATCAATTTTGACAGCCTATGTTTCGCATCTATAGTCCTAATCGCGGCCTGTCGGAAGGAACCCGACTTATCAGTTTGCACGCAGGAGCAAGGCCAATTTATCTCCCGTGATCGGTGGGTTCCGTCCGTAGTGTTTTCGCAGCAGCCGCAAGGCAAGCAAGCGTTGTTGCGCCTGGAAAGATGCCAGGCGCTCACTATGAACAAGGAGCTTTACTATGTCTCGAGTCACGGATGTTCTTGTTTCAATCGACACTGAAACCATTCTGAAAAACTACCCGAACATCAGCAAAAATCCCGCCTCGCCGACGCTGATCGACGTCAATCATGTGTACATGGTGACCAACCGGGACAACGTGATAAATGGTCAGGCCGGTGGTGAACTCAACTTGAAAGCCCAGGTGGGCGATCTGATTCGCTGGCGTGAAACCAGCCTGTCGCAGAGCTTCGAGACGGCAGTGATTTTCTACAAATTCATTGGCAACGTCGGCAACGAATTGATCTCCACACCCACGCCGCGCAAGGCTACAGCCTGCGTCGCCGTTCCCAACACCAGCAACCCGTCGGTGCCGAGCTGCCAGAAAGTCGATAACCATTACTGGTCTTCGGAAACCCTGTCGAGCGGCAGCGTGACCTACCACTTCCACTTCCTGATCGTGGATCGCGACTGCAAGATCGTTGGCTGCTGCTCGTGGGATCCGTTCATTACCATCCGTAACTGACGATGGTCTGGCCCCTTGGCGACAAGGGGCCTGCCAAGTTCGTTGCCGCCTCGACAGGAACGGGATGTCTTGCATGAACCGAAGCGGCTGCCGTTTTGCGTCACCATCATGAAAGGAATCCATGATGACTTCCGAACCGATCAAACCCCCTTCATCCAGCGTTGCGACGGCCCACAATGTGTTGCTGGTTGTTGATGCCGAATCCCTGCTTTTACGCTATCCAGATCCCAGCCTTGAGCCTGAAAACCCGACGTCTATTGCCGATGGTTTCATCTTCGCCATCAACGGATCTCCAACACCACAAAGTACAATAAATGACAGCTCAATTACGCTAACCCTAGGCACTGGATCGACTTTCCATATCCGCAGCAGAACCGTCAGCTTGCTCGCCGAGCACAGCGTGGTGTTCTACGGGATGTCAGCAGGCGATGCAGGCGTACTTTCAACGCCTGAACTGGTGGTCAAAGAAAACCTGACCGTGCCTGCACCCGACCCTGAAAACCCGACCGAACCGGGCAGCCATTCGGCCGATGATCATTATTGGCAGTGCACGCAATTGGCCACGGGGGTCGAGGCGTGTGAACTGAACTTCATGCTGATCGATAAAAGCTGCGCGGCGTTGGGGTACTTCCGCTGGGCGGTTGATGTGAAGGTGACACCCTGAGCGATAGGTGCCTGCGCTGTGTAGGAACTCTGTAGGAGCTGTCGAGTGAAACGAGGCTGCGATCTTTTGATCTTGCTTTTAAAAAGATCAAGATCAAAAGATCGCAGCCTCGTTTCACTCGACAGCTCCTACAGGGGTCGGGGGCGTCGCAGAATTGGGGTTTTTAAGTCGAATTTTCAACGAGCCGTCGCTGTCTGAAATTCAGGCGCATCCCAATAAGGAACACGGTAATGAAATTCGCAAAAATCTCGCAGAAACTCGCCCTGTGGGCCGGCAGTCCCAAGACGTTCATGGGGGCTTTGATTCTGATTGCGCTGTGGGGGTTGAGCGGGCCGATTTTTGATTACAACGATACCTGGCAGCTAATCATCAACACGTCCACAACCATCATCACGTTTCTGATGGTGTTCCTGATCCAGAACACGCAGAACCGCGACACCGACATCCTCCATCTGAAGATCGATGAGTTGCTGCGGGTAAACAAGGAGGCACAGAACGCGATGCTGGGGCTTGAGGCACTGGACCTCAAGCAACTGGAGGCGCTGCGTAAACACTATCGCGCCATGGGCGAAAAAGACGTGCATGGCCTGGCGGGGCTGGCGGCTTCGAGCAAGCGCAAACAGGATTTGAATGAGTGCTGAGCACAACAAAACGGCGCGTGATATGAGTCACGCGCCGTTTGCTTTGAACATCGTCAAACGCGGTGCTATCGACCGGCTTGAAGCGCCCTGGCCATTTGCAGATGGTTTTGCAATTTTGGCAGCGTTTCTTCAGCGAAAGCCTTGATTTCCGGCACGTCGGTGGTCTGTGCGGTTTGCTGAAGTTGCTCAATGGCTTCCTGAGTGGTTTTCACCTGACTGGCGGCATAGGCCTGGTCGAAGGTGGCGTCGTCCTTCACTTGCGGCATCAACGCTTTGGCCTTGTCGACCACTTCTTCGCGAGGGGCCACCGGCAAGTCCAGCTGCTTGGCGATTTTCGCCAGGTGCTGGTTGGCGGTCGTCCGGTCGTTGATGACCACGATGGTGTAGTCCTTGACCTCTTTGGATTCGGTTTTCTGGTGCGCCAGGCGACTGGCTTCGATGTCGGCCATGCCTTTGGCCGAGGCATCGTTGATGAATTCGGCGGGCGACTGGGCGAAGGCACTGTTGGCAAACAGGCCCAGCAACGTGGCAAAACTGGCAGTGCGTAATCGGGTGGCCATCCGGCTCATGGTCGCGCCCTCCTTCTGAAAAAATTCAAGCGGGAGCTTTCGCCCCCGCCTCTCAATCAAAACTACCTTCACCGACTATTTCGATTTCTGACCGCCTTTACGGCCCATATCGGGTTTCGCAGGGTCTTTGTCGACAGTCGTGGTGGTAGTTTTCCCACCTTTGCGACCGGCTTCAGACGCCTTCGTTCGATCGTTGGCGAAGTTTCCCGAGTTCGAGTTTCTTGAGTTAGGCATGATTCTCTACCTCTTGGTGATGATCGCGGCGAGCAGGAGCCCGCATAGAATCTGAATTTCGATCGCCACAAAGGTTTAGAAAAATTGAAATCGCCGCGACGAACGGTGGCCGTTTTTTCAGACCCCGAGGCGCTGGTGATTTCGGCGCTTGGCCGCGTACATGGCCTCATCGGCATGCCGGAACAGCTGCTTTTCTTCGGTGCCGTGCTCGGGGTAATGCGCGACGCCGATACTCGGCTGGATGTTCACGCTGTGCCCGTCCAGGCGCAGGGGCTGCGCCAGAACCCGAAGGATTTTTCCCGCCACGCGGTCAGCATCTTCCGACGCGTGGATGCTGTGCAATAACACTACGAACTCATCGCCACCGATGCGCGCCACCGTGTCGGTCTCACGCACGCAGCCCTTGAGCCGATTGGCGACCGCTTGCAACAGCATGTCGCCGACCGCATGACCGTGGGTGTCGTTGACTTCCTTGAAGCGGTCGAGGTCGACGTACAGCAGCGCCATTCGTCCGCAATCCGTGCGGGCCAGCGCCAGCGAGTCTTTGAGCCGGTCACGCAGCAACGCTCGGTTGGGCAGCTGAGTCAGTTGGTCGTATTGGGCCATGCGTTGCAGTCGGGCATGTAATTGCTTGCGCTCTATCGCGGTCGCGATCTGGGCGCAGACGTATTGCAGCAGTTCCTTGTCTTGCTCGGTATATCGCTCGCCACCCGGTACGCTTTTGACGATCAGCGCGCCGATGGTGCCGTTTTGCGAGTTCAACGGCACACCCAGCCAGCAAGGCGCATCCGGCCCGGCGACCAGCACCTCGAATCCTTCTGGCGGGTTGTCCTGGTCCGGGGTCAGCAAAATCGGCAGGCCGCTGCGAATGACTTCGGCGCAGAGGCGGCCGGTGACGGTTCCGGGCTGCTCGGGTTGCAGCTCATGGTCATTGACGTGATACGGGAAATTCAGCTGCGCGCAGTGTTCGTCATACAGCGCCACGGAGAAATTCAGCGCCGGCAGCCATTCGCCGATGATCAAATGGACACGCTTGAACAGCGCCAGCAAATCTTCCGCCGCGTGGGCCGCTTCGGAAATCGCATACAACGCCGCTTGCCGGGACTCGGCCTGCTTGCGCTCGGTGATGTCCCGGGCCACGGCAATGCGCAACTGATCGACTTCAGACCAGCGCGCCGACCACAGGATATGCACCACCGCGCCGTCCTTGCGCAGGTAACGGTTTTCGAAGTTGAGTTTGGGGTCACCGTCCATGATTTCGCGCGCCGCATCGAGGGTGCGCTGGCGATCGGCGGGATGCACCATGTCGATCATCGCCTGGCCGATCAGCTCGTCCGCGGTGTAGCCGAAAATACGCTCGCAGGCCGCGCTGACAAATACGAAGCGACCTTGTTTATCCACCGCACAGACGGCGTCCAGCAAGAGATCGATGTAGCTCGCCAACGGCGCGGAATTTCTGGTTGCCATGGTGCGATGAGCGTGTCCGGACAATGCAGCAAAAAGAACTCTCCCTGACCGTTCAGTACAGCTGACGCATCCGTGCGCTCAACCTCAAACCTTGTTTGTCACCAGCCCCGGTAGCGCATGAGCGAGGGCGTTGATGGCGAAACCAATAAACATCACCCCGCACAACCGGGTGATCGCCAGTTCATGGCGTTGATACAAGGTGCGCACCTGCCGCGCGCCGACAATGCCAATGAGGATAGCGTAGGCCATCAGGCCACCGACGAAGCTCAGGGCAATCAACCACGGCAACATTGACCAGTGCAGCAACTCCGCGCGGCTCGACAGCAGCGCCGTGAACGTCGCTACCGCCACGGGGTAAGCCTTCGGATTAGTCAGGCCGAACAGAATGCCGTGCCAAAAGGGCTGGCGAGCCGGGCCTTGAGGGGCATCGGCGCTGCTGCGCTTGGCCCGTATGGCGCGCAAACCGAGCCAAAACAGGTACAGACCGCTGAGCACACCCAACACATCGAACGCCGTGCTGCCGATTTCCCGTGCGCCGACAATCGCGATCAGTGCCGTGCTGCACCAGACCACGTCCCCCAGCAAGTGCCCACAGAGAAACCCCGCCCCCGCCCGCCGTCCACGCGCCGCACCAATGCCAAACACCGCCAACACACCCGGGCCCGGCGTGATGCCGTAGATAAATCCCGAGGCGAGAACGGCCATTAGCAGCGATGGAGTCATTGGAAGTCCTTTTTAACTATTCGGTGAATGGGCGCAAGTCTATATCAGGTCTCGAGAATATCGACTGACTGATCGTCGAAGAACTTCATTCCCGCGTACGGACGCTCGCGGCAGGCTGCCAGCCGGGACGCCAGGTCCCCGACGTGGGCTTCAAGCTTGTGGCCGTCCGGGTCGAGGAAATAGAAGGACGCGCCTTCGCTGCGGTTGTCGCGCCATTCCTGCACGTTGGCGGATCGCAGGTGTTCGACGAACACTGGGAAATCGGTTGCGCTGAGGGTGAAGGCGTAGTGGGAGTAATCGACGGTGGGTTCGGATTTACGCAGTGGATCTAGGGAAAGGCACAGCCACAAACCCGGTAACGAGAGGTAGGCGCCCGTGTCCCAAGAAGCTTCAAGCCGCAGTTGCAGCAGGTCGCGATAGAACGCCACGCTGCGGTTCAGGTCGGTGACGGCGAGGGTCAGGTGGTTGAGGCCGGTGAGCATGGGTCATAAACCTGTAAGAGCTTCGGGGACTACATATTGTTTACCGTCGTAACGCAAAGTGGTTATTACGGGTTTGGTTTTCGTTGATCTGGATTCACATGCTTCGCCCTCACCGTCCCCAACCGTAGTGGTAGATACCGATTTAACGATTAGGTCTGCGTAACCATGGGAACTGGTGTTGCCCATTTCGACGGTTCGAACAACTTCAGAACGCTCACCGGCACAATTGCCATCCCACTCGCCGCTGTACTGATAGGTGATCAACCTATCCATGACCGGACGCACCATTTCACCGTCTTTCACGTAGAGCGAGAGCAACGTTTGATCGAATGGATTGATGCGTGACGAGCCTTTGAACAAGGCTCGTAAACCAAAGGCGCGCAGATCGGAAGTGAGTTTGTATCGGGCCGTGTCGAGTTGCAGGTCTTCCAACGCAATCGCATCCGACTCAAAAACGGATGCGCGATGATACGTCGCCACCGGCTTCAACCCGCCAGTAGAAACCAGCGCAAGGTTGAGATCGTAGGTCCCATCGCGGCCCGAACTATCAGACGAAGGCCGGGGCTCAAGTTGTGACAAAGCGGTAATCGACAGTGCCGGATAGGCTGGCCAGTCCTTGCACACCGAATATCCGAATTCGCTCGAAAGCGGCGGCTTTTCACATCTCGCCAGCGCTTCGGTGGTCACCAGGAAACTGCACACGACAGCACAACCGATCAATCCAGACCTCAATGTCATTTTCCCTGCTCCTTTTAACGATGTGATTTCAGCCACGCACTATCCCCGGCTCGGTGCATCCGCTCAATCAGTGTTATGCCAGACGAACGGGCTAGCATCCCCCCATGCGCGACGATGTAGTATGTTGTATTACAAACCACTACATCGAGTCCGCCATGTCCGTCATGTCTTTGCGCTTGCCAGACGAAATCGCCGATACCCTCGCCAATCTTTCCAAGGCCACTGGCCGCAGCAAGTCATTTCTTGCTGTGGAAGCGCTGCGTGAATACCTCGCCCGGGAAGCCTGGCAAATAGAGGAAATTCAAAAGGCTCTGAAGGAAGCTGACGCCGAAGACTTCGCATCACCCGAGGAAGTAAAAGCAATCGCCGATAAGTGGACTGCCAATGCGCGTTGAGTGGTTGCGTACTGCATTGAAAAATCTGGATGACGAAGCCGCTTATATAGCAATAGAGAACCCGAAAGCCGCGGCAGACTTCGTCCAAGCTATCCTCGCAAGCGTCGATCACCTTTCTCGCTTTCCGGCAACCGGACGGGAAGGCCGCCTGCCCGGTACCCGCGAATGGGTCTTGCCAGATCGACCTTATCTAATCCCTTACCGAGTTCGTCAAGGATGCCTCCAGGTATTAAGGGTCTTTCATACCAGACGTCTTCCGCCTGCCAATTGGTGAACACAACAAAATCAGGGCACTGGATAGAACGTCATCCGTGCCTTATCCCCTCCCCAATCCGCCCATTCAACCAGTTCAACGCCTGATCCCCGCCCCGTCGCTTGTGCCAGACCAGCACAAACGTAAACGACGGAATATGAAACGGCGGCGGCACCACGATCAGCGAGCGTTCATCAATCTCGCGCAGCCCACGTGAAGCTACGGTAAGGATCAGGTCCGTGCCGCTGATGAATTCCGGGGCGACGCTCCAGTGCGGCAGGCTGATCGCGACGCGACGGCGTTCGCGCAACGCCGTCAGGGCTCGCTCGATTTCCGGGGTGCCGCTGCCACGCATTTCCAGCAGGACGTGTGGCCGCGCGAGGTAGGTCGGCAGGTCAAGCACGCCATCGGCAGGCAAGCTGTTGCGGTCCACCAGACAGGCGTAGTGCTCTTCGAACAGCGGCGTGCTGCGCAGCTCGTTGGGCAGTTCCGGAAAGACCCCGGCCGCAACGTCGATGTCGCCGTTGAGGACCGCGTCGAGCATGCCTTCGCGGCTGGCGTGGCTGATTTGCAGGTCGATGCCCGGCGCTTCCCGGCGCAACGTGCGAATCAGACCTGGCAGGACGATGGCCGCTCCATAGTCGGACATCGCCAGACGAAACGTGCGCTTGGCCGTGGCCGGGTCGAAGGCGTTTGGCGCCAGCAGCGATTGCACCTGGGCAAGGGCTTCGGTCAAGGGCGCGATCAACTCCAGAGCACGCGGGGTGGGTACGAGCGTGGCGCCTGCGCGCACCAGCAAAGGATCGCCCAGCACGTCGCGCAACCTGGCCAGGGCATGGCTGACCGCCGGTTGGCTCAGGTGCAAACGCTCGGCTGCCCGAGTGACGTGCTGCTCGCTGAGCAAGGCGTCGAGGATCACCAGCAAGTTGAGGTCGATGCGCCGTAGATCATTCATCTGATGCATGTTCTGCATAGCAATTCGGAATTTAAATCTGCGCGACGAATACTCTAGAGTCCAGCAAAACCTGTTGGAGAACGATCATGAGTACGTTGCATTGGGCCGGGCTGTTGCTGCTGGCCGTGGTGGCCGGGGCGGTGGTGCCGTTTCAGAGTGCGATCAACGCCAACCTCACGCGTGGGCTGGGTCATCCGTTGTGGGCGACGCTCGCGTCGTTGCTGGTGAGTATCGTGGTGTTGTTGCCGATCATGTTGGCGCTGCGCTTGCCGCTGCCGTCGCTGGCGTTCATCACCAAGGCGCCTCTGTGGATGTGGGCCGGTGGTGCGTTCGGGGTGTGTTTTATTTCGTTGGCGCTGATGCTGCTGCCCAAGCTTGGGGCGTCGGGGTTTATTGCGTTGGCGCTGGCGGGACAGGTGGTGGCTTCGCTGGTGCTGGATCACTTTGGGTTGTTCGGGTTGGTGGAACGGCAGATGACGTTGCCGCGGGTGTTGGGGGCGGTGTTGTTGATGGCGGGTGTGGCGTTGATTCAGTTCAGTGCTGCGCCAGGGAAGGGGTTGGTGACTGCGGGTTAAGCTGAGACTGTCAGGCCGCCATCGCGAGCAAGCTCGCTCCCACAGTTAATCGGCGGCGTGGCACAGATCAGTGTAGGAGCGAGCTTGCTCGCGATGGCGGCCTGAACAGCACCGCAGATTTTAGTACTTGTCGAGCGTACGCAGCTTCTGCGGCAACCCCCACAGCAGCAGCGCAACAGCGATCAGCGCGCAGACAGCAATGACGTACAGCGCCGGGGTGGTGCTGCCGGTCAGGTCTTTGATCCGCCCGACCATGACCGGGCTGACGATGCCGCCGAACTGGCCGAGGGTGTTGATCACCGCGATCCCGCCAGCCGCCCCGGCCCCGGCACCGGCCAGCAGTTTTGGCGGCAGGGTCCAGAAGCTCGGGATGGACGCGATGATCCCGGCACCGAGCAAGCCCAGCGCGACAATCAGGAAGGTCGTGTGGTTGGCGAAGATCCCCGCACAGATGAATCCAAGCGCCCCCATTGCAACCAGTCCAGCGACAAACTTGCGTCGCTCACCGGTCGAGTCGGACAGCCGCCCGATCACCACCATGCTGATGGCGCCGCAGATGTACGGAATGGCGGTCAGCAAACCGATCATCACCGGACTCTCGGTGCCGGCGCTGCGGATCAGTTGCGGCGCCCAGAAGTTCAAGCCGTAGGACGCCACCTGAATCAGGAAGTAGATCAGCCCCAAGGTCAGGAAACCCGGGATCCGCAGCGCGGCGAGCAGCGAGCCGCCACTCTTGTGCGGTTCATGGTGCGCAATGCGGCTGGCCAGCAGGGTCTTCTCCGACGGCGTCAGCCAATGGGCGTCTTCGATGCGGTCCTTGAGCAAGGTCAGCACCAGCAAGCCTAGGCCGATGCAGGGTACGCCGCCGAGCAGGAACAGCCAGTGCCAGCCGCGCATGTCCATAAAACCGTCGAGGTGTTGCAACACCAGCCCGGAGAACGGTGCGCCGACCAGGCCGGCAAATGCCGACGACAGGAACAGCATCGAAGTGATGCGCCCGCGATAGTGCTGCGGGAACCACAGCGTCAGGTAATACAGCACGCCTGGCGCAAAACCGGCTTCCATCGCGCCGATCACGAAACGCAGCGCATAGAACTGCCATTCGCTGTTGACGAAGACCATGGCGGCAGTGGCGAGGCCCCAGGACATCATGATCCGGGCGATCCAGCGCCGGGCGCCGACCTTGTACAGCATCATGTTGCTTGGCACTTCGAAGATCACGTAACCGACCACAAACAGCCCGGCGCCGAGGCCGTAGGCGGTGTCGCTCAGGCTCAGGTCGGTCTGCAGCTGGAACTTGGCGAAGCTGATGTTGATGCGGTCGAAAAAGGCGAACAGGTAGCAGACCATGATCAGCGGCATCAGGCGCCAGGCGACTTTGCTGACCAGGGCTTTTTCTTCGTCGTGGTTAATGGACGGGCTCGCGCCCGCCTCCAGTACATTGAGGCTCATGGTGCTGTCTCCAGGCGGACTTCCCTTGGGTGTCCGATTGTTTTTGTTGTCTGGTTGGGAGGATCGTTGTGAATGCTTTTTACTGTGGGAGCGGGCTTGCTCGCGAATGCAGTCTGACATTCAGGCTTGATGTCGACTGACACGCCGCCTTCGCGAGCAAGCCCGCTCCCACAGGGGGTTCGGTGTGGTCAGGAGGGGGTCGGATGCAAATCACAATTGCGTCCGGCCTTGGCCAACTGACCGGGCACTTCGTGGCCGAGCAGCGCGGGTAATCCTCGGGACAACTTCAGCAACAGCGGCAAATCGATGCCGGTGTGAATGCCGATTTCATCGCACAGGTTGACCAGGTCTTCGGTGCAGATATTGCCCGAGGCACCCGGCGCGAATGGGCAGCCGCCGAGGCCACCAAGGGCAGCGTCGAAGCGTCGGGCACCGGCCTCGTAGGCCGCCAGCACATTGCACAAACCGAGGCCGCGGGTGTTGTGGAAATGCAGGGTCAGATCAGCCGGCGAAACCCGTTGCAACACCCGCCGTACCAAGCGATCGACCTGACGCGGATTGGCCATGCCGGTGGTGTCGGCCAAGGTGATGCCCTGGATGCCGAGTTCCTGATAGGCCTCGACGATTTGCAGCACGCGATCCTCATCGATCTTGCCTTCGAACGGGCAGCCGAAAGTGGTGGCGATGCTGCCGTTGAGCTGCACCGGCGTGCCACCGACGTATTGCACGATCTCGCCGAACGCCGCCAACGAGGCTTCGCAACGCATGCGCATGTTGGCCAGGTTGTGGGTCTGGCTGGCGGACATCACCAGGTTCAGCTCATCGGCCCTGGTTGCCAGCGCCCGTTGCGCGCCTTTGAGGTTGGGGATCAGCGCGACGTAGATCACCCCCGGCTGCCGGGAGATGCCTTTGAACACCAACTCGCCATCGCGCAGCGCCGGAATGGACTTGGGCGACACGAACGAGCCGGCCTCGATGCGGCTGAAACCCGCCAGCGAGAGCTGATCGATCAAGGCAATCTTGTCGACGGTTTCGACCCAGGTCGGCTCGATCTGCAAGCCGTCGCGGGGGGAGACTTCCTGAACGATCAGGGTCTCGGAAAAATCAGTGATCATTGCACCACCCCTTCGGCTTTCAGCCGTTCGATGTCCAGCGCCGTGAGGCCCAGCCCCGCGAGAATACCGTCGGTGTGCTGGCCCAGACTCGGCCCGGACCAGTTCACGCCGCCGGGGGTTTCGGACATTTTCGGCACGATGCCGGGCATCTTCACCGTGGCGCCGCCGGGCAGGTCGGCGCTGAGCAGCATGTCCCGCGCCTGATAGTGCGGATCGGCGACGATGTCGGCGACGGAATAGATGCGCCCGGCCGGCACTTCAGCGGCTTCCAGCGCCGACAACACTTCATCGATCGGCAGGCTGCTGGTCCAGTGAGTGATCGCCGCATCGAGCACGTTACTTTTCAATGCACGACCGTCGTTATGAGCAAACTCCGGCGCTTCGGCCAGATCGCGACGACCGACCACTTCCATCAGGCGCTTGTAGATCGGGTCACTGTTGCCGGCGATCACCACGTAGGCGCCGTCGGCCGTCAGGTAAGTGTTGGACGGCGCGATGCCCGGCAAGGCGCCGCCGCTGCGCTCACGCACATGGCCAAGCATGTCGTATTCCGGCACCAGGCTTTCCATGACGTTGAACACGCTTTCGGCCAACGACACATCGACCACTTGTCCGCCGCCCTGCCCGGTCTTGACCCGCAACAACGACATCAAGGCACCGATCACCGCGTGCAGCGACGCCAGGGAATCGCCGAGGCTGACGCCGACCCGCGCCGGGGGTGAATCGGGATTGCCGGTGGTGTAGCGGATGCCGCCCATGGCCTCGCCGATGGCGCCAAAACCCGGACGGTCGCGGTACGGGCCGGTCTGGCCGTAGCCGGAAATCCGCACCAGCGTCAGGTTGGGGTTGAGGGCGTGCAACACGTCCCAACCCAAGCCGAGTTTTTCCAAAGCGCCTGGCCGCAGGTTTTCGATCAACACGTCGGCGCTGGTCGCCAGTTGCTTGACCAGTTCGATGCCTTCAGGAGATTTGAGATTGAGCGCCAGGGACTTCTTGTTGCGCGATTGCAGGTACCACCAGAGCGAGGTGCCTTCGTGCAGCTTGCGCCACTTGCGCAGCGGGTCGCCCTGGCCCATGGCTTCGATCTTGATCACTTCGGCGCCGAACTCGGCAAGCATGCGCGCGGCGAACGGCGCGGCGATCAGCGTGCCGATTTCGATCACTTTGATTGCACTCAAGGGGGCAGTCATCGCGGGGTACCTCTATGTTGTTCTTGGAATATGAGCCAAGGCTAGAGGACCTGGGGGCGATGAATCCAACCCTCAATCGGCAACGTTCGTTCGCGAAACGCGAACGCTCCGGGAAACTACCGCAACCTCAGGTCAGTCTTCGCGGGCAAGCCTCGCTCCTACAGGGATCACGAATAACCTGTAAGAGCGAGGCTTGCCCGCGAAGAGCTCAGCACATCCCACCGACATCTGTCAGACCTGCCCACGCAACTGCTCAAACAACATCCGGCTCACCGGCGACAACGCCGCTTCATCGCGCACTACCAGAATCAGCGCCCTATCCGACCAGTCATCCGTCAACGGCACCGCATGCAACCCCAGCGCCCGGCCAAACAATTCATAGGCCTTTTGCGGCAGGATGCCGATGCCCATGTTGGCCTGAACCATCCGGCACATCGCATCAAAACCCGGCACATGAATCCGCAACCGCAGCACCTTGCCGGCCTTGCGCGCCGCCGCGTGGGTGCGCATGTTGATCGAACTGGCGGAATGCAGACCGACGTAATCGCTGCCCAGCGTATCGGCGAAGGCCAGACTCGAACGACTGGCCAACGGGTGATCGGGCAGCATCAGCACCACCAGTTTGTCCTGGCGATACAGCACGCTGTGCAGGCCTTTGACGTCGCTGTCACTGGAGCAGATTCCGAGGTCCGCCACGCCATCCAGCACGCCCTGAATCACCCCACTGCTAGGCCGTTCTTCGAGGTCGGTCTTGACCTGGGGATGGCGCTCGGAAAAGTCTCGCAGGTCTTCGGGCAAGAACTGAATGATCGCCGACAGGTTCGCGAGCATCCGCACATAGCCGCGAATACCGTGGCTGTGCTCGCCCAGTTCGAGGCCCATTTTCTCGACGTTGAACAACATCTGCCGGGCATGGTGCAGCAGGGTTTCGCCGGCTGGCGTCAGGGTCATGCCTTTGGCCTGGCGCACGAACAGGCTGATACCCAGCGCCTCTTCCAACTCCATCAACCGCTTGCTGGCCGCCGACACCGCAATCGCCTCGCGGGTCGCGGCACGGGTCAGGGTGCCTTCCTCATGGACGGCGACAAACAGCTGGAGGGTGATCAGGTCGAGGCGGCGGATCAGGCTTTTTTGCAGCATGGAGGGCTCGATGACTTCAGTTCGGCTGAGTCGGCAGGATAGCCCGGTTTTGGCCCACAACGTCACCTGCCATCGCCCTACACCCAAATCTCACTGGCCGATCACAACGAGGAGATCGCTGAAAAAGTCGCGTGAATTAATGTAGCTTTACGCACCCACGACGGGGACGTCGGTTTCTGAAACCCAAGGAAGACTCAATGAAGAGCAGCACCACCCTCCTCGTCACCTGCAGCACGGTATTTCTCGCCCAACTGGGCATGAGCATTTACCTGCCGGCGCTGCCGGACATTGCCCGGGATCTGTCCGCCGAAGCTTCGCAGGTGTCCTGGGGCCTGGCGGTGTACCTGATCGGCATGGCGCTGCCGATGCTGTTCTGGGGCAGCCTCGGTCAGCGTCTTGGCCGCAAACCGGTGTTGCTCGCCGCGCTCGGGATCTACGGGTTGGGCAACCTGGCCCTGCCCTTGAGTCAGACGCTTGAATCGTTCCTGTTGTGGCGACTGGTCCAGGGGATTGGCGCCAGCGGGATTTCGGTCATGGCGCGGGTGCTGATCCGCGACAGTTTCCGTGGTGACCTGCTGGCCAAGGCGCTGTCCTGGATATCGATTTCCTTCGTGGTAGCGCTGGGCATCGGCCAGTATCTGGGGTCGATCATTCAAGTTGCGCTGGGTTGGTCGGCGATTTTCTATCTGCTGGGTGGCGTGAGCCTGTTGATGGCGCTGATCGTGTCCCGGGTCAGTTTTCCGCTGCTGGTTGAGGACAATGTTCTTTCATCCGCGTGGCCGAGTTACGGGCGCATTCTGCGTGATCGAGCCTTCCTGCTTCCGGCACTCACCGGCGGCCTCGGTTATGGCGTGATCATCGCGTTCAACACCGCAGCGCCGCTGATTCTGCAAGGCCCCTTCAACTGGTCGGCGGTGGAATACGGATTGCTGGGCTGGCCGATCAGCGCGGCGTATTTCCTGGGGGCGCTGGGGGTGAATGCTTTCGTGCTTCGCACCGGTCGACGCTGGCTGATGACGGCAGGTGTGGGGCTGGTGTTGGGCGGCTGCGCGGTGATGTTGCTGGGCAGCATCGCGGGCACATCCGTTGCGCTGCTGTTCTGGTTGCCTTACTGCTTTGCGGTGTTCGGGCAGTCGTTGAACTACCCGATCAGCCTGGCCCTGGCCAACGACGGCTCGCCGGTCGGCGGGGCTTATGCGATGGCGTTGAGCGGTTTCATTCACCAACTGATGGCCGCCGTCATCGGCGCGATTGCCAGCCTGATCGCCAGCCAGCAGGCGTGGCCACTGTCCCTGTTTTGCACCTTGCTGGCCTTGGGCGCGATGCTCTGCGTGATGCTCGCGCGCGGTCGTCAAACCGGTTAGAACGCGTTGCGGAAAATCTCCTCGATCTGGCGCTGATCCGCCACCCGTGGATTGGTCAGGCCGCAGGCGTCTTTCAGCGCGTTGGTGGCGAGAATCGGGATGTCGTTGAGTTTGGCGCCGAGTTCACGCAAACCGGCAGGAATGTCGACATCTCTGGACAGGCTGCGGATCGCCAAAATGGCTGCTTGAGCACCTTCTTCCGGGCTTAACCCGCGAGTATCAGCGCCCATCGCGTGGGCCACATCCGTCAGGCGCGGCGCGCACACCAGCGCATTGAAACTTTGTACGTGGGGCAGCAACACCGCGTTGCACACGCCATGGGGCAAGTCGTAGAAACCGCCCAACTGGTGAGCCATGGCGTGGACATAACCCAAGGAGGCGTTGTTGAACGCCATGCCCGCAAGGAACTGCGCGTAGGCCATGTTTTCCCGTGCGGCCATGTCGCTACCGTCGCGCACGGCCAGGCGCAGGTTGCTGCTGATCAACGTGATTGCCTTCAGTGCGCAGGCGTCGGTGATCGGATTGGCCGCGGTGGACACGTAGGCTTCGATGGCGTGAGTCAGCGCGTCCATGCCGGTGGCAGCCGTCAGGCCCTTGGGCATGGCGACCATCAGCACCGGGTCGTTGACCGACAAGATCGGTGTGACGTTACGGTCGACGATGGCCATTTTCACGTGGCGCGATTCGTCGGTGATGATGCAAAAACGGGTCATCTCGCTGGCGGTGCCGGCGGTGGTGTTGATCGCGATCAGCGGCAACTGCGGTTTAGTGGACCGGTCGACGCCTTCGTAGTCGCGGATCTGCCCGCCGTTGGTCGCGCACAACGCGATGCCCTTGGCACAGTCATGGGGCGAGCCGCCGCCGAGCGACACCACAAAATCACAGCGACTTTCCTTGAGCAGGCCCAGGCCGCGCTCGACGTTGGCGATGCTCGGGTTTGGTTTGGCGCCGTCAAAGATCACCGAGTCGATGTCCTGCATCGCCAGCTTCTCGGCAATCATCTTCGCCACGCCAGCCTTGGCCAGCCCGACGTCGGTGACGATCAGCGCCTTGCGAAAGCCGTACTTGCCAATGGCGTCCATGGCTTCGTCCAGGCAATCGTTGCCCATGATGTTCACGGCGGGAATGAAAAACGTGGTGCTCATGAGTGATTCTCCTGGCTGGGCCGAATCGGCAGCGCCGATCCAGCGGGTACCCACAGGATCGACCTATCGGTTACGCAGTAACTTGATCTGGCTCAAGTCCCCGTCGTGATAAAGTCGCCGCCCATCAGACCACTTGCTTTGAGACTTTGAACCGCAATGACCGATTTCCAGGATGTTGATGCCCAACTTGAAGACTGGAACGCCTTGCGCGCCACCGCCTCGTTCAGCGGCTTGCTGGTGGGCAACGGCGCCAGCCGCGCGGTGTGGGACGATTTTGGCTACGACTCGCTGTTCGAAAACGCCCGCACCGTCGAAGAAAAACCTCTGAGCCAGTCCGAGCTGAGCGTGTTCGACGCCCTGCAGACGCGCAGTTTCGAGCAAGTGCTAAGCGCGCTGAAAACCACCAGCCGGGTCAACAAGGCCCTGGCCGTCAGTTCCGCCGCGCCGCGCAATCGTTACTACGCGATCAAGGAAGCGCTGATCAACACGGTTCACGCGGTGCACATCCCTTGGCGGCTGGTGGTGCCTTCGACCCTGGCGACCATCAGTCAGGAGCTGGGCAGCTATCGGACGGTGTTCACCACCAATTACGACTTGCTGAACTACTGGGCGATCCAGCACCAGCCGGAGGCGATCACCGATCTGTTCCAGGGGGCCGAACCGGGTTTTGACCTGAGCGCCACGGCGACCGATAAAACCCGTTTGCTGTATCTGCACGGCGGCCTGCATCTGGTGCGCAATCAGGACGGCACGGCGCGCAAGCTGATGTCGACTGAGGGCACGTTGCTGGGCAGTTTCGCCATCAACAATACGATCAAGACCCTGGACGATGTGCCGCTGTTTGTTAACGAAGGGCCGGCGCAGGACAAGCTCAAGACCATTCGCAGCTCGGATTATTTGTCGTTTTGTTATGACCAGTTACTGAGCCATGGCGATGGGTTGTGCCTGTTCGGGCATGCCCTGGGCGAGCAGGACAGCCACATCATCCACGCGTTGCGCCAGGCGAAACCGAAGGTGGTGGCGATCTCGATTTACCCGCGCAGCAAGGCGTTTATCCAGCATCAGAAGCGGCATTACGCGAAGGTGTTTGAGGGGACGGGGTCAGAGCTGCGGTTTTTTGATTCGAAGACGCATGCGCTGGGTAGCCCGAAGCTGACTGTACCGGTTGAAGTTTAGCGGCGGCTAGGCTGGCCCCTTCGCGAGCAAGCCCGCTCCCACATTGGAACGCATTCTCCTTGTGGGAGCGGGCTTGCTCGCGAAGAGGCCAGTTCAATCAACCTATTCCTCAGCGCTATGCACCACCACCAGCAACTGCGCCTGCACCTCCCCCACAGACCGGATCCGGTGCGGTTTCTGCGCATTGAAGTGCAGCGCATCTCCGCGATTGAGCAGCACCCGCTCGTTCATGAAGTCCACTTCCACCTGCCCTTCGTGGACGAACAGAAACTCTTCCCCCAAGTGTTCCTTGAAGGTTTTATCCGCGAATTCTGTCGGTGGATAAATCATGAACGGCAGCAGGCTGCGCTCGCTGACCTGATGGGCCAGCACCGCGTAGCCGGGGCTTTCATCATTGGCCGCCAGGGACTGGCGTTCGTCGCTGCGCACCAGGCTGTAGCTGTCGAGGCTGATGTTGTCTTCGGAGAACAATTCCTCGACCTTCACGTTCAGTGCCTTGGCCAGTTTCAGGGCCGCCGCGATCGACGGCGTATTCAGCCCTCGCTCGACTTTCGACAGGTAGCTCTTGGTCATGCCGGATTTTTCGGCCAAGGCCTCCAGCGTCACACCAAGTTTTTTTCTCAGTAATTTCAAACGGATAGACATGAAGAACGATTAATCCATCAAGGAAGCGACGATTTGTCCTTGTCAATGACACAAAGTGTCATATAGCCTCTGCTGTGTCATTTGCATGAAACCACCCAAGGACACCGATATGGCCAAGACCTTAGCACTACCCAAAGAGCAACTGGTCAAGCAAGCGTTGACCCAGATGCAAAACACCCTGGCGGATAATACGTGGACCGACCGGCAAAAGCTGGCCCTGACCTGCCGGATTCTGTTTGAAAATGGTCACGACTCCGGCCTGGCCGGGCAAATCACCGCCCGTGGCCCTCAGCCTGGCACCTATTACACTCAACAACTGGGCCTGGGTTTCGACGAGATCACCGCGAGCAATCTGCTGCTGGTCAACGAAGACCTGGAAGTGCTTGAAGGCCACGGCATGCCCAACCCGGCCAACCGTTTCCACAGTTGGGTATACCGCGCCCGGCCCGACGTGAACTGCATCATCCACACGCACCCGACCCACGTCGCGGCGCTGTCGATGCTCGAAGTGCCGCTGCAGATTTCCCACATGGACCTCTGCCCGCTCTACGACGATTGCGCGTTCCTCGAAGGCTGGCCGGGTGTGCCGGTGGGCAACGAAGAAGGTGACTTGATCGCCGGCGCACTGGGCGACAAACGGGCCATCCTGCTGTCGCACCACGGCCAGTTGTCCACCGGCACCACCATCGAAGAAGCCTGTGTCATCGCTCAATTGATCGAGCGTGCGGCGAAGCTGCAACTGCTGGCGATGAGCGCCGGGACGATCAAGCCGATCCTGCCGGAACTGGGCCGCGAAGCCCATGACTGGATTTCGAAACCCAAGCGCCACGGCGCTGCGTTCAACTACTACGCCCGGCAGAACCTGCGTCAACACGCCGATTGCCTGAACTGAACCCGATCACTTTCTGAAGGAGACACAGCATGTCGACCCCAACCATTCACGGCATCATCGGCTACACCATCACCCCGTTCACCGCCAACGGCGAAGGCGTTGATCTCGACGCGCTCGGGCGTTCCATCGACCGCTTGATCGACGGCGGCGTCCACGCCATCGCCCCGCTGGGCAGCACCGGCGAAGGCGCTTACCTGAGTGACGCGGAGTGGGATCAGGTCAGCGAGTTCAGCATCAAGCATGTGGCCAAACGCGTGCCGACCATCGTCAGCGTGTCCGACCTGACCACCGCCAAAGCCGTGCGCCGCGCACGTTTCGCCGAAGCCCACGGGGCCGATGTGGTGATGGTGCTGCCGACCTCCTACTGGAAACTCAGCGAAGCGGAAATCCTCGCCCACTACCGCGCCATCGGCGACAGCATCGGCGTGCCGATCATGCTCTATAACAACCCGGCCACCAGCGGCACGGACATGTCGGTGGACCTGATCCTGCGGATCATCAAAGCCGTGGAAAACGTGACCATGGTCAAGGAGAGCACCGGCGACATACAGCGCATGCACAAGCTGCAACTGCTGGGCGAAGGTCAGGTGCCGTTCTACAACGGCTGCAACCCGTTGGCGCTGGAAGCGTTTGCGGCGGGTGCGAAAGGCTGGTGCACCGCCGCGCCGAACCTGATTCCACAGCTCAATCTTGATTTGTATGAAGCGGTATTGGCCAACGACCTGGGCAAGGCACGGGAGTTGTTCTATCGCCAGTTGCCGCTGCTGGACTTCATCCTCAAGGGCGGCTTGCCGGCGACGATCAAGGCAGGGTTGCGGGCGACCGGGCTGGAAGTGGGTGATCCACGATTGCCGGTGTTTCCACTCGGTGAGGCTGGCCTCGGTCAGTTACAAGCCTTGCTGAAAGCGTTGCGCTGATCTCAAGCCACACACAAAACCAAATGTGGGAGCGGGCTTGCTCGCGAAGGCGGTGTGTCAGGCAACATCCCTGCTGGATGTGACACCGCCTTCGCGAGCAAGCCCGCTCCCACATTTATTCAGTGGAGGATTCAAAGAACCGGCAAGGTCTTGTCCTTGATCACGGTGGTCGGCCCGTTGGCCTTGACGCTGGCGATACCTTTATCCATCGCGCCAGCGGACGAATAGGTCTCGCTGCTGCCGATGATCTCGTGGTTAGCGGCCTTGAGGTTGAAGTAAGGATGGCCATCCTTGGTGGTTTTCTTTTCGTAGCGTTCGTCCAGCGGACTGTTCTTCTGCACCGAAGCAATGCCGTTGTCGGCAGCGCCGCGCGTGGTGTACAGCTCGCTGGTCAGAATGGTTTCGGCGTTGGCCGCTTTCAGCACAAATTTGAACTGACCATTGCTGCTTTTGCTCACTTCGTACCATCCGGACATGCTCTTTCTCCTTGGCGATTGAGAGGTTTCGCGCTTCAGAGTAAAGACCAGCCTGGCACATCTGTCGCCTGTACCGGCCTCTTCGCGGGCAAGCCTCGCTCCTACAAGGAAGATGCAATACCTGTAGGAGCGAGGCTTGCCCGCGAAGGGGTCGTCGCTACTTCACCACCGCCCGCACCACCGACAACTCCGGCACAGCCACCCGCCGCTGACTCAAATACCGCGTGCAACTCACCCGCAAGAACGACGCGAAATTCACCACCTCGCCGCGGTAGTCCATCACCTCTTCATACAGCTTGGCGATCAACTGGTTGGTGGTCATGCCGTCGGCCTCGGCGATTTCGCTGAGGATGTCCCAGAACTGATTCTCCAGGCGCAAGGTGGTGACCACCCCGCAGATGCGCAGCGAGCGGGAGCGCGATTCGTAGAGAATCGGATCGGCTTTGACGTAGAGCTCGCACATGGAAAAGTCCCTCGTTACAGCGTGATTTTGGTGCCCAGCAACCCGAGAAAACCGGCGAGCCAGCTCGGGTGCGCCGGCCAGGCGGGCGCAGTGGCCAGATTGCCTTGTACGTGACCTTCCGTCACCGGAATATCGATGAACGTACCGCCGGCCAGACGCACTTCCGGCGCGCAGGCAGGATAAGCGCTGCACTCGCGTCCTTCGAGAACACCCGCTGCCGCCAGCAATTGCGCGCCGTGGCACACGGCGGCGATCGGTTTGCCGGCCTTGTCGAACGCACGCACCAGTTCCAGGACTTTTTCGTTCAGGCGCAGGTATTCCGGCGCACGACCGCCGGGGATCAGCAGCGCGTCGTAGTCCGATTCAGCGACTTTTGCGAAATCGAAGTTCAGGGCGAACAGGTGGCCGGGTTTTTCGCTGTAAGTCTGGTCGCCTTCGAAGTCGTGAATGGCGGTGCGCACGGTCTGGCCGGCGGATTTGTCCGGGCACACGGCGTGCACCGTGTGGCCGACCATCAGCAGCGCCTGGAACGGCACCATCACTTCATAGTCTTCGACGTAATCGCCGACCAGCATCAGAATTTTCTTGGCAGCCATGGGGAGGACTCCTCTGGGAAATACGTAGGAGTATTCAAGGTAGTCCTTATCCGTGGGGTCGGGTAATAACCACCTACTACCGATGGACCGCGTTATCGTTCTTCGCGGGCAAGCCTCGCTCCTACAGGTATGGCGGTGCCTTTGTAGGAGCGAGGCTTGCCCGCGAAGGCGTCCTGAAACTGTACGGATAACTCTGCGCCTAGCTGTAACAGCAGCAAACGCCGAGTTTATGGCTAGATGAAGACTCTTCCCGCCACCCAACATTCTGGTCCCCATCATGTCCTCGCGCGAAAACACCGGCATGGCCCTCGGCCTGCTTGGCGTTGTGATCTTCAGCCTCACCCTGCCCTTCACGCGGATCGTCGTGCAGGAACTTCATCCGCTGCTCAATGGATTGGGCCGGGCGCTGTTTGCGGCGGTACCCGCGGCGATCTTGCTGCTGTGGCGCCGGGAAAAATGGCCGACCTGGAAACAGGTCAAGGGCCTGACGCTGGTGATCGCGGGCGTGATCCTCGGCTTCCCGGTGTTGTCGGCCTGGGCGATGCAAACCCTGCCGGCCTCCCACGGCGCGCTGGTTAACGGTTTGCAGCCGCTGTGCGTCGCGCTGTACGCCGCGTGGCTGTCCCATGAGCGACCGTCAAAAGCCTTTTGGGCCTGTGCCGCGTTAGGCAGTGCACTGGTGCTGGGTTACGCGCTGATCAGCGGTGCCGGCAGCATTCAGGCCGGTGATTTGCTGATGCTCGGCGCGATTGCCGTGGGCGGTCTGGGTTATGCCGAGGGCGGCCGATTGGCCAAGGAGATGGGCGGCTGGCAGGTGATCTGCTGGGCGCTGGTGTTGTCGACGCCACTGCTGATCGGACCGGTGGTGTACCTGGCGCTGCAACACCAGGGCGAGATTTCGGCCAAGACCTGGTGGGCGTTTGGTTACGTTTCGCTGTTTTCGCAGTTCATCGGGTTCTTTGCCTGGTACGCCGGGCTGGCGATGGGCGGCATTGCCCGGGTCAGTCAGATCCAGCTGTTGCAGATCTTCTTCACCATCGCGTTTTCGGCGTTGTTCTTCGGTGAACACATCGAGCCGATCACCTGGCTGTTTGCGGCCGGGGTGATTGTGACGGTGATGCTTGGACGCAAAACCGCCATCAAACCCGCCCGCATTGCCACCGCATAACCCGTAGGAGCCAGGCTTGCCGGCGAAGGCGATCGTGAGGACGTCTTCGCCGGCAAGCCTGGCTCCTACAGGATTACTGGGGGTTAGAGGTAGCCGTCAGCCCGCAGCAGGGTTTCGAGGCAATGTTCGGTGATGTGGTAGAAATCCTTCAGCTCCTGGATCTTCACCAACAGCTGGGCCGGGTCCACCGGCTCGGCGCGTTTGACCGCCAGGATCATTTTGTTTTTGTTGGTGTGGTCCAGTGAGATGAACTCGAACACCTTGGTTTCATAACCACAGGCTTCCAGGAACAGCGCACGCAAGCTGTCGGTGACCATTTCCGCTTGCTGGCCCAGATGCAGACCGTATTGCAGCATCGGCTTGAGCAGCGCCGGGCTCTGGATTTGCAGGCGAATCTGTTTGTGGCAGCACGGCGAGCACATGATGATCGAGGCGCCGGAACGGATGCCGGTGTGGATCGCATAGTCAGTGGCGATGTCGCAAGCGTGCAGCGCGATCATCACGTCCAGTTCGCTCGGCGCCACGCTGCGCACGTCACCGCACTTGAACACCAGCCCCGGATGCTCAAGCTTGGCAGCGGCGGCATTGCACAGGTTGACCATTTCTTCGCGCAGCTCGACGCCGGTCACCACGCCTTCGGCTTTCAAGGTGTTGCGCAGGTAATCATGGATCGCGAAGGTCAGGTAGCCCTTGCCCGAGCCGAAATCCGCCACTTGCACCGGTTTGTCCAGCGCCAGCGGCGAAGTGGTCAGCGCATGGCTGAAGACTTCGATGAACTTGTTGATCTGTTTCCACTTGCGCGACATCGCCGGGATCAGCTCGTGCTTGCTGTTCGTCACGCCAAGGTCGGCGAGGAACGGCCGGCTCAGGTCGAGGAAGCGGTTTTTCTCGCGGTTGTGCTCGGCGGACGGCACTTCGCGCAATTGCTGAGGTTTGCTCTTGAACAGCGAAGACTTGCCCTTTTTGCTGTATTCGAGCTGGGCTTCGTCGGTCAGCGACAGTAAATGCGCATTTTTGAACGAGGCCGGCAGCAGCGCGGCGATGGTCGCCACGCCCTCGGCAAGCGGCAGGTTCTTGGTGATGTCGCGGGTCTTGTAGCGGTAAACGAAGGACAGGCAAGGCTGATCCTTGACCGTGAGCTGTTTGATAATCAGCCGCTGCAAGTCGACTTCGGTGCCGACGTACTTGGCCAGGACCAGTTTGATGAAGGCGTTGGCGTCGAGGCTGGTTTGCAGCAGGTCGATGAACTGGGCGTGGTGATCCGGCGCGAGGCTGGCGGGAGTGGCGGTGACAGACATGGAAAAAACGGCCTCGGGCGGAGCGAATCGGGAGTGGCGGGTATTTTAGGGGGGATGGGGATTGAGGGCACGGGTAATTTCCCGAACGGTGCGATCTGGCTTCGCCAGAAAGATCAAAAGATCGCAGCCTCGTTGCACTCGACAGCTCCTACATTGGAATGCGTGTCCCTGTAGGAGCTGTCGAGTGCAACGAGGCTGCGATCTTTTGATCTTTCTGCGACAGAGGGATGTGTTGCTGCCGAGATTCAGCCTAAAACCACCAACCGGTTCGGGAGTTCATTGCGCACGTGGGTTACTGGGACATGCACCTTGAGCAACTCGCCACACGCCTCCACGCACGTCACAAACCCCTGCAGCGTCTGCCCCTGTTTCACCTGTTGCGTGAACGCCGCAACAATCGCGTCCCAGTTCGTGTTGTCCAGCCGACTGGAAATCCCTTCATCCACCAGAATCTCCACATAACGCTCGGCTTCGCAGACGAAAATCAGCATGCCCGTGCTGCCGACCGTGTGGTGCAGGTTTTGCTCGAGGAACTGCCGCCGCGCCAGGTTTGACGCACGCCAATGACGTACCGAGCGCGGGATCAGGTGCGTGGTGACTTTCGGAATCCGGAACACCAGGCACAGCACGATGAAGCTGATCCATTGCACCAGCAGCAGGCTGTGCATGGTCAGCCAGCCCGTCAGGTAATGCACGACACCCGGTACCACCAGCGCCAGCAGGCTGGCCCAGAGCAGCGGGATGTACGCATAGTCGTCGGCGCGGGCCGCGAGCACGGTCACCAGTTCGGCGTCGGTGTCGCGCTCGACCCGGGCAATTGCTTCGGCGACTTTGCGTTGTTCGTGTTCAGTCAGTAATGCCATGTTTAAAAGTGCCTGCTCATTATTATTCTCACCAGCCGCCCGACGAACCGCCGCCCCCGAAACTGCCGCCGCCACCGCTGAAGCCCCCGCCGCCTCCACCGCCGCCGCCAAAACCGCCACCGCCGAAACCGCCGCCCGAACTGCCTCGGCCACCGCCACCACCGCTTGGCAGGATCCCGAGCATCTGGCAGACGAAGATCGTCAGGATGAACAGCATCACCAGGAACACGAACACGCCCGGATGACGGGACAGGAAGTCGTCGCCCTCATCCCCGCGCGGCTCGTAGACCGTCGACGGCTCGTCCAGCGAACTGCCGCCCAACACCACCAGCATCGCCGCGACTCCGTCGCTGATGCCTTTGCTGAAGTTGCCGGTCTTGAACGCGGGCGTGATCACCTGGTTGATGATCACCGAGCTCTGCGCATCGGTCAGGCGATCTTCCAGGCCGTAACCGACTTCGATGCGCAATTTACGATCATCACGCGCAACGATCAGCAGCGCGCCGGTGTTTTTGTCCTTCTGGCCAATGCCCCAGTAGCGCCCCAGTTGATAACCGAAGTCGGCAATGTCGGTGCCCTGCAGGTCCGGCACCGTCACCACCACCAACTGCTCGCCGGTGGCTTTTTCATGGGCCTGGAGTTGTTGCGTCAGTTGCTCGCGCACCGACGGCTCAATCATCTGGGCGTTATCGACCACCCGCCCGGTCAATGGCGGAAACGTCAACTCGGCCCGGGCTGTCAGGGCAAATACCCACAGCAACAGCACCAGGCCCACTTTCAAAACGCGCATTGGCAACCTCATCCGTGGTGATGCGTCTGGCCGATCAGAACTTCACTTCAGGCGCTTTTTCAGCATTGGGACTGGTGGCCTCGAAGGTTTCGCGGATCGGCAAATCGCTGTACATCACGGTGTGCCACAGGCGACCCGGGAAGGTGCGGATTTCGGTGTTGTACTTCTGCACCGCGAGGATGAAATCGCGACGCGCCACGGCGATGCGGTTCTCGGTGCCTTCGAGTTGCGATTGCAACGCGAGGAAATTCTGATTGGCCTTGAGGTCCGGGTAACGCTCGGACACCACCATCAAACGGCTCAAGGCACCGGTCAGTTGATCCTGCGCCTGCTGGAACTGTTTGAGCTTCTCGGGATTGTCCAGGGTGCTGGCATCGACCTGGATGGAAGTCGCCTTGGCCCGGGCTTCGATCACCGCAGTCAGGGTTTCTTCTTCGTGTTTGGCGTAACCCTTGACGGTTTCCACCAGGTTGGGGATCAGGTCGGCACGGCGCTGGTACTGGTTCTGCACCTGACCCCAGGCAGCCTTGGCCTGTTCGTCGAGGGTCGGAATGTTGTTGATGCCGCAGCCGGCCAACAGCGTGGTGAGCAGCATCAAGGCTGCAACCTGCAGGCTCGACCGATAATGATTTCGTACATTCATCTGGTTGACGCTCCCTTGCACATTCCGTTGAAAAACAACCAGCGACCTACTGAGCGGTCTCTTGGGGCATAATCGGCCGCCACCACTGGATTGCATCGAGCCAATGGGCTAAAAGATGCCCCAGCGCTAAAACACTGCGCAGTGTGCATGCATTTACCTGAACAACAATAGTCGCTCCCTAAATTTTGGCTGACCGGCGCGTATTCACTGCCGTTTAGGCCTTTGAGAAAACTATTCATGAAGAAGCTGTGTTTGCTGGGCCTGTTCGTCAGTCTGGCCAGTCATACCGTATTGGCCGCCACGACGCCCGCACCTCTGGAAAACAAGGACGCTTTCATCACTAACCTGATGAAGCAGATGACCCTCGATGAAAAGATCGGCCAGTTGCGCCTGATCAGCATCGGCCCGGAAATGCCTCGGGAGCTGATCCGCAAGGAAATCGCCGCCGGCAACATCGGCGGCACGTTCAACTCGATCACGCGCCCGGAAAACCGTCCGATGCAGGACGCGGCCATGCGCAGCCGGTTGAAGATCCCGATGTTCTTCGCCTATGACGTGATCCACGGTCACCGCACGATTTTCCCGATCCCGATTGCCCTGGCCTCGAGCTGGGACATGGACGCCATCGGCCTGTCCGGGCGCATCGCCGCCAAGGAAGCCGCGGCGGACAGCCTCGACATCACCTTCGCACCGATGGTCGACATTTCCCGCGACCCACGTTGGGGCCGCACTTCCGAAGGCTTCGGCGAAGACACGTACCTGGTGTCGCGCATTGCCGGCGTCATGGTCCGGGCCTTCCAGGGCACCGGCGCCAACGCAGCCGACAGCATCATGGCCAGCGTCAAGCACTTCGCCTTGTACGGCGCGGTCGAGGGCGGTCGCGACTACAACGTCGTCGACATGAGCCCGGTCAAAATGTACCAGGACTACCTGCCGCCGTACCGCGCCGCCATTGACGCCGGTGCTGGTGGGGTGATGGTTGCGCTGAACTCGATCAACGGCGTGCCGGCCACCGCCAACACCTGGCTGATGAACGACCTGTTGCGCAAGGAATGGGGCTTCAAGGGCCTGGCGGTCAGCGACCACGGGGCGATATTCGAGCTGATCAAGCACGGCGTCGCCGCTGACGGTCGCGAAGCCGCGAAGCTGGCGATCAAGGCCGGCATCGACATGAGCATGAACGACACCCTGTACGGCAAAGAGCTGCCGGGGCTGTTGAAGGCCGGCGAGATCGAACAGAAAGACATCGATAACGCCGTGCGTGAAGTGCTCGCCGCCAAGTACGACATGGGCCTGTTCAAGGATCCGTACCTGCGCATCGGCAAGGCTGAAGATGATCCGGCCGACACCTACGCCGAAAGCCGTCTGCACCGTGCCGAGGCCCGTGACGTCGCGCGCCGCAGCCTGGTGTTGCTGAAGAACCAGGGCGAAACCCTGCCGCTGAAGAAAACCGCGAAAATCGCCCTGGTCGGTCCGTTGGCCAAGGCGCCGATCGACATGATGGGCAGCTGGGCCGCCGCCGGCAAACCTGCGCAATCGGTCACGCTGTTCGACGGCATGACCAGCGCACTGGGCGCGCAATCGACGCTGATCTACGCCCGTGGCGCCAACATCACCAGCGACAAGAAGGTGCTGGATTACCTGAACTTCCTCAACTTCGATGCGCCGGAAGTGGTGGATGATCCGCGTTCGGCCCAAGTGCTGATCGACGAAGCGGTGAAAGCGGCCAAGGACGCTGATGTTGTCGTTGCAGCGGTCGGCGAATCCCGTGGCATGTCCCACGAGTCGTCCAGCCGTACCGACCTGAACATCCCTTCCAACCAGCGCGACCTGATCAAGGCCCTGAAAGCCACTGGCAAACCGCTGGTACTGGTGTTGATGAACGGCCGTCCGCTGTCGATTCTCGAAGAGAAGGAACAGGCTGACGCGATTCTGGAAACCTGGTTCAGCGGCACCGAAGGCGGCAACGCCATCGCGGACGTGCTGTTCGGCGACTACAACCCGTCGGGCAAACTGCCGATCACCTTCCCGCGTTCGGTGGGCCAGATTCCGACCTACTACAACCACCTGAGCATTGGCCGGCCGTTCACGCCGGGCAAACCGGGCAACTACACCTCGCAGTATTTCGATGACACTACAGGTCCGCTGTTCCCGTTTGGTTTCGGCCTGAGCTACACCGATTTCAGCCTGAGCGACATGGCCTTGTCGTCGACCACGCTGAACAAGACCGGCAAACTCGACGCCAGCGTGATGGTGAAAAATACCGGCAAGCGTGATGGCGAAACCGTGGTGCAGCTGTACATCCAGGACGTGACCGGCTCGATGATCCGCCCCGTCAAGGAACTGAAGAACTTCCAGAAAATCACGCTCAAGGCGGGTGAACAGAAAGTCGTGCACTTCACCATCACCGAGGATGACCTGAAGTTCTTCAATGCCCAGCTCAAATACGCGGCAGAGCCAGGCAAGTTCAACGTACAGATCGGCCTGGACTCCCAGGACGTAACGCAGCAGAGCTTTGAATTGCTGTAATCCCTGACACACCGCAATAAACCTGTGGGAGCGGGCTTGCTCGCGAAAGCGGACTATCAGTCGACATCATCGTTGACTGACATGGCCCCTTCGCGAGCAAGCCCGCTCCCACAATGGTTTCAAGTTGCGATCAAATTTTGTGTCAGACGCAAATCCCCTGTGGGAGCGGGCTTGCTCGCGAAAGCGGACTGTCAGTCGACATCATCGTTGACTGACATGACCCCTTCGCGAGCAAGCCCGCTCCCACATTTGATCCCAGTGTTTCTCGAAGGTTGGGCTCAGCCGCGTCGATCCAGCAGGTTCACCACCAGCCGATCCACCCATCCCCAAATCCGTTGCTTGACCCGCCGCCACAGCGGTCGGCGTTGCCATGCCTCCAGGCTGACTTCCTGGCTCTGCGCAAAGTCCTTCTCGAAGCTCGCCACCACCGCTCGTGTCAGCCCCGGGTCCAGCGCCTCAAGGTTGGCTTCCAGATTGAAGCGCAGATTCCAGTGATCGAAATTGCATGAGCCAATGCTCACCCAATCATCGATCAAGACCATTTTCAGGTGCAGGAAACACGGCTGGTATTCGAAGATTTTCACCCCGGCCTTGAGCAGCCGCGGGTAGTAGCGGTGCCCGGCGTAGCGCACCGACGGGTGATCGGTGCGCGGCCCGGTCAGCAGCAGACGCACATCGACGCCACGAGCCGCCGCCCGACGCAGTGAGCGGCGGACTTTCCAGGTCGGCAGGAAGTACGGCGTGGCCAGCCAGATGCGGCGTTGGCCGCTGTTCAGCGCACGAATTAGCGATTGCAGGATGTCGCGGTGCTGGCGGGCGTCGGCATAGGCGACCCGGCCCATGCCCTCGCCCATGGACGGCACGCGTGGCAGGCGAGGCAGGCCGAAGTGCGACGCGGGTTTCCAGGCGCGGCGATGGCGGTTGGCGATCCATTGCCGATCGAACAGCAGTTGCCAGTCGATGACCAGGGGGCCGGTGATTTCCACCATGACTTCGTGCCATTCGCTGGTGTCTTCGCCCGGCGTCCAGAACTCATCCGTGACGCCTGTGCCGCCAACCACGGCCAGGCTCTGATCGACCAATAGCAGCTTGCGGTGATCGCGATAGAAGTTACCGACCCAGCGCCGCCAGCTCAGGCGATTGTAGAAACGCAGCTCCACACCCGCCGCCGTCAGACGCTGACGCAACGTCAGGGTGAACGCGAGGCTGCCGTAGTCATCGAACAGGCAGCGCACGCGTACGCCGCGTTCGGCGGCATGGACCAACGCTTGCACCATCGCCTCGGCACAGGCCCCCGCCTCCACCAGATACAGCTCCAGCTCGACCTGTTCTTCGGCGCGGGCAATCGCGACCAACATGCGCGGAAAGAACTCCGGGCCGTCGATCAGCAGTTCGAAGTGGTTGCCTGCACGCCACGGGAAGATTGCACCGGCCATGTCAGCGCGCCGTGAAAATCAGCACCGCACCCACCGGCACCGACAGACTGATGGCCGACAATCCGGCGACCTTGCGCAAACTTTCCAGGCCCGGTGCCAGATCGAAGTCTTCGGCATTGATGACCACCGGCTCCAGAGTCACCACCTGGAAGCGACGGTCATCGAGACGGGTCGCCAGCAGTTCGGCGTTGTATTCGTGAGTTTTGCCGTGCAGGTTGACGGTCAGCGGCAAGCGCAACTCCAGTTGGGCACCGGGCGCGAGGTCGTTGATCGGGCGTAGATCGATCTGCGCGGTGATCAGCGCTTCGGGAAAGGTCTGGATCTCGAACAGCTCCTTGCGCATGCGTTCGTCGCGCAACGGGATGCCGCTGTTCACCGACTCCATCTCGACTTCCACCTCGGCCAGCCCCTTGGGACTGACCTTGCCGTGCAGCACCAGGAAACGCTGCACTTCGGAGATGTTGGCGTTTTTGGTGCTGACGAACGACAGCCGCGAGGACTCGCCGTCGAGGTACCAATTGGCCTGGGCCGACAACGAAGCGCCGGCCATTAGCAGGAAGGCGAGGGTTTTGCAGACAGAGCGGTTGAACATAGAGACTCGTGGGGCAGATAAACCTGCACGAACCTTAACCGCCCGCACGCGCATTGCAAACCGTGAAGATCAAAAGATCGCAGCCTCGTTTCACTCGACAGCTCCTACATTTGGAGCGGCGGTGGGGCGATCCCACAGGGTTTTGCGTCAGGGACTCAGGCGACAGCCTTGGCGTTCGCCGATCCATTGCGCGCTGTTGCTGCGGCCCATGCCGCTGACGGTGATGCGTTTGCTGGCGGGGTCATCGGTGAAGCCGCTGGTGGGCAGCCACTGTTTTACATAGCTGTGGCAGTACTCCGCGTCGTTATTCATGACGTAGCGGCACGAGCAATATTCCTTGGCGGTGTAGGCGCTGATGATGTCCGGGAACGCCCACAGCGCCACCCGCTCCTGCCAGACCCAGCCGAGCAAAGCGACCAGCAACACCAACAACAATGTGCTGAAAGGACGGCGACGCACGAAATGGCGGCGGCTCATGGCTGCACCTTCCCGGCAAATGCCTTGAGCGCGAGTTTGAGCAATTCGTTGTGCTGGTAGCGCTCATCGCGGTCATCGCCGTAGCGCACGATGACCAGGTTTTCACTGGGAATCACGTACATCGCCTGCCCCCAATGGCCCAGTGCGGCAAAGGTATCGGCGGGGGCATCCGGCCACGGTCTGGCGGCGCCCTCCACCGCGCGATTGAGCCACCAATGGCCGCCGGGCACCGCGTCATCCTGACTGGCTTGATAGTGGGCAAAGGGTTCGCGGTTGAAGGCGACCCAGTCTTTGGGCAGCAATTGGCGATCACCCCAGCGACCGTCGCGCGCCATCAGCAGACCAACTCGCGCCAGGTCCCGGGCGGTGAGGTAGGCGTAAGAAGAGGCGACGAAAGTGCCCGTGGCGTCGGTTTCCCAGACGGCGTGGCGGATGCCTAACGGCTCGAATAATGCTGTCCATGGATAGTCCGGATAACGTTCCGGGCCGACGATGTTTTTCAGCGCCGCGGACAACAGGTTGCTGTCACCGCTGGAATAGCGAAAGGCCTGACCCGGCCGCGCGTACTCATCGTGGTCAGCGGTGAACGCCGCCATGTCGTGATGACCTCGGGTGTAGAGCATGGCCACCACCGAGGACTTCAACGGGGCGTATTCGTAGTCTTCCTGCCAGTCCAGGCCTGAAGCCCAGTGCAACAGGTCGGCCAGGGTGATTGCCGGATGTTTTGCCAGCGGCGGATAAAACTTCAGCGCCGGGTCCTGGAGCTTGAACAGGCCTTCGCCGTAGGCGACTCCGAGGACCGTGGCCATCAGGCTTTTGCTGATGGACCAGGTCAGGTGGGGAGTGTCGGCGGTGGTCGGACCGGCGTAGCGTTCGTAGATCAGTTGCCCGTCGCGGATCACCAGCAAGGCATTGGTGCGGATGCCTTGTCGGGTGGTGTCGTCGAGGGGTGGGAAGGCGTAAGTTTCCAGGGCTTGAAGTGCTGGCCCGGTGACCGTCGGAGCGGTTGACCATTGCTCGGCCGGCCAGTTTTCGGCGTGGGCCGTGAGGCCGAGCAGCAGCATGAAAATCAGGGACAAGCCTTTGAACATGGCGGGGGCTCGCGGGGATGGGCTTGCTGAGCCTAGTCGAGGTTGATGACAGTTTTGGAGTTTGTGTCAGGCATGAGGCCGCCTTCGCGGGCAAGCCTCGCTCCTACAGATTTTGCGCTAAACCTGTAGGAGCGAGGCTTGCCCGCGAAGAGGCCCTTGAGCCTTACGACAATCCCGCGAGTGCTTTAGCCAACCGCTTCCCCCGCGCCCCCGCCGCCAGATCCATCACGCTCTGATCACGCTGCCACATCGCCGCCCAATGCTGAGGGCCTTCGGCCAGAGCCTGTTTGACCTCAGCCTTAAGCCCCTCGAACTGCGCAAACAACCCGCCCAGCAGCACATGCCCGGCCAGATTGTTCGGCGCTTGCCGACTGACTTCCGCGCAACCGGCGAGCAGCGCCAGCAAGCGCAGTTGCAGATTCTGCGGCCAGTCGCTGTCCTGACCGACGCCATACAGCCACGCCGTCATCGCGCTCAGTACATAAATGTCTTCCAGCGTGCGAAACGGTTTGACGTAGGCATCCCAGCCATCCCCCGCGAGCAATTCACACTGGGCGTTATCCAGAAACAATCGACCGTGGCTGATGTCCGGCATCAGCGCGATGGCCGGGAGTTTTTCCAGGCGCACGCCTGGCTCATCGGGATAGACCACCGCCAGACTCAGGCGCGGACTTTCGCCGGGTGCCTCACTGCGCGCGGCGATCAGCAGCCAGTCGGCCGCATCGCCAGCGGTGACGAAATCCTTGCGCCCACTCACGCGTAAATCGCTCAGGCGGGTCTGCATGTCCGCCACCCGCAGGCTGCGCTGTTCGGTGGCACACAACGCACCCAGGCTCAGCGGCGCGCTCGGCCAGAGCATGCGCAACGCCGCCTGATAACCCACCAGAAACGCCAGCCCCGGCGTCGCCATCAGCCGCCCGCCGACCACCGCCAGTTCAAATGGCGTGACCGTGCCCAACGTGTGCAACAAGGCCGCGAAACCCTCCGCCAGGTCCGGGTTGGCGGGCAGGCGATCGCGGCGATTCAACAGGTTTTGCCAGGGCATAAGAGGCTCCTTGTGGGCTGTCATATAAGCATCACCAAAGCTTCATGGCGATGACACCGGGGCTACATAGCCTGACTTTGCACAACACGGCTGCATAAAGAAAGTCGATCGGCTTGCAACCCAAGACGGGTGAACAGCCCGCACGGAGATTCCCAATGACTCAGATCGCCCGCATCAGCGACACCGGCAATGAACGCCGCCTGCAAGCCGAACGCCTGGTGGGCGCCGAGGCCTTGCAGGAAGCCCAGGCCTTGCGCTTCAACGTCTTCAGCGGCGAGTTCAACGCCAAGCTCAAAGGCGCGGAACTGGGTCTGGACATGGACGACTATGATGTTCACTGCGCCCACATCGGCGTGCGTGACTTGAACACCGGGCGCCTGGTGGCGACCACCCGTTTGCTCGATCACACGGCGGCCAGCAGCCTGGGCAAGTTCTACAGCGAAGAAGAATTCAGCCTGCATGGCCTGGTGCATTTGAAGGGCCCGATCCTGGAAATCGGTCGCACCTGCGTCGACCCGGCCTACCGCAACGGCGGCACCATCGCGGTGCTGTGGGGTGAGCTGGCCGAAGTGCTGAACCAGGGCGGCTACAGCTATTTGATGGGATGCGCGAGCATCCCGATGCAGGACGGCGGCATTCAGGCCCACGCGATCATGCAGCGCCTGCGTGAACGCTACCTGTGCACCGAACACCTGCGCGCCGAGCCGAAAAAGCCGCTGCCGGTTCTGGATATCCCGTCCAACGTGATCGCCGAAATGCCGCCGCTGCTCAAGGCCTACATGCGTCTGGGCGCGAAGATCTGTGGCGAGCCGTGCTGGGACGAAGACTTCCAGGTCGCCGACGTGTTCATCCTGCTCAAGCGCGACGAACTCTGCCCGCGTTATGCCAAGCACTTCAAGGCGGCTGTGTAATGAGCCGGCTGCGGGTGTACGCGCGGATTGCGCGAGTGTTGGTGGTGGTCGCGCTGGGGTTGAGCATGGCCAGTGTGTTCGGGTTGTTCGAGCGTCTGGGCATTGCGCATTCGATGGTCCGCCGCCAGCGCTGGTCGCGGTTTTTCATGGCGCGGCTGAGCAACGCCCTGCCCTTTCGCGTGACGGTTCACGGGGAACTGCCGAAGGAGCCGATGCTCTGGGTCAGCAATCACGTGTCCTGGACCGACATTCCATTGCTGGGCATGCTCACGCCGATGTCGTTCCTGTCCAAGGCCGAAGTGCGCACCTGGCCGGTGGCCGGCTGGTTGGCGGCCAAGGCCGGCAGTCTGTTTATCCGTCGCGGCTCGGGTGACAGCCAGCTGATTCGCAAACAAATGACGCGCCACCTGGCGCAGGAACATCCGTTGCTGATGTTCCCGGAAGGCACCACCACCAATGGCCGTTCGTTGCGTACTTTTCATGGCCGCTTGCTGTCAGCGGCGATTGATTCTGAAGTGAAGCTGCAGCCGGTGGCGATTCGTTACTTGCGTGACGGTGAACTCGATTCCCTGGCGCCGTTCATTGGCGACGATGATTTGCTGTCGCACTTGATGCGCTTGTTCGCCAATGATCGCGGGGAAGTGGAAATCAAAGTGCTCAAGCCGATCGCTTGCGAAGGTCGCGAGCGTGCGGCGCTGGCGTTCGAAGCGCAGCAGGCGGTGCAGAAGGCGTTGTTTGGGGCGATCCCTCAGGCACAACCGGAACCGCTGCGGCCCGCGATCGCGGCCTGACACAAATTCCCTGAAAAAACACAAATCCAATGTGGGAGCGGGCTTGCTCGCGAATGCGGTGTATCAGCTGGCATCAATGCTGAATGACACACCGCATTCGCGAGCAAGCCCGCTCCCACATTTGTTTTATGTCGTTGAATGGTTTTGGGCAAAGTCCTGAAGTTGCGGATAGAACAATCTGAAGTCATCACTCAACGGCTCATACAAACCCCGCAATTCCTGCATCGCCCCCGCCAGCTCCTCCGGCCGCGTCAACCGCCGGGAAATCCCCCGCAGCACTTGCTCCAGCACTTCAAATTCCTGATAAGACCCCAACCAGTCATTCGCCACCATGTGCGGCGCAATCCTCGCCAGCCGTTCCGGCAATTGCGGCTCCGCCGAGAGCACCCGATACACATCCGAAGTGAACCGCTCCAGCGGCTGGTCCGAGTAGAGCGTCCAGTCGCGGGCCAGGCAATGGTCGAAAAACACGTCGAGTACGATCCCGGCGTAACGTCGGCGCGTGATGGAAAACCGCGACAGCGAGGCATCCACCAACGGATGGCGGTCGGTAAACACGTCGATGCTGCGATGCAGCTGGATGGCCGCTTCGATGTCCGGGTCGAACTGCCCTTGCAGCCGTCCCTTGACGAAATCGCCATACAGACTGCCGAGCAATTGACCGGGGCGCTGGCCACCGAGGTGAAGATGTGCGAGATAGTTCATGGGCGCAGCTTAGCACTGCCCCTTTGTATGTTTACAGCCAACGTATCGTTATAACCCGATATACCGATTTATGCGGTCGTCAGACCAAAATCATATTGGTATATCGCGAAGTAGCGATTTAAAGTTCGCCTCATCGCGATATAGCGTTTTACTCATCACGAGCCCAAACCCATGAACATCGACCTCGACGAAATAATAAAAGCCCTGGCACACCCAGTACGCCGAGACATTCTCATCTGGCTAAAAGACCCCAAGACCCAGTTCCCGGAACAGATCCACAACCACGAGTACGGCATTTGCGCCGGACAGATCGATCAACGCTGCGGCCTGTCGCAGTCGACCGTGTCCGCCCATCTGGCGAACTTGCAACGTGCGGGACTGATCAGCAGCCAGAAAGCCGGTCAATGGCACTTCTTCAAACGCAACGAGGACGTAATCCAGGCGTTCCTCGCGGCCATCGTCAAGGAGCTCAGCGCTCCGACAAGGAATTAACCCATGCCCCTCTCGCTCCTCATTCTGGCCTTGAGCGCCTTCGCCATCGGCACCACCGAGTTCGTCATCATGGGCCTGCTGCCCGATGTGGCGGCGGACCTTGGCGTGTCGATCCCCGGCGCTGGCTGGCTGGTGACCGGTTACGCCCTGGGCGTGGCCATCGGTGCGCCGTTCATGGCACTGGCCACCGCCAAATTACCGCGCAAGGCAGCCTTGGTAGCGTTGATGGGCATTTTCATCATCGGCAACCTGCTCTGTGCCATGGCCACCGATTACAACGTGCTGATGTTTGCCCGTGTGGTCACCGCCCTCTGCCACGGTGCGTTCTTCGGTATCGGTTCGGTGGTGGCGGCAGGCCTGGTGCCGGCGAACAAGCGCGCATCCGCCGTGGCCTTGATGTTCACCGGCCTGACCTTGGCCAACGTGCTCGGCGTGCCGCTGGGCACCGCACTCGGCCAGGAAGCCGGCTGGCGCTCGACCTTCTGGGCAGTGACCGTGATTGGTGTAATCGCGCTGATCGGCCTGATCCGCTTCCTGCCGGCCAAGCGCGATGAAGAGAAACTCGACATGCGCGCCGAACTGCGCGCCCTCAAAGGCGCCGGGATCTGGTTGTCCCTGAGCATGACGGCGCTGTTCGCGGCGTCGGTGTTCACCCTGTTTACCTACGTCGCCCCGCTGCTCGGCGATGTCACCGGCGTCTCGCCCAAAGGCGTGACCTGGACCCTGATGCTCATCGGCCTGGGCCTGACGGTCGGCAACATCATCGGCGGCAAGCTGGCTGACAAAGGCCTGGCCGCGACGCTGATCGGCGTCTTCATCTCGATGGCCGTGATCTCGACCGTACTGACCTGGACCAGCGTCGCCCTGATCCCTGCCGAAATCACCCTGTTCCTCTGGGCCACCGCGTGTTTCGCCGCCGTGCCCGCCCTGCAAGTGAACGTGGTGACCTATGGCAAGGCCGCGCCGAACCTGGTGTCGACCCTGAACATCGGCGCTTTCAATATCGGCAACGCCTTGGGCGCCTGGGTCGGCGGCAGCGTCATCGCCCACGGTTTCGGCCTGACCAGCGTTCCACTCGCGGCAGCAGCACTGGCGGTACTCGCCCTGCTGGTGACCCTGATTACTTTCCGTCAGAGCGGTAATCCCGAGCTGGCTCCTGCGACTAACTGATACCTCACGAGGGTTGTACTGAAATGACGACTATTTTCGATCCAATCAAACTGGGCGACATCGAGCTGGCCAACCGCATCATCATGGCGCCACTGACCCGCTGCCGCGCCGACGAAGGCCGCGTGCCGAACGCGTTGATGGCCGAATACTACGTACAACGTGCCTCGGCCGGCCTGATCCTCAGCGAGGCCACGTCGGTCACGCCGATGGGCGTCGGCTACCCGGACACCCCGGGCATCTGGTCCAACGACCAGGTGCGTGGCTGGGCCAACGTGACCAAAGCGATCCACGGCGCGGGCGGCAAGATCTTCCTGCAGCTGTGGCACGTCGGCCGGGTTTCCCACGAGTCGTACCTGAACGGTGAAGCACCGGTCGCACCGAGCGCCATCCAGCCCAAAGGTCATGTCAGCCTGGTTCGCCCATTGGCCGACTACCCAACCCCGCGTGCTCTGGAAACCGCTGAAATCGCCGACATCGTCGACGCGTACCGCACCGGTGCCGAGAACGCCAAGGCCGCCGGTTTCGACGGCGTGGAAATCCACGGTGCCAACGGTTACCTGCTCGATCAGTTCCTGCAAAGCAGCACCAACCAGCGTACCGACCACTACGGCGGCTCCCTGGAAAACCGTGCGCGCCTGTTGCTGGAGGTGACCGACGCCGCGATCGAAGTCTGGGGCGCTGGCCGCGTCGGTGTGCACCTGTCACCACGTGCTGACTCCCATGACATGGGCGACGACAACCTGGCCGAGACGTTCACCTACGTCGCTCGCGAACTGGGCAAACGTGGCATCGCCTTTATCTGCTCCCGCGAGAAAGAAGCCGGCGACAGCCTCGGCCCACAACTCAAGGAAGCCTTTGGCGGCCCGTACATCATCAACGAGCGTTTCACCAAGGACAGCGCCAACGCCTGGCTGGCCAGCGGCAAGGCCGATGCGGTCGCCTTCGGCGTGCCGTTCATTGCCAACCCGGACCTGCCGGCACGCTTGAAGGCTGATGCACCGCTGAACGAAGCGCGTCCTGAGCTGTTCTACGCCAAGGGCCCTGTCGGCTACATCGACTACCCAGTGATGTAAAACGTCCCCCTTGAAATGCAAAAGCCCCGACTCGCAAGAGCCGGGGCTTTTTAGTGCGCCATGGTTATTCACATGACTTCACACGGATTCACACGGGCGACACAAAATCCCTACAAAATACGTAGTTCGCTACCTTTCAACCTGGCGAGCGTGCGTATATAAAAGCATCCCATTGCAATAAGGCGAGCATTAAAGGGATCAACGCTCGCCTGATGGTTGACATAACCGGATCCAATTACGCATTTTGTTTTATTTGCGCAGGCTGGGGCTCAAGCGCAGCATGTCCAACCCTGCATTGACCCAACGCTCGGCTTCCGTGTGCAGCTGAAAACTGTCGGGAGCCAATAGCCACTGATACAGCATGCCATCGATGTAGGCGTGCAAACTGATGGCCGCGCGGTTCGTGTCAAGGTCCTCAGGCATTTGCCCCCGATTCACCGCATTACTCAGGGCCAGGGCGATTCGCACATTGCAATCGAGGCTGACCTCACGACGCTGCTGACGCAGGTCGCACATTTCATCGGTGAATTCGCACTTATGAAACAAAATCTCATTGATGCGTCGGGTTTTCGGGTCCAGGGCAACTTGATGAAACAAATGAATCAGCAGTTTGCGCATGCAGCCCAGCGGATCGAGTTCATCTTCGCTTTCACTGGCCCTGGCCATTTCATCCAGCGGCTCTTTCAAGCTATCGAGCATGGCCTGCACCAGATCCGCCTTGTTGCTGAAATGCCAGTAGATGGCTCCGCGAGTCACGCCGGCCAGGGTCGCGATGTCCGCGAGCGTCGTACGCGCCACGCCCCTTTCATAAAAGGCTTTCTCTGCCGCTTCCAGAATCTGGCTGCGGGTTTCTTGAGCTTCCTCTTTGGTACGACGGACCATGGCAGTAAAACCTCAATCAGGATGCTTCAGCGATGTCTGAACAGCCGCTGAACAAAAGTGGGGCGAGCGCTCTTGGGTCTCGTCCCCGGCTTACAATTCGAACCTTTGACGGGCGTTGGTAACAGGGTGGATACGCAGTCAAGGTGTTTACAAACAACCATGAACGTAAGTATATTCCTTAGCAAGCTACTTATCCACCCGGCACTCATTTTTTACCCTTCCACATTTCTTGTGCGTTTCTTGCGCGCCTGACCCGAGGATTTTCATGCAATTCAAGCCAGCTGTTACCGCTCTGGTCGCCGCCGTCGCCCTGGCATCACTGCTCAGCGGATGCAAAAAGGAAGAAGCGGCACCTGCCGCGCCACCGCCTCAGGTCGGCGTCGTTACCCTGCAACCACAAGCCTTCACCCTGACGTCCGAGCTTCCGGGGCGCACCAGTGCGTTCCGCATTGCCGAAGTTCGTCCTCAGGTCAACGGCATCATTCTCAAGCGTCTGTTCAAGGAAGGCGGCGACGTCAAAGCCGGCCAGCAGCTGTATCAGATCGATCCGTCGGTCTATGACGCTACGCTGAAAAGCGCCGAAGCCAACCTGCAACAGACGAAGTCGATCTCGGATCGCTACAAGCAGTTGGTCAACGAACAGGCTGTCAGCCGTCAGGAATACGACACGGCCGTGGCTAACCGCATGCAATCGGAAGCCGCGCTGCAAACCGCCCAGATCAATGTGCGCTACACCAAGGTCTACGCGCCGATTTCCGGCCGCATCGGTCGCTCGAACGTGACCGAGGGCGCGCTGGTCAGCAACGGCCAGGTCGATGCCATGGCGGTGATCCAGCAACTCGACCCGATTTACGTCGACGTCACCCAGTCGTCGGTCGAGCTGCTTGAGCTGCGTCGCGAACTGGAAAGCGGTCGCCTGCAAAAGGCTGGCGACACGGCAGCGGCGGTCAAGCTGACCCTTGAAGACGGCAGTCAGTACAAACTGGAAGGCAAGCTCGAGTTCTCCGAAGTCTCGGTTGACCAGACCACCGGTTCCGTGACCTTGCGTGCGGTGTTCCCGAACCCGGATCACACGCTGCTTCCAGGCATGTTCGTGCACGCCCAGCTCAAATCCGGTGTGAACGCCGCCGCGATTCTGGCGCCGCAGCAAGGCGTGACCCGGGACCTCAAAGGCACGCCGACCGCACTGGTCGTCGGTCCGGACAACAAGGTTGAACTGCGTCAGCTCAAGGCCAGCCGCACTGTCGGCAGCCAATGGCTGATCGAAGACGGCCTGAAAGCCGGCGATCGCCTGATCACCGAAGGACTGCAATTCGTCAAACCTGGCATCGAAGTCAAAGCCAGTGAAGCGACTAACGTTGGCGCAAAGAACCCGGCCCCCGCACAGGCAGCTGACAAGGCTTCCAGCGGCAAAGGGGAGTAAACCATGTCGAAATTTTTTATCGACCGTCCGATTTTCGCCTGGGTAATTGCCTTGGTGATCATGCTGGTCGGGGCACTCTCGATTCTCAAACTCCCGATCAACCAATACCCGAGCATTGCGCCTCCGGCCATTGCGATCCAGGTGACCTACCCAGGCGCGTCCGCACAAACCGTGCAGGACACCGTGGTTCAGGTCATCGAACAACAGCTCAACGGTATCGACAACCTGCGTTATGTCTCCTCGGAAAGTAACTCCGACGGCAGCATGACCATTACCGCGACCTTCGAGCAGGGCACCAACTCCGATACCGCGCAGGTTCAGGTCCAGAACAAACTGAACCTGGCCACCCCGCTGCTGCCGCAAGAAGTGCAGCAACAGGGTATCCGCGTGACCAAGGCAGTGAAGAACTTCCTGTTGGTGATCGGCGTGGTGTCGCGTGACGGCAGCATGACCAAGGACGACCTGTCCAACTACATCGTGTCGAACATGCAGGACCCGATCTCGCGGACCGCCGGTGTCGGTGACTTCCAGGTCTTCGGTTCCCAGTACGCGATGCGTGTCTGGCTCGACCCGGCCAAGCTGAATAACTTCAACCTGACGCCCGTGGACGTGAAAGCGGCCATCGCTGCGCAGAACATCCAGGTGTCCTCCGGCCAACTGGGCGGCCTGCCGGCTGCACCCGGTCAGCAATTGAACGCCACGATCATCGGCAAGACCCGCCTGCAGACCGCCGAGCAGTTCAACAAGATCCTGCTCAAGGTCAACAAGGATGGCTCGCAAGTGCGCCTGTCCGACGTCGCCGACGTTGGCCTGGGTGGCGAGAACTACAGCATCAACGCCCAGTTCAACGGCGCACCGGCTTCCGGTCTGGCGGTAAAACTGGCCAACGGTGCCAACGCCCTCGACACTGCCAAAGCCCTGCGCAACACCATCAACACGCTCAAGCCGTTCTTCCCGCAAGGGATGGAAGTGGTGTTCCCGTACGACACCACCCCGGTGGTGACCGAGTCGATCAAGGGCGTGGTTGAAACCCTGGTCGAAGCGATCGTGCTGGTGTTCCTGGTGATGTTCCTGTTCCTGCAAAACTTCCGCGCCACCGTCATCACCACGATGACTGTGCCGGTGGTATTGCTGGGTACCTTCGGCATCCTCGCGGCCTTCGGTTTCAGCATCAACACCCTGACCATGTTCGGTATGGTGTTGGCCATCGGCTTGCTGGTGGACGATGCCATTGTCGTGGTGGAAAACGTCGAACGGGTCATGAGCGAAGAAGGCCTGTCACCCAAGGAGGCCACCAAGAAATCCATGGGGCAGATCCAGGGTGCGCTGGTCGGTATCGCCCTGGTGCTGTCGGCGGTTCTGCTGCCGATGGCCTTCTTCAGCGGCTCCACGGGCGTGATCTACAAGCAGTTCTCGATCACCATCGTGTCCGCCATGGCGCTGTCCGTGTTGGTCGCACTGATCTTCACCCCGGCCCTTTGCGCCACCATGCTCAAGGCGATTCCGAAAGGCGAGCACGGCACACCGAAACGCGGCTTCTTCGGCTGGTTCAACCGCAGCTTTGACCGTGGCGTCAAAAGCTACGAGCGTGGCGTGGGTAACATGCTGACGCACAAGGCCCCGTATCTGCTGGCCTACCTGATCATTGTCGTCGGCATGATCTGGCTGTTCACTCGCATTCCAACGGCGTTCCTGCCGGAAGAAGACCAGGGCGTGCTGTTTGCCCAGGTGCAGACCCCGGCCGGTTCCAGCGCCCAGCGCACGCAGGTGGTGATCGATGAGATGCGTTCCTACCTGCTGGATAAGGAATCGAGCGCCGTAGCCTCGGTGTTTACGGTCAACGGCTTCAACTTCGCCGGCCGTGGCCAAAGCTCGGGCCTGGCGTTCATCATGCTCAAGCCGTGGGATCAGCGGGATGCGGAAAACAGCGTGTTCAAACTCGCCGCCCGCGCCCAGCAGCACTTCTTCACCTTCCGTGATGCGATGGTGTTTGCCTTCGCGCCACCGGCGGTACTGGAGTTGGGTAACGCCACCGGTTTCGACGTGTTCCTGCAAGACCGTGCCGGTATCGGTCACGCCAAGTTGATGGAAGCTCGCAACCAGTTCCTCGGCATGGCGGCGCAGAGCAAGGTGCTCTATCAGGTGCGTCCGAACGGTTTGAACGACGAGCCGCAATACCAGTTGGAAATCGACGACGAGAAGGCCAGCGCGCTGGGCCTGACCCTCACCGACATCAACAGCACCCTGTCGATTGCCTTGGGCAGTAGCTACGTCAACGACTTCATCGACCGTGGTCGGGTGAAGAAAGTCTACGTGCAAGGTCAACCCAATTCGCGGATGAGCCCGGAAGACATCAAGAAATGGTATGTGCGTAACGCCGCAGGCACCATGGTGCCCTTCTCGGCCTTCGCCAAGGGCGAGTGGATCTACGGTGCGCCGAAGCTTTCGCGTTACAACGGCGTAGAAGCCATGGAAATCCTCGGCGCCCCGGCTCCGGGCTACTCCACTGGTGAAGCCATGGCGGAAGTCGAAGCCCTGGCGAAGAAACTGCCGGCCGGTGTCGGTATTTCCTGGACCGGTCTGTCGTACGAAGAACGACTGTCCGGTTCACAGGCTCCCGCGCTGTATGCGTTGTCGCTGCTGATGGTGTTCCTGTGCCTGGCGGCGCTGTACGAAAGCTGGTCGATTCCGATCGCGGTGATGCTGGTGGTGCCTTTGGGGATCATCGGGGCACTGTTGGCCACCAGTCTGCGGGGACTCTCCAACGACGTTTACTTCCAGGTGGGCCTGTTGACGACCATCGGTCTGGCAGCGAAAAACGCCATTCTGATCGTCGAGTTCGCCAAGGAACTGCATGAGCAAGGGCGTAGCCTGCGCGAAGCGGCGATCGAAGCGTGCCGGATGCGTTTGCGACCGATCATCATGACCTCGCTCGCCTTCGTCCTCGGTGTGGTACCGCTGGCGATTTCCACGGGTGCCGGTTCAGGTAGCCAGCATGCGATCGGTACGGGCGTTATTGGCGGTATGATCACCGCCACGGTCCTGGCGATCTTCTGGGTCCCACTGTTCTTCGTTACCGTGTCGTCCATTGGCCAGCGCAAAAAAGCCGACCAGGACGATGCAATTGAACCTTCTAAAGAGGCTGGCCAATGAGCAAGTCGCTACTCTCCATCGCAGTTGCCGCCTTCGTGCTGAGCGGCTGCTCGCTGATCCCCGATTATCAGCAACCTGAGGCGCCGGTGGCGGGCCAATACCCGCAAGGCCCGGCGTACTCGCCGGCCCAGGCGCCGAGCCAGGCCGCTGCGGAACAGGGCTGGAAGCAGTTTTTCCATGACCCGGCCCTGCAACAGCTGATCCAGGTTTCGCTGGAAAACAACCGTGACCTGCGTGTTGCGGCCCTGAACATCGACGCGTTCGCGGCTCAGTACCGCATCCAGCGTGCCGATCTGTTCCCGGCTGTTTCGGCCAATGGCACCGGCAGCCGCCAGCGCCTTCCGGCACGTGCCTCGCAGACCGGTGAAGCGGGTATCACCAGTTCCTATTCGGCTACGGTCGGCATCAGCGCTTATGAACTCGATCTGTTCGGTCGGGTTCGCAGCCTCAGCGAAGAAGCCCTGCAGAAGTACTTCGCCACTGAAGAAGGTCGTCGCAGCACGCAGATCAGTCTGGTGGCCAGCGTGGCCAACGCCTACCTGACCTGGCAGGCCGACAAGGAACTGCTGAAACTGACCCAGGACACCCTCGGCGCGTTCGAGGAGAGCTACAAGCTCACCGCACGCAGCAACGAAGTGGGTGTCGCCTCGGCGCTGGACCTGGCTCAGTCGCGTACCTCGGTGGAAAACGCCCGGGCGCAATTGGCCAAGTACACCCGTCAGGTCGCGCAGGATGAAAACAGCCTGGTGCTGCTGCTCGGCACCGGCATCCCGGCCAATCTGCAAGCCGCCAAGCCGCTGGCTGACGACTTGCTGAGCGACGTACCGGCCGGTCTGCCATCCGACTTGCTGCAACGTCGTCCGGATATCCTCCAGGCCGAATACAACCTGAAAGCGGCCAACGCCAACATCGGTGCGGCACGGGCGGCGTTCTTCCCGAGCATCAGCCTGACGGCCAATGCCGGGACCTTGAGCCCTGACCTGTCCGGTCTGTTCAAGGGCGGCTCGGGCACCTGGTTGTTCTCGCCGCAGATCAACTTGCCGATCTTCAACGCCGGCAGCCTGCGCGCCAGCCTGGATTACTCGAAAATCCAGAAAGACATCGGCGTGGCGAACTACGAGAAGTCCATTCAAACGGCCTTCCAGGAAGTCGCCGACGGCCTGGCCGCCCGCCAGACCTACACCGATCAGTTGCAGGCGCAGCGTGATTTCGTCACCGCCAACCAGGACTACTACCGTCTGGCCGAGCGTCGCTACCGTATCGGTGTCGACAGCAACCTGACCTTCCTCGACGCCCAGCGTCAGCTGTTCAGCGCGCAACAGGTGCTGATCACTGATCGCCTGGCGCAGCTGATCAGTGCGGTCAATCTGTACAAGGCACTGGGTGGTGGCTGGAACGAGCAGACGGCGAAAGTCGAACCGCTGAAAGAAGAAGCGCCGAAGATGAAGTTGTTCTGATAGCGCTGTGAAAACATCAAGCCCACCTTTTGGTGGGCTTTTTGTTGGCTGCGGGAAAAGCAGGGTTGTCAGTTCTGGCCTCCTCGCGGGCAAGCCTCGCTCCTGCAATGTCCGCGTCGACTCATATTCCATGCCCCCCGCACAATCCGTAGGAGCGAGGCTTGCCCGCGAAGAGGCCAGCCCAGACAACAAAAACCGCAGACCAACATGCGTTCGATAACCGCCCAAAACCCGCTTTCGCCGATTGAACCCTCCCGTCCATCCCCCGCACCATTCGTCGCACAAGACCAATAACATCAGGTTCGACACCATGCCCCCGCGCCCTGCCCTCTCCGGCTGATCCCGCTCCCGTTTTCACGAAATCGAATCCTTGTCTGCAACCTCCGACGTTGCGGCAGCGCCCCGTTTCATCCCTAACAATTAGAGAGTCCCGAGCCCATGACGCCTTCCACCGCGCAGTATTGTTTCCCCAGCCTGATGGCCATCGCCCTGGCCAGCGCAGCCCTGCCCGCCATGGCCGAGGAATCGGGTTTTGTCGAAGGTGCCAAGGTCAACCTGAACCTGCGCAACTTTTACATCAACCGCAACTTCACCAACCCGACCAAGGCCCAGGGCAAGGCTGAAGAGTGGACGCAAAGTTTCATCCTCGACGCCAAGTCCGGCTTCACCCAGGGCACCGTCGGCTTCGGCATGGACGTGCTGGGGTTGTACTCGGTGAAGCTCGACGGCGGTAAAGGCACGGGCGGGACGCAGTTGCTGCCGCTGGATCATGACGGTCGCCCGGCGGACAACTTCGGGCGCACTAATGTGGCGTTCAAGGCCAGGTTGTCGCAGACCGAAATCAAGGTCGGCGAATGGATGCCAGTGCTGCCGATCCTGCGCTCGGACGACGGCCGCTCCTTGCCGCAAACCTTCCGTGGCGGCCAGATCACCTCGAAAGAAATCGCCGGCCTGACGCTCTATGGCGGCCAGTTCCGCGCCAACAGCCCGCGCGACGACAGCAGCATGAGCGATATGTCGATGACCGGAAAACCGACCTTCACCTCCGACCGCTTCAACTTCCAGGGCGGCGAATACGCTTTCAACGACAAGCGCACCCAGATCGGCCTGTGGAATGCTGAACTCAAGGACATCTACAGCCAGCAATACATGAACCTGATTCACAGCCAGCCCATCGGCGATTGGACCCTGGGCGCCAACCTCGGATTCTTCTATGGCCAGGAAGACGGCAGCGCCCGCGCTGGCGACCTGGACAACAAGACCTGGTCGGGCCTGTTCTCGGCCAAATACGGCGGCCACACCTTTTACGTCGGCCTGCAAAAACTCACCGGCGACAGCGCCTGGATGCGGGTCAACGGCACCAGCGGCGGCACCCTGGCCAACGACAGCTACAACGCCAGTTATGACAACGCCCGGGAAAAATCCTGGCAGGTGCGCCACGACTACAACTTCGTCGCCCTCGGCATCCCCGGCCTGACCCTGATGAACCGCTACATCAGCGGCGACAACGTGCACACCGGCACCATCACCGACGGCAAAGAATGGGGCCGCGAAAGCGAACTGGGCTACACCGTGCAGAGCGGCGCGCTCAAGGACCTCAACGTCAAATGGCGCAACTCGACCATGCGCCGGGACTTCAGTAATAACGAATTTGATGAGAACCGGTTGATCGTCAGCTATCCGATCAGTTTGTTGTAACCACACCGGGCAGCGAGCGAAATCAAAGCCGCTGCCTGTAACCACCTGTCGGCGCAAACTAGCGTTCTGCGAGTTGGCAGATACAGTCAAAAGGTGTGTTTAATTCTCCAGCCCTGAAGTAGGAGCCCCTGTTTTCTTCCGTTATCTCCGGATGCTGTACGCGAAGCTGCCATGACCCATGGAGGTCAGGTATGAGCAAGCGAATAGTTATCGTCGGTGGCGGCGTCGGTGGAACCATGCTGGCCAATCAACTGGCCGGCAAGCTGTATCCAGAAATCCTGCGCGGCGAAGTCTCGATTGCACTGCTGTCCAATTCCCCCGATCACTTCTATAAACCGGCGTTCATGTACGTAGCGTTCAACCTGTTTTTCCAGGAAGAACTCAAGCGTGCGGAGCGTTCACTGTTACGCCCGGAAATCACCTTCAACGTTGAAGAAGTGACACGTTTTGATTTCCCCGGGCAACGCCTGAAAACCCGTAGCGGAAAGGTTTACGACTATGACTTTCTGGTCATCGCCACCGGTTGCATACCCGCGCCGGAACGCATCGAAGGCCTGAAGGAAGCCGGCGACCATTTCTATCAATACGAGCCCGCCAGGCAACTGGCGCAAAAGCTGAGCACCCTCGAAAAAGGCCGCATCTTTATTACGGTGTCCTTTCCGCAAACGCCCAACGTCCCGCATCAATGCGGTATCGCACCCGTTGAAACCACCTTGATGCTCGATGATTTCTTGCGACGTCGTGGCGTGCGGGACAAGGTAGAAATCATCTACACCTACCCGACCACGGCTCAACTGCTGCGTAACTGCCTGTTCCTGCAGCGCCCGACAGGGGAAATTCTGCCGAGTATTTTCGAGCAGAAAAATATCCGCTTTCAACGCGGGTTCACCCTGAAGCGGGTCGATCCGGACAAAAAAATTGCGTACTCCGAAGAAGGTGACGAGCAATCCTTCGACATTCTGATGGCGACACCACCGATCACGGCCGTGGATGCCGTGCTGGAGTCCGGCGCCTCACAAGCGCCCAACAACGAAGGCTGGTTGCCGACCAACCATGAAACGTTGCAGGTCTATGGCCTGGAAAACGTCTACGTCATCGGTGACACCGTCGACCTGCCTGTCAGCAAGGCCGGCGGCGCCTGCCATAACCAGGCCCCTGTCATCGCCAATAACATCGCCGCCGAAATTCGTCTGGGCACCACCATCGCCGTTTACGACGGACGTGTTCAAGCCGTGGCGCAGATGGGGCTGAATGCCGGTATGCCGCTTTGGTATGACTACCAACACGATGTCCTGCCAACCCCGCCCACCAAACTCGGCGGGTTACTCAGACACGGATTCAATCGCGGTCTGTACTGGGCTGTCGCCCGCGGAATGCTTTGACCCTGCACAGGGAGAGGATGAATCGTCATGGACCTGTCAAATGAATCAATCAGCCCCGCCATCAGCCCGGGATTAAACGCGCTGATGGAAAAGCTCAAACCGTTGATTGACGGTGGGCGGCTGGACAACCTGGTGGATCTGCTTTCGCTGGTCAGCGACCTCGTCGATCTGCTGGACCCACCCATGGTGGAAAAACTGGCAGTGCTTTTCGAGAACGCAACCGCGGCCACCTGGAGCGTCAGCAATGCCGTACGCACGGCAAAAGCCGACAGCACAAAAAGCGAACAGCCCCCTGGTGTTTACCAGTTGCTGAAATTACTGCGCGAGCCCGATACACGACGAGGTGTGGGGTTTGCGCTCAAAACCCTCAACGTCATTGGAAGACAACTTTGAACCGCCAGAGAGGACAACCTCATGAGCACCAAACTGCAAACAAGGAAGGGCCCCGCAGACTGGGACGCCACGGCCTACCAGCAATTCTCGCGACTTCGACAACGACCGGTGATCGAGCTACTCGAGCGCGTCGACGTTGAAAACCCAAAACGCATCTACGACCTCGGCTGCGGCACCGGCATTGCGACGCAAGCTCTGGCCAAACGCTGGCCCCGTGCGCACCTGATGGGCATCGACAGTTCGCCGGAAATGCTTCAGGAGGCCCGATGCCTGCCGATCAACGCGCAGTGGAAGCACTGCGATCTGCAGACCTGGCAGCCGGAGCAATCCGCCGACCTGCTCTTTGCCGCCGCGGTGCTGCACTTCATCGACGGGCACGAACAGCTGCTGCCGCGCTTGCTCGGTTATCTCAATTCGGGTGGTTGTCTGGCGGCGCACATGCCCGACTGGCGGGATGCGGTGTGGTATCAGCTGATGCTCGACACCCTCAACAATGGCGGCTCCGACGGTAAACCGCTCGGCTCCCTCCAACTGCGCGAGACGATGGCGGCGCGGCCGTTGCTGTCGCTGGAAAATTACCACCGGCTGCTCTCACCGATTACCCGCACGCTGGATATCTGGGAAACCGAGCAGTTGCAGGTCGTGGACGGCAAGTCGCCGATTTATGACTGGATCAAGGTCTCGGCCTTGCGGGCGGTGATGCAAGGGTTGAAAGATGAGGAACAGGCGCGGTTCATTTATCACTTCATGATGCGGGTGCATGCGCATTACCCGCATGAGAGCGATGGGCGCACGTTGTTTCCGTTCAAGCGGATCTTCATTGTCGCCACTGTGTAAGCCATGACATTGCTTTCGCGGGCAAGCCTCGCTCCTACAGGGGAGTACGCAAAACCTGTAGGAGCGAGGCTTGCCCGCGAAGGCGTCAGCTCAGACAATGCAAAACCCGAAGATCACTCCCGGGATTCAACTCCAAGCTCATCCCAAACCGACTCCGCCAAATGAAACGTCGCATTGGCCGCCGGGATGCCGCAATAGATCGCGCTCTGCATGATCACTTCCTTGATCTCGCCGCGGGTCACGCCGTTGTTGGCGGCGGCGCGCAGGTGCAGTTTGAGTTCTTCGTTGCGGTTCATGCCGATCAGCATCGCGATGGTGATCAGGCTGCGGGTATGGCGCGGCAGGCCCGGGCGGGTCCAGATGTCGCCCCACGCGTGGCGGGTGATCATTTCCTGGAACTCCGAGTTGAACTCGGTCAGCGCGTTCAGGCTGCGGTCGACATGCGCATCGCCAAGCACCGCGCGACGAACTTCCAGGCCTTCGTCGTAACGTTGTTTCTCGTCCACAACAGTCCCCTTAAACAGCTGACAAAAACGTCAGTACCCGTTCGCTGAACGCAGCACCGGCCTGGACGTTGGACAAATGCGCGGCGTAGAACTCGGCGTACTCGGCGCCCTGCACATGCTCCTGGATAAAGTGCCCGCCGGACGGCGGCGTCACCGCGTCTTCAGTGCCGGCGATCACCAGCAGCGGCACCTTGATCGCGGACAGCTGATCACGGAAGTCGGCATCGCGCACGGCCGCGCAATTGGCGGCATACCCTTCAGGCGACGTGGCGGCGAGCATGTCGGTAATCCGCTTCGCGGCAGCCGGGTTGGCCTCGGCAAAGTCCGGGGTAAACCAGCGCGCAATCGACGCATCGCGCAAGGCGACCATCGCCGCCGGACCGTCCCGCAGCACGGTTTCAATCCGTGGGTTCCACACCGACGGATCGCCGATTTTCGCGGCGGTGTTGCACACCACCAGTTTGTTCAGCCGCTCGCCAGCGTTGATGCCCAACCACTGGCCGATCAAACCGCCCATGGACAGACCGCAAAAATGCGCGCGCTCGATGTGCAGCGCATCCAGCAGCGCCAGCACGTCGTGACCCAGTTGCTCGATGCTGTACGGACCCGGCGTGACCAGCGATTTGCCGTGCCCCCGGGTGTCGAAACGCAGCACCCGGAAATGCTTGGAGAACGCGGCGATCTGCGCGTCCCACATGTGCAGGTCGGTGCCCAGCGAGTTGGAGAGCACCAGCACCGGCGCATCGTCCGGCCCATCAATTTGATAGTTCAGTTCGCCCTCGGCGAGTTGTACGAAAGCCACAGCAATCTCCTTCAGGCAGTCAACGCAGAATGTTCAGCCACCGCTCGCTCGACCCAGGCATGGGCCTGACCGAGGTAATGGGCGGGGTCCAGCAGACGATCGAGTTCAGCATCCGACAGTTCGGCGGTCACTTGCGGCTCGTCACCGAGTACCGCTCGCAAATGACGTTGTTCGGCCACCGCACGTTTGCAGCATTGCTCCAGCAGATGGTGCGCGGTGTCGCGGCCGACCCGTTGCGCGAGGACGATGCTCACCGCTTCGGCCAACACAAGACCTTGGGTCAGGTCGAGGTTGCGGGCCATGCGCTCGGCGTCGACTTCCAGTCCATCCGCCACCAGCAACGCTTGCTTGAGGCTGCCGGACACCAGGCAGCAAATCTCCGGCAGTGTTTCCCATTCTGCATGCCACAGGCCCAGGCTGCGCTCGTGCTCCTGAGGCATGGCGCTGAACAGGGTCGAGAGCAAACCGGGTACCCGGGTCGCCGCACCGATCAGCACCGCGGCGCCCACGGGGTTGCGTTTGTGCGGCATGGTCGAGGAACCGCCCTTGCCCGGTGCCGACGGTTCGAACACTTCGCCGGCTTCGGTCTGCATCAACAGGCTGATGTCGCGGCCGAGTTTGCCGAGGCTGCCGGCGATCAAACCGAGCACCGCGCCAAACTCCACCAGGCGATCACGCTGGGTGTGCCAGGGTTGATCCGGCAACGTCAATTTCAGCTCACCGGCCAAGGCTTCGGCAATCGGCATCGCCTGTTCGCCGAGGGCCGCCAGTGTTCCGGAGGCGCCGCCAAATTGCAGCACCAGCAGGCGTGGCTTGAGTTCTTGCAGACGTTGGCGGCTACGAGTGACGGCGCCCAGCCAACCGGCGATCTTCATGCCCAGGGTGACGGGCGTGGCGTGTTGCAACCATGTGCGTCCGGCCAGCGGCGTGGTGACGAAGCGCAGCGCTTGGGTCGCCAACGTTTCGCCCAGTTGCGCCAGATCGCTTTCGATCAGCTCCAGCGCCCGGCGCAGTTGCAGCACCAAACCCGTGTCCATCACGTCCTGACTGGTCGCGCCCAGATGCACATAGCGCTCGGCTTCGGCATCGTTGGCGGCGATCTGTTTACCCAACGCCTTGACCAGCGGAATCGCCGAATTGCCTGCCGTGGCGATCGCCTCGCCGAGGGCTGAAAAGTCGTAACGTCCGGCCACACAAGCCGCTTCGATCGAGGCGACAACCGATTGCGGAATCAAGCCCACCCGCGCCTCGGCCCGGGCCAGAGCCGCTTCGAAATCGAGCATGGCCTGAACCCGGCCCTGATCGCAGAACACCTCACGCATATCGCGGGCAGTGAAATAGGCATCGAACAATTGATTGCCCGGTCGCTGGTTCATAAACAGTCCCTGAAGGCGTGGGCCGGTCGGGCCCACGCGGATGGATCAAAGGTCGTGGTGCAAATACTTGGCCTGTTTCGGCAGGCGCAGGCTGAACAGGAACGCGACCGCCATCATCACCGTCACGTACCAGTAGAAGGAGTTTTCCATGCCTTGGGCTTTGAGGCTCAGGGCCACGTATTCCGCCGAGCCACCGAAGATCGCATTGGCCACCGCATACGCCAGGCCGACACCGAGTGCGCGCACTTCCGGCGGGAACATTTCGGCTTTTACCAGGCCACTGATCGAGGTGTAGAAACTCACGATCGCCAGCGCCACGGTAATCAGCACAAAGGCCAGGAACGGACTGCTGACACTTTTCAGGCTGAGCAGGATCGGCACGGTGCACAGCGTCCCCAATGCACCGAACCACAGCATCGAGTTACGGCGACCGATCTTGTCCGCGAGCATGCCGAACAGCGGTTGCATGCACATGTAAAGGAACAGCGCGCCGGTCATGATGTAGCTGGCGGTCTTGGCGTGCATGCCGGCGGTGTTCACCAGGTATTTCTGCATGTACGTGGTGAAGGTGTAGAAAATCAGCGAGCCGCCGGCGGTGTAACCGAGCACGGTAATAAAGGCTGCTTTGTGGTCGCGGAACAACGCGCGGATGCTGCCGGCGTCTTTGTTTTCGCGCATTTCCTTGCTGGTGGTTTCTTTCAGCGAACGACGCAGGAACAGCGAGATCAACGCCGCCACCGCACCGACCACAAACGGGATCCGCCAGCCGTAGGCACGCAGGTCATCTTCGGTGAGGAACTGTTGCAGGACCACCACCAGCGACACCGCCAGCAACTGCCCGCCAATCAGCGTCACGTACTGGAACGAGGCGAAGAAACCCCGCTGGCCCTTGAGGGCGACTTCGCTCATGTAGGTCGCGGTGGTGCCGTACTCCCCGCCCACCGACAAGCCCTGCAGCAAGCGGGCGAACAACAGCATGATCGGCGCCCAGACGCCGATGTCCTTGTAGGTCGGCAGACACGCGATGAGCAACGAGCCGAAGCACATCATCAGAATCGAGATCAGCATCGAATTCTTGCGCCCGTGCTTGTCCGCGACACGGCCGAAAATCCAGCCGCCGATCGGCCGCATCAGGAACCCGGCCGCGAACACGCCGGCGGTATTCACCAGTTGCACAGTCGGGTTGTCGGACGGGAAAAAGGCCGGCGCAAAGTAGATCGCGCAAAAGGCGTAGACGTAGAAGTCGAACCATTCGACGAGGTTGCCGGACGAGGCGCCGACAATTGCAAAGATGCGCTTGCTGCGCTCTTCACCGGTGTAGTGCGCTGTAGAAGCGGTGGGGGTTGTCATTGTTTTTCACTCTTTGGGGACCATGACAGTCTAGACATACTTTGCAACAGTCCCGTTCCACAGATAGATCAGCAACATATCCCCTGTGGGAGCGGGCTTGCTCGCGAAAGCGGTGTATCAATGCCATTAATGCTGAATGACACCCCGCATTCGCGAGCAAGCCCGCTCCCACATGGGGTTTGTGTTGTTCATTCAGTAATCGAAGAACACCGTCTCGGCATCGGTGCCTTGCAGAATCACATTCCACTGGTACACACCTGATGCATCCTGCTTCGCCAGCAAGGTACTGCGACGTTCAGCCGGCACACATTCCAGCAGCGGATCCTCGACGTTCGCCGGTTCGCCATCGAAGTAGATCCGCGTCAGCAAGTGCTTCACCAACCCGCGAGCAAACACCAGCACCACCAGATGCGGCGCCTGGGTCGAGCCCTTCAGGCCCTCCACTGTGCCTGGCTTGATCGTGGTGAAACGAAAGCGCCCTTCGGCATCCACCGGCACCCGGCCAAACCCTTCGAAATTCGGGTCCAGGGGTTTGGCCTGCTCGTCTTCGGGATGGTCGTACTTGCCGGCGGCATTGGCCTGCCAGACTTCCAGCATCGCGTCGTTGACGACGTCGCCGTTGCCATCGATCACTTGTCCGGTGATCGCCACGCGCTCGCCAAGGGTTTGTTCGACGGTCAGGTCTTCGCGGTTCAGCCAGGTCAGGCCGATGTGGTAATACGGCCCGACGGTGTGGGACGTGGTCGCGTTCAGCGTCATCTTATTTCTCCATCGGCGTGGCTTCGCGGCCGCGCAAGACGATGTCCCAGCGATAACCGAGGGCATAGGAAGGGATGGTTTTTTCCAGATCGAACGTGGCGATCAAACGCTCTTTGGCGCTCGTATCGGGTACGCAGTTGTAGATCGGGTCGTAGGCCAGCAACGGGTCGCCCGGGAAATACATCTGAGTGACCAGCCGCGTCAGAATGCTCGGCCCGAACAGGGAGAAATGGATGTGCGCCGGGCGCCACGCATTGTGGTGATTGCCCCACGGATAAGCGCCAGGCTTGATGGTCTGGAACTGATACCAGCCATCCGCGTCGGTCACGGTGCGGCCGGTGCCAGTGAAGTTCGGGTCCAGCGGCGCGTCGTGCAGGTCGCGGGCATGGTTGTAGCGACCGGCGGCATTGGCCTGCCAGATCTCCACCAGAATCCCCGGCACCGGAAGGCCGTCTTCATCCAGCACGCGGCCGTGAATGATGATGCGCTCACCCAGCGGTTCACCCTGATGCTGGGCGGTCAGGTCGTTGTCCTTCTCGTTGATACGCTCGGCGCCGATGATCGGGCCGGTAATTTCCGACAACGAATGAGGCAAAAACACCAACGGCTTGGACGGCGCGCGACGGTTGGTGGATTGGTAAGTCGGGTGCAGGTACTCCGGCTGGGTGCCTTCCTGTGGGCGACGGTAACCAGGCTTGTCAGTCATTTCGCTTTCCTCTGTTCTTATTAGTCTGCCGAGCGTCAGACGCGTTCGATGGCCAGGGCCAGACCTTGGCCGACACCGACGCACATGGTCGCCAGACCTTTCTTGCCACCCGTTTTTTCAAGCTGATGCAATGCCGTCAGGACCAGACGCGCACCGCTCATGCCCAACGGATGACCCAAGGCAATGGCGCCACCGTTCGGGTTGACCTGAGCCGCGTCGTCCGCCAGCCCCAGCTCACGCAGCACCGCCAAACCCTGGCTGGCGAAGGCTTCATTGAGTTCGATCACGTCGAAATCATTGACCGCCAGACCGAGGCGTTCGGTCAGCTTACGCACCGCCGGCACCGGGCCGATGCCCATCACCCGAGGTGCAACACCGGCGCTCGCCATGCCCAGCACTTTGGCGCGGGCGGTCAGGCCGTGTTTCTTCACCGCTTCGGCGGAGGCCAGAATCAGCGCTGCCGCTCCGTCGTTCACGCCCGAGGCATTGCCGGCGGTGACGGTTTTGTCGGGACCGTTGACCGGTTTCAGCCTGGCCAGGGTTTCCAGGGTGGTGTCAGCGCGTGGATGCTCATCCTGGCTGACGACGGTTTCCCCTTTCTTGTGGGCAATCCGCACTTCAACGATTTCTTCAGCGAAAAATCCTGCGGCTTGCGCGGCGGCCGTGCGCTGCTGACTGCGCAGGGCGAAAGCGTCCTGATCTTCGCGAGAGACTTGGTAATCGTCCGCCACGTTGTCAGCGGTCTGCGGCATCGCGTCGACGCCGTATTGGGCTTTCATCAACGGGTTGATAAAGCGCCAGCCGATGGTGGTGTCTTCCAGCTTCATGTTGCGCGAGAACGCGGCGTCGGCCTTGCCCATCACGAACGGCGCGCGGGACATCGACTCGACACCGCCGGCAATCGCCAGCTCCATTTCGCCGCTGGCGATGGCGCGGAACGCGGTGCCAACGGCATCCATACCCGACGCGCACAGGCGATTGAGCGTGACGCCGGGAATGCTTTCCGGCAGCCCGGCCAGCAGCAGCGCCATGCGTGCGACGTTGCGGTTGTCTTCGCCGGCCTGGTTGGCGCAGCCGAGGAACACTTCGTCCACTGCGCTCCAGTCCACCGATGGGTTGCGCTCCATCAAGGCCTTGATCGGCACAGCGGCAAGGTCGTCGGCACGAACCGCCGACAGGCCACCGCCGAAACGGCCGATGGGGGTGCGAATCGCGTCGCAGATATAAACGTCGCGCATCAGGCTTCTCCGGGTGCTTGGCCGTGGGCGGCGGCGGTGCGGGCTTCCAGATCCCTCAACGCTTTGAGTTCAACCTCGGTTGGCTCGGCGGTGTTTTCAACGGCGTCAGCGAAACGGATTGCCCAACCGGTGGCGGCAATCACTTGCTCGCGGGTCACGCCAGGGTGCAGCGCGGTGACCACAAATTCATGGGTATCCGCTTCCGGTTCCATGATGCACAGGTCGGTGATGATGCCGACCGGACCGGCACCCGGTAGACCGAGACGCTTGCGCGAATCACCGCCCTCGCCGTGTCCGACCGAGGTGATGAAGTCGAGTTTGTCGACAAAGGAACGTGCCGATTGCTTGAGGATGATCAAAACGCTTTTGGCCGAACCGGCAATCTCCGGCGCGCCACCGGCACCCGGCAGGCGCACTTTCGGCGCGTGGTAATCGCCCACCACCGTGGTGTTGATGTTGCCGAAGCGGTCGACCTGTGCGGCGCCGAGAAAACCGACGTCGATGCGCCCGCCCTGCAACCAGTAGCGAAAAATCTCACCGGTCGGCACGACGGTGTCGGCGGTTTCCGCCAGTTCACCGTCACCGATCGACAGCGGCAACACGCTCGGCTTGGCACCGATCGGACCCGATTCGTAGATCAGGACCACGTCCGGCGAAGACGTCAGGCGCGCCAGGTTGGCGGCTTTCGACGGCAGGCCGATGCCGACGAAGCACACCGAACCGTTCTTCAAGCGGCGGGCGGCGGCGACGGTCATCATTTCATTGGTGGTGTAAGTCATTACTTGGCCTCCGAAGCAGCGGCCAGCTTGGCCTGGAACTCGCTGAAGTCAGCGCAGCCGTGGATGTATTCATTAATCCACGCGGTGAAGGTGTCACGGTCGCGGGCAATCGGGTCCCAGGCCTGGTAGAAACGGTTGTCACGTTCGTTGTAACCATGGGCGTAGGACGGATGCGCGCCGCCAGGGACGTGGCAAACCGCACTCAAGGCCCAGGTCGGCAGCACGCAGGAATTCATTGGAGCATTGAGGTCGTCGACGATTTCTTCAACAGTGACGATGCAACGCTTGGCGGCCAGCGCGGCTTCTTTCTGCACGCCGAGAATGCCCCACAGCAGCACGTTGCCTTTGCGGTCGGCTTTCTGCGCGTGAATCACGGTGATGTCCGGGCGCACCGACGGCACCGCAGCCAATACTTCACCGGTGAATGGGCAGGTGACGGTCTTGATCAGCGGGTTGACCTTCGGCAAGTCGGAACCGGCGTAGGCACGCAGCACCGCGAACGGTAGGCCGGAGGCGCCAGCGACGTAGGCATTGGCCAGGTCGGCGTGGCTGTGTTCTTCGATTTCCAGCGCGTGAGGCCACTGCTTCTCGACCGCGTCACGCAGACGGTGCAACGAACCGACGCCCGGGTTGCCGCCCCAGGAGAAAATCAGCTTGCGAGCACAACCGGCGCCGATCAACTGGTCGTAGATCAGGTCAGGCGTCATCCGCACCAGCGTCAGATCTTTCTTGCCCTGACGAATGATTTCATGACCCGCCGCCGTAGGGATCAGGTGAGTGAAGCCTTCGAGCGCGACGGTATCGCCGTCGTTGACGAATTGCTTCACCGCGTCGTGCAGCGAAAGGATTTCAGCCATGGGGCAGGCTCCCGTTTTGTTATGAACCGACAGTGGATGAAAAAGGCGCGAGGTTCAGCGCCGGAATGACTGAAGGTTAAGCCTGTGCAAAACGTCAAACAATCCGATAATCGACTGAGTGTTCGTTTATCGAACAGATTGTTGTCTCACTACCGATCCTTAAAGGCTTCGCGGGCAAGCCTCGCTCCTACAGTTAGGTGGTGTTCGCGAAATCACGGACATCATCATTCCTGTAGGAGCGAGGCTTGCCCGCGAAGAGGCCCTCAAACGCGCCAAAGAATCTGGATCAGACTGTCAGGTCGCATCCGCATGACTGACCATGCCCTTGATCACCACCGCCGTGGTCGCTACCGCCGCCGGAATCACCAGCGCCGTCAGCACCTGTTCAAAATTCCAGCCCAACCCCAGCAGCGTCGCGCCCATCCACGCCCCGAGAATCGCGCCGAAGCGGCCAATCCCCAGCATCCACGAGACCCCGGTCGCGCGCCCCTGGGTCGGATAGAACCGCGCCGCCAACGAAGGCATCGCCGATTGCGCACCGTTGACGCACATCCCGGCCACCAGCACCAAGGTCGCCAAAATCGTGATGTTGCCCAGACTCTGCCCTACCGCGTAGGCAAACACCCCGGCCATCAGGTAGAAAATGCCGATGACCTTGTGCGGATTGAACCGGTCCATCGCCCAGCCCACGCCCACTGCACTCAGCACGCCGCCAAACTGGAACAGCGCCCCAATGAACGCTGCCTGCTCCATGCTCGCGCCACTGTCGCGCATCAATGTCGGCAGCCAACTGGTCAGCAGGTACACAATCACCAGGCCCATGAAGTAGGTCAGCCACAACAACAAAGTGCCGGTGCTGTAGGTGCCGGAGAAAATCACCGCAAACACATTGCGGGCCTTCACGGTTTTCTGTTCCGGCACGCTGAAGCTCGACGCCTGGGCGACGACGACCGGGTCGATCGGCGCGAGGGTTTTGCGCACTTTGTCGGTGCCACGATTGCGGACTACAAGATAGCGCGCCGATTCCGGCAGCCAGAACAGCAAAACGACGGCGAGGATCAACGGCAGAATCCCGCCGATCAGCAACAGACTGTGCCAGCCGAATGCGGGAATCAGCTTGGCCGAGATAAACCCGCCACCGGCCATGCCGAGGTTGAAGCCGCAGAACATGCTGGTCACCAGCAGGGATTTTTTGCGCTCCGGGGTGTATTCCGACAACAGTGTGGTGGCATTCGGCATCCCGGCGCCAAGGCCCAGGCCGGTGAGGAAGCGCAGCACCAACAGTTGATCGACGTTGGTGCTGTACGCCGACGCCAGGCTGAAGGCGCCGAAGACCAGCACCGCGCCGACCAGTACGACTTTTCGCCCAAAGCGGTCAGCCAATGGGCCGGAGCCCAGTGCGCCGAAGACCATGCCGATCAGCGCGGCACTCATTACCGGGCCGAGACTGGCGCGATCGATGCCCCAGTCCTGCGACAAGGCAGGCGCGATGAAGCCCATGGCCGCGGTGTCGAGGCCATCGAGGAAGACAATCAGGAAACACAGGATCACCACTCGCCACTGGTAGCGCGAAATGGGTTGAGCATTGATGAAGGACTGCACGTCGAGGCAGTTTCCTACAGCAGACTGAGGCTGGTTCATTATTTTTATTCCACGCAAGAACGCAGTCGGACAGGTGCCAGCATGGGGCTGGCGCTGCCGCGACATTAGTGATCTTGGGGAAACAGCGTCAATTCGATAAACGCGACTCTGTGCGTTTATCGAACAGCTTAGGCAAATAACTGGGCGCTGAGGTCGCGGCTCGCACTTAACAAGCCTGGCAGGAAACGTTGCTCCAGCTCGTTGCGGCTGACCCGCCCGGCGTGGGTACTGACGTTGAGCGCCGCGACCACCTGGCCGGAAGCGTCGTACACCGGAACGGCAATCGAGCGCAGGCCTTGTTCCAGTTCCTGATCGACGATGCACCAGCCTTGTTGCCGCACTTCCTGCAGACATTCGAGCAACGCCTCGGGGGTGTGCAAGGTTCGGCTGGTCTTGGCCTGGAATTCCGCATGGTCGAGGTATTCGCGCAGCGAGGTGTCGTCCAGTGCCGCGAGCAGGATCCTGCCCATGGACGTGCAATACGCCGGCAACCGCCCGCCCACCGACAGGTCGACGGAAATCAGGCGCTGGGTGGTCGCCGAGCGAGCGATGTACAAAATGTCGTCGCCCTCCAGCGTGGCCATGTTGCAGGCCTCGTGAAGCTGCTCGCTCATGCGGTCCAGATACGGCTGCGCGGACACCGCCAGAGGCGTCGAAGACAGATAGGCATGGCCGAGCGTCAGGACTTTGGGCAGCAGCGAATAGGTTCGACCGTCGGTGGTGGCGTAGCCGAGTTTGATCAGGGTGTGCAGGCAACGTCGCACAGCGGCGCGGGGAATTTCCGTGCGGTGACTGATCTGGGCGATGGTCAGGTGTCGCTTGCGCTCCTGGAACGCTTGAACCACTGCCAGGCCACGGGCCAGGGATGTCATGAAGTCCGGATCGCCGGTCAAGGCCTGGATTCGCTTGGCGGGCGAGGCCACGATCGGCGGTGCCACTGAAGCGAAGGAATTGCGCATTTGATCATTCATATCAGGTCCTTTTCCTACACGGATCAGCGGCTATTACAAGCGGCTTCGAGCCTTGCATACAACCCACTGGCCGCAAGATTGGGCGATTATCGAACCATCGACCGATAATCGCAATCGGCCTCACGGGCGATGACTACCGGCGCGCACTGATTTTCGCGGTGCCCGCTACATGCTTTTATTCTTCACGGATTTAAAGGACTGATGTAACGGGATTAACTTGTTCGGCTTTATGGCGTCAGAAAGACATCGTTGCAATGTGACATCACCCACACCCTAGTTACAGCTGAAAGTTGCGAGTAACAAAACAATCACACAGCTGGAACTACTTTTAACTCCCGAGAGATAGTGTTCTTCGGATCGACCGCTATAATGCACCTCAGTGGCGAAGCGGTTTTTACGTGCCGATTCCGTCACTCGGCAGCCCGGTATCCTATCGTCGCTGCCTGCAGCAAGCGCTTGACGCTCATTTCATATGCTCCGCCAACGCGCTCGCTGAAACAGGTAACTGATGCTACGTCAGCTGTTTTTCTCTGGTGCCGTGGCCGCCTGCAACATGGAAGTATTGTTCGCACGCCGTAAAAAACGATGCTTTTGTCGGGCATTGTCCTTTCGACGAGTGTGGTCAATAGACTCATGCAGCGCGTTTCACCAGAATTTATCTCAACTCATACAGGTAGCACTGTGACGAAAGACGAACTGCGCGCGGAACTTGAGCGCCAGGAACAACGTTACAAGGAAGTTTACGGCGGGGAAGTCACCACCTACGCCGCTCAGCCCGAACCGGAACGCAAACCCTGGCGTAAACGCGCCACCGTTCAGGATCAGGCATTCACCCAGGAATTGCAGAAGATGGAAAAGGAACTCAAAGCCGAAGAGCCATGATCACTTCGGCCTGAATCCTTTCAAGGGTCTGCATCTGCACCCGTTAAAAGCGGGTTGTATCGATGATGCCTTTCGCGCCCGCTACAAGCGGGCAGCGGCCACCTCACCCTGTGGATGAGGAAAATGGCACACGCCTGACCCGCTTCTCAGATATTTCACACAAGCATCCAAGCCTCTCGGCTTCGCGAGAGAAACCCTTGTGGCTGCGGCCTTTTCATCTGAATTCAATGACTTGCAAAACCCGGCAAAAACCTCGGGCATAGGCTATCGTCACAAACTAATTCGTTGAAGAATGTTACCGATGAACACCTAGTGCATCGATTAGCAGTCTTTTCTGGCATAATCGCGCCCCCTTATGACCGGGTCAGAAAACCTTCATGATCGATTTATTCAGCGGACTGGATGCTTGGGTGCTTGTGAGCCTCTTGCTCGCCCTGGCCTTTGTCCTCGCCTTCGAGTTCATCAACGGCTTTCATGACACCGCTAACGCGGTGGCCACCGTTATCTACACCAAAGCCATGCCGCCTCATCTGGCGGTGTTCTTTTCCGGTGTGTTCAACTTTCTCGGCGTACTGCTGGGCGGTGTCGGCGTGGCGTATGCCATCGTCCACCTGCTGCCGGTAGAGCTGCTGATCAATGTGAACACCGGTCACGGGCTGGCCATGGTGTTCTCGCTGCTCGCCGCCGCCATCACCTGGAACCTGGGCACCTGGTACTTCGGTATCCCGGCCTCCAGCTCCCATACGCTGATCGGTTCGATCCTCGGTGTCGGCCTGGCCAACGCGTTGATCAACGACATTCCGTTGGCCGATGGCGTGAACTGGCAGAAGGCGATCGATATCGGTGCCTCCCTGGTCTTCTCGCCGATGGCGGGTTTCCTGGTCGCCGCGCTCATATTGATCGGCCTTAAATGGTGGCGTCCTCTGTCGAAGATGCACAAGACACCGGAACAGCGCCGCAAGATCGACGACAAGAAACACCCGCCGTTCTGGAACCGCCTGGTACTGGTGATCTCGGCCATGGCCGTGAGTTTCGTGCACGGTTCCAACGATGGCCAGAAAGGTATCGGCCTGATCATGCTGGTGCTGATCGGTATCGTGCCGGCGCAGTTCGTACTCGACCTGGGCAGCACGACCTACCAGATCGAACGGACTCGCGACGCGACCCTGCACCTGAGCCAGTTCTACAAGCGTAACGCCGACACCCTGGGCGAATACCTGGCCCTGGGCAAAAGCGTGGAAGGCGATCTGCCGGAGAAATTCCGTTGCAACCCGCAACAGACCGAACCGACCATCACCGCCCTCCTCGGCACCCTTAAAGGTGTAGCGGATTACCACTCGCTGTCGCCGGAAAGCCGCATCGAAGTGCGTCGCTACCTGCTCTGCCTGGACGACACGGCGAAGAAAGTCGGCAAGCTGCCTGGCTTGGCTGCCCGTGAAAAGGCTGACCTGGACAAACTGCGCAAAGACCTGACCACCACCACCGAATACGCCCCGTTCTGGGTGATTCTGGCGGTGGCCCTGGCCCTCGGCCTGGGGACCATGGTCGGCTGGAAACGCGTGGTGCTGACCATCGGCGAGAAGATCGGCAAGCAGGGCATGACTTACTCCCAAGGCATGTCGGCACAGATCACCACCGCGAGCCTGATCGGCATGGCCAACATCTTCAGCCTGCCCGTCTCCACCACCCACGTCCTGTCCTCAGGCGTTGCCGGCACCATGGTCGCCAACAAAAGCGGCCTGCAAGGCGGCACCGTACGGACCATCCTGCTGGCCTGGGTCCTGACCCTGCCCGCGACAGTGGCCCTGTCGGCCGGCCTGTTCTGGCTGGCGTCGAAGGCACTGGGCAGCTGATACATGGCTGCAACGAAAAAGGCGCGTTCCGTGAGGTTCGCGCCTTTTTTATGGCCGAAGAAGCTGTGTAGGAGCTGTGTAGGAGCTGTCGAGTGAAACGAGGCTGCGATCTTTTGATCTTGATCTTTTTAAAAGCAAGATCAAAAGATCGCAGCCTCGTTTCACTCGACAGCTCCTACAGGGAGACTTTATTACCTTTCAGATTTTCGCAGGCAAAAAAAAGGGCAACCGAAGTTGCCCAAAATGCCTTGCGTGCTCATTACATCCAGAAAGAACTACGGTTTGCGCTTATGCGAATCCTTCCAGATAAAAAATCCAAACCCTGCGAAAAACAGAACCATGAGGCCGACTGTCAGCACTCCGGCGATCACCACGTTATCGAAAAACATGACGGCTCTCCTGCACTTGCCCTGTTGCGATAGGGCTAAGTTAACCAATCAGGCAGAAGAGAAAATTGACCGGGATCAATGTCGCCCGAGACAGGGCGTAAAGGAGGGGAAATAACTGACCTGCATCAACCGATGCAGGGTGTTTCAACGCTTTTTCGGCTTGTTCTTCGGTTTCTTCTTGGCTTTGCCCAACGGCATCGCCTGCTCAAACGCCTGGCGCACTTCATTCAGACGCTTTTCATTAAGGTCATGAACCCGCTTGGCGCGTTCAGAATTGAGATCAATCAGCTTGTCGTCTTGGCTCATGGTGCTCAGTACATCGTATGGCAGGTTTGTCGTAATAATGAGGTCTGACGGCAGCGCTGACCAGCCACCCCCTCAAATCTGGATATCGACCCACAACCCCTGGCGCGGCTGATCTTCCATCAACGGCGCCACCGGCACGGTATTGTCGGCATTGAGCTCGACACCCGGAACCGCCAGATGCTCATCCGGATCTTCATCAGCCTCACGACGCCGCCGATCCCGCTCCTGCTTGCGCCGTTGTTCCTCGCGCAGCTGAAAAGCCGCTTCCTCGGGATCACGCTGCTGCAGGTCGATGGTGCTTTCGTTGGAGCTTTCCTGCACCGGCACGACAGGCGGAATATCCGGGCGCTGGCGAATCGGGTCCTGCTGTGACGTGATCGGCACGGCACTCAAGGGGAGCATCGGTGGCAGCATAATTATTTAGTCTCCTGTCAGCAGGCTGTCGGCTGCGGGGATGGCGACTTGAGCCATCGGTCGCAAACTGTGACCGGTTTGGCACGGATTGGTGCCCCGACCGGCAAGCATCGCATCGTTGGACTAACGTAAGACTGCGAGTTTTTATGAGAGTCCTTTGGCCCTGAAGCCCTCATTCCGTTAAGATAGCCCGCTTTTTCAAGGTGGGAGTCAGGCAGCATGGCGCAGCAGTATCAACCGGGGCAACGCTGGATCAGTGACAGCGAAGCCGAGCTGGGTTTAGGCACCGTTCTGGCACAGGACGGCCGCTTGTTGACCGTGCTCTATCCGGCCACTGGCGAGACTCGCCAGTACGCGCTACGGAATGCGCCACTCACCCGCGTGCGGTTCTCACCGGGCGACTCCATCACTCACTTCGAAGGCTGGAAACTGACCGTCCAGGAAGTCGACGACGTCGATGGCCTGCTGGTCTACCACGGCCTCAACGCACAAAACGAAGTGGTTACCCTGCCGGAAACCCAGCTGTCGAACTTCATTCAGTTCCGACTGGCCAGCGACCGTTTGTTCGCCGGACAGATCGACCCACTGGCCTGGTTCTCCCTGCGCTACAACACCCTGGAACACACCAGCCGCCAATTGCAGTCCTCGCTCTGGGGCCTGGGCGGCGTGCGTGCGCAACCGATCGCGCACCAGTTGCACATCGCCCGTGAAGTCGCCGACCGCATTGCGCCGCGGGTTCTGCTGGCCGACGAAGTGGGCCTGGGCAAGACCATCGAAGCTGGCCTGGTGATCCATCGCCAACTGCTCTCGGGCCGCGCCAACCGCGTATTGATCCTGGTTCCGGAGAACCTTCAGCACCAGTGGCTGGTGGAGATGCGCCGCCGCTTCAACCTGCAAGTTGCGCTGTTCGACGAAGAACGCTTCATCGAAAGCGATGCCGCCAACCCGTTCGAAGACACCCAACTCGCGCTGGTTGCACTTGAGTGGCTGGTGGACGACGAGAAAGCCCAGGACGCGCTGTTCGCTGCCGGTTGGGACTTGCTGGTCGTCGACGAAGCGCACCACCTGGTCTGGCACGAAGACAAGACCAGCCCTGAATACACGCTGGTCGAGCAACTGGCCGAAGTCATTCCCGGCGTACTGCTGCTGACCGCCACCCCGGAACAACTGGGCCAGGACAGCCACTTCGCGCGCCTGCGCCTGCTTGACCCGAACCGTTTCCATGACCTGCACGCCTTCCGCGCCGAGAGCGAAAACTATCGCCCGGTGGCCGAAGCCGTTCAGGAGCTGCTGGACAAAGGACGCCTGTCGCCTGAAGCACACAAGACCATTCACGGTTTCCTCGGCAACGAAGGCGAAGCCCTGCTGACCGCCGTGAATGATGGCGACACCGAAGCCAGCGCCCGCCTGGTCCGTGAACTGCTGGACCGCCACGGCACCGGCCGCGTGCTGTTCCGCAACACCCGCGCCGCCGTGCAGGGTTTCCCGGAACGCAAACTGCATCCGTACCCGCTGCCGTGCCCGGACGAATACCTCGAACTGCCGCTGGGCGATCACGCCGAGCTGTACCCGGAAGTCAGCTTCCAGGCCCAGCCGGATGCCAACGAAGAAGAACGCTGGTGGAAATTCGACCCGCGCGTCGAGTGGCTGATCGATCAGTTGAAGATGCTCAAGCGCACTAAAGTGCTGGTGATCTGCGCCCACGCCGAAACCGCCATGGACCTGGAAGACGCCCTGCGCGTGCGCTCCGGGATTCCGGCCACGGTGTTCCACGAAGGCATGAACATCCTTGAGCGTGACCGCGCCGCCGCCTACTTCGCCGATGAAGAGTTCGGCGCGCAAGTGCTGATCTGCTCGGAAATCGGCAGTGAAGGTCGCAACTTCCAGTTCTCGCACCACCTGGTGCTGTTCGATCTGCCGTCGCACCCGGACCTGCTGGAGCAGCGTATCGGTCGTCTGGACCGGATCGGCCAGAAGCACATCATCGAACTGCACGTGCCGTACCTGGAAACCAGTCCGCAAGAGCGTCTGTTCCAGTGGTACCACGAAGCGCTGAACGCGTTCCTCAACACCTGCCCGACCGGCAACGCCTTGCAGCATCAGTTCGGCCCGCGCCTGCTGCCGCTGCTCGAAAACGCTGACGACGGCGAGTGGCAAGCACTGATCGACGAAGCCCGGGCCGAGCGTGAGCGTCTGGAAGCCGAACTGCACACCGGCCGTGACCGTTTGCTGGAACTCAACTCCGGCGGATCGGGCGAAGGCGATCAGTTGGTCGAGGACATCCTTGAGCAAGACGATCAGTTTGCCCTGCCGATCTACATGGAAACCCTGTTCGACGCCTTCGGCATCGACAGCGAAGACCATTCGGAAAACGCCCTGATCCTCAAGCCGAGCGAAAAAATGCTCGACGCCAGTTTCCCGCTGGGCGACGACGAAGGCGTGACCATCACTTACGACCGTAACCAGGCGCTGTCTCGCGAAGACATGCAGTTCATCACCTGGGAACACCCGATGGTGCAGGGCGGCATGGACCTGGTCTTGTCCGGTTCGATGGGCAACACCGCCGTGGCGCTGATCAAGAACAAGGCGCTGAAACCGGGCACCGTGTTGCTGGAACTGCTCTATGTCAGCGAAGTGGTTGCGCCGCGCTCGCTGCAACTGGGCCGTTACTTGCCGCCGGCCGCCCTGCGCTGCCTGCTCGACACCAATGGCAATGACTTGTCGGCCCGGGTGTCGTTCGAGACCTTGAACGACCAGTTGGAAAGCGTGCCCCGTGCCAGCGCCAACAAGTTCATCCAGGCTCAGCGCGATCAACTGACGCCGCGGATCAATGCCGGCGAAGAGAAAATCTTCCCGCGTCACGCCGAGCGAGTTGCCGAAGCGAAACGTCGTCTGGCAGCGGATACCGACGAAGAGCTGGCGCGTTTGACCGCACTGCAAGCGGTCAACCCGACCGTGCGCGACAGCGAACTGGTTGCCCTGCGCAAACAGCGTGAGCAAGGTTTGGCCATGCTCGACAAGGCTGCGTTGCGACTGGAAGCGATTCGGGTGTTGGTGGCGGGTTAAACCGCCCTGCTCTACCCTGCTAAAAAGAAGGCCCGCAGCGATGCGGGCCTTTTTTTGATCGGAAGAACTACAACAATCTCTGTAGGAGCGAGGCTTGCCCGCGAAGAACGATGATGCGGTTCTACAGTTAAATCGCGGTGCCTCCTTCGCGGGCAAGCCTCGCTCCCACAGTGATCTGTGGCTCAACAACAGCCACCAACCCTTCCTTCATCCGCTTGGCATCGCGAACAAAACACCGCGAAGCCAGGAACAGAAACACCATGGTGAAAAACAGCGCCACCGGGATCAGATACATCGCGTCATGCAAGCCGACCGCCTTGAACGCCTCGGTCATCTGCTCGGCGCCTGCTGCGGCCATCGCCGTGTGCGCGAAGTGGTCGGACAAACCGCCCACCACCACCGGCCCCAAACCACCGCCCAGCAAGTACAACCCGGCGAAGAACAATGCCATCGCCGTGGCCCGCAAGCGCGGTTCGACCACATCCTGAATCGCCGTGTAAACACAGGTGTAGAAGTTGTAAGCGAACAGCCAGCCCAGACTGAACACCGCGACGAACACGCCGATTTCGATCCGCCCGGCATGCAGCGCCCACGCCGTACACACCGTCGAGATAATCAGGCTGAACGCCGCAAACAGCAGGCGTCCATTGGCCACCCGCTGGTGAATCTTGTCGGCGACCCAGCCACCGAGCGTCAACCCGAACAACCCGGTCACGCCGACGATCACCCCGGTCGCCACCGCTGCTTCCTGCAACGGCATCAGGAAGTAACGCTGCAGCATCGGCACCAGAAACGAGTTGCAGGCATACGTGGCAAAGTTGAAGCACAGCCCCGCCATCACCAGCCACAGGAAGGTCGGCACCGCCAACACGCGACGGATCGGCCGGTCGATGCGTTCCTGGGAGACTTGCACGCTCTCTGCGGCGCCGCGTTTTGGCTCCTTGATGAAGAACATGAAGATCGCCAGGATCAGACCCGGCACCGCCGCGATGAAGAACGGCGCGCGCCAGCTGTCAAACGCCTTGACCATGGCGCCGATCGTGAAGAAGGCCAGCAGCAGGCCCAGTGGCAGGCCCAGCATGAAAATGCCCATGGCCCGAGCGCGACGGTGAGCCGGGAACAGGTCGCCGATCAGCGAGTTGGCGGCCGGTGCGTAACTGGCTTCGCCGATGCCGACGCCCATGCGCACGATCAGGAACGCCCAGAAATTGCCCACCAACCCGTTGACCGCTGTCAGGCCGCTCCACGCCGCCAGGCCCCAGCCCATCAGTTTGCTGCGCGAACCGGTATCGGCCATTCGCCCCAGCGGCAGGCCGGCAATGGCGTAAACGATGGTGAATGCAGTACCGATGATCCCCAGCTGAAAGTCGCTGAGGTGCCATTCCATGCGGATCGGTTCGATGATGATGGCCGGGATGGTGCGATCGAAGAAATTGAACAGGTTGGCCAGGAACAGCAGGAACAGAATGCGCCAGGCATTCGCCGCTTGGGTCGAGTTCTGCATGGGGTCCGTCTCTTTTATTGTTATTGGGGCCTCGCTGTCCCCGGAACCTCCAATCTAGTCAGGCCCGCCAAAGCTGTCTGTAATTATTCGTAATGCTGATATCAACCCATGGCGCATGTGGGAGCGGGCTTGCTCGCGAAGGGGCCGGTACATTCAATAAAGAGGGCGACTGATCCGCCGCCTTCGCGAGCAAGCCCGCTCCCACATTGGATTTGTGGTGTGAATGAGGTGGGTGTTCCACCGCCATTGGTCGCATAAAAAATATCTTTGCGCCCCTCTTCCCAAGCCAATGGCGAAGCCTAGAATAGCGGCCTTGCCTGCCCCACCAATCCCCCATCCCTCTTTGATTATCGCCCATGTCCGAAGCCAGTCCGTGTCTGAATTGCGGTGCCTGCTGTTCTCATTTTCGCGTGTCTTTTTTCTGGGGTGAATGCACCTCGGCCGGGGGAACGGTGCCTGACGAGTTGGTCGCGCCCATCAGCCCCAGCCGGGTGGCCATGCTGGGCACGGACTGCAAACCCACTCGTTGCATCGGGCTGGTCGGCGAAGTCGGCAGCACTGTTCAGTGCTCGATTTACGACAAGCGTTCCAGCACCTGTCGGGAGTTCGACGCCTCTTGGGCCAATGGCGAGGCAAACGTGGATTGTGATGCGGCACGGGCAGCGTTCGGATTGCCGGCCCTGCAACCTGAATTTGAGCTCCCTTATGAGCAGATCGCCTAAAGGTTGACGCCAGTAATTTCAAAATCATCAGCAGCAATGTGCCACTACCGCTTGCACTCTTTGTATGACCTCTATACTCCAACACATTCGCCAGTTTCATGGTGTCGGCTGGATAAATACGGGGCGTCCGATGGAGTGGCCTGCTTTATATTTTACGAACCAACTGCCAGAGACCGGCCAGGTTATACTCAATTGCGCCCATAACCCCTTTCTGGTGTTGCTCGCTTACGTGGTCGCCTGTGCGACCGGCTTCGCCACGCTGGACATCACCGAACGGGTTGGCCATGCCGAAAAACCCGCGTCCCAACGACTCTGGCGCTGGGTCGGTGCCGGGTGCCTGGCGGGCGGTATCTGGGCCATGCACTTCATCAGCATGCTGGCGTTCCAGGCGCCGATCGAAATCAATTACCAGCTGCCCATCACCCTGATTTCGCTGTTATTTGCATTGACGGCCTCGTGGCTGGCGATGCACACCCTCAGCCATCGTCATGTGAGTTTCTGGCAGACCCTGCGGGCCGCGGTGTGGATCGGCCTGGGTATCGCGACCATGCACTACGTGGGCATGGCCGCCATGCAGTCGAATGCCACGGCTTACTACGACCCTGCCCTGTTCGCCCTCTCCGTCGTCATCGCCATTGGCGCCAGCCTGGCCGCCCTGGTGATTTCCCGTCACCTGCGCGAAGGCAGCGGCGTGGCTCATCAACTGCTCAAATACACCGCCAGCCTGGTGCTCGGGGCCGGCATCGTCAGCATGCATTTCACCGGCATGGCAGCGCTCAGCCTGGTGCTGCCCATCGATAGCGCCCAGCCGCTGCCCGGCGACAACAACCACCTGCAACTGGGATTGACGGTGGCGATGATGACGCTGCTGATTATCGGCAGCAGCATCAGCGCCGCGCTCGCCGACAAGAAGCTGCAACACAAGGAAGGCGACCTGCAGCGGGTCAACACTCTCCTTGGCCAACTGGATCAGGCGCGGCTGTCGCTGCAACAGGTGGCGCACTACGACGCGCTGACCAACCTGATCAACCGCCGTGGCTTCAACCAGATTTTCGTCGAAAAACTGCTCGAGACGACCAACGAAGGCGGGATGCTGGCGGTGATGTTCCTCGACATCGACCACTTCAAGCGGATCAACGACAGCCTGGGCCATGACGCCGGCGACGAGTTGCTCAAGGTCCTGGCCGGCCACATCAAGGACTCGGTACGCAGCCAAGACGATGTGGTGGCGCGCTTTGGCGGGGACGAATTCTGCATCCTCATCGGCCTGCGTGACCGTGAAGAAGCGCGGCAAATGGCCCAGCGCATCATGCTGAAAATGAAAGACCCCATCGAGTTGGCCGGGCGCAGCATGGTCATGACCACCAGCATCGGCATCAGCGTGTTTCCGCAGGACGGCACAACCTGCGAGGAACTGCTGAAAAACGCCGACCTGGCGCTTTATCAATCCAAAGGCAGCGGACGCAACGGGCTGCATTTTTTCAGTCCGCACATGAAAACCCGCGCCACCCTGGAGCTGCAGCTCGAAGAAGAACTGCGGCACGCCCTGCGCAATGACGACGGATTGACCCTGTATTACCAACCGATCTACGACCTGAAAAGCAACCAGGTCACCAAGCTCGAAGCGCTGATTCGCTGGCAACACCCGGTTCACGGGTTGCTGGCACCGGATCGATTCATTGCCATTGCCGAGGCCAACGGCCTGATCGCCGAACTCGACAACTGGGTAATGCTCAAGGCCTGCGGGGATCTGGCCGAACTGTCCCGCCAAGGGCGCGAAGAACTCAAGATCGCCGTGAACTGCTCGCCGCTGAACCTTGCCCGCGAAGAACTGGCCGATGAAATCGAAAACGCCCTGCGCATCGCCGGGGTGTCGCCACAACGGCTGGAGCTGGAGGTCACCGAAAACGCGCTGATGGGCAACGTCGCCAACACCCTGTTGCTGCTGAAGCAGATCCGCTCCCTCGGGGTCTCGCTGTCGATCGACGACTTCGGCACCGGCTATTCATCCCTGGCCTACCTCAAGCGCCTGCCACTGAACACATTGAAAATCGACCGCTCGTTCATTCAGGAAATCCCCAAGGCCACCCAGGACATGGAAATCGTCCACGCCATTATCATCATGGCCCACACCCTGCATTTACAGGTCATCAGCGAGGGCGTCGAAACGCCCGAGCAGTATGAATTTCTCGAACGCCAGGGCTGCGACCTGGTTCAGGGCCACCTGTTCAGCCGTCCGGTGCCTCTGGCCGAGCTGCCGGCGGTGCTGGACGAAATCAATCAGCGCAAACATACGCGCAGTGTCAGTTCTCTGAGTCTGGCGTGCGGTACAACTGCACTAACGTCGACGGATCCTTTTCCAAAAAGCCCTGCCCCCCATGCAGGCGCATCAGTTGTGCGGCCAATCCGCTGATCGGCGTGGCCGAACCCTGTTCCCGGGAGAATTTCACTGCAGTGTCGAGGTCCTTGAGCAGCGTGCGCACGTGCCACTTCACCGGTTCGAAACGACTCTCGGCCATTTGCGGGGCCAGTATCTGCAACGGTTTTGAATCGGCAAAACCTCCCGCCAGCGCTTCGGCGATCAGGCTGGCGTCGACCCCGGAACGCTCGGCCAGCGCCACCACTTCCGCAATCACCAATGCATTGCAGGCAACGATCATCTGATTGCAGGCCTTGGTCACCTGCCCGGCGCCGACACCGCCCATGTGAGTCACCCGTTGACCGAGGTTCAGCAACACTGGCCTGACTCGTTCAAGGTCTGGCGCTTCGCCGCCGACCATAATCGCCAGGCTGCCGGCCTCGGCTCCGACGACCCCGCCAGACACCGGAGCATCCAGCCAGCGCATGCCGGATTGGCTGGCTAGCGCCGAGGCCATTTCCCGCGTTGCTGTCGGTTCCAGACTGGAAAAGTCCACCAGCAGCTGGCCACTTTTAGCGCCCTCGGCAATCCCGGCCGGGCCAAAAACCACCTCACGCACCACCGCCGTGTCCGCCAGGCAGAGCATCACCACATCAGCGTGCTGAGCCAATTCGGCCGCTGTCGCCACTTGCCGGGCGCCGGCCTCGACCAACGCTGCGCACTTGGCCGGATTGCGATTCCACACCGTCAGCGGATACCCCGCCGCCAACAGACGCCGGCACATGGGCAAGCCCATCAGGCCGATTCCGGCAAAACTCAACGAAGGTAGGGTTGACATCATTTAGCCTCCTTTTGATTAAAGATCGCCGAATATTGGCCGATTCATCATGACTAAGGAAAGGATTCCCCCGAGCGACGCTCAGGCTTTGACCCTGACGCTTGGGCAAAATACGCGCTGAATAAAGTCGCGAGTTCCTATTCCGTGAAGGTTCGACGACACCGTGTCGCCGAGCCAACCAGCCCAGGTACATGGCGCCCAATGACTTCTAAAAATAATCCGGCCACTACGGTTTCCGACCTGACACTGAGCCCTGCGGCGAACAGCCCCTCATCGTCGAAGCCATTGATCCCGTCTCGTCCGCTGGGCACCCAGCAATACCTGTATTTCACCGAAACCAACACCGACCGCATCCTCGATAACCTCGATGGCCTGCGCGACATGGTGTTCCCGCGCCCACCGCACCTGGAAGGCGACAACGAACAGCACAACGACCAGGAATTCCCGTCGGTGTGCCTGATCGGCCTGGGACGTTGCGGATCGAACATTGCGCTGGACGTCGCGGAACTGGTGTACAACGCCCGCAAGTTCTACCTCAACGAATTCAACAACGAAGACCGTCTGTCGCCGGACAAACGCTACGCCGAAAAGGGCTACAGCCCGGCGCAGTGGATCCGCAACAACCTGCGCCTGGGCACGAACAAGGCCACCAAACCGGTGTTCCTGGTCGAGCCGCTGGTAATGCTCGGCGACCTGGACAAAGACATCGCCGGTCGCATCCGCTTCTCGCGCAAAGGCGAAAAAAGCGGCTTCCTGCGCGACTACAGCAAAATGAAGATCATGGACTTGTCGGAAGTCCACGCCGGTGGCGCCGGTAACGCGCCGATCCTCGGCCAGTACCTGGCCAAGATCATCCTGAACAAGGACACCCAGCGTTTCTCCAGCCCTGACTGGAAGATGATTCACTCGTACCTGATCGACAGCTGCGGGATCAAGGCCAACCAGTCGCGCCTGTATTTCTCGATCTTCAGTGCCGGTGGCGGTACCGGTTCGGGCATGGCCTCGGAATTCGGCCTGGCCCAGCAGCACTCGTACATGAACAAGACGTTCGACACCAAGCCGATGGATGAACACGACGGCAAGAGCGGTCACTCCTTCGTCTTCGAACCGATCTTCACCAGCGGCATCTGCGTACTGCCGAACATTTCCGATCACCGCAGCGAAATGTCCGAGGCGCTGCACATCAACGCCGGTCGCCTGTTGTGCAAATACCTGTCGGAAGAGTGGGACTTCTCCTACAACTTCGCCAACGAAGACAGCAGCGAAGCCAGCGTCATGGGCCGTATCCGCCCATGGAACGCGATGATGCTGATCTCCAACGACATCATGCGTTATGCCGAAGAAAGCGATGACGGCAACATTCAGAACATCGACGTCAACGCGATGGAAAAGCACGCCAACCAATACATCTCGCAGCAGATCTTCAACATTCTGACGGCGCAAGCGGTCACGACTGACTACGACCAGAACTATTTCCGTCGCGCCGGCATCGACATCGGCGAAACCATTCGCCTCGATGCCAACGACCTGTTCATGAGCCTGGCCGGCCCGGTGGCGATTGCCTACGCCGAATCCGTGGTGCCGGAAACCCCGCCGCCGAGCAGCGACAAATTCAAGGTGTTCGAGAAAGAGCCGCAGCGGCTGAACATCGATGACTTGTTCTTCCGCTCCATCGACCTGCCGCACTTCAACAAAGTGACCCAGGCGATCGAAGGCATCAGCCTGCTGCCGATCGAGTCCAAGCGCTATCGCGCCTCGCTGGAGCAGTACAAGAATTCCGGTTACGACGCGGCCGCGTTGCACGACCTGCACTTCTTCAAGAATTGCTCGTCGGTGGTATCGATTGTCTCGCTGCCGAAAGACTACAAGCTGTCCTACATGGACTTGAACCGGTTGAAGACCCACCTCAACAGCCTGTTCCCGAACACCACGCTCAAGCGTTATGCGCTGGTAATCGGTGCTTCGGCCAACTTGTCGCTGACCACGCTGATCGCCAAGAGCCCGTGCCTGTCGGACGACTTCCTGACGCTGATCGTGGCCTTCATCAAGCGTTGCTTCGCGAAAAACCCGTACCGTTTCGACGACACGCTGGATAACTCGATCCTGGACTTCATCATCAATGAAGACTTCGACGAAGACCTGATCGACGACTTGCTCAATGAGTTCGAGAACCCGGCGAAGATCCTCGACACCAACTGGTACGCGATCAAACCGATGTACGAGAAGAAGTACCGCGAGCTGATCAACGACAAGGACAAGTTTGTCTCGATCAACGACATTCGCCTGTCGCGCGATTGCGTGAAGAAGGCGATCAAGTACCTGCGCGAGATCTACCGTCACCGGATTGGCAAGACCAAGGTTATTTCGCTGAATAACCATACGGGCAAGACTTTCTAAGCAAGTCGCGGTACCGAGTCGCCCCCTTCGCGAGCAAGCCCGCTCCCACATTCAACCGTATTTCTTCAGAAGGAATACGGTTGAATGTGGGAGCGGGCTTGCTCGCGAAGGCGGTCTGACATTCACCACAAAACCCACCGTCTGACTCACAATCAGAAACAATTAAGCAGCCCGAAGGCTGCTCAATAAACTGTTCCCGTTACGTTTACGTCACCCTCGCCAGGACCCTTCTGTGGCCTTTCTCTACGGCAACGTGCCATCACGCTACTCACCTACACACTTTTAGTTGCGCATTCGGCGCACCAATAAAGTGCGCGGTGTCAGCTCGTCGCCCTTTCCTGGATCAGAATCCACGGTGAAACGACCACAGCCCATAGCTCCGGGTCGCGTTCAAAAAGATCCAGCGCCCGCGTTTCAGACAGCTTGGCGACCCTGTCGGCAGCCAGCCAGGCAGCCACTTTCTCGCCTTCGTCCGTCGCCACGGCCTCTGCTGCGGCGATCAAATCCAGGCCTGGATCGACCCACAATAGGGCACCCCTGGCGAAGAAGGGCTCCAACTCTTTCCACGTAATAGATGCGGTTTCACCAAGCAGCTTGGCATAGAGGGTGCTAGGTTCTTGATTCATGGGCGCTGTCCGGAAAAGAAATCGACGCGAATGATAACGTCGGTGGTCTGGCAGAAAAACCCGGATGCAATTGAGTCACCGAATGAAAAGAGCAGGAAAGCCAGGGAATGCTGCTGAATCAAGCAATTAGCCAGCTAACATCCCGCCGCGATTCTGTCTTTTTCTTTCAATAAAGCGACACCCTCAGGGTTTGCCCCCCGGCGCCAGCTTCCCAGGCTAACAATTGGCGCTCTACACTGTACCGGTACAGTTGCCGGGGGCATTTTCCGGAGGATATCGAAGATATCTGACCCGGTTCTGCTGCTACGGCGCCAGGACTATAAAAACTACAACAGTAAGAGTGGAGCACTATGACTAAGGCTACTAAGCAGATTTCCAAACTGTTTGCCGCTATGGTTCTGGCCGGGGTTGCCAGCCATTCGTTCGCAGCTGACACCATCAAGATCGGCATCGCCGGCCCTAAAACCGGCCCTGTAGCCCAATACGGCGACATGCAGTTCAGTGGCGCCAAAATGGCCATCGAACAGATCAACGCCAAAGGCGGCGTAGACGGCAAGCAACTGGTCGCCGTTGAATACGATGACGCCTGTGATCCAAAACAAGCGGTAGCGGTAGCGAACAAAGTCGTCAACGACGGCGTCAAGTTCGTGGTCGGTCACCTGTGTTCCAGCTCCACCCAACCGGCTTCGGACATCTACGAAGACGAAGGCGTGATCATGATCACCCCGGCTGCCACCAGCCCGGACATCACCGCCCGTGGTTACAAAATGGTGTTCCGCACCATCGGTCTGGACAGCGCCCAGGGCCCTGCCGCCGGTAACTACATCGCCGACTTCGTAAAACCGAAGATCGTTGCTGTTCTGCACGACAAACAGCAATACGGTGAAGGCATCGCCACCGCCGTTAAAACCACTCTTGAGAAGAAAGGCACCAAGGTTGCCGTGTTCGAAGGCATCAACGCCGGCGACAAGGACTTCTCCTCGATCATCGCCAAGCTCAAGCAAGCCAACGTCGACTTCGTCTACTACGGCGGCTACCACCCGGAGCTGGGCCTGATCCTGCGTCAATCCCAGGAAAAAGGCTTGAAAGCCAAGTTCATGGGTCCGGAAGGCGTGGGTAACGACTCCATTTCGCAGATCGCCAAAGACGCTTCCGAAGGTCTGCTGGTAACCCTGCCGAAATCCTTCGACCAGGATCCGGCCAACATCGCCCTGGCTGACGCGTTCAAGGCGAAGAAAGAAGACCCGAGCGGTCCGTTCGTGTTCCCGGCCTACTCGGCTGTGACCGTGATTGCTGACGGCATCAAGGCTGCCAAGTCCGAAGACACTGCCAAAGTGGCTGCTGCCATCCACGCAGGCACCTTCAAGACGCCTACCGGCGACTTGGCCTTCGATGACAAGGGCGACCTGAAAGACTTCAAATTTGTGGTTTACGAGTGGCACTTCGGCAAACCAAAAACTGAAGCCAAGCCTCAGTAAGGCGTTGCCTGACTGACTGCCAATAAAGCCCACGGCGTGCCGTGGGCTTTGTTTTACGAACGTATTGGGCCGCGCTGGCGTGATCCGCCAGTCTCCCCACCTGAAAATCTCAAAACCGTCATCAGCGGTTCGCTGGCAAACCTCGCGTTCGAAGTGGATGCAGATCCACGGGGCTCGAGCGGGAAAATGACTCCACCAGTGAAATGCGTATCAGGTTTTTAGGAGCGCTGTAATGCCTGACATCTATCACTTCTTCCAACAGCTGGTTAATGGTCTGACCATTGGCAGTACGTATGCCCTGATCGCCATCGGCTATACGATGGTTTACGGCATCATTGGAATGATCAACTTCGCCCACGGCGAGGTGTACATGATCGGCTCCTACGTGGCGTTCATCGCCATCGCCGGGCTGACAATGATGGGACTCGACAGTGTTCCGCTGTTGATGACCGCCGCTTTCCTCGCGACCATCGTCGTGACCAGTGCCTACGGTTACAGCATCGAACGGATCGCCTACCGCCCCCTGCGCGGCAGCAACCGTCTGATCCCGCTGATTTCCGCCATCGGCATGTCGATCTTCCTGCAGAACACGGTTCTGCTGGCGCAAGACTCCAAGGACAAATCCATCCCCAACCTGATCCCCGGCAACATTGCCTTCGGGCCAGGTGGCGCACATGAAGTGCTGATTTCCTACATGCAAATCGTGGTGTTCGTGGTGACGTTGATCGCCATGCTCGGCCTGACGCTGTTCATCTCCCGCTCTCGCCTGGGTCGCGCCTGCCGCGCCTGTGCCGAAGACATCAAGATGGCCAACCTGCTGGGTATCAACACCAACAACATCATCGCCCTGACCTTCGTCATCGGTGCCGCCCTGGCGGCCATCGCGGCCGTGCTGTTGAGCATGCAATACGGCGTGATCAACCCGAACGCCGGTTTCCTCGTCGGCCTCAAGGCCTTCACCGCTGCGGTACTGGGCGGTATCGGCAGCATCCCCGGCGCCATGCTCGGCGGGCTGGTGCTCGGTGTCGCAGAAGCCTTCGGTGCCGATATCTTCGGCGACCAGTACAAGGACGTTGTCGCGTTCGGCCTGCTGGTTCTGGTGTTGTTGTTCCGGCCAACCGGCCTGCTGGGTCGTCCGGAGGTTGAGAAAGTATGACTAGGAATCTTAAACAGGCGTTGTTCAGCGCCTTGCTGGTGTGGGCCGTTGCCTACCCGGTACTGGGTCTGAAGCTGACAATCGTCGGCATCAACCTCGAAGTCCATGGCACCAGCACTGCAACGCTGATCACCATCGCCGTCTGCTCGGTGCTGATGTTCCTGCGTGTGTTGTTCGATCAACAGATCAGCTCCGCCTGGCGATCGTCGCCAAGCATGCCGTTGATTCCGGCCAAGGCCAGCAACTTCCTGACCCTGCCGACCACCCAGCGCTGGATCATCATTGCGCTGATCGCCGGTGCCCTGGTCTGGCCGTTCTTCGGCTCGCGCGGTGCGGTGGATATCGCGACGCTGGTGTTGATCTACGTGATGCTCGGCCTCGGCCTGAACATCGTGGTCGGCCTGGCCGGTCTGCTCGACCTCGGTTACGTCGGTTTCTATGCCGTCGGTGCCTACAGTTATGCGCTGCTGTCGCATTACTACGGTCTGAGCTTCTGGATCTGCCTGCCGATCGCCGGCCTGATGGCGGCCACGTTCGGCTTCCTGCTCGGCTTCCCGGTCTTGCGTTTGCGCGGTGACTACCTGGCAATCGTGACCCTGGGCTTCGGTGAAATCATCCGTCTGTTCCTGCGTAACCTGACCGGTCTCACCGGTGGCCCGAACGGCATCAGCAACATCGAGAAGCCAACGTTCTTCGGCCTGACCTTCGAACGTAAAGCGGCCGAAGGCATGCAGACGTTCCATGAGTACTTCGGCCTGGAATACAACTCGATCAACAAGGTGATTTTCCTCTACCTGGTTGCGCTGTTGCTGGCCCTCGGTGCGTTGTTCGTGATCAACCGCTTGCTGCGCATGCCGCTGGGTCGTGCCTGGGAAGCGTTGCGTGAAGACGAAATCGCCTGCCGTGCGCTGGGTCTCAATCCTACGGTCATCAAGCTGTCGGCCTTCACCCTCGGCGCGGCATTCGCCGGTTTTGCCGGCAGCTTCTTCGCTGCCCGTCAGGGCCTGGTGACACCGGAGTCGTTCACCTTCATCGAGTCGGCGATCATTCTCGCCATCGTCGTATTGGGTGGCATGGGCTCGCAGCTGGGCGTGATCCTCGCGGCCGTGGTGATGATCCTGTTGCCTGAAATGATGCGTGAGTTCAGTGAGTACCGCATGTTGATGTTCGGCGCCTTGATGGTGCTGATGATGATCTGGCGTCCTCAAGGCCTGCTGCCCATGCAACGTCCTCACATGGAGCTGCGCAAATGAGCCGCGAGATCCTTAAAGTCGAAAATCTGAGCATGCGCTTCGGCGGCTTGCTGGCGGTCAACGGCGTGGCCCTGACCGTGAAAGAAAAACAGGTGGTTGCGTTGATCGGCCCTAACGGTGCCGGCAAGACCACGGTGTTCAACTGCCTGACCGGTTTCTACAAACCAAGTGGTGGTAGCATCCTGCTGGACGGCGAGCCGATCGAAGGCCTGCCGGGCCACAAGATCGCCCTCAAAGGCGTGGTGCGCACCTTCCAGAACGTGCGGTTGTTCAAGGACATGACGGCGGTCGAGAACCTCTTGATCGCGCAGCACCGTCACCTGAACACCAACTTCCTGTCCGGCCTGTTCAAGACCCCGGGGTTCCGCAAAAGCGAACGCGAAGCCATGGAGTTCGCCGAGTTCTGGCTGGACAAGGTCAACCTCACACAGTTCGCCAACCGTCCGGCCGGCACCCTGGCCTACGGTCAGCAACGTCGTCTGGAAATCGCCCGCTGCATGATGACCCGCCCGCGGATCCTCATGCTCGACGAACCGGCCGCCGGCCTGAACCCGAAGGAAACCGAGGACCTGAAGGCGCTGATCAGCATGCTGCGTGAAGAGCACAACGTCACCGTGCTGCTGATCGAACACGACATGAAACTGGTCATGAGCATTTCCGACCACATCGTCGTGATCAACCAGGGCACGCCTCTGGCCGACGGTACGCCGGAACAGATCCGCGACAATCCTGAAGTGATCAAAGCCTACCTGGGGGAAGCGTAAATGCTGCAATTCGAAAACGTTTCCACCTTCTACGGCAAGATCCAGGCGCTGCACAGCGTCAACGTCGAAGTCCGCCAGGGCGAGATCGTGACCCTGATCGGCGCCAACGGTGCCGGCAAGTCGACCTTGCTGATGACCCTCTGCGGTTCGCCGCAAGCCCACAGCGGCAGTATCCGCTACATGGGTGAAGAGCTCGTCGGCCAGGACTCGTCGCAGATCATGCGTAAAAGCATCGCGGTCGTGCCGGAAGGTCGTCGGGTATTTGCCCGCCTGACCGTGGAAGAGAACCTGTCCATGGGCGGATTCTTTACCAACAAGGGCGACTATCAGGAACAGATGGACAAGGTTCTCGAACTTTTCCCACGCCTGAAAGAACGCTTTGCCCAACGCGGCGGCACCATGTCCGGCGGCGAACAGCAAATGCTCGCCATCGGCCGTGCGCTGATGAGCAAACCCAAGCTGCTGCTGCTCGACGAACCTTCGTTGGGCCTGGCACCGATCATCATCCAGCAGATCTTCGACATCATCGAACAGCTGCGCAAGGATGGCGTGACGGTGTTCCTGGTAGAGCAGAACGCCAACCAGGCGCTGAAAATCGCTGACCGTGCTTACGTTCTGGAGAACGGTCGAGTGGTGATGACCGGCACTGGCGAAGCCCTGCTGACTGATCCGAAAGTGCGTGAAGCGTATCTGGGTGGTTGAGTCTTTGCGGTAAACAGAAAACGGCCTTCGGGCCGTTTTTTTGTGCCCGACACAAACCCTGATGACAAAAAAACCCCTTCATCCCTCGTAGGAGCTGTGTAGGAGCTGTCGAGTGAAACGAGGCTGCGATCTTTTGACTTTGATTTTTTAAAGAACAAGATCAAAAGATCGCAGCCTCGTTTCACTCGACAGCTCCTACACAGCTCCACAGTGGGTTGTGGTGGAGGTCTTACGGCTGCTCATTGAAAAAAAACCACTGTTGGCTGTAACGCATCGCGATGACCTTTCTCTAGAGGGGTAAGCCAGCACAAACGTGGCTTACCAAAACTCAAACAACGGAGAAACATCATGACTGCTACCACCCGCACCCTGTCCGCCACCGCCCTGGTTCTGGCCCTTGGTTCTGCGTTGAGCATGGCCGCTGTCTCCACCGTCCAGGCCGCTGACAACAGCAACATGGAAAAATGTTTCGGCGTGGCCATGAAAGGTCATAACGATTGCGCGGCTGGCGCTGGCACCACGTGCGCAGGCACCGCGAAAACCGACTTCCAGCCAAACGCCTGGAAACTGGTTCCTAAAGGCACCTGCGCCACCACCGAAAGCAAGACCTCGCCGACCGGTTTCGGTCAGATGGAAGCCTTCAAAGCCAAAGCCTGATCCGCCTCCCAGCCTGAGTGTCGACCATGAACCATTCACCGTTCGGGCTCCCGCCCCGCGCCGGGCTGGGGCTCAAGACCGGGCACTTCCGCGAAGTGCTCGGTTCGCAACCGGACATCGGTTTCTTCGAAGTCCACGCCGAAAACTACATGGTGGCCGGCGGCCCGTTTCATCACTACCTGGGGTTGATCCGCGAGCAGTATCCGCTGTCGCTGCATGGCGTAGGCCTGTCCATCGGTGCCGAAGGTCCACTGGACATTCAGCACCTGCAACGCCTTGCCGAGCTGATCGAGCGCTATCAACCCCACTCCTTTTCCGAACACCTGGCCTGGTCCAGCCATGGCCCGGTGTTCCTCAATGACCTGCTGCCGCTGGCCTATGACAACGCCACGCTGAACCGTGTCTGCGAACACATCGACCAGGTGCAAACCACGCTCAAACGCCCAATGCTGCTGGAAAATCCGGCGACGTACCTCGCGTTCAAACGCTCGACGATCGATGAGTCAGACTTCATCAGCGAAGTCATTCGCCGCACCGGTTGCGGGTTGTTGCTGGACGTAAACAACGTCTATGTGTCGAGCATCAATCATCAACGCGATCCTTTGGCCTACATCGACGCCCTGCCCCTCCACGCCGTCGGCGAGATTCATCTGGCCGGATTTGCCGAAGACACCGACAGCCTCGGTGACCGTCTGCTGATCGACGATCACGGCGCACCCATCGACAACGCCGTGTGGGCGCTGTACGCGCAGGTACTGGAGCGCATCGGCCCGATGGCGACGCTGATCGAACGCGACAACCAATTGCCGGCCTTCAGCGTGTTGCACGCCGAGGCGCGTCAGGCCGATGAGTTGTTGCAGTGCGCCGAGGTAGGGTCATGAGCAATCACGCCGATTTCGCAGCCGCCCTGCTCGATCCGGAGCACCCCTGCCCCGATGGATTATTCAGTGTCAATGGCGCCGATCCAGCCAGCCGTTTTGCGGTGTATCGCAACAATGTGCAGGGCTCGCTGATCAACGCGCTGGCAGACAGCTACCCCGTTGTTGTGCAATTGGTCGGCGATGAATTTTTCCGGGCCATGGCCGGGATCTATGTGCAAGGCAGCCCGCCACACAGCCCTTTAATGAATGGCTATGGCCATGATTTCGCAGCCTTCATCGAAGGCTTTGCGCCCGCAGACAGCGTGCCTTATCTGGCCGATGTCGCCCGGCTGGAGCGCCTGCGAGTCATCGCCTATCACGCAGCCGATGCGCAACCTGTCGGCCAGGAGCAGATCGGCGCAGCGCTCGCGGACCAGCAAGCCCTGAGTGAGCTCACCGTCGAACTTCATCCCTCTCTCAACCTGTTGAATTCAGCTTTCGCGGTGGTCGCGATCTGGGCCGCGCATCAACACGAGGGGACGCTGGCGGGGATTGATCTGAACCATGGTCAGAACGCGCTGGTGTTGCGCAACGGTCTGGAGGTCGAGGTCTTTGCCATCGATCAGGGTGCCAGTGCGTTCATCCAGAACCTGCAAGACGGACAGTCGCTGATGCAGGCATTGGAAGCCGCCCCCGCCTTTGATCTCAGCCAAACCCTGGCGCTGCTGATTAGCCGCAACGCCATCACTTACTTGCATAACAACAAGGTATCGCCATGAACATCCGGACCGAATCACAAAACCCCATCGTTCGCGCCATCGCGCTGCTGGAGATGATCCCCCACAGCCTGATCGCCTTTATCGCGCGCTTCTCCATCGCGGCAGTGTTCTGGAAGTCCGGGCAAACCAAGGTCGAAGGCCTGGCCATCGACCTGTTCGACGGCTCCTTCCACCTTGGCGTGCCACATCTGGCTGACTCGACCATCCCATTGTTCCAGAGCGAGTACCACGTGCCGTTGCTGTCCCCGGAACTGGCAGCGCACCTGGCCGCCTTCGCCGAACATTTCTTCCCGATGCTGATCCTGATCGGCTTCGCCACACGGTTTTCAGCGCTGGCCTTGCTGGGCATGACCCTGACCATTCAGCTGTTCGTGTACCCCGATGCTTATCCAACCCATGGCACCTGGGCTGCGGTGTTGCTGTATCTGATGACGACCGGGCCAGGCAAGTTGTCGATCGATCACCTGATCGCCAAGCACTTCTCCCGCTAGAACTCCAGACGATGCAGCCCCCTGTAGGAGCTGTCGAGTGAAACGAGGCTGCGATCTTTTGATCCTGATCTTTTTAAAAGCAAGATCAAAAGATCGCAGCCTCGTTTCACTCGACAGCTCCTACAAGGGTTTGTGTGGGTGATGAGGGTTATCGTTGGAGCCGATCCAGCGCCTCGCCGCTGCGCTTGAACCAGTCGATCAGGTAGTTCGCCAACACTTGCGTGCGTTTCGGCAGCCCGCCCTGATACGGATGCACCAGGTACATCGGCATGCTCCGCGTCTGATAATCACGCAGGAGCCAGCGCAAGCGCCCGTCAGCCAATTCCGTTTGCAGCAGGTAAGAAGGCAACCGCGCAATGCCGGCACCCGCCAGCGCCGCTTTTTTCAGCAAGCTGTAGTGATTGCTGGCAAACGGCCCCGAGACCCGCACCCGCAGCAATTCGTGCTGCTGGTGATAGAGCCATTCTTCGCGACCGCTGTAATGGCTGTTGAGCAGGCAGCGATGTTCGGCCAACGCATGGGGCGTCTGCGGCTCGCCGTACTGTTCGAGGTAGGCCGGGCTGGCGCAGGTCATTTCGTGCCAGGCCAGCAGCGGTCGGGCAACCAGGCGTTCGTCATTGCTGACATCAGCACGAACCGCCAGATCAAAACCGTCGCGGGACAGATCACGGTAGCTGTTGCTCAGATCCAGCTCGATTTGCACTTCCGGGTACTTGCCGGAAAACTCCAGCAACAAGCCATCAAAGAAGGTTTCGCCCAGCGAGACCGGCACCGTCATGCGCACCGGCCCGGCCATGTCGTCCTTCAACCGCGCCAACGCCTGTCGCGCCTTCTCGACTTGCACGACCAGCGCCTGAGCTTGTGGCAACAGCGCCGCGCCCGCCGCCGTCAAACTCAAACGGCGGGTGGTGCGTTGCAGCAGGACCACGCAAAAGCGTGTTTCCAGCAAACTGATGCGCTTGGACAACTGCCCCTTGCTGCAGCCCAATTGCTGCGCCGCCAGGGTGAAACTGCCCGCTTCAATCAACACCGCGAACGCCGCCAGATCATCCATCTCGCTCATGGATTGTTTCCATTTGAAAACCAAAGGTTGCCTATTAGCGCGCTTATCAACAGAAAAAACCACTCTAGACTGCAACCTCGTTCAACCACTTCGAGGAACAACACGATGAAAATTCTTTTGATAGGCGCAGGCGGCACCATCGGTTCAGCGGTCGACAAGGAGCTGTCCCAGCGTCACGAGATCATCCGCATCGGCCGTAACAGCGGCGATTACCATGTGGATATCAGCGACAGCGCCTCGATCCGCAAACTGTTCGAGCAAACCGGCAAGTTCGATGCCCTGGTCTGCGCCGCCGGCAACGTCACCTTCGCGCCGCTGAATGAAATGAGCGAAGAAAGCTTTGCGCTGGGCCTGAAAGACAAGCTGATGGGCCAGGTCAATCTGTTGCTGATCGGCCGCGAATTCGCCAATGACGGCGCCTCGTTCACCTTCACCACGGGCGTGCTCAGCCACGACCCGATTCGCAGCGGCGCCTCGGCAGCATTGGTCAACGGCGCACTGGACAGCTTCGTTCGTGCGGCGGCGATCGAACTGCCTCGCGGCCTGCGGGTGAACTCGATCAGCCCGACCGTGCTGCTCGAAGCGATGGGCAAATACGCGGCGTACTTCCGTGGCTACAAACCTGCTCCCGCAGCGGATGTGGCATTGGCTTACGCAAAAAGTGTCGAAGGCTTGCAAACAGGCCAGACCTTTCACGTGGGCTAGATCGGCACGTTACCCGTAGGAGCGAAGCTTGCTCGCGAAAGCGATGTGTCACTCGCGACGATTCTGGATTTAATGGCCCCTTCGCGAGCAAGCTTCGCTCCTACGGGAGATCGAACATCGTCGGGGTTGTGATGAACGGTCAGGCTGCGTAACGTGGCGGCACTTGTCTGGAGAGCCAAAGATGCGTGTTGCCCGTTCCTTAGTCCTTGTTGCCCTGCTTCCGCTGTTCGCTGGCTGCAGTTTGCTGGATGGCCAGCGCGAAAGTGCCTCCCATGTGGGCCAGACTCGAATGCAGGGTCAGCTGACGGCGGCGGACGGCAAGTTGCTGTTCCAGCCGTGCAATGAACAACGCAGCTATGTGGTCAATGACAGCGGCGGCACCAGCGTCCTGCAAGAGGCCGCGACCCTCGCCGATGACCAGGGCAAGCTGTTCGCCGACGTGCGTGGGCGAATCGTCGACAGCCGCCTCGATCTTGAGCAGCTGTACCGCGTCGAACGCTCGGGCACCGCGTGCGACGATCCCAATTTCAAACTGCTGATCCTGCGCGCTGCCGGCCACGGACCTGAGTGGAACGTCAAGGTCAGCGGCAAAGGCATGGTCATCGACCGCGCCGGGCAGCCGCCCCTGGCCGTGCCGTATGTTGAAGAACAGCTGGGCGATGGTCGCTTCAATCTCAGCACCGAAGCCAATAACCAGCACATCGAACTGTGGGTTGCGCCGCAACGTTGCGTCGACAGCAGCACCGGCAGCGTCCAGCACATGAGCGCCGAACTGCGCATCGATGGCCAGGTGCAGCGCGGTTGCGGGTATTTCGGCGGCTCGCGTAACGACTGATCGTTTTTGCCTCACGGGACCGGCGTTTGGGGCTTATAATCGCCGCCTTCAAACGCCTTGGCGCAGTTGTGCGCCCCGCGAACCGGATCCTGTCATGTTACGAATCACCGAACTCAAGTTGCCGATCGACCATCCCGATGAAGACCTGCGCCCTGCCATCGTGCAGCGCCTGGGCATCGCCAGCGATGACCTGCTCGATTTCACCTTGTTCAAGCGCAGCTACGATGCGCGCAAAAAGTCCTCTGAACTGTGCTTCATCTACACCATCGACCTCACCGCCAAGGACGAGGCCGCGCTGCTGCACAAGTTCGCCGATGACCGTAACGTCAACGTGGCGCCGGATGTCAGCTACAAAGTGGTCGGCCAGGCGCCGGCTGATCTTGAGCAACGTCCTGTCGTCGTGGGTTTCGGCCCGTGCGGGATTTTCGCCGGGCTGCTGCTGGCGCAAATGGGCTTCAAGCCGATCATCCTCGAGCGCGGCACCGAAGTGCGCCAGCGCACCAAGGACACTTGGGGCCTGTGGCGTAAAAGCGTGCTCAACCCCGAGTCCAACGTGCAATTCGGCGAGGGCGGCGCGGGGACATTCTCCGACGGCAAGCTCTACAGCCAGATCAAGGACCCGAAATTCATCGGTCGCAAAGTCCTGCATGAGTTCGTCAAGGCCGGCGCGCCGGAAGAAATCCTCTACGTCAGCAAGCCGCACATCGGTACGTTCCGTCTGACCGGCGTTGTGGAAAACATGCGTGAGCAGATTCGCGCGCTGGGCGGCGAAGTGCGCTTCCAGCAGCGGGTCACCGACGTGTTGATCGAGGACGGCCAACTGGTCGGCGTCGAACTCAATGGCGGCGAACAGATTCATTCGAAACACGTAATTCTGGCCTTGGGTCACAGCGCCCGGGACACCTTCCGCATGCTTCACGGCCGTGGTGTGTTCATGGAAGCCAAACCGTTCTCGGTGGGCTTCCGCATTGAACACCCGCAGTCGCTGATCGACCGCGCGCGCCTCGGCAAATACGCCGGCCACCCGAAACTCGGGGCGGCTGACTACAAACTGGTGCACCACGCCAAGAACGGCCGCTCGGTGTACAGCTTCTGCATGTGCCCGGGCGGCACCGTGGTGGCGGCGACGTCCGAGCCGGGCCGCGTGGTCACCAACGGCATGAGCCAATACTCGCGTAACGAGCGCAACGCCAACTCCGGGATCGTCGTCGGGATCACCCCGGAAGTCGATTACCCGGGTGGCCCGCTGGCGGGTATCGAGTTGCAGGAACGCCTGGAATCCCACGCTTATGTGCTGGGCGGCAGCAACTACGAAGCGCCGGCGCAATTGGTCGGTGACTTCATCGCCGGCAAGCCGTCCACCGAGTTGGGCAGTGTTGAACCGTCCTACAAACCGGGCGTTGCCTTGGGTGATCTGTCGCTGGCGCTGCCTGCGTTTGCCATTGAAGCCATTCGTGAAGCCTTGCCGGCATTCGAGAAGCAGATTCGCGGTTACTCGCTGCACGACGCGGTGTTGACCGGGATCGAGACGCGCACCTCGTCGCCGCTGCGGATTACCCGCAACGAGTCAATGCAGAGCCTGAACGTGAAAGGTCTGTTCCCGGCGGGCGAAGGCGCGGGTTATGCGGGCGGGATTCTGTCGGCGGGTGTCGACGGGATTCGCATCGCGGAAGCCGTGGCCCGCGACATCCTCGGCCTCGAGGCCTGATCGGCATTTTCTGACACACCAAAAAACCCTGTAGGAGCGAGGCTTGCCCGCGAAGAAGTTGACGCGGTCTTCCTGAAAGACCGCATTATCGTTCTTCGCGGGCAAGCCTCGCTCCTACAGGGTCAGCGACTTAGATATTGGCGCGCAGCACGGTGTCAGGCAGCGCCTCACCCCGCTCCACACTCGCCGCCACCACATCCATCAAACCACTCAACTCATATCCCTGAGCCTTGAGCCAGTCCTGGTCGTAATAGCTGGTCTCATAACGCTCGCCGCCATCACACAGAATCGCCACGATAGACCCCGACTCCCCCGCCGCCGCCATCTGCCCGGCCGCCATCAAGGAGCCGATCAGGTTGGTCCCGCTTGACCCGCCGACACGCCGTCCCAAATGCTGCGCCAGGTAATGCATGGCCGCCAGCGACAACGCGTCCGGCACCTTGACCATCGCATCGATCACCTTCGGCAGGAACGACGCCTCGACCCGTGGCCGGCCAATGCCTTCAATCCGCGAACCGTGATCCAGTCGCAGTGTGGCATCACCGGTCTTGTAGTAGTCGAAGAACACCGAACGCTCGGCATCGGCGCACAGCACGCGGGTGCAATGCTGGCGATAACGCACGTATCGGCCGAGGGTCGCGGTGGTGCCGCCGGTGCCGGGGCTGGAGATCAGCCAGCTCGGCTCCGGGTGCTGCTCGAAACGCATTTGCTGGAAGATCGACTCGGCGATGTTGTTGTTTGCGCGCCAGTCGGTGGCGCGTTCGGCGTAGGTGAACTGATCGATGAAGTGACCGTCATGTTCGCGGGCCAGGCGCTCGGACTCGGCGTAGATCTGCGTCGGATCGTCGACCAGATGACTCTTGCCGCCGTAGAAAGCGATCTGCGCGATCTTCTCCTTGGAGGTGCTCGCCGGCATCACTGCAATGAACGGCAAGCCCAGCAACCTGGCGAAGTAAGCCTCGGAAATCGCCGTCGAACCACTGGACGCTTCAATCACCGGCGCACCGGGTTTGAGCCAGCCGTTACACAATGCATAGAGGAACAACGAGCGCGCCAGCCGGTGCTTGAGGCTGCCGGTGGGGTGGCTGGACTCATCCTTGAAATACAGCTCGATGCCCGGAAAACCCGGGAGCGGCAAAGGGATCAGGTGGGTGTCGGCGCTGCGCTGGAAGTCGGCTTCGATAATCCGGATGGCTTCGCGGGCCCACTGTCGGTTGTCGCTCATGATGGTTTTCTCGTGGAATCGGACAAGAGTTCGGCCTTGTCGCAGGGCTCAGCCAATAAGCTTAGGAAAAATCCCACGTTAAGCACAGATACAGCTGAGGCCCAATACGTTCGGCAACTGCTAGGCTCAGGTCCATGCCGGCCCTTCGCGTTGTAACGGCATATAACAAAAAAGAATATAACTTTTGTTTTAACAACTAACGGTACGGGTTAGGGTGTGCCACCTTTTTGATTATTCGATGGAGAGCGACCTTGCCTCTGCGTAGCACTTTCACGCGTTTCTTTCAGTTGGAAGCTGCCAGCGGTCTGCTATTGATCGCCGCGGCAGCCCTGGCCCTGATCATCAACAACTCCCCGTTGTCGTGGCTCTACAGCAGTTTCCTGGAGACGCCGGTGGTGGCGCAGGTCGGTGCGCTGCAAATCGCCAAACCGGCGCTGCTCTGGATCAACGACGGCCTGATGGCCCTGTTCTTCCTGCTGATCGGCCTGGAAGTGAAGCGCGAAGTCCTCGACGGTCAACTGTCGAAACCTTCGCAGATCGTCCTGCCCGGCGCGGCAGCGATTGGCGGCATGGTCGTTCCGGCGCTGCTCTACTGGTTTCTCAACCGTGACAACCCGGCCGCCCTGAGTGGCTGGGCCATCCCGATGGCCACCGACATCGCCTTCGCCCTCGGCGTCCTCGCCCTGCTGGGCAAGCGCGTGCCGGTGTCGCTGAAACTGTTCCTGATGACCCTCGCGATCATCGACGACCTCGGCGCCATCATCGTCATTGCAATCTTCTACTCCGGCACCCTGTCGACGCTTTCGCTGGCATTGGCCGCCTCGTGCATCGTCGCCTTGATCGCGATGAACCGGCTCGGCGTGGTCAAGCTCGGGCCGTACATGATCATCGGATTGATCCTCTGGGTCTGCGTACTCAAGAGCGGTGTCCACGCGACGCTGGCCGGTGTGACCCTGGCGTTCTGCATCCCATTGCGCACGAAAAACGCCGAGCCGTCGCCGCTGCTGACCCTCGAACACGCCCTGCACCCGTGGGTGGCCTACGGCATCCTGCCGCTGTTCGCCTTCGCCAACGCCGGTTTGTCCATGAGCGGCGTGACCATGGAAAGCTTTACCCACCATGTGCCAATGGGCATTGCCGTAGGCCTGCTGCTGGGCAAAACCCTCGGTGTGTTCGGCCTGACCTGGCTGGCCGTGAAAATCGGCATCGCCGCCCTGCCTCAAGGCGCCAACTGGGGCCAGGTGCTGGGTGTAGCGATTCTCTGCGGGATCGGCTTTACCATGAGCCTGTTTGTCGGCTCCCTGGCCTTCGAGCCGGGCGTCAGTGAATACGCCGGGATGGACCGGATGGGCATTTTGACCGGTTCGATTCTGGCGGCATTGATCGGTTATGCGGTGACGGCGGCAGCGAGCCGCAAGCGCACCGCGCTGCCATCCTGAGTGATAGAGAACACTCTTAACGACATTCAGGATTCGTCCTACAGCCACGTTTGACCTCGTTCGTTAACGTCGCACAGCCCCTTGTTTGGGGCTGTCGATGTACGAACGCAAGGAAGATCAGTGGCTGGAAACAAGGAAGTCCCCAGGGTTAAAAACCCACCGTCCGGCGATGGACATCACGTCACTCACCGCTTCATGACGGCCGCCGAACTGGCCGAGCGGGACGCCCGACAAAACGCTTACGATGCGATGCTCGCCAGGCAAGATGCCTTCGAGCGCAGTCGTGAGATCGCCGCAAAAAGGGACGAATCCGTTCGTGCCGGATGCGTCTTCGCCAAGTCCTGCAACCTGCCGGACGCCATCATCGATTACTCGAATCCCTCGGGCATGGTGCCCACCGACAGCCTCAAGGATTACGGGGAAGTCGCCTGGCTTGGCGCCCGTGAAGCAGACGATACCGGGCTGCTGAATCTAGAAACCATCAGCGGCAGCACCGTCTCGCTTGGCATTGGCCGACTTGCGCTGAGTGCCCCGGCGCTCGCTGCTCCGGTCGCAGCCATCGGCGCTGCCGGGGCCACCGCGTTGGCCACGGTGGTCGCGTTGTTCTGGACGCCGAGTCTGGTCGACAGCGCGCTTTATACCGAAGATCAACTACGTACCCTGAAGCAGGCCCGCACCCGCGTTCGCCTGCAAGTTGAACAACAGGCTGATGGCAGTCTCAAGGGCTACGCCTTCTACACCGGCAAGAACCGCGGCTGGGAAATGGTTGATGTTGTGCAGTTCACGCTGCGTGAAAGCCAGCAGGTGGCGGATCTGGGGGATGGGGTTGAGCTGATCTGGACACCGGCTGTGGATGGTTCGGACATCCTTGGGATTCCGGCATTGGAGGCTGCACCGCAAGCGCCGCATATTTGGGTGTATCCGCCGACGAAAGCGGCTGACAGCATCATCGTCGATCCGGTTTATCCGCCTGATTACAAGGATTTCATTCTTGTGTTTCCGGCGAATTCTGGCGTCAGGCCGTTATACGTAGTGGTCGCAAAGCCTTTCAACGTTGACCATCGATATCACACACCGCCTAAAAATTTGCCAGCATTCCCCGATGCCATTCCCGTCCGGACCAAAGGAAATCGAAAACGTTGGGAAAGCAAAAAGCGAATTTATGAGTGGGATTACCAACATGGCGCCGTCGAAGTCTACAACTGGGCGGGAGATCACTTGGGGGAGTTTAATGCCGAAACGGGCGAACAGACCGATGATGCGAAACCTGAAAGGCGAACTTACACAAAGTAATGATGAGGAACAAAAATGATATTTATTTTACTCACTGGTTTTTTCCCCGAACCGAATCCCGTCAATTCATTGCAATACGAAAAGGATGTGCCACAAGCCTTAGAGACAGCAGTGCTGAACGTAATGGGCTGGTCTACTTTGTGGGATGTCCCGATGGGTGAGCACCCACTTTCTCCCGACCAATCCAGAGAAATCATGGGCTTAGTGGGCGCTCCCTTTAAGGAAGACTTGGTGTACTACATGGGACTTTGTAACAACGATTGATTGTATGGAATCGGGCAACACTGAAAGCTCCAGACACAAAAAACCCCAACCAGTCACCCGGTCGGGGTTTTCTTTTACCGCTCGTTCCCGCTTAGTGCGAAACGCGGCTCGTACCATCCACAGTAGCAATCCGCACCCGCTCGCCAACACGGAACACTTCGTTCTCCTGAACCTGCTGCACATAGGCGCGCATGCTGCCGTCGTCTTCACGCACGGTAATTTCAACGCCTTGAGTGCGGGTCAGGCCTTCTTCGGTGGCAGAACCGAGCAGGCCGCCAGCCACGGCGCCGATGACTGCAGCGACGATGCTGCCTTTACCACCGCCAATAGCGCTGCCGCCAACACCGCCGACCACTGCGCCCGCTGCGCCGCCGATCGGGGTCTTGGTGCCTTCGATTTTCACCGGACGCAGGGATTCGATGGTGCCCATGCGAACGGTCTGCACACGACGCGCTTCGTCACGGGAATAGGAGTCACCGGTCAGGCTCGATTGGCAGCCAGTGAGCAACATCGCCATCGTGGAAAAGGAAGCAACCAGCAGAACAGACTTACGCATAGCATCAACTCCAAAGGACAGGTATTCATTAAACTCCGCAGCTTGACGCGTGTCACGGCATCGCCGGGATAAAAATGGTTTCATTCAGGCCCGGTACAGGCGCCTCGGACTCACCACACAGTAGCGGCAAACTGAAAAATCTGCGCCACTGACCCAAGGATTTTCATGGATTACTTCATCATTGTCGTCACCACGGTCGCCGGTTTGTACTTCCACTGGTGGCTGTACGTGCGGATCAAACGCTGGATGGACCGCGATCTGGCGTTGGCACTGGCGGGTAACGACGAGCAGAAAAAAGCGTTCATGCTCGAACAACTGGCAAGCGCTCAGGCGCAGAAGATCAAGCGCCGGGACCTGCCGCAGTGGCTTGAAGCCGCTGCGGCGGGCTATCCCGATCGGTAGACTGCCTAGGGTGCCAGACGTTCAAGAATCCAGTTGGCGCCTTGCAAACGGTAGTTGAGGCGATCGTGCAGGCGGCTCGGACGGCCTTGCCAGAACTCGATGCGCTCGGGTAGCAAGCGGTAACCGCCCCAGTGTTCCGGGCAGTGCGGTTGGGTGTCGCTGAAACGTTGCTCGGTGTTCTTGAGCAGCGCTTCCAGCTCGGCACGGTCGGCGATCACGCGGCTCTGGGGCGACGCCCAGGCACCGAGACGACTGCCCAGCGGGCGGACCTGAAAATAAGCGTCGGACTCTTCAGCAGTGACCTTCGCAACGCGCCCTTCGATGCGCACCTGGCGCTCCAGGCTCGGCCAGAAAAACGTCATGGCAGCGAACGGGTTCGCCGCCAGATGCTGGCCTTTGGCGCTGTCGTAGTTGGTGAAGAAGGTGAAGCCCTCCTCGTCCAGGCCCTTGAGCAGCAGAATTCGGCAATGCGGCCGACCGTCCTGATCGACCGTGGCCAGGGTCATGGCATTGGCCTCCACCGGCGGTTGCTCGGTTTTCACCGCGTCGGCGAACCACTGATGGAACAGCCCGAACGGCTCGGCCGGGGCTTGCGCCTCGGTCAGGCCATCACGGGTGTAGTCGCGACGCATATCAGCCAGGCCCTGGGTCATGGCGCATTCCTTTTGGTTAACGAGTTACTTTTTAACCGCATCGGCGGCAACGACTTTCTTGTCAGCTGCGGCGGCTTTGGCTGGCGCAGTCTTCTTCGCCGGGGTTGCGGTTTTAGCCGGTGTTTTCTTCGCGGGAGCCTTGGCAGCTTTCTTGGCCGGGGCTTTTTTCGCAGCAGGCACATCCGCTTTCTTCGCGGCGGGTGCCGGGGTCACCGGCTTGACCACTGGCTTGACGTCTGTGGCAGCGACCAGCCTCACTGGCGCCGGCGCCGGCATGTTGTACTTGCTCAGCAGCGCGACCATGGTATTTTGCGGAGTGACCAGCAATTCCACACGACGGTTCAGGGCACGACCTTCATTGCTGTCGTTGGCTGCGCGAGGGGCTTCGCCACCCATGCCGCGCAGCATCAGGCGATCACGCTGCAAACCGCTGAGGCGGAAGATCGCCGCCACGGCTTGTGCACGTTCCTGACTCAGCTTGACGTTGGCCGGTGCGGCACCCGAGGTATCGCTGTGACCGAGTACCAGCACGGCAGTCTTTGGATCGACTTCAAGGATTTTCGCGACACGGGTGAACGGGCCTAGGGTCACCGGCAGCAGCATGGCTGGACGATCCGGGTTGAACGAGCCTTCTACCGGCGCGGTGACAACCAACACGTTTTCACGACGCTCGAGTTGCAGGTTGCTGTCCTTGATCGCTTCGCGCAGGCGTGGTTCGTAATCGTCGAGCCAGGCTTGAGTGACTTTCGGATCCGGCATCGGCACAACCTTGGCGGTCGGTTGTTCTTTACCACCGAACGGCCACCACCATTTGCCACCGGCATCGGCTTCAGCCTTGGCCACTTCAACCGGTTTGACCTCTGGTTTTGCCTCGGGCTTGGCCAGGGTCTTGTCATCGACTTCATCGGAGCCGAACGGCCAGTACCATGGGCTGGCGCTTTCAGCCTTGGCCACTGGGGCGGCGACGGCAGGTTTCAATGGGGCGGGGGCTGGAGTTGGGGCCGGGGCTTTGGCTGGATCTTTCGCCGCAACTTTGTCGGAGGAGCCAAACGGCCACCAGCTGCTGCCATCCGAATCACTTTGTGGAGTCTGTGCACAACCGGTGATAGCGACACACAGGGCCAAGGCGAGGGTGGTTTTATTGAATGACATTGGATATCCACAAAATGAAGTCATAAAAAATCAGGCCGGCGTGACCCGGATAAACAGACGCTTGGAAAACATAAAGGCCTTCGGGTTCCGGCCCTGGAACCCGAGAGTGCGTTTTACAGACAAGTGGCCAGTACCCGCGCAAGCTTCTGCGCGCGCGGATCCATCAAGACGTACGGCCCCAGGGTATTTGTCACAAATCCAAAGGCCACATCGTGTTCCGGGTCAGCAAAACCGATGGAGCCACCAGCGCCCGGATGGCCGAATGCCCGTGGACCAAGGCCGTAGGTGGCATTGGGAACATCCGGTTGATCGAGCATGCAACCCAGGCCAAAACGGGTCCGGGTCAATAAAGTCTTGTCTTCGCCGAGGCTGTGTTCGCGGGTCAGCTCCTCGAGCATCTCGCTTTCCAGCAGGCTGCCGTCGAGCAGGCCGGCGTAGAAACCCGCGAGGCTACGGGCGTTGCCGTGGCCATTGGCGGCCGGTTGTTGCATCCGGCGCCATTCGGGTTTGTTGGTGCTGGTCATGATCGACGGCGGGTTGGTGAACGCCCGGGTCGTCATGGCGGTCGGCTCGCGCATGGTCACTTGCAGCAAGCGCTGGGCCGCGGCATCGCCGACGTTGCCCTTGCCACGGGCGATGTGCGCCACGCGGTGGAACTCTTCGTCCGCCAGGCCGACATGGAAATCCAGCCCCAAAGGCTTCGCGACCCGCGCCACAATCGAGGCGCCCGGCCCACGACCGTCGGCACGGCGCAGCAACTCGCCCATCAGCCAGCCATAGGTGATCGCCGCGTAACCGTGGCCCTCGCCCGGTGTCCACCATGGCGTTTCGGCGGCCAGGGCATCGACCATGGTGTGCCAGTCGTAAAGCGCTTCGGGCGCCAGCAACTCGCGAAGTGCCGGCAGGCCGGCCTGATGGCAGAGCAACTGACGCAAGGTGACGGATTCTTTGCCGGCAGCGGCGAATTCGGGCCAGTAGCGCGCCACCGGAGCATCCAGTTGCAGCTTGCCTTCGGCCACCAATTGCAGGGCGGTGACGGCGGTGAAGGTCTTGGTGCAGGAGAACAGGTTGGCGATGGTGTCGCTGTGCCAGGCTTCGAGGCCATCCTTGTCGGAAGTACCGGCCCAGAGGTCGAGGACGGTTTCGCCACCGACCCGAATGCACAACGCCGCGCCACGTTCCTGAGGATCGTCGAACAACGCCGCGAACGCTTCGCGTACGGCTTCGAACTTAAGCTCGTAATGACCCTGAATCTGCACCCGCAACTCCCCGAATTCTACAAAGTGGTCCGCATTGTTCCAGCCCTTGGGGGATTTGGGAACAGGTGCGGGCTGGGCGGTCGGTTGCCCATGGATTGGATCAGAAATGTGTGGCGCCTTTGAGGGCCCCTTCGCGGGCAAGCCTCGCTCCTACAGGGGATGCGTAATCCTGTAGGAGCGAGGCTTGCTCGCGATGAACGATAACGCGGTCTAACAGGACTCAGTGGCCATTAGCCGAATGCCCGCCCGCATGACCAGCGTCCTTCCCCGGGCCTTTGCCGGCTTCAGCCTTTCGCCCGCCCTCTGCGTCGTGGCTGGCTTTGTCAGCTTCCGCCTTGGCCTTCTCGGCCTCTTTACCCAACTGATCGACGGTCGCCAGGTTGCTCTTGCGCACGCTGTCGACAAAGCCCTGGAACGGCAGATCGGTAATGCCCACCAGGCCAAAGTGACCGTTCTCGCCATCCAGCAGGCGGCCAGTCACCGGTTGATCGAGGTACTGGAACCAGTGCACGCCGACAATCGACGGTTCGCTCAGCGCCTGTTTGAGGAAGTTGGCATAGGCCGGGCCACGGTCTTCTTCCTTGGCCAGTTGCGTCACACCGCCCCAGAACGGGCCGCGATCCGCCGAGCCGAAGTTGAACTCGGTGATCAGCACCGGTTTGTCCAGGCTGCGCAATTTGGCGAAGTCATAGCCGTCCTGCGGTTTCAGGGTGTACATGTTGAAGCTCACCACGTCGCAATACTGCGCGCAGGACTCAACGGCTTCCGGGGTGCTGAGGGCGAAACGACCGCCCAGCAACAGCTGGTTCGGCGCGTGCCACTTGAGCGAATCGGAGAGGGTCTTGAAGTAGGTATCGGCAAAGACCTTCTGGAAGTATTTGAAGTCAGCCTCGATTTCCGGGTGTTCGGCGCTCGGCAGCGGCGGCACGAAACCCGGGTCTTCCATCAATTCCCAGGCGGGCAATTCGATGCCCCAGGCTTTGGAAAGGCCGGCCTGATTGCGGTACTTGTCGCGCAATTGCTTGAGGAACGCACGCTTGGCCGGCACGTCAGTGGTCATTTTCAAGGTGCCGTAGGCCAACGCATAACGGGCTTTCGGATCGTCGCCGGGGCCGGCCCAGGCCAGTTCGTTGTCGGCGAAGTAACCGATCAGCCAAGGATCGTCGCGATGGTCGCGGGCGGCGATGGCCACGGCGCGTTCGGTGGCCATGGCGAAGCGCGGGTCAAACGGGTCGGGCATGCCGCCCCACCAATCGGTGCCGGTGCTGATGCTCGCGTAATCGCCGACGATCGACAGCGGCAAGGTGTACGGCACGCGGTCAGCATTGGCCAGCACCGGGGCGCTCCAGTTGCCGACAGTGTTGAAACCCCAGGCTTGCAGGCGATCCAGGGTATGGCTGGCCCAGCGTTTTTCATCTACTACTGCTTTGCAGGGTTCAGCGGGGGCTTGCTCAGCCGCTTTCGCGACGGTCGCTTCCTCTGCGCCGGTCTTGGCGGCTTCGGCGACACCGGATTCGGCAGTCGTTGGCGCGACAGGTTGTTCGGCGGCCTTGTCGGCCGTGGCCTCGACCGCGTCAGCCTTGGCCGCTTCGGCAACGCCCGCCTTGGTGTCGCTGCCCAGCCCGCATGGCGCGCCATACAGGCGCTGCAAGTTAGCGCCATAGAAGTCGTACCAGCGACCGGCGTTATAGCCACGGCCCTGATCAGCGCCGTTGCCGCCACGGTTGTCGCCTTCGCCAAAATGGCTGGCCAGCGGTTCTTCCGGTTTTGGCAGGGATTCAAACATCCACTCGCGGCCGGCGATGTAGGTCTGGTTGACGTCCGGGGTGACGGTGTTGACCCCGAGCGAATAGAACGGATGCCCTTCCGGGGTCACCAGGTACCAGCGGCCGTCACGCTTTTCAGTGCGGAAAAAGCCGCTGGCCTTGAACGCCGGGCCTTTGTTCCAGCCGCCGAACTTGTCCAGGGACGACTTCTCGCGCTCGGCAAGCCAGTTTTTGGTTTGTTGCTGTTCCTTGGCGGCAGCGCTTTTCAGTTGCTCATCGCTACTGACTTTCTCCGGCCATTTGGCCCGGGTCGATTGACCGTAGGCGTCCACCAGGCCGCCATAAGCAGCCTTGGTCACGGCTTCACCGTCCTGCACGCCGAAGCGCTCAAGCAGGATGCTTTGGGCCACTTTCGGCTGATCCATCGACAACGTCACAGACACCACCTGGCTGCGATCCAGCTCACCGGTGCTGCTGGCCAGCAACACGCGTTGGCCGTCAAAGGTCATCGGCATCGGCGGCCCGGCTTTCATGCCCTGGCTCAGCGGCGAAGTCGGTTGCAGCGGCACCAGCAAGGTCTGCGCCGGCCCGGCGGGCAAATCGACCCGACTGATCAGGGTCTTGCCATCGTTGCTCTGGATTTTCACGTACAGGGTCACGGCCCAATCCATCGCGCTCTGGATGCGCAAGCTCATCACGCCGGACTGCGACCAGTCCCAGGCGCCGGTTTGCGGGGTCAGACGCAAGGTCGGTTGCGCCACCGGGTTGAACGTCACCCGTCGCAGCACTTCGCCTTCGGCCGTTTGCTCCGCGTTGGATTGCGGCAGGCTGGCATCCTGAGTCGCCACCTGAACCACATCAGCGGGACGCACAAAGTTGAACAGCGTCTGTTGGCCGGCAGGGGCCGCCAGCAAAGGGGCTGCGAAGATCAAGGCGAATACAGCAGGCAGCGAACGGCGAATCATAGGAACGTGGTTCTCCCTGACGACCCTCAATGGGCCAATGGAAAAGTGGTGACTGAACGATAGACAACGCGGCGGGCTAAAAAGCCCACCGGTGTTTCAGGAAATTTCGCGACGGAATGGCGGCAACGCGTTGAGGATCGCTTTGCCGTAACGCTGGGTAACCAGGCGCCGATCCAGCAGGGTGATGGTGCCGCGGTCTTCTTCGGTGCGCAGCAAGCGACCGCAGGCCTGGACCAGCTTCAGCGAGGCGTCCGGCACGGAGATTTCCATGAACGGATTGCCGCCACGGGCTTCGATCCATTCGGCCAACGCGGCTTCGACCGGGTCATCGGGCACCGAGAATGGAATCTTCGCGATCACCACGTGTTCGCAATACGCACCGGGCAAGTCGACCCCTTCGGCAAAACTCGCCAGGCCGAACAGCACGCTGGAATCACCGCCATCGACCCGCGCCTTGTGCTTGTTCAGGGTTTCCTGTTTCGACAGGTTGCCTTGAATGAACACTTGCTTGCGCCAGTCGCGGTCCAGGCCGTCGAACACGTCCTGCATCTGTTTACGCGAGGAGAAAAGCACCAGGGTGCCACGCGAACCTTCCACCAGCTGCGGCAGATCGCGAATGATCGCCGCGGTGTGGGCTGGTGCATCACGGGGATCGGCTTTCAGGTCCGGCACCCGCAGCACACCGGCATCGGCGTGATGGAACGGGCTCGGGACCACGGCGGTCACGGCTTTTTTCGGCAAGCCGGCGCGCATGCGGAAACGGTCGAACGTGCCGAGCGCGGTCAGGGTCGCCGAAGTCACCAGCGCGCCATAGGCCACGTTCCACAGGTTGCGCCGGAGCATTTCCGCCGCGAGGATCGGGCTCGCGTTGACCTCGATGTCGAACAGCGAACCGCTTTCGGCCAGGGTCAGCCAACGGGCCATGGGCGGGTTGTCTTCCGGGTCTTCAGCGGTAAACGCGACCCACAATTCCCAGTTGCCCGAAGAGCGCGACAACAGGCTGCCGAACAGCGGATACCACTCCTCGGCCTGGTTGCTGGCGATGCCGATGTTGACCTCGCCGTCCATGCCTTCCTTGAGCAGTTCGGTGAGCCGGGTGAACAGGTCGGTCAGACGGGCAAAGCCCTTCTTCAGCTCGACGCCCATTTCTCGCATATGCTCTGGAATCACCCCGCCGACGAAGCGGTGACGCGGCCGTTCACGGCCCTCGACGTCTTCGCCGGGTTTGAAATCGGCGACCTGTTCGCAGGCAGAGAACATGAACTGTTGCTGGGTCTTGATCTCACGGGCCAGTTCCGGCACCTGCTCGATCAACTTGCCCAGGTCACCCGGCAGCGGATGCTGGGCGAGCAATTTAGTGAGGTTCTTGGCGGTGGTTTCCAGCCAGTCGGCGGTGGAACGCAGGCGCGTGTAATGGGCGAAGTGGCCGATGGCCTTATCCGGCAGGTGGTGGCCTTCGTCGAACACGTAGATGGTGTCGCGCGGGTCCGGCAGAACCGCACCGCCGCCCAATGCCAGATCCGCGAGGACCATGTCGTGGTTGGTGACGATCACGTCAACCTTGCCCATGCCTTCGCGGGCCTTGTAGAAGGCGCACTGGCCGAAGTTCGGGCAATGACGGTTGGTGCACTGGCTGTGATCGGTGGTCAGGCGTGCCCAGTCGGCGTCTTCGAGGGCGGTGGACCAACTGTCGCGGTCGCCGTCCCATTTATTGCCGGCGAGCTTCTCGATCATGCTGGTGAACAGCTTCTGACTGGCCTCGTCGACCTCGATCTTGAAGCCTTCTTCTTCAAACAGCTGCGCGGTGGCGGTTTGCGCGTGACCTTCCTGGAGCAACATGTCGAGCTTGGACAGGCACATGTAGCGCCCGCGACCCTTGGCCAACGCGAAGCTGAAATTCAGCCCGCTGTTGCGCATCAGGTCAGGCAAATCCTTGTAGACGATCTGCTCTTGCAGGGCCACGGTGGCCGTGGCGATCACCAGGCGTTTGCCGGCGGCCTTGGCCGTGGGGATTGCCGCCAGGCTGTAGGCCACGGTTTTGCCGGTACCGGTGCCGGCTTCCACCGCGACAATCGCGGGGTCGCCACTGCGCCGGCCTTCGTCGTCGGTGTCGATGTCACCGAGGACCTTGGCAATTTCGGCGATCATCAGGCGTTGGCCGTAGCGCGGTTTGAGGCTCTTGGCCTCTAGAAAACGCGAGTAGGCGCCCTGGATCGTGGTTTTGAGTTCGGTGCTGATCATGGATTGTCGGGCGCAAAAAACGCTGGATAAATTTTCAGTGGTTCGGTTCGGCCGCTATCATACCCCGCTAATTAATCCCGCGCAGAACGGAGTACCTCAATGACACCTTTTGGCATCGTTTACACCCTGCATGTCCTGTCCGCCCTGGTGTGGGTGGGCGGCATGTTTTTCGCCTGGATGGTCTTGCGGCCCGCGGCGATGAAGGCACTGGAAGGCCCCGCGCGGTTGAAGCTGTGGGTGGAAGTGTTTCAAGGTTTTTTCCGCTGGGTCTGGGTCGCGGTGGTGCTGTTGCCGATCAGCGGCGTGGGCATGATTCATCTGCAATACGCCGGGTTTGAGGCCGCGCCGCGTTATGTGCAGGTCATGATGGGGTTGTACGTGGTGATGACCGCGCTGTTTATCCGGATTCAGGTGTTGCTGCTGCCGGAGTTGCGCACGGCGGTGGCCGCGCAGGATTGGCCGACCGGGGCTGCGACGCTTGGGAAAATTCGCAAACTGGTGGGGATCAATTTGATTGTCGGGTTGGTGCTGGTGGCGATTGCTGCGGCACGTCCGATGTTTTAAAAGCTTCGCGGGCAAGCCTCGCTCCCACAGGTTTTGAGTTGTTCAACTCATTTGTGAACGACTCAAAACCTGTGGGAGCGGGCTTGCCCGCGAAGACAATCGATCAGACGACACACATTTCAGAAATTACTTACAACCGCTGAACAGTCACCGCCCCCGCCGCGCCCGCAGGCCCCGGCTGGCCATCAACCCCAGGTCGGCCGCTTTTGCCGCCATCGGCCTCGTAAACGAGGCAGCCCTTGGCCTTGCCGCCGGCACCCGGTTTGCCACCAGGCCCTGCGAGGCCACCGGCACCGCCCGCCACCTGAACCTTGATCTGTTCAACCGGGTAATCACGTGGCACTTCCAGCCTGACCAGCGCACCGGGCGCGCCCGGCTGGCCATCACTGCCGTTGCTGCCATCGGCACCACGCCCCGCCTGGCCCCAGGTGCAACCCGGTGCCTGACCGTTGGCCCCGTCGAGCCCGACAAAACCTGGCGCACCCGCGCCCCCGCGAGCATCAACCGACAACTGTGGCGCATTCAGCGCCTTGATCTGCAAATTCAGGTTACGTCCCGAGCGAGCAGCCTTGAGGTAAGTCCCCGGCGCCCCGCGAGCGGTGATCTGGCTGCCTTCCGACAACTCGGCACGGCTGACTTTCAATTCCAGTGCCTGTTCGCTTGGCACGATGGCGATCCGCGCCTCGCGCCCCAGATGCAATTCGCCGACGGTGACTTCAGTCACGTTCGAAGGAATCAGCAAGGTGCCGTAATCGGCGACTTCCAGGCGTTCAAGCTGCAAGGTGCTGGCGGTGTTGGGCAGGCGCATCAACGAATTGTTTTCGACACTGACTACCTGAGCGCAGGCCAATGGGCTGATGAGTGTGGCGAGCAGACAGAGTTTACGCATGGGAAGCCTTCGATGCGGTCGGAGCCGGGAGGGTTTGCAGGTGGAATACGCCGAAGAACAGGATCTTCAAGCGATCACGCCAAGGGTGGGCGCGACCTCTGAGGCTGCGGAAACAGAACACCGCCTCAAGAAGATGGAGGGCCGCCAGCAAGCCGCCCGCCACATTGACCAACTGATGCAGCGGATTGACAAACGGCATCAGCAGATTGACCAGCACCACCAGCCAGAACAGCAGGGTCAACAACTTCCCCAGCCCCCAAATCACCTTCATACGCCCCCCGTTGAGAATTATTCTTTGCACGCACAGTAACGGCTTCCGCAAGGGATAAGCCAGAGGGCAACAGAAAATTCTTCATGAAGGCCGCCGAATGGCCGTCGGATCAACCTTGATGGTGTCCGACGGCTCTATTTCGGGGCTTAGCGATTAACGTGCAACTCCACCCGACGGTTTTTCGCGCGTCCTTCATCCGTTTCGTTGTCGGCCACCGGCTGGCTTTCGCCCTTGCCTTCACTGGTGAGTTTGTTCGGCGCCAGGCCCTGGCTCAACAGATAGGCCGCGACACTGCTGGCACGACGCTCCGAGAGTGCCTGGTTATAGGCATCCGAACCCACGCTGTCGGTATGGCCGATCACCTTGATGCTCACGACATCGGCGTTTTGCAATTTGGCCATCAACTCATCCAGCTGACTGCGTGCAGCGGGGGTCAGGTCGGACTTATTGAATGCAAACAGCACGTCGCCGGGCAGGGTGATGACTTCGGGTGGCACGGGTTCGGCAGGTTTCACGCTGGCCGGATACTGCGGCAGCGGACAACCATGGTGTTCAACAGGGGTGTTGGCAGGTGTATCGGGGCAACGATCACGTCGATCGAAAACGCCGTCTTCGTCCTCATCGCCATCCTGGGCGTAACAGATCAAGCCACCGGTCAAGATACCGAGCGCTGCTCCACCGCCTGCCCAGCCGGCACTTTCGATCGCACCCAGGCCTCCGCCGACCAGTCCACCGATCACGCTGCAGATCGGCCACGTACGTTGATTGAGGGGGGCAGTGCCATCGCTGTGAGTTGCGCAACCGGTCAACAGGCTGCCTATTAGCAGAACCGGCAAGACGGTCCGTGTGAGAACGCTCATATGGAAAGCTCCTGTGTCACCGGCCCATACCGGTTACACAGGAGTAAAGACCCGCATCCGCGACTGCACAAGCCGCGGAGCGGATGGGGCTTAGCGGTTGATTTTGATTTCCGTGCGACGATTCAGGGCACGGCCGTCTGCAGTTTTGTTATCGGCCACCGGCTGGCTCTCACCGGCACCGGTCACAGACACGAAGCTGCTGCGTGTTACGCCTTGGGAAATCAGGTACTCAACCACCGAGTGAGCACGCTTATCCGACAGTTTCTGGTTGTAGGCATCGCTGCCCACGCTGTCGGTGTGACCGGTCACGGTCAATTGGGCGGTGGAGGCTTCCTGTTTCAGGCGCGTGGCGATTGTGTTGAGTACGTCTTTGTCGGAAGGCGTGAGCGTGGCTTTGTCGAACTGGAAGTGAACATCGCGGATGACAATGACTTCTTCCTTGACCACCACAGCCTCTTCGACCACTGGTGCAGGCACCGGTGGAGGGCAGCCATCGGCATCGACTCTCACGCCTTTAGGCGTGCCCGGGCACTTGTCACGACTGTCCGGCACACCATCACCGTCTTCGTCGCCATCGCCATGCACCCAGCAATACGCCGCCGCCGTACCGCCGACGACCAGCGCGCCATACCCCGCCCATGCCGAGCTCTCGGTCGCACCGAGACCCGCACCGATGACACCGCCGACCGCCGCACAGGTCGGCCAGTCGGTTTTCTGCAAACCTGCGCAACCAGTCAACACACTGGTTAGCAGAACCAAGGGTAATGCTGTCCGAACTATGCTCATCTAGTTTTCTCCTGAGGGATCGGCTTAGAACCGATTCAGGGAGTAAAGACCGGAGTTTTAATCTCCGCCAGCAATAGGCCATTGCTGTTTTGCCCCGTGTTCACGGCAGATCGCCGCTTTTGCAGGAATCCCGCTCTAGGCCCGGACGTTCGGGCAGGCTAGTCTTGGCGCTCTGATTGAGGATCTCTGATGATTGCAGGTATTTCTTCACGCACGCCCCAGCAGGCGTTGGCTGCTTTGCTTGATCGATACGCCCCCGCGCGCCTGTTGTTGATCGGCGCCAGCGAGTTTCCCGCGCTTGAAGCGTTCAAGCTCGCGCACCCGGATTGCTGCGTGGCGCATGCAGCGCCCGGTGCGTTGCCGGCCGAGCTGGCGGCGCGTCGTTTTGACCTGGCGCTAGTGGTCGATTGCCTTGAACACCTGCCAAAGCGTGACGGTCTGAATCTGTTAGGCGGGATTCGTAACCTGAACGCCAGTCGCATCGCGGTGCTGGCGGATCTGCCGGCCAGCGGCTGGCAGGAGACGGATTTCTTTTCCCTGGCCTTGCAAGCCAGCGAACGCTTCCAGCGCGACGAACAAGTGCTGACGCTGTTCACCTACGATCTGCTTGACTATAAACAGGTGCCCGACTGGCTCAATTCGCGGTTCTGGGCCAATCCGGAAAACTTCGGGAAATATTGGTGGTAACGCAATGAGTACATCCATTTGCCCTTGCGGCAGCGGCACCCTGCTCGATGCCTGCTGCGGCCATTACCACGCCGGACATCCGGCGCCATGTGCCGAAGCCTTGATGCGCTCGCGCTACAGCGCCTATGTGCTGGGGCTGATCGACTACCTGGTGGCGACCACCCTGCCCGCGCAACAGGCCGGCCTGGATCGTCAGTCCATCAGCGACTGGAGCGCGAAAAGCACCTGGCTGGGCCTTGAGGTGGAAAGCTCCGAGGTATTCGGCGGTCAACCGGAACACGCGTTCGTCACCTTCACCGCACGCTGGCATGACGGGGGCGGTGAACACAGCCACCGCGAGCGCTCCTCGTTCGTGCAGAACGCCGGGCACTGGTACTTCATCGACCCCACCGTGCAACTCAAGGCCGGACGCAACGATGCCTGCCCGTGCACCAGCGGGCAGAAATTCAAGAAGTGTTGTTACAATTACCTACCTTAAAGATTTGGGCAGGTTTGCGTTGTGGGGAAGGTCTTCAGCTACATCCGATTCAGCAGTGCCAAACAATCAGCAGGCGACAGCTACGCAAGGCAAGTGAAAGCCGCCAAGGCGTTCTGTGATGAAAATGACCTAGAGCTGGCTGACCCTCGTGAATACCTTTTCTTCGATGCAGGCCGCTCAGCATTCAAAGGCAAACACCTTGACGACACTGGCGAGCTAGCTCGATTCCTGAGCTTCGTTGAAGACGGGACCATCCCACCGGGCAGTTATCTTGTCGTCGAATCGCTAGACCGTCTCTCACGCGAAAAGGTGAGGGACGCCCTTCCCCGTTTCCTTGATCTACTGGCTAAAGGTATCAACGTCTACACCAGTGTGGACAAGCGCCTGTACACCAAGGATTACAACGAACTCGATCTAATCATCTCGATTATCTCGATGTCCCGAGCACACGAGGAATCGGCAACCAAGGGTGGCCGGGTATCTTCAGCATGGCGTAATAAACAGAACGATGCGCGTGAAACTGGCAAGCCTCTAGGGAAGCTTCGCCCCCTCTGGCTGGACGTGACACCCGATGGTTACGTACTGAATGCTGCCAACGTTGCCGTTGTACGCCGCATCTTTGAGTTATCCACCAAGGGCTACGGTTCCCGCATCATTGCAGCGACATTGAATCAGGAAGGTATCCCCGCATTCAGTGCTGGCAGGAAGAACTTCAGCGGCCTATGGGGCTTCTCGACCGTGCGTCATATCCTCGGTAGTCGTGCGGTTTTGGGCGAGTATCAACCCCACATCTTCATAGACGGCAAAAGAACTCCAGACGGTGAGCCCGTCAAAGGCTACTTCCCTGCTGTGGTGACTGAGGACGAATACTACCTGGCCCATGCCGCCAGATCGTCCCGCAAAACTCACACCGTCACCAAGAACACCACCAACTTCAACCTGCTTGCTGGAATTCTGAACTGCTACAAATGCGGGGCACTCATGCACCTTCAAGGTCAGCGTGGCCGGAAATATTTCAAGTGCTCCAAGACCACGAGAGGACTGTGTGACGCCGGTATCATCAGCGCCCCACGCACTGAAGCAGTCTTCAAAGAGATTCTAACCAAGGTCGATAGCCTGTCATTGGTGCAGGACAGCTCAGGCAGCTTGCAGAAATCGATTCAGATTCTTGAAGGTCGGCTTGCAGAACTCAAAGGCAAGCAGTTGGAAGCAGAAGCCTCACATACCGAATTCCCGTCCCGCATCACTGCCAAGCTTCTTCACGAGTTGGAAGCCAGCATTGGAATACTTGACGCTGAACGCACATCTCTGACTGAGCAACTGGCAGCAGACAAGGTGATGAACAAAGAGAACTTCTTTGAGAAGCTGGACCTCGTTTCGTTTGAAGGCCGGGTGGCTGCTAACAACCTCATCAAGAGATTGGGTCTTCACATCTTTGTTAACAAGAAAGGCAGAACAGATGAGACGTATTGGGTCAGCAAGAACAACGCCATCCCTACCCTATTCAGCGATGAAGCGACAAACCTGATGTTCTACCTGATGCACAAGGGTGGCAACATCCGCTTCGAAGCAATGATGGATGAGTATATTGACCTTCAGGTAATCCAAGGCGAGATGAACGATGTGGAGGCCATCTTCGAAAAAACTGAATCTTGGGACCAATTGCCACCAGACCTTCTTGCCGCTTTGAAGGCACGTCATGGCGTGACGGAGTAACGAGGTAGCTCCCGCTTTGCTACTCCAACTTCCAACCGCCCTAATAGCCCCGCTCTGCTGGACGCTATAGCGTAGGTGATTACTGCGTTGCTGTTGCAGCGCCAATATCGAAATCCGGGTGTAGGACATATGCACGGCCAACGGCAGTCAGGGTGACGTACCTTCCAGACGTGGCGTATTCGAACGAAACCATTTTCCTCGCCTCCAGAACGTCCAATGCTCCATCTACCTCCAAAAACGTAAGATCAATGTGAGCAGGAAACTCTTTGGTTGGGCACCTCTTGCCAGCACTGCCGTAAATAGCAATCGCACCTATCACCTTGTCTTGATTTTTGGTGAGAGGCGGCACTGATGGGGTTCTCAACTCAGCAATCTTCGCTTGAGCAGCAATCAATTTCTCGCCTGCTGAATTCAGCGACCAAACCAAAATCGCCATCAAGAAGAGCATCATTAACGGAACAATGATGACTACCCAATGCGGGAGCGCCGCAGTCTGATCAAGCCACGTGAAGACTGCCAATGTCCTATCCCAGCCAGTGGAAACTAACGGGCGAAGAAGCGGCCACTGATCCGTCACTAGCATCTTTATGACAGTGCCGACAAAGGCGGAAATAACCGCACCAAAAATCGTCCAACCTAGAAGCTTCTTACGCCTAGTGTTCATCCGCTCACCTGTATCTGATCAATTTCGCGGATGTTAACTGAGTAACTCGACCAGACGCCAACCGATCCGGCGCATCCAAGGGACACAACTATTTGAGCGTCACGAGTGCCCATATCCACCTGCCCCCCGGAGACAAAACCCTCACCTAAGCAAGGGCTACGTTCGTCGGGCACGATAACTTTTGATGTCTACGGTTCAGGGGTGCCCGTTGAGACCATCTCGGAGATGCTTCGGGAATTGCTCGTTTGCGGTGGTCAGTGACAGTGTTGTTGTGGGCTATTGGTGGCTCCGAAAACTCGTTAGAAACCACCGATAAACTCGAGCATAACCTGCACTGTATTCGTCATGTCCTGAGGGATAACCGTCGTTAAGTCCAGTGTTTACGGGCTTACATGGCTGTATGGACTAAGCAGGATGCTTTCTCTCCGCTGATAATTGGTTTCGTACGAACGGGATATTAGATGCGGCTAAACCATCGTTTTTGCGGTATGCCTACATCAATCTATTGGCACATGCAACAAATAACGCTTGACGAATGGTGGCACTTTGACTGATAATTCTCAAATCGACAAAACATACCGAATACGTCCCGCACCCATGCAGTGCCAGATGATCGGCATTGTGCTGTCTAAACATTGGTTGACCACCAACGACGGTCAAAGTTACATCGTGAGATTAACCATGAATCATCCACAAATGATCCAACTCAGAAACGAGGCCGAGCACCGACGCTAACAGAGTTCATTCCTTCAATGAAGATAGAACGATGACGACGATGCCGACCTATGAGTCGGTTTTTTTTGCATCTTTTTTCACTATCTAGGAGGAATCCATGAATCAAAGTAATGAAACGTTCAACATCAAAACCATCCGTGTGCTGCCGCACCTGATCGGAATGCATCTCGACTATTCGCTGGGCGAAGAGGCCCCCCTTTTTAGTTCCTCAGGCGGAACCGGCGGAATCTGTGGCGTGGGCTACAACTCATGGAAGCAACGCAAAGCGTTAGGAATGCCTTACTTCAAGGTTGGGGCGGGAACGCCTTACAAACGCTGGGTAAACATGATGGAACGGTGTTATCGGGAAGACAAGTCAGCCTACGATGACTGCACAGTTTGCCCTAAATGGCACGACTATCAGGAGTTTGCAGCATGGTTTGCTGCACAGCCATATGCTGGCGCTAAAGATGCAGAGCTGGATAAAGACATTCTTGATTCACGGAATAATGTTTACTCGCCAGAGTTCTGCTCGGTGGTTCCCAAGCTGATCAATCAGGTGTTTCGGGACACTCGCAGCCGACGTGGCATTTTACCAATTGGGGTCAGTGCAGCATCCAGTGGAAACGGAGTGGTATCTGTTCTTTCAATGTTCGGCAAACGAGTTGATTTGGGGACATTCCACGACATTACGGAAGCTTTCAAGGTATACCAAGCGACTCACAGAAAGTACTGCAATGAGCTGGCAGACCTCTACGAATCACAGGTTGACGTCCGTGTGATTGAGAGACTACGCACCTACTCGCGCCACATCCGGGATTAAACAGCTGTAACGACGTACCACCGCAGGCAGTTGCTTGCGGTAACCACAACCTAACGAGGCTCATGCCTATGAATTGAAACTTGAACAGGAGAATTGACCATGCAACACGCTTTCGCCTCAAATTTGGTAACCAACGCTGTCAGTACTCAGAGCACCTCCGGCTACCTGCCTCAATTCCAAAATTGCCGCACCAGTATTATTGATGGTTTCAGAATCGATAAGCACACTGGCGAAATCTATGGGCAGTTTGTCGTTTCATCACTCCAAATCAAGATCGAACAGTACCGATGTGGAATTCCACGACCGCCAGCCAGCCCGAGCCAGCACCTGCATCCGATGGATGTCAGGAAAAACGATAATGTGGTGTACGTAGATTTCGGTGTTCCAGCGCCAGCTAAACCAACAACCGTCGTCGATGTTCCCAGCTCCAAACCGACGCGCGGCCCCAAACCGAAGGTATGCTTAAATCCGTTTGCTGCGATCATCAAGGTGGCGATTACTGAGAATGCTCACTGGATCGAAGATGCCGTTATGGCAGGCATGTACATCTCAGTTGAAAGCAGCAATGGCAAACTGAACATCAGGCCGGGCTACGTACGGAAGGTCATCACAATGGCGGTGATTTCAACTGACGCGATTGCAGGCAACCCCGTCTTCCGCAACCATGATCTGGAGCCGGTCAGTGAGCGGTATGGTCGATACCTTGCTGCGGCTGGCCGTGTTGCCCTCCGAAACATCGAACGGTATCTGGACACTCACCCAGCAGAGCAGCAGCGTCTGGAGATGAAGCTTTTTGAGCCCAAAGCATGGGGGGAAGAGTTCGATCTGGATGAAGCGGACTTTGTCGAAGACCCGTTTGGCTCTGTTGGTTAATTACGGCAGGATATAATAAGAGAGCGAAGCGAACGGCGGGCTTTCCACGTGGAGAGAGAACCTCTCGACTTGAGCACAGTGGAACGGCAAAGCCGTAGGGTTAGCACGGGTAGAAAAGGTGGGCTGATGAATGGATAAAAAATCCATCAGCCATCATAGATGGCGATCACTTATAAGCGTCCGCTTACCTCTGACTACTATCCACAGCTTCGCTGTAGTGTTAGCACGATCAAGGCGAAGTCTGCGACTGTCTTTTTCCAGAGAGGCGGATTCATGAATGAATTTAATCCGCCAATCACTTCCTAGCAGAATCACCCTACGGCTACACCGTGCATGCCTCTTGACCTCAATGCTACGCATTGTCTGTGCTAACTCTTCAGTCAGCATTGTTACCGCTTGATCATCTGCATGGTCAATATCAAGTGATGCACCCGCTATTACTTCAACAAAAAGAATGCAGCAACGGTAACTGCGGTTACGGTAATCACGAATATCTGATCGCTACGCAATTTGGTAGCAGCATCATCTGACTTTACTCGCTGGTAGGTCTCTACATCGTTCAGACCTTGCACCTTGTACTCCATGATCTGACTGATCTGCCTATCGATCTTGCGGTTGTGACTGTCGTTGCTCCGCATCGTGACACCCCAGACCAAGAGCCACAGCCCAAATGTCGGGATGCACAACAACAGGTGCAAGATGTGATTGGTGGTTTTCTTCTGGGTAGTCAGTACGAAAATCTGCTCGTTCATGATCCATCCTTGCAGGTGTGCCTACTCGCCGTCAGGCGATTCGTGGACACCAATGTATCAATTAGTGTGTCAACGATTGGTGTGTTCACGATTAGAGCACAACGACCCATCATTCGGGAATGCAACCAAATCAAAATCTCAGAAAGTGCTTCGGACAACGAATCCGCGAGCTTCGCAGCAGCCAAGGCTTCAGTCAGGAAGCTTTCGCTGACCGGTGCGGCTTCGTCCGGACTTATATGTCTCGTATCGAGACTGGTACAGCGAACCCCAGCCTAGATGCAGCCAAGGTGCTTGCAGACGGTCTGGGGGTGTCCTTGTCAGAGCTGCTGAAAGGGCTGTAGCCGTGACTGGAACCTACCGGTTAGGGTTTAGAGAAAAAATTTGAGTTTTGCTCAAAAAAGCGGTGATTTGAAAATCGGCCTCACTAAATACATTGAACAGGACATCAGTTCTGCCCAATTTATTAAGAGGTTCAAGATGGACAATCACATTTGCTTCGGCATTACCCTGAATCCTGCAACAACCCGCTTTCAGGCCATTCAGTTCGACCGCATGATTCGTTGCTGTAAATGCCACTTCATTCAAGGTACTTGGTACGTGTCCATACCTTTGAAAATGGATGGTGGCAGCGGAGCTAATCGGCTTCGCCACATACTGAATACTGCGAGGGAATCTGCTGGTATCAGCACTGTGAGTTATTGGTACTCGCATATGGATGGGCCGAAGGAGCATCAGGTTTTGTAGTAACGACTAGCAGCCTCGTCAGTGGTGATGGGGCTTCTTTATTGGATCAGAGTCATGCCTGCTTCACACCTGCTGCACCTATCCCTTCAACACCGAAGGCCCAGCTATCAGAGAAGTAGACCTATCTGGTAGTTCGATAGCCGCCTGCCAATATCTATCATATACCTATTGCAGATAGCTATGTGATTCAACTATCATTGATCTATCGAATTTAAATTCAAAGGATAGTTCGCTATGAATGCCCACCTCTACCTCCGAGCATCGACCAAAGACCAAGACGCCAACCGTGCAAAAGTCGCCTTGGAGTTGTTCGCTGTCGAGAAGGGGTTGAGCATCGTTGGCGTCCATGCCGAGAACATCAGCGGAACCAAGCTCAACCGTCCTGAGTTGATTGCCTTGCTCGATTCTGCCGAGAAGGGTGACGTGCTATTGGTTGAGTCTGTAGACCGCCTCAGTCGTCTCTCACAGGCTGACTGGGACACTCTCAAGGCCACCATCAAGGCCAAGGGACTTAGGTTGGTAGTGGCTGATCTGCCCACCAGTCACATGCTGGTTGAAGCCAAAGGAATCACTGGGCAAATCATGGATGTGATCAACAACATGCTGATCGACCTGATGGCGACGATGGCAAGGTTGGATCAAGAGAAGCGAGTGGAACGCATCAAGCAAGGGCTGGAGAACAAGCGTATTGCTGATCCTGAATGGAAGCCCGCAGGTAAAGGCAAGAATGCGGCCAAGTGGGCAGAGGTACAGTCTTTAATGCTGGAGCATCCAACCATGTCTGCTGACAAGATCGCCAAGTTGGCTGACTGTGGTGTTGCCACCGTTTACCGGATCAAGCGAGAAACAGCAGTCGCCTGATGCTGGCCTTGGCTACATCAACCTAACCGGGTTATGTGGGGCTTCGTGCCCCCAACTTATTTTTGGTTCCGCTTGACGACTTCAGGCTTGGACGGTGTGCGTCTTGTTTAGCAGCACTGCGGCCTCGACTGTATCCATCCTTACTTTTCCCGCCCCTATACTTGAAAAGGTCGAGCAAGCTCACTTATTTTTGCCGGGAATTTTGGAAGCTGCATTAGAAGTGCAATCCCGATTTTTACGGGGCTTGGAAATTGGATATAGAAACGCACACATACTGGCGGACTCTGCGGCTCTCACAATTCAACTCTAGAACACATACACTACTAAATTTCTATAAAGTGATCAGCGTTCTGAATATGCATCTTAATATTTTGATAATTGATTTTACCAGAACCTCCGCTTGACGAATGCTGCTTCAGTGATACTTCCCACCTCCCGAAAAAAATATACTCTTTATCCTCTCTAATCAGCCCATGTAATTTAGAACCATTTAGGTAAATTTGGGCCGTAGACTTCCATGCTCGTCCAAGAGCATCTCGCTTAATTTCTGGCGAATACAATTCAACAACATGACAATCTTTCACAACCTCAAGCTTTTTTACGCTAAAGATATGACCAGATACAGCCAACGGAATTTCAATATTCCCAACCCCATGCGTTTCGATTAATGATGACAGATTTTTCTCATCATAATAAAAATCGAGCCACTTTATTTTTTTACCATGATAATTTAGGACGACCAGACTGCCAAGCTGATCATCTTCCTCGCAGTAATTTCTAAGTTCAAGTATCTGCCCAAGCGTACGAAGATAATTAGTTAGCGCACCTTTATTAGCATAATTTTTATTTTGATTAAAAGAAGCACCCCATTTTTTTGCTAGCTCATGAATCCGATCTTCGTCCAATACACGAAGAGCCTTGAGAAGCACATGCAAACGAAACTCATAATTCGACTTACCAAGAGCTTCAAAAACCTCAGACTCTGATAATTTTGCTATGAGGTCCAATTGGCCTTCAATGTTATATTTACACCCGACAGCATGAAGGTGATGCTTTTTCAATCTGAAGCAAGGCGCAATTTCAATAGTCTTTGACTGATACTTTCTATTATGTCGCCTAACAAACGAAAGCTCTGCATCACAGGCAATCGAAGAACAGAATATTTTTCCCGCAGGTACTGCTTCGTATTTGAGCGCCGTAACTCGCTCACCAGACTCAACCTTAGCCTCAGGAATCTTACTACCCATTTAAATCAACCCCCGAAAGGCATAAATCAAAGCCAAAACATTAACGTCTCATTTTCAACATTAAATTACCAACTAGGGATATTAAAAAGTCTACCAGAAGGACCATCATCATGAAGCACTCTGACAACTTCATGGTCAGGAAATTTAAATCCAGCCGGGAGGTCTGACTCAATCACAGTCAAAATATACTGAAAACCGTTAATATTTGAGATTGTTCTCACATACTCGATGAACTCTATTTTTTTTCGATCATCTAACGTCTCCAACCCTCCATCATGATACAAAAACCGAACAAATTTCATATCAGAATAGGCAGACATCACCGCCAAATCAAAACCAATACATAGAATTTTTTTATAACTATAGCCGTCACTTTCACCCGTAATTTTTCCATCCGGCCCAATAAGACCTGCAAAATAGTCCAAGTTCCCCTCACCATTTTGCTCGGTTGTTATGACTCCATTTTTACTTAAGACACCAGAAATATAATCTTCAAACCCATCTTTAATTCTATTATATACCCCCTCTTTATCAACAACCACTTCATCCCGATTAATCCGGATCGAGTCAACTACCCGCCCCTTATCGCGAAGTAATTTTCGAGAGCCTTCTTCAAGATTCTTAATAGACTCATTTACCTCAAGACTTTTATTGATCTCCGCGATACTAAAATTAATTTCAGCAAGCCTTTGAGACACTTCTTTATACTTAGAAAAAATATCGTATGAGTTTAGATAAGACAGCTTCTTTGAACGCTCAAAATTTAGTTCACTTGCCCTAACACTTATATCATCAAGATCATGTTCCAACTCTTCTTTTTGCTGTCGAACAAATTCTCTTCGCTCTGAAGTTATTTGCCGGTTGAACTCCACAAGCTCTGAATAGGAACGCTTTATTTGCTCGCCGAATACAACACCCGCCTCTTCAAACAACTGCGAGACCGAGTCGATATTAAAGCGCTCACCCCCTGCCCCCGCTGTCTTCTGAAGTTTTCTAAGGCGTGCCGACAGGTAGTATTTAACCCTATTGATATCTTCAAGCTCAGAATCAATCTCACCAGTCAAGTCTTCTATATGTTTTCTATCTGACTCGTCGAAGTTAAGATTTTCCATCTGCCACTTTAAACTTTTCGCCACATCCATTTTGGCTTGTAAATGCCGATTTAAAATTTCTTCTTGATCGCCCTGAACCGCACCTATTTGTTTTTTCAACTCGATTAACTTAATGCTTAATGCGTCGATCTCATTTTTCAGTTGATAATTTCTGACAAGCGCACTTGCTTCAAACCCTAGAATATGACCCAAATAGGGTTTCCAGAACACATGCTGCCCACGAAACTTATCTAACTTAAAAACCTCCGTATAATCTTCTTGAGATCGGAGGCAATAAGCCACAGCGTCTCTGTAATCCCAAGCTCCTACTACAGCAAGATCAAAATACGAATCCAATATTGTCTTAGCAACGCCAATAGGTTCATCTTCATACTCCCACGACCAACCATCACCCCGATATAATTGCCGACCCTCATCGTGCTTTTTTATAGATATTTTCGTGTTCCTATCAACCCCTCTTCTAATAGTAATATAGCTACCAGAGTTCAATAAAACCTCAATAAAAAAAACGTACTTGGTGAATATCAATGGAAACTTAAACAGGAAAAAATCAGGACTCCTACCTTTCAGAAGACAAAAATCAATCAACTCTGAAAGCTTCGACTTTCCCAAATTGTGGGCATCTTTTTGTAAATTTTCAGGATGAAAAATTTGCCCCAAAATAACGTTGAAGCCATTGCAAAAATCTATAGTCTTAAATTCATTCTCAAAGTTTGAGTAAATCCTTGATATCTTCATATCCCTACATACTCTACAATATCGTTTTTTGGGTGATACTGAATCAAGCCCAACAAAAACAACAAATCCAACGCCCCTTCAAACAAATAAGACGCACGCTCTTCATGAACAGCAAGTTTACCGTATAAATCAGAGTACGCTTGCACTTTGCACTTTTTAAGTACTGACAACAAAAAAGCTGACACTGACAAAATTGTCAAATCAGGATGCGCATTTTTATTCGGCAGCAGCAGCATCTTCCTCACCAATATCGCAATGATAATACATATAATAAATCATTAATCTTGTAAGCGTTTTATTTGATCTAAGATCAGTATCACGCTCCAATAGCAATTCGATTATCTTTTCAAGCACTACATCAAATTTTTGATCAGGGCTTCGCAGCACACAAACTTTAGCAGCAAGCTCTTCAGCACTTTGCATATATAGTTGCTGCAACACCTCATTCTCTGGCATTGCCAAGAAATCTTGCACCTGATACAGCTCACCAATTTTTTTCTTAATTGTACTTCCGTAGGGGCCACTCAGATTATTAATCTGATTTTTACGTTCAAAGCTAACCCTGACAATCTTCCGACCAAGATCGGCCTTACTGATTGCCTTAAGGTTGTTCTTCAGAGAAACTATAATCTCTGCCAACTCATCGGGTTCAATATTCAGCGGCATATCAAACGGATTCAATCCAACATCGCTTGGAATATGCTTAAACCGCTTAAAATAATTTTCAAACTGCTCGACACCTACCAACCCAATATTTGACGAATGCAAACCGGTTTGACCAGATATATAGTCACGAATAGTTAAACTAGCACTCGCCGGCAGTTTTCTATTTGAAAACAAAAAGTAATTCTTTAGCGAATCACTTTTAATCAACTTTACTATTTTTGGAATTTCACCATCAACCTCAGATGAAGCTGTACCAAAAAACTCACCATCTGAAAACTTCTTATTATATGCCGAAGTGTGCTTTGCTTGTATTATCGTGACGCCTGTCCAAGGTTCAGCAGCACTGGGATATAAATTCGCTCTTCCTTCGAATCGCGAATCTCTTCCCCCATCCTTCCCTTCAGAAAACGTTTCCGTTGCAAACCCAAGTAACTCGTAACACAAATGAATCACCAGTGATTCGAACTGCCCAGAGGACAAATGACTGTATTGGAACTTCACCCGCCTACTCCCTGTAGCAATAAAGGCATCAATCCAATTTTAAACGATCAGAACAAAGCTCCGATAATCGCGACCCGATTGAGAAGACTTATTGAGCATCAATAGAATTCACCCCGGCCCTTCTTCCGACAATGCTATTAGTCACGACAACAGCATCACAACGCCATCATCATTACAGAGGCACGCTACGCACCGCAAGGACCTTTCAGCCCCCAGCGACGCAAGCAGAGACCGTTCTCAGCCTGTACAGCCTTACAAAGGGCACGGGGGGGGTATGAATGAATGGGTGGAACAAGAATGGAACGAGCAACCCGGAGATGTTCTTGTGAGCGCTACATAAATATCGTCGCGTAGTGTCCAGCCCGGCTTGCAGAGCTGCTCTCCAATTGCCATAAGGCACTAGGCACTAGGCACTAGGCAGGCGAGCTTACTCGCGAATCTTGGGCAGCATGGTCTCTGCCGATCAGAAATCGAGGAGTAACGTGGGATTTGATGTGAAACGAGGAGGATTTTGAGTGGTACAACTGAGTAGTACAATCGAAAAACAAAAAGCCCCGCAAACCAATGATTTGCCGGGCTTTTCTATGTATGGCGGAGAGATAGGGATTCGAACCGTAGGTACTGTCGCCAGTACAACGGATTTCGAATCCGTTCCGTTCGGTCATTCCGGCCCCCCCCCTAACACCCATCGTTAATTTCAGGGCGGCACGCAGGCCGCCCCCACCCTGTGCAACACCCGTAAAACGGCGAGCCAGATTCTTGAAAGATTATCGCCTCTCCGTCGTCACACATAGTGCAACGAACTTGAGTCAGTCTTCCTTGAATCCCGGTAAGCCCTGAGCAGCACGCCATTCCTTTACAATACGTGTAACGTCTTCTGCTGATCCGCTAGACCCGTTTTCTGGGTAGTAGATGAGGTCGGTGCCGTCTGGGTGACCGGTCATCTCGCAGAATTCATCTAGAAGAACATCTAACACGTCGTCCGTTGCTGCTTTGTTTTCAGCCAGCAGCTTGTGCATGAAGCTGATGAATTCGTCTTCGGTGTAGTCGGTGATATCGTTTTTCATTGTCAGTGTCATCCGTTTCTATGAATGTCGATGTGGTGCTTGGGCGTAACGACGTTCAGGTTATCGACATCGTAGACTTTCCCGCCTCTAGCTACTTCGTCTGCATGGTGGAGTTCGAATGAGCTGCGTTTTCCTGCTCTGTCCCTGTAACGCGCCTTTGGTGCCTTGCCTTCTCGCATCCGGTCAACGTTATTGTCTGTGAATTGTTCCACCAGTCCAGTACCCGCTACCGCCTTCCAGAGTGCACGCCTGAAACTGTCGAAGCTTCCGTAGCTTTTACCCCGTAGCTGGTCGGCAATCTCTGTTGGTATGGGGGCACCGAGCCCAGAACTCGCCCCCGCAAGCCAGATGCCCGTCACGTCTGTCCCTTGCCCCGTAACGGTGCCGGGATCGAGACGGACATTCATCACAATGTATAGCGGCTGTACCCCAGACCCAGCCGGGAACACAAGGATGAAATCTTTGTATTCGTCAGGATAGATCGGGCTAACAATGATGTTATCAGCCTGTTCTGTAGGCGGATAAATCCATATCTGAGGCGCCTGAGGAGCACCCTCTAACGGTGGAATTCCTGACGTGCTGGATGGGTCAACGGCTGGCGTCCAGATCAGTGTTACACCGTCACCAAAGTCTGCCACCTGCTGAGAGCCTTGCTCAACGAACCCCACTACGGGAATCATTTCCCAGTCGGTGCGCTTCTGGGTGTTGTACCCGTATCCCTTCAAGGTACCATCTGCCTGCTGTTCGACATGTATCCGAACCCGTGTGCGGCCTTTCTTGAGGGATTGAAGTTGCTCATCTGTGTACAGGCTGCTATCACCCAAACTGGACGGCCATAGCAGTGCAACAAAACCAGCCAACGCACCAGCAGCAACACCGGTAGTTAGAACCCCGCCAGCAGCACCAGCACTCGCACCCGTTGCAGCACTCCCGCCAGCAACGGCAGCTCCAGCAATGCACAGGCCGCCACAGGACACACCAGCAGCCGTAGCAGCAGCGCCACCCAATAGAAGGGTGCCCAGTGTTGCCGGTATTGCACCGCTAACTTTCTTGAGGGGAATGTTTCCCTGTGCATCCGTTTCACGGCCACCGAGAATGGCAAGCACGCCGTAGTTGCCTACCTTCTCGACAGGGATAAACCCGGCTGGTTTCTTGTGGTCGATCACGCCGTCAGGAAGGTCACAGCTCTTTGCGAACACACAGCCAACGGTGTTGGGCCTGGCGTCTTCCTTCGGTGGGAGGTCGTTGTATTCCGACCAACGTTGGGCATGGATATCAACAGGTTCTGCGCCGCTGTTTCGGTAGCCCTTCGGCGGGTTTGGTACGTATCCACTCACGTTGAGCTTCCTTTTCGTCCTTGGGGAATTCCAGCCCGAGGCTAGACAGAATGACCTTGCCGGGAAGCTCAAGCCTTGGCTGTAGGACAAATCCCAAAAGCCATACTGAAAATTCCCTGATCCATGTCATTTGCTGGGGGGGCGGAGGATATCGGGTTGGCGTCGAGTGTTGAATGGTGGCGACTGGCTACGTTCTTAGACACTGTGGAACCGATTCGGCTTGATAGCATCACCGAAACACGGATGTCGCTCGGGGTTAATGATCAACGCATGAAGAACGTGAACCCATATCAAGCGGCCATACAGACCCACCTGCTCGCCCGCCTTTACTAAAAAGTGAATACGCTTCAGTCAGTATCCGATTGCCTCAACACCAAAGGCTTGCATACCGCCCGTAGTAGCAAGTTCACACCAACAGCGGTACGTCGCCTCATGATCGCTCTCAACGTGTCGTTCTGAGGCCTGTAAAGGCTTCAGGGTGCACAGGGTTACTTTAAGATTAGTCAGCTTTCTGTTTGGCATGGTCGCATACCACTAAGCAGTGCACGCACAAAACCTGCTTTTCCAATTCCCTTTCCAACTTATATTTTGGGCCAGGAATTCAGCCAACTTCAAAGTTGCACACCCGTCGCGGCGCGGGGGCTGAGGTTCTGTATATTTTTTGTGAATGTTTTAGCTCTTGCTAGGGGGGCTCTTCTCATTTGATTCCAGCTTGATGTGTTCCTTCATGAGCTGGAAGAACCGATTAGCCTCTGCTGTTATCGACGTGACATTGTAGAGCGTATCGTAATACCGCCCAACATTCTCTCGAATTGCATTCAAGTCCAGCCCCTTACTGTACTCATCTTCTAAGCGTTTGCGGAATTCAGCAGGAGGCATTTTAAGTTCGACAGCACCATGAGTCATCATGATAATTCGGTATAAAGACTCGTTTAGTGCCGGTTCAAAATAGATTGAGAACAGTGCAAACGTCCCGCCCAACTCAACAATCAATTCTCTAAAGTTAGAATACAGCGTTGCTGCCTTGCCTTTGTGCTCAAGGTGCATATCCCAACTCACTGCTCGGACTTCCTGATTCCCTTTCTCAAAGGCCATTTCTGCAATCGCAGCATTCATCTCGCTACTGGATGCGTGGAGTTGATAAATGTTAATGAGGTCAGTAATTCTAGCCACATCCACCACAGCCTTTTTGAAAACCTCCACTTTCAACTTTGCTTCTTCCTGCATTTGCAGGTATCGCTGTTGTGTCTGCCAAATATCAGATTTGTAAAGCTCAAGCTGTTTCGCGTACTCAACCTTCACTTGTTCAATTTTATTTGTGATGCCGGCTATATCTTCTTTAGTCGCTAGATTTTTGGCTTTCTCTCCAATGTAGCCGGGGAGATAGGTTTTAATGAGCAAGCCTACGATAAAAATTGAGACAAACAACACCACATCAGCTACTAACGAGATATCCATACACCTCTCTCCATCATTTCATCACCCCTTTTTCAGTGCGAACGGCTATTTGCAAGGGTAAGCAGTCTTGTATGCGAGATAAACAAGGTCGCTATCCTGTTCGTGCAGCCTGTCCGGGTGATCTTGGAGATACTTGAATACAATACGCATCCCTTGCCCATTCGTAATGCCGCTAGGAAAGCAGGTTTGGTACAGCGGCGGAAGTTGCTCATTGAGAAGCCTCATGGTGTGCCGCACACCTTGCGTCAACCCTAGACAGAAAGAAGCTCCATAGTAGTCGTTAAGCGTGCCGCCATCCGCAGCTTTGATACCATCTGCACATTGTGTGATTAGCTCGTTTCCGTCCCCGCCTTCAGCCATGGCAGCCCCGCTCGCCAATATCCCAACCAGTGCGACTACTACCGCCATCCCTGTCTTCATGATGATATTCCTGAGTGCGTTAGTAGCAATTGGTGCTCACTGTCTGGCCGTAAGCGGTAGAAGTGCAATGTGTTTGCTTGGGTATCACGTAGGGTTGCGGCGCTGGTTGCTGGTGTTGCTGGCTCTGTGACTTCAGCATCTGCCCGATACGCTGACGCCTTTCCTTTTCTGCTTGTGCTAATTGGTCTGTCGCGACCTTATCCAACTGCACACGGCAGTTCACGTAAGCATCAGAACCGGGTGTTGCCCCGTATGACTGACACTGAGCGTCGTCCTTGGCCGCTTGCAGTTGTTTCGCCGCTGCAAGGTTGTTCAGGCTCTCTTGCCTGTTCACATAACCGTTGGTGCCGGGGAGGCAGTCGTCCCGTGCCACACCCATAGAACAGTCCAGCGGATGGTCAGCACATCCTGCCAGAGCCAACAGTGCAATCGCCCCAATCCATGCCTTCATGATGATTCTCTTTGTGTAGTGGCACGATGTTATCGGGCACCGCGACCTACCGCCAAGCCCGTGCGCATAACTAATTGGCAAGATGATGGCACCTAATGCATCATTGCCCAACGCATGTGGCGACAATCGAGGGTCGAAAATGGAAGCCAGTCAACTGAAAAGTGAGGGTCTTTTCACGATCACAATCGGTTTCGTGCTGATTATAGTCGCGGTGATTTTGTCGAGCGGGTATGACCCGAGAGGTGGGTTACTATGGAGTCTCTCCAACAACATGTACCTTTTCGATATCGCTGTGGGGTGTGATGAGCAAACATTTCATTGCGAAGAAGGTTTCACCCTGATGATACAGACAAAGTATGTCGCATCTGCATTAGGGCTACTACTTATCTATGGTGCAGGGCAATATCTTGGGGTTTTCCCTTCGATAAAATTCTGGAGCAAAAATAGATCCGCTTGTTAAAGTGAAAAAAAACGCCCAAAAACTTACAAGGATGATATCGCATGCATGGCTTTTTAAAAGGTATTGGCAGCATCGCGTTTGGAGTTATAGCCTTTTTAGCACTAATCTTATTGCCAGCGATTTTCTTCATCGGCTTAGCAAAAGCCTCTCTATATATACTCCCATGGGTGGGCGATTTGGCGTGGCTATCCCTTGGAGTTATCATCCTTATCCTTTTACCTCTATCGCTAATCAGAAAGCTGCGTGTTTATACAGGGACTGCCATATACATTGGGTCGTTTGTGTTCGGTCTTCTCTTGTTTTTGTTTAGCCTTTTAACCACATGGTCACTGTGGGGAGGATTCTGGGCATTTATAGGGGTGCTTGGGTTTGGTGGGCTAATCGTGCCATTCGCATTTTTAGCATGTCTTTTAAAAGGGTTCTGGCTGGGAGTTGGCGTTGTTGTGGGGCTCCTCGTGCTGACGTGGGGAGCTAAACTTGCTGGTCTTGCCATTGCAACAAGTGGAGAAAATTAGAGTTAGTTGCTGTTAGTTTTTACCGCTATGACAGCGAAAGTTGCACACCCTTCGCGGCGGTAGCGATGGGACTTCGTACCGAATTGTAGAAGAGGTTCCTGCCAATGCTACTATCCCCACTTTACAGACCGGAGCTAATACATGAGCACAACATGGAAGTTAACGTTGCTTCAGGACTGGATTGAGACTGCTCGGCCAGACGACAAACAGACCGCCGAGTTACCGAAATCGCTTAGCCGGTCAGCGTTCATTCTTCATTACCATCTCAAACTTGCAAGAGATGCGTTTGCAGAGTTTGAGCAACCCGACGGCAGCAGCCATAAGATGCTCACAGCCATGGCAAGCTTTGACCCGAATTTCAGTAGGGCGGCTCTTGTACACGAAGCAAACATCATTGCCACCATCCACACCGTGCGAAACTACGCGGACATTTTCGCCCAGCTTATCAACACGCTGGTGATGCCATTGCCAATAGCTGAGCACAATTGCAGCTTTGGCAGGCTTGCCAGTGATCTACCTGAGTCGGACCTGAAACAGTGCTTGCTAGAGCTGAATTCGTCGTATTGGTTTCGCTACCTTGCAGCATTCAGCAATATCTCCAAGCATCGCCGACTATTACAGAGTAATCCGACCGTATCATTCGACGAAGGCGACCACAAAGACGTGACCGGCTTAAGGGTAGAGGGGTTCTCTTACCAATTCAGCCAAAAAGAAGATGTGGTAGTTTTTCCTCGATGCTGGGGGCATGACCTGCTCGAGGAGGCGTATAGCGTGTACCGCCAGATACTGGTGTTGGGGCAGATGCTGAATCAACACGTCTTGCCCTGATTGCCAGAATGCCTGAACTACACTCCGCCTAGACGCATCAAGCTGGACCGCCCTACCCTCAACGGTGTCTGCACAGGAGAGTTCAGCAATGGCCTCGCACGCTGGTAGTGTTTTGTTGCAGAAGTTCAAGAAGTGTTGTGCGGGGTATTTCGGCAGTTGACGCGAACCCTGTAGCAGCTAGCGAAGCCTGCCCGGCCCGTAGGAGCGAGGCTTGCCCGCGAAGAACGATCACGCGAGGCCCCTGACGGATCGGGGGGACCTTCTTCGCGGGCAAGCCTCGCTCCTACAAGGAAACGTCACCATGACCACCCAGCGGCGCGTGTTTCAGATGCTTACCTTGCTGATGTTTCTGGGGCTCAACGGCTGCGCGTCCTGGTTCGGTGACGATCTGCCGGATCCACAAGTGCATCTGGTCAGAGTCGAAGTCGTGCGCGCCAAGTTGATGGAGCAGAAATTCATCCTGCACTTTCGCGTCGACAACCCCAACGACAGCGACCTGACGGTGCGCGGCCTCGAATACCGCATTCACCTGGGCGACATGTTGCTGGCCGAAGGCGAGCATGAACACTGGTTCACCGTCGGCCCCAAGCGCAGTGCCTATTTCAAGGTGCCGATCCGCACCAACCTGTGGCCCAAGGTGCGGGACGTGGTGAAAATGCTGAAAAAACCCGATCAGCCCATCCCCTATCGGCTGGAAGGTGAAATGGAAACCGGTTTATTCATCGCGCACTACGTGCACCTGGCGCGCAATGGCGTGATAATCCCCGCCGATTTAATTCCGGAGCAAAACCGATGACCCAGCAACCCCATGTCCATGGCCCTGACTGCAACCACGATCATGACCATCACGACCACCATGATCACGACCATGGTCATGTTCACGGCCCGAACTGCGGCCACGCCCACCAGGAACCGGTGCGCAACGCCCTGAAAGACGTCGGCCGCAACGACCCTTGCCCATGCGGCAACGGCAAGAAATTCAAGAAGTGCCACGGCGCTTGATGCTTCGGGCGAAGAACTTCTTCGCCTGCTGAATCGCCTTCGCGAGCAAGCCCGCTCCCACATTGGTTCTGTGTACGACATAAACTCTGTAGGAGCGAGGCTTGCCCGCGAAGACGTCGGCACATTCACTATCAATGTGTCAGTTGTACCGCTTTCGCGGGCAAGCCTCGCTCCTACAGGGGTTTCAGTCAGGCTGCAAAATCTGCGCAGTGCTGACGACCGTCGCATATTCCCCATGCAAATTCCCCAGCGACATCGCATGCACGTCCTCGGCTGAATGCGCATGGCCAAAATAATCGGCCTTGTCGAATGTAAAGCACGCATCCTCCGCCACCCAGGCGTCAAACCCCAGATTCCCGGCCGTTCGCGCCGTGGACTCCACCGAGTTGTGGGTGGCAACGCCAACGATGACCAATTGCTCAATCCCCGCCTCGCGCAAACTCCCCTCCAGCCCGGTCGCGCAAAACGCATCCGGCACCTGCTTCTGAATCAGTTGCTCGCCGGCCAATGGCTGAAAGCGCTCCTGAATCTCCACACCCGATTGCTGCGGCCAGAACACTGAGTCCGGTGAGCGGGACAGGTGCTGCACGTGAATTACCGGGCGCCCGGTTCGCCGCCAATGCCCCAGCAAATCGAGCATTCGCGCCTCGGCGTGAGGATTATTTCGCCGACCGAGCCTGGGCTGCAGGATGCCTTTTTGTTGGTCGATGATGATCAGTACTGCGTTGTTCTTGAGCTCCATGCCGACTTTTCTCACACGAGGTCATTGAATTTCACACACTTCAGCATCACCTCCTCATACAGGCAAGCCATCGAATGCAAACAGGACGACCTGATGCCCGCGGTCGCTGTCCGACCTTACGACGTCACTTGATTTGGAGTACTTCATGATCGACCTGTATTACTGGACCACCCCCAACGGCCACAAAATCTCGATTTTCCTGGAAGAAGCCGGCCTGCCGTACAACGTGCACCCGATCAACATCAGCCAGAACGAGCAATTCCAGCCGCACTTTCTGAAAATCTCCCCGAACAACAGAATTCCGGCCATCGTTGACCATGAGCCCGTCGATGGCGGTGAACCGTTGTCGGTGTTCGAGTCAGGAGCGATTTTGCTGTACCTGGCGGAGAAAACCGGCCAATTCCTGCCCAAGGACCTGCGCGGTCGCCAGCTGGCGCTGCAATGGTTGTTCTGGCAGATGGGCGGCCTGGGACCGATGGCCGGGCAAAATCATCACTTCAGCCAGTTTGCGCCGGAGAAGATTCCGTACGCGATCAAGCGCTACATCGATGAGACGGCTCGCCTGTACGGGGTTCTGGACAAGCAACTGGCCAACAATGAGTTCGTCGCCGGCGACGAGTACAGCATTGCCGACATGGCAATCTACCCGTGGATCGTTTCCCACAAGTGGCAGAGCCAGAACCTGGAGGACTTCCCGAATGTGCTGCGCTGGTTCAATCACATCCAGAACCGTCCGGCGACGGTGAAGGCGTATGCCCTGGCTGCGAAGGTGAATCCGCCTAAATCCTGATGGAAGATCAAGAGATCGCAGCCTCGTTTTACTCGACAGCGCCTACAGGGGAATGTGTTTGCCGATCGTCCGCGTATGCCCGTCGATCGCAATTCATGTAGGAGCTGTCGAGTGAAACGAGGCTGCGATCTTTTGCGTTTGGCGGACAAATCCTGAAATAACCTGATACCCCGCTTGCGCGCCCTCCTCCTGCTCACTAACGTAGCGCCTTTAATGACGCTACCCCCCGCAGGAGCTTTGCCATGGCCTCGCCAGCCCTTACACATTTTCTTCCCCGGTTCGGCGTTGCCGCAGCAGTGGCCGGTGTTTTGAGCCTGACCGGTTGTCAGACCTGGAACACCCAGGACACCCTCCCGCCAACCACCGGCGTGCAGCCGCTCAAGGGCCTGGCGCAGAACGTTTCGGTACGCCGCAATGCCATGGGCATGCCGCTGATCGAAAGCAACAGCTTCCACGACGCCCTGTTCGCCCTCGGCTACGTCCACGCCAGCGACCGCATCACGCAAATGGTCACCCTGCGCCTGCTGGCCCAGGGCCGTTTGTCGGAGATGTCCGGTTCGGACCTGCTGGATGCCGACCGCTATATGCGCGCCGTCAACCTGAAGAAAAGCGCCGGCGAGCTGTACAAGGCGTCTTCACCGCGTCTTAAGCGCTTCTTCGAAGTCTATGCGCGCGGCGTCAACGCCTACTTGTTCCGTTTCCGCGACAAGCTACCGGCCGACCTCGCCGCCACGGGTTACAAGCCTGAGTACTGGCAACCGGAAGATTCGGCGCTGATTTTCTGCCTGCTGAACTTCAGCCAGTCCGCCAACCTGCCGGAAGAAATTGCCGCACTGATGCTGGCCCAGACCGTCACCACCGACAAACTCGGCTGGCTGACGCCGTCCGCGCCCGACGAAAAACTGCCGCTGGGCGAAGCCGAAAAACTCCAGGGCATCAAGCTCAATGGCGCCATCCCGGGCCTGGCCGAGATCAGCAAAGCCACCGCGCAACTGTCCGACCTGAATCTGCTGGGCGCTACCTCGTCGAACAACTGGGCCATCGGCCCGCAACGCAGCCGCAGTGGCAAAAGCCTGCTGGCCAGCGACAGCCATGGCCCGTTGGGTGTGCCATCGTTGTTCAGCTATGTGCAGATTCGCGCACCGAAGTACCAGGCTTCTGGCGTAACGATTGCCGGTTTGCCCATGGTGCTCGGCGGTTTCAACGGCAAAGTGGCGTGGAGCATGACCTCGGTCATGGGCGACAACCAGGACCTGTTCCTGGAAAAAATCAAACGCCAAGGCAACGGCCTCACGTATGAAGTCGGCGGCAAATGGCAGCCGGCGATCGTGCGCAACGAGACCTACTTCGTCAAAGGCCAGCGGCCGACTCGCGAAGTGGTGTACGAAACCCGCCACGGCCCTCTGCTCAACAGCGCCCAGGGCACGACACTGGCCAACGGTTTCGGCCTGGCCTTGCAGACACCGAATTTCACCGACGACAAAACCCTGGACGCGTTTTTTGACCTGTCCCGGGCGCAGACCGTCGAGAAAGCCTCGGACGCCAGCCGCGAAATCCGCGCCATCGCCCTGAACCTGGTGTTCGCCGACGCCAGCAACATCGGCTGGCAGGTCACCGGACGTTACCCGAACCGTCGCGAAGGCGAAGGCCTGCTGCCGTCGCCGGGCTGGGAAGGTCGCTACGATTGGGACGGTTACGCCGACCCGATGCTCCATCCTTACGATCAGGACCCGGCCCAAGGCTGGCTCGGCACCGCCAACCAGCGGGTCATTCCCCATGGCTACGGCATGCAGTTGTCCAATTCCTGGTCGGCGCCGGAGCGCGGCGAACGCCTGGCCGAACTGGCGGGTGTGGGCAAACACGACACGCGCAGCGTGATCGCGATGCAATACGACCAGACCACGACGTTCGCCGCCAAACTGAAGAAAATGTTTGAAGCACCGGGCATGTCCCAACCGCTCAAGCAGGCCATCGAAGCGCTGCCAGTTGCTGACCGCGGCAAGGCTCGCGAGGCGTTTACCCGCTTGATGGCCTTCGACGGCAAACTCAGCCCGACTTCGGCGGATGCGGCGATCTACGAGCTGTTCCTGCAGGAAAGCACCAAACAGATTTTCCTCGATGAACTGGGTCCGGAAAGCAGCCCGGCGTGGAAAGCCTTTATCGCCAACGGCAAGTTGTCCTACGCGGCGCAGGCCGATCATCTGCTGGGCCGTGAAGACAGTCCGTTCTGGGATGACACTCGCACGCCGCAGAAAGAAGACAAGCCGGCAATCCTCGCCCGCAGCCTGGCGGCGGCGATCAGCGCCGGTGACAGCCAATTGGGCGGCGATCACAAAGCCTGGCAGTGGGGCAAATTGCACCGCTACGAATGGAAGAATGCCAGTGGCCAGACCGTTCGTGGTCCATTGGCGGCGGGTGGCGACCACACGACGCTGAACACGGCGGCGTTCACTTGGGGTCAGGACTTCAACACCACGCTGGCGCCGGCCATGCGCTTTATCGTTGACTTCGGCCAGGCGGAACCGTTGATGGGGCAGAACAGCACCGGTCAGTCCGGCAACCCGGCGAGCCCGAACTATCTCGACAGCATTGATCCATGGCTGAAGGGGCAATACATGAGCTTGCCAATGCAGCCGCAGAACTTTGACAAGGCTTATGGGAAGACGCGCTTGACTCTGACTCCGGGCAAGTAAAGGCAAGATCAAGAGATCGCAGCCTCGTTTCACTCGACAGCTCCTACATTGGAATGCGTTTCCCTGTAGGAGCTGTCGAGTGAAACGAGGCTGCGATCTTTTGCTTCTGATCTCTGAAAAAACTATAGAACTTCTGGCTTCGCGCAAACCTCATAGCTAACAAGTCCCTCCATTTTGGTAACGACATGGATCTTGTTATCGCGCGACCTGAAGGCTTGTACTGCCCCGCCGGCGATTTCTATATCGACCCGTGGCGGCCAGTCGAGCGTTCGATTATCACGCATGCTCACGGCGACCATGCCCGTAGCGGCAATCAGCACTACCTGGCGGCCGCGCCCGGCGAAGGGATTTTGCGCGCGCGATTGGGCCAGGACATCAACCTGCAAACCCTGCCCTATGGCGAGCGCTTGCAGCACCACGGCGTCACCCTGAGTTTTCACCCGGCCGGCCATGTCCTCGGCTCCGCCCAAGTGCGTCTGGAATACGGCGGCGAGGTCTGGGTCGCTTCGGGGGATTACAAGATCGAGCCCGACGGCACTTGTGCGCCGTTCGAACCGGTGCGTTGCCATACCTTCATCACAGAGTCGACTTTCGGCCTGCCGATTTATCGCTGGCAACCCCAGGCGCAGGTCTTTGATGAGTTCAATCAGTGGTGGCAGGCCAATGCTACGGTCGACAAAACCAGCGTGCTGTTCTGCTATTCCTTCGGCAAGGCCCAGCGGATTCTCCACGGCATCGACGCCAGTCTCGGCCCCATTTTGGTGCATGGCGCGGTAGAACCGCTAAACCGGGTGTATCGCGACAGCGGCGTTTATATCCCGCCGACGATCTATGCCGGCGATGTCCTGAAAAGCGATCCGATGATGCGCAAAGCGCTGGTCATCGCCCCACCATCGGCCGGCGCCAGCACCTGGATGCGTCGGTTTGGCGATTACAGCGATGGCTTTGCCAGTGGCTGGATGCGACTGCGCGGCACGCGGCGCAGGCGCGGTGTCGACCGTGGCTTTGTGCTGTCCGACCACGCCGACTGGCCCGGCCTGCTCTGGGCCATCGAACAGACCGGCGCGCAACGGGTGATGGTCACACACGGTTCGGTCGGGGTGCTGGTGCGCCATCTTCGCGAACAGGGTCTCGATGCCATGGGCTTCAGCACGGAGTATGGCGACGATGAGGAAGACAACGCCGCCGTCGAAACCGAGTCCGCCGAGGTGCTGCCATGAAGGCTTTCGCCGAGCTGTATGCCGAACTCGACGCTACGACTTCAAGCAACGCCAAACTGGCCGCGATGCAAACCTACTTTGCACTGGCCGCCCCCGAAGACGCCGCGTGGGCGGTGTACTTTTTGTCCGGTGGACGCCCACGGCAACTGGTGCCGGTGCGCGTGCTGCGCGAGCTGGCCGTCGAGTTTTCCGGCCTTGAGCCCTGGCTGTTCGAAGAGAGTTATCAGGCAGTCGGCGATCTGGCGGAAACCATTTCGCTGGTCCTGCCCGAAGCCCGACACAGCTCCACCGACGGGCTGGCGGTATGGATCGAAGACAAACTGCTGCCACTGCGCGGCGAACCCCCGGAAGCCCTCGCGCAGCGTTTGCCCGCGCTCTGGGCGCAACTGGACCGCCACAGCCTGATGCTCTGCATCAAACTCATTACCGGCAGTTTCCGCGTTGGCGTCTCCAAGCTGCTGGTGACCCGCGCCCTGGCGGCCATGGCCGGGCTCGACAGCAAACGCGTGGCCCAGCGGTTGGTCGGTTACACCGACCTGTCCAATCGCCCGAGCGCTGCCAGCTACCTGAAATTGATCGCGGCCGAATCGTCAGACGAACATGCCCAGCGCGGTGGCCAGCCCTACCCGTTTTTCCTGGCCCATGCCCTGTCACACCCGGTCGAGCAATTCGAAGCCGTGCTCGGCCCGGCGAGCCAATGGCAAGTGGAATGGAAATGGGATGGCATTCGCGCCCAGGTGGTCAAGCGCGAGGGACGGTTGTGGATCTGGTCGCGCGGCGAAGAACTGGTGACCGAACGCTTTCCAGAACTCGACAGACTGTTGCACGGCCTGCCTGACGGTACGGTGATCGATGGTGAAATCGTCGCCTGGAAAACCACTCGGCCGAACACCGACGATGCCTTCAACCCGCAATCGCCAGCCGCTCCTGCGGTCATGCCGTTCGCCCTGTTGCAGCAGCGGATCGGCCGCAAAACCCTGGACAAGAAAATTCTTGAGGAAGTGCCGGTGGTGGTCCTCGCCTACGACTTGCTGGAATGGCAGGGCGAGGACTGGCGCAGTCGGCCTCAGGTGAAGCGCCGCGCGCAACTGGATCAGCTCGTCGCCACCTGCAACAACCCGGTGTTACTCGCCTCACCGGTGCTCACCGGCGAAGACTGGTTTGACCTCGCCAAACAACGCGAAGCCTCCCGCAGCCTCGGCGTCGAAGGCATGATGCTCAAGGCCCGGGATGCGCTGTATGGCGTCGGTCGGACCAAGGACATGGGCGTCTGGTGGAAATGGAAAGTCGACCCCTTCAGCGTCGATGCGGTGCTGATTTATGCACAGCGCGGTCATGGTCGCCGGGCGAATCTCTACAGTGATTACACCTTCGCGGTCTGGGACGGCCCGCCGGACGCCAGCGAACGAACCCTGGTGCCGTTCGCCAAAGCCTATTCAGGGCTGACCGACGAGGAAATGCGCCAGGTCGACAGCATCGTGCGCAAGACCACCGTAGAGAAATTCGGCCCGGTGAGCAGTGTGAAACCGAGTCTGGTGTTTGAGCTGGGGTTTGAGGGCATTGCCCTGTCGAAACGCCACAAGAGCGGGATTGCCGTGCGGTTCCCGCGGATGTTGAGGTGGCGGCAGGACAAGTCGGTGGATGAGGCTGACAACCTCGCAACACTGCAAGATTTACTGGGCTAACCCAATCCCCCCTGTGGGAGCGGGCTTGCTCGCGAAAGCGGAGTGTCAGTTGATACAAATGTGCCTGACGCACCGCTTTCGCGAGCAAGCCCGCTCCCACAGGATTTGTGCCATCCTGAACCAAGTTGGTGCAGCTATTTTCAGGCGCCCGATTTCGTGCACAAATCCCCTGTCGCCACTTCTTGTATCACCTTTTAAAACGCTTGTTCGGGACTCTGGTTCGGAAATTGCTACTTTCATTAGGTCTTACGCTTTCCAGTAACAATAATTCTGCGCCACAAGCGCTCATATTGGTTCTTAGGGATTGAATAATGAAAAAAGCATTGCTGACCCTTTCTGCACTGGCGTTGTGCATGGCTGCTGGTTCCGCCATGGCAAAGGAATACAAAGAACTGCGTTTTGGCGTTGACCCTTCCTATGCTCCGTTCGAGTCGAAAGCGGCCGACGGCAGCCTGGTGGGCTTTGACATCGATCTGGGGAACGCAATCTGCGCCGAGCTGAAGGTCAAGTGCAAATGGGTCGAAAGCGATTTCGACGGCATGATTCCGGGCCTCAAGGCCAATAAATTCGACGGTGTGATCTCTTCGATGACCGTCACCGAGGCCCGCGAAAAAGTCATCGACTTCTCCAGCGAGCTGTTCTCCGGCCCGACCGCCTACGTGTTCAAGAAAGGTTCTGGCGTGACCGCAGACGTCGCTTCGCTCAAGGGCAAGACCGTCGGTTACGAACAAGGCACCATCCAGGAAGCCTATGCCAAAGCCGTTCTGGACAAGGCCGGCGTTAAAACCCAGGCCTACGCCAACCAGGACCAGGTCTATGCCGACTTGACTTCCGGTCGTCTCGACGCAGGGATTCAGGACATGCTGCAAGCCGAACTGGGCTTCCTGAAGTCGCCACAAGGTGCTGATTACGATGTCAGCAAGCCTGTCGACAACGCTTTGCTGCCGGCCAAAACGGCTGTCGGTATTAAGAAAGGTAACACCGAGCTGAAAGCGCTTTTGGATAAAGGTATCAAAGCGTTACACGATGACGGCAAATACGCCGAGATTCAAAAGAAACACTTTGGCGATCTGAATCTGTACAGCGGCAAATAATGCCCGGCGCCCATCTCGCGATGGGCGCTTTTTTCATCCGATCAGGTTGCTGATTTATGTTCGAAAACCTATTACAAAACCTGGGGCTCTCAGCCTTCAGCCTCAAGGGCTTCGGTCCGTTGCTGATGGAAGGCACCTGGATGACCATCAAATTATCGGCATTGTCGCTGCTGGTGGCCGTATTGCTCGGCCTGCTCGGCGCCACCGCCAAACTGTCAAAAGTCAAACTGGTGCGGGTTCCGGCCCAGATCTACACCACGCTGATTCGCGGCGTGCCGGACCTGGTGCTGATGCTGCTGATTTTCTACAGCCTGCAAACCTGGTTGACGTCGTTTACCGATTTCATGGAATGGGAATACATCGAGATCAACCCGTTCAGCGCCGGGGTCATCACCCTGGGCTTCATTTATGGCGCGTACTTCACCGAAACCTTCCGCGGGGCGATTCTCGCCGTGCCTCGGGGGCAGGTCGAAGCCGCTACCGCTTATGGCCTCAAGCGCGGCCAGCGTTTTCGAATCGTGGTGTTCCCGCAAATGATGCGTTTCGCCCTGCCGGGTATCGGTAACAACTGGATGGTAATGCTCAAGGCCACCGCGCTGGTGTCGATCATCGGCCTCGCCGACTTGGTCAAAGCCGCGCAGGACGCGGGTAAAAGCACCTATCAACTGTTTTATTTCCTGGTGCTTGCCGCGCTGATCTACCTGGTCATCACCAGCGCTTCCAACTTCGTCCTGCGCTGGCTCGAACGCCGCTACGCCGCCGGCTCCCGGGAGGCCGTACGATGATCGAACTCTTGCAGGAATACTGGAAACCCTTCCTTTATACCGACGGCAACAACATCACCGGCCTGGCCATGACCCTGTGGCTGCTCAGCGCCTCGATTTTCATCGGTTTCCTGGTGTCGATTCCGCTGTCCATCGCTCGGGTGTCGCCGCATTTCTACGTTCGCTGGCCGGTGCAGTTCTACACTTACCTGTTCCGCGGGACGCCGCTGTATATCCAGCTGCTGATTTGCTACACCGGCATCTACAGCCTGGCCGCCATCCGCGCCCAACCGGTGCTGGATGCGTTCTTTCGCGATGCGATGAACTGCACGATCCTGGCTTTCGCCCTGAACACCTGCGCCTACACCACGGAGATCTTCGCCGGGGCGATCCGCAGCATGAACCACGGTGAAGTCGAGGCGGCCAAGGCCTACGGTCTGACAGGCTGGAAGCTGTATGCCTACGTGATCATGCCGTCAGCCCTGCGTCGCTCGTTGCCTTATTACAGCAACGAAGTGATCCTGATGCTGCACTCGACCACCGTGGCGTTCACCGCGACCATCCCGGACATCCTGAAAGTCGCGCGGGACGCCAACTCGGCGACCTTCCTGACTTTCCAGTCGTTCGGCATCGCTGCGCTGATCTACCTGACCGTTACCTTTGCGCTGGTCGGTCTGTTCCGCCTCGCCGAACGCCGATGGCTGGCGTTCCTCGGGCCGACCCACTAGGACCCGTTTTCAGGGATAAAGAGACGAACATGCGCCACCAGATACATGACTTGCTGGCCCCGCTGCCGGGGACCGCACGACAGATTCACAGTTTCCACTTCGGCCCGACATCGGCCAAAGGCAAGATCTACATCCAGTCGTCCCTGCACGCCGATGAAATGCCCGGCATGCTGGTGGCCTGGCACCTCAAGCAGCGGCTCGCGGAACTTGAAGCCTCAGGCCGCCTGCGCAGCGAAATCGTGCTGGTGCCGGTAGCGAACCCGGTTGGCCTGGAACAGGTGCTGATGGACGTGCCGCTGGGCCGCTACGAATTCGAAAGCGGGCAGAACTTCAATCGCTGGTTCGTCGATTTGAGCGAAACGGTGGGCAACGAGATCGAAGGCCAGCTGGGCGATGATCCGCAGCGCAACCTTGAATTGATCCGCGAAAGCCTGCGCAACGCCCTCGCCCGGCAGGCCGCAAGCACTCAACTGCAATCCCAACGCCTGACGCTGCAACGACTGGCCTGCGATGCAGACATGGTGCTGGACCTACATTGCGATTTCGAAGCGGTGGCCCACCTTTACACCACCCCCGAAGCCTGGCCCCAGGTCGAGCCGCTGGCCCGTTACATCGGTGCCGAAGCGAGCCTGCTGGCCACCGATTCCGGCGGTCAGTCGTTCGATGAATGTTTCACCCTGCTGTGGTGGCAGTTGAAAGAACGCTTCGGCGAGCATTTCAACATTCCGCTCGGCAGCCTCTCGGTCACCGTCGAGTTGCGCGGCCAGGGTGACGTCAATCACCCGTTGGCCAGCCTCGATTGCCAGGCGCTGATCGATTACCTGATTCACTTCGGCGCCATTGCCGGCGAACCGGCGCCACTGCCCGAACTGCCCTACCCGGCCACACCACTGGCCGGCGTCGAACCAGTGGCCACGCCCGTCGGCGGTCTGCTGGTGTTCACCGTGCTGCCGGGGGAATACCTCGAGGCCGGGCAACTGATCGCCGAAATCATCGACCCGATCAACGATCGCGTCACCCCCGTTCATTGCACCGCCGCCGGCCTGATGTACGCCCGCTCGCTGCGGCGCATGGCCACTGCCGGCATGGTGATCGCGCACGTCGCGGGCACCGAGGCCTATCGCAGCGGCTACCTACTTTCGCCTTGAGGATGCATGCCCCATGTACAAACTGACCATCGAAGGCCTGCATAAAAGCTATGGCGATCATCATGTGCTCAAAGGCGTTTCACTCAAGGCCAACACCGGCGACGTCATCAGCCTGATCGGCGCCAGCGGCTCGGGCAAAAGTACCTTTCTGCGCTGCATCAACTTTCTCGAACAACCCAACGACGGCGCCATGACCCTGGATGGCCAGAACATCCGCATGATCAAGGATCGCCACGGCATGCACGTGGCCGATCCCGATGAACTGCAAAAAATCCGCACGCGCCTGGCCATGGTGTTCCAGCACTTCAACCTGTGGAGCCACATGACCGTGCTGGAAAACATCACCATGGCCCCGCGCCGGGTGCTGGGTTGCAGCAAAGAGGAAGCCGAAGACCGCGCGCGACGTTATCTCGACAAGGTCGGGCTGGCGGCGCGGGTGGCGGATCAATACCCGGCGTTTCTTTCGGGTGGTCAGCAGCAACGCGTGGCGATTGCGCGGGCATTGGCCATGGAGCCGGAAGTCATGCTGTTCGACGAACCAACCTCGGCGCTCGACCCGGAGCTGGTGGGTGAGGTGCTTCGAGTGATTCAGGGCCTGGCGGAAGAAGGCCGGACCATGATCATGGTGACTCACGAAATGAGCTTCGCCCGCAAGGTATCGAGCCAGGTGTTGTTTCTGCACCAGGGCCTGGTCGAGGAAGAAGGCGCGCCGGAAGACGTGCTGGGCAATCCGAAGAGCGAACGGCTGAAGCAGTTCCTGAGCGGCAACCTCAAGTAAACACATGCCCCCCTGTAGGAGCTGTCGAGTGAAACGAGGCTGCGATCTTTTGATCTTGCTTTTAAAAAGATCAAGATCAAAAGATCGCAGCCTCGTTTCACTCGACAGCTCCTACAATGGGTCCGGTTCGTTCAGATCGTTCAGTGTCATTAAACCTTTGCCCTTGCGCCGCGGTCACTGAAAGAACACTTTCAGAGCGCACACCGCCGGCATGGGATCCTCCCCCGACTACGCAAAACAATGGTTCAGCGCCCGCGACTGGAAGCCGTTCGCCTTTCAGAAACAGGTGTGGACGAGTGTCAAACGCGGCGAGTCCGGATTACTTCACGCCAGCACCGGCGCCGGTAAAACCTATGCAGTCTGGTTTGCCGCGCTCAATCGCTACGCCAAGTCGATCGCTCCTGTAGAACCCCCTCGCAAACGCAAGCCGCTGGCCGAACCGCTGACAGTGCTGTGGATAACCCCCATGCGTGCCTTGGCCGCCGACACCGCTCGCGCCCTGGAAGCGCCGCTGCGCGACTTGCAGATCCCGTGGAGCGTCGGCCTGCGCACCGGCGACACCAGCAGCAGCGAACGCGCGCGACAGAGCCGACGCCTGCCGACCACACTGATCACCACCCCCGAAAGCCTGACCCTTCTGCTCGCCCGTGCCGATGCGCAAACCGCGCTGGCGACCTTGCGCATGGTGGTGGTCGATGAATGGCACGAATTGCTCGGCAACAAGCGCGGCGTACAACTGCAACTTGCTCTCGCCCGTTTGCGCCGATGGAATCCGGATCTGATCGTGTGGGGCGTTTCCGCGACGCTGGGTAATCAGGCCCACGCCGAACAGGTATTGATCCCACAGGGCGGCGGCATCAGCGTGCAAGGCCAGACCTCCAAGGAACTGCGGGTCGACACCTTGCTGCCACCCGCCATCGAGCGATTTCCATGGGCCGGGCACATTGGCCTGAAGATGTTGCCGCAGGTCGTCGCCGAAATAGACTCCAGCCCCAGCAGCCTGGTGTTCACCAACACCCGTGCGCAATCCGAGATCTGGTATCAGGCCTTGCTGGAAGCTCGTCCTGATTGGGCCGGGCTGATTGCCTTGCATCACAGCTCACTGTCGCGAGACACCCGCGACTGGGTCGAGCGAGCGCTTAAGGAAGGTCAACTCAAAGCGGTGGTCTGTACCTCAAGCCTGGACCTGGGGGTAGATTTCCTGCCGGTGGAACGAGTGCTGCAAATCGGTTCGGCCAAAGGCGTGGCGCGCCTGATGCAGCGTGCCGGGCGGTCAGGTCATGCGCCGGGGCGTGTGTCACGGGTCACGCTGGTGCCGACTCACAGCCTGGAACTGATCGAAGCGGCGGCGGCTCAAGACGCCGTGGCGCAACGCCGTATCGAGCCCCGGGAGTCGCCGCACAAACCGCTGGATGTGCTGGTGCAGCATCTGGTCAGCATGGCGTTGGGCGGTGGATTTGTGCCGGATGAGTTGTATGAAGAAGTCCGTGGCGCCTGGGCCTATCGAGACCTCACCGTGGAGGATTGGACCTGGGCACTGGCTTTCGTACGCCATGGCGGACTTTCCCTGACAGCCTATCCGGACTATCGCCGGGTGGAACCGGATGAACACGGCGTGTGGCGCGTACCGGATGCGCGGCTGGCACGACGGCATCGCATGAGCATCGGCACCATCGTCAGCGATGCGAGCATTCAGCTGAAGTTCTGGAGCAAGGGCGGCGGCGGCAAGCAGCTGGGCAGCGTCGAGGAAGGTTTTATTGCGCGGCTCAAACCGGGCGACGGCTTTCTGTTCGCAGGGCGCTTGCTGGAATTGGTCCGGGTGGAAAACATGACCGCCTACGTCAAACGCAGCACCGCGAAAAAAGCCGCGGTGCCGCGCTGGAATGGCGGGCGGATGCCCCTTTCCAACGAACTGGCGCAGGCGGTGGTCGCGCGTTTCAGTGCGGCGGAGCAAGGCGAGTTCATCGGCCCGGAAATGCGGGCGCTGCGTCCGTTGCTGGAGGTGCAGCAACGCTGGTCCGGGCTGCCGACCTCGACGTCGTTGCTGGCCGAAGCGTTGAAATCCCGCGAAGGCTGGCACCTCTTTCTCTACCCCTTTGCCGGGCGCCAGGTGCATCTGGGACTGGCCAGTTTGCTGGCGTGGCGGGTCAGCCAGCAGCAGGCGGTGACGTTTTCCATCGCGGTCAACGATTACGGGCTGGAATTGCTCAGCGCCACGGCTGTGGACTGGTCGCAGGTCTTGAACCCCGGGCTGTTGAGTCCCGAGCATTTGTTGGAAGACGTACTCGCCAGTCTGAATGCCGGAGAACTCGCGCTTCGTCGCTTTAGGGAAATTGCGCGAATTGCCGGGCTGGTGTTTGCCGGCTACCCCGGCGCACCGAAAAGTACGCGGCAGGTTCAAGCCTCCAGCGGGCTGTTTTTCGAGGTGTTCAAGCAGTACGACGCAGGGAATCTGTTACTGGCCCAGGCCGGGGAAGAAGTCCTGCGGGAAGAACTGGATATTCATCGCCTGCAACAGACGTTGGCGCGCATCAATCAGCTGAAACTGGACCTGCATCACCTCAAACGTCCTACACCATTGGGGTTTCCCCTGTTGGTTGAGCGCATGCGGGAAAGCATGAGTTCGGAAAAACTCGCGGACCGTATCCGACGCATGGTCAGCGACCTTGAGAACACCGCCGAAACCGGAAAAATCTGATGAGTACGCCCTATCCCGTGCGACTCGCCGGCGAAGAGCTATGGCTGCTGCCGGAAAAAGCCATCTACTGGCCGGCGCAACAAGCCCTGTTGATCGCCGACGTGCATTTCGGTAAAGCGGCGGCGTATCGCAGCCTGGGTCAGCCGGTGCCCCATGGCACCACCGCCAGCAATATCGCGGTGCTGGACGGGTTGTTGGCCGCCCTGCCCTGCCGTCAGCTGATTTTCCTTGGGGACTTTCTGCACGGGCCTGGCTCCCACGCCACTGGCACGTTAAGCGCACTGGCGGATTGGCGGGCGCGGCACCCGGACCTGCCGATGACGCTGATCCGCGGCAATCACGACAAACGCGCCGGGGATCCGCCAGCCTCATTGAACATACGCGTAGTGCCTGAGCCGTTGTTGCTCGGGCCGTTCGCCTTGCAGCATGAGCCCGATCCCCATCCGCAGCGGCATGTGCTCGCCGGGCATGTGCATCCGGTTTATCGGCTGAACGGCAGAGGTCGGCAGCGTTTGCGCCTGGCGTGTTTCAGATTGGGCGAGCAGATCAGCCTGCTTCCGGCTTTTGGCGCATTTACCGGCGGATATCAGGTCGAGCGGGACGACAGCTGCAGGATTTTTGTCATCGGCGACAACGACATATGGCCAGTCAGCTGACGCCTACCCCATACCCTGTAGGAGCGATGCTTGCTCGCGAAGACGGCGTGTCAGATAAGAATTTGTTGGCTGACACACCGCCTTCGCGAGCAAGCTTCGCTCCTACAGATCTTTGCGCTGATCAGGCTACGGGCGCGGGAGGCGGCTCATCCGGCAGGGTGGGCTCACCGGGCTCGGTAGGTTGTTCGTTGGGGGTATCTGGATCAGGCTGGCCGGGAATGCCCCCTGCCATGCTGATAGGTGGATGTGCCAACAAGGACCAGGCCAAGACGCCAATCTGATTGGGCTCAAGCCTTGCCAGTTCGGCACTTATTTGCGGATCGATCTTCATAAAGCACTCCTGAGCAATGGCCCCGTCCGCTGTACGCGAACCGGGCAGTACACCCAATAGAGTGTCTACCCGCTCAAGAATTCCCGCGACCTGCCAGATGAATGGATCAGGTGCGTGGCAGGGTCACGCCGCGTTGGCCCTGATACTTGCCGCCACGGTCCTTATAGGACACTTCGCACTCTTCGTCGGATTCAAGGAACAGCATCTGCGCCACGCCTTCGTTGGCATAGATTTTCGCCGGCAGGTTGGTGGTGTTCGAGAACTCCAGGGTCACATGCCCCTCCCACTCAGGCTCAAGCGGGGTGACGTTGACGATGATGCCGCAGCGAGCGTAAGTGCTTTTGCCCAGGCAGATGGTCAACACGTTGCGCGGAATACGGAAATATTCGACGGTGCTGGCCAGGGCGAAAGAGTTCGGCGGGATGATGCAGACGTCGCTGTGGATGTCGACGAAGCTGCCGGCATCGAAATTTTTCGGGTCGACAATGGCCGAATTGATGTTGGTGAACACCTTGAAATGACTGGTGCAACGAACGTCGTAGCCGTAACTCGACACGCCGTAGGAGATCACACGGTTATCGTCGCTGCCGCGCACCTGGCGCTCGACGAACGGCTCGATCATGCCGTGTTCCTGCGCCATGCGGCGAATCCACTTGTCCGATTTGATGCTCATGGCGGGTGTCCTGAATAGCGAGGTGGAAAAATTCTGTCCGGCATCTTACCGGGCGCGCGCTCCGGTTCAAAGTCCAGGGCACAATTCTCGCCGATCCCCCGTGATAACTGGGCCTTCGCCTTAATTCATCAGACCGTCAGTCATGAAAACAGAGAAACCTTTGCAGGAAGCATTGGCACGTTCCTGAAAAAGGGTTAAGGTGGCGCCACTGTGCTGCTTGTGTCACTGAGAATCTCTACACGATATGTTGAATTTCGATCCAACCATCTACAAGAATTTTTCCTGCTCTTTGCACTCAGTCTCGGCCAGGGTTCTTCCTGCGTCGCAGTTATCTTTGTTCAAGGAGTTACACCATGTCTAATCGCCAAACTGGTACCGTTAAGTGGTTCAACGATGAAAAAGGCTTCGGCTTCATCACTCCACAATCCGGTGACGACCTGTTCGTTCACTTCAAAGCTATCCAATCCGACGGCTTCAAAAGCCTGAAAGAAGGCCAACAGGTTTCTTTCATCGCTACCCGCGGTCAGAAAGGCATGCAAGCTGAAGAAGTTCAAGTTATCTAACTTGTACTTGCTTTAGTAAAAAGCCCCGCCCTCAAAAGCGGGGCTTTTTTGTGCCTGTGTGTTTTGCAGGCAAAAAAAATCGCAGCCCATGGCTGCGATTTTTTGTGTCTTACCAGGCTACGCCAAACCCTGCGGTGTAACGGGTCTTGTCCAGATCGGCATCGTCGGTGCCGCTGATGATGTCTCGCTCAGCCTTCAGGTTAAGCGATGCCCACTCGGTGACTTTGTAGCGCAAGCCCATTTCGGCATCGAGCGCGTAATCGGCCACGCCCGACAGCGGCTTGCCCACCTCGCCATTGGTGAAGAACTCCACCTTCTTGCCGATCAGGTAGCGGTTGTAGTCCCATTTCATCGCCAGCGAATAGAAGTTTTCCTTGCTGCCGTCGGAGAACTCGTAATCCGTGCGGTTGACCAGCGAGCCCAGCGAGAATGCGCCAAGCTCGTCATCCCAGAACTGGTAACCCGGACCGGTACCGACGGTGCGCTGACGGGAAAGGTCTTCAACTTTGTCTCGCTTGTAGACGACGCGACCTTGCCAGAACCATTTCTCGGTCAGGAAGCGGTCAAGTGAGTATTCGGCGCGCCAGTTGTCAGTGGTGACCACGTCATCCTGGAATTCGCGGTTGTACTCGCCTTCCGCGATGTGCCGCCATCTGCCATGGCGCGCAGTGGTCTTGAAGTCGATGTCGTAGTCATCGGTATCTTTTTCCGCCCGCTGGTAATCCAATGCCGCGTCGATATTGCCCTTCCACACCAGGTCTTCGACCACCGGCTTGGGCTTGAGGATCTGCTGGATACTGGCCAACTCGACCGTCTTGGGCGCCTCGCCATTTTCCAGCGTGACCTTGCCGTCGTCTGCCGCATGCAGCGACTTGGCCTTCTCACCGGTATAGGCATCCTGCTTGACCAGTAACTCCTGATCACTTTCCAGGGTCTTGACCTGTTTCCAGTCGATCGGGACCGCACCGGCGTACTCGGTCTGGATCAGCAATTTACCGCCATCGAACAGCGTGATCTTGCCGCTCAATTTGTCACCGTTCTTCAACCAGACGGTATCAGCGAGCAACGGCGTGGAGGCACTGAGGACAGCGAGGCACAACAGGGTTCTGGACACCATAAGCAGATACAGGCTCGAAGTTTGCGAAAAAAAGTCGGCATTATCCCTGAGAATAAGACCCTAGCAAGGACTGACCCGACTATTTCTATTGAGTTCATTTCTCAATTGCCAATCCAGGACTTACTCTATAAGCGGTAAGGCGAACTTCTTCAGGAACCACGGACGTGACCGACTCATCCGCTGAAACCGACAGTGCGGCGCAAATCCGACGCACGGCGCTCTACTTGACCCTCGCGCAAGTACCCGAAGGCAAAGTGGTGAGCTATGGTCAACTCGCCGAACTGGCAGGGCTGGGTCGCGCCGCCCGCTGGGTCGGACGAACATTGAGCCAACTGCCGGGCGACACCAAATTGCCGTGGCACCGCGTACTCGGTGCCGGCGGTCGGATCAGCCTGCCCGTGGGCAGTCCTTCAGGGGATGAACAGCGGGCGAGATTGCGCTCCGAAGGCGTCAGTATCCTGAACAATCGTGTTGATATTCAGCGCCATGGCTGGCGCCCGGTAGAGCACAGCGGTTAGAGTGCGCGCTTTGTTTCCGTAATTCTTGAGGCAGACTCCAGCCCATGCCCCGTAAAACCTGGCGCGCCGCGCTCGCCGCCTATGCCAGCCCCTCGACGCTTGTGTTGTTGTTGCTTGGTTTCGCCGCCGGCCTGCCCTACATGCTGGTGTTTTCGACGCTTTCCGTCTGGCTGCGTGAGGCCGGTGTGGCCCGCGAAACCATCGGTTATGCAAGCCTGATCGGCTTGGCCTATGCCTTTAAATGGGTCTGGTCCCCGCTGCTCGACCAATGGCGCCTGCCATTTCTCGGCAAGCTTGGTCGACGACGTTCCTGGCTGGTGCTGTCACAGGCACTGGTGATCCTCGGCCTGATCGGGATGGGTTTCTGCGACCCGCAAAAGCATTTGTCCTGGCTGATCGCCATCGCCGTGGTCGTCGCCTTCGCCTCGGCGACGCAAGACATCGCGGTTGACGCCTATCGCCTGGAAATCGCCGACGACACTCGCCAGGCCGCGCTCGCCGCCAGCTATATGTCTGGTTATCGGATCGCCGCATTGCTGGCGACGGCCGGCGCGCTGTTCTTCGCTGAAGGCTTCGGTTCCACCGGCTTCAACTACAAGCATTCGGCCTGGGCCGGCACCTACGTGCTGTTTGGCGCCCTGATGGTCCCGGCGCTGCTGACCACACTGTTCATGCGCGAACCGCCCGTGCCGCTGCGCACTCAATTGCAGGCCGGTCGCTACAGTTTCATGCATCAACTGGTGTCGGTGTTCGTGCTGATCGTGCTGCTGGTGTCCGTGCCGGCCATGTTCACCCAGCTCTACAACACCGACTTCGCCAGCGTGCTGTTCGAAGGCGTGAGCCTGCTCGACCTGCTGCTCGAAGACCGCGCCTTCCTGCGAGCCATCCTCTACACCACGCTCACATTTATGTGCCTGTCGGCCATGGGCCGTCGTGGCCTGGCGCCGGTGCTGACGCCGATCAACGACTTCATTCTGCGTTACCGCTGGCAGGCGTTCCTGTTGCTCGGGTTGATCGCCACCTATCGAATGTCCGATACGGTCATGGGCGTGATGGCCAACGTGTTCTACATCGACCAGGGCTTCACCAAGGATCAGATCGCCAGCGTCAGCAAAATCTTCGGCCTGATCATGACGCTGGTCGGCGCCGGCATGGGCGGCCTGCTGATCGTGCGTTTCGGGATTCTGCCGATCCTGCTGATCGGCGGCATTGCGTCGGCCGGCACCAACCTGCTGTTCCTGATGCTCGCCGACATGGGCGCCAACCTGAACATGCTGATCCTGACCATTTCCCTGGACAACTTCAGCTCGGGCCTGGCGACGTCGGCATTTGTCGCTTACCTGTCGAGCCTGACCAACCTCAAATTCTCGGCCACCCAGTACGCCCTGCTCAGCTCGATCATGCTCCTGCTGCCACGCCTGATCGGCGGCTATTCAGGGGTCATGGTGGAGAAATTCGGTTATCACAACTTCTTCCTGATCACGGCGCTGCTGGGTGTTCCGACCTTGCTGTTGATCGCGCTGCACTGGTTCCAGGAGAGCCGCCGCGCAGGTCCGACGCCGACACCCGAACCGGTGCCGACCCAGGTCGCGGAAGAATCGTAGGACATTTCGCAGAGGGCGCGACGATTCCCGCCCTCGTGCCACACCGCCGACCGCACGCCTGTACGCCAGCGGATCTCGCCCGTACAATGCTCCGTCATTTCTCGTCATCAGCAACCGACAACGGCCAACCATGCGCACCAGTCAATTTTTGCTCGCCACACAGAAAGAAACGCCTTCCGACGCGGTCGTCATCAGCCATCAGCTGATGCTGCGCGCCGGCATGATCCGCAAACTCGCCTCGGGCCTCTACACCTGGCTGCCGATGGGCTTGCGAGTAATGCGCAAGGTCGAAGCCGTCGTTCGTGAAGAAATGAACGCCGCGGGCTCTCTCGAAGTGTTGATGCCGAGTACTCAACCGGCTGAACTGTGGCAGGAATCCGGTCGCTGGGAAGAATACGGCCCTGAATTGCTGCGCTTCAAGGATCGCCACGGTCGTGATTTCTGCGCCGGCCCGACCCACGAAGAAGTCATCACTGATCTGATGCGCAACGAGTTGAGCAGCTATAAACAGCTGCCGATCAACCTGTACCAGATCCAGACCAAGTTCCGTGACGAAATCCGCCCACGCTTCGGTTTGATGCGCGGCCGCGAATTCATCATGAAGGACGCCTACTCGTTCCACGCTGATCAGCCTTCGCTGCAGGTCACCTACGACCGCATGCACCAGGCGTATTGCAACGTGTTCACCCGTCTGGGCCTGAAGTTCCGTCCTGTAGAAGCCGACAACGGCTCCATCGGCGGCGCCGGTTCCCACGAGTTCCACGTGCTGGCCGAGTCCGGCGAAGACGATATCGTCTTCAGCAACGGTTCCGACTACGCCGCGAACATCGAGAAAGCCGAAGCCGTCCCGCGCGAAACCTCCCGCGCCGCGCCGACTGAAGAGCTGCGTCTGGTCGACACACCGAACGCCAAGACCATTGCGCAACTGGTCGAAGGCTTCAACCTGCCGATCGAAAAAACCATCAAGACCCTCGTGGTTCACGCTGAAGAGCAAGGCAAGCTGATTGCCCTGATCATCCGTGGCGATCACGAGCTGAACGAAATCAAGGCCGGCAACCAGCCTGGCGTTGCCAGCCCGCTGGTCATGGCTTCCGAAAGCGAGCTGCGCGACGCCATTGGCGCCGGTGCCGGCTCCCTCGGCCCGCTGAACCTGCCGCTGCCAATCATCATCGACCGTTCCGTCGAGCTGATGAGCGACTTCGGCATCGGTGCCAACATCGACGACAAGCACTACTTCGGCGTGAACTGGGAGCGTGATCTGCCGGTTCCGACCGTTGCCGATCTGCGTAACGTTGTCGCCGGCGACCCAAGCCCGGATGGCAAGGGCACTCTGGAAATCAAGCGCGGCATCGAAGTCGGGCACATCTTCCAGCTGGGCAACAAGTACAGCAAAGCGATGAAGTGCGAAGTGCTGGGCGAGAACGGCAAGCCGGTCACCCTGGAAATGGGTTGCTACGGCATCGGCGTATCCCGCGTGGTGGCTGCGGCCATCGAGCAGAACAACGACGCCAACGGGATCATCTGGAGCGACACACTGGCGCCGTTCCAGGTTGCCCTGGTGCCATTGCGCTACGAAACCGAACAGGTTCGCGAAGCCACCGACAAACTGTATGCAGAACTGACTGCAGCCGGCTTCGAAGTGCTGCTGGACGATCGCGACAAGAAAACCAGCCCGGGCATCAAGTTCGCGGACATGGAGCTGATCGGCATTCCTCACCGGATCGTGGTCAGTGACCGCGGCCTCGCCGAAGGCAATCTGGAATACAAGAGCCGTACCGAACCTGAAGCGCAAGCGCTGCCGGTTGCTGACGTGCTGTCTTTCCTCCAGGCCCGTATCCGCCGCTGACACCAGATAGAGAAGTCATGTTCAAGCGAAACACCTTAGGCCTCGGTGGTGCCGCCCTGTGCGGCACCCTGCTGGTCAGCGGCTGTGCCAATCACATGTCGCAACGCAGCGAGCACGAGGAGCGTGTCGAGCGAAAATTGCTCGATCACAGCCTGCAGATCGATGTCGGCGAGCCCAAGGTGCTTGAGCTTCCGCAACGCCGGGTGAAAATCCACGAGCAGAAGACGTTCGAAGTCACCGAATTCGAAGTCACGCGTCACTATGATCGCTACACGCCTTACCAACCCTGGCGGGAGGTCTACGAGATCCCGCTGGGTGCGGTGGCGGTGGTCGGCGGTGTCGGTGCGAATGTGGTCAACGTGTTCACACTCGGCAACCTGCCGGACAGCGTGACCAAGGATTGGCTGAGTTACGGTTTTGCCGGGCTCAACCCGTTCATGAACGTGCAGTCCAACGGTCGAGCGCAGCAAAACCTGGCCGGGATCGACGAAGTCCAGCTCGACAAACGCACCGAATACTCGAGCCTGCCGTGGAGCGAGCGTCCGGTGGTGGTGAAAGCCGGCAAGGAAACCTTCGATCTGAGCACCGACAAAAACGGTGTTCTGCGCCTGAACCTGCTGGACAGTCCGTTCGCCGAACATGACATCAATCATCTGAGCCGACTGTTGATCAGTGTCGAAGACGGTCAGGACGATGTGCACACCGATTCGTCCCTGGCGGTCAGCAGTGGCTTGCGCGGCAAACTACTCGAAGCGCATGGCCTGATTTATGACGACCTCGAAGACGACGAAGTGAGCCAGTGGGTACACCGGGTCAAGCGCTTGTCGGAACTGGGACTGGAAGAAGAAGCCAGCGAGCTGGAACAAAGCCTGATCGAACTGACCCGCAACGATCCTGAGCTGCAGACCGAATTCCTCAAGTCATTGACCAAGGATGCCGGGCGATTGGTGGCGGATCCAAACCCGAATTAAAGGCAAAAGCTTCGCGGGCAAGCCTCGCTCCTACAAGGAACATACGTTACCTGTAGGAGCGAGGCTTGCCCGCGAAGAGGCCACCACATTCACCGCAAATCTACCGCTCAAACAACTCCATCTGCTCAAACCCACCCCGCAAATCCTCCAGCCTGACCCCAATCCCCAACAACCGCACCGGCTTCCCGCCGCGATTGAACGCCTGCGTCAGCAACAACTGATAACTGCCCAGATCCCGCCCTGCACCGGCCTGTTCCAGCGTGGTCTGGGTAAAGTCATGAAACTTCACTTTGACGAATGGCTTGCCCGGCCGGTAACTGCTGTCGATCCGCGCCATGCGACCGGCCAGGGTTTCCAGCAGCTCGGGTAATTTATCCAGGCAGCTCACCAGATCCGGCAGGTCCACGTCGTAGGTGTTTTCGACACTGATTGACTGGCGACGGCTGTCGTTGTGCACCAAGCGCTCATCAATCCCACGGGCCAGGCTCCAGAGTCTCTCGCCGAAACTGCCGAATTCACGCACCAGCGCCAACTTGTCCCACTCGCGCAAATGCGAGCAATCGACAATGCCGAGCTTGCCCAGTTTGTCGGCGGTGACTTTGCCCACGCCGTGCAGCTTGCTCACGGGCAAACCGCTGACAAAGTCCTCGACCTGATCCGGCGTGATCACAAACAAACCGTTGGGCTTCTTCCAGTCACTGGCGATCTTGGCCAGAAACTTGTTCGGTGCCACGCCGGCCGAGACCGTGATGTGCAATTGATTGGAGACTCGGCGGCGAATGTCCTGGGCGATGCGCGTGGCGCTGCCACCGAAATGCGCACAGTCCGACACGTCGAGGTAAGCCTCATCGAGGGAAAGCGGCTCGATCAGGTCGGTGTAATCGCTAAAGATCGTGTGAATTTCCTTCGACGCTTCTCTGTAGGCATCCATGCGCGGCTTGACGATGGTCAGGTCCGGGCACAGCTTCAAGGCATGCCCGGAAGACATCGCCGAGCGCACACCATAGGCCCGCGCCTCATAGTTGCAGGTGGCAATCACCCCGCGCCGGTCCGCCGAACCACCCACCGCCAAGGGTTTACCCGCCAGGCGCGGGTCGTCACGCATCTCGATGGCAGCGTAGAAGCAGTCACAATCGACGTGGATGATTTTTCGCTGGGTCATATAAAAGCGGTGTTCATGGTGAAGAAATGGCGTATTGGCGTGTCGGATCGGCAGTATCTCACTGACACTGTATATAGCACCAGTAGTCTGAATCTTCTTCCCCACCGGTAGGAAAAGTAACCGATGAATTTATTTTCTCAATCGAAAAGCTCAGCCCAATAGAGCTGCAAGCCTTGCCATACCTGACTCGCAGACGATCGCCCTCCCCTGATTTCAAGCTAAGCGATTGAACCAGAAGAGGTTTTATCAGGATTGAAGGTTGACAGCCCAGCGATCCTCTGTAGAATGCCGACACACAGACGCGGGATGGAGCAGTCTGGTAGCTCGTCGGGCTCATAACCCGAAGGTCGTCGGTTCAAATCCGGCTCCCGCAACCAAACATCAAAAAAGGCTACTCGAAAGAGTGGCCTTTTTTGTGCGCGCCTGTTTTGTGCCGCTATTTTTACCAGAAGTGAGAAATCGTTCTGATTCCGAAACTTAGCGCTCCCCTGCGACCGTTCGCCGCTCTTTTGCGCTTATTTGATCCTTCCGGGGATTAACGGTTGACACACAGGCGTATCTCTATAGAATGCCGCCACACAGACGCGGGATGGAGCAGTCTGGTAGCTCGTCGGGCTCATAACCCGAAGGTCGTCGGTTCAAATCCGGCTCCCGCAACCAAACATCAAAAAAGGCTACTCGAAAGAGTGGCCTTTTTTGTATCTGTTGAAAAAGTCCTTTCGCAACAATGACCTGTCACTGTGTAGGGAAGCGTTCGGGATCATCATAGCCCTGAGACAGGACTATGCTGAATCGCAGACAGAACCCTCTACGACGGATGACCTGCCATCGCCGCTACCCGGTGAGAGGCGTTAATATTTGTGATTATTTTTTTCTACAGGGATTGGTAACTTGGCTCGATACCCCCATCCTGTCGCGCACAATCCAAGAGGTGATTGATGCGCGCCAACTCGTCTGATCCAAAAGACACCGTCACAGCGACACAACCGATCAAGGCCGAGCGTTTGCGCGTGCTGGATCTGGTCAGCAAATATCGTCAGCCCATCGGCCTGGCGGTTACTTTGCTGTTGTTCGCTATCGCGCTGATTGCCTGTCGTCATCTGCTGAGCGAACTCGACCTGTACGCTTTGCACGACTCGATTCTCGAAGTTCCGAAACCCGCATTGCTGGGCGCACTGGCGGCGACCGTGATCGGCTTCATCATTCTGCTGGGTTACGAATGGTCCGCCAGCCGCTACGCGGGCGTGACACTGGCACCGCGCATCCTGGCGCTGGGCGGCTTCACCGCTTTTGCCATTGGCAACGCCATCGGCCTGTCGATGCTCTCGGGGGGCTCGGTCCGTTACCGTTTATATGCACGTCACGGGTTAGGCGCCTCAGACGTCGCCCACATGACCCTGTTCGCCAGTCTCTCGCTCGGCTGCGCCCTTCCCCCACTGGCCGCCCTGGCAACCCTCAGCAATCTGCCGGCCGCCTCTGCCGCGCTGGGATTGTCCGAAGGTTTGCTGGGCGTCGTTGCCGCAGCCGTGTTGCTGCTGTTCAGCGTGCTGGCCATCGGCATCTACCGCCGTCGCCTGCCGGACCAGCCTTCCCCGGACAACCTGCTGGTCAAGGTCGGACGCCGAACCCTGCGCCTGCCTGGGCGCCGCCTGACTTTCCTGCAACTGATCATCACCGCCCTCGACGTGGCCGCCGCCGCGACAGTGCTCTATCTGTTGCTGCCGGAAGCACCGCCCTTCGGCGCGTTCCTGCTGGTGTACCTGCTGGCCCTGGCCGCTGGCGTACTCAGCCATGTGCCCGGCGGTGTCGGCGTCTTTGAAGCCATCCTGCTGGCCGCCTTCGCCGACACACTCGGCGCCGCTCCACTGGCCGCCGCGCTGCTGCTCTATCGCCTGATCTACGTCGTGCTGCCCTTGCTGGTGGCCTGTGTGTTCTTGCTGATCAATGAAGGGCAGCGCCTGTTTCAGACTCGTCAGACACTGCGCGCAGCCTCCGGTCTGGCTGCGCCGATCCTCGCGGTACTGGTGTTTCTGTCCGGCGTCGTTTTGCTGTTCTCCGGTGTGACCCCGGAAATCGACACCCGCCTGGAACACATCGGCTTTCTGATTCCGCACCGATTGGTCGACGCTTCGCACTTCGGCGCCAGTCTGGTCGGCGTCCTCTGCCTGCTGCTCGCTCAAGGCTTGCGCCGCCGGCTGTCCGCCGCGTGGATGCTGACCACCATTCTGCTGCTGGTCGGCGCCCTGCTCTCGCTGCTCAAGGGTTTCGACTGGGAAGAAGCCTGCCTGCTGATCCTGACCGCAAGCCTGCTCGGGGTTTTCCGGCGTTCGTTCTACCGCCCCAGCCGCCTGACTGAAGTGCCGTTCTCGCCGCTGTATCTGGTGTCGAGCCTGTGCGTACTCGGGGCCTCGATCTGGTTGCTGTTGTTCGCCTATCAGGACGTCCCCTACAGCCATCAACTCTGGTGGCAGTTCACCCTCGACGCCGATGCCCCGCGCGGCCTGCGCTCGTTGCTCGGCGCTGCGGTGCTGCTGGTGGTGGTGTCCCTGACCTGGCTGCTGCGCACCGCGCGTCCGGTGATTCATTTGCCAACGCCGGATGAGCTGGAGCGTGCGGTAAAGATCCTGATGGCCTCCGTGCAACCGGACGGTGGCCTCGCCCTGACCGGTGACAAGGCGTTGCTGTTTCACCCCAACGACGAGGCGTTCCTGATGTACGCCCGCCGTGGCCGCAGCCTGGTGGCCTTGTACGACCCGATCGGCCCGACCCAGCAACGGGCGGAAATGATCTGGCAGTTCCGCGACCTCTGCGACATCCACCACGCCCGCCCCGTGTTCTATCAAGTGCGTGCCGAGAACCTGCCGTACTACATGGACATCGGCCTGACCGCGATCAAACTCGGCGAAGAGGCCCGGGTGGATCTGAAGCGCTTTGATCTCGAAGCCAAGGGCAAAGAGATGAAAGACCTGCGCTACACCTGGAACCGCGGCACCCGCGATGGCTTGTCGCTGGAGATATTTGAACCGGGTCACGCGCCGATGGATGAGCTCAGGGTCATTTCCGATGCCTGGCTGACCGGCAAGAACGTGCGTGAGAAAGGCTTCTCGCTCGGTCGATTCAGCGACGACTACATCAAGCATTTCCGGGTGGCGGTGATCCGTTTCGAAGGGCGCCCGGTGGCGTTCGCCAACCTGCTTGAGACGTACGGCCATGAGCTGGCGAGCCTCGACCTGATGCGCGCACACCCGGACGCCCCCAAGCTGACCATGGAGTTCATGATGGTCGGCCTGATTCAACATTATAAAAATCATGGATACGCGCGCTTCAGCCTGGGCATGGTGCCGCTGTCGGGGTTGCAACCCCGGCGTGGCGCACCGCTGACCCAGCGTCTGGGCTCGATGGTTTTCCGCCGTGGTGAGCAGCTCTACAACTTCCAAGGCTTGCGCCGCTTCAAAGACAAATTCCAGCCTGACTGGGAACCCCGTTATATGGCCGTGCCCGCCGGACTCGATCCGCTGGTTGCCCTGGCCGATACTGCTGCCCTGATTGCGGGCGGCTTGACTGGATTGGTGAAACGCTGATGATTCAACGCTCCTTGCGGTACGTACTGGGCACGCTGGTCGTGCTGGCCCTGATTCTCGGTGGCGGCTTCTGGTACCTGAAACGCCCGGCACCCGAACCGACCCTCGAACAATTGACTCCGGCCGATGGCGCGGCGATGACCCGCGTCATCCCCGGCAACACGCCTCGCGCCCAGGTGCTGGTGGCGGTCAACGAAGACCAGAAACTCAGCGACAAACAATTGATGACCCTGAGCCGCACCGGCTCGGCGCAGATTGTTCAGGTGATTCTGCCGAAAGACTGCCTGCTGCAAAGTCGTGCCTTGCAAGCCGGCTTGCGCGAACTCAAAGGCCCGGCGACCCTGGTCAGCGGCATCGGCCCCGGCGCCGTGCTGGCGTGGCGCTGGTTGTCCGAGCAGAAGGACGACAAGGCTCAGGCCGTCTCCGTCGACCTGGCGCTGGAAAAACCCGGCTGCACCCACCTGCTGCCAAAAAGCGCCGCTCACGGTCACTGGCTGGTGGCGTGGAACGACAACCCGGACGACACCAGCGCCGGCTTCGTGCGTGACCAGGCCAACGCCGAAACCAGCATCAGCGACTACGACATCAACCTGCCGCAAGTGCTGAACAACGAGCTGCGCAAGCTCCTCGTCGGTGGCGATAAAGCCGCCGGTGGCCTGCAAATCCCCGTGGTCGAAGTCCCGGCCGGCCAGGCCAAGGACACCGTGACCCTGTTCCTGTCCGGTGACGGCGGCTGGCGCGACCTCGACCGCGACGTGGCGGGCGAGATGGCCAAGATCGGCTACCCGGTGGTCGGCATCGACACCCTGCGCTACTACTGGCAGCACAAGAGCCCGGAGCAAAGCGCCCTGGACCTCGCCGAGCTGATGCAACACTACCGGCAGAAATGGGGCACCAAGCGCTTCATCCTGACCGGTTACTCGTTCGGTGCTGACGTATTGCCAGCGATCTACAACCGCCTGGCCGAATCGGAACAGCAACGCGTCGACGCTATCATCCTGCTCGCCTTCGCCCGCACCGGCAGCTTCGAAATCGAAGTCGAAGGCTGGCTCGGCAACGCCGGCAAAGAAGCCGCCACCGGCCCGGAAATGGCCAAGCTGCCACCCGAGAAAGTGGTGTGCATCTACGGCGAAGAAGAAGTCGACGAAAGCGGCTGCACCGACAAGACCGCCGTGGGCGAAGCGATGAAACTGCCGGGCGGCCACCACTTCGACGAGAACTACCCGGCGCTGGCCAAGCGCTTGGTGGACATCATCGAGAAGCGCCAGGCCAAGAGTGAGACGGCTCAGGAGTGATCTGAGGCCCGCCCAAAAAAAGCCCCCGTTACCTCTCAGTAACGGGGGCTTTTTCATATTTACCGATTCAACTAATCACCACAGATCCCTGTGGGAGCGGGCTTGCTCGCGAAAGCGGCGTGTCAGTCGACATCAATGTTGGATGTCAGACCGCTTTCGCGAGCAAGCCCGCTCCCACAGGATCCGCATGCCAGTCTGTGCAAATGCGTCTACCACCCTAGAGACGGGTACTTAGTCTTTCCTGGCGTACCGTGTCCTCATATCGTCGTGACAAATTACATTGGCCTGATCAAAACCGGCCAAGCGCTCCGCAGCCACTGCTTCAACGCGAAGATCCTTAAGCTCGTCGAGCATTTCCTGATAGACATCGACATTGATAATGACTGCTGCTGGCTGATTATTTTTGACAATGACCAAGGACTCAATGGCACGGCTTGAGATCTCCTTGAGTCTCGTACTGAAGCCCCTGACTATTGCAGTCGTCGATACAGCACGCATTGATGATGCCGTCATACTTACCTCTCTTCACATCATGCAAATCTGAAACGCAGCTCAACGTATCGTTTACTTAACGTGTCGCAATATCGGATGACGCCCGCAGACCTTGTAGGCAAACTCCGAATCTCGCGTTTGGGCACTTTGCCGCCTTGTTGCGTTTTTCTTCGACGGGATACTCTCCGGACGTCGCTGACCTTTCAGCGATCGGGCTTGGAAACCCGTCGGATACTGGCCGCAACAGTGCCCCTTCATGATTGCATGTGTTTTTTGTGCTCATGAGTTATGGCAGCTGTGCGTGGGACGCCCTCGGGCGTGCCGGTTTCCTAGTTCCCGGTTTTCCAACCTGCGTACAGCTGTCACCCATTCGCTTGGAAACGAATGAGTCAGCTCCTCAACTAGGATTTTTGACTATGACTAAAATTGATGTTTCCGCGATTTCAGAATTAAAGACTATCGGCTTCACCCCTCTCATCTACTGCCAGGATGAGGCATTGTTCAACGTCCGCGCCGGCGTTCCCATCGTTGCTGCATTGTCACAAGCCTCCGACCTGCTGTTCCTCGCGAAATCATTTTCCGAAGATGCCGCCTACGCAAGAGACACCGACCGGCATGCCTGGGCCGCTCACTATCTGACGGCGATGGGCAAGGCCGTGATTGATGATGTGGTGAAGGTGCTGACGCCGCGACCAGCCCGTACAAAGACTGAATCAGAAGAAGACCTGCCCGAAAGCAAATAACACCGCAAATCCCCTGTGGGAGCGGGCTTGCTCGCGAAAGCGGCGTGTCAGTCGACATCAATGGCGCATGTGAGTCCGTCTTCGCGAGCAAGCCCGCTCCCACATGGGTTCTCCACTGCTATCAAGTTTTGCACTCGGGCACAAAAAAGCCCCCGTTACCGCAAAGGCAACGGGGGCTTTTTCGATTAGGGCTTACATCTCGACCTGTGTACCCAACTCAATCACCCGGTTCAGCGGCAAATTGAAGAACCGCAAATTGCCATTGGCATTCTTCAACATGAAGGCGAACAGCGCCTCGCGCCAACGGGCCATGCCTTCGAGTTTGGAGGCGATCACCGTCTCGCGGCTGAGGAAGTAGGTGGTGCGCATCGGGCTGAAGTCCAGGTCATCGAGATGACACAGTTTCAGCGCTTGCGGTACGTCCGGCTCGTCGACGAAGCCGAAGTGCAGGATCACCCGGAAGAAGCCTTCGCCGTGGGCTTCAACCTCGAAGCGCCGTGTCGGCGGGACTCGCGGAATGTCTTCGTAGACCACGGTCAGCAGCACCACTTGCTCGTGCAGCACCTGGTTATGCAGCAGGTTGTGCAACAGCGCGTGAGGCACGGCGTCCGGGCGCGCGGTGAGGAACACGGCGGTGCCCTGGACGCGATGCGGCGGTTGCACGGCGATACTGCTGATGAAAATCGGCAGCGGCAGGCCGCCCTCGTCCATGCGCTCCACCAGCAGTTGCTTGCCGCGCTTCCAGGTGGTCATCAGCACAAACAGGGCGATACCGGCGATCACGGGGAACGCGCCGCCCTGAATGATTTTCGGCACGTTGGCGGCGAAGTACAGACCGTCCACCAGCAGGAAACCGAGCAACACGGGAACAGCGAGGAACGGAGGCCATTTCCACAGCAGCAATATCACCGCCGAGACCAGGATGGTGGTCATCAACATGGTCCCGGTCACGGCCACGCCGTAAGCCGAGGCCAGGGCGCCGGAGGACTCGAAGCCCAGCACGAGCAGGATCACGCCGACCATCAGCGACCAGTTCACCGCGCCGATGTAGATCTGGCCCTGCTCGGCACTGGACGTGTGCTGGATGTGCATGCGCGGGATGTAACCGAGCTGGATCGCCTGACGGGTCAGGGAGAACGCGCCGGAAATCACCGCTTGCGAGGCAATCACCGTGGCCAGGGTCGACAACCCCACCAACGGGATCAACGCCCAGCTTGGCGCCAGCAGATAGAACGGGTTGCGAGCTGCTTCCGGATCACCGAGCAGCAAGGCGCCCTGGCCGAAGTAGTTCAGCACAAGCGCCGGCAGCACCAGGATGAACCATGCGCGGGCAATCGGCTTGCGCCCGAAGTGGCCCATGTCGGCGTACAGCGCTTCGGCACCGGTGAGTGCCAGCACCACCGCGCCGAGGATCGCCACGCCCATGCCCGGGTGAACGATGAAGAAGCGCACGCCCCAGACCGGGTTCATCGCTTGCAACACTTCCGGGTGTTGCAGGATGCCGTAGACACCGAGCGCGCCGAGCACCAAAAACCAGGTGACCATGATCGGCCCGAACAGAATGCCGATGCGCGCGGTGCCGTGGCTCTGGATCAGAAACAGCGCCACCAGTACGACCAGCGACAGCGGCACCACCCAATGGTCGATGCCTTCAAACGCCAGCCCCAGGCCTTCAATCGCCGAGAGGACGGAAATCGCCGGGGTGATCATGCTGTCGCCATAAAACAGCGCCGCGCCGATCAGCCCGCAGACCACCAGCAACCCTCGCAATTTGCGACGCCCCGCCGCCGCCCGCCTGGCCAGTGCGGTCAAGGCCATGATGCCGCCTTCGCCCTGGTTGTCGGCGCGCAGCACGAACATCATGTACTTGATCGAAACGACCCAGATCAGCGACCAGAAGATCAGCGCCAGGATACCCAGCACGCCGTCATGGTTGACCGGTACGCCATAGCCTCCGGAAAACACTTCTTTGAGGGTGTACAGCGGGCTTGTGCCGATATCGCCATAAACCACCCCGACCGCTGCGACCAGCATGCCGATCGGCTTCGCCGCCGAATGCTCGGCACCCGCTGCCTGACTACTTGCCTGACCCATCCACCACTCCTACTACCCAGATCGGACTTCTTTGAAAGAAGCACTTTGCTTTGCCACGCAGCATGCGCTGTTTTACATGACGTTACAGACGTTTTGTTGACTGTAAAAATTCGGTAAAGCGTAAAGGCGCGAAGCATAGCGCAGCACTCGTCGCATTTCCCTCCATAAAGCTGGTCAAGTGCGCCTCTCATCGCTAGAATTGCGCACTTTTTGACCAGAGGCGCAACATAGCGCCCGTCAGTCGCCTTGCCGTCTTCGGCTGGAGGCGTCTCAAATACCGAGGTTAGACATGTCCACCACTCCTGCGCCGGCCAATCCAAAGGTTGGCTTCGTATCCCTGGGTTGCCCCAAAGCACTGGTCGACTCCGAGCGCATCCTTACCCAGCTGCGCATGGAAGGTTATGACGTTGTGTCCACTTACGAGGACGCCGACGTTGTGGTGGTCAACACCTGCGGTTTCATCGACTCGGCCAAGGCTGAATCCTTGGAAGTGATCGGCGAAGCCATCAAGGAAAACGGCAAGGTCATCGTGACCGGCTGCATGGGCGTCGAAGAAGGCAACATCCGCAAGGTGCACCCGAGCGTGTTGGCCGTGACCGGTCCGCAGCAGTACGAGCAAGTGGTCAACGCCGTGCACGATGCCGTGCCGCCGCGTCAGGATCACAACCCGCTGATCGACCTGGTGCCGCCGCAAGGCATCAAGCTGACCCCGCGCCACTACGCGTACCTGAAGATTTCCGAAGGCTGCAACCACAGCTGCAGCTTCTGCATCATCCCGTCGATGCGCGGCAAACTGGTCAGCCGTCCGGTCGGTGACGTGCTCGACGAGGCTCAGCGCCTGGTCAAGGCCGGCGTCAAAGAGCTGTTGGTGATCTCGCAAGACACCAGCGCCTACGGCGTCGATGTGAAATATCGCACCGGTTTCTGGAACGGCGCGCCGGTGAAAACCCGCATGACCGAACTCTGCGAAGCCCTGAGCACCCTCGGTGTCTGGGTCCGCTTGCACTACGTTTACCCGTACCCGCACGTCGACGAACTGATCCCGCTGATGGCCGCCGGGAAAATCTTGCCGTACCTGGACATCCCGTTCCAGCACGCCAGCCCGAAAGTCCTGAAAGCCATGAAACGCCCGGCCTTCGAAGACAAGACCCTGGCGCGCATCAAGAACTGGCGCGAAATCTGCCCGGACCTGATCATTCGTTCGACCTTTATCGTCGGCTTCCCGGGCGAAACCGAAGAAGACTTCCAGTACCTGCTGAACTGGCTGACCGAAGCCCAGCTCGACCGCGTCGGCTGCTTCCAGTATTCGCCAGTCGAAGGCGCACCGGCCAACCTGCTGGACGCGGCCATCGTGCCGGACGACGTCAAGCAAGACCGTTGGGACCGCTTCATGGCGCACCAGCAGGCCATCAGCTCGGCGCGCCTGCAAATGCGCGTTGGCCGTGAAATCGAAGTGCTGGTCGATGAAGTCGACGAGCAAGGCGCCGTTGGCCGCTGCTTCTTCGATGCTCCGGAAATCGACGGTAATGTGTTCATCGACAACGGCAGCAACTTGAAGCCGGGCGACAAGGTCTGGTGCAAAGTGACCGACGCCGACGAATACGACCTGTGGGCTGAACAGATCTAAACGCAAAAAATACGAAAAGCCCTGCTCTCTTGACGAGATGCGGGGCTTTTTTACGTCTATCGTTTTGTGGGAGAAAGGACTCGCACATTCCACGGTAAAAGGGGCATTCGGCCATGCGCCAACATTCGGTCATCTACACGCCGAAACAGAGCGACTACCAAGAACTCACGCAAGTCTGGGAAGCCTCGGTGCGCGCCACCCATGACTTTCTGCCGGACAGCTATATTGAATTGCTGAAGAACCTGGTGCTGACCCGCTACCTCGACGCGGTGATGCTGATTTGCACCAAGGACTCGCGCCAGCGCATCACCGGGTTTGCCGGGGTGGCGGCGGGCAAGATCGAGATGCTCTTCATCGACCCGGCCCACCGTGGCCAGGGTTTGGGCAAGCAGTTGCTGCGTTACGCCATGGAACACCTGAACGCCGACGAGCTGGACGTCAACGAGCAGAACCCGCAAGCGCTGGGGTTTTACTTCAAGCTGGGGTTCGAGGTGATCGGCCGTTCGGAGGTTGATGGCATGGGGCAGCCGTATCCGCTGTTGCACATGCGGTTGCGCCAGGCGCAACAAAAGACACGTAATGGCTGACACTGCATGAAACCCTTGTGGGAGCGGGCTTGCTCGCGAATGCTATCTGTCAGCCGACATTGATGTCGGCTGACAGATAGCATTCGCGAGCAAGCCCGCTCCCACATTAAAAGCACCTGCGGCAAATGGAGCCGGGATTAACCGGCGCCACGCAGGTACAATGCCCACCCCTTTTTTGTTACGGCCCTGTCATGACTGACCCGATTCGTCTCTCCAAACGCCTCATCGAACTCGTCGGCTGTTCCCGTCGGGAGGCTGAGCTGTTCATCGAGGGCGGCTGGGTCACCGTGGACGGTGAAGTCATCGACGAGCCGCAATTCAAGGTCGACACCCAGAAAGTCGAGCTCGATCCAGAGGCCAAGGCCACTGCACCCGAGCCGGTGACCATCCTGCTGAACGTGCCCGTGGGCATGGACGCGGAAACGGCCATGGCAACCATCAGCGCCGAGACCCTGAGCGAAGAACACCGCTTCAGCAAACGCCCGCTCAAGGGCCACTTCCTGCGCCTGACCGCCAGCACCGATTTGCAGGCCAATGCCAGCGGTCTGCTGGTGTTCACCCAGGACTGGAAGATCTTGCGCAAGCTCACCGCCGATTCGGCCAAGATCGAACAAGAATATGTCGTCGAGGTAGAAGGCGACATGGTGGCGCACGGCCTCAACCGCCTGAACCACGGCCTCACCTACAAAGGAAAGGAACTGCCGCCGGTCAAGGCCAGCTGGCAGAACGAAAACCGCCTGCGTTTTGCGATGAAGAACCCGCAACCGGGCGTGATCGCCCTGTTTTGCCAGGCCGTTGGCCTGAAGGTCGTCGCCATCCGCCGCATCCGCATCGGCGGCGTGTCCATCGGCAAAGTGCCGTTGGGGCAATGGCGTTACCTGTCCGGCAAAGAGAAGTTCTAAGACTTTTCACGCCGCCACACATTTTGGCGCCGCTGTTTACGCGGCGCCCACTGCTGAATATCAGGATTGCACACCATGATTCATAACGACGTACTGCGCAGCGTGCGCTACATGCTCGACATCAGCGACAAGAAAGTCATCGAGATCATCAAGATCGGTGGCATGGACGTGTCCCTGGAAGACTTGCTGACCTACCTCGACAAGAAAGAGGAAGACGAGGAAGGCTTCGTACGCTGCCCGGACGAAGTCATGGCGCATTTCCTCGACGGTTTGGTGATCTTCAAGCGCGGCAAGGACGAAAGCCGTCCGCCGCAGCCGATCGAAGTGCCGGTGACCAACAACATCATTCTGAAGAAGCTGCGCGTGGCCTTCGAACTGAAAGAAGACGACATGCACGCCATCCTCAAGGCATCCGAGTTCCCGGTGTCCAAGCCTGAACTGAGTGCGCTGTTCCGCAAGTTCGGCCACACCAACTACCGCACCTGCGGCGACCAGTTGCTGCGCAACTTCCTCAAGGGCCTGACCCTGCGCGTTCGCCCGCAGTAACGTGTGAAACGTAGGCGCGGTGTAGGAGCTGTGTAGGAGCTGTCGAGTGAAACGAGGCTGCGATCTTTTGATCTTGTTTTTAAAAGATCAAAGTCAAAAGATCGCAGCCTCGTTTCACTCGACAGCTCCTACACAGCTCCTACAAGGCCGTATGGCCGCACATTCCTCGCAAAAATAGTGGCTCCGCTTCCGGCGGCTGACGACTAGGGTGTATTGACCCTCAGCTCTCAGGATTCGCCATGCACCCGTACTTTTCCCTGCAAGGCCGCACCGCTCTGGTGACCGGCGGCACCCGTGGTATCGGCAAAATGATCGCCAAGGCTTATGTCGAGGCCGGCGCTACCGTGTACGTCTGCGCCCGGGATGCCGAGGCCTGTCAGAAAACGGCTGATGAATTGAGCGCCTTCGGGACGTGCCACGGTGTGGCGGCCAATCTGGCCAATGAAGAAGGCGTATTGCAACTCGCCACGCGGCTGGGCGAACAGATTCCTCATCTGGATATTTTGGTGAACAACGCCGGCACCACATGGGGAGCACCGCTGGAAAGCTACCCGGTCAAGGGCTGGGAGAAGGTCATGCAGCTCAACGTGACCTCGGTGTTCAACTGCATCCAGCAGTTTTTGCCGCTGCTGCGCAAGGCCGGTTCAGAAGCTAATCCGGCGCGGATCATCAACATCGGCTCAGTGGCGGGGATTTCTTCCTTTGGCGAACAGGCCTATGCCTACGGGCCGAGCAAGGCTGCCCTGCATCAACTGTCGCGGATTCTCGCGCGGGAACTGGTGAGCCAGCACATCAACGTCAACGTGATTGCGCCGGGACGTTTTCCGAGCAAGATGACGCAACACATTGGCAATGATGAACAGGCGCTGGCGGAGGATACGGCGCTGATTCCGATGAAGCGCTGGGGCCGGGAGGAAGAGATGGCGGCGTTGGCGATCAGCCTCGCGAGTACGGCTGGGGCGTATATGACCGGGAATATTATTCCGCTGGATGGTGGGTTCAGTCTCTGAGATTGGTGGTGCGGCTATCGCGGGCAAGCCTCGCTCCTACAGGTTCTTTGGCTTACACATACTCCGTGTTCGCTCGATAACCCTGTAGGAGCGAGGCTTGCCCGCGAAGAGGCCCGCTCAGTCACCACCTGTCTTGAGGCCCGCCGGGTTATCATGCCCGCCCCATCCCGCCTCGACCCAAATCATGACCTACAGCGTTTCCCCCATCGGCTTCGTGCGCTCCTGTTTCAAGGAGAAGTTCGCCATTCCGCGCCAGCCGCAACTGGCCCCGGCCGCTCGCGGAGTGCTGGAACTGGTGGCGCCGTTCGACCAGGGCGATGCGGTGCAAGGTCTGGAGCAGGTCAGCCACGTCTGGTTGCTGTTCCTGTTCCATCAGGCCCTCGAAGAAAAGCCACGCCTGAAAGTCCGCCCTCCTCGTCTGGGCGGCAACAAATCCATGGGTGTGTTCGCCACCCGCGCGACGCATCGACCCAATGGCATCGGCCAATCCGTGGTGAAGCTGGACAAGGTTGAAGCCAGTCGGCTGTGGATATCGGGCATCGACCTGCTCGACGGGACGCCGATTCTCGACATCAAACCCTACGTGCCTTACGCGGACATCATCGACACGGCCTCCAATAGCATCGCCAGCGCCGCGCCACAGTTGATTCCCGTGGAGTGGACGGATTCGGCGCTGCAACAGGCTCATGGCCATGCTCAGCGCCTTGAAGAGCCGTTGGTGGCGTTGATCGAGCAATGCCTGGCACAAGACCCACGCCCGGCGTACCAGATTCCTACGCCGGAACGGGAATATGGCGCGCAGTTCTGGGACCTGGATGTGCGCTGGCATTACCCCGAGGCCGGCGTGATCCGCGTCCTCGAAGTCATCCCCGCCTCCAACCTGTAAGAGCTGTGTAGGAGCTATGTAGGAGCTGTCGAGTGAAACGAGGCTGCGATCTTTTGACTTTGATTTTGATTTTTAAAAAACAAGATCAAAAGATCGCAGCCTCGTTTCACTCGACAGCTCCTACACTGCTCCTACACAGCTCCTACGCAGTTCCCCGCAGGATTTGTGTCAGGCATAAAAAAGCCCCCATTGCCTGCACAGGCAATGGGGGCTTTTCAGTGAAGCGTTGTGCTTACTTCTCGACGAACGCACGCTCGATCAGGTAGTCACCCGGCTCGCGCATCCGCGGCGAAACTTTCAGGCCGAAGCTGTTCAACACTTCGCTGGTTTCGTCGAGCATGCTCGGGCTGCCGCACAGCATGGCGCGGTCGTCCTGCGGGTTGATCGGTGGCAGACCGATGTCGCTGAACAGCTTGCCGCTGCGCATCAGGTCGGTCAGGCGACCTTCGTTCTCGAACGGCTCGCGGGTCACGGTCGGGTAGTAGATCAACTTGTCACGCAGCGCCTCGCCGAAGAACTCGTTCTGCGGCAGGTGCTCGGTGATGAACTCGCGATAAGCGACTTCGTTGACGTAACGCACGCCGTGGCACAGGATCACTTTTTCGAAACGCTCGTAGGTTTCCGGGTCCTGGATGACGCTCATGAACGGCGCCAGACCGGTACCGGTGCTGAGCAGGTACAAATGTTTGCCAGGCTTCAAGTCATCCAGCACCAGCGTGCCGGTAGGCTTCTTGCTGATGATGATCTCGTCGCCTTCCTTCAGATGCTGAAGCTGGGAAGTCAACGGGCCATCAGGCACCTTGATGCTGAAGAACTCGAGATGCTCTTCCCAGTTCGGGCTGGCAATCGAGTACGCGCGCATGAGCGGCCGGCCGTTGGGCTGTTGCAGGCCGATCATCACGAACTGACCGTTCTCGAAGCGCAGGCCCGGATCGCGGGTGCACTTGAAGCTGAACAGAGTGTCGTTCCAGTGATGAACACTGAGGACACGCTCGTGGTTCATGTTGCTCATGTACGTGGGACTCCTGGAGATTTTGCCTGCGCCGCTGATGTGCGCAATTGCATCGCATTCTAATGGCAGCGACAATATCTGTTAAATGGATTATTAAGATAAGGGTTATCGGTTATATAGATATGCGATTTACTCTCCGTCAACTTCAAGTATTCGTCGCCGTCGCCCAGCAGGAAAGCGTATCCCGTGCTGCCTTGACGCTCAACCTCTCGCAATCGGCGGCGAGCACCTCGATCACCGAGCTAGAGCGTCAGTGCAGCTGCCAGCTGTTCGACCGCGCCGGCAAACGGCTGAGCCTCAACGCCCTCGGCAAACAGCTGTTGCCGCAAGCGGTGGCCCTGCTCGACCAGGCCAAGGAAATCGAAGACCTGCTGAACGGCAAGTCCGGCTTCGGCTCTTTGGCGGTCGGTGCGACCCTGACCATCGGCAATTACCTGGCCACCTTGCTGATCGGCAGCTTCATGCAGCGCCATCCGGAAAGCCAGGTGAAACTGCACGTGCAGAACACTGCCAACATCGTGCAGCAAGTCGCTCACTATGAAATTGATCTGGGTCTAATCGAAGGTGACTGCAGTCATCCGGACATCGAAGTGCAGAGCTGGGTCGAGGATGAGCTGGTGGTGTTCTGCGCGCCGCAGCATCCGCTGGCCAAACGCGGCATGGCGACCATGGAGGAGCTGAGTCACGAGGCGTGGATTTTGCGCGAGCAAGGCTCTGGCACGCGGCTCACCTTTGACCAGGCCATGCGTCACCATCGCAGCGCGCTGAATATCCGTCTGGAACTGGAACACACCGAAGCGATCAAGCGCGCCGTGGAATCAGGCCTGGGGATTGGCTGTATTTCGCGCCTGGCGCTGCGCGATGCGTTCCGCCGCGGCAGCCTGGTGCCGGTCGAGACACCGGATCTGGACCTGGCGCGGCAGTTCTATTTCATCTGGCACAAACAGAAATATCAGACATCGGCGATGCGCGAATTCCTCGACCTGTGCCGCGCCTTCACCGCCGGGGTTCAGCGCAGCGACGAGATCGTGCTGCCCAGCATCGCTTAAAGCAGAATCACCGCCCACACCAGCGCGATCATGCTCAACGCCACGAATTGAGCGGCGCTGCCCATGTCCTTGGCGTTCTTGGACAGTGGGTGCAATTCAAGGGAAATGCGGTCGATGGCCGCTTCTACGGCCGAATTGAGTAATTCGACGATCAACGCCAACAGGCAGACCGCGATCAGCAACGCCTGCTCGACACGGCTGACGTTCAGAAAGAACGACAGGGGAATCAGGATGACGTTGAGCAACACCAGTTGCCGAAAAGCCGCTTCGCCGGTGAAGGCTGCGCGCAGGCCGTCCAGCGAATAGCCGGAAGCGTTGAGGATGCGTTTGAGGCCGGTCTGGCCTTTGAATGGAGACATAGAGTTGGCAACTGACCAAAAAGGAATGGGAAAGCTAGATCAACCAAAGTCAAAAAAGCGTGAACAGGCCAACTCTTAGTGGCTCGAAATTGACTCAAGTTGTTGCAAGAGCAACGCAGCCTGGGTGCGAGTCCGCACATTCAGCTTACGAAATATAGCCGTAACATGCGCCTTGATCGTCGCTTCGGAAACGCTCAGCTCGTAAGCGATCTGCTTGTTCAGCAACCCTTCACAGACCATGGTCAGCACCCGGAACTGCTGCGGCGTCAGGCTTGCGAGGCCTTCGCTGGCGGCCTTGGCTTCAGCGGAAACGCTGACAGCTTCGAACGCCTGAGGCGGCCAGAACACATCGCCGTCGAGTACCGCACGCACAGCTTTCTGGATGACGCTCAGGTCACTGGACTTGGGAATGAAGCCGCTGGCGCCGAACTCGCGGGACTTCACCATGATCGTGGCCTCTTCCTGGGCCGACACCATCACCACCGGAATCTGCGGGTACTGACCGCGCAGCAGCACCAGCCCGGAAAAACCGTAGGCCCCCGGCATGTTGAGGTCCAGCAGCACCAGATCCCAGTCAGACTTTTCATCGAGTCGGGTTTCCAGCTCGGCAATGCTTGCCACTTCCACCAGACGGACATCCGGACCCAGGCCCAGGGTCAACGCTTGATGCAGGGCGCTTCGAAAAAGAGGGTGGTCATCGGCAATCAGGATTTCGTATGTGGCCATTTTTTAAATGATCCTGTTTTTCTAACAACTCAAGGTACAGCCACGGAGCTGCACCAACAGGGCACGTTCAACGCCAATTACGTGGCTATCACGTAAAGAATACGGCGTATCAAACTTTGGCCGCGCCCCAATCGGCGCCAAGCATGCCCAGCGAAACCGGGGTGGTCAAGGTGCATGGCCGGTACAGTTCTTTGCAGTATGGGCGACAATCAGCAGAGCACCGGGGCCGCGTTCTGCACGAAAGGCATCAGTTCGGCGTGGGCTGGCGTTGCAACGTTCATGTCCAACTGATGTTTGGCGTCCAGGTAATGCTGGCTGAACACGTCGAAATAAGCGTCCAGCGCCGACGCTGCGTCGGTATCGCCCGCAAGATCCAGACACAAAGCCGCCACCTCGGCGGTGCACAAATGCTCGCTGCGGGTCGACCGGCGCAGTCGATAGCGTGAAAGCTTTTCGGGCAGCAGGCTCAAAATCGGCAAGCGATCAAAATACGGGCTCTTGCGGAATATCTTCCGGGCCTCGGTCCAGGTCGCGTCGAGCAGAATGAACAGCGGGCGCTTGGCGCTATCGGCCTCGACGGTGTTCGTCACTCGTTCAGGCTCGACATATTCACCCGGGAAGACCAGATACGGCTGCCATTGCGGGTCGGCCAGCAACGCCAGCAACTGCGGATCCGTTTCCGTGCGTGACCAGATAAAGGCATGGTTGTCGCGCACCACGTCGGCGATCAGCCAACCGGTGTTGCTCGGTTTGAACACTTCTTTATTGGTCATGATCAGGCACACGCCAGAGCGGGCCTCGACCTGCGGGCGCCAGGCGCACAGGCAGTGACTCTCGATCACACGACAGGCACGGCACCGCGGTGCCCTCCAGCCACGGGCCTGAATCGGCTTGATGCCCTCCTCCTCTCGCTCGTCGCGCAAGCGGGCGACGGCGTTTGCAGCAAAGGGTGGAGTTACTGGGCTCATCGCAGGCAGCACCGGAGGGGAAAGAAAATCGACACGAAAAACACTCGGCAAGGCAGAAAGTGGCGGCAGTTTATCAGAGCGGCCGGCGCAAGCCTGTACCGTCCAGGCCTCGTCCCCTATAATTCGCCGCCACTGAACGCACAGTCATGTGACAGGTCGAACCACCAGTCACTGAACCAGGAGAGTTTCATGCTGCGCCTTATCGTTCCCACCGCTGCCCTTTTGCTGGCGTCGTCCTTCAGCGCTCAGGCTGCTTCCTTGAGTGAGCAGAATCTCAACCGAGAACTGCGAAACGTCGCCACACAAAGCAGTGTCGGTACTCCACGGGCGATCAACGAGGACATTCTTGATCAGGGCTACACCGTCGAAGGCAACACGCTGATCAACCATCTGAGCGTACAAAGCAGCCACGCCAACAAGATGCGTGCCGACCCCAAGGCCGTGTATTTCCAACTGGGCGCCTCTGTATGCAACAACCCATCGTTCCGCAAACTGATGGCCAAGGGCGCGGTCATGCGCTACGACTTCACTGAGGTGAAGACCAACCGCTCGGTCGGTTCGGCCAGCTATCAGGAATCGGATTGCCCGAAAGCGGCACCGGCCAAGAAGAAGTAATCATCGGGAATTGGCGCGCCGCTGTTCATCCTCGGCGCGCAGTTCGGCCACCAACGCCTGCAAATAGCGCGAACGCCGCTCGCCGCCCTCCAGACGCCGGCAGCACTCCTCTTCGAGACTCAAATGATTGGTCTCGGCGGATGATTTCAGCAATCGATACAGCTGCGTATCGATTTCCAGAATGACTCTGGCCATGGTGTCCAGCCTCCCTGCACCTCGCCCTGCTTGAGCGAAAAATCCTTGAACCGCTTGGACTGTGCGTCCTGCCTTTGACGCAAAGTTGTCGTGTCACGCCTGTAACTTAGTAAATCAGAGCGCCGGGCCTGCGGCACGCGTTCGGACGAACGGTGAATCCACCTTGCAAATCGTCAATAAGCGGTTGCCAGGAAAGACTTTGCGGCGCAATGATCAAGGCAGCGAGAATCTCTGCAAGGGTCTAGATTCAGAGTGTTCACGATCACTTTTCTGGGCAGGAAAGGGGCTGCCCGTCGCGTGTTTTGTTGTGCGAACGTTTCTTTCATCCAAGGGAAAAACAGAGCCTGTATGGACGACTCGAACCGAGTCGGGTGGAGCGCCCAGGCATGGGCTTGGGCTGACAGCGACACATGAGGTGTCGCGGCGCTGACGACTGTTTCGTCGGTGCCAAGGGTTCTGTGCAGAAGGAGTAGTTGAATGCCTTACCAACCGAATGACCTCCTGAGCCGTCATTTCGAAGAAAGCGGCCACGACCTCATCAGCAAGGTCGAAGAGCAACTCAACCTGGTTTCACCCAACAGTCCGAACATCCCGATTTACCGCGACATGATCCTGACCGTGCTGCGCATGGCCCAGGAAGATCACAATCGCTGGAATGCCAAGATCACCCTTCAAGCCCTGCGTGAACTGGAGCATGCCTTCCGCGTACTCGAGCAGTTCAGGGGCCGACGCAAGGTCACGGTTTTCGGCTCGGCGCGCACGCCGATCGAACACCCGCTGTATGGCCTGGCCCGGGAACTTGGCGCCGCACTGGCGCGTTCGGACCTGATGGTCATCACCGGTGCCGGTGGCGGCATCATGGCGGCGGCCCATGAAGGTGCCGGCCTGGAACACAGTCTGGGGTTCAATATCACCCTGCCCTTCGAGCAGCATGCCAATCCCACCGTCCAGGGCACGGGCAACCTGCTGCCCTTCCACTTCTTCTTTACCCGCAAGCTGTTCTTTGTCAAAGAGGCCGATGCGCTGGTCCTGTGTCCAGGCGGTTTCGGCACCCTGGATGAAGCGCTCGAAGTGCTGACGTTGATTCAGACCGGCAAAAGCCCGCTGGTGCCGGTGGTGCTGCTGGACGCGCCGGGCGGCAAATTCTGGCAAGGCGCGCTGGACTTCATTCACCATCAACTGGAGGAAAACCGCTACATCCTGCCGACCGATATGAAGCTCGTGAGCCTGGTCTACAGCGCCGAAGAAGCGGTGGAGCAGATCAATCAGTTCTATGGCAACTTCCACTCCAGTCGCTGGCTCAAGCATCAGTTCGTGATCCGCATGAACCACAAGCTCAGCGACCAGGCGCTCGAACACATGCAGGAAACGTTCGCCGACCTGTGCCTGAGCGATCACTTTCATCAGCATGCCTATAGCGGCGAGGAGCACGATGACGCGCAGTTCAGCCATCTGGCGCGTCTGGCCTTCAACTTCAACGCCAGGGATCATGGGCGCCTGCGGGAGCTGGTGGACTACATCAACCTGCCGGAAAACTGGGCCCATTCCAAACCCCAGGCGCAACAGCGCACGCGAGAGCCGTCCAAGGTGACGTGAGGCAAAACCGAGGCAAAAAAAAACGGCCCGCTATCGAAATAGCGGGCCGTTCTTATTCAATCATCCATTCCCCGACCGCTGAACAAGCGGCCGATCATTTCCATGGAGTATCCCCGATAACTAAGGAAACGCCCTTGCTTGGCGCGTTCCCGGGCGTCTATCGGCAGATGCCCGGCAAATTTGCGTCGCCAGGTCTCTTCCAGTTGCTCCTGCCAGTTGATACCGCTCTCGCGCAAGGCGAGTTCGATGTCGTTACGTTGCAGGCCGCGCTGGCTCAGTTCTTCGCGAATACGCAAAGGGCCGTAGCCGGAGCGAGAACGGTAGGAAACGAAGCTTTCGAGGTAACGGGATTCAGACAGCAACCCCTCTTCCGTCAACCGGTCGAGTGCGGTGTCGATCATTTCAGGGAGGGCGCCGCGCTGACGCAGTTTACGCGTCAGCTCGACTCGACCGTGCTCGCGTCGTGCGAGCAGGTCCATGGCGGTTCGCCGCACCGCGACGAGTGTATCGAGTACGGCGGTCATCGGATCAATCAGATATCAGCGTCAGCCAGGTCATCAGCCGTCTCTTTGACTGGCGATGCTTTGACGTCCGGCGCTGGAGTCAGCAACTTGTCACGCAGTTGCTTCTCGAGCTTGGCGGCAATTTCCGGATTGTCTGCCAGGAACTTGGCCGAGTTGGCCTTGCCCTGACCGATCTTGGTGCCTTCATAGGCATACCAGGCGCCAGACTTCTCAACGAAACCGTGCAGCACGCCCAGGTCGATCATCTCGCCGTTGAGGTAGATGCCCTTGCCGTAAAGAATCTGGAACTCGGCCTGACGGAACGGCGAAGCCACCTTGTTCTTGACGACTTTGACGCGGGTTTCGCTGCCGACGACTTCATCACCTTCTTTCACCGCGCCAGTACGACGGATGTCCAGACGAACCGAAGCGTAAAACTTCAGCGCGTTACCACCGGTGGTGGTTTCCGGGCTGCCGAACATCACGCCGATTTTCATGCGGATCTGGTTGATGAAGATCACCAGGCAGTTGGCGTTCTTGATGTTACCGGTGATTTTACGCAGCGCCTGGGACATCAGACGGGCTTGCAGGCCCACGTGCATGTCACCCATTTCGCCTTCAATTTCAGCCTTCGGAACCAGCGCGGCCACGGAGTCGACGATGATCACGTCAACCGCGTTGGAACGCACCAGCATGTCGGTGATTTCCAGGGCCTGCTCGCCGGTGTCCGGCTGGGAAACCAGCAGGTCGTCGACGTTGACGCCCAGTTTGCCGGCGTATTCAGGGTCGAGGGCGTGTTCGGCGTCGACGAATGCGCAGGTCGCGCCGGCTTTTTGAGCCTGAGCGATCACCGACAACGTCAGCGTGGTTTTACCGGAGGATTCAGGACCGTAGATTTCAACGATACGGCCTTTTGGCAGACCGCCAATGCCGAGCGCGATGTCCAGACCCAGAGAGCCAGTGGAGATAGCCGGGATCGCCTGACGGTCCTGATCGCCCATACGCATTACGGCACCCTTGCCGAATTGACGTTCGATCTGACCCAGGGCCGCAGCCAAGGCTTTCTTCTTGTTGTCGTCCATTAAAGTCCTCACGTAATCAATAAGGCCTGACGGCCAACACCTGTATAAGTAGCCAGTATTATTCCACAGCGTTTCAGGATCGCCTACCCCTGATTTGAGATTTCTCCGGCGGCATGGCGCAGCAGCCCCTCTAGCGCGGCCTTAACCGTTTGTCGGCGGACCTCATCGCGGTTACCGGCGAAGTGCTGCACCTCGCTGAACACCTGCTCACCGACGCCCCAGGCCAGCCAGACCGTGCCGACCGGTTTGTTCGGCGAACCGCCATCCGGGCCGGCTACGCCGCTGACCGCCACGGCAAAATGCGCCTGGCTTTTTTCCTGTGCGCCGCGAACCATCGCCTCGACCACCTCGCGACTGACCGCGCCTACCGCAGGGAACAATTCGGGAGAAACGTTCAACTGCTCGGTTTTCTGCCGGTTGGAATACGTCACATAACCGGCCTCGAACCACGCCGAACTCCCGGGAATGCGAGTGATCGCCTCCGAGATCCCACCGCCGGTACACGACTCGGCAGCGGTGACGTGCGCATTGAGAACCTGCAAGCGCCTGCCAAGTTCAGCGGCCAGTTGAGTGATTTCTTTCACGGTCATCTCCTGAGCGAGCGGAATGAGCACTACCGTACACGAGCGGATTGCGCTTGCAAGGCGCAGGATCGATCAAAATGTTAGCGAACAATGGCTCTGATATAGGCCTGACAAGCCTGCAAGGCAATCAGTCCGCTGTCGCCGGCGTCGGTGATGGCGATAATTCGTTGAGCATGCGCCGGGTCAAGTCGGGCTCGCGCCGCTCCATGATCCACGCCGCCGGCGCCGGAGGTGGCTTGCATTGAACAGCCTGAGGCAGCGTCATTGGTATCGAGGAGGACTGACAAGCGCACATCAGCAGTGGCAAGACGATCGCGCAGGCGACCTTGATCACGTTGGGCATCGCTAAGCGCTCGGAAATGGGTTTGTTCGCTGGCTGACAGGCGTTGCTCCAGCGCCAGGCGCTTGTCCTGTTCGGCCTGTTGTTGCGTTGCGGCGGCCAGCGTCAGCTGGTTCAGTGCCTCTGCGTGCAACCTGGTCTGATCCGCGAGTTGTCGGCCATAACGCCAATCCTGAAATTGCCAGGTCAGCGCGGCTGAGCCAGCGGCCAACACCGCCAGTAACAAAACAAGGCCAATTGCCCGGTAAGAAACCGGGATCACACCGAAGGCTGGCATAACACCGCCCTCGCCCGCGCCCAGAGTTGCAGGCGATCTTGCAAACCGTTCAGGCCACCGTTGATACGGCGGGTGATGCTGTTGAACTGATCGCGGTCGGCCAGTTCGTTCAGTCCGTTCTCTTGCCAGAACCAGGCGGCTGACTCGGCGGCCCATTGAGGCTTTTCCAGCAATTCCGGCAAAAACAACAAACGATCATCGCCGAACAGTCCGAGACTGCATTGGCGGTAATTGTCGCGACCGGTGATCTGGATCAGGCCTCGTCCGCGATACTTTTGGCCGTCGCCGTCGAGCGCTGGTGTGTTACCCAAACGGGCGGCCAGGGCGCCTGTGTCGTACTTGCTCAAATACTGATCACTGCCGAGTTCACGCACGTACTGCAATTGTCCCGACTCGTGCCCGACTTGTGCCAGAAATGCGGCGATGCGTTTGGGGGTGTTGATGTTGAAACGAAGCATGGCTTTGTTGAGAGCGGAAATGAAAACGCCCGCTTGGGAGCGGGCGTTTGGCAAGATCTTCAGCAATTGCCCTTCAGTTAGCGGCATGACACGTCCTCGACTTACTGTTTGATTGAATCGAAAAAGTGAGAGCAGTTTTTGTGTCAGTGCCTTGAGCGAGCGGCACGCTACACCACTGCGCAGCCCAAGGCTCTTCACTCAAAGCCCTATTCAAGCACCGGATGATGCTTTTGGCGGGGCTGGCTTCCTGACTCTCTTCTTTCTAGCAGGGGGCGCTTGTTCTTCGACCATCAAAACTGGCCGGTTGGCCATCGAGGGGAAGCCTTGCGTTGCCGGCCAGTTTCGCAATGCAAGTCGATAGCCCTGCAATGTTTCATACCCTGACGTTGACAGTGTGGTTTCGAGGCCTGCCTCTAACTGATCCCGATGACGCGCGACGATTGCGTCTGTCTCAAAGAGTCGGACATCACGCCATGTCCGCTCAACGACTGCCGCGAATTCAGATGCTCGATCAGGGGAGTCCTCAAGCATCGGTAAGCCATCAACGTCTGCCACGATCCGGCAGTTTCGCTGCTCTCCTGCCAGCAACAGGTCGCGATGTTCGCTGGAGATTTCAACGGCATCTTGTGGCAATACAGTGTTGATTCGTGAATCAAAGAAACCTCTTGCTGAACTGCTCCAATATATTTTCATAACGAATTATTTCCCAAACGCAATAAAGTTTCCGCCTAGCGACGGACTGGACCCTCGGGATACAAATGAACCCTGGGTATAAGGTGAAGCCGCCACATAGCCAATAGAACCAGAACCCGCGGTGTAACCGTTGCAAACAACGACCGACATAAAAGCGCTGTTAAAACTTACCGGCAATGTAGTAATCACATCTGTCGTCAAGCTATTGACAAACCCCCACTGAATGACGAACCCTCCCATCCATGATGGAAATGCCAAATATCCGATAAGCCCATTGTAATTGGTCGACAGAGTAAAACCCGACTTCAGCTTCTTCGGCGTTATCGCAGTAGCGTCATCAGTTCCGGTATTGACTTGAGCCTGAGTCGCTAATTTCAAGACACCCGAGATCAACTCGGAAGCAGAGCCTGGCACCTTATCGGATATTAATTTTGAGATGGCTTGCTTCAACTGACTGTCATCACCCTCCGATGGTGTTAACGCTCCGGCTCTAATGACTGTCAAAATCTCTTCAGTCACCGAGTTACCCCAACTCGCCGGAATCAATGATCCCGGCGTCCCGGTCAGAGGGTTTTCGTCGACAAACTTTCCATTCACCAGGCCTGCGCTGGGAATACTATTTGGGTAATCCATTATTTACTCCATCGAGTTTCGAATCGTCATAACAATGCCGACATTAAGAACGCAGAAATGAAAACGCCCGCTTGAGGGCGGGCGTTGAAGTGGACGGGGCGGAGCTGATGTTGTTTCTCGTTTTTTCCTTGAAGTCCTTATACCGTTCATCATCTATTGAAACGGCACCCTGATTTGGCCAGAAACGCGTATCTTGCACAGATGAAAACTCCGCAATAATGACCTTCCGTTCCTCACTGTCGAATTGAACATTGATCACATCCATAATAAATTCCTTATCAACTGAATGAATAACTGCCGATATACACTTCGAAAACCGGAGCCGCAGAATCACTTTGGCAAGTTATGTTAATCGTTTGTGGCGCAATCACAGGCATTGAGTAGTTGCTACCTAACGACCCACCCGAATCGAGCTTAATAGAAGCGATCTGCTGCCCTAATCCGCCGTTTGTGCTCAAAACCAAATTAAAGAATGACAAAGCGTTAGTGCCGTTAAGCAATATCATTTCCCCATTGATTTCAAATGCATTTGGAGGGACAACTCCCGCGATTGACAAGGGTGACGCATTCAGCAGAACCGTTCCCCTGAAGGCTTGGAAAAGCGGTATGAAAACTTTCCGCCCCCGCTGCGCACCAACTTTCAACTTCCCTGACGCGTCAGTTGCCCAGACGCTGATTAACGCCGAAGCGTCATAACCATTCGGCATTTTGCCGCCGCCGTACACACCAGGTGCAATCGTCGATGTACTGTTTACAGCAAGAATATTCTGTTCTCCGGTGACGGAATTATAGATAGCGTAAAGCGCAACATAACCATTGACAGGTGCAGGCCCTACATCCATCCCTCCCGCACCGGTAGTGGCGAGGTTGATAACCTTGCTGAAGTTCTGCAACCGACAGCCCACACCACTCAGTGCCGATTGAACGCTCAACTCATCAGCCTTGAAGATTCCAGTCAGTGAGGCAACGGTAATCGAGAAACTCGCATTCCCCAGCAATCCGGAAAGGGTTCCGGAGCGCTTCGAAGCGTCACTCATCAATTTTTTAATCGCTTCCAACAGCTGCTTGTTATTGCCTTCCGTGGCCGGAAGATTTGCCGCACCAATTACACCCAGTATTTCTTCAGTCACCCCATTCCCCCAACTCGCCGGAATCAACGACCCCGGCGTCCCGGCGAGCGGGTCTTCATCGACAAACTTCCCATTCACCAACCCGGCGCTGGGCACACTGTTCGGATAATCCATCTCACCATTCCTTAGTCATAATTGATGTGCACCTTGGTGTGCGCTGGTGCACTGCGGTGGATCAGGCATTCCAGCGCCGAGCCCGGGTTCATACCAAAACGTTCACCCCAGTAACTGGCACCGAAACGTCGGCCCAGCAGCAAACGTCCACCGGTATTGAGCGTCCACATGAACTGCGCCTGCCAAGTGCCGAAATGCGCCGCGCCGAATCGCGCGCGGCCCATTCGCGGGGCTTCGTGTTCGGTGATGGTGGCGTTCGGGTAGCCCTGAGTGCGGGCGATTTCGATGTAGTAGCTGACGGCCTGACTGCCGACCGCGAGCAGTCGACGGCGCACGGCAAGGCGTCGGTCGTCGAACAGCGGCGTGGCCCCCAGACACGGGTCGGGCAGGCTCATCACTCGCTCCCAGTCCGGCACCAGTTCGCTGACCCCTGCCGGGTCCATTTCGTTTAGCAGGTCGGCGGCGCGGGCGTCGAGGCGAGCCAGCTCCTGAGCGATGTCTTTGAGGACCTCTTCAAGTTCCGGCACCCGCTCTGGATCCCAGGCCGGGCCGCTGGGCAGCAAACTGCGCAGTTGCGCCTGGTACTGCGCGGCGGTTCTGATCACTGCCATACGCAGCCCCCGAAAATCAGTAACTGGTTGACGGCGGCTTGCACATTGGCCGACGGACTGGCCAGTACGTGATCACTTTCACCCGTCGCGCTGCTGATCGCTTCACGGATGTGGCTGATCAGCAAGGTGTCGCCCAGGCCGGCTTCGCGGTTGTGCAGGTCGCGCAGTTGCGCCTCGACAGCGGCGCGGACAGCGCTGGTATCGGGCGTCAGACTCAGTTGATAGGCGACTGGCTTTTGTACCGGTGGCAACACGTGCAACTCGGCGGTAACCGGGCGCAGGGGTTCGATGTAGGCCAGGACTTCAGCCAGTTGCGCGGGGGTGGGCAAGGGTTGTGGATCGTCATCGCGCATGATGAACAGGCCAACGGTGCCAGGGCCCAGGTAACTGCCGCGACACCAGGCGCGGGTCACCCCGGGAAATTCCAGCGCCCAGGTTTCGTAATCTTGCGCCGAGCCACCATGGGGGATGATGCGGTAGGAACTGATCACTCGGGACCGCAGGGATTCGAGACTTTCCCGAGCGACCCCACCGATCAATCCCGGTGCCTCAACAGTGAAGCTGCTGCCGACAATGCCCAGAATCGGCTGCACCGGAATCAGCGTCAGGCCGGCGTCGGCATTGCCCAGGCTGCCAGCGTCGAGCGCTGCGATGGTCGTGTTGTTGAGGCCATTGCGGGTGGTGCGTGAAGCGGTGACTTTATACGTGCGACCGTCGCTCGTTTGCAGCAACGTGTCGACGTCCAGCACGGCACCGGCGCTGGCGGTAAAACTGACGCTGCCCGTCGCCGCTTGAGCCGCTTTACGCGGCTGATTCAGGCGCAGTGCGGCGATCCGTTCCAGCGTCGACTCATCGGCTTTGTCTGGCAGAATCTGCTCGGCGATCCAGTCAAGGTAGCCATACAGACCATAAGCCGCGCCGCCGAGTGTTCGGGCCAGCACTTGCGCATCGGACTGGCGCAGCGAATCGCTGGCCAGGTCGCTTTGGGCGCGTTTGATCAGCACCGGCAGCGAAGGGGTTTCAAACGGCATAGATCACCTGCCAACTGTTATCAGGGTTGATGTCCAGGCGTTCGCCGTCGGCCAGGGTCAGGACCGTGCGCAGGTTCAGGCGCTGGGCGTCGAGGCGTTCGCTGATGATGTCGATAGCGCTGCAATGGCCGTCATCGAGCAGCCATTGCAAGGCTTCACGGGCATAGAACTCGGCGTCCATTTGGGTCTGACGGGTCAACTTGACCCGGCGCAGCAGCCACAGCCGCGAGCCGATCCGGTCGTCCGCCACTGTCGGAAAGGTGTCGCCCCACCAGCCGAAACGTTCCTCATCATCGAGGGCATCGTCATCGGCGGCGCGGCGCCAGGTGAACAGACTGATCAGCACTGAACGGGTCAGCGCGGTGTGGAGGGTCTGGCTGATGAACATCACTGCCCTCCTGCCGGCACACCGGTCTGGCCGTTGCCCGCCTGTACGCCCACGTGAACGTGTTTGATCTGGCTGATGCCGCCGGCAATCTGATCGCCGGTAGAAACGAGCTTTCCGGTCTGATTGATCACCGGCGTATCGAAGTTCACGGCTGTGCTGGCGCGGATGTTCAGGGTCGCGGTTTCGATGTCGATGACCCGTCCGCGCTTGAAGTGAATCTTGTCGCCCTCGTCGGTGTAGATCGCCACTTCGCCCTGGGCAAGTGCCTTAAGGCGATAGCGACGGTCCGCGACCACCAACACGATGGCGTGGGAACGGTCACCGCCCAGAAACGTAGCAATACCTTCGGCGCCGGCCAGTGGATTGCTAGTGAAACCGTAGGGTTCGAAGTGCTCCATGTCGTCGTTCACTTCGCCGGCGGTGAGGCGCATTTGCAGCGATTGAAGCTTGGTGGCCGAGTTGGCGAGCACGACAGTGCCGCGCGCCAGGAGGCGTGTCAGTAGGCTCATTGGGTTTCCTCAGGAGTCGGGGCAAACACAGAACACCTGTGGGAGCGGGCTTGCCCGCGATGGCGGTGGATCTGTCAGATAGATGTCGAATCAACTGCCGCCTTCGCGGGCAAGCCCGCTCCCACAGGTTTAGCGTCAACCTCAGGTTTTCTTCGGCGGTGCGGGGTTGGCGTCGAACGTGTGAGGTGGCGCGACTTGCAGGGTTGTGATCGAGCCCTGTTGCGAAAGCGAGTAAGTGACCTTGGAAATAAGCATGTCGCCGTCCACTTCCAGCACCGGATCCTTGACCCGCACCAGTGTGTTATGTCGCCACAAATCGCCGTTCGCTTGCCGCCAGCCTTGCACTTGATAGGTCGTGGTCAGGGCCTTGCCCATGCGGGTGGCGCTTTCCCAGTTGGCCCTTTGCAGGGCCAGTTCGGGCGTGATCTGCATGCCCTCATTGATCACGGTAGTCCGCCGTCGCTTGAAGCCCAGGTCAGTGGAAACCGCCTCGACTTCGCTGACCGCCGCCCCGCTTTTTTTGTCGTTGCCTTTCTGCTGACCAATCACCCGGTATTCGGAGAACACCTGGCTGTAGTCTGTCGGCGCATTGGCCGAGAGAATATTCTTGCCCAACTCCAGCGCTTCACTGGCACGTCCACCGCTGCCCGGCCGTGCAAGCACGACCCGGCCTTGCGCATCGTCGGTGGAAAACACTCGGAACAACGACAGCAACCGGTCGATGGACTGGAAAACCGTCTCGCCGGGCACAATGGTGTGGCTGTCTCGCCGAGCCGTTTCAGGGATTTCACTGACAACATAACCACCGTAGGACGAGACCAGGTCTTGCACGATTCGCAGCAGCGATTGCTGGTGCCACTGGTTGGGTTTGTTGGTCGCGGCACAATCCACCAGGTCCTGGGTCTTTGAGCTGCCTTCGATGCTCAAGCTGATGCGTTGCCCGTCATAGCTGATGGGGGCCTTGAACACATAGCCAGTCAGCACCAGATCACTGCCGATGCGCACTTCGCAGGGTGCGCCGGGTTGAATCCGGCGCACCTCGGTCTGCCCCGGCCATTGCCAGGTTATGTCAAGTTTGAAGGTGCGGAACTGACGCTCCAGGTCCGCCGTGATTTCTACGCTTTTCCAACCGCCATATTCCAGATTGTCGACGGTCAGGGTGACGCGATTATCCAGCTCGTTCATGGTTACTCCCCGGAGATTTTGAGTTCGCGCGGCGGGAGAAAACCCGGGTGGACAATGCCGTTGCGCTGAGTCACTTCCAGGACCCGAGTGGCGTCAGCCACCTGTCTGTAGATCGCAACCAGCGCCGGCAGGCTGTCCTGAAATGTCTTGCTCACCAGCCTGATGCCAGACGATGCAACGGCCTTGAGATGCGCTTTCAACTTCTGGCGCAGATCAGCGGCGGCCTGATAGTGCGCAGGATTGGCCTTGTCCTCGACCAGTTTGATCGCCTCTTCAATTTCTTTCAGCGCCCTTTGCACATCATCAATCACCGGCACCTCCGGGCGAGTAACCGGCTGCTCCACCTGCAGATCCAGCGGTGACGGCGAAACCTTCACCGGCAACGTCGCAATCGGCAACAACGCCACCCATTTGGCGGCCTGTACGACCAGGGCATCCTGCACCAGATTGGTCAGTGCCTGAGCCGCGGCCATGGTGTCTTTGCCGGTAGTCAATTTCGGAGCATCGGCTTTGCGGATCGCTTCGACCTGCTGGGAGACGTTGGCTATCACGCCACGATATCCCTCACGGGCGAAGTCCTTGAGCTCCTTGATGTCGCCGAGCAAAGCCTTGAACTCCGCAGCGACTTCCTTGGGCAATTCCTTCACGGCTTTGACCAGGTCGCTGATCTGGCGGTACTGGTCGATCAACGGTTGCAGCTGTTGCTGGATCACCCCGTAGATGTCCTTGATGCTGTTGCGCAGGTCGGCAATGCCGATCCGCGCCGCCTGGATCAGGCTCATGGCATCTTCGAAGCGTGCCACCGCCGAGCCCAGAAAAGTGTCCGCGGACGCCAGCAACAGTTTCTGTGTACTGACCGCCGCGACCGGAAACGGCACCGGCACATCCGGGTAGAACTTCAGGGCAAACGTCACCAACCCGCCATCCTGGCGGGTGTGGGTCATGTCGCATTCGCCGACCTTGACCTGTAGCCGTCCGAGCCACGGGTGGACCAGTTCGCCAGTGCCCTGCTCCAGCGCCTTGAGCAACTTGTCGCGCTGCTCCAGACAATCGGGGCCGACGATGAACGCCGTCAGATCGTGAACCTTCGCCTGTTGGCCAAGGCCTTCGAAATACGGCAGGTCTCGCTGCGGATACTCGTGCAGCTGGCCTTTTTGGCCGACCGGGGATTTCGCCTGGTCAATCCAGAATCCGACACCTCGAAAGGACGCCGGCATCAAACGGTCACGCCAGCTCATTAGAACCTCCAAGGGACAGTGTGCGGTAGCCGATGCGCGAAGTGAGCGCCAGCGCCGGTTGATTGGTTTGTGGTTGATCGGTGCGCATGCCGGTCGGCGCATTTTCGAAGCGCACGGTCAGGCCGCCTTCGAGTTGCGTGCGGTTGTTGGCGGCGCTTTGCTGGATCAGGGCACTGGAATGTTGTGGGAGATTGCCGGGCAACACTGAGGTCGCTTGCGGGGCCGGCGTGTCCTTGCGAAAGAACGAAGGCGCCAGGCCATTTTTGCTCTCAGCACCGGGCTTGCCATTTTGCTCGGTGACACTGTCGACGTTGCCGGTAATTGTCGCGACAAAACCGGAAAGGTTGCCATCCAGCAACGCTCTGATTGGCTCGATAACAGCCTGAAGTTTCGCCGACAAACCGCTGAACCACCCCAGTAGTGGTTCCCAGTTTGCTGTGAACTGGTCCTTGGGCGACCAACCGAATAACGACTGGAACAGGTCTTTTACTGTCTGAAGCGGGCCAGTCAAGGACGCCCACAAACCGGCAAAGTAACCTTCCACGCCTTCCCAGCAAGTGCGGACCCGTTCCTGCGCCGACCAATCGAACAAGCCTTTGAGAAGGCCCGCCACCGGCGCGCTCACCGCCCAAATGACATCCCATAGCGCGGCAAAAACACCCGCCAACGGTTGCCAGATTTCTTCGATGAGCGCTTTGGGTGACCAGGTGAACATTGACTGAAGTGTTTCCAGCCCCGCAACGACGCGGGCGGTGATGCCGTCAAAGACATGGGTATAGAGACCGACGACCGCGCTCATCGCCTTGTCGATTTGCTCTTTTGGCGACCAGTCAAAGTATGGCCTGAGTGTGTCCAGCCATCCGGTAACCGTGGTGGTGATGCTGATACCGGCTTTGAAGAAAGCCGACTTCACCTCATCCAGTGACTTGCGGATGTAGGCGCCGCCTCTGTCTATGGTGCCGGACATAGAGTCGCCCGCTTCATTCCAGTATTTCTTCACAACCTCACCCGGCTTCCAGTCGAACAGTTCCTTGACCCGGGTAAACGCAGCGTCGGTCTCACTTGAAATGCCTTGCCAGAGTCCGGCGAAAAATCCTGAAATCGGTTGCCAGTTGTTCATTATCAATCGGGCACCGATAACGAGGACCGCGACGACCGCCGCGACAGCAGCGGCAATCAAGCCAATCGGCGAGGTCAGAATGCCCATCACCGTGGCCAGGCCCATCGCGGCCACCGTGACAACGGTGAATGCCACCGCGGCGGCGGCCAACCCTTCCACCAGATAAGGGTTGTTCGCCACAAACTGGCCGATAGAGGTCATCACTGGCGCGAGCGCAGTGACGATGCTGTTGAGGGCCGGCAGCAGTGCCTGGCCGACTTTCAACGAAATGTCATCCAGTGACTTGTTGAATTTGGCGAGGTTGGCGGACGTTTCCCCGAGGTTGACTTTGGGGACTTTGAGCCCTTTTAGACGGCTGGCCTTTTTCGCCAACTCATCCTGAGCCGCGATCGCTTTTTTGATGCCGTCCTGAAACGGCTTCAACAAGCCGCCGCCAGAGATAAATCCAGAGAGATCCAGCGGCTTGAGACCGCTGTCCTCCATGCTCTTTTTAAACGCTGCGACCTTGCCGCGAATGCCCTTGAGCTCGGCGTCCAGCTTCTTGGCGCCCTGCATCACCACGATCATGTCTACCGTGGCCTGGATATTCGTCTGGCTCATGTTTATTTGTGTATTCGCCATCACTGCACCTGCTGCATCGCATTGATCCGTTGCGCGTGCTCCAGCGACTCGCGGAGCACATCCAGTGGCCTGGCCATCATCTGTTCGGGGTCAACCTTCCAGAACCAGGCCAGGTCATAGGCGACGGCGATCAGGTCGGTGATGGCGCCGACGCCGCACTCATGAAAAAACTCGCGACGGCCCAGCTCAGCGCGTTGAGGTCAGCCAGGTCCAGCTGATTGACCGACGACGGCGGGATGCCGGCGCAGACCGCGATGTATTTGGCCGCGACGTCCATGTCCAGGCTCACTTCTTCGCTCTTGTCGATCTTGTACGGCAGCGCCTTGATCGCTCGAACTTCCTGCACCGTCGGACGGCGCAGGTTGAGTTCGGTCAAGGGCTCGCCGTGAGCTTCAATCGCGACCTGAAGTTTCACAGCGCCGCTCATTGCCAAGTCCCCTTGATACCTTCGAATTTCAGTTCGATGGTGGCGTCATCGCCCTTGGATGCCGGCTCTTCCACCAGGTAGGCGCCGGCCAGCACGTAGACTTTGCCGTTGCTGAATTCGCAGGTGACGGTCATGTCGGAACCGGCCACCAGTTGCTTGAGCGGGAAGTCCGCAGTGTGCAGCGCCGTGACTTTGAACGACGGCGCGATGTCGGTTTCCTTGTAGAAGCCGGGTACGACGGTTTCCCGTTTCACCGCCATCAGTGGCGCTTCGCAGCCGCCGTTAATAGTCAGTTGAGCGCCGTCCACTTTGACGTAGCAGGTGCCCGCAATCAGTTGACCCATGGTGTTTCTCCCTTCAAATAAAAAGCCCACGCGCGGTGGGCTGAATTCACACAGTCATTACAGTCAGAGAGCGGCGGCGATCACGCTGCGTCGTCGTACTGCAGACGGAATTGGTTGAGCAGCGCGAACACGCGCAGGCCGTTGATGTAGTCCGGCGGGAACAACACGTTGACCCGGCTCGGGTCCTGCACATCGCGCTCGACGATCAGGTGCTGGGCGAACAGCTCGGCGTTTTCGACGTGGCCTTCCAGTTCGAGCTTGGCGTACTGGGCGATCAGCTCACCGCGAATAGTGCTCGGGGTCACGATCGGCTGGCCGGCGCCGAAACGGGTGCCGTCGGAAGCCAGTTTGTGGCGACCGTACTTGCTGGTGATCACGCTTTGCAGGCGACGCACGATGAATGCCGACTGGTGCATGGTTTCGCTGTCCAGGTAGGAATTGTCGGCCTGGCCGTAGGCGTTTTTCTGGTAGGTGGTGATCGAACGCTGGATGCGCACGTAGCCGCCTTCGTAGTACGCCGTAGCGATACCGTAATTGAGCAGCGACTGACGCTCGGTCAGGGTAAACCGCTCGCTCGCCGGGGCAGGGTCGAGGCCTGGCAGACTACCGCTTTGAGTCGGACGACTGGCATCGGCGGAGATGAACACCGACGTGCGTGCAGCCAGTGCAGCGGCCTGAACCCAGAATGGTTGCGGTACGCCCGGTTCCAGCGCCTGAAGGGTCATATGCTGATCGTTACGCGCCTGGCCGGCGGCAACCAGTGTTCCGATGGTGCCGCGCTTGGCGCTGTAGACGTGACCGAACAATTGCTTGGCCCACGACCAGCGACCGGTGCTGTCATCCATGACGGCTTGCCAGGTGTTGAGGGTCGACAGGTCCGACCACGGCATGCAGATGAACTCGAACGGCTCATCGCCCAGCGCTGCCACGGCGCCAACCTGATCCGGCACACCGGCGCCGCCGGCCATGGCGGTGATTGCCGAAGTCAGGCCGGCGGGCGTTTCTTCGCCATTGCTCTTGCCCAGGCGATTGAATTGCAGGCTGATGTCGTTGCCGCTGTCGCCGGTCCATTTGGCACTCAGGGTCACGACACCTTCCACCGCAGCGGCGGTGACTGGCAAATCGGCGGCTGCGTTGACTTTCAGCGCCAGCGTCGTTGCTGCTTGAGTCGCCGTCGCGCCGTTGACGATGGCTGCTTGAACACGCACGCCGCCCACATAAAGGTTGAGTACTCCGCTTTGGGTGGCCGCGCCAGTCAGGGTCAGTACACCTTTGGCAATGCTGCCTTCTGTGTTGTGCAGTGGCAGACACCAGATCTCGCCGACCGGATCGGTCTTGCGAAACGTCTCGTACATAGAGGCCAGCATCGAGCCTTGGCCACCGATGCTTTTGGCCAGCGCGACGCTGGACACCAGCACCAGTTTGCCGACATCGGCCGGCGCAATGTTGTCGTTGACCTGAGCAACGATCAGACGGCGCATGGCCGACGATGCGCTATTGGCCGCCGAGTTATCCATCTCGGCGTAGAACAGAGGAACACGAATGTCCGTGGGGATGTTGCTGAATCCGATCGCCATTATTTGGCTCCCTGTGGTTTTGCCGCTTTCACGGCTTTGGTAGTGATATCGCCATCGGCCAGACGTCGACGCCACCAGGCGTTGTCCGGCACTTCACGGCCCTCGAGGGGCAACAGATCGCCCGCTTCCGGGTCGGGCACGGCACGGCCTGGGGCCGGCAGCACGGTGATGCGTTTGCTCATGGGGTTACGTCTCCAGAGAAAGTCAGTTCCAGGCGCCCGTCGGGCCCCGGGCGTTTCAGATTGGGGTCCGCCGGGTCAATCGCATCGACCCGCACAGTGACCCCGGTAAAGGACGACAAGCCGTCCAGTTCACGTTCGTGCCAGCTCTCCGCAGGCTGGCCAGGCAGATTGCGGCCGAGCTGGAACTCGGTAAAAAAGCGCAGGCGATACAGCGCACGGCTACTGTTGATGGAAACCAGTTCGCCGCCGTCGTAGGCGATGGCGTCGTAGTCGCTGCCGGGCTTGAAACCCACCAGTGCACGCCATAGTTCGGCCCGCAGGTCGTGTATCAGATCCAGCGCTTTTGTAGCGTCCGTGGTGTCGAGCACCAGGGTTACTTCAAAGCGGTCGCGGATCGGTTGCAGGTTCAGGTGTTGCGCCACGCTCTTGCTCGCCAGATCGGCGATCGGAACGACATAGGCGCAAGGGGTTTGCAGTGGGTTGTTGGCTTGCAGCGTGGTGAGGTCGATGCCTGCGGCCACGCGATTGGCGAGGGTTGGGCAGTGATCACGCAGTTGCGAAATCAGTGGAGTGATCTTCATGGGTTTTCACCGGGCATTAAAAAACCCGCTGAGGGCGGGTTTGATTCAAAGATACTGGCCATGGGAAACCCGCATCCTTGCGGGTCGGATGCCGGTCGGCACCGCTGCTCACCAATCCATTGGACTTGGGTTTCAGTGATCCTGGCGGGTGTCGCGCGGTGGCACTTCGCAAACGCCAATTCGCTTGGCCGCCCAGCGCTCGTAAAGACCGATCGCGACGTCCGCCCCAGCCATCGCCGTCAGGCAGCCAAACGCGCAAGCGGCCCAGATAGACACGCCGGCGGCATACAGCAGCATGATGGCCGAGACTCCGCAGATAACGCAGGCTCCGGAACGCAAGGCCAGGCGCCGCATCAGTGACCAGCCACGGGCACCGTCCTTGTCGGCGCGCCACATTTCGCCGGACACCCCGCCCAACAAGGCGAGCACGATGACCAGCCAGATCGGCATGTCCAGCAACGCTTGTTGCTCGTTTGTCATGTCACGCCTCCCGGGGTGATTGATGAGTGATGTGTGGTTCTTTCAAACGATGTCTTTTGGGGTGTTGACGGTAGGTAGGCATTCCAAAAAGCCCGACGCTATATCGGGCTTTTCAGTAATGCGGTCCTGCTGACTTTTCGGCGCTACTGGCGCGGTACGAGTCCATTCAGATTGTTTTTCCGACCGCGGTCCCTGCCCGCCGGATAACTGCTTCTGGTGCTTTACGCTGCACACCCGGGTCAGTTGCCAACCCTCTGAACCGTTGAGGCCGGTTCATCGCTGCCTTTGTGATGGAACTAAAGAGATTCGTTTCGAGCTGCTTTGTTGAGCGGCTTGAGACAAATAATATGCATGGATGCATATACAGTCAATGCGTTAATGCATTTATTTATGCGCAAGAAATGCATTGACGCATCAACGCCCCGCAAATCAAGGCGCTGACGGTTTGGGCAGGCGAAAAAAAACCCGCTTGGAGGCGGGTTTTATTGCAGAGCGGAAAGGTTAACGGGCGTACATGCCCCACCAGAAGACGTGACCGAGGATGACGATTTGCTCTTCCTGGACTTCCTGGAAGGTGTAGTCCTCATCCGGATGTTCATCGCGATTGAAGCTGCGCAGGCGAATACCCGTCGGCAAGCGATAAAGCTGTTTCACCCGCAACTGGCCATTGTGATTGATGGCGTACAGGTCGCCATCAATGATGTCGCCAATCCCGCACTTGCCGGCATTCACCCCGACAGTGGCGCCATCGCGCAGCACCGGCAACATGCTGTTGCCGCGCACCGTCACACATTTGGCCTGGTCGAACTGCACACCGTTATGGCGCAAGCTGCGTTTGCCGAAGCGCAGGCTAGAGCGCTCGCTCTCTTCTATGACGAATCTTCCTGATCCCGCAGCCAATTCAACCTCGCGAAGAAAGGGAACCGACACCTCGTCATCATCGACGGGCGTATCGTCGTCCCACAGACTTATGTCCTTGAGTTCGGAATGCAATTGATCGCGCCCGGCATTGGCGGTGGCAGCGACATCTGCGCGCCCCCGCAACTGGTCGGTGCTCACGGCGAAGTACTCGGCGATTTTCGAAATGTGTTTATCCGAAGGATCGACGATCTTCCCGCTGAGGATTCGCGAGAGAGTGGATTGAGGCACGCCGGTGCGACGGTGAAGCTCCGTGGGGGAGATCCCGTGCTGATCGAGCAGCGCTCTTAGGACGGTAGAAACATTGCGTTTTTGCATAACCGGCATAGTGCTTGATCTTTTTTCGGGAGGCAAATGCTGATTTGCATAAATCGTGCACAAACCGCAGAAATGTGCAGGGGGCTTTCATGCCTGCGTCGGGCAGAGCGCTCATGTTAACCTTGCGCCCATCGCGGAAAAGCCGGGCCGATGTCCCTCCTTTGCCCTACACCTTTCAACGAATTTGCCTGATATCCGATGAATAAAGCACTGTCCGATCTGTCCTCCCACACGCCAATGATGCAGCAATACTGGCGCCTGAAAAACCAGCACCCCGACCAGCTGATGTTCTACCGCATGGGCGACTTCTACGAGATCTTCTATGAAGACGCGAAGAAGGCCGCCAAGTTGCTGGACATCACCCTGACGGCCCGTGGGCAATCGGCCGGTCAGGCGATTCCGATGTGTGGGATTCCTTACCACGCCGCCGAAGGTTACCTGGCGAAACTGGTCAAGCTCGGCGAGTCGGTGGTGATTTGTGAGCAGGTCGGCGATCCGGCGACCAGCAAAGGGCCGGTGGATCGTCAGGTGGTGCGGATCATCACGCCGGGGACGGTCAGCGATGAAGCCCTGCTGGATGAGCGTCGGGACAACCTGATCGCGGCGGTGCTGGGTGATGAGCGTCTGTTCGGCTTGGCCGTGCTGGACATCACCAGCGGCAACTTCACCGTGCTGGAAATCAAAGGCTGGGAAAACCTGCTGGCGGAACTGGAGCGGGTCAATCCAGTGGAGCTGATGATTCCGGATGACTGGCCAAAGGACCTGCCGGCGGAAAAACGTCGTGGAGTTCGTCGCTGTGCGCCGTGGGATTTCGAGCGCGACTCGGCGCTGAAAAGTCTTTGCCAGCAGTTCTCCACCCAGGATTTGAAAGGCTTCGGTTGCGAGAACCTGACTTTGGCCATCGGCGCCGCCGGTTGCCTGCTCAGCTACGCCAAGGAAACCCAGCGCACCGCCCTGCCGCACTTGCGCAGCCTGCGCCATGAGCGCCTGGACGACACCGTGGTGCTGGATGGCGCGAGCCGTCGCAACCTGGAGCTGGACACTAACCTGGCGGGCGGGCGCGACAACACGCTGCAATCGGTCGTCGATCGTTGCCAGACGGCCATGGGCAGCCGCCTGCTGACCCGCTGGCTGAACCGTCCGCTGCGCGATCTCACCGTATTGCTGGCGCGCCAGTCTTCGATTACCTGCCTGCTCGACGGTTACCGTTTCGAAAAACTGCAACCGCAGCTCAAGGAAATCGGCGACATCGAGCGAATTCTGGCGCGGATCGGCCTGCGCAATGCCCGCCCTCGTGACCTGGCACGCCTGCGCGATGCGCTCGGTGCGCTGCCAGAATTGCAAGTGGCGATGACCGAGCTGGAAGCGCCGCACATCATTCAACTGGCGAAGATCACCAGCACCTACCCGGAACTGGCGGCGCTGTTGGAAAAAGCCATCATCGACAACCCGCCGGCGGTGATCCGTGACGGCGGCGTGTTGAAGACCGGTTACGACAGCGAACTCGACGATCTGCAATCGCTGAGTGAAAACGCCGGGCAGTTCCTGATCGATCTGGAAGCACGCGAGAAGGCGCGCACCGGTCTGTCGCACCTGAAGGTCGGCTACAACCGCATTCACGGCTACTTCATCGAGTTGCCAAGCAAGCAAGCGGAGTCGGCACCGGCCGATTACATCCGCCGCCAGACGCTCAAAGGTGCCGAGCGCTTCATCACGCCGGAACTGAAGGCGTTCGAGGACAAGGCGTTGTCGGCCAAGAGCCGTGCCCTGGCCCGCGAGAAGATGCTGTACGAAGCGCTGCTCGAAGACCTGATCGCCCAGTTGCCACCTTTGCAAGATACCGCCGCGGCCCTGGCCGAGCTGGACGTGCTGAGCAACCTGGCCGAGCGCGCACTGAACCTCGACCTGAACTGCCCGCGCTTCGTTGACGAGCCGTGCATGCGCATCACCCAGGGTCGCCACCCGGTAGTCGAGCAAGTGCTGACCACGCCGTTCGTGGCCAACGACCTGAGCCTCGACGACAACACGCGCATGCTGGTGATCACCGGTCCGAACATGGGCGGTAAATCCACCTACATGCGCCAGACCGCTTTGATCGTGCTGTTGGCGCACATCGGCAGCTTCGTGCCGGCGGCCAGTTGCGAATTGTCGCTGGTGGACCGGATCTTCACCCGGATCGGCTCCAGCGATGACCTGGCGGGCGGGCGCTCGACCTTCATGGTCGAAATGAGCGAAACCGCAAACATTCTGCACAACGCCACCGAACGCAGCCTGGTGTTGATGGACGAAGTCGGCCGCGGCACCAGCACCTTCGATGGTCTGTCCCTGGCCTGGGCCGCCGCCGAACGCCTGGCCCATCTGCGGGCGTATACGCTGTTCGCCACCCACTACTTCGAGCTGACGGTGCTACCCGAAGCGCAACCGCTGGTGGCCAACGTTCACCTCAATGCCACCGAGCACAACGAGCGCATCGTGTTCCTGCACCACGTGCTGCCCGGGCCTGCCAGCCAGAGCTACGGCCTGGCGGTTGCACAGTTGGCCGGCGTGCCAAGCGAAGTGATCGTGCGTGCTCGCGAGCATCTGGGTCGGCTGGAAGCGACTGCCCTGCCCCATGAAGTTCCGAAACCGGCCAAAGGCAAACCGGCCGCGCCACAGCAGAGCGATATGTTCGCCAGCCTGCCGCATCCGGTGCTGGATGAACTGGCCAAACTGGATCTGGACGACATGACACCGCGTCGCGCGCTAGAAATGCTCTATACACTAAAGACACGGATCTAACGCACTTGCCTGCAAGCTGTTAGAATCTCGCGCGGTTTGGGATGCTGCAGGCTAATAGCCTGGCCTGCAGACTATCGCTCCCAAACCTGGCGACCCCAACGTGAAGGGGCTCCGCTGCCGCCGCCTGAGGAGAGAATTAGAAATGACCTTCGTCGTCACCGACAACTGCATCAAGTGCAAGTACACCGACTGCGTAGAAGTCTGTCCGGTGGACTGCTTTTACGAAGGCCCGAATTTCCTGGTGATTCACCCGGATGAGTGCATCGACTGCGCATTGTGCGAACCAGAATGCCCTGCCGTGGCCATCTTCTCTGAAGATGAAGTACCGGCCGGTATGGAACACTTCATTCAGCTGAACGTTGAGCTGGCTGAAATCTGGCCAAACATTACTGAGCGCAAAGACCCATTGCCCGATTCCGCTGCTTGGGATGGCAAGCCAGGCAAGATCGAACACCTCGAACGCTGATTTCTCCCGCGTTCTTGAAAAGGCCCCTCGTGGGCCTTTTTGCTTTTTTGCAGGCAAAAAAAAGGGGCGGTTTGACCCGCCCACATTTTTTCCCTATTCCCTGTGTTCCTTTTCATCGTCCTGATGAATCGCTCCCTGCGATGTCCTTCCCCTCATCCTTGAAGGGTGTGTCTGTCCGTCGACACAGTTCAGATACTAGAGAATTCCCCGCCGAGAGCAATCGACCAAAATCATCGAAGCTGTTTGTCATATGCTTTAAACATTAAATAATATTGATAAAAATCATATGGATAGCGATTACACCGAAAGAACATGGATGACTGCCACACTGTAAAAATAACGAACACTTACGAAAGAGTAAGCCAAGACTTACAGCGCAAGACTACAAAGCCGAGTCGATTGCCACCTCATATCCCAGGCAATAAAAAACCCCGAACCAGTCGGGGTTTCGATGCCACACAAGCTCATCGCCTATTGAAACAGCGACTCACTCGACAGGCCGTTCTTCTCGAGAATCTCCCGAAGACGTTTCAGGCCTTCCACCTGAATCTGTCTGACCCGTTCCCGGGTCAGGCCGATTTCAAGGCCTACATCTTCAAGCGTGCTGCTCTCGTGGCCGCGCAAGCCGAAGCGTCGGACCACCACTTCGCGTTGCTTGTCGGTCAGCTCCGAAAGCCATTGATCGATGCTCTGGGACAGGTCGTCATCCTGCAACAGCTCACATGGATCGGTTGGTCGGTCATCCGTAAGGGTGTCCAGCAGGGTTTTATCCGAATCCGGACCCAGCGAGACGTCGACCGAAGAAACCCGCTCGTTCAAGCCGAGCATGCGCTTGACCTCTGCCACTGGTTTTTCCAGCAGGTTGGCGATTTCTTCGGGTGAGGGTTCGTGATCGAGTTTTTGAGTCAGCTCCCGTGCAGCCCGCAGGTACACGTTGAGCTCTTTGACCACATGGATCGGCAACCGGATGGTCCGGGTCTGATTCATGATTGCGCGCTCGATGGTCTGACGAATCCACCAGGTAGCGTAAGTCGAAAAGCGGAAGCCGCGCTCAGGGTCGAATTTCTCCACTGCCCGGATCAGCCCGAGGTTGCCCTCTTCGATCAGGTCCAGCAGCGACAGCCCACGATTGACGTAGCGTCGGGCGATTTTCACCACCAGCCGCAGGTTGCTTTCAATCATGCGCTTGCGCCCGGCCGGATCGCCACTTTGCGACAAGCGCGCAAAATGAACTTCTTCTTCCGGGGAGAGCAATGGGGAAAAGCCGATTTCATTGAGGTACAGCTGCGTGGCATCGAGTGCCCGCGTGTAATCGATGTACTTGTGTTGCTTTAACGAAGCGGAGTGTTTGGATTTGGCACGAACGGAAGGTGGAGCAGCCCCTTCATCATTCGACATCGAATCCGTACCGATGCCGGTCTCCATCAGGAGAACCTCATCGTCGATGTCAAACTCCGGCACTTCTTTACTGAGAGCCATTGTTATAGTCCTTTGGTGAGTTCGACCTCAAGCTCAAGCGGCGCCTTTATCCTTGGCAACGCTGGAGCCTGTTCCCTCTACGTGACGGAACAGGCTGGCTAACAAATCAACGACGTGGCAGGAATTGCAGCGGATCTACAGGCTTACCTTGTCGGCGAATCTCAAAATGCAATTTCACCCGGTCTGTACCCGTTGACCCCATTTCGGCAATTGTCTGTCCGACCTTGACCTGCTGCCCCTCCCGAACCAAAAGCCTGCGGTTATGTCCGTAGGCACTGACGTAGGTATCGCTGTGTTTGATGATGACTAATTCGCCGTAGCCCCTTAAGCCACTCCCGGCGTATACCACCGTCCCATCAGACGCAGCTAAAACAGGCTGTCCCAAATCTCCGGCGATATCAATTCCTTTATTCAAACTACCGTTTGAGGAGAACTTTCCAATCAGAATGCCATTAGATGGCCATCCCCAGCCGGTCGGGGCCGGGCCGGCAGGAGGCATCGGAGCAGGGGCCGTCTTGTTGGCGACGGACGGTGCAACGACCGCTGTGCTGGTAGTTGCGCCATTCGGCTGGCGTCGGATTACCGTGGTTTTCAGCGACGACGAAGGCGTTGAATCGGTAGCACTGGCCATCGGTGCCGGGGTTGAACCGGTGCGACCGTCGAAGCGAATTGTCTGACCCGGATGGATCGTATACGGCGTAGGAATGTTGTTCCGTGCGGCGAGGGCTTTGTAGTCCCAGCCGTAGCGAAAAGCGATCGAGAACAACGTGTCTTTTGGTCGAACGACGTACTGACCCGTGGTCACCGCCGGACGCTGGGCAACACCTTTGTTGCGATCGACGACGCGCACGTCACTCGTTTTGGAACTGGAGCAACCGACCAGCAAGGTGCTCAAGACGAGGCCAGTCACCAGGCGCTGAAAGCTCTTTGTACCCATACGCTGCGCAATGACTGTGAGACTCACCCGCCGCTCCCTTTGTGGTGGCTGAAATTGTGGATTGCCGTGTTCCGGCACGAAATGTCGCAAGTATAACGGGCCGGACAGGCTTTACCTTTAATGAAGCGAAATCGCTTCGCGCACACGTTTGCTGCCCGCCGATGAATCCCGTTTAACCCATCGATGCCGCTGTAAGACCCGGGCAATCGAAGAGAATTCAGCGCGCCTGAACAAATGCTCAGGCGAGTGGCCCGTTGAGCAGTGGCACGAAGCGCACCGACCCCAGAACACGACGGGAAAAGCCGTGTTCTTCGCGGATGATCAGCATCAGTTGCTGCACCTCACCGGAGCCGACAGGAATCACCAGTCGCCCGCCTGGCGCCAACTGATCGAGCAGCGCCTGAGGGACATCGGTGGCCACTGCAGTGACGATAATGCCGTTGTACGGCGCCAGCGCCGGCCAGCCTTCCCAACCATCGCCCCAGCGAAACACCACGTTGCGCAGGTTCAGCTCCACCAGGCGTTCCTTGGCCCGGTCCTGCAAAACCTTGATGCGTTCCACGGAGAACACCCGCTCAACCAGCTGCGACAGTACCGCCGTCTGGTAGCCCGAGCCGGTGCCGATTTCCATCACCTTGTCCAAGGGACCGGCCTCCAGCAGCAACTCGCTCATGCGCGCCACCATATAAGGCTGGGAGATGGTCTGGTTGTGCCCGATCGGCAGCGCCGTGTCTTCGTAGGCGCGATGAGCCAGCGCTTCGTCGACGAACAGGTGACGCGGTGTACGGCGGATGACTTCCAGCACCTTGGCGTTGGAAACCCCTTCCTCATACAGGCGTTGAATCAGGCGCTCGCGGGTTCGTTGCGAGGTCATCCCGATGCCGCGACGCAGAATATCGTCTTGTTCACGAGCCATTAGCGCAGCCCCTCCAACCAGCCATCGAGACTTCTGAAGGCATCATTGAAGGTGCGATCCAGTTGCAGCGGGGTAATCGACACATAGCCCTGCATCACCGCGTGGAAATCGGTGCCCGGGCCGCCATCTTCGGCATCCCCGGCGGCGGCGATCCAGTAACCGGATTTGCCGCGCGGGTCGACCACTTTCATCGGTGCCGCCGCACGTGCGCGGTGCCCGAGGCGGGTCAGCTGAATGCCGCGAATGTGGTCCAGCGGCAAATTGGGAATGTTCACGTTCAATACCGTGCGCGGTGGCAGGTCGAGGTCAGCATGGGCCTCGACCAGTTTGCGCGCAAAGTAAGCGGCTGTGGGAAGGTTCTCCACTTGCCGTGAGACCAACGAAAAGGCGAACGAAGGACGCTCGAGGAAACGTCCCTCAAGGGCTGCCGCGACAGTGCCGGAATACAGCACGTCGTCCCCCAGGTTGGCGCCCAGGTTGATGCCGGAAACCACCATGTCCGGTTCGCGCTCCAACAAGCCGTTAAGGCCCAGGTGCACGCAATCGGTGGGTGTGCCGTTCAGGCTGATAAAGCCATTGGCCAGGGTTTGCGGGTGCAACGGACGGTCGAGCGTCAGCGAGCTGCTGGCGCCGCTTTTGTCCTGGTCCGGGGCGATAACCACGCATTCGGTGTAATCCGCCAGCGCAGCATAAAGCGCGGCGAGACCGGGTGCGGTTACCCCATCGTCGTTAGAAATCAGAATACGCATGGGCTGTCCGTCTGCCCCACCGGCACCAGATCAACAAGCTCGCGCACCAATACGGTGGCAAAGCATCCGGCCGGGAGGACGAATTCCAGTTGCAGAATGTCAGGCTCGGGATAATGCCACGTCAACCCACCAATGGGCAGCCGCAGGATGCGACGTTCGTGGCTCATTCCGGCGTTAATCAACCAATCGCGCAGATCCGCTTCGCGCGCGGCGATTGCCTGCTCCAGTACATGGACAGCGCCGGTCGCCGGCGAGTCACCTTCGCCCCACTGCGGGCCGGTCGGGTGCAAGTCGAGAATCGCCAGGCGCGGGTCGCTGCACTCGGCTTCGCCTGCCGGAAAAAAACTGCGGCTGTCGGTGAAGGCCAGCAGATCGCCGACCTGGGCTTTCTGCCAGGTGCCATCGGCGACACGCGCCGCCAGCACCTGATTGAACAGAAAACTGCGGGCGGTGGAAAGCAGCCGCGAACGCACGTTGCGTTGCTCCGGCAATGCCTTGCGCGCGGCCCAACCTCGTGCGTCGACCACGTTCCCGCCATCAAAGCCGAAACGCTGTGTACCGAAATAATTGGGAATACCTTGTTTGGCGATCAGTTGCAGCCGCTCTTCAATCGCGGCTTTGTCGCCGGCGAATTGCGTCAGGCGCAAGGTGAAGCCGTTGGCCGAGTGAGCGCCGCGTTGCAGCTTGCGCTTGTGCCGACCGGTCTTGAGGATTTTCAGCGTGTCGTTTTCCGCCGCCGACAAATCAGGATCTGCCTTGCCCGGCAACTGCACGCTGAACCACTGGCGAGTCAACGCCTGACGATCCTTGAGGCCCGCGTAACTGACGGTGCGCAATGGCACGCCCGCTGCCTTGGCAATCCGCCGTGCCGCTTCTTCGGTGTTCAGGCCACGCTTTTCCACCCAGATCCACAAGTGTTCGCCATCGCCGCTGAGGGGGATGTCGAGGACTTCATCGACTTGGAAATCTTCCGCCGTGGCTTTTAGAACCGCCGTGCCGAGGGCTTCGCCATAGGCTCGCGGGCCGAGCAATTGCAATTCGTTCATGCGCGCAGCAACAAGGCAACGGAATGCACGGCAATGCCTTCTTCGCGACCGACAAAGCCAAGCTTCTCGGTGGTGGTAGCTTTCACGTTCACTTGATCCAACTCAACTTGAAGATCCGCGGCAATCAGCGCGCGCATCGATTCGATATGCGGAGCCATTTTAGGCGCCTGGGCGACGATGGTGTTATCGACGTTGCCGACTTTCCAGCCCTTGGCGTGGATCAGTGCGACGACGTGACGCAACAGCACTCGGCTGTCAGCGCCCTTGAAGGTCGGGTCGGTGTCCGGGAAGTGCTTGCCGATATCACCCAGCGCAGCGGCGCCGAGCAAGGCATCGCTCAAGGCGTGCAGCAGGACGTCACCGTCGGAGTGAGCGAGCAGCCCGAAGCCGTGTGCGATACGCACGCCGCCCAGAGTAATGAAATCGCCTTCAGCGAAACGGTGCACATCATAGCCGTGGCCAATACGCATAAAAAAACGCCCCGATTTTTGTCAGGGCGTGATTCTACCTGCATTAGGCGCCTAGGGCGCGTGCGTGATGCTGCAAGTGTTCATCAATGAAGCTGGCGATGAAGAAATAGCTGTGGTCGTAGCCCGGTTGCAGGCGCAACGTCAGCGGATGACCGGCCAGTTTGGCGGCCTGTTGCAAGGCTTCAGGCTTGAGCTGAGTGGCCAGGAAATCATCGCGATCACCTTGATCCACCAGCAGTGGCAGCTTCTCGTCTGCCTCGGCGATCAGGGCGCACGCATCCCACTCGCGCCACTTCGAACGGTCTTCGCCCAGGTAACGGGAAAAGGCTTTCTGACCCCACGGGCAATCCATCGGATTGTTGATCGGCGAGAACGCCGACACCGACTGATATCGCCCCGGATTGCGCAAGGCGCAAACCAGCGCACCGTGGCCGCCCATGGAGTGACCGCTGATGCCGCGCTTGTCCGACGCCGGGAAATGAGCCTCAACCAATGCCGGCAATTCCTGCACGACATAGTCATGCATCCGATAGTGGCGCGACCACGGTTCCTGCGTGGCATTCAGATAGAACCCGGCGCCGAGACCGAAGTCCCAGGCACCGTCCGGATCGCCCGGCACATCAGGGCCGCGCGGGCTGGTGTCCGGCGCGACGATGATCAACCCCAACTCGGCAGCCATGCGCATTGCGCCGGCCTTGTGCATGAAGTTCTCATCGGTGCAGGTCAGGCCGGACAACCAGTACAGCACCGGCAACTTGCCGCCCTGCTCCGCTTGCGGCGGCAGGTACACGGCGAACACCATGTCGCAGCCGAGCACATCGGAGCGGTGCCTGTAGCGTTTGTGCCAGCCGCCGAAGCTTTTCTGGCAGGAGATATTTTCCAGGCTCATGACCGACCTCAGAAATGGATGACGCTACGGATGCTTTTGCCTTCGTGCATCAGGTCGAAAGCCTTGTTGATGTCTTCCAGGCCCATGGTGTGGGTGATGAACGTATCCAGCGGAATTTCGCCGGTTTCGGCCATCTCGACGTAGCTAGGCAACTCGGTACGACCGCGCACGCCGCCGAACGCCGAACCGCGCCAGACGCGACCGGTGACCAGTTGGAATGGACGGGTAGAGATTTCCTGACCGGCACCGGCAACACCGATGATTACCGACTCGCCCCACCCCTTGTGGCAGCACTCAAGTGCGGCGCGCATCAATTGCACATTGCCGATGCACTCGAAGGAAAAGTCGACGCCGCCGTCGGTCATGTCGACGATGACTTCCTGGATCGGACGGTCGAAATCTTTCGGGTTCACACAATCGGTTGCACCCAACTGCTTGGCGATTTCAAATTTGGCCGGGTTGATGTCGATGGCGATGATGCGACCAGCCTTGGCCTTGACCGCACCGATGATGGCTGACAAACCGATGCCGCCGAGACCGAAAATGGCCACGGTGTCACCCGGTTTTACCTTGGCGGTATTGAGCACAGCGCCGATGCCGGTGGTAACACCGCAACCCAGCAGGCAGACTTTTTCCAGGGGCGCTTCTTTCGCGATCTTGGCGACGGAGATTTCCGGCAACACGGTGTACTCGGAGAACGTCGAGGTCCCCATGTAGTGGAAAATCGGCTGGCCCTTGTAGGAAAAACGCGAAGTGCCATCCGGCATCAGGCCTTTGCCTTGAGTCGCGCGAATCGCCTGGCACAAGTTGGTTTTGCCCGACAGGCAGAATTTGCACTGACGGCATTCCGGGGTGTACAGCGGGATCACATGATCGCCGACAGCGACAGAGGTCACGCCCTCGCCGATCGCCTCAACCACCGCGCCACCTTCGTGACCGAGGATCGACGGGAAGATGCCTTCCGGGTCAGCGCCCGACAGGGTGTAGGCATCGGTATGACAAACACCGGAGGCCACCACACGCAACAACACTTCACCGGCCTTGGGCATGGCGACATCGACTTCGACGATCTCGAGGGGTTTCTTGGCCTCGAAGGCAACGGCAGCGCGCGACTTGATCATGTGGATTCTCCAGTGAATAAAAATGAGACAGGGAGTGTAATACAGCACCTTACGAGGAATAATCCGGACAAAAGCAAAACATTATTGCCATACAGGGATAATCCTTGATGTCCGAGAACCGCTGGGAAGGGATCGACGAGTTTGTCGCCGTGGCCGAGTGCAGCCAATTCACCGCTGCCGCCGAACGCCTTGGGGTCTCTTCCTCTCACATCAGTCGACAAATCGTACGCCTCGAAGAGCGCCTTCAGACGAAGCTGCTTTACCGCAGCACCCGCCGGGTCACGTTGACTGAGGCCGGGCAAACCTTTTTGCAGCATTGCCAGCGTTTGCAGGACGGTCGCGAAGAAGCCTTGCGCGCAGTCGGCGACCTGACCAGCGAACCCAAGGGCATGCTGCGCATGACCTGCGCCGTGGCGTATGGCGAACGCTTCATCGTGCCGCTGGTGACGCGCTTCATGGCGCTCTATCCGCAACTGCGCGTCGACATTGAATTGAGCAATCGCCCTCTCGATCTGGTGCACGAAGGGCTGGACCTGGCGATCCGCCTCGGTCGTCTTCAGGATTCGCGACTGGTCGCCACACGCCTGGCACCGCGGCGCATGTATTTGTGCGCCTCACCGTCCTACCTGGAACGGTATGGCCGCCCACACAGTTTGTCGGAACTCAGCCGGCACAATTGCCTGATCGGCAGTTCGGACATGTGGCAACTCGAACAGAACGGGCGGGAATTTTCGCAACGGGTGCAGGGAAACTGGCGTTGCAACAGTGGGCAAGCGGTGCTGGATGCGGCCCTGCAAGGTGTTGGGCTGTGTCAGTTGCCGGATTATTACGTGTTGGAGCATCTGAAAAACGGGGAGTTGATTTCGCTGCTGGAGGCGCACCAGCCCCCGAACACGGCGGTTTGGGCGCTTTATCCACAGCAGCGGCATCTGTCGCCGAAGGTGCGCAAGTTGGTGGATTATTTGAAGGAGGGGTTGGCGTTGAGGCCGGAGTATCGCGTTTGAAGATCAAAAGATCGCAGCCTCGTTGCACTCGACAGCTCCTACAAGGTATTGCGGTGAACGCGGACAATGTAGGAGCTGTCGAGTGCAACGAGGCTGCGATCTTTTAGCGGCGGTTAGCCCAACGCTGCCGCAGCCATTCGAGGTCTTCAGGGCGTGTGACTTTGAGGTTGTCGGATCGTCCTTCGATCAAACGAGGCGCCAGTCCCGCCCACTCCATGGCCGAAGCTTCATCCGTCACCAACGCATCCGCCACCAGACTGTCCGCCAATGCCCGATGCAACGCGCCAAGGCGAAACATCTGCGGGGTATACGCCTGCCAGATCACGCTGCGATCCACGGTTTCAACCACACGGCCGTGCTTGTCGACCCGTTTCAGGGTATCGCGTGCCGGCACTGCCAGCAGTCCACCGACAGGATCATCCGCCAATTCGCTTAGCAGTTTGTCCAGATCATCACGGCTCAGGTTGGGCCGTGCGGCGTCGTGAACCAGCACCCAGTCTTCATCGTCCGCGCCTTGCGCATGCAAATGCAGCAAGGCATTGAGCACCGAGCCGGAACGCTCGTCGCCACCGTCAACCCGCTGAATACGCGGATCGGCAGCACACGCCAGGTTCGGCCAATAAGGATCATCAACAGCAAGACTGACCACCAACCCCTTCAGGGCAGGATGATCAAGGAAACAGCCGAGGCTGTGTTCGAGAATAGTGCGCCCGCCCAGTTGCAAGTATTGCTTGGGACGGTCCGCGGCCATACGGGCACCGACGCCCGCGGCAGGAATCACGGCCCAGAAGGCCGGTAACGACTGGATCATTGGGCCAACTGGTAAAGGGTTTCACCGTCCTTGACCATGCCCAACTCATGGCGAGCCCGCTCTTCAACGGTCTCCATGCCTTTTTTCAACTCGCTGACTTCAGCGTCCATCACCCGATTGCGCTCGAGCAGACCCTCGTTCTCAGCGTGTTGATCCGCGATCTGCTGAGTCAGCTCGGCCACTTGCGCCAGACTGCCATTACCCACCCACAGGCGGTATTGCAGGCCAGCCAGCAGCAAGAGCAAGACGAGGAACAACCAATTGGGACTGCGCATCGAATATCAGGTATCCAGTGAAAAAAGACAGCCATGCCAAACTATGAAGCTTCTGATAGCACGAAGCCTGGAAGACCCAGGCTTGTGCTCTTAAGGCATCAGACTAGTGGCAAAAACGTCGCTGTAGCGATTTTTCCGACACAATCCGGTGTCTTTTTTACGCTGTAGCAATCAGCCGCGGAATTCGCTGCGACCGTTGTACTTGGCTTTGCCATTCAACTGCTCTTCGATACGCAGCAGTTGGTTGTACTTGGAAACGCGGTCCGAACGGCACAGGGAGCCGGTCTTGATCTGGCCAGCCGCGGTGCCCACAGCCAGGTCGGCAATGGTCGAATCTTCGGTTTCGCCGGAGCGGTGCGAGATCACGGCAGTGTAACCAGCGGCCTTGGCCATCTGGATGGCTTCCAGGGTTTCGGTCAGGGTGCCGATCTGGTTGAACTTGATCAGGATCGAGTTGGCGATCTTTTTATCGATGCCTTCTTTCAGGATCTTGGTGTTGGTCACGAACAGGTCGTCGCCTACCAGCTGGGTCTTCTCGCCGATCTTGTCGGTGAGGATTTTCCAGCCAGCCCAGTCGGACTCGTCCAGGCCGTCTTCGATCGAGATGATCGGATAACGCTCGGTCAGGCCTTTGAGGTAGTCAGCGAAACCTTCAGCGGTGAACACCTGGCCTTCGCCGGACAGGTTGTATTTACCGTCTTCGTAGAACTCGCTCGCCGCGCAGTCCAGCGCCAGGGTCACGTCGGTGCCCAGCTTGTAACCAGCGTTGGCCACCGCTTCCGAAATCACTTTCAAGGCGTCTTCGTTGGAAGCCAGGTTCGGTGCGAAACCACCTTCGTCGCCAACAGCAGTGCTCAGGCCACGGGCCTTCAGTACGGCTTTGAGGTGATGGAAAATCTCGGTGCCCATGCGCAGACCTTCCGAGAAAGACTTGGCGCCAACCGGCTGAACCATGAATTCCTGGATGTCGACGTTGTTATCGGCGTGCTCGCCACCGTTGATGATGTTCATCATCGGAACCGGCATCGAGTAAACACCCGGGGTGCCGTTCAGGTTGGCGATGTGAGCGTACAGCGGCAAGTCCTGGTCCTGTGCTGCTGCCTTCGCCGCGGCCAGGGAAACGGCGAGGATCGCGTTGGCGCCCAGGGAACCTTTGTTTTCAGTACCGTCGAGCTTGATCATCGCGTGATCGAGCGCTTTCTGGTCGCTTGGGTCTGTACCTTTCAACAGGTCGCGGATCGGACCGTTGATGTTGGCGACGGCTTTGAGTACGCCTTTGCCCAGGTAACGGCTCTTGTCGCCATCACGCAGCTCGAGCGCTTCACGCGAGCCAGTGGAAGCACCGGACGGCGCGCAAGCGCTACCGATGATGCCGTTATCGAGAAGCACGTCCGCTTCCACGGTGGGATTGCCACGGGAGTCGAGAACTTCACGACCTTTGATGTCGACGATTTTTGCCATTGTTGTAAACACTCCAAAGTTGACGAAAACGACGCAGCTAGAGGAAATCTTTTACCGTCGGCAAGTGGTGTGCAGCGGGCAGACTTGCGGACGATAAGGCTCAGGCCCGAGGGCCTGAGCAACAAATCGTGCGGTACTTTACCGGAGAAATGAGGTTTACGCGGTCTCTACCGTCGGAAAACTCTTCACCAGTTCGTCCAGAGCTTTGAGCTGGGCCAGGAATGGCTCCAGTTTGTCCAGACGCAAGGCACAAGGGCCGTCGCATTTGGCGTTGTCCGGGTCCGGGTGGGCCTCGAGGAACAGACCGGCCAGGGACTGGCTCATGCCGGCCTTGGCCAGATCGAGGACCTGGGCGCGACGGCCGCCAGCTGAATCGGAGCGACCGCCGGGCATTTGCAGCGCGTGGGTCACGTCGAAGAATACCGGGTATTCGAACTGCTTCATGATGCCGAAGCCAAGCATGTCGACGACCAGGTTGTTGTAGCCGAAGCTCGAACCGCGTTCGCAGAGGATCAACTGATCGTTACCCGCTTCCACGCACTTGTTCAGGATGTGTTTCATTTCCTGAGGCGCGAGGAACTGGGCTTTCTTGATGTTGATCACTGCGCCGGTCTTGGCCATTGCGACCACGAGGTCGGTCTGGCGCGACAGGAAGGCCGGCAGCTGGATGATGTCGCAGACTTCAGCGACGACCGCAGCCTGCTCAGGCTCGTGAACGTCGGTGATAATCGGCACGCCGAAGGCTTGCTTGATGTCCTGGAAAATCCGCATGCCCTCTTCCAGGCCGGGGCCACGGTAAGAGGTCACGGAGGAACGGTTGGCCTTGTCGAAGCTGGCCTTGAACACGTAAGGGATACCGAGTTTCTCGGTGACCTTTACGTATTCTTCGCAGACCTGCATCGCCATGTCGCGGCTTTCCAGCACGTTCATGCCACCGAAAAGCACCATTGGCTTGTCGTTGGCAATCTCGATATCGCCTACACGGATGATCTTCTGCGCCATTGGAGTTACGCCTTCTTCTGGTGTTGAACCAAAGCTGCTTTAACGAAACCGCTGAACAACGGGTGACCGTCGCGCGGTGTCGAGGTGAACTCAGGGTGGAACTGGCAAGCGACGAACCATGGATGATCCGGGGCTTCAACCACTTCGACCAGCGCGCCATCACCGGAACGACCGGAGATTTTCAGGCCGGCTTCCATGATTTGCGGCAGCAGGTTGTTGTTCACTTCGTAGCGATGACGGTGACGCTCGACGATCACGTCCTTGGCGTAGCAATCGTGCACCAGGGAACCCGGCTCAAGCAGGCAATCCTGAGCGCCGAGGCGCATGGTGCCGCCCAGGTCGGACGCTTCGGTACGGGTTTCGACGGCGCCGGTGGCATCTTCCCACTCGGTGATCAGGCCCACGACCGGGTGACCGCTGGCGCGATCGAACTCGGTGGAGTTGGCGTCTTTCCAGCCCAGCACGTTACGAGCGAACTCGATCACGGCCACTTGCATGCCCAGGCAGATGCCGAGGTACGGAACCTTGTTTTCGCGAGCGTATTGAACGGCGGTGATCTTGCCTTCCACGCCACGCAGACCGAAGCCGCCCGGTACGAGGATCGCGTCGACACCTTCCAGCAGCGCGGTGCCCTGGTTTTCAATGTCTTCGGAATCGATGTAGCGCAGGTTGACCTTGGTGCGGTTGCTGATGCCGGCATGACTCATCGCTTCGATCAGCGACTTGTAGGCGTCCAGCAGTTCCATGTACTTGCCAACCATCGCGATGGTGACTTCGTGTTCCGGGTTCAGCTTGGCGTCAACGACGGCTTCCCACTCGGACAGGTCGGCGCTGCCGCATTGCAGGCCGAAGCGCTCGACAACGAAATCATCCAGGCCCTGGGAGTGCAGGATGCCCGGGATCTTGTAGATGGTGTCGGCGTCTTCCAGCGCGATCACCGCACGTTCTTCAACGTTGGTGAATTGTGCGATCTTGCGACGCGACGAGATGTCGATCGGGTGATCGGAACGGCACACCAGCACGTCTGGCTGCAGGCCGATGGAACGCAGTTCCTTGACCGAGTGCTGGGTTGGTTTGGTCTTGGTTTCGCCAGCGGTGGCGATGTACGGCACCAGTGTCAGGTGCATCAGCATCGCGCGCTTGGCGCCGACTTCGAAACGCAATTGACGAATGGCTTCGAGGAACGGTTGCGACTCGATGTCACCCACGGTGCCACCGATCTCGACCATGGCCACGTCGGCATCGCCGGCACCCTTGATGATGCGGCGCTTGATTTCGTCAGTGATGTGCGGGATCACCTGGATGGTTGCACCCAGGTAGTCACCACGGCGCTCTTTGCGCAGGACGTGTTCGTAGACACGGCCGGTGGTGAAGTTGTTGTTCTGGGTCATGGTCGTGCGGATGAACCGCTCGTAGTGGCCCAGGTCCAGGTCGGTCTCGGCGCCGTCGTGGGTGACGAACACTTCACCGTGCTGGAACGGGCTCATGGTGCCCGGGTCAACGTTGATGTACGGGTCCAGCTTCAGCATGGTGACCTTAAGTCCCCGCGCCTCCAGGATGGCCGCCAATGAAGCCGAGGCAATGCCTTTCCCCAATGAAGAAACAACACCGCCCGTGACGAATATGTAGCGCGTCATGAAAAACCCTAGAAGTCTGCGTTAAAGCGGTCCGAGCCGCCGGGGAAAGCGAAGGAAGGCCGAAGCCCCCGATCACCTGCATTAATCACAGTGCACCTTTCAAAAAAACCGCCGCGTTGGGACAGACCGGCAGATGAAACACCGGTACGTTGCTCGCTACACATTTTTTGGAATCGCCCAGCAAAGACTGCTTGGTAATCGGCAACTTCTGTAATTCAGGCGAATCCACAGAAGTTGTATCAAGAAGGGAGCGTAGTCTACCGGAAAGCCCCTTTCAGCTCAAACCTTGATCTTCGCTCAGTGGGTCCCAATGCAAATGCCAGCCCTCCTGCTCGCTGCCATCAAGGCCCCGCAGGTTGGCCACCGCCAGCAATTGCTCGCCGCGATAGACCAGCGGCAATCTGCCACGGACGAAGCCCGGAACACCGCGTTCGTTGAGCAAACGCTTGAGATCCCGGTGGCCGCGATCAGGCAGATGCATGACCTCTCCCCCCTCACGATAGCGGATCTGCAGCGGGCCAGCGGGGATTTGGCCGGTGCAGGTGAGCACGCCGTTTTCCGGCAATACCAGCGCAGTCGAGGGATCAGACCAGACGCCGGCGGGTGGCGAATTGCGCAGCCAACCGCCTGACAGCCACCAGATGCGTCCGCCCGCCCGATGCAGTTCGCCTTCGGCCAGCCGCCAGACGGGACGGGCATCGCCCGTGGCATCGCGCAAATCGTCCCAACCCGACCAATGGTCGCTATCCGGCAACCGCGTCAGCGCTGTGAGCCAGTGACTCAATGCGTTGCGCTGCCGCTCGGCAGAGAGTTTTGCCAGCGGCGCCAACTCAAGGGACGGCAGCCCCAGCCAATCGAAATCATTGACGGTGTTGGCACTGGCCAGATCGATTTGCGCCAGTTCATCGAGCAACCCCTGCGCTTCGCTCAGATGCGCGGCGCTGCGGGCCATGGTCGCCATCGCTTGCGGCCAGCGCTCGGTCAATGCCGGGAACACTTGATGGCGCAGGTAATTGCGCGAGAACTGGCGGTCCTGGTTCGAAGGGTCTTCGATCCAGCTCAGCTGATGCTCGGCTGCGTAAGCCTCAAGTTCGGCGCGCGTGACATCGAGCAACGGACGCAGCAGATGCCCGCGACCCAAGGCGCGTTCGCGAGGCATGCCTGACAAGCCCCTCACCCCTGCCCCGCGTAACAGCCGAAACAGCAGGGTTTCCGCCTGATCGTCACGGTGTTGGGCGGTGAGCAGCACTTCGTTCGCTTGAGTGGCTTCAACGAAGGCGCCATAGCGCGCATCCCGGGCGGCACGCTCAAGGCTGGCGCCGGGCCGAACCTGAACGTGGACTACCTGTAGCGGCACACCCAACGCGTCACAGACCGACTGACAATGTTGCGGCCACGCATCAGCCGCAGCTTGAAGGCCGTGATGGACATGGATGGCGCTGAGCGCCGGCAAGGAATGGGTTTTTGCGAGGTGGGCGAGCAGATGCAGCAGAACGGTGGAGTCGAGCCCGCCACTGAAAGCAATGCGCCAGGTTGTGGCGTTACGCCAAGGGGCTAGATTCAGCAGAAGCCGGGACGGCAAATCAATCATGGACTGACTCATATCGATCACTTCACACGAAACAAATGTGGGAGCGGGCTTGCTCGCGAAGGCGGCTCAACATTCAACACATCAGTTGACTGTTATACCGCTTTCGCGAGCAAGCCCGCTCCCACATTGAAGCCGAGGTCAGATCAGAGACCGTAGCTCATCAGACGCTCGTAACGACGGGCCAGCAGCGCTTCGTTGTCGAACTTCTTCAGCATCGCCAGTTGCGAGCTCAGCTCGGCACGGATCGAAGCCGCAGCCGCTGCCGGATCGCGATGTGCGCCGCCCAATGGCTCGCCGATCACTTTATCCACGATACCCAGGCCTTTCAGGCGCTCGGCGGTGATGCCCATCGCTTCTGCGGCGTCCGGAGCTTTCTCGGCGGTTTTCCACAGGATCGAGGCGCAACCTTCCGGCGAGATCACCGCGTAGGTCGAGTACTGCAGCATGTTCAGCTGATCGCAAACGCCGATCGCCAGAGCGCCACCAGAACCACCTTCACCGATCACGGTGGCGATGATTGGGGTTTTCAGGCGGGCCATGACGCGCAGGTTCCAGGCAATCGCTTCGCTCTGGTTGCGCTCTTCAGCGTCGATGCCAGGATAAGCGCCCGGGGTGTCGATGAAGGTCAGGATCGGCATTTTGAAACGTTCGGCCATTTCCATCAGGCGGCACGCCTTGCGGTAGCCTTCCGGACGCGGCATGCCGAAGTTGCGGCGAACTTTCTCGCGCACTTCACGGCCCTTCTGGTGACCGATGATCATCACCGGCTGGTCGTCCAGACGGGCAATGCCGCCCACGATCGCAGCGTCGTCGGAGAAGTGACGGTCGCCGTGCAGTTCGTCGAACTCGGTAAAGATGTGTTCGATGTAGTCCAGGGTATACGGACGTTTCGGGTGACGCGCGAGACGTGCGATCTGCCAGCTGGTCAGCTTGCCGAAGATGTCTTCGGTCAGCGTGCTGCTTTTGTCCTGCAGGCGGGAGATCTCATCGCCGATATTCAGCGAATTGTCGTTACCGACCAAGCGCAACTCTTCGATCTTGGCTTGCAGGTCGGCGATCGGCTGTTCGAAATCTAGAAAATTCGGGTTCATAGGCGTCCGTCTTGGGTCGACGTCCAAGAGAGCTTGGGCCGGCCGGTTGTCTATTCGCGCCCTACCTTAAGGGACAGGCGCGTTCAGGTCGAGATTAAAAATTCAGGTCGAGATCAGGGCCTTCGGCGGAACCTGACCGTCAACGGTATTGGAGGAAGACGTTGTCTCGCCCGAACTGGTCACGCAAGGCTTGAATCAACGCATCCGCCGGGTCGATTCGCCAGGTCTCGCCAAACTGCAGCAAGGCCTTCGCATCGGGGCTCGTGTACTCCATGGTGATCGGGCACGCGCCGCGGTGACGTTTGAACAACTCACCCAGCCAGCGTAGCTGATCGCCCTTCAAATCCTTGGTCTGCAGCTTCAGGCGCAGGCTTTCGGCGAGGTTGGTGCGCGCATCTTCCATGCTCATCACCCGTTTGACCCGCAGGCGCAAGCCACCGGAGAAGTCGTCGTTGCTGACTTCGCCTTCGACTACCACCATCGCATCGGTCTGCAACAGCGATTGCGCGGAATGGAACGCTTCGGCAAACAACGAAGCTTCGATCCGACCGGAGCGGTCATCGAGGGTGATGAAACCCATCTTGTCGCCCTTTTTGTTCTTCATTACCCGCAGGGCGATGATCATGCCCGCGACGGTCTGCGTATCGCGAGCCGGCTTCAGGTCGATGATGCGCTGACGGGCAAAACGGCGGATCTCGCCTTCGTATTCGTCAATCGGGTGACCGGTCAGGTACAGGCCCAGGGTGTCTTTCTCCCCTTTCAGGCGTTCCTTGAGGGTCAGCTCCTTGGCCTTGCGGTTATTGGCGTAGACATCGGCGTCTTCTTCGACGAACAGACCGCCGAACAGGTCGACGTGACCGCTGTCTTTGGTGCGCAGGGTTTGTTCCGCGGCCTTGATCGCCCCTTCCATGGCGTTCAGCAGGACCGCACGGTTGCGGTCGATATTGGCCTGATAGGCTTTCTGCTCGTCATGGAAGTAAGGACCGAGACGATCCAGCGCGCCGCTACGGATCAAACCGTCCAGGGTGCGCTTGTTGATTCGCTTGAGGTCGACACGGGCGCAGAAATCGAACAGGTCCTTGAACGGGCCGTCCTGACGCGCCTCGGTGATCGCCTCCACCGGACCTTCGCCGACACCCTTGATCGCGCCGAGGCCGTAAATAATCCGGCCTTCGTCATTCACCGTGAACTTGAACTCCGAAGTATTCACATCCGGCGCGTCGAGACGCAGCTTCATGGTGCGAATTTCTTCGATCAAGGTCACGACCTTGTCGGTGTTGTGCATATCCGCGGACAGTACCGCAGCCATGAACGGCGCCGGGTAGTGCGTTTTCAGCCACGCGGTCTGGTACGACACCAGGCCATACGCGGCGGAGTGGGATTTGTTGAAACCGTAACCGGCGAATTTTTCCACCAGGTCGAAAATGTTACCGGCAAGGTCAGCGTCGATATTGTTGGTCTTGCAACCGTCAATGAAACCGCCGCGCTGCTTGGCCATTTCTTCGGGCTTTTTCTTACCCATGGCCCGACGCAGCATGTCCGCACCGCCGAGGGTGTAACCGGCCATGACCTGGGCAATCTGCATCACCTGTTCTTGATACAGGATGATGCCGTAAGTCGGTGCCAATACAGGCTTGAGGCCTTCGTACTGGTAGTCCGAGTGCGGGTACGCCAGTTCGGCGCGGCCGTGCTTACGGTTGATAAAGTCGTCCACCATGCCCGATTGCAGCGGGCCCGGACGGAACAGGGCCACCAGTGCGATCAAGTCTTCCAGGCAGTCGGGCTTGAGCTTTTTGATCAGCTCTTTCATGCCGCGCGACTCGAGCTGGAACACCGCGGTGGTCTCAGCCTTTTGCAGCAACTGGTACGTCGGTTTGTCATCCAGCGGGATGAACGCGATGTCCAGCGGCGGCTCATCGACCTTGGCGCGATCGCGGTTGATGGTTTTCAGCGCCCAGTCGATGACCGTCAGGGTCCGCAGACCGAGGAAGTCGAACTTCACCAGGCCGGCAGCCTCAACGTCGTCCTTGTCGAACTGGGTCACCAGACCGTCGCCGGCCTCATCGCAATAGATTGGCGAGAAGTCAGTCAGCTTGGTCGGGGCGATTACCACACCCCCGGCGTGCTTGCCGACGTTACGCACAACGCCTTCGAGCTTGCGCGCCATTTCCCAGATTTCCGCGGCTTCCTCATCGACCTTGATGAAGTCGCGCAGGATTTCTTCCTGCTCGTAAGCTTTTTCCAGGGTCATGCCGACTTCGAACGGAATCATCTTCGACAGACGATCCGCCAGACCGTAGGACTTGCCCTGCACCCGCGCCACGTCCCGGACCACAGCCTTGGCGGCCATGGAACCGAAGGTGATGATCTGGCTCACCGCGTTGCGACCGTATTTTTCGGCCACGTAATCGATCACGCGGTCACGGCCGTCCATGCAGAAGTCGACGTCGAAGTCGGGCATGGAAACCCGTTCCGGGTTAAGGAAACGTTCGAACAGCAGGTCATATTCCAGCGGATCGAGGTCGGTGATCTTCTGCACATAGGCCACCAGCGACCCGGCACCCGACCCCCGGCCTGGCCCCACCGGCACGCCGTTGCTCTTGGCCCACTGGATAAAGTCCATCACGATCAGGAAGTAACCGGGGAAACCCATCTGGATGATGATATCCAGCTCGAAATTCAGCCGGTCGACGTAGACCTGTCGCTTGGTTTCGTAATCTTCGGTGGTGTCGCGGGGCAGTAGAACGCTGAGGCGCTCTTCCAGACCGTCGAACGAGACCTTGCGGAAATACTCGTCGATGGTCATGCCATCAGGGATCGGGAAGTTGGGCAGGAAGTGAGTGCCCAGTTTTACTTCGATGTTGCAGCGCTTGGCGATCTCGACGGTGTTGGCCAGCGCTTCGGGAATGTCGCTGAACAGCTCGGCCATTTCCTCGGCGCTTTTGAGGTATTGCTGATCGCTGTAATTCTTCGAACGCCGCGGATCGTCGAGGGCGCGGCCCTCACCGATGCAGACGCGGGTTTCGTGAGCGGCAAAGTCTTCCTGCTTGATGAAGCGCACATCGTTGGTCGCGACCAGCGGCGCACCGATTTTTTCGGCCAGGGCCACGGCGCCGTGCAACTGTTCTTCGTCGTTGGGGCGATTGGTGCGCTGGATCTCCAGATAGAAACGATCCGGGAACACGGCCATCCATTCGCGCGCGAGGTTTTCTGCCTCTGCCGGATTGCCACTGAGCATGGCCAGGCCGATTTCGCCCTCTTTGGCCGCCGACAGCATGATCAAGCCTTCGCTGGCTTCGGCCACCCACTCGCGCTCGATGATGATCGAGCCATTGCGCTGGCCGTCGATGAAGCCGCGGGAAATCAGTTCAGTGAGGTTGCGATAGCCCACGGCGTTCATCGCCAGCAGGCTGATCCGGCTCAGGGCGTTGTCCGGATCCTTGTTCGACAGCCACAGGTCGGCGCCGCAGATCGGCTTGATGCCTGCGCCCATGGCCGCTTTATAGAATTTGACCAGGGAACACATGTTGTTCTGGTCGGTGACCGCGACGGCAGGCATGTTCATGCCGACCAGGGTCTTGACCAGCGGTTTGATCCGCACCAGACCGTCGACCAGGGAATATTCAGTGTGCAGGCGTAGATGAACGAATGAAGCCGGCATAGTGATCCTGTCTAGTAACGTGAAGACAACAAGGCCCGGATTGTACCGGGCCTTGGTAAAAACATCAGCCTTGCAACTAACTCTCGATCAGGCTTGCTCGCGCCTCATAAGCCAGGCGTACCGGGGCAAACGAGCGGCGGTGAATCGGGGTTGGCCCCAGGCGGGCCAGGGCTTCCAGATGAACGGGCGTCGGGTAGCCTTTGTGGCCGCCGATGCCGTAACCCGGGTAAATCAATTCGAAAGCAGCCATTTCACGGTCGCGGCTGACTTTGGCCAGAATCGATGCCGCAGCGATGGCCGGCACCTTGCCGTCGCCCTGCACCACCGCTTCGGCGCGCATGGACAGTTTCGGACAACGGTTGCCATCGATCATCGCCAGTTTCGGCTGGATGTGCAGGCCTTCGATCGCGCGCTGCATGGCCAGCATCGTGGCATGCAGGATGTTCAGCTCATCGATCTCTTCGACTTCGGCCCGGGCGATGCACCAGCTCAGGGCTTTTTCGCAGATTTCGTCGTAGAGCTTTTCGCGGCGGGCTTCGGTGAGCTTCTTCGAGTCGTTCAGGCCGAGGATCGGACGATTCGGATCGAGAATCACCGCAGCCGTGACCACGGCGCCGCAGAGCGGGCCGCGTCCGACTTCGTCGACACCGGCAACCAAATCTTCCACTTCAGCGACCAAGGTGAAATCCAGCCCCATCTGCATGCTTGTTTTGCTCATTGTACTTTGCCGATCAGTTTCAGCACGGCATCCGCCGCCTGGTTGGAGGCATCCAGACGCAAGGTCCGGTGAATTTCGTCGAAGCCGCGGGTCTGTTCTGCGCCGCCCTCGATCAACGGCGACAAGGTCTGGGCCAGAGCTTCGACCGTCGCGTCGTCCTGCAGCAACTCAGGGACCAACAGACGTTGGGCCAACAAGTTTGGCAGGGAGATGTAAGGGCTTTTCACCATGCGCTTGAGAATCCAGAACGTCAGCGGCGCCAGGCGATACGCAACCACCATCGGCCGCTTGTACAACAGCGCCTCAAGGGTCGCCGTCCCGGAGGCAATCAACACGGCGTCGCAGGCGGCAAGGGCCAGGTGGGATTTGCCATCAAGCAAGGTCAGCGGCAGATCGCGGCCCGCCAGCAGCTCTTCCAGCTGCACACGACGTTCAGGGCTGGCACAAGGCATGACGAACCGAACACCGGGGCGCAAGGCCCGCAGGCGTTGAGCGGTATCGAGGAACAACGCACCGAGACGGCCGACTTCGCCACCACGGCTGCCTGGCATCAGTGCGACCAACGGCCCGTCTGGCAAGCCGAGTTCGGCCCGTGCGGCGGCGCGATCAGCCTCAAGCGGGATCGCATCCGCCAGGGAATGCCCGACAAACCGCACCGGCACGCCCTTCTCTTCATAGAACTTCGCTTCGAACGGGAAAAGCGTCAGCATCAAGTCGCAGCCTTCGCGAATCTTCAGTACCCGCTTCTGCCGCCACGCCCACACCGAAGGGCTGACGTAATGCACGGTCTTGATGCCGGCCTGACGCAGCTTGAGTTCGATATTGAGGTTGAAGTCCGGGGCATCGATGCCGATGAACGCGTCCGGCTTTTCGGCGATCAGGTCGGCGATCAGCTTTTTGCGACGCGCCATCAGCTCGCGCAATCGACCCAGCACTTCCACCAGGCCCATGACCGAAAGACGTTCCATCGGGAAATACGAAGTCAGGCCTTCGGCCTGCATCAGCGGGCCACCGACACCGATGAATTCCACCGCCGGATGCTGAGCCTTGAGTGCGCGCATCAGACCCGCGCCCAGAATGTCACCGGAAGCCTCACCCGCCACCAGCGCAATACGCAGATTAGCCATGATTAACGTGTGATGCCGCGGGTCGAAGACTGAATGGAGTCACGAAACACCGCGACTTCCGGGAACTGATCCGAAGGCTCGGCCAGTTCGGCGAGTGCCTGCTCGACCGTCAGGCCCTGGCGGTAAACCACCTTGTAGGCACGACGCAGAGCGTGGATCGCGTCTTCGCTGAAACCACGACGGCGCATGCCTTCGAAGTTCATGCTGCGGGCTTCGGCGGGGTTGCCGAACACCGTGACGTAGGCTGGAACGTCCTTGCCAATGGCGGTACCCATGCCGGAAAAGCTGTGGGCGCCGATGTGGCAATACTGGTGGACCAGGGTAAAACCGGACAGGATCGCCCAGTCTTCAACGTGCACATGGCCGGCCAATGCAGTGTTGTTGACCAGGATGCAGTGGTTGCCGATGACGCTGTCGTGGCCGATGTGCGCATAGGCCATGATCAGGTTGTGATCACCCAGGGTCGTTTCCGAACGGTCCTGAACGGTCCCGCGGTGAATCGTCACGCCTTCACGGATGACGTTGTGGTCACCGATGACCAGACGGGTTTCTTCGCCTTTGTATTTCAGATCGGGCGTGTCCTCACCTACCGAAGAAAACTGGTAAATGCGGTTGTGCTTACCGATTCGGGTCGGGCCCTTGAGAATCACATGCGGCCCGATCACTGTCCCCTCGCCGATTTCCACACCTGCGCCGACGATCGACCATGGGCCGACCTCGACACCTTCGGCCAGAACGGCCGTCGGATCGATGATTGCGCGAGGGTCAATCAAACTCATAGTTTGCGTTCCGCGCAGATGATTTCAGCGGAGCAGACTGGCTTGCCGTCGACCGAAGCCTGGCACTCGAACTTCCAGATCTGACGCTTGCAGCTGATGAAGCGGGCTTCGAGGATCAGTTGATCGCCTGGGGTGACGGGCTGGCGAAAACGCAGCTTGTCGGAGCCGACGAAATAGTAAAGCGTGCCGTCTGCGGGCTTCACGTCGAGCATTTTGAAGCCAAGGATACCGGCAGCCTGAGCCATCGCTTCGATGATCAACACGCCCGGCATGATTGGATGCGCAGGAAAGTGGCCATTAAAGAAAGGTTCGTTGATGCTGACATTCTTGTAGGCGCGAATGCGCTTGCCTTCCACATCCAGATCCACGACCCGGTCCACCAGCAGGAACGGGTAACGGTGAGGCAGGTATTCGCGAATCTCGTTGATGTCCATCATTTCGGGGGGAAGCCTATGTAAAGATTGGGAGCGCGCGACTGACGCGCACCCCTCTAGCAAATCAAGGAGGCAGTCTAGCGGCTGTGCACACTTGATATGGAAATGGTATCAGCCATCTGATGAAGCATTACCGTCAGGGGTCACGTCCCCTACACGCTTTTCCAGCTGTCGCAGACGTCGCGCGATGTCATCGAGCTGACGGATACGGGCCGCGCTTTTGCGCCATTCGGCTGCTGGCTGCATCGCCGTACCGGAAGAATAGGAACCCTTTTCGGTAATCGAGTGGGTCACCATGGTCATCCCGGTGATAAAAACGTTGTCGCAGATTTCGATATGTCCCACCAGCCCTACGCCACCGGCGAGCATGCAATGCTTGCCGATTTTGGTACTGCCGGAGATCCCCACGCACGCAGCCATGGCGGTGTGATCACCGACCTGCACGTTGTGGGCGATCTGAATCTGATTGTCGAGCTTCACACCGTTACCCAGTACGGTATCGGCCAGCGCGCCGCGATCGATAGCGGTATTCACGCCAATCTCCACATCATCACCGACCAATACGCCACCGATCTGGGCGATTTTCTGCCAGACGCCTTTCTCGTTGGCAAAGCCGAAGCCTTCGCCACCCAGCACGGCACCGGACTGAATCACTACCCGCTTGCCGATGCGCACGTCGTGGTACAGCGTGACCCGCGGGGCCAGCCAACCGCCCTCGCCGATTTCGCACCGGGCACCGATGAAGCAATGCGCACCCACCGTCACACCAGCCGCAATACGCGCGCCGCTTTCGATCACCGCAAAGGCACCGATGCTCGCCGCCGGATCAACCACTGCGTCCGCAGCCACTACCGCCGTCGGGTGAATACCGGCCGGCGCCTTGGGCTTGGGATCGAACAGATGGGAAATACGTGCGTAGGCCAGGTAAGGATCAGGCACCACCAAGGCATCGCCGGCAAAACCTTCAGCGTCTGCGGCCTTCAGCAACAGCGCTGCGGCCCGGCAGTCCACCAGGTATTTACGGTATTGGGGGTTTGCGAGAAAGCTCAACTGAGCTGGGCCAGCCTCTTGTAAAGTGGCTAGCCCAGTAATTTCTTTCTCCGGGTCGCCACGTAGCGTGGCGCCGAGGAACTCGGCCAACTGGCCGAGCTTTATAGTCGCTGTCATGGATTACTTCAGCTGATTCATGCGCTCGATAACCTGGCGAGTGATGTCGTACTGAGGTTTGACATCAATCACTGCGCCACGCTCGAAGACCAGGTCAAAAGCACCTTTCTTGATGACTTCTTCCACAGCACTGTCCAGTTTCGGCTTGAGCTGCTTCAGCATTTCACGGTCGGCAACGGCTTTGGCTTCGTTCAATTCCTTGGACTGGAACTGGAAGTCGCGGGCCTTTTGCTTGAATTCGAGCTCAAGGCGTTCACGCTCGCCTTGCTGCATCTTGTCACCGCCAGCCATCAGACGGTCCTGAATGCCCTTGGCGCTGCTTTCCAGAGTCTTGAGCTTGGACAGTTGCGGGCCAAACTTCTTCTCGGCATCCACAGCGTATTTCTTGGCTGCATCGGATTCCAGCAGGGCCATCTGATAATTCAGAACGGCGATTTTCATGTCGGCAAAAGCCGGACCTGCTACCAGTACGGTCGCCAGGAGAACCAATTGAGTCAACTTACGCACGATGCACTCCTACAAAATCCATTGTCGTTATTTTGGGGCAGACGCTTAGAACGTCTGGCCGAGAGAGAATTGGAACACTTGAGTCTCAGCGTCATCCGGTTTCTTGATCGGCATGGCCAACGCGAAGCTCAGAGGACCCAGTGCGGTAACCCAGGTCACGCCCACACCGACAGAGCTGGCCATGTTGCTCAAGCTGATGTCGTTGCACTTTGTATTGGACGCCGAACCGTTTGCATTGGTGGTGTCTTTGCACTGCGAGTCAAAAACGTTACCCACATCCCAGAATACCGAGGTACGCAGGGAGCGTTGATCCTTCACGAACGGCAGAGGGAACAGAAGCTCTGCACCACCCTGGATCAGGACGTTGCCACCAAATGGCAGTGGATCCTGGTCCGGATCGAACGCGGTCCCCGGGTTCGTGCCACGGCTAGGCGTACTGCGCGGGCCCAGGGTGCTGTCCTTGAAACCACGAACCGAGTTGAAACCACCAGCATAGTAGTTTTCATAGAACGGCAAGCCATCGGTTGAACCGTAGCCGTCGCCATAACCCAGTTCGGTGTGCAGACGCACGGTGTAGTTATCAGACAATGGCTGGAACAACTGGCCACGGTAATCAAGTTTGAAGAACGACAGGTCGCTGCCTGGCGTGGTCGTTTCCAGTGTCAGGCTCTGGGAATGACCACGGGTCGCCAACACGCCTTTGTTCAGGGTGGACTCGGACCAGCCGGCCGACGCCTTGAAGTTCAGGTAGTTGTCGCCTTCCTTGTTTACGAAGTCGAAAATCTCGTCAACGGTGTACTGACCGGTCTTGATCTTGTCCTGTTGCGCGCTCAAGCCAAAGGTCAGGCGCGAAGTCTCGCTGATCGGGTAGCCGACGTTGACGCCTGCACCCAGGCTGTCTACGGCATAGCTGGCTACATCGACATCGAGGTCTTTGTAGTCAGTGGTGCGATAGAACGCGTTGTAACCCAGGCTCACGCCATCAGCAGTCCAGTACGGGTCGACATAACCGAAGTTATAGCGGCTTTGGTATTCGCTACGGGTCAAGCCGATGCTGACCTTGTTACCGGTACCCAGGAAGTTGTTCTGAGTGATCGAACCACCGAGGATCAGACCGGCGCTCTGGGCGAAACCGACGCTGGCGGTGATCGAACCGGAAGCTTGCTCTTCAACGCTGTAGTTCACGTCAACCTGGTCATCGACACCCGGTACGGCCGGGGTTTCGACGTTGACTTCCTTGAAGAAGCCCAGACGCTCGAGACGGGTCTTGGATTGGTCGATCAGGTAGGTCGAAGCCCAGCCGCCTTCCATCTGGCGCATTTCACGGCGCAGCACTTCGTCTTCGGACTTGGTGTTGCCACGGAAGTTGATGCGGTTGACGTAAGCACGTTTGCCCGGATCGACAGCGAAGGTGATGTCCACCGTGTGGTCTTCATCGTGAGGCTGCGGTACGCCGTTGACGTTGGCGAAGGTGTAACCCTCGTTACCCAGACGACGGGTGATCAGTTCGGAAGTGGTGGTCATCAGCTTGCGCGAGAACACCTGGCCTTTCTGAACCAGCAGCAGGGACTTGACCTGGTCTTCAGGGACTTTCAGGTCGCCGCTCAGCTTGACGTCACGAACGGTGTACTTCTCGCCTTCGTTGACGTTGACGGTGATGTAGACGTGTTTCTTGTCCGGGGTAATGGACACCTGAGTCGAAGCGATATCCATGTTGATATAGCCACGGTCCAGGTAGTAGGAGCGCAGACGCTCCAGGTCACCAGACAGTTTTTCACGGGCGTACTTGTCATCGTTCTTGAAGAACGACAACCAGTTGGTAGTCTTCAATTCGAACAGGTCGATCAGGTCCTCATCAGGGAAGACCGTGTTACCCACCACGTTGATGTGCTGGATAGCCGCAACGGTGCCTTCGTTGATGTTGACCTTCAAGCCGACGCGGTTACGCGGCTGCGGCACCACTTCGGTGTCGACGGTGGCCGAGTAGCGACCCTGGGCGACATACTGGCGCTGCAGTTCGTTACGGACACCTTCGAGGGTGGCACGCTGGAAGATCTCGCCTTCGGCCAGACCGGATTGTTTGAGGCCCTTCATCAGGTCTTCAGTAGAGATCGCCTTGTTACCTTCGATCTCGATACTGGCGACCGACGGACGCTCGACTACCGTAATGACAAGGACGTTGCCATCGCGGCCCAGCTGGATATCTTGAAAGAACCCGGTTTTGAACAGCGCACGAGTGGATTCCACCAGGCGACGATCATCCGCCTGTTCACCGACGTTTAACGGCAAAGCACCAAAGACGCTACCCGCGGAGACCCGCTGGAGGCCATTGACGCGAATATCAGAGATAGTGAAGGACTCGGCGTGAACTTCGGCGATCATCAATACGGTGAGAACCGCAGTTAGCAGCAGACGTTTCATGAAGTCCTTTCTTATTCCAACTGGCAATAAACAAACTGCCGCAAAATGCGGCAGATTCGCAATTCAGCGAAGTGTTACAGACGGCCCAAATCATTGACCAGAGCAAGCAACATCACCCCGACCACCAAACTGATACCGATCTGTATCCCCCAACCCTGCACCCGATCCGACAAGGGACGACCACGCGCCCACTCGATCAGATAAAACAACAAATGTCCCCCATCCAGTACAGGAATGGGCAACAAATTCAGAACTCCCAGGCTAATACTCAGATAAGCAAGGAAATTCAGGAAATCAGCGACACCCGACTGGGCAGAAGCGCCCGCCACTTTAGCAATGGTTATCGGTCCACTCAAGTTTTTTACCGAGAGCTCGCCGAACAACATTTTCTTGAGTGAATCGAGGGTCAGTACACTCATGGTCCAGGTGCGTCGAGCACCCTCGCCAATTGCGGCCACCGGGCCATAACTGACTTCGCGAATCATCTCTGGTGGCCAATCGACCGCTTTCACCCCGGCCCCCATATAACCGGTAGGTGCCTTGCTCTCGCCGCGAGCGGCCAACGTCACAGGGACGTCGATTTGAGCACCATCACGCTCAACACGCAGCATGATTTTGGTATCTGGATGCATACGAACGGTGTCGACCACCTGTTGCCAGTCATCGAGCGCCTTGCCATCAAGGGCCAGCAATCGATCTCCGGTCTTCAGGCCCGCGGCCTGTGCCGGACCTTTCGGATCAAGTTCGGCCAGTACGGGTGGCAAGGCTGGACGCCAAGGTCGAATACCCAACGAACGAATCGGATCCGGCTCGTCAGCACCCTTGAGCCATTTATCCAGCATCAGCTCGCGAGGCGAATCTGCGGTGGAGCCCTGCTCACGCACCAACAATTGAAGTGAACCGCTCTCGCCCAGACGGCGGACCAGTTGCAAATTGACCGCGGCCCAGCCAGACGTCGGCTCGCCATCGATGGCAATAATTTCCTGACCGGCACCCAGTCCGGCCTTGGCGGCGATACTGCCGGACTCGACCGCACCGATGACCGGGCGCACCTGCTCGCTGCCGAGCATGGCCAACACCCAGAAAAACACCATTGCCAATAGAAAGTTGGCGATCGGCCCTGCGGCCACGATGGCAATACGCTGACGGACCGATTTGCGATTGAAGGATTGATCGACCTGATCGGCCGGCACTTCGCCTTCGCGCTCGTCGAGCATCTTCACGTAGCCGCCCAACGGAATGGCGGCCACCACGAATTCAGTGCCTTTCTTGTCGTGCCAGCGCAGCAGCGGCATGCCGAAGCCCACGGAGAAACGCAGCACTTTGACCCCACAGCGACGTGCGACCCAGAAATGGCCGAATTCGTGGAAGGTGACCAGCACGCCCAATGCAACCAGGGTGCCGACAATCATATAGAGCGCGCTCATCTACTTTCTCCGCAATCCTATTCAGTGCCGCAGGGGCCAACGTATTGCAGCACTTACCGCCCGTGACGGCTCAACCATTGCCCGGCCAGTACTCGCGCTTTCGCGTCGGCCGTGAACACCGCCTCCAGATCATCCACCGCAACGACCGGCTCCAGGTTTAACACTTCCTCGATGATACTCGCGATTTCCGGGTAGCGAACCCGCTCGTCGAGAAACGCCGCGACAGCCACTTCATTCGCCGCATTGAGCATGGCCGGCGCGCTATTGCCGGCTTCGGCTGCCTGACGCGCAAGGCGCAGGCAGGGGAAGCGCTCTTCATCGGGCGCCTGGAAGTCCAGGCGTGCGATGGCAAACAGATCCAGCGGCGCTACACCCGAATCGATACGCTCCGGCCAGGCCAAGGCGTTGGCGATCGGCGTGCGCATGTCCGGATTGCCTAACTGCGCCAGCACCGAGCCATCGATATAGTCGACCAGCGAATGAATCACGCTCTGTGGGTGAATCACCACTTCGACCTGGGACGGCTTGGCGTCGAACAACCAGCAGGCTTCAATCAACTCGAGGCCTTTGTTCATCATGCTGGCCGAATCGACCGAAATCTTGCGACCCATGGACCAGTTCGGATGCGCGCACGCTTGCTCAGGGGAAACATGCGCCAACTCGGCCATCGGAGTCTGTCGGAACGGACCACCAGAGGCTGTCAGCAGAATCCGACGCACACCGACCGCGCCAAGCCCGCGAGCGAAATCCTGTGGCATGCACTGAAAAATCGCGTTGTGTTCGCTGTCGATCGGCAGCAGCACCGAGCCGCTTTTGCGCACGGCCTGCATGAACAGGGCACCCGACATGACCAGTGCTTCTTTGTTGGCCAGCAGGATCTTCTTGCCCGCCTCAACCGCCGCCAGGGTCGGACGCAAGCCCGCCGCACCAACGATGGCCGCCATGACCGCATCGACCTCAGGGTCGGAAGCCACCTGACACAGGCCCTCTTCCCCTACCAACACGCGGGTCGCCAGGCCTGCAGCGCGCAAGTCGTCCTGCAAGGTTCGGGCAGCGCCCGCCTCCGGCACGACGGCAAACCGTGGCGTATGACGCACGCATAAGGCCAGCAGCTCACTCAGGCGAGTGAAACCGCTCAACGCGAATACTTGATAACGCTCGGGATGGCGAGCGATCACGTCCAGGGTGCTCAGACCGATCGAGCCGGTCGCCCCCAGAACGGTAATCTGCTGTGGCCGGCTCACGGTGCGGCCATCCACAACAGCACGGCAAATACGGGGATCGCGGCCGTCAGGCTGTCGATGCGATCCAGCACACCGCCATGCCCCGGCAGCAGGTTACTGCTGTCCTTGATGCCCGATTGACGCTTGAACATGCTCTCGGTGAGGTCGCCCACAACCGAGATGAATACGATCACTGCCGCACCGATCAGGCCCATCAACATCTGCCCGAAACTCCAGTCGCGCACAACACCCACGATCGCGGTAATCACCAGGCTCAGCAGCAAGCCGCCGTACACGCCTTCCCAGCTCTTGCCGGGACTGACCAGCGGCGCCAGCTTGCGCTTGCCAAAGGCCCGACCGGAAAAGTACGCGCCGATATCAGCACCCCAGACCAGCACCATCACGGCCATGATCAACCAGTTACCCAAGGGTTGCTGTTTGATCTGGACCAGACCTTGCCAGGCCGGCAGCAGGATCAGCAAACCGATCACCAGCTTGCAGGCGGCGCTGGACCAGTGTTCGCTGGAACGCGGATAAGTCAGCACCAGATACGTCGCCACGCCCCACCAGAGCACCGAAGCCCCCAACACCCAGGGCGCGAGCCCCGGCAGGATGTGCATGACAAACAGCATCAAGGCGACCACAACCGCGTACGCCACGCGCATCGGCTGGGCATTGAAGCCTGCCAGGCGAGCCCATTCCCACGCACCGAGGGTCACGACCAGCCCGATGAACAGCGCAAAGCCTGTGCCTTCGAGCAGGAAAAACCCGCACAAGGCGATCGGCAGCAGGATCAGCGCGGTGATGATTCGTTGTTTAAGCATTAAACCCGGGCTCCAGACTCGACCTGCTCGCTCGTTTTACCGAAGCGGCGCTGGCGAGAAGCGAAATCGGCCAGCGCGTTACGCATGGCGTCGTGTTTGAAGTCCGGCCAGAACAGGTCGGAGAAGTACAACTCGGCATAAGCCAGTTGCCACAGCAGGAAGTTGCTGATGCGGTGTTCGCCACCAGTGCGGATGCACAAGTCGGGCAACGGCAGATCGCCGGTGGCCAGGCAGGTCTGCAACAGCTCCGGGGTGATGTCCTCCGGACGCAGATGCCCGGCCTGAACTTCCCGCGCCAGACGCTGCGCGGCCTGCGCGATATCCCACTGACCGCCGTAGTTGGCGGCGATCTGCAAGACAAAGCGGTTGGCACCGGCGGTCATCGCCTCGGCTTCACGCATGGCAGCCTGAAGCTCGGGATGAAAGCGCGAACGATCACCGATGATGCGCAGACTGATGTTGTTGTCATTGAGGCGCTTGGCCTCGCGACGCAACGCCTTGAAGAACAAATCCATCAAGGCACTGACTTCATCGGCCGGACGCTGCCAGTTCTCACTGGAGAAGGCGAACAGGGTCAAAACCTCGACCCCGGCCTCGGCGCACACCTCAATCACTGCGCGAACCGCATCCACGCCCGCTTTATGCCCGGCGACACCCGGCATAAAGCGTTTTTTCGCCCAGCGATTATTACCATCCATGATGATCGCGACATGGCGCGGCACCGCGGACGGCGCAGTCTGCTTAGTCTTTTCCATGAAAACGCGACCCTTATACGGCCATCAGGTCTTTTTCTTTCTGCGCCAGATTTGCGTCGATTTCAGCCACATACTTCTTGGTCAAATCGTCGATCTCGCCAGTGGCGCGACGTTCTTCGTCTTCGCTGATTTCTTTTTCCTTGACCAGATCCTTCAGCGAGCTGTTGGCATCGCGACGGATGTTGCGCACGGCAACACGGGCATCTTCAGCAACATCGCGAGCCTGTTTGGTGAAGCCCTTGCGGGTTTCTTCGGTCAGGGCCGGCATGGAGATCAGCAGCAACTCACCCAGGTTGGTCGGGTTGAGGTTCAGACCCGCGCTACCGATGGCTTTGTCGACAGCACCGAGCATGTTGCGCTCAAAGGCAACGACTTGCAGAGTACGGGCGTCTTTGACGGTGATGTTCGCCACTTGCTTGATCGGGGTGTCGGAACCGTAATACGGCACCATCACGCCTTCAAGAATGCTTGGGTGCGCCTGGCCGGTACGAATACGGCCGAAGTTGTGCAGCAGCGATTCCACGGATTTCTTCATACGCTCTTGAGCGTCTTTCTTGATTTCATTGATCATTGTTGGCCTTCCTCGATCAGGGTCCCTTCAGCGCCGCCATGTACGATATTCAGCAGGGCGCCGGGCTTGTTCATGTTAAAGACACGCAATGGCATCTTGTGGTCGCGGCACAGGCAAATAGCCGTCAGATCCATCACGCCCAGCTTGCGATCCAGCACTTCATCGTAAGTCAGATGATCGAACTTCTCGGCATGCGGGTCTTTGAATGGGTCAGCGGTGTAGACGCCATCGACCTTGGTTGCCTTGAGCACGACGTCAGCGTCGATTTCGATCGCTCGCAAGCAGGCTGCCGAATCCGTGGTGAAGAACGGATTGCCGGTACCGGCCGCAAAGATCACGACTTCCTTGGCGTTCAGGTGGCGCATGGCTTTGCGGCGATCGTAATGATCGGTCACGCCAACCATGGAAATGGCCGACATCACGATGGCCGAGATATTGGCACGTTCCAGCGCATCACGCATGGCCAGGGCGTTCATCACAGTGGCCAGCATGCCCATGTGGTCGCCAGTTACCCGATCCATGCCGGCTGCGCTCAGCGCTGCACCGCGGAACAGGTTGCCACCGCCGATCACCAGACCGACCTGAACACCGATGCCGACCAGTTGGCCGACTTCCAGCGCCATGCGATCCAGAACTTTCGGATCGATCCCGAACTCTTCCGAGCCCATCAGGGCCTCGCCGCTAAGCTTGAGTAGAATGCGTTTATAGCGAGCCTGATAACCACTGCCCTGCTGAGCCATTGCGAATCTCTCCTGCGGCGTATTTTAAAAATTCTTTGCGAGCTGTTTACAGCTGGCGTTCACTCTAGCTTGGCGCTGCTTCAGCGCCATCGGAACATGGCTTTGTAAGCCAGTTCCAAAGGGAAACCAATAAAAATTGGTGCCCCATCTGAAAAGAGGCTGCGCGCGTAAGCGGGCAGCCTCTTCAGGGCGACAGTTAAAAAACCGTCTTATTGCTTGGCGGCAGCCAGCTGGGCAGCAACTTCTTCAGCGAAGTTGTCGACCGGCTTCTCGATGCCTTCGCCTACTTTGAAGTAGGTGAAAGAAACGATTTCTGCACCGGCTTTCTTGGCCAGTTCGCCAACCTTGATTTCAGGGTTCTTGACGAACGCCTGCTCAACCAGGCTCGCTTCAGCCAGGAACTTGCTGATACGGCCTTTGACCATGTTTTCAACGATGTTTTCTGGCTTGCCAGCAATCTTGTCAGCGTTGAGGGTCAGGAACACGCCTTTCTCGCGCTCGACCGCTTCAGCGGAAACTTCCGATGGCAGCAGGAATTCAGGGTTGGTCGCCGCTACGTGCATAGCGATGTCCTTGGCCAGTTCAACGTTGCCGCCCTTGAGGACAACTGCAACACCGATCTTGTTGCCGTGCAGGTAACCACCGACAACATCACCTTCAACGCGAGCCAGGCGACGGATGTTGACGTTTTCGCCAACCTTGCCGACCAGAACCAGGCGATCAGCTTCTTGAGCTTCGATCAGCGGAGCAACATCAGTCAGCTTGTCAGCGAATGCTTTTTCAACGCTGGAAGCAACGAATGCCTTGAAGTCGTCCTGCAGAGCCAGGAAGTCGGTCTGCGAGTTCACTTCCAGCAGAACCGCGGATTTACCGTCTTCTTTCAAAGCGATAGCGCCTTCAGCAGCTACGTTGCCTGCTTTCTTGGCAGCCTTGATGGCGCCCGAAGCGCGCATGTCATCAATGGCTTTTTCGATGTCGCCGCCGGCCTTGGTCAAGGCCTTTTTGCAGTCCATCATGCCTTCGCCAGTACGCTCACGCAGTTCTTTAACCAACGCTGCAGTAATCTCTGCCATTTCAAAATTCCTCTTGGATAGGTTTTCAACCATTCCACCCGATCGAACGGGCGATCAATTCTTCCCGACCCCACTTGTTAGCGGCTGCACGTTACAAACGCTGTAGCTGCGCTGCTCACAAACGGTTTTCGAGGTGGCAAAAAGGGGGCCAAGCCCCCTTTTTGCTTACTGAGTCAACGCCAGGGCGTCAATTACTCAGCTGCAGCTGCCGGAGCTTCTTCAACGAACTGCTCGGTGCCGCCAGCAACGTGGTTGCGACCGCGGATAACTGCGTCAGCCATCGAACCCATGTACAACTGGATAGCGCGGATTGCGTCATCGTTGCCTGGGATGATGTAGTCAACGCCTTCCGGGCTGCTGTTGGTATCGACTACGCCGATAACCGGGATGCCCAGCTTGTTGGCTTCGGTGATCGCGATGCGCTCGTGATCAACGTCGATAACGAACAGAGCGTCTGGCAGACCGCCCATGTCCTTGATACCACCCAGGGAACGATCGAGCTTCTCAAGATCGCGAGTGCGCATCAGCGCTTCTTTCTTGGTCAGCTTGGCGAAAGTACCGTCTTCGGCTTGCACTTCAAGGTCACGCAGACGCTTGATGGAAGCACGGATGGTTTTGAAGTTGGTCAGCATGCCGCCCAACCAGCGGTGATCGACGTACGGCGAACCGCAACGTGCTGCTTCTTCAGCAACGATCTTGCCAGCGGAACGCTTGGTGCCGACGAACAGAATCTTGTTTTTGCCCTGGGCCAGACGCTCTACGAAAGTCAGAGCTTCGTTGAACATTGGCAGGGTTTTTTCAAGGTTGATAATGTGGATCTTGTTACGCGCGCCGAAAATGTACTTACCCATTTTCGGGTTCCAGTAACGGGTCTGGTGACCGAAGTGCACACCGGCCTTCAGCATATCGCGCATGTTGACTTGGGACATGATAGTTCCTTAATAAGTCGGGTTTGGCCTCCACGTATCCCAATGACCAACCAGCAGCATCAGCTGAAGGCACCCAGGTCATCGTGTCGACACGTGTGTGGATTTAAGCCTTTCGGGGTATCCCCGGAAAGCGGCGCATTTTATATCACAGGACTGCAAAAAACGGAACCCGGATTCTCGATTCCTGATGCACGACTTCAACTGCGCCCTTGGAATCGCCCAAGAATGCGCCAATCTATAGAGAGAAGCGATGCACAGAGGCTCAGATTTGCGTTGATCGTCTGTTAGAATCGCGTTTTTCAGGGTCGCGAAGATCGATCGCGTAATGCCCATTTCGTTTTAGCAAGCGCCATCGAGCGCAGAGAGAGCCTGTATGACCGTCACCCTCAAAACCCCCGAGGACATCGCAAAGATGCGTGTCGCCGGCAAACTGGCCGCCGATGTGCTGGAAATGATTGCCGAACATGTCAAGCCGGGGATCACCACCGAAGAACTGGACCGCATCTGCCACGACTACATCGTCAACGAGCAGAAAGCCATCCCCGCCCCGCTCAACTACAAAGGCTACCCGAAGTCGATCTGCACCTCGATCAACCACGTGGTCTGCCACGGCATCCCGAACGAGAAGCCGTTGAAGGATGGCGACACCCTGAACATCGACGTCACCGTCATCAAGGACGGTTTCCACGGCGACACCAGCCGCATGTTCCACGTCGGCACTGTGCCGGTCTGGGCCGAGCGTCTGTCGCAAGTGACTCAGGAATGCATGTACAAGGCCATCGAAATCGTCAAACCCGGCTGCCGCCTGGGCGACATCGGTGAAATCATCCAGAAACACGCGGAAAAGAACGGTTTCTCGGTGGTTCGCGAGTTCTGCGGTCACGGCATCGGCAAGGTGTTCCACGAAGAGCCGCAAATCCTGCATTACGGTCGCGCCGGCACCGGCATGGAACTGAAAGCAGGCATGACCTTCACCATCGAGCCGATGATCAACCAGGGCAAGGCCGACACCAAGGTATTGGGCGACGGCTGGACCGCGATCACCAAGGACCGCAAGCTGTCGGCCCAGTGGGAACACACCCTGCTGGTGACCGAAACCGGTTACGAGATCTTCACCTTGCGCGCCGATGACACCATCCCGCGCGTTTCGGCCTGATCCGACCCCAGGCAGCTCCCAGCCTTATAGATAGATAGGAAAGCCAATCAATGCCGCAGGTGGATCCCGAACTCTTCGACCGCGGCCAGTTCCAGGCTGAACTGGCCCTGAAGGCCAGCCCGATCGCGGCCTTCAAGAAGGCGATCCGCCAGGCCCGCGAGGTGCTCGACGGGCGGTTTCGCAGCGGCCGCGACATTCGCCGGCTGATCGAGGACCGCGCCTGGTTCGTCGACAACATCCTGCAAAAGGCCTGGGAGCAGTTCAACTGGAGCGAAGACGCCGACATCGCACTGGTGGCGGTCGGCGGCTACGGTCGCGGTGAATTGCACCCGTATTCCGATATCGACTTGCTGATCCTGCTGGACAGCGCCGATCACGAAATTTTCCGTGACTCCATCGAGCGTTTCCTGACACTGCTGTGGGACATCGGCCTGGAAGTCGGCCAGAGCGTGCGCTCCGTCGACGAATGCGCCGTCGAGGCCCGCGCCGACCTGACGGTCGTCACCAACCTGATGGAAAGCCGCACCATCTGCGGCCCCGAGCGCTTGCGCCAGCGCATGCTCGATGTCACCAGCACTGCGCACATGTGGCCGAGCAAGGACTTCTTCCTCGCCAAGCGCGCCGAGCAAAAAGCTCGTCATCACAAATACAACGACACCGAATACAACCTGGAACCCAACGTCAAAGGCTCGCCTGGCGGCCTGCGGGATATCCAGACGATTCTGTGGGTGGCCCGTCGCGAATACGGCACCCTGAACCTGCGCGCCCTGGCTGGCGAAGGCTTTCTGGTCGAGAGCGAAAACGCCCTGCTGGCCTCGTCCCAGGAGTTTTTGTGGAAGGTCCGGTACGCGCTGCACATGCTCGCCGGGCGCTCCGAAGACCGTTTGCTGTTCGACCACCAGCGCTCGATTGCCGGACTGCTGGGTTTCGAGGGCGATGATGCCAAGCAAGCCATCGAAAACTTCATGCAGCAGTATTATCGGGTGGTCATGAGCATTGCCCAACTCAGCGACCTGATCATCCAGCACTTCGAAGAAGTCATTCTGGCCCCGGAAGACGAAGCGCCGCCGCAGCCGATCAACTCGCGGTTCCAGCTGCACGACGGCTACATCGAAGCGCGCAACGACAACGTGTTCCGCCGCACGCCGTTCGCCATGCTCGAGATCTTCGTGCTGATGGCCCAGCAGCCGGAAATCAAAGGTGTGCGCGCCGACACCATTCGTCTGCTGCGCGAGCATCGTCACCTGATCGACGACGATTTCCGCAACGACATTCGCAACACCAGCCTGTTCATCGAGCTGTTCAAGTGCAAGATCGGTATCCACCGCAATCTGCGCCGGATGAACCGCTACGGCATCCTCGGGCGTTACCTGCCGGAGTTTGGCTTTATTGTCGGGCAGATGCAGCACGACCTGTTCCACATCTATACGGTCGACGCCCACACCCTGAATCTGATCAAGCACCTGCGTAAGTTGCAGTACACCCAGGTGTCGGAAAAATTCCCGCTGGCCAGCAAGCTCATGGGCAAACTGCCCAAACCCGAGCTGATTTACCTGGCCGGTCTGTATCACGACATCGGCAAGGGCCGGCATGGCGATCACTCGGAAATCGGTGCGGTGGATGCCGAAGCCTTTTGCCAGCGCCACCAGCTCCCGGTGTGGGACAGCCGCCTGATCGTCTGGCTGGTGCAGAACCACCTGGTGATGTCGACGACCGCCCAGCGCAAGGACTTGTCCGACCCGCAGGTGATCCACGACTTCGCACAAGCCGTCGCCGACGAAACCCGTCTCGACTATCTGTACGTGCTGACCGTCGCCGACATCAACGCCACCAACCCGACCCTGTGGAACTCCTGGCGTGCCAGCCTCTTGCGTCAGCTCTATACCGAGACCAAGCGCGCCTTGCGCCGCGGCCTGGAAAACCCGGTGGATCGCGAAATGCAGATCCGTCAGACCCAGAGCGCCGCCCTGGACATTCTGGTGCGCGGTGGCACCGATCCAGACGATGTCGAACAGTTGTGGTCGCAATTGGGCGATGACTATTTCCTGCGCCACACCGCCGGCGACGTCGCCTGGCACAGTGACGCAATCCTCCAGCAACCGGCCGATGGCGGGCCACTGGTGTTGATCAAGGAAACCACCCAGCGCGAGTTCGAGGGCGGTACGCAGATCTTCATCTACGCGCCGGACCAACACGACTTCTTCGCCGTGACCGTGGCCGCGATGGATCAGCTCAACCTGAACATTCACGACGCCCGGGTTATCACCTCCAGCAGCCAGTTCACGCTCGACACCTATATCGTGCTCGACACTGACGGCGACTCGATCGGCGATAACCCTGCGCGGGTGGCGCAGATCCGTGAAGGCCTGACCGAAGCGCTGCGCAATCCGGACGACTACCCGACCATCATCCAGCGCCGTGTGCCACGCCAGCTAAAGCATTTTGCGTTTGCGCCACAGGTGACGATCCACAACGATGCTCAGCGCCCTGTGACCGTGCTGGAACTCAGCGCGCCGGATCGCCCGGGACTGCTGGCGCGCATCGGCACGATCTTCCTCGAGTTCGACCTGTCGCTGCAGAACGCCAAGATTGCGACCCTCGGCGAACGCGTGGAAGACGTGTTCTTCATCACCGACGCGAACAACCATCCGCTGTCCGACCCGCTGCTGTGCACTCGCTTGCAGGATGCAATCGTTGAACAGCTGACCGTCAGTAATGAACCCGATATCAAATTGTCACGCATCAGTATCTGAACCAACAATTCCCCCTGTGGGAGCGGGCTTGCTCGCGAATGCGGTTTAACATTCAACATTTATGTCGACTGGCATAACGCATTCGCGAGCAAGCCCGCTCCCACATTAGATGAGGCCCCTCATGAACAACGCGTTGAACCAGTTGCAGCCCTACCCGTTCGAGAAGCTCCGCGCCCTGCTCGGTAGCGTCACGCCAAACCCGGACAAGCGCGCCATCGCGTTGTCCATCGGCGAGCCGAAGCACCGTTCGCCAAGCTTCGTCGCCGAAGCCCTGGCAAGCAATCTGGATCAGATGGCCGTGTATCCGACCACGCTCGGCATTCCGGCCCTGCGTGAAGCCATCGCCGCCTGGTGCGAACGCCGCTTCAGCGTCCCGAACGGCTGGCTCGACCCGGCGCGCAACGTGCTGCCGGTCAACGGCACCCGTGAAGCGCTGTTTGCCTTCACCCAGACCGTGGTCAACCGTGGCGAAGACGCCCTGGTGGTCAGCCCGAACCCGTTCTACCAGATCTACGAAGGCGCGGCGTTCCTCGCCGGGGCCAAGCCGCACTACCTGCCATGCCTGGACGAAAACGGCTTCAACCCGGATTTCGACGCTGTTTCGCCAGACATCTGGAAGCGCTGCCAGATCCTGTTCCTGTGCTCGCCAGGCAACCCGACCGGCGCGCTGATCCCGGTCGACACCCTGAAAAAACTGATCGCCCTGGCCGACGAATACGACTTCGTCATCGCTGCGGACGAGTGCTACAGCGAGCTGTATTTCGACGAACAAACCCCGCCGGCCGGTCTGCTCAGTGCCTGTGTGGAACTGGGCCGCAAGGACTTCAAGCGCTGCGTGGTGTTCCACAGCCTGTCCAAGCGTTCCAACCTGCCGGGATTGCGTTCAGGTTTTGTCGCAGGTGACGCCGACATCCTCAAGGGCTTCCTGCTCTATCGCACCTACCACGGCTGCGCGATGCCGGTTCAGACCCAACTGGCCAGCGTCGCCGCGTGGAATGACGAAGTGCATGTGCGCGCCAACCGTGCGCTGTACCGCGAGAAGTACGATGCCGTACTGGAAATCCTCGGCCCGGTGATGGACGTGCAGCGTCCGGATGGCGGTTTTTACTTGTGGCCGAACGTTGAAGGTGACGACGAGGCGTTCTGCCGCGATTTGTTCGTGGAAGAGCACGTGACCGTGGTACCGGGTTCTTATCTGTCCCGGGAAGTGGACGGCTTCAATCCGGGTGCTGGTCGGGTGCGGATGGCGCTGGTCGCGCCACTGGCGGAATGCGTGGAAGCCGCCGAACGTATTCGCGCGTTTATTACCCGCAAGCAATAATCCATAAAGCCGTGCCAGTTAAACTGGCACGGCAACTTGTATTATCAGATCCTACTTCAATACAACCAACCCTATTGCTTCATAAGACACCAAGGCTCTTACAAAGCCATACCACTTGTCGAGTGCAATACCCGACAACGCTAACAACACCACGTAACACACCCCGCACGTTTCCACTTTACTAATCCTGGCACCAACACTAGATTCTACTTCCGCAGAAGAATCTGCGCCCCCACCAATCCAACAAGGAAGTTAGATCATGCATTTTAGTGCAACTATTTCTATAACAGCGCGCGAACACTTCGAAGTCCACCATAACTTTGCAAATACAGCACATATGCCTACTCAATTTTTCCCAGGAGTTGCAAAATAATGTGGGCCAAGAAAACGCCTTCCAAATTCTGGACTCCCGGCCGCACTCTTCGCATCGCCTTTCTCAATGGCACAGAAGAATTCAAGGCTGCGACCATCTCTGCAGCCAACCATTGGCTGCCGCACATCAACTTGAAATTCGAATTCGTCGAAGGTAAAGAAGGCGACATCCGCATATTGAGCGAGGTAGGAACGTTCTCGTCCAACATCGGCACAGATGCACTGTTATCTACAGATGAGCCGACAATGAGGCTCTGGCCACACTCCCCCGTCCACGCACGTTATTTTGCGGCCAATGTAATGCATGAGTTCGGCCATATGCTCGGGGCAGAACATGAGCAGACCCACCCGACGGCGAACATCCCCTGGAACCTATCAGCCATTTATGCACAACATGGAATAACCGATAACCCTGAAGAAGATAACTACCGAGCCAAGTCGACGCGAGAAAGACTGCACCAATGGTACCTGGATCGCGCAGACCCCGACGCAAGCGTTTATTCAGAGTACGACCGAAAGTCGATCATGCACTACGTCATCCAACAATCCTGGACCGAAGGTGACTTCCAGGTTTTTCTGAATTTTGATCTCAGCGAAAAAGACAAGGCTTTCATGTCAAAAGTGTATGTCTATCCGGAAAGTGCATGAGACAGGTAAGTTTTCGCCCTACATAAAAAATACTCACCCACCACAAACAAGGAAGTTTTTAGATGTGTAAATTATCATCCTGTATAGCATTTAAGCCTGAAAACGAACGCGCATCGTACGAGGCAGCAATCAATGCAAATCCGGAAAACGCACCCCAGCCTGTAACCGGTGGCGCAAGCATCAGTGCTATTGCCAAACACACAAAATTTTGGCCAAGGCATCGCTGGTTAACCATCTCCTTCGTCGACAACCCACCCGAATCATTACAAGACGCAATCGAACAGCTAATTTGGCAATGGGACCCGCACGTCAGCCTGATTTTCGGCTTATCCAAGGATGCCAATGCGGACATCAGGATTTCGACAAACACGCAGCTGAATGGCTCCTGCATCGGGACTGATGCGCTGACTGTTGAAGCTGGCGAACCGACAATGTGGATCGGCCTCAAACCTGCTGACCCGGATTTCAAGGTGACTGTTTTGCATGAATTTGGCCACGCATTGGGCCTGGAACATGAACACCAACACCCTCGAGCGAATATTCCGTGGAACAAGCCAAAAGTCTATAAAACCTATGCTTCGCAATACGGCTGGGACAAAGAGACGGTTGATGAGCAGATATTCACACCAAAAGTGGCGGACAGCCTGCGAAACGCCCCCTACGATAAAACCTCGATCATGCATTACCCCATCCCGAAGGAATTTACCGATGGCGTTTGGGAAGTCGGCACCTATTCGGAGTTGAGTGAACAAGACATAAAGTCCATTAAAGAGTTTTATCCAAAGACCAACGCCTGACTTCAGCCCACTTACTCGGCAGCAGGATTCCCTGCCCGATCAGACTTGAAACGCCAAATCCTTGTGGGAGGAGCGGCTCGCGACAAAGGACTGACATTCACTCGAGATGTCGCCTGATGTACCGCTTTCGCGAGCAAGCCCGCTCCCACAGGTTTTGCGCTGGCATGACAACCACGGCCGACGCGAAACCGCTCGGTCATGGCATAATCCGTCACCTTTAATTTCCAGCACCTGCAAAGGGGGCAATTCCTTGACCGTTTCAAGCAAAACGTTGCACCTTTTCGGCATCAAAGCCTGCGACACCATGAAAAAGGCGCGCACCTGGCTCGATGAACACGCTGTCAGCTATGACTTCCATGATTACAAGACGGCCGGAATCGACCGTGAACACCTGACCCAATGGTGCGACGAGCACGGCTGGCAAGTGGTGTTGAACCGTGCAGGCACGACCTTTCGCAAACTCGACGACGAACGCAAAGCCGATCTCGACCAAGCGAAAGCGATCGAACTGATGCTCGCACAACCCTCGATGATCAAGCGCCCGGTGCTTGATCTCGGTGACCGAACCCTGATTGGCTTCAAGCCAGATATCTACGCGGCAGCTCTCAAGTAAGGCAGCCCGTTCCATTTTGTTAGAGGTATCAACATGTCCACTACTCTGTTCAGCCTGGCCTTTGGTGTCGGCACTCAAAACCGTCAAGGCGCATGGCTGGAAGTGTTTTACGCACAGCCACTGCTTAACCCTTCGGCCGAATTGGTCGCGGCCATCGCGCCGGTTCTGGGCTACACCGAAGGCAATCAGGCCATCGCGTTCAGCACCGCTCAGGCTTCTCAACTGGCTGAAGCGCTGAAAGGCGTCGACGCGCCTCAGGCTGCTTTGCTGACCCGTCTGGCCGAGAGCCACAAGCCGCTGGTCGCGACCATTCTGGCCGAAGACGCTCAGCTGACCTCCACGCCTGAGGCTTACCTCAAGCTGCATCTGCTGTCCCATCGCCTGGTCAAGCCCCACGGCCTGAACCTGGCGGGCGTGTTCCCGCTGCTGCCGAACGTGGCCTGGACCAGCCAGGGCGCCATCGACCTGGCCGAACTGGCCGAGCACCAACTGGAAGCCCGTCTGCGCGGCGAGCTGCTGGAAGTGTTCTCGGTAGACAAGTTCCCGAAAATGACCGATTACGTGGTTCCGGCCGGCGTGCGTATCGCTGATGCGGCGCGTATTCGTCTGGGCGCTTACGTCGGCGAAGGCACCACCGTGATGCACGAAGGTTTCGTCAACTTCAACGCCGGCACCGAAGGCCCGGGCATGATCGAAGGTCGTGTGTCGGCTGGTGTATTCGTCGGCAAGGGTTCGGACCTGGGCGGCGGTTGCTCGACCATGGGCACCCTGTCGGGTGGCGGCAACATCGTGATCAAGGTCGGCGAAGGCTGCCTGATCGGCGCGAACGCCGGTATCGGCATTCCATTGGGCGATCGCAATACCGTTGAATCCGGCCTGTACGTGACCGCGGGTACCAAAGTCGCGCTGCTGGATGAAAAAAATCAGCTGGTCAAAGTCGTGAAGGCCCGCGAACTGGCCGGCCAGCCTGACCTGCTGTTCCGCCGAAATTCGGAAACCGGTGCCGTGGAATGCAAAACCCACAAATCGGCGATCGAACTGAACGAAGCGCTGCACGCTCACAACTAAGCAGCGTCACACGGATTACCCTGCAGGAGCGAAGCTTGCTCGCGAAAGGGCCCTAGAGGCCGCCAAAAGCTTCGCGAGCAAGCTTCGCTCCTACAGGTTCGGCGTAGACCCGACCATCAGGTCAGGCGTACACCCGCCCATGTTCACCAGGGCTGCAAAACATGATGATTCCCTCTCCCTGGCGCGCCGACTTCCCGGCCATCGCCGCGCTACAACGGCAAGACCAGACGTATCTGGACAACGCCGCCACCACGCAAAAACCTCAAGCCCTGCTGGACGCTTTGGCGCATTACTACGCCAATGGCGCGGCCAATGTGCATCGGGCGCAACACTTGCCCGGCGCCCACGCCACCCAGGCGTTCGAGGCGAGCCGCAGCAAAGTCGCCCAATGGCTGAATGCTGGCGACTGCGGGCAGATCATCTTTACCCACGGCGCGACTTCCGCGCTGAACCTCCTGGCGTATGGCCTGGAACACTTATTCAACCCGGGCGATGAGATTGTCATCAGCGCACTGGAGCATCACGCCAACCTGCTGCCATGGCAGCAACTGGCCCTGCGTCGCGACTTGAAACTGGTCATCCTGCCGCTGGACGTTGACGGCTTGATCGACCTGGATGCCGCCGCGCAATTGATCAGTCCGCAGACCCGTTTGCTGGCGGTCAGTCAGCTGTCCAACGTACTCGGCGCCTGGCAGCCCTTGCCCGCCTTGCTGGCGATGGCCAAGGCGCATGATGCATTGACCGTGGTCGATGGCGCGCAAGGCGTGGTTCATGGCCGGCACGATGTGCAGACGCTGGGTTGCGACTTTTATGTGTTCTCCAGCCACAAACTGTATGGCCCCGACGGCCTGGGCGTGCTGTTCGGTCGCCATGAAGCGCTCAAGCAACTGCGCCATTGGCAGTTCGGTGGCGAAATGGTGCTGGATGCCGATTACCACAGTTCACGCTTTCGCCCTGCCCCACTGGGTTTCGAGGCGGGTACGCCGCCGATCGCCAGTGTGATCGGTCTGGGGGCAACACTGGATTACCTGGCGGGGCTTGATCAGGACGCCGTGTCGGCCCATGAAGCGGCGCTGCATGACTATTTGTTGAAAGGCCTTGAAGCGCGCAATGGCATTCGGCTGCTGGGCAAGCCGCAACTGGCGTTGGCCAGTTTTGTCGTCGAGGGTGTGCATAACTCTGATCTGGCGCACTTGCTGACCGAACAGGGAATCGCGGTGCGCGCCGGTCATCACTGTGCGATGCCGTTGCTGAAAAGCTTTGAGTTGGCCGGGGCGATCCGGGTGTCGCTGGCGCTGTACAACGATTCCGAAGACCTGGAGCGGTTCTTTGAAGCGCTGGATCAGGCGCTGGAGTTGTTGCGATGAGCTTGCCGGCCGATGCCGTTATCGCACTCGAAATCTTTCAGAATGCGCCCGGCTGGGAACAGCGGGCGCGGCTGTTGATGCAATGGGGCGACCGTCTACCGGCGCTGGATGACGGGGATAAAGTCGACGCCAACCGCGTGCATGGCTGTGAAAGTCAGGTGTGGTTGGTGGGTTCGCTGGATGACGGTCACTGGCAGTTTGCAGCGAGCAGCGATGCGCGGTTGATTCGCGGGTTGGTGGCGTTGTTGCTGGCGCGGGTCAACGGGTTGTCGGCGGATGAGTTGCGGCAGGTGGATTTGCCGGAGTGGTTCAATCAGCTGGGGCTTTCGCGGCAACTGTCGCCTTCGCGCAGTAATGGCCTCAATGCCGTACTCCAGCGGATGCGAGAGTTAGCAGGCTAACCGCCTTCTGTAGGAGCGAGGCTTGCCCGCGAAAGCGGTGTGTCAGGTAAGACGCCTTCGCGGGCAAGCCTCGCTCCTACGGGATTTGTGTGGAGGTCAGACGGATTTGACCCGATCCGCCGGCCGCCGAACCCCCGCCACAATCTTATCCACAGCCTTGGTCGCCGCGACCATGCCGAACGTCGCCGTCACCATCATCACCGCGCCAAACCCGCCGGCGCAGTCGAGCTTCACGCCATCGCCGACAAAACTCTTCTGCAAACAAATGCTGCCATCCGGTTTCGGGTAGCGCAGTTGTTCGGTCGAGAACACGCACGGCACGCTGTAATGACGCGTCACCGTGCGTGAAAAACCGTAATCCCGACGCAGGGTCGAGCGCACTTTCGACGCCAACGGATCATTGAACGTCCGGTTCAAGTCACAGACCTGAATCAGCGTCGGGTCAATCTGCCCGCCCGCCCCGCCGGTGGTGATGATCTGGATCTTGCGGCGCTTGCACCAGGCAATCAGCGCCGCTTTGGCGTTCACGCTGTCGATGCAGTCGATCACGCAGTCGATGTTCGGCGTGATGTATTCGGCCATGGTTTCGCGCGTCACGAAATCCGCCACCGCGTGCACCGTGCAATCCGGGTTGATACCGCGCAAGCGCTCCGCCATCACCTCGACCTTGGGTTTGCCGACGGTGCTGTCCAGCGCGTGCAGCTGACGGTTGGCATTGCTGACGCAGACGTCGTCCAGGTCAAACAGCGAAATCTCGCCCACGCCACACCGAGCGATGGCTTCCGCCGCCCAGGAACCGACGCCACCGACGCCGACGATCGCCACATGGGCCGCGCGCAGGCGCTCCAGGCCGTCGATGCCATACAAACGGGCGATGCCTGCAAACCGCGGATCTTCTGTACTCATGACCATTACCCCAAAAACCGGCGCGCATTATAGGGCTACTCGTCCACAAGATCTAAGTTACCGCGACAAGTGAAAGAACTTATGCGAAACGGGATTGCCAAACGTAGGGCATTTCCCTGCCAGCTATACGCTCAAGGAATGCCCGGTGTAGGATGCGCGCCCCTTGGCACACGCCGACCGGTCCTTCGTTCCACAGCCTTTGGAACCTGAAATAACTATGTCATCGCGTAAATTTGGACTCAACCTGGTCGTGGTGCTTGCCATCGCAGCCTTGTTTACCGGCTTCTGGGCGCTGATCAATCGCCCGGTCACCGCTCCCAACTGGCCTGAACAGATCTCCGGCTTTTCGTACTCGCCGTTCCAGCAAGGTCAGTACCCACAAAAAGAGCAGTACCCGACCGACGATGAAATGCGTCGCGATCTGGAGATCATGAGCAAGCTGACGGATAACATCCGTACTTACTCGGTCGACGGCTCCCTGCAAGACATTCCCAAACTGGCGGAAGAATTCGGTCTGCGGGTCACCCTCGGTATCTGGATCAGCCCGGACGAGGAACGCAACGAGCGTGAAATCCTGCGCGCCATCGAACTCGCCAATACTTCCCGCAGCGTGGTTCGCGTGGTGGTAGGCAACGAGGCGATCTTCCGTAAGGAAATTACCGCCGCAGAACTCAGCATTATTCTGGATCGCGTCCGCGCGGCGGTGAAAGTGCCGGTGACCACGTCCGAGCAATGGCACGTCTGGGAAGAAAACCCAAGCCTGGCCAAGCACGTCGACCTGATCGCGGCCCACGTCCTGCCGTACTGGGAACATGTGCCGATGGAGCAATCCGGGCAGTTCGTACTGGACCGTGCCCGTGACCTGAAAAAGATGTTCCCGAAAAAGCCGCTGTTGCTCTCGGAAGTCGGCTGGCCGAGCAACGGCCGCATGCGCGGCGGCGCCGATGCGTCGCCGGCGGACCAGGCGATTTACCTGCGCACGCTGGTCAACAAGCTCAACCGCCAGGGTTTCAACTACTTCGTGATCGAAGCGTTTGACCAACCGTGGAAGGCCAGCGACGAAGGTTCGGTGGGCGCTTACTGGGGCGTGTTCAACGCGGCGCGCCAGCAGAAATTCAACTTCGAAGGCCCGGTCGTTGCGATCCCGCAATGGCGCGTGCTGGCAGTCGGTTCGGTAGTGTTGGCCCTGCTCTCCCTGACCCTGCTGATGATCGACGGCTCGGCCCTGCGTCAACGCGGCCGTACTTTCCTGACCTTTATCGCTTTCCTCTGCGGATCGGTGCTGGTGTGGATCGGTTACGACTACAGCCTGCAATACAGCACCTGGTTCAGCCTGACGGTCGGGGGCCTCCTCGCCCTCGGCGCGCTCGGGGTCTTTATTGTCTTGCTGACCGAGGCCCATGAACTGGCCGAAGCGGTTTGGACCCACAAGCGCCGACGTGAATTCCTGCCGGTGGTCGGCGAATCGGACTACAGACCGAAAGTCTCGATCCACGTCCCTTGTTACAACGAGCCGCCGGAGATGGTCAAACAGACCCTCAACGCCCTGGCCAACCTCGACTATCCGGATTTCGAAGTCCTGATCATCGACAACAACACCAAGGACCCAGCGGTCTGGGAACCGGTACGCGATTATTGCGAAACCCTGGGCCCGCGCTTCAAGTTCTTCCACGTCGCCCCATTGGCCGGTTTCAAGGGTGGTGCGCTGAATTACCTGATTCCACACACCGCCAAGGATGCCGAAGTCATTGCGGTGATCGACTCGGACTACTGCGTCGACCCGAACTGGCTCAAGCACATGGTGCCGCACTTCGCCGATCCGAAAATCGCCGTGGTGCAGTCGCCACAGGATTATCGCGACCAGAACGAAAGCACCTTCAAAAAGCTGTGCTACGCGGAATACAAAGGCTTCTTCCACATCGGCATGGTTACCCGCAACGACCGTGACGCGATCATCCAGCACGGCACCATGACCATGACCCGGCGCTCGGTACTCGAGGAACTGGGCTGGGCCGACTGGTGCATCTGTGAAGACGCCGAGTTGGGTCTGCGCGTGTTCGAAAAAGGGCTGTCGGCGGCGTATTACCACACCAGCTACGGCAAGGGCCTGATGCCGGATACCTTTATCGACTTCAAGAAACAGCGATTCCGCTGGGCCTATGGTGCGATTCAGATCATCAAGCGTCACACCACCAGTTTGCTTCGCGGCAAGGGTACCGAGTTGACCCGTGGCCAGCGTTACCACTTCCTCGCGGGCTGGTTGCCGTGGGTCGCGGATGGCATGAACATCTTCTTCACCGTCGGCGCGTTGTTGTGGTCGGCGGCGATGATTATCGTGCCGCAGCGGGTCGATCCGCCGTTGCTGATTTTCGCGATCCCGCCACTGGCGTTGTTCGTGTTCAAGGTCGGCAAGATCATCTTCCTCTACCGTCGTGCGGTCGGGGTCAACCTCAAGGATGCGTTCTGCGCGGCACTGGCCGGCCTGGCGTTGTCGCACACCATCGCCAAAGCGGTGCTGTACGGCTTCTTCACCAGCAGCATTCCGTTTTTCCGCACACCGAAGAACGCCGATAACCACGGCTTCTGGGTGGCGATTTCGGAGGCGCGCGAAGAAGTGTTCATCATGCTGCTGTTGTGGGGCGCGGCGCTGGGGATCTACCTGGTGAATGGCATGCCGAGCAACGACATGCGCTTCTGGGTGACCATGTTGCTGGTGCAGTCGCTGCCGTACCTGGCGGCGCTGATCATGGCGTTCCTGTCTTCACTGCCGAAACCGGCACCTGAAGTTGAAACGGCACCGGCAGTCTAAATCTTTGCAGATGCACTAAACGGCGGCCAATGGTCGCCGTTTTGCTTTAAGATAACCGCCATTTTGCGCGCCCAGCCCTATCCCCTGTAGGAGCGAGGCTTGCCCGCGAATGAACCGACTCGGTGTAACAGATACACCGCATTATCGTTCTTCGCGGGCAAGCCTCGCTCCTACAAATAAAAGCTTCCGGAGTTTTCCATGACGGCCCACGCCGACCTTTCGCCGACCCTTCAACTCGCCATCGACCTGATCCGCCGTCCGTCCGTGACGCCGGTCGACGCCGATTGCCAGAAGCAGATGATGCAGCGCCTGGGCAATGCCGGCTTCACCCTGGAGCCGATGCGCATCGAAGATGTGGATAACTTCTGGGCCACCCACGGCAAACACGACGGCCCGGTGCTCTGCTTCGCCGGTCACACCGACGTGGTACCGACCGGCCCGGTGTCCGCCTGGCAGATCGACCCGTTCAACGCGCTGATCGACGAACACGGCATGCTCTGCGGCCGTGGCGCGGCGGACATGAAAGGCAGCCTGGCCTCCATGACCGTGGCCGCCGAGCGTTTCGTCGCCGACTACCCGGACCACAAGGGCAAGGTCGCTTTCCTGATCACCAGCGACGAAGAAGGCCCGGCGCACCACGGCACCAAAGCTGTGGTTGAACGTCTCGCCGCCCGCAAGGAACGTCTGGACTGGTGCATCGTCGGCGAACCGTCGAGCACCACGTTGGTGGGTGACGTTGTGAAGAACGGCCGTCGCGGTTCCCTTGGCGCCAAGCTGACCGTACGCGGCGTCCAGGGGCACGTGGCGTATCCGCATCTGGCCAAAAACCCGATCCATCTCGCCGCCCCGGCCCTGGCCGAACTGGCAGCCGAGCATTGGGACCACGGCAACGATTTCTTCCCGCCGACCAGTTTCCAGATTTCCAACGTGAATTCCGGCACTGGCGCGACCAACGTAATCCCCGGTGACCTGGTGGCGGTGTTCAACTTCCGCTTCTCCACCGAGTCCACCGTTGAAGGCCTGCAAAAGCGCGTCGCCGACATCCTCGACAAGCATGGTCTGGACTGGCACATCGACTGGGCGCTGTCCGGCCTGCCGTTCCTGACCGAGCCGGGTGCGTTGCTGGATGCCGTGGCGTCGAGCATCAAGGACATCACCGGCCGCGAAACCAAGGCGTCCACCAGCGGTGGCACCTCCGATGGGCGTTTCATCGCGACCATGGGTACGCAGGTTGTTGAACTGGGCCCGGTCAACGCGACGATCCACCAGGTCAACGAGCGTGTACTGGCTGCCGACCTCGACGTGCTGACCGAAATCTACTACCAGACCCTGATCAAGTTGCTCGCCTGATGCTCGCCTGCCCGATCTGCAGCGAACCGCTGAACGCGGTGGACAACGGCGTGGCCTGCCCCGCCGGGCATCGTTTCGACCGTGCGCGGCAGGGTTACCTGAACCTGCTGCCGGTGCAGCACAAAAACAGCCGCGACCCTGGGGATAACCTCGCCATGGTCGAAGCCCGTCGCGACTTCCTGAACGCCGGCCATTACGCGCCGGTGGCCAATCGCCTGGCGGAACTGGCTGCTGAATATGCGCCACAGCGCTGGCTGGACATCGGTTGTGGCGAGGGTTACTACACCGCGCAAATCGCCGATGCCCTGCCGAACGCTGACGGTTACGCCCTGGACATCTCCCGGGAAGCGGTCAAACGCGCCTGCAAACGCAACCCGCAGCTGACCTGGTTGATCGCCAGCATGGCCCGGGTGCCGTTGGCCTCGGGGAGCTGCCAGTTTCTCGCCAGCGTTTTCAGTCCGCTGGATTGGGAGGAAGCCAAGCGTTTGCTCAGCCCCGGTGGCGGCTTGATGAAAGTCGGGCCGACCAGCGGCCATCTGATGGAATTGCGCGAACGGCTGTACGACGAAGTGCGTGAATACACCGACGACAAGCATCTGGCCCTGGTGCCGGAAGGCATGGCGCTGCAACACAGCGAAACCCTGGAATTCAAACTGACGCTTTCAAAGGGTCAGGATCGCGCCAACCTATTGGCCATGACGCCTCACGGCTGGCGCGCCAGTGCCGAACGCCGAGCGGCAGTCATCGAGCAGGCGGAGCCGTTCGAGGTCACCGTGTCGATGCGCTACGATTATTTCGTACTTCAATAATTTTTGGTTTCGAGCAACGGCTCGAGGCCGGCTAAATCCGCGAATGGATTTTTCAGACCCGCAGTGAGGACATCCATGCGCCAACCCGATATCGAGATTTACCTGAAAGACGCCGACGTCGATTACAAGGCCGTCGCAGACTGGCTTAGCGAAGCGTTGGGCCAATGCAGTGAATGGGTCAAGAAGGGCCAGACCTACAAGTGCAAGGCCGGCAACGTGCCCGTCACCTGGCTGCCAAAAGCCGTCGGCAAATGGAACAGCCTGTTCCTGGACAGCGACCAGACCCCGTGGGAAGACGACATCGCCTGCGCCCGCGCCGCGTTTGCCGCGCTCAACGTCGAAGTGCGTTGCGCACCAGGTACGTGGGTCGAGGAAGAAGGTGAAGAAACAGCGGATCGCTGGATGCGCATCAGCGCTGACGGTGAAGAAGAAATCACCTGGAAAACCGCGTAACAACGACACCAATCCCATGTGGGAGCGGGCTTGCTCGCGAATGCGGTGTGTCAGTCAACATCATTGCTGCCTGACACACCGCATTCGCGAGCAAGCCCGCTCCCACAGTGGTTTTTTGGTGATCTGAAGGGTGGGTTTACAGACCCACCACATCCTCAGCCTGCAATCCTTTCTCCCCCGTCACCACGCCGTATTCAACCTGCTGACCTTCAGCCAGCGAACGATGCCCTTCGCCGCGGATCGCGCGGTAATGCACGAACACGTCCACCCCGTCCTCGCGCTGAATGAAGCCGTAGCCCTTGGCGTCGTTGAACCACTTCACATTGCCGGTTTCACGTGTTGCCATCTGTTCATACTCCTTTCTTATTATTGATCGGGCTTTTCGCAGGAAAGCCTCGGGAACATTGCTTTGCACTGAGAGGTGCCACTGTCTGGCCAGTGCGGGCACGCCGAGTATATGACAGACGTGAAAACTCTCAACTCAACTTTACTTAGCCGCTTTTTTGCCGATTTTCGACGAATCCGGCACACTATCGCCCGCCCAAGCATTTGCTTGGTTTTATTCACTCACGCAGATGCCGTATGACCCGTTCCCCGTTCCGCCGTCTTGTGTTTGGCACCCTGCGCCGACTGCTCTATCTCTGGGTTCGCTCGGAGACGATCAACCAGTCGTCGTTCACCCTCAACCTCGACCGCAGTCGTCCGGTGTTCTACGTCCTGCAAAACCCTTCGCTGACCGACCTGGCCGTGGTCGACACGGAATGCAGCAAGGCTGGCCTGCCCCGTCCGGTGCTGCCCGTGTCGGTGGGCAACCTGGTGGAACCCGCCGCGTTTTTCTACCTGACGCCGGAACCCGACTGGCTCGGTCGCCAGGACAAACGCGGCGCGCCGCCCACCCTGACCCGCCTGGTCAGTGCCCTGAGCCAGAACGCCGCCGAAGACGCGCAGATCATTCCGGTCAGCGTGTTCTGGGGCCAGTCGCCCGACAGCGAATCGAGCCCGTGGAAATTGCTCTTCGCCGACAGCTGGGCCGTGACCGGGCGCCTGCGCCGCTTGCTCAGCATCATCGTGCTGGGCCGCAAGACCCGCGTGCAGTTCTCCGCGCCGATTCACCTGCGCGAGCTGATCGACCACAACAAAGGCCACGAGCGTACTGTGCGCATGGCCCAGCGGATCCTGCGCGTACACTTCCGCAACCTCAAGGCCGCGGTGATCGGCCCGGACATCTCCCACCGCCGCAACCTGGTCAAAGGCCTGCTCAACCAACCGCTGGTCAAGCAAGCGATCCTCGACGAAGCCGAACGGGAAAACATCTCCCCGGAGAAAGCCAAGGCCCAGGCCCTGCGCTACGGCAACGAGATCGCCTCTGACTACACCTACACCGCGATCCGTTTCCTGGAAGTGGTGCTGAGCTGGTTCTGGAACAAGATTTACGACGGGATCAAGGTCAACCACATCGAAGGCGTGCAGAAGGTCGCCCAGGGTCACGAAGTGATCTACGTGCCGTGCCATCGCAGCCACATCGACTACTTGCTGCTGTCCTACTTGCTGTTCCGCAATGGCCTGACCCCGCCGCACATCGCCGCCGGGATCAACCTCAACATGCCGGTGATCGGCAGCCTGTTGCGGCGTGGCGGCGCGTTCTTCATGCGCCGCACCTTCAAGGGCAACCCGCTGTACACCTCGGTGTTCAACGAATACCTGCACACCCTGTTCACCAAAGGTTTCCCGGTCGAATACTTCGTCGAAGGCGGCCGCTCGCGCACAGGGCGCATGCTGCAACCGAAAACCGGGATGCTGGCGATTACCCTGCGCAGCTTCCTGCGTTCATCGCGCATGCCCATCGTCTTCATTCCGGTGTACATCGGTTATGAGCGCGTGCTGGAAGGCCGGACCTACCTCGGCGAACTGCGCGGCGCGAGCAAGAAGAAAGAATCGATCTTCGACATCTTCAAAGTCATCGGCGCGCTCAAGCAGCGATTTGGCCAGGTAGCCGTGAACTTCGGTGAGCCGATCAAACTCGCGGAATTCCTCGACAGCGAGCAGCCCGACTGGCGTAAACAGGAACTCGGCCCACAGTTCAAACCGGCCTGGCTCAACGAAACCACCAACCGCCTCGGCGAGAAAGTCGCGCAGCATTTGAACGAAGCGGCGGCGATCAACCCGGTGAACCTGGTGGCCCTGGCGCTGCTGTCCACTACCCGTCTGGCGCTGGATGATCGCGCCATGGCGCGGGTACTGGATTTGTATCTGGCGCTGTTGCGCAAGGTCCCGTACTCGCCGCACACCACGTTGCCGGAAGGCGACGGCCGGGCGCTGATCGAACATGTGAAGGACATGGACCTGCTGTCCGAACAGAGCGATGCACTGGGCAAGATTCTGTATCTGGACGAGCAAAATGCCGTCCTGATGACCTACTACCGCAACAACGTGCTGCACATCTTCGCCCTGCCGGCGCTGCTCGCAAGTTTCTTCCAGAGCGCCTCGCGCATGAGTCGCGAACAGATCCAGCGCTACACCCGGGCGCTGTATCCGTACCTGCAATCGGAGCTGTTCATTCGTTGGACGCTGGACGAACTGGATGGCGTGATCGATCAATGGCTCGAAGCGTTCGTCGAGCAAGGCCTGCTGCGTTTCGAGAACGACGTCTACCTGCGTCCGGCGCCGAGTTCGCGGCATTTTGTGTTGCTGACGTTGTTGTCGAAGAGCATCGCCCAGACACTGCAACGCTTCTACATGACTGTGTCCCTGCTGCTCAACAGCGGCCAGAACAGCATCAGCGCCGAAGAACTGGAAGACCTGTGCACCGTCATGGCCCAGCGCCTGTCGATCCTGCACGGCCTGAACGCCCCGGAGTTCTTCGACAAGAGCCTGTTCCGGCACTTCATTCAAACCCTGCTGGACCTCGACGTGCTCAAGCGCGACGAAGCCGGCAAGTTGAGTTATCACGAACTGCTGGGTGAACTGGCGGAAGGTGCGGCCAAACGGGTGTTGCCGGCGGAGATCCGTTTGTCGATCCGTCAGGTGGCGTTGCATCGAAGTGAAGATGCAGCGGACCAGGCTTAGTTGCAGTCGGCTGTAACTTTCTGACAATGACTATAAGAACAAGGATGTTCTTATAATCTGTCAATTATGAATTAATAGAGGCCCATTCAATCCCGATATGGATATCGCGATGAGCCAATTAGATAACACCCGCAACTACATCACCCTGACGTTCAGTTTGCCGGAAGACTTTCTGCCCCCACGCGACGGTCAAGGCGAAACGTATGTAAGCGTTCAAACTGCCAACACCTCGCCTTCTGTAAAAGTTGCGCAATTGCGTGAACCGATATTGCGCAACGGATGCTGGAACTTTTCATTCCCCCACAACTATTCCGATATAAGCGTCAAATACCTTGTGACGATCAACATGACCCATAACGGAGTTCCCCTGCTGATTGACCTGGACTACTTCGTGATCGTCCACCGCGCGCCGCACCGACAGACCCTGCACCTGAGCCCGATAGGCCGTCTCTACATACAGGCGCAAGCGCCCCGAGTGGTCGACCCCGAACATGCCGTCACCGTTGCCGCTCACGAGCATGACGACACTCGCGCACTCGTCACCCAAATCCATGTCAGTGAAAAAATGGCGCAGGCGTTTTATCTGGAATACGATCCCGCCACTGTTGTGCCCGGCAAGCGCTATACCCTGACCGCCACTGAAAACGAATACCGGAATTCAATAGCGGTGTATCCGGGATCCGTTGTATTGAAGCCCTTCAGCACGATTTGAAAGAAAGGCCAATAATCTGCTTATCGCGCGCCATCTCTCTCGCTGCAATCCGTGCACGGATCGAAACCACCGAACAAGTGATCTTAGCGACCACCAAGGATCACGCCGTGCAGTTGGGTGTTGACCACCTCCGTCCTGAGGACGTTATTGTCCGCAACGTTCGTACAAAACCAGACGGTAACTTCTAAGCCCCCGGCTGAAAAAATCCGTTAAATTGTCGTTGGCGCCGGTCTTCTTCGGGCGCCAGGGACAAGGATTGAATTCATGAAAAAAAGCTCGCTTTTGGGACTGGCTGTTTTGCTCAGTGCCTGCCAGACCCTGCAACCTGCCACGAAAACCAGCCTCGATGGCGAAGTCTTCTACCTGCAACGCATCGCCCTGCCACCGAACGCCACTTTGAGCGTCAGCCTGCAGGACGTGTCCCTCGCCGATGCGCCCGCCGTTATCCTCGATGAACAAAAAGGCCCGGTCAAAAGCCAGGTGCCGCTGCCTTTTCATCTGAGTTACGATCCGGCCCAGGTCAAATCCGGCCATCGCTATTCTGTCAGCGCGCGCATCGAAGTCGACGGCAAACTGATGTTCATCACCACCGAACATCACGCCGTACAGCTTGATGGCAGCGATCCGCAGCCACTGAAAATCCGTGTCGACGCCGTCCGCTAATTCTATTTTTAACAAGGAAGCCGCCATGCTCCGCCCTACCCTTCGCTTCGCCGGCCTCTGCGCAGGCTTGATGATCTCCGCCAGCGCACTGGCGCTGTCGCTCAACGACCTGTCGCAAAAAGACGCCACCGGCGGCCTCAAGGACGCCCTGACCCAAGGCGCGCAACTGGCCGTCAAACAACTCGGCACCCCGGGCGGCTTCAGCAACAATCCGGACGTGAAAATCGAACTGCCAGGCAAACTGGGCAAAGTCGCCAGCAAAATGAAACAGTTCGGCATGGGCGATCAAGTCACTCAGCTGGAAACCAGCATGAACAAAGCGGCCGAAACCGCCGTGACCCAAGCCCAGCCGATCCTGGTGGACGCCGTGAAGAAAATGAGCGTCGATGACGCCAAAGGGATTCTCAGCGGCGGCAACGACTCGGCCACCCAGTACCTGAGCAAGACCAGCCGCGAACAGATTCGCCTCAAGTTCCTGCCAATCGTGAAACAAGCCACCGACCAGGTCGGCCTGGCCAAGCAATACAACACTTTCGCAGGTCAGGCTGCGACCCTGGGCGTGCTGGATGCCAAGAACGCCAACATCGAAAGCTACGTGACCGAGCAGGCCCTGAACGGTTTGTTCGAGATGATCGGCAAACAGGAAGAAACCATTCGCCAGAATCCGGCGGCTGCGGCGACGAGTCTGGCGAAGAAAGTGTTTGGTACGCTCTAAGCCTTAACACCGATTCTGTGGGAGTGAGCCTGCTCGCGATAGCGGTCGTCCAGTCGAAAAATTTGTTGCCTGACACGACTCCATCGCGAGCAAGCCCGCGCCTCTAACGGGTCAAGTCATCGATGCGGCACGCAAAAAGAACACCCATTCACGCCCCATCTTTCTCTTCTCAAATACATTCAATTCAACCAACCCGTTCAACGTGGCTGATGCGGTGTTGTACGAGCAATCCAGATTCTCTTTTACATTGACCGCCGTGAACTCTTTGGCCATCCCACTCTTGGCTACTTGGTAAACGGCACGCTGCTTCTCGGTCAGTCGATCGAAAAATCCGGATTCTGTCAGCCAGCGATCAAAGCGTTCCGTATACGCCAGACTTTTCCGATACGCCTCGGTAAAACCACTGACAGCTCGCAGAATCACTGAACACTGAAAGTCGATGAAGTAAGTCAGGTCCAGATCATCCGCCTCGGTATTCAAATAGGATCGCCCATATTTCACAGGCGCATTGCGCAGTAAAATACTGATCGCTATATAGCGGAATGCAGAAAAATCACTCTTGAACATGAACCAGTAAAACAGCGCCCGCGCGACCCGGCCGTTGCCGTCGCGGAAAGGATGCTCATAGCCCAGGGCAAAATGCAGCGCGATACCTTTAATCATCGGATGCAGATAGTCCGCCCGCTCGGGATCGTCGTGTGACTGGTTGATCCATTCCGACAATGTACGCAATCGCGAGACCAGCCCCAGGGCAGGTGGCGGCGTATGAACGGTGTTCCCCTCCCCGTCCTGCACGACCACATCGTCGTTGGCCCTGAATTCCCCGGGCGAATACTGTGCATCGTCAATCCCCTCGACACCGACGCAGTGCATCGCTGTTATCAGCTGGACACTCAGGGGTTCGTAGCGCCGTTCCCAGGCGAAATTCATCATCTTGTAATTGCCCACCACCATTCGCTCATCCGGTGTGCGCGGCAGCCTTTTGCGCTTGAGCATGTCCTTGGCCACCCGTGTGGTGGTTGCCGCACCTTCGAGCTGACTGCTGCTGATGGCTTCGTCTTCGATCAGGTCGTTGAGCAGATAGCTGAAATGCGCATGCTCACCGATCCGGCTGGTCATGTATTCCAGCGCAGCTGTCGTGGCCTGCCGGTCTACCGCAGAAATGGCTTTTTGCGCCAACGGGGTCAAAACGAAGTTGCCCCACTGAACGGGCTCGCCCAATGGCAGGAGACTTGAATACTGTGCGGTCCGGGCTTTCTTCACCAAGGCCCAGCACAGACTTGAATCCATTCCTGGCGCCCAGCGGTAGCGTAATTCGTGGAATGGCAGGTAACGCCCCTGATCATCCAGCGGCTTGAGCAAGGCGAGATAGTCAGCAAGGCGCTCTTTGTGGGGCGACTGCGCCAATAGATCAAACACCGGGTCCGAACGTCCCGAGTACAAGGGTGGTTTTTTCACTATTGCTGTCTCAAAAGCTCATTAAACTGAGCCTCGAGTACAGCATTCGGACCCCTCTGACTCAATATCAGAGAGATCCGAGATTGTTGTAGGAAGTCAGACCGCCTCTTTCTTGATCCTGAACCACGCCGCATACAACGCCGGCAAAAACAGCAGCGTCAGCGCCGTCGCCACGATCAACCCGCCCATAATCGCCACCGCCATCGGTCCGAAGAATACACTGCGGGACAACGGGATCATCGCCAGCACAGCCGCAAGTGCCGTCAACACGATCGGCCGGAAACGCCGCACCGTGGCTTCGATAATCGCTTGCCACGGCTTGAGCCCGGCGGCGATGTCCTGCTCGATCTGGTCCACCAGGATCACCGAGTTACGCATGATCATCCCGGACAACGCGATGGTCCCGAGCATCGCCACAAAACCGAACGGCTGGCGGAACACCATCAGGAACAGCGTCACCCCAATCAGGCCCAGCGGCGCAGTCAGGAACACCATCACCGTGCGTGAGAAGCTGCGCAATTGCAGCATCAGCAAGGTCAGCACCACCACGATGAACAGCGGCACGCCGGCCTTCACCGAGTTCTGGCCACGGGCCGAGTCTTCCACGGTGCCGCCGACATCCAGCAAGTAACCGTCCGGCAGTTCGGCGCGAATCGGGTCGAGGGTCGGCATGATTTGCTGCACCAGCGTCGCCGGCTGTTCCTTGCCGTAGATGTCGGCGCGGATCGTCACGTTCGGCAAGCGGTTGCGGTGCCAGATGATGCCTTCTTCGAAGCCGTATTCCAGCGTCGCGATCTGCGACAGCGCCACGCTGCGGCCGTTGTCGGTCGGCACCGCCAGGCTTGGCAGCAACGACAGCTCGGTGCGCTCATGCAAGGTGCCGCGCAGCAGGATCTCGATCAACTCGTTGTCTTCGCGGTACTGGCTGACGCTGGAACCGGTCAGGGAGCTTTGCAGAAACTTCGACAAGTTCGCCGTGCTTACGCCCAGGGCTCGGGCGCGGTCCTGATCGACGTTCAGGTAGACGACTTTGCTCGGCTCTTCCCAGTCCAGATGCACGTTCACCACGTGCGGGTTTTCGCGAACCTTGGCCGCCACTTTGCGGGCCAGTGCGCGGACCTCTTCGATGTGCTCACCGGTGACCCGGAACTGCACCGGATAGCCAACCGGCGGGCCATTTTCAAGACGCGTGACCCGCGAGCGCAAGGCCGGGAATTGTTCGTTGAGGGTTTCGATCAGCCAGGTGCGCAGGGTTTCGCGCTCCTCGATGGTCTTGGCCAGAACCACAAACTGGGCGAAGCTCGCGGCCGGCAGTTGCTGATCCAGCGGCAGGTAGAAACGTGGCGAACCGGTGCCAACGTAGGCCACATAATTGTCGATGCCGGCGTGATCCTTCAGCAGCGCTTCAAGGCGTTTGACCTCGTCGGCGGTGTTGCTCAGGGACGCGCCTTCAGCGAGTTTCAGATCGACCATCAACTCGAGTCGACCCGAGGCCGGGAAGAATTGTTGTGGCACAAAACGGAACAGCACGATGGAGCCGATGAACAGCACGACGGTCAGCACGATAACGGTTTTACGCCAGCGCACGCACCATTCCACCAAGCGTCTGACCCGCTGATAGAACGGCGTACCGTAAGGGTCGGGTTGACCCGCGCCATGTTTGGCGGCATGAATCTTCGCCAGATCGGGCAGGAGTTTTTCCCCCAGATACGGCACGAAAACCACCGCTGCAATCCATGAAGCCAGCAGCGCGATGGTCACCACCTGGAAGATCGAACGCGTGTATTCGCCGGTGCCTGATTGCGCGGTGGCGATTGGCAAGAAACCGGCAGCGGTGATCAGGGTGCCAGTGAGCATCGGGAACGCGGTGCTGGTCCAGGCATAACTGGCGGCCTTGATGCGGTCGAAGCCCTGCTCCATTTTGATCGCCATCATTTCCACGGCGATGATCGCGTCGTCCACCAACAGGCCCAGCGCCAAAACCAACGCGCCGAGGGAAATCTTGTGCAAGCCGATGCCGAGGTAATACATGCAGGCGAAGGTCATCGCCAGCACCAGCGGAATCGCCAGCGCTACCACCATGCCAGTGCGCACGCCGAGGGAGAAAAAGCTCACCAGCAACACAATCGCCAAGGCTTCCACCAACACCTGAACGAACTCGCCGACACCGGTTTTCACCGCCGCAGGCTGATCGGAAACCTTGCGCAGCTGCATGCCGGCCGGGAGGTTTTTCTGGATGCGGTCGAACTCGACTTCCAGCGCCTTGCCCAGCACCAGAATGTCGCCGCCGTCCTTCATCGCCACGGCCAGTCCGATGGCGTTTTCCGCCATGAAGCGCATGCGCGGTGCCGGTGGATCGTTGAAGCCGCGACGCACATCCGCCACATCGGAAATACGGAAGGTGCGATCACCGACACGGATCGGGAAGTTCTTGATCTCGTCGACGGTCTGAAAATTCCCCGAAACCCGTAGCTGCAATCGCTCACTGGTGGTTTCAAAGAACCCGGCGGTGGACACTGCGTTCTGCTCTTCCAGCGCTTGCTGCACGGCGGCCAACGGCAAACCCAGCGTGGCGAGTTTGACGTTGGAGAGTTCGATCCAGATCTTCTCGTCCTGCAACCCGAGCAGATCCACCTTGCCCACATCCTTGACCCGTTGCAGCTGGATCTGGATGCGGTCGGCGTAATCCTTGAGCACCGCGTAATCAAAACCGTCTCCGGTCAGCGCGTAGATGTTGCCGAAGGTAGTGCCGAATTCATCGTTGAAAAACGGCCCCTGAATGCCCGGCGGCAAGGTGTGCCGAATGTCGCTGACCTTTTTGCGGACCTGATACCACAGCTCCGGGATTTGCACCGAATGCATGGAGTCCCGGGCAATGAAAGTGACCTGGGATTCACCAGGACGCGAGAACGAGACGATGCGCTCGTATTCGCCGGTTTCCATCAGTTTCTTTTCAATGCGCTCGGTGACCTGGCGCGACACTTCCTGCGCCGTGGCGCCCGGCCAGTTGGTACGGATCACCATGGCTTTGAAGGTGAACGGCGGGTCTTCGCTTTGGCCGAGTTTGGTGTAGGAAAGCGCGCCGACGATAGCCAGCAAGAGCATCAGGAACAGTACGATCTGGCGATTGCGCAGCGCCCATTCGGAAAGATTGAAACCCATCGGGGATTACTCCTTGTGCGCCAGATTGACCACGCGGTTGGAGCGATCCACCGGGCGCACTTGCTGCCCTTCCAGCAGGACATGGACGCCAGCGGCCACCACCCAGTCGCTGGCATTCAGGCCTTCGAGCACCGGGACGGTTTTCTCGCCAAAGGCACCGACCCGGACCGGGGTTTTCTTCAAGGTATTGTTGGCACTGACGACCCAGACGTAGGTCGCGCCGTTTTCCGCCGTCAGTGCCGACAGCGGCACAGACAGCGGTATCACGTCAGCGGTCTGGACGAACACCCGGGCGCTCTGGCCGAGTTCGGCCGGGACCTTGCCGCCGGTGAATGAAATGCGGGCAGCGAAGGTGCGCGACTTTGGATCGGCAGAGGGTGACAGCTCACGGATGCGCCCGGCGAAACGCTGATCGGGTTGGGTCCAGAGTTCTACCGACACCGGCTGACCGACCTTGAAGCGGCCGAAGCTTTGTTCCGGCAAGCTGATCAACACTTCGCGCTCACCATCGGTGGCGAGGGTAAACACGGTTTGCCCCGCCGCTACCACTTGCCCGACTTCCACTGCGCGTTTGGCCACGACGCCATCCTGAGGCGCACGCAGCACTGCGTAGCTGGCCTGATTGGTCGACACGTTGAATTCGGCTTTGATTTGTTTAAGGCGTGCTTCACCGGATCGGTAAAGGTTTTCGGCATTGTCGTATTGCGAACGGCTGACCATCTGCCGTTCCATCAGCGTTTTGTAGCGATCACGCTCGGCGCGCACCATGCTCAGGTTGGCCTCGGCGGCGGCCACTTGGGCGCGGGTAGCTTCCAGTTGCAGGCGCACGTCCTGGGGATCAAGTTCGGCCAGAGGCTGATCGGCCTTGACCCGCTGCCCTTCTTCAACCAGTCGTCGGCTGACTTTGCCGCCAATGCGAAACGCCAGGTCTGGCTCATAACGAGCCCGCACTTCACCGGGATAGCTTTCCATTGCCTGGGCCGAAGGCTCTGGCTGCACCACCATGGCCGGGCGAACAGTGGCTTTCGGCGCCTCTTCGTGGCCACACGCAGACAATAAAAACGCCAGACCGACTGGCAACGCGAGGGGCAAGGCATAGCGGAACATGGTGAAGGACCTTTCGCTAATGGTGCTTGGAATAATTATACTGGCGAGTATGTTATTAATAGCAAACTCACCAGTCCAGTATTAAAGCGAAGAATGTCGAACAATCTTTCAGCACCCAACGGTCCGGGCCGTCCCAAGGATCTGGCCAAGCGCCAGGCCATCCTCGATGCGGCGAAAATTCTGTTTCTGAGTAATGGTTACGCCAGCACCAGCATGGATGCCGTGGCGGCTGAAGCCGGCGTGTCGAAGCTGACCGTCTACAGCCATTTCAACGACAAGGAGACGCTGTTCTCGGCCGCTGTGATGGCCAAGTGCGAAGAACAGTTGCCCACGCTGTTTTTCGAGTTGCCGGACGGCATTTCGGTAGAAACGGTGCTGCTGAACATCGCGCGTGGCTTTCATCACCTGATCAATAGCGATGAATCGGTGAACCTGCATCGGCTGATGATGGCCCTGGGCAGCCAGGACCCGAAACTCTCGCTGATCTTCTTCGAGGCCGGGCCGCAGCGCATGCTGCACGGCATGGAGCGGTTGCTGACCAAGGTTGATCAGAGCGGCGCGTTGAGCATTGATAAACCGCGCAATGCGGCCGAGCATTTCTTTTGCCTGCTCAAGGGCGCGGGGAATTTTCGCTTGCTGTATGGCTGCGGCGAGCCGGTGACCGGTGATGCGGCCGAGGAGCATGTGCGGGAAGTGGTGGAGTTGTTTATGCGGGCCTACAGGCCTGGGACAAACTGATGGGTTTTGGTTGTCTGGACTGACGCCTTCGCGGGCAAGCCTCGCTCCTACAGGGTTTAGCGCAGATCCTGTAGGAGCGAGGCTTGCCCGCGAAGGGCGCGACACGTCTTACGGCTTGAGCGCTTTCTTCGGATAAATGTCATACCGACTGGATTTCCCGTCCAGCGCATGACTCGGCTTCGGCCCCTCAATGCAAGGCGCCTTGCGCGGTCGCTTGACCACCACCCGATGGCTGGCCAGTGCCAATGCGGCTTCGAGCAATGCCGGCGCATCCGGATCATCGCCGACCAACGGCCGGAACAGGCGCATTTCCTTCTTCACCAATGCCGTTTTCTCACGATGGGGAAACATCGGGTCGAGGTAGATCACCTGCGGCGGCTCCCCTTCCCAGTTGCGCATCACCTCGATTGAATTGCCCTTGAGCAACTTCATCCGCGCCACAATCGGCGCGACATCGAAATCTTCCGCCGCACGGGCCAGTCCATCCTCCAGCAACGCCCCAATCAGCGGCTGACGCTCGATCAGGCTCATCTCGCAGCCCAGGCTCGCCAGCACGAACGCATCCTTGCCCAGCCCTGCCGTGGCATCCAGCACACGCGGACGCACGCCCTGGGCGATGCCAACCGCCTTGGCGATCATCTGCCCCGTGCCGCCGCCGAACAAACGCCGATGCGCTGCGCCACCTTCCACGAAGTCCACTCGCACCGGCCCCGGCGCGTCCGGCCCGAGTTGTTGCAGCTGCAAACCCTGTTCGCCCACCTGCAAGGCAAACTCGCCGTCATCCACTTGCAAAGGCAAGCCCAGGCGTTCGGCCCATTGCTCGGCTTGTGACTGAAACGCCGGGGCCGAGGCCTCGACATGGATGCGGCAGGCCGCAGGTTGCTCAATCATGGGAAAACACGCTCAAAAAATTAATGATCGGCAAAAACGGCCGATAACAAAACTAACGAGCATTTTGCCAGAGCTGAGCGTCGACCGAGAAAAATGTCAGGCATTCAATCCACATCCGTTGGCTACATTTCGCGTCATGGCGATTATGGCCTGCGAAACTCGCAAGCACTGAGCGGCGTCAGTCACCTGTGGCAGGATTTTTTTGCCCAGGCCCTGGCCGAACAGTCGACCGATGTGGTGCCGGCGTGCGGGACTTTCCCACCGGTTGATCTCGACAGCCCGGTCGAGCCGACCGTCGGCAGCGAGCTGCTGGCGCACATCGTCAGCCAGCGCGAATGCGATGTGAAAGAAACCGAAGTCAAGCCACCCGAGCCACTGTTCCTGCCGATCGCCGAGTTCGAAATGGACCTGGCCGACAAACCTTTCCCGCCGTTCCCGGCCGAAGAAATCGTCGCCCAGCAGAAACAACAAGACTTCGAAAGTGGCTGGGTGCGTCCGATCGTGCTCACTGCCGGCCAACCTGTTCCAGAAGCCGGCCCGGCGCCACAACCGCGTCCGCTGCGCTTGCCGATCGCTGAATTCGAAATGGACCTGCTGGACAAACCGTTCCCGCCGTTCTCCCCTGAAGAACTGGTGGAGCAACAGAAACAATTCGATTTCGATAACGGCTGGGCTCGCCCGATCGTCCTGCAGAACCTGCGCATCGCCGCCTAAGCCTAATCCTCAACCTCAGCGACACACCCACCACGGCCCGACATCGACATGAAAATGATTGCGATGGGCGGCGTTGTAATCCGGGCTCAACACCACACTGAACAAGCCACAGGCGCCATCTCGAACCTGGCGCAGAAACCGCGCGTCCTGATTATCCTTCGGCCAATCCTTGAGCACGCTGATGGCGCGACCGTCCGCCAGGCGAAAACCGGCAATGTCCAGCGCATCGGCGCTGGCATGCTGGCTTCGCCTGCCGTTTTCGCGGCCGTAGACGTTGCGGCAGGCAAAGCTGCCGAGGTGATCGACCCGGCTGACAGGCTGCCCATACACCGATTGTGCGGCGGGTTGCAGGGCATGGTACTCGAACAGGGCAAACGAAACCGCCAGGCGACAACTGGCGAGAAAGCTGCTGCTTAGCGCGACATCGCCGCCCTGCACACGCAAGGTGTTGATCAACGGACACGTCGCGCCAGGGCTGTCGGCCTGATGCGTGACGCGCAATCCGGAACTGCTCAAGGCCTGATCACACAATTGCGGATCATCGCGCAGGCGCATCAGTTTGTAGCGCGTCAGAAAGTTCGGTTCGGCCTTCACGTCCAACGGTGCCCAAGGGTTCCATTGGGGTGGCAGCGAGATCCAGCCACGCCAGACGCTCACGCCCGCCGCACCGATGATCAACAGCATCAGCAACAGCCACCACCGAAACCGCATCGTCAGCCTTTGAACAATTGATTGGCCTTCGCGTACGGCATGGACCTTGACGTGAACCCGAAGGTGCCCGACGTCTTGATCTCTTCGGCGGCGCGGAAGAACTCGCCATAGGCCGCCAGCGCCAGGGCAGAACCGACGCTGATGCGTTTGACGCCCATCTCGCTCAACTGCTCGACCGTCAATTTGAGCCCGCCAGACATCAGCACATTGACCGGTTTCGGCGCCACAGCGCGGACCACCGCCAACACGTCTTCAGCGCTGCGCAGACCCGGCGCGTACAACACGTCGGCGCCCGCCTCAGCGAACGCCTGCAACCGGCGGATGGTATCGGCCAGGTCTGGATTGCCGTGCAGAAAATTCTCGGCACGGGCGGTCAGCATGAAAGGGAAAGGCAGGCTGCGAGCCGCTGCGACGGCGGCTTCAATGCGCGCCACGGCATGTTCGAAACAGTAGATCGGCGCGTCTTCATGGCCGGTGGCATCCTCGATTGAACCACCGACAGCGCCGGCCGCTGCAGCCTGCAGGATGCTTTGTGCGCATTCGGCCGGGTCGTCTGCAAAACCGTTTTCCAGGTCCACCGCCACCGGCAAGTCGGTTGCCGCGACAATCGCCCGGACGTTCATCAGCGTGTCGTCCAGCGTCAATCCGCCATCGGGGCGGGCGTTGGAAAAGGCGTAACCGGCACTGGTGGTCGCCAGCGCCTCGAACCCCAGGCTGGCGAGCATCTTCGCCGAGCCGGCGTCCCACGGATTGGGAATGACAAAAGCGCCCTCGCGTTCGTGCAGTGCTTTGAACGCCTGGGCTCGAAGGGTTTGCGCATCCATTGGCAGGCTCCTGAAAAGGGGGACAAATCCGCCTCAGAGCAGGCCAAGTTGCTCGGCGGCGGGCTCTCTGTATAGCTCAGGCAACGGCGGCAAGCCAGGCAAACGCAGCATCAGCTTTGCGTGAAAACGTTGCGCCAGTTTCGCGGCCAGCAGGTTATCGGCGGTGTGCAGGAAGATATAGGGCGTACGGCCCTCTTCGATCCACACGGCGATTTTCTCGACCCAGGGCTCCAGGAACGGATCGTTCGCTTCAAGCTGCGGATGGCCGATGAAGCGCACCTGCGGGAATTGGGTAAACGCTGCCGGACGCGGCGGCACCCTGGGCTTTTTCGATTGGGCGTGGAGCACCGATGGATCGGTCGACGTGCAGCTGAATAGCGCTCGCGGATCGAGGCAGATGCGCTCGACGCCACGGTCCAGCAGCAGACGATTGAGCATGCGCTCGCTATCACCTTTGGCGAAGAATTCGTCATGCCGCACTTCAACGGCCAGCGGTCGCTCAAGCGCATCGATGAAACCGGCCAGTTCGGGCAGTCGGTGCGGGGTGAAGCTTTTCGACAGTTGCAGCCACAGCGGCGAAACCCGTTCACCAAGCGGTTTGAGCAATTGCAGGAAAGTTTCGGCAGCGGTCAGTTGTTCGCGCAGGTCACCGCCGTGGCTGATGTCGCCGGGAAACTTGGCGGTGAAGCGAAAGTGTTCGGGCATGGTCTCGGCCCAGCGCTGCACCGTGCTGGCAGCCGGGCTCGCGTAGAAGGTCGTGTTGCCTTCTACGGCGTTGAATACTTGGGAATAGAGATTCAGGAATTCGGAGGATTTGGCGTCTGGTGGATACAGGTAATCGCGCCAGGCGTTTTCACTCCAGGACGGGCAGCCGAGGTAGTAAGGCAGCAGCATCAGATGTACAGGTCGAGGCCCATGACATCGTTATCCCAATCGACAAAACCGGCGGTACTCAGGTAGCTGGCGAGTGCCGTGGCAACGCTTTTGCTCATGGCGCGGTGGTAAATCATGTCTTGCTGACGGGCCGGGAGGTTGCTCAGGCGTTGCGCGGAGGCTTTGGCGGCACGGGCGGCCATTTGCTCTTCGGACGGAATTTCCAGCTCGCCGTCGATATCGACGTAGTCGTCATCCGCCACCGGGCCTTTGCGGGGCTTGCGCTTGATGGGGTAGGACTGGGAGGAAACGCCGTCTATACGCATGGAGTACATGTCCGGTATCAGTAGTGGCAGTCTAGTGGCACATAACCCACTTCGCAAACCGCCGAGTGATAACTAGAACACAGAAATACGAAAAGGTTTAAAAGCGAGGGTTAGAAAGTGACGATTGGCTGCTTCTGTTAGATCGCTTTCGCGGGCAAGCCTCGCTCCTACAGGGTTTGTGTCGTTCACGCATTTTGCGATCGGCTCAAACCTGTAGGAGCGAGGCTTGCCCGCGAAGGGTTCAACTCGGTCTCGGATCAACGCGCCTTGGGCGTCGCCACTTTATCGCGCAGATAAACCGGCTGAGCCTCATCCGCCACAATCGCCTCACCGCGTTCCCAGGCAAACCGCGCCAGCGTCAGCAGGTCTTCAGCGTGCGGCAGCATGCTCGCGTCCTGCCCGCTCAGGCTGACGGCGATGCGCTCGGCATATCCCCAACCCGTGCCAGCGCCAAACCATTCACCACTGGCATCGGCCGGCAATGCAGCCACTTCCGGCGGCAACACCGCTTCATTACCGACCAGACGCATCTCGCCTGCCGTTTCGCGGTAGCAACCCCAATACACTTCATCCATCCGCGCATCGATGGCGGCCGCGACCTGGCTCACGCCGTGTTCGCGATACGCCCGTTGCGCCAGCACCGCCAGGTTGGAGACCGGCAACACCGGTCGATCCAGAGCAAACGCCAGGCCTTGCACCACGCCGATGGCGATCCGCACGCCGGTGAATGCGCCCGGCCCACGGCCGAAGGCGATGGCATCGACCGCTTGCAGGGTGGTGCCGGCATCGGCGAGCAGCTGCTGGATCATCGGCAACAGCTTCTGCGCATGCAGGCGCGGGATCACCTCGTAATGGCTCGTGACTTTGCCGTCATGCAGCAAGGCAACGGAGCAAGCTTCAGTCGCGGTGTCCAGGGCCAGCAAGGTGCTCATCGATGTTTCCGTAAGAGAGGTCAGAAAAAGTGCGCCAGTATAAACAACTACGGCCCGCAAGCGGGCCGTAGAAGATGAAGCGGATCAGTCTTTTCAGTTCAGCGCTTCAAGCACCTTGCCGGTGATCGCTTCAACCGAGCCAATGCCTTCGACGTGGCTGTACTTCGGTTTGCCCTGAGCGACGGACAGTTCCTGGTAAAACTTCACCAGAGGCTCGGTCTGGGCGTGGTAGACCGACAGGCGATGACGCACGGTTTCTTCGGTGTCGTCTTTGCGCTGTACCAGCTCTTCACCGGTGATGTCGTCTTTACCGGCAATTTTCGGCGGGTTGTAGACGATGTGGTACACGCGGCCGCTGGCCTCGTGAACACGACGGCCAGCGATACGCTGGACGATGTCTTCGTCTTTAACGTCGATTTCCAGCACGTGGTCCAGCTCGACGCCGGCTTTCACCAGGGCTTCAGCCTGGGGAATGGTGCGCGGGAAACCGTCGAACAGGAAACCGTTGGCGCAATCGGCCTGGCTGATGCGTTCCTTGACCAGATTGATGATCAGGTCATCGGAAACCAGGCCACCGCTGTCCATGACGCTCTTGGCGATCAGGCCCAGCTCGGTGCCGGCCTTGACCGCGGCACGCAGCATGTCGCCGGTGGAGATTTGCGGGATGCCGAACTTTTCGGTGATGAACTTAGCCTGAGTACCTTTACCGGCCCCGGGAGCTCCCAGCAGAATGACGCGCATCGATGTGCTCCTCAATTTTTTATATAGATAACAACGGATTCGCCTCGTGGGGCCAATCTCAAAAACAGGGTCGTGACCGCCCAAACGGTCAAAGGCTGATCAAGATACACAGCAGGCCCGGACCACACAAGCCGCCGAAAGTCGGAGAAACCCGCGCCTTGCGTGACCTTTCGACGGGGTACCCCAAGTCGCAACCCCATCATTAACTGTCGCCTGGCAGACCTTTTCCGCCCTTCGCCCGCCGGCACCCGAAGCTCGCGTCGGGTGCCTTCCCCCACGACGAAAACCTTAGCCGGTATTTCGCAAACCGGCAGCAATCCCCGCCACAGACACCAGCAGCGCCTGCTCTACCGGGCTGCCCTGCGCCACTTCCTGTTGCCGCGAACGGGCCAACAGTTCGGCCTGCAATAGATGAAGCGGGTCGAGATAGGTGTTGCGCAAGCGGATGAATTCGAGGGTGGCTGGGCTATGTGCCAGTAGCTGGGACTGACCGGTCAGCCCAAGGACCACGGCGCAGGCCTGCGACAATAGGTCGCGTAAATGCGCACCCAATGGAAGCAAATCCGGCTCGACCAGACGCTCATCGTAGGATCGGGCGATGTCGGCATCGGCTTTGGCCAACACCATTTCCAGCATATCGATGCGCGTACGGAAAAACGGCCACTGTTCGCGCATCTGCCCCAGCAGTTCGCCTTCGCCACGTTCCAGCGCCTTGCTCAGCGCGGCTTCCCAGCCGAGCCAGGCCGGCAACATCAAGCGGGTCTGGGTCCAGCCGAAGATCCATGGAATGGCGCGCAGGCTTTCGATCCCGCCGGCGCGGCGCTTGGCCGGACGGCTGCCCAACGGCAAACGGCCCAATTCCTGTTCCGGGGTGGACTGGCGGAAATACTCAACGAACTGCGGATTTTCCCGCACCACGGCGCGGTAAGCCTTGACCCCGTCGGCGGCCAATTCGTCCATCAGATGGCGCCAGGCCGGTTCCGGTGGAGGGGGCGGCAGCAAGGTCGCTTCCAGCACCGCCGCCAGGTACAGATTGAGGTTTTGCTCGGCGATGTCCGGCAGGCCGAATTTGAAACGAATCATTTCCCCCTGTTCGGTGGTGCGGAAACGTCCCGCTACAGAACCGGGTGGCTGCGACAGAATCGCCGCGTGCGCCGGACCGCCGCCGCGTCCCACGGTGCCGCCGCGACCGTGGAACAACAACAGTTCGACTTGCTGCTCGCGGCAGATATCGACCAAACGCTCCTGCGCCCGATACTGCGCCCAGGCCGCGGCGGTGGTGCCAGCGTCCTTGGCCGAGTCGGAATAGCCGATCATCACTTCCTGCGGCCCTTGCAGGCGCGAGCGATAGCCCGGCAGCAGCAACAGCTTTTCGATCACCGGGCCGGCGTTGTCGAGGTCGGCGAGGGTTTCGAACAGCGGCACCACGCGCATCGGCCGCAACACCCCGGACTCTTTGAGCAACAGTTGCACGGCAAGCACGTCGGATGCGGCGCCGGCCATGGAGATCACATAAGAGCCGAGCGAAGCTCCCGGGGCGGCGGCAATTTCGCGGCACGTCGCCAGCACTTCGGCGGTGTCGGCCGACGGTTTGAAGTACGCCGGCAGCAACGGCCGACGGTTGTTCTGTTCACGCACCAGGAAGGCGATGCGCTCTTCCTCGCTCCAGTCTTCGTAGCGACCTAACCCAAGGTAATCGGTGATTTCAGTCATCGCCGCCGTGTGGCGGGACGAGTCCTGACGTACATCGAGCCGAACCAGGAACAGGCCGAAGGTCACCGCCCGACGCAGGCAATCGAGCAACGGACCGTCCGCGATCACGCCCATGCCGCACTCGTGCAAAGACTGGTAACACAACTCCAGCGGATCCAGCAGGTCACGGTTGTTATGCAGCACATCGGCCGGCGCCGGGGTGGTGGCCGTCAACGAGGCATGCGCCCAGTTACGCGTCGCTCGCAGACGCTCACGCAATTGTTTGAGTACGGCACGATAAGGTTCGGCGCTGTCCCCGGCCTTGGCTTTGAGCGCATCGCTGGCCTGCTGCATCGACAGTTCAGCGGCGAGGTGATCGACATCGCGCACATACAAATCAGCGGCCATCCAGCGCGCCAGTAGCAACACTTCACGGGTCACGGCGGCCGTCACGTTAGGGTTGCCGTCACGGTCGCCGCCCATCCAGGAAGCAAAGCGAATCGGTGCGCCTTCCAGCGGCAGGTGCAAGCCGGTGGCGTCATGCAGGGCTTTATCGGCCTTGCGCATGTAGTTGGGGATCGCTTGCCACAGCGAATGCTCGATCACCGCAAAACCCCATTTGGCTTCATCGACCGGCGTCGGGCGCGTGCGGCGGATTTCTTCGGTGTGCCAGGCTTCGGCGATCAGGCGCTGCAACTTCGCCTGGATCTGCTCGCGCTCGGCAGAGGTCAGGTCGCGATGGTCCTGGGCGGCCAGTTGCGCGGCGATGGCGTCGTATTTCTGGATCAGCGTGCGGCGTGCGACTTCGGTCGGGTGCGCGGTGAGGACCAGTTCGATCTCCAGCCGGCCCAGTTGCCGGGCCAGTGATTCAGCGCTATGGCCTTCGGCGCGCAGGCGAGCGAGCAGTTCCGGCAGCACTCGTGCTTCAAACGGGGCGGGCTGCGACTCCTCGCGGCGGTGAATCAGCTGATATTGCTCGGCGATATTGGCCAGGTTGAGAAACTGGTTGAACGCTCGCGCCACCGGCAGCAACTCTTCTTCGCTCAACTGGTTGAGGCTGGCGCTCAGTTCAGCGTCCATCGAACCGCGACGGTCGGCTTTTGCGCCCTTGCGGATCTGCTCGATCTTGTCGAGAAAGCCGTCCCCGTACTGTTCACGAATGGTGTTGCCCAACAGCTCACCCAACAGGTGAACGTCCTCGCGCAAGCGTGCATCAATATCGGTCATCAGCAGTTCTCCAGCGAAATCCGGGTGTCTATGAATGCCATGCTCTGATCACAGAGAGTGCCGCTCTAAAGCGCTTCTTACAAGCAGACGACGAAGGGACGTTAAACCTTGCGGGTTCCAGCTAGTCTGAAGAGTAAGCCGTACAACGGCTTGCCGCCGACCATTGGCGGACACTCACACCGCCTGCCACGAGCAGGAGCGAAATGAGGTTTTTATGAAAATCCGCGAACTTGCCCAGCATTGGGAAGAAAACGCAAAAGGTCGCCTGACCGACACCGGTTACAGGATTCATCTGGACATGGAAGCAGCCGCACGGCTGGCGGCGATTACCGAGATGTACCCCAAACGCCAGCCCGAAGAACTGCTTGGCGAGCTGATCGGCGCCGCGCTGGAAGAGCTCGAAAAGAGCTTTCCCTACGTGAAAGGATCGACCGTGGTGGCCACCGATGAAGAAGGTGATCCGCTGTACGAAGACGTCGGCCCGACCCCGCGTTTCCTCGCGTTGTCCCGTCGTCACTTGCACGACTTGTCTTCCGGTGACGACAAGCAGAAACATTGATTCCCCACTGAACCCTGTGGGAGCGGCTTGCTCGCGAAGAGGCCGTATCAGTTGATAAAAATGTTGACTGACACACCGCCTTCGCGAGCAAGCCCGCTCCCACATTGACCTGCGTACCCCCTTCAATAATTGCGTATCCCGAGCCTTTAAAAGGTCGGGTATACCGCTGCACATCGCCAAAGTTCCCGATTTAGAGCCTTGTCCGTTCGGTCAAAGTATTTTCGGGCGATAGGCCATCTTCTCTGAACTTTTGAAAAACCCCTCGGGTCACAGCCAGTAACCACGCCTGGGACGGCCGTTTCAAAACACCCCCGGAAATCGACGGTTACGGCTCCTTGCCCAGCATGGATTTTTAAGTTTTTCAGGAGTTATACCAATGGAGTTGAAGACCATGAAGATCAGCACTGCCAAGACCTCGTTCAATCACCTGCGCGGTTTGAAACTGGCTGCTTTGGCAATCGGCAGCAGCTTCGTACTGGCCGGTTGTGCCGGCAATCCGCCGACCGAGCAATTCGCCGTGACCCAATCCGCTGTGAATGGCGCCGTCAGCGCCGGCGGTACCGAGTTTGCTGCCGTGGAAATGAAGTCCGCGCAAGACAAGCTCAAACAAGCCGAAATCGCCATGCATGACAAGAAGTATGCCGAGGCCAAAGTGCTGGCCGAGCAAGCTGAGTGGGACGCTCGTGTGGCTGAACGCAAAGCTCAGGCGATGAAAGCCGAACAGGCTGTGAAGGACTCTCAGAAAGGGGTTCAGGAACTGCGTCAGGAAAGCCAGCGCACCGTGCAGTAAGCGCGCATCCCGATACCAGACTTGAAGCTCTTATCGATAGAAAGGACGAATTATTATGCGTAAACAATTGATGATCCCCGCTCTCCTGGCCGCAAGCGTTGCACTGGCTGCCTGCTCCACCCCGCCTAACGCGAACCTGGAACTGGCCCGCACCAACTACAGCGGCCTGCAAGCCAACCCGCAAGCCAGCAAAGTCGCGGCACTGGAAACCAAAGACGCCAGCGATTACCTGGACAAGGCCGACAAGGCTTATCTGGACAAGAAAGATCCGAACGAGGTCGATCAACTGGCCTACCTGACCAATCAGCGTGTTGAAGTGGCGAAGCAGACCATCGCTCTGCGCACCGCTGAAGCCAATCTGAAAAACGCAGCCGCGCAACGTGCCCAGGCGCGTCTCGATGCTCGCGATCAGCAGATCAAGCAGTTGCAGGACAGCCTGAACGCCAAGCAGACCGATCGCGGTACGCTGGTGACCTTCGGTGACGTGCTGTTCGCCACCGACCGTGCTGACCTGAAATCCAGCGGTCTGGTGAACATCAACAAACTGGCGCAGTTCCTTCAGGAAAACCCTGATCGCAAAGTGATCGTCGAAGGCTACACCGACAGCACTGGTAGCGCAGGCCACAACCAGTCGCTGTCCGAGCGTCGTGCCGGTTCCGTGCGCACCGCACTGGTGAAGATGGGCGTTGATCCAGCGCGCATCGTTGCCCAGGGTTATGGCAAGGAATACCCGGTTGCTGAAAACACCAGCACCTCGGGTCGTGCGATGAACCGTCGTGTGGAAGTGACCATTTCCAACGACAACCAGCCAGTGATCCCGCGTTCGGCTATCAGCTCGAACTAAGCTTCGCCTGCTGAAACACAAAAGCCCCGCCTGAGTCGATCAGGTGGGGCTTTTTTTAAAGATCAAAAGATCGCAGCCTCGTTGCACTCGACAGCTCCTACATTGGAATGCGTTCCCCTGTAGGAGCTGTCGAGTGCAACGAGGCTGCGATCTTTTCAGCCGCGCTACGGTTGCAGTTTCTGCGGGGTTTCCTCGCCCATGCAGCGCACGGCTTTTTTCTTGCTGTTGACCAGTACACCGGTCAGGCCTTTCTGTTCAGTGTCGAACATCACCAGCACGCCATCGATGCACTGGGCCACTTGCGGCGCCGGCTCCAGGGAGACTTTGTAGTCTTCGCCCGGCACGGTCTTGAGCATGGTGAAGTCGCTGAGCAGCAGCGCATCTTCGGGTTTGGCGAAGTGCAGGTAGCCGTAGTACCACAAGGCGCCAACAGTGCCGAGGATGCTGCAGATACCGGTGATGATCAGCGGGATAGCGTTACGTTCTTCACTCATTGCGGACTCTCTGAGGGTTCATCTTCTGAATTCGGGGGTGCCGGGTAATTGGGGATTTCACCCAGGCGGCGCAGGCCGTTGAAGTGCTGCGGATCGTCGAGATAACGCAGCATGACCTTGCGCCAGACCGGGTCGGCAAAGGTCTGCACATGACCGCCACGGGTCAGTTGCAGCACTCGCGGCGGCGGCGCAGCTTGATACAGACGGATGCCGTTGGAAAGGGGCACGATCGGATCGTCGATGCTGTGGTAGATCAGTTTCGGCACGCCGTTGAGCTGCGCCATGGAATTGATCGCGCTGTCGCCGTCCGGCACCAGCCATGAAAGCGGCACCTGGAACGCCCAGGTCAGCCAGGAATTGCTCAGGGCGAACTGGCCGATGCTGCGGTAACTGGCGGGCACGCCGTCGAGGACGAAAGCCTTGAGTTGTTTCTGGCGTTCCGGATGCTGAACCAGGTAATGCACGGCCATCGAACCGCCAAGGCTCTGGCCGAGCAGGATCAACGGCTTGCCTTTGACCTCCGGCGCCTGATCGAGCCACTTGAACGCGGCGTCGATGTCCTGATAAATCGCCGGCAGGCTCGGTTCACCTTCGGATAACCCGTATCCGCGATAGTCGATCAGCAGCACTTGATAGCCTTCCTCCGGCAACCACCAACTGCCGCCCAGATGCATCGGCAGATTGCCGCCGTTGCCGTGCAGGTGCAGCACCGTGCCTTTGACCTCGACACCTTTTTTCGCCGGCAGCCACCAAGCGTTCAGCCTGAGGCCATCGGCGGTGGTGAGGGTCACTTCGCGGTATTCGAGCTTGGCCTTTTCCGGGGTGAACAGCTGACCGGGTTCGGGGTAGAACAGCAGCGAGCTGCAACCGCTCAAGGTCAGGAGAAGGCAGAGGATGCCGAGGATTCTCATCCGTTGAAACCTCGCAGAGATGGAGTGGGAAAGCACCGCGAACCTGTAGGAGCGAGGCTTGCCCGCGAAGGCGGTTTAACATTCAACATCTATGTTGACTGACATATCGACTTCGCGGGCAAGCCTCGCTCCTACAGGTCTTGTGGTGATCACAAAATATTGGAGTAATCCGCTTCGATCCGGTCCAGGCTCAGGTGGTTGAGGAAGTTGGAGAAGCACATCCACGCCGACAGTGCGTTCAGGTCGCGGAACTGATCCGGCAAATACTTCGGCGGCACCACCAGCCCTTCATCCACCAACTGGCGCAAGGTGCGCATGTCTTCCAGCGTGGTCTTGCCGCAAAACAGCAGCGGAATCTGCTCAAGCTTGCCTTTACGCACGGCCAACTGAATGTAGTTGTAAACCATGATAAAGCCCTTGAGGTAGGACAAGTCTTTGGTAAATGGCAGCCCGGTCGGTATCGAACCACGGAACACCCGGCTGGCATTGCCGTAGCTTTCAGCCATTTCAAAACCTTGCTCGCGGAAGAACTCGAAGACCTGCAGGAAGTCCGCTCCCTCCTCCACCATGTGAATGGCCCGGGTGCGGTTGGTCAGCTTGCGCAGGCGGCTCGGGTAAGAGGCGAAGGTGATGATTTCCATCAGGATCGCCAGGCCTTCCTGGGTCACCGTCGACGACGGCGGGCCTTTGGACAGGAAGGTGCAGATCGGCTGGTTCAACCCGTTGAGCGTGGTGCCGACATGCACCAGCCCTTCATGCACTTCCAGGGCGCGCACGTCACGTTCGTTGAACATCGCGTCGGTGCGGATCTTGATGTAGTCGGCACCAGCCGCCGCATCGGCCACGATGCCGTCGGACTCGAACACCCGAATGGTTTCCTCGGCTTCGCCAAACACTTTGCTCAAGCGGGTTTGCAACAGATGCACGGCATCCTTGGCGGTGAGGATTTTCGGCTCGTCCTTCAGGTCACCGCGGCCATCGATGTTGTTCAGGTAATCGGAGAGCATCAGGCCGAGGTCGGACAGGGTCGGGTCGCCGGCGTGGAACGCGTCGGACGCAGCGCCATACAGCTCCTGGGAAATCAGCCCGAAATCCTCGGTGCCGCGCGCTTCGAGCATGCGCACCACCATCCGGTATTCCTTGCACATGCGCCGCATGATCTGGCCGACCGGGTTGAACTGGCCGAGCTGACGGGTGATGTCACGCTCGATGTTCTGGAACTCCAGCTTCACTTTGCTGGAGTCAAACGACAGCGGCCGATTGAGGTAATAGTCGCGGTCCACGGCCGGCATTTCCTTGCCCTTGGCCTTGAGGAAACCCTTGCGGATGTTGTCGTCCCACTTGACCGCATCGAGGACGCGGATCGGCGTCTGCGCCAGCACAATGCGATCGGACAAAATGCGTATCGTCTGCTGGTAATCGTCCACCCGAAACTCCTGTAGAAAAACCGTTTACGTGCTGGATTTATTTGGTTTTGGCCAGGCGCTGATAGCGCACCGCCTCGACGAAGACATCGGAATTGGCCGGATCATCGAGGTAGGCAAAGACCTGGTCCATGCTGTTGTTGATCAAGACGCCGTTGCCATCATCGGTCGCGAAGCCTTCGCCACTCAGAACTTTTTGCCCGAGGGCTTGATTGATCTGCTCGAGATCGAGGTTGTAGACCACCAATTCATGCTTATCGGTGAGTTCAAAACCGGCAATCGTGAAATGCCCGCCGAACTGCGCCGGGACCTTCGCCGACAAGTACCAGCGGTTGCCATGGCGCGACACCGTAAAGGGGTAGGCTTCACGCTCTTTGGGTTTGGCCTTGAAGTAGCTGACCGCCTGATAGCGATTGTCGCCCAGACGCGTCAGCTCCAGGTTCATCGGTTCGCCCCAGGCGTTGGTGCTGGTCCATTTGCCCAGTAAACCTTTGGGCGCGGGGTCGCTGGCGGGCAGTGGGTCCTTGAAGGTCACCAGACAGCCACTGAGCAGCAGGAACGACAAGGCGATCACAACGACACGCCAGGCTTTCATTCAACACTCCCTATGAACACACGCAGCCCCGGATGGTCATCGAACCTGTAGGAGCGAGGCTTGCCCGCGATGGCGATATGTCAGTCAACATAGATGTTGAATGTTAAGCCGCCTTCGCGGGCAAGCCTCGCTCCTACAGGGTCGCGGTGCACCCCGGAATCACACCGACGCCAATACCAGGTGCATGTAGCGATTGAGGATACCGAGCATTTCAGCTTCGGCGACAGGCTCGGCGTCGTTGAGCAGGCCCTGATATTCCATCCGTCCGATAATCGCCGTCAACACCTTGGCATCCTGTTGCGGTTCGCGCGAACCCAATACCTGGAAAAGCTGGCACGTACCCTGTAGCAGAATCTGTTGATGCGAGCGTACCAACAGCGCCAGGCGCGGGTTCAGCAACGCTTCCTGACGGAACGCCTGTTCGGCCATCAAGTGTTCGCGGCGATTGATCAGTTGCCGGTGCACATAGTCCGCCATCAACCGCGCAATGTCGTCGGCCAGTTGCGAGCGCGACTCAGGGCTGCCGTCGCCGCTGACCACCATCTCGCGCAGCAGGCCCTCGTTGTTCACCCACAGCTTGGCCATGAACGCGGCACTGCGTTCGACGTATTGGGCGAAGGTATCGGTGAGCAAGTCATCGATATCCTTGAAGTAGTACGTGGTGGCCGACAGCGGCACGCCGGCCTCTGCGGCTACCGCACGGTGACGCACGGCCCGCACGCCATCTCGCACGACAATGCGCATCGCCGCATCGAGAATATCCTGTCGACGCTGCTCGCTGCCCTGTCGGCTGGCCTTGCGACCTTGGTACTGAACGCTTTCAGCGACCGCAGTGGCGACGCCCGCTGCACCTTCTTGAGCAATTGCACGGTTCACGACAGGTATTCCTCTCTTACTTCAAAAGTAACCATTTGATACGTTTGTACCAGACAGGCAATAAAAAGCCGCCTGTTATAGGCGGCTTTTTTATTGAAACACTTACGCTTGCGGCCGCATGTGCGGGAACAGGATCACGTCGCGGATCGACGGTGAGTTGGTCAGCAACATCACCAGACGGTCGATGCCGATCCCTTCACCGGCCGTTGGCGGCATGCCGTACTCCAGCGCGCGAACGAAGTCGGCGTCGTAGTGCATGGCTTCGTCGTCGCCCGCGTCCTTGTCGGCTACCTGAGCCATGAAGCGCTCGGCCTGGTCTTCCGCGTCGTTCAACTCGGAATAGGCGTTGGCGATTTCACGGCCACCGATGAACAGTTCAAAACGGTCGGTGACGTTCGGGTTCTCGTCGTTACGACGGGCCAGCGGCGACACTTCGAACGGGTACTGAGTGATGAAATGCGGCTGCTCCAGCTTGTGCTCGACCAGTTCTTCGAAAATCATCACCTGCAATTTGCCCAGACCTTCGAAGCCCAGCACCTTGGCGCCGGCCTTCTTGGCGATGGCGCGAGCCTTCTCGATGTCGGTCAGGTCGTCAGCGGTCAGCTCGGGGTTGTACTTGAGGATCGAGTCGAACACCGACAGACGCACGAACGGTTCGCCGAAGTGGAACACTTTGTCGCCGTAAGGCACGTCGGTGCTGCCCAGAACCAGCTGCGCCAGTTCGCGGAACAGTTCTTCGGTCAGGTCCATGTTGTCTTCGTAGTCGGCGTACGCCTGGTAGAACTCCAACATGGTGAATTCCGGGTTGTGACGAGTCGAAACGCCTTCGTTACGGAAGTTGCGGTTGATCTCGAACACTTTCTCGAAGCCGCCAACCACCAGGCGCTTCAAGTACAGCTCAGGCGCGATACGCAGGAACATTTCCATGTCCAGCGCGTTGTGGTGCGTCTCGAACGGCTTGGCCGCCGCGCCGCCAGGAATGGTTTGCAGCATTGGCGTTTCGACTTCGAGGAAGTCGCGCTTCATCAGGAAGCTGCGGATGTGCGCAATCACTTGCGAACGCACGCGGAAGGTCTGGCGCACCTCTTCGTTGACGATCAGGTCAACGTAGCGCTGACGGTAGCGCTGTTCGGTGTCGGTCAGGCCGTGGTGCTTGTCCGGCAGCGGGCGCAGCGACTTGGTCAGCAGGCGCACTTCAGTCATTTCAACGTACAGGTCGCCTTTGCCGGAACGGGCCAGGGTGCCAACGGCGGCAATGATGTCGCCCATGTCCCAGGTTTTCACCGAGGCCAGGGTTTCTTCGGACAGGGTTTTACGGTTGACGTAGACCTGAATGCGCCCGGTCATGTCTTGGATCACCATGAACGAGCCACGGTTGAGCATGATGCGACCGGCAACCTTGACCGGGATCGCAGCCTCTGCCAGCTCTTCCTTGGTCTTTTCCGCGTATTTCTTCTGCAGTTCTTCGCAGTAGTTTTCGCGGCGGAAGTCGTTGGGGAAGGCATTGCCCTTGGCGCGCTCGGCAGCAAGCTTTTCCTTGCGCAGGGCGATCAGGGAGTTTTCTTCCTGTTGCAGGGCTTGCGGGTCGAGTTGTAGGTCGCTCATGTCTTTAAAAATTCCATCACGGGTTCGTTGCCCCTGCCTTGCGGCAGGGTTCGCGGGCAAGCCTCGCTCCTACAGGGTCGTGGTGACCCTGTAACGCGTGCCTTTACAGCCCTTGTTTCAGGCTCGCCACCAGGTATTCGTCGATATCGCCGTCCAGTACCTTGTCGCAGTCACTGCGTTCGATGTTAGTGCGCAAATCCTTGATTCGCGACGCATCGAGCACGTAAGAGCGAATCTGGTGACCCCAGCCGATGTCCGACTTGGTGTCTTCCAGGGCCTGGGAGGCGGCGTTGCGTTTCTGCACTTCCTGCTCGTACAAGCGCGCCCGCAACATTTTCATCGCGGTGTCTTTGTTGGCGTGCTGGGAGCGTTCGTTCTGGCAACTGACCACGGTGTTGGTCGGTACGTGAGTAATACGTACGGCCGAGTCGGTGGTGTTTACGTGCTGACCACCGGCACCCGAGGAGCGGTAGGTGTCGATGCGCAGGTCCGACGGGTTGATGTCGATTTCGATGTTGTCATCGATTTCCGGCGACACGAACACGGCCGAGAACGAGGTGTGGCGACGGTTGCCGGAGTCGAACGGGCTCTTGCGCACCAGACGGTGCACGCCGATCTCGGTGCGCAGCCAGCCAAAGGCGTATTCGCCCTTGATGTGGACCGTGGCGCCCTTGATCCCGGCGACTTCACCGGCGGACAGCTCCATGATGGTCGCGTCGAAACCGCGTTTGTCAGCCCAGCGCAGGTACATGCGCAGCAGGATGTTGGCCCAGTCCTGGGCTTCGGTACCGCCGGAGCCGGCCTGGATGTCCAGGTAGGCGTTGTTGGCGTCCATCTCACCGCTGAACATGCGACGGAATTCGAGTTTTTCCAGCGACTCGCGCAGGCGCTCGACTTCGGCAGCGACGTCATCGACGGCGGCCTGGTCTTCTTCTTCGGCGGACATCAGCAGCAAATCTTTGGCGTCGGCCAGACCGCTGTGCATTTCGTCGAGGGTTTCGACGATCTGAGCCAGCAGCGACCGCTCGCGGCCCAGTTCCTGAGCGTACGACGGGTTGTTCCAGACAGCCGGATCTTCAAGCTCGCGATTGACTTCAGTCAGACGCTCATGCTTTTGATCGTAGTCAAAGATACCCCCGAATAGTTTCGGAGCGCTCGGACAGGTCCTTGATACTGTTAAGGATCGGGTTGATTTCCATGGCGGGCAGCACTCGTTGGCGAACTTTTGAAAGCCGGCGAGTATAACGTAATCAAGCTGTCACGGCAGCCCGCCTGGCGGCTTTAGGGGCGAATGGATTGAGGTTATTTGCCTGGCTTGAGATCGTTCCCCTCACCCTAACCCTCTCCCCAGAGGGTAGAGGGGACTGACCGAGTTGTTCTTAGAGTTACATCGACCTGAAATTCCGAGTCGAACTCAGGCTTTGAAAAGCTTGAAGATCTGCTCCCTTTCCCCCTCTCCCCCCTGGGGAGAGGGCTGGGGTGAGGGGTGGATTCAAGCCGCAGCACAAAATCCCAACCAATCCTCACTCAATGCCGACCTGATTACGCCCATTGTTCTTCGCCAGGTACAGCCCCTTGTCCGCCGCCGAGATCAGTTGCCGGCAATCGCTGCCCGGCTGCGGGATCATGGTCGACAGGCCGATGCTGATGGTCAGGCTTGAGCCTTCGCTGGGGAAAATGTGCGGAATTTTCAGCGCCTCCACGGTCATGCGGAGTTTTTCCGCCACCAGTCGTGCGCCGCCCGGCGTGGTGTTGGGCAGCACCAGGACAAACTCCTCACCCCCGTAACGGGCCGGCAGGTCCGAAGGTCGGGCGCTCGCATCGCGAATCGCGGTGGCGACTTTACGCAGGGCTTCGTCGCCTTCGAGGTGGCCAAAGCTGTCGTTGTAGGACTTGAAGTAGTCGACATCGATCATCAGCAGCGACAACTGGCTTTGATCGCGCAGCGAACGGCGCCATTCCAGTTCCAGGTATTCGTCGAAGTGCCGGCGGTTCGACAGCCCGGTCAAGCCGTCGGAGTTCATCAGCCGTTGCAGCACCAGGTTGGTGTCGAGCAACTGCTGCTGGCTGACCCGCAACGCGCGGTAGGCGGCATCGCGCTGCAACAGCGTCATGTAGGACCGCGAGTGATAGCGAATGCGCGCCACCAGTTCGATGTTGTCCGGCAGCTTGACCAGATAATCATTGGCCCCGGCCGCAAACGCCGCGCTCTTGATCAGCGGGTCTTCCTTGGTCGACAGGACAATGATCGGGATGTTCTTGGTCGCAGGATGGTTGCGGTATTCACGCACCAGGCTCAGGCCATCCAGCCCAGGCATTACCAAATCCTGCAGGATCACCGTCGGTTTGATGCGGATCGCCTGCGCAATGGCCTGGTGCGGGTCGGCGCAGAAGTGGAAGTCGATATTGTCTTCGTTCGACAACCCGCGGCGTACCGCCTCCCCGATCATTGCCTGATCGTCCACCAACAACACCATGGCGGCGTTTTCGTCGGTCTTGAAGTCGTCGAGCTGTAAGTCAGTCATGTGCGGTCACCTGAATACTGCTTGGGCCAGGATTGCTGCGAAAAGTCTTCATTTTGGGAAAATCTCCAGCAATCGTGGCGCTATCTTGTCCAGTGGGCGTACTTCCACGGCGGCATCAATGGCCGCTGCCGCTTTCGGCATTCCGTAAACCGCACTGCTTTGTTGGTCCTGAGCGATGGTCAGGTAACCCTGTTGGCGCATGAGTTTAAGCCCCTGCGCACCGTCCCGCCCCATGCCGGTGAGCAAAACCCCCACGGCATCGCCGTTCCAGTAACTGGCCACGCTCTCGAAAAACACATCGATCGAGGGCCGATAGATCTCGTTGACCGGATCGGCGGTATAGGCCAGCGTGCCGTTTTTCAGCAAGCGAATATGGTGGTTGGTGCCGGCCAGCAACACCGTGCCGGCCTGCGGGGGCTCGCCTTCCTGGGCCAGGCGCACCTTCAGGCCGCTGGCGCTGCTGAGCCATTCGGCCATGCCGGCGGCGAACACCTGGTCCACATGCTGCACCAGCACGATCGCGGTCGAAAAATCCTGTGGCAGGCCCTTGAGCAAAACTTCCAGCGCTGCCGGGCCACCTGCGGACGAGCCGATCGCGACCAGACGCTGGCGCGAAGCCGAACTGCGCAGCGGACTGGGGGCCGGTCGTTCGCGATTGCCCTTGTCACCAATCAGCCAGCCAATGTTCATGATCTTGCGCAACAACGGCGCCGCCGCCTCTTGGGCATTGCCGGCACCGATGGCCGGGGTGTCGACCACGTCCAGCGCGCCGTGGCCCATGGCCTCGAACACCCGGTGCACGTTCTGCTGACGGTCGACCGTGACAATGACGATGGCACAAGGCGTCTCGGCCATGATCCGCCGGGTAGCCTCCACGCCGTCCATCACCGGCATGATCAGGTCCATCAGGATCAGGTCCGGGGTATTTTCGGCGCAACGTTGCACCGCCTCGGCGCCATTGCTGGCAACCCAGACCACTTCATGCGCCGGTTCGAATGCCAGGGCGCGGCGCAGAGCCTCCACCGCCATGGGCATATCGTTGACGATCGCTATTTTCATGCCCGCGCTCCTCCGATGAGCTCAACCACTGCATCAAGCAGGGCGTCGTCATGAAAACTGGCTTTGGCTAGATAATAGTCGGCTCCGGCGTCCAGTCCACGACGACGGTCCTCTTCGCGATCTTTATAGGACACCACCATAACCGGCAGCGATTGCAGGCGATTGTCCTGGCGCAACAAAGACACCAGTTCGATGCCGTCCATGCGCGGCATATCAATGTCAGTGATCAGCAGATCAAAATCCTCCGAACGCAGGGCGTTCCAGCCATCCATACCGTCGACCGCCACGGCCACGTCGTAACCGCGATTGAGCAACAACTTGCGCTGCAACTCGCGAACGGTCAACGAATCGTCGACCACCAGAATCCGTTTGCGAGCCGCCTCTACCGCCTGGTTGCCCTGGCGGGCAATCCGCTCCAGACGCCCGGTGTTGAGCAGTTTGTCCACCGAGCGCAGCATGTCTTCAACGTCGACGATCAGCACCACCGACCCGTCGTCGAGCAAAGCCCCGGCGGAAATGTCCTGCACCTTGCCCAGACGTTCGTCCAGCGGCAAAACGACCAGCGTTCGCTCGCCGATGAATCGCTCGACCGCCACACCGTAAATCGCCTCGCGCTCGCGGATCACCACGACTTTCAGGGTTTGCTGGCTGCTCGGGCTCGCCGGACGCTGCAACAGCTGACTGGCAGCGACCAGCCCGACATGCCGGCCTTCGTGCCAGAAGTGCTGACGCCCTTCGACCTGAACGATGTCCTCCGGCGCCAGGTCGCACATGCGTTCGATGTGCGCCAGCGGAAACGCGTACGCCTCGTCACCGACCTCCACCACCAGACTGCGCACCACCGACAACGTCAGCGGCACTTCGAGGTGAAAACGGCTGCCCTCGCCCGCCGTCTGCTCCAGCACCACCGCACCGCGCAACTGACGGACCATGTGCTGAACCGCATCGAGGCCGACGCCGCGCCCGGACACTTCGGTGACCGTGTCGCGCAGGCTGAAACCCGGCAGAAACAGGAACGTCAGCAGCTCTTCTTCGCTCAACTGGGCAGCGGTTTCGGCCGGGGACAGTTGCCGCGCGATGATGCTGCGGCGGACCTTTTCCAGGTCGACACCGTGACCGTCATCGCTCAACTCCAGCACCAACAACCCGGCTTGATGTGAGGCGCGCAGACGAATCAGACCTTCTTCAGGTTTACCGGCCAGCAGACGTTGTTCGGGGGACTCGATGCCGTGATCGACGGCATTGCGCAGCAAGTGCGTCAGCGGTGCCTCGAGTTTTTCCAGGACGTCACGATCCACCTGGGTTTTCTCGCCCTCGATCTCCAGCCGCACCTGTTTACCGAGGCTGCGTCCGAGGTCGCGGACCATACGCACTTGCCCGCCCAACACGTCGGCAAACGGCCGCATGCGACAGGCCAGCGCGGTGTCGTACAACACCTGCGCCCGTTGACTGGCTTGCCAGGCAAACTCATCCAGTTCGGCGTTTTTTTCCACCAGCACTTGCTGCGCCTCGGCCAGCAGTCGCCGGGCATCGCTCAGGGCCTCCTGGGCTTCGAGGCTCAAGGCATGTTCCTTGAGATGCACGTTGAGATTTTCCAGCGCCCGCAGGCCATTGTTCTGCATGCGCTTGAGGCGTTGCATCGTGGCCAGGTGCGGCTTGAGTCGCTGGGTTTCCACCAAGGATTTGCTCGACAGGTCGAGCAGGCTGTTCAAGCGTTCAGCCGTGACGCGCAGCACCCGTTCGCCAGTATCGGTGGTGCGCCGGGTCCTTTTCGCGGGTTCTGCGGGTGGCGGCTCGGCGACCGGAATCAGGGCTTCGACCGTTGGCGCGAGCGCTTCAGGCTCCGGTTCGGACTCGGCCATGAACGGGGCGATCGGCGTGCTGATCGGCATGGCCAGCGCCAGCGGATCCAGCAACCGCGCCATCAACGCCACATAGGCCTCGATATCCGCCGGCCCGGGATTGTTATTGGGCGTCGCAATGCGCATCAGCAAATCGGTGCCTTGCAACAAGGCGTCGATGTGCTCTGGCCGCAAGTACAGGCGCCCTTCCTGCGCGCTGACCAGGCAATCTTCCATCACATGCGCGACGCTGACGCCGGCATCAACCCCGACAATCCGCGCCGCGCCCTTGAGCGAGTGAGCCGCGCGCATGCACGATTCGAGGTGATCGGCCTGGGTCGGATCGCGTTCAAGCGCCAGAAGCCCTGCGCTCAGCACCTGGGTCTGGGCCTCGGCTTCGAGGCTGAACAGCTCCAGCAACGAGGCGTCGCGCATTTGCTCGGGGGTCATGTGAGGCTCCGGGTCACGGCGGACAACAGCTGTTCTTCATCCAGCCAACGCAGGCTGCGACCTTTGAATGGCAACACGCCCCGGGTGTATCTGGCACTGGCCTGGGTGCCGGATTGCGATGCGGCATCGAGGATGCGTTCGTCGATGGCGTGAATCCCGTCCACTTCATCCACCGGCACCACCACCGGCCCGCCGTGGGCGGCGATGATCAACATCCTCGGCATCACGCGCGCGCCGGAGGCCACGCTGCCGGTGTCATCGAGGCCGAGCAGTTCCACCAGCGACAGGCACGCCACCAACGCACCGCGCACGTTCGCCACGCCAAGCAGGGCCCGGGAGCGCTGGTGCGGCAACGAGTGAATCGCTTGCAGCGGCGCCACTTCCACCAGGCTGCGGGTGGCCAGGCCCAGCCATTCTTCGCCGAGACGGAACATCAGCAACGAACGGGTTTTTACGTCGATTTCGACCGCTGCCGAGACTTGCTGGCGATCGTCCTGTTGCAAGGCGTAACGGTCGAGCAAGCGCGTGGCCGCGGCGGAATACACCGCGCAGTTGCGGCAGTGAATGTGTTCGATCAGCAGCGGGCAGGACTTGTCGCCGTGGATCCCGATACGGTTCCAGCAGTCGTCGATGGCCTGGGCATCTTCATGGGTGACGCTCAAGGTGTCGGAGACGTTCATCGTTTACGCTCACTGTCGGCGGCGCGCTCGCTGCGGGCGGCGCGGTCCTGCAATCGTTTCGCACCCGCCGTGTCGCCCTGGGATTGCAGCAAGGCGGCCAGGTGCATCAAAGCGTCGGGATGTTGCGGTTCGAGATACAACGCCTTGCGATAAAAACCCTGGGCTTCGAGGACTCTGCCGGCGACATCGCTGAGCAGCCCCAGCCAGTAAAACACCTGGGCCACCGGTTCGTGACTGCGCAAATAACTTTCGCAGGCCGCGCGGGCGTCGGCGCTTTTGCCTTCGTTGGCCAGCGCGGCGATGTTCGCCAGCAGCGCGGCCGCGTCCGGATTAGCCGTTTTCGGGGTGTTGGCGAGTGGCGCGACGGCAGTGAACGGGCGATTGCGTATCGGCGGCGGTGTCACGCTGCGCACCGGTTGGCGCACGGGCAGCGGTGTCGGCACGAAGACCGGCACAGGCTCAGGCGCGCTTTTTCGGCTGAACGCAAAAGACTGCGGGATGCCAATCGAGCGCATACCGAAACGGCCGAGCAGATTGCCTTCGGCCGGGCCGATAAACAAAACGCCATCGACATGCGTCAGACGTTTGAGTACTTCGAAGACTTGCTGCTGAGTGGGCAGATCGAAATAGATCAGCAGGTTGCGGCAGAACACAAAATCATAGGGTGGCTCGCTGGCCAGCAAGGCCGGATCGAGCAGATTGCCGACCTGCAAACGCACCTGTTCCAGCACCCGTTCGCTGAGGCGATAGCCGTCTTCTTCGGCACTGAAATGCCGCTCGCGAAACTCGATGTCCTGGCCTCGAAACGAATTCTTGCCGTACAGCGCACGCCTGGCTTTTTCCACCGACAGCGGGCTGACGTCCATGCCTTCGACCTTGAACTGATGCGGCTTGAGCCCGGCATCGAGCAAGGCCATGGCAATGGAGTACGGCTCCTCGCCCGTGGAACACGGCAGGCTGAGTATCCGCAGCGCGCGCATATGGTTGATGTCGGCCAAGCGCTGGATCGCCAGTTTCGCCAGGGTGGCGAAGGATTCCGGGTAGCGGAAAAACCAGGTTTCGGGAACGATCACCGCTTCGATCAACGCCTGCTGTTCGTCCTGCGAACCTTGCAACGTGTGCCAATACTCATCCGCCGTCAGCGCCTTGGAGGCCGTGCTGCGCTGGCGCACCGCGCGCTCGATGATCGCCGGGCCCACCGACGTCACGTCGAGGCCGATGCGTTCCTTGAGAAAATCGAAAAAACGCTGATCGCTGCTCATGGCCGCTCCTCAAGCAGCGCCATGTCCAGGGGAGGCGAAGGAAACAGCAGCGCGCGCACCTGATCGTCAAGCAGATCGGCCACCCGCACCCATTGCAGCAACCCTTGGGCATCTTCACGGACCGGCCCCAGGTAAGGCGCCTGGCGATTGTCCAGGCCATAGGGTTTAAAGTCCGCCGGGTTGCAGCGCAAGGTGTCGGTGGCTTGCTCCAGGATCAGCCCGAGCAACTGCGCAGGTGTGTCCTCATCCGGCCAATAGTGCACCAGCACCAGCCGCGTGCTGGTGCGGGCTTGCGCCGGTTCGCCAAACGTCAGCGCGCTGAGGTCGATCACCGGCACCACCGCGCCGCGATAAGCGAAGACACCCGAGACCCAGTCCGGGGCCTTGACAATCGGCTTCAATGGCAGACGCGGCAGCACCTCGGCCACTTCGCGCGCTTGCAAGGCAAACCGCTCGTTGCCGATGCGGAACAGCAGAAACAATGCGTGCTTGGCCGGCATCACCGCGCCGCGCTTGACCACAAGTTCGCTCATCAGACTTTGAATCGCGAAACGCCGCCCCGCAGCCCTACGGCCACCTGGCTCAGCTCGTCAATGGCGAAACTGGCCTGGCGCAGGGACTCGACGGTCTGGCTGCTGGCATCGCCCAACTGCACCAGCGCGTGGTTGATCTGTTCGGCGCCAGTCGCTTGCGCCTGCATGCCTTCGTTGACCATCAACACCCGCGGCGCCAGCGCCTGAACCTGGTGGATGATCTGCGACAGCTGCTCGCCGACCTGCTGCACTTCGGACATGCCGCGGCGCACTTCTTCGGAGAACTTGTCCATGCCCATGACCCCGGCCGACACCGCCGACTGGATCTCACGGACCATCTGCTCGATGTCGTAGGTGGCGACGGCGGTCTGGTCCGCCAGACGCCGTACTTCGGTGGCGACCACCGCAAACCCGCGACCGTATTCGCCAGCCTTTTCGGCTTCGATAGCCGCGTTCAGCGACAACAGGTTGGTCTGGTCGGCGACTTTGACGATGGTCACCACCACCTGATTGATGTTGCCGGCCTTCTCGTTGAGGATCGCCAGTTTGGCGTTGACCAGATCGGCCGCGCCCATCACCGAGTGCATGGTTTCTTCCATCCGCGCCAGGCCTTGCTGACCGGAACCGGCCGCTACCGAGGCTTGATCGGCGGCGGTAGAAACTTCGGTCATGGTGCGCACCAGATCGCGCGAGGTGGCCGCGATTTCACGGGACGTCGCACCGATTTCGGTGGTGGTGGCAGCGGTTTCGGTGGCGGTAGCTTGTTGTTGCCTGGAGGTCGCGGCGATCTCGGTCACCGACGTGGTGACCTGGACAGAGGAGCGCTGGGCCTGGGACACGAGCGAAGTGAGTTCGGTCATCATGTCGTTGAAGCCGGTTTCCACGGCACCGAATTCGTCTTTGCGCTCCAGGTTCAGGCGCCCGCTGAGGTCGCCGGTGCGCATGATTTCGAGGATCTGCACAATCCGGTTCATCGGCGCCATGATTGCGCGCATCAGCAGCAAACCGCAGAGGCCGGCGGCTAACACCGCGACCAGCAGGGAAATGCCCATGATCACTTTCGCGGTGATCACGGCGTCATCGATGTTCGCGATGTCCTGATCGGCCACCGCTTTGTTTTCACGGATGATGTCATTGAGCTTCATGCGACCTGCGGTCCAGGCCGGGGTCAGTTGCTCGTTGAACAGTTTGATGGCGTCGGCTTCCTGATTGCGCTTGTGCAAGTCGAGCACGGCCGCCAGGACCTTGTTGTAATCGTCATGGAGCTTTTCAAAAACGGCGTATTCGACCTTGTCTTCGTCCGTGGTGACGGTGGCCTGGTAGTTCTTCATCTGCTCCTGCAAGCGCGCCTCGAAGTTTTTGAAGCTGTCAGCTTCTTCAGCGCTGTAGCCCTGCCCCTCTTTCAGACCGAGCATTTCCTGGGTTCGAAGGTAGCTGTCGACCCAGGCGCTGCGAACCATCGAGCTGTAATACAACCCGGGCAACGCGTCCTCACGCACACTGGCTTCGCTGGTTTCAATCTTCAACAGCCGCGAATACGAGACGATGACCATCAGCAACATGATGGCAATAATCACCGCAAAGCTCGCCAAGATGCGTTGGCGCAACGTCCAGTTCTTCACAGTCAGTCCTCGGGGCGGTTCAAATGCTGCGAAGTATAGCTGAGGGTGTTTCATTTATAAGACGAGGGTTTCCCGGTTCTCGGCCTCAGGGGAGAAAACGGTGGCAGAGCCTTTGGGTTGGGCTTTGCGTTGGATCGGGTGGAGTAGATTGGCCATCGGAAGATGGTGAGGCTTGGGACGCCTTCGCGGGCAAGCCTCGCTCCTACAAGTTCAGCGCAGTACCTGTGGGAGCGAGCGGGCGGCGATCCGACTTGCCCGCGAAAGCGATCTTGAACCTTACAGGGAAGCCTGCCGCACCTGCTTCTCCAGCTCCGCCTTCAACCCAGGTTCCAGCTTCAACTGCCGCGCCAGTTCATCGAGGTAGGACTTCTCCATGAAGCTCTCCTCATCCACCAGCATCACGCTGGCGATGTACATCTCGGCAGCCATTTCCGGGGTGCTGGCCGCGCGGGCGACTTCGGTCGGGTCGAGCGGCTTGCTGAGTTCGGCGTGCAGCCACTGCTGCAATTCCTGATCGTTATCGAGCTTGGTGAATTCACCCTCGATCAGCGCACGCTCGCGATCATCAACGTGACCGTCAGCCTTGGCTGCGGCGACCAGCGCCTTGAGAATCGCCTGACTGTGCAACTCGACCTGCGCGGGCGGCAGACGATCGAGTGTCTGCGGCTCAGTCTTCGGCGCAGTGCCCTGCTGGGCCTGCCAGTTGCCATACGCTTTGTAAGCAATGACGCCGAGCGCCGCGAGGCCGCCGTAGATGGCGACTTTGCCGCCGACATTGCGGGCCTTTTTGCTGCCGAGCAACAAGCCCATGGCGCCCGCCGCCAGTGCACCACCGCCCGCACCGGAGAGCAACCCACCGAGCCCACCCGAACCACCACCGCCGCCGCCGAGCAAACCGCCCAAGCCACCGCTGGATGACTTGTTTTGATTGCCGCCGGCCTTGTTCTGCATCAGGTCCTGACCGGACTTGAGTAGTTGATCGAGCAATCCACGCGTATTCATTTTGCCGCCTCCACGAAAGGGGTTAACCGGACACTTAAGGCCACCAGCCTAGAACGAAAGTGCCCGGCGACCGGGGACGAGAGTGCTTCTGGATGTTGCCTGGAAAAACATAGCTATCGATTAAAGCGATATACACTCAGGCGAATCTATAAAAACCGCCCTCCGGGTAATTCCCCATGATGACCTTGCGTCAGATTCGTCACTTCATTGCCGTGGCCGAGACCGGCTCGATCTCCGCCGCCGCGCAAACCGCGTTCATTTCCCAGTCGACATTGACCCTGGCGATCCAGCAACTGGAAGAGGAGATCGGCGTTGGCCTGTTCAACCGACACGCCAAGGGCATGAGCCTGACCCACCAGGGTCATCAATTCCTGCGCCAGGCGCACCTGATTCTGGCCACGGTGGACAACGCCAAACGCAGCCTGCAACAAAGCACCGACCAGGTCGCCGGCCAGTTGATCATCGGCGTGACCAGTCTCGTTGCCGGTTACTACCTCGCGGATTTGCTCACTCGCTTCCAGCGCGCCTATCCCAACGTCGAGATCCGGGTGATGGAGGATGAACGCCCGTATATCGAGCATTTGCTGGTCAGCGGCGAGATCGATGTCGGTGTATTGATCCTTTCCAACCTCGAAGACCGCCACGCCTTGCAAACCGAAGTGTTGACTCATTCGCCCCATCGGCTGTGGCTGCCGGCTCAGCATCCGCTACTGGAACACGACAGCATCAACCTCGCCGACGTGGCCCGTGAACCGTTGATTCAGCTCAACGTCGATGAAATGGACCGCAACGCCCACCGCATGTGGTGCGGCGCCGGCCTGCAACCGCGCATCACCCTGAAAACCGCGTCGACGGAAGCTGTTCGAAGCCTGGTGGCCGCGGGACTTGGCGTATCGATCCAGCCCGACATGACCTACCGCCCCTGGTCACTGGAGGGCGACATCATCGAAGCGCGCCCCATCGCAGACCTGAGCCAAACCCTCGACGTCGGCCTGGCCTGGCGCCGTGGCACCGCGCGCCCGGCGTTGGTGGATCCATTTTTGACCGTCGCCCGCGAGCAACCCCACGGCGGGCGCAAGCCATCTATTTAATCGAACGCCACCTTCAGTATTTAGAATTTGTCGACCTCGGGCCCGCGCACTAGTCTTGCTACATCAATAAGACGGCCGGGCCCCAGTCACTGGGAGCAGCATGGCCACACAAGAAAAGAGAACCCGAAAAATGGCTGGCGCGCAGACCCCGTTGTTCACCGCGTTGTTGATCGATGGCGAATTGGTCGCGGGCCAGGGTTTTGTAGAACCGATCCTCAACCCGGCCACCGGAGAAGTGCTGACCCACATCGCCGAAGCCAGCACCGAGCAAGTCGAAGCCGCCATTCTCGCCGCCCACCGCGCCTTCGCGGGTTGGTCGCGGACCACGCCGCAGCAACGCTCGAACCTGTTGCTGGACATCGCCAACGCCATCGAAAAACAAGCTGACCTCCTCGCCCGTCTCGAATCGCTGAATTGCGGCAAGCCATTGCACCTGGCCCGTCAGGATGACTTGAGCGCGACGGTCGATGTGTTCCGCTTTTTCGCTGGCGCCGTGCGCTGCCAGACCGGCCAGCTCAGCGGCGAATACCTGCCGGGTTACACCAGCATGGTCCGTCGCGATCCGATTGGCGTGGTCGCCTCGATTGCACCGTGGAACTACCCGATCATGATGGCCGCGTGGAAAATCGCCCCGGCCCTCGCCGCGGGCAACACGCTGGTGTTCAAACCTTCCGAACACACCCCCCTGTCGATTCTGGCCCTGGCGCCCGCGCTGGCCGAGATCCTGCCGCGCGGCGTGATCAACATTGTCTGCGGCGGCGGTGAAGGTGTCGGCAGCCACTTGGTCAGCCACCCCAAAGTGCGCATGGTGTCGCTGACCGGCGATATCGTCACCGGGCAGAAAATCCTCCAGGCCGCCTCCAAAACCCTGAAACGCACGCACCTTGAACTCGGCGGCAAAGCGCCGGTGATCGTCTGCAACGATTCGGACATTCAAGCCGTGGTCGAAGGCGTGCGCACCTACGGTTATTACAACGCCGGCCAGGATTGCACCGCGGCTTGCCGGATTTATGCGCAGGCCGGGATTCACGATCGGTTGGTGGCTGAACTCGGCGCGGCGGTCAGCAGCTTGCGCTTTGCTGGCAAACGCGACGCCGACAACGAAATCGGCCCGCTGATCAGCACCCGCCAGCGCGATCGCGTGGCCAGTTTCGTCGAACGTGCCCTCGGCCAGCCGCACATCGAGCGGGTGACCGGCGCGGCGGTGCATTCCGGCGCCGGCTTCTATTACCAGCCAACCTTGCTGGCCGGTTGCAAACAGAGCGATGAAATCGTCCAGCGCGAAGTGTTCGGGCCGGTGGTCACCGTGACGCGTTTCGATCAACTCGAACAAGCGGTGGACTGGGCTAACGACTCGGAGTACGGCCTCGCCTCGTCCGTCTGGACGCAGAACCTCGACAAAGCCATGCAGGTCGCGGCGCGGTTGCAGTACGGCTGCACCTGGATCAACAGCCATTTCATGCTGGTCAGCGAAATGCCCCACGGCGGCCTGAAGCGTTCGGGCTATGGCAAAGACTTATCCAGCGATTCGCTTCAGGACTACAGCGTGGTGCGGCACATCATGGCGCGCCACGGCCAGCATCTCTGACTACGCTAATAACAAGCCGCTCACGGCATGCTTCACCACGTTCACAACTGCCCCGACCATAATTAAAGAAGAGGGAATTCCCATGTTCGTGCACAAGACCGCACTGCTCAGTGCAATCACCACGGCGCTGCTGGCCAGCGCCAGCCTCCAGGCCGCCGAACCGCTGAAAGCCGTCGGCGCCGGCGAAGGTCAGCTGGATATCGTGGCGTGGCCCGGCTACATCGAACGTGGCGAAAGCGACAAGGCCTACGACTGGGTGACCGGTTTCGAGAAGGAAACCGGCTGCAAGGTCAATGTGAAGACCGCGGCGACTTCCGATGAGATGGTCAGCCTGATGTCCAAGGGCGGCTACGACCTGGTGACGGCATCGGGCGATGCCTCGTTGCGGTTGATCGTCGGCAAGCGTGTGCAGCCGATCAACACCGCGCTGATCCCGAACTGGAAGAACATCGACCCTCGTCTCAAGGATGGCCCGTGGTACGTCGTCAATAAACAAACCTTTGGCACCCCGTATCAATGGGGTCCGAACGTGCTGATGTACAACACCAATGTGTTCAAGACCGCCCCGGACAGCTGGAACGTAGTGTTTGAAGAGCAGACCCTGGCGGACGGCAAGTCCAACAAGGGCCGGGTCCAGGCGTACGACGGCCCGATCTACATCGCCGATGCGGCGCTCTATCTCAAAGCGAAACAGCCGGAACTGGGGATCAAGGACCCGTACCAGCTCAACGAAGCGCAATACAAAGCGGTACTGGACCTGCTTCGCAAACAACAGCCCTTGATCCACCGCTACTGGCATGACGCGACCGTGCAGATGAGCGACTTCAAAAACGAAGGTGTCGTGGCCTCCAGCACCTGGGGCTACATGGTCAATGGCCTGGTGGCGGACAAGCAGCCGGTTGCCTCGGTCATTCCAAAAGAAGGTGCAACGGGTTGGGCCGACACCACCATGCTGCACGCCGACGCCAAGCACCCGAACTGCGCCTACAAGTGGATGGACCACTCGCTGCAACCGAAAGTCCAGGGTGACCTGGCCGCCTGGTTCGGTTCGTTGCCGTCAGTTCCGGCCGGGTGCAAGGAGAGCGAATTGCTGGGTGCCGAGGGTTGCAAGACCAATGGTTTCGACCAGTTCGAGAAAATCGCCTTCTGGAAAACCCCGCAGGCTGAAGGGGGCAAGTTCGTGCCTTACAGCCGCTGGACCCAGGATTACATCGCGATTATGGGCGGCCGTTAAGCCCCCTTCGCGAGCAAGCCCGCTCCCACATTTTGATCGCATTCCAATGTGGGAGCGGGCTTGCTCGCGAAGCTTTTAAGGTTTTTCAGTTTTCGGAGCACCGCACCATGACGCTTGCAGTCCAGTTCACCAACGTTTCCCGTCAGTTCGGCGAAGTGAAGGCCGTTGACCGGGTTTCCATCGATATCCAGGACGGCGAGTTTTTCTCCATGCTGGGCCCTTCCGGCTCGGGCAAGACCACGTGTTTGCGCCTGATCGCCGGTTTTGAACAACCGAGCGCAGGGTCTATCCGGATTCATGGCGAAGAAGCCGCCGGGCTGCCGCCGTATGAACGTGACGTCAACACTGTGTTTCAGGATTACGCGCTGTTCCCGCACATGAACGTGCTCGACAACGTCGCCTATGGTTTGAAAGTCAAAGGCGTCGGCAAAGCCGAACGGCAGAAGCGTGCCGAAGAAGCCCTCGACATGGTCGCACTCGGCGGTTACGGCCAACGCAAACCGGTGCAACTGTCCGGCGGTCAGCGCCAGCGTGTGGCCCTGGCCCGTGCGCTGGTCAATCGCCCTCGCGTGCTGCTGCTCGACGAGCCGTTGGGCGCTCTCGATTTGAAGCTGCGCGAACAAATGCAGAGCGAGCTGAAGAAGCTGCAACGCCAACTCGGCATCACCTTCATCTTCGTCACTCACGATCAGACTGAAGCGCTGTCGATGTCCGATCGCGTGGCGGTGTTCAACAAGGGTCGCATCGAACAGGTCGACACACCGCGCAACCTGTACATGAAACCGGCGACCACATTCGTCGCGGAATTCGTCGGCACGTCCAACGTGATTCGTGGCGATCTGGCGAAGCAATTGAGCGGTAATCCACAGCCGTTTTCGATTCGCCCGGAACACGTGCGTTTCGCCGAGGGGCCGCTGGCCAGTCACGAGATTGAAGTCAGCGGCCTGCTCCACGACATTCAGTACCAGGGCAGCGCCACACGCTATGAACTGAAACTGGAAAACGGCCAGACCCTCAATATCAGCCAGGCCAACGTCCAGTGGCTGGACGTCAGCGCCCAGCACCAGACCGGGCAACGCATCAGCGCACGCTGGGCGCGTGAGGCGATGATTCCGCTGCACGACAACGCTGTCGGCGGGGTGTGAGATGACCAGCGTGGCTATCCCTCAAACCCCGGCCGGCGGCTCGCCGTTGCGCAGGTTTTCCAACCTGCTGTATCGCCGACCGAATTTTTACCTGTCGCTGCTGCTGGTGCCGCCGCTGCTGTGGTTCGGCGCGATCTACCTCGGCTCGCTGCTGGTCCTGCTGTGGCAAGGCTTCTACACCTTCGATGACTTCACCATGGCGGTCACCCCCGACCTGACCCTGGCGAACTTTGCCGCGCTGTTCCAGCCGTCGAACTTCGACATCATCCTGCGCACGCTGAGCATGGCTGTCGTCGTCTCGATTGCCAGCGCCATCGTCGCGTTCCCGATTGCCTATTACATGGCGCGCTACACCACCGGCAAGACCAAGGCGTTTTTCTACATCGCGGTGATGATGCCGATGTGGGCCAGTTACATCGTCAAGGCTTACGCCTGGACCTTGCTGCTGGCCAAGGGCGGCGTTGCGCAGTGGTTCGTTCAGCACCTTGGACTGGAGCCGGTTTTGCAGTTTGTGCTGGGCATTCCGGGGGTCGGTGGCAGCACGTTGTCGACCTCGCATCTGGGCCGTTTCATGGTGTTCGTCTACATCTGGCTGCCGTTCATGATCCTGCCGATCCAGGCTTCGCTCGAACGCCTGCCGCCATCGCTGCTGCAAGCGTCGGCCGACCTTGGCGCCAAGCCACGCCAGACTTTCATGCAGGTGATTCTGCCGCTGTCGATTCCAGGCATCGCGGCCGGTTCGATCTTCACCTTTTCGCTGACCCTGGGCGACTTCATCGTGCCGCAACTGGTGGGGCCGCCGGGTTACTTCGTGGGCAGCATGGTGTACGCCCAGCAAGGTGCGATCGGCAACATGCCGATGGCGGCGGCCTTCACGCTGGTGCCGATTGTGCTGATCGCCATTTACCTGACCATCGTCAAACGACTGGGGGCCTTCGATGCACTCTGAGAAAGCCTCATTAGGTTTGAAAATCGCAGCCTGGGGCGGGTTGGTGTTCCTGCACTTCCCGATCCTGATCATTTTCCTGTACGCCTTCAACACCGAAGACGCAGCGTTCAGCTTCCCGCCCAAGGGCTTCACCCTGAAGTGGATCGGCGTCGCGTTCTCGCGTCCCGACGTGCTGGAGGCGATCAAGCTGTCGCTGCAGATTGCGTCCGTCGCGACGTTGATCGCATTGGTCCTCGGCACCCTCGCGTCGGCGGCGTTGTACCGGCGGGATTTCTTCGGCAAACAAGGCATCTCGCTGATGCTGATCCTGCCGATTGCGTTGCCCGGGATCATCACCGGCATCGCGTTGCTGGCGACGTTCAAGACCTTGGGAATCGAACCGGGGATGTTCACCATCATCGTCGGCCACGCGACCTTCTGTGTGGTGATCGTCTACAACAACGTGATCGCCCGTTTGCGCCGCACTTCGCACAGTTTGATTGAAGCGTCGATGGACCTCGGCGCCGACGGCTGGCAGACCTTCCGCTACATCGTCCTGCCGAACCTCGGCTCGGCACTGCTGGCCGGCGGCATGCTCGCGTTTGCGCTGTCGTTCGACGAAATCATCGTCACCACTTTCACCGCCGGACATGAACGCACATTGCCGTTGTGGCTGCTCAATCAACTCAGTCGCCCACGGGATGTGCCGGTGACCAACGTCGTCGCCATGGTGGTGATGATGGTGACCATGCTGCCGATTCTCGGCGCGTATTACCTGACCCGGGGCGGTGAGAGCGTGGCTGGTAGCGGCGGCAAATAACCGACAACTCAGATCCCAATGTGGAAACCGGATCCTGTAGGAGCGAGGCTTGCCCGCGAAAGCGGTGTGTCAGCCAACATCAATGTTGAATGTGATGACCTCTTCGCGGGCAAGCCTCGCTCCTACAGGGATCCGGTTTCGACAGAACAATAAAAGCGTCAATGAGGGCAAGACAATGCAAACCAAACTCTTGATCAACGGCCAACTGATCGACGGCGACGGCCCCGCCCAACCGGTGTTCAACCCGGCCCTCGGTCGGGTGCTGGTGGAAATCAACGAAGCCAGCGAAGCTCAGGTCGATGCCGCCGTGCGTGCCGCCGACAGCGCCTTCGAAGGCTGGTCGCAAACCACGCCGAAAGAACGCTCGTTGCTGCTGCTCAAACTCGCCGACGCCATCGAAGCCCACGGCGAAGAGCTGGCCAAACTGGAATCGGACAACTGCGGCAAACCCTACAGCGCCGCGCTAAACGACGAGATCCCGGCGATTGCCGACGTGTTCCGTTTCTTCGCCGGCGCCAGCCGTTGCATGAGCGGTTCGGCCGGCGGCGAATACTTGCCCGGCCACACCTCGATGATCCGCCGCGACCCGGTTGGCGTGATCGCCTCCATCGCGCCGTGGAACTACCCGCTGATGATGGTCGCCTGGAAAATCGCCCCGGCCCTCGCCGCCGGTAATACCGTGGTGCTCAAACCGTCGGAACAAACCCCGCTGACCGCGTTGCGTCTGGCGGAACTGGCGTCGGAAATTTTCCCGGCTGGTGTACTCAACCTCGTCTTCGGCCGTGGTCCTACCGTGGGCAGCCCGCTGGTCACGCATCCAAAAGTGCGCATGGTCTCGCTGACCGGTTCAATCGCCACCGGTTCGAACATCATTTCCAGCACCGCTGACAGCGTCAAACGCATGCACATGGAACTGGGCGGCAAGGCCCCGGTGATCATCTTCGACGACGCCGATATCGACGCTGCGGTAGAAGGCATTCGCACCTTCGGTTTCTACAACGCCGGCCAGGACTGTACCGCCGCCTGCCGCATCTACGCGCAGGAAGGCATCTACGAAAAATTCGTCGAGAAGCTCGGCGAAGCGGTCAGCAGCATCAAGTATGGGTTGCAGGATGATCCGTCGACCGAGCTGGGGCCGTTGATCACTGCGCAGCACCGTGACCGTGTGGCCGGGTTTGTCGAGCGTGCCGTGGCACAACCGCATATCCGTCTGGTCACGGGCGGCAAGGCTGTGGAAGGCAATGGTTTCTTCTTCGAACCGACGGTGTTGGCGGACGCTCAGCAGGACGACGAAATCGTCCGTCGTGAAGTGTTCGGGCCGGTGGTGTCGGTGACCAAGTTCATCGATGAAGCACAGGTGCTGGGTTGGGCCAACGACTCGGACTACGGCCTGGCGTCGTCGGTCTGGACCTCGGATGTCGGGCGCGCGCATCGCTTGTCTGCACGCTTGCAGTACGGCTGCACCTGGGTGAATACGCACTTCATGCTGGTCAGCGAAATGCCCCACGGCGGTCAGAAATTGTCTGGCTACGGGAAGGACATGTCCATGTATGGGCTGGAGGACTACACCGTCGTTCGGCATGTGATGTTCAAACATTAAAAGCATCGCGAGCAAGCTTCGCTCCTACAGGCTCACCGCAGTACCTGTAGGAGCGAGGCTTGCCCGCGATGGCGTCACCGCAATCTCAAGGAAGAAACCGGCACTAAGCACCACCAGGTTCCACCCTAGAAAACCAAAACAATAACCACCGATCCGGGCAGCGCCTTCACGGCCCCGCCACGGTTTCGGACATCCGAAATCTGCCGATTTTCCGGAGCTGACACATCATGAGTACACCCGAACTATCCCCATCCGTCGTCGACAGCGACGCCGAGCAACTGCGCAAACTGGGTTACACCTCAAACTTCAATCGCAGCATGAGCCTGTGGGAAAACTTCGCCCTGGGCTTCACTTACCTCTCCCCGGTCGTAGGGGTTTATACCCTCTTCGGCCTGTGCCTCGCCGCTGGCGGGCCACCGATGTTCTGGGCGTATTTGCTGGTCGGTTGCGGCCAGTTGCTGGTGTGCCTGATCTTCGGTGAAGTGGTCTCGCAGTTCCCGATTTCCGGCGGCGTCTACCCATGGGCCCGTCGTCTGGTGGGCAAGCGCTGGGCGTGGATGGTCGGCTGGATCTACTCCATCGCCCTGTGCGTGACCATCGCTGCTGTTGCGGTGGGTGCCGGCCCGTACATGGCCGCGATGATGGGCTTTGAACCGAGCAACAACACCAACATCGTCATTGCGCTGTTCCTGACGCTGTTCGCCACCCTGGTCAACCTCAGCGGCACCAAAGTGCTGGCGCGAATCGCCATGTTCGGCTTCCTTTGCGAACTGGTCGGCGCGGTGATCGTGGGCGTTTACCTGCTGATCTTCGAGCGTCACCAGCCGATCAGCGTATTGTTCAACACCTTCGATATCAGCATCGACGGCTCGTATTTGCCGGCTTTCCTCACCGCCTCGCTGGCGGGGATGTTCCTGTACTACGGCTTCGAAGCCTGCGGCGACGTGGCCGAAGAAACCCCGAACCCGAGCAAGCAGATCCCGGTGGCCATGCGCATGACCATTTACATCGGCGGCATCGCCGCGATGTTCGCCTGCCTGGCGCTGATCCTCGCCGTGCCGGACATGCAAGCCGTGATCAACGGCACTGACAAAGACCCGGTCACCACCATCCTCAACAACGCCTTCGGCCCGGTCGGTTCGAAAGTGGTGATGGGCGTGGTGATGATCTCCTTCATCTCCTGCGTCATCAGCCTGCAAGCGGCGGCGAGTCGCCTGCTGTATTCCTACGCCCGGGATGAAATGGTCATCGGCAGCTCACTGCTGAAAAAGATATCTCCTACAACTCAGGTTCCGGTGGCTGCACTGTTCGTGTCCGGCGTCCTGCCGGCGCTGATCATCATCCTCGGTTTCTTCCTGCAAGATGCCGTCGCAACCATCGTCAGCTTCGCCGCGATCGGCATCTACCTGGCGTTCCAGATGATCGTGCTCGCAGCGCTTTACGCACGCATGAAAGGCTGGAAACCAAGTGGCAAATTCACCCTCGGCGGTTGGGGTTGGGCGGTGAACATCGGCGCGCTGGTGTATGGCGTCGGCGCGATCATCAACATGGCCTGGCCGCGTACACCGGATGCGGCGTGGTATATCAACTATGCGATGGTGTTGAGTACGGCCATTGTGATTGGGTTGGGGTTGATCTACATGTGGTTGGCCAAGCCGTATGACCATGGGACTGCGCCAGCGGGGGATGCTTGGAAGGTTAGTCGGTAAGTTTTTTGCTCTCTCGGCACCGTTTGTGGTGCCGACGCTGAAATCTCCCCTTTCTCACATTCCTAGAGAAAGGGGAGTTATTGACAGCCGTAGACTGAAGATAAAACCATCAAAGCAAAAGCTCTGCTTGGTCGTGCTTCAGCAAGGATATACGATCGAAAAGCTTGATTTTTTCATCTGCCTTTTGTTTAGCGTAATCCGACATAAAGGCGACGAGTTCCTCAAGCTGATTCACATCCCCTACCACCTTAAAGATTTTTTCTTTATTAACGAAAACGAGCGATTTCTTTTTTCGAGACAACAGTTCAATTACGTTACTCAGTGTGCCAGTACTTTTTGCATCCCAAATCATCAAGCCGTAATCCGCGGCCTCGGCCATGACAACATCCTTCGCCGTAAAAAAAGCTCGTGACCCTTTTGAGTGCTGGGTTTCCACTGTTCGAGCTGGCCATTCTCCAAGATTGTTTCTCGGGACGACGCCACTGCAATAAATAGTAGTTTTTGATCTGGCCAGGCTCAACAAATACTCTTGGATAGCTGTGTCGGCTCCGCCTGCGTCGCCAACCACAACATCAAACTCTGAATCAACGATATTATTGATACGCTCTTTAACCTTCGGATCAAGGTGCTTGATATTAATAGAGCCCGCAATAAATACAGTTGTCATCTATCTCATTTCCAAGTTAATGCCGCGACGTAAATCTTCCCAACTTTTGGATACTTACGCAAAGCAGCACAGGCAGCATCCATAGACGCCCCACTGTCAAACAAATCATCAACAACCAAAACATTCCAACAACCTGTACTGGTAATTTGATCATTCACACTGAAACTAGCTCCAATAGCAGCAACCTTTTCAGCCTTGGAATGCAAATCCTTAAGCGATTGCCCCGTAGCGGCCTTTCGGAGTAAATCCGAGAATACAGGCTTTCCGATTATTCGTCCTAACTCCACGGCTACCTCGGTAACGGGTTGTCGGGGACGTACATTCGAAGCCGGCATAGGAACTACGAACCCTACTTGAGCAAGCTTGGGTAAAACATTCGCAGCGACCGCTTGAGCAAGAGGGCCCACCTGAGACCAATCCTTCTGGTATTTGAGCTGGTAGGTTGCCTGTCCTACCTCGGTCCGGTGGTTATCGAAGCGTGGGTTTCCGTGTTCATCTTCCCCTAGGAAGGTACTACTTATCATGTGCTTGTCCAGCACCCATCCCAAGTCCCACGGGCCGTTTATCTGTTTGAGGGATACTTTCAAGGCATTCTCCATTTTTAAGCCTGTCCGTTAAGCACCGAAATTTCCTTGGCGCTTTTTGACCATAGGCAATGAAAAACAGAGATTCCAGTCGAACGCCGCGTTGCGCTGTCGCTGCATGCAAAAACAGGAAATTCCTACAGACCGAGCCTTCCGGTGAAGACTCCAATTCCTACAGCACGCGGTGCCGGAGTAGACTTGGCGCCGCGAGCGCCTGAACGATAGGCTTTACTCCGTCGCTGCCAAATCAGCGACCCGGAGTCGAAGCCGGGAAATGTCAGAACGGTGCTTACGCGCCCCCATAGAACCTTGGCTGTTTTCTGCCTTTAGTTCTGCATTATGGCGGGCCGTGTGGCGCGGGCCTTTCGGCTTCCGTTTTGACTGGAAGTGTCCCGACTTCGAACGCCACTCGGTTCGCCACCCAACCTGTCGAAGGGTTGGTGGCGACTTTCCTGATCAAAACGGAAGTCACTTCATGTCAGCTCACGCTCAAAACTCTCTTCAACCTTACTTCACACCAACCGTCTTCACCCGCCACAACCGCTTCCTCCACGCTTTCATGCAGGACAACCAAGCCTGGTTCTGCGTCCAGGACCTCGGTCGCTTGATGGGCCGTCCGCTGGACCAACGCCTCACCCTGAAACTCGATCCCGATCAACGCCGATACGTCTGGTTGCTGAAAGACGGCAAAACCGTCGAATCACTGATGGTCAGCGAATCGGGAATGTATGCGCTGCTAGTCCATCATTTCATCCCGGAAAACCGACACCTGCGTCAGTGGCTAAGCAACGAAGTCATCCCAACGCTGCGTGAGTCGGAAGCGGCTGTGGATAACATTCCAAGCCTGAGTTCGTTGCAGTGGGCAGGCATCTCGGTGCCGCTGCTGCACTGGCAGCATCAAGCATGGATCAAGTGGCGGGACATGCCGGATCTGATGCAGGCACAACGACCATTCACGATCGTGGGCACTTGCAGTTGAAGGCAGGGTGAAAAATGAAAAAGGGGCAGACTTCACAGTCCGCCCCTTTGGTTTAGCGCTCAAAACCGCGAAACACTCCTCATCGCATCCACCAGATACCGCATCGCAATCCGGTCGTTTTCCGACAACTCGCGATACCGCTCCAGCAGCTTCATTTCGTCCGAACTGAGCCGATGCCTTCGCCGCCCGGTTGCCAGGCAAGGGAAGATTCCCAACATTTCGGTGATGCCTTGTACTTTCGTCATGGACGATGTCCTTCTATAAGCCCGAGAAAACTTCAAAAACCGCATCGCCCTATCCTTTTATTAGTCGCCGGCCTGAAGGGCAGAAACCGGCCATGAACACAGAATAGGAAGATTCCCGGCGCTGAAAAGCGGTTTTTAGAGTAATTAGTCAAAAAAAGCAGAAATGCCCTAAAAATCAGAAAGTGCTGTCGGAAAAATTAACCGACATTTCTTGTTTCATTGCCGCATCATCAAAGTGCTACCAATCATTTTTTCTCTGTAACCGAACGGTTTAAGCTATTTGTTATCTGTTTAAAGTCCGTTGCGTTTGGCCGAAGGCATGTCCGAACCGATATTTTTGATCCAGCACGTGCCAGGAACGGCGCGGGATTGTTCACGACAGGTTGTACTTATGCATCGCAGGAATTTGCTCAAAGCGTCCATGGCCATCGCTGCCTACACCGGTTTGTCAGCCACCGGCCTGCTGGCCGCCCGGGCCTGGGCGGGCAACGGCGCCGCTGATGGCGAGGCGCAGGCGTTTGATTTCGAGGCGCTGAAGATTCAGGCCAAGCAACTCGCCGGCAATCGCTATCAGGACACCAAGCAGGTGCTGCCGCCGACGCTGGCGACCATGACGCCGCAGAATTTCAACGCGATCCGCTACGACGGTAACCACTCGCTCTGGAAAGACTTGAACGGTCAGCTGGACGTGCAGTTTTTCCACGTCGGCATGGGCTTCAAGCAGCCGGTGCGCATGTACAGCGTCGATCCCAAGACGCGTCAGGCCCGTGAAGTGCATTTCCGCCCTTCCCTGTTCAACTATGAGAAAACCACGGTCGACACCAAGCAGCTGACCGGCGACCTGGGGTTTTCCGGGTTCAAGCTGTTCAAGGCCCCGGAACTGGACCGGCACGATGTGTTGTCATTCCTCGGCGCCAGTTATTTCCGTGCGGTAGACGCCACCGGCCAGTACGGTCTGTCGGCCCGCGGCCTGGCGGTCGATACCTACGCCAAGAAGCGTGAGGAATTTCCGGACTTCACCAAGTTCTGGTTCGAGACCCCGGGCAAGGACAGCACCCGCTTCGTGGTTTACGCCCTGCTGGACTCGCCGAGCGCGACCGGCGCCTACCGTTTTGACATCGATTGCCAGGCCGAACGCGTGGTCATGGAAATTGACGCTCACATCAACGCGCGCACCGCCATCGAACAACTGGGCATCGCTCCGATGACCAGCATGTTCAGCTGCGGCACCCACGAGCGCCGCATGTGCGACACCATTCACCCGCAAATCCACGACTCCGATCGCCTGGCCATGTGGCGCGGCAACGGCGAGTGGATCTGCCGCCCGCTGAACAATCCGGCGACCCTGCAGTTCAACGCGTTCGCCGACACCGACCCGAAAGGTTTCGGCCTGGTGCAGACCGATCACGAATTCGCCAATTATCAGGACACCGTCGACTGGTACAGCAAGCGCCCAAGCCTGTGGGTAGAACCTACGACCGCGTGGGGCGAAGGCTCAATCGACCTGTTGGAAATTCCTACAACCGGCGAAACCCTCGATAACATCGTTGCGTTCTGGACCCCGAAAAAACCGGTCGCGGCCGGTGATTCCCTGAACTACGGCTACAAGCTCTACTGGAGTGCGCTGCCACCGGTGAGCACGCCGCTGGCGCGGGTCAACGCGACCCGTTCGGGCATGGGCGGCTTTATCGAAGGCTGGGCGCCGGGCGAGCATTACCCTGAGGTCTGGGCGCGACGCTTTGCCGTGGACTTCACGGGTGGCGGTCTGGACCGTCTGCCGGAAGGCGCGGGCATCGAGCCAGTGGTGACCTGCTCAAACGGCGAGGTGAAGGATTTCAACGTGCTGGTGCTGGATGACATCAAGGGTTATCGGATTACCTTTGATTGGTACCCGACCAATGACAGCGTGGCGCCGGTTGAGCTGCGGTTGTTCATTCGCACCAATGACCGGACGTTGAGCGAGACCTGGTTGTACCAGTATTTCCCGCCGGCGCCGGATAAGCGTAAGTACACCTGATAGCAAGTCGGTGTCTGGGCCGGCCTCTTCGCGGGCAAGCCTCGCTCCTACAGGGGCATGCGATCAACTGTAGGAGCGAGGCTTGCCCGCGAAGACGGCCTGACAGACGACAAATATTCCGGCACAGAAACGCAAAAGCCCCGATCAACTCGATCGGGGCTTTTTGGTTTTACGGCATCACTCAATCACGCAAATCCGACTCATGAATCGGCTGATCCCGATGCGTCGCCCGCTGATACTGCGCCGGCCAGATCGCCTTGCGACCGCCCAGATCATCATCGGCATGCAACGGCCAGTATGGGTCGCGCAGCAGCTCCCGCGCGAGGAAGATGATGTCCGCCTGGCAGGTGCGCAAAATGTGCTCGGCCTGGGCCGGCTCGGTAATCATTCCTACCGTGCCTGTGGCGATGCCTGACTCTTTGCGTACACGTTCGGCGAAACGCGTCTGATAGCCCGGTCCTGTAGGGATTTCCGCGTTGGCCGCCGTACCGCCTGACGAAACGTCAATCAGGTCCACGCCCAAATCTTTGAGGCGCCGCGCCAACTCTACTGTTTCATCAGGATTCCAGCCGTCTTCCACCCAGTCGGTGGCCGACACTCGCACAAACACCGGCAGCTCCTCAGGCCAGACCGCACGCACCGCTTCGGTGACTTGCAGCACCAGCCGGATCCGGTTCTCGAACGAACCGCCATATTGATCGCGGCGCTGATTGCTCAGGGGCGAAAGAAACTGATGCAGCAGGTAACCGTGAGCGGCGTGGATTTCCACGACTTTGAAACCCGCAGTCAGTGCCCGCTTGGCTGAGGCGACAAAAGCCTGAATAACCTCGGCGATCTCGCTTTCATCAAGTTGCTTGGGATGTGTGTGCTGGGGATCGAACGCAATCGGCGAAGGCCCCACCGGCACCCAGCCACCGTCTTCGGGTTTGACGCTGCCATGCTTGCCGATCCACGGCCGATGGGTGCTGGCCTTGCGCCCGGCGTGCGCCAGTTGAATGCCGGCTACAGCGCCCTGAGCGGCGATGAAGCGGGTGATGCGTTGCAGGGGTTCGATCTGTTCGTCATTCCACAGGCCGAGGTCCTCGGCGGTGATGCGCCCGTCGGCCGTGACCGCCGTGGCTTCGGTAAAAATCAGGCCGGCGCCGCCAACGGCGCGGCTTCCGAGGTGGACCAGGTGCCAGTCATTGGCCAGCCCATCGACGCTGGAGTACTGGCACATCGGTGATACGGCAATGCGGTTGAGCAGGGTCAATTGACGAAGGGTATAGGGTTCAAGCAGCAGACTCATGGGGCACCTCTCGAATCAGTGGGCAGGCTCCAGGGTTCTGTTTGAAAAGTCGACGAGTGACAGGAAAAAGGCGCAGCACCCGCCCCCGCGGGCAAAAATTGGACAAGACGTCACAAGGATAATCAAGCAGTGCTTAGAGCCTAGTCGACATCGGGGGATGAGGGAGGGTTCCGAGGGATTGGGTGTCAGAAAGATCGCTTTCGCAGGCTAGCCTCGCTCCTACAGGTAACAGTGATCTGTAGGAGCGAGGCTTGCCCGCGAAGGCCTCAACGCGGTTCGATGTGGGCAATCATCAGTTGCACCGTCTCATTCCCGCGAAACTCGTTGAGGTCGAGTTTGTAGGCCAATTCCACCCATTTGATCGTCGGATTCGGCCAGATGTCGCGGTCGATGCCAAAGGCAATGCCATCAAGCTTCACCGAGCCACATTCGCTTCTCAGCACTACCTTGAGATGCCGCTCGCCGACCACGCGCTGCTCAACCAACTGAAACACGCCATGAAACAGCGGCTCCGGGAAGTGCTGCCCCCACGGCCCGGCATGGCGTAGCGCACGCGCCAGTTCAAGATGGAATTCTTCGACTGCCAAAACCCCATCCGACAACAGACGCCCGGTCAGGTCTTCTTCGCGCAATTGCCTGCGCACCTCAGCGTCAAAGGCCTCGGCGAACAACGGAAAATTCGCTTCCGGCAAGGTCAGACCGGCCGCCATGGCGTGGCCGCCGTACTTGCTGATCAGATTCGGATGCTGTGCCGCCACCACGCTCAAGGCGTCACGGATGTGGAAACCCTGCACCGAACGCCCCGACCCCTTGAGCAAACCATCGCCGGCATCGGCGAAGGCAATGGTCGGACGGAAATAGCGCTCTTTCATACGCGAAGCGAGGATGCCGATGACACCCTGGTGCCACTCGGGATCAAACAGGCACAGGCCAAACGGCATCGACTCGACCGGCAAATCCTTCAACTGAGCCAGCGCTTCACGCTGCATGCCCTGCTCGATGGATTTGCGGTCCTGGTTCATGCCGTCGAGCTGCACGGCCATTTCCCGCGCCAGACCCGCGTCGTCGGTAATCAGGCATTCGATGCCCAGGCTCATGTCATCCAGGCGCCCCGCCGCATTCAGGCGCGGGCCGACAATAAAGCCCAGGTCAGTCGAGGTGATGCGCGCCGGTTCACGCTTGGCCACTTCGAGAATTGCTTTGATCCCCGGACGGGCACGCCCGGCGCGAATCCGCTCCAGGCCCTGGTGCACCAGAATCCGGTTGTTGGCATCCAGCGGCACCACGTCGGCGACGCTGCCCAGCGCCACCAGGTCCAGCAACTCGCCGATGTTCGGCTGCGGCGTGTTTGCGTACCAGCCGAGGCTGCGCAACCGCGCGCGAAGGGCCATCAATACGTAGAAAATCACCCCGACACCGGCCAGTGCCTTGCTCGGAAATTCACATCCGGGCTGGTTCGGATTGACGATGGCATCGGCCAGCGGCAGTTCGTCGCCGGGCAAGTGGTGGTCGGTGACCAGCACGTTCAGGCCCGCCTTTTTTGCCGCCGCCACGCCTTCGACACTGGAGATGCCGTTGTCCACGGTGATCAGCAACTGAGGCGTGCGCGTCAGCGCCACTTCAACGATTTCCGGGGTCAGGCCATAGCCGAATTCAAATCGGTTCGGCACCAGATAATCGACATGCGCCGCGCCCAGCAGCCGCAACCCCAGCACGCCCACGGTGCTTGCCGTCGCACCATCGGCGTCGAAGTCGCCGACAATCAGAATCCGCTGACGCTGCTCCAGCGCCGTGACCAGCAAATCCACCGCCGCATCGATGCCCTTGAGCTGCTGGAACGGAATCAGCCGCGCCAGGCTCTTGTCCAGTTCCGCCTCGGATTGCACGCCCCGCGCCGCGTAAAGACGCGTCAGCAGCGGCGGCAGATCACCGAGGAATGGCAGGGTGTCGGGCAACAGGCGAGGTTCGATGCGCATGGGGTGACAGTTGCTTCTCTTGAATACGTAGGATAAAACCGGATAACGCGAAGGAACGGCGAAAAATCAGCCGCGTTCGCCGCTCAGCCACTGCAACTGCACTTCATGTTGACCACGGTCGTCGGTGACGAAAATCGTCCCTTCGCTGATCATCACGTCCCACTTGATAACGCGGGGCATGTCTTTGGCCAGGGTTTCCAGGATGTCCTGAGGCACGGCCGCGATGTGCACGTTCTTCAGGTTCTTGATCGCCGGGATCACCTTGGTTTCCCAGACGCGCAGGCTACCGTAGGCCAACAGACTGGTGCGCTCGGTGCGGCGCGAGCACCAGGTCAGGCGATCGGCGTCGGGCTGGCCGACTTCGATCCAGTGCAAGACACGGTCGTCCAGGCTCTTTTCCCACAGGGCTGGTTCATCCACGTCTGACAGACCGCGACCGAACGACAGTTGCTCGTTGTACCAGAAGGCGTAGGCCAGCAGCCGCACGGTCATGCGCTCTTCGGTTTCCGAAGGGTGGCGGGCGATGGTCTGCTTCACGGTCTCGTAAACGCTGCGGTCGAGGTCGGTGAGGTTCAGTTCAAACTTGTAGGTCGTGGACGGCTGGGCCATGAACGGGCTTCTTGATACGAGGAAAGGCGGCAAGTCTAACCGATGCAGTAGGCAATCAACGAATAGAAGGCGATGAAGCTTGGTCGTCTGACATTGGGCTATGTTAAAAGGCTATATCCGCTCAGCCTTTGTCCTACAGGATCCAGCATGCCGTTCACCGCCAAACCGCTCTCAGGTCTGAAAGTCATCGAATTGGGCACCTTGATCGCCGGGCCGTTTGCCTCGCGCATTTGCGGTGAGTTCGGCGCCGAAGTGATCAAGATCGAATCACCCGACGGCGGTGATCCACTGCGCAAATGGCGAAAACTCTACGAAGGCACCTCGTTGTGGTGGTTCGTCCAGGCCCGCAACAAGAAGTCCCTGACGCTGAACCTGAAACACCCCGATGGCTTGGCGATCCTGAAAAAACTGCTGAGTGAAGCGGACATCCTGATCGAAAACTTTCGCCCTGGCGTGCTGGAAAAGCTCGGCCTGGGCTGGGACGTCTTGCACGCCCTCAACCCGAAACTGGTGATGGTGCGGCTGTCGGGGTTCGGCCAGACCGGGCCGATGAAAGATCAGCCCGGTTTTGGTGCGGTCGGTGAATCCATGGGCGGCCTGCGCTACATCACCGGTTTCGAAGACCGGCCACCGGTGCGCACGGGGATTTCCATCGGCGACTCGATCGCTGCGCTGTGGGGTGTGATTGGCGCGCTGATGGCGTTGCGTCATCGCGAGGTCAACGGTGGCCAGGGCCAGGTGGTGGACGTGGCGCTGTATGAAGCAATCTTCGCCATGATGGAAAGCATGGTGCCGGAGTTCGACGTATTCGGTTTCATTCGTGAGCGCACCGGCAACATCATGCCGGGCATCACGCCCTCCTCGATCCACACCAGCGCCGACGGCAAGCATGTGCAGATCGGCGCCAATGGCGACGCGATCTTCAAACGCTTCATGTTGGTCATCGGTCGCGAAGACCTGGCCAACGACCCGGTGCTGGCCAGCAACGATGGCCGCGACAGCCGCCGCGACGAGATTTACGGGGTGATCGATCGCTGGGTCAATTCGCTGCCGCTGGACACCGTGCTAACGCAGCTGAATCAGGCCGAGGTGCCCGTCAGCCGGATCTTCAGCGCCGAAGACATGTTCAGCGATCCGCAATACCTGGCCCGGGAAATGTTCCTGCAGGCCAAGCTGCCGGACGGTAAAGACTTCAAGATGCCGGGGATTGTGCCGAAACTCTCTGAGACACCCGGCGATTGCGAATGGGTCGGGCCACAACTGGGTGAGCACAACGCACAGGTACTCAACGATCTTGGTTACGACCAGCAACAGATTGCCAAGCTGCGCGAAGACGGGGCCATCTAAGCTGAAGCGCCTGCTTTCAACAGCCAATCACACCACCCGCAACTGGCGTACAGCGGCGGTGCTGGGGCTATTGGCCGGGCTGGCAACCCCCGTTTTGGCGCAACCCAAAGAGACGCTGATCTGGTTACTGCGCGACTTGCCGCCCACGATGATCTTCGAAGGTCCGAAAAAAGGTCAGGGGATTGTCGATCAGATCCTGCCGCTGTTGATTGCCGGCATGCCGCAATACGAGCACACCCTGATGCGGGTCAACCGGGCTCGCGGCATGCAGATGCTTCAGGAAGAATCGTTTACCTGTGATCCCTCGCTGGTCTGGACCAAGGCGCGTGAACAGTGGATTGCGTTCTCGATTCCGGCCTTCCGCGCGGTAAGCAATGGGCTTGTCGTCCGCCGGGCCGACCGTGCGGTGCTGGATTCTTTTCTGATCGATGGCGAAGTCGATCTCGCGGCACTGCTGGCCAGTGGCGGGAAGAAAATCGGGGTTGTCGCCGAGCGCAGTTATGGTCAAGTCCTCGACGCGATGCTGAAACTGGCGCCACCGGACGCGCTGACACCCCATTACGGCAACGATGCCCTCGCCAGTCTGCTGCAGATGCAGCGCCTGGGCCGTTTGCAAATAGTCTTGGGGTATTGGCCGGAGATTCGCTATCAGGCCAATCGAGAGCACATCGCCGACGATCAGCTGGAGTTTTACCCGGTCAGGGGCACGGGCAAATACCTGTCCGGGCACATTGGTTGCTCCAATACGCCTCAGGGCCGACAAGCCATTTTCGAGATCAATCAGCTGTTGCGTACCCTTCCCCATGATCGATTGGATCAGCTGTACGCTGACTGGCTGGACCCGGAGAGACGCAGCGACTACCTGAAAGAAGCCAAAGCCTTTTTCGAGCATCAGGCGCAGCAATGACAAATCGCAGGCAAAAGAAACCCCGAGAAGTGGGGAGACGACTCGGGGTTAAACGTGGCCTACATAAAGACCAGTAGCAGCAAGCTACAAGCACCGGAGCACAATGCTTGATCCTGCTGTTACATGGTCTGACGACCTGAGTGCAGGAAGGTTCCCACAAAAGAACAATTCAATTTCGACTGGCCAGAATCTTGTCCTGAGCCGCATTGCGCAGAGCCGCGATGACGCAGGGCTCCAGCCGTCCTTCGGCAATCAGCACATCACGGTGCAAGCCGTCGACGACATCCGTCAGCTGACGGTAATCGGTTAACTGGGCTTGATTGAACTCACGTTCGACCACGATCGCGCCGGTCGCATTCTTCAGTGTCACCAGGCATTCGCCATGGGCGCCCGACGGGGTCAGCGTGACCTGATAAGGGCTCAGAGCCTCACCGAGCAATAGACTGATACTTTCCATCTCGATCACCACTCAATAGTCCGAAAACAAAGTGCCTGGGGCGTGTTCACAGTAAGTGACCACCGGCCCGAGAAGAAAGTTCTGGATTCCAGGTGCAGACGCGTCGGCGTCCTTGGTCGATTGAGCATGCACGGCAAAGATGACAGGGAAAAAACAGCCGCTTCACATTTGCCTGGTCCGGCGACCGATATCGGTCCATCCCCCCAGCAACCCTCGCAATTGGCCGTCGGCGCTGTAGAACGGCACCGTCCACTGGTAGATATCCCGGACACCGTTGTTGAACATCAGTTGACGCTCGGTGAACCGTGGCTTTCGAGTCTCCATCTGCGCCATGAATTCAGCATGCAGCAGCGCTGCAGTCTCTTTGGGCAACACATCAAGTTCAATCAGCCGTCGACCCTGAACCTGATCAAAACGGGTGCCGAGGCTCTCCTCGTAACTTTTGTTGCACATGATCAAACGTCCTTGCAGATCACGAACGAACATCGGATCGGGCATGGCGTCCATCAACGCGTGCTGGAACGCCAGTTGATCGCCGAGACCTATCTCGGCGTCAACGCGCTGCTTGATCAGCGCCGCAAGCCTGCGGTTCCAGAGCAAGGAAAGCAGGCCGAACAGGCTGACGATAAACATGCTCCAGCAAAACCAGTGAGTCATTTTCCGCCAGGGAGAAGGTGACTGAACGGGAGCGATCCCATTGAGCCATTTCAGGCGAATGGCGCGCAATTCCGCCGCAGGGAAGGCCTCAAGCGCCTTGTTCAGAATGCTCAGCAACGGCGACTGGCCTTTGCGTACCGCGAGGTGATCAGCCTCCCATTTGCCCTCCACGGCACGCCCGACCTTGAGCTGGCCCAACGGATAGAGCTGCGCGCCGATTTCATTTTCGATGGTGGCAAAGGCTTCACCACTTTCAACCAGCGCCCTGGCTTCGGCGTATGTCTTGACCGTGCGCAACTCGATCGCCGGGTGGTCACGGCGAATCGTGCCTTCGAGTGCGTGCCGGGCCGGCAACACAAGCACTCTTTTTGCCAATTGCTCCAGCGAGTGCACGACGGGTGCATCTGCCCGCCCGACCACCACCCACCCAGCGCCACCGAACGCGTGACTGAAATCCAGGAACGCCTTGCGGTCGTCATTCATTGCCAGAGTGGTACTCATGTCCGCCTCGCCACTTTCCAGGCGCCCGAGCAGTTGATCGGTGGAAAACGACTCTTCGTGAACAAACTGCAAGCCCGTCATGGCACTGATGCGATTGAGCAGATCGCTGTTCAGACCGCTCCACTGACCGTGTTCGTCCTTGAACAGATAAAGCGGGTACTGCACCGATGAGACGATGACTTGCGGGTGCTCGGCAATCCACCTCAATTCCTGAGCGTCCAGCTCGATGGTTGCGCCGCCGCCCGAGCCGCTGGACTCGGGTGCCGCCAATTGTGCAGCCGCCCCCTCTTGGGCAAAGCCCAGGACGCCGATCAAAAACATCCAGCACACGGCTGGCTTTAACCCTCTGAAAAACAGCATTACCACTTCCTTCGCAATCAACTCGCCCGTCCTTCCTGGGGCGAAAACGCGACAAGTGTGGCATGCAGAAATGAGAAAGCCCGTCAGGAGACGGGCTTCAAAATGTGACAGCTTTTAGCGGTTACAGCGGCTTGCCGCGGTTGCCATGCTGACTGACAAAGGCCTGCACGGCTTTCAAATCATTCGGCAACACGGTGCAACGCTCATCTCTCTCAAACAAATCAGAAAGATGTGCAGGTAGTTCAAGCGCTTTTCCTACGCCGGCCTTCTCCACTGCATCCGGGAATTTGACCGGATGGGCCGTGCCGAGAATCACCATTGGAATATCCAGGCTACGACGGCATTCGCGTGCAGCCTTCACACCGATGGCGGTGTGCGGATCCAGCAGCTCGCCGGTTTGCTCGTAGACCTCGGCGATGGTTTCGCAGGTTTGTGCGTCATCCACGGCCAGGGAATCGAACAGCTTGCGGGCTTCAGTCCAGCGCTCCTGTTCGACGCTGAAACCGCCACCCTGCTTGAAGTTGTCCATCAAACCGGCAATCGCTGCGCCGTTGCGACCGTGCAGGTCGAACAGCAGGCGTTCGAAGTTCGACGACACCATGATGTCCATCGACGGCGACAGCGTGGCGTGCAGGGTTTCCTTGACGTACTGATTGCCGCTCATGAAGCGGTGCAGGATGTCGTTGCGGTTGGTGGCGACGATCAACTGGTTGATCGGCAGGCCCATGTTGCGTGCAAGGTAACCGGCGAAGATGTCGCCGAAGTTGCCGGTCGGCACCGAGAACGACACCGAACGCGCCGGACCGCCCAACTGCAGGGCTGCGTGGAAGTAGTAAACGATCTGGGCCATGATCCGCGCCCAGTTGATCGAGTTCACGGCGACCAGACGCGTGCCCTTGAGGAAGCTCTGATCGGCGAAGCTCGCCTTGACCATTTCCTGGCAGTCATCGAAGTTGCCTTCGATGGCGATGTTGTGGATGTTCTCGCCGAAGATGGTGGTCATCTGGCGACGCTGCACTTCAGACACACGGTTGTGCGGGTGCAGGATGAAGATGTCGACGTTTTCGCAGTGCTTGCAGCCTTCGATGGCAGCCGAACCGGTGTCACCGGAGGTGGCGCCGACGATGACCACGCGCTCGCCGCGCTTTTCCAGCACATAGTCGAGCAGACGACCGAGCAGTTGCAAAGCGAAGTCCTTGAACGCCAAGGTCGGGCCGTGGAACAGCTCCAGCACCCATTCGTTGCCGTTCAGCTGACGCAGCGGAGCAATGGCGTTGTGCGAGAACACGCCGTAAGTCTCTTCAAGAATCTTTTTGAAATCGGCATCGGGAATGCTGCCGGTGACGAACGGGCGCATCACCCGGAAGGCCAGCTCGTGATACGGCAGGCCGGCCCAGGAAGCGATTTCTTCCTGGGTGAAACGTGGCAGGTTTTCCGGGACGTACAGACCGCCGTCGGTGGCGAGACCGGCCAGCAGGACATCTTCGAAATTGAGGGCCGGTGCCTGGCCGCGGGTACTGATATAACGCATGACTGGCTCCAATAGACAGTGTTCGCAAACCCGGGCCCGCACGCGGGCCCGGTGAACGATAACGGCTTAGTTCAGGTGTTCGACGCGAATCCGTACGACCGGACCGACCACGCCCGCCAGGGCTTCCAGCGCGGCGATCGCGTCGTTCATGTGCTGTTCCAGTACACGGTGGGTCAGCAGGATCATCGGCACCAGACCGTCATGCTCTTCGACTTCTTTCTGCATGATCGATTCGATGTTGATGCCGCGCTCCGACAGGATGCTCGCGACCTGAGCCAGCACGCCCGGATGGTCCTTGGCCTGAATGCGCAGGTAGTAGGCGCTTTCGCAGGCTTCGATCGGCAGGATCGGGTGCGCCGACAGCGAATCCGGCTGGAAGGCCAGATGCGGCACGCGGTTTTCCGGGTCGGAGGTCATGGCGCGAACCACGTCCACCAGGTCGGCGATCACCGACGAAGCAGTCGGCTCCATGCCGGCGCCCGCGCCGTAGAACAGGGTCGAACCGGCAGCGTCACCGTTGACCATCACTGCGTTCATCACGCCGTTGACGTTGGCGATCAAGCGATCGGCCGGGATCAGCGTCGGGTGCACGCGCAGTTCGATGCCCGAAGCGGTGCTGCGAGCAACGCCCAGGTGCTTGATGCGATAGCCCAGCGCTTCGGCGTAGTTCACGTCAGCGGTGGTCAGCTTGGTGATGCCTTCGGTGTAGGCCTTGTCGAATTGCAGCGGGATGCCGAAGGCGATGGAGGCCAGGATCGTCAGCTTGTGGGCTGCGTCGATCCCTTCAACGTCGAAGGTCGGATCGGCTTCGGCGTAACCCAGGGCTTGCGCCTCGGCGAGGACGTCTTCGAAGGTGCGACCCTTCTCACGCATTTCGGTGAGGATGAAGTTGCCGGTGCCGTTGATGATCCCGGCAACCCAGTTGATGCGGTTGGCGGACAGGCCTTCACGGATCGCCTTGATCACCGGAATGCCACCGGCCACAGCCGCTTCGAACGCCACGATCACGCCTTTCTCGCGAGCCTTGGCGAAAATCTCATTACCGTGAACGGCGATCAGTGCCTTGTTCGCGGTGACCACATGCTTGCCATTCTCGATGGCCTTGAGTACCAGCTCGCGGGCAACGGTATAGCCGCCCATCAGCTCTATAACGATGTCGATCTCAGGGTTCGTGGCCACTTCGAAGACATCGTTGGTAATCGCAATACCGGTCGTTTGGAACTGAGGCTTTGGCGTGCGCATGGCAATTTGTGCCACTTCGATTCCACGCCCGGCACGACGAGCAATTTCCTCGGCGTTGCGCTGAAGTACGTTGAAGGTACCGCCACCGACGGTCCCTAACCCACAGATGCCTACTTTGACCGGTTTCACTGTGAACTCCCCATAAAACGGCCGACTCAAGGCCGGCCGTGAAAACAGCCGCATGCTCGCGGCTCTCTATTAATGGCCCGGCAAATGGTGCCACCGGACCATGATCGTCAAAGGCTGGCCGTGACGATGCGAATTATTTCGCGCCCAGCGCCAGTTTGGCGACTTGTGGCGCAGGCTGGTAGCCCGGAATGACCTGACCGTCGGCCAAAACGATGGCCGGTGTACCGTTCACTCCAATCGACTGACCGAGGGCGAACTGCTTGGAAACCGGGTTATCGCACTTGGCGGCCTTGATTTCCTTGCCGTCGACCATTTTATCCATGGCGGCTTTCTTGTCTTTCGAGCACCAGACTGCTTGCAGCTGTTCATCACCCGGCGAGCCCAGGCCCTGGCGCGGGAACGCGACGTAACGCACTTCGATGCCGCGCTTGTTCAGCTCAGGCACTTCGGCGTGCAGTTTGTGGCAGTACGGGCAGGTGGTGTCGGTGAACACGGTGATGTGCGATTTGGTTTCGCCGATCGCCGGGTAGACCACGGTTTCCGCGACGGGAATGGCGTTGACAAGCTTGGACACGCCCAGGCGTTCGGTTTTCTCGGTCAGGTTGATCGGTTTGCCGTCCTTGAGCTGGAACATGTAGCCCTGAACCACGTATTGACCGTCGGCGCTGGCGTAGAGCACGCGGCTGCCTTGCAGCTTGACTTCATACAGGCCCGGCAGCGGACTGGCGGAGATGCTTTCTACCGGCACTTCGAGCTGGAGGTTTTCCAGGCTTTTACGAATGGCTTTGTCGGCCGCGTCATCGGCGACGGCAAAGGTGCTGACCAACGCAATGGCTGCGGCGGCGAAAATCTGGGTCAGACGCATGAGAACTCCTGAAGACGGACAAATGGGACGATCAGAACGCCCGTGCCGAAACACCGGGTCATAACCGCCCATCGTGCAAACCGGCAAAGCCTACCACATAAGGCCCGCGTGGCCGAATGCGCCTGACGCAACGCTTCGTACAACGCTAAACCCGTGGGAGCGGGCTTGCTCGCGAATGCGACGGCACATTCAACATTGATGTAACTGATAGATAGCTTTCGCGAGCAAGCCCGCTCCCACAGGGATCTCATTCAGCCGCGCGGGTGGTGTTTGGCGTGCAGGTCCTGCAAGCGTGCGCGGGCGACGTGGGTGTAGATCTGGGTGGTCGACAGGTCGCTGTGGCCGAGCAGCATTTGCACCACCCGCAAGTCGGCGCCGTGGTTGAGCAGGTGCGTGGCGAACGCATGGCGCAAGGTGTGCGGCGACAGCGACTTGCCGATCCCGGCGGCCTTGGCCTGGTGCTTGATGCGGTGCCAGAAGGTCTGGCGGGTCATCTGCTCACCGCGCTGGCTGGGGAACATGACGTCGCTGGGACGTCCACCGAGCAGCTCTTGGCGACCATCACGCAGGTAACGCTCGACCCAGACAATCGCCTCCTCGCCCATCGGCACCAGCCGCTCCTTGCTGCCCTTGCCCATCACCCGCAGCACGCCTTGGCGCAGATTGACCTGCTCCAGCGTCAGGCTGATCAGCTCCGTCACCCGCAAGCCGCAGGCGTAAAGCACTTCGAGCATGGCGCGGTCGCGTTGGCCAATGGCTTCGCTCAGGTCTGGTGCCTTCAGCAGCGCTTCCACGTCTGCTTCCGACAGAGATTTGGGCAACGGCCTACCGAGTTGGGGCATATCGACGCGTAACGTCGGATCGACCGCGATCAACTTTTCCCGCAGCAGATAGCGATAAAAGCCGCGCACACCCGAGAGAAATCGCGCTGTTGAACGGGGTTTGTAGTTTTGCTCCAGACGCCAGGCCAAGTGATCGAGGATCAATTCGCGGCCGGCGTTGATCAACTCCAGTCCTTTCTCCTGCAGCCAGCCGTTGAACAGGGCCAGGTCGCTGCGATAGGCATCGCGGGTGTTATCGGAGAGACCTTTCTCCAGCCACAGCGCGTCGAGAAACTGGTCTATCAAGGGATGATCGATGGCGGGCATAAAGGCTCAGGCAAGACCGACAATGGTCAGGGAAGATAAATCGCAGGCAACAAAAAAGCAGCCCGTAGGCTGCTTTTTTCTGCATCGGAAGCTGGACTTAAGCCAGTTTTTCCTTGATGCGAGCTGCTTTACCGGACAGGTCACGCAGGTAGTACAGCTTGGCTTTACGTACGTCACCGCGACGTTTAACGGCCATGCTGTCGATTTGCGGGCTGTAGGTCTGGAAAGTACGCTCTACGCCAACACCGTTGGAGATTTTACGAACGGTGAAAGCACTGTTTACGCCGCGGTTACGCTTGGCGATAACAACACCTTCGAACGCTTGCAGACGCGAACGGTCGCCTTCCTTCACTTTCACCTGAACGACAATGGTGTCGCCCGGGGCAAAGGTAGGGATCTCTTTGGTCATCTGCTCTGCTTCGAGTGCAAGGATGATTTTGTTAGTCATGCTGTGCTCCTAAGGTAGATCGTCGGATCTACCATCGATACGTTGTTAACTATCGTCCCGCTCGCGGATGTATTCCTCGAGCAGCTTCTTCTCTTCTCCAGAAAGCGAGCGGCTTTCCAGAAGATCGGCGCGTCGTTCAAAGGTCCTACCAAGGGACTGCTGTAAACGCCAACGCCGGATATGCGCGTGATTGCCACTTAGCAATACGTCGGGAACACGCTGATCCGCATACACCTCCGGTCGGGTGTAGTGCGGGCAATCCAGCAAACCATCCGTAAAGGAATCTTCCTCGGCGGAGTCCGCATGCCCTAAAGCTCCAGGCAGCAGTCGTGTAACCGCATCGATCAGGACCATCGCCGGCAGCTCGCCGCCAGACAGTACATAGTCGCCAATCGACCACTCTTCATCGACATGAGCTTCAATAAAACGCTCGTCAATGCCTTCATAGCGGCCGGCAATCAGGATCAATGCATCCAGATTCGCCAACTCGCGTACCGCCGACTGAGTCAGTTGACGGCCTTGGGGGGACAGGTAAATCACCTTCGCCGCCTCCCCGGCTGCTGCCTTGGCCTGAACCAGAGCATCTTCCAGGGGCTTGATCTTCATCACCATGCCCGGGCCACCGCCAAATGGGCGATCGTCCACAGTGTGATGTCGATCCGTCGTGTAGTCTCGCGGATTCCAACAGGTGAGCTGCAACAGCCCCTGTTTCACCGCACGACTGGTGATGCCGTACTCGCTGATGGCGGAGAACATCTCGGGAAACAAACTGATCACTTCTACGCGCAAGTTAGCCACGCTTAGAAGTCCGCATCCCATTCCACCTTCATCTCGCCTGCGGCAAGGTCGACGGCCAACACGCATTGCTCCGTATAGGGCAACAGGCGTTCGCGATCATCCAGGCTGCCAGCGCAAGGCTTGACCACCATTACATCATTAGCGCCGGTTTCCAGAAGATGGTCGATTTTCCCGAGCAATTGCCCGAGTTGATCAATAACCTTCAGACCTTCCAGCTGGTACCAGTAGTACTCGCCGTCGGTCAATTCAGGGAACAGGTTGCGCGGCACGCAGATCTCATAACCGGCCAGAAGACGAGCTTCTTCACGATCATCAAGACCCTTGAGCTTTGCGACCAGGAACTTGTCGTTCCCGCGTCCACTGACCAGCTCGACCTGCTTCACATTGCCTTCGCGCTTGAGCGTCCAGGTTTTGTACTGCAACAGGTTTTCAGTCGGATCAGTAAAGGAATAAACCTTCACTTCGCCGCGAACGCCGTGAACAGAGTAAATCTTGCCGATAACGATCAAATCATCAGCAACAGCAGGCGTCGCGTTCATATTGCTCAGGCCGCAGCCTTAGCAGCGTCCTTCAACAACTGAGCAACACGCTCAGAAGGCTGTGCACCAACGCTCAGCCAGTAGGCTACGCGCTCTTGGTTCACGGACAGACGGACTTCTTGACCACGAGCAACAGGGTTGAAGAAACCAACCTGTTCCTTGTGCGAACCGTCGCGCGGGTTGCGGCTGTCGGTTACGGTCAAGTGGTAAAACGGGCGCTTTTTGGAGCCGCCAAGGGCAAGACGGATTGTTAGCATGTGAACATCGTTCCTGTAGTCGGTGCTGCAAATCTAAAGGCACAGCGGGCATAGGTGCCCGAAAGGCCGCATATTCTAAGGAATATCCGGACTTTTGCAAATGACTTTTTCCGACGACCTTTCGGACGCCATCAAGATTTGCTATAGAGCCGTCGTTGAAAACGGCCAGTCAGCTCCCGCCAAGTGCGGGTTTGCTGGAGATCCCGCATCCCTGCGGGTCTGCGCCGACATGACTGCCGGCGCGGATTCTTTACATCTTGGGCATGCCGCCGCCGGGCAACATACCGCCCATGCCGCGCATCATTTTGGCCATTCCGCCTTTTGCGGAGAATTTCTTCATCATCTTCTGCATCTGCTTGTGTTGCTTGATCAAGCGACCGATGTCCTGCACCTGAGTGCCGGAACCCATGGCTATCCGGCGTTTGCGCGAACCGCTGATCAGCTCAGGGTCGCGGCGCTCGGCCGGGGTCATGGAATTGATGATGGCTTCCATCTGCTTGAATTGCTTCTCTGCCGCACCCTGGGCATTGCCCATCTGAGCCAGATTGACGCCACCGATGTTCGGCAGCTTGTCCATGAGGCCGCCGAGGCCGCCCATGTTCTTCATCTGTTGCAGCTGATCGCGGAAGTCTTCGAGGTCGAAGCCCTTGCCCTTCTTCAGCTTCTTGGCCAGTTTGTCGGCCTTGTCCTTGTCGAGGGTCGCTTCAGCCTGTTCGATCAGGCTGAGCACGTCGCCCATGCCGAGGATGCGCGAAGCGATACGCTCGGGGTGGAACGGTTCGAGCGCTTCGCTCTTCTCGCCCATACCGATGAACTTGATCGGTTTGCCGGTGATGGCGCGCACCGACAGCGCAGCACCACCACGGGCGTCGCCGTCGACCTTGGTCAGGATCACACCGGTCAGCGGCAATGCGTCGCCGAAGGCCTTGGCCGTGTTGGCGGCGTCCTGGCCGGTCATGGCGTCGACCACGAACAGGGTTTCAACCGGGTTGATCGCGGCGTGCAAGGCCTTGATCTCGCCCATCATCTCTTCATCGATGTGCAGACGACCGGCGGTGTCGACGATGACCACATCAATAAACTTAAGCTTTGCTTCTTTTATAGCCGCTTGCGCGATCTCGACCGGCTTCTGGCTCAGGTCGGACGGGAAGAAGGTAACGCCGACTTCACCCGCGAGCATTTCCAGCTGCTTGATCGCCGCCGGACGGTAAACGTCCGCGGACACGACCATGACCGACTTCTTCTTGCGCTCTTTAAGGAAGCGCGCGAGTTTGCCGGCGGTGGTGGTTTTACCCGCGCCCTGCAAACCGGCCATCAGCACGACGGCTGGCGGAACGGCGCTCAGGTTCAAGTCTTCGTTGGCGGCGCCCATCAGGCTTTCGAGTTCGGCCTGAACGATCTTCACGAAGGCCTGGCCCGGCGTCAGGCTGCGTGACACCTCGGTGCCGACGGCGCGCTCCTTGACCGAATTGACGAAGTCCTTCACCACCGGCAAGGCGACGTCGGCTTCGAGCAACGCCATGCGCACTTCGCGCAGGGTGTCTTTGATGTTGTCCTCGGTCAGCTTGGCCTTGCCGGTGACATGGCGCAGCGTCTGCGAGAGACGGTCGGTTAAGTTTTCAAACATTGCGCGATCCTTTCAGGCCCTGTGTAGACCGGGATAATGGCGGCCCAGACCGGAAAAAACATGAGCTCGGCGAGCCTGCGGCGTGGGCAGGTCGCGGATTATAGCGAAGACTGCGTCTGGCGGACACCTCGTCGTCAGGTTGCATGGTCTTTCGTGCTGCGGGGGTTCTATGCCAAACTCAGCGCCTTTCGGGCTTGCCTAACAGGATTTATGCTCCCCTTGTCACCCAGTTTGCTGACTACCCTCGCCGCCGCCTGCTTATATGCCGCTGCGACTATCTATCAAGGCACTCGTCTGGCCACTGGCGCCAAGGCGAACAAGCGCCTGCTGGTCACGCTCGGCGTGCTTGCCGTGCTGGCTCACAGCGCCAGCCTGTTCACCCACTTGCTGACACCGATCGGCCTGGGCCTGGACTTTTTCAGTGCCGCCAGCCTGATTGCCGCAGCGGTCATCGGCTTGACCCTGCTGGCCTGTTCGCGGATCCCGGTGGAAAACCTGCTTATATTGCTGTTCCCGCTCGGGGCCGCCACGGTGCTGCTGGCACAGTTCGCCCCTGCCGGCACGGTGCAGGTCATCGACGAAGAGCCGGGCATCCTCGCCCATATCCTGCTGTCGATCCTCGCCTACGGCATGTTCACCATCGCGATGTTTCAGGCCTTGTTGCTGCTGGTCCAGGACCATCAGCTCAAGCACAAGCATCCATCGGGGCTGATCAAGAACTTCCCGCCGCTGCAAACCATGGAAAGCCTGCTGTTCGGTTTCCTCTGGGCCGGCTGGACCTTGCTGTCGTTGTCGCTGCTCTCCGGCTGGCTGTTCGTCGACAACCTGTTTGCCCAGCACCTGGTGCACAAAACCCTGCTGGCTTGCCTGGCCTGGATCGTTTTCAGCGTGCTGCTTTGGGGCCGTAACCGCCTCGGCTGGCGCGGACACAAGGCCATTCGCTGGACCCTCGCCGGTTTCTGCCTGCTGATGCTGGCGTACTTCGGCAGTAAGCTGGTCCGTGAATACATCCTGCACATCTGACGGGCGGCATTAATGGACGATTTGCCCATAGGGCCGATGCTCGCGGTATTGGCCCTGCTGATTTTATGGTCGGGGCTGTTTACCGCCATCGAAACGGCACAACAGCATTTGCTGGCGCAACGAACCGCCTCGCGTTCCAGCGACAAACCGGTCGCGAAGCTGAGCTTCCCGCTCAACAGCCTGATCCTCTGCAATACCCTGTGTCGCGCGCTCGCCGTGGTCATCAGCACCTTGCTGGCGATCTTCATCTGGGCAGAAAACGGTCCGTGGGTTGCTTGCCTGGGTGCCGGAGTCGCGCTTCTGGTGTTCGCCGACTACCTGCCGCGCACCCTCGCCGTGCGCTATCCCGACGCAATCCTGGCCCTGGGCAACACGCTGCTCGGCGCGCCACTGAAAATCATCTACCCGGCGGCCTGGCTGCTCAATGGCTTCACTCAGCTGCTGATGCGGCCGTTTGCCCGCAAAGTCAAAGTGGTGCAAAAAAGCGAAGACGAGACGCCGAACGACCGCAAGGACGAATTCGATCAAGCCGTCTGCCGCCCGCACCCGCTGGCGGGCATCCACGCGCTCGACAACATCACGGTCAACGACATCCTGGTGCCCCGCAGTGACGTCGACGGGATCAACCTCGACGATTCCCTTGAAGAGATCATCGAGCAACTGCGCAACAACAAGCGCACGCGGCTGCCGGTGTTCCACAGCGACATCAACCAGGTGGAAGCGGTGCTCAATACCCGGCAGATCCGCCACCTGCTGCCCGACGCAAGCCTGACCCTCGAAGCGCTGCTGGCCGCCAGCCACGAACCGTACTTCGTGCCGGAAAGCACCCCGCTGCAGCTGCAACTGCTGAATTTCCACAAACAGCAGCGGCGCCTGGGCATGGTGGTCGACGAGTACGGCGAAGTGCTCGGCATCGTGACCCTGGAAGACATTCTCGAAGAAATCGTCGGCGAATTCGAAAGCCAGCACAGCCTGGACAACCCGCACATCCATCCGCAGGCCGATGGGCGACTGATGATCGAAGGTGCGGCGTCGATTCGCGAATTGAACAAGAGCCTGGGCTGGCACCTGCCCAGCGATGGTCCGAAGACCCTTAACGGCTTGGTGACCGAGGCGCTGGAGACGATTCCGGACAGCGCGGTGTGCCTGAAGATCGGGCGTTATCGGCTGGAAATTCTTGAGACGGAAGACAATCGCGTTACGCGTGTGCTGATCTGGCATACCAGCTCGGTGCCAGTCGTTTTACCGACTCGCTGAAAGATCAAAGGATCGCGGCCTCGTTTCACTCGACAGCTCCTACAGGGAACGGTGACACCCGGAATTTCGCGATTCGGACCGCATACGACTCCCCTGTAGGAGCTGTCGAGTGAAACGAGGCTGCGATCTTTTGATCTTGTTTGATCGTTAGCCACCTTCCTATAATCGAATCCGCTTACCCAAGCCCCGCCGGACCACGTGCTTACCCCGCACGCAGCAGGTTCCGGCCAGACATCGGCAATTTCCGCACCAAACCGACGACTGTTCCTACCTTGAACAGCGGCCGCGCCTCACTCCCACATCCCTGGGTGTTCGACCATAATAATTCGCTCCACTGGGGCACATGACTGTCAGGGATAACCGCATGACGACCAGCACGACTTATAACGAAACCACGCCTGCGCAACCGACGAACTCCGCCACCCGCGTAGCGACGGCGAGTTTTATCGGCACAGCCATCGAGTTTTACGACTTCTACGTCTACGCGACCGCCGCGGCGCTGGTGATTGGTCCGGTGTTCTTTCCGCAGACCTCCGGCACCGCGCAGATGCTGTCGGCGTTCCTCACTTTTGGCATCGCCTTCCTCGCACGACCATTGGGCTCGGCGCTGTTTGGCCATTTCGGTGACCGCATCGGGCGTAAATCGACACTGGTCGCGTCCTTGCTGCTGATGGGCGTGTGCACCACGTTGATCGGCGTGCTGCCGGGTTACGACAGCATCGGGGCCTGGGCGCCGATCCTGCTGTGCGTGCTGCGCTTCGGCCAAGGCTTGGGATTAGGCGGCGAATGGGGCGGCGCGGCGCTGCTGGCGACGGAGAATGCACCCAAGGGCAAACGTGCCTGGTTCGGCATGTTTCCGCAGCTCGGCCCTTCGATCGGTTTCCTCGCAGCCAACGGCCTGTTTCTTACGCTGGCGATGACCCTGGATGACGAGCAGTTCCGCTCGTGGGGCTGGCGGATTCCGTTCCTGCTCAGCGCCGCGCTGGTGATGGTGGGCCTGTATGTGCGCCTCAAACTCCACGAAACCCCGGTGTTTGCCAATGCAATGGCCCGCCAGGAGCGAGTGAAGATTCCGCTGGTCGAGCTGTTCAGCCAGTACTGGGCGCCCATGCTGTTGGGGGCCGGGTCGATGGTGGTGTGCTACGCGCTGTTCTACATCTCGACTGTGTTTTCGCTGAGTTATGGCGTATCGACGCTCGGCTATACCCGCGAGACTTTCCTCGCGCTGCTGTGCTTCGCCGTGCTGTTCATGGCCGCCGCTACGCCGCTGTCGGCCTGGGCCAGTGACCGTTACGGGCGCAAACCGGTGCTGATCATTGGCGGCGTATTGGCGATTCTGTCGGGATTCTTGATGGAGCCGCTGCTGACCCAAGGCTCGACCTGGGGCGTGGCGCTGTTCCTGTGCATCGAGCTGTTTCTGATGGGCGTGACGTTTGCGCCGATGGGCGCGCTGCTGCCGGAGCTGTTTCCAACGCACGTGCGCTATACCGGCGCGTCGGCCGCCTACAACCTGGGCGGAATCGTCGGAGCCTCGGCGGCGCCGTTCTTCGCGCAGAAACTGGTGGCAATGGGTGGTTTGAGTTATGTCGGCGGGTATGTGTCGGGGGCGGCGGTGTTGAGTTTGATTGCGGTGCTGTGCCTGAAGGAGACACGGCATAACGATCTGAATCGGGTGACCTGACTGAAAAAGCTTCGCGGGCAAGCCTCGCTCCTACGGGTTCGCGTCGAACGACAATAACGCGCTCGACAAATAACCTGTAGGAGCGAGGCTTGCCCGCGAACGGCGCGCCTCGGTTTACAGCTCGACTACAACAGCCTGCGAAGCACGGGTCGCTTTTGCACGAGCCGCTTCAATCGACTCATCCCGCGCCAACGCCACGCCCATCCGGCGCTGGCCATTGACCTCAGGCTTGCCGAACAGACGCAACGCCGTATCCGGCTCGCTCAATGCAGCACCCAGGTTGGCAAAAGCGGTCTGGGTCGACTGCCCTTCCACCAGAATCACCGCCGACGCCGAAGGCCCGAACTGACGGATCAACGGAATCGGCAGGCCCAGGATCGCCCGTGCGTGCAGCGCGAATTGCGACAGGTCCTGGGAAATCAGGGTCACCAGGCCGGTGTCATGCGGGCGCGGCGAGACTTCGCTGAACCACACCTGATCACCTTTGATGAACAGCTCGACACCAAACAGACCACGACCGCCCAGGGCTTCGGTGACGGCTTTGGCGACGCGCTCGGATTCAGCCAGGGCAATCGGGCTCATGGCTTGTGGCTGCCAGGATTCCTGATAGTCGCCCTTCTCCTGACGGTGGCCGACGGGTGCGCAGAAGGTGGTGCCGCCGACGTGACGGACGGTCAGCAAGGTGATTTCGTAGTCGAAGTCGATAAAGCCTTCGACGATCACGCGACCTTTACCGGCGCGGCCGCCTTCTTGAGCGTAATCCCAAGCGGTTTTCACATCATCAGCACTGCGCAGCAGGCTCTGGCCTTTGCCCGACGAACTCATCACTGGCTTGACCACGCACGGGAAGCCCAGGTCCTGGACGGCTTTGCTGTAGTCCTCGAAGGTGTCGGCGAAATGGTACGGCGAGGTCGGCAGGTCCAGCTCTTCAGCAGCCAGGCGACGGATGCCTTCGCGGTTCATGGTCAGCTGCGCCGCCCGTGCGGTCGGGATCACGGTGAAGCCTTCGGCTTCCAGTTCCACGAGCGTTGCGGTGGCGATGGCTTCGATTTCCGGCACGATGAAGTGCGGCTTCTCGGCTTCGATCACGGCACGCAGGGCGGCGCCGTCGAGCATGTTGATCACGTGGCTGCGATGCGCAACTTGCATGGCCGGCGCGTTGGCGTAACGGTCGACGGCAATCACTTCAACGCCCAGGCGTTGCAGTTCGATCACCACTTCCTTGCCCAACTCACCACAGCCACACAGCAATACGCGGGTCGCGGTTGGCGACAATGGAGTTCCGATACGGGTCATCTCAGGTCCTCAAGAAGCGGATCATCGAGGGTCGCGGCGCCTGGCGCGCTTCCCATGGGGAGAAAGCGCGGCATTTTACATGAACCGCAGGGTTTGGCTTCAGCTGGCGACGGCCTGTTTGCGCAAGCGCCAGGCCATGATCAGCCACACGACCGTCACTCCCGCGAACTTGGAGCCCATGGCGGTGAGGATCACGGCCGGGGTGAAGGCGTCGATCATGCCGAAGAAGATGAAAGTGTCGAGGGGAATGCTCAGGGCCGAACTTATCCACAGGCGATCGTGCAATGGGCGTTTGGTGACGCTGAACACCAGCCAGTCAATGCACTCGGACACCGCGAAGGCCGTGGCGCTGGCCAAGGCGATGGACGGATCGGAAGTGACATAGGACAGGACCAGCGCTGCGAGCATCGCCGCAATGGCGCCATGGCCGAAGCGGGTTTGCACCATGTCGCGCAAGACAAACACCAAGCCGCCCCAGGCCGACCAGATGATGTCCAGGTGCGGGGCAGTGGAAAAGGCGTAGTTGATCAGCACGACGCTGCTGATGTAAGCGATCAGGAAGAGCATGGGGCGCAAAGATACCTGTCAATTTGGCGCACAGAGTACCGTAGGAGCTGACGAGTGCAACGAGGCTGCGATGTTTTGACTTTGATTTTTAAGATCAAGATCAAAAGATCGCAGCCTCGTTGCACTCGACAGCTCCTACACACCTCCTACAGGTCTGGGGTTTTGCCGAGCATCCAGACCAGGCCGCTGGACTTCGCCCGTTCATGACACAACCCCAACACCTTGCGGCGCTCTTCGTTGTCCATCCGGCTCCAGCGCGTGATCTCTTCGACCGTGCGCTGGCACCCGGTACAGATATCGTCCTCGTCCAGCGCACAAATGTTCACGCACGGCGATAGCACCGGCCGTTCGGTGGCGTTCATTCTTCCTGCTCGACCAGATCACGGGCATAACGCTGCGAGTTATGCACATAGTGCGCAGCGCTGGCCTCCAGCATCTTCTTTTGCGGCTCGGTCAACTCACGAACCACTTTGCCCGGCGAGCCCATGACCAGCGAACCGTCGGGAATCTCCTTGCCCTCGCCGATCAGCGAGTTGGCCCCGATGATGCAGTTCTTGCCGATTTTCGCGCCGTTGAGAATCACGGCATTGATACCGATCAGGCTGTAATCGCCCACGGTGCAGCCGTGAAGCATGGCGTTGTGGCCGATGGTTACGCCAGTGCCGATGGTCAGCGGATAGCCCATGTCGGTGTGCATCACCGTGCCGTCCTGGACGTTGCTGTTCTTGCCGATCAGGATCAATTCGTTGTCGCCACGCAACACGGCGTTGAACCAGACGTTGGCGCCCTCTTCCAGTTTGACCTTGCCCACCAGCACGGCATTGGGTGCGACCCAGCTCTGCGGATGGGTTTCGACGCGGGCGTCGCCCAGGCGATATTTCATCTTGTTTTCCTCAAAGGCTCAGGCAGCCGCGTTTCACGCCATACGAACGATGGCTTCAAGTATTGATATAGCTTTTGGGTGGGTGATGCAGGCTGATGTCGGCGTCATAGAGCAGGTTGATCAACTCGACGATCATGATCGCGGTCAGGCCCCAGATCTTGTACTCGGCGTAACGATAACTCGGCACGTACCAACTGCGCCCCTGGTAATCGATGCGATGGGTGTGTTCCCGAGGATCCTCGCGGAAGAACTCCAGGGGCACGCTGAACACCGCGGCGATCTCGGCATCGTTGGCCAGGTATTCGACAAAATCCGGAATCACTCCGACATAAGGCGTGACCTTGATGCCGTGCAGGGAGATCAGCGGGCTCAGCGGGCCGATCACTTCGACCAACCCCGGCGGCAAGCCGATTTCTTCTTCGGCCTCTCGCAGCGCGGTGAAAATCAGGTCAGGGTCTTCGGGGTCGCGGCGCCCGCCGGGGAAGGCGACTTCACCGCCATGGGTCGAGAGCCCGCTGGCGCGCAGGGTCAGAACCAGCTCCGGTTCGTCACTGCGGGTGATGGGCACCAGCACCGCAGCTTCGGGGAAACGTCGATCGGATTCCAGGGTACGCGGCGTGTGGTTGCTTACCCGGTGAAGTAGCTCGTCCAGCATGAGTCTTCTCGATTTATTCGCTACCTTGCATCATGCACCAATCGCACCGGCCGCCCAACCCCATAACCACTGCATGTCGCTAAACGACAACTTGCCGACAGGCACCGCCGCACGCCAAGATAGGCGCAGCATTCAGGAACCCCCGTATGAAATTTTGCAGTCAGTGCGGCAACCCGGTCACCCAGCGCATCCCCGAAGGCGATTCGCGCCTGCGTTTTGTCTGTGACAGCTGTCAGGCGATTCACTATCAGAACCCCAACATCGTCGCCGGTTGCGTAGCGACCTGGGGCTCGAAAGTGTTGCTGTGCCGGCGCGCCATCGAGCCTCGGCTCGGTTACTGGACCCTGCCCGCCGGTTTCATGGAGAACGGCGAAACCATCGAGCAGGCCGCCATTCGCGAGACTGCCGAAGAAGCCTGCGCGCGGGTGCGCAACCTGAACATCTATACGCTGATCGACGTGCCACACATCAGCCAGGTGCATGTGTTCTTTCGCGCGGAGCTGGTGGACCTGGATTTTTCCGCCGGCCCCGAGAGCCTCGAAGTGCAGCTTTTCGACGAAGCCGACATCCCGTGGTCCGAGTTGGCTTTCCGCACGGTGGGCCGTACCTTAGAATGCTTCTTCGCTGACCGGCGGACCGAGGTCTACCCCGTGCGGTCCGAGTCGATCCCGCCGCTTGCTCAGCCTGCCATCACCTAAAGCTCCTTGCTCCAAAATCACCTATAACTAAATAGTCGCGACACCTTTCAGGGATATCGTTTCAATGCGCTGGTTGCTTGCCGTGTTTTGCTTGTCGTTCGTCGCTATGTCACAGGCTTCCGTTGCGGAAACCCTGAACGGCAAAGTCATCGAAAAAGTTCTGGTGCTCAAATCCGCTCACCAATTGCAATTGATCAATGACGGCAAGCCGCTCAAGACGTATCGCATTTCCCTGGGCAGAAACCCGAAAGGCCAAAAACTGATGGAAGGCGATAGACGCACGCCTGAAGGTTTCTATTGGCTGGACTGGCGCAAGGTCAGCGATAAATTCAATCTGTCCATGCACATCTCCTACCCGAACATCAGCGACGCTGCCCGCGCCCGGCGTGAAGGCGTCGAGCCTGGCGGCATGATCATGATCCATGGCACGCCGGACACCGAAGAAAACCCGGAAGACCTGTTCCACACCCTGGACTGGACCGACGGCTGCATCGCCATGCGCAACATGGACATGCGCGAAGTGTGGGGCCTGGTGCCGGACGGGACGATGATCGAGATTCGCCCGTAACCCCAAGCTTCCCCTTCCAAAGCCGAACGCGGAACGCGGAACGTCCGTTGAGGCATTCCCACGCAGAGCGTGGGAACGATCAAGCCTCCGATTCCGTCTCCCGAGCGCTACCTTCGGTCGCCCCTCGAAAAATAATTTCAAAAGTTCGCAGCCTTCGGTAATGCCTGCCGGGAAGATACCAATCCTCCCGGCAAGCGTTACCGCAGGCTGCGATCTTTGCATTCAAAACCCCCACCTCTAATACCACTTAAAACCAAACCTCAATCCAACCGCCCAACAGGGCTAGCTTTGCCACGCCCATAGCAAAGCACTGGCATTGACATGGTATTCAAGTGGTATTAATTTCCGGCCATTCGCGGAACACAACACTCCAATATCCGCATCGGACATCCCTGACATGAACGACCTCCAGGCCCTACGCCCTGACGACACTCAGCCCACGCCGTTATACCTGCAACTGGCGCGCAACCTGGAAGCGGCCATCCATGCCGGCCAGTGGAAAGCCGAGCAGGCGATGCCCTCCGAGCGCAACCTCAGCGAGCTGCTGGGCATCTCCCGCGTTACCGCCCGCAAGGCGCTGGAAGTGTTGTTCGAGCAAGGTCTGATCCGCCGCAACCAGGGTTCCGGCACGTTCATCACGCCACGCCTGGAACAACCGCTGTCGCGCCTCTCGGGCTTCAGCGAAATGCTGCGCCTGAAGGGTTTCGTCCCCGGCTCGCAATGGCTGGAACGCGAAATCACACCGCCGACCCACGAAGAACTGATCCGCCTCAGCCTCTCGCCCAATGACAAGGTCGCGCGGCTCAAACGCCTGCGCAAAGCCGATGACACGGTGATGGCGATCGAGATGAGCACCCTGCCGGCCTCGATCATTCCCAAGCCGCAAGCAGTGGGCGACTCCCTCTACGAATACCTCGACGGCATCGGCAAACCGATCGTCCGTGCGCTGCAACATATCCAGGCGATCAACGCCTCGGACGAGTTCGCCGCCCTCGTCGGCATCGCCCCCGGCACCGCCATGCTGCTGATGACCCGGGTCGGCTACCTGGAAGACAACACACCGATCGAAGTCACCGACACCTACTGCCGCAACGACTACTACGACTTTGTCGCAGAGCTTCGTAGATAAAAGGCTTCGCCGATAAAAGGCTTCGCAGCAATCGAGCAACGAGAACCGATCATGTCCGAAGACAATATCCTCACCGCCCACGGCTGGGTTCGCGGCCGGCTGATTCACGAACACGGCAAAGTCGTGTCCATCGAAGGCGCGCCCTGCGATCCGGCCGACAACGACTTGCCTTATCTGCTGCCCGGCTTCATCGACCTGCACGTTCACGGCGGCGGCGGCAAAGACATCATGGAAGGCGCAACCGCCTTCGAAACCATCAGCAAAACCCACGTGCGCTTCGGCACCACGTCGCTGCTGGCGACCACCATGACTGCGCCGCCGGAAGAGATTTCCAGCGTACTCAAAGCCGTCGGCGAGTTCTGCGAGCAGCGGCCGAAAGGCTGCGCCCGAGTACTCGGCGTGCACCTTGAAGGCCCATACATCAACCCCGGCAAACTCGGCGCCCAGCCAAATTTCGCCCACACCGCGTTGATGGCCGAAGTCGAGGAATACCTGGCGCTGGCACCGATCCGGGTGATAACCATCGCCCCGGAAATCGCCGGGCACGACGCCTTGATCCGCACCCTCAGTGCCCGCGGCATCCGCATGCAGATCGGCCATACCCTCGGCAGTTACGAGGAAGGTGTCGCCGCGCTGGCGGCCGGTGCCAGCAGCTTCACTCACCTCTACAATGCCATGAGCCCGCTGCATCACCGCGAGCCGGGTATCGTCGGCGCCGCGCTGGCCCACGCCAAATACGCCGAGCTGATCCCGGACTTGCTGCACGTGCACCCCGGAGCGATCCGTGTGGCCTTGCGCTCAATCCCCTGCCTGTATTGCGTGACGGATTCCACCGCCGCCGCCGGCATGCCCGACGGTGAATACAAGCTCGGCAGCCACACCGTGACCAAGTGCCTGGGCGGCGTGCGCTTGCCCGACGGCACCCTGGCCGGCAGCACGCTGACCATGGATCAGGCGCTGCGCAATCTGGTGAAGATCGGTCTGCCGATCGCCGAGGCCTCGCAACGTCTTTCGCAATTCCCCGCCGACTACCTCGGTCTCACCGAACGCGGCCGCCTGCAAGCCGGCAGCTGGGCCGACTGCGTGCGGCTGGATCGCTCACTCACACTCACCGCCGTCATGGTCGAAGGAGAAGACATTGACTTCAAAAATGCTTGAAGAGGCGCTGTCCTCGTTCGAGGCCGTGCAAGCCCAACTGCAGCAACTCGACCCGCAGATGATCGAGATCGCCGGGCGCCTGCGCCGTCAGCCGCCGCAAGTGGCGATGACCGTCGCTCGCGGCAGCTCCGACCACGCCGCCAGCTATTTCGCCTACCTGACCATGCAGCAACTGGGCATTCCGGTGGCGTCGTTGCCGATGTCGGTGGTGACCATGCTGCAAGCACCGTTGAAGGTCAGCGGTCAGGTGGCGTTTGCGTTCTCGCAGTCGGGACAAAGCCCGGACCTGGTGAACAGCCTGCGTCTGTTGCGCAAACGCGGCGCCCTGAGCATTTCCATGGTCAACGCCGAAAGCTCGCCGCTGGAAGCCGCGTGCGAATTCAGCCTGCCGCTGTGCGCCGGCACGGAAAGCAGCGTCGCCGCGACCAAGAGTTTTATCGCCACCCTCAGCGCCAGCGCCAGGCTGATCGCCCATTGGAAAGAAGACGTGGAATTGCTGGACGCCGGCAACGCCTTGCCAGATGGCCTGCGCGAGGCGGCGAAGCAGGACTGGAGCCCGGCCATCGACGCCCTGCGTGATTGCCAGCGCTTGATGGTGATCGGTCGCGGTGCGGGTTTTGCCATCGCTCAGGAGGCGGCCCTCAAATTCAAGGAAACCTCGGCAATTCAGGCCGAAGCCTTCAGCAGCGCCGAAGTCCGTCACGGCCCGATGGCGTTGATCGATGAAAATTATCCCCTGCTGATCTTCGCCCCACGCGGTGCCGAGCAGGCCGGTTTGCTGAGCCTCGCCGCAGACATGCGTCAGCGCGGTGCCCGTGTATTGCTGGCGGCACCGGATGACATTGCCGAACGCGAACTCACCCTGAGCCGTGCCGAGCACCCGGTCCTTGATCCGATTCTGGCAATCCAGAGTTTCTACGTCATGGCCGCCGGTTTGGCCGTGGCCCGAGGTATGGACCCTGATCAACCGCGGCACCTCAGCAAAGTCACACGAACCCACTGAGCCGAATAGGCCCCCTGTAGGAGCTGTCGAGTGAAACGAGGCTGCGATCTTTTGACTTTAGATTGTAAAAAACAAGATCAAAAGATCGCAGCCTCGTTTCACTCGACAGCTCCTACAGGGAGGGTGAGTTGATCTGAACCGTAGTTTTTACTGATGAGACCGAGCCATGCATAACAACAATAAAGAGCTGACCCTCAGCGCCCCGCTCAGCGGCCCGGTGCTCACGCTCGCCAAAGTCCCGGACCCGGTGTTCGCCAGCGGGGCCATGGGCGACGGGATCGCCATCGACCCGCTGAACGACACCCTTCACGCGCCGTGTGCCGGCGTCGTGGTGCACGTCGCCCGCAGCGGTCACGCCGTCACTTTGCGTGCCGACAACGGCGCCGAATTGCTCCTGCACCTGGGCCTCGATACGGTCGAGTTACAGGGCGAAGGCTTCTCGATGCTGGTCAAGGAAGGCGCGCGGGTCAGCAACGGCCAGCCACTGTTGCGCTACGACCTGGACAAGGTCGCGCAGCAGTGCAAAAGCCTGGTCAGCCTGATGATCCTGACCAACAGCCAAGAGTTTCAGGCACGGCCCATTACCCTGAAATCGGTGAAAGTCGGTGATCCGCTGCTGCACATCATTCGCCGGTACGCGCCGGGGGCGCAGGCGGAAGTGGAGCTTTCAGGTGAAGAGATTGTCGGCCACACTCGCGTCGCCCATCGTGGCGGCCTGCACGCTCGGCCGGCCGCGCTGATTCGTCAGACTGCGCAAGGCTTCAAGAGCAAATCGCAGCTGCATTTCGCCGGAAAATCGGCGACCTGCGACAGCTTGATCGGGCTGATGAGCCTGGCTGTCGGCGAGCAGGACGAGGTTCAGATCAGCTGCCAGGGCCCGGATGCCGAAGCGGCGTTGCAAGCGTTGCTGATCGCCTTGTCCACCGCGTTGGCCGAAGACAGTCACGCCGCCGCGCCTGCACCGATCACCCGCCGCAATCGGACGGCCGAAGCCGGTGTGCTGCACGGTGTGTGCGCCGCGCCCGGCCTGGTCGGCGGGCCGCTGTTTCGCTTGAACGCGATCAGCCTGCCGGTGGATACCGGCCGCCACGATCCCGAGCAACAACTGCAAGACCTCGGTACTGCGCTAAGCGCCGTACGCTGCGAAATCGACCACACATTGGCCCAGGCCAGGAAACACAAAAACACTGACGAAGAAGCGATCTTTACCGCGCACCTCGCCTTGCTCGAAGACCCGGCATTGCTGGACGCGGCCAACGTCTCCATCGCTCAAGGCATGGCCGCGACACACGCCTGGAGCCAATCGATCGACGCGCAATGCGACGTCCTCCAGCAACTCGGCAGCGCATTGCTGGCCGAACGCGCCAACGATCTGCGTGACCTCAAGCAACGGGTGCTGCGCGCCCTGCTCGGCGAGGCCTGGCATTACGACGTGCCGGCCGGCGCCATCGTCGCTGCCCATGAACTGACGCCGTCGGACTTGCTGCAACTGAGCGAGCAAGGGGTCGCCGGGTTGTGCATGGTCGAGGGCGGCGCGACGTCCCATGTCGCCATTCTGGCGCGAGGCAAAGGCTTGCCGTGTCTGGTTGCGCTGGGTTCGGCACTGCTGGATCAACCGCAAGGCCAAGCGGTGGTGCTGGATGCCGATGGCGGCCGTCTCGAATTGACGCCGACGGCCGGACGCCTGGCCGAGGTGCATCAGGCGCAACTCGATCATCAACAACGCCGCGCGCTTCAACAATCTCAGGCTCACACCCCGGCACTGACACTCGACGGCGTGCACATCGAGGTCGCCGCCAATGTTGCCTCCAGCACGGAAGCGGCCGACGCGCTGGCCAATGGCGCCGATGGCGTCGGCCTGCTGCGCACCGAGTTTCTGTTTGTCGACCGCAACACCGCGCCAGACGAACAGGAACAACGCCTCGCCTACCAAGCCGTGCTCGATGCCATGGGCGACAAGTCGGTGATCATCCGCACCATCGATGTAGGTGGCGACAAGCAACTCGACTATCTGCCGCTGCCGGCTGAAGCCAATCCGGTACTCGGCTTGCGCGGCATTCGCCTGGCTCAGGTGCGCCCGGAATTGCTCGATCAGCAACTGCGCGCGCTGCTCCACGTCAGCCCGCTGTCGCGCTGCCGGATCCTGTTGCCGATGGTCACCGAAGTCGATGAGTTGCTGCACATCCGCCAGCGCCTCGATGCCTTGTGCATTGAACTGGAGCTGACCCAGCGCCCGGAGCTAGGCGTAATGATCGAGGTCCCGGCCGCTGCGCTGCTGGCCGAGCAACTGGCCGAACACGCGGACTTCCTGTCCATCGGCACCAACGACTTGTCGCAATACACCCTGGCGATGGACCGCGACCACGCCGGCCTCGCCTCCCGTGTCGACGCCATGCACCCGGCCCTGCTGCGGCTGATCGCCCAGACCTGCGCCGGTGCGGCGGTGCATAACCGTTGGGTTGGCGTTTGCGGTGCACTCGCCTCTGACCCGCTGGCCACGCCGGTCCTGATCGGCCTGGGCGTCAGCGAGTTGTCGGTGAGCCCGGTGCAGATCGGTGAAATCAAGGACCGCGTGCGTCACCTCGACGCCACCGAATGCCGGCGTATCAGCCACGACCTGCTCAAGTTGAGCAGCGCCGGAGCGGTGCGTCACGCCTGTCACCAGCAATGGCCTCTGAGCTGAACAACTACAACAACTCTCAAATAAAAAGAGCACAGGGAGAACCGCCATGTACCAATACTTTATCGAAGGTCTGCAGCGCCTCGGCCGCGCGCTGATGCTGCCGATTGCGATCCTGCCGATTGCCGGCCTGTTGCTGCGCCTCGGCGACACCGATTTGCTGAACATCGCGATCATCCACGACGCCGGCCAGGTGATCTTCGCCAACCTGGCGATGATCTTCGCCATCGGCATCGCGGTCGGTTTCGCCAAGGACAACAACGGCACCGCCGGCCTCGCCGGGGTCATTGGTTACCTGGTGATGATCTCCACGCTCAAGGTGCTGGATGCGAGCATCAACATGGGCATGCTCGCCGGGATCGTCAGCGGCTTGATGGCCGGCGCACTCTATAACCGCTTCAAGGACATCAAGCTGCCGGAGTACCTGGCGTTATTCGGTGGCCGGCGCTTCGTGCCGATCGTCACCGGCTTCGCCGCCGTCGGTTTGGGCGTGGTGTTTGGTTTGATCTGGCCACCGATCCAGCATGGTATCAACGGCTTCGGCACCTTGATGATGGAGAGCGGCAGCATCGGCGCCTTCGTCTTCGGCGTGTTCAACCGCCTGCTGATCGTCACCGGCCTGCACCACATCCTCAACAACATGGCGTGGTTCGTCTTCGGCAACTTCACCGACCCGACCACGGGCGCCATGGTCACCGGCGACCTGTCGCGTTACTTCGCCGGTGACCCGAAAGGCGGCCAGTTCATGACCGGCATGTTCCCCGTGATGATCTTCGGCCTGCCCGCCGCCTGCCTGGCGATGTACCGCAACGCCCTGCCGGAACGCCGCAAGGTCATGGGTGGGATCTTCCTGTCCATGGCGCTGACCTCGTTCCTGACCGGTGTCACCGAGCCCATCGAATTTGCGTTCATGTTCCTCGCGCCGTTTTTGTTTTTGCTCCATGCGCTGCTGACGGGCCTGTCGATGGCGGTCACCAATGCGCTGAACATCCACCTGGGATTCACTTTCTCCGGCGGCTTCATCGACATGGTGCTCGGCTGGGGCGAATCCACCAACGGCTGGCGGGTGGTGCCGGTGGGGTTGGCGTATGCGGTGATCTATTACGTGGTGTTTGATTTCTGTATTCGCCGTTTCAACCTCAAGACACCAGGGCGTGAAGAGGTGCCGATGGGTGACAAGGTGGTGGTCGCCGAGAATGAACGCGCCGGGGCTTACATCAAGGCGCTCGGTGGTGCACAGAATCTGATCACCGTCGGGGCCTGTACGACCCGGTTGCGCCTGGACATGGTGGATCGCAACAAGGCAAACGATGCGGAGTTGAAAGCGCTGGGGGCGATGGCGGTTGTGCGTCCGGGCAAGGGCGGAAGTTTGCAGGTAGTGGTCGGGCCGATGGCGGACAGCATTGCCGATGAGATTCGCTTGGCGATGCCGGCGCTGGGGCGTGCGCTTGTTTCCTCCCCTCCTGCCGTCGTTGATGCGCCTGAACCTGCGGCTGTAGCGAAGTCAGAGGCGCAGCAATGGCTGAAAGCGTTGGGCGGCGGAGACAATGTGTTGCAGATGGATTGCGTGGCCATGACCCGGATTCGGTTGCAACTGGCGGATGGCAAGGCGTTGTCGGAAGGTGATTTGAAGGCGCTGGGTTGTCAGGGGGTCAGTCAACTTGAAGGGGGCGTGTGGCACCTGCTGATCGGCGACAAGGCGCCGAGTTTGAGCGGGGCTCTGGAGGCGTTGGCCAATCGCAGTGAGGTCAGCGCAAAAGTCTAACCCTCGCCCCCTGTAGGAGCTGTCGAGTGAAACGAGGCTGCGATCTTTTGACTTTGGTTTTTAAAAGCAAGATCAAAAGATCGCAGCCTCGTTTCACTCGACAGCTCCTACAGGGGTTGTGGGCATTTCTTGAGTTTTAGGCAATAAAAAACCCGCTGATTTTCATCAGCGGGTTTCTCATTTCAGCAGCGCAAGATCAGAAATCCTCCAACCGCCACACTTCATAAGCCGGTGTCTCATAGGGATGGCTGAGTTTCAACGCGGCCCTTCGTTAACCCAGACCCGCGCATTACGGAACATACGCATCCAAGGTGCGTCTTCGTTCCAGTCTTCCGAACGCCACGAGCTCTGCACGGCGCGGATTCGGTTGCAACTGGCGGATGGCAAGGCGTTGTCGGAAGGTGATTTGAAGGCGCTGGGTTGTCAGGGGGTCAGTCAACTTGAAGGGGGCGTGTGGCACCTGCTGATCGGCGACAAGGCGCCGAGTTTGAGCGGGGCTCTGGAGGCGTTGGCCAATCGCAGTGAGGTCAGCGCAAAAGTCTAACCCTCGCCCCCTGTAGGAGCTGTCGAGTGAAACGAGGCTGCGATCTTTTGACTTTGGTTTTTAAAAGCAAGATCAAAAGATCGCAGCCTCGTTTCACTCGACAGCTCCTACAAGGGTTGTGTGGATCATTGAGTTTTAGGCAATAAAAAACCCGCTGATTTTCATCAGCGGGTTTCTCATTTCAGCAGCCGGGAAGATTAGAAATCCTCCAACCGCCACACTTCATAAGCCGGTGTCTCATAGGGATGGCTGAGTTTAAACGCGGCCCTTAGTTAACCCAGACCCGCGCATTACGGAACATACGCATCCAAGGCGCGTCTTCGTTCCAGTCTTCCGAACGCCACGAGCTCTGCACGGCGCGGATTCGGTTGCAACTGGCGGATGGCAAGGCGTTGTCGGAAGGTGATTTGAAAGCGCTGGGTTGTCAGGGGGTCAGTCAGCTTGAAGGGGGCGTGTGGCACCTGCTGATCGGCGACAAGGCACCGAGTTTGAGCGGGGCTCTGGAGGCGTTGGTCAATCGCAGTGAGGTCAGCGCAAAAGTCTAACCCTCGCCCCCTGTAGGAGCTGTCGAGTGAAACGAGGCTGCGATCTTTTGCACTTTGGTTTTTAAAAGCAAGATCAAAAGATCGCAGCCTCGTTTCACTCGACAGCTCCTACAAGGGTTGTGGGCATTTCTTGAGTTTTCGGCAACAAAAAACCCGCTGATCTTCATCAGCGGGTTTCTCATTTCAGCAGCGCTAGATCAGAAATCCTCCAACCGCCACACTTCATAAGCCGGTGTCTCATAGGGATGGCTGAGTTTCAACGCGGCCACCACGGCCACGATCAACTCATCCGCCACCACCAGCTCAACCTTCCATTCCTCGACCTGCTCGACCTGCCCCGTTTCACCCATAAACGGCTGACTGCCATCCAAAGGCCGAAACTGACCCAACCCAAGCACCTGCCACGCGCAGTGATCATAAGCGCCGATTCGCCCGCCACCGGCAGCGAATACAGCGCTCTTGACCAACTCGACATGGCTGGTTGGAACGAAAAAGCTGAGCTTATACACGGCCCTTAATTAACCCAGACGCGCGCATTACGGAACATACGCATCCAAGGCGCGTCTTCGTTCCAGTCTTCCGAACGCCACGAGTTCTGCACGGCGCGGAACACGCGTTCCGGGTGCGGCATCATGATCGTTACGCGACCGTCGCGGCTGGTCAAACCGGTGATCCCGCGCGGCGAGCCGTTCGGGTTGGCCGGGTAGTTTTCGGTGACCTTGCCGTGGTTGTCGACGAAACGCATCGCCACGCAACCCGACAGATCGGCTTCCAGCAACGCTTCTTCGCTGGCGAACTCGGCATGACCTTCACCGTGAGCAATAGCGATCGGCATACGCGAACCGGCCATGCCTTGCAGGAAGATCGAGTTCGATTCCTGGACCTGAACCATCGCCACGCGCGCTTCGAACTGCTCGGAACGGTTACGCACGAAGTGCGGCCAGAACTCGCTGCCCGGGATCAGCTCGTGCAGGTTGGACATCATCTGGCAACCGTTGCACACGCCGAGGGTGAAGCTGTCGGTGCGTTCGAAGAAACCCTGGAATGCATCGCGGGCACGGCTGTTGAACAGCGCGGACTTGGCCCAGCCTTCGCCGGCACCCAGTACGTCGCCGTAGGAGAAACCACCGCAAGCCACCAGACCTTTGAACTCGTTCAGGTCGACACGGCCGGCCAGAATGTCGCTCATGTGCACGTCGATCGCGTTGAAACCCGCGCGGTCGAACGCGGCTGCCATTTCCACCTGACCGTTGACGCCCTGCTCACGCAGCACGGCAACCTGTGGGCGAATGCCTTTCTTGATGTAAGGCGCGGCGACGTCCTGGTTGACGTCGTAGCTGAGCTTGACGCTCAGGCCCGGGTTGTCTTCTTCCAGCAGTACGTCGAACTCTTGTTCGGCGCAGTCGGCGTTGTCACGCAGACGCTGGATCTGGTAGCTGGTTTCAGCCCAGGTACGTTGCAGCAGACGACGCTGACCTTCGAACACGGTTTCGCCGTTGAAGGTGATGTTGATCTGGCCGTTGTTCATTGGCTGACCGATCACCGACACGCACTCACCCAAGCCAGCCGCGCTGAACTGCGCGAGGATGTCCGGGGTAGCGTCCTGGCGAACCTGAATTACGGCGCCCAGTTCTTCGTTGAACAGGATTGCTGCGATGTCGGCAGAAGTTTCTGCCAGGCCGTCGAGGTTCAGGCTCAGACCGCAGTGGCCGGCGAAAGCCATTTCCACGGTGCTGGTCAACAGACCACCGTCGGAACGGTCGTGGTAGGCCAGCAGGTGACCGTCGGCGTTGAGGCCCTGGATCACGGCGAAGAAGGCTTTGAGGTCTTCGGCATCATCGACGTCCGGCGCTTGCGAACCGAGCTTGCCGTGAACCTGGGCCAGGATCGAGGCGCCCATGCGGTTCTGGCCACGGCCCAGATCGATCAGGATCAAGTCGGTGGTGCCCTTGTCCATGCGCAGTTCTGGGGTCAGGGTCTGACGGATGTCAGCCACTGGCGCGAAACCGGTCACGATCAGGGACATCGGCGAGGTCACGGTCTTGTCTTCGCCGTTGTCGTTCCAGCGCGTGGCCATGGACATGGAATCCTTGCCCACTGGAATGGTGATGCCCAGGTCCGGGCACAGTTCCATGCCGACCGCTTTCACGGTGTCGTACAGACGCGCGTCTTCACCCGGGTGACCGGCAGCGGACATCCAGTTCGCCGACAGTTTGATGTCGGAGATCTTGTTGATGCGCGAAGCGGCGATGTTGGTCAGGGTTTCGCCGATGGCCATGCGGCCCGACGCCGGAGCGTCCAGGAGTGCCAGCGGAGTACGCTCGCCCATGGCCATGGCTTCACCGGTGTAAACGTCGAAGCTGGTGGCGGTGACGGCAACGTCGGCCACCGGAACCTGCCAAGGGCCGACCATCTGATCACGAGCCACTAGGCCGGTGATGGTGCGGTCGCCGATGGTGATCAGGAAGCTTTTGCTCGCCACAGCCGGGTGATGCAGAACGCGCTCGACGCAGTCTGCAATATCCAGAGTCGACGGATCGAAATCGTCACCCAGTTCGTTTTCACGAACGGCCGAACGGTGCATGCGCGGGGCTTTGCCCAGCAGCACTTCCAGCGGCATGTCCACCGGGCTGTTGCCGAAGTGACTGTCGGTGACCGTCAGTTGCGGCTCGGCAGTGGCTTCGCCGACGACGGCGAATGGGCAACGCTCGCGCTCGCAGATCGCCTGGAAGCGTTCGAAGTCAGCCGGGCCAACGGCCAGAACGTAGCGTTCCTGGGATTCGTTACTCCAGATTTCGTGCGGGGCCATGCCCGGCTCGTCGTTTGGAATGTTGCGCAGTTCGAAACGACCGCCACGGTTGCCGTCGTTGACCAGTTCCGGGAAGGCGTTGGACAGACCGCCCGCGCCTACGTCGTGGATGAAGCTGATCGGGTTTTTGTCACCCAGTTGCCAGCAACGGTCGATGACTTCCTGGCAGCGACGCTCCATTTCCGGGTTTTCGCGCTGTACCGAAGCGAAGTCCAGGTCGGCCGAGCTGGTGCCGGTGGCCATGGAGGAAGCTGCGCCGCCGCCCAGGCCGATCAACATTGCCGGGCCGCCGAGGACGATCAGCTTGGAGCCGACGGTGATCTCGCCTTTCTGTACGTGTTCGGCACGGATGTTACCCATACCGCCGGCCAGCATGATCGGCTTGTGGTAACCGCGAACTTCGTCGCCACGCGGGGTGGTGATCGACTGTTCGAAGGTACGGAAGTAACCGGTCAGGGCTGGACGACCGAATTCGTTGTTGAACGCGGCGCCACCCAGTGGGCCTTCGATCATGATGTCCAGCGCAGTGACGATGCGCTCAGGCTTGCCGTACGGCACTTCCCACGGCTGTTCGAAGCCCGGGATCTGCAGGTTGGACACGGTGAAACCGGTCAGGCCAGCCTTTGGCTTGGCACCGCGACCGGTTGCGCCTTCGTCACGGATCTCGCCACCGGAACCGGTGGATGCGCCCGGGAACGGAGCAATCGCAGTCGGGTGGTTGTGAGTTTCGACTTTCATCAGGATGTGCACCGGCTCCTGCACCGCGCCGTACTGGCGGGTCTCAGGGTCCGGGAAGAAACGGCCGGCGACGTTACCGACGATCACCGAAGCGTTGTCCTTATAAGCCGACAGAACGCCTTCGCTGTGCATCACGTAGGTGTTCTTGATCATGCCGAACAGGCTTTTTTCCTGGCTTTCGCCGTCAATGTCCCAACTGGCGTTGAAGATCTTGTGACGGCAGTGCTCGGAGTTCGCCTGGGCGAACATCATCAGTTCGATGTCGTGCGGGTTGCGCTTCAAGCCGACGAAGGCGTTGACCAGATAGTCGATCTCGTCTTCGGCCAGGGCCAGGCCCAGCTCGGTGTTGGCTTTTTCCAGCGCGGCGCGGCCGCCACCCAGCACGTCGATTGCGGTCAGCGGTTTCGGCTCGGCGTGGCTGAACAGGCCGGCGGCTTGTTCGAGGTTGCCGAGGACGATCTGGGTCATGCGATCGTGCAAGGCGTCCGAGATCAGCTGCGCTTGAGCGTCGCTGAACTGGCCGGCGACGTAGAACGCGATGCCGCGCTCCAGGCGCTGGATCTTGCTCAGGCCGCAGTTGCGAGCGATGTCGCTGGCCTTGCTGGACCACGGCGAGATGGTGCCGAAACGTGGCAACACCAGGAACAGACGACCGGTCGGTTCTTGTACCGGAACGCTGGGACCGTACTTCAGAAGGCGCGCGAGCACCTGCTGTTCGTCGCCGGTCAGGACGCCGGTAACTTCGGCGAAGTGAGCGAATTCAGCATACAAGCCGCTGACAGCCGGGACTTTCTGGCTCAGTTGCTCAAGGAGTTTGCTGTGGCGAAAGGCAGAAAGGGCAGGAGCGCCGCGCAGGATCAACATCTTCGGGACAGCCTCGGGAAGGGGTGTGCTTTGAGGCCGTGCATTCTAGCCTAAACCGCCCGCGACATCACCCGAAACGGTGCGCGCGGCCGTACCCGAACGTCGGGCCGGGTATTTGGACCTCATGCAGCGGTTCGCCGAGGGTTATTTTTTATGACACAAATTACCGTTTGGGCCCATTCCTGCGGGCTCCAAGCGGGTTTTTCGCTCCCTAGCAGACAAGCCCTTCGCTGTCGAGATATGGCGGTCGTGGTCCTTTGCGTATACTGCGCAGATGTTTTCCCCAACGGCTTTGCGTCCGCGATACGCCAAATGGCTGATCGCAACCGGACTCTTCCTGATGCTCAGTGGCTGTGTTGATAAACCCAACACGCTGGAGCGCGTAAAGGAGGATGGTGTGCTGCGGGTGGTTACCCGAAACAGTCCCGCCACCTACTTTCAGGATCGCAACGGTGAAACCGGCTTCGAATACGAGCTGGTGAAGCGCTTCGCCGACGATCTGGGGGTTGAACTCAAAATCGAGACCGCCGACAACCTTGACGACCTGTTTAATCAGGTGGGCAAGCCTAACGGCCCGGTGCTGGCTGCTGCCGGTCTGGTCAGCAGCGAGCAACGCAAGCAACAGGTGCGGTTTTCCCACTCCTACCTGGAAGTCACCCCACAGATCATCTACCGCAACGGCCAATCGCGGCCGACCGACGCGGGCGATCTGGTCGGCAAGAAGATCATGGTGCTCAAGGGCAGCACCCACGCCGGGCAGTTGGCGGAGCTGAAAAAGAAATATCCCGGCATTGAATACGAAGAGTCCGACGCGGTTGAAGTCGTCGACCTGCTGCGCATGGTCGATGAAGGTCAGATCGACCTGACCCTGGTCGACTCCAACGAAGTGGCGATGAACCAGGTGTATTTCCCCAACGTGCGCGTCGCCTTCGACCTCGGTGACGCCAGCGATCAGAGCTGGGCCGTGGCGGCCGGCGACGACAACAGCCTGCTCAACGAGATCAACGCCTACCTCGACAAGGTCAAGAAGAACGGCACCCTGCAACGCCTGAAAGACCGTTACTACGGGCACGTCGACGTCCTTGGCTACATGGGCGCCTACACCTTCGCCCAGCACTTGCAGCAACGGCTGCCCAAGTACGAACAGCACTTCAAGGCGTACGCCAAGAAAGAGAAAGTCGACTGGCGCCTGCTGGCGGCCATCGGTTATCAGGAATCGTTGTGGCAAGCGGCGGTCACGTCCAAGACCGGCGTGCGCGGCCTGATGATGCTGACCCAGAACACCGCGCAGGCCATGGGCGTGTCCAACCGGCTCGACCCCAAGCAAAGCATCATGGGCGGCGCCAAATACCTGGCCTATATGAAGGATCAGCTGGATGAGTCGATCCAGGAGCCGGATCGCACCTGGTTTGCCCTGGCCGCCTACAACGTCGGCAGCGGTCACCTGGATGACGCGCGCAAACTGGCGGTGAAGGAAGGACTGAACCCGGACAAGTGGCTGGATGTGAAGAAGATCCTGCCGCGCCTGTCAGAGAAGAAGTGGTACAGCAAGACGCGTTATGGCTACGCCCGTGGCGGCGAGCCGGTGCATTTCGTGGCGAACATCCGTCGCTACTACGACATCCTGACGTGGGTCACGCAGCCGCAGCTTGAAGGTAATCAAGTGGCTGAAGGCAACCTGCATGTGCCGGGGGTCGACAAGACCAAGCCGAGCCAGGAAACCCCGCAGCTTTAACTTTGTGTTGTTTTCAATGACGGCTTCGCGGGCAAGCCTCGCTCCTACAGGACCGCGCCGAACACAAAGTTGTGGTTCAACTCGTACCTGTGGGAGCGTGGCTTGCCCGCGAAGGCAGCACCTCGGTCTTAGCCCTTCAACGCCGCAGCCAGGATCAACGCTTTCATTTCCGACACAGCCGACTTGAACCCGACAAACAACGCATGCGCCACCAGTGCGTGGCCGATGTTCAGTTCGTTGATGCCCTTGATCGCGGCCACCGCTTCAACGTTGTGATAGTGCAGGCCGTGGCCGGCATTGACGATCAACCCCTGAGCCAGGCCAAACGCCACGCCATCCGCCACTCGCTTGAGCTCTTCAGCCACTTCGGTCGGCGTCTCGGCATCGGCGTAACGGCCGGTGTGCAGTTCAATCGCCGGAGCCCCCACACGACGGGACGCTTCGATCTGCCGCTCGTCCGCATCGATGAATAGCGACACCTCACATCCAATCTTCGCCAGGCGATCCACCGCGGCCTTGATCCGCGCTTCCTGCCCCGCGACGTCCAGACCGCCTTCGGTGGTCAGTTCCTGACGGGTTTCCGGGACCAGGCAAATGTGCGCCGGGCGGATGCGCTCGGCGAACACCATCATTTCTTCGGTGACGCCCATTTCGAAATTCATGCGGGTTTGCAGCACATCCTTGAGCAACAGCACGTCGCGTTCCTGGATGTGCCGGCGGTCTTCGCGCAGGTGCACGGTGATGCCGTCAGCGCCCGCCTCTTCCGCGTCCAGTGCTGCCTTGACCGGATCCGGGTAGCGCGTGCCCCGGGCCTGACGCAGGGTGGCAACGTGGTCGATGTTCACGCCAAGAAGAATGCGATTGCTGGTGGTCACGGAAGCGCTCCTGAAGATAGGGAAGTTCGGTGCACAGCATACACGGGGATTTTACGGCTTTCGAAACAACTCTCGGGAAACCAGCGGTCGACCACCCAAATGCACAGCCAGCGCCTGACGCATCAAACGTTTGGCTGCGGACAAGGCGCCGGGCGCGGTCCAGTCGGCCTCAGACATGGCCAACAGTTCGGTGCCGTTGAACAGGCCGGGTTGCAGCAGGTAGACCTGCTCCAGGCCGGCATCCACTTGCAAACGGTAGAGACCGTCCGGGGCGATGGGCTCACCGTGGATGTCGGTGGTCAGGGCGAAACCGTAACCGAGGTCGTCGAGCAGGCGCCATTCGAAAGAGCGCAATAACGGTTCCAGCGGGCGACCTTCGGCCAGCGCGAGCAAGGTGGCGGCGTAGTGATCGAACACGCCTGGGTGCGGGTCTTCGGCAGGCAAAAGGCGGATCAGCAGTTCGTTGAGATAGAGGCCACTGAACAGCGCCTCACCGTTGAGCCAGGTCGAGACACCGGCGGCCTCCATTCGCCCAACGTTCTTCAGCTCACCCCGCCCGCGAAACTCCACTTCCAGCGGCACGAACGGCCGGCCCAGTGTCCCGGCCTTGCCCCGCGCGCTGCGCAACACCGCCCGCAGCCGACCTTGCGGCGTGAGGAAGTCCACCAACGCGCTGCTTTCGCGGTAGGCGCGGGAGTGGAGGACGTAGGCGGGTTGGCCGATGGGTTGGGACATGGAGTTCTCAATGACGGAACGCAGTTTTACAAGCAACCCAAACCCAATGTGGGAGCGGGCTTGCTCGCGAATGCGGTGTGACAGTCAACATCAATGCTGAATGTTACATCGTCTTCGCGAGCAAGCCCGCTCCCACAAGGGTTCTTCGGTGTATCAGGAACCGGTGTTACAGGTCGCCGTAACCCAGCGAACGCAACGCACGCTCATCGTCGGACCAGCCGCCTTTCACTTTCACCCACAGGTTGAGCATGATCTTGGAATCGAACAGCAATTCCATATCCTTGCGCGCCTCGGTGCCGATACGTTTGATGCGCTCGCCCTTGTCGCCAATGATGATCTTCTTCTGGCCGTCACGCTCGACGAGGATCAAGGCATGGATGTGCAGGGTTTTGCCCTGCTGCTTGAACTCTTCGATTTCGACGGTGATCTGGTATGGCAGCTCGGCGCCCATCTGGCGCATGATTTTCTCGCGCACCAGTTCTGCGGCGAGGAAACGGCTGCTGCGGTCGGTGATCTGGTCTTCCGGGAAGAAGTGATCGTTTTCCGGCAGGTAGCCGGCAATCACACGCTCCAGCGTTTCGAGGTTGTGCCCGTGCTGGGCCGAGATCGGCATGATCTGCGCGTTCGGCAGCTGTTCCTGCAACCAGGTCAGGTGCGGCATCAGCTCGGCTTTGTCTTCGATGCGATCGGTCTTGTTCAGCGCCACGATCAGCGGACCGGTCACGTACTGGACGCGCTCGAGGACCATCTGGTCTTCGTCGGTCCACTTGGTGCGATCCACCACAAAAATCACCACGTCGACGTCTTTCAACGCCGCCGAAGCGGTCTTGTTCATGTAGCGGTTCAAGGCCTTTTCGCCGCCCTTGTGCATGCCCGGGGTGTCAACGTAGATCGCCTGCACGGCGCCTTCGGTCTTGATGCCCAGCATGTTGTGGCGGGTGGTTTGCGGCTTGCGCGAGGTGATCGCCAGCTTCTGACCCAGGATGTGGTTCAGCAGCGTGGACTTGCCCACGTTGGGACGGCCGACGATGGCAACATAGCCACAGCGAGTTGCAGTTGAATCAGTCATTGCCATTCTCCACACCCAGGGCAATCAGTGCTGCGGCGGCCGCTACCTGTTCGGCAATACGACGACTCACACCCTGACCTCGGCTTTTTTCATTCAGTAAGGTGATTTCACATTCGACGAAGAACGTCCGGCAATGCGGCTCACCCTGGATATCCACCACTTCGTAACGCGGCAGGTCACACCCGCGCGATTGCAGGAATTCCTGCAGGCGGGTTTTTGGATCTTTGTTGGTGTCTACCAGCGTCAGGCCTTCGAACTCACCGGCCAGCCAGGCCAGCACGCGCTCGCGCGCCATGTCCATGCCGGCGTCCAGGTAGATCGCACCAATCAGCGCTTCCAGGGCATCGGCCAGAATCGATTCGCGACGGAAACCGCCGCTCTTCAACTCTCCGGAGCCCAGGCGCAGGTATTCGCCCAGATCGAAACCACGGGCCAGTACGGCCAGCGTCTCACCTTTCACCAGGCGTGCGCGCAAACGCGACAACTGGCCTTCGCGCGCCAGCGGGAAGCGATCGAACAGCGCCTCGCCTGCGACGAAGTTGAGGATGGCATCACCGAGGAATTCCAGGCGTTCGTTGTTGCGCCCGGCAAAACTGCGGTGAGTCAGGGCCAGGACCATCAGTTCCTGATCCTTGAAGGTGTAGCCGAGCTGACGCTCTAGACGGCTTAAGGAGACGCTCACGGTTTACCCACGCTGAGTTCGTGGCTGGATTCCACCGCCATGGCCGAGAGACGGCGCAGGCTTGGGACAATTAACGCTGTGTTCAAAAATTACGTCCTGAATATCATTGTTTTCATGCCTCTGGCGCCGATTGTGTCGACTCCAGAAATGCATTCGGCGCTGTGTTCAACAGCGCCGTGCGTGATTACTTGATCAGGCCAACCCGCGAGAAATTCGGCAGGTGACTGAGTTTGGGTTCCGGCCAGCTCATCCAGACTGCGAAGGCCTTGCCGACGATATTCTTGTCGGGAACCATGCCCAGCAGATCCTTGGGAATGCTCGGATCATCCCAGTAGCGACTGTCGTTGGAGTTGTCGCGGTTGTCGCCCATCATGAAGTAGTGCCCGGCCGGCACGGTCCAGGTATGGTCCGGCGTGGCGCGGTAGCGGCTCATTTCCTTGCGGATCAGGTGCTCGGCGACGCCGAGTTTTTCCTTGTAGAGCTCGGCACTGCCCAGCGTGCCCGGCTCGGAGCCGACCAGTTGTTCGGCAATCGATTCGCCGTTGACGAACAGACGCTTGTCGGCGGTGTAGCGAATCTGGTCACCCGGCAGGCCGACCACTCGCTTGATGTAGTTGACGTTCGGGTCGCTCGGGTAGCGGAACACCATCACATCGCCGCGTTGCGGATCACCGACTTCGATGACTTTCTTGTCGAGCACCGGCAGGCGGATCCCGTAAGAAAACTTGTTCACCAGAATGAAGTCGCCGACGTCCAGGGTCGGTTTCATCGAGCCGGAAGGAATCTGGAACGGTTCCACCAGGAACGAACGCAGCACCAGCACGATGAACAACACCGGGAAGAACGACTTGCCGTATTCGACCAGCAGCGGCTCTTTGTTCAGTTTCTCGACGACCACCATGTCAGCCTGGCTGACGCTCCCCTGATAGGAGTTGATGGCAGCCCGGCGCCGAGGCGCCAGGAACAGCAGATCGAGCAACGCCAACAGGCCGCAGACGAACACGGCGATGACCAGCAACAGCGGGAAATTTAGTGACATAGGACCTAACTATCCAACCTGAGCACTGCAAGGAAGGCTTCTTGTGGAATTTCCACGTTGCCGACTTGCTTCATGCGTTTCTTACCGGCCTTCTGCTTTTCCAACAGCTTGCGCTTACGGCTAACGTCACCGCCGTAGCATTTGGCCAATACGTTCTTTCTGAGAGCCTTGACGGAGGTCCGCGCAATGATCTGCCCGCCAATGGCGGCCTGGATCGCGACGTCGAACATCTGGCGCGGAATCAGTTCTTTCATCTTCTCGGTCAACTGGCGACCTTTGTAGTGCGCATTGTCCCGGTGCACGATCAACGCCAGGGCGTCGACCTTGTCGCCGTTGATCAGCACATCCAGTTTCACCAGACTAGCCGATTGGTAACGGTCGAAATGGTAATCCAGCGAAGCATAGCCGCGGCTGGTGGATTTCAGACGGTCAAAGAAGTCCAGGACCACTTCGTTCATCGGAATATCGTAGGTCACCTGGACCTGGGACCCGAGGAACAGCATGTCGTGCTGCACGCCACGCTTCTCGATGCACAGGGTAATGACGTTGCCCAGGTGCTCTTGCGGCACAAGAATATTGGCCCGCACGATCGGCTCACGCATGTCTTCGATCGAAGACACGTCCGGGAGCTTCGACGGGTTGTCGACGTAAATCGTTTCACCGGTTTTCAGCAACAGCTCGAAAATTACCGTCGGCGCCGTGGTGATCAGGTCCAGGTCGTACTCGCGCTCCAGGCGCTCCTGGATGATTTCCATGTGCAGCATGCCGAGGAACCCGCAACGGAAGCCGAAGCCCAGGGCGTCGGAGCTTTCCGGGGTGTACTGCAGCGACGAGTCGTTGAGCGTGAGCTTTTGCAGGGCTTCACGGAAATCTTCGAAGTCGTCGGAGCTGACCGGGAACAGGCCGGCGTAGACCTGCGGCTGAATGCGTTTGAAGCCTGGCAGCACGTCAACGTCTGGCGTGGAGCTCAAGGTCAGGGTGTCACCGACCGGTGCACCGTGAATGTCCTTGATGCCGGCAATGATGAAGCCCACTTCGCCGGCCTTCAGGTCAACGGTGGCGGTGTGTTTCGGGTTGAAGACACCGACGCTGTCCACCAGGTGGATCTTGCCGGTGGACTTGACGAGGATCTTGTCGCCCTTCTTCACACGACCGTGACGCACGCGTACCAGGGAAACGACGCCCAGGTAGTTGTCGAACCAGGAGTCGATGATCAACGCTTGCAGCGGATCTTCGTAGTTGCCGGTCGGCGCAGGAATGGTGTGAACCAGGCGCTCGAGCACTTCGTCGACGCCCAGGCCGGTCTTGGCCGAGCACTCGACCGCATCGGTGGCATCGATGCCGATGATTTTTTCGATTTCTTCTTTGACGCGGTCCGGATCGGCCTGTGGCAGGTCGATCTTGTTCAGGACCGGCATGACTTCCAGGCCCTGCTCGATCGCCGTGTAGCAGTTGGCAACCGACTGCGCTTCAACGCCCTGACCGGCATCGACCACCAGCAACGCACCTTCACAGGCCGCCAGCGACCGGCTGACTTCGTAGGTGAAGTCAACGTGGCCCGGGGTGTCAATGAAGTTCAACTGGTACTTGATGCCATCGCGCGCGGTGTAATACAGGGTGACGCTGTGGGCCTTGATGGTGATCCCGCGTTCACGTTCCAGGTCCATGGAGTCCAGCACCTGGGCTTCCATTTCGCGCTCGGCAAGGCCGCCGCACATCTGGATGAAGCGATCGGCCAGCGTTGACTTGCCATGGTCAATGTGGGCGATGATGGAGAAATTGCGGATATGACTCAAATCACTCACGGATCAACACTCAAAAAGGCTGCAGGCATAGCCCGCCGAAAAATAGCCGGGAATTGTACCTGATCCTCGGCGCAAGCGTCACGTTCACAGGTCAGACGGTGAATACAAAAACGCCCCGGTCTTGCGACAGGGGCGTTTTTTATCACCAGCAAGGTCGGGGAAAACCCCTGATCAGCCGGCTCGGCGCAACAGCCAGACACCGGCCAGGGCGCAGACACCCGCCGGAACCAGCACCGCAAACAGCGGCGAGAAACCGAACACCAGACTCGAAGGCCCCAGCAAATCCTGGACGATGCGGAAGGTGAAGCCCACCAGGACGCCCGTGAAGACCCGCTGACCGAGGGTCACCGAGCGCAGCGGGCCGAAGATGAAGGAAATCGCCATCAGTACCAGCGCGGCGGTCACCAGCGGCTGCAACACCTTGACCCAAAAAGCCAGCCAGTAACGGCCGTTGCTCAGGCCCTGGTCTGCCAGGTAGTGAATGTAGCCCCACAGACCGCTGATCGACAGCGTGTCCGGCGACATCACCACCGTACTCAACAATTGCGGGCTCAAGGCAACATCCCAGCGCTCGACGGGGGTGGTGACCACTTCGGTGCTCTTTTCATGGAACAGCGTGGTGGTGACGTCGCTCAGTTGCCAGTGATCCTCATCGAACTTCGCCCGCTTGGCGAAGCTGGACGACAGCATATGACGCTCATTATCGAAGCGATAACGGGTGACGCCATACAGCAGACCGTTCGGTTGCACGGAGTTGACGTGAATGAACTCGTCACCCTGGCGATGCCACAAACCATGCTTGGCGCTCTGCGCATCGCCGCCACCCTGAGCCAGGGAACGGTTGGCCTGCGCGGTGACTTCGGTGGCCGGCGCGACGTACTCGCCGATCAGCACACCCACCACCATCAGCACCAGCATCGGCTTCATGACCGCCCAGACGATCCGGCCGACCGACACGCCAGCGGCGCGCATGATCGTCAGTTCGCTGTGGCTGGCCAGGCTGCCCAGGCCGATCAGGCAACCGATCAGGGCCGCCATCGGCAACATGTCGTACAAACGACGGGGCGCAGTCAGCAGGACGTAGCTCAAAACGTCCATCAAGGTGTAGGTGTCGCTGACTTCACTCATCTCATCGATGAAGGCAAACAGGGTCGCCAGGCCAAGAATAATCCCCAATACCGCGAGGATGGCTACGAATACGCTGCTACCAATGTAGCGATCGAGCTTAACCACGGGCCACCTCCAGCGCGCTGCGGCGACTCGCCATCTTCAAGCGCAACGGCTCCCAGTAGAGCAAGCCCAGGCCAATGGCCAGGAAAATCCCGTGAACCCACCACAACCCCAGCGCCGGCGGGATCTTGCCCTTTTCGAGGGCGCCGCGCGCGGCAATCAGAATGCTCAGGTAAGCCATATAAAGAAGAATCGCCGGCAGCAGCTTGAGGAAACGGCCCTGGCGCGGATTGACCCGCGACAGCGGCACCGCCATCAGGGTCACGATGAACACCAGCAACGGCAGGGACAGACGCCATTGCAGTTCAGTGCGCGAGCGGATGTCATCACTTCCGATCAGGGAACGGGTGGTCATTGCATCGCGGTCGGTGACTTCATCGCTGACGTCCGGCTTGGGCAGCAATACGCCGTACTCTTCGTACTTGATTGCCCGGTAGTCGGCCTGTCCCGGGTTACCGTCGTAGCGATAGCCGTTGTCGAGAATCAGGTAGCGGTTGCCGTCAGGGCGGATTTCCTGACGACCCTTCTCGGCCACCAGTACGGAAATCCCGCGATCCTTCTTGTCGGAGCTGATGTTCTTTTGAGAAATGAACACGCCGCCCAGATTGATGCGGTCATCCGACAGCTGTTCGGTGTAGGTCACGCGAGTGCCGTCGCGCAGGGCCTGGAAGCGACCCGGCTCCAGCGTGTCGAACTCGGTCAGCGCATCCTGCTTGTTCAGCAGCAGCTGGAACTGATTGGCACCTTGTGGCGCCAGGCTCAGGCTCAGCCAGGCCACGACCAGCGCAACCAGCGTGGCCGGAAACAGGGTCATGACCAACAGACGCTGCTGGCTCATGCCCGTGGCCGACAACACGGTCATTTCGCTTTCGAGGTACAGGCGACCGTAGGCCAGCAGGATCCCGAGAAACAGGCCCAGCGGCAGGATCAGCTGCAGAAACCCCGGCAGGCGGAAGCCCATGATCAGGAACAGAGAGCCCGGATCCAGCAGGCCCGAGGCCGCCTGGGCGAGGTATTTGATGAAGCGCCCGCTCATGATGATGACCAGCAGCACGGCGCTGACGGCGCTCAAGGTCAACAGGACTTCGCGGGACAGATAACGGAAGACAATCAAACCAGACACTCCAGGGTTGTCAGGCTAAGGCGGCCAAACAAGCAAACGTATCAGACAGCCCGCAGGGCAGGGCCGCCGAAAAAGTTGGCGCATTATCCTGTGATTGGGTGCGCCTGTCACTGCGCATGCTCAAGCAGGCGGGTAATGCGTTGAAGATCGTACAACCGAGGGTTGTCAGGCGCAGGGAGCGAGGTTCAAACTGCGGCCTTTGTCGCGGGCCGTGACCTGCGTCTTCTATTTATAAGCAAGCGTCTGTGCGCCGCCGTTTTGCCCGCGCACGTTGACCATTAATTCAGGGACCCGGACATGGAACTGGTTGTAAAAAGCGTTAGCCCAGAAACGTTGAAGACCGCCACTCTGGTGGTCGCCGTCGGCGAAGGCCGCAAGCTCGGCGCCGTCGCCAAACAACTCGACGAACTGAGCGGCGGCGCCATCAGCGCAGTACTCAAGCGCGGCGACCTGGCCGGCAAAGTCGGCCAGAGCCTGTTGCTGCACAGCCTGCCGAACCTCAAGGCCGAACGCGTTCTGCTCGTCGGCGTGGGCAAAGACGAAGAGTTGGGCGACCGCCCGTTCCGCAAAATCATCGCCGGCGTCCTCAACACCCTTAAAGGCCTGGGCGGCAGCGACGCCGTACTGGCGCTGGACGAAATCATCGTCAAAGGCCGCGACAGCTACGGCAAGACCCGTCTGCTGGCCGAAACCCTGGTCGACGGCGAATACACCTTCGACCAGTTCAAGAGCCAGAAAGCCGAACCTCGCTCCCTGAAAAAAATCACCCTGGTGACCATCAAGGCTGCACAGGCCGAAGTCGAGCGCGCCGTGGCCCACGCCACTGCAATCGCCAACGGCATGGCGTTCACCCGCAACCTGGGCAACCTGCCACCGAACATCTGCCACCCGACCTTCCTCGGCGAACAAGCCAAGGGCCTGGGCAAAGAGTTCAAGAGCCTGAAAGTCGAAGTCCTCGATGAGAAGAAGATCAAAGACCTGGGCATGGGCTCGTTCTACGCCGTCGGTCAAGGCAGCGCCCAGCCGCCACGCCTGATCGTCATGCAATACAACGGCGGCAAGAAATCCGAGAAGCCGTACGCACTGGTCGGCAAGGGCATCACCTTCGACACCGGCGGCATCAGCCTGAAACCGGGCGCCGGCATGGATGAAATGAAGTACGACATGGGTGGCGCCGCCAGCGTCTTCGGCACCCTGCGTGCGGTGCTTGAGCTGAAACTGCCGATCAACCTAGTGTGCATCCTGGCCTGCGCCGAGAACATGCCGAGCGGCAATGCTTCGCGTCCGGGCGACATCGTCACCACCATGAGCGGCCAGACCGTGGAAATCCTCAACACCGACGCCGAAGGCCGTCTGGTGCTGTGCGATGCCCTGACCTACTCCGAGCGTTTCAAGCCGCAAGCCGTGATCGACATCGCCACCCTGACCGGCGCTTGCGTCGTTGCACTGGGCGCGCACACCTCCGGCCTGCTGGGCAACAACGACGAGCTGATCGGCCAACTGCTGAGCGCCGGCAAGGCTGCAGACGACCGCGCCTGGCAACTGCCGCTGTTCGATGAGTACCAAGAGCAGTTGGACAGCCCGTTCGCCGACATCGCCAACATCGGCGGCCCGAAAGCCGGCACCATCACCGCCGCCTGCTTCCTGTCGCGCTTCACCAAGAACCTGAACTGGGCGCACCTGGACATCGCCGGCACCGCATGGACCAGCGGCGGCAAGGACAAGGGCGCCACTGGCCGTCCGGTTCCATTGCTGACCCAATACCTGCTGGACCGCGCCAAAGCCTGAAACCGATGACCCGGGGCGGCGTCACTTTCGGGTGACGCCGTTCCTGGCTCAGGAACCGCAATGACCAAAGTCGATTTCTACATCCTGCCCAGCGCCGATCCGTCGGCACGGCTGGATTTCGCCTGCAAGCTCACCGAAAAAGCCTGGCGCATGGGCCATCGCATCTACCTGCATTGCAGCGATGCCGCCCAGCGCGAGGATCTCGATGCACGTTTGTGGGCCTTCAAGGGTGAAAGCTTCGTGCCCCACGGCCCTGCTGAAAGCGAGCCGGACAACTTGATCGTTCTGGGTCTTGGCGATGACTGCGGTCCGCATCAGGATCTGCTGGTCAACCTCGACCTGAAAGTCCCGGCATTCGCCAAACAGTTCGCCCGCGTGGCGGAAGTGGTGGTGGAAGATCCGACGATTCGTGCGGCCGCGCGGGAGAGTTTCCGTTTCTACCGCGAACAGGGCTATCCTCTGCAAGACCACCGTTTACAGCGACTCTGAGCATTCCGATGGACACTCCGAAACCGCAACAAAAGTCCGCGCACCTGCTGGATGACCTTGAGTCGATCCGCCAACTGCTCGGCGATGACAACCTGCAACCACCGTTGTTGACCGACACAGTCAATGAAGATGAACAGGAACAGATTCCGATGTTGTTCGATTCCGTCAGCGGTGCGCCGCAGACCGTCGAACCGACACCGCCCGCCCCTGCCGCGCAACCGGCACCGGCGACCAGCAAAGGCCCCGACGCCTTGCTGCACCTGGACACCGAACTGCGCGCTGCTGCGCTGTTGATCATGCAAGACGTCATCGATGACTTCGCCCCGCACATTGAAACCGAGATCAAGCGCCGGCTGGAGGCGCGGATGGAACGGTTGCTCAGCCAGTACGAATAACGCTATCCCCTGTGGGAGCGGCGGTGCGACGATTCGACTTGCTCGCGAAAGCGGTGTGTCAGTCGAGTCAAATGGTGACTGACACACCGCTTTCGCGAGCAAGCCCGCTCCCACATTAGTTCTGCGCCCTGTCCGCCCCTGCTCGCCCTCCGCCCCATGCCCCGCTATACTCGTCGGCTTTTCCTGAATTAATGCCAATAGGGTCCCGCCGCGCATGGATAAGACCTACCAGCCGCACGCCATTGAAACTTCCTGGTACAACACCTGGGAGTCTGAGAATTACTTCGCCCCGCAAGGCGCGGGCGAGTCCTACACCATCATGATCCCGCCGCCGAACGTCACCGGCAGCCTGCACATGGGTCACGGTTTCAACAATGCGATCATGGACGCCCTGATCCGTTTCCGCCGCATGCAGGGTCGCAACACCCTGTGGCAGCCGGGTACCGACCACGCTGGTATCGCCACGCAAATGCTGGTGGAACGCCAACTCGAAGCCCAGGGCCAGAATCGTCACGATCTGGGCCGTGAGAAATTCCTCGAGAAAGTCTGGGAATGGAAGGATCAGTCCGGCGGCAACATCAGCCGTCAGATCCGCCGCCTCGGTTCGTCCGTGGACTGGAGCCGCGAGCGCTTCACCATGGACGACGGCCTCTCGGAAGCCGTTAAGGAAGCCTTCGTTCGTTTGCACGAAGACGGCCTGATCTATCGCGGCAAGCGCCTGGTCAACTGGGACACCAAGTTGCACACGGCGATTTCCGACCTCGAAGTGGAAAACCACGACGAGAAAGGTTTCCTGTGGAACCTGAAATACCCGCTGGCCGATGGCGTCAAAACTGCTGAAGGCAACGATTTCCTGATCGTCGCGACCACTCGCCCGGAGACCATGCTCGGCGACGCCGCCGTCGCGGTTAACCCGAACGACGAACGCTACAAAGCCTTGATCGGCAAATTTGTCGAGCTGCCGCTGGTCGGCCGCCGCATCCCGATCATCGCCGACGATTACTGCGACCCTGAATTCGGCACCGGCTGCGTGAAAATCACCCCGGCCCACGATTTCAACGACTACGAAGTCGGCAAGCGCCACAACCTGCCGCTGCTGAACATCTTCGACAAGAACGCCGCCGTACTGCCGGCCTGTCAGGTGTTCAACCTCGACGGCACGCTCAACGAAAGCATCGACGGCAAGATCCCGGCCGAATACGTCGGCCTCGACCGCTTCGAAGCGCGCAAGCAGATCGTTGCTGCGTTCGATGCCGCCGGCCTTTTGGTTAGCGTCAACGATCACGCGCTGAAAGTGCCGAAAGGCGACCGTTCCGGCACCATCATCGAGCCGTGGCTGACCGACCAGTGGTACGTGTCGACCAAGCCATTGGCCGAGCCTGCGATTGCCGCCGTTGAAGACGGCCGTATCCAGTTCGTGCCGAAACAGTACGAAAACATGTACTTCTCGTGGATGCGCGACATCCAGGATTGGTGCATCAGCCGTCAGCTGTGGTGGGGCCACCGGATTCCGGCCTGGTACGACGAGTCGGGCAAAGTCTATGTCGGTCGCGACGAAGCCGAAGTGCGTGCCAAGCACAACCTCGGCCCGGACGTTGCGCTGCAACAGGACAATGACGTACTCGACACCTGGTTCAGTTCGGGCCTGTGGACGTTCTCCACCTTGGGCTGGCCTGAGCAGACCGAATTCCTGAAGAAATTCCACTCCACCGACGTGCTGGTGACTGGCTTCGACATCATTTTCTTCTGGGTTGCCCGGATGATCATGCTCACCATGCACTTGGTGAAAAACGAAGACGGCACGCCACAGGTTCCGTTCAAGACCGTTTATGTCCACGGTCTGGTGCGGGACGGCCAGGGCCAGAAGATGTCCAAGTCCAAGGGCAACGTCCTGGACCCGCTGGACATCATCGACGGCATCGAGCTGGAAGAGCTGGTGCAGAAACGCACCTCCGGCATGATGCAGCCGAAACTGGCGAAGAAGATCGAGAAGCAGACCCGCGACGAGTTCGCCGACGGCATCGCCAGCTACGGCACCGACGCCCTGCGCTTCACCTTCTGCTCGCTGGCGTCTACCGGCCGCGACATCAAGTTCGACATGGGCCGCGTCGAAGGCTATCGCAACTTCTGCAACAAGATCTGGAACGCCGCGCGTTATGTTCTGGACAAGGGTGAAGACTGCGGCCAGAACGGCGAGGCCTATGAGCTGTCCCTGGCGGATCGCTGGATCATCTCGCAGCTGCAACGCACCGAAGCCGAAGTGACCCGTCAACTCGATCAGTTCCGTTTCGACCTGGCGGCGCAAGCCTTGTACGAGTTCATCTGGAACCAGTATTGCGACTGGTACCTGGAACTGTCCAAGCCTGTGCTGTGGGACGAAAACGCGCCGGTTGAACGTCAGCGCGGCACCCGTCGCACGCTGGTTCGCGTACTGGAAGTCGCGCTGCGTCTGGCGCACCCGTTCATGCCGTTCATCACCGAAGAAATCTGGCAGCGCATCGCGCCGCTGGCCGGTATCGAAGGCAAGACGATCATGCTGCAACCTTGGCCTGTGGCCAATGAAGAACGCATCGATCCGGCGGCCGAGAACGACATCGAGTGGCTCAAGGAGCTGATGCTCGGCACGCGCAACATCCGTGGCGAGATGAACATCGGTCCGGGCAAGCCGCTGAACCTGTTCCTGAAGAACGTCAGCGCCGAAGATCAACGTCGTCTGACCGAGAACGAAGCCCTGTTGAAGAAACTGGCTCGTCTCGAATCGATCACCGTGTTGGCTGCCGACGAAGAAGCACCGCTGTCCGCCACCGCACTGGTCGGCGAGATGGAAGTGCTGGTGCCGATGGCCGGCCTGATCGACAAGGACGCCGAACTGGCGCGTCTGGACAAGGAAATCCTGCGTCTGCAGGGTGAAGTCCAGCGCGTCGGCGGCAAGCTGTCGAACGCCGGTTTCGTCGACAAGGCCCCGGCCGAAGTCATCGAGAAGGAACGCGCCAAACTGGCTGAAGCTGAACAGGCTTTGGGCAAGTTGGCCGAGCAGCATGCGCGGATTGCCAGCCTGTAACGGCACATCGCAATGAAAGAGGGAGGCCAGATGGCCTCCCTTTTTTATGCCTCAAACTTCCCTGTAGGAGCTGTCGAGTGAAACGAGGCTGCGATCTTTTGATCTTGCTTTTAAAGATCAAGATCAAAAGATCGCAGCCTCGTTTCACTCGACAGCTCCTACAAGGGAAAATCCTTGCGGCCGGGTGCTCGCGGACTGAATGTGGGACAATACCCGCCACTTTTAGCCATACCCGAATCGACCACGCCCATGAACGCCCCCCGCACACCAAGACCTGCGCGCAAGAAGCCTGACACCGCGACCCCGGCCAAAGCCGTTGAGCCGCGTGAAAAGGCCAGCCTGCACCCGCGCAATCGCCACCAGGGTCGCTACGACTTCCCGGCGCTGATCAAAACCACGCCGGAACTGGCGAAGTTCGTGATCATCAACCCGTATGGCAAGGAAAGCATCGACTTCGCCAGCCCTGACGCGGTGCGGGTGTTCAACCGGGCACTGCTCAAGTCGTTCTACGGCATTGCCCATTGGGACATCCCGGCCGATTACCTCTGCCCACCGGTTCCGGGGCGTGCCGACTACGTGCACTTCCTGGCCGACCTGCTGGCCAGCGTCAACGACGGTGAAATCCCGCGCGGCGCGCCGGTCAAGGTGCTCGATATCGGCATGGGCGCCAACTGCGTCTATCCGTTGATCGGTTACAGCGACTACCGCTGGCACTTCCTCGGCTCGGAAATCGACCCGACGGCGGTGGCCGCGGCCAAAGCCATCGTGCAGTCCAACGGGCTGAACAAAGCCATCCAGTTGCGCCAGCAAAGCAATCCCAAGCACATTCTGCTGGGCCTGCTGGAACCCGGCGAACGCTTTGACCTGACCATGTGTAACCCGCCGTTCCACGCGTCGATGGACGAAGCGACCAAAGGCAGCGAGCGTAAATGGCGCGCCCTGGGCCGTGCCGATCCGAAGCGCAAGCTGCCGGTGCTGAACTTTGGCGGTCAATCGGCAGAACTGTGGTGCGAAGGGGGCGAAGCCCGGTTTGTGACGCAGTTGATCGCTGAAAGTGCGCATTTCCAGCACAAAGTGCTGTGGTTCAGCACGCTGGTGTCGAAGGCTTCGAACCTGCCTTCGATCCAGACCGCGCTGAAAAAGGCCGGCGTCCTGGAAAGCCAGGTCGTGGAGATGTCCCAGGGCCAGAAGCAAAGCCGCTTCGTCGCCTGGACCTTCCAGACCAAATCCGAGCAGCAGGTGTGGCGTGAGCGTTGGGTTAAAAAAAGCTGAGTAACTGACCGATACAAATCAAATGTGGGAGCGGGCTTGCTCGCGAAGGCGGTGTGTCAGTCGACTTCAATGGTGACTGACTCACCGCTTTCGCGAGCAAGCCCGCTCCCACAATTGGTTTTGCGGTGTCCCAGGTAAATCGCAGGCACAAAAAAGCCGTGACCGGATTGCTCCGGAGCACGGCTTTTTTTACTGCGTCTTACTTGTTAACAGCGTCGGTCAGGCCTTTGGCCACAACCAGCTTGATAACTTTCTTGGCAGCGATTTCGATGGCAGCGCCAGTCGAAGGGTTACGGCCGGTACGGGCTGGACGCTCAGTCACTTTCAGTTTGCCGATACCTGGCAGAGTGATTTCGCCGCCGTTTTCCAGCTGATCGGCAACGATTTGGCCCAGTTGGTCCAGAGCGTTACGCGCGGTGGTTTTTGGCGCGTCGATAGCTTCAGCGATGTCGGCGATCAGTTGGTCTTTAGTAAGAGCCATGTAGTGTTCCTTCCCTATCAAATTCATATGGATTGCAGAGTGCAGTGTCAGCCATCGAGCCCGATCTTCTGGATCTGGCACCCTCGGCCAATAACCACGGGATCGGGGTTATAGATACCGAAATCAGGGTTTGGTTCGACCTGACAAATGCTGAATGCACGCTTAACGCAGTGACTTCGCGTAAGACGGGGCAAAACTAGCACAGAGACGGGGAAATATCCGCCTCTAGCTACCCATTTGGTCAGCTTTATTGCTCTAAAACAGGAAAAAACTGCATAAGGGCCGTCGCTCGGCTGCGAATTGCCCTTCGAGCCGCGCCAAAACCAGTGGTTGCGGTACACTTGGCACTTTTTCGGGAGCCTGCCCTGCTCTCTCCAACCAGCCGCTTCAAACAGCCGAGAAGCCCATGCCGATCCGCCATTGCATCGTCCACCTGATCGACAAAAAACCCGACGGCACACCTGCAGTTCTCCAAGCTCGCGACTCCGAACTGGCCGAGTCGAGCGCCATCGAGAACATGCTTGCCGACCTCAACGAAAGCTACAACGCCAAGCAAGGCAAGGCCTGGGGTTTCTTCCATGCCGAGTCCGGGGCGCATCCGTTCAGCGGCTGGCTGAAGGAATACCTCGAGGGCGGCAAGGATTTCACGGCATTCAGCCGCGTGGCGGTGGAACACCTGCAAAAACTGATGGAAGAGTCGAACCTCTCTGTGGGCGGCCACGTGCTGTTCGCGCATTACCAGCAGGGCATGACCGATTACCTGGCGATCGCCCTGCTGCACCACAGTGAGGGCGTTGCAGTAACCGATCAGCTGGACGTGACCCCGTCCCGGCACCTCGACCTGGGCCAATTGCACCTGGCCGCGCGGATCAACGTGTCCGAGTGGCAGAACAACAAACAGTCCAAGCAGTACATTTCGTTCATCAAAGGCAAGAACGGGAAAAAGGTTTCGGAGTATTTCCGCGATTTCATCGGTTGCCAGGAAGGCGTCGACGGCCCGGGCGAAACCCGCACCCTGCTCAAGGCTTTCAGTGATTTCGTTGAAAGCGAAGATTTGCCGGAAGAGTCTGCCCGCGAGAAGACCAAGACTTTGGTGGATTACGCCAGCAGCCAGGCCAAGCTCGGCGAGCCGATGGGACTGGAAGAACTCTCGGAACTGATCGACGAAGAGCGCCCGAAAGCCTTCTACGATCACATCCGCAACAAGGATTACGGCCTGTCTCCGGAAATCCCGGCGGATAAACGCACCTTGAATCAGTTCCGTCGGTTTACCGGTCGCGCCGAAGGCCTGTCCATCAGCTTCGAAGCACACCTGCTGGGCTCGAAGATCGAATACGACGAAGAAGCCGGCACGCTGATTATCAAGGGCCTGCCCACTCAGTTGACCGATCAGCTGAAGCGACGCAACTGATGCTGAACGGCATTCTGAAAAAATTCCTGCTGATCCTGCTGGTGGTCGTGGTCTATCAGAACTGGGGCAAGATCGAGCGGGTGTTCAACCCTTCGCAAGTGGTGTCGGAGCAGACTCAGGCCAAGGCCAGCGTCGTGCTCTATGCCACCGAGTGGTGCGGCTACTGCAAATTGACCCGGCGTTTTCTCGATCAGAAAGGTGTTCCGTACAAGGAATTCGATATCGAGAAAGACGCCGAGGCGCGCACGGCTTACGAAGCACTGGGCGGCGGCGGGATCCCGATCATCGATGTGAACGGGACGTTGATTCGCGGGTATGACCCAGACGCGATTCTCGCCGCGTTGAAGTAAACACAAAACCCTGTGGGAGCGGGCTTGCTCGCGAAAGCGGTTTATCAATCAACATCAATGTTGAATGTTATGGCCTCTTCGCGAGCAAGCTCGCACCCACATTTCGTTCATCAGCGTTTTTCGATGCGGAACCCGAACCGCGGAAAGTGCACATGCACCACACCGCCCCGCTCGTCCTCCCGACGCAGAATCAACTCTTCCCTGCCCGCAAACAGCAACTCCCCGGCCACCGGATCCACCCCGTAATCGGTCGCCGCGATCACCACCTGCTGACCCGCCTCAAAACCATTCGGTTCATCAAACTGCTCATCCGGTAACGCTGCCGGCGTGGCATTGCGCGCCACCACCAACGCTTCCTCGGATGTCATCTCGCTGGACGCACCATGGCCGAAGCCCATCACCCGCCCTAACCACGCAGAAACCGCCGGATAAGCATCGACCAACGGTGCAGTCACCGGCGTCGCCTTGAGAAACCACAGGCAGTGAGCCAACGCAAAATCGGCAATCGATGGCTCGCCGAACAGGAAATCACCCTGCTCGCGCTGAAGCTGCTGCTCAAGGCGCCCCATGATCGTCGGCCATTGATGCCGCGCTTGTTCGGCCGACAACCTGGTAGCGCTGCCGCCACTGAACAACCCGGCGCGATCAGCCAGGAATGCCTTGATCGCTTCCGGCGGCATATTGCCGAAGCGCACGGCGATGGATTCAGGCTGAAACACCAGGCTGACAGCATGCTGGAACACCACCGAATCGGCCCAGGCGGCGAAGGACGCGACGATCATTTCCTGACCTTCAGGGAAGAACGCCGGCAAGGCTTTTTCCTGCTCCAGACGACGGACGATCAGCGCGGTGTCGCAATAGATATCAGCGCCAATCTGCAACACCGGGGTCTTGCGATAGCCGCCCGTCAGGGCCGTCAGATCAGGTTTTGGCATCACCGGCGAGATCTTCACCGAGCGCCAGGACAGCCCCTTGAAACCCAGCAGCAGGCGGGCCTTTTCGGCGAAAAGGGACGTCGGGTAATGATGGAGAATCAACTCGGACATGCTCGGCTCCGCCGCACGGATAATGAATCCGCAGCTTAGCGCGCAATCCGGGGGCAGCCTACAGATCTGCCTGATGGGCCCTTATCAATCAGGTTGATAAGCCGGCGACAGCGCTTGCGACCAGGCATTCCTTGGCGCTTTTCTTGAGTTTTTTGATCAGCCGTTCCTGGCGCAAGGCTTCGCTTTTGTCGCGGCAGACTTCGGTGTAGACCAAGGCCACGGCTGGGCTGGAGAGGAAGAATCTTGCGCCCTTGCCGCTCTGGTGAGTGGCGAAGCGGCGCACGGGATCATCGCTAATCCCGCAGTAGAGCGAACCATTGGCTGCGCGAACGAGGTAGACGAACCAGGGTTTGCTGACCAACACCGGTTCGGCGGCAATGATGGAGGATTCGCTCGGGGTGTTCACGTGACGATCAAGGCTTGAAAGGAAACAAGCCGCGATCTTATCAGCGACTGGCCTGGAATGCCTTCAACCCCTTCAGCGCTTGAGCGCGAACGGCGTTTCTTACCGCTGGCGACCAGCCCAGCAGCAACCCCTTGAAACCCAGCGCCTGCCGCGACCAGGCCCACATATCGAAGCTGTCATGGTGTTCGCAGATCTTGCCGTCACGAAACATGAACTGCGCCTGAATATCGTTGACCACTGTGTTGCCGGTCTGGCTGAACAGATAGGTCGCGACCCAATGTGCGCCGCCCGTGCGTTCCTCGGCTCGAACGTTGTCGAACGTCAGGGAGAAATCCTTCGCCCGCGTCGTGAGCATGCGCCACATGTCGCCGGCATCGCGACCGCGCAGTTCGCCGAACGCCGGATCACTGAACACCACATCGTCGGTGTAGCAGGCGCTCATGGCCTCGGCATCCAGCCGCTGGAAGGCTTGATAGAACTGGGTGATCAATGCGCGGTTGGCATCACTCATGGGCAGGCTCCGAACGTTTGAAGGATTGCCTGCACGATAGTCAACAAATGCGCGGAACACTATCGGCATTCGTGGGCCGAATACCGAGAGTGTGAGGGGGTCAGATTTTTTCGCTTACGACCTGAACGTACAACGACCGTCCGGCGCCGAGGCCGGCGAGGATCGCGCCAAGGCCTATCACACCAAAGATCCAGCCCAGCGCCGTCCAGCCGCCGGTCCAGTCATGCACGATACCGACCGCGAACGGCCCCATCGAGGCCAGGGTATAACCGAAGCCCTGGGCCATGCTCGACAGGTTCGCCGCCACATGGGAATCGCGCGAGCGCAGCACGATCAGGGTCAACGCCAGGCTGAACGTACCGCCCTGCCCCAGGCCGAGCAGGATCGCCCAGCCCCACAGGCCTTCGATCGGTGCGTAGAGACAGCCGAACAACCCACCGAGCGTCAGCAGCATAACCACGACAATTGCCAGCCGCTGATCCTTGCCGCGAGTCGCCAGCCACGGCGCCGCCAGTGAACTGGCCAACTGGACAATCACCGAACCCGAGAGCACCAGACCAGCCTGGGTCGGGGTCAGGCCGCGACCGATCAGGATCGATGGCAACCAGCCAAATACGATGTACGCCAACGATGATTGCAAGCCCATGTACAGCGTGACTTGCCAGGCCAGTGGATCACGCAACAGACCGCGAACCCGATACGCAACGTTATGTGCGCCGTGTTTCTGACCGACTTGCGGCAACCAGAAAATCGCCGCGACCAGCGCCGGCACCACCCAGAAACCGAGGCCCAGGGCCCAGCTCTTGTCGAAATGCTCGCTCAACGGCACGGTCGCGCCGGCCGCCATGGCTGCGCCCAGACACAAGGCCATGGTGTAGACGCCGGTCATGGTCCCGGCCTGTTTCGGAAAATCGCGCTTGACGATACCCGGCAACAAAACGCCGATCACCCCGATGCTCGCCCCGGCCAGCACACTGCCAGCAAACAGGCCGATTTCACCGAATGAACTGCGCAGGATGATTCCGCCCGCCAGCATCAACAGAATCCCCAACACCACGCGCTCGGCGCCAAAACGTCGCGCCAGCAACGGCGCCAGCGGAGCAAACAAACCGAGGCACAACACTGGCAAGGTCGTCAGCAACCCGGCCTGGGCCGCCGACAAACCGAGGGTCTTCGAGACTTCGCTGAGCATCGGCGCCATGCTCGACAGCGCCGGGCGCAGGTTCAGCGCCACCAGAATCAGCCCCAGCAGCAACAGCCACGGACGACGCAGGATCGGGTGGTTTTGCTGGACCTCCTCGTCATCGGCCTCGGCATCGATCAGCAGTTCTTCGAGTTCTGCTGTGCGCTTGGGTTGAGTGATGTTGCTGTTGCTGCTCGACATGGAATTCTCGGTTTCAAGGTTCATTGATCAACTGCCTCGACAAGGCTTTCGCCCGTTCCGGGTCGCGTTGCTCGACGGCATCAAGCAGTTCGATGTGCAGATCAAACACTTCCTGGCGGCGGGGCGTGACGCTCAGCGTCTGGCGCAATTGCGCGCCGACAACGCTGGAGAAGTAGCGGTACAACTCGCTGAGGGTCGGGTTGTGTGCGGCGTCCACCAGGCGGCGGTGGAACACCAGATCGCAGGCGATGTAGCTGTCGAGATCGCCGTGGTAGTGGCTGCCGCTGACGCCCAATGCTTCGCGCAATGCCACCAGGTCTTCGTCGGTTCGACGCAGCGCAGCCAGGCCGATGGCCTCGACTTCGAGAATGTGTCGGGTCTCGCGGGCCTGTTCGTGGGAGCAGCGCGACAAGGCTTTCATGGTATCCAGCGGGTCGATCACGGCGCGCAGGTAACTGCCGTCGCCCTGACGGATTTCGATTAATCCGGAAAACGCCAACACGCGCATGGCTTCACGCACGGTATTGCGGCTGATGCCCAATTCGGCGGACAGCTCTGGCTCGGTGGGCAGGCGCTGGCCGACCTGCCAGGCGCCGCTGTTGATGCGGTGACGCAGTTGATCCAGGGCCTGATCGACCAGGGATCGCTTAACGAGTGGAGAAATGTCTGACATAAGATTCGCCCTTTCATCCAATCATAGGATGAATTTTCTGACATGTTAGTCAGCTTCATGTAGGACGGCAACCGCCTATTGTCAGGGAGCGGGGAATGAAGCGGGATTTTCGATTAGTCAAAATTACCCTTTAAGGGTAATTTTATAGGCAGGGTAAACGGCTTCTTATGGAAAAGAACACACCTCACTATGACTTGGCGGTAGTCAAATCGGAGGTCATCAGATTAGGGACGAAGGCATTTACCGGTGCCGCACGGGAAGGCGGTCGACAACTTGATTTAAGCCTTCCCCAAATGCTGCAAATCGTCTGTTCGCTGGAAAACCGGATGCTGTACAAATCGATGACGACCTTTGCCGACCATCGCATCTGGCAAGACGTTTATTACATTAAGACTCACGGCCTGGAGATTTACATCAAAGTGACCTATCGCCCCGGTGGTGGGCCTCCCGTAATCTCCTTCAAGGAGAAAGACAAATGAATGGAAAGCAATGTTTCAGCTGCGGTACTCATGATGGGCTGCAGTACTTCGATGGGCGCAGTTTCACCATCGACTTCAAACAGATGTCACGTCAGCTAGGCGACATTTCAGGCTATGAATGCCGGGTCTGCGGCGAAGTCGAATTCGATGACGACAGCGCAGAGCGTTACTCCCAGGCAAGCGATCAACTGCTGCTCGATTGCCGTCAACTTATGGCCACCGAGATGAAGCGTATTCGTCGCAAGCTGAAACTCTCGCAGAAAGAAGCGGTGAAGTTGCTCTCGGGGGGTGGCCACAACGCTTTTTCCCGATATGAGCGCGCCGAACTCGCACCGCCCCAACCGCTATTTATGCTGATGCGCCTGCTTGATCGGCATCCAGAGTTACTGGGCGACGTGCAAGTACTTCGAGAAGGTGCAGACTTGCAAAGTCTGTTGGCAAACCTCGACCAATCACACCCATCCGCGCTCGCATCCTGAACACAAACCCCAGGCAAAAATAAACCCGGAACACTGTCCGGGTTTATTTCAAAGCCAAGTGCCAATCAATGCAAAATCTGGCTCAAGAACAGCTTCGTCCGCTCATTCTGCGGGTTGTCGAAGAAGTCGTTCGGCGCAGCCTGTTCAACGATTTCGCCCTTGTCCATGAAGATCACGCGATTGGCCACGGTGCGGGCGAAGCCCATTTCGTGGGTCACGCAGAGCATGGTCATGCCGTCTTCAGCCAGGCCGATCATGGTGTCGAGCACTTCCTTCACCATCTCAGGGTCGAGTGCCGAAGTCGGTTCGTCGAACAGCATGATTTTCGGCTTCATGCACAAGGCACGGGCAATCGCCACACGCTGTTGCTGACCGCCGGACAATTGCCCCGGGTACTTATGCGCCTGCTCCGGAATGCGTACGCGCTCCAGATAGTGCATGGCGATCTCTTCGGCCTGGCGCTTGGGCATCTTGCGCACCCACATCGGCGCCAGCGTGCAGTTCTGCAGGATGGTCAGGTGCGGGAACAGGTTGAAGTGCTGGAACACCATGCCGACTTCACGGCGCACCGTTTCGATCTGCTTGAGGTCGTTGGTCAGTTCCACGCCATCGACCACGATACGGCCCTGCTGGTGTTCTTCCAGACGGTTGAGGCAACGGATGGTGGTGGATTTGCCGGAACCCGACGGGCCGCACAGGACGATTCGCTCGCCCTGCTTGACGTTCAGGTTGATGTCTTTCAGCACGTGGAACTGGCCGTACCACTTGTTCACGCCCTGCATCTGAATAATGCCTTCAGGGCTCACAGGCTTTTTGATTGCTTCGCTCATTTCAGAACTCCTAACGCTTGTGGCCAGTGTCGAGCTTGCGTTCCAGATGCATGGAATAGCGCGACATACCGAAACAGAAAATCCAGAACACCAGGGCCGCGAACACATAGCCTTCGGTGGCCATGCCCAACCATTTCGGGTCGGCGGCGGCTTGTTTGACGCTGTTGAGCAGGTCGAACAGGCCGATGATGATCACCAGGCTTGTGTCCTTGAACAGCGCAATGAAGGTGTTGACGATGCCCGGGATTACCAGCTTCAGGGCTTGCGGCAGAATCACCAGGCCCATGCTGCGCCAGTAACCGAGGCCCATCGCTGCAGCCGCTTCGTACTGACCTTTGGGAATCGCTTGCAGACCGCCACGCACCACTTCGGCGACGTAGGCCGACTGGAACAGGATCACGCCGATCAGCGCCCGCAGCAGTTTGTCGAAGTTCATGCCTTCGGGCAGGAACAACGGCAGCATCACCGAGGACATGAACAGCACCGTGATCAACGGCACGCCGCGCCAGAATTCGATGAAGGTCACGCAGACCACGCGAATCGCCGGCATGTTCGAACGACGGCCCAGCGCCAGTACGATCCCCAGCGGCAACGCACCGGCGATACCGACGGTGGCGATTACCAGGGTCAGCATAAGGCCGCCCCATTGGCTGGTCGCCACCTGGGTCAGGCCGAAAACGCCGCCATGCAGCAGGCACCAGGCAATGATCGGGTACACCACCAGGAAGCTCAGGCCATACACCGCTTTGCGATGGAAGCGCGAGATGAACAGCGGTGCCACGCCAATGACTGCCAGCCATACGGTCAGGTCTACACGCCAGCGCAGGTCCGCTGGGTAGTAGCCGTACATGAACTGGCCGAAGCGCTGCTGGATGAACACCCAGCAGGCGCCCTCCTTGGTGCAGTCGGCGCGGGTGGTGCCCACCCAGTTGGCGTCCAGGATCGCCCAATGCAGGATCGGCGGAACCACCAGGTAGATCAGATAGAACGCGAACAGGGTCAGCACGGTGTTCAGCCAGCTGGAGAACATGTTCGCGCGCATCCACGCCACCGGCCCGAAGACTTTGCTCGGTGGCGGCATATCAGGCTTGAAAGTATGAGTACTCATGCGCTTTTCCTTACCGCTCGATCAGCGCAATGCGCTTGTTGTACCAGTTCATCAGCAGGGAAATGCTGATACTGATCGCCAGGTACACGCTCATGGTGATCGCAATCACCTCGATCGCCTGCCCGGTCTGGTTCAGCACCGTACCGGCAAACAACGACACCATTTCCGGATAACCGATACCGGCCGCCAGCGAGGAGTTCTTCGCCAGGTTCAGGTATTGGCTGGTCAGCGGTGGAATGATCACGCGCAGGGCTTGCGGGATGATCACCTTGCGCAGAGTCGGACCGTTGCGCAGGCCCAACGAGTGCGCCGCTTCGGTCTGGCCGTGGCTGACCGACTTGATGCCCGAACGCACGATCTCGGCGATGAACGCCGCGGTGTACACGGTCAGGGCCAACGTCAGCGCCAGCAGTTCCGGGATCAGCACCCAGCCACCGACGAAGTTGAAGCCTTGCAGCTTCGGCATTTCCCAGTGCACTGGCGCACCGAAGATCAATGCGCACAGCGCCGGGATCACCAGGAACAGCGCCAGGCCGACCCAGAATTTATGGAACGGCACACCGGTCGCTTCGAAGCGTTTGGTGGCCCACCGGCTCATCAGCACGATGGCGACGATGGCCACGACGACGCTGACCACAAACGGCCAGAAACCGTCCGCCACCAACGCGGCCGGCATGTTCAGGCCGCGGCTGCTGACGAAGAAGGTGTCGCCGAAGTTATGGCTGTTGCGAGGCCCCGGCATGGTCAGGAACACCGCGAAGTACCAGAACAGGATTTGCAGCAGCGGCGGAATGTTGCGGAAGACTTCCACATAAACAGTCGCCAGCTTGGCAATGATCCAGTTCTTCGACAGTCGTGACACGCCGACGATGAACCCGAGGATCGTTGCCAGGATCACGCCGATGAAGGTCACCAGCAGCGTGTTGAGCAGGCCGATGACAAACACCCGGGCATAGCTGTCCGATTCGGTGTAGTCGATCAGGTGTTGAGCGATGCCGAAACCGGCACTGCGCTCCAGAAAGCTGAAACCGGAGGTAATGCCCCGGTGCTGAAGGTTGGTCTGCGTATTGTCGAACAGGTACCAGCCCATCGAGACCACCGCCACAACGGTGATGATCTGAAATAGCCACGCACGCACTTTGGGATCGCTGAGGCTGAGCCTCTGCTTTGGTGCGCCGATTGAATTTTGCATGAAGTGCCCCGGATGTAATGGAACAGAACATCACCCGGTGGTTGGCCCACCGGGTGATAGAACCATCAGCGCACTGGTGGTGCGTATTGAATGCCGCCGTTGTTCCACAGAGCGTTCAGCCCGCGGTCGATTTCAAGCGGAGTGCTCTTGCCGAGGTTTTTGTCGAACACTTCGCCGTAGTTACCGACTTGCTTGATGATTTGCACGACCCAGTCTTTCTTCACTTTCAGGTCTTTGCCGTATTCACCGTCAGTGCCCAGCAGACGAGCAACGTCAGGGTTCTTGGTGCCTTTGGCTTCAGCTTCGACGTTCTTCGAAGTGATGCCGGCTTCTTCGGCGTTGAGCATGGCGTAGCCAGTCCAGCGCACGATGGCCAGCCACTCGTCGTCGCCATTACGCACGACCGGGCCCAATGGTTCCTTGGAAATGGTTTCCGGCAGAACCACGAAGTCCTTCGGCGACGCCAGTTTGCTGCGCTGAGCGAACAGTTGGGACTTGTCGGAGGTCAATACGTCGCAACGACCGGATTCCAGCGACTTGGCGCTTTCGTCGGAGGTGTCGAAGGTGATCGGGGTGTATTTCAGACCGTTGCCACGGAAGTAGTCGGAAACGTTCAGCTCAGTAGTGGTACCGGCCTGGATGCAGATGGTTGCACCGTCCAGCTCTTTGGCACTTTTGACGCCCAGCTTGCTGTTAACCAGGAAGCCGATGCCGTCGTAGTAAGTGATGAAGCCAGGAAACTTCAGGCCCATACCCGCGTCACGGGAGCTGGTCATGGTGGTGTTGCGCGACAGGATGTCAATTTCGCCGGACTGCAGCGCGGTGAAGCGCTCTTTGGCGTTCAACTGACTGAACTTGACCTTGGTCGCGTCGCCAAAAACGGCAGCAGCCACAGCACGGCAGAAGTCGGCATCGATCCCCAGAATCTTGCCGGTAGCGTCCGGAACCGAGAATCCCGGCAGACCGTCACTTACGCCGCATTGTACAAAGCCTTTCTTCTGCACTGCATCCAGGGTTGCACCCGCCTGAGCGAACCCGCTGACACCAAGTACTGCAGCTGCAGTCACGATAGCCAGGGTGGATTTCAACATCTTCATTCAAACCTCCAGTTTTGCTCTTGTTGTGTCGGAGCTTGAGTCCTGTCGCACCCTTATGAGGCGTAGTCGACCCGTGTTGGCTTTTTTTGGGGTCAACCGACGTAGGACCTGCGCTATGAGTCTAGTAGGAGAAAATCCACATCATGGACCACTCACTTCTCACCAATCGGCCGAACGGGCGGTAGCCCTTTCACGTTCGCGAAGCCCGTAACGGCCACTGGCGAACATCCATCACCGGATTCTTTTGCTATCCCACCAACCACCATGGCCTGATAGTGTTACCGACAGGCGTGGGATTTTCAGTACAGGCTTTCCCATAGCAAAGCCCGTACCAGACCGCTCGCCGAAGCCGTTCGGCGACAGGTCAATAGCAAAACTTGTAGCCTTGCGACATCTTCTTAACGGATCAACCAGACGCGCACTCACCTCTCGCACTCTTTGAGAGCGCACGCACAAAATTGGAGCAGCCATGACCGAGCCCTTGATTCTTCAACCCGTAAAGCCCGCAGACGCCTGCGTTATATGGCTGCACGGCCTGGGCGCCGACCGCTACGACTTCCTGCCGGTGGCTGAAGCCTTGCAGGAAAGCCTGCTGACCACCCGCTTCGTTCTCCCGCAGGCACCGACCCGCGCCGTCACCATCAACGGCGGTTACGAGATGCCGAGCTGGTACGACATATTGGCCATGAGCCCGGCACGCGCGATCAGCCGTGAGCAGCTGGAAGCGTCGGCGCAGCGAGTCGTTGATTTGATTGAAGAGCAGCGCACCAGCGGAATAGACGCCTCGCGGATATTCCTGGCAGGTTTTTCCCAGGGCGGCGCCGTGGTGTTGCACACCGCTTTCTTGAAGTGTCAAGGGCCGTTGGGTGGCGTACTTGCCCTCTCGACTTATGCACCGACCTTCAGCGATGAACTGGAGCTCAGCGCCAGCCAGCAGCGCATTCCCGTGCTGTCGTTGCACGGCCAGTACGATGACGTCGTTCAAAACTCGATGGGCCGCACCGCTTACGAGTTTTTGAAGCAGCATGGTGTCACCGTGACATGGCAGGAATACCCAATGGGCCACGAAGTGTTACCCGAGGAAATTCGCGACATCGGCGTCTGGCTGACCGAGCGTTTGCGCTAAAAGCTACCCATTGATCCATCCCACTACGCCGCGCCCGATTCTTGCATTACACTGGCCGGCGTATATTCCTTAACCAATTGATGAGATGACCGTGCTCAAAGCACTCAAGAAAATGTTCGGTAAAAGCGAGACTGAGCAGCTCGCGCCAGCTCCCAGCGCTCCGTCTCACATCCCCAGCCACCGCACCGACGGTAATCAGCCTGGCCGGACCGCAACCGTAGCGGCACCGAAACACGAGCCAGTGACCACACCGGCCGCCCAACCTGTCGAGATTATCGCCGCCGAACCACCGCGCAGCGAAACGCCGAAACCTGTAAAACCGCGTCGCGAACCGAAACCGAAAGCGCCGGTCATTCCCTGGAAACTCGAAGACTTCGCCGTCGAACCCCTGGAAGGCAAAACCCGTTTCCACGATTTCAAACTCGCCCCGGAACTGATGCACGCCATCCAGGACCTCGGCTTCCCGTATTGCACGCCGATCCAGGCGCAAGTGCTGGGCTTCACGCTCGCGGGCAAAGACGCCATCGGTCGCGCCCAGACCGGCACCGGCAAAACCGCTGCGTTCCTGATCTCGATCATCACCCAGCTGCTGGAAACCCCGCCACCCAAGGAACGCTACATGGGTGAGCCGCGGGCACTGATCATCGCGCCGACCCGCGAACTGGTGGTGCAGATCGCCAAGGACGCCGCCGATCTGACCAAGTACACCGGCCTCAACGTCATGACGTTCGTTGGCGGCATGGACTTCGACAAGCAACTCAAGCACCTCGAAGCCCGTCACTGCGACATCCTCGTGGCTACCCCGGGCCGCCTGCTCGACTTCAACCAGCGCGGCGACGTGCATCTGGACATGGTCGAAGTCATGGTGCTGGACGAAGCCGACCGCATGCTCGACATGGGTTTCATCCCGCAAGTGCGTCAGATCATTCGCCAGACGCCGCCGAAGAACGAGCGTCAGACGCTGCTGTTCTCCGCGACCTTCACCGAAGACGTGATGAACCTCGCCAAGCAGTGGACCACCGACCCGTCGATCGTCGAGATCGAGTCGCAGAACGTGGCCAGCGAAAACGTCGAGCAACACATCTACGCTGTGGCCGGTGCCGACAAATACAAACTGCTCTACAACCTGGTCACCGACAACGGTTGGGAGCGGGTGATGGTGTTTGCCAACCGCAAGGATGAAGTGCGGCGCATCGAGGAACGCCTGGTGCGTGACGGCGTCAACGCCGCGCAACTGTCCGGCGACGTGCCGCAGCACAAGCGCATCAAGACCCTGGAAGGTTTCCGCGAAGGCAAGATCCGCGTGCTGGTCGCCACCGACGTGGCCGGTCGCGGCATCCACATCGACGGCATCAGCCACGTCATCAACTTCACCCTCCCGGAAGTCCCGGACGATTACGTGCACCGTATCGGTCGTACCGGCCGTGCTGGCGCTGATGGCGTGTCCATCAGTTTTGCCGGTGAAGATGACTCCTACCAGCTACCGTCCATCGAGGCGTTGCTGGGTCGGAAAATCAGTTGTGAAACGCCGCCGACGCATCTACTGCGGGCGGTTGAGCGCAAGCGTCCGTAACTCGGGCCCTTGCTGAAAGAGGCGCAGCCGGAAACGGACTGCGCTTTTTTTTCGCCCCGATATTGCCCAAGACAACTAAAAGTCCATAATGGACAAATTAGTTTAATTGCAGCGCTCGGAGCCGACCATGTCCAGTACGCCTTACGTGATCACCCAACCCCAGGCCCGCGAGTTGCTGGCGCAGATCGACGTGCCGCAGATCCTGCGCAAACTGTTCCGCGATCTGGCAGCCGGGCAAGCGGTGCAACCGGTGCAGCAACTGGTGGAATTCCCTCAAGGCGCCGGCGACTTCATCAACTACTTGGGTGTGCTGGCTGAAGACGGCGTGTACGGGGTCAAGACCTCGCCTTACATCGTCCGCGAGCAAGGTCCGTTGGTGACGGCCTGGACATTGTTGATGTCGATGCAGACCGGCCAACCGCTGCTGCTGTGCGACGCTGGCGAACTGACCACCGCACGCACGGCCGCGACCACCGCCGTCGCCGTCGATGCCCTCGCCCCGTTGAACGCCCGGCGCCTGGCGATCATCGGCAGCGGCAAGGTGGCTCAGGCGCACCTGCATTACGTTAAAAACCTGCGCGAGTGGCAGAGCATCAGCCTCTACTCGCCGAGTCTGAGCGATAAAAATCCTGAAACGCTGGCACAGCTCAAAAGCCTCGATCCACGCCTGACCATCGCCGACAGTCGCGAAGCGGCCATTGAGGACGCCGACGTGATCATGCTCTGCACCTCGTCCGCAGGGCCGGTGATCGATCCCTCGAGCGTGAGCAAACCGGCGCTGATCACCTCGATCAGCACCAACGCCCCGCGCGCGCACGAAGTGCCGCCGCAGAGCCTCAATGACATGCAAGTGTTCTGCGACTATCGTCTGACCACCCCGGGCTCGGCGGGGGAAATGCTGATTGCGGGCGAACAGCACGGCTGGGACAAAAGCGCCATCGTTGGCGACCTGCCCGACTTGCTCAGCGGAAAAGCCCAACGCCCCGAGTACGACCGCACTGTGTTCTTCCGTTCGATCGGCCTGGGCCTGGAAGACATCGCGCTGGCCAATGCCATCTACCGCCTACACCCCTAACCCCACGCCCCCCCCCTGTAGGAGCTGTCGAGTGAAACGAGGCTGCGATCTTTTGATCTTGTTTTTTTAAAGATCAAGATCAAAAGATCGCAGCCTCGTTTCACTCGACAGCTCCTACAAGGTCCACCGACACCATTGGCATTTGCGCTCGACAGGAGACGTTCATGAGCCAGGCAGATTTCATCATTATCGGCGGCGGGATTGCTGGCGCTTCCACTGGGTTCTGGCTGTCTCAGCACGCCCGGGTGATTGTGCTCGAACGCGAATCCCATCCGGCTTATCACTCCACCGGACGCTCCGCCGCCCTGTATACCGCCGCCTATGGCACACCGCAGGTGCGCGCACTGACCCAGGCCAGCCGCGACTTCTTCGACGCCCCGCCCAGCGGTTTCTGTGAACATCCGCTGCTGACCCCGCGCGGCGAGATGACCGTGGACTTCACCGGCGACCCAGCCGAGTTGAACAATCAATACCTAAGCGCCAAGGCCACGGTGTCGGAGATGCAACTGCTCAGCGCCGACGAAGCCTGCGCACGGCTGCCGATTCTGCGGCGGGAAAAAGTCCATGGCGCAATCTACGACCCGACCGCCAGCGACATCGACACCGATGCCCTGCACCAGGGTTACCTGCGCGGCATCCGTCGCAACAAAAGCGAAGTGCATACCGACTGCGAAGTGCTGGGCCTGACCCGTGATGCCCAAGGCCTGTGGCAGGTGCAAACCAACGGTCAGACCTTCAGCGCACCGGTCATCATCAACGCGGCAGGCGCATGGGCCGACAAAATCGGTGAGCTGGCCGGGGCCAAACCGCTGGGCCTGCAACCGAAGCGGCGTGCGGCGTTCATTTTCGCCGGCCCCGAGGGCGTGGACATCCACCATTGGCCGATGCTGGTCAGCCTCGACGAATCGTTCTACATGAAGCCTGACGCCGGCATGTTTCTCGGTTCGCCGGCCAACGCCGACCCGGTCGAGCCGCACGACGTGCAGCCCGAAGAGCTGGACATCGCCATGGGCATCTACCAGATCGAAGAAGCCACCACCCTGACCATCCGCCGTCCGACCCGCACCTGGGCCGGCCTGCGCAGCTTCGTCAGCGATGGCGATTTGATCAGTGGTTTCGATACGCAGGTGCCGGGGCTGTTTTGGGTCGCGGCACAGGGCGGTTACGGCATCCAGACTTCACCGGCCATGGGCCAGGCCAGCGCCGCGCTGGTACGCGGTGAAGCCTTGCCGGATCAGCTCAGCCGTTTCGGCCTGGACGCTGAGATGCTCTCCCCCGCTCGCCTGGGCTGATTGTCGTCCTCAGGTGACGTGTCGACACGATTGCGGCAAACTTCCAGCGCCCTTTTTGCAGGGCGCTGACGCTGCCTGGAGCTGCACTGTATGAACGCACCTGAACAAGACCCGGCTGTGGATAACGCCTCTCTGGACAACTACCGCGCGATCGCCGATGCCATCGCGACCCTGTTCTTTCCCCACGCCGAAGTGGTGCTGCATGACCTGCGCACGCAAAAGGTCGATTACATCGCCAACAACCTGTCCAAGCGGGAAATCGGTGACGATTCTGCACTGGAGGACATGCTCAGCGACGATGTCAGCGAACGGAACATCGGGCCATACGAAAAGCTCAATTGGGATGGCCAGAAGATTCGCAGCCTGAGCAGCGTCTTGCGCGACAGCGAAGGTCATCCGCTGGCGGTGCTGTGCATCAACCTGAATATTTCGTTGTTCGAAAACGCGAAGGCTGCACTGGATCTGTTCCTGTCGCCGAGCAAGCTGATCCCGCAGCCGGATTCACTGTTTCGCGATGACTGGCAGGAGCGGATCAATACCTTTCTGCACGCCTGGCTGCGTGAACGTCAACTGAGCCTGAATGTGCTGACGCGCGACCACAAACGCGAACTGGTGCTTGCGTTGCACGCTGAAGGGGCCTTCAAGGGGAAAAGCGCTTCGAACTATGTGGCCAATGTGCTGAACATGGGGCGGGCGACTGTTTACAAGCATTTGAAGGAATTGAAGGGCTGAAGATCAAAAGATCGCAGCCTCGTTTCACTCGACAGCTCCTACAAGGGTTTTGCATTCCCCTGTAGGAGCTGTCGAGTGAAACGAGGCTGCGATCTATGTTAATCAGTCGCCGTAGATGTCGGACTTGAAGTACTTCTCGGAAATTTTCTGGTATTCGCCACTCGCGCGAATGCCATCGATGGCCGTGTTCAGCTCGGCAACCAACTCGCTGTTACCCTTGCGCACCGCAATCCCGGCGCCCTCGCCCACGTACTTCGGATCCTTGAGCTCCGGCCCGACAAACGCATAGCCCTTGCCGCGCGGCATCGCCAGGAAGTCACTCAGCGGAATGGTGTCGGCAAAAATGGCGTCGAGACGACCGGCTGCCAGGTCCATGTAGATTTCTTCGTTGTTGCCGTAGCGCTTGACGTTGATGCCCTTCGGTTCAAAAACCTCGGTGGCGTAACGGTCGGTGGTGGTTGCGCGCTGCACGCCCACAGTCTTGCCCTTGAGGCTGGCGTACTGGTCATCCACGGCCGCGCCTTCCTTCATCACCAGACGCGATGAAGTGAAGTAATACTTGTGGGTAAAGTCGACCGACTTCTTGCGGTCTTCGTTGATGGTCATGGACGACAGCGCCATGTCGATTTTCTTCACTTTCAGGGAAGGAATCAGACCGTCGAATTCGCCTTCGACCCACACACACTTGACCTTCATCTGCGCGCACAGGGCATTGCCGATGTCGTAGTCGAAACCGACGATCTCGCCCTTGTCGGTCTTGGAGGCGAACGGCGGATAAGCGGCCTCGATGCCGATGCGCAGGGTTTTGTCAGCGGCGAACAGAGAACTGCACGCCAACAGGCTCAGCGCCAGACCGGTGATGAGGGGGAATTTCTTCATGTTCGTTCTCTCGCGGGTTGTTGTTGGTTTGGCAAGACAGAAGAAAGAGCTGAAACAGGGGGACACGCCTTTTTTGTACTTATAATTCCATACTGGACTTTTATGTATAAGCCGTCAATCGGGCCAAATGAAGATGTGCCGGCCGGTGGTCGGGCGGTGGGTCATTGGGATTTTTGGTGTTGCTGATGGCCTCTTCGCGGGCAAGCCTCGCTCCTACGGGTTTTCGTGTCGTTCACATAATGTGTGCTCGGCATAGAACCTGTAGGAGCGAGGCTTGCCCGCGAAGGCGTACTTGCAGACACCGCAGGAATCACTGCTTCCAGCGATCCGCCGCCGCATGATCGCTGTCACGCCCTTCTACCCAACGCGGGCCGTCACGGGTGTTTTCTTTCTTCCAGAACGGCGCACGGGTTTTCAGGTAGTCCATGACAAAGGCGCAGGCATCGAACGCAGCCTGGCGGTGCGCGCTTGCGGCACCGACGAAGACGATCGGTTCGCCCGGTTCCAGAGCGCCGATCCGGTGCAACACTTCCAGCTTGAGCAACGGCCAGCGCTGCTCGGCCTCGGCGGCAATCTTGCCAAGGGCCTTTTCAGTCATGCCCGGATAGTGTTCGAGAAACATCCCGGCAACATCAAGCCCGTCATTGAAGTCGCGCACATAACCGACAAAACTCACCACCGCGCCAACGCCGACATTGGCGGCGTGCATGGCGTTGACTTCAGCGCCCGGATCGAACGCCGTGGACTGCACGCGAATCGCCATGTCAGCCCCCGGTCACGGTCGGAAAGAACGCCACTTCATCACCGTCAGTCACCGGCTCGTCGAGCTGGCAAAGGTCCTCGTTGCGGGCGCACATCAGGTTCTGTTCGCTCAGCACCTCGGCACCGTCACGCTGTGCCAGCAGCGCACGCACATCGTCGACCGTGGCGAAATCGCCCTCAACCTTGACCGAGTCCACGCCAAGGGCCTCGCGGTAGCGGGCAAAAAACTTCACGGTGAGGTTCATGGCTGATCTGCCTGGAAATGGCCGCTCTTGCCGCCGAGTTTTTCCAGCAACCGCACGCTTTCGATGGTCATGCCACGGTCAACGGCCTTGCACATGTCGTAAATGGTTAGCGCAGCGACGCTGGCAGCGGTCAGGGCTTCCATCTCGACGCCGGTCTGCCCGGACAGTTTGCAACGCGCGACGATGCGCACGGTGTCGTCGCCCTCGGCACTGAGTTCGACCTTGACGCCGGTGAGCATCAGCGGATGGCACAGAGGAATCAGATCGCTGGTTTTCTTCGCTGCCTGGATGCCGGCGATGCGTGCCACGGCGAACACATCACCCTTGGGGTGACCGCCGCTGACGATCATCTGCAGGGTTTCGGGCAGCATGCGCACCAGCGCTTGGGCCGTCGCTTCACGGAACGTCACGGCTTTATCGGTGACGTCGACCATGTTGGCGCGACCTTGGGAATCGAGATGAGTCAGCACAGGGTTACTCCTGATCAGGAGCGGCGATTGTAAACCTGCGGGTCAACAATCCGCACGTTTGATTATCGGGTCACCAAAATCCCCTGTGGGAGCGGGCTTGCTCGCGAATGCGGTGTGTCAGTCGACATAGATACTGACTGTCAGACCGCATTCGCGAGCAAGCCCGCTCCCACATTTAATTTGTGTTGGGCATAAAAAACCGGGCGGCTTTTGGGGCCGCCCGGTTCTGGTGACGCGATTACAAATGCGATTCGGCGTATTCGGCCAGAATCGAACGTGGCACCCCTTGCAGGGTGATGTGTACACCGTTGGGGAAATCCTTGAAGCGTTCGGTCAGGTACGTCAGCCCGGAGCTGGTCGCGGACAGGTAAGGGGTGTCGATCTGCGCCAGGTTACCCAGGCACACCACTTTGGAACCGGCGCCGGCACGGGTGATGATGGTTTTCATCTGGTGCGGTGTCAGGTTCTGGCATTCATCGATCAAAATCAGACTCTGCTGGAAGCTGCGACCTCGGATGTAGTTGAGGGATTTGAACTGCAACGGCACTTTGCTGAGGATGTAATCGACGCTGCCATGGGTGTTTTCGTCATCCATGTGCAAGGCTTCGAGGTTGTCGGTGATGGCGCCCAGCCAAGGCTCCATTTTTTCCGCTTCGGTGCCGGGCAGGAAACCGATTTCCTGATCCAGGCCCTGCACGCTGCGCGTTGCGATGATCCGGCGGTAGCGCTTGCTGACCATGGTCTGCTCGATCGCCGCCGCCAGGGCGAGGATGGTTTTACCCGAGCCAGCGGCCCCGGTCAGGTTGACCAGGTGGATGTCCGGATCGAGCAAGGCGTACAGCGCCAGGCTTTGATAGATATCACGCGGTTTCAGGCCCCAGGCTTCCTGGTGCAACAGGGGTTCCTGATGCAGGTCGAGGATCAGCAGGCGGTCTTCCTCGATCTCCTTGATCCAGCCGACAAAACCTTGTTCGTCGATGATGAACTCATTGATATGCACGGCCGGCAGGTTGTCGATCAGCTGCACCTGATGCCAGGTGCGACCGTGGTCCTGACGGGTTTCGACATTCTTCACGCGATCCCAGAAGGAGCCGTCCATGTTGTGAAAACCATTGGGCAGCAGCGAGACGTCGTCAACCAGTTGGTCGGTGCTGTAGTCCTCGGCCGCGATCCCGCACGCCCGAGCCTTGAGGCGCATGTTGATGTCTTTGGTGACCAGCACCACGGGCAATTTTGGCTCGCGCGCATGCAGGTCAATCAACTGGTTAATGATGATGTTGTCGTTCAGGTGTTCCGGAAGAATGATGTTCGGCTCGGCACGCTTGCTCATCAGAATTGACAGCAAACCCTTTGGTCCGCTCTTGCCACGCTGGATCGGCACACCGAACTCGACGTCTTCAGGGCTGGCATCGCCCAACGTCTTGTCGATCAGGCGAATCGCCTGACGGCATTCCGCAGCCACGCTGTGATGCCCGCTCTTGAGCTTATCCAGCTCCTCAAGCACGGTCATCGGGATGGCAACATGGTGTTCTTCGAAGTTAAGAAGGGCGTTTGGATCGTGAATCAATACGTTGGTATCGAGTACATAAAGGATTGGCTGGTTGGAGGAAGAACTACGTCCGTGATCATCCATACTCGGTCACCTTTGTGGGAGCCATTCGACGCAATACCTTGGCGGTGCTGCGCCTCGAAGTGACTACCGAATTTCACCTGCTGGGACTCAAGTGAACTGCATCCATAGCGGGGTCTTGGGAGACGCCACCTGTGGTGCAGGTTTCGGCGGTCTGTCTTCGTAATACTCCAAAACCCATGACAGAAAAAAGTACTTTGACGCTTTTTTGAAGTTTATTTTTCAGAGTGACCAATAGCACTAGGCGGATGGCCATCACCCCGTTAAAGTCGGAAGTCCGCCTGCATCGAATTCTGCACAAAAATCACCCCACCCTGCCCTCTTCCCCAATGATTCCGGGCTTTTTACGGTTTCAGCGAAACGCGTCCTGACAGTCCTCCCAACCGATCCCGCTTTGCGCCGTTTGCGTGATGAGCCAGGGCATCGCCGTTTTCACCGCATCCTGCTTCACATTGAAGTTAATCACCCCGTGTCGCCACAGCAGCATCAGCGTCAGCACGCGCTGGGCGCTCGGGTTGCCCTTGAGCTTGCCGGCGCCGTCCTGGGCATCGATGTCCCACAGCGCCACCTGCAAACCCTGAGCCTTGAAGAAGCCTTCGGCATCGGAACGGCGCTGGCCATCGGGCGGACGAAACAGTGGTACGTAGTTCTCCGGCAGTTTGCTTTTGACCAGATCGACGCTACGGCGCACCGAATCCTGCCAGTCCTGCCAGTAGCTGTGGGAGCGAAACTCCCAGCCCTGGACGCCGATGCATTGCGTTGAATACGTCGCCTGCAGACTGGCCACCGAGCGCTCGGCCAGACGCGCCTGGATGTCTTTGCCCAGCACAAAGAACGTGCCGCTCATGTTCGACTTGCGCAGGTATTCCGTGACCCAGCCGGTGTTGTCCGGCATGACATTGGCGGCGCTGTCGAAGGTCAGTAAAAACAGCCGGTCATGCATCTCGTCGCCGTTGCGTTCATAGTCGCCAAAACGATCGACTTCGCTGCTGCTCTGTGGAAACAGTGCGGCCTTGCGCAATTGTTCGTCGAGATACTGGGCGTGGAACAACCGGCTCGGCTCCGACCACTTTATGTAGTAGCTGTCGTCGCTAACCTGAAACTTGGCCGCTTGCTGGCGCAGGGTGTCCATGTCCTCGACGAGGAAACAGAAGGAAGCGTCCTGATCGCAGCTCTGCTGGGCGAAGTTGTAGTTGGTGAGCAAGCGCTGCCACAGACGTTGGCGCAGGCTGTTGACGGCCTCCAGATTAATCTTGCGCAGCCCCAGGCGTTGGGCCAGGGCCGGTTCATCCAGAGACTCGCTGGCCAGCAGCACGCGCGCGAACATGAGGATTTCGGCGCGTGATGCCACGTCGAACAGCGTCGGGCTGCTGAGCTGCTCCGGCCAGGTGCTGCGATCAAGCGTCGCCACGTCACCCGGCGCCGCCATGGCACCGAAGCTCAAGAGCCACGCCGAAAATAGAAAAACGATACGCAAAGGGATGTCTCCATAACAAAACCCGCGCGGCACTATAGCTGATCCGGTGCTGTCCACGATCTGCTGTAGGAGCGAGGCTTGCCCGCGAAAGCGGTATATCAGTCTAATCATCAGTAACTGACACACCGCCTTCGCGGGCAAGCCTCGCTCCTACAAGGGTTTGTGCAAAACCGCCGATCACCTATGGACTTGATAGCTGGAGTCAACCGGTCCAACCCCCTAGAATCGCCCCCACGATTAAAGGAGACGACTTCATGCTGATGGTGATTTCCCCCGCCAAGACCCTCGACTACGAAACACCGCCGGCGACCCAGCGCTTTACCCAGCCGCAATACCTCGACCACTCCCAGGAGCTGATCATGCAGCTGCGCGACCTGACGCCAGCGCAGATCAGCGAGTTGATGCACGTCTCCGACAAGATCGGCGGCCTCAACGCCGCGCGTTTCGGCAGCTGGACGCCCGCGTTCACCCCGGAGAACGCCAAGCAGGCGTTGCTTGCATTCAAAGGCGACGTGTACACCGGGCTCAACGCGCAAACCTTCAGCGAAGCCGATTTCGATTACGCGCAACAACACTTGCGCATGCTCTCCGGCCTTTACGGCCTGCTGCGCCCGCTGGACCTGATGCAGCCGTATCGGCTGGAAATGGGCACCAAACTGGCGAATGCTCGGGGCAAGGATCTGTATGCGTTCTGGGGTACGCGGATCAGCGAATGGCTGAACGAAGCCCTGGCCGATCAGGGCGACGATGTATTGCTGAACCTGGCCTCCAACGAGTACTTCTCGTCGGTCAAACGCAGCGCCTTGAATGCACGCATCATTAATACCGATTTCAAGGACTTGAAGAACGGCCAATACACGATCATCAGTTTCTACGCGAAAAAAGCGCGGGGAATGATGAGCCGTTTTGTCATTGAAGAGCGCGTCAACGACCCGGCAGACCTCAAAAAATTTGACGTTCAAGGCTATCGGTACAGCGCCGAGCAGTCTAAACCGGACCATCTGGTGTTTCTGCGCGATCACGCGCCAGAGTAAGCTCCCGGTCGGCGCACGATCGCAAAAAATCGTCGTGCGCCGCCGTCTGATCGTCTAACAATCCCCCGCCTTATTCGTCGATTTCCTGACGCCAGAAATCCATCACTCTATTTTCTAACTTTAGTTTCACTCGACTTTGATGATTTTTTTCAGTAGTGGCACTGAAAATTTTTATCGGTAGTGGCACAAAACTATCGGAGCCGATAATAAGCCTATATATAAAGGGCCAAACGGTAAGTGCTATCAATATGAGAGCAGTGCCATCTTTCTCAATATTTCAAGAAATTTCAGAATTCGCGATGGGCGGACAGGAACTATGTCCAAATGCGTAGCTCATACCACCGGTAACGATTTTCTCAATGCATGTACGAGATAACTTACGCAGAGAAGAGTGTCACGTAGCGAAGTTGTCATATTAACTTCTGCAGACTGGGCCTCTGATTTGGGCAACACATAAAGGACAGGAGATAGGCTCATCAATATCCCCTTCAAGGCCAAGGCTGCGCCCCTATAAACGTGCTCATCTGAGCACCCAACCGCTTGATTTACGGGCTTCTTGCCTGGCTTTGAGCGCGCAAGACCTTTGCTCACGATCCTCTGATTAGAAGATCGGCTGCATAACAGGGCACATCAGAATAATAAGGCCTAGTTGCGCACATCTTGAGTGCACTTATTTAGACACTCGGAACTTTGTATGCCTGCACGCGGCACTGTGGCGCCTGTAAGCCGCACTTCCGAGTGCACTATACCGCTGAACACCATTAACTCCGGCCATGTAATGGCTTGATAAAACACAGAGGTAATTGCGATGCGCATCAGCATATTTGGTTTGGGTTACGTCGGCGCAGTCTGTGCCGGTTGCCTGTCTGCACGGGGCCATGACGTCGTAGGCGTCGATGTTGCCAAAGACAAAATCGATATGATCAACGCCGGTAAATCGCCGATCGTTGAACCGGGTCTGGGCGAACTTCTGAAGAAGGGCATCGAGACGGGCAAATTGCGCGGCACGACCAACTTCGCCGAGGCGATTCGCGACACCGATCTGTCGATGATCTGCGTCGGTACGCCGAGCAAGAAGAACGGCGACCTGGAACTGAACTACATCGAAGCCGTGTGCCGCGAGATCGGTTTTGTCCTGCGTGACAAGACCACCCGCCACACCATCGTGGTTCGCAGCACCGTTTTGCCGGGCACTGTCGCAAACGTTGTCATCCCGATCCTTGAAGACTGCTCCGGCAAGAAAGCCGGTGTTGATTTCGGCGTTGCAGTGAACCCTGAGTTCCTGCGTGAAAGCACCGCGATCGCCGACTACGACCTGCCACCGATGACCGTCATCGGCGAGTTCGACAAGGCTTCGGGCGACGTTCTGCAATCGCTGTACGAAGAGCTCGACGCACCGATCATCCGCAAGGACATCGCCGTTGCCGAGATGATCAAGTACACCTGCAACGTGTGGCACGCCACCAAAGTGACCTTCGCCAACGAGATCGGCAACATTGCCAAAGCGTGCGGCGTTGACGGTCGCGAAGTGATGGAAGTGGTCTGCCAGGACAAGACACTCAACCTGTCCCAGTACTACATGCGCCCAGGCTTCGCGTTCGGCGGCTCTTGCCTGCCCAAAGACGTGCGCGCCCTGACCTACCGCGCCGGTGCCCTGGACGTGGAATCGCCGCTGCTGAACTCACTGATGCGCAGCAACGAATCCCAGGTGCAGAACGCCTTCGACATCGTTTCCAGCCACGACAAACGCAAAGTCGCCCTGCTGGGCCTGAGCTTCAAGGCCGGCACCGATGACCTGCGCGAAAGCCCGCTGGTTGATCTGGCGGAAATGCTGATCGGCAAGGGTTACGACCTGAGCATCTACGACAGCAACGTCGAATACGCCCGTGTCCACGGCGCGAACAAGGATTACATCGAGTCGAAGATCCCTCACGTCTCGTCCTTGCTCAACGCTGACTTCGACGACGTCATCGCCAACTCCGACGTGATCATCCTCGGCAACCGTGACGAGAAATTCCGCGCCCTGGCGCAGAACGCTCCGCACGGCAAGCAAGTCGTCGACCTGGTCGGCTTCATGACCAAAGCCACCAGCGTCAGTGGCCGTACCGAAGGCATCTGCTGGTAACAAGCCGCTCCCTGTAGGAGCCAGGCTTGCCGGCGAACCAGGCAACGCGGTGTGTCAGGCACGCCGCCTTCGCGGGCAAGCCTCGCTCCTACGGTTTTTATGCCTGCCTTAACCCCATCGGGCCACCCCACAGGCTCGCCCGAGATAGAGACGGATGCAGATTATGCACAGGCTAAAGCACGGCCTACTTCAGGCCGCCGGTTGGCTGTTTTACCTAAGTTTATTGATGGGCATCGCCATGGCGTTGCCTGCGTCCACATTCGATTCCGATTCGAAGGATTTCATCTTCCTCATCGGTTTCATCGGCATCTGGCGCTACTCGATGGGCGCCACGCACTTTGTGCGCGGGATGCTGTTTCTGTACGTGGTCTACCCGCACCTGCGGCGCAAAGTGCGCAAGCTGGGTGACGCGGCAAACCCGTCCCATGTATTTCTGATGGTCACCAGCTTCCGTATCGACGCGCTGACCACCGCACAGGTCTACGCCTCCGTCATTCGCGAAGCGATCGACTGCGGCCTGCCGACCACCATGGTGTGTTCCATCGTGGAAATGTCCGATGAGAAGCTGGTGAAAAGCCTCTGGACGAAGATGAATCCGCCGGATCGGGTCAAGCTCGACTTCGTGCGCATTCCCGGCACCGGCAAGCGTGATGGCCTGGCCTACGGTTTCCGCGCAATCTCCCGCCACCTGCCGGACGACCGCGCCGTGGTGGCTGTGATCGATGGCGACACCGTGCTCGCTGAGGGCACCGTGCTCAAGACTGTGCCGTGGTTCCAGTTGTTCGGCAATGTCGGCGGCCTGACCACCAACGAGTTCTGCGAAGTGCGTGGCGGCTACATCATGAGCGAGTGGCACAAACTGCGCTTCGCCCAGCGCCACATCAACATGTGCTCGATGGCCCTGTCCAAGCGCGTACTGACCATGACCGGCCGGATGTCGGTGTTCCGCGCGACCGTGGTCACCAACCCGGACTTCATCGCCGACGTGGAAAGCGACTCGCTGCAACACTGGCGCCTGGGCCGCTTCAAGTTCCTGACCGGTGACGACAAGTCGAGCTGGTTCAGCCTGATGCGTCTGGGCTACGACACGTTCTACGTGCCCGACGCCGCGATCCACACCGTGGAACACCCGCCGGAAAAAAGCTTCATCAAGGCCAGTCGCAAACTGATGTTCCGCTGGTACGGCAACAACCTGCGCCAGAACGCCCGCGCCCTGGGCCTGGGGGTTAAACGCCTCGGCCTGTTCACCTCGGTGGTGCTGTTCGATCAGCGCGTGTCGATGTGGACCTCGCTGCTGGGCCTGACCGTCGCGCTGATCGCCAGCTTCAAGTACGGCACCGCGTTCATCCTCGTGTACCTGCTGTGGATCGGCATTACCCGTCTGATCCTGACCGTGCTGCTGTCGTTGTCCGGTCACCGGATCGGCCCGGCCTACCCGGCGATTCTCTATTACAACCAGATCGTCGGCGCGATGGTGAAGATCTACGTGTTCTTCCGCCTCGACCGACAGTCCTGGAGTCGCCAGCCCACTTCCCTGACCCGTGATCTCGCCAGCTTTCAAGGTTGGTTCAACACTTGGTCGTCTCGGACCATGACCTTCTCCGCCGGCAGCATTTTTGTTGCCGTGCTGCTGATGATGGTCTGACCGAACTCGCCTGAATTAACTAGGAAATCGCCCATATGAATACCGCCGTCAACGCCAACGTAGTGCATGAGTCAGAAGCCCAGCGCCAACACGCCCGAGTAAAAATTCCGGCCAAGCTGCGCTTCTTCGGTCCCGATCGGACCCCGATGGAAGCTCGAGTGATCGACCTCTCCGCTGGCGGTCTGGCCTTCAACGCCGGTCAACTGCCGCTGAAAATCGGCGACGTGTACAAGGCTCGCCTGCAATTTGTCATCGATAACCTCGGCCTGGCCATGGACGTGGAGCTGCAAGTGCGCTCCTTCGACCGCCCGACCGGTCGTGTCGGTTGCCAGTTCCAGAACCTGGAACCCCAAGACATCTCGACCCTGCGCCACCTGATCACCTCGCACCTGGCCGGCGACATCGTCAGCATGGGTGAAGTGCTGGCCACCCTGCAGCGCGACAACTTCACCAAGGCGCGCAAGATGAAGGACGGCGGCCACGGCATGAGCGCGTTCGGTCGTCTGCGTGCAGTGACCTTCAGCCTGGCGATTTTCCTCGTCGGTCTGGCGGCGTTCGGTTTCATCTTCAAGTCGGTGTACGGCATGTACTTCGTCAGCCACGCCCAGGCTGGCCTGGTCAGCGTGCCGGGGATGAACATCACCATGCCGCGCGACGGCACCGTGCAGAGCCTGATCAAGGCTGACGGCGTTGCCGCCAAAGGCGCTCCGCTCGCGACGTTCAGCACCAGCATGCTCGATGTACTCAAGGGCCACCTTGACGACAATCAACTGCAACCGGCCAAGGTTGAAGAGCTGTTCGGCAAGCAAATGACCGGCACCCTGACCTCGCCGTGCGATTGCACCGTGGCTCAGCAACTGGTCGCCAACGGTCAGTACGCCAGCAAGGGCGACGTGATCTTCCAACTGGTGCCGCGTAACAGCGAAGCCAACGTTGAAGCACGCTTCACCTATCGCCAGTTCGGTGATGTGCTGCCAGGCAGCGCAGTCAGCTTCCAGATCGCCGGTGAAGACACCACCCGCAGCGGCAAGATCGTCAGCAGCACCAGCCTGAAAAGCGCCGACCTTTCCTCCGACATCCGCGTGCTGATCCAGCCGGACGAGCCGCTGGACAGCAAGTTCGCCGGTCGCCCGGTTGAAGTCAACGCCACCCGTGGTCCGAACCTGAACTGGCTGATCGACAAAGCCATGGCTTCCGGTCTTTAAGTCGAGGACATGCCTGTGACTATCTCAAAAATCTTGAACGCACCGCACACCTTGTGGGAGCGGGCTTGCTCGCGAAGGGATCAGCTCGGTATGTCTGATGCACCGCAGCGCCTGCTTCGCGAGCAAGCCCGCTCCCACATGGGCCCACTGTGTGCAATCGCCCTGGCCGTAAGCCTCGCCGGCTGCGTCGGCCTGCCCGACCAGCGTCTGGCCAACGAAGCCCTCAAGCGCGGCGACACCGCGCTGGCGGCGCAGAACTATCAGCAACTGGCAGACCTGGGTTACAGCGAAGCGCAAGTTGGCCTCGCCGATATCCAGGTCGACAGCCGTGACCCGGCACAAATCAAACAGGCCGAGGCGACTTACCGCGCCGCGGCCAGCGTTTCGCCGCGGGCCCAGGCTCGCCTCGGTCGCCTGCTGGTGGCCAAGCCGGGTTCCACCGAAGCCGAACAGCACGAAGCCGAAGGCCTGCTGAAGAAAGCCTCGGCCGCTGGCGAAGGCAACACCCTGATCCCGCTGGCGATGCTGTACCTGCAATACCCGCACAGTTTCCCGAACGTCAACGCCCAGCAACAGATCAGCCAATGGCGCGCCGAAGGCAAACCGGAAGCGGGCCTGGCCCAAGTGCTGCTCTATCGCACCCAGGGCACTTACGACCAGCACCTGGACGAAGTGGAAACCATCTGCAAGGCCGCGCTGAACACCACCGACATCTGCTACGTCGAACTGGCCACGGTCTATCAGAAACAGGCCAAGCCTGAGCAACAGGCCGAGCTGATCAAGCAGATGCAAGCCGCTCATGCTCGCGGCACTGTGACTGCTCAACGGGTGGACAGCGTCGCTCGTGTATTGGGTGATGCAAGCCTGGGCAAGACCGACGAGAAAACCGCTCAGACGCTGCTCGAAAGCATCGCTCCGGGCTACCCCGCGTCCTGGGTCAGCCTCGCGCAATTGCTCTACGACTTCCCGGAACTGGGCGACGTCGACACGATGATGAAGTACCTGGACAACGGTCGCGCCGCTGATCAGCCGCGTGCCGAACTGTTGCTGGGCAAGCTCTACTACGAAGGCAAAATGGTCCCGGCCGACGCGAAGCTCGCCGAAGAACACTTCAAGAAAGCCGTCGACAGAGAAGTGGCCGCCGATTACTACCTCGGCCAGATCTACCGTCGCGGTTACCTGGGCAAGGTCTATTCGCAGAAAGCGCTGGACCACCTGCTCAAGGCGGCGCGCAACGGCCAGAACAGCGCCGACTTCGCCATTGCCCAACTGTTTTCCCAAGGCAAGGGCACCAAGCCCGACCCGCTTAACGCTTACGTCTTCAGCCAATTGGCCAAGGCGCAGAACACCCCGCAAGCCACCGAGCTTGCACAAACACTTGAAGCGCAACTGCCGCCTGCCCAGCTCGCCGAGGCCCAACGCCTGTTGAAACAAGAACAGGCCGTTCGTGGTGCCTTGAGCCAGAACACGCTGGAACTGCACGCCCTGCAAGAAGAAGACGGCGAGGAATCCCTATGAAGTTGAATCCATTCGTGAAGGCCGGTATCGGCCTGTCATTCGCCCTCTTGTGGTCGTGCCCGACCCTGGCGGCACTGACCGAAACCCAGAACTACGGCCTTGACGTGAAAGTCACTGCCCAGTCCGAAGACGATACCGATCTGGGTACGCAGAGCGGCGGCGACGTCAACGGCGTCGGCCTCGATTTGCGTCCGTGGGTTTATGGCGAGAGCGGCGCGTGGAGCGCCTACGCCATGGGCCAGGCCGTGACGTCTACCGACATCATCGAAACCGATACCCTGCAGCAGTCCGACAGTGACGGCACCCAGGCCACCGACAACGGTGACCGCAAGACCAAGAAAAATTATCTGGCGATGCGCGAGTTCTGGGTCGGCTACAGCGGCCTCACGCCGTACCCCGGCGAGATGCTCAAGCTCGGTCGTCAACGCCTGCACAACGACGACGGCCAATGGCGCGACACCAACATCGAAGCCCTGAACTGGACCTTCGACACCACCCTGTTGCGCGCCAACGCCGGTGTCGCCGAACGCTTCAGCGAATACCGCACCGACCTCACCGAGCTGGCGCCGAAAGACAAGGATCGCCTGCACGCCTACGCTGATGCAGCGTATCAGTGGACCCCGGGCAACTGGGTCGGCATTCGCGGTCATCACACCCACGATGACGGCAAACTTGATTACGCGCAGCCGGGCGTTCCCGCCGATTCCCTGGACAAGAAACAGAATGGCGACATCAGCTGGCTCGGCCTTACCGCCGACAGCGATGCCTACAACTGGCGCAACACCAACACCGTCAACTACTGGGGCAGCGTCACTGGCATGAGCGGCGACCGCGACAAGGTCAACCCGCTGAACGCCGACGGCACCGCGCCGGCCCAACCCAAGACCAGCGGCGACGTCGACGGCTGGGCCACCGACCTGGGCGTGCGCCTGCGCCTCGATCCGCAATGGCAAGTCGGTGCAGCCTATGCCCGCGCCAGCGCCGATTACGAACAGAACGGCCTGGAAAGCAACCGCTCGAACTACACCGGTACGCGCTCGCGTGTTCACCGTTTCGGCGAAGCCTTTCGCGGCGAAATGCAAAACATGCAGTCCGCCACCCTGTTCGGTTCGTGGATGCTCAACGACGAATACGACGCCAGCCTGATCTACCACAAATTCTGGCGTGTCGACGGCAACAAGCCGGTCGGGAGCAACGGCATCAACGCCGTTGAAAACAACACCGACGACGGCACCGGCGCGATTCTGTCCAGCACGTCCCTGCCGCTGGAAGATGGCAGCAAAGACCTCGGCCAGGAAATGGACGTGGTCGTCACCAAGTACTTCAAGCAAGGCCTGCTACCGGCCTCCCTGAGTCAGTCGATCGATGAGCCTTCGGCCCTCGTGCGTTTGCGTGGCGGTGTGTTCAAGCCGGGCGATGCGTATGGCAAAGGTGTCGATTCGTACATGCACCGCGCGTTTATCGACGTGATCTGGCGCTTCTGATGCGAACCGCGAAGGGAGTTCCTGACATGAACAGTCCGAAGAGAGGCTCGTTGACCTTGCTGGCCGGCGCGATGCTGCTGGCCAGCTCGGTGGCCCTCGCCTCGGTGGAGCCGGTCGCGCCTGCGCAGAAAGGGCAGCCGGCGACCATCGCCAAAGGCCTGCAACAGGCCAAGACCTACACCGTCAGCAGCGCGCCGACCGCGCCGCTGGAACTGGCTGCGCCGAAACTGCCGGATACCTCCGGCTACACCGCCGAAGCCATCGCCGCGAAAATCGTGCGCACCAAGGCCGGCAAGATCAGCGTGCGCCGGATGATGCAGGAAGACGCGCTGAAGGACTTCATCGGCGGCGACAACAAGATGGCTGAATGGGTGGTGCGTCAGCACGGCATCCCGCAGGCGATCTTCGTCGACGACGGCTACATGAACCTCAAGGACCTGGCCAAGAAAGTACCCAAACAGTACTTCAGCGAAACCTCGCCGGGCGTGTTCCTGGCGAAGTTGCCGATCGTGGTCGGCAGAAACGGCATTCTGGAAATCGACAAGCAGACCCAGGAATTGCGCCTGTCGCAAGAGGCCGGTTCGTTCCTGGTCAACGACGGCCAGCTGTTCGTGCGTGACACCAAAATCACTGGCTGGAGCGAGAAGGTAAACGGCCCGGCGGCCTTCAAGTCGCCCAAGGAATTCCGTCCGTTCCTGCTGTCCTGGGGCGGCACCGAAACCTACATCGCCAACAGCAAGATCGCCAGTTTCGGCTACGCCAACAGTAAGTCCTACGGCGTGAGTATTTCCCAATACACGCCGAACATGGCCAAGGTGCTCAAGCGTCCTGAACCGACTGGCTGGATCGTCGGCTCCGAGTTCTCGGACATGTGGTACGGCTTCTACTGCTACGAAGCCCGCGACTTCGTGGTCAAGGGCAACACCTACAAAGACAACATCGTCTACGGCATTGACCCGCATGACCGTTCCCACGGTCTGATCATCGCCGACAACACCGTTTACGGGACCAAGAAAAAGCACGGGATCATTATTTCCCGTGAGGTCAACGACAGCTTCATCTTCAACAACCGCAGCTACGACAACAAGTTGTCGGGCCTGGTGATCGACCGTAACAGCGTCAACAACCTGATCGCCTACAACGAGATCTACAAGAACCACACCGACGGCATCACCCTCTACGAGAGTGGCGACAATCTGATCTACGGCAACAAGGTGATCAGCAACCGTCGCCACGGCATTCGTATTCGTAACAGCGTGAACATCCGCCTCTACGAAAACCTCGCCATGGCCAACGGCCTGACCGGTGTTTACGGCCACATCAAGGACCTGAGCGACACCGACCGGGACATCAAGCTCGACCCGTTCGACGCCCAGGTGTCGCTGATCATCGTCGGCGGCGAACTGGCCGGCAACGGCAGCGGACCGCTGTCCATCGACTCGCCGCTGAGCGTCGAGTTGTATCGCGTGTCCATGCTCGCGCCGACCAAATCCAGTGGCATCAGCTTCAACGGGATTCTTGGCGAGCGCCAGGATGAAATTCTCGACCTGCTGGTGCGCCAGCAGAAAGCCGTGCTGATCGACCCTGTCGAACGCCAGACCGAAATGCAGGACTGAGGATAATTTTATGCACCCACACTTGATCAAATTACTCAGCCTGTCGGCCCTGACCGCCGGCATTCTCGCGGCCAGCGCCGGCGTTCGGGCCGATGAAATCCAGGCACCGAAATTCAGCGCCGAACCGTGCTGCAACCTGTGCCCCGAAGCCCACGACGCGAAGAACTACACCACGCGCTATCAGCAGAACTTCACCACGCTGGTGCAGGCCCAGGGCGACTGGCTGTTCCGTACACAGGAAGACTTGCGCACCGAATTCGACACCTCACCCGCCGGCTACAAACGCATGAAAGAGCTGCACGATGCGTTCAAGAGCAAAGGCATCGAACTGGTCGTCGTTTACCAGCCGACCCGTGGTCTGGTGAACCGCAACAAGCTCAATCCTGAAGACAAAGCCAAGTTCGATTTCGACAAGGCGCTGAAGAACTACAAGACCATGCTCGGTCGTTTCGAGCAGATGGGCTACACCGTGCCGGACCTGTCGCCGCTGACCAACGAGTCGCTGCCTGACACCCTGCCGGCCCACGATTTCTACTTCCAGGGCGACCAACACTGGACGCCGTATGGCGCACAGCGCACGGCGAAAATCGTCGGTGAGCAAATCAAGAAAATGCCGGCCTTTGCCGACGTGCCCAAGCGCGAATTCGAGAGCCATAAGTCGGGTCGCATGGGCAAGACCGGAACATTACACAACATGGCCGGTCAACTCTGTGGCACCAGCTACGCGATCCAGTACATGGATCAGTTCACCACCGAGCCAAAGGGCGAAGCCGCCGACGGCGACTTGTTCAGTGACTCCGGCAATCCAGAGATCACCCTGGTCGGCACCAGCCACAGTGGCAAGAACTACAACTTCGCCGGTTTCCTCGAAGAGGCCATCGGCGCCGACATCCTCAACGTGGCGTTCCCCGGCGGTGGCCTGGAAGGTTCGATGCTGCAGTACCTGGGCAGCGAAGAGTTCCAGACCAAGCCGCCGAAGATTCTGATCTGGGAATTCTCGCCGCTCTATCGCCTCGACCAGGAAACCATCTACCGCCAGATGATGGCGCTGCTGGACAACGGTTGCGAAGGAAAGGATGCACAGATGACCGGCAGCACCACGTTGAAACCGGGCAAGAACGAATTAATGGTCAATAGCAAGAACCTGAACCTGCAAAACGGCAGTCACCAGGTCGACATCCAGTTCGCCGATGCGTCGGTGAAAGTCCTGCAAGCCACCCTCTGGTACATGAACGGTCGCCACGAGGACATCAAAATCGAAAAACCGGAAACTTCCGACACCGACGGGCGCTTTGCCTTTGAGTTGCGTACGGACGAAGACTGGGCCACGCAAAATCTGCTGGCCGTCGAAATCCAGGGCCCTGAAGCAGGTGCCACGCCACAGAAAGTCGAAGCGAAAATCTGCAAACGCAATGTATTCCCTGGCGCTGGGCAGCGTACCGCTCAAGCCGGGCAATGAGGCAACCTCTTATGACATGCATGCAAACCCGAACTTTGAAAAGATTACTCGCACCGTCACTGCTGACGCTGGCCATGTTCGCCGGCGCGACCCAGGCCGCCGCGCCACTGCGCCCGCCACAGGGCTACTTCGCGCCGATTGAAAAAGTCAAAACCGGCGACAAGAGCGAAGGCTGTGACGCGATGCCAACGCCGTACACCGGCTCGCTGCAATTTCGCAGCAAGTACGAAGGCTCCGACAAGGCCCGTTCGACCCTGAACGAAGCCTCGGAAAAAGCCTTCCGCGAGACCACCGCAGACATCACCAAGATTGAGCGCGGCACCAGCAAGCGCGTGATGCAGTACATGCGTGATGGTCGTCCGGAACAACTGGAATGCACCCTGAACTGGTTGACCGCATGGGCCAAGGCCGATGCGTTGATGTCCAAGGACTTCAACCACACCGGCAAGTCCATGCGCAAATGGGCGTTGGGCAGCATGGCCTCGGCGTACATTCGCCTGAAGTTCTCCGACTCGCACCCGTTGGCCAACCATCAGCAAGAGTCGCAGTTGATCGAAGCCTGGTTCAGCAAAATGGCCGATCAGGTGGTCAGCGATTGGGACAACCTGCCGCTGGAAAAAACCAACAACCACTCCTACTGGTCCGCCTGGTCGGTGATGGCAACGTCCATCGCCACCAACCGTCGCGACCTGTTCGACTGGTCGGTGAAGGAATACAAAGTCGGCGCCAATCAGGTTGACGCCGAAGGTTTCCTGCCCAACGAACTGAAGCGCCAGCAACGCGCCCTCGCCTATCACAACTACGCCCTGCCACCGCTGTCGATGATCGCCAGTTTTGCCTTGGTCAACGGTGTGGATCTGCGTCAGGAAAACAACGGCGCGCTGAAACGCTTGGGTGATCGAGTGCTGTCGGGGGTTAAAGACCCGGACGAATTCGAGAAAAAGAACGGTAAGGAACAGGACATGACCGACCTCAAGGTCGACTCGAAATTCGCCTGGCTGGAACCGTTCTGCACGCTCTACACCTGCTCGCCGGATGTGCTCGAGAAAAAACACGAGATGCAGCCGTTCAAGACCTTCCGCCTCGGGGGTGACCTGACCAAGGTCTACGACCCGGCCAACGAGAAAGGCAAAAAAGGTTCCTAGAACCAAACGCAAATCCCCTGTGGGAGCGGGCTTGCTCGCGAATGCGGTCTGACATTCAACATTGTTGTCGACTGACACACCGCTTTCGCGAGCAAGCCCGCTCCCACAGGGTCAGCGCAAGACATGAATTTTGTGTGATGTGTCCCCCAGGTTTTCGGTGGGGGGTTTGGGGGGGCCGTTGGCCCTTGACTGTTGGTTAAACATGGAGAGACCGGGATGGTATTTTCATCCAACGTGTTCCTGTTTTTGTTCCTGCCGATCTTTCTCGGCATGTACTACTTGAGCGGAATACGCTATCGCAACCTGCTGCTGCTGATCGCCAGCTACGTGTTCTATGCCTGGTGGCGTGTGGACTTCCTTGCGCTGTTCGCAGCCGTCACGCTGTGGAACTACTGGATTGGCCTCAAAGTCGGTGCCGCAGGCGTCCGGACCAAACCGGCCCAACGCTGGCTGCTGCTCGGCGTGGCAGTCGACTTGTGCATCCTCGGCTACTTCAAGTACGCCAACTTCGGCGTCGACAGCATCAACGCGATGATGACCTCGGTCGGTCTGTCGCCGTTCATCCTGACCCACGTGCTGTTGCCGATCGGGATCTCGTTCTACATCTTCGAGTCCATCAGCTACATCATCGACGTCTACCGTGGTGACACGCCGGCAACCCGCAACCTGATCGACTTTGCCGCCTTCGTGGCGATCTTCCCGCACTTGATCGCCGGCCCGGTGTTGCGTTTTCGCGACCTTGCCGACCAGTTCAACAACCGCACCCACACCCTCGACAAGTTCTCCGAAGGTGCCACGCGGTTCATGCAGGGTTTCATCAAGAAGGTGTTCATTGCCGACACCCTCGCGGTGGTGGCCGACCATTGCTTCGCCTTGCAGAACCCGACCACGGGCGATGCCTGGCTCGGCGCCCTCGCCTACACCGCGCAGTTGTATTTCGACTTCTCCGGCTACAGCGACATGGCCATCGGCCTGGGCTTGATGATGGGTTTCCGCTTCATGGAAAACTTCAAGCAGCCGTACATCAGTCAGTCGATCACCGAGTTCTGGCGTCGCTGGCACATCAGCCTGTCCACCTGGTTGCGTGACTACCTGTACATCACGCTGGGCGGTAACCGCAAAGGCACGATGATGACCTATCGCAACCTGTTCCTGACCATGCTGCTCGGTGGTCTGTGGCACGGCGCGAACATCACCTACATCGTCTGGGGTGCGTGGCACGGCATGTGGCTGGCGATTGAAAAAGCGCTGGGCCTGAACACCTCGCCGCGCAGCATCAACCCGATCCGCTGGGCGCTGACTTTCCTGCTCGTGGTCATGGGCTGGGTGATCTTCCGTTCGGAAAACCTGCACGTCGCCGGTCGTATGTACGGCGCGATGTTCAGCTTCGGTGAATGGTCGCTGTCGGAACTCAACCAGGCCAGCCTCACCGGCCTGCAAGTGGCGACCCTGGTGGTGGCTTACATGACCCTGGCGTTCTTCGGCATCCGCGATTTCTACAGCAACCTGCCGCCTGAGAAGACCAAGCCTGTGGTCAACGTCGAGGCCGATGGCCCGGCCGCCGCTACACCGGGAATGATCAAAGCCGTACCGGGCGACAACCCGACCAGCATCCACGAGCCTGGCTACACCGTCGGCGTTGAAGCCACCGTGCAACCGGCCTACTGGACGGCGGACTGGTCCCGTTACGTGATGCGCACGCTGGTCCTGGTGCTGTTCATCGCCTCGATTTTCAAACTCTCGGCGCAAAGCTTCTCGCCGTTCCTTTACTTCCAGTTCTGAGGGATCTGACCATGACCCGCTCATTACGTATCTTCTACATCGCCCTGTTCATGGTGACCCTGCTGGTGCTGGGCCTGTGGTCGACGCGCAGCTTCCTCGGGTTCAGCACCAACGCCGATGCGACAGTGCTCAATGGCCGCTGGGCCAAAGCCGTGGAAACGCACTACGACGAAGAGTTCCCGATCAAGCGCCTGGGCACCAACCTTTGGGCCGCGCTGGATTTCAAACTGTTCAACGAAGGTCGTCCGGGCGTCGTGCTCGGCCGCGATCAATGGCTGTACAGCGATGAAGAATTCAACCCGATCGTCAACGAAGAGTTGAACCTGCAAGGCAACTACGCGCTCGTAGAAGGCGTACGCCAGGAACTCAAGGCCAAAGGCGTGAAACTGGTGATGGCGATCGTGCCAGCCAAGACTCGCCTGTACCCGGAACACCTGGGCGAAGTGAAGCCTTCGAGCATTCACGCCAACCTCTATGAAGACTTCCACGCTCGTGTGGCAGCCAACAAGATCATTGCACCCGACCTGTTCGGCCCGATGTTGAAAGCCAAGCTCGACGGTCAGCAAGTGTTCCTGCGCACCGACACTCACTGGACCCCGGAAGGCGCACAAATCGCCGCCGAGACCCTGGCCAAGACCATTGCCGAAAAAACCCCGCTGAGCGGCGAGCCGCAACACTTCGTCACTACCCCTGCGGAGAAGGTCACGCACAAGGGCGACCTGCGGTTGTTCCTGCCGCTGGACCCGCTGTTCGAAAACCTGATGCCGAAGACCGAACCGTTGCAAAAGCGCAACACCGTGGTCGCGCAAGACCAGGCTGCCGGTGATGACGCGCTGTTCGCCAACACTGAAGTGCCGGTGGCCCTGATCGGCACCAGCTACAGCGCCAACCCCAACTGGAACTTCGTCGGTGCGCTGAAACAAGCGCTGAACAGCGACGTGGTCAATTACGCCGAAGACGGCCACGGCCCGATTCTGCCGATGCTCAGCTACCTGAAAAGCGATGCTTTCAAGAACAGCCCGCCACAGGTGCTGATCTGGGAGTTTCCTGAACGTTATCTGCCTGTGAACAACGAAATCGGCGACGCCGACCCGCAGTGGGTCGCAGAGCTCAAAGAAGCTGGTGCTCGCCAACAAAACGTAGCCGCAAACACTAAATCCGAGACGCCCGACCGGGCGCAAAACTGAAAGAGAGAGGTACTACCATGACTTTCACTACTACTCCTCGCCGTCTCGCCAAGACCTTCGCACTTGTTGCTGGCATGAGCGTGTTGTCGATGTCCGCCTTCGCTGGCGACGCTGCACTCTACGGCCCGACTGCACCAAAAGGTTCGAGCTTCGTGCGTGTCTACAACGCCGGTAACGCTGAAGTCAGCGCCACCGTCGGCAGCACCAACCTGGCCGAAGTCGCGCCACTGTCCAGCACCGACTTCAGCTTCATGCCGGGCGGCGACTACAGCGCCAAGGTCGGCAGCCAGACCCTGCCGGTGAAACTGGCTGGCGATCACTATTACACCCTGGTCAACAACGCCAGCGGCGCGCCACAACTGATCGAAGAGCCGCCGTTCAAGAACAAGCAGAAATCCCTGGTTCGCGTACAGAACCTCAGCGACAAGGCCCTGACCCTGAAAACCGCTGACGGCAAGACTGAAGTGGTTCCGTCCGTAGCGGCCAAGGGCCGTGGCGAGCGTGAAATCAACCCGGTCAAAGTCAGCCTGGCCCTGTATGACGGCGCGACCAAAGTCGGCGACGTGAAACCGGTTGCCCTGGAACGCGGTGAAGCTGCCGTGCTGTACGTCACCGGTAAAGGCAGCAGCCTGTCGCCAGTCTGGGTAAAACGCCCGGTTTCGACGCGCTAATACATTTGCTGGATTGACCCGTTCCCATGTGGGAGCGGGCTTGCTCGCGAAAGCGGTCTGACATCCACCCATGATGTCGACTGATACACCGCCTTCGCGAGCAAGCCCGCTCCCACAGTGGACCGAGGTGTCATCCGGACACGGAACAAGAACAAGAGTGAAACGACAGAACGCAGTAGCTCTGACCCATACGATTTTCAAGGAGTAACAACATGATTCCGGTGATCTTGTCAGGTGGTAGCGGCTCACGTCTTTGGCCGCTTTCCCGTAAGCAGTTCCCTAAACAGTTCCTCGCCCTGACCGGCGAACACACGCTGTTCCAGCAAACCCTGGAACGCCTGGTGTTTGAAGGCATGGACACCCCGATCGTGGTCTGCAACAAAGACCACCGCTTCATCGTCAACGAGCAGTTGACCAACCGTAAACTGGAAACCCAGCGCATCCTGATGGAACCGTTCGGCCGCAACACTGCGCCGGCCGTGGCCCTGACTGCGATGATGCTGGTCAATGAAGGTCGTGACGAGTTGATGCTGGTGCTGCCGGCCGACCACGTACTGGAAGACCAGAAAGCCTTGCAACGCGCGCTGGCCCTGGCCACCGTCGCTGCCGAAAACGGCGAAATGGTGCTGTTCGGCGTCCCGGCCACTAAACCGGAAACCGGCTACGGCTACATCAAGTCCACCAATGACTCGCTGCTGCCCGAAGGCGTCAGCCGCGTCTCGCACTTCGTCGAAAAACCGGACGTGAAACGCGCCACCGAGTTCGTCCAGTCCGGCGGTTACTTCTGGAACAGCGGCATGTTCCTGTTCCGCGCCAGCCGCTTCCTGGAAGAGCTGAAAAAACACGATCCGGACATCTACGACACCTGCCTGCTGACGCTTGAGCGCAGCGAACAGGACGCCGACACCGTCACCATCGACGAAGCCACCTTCGCCTGCTGCCCGGACAATTCCATCGACTACTCGGTGATGGAAAAAACCCAGCGCGCCTGCGTCGTGCCGCTGACCGCCGGCTGGAGCGATGTCGGTTGCTGGGCGTCGCTGTGGGAAGTGAACGACAAAGACGCCAACGGTAACGTCACCAAAGGCGACGTGGTCATTCAGGACAGCAAAAACTGCATGATCCACGGCAACGGCAAACTGGTGTCGGTGATCGGCCTGGAAAACATCGTGGTCGTCGAAACCAAGGACGCCATGATGATCGCCCACAAGGACTCGGTCCAAGGCGTGAAACAAATGGTCAACACCCTCAACGAACAGGGCCGCACCGAAACCCAGAACCACTGCGAAGTCTATCGTCCGTGGGGCTCCTACGACTCGGTCGACATGGGCGGCCGTTTCCAGGTCAAGCACATCTCGGTCAAGCCGGGCGCGTGCCTGTCGCTGCAAATGCACCACCACCGCGCCGAACACTGGATCGTGGTCAGCGGCACCGCCGAAGTGACCTGCGACGAAAATGTGTTCCTGCTCTGCGAAAACCAGTCGACCTACATCCCGATCGCTTCGGTTCACCGTCTGCGCAACCCGGGCAAGATTCCACTCGAGATCATCGAAGTGCAATCGGGCAGCTACCTGGGCGAAGACGATATCGAGCGGTTTGAAGATATCTACGGTCGCTCCACCCCGATCGAACGCGGCGTGTCGGTGAAAACCATCGCGCAGTAAGCGTTAAGCAAAACGAGAAGCCCCCGTCTGACCCGCTGCGTTTTCCCTATCCGCAGCGGGTTGGGCGGGGGCTTTTTTTATCTGGATTTTATGTTGCCTCGGCTGGCCTCATCGCGAGCAAGCTCGCTTGTATGTTTAGACTTGAAGGGGTGGGCGGGACTAAAAGCTCGATTCCGACTCTTGCCAGTACGGACCGTGGGAGACTTCTCGTCCCGCCCTTTCTACCCAAAGCGCCGATAAGGAATTCATCGGTACAACCGACGATAGAGGCAAGCCAGCGCAAGGGTAAACCCCGACAAGCACCTAAACCCTAGCTCCGAGGATTCGTCATGACAATCCTTACTTCACCAACGGTGATTGGTATCGATGTGGCCAAGGCCGAAATCGTGGCTTACCGCGAAGACCTGAAAACCACTCAACACATCAACAACGACCGTGAGGCTCTTGGCCGTTGGCTCAAAATGCTGCCTGCGCAAAGCTCAATTGCCCTGGAAGCCACCAGCATTTACCACTTGGACACGGTTGAACTGGCCCATGAAATGGGGCACCGGGTTTACGTGGTGGATGCTTATCGGCTGAGCCATTACCGCGAAAGCATTGGCCAGCGGGCGAAAACCGACCCTTGTGACGCGCGCCTTCTGGCGCGTTACCTGAGCAGTGAACAGCAGCGGCTGCGCGTCTGGAGTCCACCTCCGCAGGACTACAAGGTGTTGAAAAGTCTGCTGCATCGACGCGCAGAACTGGTCAACTTGCGTGTGAGTCTCACGCTGAGCTGGTCGAGCGAACTGCTCTTGAACGATGAGCTGGCCCGGCTGTTGAAGTCCCTCAAACAATCTGAACAGGCCATTCAGAAGTTACTGTTCAAAGTCAGTAAAAGGGCCGGCATTACCGAAAACATCAAGCGCTGCAAAGCCATTGAGGGGATTGGTGATCTGACGGCTATCGGCTTGGCGACCGCTTTCATGCGCGGCCACTTCGCCAGCGGCGATGCGTTCATTGCCTTTTTGGGAATGGACTTGAGGCCCAAAGACTCCGGGAAAAAGAACAGCCCCCGTCGCCTGAGCAAAAAAGGCGATACAGAGTTACGGCGTCTGGCTCACAACGCGGCAATGGCGGCTTGCAGGTCTCTCACCTGGAAACCGTTCTATGAATCCTATCTGGCCAGAGGCCTGGCCAAAACCCAAGCCCTGGTCATCCTCGCTCGCAAGCTGTGCCGGGTGGCATTCGCGCTCATGAAAAACCAGAGCGAATACCAGCCGAATTTGAGGCAGCAGGGTTCCCCTGCAACATAGAATCTCCCACAGGGTTTTCGGTCAGCCACAGATCTTGGGGTCGATTCCGGTCCACTGTGTAAGCGAGCTTGCTCGCGATGAGGCGAGTCAGAACACCGCCAACATCAAGCCATCGCCACCTTCCGTACGCTTAGGTAGGATGACCTTCTCCCTTCCCGAGGTTTTGCGTCATGTTCATCGGCGTCCTGCTGGTCATTACCTGGCTGATCCTGTTGCTGCGCTACCCGGCCAAGGCATTACCTGTTTCTGTGGCGGCCGCCATTGGCCTGGGCCTGGTGGCCACGTGGGTGATCTGGATGGACAGTCGCGAGGTCAAGCAACTGGCGCGCCTGGAGTTGCGCATCATCTACGCGCCCGAGCACTGCCCGGCGGACCGCCCGTTGCAGCTGACCATGAACAATGGCAACGATGTGCCGCTGACCGAGTTGCGCTGGCGCGTTGCCGCATACGCGCCGGGCGATACGGTCAATCTGGCCGACAATCAATACGCCGCTCCGCGCTATCGCGGCCCCGGCGAACTGCAGGCCGGCGCCAATTGGGAAGACTGCTTGCCCCTGCCGCCGTTACGCCCCGGCTATCGCCCGCAAACCCTGGAGTTTCGCGCCGAGCGTTTGCAGGGTAGTTTCTCCGACTGATCCCACTACTTCTTTTTGCACAAGGACCGCGCCATGCCCGTTGCGTTGATTACCGGTTGCTCCAGCGGCATTGGCCGCGCCCTCGCCGATGTGTTCAAAGGCGCCGGCTACGAAGTCTGGGCCAGCGCCCGCAAGGCTGAAGACGTGGCGGTCCTGGCCGCCGCCGGTTTCACTGCCATCCAACTGGACGTCAATGACGGCGAGGCCCTTGAACAGTTGAGCGAGCAGATCAACCAGCAACATGGCGGCCTCGACGTGTTGATCAACAATGCCGGTTACGGCGCCATGGGCCCGCTGCTCGACGGCGGGGTGCCGGCGATGCAGCGGCAGTTCGAAACCAATGTGTTTGCGATTATCGGAGTGACACGCGCGCTGTTTCCGGTGCTGCGTCGTGCCAAGGGGTTGGTGGTCAACATCGGCAGCGTTTCCGGGGTATTGGTCACGCCGTTTGCCGGCGCGTATTGCGCTTCGAAAGCCGCTGTCCATGCGTTAAGCGATGCGTTGCGCATGGAGCTGGCGCCGTTTGGTGTGCGCGTGATGGAAGTGCAGCCGGGCGCCATCGCCTCGAGTTTTGCCAAGAATGCCGGGCATGAGGCAGAGCAATTGATTACTGAACAGTCGCCGTGGTGGCCGTTGCGTGAAGGCATTCGCGCGCGCGCCAAGGCGTCTCAGGACAAACCGACGCCGGCCAGTGAATTTGCCGTTGGTTTGCTCAAGGCTGTGCAGCAAGACAAACCACCACGGATGATTCGTCTGGGCAATGGCAGCCGGGCGTTGCCGTTGTTGGCGGGGTTGCTGCCGAAAGGGTTGCTGGAGGCGGGGTTGATGAAGCGGTTCGGGCTTAAGGGGCAACTGTAGGACCGCGTTATCGTTCTTCGCGGGCAAGCCTCGCTCCTACAGGTTCGCGTCGTTCGCAATATTTGCCCATCCCTGTAGGAGCGAGGCTTGCCCGCGAAGACGTCAGACCAGACGCTGCAAAAACTCAGGAAACAACCATGACCGACTACACCGAATACTTCGACGAAGTGATCCAGGCCCATGTCGCCATCGAACAATGGCTGGCCGAGGACCAGGACGAGTCCGCGCTTGAACGCCTGCTGACGCGTTTTTCGCCACAGTTTTCCATGGTCTCGCCGTTGGGCCGGGTACTGGATTTCGAGGCGTTGAACGAGTTGTTCCTGCTGGCGGGCGGAAGGAAGCTCGGTTTCAGGATTGAACTCAGCGATTTACGGGGTATCGCGCTGTACGACGGCGGCGCGGTGGTGAGTTATCGCGAGCAGCAGACGGATGCGACGGGCCTGCACTCCGATCGCCGGTCGACAGTGGTGTTTGAGAAACAGACCGGTGGCAAGGTGGTCTGGCGGCATTTGCATGAGACGTTTTGCAAGGGCTGAAACGGTCGCCTTTTGTCGCGAGGGAGCTTGCTCACGCTGGGTAGCGAAGCGGCCCCCAAACGGGAGCAAGCTCCCTCGCAACAGGGTTACTCGCCAGCCGCCGATTTAACGACGACGGTACACGTAATCCCCGCCGCCAGCAGCACCCCCTCTGGCACTTCATCAATGTGAATCCGAACCGGCACTCGTTGCGCCAGGCGCACCCAGTTGAACGTCGGGTTCACGTCCGCGATCAACTCGCGACTTTCCGGGTTGTCCCGGTCGTAGATGCCGCGAGAAATGCTTTCCACATGCCCCTTCAATACTTCGCCGCTCATCAACTGCATGTCGGCTTTATCGCCCACCCGCACGTGCGGCAGTTTGGTTTCTTCGAAGAAGCCATAGACCCAGAACGAGTTCATATCGACCACGGCCATTTTCGCTTCGCCGATGCGCGCGTAATCGCCGCGATGCACCTTCAGGTTGGTGACGTAGCCGTCCACCGCAGCGCGGACCTCGGTGCGTTTGAGGTTCAGTTCGGCCGCTTCCAGTTGCGCCTGGGCATGCTGGTAATCGGCCAGGGCCGAGTCGGCAATGTTGCTGGCGTCGTCGCGGTTTTCCTTGGAGATCACCAACGCATCCATGTCGGCGCGGCGATGGGCGTTGACCTTGCGCATCTCCCACGTCGACTTGCGTGAAGCCACCAGTGCCTGCGCCTGTTTGACCGCGATGCGGTAGTGCTCGGGGTCGATGCGCATCAGCAAATCGCCCTTCTTCACCAACTGGTTGTCGCGCACCGGCACCTCCACCACTTCGCCGGTGACGTCGGCGGCGACATTGATGATGTCGGCGCGCACCCGACCGTCGCGGGTCCACGGCGTGTCCATGTAATGCACCCACAGGGTGCGGCCGATCCATATCGCGAGGGCCAGCACCAACAGAGTGGCGAGCAGGCTGAAAAGCTTTTTCATGGGGAGCGTTCTCAACGGTAGACAGTCAGCGCCAGGGCGCCGAACAGACAGGTAAACAGGCTCAGGCGCAGCAACGCCGGGTGCCAGAAAAAACGGTACAGGTCGAACCCGGACAGAAACCGGTCCAGCGCCCAGGCCAGCGCCGCGGCGATGAAAAACATCAGCGTCATGGTCGGCATGTACACGCCGTGGAAGGCGATTTCACGAGGCATGTTCAAGTCCTTGCGGAGGGGTTGTTGCGTAGGCGCTGAGCGGTGATTGCGGGTCGAGCAACGAGGTGCGGATGAAGTGCAGGTAGCTCTTCACCCGGCGCAAAGCGGAAGTGTCGAAGTGCGGCGCAAACGGTTCGTCGGTGGCCTGCACACGACTGATCGCATGGTCGACTGCGATCAATCCACGCTCCAGATTGCTCTGGCTCGGTTGCAGAAACAGCCGCACCAGCGAGCGGCCCATCACGCGGATCGCCTGGCGCCACGGCTGGGATTCGGCATAAGCCGGATGCACCGGCAGAATCGCCTGTTCCTTGCGCAATTCGATGATCGCGTGGCCGACTTCCAGCACCACAAACATCCAGCGCAGCAGGTCCCGTTGCACCTGCGGCTGACCTGCCGCGAGGCCGTAAGCCTGGTGCAGCAAATCCCGGGTCCGGCTTTCGAAACTCGATGCCAGGCCCTTGAGTTTTCCGCTGATCGCGTACACCACTTGCCCGCGCAAATCCTGCTCGAGCCGGCGCCATAACCAGCGGCTGTTCGGCGGCAGAATGATCGCCCCGGCCGCCGCGCACACCAGCATGCCGAGCACCATCGCGATGTAGTCGTTGATGAAGGCGTAAGGGTTGTAGACGGTGAGGTTGTCCGGCACTGAACCGGTGCTGAAGAAGATCAGCAAGCCGAGGCCGACACCGGCATATTGCGGGCGCGAGGTGAGGAACGAGCCGAGCACGATCACCGGTGCGAGCATCACGCACAGCAAGGGAAAACCGTCGATCCACGGGAAGATGAAAAACATCTCGACGAAGCCGATCAGCGCACCGAGGAAAGTGCCGCACGCCATCTGAAAGGCCATGCGTTTCGGGTTTGGCGTCGCGGCGGACAGGCCGACGGTGGCCGCGGCGATCAAGGTCATCGTCGCCCCGCTCGGCCACGCCGTCGCCACCCAGTAACTGCCCAGCACCACCAAAATGAATGCCGCACGAATCCCCGAAGCGGCGGATGCCATCCAGTTGGTTTGCGGGGTGAACGGCTCGTCCCATTGCTCCCGCGCATGGCTGTGATCGGCCAGCGAGGCGTGGGTCTGCGCATAACTGTGCAACTCGTCGACGAAGCGATAAAGCAGTTCGTAGGCGGTGTGGAAATCGAGCTGCTCGGCGTCGCTCGGCTCGCTCTCCTGAAAGGTTGCCCGCAGGCTGCGAACCCGCGCCGGCAGGTTCTCCTTGTAGGTCGCCAACGCGCTGGCCAGGCGTGCGGCGTCGGGGCTGGTCAAGGCGCGACCGCTGAAACCGTCGAGCAATTCGGCCAGGTCCTGCAGCCCCGGTTTGATCGCCGCCACCACATGATCGGTGCCGCTGCTGCGCAGGCGTTCGAGCAACTGGTGCAAGGCGTTGAACCGCGTGGTGATGCCCATGAACTCGCTGTTCAGGCGACTCAGTCGGCCGTTGCGCCGACGCATGTGCGGGTCTTCGAACACGGTGACGCTGCGCAGCCCTTCCAGCCCGACCGCTTCGGCAATGAAGCGCACGTTACTGGCTTCGAACGCCTCCCGTTTGCTGCGACCACGCAGGCCATCGGTGACGAACAAGGCGAACACGCCGAAGCGCTGATACAAGGCGTTGCGCATCGCCGCGCTGGCGGTTTGCGGCAGGATCGCGGCGCTGACCACGGTGGCGCAGAGAATCCCCAGGGAGATTTCCAGCACCCGCCAGACCGCCGCCATGAATGCGCCGTCCGGGTGGGCCAACGCTGGCAATCCGACCATCGCGGCGGTGTACCCGGCGAGTACAAAACCGTAGGCGCGAAAGTTGCGATAACGCGCGGCGCCGGCCGAGCAGATGCCCACCCAGATCGCCAGCGAGCCGAGGAACAGTTCGGTGTTTTGCGCGAACAAGGCAATCAGCGCGACCATCACCGCCGACCCGGCCAGGGTGCCGAGAAAGCGGTAAAAACTCTTGGCGAACACCTGTCCGCTTTGCGGTTGCATGACGATGAACACGGTGATCATCGCCGTGCGCGGTTGCGGCAATTCCAGACGCATCGCCAGCCACAGGGTCAGGAACGCGGCGAACAGCACCTTGAAAATGTAAACCCAGGTCACGCCATCGCTGCGCGCCCAGTCGAAGAAACCCCGGCGCCATTCTAGGGAATACAGCCAGCGCAGAGGTGCGGGCAAGGGAGTCATGAAATCCTGCTCATTGGTCGAAGGTTATGCGGTGAGAACTCGGTCCCTGTGGGAGCGGGCTTGCTCGCGAAGACGGAGTGTCAGTCAATGCAGATGGCGCCTGACACAGCGCTTTCGCGAGCAAGCCCGCTCCCACAGGGGTCCGTGTTCAATTCGAGAGGGTCTTAAGCAGTGCCGGGGTTTTGGGTGCCTGGGTCTGGCTGTCCTTCGGCACATCATTTCCTGCACCCAGCCCACCGCCCAAAGCCGTAACCAGTTCAGCATGCGCACTCAGCCGTGCCGCCTGAACCTGCTGCTGAACCTGCTGCTGCTTGAACAACAAGGTCTGCGCATTAAGCACGTTGAGGTAATCGGTGAGCCCTCGCTGATACGCGATCATCGCGATGTCGTAGGTCTTCTGCGCAGTGGCCACGGACTCGGCGGCGAAGGTTTGCTGCTTGTCCATCGACTCGCGGCGGATCAACTGGTCGGAGATGTTTTTCAGCGCATTGACCAGCGTCTGGTTGTACCGGGCCACGGCAATGTCATACCCCGCCGAGGCTTCGCCCAGCTCCGAACGCAAACGCCCGCCGTCGAAGATCGGCAACGAGATCGCCGGGCCGACGCTGTAGTTGAGTTTCTTGCCGGTCAAAAACTCCAGCGCCCCGCCGCCGGTGGCCATGTAGCCGAGGCTGCCGACCAGATCGACGTTTGGGTAGAAACCTGCGTGAGCGACATCGATACCCCGCGCCTGGGCCGCGACTTGCCAGCGGCTGGCGACCACGTCCGGGCGTTGCCCGAGCAATTGCGCGGGCAGCGACGATGGCAGTTTCAGCGGCGCGGCCAACGACAGCGTCGGCCGCTGCAACTGCGCGCCCTCGCCCGGGCCTTTCCCTGCGAGGGCAGCAAGCTGGTTACGGCTTAGGGCGATTTCTTCGTCCAGCGCATCGATCTGGCGATGGGTTTCCGGCAGCGGCGTTTGCGCCTGACTGACTTCGAAATGGGTACCGATGCCGCCGTTCAGGCGTTTTTGCGCGAGGTCGAGAATCTGCTGCTGTTGGTTCATGGTCGCTTCGACAATGTCCCGTTGCGCGTAATGCAACGACAGTTCGATGTAGGCGCGCACGATGTTGTTCTGCAATTCGAGCTGGGCCAGACGCGCTTCGGCGGCCGTCATGTGCGCCATGTCCAGGGCACGCTCGGTGGCGTTGCTTTCGCGGCCCCAGAGGTCGAGGGCGTAGCTGAAACCCAGCGCGGCGTTGTTGTCCCAGGTCGTCGTATTGGCCAACTCGCCCGGCCCGTAGAACTGATCGGTCGGCCAATTGTGGCGCTTGAGGGTGGATTCGCCATTGATCTGCAACGACTCGGCGGACTCGGCGATGCCGGCCATGGACTTGGCCTGTCGCACCCGCGCGGCGGCCATGGCCATGGTCGGGCTGCCTTGCACGGCGAGGTCGATCCAGCGGTTCAGTTGCGGGTCGCCATAGGCCTGCCACCATTGCGCGGTGGGCCAGTGAGCGTCCTGCGCGGCGCTCTGGATGGCTTCGTCGGTGGCCAGTGAATTGGCCTCCAGTGCCTTGCCTTGCGGGGCAATACCTCCGGTTCCGATGCAGCCGCTGAGGGTCAGGGTTAAAGCCAAAACACTGAGCGTCTGTAGCGCTCTGCTGATGCGACGCGGCACTGCTGCGATTTCCTGAACTGAGGGAGATCCCCTGTAGGAGCTGTCGAGTGAAACGAGGCTGCGATCTTTTGATGTTGCCTTTAAAAGCAAAGATCAAAAGATCGCAGCCTCGTTTCACTCGACAGCTCCTACAAAGGTGGGCGCAATTCTAGGGGTGGGTCTTATTGGCGATAAGCTGGGAATCCTGTGAATCTTTGTTACCGTTAACGCGATAATCCCTTGGTCGGGGTCACTGCCCCCGTAACTTCGTGTCACAATTTGCCATCGCACCCGAGAGCACCCCATGGACACTTTGCAAAATATGCGCGCCTTCAGTTACGTGGCCGAGGCCGGCAGCTTCACCGCCGCCGCCGTGCAACTGGACACCACCACGGCCAACGTCTCGCGCGCGGTCTCCAACCTGGAAGCCCACCTGCAAACCCGCCTGCTCAACCGCACCACCCGCCGCATCGCCCTGACCGAAGCCGGCAAGCGCTACCTGTTGCGCTGCGAGCAGATCCTGGCCTACGTCGAAGAAGCCGAAGCCGAGGCCAGCGACGCCCATGCGCGCCCGGCCGGTCAGCTGAAAGTGCACACCATGACCGGCATCGGTCAGCACTTCGTCATCGACGCCATCGCCCGCTATCGCAAAACCCACCCCGACGTGACCTTCGACCTGACCATGGCCAACCGTGTGCCGGACTTGCTCGACGAGGGTTACGACGTGTCCATCGTGCTGGCCAGCGAACTGCCGGACTCGGGCTTCGTCTCCCAGCGCCTGGGCATCACCTACAGCATCGTCTGCGCCTCGCCCGCTTATGTGAAAGCCAACGGCTGCGCGCACAAACCCAGCGACCTGCTCAACCACGCGTGCCTGCGCCTGGTGAGCCCGGTGATCCCGCTGGAGAAATGGACTTTCGACGGTCCGGAAGGCCAGGAAATGGTCACCATCAACAGTTCGCCGTTCCTGGTGAACTCGGCGGATGCAATGAAAACCGCGATCATCAGCGGCATGGGCGTCGGCGTGTTGCCGGTGTACGCGGCGATCGAAGGATTGCGCAACGGCACGCTGGTGCGGGTGATGCCGAACTACCGCTCGCAGGAACTGAACCTGTATGCGATCTATCCGTCGCGGCAGTATCTGGATGCGAAGATCAAAACGTGGGTCGAGTACTTGCGCGGGTCGTTGCCGGAGATATTGGCGGCGCATCAGGCGGAATTGGTGGCGTATGAATTGAGTGGGAGTCTGGGCGGGGTTCGGGTGGCGAACTGATTTCACGGTCCTACAGACGCGGTGATTTTGGGGAATGTTTCCGACGGGTTCTGTCGGTTGTTGGGTCGGACGGGAAATGGGTAGGCTTTGTGGGTCGCTGCAAAATCAGCGGCCAGGCTTGGAAACCTGATATTCCCATCACAGCACATGGCATACTGCGGCGCTTTTTTCTGCACGCAATTCCTTGTTATGGCGGCTGTGCGCGGGAGACCTTCGGGTCTGCCGGTTTTGGTGGGATATCCGGTTTTCCAGACCGCGCATGGCTGCCACCCTTTCGCTTGGAAACGAAAACGGCAGCTCGATTAATCCCAAATCGAGTAATTTTCATGATCAAAGAAACACCAAATCCTCCGGAAACGGACGACGTTTCCCCCTACCAATCCCTCGATTCCAAAAAACTCAACGAAGCCGCCGAACGCGCGCTGGATCACTACCTCAACCCTGCAGCCCTCAAATCCCCTGCCATCCGCAAACCCAGCACTATGTTTTTGATTGCACCGGATATCAAAGACGAAGACCTGTTGGCCCATACCTGCGAGTCATTGGCTCAGGCCAGCGTGATGGCGAGTGACTTCGCGGACTATCTGGAAGGCCCGCACCGGCACAAGGCGATGGCCATTCAACAGATCGTCATGCTCGCCGAACTGGCCGCAAACCGGATGCTGGATAACGTCGCCATACCAAAACCTGCGCCAAACAGCTAATCCCCCTGTAGGAGCGAGGCTTGCCCGCGAAGGCGGCGTGTCAGTCGACATCAATGTTGAATGACACGCCGTCTTCGCGGGCAAGCCTCGCTCCTACAAAGGATTCGGTGTACATGCTTCGCTTCTCACCACTCAATAGGCCGAGCGTTAGCTCGCCTGCAGCTCTTGATCTTGATCCACCCGCCCCTTTCGGGAGGCTGAGTGGAGGTGTTCATCCGGGGAGTGGCGCGCAGCGCCGTTCGACGCAGTCGAACACGCTGCATGTAGGTCGTCGCGAAGCAGACCGTAGGGCAGTGTCCCCGGATGGATACAGGAGCGAAGGAACGCCGAGCCTTAGCGAGGTGCCGGACGTTGGGGCGAGCGTTTTTTTGCTTACTTTTTTTAGGCGCTTGTAAAAAAAGTGAGTCGCCGTAAGGGCGAAACCGCCAGCCGCCGTTACCGCAGGAATGGATATGTACACCATCAACAAGAGCCTGGTCGGCTTTCAGGCCGCCAAGGTCAAGGGCGAGATCAAAAGATCGCAGCCTCGTTGCACTCGACAGCTCCTACAGGGGATCGGGGCCACCCCGGCAATCCGGGCACTCGCACAACAACGGGGAAGAATGTTAGCGTGCTTGGCATTCACCAAGCCCCGACGAGCCCTCCTCCCATGAAAAAGACCGTCCTCGCCTTTAGCCGCGTCACCCCGGAAATGGTCGAACAGCTGAAGCAAGACTTCGACGTCATCGTCCCCAACCCGAAAAACGGCGACATCAACGCTCAATTCAACGAAGCCCTGCCCCACGCCCACGGCCTGATTGGTGTCGGTCGCAAACTCGGCCGCGCGCAACTGGAAAACGCCGCGAAACTCGAAGTCGTCTCCAGCGTCTCCGTCGGCTACGACAACTACGACGTCGCCTACTTCAACGAACGCGGGATCATGCTGACCAACACCCCCGACGTCCTCACCGAAAGCACCGCCGACCTGGCCTTCGCCCTGCTCATGAGCAGCGCCCGCCGCGTCGCCGAACTCGATGCCTGGACCAAGGCCGGCCAATGGCAAGCCACCGTCGGCGCGCCGTTGTTCGGTTGCGATGTACACGGCAAAACCCTGGGCATCGTCGGCATGGGCAACATCGGCGCGGCCATTGCCCGTCGCGGACGGCTGGGCTTTAACATGCCGATCCTCTACAGCGGCAACAGCCGCAAGACCGAACTGGAACAACAACTCGGCGCCCAATTCCGCACGCTGGATCAATTGCTGGCCGAAGCCGATTTCGTCTGCCTGGTTGTCCCGCTCAGCGAAAAAACCCGACACCTGATCAGCCACCGCGAATTGGCCCTGATGAAGCCAAGCGCCATCCTGGTCAACATCGCCCGCGGCCCGGTCGTCGATGAACCCGCCCTGATCGAAGCGCTGCAAAACAACCGCATTCGCGGCGCAGGCCTGGACGTCTACGAGAAAGAACCGCTGGCCGAGTCGCCGTTGTTCCAGCTGAAAAACGCGGTGACATTGCCACACATCGGCTCCGCCACCCATGAAACCCGCGAGGCCATGGCCAACCGCGCGCTGGCCAACCTGCGCAGCGCGCTGTTGGGCGAGCGGCCGCAAGATCTGGTCAACCCGCAAGTCTGGAAAGGCTAACTAAAACGGGCAGACACAATAAGTGCCTGCCCGTTTCTTTACACAACTAGCAATTCAGTCAACCGACAAAAAAAAGTTAAGCACCTTAGACTCTCCTCTACTTGTCCGACCCCGGACTTTGTACATGGAGAACCATCATCTTGAACAACTACACAGCTGAAAAGATCATCAGAATCAGCAAGATTACACTGATGGCTTATATAAGCATTTTTGGACTTTTGGTGATGTTTAGCAACTTCACCGACTACACCACAAACTACGAATATGTCGCCCATGTGCTGAGCATGGACACAACCTACAACAATGAACGAACCACCTACCGGGCCATTACTTCGCCCATGTTGCACCACCGCATTTACTGGCTCATCATCACCCTCGAAGTGACCTACACCGTGTACTGCCTGGTCGGCACTTACCACCTTTATCGAAAACTGAATGCGTCTGCCCGCGAATTCCATGAAGCAAAAAAATTCTCGATCATTGGTCTATTGATCGGTTTATTCATCTATTACGTCTGTTTGCAGGTCGTGGGCGTCGAATGGTTCGACATGGACAGATCGCAAACATGGAATGCCAAGGATTGGGCTCGGCATATTGTTGATTTCATGCTGCCGTTACTTATATATATCGCATTAAAGATCGAGCGCTGAACATTACCGCGCTCGATCTACAGTAATATCAGGCCAGATTTCCAGACTGCTGCAACGCGCGCGCCTTGGGCTTGCGGAATACCAGCACGTTGCCCAGCATCACCAGCACCAACCCCACCAGTGCCGGCGCGGTCCATTGATAGCCTTCGGCAAAGGCCGAGACATTGAGCGCCACGACCGGGAACAGAACGGTGCAATAAGCCGCTCGCTCCGGCCCCATACGTCCGACCAGCGTCAAGTACGCGGTGAAGCCGATGACCGAACCCGGAATCACCAGGTACAGCAGCGAGCCGATGTAGCGCGCGTTCCATTCCATGTCGAATGGAATGCCTTTGAACAGACACCACATCGACAACATCGCGGCGCCGTAGGCCATGCCCCACGCGTTGGTGGTCAACGGCTTCAACCCTGCCTTCTGTTGCAGGCTCGAGAGCATGTTGCCGGCCGAGAAACACAAGGTTCCCAGCAACGCCAGAGCCAACCCCAGCAAGGTTTCCGGGCTGGCGGTGTGGCCGGCCAACTCGGGCCAGAACAACAGGCCAAGCCCGACCAAGCCCAGTGCACCGCCCATCAACACGTTGCGGGCGATTTTCTGGCCGAAGAACACTCGCGCATTCAGTGCGTTCCACAGAGTGGCGGTGGAAAACACCACGGCGACCAGACCGCTGGGGATCCACTGACTGGCGGTCAGGAAACACATGAAGTTGACGCAGAACAGGCACAAGCCCTGAGCCAGACAAATCAAATGCCCGCGACGGTTCATCACTTGCAGACGCCGACTCAGCAGCAACAGGACAAACAGCACCAGCGCCGCCAGGCCAAAGCGATAAACGATCGACACAGGAATGGCCACCACACCCAGCTGCCATTTCAAGGCAATCCAGGTGGTGCCCCAGATCAGCACGGTCAGCAAGTACAACGAAAGGTTCATGGCAAAGGCTCCTCAATAGAAGTCCAGTGTCCTGCGCCAAGCCTGGGCGCACTTGCATAAACTTGCGCTTTTGTCGTGGCAGAGGCTGGCAGCGCAAGGTCTACGGAGTAGGATGCAAGGCGTCGGAGAGAAGCGATCATGCCCGCACTGGAAACCCTGCAAGTCTTTCAAGCCCTCAACCGCTCGCCCAATGCTCGCCTCGAGCACAGCGCCGAGCTCGGTGACGGCATGGCTGCAGCCTTGTGGAGCAACCATCACGACGCCCAGGACTACGAGGCGCCGAGCCACCACACCTTGTCTTGCTACATCGCCGGCGGCACCGGCACCTTCCGCCGCGACCAACCCGGCACCAAGGGCGGCCCGGACAAGCTGTGCATCCTGCCCGCCGAACATCAGTCCGGCTGGGTCATCAACGGCGACATCCGCCTGGCCCACGTGTATTTCAGCCCCGAACAATTTGCCCTCGGCTGCGTCACGCTGCTGGACCGCGAACCGCGCGAATTGCAGTTGCGCGAAGCTACTTTCCTTGACGACCCAGCACAGGCCCGACGCTTTCGGCAGATGCTCACGCTCAACTGGGACGAACCCGGCGAACGCTTGCTCACCAGCAGCCTGGCTCACGAAATGCTCAGCCACGTGTTGCTCGGCCAGGTCGGGATGCGCGAGGGCTTGCGACTCAAGGGCGGACTGGCGGCGCATCAGCGGCGGCAATTGGTGGAGTTCATCGACAATCAGTTGGCCGAGGCGATCAGCCTTGGGCAATTGGCGGCGTTGTGTGCGCTGTCGGAATATCACTTTGCGCGGATGTTTCGCGAGAGCTTTGGCCTGCCGCCGCATCAATATGTGTTGGCTCGAAGGCTGAGCCGGGCGCAAGAGTTGTTGCGTTCGACCTCGCAGCCGTTGGGGGAGATTGCATTGGCGTGCGGGTTTGCCAGTGCGAGCCACTTCACCAATCGGTTTCGGCAGGTGTTGGGTGGGACGCCTGGGGAGTATCGGCAGGCGTTTTTGCGTTAGTCCTGAGCCGGTTACCTGTAACGAACCGGATTATTGATAAGGCTCCCACTGCCATATTTCAAACGAGTCGACGACGGGTGAATGAAAGTAGATCTTAAAATAGACAGAAACGCGTGCAATACTGGAATTTTCTGAGTCTTGAAAAGGCACTTCATAATCTATCCAGCCAGAACCGGCATCGATTCGCTTCAACACATTACCGGAGGGCCCATAGAATTCGAAGTGCGATATATTTTGATAACGAAAAGGACTGACTGCAAAGCGAAGCCGGTGAACATTTTCAGGCTTCAACAAAATCCTTAGTTCACCAGAGTTACCTTCGGAAAAGTGACTACCGTTGCAAAGGATTGCATTTCCTTCCAACTGACCTTCGACATATTCGCCCTCATCAAACTTAGTGGCATTTATGGATCTCAGAACGTAATTGTACTGACTATCGAGGTTATGTGCCTCCATTCGAAAAAACGCTAATTCAAGCTCGGATGGAACACCGTCAAATAATGGCTTCACACCATTAAAATCTTCCTTCCCAATGAGTTTTAAGTAGTGCGTATCTGACTTCACTGCTTCTGAATGAGACATTATGAACAACCTACCCATATTAAAGTTAATGTATATAGTCAAACCACCAACTCAGTAAATAGGTTTTGCTTGTTTCTCACAACTGTCAGAAATAACAGTTAATCAGAACCAATGGAAATTAAAACATCTTCCTACTCAGTATATCGGCTATCGGCGACCCTACATGAGTACGCCGAATAGCGGTCAACGAGCGCAGCTTACTAGCGCATTAAAACTCCAACGTACTCGACAACGAAATCTGCCGAGAATCCCCCATCGACACAAAGAACCGGCTCGCCGCCGAGGTGTAGTAGGTGCGGTCAAACAGGTTCTTCACGTTGAGCTGAAACTTGACCTTCTGCCCTTCGACCTTGGTGTCGTAGGTCGCGAAGGCATCGGCCACGGTGTAGCTCGGCAGGTCGAAATCGTTCACGGCATTTCCCGCCCGCTCGCCGACATAACGCGCCCCCGCGCCGACCCGCAATTGATCGCCGCCCACGATAGTGCCGAAGTCGTAGACCGCCGACAGCGAGCCGCTGTTCTTCGCGACGTTTTGCAGTTTTTTGCCCTTGTAGACCGGGTCTTCGGTGACTTCGGCGTCGGTGTAGGCATAGCTGCCGATCATGCTCCAGCGGTCGCTGAGCTGGCCGGTCAAATCCACTTCCAGGCCACGGGAACGCACTTCGCCGGCGGCGCTGTAAATCGTCACCGGGCCTTCGGAGTTGGCCACCAGCACGTTGCGTTTCTTGATGTCGAACAGCGCAATGTCACCGGTTATGCGGCCCGGCATGTCGAGCTTCGCGCCGATTTCCCAGGACTTGGCTTCTTCCGGCGCAACGCTGCCGTCGAGCACGGTGCTGCTGCCGCTCAATGGCGCGATGGTCGAGTTGGGTTTGAACGATTCGGTGTAGCTGCCATAGAACGACAGTTCATCAGTGAAGCGATAGACCAGACCGGCACGCGGCACCCACTTCTGGCCATTGCTGTCGGTGTTGGCCTGGAACGGCACGCCTTTGCCGGCGTACTGGTCGTATTCCTGGAAGCGCGCGCCTGCGACGAAAATCCATTGATCGGTGAGGTGGATCGAGTCCTGCAGGAAGATCGAATCGCTGCGCAGCTCATCGGTCTGCGCGCTGTCCGCCGGGCTGACCGTGGTGCCGGCGACTTCGCGGCCATAAACCGGGTTGACGTAGCTGAAGGTGCTCAGGCTTCTCTGGCGGATCAGGTCTTCGCGGTAGATCTTGCGGTACTCGTCATCGATGCCGAACACCAGGTCGTGTTTCATCCCGGCGAGCTCGACATTGCCTTCGAGGCTGGCGGTGGTGAAGCGGTCGGTGCTGATGGCGTTCTGGGTGCCGTCCATGCTGCGGGTCAGCGTGCCCCGTCGGGTGTCGATGGCGGTGACGCGCACTTGGCTGGCGTCGTAGGTTTCGCGGTTCCAGCTGTAGCCGAAGTGGGCGTTCCAGTTGTCGTTGAGCTCGTGATCGGCCTCGAAGTGGTAGAGGTCCGAGCGGCCTTCCATGTTGTTGAACGGCTCGTCCAGGCGTTTATTGCGCGAGATGTCCAACGGGTGGTTGGTGCGCGGATCGATGATCGTGCCGCGGTCGAACGGGGTCAGGAACTCGCGGTGTTCGTAGGAGAACAACAGCTTGGTGCTTTCGCCGAACCAGGCCAGCGACGGTGCCACCAGCGTCTCGCGATGGGTGCCGAAGTTGCGCCAGTAATCTTCGTCTTCGTGGTCCAGCACCATGCGGTAAGCGAAGCCGGAATCACCGAGTGCGCCGGTGCTGTCGAGCCCACCGCCGCTGCCGTTTTTGCCGTCGCCGTAGGTCGAACCGCGCAGCGTCAGGGCGTTGTATTGCTCCAGCTCGGGTTTCTTGCTGACCATGTTGACCACGCCGCCCGGGTCCTGAATGCCGTACAGCAGCGAGGCCGGGCCCTTGAGCACTTCGACCCGGTCCACGGTGGCATTCATGCCTCGGCCCTGCACGATCGGCATGCCGTCGCGCATGATCGAGCCGTTGCGGTTGTCGCCGAACCCGCGGGTCATCACCGAATCCTGGGTGCTCGCCAGCGTGTTGCCCTGGGTGATGCCGCTGACGTTGGCCAACGCGTCATCCAGATTACGCGGCGCCTGATCGCGAATGACCTGCGCCGGAATGACGTTGACGGTCTGCGGGATTTCCTGGAGCAAGGCCGACGAGCGCATCACCGAACTGGTAGGCGGCGGCTGATAGCTCATGGATTGATCGGCCACCGAATTGATGGTGGTGGTGCCCAGATTCAATGTGCCCGAGGTGGGCACTGGTTCAAGCACCAGGGTGCGGGCGTCGCTGCGGCGGAAGGTGAAACCCGAACCACCGAGCAAACGCTGCAGGGCCTGTTCGGCGCTCAACTGGCCATTGACCGCCGGGGCGGTGAGGCCGTACGGCGCTTCATCGGTGTAGACCACGCTGATGCCGGTGACCCGGCTGAAGTCGCTCAGGGCCTGGGGCAGCGGCTTGGCAGCGATGGCGAAGCTGAACTGCGTCAGCGGCTGCGTGGTGGCCGCCTCAGCGGCGGATGCGATGCTCAATGGCAGCAAGGCCAGCGCCGACATACTCAACGCGGAGGCACCCAACCACTGTTTGACCGAACCCGATTTTGCCCTGGACTTCATTGCTCAATGACCTGTGTAGAACCTACGGGATGCGAATGACTCGCAGTTTCAGTCACTACACGGATGGGGGTCGGGTTTACCTCACCATAATTTTGAAAATAATTTTTTGTCTAGAAAGATATGGCGTCTGAGCCGCCGCCTTCGCGAGCAAGCCCGCTCCCACATTTGGAATGCATTTCAAATGTGGGAGCGGGCTTGCTCGCGAAAGGGCCGGTAGCCTCACCGCAAAATGATCAGATGCCCCATCAGCTTGGTCTGCTCAAACCCCAAAACACCCTGCAACGAACTCAACACCGCCTGCGGGTCCTTGCTCGGAAAACTGCCACTGACCCGCCGCGTCGCCAGTTCATCATTGAGCAGCACAATCCGCCCCGGGTAATACCGCCCCAAATCCTGCACCACATCGGCCAGCGTGGCCTTGTAGTAATTGAGCCAGCCCTGACGCCACGCCAGCTGCGCTTCGCTGTCGACAGCATGCAGTTTTTCCGCCGAGCCTTCGCCATACGCCACTTGCTGGCCAGCGGTCAGAACCTGCTGCTCGGCGTGCTGGCCCGCCGTCACGCCGACCCGCCCGGACAGCACCGTGACCTGCGCGCCGTGCGGTTGCAAACGCACTTCGAACTGCGTGCCCAGCACCCGCGCCTGGCCCTTTTCAGCATCGACCACAAACGGATCGCCCGTGTGGGTCACGCTGAAAAATCCGGCACCACGACGCAGCTGAACGTGGCGCTCACCGCGACTGAAATCCACGGCGATGGCGCTGTCGGCATCCAGCGTGACTTGCGACTTATCGGCCAGCGTCACGGTGCGAATTTCCCCCGGCGCAGACACGTAGTCTGCCCCCAGATCATCGATCCAGCGCGTCGGCTGCCAACCCGCGCCGAGGCCGATCATCAACACCAGGCACGCAGCCATGGCCAGCGCGCCCGACCAGCGCCGAACGCTGGTGCGCCGAGAGCGGTTCATGGCATTGAGGTAACCCTGCAAGGCAAACGCGTCTTCGTCGGCCAGGGTTCGCGCCGGCACTTCGCTCAGTTCCCACAGCACTTGCGCCTGGGCGTAAGCCTCGGCGTGGGCGGGATCGGCCTGGAGCCAGCGGCTGAATGTGAGTTGATCGCCGCTGCTGGGCTGGTCATGAAGCAGGCTCAGCCAGGCGAGCGCGGCTTGCTCCTGAGCAGGCGTCGGGGTGACGCGGTCGGGCTGATTCACGGTGCTTTCCTTGGCGTGCGCGTTGGCGGTTCCTGCAGGCTGGCCTTGCAGGCATCGAGGGCGCGCATCATATGTTTTTCCACGGCGCTTTGGGACAGTCCCATGGCCTTGGCGATTTCGGCGTATTTGCGGCCGTGAATGCGGTTGAGCAGAAAGATTTGCCGGGTGCGTTCCGGCAACGCGCGCAACGCCGCTTCGACGTGACGCAGATCGTTGCCCGCCTCCAGCGCGGCTTGCGGTTCACTGCCCTGGCTGTCCGGTTGATCCGGCATCCAGCCTTCGTTGACCCGCACGCGCGTGCCTTCGCTGCGCAAATGGTCGATGGCGATGTTGCCGGCGCAACGCAGCAGATACGTGCTGAGTTCTTCGACCTGCACCAGCGGTCGCCGCCAGAACCGCAGGAACAAATCCTGCACCAGGTCGGCGGCGGTCGCTCGGCAGCCGACACGCCGGCTCACCAGCGCTTCCATCTGCGAACGCTGGGACAGGAACACCTGAAGAAAATGCGCACGGGCGCCGCGATGCTCTTCATCGTGTGATTCAGGTGGAGTGGTGATCATCACTGCGCAAACACGGCGACGGGACTGGCGAGTACGCTCAACCCGGCCAGCGCCAAGGCCAGGCGCGGGCGATACGGCAGCAACAACACCAGCAACAAGGCGCTGAGCATCAACACCGCAAACCACTCCACCAGCCCCAGGCCCCAACCGGTTTGCGACACCGCCGCCCATAAAGAAACCGTCAGCAGCAACCAGCCGCTCAGCTTGAACGCTTTGCGCCGCCGGGCCGACGACTTGCGCCCCAGCAGGTCAAGGTGATGCCTATCCATCGATAAACACAGCGCGGTGAAACCGCCGTAGCACAGCAGCAAGGCCAGCAACATTCAGTTCACCTTCTGCTCAAGCGTGATCGGTCGGGCGCGTTCTTTGGCCACGCGAACAGTTTGCCCGGCGCGCTGCATTTTCCATGCGGCCCAAGCCAGGAACAGGCCGCTGCCCAGGCAGGTCAGATCGAAACCGGCGAGGGTCCAGTCGCCTTGAGCCAGCGTCGCGCCCAAGTGATACGGCGTGGTCAGCGCGTTCAACAGCGGCACGCCGCAGAACAGCATCGCGGCCAACGCCAATTGCTCCACCCACGCCGCGCGACCACGGCGGACTAGCGCGTGAATCACGCTCAAGCCCCAGACGATGAAAAAGCTGTTCACTTCCCACTCCGCCCGGGTGGCCATCTCGACCGGCAGCAGCCGATTGGCCCAAAAGAACGCCGCCACCGCGACCACCAGCCCGGACATGCTGGCAATGTTCAGTACTTCCACCAGCCGCAGTTCGAAGGGCATCACGGCGCTTTTCGCATGTTTGAGCTGGCGCTTGCCGAGCCAGACCACCAGCCCGGTGCCGATCAATGCGGTGCTCGCCAAACCGAAAACAAAGTACAACCAGCGCAACACAGGGCTCGCAAAATGGCCCATGTGCAAACCATAAAAACTGCCGGCAATCGCCATCGGCACCGGTTGCTGCGGTGTGGCGCTGAGCTGTTGCCCGTTCACGCCGTTGAACGTCACCGCGCTGCCCGCGTCATGCACCACCCGATCCGCGCCGTCACGCACCAGCACCACCGAGGCGTTTGCATCCCCTGGATTGTTCACCGTCAAACGCGCCACACGACCGCCTGACCACTGCTCGCGCGCCCGTTCCAGGAGTGGCGCCATGGGGGCCAACTGCGCCGGTTTGCCTGCCAGTTCCGGTGTGCTGGAGGCCGGGAACACGTCGTCGAAAAACGCCCGCACATCCCCTTTGTACGAAGCGAGGATGCTCGCCGGCATCACCATCGACATGAAAATCACCAGGCTGCTGTAGGTGATCATCAGGTGAAACGGCAGCACTAGAACGCCTACCGCATTGTGCCCGTCCAGCCAGGAGCGCTGGCCTTTGCGCGGGCGGAAGGTGAAGAAGTCCTTGAAGATTTTCTTGTGAGTGATGATCCCGGTGATCAGGCCGATGAACATCACCATGGCCGCAATGGTCGACAACCAGCGGCCCCACGGATAGGGCATTTGCAACTGGAAGTGGAAACGATAGAAGAAGTCGCCGCCCATGGATTCGCGGCCCTGCACTTCGCTGCCGGTTTGCGCGTCGAGCAGTTTTTCAGTGAATCGGCCGCGCTCACCGGGAGTGGGTGGCGACTGCTGCCAGCGCACCGACAGGCCCGGCTCGCGGGCGCTCGGCAAATCGATGAGCCAGCGTGAGGCACCCGGGGCGTGCTGCTGCAGGTAATTTTGCGCCAGGGTCAAACTGGCTTCGGAGGTCACCGAGCGCGCCGGTATTTCGGGCTGCATCCAGTGACTGATCTCATCCTTGAAATAGGCGAGCGTGCCGGTCAGGAAAATCGCGAACAACAACCAGCCGAAGATCAACCCGGTCCAGGTGTGCAACCAGGCCATCGCCTGACGGAATCCCTCTTTCATGCGTGGCCCATCCAATAAGCCAGGCCGGATACCGCCGCCAGCACCAGGCCCGGCACGATCAACCCGAACCAGGCCTGCCACGCGCTGCGACAGGCAAAACACCAGAGCACCGCCACCAGATAGACCAGAAACGAGGCCATCATCCCGGTCACCACCGCTTCGGCCCGGGCCATCGGCAGCCATAAGCTCAGGCTGACGCTGGCCAGCGCCGCGACGATATAGCCGCCCAACACCGCGGCCAGCACGCGTGAAGTGACGGCCAATCGATAAGAAACGGGGAGCGTGCTGATTTTGCCTTTCATGTTTCGACCTTGAAACCGGGTGAGGCCGCGCGAAGGTCACGGGCCAGCAAGCGCGCAATATTAATGATAAATATTCTCATACGCAAAACAGATCCGATTGCCGGGGGCCGTTGCACACCCCTACAATGCGAACAATTCTTGTTCTCTAGCGTATCCGTTTGTGTCGGAGTGGTCCTGTTGCAGCCCGCCAATCCCGTCGAAGTCCTCTATCACGCCCATCACAACTGGCTCACCGGCTGGTTGCGACGCAGACTTGGCTGCCCCGACAGCGCAGCGGACCTGGCCCAGGACACGTTCATCCGCGTGCTGACCGCCCGGGAAACACCGCAGATCATCGAACCGCGAGCGTTCCTCACCACCATCGCCAAACGCGTGCTGTTCAACCATTACCGTCGCCAAGACCTGGAACGCGCCTACGCCGAAGCGCTCGCGCAAATGCCTGAGGTGTACGCGCCGTCCGAGGAAGAACGGGCGATCATCCTGCAAACCCTGATGGAGCTGGACCAGTTGCTGGACGGTTTGCCGCGCCTGGTCAAACGCGCCTTTCTGCTGGCGCAGGTCGATGGCCTGACTTATCCACAGATCGCGGCCGAACTGGGCATTTCCATCGCCACGGTCAAACGCCATTTGAGTAAAGCAGCCATGCGCTGCTATTTCGCGCTATGAACGGCACTCCGGATTTCTCCTCCCAGGTCGCCGAGCAGGCCGTGCACTGGCTGATGGAAATGCAGCAAGGCCCGCTGAACCCGCGCCAGCAGCTCGCCTGGCAGCAATGGCACGATGCGCACAGCGAGCATCAGCGGGCGTGGGAACATATCCAGCGGGTCAATCAGCGGCTTCGCGGTTTGTCTTCACCGCTGGCCCACGCGGCGCTCAATGCGCCGGAGTCCGGCAGCCGACGTCAGGCGCTGAAACTGTTGCTGACTCTTGGCGCAGGTGCTGCGGTCACTTGGGGCATGCGCGAACACAACGTGCTGCCCCCGTTGCTGGCTGATTACCGCAGCCCCATCGGCCAGCGGCGCAAGGTGGCGCTCGGCGCCGGCAATCAGTTGCAGCTCAACACAGCGAGCTCGGCGGATGTGCGGGTGGAGGGTCAGCAACGGTTGATTCGTTTGCTGGAGGGCGAACTGCTGTTGACCGCCACCCAGGCATTTCAGGTGCAGACCGCGCAGGGTGTGTTGACCACGCAAGGTGGGCGATTGAACGTGCGGCAGTTTGCTGATCGCACGCAGGTGGCGGTGTTCGAGGGCAGTGTCGAAGTACTGCCGAACAGTGGCGCTCCGCTGGTTTTGTCCGCTGCCCGGCAACTGGGTTTCGGTGTGCGCGGCGTGGCTAAACCGCTGCCGCTGGACGCCAACAGCGGCGCTTGGGCCGACGGAATGCTGGTGGCCGCGCACATGCGCCTCGGGGATTTTCTCGACGAGCTCGGCCGTTATCGTCGCGGGCAGTTGAATTGCGATGCGAAGGTTGCGGATTTGCTGATCTCCGGGACGTATCCGCTGGACGATAGCGAACGGATTCTGGATCTGCTGGAAATCAGCTTGCCGGTGAAAGTGCGGCGGTTTACGCGGTATTGGGTGACGGTTGAGGCGAAGGTTTGAAAGCAAGATCAAGAGATCGCAGCCTCGTTTCACTCGACAGCTCCTACAGGCAAACACATTCCAATGTAGGAGCTGTCGAGTGAAACGAGGCTGCGATCTTTTGACCTTAAAAAATAAATGAGCCGTTTTTCAGATCTGGCGTGACAGAGAAGGAAAGCCCCCTTGATTCCACCTTCTCAGGACCGTCCTCCATGCACCCCACCCGCCTCACCCCGCTGGCCCGCACCCTGCGCCAACTCTTGCTGGGCGCCAGCCTGAGTTTCGGCGCGTTGCCGCTCGCACACGCCGCCGACGCCAAGCCGTACCACATCGCACCGTCCTCGCTGGAAAGCGCACTCAACCAGTTCGGCCGTGAAGCTGGCGTGTTGATTACCTTCGGTTCGCAAGTCACCAGCGGTGTGCAGAGTCGTGGTCTGGAAGGCAACTTCACCCCGTCGCAGGGCCTCGACGCTTTGCTCGAAGGCACCGGCCTGCAAGCACGCGCCGAGGGCGACAATGCCTTCAGCCTGCAACCGGCAGGCGACACTGCGCTGGAGCTGGACACCTCGAAAGTGGTCGGCGACTGGCTGGGTGACGCAGCGCCAATAAACGTCTTCGAGCACCCAGGCGCACGTGATGTGATTCGCCGCGAGGAGTTCGAACGCCAGGGCGCGACCCAGGCCAAGGACGTGCTCAACCGCATCCCCGGCGTGAACGCGCCGGACAACAACGGCACCGGCAGCCATGACATGGCGCTGAACTTCGGTATTCGCGGGCTCAATCCGCGTCTGGCTTCACGCTCGACGGTATTGATGGACGGCATCCCGGTGCCCTTCGCACCTTATGGTCAACCGCAGCTGTCATTCGCCCCGGTGAGCATCGGCAACATGGATGCGGTGGACGTGGTGCGTGGCGGCGGCGCGGTGCGTTACGGCCCGCAGAACGTCGGCGGCGTGGTCAACTTCGTGACTCGAGCGATTCCGGATGAGCCGACCGTGAAAGGTGGTTTCCAGACCGAGACCAGCCCGTCCTCCAGCCACGACGGTTTTAAAACCACCGGCAACTTGCTGGCCGGCGGCACCGCCGACAACGGTCTGGGCGGCGCGCTGTTATATTCCGGCACCCGCGGTGGCGACTGGCGGGAACACAGCGATACAGAAATCGACGACCTGATTCTAAAGGGCAAATACCAGCTCGATGACGCCAACAGCTTCAACGCGATGGCTCAGTATTACGAAGGCAAGGCCGACATGCCCGGCGGCTTGAATGTCGCCGATTACGACGCCGATCCGTACCAGTCGACCCGCCTGAAAGATCAGTTCTGGGGCCGCCGGACGATGTTCAACTTCGGCTATCGCTATCAGGAAGATCGCCGCGAATTCACCGCCAACACCTTCTTCACCAAAACCCTGCGCAGCGGTTATCTGGACCAAGGCACGTTCCTGTCGCTGTCACCGCGAGAGTATTGGGTGCGTGGCCTGGAAACCCGTTTCGCCCAAGGCTTCGACCTCGGCCCGACCAGCCATGAAGTCGGCGTCGGCTATCGCTACATCAACGAAGCCGGCCACGAACTGCGCTACCGCGAGCCAATCGCCAACAATACTTACCCGACCACCAACAGCCGCAATGATCGCGACACCCGTGGCGGCACCGAAGCCAATGCGTTCTTCGTCGACGACCGGATCGACATCGGCAAGTGGACACTCACGCCGGGCATTCGCTACGAGATGATCGATTCGCAGCAGACCAACAACCTGACCAACGTGAAATACAAGGGCGACTACAACACCGCGCTGCCCGCGTTGAATGTGCTCTATCACGTGACCGACACGTGGAATCTCTACGCCAACACCGAAGGCTCGTTCGGCAGCGTGCAATACAGCCAGATGCCTAACCGGGTGACCAGCGGCGAAGTCAAACCGGAAAAGGCGCGGACCTGGGAGCTGGGCACCCGTTACGACAACGGTGCGCTGAGAGCGGAAATCGGCGCGTTCCTGATCAACTTCGACAATCAGTACGAAAGTAATCAGACCAATGACTCGGTGATCGCCCGCGGCGAGACGCGTCATCAAGGGATCGAAAGCAGCATCAACTATTCGCTGGATGACTTGAGCCCGTCACTGGCCGGTTTCGATGTCTACGCCACTTACGCCTATGTGGACGCGACTATCCGCGAAGACGGACCGAACAAGGGCAATCGTGTGCCGTTCTCCTCGAAACACAAAGGCACCCTTGGCGTGGGTTACACCGAAGGCGCGTGGAAGCTGAACCTCGACAGCAGTTATCAGAGCGACCAGTTTGCCGACAACGCCAACACCTCGGCCGAAAGCGCTGACGGCAGCACGGGCAAGATTCCCGGGTACATGCTGTTCAGCAGCCGAGCGGCGTATGACTTCGGGCCGAAGTTGTCGGATTTGAATGTGGCGGTGGGGGTGAAGAACATTCTCAACCACCAGTACTTCACCCGGTCGTTTGATGACAACAACAAGGGCAAGTACGTAGGGGAACCGCGGACGGTTTATGTGCAAACGTCTGTAGCATTCTGACCAAACAGCAATTTCCGCCATAACACACCCCCTGTAGGAGCTGTCGAGTGAAACGAGGCTGCGATCTTTTGATCTTGATCTTCTTAAAAGCAAGATCAAAAGATCGCAGCCTCGTTTCACTCGACAGCTCCTACAGGGACGTGTCGTGGTTGAAATAAGGGGTGCCAAACAAGAACGGGCCTGCATCAGCAGGCCCGTTTTCAGTGGGAAGGTAAAAAGTGAATCAGGCTTCAGCCGTTTTGTGCAGCCTGTTCGTTCTCGAGAAACTCGTCCTCCAGCAGCGCATCGGCAGCGACTCGTTCGAATGGCACCACAGCGGCACGTGGTTTGCCCCGCAGTTTGCCGAACAGATGCTCAAGCGCATGTTCAAGTTTTTCCGCCGCACCGTCGATCGCTTGCTCCAGGGTGTCGGCTTTATGAGTGACAGAAATCGGTTGGTGGCCTTTTGGCCGCGCTTCCAGCTGGCAGCGCATGTCATGGGGACCTGGCTTGTCGCCATTCTCGTCCCGCAGATGAACTTCGACGCGTGTCAGGTCCTCTTCATAACGTTCGAGCGTGCTCTCAATGGTAGTACGTACCCACTCCTCCAGTCGGATGCTGCTTTGAATATGGTTATCACTGTTGACTTGGATTTGCATAGTTCATCCCTTATTTCAGCTAGCTCGCGAGAGGCACATCGGCTGGCCCTTGGGCATCATCACCGTGACCTCTTACTTACACAATCGGTCTGCGCGCAGAACATTTCAACCCCTAAAAAAAGATAAATATGGATTCGCAAAAAAAGCCGGACAACGGCCAAAAGCGCTGTTAAGGTCGGGAGTTGGGTCGCCCCTCTCTTTAGTCACAATTGCTCACATCTGCCGCTCCGCCAGTGGGTGCAGACTCCGAAAGATCCCCGCCTCCTCTACCAGCCAGTCATGCACCGCGCGCACGCCCGGATGGCTCAGCGCCCCTGGCGCATAGAGCAGCACGTAACGCTTGTGATTGGGCACCGCCAGTCCGAACGGCACGATCAACGTTCCCCGCTCCAACTCATCGTTCAGCAACGTTCGCCGCGCAATCGCCACGCCCATACCGGCAATCGCCGCTTCGATGGTCAGGTGATTGCGATTGAAGGTATGCCCGCGCCGCACGTCCGCGCCTTCGAAGCCAATGGCATTGAGGTAGAACTCCCATTCCGCATACTCGTAGCTGCCGCGCCAGGCGGTGATGTCGTGCAGCAGCGGAAAGTGCACCAGGTCCGCCGGACCGTGCAGCGGTGGTCGGCCACGCAGCAGGCTCGGGGCGCAGACCGGGAAGATCTGCTCGTCAAGCAGGGTTGTGGATAACAGTCCGGGATAACTGCCGTCATTCAGGTCGATCGCCAGATCAAAATCACCCTCGTGCAGCGGCACGCTGCTGTCCTCGGCCACCAACCGCAATTGAATGTCCGGAAAACGCTGCTGCAAACGCGGCAGGCGCGGGGTCAGCCACTTGCTCAGAAACGATGGAATCGAGCGTACCCGCAAAATTCCGCTGATCATTCCGGCGTCCAGTCGTCGCAATTCCGCATCAATGCTGCCGTAAGCCTCGTTGACCGTGATGGCCAGTCGCTGGCCCTCCGCGCTCAACTCCACACCGCGAGCACGACGGTGGAAAAGTCGAAAACCCAACCGTTCTTCCAGTTGACGGATTTGCTGACTGACCGCACCCGGCGTGATGTGCAGCTCTTCAGCGCAACGAGTGAACGACAAGTGCCGTGCGGCACAGGAAAACACGTGCAGCCAGACGTAAGTCTGGGCGTGCAATTGGCGACTCATTGTTTAGTCCTGCTAAAGGCTGTCTTAGGAAGTTTCGTTGGTCACGTAGGACCGAGGTAGGCAGTATCGCCGATATTGCGCTTGTCCTACAAAAATGGCAGCGATTTCTCTTCCATTGCTTGTATAGGCTTTAGCATGGCTATCAGTGTTTTCGATCTCTTCAAAGTCGGCATCGGTCCGTCCAGTTCCCACACCGTCGGCCCGATGCGCGCTGCGGCGACCTTTGCCCAGGCACTGATTGACCAGGATTTGCTGGGCGCCGTCCGTCGGGTAGAAATCCGTCTGTACGGCTCCCTTTCCGCCACCGGTGTCGGCCACGCCACCGACCGCGCCTGCGTCATGGGCCTGATGGGCGAATGGCCGGACAGCATCGATCCGACCACCATCGACAGCCGCATCCAGACCCTGCGCGAAACCGGCGAACTGTCTCTGGCCGGCCAAAAGACCATTGCCTTCAACTGGCAACGCGATCTCCTGCTGCTCGACGAGAGCCTGCCCTACCACCCCAACGCCATGTCTCTGACAGCCTTCGGCGAAACCGGTGAGTTATCGGAGCAAACGTACTACTCGATCGGCGGCGGTTTCATCATCGAAGCGGCGGAAGCCGAGTCGGGCATCGCACCGGCCAGCGACGTCGTGTTGCCCTACGATTTTTCCAGCGCCGCCGAACTGCTCAAGCTCTGCAACCTGCACGGTCTGCGGGTTTCCGAGTTGATGATGGCCAACGAACTGGCCTGGCGCAGCGAAGCCGAGATCCGTCAGGGCTTGCTGCATATCTGGTCGGTGATGCGCGAGTGCGTCGAGCAAGGCCTGCGTCACGAAGGCATCCTGCCCGGCGGTCTGAATGTTCCGCGCCGCGCGGCGAAATTGCACCGCAGCCTGCTGGAAATCGGCAAGCCGAATGTCATCACGTCCACGCTGTCGGCCATGGAGTGGGTGAACCTGTTCGCCCTCGCCGTGAACGAAGAAAACGCAGCGGGCGGGCGCATGGTGACGGCACCGACCAACGGCGCGGCAGGGATCATACCGGCGGTGCTGCACTACTACATGAAATTCAACCCGGACGCGTCGGACGATGACGTGGTGGCGTTCTTTTTGGGTGCGGCGGCTGTAGGCATTCTCTGCAAGAAAAACGCATCCATCTCCGGTGCCGAAGTCGGCTGCCAGGGCGAAGTCGGTTCGGCGTGCGCGATGGCCGCCGCCGGCCTGGCCGACGTACTCGGCGCCACGCCCGAGCAACTGGAAAACGCCGCTGAAATCGGCCTGGAACACAACCTCGGCCTGACCTGCGACCCGGTCGGTGGCCTGGTGCAAGTGCCGTGTATCGAACGCAATGCGATTGCCGCGGTGAAGGCGATCAACGCCACGCAAATGGCCCTGCGCGGCGACGGCAAACACTTCATTTCCCTGGACCGGGTAATCCGCACCATGCGCGATACCGGCGCCGACATGCACGACAAATACAAAGAGACTTCACGGGGCGGCCTGGCTGTCAGCTGGGTGGAGTGCTGAGGAGCATTCCCTGTCCGCCCGTAACCGTGAGCCCGAGCAAGAACAATAACGAGGCCAAACGATGACCGATGTACGTACACCTGCTGCCGATAATCCTGCTGTAGACCTGACACGCAATAGCGAAATAACCCACAAAGGCTGGAGCAAACACGACACCACCTGGATGCTCGGCCTCTATGGCACGGCCATCGGCGCCGGCACGCTGTTCCTGCCGATCAACGCCGGCGTGGGTGGCTTCTGGCCGCTGCTGATCCTGGCGGTGCTGGCGTTTCCGATGACCTACTTTGCTCACCGGGGCCTGACCCGCTTCGTGCTGTCCGGCCGCTCGGGAGACATCACCGAAGTGGTGGAAGAACACTTCGGCATCGGCGCCGGCAAACTGATCACGCTGCTGTATTTCTTTGCGATCTTCCCGATTCTGCTGGTGTACAGCGTGGCGCTGACCAACACCTTGAGCAGCTTCATGGAGCATCAATTGCACATCGCCCCGCCGCCACGGGCGATTCTGTCGCTGGTGTTGATTCTCGGCTTGATGGCGATCGTGCGTTGCGGCCTGGGCGTCATCGTCAAATGCATGAGCGTGCTGGTTTACCCGTTTGTCGCGGCGTTGCTGCTGCTCGGTGTCAGCCTGATCCCGAACTGGAACGGTGCGTTCTTCGCCACCGCCAGCGAAGGCATGCCGCTGCCGCTGTTCTTCAAGACGCTGTGGCTGGCGATCCCGGTGATGGTGTTCTCGTTCAACCATTCGCCGATCATTTCCGCGTTCGCCGTTGACCAGAAACAGCGTTACGGCGAACAGGCCGAACGCAAGAGCAGCGGCATTCTCGCCATCGCTCACGCGATGATGGTCGTCACGGTAATGTTCTTTTGCTTCAGTTGCGTGCTGGCGCTGTCCCCGGCTGACTTGGCCGCCGCCAAGGCACAGAACATCTCGATCCTGTCCTACCTGGCCAACCACTTCCAGACCCCGGTCATCGCTTATGCCGCGCCGCTGATTGCGCTGGTGGCAATCACCAAATCCTTTCTCGGCCACTACATCGGCGCCAGCGAAGGCTTTCAGGGCCTGATCGTGAAAAGCCTGCGCGGGCGTGGCCGGGTGATGTCGGCGAGCTGGCTGAACCGCCTCACCGCGCTGTTCATGATCCTCAGTTGCTGGGCCGTGGCGACCTTCAACCCGAGCATCCTGCGCATGATCGAAACCCTCGGCGGGCCGATCATTGCGTGCCTGCTGTTCCTGATGCCGATGTACGCCATCCGCCGCGTGCCAGCCTTGCGCCAGTACTCCGGGCAAGCGTCAAACGTGTTCGTGGTGTTGATCGGTTTGATTGCACTGTCTGCGATCATCTACTCATTCATGCCCTGAAACGGGCAGGCAAAAAGAAGGCGGGCCACAGAGCCCGCCTCTTTTTTGCCGTGATCATTGTTCGACAATTTTCCCGGCATGGCCCTTGCTAAGTCTTGTCTGAGGCAAAAGGACTTTTGAAACCTCAGCGAGCGGCCTGCCAATGGTCCGGTAATGCGAACCAACCCGATCATGGCCGGTCAACAACTGCACGTTCAATCAGGCGGTGACGCATCATGGACAACCCTTTTCAGCTCATTACCGATGCCTTTGCAGCAGACTATCAGATCAACCTGAGCATTCAGGGGCTGGACGGCCGCATCATGCTGACCCTCTCCAACAGTGGCCATGTGGTTGCCAAGCGGATGATCAGCGCCGAACAACGCAATGACCCCAAGCGCCTCAAGCGCCTGGTGCAAAGCATTCAGTTCGGCATCGCCATCGAACAGGGCCACAGCGCCATGTCGATCCTCGAAGCCATGACCGATGGCGACAATCGCAACCTGCCGCCACCTCAAGTCAAAGCCAAGCCCCGCCCGACCATGGGACTTTAGATTTCGCCCTTTTCGACTTCGGGATGTTCACCGGAACCCGCACCGATCTTGCGTTGCGGGTGTTCGATTTTCACCGAAGGAAATTGCGACGAAGCGTAACGCACCACCAGAATCGCAAACGCCAGCAGCAGAATCCCGCCGCAGAGGTAGATGATGCCGATGTCCGGCGGATTGTGGTGCGAGACGTTGGAGATCAGCAGACGCGTCAGCGCCGTGATCGCCACGTAGATCAGGAAGCGCACCGGCATGTGGTTGGTCTTGAAGTAGATCCCGACCATCGCCCCCAGTTCCAGGTAGATGAACAGCAGCAAGATGTCATCGATCTTGATGTGCCCTTCTTCGATCATCCCCAGAAATTCCATCACCGCCGCCCATGCGGTCACTGCACCGATGGCGAACAGCGCCAGGTAGTGGAAGGTCTCGACGAACAGATTGCCCAGGGACTCGGCCAGTTGGTGCACGTTCTGCCGCAGGTTCTCGGCCCAGTTGATTTTCACGATGATTCTTCCTTAGCTCGGTTCGAGCGGATGATGCGGGTTTGACGTGACGGTTGTTCTGCATGCAGAAAAAAGGCCAGAGGCTGTTGGGTGAGATGGCGATGGGCTGCTACTGGACACTTTTTTGGTGTCTTGACGAGCCCCTTCGCGGGCAAGCCTCGCTCCTACAGATCACATCAACCTGTAGGAGCGAGGCTTGCCCGCGAAGAGAGCGACACGGTCCACCTGACAAACCCTGATTTCGGTCTACATTAAAAAGCCACTACCCAAAGCGCAGGGATTCGCTTATCCTTTTCGCTGTATATAAATACAGTGGTCGAAACAGACAACTAATGTGAAGGCATGTGAGGTGGTGAATGGCCGTCGAAGTGGTATACCGCAGCAGCCGAGATCTGGAGCGCTTGTTCATGGATAAAGCCGAAGCTGACCGTCATGACAAAATGCTCGAACTGGCTGAATTGCTGGCTGAAGTGTTGCAGAAAGCCGTTCCGTCCCTGACCGAACAGCAAGTGGAAGAAGCCGGGATCTACATGGCGAAGAATCGCGATGTGTTCGCCAAGGCATTCAAGAGCCAGCCGGATGCTTTGTCCGAACTCTTGAACGCGCCAGCTGAAGTGGTGGAAAAGGCTGAACCGGTTGAAGTGGCTGAAACCGCTGAGCCGACCAAGCCAGCCAAAGCCGCCAAGACACCGAAGTAATCAACGCCCGAATTGAATAGGCCCTGAGTCGAATGGCTCAGGGCCTTTTTCATGTCTGCAGTAAAGGCATGGCTTCAGCGGTACAGCACTTTCTCCGCCAACTCGTCCGCCACCCGTGCAGGGGAACGTTTTTCCGCTTGGGCATGGGCGAAGACTTCGGTCAGTCGTGAGGCGATTTTCGACAGGTGCGCGGTAATCGTCGTGAGTTCTTCGCCACGGTGTTTGAGCGAAACGTAAATCAGCCCGCCGGAATTGATCACGTAGTCCGGCGCATACAAAATGCCCCGCCGCTCCAGTTGATCGGCGACTTCCAGATGGGTCAGTTGATTGTTCGCCGAACCGGCCACTGCAGAGCAGCGCAGTTGAGTGACGCTGTGGCTGTTGAGCACGCCACCGAGGCCGCAGGGCGCGAGAATGTCGCACGGCGTACTGAGCAACGCATCGTTGGCGATCGGGTGAGCGCCCAGTTGCTCCATCGCCAATTGCACCTTGCCGTGATCGATGTCGCTGACCAGCAGTTCAGCCCCGGCCGCGTGCAGCTGTTCGGCCAAGGCATAACCGACGTTGCCCAAACCTTGAATGGCCACCCGCAGGCCTTCGAGGTTATCGCTGCCCAGACGGGCCATGGCGGTGGCACGAATGCCGGTGAACACGCCCATCGCTGCGTGCGGCGCAGGGTCGCCCGCCGAGGTGGTGCTGGTGACGTGTTGGGTCTGTTGGGCGATGCAATCCATGTCCGCCACTGAAGTGCCGCTGTCGATCGCGGTGATGTAGCGCCCGTCGAGCTGATTGATGCAGCGGCCGAAGGCTTCGAACAGCGCGGCGCGGTTTTCCACATGCACCGGTCGAACAATCACCGCCACCCCGCCGCCCTGGGCCAGGCCGGCCAGTGCAGCCTTGTAGCTCATGCCCTGTGCCAGGCGAATGGCATCCTCGACCGCAGACTCGTCGCTGGGATAGGCAAGGTAACGACACCCACCCAGGGCAGGCCCCAGGCGGCTGTTATGAATGGCAATGACCGCCTTCAACCCGGTGACCGGGTCGACGCTCAGATGCAGCGATTCAAGGCGAGTGCTTTGCATGAGAGCGAACATCGTAGGGCTCCCGAATCACTTCTTGTAGTCGCCAGTATAGGCTTGCGCCCAAAAATTGCAGAAGCGCACCGGAATAAGCATCGCCGCCATGCTGGCTTTCGGACATAACCTGATACCGCATGTGTGCAGCACTGGACGAATGCCGGAGACGGGGCTAAAACGAGGCATTGCCCGGAGATTTTGATGACCCCGCGCCAACGTTTTTTTGCCTGCCTGCAACGATTACCTCCCGCGCTGTTCGAGGCGGCGTTGTGGTTGGCGGCTGAACACGACAAAGAAGTGGATCCTGACAAGGTATTGGCCGACTTCCGGGATCTGCAGCAGCGGGTCAGTTATGGCTTGCCGATGCTGCCAGTGAGCGAACTGGCCCAGCCGCTGTTGCGACGGATGAATGACCTGGGGTTCGCCCAGGACGACTTTACCCCGCTGCGTCCACAGGTGGCCTTGATCAATAAGGTGTTGGAACTGCGGCGCGGCCAGCCGCTGTCTTTGGGGTTGATAGCGCTGGAGTTGGCCAGACGTCTGGAGATCCCTTTGGTCGGGGTCAATTTCCCCGGGCACTTCCTGCTGCGGGTACCGGGCGCCGATCATCTGCTGGACCCGTGCGGCGGACGCCGCTTGTACCCCAACGATTGCCGTGAGTTGCTGCAACGCCAGTACGGCCCGAACATGAAACTCAACGCCGAGCATTTGCTGACCGCCGAACCGGTGCAGATGCTGCAACGGCTGTCACGCAACCTGCGCCAGTTGCACCTTTCCCACGATAACTACATCGGCGCGCTGATCGACGCCGAACGGGTGCTGGAACTGGGCAACGCCAACGCCGCCGATTACCTGGCCCGTGCCAGCCTCTATCAACGCCTGGACTGCCCGAACGCCGAGCGCTTCGACCTGGAGCATGCGCTGCTGCTCAGCGACGACCCGATCCAGCGGATTCGCCTGACGGAACGGCTGGGGCATCTCCCGCCCAACTCGATCGTTCATTGACCCTTGTCCTGTAGGAGCGAGGCTTGCCCGCGAACCGGGCGCCTTGGTCTGTCAGCACGACCGCGTTATCGTTCTTCGCGGGCAAGCCTCGCTCCTACGGGGACGGGATGAGGCTTTAAGGGGTGTCTGGCTGGTTGGCCGGATGGGCTTTGATGAAGGCGGGATGCGTTGCCGCCAACGCCGCCACTCGACGAATCCGCGGGTACGCTTCAAGCGAAATGTTGAACCGCTCGGCTGCGTACAGCTGTGGAATCAGGTAAACGTCCGCCAAGCCTGGCTCCGGCCCGAAGCAATAACCCTCCTCCCCAATCAACTGCTCCACCGTCGCCAGCCCCTGACCGATCCAGTGGCCGATCCACTCCACCACCTGCGGTTCATCGTGACCCAATTGCCGCAGCTTGTTGAGTACACTGACGTTGTGCAGCGGATGCACGTCGCAACCGATCACCGCCGCAACGCCACGCTCGTGAGCGCGTGCGACGAGGTCTTTGGACAGCAGCGGCACCTGTGGATAACGTTCCTCCAGGTACTCGATGATGGCCGGCGACTGAATCAGCAGTTCGCCTTCATCGGTGCGCAAGGCCGGCACCCGGCCTTGCGGGTTGATCGCCAGATACGGCGCTTGCCGATGCTCGCCACCTGGCGGCGCGATCAGGTTGACCGGCAGCGCCTGGACATCCAGGCCCTTCAGCGCCAACGCGATGCGTACCCGGTACGACGAGGTCGAACGGTAGTAGGTGTAGAGCTCCATGACCCGATCCTCTTAGCGCGCCGCGATCACTTTGCCTCGGCATTCACCGAAGCCGATGGAGGCAAAACCGTCGCGGCTGCAACGGGCGCGCAGGATGATTTCGTCGCCGTCTTCGAGGAATTTGCGCACCTCGCCCGACGCCAGCTCGATCGGCTTTTTCCCGCCCTCGGTGATTTCCAGCAGGCTGCCGAACTGACCGTTTTCCGGCCCCGACAACGTACCCGAACCGAACAGGTCACCGGCCTGCAACTGGCAACCGTTGACGCTGTGGTGCGCGACCATTTGCGCCACGGTCCAGTACATGTGTTTGGTGTTGCTGAGGGTCAGGCGATGGGCCGGCAGTTTTTGCTCGCGCAGGCCCTCGGTGAGCAGCAGCACTTCCAGCTCGATATCGAACGCGCCAGCGGCTTGATCGCGCTTGTCGAACAGGTACGGCAGCGGCTCCGGGTCGCCTTCAGGGCGCGCCGGTTGAGCACTGCGGAACGGCTCCAGCGCTTCGGCCGTCACGACCCACGGCGAGATGCTGGTGATAAAACTTTTCGACAGGAACGGCCCCAACGGCTGGTATTCCCAGGCCTGGATGTCCCGCGCCGACCAGTCGTTGAGCAGGCAGAAACCGGCAATGTGATCGGCCGCGTCGCCAATGGCGATCGAGTCGCCCATCTCGTTGCCCTGACCGATCCAGATGCCCAGTTCCAGCTCATAGTCCAGACGTGCGCACGGGCCAAAGGTCGGCTCGGTTTGACCGGCCGGCAAGGTCTGGCCTTTCGGGCGGCGGACGTCGGTGCCAGACGGGCGAATGGTCGAGGCACGACCGTGATAGCCGATCGGCACGTACTTGTAGTTAGGCAGCAATGGGTTGTCCGGGCGGAACAGTTTGCCGACGTTCTGCGCGTGCTCGATGCCGACGTAGAAGTCGGTGTAATCGTTGATTTTCGCCGGCAGGTGCATTTCGCAATTCGTCGCCAGTGGCAGCAGTTTTGCGCCTTGGGCTTCGATCTTGCCGTGCAGGGTGCTGCCTTCAGCGAACAGCTCAAGAAGACGTTCGCGCAGTGCAACGCGAGCCTCACGGCCCAGTTCGAAAAACGCATTGAGCTGGCCGCCACGGGTGGCTTCTACTGCGGTTTTTGCAAGGCCGTCGAACAGGCCGGCGTCCAGTGCAGCTTCCAGATCAAAAATGTGTTCGCCAATGGCGGCGCCACTGCGCGGTGCCGAACCCTTCACGCTGAACACGCCCATCGGCAGGTTTTGCAGCGGGAAATCAGCATGGCCGTTGGCGGAAGAAACCCAGCTGCGAGTGATGGAAGTCTGAGTCATGGGTTATCTCCGGGTCGGGTCGAAAGTGGCGGGCAGCGTGGCCCAGCAGTCATCGTAGTTGTTTTGCAGTTGCGGGCAATCGAGGGCGAAACGGCTTGGGCGCAGCACCTGGCTGGTCTCGAACATGAAGGCCATGGTGTTGTCGATTTTCGCTGGCGCCAGTTCGGCGTTGATCGCCCTGGTGCAGGTTTCGCCGTCCGGGCCATGGGCGCTCATGCAGCTGTGCAACGACGCGCCGCCGGGCACAAAACCTTCGGCCTTGGCGTCGTATTCGCCCTTGATCAGGCCCATGAATTCGTTCATCAGGTTGCGGTGGAACCACGGTGGACGGAAGGTTTTCTCGGCCACCATCCAGCGTGGCGGGAAGATCACGAAGTCCAGGTTGGCCAGACCGTGAACGCTGGTCGGCGAGGTCAGTACGGTAAAAATCGACGGATCCGGATGGTCGAAACTGACCGTGCCGATGGTGTTGAAACGGCGCAGGTCATATTTGTACGGCACGTTATTGCCGTGCCAGGCGACCACGTTCAGCGGCGAATGATCAAGCTCGCAGCCCCACAACTGGCCGAGGAATTTTTGCACCAGGGTGGTCGGTTGCTTGAGGTTTTCGTAGTGCGCGACGGGCGTCAGGAAATCCCGGGCATTGGCCAGACCGTTGCTGCCGATCGGCCCCAGGTCCGGCAGGCGCAGTGGCGCGCCGTGGTTCTCGGCGATGTAGCCGCGCGCTTGCGGGTCGAGCAGTTCGACGCGGAATTTCAGACCGCGCGGCAGCACGGCGATTTCCAGCGGTTCCAGTTCCAGTACGCCCAATTCGGTGGCGATGCGCAGGCGACCCTGTTCTGGCACCAGCAACAATTCACCGTCGGCATTGAAAAACACGCGCTCCATGGAGCGGTTGGCGCGGTAGCTGTAGATGCTGATCCCGGCCGGTTTGTCCGGGCCCGAGTTGGCGGCCATGCTGACCAGCCCGTCGATGAAGTCGGTCGGCTCGCTCGGAATGTCCAACGGGTTCCAGCGCAGGCGATTGGGGGTCACTTCACCCAACGGGCCGCCGGCCAGTTGCCGATCCAGTTTGACGAACGCCGGGTGATTGGCCGACGGCTGAATCCTGTACATCCAGGTGCGCCGCGCTTCGGCGCGAGCCATGGTGAACGCGGTACCGGAGAACAGTTCGGTGTAGAGGCCGTAGGGGGCTTTTTGCGGGGAGTTCTGGCCGACGGGCAGTGCGCCGGGCAACGCTTCGCTGCTGAATTCGTTGCCGAAGCCTGACTGATAAGCCAGCGCTGGCGCCGTTGAATCGAGGTTCATGGAGCCTCCTGAACAGGGAGTAGGCAATGGCCTGTCGCTCCGCTTGAGAGGTCTGGGCACGCCCGGGTTATTTTTATCGTAATTCGATTACGCATAACGTAATTTGATTGGTATTGACCGTCAAGCTATAAAGACGCCCATTCGTCCCGGGATCAGACCGCCTTCATGGAAACGCCGCGCAACAACGACAAACAGAAAGTCCGCTCGGCCGAGGTCGGCACCGACATCCTCAAGGCCCTGGCCGAGTTGTCGCCCTCGACCTCGCTGTCGCGCCTGGCCGAACACGTGCAGATGCCGGCGAGCAAGGTTCATCGTTATTTGCAGGCGCTGATCGCCAGCGGTTTTGCCGAGCAAAACGCAGCGACCAACCACTACGGTCTGGGCCGCGAAGCCTTGCGCGTCGGCCTTGCCGCACTCAACAGTATGGACGTGCTGAAAGTCGCTGCTCTGCCCCTGGCCGAGTTGCGCGATGAACTGAATGAAACCTGCTTTTTAGCGGTATGGGGCAATCAGGGCGCGACCGTGGTGCACATCGAACCGGCGGTGCGAGCGGTGACGGTGGTGACGCAATTGGGTTCGGTATTGCCGTTGCTCAGCTCGTCCACTGGCCTGGTGTTTGGCGCGTATCTACCGAAGCGCGAAACCGTGGACCTGCGCGATCAGGAACTGCAAAACGCCACTGACCACATCTTGGCGGACGATCAGGCCTATGCGGCCTTGTGCGAACAGATCCGCGAGCGCGGCCTGCATCATGTGCATGGTTTGCTCATGCCGGGGGTGGACGCCTTGTCTGCACCGGTGTTCAACGCGGTAGGGAATGTGGCGGCGGTCATGACCATTGTCGGCCCGACCTCGTTATTTCACGCCGACGAAAACGGCCCGGCGGCGCAGCGATTGCTGGCGGCGACGCGGGCCGTGAGCTGGCGGATGGGTCATGAGCCCGTCCGCGCAGCGAATCCGATCAACGATTAATCAGCAGGGTTAACGGACGATGGTTTTGCTGCCCCGTGCCTGGGTGTCAGCCAATACATCCTGAACAATTTGCAGCAGTACCTTGTGCGGAACCTCTTGCCCAATGGCTGCCGAAACCAGGCCTGCAACTGTCTTCGCATCACCCGCGAGCTCGATCAGCGTTTTTTGCGCGGCGGTAATTGCGCCCTTGCCCAGCTCTTTGTATTTGCCATAGCCCAACGAGGCCAGATCAATCAATGCGTCCTTGAAATGGGTGATGGCTTTGTTTTTGTCCCCATCGTGATAGGCCTGCGCACCTTCAAGAATGTTTTTGGTGATTTGTATCCCGGCGACCGCGAGCCCTAGAGGAGGAATAACCAGGCTGATGACCTGTGCTGCAGTGATGACAGCGTTGTACGTCAAGCCCGCAATGATCTCGGCCAGACTGGTCGTCTGCGCGTCCACATCCCTGATGACGCGCCAGACCATGGCGTCGTAAGACCTGACAAAGTTTCGGACCCGACTGTCGTGCTCCAATGCAGGCGGTGGCAGGCTACGCGTCGAGGCCTCAAGCCCATCAAAGTAATTGCTGACCGCCAGCCGATCGGTGAAGTGAACACGCGTAGAGTAGTACTCCCTCAACCCCTTGATACGAACCGACGCATCAAAATGACTGAACGGGCGAAACCATAAACCGTCTGGAGCTTGCGGGGTATACAACCAATCCTCGTTTTTCCCCGCGGTCATGAGCCGGAATACATAGACCCCCTCCACCGGGCGACGCCGACCAAGATGAAGCTGGTAAACACTGTTTTCCATCGCGGGATAATCACCCAGCGGAGGGCTAGTCTGCGCACGCTCCAGCGAACTTGTTAAATTCAAAAGACCATTGAGTTGCGCGTAGGTCATTCGCTGTTGAAAGTATTCTGACAGCGCGGCCCGGTTCATTTCCGCCAGCTGACGCTGTTGATGGACACCGCGCCTGAACGCGTAACTCAACTCGGAGGAATCCAGATAAACCGAGCGCAGCATATCGATATATTGCTCACCTGGACGTAACACCTTGGACCACGAAGACAACTCGTATATGTCCAGTTTCTTGAATTCAGGTTGCCCCGCCGCCAGGCTGAATCTTGGGTAGTACGAAGGTTTCGCATCGCCTTCATTTTTGGCGTCGAAAACACGCTCATTGACAATAACGGAAGTGAGTGACAATTTTTCCGAAGGACTTAACTCGATAATGATTAAATCCGGATCAACTGAGACATGTTCCCCTCGAGATTTCAGCACCTGCTCGACTTGGTACTTAATCAAGTCATACGCAAACTGATGATACGAGATCAACGTATGATCCCGCGCCTCAACGGTATACAACGCCTTGAGTTCAGTATTGAGTCGAGCAAACTGCTCGCGCCAGAAAACAGGCGCATTCCGATAATTTGCCGAAGCCAATTCGTTCGCTTCAATGTTGTCTCGACGAATTCTTTCAGACACCACACCAAACAGAGGTTGCCCCGCTTTTGGCGCGATAAACTCAAGTAGTTTTACATCGTCATTTTTCCAGAAGCGTTTATTCGCCGCGAGTTCTCGAAAAAACAAGTGAGCCGAATCCCGATAACGGCTATCAACTTGATCATCGATAAAATCCGAAGACTTGCTGGCCCAATCACCGACGGCGTTGCCCATCTCGACGATGCTTTCAAAGCTGTGCCAGACCTTCTCATCGGGAGCGCCGGGCGCATACAGGATGTTGCGCCCCTGCGGATTCCCTCTATCGCTGATGACAAACAGATCTTTCATTGCCGCTCCCGTGCCCGGCAACACCACACCACGGACAAACAAGGCCGGATCACCCGCCAGGTATCGCAGCACCCAACGGTCGTCCAGACGTTCGTAAACACGCTCGACACTCGCGCAAAATAGAGTGAACTCTATCTGTCTGGCCAAATGCTCTTGCATCGCTTCATTGATCGCCCCGGTTGCATCGGTCGTCATCATCACGGCGAAGTCAGAACGAATGTCGACCGAGGCAAGCCATTGTTGGAGGCTAGCGCTGGTAAGCCCCGGGAAAACCGGACCTGTAAAACTCAATTCTTGAAGCGTCTTAATTTGCAGACCAAAGATCGCGAACTCGGTCAGCGATCTTTTATCCTCTTGAATTATCTGCTTGTCAGCAACGCGCAGCGTATGTCGGGACGTCACGATAATCTGGTCGGGTTCACATTCGACACCTGCGGCGCTGCGTGCCCATGAACGGGCACGGTTCAGTGCATAAGCCTTTAGAGAAGCGCGTGGGCCCAACGCTTCATTCAGACTCTTTTCACTTTCAACCAACGCTGCTTCAAGCCCCAGAAAATGCTGAACGTTTTGCGCGGAAAAACTCTGACGCCAGTAATCCAATCGCCTATCTCGCTTACTAGGCACACTGTTATTAAAACTCACCAAATCATCCTTGTTGATAACATCAATGGCACTATGCCAATTGCTCTACCAACAAACACTAACGCTCATCTTCCAAGATAAAAACATCAAACTTTTTTCCACATATTAATCAAGCCTCACCGCACAACCCGACTACATCCAACACACGTTTAATCGCAATAAAAAAGCAAAAGCGCCGTAACAAACCAACACCCGACTTTAATCCAGCAAACCCAGTCGCTTGGCCTTTGCAACGGCCTGAGTTCTGCGTTCGACACCTAACTTTCCATGAATACGTCGAGCATGAGTTTTAACCGTATGTAACGAGATAAACAACTGCTCTGCAATCTGTTGATTGGAATTACCCATGGCAATTAACTTCAGTACTTCAGACTCACGCTGACTGAGTGGATTAATTTCACTGACCACTGTGCTGTTTTCAGTGAAACTTTCGGCAATACCCAGCGACGACAGTAACCCCGGCTGACGCAGTTGTAATTCACCAAGTGCCTGGCGCAGCCCACAGCGCTCGGCGAGGTTCAAGCCGTTGCGCAAGAACTCCCTGGCGCCAGCCATATCCCCCTTCAACCAGGCTCCTTCAGAGCTTGCGAACAGCAGTTCAACCTCCAGTGTCGGCATGGCGGCCCTCTGGGACTGCTCAAGCATTTGTTCAAATGGGCTCATCGGGTCGTCGACCTGGTGTAGATAAACTTGCGCCAGCACCAGTAAATATTCGATCCGTGCAATCAACATCAATGTGGCGGGAGGTGCTTGCCGCGCATGCGGACCACGATAGTGACGCAGCACTCGAGTGAGTGCTTCGCAGGCCAGTTCGGGACGGCCTTGCTGCAACCAGAAATGACTGCTGATTTGCAACAGCACGCCGCGGTAAACGGTGTCAGGACTCTGTCGCTGCTGCATCAGCCGCTCAGCGTCGCGTAGATGAGCAAACGCCAGGTCATAATCACGCTGATTGGCCGCCAGTTGCGCCAGGCCAAGAAAGCCATACAAAACCCGCTTGTCGTGGTTGCGCAGGCAAATCCGCAAGCCACTTTCAAACAACTCGGCCGCCTGCGCATCCCGCCCCTGAGACAGATTCAAACGGCCACGCTGCAACGCCAAGCGTCCGAGCAAAGGTTCGGCATTGCGCTGCTGCCTGGTAAACATGAGGTGAACATTGGCGAGCAAGTGTTCGGCACGTTGGAGAGCACCACGCTGCTCCAGCAATTGCGCATGATCGAGCTCCAGCAGGCCTTCGAAAACCAGCGAGCCTTGTGCACGCGCCAGGCATAAAGCTTCACGATTCATCGCCTGAGCGACATCCAGCTCGCCCCGCAGCAAGGCCTGTTGAGTCAACCCCGACAAGCACATCACGCGCACAGTCCAGAGCTCGGGGCCGAGGTCATTCAGCGCATCGAGAAAATGCGCGCGTGAGCCCTCTGTGCGCCCCTGCAGATGCAACAGCCAACCCTGCTGCGCCTGCCACCGCGCGATCAGTTGCCGTTGCAGAATCGCCGACGGCTGCGGGGTGAATCGTGATAACTGCTCGATGCAATCCCCGGCCTGTTCAAATCGCCCGGCAAACAGCGACGCCGCCGTGATCAACCCGACCAGTTGCGGCGAACCGAACATGAGTGCTTCGCCTTGTTGCTCGTACAACCGCAACAACAGCACCACCGTCTGCTCCTCGAACAAATGCTCGAAACTGAAATGCTGCAACAGGCTGACCGCGACCTCGAATTCTTCGGCCAGCAAGGCCTGCTCGAACGCAGCTTTCCAGTCCAGTTCGGCGGCGAACCACTGGCAGGCGCGGCGATGCCAGGAACGCCCGGCCGGCCATTGTTCATCGCGCATCAATTGCGTGAGGGGAGGGAAGATCTGCAGCCAGTCGACCGAGTCCTGCCAGGGTTCGATAAAGCAACCCAGGTCCTGCAACGTCTTCAGGCATTGCGCGCCCTCCCCCGCGCCAAACAGGTGATCGCACAGCCGTGCATTGAAGCGTGGCAAATGCGCGAGCACCCGCCAGGCTTCCGTCAACTCCGGGGTCAGGCTGGTGAACAGTTCGTGTTCGAGGTAATCGAGCAACGTGTCCGGTCGGTTGTGATGCGGATCGTTGCGCGACCAGTCGCATTTTTGCAGCAGCGCAACGCGTACTCCGGCACACCAACCTCCGCTGCGCTGGATAATCTTGCTGGCGGCGGTGCTGGCATCGGCCGGTGTCAGGTGATGCAACAGCGAGGCGATTTCAACTTGATTGAAGGCCAGCGTGGCGCGCTCACATTCGTACAATTCGTCATCGAGCAGCAAGCGCGGCCAGTTGCATTGCGGGCGACGACGGGCGCCCAGCCACCAGGTCAGCATCGGGCTGCTGACGGCCAGCATGCGATCCAGCAGGTGATCGAGTTCCGGGTTCGGAACGCGACAGTAGTCATCAAGAAACAACCAGGTCGGCGCCTGCAATCGAGCCAGCGCGCCGAGCATCGCCGACTCTTCCGACGAAGCCAACCCCAGTGCATCTGCCACACGCTGACGAAAATCCGCCGCGCTCATCGCCACCCCAGACAACGGCAACCAGCCCACCCGGCAATGTGGCGGCGCTTGCAACAGGCAGTCGGCGAGCAGCGCGGTCTTGCCGCTGCCGGCCGGTGCGCAGAGTAATTTCACCCGCGACGTGGAAGCCAGCAAGGGCTCGGTCAATCGATCACGCGACAGGTGATGAGAGGACAGACGGGGCAGGAATCCAGAACGGTCAAGACACGGGGTCATGGCGGTCATTGCGGCGTGCCTATTTATAATTGTCCGGCAACCCTAGCCCTCTCCAACCCGCTTGTTTAGAAGTATTCAGGACGCTGATTGACACCCATAAAAAAGGCGACCAAGCGGTCGCCTTTTGTACTGTCGATGTATCAAAACCCTTACCGAACACCCTCGGCACGCAGCGCCGATGGCGTGTAGTCCGCCGCCTTGGCTTCGAAGCCGAATTCAAAACTGTGCTTCTCCTCGTTCTTCATCCCCAGCGCAATGTAGCGACCGGCAATGATGTCGTAGAGCGCTTCCAGGGTGTATGCCTGGGTCTGGTGATCGTAGTAGTACTGGGCGTGCCCCTCGGCCACTCGCCACAGCTGACCGCGACCGTCGTAGTGATCCGCCAGCGCTACCTGCCAGCTGTCTTCGTCGATGTACATGTGGCGCTTGGCGTAGATGTGCCGCTCGCTCGGCTTGACCGTGCCGATCACTTCCCAGACGCGGTGCAGTTCATAGCGGGTCAGGTCCTGGTTGATGTGGCCGGCCTTGACGATGTCGTCGTATTTGAGGCTCGGCGAGTCGAGTTTGTAGCTGTTGTAGGGGATGTACATTTCCTTCTTGCCGACCAGTTTCCAGTCGTAGCGATCCGGCGCGCCGGAAAACATGTCGAAGTTATCGGACGTGCGCAAGCCATCGGCGGCGGTGCCCGGCCCGTCGTAGGCCACTTGCGGCGCGCGACGCACACGGCGTTGGCCGGCGTTGTAGATCCACGCCAGGCGCGGTTCTTTCACCTGATCGAGGGTTTCGTGCACCAGCAGCACGTTACCCGCCAGACGCGCTGGCGCCGTGACCGACTGCTTGAAAAAGGTCAGCACGTTGGCGGCTTTTTCCGGGTCCAGGTCCTTCATCAATTGCGGGACGGCGATCTCTTCTTCGAAGCGGATCGGCGTGTAGCTGCCGTTGGTCTGCGGCGTCACCTGGGTGATGATGCGGCGCAGGTTGCCACCGTGATAACGGGTGATGTGGTTCCACAACACCTCCACGCCGTTCTTCGGAATCGGGAACGCGTAGTAGCGGTTGCCGGTGAAATTCGCCAGGCCGTTACCCTCGTTGATGCTGTTCACGTTGAGCGCGCTGCGTTTGGCCGATTCGTAGATTTCCGGTGGCACAGCCACGGTGCGGTGAGTCGGGTAGACCGGGATCTTGTAGGTTTCCGGGTAGCGCTTGAACATCGCCACCTGGCCTTCCGAGAGCTTGTCCTTGTACTTGTCGACGTTGGCCGGGGTGATCACGAACAGCGGTTTTTCGCTGGCGAACGGGTCAGCCAGGAAGCCTTTGCTGTCCACCGCGCCGGCGTTTTTCGGGATGCCACCGGTCCACGCAGGAATCGAACCATCCGCGTTACCGGCCTTCTCGGCGCCGAGCGGCGTGAGGCTGGTGCCGAGTTTGTTCGCTTCGTCAGGCGACACCGCCGCCATCACGTTGGCCGCCAGCAGGCTCAGGGCCAGGACGCCGCATTGCAGAATCATATTGCGCATCAAATTCATCCTTCTCAGCCAGATCAGAAGTTCACGCCGAAGCTCAGTGCCAGGAAGTCGCGGTCTTCCAGGGTGTTGTAGTCACCGCCAAAAAAGTCGGTGTAACTGAGGCTCGCGGTATAGGTGTTGCGGTAGTCGGCATCGACGCCGACGCTGACCGCCTTGGCGCCTTCGTTGAACAGCCCGTTGGGACCGTAACCAGCGACGTCATGGGACCAGGACAGGTTGGGTTTGAGGTTGATCCCGCCGATCACGTTGGCGTAATCGAGGATCGCCCGGGCGCGGTAGCCCCAGGAGGTCGAAGTGACGAAACCGTCGGTGTCGCCGCCGAAACCGTACTGGCCGTAGACCGAGTCGCGGCCGTAACGCAGATCGCTGCGCGACTCCAAGCCACCGACATGAACCACCGCCGCCTCGCCGACCAGGGTCAAACGCTGGGCGCCCCACACTTGATCGAAGAACTGCGTGAGGGTGCTCTGGATCTGGGTGATTTCCTTGCGGCGGTAGCCTTTGTTGTCAGCGCCAGGCGTGGTGGCAATCGGCGATGCGGCGCCACCGGCAATCGGGTTGACCATGGCCAGGGTCAGGTCGTTGGTGCTGACCTGTACCGGAGCATTTGGGCGATAGCTGATCTCGCCGCTCCACGCGGTGCCGGTAGGCAAGGTGGTGGAGAAACTCGCGCCGTAGAGACGAATGTCTTCCGGGTATTCGAGGTAATACTGACCGCGTCCGAGCATCACGCTTTGGGCCAGGCCTGCACCGCTGCCCGGCGCCAGTCGGTTGGCCACACTTACCATGCCCGGCAGGCTGGCCAGCGTCGACAGGCCGGCGGTGGTGGTGCCGACCGTCGGTGTGCGGCTGTGGTAATTCATGAAATACAGGCCGTACTCGGTGTCGTCACCGAGCCAGCGCAACGCCGTACCCCACTGCCCGGAATCCCGCGCATCGCGATCGCCGCCACGGGGAACGACCACGCCCTCGCGGGTCACCTGGATCGGTTGACCGAAGGCAGCCGCCAAAGGCGCCAACGGGGCAATCGCGGGACTGCCGACGGTGTAGTTGTTGTTGCAACCATCCGCCACCACGTCGTTGCCGAAGAAGGTGCCGCAGTTGTCGACGACCGTCTGGTCCCACTCCAGTTGATAGAACCCTTCCACCGAGAGCTGATCGGTCAGGCCCTGGGAGGCGAACAGCATGTTCACCGGAATCAGCCCTTCCTTGATCTCGGCGCCCGGACGACGGAACGCCGACACGTCGATCGGGTTGATGCTGTTGATCGAGTTGCCAATGAAAGTACTTTCACCCCAGCTGACCACCTGCTTGCCGGCGCGCACGGTGCCTGGCAAGTCGGCGATGGAATAGTTGTGATAAACGAAGGCATCGAGAATCTGCGCACCGGACGACTTGGCGCCTTCCTTGCGACCACTGTCGCTGATCGGCTTGAACTCGCGATCTTCGTCCTTGAGCTCGAAGTCGTACCAGTACTTGCCACGGACGAACACGCCGGTGTCGCCGTATTTCAATTCGAGGTCGTGCAGGCCCTTGAAGATCTTGGAGAACGTTTCGCCCTTCTTGAAGTTCAGCCGGCCGTCATCACCGGTCGAAGACTGACCGGTCCCGCCGTTGACCGTACCCACCAACGCTCTATCGGCATCGCGCATGCCCCAACTCGCGCCGACGGACAGCGAGGAGTCGAAGGTCCCCTCGATTTCGCCGATGTTGAATGCAACCGCTTGCGCCTGGGCACAGCAGCCCAAGGCAACCGCAGCGGCCAGCGCTTGCGGCGTGAAGATGGCGCGCATTGTTGTTTTTGTCATGCGTCTTCCCCGGTGAGTGACAGAAGGCCCCACCCTACTGCCGCAGGTTGGGAGCGATAAGCGCACCAAGGAGGTATTCGTGGTGTACCTCTAAAGGATGAATGGCCTGACGGGACGGGGGTTTGCGCCGGGCATGGATGGGCTGGATGGGGGGTTATCAGCCAGATGCATGGTGAACGGATGCCACAGAGCGGCTACAGGGGACCTGGCGGGGCGGACTGTTACTCATGCTGCAACAGAGCATGTCGCGAATCGCTGTTTTTCCTTTCGGCTCAACGGCTTATTCTTGCCGGGCTTTCACGGTAAACCGCCAGAAAGCGCGAAGCGATGGCATGTGATCAGCCCACGCCATTGGCGACAGAATCCAGATGAATCGACGCTTTATCGATTGATCGCCCCGTGTTCACTGACGTTGATTTGTAGCTCCTTGATCCAACGTCTTACTTTGGCCGCTGCGTTTGCAGCGGCCTTTTTTATGGGCGACGTTCCTACAGAGTGTTTCCTGTAGCAGCCTAAGAAATATCGTTTTACGCGAAAGAATATCCTGCCTTTATCCCCGTTCCATCGAAATTTCTCACTGCTTTATATGTAAAGACTGACGCCTATCTCGGACCCACACATTCAATTTGCGTTGTAACTTTTAATGGCAGGAAGAAGTAGCGGAAATGTAATTATTTAAAAGATCACCGCCAACACGCTATTTCTCTCAATCCCTATGCACATTCAAAAGGATATGAATATGCAAAAGCCACCGAGACCAGGCTCTCTTGATATTCGCACGCCCATTCATACGATAGGCGTTGCTCCAGATCACATGACGCCAGCGCCTCTCACATCAAATGACAATAGAGCCGGGCCGATCGGCCACGGCCTGAGTGCTTTTAATCAAAATCTGCTCACAGTCCAACGCGAAACCAAAGCGCTGGAACAGGAATATCAGAACAAGTCCGGGCAATTGCCACAGGCCATCGAAGCCGAACTGGCATCGGTCAGAACTGAAGGCCCCACCGATCCACTTCCACCTTCGCAGTCGATCATTCGGGAACTCGGCGTACTCAACACACTGACACAACGAAAAGCCGTGGAGCTGCAAAGTAAAACAGCGACTGCCAATACGTTTTTTGGGGGTGATCCATTTAACCGGCATATCAACGAATTCATGATAAAAGCCACGAAGATGGAACCGCGACCGGGGCCAAATGGCATTGCCATGCAAGCCTGGGCTCAATCCTTGAGGGCGGGACACGACGCCAGACTGTTGTCTCAAACAATCCAGTCGCTCAACCAACGAACCGCAGATGTGCAGAACTTCCTGAGGGTAGTTCAGGCCAATGAAGAAGCACAAAGGGCAGCAGCTGAGTTGGTCCGCAGAAACGAGGAAGCTGCGGCCCGTGCGCGAGAACAAGCGCGACTTGCAGCATTGGAAAACGCGCGGCGAGTGGCGGAGGAACAAGCTCGGGTTGCGGCGCAAGCGGCCGCGCAGCAGGTCGCTGCAGAACGGGCGCTTCTCGAAGCACAAGCAGAGAGTAAACGGCAAGCCGAGCAACTACGCGCTGAAAAGCATGCAGCAGAGATTAAGGCGCAAGATTTTGCCCGCCAGCAAACCCTTCTCGCAGAAAGGGCCGAGGCCGAGAGGCTACGCCTCGAACACCAGAAGAAAGCACAGTCGGAGGAACAAGAACATAAACGGCAACAAGCTCGATTGGAAGCACAGGCAGAAGCGCTGCGGCTAGCAGAGCAAGTTCGCCAGAAGAAGCTGTTACTGGCGCAGAAAAAAACACAAAAACACAGACGGAAACAGGCTCGTCTGGCGGCGCAGGCTGAGGCCCAGCGCCACGCTGATCAATCCCGCCTCCAAGCGCAATGGCGAGAGGAAACAGAGGCTCGGTGGCAAAACCCGACGTTTGCCAATGCCGGTTCGACGGCAGCTTACGGACCAGCGTTTGCCGGCACGACCGGAGCCATCGGCAATAGTCCTGCGATGTCACTGGCGCTAAGGACTGCGCTTCGCACTGCGGTAACTGCTGCCATCGAATCTCTCGCGACATTGGCTGCGCCAGCTCTTGTCGGGTTCGCCGCCCTGGTGGTGCCATCCAGGCTGGGTAACGGTGATCTTTATTCTGTCAGTGTTCCGCTGTCAGAACTCGCTCCGGTCCCAACCGCCAATCTGTACGAACAGGCAGCCGTCGGGGGAGCGGTCGATCTGCCGGTGACACTTGGCTCAAAGACGATAGGTAACAAGGTAGAGATCATCGTCGTTACCACTGACGGCGTAACAATACCCACCCGTGTGCCGGTGAATCTTGCCCACTTCGATACTCGCAAGAATGTTTATGTTTCCGGCGGCACAGTCGCCAACGGTCCTGTCATCACTTGGACGCCATTAGTAGACCCATTAAATCCTTCGACTGATTTTCCGCTGACCGAAACAGATCTGCCGATCTATGAAGGTGCCACTGTCACTCCCAACACCGGACGAGTCGATCCATATCCGGAGTTTGATCGTTATGGATTTGGCGGCTTCATCACCGTCTTTCCAATCGACTCCGGCCTTCCTCCAATCTTCACGCTGCTTAGGGATCGCCGGCAGGATCCCGGTATCGCCAGCGGTGCCGGTCAGTCGGTTTCAGGAAATTGGTTGGGTGCGTCCGCGACACTGGAAGGCGCGCCGATACCCAAGCAGATTGCGGATAAACTCCGTGGGAGGGAGTTTTCGAGTTTCGATGCTTTTCGGAGAGAGTTTTGGAGGAAGGTGGCGAATGACGAGTTTCTGATGGACCAATTCTCCTTATTCAATAAGGTTGATATCAGAAGAGGGCTTTCTCCAAGCGCTCTGCCATCAGAGCAAGTGGGTGGACGGCAAAAGTTTGAAATTCATCACATCATACCAATCAGCGAAGGTGGCTCGGTCTACGATCTAGATAATCTTCGAGTATTAACACCAAAACAACACATCAAAACCCACTCCAAAAAAGGAGATAAATAAGATGACCTTTCAAAAAAAATTCGAAGAATACACAGAATCCGAATATATAAGCCTGATAAACCGATTGATTGAAGGCGACTACTCATCGGAGAAAGAGCACGATGCAATTGTCGACCACATCGTAAGTACTTCAGAACACCCAAACGGAACAGGTATTTTGTATTATCCCGAACCGGGCGTTGAAGACAGCCCTGCCGGTGTACTAAAAGCAATCAAGCAATGGCGAGCCGCCAACGGAAAACCAGGCTTCAAACCCGAAGAATAAACATAAGGGAGCCAGCATTCATGCTTGCTCCCCTTACACTTTTAAATCGAATACTTCTGCAAATTCCCCATCATTTCCTTCAGCGCCTCAATATTGTCCTTCGGATGCGCCGCCCCTTCGAAATCACAAATCTGCTGCCAATGCGCCGCCACATCCTCCGGCGAGAACCCCACACGCGGATCAAACCCGGCGCCCAGGCTGCGTTCCCAGCGCACCTTGCCCATCCAGCCGCCGCCGACTTCAAACAATCCGGAAGTTTCCTGACAATTCTCGCTGGCCAGGTACACCACCAACGGGCTGACCAGTTCCGGTTTGAGTTGCTCGAACACTTGCGGCGGGATCAGGCCTTCGGTCATGCGAGTGCCGCCGGTGGGCGCGATGGCGTTGACCAGGATGTTGTTCTTGCGGCCTTCGATGGCGAGTGTGCGGGTCAGGCCGTAAAGGCCGAGTTTGGCCATGCCGTAGTTGGACTGGCCGAAGTTGCCGTAGATGCCCGAGGTCGAAGCGGTGAAGATCACGCGGCCATAGTTTTGCTCGCGCATGTGCGGCCAGGCGGCGCGGGTGACTTTGTAGGCGCCTTCGACGTGGACGCGATAAACCAGGTCCCAGTCGGCGTCGTCCATTTTGTGGAAGGTCTTGTCGCGCAGGATCCCGGCGTTGTTGACCACAACGTCGATGCGACCGAAAGCGTCGAGGGCGTGCTGGACGATTTTGTCGCCGTCGGTGACGGAGTCGTGGTTGGCTTCGGCAATGCCGCCGGCCTCGCGAATTTCCGCCACCACGCGGTCTGCCGCCGACGCGTTGGCGCCTTCGCCTTGAGCCGAGCCGCCGAGGTCGTTGACCAATACTTTGGCGCCTTGTTTGGCGAACAGCAGCGCGTGCGCCCGGCCCAGGCCGCCGCCTGCACCCGTGACGATCACGACTTTATCTTCGAAGCGCACAGACTCATTCATGGGGAACTCCAGCAGACCAGGGACAATAAGTCCGAGTGTCAGGCACCAGGCTGCTGGTCACAATGAACACGGGTAGGGCTGAATGGTGCCCGATAAGGCTGGGGGATAGTCAGGAACAGGCTACCCTGCGCGACGGTGAAACCAGCCGATCACGAAACTCCTGGTAATGTTTGAGCACCTGCGCCGGCGCTTCGGTCTGGGGGTAATGGCCAATATCAGGCAGCAAGACCGTGTCCGGATCAGGGATCAGTTCCCGATAGCGCTTGACCATGTGCGCGCCGGAAATCGGATCGACTTCTCCATCGATGACCCGCAACGGGACTTCACCGCGCTGCATGGCGTTGACCCAACGGTCGCGCTGGACACGCCGCTCAGGAATATAAGCGATGAGCTTATGCATGATCCGCGGGCCATGGTTGCTATCGATCAGGCCCCAGAAATCATCCATCTCGCTTTCGCTGGGCCGAGTCTGAGGCCCGAATATCTGCCGGAAACTTTTCACCAGACCGTCGCGGGAAAAGGCTCGCCCGATCATCCAGCCCAAGGGGCTGAGCAGCAGCTTTTGCATCAACACCGGGCGATGGGTTTCAGGAAACAGGCCGCCGTTGAGGAACACACAACTGGCGATATTGATGCGGGTTTCGTAATGCCGGGCCAACAATTCCTGAGCCACGCTGTCGCCATAATCGTGGGCCAACACATGCACCGGCTGCTCGACGCTCAGGTGCGCGAGCAAGGCCTGTTGCAGATCGGCCTGCTCCAACAGGCTGTATTCGTGATCGACCGGTTTGGCTGAATCGCCGAAGCCGAGCATGTCGCAGGCGATCACCCGATAGCGCTGCGTCAGCGGTTGCCACAGGTAATGCCAGTCCCAACTGGCGGTCGGGAAGCCATGGATGAGCAGCAGAGGCTCACCCTGCCCCGCCGTCCAGTAACGGATGGTCTGGCCACGAAATACAAACGTCTGGCTGCGTTTGCGCCAGACACACAGGGGGATCTCCGCGAGCGCCATTAGAGTTTATAACCCGGGTCTTGTTGATCGAGTTTGCGCAGCAACGCCGGCCAGGCCAACGCGCCGCCCATCCCTTGAGCACTTTTGGTCACGCCGGCGATCATCGCCTTGGCGCCCGCCAGAATCTGCGGTTCGATGGCAATCAACTCGGCACCACCGTTCTGCGCCAGCACCTGGATATCGCACGCGCGCTGGAAGGTGAACATCATCAGGAACGTGTCGGCGATGGTGTTGCCGCAGGTCAGCAAGCCGTGGTTGTGCAGCATCAGGAAATTGTTGTCACCCAGGTCGGCTTGCAGGCGCGCCTTCTCTTCGTGGTTCAGGGCAACGCCTTCGTAAGCGTGGTAAGCCAGGCTGGACAGAACAAACAATGACTGCTGACTGATTGGCAGAATGCCCTGTTTTTGCGCCGACACCGCCACACCCGCAGCCGTGTGGGTGTGCAGCACGCAGACCACATCGTGACGCACTTCATGCACGGCGCTGTGAATGGTGTAACCCGCCGGGTTGATCTCGTAAGGGCTGCTCATCAGCTTGTTGCCGGCCTGATCGACCTTGACCAGGCTCGACGCGGTGATCTCGTGAAACATCAACCCGAACGGATTGATCAAGAAGTCTTCGGTGCCCGGCACCTTGGCGGAAATGTGCGTGAAGATCAGATCATCCCAGCCATGCGAGGCAACCAGACGATAACAGGCAGCCAGGTCGACGCGGGTCTGCCACTCGGCGGCACTGACCTGGTCTTTGACACTGTGGGGGGATTGGACGGGAGCAACTTTCACGGCAAGGACCTCCTGTTCTTATTGTTTTACTGTCGTTACAGCAGTCTAGTCAGCCCCCGGATTTCGTGTAGTTGCATTGGCAGCCAGCTTGATGGCCTAACGAGTCAGTTCAGTGGAAAGCGTGGATCCATGTCAAAGGACCGCCGCCAACAAGGGAGCGGCAAACAGGTTCAAAAGCCCTGTCAGCACCATGACAAGCCCTGCGACCGAGCCTTCTTCACCGCCCACTTCATGGGCTCGACTGACGCCGGCACCGTGCGCGCCAACGCCAAATAATGCACCGCGCGCGAGGGCACTGCGCAACGGCAGCCACTTCAACAGAATGCCGCCGAGCATTGCCCCAAACACTCCGGTGAACATCACGAACACCGCCGTCAGTTCCGGCACGCCACCCAGGTCATGAGCCAGTGGCATGGCAAACGGCGTGGTGATGGAACGGGGCACCAGCGACATCGTCACCGAACTGTCCAGCGCCAGTGCCTTGGCCAGACCGAACGAGGTGCCGATGGACGCCGCGCTGCCCGCCAGCATTCCGAGCAACAACGCCGACCAATGCCGTATCAGCATTTGCCGCTGTTGCCAGATCGGCACCGCGAACGCCACGGTCACGGGCCCCAGCACCAACATCAGCCAATGGGTGTTGCTTGAATATTCCGAATAGGCGGTGTGCAGTGGCACAGCGAGGGCCAGCAGCAAAACCGGAACCAGAATCAGCGGCGACAGCAGATAACGCCCGGTGCGCCGGTAGATCCAGCGACTGAATAAATAGGCCGAGAGCGTGAAGGCCAGCCAGAACATCGGCATCAGCTCAAGCTTCATGGGGCCTCCTCAACCGCACCACACATTCCACGGTAAACGCGGTGACCAGCATCACCATCAGCGTGCTGACGCCAATCACCAGCAGAATCCGCCAGCCGTCGTCGCGCATCAGGCCGCCGTAATCGAGCAGGCTCATCAGCGCCGGAATAAAAAACAGCAGCATCTCAGCCATCAACAGGCCGGCCCCCATTTGCAACGCCGCCGGCTTGATCGCGCCAACGGCGAACGCCAGCAGCAACAGCGCCATACCGATGACACCGCCCGGGATCGGCCAGGCAAACCATGCAGCGATCTCACAGCCGAGCAGGTAGATGCCGAGCAACACGGCCAGTTCAGCAGTTAATCGAGCCAGGCGTTTCAAGGTGGATGCATTCATGGTTTCGGTCCTCACAGGCGCTCATTTTACGGAGCGAGCTGTTATCCCCGAAACGAATTGTTAGACTCGGCACTATTCCAATCTGGAATCCGGCACATGGAATTCAAACAGCTACGCAGCTTCGTCGAAGTGATGCATCAAGGTGGTTTCACTCAAGCGGCCAAAACGCTGCACATCAGCCAATCAGCGGTGAGCAAACAAGTCGCTCAATTGGAACAGAGCCTGGGCACCCCGCTGCTCGAACGCCTGGGTTCGCAACTGCGCCTGACCGCCGCCGGCAGCGTGGTGCTGCAGCGGGCCGAAGGCATGCTGCGGCTGCGCAACGAATTACTCAGCGAACTGGACGACTTGAGCCAACTGGCTCGCGGGGAATTGCGCCTGGGCCTGCCACTGCTGGGCAGTGATGCGCTGTTCGCCGGGCTGTTTGCCGAGTACCGGCGGCGCTACCCGAATATCAGCATTCAGTTGCTGGAGGGCGGCAGCCTGAACATCGAGCAGGCGGTATTGAGCGGTGAACTCGAACTCGGTGGCAGCCTGTTGCCGAAGGATCCGCAGTTCGCCTTTCAGCCGTTCTGCGATGAGCCGCTGGATGCGCTGCTGCCGGCCGATCATCCGCTGGCAGCCAAGACGGTGATCGGACTGGAGGAACTGGCCGACACACCGTTTCTGCTGTATCAACGCAGCTTCGTGCTCAACGACCGCTTGCTGCAAGCCTGTCATCAGCTGGGCTTTACGCCCAAGGAAGGCGGGCGCAGTGGCCAGGCGGATTTTCTCGCGGCACTGGTGGCCGCCGGCCAGGGCGTGGTGTTGTTGCCCAGCGTGGTGGCGCGCGGGCTGGTGCGCCCAGGGGTGGTACGCCTGACCTTGAATGCCCCGAGCTATTTGCGCTGGGACATTGCCTTTATCTGGCGCCAAGGCGCGTACCTGTCAAAAGCCGCACAAGCCTGGCTCGCCCTGCTGCGCGAGCGCCCGGTCAGCTCCGAAGCGCGCTAATCAACTCGGCCAGCCAAGGTTCGGCGTCGGTTTCCGGGGTCACACTTTCGCTGGCGTCCAGGCGCAGCATCGGCAGCACTTCGCGCAAGCCCAGTTCGCCGAACAATTCACGCATCTGCTCACCGCCACCGCAGAACGTGTCGCCATAACTTGCATCGCCCAAGCCAATGACGGCACCCGGCAGGCCACGCCACGCGGCGGGCAATTGATCGCGGAGGGTCGAATACAACGGTTGCAGGTTGTCCGGCAACTCACCCATGCCGGTGGTCGACGTCACTGCCAGGAATGCTTGCGGGCCAAAGGCCTGGATATCGGCCAGTGTTGCGCGCGGGTTGTGCAAGGTGTCAAAACCCGCATCTTTTAAAAGAGTGGCGGCGTGGCGGGCAACTTCTTCAGCCGTGCCGTACACCGAGCCGGAAATGATGGCAACTTTCATCAAACTGATCCTGAAGCTGAGTAAAAAACACAGATATTAACAGCACAGGCTAATTTGATCTTTTAGAATGCTGCCCTCAACCCACTCGGAAAGGACTCTCCGATGATCAACGCTCAACTGCTGCAAATGGTGATCAACGCTTCCAACGACGGCATCGTGATTGCCGAAAAGGAAGGCGAACAGGACAACATTCTGATTTACGTAAACCCGGCGTTCGAGCGTCTGACGGGTTACACCAGCGAAGAAATCCTCTACCAGGACTGCCGTTTCCTGCAGTCTGGCGACCGCGATCAAGAGGCCCTCGCAACGATTCGCGAGTCGTTGAGCAGTGGCGGCTCCTGCCGGGAAATCCTGAGGAACTACCGCAAGGACGGCACGCCGTTCTGGAATGAACTGTCCCTTTCCACAGTGAAAAACGAGAGTGACGGACAGACTTATTTTGTTGGCGTGCAGAAAGATGTCTCGGTTCAGGTCAAGGCACAGCAGCGAGTTGCGCAGTTGGAAGCCCAATTGGCTGAGGTGCAAGCGGAACTGGCTGCGCTGAAAGCGACGAACGGCAAAAACAAAACTGCGAATTAATTGTCATTAACTACAATCACCGATGACTTTGTAACTTTTTCTTTCGAGTTAGCCATGCAACGCGACGCACTCCTGACACAGGATGAGCTGGATTTTATCCAGACCATGCAACACAACCCGCAACTCAATGTGCGGGATGCGACGTCGAGTCTGCTCGTCAACGGTGGATCGCAGATCCGTGACTTGCTCACGCGCCTGGCGGCACATGAGCAAGTCACCATCCAGGCCAATTTCGAAAACCAGCAAATGACCTTTCCGCTGCACCTGGTGGAAGACGAGTTTCATGCGCTGCATTTGCGCTTGGGCGTGCCGAGTATTTTTGAAGACGGGCCGATGGTACGACCATGGCGCCTGACACTTGAAGAGCCGGTGGCGCTGGAAAATGCCAAGGGCCAACCTGGCACGATGTGGGTGCATGAAATATCGTTCAAAGGGGTATTGCTGGAAGTGCGCAACAAGACCAAACCACCCAAGCACTTCGCGCTGTGGTTCAGCCCGTCAGGCTATGAGCGGATTGCGTTACGCGGCACTTTCGAGCGTGAAACCGAGCATGGTTTCTACGCTTACGAATTGAGCCAGAGCGACAAGGACGAGACCGAGCGTCTGCGTCAGTACATCCTTCAGCAACATCGTCTGACGCATCCCGCCCTGCACATCTGATTCAAGTATCCAGGTTGCCTGCCAGGAACTGTTTCAGACGCTGGCGCATTACCATCCCCTCATTCCCCAGACACCCGATCGACGTACCGACGAGGCTGTCCTGTGCCAGGTCCGAGGCATCGCCGGCCAGCAACAACTGACAGTCCAGGCTCAGGGCCAGTCGATTCAACCGTCGAGGCAATTCGGGAGCCGGCGCGTGATTGGACACCAGCACCAGCGCCGTGGGTTTGATCCGCTCGCAAACCAGCGTCAGCTCGTCAAAGGGCTGACCGATGCTCAGCAATTGAATGGCCGAATCGACACTGCTCAGATACAGCGCCGTGACCAGCACTTCAAGTTCATGGGCCTGATCGGCCAAGGCGCAGACAATTACGCGTCGCGGTTGCATGACGCGCACCAGCAGCATGCGTTGCAACACGCGAGATCGCAGAAAACCATCCAGAAATAGCCATTCGCTGGTCTGACCGAACGCTTCATGGCGCTGCAACATCAGCTTCCAGATCGGCATCAGGATGTCCTGGAACACCACGGCCAGGGGATAACTGGAAAAAATCTGTCCATAGACTTGCTCCAGTTGCACCTCGTCAAAACCCGTCACCGCCAACTGAACCTGCCGCTGCCACTGGGCATAGTCGGCCTGAACGAGTTCCTCGGGAATGATCTTCGCCAGGGCTTTGAGGGGTTCGGTCTTGGCCAGTATCTTGCCGACCTTGCTGACTGCGACGCCGCGATCGATCCAGCCGAGAATGCTGCGAACCTTTTCGATATCGGCCATCGAGTACAACCGATGCCCGCTTTCGGTGCGTGTGGGTTGAATCAGGCCATAACGTCGTTCCCATGCCCGCAAGGTGACGGGGTTGATACCCGTCAAACGCGCCACTTCACGAATGGGAAAAAGCTCCTCTCGTTCCAGCGCAGTCACTTGCTGCAACGCTGGAGCACCTTCAGTCAGGACAGGCATTAGGCAATTGACGTCCGTGTGCGAAATTGGATCCCATTCTAACTCCTCTACCCCATATCTGTTCAAGGCTGAAAAACGACGAATGTCGCTGGTGTATACGTCAGAATCAGGAATAATCCTTGCTTGTCTCAAGACGCAGCCCATCACCCCGGCGCTGCGCCTGGCGAAACTCCTACCCGGAGCGACGCGTTTGTTATACGGAGATTCACCATGTCTACCTCCCCCGTCACGCTGATGGTTGCGCGCCGTGTTGCCGATGGGCGTTATCAGGACCTGATGGTCTGGTTGCGCGAAGGCGAACAACTGGCCACCGACTTTCCCGGTTATCTCGGCTCAGGCGTGCTCGCTCCGCCGCCCGGCGATAACGAATTCCAGATTATTTTCCGCTTTGCCAACGAGCAAACCATGCACGCCTGGGAGCATTCCGCTTCGCGTACCGCCTGGCTGGCACGTGGCAGCGATCTGTTTGCGCATAAAACGGAACACCGTGTGAGCGGCATCGAAGGCTGGTTCGGCGCGGTCGGACAGCGTCCACCCCGCTGGAAACAGGCCGTGGCGATCTGGCTGGCGTTCTTTCCGGTGTCCCTGCTGTTCAACTTTGTATTGGGCCCGTTGCTCGGCGACATGAGTCTGCTGCCGCGCGTACTCATCAGCACCCTGTGCCTGACGCCGTTGATGGTCTACTTCTTCATTCCATTGTCGACCCGTCTGCTGGCCGGCTGGCTGAACAGCACACCGGCGCGTCCGTTGCCCGCCGAGCCCTCCACCCAGAACCACTGATCCTTGTAGGAGCGAGGCTTGCCCGCGAAGAAGACAACTCGGTTCAACAGACAGATCGAGTTATCGTTCTTCGCAGGCAAGCCTCGCTCCTACAATAGCCATCTCACGGCTCGGCGCTGGTATAGTTTTGCTCTCACCGCGACGCGAGCCGTTCATGACCTTCTCCATAGCTCCGATCCTCATCACCGGTGCCGGCCAGCGTGTCGGCCTGCACTGTGCGCAGCGTTTGCTCGAGGACGGCCATCCGGTGATCTTCAGCTACCGCAGCGAACGACCCGGCGTGCAGACTTTGCGCGACCTGGGCGCCATCGCGGTGTGTGCGGACTTCTCCACTGAAGCGGGCATCCTCGCGTTCATCACCGAACTGAAAAACCACACCGACAGCCTGCGAGCCATTGTCCATAACGCTTCCGAATGGCTGGCCGAAACACCGGACACCGACGCCGAGGCCTTCACCCGCATGTTCAGCGTGCACATGCTGGCGCCCTACCTGATCAACCTGCACTGTGCCGACTTGCTCGAACGCTCAAGCCCCGCCGACATCGTGCACATCAGCGATGACGTGACCCGCAAGGGCAGCAGCAAACACATCGGCTACTGCGCCAGCAAAGCCGGGCTCGACAGCCTCACCCTGTCCTTCGCCGCGAAATACGCGCCGACAATCAAGGTCAACGGCATCGCGCCAGCCCTGCTAATGTTCAATCCCGACGACGACGCCGCGTACCGCGCCAAGGCCCTGGCCAAATCCGCGCTGGGCATCGAACCCGGCAGCGAAGTGATCTACCAGAGCCTGCGTTATTTGCTCGACAACCCCTATGTCACCGGCACGACCCTGACCGTCAACGGCGGACGGCACATCAAATAAGCGGCCCCCGCGAGGATGTTCCATGACGTTATCCCTGCCCCAGAATTCACTGTCCCAGAGCTATCGCGAAATCCTCATCGGCCTCGGTGAAAACCCCGACCGCGAAGGACTGCAAGACACCCCGGTCCGCGCGGCCAAGGCCATGCAGTACCTGTGTCACGGTTACGAACAAAGTGTCGAAGAGATCGTCAACGGTGCACTGTTCGCTTCCGACAACGATGAAATGATCATCGTCGACAACATCGAGCTGTACTCGCTCTGCGAACATCACATGCTGCCCTTCATCGGCAAGGCGCATGTGGCTTATATTCCGACGGGCAAGGTGCTGGGCCTGTCGAAGATTGCACGACTGGTGGACATGTTCGCCCGTCGCCTGCAGATCCAGGAAAACCTCACCCGGCAAATCGCCGACGCCGTGCAGCAAGTGACCGGCGCGGCGGGCGTCGCGGTGGTCATCGAAGCCAAGCACATGTGCATGATGATGCGCGGCGTCGAGAAACAGAATTCGACCATGAACACCTCGGTGATGCTCGGCGCCTTCCGCGAGTCGAGCAACACCCGCCAGGAGTTCCTGCAATTGATTGGACGGAGCAAGTAGCAATGCCACAACTTCAACCAGGAATGGCACGCATCCGGGTCAAGGACCTGTGCCTGCGGACCTTCATCGGGATCAACGAGGATGAAATCCTCAACAAGCAGGATGTGCTGATCAACCTGACCATCCTGTATGCCGCTCAGGAAGCGGTGCGTGACAACGACATCGATCACGCGCTCAATTACCGGACCATCACCAAGGCGATCATCGCCCACGTGGAGGGCAATCGCTTTGCCCTGCTCGAACGCCTGACCCAGGAAATCCTCGATCTGGTCATGGCCAACGAATCGGTGCTGTATGCCGAGGTCGAAGTCGACAAGCCACACGCCTTGCGGTTCGCCGAGTCAGTGTCGATTACGCTGGCCGCGAGCCGCTGACCGCGTCTGGCGCATTGTCCGTCAGACTTTTATCATCCGCGCCACGATTGGATAGCACAGAGCCCGCCATGAACGATCAACAACGCCTGGAACTTGAAGCCGCCGCCTTTCGCCGGCTGGTCGCCCACCTGGACAGCCGCAAGGATGTGCAGAACATCGACCTGATGAACCTCTCGGGTTTCTGCCGCAACTGCCTGTCCAAGTGGTACAAGGCCGCCGCCGATGAACGCCAGATCGAGGTCAGCCTCGATGACGCCCGCGAAGTGGTCTACGGCATGCCGTACGCCGAGTGGAAAGCCCAATACCAGCAAGAAGCCAGCGCCGAACAACAAGCGGCGTTCGCCAAAGGAAAACCCAATGAGTGATTTGAATACCCTGCGCGCCAGCCTCAAGAGTGGCGAACACGCTTTCGCCGACACCCTGGCGTTCATCGCCGCGGGTTACGACTACCAGCCTCAGGCGTTCAACAACGGTGGCGTGGAAAACGCCGCCGGGCAGAACGAAGGTTCGTGCAAGACCCTGGGTCTGGCGCTGCTGGAAGGCCTGAGCGATGAAGAAGCGCTGTTGGCGTTTGGCGAGCATTACCGCTCGGTGGTGGCGACGCCTGAGGGCAGCGATCACGGCAATATTCGTGCGTTGATTGCGCATGGCCTTGCGGGCGTGAAATTCACCCGGCAGCCGCTGACTCGCCGCTGATTTAAAATCAAAAGATCGCAGCCTCGTTTCACTCGACAGCTCCTACAGGGATCGTGTTTCTCTGTAGGAGCTGTCGAGTGAAACGAGGCTGCGATCTTTTGATCTTCCACCGCACATCCCGACTTTTAAGATTGACCCGGCCACTTTATTTCGTTTGCCCCACACCACTGCTCACGGCTTAGATAAAAAGAAGCATCCCTTCTTCAGAGTCGGTCATCCATGAGCAGCGAAACCATCAGCCAGTCGATCAACGTCGTTCATCCCGTCACGCTCAGCCACGGCAAAAACGCCGAGGTCTGGGACACAGCCGGCAAACGCTATATCGACTTTGTCGGCGGCATCGGCGTGCTGAACCTCGGCCATTGCCATCCCCGCATCGTCGAGGCCATTCGCGAACAAGCCACCCGGCTGACTCATTACGCGTTCAATGCCGCTCCGCATGTGCCCTACATCGAACTGATGGATCGTCTGACCGCGTTCATGCCAGTGGACTACCCGGTCAGCGGCATGCTCACCAACAGCGGCGCGGAAGCAGCGGAAAACGCCTTGAAGATCGTGCGTGGCGCCACCGGTCGCACAGCGGTCATCGCTTTCGACGGCGCCTTCCACGGCCGCACGCTGGCCACGCTCAATCTCAATGGCAAAGTCGCGCCCTACAAACAGAAAGTCGGCGTGCTGCCGGGGCCGGTGTTTCATTTGCCATACCCGAGCAAGGACAACGGCGTGACCTGCGCCGACGCCTTGAAGGCCATGGATCGACTGTTCAGTGTCGAGATCGACGTTGAAGATGTGGCCTGCTTTATCGTCGAACCGGTGCAAGGTGAAGCGGGATTCCTGGCGATGGACGTCGAGTTCGCTCAAACGCTGCGACGGTTCTGTGATGAAAAAAACATTCTGCTGATTGCCGATGAAATCCAGTCCGGCTTCGGCCGCACCGGCCAGCGTTTTGCGTTTTCGCGGCTGGGCATTGAGCCGGACCTGATCCTGCTGGGCAAAAGTATCGCCGGCGGCGTGCCTTTGGGCGCGGTGGTCGGGCGCAAATCGCTGCTCGACACGTTGCCGAAGGGTGGACTCGGCGGCACCTATTCTGGCAACCCCATCGCCTGCGCCGCCGGGTTGGCGACCCTGGACGAAATGACGGATGCCAACCTGCACACCTGGGGTGCGCAACAGGAAGAAGCGATTGTCAGCCGCTACGAATCCTGGCGCGCCAGCAAACTGTCGCCGTACCTGGGCCGCTTGACCGGCGTCGGCGCGATGCGCGGCATCGAGCTGATCAACGCCGACGGCTCGCCGGCCTCGGCGCAGTTGACGCAACTCCTGAGCCTGGCGCGAGACGCGGGCTTGCTGCTGATGCCCAGCGGCAAATCACGCCACATCATTCGGCTGCTGGCGCCGTTGACCACCGAGGCTGCCGTGCTGGAGGAAGGCCTGGATATTCTCGAGGCGTGCCTGAAGAAACTGATCTGAATATAAAGTCCCTGCAGCCCCTGTGGGAGCTAGCCTGCTAGCTCCCACAGGGGTTTGTGTTGACCACATTTTCTGTGGGCACAAAAAAACCGGCCGAAGCCGGTTTTTTCATTTCAACGATGTCAGAACTTGGCGTTCTGCAGGTCGTCGAGGTAACGCTCGGCATCCAGTGCCGCCATGCAACCGGCGCCGGCCGAGGTGATGGCCTGACGGTAAACGTGGTCAGCCACGTCACCGGCGGCGAAGATGCCTTCGAGGTTGGTCGCGGTGGCGTTGCCTTCACGGCCGCCGTGGACAACCAGGTAACCGTCTTTCAACGTCAGCTGGCCTTCGAACAACGAAGTGTTCGGGGTGTGGCCGATGGCGATGAACACGCCGTCGACTTTCAGCTCGTCAAAGCTGCCGTCATTGTTCTTCAGGCGGGCACCGGTCACACCCATGTTGTCGCCCAGGACTTCGTCCAGGTTCGCGTTCAGCTTCAGGATGATCTTGCCTTCGGCAACGCGGGCATTGAGTTTGTCGATCAGGATCTTCTCGGCGCGGAAGGTTTCGCGACGGTGGACCAGGGTCACGGTGCTGGCGATGTTGGCCAGGTACAGCGCTTCTTCAACAGCGGTGTTACCGCCACCGACCACGGCCACTGGCTTGTTGCGATAGAAGAAACCGTCGCAGGTTGCGCAGGCGGAAACGCCTTTGCCCATGAACGCTTCTTCCGACGGCAGGCCGAGGTAACGAGCGCTGGCACCGGTGGCGATGATCAGGGCGTCGCAGGTGTACGTCGCGCTGTCGCCGATCAGGGTGTACGGCTTGGAAGCGAAGTCCACGGCATTGATGTGATCGAAAACGATCTCGGTTTCAAAGCGCTCGGCGTGCTCTTTCATGCGTTCCATCAGCGCCGGGCCGGTCAGGCCATGGACGTCGCCCGGCCAGTTGTCGACTTCGGTGGTGGTGGTCAGTTGACCGCCGGCCTGCATGCCGGTGATCAGCAATGGCTTGAGGTTGGCACGGGCGGCATAGACCGCGGCGCTGTAACCGGCAGGGCCGGAACCGAGAATAATCACTCGCGAATGACGGACTTCAGACATGACCTGCTCCTATTGACCGGCCCGGAACACCTGGCGCGGAACGCCGGGTTGCCGGCGGGAATAAAAAAGGACCGTTGAAAGCGCTTGGGGAAGGCTTGGGCTCGACAGTCCTGAAAAAAGATTGGGTGCAGCGTATCGAGGGGGCGAAGATTAAGGAAATACGGTTTAACAATCCAGCTCATAGGCGGTCTCTATCCGGTCACGATGGATTTATAGGCGCCTTTGTTACAGTTAATGTCGATGCCGCTGCCGCGCTTTCGCCTATCAGGCAAAGCCGGTAAGGTCGGCGCGTTTACCCTTTGCTCGGAGCACGTTATGCCCGCCCCCGTTCTGTCCGGCCCGCAATACCTGCGCGAAGGCCTCAAATTGGTCTTGAGCCCCAGCCTGCGTTTGTTCGTATTGTTGCCCTTGGTGATCAACCTCGTGCTGTTCGTCGGATTGATCTACCTGGCCAGCCATCAATTCAGTCTGTGGGTCGATACGCTGATGCCATCCCTGCCCGACTGGCTGAGCTTTCTCAGCTACATCCTCTGGCCGATTTTTGTCGTGCTGGTGGTTCTGATGGTGTTTTTCACCTTCACCATGCTCGCCAACGTTATCGCCGCGCCATTCAACGGCTTCCTCGCGGAGAAAGTCGAAGTGGTGGTGCGCGGCACCGATGACTTTCCGTCGTTCAGCTGGGGCGAGCTGATCGCCATGGTGCCCCGCACCCTGTCCCGGGAAATGCGCAAACTCGGCTACTTCCTGCCGCGTGCGATCGGGTTGTTCATTCTCTCGTTCATCCCCGTGGTGAACATCATTGCCGCACCGCTGTGGCTGCTGTTCGGGGTGTGGATGATGGCGATCCAGTACATCGACTACCCGGCGGACAACCACAAACTGGGCTGGAACGAGATGCTCGCCTGGCTGCGGCAGAAGCGCTGGCAGAGCATGAGCTTTGGCGGGATCGTGTATCTGGTGCTGCTGATTCCAGTGGTCAACATCCTGATGATGCCGGCGGCGGTGGCGGGTGCGACGCTGTTCTGGGTGCGTGAGCGCGGTGCAGAGAATCTGGTGACCCAGCGCTGACACCGTCACAAATCCATCATCGAAACGCCACAATGACGACATGGCCTCAGCCGACACTGGGGTCATGACGACAGCTCTGCATATCACCCTGATCACCGAAACCTTCCCACCGGAAATCAACGGCGTGGCCAATACCCTCGGCCGCTTGTGCGATGGCTTGCGCGCGCGCGGGCATCAGGTCGAACTGGTGCGGCCGCGTCAGGGCTGCGATCAGCTGGCGGCCAGCAGCGATGAGTTGCTGCTGTGTCGCGGTTGGCCGTTGCCGGGGTATCCAGGTTTGCAATGGGGTCAGTCGTCGATGCGCAAGCTGCTGCGGCGCTGGAAGCGGCATCGTCCGGACGTGCTCTACATCGCCACCGAAGGGCCGCTGGGATTGTCGGCATTGCGTGCGGCGCGGCGTTTGGGCATTTCCGTGGTCAGCGGCTTTCACACCAATTTCCAGCAGTATTCCAATCAGTACGGGCTCGGATTGCTGTCGCGCTTGCTGACCCATTATCTGCGCTGGTTTCACAATCGTTCGACGTTGACGCTGGTGCCCAGCCTCAGCCAGCGAATGGAACTGGAGCGGCGTCATTTCGAACGTCTGGCGTTGTTGTCCCGAGGGGTCGACAGCCAATTGTTTCATCCAGTCAAACGCCAGCAGTCGCTCCGCGAACAGTGGGGACTGGCCGAGAGGGACATCGCGGTTATCCACGTAGGACGTCTGGCGCAGGAGAAAAATCTTGGCTTGCTCAAGCGCTGTTTCGACGTGCTGAAGACGACTTATCCACAGCGCAATCTGAAACTGATCGTGGTCGGCGACGGGCCGCAGCGTGGTTTTTTGGAGAAGGAGCTGCCTGAAGCGATTTTCTGCGGCTCACAACGCGGCGAAGCCTTGGCCAGCCACTATGCGTCAGCGGATGTATTTCTGTTTCCGAGCCTGACCGAAACCTTCGGCAATGTGGTGCTTGAAGCGCTGGCCTCGGGATTGGGCGTGGTGGCCTACGACCAGGCGGCAGCGGCCCAGCATATTCGCCATGGCTACAACGGCGTGCTGGCGATGCCGGGGGATGAAGAGGCGTTCTGCGATGCGGCAGCGTGGTTACTGGAGCAGCGCGAAACCCTGCGTTGCGTGCGGCTCAATGCGCGCCAGCATGCGAGTCGCCAAGGCTGGGCGGCGATTATCGAGCAGTTTGAGGGGCAATTGCGGGGGGCTTGTTCGCAGGAACAGGTTTTGCCTGATGTGGCGTTGTTGCCTTAAGAGCTTCGCGGGCAAGCCTCGCTCCTACAGGATTTGTGTCGCTCGCGATATTGCGAACGACTCAAATTCTGTAGGAGCGAGGCTTGCCCGCGAAGAGACCCTTCCGAGCGCCGCTTAAACCAGCGTCATCAACGCCTCACGGCTGAACGGCAGGATGTCTTCCTCACGGCCTTCACGCACTTTCTGCGCCCAGTCCGGATCGACCAGCAACGCACGCCCTACCGCCACCAGGTCGAACTCGTCGTTATTCAAACGCTCCAGGAGTTTTTCCAGACTGGCCGGCTGTGCGATCTTGTCAGTGTTGACCATGAACTGCAGGAACTCGCCATCCAGGCCGACGCTGCCCACGGTAATGGTCGGCTTGCCGGTGAGCTTGCGGGTCCAGCCGGCCAGGTTCAGCTCGGAGCCATCGAACTCCGGCTCCCAGAAACGGCGCGTCGAGCAGTGGAAAATATCCACGCCAGCGTCGGACAGCGGCTTGAGGAACTCACCCAGTGCCTCCGGAGTTTGCACCAGGCGCGCGGTGTAATCCTGCTGCTTCCACTGCGAGAAACGGAAGATGATCGGGAAGCCTTCGCCGACCGCTGCACGCACCGCCTGAATCAATTCGATGGCGAAACGCGAACGGTTGGCCAGGCTGCCACCGTATTCGTCGGCGCGCTGGTTGCTGCCTTCCCAGAAAAACTGGTCAACGAGGTAGCCGTGGGCACCGTGAATTTCCACGCCGTCCATGCCGATGCTTTGGGCATCTTTGGCGGCTTGGGCGAATGCGGCGATCACGTCCTGGATATCTTGTTGAGTCATGCCGTGAACCACGACCTGACCGTCCTTCAATTTTTCCGACGGACCGTAACCCGGCACGCTGGCATCCGGCTCGGTGCCGATGCGGCGCACGCTGCCGACATGCCACAACTGAGGAACGATTTTGCCGCCTTCAGCGTGAACCGCATCGACGACTTTCTTCCAGCCGGCCAGCGCGGCTTCACCGTAGAAATGCGGCACGTTCGGGTAGCCGTTGGAGGCCTTGTGCCCGACGGTGGTGCCTTCGGTGATGATCAGGCCGACGCCCGCGGCAGCGCGACGACGGTAGTACTCGATCACTTTGGAATTGGGAACGCCGCCCGGCGAAAACGAGCGGGTCATCGGCGCCATGACGACGCGGGTCGGCAACTCAAGGGTGCCGAGGTGGAACGGTTTGAACAGGGCTTTGACGGGCATGGGACGCTCCACGGGACATAGACTTTATGACGGCGATAATATGGAGAGTCGCAAGCGTTGAACAGCACTATTGATTTGGGTGATTAAGGATAAGAAGACAGAAGCAAAAAGATCGCAGCCTCGTTTCACTCGACAGCTCCTACATTGGAATGCGTCCCTCTGTAGGAGCTGTCGAGTGAAACGAGGCTGCGATCTTTTGATTTCAGCTCAGCGCTTTCTCAATCGCATGAACGACTGAAGGATCATCCGGCGGCGTACGCGGCGAGAACCGCGCCAGCACACGCCCGTCTTTGCCCAGCAGGAATTTCTCGAAATTCCAGGTGATGTCGCCTGGAAACTCCGCGCCCTCGCCCGCCAGCAGACGGTACAGCTGATGACGATCGTGACCGTTGACTTCCAGCTTGCTGGACAACGGAAAGGTCACGCCATAGTTGAGGCTGCAGAACTCCTGGATCTCTTGCTCGGTGCCCGGCTCCTGCCCGGCAAACTGGTTGCACGGCAGACCCAGCACGCTGAAGCCTTTGGCCTTGTATTGCTGATAGAGGTTTTCCAGCGCCGCGTATTGTGGGGTCAAGCCACATTTGGAAGCCACGTTGACCACCAGCACGACTTGCCCCTTAAAGGGCGCCAGCGGAAGCTCCTGACCATCCAGGGCTGTCAAATTAAGGTCGTGAAAAGCACTCATGACGAACTCCAGATTCCCGTGTTCTACTCGAAACAGCCACTTGGCGATGTCGTCAGGGACAGCCGCGGACTAAAAAGGCGCCCTCGGGCGCCTCTCCAGTTCTCTGAGCTTAGCGCAGAAAATCAGTGGTGATGGCCACCTTCGCCATGGACGTGACCATGAGCGATTTCTTCCTGGCTGGCGTCACGGATGTCGATGATCTTGACCTGGAAATTCAGGCGCTGACCGGCCAACGGGTGGTTGCCGTCGACAGTCACGTCGTCGCCGTCCAGATCACGGATGGTGACGATCTGCATCTGGCCGTCCGGAGCGGATGCGTGGAACTGCATGCCCACTTCCAGTTCGTCGACGCCTTCGAACATGCTGCGGCTCAAAGTGCTGACCAGTTCGGCAGCGTATTCGCCGTAAGCATCTTCAGGTTCAACGGCTACGGTCAGCTCGTCGCCGACTGCTTTGCCTTCCAGTGCCTTTTCCAGGCCCGGGATGATGTTACCTGCGCCTTGCAGGTAGACCAGCGGCGCGCCGCCGGCGGAGCTGTCGATGACCTCACCAGCGTCGTTGGTCAGGGTATAGTCGATGGAGACAGCCTTATTGGCGGCGATCAGCATGGGGCGAGACCTTTTGCATAAGAATGAAGAATGGCCAAGTTTAGCGAAGCAATCGCCCGAAAGCGAACACAACCCGGACAGACGGGTGGCGGCGAAAGGCTCAACGGTCACTGGCTTCCATCAGGATGAGGACGGGCATTGGGTGGCCGAGCTTTCCTGCGGTCACACCCAGCACCTGCGTCACCAGCCGCCGTGGCAATTGCGCGCCTGGGTCCTGGACCCCGCGCAACGCATTGAAAAAATAGGCCAGCCCTTTGATTGCGGTTGGTGCGCACAGGGCTCGGTTAGCGATAACCTTGGCGACTGAATTTCGGCAGATCGTCAGATATAGATGATCGCCTTTGCCTGCACCCTTTAGAGAATCCGCATGCAAACTTTTTTTATCGCGCCCACCGATTTTGGTGTGGGTCTGACCTCCATCAGCCTCGGGCTGGTGCGTACCCTTGAGCGGGCCGGCCTCAAAGTCGGCTTTTTCAAACCGATTGCCCAGCCGCATCCGGGTGACACCGGCCCGGAACGCTCCACCGAACTGGTGGCGCGCACCCACGGCTTGAAACCGCCGCAGCCACTCGGCCTGGCCCATGTCGAGCGCATGCTCGGGGACGGTCAGCTGGATGAGTTGCTCGAAGAAATCATCACCCTCTATCAGCAAGCGGCCGTCGGCAAGGACGTGCTGATCGTCGAAGGCATGGTCCCGACCCGCAGCGCCAGTTACGCCGCGCGGGTCAATCTGCATTTGGCCAAGAGCCTGGATGCCGAGGTGATCCTGGTCTCGGCGCCGGAAAACGAAGTGCTGACCGAACTGTCTGGCCGGGTGGAATTGCAGGCGCAGCTGTTTGGCGGTCCGAAAGACCCGAAAGTCCTCGGCGTGATCCTCAACAAGGTCAAGACCGATGAAAGCATGGAAGCCTTCGCCTCGCGCCTGAAGGAACACTCGCCGTTGCTGCGCAGCGGTGATTTCCGCTTGCTCGGCTGCATTCCGTTCCAGCCGGAATTGAACGCCCCGCGCACCCGCGACGTCGCTGACCTGATGGGCGCACAGATTCTCAATGCCGGCGATTACGAAACCCGGCGCATGACCAAAATCATCATCTGTGCCCGCACCATGCGCAACACCGTGGAGCTGCTCAAGCCCGGCGTGCTGGTGGTGACCCCCGGTGATCGCGACGACATCATCCTCGCCGTCAGCCTCGCCGCCATGAACGGCGTGCCGCTGGCCGGCCTGTTGCTGACCAGCGACACCCTGCCCGACCCGCGCATCATGGACCTGTGCCGTGGCGCGTTGCAGGCAGGCTTGCCGGTGTTGTCGGTGAGCACCGGCTCCTACGACACCGCCAACCAGTTGAACGGTTTGAACAAGGAAATCCCGATCGACGACCGCGAGCGCGCGGAGATCATTACCGACTTCGTCGCCAGCCACCTCGACGCCAACTGGCTGCACCAGCGTTGCGGCACCCCGCGTGAGATGCGCCTGTCGCCCGCAGTGTTCCGTTATCAATTGATCCAGCGCGCCCAGGCCGCCAACAAGCGCATCGTCCTGCCCGAGGGCAGCGAGCCGCTGACCGTGCAGGCGGCGGCAATCTGTCAGGCCCGAGGCATCGCCCGTTGCGTGCTGCTGGCGAAACCGGAAGACGTCGAAGCCGTGGCCCGCGCTCAAGGTATCGAGCTGCCGCCGGGGCTGGAGATTCTCGACCCTGACCTGATTCGTGAACGCTACGTCGAACCGATGGTGGCGCTGCGTAAAAGCAAAAGCCTCAACGCGCCGATGGCCGAGCAGCAACTGGAAGACACCGTGGTGATCGGCACCATGATGCTGGCGCTGGATGAGGTCGATGGCCTGGTGTCCGGAGTCATCCACTCCACCGCCAACACCATCCGCCCTGCCCTGCAGCTGATTAAAACCGCACCGGGCTGCACGTTGGTGTCGTCGGTGTTCTTCATGCTGTTTCCGGAGGAAGTGCTGGTCTACGGCGACTGCGTGATGAACCCGCACCCGAGCGCCAGCGAACTGGCCGAGATCGCTCTGCAAAGCGCCGACTCGGCAGCGGCATTCGGCATCATCCCGCGCGTGGCGATGATCAGCTACTCCAGCGGTGAATCGGCCAGCGGCGAAGAAGTCGAAAAGGTTCGCGAAGCCACGTTGCTCGCCCACGAACAGCAGAACTCGCTGCTGATCGACGGCCCGCTGCAGTACGATGCCGCCGCCAACGAAACCGTGGCCAGGCAACTGGCCCCGAACAGCCAGGTCGCCGGTCGCGCCACGGTGTTCGTGTTCCCCGACCTGAACACCGGCAACACCACGCACAAAGCCGTGCAGCGCAGTGCCGATTGCGTCAGCCTCGGGCCGATGCTGCAAGGCCTGCGCAAACCGGTGAACGACCTGCCGCGCGGCGCGCAAGTCGATGACATCGTGTACACCATCGCATTGACCGCGATTCAAGCTGCCAACCGACCTATGGATCTTTAAATGCTGGCTTTTCTACCTGCCGCCGTGCGCGGCGTGATTGCATCGTTGTTGCTGGCGTTGAATACCATACTGCTCTGCTCGTTTCTGTTCTGCGTAGCGATCTTCAAGGTATTGCCCTTTGCCCTCACCCAGCGTTTCACGCTCTGGTTGATGAGCCATACCCATGAAGCCTGGATCAGCAACAACAAGGCCTGGATGAACCTGGTCTGCCGCACCCGCTGGCACCTCAGCGGCCTGCAAGGGCTGGATTATCAGCACTCGTACCTGATCACCAGCAACCACCAGAGCTGGGTCGACATCATGGTGTTGCAGTACGTGCTCAACCGCCGTATCCAGCCGTTGAAGTTCTTCCTCAAGCAGGAATTGATCTGGGTGCCGGTGATTGGCCTGGCCTGGTGGACGCTCGGCTTTCCGTTCATGAAGCGCTACTCCAAGGCCTACCTGGAAAAGTACCCGGAGAAGAAAGGCAAGGACCTGGAAACCACCCGCAAGACCTGCGACAAGTTCCGCAACAACCCGGTGGGGATTTTCAACTTTGTCGAAGGCACGCGCTTCACCGAAGGCAAGCATGCGCAGCAGAAGTCACCGTTCAAGTACCTGCTCAAACCCAAGGCCGGCGGCATTGCGTTTGTGCTGGATGCGATGGGAGAGCAGCTTGAGTCCATTGTGAACGTGACCATTCACTACCCGGCTGGACGTCCTGGGTATTGGGATTTGCTCTGTGGGAACGTTGCGGAGGTGGTGGTGCATTTTCAGGAGTTGAAGATTCCGCCGCAGTTCATTGGCAAGAATTACGACCAGGATGGGGAGTATCGATTGCAGTTTCAGGGCTGGATCAATCAGTTGTGGGAAGACAAGGATGCGTTGCTTGCGCAGATGCATCGGGAGTATCCCGCCCAGTAATCAGGTGAGTGTACCGGCCTATTCGCGGGCAAGCCTCGCTCCTACAGGAGTTGCGCAATCCGTAGGAGCGAGGCTTGCCCGCGAAGGCGTCCGACCAGATACAAAAAAACCCGCCGATGATCACTCATCGGCGGGTTTTTTATGGGCGGCTAACGCTTAGATCGCGCCACGCTGACGCAGCAGATCCAGCACTTGCTTAACGCTTTCTTCTAGCGACAGCGACTGGGTGTCGACCACGAGGTCGGCGTCCAGCGGCACGTCGTACGGGAAGGAATCGCCCGGGATGTTATCCCCGGCCGCCGCGTACAGACCTTGCGGGTCACGCTCGGCACAGACCGTCGGCGAGGCCTGGACGTAAACCGTCAGCAGACGCTCCTTGCCGATCAGTTCCCGGGCTTGCTCACGACCTTCGGCACTCGGCGCAACAAACGCAGCCAGTGTCAGCAGACCCGCTTCGTTGAACTGACGCGCAACGTGCGCCGCACGACGCCAGTTCTCGGTGCGCCCGGCGCGATCCTGTGGCAGACCTTTGTTCAGGTCGTGACGCAGGTTCTGGCCATCGAGTACAAACACCGCGCGGCCCATGTCGAACAACTTGCGTTCAACGGCATAAGCCAAGGTGCTTTTGCCTGCGCCCGACAAGCCGCTGAACAACACGGTGGCCGGTTGCTGACCGAAACGCTGGGCGCGCTCTTCGGTAGCCACGTGCGCCAGTTTGCCGTGGTGCGTGCTGCTGCCATGCGCCAACGGCTGAGCGATGATCATGCCGGCAGCAACGGTGCCGTTGGTCAAACGATCGATGACAATGAACGAACCGGTGGTGCGGTTGCTGGCGTAACCGTCCAGCGCGATCGCCGCGTCGAGGCTGACCTTGACCCGACCAATCTCGTTCAGTTGCAACGCGCTGGCAGGACCTTCTTCCAGCGTGTTCACATCAACGCGGTTGACGATGCTGGTGATCGAACCCGGCACGTAACTGGTGGCGCGCTTGATGTCGTATTTCTTGCCCGGCAGCATCGGCTCTTCGGCCATCCACACCAGCATGGCGTCGAAGGCGTCGGTCACTTGCGGCAGGTTGTCGGCGTGCACCAGCAAGTCGCCGCGAGAGATGTCGATCTCGTCTTCCATGGTCAGCGTCACAGCCTGACCGGGACCTGCGTGTTCCAGCTCACCTTCGAAGGTGACGATGGATTTCACACGGCTGCTCTTGCCCGACGGCAGCACGACGACTTCGTCGCCCTTGTGCACAACGCCGCTGGCGAGGGTGCCGGCGAAACCACGGAAGTTCAGGTTCGGACGGTTGACGTACTGAACCGGGAAACGCAGGTCGGTGTAGTTGCGGTCATTGGCAATCTCGACGGTCTCGAGAATTTCCATCAGCGACTGGCCGGTGTACCACGGCGAGCGCTCGGACTTGTTCACCACGTTGTCGCCTTTCAGAGCGGACATCGGCACGAAGGCCATGGTGGTCGGCTTGAACGCGATGCCTTCGGCGAACTTCAGGTAATCGGCCTTGATCGACTCGAACACGGTTTCGTCGAAGCCGTTGAGGTCCATCTTGTTGATCGCGACCACGATGTGCTTGATGCCCAGCAACGAGGCGATGAAGCTGTGGCGACGGGTCTGGGTCTGCACGCCGTAGCGGGCGTCGACCAGGATGATCGCCAGGTCACAGGTAGACGCACCTGTGGCCATGTTGCGGGTGTACTGCTCATGGCCGGGGGTGTCGGCGATGATGAATTTGCGCTTGGCGGTGGAGAAATAGCGATAAGCGACATCGATGGTGATGCCCTGCTCACGCTCGGCCTGCAGGCCGTCGACCAGCAACGCCAGGTCGATGTCTTCGCCAGTGGTGCCGACTTTTTTCGAGTCGCGGGTTATGGCTTCCAGGTGATCTTCGTAGATCATCTTGGAGTCGTGCAGCAGACGCCCGATCAGGGTGCTCTTGCCGTCGTCGACGTTGCCACAGGTCAGAAAGCGCAGCATTTCCTTGCGTTCGTGCTGGCCCAGGTAGGCGAGGATGTCCTCGCTGATCAAATCAGATACGTGCGACATGACAACCCCTTAGAAATAACCCTGACGTTTCTTTTCTTCCATCGAGCCTGCGCCATCGTGGTCGATGACCCGGCCCTGGCGTTCGGAAGTTCGCGTCAGGAGCATTTCCTGAATGATGTCGGTCAGGCTGGTGGCCTCGGACTCGACCGCACCGGTCAGCGGGTAGTCGCCGAGCGTACGGAAACGGACCTTCTTCTTGACGATGCGCGCCTTGTCTTCATCGCTCAGGTGATTGAGCAGGCGTTCGTCGTCAATCATGATCCAGGTGCCATTCATCTCGATGACGTCGCGCTCGGCGGCGAAATACAGCGGCACGATCGGGATGCCTTCGAGGTAGATGTACTGCCAGATGTCCAGCTCGGTCCAGTTCGACAATGGGAACACACGAATGGATTCGCCCTTGTTGACGTTGCCGTTGTAGACGTTCCACAGTTCCGGGCGCTGGTTTTTCGGGTCCCAGCGGTGCTTGGTGTCGCGGAAGGAATACACGCGCTCTTTGGCACGAGACTTCTCTTCGTCGCGACGGGCACCACCGAAAGCGGCATCGAAACCATACTTGTCGAGGGCTTGTTTCAGGCCTTCGGTTTTCATGATGTCGGTGTGCTTGGCACTGCCGTGGGTCAGCGGGTTGATGCCCTGCGCGACGCCATCGGGGTTGACGTGCACGATCAGGTCCAGGCCGAGTTCTTCGACCATGCGGTCGCGGAACGCGTACATTTCCTTGAACTTCCACCGGGTGTCGACGTGCATCACCGGGAACGGCAGTTTGCCCGGGAAGAATGCCTTGCGCGCAAGGTGCAGCATCACGGCGGAGTCTTTACCGACGGAGTACAGCATCACCGGGTTATCGAACTCGGCGGCGACCTCGCGGATGATGTGGATGCTTTCGGCCTCCAGCTGTTTCAGATGCGTCAGTTTGTCGACCATGGCTACTCACGAAAACGATCTTATGGACGGCCAGCGGGCCGTGTTCGAGCGGGGAATCCTAGCACAGCGACCTCTTCTAATCAGGACGCCGACTAGATCGAAAGGGTATATGAATATACCCCCTCGTTTGGGCCCCGCCCCCTTGTAGGAGCAAGGCTTGCCCGCGAAGAACGATACTCGGTATGCCCGATGCACCGCGTTATCGTGCTTCGCGGGCAAGCCTCGCTCCTACAGGGAATGGTGTGGAAATCAGATCGGGTTCGGGCAATCGATGAAGATGTGCTCCAGCGCAAAGCGCCGGGCCAGGTAATCGCCCAGTGCCTGCACGCCATAACGCTCGGTAGCGTGGTGACCGGCGGCGATGAAGCTGATGTCGTTTTCCCGGGCGCTGTGGAAGGTCTGCTCGGAAGCCTCGCCACTGAGGTACAGATCGACCCCGGCCAGCACCGCCTGATCGATGTAACCCTGGCCGCCACCGGTGCACCAGCCAACGCGGCGAATCATCTCGCTGCCTTCAATCAGCAGCGGTTCGCGGCCCATGACTTCCTGCACGCGGCGAGCGAAATCACGCGGCGTCATCGGTTCGCTCAACGAGCCGACCAGGCCAACCACTTTAAGGTTGTCCGGATCCAGCGGGCCTTCGACCGTGATGTCGAGCTGACGCGCCAGCTGCACGTTGTTGCCGACGTCCGGGTGCAGGTCCAGGGGCAAGTGATAGGACAGCAGGCTGATGTCGTGCTTGAGCAGGGTTTTCAACCGACGCTGCTTCATGCCGGTGATGCACGGGTTCTCGCCCTTCCAGAAATAGCCGTGATGCACCAGCACCAGATCGGCCTGCGCTTCGACGGCGGCGTCCAGCAATGCCTGGCTGGCGGTGACGCCACTGACGATGCGCATCACCTGCGGCCGGCCTTCGACCTGCAAGCCGTTGGGGCAGTAATCGGCAATCCTGGCACTGTTAAGGTAACGGTCGGCTTCTTCGACCAGGGTGCTCAAGGCGACGGCCATAAAAGACTCCTAAATATCCCGTTCAGAGGCGAGCTGCGCCTCGTATAATGCGCGACATTATGGGCGGTCTCATACCGCCTGCAACCTCTCAGGACGTGCTTAATGCTCAAGGCGCTGCGTTTTTCCGGCTGGCCGTTGTTGGCCGGCGTGCTTATCGCTCTGTTGATCATCCAGCGTTACCCGCAGTGGGTCGGGCTTCCGAGCCTCGACGTCAACCTGCAGCAAGCCCCGCAAACCACCACCATGCAACAGGGTCCGGTGTCCTATGCCGACGCGGTGACCACGGCTGCGCCTTCCGTGGTCAACCTGTACACCACCAAAGTCATCAACAAACCGAACCATCCCTTGTTTGAAGATCCGCAGTTCCGCCGCTTCTTCGGCGACAACTCGCCCAAGCAGAAGCGCATGGAATCGAGCCTGGGTTCGGGCGTGATCATGAGCCCGGAAGGTTACTTGCTGACCAACAACCACGTGACCAGCGGCGCCGACCAGATTGTGGTCGCGCTCAAGGATGGTCGCGAAACCCTGGCCCGGGTAATCGGCAGCGACCCGGAAACCGACCTCGCGGTCCTGAAGATCGACCTGAAAAACCTGCCGTCGATCACCGTCGGCCGCTCCGACAACATCCGCATCGGTGACGTCGCGCTGGCCATCGGCAACCCGTTCGGCGTCGGCCAGACGGTGACCATGGGCATCATCAGCGCCACCGGCCGTAACCAGTTGGGCCTGAACAACTACGAAGACTTCATCCAGACCGACGCCGCGATCAACCCCGGCAACTCCGGCGGCGCGCTGGTGGATGCCAACGGCAACCTGACCGGCATCAACACCGCGATTTTCTCCAAGTCCGGCGGCTCGCAAGGCATCGGTTTTGCGATCCCGGTGAAACTGGCGATGGAAGTGATGAAGTCGATCATCGAACACGGCCAGGTGATTCGCGGCTGGCTCGGCATCGAAGTGCAACCGTTGAGTCAGGAACTGGCGGAATCGTTTGGTCTGTCGGGGCGCCCGGGGATTGTGGTCGCGGGGATTTTCCGCGACGGTCCGGCGCAGAAGGCCGGCCTGCAACTGGGTGACGTGATTCTCAGCATCGACGGCGAACCGGCCGGCGACGGTCGTCGTTCGATGAACCAGGTCGCGCGGATCAAACCGACCGACAAGGTCACGATTCAGGTGATGCGCAACGGCAAAGAGCTGAAGCTCACCGCTGAAATCGGCCTGCGTCCGCCACCGGCACCGGTTAAAGAAAAAGAAGAAGACTGACGCTAGCCCGAGGATCTCGGGCTAATAGAAGACATTCTCATTAGACATGTTATATTGTTTCAATATCTCAATTGGAACAACATAACATGTCGTCTCGAACAATGGCTTCAGTGGCAAGTCTTGCCCTTGGCCTGCTGGCGGACCCGGTCTTCGCCGAAGAGCCCGGCACCCTCGAACTGGACGCCATCAGCGTCACCTCCGACTACGAATCACCTACCGGCCCGGTCAAGGGCTACCGCGCCACGCGCTCTTCCAGCGCGACCAAAACCGACACCGCGATCCGCGACATCCCGCAATCCATCAGCGTAATCCCCGTCAGCGTACTCAATGACCTGGGCAGCACCAGTGTCGAACGCGCCCTGGATTTTGCCGGCGGCGTGTCGAAGCAGAACAACTTCGGCGGCCTGACGCTTTACGAATACAGCGTGCGCGGCTTCACCACCTCTGAGTTCTACAAGGACGGCTTCAGCGCCAACCGGGGTTATCCGAGTACGCCGGACGCGGCCAATATCGAGCGCATCGAAGTGCTCAAAGGCCCCGCCGCCAGCCTCTATGGACGCGGCGATCCCGGCGGCACGGTGAACATTGTTACCAAGAAACCACAGCCCGCAGCGTTCACCACCCTGCAAACCAGCGCCGGCAGTTGGGATCGCTATCGCACCGCTCTCGACGTCAACACGCCGCTGGATGACGACGCCAACGTGCTGTCGCGAATCAACCTGGCCGTCGAGGACAACCACAGCTTCCGCGATCACGTCGACAGCCAGCGAGTGTTCGTTGCGCCCTCCTTCAGTTGGCAATTGAACTCTGACACCAGCCTGTTGGTAGAGAGCGAATTCGTCCGTCATAACTCCACGTTCGATCGCGGCATCGTTGCGCCGAACAATAAATGGAGTGGCGTTTCCCGCTCGACATTCCTCGGCGAACCCAATGACGGCAACATCGACAACCACAACAACCTGCTGCAAGCGGCGCTCGAACATCATCTCAATGACAGTTGGAAACTGCGCCTGGCCAGTCATTACAAGGAAGGCAAACTCTGGGGCTACGCCTCCGAAAACCGCCCGCTGAATGCCGACAGCCACACCGTCAACCGACGCTATCGCGAGCGCGATACCAACTGGCACGACAGCATCACCCAACTCGAATTGCGCGGTCTGTTCGACCTCGGTAGCTGGCAGCACGAACTGCTGATTGGCAGCGAGTACGAAAACTTCCGCAAGAACGAACGGGTCACGACCATTGCCGGTGGCCCCTACGCCATCGACATTTACAAGCCCATCTACGGCCAGCCGAAACCCAACGGCACGCGCTCTGGTACGGACTTATTCGAACACGTCGAAAGCCGGGCGCTGAACCTGCAGGATCAGATCGTCTTCACCGACAAGCTGCGCGGCATGCTCGGTGCGCGCGTCGAGCATTTCGAACAAAGCATCGACGATCACAGTCGCGGTGCCACCAGCCGTCAGAGCCACGATGCGCTGACCCAACGGGCCGGCCTGCTCTATCAACTGACGCCTGAAGTCGGGGTGTTCGCCAACGCCTCTACCTCGTTCAAACCGAACAACGGTCTGGACGCTGCGGGGAAATCCTTCGCCCCGGAAGAAGGCGTCGGATACGAAGTCGGGATCAAGAGCGAGCTGTTCGACGACCGCTTGAGCACCACCCTCGCCGCCTTCCATATCGAAAAGGAAAACGTCCTCGCACTCGACCCGGCCACGGACGCCAGCCGCGCCATGGGCAAGGCCCGCAGCCAGGGTTTCGACCTGCAAGTCACCGGGCAAGTGACGGACGCCGTGCGGGTGATCGGCGCCTTCGCCTACATCGACGCCGAAGTCACTCAAGGCGACAAGGTGATTCCCACCGGCAGCCGCATCCTCGGCGTGGCCAAGCGCAGCGGCAGTCTGCTGGGGGTTTATGAATTTCAGGATGGCCATTTGCGTGGCTCAGACGTCGGCGCGGCATTCACGTACGTCGGTGATCGCTCGGGTGAATCCGGCAGCGATTTCGAACTGCCGCCCTACCACACCGTCGACCTGCTCGCCCATTACAAGGCCAGTGAAAACGTCACGGTCGGCCTGAACCTGAACAACGTTTTCGACGAGAAATACTTCGAGCGCTCGTACAGCAATTACTGGGTCAACCCCGGCGAGCCGCGCAATTTCACCGTCAGCCTGACACTCAATCTGTAAAAGGAAGTTCACATGCATCACCTCAAACCTCTGGCGCTGCTCGGCCTGCTGTTCGCGAGCCAGGTCTCGGCCCACGGCCTCTGGACCGAACAACGTCGCGGCAACATCGAAGTGATTTACGGCCACGGCGCCGAAGACAACGCCTTCAAGGCGCAGAAAATCAGCGGCGCCTGGGCCTATGACATCAATGGAAAAATGATCCCGGTGACCGTGCAGCGACTGGCCGATCACGCCCGTTTACAACCATTGAAACCGCCCGCCGTGTTGGCGGTGGCGCTGGACAACGGCATGTGGTCGCAGACGGCGGATAAAAAGTGGATCAACGAAGGACGCAGCAAAGTGCCGGGGGCTATCGAGTCAACGCAGACGTTCAAATACAGCCTGGCGATTTATCAACCGGGAGCGAAGTTGCCGAAGCTTGATCAGATGAAATTGCTGATCCTGCCGGAGGTTGATCCGCTGACGGTCGGGCCGGGCAAGTTGCTGCCCGTGCGAGTGCTACTGGATGGGAAACCGGCGGCGGGGGTGAAGTTGACGGGCGACTATCGCAGTGCGCCGAATACGTTGAGCACCGAGACGGACAAGGACGGCCGCGCGCAGGTGGTGGTGCGTAACGAAGGATTGAATGTGATTTCGGCGCAGATGGAAATTGTGTTGAAGGACAATCGGGATGTGGCAACGCGCGGAGTGTTCAGCTCACTGACGTTCCTCGGCGAACCGCACCACGAATAACCCACAAAACCCTGTAGGAGCGAGGCTTGCCCGCGAAGAACGATAACTCGGTGTAACAGGTAAACCGTGTCATCGTTCTTCGCGGGCAAGCCTCGCTCCTACGGGATCAACGGTGGATCAGAGGTCGCCGAGGCCGTCGATCAACGCATGATTCTGTTCAGGTGTGCCGATGGAGATCCGCAAGAATTGCGCAATCCGCTCCTGCTTGAAGTGCCGGACGATCACGCCCTGCTCACGCAACTTCGCCGCGAGTCCAGCCGCGTCATGCTGCGGATGGCGCGTGAAGATGAAGTTCGCCGCCGACGGCAACACTTCAAAGCCCTTCCCTTCCAGTTGCGCAACCACCCACTCACGATGCTCGATGACCAACCGGCAGGTCTTATCGAAGTACTCACGGTCTTCAAATGCAGCGGCAGCCCCGACATTCGCCAGACGATCCAGCGGATAGGAGTTGAAGCTGTTCTTGATCCGCTCCAGCGCCTCGATCAAATCCGGATGCCCCACCGCCAAGCCAACACGCAAGCCAGCCAGCGAACGGGATTTGGACAAGGTCTGAGTCACCAGCAGGTTCGGATAACGGTCGACCAACGTGATCGCGGTCTCGCCGCCAAAGTCGATGTAAGCCTCATCCACCACAACCACCGAATCCGGGCTGGCCTTGAGGATTTGCTCCACCGCGTCCAGCGCCAACAGGCAACCGGTCGGCGCGTTCGGATTCGGGAAGATGATCCCGCCGTTCGGCCTGGCGTAGTCCGCCGGGTTGATCTGGAACTGTTCGTCCAGCGGCACCGCGTCGAACTGGATGCCGTACAACCCGCAGTAGACCGGATAAAAGCTGTAGCTGATGTCCGGGAACAGCACCGCTTTGTCGTGTTGCAGCAAGCCGTGAAAAATGTGCGCCAGGACTTCGTCCGAGCCGTTGCCGAGGAACACCTGATTGGCCTGCACGCCGTAATACGTGGCCACGGCGTTTTTCAGCAGATCGCTGTTCGGGTCCGGGTACAGACGCAGGTTGTCATTGAGTTCGGTCTGCATCGCCGCCAAGGCTTTGGGCGATGGGCCGTACGGATTCTCGTTGGTGTTGAGCTTCACCAGTTTCGCCAGTTTCGGCTGCTCGCCCGGCACGTAAGGCACCAGATCCTTGACGAACGGGCTCCAGAATTTACTCATCTTCAGTTGTCCTTTTGTTCGTCAACGATGCGGTATTCGGCGCTGCGGGCGTGGGCGGTCAGCGACTCGCCACGGGCCAGCACGGAAGCGGTCTTGCCCAGTTCGGACGCCCCCTGCTCGGAGCAGAAGATGATCGACGAGCGTTTCTGGAAGTCGTACACACCCAGCGGCGAAGAGAACCGCGCGGTGCCGGAGGTCGGCAATACGTGGTTGGGACCTGCGCAGTAATCGCCCAGGGCTTCGGAGGTGTGGCGGCCCATGAAGATCGCACCCGCGTGGCGAATCAGCGGCAACCATGCCTGCGGATCGGCCACCGACAACTCCAGGTGCTCCGGCGCAATGCGGTTGGCCACTTCGATGGCTTGCTCCATGTCGCGAACCTGAATCAGCGCACCACGGCCATTGATCGAGGTTTCGATGATCTCGGCGCGCTCCATGGTCGGCAGCAGTTTGGCGATGCTGGCGGCGACCTTGTCGAGGAACTCGGCGTCCGGGCTGACCAGAATCGCCTGGGCGTCTTCGTCATGTTCGGCCTGGGAAAACAGATCCATGGCGATCCAGTCCGGATCGGTGTGGCCGTCGCACACCACGAGGATTTCCGACGGGCCGGCGATCATGTCGATGCCGACCTGGCCGAACACGTGGCGCTTGGCGGTGGCGACATAGATGTTGCCCGGGCCAACCACCTTGTCGACCTTCGGCACGCTTTCGGTGCCGTAAGCCAATGCGGCCACCGCTTGCGCGCCGCCAATGGTGAAGACGCGGTCGACACCGGCGATGCAGGCCGCGGCCAGCACCAGTTCGTTGATTTCACCGCGAGGAGTCGGCACCACCATGACCACTTCGGTCACGCCGGCGACCTTGGCCGGAATCGCGTTCATCAGCACCGAGGACGGGTACGACGCCTTGCCGCCCGGCACGTAAAGGCCGGCGCGATCCAGCGGCGTGACTTTCTGGCCCAGCACCGTGCCGTCGGCTTCGGTGTAGCTCCAGGAATCCTGCTTCTGTTTTTCGTGGTAGCTGCGCACGCGGGACGCGGCTTTTTCCAGCGCTTCACGCTGAGGCACGGTGATCCGGGTCAGGGCCAGTTCCAGGCGTTCGCGCGGCAGGATCAGGTCCGCCATGGACGCAACGTCCAGGCCGTCAAACTGCCGGGTGAAGTCCACCAGCGCCGCGTCGCCACGCTCGCGCACGGCTTTGATGATGTCCAGCACGCGCTGATTGACCGAGTCGTCAGACACACTTTCCCAGCTCAGCAGATGATCCAGATGATGCGCGAAATCCGGGTCAGCAGCGTTGAGTCGGCGAATTGCAGTCGGTGCGGTCATAGCGAGAGCCTCATAGGATTGGCAAAAAACTCAGGCGCCCGAAGCTAACATTCGATCCGCTTGGGCACCTGAGAATTCTGGCTATGAGGCGGATAGACGGCGCGACTTGACGTCGCGCAGGTGAATCAGCCGCGGTGTCGAGACTCCACTGCCTTGCGCAGGGTGTCGATCAACGCCTGGATACGGGCGTGTTGCATCTTCATCGAAGCTTTGTTGACGATCAGCCGAGAGCTGATGTCGGCAATGAAATCCTGGGGTTCCAGGCCATTGGCACGCAAGGTGTTGCCGGTGTCGACCACGTCGATGATCTTGTCCGCCAGACCGATCAGCGGCGCCAGTTCCATCGAGCCGTAGAGCTTGATGATGTCAACCTGACGACCCTGCTCGGCGTAGTAACGCTTGGCAACGTTGACGAACTTGGTCGCCACACGCAGACGGCCCTTGGGCTCGACGTCGCCGACACGGCCGGCGGTCATCAGCTTGCAGAGGGCAATGCGCAGGTCCAAAGGCTCGTACAGACCCTGGCCGCCGTATTCCATCAGCACATCTTTACCGGCGACGCCCAGGTCCGCGGCACCATGCTCGACGTAGGTCGGCACATCGGTGGCGCGCACGATCAGCAGACGCACGTCGTCCTGGGTCGTGGGGATGATCAGCTTGCGGCTCTTGTCCGGATTCTCGGTCGGCACGATGCCCGCTTCAGCCAGAAGCGGCAGGGTGTCGTCAAGGATGCGGCCCTTGGACAGTGCGATGGTCAACATGGGAAACGTCAGTCCTTATCAAGGTACTCATGCCCGGTCGCAAACGGCGCCGGACACACATCGAGGCCGTCACCAGCCTCGATTCAAAACGAATTCAACGGGCGCGTCCCTGCGCCCATGCAGCAGAAACTAGCCCGGTACGCGGCGGATCTTGGCGCCGAGCATCTGCAGTTTCTCTTCGATGCACTCGTAACCACGGTCGATGTGGTAGATGCGGTCGATCAGGGTGTCGCCTTCGGCGATCAGTGCCGAGATCACCAGGCTGGCCGAAGCACGCAGGTCGGTGGCCATGACTGGCGCGCCCTTGAGCTTTTCGATGCCGGTGACGATGGCGGTGTTGCCTTCGACCTGGATGTGAGCGCCCATGCGGTGCAGTTCGTAAACGTGCATGAAGCGGTTTTCGAAGATCGTCTCGATCACAGCGCCCGTGCCTTCGGCAATGGCGTTGAGGGAGATGAACTGCGCCTGCATGTCAGTCGGGAACGCCGGGTATGGAGCGGTCCGCACGTTAACGGCTTTCGGCCGCTTGCCGTGCATGTTCAGCTCGATCCAGTCTTCGCCGCAGGTGATTTCAGCACCCGACTCGCGGAGTTTTTCCAGAACGGCTTCGAGGATCGTCGGATCAGTGTCCTTGACCTTCACGCGACCGCCGGTCACCGCTGCCGCCACCAGGTAGGTGCCGGTTTCGATACGGTCAGGCATCACTTTGTAGGTGGTCGGGTGCAGACGCTCAACGCCATCAATGGTGATGGTGTCGGTGCCGGCGCCGGTGATCTTCGCACCCATGGCGATCAGGAAGTTCGCCAGGTCGATGACTTCAGGTTCGCGAGCGGCGTTCTGCAACACGCTGCGGCCCTTGGCCAGAGCGGCGGCCATCATGATGTTTTCGGTACCGGTCACGCTGACGGTGTCGAAGAAGAAGTGCGCACCGCGCAAGCCGCCTTCTGGCGCCTTGGCCTTGATGTAGCCGCCTTCGACGTCGATGACTGCGCCCATGGCTTCGAGACCACGGATGTGCAGGTCAACCGGACGCGAACCGATGGCGCAACCGCCAGGCAGGGCGACTTCGGCTTCACCGAAACGGGCAACCATCGGGCCCAGCACGAGGATCGACGCACGCATGGTTTTCACCAGTTCGTACGGGGCGATCAGGGTCTTGATGGTGCGCGGGTCGATTTCGACGCTGAGCTTCTCGTCGATCACCGGCTCGATGCCCATGCGACCGAACAGCTCGATCATGGTGGTGATGTCGTGCAGGTGCGGCAGGTTGGCAACAGTCACCGGGCCATCGCACAGCAGAGTTGCAGCCAGGATCGGCAGGGCAGAGTTCTTCGCCCCGGAGATGCGGATTTCGCCATCAAGACGAACGCCGCCAGTAATAATCAATTTATCCATAAGAATCTCGACGCCCTTGGGCTCAGGTGCGCTCGGCCCAGGCCGCGCTGCTGAAAAATTTCATAGTGACCGCATGGATGCTGCCATCGGTGATCCATGGGTTCAAATGGGCATAGATCTGCTGCTGACGCTTCACCGGGCTTAACGCCGCCAGTTCATCGCTAATCACGTTCAGCTGGAAATTGCAGCCTTCGCCCTCAACTTCTACCAACGTTCCGGGCAGCTTTCCTTCAAGGAAGCTCTTCACTTCTACGGCCTGCATGCTCAACCTCAATCGGCGCCCTGTGCGCGCGGGTCGGACATCATACAAAAAAGCCCCGCGCCTGCGAACCCCGCGAAGCAGGACTCTGACGGGGGGCTTCTTTATAGATGCTGGTTAGGGATGCGCCAACAGCTCGGTCAATTCGCTGACCTGAGCGATTTCACGCATGTCTTCTGGCATCCCGCGAATGCTCAGCGCCTTGCCGGCCGCCTCAGCATCGCGCATGAAACACAGCAGCAGGGACAAGCCCACGCTGCTGGACTTCAACACCGCCGAACAATCGACCACCACTTCGGCAGCCGTGCTGGATTTGATCAACGCCTGCCCCTGCTTGCGCAGACCGGGGCCGGTACGGTAATCCAGCATGCCACTGAGGCGCAGCTCGCCGGTTTCGCTCATGCGAATGGCCGACACACTCATTGGGCAGACTTCTCGGTGGCGTCTGCGGATTTTTCCTTGGCTTTGGCGACTTCCCCGGCCCAACCGTTGATGGTCTTGTCCAGGTCATTGCCATTGCGCTGCATCGCATCAGCGAACTGATCGCGGAACAGCTTGCCGATGTTGATGCCGTTGATGATCACGTTGCGCAGTTTCCACTCGCCGTTGATCTTCTCGAGTGTGTACGACACAGGATAGATCGAGCCGTTGGTGCCCTTGACCGTCATGGCAACGCTGGTGCGGTCCCCGGATTCATCCTTGGCAGGATCGACGGTGATGCCCTGATTGTTGTACTCGAGCAAGGCATTGCCATAGAACTGGAACAGGCCCTTCTTGAAGTTTTCTTCAAAGGTTTTCATCTGCGCCGGCGTGGCTTTGCGCGAGTATTTGACCGTCATGATGCTTTTGGAAATGCCCTCGGCATCCACAACCGGCCCGACGATGGTGTTCAGCGCCGTGTAAAAGTCTTGCGGGTCCTGCTTGTACTTCTCTTTGTTGGCCGACAGATCGGCGAGCAACCGATCAGTGGTGTCTTTCACGATATCGTGCGCTGAAGGCGCTGCCACGGCGTGAGCCATCAACGGCAAGGCCGCGAGTAATACCAACAGGCTACGTCGCAAGGTAGAGATCATTCAAAAGCTCCTCATTTGGCGTCTTTGCTAACGGTATTGAGCAGAAATTTACCGATCAGGTCCTCGAGCACCAGCGACGACTGCGTGTCGTGGATGGTTCCACCATCCTTGAGCAGGGCTTCTTCCCCGCCCACGCTGATACCGATGTACTTCTCGCCCAACAGGCCAGCCGTCAGGATAGATGCAGTGGAGTCAGCCGGCAGGTTATCTACGCGCTTTTCCAGTTGCATGGTCACCCGACCGGTGAAGCTGTCGCGGTCCAGATCGATCGCCGTGACCTTGCCGATGGTCACACCGGCCATGGTCACTTTAGCTCTGACCGTCAAACCGGCGATATTGTCGAAATAGGCATAAAGTTTATAAGTATCGGTGGTGGCGCTCGGCGACAGGCCACTGACCCGCAACGCTAGCAACAGCAAAGCCAGGATGCCAGCCAGCAAGAAAAGGCCGACACCGATTTCCAGGGTGCGGTTTTGCATCAGAAATCTCCAAACATCAAGGCGGTCAAAATAAAGTCCAGGCCGAGTACAGCCAAAGAGGCATACACCACGGTCTTGGTAGTGGCACGACTGATCCCCTCGGAAGTGGGCTCGCAGTCATAGCCTTGGAATACGGCGATCCAGGTCACGACAAAGGCGAAGACGATGCTCTTGATGATGCCGTTGAGCACATCATCGGTGAACGTCACGCTGTTCTGCATGTTGGACCAGTAGGAACCTTCATAGACACCCAGCCAGTCGACGGCCACCCACGAACCGCCCCAGATGCCCACCACGCTGAAGATCATCGCCAGCACCGGCAGGGAAATGAAGCCGGCCCACAGGCGCGGGGCAATGATGTACTTGAGCGGGTCGACGCCAATCATTTCCAGACTGGACAACTGTTCGGTGGACTTCATGTTGCCGATTTCGGCAGTGAGCGCCGAACCTGCGCGCCCGGCGAACAGCAAGGCCGTGACCACGGGACCGAGTTCACGCAACAGCGTCAGCGCAACCATCTGCCCGACCGCCTGCTCCGAACCGTAGCTGGACAGAATGTTGAAGCCCTGCAGCGCCAGCACCATGCCGATGAACACCCCGGAGACCACAATGATCACCAGGGACATCACGCCCACCGAATGCAGCTGCTTGATCAGCAGGCCAAAACCGCCGCCGATACCACCGCGGCCGAGCAAGGCATGAAACAGGAAAATCGCCGAACGGCCGAACACCGACAGCACATCGATGCCGCCGTGGCCGAATCGACGCACGCGTTCTAATAGTGAAATCTTGCGCATCAACGCTTCCCCAGAAGATCTGCGCGGTAATCCGTCGCTGGAAAGTGGTATGCGACCGGACCGTCGGGATCGCCGGACATGAATTGACGAATACGCGGTTCCTGAGAGTTCATCAGCTCCTCGGGTGTGCCTTGCCCCAGGACTTGCCCGTCGCCCACCACATAGATGTAGTCGGCGATGCTGGCGGTCTCGGCCAGATCGTGGGAAACCACGATGCTGGTGATGCCCAACGCATCGTTGAGCAAGCGGATCAGGCGCACCAACACGCCCATGGCGATAGGGTCCTGGCCGACAAAAGGTTCGTCATACATGAGAATCTGCGGATCGAGCGCAATCGCCCGCGCCAGCGCGACACGGCGCTTCATGCCACCGGACAGCTCGTCGGGCATCAGGTCGATGGCGCCACGCAACCCTACGGCCTGCAATTTGAGCAGGACGATGTCACGGATCATTTCTTCAGGCAGCTCGGTATGAACGCGCAGCGGAAAGGCGACGTTCTCGAACACATCGAGGTCGGTAAACAGCGCGCCGCTCTGGAACAGCACGCCCATGTGCTTGCGCGCATCGAACAGATCGCTGCGCGACAGCTTTGGCAGATTCTGGCCATTGACCCAGACTTCGCCCTTGGTAGGACGCAACTGTGCGCCCATCAGACGCAACAGCGTGGTCTTGCCACACCCGGAAGGCCCCATGATGCCGGTGACCTTGCCGCGCGGGATACGGATATCGACGTTATTGAAAATGCTGCGCGCACCGCGCTTGAAGGACAGTCCCTTCAGCTCGACCGCGTAGGCGTTATCGGCACTCATCTAAACTCCTTGCGATGCAGCCTCACACTCGGACGCCTGGCTTCCTGACGAAAGCACATACCTCCCCGGGCAGGCCGAACTGGCGGCGAACTATATCACTGCAAAGGCCAAGCGCCCAAGGCCCACGCCGGCCCATGTTCAGCAAGATGACAGGCAAAAAGCCTCGTCCAGAGCGGATTCGGTAACAGGGAATGACAAAGCGTGACGAACTTGCGTGAGGGTTTTGATCATTACCGCTATAATCGCCGCCTTTTCATCAGGCTATACGATTTCTGACATGAGCCAATCCAGCGACCTGATTCAATCTGCACAACGCACCATCCGCCTCGAACTGGAAGCCGTACAAGGCTTGCTACCCCATATCGACGCAGATTTCGTACGCGCTTGCGAGATGATTCTGGAGAGCAAAGGCCGCGTGGTCGTGGTCGGCATGGGCAAATCGGGGCACATCGGCAACAAGATCGCCGCCACCCTGGCCAGCACCGGCACCACGGCGTTTTTCGTGCACCCGGCCGAAGCCAGCCACGGCGACATGGGCATGATCACGCGGGACGACATCATCCTGGCCCTGTCGAACTCCGGCTCCACCAATGAAATCGTCACCCTGCTGCCCCTGATCAAGCGTCTGGGCATCAAATTGATCAGCGTGACCGGCAACCCGGACTCGGCGCTGGCCAAGGCTGCCGAGGTCAATCTCAATGTTCACGTCGAGCACGAAGCCTGCCCGTTGAACCTGGCGCCGACCTCGTCGACCACCGCCGCACTGGTCATGGGCGATGCCCTGGCCGTTGCGCTGCTGGAAGCCCGGGGCTTTACCGCTGAAGACTTCGCCTTTTCCCACCCGGGTGGCGCGCTGGGCCGACGCCTGTTGCTGAAAGTCGAAAACGTCATGCACGCCGGCCAGGAGCTGCCGCAGGTTCAGCGCGGCACGCTGCTCAAGGACGCGCTGATGGAAATGACCCGCAAGGGCCTGGGCATGACCGTGATCCTGGAAGCCGACGGCAAACTGGCCGGCATCTTCACTGACGGTGACTTGCGCCGTACGCTGGACCGCAGCATTGATATCCACAGCGCCACCATCGATCAGGTCATGACCGCGCACGGCAAGACCGCTCGTGCCGAGATGCTGGCTGCCGAAGCCCTGAAAATCATGGAAGACCACAAGATCAACGCACTGGTCGTGGTCGATAGCGATGACCGCCCGGTCGGCGCCTTGAACATGCACGACTTGCTGCGTGCGGGAGTAATGTAATGAGCACGGACCTGCTGCAACGCGGCAAACAGATCAAACTCGCGGTTTTCGACGTCGACGGCGTACTGACCGACGGACGCCTGTACTTCCTCGAAGACGGCAGTGAATTCAAGACGTTCAACACCCTCGACGGTCAAGGCATCAAGATGTTGATGGCAGCCGGCGTGCAGACCGCTATCATCAGCGGCCGCAAGACCCCGGTGGTCGAACGTCGAGCGAAAAACCTCGGCATTCCTCACGTTTACCAGGGGCGCGAAGACAAACTGGTGGTACTCGACGAGCTTCTGGCTCAACTCAACCTAAGCTATGAGCAGGTCGCCTACCTGGGTGACGACTTGCCGGACCTGCCGGTGATTCGCCGCGTGGGCCTGGGCATGGCGGTAGCAAACGCCGCCAGCTTCGTGCGTGAACACGCCCATGGCATCACCCTGGCCCGTGGTGGCGAAGGTGCCGCTCGCGAATTTTGTGAATTGATCCTGCGCGCCCAGGGCCGCCTCGATGCGGCCAACGCCGCGTACCTGTGAGCCCACTATGCTGAGCAAAAAGATTCGTAACATCCTGCTGTTCGGCTGCATCGCGGCGCTGTTCGCTGCGGTCGGCTACTGGAACATCAGCCCCGAACGCTTCCTCGACAAACCTGTGGTCAAGGTCGATGAAACCGCGATCGACTATTACGCCCTCAACGCTCACAGCGTGCAGTACCTGCCGGACGGCAAATTGCAGTACGAAATGACGTCCGACAAGGTCGAACACCTGAAAGTGAGCGAGGTGACGTTGCTGACCAACCCCGACCTGAACATGTTTCGTGGCACCGAGTTTCCCTGGCACGTCCAGAGCGAGCACGGCGAAGTCAACCCGGACGGTACTCAGGTCGAGCTGATCGACTCGGTCCGCATCACGCGCTTCGACGAGAAAAACCGCAAAACCCTGATTACCACCACCCGTATGACTGTGTTCCCCAAGGAGCAATATGCGCAGACCGATCAACCCGTTAGAATCGACGGCGCTGGCGGTGTATCGACAGGCAACGGAATGAAAGCGTACTTGAAAGAAAGCAGGATACACCTGCTATCGAACGTAAGAGGACAGTATGAGGCTCGTTAAAACTCTCCCTATTTTGCTCAGTCTGGGCGCAGCACTGGGAAGCGTGAGCGCCTGGGCTCTGCCGAACGATCAAGAGCAGCCTATCCGCATTCAGGCCGACGACGCCCAACTGGACGACAAGAATGGCGTTGCCACCTATAAAGGTGACGTGATCATTACTCAGGGTTCGATGAAGGTCACCGGCAATACCGTGACCATCACCCGCACCTCGACCGGCGACATCGACGTGGTGACGTCGGTGGGCAACCTGGCCTACTTCGAGCAACTGCAGACTGCGGGCGACACCAAGCCTGTTCAGGGCTGGGGCGTAACTATCCAGTACCACGCCTCGCAAAACCGCGTTGTGCTGATCGACAAGGCAAAAGTTGTCGACAAGGACAACAACGTTACCCAAGGCGAAAAAATCGTCTACGACACCCAGAAAAAGCTTGCGAGCGCCGGGCGTGCTACGGGCAGCAAGGTCACCGAGGCGCGTCCGCGTATCGACATGGTGATCCAGCCGAAGCCGAAAAACGACGCGAAAAAGGCTCAGTAATGGCAACTCTTAAAGCTCAGCATCTGGCCAAGAGCTACAAGAGCCGCCAGGTCGTGCGTGACGTCAGCCTGTCCATCGACAGCGGTCAAATCGTCGGCCTGCTGGGCCCTAACGGCGCCGGCAAGACCACCTGCTTCTACATGATTGTCGGCCTGGTGCAGGCCGATCAGGGTCGCGTACTGATCGACGATCTGGACGTCAGCCACCAGCCGATGCACGGTCGTGCAAAGGCGGGTATCGGCTATCTTCCGCAAGAAGCGTCGATCTTCCGCAAACTCTCGGTGGCCGATAACATCATGGCCATTCTCGAGACCCGCAAGGAACTCGACAAGGCCGATCGTCGCAAAGAGCTGGAAAGCCTGCTGCAGGAATTCCACATCAGCCACATCCGCGACAACCTCGGCATGAGCCTGTCCGGTGGTGAACGCCGCCGTGTGGAAATCGCCCGGGCACTGGCCACCAACCCGAAATTCATCCTGCTCGACGAACCTTTCGCCGGTGTGGACCCGATTTCGGTGGGCGACATCAAACAGATCATCTACCACCTCAAGGCCAAAGGCATTGGCGTGCTGATCACTGACCACAACGTCCGTGAAACCCTGGATATCTGCGAAACCGCCTACATCGTCAACGATGGACAGCTGATTGCCGAAGGTGACTCCGCCACCATCCTGGCCAACGAACTGGTCAAGGAAGTGTATCTGGGCCACGAGTTCCGCCTGTAAGCGCTGACGTGTCTGGCTGGTTGTCCGAGCGCTTGTCTCGATAAAAAATCAATACTTTTTTATTGTTACAGCGCTCTAGGCAAACGCTGCAGTTTCGGGCATATAATTTGCTTATGTTTGGCGCTCCGGCGCCCTGTAGTGGATGGCGCATGTGCGCCGGCGAATAAGGTGTTAAGCCCCTGCCATGAAACCATCGCTAGTCTTGAGAATGGGCCAGCAGCTGACGATGACACCGCAGCTGCAACAGGCCATCCGCCTGCTCCAATTGTCGACCCTGGACCTGCAACAGGAAATCCAGGAGGCCCTGGAGTCCAATCCGATGCTCGAACGCCAGGAAGAAGGCGACGACTTCGATAACGCCGACCCCTTGGCCGACAAAGCCGAACAGCTCCCCAACGCCGATGTTTCGGAACCCTCCTACCAGGAAACCGCCCCAACGGTGGATAACCTTGAGGAAGGTGACTGGAACGAGCGCATTCCCAACGAATTGCCTGTCGATACCGCCTGGGAAGACGTCTACCAGACCAGCGCCAGCAGCCTGCCGAGCAATGATGACGACGAGTGGGATTTCACCACGCGCACATCGGCCGGCGAGAGCCTGCAAAGCCACCTGTTATGGCAACTGAACCTGGCACCGATGTCCGACACCGATCGCCTGATCGCCGTGACCCTGATCGACTGCATCAACAATCAGGGTTACCTGGACGAAACCCTCGAGGAAATCCTCGAGGCCTTCGATCCGGAGCTGGACATCGAACTGGACGAGATCGAAGCCGTCCTGCACCGCATCCAGCAATTCGAACCGGCCGGCATCGGCGCCCGCAATCTGGGCGAATGCCTGCTGCTGCAACTGCGCCAGCTGCCCGCCAAGACGCCTTGGCTGGCCGAGGCCAAGCGCTTGGTCACCGACTACATCGATTTGCTCGGCAGCCGCGACTACAGCCAGTTGATGCGCCGCATGAAGCTCAAGGAAGATGAACTGCGCCAGGTGATCGAACTGGTCCAGAGCCTCAACCCGCGTCCGGGCTCGCAGATCGAGTCCAGTGAAGCCGAATACGTCGTCCCTGACGTGATCGTGCGCAAGGACAACGAGCGCTGGCTGGTCGAGCTGAACCAGGAATCAGTGCCACGCCTGCGGGTCAACGCCCAATACGCCGGTTTCGTGCGCCGCGCCGACACCAGCGCCGACAACACCTTCATGCGCAATCAGTTGCAAGAGGCCCGCTGGTTCATCAAGAGCCTGCAAAGCCGCAACGAAACACTGATGAAAGTGGCCACCCAGATCGTCGAGCATCAGCGCGGCTTCCTGGAATACGGCGACGAAGCGATGAAGCCCCTGGTGCTGCATGACATCGCCGAAGCGGTGGGCATGCACGAGTCGACGATTTCCCGGGTGACCACGCAGAAATTCATGCATACCCCTCGGGGCATATATGAACTGAAATACTTTTTCTCGAGCCATGTCAGCACCTCCGAAGGCGGTGAATGCTCGTCCACAGCGATCCGCGCGATCATCAAAAAACTGGTTGCCGCGGAAAATCAGAAAAAGCCGTTGAGTGACAGCAAGATCGCTGGTTTACTGGAGGCACAAGGCATTCAGGTGGCTCGCCGCACCGTCGCCAAGTACCGCGAATCCCTCGGGATCGCGCCTTCGAGCGAACGCAAGCGGTTGATGTAGAGCCACGCCACAGCGTTCCAGTGGTAGATCATCTGATCTACCGCTTTATGCACTGGCAACGAAGGAGAAGCTGTATGCAAGTCAACATCAGTGGACACCAACTGGAAGTGACCGAACCTCTTCGCACCTACATCGGCGAAAAACTCCAACGATTAGAGAGGCATTTCGACAAGATCACCAACGTGCAGGTCACGATGACGGTCGAAAAGCTCAAGCAGAAAATCGAAGCCACGCTGCATATTCCCGGCAATGAAGTGGTCGCCAACGCGGAGCATACCGATATGTATGCGGCGATCGACGCGCTGACCGACAAGCTCGATAAACAACTCAAAAAGCATAAGGAAAAGACCCAAAGCCTCCTCCAGGGCGCGACCGGTCGTTAACACTCCCAACCCATGATCCGACTTGAAAGCATCCTGACCCCCGGCCGTTCCCTCGTGAACGTGCCGGGCGGCAGCAAAAAGAAAGCCCTCGAGCAAATTGCCAACCTTATCCATAAAGAAGTCCCGGATCTGGAGATGCAAGATGTCTTCGAGGCTCTGATTGCCCGTGAAAAACTCGGTTCGACCGGTTTTGGTAACGGCATCGCCATTCCCCACTGTCGCCTGAAAGGTTGTACGTCGCCTGTCAGCGCGCTGATGCACCTCGACGCCCCCATCGATTTCGACGCCATCGACGGCGCCCCGGTTGACCTGCTGTTCGTTCTGCTGGTCCCGCAAGCCGCTACCGATGCCCACCTGGAACTGTTGCGCCAGATCGCCAGCATGCTCGATCGCAAGGAAGTGCGCGAAAAACTGCGCAGTGCCCCGAGCAATGAAGCCTTGTATCAGGTTGTCCTGGACGAGCAAAACGGTCAGTAATCATGCGCTTGATCATCGTCAGTGGCCGCTCCGGCTCAGGTAAAAGTACCGCCCTCGATGTTCTCGAGGACAACGGCTACTACTGCATCGACAACCTGCCCGCCGGATTGCTGCCGGAACTGGCCGAGCGCGCGCTGATTCATACCGAACTGGCACAGCCGCTGGTTGCCGTCTCCATCGATGCGCGCAACCTGCCGAGTCACCTGTCACGGTTTCCCGAACTGCTGGAAGAAGTCCGCAGTCGGCATATCAAATGCGATGTGCTGTATCTGGATGCCGACGAAGAAACGCTGCTCAAACGCTTTTCGGAAACCCGTCGACGCCACCCTCTGAGTACTCCCCACCGTTCGTTGGCCGAGGCGATTCAAGACGAGACCCAGTTGCTGGGCCCAATCGCCGACCTGGCCGACCTCAAGGTCAACACCACCAACCTGAACCTGTATCAGCTGCGCGATACCATCAAATTGCGTCTGCTGAACCAGCCGGAAGCCGGCACTGCGTTCCTGGTGGAGTCTTTCGGCTTCAAGCGTGGCATGCCGGTGGACGCCGACCTGGTGTTCGACGTGCGCTGCCTGCCCAACCCTTACTGGAAGCCGGAACTGCGCGACCAATCCGGGCTTGATCAACCGGTGGCGGAATACCTGGCGGCACAACCGGATGTCGAAGAGATGTTCCAGGACATTTCCACATACCTGCTCAAATGGTTGCCGCGCTTTGCCGCCAGCAACCGGGCTTATGTCACCATTGCCATTGGCTGCACCGGCGGGCACCACCGCTCCGTCTACCTGACCGAACGTCTGGGCCAGGTTCTGCAACAATCCCTGAAGAACGTCCAGGTTCGCCACCGCGACCTCAGCTAAAGGATTCACATCGCGATGCCTGCTCGGGAAATAGAAATCATCAACAAGCTGGGCCTGCATGCCCGCGCTTCTGCCAAGTTCGTCGGCGTTGCCGGTGAGTACAAGGATTGCACGATCAGAGTAGGTCGGACGCCGGAATCCACGGTCGACGGCAAAAGCATCATGGCAATGATGATGTTGGCGGCGGGCAAAGGCACAAAAATCCACCTGAGCACCGAAGGTGAAAAGGCTGATGAGGCGCTGCAGGCATTGGTGGATTTGATCAACGACTACTTTGGCGAAGGCGAATAAACGGCAAAAGATCGCAGCCTCGTTTCACTCGACAGCTCCTACAGGGATCCGCGTAGGTTTGTAGGAGCTGTCGAGTGAAACGAGGCTGCGATCTTTTGATCTTGCTTCAAGCCAACGCCGTATCCATCACCATCATCAAACAAAACCCGATCAACAACCCAAGGCTCGCCAGCTTGTCGTGACCGTTGCGCCGCGACTCGGGGATGACTTCATGGGTGACCACCAGCAACATCGCCCCCGCCGCCAGCGCCAATCCCAAAGGCAACAGCAATTCGGCCAGGCTCACCAGCCAGGCGCACAACAGCGCGAAAACCGGCTCGACCAGACCTGATGCCGCACCGATCAGGAACGCCTTGACCCGCGACATCCCCGCCCCGGCCAACACCAACGCAATCACCAGCCCTTCCGGCACATCCTGCAATGCAATGCCCATGGCCAGGCTGTCGGCATCCGGCATTCCACCACCGGCCGAGACACCGACCGCCATGCCTTCAGGAATGTTGTGGGCAATGATGGCAAACACAAACAACCAGATCCGTGGCGGGATGACCGGCCGCTCCAGCGTTCCTACGAGCATTTCCGGCGAGGCGCCCGACACTTTTCGGTCCACCAGAAATAGACCGAACGCGCCGAGCATGATGCCGAAGCTGATCAGTCCGCTGGCTGCCCAAGGTGTCAGCCCCAGGCTTTCAGCGGCGGAGATGCCTGGGACAATCAGCGAAAACGCCGTCGCCGCCAGCATCACCCCGGCTCCGAAACCGAGCAGCGTATCGCTGACCGCTTGCGGCATCCGCCGAATCACCAGCACCGGCACCGCGCCCAACGCCGTACCCAAGGCACAAATCGCCCCGCCCTGCAGCGCGCGCAGCAGTTTGGGTTCGAGATCCAGCCACGCCAGTCCATGGGCGACCAACAACGTCATGCCCGCCAGCAGCAACAGCGATCCGAACGCGTAACGAAACATTCGTCCGCTGCCGATCGCCAGTGTTTCAGTGCCCATAGTCAGCCTTGGAACGTTTTTATAGAGGACTTAAACCAGCGCAGCCTGATAACGCGCAGCGACTTCAGGCCAATTGATGACGTTGTAGAACGCGTTGATGTATTCCGGACGGCGGTTCTGATACTGCAGGTAATACGCGTGTTCCCAGACATCCAGGCCGAGGATCGGCGTGTTGCCATTCATCAACGGGCTGTCCTGGTTACCGCTGCTTTCCACGATCAGGGTCTTTTGCGGCGTGACACTCAGCCAGGCCCAGCCACTGCCAAAGCGGGTCAGCGCGGCTTTGGTGAAGGTTTCCTTGAAACTGTCCAGGCCGCCCAGTTGCTCATCAATCGCTTTGGCCAGCGCACCTTCGGGTTGGCCGCCGCCATGAGGCGCCATCACTTCCCAGAACAGCGAATGGTTGGCATGGCCGCCGCCCTGATTGATCACCGCCGCGCGAAGTTTTTCCGGCAATTGCTGGACGCTGGCCACCAGTTTTTCCACCGACCACTCGGCAAATTCGGTGCCTTCGACTGCGGCGTTGAGATTATTGATGTAGGTCTGGTGGTGCTTGGTGTAGTGGATCTCCATGGTTTGCGCATCGATATGCGGTTCCAGGGCATCGTAGGCGTAAGGCAAGGCAGGCAAGGTAAAAGCCATTTCAATGAACTCCATGATGTAGAGGCGCAGGCGATGCGATATCGGTGCGCAGCAAACGGTGAGTGCGCGGGTATTCGCCGTGTTCGCTGATGAAATTCAGCAGCTCGACATAGGTTTTGCTGCTTTGGCGCAACGCGGCTTCACGCAGGGCAGGCGCCAGACGCGGGTCCTGCATGGTTTGCAGTAACCGCTGATGAATCGCGCACAAATATTCGGCGCTCTCCTCCGGCTGGTTCAGACGCAAATGCAGGTCCGCCAGGTTGTGATGGGAAATCACGCAGGCCGCCACCGCTTCGTCGGCATCCGCCCAACGCTCGAACAACACCTGGGCCAGGGCCAAGGCCTGCAAGTAAGCCTCGCGGGCATCAACAAGTTCGCCCAGCATGAAATGGCGATTAGCCCTTTCGATCGTGCGTTTCCAGTGCTCCATGGTGAGCCTCCAAAGCGGTAGCGGTGATTACACGCCGCCTGCGGTGAGCTTCTCTGGGTTGAGTACCTCTTCCAGTTGGCTGCGCGTCAGGTCGGTGTGTTCCAGGGCGACATCAATCACCGGACGGCCCTGCTGATAGGCCTTCTTGGCGATCTCAGCGGCTTTTTGGTAACCAATGATCGGGTTGAGTGCGGTCACCAGAATCGGATTGCGAGAAAGCGCCTCTTTGATCCGCGCCTCGTTGACCTTGAAGCTGGCGATGGCCTTCTCACCCAGCAGATGGCTGGAGTTGGCCAGCAATTCGATGCTGCTCAGCAGGTTCTGGGCGATGATCGGCAGCATCACATTCAGCTCGAAATTGCCCGACTGACCGGCGATGGTGATGACCGTGTCATTGCCGATCACCTGGGCGGCGACCATGGCGGTGGCTTCCGGGATCACCGGATTGACCTTGCCCGGCATGATCGAAGAACCCGGCTGCAAGGCTTCGAGTTCGATTTCACCGAGACCGGCCAGTGGACCGGAGTTCATCCAGCGCAGGTCGTTGGCGATTTTCATCAGGGAAACCGCTGTCGCCTTGAGCTGGCCCGAGACCGCCACCGCGGTGTCCTGGGAGCCGATCAACACAAACAGATCCTTGCCCGGCGTGAATTGAACGTGAGTCAGCTCACTCAGCTGTTGGCTGAAACGCGCAGCGAATTGCGGATGCGCATTGATCCCGGTGCCTACCGCCGTGCCGCCCTGCGCCAGGGATTGCAGGCTCGGCAGCAGGTCTTGCAAATGGCCGATGTTGGCCTTGAGCTGTTGCGCCCAGCCATTCAGAACCTGGCTCATGCGCACCGGCATCGCGTCCATCAAGTGCGTACGACCGGTTTTGACGTGGTGATGGACCTCTTCAGCCTTGCGCTCGATCACCTGCACCAGACGCACCAGCGCTGGCAGCAGTTGCTCATGCAACGCGAGTGCAGCACTGACGTGGATGGTGGTCGGGATGATGTCGTTGCTGCTTTGGCCGCAATTCACGTGGTCGTTAGGGTTCACCGGCTCACCGAGCAGACGGCTGGCCAGGGTGGCGATCACTTCGTTGGCGTTCATGTTGGAACTGGTGCCGGAACCGGTCTGGAAGATATCCACCGGGAAATGCTGCATGAAGTCGCCCTGAAGCAGACCCAGTGACGCATCGACGATGGCTTTGCCCTGGGATTCGCTGATTTGCTTGAGCTCGACGTTGGCACGGGCAGCGGCGGCTTTGGCCAGAATCAGCGACCGGATGAACTGCACAGGCATCGGTTTGCCGCTGATCGGGAAGTTATCCACCGCGCGTTGAGTCTGCGCGCCATAGAGCGCATCCACCGGGACCTGAAGCTCGCCCATGCTGTCGCGCTCAATACGAGTCTTGTTCATCAGAAAATCCTTGCACCAGTTCTATAAGAGGAATCGAGGGCTGCAACTCGCAGATCGCCAGTTGCCAGGTGTAGCTTTGCCAGCGCTTGAGGCGGCATTTGCACAGAGAGAGGCGTTCGAGTTCGCGCAGCGGGCGCCAGGCCTGGTCCAGGCAGTAAGTCCGCCAATGCCACGGCAGTGCGACATCGGCGGCGGTGTCGAGCAGCAAACGGAAAGAGGTTTCGGCGATGGTCCAGGGAGAAGTGGCCGTGCAACACGCCAGATACCGACCTTCAGCCAGGTAATGTTCGATCAGGCGTGGCTCGTCGGGGGCCATCGCGCAACGGATCTGGCGACTCATCCAGCGCCAGCTTTCGAGGTAAGGCTGCTCGTGCAAGGCAGAACTCATGATCCGGGCTCATTCGGTAATGAGATTTATTATTAGATGATAATGAGAACCAAAACAACCCCGGGCACGCACGACAAATTCCTTGTGGGAGCGGGCTTGCTCGCGAAGGGGCCATCACATTCAGCATCTTTGTTGACTGATACACCGTCTTCGCGAGCAAGCCCGCTCCCACAGGGGGTCGATGTATGGCGCATAAAAAAGGCGCGCCACCCAATCGGTGGCGCGCCTTTTTGTGTAACGGTCGGTGGGTTTAGCTGCCCGCGACGGTCATCCGCTCGATCAACACCGAACCGGTGCGAATGTTGCTGCGCAGTTCCAGGTCATTACCGACGGCAACGATCTGCTTGAACATGTCGCGCATGTTGCCGGCGATTGTCACTTCCTGCACCGCGAACTGGATTTCGCCGTTCTCGACCCAGTAACCCGCCGCACCACGAGAGTAATCGCCGGTGACCATGTTCAGGCCCTGGCCCATCAGCTCGGTGACCAGCAAACCGCGCCCCATGCGGCGCAGCAAGGCGGCCTGGTCTTCATCACCATGGGTGACGAACAGGTTATGCACGCCACCCGCGTTGGCGGTGCTCGGCATGCCCAGTTTGCGGCCCGAATAGGTGCCGAGGATGTAGGACACCAATTCGCCCTTTTCGACGAACGGTTTGGCGTAGGTCGCCAAGCCATCACCGTCGAACGCCGAACTGCCCATGGCGCGCATCAAGTGCGGACGTTCGTCGATGGTCAGCCATTCCGGGAACAGCTTCTGACCCAGCGTGCCTTCAAGGAACGACGACTTGCGATACAGACTGCCGCCGGAAATCGCCGACAGGAAACTGCCGAACAAACCACCCGCCAGCTCAGCGGAAAACAGCACTGGCACTTCGCAGGTTGGCACCGGACGCGCGCCCAGTCGGCTCGCGGCCCGTTGCGCGGCACGCTGGCCGATGCTCACCGGGTCGGCCAGCAAGTTGCCCTGACGGTTCACGTCGTACCAATAATCGCGCTGCATCTGGCCATCGGCCTCGGCGATCATCACGCAGCTCAGGCTGTGACGGGTCGACGCGTAACCGCCGATGAAACCGTGACTGTTGCCGTAGACGCGGCAGCCTTGATGGGTGCTGAGGGTGGTGCCGTCGGCGTTCTTGATCCGGCTGTCGGCAGCAAATGCCGCGGCTTCGCATGTCAGCGCCTGCTCGATGGCTTGTTCCGGGGTGATGTCCCACTCATGGAACAGGTCGAAATCCTGCAGGTCCCTGGCCATCAGTGCGGCATCTGCCAGGCCCGAAGCTTCGTCTTCGGAAGTGTGCTTGGCAATGGCCAATGCGGCGGCAACGGTTTCGCGAATCGCCTCTGGACCACTGGCGGAGGTGCTGGCGGAGCCTTTGCGCTGACCGACGTACAACGTGATGCCAAAGCCCTGGTCGCGGTTGAATTCGACGGTTTCGACTTCACGCTGGCGCACCGAGGTGGACAGGCCCTGCTCCAGGGACACGGCCACTTCACAGGCACTGGCACCCTGACGCTTGGCTTCAGCAATGATCTGCTCGACTTGTTCTTGCAGTGCCGGCAACGCTTGTGGGCCGACGCTTTCAACTGCACTCATGCTGTTCTCCACTCAAATTCTGCTTTCGGCTAGGGCCTTCGAGCGACCGGGCCGGACAAGCGGCCCCCGACTGGTTATCATGGCGGCGTTTCTTTGCGGACGGCCACCATGGTTGATTCTTACGACGACTCCCTCGATACGGGAGAAAAAAGCAAATCCCAGGTTAAACGCGAGCTTCATGCTCTGGTTGACCTCGGCGAGCGCCTTACAACGCTCAAGCCTGACTTGCTGGCAAAACTGCCGTTGACCGACGCTATGCGCCGGGCCTTGGCCGATGCGCCCAAGCACACCGCGAATATCGCGCGTAAACGGCACCTTATGTTCATCGGCAAACTGATGCGCGATCAGGACACTGACGCCATCCTTACTTTGCTCGATCAACTCGATGCCTCCACCCGGCAGTACAACGAACGTTTCCATGGCCTGGAACGCTGGCGCGATCGCTTGATCGCGGGCGACGATGCGATCCTGGAGAAGTTCGTGCTCGACTACCCGGAGGCTGATCGTCAGCAGTTGCGCTCCCTGATCCGTCAGGCCCAGCACGAACTGGCGACCAACAAGCCACCGGCATCGAGCCGTAAAATCTTCAAGTACATCCGTGAGCTGGACGAGACTCAACGCGGTCTGCGTTAAATCTCGAATCGGGTGAGTCGCCACGCGGCCCACCCGAAGCTCCATCCTTTACGATCCTGTGCCACCCACAGTGATCGCATCGATTTTCAGCGTTGGCTGGCCGACACCCACCGGCACCGACTGCCCATCCTTGCCACACGTCCCTACTCCGCTGTCCAGCGCCAGATCGTTACCGACCATCGACACCTTGCTCATGGCTTCCGGGCCGTTGCCGATCAACGTCGCGCCTTTGACCGGGGCGGTGATTTTGCCGTCTTCGATCAGGTACGCCTCGCTGGTGGAGAACACGAACTTGCCGCTGGTGATGTCCACCTGCCCGCCGCCGAGGTTGGCGCAATAGATGCCGCGTTTCACCGAGGCAATGATTTCCGCCGGGTCACTTTCGCCCGCCAGCATGTAGGTATTGGTCATCCGGGGCATCGGCAGGTGCGCGTAGGATTCACGACGACCGTTGCCGGTGCGGGCCACGCCCATCAGGCGCGCGTTGAGCTTGTCCTGCATGTAGCCTTTGAGTACGCCGTTTTCGATCAGCGTGGTGCACTCGGTCGGGGTGCCTTCGTCGTCGACGCTCAGGGAACCGCGACGACCGGCCAGCGTACCGTCATCGACGATGGTGCACAGCTTGGACGCAACCATCTCGCCCATGCGCCCGCTGTAGGCCGAACTGCCCTTGCGGTTGAAATCGCCTTCCAGACCGTGGCCGACCGCTTCGTGCAGCAGCACGCCGGACCAGCCCGAACCCAGCACCACCGGCAACGTACCGGCCGGCGCAGGAATGGCTTCCAGGTTCACCAGCGCCTGACGCAGCGCTTCACGGGCGTAGCTCATGGCGCGATCTTCGGCGAGGAAGTAACGGTAATCGGTACGACCGCCACCGCCATGACCACCGCGCTCGCGGCGACCGTTTTGCTCAACGATCACGCTGACGTTGAAGCGCACCAGCGGCCGCACATCGGCGGCCAGGCTGCCGTCGGTCGAAGCGACAAGAATGCGCTCCCAGACCCCGGCCATGCTCACGGTGACTTGCTGGATTCGCGGGTCGAGGGCGCGAGTCGCGACGTCGATGCGCTTGAGCAATTCGACTTTCTCAGCGCGGCTCATCACTTCAAGCGGGTTGTCCGGCCCGTACAACTGGGCGACGTCCGCAGTAGTGAAGGCCTGCACCGAGCCGTTCTGCCCGGCGCGGGAGATCGAACGTGCTGCGCGGGCGGCTGCGCCGAGGGCTTCAAGGGTGATGGCATTGCTGTAGGCAAAACCGGTTTTTTCACCCGATTGCGCACGCACGCCCACACCCTGGTCGAGGTTGAAGCTGCCTTCCTTGACGATCCCGTCTTCCAGTGCCCAGGACTCGGAAATCTGCCCCTGGAAATACAGGTCCGCGGCATCGATACCCGGGCCGGCCAGATCGCCGAGAACCCCTTGCAGGCTCTCGATCGTTACGCCACCGGGCGCCAGGAGGTGTTCACTGACGGAGGACAACAACTCGCTCATATGTTTACGCCTTAAATTCGTCGTTCTGTGCAGGTCGCTGGGCGCCCTGCGAGAAAAAGCGCCGGTGACTGGACACCGGCATCCGCGCCCTGATGGACGCCTGTTCGCTGCTATCGCGTTCGGCCAACAGCACGGCCTCGCCTTGATCCTGTTGGGCCAGCACACGTCCCCAAGGGTCGACGATTGCGGCGTGCCCCCAGGTTTCTCGCGGCCCCGGATGCGTCCCACCCTGGGCGGCCGCGAGCACATAACATTGAGTCTCGATGGCCCGCGCGCGAATCAGCACATCCCAATGCGCCGCGCCGGTCACCGCGGTAAATGCCGACGGTGCGGTAATCAATTGCGCGCCCGCAGCGCGCAGTTCGCTATACAACTCAGGGAAACGCAGGTCGTAACACACCGTCAGGCCGACTCGACCGACGGGAGTATCCGCCACCACAACCCCACTGCCATAAGCATAGTCATCGGATTCTCGATAACGCCCGCGGTTGTCCGCTACGTCCACGTCGAACAGGTGCAGCTTGTCGTAACGCGCCACCGTTTCGCCCTGATCATTGACCAGCAACGAGCAGGCATGGGCTTTGGACGTCGGATGGCCCAACGGCGGCAACGGCAACGTGCCGGCCACTATCCATAACTTGAGGTCGCGGGCGGTCTGTTTCAACCACGGCAGGATCGGACCTTCACCCAACGCCTCGGCGCGGCCGATGTCGGCAATGTCGCGACGGCCCATCGCAGCGAAATTTTCCGGCAGCACCGCCAGTTGCGCGCCACCGGCCGCGGCCTGTTCAAGCAGACGCCGGGCCTCGGTCAGGTTGGCCAGAACATCGCTCTGGCTGACCATTTGAATCACCGCAAAAGTCATGGCCATTTCCTTATCGGGAATCAACAAACACCTGTAGGAGCTGTCGAGTGAAACGAGGCTGCGATCTTTTGATCTTGCTTCTAAAAAATCAACGTCAAAAGATCGCAGCCTCGTTTCACTCGACAGCTCCTACACAGCTCCTACAGTCCTACACAGCTCCTACAGGCCATGCTACTCCATCGGCCCGAGGCGTGGCGTTGTCAAAAAGGTTTGTCGAAGGTGATTTTCGGCTCTTTCCAAGGGCCCTTGACCGTGTATTTGACGCTGGCGAAACGTGCCACGCGGTCACCGATCAGCTTGTCGATCAGGAACAGCGCGCCGCCAATGGCCGGTGCGCCGACGATCAGCGCGGCAATTGGCAGGTTGTTGGTCACCGGCAAAGTCACCAGCAGTTTCGCGTCAACCTGATCGGCCACCAGGTTCAGGGTCCCGTTCAGTTCAATGTTGCTCGAAGGGCCGGTCAGCAAGATCGGTTCCTTCGTCACATAAACCCCGTTGGTCGCGACCAGCAGACCCTTGACGCGGTCATAACTCAAGCCTTTGCCGAACAGGTCGGAGAAGTCCAGGCGCAGACGGCGACCGATGGAGTTGAAGTTGAGCAGGCCGAAAACTCGCAGGGCCTGGGCGCTGCCCTCGACCTCAACGAACTGGCCTTTATTCAACGAAGCATCGAGGGTGCCGGAGAAACGTTTGGTGGCCAGCCACGCCGGTGAACCCGGCCAGCGACCGTCGACATCCATATGAAATTCTTCACTGGTGACGCTCGGCGCAAAGCCCCAGCCTTTCAGCACGTCAGCGAGATTTTTGCCGCTGATCCGCCCTTTGTACCAACTGCTGGAGCTTCCGGGGATGCCTTCCCAGCCGCCAGTGCCCTGCAACAAAATGCCTTTGAGGCCCAGGTCCAGCGTATTGAGCGCAATGCCCTTGGCGGTCGGACGGACTTTCAGATACCAGGCGCCTACGAGGTCCTGGCCCTGGAACAGCTGATTGATGGTGATGTCCAGCGCCGGGATCTTGGTCGGGTCCACCGAGGCCAGCGGGTCCGGCGAGTTTTCGTCGGCCAGCACGGTCGGGTCTGGTGCCGGCAACCGCACGGTTTGCAGATTGATCGCAATCGGCGCGCCTTTCGCATCAGGGATGCTCGCGCTGCCCTTGACCTGCTGACTGTCGAGTTGCAAGGCCCACGCCGCGGCTTTGCGGTTCAACTGCACCGATGCCTGATCGAGCGTCGTACCGATACCGCTGAGCTTGCCAACCTTGAAGTCCGCACTGCTGAGCAACTGCTTGGCATTGCCTCCCGGATCTTGGCCGGCGTACTTGTCCACCAGCTCTTTCCACGGACCAACGTCCAGCTCCGACAGCACCCCGCGCACTCGCAGGCCTTTGGCGCCGGGCAGGACAGCACTGCCGCCACCCAGGAACAACTCGCCACGACCGTCGGCAAAATTGCCGCTCGGCGCCGCAAACGTGAAGTCTGCCAACTCGCCATAGTTGACCCAGTAGCGCCGTTCCGCCCCTTGCAGGGTCATGCGGAACGTGGTGTTGCGGCCGGCATCGGCGGTCATGCCAAACGGCGCTGGCAAGTCGATTGCCACGCCTTTGAGGCTGGAATTGACCATCAGCTGGCTGTCGGCGCCGTCCAGGCTCAGTTGCAGCTGATACGGGATCAAGCCGGACACCGGCAATGGCTGGGTGACGCTCAGCCAGTCCGTGAGTTTCTTGACCTCGACCTGGCCGGAAGCGGTGACGCGTGTCTTGAGGTTGCCTGCGCTGCCATCGGCAAAGATCTGCGCGGTGACCGGTTGATCAAAGGCGCGCGCGGTGATGTTCTGCCCGCTCAGGCCCTTGGCACTGTCGAAACGGAAATCGCCCTTGAGCTGCGTCAGCTCCAGTGAGGGCTCGGCCAGTTTCAAACGCGCCTTGGCGGTCTTGAAGTCGACGAGAATCTTCGGCTGCTCGCCTTTGACCAGCGGAATATCCAGCTTCAGCTTGCCTTGCAGATCGCCCTCGCCTTCCCATCCGGCAAAGGTTTCTGCGGTACCGATCGGCGCTTGCTGAAGAATCTTCAAGCCATCGCCCAACCCGCCGGAGAACCCGCCGTCGAGGAACAGGTGAACGCTTTGCCCTTCCGGCGCATGGGGAATATTGACGTAAATGTCGCGAACCTGCGTGTCGAGCAATTGGCCCTTGCTGGCCAGGATCCGCACGCCACTGTCTTCAACGAACACATCACCGCTGACCTTGCTGACATGCGGCCAACCCGGCTGGAACGCCAGTTCGGCATCGTGAACCTTGAAGAACAGGCTGATGCTGCGCGCCGTCTCGGCCGCGCCGTGGTTCAGCGAGCCCTGATACTGGAAGAAACCCTGGTCCACGGCGCCTTTGAGAATCGCCGTGCGCAGCCATTCGTCCAGCGCCGGGCTGAGCATGGTCGGCAGGTACTTGGCAGTGTAGCGACCGTCGCCGTCCACCAGACCGACCCGCAGGTCCATGTAATCTTCCTGGGTGTGGTCGAAATGCAGGCGGATCAGGAAGTCACCGGCAATCTTGCCCTCCTCGCCCAGCACCTTCAGGTACGGCGCGATCAGGGTGAAACCTTCTTTGTCGAGCTTCCAGGTCAGACGGGCGTTGGCCTGGATGTATTGCCATGGCTTGGCGAAAATCGGGTCCAGGTGCAAGACGAAATCCTTGCTGTCCATGCGCAGCTCGCCCTGACCGAGGTCACCGCTGATGCTGCCGCTGACATTCCGTGCGGCCGGCGCGCCGTGATAGGCGTCGAAGCCGACCTGATCGAGGTTGGCGGCAAAGCTGAACTTGCTGTCATCGGTGGCATTGGGCCGCAGATCAATCAAGACGTTGCGCAGCCCACCGGTGACCTTGAGGCGCTCGACCGCCGTGGCCACGCCTTCGGGCAGCGGCCCCAAGGCGTTTATCAGCGGGGTCAGCGGGGTGAGGTCGAGGCGGTCGGCTTGCAGGTGCCAGAGCTCTTCCGACTTATCAGTAGCGGCGGTCTGTCGAAGTTGCAGGTGCGATTCCCAACGGGTCTCGCCGAAGTTCATGGCCAGGGAATCCAGGGTCACCAGCATGCCTTCGCTGCTGCGCTGGAAATAACCGTTGAGCGCCAGATTATTGATCTGGATCGGCTTGCGCTCGGCGTAGGCGCCCTTGAGTTGCGGCGCGTTCAAGCGAATGGCGCCGCTTTGCAGCGCGCCCTTGCCCCAATTCACCCAGAGCTCGCCTCCGGCCTTGAGCTCGGAGAAATTCCACTGCCGGGTCACGCGCTCGGGCAGCCATTTCGACCAGTCGCTTTGCGGCAGGCTCAGGTAGGCCTCGGCTTCGCCGTCCTTCCACTGGCTGGCGCGCAGACGGGTGCGCACAGTCATGGCCACAGGCTGGCCGTCGGGCAGGGTCAAACGGGCATCGAGGCGCTGGCGGGAGACGCCGGTTTTCAGATTCAGGCCAACGTAGGTCAGGGTCAGTGGCGGGTGGTCCAGTGGCTGCAAGGTCACCTGGCTGTCGATCACCGACAGCTGCTGGACCATTTGCATGCGATTGAGCAACTGTTCCGGATCCAGCGGCTGCTCTTGTTGCACCGGCAACCCTTCCAGCGCCCAATGACCGTCCGCGCCTTCCTTGAGGCTGATCTTCAGGCCATTGAGTTCGAGGTGGGCGATGCGAACATCGCGTGCCAGCAGGCTTTCCCAAAGATCCGGCACCGCTCGCACCTGATCCAGGTGCAGGGCGTTGGCGCCCTCGCCGACCGTCACGTCATGCGCCAGTAAGATCGGCGCGAAACCGCTCCAGTTACCTTCGAGTTTGCCGATTTGCAGCGGCATGCCCAAGGCGGCGCTGGCTTTGGTTTCGACGTCGGCACGGTATTCGGCCACCAGGGGCGTCAGCTCCCGGCCGAGGCTGACGTACAACGCCATCAACACCAGGACCAACGCGCACAGGCCAAGACCCCAGCGGGTCAGTGCGGCCAAAATGCGTGTCAGACGTTCCATGTCAGTTGGCTCCCATAGCGAAAATACTGCAAAAAGCTGAGGCCAGCCGTTCTAGTAAGGGTGAAACACAGCGATTCAGAGCAGCACCACGTCGTATTGTTCCTGGGAATACATGGTTTCCACCTGGAACCGAATGGTGCGTCCGATAAATCCTTCAAGCTCGGCGACATTACCCGACTCCTCATCGAGCAAACGGTCGACGACTTTCTGGTTCGCCAATACACGATAGCCTTCCGCTTGATAGGCGCGTGCCTCACGGAGGATTTCGCGGAAAATTTCGTAGCAGACCGTTTCCGGCGTCTTCAGCTTGCCGCGGCCCTGACAGCTGCTGCACGGTTCGCACAGCACTTGTTCGAGGCTTTCACGGGTGCGCTTGCGGGTCATCTGCACCAGGCCCAACTCGGTGATGCCGATGATGTTGGTCTTGGCGTGATCGCGTTCCAGCTGCTTCTCGAGGGTACGCAGCACCTGGCGCTGGTGCTCTTCGTCTTCCATGTCGATGAAGTCGATGATGATGATCCCGCCCAGGTTGCGCAGGCGCAGCTGGCGGGCGATGGCGGTCGCAGCTTCGAGGTTGGTCTTGAAGATGGTTTCTTCGAGGTTGCGATGGCCGACGAATGCCCCGGTGTTGACGTCGATGGTGCTCATGGCTTCAGCCGGATCGACCACCAGATAACCACCGGATTTGAGCGGCACTTTGCGCTCGAGGGCTTTCTGGATTTCGTCTTCGACGCCGTACAGGTCGAAAATCGGCCGCTCGCCGGGGTAATGCTCAAGACGATCGGCGATTTCCGGCATCAGTTCGGCGACGAACTGCGTGGTTTTCTGGAAGGTTTCCCGGGAATCGATGCGGATCTTCTCGATCTTCGGGCTCACCAGGTCGCGCAGGGTGCGCAACGCCAGACCGAGGTCTTCGTAGATCACACTGGGTGCGCTGATCGTTTTGATCTGTTCGTTGATCTGGTCCCAGAGGCGGCGCAGGTAGCGGATGTCCATGAGGATTTCATCGGCGCCAGCCCCTTCGGCCGCGGTACGCAGAATGAAACCGCCCGCCTCCTTGATGCCTTCTTTGGCCACGCAATCGGTGACGACTTGCTTGAGACGTTCGCGCTCGGCTTCGTCTTCGATCTTCAGCGAAATGCCAACGTGGGCCGTGCGCGGCATGTAAACCAGATAGCGCGACGGAATCGACAGCTGGGTCGTCAGTCGCGCACCTTTGGAGCCGATCGGGTCCTTTGTGACTTGGACGACCAGGCTCTGGCCTTCGTGAACCAGCGCGCTGATGCTCTCTACCGCAGGGCCTTCGCGCAGGGAAATCTCCGAGGCGTGAATGAACGCGGCGCGGTCCAGGCCGATGTCGACGAAGGCGGCTTGCATGCCCGGCAATACCCGCACGACCTTGCCTTTATAGATGTTGCCGACGATCCCGCGCTTTTGCGTGCGCTCGACGTGGACCTCTTGCAGGACACCGTTTTCGACCACCGCCACGCGCGATTCCATCGGCGTGATGTTGATCAGGATCTCTTCACTCATGGCAGGGTCTCGTTCAGGCATGTTCACGATAATGGCCGCATCTTGTCAGTACGACGCTCAGCGCGCGTTAAGGGTTTGCCAACAGGGTATGCCGAAATGGCCGAGCAGCTCAGCGGTTTCGCACAGCGGCAGTCCGACCACCGCCGAGTAACTGCCATTGAGACCGGCGACAAACACCGCGCCCAGTCCTTGAATGCCATAGCCACCGGCCTTGTCCCGGGGTTCGCCACTGGCCCAGTAGGCCGCCGCTTCATCGCGAGCGATGTTGCGAAAACGCACCAGACTGCGCACCACCCGCGACTCACAACGCTCACCGTCGAGCACCGCGATGGCGGTCAAGACTTCGTGTTCCTGACCGGCCAACATCATAAGCATGGCGCACGCGTCAGCTTCGTCCACCGGTTTGCCGAGAATTTTCCCGTTGAGCACGACAGCGGTGTCAGCGCCCAGCACGCAGAAATCTTCGTCAGACACGACCGTGTCGCGCCCGGCCTCGGCTTTGCCGCGCGCCAAGCGCTCGACATAGGCCGAAGGGGATTCATCTTTTAAAGGGGTTTCATCGATGTCCGCGCTGATGGCGGAGAACGGCACGCCGATCTGCGTGAGCAGTTCACGCCGACGCGGCGAGCCTGAGGCGAGATACAACAGCTTCATCAAGACATCTCCCTGTCGAGGTATGGGCGAATGCCTGACCGAATTAATTGATTTTGTAGCGTCGACGCAACCCGCGCAAACCGTAGCTGATCCATGGCCAGAGCAATGCGCTGACCAGTGCCGGCAGCACCAGCGCCAGGGTTGGCTGACGGTTGCCGGTCAGGGCGCTGAGCCATAGTTGAACAAGCTGCGCGAGGCCGAAGATCACCAGGATCACCAGGCTCTGTTGCCACATCGGGAACATGCGCAGGCGCTGTTGCAGCGACAGCACCAGGAAAGTGATCAACGTGAGGATCAACGCGTTCTGACCCAGCAGCGTGCCATACAGCACGTCTTCGGCCAGGCCCAGGCACCACGCGGTCACCATGCCGACTTTCTGCGGCAAGTACAGCGCCCAGAACGCCAGCAGCAAGGCCAGCCAGAGCGGACGGAGGATTTCCATGAATTGCGGCAGCGGCGAAACGCTGAGCAGCAGGCCAATGGCAAACGTCAGCCAGATCATCCAGCCATTTCGGGATGCGGTAACACCGACCATTATTCTCGTCCCCCAGTGGAAGCCGGCGCGGAGACAGGCGGTTTGGCCGCAGGCTTCACCGCTGCCGGTTGAGTGGCTGGCGGTTTGGTTGCGGCAGGTTGCGATGCAGGCGGCTTGGCGGCTGCGGCAGGCTTGGCCGGGGTTGCCGCCGGTGCCGGAGCCGGTGTCGCAGGAGCGGCAACAGGCGCAGCAGCTGCGGCGGGCACTACCACGGTCGCCGGCACTGGTTTTGGCACGGTCGCCGGAATGATCGGCCCACCACCGTGCTGGTCCAGCGCTTCTTGCGCCTGGGCAGCCTCGTTGGCGCGCTCTTCGGCGGTGCGCCCGTCGGTGAACACCAGCAGCAGGTAACGGCTGCGGTTCAACGCGGCGGTCGGCACGGCACGGACGATGGCAAACGGCTGGCCGGAATCGTGGATCACTTCCTTGACCGTCGCCACCGGGTAACCGGCCGGGAAGCGCTGACCGAGACCGGAACTGACCAATAGATCGCCTTCTTTAATGTCAGCGGTGTCGGCGACGTGACGCAGTTCCAGGCGTTCCGGGTTGCCGGTGCCGCTGGCAATCGCCCGCAGACCGTTGCGGTTCACCTGCACCGGAATGCTGTGAGTGGTGTCGGTCAGCAGCAGCACGCGGGAGGTGTACGGCATCAACTCGACCACCTGGCCCATCAGACCGCGAGCATCGAGCACCGGCTGACCGAGGACCACACCGTCGCGCTCACCTTTATTGATGATGATGCGATGGGTGAAGGGGTTGGGGTCCATGCCGATCAGCTCGGCCACTTCGACCTTCTCATTGACCAGCGCAGAGGAATTGAGCAACTCGCGCAGCCGAACGTTCTGCTCGGTGAGGGCGGCAAGCTTTTGCATGCGGCCTTGCAACAGCAGATTTTCGGTCTTGAGTTTTTCGTTTTCGGCGACGAGCTCGGTACGGCTGCCGAATTGACTGGCCACACCCTGCCATAACCGCTGCGGCAGGTCGGTGATCCAGTAAGACTGCATCAGCACCAGCGACATCTGGCTACGCACTGGCTTGAGCAGTGTGAAGCGGGCATCGACCACCATCAGCGCGACCGATAGCACGACCAGCACCAACAAGCGCACGCCCAGTGAAGGCCCTTTGGTGAAAAGCGGTTTAATAAGCCGCTCCTCCCAGGCAAATGTTTTCTTTATTCATACGGCATCAAACCGGCCTGGATGCAGACTGACAGAAGATAAACGCCAACAGGCAGCACTGCAAAGTGCTGCCTGCGCGCCAACAGCATAGATGCAACCGGCGAGATCACTCGCTCGACAGCAGGTCCATGGTGTGTTTATCCATCATTTCCAGTGCACGGCCACCGCCGCGAGCAACGCAGGTCAGCGGGTCTTCGGCAACAATCACCGGCAGACCTGTTTCCTGGGCCAGCAACTTGTCGAGGTCACGCAGCAAGGCGCCACCACCGGTCAGTACCAGGCCACGCTCGGCGATATCGGAAGCCAGTTCCGGAGGCGATTGCTCCAGCGCACTTTTCACGGCCTGAACGATGGTGGCCAGGGACTCTTGCAGAGCTTCCAGCACTTCATTGGAGTTCAGGGTGAAGGCACGTGGAACGCCTTCGGCCAGGTTACGACCACGAACGTCGACTTCACGCACTTCGCCGCCCGGGTAGGCCGTACCGATTTCCTGCTTGATGCGCTCGGCGGTGGATTCGCCGATCAGGCTGCCGTAGTTGCGACGCACGTAGGTGATGATCGCTTCGTCGAAGCGGTCGCCGCCAACCCGTACGGATTCGGCGTAGACCACACCGTTCAGGGAGATCAGCGCGATTTCAGTGGTACCACCACCGATATCGACGACCATCGAACCGCGTGCTTCTTCAACCGGCAGGCCGGCACCGATCGCAGCAGCCATTGGCTCTTCGATCAGGAACACTTCGCGAGCACCGGCACCAAGGGCCGATTCACGGATGGCGCGACGCTCAACCTGGGTGGATTTGCACGGAACGCAGATCAGCACCCGCGGGCTTGGCTGCAGGAAGCTGTTTTCGTGAACCTTGTTGATAAAGTATTGCAGCATCTTTTCGCAGACGCTGAAGTCGGCGATTACGCCGTCCTTCATCGGACGAATGGCAGCAATGTTGCCCGGCGTACGGCCGAGCATGCGCTTCGCCTCGGTGCCGACAGCTACGACACTTTTCTGGTTACCGTGTGTCCGAATAGCCACAACCGATGGCTCATTCAGGACGATACCGCGCTCGCGCACGTAAATAAGGGTGTTGGCAGTGCCCAGGTCAATGGAAAGATCGCTGGAAAACATGCCACGCAGTTTCTTGAACATGGGAAAGGGACCCTAGGCAACGCGTGGGTAAAAAAGTGCGGCAAACTCTAACAACGACAGGGATTTTGGGCAAGGCGCCAATATGTTAAATTGGCCGCTTTTCTGTGCACCAACCCCCACAATCGCGGCCTTATGACCGTAGAAATGCGGTAGTGTTCCGACAATCTAACACACGGACGCCGTCCGTTCTGTTTTCCACTGGAGATTCCCATGGCGCTTGAACGCTCCGACGTGGAAAAAATCGCTCATCTGGCCTGCCTTGGCCTCAATGATGCCGATCTTCCACACATTACTTCAGCCCTGAACAGCATTCTCGGGCTGGTCGACGAAATGCAGGCGGTCAATACCGACGGTATCGAGCCGCTCGCCCACCCACTGGAAGCCAGCCAGCGCCTGCGTGCAGACGTCGTGACCGAGACCAATCATCGCGAGGCCTACCAGTCCATCGCACCAGCGGTCGAAAACGGCCTGTACCTGGTTCCGAAAGTCATCGACTAAAGGGAAAGAGCCTGCAATGCATCAATTGACTCTGGCCGAGATCGCCCGCGGACTCGCCGATAAAAAGTTTTCTTCCGAAGAGCTGACCAAAACCCTGCTGGCGCGTATCGCCCAGCTCGATCCTCAGCTCAACAGCTTCATCAGCCTCACCGAAGACCTGGCGCTCCAGCAGGCGAAAGCCGCTGACGCACGCCGTGCCAATGGTGAGAGCGGCGCCCTGCTGGGTGCGCCGATCGCCCACAAAGACCTGTTCTGCACCCAAGGCATCCGCACCAGCTGCGGCTCGAAGATGCTCGACAACTTTAAAGCACCGTACGACGCCACCGTGGTCGCCAAGCTTGCCGCTGCCGGCGCCGTGACCCTGGGCAAGACCAACATGGACGAATTCGCCATGGGTTCGGCCAACGAGTCGAGCTACTACGGCCCGGTGAAAAACCCGTGGAACCTGGAACATGTTCCGGGTGGTTCGTCCGGCGGTTCGGCCGCGGCCGTTGCCGCTCGTCTGTTGCCGGCAGCCACCGGCACCGACACCGGCGGCTCGATTCGCCAGCCCGCCGCACTGACCAACCTCACCGGCCTGAAACCGACGTACGGTCGTGTTTCGCGCTGGGGCATGATCGCTTACGCGTCCAGCCTCGATCAGGGCGGCCCTCTGGCTCGCACGGCCGAAGACTGCGCGATCCTGCTGCAAGGCATGGCCGGTTTCGACCCGCAAGACTCCACCAGCATCGACGAGCCTGTGCCTGATTACAGCGCCAGCCTCAACGGTTCGCTGCAAGGCCTGCGCATCGGCGTGCCGAAGGAATATTTCAGCGCCGGTCTCGACCCGCGCATCGCCGAGCTGATCCACAACAGCGTCAAGGAGCTGGAAAAGCTCGGCGCCGTGATCAAGGAAATCAGCCTGCCGAACATGCAGCACGCGATCCCGGCGTACTACGTGATCGCCCCGGCAGAAGCGTCTTCCAACCTGTCGCGTTTCGACGGCGTGCGTTTTGGCCATCGCTGCGAAAACCCGGTCAACCTGATCGACCTGTACAAGCGTTCCCGTGGCGAAGGTTTCGGCCCGGAAGTGCAGCGCCGGATCATGGTCGGCGCCTACGCGCTGTCGGCCGGTTACTACGACGCCTACTACCTGAAGGCGCAGAAGATCCGTCGCTTGATCAAGAACGACTTCATGGCAGCCTTTAATGAGGTCGACATCATCCTCGGCCCAACCACGCCGAACCCGGCCTGGAAGCTTGGCGCCAAGAACAGCGACCCGGTCGCTGCCTATCTGGAAGACGTCTACACCATCACCGCCAACCTCGCGGGCCTGCCGGGCTTGTCCATGCCAGCCGGTTTTGTCGATGGTCTGCCGGTCGGCGTGCAACTGCTCGCCCCGTATTTCCAGGAAGGTCGCCTGTTGAACGTTGCCCATCAGTATCAATTGAACACTGACTGGCACACCCGCACCCCAACCGGCTTCTGAGGAGAAACACATGCAATGGGAAGTCGTGATCGGGCTGGAGATTCATACCCAGCTCACCACCCGGTCGAAAATCTTTTCCGGTAGTTCCACCACATTCGGTTCCGAGCCGAACACCCAGGCCAGCCTGGTTGACCTCGGCATGCCTGGCGTATTGCCGGTGCTGAACCAGGAAGCGGTGCGCATGGCGGTGATGTTCGGCCTGGCCATCGATGCCGAAATCGGCCAGCACAACGTTTTCGCCCGTAAAAACTATTTCTACCCGGACCTGCCGAAGGGCTACCAGATCAGCCAGATGGAATTGCCGATCGTCGGCAAGGGCCACCTGGACATCGCCATGGAAGACGGCACGATCAAACGTGTCGGCGTCACCCGTGCGCACCTGGAAGAAGACGCCGGCAAAAGCCTGCACGAAGAGTTCAACGGCGCCACCGGCATCGACCTGAACCGTGCCGGTACGCCGCTGCTGGAAATCGTCTCCGAGCCGGACATGCGCAGCGCCAAGGAAGCCGTGGCCTACGTCAAGACCATCCACGCGCTGGTGCGTTACCTCGGCATCTGCGACGGCAACATGGCCGAAGGCTCGCTGCGTTGCGACTGCAACGTGTCGATCCGTCCGAAAGGCCAGGTTGAATTCGGTACGCGCTGCGAGATCAAGAACGTCAACTCGTTCCGCTTCATCGAGAAGGCGATCAACAGCGAAGTGCAACGTCAGATCGAGCTGATCGAAGACGGCAGCAAAGTGATCCAGCAGACTCGCCTGTACGATCCGAACAAGGACGAAACCCGTCCGATGCGCAGCAAAGAGGAAGCCAACGATTACCGTTACTTCCCCGATCCGGACCTGCTGCCGGTGGTCATCGAGAACTCGTTCCTCGACGACGTGCGCGCCACGCTGCCGGAATTGCCACCGCAGAAACGCGAGCGTTTCCAGGCGCAATTCGGCCTGTCGGTGTATGACGCCAGCGTCCTCGCTACCAGCCGTGAGCAAGCCGATTACTTCGAAAAAGTCGTGAGCATCAGCGGCGACGCCAAGCTGGCGGCCAACTGGGTGATGGTGGAACTGGGCAGCCTGCTGAACAAGCAAGGCGTGGAAATCGATCAGTCGCCGGTCTCGGCCGAGCAACTGGGCGGCATGCTGCTGCGCATCAAGGACAACACCATCTCCGGCAAGATCGCCAAGGTGGTGTTTGAAGCGATGGCCAACGGCGAAGGCAGTGCGGACGAGATCATCGACAAGCGCGGCCTCAAGCAAGTGACCGACAGCGGCGCGATCTCGGCGGTGCTGGACGAAATGCTCGCGGCCAACGCCGAGCAGGTCGAGCAATACCGCGCGGCAGACGAAGCCAAACGCGGCAAAATGTTCGGCTTCTTCGTCGGCCAGGCCATGAAAGCCTCCAAAGGCAAGGCCAACCCGCAACAGGTCAACGAATTGCTGAAAAGCAAACTCGAAGGCTGATGCGAATGGGGCCAGATTTAACGCCTGGCTCCAATCCCCTGTGGGAGCGGGCTTGCTCGCGAATGCGGTTCGGCACTCAATACAAGGTTGACTGTCAGAATGCATTCGCGAGCAAGCCCGCTCCCACATTTGTTTCAGGGAAACTTTGAATGAAGCGTCTAGTCAGCGCCTGCGCCCTGCTCTCCCTGCTGGCCGGATGCGCCAGCAACGACATCATCGATCCACACGGCTACGACAAGACCGGCATGGCTTCGTATTACGGCGCCAAGCACCAAGGCAAACGCACCGCCAGTGGCGAACGTTTCAACAAGAACTCCCTGACCGCCGCCCATCGCCAGTTGCCGTTCGGCACGCGGGTGAAGGTCACCAATCTGAATAACGACAAGTCCTGCGTGGTCCGTATCAACGACCGCGGGCCGCATACCCGTGGGCGCCTGATTGATCTTTCACACGAGGCGGCCGAACAACTGGGTATGCTCCGAAGCGGCACCGCGAAGGTTCGCGTGCAAGCCCTCGACGATTAACAGACGGAGCCCCGACCATTTTCGGACTTGCCGATTTACCCCTGATCAGCGTGATTGAATTGCTCGGCGGCCTGCTGTTGCTGATCGCCGGCGCTGAACTGATGGTCCGTGCCGCCGTCCGGCTTGCCGCGCGCTTGCAGGTGCGGCCGCTGATCATCGGCCTGACCATCGTCGCCTTGGGCAGCAGCGCGCCGCAAATGGCGGTGAGCCTGCAAGCCACTCTGGCGCAAAACGCCGACATCGCTGTCGGCAGCGTGATCGGCAGCAGCATCTTCAACATCCTCGTCACCCTCGGGCTGTCGGCGCTGATTATTCCGCTGAGGGTGTCGCGGCAATTGGTGCGCCTGGACATCCCGCTGATGATCGGCGCCAGCCTGCTGGTGTTTTTATTGGCGTGGAATGAAGAGCTGAACCGCGTCGACGGCATGATTCTACTCGCTGCCCTGGCGCTGTATCTGGGCTTGTTGCTGCGCCAGTCGCGGCACTCCGTCCGTCCGCCCTCCCATGACGGAACACCCCAGGCACCGTGGTTCAGCAGCGTGTTGATGATCGTCGCCGGACTGGCGATGCTGATCTACGCCGGCCACTTGTTGCTGGGCGCCGCCGTTGCGGTCGCGACCGACCTGGGGCTGTCGGAGCGGGTCATCGGCCTGACCATCGTCGCCATCAGCACGTCCCTGCCGGAACTGGCCACCTCGTTGATCGCTGCGTTGCGCGGTCAGCGGGACATTGCCGTGGGCAACGTGATCGGCAGCAACCTGTTCAACCTCCTGGGCGTGCTCGGCCTGACCGCGCTGGTCGCGCCCTCGCCGCTGTCGGTCTCGCCCAATGCCCTGGATTTCGACTTGCCGGTGATGCTTGGTGTCGCGGTGCTGTGCCTGCCGCTGTTCTACACCGGTTATCGGGTGACCCGCGCCGAAGGTCTGCTGTTTTTGGGCTTGTATCTCGCTTACGGTCTGCACGTGGTGTCGTTCACCACCGGCATGCCGCTGGCCGGCAAGCTTGAACACCTGATGCTGTTTTACGTCCTGCCGGCGCTGGTCGCGTTTCTGCTGTTCACGTCGCTGCGCGCCTGGCGTCGCCAACACCACAAGAGGGAAATGCCGTGACCGATAACAAAAAGCCTGGCGTTGAAGTCCGCCGCCAAGTGATGGGCGATGCGTTCGTCGACCGCGCACTGGGCAATGCCACCGAGTTCACCCAGCCGCTGCAGGATTTCGTCAATGAACACGCGTGGGGCAGCGTGTGGAATCGCGAAGGTCTGCCGCTGAAAACCCGCAGCCTGATTACCCTTGCCGCCCTGACGGCGTTGAAGTGCCCGCAAGAATTGAAAGGCCACGTGCGTGGGGCGCTGAACAACGGTTGCACAGTAGAAGAGATTCGTGAGGCGCTGCTGCATTGCGCGGTGTATGCCGGTGTGCCGGCGGCGATTGATGCGTTTCGCGCGGCGCAGGAAGTGATCGATACCTATCAGAAGCCGGAGTAAGTCTTCAAAGGTTGTGTGGTTACAGGACTGGCGCCTTCGCGGGCAAGCCTCGCTCCTACAGGCTCGGTGAGCTCCTGTAGGAGCGAGGCTTGCCCGCGAAGAGGCCCTGGAAATCAGCGAAAATCCGGAAGCTAGATCCACCCACCCCACTGCAACAAAAAGATCCCGATATTGGTGGTCACCGCCGCCATCAACGTAGTAATGACGATGATCGCCGCCGCCAGTTCATGATTGCCATCGGCCTGACGGGCCATGACAAAACTGGCCGCCGCCGTCGGGCTGCCGAAGTACAGAAACAGAATCCCCAACTCCGCCCCGCGAAATCCCCAAAGCCACGCCCCCAGCGTCGCCAGCACCGGCAGGCCGATCATCTTCACCAGGCTCGAACTGAGCGCCATGTTGCCGCTTTTGCGCAAGGCCGCCAGCGACAACGTGCCGCCGATGCAAATCAGCGCCAACGGCAACGTGGTTTGCGCCAGGTACTGGCCAGACGTTTCCAGCCAGCCCGGCAAACCGATCTTGAAATACGCAAACGGCGCGGCCGCAAACACGCTGATGATCAGCGGGTTGACCATCACGCTTTTGCAGATGCTCCACGGATCGGATTTGATCACCGGGCTGTACACCGCCAGCACGATGGTCGACAGCGTGTTGTAAAACAGGATCACCAACGCCGCGAGAATCGCCCCGAGGGAAATTCCGTAATCGCCGTACATGCTCGCCGCCAGGGCGAGGCCGATGACCCCGTTGTTGCCGCGAAACGCGCCTTGGGTGTAAATCCCCCGGTCTTCACGCGGGCACTTCAAGATCGCCCAGCCCCAGGCGATGGCGAAAGACGCCAGGGTCGCGAGTGAGAAATAGATCAGCAGCGCCGGTTGCAGCGCGGCGTGCAGGTCGGCATGCAGGATGCCCAGGAACAGCAACGCCGGCATGGTGACGTTGAACACCAGGGCCGACGCGGTGTGGATGAAGTTGTCGTTGATCCAGCCGATGCGCTTGAGCACCACCCCCAGAAACAGCATGGCAAACACCGGCGCGGTGATGTTCAGGGTTTCGAGGAAGATAGCCAGCATGCCGGGGGGAACCTTGGATGAGCGTCGTTAGGGGGCTAATGATAAGCCACCAAGTCCTTCGGCGTCTGGTAGACCGCTTTCGCGAGCAAGCCCGCTCCCACACTTGATCGAGTTGCACACAAATTTTGTGTTCACTGTAGATCACTGTGGGAGCGGGCTTGCTCGCGAAGCAGGCGACTCGATCTCAGGTAATCGGCGCCGGGTTAAACAAGGTGATGTCGTTATGCAGCTTGTGCTGCTCGGCCCACGTCTGCTTCTTGCCGCTGGCCACGTCCAGGTAGTAGTGGAACAACTCCCAGCCAAGGTCTTCAATCGAAGCCCGCCCAGTCGCAATCCGCCCGGCATCGATGTCGATCAGGTCCGGCCAGCGCTGCGCCAGTTCGGTCCGGGTCGACACCTTCACCACCGGCGCCATCGCCAAGCCATACGGCGTGCCACGCCCGGTGGTGAACACGTGCAAGTTCATCCCCGCCGCCAACTGCAACGTCCCGCAGACAAAATCACTGGCCGGGGTCGCGCAGAAAATCAGCCCTTTGCGCTTGAACCGCTCGCCAGGGCCAAGCACCCCGTTGATCGCGCTGCTACCGGATTTGACGATTGAGCCCAGGGACTTCTCGACAATGTTCGACAACCCGCCCTTCTTGTTGCCCGGCGTGGTGTTGGCGCTGCGATCCGCTTCGCCCTTGGCCAGGTAACGGTCGTACCAGTCCATTTCCCGCACCAGTTCCTGAGCAACCTCCTCAGTCTCCGCGCGGGAAGTCAGCAGGTAAATCGCATCGCGCACTTCGGTGACTTCGGAAAACATCACCGTCGCGCCAGCACGCAGCAACAGGTCCGAGGCATACCCCAGCGCCGGGTTGGCGGTGATGCCGGAAAACGCATCGCTGCCGCCGCACTGCATGCCCAGAATCAGCTCGGACGCCGGCACGGTTTCCCGGCGACGCTGATCGAGCCTCTTCAAACGGGTCTCGGCCAGCGCCATGATCTGCTCGATCATCTCGGTGAAACCGTGACTCGAATCCTGCAAGCGGTACAGCCACGGATCGCTCAAATCCACCGAGCTGTCGTTCTCGTGCATCACCTGCCCGGCCTGCAATTTCTCGCAGCCCAGGCTGATGACCAAGGCTTCGCCCCCCAGGTTCGGGTTGCGCGCCAGGTTGCGCACGGTGCGGATCGGAATGTAGGCGTCGGTGGCCGTAATGGCCACGCCGCAGCCGTAGCTGTGGGTCAGCGCCACCACGTCATCGACGTTCGGATAAAGCGGCAGCAACTCGTCCTTGATGCGCTTGACCGCATGGTCCAGCACACCGGTCACACACTGAACGGTCGTGGTAATCCCCAGAATGTTGCGCGTGCCGACGGTGCCGTCGGCGTTGCGGTAACCCTCAAACGTATAGCCTTCCAGCGGAGCCTGCGCCGCCGGCACTTCGGTGGACAGCGGCAGGCTGTCCAGCGGTGGCGCGGTGGGCATGCGCAGTTGATCTTCCTTGACCCAGCTGCCGCGCGGAATCGGCTGCAACGCGTAGCCGATGGTCTGGCCGTAACGAATCACCTGGCCGCCCTCGGGAATGTCTTCCAGAGTGACTTTATGACTCTGCGGCACGAAGTCCACCGTCACCAGGCCATCGGGAAACTCGGTGCCGGCCGGTACGCCCTGATCATTGACCACGATCACGACGTTGTCCCGCTCGTGCAGGCGGATGTAGCGCGGCGAGTCGGAATGTTCAATCAACTGCATGACGCCGCTCCTCAGGAATGCGCTTGAGACAATTTGTTGTTGGTTTCAGGACCGCTGACAGGCGGCTCTTTAAGCACCACACGCTTGATCGGACCAACGATCACCAGGTAGCTGAACACTGCGACCAGTGCGTTGCAACCGACAAACACCAGCGCCCATTTGAACGAACCGGTGGAACTGATGATGTAGCCGATGACGATCGGGGTGGTGATCGAAGCGATGTTGCCGAAGGTGTTGAACAAGCCACCGCTCAAACCGGCGATCTGTTTCGGCGAGGTGTCGGACACCACGGCCCAACCCAGCGCACCCACGCCTTTGCCGAAGAATGCGAGGGCCATGAAGCCAACGACCATCCATTCAACATCGACATAGTTGCACGCCACGATGCTGCTGGAGACCAGCAAGCCAGCGATGATCGGCGCCTTGCGGGCGAAGGTCAGGGAATGCCCTTTGCGCAGCAGATAGTCGGAAATCACCCCGCCAAGCACACCGCCAATGAAGCCGCAGATCGCCGGCAACGAGGCGATGAAACCGGCCTTGAGGATGGTCATGCCGCGTTCTTGAACGAGGTACACCGGGAACCAGGTCAGGAAGAAGTAGGTGATGCCGTTGATGCAGTACTGACCCAGATACACGCCGAGCATCATGCGGTTGGTCAGCAACTGGCGGATGTAGTCCCACTTCGGACCGTCGACCTTCTTGCCTTTGCCTTTGTCCTGGTCCATGTCGACCATGCCGCCGTTGTCGGCGATGTGCTTGAACTCGGCGTCGTTGATCATCGGGTGTTGGCGCGGGCTGTGGATAACCTTCAGCCAGATCCCCGAGAAGATAATGCCGATCACGCCCATGACGATGAACACGTGCTGCCAGCCGAAGCTGTAGACGATCCAACCCATCAGCGGTGCAAACAACACGGTGGCAAAGTATTGCGCCGAGTTGAAGATCGCCGAAGCGGTGCCGCGTTCAGCCGTCGGGAACCAGGCCGCCACGATGCGTGCGTTACCTGGGAAGGATGGCGCTTCGGCCAGGCCCACGAGGAAGCGCAGCATGAACAGCGCAACCACTGCCGTGGACATGCCGAACTCACCGACATAACCCTGCAGCACGGTGAACAGCGACCAGGTGAAGATGCTCAATGCGTAGATTTTTTTCGAGCCAAAACGGTCCAGCAGCCAGCCACCGGGAATTTGCCCGGCCACGTAGGCCCAACCGAATGCAGAGAAGATGTAACCGAGGGTGACCGCGTCGATACCAAGGTCTTTTTGCAGGCTGGAGCCCGCGATGGCGATAGTGGCCCGGTCGGCGTAGTTGATTGTGGTCACCAGGAAAAGCATGAGCAGAATCAAATAGCGGACGTGAGTCGGCTTGGTCGCTTGCATGTAGATGTACTCCCACTGATTATTTTTATGCGCGGGTGAAACTGGGTGTATTCCCTTCCGGGCTGTAGGAGCTGTCGAGTGAAACGAGGCTGCGATCTTTTGATCCTGATCTTTAAAAGCAAGATCAAAAGATCGCAGCCTCGTTTCACTCGACAGCTCCTACAGGGGTTGCGGTGTCGATGCCGACACCGCGGTGTTTCCTGTCAGGAGCCGATGTAGCTGGTCTTCACGACCGTGTAGAACTCTTGCGCGTAGCGACCTTGCTCGCGGGAACCATAGGATGAACCTTTACGCCCACCGAATGGAACGTGGTAATCCACGCCCGCCGTCGGCAGGTTGACCATCACCATCCCGGCCTGGGAGTGGCGTTTGAAGTGGTTGGCGTACTTCAGCGACGTGGTGGCGATGCCCGCCGACAGACCGAATTCGGTGTCGTTGGCCATGGCCAGCGCGGCGTCGTAATCGGCGACGCGGACGATGTTCGCGACCGGGCCAAAGATTTCTTCGCGGCTGATACGCATCGCGGCTTCGCTGTCGGCAAACAGGGTTGGCGCGAGGTAGTAGCCTTCGGTGTCGCAGGTCACCAGACCGCCGCCGCTGACCAGACGTGCACCTTCGGACTGGCCGATGTCGATGTACTTCAAGTCTTGTTCAAGCTGGGCTTGCGAGACGACCGGACCGATGTCAGTGCCGGTTTTCAACGCGTGGCCGACCTTGATCGACTTCATGCGCTCGGCCATGGCTTCAACGAACTTGTCGTGAATCCCGGCGGTGACGATGAAGCGGCTCGACGCCGTGCAACGCTGACCGGTGGAGTAGAACGCGCTCTGTACCGACAACTCGACCGCTTGTTTCAGGTCGGCGTCGTCGAGAATGATCTGCGGGTTCTTGCCGCCCATTTCCAGCTGAACCTTGGCCTGACGCGACACGCAGCTGACTGCGATCTGACGACCGACACCGACTGAACCGGTGAAGCTGATGCCGTCGACTTTCGGGCTCTGCACCAACGCATCGCCAACCACACGACCGCTGCCCATCACCAGGTTAAACACGCCGGCCGGGAAGCCTGCGCGGGAGATGATTTCGGCCAACGCCCAGGCGCAACCCGGCACCAGATCGGCCGGTTTCAGCACGACGCAGTTGCCGTAAGCCAGGGCCGGGGCGATTTTCCACGAAGGGATCGCGATCGGGAAGTTCCACGGGGTGATCAGGCCGATCACGCCCAATGCTTCGCGAGTGACTTCGACGTTCACACCCGGGCGAACCGACGGCACGTAGTCGCCGGACAGACGCAGGCATTCACCGGCGAAGAACTTGAAGATGTTGCCGGCGCGGGTCACTTCGCCGATGGCTTCGGGCAGGGTCTTGCCCTCTTCCCGAGCGAGCAAGGTGCCGAGCTCTTCGCGACGGGCGAGGATTTCGGTACCGACTTTATCCAGCGAATCGTGACGAGCCTGAATGCCCGAAGTCGACCAGGCCGGGAACGCGGCGCGCGCGGCGTCGATGGCGGCGTGGACTTGAGCGAGGTCAGCCTTGGCGTAGTCGCCGATGGTATCGGTCAGTTCGGACGGGTTGATGTTGGCGCAGTAATCACTGCCCGCGACCCATTCACCGTTGATGTAGTTATCGAAACGCTTTGTATCTGCCACTGGAAGATCTCCTCACGCAAAAAGCCGCTGATTGCTCAGCGGCCTTGGTTATGTCGGGTGTTACTGCGCACCTTGCTTGTCGATCAGCGCGGCGAGCATCTCGTACTCTTCGCCGGTCAGATCGGTCAGCGGCGCACGCACAGGACCTGCGTCATAGCCGGCAATTTTTGCCCCGGCCTTGACGATGCTCACCGCGTAACCGGCTTTGCGGTTACGGATGTCCAGGTACGGCAGGAAGAAGTCGTCGATGATCTTGCCGACGGTGGCGTGATCTTCGCGGGCAATGGCGTGGTAGAAATCCATCGCGGTTTTCGGGATGAAGTTGAACACCGCCGAGGAGTAAACCGGTACGCCCAGCGCCTTATAAGCAGCCGCGTAGACTTCGGCGGTCGGCAAACCACCCAGGTAGCTGAAACGATCACCGAGGCGGCGACGGATCGACACCATCAACTCGATATCGCCCAGGCCATCCTTGTAGCCGATCAGGTTCGGGCAGCGCTCGGCCAGACGTTCCAGCAGAGGAGCGGTCAGGCGGCAGACGTTGCGGTTGTAAACCACCACGCCGATTTTCACCGATTTGCACACGGCTTCAACGTGGGCGGCAACGCCGTCCTGGCTGGCTTCGGTCAGGTAGTGCGGCAGTAGCAACAAGCCTTTAGCGCCCAGACGCTCAGCTTCCTGTGCGTATTCGATGGCTTGACGGGTCGAACCGCCCACGCCGGCCAGAATCGGCACGCTGGTTTCGCAGGTGTCGACGGCAGTCTTGATGATTTCCGAATATTCGCTGGCCGCCAGAGAGAAGAACTCACCGGTGCCGCCCGCGGCGAACAACGCCGTGGCGCCGTATGGGGCCAGCCATTCGAGACGCTTGATGTAGCCAGCGCGATGGAAATCGCCCTGGGCATTGAAATCGGTGACCGGGAAAGACAGCAGGCCGGAAGAGAGGATGGACTTCAGTTCTTGTGGATTCATTATTCGAACACCCTGGGTAGCGACGTTTGTGTGAGAAAAGCGTTCAGCCTGTGGCCGAGTTGTAGGTCATCGTACAACTTAAATAATAACCGTCAACTGCATTTCATCGCCGCGCCTGGAATTTGTGTCGGAAAGGGATTTTCTTGACGTAGGAAATTTCTCTTCTATGCTTCGAACAACTGTATATGCATACAGTTAAATTGAATCATACCGACGACATATCAAGGAGCCAGAAATGTCAGGTCTACACACTCTTCCGCAGGAAAAACCCGAACCGATCATCGCGAACCTGGAGGATCTTTTTACTGAAGACGGTATTGCCGTCACCGCCAACAGTTCGCTGATGCTGCAGCTCGGCGAACATCACGACGCACCTCAAACAACTAACGCTACGCCTGGCAAAGCCTTGAGGGGCAAGCCACAACTGAGGTTCGAGGGCGGCGAGCACACCGCCATCGGGGACAGCACCCTCCTGCGTTTCATTAAAGACTCGCCCGCGGTCCCGGCCTCACAGGTGGAGCTGCATCTGCCCAATGGACTGGCGCTGACTTACGGTCAGATCGTCGCCCTGGGAGGTGATTTTTATGGCATCCCCGATCAACCGGTCAGCGAAGGCGCCAACGCTGCCGATCGCATTCAGCGATTCATCAATGCCTTCAACTCGCTGGCTGTTCTGCCGGCGTCAAATGCCGAAGCCAAGCTGATCCTCGGCGTCATGCAGAAAGAAATCGCCGCCGTTAAGCAGGCGATCAAGGACGGCAAACAGCCGCACGAGGCGTACGACGCCCTCGGAGATACGTTGTCCGAAGAGTGGAACAAAATCACCGGCGGCGGCAGTTTCGTCTCCGCGCTGTTTCCCCTGGGGCGCTACCTGAAACTGGCCGCCAACAATGCCGATCATTTTGCCGAGTGGGCGCTGCTGGCCTATATCGCCGGGCATACCGCGGCGCTGCAACAAGCCGTTAAAGCTCACGCAAGCGGTGATGAAAAGCAGCTGGAATTAGCCTACGCGATGAACGCGTTCGCCGATCACTATCTGACCGACCTGTTTTCCGCCGGCCATTTGCGCGTGCCGCGTAAACAGCTCGCGGCGGTGGTGACCCCAAGTGATCTGGGCTCGCTGATTACCCGCTTCATGCACGACGAAGACAGCAAGTTCAGCCTCAATGTACGCAATGGCAACGGCGATCAATGGCGCGCGTATGGCGACAAACGCTACTTTGACGCTATCGACAGCGCCAATCGCGTTCAGGTGAATCAGGCGGTCCAGATGTCAGCGGACGAAGTGTTTGCGGCGTATCTCAGCGGCATCGCCCCGTCGCCCGGCAACTTCGGCGCCTTGAAAAAGACGCCGGATCTGCAAGCCGTGCTGAACCTGGCGAACAACTTTTCACCGCTGTTCAGGATGGATGGCAACAAGGTATTGCGACGCAAGGACGTCAATAACTTGAACGACACCGCCACGGTCGATGACTGGTGGGGCTGGAGCACTTACTTGCTGCTCAAGGACTACAAACCAACGGGCAATTTGGCCTGATAAGGAGATCAACGATGACGATTAAATTGAAACTGGAATTGGCTTCGGGGCAATCACTGGAGGGGGCGCCGTTGGAGTTGTTGTCCAAGGGTGTGCCAATTGCTCGGGGGGTTGTGGATAAGCGTGGAAGTGTGACGTTCGATATTAAATCTGCGGTGGCTCAGTTGGCCTTGCGGGTGGATCGTTCGATTCTGAAAACTGGCTGAGGGCACTGCGCCACCGTTCCGGCCTCTTCACGAGCACGCCCGCTCCTACATTGGATCTCCGGTGAACACTGCCACTTGTCGGAACTGTAATTTCTGACAGTAGCCGAGCGATTGCCAACGCAGCCTAAATGGTGCCGGAGTTAACAAACTGGCTCCATCAGCGAAGTATTCCAGTTCGCTGCCTTTAAACGGTTTGATTGATTGCTAAAAGGAATTTGACCATGACTGCACAACTGAAAACTTTGGATAAACCATCGCTTCCAAACGCCGTTGGTGATGTTCTTTACGTTCACAACTTGCCAGACCCGACTCCTGGTGTGGTTCCCTCCTATGGGAATGCAACTCAAGGAGATGTAGTTAAATTTAGGGTAGTCACCTCTACGGGAAATACCTGGCAGGAAAGCTACGTGCTGACAGCTGGGGATGTTGGAAAGCCCATTACTTTCCAGATCAAGAAAGAGACCTTTGAAAAAAATCTGACGTCAGGCGCCACTGCGGATGTGCATTACACATTGACCAGGGGAACCGGTAGCCCGGTCCAGTCCCCGGTACTACAGGTTCGCCTGGAGCGCTAAACCGAAATCAGCGCTGCGCCTCAGCCTCTTCATGAGCATGGCGCAGCCTTTCCCGACTGTTCGTCAGATGCAAACGCATCGCCGCCCGCGCCGCATCCGAATCCTGGCGCGCGATCGCGTCGTAGATCTCTTCGTGCTCACGGCTCAGGCGACTCATGTAGTGCTGCTGGTCGTCATGGGCCAGGCGCGCGGAGTTGAGGCGGGTGCGCGGAATGATGCTGGTGCCCAAGTGGGTCATGATGTCAGTGAAATACCGGTTGCCGGTCGACAGGGCAATTTGCAGGTGGAACTGGAAGTCGGACGCCACCGCATCACTGGCGTGGGAGACACTTTCGTTCAACGCGTCCAGCGCCGCCCTCATCAGACCAAGCTGCTCGGGGCTGCGGCGTTGCGCGGCGAGACCGGCGGATTCCACTTCGAGGCTGATGCGCAGCTCCAGGATCGCCAGTACATCACGCAACGTGACTACGGTCGCCGGGTCGATACGGAAGCCGCTCGGGCTCGGGGTGTCGAGCACGAATGTGCCGATGCCGTGGCGGGTTTCCACCTGGCCAGCCGCCTGCAAACGGGAAATCGCCTCGCGCACCACGGTGCGGCTGACGCCATGGGCATCCATGATCGCCGACTCGGTGGGCAATTTGTCGCCGCGCTTGAGGTGACCGTCGCGGATCTGCTCGGACAGCACCGTCACCAATTCCTGTGCGAGGCTGCGGCGCTTGCGAGGGAGGCGTGGTGCGTCGATCGGGTTTTCCATGGTGAACGTCTGTCTCGAAAATTGCGGCTGAAACCGCATCATAGCTCAACGCGGTTGTACGATCACCATCACCACTCTTGTAGGAGCGAGGCTTGCCCGCGAAGGCCGTCACGCGGTTCCACATGAGGACCGTGTCATCGTTCTTCGCGGGCAAGCCTCGCTCCTACAGGGGGCGGTGGTGCTCAGGCGGTCACGGTTTGGTCCACCAGATGGCCGTTGTCGATGCGGATGTGCCGTGGGTGGAAGCGTTTCAGGCTGCTGCGATGGCCGACGCTGACAATGCTCAAGCCCGGTATTTCATCAATCAACGCCTGATACAGCGATGCTTCATCCTCTTCATCCATCGCCGACGTCGCTTCGTCCATGTACAGCCATTGCGGTGCATAGAGCAGCGCACGGGCGAAGGCCAGGCGTTGTTGTTCACCCGGCGACAGCATGCGTTGCCAGTGATTGGCTTCGTCGAGGCGCGCAACAAGGTGCGGCAAGCGGCAGGTTTCCAGCACGCGAACATAACGCTCGTGCGGATACGTCTCGCCGGCCTGTGGATAACTCAAGGCCTCGCGCAACGTGCCAATGGGCAGATACGGTTTTTGCGGCAGGAACAGATAGCGCGCCGTCGGCAGACGAATGCTGCCGTGGCCCGCCGGCCACAGATGCCCCATCGCCCGAAACAACGTGGACTTGCCACTGCCGGAGCGGCCGCTGATCATTACGCGCTCGCCCTCCTCCACGGTCATGTCGGCGTTGGTCAGCAGGTGACGATCATCTGCGAGGTCGAGGCCCAGGTTCTGCACTTTCAACGCCGAGCCTGAATTCTGCACGTCGATCGCGGGTTCGCGCTCTTCGTTGTCGGTCATGGCCTGACGGAAACTCAGCAGACGATCACAGGTGGCGCGCCACGACGCGAGGTTCTGGTAAGCACTGATAAACCAGCTGAAACTCTCCTGCACATTGCCGAACGCCGAACTGATTTGCATCAGCTCGCCGAGTTCGATCTTGCCGGACAAGTAACGCGGCGAGGCGACGATGAACGGAAAGATGATGGCGGCCTGTTGGTAACCTGCGGTAAAGAACGTCAGACGCTTGGACACCTTCATGATGTCCCAGAAGTTGTGCCAGACCATCCCGAAGCGGTTGCTCAAGCGACGGTTTTCATTGGGCTCGCCGTTGTACAGCGCAATGCTCTCGGCATTTTCGCGAATCCGCACCATGGAGAAACGCAGGTCGGCTTCGAAGCGTTGTTGTTGGTTGTTGAGGCCGATCAAGCGGCGACCGATCAAATGGGTCAGCCAGCTGCCGACTACGGCATACACCAGCACACACCAGAACATGTAGCCGGGAATGGTAAAACCAAACACTTCGATACTGCCCGACACGCCCCACAGAATGATCGAGAACGACACCAGGCTGACAATATTGCGAAGCAAACCGATACCCAACTCCAGGGTATTGGAGGTGAAATTGTTGAGGTCTTCGGAAATCCGCTGGTCCGGGTTATCGGTGTAACCGCCCTGCTCCAGCTGGTAGTAATTCTTGTTGCCGAGCCAACGGGCGAAATGCTTTTCCGTGAGCCAGGCACGCCAGCGAATGGTCAGCATCTGGGTCAGGTAGAGCCGGTACACGGCACCGACAATCGCCACCGCCGCAATCCCGCAGAAATACAGAATCAGCCGCCAGAACGCCGCTTCGTCTTTTTGCTGCAGCGCGTTGTAAAAATCCTTGTACCAGGTGTTGAACCACACCGAGATCCCCACGCTGACCAGCGACAACACAATCACCGCAATCAGCAATGTCCAGGCCTTGCCCTTCTCTTCGCTGCGCCAGTAAGGCGTGATCATCGCCCAGACTTTTCGAAAAAACTGCCCGCGCACAGCATCGTTGACCGCGGAATACTCAGCGTTCTGATTCATGGAAAAGGCTCGATAAAGAAAAGAACACACACGAACCGATCATAGATGATCGGTTCGGGATATCGCGAGGGCTGGCGATAATCGTTCAGCAACCGTTCAGCGGCGGACCGGGCGCTTCTGCAGTTTGCGCTGCAGCGTGCGGCGGTGCATGCCCAACGCGCGGGCAGTGGCGGAGATGTTGCCTTCGTGTTCGGTCAGCACGCGCTGGATGTGTTCCCACTGCAGGCGGTCCACCGACATCGGGTTTTCCGGCACCAGCGTGTCGAGGTCGGCGTGCTCGGAGAGCAGCGCGGCCAGCACGTCGTCGGCGTCCGCCGGTTTGCACAGGTAGTTGCAGGCGCCGCGTTTGATCGCCTCGACGGCGGTGGCGATGCTCGAATAACCGGTGAGGATTACCACGCGCATTTCCGGGTCGAGTTCGAGCAGTTTAGGCAGCAACACCAGGCCCGAGTCGCCGTCCATTTTCAGGTCCAGGGCGGCGTAGTCCGGGATATCCGCCTGGGCGATGACCAGCCCTTCTTCGGCGGAACCTGCGGTGCTGACGCGAAATCCACGACGGGCCATGGCGCGAGCCATCACGCGGGTAAAGGTGGCATCGTCGTCTACCAGCAGCAAATGCGGCAGTTCTTCGCCTTCAACTTGGATCTCGTCACTCATGTTCGTCTCCTCGGGCGACACGGGGCAGGCGCAGCTCGGTGAGCGTGCCGCCTTCCTCATGACTGTAGAGTTTCACTGAGCCGCCGGCGCGTGTCACGCTGGCCTTGCTCAAAAACAGGCCCAGGCCGAAACCTTTGCCCTTGGTGGTAAAAAACGGTTTGCCAATCTGTTCGGCAATGGCCAGCGGCACACCCGCGCCATGGTCGCGAATGCTGATGGTCAGGTCTTCGGCGTTCCAGTCCAGCGTCACCTGCAACCCTTCGGGGCAGGCATCGGCGGCGTTGTTCAGCAAATTCAACAGCGCCTGCGTCAGGTCCGGCGGCGGCGCCATGCGCGGCACAGTGCCTTGGCCCAGGCGCTGGAAGCGATAACTGGCTTCCGGGCGCATCAAGTGCCAGCGGTTCAGCGCTTCGTCGAGCCAGTCGGTGACGTCCTGCATCTCCACCGCCAAACGGCGATTGGCCTCGGCGGCGCGCACCAGTTGCTGCAAGGTCTCTTTGCAGAGTTTGACCTGATCCTGCAGCACGCTCAAATCGTCCTGCAACAACGGGTCCGGATGGTCCTGGCGCATTTCCTTGAGCAGCACGCTCATGGTCGCCAACGGCGTGCCCAGTTCATGGGCGGCGCCGGCAGCCTGGGTTGCAACGGCCAGCAATTGCTGGTCGCGCAGGCCTTCTTCACGGCGGATGGCGCGCAGTTCTTCCTGACGACGCAGCTCTTCGGCCATGCGTGCGGCGAAGAAAGTGATGACCGCGGCGGCAAGGGCAAAACTCAGCCACATGCCGTAGATCTGCAGGTTTTCCCGGGCGATGGGGAAGGTTTCCAACGGATAGAACTGCGCCAGCAACGCCGTATAAAGCGCCAATGCGATCCCGGACAGAATCACCGAATAGCGCCATGGCAGCGTCACAGCCGCAATGGTCAGCGGCACCAGGTAATACGAGACAAACGGGTTGGTCGAGCCGCCCGAGAAATACAGCAAAGCGCTGTGGATAAACAGATCGCAGGCCAGTTGCAGGGCATATTCCAGCTCGGTCACCGGCCACGACGTGCGCAAGCGAACAGCCGTGAACGCGCACAACAGCGTTGAGCAGCCGAGGGTCATTGCCAGTTGCACCCACGGCAACGGCAGCAGATCGAACCAGTAGGCCAGGCCCACGGAGCCGGCCTGAGCGGCGAGCACCAAAGTACGGATGAACGTGAGCCGCCAGAGGTTCTGGCGAGTGGCGGAAGTGATTTGAACGGGGGCGAGCATGAGCTCTCCTGATGAGCGCTCCAGGCGGATCGCACGGAGTATAACCAAGCACGGGGGCTGACAGGCAAAAGTGCGGCAAACAGCCACATGGCAGGAAGTTCTGTTGCGTCTATAAGGACGCCATCGCGGGCAAGCCTCGCTCCTACAGGAATGTGTTGTTCAAAGGATTGGCGTACGACACATTCCTGTAGGAGCGAGGCTTGCCCGCGAATGGCCTCGACACGGTCTCCCCCATTCCATCTGTATGGAAGTTGTAACTGTGCGAACCGGATCATTAAAGCTAGAGTCTGATGGTTTCACGCAGGCTCGAACCTTAACCCCTGCGCACCGTCCAAGGAGTTTTCATGCACAGTTTCCGCCGCAGCGCCGCCCTTCTTGCCTTAAGCGTTGGCACCGTCGCCAGCCTCCCGTCCCTGGCCGCCGATGAGCTTCATTACAACCAGATCGCCCTGCGTGCCGAAGTCAGCCAGGAAGTGGCCCGCGACCTGATGATCGTGACGCTCTACACCGAAGAACAAAACGCCGACCCGGCCAAACTCGCCGCCGACGTCAGCACCACCATGAACAAGGCGCTGGCCCAGGCCAAACAGGTCAAGGAAGTCACCCTGCGCCAGGGCAGCCGCAACAGCTACCCGATCTACGACACCAAGGGCCAGAAAATCACCGGCTGGCGTGAACGCGCCGAACTGCGCCTGGAAAGCTCCGACTTCGCCGCACTGTCGAAGCTGACCGGCGAACTGTTGACCGACCTGAAAATGGGCGGCATGGACTTCGCCATCGCCACACCAACCCGCAAGGCCAGCGAAGACGCGCTGCTTAAAGAAGCCGTCACCGCGTTCAAGGCTCGCGCCCAACTGGCGACCGACGCCTTGGGCGGCAAGGGTTACAAAATCGTCAGCCTGAACCTGAACAGCAACGGCTATCCGCAACCGTACCTGCGCGGGCCGATGATGATGAAAGCGGCGGGCATGGACAGCGCACCAGTGACGCCTGAGGTTGAGGCCGGCACCAGCCAGGTCAGCATGACCGCGGATGGCGCGATTGAAGTGTTGATGCCTTGATTTGATAACCCGTACACAGGAACGGCGGTCACTGAAGTGATCGCCGTTTTTTATTGCCTGCTCTAAACATCACCACGAAGGTTGAGCCTGCAGTTTTTGTGGTGACTGGACCACCGCCTTCGCGAGCAAGCCCGCTCCCACACTGGTTCAAAGTCGTTCACAAATTTCGTGCCTGCCACAAATCAAGTGTGGGAGCGGGCTTGCTCGCGAAGAACGATAACGCGGTCTTGGGTCAGACCTGCGGATCAACGTTATCCAACGCCCGATTCACCGCCAACTCCGCCAGCATGATGATCTGCTGAATCGCCAACACCGTATTGCGCTGCGGGCCGATCAGGTTCGCGGCGAAATCACTGGCCATGACACTCGCCGACGCCAATGACTCGCAAGCTTGCGCCAGGAGACTTTCGCTATCCATGTCCGGGGCGATCATGAACATGGTGCTGGGACGGCGGGGTTTGGGGGCGTATTGGTCGGGGGGATCGAGGTAATAATCGAGGGCGCGTTTTATGGCTTCGCGGTCTTTGAGAAGTGCTTCTACTTCGGGGGGGCGGCGTTGGGGGTTGTGGTGTTGAAGGGTGGATCGGGGACAATTTTGCTCATTTGATTTCCCTGTTCATTTTTGGAGCCATCACTTTTCGTTCTCACACGAAAAGTGGTGGCAGCTATGTGCAGGGTGAGAAAACCGGGAACAGAGAACCGGCCGGACCGAAGTCCGCCCGCACACAGCCGCCATAGAGCACTGCAGGCAGCGTATAGCTGGCGGCAATTATGGTGATGCTGGCGCTAGATTCATACCTATCTGTTTACCGGGTTCTCACACCCGATCGCTGAGTTTTTCAGCGACAGCCAGAGGTTAGAGACACTGCTTCCTACCCGGCAACCTGAAAAATGCGTGGGAAAACGCTGTGTTTTTTACACATCGTTCAACACAAACAGTCGGGGGACAGCAGGAAGTGATTGGTCGACTGGCAGGCCGTCTAGATCAAGATCAAAAGATCGCAGCCTCGTTGCACTCGACAGCTCCTACAGGGGGAAGGTGTACACCCGAGGCTCCTCACCACTCAACAGGCCGAGCGTTAGCTCGCCTGCAGCTCTTGATCTTGATCTGCCCGCCCCTTCGGGAGGCTGAGTGGAGGTGTTCATCCGGGGAGTGGCGCGCAGCGCCGTTCGACGCAGTCGAACACGCTGCATGTAGGTGCAGCGAAGCCAACCGTAGGGCAGTGTCCCCGGATGGATACCGGAGCGAAGGAACGCCGAGCCTTAGCGAGGGGCCGGACGCTTGGGGCGAGCCTTTTTTTGCTTACTTTTTTTTGGCGTTTGAAAAAAAAGTGAGTCGCCGTAAGGGCGAAACCATAAGCAGCCGTTACCGCAGAAATGGATATGCACACAACCAACGAGAACATGTCGGCCCAAAGGCCGCCATCGCGAACAGGCTCGCTCCCACAATTGGATTAAGTAAACCCGAAAAAAAAATGGCCAACTATCAGACCCTCAAAATCCTGAAAAAGGTAAAAAGTGCTACCGCACACAGCAAAAGGTTGCACCCGCGGTACTACCAACACACCAACGCAATACCCAGCCGAATCCCAAAATCCAAAGCCCCCCCCCAGATGTCCCCTGACAAACAGTAACGCAACAATCTGCCCCCACAGCCACAACAACCCTTTAAACAACAATCACCTACCCACCAAACCGGAACTCAATCTCATTCACACCCGCACTCCCCCTTCACCCCCCTCAATGGTAGGTATAAATAAGTAACACCGCGCTCCAATCGAGTGCGCAAGTCGTCCAAATCGCCCCGTGCAGGTGCGCCCCATGCACCGAAAAAACCCCGCGCAAACGGTCAAATGCACATGAATTTATACATATGCGACATTAAGGTACGTTCGTGCCACTGTTTAAGGCCTGTGGTCACTCAGGATCTTGCAATGGGTATGGCCCCTGCATAAGTATCCGCAGGCACGACTCACGAGGTCGTCCTCTAATTCCAAAAATGACAACAAATCATGAGGCCAACATGCTTAAACACGCGGTCATTCCGTTTTTAGTCGGCGCAGGCTTGTTAGCCTCCGCACCTTTCGCATCCGCTGCGACTAACCTGGTGTTCTGCTCCGAAGGCAGCCCGGCCGGTTTCGACCCAGGCCAGTACACCACCGGAACCGACTTCGACGCCTCTGCAGAAACCATGTTCAACCGCCTGACCCAGTTCGAGCGCGGCGGCACCGCCGTGATTCCTGGTCTGGCGACCAAGTGGGACATCTCCGATGATGGCCTGACTTACACCTTCCACCTGCGTGAAGGCGTCAAGTTCCACACCACTCCGTACTTCAAGCCGACTCGTGAGTTCAACGCGGACGACGTGCTGTTCACCTTCAATCGCATGATTAACAAGGATGATCCGTTCCGTAAGGCGTACCCGACCGAATTCCCGTACTTCACCGACATGGCGATGGACACCAACATCACCAAGATCGATAAAGTCGACGACCACACCGTCAAGTTCACCCTCAAGGAAGTTGATGCCGCGTTCATCCAGAACATGGCCATGAGCTTCGCCTCGGTCCAGTCCGCCGAGTACGCCGCCCAGCTGTTGAAAGAAGGCAAAGCCGCCGACATCAACCAGAAGCCGATCGGCACTGGCCCGTTTGTGTTCAAGAGCTACCAGAAAGACTCCAACATCCGCTACACCGGGAACAAGGACTACTGGAAGCCTGAAGACGTCAAGATCGATAACCTGATCTTCGCCATCACTACCGACCCGTCCGTGCGTATCCAGAAGCTGAAGAAGAACGAGTGCCAAGTCACTCTGTTCCCTCGCCCAGCCGACCTGGCCGCACTCAAGGCCGACAAGACCCTGAAGATGCCTGATCAGGCTGGTTTCAACCTGGGCTACATCGCCTACAACGTGATGGACAAGGTCAAGGGCAGCAACGAGCCGAACCCGCTGGCCAACCTTAAAGTCCGTCAAGCACTGGACATGGCCGTCAACAAGCCTGAGATCATCAAGTCGGTGTATCAGGGCGCTGGCCAACTGGCCGTCAACGCCATGCCGCCAACCCAGTGGTCTTACGACACCACCATCAAGGATGCGCCGTACAACCCTGAGAAAGCCAAGGAGCTGCTCAAGGAAGCTGGCGTCAAGGAAGGTACCGAGATCGTTCTGTGGGCAATGCCGGTACAGCGTCCGTACAACCCGAACGCCAAACTGATGGCTGAAATGCTGCAGTCCGACTGGAAGAAGATCGGCCTGAACGTCAAGATCACCAGCTACGAATGGGGCGAGTACATCAAGCGTTCCAAGGGTGGCGAGAACCAGGCGATGATCATTGGCTGGAGCGGTGACAATGGTGATCCGGACAACTGGCTCAACGTACTGTTCGGCTGCGACTCGCTGAGCGGCAACAACTTCTCCAAATGGTGCGACAAGAAGTTCGACGGTCTCGTCAAAGAAGCCAAGCGCACAACCGATCAGGGCAAGCGCACCGAACTGTACAAACAGGCGCAACACGTCCTCAAAGACGCTGTTCCGATGACACCTATCGCTCACTCGACGGTGTTCCAACCCATGCGCGACAACGTGCAGGACTTCAAGATCAGCCCGTTTGGCTTGAACTCCTTCTACGGCGTCAGCGTCAGCAAGTAAGGTTTTGCAACGGCGACGTTTTTAACGTCGCCGTTGCTTTATCTGCCGAGAAAGTAGGAAACCGCCTACATCCAATTCCGTCGCGGATGACCGCCGTGGCGTCGGATGCGTTGCCTTTTCCCACAAGTCTTTCGGACTCTACGCATTTACTGCCAGACCCACGGCTCATACCGTCGGGATCTGACCAGTGCATGCGTGGGTTCTCGGTTTTGCTGCACGTCATGGTTTGAACTCAGTGATGCCTCCACGCCCGCGGACGGGACGGCGGCTCATTGAAAACACTTAGCGAACGAGAAAAGGGAGCGTCATGCGCCATACCTTGGTTTTATCCGCATTGCTGGGCACCGGCCTGCTGGCCGCCACTTCCATCAGCCAGGCCGCCAATAACAGCCTGGTGTTCTGCTCCGAAGGCAGCCCGGCTGGCTTCGACACTGCGCAGTACACGACCTCGACGGATAACGACGCCGCCGAACCGCTGTACAACCGATTGGCAGAGTTCGAAAAAGGCGCCACCAACGTCGTACCAGGCCTGGCAACGAGCTGGGATATTTCCGAGGACGGCCTCAAGTACACCTTTCACTTGCGCGAAGGGGTGAAATTTCACACGACCAAGTACTTCACACCGACCCGTGATTTCAACGCCGATGACGTGCTGTTCACGTTCAATCGCATGCTCGATCCGCAACAACCTTTTCGTAAGGCTTATCCGACCGAGTTCCCGTATTTCAACGGGATGAGCCTGAACAAGAACATCGCCAAGGTCGAGAAGACCGGGCCGCTGACCGTGGTCATGACGCTCAACAGCGTCGACGCCGCGTTCATCCAGAACATCGCCATGAGCTTCGCCGCCATCCTGTCCGCCGAATACGCTGACAAACTGCTGGCCGAAGGCAAGCCGAGCGACATCAACCAGAAGCCGATCGGCACTGGCCCGTTCGCGTTCAAGAGCTACCAGAAAGATTCCAACATCCGCTACACCGGCAACAAGCAGTACTGGGACCCGAGCCGGGTCAAGCTCGACAACCTGATTTTCTCGATCAACACCGACGCGTCGGTGCGTGTACAGAAGCTCAAGGCCAATGAGTGCCAGATCACCCTGAGCCCGCGCCCCGCCGACGTACCCGCGCTGAAGAACGACCCGGCACTCAAGCTCATCGAGAAGCCCGGTTTCAACCTGGGCTACATCGCCTACAACGTCCGGCACAAACCGTTCGACCAGCTCGAAGTGCGTCAAGCGCTGGACATGGCGGTGAACAAGCAAGGCATTCTCAACGCGGTGTACCAAGGCGCCGGGCAACTCGCGCAAAACGCTATGCCGCCGACCCAATGGTCCTACGACGACACCATCAAGGATGTCGCCTACAACCCGGAAAAAGCCAAGGAATTGCTCAAGGCTGCCGGCGTGAAAGAAGGCACCGAAATCACCTTGTGGGCGATGCCCGTGCAGCGCCCATACAACCCGAACGCCAAGTTGATGGCCGAAATGCTCCAGGCTGACTGGGCAAAAATCGGTCTCAAAGTGAAGATCGTCAGCTATGAATGGGGCGAGTACATCAAGCGCACCAAGAATGGCGAGCATGACGTCAGCCTGATTGGCTGGACCGGGGACAATGGGGACCCGGACAACTGGCTCGGCACGCTTTACAGCTGCGACGCCATTGGTGGCAACAACTACTCCATGTGGTGCGATCCGGCTTATGACAAGTTCATCAAGCAGGCCAAGGTCGTCACCGACCGCGACCAGCGCACCGTGCTCTACAAACAGGCGCAGCACTACCTCAAGCAACAAGTGCCGATCACGCCTATCGCCCATTCGACGGTTAACCAGCCGTTGAGCGCCAAAATCGAAGGATTCAAGGTGAGTCCATTCGGTCGTAACGTGTTCTCGGGCGTCAGTATCGACCAATAACCGATTAGCCAGAACGCTGGGGGCGGATTTTCGCCCTCACGCAAGCGTATTGCCTTAATTCGCCAATCCGGCCTACAGCAAACGTTTGCGAAGCCTTGTATGAGTTCTAAACCAAATAGCCGGATCACCAAAAAAGACCGGCATTAAAAAAAAGAAAGTAAGGAGCTTCACCCATGAAACTGAGCAGCACCGCGTTATTGGCCCTGGCCATCAGCAGCGTAACCGCCACGGCTTACGCAGAAACCCAAAGCCAGGCGTTCACCCCGGTTACCGTGAAAGAGAAAAGCGCCCAAAGCGAAGCCACCGGCTTCGTTGAAGGCCAATCGGTCACCGGCTCCACGCGTAACTGGTATGCGAACGAGTCGTTCAAGCGGGGCGCTACGCTCAACTATCGTAAAAACGGTGAGACGCGCACGACTGACCGTCGCATCAACTGGGTGCAAGGCACGATCATCAAGTACAACTCGGGCTTCACCGAGGGTACTGTAGGTTTCAGCACTGAAGTGGCTGCCTACAACGCAATTGCTCTGGACCGCGATCGCAAGGACCTTGCATCCGGTAACGGTGGTGCTCCTGAGCCAGGCCGTAGCGGCCGTGGCAACAACCGTACGTTGACTGAAAATGGCGGTGACGCGGTTGATCAGTGGAGCAAACTGGGCCTGGCCAACGTCAAGGCTCGTTTCTCCAACACCACGCTGACTGCCGGTCGCCAGAACTTCAGCAGCCCGCAAGTGGATGTCATCGGTAACCGTCCACTGCCTTCGAGCTTCGAGGGCGTGACCCTGCACAGCGAAGAGCTGGAAAACCTGTCCTTCGACCTCGGCACCTTCGACCGTAACTCGCCGCGTACCGAACAGAGCCAGCGCAAATTCCGTTCCGAATACGGCGACGGCACGGCCGAAGCGGATCACGTCAACACCGCCGGTATCACCTACACGCCGTTCGCCAGCCTGACCACCAGCCTGTGGGGCACCCAGGCCGAAGACCTGTGGAATCAGTACTACTTCGGCGCCACCCACGTGCTGGGTGACAGCTCGGTACTGAGCCTGACCACCGGCCTGAACTACTACAAGACCGTCGACGAAGGCAAAAAGCTGCTGGGCGAAATCGACAACGACACCTACTCCCTGTCGTTCGGCCTGACCCACCAGGCTCACAGCCTGACCTTCTCGTACCAGGAAGTGAACGGTAACGAGTACTTCGACTACCTGCACGAAACCAACGGCATCTACCTGGCCAACTCCCTGCTGTCGGACTTCAACGGCCCGAACGAGAAATCGTTCCAGATCGCCTACGGTCTGAACATGGCTGAATACGGTATTCCAGGCCTGAAGTTCAACATCTACCAGGCTCGCGGTTGGGGCATCGACGGTACTCACTATGCCGGCGGTGGTTACGACGGCGTACAGACTCAAGATGGCGAACACCATTACGAATACGGCATCGGTACTTCGTACGCTGTGCAGAGCGGCCCGCTCAAGGCCACCACTGTTCGCGCGACCTACACTGCTCACCGCGCCAGCGAAAACCAGGCGGATGGCAGCCTGAACGAGTTCCGTCTCGTGACCACCATCCCGTTCAATATTCTGTAATACACCTGCCGAACGGCTGATTCAGTGATGAATCGGCCGTTCGGCTTTTGTCCTTTAACCGATTGCAGAGGGTTCTTGATGAAAATGCTTCCCCTACGTGCGGCCATTGCAGCCGCGTTGCTGAGTGTCGCTGTTGGCGTCTCGGCCAAACCCCTGGTGGTCTGCACCGAAGCCAGTCCGGAAGGCTTCGACATGGTCCAGTACACGACTGCAGTCACAGCCGATGCGGTGGCCGAAACCATCTTCAATCGCCTGGCGGACTTCAAGCCCGGCACCACTGAAGTGATTCCGGCACTGGCCGACTCCTGGGACATCAGCGAGGACGGTCTGAGCTACACGTTCCACCTGCGTAAAGGCGTCAAGTTTCACACCACCGAATACTTCAAGCCGACCCGCGACATGAACGCCGACGACGTGGTCTGGAGCTTCCAGCGCCAGCTGGACCCGAACCACCCGTGGCACAAACTGTCGAGCGTGGGCTTCCCGTACTTTGAAAGCATGGGCTTCAAGGAGCTGCTGAAAAGCGTCGAGAAAGTTGACGACAACACCGTCAAATTCACCCTGACCCGTCGCGAAGCGCCGTTCCTGGCTGACATCGCCATGGCTTTCTCCTCGATCTACTCCGCCGAGTACGCCGATCAGCTGCTCAAGGCCAACAAGACCGGCGACCTGAACAACAAGCCAGTCGGTACCGGCCCGTTCGTGTTCCAGCGCTACAACAAAGACGCCCAGGTTCGCTTCAAGGCCAACCCGGACTACTTCCGTGGCAAGCCGCCGGCTGAAGCGTTGATCCTGGCGATTGCCACCGATAACAACGTGCGCCTGCAAAAGCTCAAGGCCAACGAGTGCCAGGTTGCGCTGTATCCGAAGCCGGACGACATCCCGAGCATCAAGAAAGACGAGAAACTGAAGGTCGATGAACTGAACGCGATGACCGTTTCGTACATCGCCATGAACACCACGCACAAATACATGAGTGATGTGCGTGTGCGTAAAGCCATCGACATCGCCTTCGACAAGGCCGCTTATGTCAATGCGCTGTTCGGCAAAGGCAATGCGACGGTGGCGGTCAACCCGTTCCCGGACACGCTGCTGGGCTACAACCACGACCTGAAGAACCCGCCTCGTGACCTGGACAAGGCTCGCGCCCTGCTCAAGGAAGCCGGCGTACCGGAAGGCACCACGTTCACCCTGTTCACTCGCAACGGTGGCGGTCCGACCAACCCGAACCCGATGCTCGGCGCACAGATGATGCAGGCGGATCTGGCCAAGGTCGGGATCAAGATCGACATCCGCGTCATGGAATGGGGCGAAATGCTCAAACGCGCGAAAAACGGCGAGCACGATATGGTTTCCGCCGGATGGGCGGGCGATAACGGCGACCCGGATAACTTCCTGACGCCTATGCTCAGTTGCGAAGCCGCGAAGAACGGCGAAAACTATGCGCGCTGGTGCAATGACAAGTTCCAGACGCTGATCGACCAGGCCCGGGAAAAAACCGATCCGGCCGAGCGGGCAGCGCTGTACGAACAGGCTCAGGTTATTTTTAACCAGGACCAGCCATGGATCAGCATGGCGCACACTAGAATGTTCACCGCAATGCGCAACAACGTAGAGGGCTATCACATTAGCCCCCTCACCACTAATAACTTCGCCACCACCCAGGTGAAGTAGATAAGAAAACTCCCGGTGTCCCTGACTCCAGGGACACCAGGCACGCCTAACCGGCTGATGAGGTACACCAGAAGATGTTTAGTTTTATTGCCCGCCGATTGGGGTTATTGATCCCCACGTTCTTCGGCATCACCTTGCTGACTTTCGCGTTGATTCGCATGATTCCAGGCGACCCCGTGGAAGTAATGATGGGCGAACGTCGAGTCGACCCCGAAATGCATGCTCAGGCAATGGAACGCCTAGGTCTGAACAAACCGCTGTATGCCCAATACCTGGATTACATCGGCAAGTTGGCCCACGGCGACCTTGGTGAATCCCTGCGTACCCGTGAAAGTGTCTGGAGCGAATTCACCTCTCTATTCCCTGCGACCCTGGAACTGTCCATGGCCGCCCTGTTGTTCGCCGGCATCCTGGGCCTCCTGGCCGGGGTGATTGCGGCACTCAAGCGAGGATCCCTGTTCGACCATGGGGTGATGGGCATCTCCCTGGCGGGATATTCGATGCCGATCTTCTGGTGGGGCCTGATCCTGATCATGTTCTTCTCGGTGTCCCTGGGCTGGACCCCGGTGTCCGGGCGGATCGACCTGCTCTACGACATCGAGCCGCGCACCGGTTTCATGCTCATCGACACGCTGCTGGCCGATGACGTCGGTGCGTTCTTCGATGCCCTGCATCACCTGATCCTGCCGGCCATCGTGCTCGGCACCATCCCGCTGGCGGTGATTGCGCGGATGACCCGTTCTTCGATGCTCGAAGTGCTGCGCGAAGACTACATCCGTACCGCCCGCGCCAAAGGCCTGTCGCCGTCGCGCGTGGTATTCGTGCACGGCCTGCGCAACGCACTGATTCCGGTCCTGACCGTGGTCGGCCTGCAAGTCGGCACATTGCTGGCCGGTGCGGTTCTGACCGAAACCATCTTCTCCTGGCCCGGCATCGGCAAATGGCTGATCGAAGCCATTGGCGCACGGGACTATCCCGTGGTGCAGAACGGCATCCTGTTAATCGCCTGCCTGGTGATTCTGGTCAACTTCGTAGTGGACATCCTCTACGGCTTTGCCAACCCACGCATTCGTCACCAGCGCTGAGATCATCATGACCATGACCACTCCAGCTTCAACTCAAAATCAAGCGGTAACAGTCGATCAAAGCCTGCTGTACCCGTCTCCGTACAAAGAATTCTGGCAAGCGTTTTCCAAGAACAAAGGCGCCGTTGCCGGCCTGATGTTCATGCTGCTGGTGATTTTTTGCGCAATCTTCGCGCCGTGGGTTGCACCGCATGACCCGAGCGAGCAATACCGTGAGTTCCTGCTGACCCCGCCAGCCTGGCTGGAAGGTGGGCAACTCCAGTTCCTGCTCGGCACCGATGAACTGGGTCGCGACTTGCTGTCGCGCCTGATCAACGGTTCGCGCCTGTCCCTGCTGATCGGCTTGTCGTCGGTGGTGATGTCGCTGATCCCGGGCATCCTGCTGGGTCTGTTCGCCGGGTTCTTCCCGCGCATGCTTGGCCCGACCATCATGCGTCTGATGGACATCATGCTGGCCCTGCCTTCCCTGCTGCTGGCCGTGGCGATTGTCGCCATCCTCGGCCCTGGCCTGATCAACACCATTATTGCCATCGCCGTGGTTTCGTTGCCGTCCTATGTTCGTCTGACCCGCGCCGCGGTGATGGGCGAATTGAACCGCGACTACGTGACCGCCGCGCGCCTGGCCGGTGCCGGTCTGCCACGCCTGATGTTCGTCACCGTGCTGCCTAACTGCATGGCGCCGCTGATCGTTCAGGCCACCCTGAGCTTCTCCTCGGCGATTCTCGATGCCGCGGCACTGGGCTTCCTCGGCCTTGGCGTACAACCGCCAACCCCTGAGTGGGGCACCATGCTGGCTTCGGCTCGCGACTACATCGAACGCGCCTGGTGGGTGGTAAGTCTACCTGGTTTGACCATTTTGCTCAGCGTGCTGGCAATCAACTTGATGGGCGACGGCCTGCGCGATGCGCTGGACCCGAAACTCAAGAACGCCGCCTGAGGAGATTCAAATGTCACTGTTAGAAATCAAGAATCTCAACGTTCGCTTCGGCGACAAAAACGCCGTTCCGGTGGTCGACGGCCTCGACATTTCCGTGGACAAGGGCGAAGTCCTGGCCATCGTCGGCGAATCGGGTTCCGGCAAGTCCGTGACCATGATGGCGCTGATGGGCCTGATCGAGCATCCGGGGATCGTCACCGCCGACGCCCTGAATTTCGATGGCAAGAACATGCTCAAGCTGAGCAACCGTCAGCGTCGGCAAATCGTCGGCAAAGACCTGGCCATGGTCTTCCAGGACCCGATGACCGCACTGAACCCGAGCTACACCGTCGGCTTCCAGATCGAAGAAGTGCTGCGCCTGCACCTGAAGATGTCCGGCAAGCAAGCCCGCGCACGCGCCATCGAACTGCTGGAAAAAGTTGAAATCCCGGGCGCCGCCAGCCGTATGGATGCTTACCCGCATCAACTGTCCGGTGGTATGAGCCAGCGTGTTGCGATCGCCATGGCGATTGCCGGCGAACCGAAACTGCTGATCGCCGACGAACCGACCACCGCACTGGACGTGACGATTCAGGCGCAGATCATGGACCTGCTGCTGGCGTTGCAGAAAGAGCAGAACATGGGCCTGGTGCTGATCACTCACGACCTCGCGGTCGTGGCCGAAACCGCTCAGCGCGTGTGCGTGATGTATGCCGGCCAGGCGGTTGAAGTCGGTCAGGTGCCACAACTGTTCGACATCCCGGCGCACCCGTACAGCGAAGCGCTGCTCAAGGCGATTCCGGAACACAGCCTGGGCGCCACGCGTCTGGCCACCCTGCCGGGTATCGTTCCCGGTCGTTATGACCGTCCGCAGGGTTGCCTGCTGTCGCCGCGTTGCCCGTATGTGCAAGAAAGCTGCCGCGCACAACGTCCGTCCCTTGACCCGAAAAGCAACAGCCTCGCCCGCTGCTTCTACCCGCTGAATCAGGAGGTGGCGTAATGGCCGTCGTACTTACCGCCCGCGACCTGACCCGTCACTACGAAGTGTCCCGAGGCCTGTTCAAGGGCCATGCGACCGTGCGCGCCCTGAACGGTGTGTCGTTCGAACTGGAAGCCGGCAAGACCCTCGCCGTCGTCGGCGAATCGGGCTGTGGCAAATCCACCCTGGCCCGTGCCCTGACGCTGATCGAAGAACCGTCCTCCGGTTCCTTGAAAATCGCCGGCCAGGAAGTCGCCGGTGCCGACAAGGCTCAGCGCAAGCAATTGCGCAAAGACGTGCAGATGGTGTTCCAGAGCCCGTACGCGTCGTTGAACCCACGGCAGAAAGTCGGTGATCAACTGGCCGAGCCATTGCTGATCAACACCAGCCTGAGCGCGGCCGAACGTCGCGAGAAAGTCCAGGCAATGATGAAGCAGGTGGGCTTGCGTCCTGAGCACTACCAGCGTTATCCGCACATGTTCTCCGGCGGTCAGCGCCAGCGGATCGCCCTGGCCCGGGCGATGATGCTGCAACCGAAAGTGCTGGTCGCGGACGAACCGACCTCGGCGCTGGACGTGTCGATTCAGGCGCAGGTATTGAACCTGTTCATGGATTTGCAGCAAGAGTTCAACACCGCTTACGTGTTCATCTCCCACAACCTGGCGGTCGTCCAGCATGTGGCTGATGACGTGATGGTGATGTACCTCGGCCGCCCGGTGGAAATGGGCCCGAAGAACGACATCTACGAGCGTCCTCTGCACCCGTACACCCAGGCGCTGCTGTCGGCCACCCCGACCATTCACCCGGACCCGAACAAGCCGAAAATCAAGATCGTCGGCGAACTGCCCAACCCGCTGAACCCGCCGTCCGGCTGCGCTTTCCACAAGCGTTGCCCGTACGCGACCGAGCGCTGCAGCACTGAAGAGCCGGCCCTGCGCCTGCTCGACAGCCGCCAGGTGGCTTGCCACTACGCCGAGCAGTTCCTCGACGGCGCGGCGTAACAAAATGTGGGAGCTAGCCTGCTAGCGATAGCGCTTTCTCAGTCGACATAGATGTTGACTGGAATATCGCCTTCGCGAGCAAGCTCGCTCCCACAGGGATTTGCGACACGTTCAATAACCTCTTCTGCCCTGGCTGCGCATCAGTCGGGGGAGAAGGGGTTTTCTTTTGCCTGCGGTTTACGTCTGGGTGTCGGCATCATCAGTGTCTGGCTCTTCAGTGGTCGAATCGTCATCGCCTTTGCTTCCACCCTGATCCTGGTCACCGGGCTCGGATTCGGATTTGGCAATCATCAACTCGCCCTGCCCACCCTGCCCGCTCGACGCTTGCGTATCGTGATCCTCGCACTCGGCCCAGACCGCCGAACTGCCGAGGGACAACATCACCACCACCTTCAACAGCAGTAAAACCCGTAGAAATCTGTTCATAGCCGATTCCATCCTTTCGCAGGTGAACACAAGTGCCTGGCTGGCGCTGAGTGAAATCTAGTTCCGATCAGCCGGGATCTCCAGATAGGACGCTAACGAATGGGCAGAAATGCCATTGGCAGGAAGATTGGTTTTGCATAAGGGTTATGCCGAAAAGATCAAAAGATCGCAGCCTCGTTTCACTCGACAGCTCCTACCTTGAAATGCGGTTCCTGTAGGAGCTGTCGAGTGAAACGAGGCTGCGATCTTTTGATCTTCCATAAAAAAGGCGAAGCCCGAGAGCTTCGCCTTTGCAGTGACCGAACATCTAACGCTTAGTGATGCTCACGCGTCGCACGGAATTTAACATCCGGCCAACGCTCTTCCATCAACGCCAGGTTGACCCGTGTCGGGGCCAGGTAGGTCAGGTGACCGCCGCCGTCGACTGCAAGGTTTTCCACGGCCTTGACCCGGAATTCCTCGAGCTTCTTCTTATCGTCGCAATCGATCCAGCGCGCGGAGTACACGGTGATCGGCTCGTAAGAACACTCGACCTTGTATTCCTCTTTCAAGCGGCTGGCGACCACATCGAACTGCAGCACACCGACGGCGCCGAGGATGATGTCGTTGCTGCGCTCGGGGAAGAACACCTGGGTGGCGCCCTCTTCCGCCAGTTGCTGCAAGCCTTGACGCAATTGCTTGGATTTCAGCGGATCACGCAGGCGTACACGACGGAACAGCTCCGGGGCGAAGTGCGGGATGCCGGTGAAGCCCAGGACTTCGCCTTCGGTGAAGGTGTCGCCAATCTGGATGGTGCCGTGGTTGTGCAGGCCGATGATGTCGCCGGCAAACGCTTCTTCCAGTTGCTCACGCTCGGAGGAGAAGAACGTCAGCGCATCGCCGATCCGCACGTCTTTGCCGGTGCGCACGTGGCGCATCTTCATGCCTTTTTCGTATTTGCCGGAGCAGATACGCATGAAGGCGATACGGTCACGGTGTTTCGGGTCCATGTTCGCCTGGATCTTGAACACGAAACCGGCGAATTTTTCTTCGACCGGTTCAACGGTGCGCTCGTTGGCAACACGGGCCAGCGGTTTCGGCGCCCAGTTGACCACGGCGTCGAGCACGTGATCGACACCGAAGTTGCCCAGTGCGGTACCGAAGAACACCGGGGTCAGTTGGCCGTCGAGGAATTCCTGTTGATTGAATTCGTGGCAGGCGCCCTGGACCAGTTCCAGCTGATCGACGAAACGGTCGTACTCGTCGCCCAAATGCGCGCGAGCTTCATCGGAATCGAGTTTCTCGATGATTTTCACATCGGTGCGCTCGTGGCCGTGGCCGGCGGTGTACACGATGATGTAGTCGTCGGCGAGGTGATATACGCCCTTGAAGTCGCGGTAGCAACCGATCGGCCAGGTGATCGGCGCTGCCTTGATCTTCAGGACCGCTTCGATTTCGTCGAGCAGTTCGATCGGGTCGCGGATGTCACGGTCGAGTTTGTTGATGAAGCTGACGATCGGCGTATCTCGCAGACGGCAGACGTCCATCAGCGCGATGGTCCGTGGTTCTACACCCTTACCGCCGTCGAGGACCATCAAGGCCGAGTCAACCGCGGTCAGGGTGCGGTAGGTGTCTTCGGAGAAGTCTTCGTGGCCCGGGGTGTCGAGCAGGTTGATCATGTGATCGCGATACGGGAACTGCATGACCGACGTGGTAATCGAGATACCACGCTGCTTTTCCATTTCCATCCAGTCGGAGGTGGCATGGCGGTCGGACTTGCGTGACTTCACCGTGCCCGCAATCGCAATCGCCTTGCCCATCAGCAAGAGCTTCTCGGTGATGGTGGTTTTACCGGCATCGGGGTGGGAAATAATGGCGAAAGTGCGGCGTTTCGCGACTTCGGCGGCCTGTTTGGTCATGGGAAATCGCCTGGCAGGTGATTCAAAAAAGGGCGGCGAGTATAGCGCAAACCGAGTCTTACGGACCACCGTTCGCCCTGTCGCCCATGGCGATTGACGGGCTCAACGGGAGATCAAGGGTGGCTAATTGCTGCTAAATATGGAACCTTTTAAAAGGTGGAGGCGTCCACTCCCCTGTTACAGCTCTCGTAGCAGGGTTTGCAAAACCTGCAAGTTAGCCTGACGAGGCTGCGCTTATGGCTCGATCTCATGCGGTTGCATCAGCATGAAGAGCTGCTTCTCGCGAACGTTGATAATCCCGGCAACCAGGAATGGCGTTGCCACTCGGGACTGCGTTCGCCGACAAAGAAAAAAGGAGTCCGCCTGTGGCTATTCGCTATGGCAAGGGGCTGATAGGAGGTGCGGTTGTCGTCGCACTCCTGGCCCTGCTGGTCCACTGGATTGGCATCAACACGATCGAACATTACCGCGACGATTTGTTGTTTTACCTGCAAGCTCACCTGATTCTCGTCCTCGCTTCCATGCTGGCCGCCCTCGTTGTGGGCATCCCCGCCGGTATTTTCCTCAGCCGCCCGACCATGGTGGGCCGCGCTGAGCGCTTCATGCAGATCTTCAACATCGGCAACACCGTGCCGCCTCTTGCCGTACTGGCCATCGCCCTGGGGATCCTCGGCATCGGCAGCGGCCCCGCGATCTTCGCCCTGTTCCTCGCCTCGCTGTTGCCGATCGTGCGCAACACCTATGAAGGCCTGAAAAACGTTCAGGGTTCACTCAAGGAAGCAGCCGTCGGCATCGGCATGACACCGACCCAGGTGCTGTGGCGGGTCGAACTGCCGAACGCCGTGCCGATCATCATCGGCGGTGTGCGCGTGGCGCTGGCGATCAACGTCGGGACGGCACCGCTGGCGTTCCTGATCGGCGCCAACAGCCTGGGCAGCCTGATTTTCCCTGGCATCGCCCTGAACAATCAGCCGCAACTGCTGCTCGGCGCGGCCTGCACCGCCCTGCTGGCCTTGCTGCTCGACGGTCTGGTGACACTCGCCAGCCGCCTCTGGCTCGAACGCGGCTTGCGCCCGTCTTAAGCCTCGGCAAAGGAATAAACATGAAGAAATTAAGCTTTCTAATAGGCTGCGTCCTGCTGTTCTCGGGAATCGCCCAAGCCGCTGAAAAACCGGTGATCCGCATCGGCGCCCGGGTGTTCACTGAACAAACCCTGCTCGCGGAAATCACTTCCCAATACCTGCGCACCAAGGGTTACGACACCCAGGTGACCGGCGGTCTGGGCAGCAACCTGGCCCGCAGCGCCCACGAAAGTGGCCAGCTGGATTTGATGTGGGAATACACCGGCGTATCGCTGGTGGCTTACAACCACATCACCGAGAAACTCGACAGCGCCCAGTCCTACGCCAAGGTGAAAGAACTCGACGCGAAAAAAGGCCTGATCTGGCTGACCCCGTCGAAGTTCAGCAACACCTACGCCCTGGCGCTGCCGGAAAGCACCGCGAAGGCTTATCCGCAGATCAACACCATCAGCGAGCTGAACACGGTGATGCAGGCTGAGGCGAAGACCAATCACCTCGTCGCCCTGGACACCGAGTTCGCCAACCGTTCCGACGGTCTGGACGGCATGGTCGACCTCTACGGCATGAACCTGACCCGCAAAAACATCCGGCAGATGGATGCCGGGCTGGTCTACACCGCCCTGCGCAATGGCCAGGTGTTTGCCGGCCTGGTCTATACCACCGACGGTCGTTTGAATGCCTTCAAGCTCAAACTGCTGGAAGACGACAAGCACTACTTCCCGGACTACACCGCCGCGCCTGTGGTGCGTCAGGACTACCTCGACGCCCATCCAAAACTGGCGGAAGAAATAAAGCCGCTGGCCGAACTGTTCGACGACGCCACCATGCGCCAGCTCAACGCGCGGGTCGATGTCGATCACGAAAGCCCTTCATCCGTTGCCGCCGATTTCCTGCGCCAGCACCCATTGAACTAAGGAGGAAAAGACATGGAATTTCTGAACGCCTTTTCCCATCTCGACTGGCCGCTGGTGCTGCACCTGACCTGGCAGCACATCACCCTGGTCGGCATCGCCGTGACATTGGCGATCCTCGTTGGCGTGCCGTTGGGCGTGCTGATGACCCGCTTCCCGACGCTCGCCGGCCCGTTGCAAGCCAGCGCGACGGTGCTGCTGACCGTGCCGTCGATTGCGCTGTTCGGCCTGCTGCTGCCGTTCTACTCGAAATTTGGCCAGGGCCTGGGGCCGATGCCGGCGATCACCGCCGTGTTTCTGTACTCGCTGCTGCCAATCATGCGTAACACCTACCTCGCCCTGACCGGCGTCGAACCCGGCATTCGCGAAGCCGCCCGCGGCATCGGCATGACCTTCGGCCAGCGCCTGCGCATGGTCGAACTGCCGATCGCCGTGCCGGTGATCCTCGCCGGTGTGCGCACCGCCGTGGTCATGAACATCGGTGTCATGACCATCGCCGCGACCATCGGCGCCGGTGGCCTCGGTGTACTTATTCTCGCTTCAATCAGCCGCAGCGATATGTCGATGCTGATCGTCGGCGCCGTGCTGGTCAGTCTCCTGGCCATCTTCGCCGACCTGCTTCTGCAATGGCTGCAACGCACGCTGACTCCAAAAGGACTGCTCAAATGATCGAACTTCAAAACCTCAGCAAGACCTTCCAAAGCAACGGCAAAGATGTGAAAGCCGTGGACTCCGTCAGCCTGACCGTCAATGAAGGCGAAATCTGTGTGTTCCTCGGGCCATCGGGCTGCGGCAAAAGCACCACGCTGAAAATGATCAACCGCCTGATCAAGCCGACCTCCGGCAAGATCCTGATCAACGGCGAAGACACCACCGACCTCGACGCCGTGACCTTGCGCCGCAACATCGGTTATGTGATCCAGCAGATCGGCCTGTTCCCGAACATGACCATCGAGGAAAACATCACCATCGTTCCGCGTCTGCTGGGCTGGGACAAACAGAAATGCCACGACCGCGCCCGCGAGTTGATGAGCATGATCAAGCTCGAACCCAAGCAGTACCTGAATCGCTACCCGCGTGAATTGTCCGGTGGGCAGCAGCAGCGGATCGGCGTGATTCGTGCGCTGGCGGCGGATGCACCGCTGTTGCTGATGGATGAGCCGTTCGGCGCGGTCGACCCGATCAACCGCGAGATGATCCAGAACGAGTTCTTCGAGATGCAACGCGCGCTGAACAAGACCGTGATCATGGTCAGCCACGACATCGACGAAGCCATCAAGCTGGGCGACAAGATTGCGATCTTCCGCGCCGGCAAGCTGCTGCAGATCGATCACCCGGACACCTTGCTCGCGCACCCGGCGGATGACTTCGTCAGCAACTTCGTCGGCCAGGACAGCACCCTCAAGCGTCTGTTGCTGGTGAAAGCCGAAGACGCAGCGGACAACGCGCCGTCGGTCAGCCCGGAAACCCCGGTGGCGGAAGCCTTGGAGTTGATGGACGAACTGGACCGTCGTTATGTGGTGGTCACGGACGGTGAGAACAAGGCGCTGGGTTATGTACGACGTCGTGACTTGCATCGTCAGACCGGGACTTGCGCGCAATACCTGCGTGAATTCAACGCCACGGCGGCGTTTGACGAGCATTTGCGCATCCTGTTGTCGCGGATGTACGAGTTCAACCGTTCGTGGCTGCCAGTGATGGATGCCGAGCGGGTGTTCCTGGGGGAAGTGACACAGGAATCGATTGCCGAGTACCTGAGCTCCGGTAAGTCTCGTGGGGGCAAGACCAGCATTGTTTCGCCAGCCGAGACTGCGTTGGCCTGACCGACGTTTTCGCGGGCAAGCCTCGCTCCTACAGGTGCAGTGTCGTACGCAACATCACGGCACGCCGCAACCCTGTAGGAGCGAGGCTTGCCCGCGAATGGGCCACCGCTAATCCCTTGCCGATCGTTCCCACGCTCTGCGTGGGAACGATCATTTGAGGGAACATCACACTGTCATGCAGGTCGGTTACACCAGTACCCGTCGGGGACCGCACGACGGAAGCGTGCAAAAACGCGACATTTTTTGTTGATCTCGAGCCCCTCACGCCCTAAAGTTCGCGCCGAACGTCCATGCTGGAAACGATCCATCCGGCTCAAGTACTGACGACGAGACAGCAAGGCCAAGGGAAGCACCGCCTCCCGTGGCCTTTTTGCTTTCGGCGACATGCCTTGGGAAGTAGGCGAACCAAAGTGGGGATACGGAGGACGTTCATTTGCACCCATTGATTAATCTAGTTTGCCAGTAGGAGATCCCAGCATGTCGATCAACGTCGAAGACTATTACGCGCGCGAAACCTTCCAGAGATTGAAGACCTTCGCCGACACCCAAGAAACCCCGTTCGTGGTGATCGACACCGCGATGATCAGCCAGGCCTATGACGACCTGCGCGCCGGTTTCGAATTCGCCAAAGTCTATTACGCAGTCAAGGCCAACCCGGCCGTTGAAATCATCGACCTGCTCAAAGAGAAAGGCTCGAGCTTCGACATCGCGTCGATCTATGAGCTGGACAAAGTGATGGACCGCGGCGTCAGCCCGGACCGCATCAGCTACGGCAACACCATCAAGAAATCCAAGGACATCCGCTACTTCTACGACAAGGGCGTGCGCCTGTTCTCCACCGACTCCGAAGCCGACCTGCGCAACATCGCCAAGGCTGCACCGGGTTCGAAAGTCTACGTGCGCATCCTCACCGAAGGCTCGACCACTGCCGATTGGCCTTTGTCGCGCAAATTCGGCTGCCAGACCGACATGGCCATGGACCTGCTGATCCTCGCCCGTGACCTGGGCCTGGTGCCTTACGGCATCTCGTTCCACGTTGGCTCGCAACAGCGCGACATCAGCGTCTGGGACGCGGCGATCGCCAAGGTCAAAGTGATCTTCGAACGCCTGAAAGAAGAAGACGGCATCCACCTCAAGCTGATCAACATGGGCGGTGGCTTCCCGGCCAACTACATCACCCGCACCAACAGCCTGGAAACCTACGCTGAAGAAATCATCCGTTTCCTCAAGGAAGACTTCGGTGACGAACTGCCGGAAATCATCCTGGAACCGGGCCGTTCGTTGATCGCCAACGCCGGCATCCTGGTCAGCGAAGTGGTGCTGGTTGCGCGTAAATCCCGTACCGCTGTAGAGCGATGGGTATACACGGATGTGGGCAAATTCTCCGGCCTGATCGAAACCATGGACGAAGCGATCAAGTTCCCGATCTGGACCGAGAAGAAAGGCGAGATGGAAGAAGTGGTCATCGCCGGCCCGACCTGCGACAGCGCCGACATCATGTATGAAAACTACAAGTACGGTTTGCCGCTGAACCTGGCGATTGGTGATCGTTTGTACTGGTTGTCGACCGGTGCCTACACCACCAGTTACAGCGCGGTAGAGTTCAATGGCTTTCCGCCGCTGAAATCCTTCTACGTGTAAGCGCTACCCGCTGAAAACAAAAAGCCCATGACACGTCATGGGCTTTTTTGTACCTGAAATCCGCCCCGAAACACTCCCCTCACCTGTAGGAGCTGTCGAGTGAAACGAGGCTGCGATCTTTTGATCTTGCTTCTTAAAAAACAAAGTCAAAAGATCGCAGCCTCGTTTCACTCGACAGCTCCTACACAGCTCCTACACAGCTCCTACACAGCTCCTACAGGGGTTTGAGGTCGTGTTCCAGTTCGGCGCAGCGGTGGGCATAATCCGCCGCCAACGCTCGAATGTTCGGATCCGTTGCGCTCGCCAATGCCTTACTCGCCACCCGCAGGAAATTCAGATTCCCGCCGACCAATGCCTTGCGTAACCAATCCAGCGCCACTTCGATACTTCCCTCATCAGCCAGCACAGCGGCATAACTGAACTGCCCGCGAAAATCCCCGCCCGCCGCCGAACGTCGATACCAGTCGCGCGCAGCTTGCGAATCGGCCGGACAAACCCGTCCTTCTTCCAGATAACGGCCGAACAGATTCATCGACTTTGCATGGCCCAGTTCCGCGGCGCGGCGATAAAGATTCAGCGCTTGCGCCTGATCCTCCAGTACACCCCGCCCGGTCGCCAGCAGATTGGCATAGTTGTACATCGCCCAATCCAGCCCGGATTCTGCCGCGATTCGATAATGCTGCGCGGCAACCGAAGCGTCCGCCACACACCCCCAGCCATGTTCATGACAACGACCGAGCATGTTGCGCGCCATCAGATGTCCGCGCTGGGCGGCGATCTCGAACCAGCGCAGCGCCAGCGGTTGATCCTGCGCGATGCCCTGCCCGTCCAGCAGAATCTGCCCGAGCAAGGCCTGGGCATCGAGAATGTTTTCACGAGCGGCGAGCAGAATCGCCTGGGCCGCGCGGGCCGGGCTTTCGTCGAGCATGGCCTTGAGCGCATCACCGTCGAGGACTTCCTCGCGGCGTAATTGAAAACTCATACCTCGACCCAGCGGCGCAACAGGTTGTGATAAGTGCCCGTGAGGCGGATCAGCGACGGGTGATCCGGCATGTCCTGGGACAGTTGCTGGATCGCCCCGTCCATCTCGAACAGCAGCGCACGCTGGCTGTCTTCACGCACCAGACTTTGTGTCCAGAAGAACGAGGCGTAACGGGTGCCGCGGGTGACGGCGTTGACCTTGTGCAGACTGGTGCCGGGGTACAGGACCATGTCACCGGCCGGTAGCTTCACACGCTGAGTACCGAAGGTGTCCTGGATTTCCAGTTCGCCGCCGTCGTAGTCGTCCGGTTCGCTGAAAAACAACGTCGCTGACAGATCGGTGCGAACCCGCTCGATACCGCCCTTGGGCTGGCGCACGGCGTTGTCGATGTGGAAGTCGAAACTGCCGCCCGCCGTGTAACAGTTCAGCAACGGAGGAAAGACTTTGTGCGGCAGCGCCGCAGACATGAACAGCGGATTTTTCCACAGCCGCTCCAGCATCGCCGCGCCGACTTCCTTGGCCAGCGGATGACCTTCGGGCAGCTGCAGATTGTGCTTGGCTTTGGCCGACTGGTAGCCGGCGGTGATTTTGCCATCGGCCCAATCGGCTTGTTCCAGAGCCTCGCGGATGCGCTGCACTTCTTCTTTCGCGAACACGCCGGGAATGTGCAGCAGCATGGGAGGACACCTGAGGGTAAAGAGGCGGCAATGGTATTGATTCTTATTGACTGTGTAAAACCCCCACGACGAACGAATCAGCAAAAACCGTAAGGTTAAATTGTAAAGAATGTAAATTCCTCGCGAATAGTAACGTTTCGCAATTGATACAAATACGCGTCTACCCTATATTCCGCGGCCTCAAATCCTTGGGGAGGGGAATTCACATGTCACGCCAACACTCACAATTACCGGTCAGTTCACCGCGCTTGCTCGCGTCTGCAATTGGCGTGGCGATCACTGCAGGCTCTGCCGGCCACATGGTTTTCGCGGCTGAAAAGACCGACGTAAAAGCGCCGGGCAATGCGATTTCCCTGGGTGCTACTGCCATCACCGGCGAGGCTCAGGACGAGACTTCCTACAACGTCGAAAAAGCCTCCTCTCCCAAGTACACCGCGCCGCTGGTGGACACGCCGCGTTCGGTCACCGTGATCCCGCAGCAAGTGCTCAAGGACACCGGCGCCCTCAACATGCAGGACGCGCTGCGCACCGTTCCGGGCATCACCTTCGGTGCCGGTGAAGGTGGCAACCCACAAGGCGATCGTCCGTTCATTCGGGGTTTTGATGCTCAGGGCGATACGTACCTGGACGGCGTGCGCGACACCGGTTCGCAGAGCCGCGAGATCTTCGCCGTCGAGTCGATCGAAGTCAGCAAAGGCCCGAACTCGGCCATTGGCGGCCGTGGCGCTGCGGGCGGCAGCATTAACCTGGTGAGCAAAAAGGCGCACTTGGGCGACTCGTTTGACGGTGGTTTCACCTGGGGTTCGGACCAGACCCAGCGTTACACCCTGGACGGCAACTACCAGTTCACCGACACCGCCGCTGGCCGTCTGAACCTGATGAGCCACGAAAGCAACGTCGCCGGCCGTGACAGCGTCGATTACGATCGCTGGGGCATCGCGCCGTCGCTGGCGTTCGGCCTGGGCACCGACACCCGGGTCAACCTCGACTACTACCATCTCGAAAGCAACGACACCCCGGATTCGGGCATTCCTTACTCCATCCCGACCGGTCTCGCAGCGGCTCGCACCAAAGCCAATCCGGACAAACCGAACGACGGCGGCGACAGCAGCAACTTCTACGGTTTGAACGATCGCGACTTCCGCAAGGGCCGCACCGACACGGCCACCTTCGCCATCGAGCACGACCTGACCGACGCGCTGACCGTCAAGAACACCTTGCGCCACGGCAGCAGCATGCAGGATTACATCCTGACCCAGCCGGACGACAGCAAGGGCAACGTCAATAACGGCAGCGTCTGGCGCCGGGCCAACACCCGCGTCAGCAACACTGAGACCACCACTAACCAGACCGATCTGTTTGGTGACGTCTACATCGCCGGCTTCAAGAACAGCTTCGCCACCGGCATCGAGTTGAGCCGCGAGGAGAGCCAGAAATCCTCGTACAACGTCAACGTCGACACCACTCCGAGAACGGCGGCTTCGACCACCAACTGCTCCCCGGCATTGATCGGCGCGCCAAGCGGTTACAACTGCACCTCGCTGGCCAACCCGAACCCGAACGATCCGTGGAATGGCGCGATCTCGCGTAACTACGCCGGCACCGACACCCAGGCCAACACCTACGCGCTGTACGTGTTTGACACCCTGGAGTTGTCCGAGCAATGGCTGGTGAACATGGGCCTGCGTTACGACCATTTCGACACCAAGTACAAAACCTACAACGCGTCCAGCGTGACCACGTCCAAGGGCGATGACGTCAGCGAGTTCGTGACCGGCCAGTTCGGCGTGGTCTACAAACCGGCGGAAAACGGCAGCATCTATGCGTCGTTCGCCACCTCCGCCACTCCGCCAGGCAACACCTTGGGCGAAGGCCAGGAAGGCAACCCGTTGGGCGGCACTCCAGATCGCAGCGGCAATCTGTTGAGCAGCGACATGGAGCCGGAAACCACCAAGAACTACGAAATCGGCACCAAGTGGGACTTGCTGAACGATCGTCTGTCCCTGACCGCCGATATCTTCCGCACCGAGAAAGACAACGCCCGCGTTCAGGTCGACACCACGTCCTATGAAAACGCCGGCAAAACCCGCGTTCAAGGTATCGAGTTGTCGGCCAGCGGCAAGATCACCGAGAAATGGCAGGTCTTCGCCGGTTACGCCTACATGGACAGCGAGCAAGTCGATGGCGGTGATCTGCCGGCCAACAAAGCCAACAACGGCAACGAACTGCCGAACACGCCGAAAAACAGTGCCAGCCTGTGGACGACCTATCAGGTCACGCCGAAGCTGACCATCGGTGGCGGTGCGTTCTATGTCGACGACGTATTCGGCAGCGTGGCCAACACCACCATGGTCGATTCTTACGTTCGCTACGACGCAATGGCCGCGTACAAGTTGAGCAAGAACGTGGACCTGCAACTGAACGTGCAGAACCTGACCGACGAAACCTACTACGACAAAGCCTTCTCGACCCACTTCGCCAACCAGGCGGCGGGCCGTACGGCATTGCTGAGCACCAACTTCCACTTCTGATTGCCAGCCACACCGCTCCCACAGAGGGGTGGGTGAAGGCTGAAATCAGAGTCAGGCCCCGTTCATCCACATGAACGGGGCTTTTGTGCGTAAAAAAGAATGTTTCTCAGCAGCCCACGGCATAATGCGCGCCGTGATGATTATTTCGAACGAACAAGGCGAGCGACGTGTTGAAGAAAACCCTGTTCCAGTTGCACTGGTTTTTCGGCATCAGTGCCGGGCTGGTCCTGGCCCTGATGGGCATCACCGGGGCGATGGTCTCGTTTGAGGACGAAATCCTCAGCGTGCTCAATCCTTCCGTGCTGCAGGTCGAGAAGCAGGTTGCCGGCGTTTTGCCGCCCGCCGAACTGGTGGAAAAAATCGAGGGCGCTTCCGGCAAGAAAGTCGCGATGCTCTGGGTCGATACCGACAGCGGCAACGCCGCACGGGTGAGTTTCACGCCGCCACCGGGCGAACGCCGTGGCGAGATGCGCTACTTCGACCCGTACACCGCCGAGTTCATGGGTGAGGCCACCGGTGAGGATTTCTTCGGCCTGATGCTGCAACTGCACCGCTTCCTCGCCATGGGCGATACCGGTCGGCAGATCACCGGGGCCTGCACGTTGATCCTGGTGTTTTTCTGCCTGTCCGGCCTATACCTGCGCTGGCCGCGCCAATGGAAAAACTGGCGCGCCTGGCTGACCCTCGACTGGAAGAAAAAGGGCCGCAGCTTCAACTGGGATCTGCACTCGGTGGCCGGCACCTGGTGCATGGTGTTTTACCTCCTGTCAGCGCTGACCGGGTTGTCCTGGTCCTATGAGTGGTACAACAAGGGCCTGACCCAACTGCTTTCCGACTCACCGCAAAACGAGCGCGTTCGTGGCGGTCGTGGTCCTGCGCCGAGCGGTCCGGCGCCCACCGCCGATTACGCCGCCATGTGGAGCAGCATCTACAGCGCCGCAGGTCCGGCACTCAGCGCTTACAACATCCGTATGCCGCCAGTGGCCGGGCAACCGGCGACTGTTTTCTACCTGTTGAATACCTCGCCCCATGACCGGGCGCTGAACCAGATCACGCTCGACCCGGCCACCGGTCTCGTCAAACGGCATGACCGTTACAGCGACAAGAGCCTCAAGGCGCAGCTGCTGACCAGCATCTATGCGCTGCACGTCGGCAGTTACTTCGGCATCGTCGGTCGGATCATTCTGACCCTTACCGCGCTGACCATGCCGCTGTTCTTCATCACAGGCTGGTTGTTGTACCTGGATCGTCGCCGCAAGAAAAAGCAGATCAGGGACGCCCGCAAAGACTTCGCGCAAACGGGCAACAATGCCCCCGCGTGGTTGATCGGTTTCGCCAGCCAGAGCGGGTTTGCCGAGCAACTGGCGTGGCAGACCGCCGGGCAATTGCAGGCGGCCGGCCTGCCGGTGAAGGTTCAGCCGCTGGCGAATGTCAGCGAACAGGATTTGCGGGAATCCAGCAACGCGTTGTTCGTGGTCAGCACCTTTGGCGACGGCGAAGCGCCGGACAGCGCCCGGGGTTTCGAACGCAAGGTGCTGGGCCAGGCGTCGAACCTGCAAAGCCTGAACTACGCGGTTCTGGGTCTCGGTGATCGCCAGTATCAACACTTCTGCGGCTTCGCCCGACGCTTGCACACCTGGCTCGGCCAGCATGGCGGCACGACCTTGTTCGCCCCGGTGGAAGTGGACAGTGGCGACCCTTACGCCTTGCGTCACTGGCAGCAGCAACTAGGTCTGTTGACCGGGCAAGCGCCGGTCGACACCTGGCAAGCGCCAAGCTACGACAACTGGACCCTGTCCCGTCGCGAGCTGATGAACCCGGACAGCAGCGGCTCGCCGGTGTACTTGCTGGGCCTCACCGCCCCGACCACCAGCAGCTGGCTGGCCGGGGATCTGGTGGAAGTGTTGCCACGCAATTGCCCGTGGGCGATTGAGCATTTCCTTGATGGCCTGGGTATTGAAGGCCGGGCGATGGTGACCTTCGATGGCCTGTCGCAACCGTTGGAGCAAGCCCTCGCCAGTCGCCAACTGCCCGAGAACAGAGCGCATCTGGTTGGGCTGCACGCGCAAGCGCTGGTCGACGCCTTGGTGCCCTTGGCCATGCGTGAATACTCCATCGCCTCGATTGCCGCCGACGGCATGCTGGAACTGATCGTGCGTCAGGAACTGCACCCCGACGGCAGCCTCGGCATCGGCTCCGGCTGGTTGACCGAACACGCGCCGGTAGGCGGCACCATCAGCCTGCGGGTGCGGCGCAACAGTGGTTTCCACCTGCCGACCGAGCCGGTGCCGATGATCCTGCTGGGCAACGGCACCGGGCTCGCCGGGCTACGCAGTTTGCTCAAGGCGCGCATTGCCGATGGGCAGCAACGGCAATGGCTGCTGTTCGGCGAGCGCAATCGCGAATTCGACTACCTGTGTCGCGATGAGCTTGAAGAGTGGCTGACATCAGGCGATCTGGAGCGACTGGACCTGGCGTTCTCGCGGGACCAGGCCGAGAAGATTTATGTGCAGGATCGACTGCGCGAGTCGGCCGATCTCCTGAAGCAATGGTTGGCCGACGGTGCCGTGATTTACATCTGCGGCAGCTTGCAGGGAATGGCTTCAGGCGTGGATCACGCGCTCAACGAAGTACTCGGGATTGAAGAAGTCGACCGCCTGATCGAACAGGGCCGCTACCGCCGCGACGTTTACTGACCCTACCACTTGTTAAATGTGGGAGCGGGCTTGCTCGCGAATGCGTTGTGTCATTCAACGACGATGTTGACTGATCCACCGCTTTCGCGAGCAAGCCCGCTCCCACATTGGTTTTGTGTCGTTCGTCAAAACGGTCAGGCAGGCTGCAACTTCTGCTCAAACACTGCCACCCCATCCAGATCCCGCAACACCACCCCCATCTCCCCCGTCTGCCCATCAATATTCACCTCGCCAAAAAACTGAAACCCGGCAAACGGCGAGGTGTTTTGCGCCGGGGGTGCCTTCTCGAAAACCACCTCAAGCCCGAACGTCTTGTCCAGCGGATTCGGCCCGAAGCTCCCCGCATTCAACGGTCCGGCCACAAACTCCCAGAACGGTTCGAAATCCTGAAACGCCGCGCGATCCGGGTGGTAATGATGCGCGGCGCAGTAATGCACATCCGCAGTCAGGAACACGTAGTTGCGCACTTGCTGGGCACGCAGAAAACCCAACAATTCAGCGATTTCCAGTTCACGTCCCTGGGCCGGACCGGGATCACCATTGGCCACGGCTTCCCAACGCGCCACACCCGGGCTGACCTCTCCGTCGGGGACGCCGAGACCGATCGGCATGTCGGCGGCGATGACTTTCCATTGGGCAGTGGACGCTTTCAGCGAAGCCTTGAGCCAGTCGAGTTGCTCGCGACCGAGAAACGGTTTGGCGGCGCCGAGGTTGTCGTCATTGGCTTCGCGATAGCTGCGCATGTCCAGCACGAACACATCGAGCATCGGCCCATAACCGAGCTGGCGATAAATCCGCCCGCCGCCGTCCGCACTCTGCAAACGCATGGGCGCATATTCGAGCCACGCCTGCCGGGCACGCCCGACCAGGCTGTGGATATCTTTGTTCTTGTAGCGCTCATCGAGTTGCTTGCCTGGCGACCAGTTGTTCACCACTTCGTGGTCGTCCCACTGCCAGATCTGCGGGACTTCGGCGTTGAAGCGGCGGACGTTCTCGTCCATCAGGTTGTAGCGGTAGTTGCCGCGATAATCGTCCAGTGTCTCGGCGACTTTGCTCTTGGCTTCGCTGGTGATATTGCGCCACACCCGGCCGCTTTCGGTGGTCAGTTGCGCGGGCACCGGGCCGTCGGCGTAGATGGTGTCGCCGCTGTGGATAAAGAAGTCCGGCAGGCGCAAACGCATGGCTTCGTAGATGCGCATGCCGCCGATGTCCGGGTTGATGCCGAAGCCCTGACCGACGGTGTCGCCGCTCCAGACGAAACGAATGTCGCGCCGGGTTTGCGGCACGCTGCGCAAGTGGCCGAACCAAGGCTCGCTGGCGACACCGCTCTGGGCGTCTTCGAAATACACGCGATAGAAAATCGCCTGATTGGCCGGCAGACCGGTGAGTTCGACTCGCGCAGTGAAATCGGTGCGCGCATCGGCCAATGGCGAGACGAATCGACGAGGGTTGCCGAACAGGCTGCGGGTGTCCCACTCCACCACCATCCGCGCCGGTCGGTCGCTGCGACTCCAGATCATCGCCCGGTCGCCCAGCAGATCGCCGGACTGCACACCGTCGGTGAGTTGCGGGCGGTCCTTGACCGAGGCGATGACGGCCGGCGCCAGGCCTGGAAGCAAAAGCCCGGCGCCGACGGCTTGCATGACACGGCGGCGGCCGAGGTCAAATTCGCTCATGGTGTTCTCCCTGAAAAGGAAAACTAAAGCACGTGCGCATGAAACCGGTGTGACACCAAAATCTGCCAACACCACTGATCCCTTGTGGGAGCGGGCTTGCTCGCGAAGGCGGTGTGTCATTCAACGATGATGTTGACTGATCCACCGCCTTCGCGGGCAAGCCTCGCTCCTACAGGGGTTGGTGTCAGGCCTTGGCGGGTTCGAGTGCCATCTCAACGACTTCAGGTCGTTTGAGCAGCGCGTACGCCACCGCCGTCAACAAACTCCCCGCCACAATCGCCAGCAGGTACAACAGCGCATGGTTGATCGCATTCGGGATCGCCAGCACAAACAACCCACCGTGCGGCGCCATCAGTTTGCAGCCGAAATACATCGACAGCGCACCGGTCAGCGCGCCCCCGGCAATACTCGCCGGAATCACCCGCAGCGGGTCTTTGGCGGCAAACGGAATCGCGCCTTCGGAGATGAAACACAACCCCAACACCAGCGCCGCTTTACCCGCCTCGCGCTCGGTCTGGGCAAACTTGCGCCGTGCGATAAACGTGGCGATACCCAAGCCAATCGGCGGCACCATACCGGCGGCCATCGTCGCGGCCATCGGCGCATAACTTTGCGACGCCAGCAGCCCGACCGAGAACGCGTACGCAGCCTTGTTGATCGGCCCGCCAAGGTCGACGCACATCATCCCGCCGAGCAGCACACCGAGCAGAATCGCGTTGGTGGTGCCCATGCTGTCGAGGAAGTGCGTAAGCCCTTCGAGCATCCCGGCCACCGGTTTGCCGACGATGTAAATCATCACCAGGCCCGTGAACAGGCTCGCCAGCAACGGGATGATCAGGATCGGTTTCAGCGCCTCAAGACTTTGCGGCAAACGCGCATAACGATTGATCGCCTGCGCCGCATAACCGGCGATGAAACCGGCAATGATCCCGCCGATAAAACCGGCGCCCAGGGTGCTCGCCAGCAGGCCACCGATCATCCCCGGTGCCAGACCCGGACGGTCGGCGATCGAGTAGGCGATGTACCCCGCCAGCAACGGCACCATCAACTTGAACGCGGTCTCGCCGCCGATCTGCATCAGGGCGGCGGCGAGTGTGCCTTCCTCCTTGAACGCGGTGATGCCGAACACGAACGACAAGGCAATCATCAGACCGCCCGCCACCACCATCGGCAGCATGAACGACACGCCCGTCAGCAAGTGTTTATAGACGCCGGTTTTCTCTTGTTTGGCCGGGCCTTTGGCACCGGTCGCAGCGGTTTCCTGTTTGCCTTCGGCTAGCGCCTTGTTCAGCGTCGCTTCGGCTTGCTTCAACGCAATACCCGTACCGCAACGGTAGATTTTCTTGCCGGCGAAACGCTCGGTGGCGACTTCGATATCGCAGGCCAGCAGCACCACATCGGCATCGGCAATCGCTGCGGCGCTGAGTGGATTGCGCGCACCGACGGAGCCCTGGGTTTCCACTTGCAGGTCGTAGCCCAACCGTTTGGCCGCTTGCTGCAAGGCTTCGGCAGCCATGAACGTGTGAGCTACGCCGGTCGGGCACGCCGTGATCGCCACCAGACGTGGCGCGTTTTGAACGGCAGCAGCAGGTTGCGCGACGACTTCGGGCGCGACATACACCTGAGCTTCTTCAGCACCTCGGCGCAGCACCGCTTCGACATCCTGCAACGCCTGGGCCGGCGTACTCTGGAACACGCGTTTGCCGATGAACCGCGACATATCCACCGGCGTGCTGGTGACCAGCAACACCCACTCGGCGGTTTCAATCGTGGCCGCCGACAGCTGACGTTCCGGATGCGCGGCATCCACCACTTCGACGCTGGTGCTCCAACCCTGACGCTGAGCCGCTGCGTCAAGCAAACGGGCGCACAGCACACTGGTGACCATGCCGTTCGGGCAGGCCGTAACAATGGCTAACTTCATGACAAACCCTCTTATTGTTCTGTCAGGGTGCGGATGCGCACGCCCTGTTCGAGCCGCGCCAATTGCGCGACATCGCCAATACCGAAACCGATCTGCGTGACCGCCATCGCGGCAATCGCCGTGGCGGTGCGCAAAGTCTGTTCAGGCGTGTCGGCACTGAGCAAACCGTGAAGCATGCCGGCCAGCAACGAATCGCCCGCGCCCACGGTGCTGACGACGCTGACCTTGGGTGGCGTGGCGTGCATCGCCGCGCCGACACTGAACCAGTTCACGCCGTCGGCACCGTGGGAGATCACCACATGCTCGATGCCTTGAGCGTGCAAACGGCTCGCCGCTTCGGCTTGTGCGGCCACCGATATCACCTCGCAACCCAGCGCGTCGGCCAGCTCTTCGGTGTTCGGTTTGATCAGCCACGGGCCGGCCTTGAGTGCAGCGCGCAACGCTTCGCCGCTGCTGTCGAGGGCGACATTCAGACCGAGGCTTTTCAAACGCTCAATCAACGCCTGCAGCCACTGCGGGCTGATTCCTTGCGGCAGGCTGCCGGCCACGACGACCGCGTCATGACCCGGGGCAATCTGATCGAGTCGATCCAGCAACGCCTGCTGCGCCGCCTCATTGACCATCGGCCCCGGCCCGTTGATGTCGCTGATGCGCCCATCGGTTTCCGCCAGTTTGATGTTGCTGCGCGTCTCGCCGGGCACCCGGATGAACGCATCGACAAAACCGCGTTTGGCGAACAGGGTTTCGAACGCTTGAAGGTTGTCCTCACCGAGGAAACCGCTGACCGTCAGCTGATGCCCAAGGTCAGCCAGTACCTGCGCGACGTTCACGCCTTTACCGGCGGCGTGGGTGTGCATCTCGTCGCTGCGATTGACTTGGCCGGGCTCAAGACGCGGCAACTGCACCGTCAGGTCCAGCGCCGGGTTGAGCGTCAGGGTCAGAATCCTGGCCATTACAGGGCCTCCACTAGTGCGCGCACTTCATTAGCGCTGCCCACGGCCAAGGCCTGTTGGGCGAGAATTTTGGTTTGGCTGAGGCTGAGTTCGCGGATGCGCGCCTTGACCTCGGCAATGCTGCGTCCCGACACGCTGAGTTCGTCTACACCCAGCCCGACCAGCACCGGCACTGCCAGCGGATCGGCCGCCAGCTCACCGCACACGCCGACCCACTTGCCGTTGGCATGGGCCGCGCGCACGGTAATGTCGATCAGTTGCAGCACCGCCGGGTGCAAGCCGTCAGCCTGGGCCGACAAGGTCGGGTGACCGCGGTCGATGGCCAGGGTGTATTGGGTCAGGTCGTTGGTGCCGACACTGAAGAAGTCGACTTCCTTGGCCAGCACTGGCGCCAGCAGGGCTGCCGATGGCACCTCGATCATGATCCCCAGTTGCAGGTCCGCAACCGGGATTTCCAGGCGCAGGCGTTCAGTCATGTCCCGCGCCTGACGCCATTCATCAACGCTGCCGACCATGGGGAACATGATCCGCAGCGGACGGTTGTCGGCAGCACGGAGCAAGGCGCGCAATTGCGCTTCCATGATCTGCGGACGCTGCAAGGTCAGGCGAATGCCACGCACGCCGAGGAACGGGTTTTCTTCTTTCGCGATCGGCCAGTACGGCAGCGGTTTGTCGCCACCGACGTCGAGGGTGCGAACCACCAAAGGACGACCGGCGAGGCCATCGAGGACGCGTCGGTATTCGACTTCCTGGGTGGCCTCGTCCGGTGCCTGGGAATGGGCCATGAAAATCAGTTCGGTGCGCAGCAAGCCGATGCCTTCGGCGCCCTGCTCCACCGCGCTGGTCACGCCTGCACTTTCGCCGATGTTGGCGAACACTTCGACCGCATGACCGTCGGTGGTCAGCGCGGGTTGATGGCGTTGCTCGGCGGCGGCTTTGAGGCGTTGCTCGCGGGTGTCGCGTTCTTCGGTGGCGCGTTGCAGGGTCGCCGCGTCGGCGTCCACGTGCAGGCGACCGCGCTGGCCATCAATCAGCAACGGCGTGCCCGGCGCCAGCAGCAACACCGCCGCCCCGGCGCCGACCAAGGCCGGAATGCCCAGCGCACGGGCGACAATCGCGCTGTGCGCGGTTGCGCCGCCGCGGGCCGTGAGAATGCCGGCCACGCGGGTCGGGTCGAGACGGGCGACGTCGGACGGACCGACTTCGTCCATCACCAGAATGTATGGCTGATCGGGTTCACTCGGGGTTTCGACGCCACAGAGTTGCGCCAGCACCCGACGGCCGATGTCGCGCAAGTCAGCGGCACGTTCGGCGAGCAAGGCGTCCTGCAACGATTCCTGCTGTTTGGCCGCCGCTTCGATCACCGCCATCCACGCCGCTTCGGCGCTTTCGCCTTGCTTGAGGCGGGTGTCGACTTCATCGGTCAGTTCCGGGTCGTCGAGCATTTCCTGGTGGGTGATGAAAATCTCGCGAATGGCCTTGGACTTGCTGCGCTCGATCAGGCCTTCGATGTCGCTACGCACATGCGCCAACGCTTGCTTGAGACGCTCGCGCTCGATCGCCGCAGATTCGCCTCGCAGCGGGTAATCGATGGTTTGCAGTACTTGAATATGCGCCGGGCCAACGGCGATGCCCGGTGCGGCGGCGATTGCCTGGACCAGGCTGCCGGACGCCGGGGCGAGAAGCACTTCGGCGACATCGGCAAACACTTCGCGCTGCTGGCTCACGGCGGGCAACGGTTCGACTTCTTCACCGAGGCCTTCTTCGATGGCCGCCAGCAAGGCCGGCAACGCGTCGGCGGCGATGCTTGGTTCGGCGACGAACTCCAGCACCTGACCGCGACGGGCGCCGAGGCTGAGCAGTTTGCTCAAGCTCTTCACCGACACGGCGCTGTCCTGGCCATCAACGATGCGCACGCGGATTTCGCCTTCAAAACTTTTCGCCAACTGCGCGAGGATCTTCGCCGGACGAGCGTGCAAACCGTGGGCATTGGCCAATGCAATGCGTGCGCTCGGCCAGTCTGCCGGCAGCTCACCGCCCAGCACTTCGAGGACTTTACGGCTGCTGGTGGCGCGGCCCAATTCGTGGCCACGGCCTTCGATCAGTAACGCACACAGGCGTTCGAGCAGAGCCTGATGCGCCTCGCCGAGGCTGGCCAGACAGAACAGGCCACTGAGGGGCTGGCCGAGGTAACGCATGGGTTTGTCTGGCGTGACGAAGGCCAGGCCCGGACGTTTCACGGTTTGCTCGCTGTGCAGCCACCACAAACCGTCGCCCAACGGCAGCGCTTCGACCTGCTGCAAAACGGCGGAGAACCCGTTGCTCACGCAATCGGCCTGACGCAGCAAACGTGCACCACGCCAGACCAGTTCTTCGAAGTCGTCGGCGGAAACACCGAGCCCGATCATCTGTGCATCCAGCGCCAGTTCCTGCGGTGCGCCTTGCAGCAGTTTCAACAAGGCTTCGGCGGAACCGGCGCGACGCAGGGCCTGGCCCAGGTCGGTTTCACCGAGGGCACGGGTCAGCAGTTGCAGCAGTCGCAAGTGTTCATCGGATTTGGCGGCGATACCGATCGCCAGGTAGACGATCTGGCCGTCGCCCCAGTCCACGCCTTCGGGGAATTGCATCAGCCGCACGCCTGTGGAAAACACCTGATCGCGGGTTTCCGGCGTACCGTGGGGGATGGCAATACCTTGACCGAGAAAGGTCGAGCCCTGAGCTTCACGCGCCTGCAAACCGGCGAGATAACCCTCTGCGACCAGGCCATCGGTGACCAGATGCCGGGCCAGCAGTTGCAACGCTTCGGACTTATCCACAGCCGACTGGCCCATGGATATCTGCTCTATGGTGAGCTCGAGCATGCTTTCTCCTTTTTGGCGTCTGTTGGCGCCAGGTATTGTTTTGAATGATTCCAGCTTAGGCGCTTAGTCATGACTTTTGGCGGTTTCGCGGCAGAACCGGCCAAATGCGCTTATAACGTAGAAAATACGCTTGCTGAAACGTTTAATCTAGAATGATTGGCACGTTACTCGATTATGTCCCATCCTTGAAGTCCAACTTGTCGGAAGCGTTGCAACAATGGTCGTCTACCGGAATCGGGTAGGATTGGTGAAAATGTCGGCCGAAAAACAAGGAAAGCCCGCGTTGAAACTCAGTGATATCGCACAATTGGCCGGTGTGTCCGTTACCACCGCCAGTTATGTCATTAATGGCAAGGCCGAGCAGCAACGTATCAGCAGTGCCACCGTCGAGCGTGTTCGCGCGGTCGTCGAACAACATGGCTTCACACCCAACCCCCAGGCGGCCGGGCTGCGCAGTCGGCACACCCGCACGTTGGGCTTCATTCTGCCGGACCTGGAAAACCCCAGTTACGCGCGCATTGCCAAACTGCTGGAGCAAGGTGCCCGGGCGCGCGGTTATCAATTGCTGATCGCCAGCTCCGACGATGCGCCGGACAGCGAACGGCAATTGCTGCAACTGTTCCGCGCGCGGCGCTGTGATGCGTTGATCGTCGCCAGTTGCCTGCCGGCCGGTGACGACAGCTACCGTCAGTTGCAAGCCAAGGGCATTCCTATCATCGCCATCGACCGGGTGATGGAACCTGAGCATTTCTGTTCGGTGATCAGCGATGATCGTGAGGCCAGCCTGCAACTGACCCGCAGCCTGCTCGATCCGCTGCCCAAACAAATCGCGCTGATTGGCGCCCGTCCCGAACTGAGCATCAGCCAGGAACGTGCCGCCGGGTTCAAGGAAGCGTTGGCCGGGTTCAAAGGCGAAGTGCTGATCGAGCATGGCGAATCGTTCAGCCGCGAGTGCGGCAAGCAACTGATGGAAGAGCTGCTTCAGCGTCTGGGGCATTTGCCGGATGCGCTGGTGACCACGTCCTATGTGCTGCTTCAGGGCGTGTTCGATGCCTTGCACGACTTCCCGCTGAAAAACCGCCCGCTGCGCCTCGGCACCTTCGGCGACACGCAGTTGCTGGACTTCCTGCCGCTGCCGGTCAACGCCATGGCCCAGCAGCATCAGTTGATTGCCGACAAGGCCCTGGCACTGGCCCTGGCCGCCATCGAACAGTCCGATTACCAACCCGGCGTGCAGGCCATCGCGCGGACTTTCAAGCAGCGTATTCGCCAGGACTGAACCGTGGAGCTGATCGACAGCCACACTCATCTGGATTTTCCGGACTTCGACGAGGACCGTACGGCGCTGCTCGCCGAAAGCCGCGCCCTCGGGGTGCGGCGGATGGTGGTGCTGGGGGTGTATCAGGGGAATTGGCAGCGGGTCTGGGACCTGGTGCAAAGCGATCCCGACCTGCATGCGGCATTCGGGTTACACCCGGTGTATCTGGATCAGCATCGTCCTGAAGACTTATCCGGACTCGGTGACTGGCTGACCCGCCTGGCGGGTCATCGGCAATTGTGTGCCGTGGGCGAGATCGGCCTGGATTACTTCATCGAAACCCTCGACCGCGAACGCCAGCAGGCCTTGTTCGACGCGCAACTGCAACTGGCGGTGGACTTCAATCTTCCGGCGTTGATTCATGTGCGGCGCAGCCATGCGGCGGTGATTGCCACGCTCAAGCGGTTTCGATTGAAACGCGCGGGCATCATTCATGCCTTTGCCGGCAGCAAGGAAGAGGCCCGCGAGTACATCAAGCTCGGTTTCAAACTGGGCCTGGGCGGTGCCGCGACCTGGCCGCAGGCGTTGCGCATGCACCGCGTACTCGCCGAGCTGCCCCTTGAGTCGGTGGTGTTGGAAACCGATTCACCGGACATGGCGCCCGCCATGTTTCCCGGTCAACGCAACAGCCCGGCGCACCTGCCGGCGATCTGCTCGGCACTGGCCGCAATCATGGCAATCAGCCCTGAGCAATTGGCTGCCGCGAGCACGACCAATGCCTGTGAGCTGTTCAACTGGTAGTCAGTCGCCGTGGGCCTTGGCAGCCTCCAGAATCAGCGTCATGTGTTGCCAGTGTCGAGCGATCTGCACAACGACGAAGTAGACCAGAATCGCCAACAGCGAAAAATTCAGCTGTTCAACCATGCTTAGCATCCCGACCCACTCCATCACCAACGCCACCAATAACGCGGTGCACACCATCACCAGCGTACTCGCCTGCAGCATTGCCAGGGAGTCGACGGACTTCAAGCGCCTGATCTGTTTCGGGTCGCTCAATTGCAAGGCTTTGTGGCAGTGGGAACAGGCGAAGGATTCGTTGATGGCAATGGCATTGAGTTGCCAGGGTTCGAGCCGGAGCGTTCTCCCGCAATGCGCGCAATGCCCTTGGATTCCGGTTGTTGCGACAGACATATCCGCACCTCCTCAGGGCTGGTCGGGTGATTGATCTTCCTTCATTGAAGACCAAAAACCAGAGCGCCAAGGAAAACAGGAAAATGCTGACCCCATGAGGGAACAAGTACTACAGATTGTGCGCAAAAACCTGTGGGAGTGAGCCTGCTCGCGATAGCGTTTTTTCAGTCGATATCAACGTCGACTGAAAGAATGCTATCGCGAGCAGGCTCACTCCCACATGTACTGCGGTGCGTTTTTAGACCCGGAACGCGCTGATCAGCTGTTTGAGTTCCACTACCTGGGCCGACAATGCACGGCTGGCATCCTCGGTCTGGTGTGCACCTTCGGCGGTGCGTTCACCCGCGCGGTTGATCTCGACGATGTTCTGGTCGATGTCGTGGGCCACTGCAGTTTGCTGCTCCACCGCCGCGGCGATCTGCTGGTTCTGGTCGACGATCATGCCGACGGCGCCGAGGATGTTTTCCAGCGCCTGCTGGACCTTTTCCGACTGCCCGACGGTGCCATCGGCCACTTGATGGCTGACGCCCATGGCTTTCACCGCCGCACCGACACCAGTTTGGAGCTTGGTGATCATCTGCTCGATTTCTTCGGTCGATTGCTGGGTGCGCTTGGCCAGGGTCCGGACCTCATCGGCCACCACCGCAAAACCACGCCCCTGCTCACCGGCCCGAGCGGCTTCGATCGCGGCGTTGAGCGCCAGCAGGTTGGTCTGCTCGGCGATGCTCTTGATCACTTCCAGCACGCGGCTGATGGATTGGCTGTCACTGGCCAGTTGGTTGATCACCCGTACCGACTGATCGATCTCACTGGCCAGTTGCGCGATGCTGCCCTGCTGTGACGCCACCAGGCCGCGACCGCTGATGGTCTCGTCGTTGACGCTGTGAGCGCTGCTGACCGCCGCGGCGGCACTGCGCGCCACCTCAAGCGAGGTGGCCGACATCTGGTTCATGGCCGTGGCGACTTGCTCGATCTGCGAGCGTTGTCCTGCCACCGCCTGGTTGCTTTGCGCAGACACACTTTCGACCTGACCCGCCTGGCGCTCGACCTCATTTACGGTTTGGCCCACGCGCTCGATAAGGTCGTGGATTTTCTTCACGGTGCCGTTGAACACCTCGCCCAGCTCGCCCAATTCGTCGCGGCTTTCAGCACGGAACGTGACGGTCATGTCACCCGCCGCGACTTTATCCAGCGTCGCGCCCAGGCGCTTGAGGGTGGTGCGGGTCGAGGCGTAGAAGCCGCCGTAGAGGTAGAAAATCAACACAAACACCACGGACAGCGCCACAGCCTGCAGGACCATGTGGGTGCGGTTCTGCTCCAGTCGCTGCTGCAACTGGGTGCCGAGGAATGTCAGGGTGGCTTCGTTGAGTTGGTAGGTCTGGTCCATCAAGCCGGTGACCTGGTCGTAAAAGGCCTGCCACGGCGCATCGAGGGTGTCGGCCATCACCACCTGTTCTTCGAACAGTTCACTGGCTTTTTTCAGGGACGCCTTGCTGCTATCGGCCTGCGCCGCCAGGGTTTCACGCGCCGCTTTGCTGGAGCCCAATGCGTCATTGAGTTTGAGACCGTATTCACCCTGGAGCTTTTCGATCTGCGCCAGCAGCTCATCGAAACGGGTGCTCGACGCCGAATTCAGAAACCCTTGCCCCAGCGAATAAGAACCCATCGCCCGGCCGTCGCCCAGGATCTGCGTCACTGGTGGCGTGACGTTGGTAATGAGTTCGCTGAGCTGACGCATGTCGCTTTGACTGTCGCGACTCAGGCCGGCTTGAGTGGCGATGATCTGGCTGAAAATCTGCGCATTGCCGAGCAGTTTGCCGATCAGCGCACTTTTACTTTGCAGGGAGGTTTCAGCTTGCTGGGCCTTGAAGCCGGCGATCATTTCATCGCGCTTGCCATCGAATACCGCGATCTGCTCCGGGTCCGTGGTCATCGCCGTCATGCCCTGCAAACGGGTCAATACACTTTGCCCCAAGGTGCTGATCTGCGACTCGACGTTGCCGGCCTTGCCGGACTGGCCGAGGGTGACGTTGATCTGCACCAGGTTGTTCAGGGTTTCCAGATCACGCCGCAGGGTCAGGCTGCTGCCGAGCAGGTCGAGGCTTTGCAGCTCGACTTGGGTGCCCTGGAATTCACGATAGGAGTCGCGGACCAGATAGAAGTTGGTCACCAGCATCGGCACGAGGAACAGCACGCTGATCAGGCTGAACTTCATGCCGAAGCTCAGGCGATTCATCAACGCGACGGCGGGATAGAGCAAGCTCTTCACTGGAAGTCTCCCTTTTGATTCTTATTTTTATTGGCAGGCGCGGGTCGACGGCAGATAGCCACTATTTAGCGCTGACTCTGTATAGCTTAAATCGGCAGGGGGTTTTGTAACTTAAGGTTAACGAGGTACGCGCGTACCTGTAGCCGCTGGCGCATGCTGCGCCAGCGGCTAGTGGGGAAGGTGTTTAAGGGAGGACCGTCCACAACGCAAAACCGGCGTACCAGAGCACCGCCGCACGTAGCAGCAATTCCCAGATCCGGTCCAGGCTGTTGATGCCATCCGGTCCGACGACCGGTGCAGGAATTTCGCCGGCCACCAGCCCGACTTTCTCGATCAGTTGGGCGGCGCTGATGTTCCAGTTCAGCAGTTCATGCAACATCACCCGGCTGACCGCGACAAAGTTTCCGACCAGCGCGAAACTGGCCGCCAACAGACGCACCGGCACCCAATCAAAGGCGTGACGCAACTGTGCAGCGCGTTCGACCACGGCCGGGTTCTGCCCGTGTTCTTCGGCCAACGCCAGCAGCCGGTAGCTCAGGGCGGCGACCGGGCCCAGCACGAAGTACCAGAAAATCACCGCAAAAAAGCTCTGGTAAGCCTCCCACAGCAAATGGCCTTCGACCCGCTCAAGCAGTTGCTCGCCGCTATCGGCGCAAATGTCCAGGTCGCGCTTGGCCACATGGGCAGCCGCTTGCAGGTCTTCCCGACGCCAGGCATCGCGAAAGGGCCCCAGGCCAGCGAGCAAATCGCCACGACCCAGACTGTAAATCACTACCAGCAAGTGCACCGGCAACGCCAGCAACCCGTAGGCCACCGGTTCCAGCACCACCAACAACAAACCCAGCAGCGCCACCGGCAGCAACACCAGCACCACCAATATCAGCCATGGCCGACCGATCAGGCGCGGGCTGACTTCAAGCTTGTTCAGCTCACGCACCCAACCGCCATCACGTTGAATCCGATGGCGCAGGGCCGAGAACTTCTCGATCCAGACGGCCAACAGCAACACCAGAAAACTCATTGTTGTTCCTCTTGTTCCAAAGCGGCTTTTGCCAGGGCAGCGCGATAGCGTGCCCAGTCGAACGCGGGTCCCGGATCCGTCTTGCGCCCCGGGGCGATGTCGCTGTGCCCGCAAATGCGCTGCGCGGTGATCGCCGTAAACGTGCTTTGCAGCTGTCGGGTCAGTGTCGTTAGCGTTTGATACTGGGCGTCGGTGAACGGCAGATCATCCGTGCCTTCAAGCTCGATGCCCACGGAAAAATCGTTACAGGTGTCACGCCCCTCGAAACTCGAGACGCCGGCGTGCCAGGCGCGCTCAAGACAAGAGACAAACTGAGTGACGGTGCCGTCACGCTCAATCAGAAAGTGTGCAGACACCCGCAGGTCAGCAATCCCTGCAAAGTAGGGATGCTCCGTGACATCCAGACGATTCTGGAAAAATTCCTGCACCTTGCCGGTGGCGAACTGCGCTGGCGGCAGGCTGATGTTGTGGATCACCAGCAAGGAAATTTCGCCCGAGGGGCGCGCATTGAAGTTGGGTGAGGGGCATACACGCACACCCTGACACCAACCGCTCGCGGGGTCCAACTGCATACAGGTTCCTTCAACGACGACTGTGTTGGCGCCCAGTATGCCGCGATAGACCCTCGGGGCGCGATCACTTGCCGCGATTGAGACGCCGCAGATTGCCCAGCACCGACTCCAGGGCCCGATCGAACAGCAAGGTGTCGTCCAGCGCCCGTACCGCGCCACGGCGAAATTCCAGGGCCAGGCCAGTGCGGCTGCGCTCCAGCACTTTCATTCCGGTGCGGTCGACGAAGATGTATTTCCCGGTACTTTCGATGATCGCCGCCAGCTTGCAGCGCAGGGTGTTTTCATCGTCTTCCTGAAACTCGACCCAGCTGCCGGGACGCAGTTGATCGACCTGAAGCAAACCGGCATCGTCCGCCGGCAACCGTACCGACACCGTATCGTCCGGGCCCTCGTCGGTGGTTCGCAGCACGATGTGCTGCAGCACTTCGACCATCACCGGCGGCTCGACGGGCTGTTCAGCCGCCTGGCCCGGACGCTCGAACAGTTGCACGTGCAAGGTTTCCAGCTCACTGAAAAACTCACTGGTGGCGAACGGATCAAATGCCGAGCTGCTCAACCCGTCGCGCAAGGACTTCAGCAGCCCCGGCACCAACGCCAAAAGACGCAGGCCGGCATCGGGCTCGTCATGGCGCTGCACGCTCCAGATCAATTGCTCCATGGTCTGCACATCGGCATGCCATTGCGCCGACGCATCACCGTGTTTGAGGCAGGTCAACAACAGCACTTTGCTCCAGGCTTGCTGGACGAAGACCACCACACCTTGCGGCAGCACTTTGCCCAGTAACGCCTGATTCAGCGCCTGCTCGACTCGCTGGCGCGCCAGTTCGGTCCTGGCGCGGCCCTCTTCGGCGTCACGGGTGCGTTGCTCCAGCAACTCACTGCGGCGGCGCTCATCACTGGTGAAAGCGAGAAAATCCGCCAGCAGCTCGGAGAAGATCGCCGGATCGTCAACAAAGTCGTTCAACAGGCGCTGCACCACTTGCTCGATGCGCAAGTACAGGCTGTCGCGCTCGTGGTCATCGCACTCGCCCCAGCCCATGGCGGCAGCGGCGATTTCGTTGAGCAGGCGCCGGGCGGGGTGGCTGGAGCGGCTGAAGAAGCTCTTGTCGAGTACCGCGACCTTGAGCATCGGGATCTGCAAACGACCAATCAGCGCCTTGAGCGAGTCCGGCAGGTTGCGGTCATCAAGGATGCATTCGAAGAGCATGGCAATCAGGTTGATCACGTCTTCGTCAGCCACACCGACCACGCGCGACTTGCCGCTTTTGACGCTGACCCGGGTCAGCAGTTGTTCGAGCTGGTTGCGCAGATCGAAGTCGTCCTGGGTTGCCAGGGCCGGCACGTATTGCTGCAAGTGCGAGAGCAGGCGCAACAGGTCGCGGGTGGAAATGGGCTGGGTCTGGGCACTGGCTTCGAGGGTCGGCGCGACACTGCCGCGCACATGCAGCAGTAACTCCTGGAGCGCGGCAAAGACTTCCTGCACGCCGTCGTCGATCGGCGTCTCGCCTGAATGGACGCCGACCTCGATCGGTTCGGCATGGGCGCTGGCGGCTGCATGATCGCTGGCTCGCCGCATGGGAGCGGGCTTGAGGTCAGGCAACACGCCGGTAGCGATGAGCAGTTGATTGGCTTCGGCGTACAGCTGATCAGCGCTGCTGAGTACATAGCGGTCGAACAGCTTGAGGATGATCAGCTTGACCTTGATCTCCACCCCCAGGTTGCGCCAGGCCTGCAAGAAATACTCGCAGAGCTTTGCCGGCCCCATCGGGTTGTGCTGATCGTCCAGCGCCTTGCCCAGCAGAGCGCTGAGTCGGGCCGTCAGCTGGTCGAGGGCGAAGCCGTCACGGTTCAGCACCTTACTGACCATGGCCTCCACTGCCACGCTGCGCTCCAGGTCGTCATTGGGCAATACAGCGGCGTCGAACGCCAATGCCTGGGGCAACGCAACCTGGGTAGTGTCGTACTGCGAGAGGCTGACGAACGCCTCAAAGAATTGTTCGAGAAAACCGCGCTCGATGCTTTTTCGCTTGAGTCGCAAGTCGCGCATGGCTTCGAAAAAGAGGTTCTGCTCGACATCGTTGCGGGCCCGGTCGGCCATTTCGAACAGCGTGTCGTCGGCGTTATCAAACAGTTCCTGCAAGCCATGCCTGAGCTGTTGAGTGGCCTTGTCGCGAACCTGAAGCAGAATCACCGGCAGGCGGGCGAGCGGCGATTGCGTCGCCTGATCGGTAGCCGCCTTGTGCAAAGGCACTACATTCCCGTCGTTGTGCATCCAAGCCTCCTGAAACGGTGATTCTGCGAATAGTCGTTAACCCAAGAACACGTCAAAGCCATGACGTCAAAAGCAAGGCGGATTATCTGGCATAAGAGCCCCCGTGTGCCAGCAGACTCTGTGTTCCACACTGAAATAGACGCATAGGGAAGACGTCGACTTAGGGCCGATGACTCAAGGGAATCGACCAAATGCAGGTTTGCGGGTAACAGGAACAACGCTGATACCTTGGGTTGCCTCGCACCATGGCCCTATAATCGGGCCACTTTGTTTGTGGAGCCCGTTATGCCGAATCTACGTCTCGCCGATTTGACCGCCGAAATCGAAGCCAACGTGCGCCGTGCGTTGCTCGAAGACATCGGCAGCGGCGACATCACCGCGCAGTTGATCCCGGCTGAACGCCTGGCCAAAGCCACCATCATCACCCGCGACGCCGCGGTCATTGCCGGCACCGCATGGGTCGATGCCGTTTTCCGGCAGCTTGATCCACGGGTCGCGGTGCATTGGCAGGTGAGCGACGGCGAACGGGTGAAACCCAATCAAGCGCTGTTCCACCTCGAAGGCCCGGCCCGTTCGTTGCTGACGGGCGAACGCTGCGCACTGAATTTCCTGCAATTGCTCTCGGGCGTGGCCACGCGTGCGCAATACCTGGCGGATTTTGTCGCCGAGACTCAGGTGAAGCTGCTCGACACCCGCAAAACCCTGCCGGGGCTGCGTCTGGCGCAGAAATACGCCGTGACCTGCGGCGGTTGCCACAACCACCGCATCGGCCTGTACGACGCCTTCCTGATCAAGGAAAACCACATCGCCGCCAGCGGTGGCATTCCTGAGGCCATTAACGCTGCGCACAAGATCGCCCCGGGCAAGCCGGTCGAGATTGAAGTGGAAAGCCTGGATGAGCTCAAGGAAGCCTTGGCGGCGGGTGCAGACATCATCATGCTGGATGAGCTGAGCCTGGAGGACATGCGTGAAGCCGTGCGCCTGAACGCAGGCAAGGCGAAACTGGAAGCCAGCGGCGGTATCAACGAAAGCACGCTGCTGCCGATCGCCGAAACCGGGGTGGATTACATTTCGATTGGTGCGATGACCAAGGATGTGAAGGCTGTCGACCTGTCGATGCGGCTCAGCCTCTGATCGAAAAACACATCGCAAATGTGGGAGCGGGCTTGCTCGCGAATGCGGTGTGTCAGTCAATAGAAATGTCGACTGACACACCGCATTCGCGAGCAAGCCCGCTCCCACATTACGCTGGCGTTTTTGTCAGACCACCAGATTGTTCATCTCGCAGTACTCTTCCCACTCGACGCCCAACACCTCGGCCGCCTCCTTGTGCAGCACCAGGCGCGCAGCCTCGAACTCTTCAGGAGTCGAGGTGTACTTGAGCGTCAGCTCCCACGGCTGCAAGCCCTGGGATTCCGCCTCATCCTCGAACGCCCACTGGATCTGGTCTTTCTGATCGTCGGCTGGCAGGTCCTTGATCTCGTCGGCTAGCTGGGGCGAATCCAGCAAGTACTTTTTCAGTGCTTCTTCGTGTCTGGCTTCTTGAGTCAATTCTTTAACGGTCATGGCGTTCTCGCTGATCTGGGGAATGGAAGATGGATCTGGATCATCAAGGATCTCTCTGACGCAAAAAACCGTTTGAAGCCCGGTTTGTCTGGCCTTCAGAACCATTCGGGGATCATCTGAAAACTGCAAAGTGGTACGTGTTCAACGTCCGAATATAGGATGTTTGGACGACGATTTATATGGACTTTTACATCAAATCTACAAAAAACCCGTTGATCGGGCTTTCTGCAAATTTTCCTTCGCTACCCAGGAACAACGTTCAAAAGGTAAAGTCATAGCGATGTGCCACCTAGGCACGTCACAAGGAACCCGTGATGCGCAATTTTTCCAAGCTTTCGTCCATCCTGTCCGCAACTGGCATGACCGCCCTTCTTCTCGGCACCCTGGCATTACCCGATTCGGCTCAAGCAGGTCTGGAGTACAAATCCGACAGCGCAAACTCTTCCGATAAATTCCTCGTTTTCCACAACTATTACGGCACAGACGTGATGGTCAGATCCGGTATCAGTATCGAGGACGTGGAAAAATTACAAAGACTGGTTAAAACCGATACGGCAGATCTGGAAGAGCTAAAGAAAACCGTCAGTGCACAGGCGCGGCTCATCGAAGAGTTGAAAAAGAACACGGTGTCCGGTTCCGGCTCGACTGCCAGCGAAGTGGACAAACTCAAGCGCACCGTCAGTGACCAGGAAACGGCGCTGAAAAACCTCGCCAAGGCCATGGACGAACTCAAACGCAATAACGGCTCAAGTTCCAGCTCGAACGCCGGCGAAGTTAACGACCTCAAACGTACGGTCAGTGATCAGAACACCGGTTTGGTAAACCTCGCCAAGGCCGTGGACGAGCTCAAACGCAATAGCACCTCGAGTTCCAGCTCCAGTTCCAGCGAAGTCAGCGACCTCAAGCGTACGGTCAGCGAACAGGATAACGGGCTGAAAAAACTCGCCAGTCAGATGGACGATCTCAAGCGCAGCAGCAGCTCGAGTTCCAGCTCAAGCTCTAACTCCAGCGAAGTGAGCGATCTCAAGCGTACGGTTAGCGAGCAGGACAACAACCTGAAAAAGCTCGCCAGTCAGATGGACGATCTCAAGCGCAGTGCGGGATCGAGTTCCAGTTCGAGCTCCAGCGACCTGTCCAGCCTTAAGCGGGAAGTCAGCGATCAGGACAATCAACTGGATCAGCTAAAACGCACCGTGGAAGATCTGAGCAGAAAGGTGAAATAACAGGGGGATGGTGCCCGAGACAGGAATCGAACCTGCGACCTTCGCGTTACGAGTGCGCTGCTCTACCGGCTGAGCTACACGGGCGGTCGGCTAAACCTAGCACCGGGTTCGAAAGCCAGCAACTTCACACCCTGTTTCACAGACAAAAAAATGCCCCGCAGCTTTCACTGCGGGGCATTTTTTATAACGTTGAAACGGTCAGGCGGGGTGATTAAACGCCCGAAGCCTTGGCCGCTGCTACGTCTTTGATGGACAGCTTGATACGGCCGCGGTTGTCCACGTCCAGTACCAGTACTTCCACTTCCTGGCCTTCTTTCAGAATGTCGGTCACTTTCTCAACGCGAGCGTCGCTCAACATGGAGATGTGAACCAGACCGTCCTTGCCAGGCAGGATGTTGACGAATGCGCCGAAGTCGACGATGCGCTCAACCTTACCAACGTAGATCTTGCCGATTTCAGCTTCTGCGGTGATGCCCAGAACGCGTTGACGTGCTGCTTCAGCCGCTTCCTTGGTTTCGCCGAAGATCTTGATCGAGCCGTCGTCTTCGATGTCGATCGAAGCCTTGGTCTCTTCACAGATCGCACGAATGGTCGCGCCGCCTTTACCGATGACATCACGGATTTTGTCGGTGTCGATTTTCATCGCGATCATGGTCGGAGCGTTTTCCGACAGTTCGGTACGCGACTGGCCAATGATCTGGTTCATCTGACCGAGGATGTTCAGGCGCGCTTCCAGGGCTTGGCCCAGAGCGATCTCCATGATCTCTTCGGTGATGCCTTTGATCTTGATGTCCATCTGCAGCGCGGTCACACCTTTGGCGGTACCGGCTACTTTGAAGTCCATGTCGCCCAAGTGGTCTTCGTCACCCAGGATGTCGGTCAGGATGGCGAATTTCTCGCCTTCTTTAACCAGACCCATGGCGATACCGGCAACCGGTGCCTTCATCGGAACACCAGCGTCCATCAGGGCCAGGGAAGCGCCGCAGACCGAAGCCATGGAGCTCGAACCGTTGGACTCGGTGATTTCCGACACAACACGAATGGTGTACGGGAACACGTCGGCAGCAGGCAGCATGGCTGCAATCGAACGACGGGCCAGACGGCCGTGACCGATTTCGCGACGACCAGCGCCACCCATGCGACCACACTCACCTACCGAGAACGGAGGGAAGTTGTAGTGCAGCATGAACGGGTCTTTTTTCTCGCCTTCCAGGGTGTCCAGCAGCTGTGCGTCACGGGCGGTGCCCAGTGTTGCAACGACCAGCGCCTGGGTTTCGCCACGGGTGAACAGTGCCGAACCGTGAGTCTTAGGCAGAACACCGACTTCGATGTTCAGCGGACGTACGGTCTTGGTGTCGCGGCCGTCGATACGTGGCTTGCCGTTTACGATGTTTTCGCGAACGGTGCGGTATTCGATTTCGCCGAAAGCCGCTTTGACTTCGCTGGAAGAAGGCTGGCCTTCTTCACCGGACAGCTTGGCAACGACCTGGTCCTTCAACTCACCCAGGCGAGCGTAACGGTCGGCCTTGATGGTGATGGTGTAAGCCTGGGAGATCGCGTCGCCGAACTCGGCACGGATAGCGCCCAGCAGAGCAGTGGCTTCTGGCTGTGGAGCCCAGGTCCAGGTCGGCTTGGCTGCTTCTGCGGCCAGTTCTTTGACGGCGTTGATCACCACCTGGAACTCGTCGTGAGCAAACAGTACCGCGCCCAGCATCTGGTCTTCGGTCAGCTCTTTGGCTTCCGATTCAACCATCAGAACGGCTTCCGACGTACCGGCAACGACCATGTCCAGGCTCGATGCTTTCTGTTGTTCGTAAGTCGGGTTCAGCAGGTAGCCGGTGCTTTCGTGGAACGCAACGCGGGCAGCGCCGATCGGGCCATCGAAAGGAATGCCGGAGATAGCCAGGGCAGCCGAGGTACCGATCATCGCAGCGATGTCCGGATCGGTCTTCTTGCTGGTGGAAACGACGGTGCAGACAACCTGCACTTCGTTCATGAAGCCTTCTGGGAACAGCGGACGGATCGGACGGTCGATCAGTCGGGAAGTCAGGGTTTCTTTCTCGGAAGGACGGCCTTCACGCTTGAAGAAACCGCCAGGGATCTTACCGGCAGCGTAAGTCTTTTCCTGGTAGTGAACGGACAGAGGGAAGAAGCCCTTGCCTGGATCGGCTTGCTTGGCGCCGACCACAGTCACCAATACGCTGACGTCGTCGTCAACGGTGACCAATACTGCGCCGGAGGCCTGACGGGCGATACGGCCAGTCTCGAGGGTAACGGTCGACTGACCGAACTGGAATTTTTTGATTACCGGGTTCACGGTGTCCTACCTTCTTTTGTGGCTCTTGGGGAACTTGTCTTCTTGCGAAATTCTTGGGCAATGTCGGGAATCGGCCCAACGCCTGTCCAGGGTAAAACGACTATCCAGATAAAACTTGAGGCTGGGAGCCTGCCATGTGCCTGCGGGAAACCCGCTGACACACAGCAAACAACCAACCTCTAGCGCAATCGCTTATTAGCGACGCAGACCCAGGCGACCGATCAGAGCCTGGTAACGGCCCAGATCCTTGCCTTTCAGGTAGTCCAGCAGCTTACGGCGCTGGTTTACCATGCGGATCAGACCACGACGGGAGTGGTGATCTTTACCGTTGGCCTTGAAGTGACCTTGCAGCTTGTTGATGTTGTGGGTCAGCAGTGCAACTTGCACTTCTGGCGAACCAGTGTCACCAACAGCTTGCTGGTAGTCAGCTACGATTTGAGCTTTTTCTTGAACGTCGAGAGCCATGAGGCAATCCTTTTATCAGGAAACCATCCAGAGGACGGTTTCAACAGGCCAGGGACAAATCCCTGTATCTAAAAATGAGTAGTGACCGTGCCTGTTGACAGCCACCCTCGTCCGGTCATTCTGACCGAATCAGTCGACGCGGCGCGATGCGCCCGTCTTCGCTCACTTCACCGATACCGATGAAGCGACCGTTGTGATCCTGTACCCGTACCATGCCGAACTTCGGTGCATCCGGGGCTCGTACCGGTTGGCCGTTAAGCCAGTAGAACGAGCTGTGCTCCGAGAACTGCAACAGTGGCCAATCCAGCAGGCCGCTGTCCGATGGCATCAGGAAGCGGTCGACCGCTTCGTTGCCGCCTTCGGCATGTACTGCTTCCAACTCTTCAAGCGTGACCGTCTGCGCCAGCGTGAAAGGCCCGGCCTGGGTACGTCGCAATTCAGCCACGTAAGCGCCACAACCGAGTTGCTCACCGATATCCTCCACCAGGGTGCGAATATAGGTGCCTTTGCTGCAATCCACCGCAAGCCGCGCAGTATCACCCTCAAAGGCCAGCAATTCCAAGCGCGCAATAGTAACAGAACGCGGTTCGCGCTCCACTACTTCGCCTGCACGCGCCAGCTTGTACAGCGGCTGGCCATCACGCTTGAGCGCCGAGTACATCGGCGGTATCTGACTGATTTGCCCGCGAAAACCCGGCAACACAGCTTCGACATCGGCGCGACCAACGGTCACCGGGCGCTCCTGCAAAACCTCACCTTCGGCATCGGCCGTGGTGGTGGTCTTGCCCAGTTGCGCCAGGGTTTCGTAACCCTTGTCGGAATCGAGCAGGTATTGCGAAAACTTGGTGGCCTCACCGAAGCACAACGGCAACACGCCGGTGGCCAGCGGATCGAGACTGCCGGTGTGACCGGCTTTCTCGGCGTTCAGCAACCAGCGAACCTTCTGCAACGCGGCGTTGGAGGTGAACCCCAACGGCTTGTCGAGCAGGATGATACCGCTGACGTTACGACGGATACGTTTGACCTGAGCCACCGATTACTCCTTGGCGTCTTCGGGTTCAGCCGCTACCGGGTGCTGATTGTCTTCAGCCACCGCACGCTCGATCAGGGCCGACAGGTGCGCGCCACGCACGACGCTTTCGTCGTAGTGGAAGTGCAACTGCGGAACGCTGCGCAACTTCATTTCACGAGCCAACTGCATGCGCAGGAAACCGGCGGCTGAGTTGAGCACCTTGATGCTTTGCGCGATGTCTTCGGCGTTGTCCTGGCCCATCACGGTGATGAAGATCTTGGCGTGACCGACGTCACGGCTGACTTCAACAGCGGTAATGGTGACCAGGCCGACGCGCGGGTCTTTGACTTCACGACGGATCAGCTGTGCCAGCTCACGCTGCATCTGATCGCCGATACGTTGGGTACGGCTGTATTCTTTTGCCATGTCTTGTTACCTGTTACTGCCCCACGGTGAAACCCGAGGGGTCTGAAAGCGGCAAACGCCCGGCCTGACAAAAGCCAGACCGGGCGTTGCGTTTAGAGTCCTGACGCTGTGCCGCGCATCTGCATGCGGCGGCTTGGCGTGGCCCTTGAAGTGCGCGAGTTAGAGGCTGCGAGCAACCTGAACCTTCTCGAAGACTTCGATCTTGTCGCCGACTTTGACGTCGTTGTAGCTCTTCACGCCGATACCGCATTCCATGCCGGCACGTACTTCGGAAGCGTCATCCTTGAAGCGGCGCAGGGATTCCAGCTCGCCTTCGAAGATAACGATGTCTTCACGCAGTACACGGATTGGACGGTTACGGTGAACAACACCTTCGATAACCATGCAACCGGCGATCGCGCCAAACTTCGGCGAACGGAACACGTCACGCACTTCAGCGGTACCCAGGATGTTCTCGCGAACATCGCTGCCCAGCATACCGGTGAGGGCTTTCTTGACGTCTTCGATGATGTCGTAGATCACGTTGTAGTAACGCATATCCAGACCTTCCTGCTCGACGATCTTGCGAGCGCCAGCATCGGCACGCACGTTGAAGCCGAACAGTACAGCGTTGGAGGCCAGTGCCAGGTTAGCGTCGGACTCGGTGATACCACCGACACCGCCACCAACAACACGCACTTGCACTTCGTCGTTACCCAGGCCGTTCAAGGCGCCGTTCAACGCTTCCAGCGAACCACGGACGTCAGATTTGAGGACGATGTTAAGCGTCTTCTTCTCTGCCTGGCCCATGTTCTCGAAGATGTTTTCAAGCTTGCCGGCGTGAGCACGGGCCAGTTTGACTTCGCGGAACTTGCCTTGACGGAACAGAGCCACTTCACGGGCTTTCTTCTCGTCCGACAGCACGCTCATCTCGTCGCCAGCGTCCGGAGTACCGTCCAGGCCGAGGATCTCGACAGGGATGGAAGGACCGGCTTCTTTGATTGGCTTGCCGTTCTCGTCGAGCATGGCACGTACACGGCCGTAGTTCGAACCGACCAGGACCATGTCGCCTTGGCGCAGGGTACCGTCTTGAACCAGAACGGTAGCAACCGGGCCACGACCTTTGTCGAGACGCGATTCAACCACGACACCACGACCTGGGGCCGAAGGGGTTGCCTTCAGTTCCAGAACTTCGGCTTGCAGCAGAACAGCTTCGAGCAACTCGTCCACGCCAGTACCGACTTTCGCCGAAACCGATACGAACGGAGTGTCGCCGCCCCACTCTTCCGAAGTCACGCCGTGAACCGACAGCTCGCTACGGATGCGATCGAGATCAGCGCCCGGCTTGTCGATTTTGTTCACTGCAACAACCAGTGGAACACCGGCAGCCTTGGCGTGCTGGACCGCTTCAATGGTCTGCGGCATAACGCCGTCGTCCGCTGCAACGACCAGGATCACGATGTCAGTCGCCTTGGCACCACGAGCACGCATTGCGGTAAACGCGGCGTGACCCGGGGTATCGAGGAAGGTGACCATGCCGCGTTCGGTTTCAACGTGGTACGCACCGATGTGCTGGGTGATACCGCCGGCTTCGCCAGCAGCTACCTTGGCACGACGGATATAGTCGAGCAGCGAGGTCTTACCGTGGTCAACGTGGCCCATTACGGTCACAACCGGTGCACGGGAGAACGTCTCACCTTCAAACTTCAGGGACTCGGCCAGGGAATCTTCCAGGGCGGTGTCGCTGACCAGGGTCACTTTGTGGCCCAGTTCTTCGGCTACCAGTTGAGCAGTTTCCTGATCAAGCACCTGGTTGATGGTCGCTGGAGTACCCAGTTTGAACATGAACTTGATGATTTCAGCAGCCTTGACCGACATCTGCTGGGCGAGATCGCCAACAGTGATGGTCTCGCCGATCTGCACATCACGCACGACAGGGCCGGTTGGGCTCTGGAAACCGTGGGCGTTGCGTTTTTTCAGCTTGGCCTTGCCGCGACCACCACGACGGAAGCCATCGCTTTCTTCGTCGGTAGTACGTGGGGCAACGCGTGGAGCAGGCGCTTTCTCTTTGACCGAGGCACGATGCGGAGCGTTTTTACGCTCGCCATCGCCACCACCGCTGCGACGATTGTTATCGTCGGCACGTGGTTTGTCCGGACGGCGCTGTTCGTTCTGCTTGTTGCGAACGTCGGCAGACGGTGCTGGTGCAGCAGCCACTACCGGTGCGCTTTCGCGTACTGGCTCGGCAACTGCAGCAGGTGCTGCAACGGCGTCGTTAGTAGCGGATTGCGCAGCAGCAGGCTGGCGACGCGCTTCTTCTTCGGCGCGACGCTTGGCTTCTTCTTCAGCCTTCTGACGTGCAGCATTTTCTACTGCGCGACGTTCGTCCAGTTCGCGTTTGCGCTCGGCTTCGATTTCTTCCGGGCTGCGCTGTACGAAAACTTTCTTTTTACGGACTTCAACACTGATGCTTTTGCTGCCAGCAACACGCAGGGTGCTGGTGGTTTTACGCTGCAGTGTGATCTGGCGTGGTTCTTCCACTTTCGCCTTGTGGCTGCTTTTCAAGTGAGTCAGCAAAGATTGCTTCTCACTGTCAGTCACATGTTCTTCGGCGGCGGTGTGCGGCAGACCTGCCTCACGCATCTGCTGCAACAGGCGCTCTACCGGTGTTTTGACCTCATCGGCCAGTTGTTTCACCGTGACTTGCGTCATGCACTTCTCTCCTCAGGCCGCGCCTAATTACTCGAACCAGTGGGCTCGGGCGGCCATGATCAACTTGCCGGCACGATCATCGTCAATGCCGTCGATGTCGAGCAGATCGTCAATAGACTGCTCGGCCAGGTCTTCGCGGGTAATTACGCCGCGCACCGCCAGTTCCATCGCCAGATCCTTGTCCATACCCTCAAGCGAGAGCAGGTCTTCGGCCGGATGGGCGTCTGCCAGCTTTTCCTCAGTAGCGATGGCTTTGGTCAACAAACGATCCTTGGCGCGAGCGCGAAGCTCGTTGACGGTTTCTTCGTCAAAGCCGTCGATGTTGAGCATTTCTTCCAACGGTACGTAGGCAATCTCTTCCAGGCTGGTGAAGCCTTCATCTACCAGCACCTGTGCAAGGTCTTCGTCGACTTCCAGCTCGTCGATGAAGTTGCGCAGGATGTCGCCGGTTTCTGCTTGCTGCTTAGCCTGGATGTCCGATTCGGTCATCACGTTCAGGGTCCAGCCAGTCAATTGGCTCGCCAGACGCACGTTCTGACCACCGCGACCGATGGCCTGAGCCAGATTGTCTGCGCCAACGGCGATGTCCATTGCATGGGCATCTTCGTCAACGATAATTGCCGCAACCTCAGCCGGGGACATGGCGTTGATTACGAACTGAGCCGGGTTGTCGTCCCACAGGACGATGTCCACACGCTCACCGCCCAACTCACCCGACACTGCCTGGACGCGCGAACCGCGCATACCGATGCAAGCGCCTTGCGGGTCAATACGTTTGTCTTTCGAGCGGACCGCGATCTTGGCGCGCGAACCCGGATCACGGGACGCAGCCATTACTTCGATCAGGCCTTCAGCGATTTCCGGCACTTCGATGCGGAACAACTCGATCAGCATTTCCGGCGCGGTACGCGACAGGATCAGCTGCGGGCCGCGGTTCTCGGTGCGGATTTCCTTGAGCAGCGCACGCAGACGCACGCCAACCCGGAAGGTTTCGCGAGAGATGATGTCTTCACGAGCCAGCAACGCTTCAGCGTTGTTGCCCAGGTCGACGATCACGTTGTCGCGGGTGACTTTCTTCACGGTGCCGGAGATGATTTCCCCCAGGCGTTCGCGATAGGCGTCAACAACTTGAGCGCGCTCGGCTTCGCGAACTTTCTGCACGATGACTTGCTTGGCAGTCTGTGCAGCAATGCGGCCGAACTCGATGGATTCGATTTTCTCTTCGACTACGTCACCGACCTGAGCGCCAGGATGCGTTTCGGCAACCTTGCTCGGCCAGGTTTCGATGGCCGGATCGTCCAGGTCTGCTTCTTCGACGACCGTCCAGCGACGGAATGTCTCGTAAGCACCGGTGTGGCGATTGATTTCCACACGCAGATCGACTTCGTCCTCGAAACGCTTTTTGGTAGCAGTGGCCAGAGCCAGCTCCAGCGCTTCAAAAATTACGTTTGCCGGTACGCCCTTTTCATTGGATACCGACTCAACAACCAGCAGTACTTCTTTGCTCATCGTACGCCTCGCCTTTCGCAAGCCATTGGATCCGCGGGATCCGCGTCTCAGTCAAAACTGGGAATAATGTTGGCCTTGTCGATCATATCGATCGGCAACAGGAACTCATGGTCTTCTACCTGCACCACGACGTCCTGCTCTTCTACACCGCGCAGAAGGCCCTGAAAGTTGCGTCGTCCTTCAAAAGGCGAGCGCAGCTTGATCTTCACTTGTTCACCGGCAAATTTTGCAAACTGCTCAATAGTGAACAGTGGGCGTTCCATGCCAGGCGAGGAAACTTCAAGGGTGTATTCAACGGCGATTGGATCTTCAACATCCAGGACACCGCTGATCTGACGGCTGACGATGGCACAATCGTCCACCAGCACACCGCCCTCTTTATCAATATAAACGCGCAACATTGAGTGGCGACCTTGAGCCGAAAACTCAATACCCCAGCATTCATAGCCCAGGGCCACGACCACCGGGGCCAACAAGGCCTGCAACTCTTCTAGCTTGCTCGACACCTGAACCCCCTCGTGCATGTATGTGCATGCTATGCAAAATAAAAAAATGGGCGAAACGCCCATCCTTGAAACGCCGTCGAACAGCGGCGTAGAAAGTGTCCAGCTAACAAAAAGCCCCTTAAAAGGGGCTCCTTAAACTGGTTGCGGGGGCCGGATTTGAACCGACGACCTTCGGGTTATGAGCCCGACGAGCTACCAGACTGCTCCACCCCGCGACAAAGCTGGGGCGGAAGTATACGACCGATCCCTGACAGGGTCAATGTAACCTTCCACCTACAAGAAAGCCCGCAACAGCGGGCTCTCCTGATAATTGGTACCGAGAAGGGGACTCGAACCCCTACACCCTATGGGCACAACCACCTCAAGGTTGCGTGTCTACCAATTCCACCACCTCGGCAATACTACGTTTGAAACCCTTCTTACTTTTGCTCTTGAGCTGGAGGCACGTCAGTCGCTGGAGTAGCCGACTTTTGCTCTTGAAGCACCGGTACATCATCAGAAGCCGGTTGTTGCTTTGGAACTTCCAACACTGCCGGGTTTGGCAAACCTACTTGAGTCAGCTGGTGAGCTTTCTCTTTAGCAAAGTAACCTAACCCTAAGCTGGTTATGAAGAAACCGGCGGCAAGTATAGCAGTAAACTTACTAAGAAAGGTAGAGGAACCTTGGCTTCCGAACACAGTATTTGAAGCACCTGCTCCGAAAGACGCGCCAGCATCCGCACCTTTACCCTGCTGCAGCAATACCAGAGCAACTACGCCCAATGCACCCAGCAGATGAAAAACGACTACGACTGTTTCCAGCATTTTTTCAGTTTCCCGCGGCGCGACAAATCGCACCGAACTCATCTGCATTCAGGGAAGCTCCACCAATGAGCCCCCCATCGATATCCGGCATGCCGAACAGTTCGACCGCATTGGCCGCCTTCACGCTGCCGCCGTATAGAAGCCGCACACCTTGTGCGACTTCAGAATTCTCTGCCGCCAACTGAGCGCGGATGGCTGCATGCACATCCTGCGCTTGTTGCGGTGAAGCAGTCAGCCCGGTACCAATGGCCCAGACCGGCTCGTAAGCAATTACTGCATTTGCAAAGGCACCGACACCCAGCTTCTCTATGATACTGCCAAGCTGACGCCCGACAACCTCAAGAGTTTTCCCGGCTTCGCGCTGCTCAAGGGTTTCCCCTATGCACAACACCGGAATCAAGCCACATGCCTGTGCCGCTGCGAACTTGCGAATGAGTGTTTCATCATTCTCGCCGATGATCTGGCGCCGCTCGGAATGCCCGACGAGCAGCAGCGAACAACCTTCATCGGCCAACTGACTCGACGCAATCTCACCGGTCAATGCACCTTGCTTGGATTCCACCGCAGCGTTCTGCGCGCCGACCTTGATCGACTTGCCTTCCAGACCATCAATCACTTGATTGATATGCAAGAAAGACGGGAATACCGCTACATCAACACCGCTCGGCAAGGCCATATCACGCAGGCCATTGATCAGCTCAGCGACGCTGGCGCGGGTACCGTGCATCTTCCAGTTACCAGCTACCATAGGGCGACGCATGCTGTACCTCGTCGGTCAAAGTGGGCGCAGATGTTACCCAACACAATCATGGCTGGCAAGCCGAATTCAGGCAGAAACTTCAGTAACCAGTTTTGCCAGCTCTTCGGCGTAACCGCGAACCTGTGTTTCGTCCTCGCCTTCAACCATCACCCGCACCAAAGGCTCCGTCCCGGACTTGCGCAACAGCACGCGACCACGACCCGCCATAGCCTCGGTGACACGGGCGCTGGCTTCCTTGACCGCTGGATGATCGAGCGGACTGGCACCCCCGCCGAACCGGACATTGATCAACACCTGAGGGCACTTGCGCAGGGCCTGTCGGGCTTGAGCCAGACCTTCGGAACGAGTCTTCAGCGCCATCAGCACCTGCAATGCAGCGATGATCGCATCACCCGTGGTGGTGTGATTGAAGCAGACGATATGACCCGAGTTCTCACCGCCTACCAACCAGTTGCGCTCCAGCAGTTCTGCGATCACATATCGATCGCCAACGTTGGCACGCACAAAAGGAATCGACAGATCCGCCAGGGCCAGTTCCAGCCCGAGGTTACTCATCAACGTACCGACCACACCGCCTTGCAGCTTGTCGCGCTCATGCAGATCGCGGGCAATGATGTACAGCAGCTCGTCACCATCAACGATGGCGCCAGTATGGTCGACCATCAAGACGCGATCGCCGTCACCGTCGAAGGCAATACCCAGATCCGCGTGCTCGGCCAATACGGCAGCCTGCAATTGGCCCATATGGGTCGAACCACAATTGTCATTGATATTCAGGCCGTTAGGCTGAGCGGAAAGCACAACGACCTCGGCACCCAGCTCGCGGAATACGCTGGGCGCAACCTTGTAGGTCGCGCCGTGAGCGCAGTCGATCACAATCTTCAGACCAGCGAAGTTGGTACCGGTCGGCACGCTGCTTTTGCAGAATTCAATATAGCGGCCAGAAGCGTCATTGATTCGCGACACTTTGCCGATCTTGCTCGACTCAACCACGGTCATCGGGGTGTCGAGCAACTCTTCGATCATCAGCTCGACTTCATCCGGCAGCTTGGTGCCCTTTCCGGAGAAGAACTTGATGCCGTTGTCATCGTGAGGATTGTGAGAGGCACTGATCACGATACCGGCTTCAGCATGGAAGGTACGTGTCAGGTAGGCAATCGCCGGGGTCGGCATCGGGCCCAACAGCATCACGTCAGCACCTGCCGACGTCAGACCGGCCTCGAGCGCAGACTCGAACATGTAACCGGAAATCCGGGTGTCCTTGCCGACCAGCACCTTGCAGGCGCCCATTTTGCGGAACGCCATGCCTGCCGCCCAACCAAGCTTGAGCATGAAATCAGGAGTAATCGGGTATTCGCCGACCCGACCACGAATACCGTCGGTGCCAAAGTATTTTTTGCTCATAAGTGCTCCATCATTCTTATTCGGCTGATTCCACTGCGGCGATCATCCGCACCACGTCTACTGTTTCGGCGACATCATGGACGCGCAATATACGCGCCCCGTTGGCCGAAGCCAGCGCCGCGAGTGCCAGACCGCCAAACAGGCGTTCTCCAACCGGGCGATTCAAGGCCTGACCTATCATGCTCTTTCGCGAAACCCCGACTAACAGGGGCCGCCCCAAGGCATGCAGGGCTTCCATATGTTTGAATAAGCTTAGATTGTGCTGCAAGGTTTTCGCGAATCCAAAGCCCGGATCAAGAATAATCCGCTCGGCCGGAATGCCCACCAACGCACATTGGGCCATGCGCTCAGCGAGAAACTCGCCGACCTCTTTGGTCACGTTTTCATAGTGAGGATTATCCTGCATGTCACCCGGCTCGCCGAGCATATGCATCAGACACACCGGCAATCCAGTGGCCGCCGCCGCATCCAGGGCTCCATCTCGACGTAGCGAGCGCACATCATTGATCAATCCCGCCCCGAGCCGCGCGGTTTCGCGCATGACTGCCGGAGTGGACGTATCGACCGAAATAATCACATCCAGCTCGCGATTGATGCGCTCAACGATTGGCGCTACGCGCTCCAGCTCTTCAAGAGGCGACACCGCCCTTGCGCCAGGCCGCGTCGATTCGCCACCGACATCGATCAGCGTCGCGCCCGCCGCAACCATCGACTCGGCGTGACACAGGGCCGCGTCGAGCTGGCTGTATCGGCCGCCGTCAGAAAAGGAATCGGGAGTGACATTGAGAATGCCCATGACATGCGTCTGGGCCAAATCAAGAACCCGGTTGCCGCAAGGCAACCGGGTCGAGGACTGAACAGAAGTCATTTCAAACCTTATACGTCAGCAGCCGGACCGCCGATCGGTGTTTCCGGACGCTCATCCTGGACCACCGGAGGTGTTCCGGAAGTACCGGTGCCGCCGCCTGACCAGTCGCGTGGTTCGCGAGGGGTACGACCGGCCATGATGTCATCGATCTGATCGGCATCGATCGTCTCGTACTTCATCAAGGCATCAGCCATGGCGTCGAGCTTGTCGCGGTTGTCCGTAAGGATCTGCTTGGCCGTGCCGTAGCACTGGTCAATGATGCTGCGCACTTCGGAGTCGATCAGCTTGGCTGTCTCACCGGAGAAGCTTGCACTCTGACCACCGCCGCCGCGACCGAGGAACACTTCGCCCTCTTCTTCGGCATACATCAACGGACCGAGTTTTTCCGAAAGGCCCCACTTGGTCACCATGTTCCGCGCAATCTGGCTGGCACGCATGATGTCGTTGGACGCGCCGGTTGTAACACCGTCGAAGCCCAGGGTCATTTCTTCAGCGATACGGCCGCCGTACAGCGAGCAGATCTGGCTGATCAGTGCACGCTTGGACAGGCTGTAGCGATCTTCTTCCGGCAGGAACATGGTCACACCCAGCGCACGACCGCGCGGGATGATCGAAACTTTGTAGACCGGATCGTGCTCTGGCACGACACGACCGACGATGGCGTGACCTGCTTCGTGATAAGCGGTGTTCTGCTTCTCTTTCTCGGACATGACCATGGACTTGCGCTCAGCGCCCATCATGATCTTGTCTTTCGCCAGCTCGAACTCTTTCATTTCGACGATGCGCTTGCCGGTACGGGCAGCGAACAACGACGCTTCGTTCACCAGGTTAGCCAGGTCGGCACCGGAGAAACCAGGGGTACCACGTGCGATCACTGCAGGAGCGACGTCGTCACCCATTGGCACTTTGCGCATGTGAACCTTGAGAATCTGTTCACGACCACGAATATCCGGCAGACCGACCACAACCTGACGGTCGAAACGGCCCGGACGCAGCAACGCAGGGTCCAGTACGTCCGGACGGTTGGTGGCGGCGATGACGATGATGCCGTCATTCATTTCGAAGCCATCCATCTCAACCAGCAATTGGTTGAGTGTCTGCTCGCGCTCGTCGTGACCGCCACCCATGCCGGCGCCACGGTGGCGACCGACGGCGTCGATTTCATCGATGAAGATGATGCAGGGTGCGTGTTTCTTGGCCTGTTCGAACATGTCGCGAACACGGCTGGCACCAACACCGACGAACATCTCGACGAAATCGGAACCGGAAATGGTGAAGAACGGGACTTTTGCTTCGCCGGCAATCGCCTTGGCCAGCAAGGTTTTACCGGTACCCGGAGGACCTACCATCAGCACGCCGCGTGGAATGCGACCGCCCAGGCGCTGGAACTTGCCCGGATCGCGCAGGAACTCGACCAGCTCACCCACTTCTTCCTTGGCTTCGTCGCAACCGGCAACGTCACCCAAGGTGGTTTTCACCTGATCTTCGGAGAGCAGGCGCGCCTTGCTCTTGCCGAAGCTCATCGGCCCGCCCTTGCCGCCTGCACCACCCTGCATCTGCCGCATGAAGAACATGAACACGGCGATGATCACGAGGATCGGGAAGCTTGCGACCAGGAGTTGAGTCCAGATGCTTTGCTGCTCAGGCTGCTTGCCTTCGACCACAACGTGGTTGTCCACGAGGTCGCCGATCAGACCGTTGTCCTGGATGGCAGGACGAATGGTCTTGAAGCTGTCGCCATCGTTGCGTTTGCCGGTAATCACGTAGCCGTCAACCGCTACGCGCTCGACCTTGCCATCCTTGACCTGCTGGATGAAGTCGGAATAGTTGAGGGTCTGCGGCTCATTAGGGCTGGAGAAGTTGTTCATCACTGTCACCAGGACAGCCGCGATGATCAACCACAGGATCAGATTCTTTGCCATATCGTTCAATTAACTACCCTCTGAAGCAAGCTCCGCTAATGGCGCGCGCTTCGCATGATATTCACCGGCCTAACTTACTACATTACCTACGACTCTGGCAGGCGCCGTCTGTAACCCTTTGTGAAACACTTTCTACACAATATTCGTTTATGCACGCGGGGCGAAATACGAAAAACCTATCACCCCGCCAAAAAACCCCGATTTACTCACTACGGCCGCGATAGCCCCAAGCCAGCATGTATTGCTCGCGAGAACTGCCACGGGAAGAGTCCGGCTTGATCATCTGGACCTTGTCGAATTTCTGACGAGCGTCCTTCACGTAAGCATCAAACCCTTCGCCCTGAAACACCTTGATCACGAAATTACCACCCGGCTTGAGTATCCGAGCCGCCAGATCAAGAGCCAGCTCACATAGAAACATGGCTTTTGGCATATCCACCTCAGGCGTACCACTCATATTGGGGGCCATATCGGAAATCACAAGGTCCACCTGCGAATTACCCACGGCTTCAAGGATCTGAGCGAGCACTTCGTCCTGCGTGAAGTCACCCTGAATGAAGGTCACGTCCGGAATGCTGTCCATTTCCAGGATGTCCGAGGCGATCAGACGCCCCTGACCACCGATCAGCCGACTAGTGACCTGCGACCAGCCGCCGGGCGCCGCACCCAGGTCGACAACGCTCATACCCGGACGGATCAGCTTGTATTTCTCCTGGACCTCCAGAAGCTTGTAACTCGCACGCGAGCGGTAACCATCCTTCTGCGCCTGCTTCACATAGGGATCATTGACATGTCTTTGCAGCCATTTAAGGCTTGTCTTGGAACGGGCCACGGGCCACCTCGAAAATAAAACGGGTCGTGATTAACTGGGCGGTCCCGGACTCGCTCGGGTAAACTGGCCGCCGCTTTTTACAAGATCAGACGCAGGGGTCAGATTATGCCGCTCACTCAAGAGCAGAAGAAACAGTACAAATCCATTGGCCACCATCTGAAACCAGTTTTGATTGTGGCTGACAACGGTTTGACTGAAGGTGTGTTAGCCGAACTTGAACGCGCTTTGGCGGATCACGAGCTGATTAAAATCAAGCTCAACATCCTCGATCGCGAGTCACGCCTGGCGAACATTGCAGAACTGTGCAAGGTCGGCAAAGCGGACCTGGTTCAGGTCATCGGCAAGATGGCACTGATTTACCGCAAGAACTTCAGCGTCAACAAGCAGCTGTCGAACGTTCATCGCTTCAAGTGATGGCAAGGGTCAAGGGTGTGCTTCGCGCACCCTGCCGCTCCATCCCGGCACCGACTGCAACACCAGTACCAGCCCGGAAAAGCCCAGAACAAGATAGCTGAACACCTGCCAACGCACGGCATCCGGCCAACCGACGCGCACCGCGAAGAACATCCCGCACGCATACAACGCCATCAGCAGCATTTGCCCGCGAATATCGCGCCATAGACTGGCAAGGCCCTCGGCCTGAATCAGCACCAAAGCCTGAAAAATCACACACGCTGTGGCGAATCCCACCATCAGCGCATTCAGCACGCCTGCAATTTCGTCGATCAGCAGCGGCGCCAGGCCAATCTGGCCCAGCACCGGCAGCAGGCCGATATGTAACAGCCACAGGCCGCCAACCCACAACATCTGAGCCAGTTGCCAAAGCATGGCGCCCGCACGGAGCGGGCGCCTTCTTTCAGATGTGGCGGACTTCGACAATCTCGTACTCGATAACGCCACTCGGCGTTTTCACAGCAACCACGTCACCCTCTTCCTTGGCGATCAAGGCGCGGGCCAGTGGTGAGCCGACCGAAATCTTGCCGAGTTTGAAGTCAGCCTCATCCTCACCCACGATGTGGTACGTGACGCGATCGTCCGTCTCGACGTTGGCGATTTCAACGGTGGTGCCGAAAATCACTTTGCCGGTGTGAGGAATGGTCGTGACGTCGATGATGACCTGATTCTGAATCCGGCCCTCGATGTCACGAATCCGCGCCTCGACCATCCCCTGCTGCTCACGAGCAGCGTGGTATTCGGCGTTTTCCTTCAGGTCGCCCAACTCGCGGGCCGTGCCGATGTCCTGGCTGAGCTTCGGACGGACGACCTTGGTCAGGTGAGCGTGTTCTTCTTCCAGGGCTTTAGCGCCCTGGACGGTCATCGGGTACTTGATCATGCCTTCAATCCTGCGTGTAGATCCTGCAAGCGGCGTACGGTCTTCTCGGGACCGAACTTCAGCGCTTCGCAGATGGCTTCGCCAGCAGCAATGGTAGTGGTGCAGTAGATCTTGTGCTGCAAGGCATTACGACGAATGGAGTACGAGTCGGCGATCGACTGACGACCTTCGGTGGTGTTGATGATCAGAGTGACTTCGTCATTCTTGATCATGTCGACCACGTGCGGACGACCTTCAGTCACCTTGTTCACACGGCGCACTTTCAGGCCTGCGGCTTCGATCAGCTTGGCAGTCCCGGCAGTGGCAACCACTTCAAAGCCCAAGTTGATCAGATCACGGGCCACGCCTGCAACCAGTGGCTTGTCGTCGTCACGCACGCTGATGAACGCGGTGCCGCCAGTCGGCAGCACTTCGCTAGCGCCCATCTGCGCCTTGGCGAACGCTTCGCCGAAGGTGTCGCCCACGCCCATCACTTCACCGGTGGACTTCATCTCTGGGCCCAGGATCGGGTCCACGCCAGGGAATTTGGCGAATGGGAACACCGCCTCTTTCACGCTGTAGAAGTTCGGAATGATTTCTTTGGTGAAGCCGATTTCTTTCAGGGTTTTACCGGCCATGACGCGAGCCGCGATCATTGCCAGGGAAACACCGATGCACTTGGACACGAACGGTACGGTACGGGAAGCGCGCGGGTTGACTTCAATGACGTAGATGTCTTCGCCTTGCAGCGCCAACTGAACGTTCATCAGGCCGATAACGCCCAGTTCCAGGGCCATTTTCTTGACCTGTTCGCGCATCTCGTCCTGGATGTGCGCTGGCAGCGAGTACGGCGGCAGGGAGCATGCGGAGTCACCGGAGTGAACGCCGGCCTGCTCGATGTGCTGCATGATTGCGCCGATCACCACGTCAGTGCCATCGCAAACTGCATCCACGTCCATTTCGATGGCGCAGTTGAGGAAGTGGTCGAGCAGCACCGGGCTGTCGTTGGACACTTTCACCGCGTCACGCAGGTAGCGCTTGAGTTCTTCTTCTTCGTAGACGATTTCCATCGCGCGGCCGCCCAGTACGTAGGACGGACGAACCACAAGCGGGTAACCGATCTTGGCGGCGGCACGAATCGCTTCGTCTTCGCTGCGCACGGTGGCGTTTGGCGGCTGACGCAGGTTCAGGCGCTCAACCATCTGCTGGAAGCGCTCACGGTCTTCGGCACGGTCGATGGCGTCAGGGCTGGTGCCGATGATCGGCACGCCGGCTTCTTCCAGGGCACGCGCCAGTTTCAGCGGGGTCTGGCCGCCGTACTGGACGATCACGCCTTTTGGCTTCTCGACTCGGCAGATCTCCAGCACGTCTTCCAGGGTCACTGGTTCGAAGTACAGGCGATCAGAGGTGTCGTAATCGGTGGACACGGTTTCCGGGTTGCAGTTGACCATGATGGTCTCGTAACCGTCTTCGCGCAGGGCCAGCGCGGCGTGTACGCAGCAGTAGTCGAACTCGATGCCCTGGCCGATACGGTTAGGACCGCCGCCGAGGATCATGATCTTGTCGCGGCCCGACGGCGCTGCTTCGCACTCTTCCTCGTAAGTCGAGTACATGTAGGCGGTGTCGGTGGCGAACTCGGCCGCGCAGGTGTCAACGCGCTTGTAGACCGGGAAGATCTCGAGCTTGTGACGGTGGCGACGCAGAGCCTTCTCAGTCACGCCCAGCAGCTTGGCCAGACGCATGTCGGAGAAGCCTTTGCGCTTGAGCTTGAACATCAGGTCGCGGTCGATGCTGGCCAGACCCAGGGTCTTGACCTTCTCTTCGTCCTTGATCAGGTCTTCGATCTGCACAAGGAACCACGGGTCGATCATGTTCATGCCGAAGATGTCTTCGACCGACAGACCGGCGCGGAAGGCATCAGCCACGTACCAGATACGCTCGGCACCCGGCACGGTCAGTTCGCGCTTGAGGATGCTCATGCTTTCCGGGTTGCTCAGATCGAGCTTCTCGTCCAGGCCGCAAACGCCCACTTCCAGGCCGCGCAGGGCTTTCTGCAGGGATTCCTGGAAGGTCCGGCCGATGGCCATGACTTCACCGACCGACTTCATTTGAGTGGTCAGGCGTGCGTCGGCTTTCGGGAATTTCTCGAAGGCGAAACGTGGCAGCTTGGTCACGACGTAGTCGATGGACGGCTCGAAGGACGCAGGCGTAGCGCCGCCGGTGATTTCGTTCGAGAGTTCGTCGAGGGTGTAGCCGATCGCCAGCTTGGCGGCGATGCGCGCAATCGGGAAACCAGTGGCTTTCGAGGCCAGTGCCGAAGACCGGGATACCCGCGGGTTCATCTCGATGACTACCATGCGGCCAGTGTCCGGGCAGATGCCGAACTGGACGTTGGAGCCGCCGGTTTCCACGCCGATCTCGCGCAGTACCGCCAGGGAGGCGTTACGCATGATCTGGTATTCCTTGTCCGTCAGGGTCTGTGCCGGAGCAACGGTGATCGAGTCACCGGTGTGCACGCCCATCGGGTCAAAGTTTTCAATGGAGCAGACGATGATGCAGTTGTCTTTCTTATCGCGGACAACCTCCATCTCGTATTCTTTCCAGCCGATCAGGGATTCGTCGATCAGCAGCTCTTTGGTCGGAGACAGATCCAGACCACGGGCGCAGATTTCTTCGAACTCTTCACGGTTGTAAGCGATACCGCCACCGGTGCCGCCCATGGTGAAGGACGGGCGGATGATGCACGGGAAGCCAAGCTTCTCGAGGACCACGTTGGCCTCTTCCATGCTGTGGGCGATACCCGAACGCGGGCAGTCCAGGCCGATGGATTTCATCGCCTTGTCGAAGCGCGAACGGTCTTCGGCCTTGTCGATGGTGTCAGCGTTGGCGCCGATCATCTCTACGCCGAACTTCTCCAGAACGCCTTCGCGCTCCAGATCCAGTGCGCAGTTCAGAGCGGTCTGGCCACCCATGGTTGGCAGCAGCGCGTCCGGACGCTCTTTCTCGATGATCTTGGCAACGGTCTGCCACTTGATCGGCTCGATGTAGGTGGCGTCGGCCATGTCCGGGTCGGTCATGATGGTCGCCGGGTTGGAGTTCACCAGGATGACGCGGTAACCCTCCTCGCGCAGGGCTTTGCAGGCCTGGGCGCCGGAGTAGTCGAATTCGCAGGCCTGGCCGATCACGATCGGGCCAGCGCCGAGAATCAGGATGCTTTTTATGTCTGTACGTTTTGGCATGGGTTTGTCACTCAAATCCGCAGGTCAGTCGGCAAGCCGTCTTGTTCAATCTGTGAAGCCTTGAGGGGGGCCACCGGTTTTCGGGACCGCCCCTCAAGCTTTGCAACATCAAGGCGAGCGATTAGCGTCGCTTGGCCATTTCGTTGATGAAGCGATCGAACAATGGCGCTACGTCGTTCGGGCCAGGGCTGGCTTCAGGGTGACCCTGGAAGCTGAAGGCGCTCTTGTCGGTACGCTCGATGCCTTGCAGGGTGCCGTCGAACAGCGATTTGTGGATCGCACGAACGTTGGCTGGCAGGGTCGCTTCGTCTACCGCAAAACCGTGGTTCTGGCTGGTGATCATCACCACACCGCTGTCCAGATCCTGGACCGGGTGGTTGGCACCGTGGTGGCCGTGGCCCATTTTCAGGGTCTTGGCGCCGGAGGCGAGGGCCAGCAGCTGGTGACCGAGGCAGATGCCGAACACCGGAATCTCGGTTTCCAGCACGTCCTTGATTGCCTGGATCGCGTAGTCGCAAGGCTCCGGGTCACCAGGGCCGTTGGACAGGAACACGCCGTCCGGCTTCATCGCCAAAACGTCGGCAGCCGGGGTTTGCGCCGGCACCACGGTCACGCGGCAACCGCGCTCGACCAGCATGCGCAGGATGTTCAGCTTGACGCCGTAGTCGTAGGCAACCACGTGATACGGCAGCTCGGACGCGTCGATGGTCGCATGGCTGTCGGTTTTCAAATCCCAGACCGTCGAGCGCCACTCGTATTTCTCTTTGGTGCTGACGACTTTCGCCAGGTCCATGCCTTTGAGGCCAGGGAAACCCTGGGCTGCGGCGATAGCGGCTTCTTCGGAGATGTTGTCACCGGCCATGATGCAGCCGTTCTGCGCGCCTTTCTCACGCAGAATGCGCGTCAGGCGGCGGGTGTCGATACCGGCGATGGCCACAACGTTGTTGGCTTTCAGGTAATCGGACAGGGACATCGTGTTACGCCAGTTGCTCGCAACCAGTGGCAGGTCACGGATGACCAGGCCAGCGGACCATACGCGGTCGGACTCGGCGTCTTCCGGCGTGGTGCCGGTGTTGCCGATGTGCGGGTAAGTCAGGGTAACGATCTGTTGGGCGTAGGAAGGATCGGTAAGGATTTCCTGATAGCCGGTCATGGCGGTATTGAACACCACCTCACCAACGGTTTGACCGTCGGCTCCAATTGCTTCGCCGCGAAAAATGCTGCCATCAGCAAGGGCGAGTATGGCTGGCTTAGTCAAGAAGACCTCCCGTAAATAAAGCCTGAAAGGGCGATCGCAGGTGTAAAAAAGCGGAGTGACGTATGGACACGTCACCCCGCTCATTCACTGAATTATTCTGCGCGCTTTTAGTGAACACACTAAAGCTGTAGCTTACAGAAAAAGGCATTTTTGGTCTACCGCCAATGAGCCTTAAAGGCCGGGGAATGCGACAGGACGTCGCTTGGCGGAGTAAAACCGGGCTCAAACGCTGGGTTTGAACCCGATTTCAGGCACTTCTTAACGCAGATCGAGCACGTCTTGCATGTCATAAAGGCCAGGCTCGCGACCGTCCAGCCACAAAGCGGCCCTTACGGCACCCTTGGCGAAGGTCATGCGACTGGACGCCTTATGGGTGATCTCGACACGCTCACCATCAGCGGCGAACAACACGGTGTGGTCACCGACGATGTCACCGGCACGCACAGTGGCGAAGCCAATGGTTTCGCGAGCACGAGCACCGGTCTGGCCTTCACGACCGTAGACCGCCACCTTCTTCAGATCACGCCCCAGCGCATCGGCAATCACTTCACCCATGCGCACGGCAGTACCGGACGGCGCATCGACTTTATGCCGATGGTGGGCTTCAGTGATTTCGATATCGACATCATCACCCAACACGCGCGCAGCGGTGTCGAGCAGCTTCAGGCACAGATTGACGCCGACACTGAAGTTAGCCGCAAAGACAATCGGAATGTCCTTGCCCGCTTCCGCCAGCAACTGCTTCTCTTCAACGCTGAAACCAGTGGTGCCGATGATCATCGCCTTGTGATGCTTGCGACAGAACGCGAGGTTCTTGAGGGTCACCGTCGGGTGCGTGAAGTCGATCAGCACGTCGAACTCGTCGACCACGCGATCCAGATCACCCGACAACGGCACACCGATACGACCCAACGCAGCCAGTTCGCCAGCATCCGCACCGACCAGCGAGCTGTCCGGACGATCAATGGCCGCCGTCAGACCCGCGCCCGCCTGCTGCTGCACGGCTTCGATCAGGGTTTTGCCCATGCGCCCGGCGGCGCCCATCACTGCAATACGTCGCATGCCTGTCTCCTTACAAATCGCCGAAGAAGCGCTTCACGCCTTCAAACCAACCAGTGGTTTTCGGCGAATGGCTGTTGTCGTCCGCCAGCGAACTGCGGAACTCTTCCAGCAATTCACGCTGACGACGACCCAGGTTGACCGGGGTTTCGACCGCCACACGGCACATCAAGTCACCGGCACCGCCGCCACGCACAGGCGCAACGCCTTTGCCGCGAACACGGAACTGCTTGCCGGTCTGAGTCCCTTCAGGGATTTTCAGTTTGACTCGACCATCGAGGGTCGGAATCTCCAGCTCGCCGCCCAGCGCAGCATCAACAAAACTGATCGGCACTTCGCAGAACAGGTGTTTGCCGTCACGCTGGAAGATCGCGTGCTCGCGCACATTGATCACCACGTACAGATCGCCCGTCGGACCACCCTGCGCACCCGCCTCGCCTTCACCGGACAGACGAATGCGATCACCGGTATCAACACCGGCCGGCACTTTCACCGAAAGGGTTTTGTATTCTTCGACACGGCCTTCGCCGTTGCAGGAGTTGCACGGGTCGGAAATGATCTTGCCCTGGCCGTGGCAACGCGGGCAGGTTTGCTGCACCGAGAAGAAGCCCTGCTGCATCCGCACCTGACCAATACCGCCGCACGTCGGGCAGGTCACTGGCGAGGAGCCTTTCTTGGCACCCGAGCCATCACATGGCTTGCAGTTGACCAGCGTCGGAACGCGGATATTCACGGTGGTGCCGCGCACCGCCTCTTCCAGGTTCAGCTCCAGGGTGTAGCGCAGGTCGCTACCGCGCTGGGCGCCGCCACGGGAACCGCCGCGACCGCCACCGAAGAAGTCACTGAAGACATCGCCAAAGATGTCGGAGAAATTCTGACCGCCAAACCCGGCACCGCCGCCACCCATGCTCGGGTCGACGCCGGCATGACCGTACTGGTCGTACGCCGCGCGCTTGCTGGAATCGGACAGCACTTCGTAGGCCTCGTTGGCCTCTTTGAACATCTCTTCCGACGCTTTGTCGTCAGGATTACGGTCCGGGTGGTGCTTCATCGCCAGGCGACGGTAGGCCTTTTTCAGGTCTGCTTCGCTTGAGCCACGCTCAACACCCAATACTTCGTAATAGTCACGCTTTGCCATAAGTCTTTGCACTCTTAAGGACGTTCGGCAAACCTCTCCTGAGCCTCGCCAAACTCGTTGAGCCCCAATACAGGCCCGGACCCAACTCACGTCAATTCAACGATCCTGGTCTTTGTTCATTGCGGTACTTTCGGCTCGAAAAGCAGGAGCATTCCCGGCCATACCCTCAACATCCGAGCGTTGTCGCATGCTGTAAAAATTCGCTGACTCCAGACACGCCAACGCGGGAGCAAGCTCCCGCGCGGCGACATCCTACCAGTCACCGCCTGAAGGCAGTCAACCGGGCGACCAACAACTTACTTGTGGTCTTTTACTTCTTCGAACTCGGCATCGACAACGTCATCAGCCTTTTCAGCCTTGTCGTCCTGCGGTGCCGCGCCTTCAGCAGGCTGGGCCTGTTCGGCGTACATCTTCTGCGCTACTGGAGCGGAGACTTTCGACAGCTCTTCAACCTTGGCTTCGATTGCAGCTTTGTCGTCGCCTTTGACAGCGGCTTCCAGAGCAACAACAGCGGCTTCGATTGCAGTCTTCTCTTCAGCAGTCACTTTATCGCCAGCATCAGCGACCATTTTGCGCGTCGAGTGAACCAGTGCATCACCCTGGTTACGGGCAGCTGCCAGCTCTGCGAACTTGCTGTCTTCCTCGGCGTTGGCTTCAGCATCACGAATCATCTGCTGAATTTCTTCCTCGGACAGACCGGAGTTGGCCTTGATCACGATCGACTGAGTCTTGCCGGTGGCCTTGTCTTTGGCGCCTACGTGCAGGATGCCGTTGGCGTCGATGTCGAAGGTCACTTCAATTTGTGGCACACCACGTGGTGCTGGTGGAATCTCGGCCAGGTCGAACTTGCCCAGGGACTTGTTCTGAGCGGCTTGCTTACGCTCGCCCTGCAGTACGTGAATGGTCACGGCGCCCTGGTTGTCGTCGGCAGTCGAGAACACTTGCGATTTCTTGGTAGGAATCGTGGTGTTTTTCTCGATCAGCGCGGTCATCACGCCACCCATGGTTTCGATACCCAGGGTCAGCGGGCTGACGTCGAGCAGCAGAACGTCTTTGACGTCACCGGCCAATACAGCGCCCTGGATAGCAGCACCCATGGCAACGGCTTCGTCCGGGTTCACGTCTTTACGAGCTTCTTTACCGAAGAACTCGGTCACCAGCTTCTGAACCAGTGGCATACGGGTCTGACCGCCTACCAGAATCACGTCGTTGATCGCGCCAACGTCGATGCCGGAGTCTTTCAGAGCGATGCGGCAAGGTTCGATGGTGCGTTGAACAAGGTCTTCTACCAGCGCTTCAAGCTTGGCGCGGGAGATTTTCACGTTCAAGTGCTTGGGACCGGTGGCGTCTGCAGTGATGTACGGCAGGTTCACGTCGGTCGACATGCTCGAGGACAGTTCGATCTTGGCTTTTTCAGCGGCTTCTTTCAGGCGCTGCATGGCCAGCGGGTCACCCTTGAGGTTCATGCCGCTTTCTTTCTTGAATTCGTCGACGAGGTAGTCGATCAGACGAATGTCAAAGTCTTCACCGCCCAGGAAGGTGTCACCGTTGGTGGCCAACACTTCGAACTGGTGCTCGCCATCGACTTCAGCGATTTCGATCACGGAAACGTCGAAAGTACCGCCGCCCAAGTCGTAAACGATCACGGTGTGATCGCCCTTCGCCTTGTCCATACCGTAAGCCAAAGCGGCTGCGGTTGGTTCGTTGATGATACGTTTTACGTCCAGACCCGCGATACGGCCGGCGTCTTTGGTGGCTTGACGCTGGCTGTCGTTGAAGTAGGCCGGAACGGTGATCACCGCTTCAGTCACAGGCTCGCCGAGGTAGTCTTCGGCGGTCTTCTTCATTTTCTTCAGAATTTCAGCCGAGATCTGTGGCGGCGACATTTTCTGGCCGTTCACTTCTACCCACGCGTCGCCGTTGTCAGCCTTGGCGATTTTGTAAGGCACCATCTTGATGTCTTTCTGAACGACTTCTTCGTCGAACTTACGACCGATCAGACGCTTCACCGCGTACAGGGTGTTATGCGGATTGGTCACAGCCTGACGCTTGGCCGATTGGCCAACCAGGATTTCGCCATCGTTGGCGTAAGCGATGATCGACGGCGTGGTACGCGCGCCTTCAGCGTTTTCAATAACTTTGGCTTTGCCGTTTTCCATCACGGAGACGCAGGAGTTGGTAGTCCCCAGGTCGATACCGATAATTTTGCCCATGTTCACTCTCCCGAAACTTTGGATTTGGTTGCCGCAGCAGTGGTGGTGGCTAACTGCGGTAGCACTTAAACGCTTGACTTCTAAATGGGGGCCTTGCGGCTAATTTCAAGCCTGCTCATCAATAGAAGGCGAAACTGGCGCAGGGGCCTTGCTGACCACGACCATGGCCGGGCGCAGCAGACGACCGTTGAGCTGATAGCCTTTCTGGAACACTTTGAGAACGCTGTTCGGCTCTACGTCGGCGCTTTCCTGCATGGCCATCGCCTGATGAAGAACGGCGTTGAACGGTTCGCCATGCGGATCGATCGCTTCCAGCTGATAACGCTTCAGGGTGTCCTGGAACATTTTCAAGGTCAGCTCGATGCCTTCGCGCATTGGACGGATGCTTTCGTCATCCGGGTTGGACAACTCCAGACCACGCTCCAGGCTGTCGATGATCGGCAACAAATCGCCTGCAAATTTTTCCAGGGCGAATTTGTGCGCTTTTTCTACATCCTGCTCGGCGCGACGGCGGACGTTCTGCAGATCAGCCGCTACACGCAAAGCTTGATCATGAGCGCCAGCCAATTGCTCTTCGAGCACTTGTACACGAGCCGCCAGTTCATCACCCGAATCCTGGGCAGCCTGATCGGCGTCTAGATTTTGCGTATCCACTGTCTGTTCGTCAGCCATAGAATTCTCCTTTCAATAACGTCCGCGAGCTCAACTCGCGCTTCTGTCCCGGTATATGGGGCCGCAAAAATCAGCTTCAAGGGGTGGGTTGTGATTAACCCTACAAAAAACGCTGCATTGGGATTGCTGGACGGACCAGGCATTTCGTCAGACCGAGCAAATCGACCCATGCAGGGGCATTGTCAGCCACAAATAAAACACTGTATAAATAACCAGACCTAAAGCCTGGGAGCGGCCTTTATGCTGGTGCACCTGTCCGTACACAACTACGCCATCGTTGAACATCTCGATCTCGAACTCGATCGCGGGATGAGCGTGATCACCGGGGAAACCGGCGCCGGCAAGTCGATCATGCTCGACGCCCTCGGCCTGACCCTGGGCGATCGCGCCGACAGCGGTGTGGTCCGCCCCGGCGCCGACAAGGCTGACATCCTGGCCACCTTCGACCTGATCGACATCCCGGAAGCCAGCGCCTGGCTGGCCGAGCGCGACCTGGAGAGCGATGGCCCGTGCATCCTGCGCCGGGTGATTACCGCCGAAGGACGTTCACGCGGCTATATCAACGGTACGCCCTGCCCGCTCGGCGATCTCAAAGCCCTGGGCGAACTGCTGATCGACATCCACAGCCAGCACGAACACCAATCCCTGCTGAAAACCGACACTCACCGCCGCCTGCTCGACGAATACGCCGGGGCCACGGACCTTGCCCGCCAGGTGCAACTGGCCGCCCAACGCTGGCGTCAGACACGCCAGGAACTGGAGCGCCTCTCCAATTCCGGCGACGAGCAGCGCGCTCGTCATCAATTACTCAGCTATCAACTTGAAGAACTGGAAAACCTTGGCCTCGGCGAAAATGAGCTGGAGCAACTGGAACAGGAACACAAGAACCTCACCAACGCCGAAACCCTGCTGGGCATCTGCCGGCAAGTGGTCGAACAATGCAGTGAAAGTGATTCCGGGAATGTCCTGAACGCGCTGACTGCCAGCCTCAACCGCCTCTCAAGCGTTAACAACTCGATCGGCGCATTGGGCGAAGCCAGCAGTCTGCTGACCAGCGCACAGATCCAGGTTGAAGAGGCCGTAGGCGAACTGAACCGCTTCCTGGACAACTTCGACGCCGACCCGGCCCGCCTCCAGTACCTGGAAGAACGCCTGGACGCGATCTACACCATGGCGCGCAAGCACCGCATCCAGCCGACCGAGGTTGCGGAGATGCAGCAGCGCTTGCTGGATGAAATCGAAACCCTGAACGCCAACGACGAATCCATTGAGCGACTGAGCGATGAGCTGGCTTCTTATGCCCGTCATTATCAGGAGAAGGCTCGGGAGCTGAGCGATTTGCGTCATCAGGCATCGAACAGCCTGGCCAGCGCCGTGGAGCAGGAAATTCAGCGACTGGGCATGCCCGGCGGGCGCTTTACCATCGAATTACGCCCCAACAGCAGCGATGAACTGCTGCCTAATGGGCTGGAGCAGGTAGAGCTGCTGGTGAGCGCCAACCCCGGTCAGCCATTAAAAGCCCTGGCCAAAGTCGCTTCGGGCGGTGAGTTGTCACGGATCAGCCTGGCTATTCAGGTGATCACCGCGCAAACCTCGCGCGTACCCACGCTGGTATTCGACGAAGTGGACGTCGGCATCGGCGGCCCAACCGCCGAGATCGTTGGCCAGTTACTGCGTCGTCTCGGTGAACGCGGACAAGTGCTGACGGTGACCCACTTGCCGCAAGTCGCCGCTCAGGGCCATCAACATCTATTCGTGCACAAGGTGCGCGGCGAAGAAGCCACCCACACGGCTGTTTCCAAGCTGAGCAAGAATGATCGCGTCGAAGAAGTGGCGCGGATGCTGGGTGGCATCGACCTGACCAAGGAATCCCTGGCTCACGCGAAAAAAATGGTCGTCACCGCAAAAATTTAAGGACGGCAGAAAGCACGAAGGCGACCTTGGGGTCGCCTTCGCTCGTTTCGCGAATGTGAAATTCGCGCGACATGCTTACTTTTTCTTGCGTACGTACAGCACCAGATTGTGATCAACCATCTCGAAGCCGTACTTATCGACGATGGCTTTCTGCAGGCGCTCGATTTCTTCGTCGAAGAATTCGATCACTTCGCTGGTTTCGACGTTGACCATATGGTCGTGATGCTTGCCGTCATCCAGCTCGAAGACCGCATGGCCTCCGTCGAAGTTGTGCCGCACCACAAGGCCAGCTGCCTCGAACTGGGTCAGTACACGGTAAACCGTGGCCAGACCGACGTCCTCACCAGCCTCCATCAGCGCCTTGTAAACATCCTCGGCACTCATGTGGCGTTGCTCAGCGGAATCGAGCATTTGCAGAATTTTGACCCGTGGAAGGGTCACTTTGAGGCCGGCTTTGCGTAGTTCGCTATTTTCAACCATGGTCAGCTTTCTCGCGATGCTGCTTCGCAGCTTCTCTTAATGCGGGTATGATCGGCGTTTACGTTGTCCCAGCCAAGATAGTGGAAGTCGCCCACCGATGCAAAACACCAAGCTCTTGCTAACCAGTTTCACCTTTGTGGGACTGCTCGCACTCGCCGGTTGTTCATTCCCCGGGGTTTACAAAATCGACATCCAGCAGGGCAATGTCGTCACGCAGGACATGATAAACCAGTTACGCCCGGGAATGACCCGCAAGCAAGTACGGTTTATCATGGGCAATCCCCTGCTGACCGACACGTTCCATGCCGATCGCTGGGATTATCTGTACAGCCTGCAACCGGGTGGCGGTGAACGCCAACAGGAACGCATTAGCGTTATCTTCAACCCAAATGACCAACTTGTCAGCCTCTCTGGTGATTTCATGCCAGGCGTGAGCCGCGACGAAGCCATTCTCGGCAAGGACAGTGGCACGACAGTCACTGCTCCTACAGAAAACGCCGAGAAGCCGAAACCGGAAAAACCGGTCAAGCCAGGTTCGTTGCTGGACCAGATCCAGAAGGACGTAGACGGTGTAGAAACCGTTCCGGTCCCGACGCCAGAACCGCTGGATACCTCGCCGCAATAATTTGCGACGCAATAAAAAACCCGGAATTTCCGGGTTTTTTATTGTCTGGCGTTTGGGGGATTCACTGATTCCGGGCTTTGGCCTCGGCAGCCTTGGCGGCACGCAACCGACGAACTTCTTTCGGATCGGCCAGCAATGGGCGGTATACCTCGATGCGATCACCCGCCAGGACAGGACGATCGTTCGCATCAGTGATCACTTTACCGAAGATCCCCACCGGGCAATCGTCCAGATCCAGCTCCGCAAAAGCTTCGCCAATGCCTGACTTCAGCAAAGCCGCCCGCACCGTCGTTCCTGCTGGCACCGTCACCGAGAGCAGCACCTGACGATCAACCGCGGCGTAGACCACCTCGACGTCAACCATCGACTCAACCATGCATTTGTTTTGCGCGCTGGCAGAAGGCGTCCACCAGCGTGTTCGCCGCCTGATTGAACAGCGGCCCCAAGGTCGCGCGGACAATCGGCCCGGCGTAATCGAACGACAAGTCCAGGCTGATCTTGCAGGCCTTCTCGCCCAACGGCTTGAACACCCAAATGCCGTGCAACTGGGTGAAAGGACCTTCCTCGAGGTTCATCTCGATCGAATGGCCGGGCACTAAAGTATTTCTGGTGACGAAGTGCTGACTCAATCCACCCTTGGCCACGCCGACACTGGCACGCATGTGCTCGGGCGTGCTTTCCAGCACTTCGGCGGTCGAACACCACGGCAGAAACTCCGGGTAACGCGCCACGTCGTTGACCAGGTCATAAAGCGCTTGCGCCGGGTATGGCAGCAGAGCCGAACGTTGAATGTGTGTCGTCATGTCAGCGTCACTTCCACAGCTGTGCGGCAAACACTACGAGAATGCCGATGGGCGCCACATAGCGCATCAAGAACAAGGACAGGGCGAACCACGCAGGGTTGCGGATCGACAACTCGTCGCGTACCGCTTCACGTCCCATCACCCAGCCTGCAAACACCACGAAACACAAACCACCAAGTGGCAACATGATCCGCGACGTGAAGAAATCGATCACGCCAAAGAAGTCCAGACCACCGGCCGCACCCCATTGATAGAGATGGAACATCCCGCCTTCGTTCACGAAAAATTTGGCTTCCTTCCAGATATTGAAGGAAAACACCGTGCCCAGCCCCACGAACCAGCAGATAAACGCCAGCCAGAAAGTCACCCAGGCGCGGCTGATTTTCGTGCGCTCGACCAGGTAAGCCACCATCGGTTCAAGCAGGGAAATCGCCGAACTCCAGGCAGCCACCGCGACCAGTACGAAGAACACTACGCCCATCAACTGGCCGAACGCTACGTTACCGAAGGCAAACGGCAGGCTGACAAACATCAGGCCCGGGCCTTCGCTCGGATTCAGGCCCGCAGCGAACACAATCGGAAACAATGCCAGGCCGGCCACCAGCGAAACGAAGGTATCGAGCAGCGCCACGCCGACCACGGTGCCGGAGATCGACGAATGCTTCGGCATGTAAGCGCCGTAAATCATGATCGAACCAACGCCCACGCTCAGGGAGAAGAAAGCGTGGCCCATGGCCGGCAGCAAGCCGTCGAGGACTTTTTCCGGGTGGAAGTCGAACATGAAATGCACGCCCTCCATGAAATGCCCGGTGGTCATGCTGTAACCCAGCAGCACCAGAATCATCACAAAGAGCAGTGGCATCATGATCCGCAGGCTGCGTTCAAGCCCGGCGACCACACCTTTAGCGATAACGACGGCAGACAGCAGCATGAAAATCGTGTGCCAAAGTGTCAGGCGCCACGGATCGGCGATCACATTGCCAAAGTACGCGCCAACCTGATCGGGCGTTGCACCCTGGAAGTCGCCACGGCCCATGTCGATGATGTAATCCAGTGACCAGCCGCCGACCACACTATAGAAAGACAGGATCAGTAGCGCCGTGATCATCCCGGCGAATGCACCCCACGACCACTTGCCCGAATGCCCTGCTTCCACCGCCAGCACCTTCAAGGCATTGGCCGGACTCTGCCGCGCACGACGACCGATCAGGGTTTCGGCCAGCATCACCGGCACACCGATCAGCGCGATACAGGCCAGGAACATCAGCACAAAGGCGCCGCCGCCGTAGACGCCGACCATGTACGGGAATTTCCAGATACTACCCAGGCCCACGGCCGAACCGGTCGCGGCGAGTATGAAGACCCAGCGGCTAGCCCAACTGCCGTGGACAGAAACCTTGTCTGTCGACATCGTTATCACGCCCAAGCGTTCAAAAAAGAGGCCGCATTGTCCGGGATTCAATCAACCTGCTCAAGCACGTAGCGATACCGTAGCCGACTCGCTTGCAACTCCCTATAATGCCGCCCCTATGGCTAAACAGAAGAAACACCCTACAGGGACCATCGCGCAGAACAAAAAGGCGCGACACGATTACTTCATCGAGCATAAGTTCGAGGCTGGTCTGGTCCTGGCCGGCTGGGAAGTAAAAAGTCTGCGGGCAAGCAAGCTGCAACTGGTCGACAGTTACGTGCTGCTCAAGGATGGCGAAGCCTGGCTGCTCGGCAGCCACATTACGCCGTTGATGACGGCCAGCACCCACGTCATCGCTGATCCGACCCGCACCCGCAAATTGCTGCTCAACCGCCGCGAGCTGGAAAAGCTGGCCGCCGCCGTGCAGCAAAAAGGCTATGCGTGCGTGTGCCTGTCCTGGTACTGGAGCAAGCACATGGTCAAGTGCGAGATCGCTCTGGGCAAGGGCAAGAAGGAATACGACAAACGTGATACCGAACGCGAACGCGATGCCGGTCGCGAGTTGCAGCGTGCGGTGCGCAACAAGGGCAAGGAAGAATAATTCCTTAGCCTTAAGATCGCTTTCGCGGGCAAGCCTCGCTCCTACAGAATTTGTGAATGCCAACATTTTTGTGGCAATCCCGGAATCTGTAGGAGCGAGGCTTGCCCGCGAATGCAATCGCAAAAACGATACAAACCGACTGGCTACATCCCCTTGCGCCGCTCCGCTCGGGCCACGCGCTGCACTTCCTGACGCACCTCTTCGAGCACTTCCTGCACATACAGGATGTGTCGGCTGGACACTTCCCGTGCTTGCTCCGCCCTTCCCTCGATAATCGCCATGTACAACTCCCGGTGCTGCGTGATCAGCATGTCGCGGGTTTCCGTGCGCTGTTTGTACATGCCACCGATGTTGGTCACCACATTGCGCTTGAGCAGATCGAACAGCCCACGAATGGTGTGCAGCAACACGGCGTTGTGGCTGGCTTCGGCAATCGCCAGGTGAAATTTCGCGTCCGCCGCGCCCTCTTCCGTCCGGCTCACTTCGTCATGACGCGTATAACAGTCCTGTAATTCATTGAAGGCCGCCGTCAGTCGCTCGCGATCGACATCCGTGGCGCGCAGTGCCGCGTAATAGGCACAGGACGCTTCCAGCGTATGGCGAAACTCCAGCAGATCGCGCTGGGCTTCGGGGTTACTTTCCAGCAGATGCAGCAGCGGATCACTGAAGGTCGAACCCAGCGACTCCACCACATAATTGCCGCCGCCCTGGCGACTGACCAGCAAGCCCTTGGCCGCCAGTTTCTGGATCGCTTCACGCAACGAAGGGCGAGACACACCGAACTGCTCGGCCAACGCCCGCTCGGCCGGCAAGCGCTCGCCAGACTTCAAAGTGCCTTCGAGGATCATGCCCTCGAGCTGCTCGACAATATCGTCAGACAAACGGCGCTGACGAATCTGATCAAACCCCATAACTCAATTCTCCACGGTCCCGACGGCTCGCCGGGCCCTCTATTCTGGCCTATCGGCGCTGTGCCAGCACCTACCAGACGGCATTTGTTAAAGCGGATCAAGCCCACGTTTCGGCGCTTATTCGACAAAAGTTTTAGGGCGACAAATTGACACACCGCACACAACGCTTTTACCCTAGCCAACAGCGATTGTAAATTGGTATTACCAATTATCCAAGAACGCTGACCAGTGCCTGACCAACAACAATTAGGGGCCACCCCATATGCAAACCTGGCAACAGCTCTATACCCCGCTCGGCAGCCTTGGCTTCTCCGCGCTCGCCGCCGTTATCCCCATCGTGTTTTTCTTCCTGGCGTTGGCGGTGTTCCGCCTCAAAGGGCACGTGGCCGGCAGCATCACGCTGGCGCTGTCCATCGCTGTCGCCATCTTCGCTTTCCAGATGCCGGTAGACATGGCCTTCGCTGCTGCAGGTTATGGCTTCGCCTACGGCCTGTGGCCTATTGCGTGGATCATCGTCGCCGCCGTATTCCTCTACAAACTGACGGTCAAGAGTGGTCAGTTCGAGGTCATCCGTAGCTCGGTGCTGTCGATCACCGACGATCAGCGTTTGCAGGTTTTGCTGATCGGTTTCTGCTTCGGTGCTTTCCTGGAAGGTGCCGCCGGTTTCGGTGCGCCGGTAGCGATTACCGCCGCATTGCTGGTAGGCCTCGGCTTCAACCCACTCTACGCTGCAGGCCTGTGCCTGATCGCCAACACCGCGCCAGTGGCCTTCGGTGCCTTGGGTATTCCGATCATCGTGGCCGGGCAAGTGACCGGCATCGACGCGTTCAAGATCGGCGCCATGACCGGCCGCCAACTGCCGCTGCTGTCGCTGTTCGTGCCGTTCTGGCTGGTGTTCATGATGGACGGCCTGCGCGGCGTTCGGGAGACCTGGCCTGCTGCGCTGGTGGCCGGATTGAGCTTTGCCATCACCCAATACTTCACGTCGAACTTCATCGGCCCTGAACTGCCGGACATCACCTCGGCCCTGGCCAGCTTGATTTCCCTGACGCTGTTCCTGAAAGTCTGGCAGCCAAAACGCGCCGCCGGCCAACACATCGCCGGTGCCGTCTCGGCCTCGGTGGTGACCGCCAGCGCCGGTGGTTTCGGCCAGCCGCGCACCAGCGTGGCATCGCCTTACAGCCTGTTCGAAATCATCAAAGCCTGGTCGCCGTTCCTGATTCTCACCGTGCTGGTCACCATCTGGACCCTGAAGCCGTTCAAGGCAATGTTCGCTGCCGGTGGTTCGATGTACAGCTGGGTGTTCAACTTCGCGATTCCGCACCTGGATCAGATGGTCATCAAGGTCGCACCGATCGTGACTGCTCCGACCGCCATTCCAGCGGTGTTCAAGCTCGACCCGATTTCCGCGACCGGCACGGCGATTTTCTTCTCCGCACTGATTTCGATGCTGGTACTGAAGATCAATTTCAAAACTGGTCTGACCACTTTGAAAGAGACCTTCTACGAACTGCGCTGGCCGATTCTGTCCATCGGCATGGTCTTGGCATTTGCCTTCGTCACCAACTACTCGGGCATGTCTTCGACCATGGCGCTGGTATTGGCAGGCACGGGCGCAGCGTTCCCGTTCTTCTCGCCATTCCTCGGCTGGCTGGGCGTGTTCCTGACCGGTTCCGATACCTCGTCCAACGCGCTGTTCAGTTCGTTGCAAGCGACCACCGCGCACCAGATCGGCGTGAGCGATGTGCTGCTGGTAGCGGCAAACACCAGCGGCGGCGTGACCGGCAAGATGATCTCGCCACAATCGATCGCCGTGGCCTGCGCCGCGACCGGCCTGGTGGGCAAAGAATCGGATCTGTTCCGCTTCACCCTCAAGCACAGCCTGTTCTTTGCAACGATCGTCGGCCTGATCACCTACGTCCAGGCCTACTGGCTCACCGGCATGCTGGTGCACTAAGTCCTACACGAAAAAACGCAAAAACCGACGCCGGACCACGATTCCGGCGTCAGCTATTCACAACCCGGTCTGTAAGGCTGCTGAAAGCTTCCCTCTCTATATTCAGCAGCCTCAGCGGACGGATAACCGGGACCACCCGGAGACACGCCTGATGAGCGAGCTTTTTTACAACGCCGTGCCGAACGCAACCCGCGTGGCCCCGCCACTGCCCGAGCCTCGACAATACCCCAGCGAAAAACCGTCACGGGTCTACCTGTTCGGAACCTGCGTGGTGGATTTGTTCTACCCCGAAGCCGGGATGGATGCGATCCACTTGCTGGAACGTGAAGGCATTCGTGTCGAGTATCCGCAAGGGCAGAGCTGCTGCGGACAACCGGCCTACACCTCGGGTTACACCGAGCAGGCAAGGACCGTGGCGCGCTCGCAACTGGCGCTGTTCGCCGGGGATTATCCGGTGGTGGTGCCGTCGGGATCCTGTGCCGGAATGTTGCGCGAACACTACGCCGACCTGTTCAAGGACGAGCCGCACACGCTGAAACAGGTTCAGGCACTGGCGGCCCGGACGTATGAACTGGCCGAGTTCCTGCTGTTTGTCTGCAAGGTGCAGCTCAAGGACAGCGGTGAGCCGGTGAAAGTGGCGCTGCACACCTCGTGTTCGGCGCGTCGTGAGATGAACACCCACCTGCACGGTCGCGAGTTGTTGTCGCAACTGAGCAACGTGGAGCGCGTGGACCACAGCCACGAAAGTGAATGCTGTGGCTTCGGTGGGACTTTCAGCGTCCGTATGCCAGACATTTCCGGCGCGATGGTGGCTGACAAGACCCGGTCGTTGAAGGAATCCGGCGCGCACAAGGTACTCAGTGCCGATTGCGGTTGCCTGATGAACATCAACGGCTCGCTGGAGAAACAAAAGGAAGCGTTGCGCGGCCAACACCTGGCCAGTTTCCTTTGGCAGCGAACCGGAGGTGTTCTATGAACGCTTCCGCGATTATTCCTACGGTTGCCGTGGAAGAAGACTTTCGCACCCGGGCCCACAAGGCATTGGGTGACAAGCAACTGCGAAATAACTTTCGCACTGCGATGGATTCTCTGATGACCAAACGGGCAGCGTCCTTCAGCGATGCCCACGAAAGAGAACATTTGCGCGCGCTGGGCAATGCTGTCCGCGCCCGTGCGTTATCCAAGTTGCCCGACCTGCTCGAACAGCTTGAACAGAACCTGACCCGCAACGGTGTGACAGTGCACTGGGCGGAAACGGTGGACGAAGCCAATGGCATCGTCCTCTCGATCATCCGCGCTCACGAGGGGCGGCAAGTGATCAAGGGCAAATCGATGGTCAGCGAAGAGATGGAGATGAATCACTTCCTCGCTGATCGGGGCATTGAATGCCTGGAATCGGACATGGGCGAGTACATCGTCCAGCTCGACCACGAGAAGCCTTCACACATTATTATGCCGGCGATCCACAAGAACGCCGGTCAGGTCGCGTCCTTGTTCCACGACAAACTTGGCGTGGAGTACACCAAGGACGTTGACCAACTCATTCAGATCGGTCGCAAAGTCTTGCGACAGAAATTCTTCGAAGCGGACATCGGCGTCTCCGGCGTCAACTTCGCCGTGGCCGAAACCGGCACCCTGCTGCTGGTGGAAAACGAAGGCAACGGCCGCATGACCACCACCGTGCCGCCGGTTCACATCGCCGTCACCGGTATCGAAAAAGTCGTGGAAAACCTGCGCGACGTGGTGCCGCTGTTGTCGCTGCTGACTCGCTCGGCCCTCGGCCAGCCGATCACCACCTACGTCAACATGATCTCCGGCCCGCGCAAGGAACATGAACTCGACGGGCCGCAGGAAGTGCATCTGGTATTGCTCGACAACGGTCGCAGCCAAGCCTTCGCCGACAGTGAATTGCGCCAGACCCTGAATTGCATTCGCTGTGGCGCCTGTATGAATCATTGCCCGGTCTACACTCGAATCGGCGGTCACGCCTATGGGGAGGTTTACCCTGGGCCTATCGGAAAAATCATCACCCCGCACATGGTTGGCCTGGCGAACGTCCCGGACCATCCGAGCGCGTCGTCGCTGTGCGGAGCTTGCGGTGAAGTGTGCCCGGTAAAAATTCCTATCCCGGCGCTGCTGCGTCGCCTGCGGGAAGAAAACGTCAAAGCCCCGGACAGTCCGCATCAAGTGATGCGCGGCCAGGGCAGCAAGTATTCGCGCAAGGAACGCTTTATCTGGAACGCGTGGGCCAGGCTCAACAGCTCGCCGACGCTGTATCGGCTGTTCGGTTTTTTCGCCACACGGCTGCGCGCCCTGGCACCGAATAATATTGGCCCGTGGACACAAAACCACAGCGCACCGAAACCCGCTGCCCGCTCACTGCACGACATGGCCCGCGAGCATCTGGCCAAACAGGGAGATCGTTGATGAGCGCCAAGCAAAATATAATGGCCAAATTGCGGAAAAGTCTGACCGGCACCACGCCCGTGTCCGACGAATTCGACGTCGAATTGGTGACTGCGCCTTACACCTACACCGCTGAACAACGCATCCCGCAACTGCGCAAACTGATGGAAGCAGTGCATACCGAAATCCACCTGACGTCCGGCGAGGGTTGGCCTTCATTGCTTGCTCAGTTATTGCGGGACCGCCAGTTGCCGAGCCTGTTGATCGCGCCAACTACGCCTCACGGTCAACGTGTCACTCAACACTGGGCGAACAATCCGGGTCTGCCGACACTCAAGTCCTACGACCGCCCGGTTGAAGAATGGAAAGCCGAGTTGTTCAACGACACCCCGGCCAGCCTGACCACCACCCTCGGCGCAATCGCCGCCACCGGTAGCCTGATTCTCTGGCCGACGCGGGAAGAACCGCGCCTGATGAGCCTGGTGCCGCCGGTGCATTTCGCCCTGCTCAGGGCCAGTGAGATCCGCGACAACTTCTATCAGGTGCAACAGGAATTCAACTGGGCCCAGGGCATGCCCACCAACGCTTTGCTGGTGTCCGGCCCGTCGAAAACCGCTGATATCGAACAAGTCCTGGCCTACGGCGCGCACGGTCCGAAAGACCTGGTGGTTTTGATTCTGGAGGACCAATGAGTCTACCGGCGGCTTTTCTGCGAGATGCGCAGCAACTGATTCCCCAAGAGCGACGTTTCGACGACCCGCTGTCGACATTGGCCTTCGGCACCGACGCCAGTTTCTACCGGCTGATTCCGAAACTGGTGATCCGTGTCGAGTCCGAAGACGAAGTGGTCGCGCTGCTCAAACTGGCGCAACGGGATCACGTCCCGGTGACCTTCCGCGCCGCCGGCACCAGCCTGTCCGGCCAGGCCATCAGCGACTCGGTGCTGATCGTGCTTGGGGATAACTGGAACGGGCGCGAGATCCGCGGCCAAGGCACGCAAATCCGCCTGCAACCCGGCGTAATCGGTGCGCAGGCCAACGCTTGGCTGGCGCCGTTCGGGCGCAAGATCGGCCCCGACCCGGCTTCGATCAACGCCTGCAAAATCGGCGGCATCGTTGCCAACAACGCCAGCGGCATGTGCTGCGGCACCGCGCAGAACACCTATCACACGCTGGCGGGTATTCGCCTGGTGCTGGCCGACGGCAGCCGTCTCGATACAGAAGATGCGGCGAGCGTCGCGTCGTTTCGCCAGAGTCATGCTTCGCTGCTCGAGCGTCTGGCGACCTTGGGCCGCGAGACACGCGCCAATGCCGAACTGGCCGCAAGAATCCGCCATAAATACCGTCTGAAAAATACCACCGGCCTGTCACTCAACGCGTTGGTGGATTTCGACGAGCCTGTGGATATCTTGAGCCACTTGCTGGTGGGCTCCGAAGGCACGCTCGGCTTCATCAGCGCGGTAACCTACGACACCGTCATCGACCACCCAAACAAGGCCTCGGCGCTGATCGTGTTCCCGGACGTGGAAACCTGCTGCAACGCCGTCACCGTGCTGAAAAACCAACCAGTGTCAGCCGTCGAACTGCTCGACCGTCGCAGCCTGCGTTCGGTGCAGGACAAACCCGGCATGCCGGCTTTCGTACAGCAACTGTCGAACAATGCCTGCGCGCTGCTGATCGAATCCCGCGCGGCATCGTCCACTTTGCTGCGGGAACAACTGGCGCAAATCATGGCGTCACTGACTTCGTTCCCGGTGGAAAAACAAGTCGACTTCACCGAAGACCCGGTCGAGAACGCTCGCCTCTGGGCGATCCGCAAAGACACCTTCCCCGCCGTCGGCGCGGTGCGCAAAACCGGCACCACGGTGATCATCGAAGACGTGACTTTCCCGGTGGAACAACTGGCCATCGGCGTGAACCGACTGATCGAGCTGTTCGACAAACACCACTACGACGAAGCGATCCTTTTCGGACACGCGCTGGAAGGCAATCTGCACTTCGTCTTCACCCAAGGCTTCAACAACCCGGAAGAAGTCGCACGCTACCAGGCGTTCATGGACGACGTGGCGCAATTGGTGGCAGTGGAATTCGGCGGGTCGCTTAAAGCCGAACACGGCACCGGTCGCAACATGGCGCCCTTCGTCGAACTGGAATGGGGCAGCGATGCTTACCAGTTGATGTGGCAGCTCAAACGCCTGCTGGACCCAAACGGCATTCTCAACCCGGACGTGGTGCTCAGCGAGGATCCGCAGATCCACCTCAAGCACCTGAAACCATTGCCGGCCGCCGATGAGATTGTGGATAAGTGCATCGAGTGTGGCTTCTGCGAACCGGTCTGCCCGTCAAAAGGCCTGACCCTGAGCCCGCGCCAGCGCATCGTGATCTGGCGCGATATCCAGGCGAAGAAACGCGCAGGCGTCGACACCTCCGAACTGGAAGCAGCCTACGAATACCAGGGCATCGACACCTGCGCAGCCACAGGGTTATGTGCGCAACGTTGCCCTGTAGGCATCAACACCGGCGAGCTGGTGAAAAAGCTTCGCGCCCGTAACGCGACGCATACGAAAACCGCCAACTGGCTTGAAGGAAATTTCGCCACCGCCCTGCAAGGTGCACGCTTTACTCTGCATGTGGCCAACGGTGCGCGAATGCTGCTGGGGGCGCCGCGTCTGGCAAAGCTGTCGGCGACGCTGACGAAGTTGTCCAAAGGCCAGGTTCCGCAATGGACCAACGCCATGCCGCAGCCGGAAAAAGCCATTCGCTTCAGCCCGGTCGTATCGGATGAGCGTCCCCGCGTGGTTTATCTCGCGGCGTGCGTTTCGCGGGTCATGGGCCCGGCGGCGGGTGATAAAGAGCAGATGTCGTTGTACGACAAAACCCGGGGCCTGCTGGAAAAGGCCGGTTACCAGGTCGTCTTTCCGGATAACCAGGACAGCCTCTGCTGTGGCCAGCCGTTCGCGTCAAAAGGTTACGCCGAACAGGCCGAACACAAACGTCAGGAACTGATCGGCGCGTTGCTGCACGCCAGTCGCGGTGGGCTCGATCCGATCTATTGCGACACCAGCCCATGTACGCTGCGGCTGGTTCAGGACCTGGGCGAAGCTCGACTGGACCTGTACGACCCGGTGCGTTTTATTCGTACGCATTTGATGGATCGTCTGGATTTCACACCGCAGGATGCGCCGATCGCGGTGCACGTCACTTGCAGTACTCAGCATCTTGGCGAGAGCCAGGCGCTGATTGATCTGGCGCGTAAGTGCAGCAACAACGTGGTCATTCCCGAGGGCATTCACTGCTGTGGTTTTGCCGGAGACAAGGGCTTCACCACGCCGGAGCTGAACGCTCATTCTTTAAGGACGTTGAAGGATGCGGTGCAGCAGTGCAGCGAGGGAATTTCCACCAGCCGCACCTGCGAAATCGGCCTGAGCCAACATGGCGGGATCGACTATCACGGTCTGGTTTACTTGGTGGATCGTGTGACGCAAGTGCGGCCGGCTTGAGGGTGCTTTGGTGAAAACGGGGCGATTTCGCCCCTGCTCCATGCACTGCTGTTGCGCCAATCTTCTCGACACTCCTTCAAAAAAAAACCGAATTCCAGCATGCGGCTATAGTCATTTAGCTAGGCCCTGTGAACGGGCTTATAACCACCTCGGCCAGCAGCCTACTTCACCGGCAGCACCGAGCCCTCATGCGCAAGGAGATACCCATGAAGCACTCTGCTATTGCTGGATTGTTCATCACCGCCGCACTGTTGGCCTCGCCGGTGTTTGCGGCAGATAAAGACCTTTGCAAACAAAACATAAATCTTATTCAGCAGGCTCTGGATTCTGATCCCGCCGTATCAGAGAACGCCGAGGACAACGTACAAGCCGGCTTGGACAAAGCAAAAGCAGCCCAAGCCGCAGGGGACGACAAGGGGTGCATTGGAATAACAAGTGGTTTGATGGAGAAAATTCAACTGCGCAACCCAACCAACAAGTAATCCCGTGTGACTAGGCCAACCTTCGGGTTGGCCTTATCCACCGCGGTGGCGCACACGGCGCGGGCGTGTTGCTCACGTTGAATCACAGAGCAACAGGCTCGGGGCTGTTTAGGATTTGACGCCGGTTCAAGCAGCTAAAACTTACACAACCCCACCCGCGATACAGAGGCAATTGCCCCCCATTTTTAGTGCCACTGCACCTATCGCCAGTTTTTTCATAGCCTTTCTGAAAAAACCGAATTTCTGCGCGGTGACGTGGTCTTTTAGGTAGGCCCCAATCAATCGTGGCTTATTTTTCGGACTCGCCCGAGCCGCCCGCTCATACGGCAACACCGAAACCATCAGTTCAAGGAGATACCCATGAAACGTACCGCTCTTGCTGGTTTATTTATTTCTGTTGCAATGCTGGCCTCTCCCGTTTTCGCTGCCGACACCAACCTGTGCACGGTGAAACTTCAGGAGCTGAAAAACAAAGTCACCACGATCCCGGCAACGTCTGAAAACACCACGATGGATATCAAGCGCATGCAGGCGGATGCCGAAGCAGCGCAAAAGGCCGGCGATGACGACAAATGCGTCGCCTCAGCCACTCAAGCGTTGTCCCGTGTGGACAAACTGGCCAGCGAGCCAGCCAAGTAAACCTGGAAGGCCAACCTTCGGGTTGGCCTTCCGTGACCGTTTGACGTACACTGCGCAGGCTTGTTGCTCATCATGATTCACAGAGCAACAGGCTCGGGGCCGTTTAGGATTCGACGCCGGTTGCGAAACTTTAGGTGCATGCCGAGTTGGTAACAGAACTCGTAAATCCACTGTTGCAACTTTCTATAGTTGCCAATGACGAAACCTACGGGGAATACGCTCTCGCTGCGTAAGCAGCCTTAGCCCTTCCCTCCTGGTACCTTCGGGTCCAGCAATCATCAGGGGATGTCTGTAAACCCAAAGTGATTGTCATATAGAACAGAATCGCCGTGCAGTACGTTGTGGACGAAGCGGCTAAAACTTACACAACTCGCCCAAAGCACCCTGCCCTTCGGGTCGCTGAGGGTTAACTTAATAGAAACGGCTACGCATGTAGTACCGACAGCGGAGTACTGGCGGACGGGGGTTCAAATCCCCCCGGCTCCACCACTTCATCATCTAAAGACGTCCACGGACGTCTTTTTTTGTACCTGAAATCCAGTAAATACGGGGGTTTCAGGGCTATTGGTGGCTTTCGAGGCTTTTTAAGTTCCAGACGATTTGGTATTCCCAATGGTATTCCCGGCTACCCGAGGCTAATCTTGGGAATACCAAAAAGTGTCATGGAGTACATCTCATGTGCGCTCAAACCACCCGCCTCTCCGACCGCCAGCTCAAGGCGATCAAACCGAAAGACAAGGATTTCGTCCTCACCGATGGCGACGGGCTCCAGCTGCGAGTTAGGGTCAATCGCTCGATGCAGTGGAATTTCAACTACCGGCATCCCGTCACCAAAAATCGAATCAACATGGCACTCGGCTCTTATCCCGAGGTTTCTCTTGCGCAAGCTAGGAAGAAAACCGTTGAGGCCAGAGAGCTGCTTGCACAGGGTATCGACCCCAAAGCTCAACGCAATGAGCTACAGGAAGCTAAACGAGCGGAAACGGAACATACGTTCGAGAACGTGGCCACCGCCTGGTTCGAATTGAAGAAGGATTCCGTCACACCAGCGTATGCCGAAGACATCTGGCGCTCGCTCACACTGCATGTTTTTCCAAGTATGAAATCAACGCCGTTATCGGAAGTGAACGCCCCGATGGTCATCAAGCTGCTTCGTCCGATTGAGGCCAAAGGCAGCCTCGAGACGGTTAAGCGAGTGAGCCAGCGCCTTAACGAGATCATGACCTACGGGGTCAACTCCGGAATGATCTTTGCTAACCCTCTCAGCGGCATTCGAGCGGTGTTCAAGAAACCCAAGAAAGAGAATATGGCCGCGCTACCACCTGATGAGCTTCCGGAGCTCATGATGGAAATCGCGAACGCCAGCATCAAGCGGACGACCCGCTGCCTGATCGAATGGCAACTTCATACCATGACTCGCCCTGCCGAGGCGGCCACCACTCGATGGGCAGACATCGACTTCGACAAACGCATCTGGACCATCCCTCCGGAGCGGATGAAAAAGCGTCGTCCGCACACAATTCCGCTGACCGAACATGCACTCTCGTTATTGGAGACGCTTAAGCCCCATAGCAGCCACAGGGAATATGTGTTCCCGTCAGATAGAAACCCGCGCACCCACGCGAATAGCCAGACAGCCAACATGGCGTTGAAACGCATGGGCTTCCAGGACCGCTTGGTCAGCCACGGCATGCGCTCCATGGCCAGCACCATCCTGAACGAACATGGGTGGGATCCGGAGCTCATCGAAGTCGCACTGGCGCATGTCGACAAGGATGAGGTGCGGAGCGCCTACAACCGAGCCGACTACATCGAACGCCGGCGTCCGATGATGGCTTGGTGGAGTGAGCATATTCAGAAGGCAGCCACCGGTAGCCTGTCGGCATCTGCGATCAATCAAACCAGGGACCGCAACGTCGTGCCGATACGCTGAGGACTCACCGTTGGCGACAACGGCGACAACCCGCGTAATCCGTGGCGTGCAGCGTGGCGACAGAAGTGGCGAATATCGCCAAGCGCTTAGCCAACAACGCTACAACCCCGACGCCAGCGCAAACCGGGCAGCGCCCATGATTGAGTCAGTCGCCATCAGGCTGCCGCACTGCGTTTGATTGAGGCGATCACCGAAATGATCGCGTTGGCATCCGCGTCGCCAAACGCACCGTCTAATCCCTCGTGGTGCAACGCGGTAAAAGGCGGTTCATATAGTTGACCCGCCTCCATCACGCCCTGCCGGGTTAGACGCTCGATGATCATTTCAACAAAACGAATCTGTTGACTGCTGTAGCGGTTCTCGTCGAGGAATTGACCGAAAGCCTCTTTTGCAGCATTGCGATCCAAACCTACCAATGATCGGATCAACAGTGTCAGCGGTTGGTCAGTGCCGTAGCACTGTTCGAACTGCTCGCGACTCTGAACCGGTTCCGACTCGTAGACAAAATGCTCCAGCTCGCTCATATCGCTCGGCGTCAGGGGCCGGTTAAACTTGAGCTTGGCGATGGCCACATGGTTCTCATTGCCACGGATATAGGCTTCGACCTTTTTCTTGTATTGCTCCAGGTTGATGCCGGTATTGAAATCTTTCAGGTTGACTACAGTCGCCTCGCCAATCTCGTCGCTCAGCACGCTATAAACGGGGTTGCTCGGGCGGCGTTCGATAAACTTGATCAGCTCACGCATCTTGCGCCGCAGTTGCTCAAGCATCGGCAAGCGGATGTCCTGCCAGTACTCGTCGGTTTGCACGTCCTGAAGCAACGCAAGTTCAGCATGCACTGCCGGAATGCTGTCCATCACTTCTAACTGGCTGGCCAGCTCGACCACCTTGTCTCGATACGTCACGAAGTCGCTGGTCGAGCGAAGTAACGCCAGCTGCAAATTCAGGCACAGGAGATCGAACAACTTGGCGGTGATGTGCTCAGGAGCGCGCTCACTCGGCAAGCCGGCGACGTGACTGCGCAGATCACCCAGCGCTGCATCATCCAGCGCATTCCAAACTTCACGCTCGGCAAAGCGGGTTACGTGCTCAAGTTCGGTACGCACGATGAAGTTGTCCTTATTCATCGCCGCGACTTCGTCGTGCAGCTCGTCGGTCAACTCCCTGCGCAGCTCGACAAAGGCATCGTACCGGCCTCTGGTTTCCGCCAGATCAACAGGCTCGCGAACGTCCTTCGGCGCTAACAACGACAGCAGATCCAGCCGCGCTTTGAACAACCGCTTGCCTAGCGGTTCGGCCGTACCGCCCAAAGCGCCTTTGGGGTTTTCGTTGAAGTATTCGAAGTTGGCGCAGAAATCGAAGATGGCGAACTCGCGCTTGTGCACACCCGGCGCAAACAGGTCCGGGCATAGGCGCGTGCCGCGGCCGATCATCTGCAAGAACTTCACCTTTGAGCGGACGGCCTTGAAGAACACTAAATTCAACACCTGTGGCACGTCGATGCCGGTATCGAGCATATCCACGGAAATGGCAATCTGCGGCTGCTTGTTCAGCTTGCTGCTGAAGTCATCGATCAGGGTCTGCGCATAACTCACTGCATGGGTGATAACCCGGGCAAACTCACCCTTAAAGTGCGGGTAATGATGATTGAAGCGCCGGGCGATAAAATCGGCGTGCTTTTGGTTCACTGCAAAAATAATGGTCTTGCCGAGCTTGTCGCCACCCTCCACTGTCAGGCCATTTTGCATCAAGTGTTTTAGCATCAGGTCAACGGTTGGCTCGTTGAATAGCTGCTTGTTGACCTCAGACGCTAGCACTTCGGTAGGTGCATCACCTTCGGCACAGTAATCGCCCCAATCCAGCGACTCCCAGTGCTCTTTCTCATCATCGCTGAGCTGGTCGTAACGGATGCCTTCGCGAACAAACTTGATCGGCACCGAATAAGCCTTGGGCGGCACCAGATAACCATCATCCACCGCTTCATTCAGGCCGTAGGCATCGGTCGGTACACCGGTTTCCAGACCGAACAGGTGATAGGTATCGCGATCCACTTCGTCACGCGGGGTAGCGGTCAGGCCTACTAGATAACTGTCGAAGTAACGGAAAATCGCACCGTACTTCTGGTAAACACTGCGGTGCGCCTCGTCGATCACGATCAGGTCGAAATGGCCAACGCCGTACTTGCGACGGTCGCCCTCCATCTGGTCGATCAAACCCATCATGGTCGGATAGGTGCACAGATACACCCGACCTTGGCCATTTTTGTCGGTAACAAGATTGACAGGACTGGAGTCCGGCAGGAACTCCTTGAAGGCATTTGCGGCTTGTTTTACCAGGGCTACCCGGTCAGCCAGAAACAGCACGCGCTTAACCCAGTTGCCCCGCATCAACAGCTCGATCAGGGCAATCGACATCCGCGTCTTGCCTGTGCCGGTGGCCATGGTTAGCAAACCGGCGCGGCGGCCCTGACTCAGTGATTCGGTCATCGCTCGAATCGCCCGGTGTTGATACGCCCGCTCAACAATCTCGCTATTGATCGGCAGTTCGCACAAGTCGGTTTGCAGGCTGCGCCGCTGAATCGCCAATTCCAGTTCATCGCGGGTATAAAAACCCTGTACTTCGCGTGGCGGCGCACGGCGGTCGTCCCACAGCCAGGTGTGGTTGCCGTTGCTGTAGAAAACCAGCGGCCGCTGGCCTTTCTCGGCCTCCAGGCAATCGGCGTACAACTTGGCTTGCTGCTGCCCCACGTCCGGGTCTTTCAGGCTGCGCTTGGCTTCCACCACCGCCAATGGTCTGCCGTTGGCACCCCACAGCACGTAATCGACAAAACCCTCACCTTGCCCGTTGGGCATGCCGCTGACTGGCACTTCGGCGTCAGCGTTTTTGCCCAATTCCCAACCGGCCTCGCGCAGCAGCACATCGATAAACAAACGGCGGGTGTCGGCCTCGTCGTAATCATGGTTATCCGGCACTGAGATATTGGTCGCCTTGGCCTGGGCCAGTGCCGCACGGGTGGCAACCAGTTCAGCATCCAGTCGCGCCAGCAGCGACTCGCGCTCACTTAGGCCTGCGGCTTGCTCGGCAATCGCCGCCTCTCGGGCTTCAAGGGTGCAGTGCTGAGCTGCAATCTCTTGCTGGAATTTGGCTTCCTGCTTTTTCAGTTCCGTACGAGTAAAGGCTGCCGCCTCGTTAAGGCTGACCAACTGCGGCACACGTTTTTCGTCAAACGCGGCGTCGATGCTCTTTGGGTCGCTGGCGCGGGTATAGGTGCGCGCCAGCCAGAACAGCAGATGAAACAGCTCGCGCACCAGCTTCATCGCATCGCTGTAGCCAATCGGCTGATTGGCATGCACCGCCTGATTACCGAACTTCTGAATCAAGCGCGCCTTCTGATGGATTTGCGGCGGCAGCAGGCGCACAAACTCCACCTGAGTCAGCAGCAGATTAAGGCCGTTGTCGTAGGGCATGCGCAGGTCGCGGTCATGCTCGTACAGCCAATGCACCGCCTGCTCCAGCGCATGGCGGGTACGCATGCAACAGGCACGCGGGTCGGAATACACCAGTTGCTCCGCGCCTTTCGCCGGCTCAAACAGTGTTTTAAATTCGGGGATGAGAAATCCAAAGTTGCTCATATCAACCGGCTGCCTTCTGTGAGTCCATCTCGTCCAGGTGCTGGCGCACGCTGCCGATTGAGTCCTGAATTTTGCGGGTAGAGCTGGAAGGTTCACGGTAGGTCATTACCAGCCGATCGATCACGCGAGTCATGGCCACATACAGCACGCGCGCCGCGTCGGCCTCGTCTTCGCCCTTTTTCGGCATGTCACCCAGACTGGGAATCGGCACAAGGCCGAATTCCAGGCCCTTGCTCGAATGCATACTGACGATCTTGACTGCATCCTCACTGCCATACAACGTGCCACGGCCCTTGACCTCCAGCAATAGCACGGCGCGCAACGGATGCATCAGCACAAAATCCGGCTGCAAGGCTTTTGGCCCCATAGGGATATCGAGGCAGCACAGATAGTCGCCTTCGAGCTGCTTCTCCAAGCGCTCTGCTAACCGGCGTCCACCCGGCGCGTCGAAGCGGCAGGTGGTGCGGGAAGGAAAGAGTTGAGCCATTTGGATTGCCTATTCCGTGGCGTATTGGGTTACTTTTGAAAGACTAAAGTTTTCCTTCGAATGCCTGTTGCTGCAGTGAAGTAAACAGCTTCTCTAGTCCCGCCAAACTTGATTGAGAGGCTAGCGCACTTGTACTGACGTGCTGGCATATCAAATCGAATTTATCTTGTAGGATTCTTGGCGGAATCATCATCGGAAGCTCCCTCAATCGACCAAGAGTGATCTCTCGAAATGTCGCTCCTTTAACCTGTCTTTCAATCCAGCGCTGAGTTCCCGCAGAGCGAAGGTGGTGTAGAGCAAAATTCCGGGCGATCTTTTCGCCTACGGCAATACGCGCGGTCCCCTGCGTTAAATTCGCTCCATCCAAGGATTTGGGTACAAGCGCAGTGGTCCCAACGGTCGCTCGGATACTCATGACGATATCGCCTGCTTCGACCCGGGACCGACTGAATTTCTTTGCAATTACCGGATCGGTTCGTCTTAGTCCTACTTCAACTATTTCTCCGGCAGCGATATCACCGGTACGGATATATGGAGTACCGCCAGGAAACTCCTTACCGGCCTGAACGATCCCATAAGTGACAATTGTCCCTTGATTGACTACTTCAGATAGGAGCTTTTCCGGCCATTCCTTCGGGTTGGTCACCGGGTCGCCAAACATTTCAAGAAACACGGATTGCAGCATTTGGTTGAGCTTGGCGATGACATCGCGGCGCTTGGCGCGCAGCGTGTCGGCCTTGTCCAGAATCGCCGCGATACGGCGTTGTTCGGGCAGAGACGGCAATCTCAGAGGAGTTGCTCGAATGTCACCTTGAGTGATGTTAGTCATCGATCCACTGGTGCCACCCGCGCACTGTGAAAAATGTGATGCGGCTATTGACGATCGCAATGCACGTAGCAAATAACGAGGCACAACAATGTTGCAGTCTGGAACGAGTCTTAAAATCTTGTCTGATAGAAGCAGATTTGGGTGGTCTGCCTCTACCATGACTGGAGCACCAACGAGCTCGCGGGTATTCGCCCGCGAAATAAGAATGTCTCCTTTCATCGGGCGCGGAACATTTCCAGGATCGTAGTCCAATGGCATTGCCTTATTCTCGCCAGGACGAAACTCCCCCCATGTAACAGCGCTAACACGAAGAATTCCGAGTTCGCCGTCTTTAGCTGGTCGTTCCAGAGTTTTGGTGCTACGACCCGCCTCAATGCGCTGTAGAACTGCGCCAACAGTGGTCATCGTCGCCCCGGTCACAACATCCCCTCCAACTCTTCCATGCCCTGCATAATTTCCGCCTCCAGAACCTTCAACTCGGCCAGAATCTTCTGCGGCGCTTCGTGCTGCACCTGTTCGTATACCACTTCCTTGTAGCGGTTGATCGACAGGTCATAGTCGTTGGCGACGATCTCGGCCTTGGGCACCAGAAAGCATTGCGCGGTGCGGTCGAGGCCGGCGCTGGTATTACGCTTATGCCAGCGGGCGATGATGTCGGGCAGATTATTGCTTTCGTGCTCGCTCGCATCTAGCTGGTTGCGCTTGTCGTCCAGCGAGAAGCCGTCGGCCTGCATGTTGTAGAACCAGACGTTATCGGTGCCGCCGGAATTGGTTTTGGTAAACAGCAATATCGCGGTGGACACCCCAGCGTAGGGGCGGAATACGCCGGAGGGCATGGAAACAATGCCGTCCAGCTTCTGCTCTTCCACCAGCATCTGACGCAGCGCCTTGTGCGCATTGCTAGAGCCAAACAATACCCCGTCCGGGACGATCACCGCCGCACGGCCGCCGGCCTTCATCAGGCGCAGAAACAGGGCGAGAAACAACAGCTCCGTCTTTTTGGTTTTAACGATTTGCTGCAAGTCTTTGGCGCAGGCCTCGTAATCCAGGCTGCCGGCAAACGGCGGGTTGGCCAAAATCAGACTGAACTGCCCTTCGACGCCGGCGTGGCCCTCGCTAAGCGAGTCACGGTTTTCAATCGCCGGGTTTTCCACGCCGTGCAGTAGCATGTTCATGGAGCCGACGCGGAGCATAGTGTTGTCGAAGTCGAAGCCGTGAAAGGTGTCGTGGTTAAAACGCTTCGCGCTGGCTGCGTCTTGGTACAACTCCTGGCTATGGTGGGTGTTGAGGTATTCGGCAGCCGTCACCAGAAAACCGGCGGTGCCGCAGGCCGGATCACAAATGGTGTCCGACGGTTTGGGTGCCATCATCTCGACCATCAGTTTTATGATGTGCCGAGGTGTGCGGAACTGACCATTCTGCCCAGCGCTGGCGATTTTACCGAGCATGTATTCGTAGAGGTCGCCCTTGGTGTCGCGGTCTTCCATGGGGATGGCGTCGAGCATGTCCACCACCTTGGCCAGCAGCGCCGGGTTGGGAATGGTAAAGCGCGCATCCTTCATATGTGCGGCATAAGTGGACTCGCCATCTTCTCCGCCCAGCGACTTGATAAAAGGGAACACTTTGTCGGCAATCAGCGTGTACAAGCTGGCCGGATCACCTAGAGCCTTGAACGCCGCCCAACGCAAATGCGCCTGGTAGGGGCTGAAAATCGGCTTATCAATCGGCTGTCCAGTGCGCGAAGCCTTGCGCTCTTTAACCGTCTGCAACTCGTCCAGACGTTTGATAAACAGCAGATAGGTCATCTGCTCGATGACTTCCATGGGATTGGAAATACCGCCGCTCCAGAACGCATTCCAGATCTGGTCAACTTGGGATTTGATGGCGCCTGTGATCACTGCTGATGACTACCTGAATTGAATAATGGGTTTAATACCCAGCGAAGCAACACGGCGGGCAATAGGCGAAGCCGGGAAAACGCCAGCCTGACAAGGTGCGCGTAGTGTAACGATTAGCGGGTGAGGCTGTCAGATACAACCGCGCGGATGACATCCAACGCCGCCGCCCGATGATGGATTGGTAAAGTGAGCATATCCAGAAGGCCTCCACTGGCAGCCTGCTGGCATCTGCGATCAATCAAACGCAGGACCGCAACGCCGTGCCGATACGCTAAGCACTCAGCGGATGGCGCCGACAGTCGTAACGCCTCAGACGCAGTGACGGTTCTGCTGGCGACAGCGGCGACACCGGCGACAACCCACGTAATCCGTGGCGCGCAGCATGGCGACAGAAGTAGCGACTGTCGCCAAACCTCCTGCATGTCTGCGCTCCTCCGGCCAAGCCCCAGCGCATAGGAAGGCTCCGCATTCCCATGCGCTGGGGCTCACATTTAAAAGACGACGAACGGCTCATCGTCCATCCAACGCCCCTCACGACCAAGGCATTCCAGCACCGCTGGTTGGCCCAATCGGCTGCGCGCAATCCGGTTGACCCAACCATATGCGGACGATAGAAAGAAGACTCAAAACGCTGCCGTTGGCAGCTCCCAGGTAGCCAGAACCTTTGAGGCTACGCCACATCGTGGTGGTTCTTCCGAAGTGCGATTAGCGTCCGGCGGCTCGCACGGTCACAGCGATGTGATGGATGCCCAATCTTCCAGAATGCCCACTGCGGCAACTCATGCCCCTTCCTGACTGCTCTGCAGCAACTTATCCGCTTGGCCATTTCTTGCGCCAACCTTTTGCCCGTCTCTTTGCCTCCTAAAGAGACGGGCGCTCCTACCACTGCTGCAGCCCTGCTCGCACGGGCCTTTGCGGCTTTCCCCCTCGTGACAATCGGCGTGACAAACACCGAATGCTCACTCACCACAGCGATGCCGATGACGGTGGCGCAGCCCATGAAATGGACTGCACCTGACTGACAGTCAGGCATGCCCCTGTCATCGCATCCCTGCCTTCACCCGACTCAGGATCTCGCGGCACCGGTCTCGTCAGCCAGTGCAGCCTCCACCCGCCCACCGCTATCGGTGTTCAGGAGGCCAGATCATGAGATGCCCAAGCTCCCGGCCGTAAGGAGCCGTCAGTCCCGCGTGAGTGGACAAACCTCACAGGTCGCAGGGGCCTTGATCCCTGATAACACTCAACAACCGTGGCGGGATGAGTGAGGACGAAGTCGATAATCTCAGGAGAAGTGCGATGCAACTGTGCGAAGCGTTCGAGCCACCACAACCATTGCTGGAATACCAGCAGGCGCCACTGCCCTACCCGGTCGAAGCACTCGGGGATCTGTTGGGCCCTGCGGTCGAACGACTGGCCGAGGTGATCGGCGTGCCCTGCGCCATGGCTGCACAGTCGGTGCTGGCCAGCGCTGCCCTGGTGAGCCAGGGCCATGCCAATGTCCAACTCGACGGTCGAACCTATCCGCTATCCCTCTACCTACTGACGGTGGCGTCCTCGGGTGATCGCAAAAGCGCGGTGGATCAGCTGGCACTGAAGGCCGCGCGCGACTGGGAACGACAGCAGTGGACCCTGTATGCGGAAAAGCTCAAAGCCTATCGCGCCGCTACCAGCATCATGGCCAAACTCAAAACCTCAGCGGAGCGTGCTGAGGCGAAAGGCGGCGAACTGTCCGAGCCAGTACCGCCGAGACTGATCATTGCCGAGCCCACCATTGAGGCCCTGGTCAAAAGTCTGTGCCAGGGCTTGCCCAGCATGGGCTTGTTCAATGATGAAGGCGGCCAGTTCTTGGGCAGCAGCACCATGAGCAAAGAGAACCTGCTCAAGGCGATCACCACCTTATCGACCCTATGGGATGGCAGCCCGATCGACCGGGCGCGCTCCATGGCCGGAGAAAGCCTGCGTGCCTATGACCGCCGCCTCAGCCTGCATCTGATGCTACAGCCCTACCTGGCCAACCAGCTGTTCAAAGACCCGGTGATCAAGGGCCAAGGCATCCTGGGCCGTTGCCTGATCAGTTGGCCCGAGCGCCTGGCCGGCCAGCGGCTCTACAAGGCTATCGACCTGAGCCGGGATACTAAAATCCAGCGCTACCAACAACGGATCACCGCCCTGCTGCAAAAGCCCTGGTCGCTTCACAAGGATGGATCACTCAATCCGACCACGCTGGAGCTGACTCCCCGCGCCCGTCGTACCTGGATTGATATTCACGACACCATCGAGTTCCAGTCTGGCGAGTTCGGCGAGCTGGCCGGCGTCCAGCCCGTCGCGGGTAAGGCCGCGGCGAATGTACTGCGTATCGCGGGCGTGCTCGCTCTGGTTGAAGAGGCCAGTGCGTTGGAGGAAGCACACATCCAGCGCGCCTCCACGTTGATGGATTACTACTTGGCCGAGATCCAGCGCTTGACCGAACAAGAGCCGATCAATAGCCGATGTGAAGAGGCGGATCGGCTGCTGCGCTGGCTGGTGCAGAAAGGCTGGGCCCACTTCACCATCCGCGACGTCAATCGCAACGGTCCTCGTTTTGCCCGCAAGAGCGCTGACCATACCGCCTCGTTATTGGTCCTGCTGATCACTCATCGCTGGCTGAGCAGCCGCGACGGAAAAACTTTCGAGGTCCGCCATGTTTCGCCTCAATGACGCGGTGCGCCGCTACCAGGCGCAACATCAAGCGCCGCCCGAGTCGAAGCGTGTCGCCGCCTCTGTCGCCACCCTGTCGCCACGCGCCAGGCCAGAAACGATGCGGGTTGTCGCCACTGTCGCCGCTGTCGCCACACCACCTCTGGCCCCTGCCAACATCGCCCTGCTGATCGAGCAACTGCGTGAGGAAGGGGCGCTGCTGCAACACTGGGAGAACGTCCTCCTGATCCGCCCGACACACTGGCAGCAGATGGACAGGCTCAGCCCCCACTGGAAAGCCTTGCTGCTCTTTCTGCAAACAAACGAAAACGGTGATGATGATGGCCTTGGTCGGTCTGCGTGAGGGTCGCAACTTTGGCTATGGCCGCCAGCTGAGCTACGCCGGCCCACAAGCACTCAAGGATCTGTTTGCCGGCGGCCACTTCGCCACGGTCAAAGCGCATATCGATCGATGGCAAGCGTTCGTGCGTTGGTGTCGGTCAGAGGAGGGTCCCGGTTACAACGATGCGCGCCAGATCGATCGACGGACGCTGCAGGACTACGCCGCATACCTGCGCCAGCAGATCCAGCAAGGTGAACTCTGCATCGCTACCGCGCAGAACCGCCTGAGCAGCGTCAACCGCACCCTCGCTGCGCTGCGCGGTGATCAGGACGTGAGGATCGCCAGTCCGAGCCAGGCGTTAGGACTGCAGCGCTCGAGCGTACGCACCCGCGCGCCGGATGGCCAAGACCACCAACAGGTGCGGCGAGTGATTGAGGCGCTTGGCGAACAGCAACACGAGCGGGTGGCAGCGATTGTCCTGTTGGCCCGAGAAACCGGCATGCGCCTGCGCGAAGCGATCCTGGCTGACCTGCCACGACTGCAACGCGAAGCCGAACACTTAGGCCGCATCAACATTCAGGACGGCACCAAAGGCGGCCGTTCAGGGGCATCAGCGCCGCGATGGGTTGTGGCTAATGAAGAGGTGAAGGCGGCGCTGCAGTTGGCTCGTCATGCGTCGCCGCCCCATAGTCGCAACCTGCTGGCCCGAGACGAAAGCTACGCCGCGTTCCTGCAACAGACCGTGCTCCCCGCCCGCGACACGCTACATGAACACGGGCTGAAGGGCTTTCATGAACTGCGAGCAGCCTACGCCTGCGAGCGTTACGAACAGCTCACGGGCCACGTCGCACCGGTCAATGGTGGCCACTGTTACCGCATTGACCGCGACCTTGATCAACAGGCGCGCCAACAGATCAGCCTTGAACTCGGGCATAACCGGATCGATGTGATGTCGGCCTACATTGGAGGTCGAGCGTGACCACGCCCTTCGATATGGCGCAGTTCCTAAGCGGCGTACTGACCGGCTCGAAGGCCACCCAGCAACGCCACCTACGGCAAGCCCGAGTCATGCAAGCAGCCATTCAACAGCGATGGCTGCGAGACAATCCCTGGACCTGGCAGCTCAAGCATTTGCGCTGGTTTCTCACTCAGCACCTGAAAGACCATTCCGACGCCAGCCGGTATTACTATCGACTCACCGTACTATTGGTCTGGAAGCGATTAGGGAATGACCGAGAAATGCTGATCTAACGCTCGAATCGTGGATAGGCAACCCTCCAGGCTCACTTGCCCGCCTTCATCTATCTCAGCGTGGATATTCTCCTGCGGATAAACCTGCTCGAAAAACACCCCCGCAATGGCAAAAAACGACCCCGGCTGTGTAAAAACGCTTTAGAGCAGGTTTTGAAGGTCAGAATCGGAACGAAAACCGCGCTCCTACACAAATTTCAGGACCCACTGCCTGCAACCTAGTGTCAGATTTTACATAGCGACGCAGACTTCAAAACAGGGCCTGTACTTTCACACAGCCTGGGGCGATCAAAACCATCCCCCGTGAACCCAAGAGCATCACCGCTGCCGACATTCACGCATCGCTCGAGGACTTGTTACGCGACGGCGCCATAGCTTGAAATTGGGTGCTGGCCCTTTTTTTGCATAGCAATAGCCGCCTGTCTGATATGCCTGGTCGTTACAAAAATGTGGTCACATAACGGTGGCACATTTGGTCAGACGATATAGAGTCACTTTTAAACACCGACCTGAAACGCAAGCAACAACAGACCAGAGCACGCCCAAGAGGGCAAAGACCATGAAGCGCGACCAACAGCATCACCGTCATGACCCTTATTCTAAAGAGGTCATGCTTTCCCTTACTTTGCGTGTGTCGCTGTATTGCGCACAGGTTGCGGCTGCCCCCAGTACTGAGTCGAGCGTTCGCCTGGAAGCCGCACGTGAGAGAAATGTTGTTGAAGACGCAAAAATTCGTACCGCGATCAAAGAAGCTATTGTCAGCTTGAATGAGCTCAATGACTTTGTGTTTGACGCAGGGCGCTCCATGCTCTCGAACATGCCCCCACGGCACGTGATAGAAGATGAACGGTTTTCCGAGGTAGCGAGCACATTGCGCGCGTTGGAATCAGTGTTAGCCACTAAGGCTGAGCTGTATTCGAACTTGCCTACTATGAGCGACGAATACAATGCGCTTCGGCGCAATCTGGCTACTACGCGTTCGCGGACAGCACAGAACGCCATGATTCTCAAACAGATGTTTCACGTACCCGAAAGCTACGAGAGTTCAATAGATATGAAAGGGCTGGAAGCCTTGGCTTCCATTTCGACAGAGCGCCTCCATCAGCTTGTGAGCTGATGCCGTATGACGATAATTGTCGAGTATAGCCCCGACACATACGATGACTTTTTCAAGGATGTTTTGTCCAATCACCCTACAATCTTGAACTCTTTGCGTGACGATTTTTATACCTACATCGCGTCCAACAGAATGACGCTCCCGGCATATTTCGGGTGCGACGTGCCATACACTCATCCACATGAAGCCTATGTCGTTGGCTTGATGCACATTCACATCGCCATCCCGCCGTCAGTGTTCCCCACGAGTAAACCGCAGTTTGACCGAAAGTGTCCTCTAGGTGATCCCACCAAAGATGCTGCATTGGTATATGCACAAGGGCTCTACGATGAAGATAGATACGTTCTCATCGCCATGCTTCACCCCGGCGCCCACGACAAAGCCCGCACCGAAAAAATAATCAAGCGACTAGCGGGAGTGGCAAAGCGCTTTCGCGATATCTATTAGTCTGACTCCCCCAGCTCTTCGCTGCTACGCTTTCGGTTTTCTCGAACGGAGTCGAAGTCATGCCCACCGAATACTCTTTGCCTGACACCCTAGAACGCATGTACTGAAATCAGCTCGCACTCGAAGCGGCGTGCAGTGGGTCGAGCAGCGCGGATCAAATGACGTCGGCGAGAACATGCGCAGTGTGCTGGACCTAATCGGCGAGAACGCTGGGCACATAAAACAGGGCCTGGCGAAGCTGGCTCTTCAGCACCGTGGTGATGCCTGGAAGGCCGATGGACAGACTGTTGGCAAATCGGTAGTTTCCGCTACTGCGCTGAAGCTATACCCGCCGAACTTGCACATCAGAGGCTGTACAGAAATGAAAGGATTCATCGAAACGTTGTTCGCCATCATTGCTCTGGTCGGGGCAGAAGCTTGGTTTCTTGCAGGTTACTATTCGGGAAGCCCTGACTATGAACCGGCGTTGGCATTCTTAGCTGCTTTGGGTTTTATACTTGCAAGGGACTCTATACGCGCTAAGTTTGCCAAGCCAGGAAACGGGCAGGCTCACGACAAAGAATTGTTCAACTCGTTGCTCGCTGCGCTACCTCCCAACCAAACATCTAGGTTCTTCAGAGAACATGACTTCGGCGGCTCCTTTCAGAGCGCCGACGTCAAGCCGCTTTATCGGTTTGCAGACACTTGGGAAAGTGTAGAAAACGAGTTCCTCGACCAAGAGCTTGAGCGAAAAAATAAGGACTTCTACAAAGTAGCCCTTGACCTCGCTTCCGAAATATCGGGCAGAACCGTACCGCTTAAAGGCAATACGCTCTCATCTGTTTACTCAGATAGTCAAAGAAACACAGGAGGGCCAAGACCGCCCTCGGTCATTGAGGATGCAAAGGTTCTTAACCTGAAATCAGCTGAGTTCGTGAAAAAGTACGAAGAGTTTGTGCGCGTTTGCCGTGCGAAACTTAAGCACGAAGCATAGCTAATTCGTATTGAGCTTACTGTGGACACCGTGCAAATGACTCCGTAGTGTGTCCTGTACGGGGGCTAAAAAATTCCGGATCGCTTTGAGACCTATCGCGAAGCGGCAACGCATCGTTTTTTGGCTATAGCAGATTTACTTTCTCGCTAATGGAATTGTCATGACGTCAAAAAAATCAATGGGCGTGACGGAAAGCGAGCGTATCCTTTCTGAGTACTGTGAGCGCTCCTTCCTAAAACTTTGGACCTATCCAAACCCTTATAAAGATGACAAACATGAGCTATGTGATTTGTTAGCCGTGTTCGGAAATTATGTTTTTATCTTCTTCGATCGCGACAATCAAATCCCCTTAACTTCAGAGAAAGACCCTAAAGTTCTTTGGGATCGGTGGAAGAAAAACGTTATAGACAAACAGATCAACACAGCGCATGGGGCAGAGCGATATATCAAAAGCGGGAGGCAGATTTATGTAGATGGAAAATGTACCATTCCATTCCCACTAAACATTGATCGAAGCTCAATGATCGTACATAAAATAATTGTCGCTCACGGTGCTAAAGAAGCATGCTTACAACAGTCAGAGGACAATATTTACGGCAGCCTGGGAATCTCGTACTCATCTACGTCAGCTGCCTCATCGGCCCCTAGCCTGCCATTTATGATTAATTTGGACAGGGACAAGCCAGTACACGTGTTCGACAGTCACAATCTTCCAATATTGTTAAACGAGCTTGACACTGTTACTGATTTTTCTTTATATCTTGATGCAAAGGTCGAAGCCATTAACTCCTTGAGCCTATTGTCTTATTGCGGCGAGGAAGACCTGCTAGCACACTACTTACTAAATATTAATGATCAAAACAAACACTTTATAGGCGTGGCCGAAAAAAATTTCACGGGTTTAATGATTCACGAGGGTGACTGGAAGGATTTCTCAGAAAGCGATGTCTATCTAGAGACCAAGAATGCGTCAAAAGTATCATATGCCTGGGATGAAATGATCCAGCGCACGTGCCAGAACTCGCTAGATGGAACGCTCAGAGGCAATGCTGACTTACTGCGCGGTAAAAGTGCAATATTCGAAATGGTCAAGGAGCCTCGTTTTATCCGTCGAACCCTAGCGGACACAATGTTCAAATCGGTAGAAGACTTTCCTGAATCTTTGGGGAGTTTAGCTAGAAAGGTCACCGTAATGCCGTCTTTTCATGACGGCACTGCGTATGTATTTCTTCAACTGAAAGTTAGTCAGACAGTATTAGGGCAAAAAGACTACAGAAGCAAAAAGCAAAGAATTCTAGAGATTGCTTGTGGCGCTGCTAAAAATGCTTTCCCTGAGTTAAAAACAATAGTAGGAATTGCGATCAACGCACCTAAATACCATGAGGACTGCTCAGAAGATTTTATTCTCATGCCTTGCGAGATTTGGACGCAAGAAATAAAAAACCACTACGAACAAGAAAATTTAAACTGGAATTTCTTCCAGACATCGGCACTTATAAAGCGCAAAATGAATGTAACTGAGTTTATAGCACCTGAACAAAAGTCAATTATTTCAGAGAAACAAAAGGTCGGACGAAATGTTCCCTGCCCGTGTGGTTCCGGAAAAAAATTCAAAAAGTGTTGTGGCACGTAATTACTCACACTTAACTCTGTATGCGTATTTAAAACTGAAACCTGCATTCCTGAATGCCTCACACCGGCTTCGTTGATGACCCGCTATTGGCCGAAAGCTTCCGGTAATGGCAGCTCATAATATGAGCACTTGGTAGAGGAGCCATTCCAGGTCGAGAGCCTTGGCTTGGCTTGCCCCTTCAAATAATAATGCCCCGCCTATTTCAACAGGGAGCCAAGAATGCCAGAGAGTACGCTCAGCAAAATCGAAAAAGTCCATCTCGGAGCTCAAATCCTCGCCCAGGCCACGACGATCATCGCTGCGATCGTCGTCGCGGTGTGGGGTTATTACTCCACCGTATATGTGAAAAAGGAAAAGGAAGTCACAGAGTACACACTCAAGGAACTGGATCAGAAGACCACACAGAAATCGCATATCCAGGCAAAGGTCGAATCTACGGTTCAGCCACTTATGGATGGGCAGAACCTTCTTCAGGTTAAGGTGACTCTTTCCAACCTTGGCAACAAGGAAAGCAAAGTTACTCTGGACGATGATGCCTTGACGCTGGTGCCCGTTGCCTTCGTTGAGGGAAAACCGATCTACCAGAAACCGATCAATCTCCTTTCGGGTCGTTATGCGGGAACCCTCAACCGCGCACCGCTGAGTTTCGTGAATGTTGGTGCAGGTGAGAGCTACGAGATCACGTTCGTACAGAACCTCGAAAATCCAGGTATTTACCTCATCCACTTTCTTGCCCTCAACGGTATAGTTCCCCCTGCGGAGGAGTTTCTTATCACAGGTGGCGTGCCATACAAGTATTCCGTTGGCGTAGACCAATACGTGGTTGTGAAGTAGGTAACCTCACCCCTTAGCAAGCGCCTGCTGTTGGCCGATTCTGTTGAAAACAGTCGGCCCTGGTTTGCGCAGCAAAAAAACACGCGTCCAAGATTGAAATTTTTACTTTTGGCAGAGGCTTCCGGACCCGGATTTCACGTAGCAGCGTGCAAAAAAGGCGTTTTCACCAGTCAATGATCAGGCAGCTTGGGCAAACTGATTTTTTCAACAGAATCGGCTGAGAGCAGACATAATCGCGTGATCATATCTGCCGGGAAAGTGCGTCTGAAGAGCCAAAATCCGTCCGCAGCGGCAAAGCGGCAAAGCGGCAAAGTGCTATCATGAGCATCCTGCCTTGCGCGTTCATTGAAGCGTGAGCCACCGTGATCAATATCAGGAGTGTGTTATGTCTAGTGGATTGCGCACCATCGAAGTCTGGGATATCGAAACCACCGAAACAGTAACCCGCAACGCGTTGCCTTCACTGGGGCGACCCAGAACTAGTACTACCGAAGTGGATCTGGAAACCCTGAGTGAAAACCTCAAGGCGGTGCTATCCCGGTTCCAGGCGATGCTGGACGAACAGCCGGTAGCAAAGTCGGGTTGTTATTGCGTCGATGAGATCGAGGTATCGCTCGGGGTCAATGGTAAAGGTAGCATTGCGCTGATCGGCAAGCTCGAGGTTGGTATGCAAGCCGGTATCAAGGTGAAGTTCAAGCGAGCCAAGTAATGACGCCAAAGGAATACGTCGCATCCAGGAAGGCAAGCGCGAGCCGCCGCGTCTACACAGAGAAGGATATCGCTTCTACCGTTGCCACGACTTGGCAGGCTGCCGGACTGAAATTTTCCGATCTGCTAGAAGAGCTTAATGAGAAGGATTGGGCAGAGTTTCTGGTCAGCTACTTGAAACCCCGGTTTCATCCTGCGCTTATTTCTCTGTTGGAATCCGACACTGTTGCGATAGGCACAATCGACAATCCTTTCCCTGATGCCAGCATCACCAGGCTGGAAAACGGCTATGCCATCCTTTTCAGTACGGGCATAAGAGAGTTCGTGTACCGGTTGGCACGGATCATCGCGACTCGCTTCTCGATCGCCGACCAAAGTGTTGGAGTGGAGTTGCACGAAACTGCCAGGCTGGTAGCAGAAGTGTTCTGGTGGTTCCAGGAAACGAACGTTGCCCATGGTCCCGACTATGCGATCAACGATGCCCAGATGCGGGTAGCAAACAATCTGGCTATGGAGGCTGAGGCGTTTTTGCTCTGTCACGAGATCGGGCATATCGCCTCGGACACGCCTGGCATGCTGGAAGAGCTGTCGGATGATATGCAGGGGGTGGATCTCGCAGCTCACCTCGACGAGTTTGTCGCCGATTTTTTTGGATCGATGTTTGTGTTGGGGGCGAGAGAAGATGACCACTCTTCAGCCAACGCCATCGATCTGCAATTCAGATACGCCGGCATCGAGTTCGTGTTGCAGATCTACCAATGCCTTGAAAAAATCGGGATGGACTTTAGCGACAGCCATCCCCCGGCGGCCGAACGTTTGGCTTATATCCGCAACGCTATTCGCCGCCGTTGTGCCGATAACGAGTCTTGGCTTGGTTTATCGACAATTGCCTGTGGTATCGAAGGCATCTTCGACAATATCCTGGCAATCCTCGATTCACCGCAAGAACATGCGCAGTATTATGAGCGCAAGGCTGCAGAGTTACTTGATGACCTGAATCGTGCGCTGGATGAGTGTTCGGGAGGAATGGTACCCGATTACGCGAACTTTCGCCCTTGTGCCGGGGAGATCTTTGCCAGAGGCTATCCGGAGAGTGTCATCAAGCGTGTAGCGCAAGTGGCTGCAGACTTTTTTGCCGACGTGTATGCCGAGGACCAAGAAGGTACAGGGTATGGTTCGGAGCAATGGGTCCATTTCCAGCAGTTCAAGCTGCTTCTGTCATTTGTCCGGGATATGCATGAAGGCGCCGTGAGGGCACGTTTTATGGCGGCGCTTGGCTGGTCAGAGGAGTGAGTTCATCCCCGTGCCAGCGCTCAGACGCTTGCATGAATCACCCATAGCCCTTTAGGCACCTAAATACTGCCATTTTCGGCATATGGTTTGAGTCCGCAATCGATAGCAGACTGTTGCGTCAGGTCGCTATCGACCCGATGTAGATAGTCCGTCCCGCCTTCATATGAAAACATGAACCCAACGTACAAACATAAGAAGGGAAATTCTTGGTGCACACCCCAAAGGACATGAGCACACTTCACTGCATGGTTTGCTCTCAAGGGTAAGCATCTAGCTGACGCCAACGTTTGAGCATCCCTTACCCCAAAAGCTTGACCGCGCAAGATGACTCTCGCATGACCGTACTCAATCCATTACTCTCGGAAAAATTAAATTATGCCCGGCGGAGCCCACCTCACAATGGAAAGTGTGATCGACAAACTCACAAAAAATATCAACGAATCAGTCGAACAAAACGCTGCCCCATTCATAACGTACATAATAGGCAATAACGGAACAGGGAAAAGTCGATTACTTGCCAAAATATGCGAACTATATGAAAACCTTAAAACGAGTAACGTTCGCTCGATCCTATGTATCAGCAACTCCATAACAGACCGTTTTGTATTTGGCGACGGACATAGAAGAAAATACCTAGGCGCACGCAATGTAGGTAACGCCATATTTAAAAGCTCGATCGATCGCGAAATTGCGAAATACTTAATTAGAGGCCTAAAGCCTGGAAAAACTGTTTACCTTGAGCAACTTTGGAAATTGTTTGAACTTGAGTTCTCTATTAATTTCCCTGACGAGGTCAAGCGTCGCTATAAAAGAAACAACCTTTCTGCAACTGTGGACAACAGAAAACTTAAAAACACCGTGATCGAGAACATAATAGACGAAGAAGGCAGAGCCTGGATTGGACAAATCATTGAAAATGGTGTTGAAATAAACAAAATCACACTAAAGCAAGCAAAATACTTAAATGCGTACCTTGGCTTAAACCCAGAAGTTCAGCTTTTTACTGAAAGAAACAATAAAAGGCTCAGCTATTCGGAACTAAGCTCCGGGGAGCAAAACAGAATTGCCACCGCACTAAAAATCATTGCAAATGCCGAAAACAATACATTAGTGCTGATTGATGAGCCCGAAATCAGTCTGCACTTAAGATGGCAAATGGACTTTCATAGTTTCATAACTGAAATTATGTCAGAACATGAAAACTACCACGTACTGATAGCGACTCACTCACCTGTCATCGTATCTGAGGCAGCAAAAGACTCAGAGACAGACGCGATAATCGTACTCCAATCCCCAACTATGGCAACGGCAATAAGCAGCAATCAACTTGAGTACATCGAATACAAATCTAAAAACTCAGAGTCATTTGGAAGCTGCGAAGAGCTTACTCTTGACCTTTTTGATACAGCAACCTATAACACCACCGCCATTGATCAAAAAATCACGGAGGTAATACTTGAGGCCACCGAGTCTGACGAGTCAATTCAGAATGGCATAAGGGAGCTCAACAACTTAATATATAAAGCAGGAATATCCGACGATAAAATTCTAACCATAAAGGAAGCCATTGGTTTAATTGAAAGATATGCTAAGGGAATGTCAATTTGAAAAACATAACTGACGAGACAGGACGTAAAACCCTAAAGAAGCTACAAGACTTAATCAACAGTAACTCAATAAAGCCAACTGAAGCCTGGGGTTGCTTCTCGAATCCAAAACCTATACACGAGCTCAAAAAATACACCGTAAACTTTACCGAGGACGAGATAAAAAGCCTTAATGAAGCGCGCGAAAAAGTCAAAAAAATCCTTAAACAAAAAATCAACAAAAGATGCGCTTATTGCAAAAGGGCCATGGGTCAGCACGGAATGTCATGGAATATTGAGCACATACGGTGCAAATCAAAGCACCCAAAAATGACTTTTGCATTAAGCAACCTTACGTACGCTTGCCTAGATTGCAATCTGGTTAAAAACAACGCTGTAGACAATAAGGCAAACTATATATTTGATATTATAGACCCGAACTCCAAAGGATTCAGGTACGGGGAAAATATTAGCTTCCTTCAGTTATCTACCGACAGCATTCATGTTCTAAAATATAAGCCCATTAGCAAAGCAGGCAATAAAACTTACGAAAAGCTTAAATTCAGAGAACTTGAGCATGTCGAGTTGCTCAGCAGTCTGAACGATACGATAGGGTCGCTTTGTGACAGAATAGATGAAAGACTCTCATATTTGGCATCTTCAGATGATACATTAGAGCTAGCAGAGTTTTTACAAAACATGAAATTTAAGCTTGGCTAGGATTTTCTACCACATTAACGATGTAGCCATTGGCGCCTGTGGCAAGAACTGACTTGCGTTTTCTATGTACGCGCTTTGTTTTTCCGTACTCATTCGTTTCACACCATTAGGTGAGTGACAGGTTGCCTCTCCTTGGAAACGCTCGCAAGTGCGCACACTACGTGCAGGCTTTTCTATTTGTCTGGCTGTTTTTGGCCGACGCCCCCTGTCGAGATGGGCAGCTCATGACCTACATCTGATAATTAGATCTGCCCCCGGTAAAAACAGGCGATTACTCCGATCCACTGCCAGCTAAGCGGAACCTTTCTCGGGGAAAATTTCAGGCAATAACATCAGAGGTAATGGTTCATGAATACGAGAGAATCCTTGGCTAATCTTGCGTTTTCAAGCTAGTAATCGACAATAAATGTCGACCGAGTCGGACTTTATTCACAGTCCCTGCTCGATCTATAGATTGTTCTGGAGTTCAACCTCGGCGAGGCATTGCTCGTCGTGCCAGCGTTGCCATGCTTCCTGCTCTTGCCTGTGGGCTTCGGCGCACACTATTCTGGGTCTAACCAAGTGGATATCATCAGGATCATTTGAGAAGATGTAGCGGTCTGCGTGCTCAATTATAATCCTCCGTATTAGCTTGGACATGTCAACATCCAACACTGTTCCGCGCCCCCATGAACGCCGCCCTATGCAGCTATGGAGAATGTGCTTAGGACTGAGCGGCAAGAGAATGTCTACATTTTTCATTCCCCAGCCGCCACCAAAATCGTAGTTGGACGCGTCCTGATAGTTCAGGCGGATGAGCGGATTGTCTGATGTCGGCCAGCTAATACCCTCTGGGGCGCGCAGAATAGTCCAACGCTGCCGTGGAAGACGTCCGATGGTATTTGTGAGGAGATGCTTAATGTTCCAGAGCCATAGTTCTCTGCCAACAACCGCTCTCGCTTGTACCCGACCTCCACCGTCTAGCAGCTTTTCAACGTTGATTTTCACGGGGAAAGCTTCTGAGGTGTTCGGCTGATTTTTTGAGGGTAATGAGCCTGATTCTACTGCTCTCTCCAATTTACCAATTGAACTTTCTAACGTTTCATTGAGAAATTTCTCCAGCGTTCCGCGTTGCCGGGCGAGAAACTCTTTCAGCCGTGCGGGTGTACGTAGATCTTGCGCTACTGCGAAGCGCGTTAAGCGATTCCAATGCTCAGGAGACATGCGCTGGTCATTGATGGCGAGATAAATCGCCTCCTGTGCCGGGCTTTCAAATTCGCTACCCAGCCATTTTTCGATGTCATCGGATGCACCTTGTCCTGTTACCGACGTGTATAGGTGGCTTTGATAGGCGATGCCTTTCAGACGTTGATCAATCCACAGCGGGTAGCTTGCACTTGGTACAAGAAGACGATAGGTGGAAATTTTTCCGTCCTTCGCCCACTGCTTCAGGTAGAGCTTCGGAACGTAGTGGTTTTCTTTACGAAACTGCGTCATTGTCCCCCCCCAACAGGTGTGTAGGTGCTATGTACCTGAATGCAAGGTAACAAATGTTCTTCCGGATATGCGAGCCCACTAGTTGAATCGCCCACGTTTCGTATACCCTCCGAACGGCTGCTTTTAGTTGATAGCAGTTCTGAACCGAACATCCGCTTGTGGCCGCTTTCTGCCTGTCGCCACCGGAAGCTATGGGCAGTTTACTGCCAATCATTATTACGAAGCGTGCTGGTAAACTCCGATGCAATCGATGGTCAGATCGAATGCAAACGGGTGGTCAAGTGGAGTGGAATTTCGCACGGTATTCCAATTGGTATTCCAAATAAAAATAAAAATCGATATTAATTTTATAAATCAATATCTTACTAAAGGGATTCAAATTACCCCGGCCCACCAAATACGAAGCAAGACAAAACCCGCCAATTGCGGGTTTTGTTGCATCTGGGGGTTGGTGGTTTGTGGGGCCGCCTATGTCCCTGTGAAACTCTCAGCGCTGTGCATACGTCCACGGTCAGGGTAGCGAGGCATGCCCAATGAAGTGCTAGCGGCCCTCTTTCTCCGAGTACGCCGCTAAATACTGTGAGCTAGGCTATAGGAGAAATTACAACCCCATCCTCTTCCTAATTGTCGCTGCCAACCCTCCAAACTCAGCCCTTGCCTCATCAATCTGATCGTTATATCCAGAATTGACGTGCCCTCTCAGCTTCCCAATTGCCAGCCCAGAGTCCTGCGCTTGGGGCGCCAAGCTATGGAAATTTTTGATTGAGGAAAGTTTGTTGTGTGGGGCAAATGGGACTAAAGCGGCATCTATCGCGCCCAAAACATCAATAACCCGATGCTTGACACGAGGTGCAATCTTTCCTTCCCAATATTCGTGCGGACGTGTGGAGTTTCTGCCTGAGGAAACCTTATAAGCTGAAGTGACATACCCCAGATACGTAGGGGAACCACGCAGCAAGGTCTCACGCATATCCAGTGTCGCTAGGCCGCAAACGGTTTTCCAGTCATCAATCCAGCGCCCCAAAGCCCTACCGACTGTCGTGAGTGCGCGAAGAGAGAACAAATCTGCAGCGACGGGAGTTATGAAGTAGTCACAATCCAAAATTACTGCTCTGTTCAGCGGACCGACGTTTGGCCCGATGTCATACATGACAACATCAACTTCGTACCTCTCTCCCATCTCTCTGGCAGCCCTGGAAAGCGCGCACATCACATCATAATCACGCTCTTTTCGGGCGAACGACCCAGTCCATGCGGCTGGTAGCTCTTCCTCGTAATCGGCAAGTAGCACATCCCCCGGGCAAAGGAATAGCCCTTGCTTGATTTCGTATGCATCTACCAGTTTGATGGGCCCTTTCCCATCCACAACTGGCTTGATCGCCGACCAGATTGTGCCGCCGTTCACATCATCTGACTCACCGAGAAGCTCATCTAGCACCTTCTCTTCCAAATAAAATGAGGTCAAGTTGCATTGCGGGTCCGCATCAATCATCAGTACGCGAAGCCCCCCATCTACTAAAGCGTCAGCGACGTTGACTGTAAGCGTGGTCTTACCGACACCGCCCTTGTGATTGAAAAAACTAAGCGTTTGCATAATCCCCATCCGTTGTTGGACCTGTACGTAGGCTAGCACCAAGATCGCCGAAAATGCACTGAGTGAACGCAGCACATGGCGCATTCAGTGTCAGTCAGCAACCAAAATTCTCTATTCCAACCTGCACATCAACTAAGGCAACCAATACTAAAATCAATAAAAATCAATAAAAATCAATAAAAATCAGCAAATTACCACTCACGCCAAAACGACTCCTGACCACCAAATACGAAGCGAAACAAAACCTGCCAATTGCGGGTTTTGTTGACTCTTGGGCGGGGGTTTGGTTCTACACAACCAGACATATGCTGGCGATCTACCCGCAAGGAAGCAACCATGAAACTCAAAGCACTGATTGTCGCGTCAATCCTTTTCCTGACGTCCGGTTGTGCGCACTACAACGACCGAACCACTGACACCAACAAGAACGGGCGGATTGCCTGTGATGCCGAGCCCAAGAATCAGGCTGGCTGCTATACGAAGCAGTCGAAGGGTTGGAATTGGGGTGGGTTGAAGTTTGGGGTTGGGGCTTCGAACTAGGTTCTGGTCTTGTAGGAAAACACCAGGATTGGAGGCGTTTTTTAAACAAAACATCTCGCTCTGATCCTACAGACGCTGTGATTTTCAGGGAGCTTTCCGACAGGTCACGGCGGTTGTCGGGTAGGAAGGTGAGTAGATAGGCTTTGTCGGTCGCTGCACATCAGCGATCGGGTGTGGAAACCCGAAGATAAACAAACATGCCCCCATGGCATACTGTGGCGCTTTTTTTCGGCCGCAGGTTCAAGTTATGGCGGCTGTGCGTGGGAGACCTTCGGGTCTGCCGGGTTTTGTCCGTTTATCTCGGTTTTTCCACCCCGCGCACAGTTGCCACCTATTCGAGTGGAATCGGAAGAGTGGCAGCTCCAATGACTTAAAAGGACGATTGCCATGATCAAAGAAACCCCAAACCCGCCCGCCCCGGACGACGTTTCCCCGTACGATTCCCTCGATTCAAAAAAACTCCACGAAGCCGCCGACCGTGCGCTCGATCACTACCTCAATCCCTCCGCCCTCAAATCCCCCGTTTCCCGGAAGCCAAGTACGATGTTTCTCGTGGCCCCTGATATCAAAGACGAAGACCTGCTCGCCCATACCTGTGAATCATTGGCTCAGGCCAGTGTGATGGCGGGTGATTTTGCGGGGTATCTGGAAGGTCCGCATCGACACACAGCGATGGCGATTCAGCAGATTGTGATGCTGGCGGAATTGGCGGTGAATCGGATGCTGGATAACGTTGAATTGCCCAAATCTGCGCCACGCAGTTGATCCCCCTGTAGGAGCGAGGCTTGCCCGCGAAGGCGGCGTGTCAGTCGACATCATCTCTGAATGACACGCCGCCTTCGCGGGCAAGCCTCGCTCCTACAGGATGGATGATGTTTTTAGACTACTTTCAAATCCACCGACACATGCCCCCGCGTCATCCGCGAATACGGGCAGAGCTGATGTGCCGCGTCAGCCAGCTCCCGTTTCACGCCCTCCTCCAATCCAGGAAAGTTGACGTTCAACCTGACCGCCAGCTGAAAGTCCCCGCTGGCGGTTTTACCCAGGTCCACTTCGGCATCCACCGACGTGTCTTCCGGCAATTTGATCTTCATCTTGCCTGCCGCGACCTGTATCGCGCCGATGAAACACGCTGAATAGCCCAGCGCAAACAGCTGCTCCGGATTGGTGCCGGGTTTGCCCGAGCCGGGTGAGCTGAATTTGACGTCCAGCTCGCCATCGCTGGATTTGCCGGTGCCGGTTCGGCCGCCGACGGTGTGGGTTTTTGCGGTGTAGAGAACGGTTTCCAGTGCAGCACTCATGTCAGTGACTCCTGATCGGAATGGAACAACTGCGAGGTCATTTCGAGGCCTCGCCCAAGGTGCCGGTGTAGTGCGCCAGGCGTTTTTCGACGTCGGCTTTTTTCTGTAGGCCAAGCTCCATTAGTTGGGTGATTCGCGCCTGCGCCGCCGGGCGTTTAACTGAGCCTATGAAACCCTCCCATTCGGCGGCGATGGCTTCGTTGGGTGGCAGGCTGGCGGCGTCGACCAGGCGTTTGATGTCGGTGATCGATTGTTTGTCGAACCGGGCGATGCGCCGGGCCATGGTGTCGACGAATTTATCGAGTTCGGCGTCGGGCAGCGCGCGATTGACGTAGCCGTAGCGTTCGGCGAGTTCGCCATTGATGTCGTTGCCGGTGAGCAGCACTTCCAGCGCGCGCCCACGGCCCATCAGCCGTGGCAGGCGCGCCATCGGGCCGCCGCCGGGCACCAGGGCGGCACCGATTTCCCATTGCGAGAGGATGGCTTTTTCGCGGCTGGCGAAGCGCATGTCGCTGGCCAGTGCCAGTTCGCTGCCGACGCCGGTGGCGCGGCCGCGGATCGACACAATCGAGACCACCGGCGCCTTGCTCAACCGAACCAGCATGTCGGGCAGCGGCGGCAGGCCGGTCGGGCCGTTGGGCAGGCTGGTGGTGTCGGTCAGCGGCGGAACGAAGTCGTAGTGGGTGAGGAAGAAGTCCGGAACGTCACTGTCGAAGACCACGACCACTACTTTCGGATCGGTCTCGATGGCCGTGACAACCTCATTTAGCTGCGGCATGGTCTCGGGGCCGTAGATGTTGTACGGCGGGTTGTGGAAGGTGACGCGCCAATACTCGGGGGTGATGCGGGTGAGCTTGATCTCCTGTTTTACCGCGCTGGCGGCTTGTGTCTTGTCGGGTTGTGAAGCGGATGTGGGCGATGCTTCACCGGCGAGAGACGAGCCGGTGGCCGCCATGCTGGCGACAATGATCGCTGCCTTGAATAGCTGCAGTCTCATGGGAAAACCTCCCGTAGAAAACATGGGTTCCCGCGTACAACTTTCTACAGTCTGAAGCAGATGTTGGGCATGCCGGAATGGACCGACTGAACAAGCCTAGCAGCGTAAATTCGACTCACAAGTGACGTCAGTCGGACAAAAAAAAGGCACTGGCGATGATCGCCAGTGCCTTTTTTTGCCTGACCGTAACGTCAGCGAGACAACATGAACGTGTCGTACTCCAGATCTTCCAGCGCCGTTGAAAGCCTGTGTAAACCCAGCAATACACAAATCAGCAACGACAGCGTAAACCCGTATCCGAAGAAGCTTGGCCCAAGGTACATGCTGAACAGCGTCAGCATGGCGTTCAACACCGCGAACAGCACGCACAGCTCCAGCACCACGGTGCGTTTGTCGAGGTAGAAGAACACGTTGAGCAACGCCATGAACACCACTTGAATGCTCACACCGATCAGGTCGATGTAGAACAGCGGCAGGTAATAACTGGAGATGCCCAGCCAGTCCAGCAGGCGCGGTGCGAACAGGAATAACAGCACCGCCGTCAGCCCCTGCACCTTACAGATTTCCAGCAGACCCTGGCGGATCGACAAGGTCATTTCGGTTTTCAACTGACCGATGTGTTGCAGGGTTTCGCCTTCGCGGATCGCCCGGAACAGACGGTCGTACCACTCGGCAAAGTCGGTTTCGATGCGCACCAGGAACACCGCCATGCCGGGGATGATCGCCAGGTACGCGAGGAAGATCGGCAAGTCGTAGAGGATCGATGCGCGCAGCGGGCCGACGATTTCGTTGGAGGTGCCGGGGTTGAACCAGAACATGAACTTGTCGATCCAGATCCCCAGGTTGTAGAAGAAACCGGTGGCCAGCAGGCTGAGGAAAACGTTGCGCCGATCGAGGAAATCGAAGGCGATCAGTTTCTCGGCACGGTACTCGCGCAGGATGTCGTAGAGGAACAGGAACAGCAGCGTGCTGTGCCCGATCAACAGCGCCAGCAGCAAGCCTGGCATCTGCAAAAAGCTCAGCACGTAGGCACTCGCGACCATCAGCGTGTAACCCACCAGCATCACCAGCAGAATGCGGTTATAGGCCTTCATCCCCGAGAGGAAGATGATCACCAGCCACAAATTGCACAGCACCACAAAGTTCGCCAACACCAGCACGCGGTAAATCAGCGGCTCGTCGAACAGCAAGCCCAGCACCACAATCCCCAAGAACCCGGCGCCGAGGGTGACCAGCAGCAACACGCCCAACAGGTTGGGCAGGATCTGGTCGTACTTGTGCTCGAACAAACGGTCGGACACGAAGCGCGTGAAGAACAACTGCAAGCCACCCGTCAGGATCAACGAGGTGGCCATCAGGTACGTCACCGTCACCAGGAACTGCCCGACCAGCATGTTCGGCAGCAGCAGGCCGATGCTGATGATGCCCACCAGCATCACGCTGATGATCGACAACACCCACGGCCCGGAGCTGATCAGCCCGGCGTAGACGTAGGCGTGCAAAGTCGCCGTGTAGGAATCACGCGAAAGGATTTTTCGCAGTTCAAAGCCAATACCGGCCATTTAGCTGTTCTCCATGGCGGCTTGATACAGGTCGCGGTAACGCTGCAGCATCAAGGCTTCGGTGTAATAACGATTGACCCGCAACAAGCCGCTGGCCTGAGCGGCCTGCCAGCGTCGCGGGCTGCGCAACAGTTCAAGGATCGCGGCGCACGTGGCTTGTGGATCGGCAATCGCCACCACTTTGCCGGCGTGCCCGAGGTCACGGTCTTCGGCGCTGCCGCCTTCGATCAATTCGCGGCACGAACCCACGTCGCTGCTGACCACCGGCGTACCGGCGGCCCAGGATTCGAGGATCACCAGCGGCTGCGCTTCACTGATCGAGGTCAGCACCATCAGGCCGAGTTTCGGCAGGATGTCCTGGATGCGCTGGAAGCCGAGGAAATGCACCTTGCCCTCCAGGCCCAGGCTGGCCATCAGGCTGCGGCACTCGCTGACGTATTCCGGGTCTTCCTCTTCCGGGCCGACGATCCAGCCTTCGGCTTGCGGCATGGCGCTGATCACGCCGCGCATCGCCCGCAGAAAGGTTTTCACGTCCTTGATCGGCACTACGCGGCCGATCAAACCGACCACGGGCGCAATGCCGTGGGCACGGGATTCCAGCGCTGCGGTCCACACCGGCAAGTCGATGCCGTTCGGAATGACCTGGGTGCGGGCCGCGAGGGCGCCGTCCTTGATCTGTCGCTGACGGTTGCCGTCGTAGAGCGCGATGATGTTGTCGGCGCTGTTGTACGTCAGCTGGCCGATGCGCTCGAAGAAACGCACCCACAAGGTACGGATGTAACCCGAGCCGGCATCGAGGCTGCGGTTCAGTGCCTGGCCGGAACTCTCGGCGATCCAGCTGGCCTGGGCCAGGTCGATCTTGCGTTCCTTGGTGTAGATCCCGTGCTCGCTGAGCAGATAAGTGCAGTTCCAGCGTTGCTTGAGGATGCAGCCGAGGAAGCCCGCATACCCGGTGGAAATCGAATGCAGCACCCGCGCTTTCGGCATCCGTTGCGCGGCTTCGGCGAGCATCAGCAACGGCGACTGCATCGCGCGCAGGGTCCAGAAATAATTGACGAAAGACGGGTCAGCGCAATGCTGACGATAGCCTTCACTCAACGACTCCCAACTGGCGCGGCTGCGCAGCACGTCGTCGAGGGTCATGCGGCCCTGGGCGATGCAGTCGAGCAAGCGTTCGCCCAGTGCCGGGTCCGGCGCATCCGGGTGATGCAGGAAGCGATACAAATCCTGCAACTGCTGTTCATCAGCTTCGCGGGGCTCAATCAACCTGTCGGTCGGATGGGTCGCATCTTCGAGGAACACTTCTTCGATGTGCAGCACGTTCGCCGGCACTTCGTAGCGCCGGGACGGATAGGCCTGGCGCTGGCCGCCGATGAACATCACCGAAAAGGTCAGTTCCGGCAGGCCGAGGATCATCTGGTGAATCCAGCTGGAAACGCCGCCGCGCACGTAAGGCCAGGTGCCTTCGAGCAGCAGACAGATGTCGGCAACCGGTGCCTGTTCCTTGTGACTCATGTCCAGCTCCTGACCAATGCGGCGAACGGCGGCCGCTGACGGGTTTCCTCGGGAAGGCGTGCGAGCAAACCGGGAATTTCGTGGTAACGACCGGCCTCGAAGGCCAGCTCGGCGCGAAACGGCAGCACTTGTGCCGCGCCCATGCCGTTTTCTTGAGCCTGACTGAGCAGCACTTCGGCACGCTCGACGTCACCACGCTCCAGCGCGATGCGCCCAGCCAGCAGGAACAGCTCACCGCCCTCGCCCGCTTTCAAGCCTTGCTCGGCATGTTCGCTGGCCTGGGTGAGTACGTGATCGAGCACACTGCCCTGCGCCAGGCCCAGATACGCCAGCTCCCAATACCAGCGCGCCAGCCTGCCGTGCAGCGCACCCGCCGCTTTCGCGTTGGCATCGGCCAGTTCGCCGAGTGCGATCTGGATGTGCAGGTTGATGTCGCTTTCCTGCTTGTCGAGCATCGAATACGCCAGCAGCCGCACGTCGTCACTCGGGTCACCGAGGGCCAGCTTGAGGATCGGCACCGCTTCTTTGCCGGGCATGCGCCGAGTGGCCAGCAGAGCGGCCAGACGTTGATCCGGATCGGGTGCATGGCGCAACACGTCCTGCAAACCACCATCGGCGAAGATCGGCGAGTGCAGTTGCAACTGCGCGCGGAACGGCAGTTTCGGAATGCCCACCGCTTGCCACGCTTGCTTGTCGCGTTTGCGCGGCAGGTACAGCGCCGGGAAGATCGCCGCCACCACGCCGACCGCGCCGAGCACCGGCACGAAGAACGCCAGGCTGAAGATAAACAGCGGGCTCCACGGCAACGGCGAACGGTAGCGCGCCGGCAGCAACAGCCACACGGCCGCGCACAACATCACGCACGCCAAACCGTGGCTGAGGGTGAACACCAGCAATTGTTGCAACTCGGGCGCCGCGAGCCACAAGCTGGCCCAACTGCCCGCCTCTAACAACAAGGCTCCGCTAAACAGCCACTTGCTGATCATTCAGGCCACACTCGTTGAACAGGAAATTACGCAGCCCGTTGCGTTCACAGCCAGGCTCCAGGTTGAACGGCAACACGCGCACGCCGAGGCTGTCGAGGCTGCTTTCAATGCCAAAGTGTTCGTGCAGCATCAGGTTCATCCGCGCCAGATAACCTTCGGTGCCTTGCGGACTGGTCAACGGCAGCAGCACCAGCAACAGCTGATGATCGCGGTTGTTGCGCAGCGGCAATTGCAGGTCGAGGCCACGCTGACTGCGTTCAAACAGACGCGACAGCTCATCGTTGGGACGGGTCATTTCAAAAGCGAAAAGGCCGGCCGCCAGTTTGTGCTGTTCAACATCCACCAGCGAACGCTTGAGTTGCAGGGTGAACTGCTGCGCATCGGCGTCGGCCAGTTGCAGCACTTGCGGATCGCGGCGCAGCAGGTCGGCGATGTGCCCGGCGAGCAACGCCAGCAGGCTCAGCGTACGATCCTGGAACGCGAAGAACGGCATCTGGCGAACGGCCAGGATCGCCAGCAAACGACCTTCAGCATCGATCAACGGAATGCAGGCCTGCAACGACGAGAACTGCGCCGAGCTGCCGGCATCGATCAGTTCCTGACGCACGCTGACCAGTTCACCGCGCTCCAGGCACAGCTTGACCAAGCCATCTTCGGTGCCCAAAGGCCCCATGACGCCGATGGTCGCCAAGGCTTCGGGCAACACGTTCTCTTCGCGCTCATCGACGCGATACAACCCGGCCACACGCAACGCGCCGTACTGACCCAGCATGGCCACGATCGGATCCGCCAGCGCGGCCAGTGCATCGCCTTCGTCCGGCATCACCCGCAGTTTTTCGCGCAAGCCCAGCAACGAACTGCGCAGGCTCTGATCGCTGCCCGCCACGCGCTGCTCCAGCAGGTCGTGGGAGACCCGCAAAATCTGGTGCGCGCGAGTGAATTCGTCGAGTCGATACTGGCGGTAATCGTTGGCCATCTGCAGACGCTGCAAGCGCCGCTCCCACAGATCGCGAACCTCGCCCACCAGCATGCCGCTGACCAGCACGCCGACAATGAACGACGGATCAAGCTGGGCGTAGGCTTCATGCCCGACATAGCGCAGCGCAAACAGTGCCGCCACCAACAGGCTGGCGCTGAGCAGGCCACGCACAAAACCATAACGCACACCGAGCAGCAGCGGCGCCAGCACCGGCCAGGGAAAACCGGCGTGCATTTGCAACGGGTCTTGCGGGGTCAGCCACAAGCCCAGGCCGATCGCCGCGCCGGTGACCAACAGTGTTTCCAGCCAAGACACCGGGCCGCTGGCACGCGGCGCGAGGCTGTAATCCATGTGAGGAGAATTCATTGCATTCACTCGAACCGAAGGGCGCCAACAAGTGTGTCGAGCACCGTTTGCGCGGTGCCGGCCAGGCTTTCACGGGACCAGCCCGCACGTGCGCCGCTTTTGCTCCAGAGCACACGACCGCTGCTGGCTTCTAGCACGCGCAGGCTGATGCCCACGGCCGGTTCGCCGTCCAGACCGTTCTTGTACTGCCACTCTTCAACGCTGCCGGCGACCACATAATCAAGCTTCTGATCCCGTGCCCAATCGAGGGCGCCGGCCAGGCGTTCGTTGTCGTCCATCAGCGCTTGTTCGCCCTGAGTGCTGACCGGGTAAACCCGGGGTTGCAGGCCATGGCTGCTGAGCACGCTGAGCAAAATCTGCTCGGCGCGTTCACCGGCTTGCGGGGTTTGCGAATAGTTGATCATCGGCACGGTGCCCCACTTCGCAGTACGCGGAAGGTTCGGGCTGGTGTCGCCGGTGAAGCTGGCGCAACCGGCGACGAACAGGACTGCCAGAGCCAGGCTCAGATTACGAATTGCTTGCATCAGTTTTTCTCCTGTAAACATTTCATGATCAGCGTCCGAATCGCACGCCGTAGCTCACACCCAGTGTTCCGCCCGCTTGACCATCCCCGCCTTGTGGCGCGGATTGGTAGCCGACGGTGAGGGCCAATTCGTCTCCGCCCAGCACCTCGACGCCGATCCCGGTGTTGATGCCGTAGTTGAAGGTTTGATCCAGCCATTGCCAGCCCGCCGTCACGTCCACCAGCCAGGTGTATTGCGGGCGAGTGCGCACCAGCGCGCCCGGCAAGCCGCGACGCCATGAGCTGCCGACGTACAGTTGGCCGTAACGGCTTTGCAGCAGATCGTCGGCCGTCACGACCGCGGGGTCGTCCGAGTCATCAACGCTTTTCACCGGGCCGCCGTTGGCGCTGGACAGGTAGTCCAGGGTGCGGTCCTTGACGTTGTTGTGCTGATAATCGACACCGCTGCGCACGGTCCAGTTCGGCCCGGCGAATTCCAGCGTGTGGTTGTATTCCATCTTCAGCGCCTGGCCGTTGCCCAGGGAATCGCCCGCACGCGTCGAGAACGATTTCTGTGCCACTTCCCAACTGATCTGATCCCGCGCCGAGAGCCCGTGACGACCGCCGACCCACACGCTGTCGTGCTGGCCGAAAGCGCGCATCAGGCCGCTGTCTTCACTCTTGCGATGCCAGTCCAGACCGGTTTCGATCTGGTCGCTGGAGGTCAACTGCCAGGTCCGGGACAGGCCCAAACCGGTACGGTCATCGTCCTTGCGCTGGCTGGTGTCGGCGAACAGTTTGTAGCCACCGTCCTCCACCGAACGTTGCAGGGTCAGCGCGGCGTTGCGCTCATCGCCCATACGCGATTCGATCAGTTGATCGCTGTTGTAGGTGCCGTTTTCCAGTTCAAGGTTGGCGTACCACTGAGCGCCAAGGTTGTGCGCGATTTGCAGACGCGGGGCGTTGAATTCCAGGCCTCCGAAATCCTGTTGATGCCAGGAGATCTGCGCGCCTTGCGGCGTCAATTCCTGGAGCTCAACAGCCTGACGGCGCAGTTGCTCGCGCACGGCGGCCGGCTGGTCGTCACCCAGTGCGGACTGGCTGAGGTCGAGGGCTTCGTCGAAGCGGCCGAGACGACTCAGCGCCTGAGCGCGTTGCGCCGGGTTGAGGTCGCTACTGGCCAACAGCGTTTCGACTTGCGCCTTGTTACGGCTGCGCAAGGCTTGCTGAATTTCTTCATAACGCTGGACCTTCAAGCCCTGGCTACGCGCCCAATCAAGCCACTGGTCTTTCTGCGATTCCTGATTCGTCGCGTCGAGACGCGCCAGCAACCGCTCGAACCACAATTGCAGCATCGCCGGCGAGCCATCCTTCCACTTCGCCACTTCCTGCTGCGCCTTGGCCGGCGAATAACTGCTGGCCATCAAGCGCAACCAGATCGCATAACGCTGGGACGACGGCTGAATGTTTTCGCCTTCGGGGCTGCGCAGAAGCTTCAAGCGCAAGCGTTGCGCCGCGTCCTGATAACCGGCGCTTTCGAGGGCATCGGCGTAGGCCGCGCGCACCAGCCAATCCTGCGGACTGGTCTTGAGGTACATCCGATACCAGGCCAATGCTTCGGTATCGCGACCGAGCATCTGACTGGCACTGGCGAACGGCAGCCAGAGGATTCGGTCCTGACGCGCCTGGGGTTTCCATTCCGTCAGCAACGGCTTGAGCGCGGCGGTGTTGCCTTGATCGACGTACAGCCACATCAGGCGTTCGCGGAACAGGTTGTCATCCGGGAAACGCGACAGGCCCAACAGGTACAAACGCTGCGCCTCGTCGATGTTGCCCTGCTGCACCGCCAAGGCACCACGTATCGCCAGCACTTGTGCTTGCTCGTTGGCCTCCGGGTATTGCTCGGCGTCTTTGAGCAGCGCGATCACTTGCGGCCAGTCCTGCAATTCCTGGGCTTGCTGCAAGGATTCAACCAGACGCTGCGGATCACGGGTGCGTTTCCAGCTGCCAACCATCATGGTCAAGGCGCGCTTCGGATCGCTGGTGCGATACATAGTGATCAACTGACTCTCGTCGCCACTGTTGAGCGAACCCTTGAGCGCGAGGAGTCGCTCCAGCGAAAACTGCAGCTCGTCGTCGAGTTCCAGATCCCACGCCAGGGCGGCGCGCAGGCGCCAGTAACCCTCATCGGTGATCTTGCGGTTATCGACCTGCAACACCTCCCACGCCGCCTGATTATCAAACAGCTTGAGGTCGGTATTGGCCCAGTCGATGCGCTCGGTCGTGGTCAGCGTGAAGCGTTTCGAGTAGCGCTGGTAGACCTCGGTTTTCTGCGCGAACTGACCGGTGTTTTCGAGGTTTTGCAGCAGGCGTGTCCAGGCCAGACGATGCGCCGGGTACTTGCGCAAGTAAGCGTGCAACCAGGTTTCGGCTTGCGCCGGTGTGCCGCGGGATTCGTGACCGTAGATCAACGCATCAAGCTCGACGTCGGTCAGCGCACGCTGTTCCATGATGTCGGCGAGCAAGGGAATTGCCCGGTCGAAATCGTACTGCTGGCTGGCCAGACGCCAGGCGTGTTCGCGGGTTTGCGGGTCTTCGCGCAGTTTCAGCAGACGAATCCAGTAGTCCAGAGCGGCCTGACTGTCGCCACGCCATTCGCCCAGATGCCCCATTTGTTCGAGCAACGCCACGTCATCCGGATGCTCTGCTACAAGCTGCTCGCCACTGTCCCACGCACCGGCCAGGTCGCCGAGGGCCAGGCGCATGCTGAATTCCTTGCGCAGGATTTGCGGGTTGTCCGGCTGCAACACGCGCCACTGATCCAGAAAGCGCTGGGCCAGGTCGAAGCGCTTGCTGCCGACGGCAACGTCGACGCCCTGCTCCAGCCAAGCCGAATCGGTTTGCGGATCCTTGAGCTGATCCAGTTCATCGGCCAGCACACGCGCAGCCTGCTCACCGCGACCGGCGGCCAACAGACTGTTGAACGCCAGTTGCGCGTATTCACGACGCTCGGACGCTTGTTGGCTGTCCTGTTTGAGCAGCAGATAAATGTCGGCGGCGCGGCCCGGTTGCTCACCGGCCAGGTACCACTGCGCGGCGGACTTGAGCGAGGCTATGCGCTGAGCCGGATCGCGATCAGCGATTTCTTCGTAGACGCTGGCAGCGAAGGCCGGCGCCTGTAGCGTCAGCGCCAGCTTGGCCAGGTTCTGCAATTGCGGCAGCGGCAGCAAGCGGTGATCGAAGCTCTTCAGGCGTTCGATCAAGGCTTTCTGCGCCACCGGATCATCGGCTTTCGCCGCTTCCAGCGCATCGAGTTCGAGCCGGTAATAGGCCTGCAACTCGACGACCGGTTTCGGCCAGTTCTCAAGGTGCTGGCGCGCCTTCGGGTAGTCGCCGAGACGGATCAGCAGATCGACCAGTTGCAAGCGCAGGTGATCGTCATCCGGGTGCGCCGCCAGCAGCAATTCGGCGTAATTGGCCGAGACCGCATCTGGCTCGCGGCCGTCCGGCTGGAACACTTCTTCGCGCTGGAACGTCAGCCACAACAGGCCGCCCACGGCGACCGCCACCACCGCCAATGCCCAAGGATTGAGCAGGCGGCGGCTTTTAGTGGCCGAGGAGTTAGATGCAGTAGAGCTGACCATGACTCACCTGCTTCATTGGTAATTGAAAAGTCCACAAGCCGGCGGATGCCTTGCCTGCAAAATGTTGCCCGTCCACTTCCACCCGGCAGCTGCTCGCGGAGCGCACGGAGAAGGTCAGGTCGACCTGCCCGGCAAACGAAAAACTCACCTGTTTTTCATCCACATATTTCCAGTCCACTAAAGGCAGATTGGCCTCCTCCAGCGCCGGTCGTTGATCCCGATCGGGACGCAACACCAGCAACGCCTGGTCGCTGCTCAACGCCACATAGCGGCCTTGCGGCAAGTCGCGAACACCGGCAACGCCTTGCGAACGCAACAGATCCGGCCAGCCCATTTGCGGGTCGAGTCGCAGGGTGCGCAGCGCATCCATTCCACGAACCTGCCAGTCACCCTCGGCGGTACGCGCCAGGCTGGCCTGATACAAACCGTGGACGCGATCGAGGTAGTCGCTCATCCACAGCGACATCGGTTGCTGGTCCTTCATGTAGCCGTAGATCTCGTTCATCGCCTTGATCGAGGCCTGCTTGGTGCTCGAATAGAAGTGGTAATACAGGTGCAGGCCGCGCAAGCGTCGTGGGCTGTCGGTGAGTTCGAAAGTGTCGATCACATCGCGGAAGCCGTAATACGGCCCCTTCCACAGGTTGGTGTAGAGGTTCTCGTTGATGATCGGCGCGTAGTACTGCAAGCCGCCTTCGGTGGGGCGCAGTAATGGATTGAGGCCGGTCAGCGACGGGTTGGCCTTGGTCAGCATGGTCTCGGCGCCGTTGACGTTTTTCAGGCCCGCGTCATAGGCCAGCTTCAAGGTGGCTGCCGAAGGCAAGGCGTCGCCCGGCCAGAAGACCAGCTTCACCGGTTTTTCCGGGGTGGTGAGCTGCTGGTTGATGTAGTCGCGCGAGCCAAAAATCTCGCGACGGAAATCAATTTTGTCGTAGCCCGGGATGGCCATTTTCAAGCCGTATTCCGCGTTGAAATTCTCACGTTTCTGCGCCACTTCCGGCTGCATGAAAAACGGATGACTGAAGGTGTGGGTGGCGACTTCGACTTTCGGGTTGGCAAACAACTCACGAGCAATCGGTTCCAGCTCGCGCGCCAGAAACGGGAACATGCCGCGCGGTGAAATCTCGCCTTCGACAATCGATACCGAAGTCAGGAACGGGTTGGGCCGAATGAAATCGTCGAGCACCTGCTTGCCGGCATATGGCGTGCCGCGCACTTCGGCGCGAGACGGGAAACCATCGCCATCGATGTGCACGGTGGCGATGCGGCGGCCGTTTTCGGTGGTGGTGTCCGGACGCGGCTGCACCGGCAGGCGCAAGCTCGCTTGAAGGAACGCAAACGGATCGAGAATCCAGCGGCTGCGCTCGTTGTTCGTTTCAAGAATGTACGGAGCAAGGGCAACACCGCCCCACTCGGCGGTCGCCACCGGAGCGAATGTCTGGCCGTCGGCAGTGGTCAGCAGCAACGCGGCTTTTGGACCTTTGGGCAGCAAGGAAATCGCGGTCAGGTCACGGGATCGGGGCTGCACCGGGGCTTCGAAGGCGCCGATCAGCGCCTTGTCCTGATAGCTGACGGTCAACGCTTGAGTGCCGATCGGCGCCGAGCGATTCAGGCCCAGGCGCTTGAGCAGCAGCGGGTCCTGAATCGGCAGGCCGGAAAAGAACACCACCGGGACTTGTTCGTCGAGGCGCTTGCCGATCCAGCTATTGAACGCCGCGGCATCCTGCGGCGGGCCGCTGGTCATCCAGGTCACGATCCCGGCGTACAAACCGCTGAAACGGTGCTCCGGCAAGGTGCCGTCGACGGGCAGATAATCCACCCGGTAGCCGAGGTATTCGAGCAAACCGCCGAGCAAGGTGTGCCCGGCATTACGCACCAGGTCACCTTCGCGCGGATCGTAAAGCAGCGCGATTCGGCGCGGCTGGATTTCGATGCTGCTGATGCCCATCGAGTCCAGTTCAGGCGTGCCGATATAGGGAATGAAGCCCTCTTCGCGCAGACGCTTGGCCAGTTTGCGCGCTTCATCGCGACGCTCCGGCGGCAGGTAGTCGATGGCTACCAGCGGGATGCCTTTGGCGCGCAACGGTTGGATCTGGGTTTCCAGCCATTCGCGGTCGGCTTCAGGCACCGGGCGATAGCGCTTGGCGGAAGCGTCCCAACCGGCGTGAATCGATTCGATTGCCACGGCGGCAGCGACGCCATTGAGGTCAGGCAACACCTCAAAGCCACGGTTGAAAAACAGCTTCAGATTCGGCTGACGCTGATGCAATTCCCGCAGGAAACCGGCGAGGGCCACACGCTGTGTTTCTCGCGCCGACTCCGGCAGCAACTGGAAGCTGTCGAGGGTGTCGAGGAACAACCCGGCGTAGCCTTCGGCCTGCAGCGCCTTGGCTCGGCCGAACAAATGTTCACGCCAGGCCGGTGCCGCGAGGTCCATGACCTGGCTGTCCCACGCGCCATTGCGCACCGGGCTGACCGCACCCGTAAGGGATGCCTTGTCCAGTTCGGCTTTGCCACCATGGAACTCACCCACCGACAGGTAGGCGAACGGCTGGCTGCCCAACTTGCGCAGGGTTTTGACGTCGCCCGCGGTCATATGCCCCGGCTCGACCACTGACCAGTCGAACTGAGCCAACTCGGAAATGGGCGGTTGATCGGCGTACCAGAAAACCACGCTGGCGGGTTGCGGTAATGCTGCGGCCTGGACGGCGGGCCCGCTCACGAACAACGCTAAAGCGGCGAGCAGCCGTTGAGCGGCCGCGCGGACACGCGTCCTGCGAAAAACGATTTCCATAACTCACTCTTGAATGGACTGAACCGATACTGCTTGGATGTCGGACAGTGGAACCGGCCGGGTTTACAGGCTGCGAATAAGCTGCGACAGCCCCTTGCCGATGGCAGTCGGTTCCGGGAGCTTGAAACGCTCCAGCAGGCGACTGTTGTTGGCGCGCGAATGGCGGATGTCGCCTTGACGTGGCGCGTGATGAATCACCTTCAACGGGCTACCGGTGACGGCACCCAATTCGGCGATCAGATCGTTGAGGCTGGTGGAGCGACTCAGGCCAACGTTCACCGCGCCGGGGCTCGGTTCACTGACTTCCAGGGATTGCACGAGAATGCTCACCAGGTCCTGGACATAGACGAAGTCGCGAGTCTGCGAACCGTCACCGAAAATCGCCACGGACTGCTCGGCCAAGGCCAGCTTGGTAAAGATGCTGATCACGCCGGAGTACGGCGATGACGGATCCTGGCGCGGGCCGAAGATGTTGAAGAACCGAAAGATCATCGGCTCCAGACCATGTTCGCGACGATAGAAATCCAGGTATTGCTCGCTGGCCAGTTTGTCGCTGGCATACGGCGTGAGCGGGGATTTTGGCGTGTCTTCGTGAATCGCCGTGCCTTCGCCGTTGTTGCCGTAGATCGCGGCGCTGGACGCGAATACCACGCGCTTGATGCCGGCCTTCACCATGCTTTCGCACACGTTGAGGGTGCCGACGAAGTTGCTTTGATGAGTGCTGACAGGATCATCCACCGACGCTTGCACCGAGGCCACTGCGGCCAGGTGAACGACAGCACCGCAATCGCGCATGGCTTGTGCCACTACGTCGCCGTCTGCGACATCACCGATGACCAGGTTCAGATTGGCGTTATCCATCGGCAGATTGCTGACCTTGCCGGTGGACAAATTATCCAGCACACGAACCTTGTAGCCCTTGCCAAGCAACGCTTCTACGAGGTGCGACCCAATAAATCCGGCACCGCCAGTCACCAGTATTCGCTCAACAAACATGAAATCTCTCCCTGAACAGTAGAGCGGATACGAGTGGTTAAAGTCCGCTGATCTATGGCGCAAGGCCATCAAAACGCGGCCGATAATGGGAGATCAGAAAGACAGTGTCAATAGTTTGTCTGCTTTGTCGCCGAACGGTAATCCCCTCAGAAAAACAGTCATTTATTTGGCGGCATTTATTAGCTACAAGCTGTCATACCATTGCCACGCCCGACCCGCAGACTCGTCTGGCACGGAGCATTCGCCATGCATCAAGCCCTGCTCATCATCGACGTCCAACCCAGCTTCGATCCACCGCAATGGCTCATTGACGGCATCCGGAAACTCATCGGAAGCCTGCCCAGCGTCGCTACTGTTGAACGTCACGACGAATTCATGACGCCGTTTGAGAAACAACTCGGCTGGCACCCTGCGCTAGACGATGACAGCTTGATCGAGGCTGATCGCGTGTTTATCAAACATGGCATTGGGGGTGAAGCTTTGGGAGCATCATTTCAAGCACACGATGAGGTCGGATGAGGTGTTCCGTTTTTAGATTGGGTGGCGCCTGCGACTCCTCTGCGCAGAAACAAATACTGTATTTACATACAGCATATCGATAGCTAAGGTGACTCAGGTGATCGCTCAATTGACTTCAATCAGGTCGGGCGGATAATCAGCGACCGCTTAGCAGATCGCTATGCTAGACACGATCATTCTCAGGACTTTGACCAGGAGGTCATATGGCCAGCTCTATCGACGCAGCGAAATTTTTCCTCGCCCAAGCGAATGAAGATGCAGGCGATCTTGTGTCGAACCTGAAGCTTCAAAAACTTGTGTATTACGCACAAGGGTTTCATCTCGCAGTCTTCGACAGACCGCTTTTCGACGAACAAATCGAGGCATGGACTCATGGACCCGTAGTGCCGTCTGTTTATCATCACTTTAAACAGCATGGCAGCGGCAGCATCCCCTTCCCGGCCGATTTCGATGCAAGCGTTTTTTCTGCGGAACAAATGGATCTGCTAAATGAGGTTCAACAAATTTATGGTCAGTACTCTGCGTGGCGCTTGCGAGAGTTGACTCATGAAGAAGCGCCATGGAAAAACAACTTCAAGCCTGGTGCTGTGAGCCTTGAGATTCCAGTGGAAGAGATGCGTACATTCTTCAAGGGACTAGTCAAATAAGGAAGTGGGTTGATGGGGCATCTCAAGGATAGAGCAGTAAAGCAAAGCAAGGTTTTGAAGGGGCGCTCCGAGCCTGCCGACAATCCGGACTTGAAGCCACCGGTTTTCTCGTTTGAGTATTTACAACAAGGCTATTGCGTCAGTGACTGCTCATCTGATGAGCGCGGCGGTGTGCTTGGCAAAATTCGCGTTCTAAGCCAGCTCACTTGGCAGCAGCTCAGACAAGCGCCAAGACATGGCTTGGGCTATGAAATAATCGATCGATCCTCCCTCAAGCCTGCAATTCCACTCGTCGTTACACAGGATGTGCATCTCATTGCCTTTCGTGCAATCGGAAAGGCGCCGATGGTGGGGTTTCGGTTCGGTAGAATTTTCCATGTTCTCTGGGTAGATCGGGCATTTACGCTATACGATCACGGCTGATCAGTTTTTCATCAGGGTCTGGCTTTACACCAAAGTAACTCGCTCCTTTTTCGGAGGATGAAATGAACGTCGGGATTCTAGCCGTCTTGGCGGCCATGTTTTCTATGTGCATACGGGCCGCCACCGAGGTCGCGCCCCGTGTCGAGCAGGTCCCTTTCGACAAGGGTAACAATGCTGTCGAGATCAAACAGTCCATCCAGGGCCAGCTCACCGCGCAATACCGTGTGAGTGCGAAGGCCGGCCAGATACTGACCGTCGACCTCAAGCCTTCCAACGCCTCTGCCTATTTCAACATCACCGCCAAAGGCGCGGACTACGCGCTGTTTAATGGCTCAATCATGGGCAACCACTTCATGGGGCCTTTGCCCACCGATGGCGAATACACGGTTCAGGTGTACCTCATGCGCAACGCCGCACGGCGCAATGAAGTGGCGAACTACAACCTTTCCTTGAACCTCAGCCCCTCCGACACCTCGAACAGCACTCAGCCGTTTGACCAGACGCTTGAATTGCAGGGCATTCGCTTTCATGTGACGGGGAAATGGGTCGACGGCAACCCTGCCGTGAGCATCTCGCCTCAAGGGCTGGAGATCGATAACGCAGAGGTCACCCGGACGCTGACCGGCAACATCGTCCGGGCGGAGGTGGCAGACCTTGATCGGGATGGCTCGCCGGAAATTTACGTCTTTGCCAGATCGCCCGGACGTGGAATGCCCGGGGAGTTGATTGCGTTCGCAGCCAATCGCAAAAAATCGCTGAGCGAGATTTACCTTCCGGTTGTTAGTGAGAACGCGAAAGCGGCCGAGGGGTATCAGGGCGAGGATGAGTTTGCGGTGGTGGAGGGTGTGTTGGTGCGGCGGTTTCCGGTGTATGAAAGTGCGGATGAGGGGGCAGGACGGACGGGGAAGATGCGGGAGATTCGGTATCGGTTGGTGGCTGGGGAGGCTGGGTGGGTTTTGCGGGGGGATGGGGTTGCGGAGTATTGAGATAGGCAGTTACTTGGCTTGTAGGAACGTAGTACTCGTCCTAGGAAACTTCCCGCAACTCGTGTCGGCTTTCATGAACTGGCGGAAGGTGTTTTGCATCGATAGCCTTCAGGTGTCGCTGCAAAAACAGCGAACGGCTTTGACAGGCTGACAACCAGAAACTTTCACTCTTCCTGATAAAACGGCATCCTTGCGCGTGTGCAGTTTTTTCATGGCGGCTGTGCGTGGGGCATCTTAGGATGCACCGGTTTCTGGTTTGCCGGTCTGTCAACCCGCGTACGGCTGCCACCCTTCCCTGTTTGACAGCAGGGGCATGGCAGCTCCTGAAACAAACCGGAGATGCACCATGAAAAAACACAGCCCTAACCCGCCGGACTCGGCAAGAGAATCCCCCGAATTATCGGATCTATCCGAAACAACCGAACGCATCATCAGCGCCCGCCTGCGCAACCCGAACCACCCCGACCCCATCAGCCACGTTTTCACCCTCCTCCCCGACGTCGACACACCCACCCTGCTCGCTCACGCCTGCGAAACCCTCGCCTCGCTCAACGTAATGACCACCGACCTGGCCTGCGAACTCGAAGGCTCGCGCCGCAACGTGGCATTGGCGATTCAGCAGTTGGCGTTGCTCGGCGAACTGCTGGTAAACCGAGCGCTGGACAACCTCGACCCGCCCGCTGGCGTGTCCGAAATTCCGTCCGCCAGCCACCCCTAAGTGGTCGCGCTCTTTTACCGAATGGAGGTTTTGTCATGGATCGATACATGCCTGTCACCGGCATCGACTGCACCATCGCGTCGCTGCTGATCGACACTGAAGCACCGCTGGACGTATTGCACGAAACCGCGGCTTACCGCATCCGCACGGCGACTCAATTGCTGGAGAGCTTTGCTGTGAGCGAAGGTGTTCACAGTGAATTGGCGCGGGTGTTAGTGACTTCACTGCGCGATGGCTGCGATTTGATGGATGTCGTTGGGCGACGATTGCAGGCGCAGGTTTCGTCGATGTAACAAAAAGGCACCTGACGAAACTATTGCAGGTGCCCTTTTAAGAGCTGAACAAGTAGTGATGTTCCGTATACGTGACATTGGGAGCTGAATGTTACGTAAACGGAACACCGCTCAGGCTGATGACCCAACAGTAAAAGCGAGGCGTGCCGGCCGGCCTTAGCTCAAGCACACATATTCCCCTGTAGGAGCTGTCGAGTGAAACGAGGCTGCGATCTTTTGATCTTGCCGTCGCTCTGCCCCGACCGACGTAATGCATGAGTTCTGCCTATGGGAAATGGGCAGCGGATAAAGATCAAAAGATCGCAGCCTCGTTTCACTCGACAGCTCCTACAGGGGCACGTACTCCTGAGCCAGGCAGGCTCAAGTTACTGTTACCGCTGAAATGGATATGTACCCAGCTCCAAAACTTTCTTAAGTGAACAGCATTACGGTCATCCACCGGCTTTTTTTATTATCGAGCGATATCGTGCTTTGGTCCTGCTTCTACACTCAATCCGCACCCGCCCCAAAACACCCACAGCCAGAGCCCCCATGACCACCCTCAAAGACCGCTTGAAGCAAGGCAAAAATGCCCGCAAGAATTGCCCCCGCAATACTCAAGCGTCCACGGGAAAAACAACCCGCGACCCACTCCCGCTGATCAAAGCCTCCAGCGAAGGCCGAATCAAATCCCTGGTCGAACTCCGCTACGGCCGCATGCTCGTGTCCCCGTTCAGCTTCTATCGCGGCACTGCGCTTTTGCAGGCCCACGACCTGGCAACCACGCCGAACATGGGCCTGATCTCGCCTATCTGCGGCGATTGCCACCTGATGAATTTCGGCGGGTTTGCCACGCCCGAACGCAATCTGTTGTTCGGCGTCCACGACTTCGACGAGGTCCATCCCGGCCCTTGGGAGTGGGATGTCAAACGGCTGGTGACGAGCATCGTTGTGGCCGCCCGCGATCTGCGTCATGGGGAAACGGTCGAAGAAACGGTCAGCCGCGAAGTGGTCCGCGCTTATCAGGAGACCCTGCTCGAGTGCGCCGAACAAAGCTCGCTGGAGACGTGGTACGAGTCCATCCGTTACGACGACCTGCGCAAACAGGCGAACAAAAAAACGCTGGAGCATATCGAGCGCGCCATCGAAAAGGCCGAGGGCCGCTCCCACGCCGAACTGCTGCCGAAAATCAGCGAGCGTGACGCACAGGGTCGACTGATCATTCGCGATGACCTGCCGGAAATTTTCCACCTGCACAAAAACACCACGCTGCTGAGTGCCGACGATGACTGGCTGCGCCTCTCGGATTGGCGGCCGATCTATGACGCCTTCATGCGCGAGTATCCAGGCACGCTGCAGGCTGACCGTCGAGCGTTGTTTTCACGTTTTCACGTCCAGGACATGGCATTCAAAGTGGTGGGCGTCGGCAGTGTGGGTACCCGTTGTCTGGTGGCCTTGCTGGCTGACGATCAGGCGTTCCCGCTGTTCCTGCAATTCAAGGAAGCACGGCGCTCGGTGCTGGCCGATTACGTGAAAACAAAATCAAAGGTGCGGCATAACGGTCAGCGGGTGGTCGAGGGTCAGCGGTTGATGCAGTCGGCCAGCGACCTGTTCCTCGGCTGGGCCACCGGCCCCAGCGGTCGACACTTCTACGTGCGGCAATTGCGCGACATGAAAATCTCGGCCGAACTCGAGACGTTCGATGCGGGCACCTTCGCCGCGTATGGGCGCGTCTGTGGTCGCGCCCTCGCCCGTGCACATGCCAAATCGTCCGGGCAGGCCGCGCAGATCAGCGGTTACATCGGCAGGAGCGATGCCTTGGCCGGCGCGTTGTTCAAGTATGCGAAAAGCTATGCAACACAGAATGAGCAAGACTTTGAGCGATTCCAGCAGGCCTGCCGCAAGGGTCGGTTACAAGCTCGCTCCGAGGCAGACTTTGCGGCAGATCATTTGCCCTGAGCGGGTAACGCGGTCCATCCACATGAATTTTTCTTCACCCCACCCGCCCTCTCCAACCGGTACATTGCCCTCGCTCATTCAAGAAACTACGGTTTGCCCGCCCTCCCGCGGGCTTTTTTTTGCCTTTTGATTGATGAGCGGCGCCCCATAACCCAATACCTGCCCCGCAATTGTCGCAAATCACGTCCAACCACCTTATTGGGTGTACCATCAATGTCTGTTCATCAGATATCAGTTAGCCATGCCCACGCAAAGCGAAGAGAGCCGTCAGATCGTTGCTTCTCTGGCGCACCGTGTTGGCCCCGACGCTGACATCGCAAGGATCGCCCAAGCGATCATTTCAACCTTGCGGGATATGGAAGTAGCCCTCACGCCCATCATCGGCCAGCAAGGGGTTGCCGCGCTTTATCGTCGCAGCCTCCACCTGTGCGCCTCTACTCATCCGCGTTTAGCCAGCACCCGCGACAATGTGCCGGCCGGCATGGACCTGACGGCCCTCAAGTCCGTAATTGTTGAGCAAAGCGACGCCGATGCGCTGTTTTTCGGTGAAGTGTTGCTGACCACCTTTTACGAGCTGCTGTCCACGCTCATCGGGCCCTCGCTCACCGAACGCTTGCTTCGTGGCATGTGGGAACCTTATTTGAGCGACACCCCTTCGCAGGAAAATTCGCCATGAGCACCAAAGTGACTATCAACCGCCTGGCCACCGGCGTGCCAGGACTGGACGAGGTGCTGGGCGGAGGTTTGCCGGAGTTTTCGTTCAACCTGATCGCCGGCCCTCCCGGCTGCGGCAAAACAACCCTGGCGCATCAGATGATGTTCGCCTTGGCGACGCCTGAACGCCCGGCGCTGTTCTTTACCGTACTGGGCGAGCCGCCGCTGAAGATGCTGCGCTATCAGCAGCAATTCGATTTTTTCGACAGCGAAGTGATCAACCAGTCGATTCGCTATATCAACCTGGCGGCCGACACCCTGGCGGGGAATCTAGACGAGGTGCTGCGGCGCATCGTCAGCGAGGTGGAGGCTCACTCACCGGGGCTGGTGTTTGTCGATTCGTTCCGCTCCGTGGTACTGGCCAGCCAGACCCAGGACAACCCCAACAACAACCTGCCGCAGTTCGTTCAGCAACTGGGCATGTTGATGACCACCTGGCAGGCGACGACCTTCCTGATTGGCGAATACTTCACCGAAACCGACACCAACCCGATCTTCACGGTGGCCGACGGCCTGATCTGGCTGCGCCAGAGCGTCCAGCGCAATTCCATGGTGCGCAAGATGGAAATCATGAAGATGCGCGGCCAGCCAACGTTGCCGGGGCTGCATACCTTCCGTATCGCTACGTCGGGGATCAAGGTTTTCGCACCTGCCAGCGCCAACCCGGTTGAAGCACCGCTGGAGTTCCCGAGCAAACGCCTGAAAATGGGCGTGCCGCAGCTCGATGAAATGCTGGGCGGCGGCCTGCCCCGGGGTTATTCCTTGCTGGTGGCCGGGCCATCGGGCTCGGGCAAAAGCATCCTGGCGTCAACCTTCCTCGCCGAAGGCGCGCGCAATGGCGAGACCGGCGTGATTGCGGTGTTCGAGCAACGGCCTAATCACACCCAGAACGCCGCCCTTGCGGGACTGATCGAGAGTGGGCAAGTCGGCCTGGTGGACAGCCGCGCGCCGGACCTGTCCATAGACGAAATCGTACAGTTGCTGCTCGGCGAGATCCGCCGACTGAAAGCCACCCGGGTGGTGATCGATTCATTGTCGGGCTTCGAGCTGGCGTTGGCGCCGACCTTCCGCGAAGACTTCCGTGAATCGCTGTCGCGCATGGTCACGGCACTGACCAGCATCGGCGTCAGTGTCTTGATGACCTCGGAACTGGAAGACCGCTACACCGACCTGCGCTTCAGCCCATACGGCACGGCATTTCTCACCGACGCCATCATCGTCCAACGCTATATTGAAGTAGAGAGTCGCTTGTTGCGCATCATGGCCGTGGTCAAGGTGCGGGCCAGTGCCCATTCCGATGAATTGCGCCTGTACCGCATCGACGATAACGGCCTGCAGATCGGTGAGATGTTGCCGGATCAGGAAGGGTTACTTGGAGGCCGGCCAACCCGGCAGCTCAGCAAGGACGAGGTGTAAACCAGGACCATGACCGAGGCCAATGGCACGAACGCACAAACGATGGCCACCACCGCTCGTGAGTTGTTCCTGCTCGGCCAGAAAACCGTGGAAGCGCGTGCGGTGCTGGCGGCGTTGAAAAAGGAATTGAGCGATACCAATAACCGGTTGGAGGACGCCCAGCAAATCGAACAATTGGTCGAAGCCAATCAGCAATTGGTGCTGGCCATACTGCTGGCGCAATCGGACGCGGAAAAACCCCATCGCTCGGAGGAAGAACAACAGTTGTTCCTGGAGATGCGCGAGGCCAACGCGCAATTGGTGATCGCCGCCCTTAGCGCTCAAGACCTGCAAGCGTCGGCAGAACACACGCTGGCGCAGCAACGCAACCTTCTCACGTTGGTCGCCCATGAACTGCGCAACCCGCTGACACCCATCAGCATGATCGCCGGCCGCCTGGTGCGGGTGCCCAGTGAAGAGTTGCCGCGCATGCAGGCATTGATCGAGGGCCAGGTGCGGCACATGACGCGGTTGGTGGATGACTTGCTCGACGTGTCCCGCGCCAGCACTGGCAAGCTGCGCCTCGATCGCCGGATCGTCGACATGGTGCAGATCATCCAGGAGGCCATCGAGGTGTGCCACCCGGTGATGAACACCCGACAGCTGCTCTTCACCACCGAATTGCCCACCTGCGCGTTGTCGGTGGATGGCGACCCGGTGCGGCTCACACAGATTCTCGGCAACCTGCTGGGCAATGCGGCCAAGTACACACCCGTCGGGGGCCATGTCACGTTGTCGGTCACCGCCAAGGACAACGTGCTGGAAATGAGCATTTGCGATGACGGCATCGGTATTTCCGCCCAAGCCCTGCCGTTTATCTTCGAGCCGTTTGTGCAAGACGTACACGCCGTCGGCTTCAACGGTGCAGGCCTGGGCATTGGTCTGACGGTGGTTCGCGAACTGGTGGAAGCCCATGGCGGCACGGTGATCGGCAGCAGCGACGGCGACGGCAAAGGCAGCACCTTTATCGTGACATTGCCGCTGGCGGTTTGAGTTTTTCCGTTGGCCACGTAATGCTTGCGCGACGATCCCCACGAACCGGAGCGCCCTATGCCGTTGTTGTCCCTGCCCTGTAAACGCTTGACGCTGGCGGTGCTCGACCCTGAACAGGCAGCACTGGAAAGCGACTTCTACCGACGCAATCAAAGGCACCTCGCCCGGTGGTCGCCGATTCGCCCCGCCGATTACCACAGCCCCGACAACATCCGTCCGCGCCTTGAAGTGCAAGCCAGCGCTTTCCGGGCCGGCCTCGCGGTGCATTTCGCGCTGCTGGACCCGGACAACGGCCAGATGATCGGCGCCGCCAACTTCAGCGGCATCACTCGCGGGGCGTTTCAGGCGTGTTATCTCGGTTACCACATCGACGAATCCCGTCAGGGCCAGGGCTTGATGCAGGAAGCACTGGAAGCGGCCATCGGCTACATGTTCGATGAGCAGAAGCTGCACCGGATCATGGCCAATTACATCCCCGGCAATGAGCGCAGCGCGCGGTTGCTGGAGCGTCTGGGCTTTGAACGTGAAGGCTATGCCAAGGCTTACCTGAGTATCGCCGGGCGCTGGCAGGATCATGTGTTGACGGCGCTGATCAATGATCGCTTTGAAGCCCCGGAACAGCACTGGTCCAGACGTCTCTCGTAATACTTCGCCGCCGTTCACAATTCATTAAGCATTCGCCCCGTATGCTCGGGCTTCAAGGTCCACCTGCTCGGTAACCAGAAGCCTATGTCGCGTCCTGCCACCTCCCTGTTTCTGCTTGCCGCTGTGCTGTTTTTCTTTGCCTTGGGCAATCATCAACTGCAAGGTTCCACGGAGGCCCGTGTGGCCGGGATCGCCATGCAAATGCACCTGGACAACGACTGGGTGACGCCCCGTTTGTTCGGCGAACCGTTTCTGGAAAAACCGCCCTTGAGCTTGTGGCTGGATGCTGGCGCCATCCGCGCATTCGGTGGCACGCCGTGGGCGGTGCGGCTGGCTTCGGCGTTCGCCGGGTTGTTCAGTGTGATGCTGTTGTACGCGATGCTGCGGCGGTTCGGCCGGTCCAAGGCGATTGCATGGACGGCCGGCATCCTGCTCGCGACCATGGCCAGCTACTGGAGCAACGTGCGCGGGGTTGGCGAAGACGCATTGCTCGCGCTCGGCGTGACCATGGCGCTGCTGGCGTTCTTTCAGGGACAACGACAGTCGACACTCGGCAACGCGTTGCTGTTTGCCTCGGGAATTGCCATCGCCACATTGAGCAAAGGCGTGCTGGGTCTGGCGATGCCCGGCGTGGTGATTTTCGCGTATCTGCTGGCCGAGACACTGATGGACAAGCGCCTGAAACTCTCCGACTGGCTACGCCCCGGACTGCTAACACTGTTTGGGTTGATTCCGCTGATGATCTGGCTTGCCGTGTTGTATCAGCGTGGTGGCGCGCAAGCCGTGGGGGAAGTGCTGCTGACCAACAGCGTCGGACGCTTCAGCGGGTCCTTCGTCGAGGCCGGGCACTACGAACCGTTCTACTACTACCTGGCCAAGCTGCCCCAGGCGTTTCTGCCGTGGAATATCCTGGTGTACCTGGGGTTGTGGCACTTCCGAAAAAGCCTGATGGCCAATCGTTACTTGCTGTTTTTCACCCTGTGGATCGTGGCGCAGTTTGTGATGCTGACGTTGGCGTCGAGCAAACGCACGGTGTATCTCATGTCGATGACGCCCGCGGCGGCGGTGATTGCTGCGGAGTATGCGAGCGTTCTGTTCGAACGGCTGAAAGTACGCGAAGGGGCTTCGAACCTGTTGGGGCGCATCGCACGGCATCGACGCGGCGTGGCGATTGGCGCCCTCGCGTTGGTGATCGGCAGTTATCTGGCTGCGGCTCAATGGGCGCTGCCTCACGCGGACCGCAAACTGTCCTTTATGCCGTTGGCCAAGCAGATTCAAACGATGCAGGCCGACGGCCAACACGTCGCCCTGTTCCAGGCCAACGAACGGGTCGGCGGCGCCAGCGTGTTCTACACCCGGCAAGTGCTCAAGGGCCTGGACACCGAGGCGCAGCTGCATGAGTTTCTGGCGGCCTCCCCCTCCAACGTGGCGGTCATGTCCGGTGAAACCGAACCGGCCGCGCCCTTGAAAGTGCTCAAGACCATGAAGGTGGGGCGTCAGGCTTACTACTTTGTAAACCAGTAAGCGGCTCAGCGGTCGGCGCATCAGCCTTTTGCAGCACCGGCACCTCCAGCCGCGCTCGGCCGTAAAACGCCAACGCCGTCAGCAAACACGCCAGCCACACGAAGATCCCGGCCCAGAAGGTGTGGGACATGTAGTGCCAGCCTTGCAGGACTCGCGTCGTGCCGTAGACGAAACCGAGCAGCAATGCGCCGTACATCAGCGCTTTGGAATAGCGCCAGCGGTGGCGGCGAGCCACGAAGTACAGCGCAAGCAGGGTGAAACCGCCGGAAGCATGCCCACCCGGCCAGCAACGGCCATCACCGGCTTCCTTGAACAGCTGGAAGTTTTCGTACCACTCCACATGGGCCATTTTCCCGCCGTAGAGCGTCGTTTCGATCGGGCAGTAAACGCTGGTGTGCGCCTTGAGGAAATGGATCACGCCGGTGCAAATGGCGAACGCGACAACCACAAACAGGAAATCGCGACGATGCTCGTAGGCAAACCGGAGCACCGGGGCGGCTTTGCTGCGTTCCAGGAAACTGCCGAGACGCGGATGCCTTTGAACGTTGAGCAACGGCCAGACGAACGACAACATGGCACCGATCACGGCGATTTCCCCGGTCCAGTTCGGAATGATGCGCGCCCACTTATGGGTGAGCTTTTCAAAGAAGTGAACCTTGTCGAGCGGGAAGATCTGGGCGACCGGATCAAACAGCAGGTTGCTGAAAGCGATGTCGATGTTGGTCATGTCGAACATCAGGAAAACCACGGCCGCGCAGACCAGCGGAATTCCAAAGTTCACCCAGTAAAAGCGCTGGCGGGAAGAAGTCAGCATGGTGCATCCAGATCCAGAGGAAAAATTCATTGGGTGGTCACCGAACGCCAGTCGGAGGCTTCAATGAAGCCGAGCATGCGCGGCGTCAGAGGCTTCTTGGCGGAAATAAACAACGAAGCGCCATAACCGAGCGTGGAGGTCGACACCTTGAGGTCTTTTTCAAGTTGCGCCATGCATTCGCTGTGGGTCACCAGGATCAGATTGCGGCCCGCCACTTTGTGCGCCAGGGCATCACGCAGCATCGTGCCCTTGCAGCTCACCAGCCAGTCCTCGCCCACACCGACCTTGTTGAACATGTAGCCGGCCGTCTGTGACGTGCGAATCATCGGGCTGTTGTAGATATCGGTCTTGTCCAGCCCCAACTGTTCGAACTGCGCACCAACATTCACCGCAACACTGCGCGAGCGATCGGTAATGCCATCGTCGCCACTCAGGCACGCGGCTTTCGAGTGATCACAGCGCTCGACATGGCGGACCAGCACGATGACGTCGCCTTTGGCCCATTCGGCGGCCAACGTTCGGGCGCCCGCCACATTGCCATGGGCCAGGTCCGGCACAGCGGCTGGCCGCAACAGCCATACCGTCAACGGAATCACCAGGAGTGCCGAGGCCAGTACCACGACGGTATTTCGATACCGGGCCAAAACGCTCAGATTGATCGAGCGTTTGATCCCGAACAGACTCAGTCTCAATTCCACATCAAACGGCCTCACCCGCATGCACCCTTGTCATTCGATGCCGCGAGGGTAGAGAGGCGCGCGTCGGTGGCCGGTGAAACCCATGTGAAAAAAAGCTTAAGCCGCCCACAAAAAACCTTGTTACAGATTCTGTCCGACAAAATCCTTTCAGCTCTCGCGATTGCTGCCGATACACACCTGCTACACACCCTTGCTGGCACCTAAAAACAACAATCTTCCAGCCAACCGACGATCGAAAGCGCAACGTTCCTGGAGGAATTTGATGAATAGCTGGTTCGGCAACATCAGCGTGAACATGAAACTGGGTCTGGGGTTCGGCCTGGTCCTGGCACTGACCTGCGTACTGGCCCTGACCGGCTGGACAAGCCTGGGCGGTTTGATTGACCGCAGTAACTGGATGAGCGACATCACCCAGCTCAACGCCGGCCTGACCAAGCTTCGTGTGGTGCGCCTGCAATACATGCTGACCAACGGCGATGAAACCGCCGCTCAGAACGTACAGACCACCCTTGACGCCTTTTCCGCTCAGCAACAATCGTTGTTGTCGAAGTTCAAGAGCCCGGAAAACCTCAAGCTGCTCAAAGAACAAGGCACTTACATCGACGCCTACAAGACGTCGCTGAGCAAGATGCGCAGCGCCTACCGCACTGGTAACAGCGCCCGCGACACCATGGGCGCCAATGCCGAAACGGCCAGCACGCTGATCGATGCCATCAGCACCCGCGTGCAACAAATGCCCTTGAGCGATCAGCGCTTCGAACAATTCCAGGCCGTCACCGCCGCCAAGGAAGCGTTCATCCTGGCCCGCTACGAAGTGCGCGGCTACACCGCCACCACCAATGCCGAGACCGAGCAAAAAGCCGTCGTCCAACTGGATTCAGCGATTGCCAGCCTGAAGCCGCTCAACGTGCAGTTTGCCGACACCCAGCAAGACGCCCTGCGTCAGCTGGAAACCGCGCTCGGCAACTACCGCAGCGCCTTGCAGGCTTATAAAGCGGCCAACACCGATGCCGTGCAGGCACGCAAGGAAATGACCGACCAAGGCGCAGCGATCGTGACCCTGAGCGATCAGCTGTATCAGATCCAGCTCGATCGTCGTGACGCCGAAAGCGCCCAGGCGCGCACGCTGCAACTGATCAGCACCTTGCTGGCATTGTTGGTGGGCATCATTGCTGCCGTGATCATCACCCGTCAGATCACCGGCCCGTTGCGCGACACCCTGGCCGTGGTCGAACGCATCGCCAGCGGCGACCTGTCCCAGGACGTCAAAGTGACCCGCCGCGACGAGCTCGGCGTGTTGCAGCAAGGCATTGCGCGCATGGGCGTGACCCTGCGTGACTTGATCAGCGGCATCCGCGACGGCGTCACCCAGATCGCCAGCGCCGCTGAAGAGTTGTCCGCCGTCACCGAACAAACCAGCGCCGGCGTCAACAGCCAGAAGATCGAAACCGATCAGGTGGCCACCGCCATGCACGAGATGACTGCCACCGTGCAGGAAGTCGCGCGCAACGCCGAAGAAGCCTCCCAGGCGGCAGCCGCCGCCGATGGCGAAGCTCGCGAAGGCGACAAAGTGGTCAACGAAGCCATCGCCCAGATCGAACGTCTGGCCAACGAAGTGGCGCGTTCCACCGAAGCCATGAGCGTGCTGCAACAGGAAAGCGACAAGATCGGCAGCGTCATGGACGTGATCAAGGCCGTCGCCGAGCAGACCAACCTGCTAGCCCTCAACGCTGCGATTGAAGCTGCGCGTGCCGGTGAAGCCGGTCGTGGTTTTGCCGTGGTGGCCGACGAAGTCCGTGGCCTGGCCCAGCGCACACAGAAATCCACCGAAGAAATCGAAGGCCTGGTAGCCGGTCTGCAAAATGGCACTCAACAAGTGTCGACCGTGATGAACAACAGCCGCGCCCTGACCGACAGCAGCGTCGCCCTGACTCGCAAGGCTGGCGTGTCACTGGAGAACATCACCCGCACGGTGTCCAACATCCAGTCGATGAACCAGCAGATCGCTGCCGCTGCCGAGCAGCAAAGCGCTGTGGCCGAAGAAATCAGCCGCAGCATCATCAACGTGCGCGACGTGTCGGAACAGACCGCCGCGGCCAGCGATGAAACCGCTAAATCCAGTGTTGAACTGGCGCGGTTGGGTGGTCAGTTGCAGCAGATGGTGAGCCACTTCCGCGTTTGACGATCAGTCAGCGCTGAGTCAACGATCCAATCGCGAGCAGGCTCGCTCCCACAGGTAAGGCGTCGAACACAAATTCTGTGTTCAACCCCATGACCCTGTGGGAGCGAGCCTGCTCGCGAATGCGTCAGGTGAGTCACCGCGTCCCGCGCTGACGCAAGGCCGACGGCATGAAATACGCGTCTTCCGGCACCGGTTGGGCGAAGTCCACGGTGGCGGGTTCTTCGTTGTCCAGGTTCTGCACGTAGTAACGACGCGCCTGCAAGTCATGGAAGACATCGAGCGCGCTCCAGGTGGTGGGCAGGTCGTAGAAGTTTTTCAGGTAGGCCATCGACACCCGCCACAACTCCCCTCGCCCGTCATATTGATCCACCAGCGCGGCGCCCCAACTGTCCTCGTCCAGAAACAACACGCGTTTGGAATAAATATGCCGCGAGCCTGGCTTGAGCGTGCCTTCGACCACCCAGACCCGGTGCAGCTCGTAGCGGGTGAATTGCGGGTTGAGGTGGCCCGGCGTGAGCAACTGTGCGTACTTCACCTCAGGGCTGCCGACTTTGTAGTTGTTGTACGGAATGTAGACCTCTTGCTTGCCCTTGAGCTTCCAGTCGTAGCGATCCGGCGAGCCGTTGAACAGGTCGGTATCGTCCGCCGTGCGCAGGCCGTCGGATGAAGCGATCGGCGTGTCATACGCCAGGTTCGGCGCGCGGCGCACACGGCGTTGGCCGGCGTCGTAGACCCAGGCCTGACGCGGGTCCTTGAGCTGGTCCAGGGTCTCGTGAATCAACGCCGCGCCACCGGCCAGCCGGGCCGGGCTCTTCACGAACGCCAGGTAGTAGAACAGGATGTTTTTCAGGTCGGCGAACTGCCCGCCCGGCCGGTAATAGTTGAAGAGCCCTTCCTGCTGCGAGGTCACGAGCGCGAAGCTGCCGTTGCGCTGGACCGGCGCTTCGGAGGCACGACGCACCACATAGATGCCGCGATAACGGGTGATGTGGTTCCACAGCACTTCGATGCCGTCCTTGGGCACCGGGAACGGCACACCGCCATAGGCATCGGCAAACCCGCTACCGCCCTCGAGCAACTTGGCCGAGGTCGCATTCTTGAAGGTGTTGTCATACAGCCACTGTGGCGCCGAGCCCGATCGGCGAGTGGAATAGACCGGCATCTGGAAGGTGTCGGGGTAACTGTTGAACAGTGCAATCTGACCCGGGCTGAGGTGGGCCTTGTATTGATCAAGGTTGGCCTTGGTGATGGTGAACAGCGGTTTGTCCGCCGCGAACGGGTCCGGGTGGTGCTGCCCCGGTTTGTAGCCGGCCGGCGCCTGGGTGATGCCGCCGGCCCAGGCCGGAATGGTCCCGGCGGCGTTGCCGGCACGCTCGGCGCCCAGCGGCGTCAGGGTGGTTTTCAGTTGTTCGGCTTGCTGGGGCGAGATGGCGGCCAGCGTGCTGCCGGCTGCGAGGCTCAGGACCAGCGCCAGCGTGGTTTTGGTCAGTCGTGACGTGTGAAACATGATCGTTCTCCGAAATAAATCCTGCTGCGGTCTGCAAGACACAGAAGATCCAATGTGGGAGCGGGCTTGCTCGCGAAGGCGATGTATCAGGCGACATCTGTGTTGGATGTGCCGCCCTCTTCGCGAGCAAGCCCGCTCCCACATTTGGTTTGCGTGTAGCAATCAAAGGAAGTACTTGAGGTTGAAGCCGACGTTGTCGCGGTCACGCAGGCCGTTGTCCTGCCCGCCGCCGTAGAACTCGGTGTATTGCAGCTCGGCTTCCAGCTTGTTCTGGTAGTTGGCCTTGATCCCCAAGGTGTAGGCCTTGCGGCCCTCGATAGTGTTGCCCGCCTGATAACTGTTGCCCTCGAAGTCATCCTTGTAGACGACATAAGGCGAGACGTTGACCCCGGCATATACGTCGTTCCAGGTGCCGTTCAACATTGCGGTGTAGCTGTAGGAGTTGCGGTTGACCTGGTCGGTGCGGTCGCCGCCGGACACATAGGAAAAGTTACCGGTGCCAGCGTAGTAACGGGTACTGCCGTCGTACGCGGTGTACTGCAAACTGCTGCCACGCAGGTGCTCGGACGCCAGTTCGAACACGCCGAACATCGAGTCGAACGACATACTCGGGCCAAAGTTGTAAATGGTACCGACTGAGGTGTTGAACGCTTCGACCCGCACAGCGTTATTGATCTGGCTGTCGAGCGTGACCTGTTGCCCGCCAATGTTGATGGTCTGGCCGGCGGCCGCTGCGGCAGCGCCGTTGGCCAGGTCGCCGATCAGGTCGTTGGTGGCCGCAACGCCGATGGGCAGGTTCGGACGATAGGCCACTTCACCGAACACCGACGCCTGGCCCAGGGTGGTGTTGAAACTGAAGCCGTACATGCGGATGTCTTCGGCGTAGCGCCGATGCGCCTGAATATTGCCCAGCACATCCACGGTCGCCAGGCCGTTGGCCAGTTGCCCCGCCTGACTGCCGGCAACACCGGTCAACAGGCTGGTCAGGGCATTCATGTCGATGCCCTTGTACCCGCCCAGATCAGCGGAAATGGTCGGTTCCTTGGCGTGGTAATTGACCATGTACAACCCGAACTCGGTGCTGTTGAGTGCTTCGGCGATGTAGCGAAAGGCAAAACCGAACTGGCCGTCGTTGCGCGCGTTGTAATCCTTGCCGACCGAGGCCACCTTGACGGTATTGCCAAAGGTGGGGGTCACTCCGTTGGCGTAAAGGCCGGTGGTACTCAATGCCTGGCTGAGCAACGGGTTGTTGCCCAGCGCACTGTACAAACCGATCACATTGCCAAAACCAGGCACCGGAGTGTCCAGCGCAGTATCGGTAAAGTTGTTGTAGCCGGTGTTGCCGCCGTCGGCGAACAGGTCCGTCTGCGAGTAGAACGTACCGACCGGGTCGATGCGGGTTTCTTTCCAGTTGGTCTGGTAAAAGCTTTCCATGGTCAGGGTGTCGGTCAGGCCGATGTTGAAGCTGAGCGCTTCCACCGGCACCAGCACTTCCTTGACTTCGGCACCGGGCAAACGGTATTTGGCCGCGTCCACCGGGTTGGTGGTGTTGATTCCGCCACGGTAGAAAATCCCCTCGCCCCAGTTGAACACCTGGCGTCCGATACGGGCCGTGACCGGCATCTGCGCGACGTCCCAGTTGCCATAGAGGTACGCGTCGAGCATCTCAACCCGGCTGCCGGCGATATCACGGGTCTGACTGGTGAAGTGGTCGTCCTGCGGGTAACTCTGGCTCGGTTGCGAGGGGTTGTTGTTGCGGTAGTAATCGTTGCGCTTGTCCATCAGTTGGGTGTCATAAAACGCGGTGCCGCGCATGAACATCCCGTAGTTCTGATAGTTGGCCTCCAGCTCCGAGGTGATCTTGTACACCTCCGAAACCAGCCCGGTGTCGAAGTTGCGATTGCCGTCGTTGGTGTTGACGTCATCGTTGCTCTTGTCCCGGCCCTGGACCCGCCACAAGCGGCCATAGGACAAGGTGCTGTCGAACGAGCCGGTGACCGAATTGTCCAGCACACTGAATTCCTCGGCCTGCACGCCGTCGACCGCGCACAGTTGCAGCAGCCCCGCCAGGCCGACGCCGTGGAGCGCCGCGCCAGACAGGCGAAATCGGGTTCTCATGATCTTTTCCTCTTCCCTGGTTTTATTGTTTTTAGGGTGTCTGTGTGAGTGGGCAACTTGGCCGCGAAGGCTATGGCGCCAAGCCCGCACTGACATAAATCCGGCTGTGTGCGCCGAACTGCCCCAGCAGTTTGAACAGCTGTTGGTTAAGTGCCGGATGATCGAAATCTTCGCGCTGCACCTGGTTTGCGGTGCTGAAATCGCTGGTGATCGGAGCCTTGTCCAGCCACTGCCCGATGGCGTCATCAAAGGCTGCGGATTCGTCGGCGGATTCGGCGCTCACCACTTCGCGCAGGTAGTCGACCGAGTACGGTGGGTAACTGGCGTCGTGTGCAGCGTCGGCATAAGCATCGAGCATCGGATGTGCCTGGCCAGCGCGCAGCAAGCGACGCAGCCAGGTCGACTGATATTTCTCCACTTCCATGTGCCGGGTGGCGACCCGTTCGATGGCTGCATGCTTGTCGGCATCGAAGCCGGCCAGTGCCTTGCTTTCCAGTAGCAGCAGGCTCGCCAGTTCGACCCCGGGCAGTGGCTTGGCGTGATAAGGCTGGGTCAGGTCCTGAACGTGGTGCAGGCCCCAACCGAGAAACCGATAACCCCAGTAAGGATGGCCAGTGGAAAACGCCAGCCGCGCCAACCCCATGTATTGATAGGCGCGCCAGTCCGGCCAGCTGCGCTGAAGAAATCCGGCCGCGGCGTACACCACCGCACTTTCATGGAAGAACCCCATGTGGAACGGCGCCTGGGAGCTGTACTGAAACCGGGCATCACCAAAAGGCTGCGGGCCGAAGCCGTACAACGCGCCCACCTCACCTGGGTTGTCGCTGAACAGGTTGATGTCGTGGCCGTAATCCGGCTCGTCGGCGGCGCTGGCCAACACGGCCAGGGGCGCTACTTTTTCACCATCAACCACACGGATGAAACGCTGGCGATTCCACGGCGACAGGGTCTGCTCAACCATGACCTGTTCGGCTTTCAGGTGTTCACGCTCGGGCAGATCCTTGCCCGGCATCGGCTGGATAACCATTGCCAGATGAATCTGCGGGTTGATCCGCAACGCGGTGAGGAAATCGTGGCGCAGATTGTCCCCAGGTACCGTTGGCAATTTCAGGTTGTCGGGGCGCGGCGGGTATTGAGCAAAGTGCTCGCGGGCGAAGCGTTCCTGTTCCTCCAGCAGCGCGGATACGGCGGGGTATTGTTGCGCGAGAAACTGCTCCAGCGGCTCGACCTCGACCTGCGGGGCATCGTGCAAAACCGGCAGATCCTGCAACGCCAGGTAGCTGCCGACCGTATGGTTGGACCAGCCCCACGCCATCGGTGCCGTTCCACAAAGCAGCAGCAGGAGGAATGTCAGCTTCATTGCTTTTGGTTCTTATTGGATGAGCAGTGGGGTTGAGCCTAACAACCGACCCTGCCCCTGACACTGTCCAATCTCACCAGAAAAGTTCTCCGATAGCGCCACGCTCCCGGCGCAAAAAACACCTCGGTCCAATGTGGGAGCGGGCTTGCTCGCGAATGCGGTGTGTCAGTGAAATCAGTAGTGACTGACACACCGCATTCGCGAGCAAACCCGCTCCCACAGGGGATCTCCGGTGTTATTTCAGGCGGGGTAACCGGTGATTTTGCGGATGCTTTGGTACAACGGTTTGAGCTGACGGTACATGCGCAGGTAGACCTCTTTGTACAGTCGCTCATAGATCTGCTGCGCCTCAGGTTGCGGCATGAACACCGCACCGACCCGAGTCATGGCCGCGATCGCCGTGGGAAAATCCGCGTACAGACCCAGCCCCACCGCGCAGCAAATCGCCGCGCCCAGGCCGGACGCTTCGTACACATGCGGACGCTCGGCCGGCAGGCCAAAAATGTTCGCCGTGAGCTGCATCGCCGCATCACTCTGGGAGCCGCCACCGGCGACACGCAACCGCTTGACGGAGATGTTCGAACGCTTCTCGATCTTCTCCATGCCCTGGCGCAAGGCATACGCCAGCCCTTCGAGGATCGCCCGGTAAATGTGCGCGCGGGTATGCACGTCGCCGAAGCCGATCATCGCGCCCTTGGCTTCCACTCCAGGCTCGCGGATACCCGGCGACCAGTAGGGTTGCAGCATCAGCCCCATGGACCCCGGCGGTACGGCGTCGACCAGTGCATCAAAGAGTTCCTCAGGTTCTATGCCCAACGCTTTGGCCTGCTGCATTTCTCGCAGGCCGAACTCGTTCTTGAACCAGCTGACCATCCAGTAGCCGCGATAAATCATCACCTCGCAGTTGTATTGATCCGGCACCGCCGACGGGTAAGGCGGGATCAACGGGACGATTTCCAGGTAGCGTGACCGGGTGCTGGTGATCGTCGCCGTGGTGCCGTAGGACAGGCACACCGTGTCTGCGTCGACGACGCCGGAACCCACGACTTCGCAAGCCTTGTCGGCGCCAGCAGCGATCAACGGCAGGCCTTCGGGAATGCCGGTGTGACGGCTGGCCTCGGCGCTGATGTAGCCCAGGGTTTCACCGGGTTTGAGCAGGCTCGGCAATTGCTCGGGACGCACCGTTAGCGCCTGCCATTTCCAGTCGCTGGGCGCAGCCCATTTCAGACGTTTGAAATCGAACGGCAGGTAGCCGACGCAACAGCCCACGGAATCAACAAAGCGCCCGCACAGGCGATGAGTGAGAAACCCCGAGAGCAGCAAAAACTTGTCGGTCGCCGCCCAGACTTCAGGCTGGTGGCGGGCGATCCAGTTGGCCTCGGCCTGGGCGCGAAAATAATCCACGGTGGCTTGCGCGCCGACCAGTTTGAACAGCCAGCCCCACGGCCCCTTGATCCCGCCTTCGACTTCGCTCTGGCGTTGATCGAGCCACAGGATCGCCGGGCGCAACGGCTTGCCTTGGGCATCGACGTTGATCACGGTGCCGCGCTGGGTAGTCAGGGAGACGCCGGCAATCTGTGAGCGATCGATACCGGTTTGCTGCCACACCTGCTGGCAGGCCTCGCCCAGTTTCGCCCAGTAATATTCCGGGTCCTGCTCGGCCCAGCCGGGTTGAGTCGAGTAATAGGCCTGCAACTCGACCTTGCCTTTGCCCAGCAAATTGCCCTGCAGGTCGAAGAGCAGCGCGCGCACGCTCTGGGTGCCATTGTCGATGGCCAGCAGGTAACGCTTGTTCGGGTGGTTATCCATGGAGCTCTCTTCAATGGGCATCAATGCGCGGCATCCGGCAGACTGTGATGGCGTTGCCATAACGCCCGGTAACGCTGCAACTCCTGCTGCCAATGCTCGTCGTCCCAGCCGAGACGTGGCTGGCAGAGTTGGCGGATGGCTGCAAAGTATTCCTCGCCACCGTGCGGCAACAACAAGCCCAGCCGGGTTCGGCGCAACAGCAAGTCATCCAGGTGCAAAACCATCTCCGAATCACAGGCAAACGCCAGCTCCGCCCACAAGGTGTCCGTGGCGCCAACGTTGGCATGGCCCAGTTCCGCGATCAGTGTCGCCAGCCTCGGCAGGTCGCGGCCATGTCGCCCGGCCAGGCGCCGCCACTGGTTGCCACTGAGCCCCGCAATTGCCAGCGGCGGAACCACGGCAAACACCGGTGCGGCGTCGTCATTGAAGGGGCGCTCGAGCATGGTCGCGCAGGCCTTGAGCACTTCGATGGCCTGCGGGCGAAAGGTGGTCAGCTTGCCGCCGGCCAGGGTCACGCAGCCCGGCTCCTGCCACAGCACATGCTCTCGGGTTTCATTCGACGGTTTGCCTTGATGTTCACCCGGCGCGCTGCCCACCACCGGACGCACCCCGGACCAGGTCGACAGCACGTCGCCAGCGACTACTTCGGCTTGGGGAAACTGTTGAGTACAGGCTGCCAGCAGATAGTCGAGTTCATCAGCGCTGATGCTGGCGCTCTGGTCCAGATCGCCTTGATGATCGAGGTCCGTGGTGCCGACGACCGTGGCGCCCTCCCACGGAAAAACGAACACCGGTCGACGGTCGCGCTCGTGCAGGAAAGTGAAGGCCTGCGCCACCGGCAGGCGCCAGCCCGGCAGCAACAAGTGACTGCCACGTAACGGGCGTAACTGACGCGGGGCATCGGGCATGCGCAAGCGCTCGGCCCAGGCGCCGGTGGCCACGGCCAGCACGCCACAACGCAATTGCAGTGGCGCGCCACCTTCGCAGTCCTCGACCTGAACCCCGCACACCCGTCCCTCTTCACGCAGCAATTGCTGCACGCGCACGCCGTTGAGCACCACGGCGCCATCGGCCCGGGCTTCGCTCAATACGCGCATCACCAGACGGGCATCATCGGTCAGCGCATCGACAAAACAGGTGCCGCCCAGCAGGTCATGTTCCTTCACCCCCGGCGCCAGATAACGCAGTTGTTGCGCGTCATGAAAGCGATGGCTGCGCCGTCCGGCCAACGCGTCATAGACCGATAACAAACCACCCAGCACGCGAGGTCCGGGAAAGCCGCCACGGTAATGCGGCATCATGAAACTCATCGGCTCCACCAGCCCCGGCGCTTCGTCGAGCAGGCGCTGGCGTTCGCGAACCGAATCGCGGGTCAGGCGCCACTGGCCCTTGGCGATGTAACGCAAGCCGCCATGGACCATTTTCGAGGATCGACTGGACGTGCCCCAGGCAAAATCCCGTTGCTCCAGCAGCAGGCAACGCCAGCCACGGCGCGCGGCTTCGCGCAGGATGCCGGCGCCGCTGATGCCGCCGCCGATGACGATCAGGTCCCAGGTTTCATCCGCCAGCGTCGGCAGCACTTGCTGTCGCCACGCGGCGTTCCAGTTCGGGCTCACGGCCGTCACTCCTGCAACAGCGTGCCGGGGTTCAGTCGCCCGGCTGGATCGAAGTGCCGGCTCAGCGCCTGCAGGGTGTCCATCGCCAGCGCGCCCTTCTCGCGCAGCAGGTACGGCGCGTGGTCCTTGCCCACGCCGTGCTGATGGCTGATGGTGCCGTGGTTGTCGACGATGGTCTGGCTGGCCGCGTGCTTGAGCGCCTGCCAGCGGGCCAGCGTGGCGGGATAGTCCGCCGCAGGGCGAAACACATAGGTGGTGTAGATGCTCGAGCCTTCGCCGTAGACGTGGGACAGGTGAGTGAAGACATGCACCCGCTCGCCTTCAGCCGCCAAGGCGTCGCGCAGGCTGTTTTCGATCAGCGTGAGCAGGTTATCGACGTTGCTCCAGTCGGTGGCCGTTTCCAGGGTGTCGACCACATAACCGGCGTTCCACAAGTTCTCGCGCAGGTAGGGAAAACGGAAGCGGTTCTGCGCCCATTTCTTGCCGAGCAAGGTGCCGGTAAACACCCCACCGAACGCCTTCAGATGCTGGCGCGCCTGGCTCAGGGACAGCGCATTTTGTCGGCGATTACCGGTCACGCCAAACGTCAGCAGGCATTTGCCTTCACCCGCTCCGCGCAAGCTCAGATACTTTTCCAGCCAGGCGATCTGCTGCGGGTGACCGGCCAACGCCAGCTGGGTCTCGGTTTCCACCGCGTTGGACAAGCGCAGCATGGACAGTGGCACCCGCGCCTGGGCCAACTGGCGGATGGCTTGCAGCGCCTGGGTCCAACTGGGCAGAAACACGCCATAAAAACGCTCATCGGCGGGCAATGCGCTGACCCGAACCTTGACCTGGGAAATAATCCCGAAACGGCCCTCGCAGCCCAACACCACTTCGCGCAGATCGGGCCCGGCGGCCGAGGCCGGGAACGTGGCGATTTCCAAAGGTCCTGCAAAGGTTTCCAGGGTCCCGCCGGCAAACAGTTGCTCGATGCGCCCGTAGCGCAACGATTGCTGGCCACTGGAGCGACTGGCGACCCATCCGCCCAGGGTCGACAGCTCCCACGACTGCGGAAAATGCCCCAGCGTGTAGCCCCGGGCGCGCAGCTGACTTTCCACCTGCGGCCCCGTCGCGCCAGGGCCGAAGGTCGCCAGCAGGCTTTGTTCGTCGAGGTCCAGCAGGCGACTCATACGTGCCAGAGACACCGTCACCACTGGCCGCGCAGAACGTGGTGGGTTGATGTGCCCGGCCACCGAAGTGCCGCCGCCATAAGGAATCAGGCACAGGTCCTGTTCATGAGCGAGCGCCAGCAATTGGCGAATCTGTTCGGCACTCTCGGGAAAGGCCACGGCGTCGGGATAATTCCCCAGCGCGCCTTCACGCAGCGCCAACCAGTCCGGCAGGCTCTGACCCCGCGCATGCAGCAGACGATCCTGCGCAGCCACGCTGTACAAGGCGTGTTCCTGCAACCGCGAGGCCGGCACGCGGGCCAATGCCGTTTCCAGCGTGGCATCGGGCAACGCTCGACCGTCACCCAGCCGCTCGGCGAGAAAACTCGCGCCCTGGGCCGGCAGTTCGACCACCGTGGTTGCATCTCCCCAGCCGTTCCAGCGTCGCATGCGTGTGTCCTTTTGCGGTTCTTATTGGTGATATTTCAGGCCCCCATACTAGTCAGCCGGCCGAAAGTGTCACGGTCGCATCCGGCCAGTTCGAGTAGCCAATTGAGTCAAATGTCGCGCATACGTCAGCCATTTACTTTAGCCGTGGTTTCAAATTACCTTTCAGCGCATTCATCCGCGCACGCGGGCCTTGATCAAAGGAATACGATCATGCAATCCCTGGGCTTCACTTCCGTTCCGCCGCTGCTCAAATACCTGCGTCACGCCGAACAGCTGGGCATGGCCATCGAGCCTGCGTTGGCGGCGGCCGGGTTGCAGGCGCAGCAGTTGAGCGACAACAGCCTGCGGTTGCCGGGTGAAGCCCATGAACGCTTGCTCGATTATTTCTGCGAACACTCGGGTGATCCGTTGTTCGGTCTCAACGCCGCGCGTTTTGTGTTGCCCAACTCCTGGAGCGTGCTGGGTTACATCACCATGAACTGCGCGACACTGGGCGATGCCATGAGCCGCATCATGCCGTTCGAGAAACTGGTGGGCGACATGGGCGTCAGCCGCGCCGAGGTTCAGGACAGCCACGTGCACCTGATCTGGACCTGCCGCTATCAACGCCCGCGCATTCGCCGACACCTGGTGGAAAACGTACTCGGCTCCTGGCTGCAATACGCCCGCTGGATCGCTGATACACAGATGTCGCCGGCCGCCGTCTGGCTGGAACATGCACGTCCGGCCGACACGACGCTGGCGCAGTACGAGCAATTCTTCGACTGCCCGGTGCTGTTCGACCAGCCGTATTCGGCGCTGATTGTGCCGTTGCCGTATTTACAGTTGCCATTACGCCAGGCCGATGCGCAATTGCTGCGCACTCTGGAAGAACATGCCCAAGGTTTGATGGCGACGCTGGAGGACGCGTCGCTGGAACAGCGGGTCAAAAGCATCCTGCGCCAGTTGCTCAAGGAAGGCCTGCCACGCAAGGAGCAAGTGGCCGAGCATCTCGCCGTATCAGTGCGCACGCTGCAACGCCAGTTGCATCAGGCCGGCACGTCGTACCAGCAAATCCTCGACGACCTGCGCCAGGAACTGGCCGAGCATTACCTGCTCAACAGCACCTTGCCGATTCAGGACATCGCCCAGTACCTGGGTTTCACCGAACCGCGCTCGTTTCACCGTACGTTCAAGAGCCGGCGCGGGATGCCGCCCGGCGAGTTTCGCCAGACTTACCGGGTGTGACTGCACCGGCCTCTTCGCGAGCAAGCCCGCTCCCACACTCGATATAAGTCATACACAAAATAGGTGCTCACTGAGGTTCAGTGTGGGAGCGGGCTTGCTCGCGAAGGCGTCCGTCACAACAACGCAATAAACATCTTTCATTGCAGATGTTTAAAGACACTCAACGTTACGCGACAACGCCCACAGATCCTTGCGCCGCTGCCTACGACTACGCCAGAATCCGCCGGCTTGTGCGCTTGGGGGCTGCTCGGTAACTTGGATCGCGTCACTGATTCACAGTGATCGGGTTTAGCAGCCCGGATAGTTGCCCGGCCGTACGAGTCTCATCCAGTCAGGCATTTGCCTGCGCTTGATGGTGGCTGTGCGCATGGCACCTTCGGGTGCGCCGGGTTTGGGTGACTACCGGTCTGCTAACTTGCGCACAGCTGCCACCCAATTCGTTTAGCAGCGAGATGGACGCAGCCTTACTTGAGGTTAGTCCCCCATGTTAAAAGTTACGCCAAACCCACCGGACACCGATCCGGCCTCCCCCTACGAAACACCGGAATCAAAGAAATTCCACGAAGCCGCCGAGCGCGCGCTCAACCACTATCTGGGCCCTCCGGCCGCCCACATCATGGCCAAACCCTACCAACCCAACCGCCTCTACATGGCCAACCCGGAATCCGGTACTGAACCCTTGCTGACCGACGCCAGTGAAACCCTGGGCTCAGCCACCGTCATGCTCAACGACTTCGCCGCCTTGCTCGAAGGCTCGCACCGCAAAACCGTGCAAGGTATTGCCCAGGTGGTCATGGTGGCGGAAATGGCGGTCAATCAAGTGCTGGATAAATTAGTGCCCACTGACTGATCAATGCGTCCATGAACGAAAAAAGCCCGCAGCCAAACCAGAAGGGTTTGGCTGCGGGCTTTTTTGTGCCGCTTACAATTTTTCCGCTCAGAGGCTGATCGCGTTGGTGAACACCAACCGATTGCCGAACGGGTCGGCAATGGTCATGTCCTGGCTGCCCCACGGCATCGCCTGAATCTGTGGATGCGAAAACGCGTATTCCTTGGCGATCAGTTGCTGCTGAAACACCTCAAGCTCATCGGTCTCGATCCGCAAGGCCGACCCCGGTGTCGCATCGCCGTGGTGCTCGGACAGGTGCAACACGCATTCGCCACGAGACACCTGCAAGTACAACGGGAAGTTCGCTTCGAAACGGTGCTGCCAGTCGATCTTGAAGCCGAGGAAGTCGACGTAGAATTCCAACGCCTTGGCTTCATCAAAAATCCGCAGGATCGGGGTGGTTTTACCGAAGCTCATGCAGTTACTCCCTGACTGAAAAGACACCCGATTGTAGCTGGGTCGAATGTCAGCGCTTCGGCTTCGTGCCGGCTTTCTTTAATTGCAATGTGCCACCAGTGTGACAGACCACAAAGAATGCTCACTGAAACCCGTCACGCAAATCCCCTTCCCGCGCCAAAAACCGCCCTTCCCTTTTCCCGTTCGCCTGCCCTTCGCTGTAACTCAACACGCCGTTGACCCACACGCCGTCGATCCCTTCAGCCGCCTGTTGCGGGTCGTTGAAGTCCGCCACGTCGCGAATGGTCACTGGATTGAACAACACCAGATCAGCCCAATGCCCTTCGCGGATTTCGCCGCGCTCCTTCAAGCCAAACCGCGCCGCCGACAGCCCGGTCATTTTGTGTACCGCGGTGTGCAGCGGAAACAGCCCGACGTCGCGACTGAAATGTCCGAGAACGCGTGGGAATGCGCCCCACAGGCGTGGATGCGGGAACGGGTCTTCCGGCAATCCGTCAGAGCCGACCATCGAGAGCGGGTGCGCGAGGATTCTTCGTACGTCCGATTCATCCATTCCGTAGTACACCGCGCCGGCCGGTTGCAAGCGGCGGGCAGCTTCGAGCAAGGGCACGTTCCATTCGGCAGCGATGTCCATCAGGTCGCGACCGCCAAGCTCCGGGTGCGGCGTCGACCAGGTGATGGTGATGCGATGGGCGTCGGTGACTTGCTTGAGGTCCAGCGTCGAAGAACTCGCCGCGTAGGGATAACAATCGCAGCCTACCGGGTGAGTTTTCGCCGCTTCCTCAAGGGATGCCAGCACTTGCGGACTGCGCCCCCAGTTGCCGGCCCCGGCGCATTTGAGGTGGGAAATGATCACCGGGGATTTCGCATGGCGACCGATCTGGAAGGCTTCGTCCATGGCCTCCAGCACCGGTTCGAATTCGCTGCGCAAATGGGTGGTGTACACCGCGCCGAAAGCCGTCAGTTCTTCGGTTAGCTGCATCACTTCATCGGTGGAAGCCGAGAACGCGCTGGCGTACGCCAGGCCTGTGGATAAGCCCAATGCACCGGCCTCCAGGCTTTCGCGCAGTTGCTCGCGCATCGCGCTGATTTCATCCGCCGTGGCGGTGCGGAACAGGTCGTCGAGGTGGTTGCTGCGCAACGCGGTGTGGCCGACCAGCGCCGCCACGTTCAACGTGGTGTTCGCCGCTTCGACCGCTGCGCGGTAATCGCTGAACGTCGGATAAACAAAGGCTGCCGAGGTGCCGAGCAGGTTCATCGGGTCCGGCGGATCGCCGCGCAGGCTCACCGGTGACGCGCTGATCCCGCAGTTGCCGACAATCACCGTGGTCACGCCCTGGCTGAGCTTGGGCAGCATCTGCGGCTGGCGGATCACCACGGTGTCGTCGTGGGTGTGCACGTCGATAAAACCGGGCGCCAGCACGCGGCCGGCGGCGTCGATTTCTTCGGTGGCGGTGGCCTCGTGCAAGTCGCCGATACGTTCGATGCGGCCATTCAGAATCGCCACATCGGCGGGGTAACCGGGGCTGTTGCTGCCGTCGATGATCAGGGCGTTGCGGATCAGCGTGTCGTACATCATGTCAGTCTCCCAGCGGCAAGTGATCGTCGCCGCCGCGGTAATCGTCGAGGGCGAGTTTGATCCGCCGCAGACGTTCTTGATTGTTTTCAGGATTGGCCAGCGCCAGCTCGGTGGCAAGCACGTCGATGGCCAGCAGCATGCCGTAGCGCGCCGCCGTGGGTTTGTAGATGAACGAGGTCTCGACGCCTTGCAGCGGCAGCAGCACATCAGCCAATTGCGCCAGCGGCGAATCGGCGCGGGTGATGGCGATAATCCGTGCGCCATAGTTTCGCGCCAGTTCCACGGCTTCGATCAGTTCGGGGGTGATGCCGGTCAGCGAGCAGGCAATGACGGCGCGTTCGGCATCGAGGCTGGCGGCGGTGACGCGCATCATCACCGGGTCGTGGCACGCCGCAATCGGGTAGCCGAAGCGCACCAGGCGCACTTGCAGTTCATCGCTGCACAAGGTCGAGCAACCGCCCATGCCGAACGCATGAATCATCCGCGCCCTGCCCAGCAGTTTCACCGCATCGGCGAAACGCGACTCGTCGAACGCCGACAGGTGCTGACGCAGGGTCGACTCGATATCGCCGACGATCTGCCCGTAAAACGCCGACTGGTCGGGCGTGCCCGCCGGGTCGAGGAAACGGCTGCCGACGCCGCTGGCCTGAGCCAGTTGCAGGCGCAGATCGCGCAAGTCGCGACAGCCCACCGTGCGGGCAAACCGCGACAACGTGGCGGTGCTGACTTCCGCCCGCTGCGCCAGCTCATCGAGGCTGGCGGCGGAGGCAAAGCCGACGTCATCGAGCATCAGCCGAGCGATGCGTCCTTCACCGGCGCTGAAGGAATCCTGGCGGGCGCGGATCTGATAGAGGATGTCCATGGCAGGCGGCTCCGGTTAAATCAGGTAAGAAAGACCCACGGTCAGCGCAAAAGCCACCACCGAAATAATGGTCTCGAGCACGGTCCAGGTCTTGAAGGTCTGGGCAACGGTCATGTTGAAGTATTCCTTGATCAACCAGAAGCCGCCGTCATTGACGTGGGAAAAAATCACCGACCCGGCGCCGGTCGCCAGCACCAGCAACTCCGGATGCGGATACCCCAGACCGATGGCCACCGGCGCGACGATGCCCGAGGCCGTGGTCATCGCCACCGTGGCAGAACCCGTGGCGATCCTCATCAACGCCGCAAACAGCCAGCCCATAATCAACGGCGACAGGTGAAATTCGTGGGCCAGGCTGACGATCTGATCGGTGACCCCGGCGTCCACCAGGATCCGGTTCAAGCCACCGCCGGCACCGACCAGCAAGGTGATGCTGGCGGTCGGTGCCAGGCATTCGTTGGTGAATTTGAGGATCGATTCGCGGTTGAAACCCTGGGCGATGCCGAGGGTCCAGAAACTCAGTAGCGTCGCCAGCAACAAGGCGATCACCGAGTTGCCGATGAACAGCAGAAACTGGTTAAAACCGCTGCCCGGCGTGGAGATCAGGTTGGCCCAGCCACCGATCAGCATCAGCACCACCGGCAACAGAATGGTCGCCATGGTGATGCCGAAACCCGGCAGGCTGTCGCGCGGTTCGCGGTCGAGGAACTGCCGCTCCAGCGGGTTCTCCGCCGGCAGTTGAATGCGCGGCACGATGAATTTGGCGTACAGCGGACCGGCGATAATCGCGGTCGGGATGCCGATCAGGATCGCGTACATCAACGTCTGCCCCACCGACGCCCCATACACCTGCACCGCCAGCATCGCCGCCGGGTGCGGCGGCACCAGCGCATGCACCACCGACAGCCCGGCGACCATCGGCAAGCCGACCATCAAAATCGACACGCCCACGCGGCGCGCCACGGTAAAGGCGATCGGCACCAGCAACACAAAACCGACCTCGAAGAACAGCGGCAGCCCGACCAGAAACGCGATGCAGACCATCGCCCAATGCGCGTTCTTTTCGCCAAAGCGGTCGATCAAGGTCCGCGCCACCTGCTCGGCGCCGCCGGACTCGGCCATCATCTTGCCGAGCATCGTGCCCAGCGCCACCACCAGCGCAATGTGCCCCAGGGTCTTGCCGACCCCGGCCTCGTAGGCGCCGACAACGCCGGACGGCGGCATGCCCGCCAGCAGCGCCAGGCCGATGGACACCAGGGTGATGACGATGAACGGATTGAGTCGGTAACGGGCGATCAGAACGATCAGGGCAATGATGGCGATGGCGGCATACACCAGCAGCCAATAGCCGAAGGACAGGGTCATGCGGTACTCCTCGAAAGGGTCACGTCGAATGGATTGTGAAACTCTTAAATCATTTCGAGGCGTGATTTTCAAACGAGGTGAAAGTTATTTTCGTGTAGAGGTAAGGGATGTCGCGCAGAGGTATGCGACGTCGGTGGATATGAAAATCAGGCAAGCGGATTTACATCGCCCTCACGCTGATCGTTCCCACGCTCTGCGTGGGAATGTAGCCGGGGACGCTCTGCGTCCCGAAGCGGACGCGGAGCATCCGGTGAGGCATTCCCACGCAGAGCGTGGGAACGATCTGCGGGAGGGTATTCAGTCGTGATTCACGCGGGCACGCTTGAGCAGTTTCTTGCAGCGCTCGGACAAATGCAGCACGCGCAGATGCTTGCCGGCCTTGGCATAACGCTCACGCAGCGTTTTGAGCGCGGCGATGGCCGAGTAGTCGACAAAGCTCAGGTGGCGGCAGTCGATGGTCACCACAGGCGGATCGTTGGCAGGATCGAACTGATTGAGAAACGGCGTAGTCGAGGCAAAAAACAGCGTGCCATGCAGGTGATAAAGCTTGCTGCCATCGGCCTCGACATGAGCGTCGGCATACAGCTCACGAGCCTGCTGCCAGGCGAAGTTGAGCGCCGCGATGATGATCCCGCACAGCACAGCGGTGGCCAGGTCGGTGAACACCGTGATGACCGTCACCGCGACGATCACCAAGACATCGTTCAGCGGCACCTTGTTCACCACCCGCAACGAAGCCCAGGCGAACGTCTGCTGCGATACCACGAACATCACGCCGACCAGTGCGGCCAACGGGATGCGCTCGATCAGCGGCGACAGAAACAGAATGAACAGCAGAATCAGCACCCCAGCCACCACGCCGGACAGGCGACCACGACCACCGGAGCTGAGGTTGATGACGGTCTGACCGATCATTGCGCAGCCACCCATGCCGCCAAACACGCCGGAGACCATGTTGGCCGCGCCCAACGCCACGCACTCACGATCCGGGAAACCACGGCTCTCGGTGATCTCGTCGGTGAGGTTTAGCGTCAGCAGGGTTTCCAGCAGGCCGACCAGCGCCATCAAGATCGCGTAGGGCGCAATGATGCGCAGGGTCTCCAGGCTCCACGGAATGTCCGGCAGCGCAAAGGTCGGCAAGCCGCCGGCGATGTGCGCCATGTCACCCAGGGTGCGCGTCGGCAGGCCAAGCAAGTAAACCGCCAGCCCGACACTCAGGATCGCCACCAGTGCCGGCGGCACGGCACGCGTCAGGCGCGGCAGCAGGTAAACGATCGCCATCGTCACCGCCACCAACCCGGTCATCATGTACAACGGCGTGCCGCTGAGCCAGGTTTCGCCCTCCTTGAAATGTTCAAGTTGCGCCAGCGCAATGATGATCGCCAGGCCGTTGACGAAGCCGAGCATCACCGGGTGCGGCACCATGCGCACCAGCTTGCCCAGCCTCAGCAGCCCGAACGCCAGCATGATCAGGCCCCCGAGTAACACCGTCGCGAGCAGATACTGCGCGCCGTGCTGCACCACCAGCGCGACGATCACCACCGCCATCGAACCAGCCGCACCGGACACCATGCCCGGACGTCCGCCGAAGAGCGCGGTCAGGGTGCAAATGATGAACGCCCCGTAAAGCCCCATCAGCGGATTGAGGTGAGCCACCAGCGCGAAGGCAATGCATTCGGGGAGCAGGGCGAAAGAGGTGGTGAGTCCGGCCAGGACATCGGCGCGCAGACGTTTTGGTTTCATGGAGGGTCGGACACAACAGGGAAAGAGGGGGCGGATGTTACGGAATTGAGCACGGCCCGGCCAGTTGTCGGGCTGCCGAAGACGCCTTCGCGAGCAAGCCCGCTCCCACAGTGGATCTCCGTTGCACACAAAATCTGTGTCCTATGAAGATCAAAATGTGGGAGCGGGCTTGCTCGCGAAGGCAGCGACGCGGTCTAAAGCGAACTCACACCATCTCATCCCGAATCCATTCAACCACCGACGTCCGCTTCGGCGCCCAACCCAGCAGTTCACGCGCATGCTTTCCGCGCACCCGGCTGTTGGAGCCCAAACCATAGTTGGCCATTTCATAACCCCACTCGGCTTCGGCATCTTTCAACGGCCAGTCTTGCGCCTTGCCGAGCTTCAGGGCTTCAGCCATGGCAGTGGTCATGTCGATGAACGACGCTTCACCGCTTTCGACGAAGTAGAACGTGCCTGGAACATTCTTGGTCAGCGCCAGCAGGTACAGGGCCACCACGTCTTCGATGTGGACGTTGGACCAGATGTTCTGACCCGTGCCGACATGGCGCACCACGCCGCTTTTACGCGCCTGTTTCAACAAGCGCGGCAACTGCACGCTGTCGCGGTTGACGCCCAGGCTGTGGCCGTAAATCAGGGTGTTGCAGATCACGGCCGAGTTCACGCCGTCTTTCGCCGCCGCGAGAATCAGGTTGTCGATGGCCACGCGGGCAGCCTTGTCGACGGTCGGTTCCGGCAGGTGGTCTTCGAAGTAGATGACGTCGCTGGATTTGCCGCCCGAGGCATCGCCGACGATGCTCGAACCGCTGGTGTGCAGGAACACTTTGTGGGAGCCGCGCAAGGCATCGAGCAAGGCTTCCACCGCGCCGCGATGGTCGCTGCTGGCGGCGTTGATCACGGCATCGGCGGCGCGGGCCTGTTCGGCCAATAGTGCGCTGTCGTCAAGAGTGCCGATCACCGGGGTGATGCCGATTGCGCTCAGTTCAGTGGCTTGGTCGGCGTTGCGAACCAGGCCGGTGACCTTATGGCCCGCCCGGACAAGACCGGTGGCGATGGAGCCGCCGATGAAACCAGCGGCGCCGGTAACGAATACGTTCATGGAGAAACTCCCTGCGTGAATAAGTGATGCATTGAGTATCGAGGACCGCTCCGTGGCGAAACAGACCCGCTGACCCAAATCACTCTTGCGCAGGAGTCACGAATCAGCCTTTGAAGTCCGCATTCGCATAGGCCGCTAATTTGCCCTGGATGAAGTCCAGGAAGCACTGGATACGCAGGGCAAGTTGCGAGTTACGGTAGTACACCGCGTTGATCGGCTGGCGATAGCCGCTGTTGAAATCCGCGAGCAGCACCTGCAATCGACCCGCGCGGATATCGTCGATCGTCATGAAGTGCGACAGACAGGCAATGCCCTGGCCTTCCAGCGCCAGGTGCCGGATCGTCTCGCCGCTGGAGGCGCTGATCGACGCCTGAATCGGCCAGCGATCGCCGTGAACGTAGCGCAGCGGCCACTGGTTGAGGCCTTCGTTCTGGGTAAAGCCCAGCAACGCGTGCCCGGTCAGGTCGGCAACCGCCGTCGGCGTGCCGTGTTGCTCAAGGTAGGCCGGGCTGGCGACGATGTGCAGCGGGCTGCAACCCAGCGAGCGCGCGTGCAACGTCGAGTCTGCCAGTGTGCCGATGCGGATGGCGATGTCGGTGCTTTGTTCGAGCAAGTCGATGATCAGGTCGTTGCTGTTAAGTTCGAGCTGAATGTCGGGGTAGAGGCGGCGGAACTCGTCGATGTACGGCACGATGGCGTGCAGCATGAATGGCGAGGCGGCGTTGATCCGCAGACGCCCGGACGGGGTTTGTTGGCGTGAGGTCAGGCGCTCTTCAAGTTCGTCCATCTGATCGAGAATCAGCTTGGCATGCTCGAAGAAATACTTGCCCTCTTCCGTCAGGTCCATGCGCCGGGTGGTGCGATTGATTAGCGTGGTATCGAGCTTCGCCTCCAGCCTCGACAACGTGCGGCTGACTGCCGAAGGCGTTTGCCCGACCTGCTCGGCCGCCGCGGAAATCGACCCGCATTCAATCACGCAGACGAATATCTGCAATTCATCGGATCTGGCTTTCACGTGTGTCCCTTATCGATAATTCAGCGCCGGCCTCTGTAGGAGCCAGGCTTGCCGGCGAAGGCGTCCGTTAAAACGCCTTCGCCGGCAAGCCTGGCTCCTACAGGTTCTGGCTTCAGGTATCGATAGTAGCCGAGCCTCAAGCCTTGAGGCCGAACACTTCGGTCAAATGCTGCTCATAGCGCGCCACATCACCCTCGATATTCGGACGTTTCATCACATCGACCGCCAGGAAGGTCGGCAAACCGGTCATGCCGAGGAATTCGTTGGCCTTGTGGAACGGGAAGTACACCGCGTCCACACCCTTGCCTTCGAAGAAGTCGGTCGGGTCGTCAAAAGCTTGCTGCGGCGCGTTCCAGGTCAGCGACAACATGTATTGCTTGCCGTGCACCAATCCACCGCTGCCGTACTTTTGCGAGGCGTCGGAACGGGTGCGTCCGTCGCTGGCGTAGAGGCTGCCGTGGCCTTCGGTGAAGACTTCGTCGATGTACTTTTTCACGGTCCACGGCGCGCCCATCCACCAGCCGGGCATCTGATAAATGATCACGTCGGCCCAGAGAAATTTGGCGACTTCTTCGGCGACGTCGTACCCCTCGTCGATGAAGGTGGCTTTGACGTCAACACCGCCGCGATCCAGCACGCTCAGCGCAGCTTCATGCAGGGTGGTGTTGTAGCGGCCATCGGAATGGGCGAACTTTTTGCCGCCATTGAGCAACAGGACTTTTTTCATAAGAAATCTCGGAAGGTCTGGAATTCGATGGCGGCAGAGTAACGAGCTGCCTCGCGTGGAATAAGCGTTGAATTCGCAAAATTCATTTGACCAATACGCACGAATCGACAGGCGATTGTTGCCATAGACTTGCGCCGATTCTGAACTTGAGGAGATTTCTAATGAGTGAAATTCAAGGCTTCATCCTGCACGCCAAGACCCGCCCGGAAAAATCCGACGCGTTCGAAGCGTTTTTCATCGGCCATGTAGAAGCGAGTCGCGCCGAGCCCGGCTGCATCGAATACCACATGCTGCGCGACAAACAGGACCCGACGCTGTTTATCTTCTACGAGATCTGGCAGTCCCAGGATCACCTCGACGTGCACTCGAACCTGCCCCACATGCAGCAATTCCGCGACATGCGCATGGAATATCTGGAGCGGGATTTCGATATCCGCGCCATCGAGATGCTCAGCCCGTCTTCCGCTACCCGCTGATCAACAAGTGAGCGCCGAGCAAGCCCAGGCCGATGAAGAACACGCGCTTGAACAGCACAGCGCTGATCCGCTGGCGAAGCCATTGGCCCAGCAGCATGCCGAGTACAGCGGGGATCAACGCCAGCAGCGATGCGCTCAACTCACCCCCGCCAAGGGCGCCGCGCCATAACAGGCCGGCGGCCAGGGCGAGGGTCGAGACGGTGAACGACAGGCCCAGCGCCTGCACCAGTTCATCCTTGCTCAAACCCAGTGCTTGCAGATATGGCACCGCCGGAATCACGAAGACGCCGGTGGCGGAGGTGATAACGCCAGTCAGTACGCCGCACAGCGGACCGAGCCAGCGTTCGGTTTGATCGCCGACGCGCAAGGTCGGCAAGAATAAACCGCTCAAGGCGTAGACCAATAACGCCCCGCCCAGCCCCCGCACCACCCAATGCCCTCCTGCCATGCCGATCCACACCGTGCCCGCCCCGGTGCCGATGAAGATCGCCAGGAGCATCGGCCACAACCGTTTGATCAAGCCGAGCAAATGCCCGCCGAATGCCAGCTGCCAGACATTGGTGAGGGTTGCGGGAATGATCAACAGCGCCGCAGCCTGCGATGGCGCCATAGCCAGACCGAGCAGGCCCATGGCGATGGTGGGCAAGCCGAGGCCGATGACGCCTTTGATCATGCCAGCCAGCAGGAAGGTGCCGATCACCAGCAACGAAAGGGCCAGACCGAGGTTTTGATAGAACGTGGCGAGCGTATTCATGGCGCTATGGTGAGCCTGGATTGGCGGCTTGAAAATCTGCCATATACTGAGGCTGCCTCTTGTTTTGGCAGAGGCTGAAGAATGTATCGATGCCACTGACGCCTTCGCGGGCAAGCCTCGCTCCTACAGGGGTTGATGATGTCCGGAACAGCCCCACAAACCTGTAGGAGCGAGGCTTGCCCGCGAAAGCGTCCGCCCAGACAACACACATCCAGAGGCAGTACCCATGCACTTCGACCTGACCGACCTGCGCCTCTACCTGAACATCCTCGACACCGGCAACATCACCGCCGGCGCCGCCCGCAGCCATTTATCCCTGGCAGCCGCGAGCGCCCGAATCCGCGCCATGGAAGCGTCGATGGGGATCGACTTTCTGGACCGAGGCCGTCGCGGCGTCACACCGACACCGGCCGGCAAAGCCCTGGCAAAACACGCACGAGCCCTGCTGCAACAAGCCGAACGCCTGCAGCAAGACCTGGCCGAATACGCCAAGGGCGTCAAAGGTCAGGTGCGGTTGCTGTGCAACACCACCGCGATCACCGAATACCTGCCGGAGTTGCTTGCCGACTTTTTGCGCGAGCATCCAAACCTCGACATCGACCTGCAAGAGTTGCCCAGCGCCCGCATCACCCATGCGTTGCGTCAGGGGGCGGCAGACCTCGGAATCGTGTCCGACGCTGTGGACACCGATGACCTGCACACCCGGGCGTTTCGCGATGACCCGCTGGTGCTGATCCTGCCCCGTAATCACCCGCTGGCCGACACCGGTTTACTGAGTTTCAGCGATACCCTGCATCACGATTACGTAGGACTGAACGCCAACAGCGCCTTGGCCGTGTACCTCGAAGAACAGGCCCTGCACATCGGTTCGCGCCTGAAAATCCGCATCCGCGCCGATGGTTTCGAGGGTGTGATGCGCATGGTCGCTCGCGGCGCCGGACTGGCGATTGTGCCCTTGGCCGCCGTCGACCGCTGGCCAGGTGAGCTGCCTTTCAAGCGCCTCGCACTGCAAGAACCCTGGGCCCGACGCAAACTCTTGATCTGCGCCCGGGACTTCGCGGCGTTACCCGGTTATGCCAAGGCTCTGCTGGACGCCTTGACTCTCCCCTGAGGGGCAGACTTTATCCTTGAGGTTTCATCTTCAAGGACTGAAACGATGGGCAAACGAATTCTGGTCATTCTCGGTCATCCTTCAAGCAACAGTTTCTGCGCCGCACTCGCGGAGCGTTACGCACAATCGGCGTTGCGCGCCGGGCATGAGGTACGCCAGCTATTTCTCGGCCAGATGAATTTTGATCCAGTGCTGCGCGAAGGTTATCAGCAGGTCCAGCCGCTGGAAGCCGACTTGCGTCAGGCGCAGGCGGATATCCTGTGGGCCGAGCACCTGACACTGGTGTATCCGATCTGGTGGGGTGGAATTCCGGCGTTGCTCAAGGGTTTTTTTGATCGGGTGTTCCTGCCGGGTTTCGCCTTCAAGTACCGTGAAGGCAAAGCCTTTCCCGACAAACTGTTGCGCGGTCGTCGGGCACATTTACTGGTGACCATGGACACGCCACCCTGGTATTACCGCTGGATCTATCGCATGCCCGGACTGCATCAGGTGCGCAAAACCACCCTGGCTTTTTGCGGAATAGAACCTCATCGAACGCTCACGTTTGGCCCGATTCTCGGTGCCAGCGCCGGCCAGCGTGAAGCCTGGTTGCTGCAAGCCCAGGCTATCGCCAGCCGTTGAGTCTGCCGATAATGTGCCGGGGTTCACCACGGCAAAAAAAGGACTTTTCATGTACATCGGCCAAGCCGCGCAGCGCTCCGGCACCACGATCAAGAGCATCCGCCATTACGAGTCGATCGGCCTGTTGCCTGCCGCTCAGCGCCAAGGTAACTACCGAGTCTATGACCAGCAAAGCGTCGAGCTGCTGATCTTCATCAAGTGCGCTCAGCAACTGGGTTTCAGACTCAAGGAATTGCAGTCGATCTTCACCGGACATCAAGGGCCGCAAATGCCGTGGGAACTGGCCCGTCAGGTCATCGCGGCCAAGAAACAGGAAATCGGCGAGCGGATCGCGGCTTTATCCCTGCAGCACTCGCAATTGGTCGATTTCGAAGCCAGCCTCGAACAAGCCAAGGTCGATTGCCCGCTAAACAGTCTTTGAGGGCAATGCGCGTTTCTGGACAGCTCAATGTCGAGCACAGACAACTGGCCGACTGCGGGGCGCTATAGGGTGCGGCTTCAGTTCTCTAATCCACTGCCCCGGAGTCCACATGACCGCACCCATTACCGTTCTTCGCGACACCCACCCGCTGCCGGTGCTTGATGCCTGCAAATGGGAAAAACTCGAAGGCGACCCGCACACCGTCAACCTCAACGCCTACACCAGCGAAGACGGCAGCAAGATCATGGGCACCTGGATCTGCACGCCGGGCAAGTGGTACGTGGAATACGTGAAGTGGGAATACTGCGATTTCCGCGAGGGGTACTGCATCATCACCCCGGAAGGCAAAGAGCCGATCCACCTGCGTGCCGGTGATATTTTTGTCATTGAGCCGGGGATGAAAGGCACGTGGGAAGTGGTTGAAACCGTGCGCAAGTATTTCGTGTTTGCCTGATGCAAAAAACCGGGAGACCACCCGACGTGGTCTCCCGGTAAATGTCGATGCACATGCAGTACCTGTACGAGCCGGCTTGCTGGCGATGGCGGTGGATCAGTCACCATCAATGTTGATGGTGCCGGCCCATCGCCAGCAAGCCAGGTCTTACTGCGGTTTGCGATAGCTGTTGATGATCGCCGAGAAGTCTTTACCCCCTTCCCCACGCTGGCTCATTGCCTGATACAACTGCTGGGCCACCGCGCCAAGCACCACCGGTTGGTGCGCCTGACGTGCTGCCTCAGTGGCCAACCCCAGATCCTTGAGCATCAGTTCGGCACCGAAACCGCCGGTATAACCGCGCGAGGCCGGTGCCGTTTCGACGATACCCGGCCACGGGTTATACATCTCCGAACTCCAGCAACGCCCGGTAGAACTGTTGATGATCCCGGCCAGCACGGTGGTGTCGATCCCGAGGGCATCACCCAACGCCATGGCTTCACTGACGCCGACCATGGAAATCGCCAGCAGCAGGTTGTTGCAGATCTTGGCGATCTGCCCGGTGCCGACTTCGCCGCAATGGACGATGTTGCGGCCCATCTGCGCCAGCACAGGTTGCAGAGTGGCGAACAGTTCAGGGGTGGCGCCGACCATGAAGGTCAACGTCCCGGCCGCCGCGCCGCCAGTCCCGCCAGACACCGGAGCATCCGCCATGGTCACGCCTTGCTTGGCTGCTGCGGCAGCAACATCACGCGCAGACTGCGGATCGATGGTGCTGCAATCCACGGCCGGCACGCCTTTGCCGATACCGGCGAGCACGCCATCTTCACCCAGCCAGACGCTGCGTACATGCACAGCGGCGGGCAGCATGGTGATGACCAATTCCGCACCTTGCGCCGCTTCACGGGCCGAAGCGCTGATGCTGCCGCCCAATTGTTCCAGTTCGGCCAGAACGGTTTTGTTCAGGTCGACCAGGCTCAGCGCGTGGCCGGCCTTGATCAGGTTGCGCGCCATCGGCGCGCCCATGTTGCCGAGACCGATAAAAGCGATTTTCATGCCTGGCTCCTTAACGCAAGTTGATGGTGGTGTTCACACCGTCGTTGACGCTGTCGTCATCGAACCAGCGACTGGTGACCGTCTTGGTCTGAGTGTAGAACTGCACCACTTGCTTGCCATACGGGCCGAGGTCGCCAAGTTTGGAGCCGCGCGAGCCGGTGAAGCTGAAGAACGGGACCGGCACCGGAATCGGGATGTTGATGCCGACCTGGCCGACGTCGATTTCAGTCTGGAATTTACGCGCCGCTGCACCGCTCTGAGTGAACAGGCCTGTGCCGTTGCCGAACGGGTTGGCGTTGACCAGCGCGATGGCCTCGTCAAGGGTGTCGACTTCCAGGACCACCAGCACCGGGCCGAAGATTTCCTGGGTGTAGATCTGCATCTCTGGGGTTACGCCGGAGAACAGGGTCGGGCCGACGAAGTTGCCCTTCTCGAAGCCTGGAACGGTGACGTCGCGACCATCGAGCTCCAGCTTGGCGCCTTCCTTGATGCCGCTTTCGATCAGATCGAGAATCCGTGCCTTGGCTTTTTTGGAAATCACCGGGCCCACATCCGTGCCCGCTTCGCTGCCGGCATTCACCTTGAGTTTCTGCGCCAGTGCTTTCAGGTCAGGCAGCCATTGTTTAGCCGCGCCCACCAGCACCACGACGGACGTGGCCATGCAGCGTTGACCCGCCGCGCCGAAACCGGCGCCGACCAGTGCGTTCAGTGCTTGTACGCGATTGGCATCCGGCAGCACCACGGCATGGTTCTTCGCGCCCATCATCGATTGCACGCGCTTGCCGTGTTTGCCGGCCAGGTCGTAGACGTGAGTGCCGACCGCGGTCGAACCGACGAAGGAAACAGCTTTGATGTCTTTGTGGGTGCAGAGCGCATCCACGACATCTTTACCGCCATGAACCACGTTGAGCACGCCCGCCGGAACGCCGGCCTCGATCGCCAGTTCCACCAGCAGCATGGTCGACATCGGGTCCTGTTCGGACGGCTTGAGCACGAAGGTGTTGCCGCAGGCGATGGCCATCGGGAACATCCACAGTGGAATCATCGCCGGGAAGTTGAACGGGGTGATGCCGGCGCAAACGCCGATTGGCTGACGCAGGGTGTAAGTATCGACGCCGCCCGCGACGTTCTCGGCAAACTCGCCCATTTGCAGGCTGCCGATGGAGCAGGCGTGTTCGACCACTTCCAGACCACGGAAAATATCGCCTTCAGCGTCGGCGATGGTTTTGCCTTGCTCGTTGCTGAGCACCACGGCGATGCGCTTGGAGTGTTCGCGAATCAACGCCTGGAGCTTGAGCATGATGCGCATCCGCGCGCCGATCGGCGTCAGCTTCCAGGTCTGGAAGGCGCGATGGGCCGCGCTGATCGCGGCGTCCACTTCCTGCGCGGTGGCAAACGGAACCTTGGCCAGCACTTGCTGGGTGGCCGGGTTGACGATGTCGTGCCACTCGGTCGTCTGCGACTCGACCCACTCGCCGTCGATCAACAGCTTGACCGTTTGGACAGTGGTTTCGTTTGGCGTGAGCGATGCGTTCATGTTGGGTCTCCGGGACGTTGTTGTTATCTAGAGAACTATCTTGGGAGCCAAGGCGAGAAGGCCGCCTTGAGATGAGACGTGTGTCGCGAATTGGTTGTCGGACTGTTTTTGGAGTATAGATGTGCAAACTTCTAATAAGAACGCACATAAAAGCCGGTCCATCATGCAAAAAAACATCACGTCCTTAGGCTCGTTGAACTGGGATGACCTCAAGTTTTTCCTCGAAGTCGCCCGCACCCGCAAGGCCAGCACTGCGGCCAAGCGACTGGCGGTGGACTACACCACCGTGTCGCGGCGCATCAGTTCGCTGGAAGCGGCATTGGGTACGCTGCTGTTCGAGAAATCCCGGACCAGCGGTTTTGTCCTGACCGCCGAAGGCCAGCGTTTACTCGGTTACGCGGAGTCGATTGAAAGCACCCTGCACATGGCCTGCGAACAGGTTTCAGGTTCCGGCGTGGCCTTGTCCGGGCATGTGCGCATGGGTTGCACCGAAGGCTTCGGCAGTTTTTTCATCACCCCGCAGCTGAGCCATTTCGTCGACGCCTACCCGGCGATCTCGGTGGACATCCTGCCGCTGCCGCACTTCATCAGCCTGTCCAAGCGCGAGGCGGACATTGTCATCGCTCTGGAACGCCCGGAGCATGGCCCGTACGTTTGCTGCAAACTCTGCGACTACAAATTGCAGCTGTACGCGACTCAGGATTATCTGAACAAACACCCACCGATCCGCCGCCCGGCAGACTTGGGCAAGCATTCATTCATCAGTTATGTGGATGACCTGGCGTTCAGTTCGGAGCTGTTGTACCTGGCGAACGTGTTGCCCGGCGCCAGCGCCAACTTGCGCAGCACCAGTGTGATCGCGCAATTCGTGGCGGCGCAGCAAGGACGCTCGCTGGCGATTCTGCCGTGCTTCCTCGCGGCTCAGGATCCGCGTTTGCTGCCGGTGTTGCCGGAAGAGATCAACATCACCCGGCAATTCTGGATGTACTGCCGCGAAGACCTGCGCAAGCTCAAGCGGATCACCCTGTTGTGGGATTACATCCGCACCGTCACGGAGCAGAATCAGAGCCTGTTGATGGGCGAGAGCCGGGAAATGCTGTTCGCCGACTAGTCGGCACTCACCACGATCGATACCCGGCGATTTTCGGTGCGGCCAGCGGCGGTGTCGTTAGACGTCACCGGCTGACTGCTGCCGAGACCACGCATCTGGATGTTTTCTTCTTTCATGCCGACGGTGGTCAGCACCTTGCCAACGCTTTTCGCGCGACGCAGGGAGAGTTGTTCGTTGTAGGACTCTTTGCCCGAAGCATCGGTGTGACCGTCGACCCGCACTCGCTCGATGCCTACACCGAGCAATGCCTTGCCGATCTTTTGGACGATCTCGGTACTGGCGGCGTTCAGGCTGTCGTCGTCACTGCCAAACAGCACTTTGCCGGATAAACCAAACGCCCAGCCCTCATCGGTCAACTCGAAACCTTGCTGTTTGAGGACCGCGATTTGCGCCGGGGTCAGGCCCTTTTGCGGTGCGGTCTGGCACCCGGTCAATGCCAGCACGGCCATGAACAGGGTGATCGCGAAAAATCGCAGGGAACGCGGGGTGATCGAGAACACAACTATTAGCTCCTGGTTTGAACGTGGGCGACCGGGTGCTCCGACCCGGACGTGTGTTGTGCACCTCGGGAAAGGCGCTTGGCCTGGTACATGGCCGCGTCGGCGGCATTGAGCAACGCGCCCGGTGTGGCGCCATGATCCGGATACACGGCAATACCGATACTGAGCGAGGTCAAGACCTGGGTATGACCCGGTAACGGAATGGGCACTTCCATGCTGGCGAGGATCTTGTCGGCAATCCGCTCGGCGTCTTCGGTTTTGTGCAGCGGCGTCAGCAGCACCGCAAACTCGTCGCCGCCCAGACGCGCCACCAGATCCTCTTCGCGCAACTGCGCCCGAACCCTGTTCGCCACTGCGACCAACACGGCATCGCCAGCCGCATGACCGAAACCATCGTTGATTTCCTTGAACCGGTCGCTGTCGAGAAACAGCACGGCCACGCGCTCGTTGAGTTTGTGGGCATTGCGCAGCGCGCGAATCAGACGGCCTTCGAAAAACGCCCGGTTCGGCAACCCGGTGAGGCTGTCGTGACTGGCCTGGTGCGCCAGGGTTTCGTTTTCGCTTTGAAGGTGGGTCTGCCAGGACTCGAGCTCATCGAGCAAGGCATTGAAGTCGTTGCCCAGGTTGTCGAGTTCGGCGATTTCAGCGGGCGGGACGCGGCGGTCGAAGGCTCGATCGCTACGGGCGGCGTGGGCAACGGTGGCGAGGCTGCGCAGTGGACCGGTTATGCCGCGAAGCTGTCGGCGCGCCAGATAGAGGGCAACCCAGGCGCTGATGGCCGTACACAGGACGATGCCCACCAAACCGCTGAGCAAGAAGCGCAGCAGGCTGCCGCCATGACCGGTGAGCTGGATGCTGCCGATCTCCCGGCCTTGATGAACGATTGGCATGTCGATGGGTTTTTCGAGGAAGGCCCTGGCAATCTGCATTTCGAGATCGGAGAACAGACCGGTTTCCGGTCGTTGCCAACGCGCAAGCAGCGTGCCTTTTTGGTCCAGTACCCGGGCGTCGGCGACTTCTTCAGTGGAGGCGATCAATGCCAGCGCTTCCTTGGCCGCGGCTTTGTCGTTGAACACCACCGCGGCTTCCACCGTGTAGTTGATCGAGCGCGCGATCAGGTGCAGGTTATGGTCGGCATACACCCGCAACGCCAACACACCCAGCAGTGTCAGCGAGATGCTGGCCATGGCCACACCCACCAGGGCGACGATCAAGTGTCCGCGGCCGATGACCGAGCGCAAGGTGGGGCGACTACCCGGTTTGAATAGCCTCATGGCGCCGCCGACTTGCGGCGGGACAGTTGCAGCACGCTGGGGTGAATACGCACACCGCTGCGGGCGACGGAGTCGAGGTTGACCTCGAAAGACACCTGATCATCCGTGACCCTGAGGCAAAACAGACTGCCGACGGTGCATTGATCATCGCTTTCGCTGATGCTCAGCACCGGACGTCCTGTCAGCGAAGCAAAGAGTTGGCTGCGCTCGTCGCCGGTCAACTTGCCGATGTACACCGCATCGCAGTCACTGACAATCGAAGGGTTGTCGGCTAACAGCCGGCGCACGGTGACGGGCCGGCCAGTGGCCTGGGTCGTGCCCTTGACCAGGTCGTCGGTGTATTCGGTGGGGCCGACCACGCACAGGCGCAGTTGCGCAGGCTCAACAGGCCAGCGCGCGTAACTGAGAATCCCGAGGACGACCTGAGTGACCGATTTGGCTCGTTGGTCGGCCATGCTCACCGGGGTTTCCGATTGAGCGAACACAACACCGGTCAGCAAGCAGAGAAAACCCGCGAGCAGCACTTGCTTGCGGCCAACGACACGCCCTGTCGTCCAGACAGCCACTTTCATGCAGGGATTCTCTTCGATGTTTCGAAATGATGCCGCAACGATAGCATAGCGTTGAAACCCCAGCGAGGCGGTGCACTACGGCACTTCGGACAGTTTTCGTCATCCAGCGCTCCCCTTTCAATGGCTCGCATCGATCCCCTCTTCCAACTCCAGCATCAACCCGCTCAAGCGCTTGACCTTGCGTCGTACGGCCTCCTCAAACACTCCGGCACGAGGTTCGATCAGGGTGAACCAGCTCTTGGCCCGGGTGATCCCCGTATAGATCAGTTCCTTGGTAAGTACGGGGTTCAATGCATCCGGCAGAATCAACGCCGTATGGGCAAACTCCGAGCCTTGGGATTTGTGTACGGTCATGGCGTAAACCGTTTCGACATCGTTGAGCCGACTCGGAAGAACGAATCGCACGCCCCCCTGGCCATCATTACGCGGAAACGCGACACGCAGGACGTGCTTACCTGTCTCGGGTCCATCACGTTCCGGCAGTTTGAGCGCAATGCCGATGTCGCCGTTCATCAACCCCAGGCCATAGTCGTTACGCGTCATCAATACGGGTCGACCTTCGTACCACTGCTGGTCGCTGTCGATCAGTCGAGCCTTGAGCAGCGCGGCGGTCACACGTTGATTCAAACCCTCCACGCCCCACGGCCCTTTGCGTACGGCGCATAACAACTGGAAGGCGTCGAAGGCTTGCAACACCTGACGCGCCCAATCGGTCCAGCATGGATCATCGAGTGGGCTGTCAATCGGTGGCCGTTGGCTGCGAAGCAGACTCAAGTAGTGGCGATACCCTCGCGGTCCGTCGCCATGACCTTCGAGCAGCAAGCGTTCCAGCGCCCTGTCTTGCTCACCTTTAAGGGGCAAGGAAAACACGTCGTCATGACTTCGAGCCGCCAGCAACGTGCGCGCTTCTTCCGGTTGTTGCTGGTTGACCCAACGCGCCAACTGGCCGATGCCGCTGCCCTCACCGAACCGGCGCGAGTGGCGCAGCATCACCACTTGCTGGGCCAAGGGGTGAGTTCCGTCAGCGTCTTCCTGCAAACCGCTGGCGTCCAGATGTTCACCACTGACCGTCTCCAGCCACTGGCGCGTCTGCGGGCTGTACCAACCGGCCTCGGCGTCGCGGCACAAATCACCCAGCACGGCGCCGGCCTCTACCGAGGCCAACTGGTCCTTGTCACCGAGTAGCACCAGTCGGGCATGGGCCGGCATCGCGTCAAGCAGGTTGGCCATCATTTCCAGGTCGATCATCGAGGCTTCGTCCACCACCAGTACATCCAGCGGCAAGCGATTGCCGGCATGGTGACGGAAGTGCCGGGTACCGGGCCGACTGCCCAGCAAGCGGTGCACGGTGGTCACGTCCGAGGGGATCTTGCTTCTTACGTTTTCTTCGACTTCCAGCGTCCGGACTTGCTGGCTGATGGATTCCGTCAGCCGTGCCGCCGCTTTGCCGGTGGGTGCGGCAAGACGGATGCGCAGTGGTTGGCCTGCCTCCACGGCGGGTGCCTGGAGCAATGCCAGCAAGCGCACGACCGTGGTGGTCTTGCCGGTGCCCGGGCCGCCGGTGACGATACTGAACGCACTACGGGTCGCCAGGGCACAGGCGAGTTTCTGCCAGTCGATCACTTCACCGGATTTGGCTGGACCGAACAAACCGGTCAGACGTTGAGGTAAATCATTCGGCGTTGTTTCGTGTTCAGCCAGGCGTTGGCGCAGGGCGTTGTCGATGCGTCTTTCGTAAACCCAGTAACGGCGCAAGTACAGGCGCTTGCCCGACAACACCAGGGGCCGGGATTGCGCCGCCTCACGACCATCGACGGCCAGCGCCACCAGACGACTTGACGCCAGGACCTTGCACCAATGAGCGCCGTCCAGTGCTTCAAGCAGTTGCGACGGCAACAACATCGCACCACTTTGCAGATCGCCTTCCGGTGGCAGCGACAGGGCGAAATCCGGTTCTTTCAGCGTCTCGAACAGGTCCAGGCAGACATGGCCGTGACCCAATTGGTGACTGGTCAATGCGGCAGCGAGCAGCACCAACGGATCATCGTCGGGGGCAAGCTCGTGGAGGAAGGCCACAAAAGCCTTGTCCAGCGCCCGCAACCAGCCGCGCTCAACCCAACGAGCCAGCAACAGCAACAAGTCATCGGCGCGACTCAGGGGTGCCAGATCCGCCAGGCTTTCGGCCGCCAATGGCGTAGGCAGCAAATCGGCGAAGGTGCGACTCATAGCAGTACTCCCTGTTCCCAGGCGGGTTCGGCCTTGGGTTCTGCTTTGCCCTGGAATAGACGATCCAGACGCTCGATAAGCTCTCTGGGCGGACGGGCGAAATACACGCCCTGGGTGGATGCACGCGTGCCGCGCAGGAACAGGTACAGCGCGCCACCGACATGCCGGTCGTAATCGTAGTCGGCAAGCCGCGCCTTGAGCTGGCGATGCAGGGCCAGCAGGTACAACACATATTGCAGGTCGTAACGGTTGTCGAGAATCGACTGTTCCATGGCCTGTTCGGTGTAAGCCGCGTCATCGGGCCCCAGCCAGTTGGATTTGTAATCGGCAACGTAATATCGGCCGTCGTGTTCGAACGTCAGGTCGATAAAACCCTTGAACATGCCGTTGAGCAATACCGGCTCAGCGGCCACCCGGGCAACGCCGTTGTGCGTATGTTGACGCACCAGCTCATCAAGCTTGAGCACATCGACTTTATGACTGGCGAACCAGAACTCCATCTCGACGCGGTATTGGGTCAGCTGCTCGAACACGACCGGAGCCTGTCCCCCGCCGAGGTGCAACGGAGACTTGAGCAAGTGTTGCAGCCAATCGCTCAGGGTGGTGATCCAGCCTTCCCAGCCACGGCGATTGCAGCGACGGGCAATGGCGTCCTCCACGATCTGTGGTGCAGCAGAAAACCCTTCATCACCCGCCCACTCCAGCAAACCATGGAGGAAGGTGCCGGGATTTGGGCCGCGGGGGAATCGATGGATATCGGCACCGCCGGCGACCACTTCTCGCGGGGCGTCCGGATCGAGGCGTTCATCATCAAAGAGCTTTTGCGCTTGCGGGTTCTCCGGCGCTTCGTCACTGCCCACGCTCAGACTGTCGCCGATGCGCAAGGCACTGTACGAGGCAATCCACCAGTTTTCACTGGCCTTGCGCTTGGGTATCAGCGGCGCGAGCAACCTCGCGTCATTGCTAGGTGGATGGTAATGCTCGGCCGTCGCTGACGGCATATCACCGTAAAGCAGTGCCGGGCATTCCTGTTGGAGGTCTTCGAGCCAGCGCTTCAAACCTTCGGACTCGGCCAGCGGGGCTCCACCGCCCAGCAAGTAACCCAATGCAGAAAGGTGCAGCACCGAGCTGTTGTTATTGCCGCGCTTGAGATCGGTCACGCCAAGCCAACAGGCATGTTGCGCTCGGGTCAGGGCGACATAGAGCAAACGCAGATCCTCGGCCAGACGCTCATCATCGGCCAGGGCGATCAACTCGGCAGTCGGCTTCAAGGTCACCTGCGCCTTGCCGTTTGCATCGTGATAATGCAGCGGCAATCGGCTGCCATCCACGGGTTTTGCCGAGCAGATAAACGGCAGAAACACCAAGGGATACTCAAGGCCCTTGGATTTGTGAATGGTCACGACCTTGACCAGTTGCTCGTCGCTTTCCAGACGCAGGATCTGTTCTTCGCCAGCCTGACCGGACAACGCCAGATGCTCGGACAGATGACGAATCAGCGCTTGCTCGCCATCAAGTTCGGCAGCGGCCTGTTGCAACAACTCCGACAGGTGCAACAGGTTAGTCAGTACCCGTTCGCCGTCGCTGCGCGCGATCAACGACCGAGGTAACTGGAAGTCATGCAGCAAGCGCCGCAACATGGGCAACACGCCCTGTTTGCGCCACAGCTCGCGATAACCGCGGAACTGCATGACCCGCGCTTCCCAAGCCAGTTCGTCCTGGTTCAGCCGCTCCAGTTCCGCCAGGGAAAGGTTCAGCGTGATGCAGGCCAATGCGGCTCGCAGCGGCCGCTCGACGTCCGGCTCGGCACAGGCTTTGAGCCAGGTCAGCAGATCGTGTGCTTCTTGAGCCGCGAACACCGAATCCTTGTCCGACAGATAAACGCTGCGCACACCGCGTGCAGACAATTCGCCGCGCACAGCCTGGGCCTCTTTGCCGTCGCGGACCAGGATCGCGATGTCGGCAGGCAGCAGGCCCCTGAAGTCCTTGTCCTTCTCTATGAAACCTGCCCGGCCTTGTTGGCCGCCATTGAGTAGTGCGGTGATTTCACTGGCGCAGGCGGAGGCGAGTTTTTGTCGGTACTCCGCGCCGGACATTGGCTGATCGGCGGACAGGTGCCAGATGTTCAGGGCCGGCACGAGCTGGCCGTCGATGTGTAGAACTTCTTTGCGCCCTTGGGATTCGACGGGCAGGAACGGCACCGGGTTATCGCCGTTCTTTTCACGAAACAGAAACGCGCCGCGCCCCAGCTCACGAGACTCCGCGCGCTCGAACACATGGTTCACCGCATTGACCATGCCATGGCTGGAGCGGAAGTTTGTACCGAGGGTATGCAGACGGCCGGCGGTGGCCTGGCGGGCGCGCAGGTAGGTGTAGATGTCGGCACCGCGAAAAGCGTAGATCGCTTGCTTGGGGTCGCCGATCAGAAACAGGCCGCATTCGGGGTTGTTGTCTTCGATGCGATAGATGCTTTCGAAAATCCGGTATTGCACCGGGTCGGTGTCCTGGAACTCATCGATGAGCGCCACCGGAAACTGCTCGCGAATCAGGGTCGCCAGGCGCTCACCACCATCGGATTGCAACGCCGCATCAAGGCGCAGCAGCATGTCGTCGAAACCCATCTCCGCGCGGCGTCGTTTTTCCTCCTCGAACCGTGCACCGACCCACTGCGCGGCATGTTGCAGAACGGCAGCGTCGGGGGTCGGCAAGCCGTCGAGACTGGTCTTGAGCCCGGGCATGGCGTCCAGCCCTGGATGACGGGGAGCGTCGCCCTTCCAGGCTTCGGCCATGCCGTCAGGCGTCAGGCGAGTGAAGCCTGTGCCGATATCCAGCTGCTCAAGAGACTCATCTTCGGCCCAGGCTTTGAGTTTTTCGAACCAGGGTTCGAAATAACGGGCCTGCATCTTTCGACCGTCGACGCTCTTGCTCGCAACGCCCTGGTGGCAGATGGAAAGCAACTCGTCTGCCCATTGGCGCCAAGGCATCTTGAGTTCGAGCAGGGCTATTCGTCGCTCCTGCAAGCACTCGGTGATCAGTTCTGCGGGCGCCTTGCCTTCAACGCTGTCACGCTCGCTGGCGAACAAACTGCGTACGCGCGGCAACAGCGCCGCCGGGCCACCCCAATTACCCCGCACCCAGTTCAGGGCATCGCCTTGCATCGGGTAGCAGAACAGCCGCCAGTAATCACGCAGGACTTCGCCCAGCAAATCGCTGTGATCGGTTTCCAGGGTCTGGGTAAACAGGCTGCCACTGTCGAACGCGTGCTCGCGCAACATGCGCTGGCACCAACTGTGGATGGTCGAGACGGCGGCTTCATCCATCCACTGCGCGGCAATGTCCAGACGGTTTGCGCAGCCGGACCACTGTTCGGGCAGGTACTCGTCACGCAGTTCAGCGATGAGGCTATCGGGGGCCTCGGTCTCATCGCGAAAGTACCGCGCCGCTTCAGCCAGACGGGTACGAATACGTTCGCGCAGCTCTTTGGTGGCGGCATCGGTGAACGTTACGACGAGGATTTGCGGCGGTAACAGTTCACGCCCAAAACCATTCGATTCGCCGCCGTGGCCGAGGACCAGACGCAGGTACAACGCAGAAATGGTGAAGGTCTTGCCGGTACCGGCGCTCGCTTCGATCAGTTGGCTGCCACTCAGGGGGAATGCCAGGGCCAACGGTGTTTTCGTGGTCATGAGCGCGCCTCCTCGCTGGTCAATGAACGCCAAGGGGCTTCGAGCATCGGTTTGTACAAGGCGTTACACCAATCGGGGAAGGTCTCGTCAGCGGTCAGAGTGTCGTAATCGGCGAACTGCCGGGCGAGTGCCGGGCTTTCGCGGCGCTCGCCGTCAGTGGTTTGACCGTCGCCTTCATAGGCCTTGCGAGCGGCCGCGTCGGCTTTGACCGGGTCAGTTTGAGACAGCCACGCGAAGGCGGTTTTGACGGCGATCGGAAGGGGTTGGCGCATGCCCGTTTGCCATGCTTGCAACAGGTTGCCCAGAGTCTGACGTGCAGAGCCCTCCGCCAAAGGAGCGAGTAGAAGAGTGTCATCACTGGCCACTAATGCGGTGGTCATCGATATGCCGCTGGCGCAAGCGACCAAGTGATTGACCCAAGGTCGCGTCAGACGATGCCACTTGCGGGTCTTGATCGAACCGATGCTGTTGGGAATGGTGGTGACTGACAGCAGGCCGCCATCAGCACGTTGGTGCAGGCCACTGAGCCAGCCTTCAAGGCGCAGACCTTCCAGCTCCAGATTGACTGGCAACGCACTGGCGAGCGGTGTCGGCCACAACGCCAGGAGCTGTTGGTAACGCTGCAACAGATCCGGCAGTGGTTCGATCAATTCTCGCTGCAGACATTCGCCGAAACCGGCCATGGGCAAAAGCCCACTGTTTTGCAGGCGTTTGGCCTGGGCCTCAAGCGCGTGATCGGCGTGATCGAGTTGCCCGAGCGCCGCTTCGAGCAGACTGTCACTGAGGCTATAGCGTTGGAGCGCATCGAGCACGAACGGTTCTTCATCCGCCAGGGGAGCGTCAGCCGCTTCGAAGAAGACCTTGAGTCGCTGACTGAAAAAATGTCGCACGGGATTGCGCAGGAAATCCTGCAATTGACCGAGGCTTAGCGGCTCTTCCTGAACGTAGGCATCAAGGGCCCTGAAGTCCGTTGCCTGCTCACCGGTTTGATGAAGCACCTGCCACTCGCTTGCGAAACTGAACAGGTCGTCACCTTCATGAAAATAGCGGGCGCTGAAGGGTTGCAGCGGGTGTTCCTGAGTCATGGCTTCAAGCAGCGTTTCACTGTCGGCCTGTAGTCGCCAGCCACTTGCGAGGTGATCGCGAAGTTGGCCAATCAATACCGAGGCTGGGCGCTCGCTATTGTCCCGAATGCTGCGACCGACCCAACTTATATAGAGTTGGTCACGTGCCGACAGCAGCGCTTCCAGCAAAAGATAACGGTCATCCTCGCGCCGGGAACGATCACCCGGGCGGTAGTCGCTGCCCATGAGATCGAAGTCCAGTGGTGGTTGCGCTCGCGGGTAATCCCCGTCATTCATCCCGAGCAGACAGACCAGTTTGAACGGGATCGCTCGCATCGGCATCAAGGTACAAAAGTTAACGGCTCCGGCCAGAAAACGCTGGGACAGACGGCCCTGGTCGAGGCCTGCCAGCCAGGCTTCACGGACGACGGTCAACGGCAGTTCATCATGCAGGCCCACTGATTCGCAGGTCTCGAGCCAGCTTTCCCGCAGCTCTTCGAGTTGGGCCAGCAAGTAGTCGTCATGCTCATTGCTGGCCTGGAAGAACAGTTGCACCAATGTTTGCAAACGAACGCCCCATTGCTTGGGCGGTGCCGGTTGCGTCAATTCCTGGTGGGCAATCTCCAGCGCATCCAGCAGCGCGACCAAAGGACCGATCAGCGCAGCATCCAGCCCGCCAATCTCGTCGTAAGGCTCAATGCCTTCGCAGGCAGTGGCGCTGCCGACGGCATAACCGAGCAGCATCCGACGCAGACCGAAGCGCCAACTGTTTTGCTCTAGTTCTTGCGGCAAGCCCAAGCCCGCGCGCTGTTCAGCATTCATTCCCCAACGAATACCGGCGCCTTCGATCCAGCGGTGCAGGGTCGGCAGGTCACGCTCCTCTACCCCGAAGCGAGCGCGCAGTGCCGGAACGTCCAGCAGATCGAGGATCTCGCTGACGGGGAAGCGGCTGTCGGGCAGTTTGAGTAGATGCTCGACAGCAATCAGCAGTGGATCGCGACCACGCTGGCCTTGGTCCGCGAGTGTGAAGGGAATGAAGCGCGGATCGAAGCGATCAAGCTGACCAAATACTGCACGGATATGCGGTGCGTAGCTGTCGATGTCCGGGACCATCACGATCACATCGCGAGGCTTCAAGTCTGGATCTGCACTGAAACGTGCGAGCAACTGATCGTGGAGGATCTCCACTTCGCGCTGGGCGCTATGGGCGATGTGGAAACGAATGGATTCGTCCTGATGCAGATCGATAGCCGGCCAGCGCTCACGAGTTTCGTTCAGGGGACGCAGTTCAAGGATGTCGTCCTGCAACTGGTTGAGCATATTCTGTGGCTGACTATCACTGAACAGGTCGATGCGCCCATCACGGAATGCCGAGCGGTAGCTGTTGGGATCGTCATAGCTGTCGAGCAGATTGATGTAGTCCCGCCCCTGCTTGCCCCAAGCCGCCAATAATGGATGAGCATGTTGGTGGAGGGTTTGCGGATCAAGCACAACTGGCATGCCGCTCTTGCGAGCCTGACGCTTGTATTGATGCCGTAACAGGTCTTTATCGGCGACGATGTCGGCCCAATGGTGGCGACAGGGGTTGTGCACGCAAAGCAGAACCTGGCTGAATCGGGCCAGTCCGGCGAGCGCTTCCAGCGCCTGTGCCGGGAGAGAGGAGATACCGAAAACGATCACTCGAGAAGGTAATCCAACGGGCGCCACGTCGAGGTTATTGATCCGTTCCATGAACCGTTGATGAACACCGGCGCGACTTTGCGCCATGCCTTGCTCACCCACATCCAGCAACAGAGCCCGCCACAACTCTGCCTGCCAACAGTTGGCTGCGGTGAGGGGCTTGGCTTCGCCTCTGCCGTTTCGCAATTGATGACGCCCTTCTGCCCAGTCTTCGAGCCAATCGGCCCGGTACACCTGGTATTGGTCGAACAGATCCGCCAGCCGTTCGGACAATTGGTAGCGCTTGCGCAGATCGGTGTCATTGGTCAGGAAGCGTTGCAGCGGTTCGAAATGCGCTTGATGGATCAACTGCGGAAGCAGGCGCATCAGGCGCCAGGTCAGAGGGGCTTTATCGAGCAGGGATTTGACTGGAATTTCATCACGCCCCAGAACCATGCGATAGAGCTGCCACATGAAGCTGCCCGGGAGTTGAACGTCGATGGCGGCAGCAATTCCGCAGCCGCCCATATCGTCTTCTTCAGGGTCTTCAGCCAGAGCCAGCTTCAGCCACTGGGCGATGCCGTTGCTCTGTACCAGGGCGATTTCATTTTCCAAGGGAGCCAGCGAGTAACGTCGCATCCAGCTGACTACCAGGCTGCGCAGCTCGTCCAGGCGGTTACCGTGAACCACCATAAAACCAGCACTGAGGGACGTCGCGTCCGGCATAAAGGCTTCCTTGGGAAAATACAAAAGCTAGGGCCGAACCTTAGCATTGTCGGGAGACTGTGACAGCCGGGAGCCGTCCGATGTTGCTGTACGAACTTTCCTGCGGGCAAAACAAAACCCCAACTGCTTTCGCAATTGGGGTTTCGGAATTTAATCTTGACGATGACCTACTCTCACATGGGGAAACCCCACACTACCATCGGCGATGCATCGTTTCACTGCTGAGTTCGGGATGGGATCAGGTGGTTCCAATGCTCTATGGTCGTCAAGAAATTCGGTAGCCAGGTCGTGGGCCCTTACGGGTTCACGCTCCAGCGAATGGGTATGTGATAGATCGGGTGTTTTGTGAGTTCTCGAACTTTCGGTTCGTTTCGTCTTCACACACCGCAATCTGGTGCTCTTTCGCTTTTGGGCTCGAAGCAAGCAAATTGCTTGGGTGTTATATGGTCAAGCCTCACGGGCAATTAGTATTGGTTAGCTCAACGCCTCACAGCGCTTACACACCCAACCTATCAACGTCGTAGTCTTCGACGGCCCTTCAGGGGACTCAAGGTCCCAGTGAGATCTCATCTTGAGGCTAGTTTCCCGCTTAGATGCTTTCAGCGGTTATCTATTCCGAACATAGCTACCCGGCAATGCCACTGGCGTGACAACCGGAACACCAGAGGTTCGTCCACTCCGGTCCTCTCGTACTAGGAGCAGCCCCTCTCAAATCTCAAACGTCCACGGCAGATAGGGACCGAACTGTCTCACGACGTTCTAAACCCAGCTCGCGTACCACTTTAAATGGCGAACAGCCATACCCTTGGGACCGGCTTCAGCCCCAGGATGTGATGAGCCGACATCGAGGTGCCAAACACCGCCGTCGATATGAACTCTTGGGCGGTATCAGCCTGTTATCCCCGGAGTACCTTTTATCCGTTGAGCGATGGCCCTTCCATACAGAACCACCGGATCACTAAGACCTACTTTCGTACCTGCTCGACGTGTCTGTCTCGCAGTCAAGCGCGCTTTTGCCTTTATACTCTACGACCGATTTCCGACCGGTCTGAGCGCACCTTCGTACTCCTCCGTTACTCTTTAGGAGGAGACCGCCCCAGTCAAACTACCCACCATACACTGTCCTCGATCCGGATAACGGACCTGAGTTAGAACCTCAAAGTTGCCAGGGTGGTATTTCAAGGTTGGCTCCACGCGAACTGGCGTCCACGCTTCAAAGCCTCCCACCTATCCTACACAAGCAAATTCAAAGTCCAGTGCAAAGCTATAGTAAAGGTTCACGGGGTCTTTCCGTCTAGCCGCGGATACACTGCATCTTCACAGCGATTTCAATTTCACTGAGTCTCGGGTGGAGACAGCGCCGCCATCGTTACGCCATTCGTGCAGGTCGGAACTTACCCGACAAGGAATTTCGCTACCTTAGGACCGTTATAGTTACGGCCGCCGTTTACCGGGGCTTCGATCAAGAGCTTCGCGTTAGCTAACCCCATCAATTAACCTTCCGGCACCGGGCAGGCGTCACACCCTATACGTCCACTTTCGTGTTTGCAGAGTGCTGTGTTTTTAATAAACAGTCGCAGCGGCCTGGTATCTTCGACCGGCATGGGCTTACGCAGTAAATGCTTCACCCTCACCGGCGCACCTTCTCCCGAAGTTACGGTGCCATTTTGCCTAGTTCCTTCACCCGAGTTCTCTCAAGCGCCTTGGTATTCTCTACCCAACCACCTGTGTCGGTTTGGGGTACGGTTCCTGGTTACCTGAAGCTTAGAAGCTTTTCTTGGAAGCATGGCATCAACCACTTCGTGTTCTAAAAGAACACTCGTCATCAGCTCTCGGCCTTAGAATCCCGGATTTACCTAAGATTCCAGCCTACCACCTTAAACTTGGACAACCAACGCCAAGCTGGCCTAGCCTTCTCCGTCCCTCCATCGCAATAACCAGAAGTACAGGAATATTAACCTGTTTTCCATCGACTACGCTTTTCAGCCTCGCCTTAGGGACCGACTAACCCTGCGTCGATTAACGTTGCGCAGGAAACCTTGGTCTTTCGGCGTGGGTGTTTTTCACACCCATTGTCGTTACTCATGTCAGCATTCGCACTTCTGATACCTCCAGCAAGCTTCTCAACTCACCTTCACAGGCTTACAGAACGCTCCTCTACCGCATCACCTAAGTGATACCCGTAGCTTCGGTGTATGGTTTGAGCCCCGTTACATCTTCCGCGCAGGCCGACTCGACTAGTGAGCTATTACGCTTTCTTTAAAGGGTGGCTGCTTCTAAGCCAACCTCCTAGCTGTCTAAGCCTTCCCACATCGTTTCCCACTTAACCATAACTTTGGGACCTTAGCTGACGGTCTGGGTTGTTTCCCTTTTCACGACGGACGTTAGCACCCGCCGTGTGTCTCCCATGCTCGGCACTTGTAGGTATTCGGAGTTTGCATCGGTTTGGTAAGTCGGGATGACCCCCTAGCCGAAACAGTGCTCTACCCCCTACAGTGATACATGAGGCGCTACCTAAATAGCTTTCGAGGAGAACCAGCTATCTCCGAGCTTGATTAGCCTTTCACTCCGATCCACAGGTCATCCGCTAACTTTTCAACGGTAGTCGGTTCGGTCCTCCAGTTAGTGTTACCCAACCTTCAACCTGCCCATGGATAGATCGCCCGGTTTCGGGTCTATTCCCAGCGACTAGACGCCCTATTAAGACTCGCTTTCGCTACGCCTCCCCTATTCGGTTAAGCTCGCCACTGAAAATAAGTCGCTGACCCATTATACAAAAGGTACGCAGTCACCCAACAAAGTGGGCTCCCACTGCTTGTACGCATACGGTTTCAGGATCTATTTCACTCCCCTCTCCGGGGTTCTTTTCGCCTTTCCCTCACGGTACTAGTTCACTATCGGTCAGTCAGTAGTATTTAGCCTTGGAGGATGGTCCCCCCATATTCAGACAAAGTTTCTCGTGCTCCGTCCTACTCGATTTCATGACTAAGAGATTTTCGCGTACAGGGCTATCACCCACTATGGCCGCACTTTCCAGAGCGTTCCGCTAATCTCAAAGCCACTTAAGGGCTAGTCCCCGTTCGCTCGCCACTACTAAGGGAATCTCGGTTGATTTCTTTTCCTCAGGGTACTTAGATGTTTCAGTTCCCCTGGTTCGCCTCTTAAGCCTATGTATTCAGCTTAAGATAACCATCTTGTGATGGCTGGGTTCCCCCATTCAGACATCTCCGGATCAAAGTCTGTTTGCCGACTCCCCGAAGCTTTTCGCAGGCTACCACGTCTTTCATCGCCTCTGACTGCCAAGGCATCCACCGTATGCGCTTCTTCACTTGACCATATAACCCCAAGCAATCTGGTTATACTGTGAAGACGACATTCGCCGAAAATTCGATCACGCTCAATTAAGAGCCACTCACAAATTTTACCTTAGCCTGATCCGTTACCAGTGAAAGTAACGTTCAGTCTATCTTTCTATCACATACCCAAATTTTTAAAGAACGATCTAGCCAAAGACTAGAAATCAACATTCACCATCATCACGATGGAATGCTCATTTCTAAGCTTTCAACAAACAGAAGCAGTAGTGGTGGAGCCAAACGGGATCGAACCGTTGACCTCCTGCGTGCAAGGCAGGCGCTCTCCCAGCTGAGCTATGGCCCCGTATTGCTACAGGTTCCCACACAAAAATTGGTGGGTCTGGGCAGATTCGAACTGCCGACCTCACCCTTATCAGGGGTGCGCTCTAACCAACTGAGCTACAGACCCAATTTCGGGCTGCTTCTTATCGTCTTCTTCAATGAATCAAGCAATTCGTGTGGGAACTTATGGAGCAGCTGATGTCGTCGATTAAGGAGGTGATCCAGCCGCAGGTTCCCCTACGGCTACCTTGTTACGACTTCACCCCAGTCATGAATCACACCGTGGTAACCGTCCTCCCGAAGGTTAGACTAGCTACTTCTGGTGCAACCCACTCCCATGGTGTGACGGGCGGTGTGTACAAGGCCCGGGAACGTATTCACCGCGACATTCTGATTCGCGATTACTAGCGATTCCGACTTCACGCAGTCGAGTTGCAGACTGCGATCCGGACTACGATCGGTTTTCTGGGATTAGCTCCACCTCGCGGCTTGGCAACCCTCTGTACCGACCATTGTAGCACGTGTGTAGCCCAGGCCGTAAGGGCCATGATGACTTGACGTCATCCCCACCTTCCTCCGGTTTGTCACCGGCAGTCTCCTTAGAGTGCCCACCATAACGTGCTGGTAACTAAGGACAAGGGTTGCGCTCGTTACGGGACTTAACCCAACATCTCACGACACGAGCTGACGACAGCCATGCAGCACCTGTCTCAATGTTCCCGAAGGCACCAATCCATCTCTGGAAAGTTCATTGGATGTCAAGGCCTGGTAAGGTTCTTCGCGTTGCTTCGAATTAAACCACATGCTCCACCGCTTGTGCGGGCCCCCGTCAATTCATTTGAGTTTTAACCTTGCGGCCGTACTCCCCAGGCGGTCAACTTAATGCGTTAGCTGCGCCACTAAGAGCTCAAGGCTCCCAACGGCTAGTTGACATCGTTTACGGCGTGGACTACCAGGGTATCTAATCCTGTTTGCTCCCCACGCTTTCGCACCTCAGTGTCAGTATCAGTCCAGGTGGTCGCCTTCGCCACTGGTGTTCCTTCCTATATCTACGCATTTCACCGCTACACAGGAAATTCCACCACCCTCTACCATACTCTAGCTTGTCAGTTTTGAATGCAGTTCCCAGGTTGAGCCCGGGGATTTCACATCCAACTTAACAAACCACCTACGCGCGCTTTACGCCCAGTAATTCCGATTAACGCTTGCACCCTCTGTATTACCGCGGCTGCTGGCACAGAGTTAGCCGGTGCTTATTCTGTCGGTAACGTCAAAACACTTACGTATTAGGTAAATGCCCTTCCTCCCAACTTAAAGTGCTTTACAATCCGAAGACCTTCTTCACACACGCGGCATGGCTGGATCAGGCTTTCGCCCATTGTCCAATATTCCCCACTGCTGCCTCCCGTAGGAGTCTGGACCGTGTCTCAGTTCCAGTGTGACTGATCATCCTCTCAGACCAGTTACGGATCGTCGCCTTGGTGAGCCATTACCTCACCAACTAGCTAATCCGACCTAGGCTCATCTGATAGCGCAAGGCCCGAAGGTCCCCTGCTTTCTCCCGTAGGACGTATGCGGTATTAGCGTCCGTTTCCGAGCGTTATCCCCCACTACCAGGCAGATTCCTAGGCATTACTCACCCGTCCGCCGCTCGCCACCAGGTACAAGTACCCGTGCTGCCGCTCGACTTGCATGTGTTAGGCCTGCCGCCAGCGTTCAATCTGAGCCATGATCAAACTCTTCAGTTCAAACATCTTTGGGTTTTTAAGAAACCCTAAACTTGGCTCAGCAATCGTTGGTTACATCTTTGATTTCTCGCGGAGTAACTTGTGATGCTGATAATCTTGTTGACTATCAGTCTGACTCCACAAGCACCCACACGAATTGCTTGATTCAGTTGTTAAAGAGCGGTTGGTTAAGATCTTTCATCTCAACCGAGGCGCGCATTCTACAGCAGCCTCTGTTGCTGTCAAGTGGTTATTTTCAGAAGTTTTCAAAGTTTCCTTTGCAACTTCAACCACTTGCGCTTCCGATCTCTCGTTAGCGGGAGGCGAATTCTACAGCGTTACTCGCTGCTGTCAACACCTCTTTTTCTCCGCTTTCGACCGAGAAAATCGAAACGTCTATAAGGCCAAACCCACCTGCCTTACCGACTCCTTCTGGGCTTCGATGACCTGAAGCAACTCGCTGTCGAAAACTGCGTAACTCTTTGTTTACCAAGGAGTTTTCCGTTTCGACTGCGCCGGAAGTGGGGCGAATTATAGACTTCCAGAATCTGCCGTCAACACCTATTTTCACATTTCTGTCATATAGGTCAAAAAAGCCCGAAAACACGAAGGCCGAGCCCCAAGGGGCTCGGCCTTCTTCCCTTCTACTTACAAGCTAGGGAACGCGAATTGCGATGCTTCATGGCTTGCACGCTGTGGCCAGCGCTGGGTAATGGCCTTGCGACGGGTGTAGAAACGCACGCCATCCGGGCCATAAGCGTGCAGATCGCCAAACAGCGAACGCTTCCAGCCACCAAAGCTGTGATAAGCCACCGGCACCGGCAACGGCACGTTGACGCCGACCATGCCGACTTCGATCTCGTCACAGAACAACCGCGCCGCTTCCCCGTCACGGGTGAAGATGCAGGTGCCGTTGCCATACTCGTGATCGTTGATCAGTTGCATCGCCTCTTCCAGGCTGTTGACCCGAACCACACACAGCACCGGCCCGAAGATCTCTTCTTTATAGATGCGCATCTCTGGCGTGACGTTATCGAACAGGCAGCCACCCAGGAAGAAGCCTTCCTCATGACCGGCAACGCTCAAACCACGACCATCAACCACCAACGACGCACCCGAAGAAACGCCGTCTTCTATATAGCCACTGACTTTGTCGCGAGCCTGACCGGAAACCAAAGGCCCCATGTCCAACCCACAAGAAGTCCCCGCACCGATTTTCAGCGCCTTGATTTGCGGCACCAACTTGGCCACCAACGCATCCGCCACCTGGTCGCCCACACAAACAGCTACCGAGATCGCCATGCAACGCTCACCGCAAGAACCGTACGCCGCGCCCATCAGTGCGCTGACCGCGTTATCCAGATCCGCATCCGGCATCAACACCGCATGGTTCTTCGCGCCGCCCAATGCCTGGACGCGTTTGCCGCGCTTGGTGCCTTCGGCATAGATATATTCGGCAATCGGCGTCGAGCCCACGAAGCTCAGCGCTTTGACTTCCGGCGCTTCGATCAGCGCGTCCACTGCCGCCTTGTCGCCGTGCACCACACTCAGCACACCTTTAGGCAGGCCGGCTTCGATCAATAGTTGAGCGATCAACAGCGTCGAGCTTGGATCACGCTCGGACGGCTTGAGGATGAAGCAGTTGCCGCAAACGATCGCCAGCGGATACATCCACAGCGGCACCATCGCCGGAAAGTTGAACGGAGTGATACCGGCCACCACACCCAACGGCTGGAAGTCCGACCAGGCATCAATGTTCGGGCCGACGTTACGGCTGTACTCGCCCTTGAGGATTTCCGGTGCGGCGCAAGCGAACTCGACGTTCTCGATACCGCGCTTCAGTTCACCGGCGGCGTCTTCCAGGGTCTTGCCATGTTCTTCACTGATCAGCTGAGCGATACGCGCTTCGTTCTGTTCCAGCAGTTGCTTGAAGCGGAACATCACCTGCGCGCGTTTGGCCGGCGGCGTGTTACGCCAGGCCGGGAACGCAGCCTTGGCCGAGTCGATGGCTTTCTGAATGGTTTCGCGGCTGGCCAACGGCAGCTTGTGGATGGCCTGGCCGGTGGACGGGTTGAACACGTCGGCCGTGCGACCGTCTTCGGTCACCAGTTCACCATTGATCAAATGCGGGATAAGGCTCATGCGGGGCTCCAGAAAAGTTGTCCACGGGCGCCTTCAAAAGGCGCCTCTATATAGAAGAGAAAATCAGTCGATCTTGTTCAGCACTTCGCCGACCGCGTCGAACAGGCGATCAAGGTCTTGCGGCTTGCTGTTGAAGGTTGGGCCGAACTGCAGGGTGTCGCCGCCAAAGCGCACGTAGAACCCGGCTTTCCACAACGCCATGCCCGCTTCGAACGGGCGCACGATGGCGTCGCCGTCACGTGGCGCGATCTGGATCGCACCGGCCAGACCGTAGTTACGAATGTCGATAATGTTTTTCGAGCCCTTCAGGCCGTGCAGCGCATTTTCGAAATGCGGCGCGACTTCGGCCACGCTCTGCACCAGATTTTCCTTTTGCAGCAGATCGAGCGCAGCCAAGCCAGCAGCACAAGCAACAGGGTGCGCGGAGTAGGTGTAGCCGTGCGGGAATTCCACCGCGTACTCCGGCGTCGCCTGGTTCATGAAGGTCTGGTAGATCTCGGAGCTGGCAATCACCGCGCCCATCGGAATCGCGCCGTTGGTGACTTGCTTGGCGATGCACATCAGGTCCGGGGTCACGCCGAAGCTGTCAGCACCGAACATCGAGCCGGTACGGCCGAAACCGGTGATCACTTCGTCGAACACCAACAGGATGTTGTGCTGATCGCAGATTTCGCGCAGACGCTTCAGGTATCCCTGCGGCGGAACGAGCACGCCGGCGGAACCGGCCATTGGCTCGACGAATACGGCGGCGATGTTCGAAGCGTCGTGCAATTCGATCAGCTTGAGCAGTTCATCGGCCAAGGCGATACCGCCCTCTGTCGGCATGCCACGGGAGTAGGCATTGCTCGCCAGCAAGGTGTGCGGCAGGTGATCCACGTCCATCATCGCCTGACCGAACATTTTGCGGTTGCCGTTCACACCGCCAAGGCTGGTGCCGGCGATGTTCACACCGTGGTAGCCACGGGCGCGGCCGATCATTTTGGTCTTGGTCGCCTGGCCTTTCAGGCGCCAGTAGGCACGCACCATCTTCACTGCCGTGTCGGCGCACTCGGAACCCGAGTCGGTGAAGAACACGTGGTTCAGATTGCCCGGTGTCAGGTCGGTGATTTTCTCGGCCAGTTGGAACGACAGCGGATGGCCGTACTGGAAGCCCGGCGAGTAATCGAGGGTGCCCAGTTGCTTGGCGACCGCTTCCTGGATTTCCTTGCGAGTGTGCCCGGCGCCGCACGTCCACAGACCCGACAGCGAATCGTAGACCTTGCGTCCCTTGTCGTCCGTCAGCCAGCTGCCTTCCGCCGCCACGATCAGTCGCGGATCGCGCTGGAAATTGCGGTTGGCGGTGTAGGGCATCCAGTGGGCATCGAGCTTGAGCTGGCTGGCCAAGGGAGACAGGGCGTTTTCGGGCAAATTCATGGGCAAAACCTCGCAGGGCAATAAGCGGCATAGAGATCAAAAGCGTTCTTGCAGCTAAATTGCCACGGGGATAAAGTCGGTGAAATCCAACTTTTCTAACGTTCAGTCTGCCAAACACTAAACTTTGAGTATTTTGCGCATGAGCACTCGTCGCCCCGATCCGCTGGCCCAAGTCAGCGACTTTGATATCCGCCTGCTGCGTATTTTCCGCAGCGTGGTGGAATGCGGCGGCTTCTCCGCGGCGGAATCGGTACTGAGCATCGGTCGATCGGCCATCAGCCAACAGATGAGCGATCTGGAACAGCGCCTTGGCCTGCGGTTATGCCAACGCGGTCGCGCCGGTTTTTCCCTGACCGAAGAAGGTCGTGAGGTTTACCAATCGGCGTTGCAGCTATTAAGTGCGCTGGAAAGTTTCCGCACCGAAGTCAACGGTCTGCACCAGCACCTGCGTGGCGAATTGACCATCGGCCTGACCGACAACCTCGTCACCCTGCCCCACATGCGCATCACCCATGCCTTGGCGCAATTGAAGGAACGCGGGCCGGACGTGCAGATTCAGATCCGCATGATCGCGCCCAATGAAGTCGAACAAGGCGTGCTCGATGGTCGCTTGCACGTCGGCGTGGTGCCGCAGGCCAGCGCACTGTCGGGGCTGGAATATCAGCCGCTCTACAGCGAACGTTCGCTGTTGTATTGCGCGGTCGGTCATCCCTTGTTTTACGTCGACGACAAGCAACTGGACGACGAGCGCCTCAACACTCAGGACGCCATCGCGCCGACCTTCCGTTTGCCCGCGGAAATCCAGGCGCATTACCAGGCACTCAATTGCACCGCCAGTGCCTCGGACCGCGAAGGCATGGCGTTCCTGATTCTCACTGGCCGCTACATTGGATATCTGCCGGATCACTACGCCAGCCTTTGGGTGCAGCAAGGTCGATTGCGCGCGCTGAAACCGACGGCGCGCTTTTATGACTTGAGCCTCGCATCGGTTACTCGCAAGGGCCGTCGCCCGCATTTGGTGCTGGAAAGTTTTCTGGAGAGTCTGGCAGCGACACGCTAGAAACCTGTGGGAGCGGGCTTGCTCGCGAATGCGGTGTGTCAGCTGCATTAATGTCGACTGACACTCCCTCTTCGCGAGCAAGCCCGCTCCCACAGGGGAATGTGGTGAGGAGGTTTTATCGCTCCGGGACTTGTCGGATGCCTGTGGGTACGCTATCAACGCATTGGTTGCACCCACCCACCCTGTTCGGAAGTGCCTATGACCTTTGAAGTCCCCGCTCACGGCGGCAAACCTGCCAGCCGCATTCGTCAGAAGAACGAAGAGACCATCATCAAAGCCGCCGAAGACGAGTTCGCCCGTCACGGATTCAAAGGCACCAGCATGAACACCATCGCCCTGAATGCGGGGTTGCCCAAAGCGAACCTGCATTACTACTTCACCAACAAACTCGGTTTGTACGTGGCGGTGTTGAGCAACATCCTTCAGTTGTGGGACAGCACCTTCAACACCTTGACCGCTGAGGATGATCCGGCCGAAGCACTGACGCGATACATCCGCGCCAAAATGGAATTCTCCCGACGCCAACCGCAAGCCTCGCGGATCTTCGCCATGGAAGTGATCAGTGGCGGTGAATGCCTGACCGAGTATTTCAATCAGGACTATCGCGCCTGGTTTCAGGGCCGCGCGGCTGTGTTCCAGGCCTGGATCGACGCCGGCAAAATGGACCCGGTCGACCCGGTGAACCTGATCTTCCTGCTGTGGGGCAGCACCCAGCATTACGCCGATTTCGCCACGCAGATCTGCCGTGTCAGCGGCCGCTCCAAGCTGACCAAACAAGACATGGAAGACGCCGGCGACAACCTGATCCGCATCATCCTCAAAGGCTGCGGCCTCACGCCAACTATCTAAGACACTTATGCCTTTTACCCTCAGCGGTTTTTGCGAGTACCGCGAAGAGATTCGCAAAAGCCGCTTCATCACCTTCGCCGCGCCGATCTCCAGCCCCGCTGAAGCCCAGGCGTTCATCGATCAGCACAGCGACTTGAACGCCACGCACAATTGCTGGGCATGGAAGCTCGGCGATCAATACCGCAGCAATGACGACGGCGAACCCGGCGGCACCGCAGGGCGGCCGATTCTGGCGGCCATCGAAGCGCAGGATTGCGATCAGGTCGCGGTCCTGGTGATTCGCTGGTACGGCGGCATTCAACTGGGCACCGGCGGTCTCGCCCGGGCTTATGGCGGCGGCGCCAACAAGTGCCTGCAAGGTGCGGCGAAAGTCGAGCTGATCAGCCGGGTGCCGGTGAGCTGTGCCTGTACCTTTGGCGAGTTGCCGCTGGTGAAACTTCGGGTGGCGGAGCTGGGTGGTCTGGTGATGGAAGAAACCTTCACGGCCAACGGTGTGGAACTGCAATTGGCCGTTGGCAAAGAGCAGATCGATACCTTGCAAACGATGCTCGCGGATTTGAGTCGCGGGCGCATTGTGTTGCAGCACTGATCGCACCAACAACGCTCACCGGCCTTGCGCCGAGCGTGTTCACTTGCCCACATCTGCTGTGCACCCGGCTGTGGATAACCTGCGCATATCCTGCTGTAACCCTTCTGTCATGCGGCTTTGCGGGCTTTGCTCATTTTTCGTCCAATTTTCCACCAGAAAGACTAAATCCACGAAAAAACAAACAGTTAGCGGCGGTTATCACCTTTAGAAGATAGCCGCACAGTGCTTATGCCCATGCTTTCGGCTTGCGCACAAATACTGTGGAACAACCTGTGGATAACCCGTTCATGGCTGGCGCAGCCCTATATCCGGCATAGGCTGCCGCGTGTTGCTCGTTTTTTGACCAATCGACGGCGAGCAAAATCAGAGCCTGATCAAGGACTTTGCCCTCAAGTAGTGCCTGATCGGGAATCGTAAGATGGCGAGGCCTCGTCCTCAATGCCTTTGCCTACAGGGATTTACGGTTTTCCTGACTCAATGGCCAGGAAATTGCTTTATCCACAGGCATAACTCCAGTCGACCCGAGTCAGTCATGCCCAACCCCGTGCCGATCCCCGATCAAACACCCCGCCTGCAACTGCGCAGAATCAGCAAACGTTACCCCGGTTGCCTGGCCAACGACGCCATCGACCTGAGCATTGCTCCCGGTGAAATCCACGCCCTGCTCGGCGAGAACGGCGCGGGCAAAAGCACACTGATGAAGATCATCTACGGCGTCACCCACGCCGATTCTGGCGAAATGATCTGGCAAGGCCAGCGCGTGAACATGCGCAATCCGGCGCAGGCTCGCGAACTCGGGATCGGCATGGTGTTCCAGCATTTCTCGCTGTTCGAAACCCTCAGCGTGGCGCAGAACATTGCCTTGGCGATGGGCGCGGCGGCTGGCACACCGAAACAGCTTGAGCCAAAGATTCGTGAAGTCTCCCGGCGCTACGGCATGGCGCTGGAACCGGAGCGACTTGTCCACAGCCTGTCGATCGGCGAGCGGCAACGGGTGGAAATCATTCGCTGCCTGATGCAGGACATTCGCCTGCTGATTCTCGATGAGCCGACGTCGGTGCTCACACCGCAGGAGGCTGACGACCTCTTCATCACCCTGCGCCGACTCGCGGCCGAAGGCTGCTGCATTCTGTTTATCAGCCACAAGCTCGGTGAAGTGCGCGCGCTGTGCCACAGCGCCACGGTACTGCGCGGCGGCCGGGTGGCCGGGCATTGCGTGCCGGCCGAGTGTTCGGATCAGCAATTGGCGAAGTTGATGGTTGGGGAGGCTGCGGAGCTGATTATTGACTATCCGAAGGTGATCGGCGGGGACGCGTTTTTGAATGTAAGTGGATTGTCCTGGCTCAACCCTGACCCGTTCGGCTGCTCCCTGACGGACATTGACCTCGATGTGCGCAGTGGCGAAATCGTTGGTATCGCCGGCGTTGCGGGCAATGGTCAGGATGAGCTGTTGGCTCTGCTCAGCGGAGAAGAAAGGCTAAGCCGAAGCGACAACGCGACGATCAGTTTCGGCGGACAACCGGTCGCCGATTTACGGCCCGATGCACGCCGCAAACTCGGCCTCGCGTTCGTTCCCGCCGAGCGCCTTGGCCACGGTGCGGTGCCTGAGTTGAGCCTTGCCGACAACGCCCTGCTCAGCGCATTTCAACAAGGACTGGTCAGCAGAGGGCTGATTCAGCGCGCCAAGGTCGAGGCGCTGGCTAAAGAAATCATCCACCGCTTTGGCGTGAAGACACCCGACACCCAAGCGCCGGCCCGCAGCCTGTCCGGTGGCAATTTGCAGAAATTCATCCTCGGCCGCGAGATCCTCCAACAGCCGAAATTGCTGGTGGCCGCGCACCCGACCTGGGGCGTGGACGTCGGCGCCGCCGCCACCATTCACCGTGCATTGATTGCCTTGCGCGATGCCGGCGCGGCGATCCTGGTGATCAGCGAAGACCTCGACGAATTGTTCCAGATCAGCGACCGGCTCGGCGCCTTGTGCAGCGGACGCCTGTCGCCGCTCAGGGCCACGGTCGACACGCGCCTGATCGATGTCGGCGGCTGGATGGCCGGCCAGTTCGAGGCCCCACAACCACTCGCATCCGCAACGGTTTAACGGAGTTTCACATGCTGCTTTCTCTCGAACCCCGTGGCCAGCAATCGCGCCTGATGCTGTGGTGCTCGCCGTTGCTGGCAGCGGTCCTGACATTGGGCTGCGGCTCGCTGCTGTTTATCGCGTTGGGCCACGATCCGCTGCTCACCCTGCACACTTTGCTGATCGCACCGGTCAGCGATTTGTATGGCGTCTCCGAACTGTTGGTCAAAGCGCTGCCGATTCTACTTTGCGCGCTGGGTCTGGCCGTGGCGTATCAGGCACGGATCTGGAACATCGGCGCCGAAGGCCAACTGCTGCTCGGCGCCCTGGCCGGCAGTGCACTGGCGGTGAACATCATCGATATGCAAAGTCGCTGGGCGCTGGTGCTGATTCTGCTGGTCGGCAGCCTGGCCGGTGCCGCGTGGGCCGGGCTGACGGCGTGGTTACGCACGCGCTTCAATGCCAACGAAATCCTCACCAGCATCATGCTCAATTACATCGCGCTGAACCTGCTGCTGTTCTGCGTGCATGGGCCGCTGAAGGACCCGGCCGGGTTCAACTTTCCGGAGTCGGCGATGTTCGGCGATGCCAGCCGCTTGCCGCTTCTGATGGAGGATGGCCGGGTTCACGCCGGGGTGTATTTCGCCCTGCTCGCGTTGGTAGCGGTCTGGGTTCTGTTGCAGAAAAGCTTTGTCGGTTTCCAGATCAAGGTGCTTGGGCTGGACAAGCGCGCAGCGGGTTTCGTCGGGTTTCGCGAGAAGCGGCTGATCTGGCTGGCGCTGCTGATCAGCGGCGGATTGGCAGGATTGGCCGGGATTTGTGAAGTCACCGGGCCGATCGGCCAACTGGTGCCGCAGGTTTCGCCTGGGTATGGCTATGCCGCGATCACCGTGGCGTTTCTCGGGCGACTCAACCCCATCGGCATTCTGTTTTCCAGCCTGCTGATGGCGTTGCTGTACATCGGCGGCGAGAGCGCGCAGATGAGCATGAATCTGCCGCAAGCGATCACGCAATTGTTCCAGGGAATGATGCTGTTTTTCCTGTTGGCCAGTGACGTGCTGATTCTCTATCGGCCGCGTTTGCACCTGCGCTGGACTCGTCGCGCGCAAGCCACCGCCGTACACGCAGGAGCGCTGTGATGGATATCGATCTGCTGAGCAATATTTTCTACGCCATGGTCCGTTGCGGCACGCCGCTGCTGTTGGTGGCTCTGGGGGAACTGATCTGCGAGAAAAGCGGCGTCCTGAATCTGGGCCAGGAAGGCATGATGCTGTTTGGCGCGGTGATCGGTTTTATCGTCGCCCTGAACAGCGGCAACCTGTGGCTCGGCGTATTGCTGGCGATGCTCGCCGGGATGCTGCTGTCGTCGTTGTTCGCCTTGGTGGCGCTGGTGTTCAACGCCAATCAGGTGGCCACTGGATTGGCGCTGACGATCTTCGGCGTGGGCCTGTCGACGTTTGTCGGCGCGGCATGGGTCGGTAAACCGCTGGCAGGTTTCGAGCCGGTGGCGATTCCTTATTTGAGTGAAATTCCGCTGATCGGGCGGATGCTGTTTGCGCAGGATTTGCTGGTGTATCTGTCGTTCGCGCTGTTTGCGCTGGTGGCGTGGGTGATTCTGAAAAGTCGTGTCGGGCTGATCATTCAAGCGGTCGGGGAAAGCCCCAATGCAGCCAGCGCCATGGGTTTGCCGGTGTTGGGCGTGCGCACGTTGGCGGTGCTGTTTGGCGGTGCAATGGCGGGTTTGGCCGGCGCGTATCTGTCGCTGGCCTACACGCCGATGTGGGCGGAAAACATGAGCGCCGGTCGTGGCTGGATTGCCTTGGCGCTGGTGGTGTTTGCCAGTTGGCGGGTGTGGCGATTGTTGCTCGGGGCGTACCTGTTCGGACTCGCCAGCATCCTGCACCTGGTGGCGCAGGGCTTGGGGCTGGCGATTCCGTCGAGTCTGCTGGCGATGTTGCCGTATGTCGCGACGATTGTGGTGTTGGTGCTGTTGTCGCGAGATGCGGTGCGTACGCGGTTGTATGCGCCGGTGTCGTTGGGGCAGCCGTGGCGGGCTGGGCATTAGTGGTTGCCTGGACTGGCCCCTTCGCGGGCAAGCCTCGCTCCTACAGGTTTTGCGTAATTCGTGAAATCGGCACTGGACCTGTAGGAGCGAGGCTTGCCCGCGAAGACTGCCGAACAGGCAACACCTGAACCACGCCCCACGCCAGTTCAAAGACCAGAAAAATCACCAACAGCGAACTGGCGCCGTGGAGCAAGGCATACAACTGCCAGGCCGAAAATAAAAACCGTCCCGGCGCGTCATACCGCCCAAACACTTGCTGCGGATCACGAATCCGCAGCACCGCCCACACGCACACAATCGACCCCAGCAAATTCGCCATCAGCATGTGCATCGGCTCGAACGGCGGCAACTCTCCAGACAAATCGAACGCCTGGCTCACACTCGACAACACCCCCTGCAACGCGGCAAAACTCCACGGCGTGATAAACGCTGCCGTCACGATCAAGTCATACCAGGCGCTACCGCGCACCAACCGGCGATATTGCGTTGAAGTCCACATCGGCCTTGCTCCATAAATTCAGGGAGCAACAAGGCTAAAGCCTGGAGTATGCTCCAGGGTCAAGCCCCTCTCGAGACGTCATGATGCGCATCGGTGAATTAGCCCAGGCCAGCGCCGTCAGCCGCGACACGCTGCGCTTCTACGAGCAGCGTGGATTGATCGCGGCGCAACGCAGTGCCAACGGCTATCGCGACTATCCGCCAGACATGGTGCAACTGGTGCTGTACATCAAGACGGCTCAGCGATTGGGCTTTACCCTCGGTGAGATCGGCAACAGCGTCGCCACAATCTGGCAATCGCCGGATCCGGACAGCGCCGTCACGCAGTTGCTGCAAGACAAGCTCAAGCTGATTGAAACCCGTATGGACGAACTCGGTGCATTGCGACACGAGTTGCAACAACGGCTCGGGCAACGCTGTCCACTGAGTCCATGATCCTCATTTATCAAGGAAGCCACTCATGTCCAAGGCAAAAACCGCACTTATCATCGGCGCCTCCCGGGGCTTGGGCCTCGGCCTGGTGAAAACCCTGCTGGCCGACGGCTGGCAAGTCACCGCCACCGTGCGCAACCCGCAGAATGCCGAGGCGCTGCAAGCGTTGGGCAAGGTGCGGATCGAAAAACTCGACATGGACGATCAGCAGGCCGTCATCGCCTTGAGCCAACAACTCAAGGGCGACGTGTTTGATTTGCTGTTCGTGAATGCCGGGGTCAAGGGACCGGAGGTGCAGACGCCGGGTGGCGCAACGCTGGCCGAGGTCGGTCAATTGTTCTTCACCAACGCCGTGGCGCCGATCAACCTGGCGCAGCGTTTTGTCGGGCAGATTCGCCCGGACACCGGCGTGCTGGCGTTCATGAGTTCGGTACTGGGTAGCGTGACCATGCCGGACGCGCCGGAGCTGGCGTTGTACAAGGCGAGCAAGGCTGCGCTGAACTCGATGACCAACAGTTTCGTCACTCAGTTGGGCGAGCAGAAACTGACCGTGTTGTCGCTGCATCCGGGTTGGGTAAAGACCGACATGGGCGGTGACGGCGCGGATATCGATGTGGAAACCAGTACGCGAGGGTTGGTGGATCAGGTGAATGCTTATGTCGGCAAGGGTGGGCATCACTTCGTGAATTACAGAGGTGAAACCATTCCCTGGTAATCACCGCAATACCCTGTGGGAGCGGGCTTGCTCGCGAAGGCTGTGTGTCAGTCGCCATCAATGGTTTAGACATACCGCATTCGCGAGCAAGCCCGCTCCCACAAAGGCTCATTCCATATTAGGATTTGTACCGTCTGGTCGGGCCGGGCTTGCCCGCCAGGCGGTTTTGTTTGAAACTCCCCACCTCGCCCCCGCGGCGACCCTGGATCAGCAGACAGGGTAATCACTGAGCTGGCTAACCTGAACCCCACTTTCAGAGGAGCCGGCCAACATGCCTGCGACCCGTACCTGGTTAAAAAATCCCCTCGCCATTTTCACTGCCAACAGCCTCGATGCCCGTGGCGGTCTGGTCGTGCAAGACGGCGTAATCGTCGAAGTACTCGCTGCCGGTCAGCAGCCGTCCGCGCCTTGTGGACAGGTCTTCGATGCCCGCGAGCATGTGATCCTGCCGGGACTGATCAATACCCATCACCACTTCTATCAAACCCTCACCCGCGCCTGGGCGCCGGTGGTCAATCAGCCGTTGTTCCCGTGGCTGAAAACCCTCTACCCGGTCTGGGCACGCCTCACCCCTGAAAAACTCGCCCTCGCCACCAAAGTTGCGCTGGCCGAATTGCTGCTGTCCGGCTGCACCACCGCGGCCGATCACCATTACCTGTTTCCGGAAGGCCTGGAAAACGCGATCGACGTGCAAGTCGAGAGCGTCCGCGAACTGGGCATGCGCGCCATGCTGACCCGCGGCTCCATGAGCCTTGGCGAGAAAGACGGCGGCCTGCCACCGCAGCAAACCGTCCAGGAAGGCGAAGTGATCCTCGCCGACAGTCAGCGCTTGATCGCCGAATACCACGAGCGTGGCGAGGGGGCGCAAATCCAGATCGCCCTGGCGCCGTGCTCGCCGTTTTCGGTGACGCCGGAAATCATGTCCGCCAGCGCTGAACTGGCGAACAAACTCGACGTGCGCCTGCACACGCACCTGGCCGAAACCCTCGACGAAGAAGATTTCTGCCTGCAACGCTTCGGCCTGCGCACTGTGGACTATCTGGACAGCGTCGGCTGGCTCGGCCCGCGTACCTGGCTGGCCCACGGCATCCACTTCAACCCGGATGAAATCGCCCGCCTCGGTGCTGCGGGCACCGGGATTTGCCATTGCCCGAGTTCAAACATGCGCCTGGCCTCCGGCATTTGCCCGACGCTGGACCTGACCGCAGCAGGTGCGTTGCTGGGCCTGGGCGTGGATGGGTCGGCGTCCAACGATGCGTCGAACATGATGCTGGAAACACGTCAGGCGCTTTACATTCAACGGCTGCGTTATGGCGCAGAAAAGATCACGCCGGAACTGGTGCTGGGTTGGGCGACCAAGGGCTCGGCCAGTTTGCTCGGGCGTACCGATATCGGTGAGCTGGCGGTGGGCAAGCAGGCGGACCTGGCGTTGTTCAAACTCGATGAGCTGCGCTTCTCCGGCAGCCATGATCCGGTATCGGCGTTGCTGCTGTGTGGGGCGGACCGGGCGGATCGGGTGATGATTGGTGGCAAGTGGCGAGTGATTGATGGGCAGGTAGAGGGGCTGGACCTCAAAGGACTGATTGCTGATCACAGCCAGGCCGCACGACAACTCATCGCCGGCGTTTGATAGGACGCCTTCGCGGGCAAGCCTCGCTCCTACAGGTACGGTGTCATTCTCATGACTGATGAAAAACCTGTAGGAGCGAGGCTTGCCCGCGAAGCTTTTAAAGGCCCAACAGCGACAACATGATGAACGTCGCAAACAGCACAAAATGCGTCATGCCTTCGATGGCATTGGTTTCGCCGTCGTTGAGGTTGATCGCGCTGACGATCAGCGTCAGGAAGATCATCACCGTCTGCACCGGGGTCATCGCCATCTGGAACGGCTGGCCGGTGTAGAGCGCCATCGCTTCCATCACCGGCACCGTCAGGATCACCGTCGACAGTGACGCGCCCATGGCGATGTTGACCACCGATTGCATGCGATTGGCCAGGGCCGCGCGCAATGCCGTCAGAATCTCCGGCGCGGCGGAAATGGCTGCCACCAGGATCGCCGTAATCACCGGCGGCGCCCCCGTGCCTTCCAGGCCCAGGTCGAGGGTCTTGGACATCACTTCGGCCAAGGCGCCGATCACCACAACGCCGAACACCAACGTGCCGATACTCAGCGTCAGATTGACCGGTTCAGGTGCCTCATCCGGGACTTTTTTGCGGCGTTTTTCCGGGTAGCTGTAGCTGAAGAAATAACTGTGTGGCCCGACCTGCATACGCAGGAACAAGGTGTAGAGCACGACCATCGCGCCAATCGTGAACGCCGAATACAGCTTCCAGTTAGCCTCGGGAATGAACTCCGGCACCACCATGGAAACGCCCATGGCGGTGAGGATCATCACGCTGTAACTGCGGGCCGAGTCGTCGTTGTAAGACTGTTCGCCATGCTTGATGCCGCCCATCAACGCGGCCAGGCCGAGAATGCCGTTGATGTCGAGCATCACTGCGGAATAAATCGTGTCGCGCACCAGTGTGGGCGAGGCTTCGTTGCTCATCATGATCGCCAGGATCACCACTTCCACCAGCACCGCGGCCAGGGTCAGGATCATCGTGCCGTACGGGTCACCGACTTTTTCGGCGAGCAGTTCGGCGTGATGGGCGACGCGCATGGAGGCGGCGACGATGAAGGCGATCAGCACCAGGCCAGCGGTCAGCGCGACGGGCTGGCCGCTGTGCAGCATCCAGTGTTCCAGTGGATAGGCGACGACGGCGGCGATCAGGGCCAGCAGCAGAAACTTTTCTTGCTTGAGGAGTGTGAGCATTGCGGGCCTTTTTACCGAATGAAGCGAACAGAGTGATGAGCTACTGACTGCGGGGCGGCGCTAACGTTTCGTTACACCTTAGCGCACCAGTGGATGGCAGCAGGTTGGGGGCATGCACTTTTATTGGCCTTGCGGGCCCCTTCGCGAGCAAGCCCGCTCCCACATTGGATCGCGTTCTCCTGTGGGAGCGGGCTTGCTCGCGAAGGCCGTTACACGGTCTCGATCTGTTTGTTGTCCTGTTGGTCAGCAATTTGCATTGCCCCTGCCAACCTCACAACAACATGGAGTTCGAATTCATGCATAAACGTCCGTTGAAGAAGCTGCTTTGCGCCGTTGCCGCGGCCATCGGTCTGAGCGCGAGCCTGACCGCCACTGCCGCCGACCCGCTGAAAGTCGGTTTCGTCTACATCGGCCCGATCGGTGACCACGGCTGGACGTATCAGCATGAACAGGGGCGCAAGGCGCTGGCCGAGAAGTTCGGCACCCAGATCACCACCAATTACGTGGAAAACGTCGCCGAAGGGGCGGATGCCGAGCGGGTGATCCGCAACATGGCCAAGGACAACTACGACCTGATCTTCACCACGTCCTTCGGCTACATGAACCCGACCCTGAAAGTCGCCAAGCAGTTTCCCAAGGTGACCTTCGAACACGCCACCGGCTACAAGCAGGACAAGAACCTCGGTACCTACCTGGCGCGTACCTATGAAGGTCGCTACGTCGGCGGTTTCCTCGCGGCGAAGATGACCAAGACCAAAAAGATCGGTTACGTCGCGTCCTTCCCGATTCCGGAAGTGATCCGCGACATCAACGCGATTCAGCTGGCCCTGAACAAATACAATCCCGGCACCGAGATCAAGGTGGTGTGGGTCAACTCGTGGTTCGATCCGGGCAAGGAAGCCGACGCCGCCAACGCGCTGATCGATCAGGGCGTCGACGTGGTGTTCCAGCACACCGACAGCCCGGCGCCGATTCAGGCAGCTGAACGACGCGGCGTGTATGCCGTGGGCTACGCTTCGGACATGGCGCACTTCGGGCCGAAAGCGGTGCTGACGTCGATCGTCAACGACTGGGCCCCGCATTACATACAGGCGACTCAAAGCGTGCTCGACCACGCGTGGAAATCGCAGGATTACTGGGGCGGCTTGAAGGAAGGCACGGTTGAACTGCCGATCAGCGATCTGGTGCCAGCGGCAGTGAAAACCGAAGCCGAGCAAATCATCGCAGACATCAAGAGCGGCGCCTTCCACCCGTTCACCGGGCCGATCAAGGATCAGGCCGGCACCGAGAAAATTGCGGCGGGGGCGACGGCGAGCAATGCGGAACTGGCGTCGATGAACTACTACGTTGAAGGCATGAAGGCCGACATTCCGAAGTAACTCCGCGCCGAACACAAAACCCTGTGGGAGCGGGCTTGCTCGCGAAAGCGGTGTGTCAGTCAATAGAAATGTTGAATGTGGTAGCCCCTTCGCGAGCAAGCCCGCTCCCACAATAAATTTTCAGCGTTCTTGAGAATTGCGCATGAACCAACTCCCGATTATCGACATCACTGCGCTCTACAGCGAAGACCAGCACGCCTGGAAATCCGTTGCCGTAGAGATCGACCAGGCCTGCCGCGAATGGGGCTTTTTCTACATCAAGGGTCACCCGATCAGTCCGTCGCGCATTGAAGCCGTGCTCAACCACGCCCAACGTTTCTTCGCCCAGCCCACCGCCGAAAAACTCAAGATCGACATCACCCAGACCCGCCACCATCGCGGCTACGGCGCCATCGCCACCGAGCAACTCGACCCGAGCAAACCCAGCGACCTGAAAGAAACCTTCGACATGGGCCTGCACCTGCCGGCCGACCATCCTGAGGTGCTGGCGGAAAAACCGTTGCGCGGTCCCAACCGCCATCCGTCGATGCCCGGTTGGGAAGCGCTGATGGAGCAACACTACATCGACATGCAGGCGCTCGCCCAAACCCTGCTGCGTGCCATGACCATGGCGCTGAACATCGAGCGCGACTTCTTCGACACGCGTTTCCATGAGCCGGTCAGCGTCCTGCGGATGATTCACTACCCACCACGCCACACCGCCAGTTCCGAAGAGCAGCAAGGCGCCGGCGCCCACACCGATTACGGTTGCATCACCCTGCTGTACCAGGATGCTGCTGGTGGCCTGCAAGTGCGCAACGTCAAAGGCGAATGGATCGACGCGCCGCCGATCGAAGGCACGTTCGTGGTCAACCTCGGCGACATGATGGCGCGCTGGAGCAACGACCGTTACCTGTCGACGCCGCATCGGGTAATCAGCCCGCTGGGCGTCGATCGCTATTCGATGCCGTTCTTCGCCGAACCGCACCCCGATACGCCGATTGAATGCTTGCCCGGTTGCCAGGACGCATCGCATCCGGCGAAGTACCCGGCCACCACCTGCGCCGAATTCCTGCTCTCGCGCTTCGCCGATACCTACGCCTATCGACGGGAACAGACTGCCGTGTGATGAACCGCCTGGTCAGGTTTTGCTAATTGTTTCTACGGGCATCTGTAGAATGCTCGCCATCTGCACCTGATGAGAAAAGACTATGTACGACTGGCTGAACGCCCTGCCCAAGGCAGAACTGCACTTGCACCTCGAGGGCTCGCTGGAGCCCGAGTTGCTGTTCGCCCTGGCCGAACGCAACAAGATCGCCCTGCCGTGGAGCGATGTCGACACCCTGCGCAAGGCGTACGCCTTCAACAACCTGCAAGAGTTCCTCGACCTGTATTACCAGGGCGCGGACGTGTTGCGCACCTCGCAGGATTTCTACGACCTGACCTGGGCCTACCTGTTGCGTTGCAAGGCGCAGAACGTGATTCACACCGAACCGTTCTTCGACCCGCAAACCCACACCGACCGTGGCATCCCGTTCGAAGTGGTGCTCAACGGCATCGCGGCGGCGCTCAAGGATGGCGAGCAGCAACTGGGCATCACTAGCGGCCTGATCCTGAGTTTCCTGCGTCACTTGAGCGAAGAAGAAGCCCAGAAAACCCTCGACCAGGCGCTGCCGTTCCGCGAGGCGTTTGTGGCCGTGGGCCTGGACAGTTCGGAAATGGGTCACCCGCCGAGCAAGTTCCAGCGCGTGTTCGACCGTGCCCGTCATGAAGGTTTCCTCACCGTCGCCCACGCGGGTGAAGAAGGCCCGCCCGAGTACATTTGGGAAGCCCTCGACCTGCTGAAAATCCAGCGCATCGACCACGGCGTGCGCGCCATCGAAGACGAGCGCCTGATGCAGCGGATCATCGACGAGCAGATCCCGCTGACGGTGTGCCCGTTGTCGAACACCAAGCTCTGCGTGTTCGACCACATGTCGCAGCACAACATTCTGGACATGCTTGAGCGTGGCGTGAAAGTGACCGTGAACTCGGATGACCCGGCGTACTTTGGCGGGTATGTGACCGAGAACTTCCACGCGTTGTACACCGATCTGGGCATGACCCAGGATCAGGCCAAGCGTTTGGCGCAGAACAGCCTGGATGCACGGTTGGTAAAACCATAAGCAACACCGCATAACCCTTGTGGGAGCGGGCTTGCTAGCGAAGGCGTAGTGTCAGTCGACATTAATGTTGTATGACACACCGCTTTCGCGAGCAAGCCCGCTCCCACAGTTAGATTGGGGTTGCTTCGGTCAGCTCGGTAGGCGCTAAAGCGCCATTTCCAGCTCGGTTTCCTTGGCGAAACGATGGATCTCCCGCTGCCCCGCGGCCGTGATCTGCAAGGCTCGCGAATCGTTGGGCAGGCTCAGCCAGCCGGACTGCATGAACAATTGCAACAACGCTGCGCCCAATGAGCCGCCCATGTGCGGGCGTCTTTCGCTCCAGTCCGGACAGGCGCAGGCCACTCGACTGTTGCGATGGGCCAGGGCCTGGATGAACACCCCGCGTGAGGCCAGTTGCGTGGAACCCTTGTGGGTGATCATGACCCGCTGTTCGAACTGCTCGATCCAGCCGGCATCCAGCAACCGCTGGTAAAGATCTGCGGCCAGGGTGCCTCCCAAGTGGTCATCGCACAGTCGGGCCCGCAACAACGATGAAGGCGCCGTCTGAGGTTTGGCGATGGGACGGGTGCGTTTGAAAATGTCCGGGACTGGCTGCGGGGTACTGGCCAGCGTCGCGCTGGCCAGTGCTTCGATTGCCGCGCCGACTTCAGGCGCGGCCAGGCGGAAAAAGCGTTTGCGCCCACGGATTTCGACTTTCAACAGACCTCCGGCGGACAAACGCCCCAGGTGTGCACTGGCCGAAGACGGTGACAGGCCGGCCAATAGCGCCAGCTCTTCGGTCTGCCGCGCCGAGCCGTCCATCAAGGCCCACATCATTGCGCTGCGCTTGGGGTCAGCCAGCAACGTGGCGATCTGGCTGATGCAAGGTGCATGTTCCATGTATTCACTCCCTGTTGAATCGTTTCGTCTGCTGCTCAGAGACATCTTGACCAGTAATGTGTCGTCGGCCAAGACGCGGAAACCGCCATAAGTCGGGCAAAGCCCCACTCACCCATGCCATTGCTTCGCAGGTGTGGCGAAGGTCTGGTGATTGACCCTGAGGCCATCGCCATCGCGAGATCGACGGAGCGTACATGAGGCGGGCGCTAGTATAAGCGGGTTAACCGTCGGTTCCTGCCCTTGGGAAAGCGTGGGTGGTGATAGTTCCTGACAGAAATTTCGCTATTTGCCTGCGACTAATGATCGATGCCCGATATCGTCGGAAATTGACTGCCTAAATGAGCGCATCGGCTGGCAAGCATTTCCCGCAAAAGGTTCACCGGCTTACTCAATTGTGCGCGATGGGCGCACAGCAAATTCAGCGGTGCGCGCTCACACAGCAGCTCCGGCATCAGCACTTTCAATCGGCCAGCGAGCACATCGGCAGCGACATCGAGCCAGGACTTATAAGCAATCCCCGCCCCCGCCACTGCCCACAGCCGCACGACATCGGCATCGTCACTGAAGCGATCGCCGCTGACGGTCAGGCCGACTTCGCGTTTGCCGTCGTGGAAGCTCCAGTGGTCATGGACCCGGCTGCCGAGCATGAACAATAAACAGTTGTGCTGCGCCAATTGCTCCAGATGCCGCGGCTCGCCATGCCTGGCCAGGTAACTCGGTGCGGCGCAGAGTACACGGCGGTTTTGCGGAGCGATGGGCAGCGCCACCAGGCTTGAGTCTTCCGGCTCGCCGTAACGCAGGGCAATGTCCACCGGTTGGCGGAACAGGTCGGCGATGCGATCACCCAGCAACAGGCGCACCGTCAGCTTGGGGTGTTCACGCTGGAACTCATCGAGCCACGGTAATAACAAGTTGCGGCCAAAGTCCGACGGCGCCGACAACTGCAAGATCCCGCTGACCTGATCCTGACCGCTGGCCAGCAAACGACGGCCTTCATCGAGGTTGCTCAGGGCGGCCCGGGCATATTCCAGGAAGCCTTCTCCTTCGGCGGTCAGACGCAAACTGCGGGTGGAGCGCGCCAGCAAACGCGCGCCGAGTTGCTGTTCGATGCGCTTCAACGCCGCACTGGCCACCGCCGCCGACATGTCCATCACCCGCGCCGCGGCCGACAGACTTCCCAGGTCTGCGGCTCGGACAAACAACTGCAAGTCATCGAAACGCAGCATTTCCAGCCCCGATTATCAAAAAAATATTGAAAGAGACTGCTCTTTTAGCGGGTTTTATCTTGCAGAGAAATAGCCAATCATCTGTCCCATCGAAATCATCCCGCTTCCGGAGTCGAGCATGTCCCAACCTTTCACCGCCATTGCCACCCTGATCGCCAAAGCCGGCCAGCAAGACGCCCTCGAACAGCACCTGAGTGCGCTGGTGGAACCGACCCGCGCCGAGGCCGGTTGCGGCCAATACGACCTGCACCAGGACCTGGCCAATCCGCTGGCCTTCTACATGATCGAACACTGGAGCAGCGACGAAGCCCTGCAAGCCCATGACGCCAGCGCTCATGTCCAGAACTTCCGCGCCAAGGCCGGCGATTTTCTCGAGCACTTCGAACTCAAGCGCCTGCGCACCGTGGCTTGATCCTTTCTTCCATTACTGTTCAGGAGCCCTACATGAAAGCCATCGCCTACTACGCCTCGTTGCCGATCAGCGACGCCAATGCCCTGCAAGACATCGAACTGCCAGAACCGGTAGCCGGTCCGCGTGATCTGCTGGTGGAAGTCAAAGCCATCTCGGTGAACCCGGTCGACACCAAGGTCCGCCAGAACGTCCAGCCGGAAGGCGGCGCGGCGAAAGTGCTGGGTTGGGACGTGGCCGGTGTGGTCAAGGCTGTCGGCAGCGAAGTCACGCTGTTCAAGGCGGGCGACAAGGTGTTTTACGCGGGCTCCATCGCCCGTGCGGGGGGCAATAGCGAATTGCACGTAGTGGACGAACGCATCGTCGGCCATATGCCGAAGACCCTCGGTTTCGCCGAAGCCGCCGCGCTGCCGCTGACCGCCATCACCGCCTGGGAATTGCTCTTCGAACGCCTGCAAGTGCGCGAAGGTAAAACCGATGAAGGCCAGAGCCTGCTGATCGTCGGCGCGGCGGGCGGTGTGGGGTCGATCCTCACGCAACTGGCCAGCCAGCTCACGGGGCTGAAGGTCATCGGCACCGCTTCCCGCCCGCAAACCCAGAGCTGGGTCCGCGAATTGGGCGCCGATCTGGTGATCGATCACAGCCAGCCGCTAAGCGAAGAGCTCAAACGTGCCGGTGTGGACCAAGTGACCCACGTCGCCAGCCTGACTCAGACCGATCAGCATCTGGATCAACTGGTCGAGGCGTTGGCACCACAGGGCAAACTGGCGTTGATCGATGATCCGAAAGCGCTGGACGTGACCAAGCTCAAGCGCAAGAGCCTGTCGCTGCACTGGGAATTCATGTACACCCGCTCGCTGTTCGAAACCGCGGACATGATCGAGCAACACAAACTGCTCAACCGCGTGGCCGGGCTGATTGACGCCGGGACGCTGAAAACCACGGTCGGCGAGCACTTCGGGACCATTAACGCGGCCAACCTGCGTCGTGCCCATGAGCTGCTGGAAAGCGGCAAGTCCAAGGGCAAGATTGTGCTCGAAGGGTTTTAAAGAAAGATCAAGAGATCGCAGCCTCGTTTCACTCGACAGCTCCTACAGGGGAATGCAAAACCCAATGTAGTAGCTGTCGAGTGCAACGAGGCTGCGATCTTTTGCCGTCAGTCCGAAGGTTGACCGTTGTCACAATTGCGATCGTATTCAGGTCTACAATCGACACCTCTGCGATGCAATCTTTTACGCAACATCTTTTAAGAGAGGAGAGTTCAGCAATGAAGATCCTGATTAAAGAAGTGGCTAAATCCCAGTGGCAGGTCCGTCTGGACCAGCATGCGGTAACGTTCCGCAGCGAAGCAGAAGCACTCGCCTTCACCAGAACCCTTGAAGCGCGATTGCTCGCGCCCCATCAATTTCCCGACCGCCAGCAGCGCGCCGCTGGCTGAGTCCGTCCTCAGACCTGGGCTTGCGCCAATGCCCGGGCATTTTGCAATCGCCGGGTGAGCATCGCCGCGCTCACCACCAGAATTCCGCACAGGCTGATGACTATTGCCATCGGCACGGCGCTGCCATCGTGTAAAACGCCGACCAACGCTGCCGCTCCAGCGGCAACACTGAATTGCAGGCAACCGAGCATCGCCGACGCACTGCCGGCGCGGGCGCCCTGCCCGTTCATGGCGCAGGCCGAGGCGTTGGGGAGGATGCAGCCAAGGCTGGCGATGCAGATAAACAGCGGAATCAGCAGCGGCCACAACTGTTCGGTGTGCAACGCACTGACGGCGAGCAGCGTCAGGCCGGCACCCAGGTAGATCCACACGGTACGTACCAGCAGGAACGCCGGGCCACGCTTGGCCAGCAGTCGCGCGTTAACCTGCGCCACCAGAATGAACCCCGCCGCGTTGGTCCCGAACAGCCAGCCGAAATGCTCGGCCGGTACGCCGTAGAGTTTGATGAAGACGAAGGGTGAACCGGCGATGTAGGCAAACATCCCGGCAATGGCGATACCGCCGGTCAAGGCGTGGCCGAGGTAGATCGGGTCCGCCAACAGCCGTCCGTACTGACGCAACGCGCCCGACAACGGCTGGCGCGGCACATGGGCCGGCAGACTTTCCGGCAAGCCGATCGCCACGGCCAACCCCGCCAGGGCACTGAACCCAGTCAGCACCAGGAAGATCGACTGCCAGCCCGTGGTGTTGACCAGCAGTCCACCCAGCATTGGCGCGAGAATCGGCGCCAGGCCCATCACCAGCATCAGCTGCGAAAAGACTTTCGCCGACCCCACCGCATCGCATTTATCGCTGACCACCGCACGGGCAATCACCATCCCTGCGCAACCACCGAGGGCCTGAATGAACCGCGCACCGATCAGCCATTCCAGATTCGGCGCAAACGCGCAGGCCAGAGAAGCCGCGGTGAACAAACCGACGCCTGTCAGCAAGGGAATTCGTCGCCCGAAGCGATCCGCCACCGGGCCGTACGCCAGTTGACCGAGGGACAGGCCCAGGAAATACGCGGCCAGCGTCAGCTGAACGTGTTTCTCATCGGTGCCGAACGCGAGCGCCATCGCCGGAAATGCCGGCAAGTAGAAATCGATCGCCAAAGGACCGAAAGCGCTCAGGGCGCCAAGAATCAAAATGGTACGGAAGTTCATCAGGCATCCAGTTAGGGTCGGCAGCCCGACAGTCTAGCCGCGCATTGAAGCCTTGAACATTCCGATAGCTCGCTAACTATTAAAAACCCCTGGACCAACACAAATCCCCTGTCGGAGCGGGCTTGCTCGCGAATGCGGAGTGTCAGTCGCCGTCAATGGTATCTGACACACCACATTCGCGAGCAAGCCCGCTCCCACAGGGGATTTGTGTATGGCCTCAGGCGAGTTTCGCTTCGTAGCCTTCTTCGGTGATCGCTGCAATCACCTGATCGACCGTCAGCGCGCTTTCAACCCCGACTTCTTTGGCCGCCAGATCGATTCGCACGCTGGCCGCAGGATCCTTGGCTTGCAGCGCCTGGGTGATGGCTTTGACGCAGTGACCGCAGGACATGCCTTGAACGTTGAACACTTGCATGGTGTGGCTCCTTTTATGAGGTTGCGAGCAGTCTCGAGCTTGCCACCATGGCAAGGTCAAGTTCTGCAGAAATCTGCCGGGCTGGCAATCGGCGTCGCGCTCGGCCAAGCTGCGAGCATCAATGACTCGATTTCAGGAGATTCAGCCATGCGCTGGTCAGCTCTCAGCCTGTTTGGCTTCCTCAGCCTATTTGCCGCGACACCTTCGGTTCAAGCCGCCGGGGAGGACTATGGCGTACTGATCATTTCCCGCGAGCGCCTGGAAGTCGCGACCTCCTGCGAGATCGGCGTGTACATCCAGGACCAACTGTCGGCGCGGCTGTTCCAGGAACAAAGCACCTCGTTCAACCTGCCGCCGGGCAATGTGTCCCTGCGCCTCAAACTGTTGCCGGGCCAGGCGCCGGGTTGCAACCCGGGCATGCTCGCACCGGGCTCCCAGAACATCACGCTCAAGGCCGGGGATGTGCTGAAGTTCCGGATTGCGATGACGCAGGAAGGGATGTACCTGAAACCCACTGCCCTCGACTATTGAGTCGCCGGTAAAAAGATCAAAAGATCGCAGCCTCGTTGCACTCGACAGCTCCTACAGGGGAGTTGTATGCGGTTCGGATTCCGCGTTTGCCCGATCCATGTAGGAGCTGTCGAGTGCAACGAGGCTGCGATCTTTTGATCTGAGACATGGCGCTTGACCTTGCCAGCATGGCAAGGTTGATCCTGTAGGCATCTTCTACAGGGAGCGTGACCAATGTCCGAATCCATTACGTTCGATCTGCCGATTGCCGGCATGACCTGCGCCAGTTGCGCGGGGCGTGTCGAGCGTGCCTTGAGCAAAGTCATCGGCGCCTCAGCCGTCAGCGTCAACCTCGCCACCGAGCAGGCCCGGGTCCAGGCGCCCAGCGACAGCCTGCCGGCGTTGATGGACGCGGTGCAGCAGGCCGGTTACAGCGTGCCGCAGCAGAGTCTGGAATTGAGCATCGACGGCATGACCTGCGCTTCCTGCGTCGGCCGCGTCGAACGGGCGCTGGCCAAAGTGCCCGGGGTGAAAAGCGCCAGCGTCAACCTCGCCAACGAACGGGCGCATCTGGAACTGCTCGGACACATCGATCCGCAAACCCTGATCGCCGCGGTGACCAAGGCCGGTTACAACGCCAGCGTTTGGGAAGTCGAACACCCACAAACCGATCAGCAACAGCAGCGCCTGCATCGCGAGCGTTGGGCGTTGATAATGGCGATCGCCCTCGCCTTGCCGTTGGTGTTGCCGATGCTGCTGCAACCGTTCGGCGTGCACTGGATGCTTCCGGCCTGGGCGCAATTCGCGCTGGCCACGCCGGTGCAATTCATTTTCGGTGCGCGCTTTTACGTCGCGGCCTGGAAAGCCGTGCGCGCCGGGGCCGGCAACATGGACTTGCTGGTCGCTCTGGGCACCAGCGCCGGCTATGGCTTGAGTCTTTATGAATGGGCTACAGCGGCCGGGCGCATGCCGCACTTGTATTTCGAAGCCTCGGCGGTGGTGATCGCCTTGGTGTTGCTGGGCAAATACCTGGAAAGCCGCGCCAAACGCCAGACCGCCAGCGCCATCCGCGCCCTCGAAGCCTTGCGCCCGGAACGCGCCATTCAGGTGATCGACGGCCGCGAGCAAGACGTCGCCATCAGCGCCTTGCGTCTCAACGACCTGGTCATGGTCAAGCCCGGCGAACGCTTCCCGGTGGACGGTGAAGTGGTCGAAGGCCAGAGCCACGCCGACGAGGCGCTGATCAGCGGCGAAAGCCTGCCAGTGCCCAAGCAACCCGGTGACAAAGTGACCGGCGGCGCGATCAATGGCGAAGGTCGGCTGCTGGTTCGCACCCAGGCCCTGGGCGCAGAAACCGTGCTGGCGCGGATCATCCGTCTGGTCGAAGACGCCCAGGCCGCGAAAGCGCCGATCCAGAAGCTGGTGGATAAAGTCAGTCAGGTGTTTGTGCCCACTGTTCTGTTGATCGCGTTGGCGACGTTGATCGGCTGGTGGTTGTACGGCGCGCCGATGGAAACTGCGTTGATCAACGCCGTTGCGGTGCTGGTCATCGCTTGCCCTTGTGCACTCGGGCTGGCCACGCCGACCGCGATCATGGCCGGCACCGGCGTCGCGGCGCGCTACGGGATTTTGATCAAGGACGCCGAAGCCCTGGAACGTGCGCATGAAGTCAGCGCCGTGGTGTTCGACAAGACCGGTACGCTGACCTCAGGCGCGCCTCGTATTGCGCATTTAAGTGCCATCAACGGCGACGAAGCCGCCCTGCTGCAAATGGCCGGCGCGCTGCAACGGGGCAGTGAACACCCGCTGGCGAAGGCGGTTCTGGACGCTTGCACCGAACGCGGCTTGCCCGTGGCCGATGTCAGCGACAGCCAGTCGCTGACCGGTCGTGGCATCGCCGGCAACCTCGACGGTCGTCGCTTGGCCTTGGGCAATCGCAGGCTGCTGGAAGAAAGCGGTTTGAGCGCAGGGCCACTGGCCGATTCCGCAACCGCGTGGGAAACCGAAGGCCGCACCCTCTCCTGGCTGATCGAACAAAGCCCCGAGCCAAACGTACTGGGCTTGTTCGCGTTCGGTGACACGCTCAAACCCGGCGCGCTGCAGGCGGTGCAACAGCTCAGCGCACGCAACATCAGCAGCCACCTGCTGACCGGCGATAACCGTGGCAGCGCCAAAGTGGTTGCCGAAGCGTTGGGCATCACCGATGTCCACGCCGAAGTCTTGCCGGCGGACAAAGCCGCCACCGTCGCCGAACTGAAGAAAACCGGCGTGGTGGCAATGGTCGGCGACGGCATCAACGACGCCCCGGCCCTGGCGGCCGCCGACATCGGCATCGCCATGGGCGGTGGCACCGACGTGGCCATGCACGCGTCCGGGATCACCCTGATGCGTGGCGATCCACGGCTGGTGCCTGCCGCGCTGGAAATCAGCCGCAAGACCTACGCGAAGATCCGGCAAAACCTGTTCTGGGCCTTCGTCTACAACCTGATCGGCATTCCGCTGGCCGCGTTCGGTTTCCTCAACCCGGTGCTGGCCGGCGCGGCGATGGCATTGTCGAGCGTCAGCGTGGTGAGCAATGCGCTACTGTTGAAAACCTGGAAACCCAAGGACCTGGAGGACAATCGATGAACATCGGCCAAGCAGCGCGGCACAGTGGCCTGAGCGCGAAGATGATCCGTTATTACGAGTCCATCGGCTTGCTCAAGGCCGCCCATCGCACCGACAGCGGCTACCGCGTTTATGGCGACGACGACCTGCACACGCTGGCGTTCATCAAACGCTCCCGGGACCTGGGGTTTTCACTGGAAGAGGTCGGCAAGCTGTTGACCCTCTGGCAGGATCGCCAACGCGCCAGCGCCGACGTAAAGGCCCTGGCCCGCCAGCACATCGACGAACTGAACCAGAAGATCCTCGAACTCGGTCAGTTGCGCGACACCCTGCAGGACCTGGTCGAGCACTGCCAGGGCGACCATCGCCCCGACTGCCCGATCCTCAAGAACCTGGAGTCGGGCTGCTGCGCGCAACCCGTTCGCCCCTGATCGCGAGCACCTTCACCACCAGCAACGTGGTCAGGGGAATGCCGTGGAACAGCAGCACCACGGCCCCCGGCGTCCACCACGAATAGAACGGCGCGGCGATCAACATGCCGACGCCGAACCCGGTCATCTGCAGCAACGTCAACAAGCTGAAGATCGGCAGGCGCAGGCTGTCCGGTTCACGTTGCAGACGCGACATCAGGCCGACCTCGGAGAAGCCGTCGCCCAATCCCGCCGGTAACGAGAACAGCAGCAAACCGTAGAGGGTCTGCTGCTGGAACATCAGGATGAAGCCGCAAGACATCAGCAGCACCCCGAAGAAAAATCGTCGCTCCAGATGTGCATTGTCCGAACCTTTCAGGCGACTGGCGATTCGCGCACCCATGAGCTTTCCGCAAGCCCAGACGGCCAGCATCAGGCCCAGCGTGGTGCTGGCGGATTCGGGGGTCAGCAGTCTGGAAATGATCGGGAAGCCAACGTTGTGCGCGGCGCTGCCCAAGGTGTCGGCCATGGTGACGGCGAGCATCGCAGCCACCACGGGTGTCCCGCGCAGGCCTTGGCGCAGGGCGTACCACTCACCTCGCGGCTGGGTTGGCTCGGTACTGGGCGCTGGTCGGGAAAACCGCAACGGCAGGATGAACAACGCGGCCAGCAGGTAAGTGACCACGTTCAACGCAAACACGGTTTCAAAGCCGAACGCCGCCACCAGCAGTCCTGCCACCAGACTTCCGCCGACCATCGCCGCCGACGAGGCCGAAGTGATCCAGGCGTTGGTCTTGAGCAGGTGCTCGCCTTCGATCAGTTGCGGTAACTGGCTGTTGAGCCCGATGGCGAACATTGAGTTGCCGAACCCCAGGCCGAAGGCGATCACGGGTAAAAGCAGTGCTTGTTGAGTGACCGGCAGCACCAGCAGCAGGCCCAGCAACCCGGCGCGCAGCAGATCAAAGGCAATCAACGGGACACGCCCGGCCCAGCGACGATAGAACGACGTGCCGATCAGGCTGGCGAAAACCCCGCCGCCCACGCGACTGGCGAGGAAGATGCCGACGCTCATGGCGCTGTTGCTGAGCAGGTAGACGTAAGTGGCCAGGGCGACCATGTTGAGGAAGGCGCCGAAGTCCGAAACCAGACGGGCGGCGATGATCAGCTGGGCGTTGCGGGTGGAGGGGTTCACATTCAGTCCTTGAGTGTGGTGATGTTCACTGCAGGAACTGTGTAGGAGCTGTAGGAGCTGTCGAGTGAAACGAGGCTGCGATCTTTTGATCTTGATCTTAAAAAAGCAAGATCAAAAGATCGCAGCCTCGTTTCACTCGACAGCTCCTACACATCTCCCACACTGCTCCTACAGGGGATCAGCGTTTTGACAAAAAACCCGGCCGAAGCCGGGTTTTTCGTTAACCGATCACTGCATCCATGGCGGAGGCGGCTCTTCGGTTTTGCCCGGTGGCGCGTCATCAGCCGCACGCACCGCTTGTTTGCGCTCTTCATCCAGGCGTGCCGCCTCGATCTCGCGCATGATGCCGCCAACATCCGCCAACTCTTCCGGCTCGTCGAACTCGCCGGTCAAGACGCTGGCCGGGTGCAAGGTGCCGGCTTCGAACAGCGCCCACATTTCCTTGGCGTACTTGGTCTTTTTCAACTCTGGCGCAAACCGGCCGAAGTAGGACGCCATGTTGCCCACATCCCGCTCCAGCATGCTGAACGCGTGGTTGTTGCCCGCCGCGTCAACCGCTTGCGGCAAGTCGATGATCACAGGGCCGGTCGGGGTCAACAGTACGTTGAACTCGGACAGGTCACCGTGCACCAGACCGGTACACAGCATCAGCACGATCTGCGAAATCAGGAACGCGTGATATTCGCGCGCCTGGTCCGGCTCCAGCACCACGTCGTTCAGACGCGGCGCGGCATCGCCGTACTCGTCGGCCACCAGTTCCATCAGCAGCACGCCTTCAAGGAAGTCGTACGGCTGAGGCACCCGGACGCCCGCACCGGCCAGGCGGAACAAAGCCGCCACTTCGGCGTTCTGCCAGGCGTCTTCGGTTTCTTTCTTGCCGAATTTCGAGCCTTTGGCCATCGCCCGAGCCTGCCGGCTGTTGCGCACCTTGCGGCCTTCCTGATACTCGGCCGCCTGGCGGAAACTGCGTTTATTCGCCTCCTTGTAGACCTTCGCGCAACGTAGCTCGTTACCGCAGCGCACCACATAAACAGCTGCTTCTTTACCACTCATGAGTGGGCGCAGCACCTCGTCGACCAGACCGTCCTCGATCAGGGGTTCAATGCGTTTTGGAGTCTTCATCAGCTTTTATTGTGGGTCCTTTATTACCAAACACGCGAAAGTCATTCGTTATACGGCAATCCACTCGTTCGGGGGAGGGGTTGCCGACCTATGAACGTCGAGATGCACACAATGTGCCGGATAAATCAGTCAATCACCGCCGATCGTCATCGGCCGCCCGAGATCATAGCTGAGCCGGCGCCATAGGGTGGCGAAAGGGTGTGAGGGCATTTACGACAGACGCTGACACCTGAATTCATACCCTTCGTAGGATTTTTCTCAACAGGCCTCAATTTCCCCTTCATTCAGCCGAAGTCATCAGTGACAGAGTGATTTGTCCGACAATCGTTCCGATAACAATAACGATGGCGCGCTCAGGGATCCGGGTTGAACAAATACGTTTACGGCTGCCAATAATCCGCGAGTCATCTGCACTGCGTGGGCCTACAAGAAAAATCTGGAGCGCGGATGAACATCAAACAGAAGTTGACCTGGGCGTTTGCAATCATCGCCTGCCTGCCCGTGGTGCTGGTCGCCACCCTCGTTGTGCTGAACTTGCGCAGTGACGCCAAGGAGAATTTCGTCGACGGCAGTGGCCGCGAAATTCGTCAGGTCAGCAACGCCATGCAACTGTTCTTCGACGGTATCAGCCAGAACGTCGATTACCTGGCCAAACAACCGCTCATCAAGGACTCCGACGACAGCCTCAAGACCTACATGAGCGCCAACGCCGAGAGCATTCCCCAGGGCGAGATGGACAAAAAAGTCTTCAGCCTCCTGCAGGACCTGGGTAACAGCCATCCGTCCTACGCCTATGCCATCCTCGGCACTGCGGCCGGCGGTTATGTGTCCTGGCCGGACGATGCCAAGCTGAGCAATTACGACCCGCGCCAGCGTCCCTGGTACAAGGCGGCCCAGGCCAAACCGGGCAAACCATTTCGCACCGAGGCCTATTACTGGGCCCAGGACGACGCGACCTACGTCAGCACCGTGCGCACCATCGACAACAAATTGGGCACCAACGGCGGCGTGGTCAGTATCGACGTGACGCTCAAGCAGCTCACCGAAATCGTCAAACAGATCAAGCTCGGTGAAACCGGCTACCTGATGTTGCTGGAGAACACCGGCACCATTTTGGTCGATCCGAAGCAACCGGAACACAACTTCAAGGCTTTGAGCAGCCTCGGCGAGGGTTACGCGCAACTGGCCAAGGCCGGCAAAGGCCTGGTGGAAGTTGAGTTGAACGGCGAACGCTACATGGCCAACGTCTGGCCGTCGGAGCAACTGGGCTGGACCTTTGTCGGCCTGATCAAGCAAAACGACGTGATGAGTTCCGCGACCCAACTGACCTGGCTGATCGCAATTATCGCCGCCGTGCTGGCGGTGGTCTTCGCCGTTCTCGGCGCCAGTTTCGCCAGTGTCATCGTGCGGCCGATCCGCAGCGTGGCCAGCGGTCTGGAAGGCATCGCCCAGGGTGAAGGCGACTTGACCAAGAACCTGGAAATCCGTGGCAGCGACGAAACCGCGCAGTTGGCCAATTGGTTCAACCAGTTCCTGACGGCGATTCGCAACCTGATCCAAAGCATCGGCGGCGCCGCGACCAAGATTCTCGCCACCTCCAAGAGCTCGACCCAAGTCTCCAGCGACATGGCAGAAGCCGCCGGGCGCCAGCGTGAAGCGGTGGACATGGTGTCCACGGCGTTCCACGAAATGGTCGCCACCGCCAACGAAGTCGCGCGCTCTTGCAGCCAGGCGGCGGAATCCGCCGACAGTGGCCAGCGCCAGGCGCGTCAAGGCCAGCAACAAATTGATGCAGCCGTGACCAGCGTTGATCGCCTGAGCCAGGAAATCGAACAGTCGGCCCAGTCGATGCAACAGCTTGAACGCGACAGCAACGACATTCAGTCGATCCTCGGGACGATCCGCTCGATTGCCGAGCAGACCAACCTGCTGGCACTGAACGCCGCCATTGAAGCGGCCCGGGCCGGTGAGCAAGGTCGTGGCTTTGCAGTGGTGGCGGATGAAGTCCGGGCGCTGGCCAAACGCACCGCCGATTCCACCGCGGAAATCGATGGGTTGCTGGGCAACCTGGCCAAGCGCACCAGCCAAGTGACTCAGCAGATGCATGCGAGCCTGGAAGTGTCGCAACAGTCGGTGACCCGTATCGGCGAAGCGCGCAGCAGTTTCGGGCTGATTCGCGAGTCGGTGGATGTGATTCGCGACATGAACACGCAGATCGCCACGGCAGCGGAAGAACAGCATCAGGTGGCCGAAGACATCAATCGGCACATCAGCCAGATCCATGGCGATGCGCAACTGGTGGCAGAACTGGCGAACTCGGCGCGACTGGATTCGCAGAGCCTGGCCGGGTTGTCGAATGAACTGGATGGGCTGGTCCGCCGCTTCAGGACCTGATCCAGAATCGGTGGCCGCTTCGCGGCCATTCGCGGGCAAGCCTCGCTTCTACAGGTTTCGAGTCATACCTGATCTTGGTACTGACGCGATCCTTGTAGGAGCGAGGCTTGCCCGCGAAGGGGCCTTCACTGCCGAAACAACTCTCCAGGCGTAAACCCGAATAACCCCTTGAACGCCGCAATAAACGCCGACGTCGAGTCATACCCGCAAGACAGCGCCGCATTCGTCACGCTGTCGCCCTCCTCCAGCAAACTCAACGACGACAGCAAGCGCATTCGCTGTCGCCAGCCGCGAAAACTCAATCCGGTCTCGCGCTGAAACAAGCGCATCAGCGTTTTCTCCGATGTCCCCAGGCGTTGCGCCCATTCCTGCAACGTCACGTTGTGCTCCGGGCTTTCGATCAGCTCATTGCACAACCCGAGCAACCGTTCATGGCGCGGCAATGGCAGGGAAAACCCCACCTCCGGCAGATTCGCCAACTGATCCAGCAGCACATTCACCAGCCGCGCGGCCTGAGTGTCGCCCTGTGGATATTCCACCGGCAGCAGGCAAAAACTCTTGATCAGCTCTCGGGCCAGCGGCGTGACTTCCAGCACCCGGCAACGCCCGTCGGCCCATTCGCAATCCTCACGACGCACGTAGAGGCTACGCATCTCGGCGCGCATCGAGGTCACCACCTGATGCTCAAGATCCGCCGGAATCCAGATTCCCCACTGCGGCGGCGCAAAGAAGCTGCCCTCCGCAGTGTGCACACCGAGAACGCCGCTGATGGCGTAGGAAAACTGCACCCAGTCGTGGCGATGAGGCGGCGTCCACGACCCGGCATTCAGACTTTCCGCCCGCGCGAACAGCGGACGCGGCAGCGCTTTGAGTGAAGGAATCGCTCGCTCGAGGGAAAGTTGTCCGTTATTCGGCATTGATTGGCCTTATGTCGCAAGACGGCAGATAAGGCCGACGTTAGGCTAAGTCATCAATTCTTACAAATGTATTCGGTGCCGGTTATGCATGCCTTCAAACACCTCAAACGCGTGGTCACCGACTGGTTCTTGTGCGGCATGCTGATCGCCACGCTGCTGTCGTATTTCTTTCCGGTGTTCGGCGCCACGGGCGGCGGGATGCACGCCGAATACGTGATCAACATCGGCGTGTTCCTCGTGTTCTTCCTCCACGGCGTCAACCTGTCCAGCGAGCAAATCAGCCATGGCCTGAAAAACTGGAAACTGCACGTGATGGTTCAGGGTTTTACCTTCGCGGTGTTCCCGCTGATCTGGTGGCTGAGCGACAGACTGCTGGGCTCGCACGTTCCGTCGCTGCTGATGCTCGGCTTCTTCTACCTCTGCGCCCTGCCCTCGACCATTTCGTCTTCCGTGGCCCTGACCGGCAGCGCGGGCGGCAACGTGCCGGCGGCGATTCTCAACGCGAGTCTGTCCAGCGTGCTGGGGATTTTCCTGACGCCGTTGCTGGTAAGCCTGGTGGTGGGCAGCGGTGCCGGCGGCATCGATCTGGGCTCAACCCTGCTCGACCTCTGCGCCATGTTGCTGTTGCCGCTGGTGCTCGGCCAATTGCTGCGACCTCTGTTCGGCAAATTCTTCGCCCGCCACAAGCGCTACACCAACGTCGTCGACAAACTGGTGATTCTGCTGTTGGTGTACTCGGCGTTCTGTAATTCGATGGTCTCGGGGATGTGGCAAAAACAGGGCAACAGCGTGATTCTCAGCGCGCTGATCGGCAGCGCGATCCTGCTGGCGGTCATCCTGTGGATGACCACCCGCACCGCCCGCGCCTTGAAATTCAGCCCGGCCGATGAGATCGCGGCGGTGTTCTGCGCCAGCAAAAAATCCCTGGCCGCCGGTGCGCCGATGGCCGCGTTGATCTTCGGCGCCAACCCGGGCCTTGGCTTGATTCTGTTGCCGATCATGATTTATCACCCGTTGCAGCTGATCGTCTGCTCGGTGATGGCCGAGAGTTACGCCAACCGCCACCGCGAACGCATCGCGCAGCAGAACGCCGAACTAATCAGCGCTCGATAATCGCCGTCACGCCCTGGCCGCCAGCGGCGCAGATCGAGATCAAGCCTCGGCCCTTGCCCGCCGCATCGAGCAACTTCGCCAGGTTGGCAACGATGCGCCCGCCGGTCGCGGCAAACGGATGTCCCGCCGCCAGTGAGCTCCCTTTGACGTTGAGGCGGCTGCGGTCGATGGAACCCAGCGGCGCGTCGAGACCGAGGCGGGTTTTGCAATACTCCGGGTCTTCCCAGGCCTTCAATGTGCAGAGCACCTGCGCGGCAAACGCTTCGTGAATTTCGTAGTAGTCGAAGTCCTGCAAGGTCAGGCCGTTACGCGCCAGCAAACGTGGCACCGCGTAGACCGGCGCCATCAACAGCCCTTCGGCACCGTTGACGAAATCCACCGCCGCGGCCTCGCCGTCACGCAAATACGCGAGGATCGGCAAGCCACGTTCCTTCGCCCATTCTTCACTGCCCAGCAGCACCAGCGACGCGCCATCGGTGAGCGGCGTGGAGTTGCCCGCCGTCAGCGTGCCCTTGGCGCTTTTCTCGAAGGCAGGTTTCAGCGAAGCGAGTTTTTCCAGAGTCAGGTCCGGGCGCAGGTTGTTGTCGCGGGTCAGGCCGAGGAACGGCGTCATCAGATCGTTGTGCCAACCTTCGGTGTACGAGGCCGCGAGTTTTTGATGACTCTCCAGCGCCAATTGATCCTGTTCTTCGCGGGGGATGTTCCAGGTCTGGGCCATCAATTCGCAGTGTTGGCCCATGGACAACCCAGTGCGCGGCTCACCGTTGCGCGGGAACTCCGGGATCAAGTCCCGGGGACGCAGCTGCAGAAACGTTTTCAGTTTGTCGCCGGTGGTCTTGGCTCGATTGGCTTGAAGCAGCACCCGGCGCAAACCTTCACTGACGCTGATCGGCGCATCCGAGGTGGTATCGACGCCACCGGCAATGCCGCAATCGATCTGTCCCAGGGCAATCTTGTTCGCGACCAGCAACGCCGCTTCAAGCCCCGTGCCGCACGCCTGCTGGATGTCATAGGCCGGCGTGTAAGGGGACAACCGTGAACCGAGCACACACTCGCGCGTCAGGTTCATGTCTCGGGACAGCTTGAGCACCGCCCCCGCGACCACTTCGCCGATGCGCAGGCCATGCAGGTTGTAGCGTTCGATCAAGCCTTCGAGCGCTGCGGTGAGCATCGCCTGGTTACTGGCGGTGGCGTACGGCCCGTTGGAGCGGGCGAAGGGAATACGGTTACCGCCGATAATCGCGACGCGGCGCAGCTGAGTCATGAAAAGCTCCTGTCAAAAAATCCAATGTAAACACCAGCCCTGTAGGAGCGAAGCTTGCTCGCGAACGCGCTGGGACATTCAATATCTCCTCTGAATGAAACATCGCCTTCGCGAGCAAGCTTCGCTCCTACACTGTTCAAGCGTAGGCCTAATCTCGTGGATCGAACGACTGATTGCCATTCGTGGTCCACACTTTGAACCCCAGCTGCCGGAGTGCGTTCCATGTCTGACCGTTATATCGACTTCGCCAATTCCTCCATCGGCCATCGTCTGGTCGGGGCCATGGGGCTGCCGTCGCCGGTACGCCTGGAGCGTTGGCAAGCAGGCCGGCTGCGGCCTGTCGAAGGGGCGCTGTTGATTGGCGGCGGCCCGCTGGCGGAGAAAGTCAGCGCCTTCGCCAACCGCCTGACCGACGCGATCTACAGCTACGGCGCCGACCCGACCCTGGCCACCGCGTGGATTCCCGGCCACGGCCCCAAGCTCAAAGCCGTGGTGTTTGACGCCAGCGACCTGGTGCAGACCGATCAGCTCAAACAGCTGCGCGAGTTCTTCCAGCCGCTGATAAAAAACCTCGATCACAGCGCGCACCTGGTGATTCTGGGGCGTGCGCCAGAGACGTTGACCGACCCGTTCGCCGCCAGCGCCCAACGTGCGGTGGAAGGTTTCAGCCGCTCCCTGGCCAAGGAATTGCGCAGCGGCGGCACCTTGCAACTGATCTATGTCGGTGAAGGCGCCGAGGATCAACTCGAAGGGCCGCTGCGGTTTTTCCTCTCGCCCAAAAGTGCGTTCGTGTCCGGGCAGGTGGTTCGCTTGAAGGCCTGCGCTACGCAGGTGTCGGACTGGACTCGCCCACTGGCCGGGCGCAAGGCGCTGGTCACGGGTGCCGCGCGCGGCATCGGCGCCTCCATCGCCGAAACCCTGGCCCGTGACGGCGCCGAGGTGATTCTGCTCGACGTTCCGCCAGCGAAAACCGATCTCGATGCACTCGCCGCACGCCTCGGCGGGCGCAGCATCACCCTGGACATTTGTGCCGAAGACGCCGCCGCGCAGTTGATCGAACTGCTGCCCGACGGCGTCGACATCGTGGTTCACAACGCCGGCATCACCCGCGACAAAACCCTGGCCAACATGACCCCGGAATTCTGGGACGCGGTACTCGCGGTCAACCTCAACGCGCCGCAAGTACTGACCAAGGCCCTGCTCGACAGCGGCACCTTGCATGACAACGGCCGGGTGATTCTGTTGGCGTCCATCAGCGGCATCGCCGGCAATCGCGGGCAGACCAATTACGCCGCGAGCAAGGCCGGGCTGATCGGCCTGGCCCAGGCCTGGGCGCCGCTGCTCGATCAACGCGGCATCAGCATCAACGCCGTGGCCCCGGGATTCATCGAAACCCAGATGACCGCGCACCTGCCATTCGGCATCCGCGAGGCCGGGCGACGCATGAGTTCATTGGGCCAGGGCGGCCTGCCACAAGACGTTGCCGAAGCGGTCGCGTGGCTCGCTCAACCGGGGACCGGCGCGTTCACCGGGCAAGCATTGCGAGTCTGCGGACAAAGCGTCTTGGGGGCATAACGATGATGACCGACTGGCACACCCTCAACCGCGAACCGAGCCTGACGGGGCTGTACGTGAAGGCGGCAACGCGGCGCAAAATCACCGGCACCACGCTGCCCGATACGGGGTTGCGCTGCTGGGTCGAGGTCGATCCGCAACGCCTGGCGGCGTATCGCAAGGTCTGCGGTTTTGCCGACAACGGTTTGCTGCCGCCGACGTATCCACACATCCTGGCGTTTGCCTTGCAGATGCAATTGCTCACGGCCAAGGACTTTCCGTTCCCGCTGCTGGGGCTGATTCACCTGAGCAATCGTATCCGCGTCTTGCGCCCCATGGGCGGCGTGAACCGCGTGCGGGTCAGTGTGCAGGTGCAGAACCTGCAACCCCACGCAAAGGGTGCGACGTTCGATCTGGTGACGTCACTCGACGACCAGTTGGGGCCGCTGTGGGAGGCTGAAAGCCAGATGCTGTGCCGCGGGGTCAAGCTGGAAGGCGAGCCTGTCGAGGAAGTGTTGGCATCGACAACGGCACTGACCGAAGTGGCTCGCTGGGAAGCGCCGAACGACATTGGCCGGCAGTACGCGAAAGTGTCCGGGGACTACAACCCGATTCACCTGAGTGCGGCGAGCGCCAAGCTGTTTGGTTTTCCCACGGCTATTGCTCATGGATTGTGGAACAAAGCCCGGACATTGGCGGCATTGAGTGAGCATCTGCCCACGGCGAATGTCGAGATTGCGGTGCAGTTCAGGAAACCGGTGCGGTTGCCGAGTGAGGTGACGTTGCTGGCGAGTGCGGCAGGGTCAAGCGGGGATTTTCAGTTGGTGGGTGCGGGGGATCTGGAGCATATGGTCGGGCATTGGCGGCCGATTGCCTGATTGCTCATTGGTGTCTGTCAGATCGCCATCGCGAGCAGGCTCTCCCACATGTTGATATTTGGCGATCACATATTTTGTGTTCGCTGGAGATCCAATGTGGGAGCGAGCTTGCTCGCGATGGCGGCGCTTCAGGCACCACCGATCGAGATCAGAACGCGTACCGCACCTTCGCCGTAAACGTATCGGCATTGAAGTCACTGCCGGTCACGTAGTTATAAGAACCACCCACACTCCAGGCGCCAACGCGGTAGTTGGCACCGAGGCCCACTTCATAGCTGTCACGCACTGGTGTCGTGCCACGCGTGGTGAACGAATCGCCACCCAGCACGAACGCCGAGGTGGCGGCGGTCTTGTCGCCGATGAAGTCGTGCCAGGCCATGACCTTCGCTTCAGGCTCAAGACTGCCAGCGCCGACACCAAACGCCGCGGCCAGCCGCGCACCGACGCCCATCTCGCCTACTTCATATCGTTGACTGCCGACATTCAACGACGCCGAACTGCCCTTCTCACGATAAGCATCCATGCCTACGTTGGCGTAGCGCGCGCCGATCTGCGGCTCCAGCAGAAGACTGTGATTGAGGCGAAAGCTGTAACCGGCCAGCGCACTCACGCCAAAAATGTCGCTGTCGTAGTCGCCCTTGGCGCGTGTGCCAGCGATGTAGCGCTTGGACTCGTTGTCGTTCCAGCCGTACATCAACGATGAGTCCACGAACCAATTGTCGTGGGTCCAGTTGCCGTACAACGTCAGCGCGTGACCGGTTACGTCGGTTTTGCTGCCGGCGTCGGATTTGACGTCGGTCGCGAGGTAGCTGTATGCCAGGCCGACGGCGGTGTCGGCATTCAACTGGCCGTCGGCACCTACGGCAATACCGTGGCTGTCTGCGTCATAACCATCGACTCCACGGCGGGCGTCCTGGTCAGCGTTGCTGGTGAGCGCTTGCAGCCACACACCTTTTTCAGTGGTTGAGTTCAGCGTGCGCGCCCGACTCGAACGATCGTTGATCGCGCCCAACACCAGCGTCTGACTGTTGGTGGCGGCGTGCAGCACACCACGGCTCTCGTCGGGGCTGAGTTTTTCGGCAAGTTTTGCCAGTTCAGCATCGGTGCTGGCATTGGCGAACGCCTGGAACACCGGGTCCTTTTCGTCGAGCCCGGGCATGACCGCCGAAGAAAAGCGCCCGACTGCCGTGGCAGCGTTGCGGGTGCCGCCGGCAACCAGGGTGTTTTGCGCAAGCACCTCTTCCGACTTGGCGCTGACCAGCGCCTTCACATCGTTTCCTTCGACCCCGAAGCTTTTGACGTCCAGCAAGGCTGAGGTAGAAGAAATGCTCAGGTTCTCGCCACCAATCAGTTCCCCCGAGCTGATCAGGGTGTAGCGATTACCGCCCGCGGTCGTGCGGAAATCGCTGGAACGTGCCTGTAGTTCAAGACGTGCGCCAGCGCCGATTTCCGTCGTACCCGTAACCTTCAGCACCGGTTGATTGAGGTCGGTATCGTTACCCAGGAACAACCCCAGCACTGAGTTGGAATCCTGCATGTCCAGATCACCGATAATCGTAGTGTGCGGGCGCAACAGCGTCAGTTTCCCGTACTGCACATCCACATAACCGGACTGGATCGTCGTACCGTCAAAGGTCACGTCATTATCGATGAACACCCCGGAAAGCCCCATCAGGTTCCCTTTGACATCACCGCCATTCCAGTAGAAATAGCTGAAGCCATCGTCGACCTGAATGGCCGCCGTACCGCCTTCTATCAGCCCCTGGCTTTGATAAATATTGAACGAGCCCTGACCCGCAGGTTGATGGCTGACATGAATACCAATGGATTGGCCGGAGATCGTGCCCGAGTTCCACACGTCGTAGCGGTTGGTCCCCGGAGAGATAACCCCGTAGAAACTCAACGCTTCGGCATTGTTCCCGGTGGCGCGAATACTGCCGCTGTTATTGACGGTGCCGCGCAGGTTCGCGCGGTCTATCAGCACAGCCACTGCGTCATCACCGCTGACTCCGATGGTCCCTTGGTTGTCGACACCCGCCAGCGCCGTGTGCGAAAGCAAGATGCCGGAAGCCTCCGTACCGCTGACTGAAATCTCGCCGCGGTTGATCAGGCTGCCGGTGATCTGGCTACCAATGTCGTACAAGCCCCTGAAGAGATTGCCACCCGCTGCGCCGTTGATTTTGATTGAACCGTCATTGACCAGATTGCCGCCAATGACCGATGCACTACCAATATCTGGCCCCACCACAATCCCGATACCCGACGTGGCGCCATCAATGCTGATCGAGCTTTTATTGATCAGGTCATTTTGCGTGGTCAGACCGTTCAGGCGCACAGCAAAAGTCAGACCCGGGGAAGCAACGGTCACGACATTGGTACTGCCGGAAAACGTCAGGGTTTGCCAGTTATCCTGAAGTGTTGAATACGGTCCATTGCCCACGTTGTAGTCGAGACTCGCGGCAGCAACAGCAGAGACATGAGAAGCGGCAGCAACAGTCAGCGCCAGCAGCGAGCGGCGCAGGCAAGAAGTGTTCAATCGAGAATCCCTTCCGAAACGTAAATGTCCCGGCAGGGTTCACAGTTTCAATGAGGCATCCCTACCGGCCCGTCAGCAGGCTGCTTGTTCGGGCGCGGCAAATGTACACGAGCCATCATTTCGACACTACACAAATGTAAAAGTGATGGCATCCATTTATAAAGCGGCGCAAGTGGGGGAGAAAAAGCAACGCTCCCACAGGGGTTTTGGGGGTGTTTAGTGCGGTGGATAGTTGGCGAGGATTCGCCCTACGGTTTCACGTATCGCCGTGCTGCGATCCGACGGGTTCGTCGTGCGGCTGAGCATTTGCTCATCGCTGCCACGCCACACCAGTTTGCCGTCCTTGCCATCGAGCAGGTCGATCTGGATGGTCGCCACCTTGTAGGTCACGTTGCGGGTTTCGTTGTACATCGGCCCGCCCCAGTAACCGTTCCATGGATTACCCCAACCGCCGCCATAGTTGGTGGTTACCTGTTGCTGGCGTTCTTCAACGATCAGGTAAGTCTGGACGTTCAAATTACCCTTGCTGCCGGCAGCAGCCGGGCGCAGGCCACGCTGATCCAGTTGATCGGCCACCGATTGGCGGATGCGCTGCTCGGTCAGGTCGCTCTTGATCCGTGGGTCATCGGGGCGATATTGCAGGGCGGGTTCTTTCCAGGTCCAGCTGCGATAAGCGGCGAAGTCGCGGCTGGCATCGAAGTCATTATTGACCTGGTTGGCGGCGCAGGCACTGAGTAGCGCGGCCACAGCCAGTAAAGCGAAACGGCGGATCATGAGGGTTCTCCGGTTGAAGACATGAACCTGTGAAAGGCCTCCAAACAACAGAAGCTAACTGGGAGGATACGCCGACATGGCCTTTTCTACAGCCTCCCTTATCGCGTCGGCACGCTCACTCTGGCTGCCCCGATTGCCGGTTTCGGCGCTGGCGCTCCACACTGCTTGGCCGCTCTGAGCGTCGAACAAATCCACCCGCACCACCACGACCTGTTCCTGATACGTGCGCACGATCGGCACCGTGTTATACATGCCATAGCCGTTGCCGTAGCGGTTGTAACCACCGCCGTAATAACCACCGCCGTAATAGCCATAGTCGTCCTGAACCTGACGCAAACGGGTTTCCAGATGCAGATCGGCGCTGACAAACAGGTCAGCCGGGCGGTTGTTATCGTGCAGCGGGCGCAGACCGCGCTGATCGAGGGCGTTGCTGACCGCTTCGGCGACCTGGGCCGAGTCCGCCCAGGCGCTGCCCGGTGGCAGTTCACCGTTGAGCCAGGCCCAGCTGCGGTAACGCCCGTAGTCACGCGGCGGTGCGGGGTAGGCGCTGCGGTCGAAGGTGTTGGCCGCCTGAGGCGGTGCCGGCGGCAAGGGGTTGGAGGTCGCCACATAAGGGTTGCTGCCCTGGCAGGCCGCCAACCCGAGACAGATCACCAGTAACCCTGAACGACTTTTCATGTTGCGCTCCGATCAAACCGGCCGACAGATCCAGTGCAAATAACGCCCAAGCCCGGCAAAGCTTGGGTGACGGCGGTGGGCCAGCTCCATTTCGAGCAAGTCCACGAGTTCGGCGCGGGCCTGGAATTCCACTGGCATGTAGTCGTGAAAAACCCGCACCCCGCTCTGGGTTTCGACCTGCCACAGGCCCTCAAGTTGCGCCGCCAGTTCACGCGGATCCAGTGGCTGCTGCGGGGTCAGGCTCTGCTTCTCGCCGGCCATGTCGTTCTTGCGCATCTTGCGAAAGTGGCCCTTGAGCAGGTTGCGATAAATCAGCGCATCGCGGTTGTAGAAGGCCAGCGACAGCCAGCCGTCCTGCTTGGTCAACTGATGCAGCACCGGCAGAATCGCGTGAGGTTCGGCGAGCCATTCCAGCACGGCGTGGCACAGCACCAGGTCGTAGGGCTCGGTGAGCTGACCGAGCAAATCCTGCCATGGTGCCTGGATAAACGTAGCGCTCTGCCCGGCGTCGGCGAAGCGCTGGCGGGCGCCTTCGAGCATCGGTTCGGCGGGTTCGGCCAGCGTGACGTCATGACCGCGCTGGGCCAGCCACAACGACATGTGGCCCAGGCCCGCGCCGATATCCAATACGCGCAGCGGCCGGTCCGGCAGGGTTTCGGCCAGGTCGGCCTGAAGCACCGCGAGACGTATCGCACCTTTGGCACCGCCGTAGATTTTTTCGGCAAACCGGGTCGCCAGTTGATCGAAATGACGATCGCTCATCAGCTGAACCTCTTTTCACTGTCGGCGAGCTTGCTGCGCACCACTTCATTCATGTCCAGGCCCAACTCGCCGCAGAGCAGTAACAGGTAGAGGACGATGTCGCCGATTTCCTGCCCGGCGTGGGCGAGCTTGTCCGCCGGCAACTGGCGCGACTGGTCTTCGGTCAGCCACTGGAAAATCTCCACCAGCTCGGACATTTCCACGCTCGCGGCCATGGCCAAGTTTTTCGGGCTGTGAAATTGCTGCCAGTCGTTGCGGTCACGGATGGCGTGCAGGCGTTCGGTCAGTTCAACAAGGTTCATCGGGCTCTCCTGAAGGCGTATAGCTTCGGGGGGATGGCCGGGGATGGCAAGTGGCAGCGTTAGCGTGAAGGTACTGTTCTTTGTGGGAGTGGGCTTGCTCGCGAATGCGGACTGAAATCGACATCAGTGTTGGCTGATACACCGCCTTCGCGAGCAAGCCCGCTCCCACAGGGTCTATGCAACCCACTATGCTTGTGGGGAACTCGGCAGCGCAATCCATGGCCCAAGGCTCAAGTCCGGCAAGCACGCCACCACTGACATCAGGACGTTCACGACATGCAGGTAGAAAGTTTTTTCGAATGGCTCGGCCAGGCACTCGGCTCGGTTATCCGCTTTATCGTTGACGGCCTCAGCGGCTTGTTCAACCTGTTGAGCCATGCCGGCAGCAATTTTGTCGAAGGCTTGTCCCGTGCATTGGGGATGGATACGTCGATCATCAGCATCATCGCGCTGATTTTGGGGTTGATGCTGTTGTGGTCGGCGATCCGGGCGTTCATGAATGCATCGATCATCATGGGGATTATCTGGTTGCTGCTGGGGCTGTGGTTGCTGAGCTGGATCATCCACTGACACCACCAACCACCTGTGGGAGCGGCGGTGCGACGATTCGACTTGCTCGCGAAAGCGGAGTGTCAGGCGAAATCAGTTTCGACTGAAAGGCCGCCTTCGCGAGCAAGTCCGCTCCCACAATGGATCGCTGCAGATTCCGAATGTATCGCTACAATGCCCGCTCCCCCAAGGAGCCTGCATGTCCAACCTGATTGCCGACTGGCGCGACCGCCCTACCCATCGCCGGGTCTGGGCGCTGGCGGCGCCGATGATTCTTTCGAACATTTCCGTTCCGCTGGTGGCACTGGTCGACAGTACCGTCATCGGCCACCTGCCCCACGCCCATCAGTTGGGCGCCGTCGCGGTCGGGGCCAGCCTGTACACCTTTCTGGCCTGGGGCATGGGCTTTCTGCGCATGGGCACGACCGGTTTCGCGGCTCAGGCTGCCGGGCGCGGGGATGGCGCGGCGTTGCGGCAGATTTTGTTGCAGGGCTTGTTGCTGGCGATGGGGCTGGCGATTGTTCTGGGAGCACTAGGCGTTCCGTTGAGCGGCGTCGCGTTGCACTTCATGCAACCCTCGGCCGAGCTCGACCAACTCACCCGCGAATTTTTCCACACCCGGCTATTCGGCTTGCCAGCGGCGCTGGCCAGTTATGCGCTGGTCGGCTGGTTCCTTGGCACCCAGAACGCCCGGGCACCGCTGGCGATCCTGCTGAGCACCAACCTGGTGAACATCGCGCTGAACCTGTGGTTCGTCCTCGGTCTGGATTGGGGCGTGGTCGGTGCAGCCCGAGCGTCGGTGATCGCCGAATGGACCGGCGCCCTGATCGGCCTGTTCATGACCCGCAAAGCCCTGCGCGCCTATCCCGGCCACATCGCCTGGGCAGCGCTGGCGCTATGGCAGAGCTGGCGACCATTGCTGGCCGTCAACCGCGACATTTTCATCCGCAGCCTGGCGCTGCAATCGGTGTTTTTCCTGATCACCGTTCAAGGCGCGCGGCTCGGTGATGCCACCGTCGCCGCGAACGCCCTGCTGCTCAACGGCTTGCTGCTGACCGCTCACGCGCTGGATGGCCTGGCCCACGCCGTGGAAGCCCTGTGCGGGCATGCCATCGGCGCGCGTGATCGAGAGGCGCTGCGTCGCTCATTGGTGGTCGCCTGCGGCTGGTCGTTGCTGGCGAGCCTGGGCTTTGCCGTGCTGTTCGTCTTCGCCGGGCATTTGTTCATCGAGATGCAGACCGACATCCAGAGCGTGCGCGACACCGCGTTCATCTACCTGCCCTACCTCGCCGCGCTGCCGCTGATTGCCGTCTGGAGTTACCTGCTCGACGGGCTGTTCATCGGCGCCACCCGTGCCCGGGAAATGCGTAACGGCATGCTGCTGACGGTCATTCTGCTGCTGCCGTTCGCCTGGGCACTGCAAGGTTTGGGCAACCATGGGCTGTGGATAACTTTCTTGTTGTTCATGTTGTTGCGCAGCCTCACCCTCGGCGCTTTCGCCTGGTACTTGCGCCAGAACGACGGCTGGTTCGCGGGCAAGGTTCACTGAGTCGGCGTGGCTCTGATGAAGGCGGTAACCTCATCCAGCACCGGCGCCAGACCACGCATGGGCCGAGACAGCGTCGCCACCAGCGTGGCGTGTCCGGTGCGAGCAAAATAGAAGTCCTGAACCGGCACTCCGGCCTGGCGTAACTTGCGCGCCAGGCCACCGGTGTTACGCGTCGGGTTGACCAGATCGTCGTCGCGCGAAGCCATCAACAAGGCCGGCGGCGCGCCTCGACTGACGTGATTGATCGGTTGCGACTGGGGCGGAGAATCCGGCCAGAAAAATACTGGCCGAATGTCCGGATTCTGGATGGGCAGAAAATCATAAGGCCCGGCCAGACCGATCCAGCCACGCAGATCGTGCGGCGACATCCCCACGGCACCCAGCAAACCAGGGTCCAACGCCAGCATGGCAACGTTATAAGCCCCGGAGCTATGGCCCATCAGGTAGAGCCGCTGCGGGTCACCGGAAAACCGGCGGATGTGTTCGTGAGTCCAGGCCACGGCCTTGGCGCCATCCTCCAGGAACAAGGGGTAGCGCACCTGCGGATAGAGCCGATAATCCGCCAGCACCGCCACCACTCCTCGCGACGCCAACGCCTCGCCGACAAAAGCGTAATCACTGCGTGAACCGCTGTTCCAGCTGCCGCCGTAGAAAAACACCACCACCGGAGCGTTCTCCAGAGGATGACGCGGCACATAGACATCGAGTTTCTGTCGCGGATCATCGCCATAGGCAATCCCCTCGGTCTTGTCGAACGTGCTGTCGGGGGTCAGGGCATTGAGCATTTTCAGTGGTGAGCACGCCGTCATCACGGCCAGCAAACAAATGCCCAGGCCCAGGCTGAACAGCCCGCGGATTTTACGCGCCATCAATGTCGAACCTCGTGTTCAGGGTTGATCGTTCTGCCATAGATTGCGCAGGCTATCGAGACGTTCCTGCTGAGTGATGCCCGGTAATGGCTGCAGGGGCAAAGCGTGGGGATACTGCAAGCGTAGCCATAACCAGCCATCGAGCACCGGGCGCTCGCTGAAACCCAACGTCAGCCCTTCCTGCACATGTGCCCACAGACGGGTGTAGTCGGTCCCGGTGGATCGGCTCCAATGCCAGGCGTGCTGTTCAAGGAGGCAGGTTTGCAAGGTGTCCCGCTGACGAGGCGTGAGGTTTTCTTCGATGGCCAACGGGCTGACGGCAAGCCCCGGATTGAACAACTGCTGCCAGCCCTGGCTGCCGATTGCCCGGTCGGCCCAGGTGCCGCCGAACCAGCGCAACTGACTGATCGGCCCCAGCCAGCGGCTCAGTTCCTGGGCATCGCAGGCATCGAAAAAGTAACTGGCGGTGTGGGGGTTGTAGTAACTCAACAACGCGCGATGATGCAGGCCAAAGGTGACCGTGAGCATGCGTCGCAAATGCTCAAGCAACTGCGACGGCGACGCTGCACTGACCAGTAACAAACCGCTCCAGAGGTGTGGTTCGCGCTGGCACAAATCGGCCAGCACCGGGCAGCCCTTAAGCTCGACCAACACAGGTCCGTGTTCGCGTAACGGCTGCAATTCTGTGCCGTCAAACAGCCAGAACCGTCGGGCCAGCGCAAACTGCTCACGCAGCATCGCACCGGCCCGGGGCGCTCCCGGTACGTCGAGCAACAGCCATTGCGCGGTCGCGTCCGGCGCCTGGGCGACGATCATGCCGCACCGCTCTGGCCAAGCTGCGTCGCTGCCCGGCAGGTGCAGAAGGCTTGTGCGCAATGGCTGAAACTGCCCCCACCGGGCATCAGACACAGCAACACGACCGGTTCACTGGATTGCAATAAGCGAATCAATCCGTCGACGTTAGCGTTGTCATCTGTGGCCACGGTGGGTGGAGGTTCGGGCGAGACCGACGTTTGGATGCCGGGTTGTCCGGGAAGAAACCCGGTGATTAACGGTTGATCCGGATCCCCTTCGATAAAGCTCACCAGCACCTGCGCGCCTTCACTCAACGGCATGACGTGCGCATCGCCCAACTCCGGCGCCATCGGCAGCCAGCAGTGGCTGGGCGCAGCGCCTTCGCCCTGATAGACCCAGTCAAATTGCACCGCAACGGGCCTGGATGAATCGGGTTGCGCCTCATCGACGTCAACCACCCAGGCCCGCTGCACGCTGTGCATCCGGGGGGGCGTGACCGAATGCGGCGCCGCGAGCGGTAACGCCCCGGCAACAGCGCGGATCTGGTTGCCATAAGCAATCCCCTGCGTCTGCCCTCCCTGATGCTCGACATGGGTCAGCAACCAGAGACGATTCCACTCGGCGCACGGATGGCCGGACAGTAAAACGCGCTGGCCGCTGCGCAGGGTCATCAGGTTCGTCCGACCTTCGCCTGCCTGCGTGTTGCCTTGAACCTTGAACTGCTGCACGCCGGGCTGTTCGGTGTCGGGATCAAAAACCATCTCGGCTTCCCGCTGAAATTGCCCCGGCCCATCACCAAAGACCAGACAGTGCCCGCGCCTGCGATGCTCGAAGTGGTAATGAAGCCGTTCCTGAGCGCACAGACGCTGGAGAAACTGCAGATCCGATTCCCGGTACTGCGTGCAGAACTCACGCGGTGAATAATCGCCGCTCAAGTCAAAGCGCCGATCCTTGCCGGCAATACCATGCTCCTTGAGTACCTGGGCGAGGATCTCGGGCACAGAACGATTGCTGAAAATACGCTGGCTGAAACGCTGGGCCAGGCAGGCCAGCTTCGGTCTCAGACGCACACGACAAAGCCTGGGCGCACCACCATGGCCAGTCTGGACGAGTTCATGCAACTGCCCGTGAAAACCGGTCCCCGGTGGCCCGAGATGCAAAAAAGCCGGACGGTACAGCAGGCTTGCCAGGTCCAGTGTCGGGTCATCAATCAGCAGATCCACATCGAATACGAAGGGTTCACTGATCGCTTCATTGCCGGTAAAGGCCAAGACCTCAACGGGGTCGGGCAGACCCTCTACATCCAGACGAAATGACGGCTCGTTGACTGGATCGAACATCGGCGATTCTCTACAGGAGGGGCGGCCGGGGATTCTCTCCGAGAGAGTTGGCCGAGTAGAGTGCCGAAGTACAACTTAGGAAATGACCTACGCGAAAAGAGGACCACATCGCTTGGATAGCTGGGGATGTGAGTCATTTCGCTTTAAATCAGAGGAGCGTCCCACCAGGTCATCTGAAATTTCCCGCAGCGTGCGGAATATTTTCAGACAACCTGCTGAGAGCGGTGCCTTACCTCAAGAAGACAGGTAAGACGAACGGGTCAGGCCCAGGCGCAGCGCGTCGAGGAACTGGGTGCGTTCGGCGGCGGTGATGCGCGCACTGGCGCACTTGTCGCGGTAGTGGGTCATCAGCTCTTCCGGCGACAAGTGCACGTAACGCAGCATGTCTTCGATGGTGTCGTGGGTTTCGATACCGGCGTGGTACACGCTGCCGTCAGCATTCTGGTAGATGTTCACCGAGTCGGTGTCACCAAACAGGTTGTGCATGTCACCGAGGATTTCCTGATAGGCGCCGACCAGGAAGATACCCAGCAGGTAGTCCTCGCCTTCGTTCAAACCGTGAACCGGCAGACTGGTTTCGATGCTCTGCTCGTCGACGTATTGCTTGATCTTGCCGTCGGAGTCGCAGGTCAGATCCTGCAGCACGGCGCGGCGCAGCGGCTCTTCGTCGAGACGGTGCAGCGGCAGGATCGGCAGGACCTGGCCGATGGCCCAGGTGTCCGGCAGGCTCTGGAACACCGAGAAGTTGCAGATGTACTTGTCGGCCAGCTTGTCGTTGAGTTCGTCGAGCACCTGACGGTGCGAACGCTGACGCGCCTTCAACGAGTTATGCAGGCGACGGCACACCGCGAAGTAGCATTGCTCGGCCAGGGCTTTTTCCGCCAGGGTCAGCTTGCCATCGGCGTACTGGGTGGCCACGTCGCTCATGTAGTGCGTGGCGCGCCAGTAGGTTTCGGTGACCATCTCAATGTCGGTCGGGCCCAGCAGGTCAACCAGCCACTGCACGGTTTCCGGCAGCTCTTCCTTGTTCTCGATCTTCGGCACGTCGTCGTTGTGTTTCTCGACGTCGGTCACTTGCACCACCAGCATGGCGTGGTGAGCGGTCAGCGAGCGGCCGCTTTCGGAGAAGATGTTCGGGTGCGGCAGGCTCTGCGCGTCGCAGAATTCCTTGAGCATCCCGACCACGACACCGGCGTAATCGTCCATGTCGTAGTTGATCGAACTGGCGTTGCGCGAGTGCGTACCGTCGTAGTCGACACCCAGACCGCCACCCACGTCGATGTGGTCAACCGGCAGGCCGAGGTTACGCAGTTCGCCGTAGTAACGAATCGCTTCCTTGAAGCCGTGCTGGTAGTCCGCCAGGTTGGCGATCTGCGAGCCCATGTGGAAGTGCAGCAGGCGAATGCCCTGATCCAGGCCCGCCGCGCGGAAACGCTCGACCACCGACAGCAGCTGCGCCGCCGACAGACCGAATTTGGATTTCTCGCCGCCGGTGTCCGCCCACTTGGACGAAGCCAGGGACGACAGACGCACGCGCAGGCCGACTTGAGGCTTGACCTTCAGCGAGGCGGCTTCTTCGATCACCAGTTCAACTTCGGATTCTTTCTCGATCACGATGAACACGTTGTGGCCAAGCTTCTGACCCATCAGCGCCAGACGGATGAACTCGCGATCCTTGTAACCGTTGCAGACGATGGTGCCGCCCTTTGGCGCCAGCGCCAATACGGCAAGCAACTCGGGCTTGGAACCGGCTTCCAGGCCGATGGAAACGTCCTGGGTGGCGATGATGTTTTCGATCACCGCTTCTTGCTGGTTCACCTTGATCGGGTACAGCGCGGTGTACTTGCTCTGGTATTCCAGGCGCTCGATATTGGAATCGAAGGCGCCGGTCAGCTGACGGACACGGTCTTGCAGAATGTCAGGGAAACGCACCAGCAACGGCAAGGACAGGCCGCTTTTGCGCAACTGGTCGACTTGCTCGAAGAGGTCGATAGGCGAACTGGTCGGACCGTTCGGACGAACTTCGACGCGACCGGCGTCATTGATCGCGAAATACCCGGCCCCCCAATGGCGAATCCCGTAAACACTGCGGCTGTCCGCAACTGTCCATTGGCTGCCATCGTCTTTGCGTGTGCGTCGTACGGACATTGAAGTCCCCTATAAAGAAGTCATAGAGCGTCGCCTGGGTTCAGGCCGGCGCAGTCTAAAGAATGAAAATGACGATTAGCCTGCATGCAAGGGCCATAGACCTCACATTCAGCGCTGAGTTTAGAAACCGGTCAGAACAGGCTCTGTGAAAACCATGTAGACGACGCCAGGCCAGAGTTTAATCAGGACCGGATCAAGCCGAGGGGTGGTTTTCACAGAGGCTGCTAGCCGCCGGACTTCTTCGCTTTGAAACCCAGCTTGATCAGTTCGGCCAAGAGTAGCTCGACATGATCGCCCTGGATTTCGATGATTCCGTCTTTCAACGCTCCCCCGGTCCCACAGCGTTTCTTCAACGTAGTGGCCAGGTCCTTGAGCGCTTCTTCCGCCAACGGTACGCCGGTGATGGTGGTCACCGTCTTGCCGCCACGCCCCTTGCTTTCACGACGCACGCGAGCGATGCCGTCACCGGCCGGGATCAGGGTTTGTTTGCAGATACAGGCGTCCACCGGCTTACTGCATTCCGGGCAATGACGACCTGCGTCGGTGGAAAATACCAGGCCACCAAGGGCGGCGAAGGATGCGGCTTTTTTGGCCACCGGCAATCCTCTTGGGAGGACAAAGACTGGCCGCGGCACTTGGGCAAGTGCCATCGACCGCGAAGCCCCACTCAGGCAGGGGCAGCGCTACTGAAAACGTACAACACTGTGTATGCGTGTAGGAGCTGTCGAGTGCAACGAGGCTGCGATCTTTTGATTTTGATTCAACGGTAAAATCAAAAGATCGCAGCCTCGTTGCACTCGACAGCTCCTACAAGGTCGCGCAGTGTAACGGCAAAAAGCCGACTTGCTAAGAGCCAATCGGCGCCAATTTATGCCTCTTTTGCGACGTCATCCCCGCGAGCCCGAAGATAGCGCTTCAACGCGGCCAGAGAGTCCGGGCAATAAGGCTTTTGCTGGATTTCCAGCAGGACTTGATCAACGGGGATGAAGCGCGCTTCAAGGACTTCTTCCGGCTGCAGGATCAAGGGGCCGTCCCACACCGCCGAGAACGCCGAACACCAGAGACGATTGCCGGTGTCCTCGAAGAAGAAATGATCATGGGCGATCAGTTCCACGCCGCTCACACCCAGCTCTTCTTCCAGTTCACGCGCAGCCGATTCGGCGTACGTCTCGGTGGCGAGCACCATGCCGCCTGCCGCCACGTCCCAGTAACCGGGGTAAATGGCTTTGCTCAAGGTTCGACGGTGAACGCACAGTTCACCGGCCGAATTGAACAGCATGATGTAGGTGCCGCGCCCGATCAGCCCGCGCTCGCGCAGGTCGGAACGGACCAGGGCGCCGAGCAGGTTGTCCTGCTCGTCGACCCAGGCAATCTGTTCGGCATCCGAGGCCGCGCGATGCGCAGCCTCTTTGGCGGTATCGACCATGACTCAGCCCTGATTGAGCAATTGACGCAGATCGATCACTGCGGCGTTGGCCCGGGAGATGTAGTTGGCCATGACCAGCGAGTGGTTGGCCAGCACGCCGAAGCCGCTGCCGTTGAGGATCATCGGGCTCCACACCGGCTCTTGCGACGCTTCCAGTTCACGAATGATCTGACGCACGCTGACCGTGGCGTTCTTCTTGGCCAACACATCGGCGAAGTCGACTTCGATGGCGCGCAACAGGTGGGACAAGGCCCAGGCCTGGCCGCGGGCTTCGTAGAACACGTTGTCGATCTGCATCCACGGGGTCTCGACGATTTCTTCATCGACCTGTGGCACCTGCCCCGGAGCCAGGACTTCGGTTTTCAGCGCGGTGTTGAGTTTGACCCGGCCAACGCTGGCCGACAGCCGTTGCGACAGCGAACCCAGACGGGTGCCGACATCGCCCAGCCAGTTGTTCAAGTTGTCGGCGCGGGCATAGAACAGCGCGCTTTTCTGACTCGGATCGGACAGGCGTGCCTGATAACGGCTCAGGGAATTGATGCCTTCCTGGTATTCGGACTCACTGGAAGGCAGCACCCAGCTTTTGTTGTCGAAGTTGAAACGCGGCTCGGCCTTGGCCAGGTCAGCGTCTTCGGTGGACTGCGACTGGGAGCGGGCGAAGTCTTTGCGCATGGCACGACTCAGGTCGCGAACCTGAACCAGCACGCCATATTCCCAGCTCGGCGTGTTGTCCATCCACAGGCCCGGCGGGAAACGGTCGTTGGAAATATAACCACCGGGCTTGCTCAGCAACGTACCGGCCACGGTCTTGAGGGTTTCCACCGTGGTGTAGCCGACGACCATCTGCTTGCCTTCTTTCTCGGCCGCCGCCTGGGCATTTTGTTGAACCGGGAACAGCGCAGGCTCCTGGCTCCAATACCAACCCAGCCCAATCGCGACCAGCAGGTACAGGCCAATCAGCGTGGCCAGCGCCCGGCTGAACAACAGGCCGCCGACGTAACTGCGGGTGGCCGATTTCGGTTCAGCGGCACGTTCAGGCGCGCTGCCCGCGCGATTCTTCCAGTCCAGCATGGCGATATCCTTTCAATCACTTGAGTTCATCGGTTCGACCACAACCCTACGCCATCGTGCCTCGTTTGCCGCGCATTAAATCCTGCGCGAAACAGAGGGACTTACAATGGCCGCGATCAGGGGCCACTATAAATGAAGCACAGCGGCGAGCCTATGCGACCAACCAGTCAGAAACTGAATGAGGCCGCTTTGCAGATTATTGACACACGACGCTCATGGGATTGAAAAGAGGTGCTAGCATAGAGCCACCAGTCGATCTCAGCATGCACCCTAACTAGTAGTCAGGATATGACCGAGCCAGAAGACCCCAGCCGTGAGCGCCTCAAGCACCACTTTGCCCAGCGGGTAATTCATCAGGCACGTCAGATTCTTGAGATATGGCAGCGCCTGCAACGCAGCGAGTGGTCCACCACCGATTTATCGGACCTGAGCGAGGCCAACCTGCGCCTGCTGCGCTTTGCCGAACGTTTCGAACAGCCGGAACACACTCAACTGGCGCGCCACATCGGCCTGTCGCTGGAGGCTGTCGACGCCAATCGCGGACGCCTGAGCAGCGGCCTGATCACCGACCTCAATCGCTTGATGCAGCGCCTGTCGCGCACCGGCCTGCGCCACGGCGATCAGCTCGAACAAACCTTCCTGCCACCTTTGCGCAAGCCGATCTACGTGATGCTGCAGGATCACGACCGCGCCGAACGCCTGGCCAAGCAGCTGGAATTTTTCGGGCTCAGCGCCCAATCCCTGGACAGCGTTGCCGCGTTTCGTTCCTCGATGGTCGAGCGCCTGCCCGCGGCGATCGTCATGGACGTTGACTTCAGTGGCACCGGCATCGGCTTGAAACTGGCTGCCGAGGCCCAGGTCGGACTGGACGAGCCGTTACCGCTGCTGTTCTTCAGCTTGCTTGAAACCGACACCCCGACCCGCCTCGCCGCCGTGCGCGCCGGTGGCCAGGAATTCCTCACCGGCACCCTCGAAGCCTCGAGCCTGCTGGAGAAGATCGAAGTCCTGACCTGCGTCGCCCAGTACGAACCTTATAAAGTGCTGATCATCGACGACTCACGCGCCCAGGCCTTGCACACCGAGCGTCTGCTGAACAGCGCCGGGATCGTCACGCGCACCTTGATCGACCCGATCCAGGCCATGGCCGAACTGGCGGACTTTCAGCCGGACCTGATCATCCTCGACATGTACATGCCGACCTGCACCGGCACGGAACTGGCCAAGGTGATCCGGCACAACGACCGTTACGTCAGCGTGCCGATCATTTACCTGTCGGCCGAAGATGACCTCGACAAGCAACTCGACGCCATGAGCGAAGGCGGCGACGATTTCCTGACCAAGCCGATCAAGCCGCGACACCTGATTACCACCGTGCGCAACCGCGCGGCGCGGGCGCGCAATCTGAAAGCGCGGATGGTCCGCGACAGCCTGACCGGGCTGTACAACCACACCCATATCCTGCAATTGCTCGAAGACTGCAGCTTCCGCGCCCGCCGTGAGAGCAAGCCGCTGAGTTTTGCGATGCTCGACATCGACCACTTCAAACGGGTCAACGACAGCCACGGCCACCCGATGGGCGACCGCGTCATCAAGAGCCTGGCGCTGTTCCTCAAGCAGCGGTTGCGCAAGACCGATTTCATCGGCCGCTACGGCGGTGAAGAATTCGCCATCGTCATGCCGGACACCGATCTCGAAGCGGCCCACAAAGTGCTCGATGAAATCCGTCAGCGGTTTGCCGAAATCCACTATCCCGCCCAGCCACAAGATTTGTGGTGCACCTTCAGCGCCGGGGTGGTGGAGCTGTGCGAACACTCCGACAGCCTGATGATGGCCAGCCAGGCCGACGAAGCGCTGTACCGCGCCAAGGACGGCGGACGCAACCGCGTGCAGGCCGCACGGACGTCAAAGCAAAGTGCCACTTTTTCATCGGAATGGACCCATTCGGTCATAACCCTGTAACAGAAACGCAATAACTTCAGGCGCTTACCATTCTGCCGTTGGTAGACCCGCGATGCGCCTGAAGCTGCTGACCAATCTCAATACCCTCCTTTTAGTCGCCGTGTGCGTGGCCCTTGGCGCGACGCTCTGGTGGTCGCAAAAAGCCCTCGAACGCCCTTATCTGCTGATGGAGCGTTACCTGGGACTGTCCCAGCAATTTCAGAATGAAGTGGCGCGCAACGTCGAGGATTACCTCGCCAGCGGCGATGCCCTGCGCTTGAGCAGCGCCAGCCAGGCCATCGACGGCCTGCAAAAGGAACTCGGTGAGTTGCCGCCGGCCCTGGCTGACACCTTGCGCCCGAGCCTGTCGAACCTCGATGAATTCAGCAAAACCGACCTGCTGGCCGCTGGCAAACTCGCCGGGGATCCTCAAGCGTTGCTGCTGCAAGCCGAACGCGAACTCGGCGCCAGCCTCGACCAACTCAGCCAATACGCCAGCGGCAACGCGGCGTACCTTGCGCCCTTGCTCGCCGCGTCCCAGCACCTGGGCAAACTGTCGTTGGCCCGGGACAAACTGGTCAGCAGCGGCCGCAGTGAGCTGGCTGCCGATGTCGAGCGCGAAGTCGCCAGCATCCGCACGCAGGCTGAGCTGATCGGCGCCTTGCCACTGCTCGGCGTGGCCGCCAGCAGCGAATCCGGGACCGATGACTTCGCGGCGATGATGGGGCTCGAAAACACCGAAAAAGCCGTCGCCGAAGATGCCGGCGTCGGCCTCAAGCGGGAACTCAACAGCCTGCTGACACGCTACCCCGCCGAGCTGGCGCGCACTCGCGATCAGATCCAGAAACGCACCGACCTCAGCACCGCGACACACCTGAAAATCGCTGACGTGCAGCAGGCCATTGCCGGACTGGAGCCGGTGGTCCGCGCCCAGCACGGACAGATCCAGGGCGAAGTGCGCTTGATGCAAGGCGTGATGATCGGCCTGATCCTTCTGATCGCGCTGCTGATCGACACCTTGCAACGCAAACTCGCCCGGACGCTGACCAACCTCGCCCCGGCCCTGTCGACCTGGGCCGAAGGCGACTTCAGCCAGGACATTCAATTGGGCAAAACAAACCGCGAACTGCACGACATTGAAGCGTCGCTCAATCGCTTGCGCGCGTATCTGGTGGACCTGGTGGGGACGATTCGCCTCAATGCCGAGCAGGTCGCCGGCAGCAGCCGCACCCTGGCCGAACTGAGCAACGACTTGCACAGCGGCGCCGAACACCAGGCCGGCGATACGGCGCTGATCCGTGATTCGCTCGGCGAACTGGAGGCGACGATTCAACAGGTTGCCGGTGATGCCAGCCAGGCCGCCGATGCCAGTCGGCATGCCGGACTGGCGGTCGAGCATGGCCAGAAAGTCATCGGCCTGAGCCTCACCGGCCTCCACGCGCTGGTCGGTGAAGTGCAAGGCAATGCGCAGATGATCGAGCACCTGGCTGAAGAATCCGCGACCATCGGCGGCGTGCTGACGGTGATCCGCTCGATTGCCGACCAGACCAACCTGCTGGCCCTGAACGCCGCCATCGAGGCCGCCCGCGCCGGAGAGATGGGCCGCGGTTTTGCGGTGGTCGCGGAAGAGGTTCGCTCACTGGCACAACGCACGGCCGGGGCTACGGCGGAGATCCAGACCTTGATTGCCGGCCTGCAAACCGCCGCGCGGCAATCGGTGGAAGGCATGCGCGCCCAGGTCGAACACGCCGAAGCCACGGCCAATCAGGCTCAGGCTGCCGACGGTGCTTTGGATAAAATCGTCGGGGCAATCCAGACCATTTCCGACACTGCCGTGCGCATTGCCGATGTCACGGCGCAGCAGAGTGGTGCCGTCAGTGAGATCCGCGATCACAGCGAGCGGATTCACCAATTGGGTGGGGATAACTTGCTGCGCATCGGCGAGGGACGCGTGCAGGGAGAAAACTTGTTGGTGTTGGGCGGACGCTTGCATACCGCCGTCCAAGCGTTCCGCGTCTGACCCACCGCCATGCCCCCGTAGGAGCGAGGCTTGCCCGCGAACCATACGATGCGGTCATTCAGGCAAACCGCGTAATCGTTCTTCGCGGGCAAGCCTCGCTCCTACAGGGGCGGGGCAATCCGTGCGACTGTCCGCTATCATGCCCCCAATTCCGATACGCGAGATTGTCATGCGCCGTTTGCTTTGCCTGCTGCTTTTAGTGCTCGCCCTGCCGGCCTCCGCCGCCGGGTTGCTGGAGAGTCGGCCCAGTTCCACTCTGGGCTCGATCAACAACAGCGCCGACTTCCTGCCGGTGCGCGAGGCCTTTCAGCTGAGCCTGGTCGACAGCACGCCACAATCGATCAAGCTGCGTTTTGTCGCGACCGAGGGTTACTACCTCTATCGGCATCGCTTTCAGTTTCGCGCCGAGCCGGCCGAGGTTGTCCTGGGCGCGGCGCAATTGCCCAAGGGCGAGCAAAAGCACGATGAGTACTTTGGCGATGTCGAGGTCTATCACGGCATCCTCGACGTCGAAGTGCCGCGCACCGATCCGCGCGCGTTCACGCTGGCTGTGACCTATCAGGGCTGCGCCGACAAAGGCCTGTGTTATCCGCCCGAAACCGAACGCCTGAGCATTGATGGCATCGGCGCACCGACACCCGCCACGGCGCAGAACTGGAGTTGGCGCGAGCTTGCCTTGTTCTTTCTCGCCGGGCTGGGCTTGACCTTCACCCCGTGCGTGCTGCCGATGCTGCCGATCCTGTCCGGCGTGGTCTTGCGCGGTCAGGTCGGCGGGTTGCGCGGCTTCAATCTGTCGCTCGCTTATGTGCTGCCAATGGCCGCCTGCTTCGCCCTGTTGGGGGCGTTGATGGGGATGTTCGGCGCTCAGCTCAACCTTCAGGCGCGCCTGCAATCGGCGTGGGTGCTGGTGCCGTTCGCGATGTTTTTTGCGGTGTTCGCCCTGGCGATGTTCGGCGTGTTCGAACTCAAGTTGCCACAGGCAATCAGCAGTCGCCTGGACCGGATCGCCGGGCGCACCGAAGGCGGATCGCTGTGGGGCGCCGCCGTGCTGGGTGTGGTGTCGAGTTTGCTGGTGTCGCCCTGCGTGTCGGCACCGCTGGCCGGTGCGCTGCTGTACATCAGCGCCAGCGGTGATGCGCTGGGGGGTGGATTGAAACTGTTCATGCTCGGCCTCGGCATGGGCGCACCGCTGCTGCTCGTGGCCACCGGCGGCGCAGCCTGGCTGCCGAAAAGCGGGCCGTGGCTGGTCTATGTGAAAAATGCGATTGGCGTGTTGTTGCTGGGATTGGCCATAGGGCTGGTCAGTCGCGTGTTGCCGGGGCAGATCACCTTGTTGCTGATCGGTTTGCTGGCCGGCGGCGTCGGTTTGTTCATGGGCGCACTGGAGTTCGTCTACAAACCTCCTCGAAAACGCCTCGGCCAACTGCTCGGGATGTTCCTGCTGTTTTACGCACTGGCTTGCTGGTTCGGGGCGTTCAGCGGTCAGACCGACCCGTTCAACCCGATTGGCCAACCGCGCGTCATTGCCGGCAACGAACAGCCGCAGAACACCAGCGCCTGGCAAACCGTCAGCACCCCGGCCGACCTCGACCGGGTTCTCGCCGAAGCCCGATCCACCGGCACCCCGCTGCTACTCGACTGGTACGCCGACTGGTGCATCAGCTGCAAAGTGATCGAACGCGAAGTATTGAACGACGCCACGGTCGTCGAACGCCTGAAGGCCTATCGCCTGATCCGCTTCGACATCACCGCCAGCAACGCCGAGCAACGTGCGCTGCTCGATCGCTACAAACTGTTCGGCCCTCCGGCCCTGATGTTTTTCGGCAAGGACGGCGTCGAACGTGCCGATGTGCGAGTCATCGGCGAGATCAATGCGACAGACTTCGCCGAACGTGTTGCGAAAGCAAATGACCGGATTTAATCACCCGGTCACATATTTCGCGCAAACATCGGCCATCGTGCTGGCTATTGCATAGAACTGGACAGTCACAAAGGCTTTGCGTCATAGTCGCCGGGTTCTGACAATTGCACACAGATAACAAGGAACAGCAGATGGCGACGCTATTGGTTCTGCACGGCCCCAACCTGAACTTGCTCGGCACCCGTGAACCGGGCACCTATGGCGCTACGACACTGGCGCAGATCAACCAGGACCTGGAACGCCGTGCCCGTGAAGCCGGCCATCATTTGCTGTACCTGCAAAGCAACGCCGAGTACGAATTGATTGACCGCATCCACGCCGCGAAAGGCGAAGGTGTGGACTTCATTCTGATCAACCCAGCAGCTTTTACGCACACAAGTGTCGCATTACGTGACGCGCTGCTGGCGGTGAGCATCCCATTCATCGAAGTGCATTTGTCTAACGTGCACAAACGCGAACCTTTCCGCCATCACTCTTACTTCTCCGACGTAGCGGTGGGAGTGATCTGCGGCCTTGGCGCCAGCGGTTATCGACTGGCCCTGGAGGCCGCACTAGAGCAGCTTGAAAGACAGGCAACGGCTTGAACAACAAGCGTTAAACGCCCCTGACCGACCCTTGGGAGTTGATGATTCATGGATATCCGTAAAGTTAAGAAACTGATCGAACTGCTGGAAGAGTCCGGCATCGACGAGCTGGAGATCAAGGAAGGCGAAGAGTCCGTACGCATCAGCCGTCATAGCAAGACCCCGGCTCAGCAGTACTACGCACCGGCTCCAATGCACGCTCCGGCCCCGGCACCTGTTGCCGCTGCTCCGGTTGCTGCCGCCGCCCCCGCTGCCCCGGCCGCGCCAGTGCTGAACGGCACCGTTGCCCGTTCGCCGATGGTCGGCACCTTCTACCGCAAATCTTCGCCAAGCTCGCCGTCCTTCGTTGAAGTCGGCCAGACCGTGAAGAAAGGCGACACTCTGTGCATCGTCGAAGCCATGAAGATGATGAACCACATCGAAGCTGAAACCAGCGGTGTGATCGAATCCATCCTCGTCGAAGACGGCCAGCCGGTTGAGTACGACCAACCGCTGTTCACCATCGTTTGAACCGCGGAGAAACTTTGATGACTGCGAAGTTGGAAAAAGTTCTGATCGCCAACCGCGGTGAGATTGCCCTGCGGATCCTGCGTGCCTGCAAAGAGATGGGCATCAAGACTGTCGCCGTTTACTCCAAGGCCGACAAAGAGCTGATGCACCTGGGCCTGGCAGACGAATCCGTCTGCATCGGTCCGGCCTCGGCCGCCCACTCTTACCTGCACATTCCGGCAATCATCGCCGCGGCTGAAGTGACCGGCGCTACCGCCATTCACCCAGGCTACGGTTTCCTTGCGGAAAACGCTGATTTCGCTGAACAGGTCGAGAACTCCGGCTTCGCGTTCATTGGCCCGAAAGCCGACACCATTCGCCTGATGGGCGACAAGGTATCGGCCAAGCACGCCATGATCGCTGCGGGCGTTCCAACCGTTCCGGGTTCCGACGGCCCGTTGCCTGAAGACGAAGAAACCGCTCTGCGCATCGGTCGCGAAGTCGGTTATCCGGTGATCATCAAAGCCGCTGGCGGCGGCGGTGGTCGCGGCATGCGCGTTGTGCATAAAGAAGAAGACCTGATCTCCTTCGCAAAACTGACCCGCACCGAAGCTGGCGCGGCGTTCGGCAACCCGATGGTCTATCTGGAAAAATTCCTGACCAACCCACGTCACGTGGAAGTCCAGGTGCTTTCCGATGGCCAGGGCCACGCCATCCATCTGGGCGACCGCGATTGCTCGCTGCAACGTCGTCACCAGAAGGTTCTCGAAGAAGCGCCGGCACCGGGCATCGACGAGAAAGCTCGCGCTGAAGTCCTCGCTCGCTGCGTCAAGGCGTGCATCGACATCAACTACCGTGGCGCAGGCACTTTCGAGTTCCTGTACGAGAACGGCGCGTTCTATTTCATCGAAATGAACACCCGCGTTCAGGTTGAGCACCCGGTTTCGGAAATGGTCACCGGCATCGACATCGTCAAGGAGATGCTCAGCATCGCCGCTGGCAACAAGTTGTCGTACACCCAGGAAGACGTGGTTATCCGCGGTCATGCACTGGAATGCCGAATCAACGCCGAAGACCCGAAAACCTTCATGCCAAGCCCAGGCACGGTCAAGCATTTCCACGCTCCAGGCGGCAACGGCGTTCGCGTCGATTCGCACCTGTACAGCGGTTATGCCGTTCCGCCGAACTACGATTCGTTGATCGGCAAGCTGATCACCTACGGCGCAACCCGTGACGAAGCATTGGCACGCATGCGCAATGCGCTGGACGAAATCGTTGTCGACGGGATCAAGACCAACATCCCGCTGCACCGCGACCTGGTCCGCGATGAAGGCTTCTGCAAAGGTGGGATCAACATCCACTACCTGGAACACAAGCTGGCGGGCGAAAAGCACTAAGCTTTAGCCCGATCAACAAAGCCGCCCTCGGGCGGCTTTGTTGTATCTGAAGGTTTCATATCTCCGACTGTAGGAGCGAGGCTTGCCCGCGAACCAAACGCCGCGGTGTTTCAGACTTACCATGTCATCGTTCTTCGCGGGCAAGCCTCACTCCTACGAAGAGCACGCTCGTGTCGGCCTTGTCGTCTTCTGTCTCGCGCTCGCGTAAACTTGCGCGCTTCTCGCAGCCCGCTAGGCTGCAATCAATATTTTTCAAAGGTGCCCGCCATGCCTTGGCTGCAAGTCCGTCTCGCCATCAGCCCAGAACAAGCCGAAACCTACGAAGACGCTTTCCTTGAAGTGGGCGCCGTGTCGGTGACCTTCATGGACGCCGAAGACCAGCCGATCTTCGAACCCGAACTCAACACCACGCCGCTGTGGTCGCACACGCACCTGTTGGCCCTGTTCGAAGGTGGCACCGAAGCGGCCAGCGTGCTGGCCCACCTTGAGTTGCTGACCGGCAGCCCGCTGCCCGAGCATCACAGCGAAGTGATCGAAGACCAGGACTGGGAACGCAGCTGGATGGACGATTTCCAGCCAATGCGCTTCGGTCAACGCCTGTGGATCGTTCCAAGCTGGCACGCGGCGCCTGAACCCGACGCCGTGAACATTCTGCTGGACCCGGGCCTGGCGTTCGGCACCGGCACGCACCCGACCACCGCTCTGTGCCTGGAATGGCTCGACGGTCAGGACCTCAAAGACTGCAACGTGCTGGACTTCGGTTGCGGCTCGGGGATTCTGGCGATTGCCGCCCTGCTGCTGGGGGCCAAGGAAGCGGTCGGCACCGACATCGACGTGCAGGCGCTGGAAGCCTCCCGCGACAACGCCGGGCGCAACAACATCGCCGACGCACTCTTCCCACTGTATCTGCCGGAAGATCTGCCGCAGGTTAAAGCCGACGTGCTGGTGGCCAACATTCTTGCCGGCCCACTGGTTTCCCTGGCGCCGCAATTGTCCAGCCTGGTCAAGCCGGGCGGCCGTCTCGCACTGTCCGGCATCCTCGCCGAGCAAGGTGAAGAAGTCGCCAAAGCGTACGCTCAGGACTTCGATCTGGACCCGATCGCCAATCGCGATGGCTGGGTGCGTATCACTGGCCGTCGGCGCTAGAATGAGCGCCTGCATAAACCGGATCGCCGCATGACCGACAGCTTCGTCACTCAGTGCCCGCATTGCCAAACCAGCTTCCGTGTCAGCCATGCTCAATTGAGCGTGGCCCGCGGAGTGGTTCGTTGTGGTTCCTGCTTGCAGGTGTTCAACGCCGCCAAGCAGTTGCTCGAGCAACGGACCGGCAAGGAAGCCGTCACACCGGTCGCTCCGGCCATTGTCGAACCGCCGGCCCCGCGCGCCATCAGCCAGAAGCAGTGGTCCGCCACCGAACTGGATCTGGACAGCCTGGACCTGGACGAAGAACTCGCCCGGCTCGAACAACGGGAAATCCAGCCGACCACGGAATTCGGCCGGCATCGCGAAGACAGCCTCAGCGCTCGACGCGACCCTATCGAGCATGACGAAGAACCCTGGTCCGACAGCCTATTCAGCGAATCGGCGGCCGATCGCGCCCAGGCGGTCGAAGACGACCAACGGGAAACGCAGGCAGACGCGGGCAAGCAATCGCGCACTGAGCCCTCGTTCTCGCTGGAACCGGTTGATCTGGACGACGAGCCTCAGGTGCCGCAACTGCGCCTGAATGATCCGCTCGACATGCCCCTGCACCATGATCGTCTGTCGGCAACCGATGCACCTGACGACGACCTGCCCCCGATTGCCCCCTTGCGCAAGCGACACGTACGCAGCGAGTCGACCGAACGCGCCGAAGCCTTGCAGGACCTGTCAGACGACCCGCTGCAACTGGGTTGGCAAAAACGTCGCTCCCCTTGGGGTCGCCGGCTTTTCTGGCTGCTATTGGTGCTACTCGGTGCTGCCGCTCTGGGCGGTCAATACATCGCTTACCACTTCGACGAACTGGCGCGCCAGGACCAATACCGTCCGTGGTTCCAGCAACTGTGCCCGCAAATCGGCTGCACGGTGCCCTCGAAAGTTGATATCGCGAAAATCAAAAGCAGCAACTTGGTGGTTCGCAGTCACCCAGAGTTCAACGGCGCGCTGGTGGTCGATGCGATCATCTACAACCGTGCGCCGTTCTCCCAGCCCTTCCCGCTGCTGGAACTGCGCTTCGCCGACCTTAACGGCCACCTGATCGCCAGTCGTCGCTTCAAACCCGGCGAGTACCTCAACGGCGACCTCGAAGGCCTGGCGGAGATGCCGCCGCAGACGCCGATCCACATCGCACTGGATATCCTCGATCCAGGTTCCAAAGCGGTGAATTACAGCCTGAGCTTCCATTCGCCCGAGTGAAACGGTTCAGTGTTACGGCGTTGACGGCATATTTCTGACTTCGACCGCTCATACCAAACCGCTGGCGATAACAGAATTACTGTTCAGATTTTGTTCAATTCAGCCTTTATCCAGTCATCGAGAGCGGGTATCATGCCAACCCTTTTTCGAACTCTCATGATCCGGCCCCACAACAGGGAAGTCCTATGTCGGCGGTACGCATCGGTCCATATACATTGCACAACGGCTTGATTCTCGCCCCCATGGCGGGCGTCACCGACCAGCCCTTTCGTCAGCTGTGCAAGCGACTGGGCGCAGGGCTTGTAGTCTCGGAAATGGTCACCAGCGACATGAGTTTGTGGAACACCCGCAAGTCGCGGATGCGCATGATCCACGAAGGTGATCCCGAGCCACGCTCGGTCCAGATCGCCGGGGGTGATGCACAGATGCTGGCGGATGCGGCCCGGGCCAACGTCGAACTGGGCGCACAGATTATTGACATCAACATGGGCTGTCCGGCGAAGAAGGTCTGCAACAAGGCCGCCGGTTCCGCACTGTTGAAGGATGAAGCATTGGTGACCGAGATCCTGCAGGCCGTTGTGGCTGCGGTTGATGTGCCGGTGACCTTGAAGATCCGCACCGGTTGGGACCGGGACAACAAGAATGGTTTGACGGTGGCAAAGATCGCCGAACAGGCGGGCATCACGGCGTTGGCGGTCCATGGCCGCACCCGTGCCGACCTGTACACCGGTGAAGCCGAGTACGACACCATTGCCGCGATCAAGCAGGCGGTGTCGATTCCGGTCTTCGCCAACGGCGATATCGATTCGCCCGAGAAGGCCCGGTACGTGCTCGACGCGACCGGTGCCGATGGCCTGCTGGTAGGCCGGGCCGCCCAGGGGCGGCCATGGATTTTTCGCGAGATCGATCACTTCCTGCGTACCGGCGAGAAACTCCCGGCGCTGGAACTGATCGAGGTGGAACGCATTCTGCTAGAGCATCTGGCTGCGCTGCACGTCTTCTATGGAGACGTCATGGGCGTGCGGATCGCTCGAAAGCATGTGGGCTGGTATCTCGCAACCTTGCCGGGCGCCAGGGAGTTTCGCGCCCACTTCAATCGTTTGGAAGATACGGAAGCACAATGCGCCAACGTTCAGGGCTTCTTCGCCGAACGTTACAAGAGCCTGACAGGGGACGGAGAAGGGGTGGCCGCATGACGATGATGACCGAGACTTTAGTGAGTGGAACAACACCCGTGAGCGACAACGTGAATTTGAAACAGCACCTCAACACGCCGAGCGAAGAAGGTCAGACCCTTCGCGGGAGTGTCGAGAAGGCGCTGCACAATTATTTCGCCCACCTTGAGGGCGCTGCCGTCACGGATGTGTACAACCTGGTGCTCTCCGAAGTCGAGGCGCCCCTGCTCGAGTGCGTGATGAACTACGTCAAGGGCAACCAGACCAAGGCCAGCGAGCTGCTCGGACTGAACCGAGGCACGCTGCGCAAGAAACTCAAGCAGTACGATTTGCTGTAAGCATTCAATCAAACCAGAAAGGCGCCCGCGTAAAAACGGTCGCCTTTTTTGCTGACTCCTTTGCTTTTGATGGAAATTGAAATGACCGACCAGACTACCCGCCTGCCGATCCGCCGCGCCTTGATCAGCGTTTCCGACAAGACCGGGATCCTCGAATTCGCCAAGGAGCTTGAAGCCCTGGGCGTCGAGATCCTCTCCACCGGCGGAACGTTCAAGCTGCTGCGCGACAACGGTGTTGCCGCAGTGGAAGTCGCGGATTACACCGGTTTCGCAGAAATGATGGACGGTCGGGTGAAAACCCTGCACCCGAAAATCCATGGCGGGATCCTCGGTCGTCGCGGTATCGATGACGCCATCATGAACGAGCACGGCATCAAGCCGATCGATCTGGTCGCGGTCAACCTGTACCCGTTCGAAGCCACCATCAACAAGCCAGGCTGCGACCTGCCGACCGCTATCGAAAACATCGACATCGGCGGACCGACCATGGTCCGTTCGGCAGCAAAAAACCATAAAGACGTGGCCATCGTGGTCAACGCCAGCGATTACGCCAGCGTCCTCGAAGGCCTCAAGGCCGGTGGCCTGACCTACGCTCAGCGTTTCGACCTGATGCTCAAGGCCTTCGAACACACTGCTGCCTACGACGGCATGATCGCCAACTACATGGGCACCGTGAACCAGGCCGCCGAGACCCTCAGCACCGAAGGTCGCAGCGAGTTCCCGCGCACGTTCAACAGCCAGTTCGTCAAGGCTCAGGAAATGCGCTACGGCGAGAACCCGCACCAGAGCGCGGCGTTCTACGTGGAAGCCAAGCCTGCCGAAGTCGGCATCGCCACCGCGACCCAACTGCAAGGCAAAGAGCTCTCGTACAACAACGTGGCCGACACCGATGCCGCGCTGGAATGCGTGAAGAGCTTCGTCAAGCCGGCATGCGTAATCGTCAAGCACGCCAACCCGTGCGGCGTCGCCGTCAGCCCGGACGCCGAAGGCGGTATCCGTCAGGCCTACGAACTGGCCTACGCCACCGACACCGAGTCGGCGTTCGGCGGCATCATCGCGTTCAACCGCGAGCTGGATGCTGAAACCGCCAAGGCCATCGTCGAGCGTCAGTTCGTCGAAGTGATCATCGCCCCAAGCGTCAGCGAAGAAGCCCGCGCCATCGTCGCGGCCAAAGCCAACGTGCGCCTGCTGGCCTGCGGCGAGTGGTCGGCTGATCGCGCCGCTGCCTGGGACTACAAACGCGTCAACGGCGGTTTGCTGGTACAGAGCCGCGACATCGGCATGATCGGCAGCGAAGACCTGAAAGTCGTGACCAAGCGTGCACCGACCGAACAGGAAATCAACGACCTGATCTTCGCCTGGAAAGTGGCCAAGTACGTTAAATCCAACGCCATCGTCTACGCCAAGAACCGTCAGACCATCGGTGTTGGCGCTGGCCAGATGAGCCGCGTGAACTCCGCACGTATCGCCGCAATCAAGGCTGAACACGCCGGTTTGCAGGTGGCAGGCTCGGTGATGGCCTCCGACGCGTTCTTCCCGTTCCGCGACGGCCTGGACAACGCAGCCAAGGTCGGCATCACTGCGGTGATCCAGCCAGGCGGCTCGATGCGTGATGCGGAAGTGATTGCCGCCGCTGATGAAGCCGGCATCGCCATGGTCTTCACCGGCATGCGCCACTTCCGTCACTGATACACCGCGCCCCTACGTAGGAGCCTGTAGGAGCTGTCGAGTGCAACGAGGCTGCGATCTTTTGACTTTGATTTTTTAAAAACAAGATCAAAAGATCGCAGCCTCGCTGCACTCGACAGCTCCTACAAGGATTTGCAGGGCCTTCACAGATTCTTGAGGTTTTTGAAATGAATGTTTTGATCATTGGCAGCGGTGGCCGTGAACACGCCCTGGCCTGGAAAGTGGCTCAGGATCCGCGCGTGCAGAAAGTATTCGTTGCCCCGGGCAACGCCGGCACCGCCATTGAAGCCAAGTGCGAGAACGTCGCTATCGACGTGCTGGCCCTTGAGCAGTTGGCCGATTTTGCCGAGAAAAACGTTTCCCTGACCATCGTCGGCCCGGAAGTGCCGCTGGTGGCCGGTGTTGTCGATCTGTTCCGCTCCCGTGGCCTGGATTGCTTCGGTCCGACCGCTGGCGCTGCTCAGCTGGAAGGTTCGAAAGCCTTCACCAAGGATTTCCTGGCGCGCCACAAGATCCCGACGGCCGACTACCAGAACTTCACCGAGATCGAGCCAGCCTTGGCTTATCTGCGTGAAAAAGGCGCACCGATCGTGATCAAGGCCGATGGCCTGGCCGCCGGTAAAGGCGTGATCGTAGCCATGACCCTGGCCGAAGCTGAAGACGCTGTGCGTGACATGCTCGCGGGCAATGCGTTCGGCGATGCCGGTTCGCGTGTCGTGATCGAAGAATTCCTCGACGGCGAAGAAGCCAGCTTCATCGTCATGGTCGACGGCAAGAACGTACTGCCAATGGCCACCAGCCAGGACCACAAACGCGTCGGCGACGGCGACACCGGTCCGAACACCGGCGGCATGGGCGCTTACTCCCCTGCCCCGGTGGTCACGGCGGAAGTACACAAACGTGTCATGGACCTGGTGATCTGGCCGACCGTGCGCGGCATGGCCGATGAAGGCAACGTCTACACCGGTTTCCTGTATGCCGGCCTGATGATCGACAAGGCTGGTAACCCAAAAGTTATCGAGTTCAACTGCCGTTTCGGTGATCCTGAGACCCAACCGGTGATGCTGCGTTTGCAGTCGAGCCTGGTGTTGCTGGTTGAAGCAGCCCTGGCGCAAGCGCTGGACAAGGTCGAAGCGCAATGGGATCCACGTCCGAGCGTCGGTATCGTATTGGCCGCAGGCGGTTACCCTGGCGACTACGCTAAAGGCGTTGCCATCAACGGTCTGGATGCAGCTGCGGCGCTGGAAGGCAAAGTCTTCCACGCCGGTACGGCGCTCAAGGACGGTCAAGTGGTGACGGCCGGTGGACGCGTGCTTTGCGCGACTGCCATGGGCGCCAGCGTTGATGCTGCCCAGCAACAGGCTTACAAACTGGCGGCAAAGATTGAGTGGGAAGGCTGTTTCTATCGCAAGGACATTGGCTACCGTGCCATTGCCCGCGAGCGTGGCGAAAATCAGGAATAAGCGATCCGTTCGGCAGGGCCTGGGCTTCAGGCCCTTGCCGGACTGTTCCAGCGCCGCGCATAGTTATAATCTGGCATCAACCTACGAAGGGATTTCGCCGTGCGCTGGCTCAGGATTGCCATAGGTTTCACTGTCACGCTGCTGACCTTGCTCTGCATGCTTCCGGCCCAGGCCGCGCAAGGCAGTGGCTGGGCGGTATTGCTTGACGAACAGGGCGACCTGCAGCTGAGCGACATCCGCTCCGCTCGCTACACCAATCAATTCAGCCCCATCGAACTCGACCGCCTCACCGCGGCCGAGCCCGAAGGTGCGTTGTGGCTGCGTTTCAGGCTGGCGCCCGGCAAGCACGAGCAATTGCTGCGAGTGTTCGCCCCCGACCTGTCGCGTCTCAACCTGTATGTGCTCGACGGCGACACGCTGATCGATCAATTGAACACCGGCACCGGGCAGCCCCAGAATGACCGTCCCCTGCCTAGCAGCGATTTCATGTTACCGCTGCCGCAAAGCGACAAACCCCTCGACGTCTACCTGCGGCTGGTGTCCGAACACCAGTTGCGGCCGTATATCACCCTGCAATCGGCGATCATGACCGCGGCCAATCAGAACCAGATGCTGATTTACGGCCTGCTGTTTGGTTGCCTCGGCATGCTGATCCTGCACAACCTCGTCCGCTATGCCTACACCCGCTCGCGCAGCAGCGTCTGGCTGGCTGGATGCGAAGCCTTGCTGATGCTCAGCTTGTTGCTGTTGCTGAATCTGGCAGGACCATGGCTACCCAACTGGCACGCGGTGCAGACGCCCGGCGCTTATCTCGCCTTGTTGCTGACGGCGCCCTGCGGCCTGATGTTCGCCTATCGTTTCTTCGCCCCGCTCGGGTCGCACCCACTGAACAAGCTGTTGCTGGGGGACATCCTGTTCATCGTGGTCTGTGGCTTGCTGCTGTTGTTCGTCAACACGCTGCCGCTGAACATCATCACCTACGCCCTGGTCGCACTGGCGGGCCTGAGCATGTTGTTTGTCGGTGCCTATCACTGGCAAAAGGGTTATCGCCCGGCACGGCTGTTTGTGGCGGCGATGGTGGTGTTCAACATCGGTACCCTCATCATGTTGCCGGCGCTGTTGGGGCTGACCCTGGTCGCGCCTCAAGGCTTGATCATGACGCTGCTGGCGTTCATCTGCATCAGCGGCCTGTTGATGAGCATTGCGCTGGGCGAACGTCAGCGCAGCATCACCGAAGACCGTTTCAGCGTCAGCCGCGACCTGGCAGCCAGCAACGCCGAGATCAACGCCAAGGCCGAGTTCCTGGCGAAGATCAGCCACGAAATCCGCACCCCGATGAACGGCGTGCTGGGCATGACCGAACTGCTGCTGGGCACACCGTTGTCGGTCAAGCAGCGTGACTATGTACAAACCATCCACAGCGCCGGCAACGAGCTGCTGACCCTGATCAACGAGATTCTCGACATCTCCAAGCTCGAATCCGGGCAGATCGAACTGGACGATGTGCAGTTTGATCTCAACGCCTTGATCGAAGACTGCCTGAGCATCTTCCGCGCCAAGGCCGAACAGCAGAACGTCGAGCTGATCAGCTTCATCCAGCCGCAAGTGCCGCGCGTCATCAGCGGTGACCCGACGCGTCTGCGCCAGACCTTGCTGAGCCTGCTGGAAAACGCCCTGAAGAAAACCGACGAGGGCGAGATCCTGATCGTCGTCGCCCTCGACGAACGCAGCGCCAAACCGCGTCTGCGCATCGCCGTGCAGGACAGCGGCGTGCCGATGGAGGCCGAAGAACGCGAAGCACTGATGCACGCCGAGCTGCACAGCAAACACTTTCTCTCGGCGACCAGCCTGGGCGGCAACCTGGGGCTGGTGATTGCTCGTCAGCTGATCCGTTTGATGCAAGGGGAATTCGGCATCAAGAGCGGCGCCAATCAGGGCAGCACCTTGTGGCTGACCCTGCCGCTGGATCCTGATCGGCTTGAGCACCCGACTTCCGACCTCGACGGGCCGCTTCAAGGTGCACGGGTGCTGGTGGTGGACGATAACGACACCTGCCGCAAAGTGCTGGTGCAGCAGTGCAGCGCCTGGGGCCTGAACGTCAGCGCCGTGCCGTCCGGCAAGGAGGCACTGGCGTTGCTGCGCACCAAGGCTCACCTGCGCGACTATTTCGACGTGGTCCTGCTCGACCAGAACATGCCCGGCATGACCGGTATGCAACTGGCGGCCAAGATCAAGGAAGACCCGAGCCTGAACCACGACATTCTGTTGATCATGCTGACCGGCATCAGCAACGCGCCGAGCAAGATCATCGCGCGCAATTCCGGGATCAAGCGCATCCTCGCCAAACCGGTGGCCGGCTACACCCTCAAGACCACCCTGGCGGACGAACTGAACCAGCGCAACAAAGGCCCGGCCGTCTCGCCACACCTGCCCACCGGTCCGACGCTTCCGGTCAAGGTCCCGAGTGATTTCCGCATCCTGGTGGCCGAAGACAACAACATCTCGACCAAGGTGATTCGCGGCATGCTCGGTAAGCTTAACCTGCAACCGGACACCGCCAGCAATGGCGAAGAAGCCTTGCAGGCAATGAAAGCCCAGCGTTATGACCTGGTGTTGATGGACTGTGAAATGCCGATCCTTGATGGTTTCTCTGCCACCCAGCAGTTACGTGCCTGGGAAGTCGGCAACCAGCGGATTCGCACCCCGGTGGTGGCATTGACCGCACACATCCTTGCCGAGCACAAAGAACGCGCGCGCCAGGCCGGCATGGACGGGCACATGGCCAAACCGGTCGAGCTGTCGCAGTTGCGAGATTTGATCGAGCATTGGGTTGCACAACGCGACCAGCAGAATCGGGCGACGGCTCAGACCTCCTGAGCAGTCTTGTGTGATTCGATCAGGCCCGGAGCGTCGTCAGTCAGGCGCAACATCACCACCTGGCCTTCACGCTTTTCCCTGATCTTGAGGGCAACAGCCTCACGCGCAGGACCGTAGAGGACTTCGGACAGATTGGCCCGGGCGTAACGCATGCTGACAACGTCGGGCACATCCTCGGACCGATACAACTGCGCCAAAGGATTGGGGCTGATCTCCAGAGGCGTCTTGAACTCCAGGTACACGCTAGTGATGGAGGTCGGCGTTCTCGCCAGAATCACCAACAGATGCACAACTTTGGATGGCGCTGTCATTTCGGTCGATTGATCGGCGGACGCTTTTTGCATGTGACTGCGCAGCACGCTCATCGCAGGTTCAGTGCCTGACACGTTTGCCACCCGTGCCAATGTTGCGGCAACCAGTCGCCCTTCGTCTGAAGCGCCCTTTGCCATCGCGGCGGTAACCCATTCGATCGCAGATTCGCCGCTGTGTCGGGTGATAAGCCTTTCCTCTCGGGCCTTTGTATTGCGCAGCCAGAAATCATCCAAAACGCTTACATAGGTGTTGTACCAGTCAGCCGCCGGGTCTTTTTCAACCTGTTTATTGGCAACCAGTTGCGCCAGGAACACCGAGTCGACCAAGTCATCATGAGCTGCCAACCCATCAGGTTCAGGAACAATCACGATGGCAGCCCCCACAACCGACACTGAATAATTGTCACTCATATCGTTCCCTCGTTAATAAAAAAGGGCAGCCGATATTCGACTGCCCTGACTCATTCAATTAGATGTCGTAGTCAACAATCTTGCCGGCATGAGCGATAAGTTTATTCGCAATAAGTTCACGGGTAGCTTTGGCGACCAGATCATTTTTTTCAAACACCGCCTCACCGCGATACAGTTTCACATCACGAGTATCCACATCCACAAACAGCACTTTGGTCGAGGTGTTCCTGCGTAAAAACCGCACCGCACCCAGGGCCATCGTGGCGACGCCATTGTTTTCGGTGCACGCACCGGCCGCGATCCCGCCAACACCATGCGTCAACAGGTTTCGCTCATAAACGGTCAGTGCCGTATCGCGCTTTTGCAGGGCGGAAATCGCATCCCCCGCCACTTTCAGCATCAGTGCAGTCGTCGGACCAGGCAGCGCGATGCCCGCGACCACCGAACCCAGAATCTCCAGCACCAGTTTGTCCATGCGAACACTGGTCCCGCTGACATTCAAGTCGTTGTAGTAAAGGCTGGTAGTCGACCAGCCCGCATCGCTCATGACTTTCTTAAATAGCGCATACCACTCTTTGCCCTGGTAGTCCTGAGGAAATGCCTTGTTCGCTACAAGGGTCGCATACAGATAGGCATTCTGCGCATCCGACCGGTTTTCACCACTGAGGCCACTGCTGAAGGACAACACGCCTTCGCCCACAATAGAGCCTTTCGACGGCTCTTCAATGGCTTCACCCACCAAAGACATACTACGAGTACGAATAGTCAACACATCATCAATTTCATACGCCTGCAAACTTTTAAGGCAGGCAGAAATATAACGCTCACTAACAACTTGATTATTCACAATTGATTCCCTTCTAAAATATAAGCAAGCCCCTCATGAACTTGCGATGAAAACAATAACCAAAAAATCCAACACGAACAAATACAAACATGTAACACCATGTCAAACTAACAAACCAACTAAACACCGCGCTATTAGTTCAGGACAACAGCAACAATGACAAAAACAATAAAGTCTTTGAATCCGGATACCCACACGCAATTGATCGACTGATAGACTCCGCCTCACTCCTCTCTTGCTGCGAGCCGACGCCATGCTCCACGTGTTATTCAGCGTTTACCTGAAGATGCTAGTGCTCTACAGCCCGTTCTTCGTGTTGTCTTGCTTCATCAGCCTGACCCGCGGCTATTCGCGCAAGGAGCAACGGCGCCTGGCCTGGAAAGTGGCCACCGCCACGCTGGTGTCCAGTGTTTTGCTGTACCTGTTCGGGCGAGTGATTTTCAGTGTCTTCGGCATCACCGTGGACGCGTTCCGCATCGGTGCAGGCAGCGTGTTGTTTATCTCGGCGCTGGGCATGGCACAAGGCAAGTCGGCGGTGCAGACCGATAATGTGCAGCAGGACGTGACCATCGTTCCGCTGACCATTCCATTGACGGTCGGCCCCGGCACCATCGGTGCCTTGCTGGTGATGGGCGTGAGCCAACCGCATTGGGACGACAAACTCACGGCCATTCTCAGTATTGCCCTGGCCAGTTTTACGGTTGGCGTCGTCCTTTATCTGTCCAACCGCATCGAACGGATTCTGGGTGACCAGGGCCTGCAGATTGTCAGCCGATTGATGGGATTATTTGTGTGCGCGCTGGCGGCACAGATTATCTTCACGGGCGTGAAAGGTTATCTGGTGCCGTAGTCGGCCTGGGCACACGTGCTCTAGATAGCCGGCTCTGCGATCGCCCCGACCTGATAATTCGACATCAGCTCCGTTAACGTTGCACTGCCGGCAACGCCCTTTTGTCTCAGCAACTCGGTCACTATTTGCGAAACCGCACACGATCGATAGCCATTGAGCGTAAGGAACACATCACCACGCAGCGCGACATCCGCTGAGTAAACGCCACGAAAGATCAGGCTGTGCCCGCTGTCCAGGCCGTTCATCACCAAATGTTCGTCGACCAGGCTGACCCATAACTGATCCATGACTGAGGCGTCCAGAATCAGTTTCCCCGGAATCAAGGGCGGGCGCTCAAGCGGATAACGACAATCGACGATGACCGATTCGAGTTTCATCCAGGCCGCTCGGGTCAACCAGCTGGTCGTTGCCCCTTGACCCATTTTGAGCACCAGGATGCTGACATCATCGGCAATCAACGGCAGAAGGTCGTTGGCAGTCGTCGGTCCCTCGACCACCAGCACTTCGGCATTTCGCTGGACATAGTCGAGCGGCCCGACCGAGCTTTGCTGCGGATAGGTGTGCAACAGACCATCCTCGCTTTCGTGCAGCATCACATTGGTCTGATTCCGGGTGCCCACCAGCGTGTATTGCGCCGTAATGGCGTCTTTCGGAATCCGGATCAATCGCCCGGTCCGGACCACATACCATTGAAGGTTGTCAGGGTCTTTGACGGACAGGAAATCGGCGCATCGATGTTCGTTCGCCAGCGCCGCCAGCCCCTCACTCAAGGGGCCTTCCAGTGTCGTGACCCAGCGGCTGTCCACACCCGTAATCCGCACCGGTTCGTTGTACTGTAAATCCACTTCGATACCATCGAGCGTCGTCGCCCTCAGGCCCGCGCCCTCCGCCTTCATGTCGGCAAAGACCCAGGGCGCCCATTCCTGCACCAGGGCGGGCAATGCCTCTGCTTGCAAAAGCCTGGTGCCCTGGCCGAATGCAGCGTTCAAGTGTTTCGTCTCGATAAAGCGCTGACTGAAAATCTTCCCCGTAGAAAGATCGAATAACCAGGCGGCCTGATGGTCTGGAACGTTACTCAGCAGCCGCACTTCTTTGCCATGGCCAAGATCGGCGAGCAACAGCCGATCCTCCAGGTACCAGGCGCACAAACCTGCGTCACCCTTGAAGTTGGTCAACCCAAGGAGGGCAAGACTCGACACCGGATATTGCGTCGACACCGCCGGCAGGTCGGACCACCACCGGGTTCGATCCTTGAACCAGGTTTCGGTCAGTCCGCCCAGGCGCAGAGACCCGTCCGGCGTCATATTGAAGAACAGGCCGGAACCGGTCAGGGCGAGATGCCCTTGCTCAACGGCGACAATATTTTTCAGTCCTGCGGGAGCAATGTCTCTGGAAGACCATTGCACGCGCCCCTCGACCATCGACCTTTGCTGTCGCACAAGGCTGTTAATGTCCTTGTCATAAGTCACGAACACCTCGCCCTCGGCACCGGAGGGCGCGATCAGTAACAGGGTCTTCAAGGCCTTGATCGAATCCTTCCATCCCCGCGCATGGTGACGCCGGGCAGCCGCACGGATGATCAACCCGTCAACATCGCGGACCCAGACCAGATCGCGGGACTGGTCTTCGAACTGCCAACAGATCGAAACCAGCGCACCGGGGCGCCAGTCCACGGTATCGATGGACGCTGCCGGCAACACATAGTTGCCCAGCACCTGCTTCCAGTCCGTGAGCGTGTCGACCTGTAAAACGGCCTGCAATGCCGGATCGTGACCGCGGGTGATTGAGCCAAGCAACGCTGCCCCGTCATGGATCAAATAGGTCAGCTCATCGTGTGGGCCTTCCTTTGCCGTGGACTGCTGCACGATCTGAATACCGCCATTGTCCACGGCCTCGCAGCGGGCAATGGACAAGCCCTCTTTGACCAGCAAACGATAGCGCTGAACCAGCGTGCCGGTGATCGCGTCGACCTGCCAGACATCGAAACCGTCGGGGTGATAGAGATAGGCCGATCCGTCGAGTACGGCGCCCAGCACGGCCTCATCGGCCAACAAGACATCGGGGTCGCGGATATACAGAAAACAATCCTGAGCCGAGTCGTAATACGCGGCCACTGTCCTTGGTTCGTCCGGCTTTTCAAACGGCACCACAAAGTTGTGAACGGGGGTGTAAGGCATCGCCAGTCGATGTTCGCGGGCCAATGACTTGAAGTGATCCAGCAACGCTTGCTCCCCGAGCGCCGGATCGGCCACTGCTTCGGCCACCTCCAACTTCAGCGCAACAAGATCCACGCGCATGACTGTGTTCCCCGCAAGCTTGAGCAACACCTCGTGAACGCCGCTGCCGCTGAACTTCACACCCAACTTATCCGAAACGAGGTGCCCCTCAGGGGCTACCAGAATGTCTGACTCCACCAGCCAGGGAGCCTGCAGCACCCAGCGCATGGCTATGTGACCGGGCGCATGGAGTTCAACGTTCACCCCGGGATTGAGCAGCACGGAACAGTGGGCACCGGCCCCTTCTATCCGGTAGGAAATCAGGCCGTGCCATGACTTCGGCAGAGCCGGTACGACCAGCGAGCGTAAGATGTTGTCGAGACGCACGTTGAACACCGTGGGTTTGTAGACAGGGTTCAGCCGGTTGACCACGTACTCGCCGGGAAACGAGTAGAACGAAAACAGAAACTGCCATTGTCCCTGTTCATTCTTTTTCTCCAGCCGACGTGCCGTATCGAAGCCGTCGGCATGACGGAACGTGACAAACGGCAGCAGCTTGTATTCATAGCCGTACCAGGTTTTGGGTGTGCCGGGCAAAACGATCGCTTGCCCAAGCTGGGGCGAGAAAGAGGCCGAATCGGACAACCCAAGGCCCACACGGATATCGATGGCGCGGTTGTAATCCACATCGAAATCCGGAACCCCTAAATGGTCGCGAAGCGGGAACAGTTTCGGGCTGTCAAAACGGACCGTCGAGGCGCGCAGATCAAGGTCGGCGAAGACCATCAGGGGATGCGCAATCCAGGCATTCGACGCCTTGTCCAGATGATAGCCACCCTGTCGATAAGCCTTTTCCAGCCCCTCAAAAAACAGCGCAACCTCTTTGGCTTCCTCGGCAATGGTGGCAAACCCTTCGGCCAGCGCAGCAACGCCCACCGCCAGCCCACCCAAAATCACCCCGACTCCGCCCAACACCGCCGCCACAGTCCCCGCGCCCGCCAATGCCGCACCCAGCCCGGCGGCACCCAACACGACGCTTGCGGAGTCGAACGCCAGCTGCGTCCCGAACTGCGCCTTCTCAATGTCATTGGAGGCACGGCTCAACTGGTAAATATCAAACCCGACATTCACCATCCCCAACACCGTACCGACGCCTTCATTGGCCACGTGCCCCAACGCCTTTTGCACAAGCGGAGCACTGGTGCGGGCGATCAGCTTTTCATCGTCCAGAGCCTGACGCACCAATGTCACCACGCCAATCACATCCACTGCATTGCCGTGGACCAGCTGGGCGTAGTTGACGTAGGCATGCAAGCGAATGGCCGTGGTCAGGGCCTTGTCACCACCGCTGGCCGCACTTTCGTGATGTCGCAGCGCATTCATCAAGGCTTGCACGGTGAAACCGGCATTGAGCGTATGGACGCTGCCGGCGTCCGTGGGATCAAGCGAGCCGAGCGTTTCATGCGGTTGCGCTGCCAACGCATGGAAGGTGTCCGAGAGGTAGTTCTTGATCCTCAGGAATCGAGGATCATCGGTGGTGACGCGCACAAGGGTCTGCGCGGGATCGGTATCGACCAGACTGATTTTGTACTCGCCTGCCGGGGTGATCTCCAGTGTCTCGAACAACGCAACCGCGCCCGACGACAGCCCGTGCTGTTTCTGCAACTGCCGTGTCGCCTGCGCGATCTGCCCACCCCACCAATGGGCGTCCAGTTCCAGCAATGAACTGCCCAGGGCTGCATTGTTGACCAACGATTGCCCTCGCGCGCTGGCGAGCCGCTGTCTTGTCCGAGGCGCCTGATCAGGCAGGCTGCCCGAATCGGACAGACTCGACACCCGGACACCCGATGACAGTACCTTTGCATTGAGTCGAGCGGCGTCGAGTTCAATCAAATCAAAGGTCGGACGAGTGGGCTCGCCGTAAGCGGCGTAAGGCGCTGCCATTTCTTGACTAACGAAAAAGTGGGTCAACGCTGCGCTGAGCGCTTGAGCAGTATCGAACTCGAAAACGCCAAAATTCGGATCATAAAAATGATAGGTACTGCGCTCGCCGGCGAAACTTTTAGCCAGCAGCATCGAGTGGTTATCCGAGTTGAGCATCAACGTGCCGCTGCCGGCTTTCCTTTCAAGCGCCGTGATTACCTGTGCCAGATCGGAGCGCACCACCGGCCCGCCGAGTTCACGCACATCGACATCACGAAGCTCTTCAAGCGTACTGACGAATGCATTCGAATCGCGGGTCTCGGGTTCAATGACCGCCAGGTAAAACCGCTCACGAAGAATGTTGCCCGCCTCGTGCCCCTTGCTGATCGCCGCCGCCATGGCCAATGCCAACGGGTAGCAACGCCCGGCGATCCGGTCACCGGCGCCCATCAGCAACAAGTCCTGTGGAACCAGTTTGAAGCTGCCTTGATCGAAGCTTTCCAACACTTCGGTCATGCGCTCGCTGATGCGGTCGCGGAATTCGAGTTTTGCCACCTGCTGAATCCGGGCGACCTGGCGCCCCCATTGCAGCATGGTCAGTGATTGCTCCAGTGCCTGCTTCTTCAGCTCGATGCTGGTCTCGGACAACGCGACGGCGGGAGTCGAGGCACTGGCCAGACCGGTAACGAAGTTTGGGTGATTTTCTTTGAACAGCTCCCGTTCAATGGCCCCGTAACGGTGTGACACGCCCAGTTCAGATACGCTGTTGGCAAGGTTCTCCAGGCGTGCGCGGACCTGATCAAAGCTGCGTTGATCCATGGCTCGCGTCCCCAGTATCGAGCCGATCAGCAAGCGTTGCCGGGGGTCAAGCTGCTCAACCTGCAAAGTCCCGCGACCCATGCGATGAAGCAACTCATCCAGAGGTAAATTCCCGGTGGCCGGCTCACCGACCAACGACGGCGGTAGCGCGATCTCCTGCGCAAGGATGGATTGACGTTCGTCAAAACCCAGCGGCAATGGCTTGTCGAACTTCACTTCACCCGCGGTCCGCCGACTCATCGCTCGCCAAAAGGGCTCGCCAAGGTGTTGCGCCAGGAATTGCAGCAACTCGGTCGATAACACATGTCGACCTTCGATGACTGGCCAGCCTTGGTCGAATTGGATCGTCTGGCTCTTTAACAACTGATCCACTTTACCCACGTAACGCGCCTTGAATTGCCCGGCCTCCCAACGTTTTTTTTCGTTCTTGAGCCATTCGACGGTGTCGCTTTCGTTTTCTTTCCAGGAGTGATCCTGCTCCTCCTCGGTGTCCCGGTTCACCGTAACGGTGGCGTCAATAGCCACCTCCGCTCGCCAGGCAACCGCGGCACGAGGAGTGAGGTGCAGTTTTGCGTAATCCGCGAGCGCATCACGCATCGCGGCGGGCCCGGTCAGATAGATGGTGACTTCGCTTTGGGGGCTGATGCCGTCACTGTAGTAAGTCGCTGCGGCTTCAATCAAAAAAGTGAGGGCGAGTTCTTCCTCCGGCGAAAGTACATCCAGCGGGCCAAACTTTCTCTCAACCACCTCCCGCGCAAAACCACTCATGGTCTCGGTATCGATCAAGGCGATCTGGTTCTCGATGGCCAAGCGGGCTGTGGCATCGACAATCTCATAGTTGAGTTTGAAGCGATCAATCACGGCGCTCAACATTGCCGATCCGGGATGAGCCATGAGAAACGCATTACTCAGGCTGCTCCGCTCGGCAACCGCTCGCAGTCCATCCGGACGAACAAGGCGTTCTGCGGGCACGCGAAAGACACTGTTCAACGGCGGGCGAGTTTTAGCGAAACGCTCCAGCGCCGGGCGATGTTCTTCAGGGATGCGCTCAAAATAGTCTGTGTACTTGCTTCTTGATGCCTCACGGCCCGGCATCCATTCCGGGTTTTTATGCAGCAACAACTGCACGATGCCAAGGCGCGCATCGGCGCCCAATTGACTGATATCCACATCACCCAGCTTCTCCAGAAGCGGTGGCAGGTTATCGACATCCGCATAGCTTCCGCCTTCGGCCATCAAGGCCTCAATGCGCACCACATCGGAGGCCGCGGCAAAGTTGCCGCGCAGACTGATTTCCCGTTGGTAAATGGCCTGCATGTGCAACGGTGTTTCATTCGCTGCAAGATCACGCAGTTCCACGCCGGCCTCACCCATGGCCGAGAGACTCTGGCGATTCTTTTCCCGCAACGCTTTCAGGGTCGCTTCATGCTGGCCATACCCGCGAACCAGAAGATCAATTCGTGCGTCATCCGCTTTGATACCGCGCTCTACCGCGTTGCTGATATGGGCGAACATTTGCTGTTTGAGAACAATGGCCCGCTCCTCATATTTGCCAACAAGATCAAGATACGATTTGCTGCCACGCCCGCCATTAACCATCGCATCGGCCTTGGCGGCCTCGACAATGATCCGGTTGGTCTCATAGGCCAGCAAAGCGTCGCTGTCGTACCAGAGTTTGACGGCATAGCCCGGCCCGGCCAGCACCTTGTTCCAGACATTGATGTAGTCGCGCTGGATAGTGCCGAGGCCACCGCCAAGCCAGACGAAGTGTAGATTTTTCGGCACCTCGATGGCCGCGGCACTCAGCTGTTCAACGCTGCTGGACAGGCGTTCCTGAAAGCCTTCGACCCTGTTGCGGATCTCGGCCAGCCCTGGAACAACGTCGCCTGGCTGTGCAGGTGGCCGCTCCATTCCCGCGGCACGTCGACGCCGGCGCCCGGGTTCAGAAAAAGACCCGAGGGCTTCGCGCAGCAAACCCAACGGAGCAAGCATTCTCGGAAAATCGAGTACCGCGATACACGCGAAGTAATAGCGAAATACCGCGTCGTATTCGTCCGTTCCTTTATGTTCCTGTAACGCCTGTTCAAGATCGGACAATTTAAACAGATCAATAAAATCGACGTAGCCGTGCACATGACGAGCGGCTTGCTCACCCATAAAGATACTTCCCTGTAAAAATAAAAAACGACAGGCCGTTATAAAAGCGGCCCCAAGAGGAGGCCGCAAAACACTCACGAAAATGGCGTGTCGCGTATTAACAAGTGTATTTACCCGATGGCCGCACTCGGTTTGTTCAGACCGAGTTCAACTTCTCGAGGAGCACCTTGAGTTCAAGGCTGCTTTCGCCCTGATCGAACAGGGTTTTCCACAGCTCATGGACGCCGACTTCAAGCGTGCCGCCAAGGACTTGCACACTCAGTTTCAGCGACTGGGTCAATGCCTGGTCCTCAGATTGGGCCGAACGGAATACCAGACTGCTGCCGTTGTCCGGATCGGTGAACAGCAGGTGCGTATCCGCCCTGTCGACACGCCAGTCATCCTGCGCTCCGGTTGCCAGAATCAGGCGCGTGGGCTTTGCGTCAACGTCAGGCCAGTCAGTGCAATCAACCACAATGCAATCGAAGTGCTGCCAGGCAGAGTCCGATACGTGATAAATCGACCCCGTGGCGGCGCCTCCCAGAATCACTGTGCTGACACCGTCGGGCACCAGGGCCAGAAGGTCTTTCACCTCTCCCGCCACCTCCAGTGTCATGACGTCCCCCTCACGGCTGGCCTTGTTGGCCGCAACCCACAGCACCTCTTTGGTATTGCGGCTGAAGATCAAGCCGTCCACAGGATCAAACAACAGTGGAACACTCCCTTGCTGGGTGCCGAGGAAATTCGCCCATTGCCCGTCAGCCCTGCCGGAAACATCAAATACGCGATTGAGTTCAGGCACGTAATAAGCGTAACGGTTGGTCCAGACCCCGATTGGCAGGTAAGGCGCGTGAGCCTGACCGGACACCAGATTTTTCAGGCGTTCTGTCAGCGCTTCCGTCGACTCCATGGGACGAGAGGACCAGACGTTCTCGACACTGACGATCCGGGCCGGTTCGCCTTCAATCAATTCAAGATTGACCCCGTCACGAGTACGGCCACGCAAACCCGTGCCATAGGGCAGGACCTCCGAAAATGCCCAGGGGCCCCACACTTTTTCCGGTCGTGGGAGCGCATCGGCATTGATCAACCGCCTGCCGCTGCCAAACGCGCGCCTCAACTGATCCGGTTCGATGAACGCCTGACGGTAGAGGTGGCCGGTGCTCAGGCCGAGTAACCAGGCGTGCTTGCCATCACGCGTGACGGACAGCAGACGGCAACCCTTTTCAACCGCAATATTCGCTATCAACAGTTTGTTGCTCAGGTAACGCGCGAAGACAGGCAACTGGCCGGTGATGTCCGACAGCCCGGAGAGCGAAATCAGCGAAACCGCATACGCCTTGCCAAGGGTTTCCAGATCGCTCATCCACATCGGATGAGCATCCAGCCACTCTCCCGTTACGCCGTTAAGGAAAAAGCTCGCGTCCTGGCGAACGTCAAACATCAATCCGGACTCGTTGACGACCAGATACCCGCCGTCGCTGATCCTGAGCACGACGCTGCCAGGTATCGGAACCCGTTGCGCCTCATTGCCGGTAAAGGGCTGGTGATAGAGGTGTTGACTGAGCGCATCGTGAAAAAGAAACGCTGTAGCGTCCGGATCGTTCGGTGGTAGCAGGCTCAATTGATGTTGCGCCGCAGCGGTTTCGCTGACGGGCAGGTGCGGCGTCAACACCTGGTGGCTCTGACCGTTGATCCATCTTGGCAGCGACGGCTTCTCGAGGTCGCCTGACGTGACCGTAACAAAGGACGCAGGTTTCCAGGACGCTTGCCCTTCGGAGCCGTCGACATCAGCAATGGCCGGCCTATCGAACTGCTGTAAGAGGGCAACGACATCTTTCAACGTATCAAAATAGTCAGGAGGTTCGCTCGACACCGATACCAATGTGATTTCCAGGCCGTGAATCAGATAAACCACCAGGTAACGCTGGGTCTTGCTCAGGCGCACCCGTTGGGTCACTTGAACGACGCCGGCCCCCCGATCCTGGCAGCCGATGATCTGTGCCTCTTCACTTCCCCGATTGACAACGTTGTAGCGCCAGGTGGTCAAACCCGTGATGGCGTTGACTCGCCAGATCAGGGATTGGTCCGGGTGATAGAAATAAGCGTGATCTTCCTGCACCGCGGCCAGTTGCAGTTTGTCGCTGACGGAGCCCAGGAATTGACGGCCATAGACGAACCGTTCTTTTGCCACTTCATACCAACCCACGGTGTATTGCGGCTTTTGCGGATTACCAAAAGGCAGCAAAAACTTGCCCGCAGGTATCAGAGCATTGCCTATGCGCTGTTGCTGGTGAAGCACTTTCAAACGGTCAAGCTCAGCCTGCGAGTAACGTCCGTCGACCGCCTGAAGTGATGCCAGATTCAGTTGCCGGTGTTCACGGTCAACGCGGTAGGTTTCGAGATTTTTCGTTCGAACGTACACCTCGGTGCCGGCATCGATGCTCAGCTCGATACCGTCGATGTTCAATCCCGCGTCGCCGACACTGACTTGTTGTGGGGTGATCCAGTCGGCGATCAACACCCAGCTCACCGCCTCGTCACCAGGGCGTGCACTGAGGTGGACCGCCACGAGTCCTGGCTTGAGTGCGAGAGAGTAAGCCCCCCTCATCGTGTCGATGCGGTAGGAAACCTTGCCCCTCATCTCTCGCGGTAATTCAGGAACGTACAGCGCCCGCGTTTCGTTTCCCACGCGCACGCTGATGATCGTGGGCTCATAAACAGGATTGAGTTTGTAGAGGATGTGCGGGAAAGGTCTGGCGTGGGTGAAGTAGAACCCTTCTTCCCTGGCCTCGAGATCCCGTAAAACGTCATAGTGTGGATACGTCTTGCGGGGCAGCAGGGCTAAGCTACCGACCCCACTCAAGAGCAGGTCGCTCCATTCAAAGACCGCCGGATCGGAACCCAGCTGGTACTCATAGCCGTAATAGCACGTTGGTGTACCCGGAAGCAGCAGGGCCGAATCTATCGGGACAGCCTTGAATCGACCATGAACGCGCGGGCCGGGAATCGCGACCTCTTTTGGTAGCCCCATGCTTTCGCGAACAATAATGGCGTTCTGTTTGTTGCCATCGGGCCGCGGGAGCCCTGAGCCGCCCAATGAGCGGAAGAGCCCCTGGCTACCGAACTCAATGACCCCTTCGCGAAGATCAAGCATCTGCACTACCGACTCGGGCATGATCGATACAACCCCTTCCTTGACCGAAAACGCCTGCGGGCTATACGCCGTTTTGAACCGGGTGAACAGTTCGGCCACTTTCTCGGCCTTGTCCATGATTTGTCCGAGATTGCCGGCAATCGCCGTGACGCCGATGCCGATACCCAGCAACGGCACCGACAAGAACCCTGCGACCGCACCCGCTGTCCCGCCGACCACCAGCGCCACGCCATCGAGCACAACCGCACTGACATCGAACAACAGCTGAGTGCCGAAGCGCGCTTTTTGTTCGTGGTTTTCTGCGTTGTAAAGTTCGTAAATGTCGAAACCGATATTGACCACGCCCAATGCCTGCCCCAACCCCGGGCCGGCGACACGCGTCAGCAGCCGCCCGCCCGCCGAAGCAGTCCTGACGGCGATCGCTCGCTCTGCGCTCACCAGCTGGCGAACCAGGTTAACCATTTGCAGTGTGTCGAGCGCGATACCGTGGGTTAACTGCGCGTAACCCAGGTAGCCATGAAGACGAACGGCGACGGCCAGATTCGACTCTGTTCCCGGCTGAGCATTGTGGTCGCGATTGCGAAGTTCGGTGATCAACGCCTGGAAACCAAACGCAAAACTCAGCCGGCTACCCTCGGAAACATCCGTCGGATCAACAGGTTTATGCCCATCGCCGGGGCCCGCCAGGTACTCGATACTCTTGTCCAGAAACGACTTGATCTGCTTGAGAAACGGCTCTTTGGTTGTCACCTTGCGGATTCGTTGCGTTTTGACGTCCATGAATGACAGTGCGTAGCCGTCATCCGCTTGAGCCTGCAGGGTGGCGAAGACGGGAACGTACTCACTCCCCAGCTCATTCGCCGCCCTCACCCGCTTTGTGACCTGATCCATCTTCGTCGCCCAGACGCTGGCATCCCTTTCGGACAGTCCTCTTCCCAACCGAGCGTTTTCGGAAAGCGCGCGCGTGCGCAATCGGGCGTGATGAGACCATGGAGCGATGCTTTTTCCTGAGCTCAAGGACTCATTGCCCAACAGCGCCGACACTGGCAGTTTCGACGTTAACTGCTTGCTGGCGAGGCGCTTGCCATCAAGCTCAATCACATTGAAGGGTGAGCGGTTCGTCGGCTCGATCGCATACTGTGTGGCCAGGTCGGTCGCGCTGAACAGCGTCTTCATGCCAAGCTTGAGGTCGTCGATCCGGTCAAAACCAAAGACACCAAAATTGGGGTCGTAGAAAGACCAGCTACTGTGTTCGGCTGTCCCCGTCCTGGCCACCATCATTGAATGGTTTTCGGTGTTGAGCATCAACGTGCACGGTGCGGTTTTAGCCGCCAACGTCTCGAAGATTCCGTCGAAACTCAACGCGCCGAGCTTGTCGCCGAAATCAGCCTGGGGGATGGCGCGCAAATCGTCGAGCGCCTGAAGAAATGCATGGGTATCACTTTCACTGGGCGAGAAATGCGCATTGGCCAATCGGCCGCTCAGTGCCTGTACGGCTTCGCGGTCCTGATGAGTCGCCGCCGCCATCAGCAGCGCCAGTGGGTAACATCGCCTGCCGGGGTCGCCATCGCCCCTGACCAGCAAACCCTGCGGCATCAACCTGGCCATTGACGCGCCCGCCTCCAGGAGTGTTTGTCGCACCGAGGCACTGCGCTGAAGAATGTAGGTGCGCAGCTCGTATTCCGTCTGGTGTCTGATGCGAGCCACGCTCTCGCCCCATTGGCGAAGCGTCAGCGGTTTATCGAATGACAGAATCTTGAGTACCTGAGCGCTGTCCCGGGAAGGTTCAAACGGCGCTTTGACAGCGGCAAACGCCGCTGCGAACTCGGGGCTTTTGTGCGCGAGCAACACCTGTTCGATAGCCATGTAACGCTCGGACAGACCGCGCTCAGACGTACTTTGCGCGAGCGCGCCAAGCTGCTGCCAGGCGGTGGCGAAACCGGCATTGTCCAGCGTTGGAGCGCCGAACAGGCCGCCGAGCACCACCCGATGTACAGGGCTCAACTGATCGAGCGGCAGAGACCCATGGCCGACGCGAACGATCATTTCATTCAGATTGCCAATCGGATCGAAACCAAGGGAAACCGGAAGTTCTGTAAGGGGCTGGTTCAGAATCCGTTGACGTTCATCGAAGTCCAGGGAAAAAGGTTTATCAAACTTCAACTCACCACTGAGCTTTTCGTTCATCGCACGGATGAAGGGTTCTCCCAACTCATCCATCAACCGCTGCAGGGTTCCAGTCAGCAAAACCGGTCGCCCCTCGATGATCGGCCAGCCCTTTTCGAAGCTCAGGGTTTGCCCTTTCAACAGCTCGGAAAAATTGCCCAGGTAGCGTGTTTTCAGTTTCCCTTCAGCCCAGTTTGCATGCTCCTTTTGCAACCATTCTTGCGGTGTTGCGTTGATCGTCCAGCCAGAAACCTTCTCTTCTTCGGTGTTCACGTTGTAGCCATCGGCCAATTTCAACCGCTCTCGAATCTCCTTAACGCCATCAGACAGCAGATGCTTCTCTACGTACTCCTCAAGCCCTGCAACAGCGGCACCAGGCCCGGTAAATTCAATGGTCCCTCGGGATTCATAGCGAATACCGTCACTGTAGTAAGCACGTATGGCATTCGCCAGTTTGGGTAGATACTCGCGGCGTGTGTGTGACAGCGCAGGCACCTCGGCAGTTTTTTCATTCACCATTGCCACGAGAACCTCTTGTACGACAGTGTTGTTGCTCCAATCCGTACCCGCCGTATTCAATCGAGATTCAAACGTTGCCAGAAAATCGTAGTTGAACCTGATCAACTCGATAATGGCCTGAATCGAGCCAGCGCCGGCATGCGCCACGATATGTGAATTCATTTCAGTATTGTTCTGAATCGCCATGCGAATACCGTCCATGGGCGTTTCACTATTTACCGGTACCGAGAATATGTCGTTAACACCCGGACGCTGCAGCGCAAACTCGGTTAGTGCTTTCCTGTGTTGTTCAGGAATAATCATCGTGCGGTCAGGGTATCGACCGGGGTCGCGGCCAGGCATCAACGACTCGTTGTGATTGAGCAGGAGTTGCAATACCCCAATCCGCGCACTTTCACTGAAGTACGTGATATCGACGCCGCCCAGTTGGTTCTTCAATTGCGGCAAGTAATCCACATCACTGTAGCGGCCGCCCTCCAGCGCTTCGACCTGCAGACGAACCACATCGCTGGCCGCCGCAAAGTTCCCTCGTCCTGCGACCTCGCGCTGATAGGCGTCCCATAAAAGATGCTCTTTGAACACCTCACGAACATCACGTAACCGCAGATGCTCATCCACCATGGCCAAGTGACTGTCCAGGCACTTTTGTCTGAACGCGATGAGGGTGCCCTCGTCCTTGCCGTAGGCGCGGACCATCAGGTCAATACGCGCCTCGTCCGCCTTGCCGGCCCAGCGTTCCTGGCGGAGATGGGCCGACATCTGCACCTTCAGCACCCGGGCCCGATGCTCGATCATTCGGGCCAGATCCACCGGTGTGGCGATTGTCGCTCCTCCCGACTCCATGGCATGCACCCTGGCACTTTCCAGAATCACTCGATTCATCTCGAACGCCAGCACTGCGTCACTGTCGTACCACAGGTTGAACGTATGGCCTTCCTTGACCATGACCTGCTTCCAGATGTTGATGTAGTCCCGCTGAATAGCGCCTACTGCGCTCCCGCCCACCCAAACGAAGTGCATTATTTTCGGCACTGGCGGTGCAACCGGATTCAGCATCCGAACCGTCTGGACGAGTCGGTTTGAATAGTTCTCGAGCCGCGCAGAGAGATCGGCCAACGCTGGCGATATCGGCGCGGTGCGCTTGGCAATCAGAGCGTCCAGCGTGTCTTTGAACAATAACAATGGCGCCATCAGTTCAGTCCATCGCTGATCCTTTACGCACGCTGCGTAATAGCCAATCAACGCGTCATATTCAGGCGCGGTGTGAAACGCTCTCGCGAGTACTTGAACATCATCAGACTGGAAATACTGAAGAAACGACTTACCCGCCAAGTTTGATACCTGAGATTGATTCATGACATCCATACCCTTATAACAATTATGAAATACACGCAGCCAGCAGCGTCGAGCACGATCCATCCGTCGACGTTTGCGCAGCTGAACTAACATTGAAAACCAGCGCTAAAGGCTCTGGCATTGATGGCATTACAAACAACCTGGACAGTTGCTCTAATATGACCTTTATCGAACACAAGACAAAACAAACACTACTTGAGCTACAACAGCAAAAAATACTAAGCGATAAAACTAACAACCTCAATCGAGCCGCCAACCAATTAAATAATTACACTTAAGCTGGACGAGCAAGTGTAACTATTATCTTTGACAGAAACGCTTGTTAACAAACTGCGCGCGGCCGCCAACCCAACGGCCTGCGTCGGTTGTTTCAGAACATGAGGAGCCGGATCTTGAATTGTCTGATGCGCCGGCAAGCACTTTCGACGCGGGTTCGGTCAATGTACAGCGGGTATCCGGACGTTTTTCTGCGGATGCGCGGTGAAAAATCTTACGCACCGGAAGGGGAATTGCGGCCAGCAGATCTGGCCGCGATGGCTTAACCGGCAGGCTTGTCGCCGTACCAGCGTGGCGTGTACACCCACTGGCCACCCTCGGCACGCGGGAACACGCAGGTGGTGGAAGAGCCGACCAGCACCATGGTGCGCATGTCGACCTGATCGGGTGTCAGTTCACCGAGCGTGGTGACACGCAACGTCTGGCCCGGACGACCAATGTCGCGCCCCAACACCACCGGTGTTTCAGCGGTGCGATGTTGAGCGACAATCTCCAGCGCCCGACCCAGTTGCCAGGGACGCGACCGCGAAATCGGGTTGTAGAACGCCAACGCCAGATCGGCCTGAGACGCCAGGTCCAGGCGCTTCTCGATGATCGCCCACGGCTTGAGATTGTCCGACAGCGACATCACGCAGAAGTCGTGGCCCAACGGCGCCCCGGCTTGGGCCGCCGTTGCCAGGGACGCCGAGACGCCTGGAAGAATCTCCAGATCAACGCTGTGCCAGCTCGGCTCACTCGACTCGTGCAATGCCTCAAGCACCGCCGCCGCCATGGCGAACACACCCGGATCACCCGACGACACCACCACCACCGAGCGCCCTTGGGCTGCCAGCTCAAAGGCGTGCCGAGCGCGCTGCATTTCCTCGCGATTGTCAGTGCAATGCAGCACTTGATCCTCGCGGAACGGACCGGCCATGCGCACGTAAGTCTCATAACCCAGCACGTCATTGGCGCGTGCCAGTTCGGCCTTGACCGCCGGCACCATCAGTTCTGCGGCGCCAGGGCCCAGGCCGATCACGGCCAAACGACCGCGCGCACGACCGATCTGTGCAACCTCCAGTGGCTGGCTTGCCACCGCGATAGCGATGCCGGTATCCGCCGACACGACGGCAGCATTCGGCAGGGTGTGGCGGGCCAGCTCGCTGACGCCGCCGCTGACCGAGGCAAACCGCAGCGGCACGCCCAGCTCCAGTGCCGCCTCACGCAACGCCGGATTGGCCATGTGCAGTTCGCTGGCCAGCAGGCACGCCAGCGACTGCGCGGCGATGTTCGCCTGATGCAGCGCCGTGCGAATCGCAGTCGGCAGATCCGCCACCTCGGTGTTCACCGCCACCAGCACGCTGCGCGGGTAGATCAGCAATTCATTCGCCGTCGGCGTGCGCTCAGCACTGCCAACATGGATCGACAAAGGCGCCTGAGCGTCTTCCGGCAACTGCGCTTGCGCCAGCCACGGCGCGGCGCCTTCGATGCGCACGCTTTGGCCGGACAGCAAGTCCGAGACGAAGCGTTTACCCAGCTCCAGATCACCAAGGGCGTAACCGCTGGGTGGATTGAGCAGGCAGGTGCCGAAGCGCAACTCACCGCTCGTGGTAATCGCGGCGGCTACTTCGAGACTGGCTGCAATCTCCCGCGCCATGACGTTCACGCCACCGAGGCCGCCCAACAACGGCACCACGGCGCTGCCGTCTTCGGCCACGGCCAGCACCGGCGGTTCGGCACCCTTTTCCAACAACAACGACGCGAGGGTGCGGATGACGATCCCGGCGGCGCACAAGGCAATGATCGGCGTGTCCTGCTGATACAACTCACGCAAGGTCGCGCCGAACTCGTGATAGACCCGGTCCGCGCCCTCAACCCTTTCGGCCAGGCCATGGATCAAGGCGCCGGGATAAACCTGCTGGATCTTGCGCGCGGTGGCGAGGCTGCCGTTGCCCAGAATGACAATCGCCGGAACTGGACGGGCCATCAGCCTTGCCACCTTTTGCCGGGAACGATGATCAGCGAGAAGTACGGCGAGGACATCGGTTCGACCTGATCCAGCGGGACGATTTTCTGATTGGCCATGGTTGCGCGCTCGACGTACAACGCACGCTCCGCCAGACCGAGTTCTTCAAGCACCTGACGAACCTTGGGGAAGTTGCGCCCCAGCTTCATGATCACCGCCGCATCGGCATCGGCCAGACGACGCTTGAGGTCCTCGTGCGGCAACACGCCGGACAGCACCGACAAACTCTGATTGCGATACACCAACGGCGCGCCCAGTACCGAAGCGCCACCGAGCATCGAGCAAACGCCCGGCACCACTTCGGCTTCATAACGGTCGGCCAGGCGATCGTGCAGGTACATGTAGGAGCCGTAGAAGAACGGATCGCCTTCGCAGATCACCGCCACGTCACGGCCAGCGTCCAGATGCGCAGCGAGTTCTTCGCCCGCCGCATCGTAGAAATCGCTGATCACTTGCTCGTACGACAGCGGCGCCGGCAGCGCTTCGGTGGTCACCGGATACACCAGCGGCAGCAGCGTTTGCGCGTCTTGCAAATGCGCTTCGATGATGCCGAAAGCGTTGCCCTTTTTGCCCTTGGCGACGAAGTACGCCACCACGGGCGATTCGCGCAGCAGGCGCAGGGCTTTGACGGTAATCAGCTCCGGATCACCAGGGCCCACGCCCAGGCCGATCAAGCGTCCAGGGGTCTGCATCATTCGATCTCCGTGGCGAGGGCGTTGACGGCGGCGGCGGCCATGGCGCTACCGCCCAGCCGGCCTTGCATGATCACAAACGGCACGCCACGGCTGTCTGCGGCGAGCGCGGCCTTGGATTCGGCAGCGCCGACGAAGCCGACCGGAAAGCCGAGGATCAGTGCCGGTTTCGGTGCGCCGGCGTCGAGCATTTCCAACAGATAGAACAACGCGGTCGGCGCGTTGCCGATCACCACGACGCTGCCTTCCAGATGCGGGCGCCACAACTCCAGCGCGGCGGCGGAGCGGGTGTTGCCCAGCTCACGGGCCAGCTCCGGAACGCTTTCATCGCGCAGGGTGCAGATCACCTGGTTGTTGGCCGGCAACCGCGTGCGGGTCACGCCCTCGCTGACCATCCGCGCGTCGCACAGGATCGGCGCACCGGCAGCCAGCGCCTCGCGCCCGGCCTTGCCCGCGCCTTCCGAGAATTGCAGACCGTCGATGGCATCGACCATGCCGCAGGCGTGGATCACCCGCACCGCGAGTTTTTCCAGATCGGCCGGGATGCGCTCGAGGTTCGCCTCGGCACGAATGATCGCGAAGGAGTTGCGATAGATCTCCTGACCGTCGCGGATGTAATCAAGCATCTAAGGGGCTCCGTGAGCGGGCGTCGAGCAAAGTCGCGACCGCTTCAATAGTAAGGTTGCGTGCGTACAGCGTGCCGAAACCCGGCTGCGCTGCATCGCGAAAATAGAGGTCGTAGTGACCGGGAGAAACCGCCAGCAAAGTCACTGGCGCAACGTGCGCAGCCGCGCAGGAACGCGGGCAGCCGGACAGGTGCACATTCAGCATCTGGCCGTGACGTTGCAGCAGCGCCGCCAGTTGCCGGGCATCGCCCTTGGTGTCGGCCAGGCCTTTGCCGCAACCGGTCGAACCGGTGCAGGCGATGAGATGCGCCAGGGCATCGTCGGGTGAACAGCGCAGGCCGAGGCGTTCGAGGCTGTGGATAACGTGAGGCGCGTCGTCGCCATGGACGCCGGGGATCAACAGGCTTTGCCAAGGCGTGAAACGCAAGGAGCCGTCGCCCTGTTCGCGGGCCAGTTGTGCGGCGCCCCGGAGCATCGCCGGATTCAGGCGGCCCAGCGGCGGCACTGCGCCGATATACACACGCCCGGCGTCACGCTGTGGATGAGCGCCGATGTGCAGCACATCTGGATTGGCCTGACGTTGCCAACCCTCGATAGACATCAACGGCACACGCTCGCCAAGACGCGCGAGAAACGTGTCGAGCGAACATTCGGCGAGCAGGTGCCGCATGCGGGTCTGCTCGGGGCGCGCCAGTTCAAGGAACAACTCCAGCACCGCGACCACCAGTGCATGCCCCCGCGCCAGCGATACCGCGCCGACGGGCGGGTCGACAAGGCAACCCGCCAGGCCGAACACAAACACTCGCTCACCGTCTCGTTCGGCAGCGGACAGCCATACATCATGAGGGTGTTCGAGCATCGCCAGCCCTTCGCCGCCATCCAGTTGCACGGCGAACTTGGCGCTGAGGTCGTGGAAGCGCTCATCGTTTTGCAGCGTGGCGAGGATCTGTTCAGCGAGCGGGCGCGTATCGATCAGCATCTGTCGATCAATGCCGGCGCCGGGGCTGAGCATCAGATTGCGCACGTCATCGCCCGCCGCGCTGGTCGGACCGAGCCCGGCCGCCATCAAGCTGTCGATCAAGGCGCCGTGCTCACTGCCGATCCCGCGAATCTGCAGATTGGCGCGGTTGGTGGCCTCAATCACTGCGCCAGCAAAACGCTCGGCCGCATCGGCCACCGCTTCGGCTTGCGCGACACTGATTGAACCGCCATTCAATTTGATCCGGCAGATGCCGCCGTCCAATGCCTGGACGATACGCAACAACCCCGGACAGGCCGAGGGACGTAAAGCGGTGGACATCGGGCGTTCGTTCAATGAGTGACCGGCTGACTGGATGCACATGAAGGGCGAAGGGCTGCCATTATGCCTGCTTTGCCCGAGCGCATGAAAAGTCTGCCGGTCGGAAACGCTGCCGAAGTATCAATCAAGCAAAAGAAGGCTTCGGCCTGAGCGGAATCAGAGCTCGTACTCGCTGAACTTGAGCGCCAGGGCTACAACCTCTTCTTCGACGGTTTGTCGAATGGCGTCCATGTCTCGACGCTTGATCTCCAACCGCCGAATCCGGATATCCAATTGAGACAGGCTCTGGTCGATTGTCCAGAACAGGTAGGGAGTAGTGATGCCCAACTTGATCATCCGGACATGACTGACCACCATTTCCAAATCCCCGTTGGACTTGTAATTGACCGGCACTATGTTGAAGCCGAATATTTTCCCACTGGCACCCGCAATCTTCGTCAACAACCGGGTATCACTCTCAAGCCTTTCAAGTGCTGCCTGAACATGTGCAATTTGTCCGCTCGCGAGGTAAGGACGTGCTGCTTTAAACCAGGCTTCTTTCAAACTGCCCGAGAACTGCGGCTTGATAAACTCGACCGGATCGGCAAGCTGCCAACCCATTGACCAAAACTTACCGGAGTAATAATCGAACCAAGGCCCGGGCTGCGTATCGTTCTTTGCGAATTTATCCGCACCATGCTGGGCCAGAAAAATGCAATTCTTGACAAAGTCATTGTCGGCGACGGCCTGACCAGCAATGCCGGTCAGCAGAACATTATTGGTCATCAGTGCATCATGTTCGACGACACCTTTAACTAACTCGTTATCCATATACGTTTTTTCATCCTTGATAGTGTCGCAGCCTATGGCTGCCAAATATTTAAATACGTGTAAGGTTGCGCAACCAGAACAAAAACAAAACTACCAAAACGCCCCTTCCAACAAACGATTTTTCCTCAACATTAAGTGTCTGAAACTCTGCGTATTCCTGCCCCCGCCATAGACTCGCGTCAGATGGCAGAAGCCGCGCTATCATGCCGCCTTTGAACTTGAACATTGGGTTGAGGAACAACATGGCTTCCTGGCTGACAGTAGTAGGCATCGGCGAAGACGGCTTCAAGGGCCTGGGCAAAAATGCCCGACACGCCCTGTTGCGCGCTTCGCGGATCGTTGGCGGTCAGCGACAACTGGATTTGCTGCCGGCCTGCATCCGTGGCGAGCGGCAGTTGTGGCCCAGCCCTTTTTCCCTTGAACCGGTCCTGGCGCTACGTGGCGAACCGGTCTGCGTGCTGGCCAGCGGCGACCCGATGTTCTTTGGCGTCGGTGCCAGCCTTGCCCGGCAAGTGCCCAACGCCGAAATGCTGATCCTGCCGGCACCCTCCTCTTGCTCGCTCGCGGCGGCGCGAATGGGTTGGCCGTTGCAGGAGGTGGTGACGCTTTCGGTGGTCGCCCGGCCCCTCGCCGCCCTCAACGCACAGTTGTTCAGCGGCGTACGTTTGCTGGTGCTGAGCAACGATGGCCAAAGCCCGGCCGCCATTGCGGCACTGCTGCGTGAGCGCGGTTTTGGTGCGAGCCGTCTCAGCGTGCTGGAACATCTGGGCGGCGCCGCCGAACGGCGCATTGATGGGGTGGCCAATGACTGGAACGATCCAGCGGTTGCCGACCTGAACCTGATCGCCATCGAGTGCATCGCCGAGCCGAACACACCGCGTCTCTCGCGACTGGCCGGCCTGCCAGACTCGGCCTTCAAGCATGACGGTCAACTGACCAAACGCGACGTCCGCGCGATCACCCTTGCGCGCCTCGCCCCGGTCCCCGGCGAACTGCTGTGGGATGTCGGCGCCGGCAGCGGCTCGATCGGCATCGAATGGATGCGCGCTCACCCCGCTTGCCGCGCATTGGCGATCGAAGCCGATGAAGGCCGGCAGCTGTTGATCGAACACAACCGCGATGCCCTTGGCGTGCCCGGCCTGCAACTGATTCGTGGCAGTGCGCCGCACGCCTTGGTCGGGCTTGAACGTCCGGATGCAATCTTCATCGGTGGCGGCGTGACCCGCGAGGGCGTACTCGACGCCTGTTGGGCGCAACTCAAACCCGGTGGTCGGCTGATCGCCAACGCGGTCACGCTGCAAAGCGAAGTGACCCTGATGGCCTGGCGCGAGCGCCACGGCGGCGAGCTGACCCGCATTCACGTCGCCCAAGCCCAGCCGCTGGGGGAATTCGACACCTGGCGCCAGGCGTTGCCCATCACCTTGCTGGACGTGACGAAGCCTTTCGATGCGTGACGAAACCGCCGAACAACCCGCCCCGCTACGCAGCGGCCTGACCACCGGGAGTTGCGCGACCGCGACCAGTCTCGCGGCGGCGCGATTATTGTTGAGCGGAATGAGCGCGGACGCCGTGGAAATCGTGTTGCCCAAGGGCAAACAAGTACAGATGCGCCTGGAGTTCTGCCGACTGATCGACGACGGCGCCGAAGCCGGGACGATCAAGGATGCCGGGGACGACCCGGACGTGACCCATGGCGCGCTGTTGTATTCACAGGTGCGACTCAGTGGCGAGCCGGGCATCCGCTTCAAGGCAGGTCGCGGCGTCGGCACGGTCACCCGGCCAGGGCTGGTGCTGGGCGTCGGCGAGCCGGCGATCAATCCGGTGCCGCGCAAAATGATCACCGAACACCTGACGTTGCTGGCTACAGAGCTCGGCTATGGCGGCGGCTTTGAGGTCACGGTCAACGTCGAGGACGGCGAGGCGCTGGCGTTGAAAACCATGAACCCGCGACTGGGCATTCTCGGCGGGCTGTCGATCCTTGGCACCAGCGGCATCGTTCGGCCGTTTTCCTGCGCGGCCTACATCGCCTCGATCCACCAGGGCATCGACGTCGCCAAAACCAACGGTTACCTGCACATCGCCGCGTGTACCGGCAACGCCAGCGAGGACACCATGCGCCGCGTCTACGACCTGCCGGAAATCGCCCTGATCGAAATGGGCGACTTCGTCGGTGCCGTCCTCAAACACGTGCGCAAAGTACCGGTGGAGAAACTCAGCCTGTGCGGCGGCTTTGGCAAGATCAGCAAACTGGCGGCCGGGCACATGGACTTGCACAGTCGGCATTCCAGCATCGACCTGCCGCAACTGGCCGAATGGGCCGCCGCGATTGGCGCCGACGAGGCGTTGCAGCAAGGCATTCGCGAAGCCAATACCAGTCAGCAAGCGCTGGCGATGGCCAGCGCGGCGGGCATCGCCCTCGGTGATGCGGTGTGTCAGCACGCGTTGGACTTTGCCCGTAGCGTGGTGCCGACGCAGGTTCAGGTTGAAGTGTTTGCCATCGATCGCCAGGGCGGGATTGTCGGCCATGCGGGAGCTTTTCAATGAAGCGTATTTTGCTGCTGGGCGGCGTAACCGAAGCCTTGGCCATCGCCCGTACGCTGGGGCCGGAACATATCTACAGCCTGGCCGGCGTCGGTCGCGTGCCGACGGATCTGACTTGCCAGGTGCGCGTCGGCGGCTACGGCGGTGCCGAAGGCCTGGCGCAGTTCATTCGCGATGAAGGGATCGACCTGCTGCTGGACGCGACCCATCCCTACGCTGCACAAATCAGCCTGAACACCGCCACCGCCGCGAAGCTGACCGGTACAGCTTGCTGGGCGCTAAGGCGTCCGGCGTGGCAACCACAGACCGGCGATGACTGGCGCGAGGTCAGCGATTGGGCCGAACTCATCAAGGCCCTGAACCCCTTCCGCCGACCGCTGTTCACCCTCGGCCGCGAACCCTTGCAGCACCTGCACGAAATCCCGCCGGAGCAATTCTGGACCCTGCGCGCACTGGACGTTTACCCCGGCAACGAACGCTGCGAAGTGATCGGCGCACGTGGGCCGTTTGTGATCGAGGATGAACGGGCGCTGTTTGAACGTCGGCAAATTGATGTGCTGATCAGCAAGAACAGCGGCAGCACCGCCACCGAGCCGAAACTGGAAGTGGCCCGGGAGCGTGGGGTGCCGGTGATTGTGTTGCGGCGGCCGGTGCTGCCGGGGGTGGATCGGGAGTTTGGGTCGGTGGCAGATGTGCTGGCAGCCCTGACAGCAGAAACCACCCCATACCTGTAGCAGCTGGCGAAGCCTGCGTTCGGCTGCGCAGCAGACGTAAAATCTTGCAGCGCGATCCTGCTGGTAAACGGTGGTGTCAGGATTTACGACTGCTGCGCAGCCGAACGCAGGCTTCGCCAGCTGCTACAGGAATGCGCAACGCCCTACATCTCTATCGGACCTCACACACAACATCATCCAAAACGACCGACTAGTCGGATCGTAATTCCGTCCGTATGTTTCTGAGCCCTTGAACAAGCGACTCGGAGACTACGATGACCGAACAATTCACCCGTTTCGACGCTGCCGAATTTCTTAAAACACCTGAGGAAATGGCCGCTTATCTGGATGCATGCTTTGACGAAGATGCAGGCGATGGAGTGCTCATACGTGCCGCACTCAACGACATTGCCCGTGCACAGGGTATGACCCAGGTTGCCCGTGACGCAGGCCTGGGTCGTGAAAGTTTGTACAAAGCATTGGGAAGCACTGGCAATCCAGAATTCGCGACTATCATGAAGGTTATGAAAGCCTTGGGCCTGCGCTTGCATGCCACGGCTCTTTGATTGCGCTGCGACACCACACCGCACGCCGCTTTTTTACTTATCGGCCCTGATCAGGCTAAATAGCCGCGCCTGATCGCCCACCCAACGGATTTTCTCCCATGTCCCGACAACGGCTTGCAATTGCCTGGATCGCCTGCTTCGCAGTGCTGTTCAACATGCTCGCCATGCCGATGACCGGAGCCATGGCGCAGTCGGCGAAATCACCCGCCGAGCAATTGTTGTGGGGCAGTTTCTGTACGTCCAGCGGCACGAAGATGGTGGCGATTTCCCTGGGCGACCTCGAGCAGAAAGCTCCGCAGAACGACGATCATTCCAACATGCAGCATTGCTGGTGCTGCTCCGGTTCCGCACCGTTGGTGGCGTTGCCCGGGCATGTGCCGCAGCTGTATTTCGCCCGTTTCGAGGCCAATCGAAGCGTGCCTGCCGCCTCTCTCGAAACACCGACCCCGCGCCAGCAATGGCCGAGCCTCAACCCCCGCGCGTCCCCTCTGGTGTGATTCTTTCTCGCAATTGACCTGCGTCTTGAATCGCTCTGGAGAACTGCCATGTTGAACAAACTCATCGTTCTGGCTGCGTTGCTGCTGCCTGCCTGCTTTGCCAATGCCCACGAATACAAGGCTGGCGAACTGGAGATCGCTCACCCGTGGTCGCAGGAGTTGCCGCCCAACGCGCCAACCGTAGCGGCTTATTTCGTCATTCAGAACCCAGGCAAAACGGCCGACCGCCTGCTCAGCGTCGACTCGCCGATTGCCGCTGAAGCGCAATTGCATGAGCACGTCATGCAAAACGACCTGATGAAAATGCAGCAAGTGCCGAGCGTCGAGATTCCTGCCGGTGGCAACGTCACGTTTGCGCCGATGGCCTATCACGTGATGCTGCTGAACCTGAAAGACCGCAGCCTGCTGAGCGACGGCAAGCGTTTCCCGCTGACGATGCACTTCGAAAAGGCCGGTGATGTGACCGTCGAAGTCTCGGTGCAGAAGAAGCCGCCTGAAGACTCGCAAATGCACGCCCACGCCCAGTAATCGACTGAGCAGAACACGCCATGCGCCCGCTTAGCGCCAGGTCATCCGCCCACCGTCGTCAGCCTTCAAGCCTGACGCGCGGTAGCTGGATTAGCTTGTTCGCCATGCTGATGATCTTTATCGGCCCGCTGATTTCCCAGTCGATGCCGATGGATCAACGCGCCTCATCGATGTCGATGAGCATGTCGATGGACATGAGCATGGACATGTCGGCCATGGAGCACGCCGACCACGGCGCGCAACCTGCTGCCGAACACTGCCCGCCCAAAGCATCGCACCACGCGCTCTGGGAGAAATGCGGCTATTGCAGCCTGCTGTTCAATTGCCCGGCGCTGACCGGCGGCCAGACCTTCGCCGCGTTCGACACACCCACCGCCACCACCTTCACCACGCCCTCCCCTCGCCTGGGTCATGCCCGGCAAACGTTCTTCCCCGGCGCCCGAACCCGCGCCCCGCCCAGCGTCGTGTAAACACCACCCCGATCTCACACGGTCCGTAAGACTGCCAAAGCAACCTGTGGGAGCGAGCCTGCTCGCGATAGCGGAGTGTCAGCCAGCTTTATGTCATCTGACACACCGCATTCGCGAGCAGGCTCGCTCCCACAAGGACTGCGTTGGCTGCCGGCCGTGTCGTTTACGACTGTTCGATGGAAATTGTCATGTCCAGGTTTGCTGCTGACACACGCTTGAGCCCTGCCCAAGCCTCTTTTGCCCAAAACGAATCCGCTATTCGTTTCAGGCACGCCACTGCCGTCCTTTGCGGCGCACTGCTGACACCCTCGGTGCTGGCCAACGAACACGCGGGCCACAGTGAAGAACTGAGCCCGACGGTCATTACCGCGATCGCGCCGAGTTCGCCGCTGACCATCGTCACCAACCCCAAGGACCCGCGCCAACCGGTGCCGGCCAGCGACGGTGGCGATTACCTGAAAACCATCCCCGGCTTCGCCCTGGTACGCAACGGCGGCACCAACGGCGATCCGGTGCTGCGCGGCATGTTCGGTTCGCGGCTGAACATCCTCACCAACGGCGGCCAATTGCTCGGCGCCTGCCCCGGCCGGATGGACGCGCCCACCTCCTACATCTCGCCGGAAACCTACGACAAACTCACCGTCATCAAAGGCCCGCAAACGGTGCTATGGGGACCGGGCGCCTCAGCCGGTACGATCCTCTTCGACCGTGAACCGGAAAGCTTCGGCGAACTCGGCACGCGCGTGAACGCCAGCGTATTGGCCGGTTCCAACGGGCGTTTTGACAAAGTGGTGGACGCCGCTGCTGGCGGGCCGCTGGGTTACGTGCGCGTGATCGGCAACACCGCGCATTCCGATGACTATCGGGACGGCAACAACGACACCGTGCCGTCGCGCTACGACAAATGGAACGGCGACGTGGCACTCGGCTGGACGCCGGACGCCGACACCCTGCTGGAACTGACCGCCGGCAAGGGCGATGGTGAAGCGCGTTACGCCGGGCGCGGCATGGACGGCTCGCAGTTCAAGCGTGAAAGCCTGGGACTGCGCTTCGAGAAGTCCAACATCGGCGAGGTGCTGGATAAGATCGAAGCGCAGATCTACTACAACTACGCCGACCATGTGATGGACAACTACACCCTGCGCACGCCGTCCGGCACCGGGATGATGGCCGGTCCGATGGCCTCCAACGTCGACCGCCGGACCCTCGGCGGGCGGATCAAAGCCACCTGGCGCTGGGCCGATGTGCAATTGATCAGCGGCATCGACGCGCAGACCAACGAGCATCGCCAACGCGGCAGCATGGGCATCGATACCTACAAGGACCTGCCGTATACCAAGGATGCCGATTTCCATAACTACGGTGTGTTCAGCGAACTGACCTGGTACGCCGCCGACCGTGACCGGCTGATTACCGGCGCGCGCCTGGACCGCGCCTCGGCCAAGGATTATCGGCAGACCACGGGCTCGGGGATGATGACCCGCCCCAACCCGACCGCCGACGACACCCGCGCCGACACGTTGCCAAGCGGTTTCGTGCGCTACGAGCATGACCTCGCCGACAGCCCGACCACGCTGTACGCCGGCCTCGGTCATACCCAACGCTTCCCGGATTACTGGGAACTGTTTTCACCCAAGTCCGGCCCCGCCGGATCGGTGAATGCCTTCGATTCGATCAAGCCTGAGAAAACCACCCAGCTCGATTTCGGCCTGCAATACAAGACCGAAGACCTCGAAGCCTGGGCCTCGGGTTACGTCGGGCAAGTGCGCGATTACATCCTGTTCAACTACATCCCGACCCCGATGGGCACCACTTCCCAGGCCCAGAACATCGACGCGCGAATCATGGGCGGCGAACTCGGCGCGGCCTACCAGTTGACCTCGAACTGGAAAGCCGACGCGACCCTGGCCTACGCCTGGGGCAAGAACAGCAGCGATGGCAACGCATTGCCGCAAATGCCACCGCTGGACGCACGTTTCGGCCTGACCTACAGCGAAGACAACTGGAGCGCCGGAGCCTTGTGGCGCGTGGTCGCGGCGCAAAACCGCATCGATCGGAACAAGGGCAACGTGGTCGGCAAGGACTTCGACAAGACCCCGGGTTTTGGCGTGTTCTCGCTCAATGGCGCCTACCGCATCAACAAAAACTGGAAGGTCAGCAGTGGCGTCGACAACCTGTTCGGCAAGGCGTACGCCGAGCATTTGAACCTGGCCGGCAACGCCGGTTTTGGCTACCCGGCCAATGACCCGCAGGCCATTAAAGAACCGGGGCGAACGCTCTGGACCAAGGTGGATATGAGCTTTTAAGAGCTTCGCGGGCAAGCCTCGCTCCTACATTGTTCGCGTCGATCACAAACGATGCGAACGAAACCACTCCTGTAGGAGCGAGGCTTGCCCGCGAATGACTGCACAGCAGTCACCAGACAACAACAAAAGAACCAAGCCAAGCGGAGCACAACCGATGAAACAGCCCAAAGTGAATTTCTACAACCTGGCCTGGCGCTGGCATTTCTATGCCGGTCTGTTCGTCGCGCCTTTCATGGTGATGCTGGCCCTGACCGGCGTCATTTACCTGTTCAAGCCGCAACTCGATCCGTTGATGTACGGCAGCCTGATGAACGTCCCGGCCGGGCATCACACTGTCCCGGCCGACGACCTGCTCAAGCGGGTGAAACAGGCGTATCCAGAAGCAACGATCAAACAGTACCTGCCGCCGGTCAACGCCGAGCGCAGCGCGCAGTTTGTCGTGATCAATGGCGGCACCGAGCTCAACGTCTTTGTCGATCCCTACCAGGGCGACATCCTCGGCGAGCAAGACGCCAAGAAGAATCTGCAAGCGGTGGCGCGAGCGATTCATGGTGAATTGATGATCGGTACCGTCGGTGATCGATTGGTCGAACTGGCCGCCGGCTGGGGCGTGGTGCTGGTGGTTTCCGGCGTGTTCCTGTGGTGGCCGCGTGGCCAGGCCGCCGGCATTTTGTGGCCGCGCCTGACCAGTCGCGGTCGAGTACTGTGGCGTGATTTGCATGCCGTCACCGGCTTCTGGGGCGCATCGTTGCTGCTGGTGATGCTGCTCAGCGGCATGACCTGGACCGGGTTCTGGGGTCAGCAATATGCGCAGGTGTGGAACGTGTTCCCGGCCGCGATGTGGGACAACGTGCCCAAGTCCGACGTCGAGGCCCGCAGCCTCAACACCGCCACTCGCCAGACCGTGCCATGGGCCATGGAAAACACGCCGATGCCGATGTCCGGCGATCACGCCGAACACATGGCCCACGACGGCGCGAAAGCCGGCCCAGCGGCGCCGACCATCAGCCTGCAAGACGTGCAGAACATCGCCGTGCAACGCAAGGTCGAGCCGGGTTACAGCATCACCTTCCCGACCACGGCGACTGGAGTATTCACCATCGCCGTGTTTGCCGATGACCCGCGCAACGACGCCACGCTGCATGTCGATCAGTACACCGGCGATGTGCTCGCCGACGTGCGCTTCGAGCAATACGGCACCGTCGCCCGCGCCACGGAAATCGGCGTGATGCTGCATGAAGGCAAGATGTTCGGCCTGTTCAACCAGATCATCGTGCTGTTGATCTGCCTGATGATTTTGCTCAGTGCGGTCAGCGGCGTGGTGATCTGGTGGAAACGTCGTCCGCAAGGCAAGCTCGGTGTTCCACCGCTGCGCCACGACCTGCCGAAATGGAAAACCGCGATGGTCATCATGTTCGCATTGGCCGTGGCGTTTCCGTTGGTCGGTGCTTCGCTGGTCGTGGTGTGGCTGCTGGATCGCGTGCTGTTTTCGCGCTTCACCCGGCAAACTGAATCGGCCTCATCTTCATCATGAAACAGGCGAGATGCGCGGTTTAGAAGGACCTGTAGACTTTCCGCGCTTATCTCCGAGTGACTTTTAGTGTTACTGTATAACTCTAAATGCACCGCCTGACCCGCAGCCCTGGCTGCGGGTTTTCTTTTGAAGAAGTGATTCACCGTCCCGATGAACCAGTACCTCTTGTCCGGCCTCTGCCTGCTCGCCATGAACCACAGTGCCCGCGCGCAACCGTTGACGCTGTCCACCGGCACCATCACCGCCGACATGGTTGATGACGTAACCGTCAGCCTGAACACCCCGACCACTGCCGGTTCGCGCCTGAACCTCACGGCACTGGAAACTCCCGCCAGCGTCGAAAGCCTGACCGGTGAACAGATCCGTGCGCGCGGTGACCGCAGCGTGCAGGACGCGGTGTCGCGCAGCACCGGCATCAGCCGCACCGGCACGCCGGGCGATGGCGGCACGTCGTTGTCGGCGCGGGGGTTTACCGGGCAGGGTTCGGTGATGCAGTTGTATGACGGCAACCGGATGTACACCGGCATGGGCACTGTCACCTTTCCGGTCGACACCTGGTCGGTGGAACGCGTCGATGTGCTGCGCGGCCCGGCCTCGGTGCTGTACGGCGAAGGCGCGACCGGTGCGGTGGTCAACGTGATTCCGAAGAAGCCGTTTGCAGGCGAGATCGAAAACCACCTGCGTCTCGGCTACGGCTCGTACGACAGCCAGCAACAGGCATTTGATAGCGGCGGTTCCCTGAGCGACACCTTGAGCTACCGCTTGAACCTCAATCGCCTGCGCAGCAGCGGCTGGGTCGATCGCGGCGACTCGTCCAGCGACTTCATCAGCGCCGCTTTGCGCTGGCAGGCCACGGACGATCTGGCATTCACCCTCGCACACGATTACGGCGACCAGAAGCCGATGAATTACTTCGGTACGCCGTTGATTAATGGCCGCTTCAAAGAAAGCCTGCGCGACAAGAACTACAACGTCAGCAACGACAAGCAGCACTACAACGATCAATGGACCCGGCTGACCAGCGACTGGCAGATTTCCGATAACGTCAGCTCCAGCAACGAGCTGTATTACCTCAAGGCCCAACGTCGCTGGCAGAACGCCGAGAACTACAACTTCGATCGCGACAGCCAGCAACTCAGCCGCAGTGGTTATTTCGGCATCGGCCACAAACAGGAACAGGTCGGCGACCGCCAGACGTTCACCTTCAAGCACACGCTGTTCGGTCTCGACAGCCAGACCGTGACCGGCGTCGATTACAACCGCATCCGCTTCCAGCTCGACAGCAACTCGCCGTTCAACGATGTGCTGCCAAACGGTCAGCCTGTGGATCTGTATCACCCGCAACCGGGTCGAATTGAAAGCGCCGATCCGTACCGAGATCAATTTCAGTCCACCACTAAGCAGATGTCGGCCTTCGCTGAAAACCGCACGCAACTGAGCGAGCGCTGGTCGCTGGTGACCGGCGTGCGCCGCGACTACGTGCACGTGGATCGCGACAACCTGGTCGATGGCAGCCAAAGCGACAAGACCCTGACCGGCAATAACTGGAAGGCCGGGCTGGTGTTTGCGCTGACGCCGGACACTTCGTTCTACGGCCAGTACGCCACCAGCACCAACGGTGTCGGCGGTCTGATTTCCCTGAGCCCGAGCCAGCAGCAATATGACCTGGCGACGGCGAAGCAGACCGAGATCGGCGTGAAGCAGATGTTCTGGGATCAGCGCGGCGAGTGGACGCTGGCGGCCTATCGCATCGTCAAAAAGAAACTGCTGACCGACGACCCGGGCAACCCGACGCTCAAGCAGCAGGTCGGCCAGCAATCGTCCAATGGCCTGGAAGCCAGCCTCGATCTGCAACTGCCACACGCCTGGCAACTGCAGGCCAACGCCGCCATCGTCAAGGCCAAGTACGACGATTTTGAGGAAGTGGTCGGCGGTGTGCCGGTGTCGCGCAACGGTAATCATCCGGTCGACGTGCCACGGCGCACGGCGAATCTGTGGCTGAGCAAGGCGATCAACGATGACCTGAAGGCCGGCGCCGGTGTGCGTTATGTCGATGCCCGATATGCGGACATGGCCAACCGCAACGAGCTGCCGAGTTACACCGTGGTGGATGCCACGCTGTCGTGGAAAGCGTTGCGGGATACGACGCTGGGGTTGCAGGTTAACAATCTGTTTGACCGGCAGTATGCGCAAAGCCAATACAATGAGGGGCAGCAGTGGATCCTGGGTGAGCCACGGTCGTTTTTCGTCACTGCTGATTACACCTTTTGACTCAAGGGCCTCTTCGCGGGCAAGCCTCGCTCCTACAGGACTTATGTCGATCACAAAAATTGTGTACGACACAAATCCTGTAGGAGCGAGGCTTGCCCGCGAAGGCGTCTTCAGCAACACCAAAAATTTTAGAGTAGATGCATGACCTCGCTGAACCTCACCAATCTCGCCTGGACACCCCTGGGCCACGGCCACTGCCATCACCAGTTCCAGCTGCGTGACGCGTCCCTGCACGTGGCCGCCGGTGAGTTCGTCGGGTTGATCGGCCCCAACGGCAGCGGCAAGACCAGCCTGCTGCGCTGTGCCTATCGCTTCAGCAAACCAGAGAGCGGCGAGGTCCGGCTCGACCACCACAACGTCTGGAAACAATCCTCGCGCTGGTGCGCGCAACGCATCGCCGTGGTGTTGCAGGAGTTCCCCGACGCCTTCGGCCTGACTGTCGACGAGGTGGTCGCCATGGGCCGTACGCCGCACAAAGGCCTGTTCGACGGTGACACGCTTGAAGACCGACATCTGGCGACTCAAGCATTGGAATCCGTCGGCCTCAAAGGCTTCGAAGACCACGCCTTCGCCACCCTCTCCGGCGGTGAAAAACAGCGTGTGATCCTCGCCCGCGCCCTGGCTCAACAACCGCAAATGCTGATTCTCGACGAGCCGACCAACCACCTCGACCCGCGCTTTCAGCTTGAGCTTTTACAGCTGGTCAAACGCCTGCAGATCGGCACCCTGGCCAGTATCCACGACCTCAATCTGGCCGCCGCTTTCTGCGATCGTCTGTACGTGATCAATCACGGCCGCATCGTCGGCAGTGGCACGCCGAAAGAAGTCCTGACTGCCGAGCTGCTGCGCGAGGTGTTCGGCGTCGAAGCGCTGATCGATCAACACCCCTTGCACGGCTACCCACGAATCACCTGGATAACCCAATGATGAATTTGCGTTCCCTGCTCTGCGTCACGCTGTTGTTGGGCAGTGCCCAAGCGTTGGCCGAAACCACGAAATACCCGCTGACGATCCAGAGCTGCAACCGCGAAGTGACCTTCAAGCAAGCGCCGAAACACGCGGTCAGCCACGACATCAACATGACCCAGATGATGCTCGCCCTCGGCCTCAAGCCGAGCATGGCCGGCTACAGCGGCGTCACGGGATGGAAGTCGGTCACACCCGAGATGCAGACCATCCTCAACGGCTTGCCCGAGCTGGCAGCGAAATACCCGTCGGTGGAAACCCTGCTCAACGCCAACGTCGATTTCTTCTTCGCCGGTTGGGATTACGGCATGCGCGTGGGCGGCGACCTCACGCCACAAACGTTGCAACCACTGGGCATCAATGTCTATGAGCTGACCGAGTCCTGCGCCTTCGTCATGAAGCGTCCGCCGGCCAGCCTGAAAGACACCTACAACGACCTGCGCAACCTCGGCAAAATCTTCGACGTGCAGGATCGCGCCAATGCACTGATCGCCAACATGCAGGCGCAAGTCGCCGAGGTGCGCAAGGGTCTGCCCGCCGACAAACCGCGCGTGTTCCTCTACGACAGCGGCGAAGACCGCGCCATGACCTCCGGCCGCCTCGGCATGCCGCAGGCGCTGATCGACGCTGCGGGCGGGCGCAACATTCTCGCTGACGTCGAGGCGAGCTGGACCCGCGTGAATTGGGAAAACGTGGTCGAGCGCAACCCGCAGGTGATCGTGATCGTCGACTACGGCGAAGTCACCGCCGAACAGAAGGAACAATTCCTGCTCGACAACAAGGCGCTGCAATCGGTGGACGCCATCAAGAACCAGCGCTTCATCGTGATTCCCTACGTGCAGGCTACGCCGGGCATCGACAACGTGCTGGCGGTTGAAACCCTGGCCAAAGGTTTCCACGGCGAATGATGGATCGTCGCTATGCCTTGCTGCTGGTGATGCTCGGCGCGCTGTTGCTGGTGTCGTGCGTGGTGTCGCTCGGCTTCGGCCCGGCGCGGGTGCCGGTGGACGTGGTGTGGCGGATCTTGCTGCACAAGATGTTGGGTGTCGGCGTACCGGACTGGACCGCCGGGCAGGAACACATCGTCTGGCTGATCCGCGTGCCGCGCATGTTGCTCGGTGCGTTGGTGGGGGCGGGCTTGGCGCTGATCGGCGCCGTGTTGCAAGCGGTGACGCGCAATCCATTGGCCGACCCGCATCTGCTCGGGGTGACTTCCGGCGCCACCCTTGGCGCGGTGATCGTGGTGCTGCATGTCGGTGAAATTGTCGGCCTGCTGACCCTGCCGATCGCGGCGTTTATCGGCGCGCTGCTGAGCATGGTGATCGTGCTGATGATCGCCAATCGCAATGGGCGGCTGGACAGTGATCGCTTGCTGCTTTGCGGCGTGGCGGTGTCGTTCGTGATGATGGCGATTGCCAATTTGCTGCTGTTTCTCGGCGATCATCGGGCGAGTTCTGCAGTGATGTTCTGGATGCTCGGCGGGCTCGGATTGGCGCGCTGGGAGTTGCTGGCGGTGCCGGCCGCCAGTGTTCTGTTGGGGTTGGTGTTGCTGCTGGGAATGGCTCGGCCGTTGAATGCGTTGATGGCGGGTGAACAGACGGCGGTGACCCTCGGCTTGAATGCTCGCACCGTGCGCCTGCGGGTATTTTTGATTGCGTCGCTGATGACCGGGGTGCTGGTGTCGATCAGTGGCTCCATCGGTTTTGTCGGGCTGATGGTGCCGCACATTGCGCGACGATTAGTGGGTGCCGAACACCGTCGGTTGCTCCCGGTGTGCGTGTTGCTGGGCAGCATTTTCCTCGTCTGGGTCGACGTCGCCGCCCGCACCCTGATCGCCCCGGAAGACCTGCCGATTGGCGTCGCCACGGCAGCCATTGGCGGGCTGTTCTTCATCGGCCTCATGCGCCGCCGCTGATCCACTACATTCCCCGTATCCCCCTGTAGGAGCTGTCGAGTGAAACGAGGCTGCGATCTTTTGATCTTGATCTTTTTAAAAGCAAGATCAAAAGATCGCAGCCTCGTTTCACTCGACAGCTCCTACAGATTCCATCGCGGCGTCTGCGCCCCAATGTGGCGCACCTCGGCGCACCAGTGCATGTTCCGCGGTCCTTGATGGTGCGTCGCCCAAGCGGCGCAACCGCTCTAATACGACGTTTCCTTGTCTGCATCCGACTAGGCACAGCCTTTGCAAAACAGCCTTCAGTAGTCCGCATCTGCCAACCAGAAAAACTTCTAATGTTCATGGAGATCGCACAATGAAGCGTCGCAGCTTGATCAAGGCTTTCACACTCACGGCAAGTATTGCCGCGATGGGCATGACCTGGACTGTCCAGGCCGCCGAGACCATCAAGGTCGGGATTCTGCATTCGTTGTCCGGCACCATGGCGATCTCCGAAACGTCGCTCAAAGACATGGCCTTGATGACCATCGACGAGATCAACGCCAAGGGCGGCGTGAACGGCAAGATGCTGGAGCCGGTGGTTGTGGACCCGGCGTCGAACTGGCCGCTGTTCGCGGAAAAGGGTCGTCAGTTGCTGACCCAGGACAAGGTCGCGGTGGTGTTCGGTTGCTGGACCTCGGTGTCGCGTAAATCGGTGTTACCGGTGTTCGAAGAACTCAACGGCCTGCTGTTCTACCCGGTGCAATACGAAGGCGAAGAGATGTCGCCGAACGTGTTCTACACCGGTGCTGCGCCGAACCAGCAAGCGATCCCCGCCGTTGAATACCTGATGAGCGAAGAAGGCGGCAGCGCCAAGCGTTACTTCCTGCTCGGCACCGACTACGTCTACCCGCGCACCACCAACAAGATCCTGCGCTCGTTCCTGCATTCCAAAGGTGTGGCGGACAAGGACATCGAAGAGGTCTACACCCCGTTCGGCCACAGCGACTATCAAACCATCGTGGCCAACATCAAGAAATTCTCGGCGGGCGGCAAGACGGCTGTCATCTCCACCGTCAACGGCGACTCCAACGTGCCGTTCTATAAAGAACTGGCCAACCAGGGCCTGAAAGCCACCGACGTTCCGGTCGTGGCGTTCTCGGTCGGTGAAGAAGAACTGCGTGGCATCGACACCAAACCGCTGGTGGGCAACCTCGCGGCATGGAACTACTTCGAGTCGGTCGAGAACCCGGCGAACAAGAAATTCGTCGCTGACTGGAAAGCCTACGCCAAGAAACACAACCTGCCGGGCGCCGACAAAGCGGTGACCAACGACCCGATGGAAGCCACTTATGTCGGCATTCACATGTGGGCGCAAGCGGCTGAAAAAGCCAAGTCCACCGACGTCGACAAAGTCCGCGAAGCCCTCGCCGGCCAGACCTTTGCCGCGCCATCGGGCTACACGCTGACCATGGACAAGACCAACCACCACCTGCACAAGCCCGTGATGATCGGAGAGATCCAGGCCGATGGTCAGTTCAACGTGGTGTGGCAGACCGAAGGGCCGATCCGTGCCGAGCCGTGGAGCCCGTTCATTTCGGGTAACGACAAGAAGCCGGATTATGCGGTGAAGAGCAACTAAGCCACTGGATGTCAGAGCCTGAACAATGCGTTCAGGACTGACATACATCCCTGTGGGAGCGGGCTTGCTCGCGAATGCGGATTCACATTCAACCTTTGAGTCGCCTGACCCACCGCATTCGCGAGCAAGCCCGCTCCCACATTTAGTCCGTGCAAGGCGACTTTCTATGCCCACTGCCCTTTACCGCTTCATCCTCGCCATCGCATTTTTACTGCCGATGGCCGCGCATGCAGGCGACGCCGAAGACTTCGTCGCCGCCAACCCCGTGCAGCAAGCCAAGCTTCTGGAGTCCTGGGCCGCGCAGCCCGACCCGGCCCGTATCGAATTGATCAACGCCCTGCAACAAGGCGCGTTGACCGTCGATGGCCAACCGAAAACCCTGCGCCTGAACAATCGCCTGCGGGGTCTGATCGACACCGCACTGGCCAGCCACCAATTGCTCGCCGCCGACGCCAAAATCCGTCTGGCTGCCGCGCAGCAATTGCAGAAAAGCGCCAAACCCGCGCAGCTGAAATTCCTCGACCAGCAACTGGCTGGCGAAAAAGATGAAAGTGTCCATGGCGCATTGAGCCTGGCCCTGGCCAACCTGCAACTGGTCGACACCGATCCCGCCGTGCGCCTGGCAGCGGTGCGTCTGCTCGGTGAAACCGGCGATCCGCTGGCGCGCACCCGACTCGAAAGTCTGCTGCAACCCGGTGTTGAAGCCGACGCCACTGTGCGCACCGCCGCCGAAACCAGCCTCGCGCAAGTCAAACGCAAACTGCTGATCGGCGAGATGCTCGGTCAGGCTTTCAGCGGTATGTCATTGGGCTCGATTCTGCTGCTCGCGGCATTGGGGCTGGCGATCACCTTCGGCCTGCTCGGCGTGATCAACATGGCCCACGGCGAAATGCTGATGCTCGGCGCGTACTCGACCTACGTGGTGCAGCTGATGTTCCAGCGCTACGCACCGCAAGCCATCGAGTTCTACCCGTTGATCGCCTTGCCGGTGGCGTTTTTTGTCACCGCCGCGATCGGCATGGCTCTGGAACGCACGGTGATTCGACACCTCTACGGCCGCCCGCTGGAAACCCTGCTCGCGACCTGGGGCATCAGCCTCATGCTGATTCAACTGGTACGACTGATGTTCGGCGCGCAGAACGTTGAAGTGGCCAACCCGGCGTGGTTGTCGGGCGGGATTCAGGTGCTGCCGAATCTGGTGCTGCCGTACAACCGCATCGTGATTATCGCCTTCGCCCTGTTTGTGGTGGTGCTGACCTGGCTGCTGCTGAACAAGACGCGCCTGGGTTTGAACGTGCGTGCCGTCACCCAGAACCGCAACATGGCCGCCTGCTGCGGCGTGCCGACCGGGCGTGTGGACATGCTCGCGTTTGGCCTCGGCTCAGGCATCGCCGGGCTCGGTGGCGTGGCGCTCAGCCAGATCGGTAACGTCGGCCCGGACCTCGGTCAGAGCTACATCATCGACTCGTTCCTGGTGGTGGTGCTCGGCGGCGTCGGGCAGTTGGCCGGTAGCGTCCTGGCCGCGTTCGGCCTGGGCATCGCCAACAAGATTCTCGAACCGCAGATCGGCGCCGTGCTCGGCAAGATCCTGATCCTCGCGCTGATCATTCTGTTCATCCAGAAGCGTCCGCAAGGCCTCTTCGCACTGAAAGGACGGGTGATCGACTGATGAACCAGCCCCTGCTCGTTACCGCCACACAAAAAGCCGGACCCAAAGTCACGATCGCGGTTGGCGCGGTGATCCTCGTTCTGTTGCTGGCGTTGCCGCTACTCTCGCTGCTACCGCCCGTCAGCGTTTTTCACGTCTCGGCCTACACATTGACGCTGGTGGGCAAGATTCTTTGCTACGCCATCGTCGCCCTGGCGCTGGATCTTGTCTGGGGTTACGCCGGCCTGCTGTCCCTCGGCCACGGTCTGTTCTTTGCCCTCGGCGGTTATGCGATGGGCATGTACCTGATGCGCCAGGCGTCGGGCGATGGCTTGCCGGCGTTCATGACCTTCCTGTCGTGGACCGAATTGCCGTGGTACTGGACCGGCACCAGCAGCTTCCTGTGGTCGATGTGCCTGGTGGTATTAGCCCCGGGTTTGCTGGCGCTGGTCTTCGGATTTTTCGCCTTCCGCTCGCGGATCAAGGGCGTGTATTTCTCGATCATGACCCAGGCCCTGACCTTCGCCGGAATGCTGCTGTTTTTCCGCAACGAAACCGGGTTTGGCGGCAACAACGGCTTCACCAACTTCCGCACGATTCTTGGCTTTGGCATCACCGAACCGGGCACCCGCGCGGTGTTGTTCTTTGCCACAGTGGTGTTGCTGGTGGCGAGTCTGTTCATCGGCTGGCGCCTGGCGCAGAGCAAGTTCGGCCGGGTGCTGACGGCGCTAAGGGATGCGGAAAACCGTCTGATGTTCTGCGGTTACGATCCGCGTGGTTTCAAGCTGTTCGTGTGGGTGTTGAGCGCGGTGTTGTGCGGTCTGGCCGGTGCGCTGTACGTGCCGCAAGTCGGGATCATCAACCCGAGTGAGATGTCGCCGACCAACTCCATTGAAGCCGCCGTTTGGGTCGCCCTCGGTGGTCGCGGCACGCTGATCGGTCCGCTGCTCGGAGCGGGGGTGGTCAACGGGATGAAGAGCTGGTTCACCGTGGCCTTTCCCGAGTATTGGCTGTTCTTCCTCGGCGCGCTGTTCATTGTCGTGACCTTGTATTTGCCCAAAGGCGTGATCGGCCTGCTGAAAAAAAGAGGTGAGCAATGAGAGTCACTGCGACGGCTGAATTCATGCTCGAACCGGCGTTTTTCCCCGTAGAGCCCAACAAGGATGCCGGCAGCAGCCGCGACGCCATCGGCCTCGGGCAACGTGTCGGCCCCGGCCTGGACACACGCCACGGCACGATCCTGACCCTGGAAGACATCAGCGTCAGCTTCGATGGCTTCAAGGCGCTCAACGATCTGAACCTGTACATCGGCGTCGGCGAACTGCGCTGCATCATCGGCCCCAACGGCGCGGGCAAGACCACGCTGATGGACGTGATCACCGGCAAGACCCGCCCCAGTCACGGCAAAGCCTGGTTCGGGGAAACCCTGGACCTGACGTCGATGAGCGAAGTACAGATTGCCCAGGCCGGCATCGGTCGCAAGTTCCAGAAGCCGACGGTGTTCGAAGCCTTGAGCGTGTTCGAGAACCTGGAGCTGGCGCAAAAAACCGACAAGTCGGTGTGGGCCAGCCTGCGGGCTCGCCTCAGTGGCGAACAGAAAGACCGCATCAGCGAGGTGCTGGAAACCATTCGCCTGACGGCCTCGGTCAATCGCCCGGCGGGGTTGTTGTCCCACGGTCAGAAGCAGTTTCTGGAAATTGGCATGTTGCTGATGCAGGACCCGCAACTCTTGTTGCTCGACGAGCCGGTGGCGGGCATGACCGACGCCGAAACCGAATTCACCGCCGAGCTGTTCAAGAGCCTGGCCGGCAAGCATTCGCTGATGGTGGTGGAACACGACATGGGCTTCGTCGGCTCCATCGCCGACCACGTCACCGTGCTGCACCAGGGCAGCGTGCTGGCGGAAGGGTCGCTGGAACAGGTGCAGGAAAACGAGCGGGTGATCGAGGTTTATCTCGGTCGATGATTTTGCTCCCGTAGGAGCGAGGCTTGCCCGCGAAGCTTTTGGCGTCCTTGAGGTCCCCTTCGCGGGCAAGCCTCGCTCCTACACGGGATTTGAGGGGAATTTGAGATGCTGCAAGTCGACAAGCTGCACCAGTATTACGGCGGTAGCCACATCCTGCGGGGCCTGACGTTTGACGTGAAGGTCGGGGAAGTCACGTGTCTGCTGGGGCGCAACGGTGTGGGCAAGACCACCCTGCTCAAGTGCCTGATGGGTTTGCTGCCCGCCAAAGAGGGCGCGGTGAATTGGGAAGGCAAGCCGATCACCACGTTCAAGCCGCACCAACGGGTGCATGCCGGGATCGCTTATGTGCCACAGGGACGCGAGATTTTCGGCCGGCTGACTGTCGAAGAAAACCTGCTGATGGGCCTGTCACGATTTCCTGGTGCTGAAGCCAAGGAAGTCCCGGCGTTCATCTACGAACTATTCCCGGTGCTGCTGCAAATGAAGCAACGACGCGGCGGTGACTTGTCCGGCGGCCAGCAACAGCAATTGGCGATCGGTCGCGCACTGGCCAGTCGTCCACGGCTGTTGATTCTCGACGAGCCCACCGAAGGCATCCAGCCGTCGGTGATCAAGGAGATCGGCATGGTCATCAAGAAGCTCGCAGCCCGGGGCGACATGGCGATTCTGCTGGTCGAGCAGTTCTACGATTTCGCCGCCGAACTGGCCGACCAGTACCTGGTGATGTCCCGGGGCGAGATCGTGCAGCAAGGTCGCGGTGAAAATATGGAAGCCGAAGGTGTGCGTGGTCTGGTAACGATCTAATCTGCAGCGTCCTGACGATAATTAGAAACCATGAATTTACCTCTCCCCACTGCCCTGTTTACCCCGAGCTGGCACGCCGAGCTGGAACTGGGCTACGCCCGCTTCGGCGACAGCACGCGCCCGGTCCAGCGTCGACACAAAGGCCCGCTGCGGGTGCAGAAGCACCTGTATGCCGAAGGGCCCGAGGTGTGCCAACACATCATCGTTCACCCGCCGGGCGGCATTGCCGGCGGTGATCGGCTGGATATCAGCGCCAGCGTCGGCAGCCAGGCCTGGGCACAAATCACCAGCCCGGGTGCCGCCAAATGGTATCGCGCGGCGGGGCCCGCCTATCAGCAGCTGAAGTTGAAAGTGGCGACCGGTGCGACACTGGAATGGCTGCCGCAAGAGACGATCATCTTCAGCGACGCTCAGGCCGAACTCAGCACCGCCATTGATCTGGAGGGCGACGCCCGGTTGTTTTACTGGGACGTTGTGGCCCTGGGCCGGCCGGCCAGTGGCGAGCGCTTCGACCTCGGTCACTTTCAGGCGCAACTGGATATCCGCCGCGACGGCCAGTTGCTCTGGCACGAACGCCAGCGCATTGTCGGGGATGATGGCTTGCTCGACTCGCCGATTGGCCTGGATGGACAACCGGTGTTTGCGACGTTGCTGGTGACGGGGGACATCGACAGTGATTTGCTGGAGCGCTGCCGTTCGCTGCCCCATGACGTGCGCGGAGATCTGACCCAATTGCCGGGGCTTTTAGTCGCCCGCTGCCTGGCCAGTGAAGCGCTTTTGGCGCGGGGCTGGTTAATCGATTTGTGGCGTTTGCTGCGGCCTGCGTTACTCGGCCGAGAAGCCCTCCCACCCAGAATATGGAGCACTTGAACACCAATACCCTGTAGGAGCGAGGCTTGCCCGCGAAGAACGATTACGCGGTCTCCCCGTTAAACCGAGGCGCACCCTTCGCGGGCAAGCCTCGCTCCTACGGAAAGCCTTTTTTATCTGCCCAGATGGATTCCAACGATGGACCTGACCCCACGCGAAAAAGACAAGCTGTTGATCTTCACCGCCGGCCTCGTGGCCGAGCGGCGTTTGGCGCGCGGCGTGAAACTCAATTACCCGGAAGCCATGGCCTACATCTCTGCGGCGCTGCTCGAAGGCGCTCGCGACGGTCAGACCGTGGCGGAGCTGATGCACTTCGGCACCACCCTGCTCAGCCGCGAACAAGTGATGGAAGGCATCCCGGAAATGATCCCGGAAATCCAGGTAGAGGCGACGTTCCCCGACGGCACCAAACTGGTCACCGTTCACCAACCCATCGCCTGAGGACGCGTCATGAGCTATCAAATTCGCGATGCGCTGCACGCCGACCTGCCGGCGATCCGCGACATCTACAACGACGCCGTACTCAACACCACGGCGATCTGGAACGAACAGGCCGTGGACCTGGGCAATCGTCAGGCCTGGTTCAGTGCCCGGCAAGCCCAGGCCTATCCGATCCTGGTGATTGTCGACGGTGATAACACGGTGCTGGGCTACGCTTCATTTGGTGACTGGCGGCCGTTCGACGGTTTCCGCCACACCGTCGAGCATTCTGTTTACGTACGTAGCGACCAGCGTGGCAATGGTCTTGGTCCGCAATTGATGACGGCGCTGATTGAACGCGCCAAAGGCTGCGACAAACATGTGATGGTCGCCGCCATCGAAAGCGGCAATGCCGCCTCTATTCGCCTGCATGGACGAGCCGGTTTTGTGACCACCGGGCAGATGCCACAGGTGGGCACCAAATTCGGCCGCTGGCTGGACCTGACCTTCATGCAACTGACCCTCAATCCTGGCGCGGAGCCGCCGCCCGCCCACAAGGAGTAATTGCCGATGAACGCTGCTCAACTGCGCCGCGTCAATGTTGAAAGCTTTGCGCACTATCGTCAGGGTTTGATTGATTTGCTGCTCGACGCCGTCGGCTATGGCGCCAGTGTCGGGTTCATGGCCAATCTGGATGCAACCCAGGCCCGCGCCTATTTCGATGACGTTCAGGACAACCTGAACAAGGGCAACGTGCTGCTGTGGGTGGTGGTCAAGGACGAGCAAGTGCAGGCCAGCGTGCAGCTGACGCTGTGCCAGAAAGCCAATGGCCTGAACCGGGCTGAAGTGCAGAAGTTGCTGGTGCGTGAACATGCGCGCCGCCGGGGGCTGGGCCAACAGTTGATGAGCGCGCTGGAACAGGCCGCGCTCCAGCACAAACGCGGCATGCTCTTCCTCGACACCGAAGCCGGCTCCCCCGCCGAGGACTTTTACAAAGCCCTGGGTTACACCAAAGCCGGTGAAATCCCCGACTACGCCTGCGACCCGAGCGGCCAGTACAAACCGACCGCCCTCTACTACAAGATTCTTCAGGGAGCCCATTGATGATTCCCGGTGAATACCAGATCCAGCCCGGCGACATCGAACTCAATGTGGGCCGCCGCACTGTCAGCCTGAAAGTGGCCAACAGCGGCGACCGGCCGATCCAGGTCGGCTCGCATTACCACTTCTTCGAAACCAACGACGCCCTGACTTTCGACCGCGCGGCCAGCCGCGGCATGCGCCTGAACATCCCCGCCGGCACCGCCGTGCGCTTCGAGCCGGGGCAGAGTCGCGAGGTTGAATTGGTCGACCTCGCCGGACATCGCCGGGTGTTCGGGTTTGCCGGCAGGATCATGGGCGACCTCGATTAAAGATCAAAAGATCGCAGCCTCGTTTCACTCGACAGCTCCTACAGGACCGCGTGCAACCACGCACTTGCGTGAACACCTGTAGGAGCTGTCGAGCGGAGCGAGGCTGCGATAGCGAGCTATGCGAGCGGTCTCAAACACAATTGAATCTCAAGGCATGCGCATGAAAATCTCAAGACAAGCCTACGCCGACATGTTCGGCCCCACCGTCGGTGACAAGGTCCGTCTGGCCGATACCGAGCTGTGGATCGAAGTGGAAAAAGACTTCACCACCTACGGCGAAGAAGTGAAATTCGGCGGCGGCAAAGTCATCCGCGACGGCCAGGGTCAAAGCCAGCTTTTAGCCGCCGAAGTCGTCGACACGGTGATCACCAACGCACTGATCATCGACCACTGGGGCATCGTCAAAGCCGATGTCGGCCTCAAGGACGGACGCGTCGCTGGCATCGGCAAGGCAGGCAATCCAGACGTGCAGCCGAACGTGACTATCGCCATTGGCGCCAGCACCGAAGTGATCGCCGGGGAAGGCATGATCCTCACCGCCGGCGGCATCGACACCCACATCCACTTCATCTGCCCGCAGCAGATCGAAGAGGCACTGATGAGCGGCGTCACCACCATGATCGGTGGCGGCACCGGTCCGGCCACCGGCACCAATGCCACCACCTGCACGTCCGGGCCGTGGCACCTGGCGCGCATGCTCCAGGCTGCCGATGCGTTCCCGATGAACATCGGTCTCACCGGCAAGGGCAACGCCAGCCTGCCGGAACCGTTGATCGAGCAGGTCAAGGCCGGCGCCATCGGCCTCAAGCTGCACGAAGACTGGGGCACCACGCCAGCGAGCATCGACAACTGCCTGAGCGTCGCCGACCAATACGACGTGCAGGTCGCAATCCACACTGACACGCTGAACGAGTCGGGCTTCGTCGAAACCACCCTCGCCGCCTTCAAGGGCCGCACCATCCACACCTATCACACCGAAGGCGCGGGTGGCGGACACGCACCGGACATCATCAAGGCGTGCGGTTTTGCCAACGTGCTGCCGAGCTCGACCAACCCGACTCGGCCGTTCACTCGCAACACCATCGACGAACACCTCGACATGCTGATGGTCTGCCACCACCTGGACCCGAGCATTGCCGAAGACGTGGCCTTCGCTGAAAGCCGCATCCGCCGCGAAACCATCGCCGCCGAAGACATCCTGCACGACCTCGGCGCGTTCTCGATGATCAGCTCCGACAGCCAGGCCATGGGCCGTGTCGGCGAAGTCATCACGCGCACCTGGCAGACCGCCGACAAGATGAAAAAACAGCGCGGCCCACTGCCGGGCGATGGCGAGGGCAATGACAACTTCCGCGCCAAACGCTACATCGCCAAATACACCATCAACCCGGCGATCACCCATGGCATCAGCCATGAAGTGGGTTCGGTCGAAGTGGGTAAATGGGCGGATCTGGTGCTCTGGCGCCCGGCGTTTTTCGGCGTCAAACCGACACTGATCCTCAAGGGCGGTGCCATTGCGGCGAGCCTGATGGGCGACGCCAACGCCTCGATCCCGACGCCGCAACCGGTGCACTACCGTCCGATGTTCGCCAGCTACGGCGGCTCGCTGCATGCCACCAGCCTGACGTTTATCAGCCAGGCCGCGCAGGAGGCCGGTCTGCCTGAAGCCCTGGGTTTGAAGAAGAAAATCGCAGTGGTCAAAGGGTGCCGCGAGGTGCAGAAAACCGATCTGATTCACAACGACTATTTACCGGACATTGATGTCGATCCGCAGACCTACCAGGTCAAGGCTGACGGCGTCCTGCTGTGGTGCGAACCCGCGGATGTGCTGCCGATGGCCCAGCGCTACTTCCTGTTTTGATGTCCGGTCAGGCATAAAAAACCCGGCACGAAGGGCGTCAATCTTCGTGCCGGGGTGGCTGTATCGTCAGGTCAATCAGTTACCCGGTTCGACCGTAAAGGGAATCTCCACCCTTTGCAGCTTCGCCCGATCCATCGCCTGTTGAGTCAGGGTTTTGAGCAGTGTCTTGATCTCGGTGTTGATCGAGTCCAGCTCGACGCAATAGGCGTCGTCAGTCATGACCTGCCCCGGGGCAATCTCGCTTTCCGGTTTATCCAGCTCTGCGGCGAGCACCCTCAGTTCCTCTTTCAGGCCGGCCTTTGCCTCAGGCGAAAGATCCGGTTCGGTCGCGCGCTTATCAAGCGCCATGTAAAACTCCGTCGTTGCATCGATTCGGCGTCGGAAGACCTTGAACGCGCTGCGATTCGAGCCCTGGACATAAGACGCCCAGAAGGGCTGCCCAACGATGGAATCACGCAGCAAATCCCCGGATTCCAGGTCCAGCACACGCCGATAGGCACTCTCAATCATCGCAGGCGTGACGCCGGAGTGCGTACGAAACTGCAAGTCACGGGATTGCCAAGGCAAGTCCAGTCGCTCCGCCAAGTCCGTCATGTAGCCCAGATGCACCTCGACCTCATCGATGGTCCCCGAAACCTGGCCATTGGCATCGACTGCCCTGAATTGCTCACCGCTCTCCAGTCGTTCGGCGACCACTTTGTGGGCAATCCGGCTCAACTCATCCAGACGGGATTTGCCTCTGGCAAGCTGAACCAGGTCGGCCTCCACCAGGCTTGGACTCGCCAGCGCATAAGCTTCGTGGATCAGCACCTCCACACCCATGGCATTGAACAACTGCGCCCCGGCATCCACACACTGGGTGACCTCGTCCTTGCCCATGACAAACAGATTGCGCCGCAAGCCACTGTCCTTGGACATCGCTTCCAGCATTCGCCAGAGCTTGCTCGTCATGTCCACTCTGAATGCGCGGTCGCTTTTGAAATGGCTGGACTCAGTGAGCTTCCTGATCTGATTGAAAAAAGACACCGAACCGGATTCGTCCTCGACACTGTTCCATATCGCCTGTTTGGCGACCCAATCTGATCGAGTCAGGCCTTCCTCCCAATCAAGGCTGTCGCGCACACCACGGGGCGGATACGGACGATCGGGGTCCAGGCCGACGGACCTGATGTAGTTTCTGAGTGTGTTCAGAGTATCGGCCGACATCCACTGCGGGTCCCGACTCACTACCGTCCGTGCCAACAATTCTGCCCCGACAGAGCCGGGCGTAGCGCGAGGGATTACCGTCAGTTCATTGCGTTGCAGATTCAAGTAAAAATGCCGGAAGCGGGGTTGAGAAAACAATCCGTCCGGCCAGGTATCAATACCCGTCTCACCCAGCATCACCGTATGCAGCATGCGCATACCGCCGATATCCGGCACTCGACCCAGCGTGTTTCCCTGAAGATCCAGACTTTGGAGCCGGGTAAGCCATCTCAAATACGTAGCTCCCTGCGCATCCAGCACAATGCGGTTATCGCCGAGGTACAACTCGGTCAGCCCACGCATTCGCCCCACGGCACGGGGAAATTGCGTGAGCCGGTTGCCGGTAAGGTTGATCGAACGGAGTTGGGGGAAATGATCAAGAAAGGAGACGTGTGCGTCGGTCATTTCAGTGCCCAGCAAGTTCAGGCAGGTCACGTGTTGAAAATTGGCTTCCAGAGGCGGCATGGTCCCCAAGTGCCGCCCCATGGGCATATCTCTGAGGTCAAGCACTGTCCCCTGCAGATTTCCGAATGAATCCACATCCCTGGGTCCGGTTTGCTGCCAGCACTGCCGAATGGCCTTGTAGAGTTTGTTTCTGGACTGCCATTCGGCAACGCCGGAAGGGCTGAACCTGTACGCTTCCATCGGCGAATTCAGCCAGCGCTGAAAGTTGGCGTTGAGGCGGTTGAATTCCGCTTCCAGTGCGCTTGCACGCTGCTCCGGATTCGCTTCGCTGCCACCGCCGTCCAGATAAGCCTGGGCCTCAACCTCCGTCCACCCGGGCCGCACGCTCCTGACTCGCTCCTGTAGCGTCAGTCGTCCGGTGAGCCGCCGAATGCCATGAGTTAACGGCATACCGCCGCGCAACTTCATGGTCTCGGGATCATAGGCAGGCTTGCGCAAAGGATTTTGAGCAAGCATCGGCCTGAACGTGTCTCGCGCCAACGGTGCATTTTGAACGGTACGTTTGAGTGTCGCGCCTTGATTGATCTCATACCCCAGTGCTTTACGTTCGGCGTCAGGCAGGGCATGCAGTACCGAGGAAAACAGGTCATCGGCACCGTGCAGGTGATCGTCTTCAGCACTGCGTGTTTCATAACCCTCATCCGTGCTGACCAGGATTTTGCGCACGGACGCGTCTTCGGCACCCATGCTGTCACGCAAGTGGCCAGTGAACGAATGTTCGCGAATTTCGATGCGCACATCGCTGGGCCAGCCTGGCAAGGTTTCAAGGGTACGCAGCGCCAGCCTTTCCGTATCCGCAGCATGCAGGGAATCAAGGAACAGCCCTTCATAGGCGCGCGCCAGGCGCACCTCCAGCAAGGCGGTGCGTACCTGTTGCCTGAGGTGCAGGCCAATACGCTTGTGTTCGGCAAGTACTCGCAAGTCGGCCGGATCAGCGGCGGCCAGCAGCTCCTCGGCCACGCGAGTGGGCAATTGCGCAAAAGCATCCTGAAGCACCAGCACGCCAGCGTTGTTTGAACGCGGCAAACCGTGCTCGGGCAGCTTCCCCGTATCCGCCCATGCCTTGAACCGATCGATAGTGTCGACCAGCAACGCCGGTGGCGCTTCGTTTTCGACGTGCAGGCGTCGCAATACGTCGGCTTCGACCCCACTGGCGATGCGGTTGCGTTCAAGCGTCGCCTCATCGAACGTTTCGCCCTTCGCCCCCAATCGACACATGAGTTCGGCGGTGGTCCATTCGATGGGATGGTCGAGTTCGGTGTGCCAGGCACCGGCATTGTTGTGCTCGAGTTTTGGCTGGTAAGCCGTCGGACGCTGCGGATGACGGATTCGCGGTTCGCCCGTGAGTGGATCGTCTTGCACCGCGAAGGCCTTGCCGTCGCGCGACAGGAACTCCTGGTCGTTGTGCAGGTGAAGGCCGCGTTCATTTGGCTTCGAATCAGGGCTCAAACTGACGGGATGCTCGTACGCGCTCAAGTCCGGGTTCCACAAACGGGTCTTGCCGTCAGCGAGTACGACTGGCTTCAACTGGTCGACAAAAGGCGAAGGCTTGACCGCTGCCGCTGCGCCCGCCGGCAAGACATGCCCTGCCGCCATGATTGCCAGCTGGGCAGCATTGATCAGGACACCGGTCAGGAGTGCCGCCGCCTCTTCCTTGTCGCCCTTGCTCCAGTCTTCGATGCCCTCCATGGTTTCAAGCAGCATTTGCCCGACCATGATGCCCAGCATGGCTTCTCCCAGGCCCGGCACCAGCATCGCGCCAAAGTTGAACACGTTCCAGCCGATGTTCAGATAACTGTTCAGTCGCCTCCAGCGAACATTGGCATCTTCATCACCCGTGGGAACGGCAATGTGTCGCGAATCCGCGATGGCCTTGTCACAGCGCCATCGACCGAGCTGAGGCCAGAGTGCGCCCTCAATCACATTGGTGATCGGCTCCGCATTGGGGTTTTCAACTGCAGTTTCGCGCCACCAGGGCCCCATGCTCAACGGTTCGCGCTGATGCCAGGTAAAGGTATTGAAGCGCTCCCTTACGCGAGCGAAAAACCCGCCCTTGTCTTTTTGCGGTACGAATCGGCTGAAAAATTGTTGATAGTCCGACGAGCGAAGCTGGCTCGTCAGCTCCTTCATGAAATCGGTGAAGGAGGCATATTCTTTCAAGGGATGATCAGGGTCGTCGGGCACGTAGGCGATCAGGGTCCCGTCCAGTCGACTTTGTTTGTCGATATCGTCCCTGCGCAGCATCTCTTCAACAACACCGGAAGGACCATTGGAAAAAAACGCCTTGAGCAGTTTGAACTGGTCAAACTCCTGCCCGGGCAAGATATCCAGTTTGCGCGACCACTCCAGCATTGTTCGTTGATGTGTTGGAACCAGTTCGTCATAGATTTGTTTGATTTGCTTTGGATCAGCCACCGCACTGAACAACACGATGCCCGACAGTTTCACACCCAACAGGGACAATCGATGAGCGTGTAACTGGCGATTATTCAGCGTGATGTTCGCCTGACTATCCCGCAGTTGCTGTAACTTGCCATACGCATAAGAAGTAATAGTCCCTTTCAAATACGCAATCATCGCTGATTCATTGAACGCAGCCTTTTCGGTGCCGATAAAGTGCTGCTCGATGGACGCCTTCGCATCAACCCCGGCGGGGTTCAGCAAACCGTTAATGTGCCGCTGATACTGCGCACCGAGATCCAGATTCCGGCAGAGGCTGGCAAAGCTCTCGAGGGTCAGCGAATGGCGTTTCGGGGCCCCTTCGGCATCGGTGGTGAAAATACCGGAGCCATCGCGAAAAGCGCCTGCACGGGTTTCAGCGTCCTCGAAGTTGTGCAGCGCAGCCTCCAGCAGGGTGGACTGCCTGAGCCGGCTGGTATGGGTGTCGATGCCAAAACCCAGGAGCGCGGGAATATAAAGCCGCACCGTCGTTGCGTGGACATCCAGTGTCAGGTTCAGCTTTTCTTTCAGCGCTTTAACGAGCAAGGGTTTAGCGAATGCATGGATGTCCTTTTGTAAATCACCCAGGGTGTTATCCAGACTGTCTTGCAATCGCCAACGCTCATCGATGAGTTCCTTGAGATAGAGACGATCGATGGCGCTGGCCTTTACGTACCACTCGGGGAAGTCCGGCTTCAGATCTGCAGTCGATACCCGTCTCGCCAGGGACGCTTTTTTAATGACGCCGGGAACTTTAGTTGCAAGATAATTCGCATAAATGTTCTCGCCGGCGTTTACTTCTGGATAAACATCAACAAGTGGATCGTCTGAAAATTCATTCATTGCGCATATCCTTATGCGGTCAATAGAGCACCCAGCTTATTCAATGCCGGCAAAAACAAAAGTCCAAATAATTGCTGCAAAACAGCGACAAAACACACAACAACATCCAACTTCAGAATCTAAACAATAACTAAATACCACCCGCACAAAGCACAGGCATGATCCGGTTTGTCAGCGGTAGTTCTTACCCATCGGTAAAGAGGCTAAGATGCCCAGAATTTCCAGTCAGGTAACGGCCATGCGCTTATCCGAATTCATCAGGCAACACGTGGACCGTATCGTCGATGAATGGGAACAGTTCGCCAGAACGATCACCCCGGCCGCCGAAAACATGGACCGGGTCGCCCTGCGCGATCACGCCAAGGCGATTTTGTTGGCCGCGGCGCGAGACATGACCACCGCGCAAACCACCCGCGAACAGATGGCCAAGGCCAAGGGTGAAGGCCCGGAAAAAACCCCGAGCCTGGACGAGGCCGGCGCCAGTCATGGGGAATTGCGGCACACCGTGGGCTTCGACCTGGTGCAGATGACCAGCGAGTTCCGCCACTTGCGGGCCTGTGTGATTCGGTTGTGGGTCGGCAGCCTGGAGTCGCCGGACCTGGCCTACTTCCAGGACATGATCCGTTTCAACGAAGCGATCGACGAAGCCCTTGCCGAATCGACCGCTGCTTATGCCGAACAGGTCAATCGTTCGCGGGACATCTTTCTGGCGATACTCGGGCATGACCTGCGCGCACCGTTGCAAGCGGTGAGCATGTCCACCGAACTGCTTCTGCGCAAAGCCACGCTGGAAGGCGATGCGCTGGCCTGCGCGGTCAACATCAAGCACGGCGCGCGGCACATGGCGGCGATGGTCAGTGATTTGCTCGAACTGGTACGCAGTCGTCTGGGTAAAAGCCTGCCGATCGAACCGGCGCCCATGGACCTGGCCAATGCCGTACAGGCGGCGATAGCCGAAGCCTGCGCTGGTAATCCGGAGTGCGATCCGACGGTCAACGTGGTGGGCGACCTGCGAGGTGTCTGGGATGCCGGACGGGTGAGACAACTGTTGCAGAACCTGATCGGTAACGCTTTACAGCATGGTTTGAACAAACGTGATGTGACGCTGACCCTGACAGGCGAGCCAGACACGGTGCGCCTGACGGTGCATAACTACGGCGCTCCGATTTCCGAAGACGCGATCGGCACGATTTTCGATCCGCTGGTGCGCAGCGCAGACGAGGAACTCGGTCAGCCCTCCACCAGCCTTGGCCTGGGGTTGTTTATCGTCAAGGAAGTGGTCGATGCGCACGGCGGGACGATTGAGGTAACGTCCAGTGAAGCGGATGGCACGCTGTTTACCGTGGTGTTGCCCCGCAAGGCCTGAAACCGTTATAGGAGCCGGGGTGTGGTGGGGTTACTCGACCACCAACCGCCCCAACCGCTGCTTGAGCATCCGGTTCTCGGCCCGTAGCTGCTGAACTTCTTCCAGCAGGTCCAGCGCCAGGGCGACGCCTTCCCACTCCAGTTCCAGATCGCGCCGCAGCTTGGCGGCGCGCTTGGCCAGGGCCAGTTCATAATCGTTGAAACGCCAATCCTTGGGCTGCTCGCCCTGAGGTTCGAGGATGCCGTGCTCGACGATTTCGATCACGTAGACGTCCGACAGGTCGGTCGCCTCACAGAATTCTGCCATGTCCAGTTGAACGATCAGGGGGTTGCTCATGATGGGCTACTCCGTCTCTTGGATCAGAAATTTTCTCTCGGGTTGAACGCCGCTTTTTCTGCCAGTTGCTGCCACAACGCCTTGACCTCATCGCTCGAGGTCTTGGGCATGACCGCCTTCAATTGCACGAACAGATAGCCGCGCTCGCCCGCCTTGTTCAGCAGACCGTGTCCCTTGGCGCGCATGCGCTGGCCATTCTGGCTGCCGGCCGGCACCTTGAGGTTGATCTTGCCTGTCAGTGTAGGCACTGCCACTTCGGTGCCCAGCGCCAGTTCCCACGGTGCCAGCGGCAAGGTGATGATCAGGTTCTCGCCTTCGACGTCGAACTTGGGGTGCGGCGCAAAGCGAATGATCAGGAACAGGTCGCCATTGGCGCCGCCACCGACACCCGGCGCACCCTGGCCCTTGAGGCGGATGCGCTCACCATCGGTCACGCCGGCCGGAATTTTCACGTTAAGGCTTTTGCTGGTGTTGCTGACGTGCTGGCCGGCAGCGTTGTACTGCGGCACCTGGAAGGTGACCTTCTTCGACTCGTTCGAAAGAGTTTCTTCCAGGAAAATCCCAAGTTCCATTTCCACGTCTTGCCCTCGACGCCCGGCGCTGCGGCCTGACTGCCCACCACCAAAACCAGGACCACGGTTGCCGAAGATCGAACTGAAGAAGTCCGAGAAATCGCCCGTGTCCTGACCGCCACCGAAACCACCGCCGCCACGACCCTGCCAACCCGGCGGCCCCTGGAACGGTTGGCCATGCTGGCCATATTTGCGCAAGTCGTCGTATTCGGCGCGTTTGTCGGCGCTTTTCAGCGCTTCATAGGCTTCCGAGGCGTCCTTGAACTTGGCCTCGGCGTCTTTTTCCTTGCTGACATCGGGGTGGTATTTGCGCGCCAGCTTGCGATAAGCCGCCTTGATCGTCTTATCGTCCGCGGTCGGTTCCACACCGAGAATCTTGTAATAGTCTTTGAAGTCCATCTAAGGATCACCATCCGTTATCGATATCGCGCCGCCACCGGCAGTCTGCGCTCTTTGGCAGACGGCGGGTTGACCGATCTCAAGGTTGTGACCGGGCAGCGCATCAGAAGTTTATCGGCAGCGGTGGACGGTTCTTGCGACCGTCCAGGGGCTGCCAGCTGCAATGCAGACAAGTTTGGGGCATCTCGCCATCTTTACAAGGCGCCAATCACCGAGATTTAGCGGATAGTCGGCCTTCGAATATTCGCCGCACTGACATACACTGCGCGGCCGTTTTTTAACCGGAACTCGAAAGACATGAAAAACGCATCTCCAGCCCGTGCCTGCGGTATCGACTTCGGCACGTCCAACTCCACCGTCGGCTGGCTGCGCCCCGGCATGGAAACGCTGATCGCGCTGGAGGACGACAAGATCACCCTGCCCTCGGTGGTCTTCTTCAATATGGAAGAACGCCGCCCGGTGTACGGCCGTCTGGCGCTGCACGAGTACCTGGAAGGCTACGAAGGCCGGTTGATGCGCTCGCTCAAGAGCCTGCTGGGCTCCAAGCTGATCAAGCACGACACCAGCGTCCTCGGCACGGCGATGCCGTTCAAGGACCTGCTCGGGCTGTTTATCGGTCAACTGAAGAAGCGCGCCGAGACTGCCGCCGGTCGGGAGTTTGATGAAGTGGTGCTGGGTCGCCCGGTGTTCTTCGTCGACGACGATGAGATGGCCGACCAGGAAGCCGAGAACACCCTGGTAGACGTGGCCCGCGCCATCGGCTTCAAGGATGTGTCGTTCCAGTACGAACCGATTGCGGCGGCGTTCGACTACGAGTCGACCATCGAAAAGGAAGAGCTGGTGCTGATCGTCGACATCGGCGGTGGTACGTCCGACTTCTCGCTGGTGCGCCTGTCCCCGGAGCGCCGCACCCACGACAACCGTCACGATGACATCCTCGCCACCGGCGGCGTACACATTGGCGGGACCGATTTCGACAAGCAGCTGAGCCTGCAAGGCCTGATGCCGCTGTTCGGCTACGGCAGCCGCATGAAGAGCGGCGCTTACATGCCGACCAGCCACCACATGAACCTGGCGACCTGGCACACCATCAACTCGGTGTACTCGCAAAAATCGACCCTGGCCCTGGGCAGCATGCGTTACGACATCGAAGACACCGGCGGCATCGATCGCTTGTTCAAGCTGATCGACCAACGCGCCGGCCACTGGCTGGCCATGGAAGTGGAAGAAACCAAGATCCAGCTGACCCATACCGAAAGCCGCCATGTGCCGCTGGACCGTATCGAGCCGGGCTTGAGCGTGGAGCTGAGCCGGGCGCTGTTCGAATCGGCCATCGACAATTTGCTGGAGCGCGTGCGTAACAGCGTGACCCAACTGCTGAACGACGCCAATGTGCGCGTCGATCAGGTCGACACGGTGTTCTTCACCGGCGGTTCGAGCGGGATTCCGGCGCTGCGCAACAGCGTGTCGGCGATGTTGCCGAATGCTCGGCATGTTGAGGGGAATATCTTCGGCAGCATTGGTAGCGGGTTGGCGATTGAAGCGATGAAGCGTTACGGCACGATGGATTGATCTAATACCGAGCCGAGCCCTTCGCGGGCAAGCCTCGCTCCTACAGGATTGACGCGATCTCTGTAGGAGCGAGGCTCGCCCGCGAAGGGTGCTTGTCAGGCACTACAAATGCCGGATCAAACCATCCCCACCTGCTTCAACTCACTCTTCAGGTACGCGTAATAAATCGGCCCCGCCACCACCCCCGGCAGGCCGAACGCGGCCTCGAACACCAGCATTGCCAGCAGCAACTCCCACGACTTGGCACTGATCTGCCCGCCGACAATGCGCGCGTTGAGGAAGTACTCGAGCTTGTGGATAAAAATCAGATAACCCAGCGCCGCCATGGCGACCCAGATCGACAGCGACAAGCCGACGATGGTGATCAGCGTGTTCGACATCAGGTTGCCGATCACCGGCAGCAGGCCGAGCAGGAAGGTCAGCACGATCAGGGTTTTGGTCAGCGGCAGCTTGATGCCGAACATCGGCAGGATCACCGCCAGGAAGATCCCGGTGAAGAAAGTGTTGAGCAGGGAAATCTTGATCTGCGCGAACACGATGTTGCGAAACGCCTGAACCAGCAGGTGCAAGCGGTCGAACAACGCGGCGGCAAGGGGCTTGCGCTTGGTCAGGTCCGGTATGCGCTGCAAGGCGATGATCGCCCCGAGCACCATGCCGATCAGCAGCGTCACGAACATGTGCGCCGCGTCCTTGCCGACCAGTTGCAAGTCGCTCAGGTGTTTGCTCATCCACTCGCCGATGGCCACGCGGAACTCGGCGGCACTGGCGGGCAGGTAGGCGTCGATGAACGGCGGCAGTTGCCCGCGCGCACGGTCAACCACGTGCATGAATTTGTCGAGGGAAGCCCCGGGGTTTTCCGCCTCGTGCAGCAAAAAGCTGATGGCGCCGGCAAAGATCAGCGTCAACACACTGACCACTAACGTCCCCAACAACGCCACCGCCAGCCAGCGCGCGCGCCGACCTTCGATCAGCCGCTGCAATTGCGGGGTGAGCATGTTGACCAGTTCGAACACCAGCAACCCGGCCAGCAGGCTGGGCAGCAGTCGCAGCGGGATCACCAGCAGCAAACCACCAAAGATGATGACCCAACTGATCAGCAGCAAAACTTGGCGTTGAGAAAACGTTGGCATACAGCCTCAAAACGAACGGCGTAAAAGGATTGGCAGTCTGCCAGCGTTCGGATGCCAGCACTAGAGATTGTGTAGGTCGACCTTGGTCGGGGGCTCAGCGGTTTCTTGCAGCGTTCATGCCGGCCCCTTCGCGAGCAAGCCCGCTCCCACATTCGAACGCATTCCATCTGGAAGAACTCGATCGAATGTGGGAGCGGGCTTGCTCGCGAAGGGGCCGGCACAGCCGCTACAAGCCTCCAACCTTACCCATGACCGAGCTGTTTATTTTTTCTTCAGGCAATCACTCATGAAGGCTTTGCGCGCATCGCCCTTCAGCGCCTGAGTGGCGGCGGTGGCGTTGCAGGTCTTCATCTTCTCTTGCTGAGGGGTCAGGGCTTTTGCGTCGTTGGCCGCCGGTGCGGCTTTGAGGCAGGTACTCATGAAGGCTTTGCGCTCGTCGCCCTTGAGGCTTTTGGCAGTGGCGTCGGCATTGCAGGTGGTCATCTTGTTCTGTTGCTCAGTGGCGGCGAAGCCCTGGGAGCAGAGCAGCAAACCGATCATCAACAACGGGGCACGCAACATCTTCATGGAGTTTTCTCCTTGTTGCCGCGCCGAGGGGCGCGACCTCAATCAGGAGTGTAGACAACGCCTGTTACACCTTCCTGCTCTCAAGGTGGCTGCGTCGATGCTGCTCCGGCGTACACCCGGCCTGACGTTGAAACATCGCAATAAAGGCTGAGCCGGTGCTGTAGCCCATGTCGAAGGCAATCTCCTGAACGCTGCGGTGACTGTCCAGCGCTTCGATGGCCGCCAGAAACCGCAAGCGTTGCCGCCACTCGCCGAAGCTCATGCCCAACTCGCGGACAAACTGCCGCGCCAGGGTGCGTTCGCTGACATGGATTTGCGCAGCCCAGTCTGCCAAAGGTCGGTTATCGCCGGGCTCGGCCTGCAAGGCTTCCAGTATCCCGAGCAATCCCGGGCTACTGGCATAGGGCAAGTAACACTCATGAATGGGTGCCTGTTGCAGCTGATCCACCAGCACCTGGGCCAGACGCTTGTCCGCCTCTTGCTCGGGAATCTTCACATCGCGGGCGGCGAAATCCTTGAGGATGGCCTTGAGGATGTCGCTGATCGCCAGCGTGCAGGCCTGTTGCGGCAGATCGCGACACAACAGCGGATCCAGACAGACTGCGCGATAGTTGATCGGCTGGTTACTGTAGAAACTGTGCTCCGTCTGCGGCGGCACCCACACCGCGTATTGCGGCGGCGACATAAAGCGGCTGCCCCCGATGTCCATGTGCAGCACGCCGTGGGCTGAATACTCCAGCGTGCCCCACGGATGACGATGAGCCGAGGCAAAACGGTGCGCGTCAAAGTCGGCGTAGCGAAAGTAGACCGGGGCCGGCAACTCGCTGAAATCCAGCAGGTCGATGTGTTTACTGTTCATGCTGTCCGTCATCGGGGGCAGGTTGTCTGGATCGAAGTATAGGCTCGCATCCAGACAAGAGATAATCGCCCTTCATTAACGTTCTGGTTTTCCCTGATGCAATACACTTATCCCCTGCTGGCCATTTTCATTTGGGCCGGCAATACCGTGATCACCAAGATGTCAGCCGGGGCGATCTTCCCCGCCGAGATTGGTTTCTACCGCTGGCTGCTGGCCGGGATTCTGTTCACGCCGTTCATGCTCAAACCGGTGATCGCGCACTGGCCGCAGATCCGCCCGAACCTGGGCAGGATTTTCATCCTTGGCGTGCTGGGCATGGCGGTCTATCAGAGCCTGGCGTACTTCGCCGCGACGCTGACGTCGGCCACCAACATGGGGATCATTCTGTCGCTGATGCCCTTGATGTCGCTGGCCATGGCGATTGTCAGCCTCGGTCAACGCCTGACAGCGGGCGCATTGGCCGGCGCGGTGTTGTCGTTTGCCGGGGTGTTGGTGGTGGTGTCGTCCGGCAGCCTCGGCGCATTGCTCGAGCACGGGATAAACCTGGGCGATGCGATGATGCTCATCGCCACCCTGGCCTACGCGATCTACAGCACCCTGCTGAAGAAATGGCAGCTGCGCCTGCCGCCGCTGGTGTTGTTGTATTTGCAGGTACTGGTGGCGGTGGTGGTGCTGTTTCCGCTGTTTGTCGCTTCACCAAAGGTCGGGCCGACCTTGCAGAATATTCCGCTGGTGCTTTACGCCTGTCTGCTGGCTTCGATGGTCGCGCCGCTGGCGTGGATGCAGGCCGTGGTGCGTTTGGGACCGAGCCGGACCACGCTGTTTTTCAATTTGCTGCCGTTGATAACGGCGTTGATTGCGGCGGTGGTGCTGCATGAGCAACTGGCGCTGTATCACCTGGTGGGTGGGGTGTTGACGTTGGGTGGGGTGGTGCTTTCGGAGCGCTGGACTACCGTGCTCGGCCGTAAGGTTAGTGTTGCCTGAGCCGACGCTTTCGCGGGCAAGCCTCGCTCCTACAGGTTTTGTGTCGGTCGCCGATTCCGGGCACGACTCAAAACCTGTAGGAGCGAGGCTTGCCCGCGAAGAACGATAACGCGGTCTAACTGACGCCTACACGCCGGCCGCTTTCAACCGCGCCGCATGCTCGACAAACAACCGCACCGGATCAGCTCCCTTCCCCACCAACCCCAGCGACTGATTGACGATGTCGAAGTGATCCATCGGATATTCATCACCAATCACTGTCCCCAGGTGCGAGCTGTAACGCCCGACCATCCCGTCGCAATGCCCGGTTTCGCGCACAAACGTCCTGGCAAACAACCGGCAGCTGCGATTCGTCCCGTCGAACAGGTTACCGCCGCGATCCGTCTTGCCCGGCTGCAAGGTCCCGGACCACGAGTAATAGCGCACGCCGTTGACCTCTTCCGGACCGTGCCCGCCCCAGGTTTCCGGCAGTCCCTGTGGATAACGCTGATTGAACGCCGCCACGCCTGCACTCGTCAGGGACTCGTGGGACGCGTGGATATCCACCGGTAATTTCGGGCCGCGATAACCGGTTTCCAACAGGCTCATCAACGCGCCGATAAGCCGCAGCAGTACCGCCAGCAGCCGACCTTTCGCGGTGTCTGCCGGGTAGTGTTTTTCCAAATAATCCGCCAGTTCCGAGCCATGGTTCGGCCCTGCAACTGAAGTCACCGACGCCACGCGATCCGGGCGTTTGGCGGCTGCGTAACGGGCCGTGAGCGAGCCTTGGCTATGACCGATCAGGTTGACCTTCTCGGCCCCGGTTTCCCGCAGGATCTCTTCGATCCGCGCCAGCAACTGCTCGCCGCGCACCTCGCTGGAATTGAGCGGCGAGACCTGCACCGCAAACACCGTTGCCCCACCCCGGCGCAACGCTGAAATGATCCCGTACCAATATGGATAGAGCACCAGACGGATAAACCCGAGCATTCCCGGGACCAGCACCAACGGGTAACGCGTAGCGGAACCTTGCGACATGGGCGAACATCCTTGTGATCGGTGAGATGAAGCAAGGCGCGATGCAAGACGTCAGCCAAGCATCGCCACCCAAGATGACAACTCGACGACCAGTCTATGACATCCGCCCTACTTCAGCCCCACCACGCCCGCCACGATCAGCCCCACCGACACCAGTTTGAGCGCCGTCAGGCTTTCGCCCAGCAGCGCAAAGCCGAGAAACACCGTGCCCAGTGAACCGATGGCGGTCCAGATCGGGTAGGCGATGCTCACCGGCAACTCGCGCATGGCCAGGGTCAGGAAGTAAATTCCACCTACTGCGGCGACCACCGTAATCAGCGAAGGCCACAGTCGGGTAAAGCCTTCGGCGTACTTCATGCCCATGGCGAAGGTGACTTCGAACCCGGCGGCGATCAGCAGAAACAGCCAGGCCATCTAGAACTCCCGGGCCAGCGTCAGCAGTTGCTGTTCAGCCTCGGCCGCCGAAATCTCGAAGGTGCGTGCGGCAGATTCTTCGCCCTCGGCGGCCACCACGGTGATGTCAGTGATGCCGATGAACCCCAGCGCGGTGCGCAACAACGGATCGGCATGGTTCATCGCCTCCAGCTCACCGCCCGGCCCAAAACCGAAACCGCCGCGACTGGTGACGATCAGGGCTTTTTTGCCTCGCACCAGCGGTTCGTACTGGGCCACGCCGTTGTCCAGGGTGTGATTGAACGTCAGCCCGAGCCGCACAATCTGGTCGATCCAGGCCTTGAGGCCGCTGGGTACGCTGAAGTTGTGCATCGGCGTGGAAATCACCAGCAGATCGTGGCCGAGCAACTCGCCGACCAATTCGTCGCTGAACGCCAGGTCGGCCTGCATCGACAACGGTCGCGCCTCCGGATCGGGGTAAAAAGCAGCGGCCACGAAGGCCTCGTTGACTGGCGGAATCAGCGCCCGGCCAATTTCCCGGCGGGTCAGCTGCGACTGAGGGTTACGCGCCTGCCAGGCTGAAAGAAACACCTCAGCCAGGCGCCGGGAATGAGACCGCTCGCCGCGAGGGCTGGCGTGGACAGCAAGAATCTTACTCATCTGAATCTCCTTAAGGGCTAAACTCGAACTGCTTGTGGCTTGCAGCTTGAAGCGCATGGCCGCCCTTCTTCAAATGAGCAGAAATCAGTCTGGATGAATCCATTTCATCCATGGAGTTGTTGAATGTTTGCCTCGTTGCCGCTGACCGCCCTGCGGGCCTTCGAATCCGCCTCGCGCCTGTTGAGTTTCAAGGCTGCCGCCGAAGAACTCTCGGTGACGCCGACGGCGGTGTCCCATCAGATCCGCTCGCTGGAGAGCTGGCTTGGCGTCCCGCTGTTCGAGCGGCTGCCACGGCAAGTACGCCTGACCGACTGCGGCGAACGGCTGTTTCGCAGCCTGCACGGCGCCTTGCTGGAAGTGGCGCAAAGCGTCGACACCCTGCGCCCGCAACGCAGTGGCGCGAGCCTGACGATTTCCACCACGGCCGCCTTCGCGGCGCTGTGGCTGGTTCCGCGCCTGGGTCGGTTCTACGCCCGTCATCCGAACATCAGCCTGCGCCTGGATACCCATTGCGAGGTCATCGATTTGCATCAGGACGCCAGCGTCGATCTGGTGGTGCGCTACAGCCTGGATGACTACCCGAACCTTTATGGGCTGTGCCTGTTCGACGAATCGTTCGGCGTCTATGGCTCGCCCGAGCAGGTGGCCCTGGCGGCTGACCGAGTGCCCGCGCTGATCAGCGTGCGCTGGCACAACTCCAAACTGTACGCCCACGGCTGGGAGGCCTGGTGCGCGCAATCCGGCGAGACTTGGCTGGCGGGGCAACCGGCGGTCCGTGAATACGACGAAGAGCATTACGCCCTGCAAGCGGCGATCGCCGGGCAAGGCCTGGTGCTGGCGAGCAACATTCTGGTGTCGGAAAGCGTGGCCAGCGGTTTGCTGGTGGCTTACCGGGGCGACGTTCAGGTGGATGGCGCCGGCTACAGCGCGCTTTGTGTGCCGGGACGTGAGCGACACCCGCCGGTGCGCGCGTTTTTTGCGTGGTTGCGCGAGGAGGCGCTGCTGTCCGGGCATGCTTTGGCGTGATCGCTTCGACTGCCAAATTACATAAAACTTTTCGCAACGCCCGTCACTCACACCTTAAGTAGCGATCACTTCCCCAGAAGGTGACGCAAACCGGATTAGCCTCCAGGAGAACGAGATGAGTGACATGCATTTGTCCGATGTAACCACCCTTCGCGAACGGGCCCGCAAGAACGTCGAGAACGGCGCGGTGACCGAAAGCTACAGCGCCGACCGTGAAGAAGTGCTGCGCCTGCTCAACGAATCGCTGGCCACTGAACTGGTCTGTGTGTTGCGCTACAAGCGCCACTACTTCATGGCCAGCGGCTTGAAAGCCAACGTCGCCGCCGGTGAATTCCTCGAGCACGCGACCCAGGAAGCCGAGCACGCCGACCGTCTGGCTGAGCGCATCGTGCAATTGGGCGGTGAGCCGGAGTTCAACCCTGACCTGCTGTCGAAAAACTCCCACGCGCAGTACGTGGCGGGCAATTCTCTTAAAGAGATGGTCTACGAAGACCTGGTCGCCGAGCGGATCGCCATCGACAGCTACCGCGAGATCATCCAGTACATTGGCGAAAAAGACCCGACCACACGACGCATCTTCGAAGACATCCTGGCGCAGGAAGAAGAGCATGCGGATGACATGGCCGACATCCTGAAAGATCTTTAGCGCCTGTCAGATTGCTTTCGCGGCCAGCCTCGCTCCCACATTGGATCAATATTCCCCTGTAGGAGCGAGGCTTGCCCGCGAAGGCGCCCTCACTAACACCCCCGATTATTTTGTGGGCTTGACGGTCACCGGCGCCTTGCCCGCCTTCATCTGCTCCAGCAACGGCGCACACTGATTCGGTTCACCCCCACTCGGCGCCACCAATGCCAGCAACCCTGCTGCCGGCGCGGCAATCACGCCCAGCGCCACCATCCCCGCGCCACGCAGAATCAGCGGCACTGCCTTCACACCCGCATCCGGCTTGATGAACTTGCCCCGCACATATAATGGCGAACGCAACGAAATCAACCGCCAGCCTTTGGATTCCGGAGTGATGGTCAGGTCCAGTTGCTCCGTCGCCATGTTTGCCGTGCCATCGATATAAATGATCGCGTTCTCGGTATCGAAGACAAACAATCGCGTAGTGGCCAACCCGGTCTTGATGTCGAAATCGGCCGCTGCGCAATTGATCTTCACTTCCTTGTCACCAAAGATCTTGCCCACCACATAGTTGCCGACGTTGAGCCCGGCCAGTTCCATCAGCTCGCGGCTGATGGCGCCATCGTTTATCAGCATTTTCAGATTGCCATTGGCGCCGCCCAACAACTTGGCCACCGAGTTGCCGCGGCCGGTGATGTCGGCATCGCCATTGAGCTCGCCGAAACTGGTTTTCATCGGTTCAAAGGTCGGGAACAACTGTTTGAGCTTGAACTTGCGCGCTGTCAGTTTGGCCCGGCCTTCCAACGGTTCGGTACGACCATTGAGGCGAATCTGTGCATCCAGGGTGCCGCCTGCCACGCCGAAACGCAGAGGTTCGAGACTTAGAACACCGTCGGTCAGCACCAGGTGCGTGTAGAGGTCCTTGAACGGCAGTTTTTCGCTGTGGACGATGCGCTTGCCGGTGAATTCGACATCGGCGTCCATGTCGCGCCAGCGCTCGGTCTTGAACTCCTCGACCGGCAACACCTTGTCCGTCGGCTGCTTGCTTTCGCCACCACGGGCCTTTTGCTTGGCGTTGGAATCGGCGCCGATCAACGGCGCCAGGTCGGCAAACAACAATTGATTGGAAACCAGCGCCCCACTGAGTTTCGGCCGTGGCTGGCTGGCGACATAAGCCAGGCTGCCATGGATGTCGCTCTCACCGATCTTGCCGTTGAACTCTTCATAGCGGAACACCGCGCCACCGGGCTCATGCAGTTTGGCGATCAGGTGCCCGTCGGTCGCGTACGGCGGCGTATCCGGAAGCGTCACACCGGTCAGCGGGTAGAGATTGCCCAGGCTGGCGCCCGCGAGTTTCAAGCGTAAGTCCAGGGCGCCGAGGTTCAGCGGGTCGGTCAGCGTGCCGGCCAGTTCGACGCTGGTGTCGGCGATCTTCACTTGTGCCTGGAGCGGGAACGGCCTGGCCGCGTCCTGCAACGCCAGCAACCCGCCGATCTTGCCTTCGCCCGCGAGTTTCTGATCGTGGTATTGGCCTTTGACCTTCAGCGCGAACGCGTAATCCTGCGGGGCTGCGCCTTTCTCCTGAGCGGTTTTCGCGGCTTTGTCGCCAACGATATCGCTGAACGGAATGGGTTTGCCCAGCGGATCGATCAATACATCGAGCTGCGTCTTGAGGTTCTGGTCGTCGAGGGTGACGTGACCCTTGTCGAAGCCGATGGCACCGATGTCCACCACCCAGTTTGAAGGTTCGGCGTTCGGGTCTTTGGGGTCGAATTTGAACGTCCAGTTGGCGCGGCCATCGGCCAGGCGCTGCAGGTCGGCATTCGGTTCGGTCAGGTCAATGCGCGGAATCACCACCCGCTGCGCCAGCAGAGCCAAAGGCGAAATGCGCAGTTCGACGCGTTTGAGGGTGACCATCTGCGGCTTCTTCGACCAGTCCGGGTTGCCCAGGGTCAGGTCTTCGGCCACCACGTGCGGCCACGGCACCCAGGCCCGCCAACCACCTTCGTCGAGCTCGCGCTGCCAGACCACCGCGAGGTTGCCATTGATGGCGAACGGGCGGTGCAGCTCTTCGGAGACTTTGGCATTAAGGGGCGGTTTGATCCGGTTCCAATCGAAGAACACGATGATCAGAACCAATACCGCCAGCAGGACAATCAGGCTGGCGAAGGTCCAGGTAACAATTTTACGAGTGCGCGTCATTGCACAGAGCTCCTGATACGACTGAGCGCCCTGACTGCGACGCACGTGTGAAACGTTAGGCCAGAACCGGCCTGCCATGGAATCTACGACTGAAAAACCGCCCGCAGGTTTAACCGAAACGCCGATTAATCCTCAAATAATCGGCCGGGGACAGACTCGCCCCGAATCCGGCGTTACCGGCCCCGCACTTTTGTGCGGCACGAGTGGGTCGAAAATACCCACCGCAGGGCAAAAACGTTCGCCGGAGACGCCCGTTCTAGAGCGCTTCGGCCGAACAATCAATTCCGTTGATTATTACCATTGCGTTTATGAACTTTTATATCGACTTATCGAGAGTAGCATTGCCCTCGTACCCACTTTATCGCCCTCCCAAGGAGCAACCCATCATGAAACGCCAATTACTGCTTAGCCTTTCCCTTTCACTGCTGGCCAGCACCGCTTTTGCCCTGCCAGCTGCAGACCAAGCCACTCCACAAGTCAAAACAAGCTACTCGGTGTTCAGCCAAACCGTCGCTGCCGATGGTTCCGACCGCACTCCACAAGGCCAGACCCTGGCTGAAGGCGGTAACGATCGCCTGAAAGAAAAAGGCCTGATCACTCAGGATGGCTCGGACCGTACTCCACAAGGCCAAACCCTTGCCGCTGATGGTTCCGATCGCACCCCACAAGGCCAAACCCTGGCTGCTGATGGTTCCGATCGCACTCCACAAGGTCAAACCCTGGCTGCTGACGGTTCCGATCGCACCCCACAAGGTCAAACCCTGGCCGCTGACGGTTCCGATCGCACCCCACAAGGCCAAACCCTCGCTGCTGACGGTTCCGACCGCACTCCACAAGGTCAAACCCTGGCTGCTGACGGTTCCGACCGCACTCCACAAGGTCAAACCCTGGCCGAAGGTGGTGGTGACCGTGTAATCGAACGCAACAGCGCTTTGAGCTGAGCCCATGGCGGCCCTGAAAAAAAGCCCAATCAACCGATTGGGCTTTTGACTTTATAGGGTTCCACCCTTTAAAACCCGCACATCCCCCGCATGATCCCCCGATAGTCGTTCGACGCCAGCGAAGCCGATTTGCTAGAGTGCGCCGCTGTCCCTGTCCAGAAAACACTCTTGCGATGCTGCCCCGCGCCGAACAGAAACAACAAACCCGCAACGCCCTGATGGACGCTGCCCGTCACCTGATGGAATGCGGCCGAGGATTCGGCAGCCTGAGCCTGCGCGAAGTCGCGAAAACCGCCGGCATCGTGCCCACCGGTTTCTACCGGCATTTTGCCGATATGGATGAACTGGGCCTGGTGCTGGTGAGTGAAGTCGGCCAGACCTTTCGTGAAACCATTCGCCTGGTGCGCCATAACGAGTTCGTCATGGGCGGCATCATCGACGCTTCGGTACGGATCTTTCTCGACGTAGTCTCGGCCAATCGCTCTCAGTTTCTGTTTCTGGCTCGCGAGCAATACGGCGGATCGCTACCGGTGCGGCAGGCCATTGGGCGTTTACGCGAAGACATCAGCTCGGACCTCGCCGCCGACCTGTCCCTGATGCCGAAGCTGCAGCATCTGGACATCGCCGGTTTGAGCGTCATGGCTGACCTGATCGTCAAAAGCGTGTTTGCGACCTTGCCGGACATTATCGATCCGCCGGCCGCGGCTCTGCCCGAGCACCTGACGCCACAGGCAAAAATCACTCAACAACTGCGCTTTATCTTCATCGGTCTCAAGCACTGGCAAGGCCTCGGCAGCACCGAATAACCCCCTGTGGGAGCGGGCTTGCTCGCGAAAGCGGTGTGTCAGTCAATACATGTGCTTTCTGACACACCGCCTTCGCGAGCAAGCCCGCTCCCACAAAAAGCATGCAAAGCATCAATTTGGTGCTACCGAAAAATCCCCGCACCATTCCAGTTCAAAATCCTGCAACATCCTGAAACACCCACTACGCTCCGACAGGTATTTCCTACGTATCGCCCGATTGGCAAGCCCCTTGCTCTAGCCTGAGCATTGTCCATTGCTGGAAGCCTCCCGATGCTGGTGATTCATCGCAGAATCGACCCTCAACCCGTCTGGGCCGCCGAGTTGCACCTGAACTTCGAAGCCCGGAGCAAAAGCCGTTTGCGCTGTTTCAGTGCCGATGGCGAGGACGTCGGTTTGTTTTTGGAGCGCGGTCAGCCGCCGCTGTATGACGGCGAATGCCTGCAAGCCGAAGACGGGCGCATCGTCCGTGTCTGCGCCCGCCCCGAACAACTGCTGCACGTCACCTGCGCCAATGCATTCGAACTGACCCGCGCCGCCTATCACCTGGGTAATCGCCATGTCGCCCTGCAAGTCGGCGACGGCTGGCTGCGGTTGCTCGACGATTACGTGCTTAAGGCCATGCTCGAACAGCTGGAAGCCGAGGTCGAAAACATCGAGGCGCCGTTCCAGCCGGAACACGGCGCCTATGGCGGCGGCCATCACCATTCCCGCCACGGCGACGAGGACTTCAACTACCCGCCGAAACTGCACCAGTTCGGCGTCCGGTTATGAACACGGCCTGGGCGCTGCTGCGCCTGGCCAGCCCACAACTGCCGATTGGCGGCTACAGCTATTCGCAAGGCCTGGAAATGGCTGTGGATAACGGCCGGGTGAACGATGCAGACAGCGCGCGACGCTGGATCAGCGACCAGCTAATCCTGAATCTCGCACGTTTCGAAGCGCCGCTGCTGCTCGCCCATTGCGTGGCTGCTGCAGAGGAAAACTGGGCCGAGTTGCTGCAACGCTGCGAAGAACACCGCGCCAGCCGGGAAACCCGCGAGCTGCATCAGGAGAGCCGGCAGATGGGCTATTCGTTGCAACAACTGCTCAACGGCTTGCCGGAACTCGATGCGCCAGCCCGCGCTTTTCTAGAGCAGCGCCCGGAACCGCACCTGGCCCTTGGCTGGGCGCTGGCGGCTCGCGCCTGGCAGATCAGCCCGCAAGACGCGCTGGCGGCCTGGCTCTGGAGCTGGCTGGAAAACCAGTTGGCGGTGCTGATGAAAACCCTGCCGCTCGGCCAGCAAGCTGCGCAACGCCTGACCAGCGAACTGCTGCCGCTGCTGCAACAAGCCCAGCAAGACGCCACCCGAATCAACCCCGAACACTACGGCAGCGCCGCGTTCGGCCTGTCCCTGGCGTGCATGGCCCATGAGCGCCAGTACAGCCGTCTGTTCCGTTCCTAGGGCCTTTCAATTTGGAGAACCACATGAACACACAACCCCTGCGCGTCGGCATCGGCGGCCCGGTCGGCTCCGGCAAAACCGCCCTGACGCTGGCGCTTTGCCTGGCGCTGCGCGACCGCTACAACCTGGCCGTCGTCACCAACGACATCTACACCCGCGAAGACGCCGATTTCCTGGTGCGCAACGAAGCCTTGGCGCCGGAGCGCATCATCGGCGTGGAAACCGGCGGCTGCCCGCACACGGCGATCCGTGAAGACGCCTCGATCAACCTCGAAGCGGTGGATCAACTGAACCGCCGCTTCCCGGGCCTGGATCTGATTCTGGTGGAGTCCGGCGGCGATAACCTCTCGGCGACCTTCAGCCCGGAACTGTCCGACCTGACCATTTATGTGATCGACGTCTCGGCCGGCGACAAACTGCCGCGCAAGGGCGGCCCCGGCATCTGCAAATCCGACTTGCTGGTGATCAACAAGGTCGACCTCGCGCCGCTGGTGGGCGCGTCGCTGGAGATGATGGACAGCGACACCCAACGCATGCGCAACGGCAAACCGTTTGTCTTCAGCAACCAGAAAACCGGTCTGGGCCTGGAAGAAATCATCGCCTTCATCGAACGCCAAGGCCTGCTGACCGCAGCCTGATCAAGACTTATCAACAAGGAAGCTTATCCATGACACTGAAACGCATCCTGGGCGCTGTGGCCCTGCTGCTGACCCCAGCCATCGCCTTCGCCCACCCGGGTCATGGCGACAACGGATTGCTCGCCGGCATCAGCCATCCAATTGGCGGCCTGGACCATTTGCTGGCGATGCTGGCGGTGGGTTTGTGGGCAGCGCAGCAAAAAGGCGCCGCGCGCGGGGCGCTGCCATGCACATTCGTTGGCACCATGCTGATTGGCGGCCTGTTGGGGTTTGAAGGGCTTAACCTGCCGGCGCTGGAAAGCGGGATTGCGGCGTCGGTGCTGGCGCTGGGCCTGGCGGTTGCGCTGGCGGTGCGTCCGCCGTTGAGCGTGGCGGTCGGTGCGACGGCGTTGTTTGCGCTGTTCCATGGGGTGGCGCATGGGCTGGAGTTGCCGGACATGTCGAGCCCTTGGGCGTATGCCGCAGGTTTTGTGGCGGCGACGGCGGCGTTGCATGCCGCGGGTTATGGCGTGGTGCGCGTGTTGCCGCAAGCGGCGGCGCCGTTGGTTCGATTGGCTGGGGCGGCGTCGGCGGCGACCGGGGTCTGGTTGTTGGCGGGCTGATTCTTTTTTGTCTGTGATGGCCTCTTCGCGGGCAAGCCTCGCTCCTACAGGGTCACCTGTCCCTCTGTGGGAGCGGGCTTGCTCGCGATGGCGGCCTGACAGACACCGCATCTCTCAGGCCTGCTAACATGTCGCGCAATCAACCCTGCCGTGACGACGCCAGCCAATGCCGCCTGTTTCCCGCTCCGCCTCCCAGCCTGAATTGACCGCCCTGTTCGCCTCGGTGCAACAGCATTTCCAGGACGTGATCGTGCCACTCTGGCAAGGCCCCGGCTGGAATGCCGACATGGCGTTGCCGTACGAAGCGCTGGACGCCGGGCATCAGCCACTGCCACCCCAGCGCTATCGGGCGATGGCCTGCGCGCGCCAGCTGTATCTTTTTTCCAGCCTGATCGGCCAGGTGCCGGCCGCCGAGGAGCGCGCTGCAGCGCTGTTCCGTTCCTTGCAACAGCATTTCCACGACGCCGAACACGGTGGCTGGTTCTACAGCATCGACCCGCAAGGTGCGCCGTTGGACCAGCGCAAAGACCTCTACACCCACGCCTTCATCCTGTTCGCGTGCGCCCATTACTGGGGCAAGGTTCGCGAGCCGCTGGTGGAGTCGGTGCTCAACGCGACGCTGGAAGTGCTGGCGCAGCGGTTCGCCACGGGCGACGGCCTGTACGAAGCCAGCCTCGACCGTGACTGGTCCTCGCTCAGCTCCGGCCCCCTGCAAAACCCCCTGATGCACCTGGCCGAAGCGTTCCTTGCCACCTTGTCGGTGCGCGAAGACATCGCCGTGCAACGGGCGCTGGTCGAGTTATGCACAGCCATGCAGAAGCGCTTCATCGACCCGCAACACAGCGTGTTGATGGAAAAACCGTTGGGTGCTGTGGATAACTGGTTTGAACCGGGGCACCAGTTTGAGTGGTATTTCCTGCTGGAGTCTTCGTCCTTGCTGCGCGGATCAACACTGCATGCTTCGCTGGAGCGCGCGTTTGTGCTGACCGAGCAACTGGGCATCGATCCGCAAACCGGTGCAGTGGCGGCGATGCTCGATCTGAACGGCTCGGCGAAGGACGCCACCCAACGCATTTGGGCCCAGGCTGAATATTTGCGTGCCCTGACCTTGCGTCCGGACAGCGAGGCCTCGGTGCAACGCCAGTTGCAGGCGTTGCAGCAGCGCTTTCTGCATGTGGGCGGCTGGTATGAGTGTCGTGATGAGCAGGGCGAGGTCAGCCGCAAGGACATGCCTTCGACGACGCCTTATCACTTGGCGACTTGCTACAGCGGGTTGGTCGATTATCTTCGCTGACTGATCGACCGCCTTCGCGGGCAAGCCTCGCTCCTACAGGGATTGCGCTGAACCCGTAGGAGCGAGGCCGGCCCGCGATGGCCGTTACGCGGTCTTAAGCCTTGTTATTACGCTCAATCGCAAACCCGGCCCACGTCTGGCTCACTGGCATCAGTTCCAGGCTGTTGATGTTGATGTGCGCCGGCGCATTGAGCACCCAGAAAATGGTCTCGGCGATATCCTGCGGCTGGATCGGCTCCGCACCGGCGTAAGTCGCGTTGTAACGCTCCTGGTCACCGGCGAAACGCACCAGCGAAAACTCGCTCTCGCATAGGCCCGGCTCAATATTGCTGACGCGCACACCAGTGCCTTGCAAGTCGCAACGCAGGTTCAGCGAGAACTGTCCAACGAATGCCTTGGTCCCACCATAAACATGGCTGCCCGGGTACGGATAATTGCCGGCGACAGAGCCGAGGTTGACGATACCGGCACCGCGACCGTGGGCGATCAGGCGTGGCAACAGCAGGCGAGTGGCGTACATCAGGCCTTTGATGTTGGTGTCGACCATGGTGTCCCAATCGTCAAGATCGCACTTCGGCGCCGGGTCAGCGCCCAGTGCCAGGCCGGCGTTGTTGATCAGTCCGCGCAGCTTGGCAAAGGACGGCGGCAGGTTGGCGATCGCCTCCTCCATGGCCTTGCGATCACGCACGTCGAGCACCAGGCCATGGACCTCGGTCTGCTTCGACAACTCGGCGCACAGGGCGTTGAGGCGCTCTTCACGACGGCCAGTCAGCACCAGTTTCCAGCCGGCATCGGCAAAACGACGGGCACAGGCTTCACCAAAACCGGAGGTCGCGCCGGTAATAAACAGGGTGTTGGACATCGTGTTCTCCTTGCTTCGGCTGACGGTCAGCCATTGGAATAGAAAATCAGCTGGCAGCATGCCCGGCCTCGCCCCCACGGGCAACCATTCCACCGTGCAGAAGCTGTGTAGGAGCTGCGTAGGAGCTGTCGAGTGAAACGAGGCTGCGATCTTTTGACTTTGATTTTTTAAAGAACAAGATCAAAAGATCGCAGCCTCGTTTCACTCGACAGCTCCTACAAGTATTGTTTTTTTGTATGAAAAGTAATCAACCCTGCCTACGCCTTGTTCTACGTGGCTTGTAGCCATGTACGCGCACGTTATCCACAGGCAGGTCCACAATTTCCGGGGGCAAGTGCAAAAGCTGGGAGCCGCTATCCACAAGGCTTTGCGGGCAGATTACAAAGTTTTTCGCTTGACCCTCGGGTGTCAGCGGTGTAGCCCATGGCATTTTGCACGATGCACCGATCAAACCGACGATGGCGCCAAGCCAGTAACTACGGCCCTCAGCCGAGTCTTTCCAGAGTTTAACCACAGACTTATCCACAGGCTGACCCTTCACATTTCCGGTCACGTTGGTCACCAATAAAAAGGTTGACAAAGCCTGCTCCGGGTCGAGCAAAAACGACTGATCAAAAAACAACCACCTCGCTGAAAGCCACGGATTCAAAGGCTCTCAGACAGCTACTCCCACGTTATTCACAGCCAGCTCCACAGCAAACGGGGACAAGTCAAAACCGTGACAAAACAACTATTTGCAGCGGCTTTATGTCGCGCTTTGAGAGCTTGTGAATATTGTTTTCCACAATTTCCATTCCGCCCATTTGACACCGATCTGATAACCCTTGTAGGAGCTGTCGAGTGAAACGAGGCTGCGATCTTTTGACTTTGATTTTTTAAGATCAAGATCAAAAGATCGCAGCCTCGTTTCACTCGACAGCTCCTACACAGCCCCCTTCAAGCAGGCAAAAAAAACGCCCTGAGTTTCCTCAGGGCGTTTTTTGTGGGTGTTACGGTTTAGTGCCCGCCGAGATAAGCGTTACGCACCTCCTCGTTCACCAGCAGCTCCTTGCCAGTGCCGGTGATGCGGATCTCGCCGTTGACCATCACGTACGCCCGGTCCGACAGTTTCAACGCGTGGTTGGCGTTCTGCTCGACCAGGAAGATAGTCATGCCGGTACTCGCCAGTTCCCGCAGGGTCGCGAAGATCTGTTTCACCACGATCGGCGCCAGGCCAAGGCTCGGTTCATCGAGCAACAACAGCTTGGGCCGGCTCATCAACGCACGGGCGATGGCGAGCATCTGTTGCTCACCGCCGGACATGGTCATGGCCCGCTGGTTACGGCGTTCCTTGAGCCGCGGAAACAGCTCGAACATGCGCTGCATGTCCTCGGAGGCGTACTTGTCGCCGATCGGGATGGTGCCCATCAGCAGGTTTTCCTCGACGGTCATGTCGGGGAACACCCGCCGGCCTTCAGGCGATTGAGCGATGCCGTTGGACGCGATGTAGTGCGACGACTTGTGGGTAATGTCCACGCCCTGATAGATGATCTGCCCGTCAGCCGCTCGCGGTTGGCCGAAGATCGACATCAGCAGGGTCGATTTACCGGCGCCGTTGGAACCGATCAGGCTGACGGTTTCACCTTCGTTGATGTGCAGCGAGACTTTCTTCAGGGCCTGGATCGGCCCGTAAAACACATCCAGATCCTTGAGTTCGAGGATGGGTTGGCTCATAGCACCACTTCCTCTTCATCAGCGCCCAGGTAGGCCGCAATCACTTTCGGGTCGTTGCGAATCGCTTCAGGTCCGCCCTCGGCGATGACGATGCCGTGGTCCAGCACCACGATGTGGTCGGAAATGCTCATTACCATGCCCATGTCGTGTTCGATCAGCACCACGGTCAGATCGTGCTCGTCGCGCAGCAGACGGATCATCGCGCTCAGCGCTTCGGTTTCCTGAGGGTTGAGGCCGGCAGCCGGTTCGTCGAGGCAGATGATCTGCGGCCGGGTGCACATGGCCCGGGCGATTTCCAGACGGCGCTGTTGGCCGTAGGACAGTTCACCGGCCAGACGGTTGGCGCAGTCGACCAGGTCGACGACTTCCAGCCAGTAGAAGGCGTGGTCCAGCGCATCGCTTTCGGCCTTGCGGTAGCCCTTGGTGTTGAGGATGCCGGCCAACATGTTGCGGTTGACCCACATGTGCTGGGCCACCAGCAGGTTTTCCAGCACCGACATTTCCTTGAACAGGCGAATGTTCTGGAACGTGCGCGCCAGCCCGGCACGGTTCACCAGGTGGGTGCCGCCGAACATCTTGTAGCGCATCCGGGTGATGAAGCTTTTCGGCGAAACGAAATCCGTGGCTTTGAACGATTCACCCAGCAACTGAATGACATCGGTACGCTCGCCGCGGGTATTGAGTTCGATCTTGCCGCCGGAGGCCTTGTAGAAACCGGTCAGGCAGTTGAACACGGTGGTCTTGCCGGCGCCGTTGGGACCGATCAGGGCGAAGATCGAGTTGCGATGCACCTTGAGGCTGACATCGCTCAACGCCTTGATGCCGCCGAAGTGCATCATCAGCTTCTCGACCGAGAGTACGACTTCGCTCATGGCGCTACTCCTTTACGCGGGGTCACACCGGTACGGCTGATCCGAATCAGGCCGCGCGGTCGCCAGATCATCATCAACACCATCAACACGCCGAACAGCAGCACGCGATATTCCGCAAAGCCACGCAGCAGTTCCGGGGCAACGGTCAGCACGAAGGCTGCAATCACCACGCCGATGGTCGAACCCATGCCGCCGAGTACCACGATGGCGAGGATCAGGGCCGATTCGAAGAAGGTAAACGAGGTCGGGTTGACGAAACCTTGATAGGTGGCAAAGAACACCCCGGCCAGGCCTGCCGTCGAGGCACCGATGGTGAACGCCGAGAGCTTGACCAGTACGTGGTTCAGGCCCATCGAGCGGCAGGCGATTTCGTCTTCGCGCAAGGCTTCCCAGGCGCGACCGACCGGCATGCGAGTCAAGCGGTGCTTGATGTACAGCACGGCCAGCACCACCAGGAACAACACCGCGTAGATGAAGTAATACTTCACGTCCGGGTTATAGGCGATGCCGAAGAACTCATGGAACGGGACACCGCCCTCCTTCGCACGCTTGCCGAACTCGAGGCCGAAGAACGTCGGCAACGGAGCCGCCATGCCATTCGGGCCGCCGGTCAGGGACAGCCAGTTGTTGAGGATCAAACGAATGATTTCGCCGAAACCCAACGTCACGATCGCCAAGTAGTCACCGTGCAGCCGCAACACCGGGAACCCGAGGATGCAACCTGCCAGGCCCGCGGTGATGGCCGCCAGCGGCAGCACCGTCCAGAAACCCAGCCCGAGGTATTGATAACCCAGCGCCAGGCCGTAGGCACCGATGGCGTAGAACGCCACGTAACCCAGGTCGAGCAGACCGGCGAGGCCGACCACGATGTTCAGGCCCAGCCCGAGCAATACGTAGATCAGCCCGAGGATGACCACGCCCAGCAGGTAGGAGTTGGAGAAAAACGGGAACACCACGGCAACGAGGATCAACAGCGGGATGATCCAGCGCAAGCGTGATTTGTAATCAGGCGGCAGTACATGAACCCCGGAGCCGGTGCTTTCAAAGCCTTCAAGAATCTTCAGGCCCTTGGGCGTTTGCAGGAACAGGCTCAGGGCAAACCGGCCAGCCATGACGATAGCGACAATCCACGCCACCCGGGTCGTTTCCAGATTGAAGCCGTAGCCGTCGAGGACCACGCCGACAATCGGGCCGAACACAATCAGGGCGACAAGGCCGGCAAGAATCGCGTCAACCAGGCTTCTTTTGAGATCAATGGTTTTTTTAGTGGTTGAGGACATCGCTTACACCTTCGACACAAGAGGACGGCCGAGCAGGCCTTGGGGCCGAAAGACCAGAACGAGAACGAGCAGCGAGAAGCTGAAAACGTCTTTGTAGTCCGAGTTCACCAGACCCGAGAACAGCGACTCGGAGATCCCGAGGATGATCCCGCCGAGCATCGCGCCAGGCAGCGAACCGATGCCGCCGAGTACCGCGGCGGTGAACGCCTTGATACCGATGATGAAGCCGGCATAGAAGTCGAATGTGCCGTAGTTCATGGTGATCAGCACGCCGGCCAGGGCCGCCATGGCTGCACCGATGATGAATACGTAGGAAATCACGCGGTCGGTGTTGATCCCCAGGATCGAGGCCATCTTGCGATCTTGCTGGGTAGCGCGGCACATGCGGCCGAGCTTGGTGTACTTGATGACGTAGGTCAGCAAGGCCATGCCGGCGAATGCGGCAATCAGGATAAACACCTTGGTGTAGGTCAACTGCACGAAACCGGTGCCGATTTCGACGCGCCAGGCTCCCGTCAGCAAGGTCGGAACACCTTGTTGCTTCGCGCCTTGGGCGATCTGGGCATAGTTCTGCAGGATCAGCGAAATCCCGATGGCGCTGATCAGCGGTGCCAGTCGGGTGGAGTTGCGCAGTGGCTTGTAGGCGACGCGCTCGATGACCCAGCCATACACCGCCGTAACCACGATGGTGAAGATCAGGGTGCCAAGCATCAGTAGCGGGAAGGATTCAATACCGAAGTATGCCAGCAGAGCCAGACTGATTGCCGCGAGGTAAGCGGAAATCATGTAAACCTCGCCGTGGGCGAAGTTGATCATGCCGATGATGCCATAGACCATTGTGTAGCCGATGGCGATCAGGCCATAGACCGACCCGAGGGTCAGGCCGTTGACCAGTTGCTGCAGGAAAATACCATCCATAACGCAATCTCACGCATTTGAGAGACTGCACAGAAGCCGGGGTGCAACGGACCGGGGTTCAGCCGCCGAAGCCACTCGGTTGTGTGCAGCTCTACGAGAAAAGACAGGTACTGCACGGACATGTTGTTTGATTGCCCGGCGCACAAGGCACCGGGCAAATCAGCAGTTCATATCACTTCTGCTTTTCCAGTTGGTGGTATTTGCCATCCTTGTCCCACTCGTAAACCACGTAGTCGGAGACTTTCAGGTCGCCCTTGGCGTCCCAGGTCTTCTCGCCCATCACGGTTTTGACCGGGTTTTTCTTCAGCCACTCGGCGGCTTTCTCGCCACTGTTGGACTTGGCGCCGTTGAAAGCAGCAGCCAGGGTCTGAACCGAAGCGTAGGCGTACAGGGTGTAGCCTTCAGGCTCGGTGCCTTTTTTGCGGAACTCGTCCACCACGGTTTTGCTGTCTGGCAGCAGGCGTGGGTCGGCGCCGAAGGTCATCAGCACGCCGTCAACGAATTGCGGGCCGCCAGCGGTGGTCACCAGTTCGTCGGTCACGATGCCGTCATCGGACATGAACTTGACGTCTTTCAGACCTTGCTCACGCAGTTGACGAACCAGAGGACCGGCTTCCGGGTGCAGGCCGCCGAAGTAGACGACGTCGGCGCCAGCGCCGCGAATTTTGGTGACGATGGTGCTGAAGTCTTTCTCGCCACGGGTCAGGCCTTCATACAGCACTGGTTTCACGCCGCGTTTTTCCAGCTGGGCCTTGGTAGCGTCCGCCAGACCCTGACCGTAGGTGTCCTTGTCGTGCAGGACGACGACTTTCTTGCCCTTGAGCACGTCGACGATGTAGTCACCGGCCACGATGCCTTGCTGGTCGTCACGCCCGCACATACGGAACATGGCGCTCAGGCCGCGTTCGGTCACTGCCGGGTTGGTGGAACCTGGGGTGATTGCAATGATGCCCGCTTCGTCGTAGATCTCGGAGGCCGGGATGGTCGACGAGGAGCAGAAGTGACCGACCACGCCGGCGACTTTCTGGTTGGTCAGGTCCTTGGCGACCGTCACAGCCTGTTTCGGTTCGCAGGCGTCATCGCCCTTCACCAGTACGATTTTTTCCCCGTTGACGCCGCCCGCCGCGTTGACCGCGTCGGCTGCAGCCTGTGCACCCTTCATGTACTGCTCGCCAAATGCCGCGTTGGCACCTGTCATCGGACCCGCCACACCGATTTTCACATCAGCCTGTGCAAACGCAGAAACACCCAACGCAGTTGCCACTGCGAGGGCCAGAAAGCCTTTCTTGTAAAACGTCTGGGACATGAGGTGGTGCTCCAAGGTTTTTTTTTAGTTGGCACTGCGACTTCTCTGAATGCTCAGAGCAAGGGCCGTGCCATCGGTTTTTTATTCTGAGAAAAGTCGCTGCTTTATTGTTATTTCGACTGTTTCGATCCCATTTTCATTGGGCGTGCAACCGTCTAAACCGCGGAAGGTGAAACCATTTATTTTTAAAGGCGCAACCCGCACGCGCCATCATTGCAACCGCGGCGCCAAACGACGTGCAACCAGCCTGTAACAACGTGCGTCACCGAAGTGCACACTGCTGGTGCGGTACTGCTACAACCCGCACCTTTTACAGGCTAGTCGCTGCGCGAAAAAGCGCCGCTTCCAGCAACAAATTTCAACAATCAAATAACGATCCGCAAGCACTGGCCTGCGTGATACAGCGAGAAACCAGCTTCGTACAGACAGCTGCGCAAGCCCACCCCCGCCAATGGCTGCATGGGCGCGAAGGGAATCGGTAGCGCCTGAGGATTTCCGTTACACAGATAATCGGCAAAGGCTTTGCCGACCACCGTTCCCGTCGTCACACCCCGCCCGTTATACCCGGTGACTGCCACTAAACCGGGCGCCGGTTCGAATAAACGCATCAAGTGATCGGGGGTAAACGCGATGCAACCGGTCCAGGTGCATTCCCACTCCACAGGTTTGAGGTAGGGGAAATAGTGCTGCTGCACCCGATCAGCCCAGGCCTTGAGGAACCAGGTCGGTTTCTGATTGCCGTTGCCGAGGCTGCCGAGCAACAGACGACCGTCCTTGTCGCGACGAATACTGCTCAATACCTGGCGAGTGTCCCAGGAACCCTGGCCGCCGGGCAGGATTTGCTGCGCCGCGTCTTCGGTCAGCGGGACCGAAGCGACTTGATAGTAATAGCCGGGGAAGAAATTGCGCCGCAGCTCCGTCCAGTCGCCTTCGGTGTAAGCGTTGGAGGCGATGACCACTTGCTCGGCGAGCACCGAACCCTGTGCGGTTTGTACCGACCAGCGTTGGCCCTGACGTTCGAGCCGGGTGACCGGGGAATGATCGAACAGCTGACCGCCGAGGCTGATGGCCGCTTTGGCCAGCCCCGTGGTGTAAGCCATCGGGTTGATCGTGCCAGCACGCTTGTCGAGCAACGCGGCGGCGATCTTTTTGGTGCCCGTCGCTTGCTCGCAGGCTTGTCCGGTCAGCAGCTCGACCGGCGCGCCGCGACGTTTCCATTGTTCTTCACGACTGCGCAGATCAGCTTCGCCACGAGCGTTGTGCGCCATGTGCAGCGTGCCTTCGCGGCGTAACTGGCAATCGATGTTGTATTTGTCGACCAGGCTGAACACCAGGGACGGCGCCGCACCCAGCATACGATTGAGCTGACTGCCGACCACTTCGCCGAACCCGGCTTCGATCTCGTCCGGTGGAATCCACATCCCGGCGTTGACCAGCCCGACGTTACGCCCCGAACCGCCGTGACCGGCGCGATGGGCTTCGAGTACGCACACCGTTTTACCTTGTTCCAGCAGATGCACCGCCGCCGACAAACCAGTGAAACCGGCGCCGATGACACAGACATCAACCTTCACTTCGCCCTTGAGCGCCGCGTTGTCAGGCCTTTGCGGCGTCAGTTTTTCCCACAGACACTCTTCGCGTAACGGCATTGCCAGACTCCAACAGAAACCTAACAAACAACAAAGCAAAAGCTTCGCGGGCAAGCCTCGCTCCTACAGGTGTTGAGTGATCCTGTAGGAGCGAGCGGGCGGCGATCCGACTTGCCCGCGAAGGGGCCTATCAGTCGAACGTGATGCCCTGAGCCAACGGCAACTCCAGCGAATAGTTCACGGTGTTGGTCTGGCGGCGCATGTACCCGCGCCATGCATCGGAGCCCGATTCACGACCACCGCCGGTTTCTTTCTCGCCACCAAACGCGCCGCCGATTTCCGCGCCGCTCGGGCCGATGTTGACGTTGGCGATGCCGCAGTCGCTGCCGACCGCCGACATGAACTGCTCGGCTTCACGCACGTCGGTGGTGAAGATGCACGAGGACAGGCCTTGTGGCACCGAGTTGTTCAGGCGCAGCGCTTCGTCGAAGTCCTTGTAACCAACCACGTACAGGATCGGCGCGAAGGTTTCGTTGCAGACCACATCGCTCTGCTCCGGCATTTCAACGATGGCCGGCGAGACGTAGTAAGCGTTAGGGAATTTATCTTCCAGCTGGCGTTTGCCGCCGAACACCCGGCCGCCTTCGCTCAAGGCCTGTTCCAGCGCGTCCTGCATGTTGTCGAAACTGTGTTTGTCGATCAGCGGACCGATCAGGTTGCCCTCAAGCGGATTGCCGATGCGAACCTTGGAGTAGGCAGCCTTGAGGCGGGTGACGATTTCTTCCTTCACCGACTCATGGGCAATCAGGCGACGCAGGGTGGTGCAACGCTGACCAGCGGTGCCGACGGCGCTGAAGAGGATGGCGCGAACGGCCATGTCCAGGTCGGCGCTTGGCGCGAGGATCATGGCGTTGTTGCCGCCCAGTTCGAGAATGCTGCGGGCGAAACGTGCGGCGATTTTCGGCGCCACTTCACGGCCCATGCGGGTGCTGCCGGTGGCGCTGATCAGCGCGACACGCGGATCATCAACCAGCGCTTCGCCGGCATCGCGGCCGCCGATGATTACTTGGCTCAGGTGTGGAGGGGCGTCGCTGAAGTTTTTCAGTACACGGTCGAACAGCGCCTGGCAGGCCAGTGCGGTCAGCGGGGTTTTCTCGGACGGTTTCCAGATCACCGGGTTACCGCAGACCAGCGCCAGCGTGGTGTTCCAGGCCCAGACCGCGACCGGGAAGTTGAAGGCGCTGATCACGCCGACGACGCCCAGCGGGTGCCAGGTTTCGCGCATGTGGTGGCCAGGACGCTCGGAGGCGATGGTCAAACCATACAACTGACGGGACAGGCCGACGGCGAAGTCGCAGATGTCGATCATTTCCTGAACTTCACCCAGGCCTTCCTGAGTGATCTTGCCGGCTTCCCAGGACACCAGCTCGCCGAGATCAGCCTTGTATTCACGCAGGATGTCGCCCAGTTGACGCACCAGTTCGCCACGGCGCGGGGCCGGGACCTTGCGCCACAATTCGAACGCATGATCTGCACGACTGATGTGCTGCTCGACTTCAGCGGCGCCTTCCCAGTTCACGGCAGCAATCTGGCTGCCATCGATCGGCGAATGCACCGGCACTTTGCCGTTCTGGTACAGGGCCGGGTTCACACCAAGACGATCAAGCAATGCGGCAACCATGGGTCACTCCTCAAGCAAAAAACAGAAAACGTGCAGCCGGATATTCACGGCTGATCAGACCTGTAGTTTTAGCTCCCTGGAGGTTACCCAACAAACGACCTTTAAGAGAGATATCATTCCGTTTATTCATGCTTTGAATTGCTGGCAGTAAAAGAAACAAGAAAAAGGACCGTCCATGCTGAATAAACGCTACTTGCCGTCGATCACCGCGCTGCAGTGTTTCGAGGCCGTGACCCGGCATTTGAGCTTCACCCGGGCCGCCGAAGAGCTGAACCTGACCCAGAGCGCCGTCAGCAAACAGGTCGCGCAACTCGAAGAGTTGCTGCAGCACCTGCTGTTCCGCCGGGTGCGCCGACGCCTGCAAATGACGCCCGCCGGTGATTTGTACCTGGTGGAAGTCCGAAAAATCCTCACGCAGGTCGAGATGTCGACCCATTACCTGCGCTCCTACGGCGGCGAGACCGAAGTCTTGCGGGTTTCAACACCTCCGACCTTCGGCGCGCGCTGGCTGGTGCCACGCTTGAAAGGCTGGCGCCTGCGCCATCCTTCGATCCATCTGGACCTGTGCAGCGAGCAGGAAGCCGACGATTTGCTGCAAGGTCGCAGCGACCTGGCGTTCTACTTCGGCCAAGGCTCCCGTCCGGGCACCGAATGCCTGAAATTGTTTGGCGAGGAGCTTGTTCCTGTGTGTGCGCCGGGCAGCCTGCCGGACACGCCGTTCACCGACCCTACGCAGCTCACCGACCTCGTCCTGCTGCAAAACGCCTCGCGCCCCCAGGCCTGGCACGACTGGTTCGACAGTCAGGGCTACCACACTGAACACAGCTACCACGGCCCGCGCTTCGAAACCTTTTACATGTGCATCCGCGCCGCCCAGGTCGGTTGCGGTGTGGCCCTGTTGCCGAGGTTTCTGGTGGAAGAGGAATTGGCCGACGGCAAACTGGTCATACCCTGGCAGCACGCAATGCCCAGCACAGATGCCTATTACCTGGCGTATCCCGAGCACTCGGCGGAAGTTCCCAAGGTGCGGGACTTTGTGAAGTGGATGCTGGAGCAGATCGACAGCCCTACGCCCGCCGAATAACCCCTGTAGGAGCTGTGTAGGAGCTGTCGAGTGAAACGAGGCTGCGATCTTTTGACTTTGATTTTTGTAAAAACAAGATCAAAAGATCGCAGCCTCGTTTCACTCGACAGCTCCTACACAGCTCCTACACAGTCACGGTCAACGCAGAAATTGCTGGCAATACCCATCACCGATATGCGCCACTATCGCTATTCAATGTGGAGAACCCCGTTATGAGCGAGAGCGTGTTTGGCGATCGCATCGTGCAGAATCTGCTCGACACCGACTTCTACAAACTGACGATGATGCAGGCGGTGCTGCACAACTACCCAAACGTGGAAGTCGAATGGGAGTTTCGTTGCCGTAACAGTGAGGACTTGCGCCCCTATCTGGCAGAGATACGCTTCCAGATCGAACGCCTGGCCGAGTTGAGCCTGAGCGCCGATCAGTTGAGCTTCATGGAACGCATCAGCTTCATGAAGCCGGACTTCCTGCGTTTTCTCGGGTTGTTCCGCTTCAACCTGCGCTACGTCCATACCGGGATTGAAAACGGCGAACTGTTCATCCGCCTGCGCGGGCCGTGGCTGCATGTGATCCTGTTTGAAGTGCCGCTGCTGTCCATCGTCAGCGAAGTGCGCAACCGCTATCGCTACCGCGAAATCGTTCTGGAACAGGCCCGCGAGCAGCTCTACCGCAAATTCGACTGGCTGACCGCCAACGCCAGCGCAGACGAACTGTCCGAATTGCAGGTAGCCGATTTCGGCACACGCCGTCGTTTCTCGTATCGGGTGCAGGAAGAAGTGGTGAACGTGCTCAAGCACGATTTCCCCGGGCGTTTCGTCGGCACCAGCAACGTGCACCTGTCACGGGAACTGGACATGAAGCCTTTGGGCACCATGGCACACGAATGGATCATGGCTCACCAACAACTCGGTCCACGACTGATCGACAGCCAGATTGCCGCTCTCGATTGCTGGGTTCGCGAGTATCGGGGCCTGCTGGGGATCGCCCTGACCGACTGCATCACCATGGATGCCTTCCTCAACGACTTCGACCTGTTCTTTGCCAAGCTCTTCGACGGCCTGCGCCATGACTCAGGGGATCCGGTGATCTGGGCAGAAAAGGCGATCGCCCACTATCAAAAGCTGGGTATCGACCCGATGAGCAAGACCCTGACGTTCTCCGACAGTCTGACGCTGCCCAAGGCACTGGAAATATTCCGAGCGTTGCGCGGTCGGATTAATGTCAGCTTCGGTATCGGCACCAACCTGACGTGCGATATTCCAGGTGTCGAACCGATGAGCATCGTGCTTAAAATGGCGGCCTGCAACGGCCAGCCCGTGGCAAAGATTTCCGATGAGCCTGGCAAGACTCACTGCAAAGACCCGAATTTCGTCGCCTATTTGCGACATGTGTTCAAAGTACCTGCCGCCCCTTCCAGCACATCTGGCACCACTAGCAAGGAGTGAATTCATGCAAGCCGTACAGCGTGAGATTGCTGAGCAGCTCAACGTTCAACCGCCGTTCGCCGACCATGCCGCCCTCGAGGCCGAAGTCGCCCGGCGGGTCAGCTTCATTCAGGATTGCCTGCTCAATTCCGGGCTCAAGACCCTGGTGCTCGGCATCAGCGGCGGCGTCGATTCCCTGACCGCCGGCCTGCTGGCCCAACGCGCCATGCGTGAACTGCGCGATCAAACCAGTGACAAGGCCTACAAGTTCATCGCCGTGCGCCTGCCGTACGAAACCCAGTTCGATGAACACGACGCCCAGGCCTCGGTGGATTTCATCGCCCCGGACGAACGCCACACCGTGAACATCGGCCCTGCTGTGAAATCCCTGGCCAATGAAGTGGCGGCCTTTGAAGGCAAGCACGCGGTCTCGGTGGATTTCGTGCTCGGCAACACCAAGGCGCGGATGCGCATGGTGGCCCAGTACACCATCGCGGGCGCGGCACAGGGGCTGGTGATCGGTACCGACCACGCGGCGGAAGCAGTGATGGGTTTCTTCACCAAGTTCGGTGATGGCGCTTGCGACCTGGCCCCGTTGAGCGGTCTGGTGAAAAACCAGGTTCGGGACATCGCCCGCAGTTTCGGCGCGCCGGAATCGCTGGTGGAAAAAATCCCGACGGCCGACCTCGAAGACCTGTCACCGGGCAAACCGGATGAAGCGTCCCATGGCGTGACCTATGCCGAGATCGACGCGTTCCTGCACGGCCAGTCGGTGCGTGAGGAAGCGTTCAAGATCATTTGCGATACGTATAAAAAGACCCATCACAAGCGCGTGATGCCGTTCGCCCCCTAAGCGCCACGCCGTTATAGGCGCTATGTAGGAGCCTTGTAGGAGCCATGTAGGAGCTGTCGAGTGAAACGAGGCTGCGATCTTTTGACTTTTATTTTTTAAAGAACAAGATCAAAAGATCGCAGCCTCGTTTCACTCGACAGCTCCTACACAGCTCCTACAGGAGTAAGCCACTCATAAAAAAAGCGTCCGACTTGGACGCTTTTTTTATGAGCTTGCTTCGATTACTTAAGCGTAACCGTACCTTTCATCATCGAGATGTGGCCCGGGAACGAGCAGAAGAAGCCGTACTTCTCGTTGGCATCAAGCTTCGACACATCGAAGGTCACCGAGTCGGTTTCCTTGGCACCAATGATTTTGGTGTGGGCGATGACGCGTGCATCACCTTCCGGCAGGTAGTTCTTGTCGATGCCAGCGGCGAGGCCAGCAGTGGCGATCGGCTGCATGTCAGCTTCTTTACTCAGCACCCAGTTATGGCCCATGACGTTTTTCGGCAAGCTGCCGGAGTGCGTCAATTCAACGGTGAACGTCTTGCAGCTTTTGTCGATTTCGATGGCCTTGGTGTTGAAGGACATCTGATCGGTGGAGTCGACAGTGACCTTGCATTCGGCAGCCATCAGTTGGCTGCTGGCCAGTGTCAGCAGGGATACCGCAACAAGTTTGGCAAACATGGTGAATCTCCAAGGCAGGGTTAACAAAAGTGCGAATGGACAGAAGACTGCCTGAAAACTTCGCAAGTTCCTATGACCTGAATCAAAAATTGTATACAACTTTCGGGCTATGACACCTATCGAAACAATCTACCAGCCAGACGTCTGGCCCGGCCCTATCATCAGGGCGTCATCCCTCATCTGGAGCGCCTGTCATGTCCATCAACAGCTTTTTGTGCAGTTTGCTCGCCGCTTATGCCTGTGGCGCCAGCGGCAGCTACGAAACACCTGAACGCGAAGTTTAGACCTTGGAGCGGCGCACGCCTGCCTTTACTCTGTGGCCATCCTGACCATGGAGTAAGGCATGTCTTTAGCGTCCGTTTGTGTATTTTGCGGTGCCAGCACCGGCACCAACCCGGCTTATCGTGAAGCGGCTGTCGCCCTCGGGCGAGCATTGGCCGAGCGCAAGCTGACCCTGGTTTACGGCGGCGGCGCCGTCGGGCTGATGGGCATCGTCGCCGATGCGGCGCTGGCGGCCGGTGGTGAAGTGATCGGGATCATCCCGCAAAGCCTGAAAGACAAGGAAATCGGCCATAGTGGCCTGACTCGCCTGGAAGTGGTCGACGGCATGCATGCGCGCAAGGCGCGGATGGCCGAGCTCAGCGACGCCTTCATCGCGCTGCCCGGAGGCCTGGGCACTTTGGAAGAACTGTTCGAAGTCTGGACCTGGGGCCAACTCGGCTACCACGGCAAACCGCTCGGATTGCTGGAAGTGAACGGTTTCTACAGCAAATTGACCGGTTTTCTTGATCATATCGTCGGCGAAGGCTTCGTTCGCGAAGCGCACCGTGACATGCTGCAAGTGAGCGAATCGCCGCAAACCCTGATCGATGCCCTGGACGCTTGGCAGCCAACAGTAGTGCCGAAGTGGACAGAGCAAAAACCCAGCTAACGGCTCGGCACCGATACAGGGCAGAATATGCGCCGCTCAACCTCACCTTCGACCCCAGAGGATCGCCCATGGCTAAACCTAATTATTCCTTCGCCAAACGTCAGAGAGACTTGGCCAAGGAGCAGAAGAAAGAGGAAAAGCTTCAGCGCAAGAAAGCTACAGCTGAAGAAGAAGCAGCAGCACTGAACCCGGATGCCGAAGGTGAAGTGGCTACAGACGAAACTGAAGCACCGAAAGATCAGGCGCCCGACGCCTGAGACCCTCAGGGCCCGATGATCTGATCAGGCCCACCGGATCTGTGTCCAGGGTCAGCAGTTCCTTGCTGACCCTCACAGGCCAATCTGAAACACCCCTTCTCAAGAATTGCACATTCCCTTGTGGGAGCGGGCTTGCTCGCGAAAGCGGCGGCACATCCAACATCTATGTGACTGTGTGATCGCTTTCGCGAGCAAGCCCGCTCCCACATTTGATTTCTGTTACTCCAGTGGCATAACCGTCACCCGCACCTCGGGATCATGACTGCCGCCCCCCAGAATCACCCCACGCAACGGCGAAACATCGGAGAAATCCCGGCCCCAGGCCAGGGTGATGTGTTCGAGCGCGGGTTGCACATTGTTGGTCGGATCAAAGTCCACCCAGCCCAGCACCGGGCAAAACACTGAAACCCAGGCATGGGACGCATCGGCGCCGATCAGTCGCGGCTGGCCAGGCGGCGGCTGGGTCAGCAGGTAGCCGCTGATGTAACGGGCCGCCAACCCACGGGAACGCACGCAAGCGAGCATCAGGTGAGCGAAATCCTGGCAAACCCCACGCCGGCGTTCCAGCACCTCCACCAGTGGCGTCGCCACTTGGGTCGCTTCGGCGTCGAAGGTGAATTCGCTGAAAATCTTCTCCATCAATGCCTGGACGCCCAGCAACAACGGCCGCCCCGGTGGAAAACAGCTTTCCGAAAAATCGACAAAGTTGCGTTTCAAATGCACATAGGGTGATTCGAACCGGTAACGACACGCTTCCAGCAATTCAGGGGAAAGCGGCTGACTGCTGTAGGTCAGCGCGTTGCGGGTTTCTTCCCATGCGGGAGATTGAGTGAAGTCCAGTGCTGGCCGGGCAAGCACTTCGACGGTGAGTCGGGCGTTAACCAGCAACTCATCGTGCGGCCGCTCGAAGGCCAACCGGGTCAGCGGATTGCCGAACACATCCAGCTCTTCGCGACGCGAGGTCGGGTCGGGACTGATTTGCAAGTGCTGCTCGGTGCAGCGCTGCCAGGCACACGCCCGTGGCCACAGGTGCGCGAGTTGCTGGGCCAGGGATACCGGGCTGTCGTAGTGATAATGGGTGTCGTGGAAAATCTGGTAATGGGCGCTCATCAGACGGACACCGTGCGCTGACTCACATCATCGACATGGGCGAAATGGCGCAAAGCCAGACGATCCGACACCTGCCCGCTGGCATCGGCGATCTCTTGCAGCAAATCGGCCAGCCCCTCGATGGCCGCGCGGACGCTGGCGTCACCGAACAGCGAATTCTCCAGGCAGCCCAGATCGAAACGCGCCAGGCGCTCCACCAGTTGCGGCAGTCCCGCTTCGCGAGGCGCAGCAAAATCGTCGTTCAAGCGTTTCAGTGTGCGGGTCACCAGTTTCAACTGGAACAGCACCGCATGCGGGTTCTGCTCATCGAGCAGCAACAGATCGAGCACCGGAATCAACTGCGCCACTGCCAGATACCGCGAACGATAGGTGATGCTGCTGTTGCCCAATTCCAGCAGCCATTCCAGCCCGGCCTGATCGAAGGCACCGGCACCGCGCAGAAACGCCGCCAGGCTCGCACTTAGAAATTGCAGGCGTTCGATCCGCCGACCGATCATCAGGAAACGCCAGCCTTCATCCCGTGTCATGTCATCCAAGGCAAAACCGGACAGCGCCGCCAGGGACATCACCAGACGGTTGAGAAAATCCAGCAACTCACCGAAATCCGGCTCTTCGGTTTCCAGTTCCATGGCTTCGCGCTGCAATTCCACCAGCGCCTGCCAGTTTTCCCGCGAGAGCTTGCCGCGCACTTGCGAGGCGGCCCACTGCAAGCGCTGCAGGTTGGAACGCAGGCTGAAGGGCCAATCATCGCCGAGTAGCGCGGCCAACAGACGCTCGGGTAACTCGCCTTCATCCGGCAACAGATTCAGCCGCTCCCCGAGATCCACCGCCGCTTCCAGGGCTTGCGGATCATCGCCATCAACGTAGCGCGCCAGCATGATCCGCAGCAGTCGCGCGCTGTCATCACACCGCTCGCAATAGCGGCCAAACCAGAACAGATTCTCGACCACCCGCGACGGCAGATACGGATCGCGTCGAACCAGGTCATGCACACCGATTGTGCGCTGGGTTTTCCATTGCTCGCCGCTCGGCGGACGATCCCCCAGTACCCAGGTGTCCTTGCTCGCACCGCCGCGCTGCATCGACACCACCTCGGCGTCTGCTTCGGCGGCCACCCGGGTCAAACCGCCGGGCAACACCCGATAGCCGTCGCGACTGGCCACCGCATACACACGCATTCCGATGGCTCGCGGCTGCAGCTGACCGTCCTCGGCCTGCCAGATCGGCGCCTGGGACAACTGCGCCAATTCTTGCGCGACATAGGCATAAGGCCGTGCCTGCATGCGCTCAGCCAGAGCCTGACGCTGTTTTTCACTCAGATCGCGACTAAATACAGGTGCGAAGCTCTGTGATGGAAACGCGGGTTTGATCAGCAATTCCGGCAGTTTCTCCAACGCCTGGGCCAGCACCGGCGCTTCGCCGCACCACCAGGTCGCAATGGACGGCAGGATCAGTTCTTCGCCGAACAGGAATTGATTGATCTTCGGCAGAAAGCCCAGCAACCCCGGCGACTCCAGCACGCCACTGCCGAGGGCGTTGGCCACCAACACCCGCCCCTGCCGCACGGCTTCGAGCAAGCCCGGCACGCCGAGGGCGGAATCGGTACGCAGCTCCAGCGGGTCGCAAAAGTCATCGTCGAGCCGCCGCATGATCGCGTGAACCCGGCGCAAGCCGCTAAGGGTTTTCAGGTAGACCGTGGCATCGCGCACGGTGAGGTCGCCGCCTTCCACCAATGGATAACCGAGCTGGCGCGCCAGGTACAAATGTTCGAAATAGCTTTCGTTGAAACGCCCCGGCGTCAGCAGCACGATCAGCGGCGCGTCGTCATCACTTGGCGCCTGGCGGGCGAGGGTTTCTTGCAGCGTGCGGAAGAATCCGGCCAGGTGCTGCACTTTCAGGTCGCGGTACAACTCGGGAAAGGCCCGGGACACGATGGTGCGGTTTTCCAGCGCATAACCGGCGCCTGAAGGCGCTTGAGTCCGATCCGCCGTCACCCACCAGCGGCCGTCCGGCGTACGCGCCAGATCGACGGCATACAAATGCAGAAAGGCCCCGTCCGGCGGCGCAATGCCCTGACAGGGCCAGAGGAAATTGTTGTGACCGAATACCAGTTCTGCCGGTAGCAGCCCTTCGGCAATCAAGCGCTGCGGGCCGTACAAGTCAGCCAGCACGGCGTTCAACAGACGCGCCCGTTGAGCTATTCCGGCTGATAACTGCTGCCATTCATCCGCAGCGATCACATGCGGCAGCAAGTCCAGTTCCCAAGGCCGATCAGCGCCCTTGGGGTCGGCGTAGACGTTGTAGGTCACACCGTTTTCCTGGATCTGCCGGGCCAACAGTGCCTGACGCTGCACCAATTGCGTTGGCGTGCTGCGTTGCAATTGGTCGAACAACCGGCGCCAGTGCGGGCGCACCGCGCCGCTGTCGTCGAGCAGTTCGTGATAAGTGCCCGCCGTCAGCGGGTAGCGGTCAAGCAGGTCAGGCATGGAAAGCTCGGCAGACAGCAAAGAACGGTCAGACTAACGCAGGCTCATGACGCCCGGATATACGAAAAATCCGAGCGTCGCGTACGATCTAGAAACGTCGTAAATCGAGTGTCATCGGCAGCTCGTCGTTAATGTCCAGAATCGGTACAGGAAGTTTCCCCGGGCTGTGTCCGATGCGGAAGAAACGCGCCATCCGCCGGCTTTCGGCTTCATTGGCGTTCACCGGCAGGCTGTCGTAATTGCGTCCGCCCGGATGGGCGACGTGGTACTGACAGCCACCCAGCGAGCGCTGCATCCAGGTGTCGAGCAGGTCGAACACCAACGGTGCGTGGACCGGGATGGTCGGTTGCAGGCAGTTGGCCGGTTGCCAGGCACGAAAGCGCACACCCGCGACGAACTCGCCGACTCGCCCGGTCGGCTGCAAGGGCACCGGAACGCCGTTACACGTCAGCAAGTAACGCTGCGGCGCCAGGCCGGTGAGCTTGACCTGCAAGCGCTCCAGCGATGAATCCACGTAGCGCACCGTACCGCCGACCGCGCCCTCCTCGCCCAGCACATGCCAAGGCTCCAGCGCCTGTCGCACTTCCAGCTCGATGCCGCTGACGGCGTAATCGCCGACCTTGGGGAAGCGAAATTCCAGGTGCGCGGCAAACCACTCCGCTCGCACGGGGTATCCGGCGGCATTGAGATCGACGATCACATCCGCGAAATCCTGCTCGATAAAGTGCGGCAACAGGAATCGGTCATGCAGCTCAGTGCCCCAGCGCGCCAGTTTCGGCGGTGCATAAGGCTCGCGCCAGAATCGCGCCACCAGCGCTCGCAGCAACAACTGCTGCGCCAGGCTCATGCGCGCATGCGGTGGCATTTCAAAGGCGCGCAACTCCAGCAATCCAAGACGCCCCGTGGCGCCATCCGGCGAATAGAGCTTGTCGATGCAGAACTCAGAGCGATGCGTGTTGCCGGTCACGTCGATCAGCAAGTTGCGCAGCAGCCGGTCGACCAACCATGGCGCGCACTCCTCGCCGGGTTCGGGCATCTGGGCGAAGGCGATTTCCAGTTCGTACAGCGCATCGTTGCGCGCTTCATCGACACGCGGCGCCTGGGACGTTGGGCCAATGAACAATCCGGAGAACAGGTAGGACAAGGACGGGTGGTTATGCCAGTAACTGATCAGGCTGCGCAGCAGATCGGGACGGCGCAGGAACGGTGAATCAGCCGGCGTCGCGCCCCCCAGGACGAAATGGTTGCCGCCGCCCGTGCCGGTGTGCCGGCCATCGATCATGAATTTCTCGGTGGTCAATCGGGTCTGGCGTGCTTCTTCGTAGAGAAACTCAGTGCGCTCGACCAGTTCATCCCACGTAGCGGATGGCTGCACGTTGACCTCGATCACGCCTGGATCGGGAGTAATGCGGAAGTTGCTCAGGCGTGGATCACTCGGTGGCTCGTAGCCTTCGAGTAACACCGGGCAATGCATTTCCTGGGCCGTGGCCTCGATTGCGGTGACCAGTTCCAGATAGTCCTCGACCCGTTCCAGCGGCGGCATGAACAGGTACAACCGGCCTTCCCGAGCCTCGGCGCAGAACGCGGTGCGAGTCAGCCAATCCGCGGATTCATCGACCTCCAGATCGCGCTCGAGCGCTTCGGCCGGTGTGCCCGGGCTGTTCAACTGCTGAGTGTCCGGAAGCGCGGGGAATTCCTGGTTGGGGTCGTTCGGGTAAATGAACGGATATTCGGCCGCTTTCACCCAAGGCTGTGAAGCCAGCGGCAAGCGATAACCCAGAGGCGAATCCCCCGGCACCAGCCGACAATGCTCGTCACGCAGGTACCAGCGACCGCTTTGCCATTGATCGCCCTTGGCGGTGCGTGCCAGCGGCAGGACCTGGCCGATCACCTTGTCCAGGCCCTGACTGAAGACTTTACGCAGGCGCGCCCGCTCCAGCGGTTCTTCAAGACGTGAGTCTTCGGCGCTGACGTTCAACGGCAACGTGCCTTCGCGCCAGAGGTAATAGAAATTGTCTTCGTAGGCCGGGAACACAAAGCGTGTCGGAATTTTCAGGCGTTCGGCGACGCTCGACAGAAAACGCCCGGCCAACTCCCCATCGGCGCCGTAATCTTCCTGCTCATCGGCGATCAGCGCGCTGTTGTGCCAGATTGGCACACCATCGCGGCGCCAGTAGCAGTTCAGCGACCAGCGTGGCAATTGCTCGCCGGGATACCACTTGCCCTGACCGAAATGCACCAGGCCTTTGGGTGCGTAGTGTTTGCGCATGCGCTGGAACAGTTCGGCGGACAGGCGACGCTTGTCCGGCCCGAGCGCGGCGGTGTTCCACTCGGCGCCGTCCGGGTCGTCGATGGAAACAAACGTCGGTTCGCCGCCCATGGTCAGGCGTACATCACCCTCCAGCAGGTCGGCATCGATCTGCCGACCCAACGCCTGGATCGCCAGCCACTGGTCTTCGGTGTAGGGCTTGGTGACCCGCGGCGCTTCCCAAATTCGCTCCACGAACATTTCGTGGGTGAATTCGCACTCGCACGGTTCCACCAGGCCACTAATCGGTGCCGCTGAGCCCGGATCGGGACTGCACGCCAACGGAATGTGTCCTTCACCGGCAAACAGCCCTGACGTCGCGTCCAGGCCGATCCAGCCGGCACCGGGCAAATAGACCTCGCACCAGGCGTGCAGGTCGGTGAAGTCCACTTCCGTACCCGAGGGGCCGTCGAGGCTTTTGACGTCGGCGGTGAGTTGAATCAGGTAGCCGGAGACGAAACGCGCCGCCAGCCCAAGGTTGCGCAGCAGTTGCACCAGCAACCACGCCGAATCGCGGCAGGAACCGGAGGCATGTTCAAGGGTGTGTTCGGGGGTTTGGACGCCGGGCTCCATGCGGATCAGGTAGCCGATGTCTTCGCTCAGACGCTGGTTCAGTGCAACAAGGAAATCCACGCTGGGCAGCGGCGTGCGGTCGATGCCGTCCAGGTAGGCCTTGAACTTGGGCGTCAGGGGCAGGGTTTCCAGGTACGGCGCCAGCTCCTTGCGCTCGTCTGCGGCGTAGTTGAACGGGATCTTTTCCGCGTAGGGCTCAAGGAAGAAGTCGAACGGATTGAAAACTGCCATCTCTGCCAGAAGATCGACCTCGATCCGCAGCTCATTGGTTTTCTCCGGGAACACCAACCGCGCCAGGTAATTGCCCTGGGGGTCCTGCTGCCAGTTGATGAAATGCTGCTCAGGGGAGACTTTCAGCGCATAGGACAGTATCCGCGTGCGGCTGTGGGCGGCCGGGCGCAGGCGAACGATCTGCGGACCGAGCTCGACGGCGCGGTCGTAGCGGTAATGCGTGACGTGGTGCAATGCGACATGAATCGACACGGCGTGCCTCCTGCGAGCCTTAAGCGTATTGGGAAAGCGCGCAAGACTTATGCCATCCAGCGGCGTTGGCGCTTTCTTCGGTTGCTTGAGGCAGTACAGCACCAAAATCGGGCAATGCGGGAAATTGGTTTGGGGGAGTTGCACGCAAATGTTGCGAGCGGGAGCCGTCAGTCGGGTTTTGCTGCGACTGGACTGGCCTCTTCGCGGGCAAGCATCGCTCCTACAGGTTTTGTGTCGAATCACGATTCCGCGAGCGACACATGACCTGTAGGAGCGAGGCTTGCCCGCGAAGAGGCCAGATGCACAACACAGGTTTGACCTCGTGTCCCGGTTTTCAGTGGCCCAGAAACGCAAAACGCCAACCCGAAGGTTGGCGTTCTGTTACAGCCGTCAGCGTTTAGCGCGGCACAACCGGCTTGCGCGCAGGCTTGGGCCCTTTGCCTTTGGCCGCGTCCTTGCGCTCCTTGGCCGCCTGCTGGTTGCGGGCGAATGCCGCTGCCTTGGCCTGTTCACGCTTGTCCCACGGATTGCCGCCATCGGAGGCACGCGGTGGCAGGCCGGTGTGCTGGGTCAGGATCTTGGTGGTCTTTTCCCCTGCAACTTTGTGGCTGCCGGCCGGCGTCGAGTTCTTGCGACGGGCGCTCTGGTAGCTGTCGGTCGCCGGCTGGTGCAGCGGAATCAACTGGTTCTTGCCCGGCCCGATCAGGTCGGCGCGGCCCATGCGGGTCAGCGCTTCGCGCAGCATCGGCCAGCCTTTCGGGTCGTGATAACGCAAGAACGCCTTGTGCAGACGACGCTGCTCTTCGCTCTTGACGATGGTCACGGCGTCGCTCTTGTAAGTCACCTTACGCAGCGGGTTCTTGCCCGAGTGGTACATTGCGGTGGCGGTGGCCATCGGCGACGGATAGAACGCTTGCACCTGGTCGGCACGGAAGCCGTTGCCCTTGAGCCACAGGGCCAGGTTCATCATGTCTTCATCAGTGGTGCCCGGGTGGGCGGCGATGAAGTAAGGAATCAGGTACTGCTCTTTCCCGGCTTCCTTGGAGTACTTCTCGAACATGCGCTTGAACTTGTCATAGCTGCCGATGCCCGGTTTCATCATCTGGTTGAGCGGACCTTCCTCGGTGTGTTCCGGGGCGATCTTCAGGTAACCACCAACGTGGTGAGTCACCAGCTCCTTGACGTATTCCGGCGACTCGACCGCGAGGTCGTAACGCAGGCCGGAAGCGATCAGGATCTTCTTCACACCCGGCAAGGCACGGGCGCTGCGATAGAGCTGGATCAGCGACGAGTGGTCGGTGTTCAAATTTGGGCAAATGCCGGGGAACACGCACGAAGGCTTGCGGCACGCGGATTCGATTTCCGGGCTCTTGCAAGCGATGCGGTACATGTTTGCGGTCGGGCCGCCGAGGTCGGAAATGACGCCGGTGAAGCCTGGGACCTTGTCGCGGATCTCTTCGATTTCGCGAATGATCGACTCTTCGGAACGGTTCTGGATGATCCGGCCTTCGTGCTCGGTGATCGAGCAGAAGGTGCAGCCACCGAAGCAGCCACGCATGATGTTCACCGAGAAGCGGATCATGTCGTAGGCCGGGATTTTTTCCTTGCCGTACGCCGGGTGCGGAATGCGCGCATAGGGCATGCCGAACACGTAGTCCATTTCTTCGGTGGTCATCGGAATCGGCGGCGGATTGAACCAGACGTCGACTTCGCCGTGCTTCTGCACCAGCGCGCGGGCGTTGCCCGGGTTGGTTTCCAGGTGAAGCACGCGGTTGGCGTGGGCATAAAGCACCGCGTCGCCACGGACTTTCTCAACCGACGGCAGACGAATCACCGTCTTGTCGCGGGTCATCTTCGGGCTGGCCAGGATCTGCACGACCTTCGCTTCGCTCGGGTCTTCAACCGGGCCTTTTTCCTGCTCGATAGCGCAGGCCTGGGTGTCCTGGGTGTTGACGTACGGGTTGATGATCTTGTCGACCTTGCCCGGACGGTCGATGCGCGTGGAATCGACTTCGTACCAGTCTTTCGGCGTATCACGACGGATGAACGCGGTGCCGCGCACGTCGGTGATGTCTTCGATCTTGTGGCCGTAAGACAGACGCTGGGCGACTTCGACGATCGCACGCTCGGCGTTGCCGTAGAGCAGGATGTCGGCACAGGCGTCGATCAGGATCGAGTTGCGCACCCGGTCCTGCCAGTAATCGTAGTGGGCGATGCGGCGCAGGGAAGCTTCGATGCCACCGAGCACGATCGGCACGTGATTGTAGGCTTCCTTGCAGCGCTGGCTATACACCAGGCTCGCGCGGTCCGGACGTTTGCCCGCCAGGCCACCAGGGGTGTAGGCGTCATCGGAACGGATTTTCTTGTCGGCGGTGTAGCGGTTGATCATCGAATCCATGTTGCCGGCCGCGACGCCGAAGAACAGGTTCGGCTCGCCGAGCTTCATGAAATCGTCTTTGGACTGCCAGTTTGGCTGGGCAATGATCCCGACGCGGAAGCCTTGGGACTCCAGCAGCCGGCCGATGATTGCCATGCCGAAAGACGGATGGTCAACGTACGCATCACCGGTGACGATGATGATGTCGCATGAATCCCAGCCAAGCTGATCCATCTCCTCCCTGCTCATCGGCAGGAATGGCGCCGGACCGAAACATTCGGCCCAGTACTTGGGATAGTCAAATAACGGCTTGGCTGTTTGCATGACGATGACCGGTGTTGAGATGAAAAATCGCGGGCGCGGAATATAGCACAAAAAATAACCAATTCCGACGGCTATGGTCGGAAATAACGTGTAACCCATGTGGGAGCGGGCTTGCTCGCGAAAGCGATGTGTCAGTTCACAGTGATGTTGTCTGACACGGCGCCTTCGCGAGCAAGCCCGCTCCCACAGGGTTATTCGTCGTCGAAGTTGTAGCTGCCCGGCGCAAGGTTTTCGAAGCGGGTGTACTTGCCGATAAACGCCAGTCGCGACGTACCGATCGGGCCGTTCCGCTGCTTACCGATGATGATCTCGGCGATGCCTTTGTGCTCGGTTTCCGGGTGGTACACCTCGTCCCGGTACACGAACATGATTACGTCAGCATCCTGCTCGATCGCTCCGGATTCCCGGAGGTCGGAGTTGATCGGGCGCTTGTTCGGTCGTTGCTCCAGGGAGCGGTTGAGCTGGGACAACGCCACCACCGGGCAGTTGAATTCCTTGGCCAGGGCCTTCAAGGAACGGGAGATCTCGGAGATCTCGTTGGTCCGGTTATCGCCGCCCGAACCCGGGATCTGCATCAATTGCAGGTAGTCGATCATGATCAGGGCGACATCGCCGTGTTCGCGCACCAGGCGCCGGGTCCGCGCACGCATTTCCGATGGGCTGATACCCGCCGTATCGTCGATGAACAGCTTGCGATCGTTGAGCAGGTTGACCGCCGAGGTCAGGCGCGGCCAATCGTCGTCGTCCAGGCGACCGGCACGGACCTTGGTCTGGTCGATGCGGCCGAGCGACGACAACATACGCATGATCAGCGATTCGCCTGGCATCTCCAGCGAGTAGACCAGGACGCACTTGTCGCTGCGCAGCACGGCGTTTTCCACCAGGTTCATCGCAAAGGTAGTTTTACCCATGGACGGACGACCGGCGACGATGATCAGGTCGGACGGCTGCAGGCCGCTGGTCTTCTCGTCGAGGTCGGTATAGCCAGTGGACAGGCCGGTGATGGCGTTGTCGGTGTTGAACAAGGTGTCGATGCGATCGATGGCCTTGGTCAGCAGGTCGTTCACGCTCACCGGGCCGCCAGTCTTTGGCCGGGCCTCGGCGATCTGGAAGATCTGCCGTTCGGCTTCGTCGAGAATCTCTTCAGCCGTGCGGCCTTCCGGGTTGAAGGCGCTGTCGGCGATTTCGGTGGCGATGCCGATCAACTGCCGCAACGTCGCCCGTGCACGGACGATCTGCGCATACGCCTTGATGTTAGCGACGGACGGCGTATTTTTCGCCAATTCACCGAGGTAACCGAGGCCGCCCACTTGCGAGGTCTGACCTTCCTTGTCCAATTGCTCGGCAAGGGTCACGACGTCGATCGGGGAGTTCTGGTCGGCGAGCTTGGCGATCGCACGGAAGATCAAACGGTGGTCATGTCGATAGAAATCGCCGTCCGAAACTTGATCCAGCACGCGTTCCCAGGCGTTGTTGTCCAGCATCAGACCACCGAGCACGGCCTGTTCGGCCTCGATGGAATGCGGCGGCACCTTCAGGGCAGCGGTTTGCAGATCGTATTGCTCGGGAGCGGAGATATCGTTCATGGCCACTTGGGTAATTTATGAAAAGCAGGGAATTCAGAAAGACAAAGGGCACGACCTGTAAACAGGATCGTGCCCGATGTTAACCGTCTGACGGACAAGCCGCCAGCCGATCAAGTGTTGCTTAAGCTGCTACCACGACAACGCGTACGGTGGCTTCAACTTCAGCGTGCAGGTGCACGGCTACGTCGAATTCGCCTACGTTGCGGATGGTGCCGTTCGGCAGACGAACTTCGCTTTTTGCAACTTCAACGCCAGAGGCGGTCAGTGCATCAGCGATGTCGTGGGTGCCGATCGAACCGAACAGCTTGCCTTCGTCACCAGCGGTGGCAGTGATAGTCACTTCCAGCTCAGCCAGTTGGGCGGCACGGCTTTCAGCCGAAGTCTTACGGTCTACTGCGGCTTTTTCCAGCTCAGCGCGACGCTCTTCGAACGCAGCCAGGTTGGCAGCGGTCGCAGCGGTAGCTTTGCCGTAAGGCAGCAGGTAGTTACGACCGTAACCAGCCTTGACGTTTACTTTGTCACCCAGGTTGCCCAGGTTGGTGACTTTTTCCAGAAGGATCAGTTGCATGTGAAAATCCTCTTAACTTTTAACCTTCACCGTTCGCGCTATCGGCGTCTTTCGGCGCCGAACGACCGCGAAAATCAATCAGGCTGTCGACGATGGCCAAGACCACCAGCAACGGATAGATCAGCTGCATGAACAGCAACAGCGTGACGTACAACCCCACCAGCCAGAACCTGGCCAGTCGCTTTTGCGCCACCAGCCCGTGAATCAGGGCCAGCCCGGCGAACACCAGCGGTACGCTGCACAACGGCGTCAACATCGCCATCTGAGGACCGAGATTCGGCCCCAGAAGCATGAACGCCAGCAGCAACATCGCTGGTAAAAGCGGGAATCGGATGGCGCGAAACTCGCGACCAAAACCACCCGGGTTGTACAACATCGCCTGCCAGTAGCGCCCGACAATCAGGCTCAGCACACTGACGATTTGCAACAAGGCCGCAATCAGGCCGGTCAGGACCGGTGCAATCAGGGACGCAAAATGCGCTTGCTCGTCTACCGACAACTTCTGGTAGACATCACCGAGTAGCGACGGCATGACTTTTATCAAAGCCTGCGCCAGCATCTCGATTTGGGGAGCAAAAACTGTCCCCAGCACCACTGCAAACACCACTCCCATCGCTATGCTGACCAGCAGCACGCGGTTCCAGGACTCGCTTGCGCGCAAAACCAACGCAAGGCTCGAAGACCCCAGCAGCACCAGAAGTGCCCGTGGGTCATCGGAGTAAAGCCACCAGATCAACGCCGGCAGCAGTCCCAGAGCAAGTACGCCAATGGCGTCCTTCAATCCGCGCCGCAGGAGCACGAGGCATCCAGCGGCAGCACCCAACCAATACAACAACGGCAATATTGCGCATCCAGCCACTACCAGAGTGGCCTGCATACGGCCGCGCATGATGAACTCAGCTATGGCGCGCATGCATTCAATCCTTTGCTACGTGTCGACTGCCCGGTCTCAGCGGCCGTGGCTGTCGGTGTAGGCCAGCAGGGCCAGGAAGCGGGCGCGCTTGATAGCGGTGGCCAGCTGACGCTGATAACGAGCTTTGGTACCGGTGATACGGCTTGGAACGATTTTGCCGGTCTCGGATACGTAGGCTTTCAGAGTGTTGAGATCTTTGTAATCGATCTCTTTCACGTCTTCAGCGGTGAAGCGGCAGAATTTACGACGACGGAAGAAACGTGCCATTTGATAGGCTCCTTAAAAGGTCCGTGGATTACTCGTCAGCGTTATCGCTGTTGTCGCTGTCATCACTATCAGCGCTTTCAGCGCCTTCGTGCTCAGGACGGTCGCGACGCTCACGGCGCTCACTGCGGTTTTCTTCAGCCTTGAGCATCTCGGATTGGCCGGTAACGGCTTCTTCGCGACGGATGACCAGGTTACGGATCACTGCATCGTTGTAGCGGAAGTTGTCTTCCAGCTCGGCCAGGGCCTTGCCAGTGCACTCAACGTTCAGCATCACGTAGTGAGCCTTGTGAACATTGTTGATTGCGTAGGCCAGTTGACGACGGCCCCAATCTTCCAGACGGTGGATTTTGCCGCCGTCTTCTTCGATCAGCTTGGTGTAACGCTCAACCATGCCGCCGACTTGCTCGCTTTGATCCGGGTGGACCAAAAAGATGATTTCGTAATGACGCATGAATGCTCCTTACGGGTTGTAGCCTGCCGCTAAAAAGCGGTCAGACAAGGAGTGAATGACACTTATGGACTTGCTTGCGATAGACACATGCGTGCCTGCCGTCACAGCAAGGGGCGCAATTGTAGAGAAGGGACAGGAGAGGTGCAAGGCAATTGGTGATTATTTGAACAATCACCCGACCTTAGATCCGAACACCTGCGGGACTGGCGGATTGTGGGACCTGTAGGAGCTGTCGAGTGAAACGAGGCTGCGATCTTTTGATCTTGATCTTTAAAAAAGCAAGATCAAAAGATCGCAGCCTCGTTTCACTCGACAGCTCCTACAGGCTCCTACAGGTTCAGCGGTGTCAGGACTTTTTGGTGGCCGCTTTGACGCCGCGCTGACGCAGGGCCTCGAACAGACAAACGCCAGTCGCCACGGACACGTTGAGACTGCTGACGCTACCGGCCATCGGCAAGTGCACCAGGTAGTCGCACAGATCACGCGTCAGGCGACGCATGCCACTGCCTTCCGCGCCCATGATCAGGATGGTCGGGCCGGTCATGTCATGCTGATACAGACTCTGCTCAGCCTCGCCCGCCGTACCGACGACCCACAAGCCACGCTGCTTGAGCTTTTCCAGGGTGCGCGCCAGGTTGGTCACGGCAACCAACGGAATCACTTCCGCCGCGCCGCAGGCCACTTTACGTACCGTCGGGGTCAGTGTGGCCGACTTGTCCTTTGGAACGATCACTGCCAGCGCACCTGCCGCATCGGCAGAACGCAGGCAAGCACCGAGGTTGTGCGGATCGGTCACGCCGTCGAGCACCAGCAACAGCGGTGCGCCTTCGGTGCGATCGAGCAGCTCGTCGAGCATTGCCTCGCCCCAGACCTGACTCGGGCTCACGTCAGCCACCACGCCTTGGTGCACGCCCTCAACCCAGGCATCCAGCTCACGGCGCTCGGCGTTGCCGACGGCTACGCGATTTTCCGCCGCGAGTTCGATCAGCGTCTGAACCCGCGGATCGCTGCGGCCTTCAGCCAGCCAGATCTGCTTGACGCGTTTCGGGTGGTGACGCAGCAACGCTTCTACAGCATGCACGCCGTAGATCTTTTCCAACTGACTCATGGCTTGGCCTTAGGTTTACGCGCCCCGCCGCTTTTGGCTGGGGCCGAACCCGCTTTCGGCGGGCCTTTACGGTGTTTGCTTGGTTTGCTGCCGGGGGCCTTGTCAGGCGCCGACCGTCCGGTCTTTCCCCCAGACGCCGCTTTACCGCCGCTTTTCGCTTCAGACAGCAACGCCTGTTTCATTTCACGGCTTTTACGCAGCTCGGCATTTTTTGCCGCGGCATCGCTTGGGCGATAGGCTTCGACAGCCTTTTCCTTGGCAGGACGACGACCGGTTTTCGCCGGGGCCGGTTCTGCAGCAGGCTTAGCAGCCGTCTTGGCGGCTGGCTCGGTCTTTTCAGTCCCGCGCTTCTTGCGACCGATCGGTGCGCTGATGGTTTTTTCAGCCATCTCGAAGTCGATCTTGCGTTCGTCGAGGTCAACGCGCATCACGCGCACTTCAACGGTATCGCCAAGGCGGAAGCTGCGACCGGTACGCTCACCGGCAAGGCGGTGGTGCACAGGATCGAAGTGGTAGTAATCGCCCGGCAGCGCGGTGACGTGCACCAGGCCTTCGACGTAGATATCGGTCAGCTCGACGAACAGGCCAAAACCGGTCACGGCAGTGATCACACCCGGGAACGATTCGCCCACGCGGTCTTTCATGAACTCGCACTTGAGCCAGTTCACGACGTCGCGGGTCGCTTCGTCGGCACGGCGTTCGCTCATCGAGCATTGCTCGCCGAGCTGTTCCAGCGCCGCTTCGTCGTACGGATAGATGCGCGCTTTCGGAATGGTCATTGCGCCGGCACGGCGAACGTGCGGGGTGTCCTGTTTCGAATGGATCACGCTGCGGATCGCCCGGTGCGTGAGCAAGTCCGGGTAACGGCGGATCGGCGAGGTGAAGTGGGTATAGGCTTCGTAATTCAGGCCGAAGTGACCCTGGTTATCAGCGCTGTACACCGCCTGGCTCAACGAGCGCAGCATGACGGTCTGGATCAGATGGAAATCCGGACGGTCCTTGATGCTGGCCAGCAACGCCTGGTAATCCTTCGGCGACGGGCCGTCCTTGCCTTTGTGCAGGGACAGGCCGAGCTCGCCGAGGAAGGCGCGCAGTTTTTCCAGACGCTCCGGTGGCGGGCCGTTGTGAACGCGATACAGCGCAGGAATTTCGTGCTTCTTGAGGAATTCAGCCGTGGCCACGTTGGCCGCCAGCATGCATTCTTCGATGAGCTTGTGCGCATCGTTGCGAACGGTCGGACGGATTTCGGCAATCTTGCGCTCGGTACCGAAGATGATCCGGGTTTCCTGAGTTTCGAAATCGATCGCGCCACGCACGTGACGAGCGCCAAGCAGCACTTTGTACAGTGCGTAAAGCTGCTTGAGGTGCGGCAGAACATCGTTGTACTCGCCGCGAAGCTGACGCGCCTCGGTGAGTTTCGGTGTCTCCAGCATCGCGCTGACTTTGTTGTAGGTCAGGCGGGCGTGGGAATGAATCACCGCTTCGTAGAAGCAGTAATCAGTCATCTCGCCGGTTTTCGAGATGGTCATCTCGCAGACCATGGCCAAACGATCGACGTGCGGGTTCAGCGAACACAGTCCGTTGGACAGCTGCTCCGGCAGCATCGGTACCACGCGCTCCGGGAAGTAAACGGAGTTGCCGCGAACCTGGGACTCGTTATCCAGCGCCGAACCGATTTTCACGTAGCTGGAAACGTCGGCGATCGCCACGTACAACTTCCAGCCGCCGGAGAACAGTCGCAGCTTGCCCGGTTTGGCTTCACAGTAAACGGCGTCATCGAAATCGCGCGCGTCTTCGCCGTCAATGGTCACGAACGGCAGATGACGCAGGTCGATGCGCTTCTCTTTGTCTTTCTCTTCGACTTCAGGCTTGAGCTTGGCGGCTTCTTTCAAGACCGCTTCAGGCCAGACGTGCGGGATATCGTATGCGCGCAGGGCGACATCGATTTCCATGCCCGGCGCCATGTAGTTGCCCACGACTTCGACCACGTCGCCTTGCGGCTGGAAGCGTGGCGTCGGCCAGTGAGTGATCTTCACTTCGACGAACTGACCGATTTGCGCGTTGGCGTTGCGACCCGGGGTGACCAGCACTTCCTGCTGGATCTTCGGATTGTCGGCAACGACGAAGCCGATACCGCCTTCTTCGAAGTAACGACCGACGATGGTCTCGTGGGCACGGGACACCACTTCGACGATCATGCCTTCGCGACGACCGCGACGGTCGAGGCCGGACACACGGGCCAGCGCACGGTCGCCATCGAACACCAGGCGCATTTGCGCCGGACTCATGAACAGGTCGTCGCTGCCGTCATCCGGGACCAGGAAGCCGAAGCCGTCACGGTGACCGCTGATGCGACCGAGGATCAGGTCGAGCTTGTCCACCGGCGCATACGTGCCCCGACGCGTGTAAATAAGCTGGGCATCGCGCTCCATGGCGCGCAGGCGGCGACGCAGGGCTTCGATCTGGTCTTCTGTGGTCAGACCAAACTCTTCCACCAGCTGCTCGCGGTTAGCAGGCGAACCCCGATCAGCAAGATGCTGAAGGATCAGTTCGCGGCTAGGAATAGGGTTTTCATATTTTTCCGCTTCACGAGCGGCCTCGGGATCGAGGGACTGCCAATCGGCCATTAGAGAGTTTTCACCTTGTCTATATGCGGGTTAGTTTGGCATAGGCGTAATGAAACGGGAAATTTCAGGCTGCGACAGCCCATCTAAAGCCTTATATCGACAGCGCAAAGCTGATTTAAATGCCGCTGGTAAAATTTTCCAGGTTTTTTTGATGCCAGGGGTTTACAGTTAAAAAGACGCTCCGTATAGTGCGCGCCATCGACGACGCACTAGCGTTGCCGATACTGCCCAGATGGTGAAATTGGTAGACACGCCAGCTTCAGGTGCTGGTGACCGCAAGGTCGTGGAAGTTCGAGTCTTCTTCTGGGCACCAATTTCGAGCTTGAGATTAGTTCAATTTCAAGGCTCACACAAAAACCCGCGAAAGCGGGTTTTTGCATTCTAAACATCCGATTTATTAAATCTAAATCAGGGGTTTACAGATCAAAACGCTCTCCGTATAGTGCGCCACATCAACAGCGGAGACGCTGAAGATTATGCCCAGATGGTGAAATTGGTAGACACGCCAGCTTCAGGTGCTGGTGACCGCAAGGTCGTGGAAGTTCGAGTCTTCTTCTGGGCACCAATTCAAATTCAAGGTCACGATCTTGAATTTCACAAAAACCCGCGAAAGCGGGTTTTTGCGTTTCTGGCTTCCCAAAAATTTCCAATCAATATCGCATACCTGTGGGAGCGGGCTTGCTCGCGAAAGCGGTGGCTCAGCCACATCAATGTCGACTGACACCCCCTCTTCGCGAGCAAGCCCGCTCCCACATGGATCGCGCCGGATCAACAAATATCAACATCTATAGCCACCGCTCTAGCAAAGCCTTGTACGGCGCGCAAGGCGCACTTGAGAAACAATATCGTTTATCATTGTTTCAAGTTTTTGCAATGCGACAGTGAGGAACCCTGCGAATGATGTTTCGAAATACCCTGCGCCGAGGCCTGACCTTCACCCTCCTCGGCCTGGCACTCGCCACTCCCCTCACCCAGGCTGCTGATCCAGTTTCCCTGACCCTCTACAACGGCCAACACAAGGAAGTCGGCGATGCCATCGCCAAAGCCTTCGAAGCCAAGACCGGCATTCACGTCAACGTGCGCAAAGGCAGCAGCAACCAGCTCGCCAGCCAGGTCGTCGAAGAAGGTGATCGTTCCCCGGCCGATGTGATCTACACCGAAGAATCGCCTCCGCTGAACAAACTCGGCGAACAAGGCCTGCTGGCCCAGACCGATGCCGCCACCCTCGCCGTCCTGCCGAAAGACTACGTTGCCGGCAATGGCACCTGGATCGGCATCACCGCACGGGTTCGCGTAGTCGCGTTCAACCCGAAACTGATCGATGAAAAAGACCTGCCGAAATCGGTGATGGAATTCTCCGATCCGAAATGGCAAGGCAAGGTCGGCTTCGTGCCTACCAGCGGCGCGTTCCAGGAACAGGCCGTGGCAATCATCAAAGTCCATGGCATGGACGCGGCGGAAGAATGGCTGACCGGCCTGCGCGCGTTCGGCAAGACTTACAGCAATAACATGGTTGCGCTGAAAGCCGTGGAAAATGGCGAAGTCGCCACCGTCCTGGTGAACAACTACTACTGGTTCGCCTTACAGCGCGAAAAAGGCCAGCTCGACTCGAAACTGCATTACTTCAACGGCGGCGACGTCGGCGGGTTGATCACGGTTTCCAGCGCCGCGGTGCTGAAATCCAGCAAGCATCCAAAAGAAGCCCAGCAATTCCTCGCCTACATGGCCAGCGAAGAAGGTCAGCGCGTGATCACTCAGACCACCGCCGAGTATCCGCTGCACAAAGGCATGGCATCGGATCGCGGCCTCAAGCCGTTCAGCGAACTGGAGGCACCGAAAGTCACCCCAGCCGACCTCGGCAACGCCGAAGAAGCCCTGGACCTGGAACGTGACGTTGGCTTGAACTGATGGGCGCCTCGTTATCCGCCCCCGCCTCGCGCGGGGGTTACGTGCCACGGCGCAAGCGCCCGTCGATCTGGCTGCTGCTGCCGGTTTTGCTGCTGGTGGTGCTCAGCCTTTTGCCGCTGGCGTATGTCGGGCTCAAGACCTGGCAGGCAGGCTGGGCCGAGGCGCTGCATCTGCTGTGGCGGCCTTATGTGTTCGGGCTGCTGCGCAATACGCTGGCGTTGATGATCGGCGTGACGGTCGCGTGCGGCGTGATCGGCTTGTCCCTTGCCTGGCTGCTGGAACGCAGCAATCTGCCAGGGCGGCGCTTGTGGGGCGTGATCCTGTGTTTGCCGTTCGCGGTGCCGGCGTTTGTCAGCAGTTTTACCTGGGTGTCACTGAGCGCACATTTCGAGGGCTTGGGCGGGGCGATCCTGGTGATGACCCTGTCGAAGTATCCGCTGATTTTTCTGCCGGTCGCAGCGACCCTGCGCAATCTTGATCCTTCCCAGGAAGAGTCTGCCCGCACACTGGGACAGAATCGCTGGGGCGTGTTTTTCAGAATTACCCTGCCGCTGCTCTGGCCGTCATTGCTGGCCGGCTCGCTGCTCATCGCCCTGCACATGCTGGTGGAATTCGGCGCCTTGTCGATCATCGGCCTGCAAACCTTCACCACCGCGATCTATCAGCAGTTCGAACTGGAATTCAGCAACGCCAACGCCGCGATGCTGTCGGCGGTGCTGCTGGCGCTGTGCCTGGTGTTGTTGTGGCTTGAGCTGCGAGTACGCGGCAAAGGTCGGCACGTGCGCACCGGCCAAGGCGCGGCGCGGCGTGCGGAGCAGGTTCGTCTGGGACCGTGGTCGGCAGTTGGGCAGTTTTACTGCCTGGCGCTGGCGATCATCGGCAGCGGCATTCCGCTGGGGATGCTGGCGTACTGGCTGGCAGTAGGTTCGTCGGCGGCATTTCCGGTGGCGGCGATCAGCGAAGCGCTGTTGTCCTCCCTGGCGCTATCGCTGGGTGGCGCTGCGCTGTGCCTGGTGCTGGCGGTGCCGCTGGGATTGCTGGTGGTGCGCCATAAAGGCCGACTGGCGATCTGGGCTGAGCGCCTGCCGTATCTGCTGCACGCGCTGCCAGGCCTGGTGATTGCGCTGACGCTGGTGTATTTCGCCCTGCACTACGTGCCGGCGCTGTACCAGACTTCGGCATTGCTGCTGATTGCTTATGCGTTGTTGTTTTTGCCACTGGCTCAGGCGCCGATTCGCACGGCGCTGAACAAGGCCGCGCCGCAACTGGAAGAGGCGGCACGCACACTGGGGGCGTCGTCGTTTAGTGCGTTTTGTCGGGTGACGCTGCCGATCATCTTCCCGGCGCTGGGTGCGGCGTTTGCGTTGGTGTTTCTGGATGCGATGAAGGAACTGACGGCGACGCTGCTGTTGAGTCCGACAGGGCTTAATACGCTGGCTACTGAAGTGTGGGCGCATACCGCGAACGTGGAGTTTGCGGCGGCGGCGCCTTATGCGGCGCTGTTGATTCTGGTGTCGGGGTTGCCGGTTTATCTGCTAACAACACGGATGTATTTGAGCCGCTGAAAAGCTTCGCGGGCAAGCCTCGCTCCTACAGGGAATGCGTGATCCCTTGTAGGAGCGAGGCTTGCCCGCGAAGGCGTCAGATCCGCCAATACAAATCCTAAGCCCTGAACTGCCCCAGGCTCGCTTTCAACTGCGCTGCCAACCCATCCAGCACCTTGCCGCTGGCCGTGGTCTCCACCACCGCCTGAGCCGCTTTCTCGGCCTGTGCATGAATGGTCTCGACCCGACCGCGCACCGCTTGCGCGCCTTGCGCCTGATGCGCCGCGGCCTGCGTGGCCAGACCAATCGCCGCATGCACCTGCTCGACCGACGCCTGCACCGACTGCTGCAACCGCGCGCTATCACGCAACACCAGCAAACCTTCATTGGCCTGGCGCCCGGCCTGACCAATCGCGGCGACCGCCTCACGCGCACCTTGCTGCAAGGCTACGATGTGCGCCTGGATATCGCCCGTTGAACTCTGAGTCTTGCTCGCCAGCGCCCGGACTTCGTCCGCCACCACAGCAAAGCCGCGACCGGTTTCGCCGGCACGTGCCGCTTCGATGGCGGCGTTCAGTGCCAGCAGGTTGGTTTGTTCGGCGATCCCGTGGATCACCGTCAGCACCACTTCAATTTGTTCACTCTGCTGCGCCAGCCGCTCGATGACTTTCGACCCGGTGTCGACCTGCCCGGCCAATGCCTCGATCAGGCTGCCGACCTTCGCCGAGGTCCGAGTGTTCTCATCGGTCGCCGAACGAATGTCCACCACTTGCTGCAAGGCGGCCTGCATGGCATGGCTTTCTGACTGCGCTTCATCCGCCATCTGCGACAACGCGCGCAGGCTCTCGGCCACTTCATCGCGCTGCATGCCCGCCGCCGCATCGGCTCCGGCATTGCGCAGGGTCATGGCGCCGATTTCCACACCGGTGCGCTGGGCCACATCGCCCGCTTCGCGCACGATCGGCTGCAACTTATCCACAAAGCGATTGACCGCCGAGGCCATGTCGCCGATTTCGTCCTTGCTGTTGATCTGCACACGCTTGGTCAGGTCTCCCTCGCCTGCGGCCAGGTCATCCATGGCGGCAATGAGCATCTTCAAGCGATTGACCACTCGACGACCCAGCACAACAGCGAGCAACAGCAGCACACCGCAACCGACCAGCGCCAGGAACATCCCGATGCGCCAGCGCAACGTCGACGCCGCTTCCTGCACGGTGCTGGTGGTGTTGGCTTTCATTTCAGAGGCCGTGGCCTGCGCGGACGTCAGACGCGCACGCATCGCCGTGGCACTGTCGGCAGCCGCGCCTTTGAGGCTGTCGCCGACCAGTTGATCACCGCTGGCGATCAGCGCCGCAAACCGTTTATCCAGGGCCGCCAGATCGGTTTCCACCGACGCGGTCGAGACGCCCATCAAGACCTTGCCGATTTCCACGCCGTTGGGGTTGATCGAGGCTTCGAGGTAGTAGACCGACGGATCGTTCTTCGCCGCGTCCAGGACCTTGTCCAGCGCACGCTCGCCTTGGCCTTTCTCGAGAAGCGCCTTGTTGATCGGGTTTTCGCGGTTGAGATAGCGCGTCAGGTGCTGACCCGTCGCGTCGTCATACACCACGAACAACACGTTGGGATTGCGCTGGGCCCGGCGGGCGAATTCGGACAGGGTTGGAACGTCGCTGTCCCACATGGCACGCGGGGCGACCGAGGCCAGCAGTTGCGCCATGTCGTTGGCCGAATCTTTCAGATCCTTTTCCAACGTCGCACGCAACTGAACCTGCTCGTCTTTCAATCGCGTAGACAGGCCGGCGGTGAGTCGCTGACGGGTACTGGTGGAGAGATTGTCCAGGCTCGAGGTAACTTCACGCCCCGCCTGCTCAAGTTCGCCAGACAGTTTTTGACTGTCGGCACCCAGGCGAGCAGCCAAATCGGCTTCAAGCGCAGTCACCGTGCTCCGAGTCAGGGCAACAGCCACCAGCACCTGCACCAAAAGGGCGATACCAAGGGTAACGAAGACAGGCCGCAGTAAACGGCTTTGTAACAGTGAGAGAACGGCCGACACTTGATATCCCTCTGCATTGACGCCATTAAATTGATGGCTCGCCAAGAAGTGATAATCACAGCAAAGGTCATGCCGTCCAACAGGCATAAACGACAAAGGGTCCCATCAGGGACCCTTTGTGTTTTACATCAACGACTTATTAAGCGAACGGGTGACGCAAAACGATGGTTTCGTTGCGGTCAGGACCCGTCGAAATAATGTCAATCGGCGCACCGATCAGCGATTCGACGCGTTTGATGTAAGCGCGCGCGTTGGCTGGCAGCTCTTCCAGGGTTTTGGCACCCACGGTCGACTCGGTCCAGCCCGGAACTTCTTCGTACACAGGCTGCAGACCCACGTAGCTGTCAGCGTCAGTCGGGGCAACATCGTTACCTTCGGCATCTTTGTAGCCGACGCAGATGTTGATGGTTTCCAGACCGTCGAGTACGTCCAGCTTGGTCAGGCAGATGCCCGAGATGCTGTTCACATCGATAGCGCGACGCAGGATAACGGCGTCGAACCAGCCACAACGACGGGCACGGCCGGTAGTCGCACCGAACTCGTGACCTTGTTTGGCCAGGTGCGCACCGACTTCGTCGAAGAGTTCAGTCGGGAAAGGACCCGAACCTACCCGAGTGGTGTAAGCCTTGGTGATGCCCAGAATGTAGTCCAGGAACATCGGGCCAACACCCGAACCGGTAGCGACGCCACCAGCGGTGGTGTTAGAGCTGGTCACGTACGGGTAGGTCCCGTGGTCGATGTCCAGCAGGGAGCCTTGGGCGCCTTCAAACATGATGTCTTTGCCGGCGCGACGCAGGTCGTGCAGCTCGGCCGTCACGTCCAGCATCAGCGGCTTGAGCAGCTCAGCGTATTCTTTGCATTCAGCCAGGGTCTTTTCGAACTCGATGGCCGGCTCTTTGTAGTAACCCACCAGCATGAAGTTGTGGTAATCCACCAGTTCACGCAGCTTTTCTTCAAAGCGCGGCATGTTTAGCAGGTCGCCAACACGCAGGCCACGACGCGCAACCTTGTCTTCGTAGGCCGGGCCGATGCCGCGACCGGTCGTACCGATCTTCAGCTCGCCACGGGCCTTTTCACGAGCCTGGTCCAACGCAACGTGGAAGGACAGGATCAGCGGGCAGGACGGGCTGATACGCAGGCGCTCACGCACCGGTACGCCTTTCTCTTCCAGCTTGACGATTTCCCGCAGCAGGGCGTCGGGTGCAACCACCACGCCGTTGCCGATCAGGCACTGCACGCCTTCGCGCAGTACGCCCGACGGAATCAGGTGCAAGACGGTTTTTTCGCCATCGATCACCAGGGTGTGACCCGCGTTGTGGCCACCCTGGTAGCGCACTACGGCGGCAGCATGTTCGGTCAGCAGATCAACGATCTTGCCTTTGCCCTCATCACCCCATTGGGTGCCCAGGACTACGACATTCTTACCCATAACACTTGTCCTCATTCGCGCAAACTTGGTGCCGGCCGCAGCCGACAGGAAAACTCAAGAAGCCAGTGGCGATACTTGCCAAAGCCCGTTCTGCTGAATCAATTGCCGGTCGCAGTCCGCTTCACGGGCGGCGGCCAAAGGTTGTCCAGGCAACGCCTGAACGACACGCTGACCCTCACTGCGCAACTGACAAACCTGCTGCCAGAGTGCCGCATCCGTACTGTCAGGCATCCAGATACCGCCAGACGGTAGCTCGATCTCAGCACGCCCCAGGGTCACCAGGGTTTTCAAATCGGTAGAGAAGCCGGTTGCCGGACGAGCGCGACCGAAGTCGGCGCCGATGTCGTCGTAACGACCGCCCTGGGCAATGGACTGGCCAACGCCCGGTACGAACACCGCGAACACTACACCGGTGTGGTAGTGGTAGCCGCGCAGCTCGCCCAGGTCGAAGTAAAGCGGTAATTCCGGGAAACGCGTGGACAGACGCTCGGCAATTGCCAGCAAATCGTCCAGCGCCGCCAGAACCGGCGCCGGCGCATTCGCCAGACGCTCGCGGGCAGCGCTCAATACCTCGCGACCGCCACACAAATCGACCAGCGCGCGCAGCATGCCTGACAGATCGGCTGGCAAGCCTTCGGTCAAGGTAATGACCTCGTCGATCGCCTTGCGTTGCAACGCATCGAACAACTGCTGTTCAACTTCACCGGACAAACCGGCCGCACGGGCCAGGCCACGGTAGATGCCGACATGACCGAGGTCCATGTGCACATCCGGCACATCGGCCAGTTGCAGCATGGCCAGCATCAGGCTGATGACTTCCACGTCGCTGCTCGGGCTGGCATCGCCGTACAACTCGGCGCCCAACTGGATCGGGCTGCGCGAGGATGACAAGGCGCGCGGCTGGGCATGCAGCACGCTGCCGGCATAGCACAGACGGCTCGGGCCTTCGCGACGCAGGGTGTGCGCATCGATACGCGCCACTTGCGGCGTGATGTCGGCACGGAAACCCATCTGCCGGCCCGATTGCGGGTCGATGACCTTGAAGGTACGCAGATCGAGGTCCGAGCCCGCGCCGGTCAGCAGGGATTCCAGGTACTCGATATGGGGAGTCACGACAAACTCGTAACCCCAGCTCTGGAACAGATCCAACACCTGACGACGCGCGACTTCAATGCGCGCCGCCTCTGGTGGCAGTACTTCTTCGATGCCATCTGGCAGCAGCCAGCGGTCTACCGTTGCCATTACGCCATTCCCCTATGATCCGGGCGGCCAGCCGTTGGGCGAGCCTTGAGTGAAGCAGAAAATGATCGGCCCATGTGCAAACCACGCGCATAAACAACGTGGCGAAAAGCCTGAAATCGGCTTCGCCAACCACTTTCCTCGAAAAACCTGTCGAGTCATTCAACTCGGGCGCCCGCTTAAAAACAGCAATCAAACGTGCAGACGCAAAAAAGCCGGGAATTTCCCGGCTGCCGCATCATACACACGTTTTCCCAAAGGATCACCCCGCCCGAGGCTTTAGCCGCCAGGCGGGGGATGATTCAGGTCAACGTCGTATCAAGGCTTGGCTTTTTCCAGGTAACGGAAGAAGTCGCTGCTTGGGTCCAGGACCATGACGTCGGATTTGTTCGCGAAGCTTTCACGGTAGGCACGCAGGCTACGGTAGAAACCGTAGAACTCCTGATCCTGACCGTAGGCCTTGGAGTAGATCGCAGCGGCCTGGGCATCACCGTCACCGCGAACCTCTTCAGATTCACGATAGGCTTCAGCCAGCAGCACGCGGCGTTGACGATCGGCGTCGGCACGGATGCCTTCTGCCAGCTCGTTACCCTTGGCGCGGTGCTCGCGAGCTTCACGCTCACGCTCGGAGCTCATACGCTCGAACACACTGCGGTTCACTTCCTTCGGCAGATCGATGGCCTTGACCCGGACATCGACAACTTCGATACCCAGCTCTTTTTCCGCCATCTTGTTCAGCGAAGCCGTGATATCGGTCATCAGCGCATCGCGCTCACCGGACACCACTTCGTGCAGCGTGCGCTTACCGAACTGGTCACGCAGGCCCGATTCCAGACGACGGGACAGACGCTCGTCGGCAATCTGCTTGAGGCCGGAGGTCGCGGTGTAGTAACGCTCAGCGTCCTTCACGCGCCACTTGGCGTAGGCATCAACCATCACGGCTTTCTTTTCCAGCGTCAGGAAGCGTTGTGTCGGTGCATCCAGCGTCATCAGGCGTGCGTCGAATTTGCGCACTTGGTTAACGTAAGGCACTTTCACATGCAGGCCCGGCTGAACATCGGTCTGGACCACACGACCGAACTGCAGCAGCACCGCACGCTCGGTCTGAGCCACGATGTAGAAGCAGTTCCAGGCAGCGATGGCCACGACGACGCCGACAATAAGGGCGATCAGCGATTTATTGCTCATCAGCGACTCTCCCTGGTACGTGCTTGCTGTTGCTGCAGATCAGCTGCTGCACGCGCATTCGCTTCATTGCTGGTAGCTGCCGCACCGGTCACCGGAGTGCTGGTGTTGCGACCACTTTCGACCATTTTGTCCAGCGGCAAGTACAGCAGATTGCTCTGGCCATTCTTGTTGCCGGTCACGAGCACCTTGCTGGTGTTGGTGAAGACTTCCTGCATGGTGTCCAGGTACAGACGCTCACGGGTGACTTCAGGTGCCTTGCGGTACTCGCTCACCAGTTTGGTGAAACGATCGGCCTCACCCTTGGCGCGCGAGACGGTTTCGTCACGGTAGCCGTTGGCATCTTCGATGATGCGCTGGGCCTGACCACGGGCTTCTGGCACGACGCCGTTGGCGTAGGTTTCAGCCTGGTTGCGCGAACGCTGCTCGTCTTCACGGGCGCGGATCACGTCATCGAAGGCTTCCTGCACTTCACGCGGTGCCGCTGCGCTCTGTACGTTGACCTGAGTGACGGTGATACCGGTGCGATAGGTATCCATGAAGCGTTGCAGACGCTCCTTGATTTCGCTGGCCATCAATTCACGACCTTCAGTCAGCACCTGGTCCATCGCGGTGGAACCCACCACATGGCGCAAGGCACTTTCGGTCGCGTGCTGCAGGCTGATTTCCGGCTGATCGACGCTCAGCACGAAGTCCTGCAGGTTGCTGATCTTGTACTGCACGGTCAGCGGCACTTCGACGATGTTCTCGTCTTCAGTGAGCATTTGACCCTGCTTGGTATAGGCACGCTCACGCGTGACGTTTTCCAGGTACTTGCGATCGATCGGCGGGAAATAGATGTTCAGGCCCGGGCCGACGGTTTCGTAGTACTTGCCGAAGCGCAGCACTACCGCTTGCTCCTGCTCGTCGACTACGTAGACCGCGCTGTACAGCCACACGGCCGCCAACACGACCAGGCCGATGCCGAGCAGGCCGCCGAAGCCGCCACTCTTGCCCGAACCACCGCCGTCATCACCGCGTTTCTTACCACCACCGAACAACCCGTTCAGGCTTTCCTGCAGCTTTCGGAAGGCCTCGTCGAGATCCGGTGGTCCCTTGCGGTCGCCGTTATTGCGGCGCTTGCCACCCCAAGGATCCTGATTATTCGAGTTGCCACCCGGCTCATTCCAAGCCATAGCGCTCTCCATCTGATAAAGCAAAGACGCACCCACGGCGCGCCGACCAATGCTACAGAATGCCTGTCACCGCGGCACAACCGCTTTCTCAGGCTTTTATTGCAAAGTGTGTTGCTCGATAAACTCAGTCGGCACAACGCCTTCACGGCTGACCAGTCGATTGAGCTCCGAGCGCGGCAATCTAACGGCCAGCAAGCTGACACCTTCTTCGTCGTGTTCTTCTTTCTGTACTGCGCCCAGCTCAAAAAACTGTGCACGCAGTCGCGCAAAACGCTGAGGCAAGCGCAAGGTACCGACAAACAAATCACCACCGAGCAACTCGGCAATGGCTTGTTCAAGCAATTCCAGACCGCTGCCATCACGCGCCGACAACCAGACCCGCTGAGGCTTGCCGTTTTCATCGCGCTGGATTTGTGGCTCAACGCCTTCAAGCAAATCGAGTTTGTTATAGACCTCGAGGATCGGCAAGTCCTGGGCACCGATCTCGCCCAGCACCACCATCACCTGCTCGATCTGCAACATGCGATCCGGTTCGGCCGCATCAATCACATGCAACAGCAGGTCGGAGTTGCTCGATTCTTCGAGCGTAGACCGAAATGCCTCAACCAGTTTGTGGGGCAAGTGGCGTATGAAACCCACAGTGTCGGCCAGGACAATCGGCCCCAGGTCGTCCAGTTCCAGACGGCGCAAGGTCGGGTCCAGCGTGGCAAACAACTGGTCAGCCGCGTATACGTCGGATTTCGTCACGTTATTGAAGAGCGTGGATTTACCGGCGTTGGTATACCCCACCAAAGACACGGTAGGGATATCCGCGCGCGTCCGGCCACGTCGCGACTGTTCGCGCTGACTGCGCACTTTTTCCAGCCGGCCCTTGATCTGTCGCAGGCGAACCCGCAGCAAACGGCGGTCGGTTTCCAGCTGGGTTTCACCCGGGCCACGCATGCCGATACCGCCACCTTGACGCTCAAGGTGAGTCCAGCCACGAACCAGCCGGGTGCTCATGTGGTCAAGCTGGGCCAGTTCGACCTGGAGCTTGCCTTCATGGGTACGGGCACGTTGGGCGAAAATATCGAGAATCAGACCGGTGCGGTCGATCACGCGACACTCGAAAACACGTTCGAGGTTACGTTCCTGACTGGGCGTGAGGATGTGATTGAAAATCACCAGATCGGCCTTTTCGGCATGGACCAGGTCGCGCAGTTCCTCGACCTTGCCGCTGCCGATCAGGAATTTGGCGGTTGGCCGATGACGCGGCACGTTAAAAAACGCAACGGTCTCGGCGCCGGCCGAATTAGCCAACTCCTGAAACTCCTGCGGATCTTCGCGCGCCTCAGGGTCCTGTCCATCCAAGTGAACGAGGATTACTCGCTCACCACCACCGTGGCGCTCAAAGAACAAAGGAGACTCCTATCAGGCGTTACCTGGCTCAGCGTCACCTGCTTCGGATTCGGTTGCGCTAGGCAGACGAATTGGACGAACCGGCACCACTGTAGAGATAGCGTGTTTGTAAACCATCTGGCTGACGGTGTTCTTCAGCAGGATAACGAACTGGTCGAAAGACTCGATCGTGCCTTGCAGTTTGATCCCGTTGACCAGGTAGATGGACACCCCAACTTTCTCTTTACGTAAAGTATTCAAGTAAGGGTCTTGTAGCGAATGCCCTTTTGACATGTGCCGCACTCCTTTAAGGATTCAATATAAAAAATAGGTAAACAGATGGCTTGTGGCCGTCACACCCCCAAGGATAGACGGCAATTGCAAGGACTCAGCTCAATATGGAGATGGTCCCCAGGTATTTCAAGGCGCGCGGCAGATTGTCGCAATCCAGGCTGTCCAGCCAGTGTAAATCAGCCCAACTGCGCAGCCAGGTGAACTGACGTTTTGCCAATTGTCGCGTGGCAATGATTCCACGCTCCTGCATCTCGGCTTGTGTCAGCTTGCCATCCAGGTAGTCCCAGACTTGTCGGTAGCCTACGGCACGTATAGACGGCAACCCGGAATGCAGGTCACTTCGCTTACGCAGGGCTACGACCTCGTCAATGAATCCCTGTTCCAACATAACTGTGAATCTTTGTTTAATTCGCTCGTGCAGTACCTGGCGATTTGCCGGAGCAATGGCCAAGTTCGCGACAGTATAGGGCAATTGTTGCAGTCCCGAAGCGGCTGCTTCAGTACTTTGCGCACTTTGTCTCAGTCGCAGCTCGGTCATGCTCTGACCGCTGACGCGATAAACTTCCAGCGCTCGACTGAGTCGCTGTGGATCGTTCGGATGAATCCGCGCCGCCGATACCGGATCGATAAGCGCCAATTGTTCGTGCAGGGCTTGCCAGCCAAGGCGTGCAGCCTCTTCTTCAATCTGCGCGCGAACGTCGGGATCGGCCGCCGGCATTTCCGCCAGTCCTTCGACCAAAGCCTTGTAGTAGAGCATCGTGCCGCCTACAAGCAGCGGAATTTTGCCCCGCGAAGTGATCTCGGCCATCGCCTCAAGTGCATCACGCCGAAAATCCGCCGCCGAATAGCTCTCGGCCGGGTCGAGAATATCGATCAACCGGTGCGGAAACTCGGCCAGGATCTCTTTCGAAGGCTTGGCGGTGCCGATGTCCATGCCGCGATAGACCAGCGCCGAATCGACACTGATCAGCTCGCAAGGCAGCACTTTGGTGAGTTCGATGGCCAGATCAGTCTTGCCCGCTGCGGTCGGGCCCATCAGGAAAATCGCAGGAGGGAGCTGGCTCATCAGCGACCGCGCAGGAACAGTTTGTCCAGATCGTCCAGGCCCAATTGGGTCCAGGTCGGTCGGCCATGGTTGCATTGACCGCTGCGCTCGGTGTTTTCCATGTCCCGCAGCAGACCGTTCATTTCCGGCAGCGCCAGACGCCGGTTCGCCCGAATCGCGCCGTGGCAGGCCATTGTCCCAAGCAGTTCGTTCAGGTGCGCCTGGATGCGGTCGCTGGTGCCGTACTCCATCAGATCCGCCAGCACATCACTCACCAGTCGATTGGCTTCGGCTTGCTTGAGCAAGGCCGGAATCTGCCGGATCGCCAGGGTTTCCGGGCCGAGTCGCTGCAACTCAAAGCCCAGACGCTGGAACCACGCGACGTTTTCTTCGGCGCAATCGCCTTCGCGCTCGCTCACCGCCAACGATTCCGGCACCAACAACGGCTGGCCGCTCAGGCCTTCGCTGGCCATGGCGATTTTCAGGCGCTCGTACATGATCCGCTCGTGGGCGGCGTGCATGTCCACCAGCACCAGCCCTTGGGCGTTTTCCGAAAGAATGTAGATGCCTTTGAGTTGCGCCAAAGCGTAACCCAGCGGTGGAATATCGTCCTGCCCCGCCGGAAGTGAAGCGGCGTTGGCTTCTGGCAGCGGTGCAAAAAACTCCTTGTACGCAGCCTGAGCCTCAGCAGCCGGGACGCCAGACTGAGGACGCGGCGTGTACTGATACTGATAACCGGCGCCAGCGCCCGAGCCTGCCGGCGTATTGAACGAAGGCTGCGCCTGCGGCTGTTCCAGCAAGGCATTGGCCGCCAGGCGCATTTCGCCTTGCGGTCCGAACTCGCCCGCGTCGATACCGCTCGGTCGAACGATCGCCGTCGCCACCGGTGCAGCCAGGTGATCATCCGGACGCACATCGCCCAAGGCGCGGTGCAAGGTGCCGTAGAGGAAATCGTGAACCATGCGCCCGTCACGGAAGCGCACTTCATGCTTGGTCGGGTGCACGTTGACGTCGACACCGGCCGGATCGACTTCGAAAAACAGCACGAACGTCGGGTGCCGACCGTTGAACAGCACGTCGCGATACGCCTGGCGCACCGCGTGGGCCACCAGTTTGTCGCGCACGGCACGGCCATTCACAAAGAAATACTGCAAGTCCGCCTGGCTGCGATTGAACGTCGGCAAGCCAACCCAACCCCACAAATGCAGGCCATTGCGCTCGATTTCGATCGGCAGCGCCTGCTCGAGGAAACCCGAGCCGCAGATCGCCGCCACTCGCCGGGCGCGGGCCGCGTCGTCATGGGCTTCATGAAGGCTGAGGATGGTTTTGCCGTTATGGCGCAAATGAAACGCCACGTCGAAACGCGCCAACGCCAGGCGCTTGATCACTTCTTGCAGGTGATCGAATTCGGTTTTTTCGGTCTTGAGGAATTTGCGCCGCGCCGGAGTATTGAAGAACAGGTCGCGCACTTCCACCGAAGTACCCACCGGGTGGGCCGCGGGCTGGACGCGAGGCGCCATGTCCCGGCCTTCGGTCTCGACCTGCCAGGCCTGATCGGCATCCTTGGTGCGGGACGTCAGGGTCAGACGCGCCACGGAGCTGATCGACGCGAGTGCTTCACCACGAAACCCGAGGCTCATCACCTGCTCGAGGTCTTCCAGGTTGCGGATCTTGCTGGTGGCGTGTCGCGCCAGGGCCAGCGGCAGGTCATCGGCAGATATGCCGCTGCCGTCATCGCGCACCCGCAGCAGCTTGACGCCGCCCTGCTCCACATCGACATCAATACGCCTGGCGCCGGAATCGAGGCTGTTCTCCAGCAACTCCTTGATCACCGAAGCCGGACGCTCAACCACCTCACCAGCGGCAATCTGGTTCGCCAGCCGCGGGCTGAGCAGCTCGATGCGAGCTGTATTGGTCAACACCTGGTTCATTCTTTGGACGCCAGTTCTGTGCCGGGAATGGTCAGGGTCTGACCAATCTTCAGCTCGTCACTTTTCAGGTTATTGGCGCTGCGCAAGGTGGCCGGAGAGACTTGATAACGCACGGCAATCATCGCCAGCGTCTCGCCTGGATTCACTCGATGATCGCGTGGACCTTGAGCGATCTTGCCGGAATCACGCAGCCACGCAATGTAGGTGCCCGGCGGCGGGTTCTGCTGGAAGAATTGACGCACGCCGCTGCTGATCGAACGCGCCAGCGCCTGCTGGTGGTTCGCCGCAGCCAGCTTGGAGGCTTCGTTGGCGTTGGAGATGAACCCGGTTTCCACCAGGATCGACGGGATGTCCGGCGACTTCAGCACCATGAACCCGGCCTGTTCCACGCGCTGTTTGTGCAGTGGCGTGACGCGACCGATGTTGCTCAAGACTTTCTGGCCAACGTTCAGGCTGGAGGTCAGGGACGCGGTCATCGACAAATCGAGGAGCACGCCCGCGAGCATGCGGTCCTTGTCGTCGAGGCTGACGTTGCCGGCACCGCCGATCAAGTCGGAACGGTTTTCGCTATCGGCCAGCCAGCGGGCCGTCTCCGATGTGGCGCCGCGATCAGACAGGGCGAACACCGACGCCCCGAATGCAGCCGCCGAAGGCGCGGCATCGGCGTGGATCGACACGAACAGGTCAGCACCTTTCTTGCGGGCGATTTCAGTACGGCCGCGCAACGGAATGAAGTAGTCACCGGTGCGGGTCAGTTCGGCGCGGAAGCCTTTCATGCCGTTGACCTGGCGTTGCAGTTCGCGGGCGATGGCCAGCACCACGTCTTTTTCACGCTGACCGCGAGAGCCCGAGGCACCCGGGTCTTCGCCGCCGTGGCCGGCGTCGATCACCACGATGATGTCGCGCTTGCCGGCAGGCGCAGGCGGCAGCTTGACCGGTGGATCTACCGGCGTGACCGGGACTGGCGCGACAGTCGCGACGTTGGTCGGCACAGGAATCGGCGCGGCATCGGCGGCGTTATCGAACAAGTCGACCACCAGGCGATTGCCGTACTGGGCGTTTGGCGCCAGGGTAAAACTTTTTGGCGTGACGGCTTTTTTCAGGTCGATGACCACCCGCAGGTCGGTCGGCGTGCGTTGGGCCGAGCGCATGGCGGTGATCGGGCTATTGGCGCTGTTGACGTTCAGCGGCGCGCCAAGGGTGGCGCCATTGATGTCGATCACCAGCCGATCCGGGGAGGTCAGGGTGAAAACACTGTGTTGCACCGGCCCGGTCAGGTCGAACACCAGCCGTGTGTTGTCCGGCGCCCGCCACAGGCGAACGCTGTTGACCTTAGTCTCGGCCACAGCGTCGACGGTCACCGCCAAAAACAACATCCCTACGGCAGCTACCATCGCGCGAAAGCGCATACCTGACCCCATCATTTAATTGGTTTCCAATGCCAAAGCGGCACACCAGGACTCGCCGCGCGAGCCTTGGGACAAAATTTTCAGCGAACGCCCGCTGTCTTGCGGGCTAATGGTAATGGTCAGGTCGGGCTTTGGCAAAAAGCCTGCACCCTTCTGGGGCCATTCGATCAGGCACATCGCATCGTCTTCGAAGTAATCGCGGATGCCCAGGTACTCCAGTTCTTCCGGATCGACCAGTCGATAGAGGTCGAAATGGAAGGCCCGGATGTCGCCGATCTCGTAGGGCTCGACCAGGGTGAACGTAGGGCTCTTTACTGCCCCGACATGCCCCAGGCCACGGATGATGCCCCGCGACAGCGTGGTTTTCCCCGCCCCCAGATCGCCCTCCAGAAATATCAGACCGTGCCCTTGGGTGGTTTGTGCGATGCGTGCGCCAAATGCGGTCATCGCCTCTTCATCGGCCAGGTACAGGGTTACTTCAGACACGGTGCTTGCTCCTCCAACAACTGACGAATGGCCGGGATCAGATCACTGGCCGCCAGTCCACGGCCCGATTTACCTTCTTGCGCGCCAGCATTGGCGTGCAACCAGACTGCGAGACAAGCGGCGTCGAACGCTTCCATGCCTTGCGCCAGCAACGCGCCGACCAGACCGGCCAGCACATCGCCCAAACCGGCGGTGGCCATGGCCGGATGACCCTGATGACATAACGACAGGCGCCCATCGGGGCTGGCGATCAGACTGCCGGCGCCTTTGAGAATCACCACAGCTGTATATTTTTTGCTCAACGCATGAGCGGCAGCCGGGCGATCCGCCTGAACTTCGGCAGTGCTTATCCCCAGCAACCGCGCCGCTTCACCCGGATGCGGCGTGATCACGCAGTCCTTGGGCAAGCTCACGTGGTTTGCAGCCAGCAAATTCAGTGCATCGGCGTCCCAGACTTGCGGCAACGGCGCGTTGGCCGCCGCCGACAAAAGACTGCGCCCCCAGGCAGCCTGCCCGAGGCCCGGGCCGACCACCAGTACGGAAACCTTTTGCAGCAGTTCCATCAGCTGATTGGCCGAGGAAGTGCCCAGCACCATCGCTTCGGGGATTCTCGCCAGCGCCGCAGGCACATGTTCACTGCGGGTGGCCACGGACACCATGCCCGCCCCAGTGCGCAGGGCACTTTGTGCACTCAGCAGAATGGCGCCGCCGAAGCCACGGTCGCCGCCGATCAGTAATACATGGCCAAATTTTCCTTTATGCGCGGTTGGCGCGCGACCCGCCAGCCGCGGCAAGTTACCGACCGTCAGGCGACGTGCATCAATGTCGACCCCGTTAAACGACTCGGCGGCAGCCTGCAGATCGTTGAAAACCAGCTCGCCGACTAAATCGCCAGCGTCACCTGTGAACAGTCCCAGCTTCAGACCAATGAAGGTCACGGTCAGATCAGCCCGAATTGACGAACCGAGCACGCGCCCTGTATCGGCGCACAGGCCCGAAGGGATATCCACCGCCGCCACCGGCAGGCCACTGGCATTGATCGCGGCAATCGCGCTGGCGTAGGGCTCTCGCACTTCGCCCGTCAGGCCGGTGCCGAGCAGAGCGTCCAGTACGATACCGCGCAACTCTGATTGCACCGTGAAGGCTTGGACCGCGACGCCCTCGGACACGGCCTCGGCATGGGCTCGTGCCGCATCGCCCTGCAAACGCTGGGGATCACCGGCCGCCAACACGCGGACATGCCAACCGGCACGCCGGGCCAGAACCGCGACCAGGTAGCCGTCACCTGCGTTGTTGCCGTGACCGGCGATCACCGTCAATTCGTTCGCCGATGGCCACTGACGGACCAGCGCACGCCACGTCGCCCGCGCTGCGCGCTGCATCAATTCAAACCCGGGCGTGCCGGCCGCGATCAGGTTCGCATCGAGGGCTCGCACTCGCGCGGCGCTGTACAGCGCGTCGGGTAAATCATCTTTAGTGTGCGGCATGCGTCTTCGGGCTCCGATGTCTGGCAGAATTATACGCACCTCAGCTCCGGTTTCTCTCGCCTCATGCCCGCTATTACCACAGACCTGCCCGCCCTCGCCCAATCCATCAAGGACTGGGGCCGCGAGCTGGGCTTTCAGCAAGTCGGCATCAGCGGCCTCGACCTGGCCGAGCATGAGCAGCACCTGGAGCGCTGGCTGGCGGCCGGCTACCACGGCGAAATGGAGTACATGGGCGCCCACGGCAGCAAACGCTCGCACCCGGAAGAACTGGTGCCGGGCACGTTGAGGGTAGTTTCCCTGCGCATGGACTACCTGCCGGGCGACACCGAAATGGCCAAACGCCTGGCCCAACCGGAAAAAGCCTACGTATCGCGTTATGCCTTGGGCCGCGATTACCACAAATTGATCCGTAAACGCGTGCAACAACTGGCAGAAAAAATTCAGGCGGTCATCGGGCCGTTCGGCTATCGCGCCTTTGTCGACAGCGCGCCCGTGCTGGAAAAGGCCATTGCGGAAAAGGCCGGCCTGGGCTGGATCGGCAAAAACACCCTGGTCTTGAATCGCAAGGCCGGCAGCTACTTCTTTCTCAGCGAACTCTTCGTTGATCTGCCGCTGCCCGTGGACCCACCTCACAGCACCGAACATTGCGGCCGCTGCACCGCATGTCTGGACATCTGCCCGACCAACGCCTTCGTCGGCCCGTATGTGCTGGACGCCCGGCGCTGCATCTCTTACCTGACCATCGAACTGAAAAGCGCGATCCCCGAAGACCTGCGCCCGCTGATCGGCAATCGGGTGTTCGGCTGCGATGACTGCCAGATCGTCTGCCCCTGGAACCGCTTCGCCCGCCCGTCCGGCGAAAGCGACTTCAAGCCACGGCATAACCTGGACAATGCCGAGCTGGCCGAACTGTTCATGTGGGATGAGGACAAGTTCCTCAGCAGCACCGAAGGTTCACCACTGCGCCGCGCCGGTTACGAGCGTTGGTTGCGCAATCTGGCGGTAGGGCTGGGGAACGCGCCGTCGAGCATTCCGGTGCTGGAAGCGTTGAAGGCGCGCCGCGAGTATCCATCAGAGTTAGTCCGCGAACACGTCGAATGGGCCCTGAAACAACACGGAATCGTGTAGGAGCCCTGTAGGAGCTGTCGAGTGAAACGAGGCTGCGATCTTTTGATCTTCGCTTTTTAAAGATCAAGATCAAAAGATCGCAGCCTCGTTTCACTCGACAGCTCCTACACAGCTCCTACACAGCTCCTACAGGGATCGTGTGGAGGTCAGGTTTCGTCGTTGTAGACGAACTTCGGCATTTCCCAGTGGAAACGGATCGCCAGCAACCGCAGCAGGAAACCGCCAAACAGCGTGATCAGAATCGCCTGTTCGCCGGGTAATTGCAGGTAGATGCAGAGCATGTAGCACCACGCCGCAGCGAACGAGACGCTGGCGTAGAGTTCGCGACGGAAGATCAGCGGGATGTCGTTGCAGAAGATGTCGCGCAGGATGCCGCCGAACACCCCGGTGATCACGCCGCTGACCGACGCCACCAACATGCCGTGGCCCATCTCCAGGGCTGTCATGCAGCCGATCAAGGTGAATGCCACCAGACCCACCGCGTCGAGCACCAGAAACAATGAACGTAGATGGCGCATCCAGCGTGCAGCGAAGACGGTGAACATCGCCGCGATCGAGGTCAGCACCAGGTATTCCGGGTGTTTGACCCAGGTCAGCGGGTAGTGACCGAGCAGCACGTCACGCACCGAACCGCCGCCGAGTGCCGTGATGCACGCGATCAGCACCACGCCAAACCAGTCCATGCCGCGACGTCCGGCGGACAGGGCACCGGTCATGGCCTCGGCGGTGATGGCGATCAGGTAAAGCATCAGCAACATGGTGGCGGTCCTTGCAGAAAGGCGCGCAGTCTACTCACTTCGCTGCAGCCCCAAAAGAGGGCAGCCGTATCACGCCCCCTGTAGGAGCTGTCGAGTGAAACGAGGCTGCGATCTTTTGATTTTGCTTTTTTAAAAAACAAGATCAAAAGATCGCAGCCTCGTTTCACTCGACAGCTCCTACAAGGGACCGGGGCAAGGTCAGAACTTGATGAAGTGCTTGCGGTAGTGCTGCAACTCGGCGATGGATTCGCGGATGTCGTCCAGGGCCAGGTGAGTGCTGCCCTTTTTGAAGCTGTCGCGCACGTCCGGCGCCCAGCGTGCGGCCAGCTCTTTGAGCGTCGACACGTCGAGGTTGCGGTAGTGGAAGAAGCTTTCCAGGGATTTCATGTGGGTATAAAGGAAGCGACGGTCCTGGCAGATGCTGTTGCCACAGATCGGCGACTTGCCCTTCGGCACCCATTGTTCCAGGAACGCGATGGTTTCAGCTTCGGCCTCGGCCATGCTGATGCGGCTGTCGCGCACTCGCTGGGTCAGGCCCGAGCCGCCGTGTTGACGGGTGTTCCACTCGTCCATGCCGGCGAGGATCTCGTCGCTGTGGTGGATAGCGATCACCGGGCCTTCGGCCAAGGTGTTCAGATCGCTGTCGGTGACGATGGTGGCCATCTCGATGATGACGTCGGTATCAGGGTTCAGACCGGTCATTTCCAGGTCGATCCAGATCAGATTCTGCGGGTTTTGCATGTGTCGGCTCCTAGGCAATGCTGCGCAGTTTAGCCTAGGGCGGCGTCCGGGCGTGCTAAACTCGCGGCCGTTTTACCTAATCGCTGCATTCTTGATACGGAACACCCATGGCCAAACGCCAACTCAATCGTCGTCAAAACTGGCGCATCGAAAAGATCCAAGGCGAACGCGCTGCCCGCGCCGCCAAACGCGAGTCCTCGGCTGTCGAGGCACTTGAGGGCGGCGACCTGGGTCCGGAACAGACCGGCCTGGTGATCGCGCACTTCGGTGTGCAGGTCGAAGTCGAAGCCCTTGAAGGCGAATTGGCCGGCGAAGTGTTCCGTTGTCACTTGCGCGCCAACCTGCCTGCGCTGGTGACCGGCGATCAGGTGGTCTGGCGTGCCGGCAACCAGGGCATCGGTGTGATCGTGGCGCAACTGCCGCGTAAAACCGAACTCTGCCGTCCGGACAGCCGTGGCCAGCTCAAGCCTGTCGCGGCCAACGTCGACATGATCGTCATCGTCTTCGCCCCGCTGCCCGAGCCGCACGCGAACCTGATCGACCGTTATCTGGTCGCCGCCGAGCACGCCGGGATTCGTCCGCTGCTGCTGCTCAACAAGTTCGACCTGATCGACGAGCAGAACGCCCCGGCCCTGAATGCCTTGCTGGCGGTTTACCGCACGCTGGGTTACCCGGTGCTGGAAGTCTCGGCGCACCACGGCAACGGCATGGAGCAACTGCAGAAGCAGCTCGACGGACGCATCAGCGTGTTCGTCGGCCAGTCCGGCGTCGGCAAGTCCTCGCTGGTCAACAGCCTGCTGCCGGAAGTCGAAGCCCGAGTCGGCCCGCTGTCCGAACTGTCCGGCCAAGGCACTCACACCACCACCACCGCGCGGTTGTTCCACTTCCCCGGTGGCGGCGAGTTGATCGACTCCCCGGGTATCCGCGAATTCGGCCTGGGCCACGTCAGCCGGGCCGACGTCGAAGCCGGTTTCATCGAGTTCAACGACCTGATCGGCACCTGCCGCTTCCGCGACTGCAAACACGACCGCGAACCGGGTTGTGCATTGCTCAAGGCCCTGGAAGAAGGCCGCGTGCAGCAGCAACGGATGAACAGCTACCGCTCGATCATCGCTAGCCTGCCGGAAACCAGCTATTAAGTAGCAGCCCGCAGATACAAAAAAGCCGCGATCATCTCGCGGCTTTCTGGTTTCAGGGAGCTGCTTTTTCCAGCCTCCAGCCCAATGCATCCAAGGCGTCACACCCATCCTGCAACAACATATGCGCAGCATTGGCGAAATGCTCCAGGTCGTGCCCTTCGGCGTCTTTAACGCACAGGCACGTGACACTGTTGAGCAGATTACGGGCGGCTTTGATTCGGTGAGTAGCGGTTTCCAGAAGGTCGGAAACTTTGGCTTCGGTGTCGATGAACAGCGTCGGGCCGACGCTGAAATTGCCTTGGAGCGGGTGATATTTGGGCATGACTTGAATCTCATCTGATAGGTGAAACTCCCACCTTTTCGCGGCTAAACGAATTGGGGTGGTAGCTGTGCGCGGGTTAGCCGACCGGACAGATGAACCCGGCACACCCTGAGGTGTCCCACGCACAGCCACCATAGACATAGATGCCAGGCAGCAAAAACGCCGCGATTATACGGGCGCTTGTGCATCATCTGATACGACCGGCTAAAGTCGATCACCGATTTGTCGGCGACAGCGAAACTATAGGCAGATGCATGCAAGTCTGAGAACCCCGCTACAAAATTTCAGACCGTTCCTACAACTTCTAATCTCACCAGCAAACAGGTTCCGACAGGAAAACACCCCCTGACAATCAGGTCGGCTATCAGGCCGCCTCGCGATGCTGTTGCGGTGCACGCCCCATCGAGAGGCCGAGTGGAGGTTCTGCGTAGTGGGCAACCCGGCATGGATGCCGGGTTAGCCGCCCCCGGCCATGGATGGCCGATGGCGGCGGGCCCACGGAGCAGGACCGGAGCGAGGGCATGCCGAGCCTTGGCGAGGCACCGAACGTCAGGGGCAAGAGCCCTTTGGTTACTTTGGGGCTTTTCCAAAGTGACTCGCTGTAAGAGCGAAACGATAGGCGGCCGTTACCGCAGAAACGGATATGTGCACCGCCCTCACCCCCCCGCCGCCTGACACAAAGCCTTCGCGAGCAGGCACGCTCCCACCGGGACCGTGCCCACGCTGAAAATGCAGTGGCTTCCAAACCAGTGAAAGGCGCACAAAAAAGCCGACATCTCTGTCGGCTTGATTGTTGTGGGTCACTGCTTCGGCGGTTCCGCCGGTTTCGGTGCCGGGTCTTCGAAGATATTCAGTCGCTCGCGAAGCTCATGGGCCGGCAGCGGTTGTTTATCCGCCGGCAAGGCGTTCGGATCGACCGGCGTGGCCGGCACTTCGCCCGGACCGCCCTGCCCTTGCGTTGGTGCAGGTGCCGGTTCAGCGCCTTGCGAACCTTCGATGGCACGCTGGGCTTTTTTGGTCAGGACCACGATGTCGATCCGGCGGTTGACCGGGTTGAACGGGTTATCGCGGTCGAACAGCGCCGACGAGGCGTAACCGACCACCCGCGCCACTTGCTGATCCGGATAGCTGCCCGCGACCAGCGCACGGCGAGCGGCGTTGGCACGGTTGGCCGAGAGTTCCCAGTTGCCGAAATCGCCGGTGCCCGAGTACGGCTTGGCATCGGTGTGGCCGCTGATGCTGATCTTGTTCGGCACCGCTTTGATGGTGTCGGCCATGGCCAGCAGGATGTCTTCGAAATACGGTTTCAGACGCGCACTGCCGGAATCGAACATCGGCCGGTTTTCTGCGTCCATGATCTGGATGCGCAAGCCGTCCTGAGTGATCTCGAACAGGATCTGGTCCTTGAATTTCTGCAGCTGCGGGTTTTCATCGACCTTGTTCTGCAACTCTTGCAGCAACAGTTCCAGGCGTTCCTTCTCGACCTGCTCGGCCATGCCTTCGACCTGTTCGGTGTCAACGGTGACGCGGTCCGGCTGCGGCTGAGACTTCACCTCGGGGTTGAGGGTGCTCTCCGGCGCCAGGGTCGGGGAACCGCCAAGATCAATGATGTACGGCGTGCCGCTTTCGGTGAAGCCGACCGGGTCCTTGAAGTAACCGGCGATGGCGATCTTCTGCTCCGGCGTTGCGGTGGACAACAGCCACAGCACCAGGAAGAACGCCATCATCGCCGTCGCGAAGTCAGCGAAGGCGATTTTCCAGGAGCCCCCGTGATGCCCGCCCGCGTATTTTTTTACGCGCTTGATGATTATCGGCTGGTTATTTTCCATGACTTAGCGACCGCGAACCGCTTGTTCCAGCTCAGCGAAGCTAGGACGGTGCGCCGGGTACAGAACCTTGCGGCCGAATTCCACCGCCAGCGATGGCGGCATGCCGGAAGCCGAAGCCACCAGCGAGGCCTTGATGGCTTCGTAGACGTTCAGTTCTTCCTTGGCTTCGTGGGCCAGGGCATGGGCCAGCGGGCCAAAGAAACCGTAGGCGGCGAGAATACCGAAGAAGGTCCCCACCAGTGCCGCACCCACGTGTACGCCGATCATTTTCTGATCGCTTTCACCCAGGGAGGCCATGGTCACCACGATACCCAATACGGCCGCGACGATACCGAAACCGGGCATGGCGTCGGCGATGCCGTTCACCGCGTGGGACGGGTGATCGAGGTCTTCCTTGAGGCTGGTCAGCTCCATGTCGAACAGGCCTTCGAGCTCGTGGGGAGCCATGTTGCCGGAGGACATGATGCGCAGGTAATCGCAGATGTACGCGGTCATGCGGTCATCTTTCAGGACCGCCGGGTACTTGGCGAAGATCGGGCTCGCGGCAGCATCTTCGATGTCACCTTCGATCGCCATCATGCCTTCGCGGCGGCTCTTGTTGAGGATCTCGTAGATCAGGCCCAGCACTTCCAGATAGAACGTGTGGTTGAAGCGCGAGCTGAACATTCCCAAGGCTTTCTTGAGAACGTGTTTGAACATGTGACCAGGGTTGGCCTGCAGGAATGCACCGAGGGCCGCACCCCCGATAATCATCACCTCGAAAGGTTGAATCAGGGCGGCAATCTTGCCGTGGGAGAGCACGTATCCGCCGAGCACGCTCGCGAATACGACGATGATGCCGATTAATTTAGCCATAGGTAGGAGAGCACTTACTGAGTCGGGTTCAAGGTCATATTCGGAAGTTAAAAAATCTCTTCTTCTACTTATCGGCAAAACTGCGCCAGACTATAGCCCGTTCAAGCGAAAAGCTAATTTAGCCCTCTGGGGGCATAGGTAATGCAGACGATGATCACGTCCAACCATGGCTAACGAAACGAACATCCCGACCCCGAAACCGACCACGCTCGAAGGCTGGGTAAAGCTTCTCGATGGCGTGCGCCTGCCGGTTCCGCAAGACAGTCACGACCGCGTCTGCAAGGCCCTCGCCGACAGCCGCAGCTCACTGCGCGACATCGCCGAATTGTTGCAGGACAGCCCGGCCCTGGCCTTGAGCGTGATTCGCGAAGCCAACCGCCACACCCACGGCAGCATGACCGAGCCTGCTGAAAACCTTGAGGTGGCGATCAATCGTCTCGGGTTGAAACGCACTGAAGAATTGCTCGCCCGACTGCCTGCCGAACCTCTATCACAGATACCGGTGGCGCTGCGTCAGTTGCAGCTGATCAGCCAGCATGCGACCCAACAGGCCAACGGCTTTTTTGCCGGTCGCCTGGCGCGGCTCTGGCAGGACATCCATTGGGGCAGCCTGCTGTTTCTCTCGCCGCTCTGGCCGATGGCGCTGACTCATCCACAGTTGCTCGAAGAGTGGGAACTGCGGGTCATTCATAAAGGCGAGTCAGCACGCAAAGTCGAAAAGGAACTGTTCGGCGTTCGCCTGCTGGACATCTGCCAGGCGCTGGTGGATGTCTGGCGCCTGCCGATCTGGGTGCAGCAAGGTTATCGACTGCTGCTCAACGAGCAGCGCGAACTGGTCAAGGTCCTGCGTATTGCCCGCGACAGCGAACACCCCTTGCGTCAGCAAAACCGACTCGATGACGATCCGACCCTGCGTCGCTGGCTCAATCAGCCCGCCAATACCGTGTTGCTGGCCAACGGGCTGGCACTGTCGGCGCAACAGGCCTGGGACAGTCCGCACAGCGAGCGCTGGCAGTACCTGACCAGCCTTTACCTGCAAATGCCAATGAGCGAGGTGCAGCAGCAATTGCATCAACAGGCCGTCAACAGCGCGCATCAGCACGCCATGTCGGACATCTGGCACCCCGCCGTAGCGTTGATCTGGCCGTCGGGCATTCACCGTATTCACGCCGGTTTATTGCCGGCACCGGCGCCAACCACCGAAGACCTGACGGCGTGGCGTAAACAATGTGCCGAACTGTTGGTCGAGCCGAGCCGCTTCACCAATGCCATGCACTTGACCACGTCGGCCAGGGACGCGCTGGTCGCCTGTGGCATGCGCCGAGTAATGATTTTGATGGCTGACCGCACCCACGCCAATTTGCGTGCGCATCAAACGGCCGGCCTGCCGAAGGAAGCGGCGGGGCTGAACCTGGTGGTCAGCCAAAGCACCGTGCTGCAACGATTGCTCTCGCAACAGGCCCAGGTGCGGTTGACGCCAGCCAACAACGCCCAGTTCTCGGCCTTGTTACCCGCCAGCCTGCGCGCGCAGTTTCGTGGTGAACACGTGCTACTGCGTTCGCTGGTCAATAATGGTCGGGTGATCATGGTGGTTGTAGCGGATCAGGGCGGCGGGCCTTTTTCGGAAATCACCGTGCAAGCCTTTGGCAAAACCGCGCAATGCATTGAGAAAGCGCTCAATAGCTTTAGCCACCGCGGCCAGTGACGCTGCGCTACAATCCACCCCTTTGTGCTCTGGAGACCTCACATGTCTGACTTCTCTGGCTTGGCGCTGGTCATCGAGCCGAGCGACTTGCTCCCTCGCCTTGAGTCCCGCGAACTGATTCTGGTGGACCTGACCAGCAGCGCCCGTTATGCCGAAGGGCATATTCCCGGTGCGCGCTTTGTCGATCCCAAGCGTACGCAACTCGGTCAGGCGCCTGCGCCAGGGCTGATGCCGCCGCAAGCGGCACTCGAAACGTTGTTCGGCGAGCTGGGACACAACCCCGATGCGGTCTACGTGGTGTATGACGACGAAGGCGGCGGCTGGGCCGGGCGTTTTATCTGGCTGCTCGATGTCATCGGCCATAAAAAATACCACTACATCGACGGCGGCCTGACGGCCTGGCTGGCAGACGGCATGCCCATGTCGATCCAGATACCGCCCTCCGTTGGCGGCCCGGTTGCGTTGACCCTGCACGACGAACCGACCGCCACCCGCGAATACCTGCAAAGCCGTCTCGGTGCCGCCGACCTGGCGATCTGGGACGCGCGCGGGCCGCTGGAATACTCCGGCGAGAAAGTGCTGGCAGCCAAGGCCGGGCACATTCCCGGCGCGGTGAATTTCGAATGGACGGCCGGCATGGATCAGGCGCGCAACCTGCGCATCCGCACGGACATGCCGCAGATCCTGGAACAACTTGGCATCACCCACGACAAAGAAATAATTACCCACTGCCAGACTCACCATCGCTCTGGCTTCACTTATCTGGTGGCCAAATCCCTCGGTTATCCGCGGGTCAAAGGCTACGCCGGTTCCTGGGGCGAATGGGGCAACCACCCCGACACGCCCGTAGAGATTTAAGGTTTTTAAGGACAGTTAATGAATAAGCGTCTGTTTATCCTCAGCCAATACCTGCTGCCTCACCACTTGCTCTCGCGACTGGCCGGCTGCATTGCCGAATGCCGCGTGCGCTGGTTCAAGAACGCCTTTACCGCCTGGTTCGCCAAGCGTTATCAGGTGGACATGTCCCAGGCGCTGGTCGAAGACCTGACGGCTTACGAGCACTTCAACGCGTTCTTCACCCGCGCCTTGAAAGACGGCGCTCGTCCACTGGACGAAACCCCGGGCGCGATCCTCAGCCCGGCCGACGGCGCGGTCAGCCAGCTCGGCCCGATCGAACACGGCCGCGTGTTCCAGGCCAAGGGCCACAGCTTCAGCGTCCTGGAATTGCTGGGCGGTGATGCCGCGAATGCGGCGCCGTTCATGGGCGGCGACTTCGCGACTATTTACCTGTCGCCGAAAGACTACCACCGCGTGCACATGCCACTGGCCGGCACCCTGCGCGAGATGGTCTACATCCCGGGGCGGATCTTCTCGGTCAACCAGACCACCGCCGAAAACGTGCCGGAGCTGTTCGCCCGTAACGAACGTGTGGCGTGCATTTTCGACACCGAGCGCGGGCCGATGGCCGTGGTACTGGTGGGCGCGATGATCGTTGCATCGATCGAAACCGTGTGGGCCGGGCTGGTCACACCGCCGAAACGCGAGCTGAAAACCTTCCGTTATGACGAAGCCGCCCGCGCGCCGATCCATCTGGAAAAAGGTGCGGAACTGGGTCGTTTCAAACTGGGTTCGACCGCTGTGGTGCTGTTCGGGCCTGATCAGGTGAAATGGGCTGAAGGGCTCGGCGCCCTGTCGCCTGTGCAGATGGGCCAGGCGCTGGGCCTGCCAAACGCCTGATCTGGCTAATCCGCCCCGTCGAACGTCTTCGAAGGGGCGGATATTTCGGTAGCGCCGTTACTCTATCTGCCCACGAAAGCCGATCGGCCCTTCGTTGGCGTAGGTATTGGTGCCACTGAGGTTTTTCCCTCCATCATTGGAGGTGACGCTCAACGCGACAACGTTCTGATTATCACGGCCGCCGATGACCCACTTGCCACCCGGATGCCATGGAGCGTCGTTGCCGCCCCACTGATTTTCCACGTTGTACTGGTTCTGGCCCGTGCGCTGAGCCTTGAAGCCAATGGGACCTTCACCCGCGTAAGTCATGGTGCCGGTGAAGCTCTTCCCGCCATCGCCCGATTTGATCTCGATCGCGACCACGTTCTGGTTGTCCCGCGCACCTAACGTCCAGTCTCCGCCCGGATGCCAGGGTGCAGAACTACCGCCCCATTGATTTGCCACTACGTATCTAGACATAAACTTCATCTCCTTGAAGTTACAAGAGACCTGCCCTGCACAGGCAGCAGGCCGTACGACCGTGCGTATCCAGTCGCACGTGTGTCAGATTAGTAGTACGCCCGAGCGGCACTCGGCTGACAGACAAACGGTCGACATCCGTAGGTGCTACAGTCAGGTCATTCACTGCCCATTTCCCGGTTGGAGTTTTCCACGGCATGAATGAGACCAGTCCTCACCTGCTGCTACGTGCGCCGATCCCGACGCAGCTGCGCCTGACATTCTGTGAGCCAACGCCACGCGACCTCAGGCGCTGGATCGCCAACCTGCCCAAAGCCAACATCGGCGAAACCGCCCGCCTGCTCTATCAAGGCTTGAGCGAACTCAACCAACTGCTCACTCCCAGCGACAATCGCCTGCAACTGCTCGAGCTGTTGCGACCCGAGGTGTATTACGTCTGCAAACACTTGGAACGGCATTTCCTGCACCAGGCGATTGTGCTCGACGAGCGTTCGCGCAAGATCGCCAACCTCTGCCAGGCCCTGCAAAGTCACTTGGCGATTGGCTACAAACAGATCGTCGTGCGCATCACCCCGCGCTTCAGCAAGGATCGAGCATCGTTGCTTGCCCAAGCGCTGCAGCGGGCGAGCCACTGCCTCAACGGCCCGCTGATTCGCTCGACTCAACTGTATTGCCCGGTCCCGGAAGGCCTGTGGCTGGAGTTGCATCAGCTTTATCGGATCGCCTGCGCGCACAAACTCCAGCACCTGAGCCTGCGTGATGAACTGGCCAGCCAGACGCAAACCCTGAGTATCGAACAGACTTACGTAACCGCCCTTCTGCTGGGCGCCTCCCGCTGCAATCAACTGCGCCAGAACCAGATCGCCCGGCTCGCCGAGGTATTGGAGCCCTGGAGCCGATGGATCAAGTTGCAACCCGGTCAGCCCGCCGACGGATTGTTTGCCGTCGCGCCGGACCTCGATACCGGGCCGCGTTATCGCTCGAAGTTCCGGGCCGAGCAGCAGGACAGTTTGCTGGGGATTGATCCGCAGCCACTCGTCGCCGCCATCGAAGCGCATTTGCAAGGCACTGTCGGCACACCGCCGCTGCCCGTGCCGAGCGGGCTCAGCCTGGATACGCTGCAACACCTGCACGCCGCTTGGGGCCAGGCGGCAGAGCGCAGCTTTCAACGCACCGTCGGCCACGGCACCTTGACCCTGTGCGTGGGCATGAGCGCGCTGCACTTCTATCTGGGCGGGGAACGTTCGTTCAGCGACATTCTGAAAAACCCCGGCACCCGGCTCGCGCAATTCTCGGCAACGTCTCCGACGGGGCGGGAGAGCGATCAATGGAGCAAGGCGTTCGACGCCGCCCCCCACCCCACTGCCGATGGTTTGCTGCCCTACGAAGAAATCGAGTACCCGCAGCTTCAGAACGATGACGGCAATGATGCGGCTGATAGCAATCGGCATTTTCCGACGTACGCGTTGCCGATCATCAATCACAGCCCCGGCGGTTATTGCCTGGCGTGGCCCAACGCGGTGCCCGCCGAGTTGCAGGCGGGCGAGATGGTTGGCATCCAGGATTCTGCCAATCAGGGCTGGAGTATTGCGGTGGTGCGCTGGATTCGTCAGGTGCGGGGCGGTGGTACGCAAATGGGGATCGAACAAGTCGCGCCGTACGCCGAACCTTGCGGGCTGCAACTGGTACGAACGCGGGACGACCACAGTCAGTATTTGCGTGGTCTGTTGCTGCCGGAAATCAGCGCCATCGACCTGCCCGCTACGCTACTCGCCCCGCGCCTGCCCTTTCAGGAAGGCAGCAAAGTGCTGATCAACACCAACGGCCAGGAACGCCGCGCCGGGCTGGATCGGCGGGTGGCGAGTACCAACAGTTTCAATCAGTTTGCTTATCGATCGCTGGAGGCGAACAGAAACGACAACGCCGCAGGGAGCGGCGCTGAAGAGGATTTTGATTCGTTGTGGAAGTCGCTTTAAAAGATCGCAGCCTCGTTTCACTCGACAGCTCCTACAGAGATTTGTGTAGGAGCTGTCGAGTGAAACGAGGCTGCGATCTTTTGATCTTTAATCAGAGCTGCCCGTCACGATCCCGAAAGCCCAGCAGATACAGCACGCCATCCAGCCCAAGGGTGGAGATCGCCTGCTTCGCCGACTGCTTCACCAACGGCTTGGCCCGGAACGCAACGCCCAGACCGGCAATCGCCAGCATCGGCAAATCGTTGGCGCCGTCGCCGACCGCAATGGTCTGCTCCAGGCGCAAACCTTCCTTGTGCGCCAGTTCACGCAGCAAGTCGGCCTTGCGCTGCGCATCGACAATCGGCTCGACCGCCACGCCGGTGACTTTGCCGTCGACCACTTCCAGTTCGTTGGCAAACACGTAATCGATACCCAACTTGGCCTGCAATTGCTTGGCGAAGTAGGTAAAGCCGCCGGACAGGATCGCGGTCTTGTAGCCCAGGCGCTTGAGCTCGGCGAACAGGGTTTCAGCGCCCTCGGTCAGACGCAACGAAGCGCCGATGGAGTCCAGCACGCTGACGTCCAGCCCCTTGAGCAAGGCCAGGCGTTCCTTGAAGCTCGCGCGGAAATCCAGCTCGCCGGCCATCGCCCGCTCGGTGATTTCAGATACCTGATTGCCCACACCCGCCGCCTTGGCCAGCTCATCGATCACTTCGGCTTCGATCAGGGTCGAGTCCATGTCGAACACCGCCAGGCGACGGTTACGACGGAACAGCGAATCTTCCTGGAAGGCGATGTCGACGTTCAGCTCCTGGGCAACGCTGAGGAATTCGGCCCGCAGTGCCTGCGGATCAGCCGCTTCGCCGCGCACGGAAAACTCGATGCAGCCCTTGCCCTTGTCGGCCGGGGTGTCCAGCGGCATGCGCCCGGACAAACGATCGATGTGGTCGATGTTCAGGCCATATTTGGCGGTGATCGAACTCACGGCCTGCAATTGCCCGGCGGTCACTTTGCGGGTCAATAGCGTCACGATGTGGCGCTTTTTGCCCTGGTTGCCGACCCACTGCTGGTAATCCTCTTCGGACACCGGGGTGAACCGCACCTGCTGATCGAGCTCGTAACCCTTGAACAGGATGTCCTTGAGCACCGACTTGCCTTGCTCGGTATCAGGAATTTCAACCAGGATGCCGAACGACAGGGTGTCGTGGATCACCGCCTGACCGATGTCGAGAATGTTCACACCACCCTGGGCCAGAACGCCGGTAATGGCCGCAGTCAGACCCGGTCGGTCGACTCCCGTGATGTTTATCAGGACGATTTCGCGCAAGGCGCACCCCCGCAAGTGGAAAAAAACCGCATTCTACCCACTTTCAGTGACCATCGGGCACCGTGAGCGCTTTGCCGGTCTAGGGCCTGTCGCTATACTGCGCGTCAACTTCACGGACAAAAGAGCCGAGCTCAAGTGAACCGGCCCACGCCAGTAAAAACCGATAACTTCTTTCTGCTGATCTTCCGTGCACTGCGCCACCGCCGTGTACCGATTGCATTGCGCATCGCCAGCCATAACGTGATCCTGGTCGCTCTGGCCCTGGTGATCTACGCCTGCGTGATGGGTTTGCAGTTCAAGCAGGCCATGCACGAGCAGGCCGATGCGCTGGGCGAAAGCCTGACCACGCAGACCGCCACCTCCGCCACGGAGCTGTTGGTGTCCAACGACATCCTCAGCCTCAACGTGCTGCTCAACAACCTGACCAAAAACAAGCTGGTGGCCCACGCCGCCATCTATAGCGTGGATAACCGCATCCTCGCCGAAGCCGGTCAGCGCCCCAAGCACAGCCTGCTGGGCGAAGCCGAGGGCATGTACCAGAGCAAGATCACCTTCCAGGACGTGACCGCCGGGCAACTGCGCATAAGCCTGGACATGGATCAGTTCCAGCAGCCGATGACCATCAGCCTGCAAAGCATGGGCATCTTGAGTGCGATTCTGCTGGCCCTGTCCCTGGCCTTGAGCCTGCGCCTGGGTCGGCACATCTCCACGCCGCTGCTGCAACTGCGCGTCTGGCTGCGCAATATCGACGAATACACCCCGGCCACCGAGCGCCAGGATGAGATCGGCGACCTGGCCCGTCAGCTGCACGCCAACTTCGCGCCGGAGCCGGCTGAACCGGAACCTGCGCCTGAGCCGGAATACGACGAAAGCGACTACGAAGACGCCGACGATAACGAGCCGACCTTCGAAGTGCGCAACCTGCGGGATCCGAGTTTCGATGAAAGCAAGCCTGTCGCCGGCCTCAAGCCTGCGCCACGGCGTAGCGTCAGCACCGTTGAAGACGACGATGACGATGATGCGTTTGCTGACTTGCGTGATGAATCGGCCGACGTTGCGCCTAAACCGGTAGTCAAACCGGTGATCTCGAACGTGCCACAGCACAGTGCCGTCCTGGCCGTGCAACTGGGCGCTCAGGATCAACTGCGTCGTCTGCCTCGCACCCGCTTGGAAGAATTGCTGAAGCGCTATCGCGATTGCCTCGATCAGGCGGCTTCTCTCTATCAGAGCGAACTGCACACCCTGAACGATGGCAGCACGCTGATGCTGTTCCACACCGAAGACAGTGGCGACGATTACCTGACCAACGCGATCTGCTGCGGTGAATTGTTACGAGCGCTGGGCCATCAGTTGCAGATCGAAGTCGCGGACAGCGGCATCACCCTGCAATTGCAACTGGGCCTGACACTGGGCGACGAGTTGTTCGGTCTGAGCCAGATCGACCTGTTGCTGACCGAAGCCGCCCAGGATGCCCTGGCCTTGTCGCAACATAGCCGCAACCTGCTGCTGGTGGAACGCAAGATCAGTGACGACGCGCTGATCCGTCAGCGTGCGCGGATCCGGCCGATTGCCAGCCCTGAGGGCGCGTGCTGTGTGGAGCGGTTGATGGAGCCTTATCCGTCGATGCTGGAGCGGCAACTGGCGCGAATGCATGAGCGTCGGGCGTAAGCCTTAAAGCCCAGAAGTGAAGAAGCCCGCAGATGAGTGATTGTCTGCGGGCTTTTTTGTTGTCTGTTCTGGCCTCTTCGCGGGCAAGCCTCGCTCCTACAGGACCTGCGTCGTTCGCGCGTAGGTGTACGCCACAAACCCTGTAGGAGCGAGGCTTGCCCGCGAAGAGGCCGGGACAGGCACCAGAGATCTCCAACCTGCAGAAACAACAAAGCCCGCACACGGCGGGCTTTGTCTCGGATCAATCCAGGCTTAGAACCTGAACACTTCCATATCTGTCCGGATCGGCGAAGCCATCGGGATCTTCGGCTGTTTCTCTTGCTCAGCCGCCGGTGCAACAGGCTTCGGAGCAGGCTTCTTCGGCGCTTCTGCAATCGGAGGCTGATTAGCCAGCGGCTTGAGTGCCACCGACAATTGCTCGGCCAGACGCTGCAACAACACGCCCTGAGCCTGAACCTGAGCCGCCGTACCGCCTGCGTGCTGTTCTTGCAGGTGAATGATGCGGTTATCGCGAACCTGGCCACGACGGTCGATCAGACGCCATTGCGCATCCAGGATCGCCGGTTGCGATTCGCCCGAGTCCAGGCGAGTAATCGTCAGCAGCACCTGAACATCCGGCGTGAAGCCCAATGTCGCCGGTGCCAGCACCACGCGCTGGCTGTCGAGATGGCCCGCTACCTGACGCAGCAGCAGCTGATCGATGTCGGAAGACAGGCTGCCCGCCCAACGACCGTCAGGCGACGCTTGCAGGCTGCCATCGGGCTGTCGCTGCAACAGGGTTTCGCGCTGCAGGTAATCCGCAACCGTTACCGGGCCCAGCAAAACCGCCATGCCCGCGCTTTGCGCAGGCTGAGCCGGACTGCCACTGTCCAGCTGATACAGCGACACCGGTTGGTGAACGCTGCAACCCGCCAGGCCAAGAACGCCGGCGAGCATCAAAATAAAAGGAAGGCGCAGAGCAGTCATCGTCCCATCCAGGTGGTTGCCACAAGGCTAACCACAGTGAAAATACTCAATAAATATGAAGAACGCTCGGCCACGCCGGCGCTTGAAAGGCCATATCATCCGTGAATATGCGTTCCGACTCCAGCGCCAAAGCGTCGATCTACGCGTTAAATCGTAGATCGAGCGCTCTAGGACGCTTAATTGAGGTTTTCGACGAGCAGCGCATCGACCCGCTGGAAGCCACGAGGTAGTTTGTTACCACGACGACCACGCTCACCTTTGTAGTGTTCGAGGTCGTCCGCTTTCAGCGACAACGTACGTTTTCCGGCCTGCAGCACCAACGTGGCGCCATCCGGCAGTACGGCGATGTCCGTGACGTATTCTTCGCGACTGGCCACACGCTCACCGTTGATCCCGATGATCTTGTTGCCTTTGCCCTTACCTAATTGTGGCAGATCACTGATCTTGAAGATCAGCAGGCGACCTTCGGTGGTCACCGACGCCAGCCAGTTGTTCTCGCGATCTGCTACCGGGCGCGGAAGAATGACCTTCGAGTTGTTCGGCAAGCTCAACAGCGCCTTGCCGGCCTTGTTCTTGGCTTGCAGGTCTTCACCTTTGACCACGAAGCCGTAACCGGCGTCGGAGGCGATCACGTACAGCGAATCGTCTTCCGGCATCAGCACGCATTCGAAAGTCGCCCCTGGCGGCGGCGTCAGACGGCCGGTCAAAGGCTCGCCCTGGCCACGGGCCGACGGCAGCGTGTGCGACGGCACCGAGTAGCTGCGACCGGTGGAGTCGATAAACACCGCAAACTGGTTGGAGCGACCCGGCGCCAAGGCCTTGAATCCGTCCCCGGCCTTGTAGGAAAGCCCGGTGGCGTCGATCTCGTGGCCTTTGGCAGAACGCACCCAGCCTTTTTCCGACAGCACAACGGTGACTTTCTCGTTCGGCAGCAGATCGTGCTCGGTCAGGGCCTTGGCTTCGGTGCGCTCGACGATAGGCGAACGACGGTCGTCGCCGTAGGTTTCGGCATCCTTGATCAGCTCGGTACGCACCAGTTTTTTCAGCTTGGCTTCGCTGCTCAACAGGGCTTGCAGCTTGGCTTGTTCCCTGAGCAGTTCGTCCTGCTCGGCACGCAGCTTCATCTCTTCCAGTCGCGCCAACTGACGCAAACGGGTGTCGAGGATGTAATCGGCCTGGATTTCGCTCAGGGCGAAACGCTCGATCAGCGCGGCTTTCGGATGTTCCTCGGTGCGGATGATGTGGATCACTTCATCCAGGTTGAGGTAGGCAATCAACAAACCGTCCAACAGGTGCAAGCGACGCTCGACCTTGTCGAGGCGGAATTGCAGGCGACGACGTACCGTCTGAACCCGGAACTCCAGCCACTCGACCAGCAGCGCACGCAGGTTTTTCAGCTGCGGCTTGCCGTCCAGGCCGATGATGTTGATGTTGACCCGGTAGCTCGACTCCAGCTCGGTGCTGGCGAACAGGTGTTGCATCAGCGCGTCGTGGTCGAAGTTTTTCCGTGCGCCCGGAATGATCACGATCCGGCACGGGTTCTCGTGGTCGGATTCGTCGCGCAGGTCAGCGATCTGCGGGGCCTTGGACGGTTTGGCCTGCATCATCGCCGCGATCTGTTCCAGCACCTTGGCACCGGACACCTGATGCGGCAGCGCGGTGACGATAATGTCGCCGTCTTCGATGTGATAAACGGCGCGCATGCGCACCGAACCCTTGCCGGTTTCGTACATCTTCAGCAGGTCGGCGCGGGGGGTGATGATTTCCGCTTCGGTCGGGTAATCCGGGCCCTGGATGTGCTCGCAGAGCTGTTCGACCGTGGCTTTCGGTTCATCGAGCAAACGCACGCAAGCGGTCGCGACTTCGCGCAGGTTGTGCGGCGGTACGTCGGTGGCCATACCCACGGCGATGCCGGTGGTGCCGTTGAGCAGGATGTTCGGCAAACGTGCAGGCAACACCAGCGGCTCGTCGAGTGTGCCGTCGAAGTTCGGCCCCCAGTCCGCCGTGCCCTGGCCCAGCTCGCTGAGCAGCACTTCGGAATAACGCGACAGCCGCGCCTCGGTGTAACGCATGGCGGCGAAGGACTTGGGATCATCCGGCGCACCCCAGTTACCCTGGCCGTCGACCAGCGTGTAGCGGTAGCTGAACGGCTGGGCCATCAGGACCATGGCTTCGTAGCAGGCCGAGTCGCCGTGCGGGTGGAATTTACCGAGCACGTCACCGACGGTACGCGCCGATTTCTTGTGCTTGGAATCGGCATCCAGCCCCAACTCGCTCATCGCGTAGATGATGCGCCGCTGTACCGGTTTCAGGCCGTCGCCGATATGCGGCAAGGCACGGTCCATGATCACGTACATGGAGTAGTTGAGGTAGGCATTTTCGGTGAAGTCAGCCAGTGACCGGCGTTCTACACCGTCCAGGCTGAGATCAAGGGAGTCGCTCATGCGGGCCTCATCGGTTCGTTGTCTGGCGCAGCAGCATGGTGCCACCGCGCTGGGTAAATTCAAGTTTGTTCAGCGCGCTCATACCGAGCAGCACTTGCTTGCCATCCAGGCCTGGCACGACGATGGCGCGCACATCACGCAGCACAATGTCGCCCAGTTGCAGCCGGTCGACGCGGGTTCGATAACCCTCGGTGCGACCGTTGGCGGTACTCAGGGTTACCCCGAAGCCTTTTTCCAGTTTCAACCGTTCGGCCATTTCCGCCGGGATCGCCACATCGGTCGCCCCGGTGTCGAGCATGAAATCCACCGGCTGGCCGTTGATCTGGCCGCTGGCGACGAAGTGCCCCTGGGTGTTGCTGGCCAGTTTCACTTCGATAAAACCTTCGCCCTGCTCCGAGCTGACGACCACATTGGGATTTTGCTGCCGATCCTCCCACTGCCCGAAAAACCGTGTCGCCAGGAACAGCGCCGCGCACCAGGCCAGCACCATGAACACCCGACCGGCGCGTTTTCCCGGCGTCTGCTGGCTCACGGTTTGGCACTCCAGCCACCTTCAGGCGCGGCGAAGCGCCAGACGACCGGGCGAACCTCGCCATCGGCGCGGGCATCATTGTTGTTGTCGGTACCGACCCAGGCACCCTCGGCATCGACAACCAACGCCTCGGTCAGACCAAAAGGATTCTGATAGCGACGGTGTTCCTGCAAGGCTTCATCGGCGAACGACCAGCAGCGCTCGACTTTGGCTGTCACCGCGTCGCGGCGGCAGATCTGGTAAGCGTTGCGATCCAGAGTAAACAGCTTGCCGTTGAACAGCGATACATCGGCGAAGTCCCGAGTAACGGCTTTGGCCCGTGGAAATTGTGCCGGCTGCATTTCTTTCCCCGCTTCACTCAGCAACACGCAACCACCGTCGCAATCCCACACCGTCTGTTTGCGCTTGATCAGCAGCAAGCCACGGCTTTGACGCTCGGCGGCGAGCCACATTTGATCGCCCGCCGGATTGATCGCCAGGCCCTCGAACAGCGCATTGAATTGCAACAGCATGCCGCTGGCCCGCGCTTCGCGAACCAGCATTGGCGAAATCTTCAGCCAGGACGATGGCCCAACAGGCGGCACTTGCAGGATCGCGGCATGGGACTCGCTGACGATGTAGCGGTTACCGACGCTGTCGCAAGTGATGCCTTCAAAATCCAGGTCTCCGCCCCGTACAAACGCCGCGACCCAGGCCCGCGAACGCAAACCCCAGGGCAAACCGCTGTCAGGCACCGGAGGTACGCCGATGCCCACGGTTTCGGCCTGCCAGACGGTGTCGCGGGTATCGAGACGGTAGATCTGATCGTCGTCGCGATCGGAGATCGTCCACAGGTCCTTGCCGCACTGGGCCAGCCCCGACAGGTTGCCGCCGCGCATGCCGTCGACGGGATGCTCGGACAACAGGCGCAATTCCGGTGCCGGTTCGGCAAATGCCGAAACGGAGGTCAGAAGTAACGCACACGCCAGGGCAAAGCCAACCCGCATCAGCCAAGAACCTCGGCGAGGTTGCCTTTGGATTCCAGCCAGGATTTGCGATCACCGGCGCGTTTCTTCGCCAGCAACATGTCCATCATTTCCGAAGTCGCTTCGAAATCGTCCAGCGTCAACTGCACCAGACGCCGAGTGTTCGGGTCCATGGTGGTTTCGCGCAGCTGCGGCGGGTTCATTTCACCCAGGCCTTTGAATCGGGTGACCTGTGGCTTGCCGCGTTTCTTCTCGGCCACCAGACGATCGAGAATGCCATCTCGCTCGGCTTCGTCCAGGGCGTAGTAAATCTCTTTGCCCAGGTCGATGCGGTACAGCGGCGGCATCGCGACGTAGACGTGACCGGCATCCACCAACGGGCGGAAATGCTGAACGAACAACGCGCACAGCAACGTGGCGATGTGCAGACCGTCGGAGTCGGCGTCGGCGAGGATGCAGATCTTGCCGTAACGCAGCTGGCTCATGTCCGCCGCGCCCGGATCGACACCAATGGCCACGGCGATGTTGTGCACTTCCTGGCTGGCCAGCACTTCGCTGCCGTCGACTTCCCAGGTGTTCAGGATCTTGCCGCGCAACGGCAGGATCGCCTGGAATTCCTTGTCCCGCGCTTGTTTGGCGGAACCGCCGGCGGAATCACCTTCCACCAGGAACAGTTCGGAACGCATCGGGTCTTGCCCGGCGCAGTCCGCGAGTTTGCCCGGCAGCGCCGGCCCCGCAGTGATGCGCTTGCGTTCGACTTTCTTGCTGGCCTTGAGACGACGACCGGCGTTGTTGATCGCCAGCTCTGCCAACAGCATGCCGGTTTCCGGGTGGGCGTTGAGCCACAGGCTGAACGCATCCTTGACCACACCGGAAACGAACGCCGCCGCTTCACGGGACGACAGACGCTCCTTGGTCTGGCCGGAGAATTGCGGTTCCTGCATCTTCATCGACAGCACGAACGCGATGCGTTCCCAGACGTCTTCCGGCGCCAGCTTCACACCGCGCGGCAGCAGGCTGCGGAATTCGCAGAACTCGCGCATCGCATCGAGCAAGCCCTGACGCAGGCCGTTGACGTGGGTACCGCCCTGCGCCGTCGGGATCAGGTTGACGTAGCTTTCCTGCACGCTATCGCCACCTTCCGGCAACCACAGCAGCGCCCAGTCGACCGCTTCTTTATTACCCGCCAGGCTGCCGCAGAACGGCTCGTCCGGCAGGCGTTCGAATTCGCTGACCGCGTCGACCAGGTAGGAGCGCAGACCGTCTTCGTAATGCCATTCGACTTTCTCGCCGGTGGCCTTGTCTTCAAAACTGACCAGCAACCCCGGGCACAGAACGGCCTTGGCCTTGAGTACGTGCTTGAGGCGGCTGATGGAGAATTTCGGTGAATCGAAGTATTTCGGATCTGGCGCGAAGAACACGCTGGTGCCGGTGTTGCGCTTGCCGACGGTGCCAATGACTTCCAGCTCGGTTTTCTTGTAACCGTCACCGAAGGTCATCTGGTATTCGTTGCCGTCACGCTTTACGCGCACCCGGACTTCGGTCGACAAGGCGTTGACCACCGAAATACCCACCCCGTGCAGACCGCCGGAGAACTGGTAGTTCTTGTTGGAAAACTTGCCACCAGCATGAAGCTTGGTGAGGATCAGCTCGACCCCGGAAACACCCTCTTCCGGGTGAATGTCCACCGGCATGCCACGGCCGTCATCGCTGACTTCCAGGGAGTGATCGGCGTGCAGAATGACCTGCACCGACGTCGCGTGCCCGGCCAAGGCTTCGTCGACGCTGTTGTCGATGACTTCCTGGGCGAGGTGGTTCGGCCGACTGGTGTCGGTGTACATGCCGGGGCGTTTACGCACCGGGTCGAGGCCCGAGAGGACTTCGATGGCGTCTGCGTTATAAGAGCTAGCGCTGGGAGTGGCCATGGGGTCTCGTCGTCCGCCTGTAAAAAGAGTGTTCTGTGAAAAAGAGGCGATGACTCACAGTGCTGTGAAATCGATCGCCTGATACAAATCTGCGCCGATACCGGCAAAACTCAGCATTGCCGGCAGTTGCGCGGCAAAACCCTGGAAACTATGGTCGCCGCCGGCCTGGATGCGCAAGGCACAGGCCCGGTAATACTGCTGGGCGAGGCGATAGTCCAGCGTTTCGTCGCCGGTCTGCAACCACACCTGATACCGCTGCGGATCCTGGGGCGCCGGCACTTCCAGCTCGGCCAGGGCCGTCACATGGTCGTGGGTCAATTCCCAGGCCTCATCGGTATACAGGTTTTTCTGCGTCCCCAGATACCCGTCGAACATCCGGTGCGGACTGACGGCAGGGTTGATCAACAGGGCCTTGAGGCCATGGCGCTCGGCCAAGTGAGTCGCATAGTAGCCGCCGAGTGAGCTGCCGACCAGCAGTGGCCGCCCCAGCTCTTCAATCGCCTTGTCCAGCTGACCGATGGCCTCGCGCGGATGGTGATGCAGGGCCGGGACACGCAATTGATCGCTCAAGCCCAGCCGCTCCATCACTTGCATCAACTGCGTGGCCTTTTTCGACGCAGGCGCGCTGTTGAAACCGTGGATATAAAGGATCGAACCAGACATTTGAACTCCCTGTGCGTCGGGTAAAGAGGCGCAGTTTACAGGGAGTCGGGGGGATCGGGATATGCATGGGGGGCATGGGTGTCTGGACGGACGCCTTCGCGAGCAAGCCCGCTCCCACAGTGGATCTGCGTCGCTCACAAATTCCCTGTGGGAGATTCTATGTTGCAGGGGAACCCTGAAGCCTCAAATTCGGCTGGTATTCGCTCTGGTTTTTCATGAGCGCGAATGCCACCCGGCACAGCTTGCGAGCGAGGATGACCAGGGCTTGGGTTTTGGCCAGGCCTCTGGCCAGATAGGATTCATAGAACGGTTTCCAGGTGAGAGACCTGCAAGCCGCCATTGCCGCGTTGTGAGCCAGACGCCGTAACTCTGTATCGCCTTTTTTGCTCAGGCGACGGGGGCTGTTCTTTTTCCCGGAGTCTTTGGGCCTCAAGTCCATTCCCAAAAAGGCAATGAACGCATCGCCGCTGGCGAAGTGGCCGCGCATGAAAGCGGTCGCCAAGCCGATAGCCGTCAGATCACCAATCCCCTCAATGGCTTTGCAGCGCTTGATGTTTTCGGTAATGCCGGCCCTTTTACTGACTTTGAACAGTAACTTCTGAATGGCCTGTTCAGATTGTTTGAGGGACTTCAACAGCCGGGCCAGCTCATCGTTCAAGAGCAGTTCGCTCGACCAGCTCAGCGTGAGACTCACACGCAAGTTGACCAGTTCTGCGCGTCGATGCAGCAGACTTTTCAACACCTTGTAGTCCTGCGGAGGTGGACTCCAGACGCGCAGCCGCTGCTGTTCACTGCTCAGGTAACGCGCCAGAAGGCGCGCGTCACAAGGGTCGGTTTTCGCCCGCTGGCCAATGCTTTCGCGGTAATGGCTCAGCCGATAAGCATCCACCACGTAAACCCGGTGCCCCATTTCATGGGCCAGTTCAACCGTGTCCAAGTGGTAAATGCTGGTGGCTTCCAGGGCAATTGAGCTTTGCGCAGGCAGCATTTTGAGCCAACGGCCAAGAGCCTCATGGTCGTTGTTGATGTGTTGAGTGGTTTTCAGGTCTTCGCGGTAAGCCACGATTTCGGCCTTGGCCACATCGATACCAATCACCGTTGGTGAAGTAAGGATTGTCATGACGAATCCTCGGAGCTAGGGTTTAGGTGCTTGTCGGGGTTTACCCTTGCGCTGGCTTGCCTCTATCGTCGGTTTTACCGATGAATTCCTTATCGGCGCTTTGGGTAGAAAGGGCGGGACGAGAAGTCTCCCACGGTCCGTACTGGCAAGAGTCGGAATCGAGCTTTTAGTCCCGCCCACCCCTTCAAGTCTAAACATACAAGCGAGCTTACTCGCGATGAACGATGACTCGGTCCAACAGTTACGTCGGATCGACGTTATCCAGCGCCCGATTCACCGCCAGCTCGGCCAGCATGACCAACTGCTGAATCGCCATCGCCGTATGCCGATCAGGCCCATGCAGGCGCGCCGCAAAATCGCTGGCCATGACACTCGCCGAAGCCAGTGACTCACAGGAATGGGCCAAAAGGCTTTCCGTGTCCATTTCGGGGACGATCATGTACATCGTGCTGGGTTTGCGGGCCGGGGGATTGGGGGTTGGTTTGAACATGGTGGTACCTCAGTTCATTGATATGGAGCCACCCCCAATTGCCGCGATGCAATGTAAGGGTGGCAGCTGTACGCAGGTTCGCGGACCGAGAACTGAGCATCGGCATACCCGAAGGTATCCCACGCACAGCCGCCATGACACAAAACGACAGACACCCGAAAGTGCTGCTGAAAAGCGCGGAGATTATGCCTCAGTTCATAGGACCGCGAAGCCCGATCGCTGAATGTGTCAGCGACAGGCGAAAGGCTAGAGATGCCACGTCTGACGAGCAACCTGAAAACTTCGTGGGAAGGTTCTGAAATTTTTACTGACCATTAAACAGCGTCGTCAGTGAGGCCGCTTTCGCGAGCAAGCCCGCTCCCACTGTGGGATGGGGTACATCTGCAAGAGATTGGTCGGCTTTCGGGCCGTCTTCGCTGGCAGGCCAGCTCCCAAAGGGGGTTGGGGTACATCTGCAAGAGATTGATCGGTTGGCGGGCCGCCAAGGCCAAGATCAAAAGATCGCAGCCTCGTTCCACTCGACAGCTCCTACAGGGGGAGGTGTACATCTGAGAGAGATTGGTCGGCTGTCAGGCCGCCAAGGTCAAGATCAAAAGATCGCAGCCTCGTTCCACTCGACAGCTCCTACAGGGGGAGGTGTACATCTGAGAGGGATTGATCGGTTGGCGGGCCGTCAAGGGCAAGATCAAAAGATCGCAGCCTCGTTGCACTCGACAGCTCCTACGGGGGGAGGTGTACATCTGAGAGGGATTGATCGGCTGGCGGGCCGCCAAGGTCAAGATCAAAAGATCGCAGCCTCGTTGCACTCGACAGCTCCTACAGGGGGATGAGTACATCTGAGGGAGATTGATCGGCTGGCGGGCCGCCAAGGGCAAGATCAAAAGATCGCAGCCTCGTTGCACTCGACAGCTCCTACAGGGGGAGGTGTACATCTGAGGGAGATTGATCGGCTGGCGGGCCGCCAAGGGCAAGATCAAAAGATCGCAGCCTCGTTGCACTCGACAGCTCCTACAGGGGGAGGTGTCATCTGAGGGAGATTGATCTGCTGGCGGGCCGCCAAGGTCAAGATCAAAAGATCGCAGCCTCGTTGCACTCGACAGCTCCTACAGGGGACGGTGCACACCGTAAGCTTTTCACCACTCAACAGGCCGAGCGTTAGCTCGCCTGCAGCTCTTGATCTTGATCCACCCGCCCCGTCGGGAGGCTGAGTGCAGGTGTTCATCCGGGGAGTGGCGCGCAGCGCCGTTCGACGCAGTCGAACACACTGCATGTAGGTCGTCGCGAAGCAGACCGTAGGGCAGTGTCCCCGGATGGATACCGGAGCGAAGGAACGCCGAGCCTAAGCGAGGGGCCGGACGTTTGGGGCGAGCCTTTTTTTGCTTACTTTTTTTTGGCGTTTGAAAAAAAGTGAGTCGCCGTAAGGGCGAAACCCTAAGTGGCCGTAACCGCAGAAATGGATATGTACCCAATCAACCACAACATGGTCGGCCCGAAGGCCGCCAAGACCACACCATCAATACCCGTTCGAGCCGTAGTCGACCTGGAAGGAGAACCCGGTGACACGTTCCACACCGGTTTCCAGCTGTCCATCAGGTAAAAGCCGCAACCACCGATACCCCGGCGCCTGCTCCCCAACCTTGAAATCATCACTCCCAGGCTCAAACTGAATGCACGTCGAAGGCGAAGCAATCAACCGCACCCCATTGCGCTCCTGATCAACCTCCTGATGCACATGCCCCCACAAAACAGCACGCACCTGCGGAAAACGATCCAGCACCGCAAACAAAGCCTCAGGATTACGCAAGCCAATAGGCTCCATCCACAAGCAGCCGATCGACACCGGATGATGATGAAAACACACCAGATGATGCCGCTCCGGCGCCTCACTCAAGGAGCGAGCCAACAACTGCAACTGCTCATCCTGCAAATACCCCGGCACCGACCCCGGCACCGCCGAATCCAGCAAAGTGACCCGCCAGTTACCGACATCCACCACCGGCTCCAGCAACGCACTCTGCACCGCCGCCTCGGCCATAATCCGCGGCTCATCATGATTCCCGGGAATCCAGCGCGCCGGCGCATCGAGCTGCCGGGTCAGGTCGCGAAACAACTGATAAGACTCCAGCGTCCCGTCCTGAGACAAATCACCGCTGGCCACGATCAAATCAATCTGCGGCTGCTGAACGCGCACCAGCTCAATGACCTTTTGCAGACTGTCCCGGGTATTCATGCCCAGCAACGTCCCGTCCGTCTCGGCAAACAAATGACTGTCGGACAGTTGCACCAGCAACGCCGAATCGGCGGTGGTCAAAGTGGATACGCTCGGCAAGGCGTTCTCCCAAGGCTGAATCACGGGATCGGATAAGTGCCGCAATTATGCTGGGGGACGAACGAAAGGGGAAACCTGTGAACCTGACGCAGTTCACATCTATCGAACGACGGCGTACTCATGCCCACACGCCAGACAATGGCTCAACCATTCCCCCAGGAACATGTTCAGCTGGGCCTTTTCGTCCGGCTGATGCATCGAGGCATTCGGGTAAGGATAGATGCCGCGAAAGCGTCGTGCATGCTCGGCGCTGACCACTTCGGCCATGCACGCGTCGTGATAGACCTGCACTTCCAGCTGCGGCACCGGCAGCCACGGCAGGCTGTGTTCCTGGCGAACTTGCAGGGTCGTGGTGTACGGGCAGACCTGCAGCACTTCCAGGGCCAGCACGCCGAGCATCTGGTCGCCGTGGGTCACGGCAATGCGCCGTGCCTCCGGCTCGTTGCGCATGTCCGGCAGCAGTCGCATCAGGCGCGCGTAGTTGGCCTCGCAAGAGGCCTGCAGCCCCACGAGATCCACCCTATAGCGATCGCGCAACTTGTTTACGACCATAGCCCCCTCACTTCAGCGCGGTTCAAAGCTAACCATTGCAAGGCAATGATGCTGGCCGCGTTGGCAATTCGTCCGTCGCGTACGGCCTGCAGGGCATCTTCGAACGCCCAGACCGTGACGCGGATATCTTCAGCTTCTTCCTCCAGCCCATGCAGGCCGCCGACTCCGGTGCTGTCGCAACGCCCCAGGTACAAGTGAACAAATTCGTTGCTGCCGCCCGGCGATGGAAAATATTTGGTCATCGGCCAGAGCGCCCCGAACACAAGCCCAGCTTCCTCCTGCGCCTCGCGGTGAGCAACTTCTTCCGGTACTTCATCCTTGTCGATCAGACCGGCGACCAGCTCGATCAGCCACGGGTTGTCAGTCTTGCCCATGGCGCCGACGCGAAACTGCTCGATCAACACCACTTCATCGCGCTGCGGATCGTACGGCAGCACGCACACCGCATCATGGCGAACAAACACTTCACGATTGATCTCGCGACTCATGCCACCGGCAAACAACTCGTGACGCAAGTGCACGCGATCGAGCTTGTAGAAGCCCTCGTAGCACTTTTCGCGCCGAACGATATCAACGGCGGTCGGAATGGCGTTGGCAAAATCAGTCATGACAATCCTCGTTTACTGCAAATCCGATCCGAGGCTCCTTGTTGAGACTTGCAACCTCGACTTCGCGCCATCCTAACGCGCTCGCGCCGTTTGATGCAGCCCCTTTCCCGTCAGCGAGATAGACGGTGAGGGCGAAACCAACTCTAATTAGCTTAGTGGCGAACTGACTGCTTCGTTGAGAGTCGAAGCGGATAACTTTTTGCCTTTCCCTGTTTTATGAAGGACGCCCATGTCGCTTTTTAAAATCGCCTCCGTGGCCGCAATCGCCCTGACCCTGGGCGCCTGCCAGAGCTTGTTCCAACCCAACTACCGGACGCCGCTGGAAACCACCCGCGACGCCACCGAAACACTGAAACCGGGTTGCACGACACCTGACTGCCCGCTGGTGAACATCGATACGCTGCGCTTTCCCGCCGAGCCTCAGCTGGACGGTATTGTCGAAAAGCGCCTGCTGCAAATGACCCGCACCTCGCCCGATGCCCCTGCGGCACCGACGCTGACGGCCTATCGCGATGAGTTTTTGCGCACCGCCGGCCCACGCAGCAGCAGCTACCTGCAAGCCAAGGTACGTGAACAGCATGACGGCTTGGTGATCGTCGAATTTTCCAGCTACCTGGACACCGGCGGTGCGCATGGCACCCCGGGCCGCAGCTTCATCAACTATTCGCGCCAGCAGCATAAAGTGCTGACCTTGTCCGACATGTTGCTGCCGGGGCAGGAAGAGGCGTTCTGGAAAGCCGCGCAAGTGGCGCACAACAGCTGGCTGATCAGCACCAAGCTCGATCAGGAACCGGAGTTCCTGAAGGAGTGGCATTTCCAGAAAACCCAGAACGTGGCGCTGACCTACGGCGGCGTGATCCTCAAGTACGAAACCAGCACCATCGCGCCTTACGCGCTGGGCCACGTCGAACTGAAGATCCCCTACCCGCGCCTGAACGGCATTCTCAAGCCCGAGCTGTTTCCCGGCCGTAACTGAAGGCCCGGCCCAGCACCAGCTGGAGCAACCCTGCCAGAATCAACGACGGCAGGGTTGCGCCGATGTCCGGATACAGATTCGCCAACAAGTGATAAGTGCTCACCCCGCCCAACCAGGCGAGCAGCGCCGGCCAGCGCAACGCGGCTGACGCCACTTGAGCACTGCGTTTGCGCAGGATGAAGTGATCCACCAGCACCACGCCGAACAGCGGCGCAAACACCGAACCGATCAACAGCAGAAAGTTCTGGTACTGGGCCAACGGCGCCAGGCACGCGATCAATGTGCAGATCACGCCAATCGCCAAGGCCAGATGCTCGACTTTCAAGCGCAACAGAATCCCGCTGGAAACCGCCGCCGAGTGAATGTCGGCAAAAGCGTTTTCCGACTCGTCCAGCAGAATCAGCAGCAGCGGAATCCCCAGGCCGGCACCGGCCAATGCCAACAGCAAGGCATTCACTTCACCGCTCGGCGCGAACGCCAGGGTATAAGCCACGCCGAGGCTCATCAGCCAGAAGTTACCGATAAAGAAACCAATCGCCGTACCGCCGAAGACGTTTTTCGCACGTTTGCCGAAACGCGAGTAGTCGGCAATCAGCGGCAACCACGACAGCGGCATCGCAATGGCAATATCGAAGCCCACGGCGAACGGCATCGAACCGTCACCGGCCTGCGCCCACAACGCAGCCAGATCGGCTTTGGCGAACAGGTTCCAGGTCAACCAGATGCACGCAGCCAGCAGCAGCCAGATGCCCCACTTGCGCAGAATCTGACGGACGAATGTCAGCGGACCGCTGACGGCCAGCAAGGTCGCCAGACCACCGAAGAACAAGGTCCAGAGCAGCGGATTCGACAGCAGGCTGCCTTCGCTGAACGCCCGCGCGCCGAGCAGGCTGGCCGCGTCGCGCATCACGATGATTTCGAACGAGCCCCAACCGATCAGTTGCAGCAGGTTCAGCACCGCCGGCAGGCTCGCGCCATGTTTGCCGAGGCTGAGTTTGAGCGCGGCCATCGACGACAGGCCGGTGTCACTGCCGATCACGCCGACAGCGGCCAGCAGCAGAACGCCGACCAAGGTGCCGAGGAAGATCGCCAGCAACGAGCCGGACAGGCCCAGGCCTGGCGCGAGCAAGGCGCCGGTCTGCAGCACCATCAGGCCGATGCCGAGGGAGAACCACAGGGAGAACAGATCGCGACCGCCGAAGACACGTTTGTCTGTGGGCACCGCGATGTCGGGGGAATACGTGCTGGATTGAATGCTCAAGGGTGTTATCTCAGAGGGACATTATTTTTGTAATCGATCCTCTGTAGGAGCGAGGCTTGCCCGCGAAGGCGGTGTGTCAGTCAACGTCGATGTTGAATGTGATGAAGCCTTCGCGAGCAAGCCTCTCTCCTACAAGAGCTGCGCCAGTCTCGAGGACTGGCGCTGCGGATCAGATCAAACCTTCTTGTAAAGCTGACTGCCTTCCTGCTTGAACCGCTCGGCCTGGTCCGCCAATCCCTGGGCGACTTCGGCATCGACGGTTTCGATGCGCTGGTTGGCCGCATACTCGCGGACTTCCTGAGTGATTTTCATCGAGCAGAATTTCGGCCCGCACATGGAACAGAAGTGCGCGACCTTGGCCGAATCCTTCGGCAGGGTTTCATCGTGATACGAACGCGCGGTGTCCGGATCAAGGCCCAGGTTGAACTGGTCTTCCCAGCGGAATTCGAAACGCGCCTTGCTCAAGGCATTGTCGCGGATCTGTGCCCCCGGATGCCCTTTCGCCAGGTCGGCGGCATGCGCGGCGATCTTGTACGTGATGATCCCGGTCTTCACGTCATCCTTGTTCGGCAGGCCCAAGTGTTCCTTCGGCGTCACGTAGCAGAGCATCGCGCAACCGAACCAGCCGATCATCGCCGCACCGATACCCGAAGTGATGTGGTCGTAGCCCGGCGCGATGTCGGTGGTCAGCGGACCGAGGGTGTAGAACGGCGCCTCGTCGCAGCACTCGAGCTGCTTGTCCATGTTCTCTTTGATCAACTGCATCGGCACGTGCCCCGGGCCTTCGATCATGCATTGCACGTCGTGCTTCCAGGCGATTTTGGTCAGCTCGCCGAGGGTTTCCAGCTCACCGAATTGTGCGGCGTCGTTGGCGTCGGCAATCGAGCCCGGACGCAGGCCATCGCCCAGCGAGAAGCTGACGTCGTAGGCCTTCATGATTTCGCAGATGTCTTCGAAATGGGTGTAGAGGAAGTTCTCTTTGTGATGCGCCAGGCACCACTTGGCCATGATCGAACCACCACGGGAAACGATACCGGTGACGCGCTTGGCAGTCAGCGGCACGTAGCGCAGCAGCACGCCGGCGTGGATGGTGAAGTAGTCGACGCCTTGCTCGGCCTGCTCGATCAGCGTGTCGCGGAACAGCTCCCAGGTCAGGTCTTCAGCGGCGCCGCCGACTTTTTCCAGGGCCTGATAAATCGGCACCGTACCGATCGGCACTGGCGAGTTACGGATGATCCACTCACGGGTTTCGTGAATGTGCTTGCCGGTGGACAAGTCCATGACCGTGTCCGACCCCCAGCGAATGCCCCAGGTCAGTTTCGCCACTTCTTCTTCGATGGACGAACCCAACGCGCTGTTGCCGATGTTGCCGTTGATCTTCACCAGGAAGTTACGGCCGATGATCATCGGTTCCAGTTCGGTGTGGTTGATGTTGGCCGGAATGATCGCGCGACCGCGGGCGATCTCGTCACGGACAAATTCGGGGGTGATGATTTTCGGCACGCTGGCACCGAAGCTGTGACCGGCGTGTTGCTGGTCCAGCAGCCCGGCGGCGCGCGCCACTTCGAGCTTCATGTTTTCGCGGATGGCGACGTATTCCATCTCGGCGGTGATGATGCCTTTGCGGGCATAGTGCATCTGGCTGACGTTGGCCCCGGCCTTGGCGCGGCGCGGGTTGTTGACGTGGGCGAAACGCAGCTTGGTCAGCTCGGCATCGGCGAGGCGTTCCTGGCCGAAGTTGGAGCTCAGGCCGGGCAAGCGTTCGGTGTCGCCACGGGATTCGATCCACGGCGAACGTACATCGCCCAGGCCTTTGCGCACATCGATAATGACGTTGGGGTCGGTGTACGGGCCCGAGGTGTCGTACACAACCACAGGCGCGTTGATCTCGCCGCCGAAGTCGGTCGGGGTCACGTCGAGGCTGATTTCGCGCATCGGCACGAGGATGTCCGGACGGGAGCCCTGAACATAGATTTTTTGCGAGCGGGTAAACGGTTGAACCGACTGTTGATCGACTTGGGCCGAGTCACTCAGGTTCGTATGATCTTTTAGTTTTATCGTCATCACGGGCTCTCCAGACAGCATCCAGGCAGTGGATTTTTGTCGGAGCGAACCTGTAAACGAATGGACGCACGTGCGCTGGGAAATCCAGCTGTGCTGTGCTCAGTGCTCGAGGGGTGTTCGATTGTCGAACAACATCCCGGACGAAGCACAAGAGGACTCGCCGGGTGACGAGAAATCTTGTTCCCTACGCAGGCGCTAACCTGATCAGGTTCAACGGGATCCGAAATTATTCGATCTCAGCCTCATAGCAAGGCACCCCGACAAGAACCCGGCCAGTCTAGACACAACTGGCAAAGAACGCCAACACCGCGGTAAACACCATGATGAATGGCGCAATTACAGGATTGTTGCCGAACGTGTGCGCAACTACACTCGCAACGGCCTCGCTGCGCATTGACGCTGCAAGTGCCGCGCCGTACCTTTGGCGCTCAAATTATCAGCGTAATTTTTTAGGGATGGCCTCATGCTGCGCAAACTCTCACTGGCCCTTGCCGTGTCTTGTGCGTCCAATGGAATGGCATGGGCAGCAGAAGCGCCCTTATCGACCAAAAACGATCTGGTCAGCGTGTATCAGGAAGCGAAAGACAACAACGCCGACCTCGCCGCTGCCGTTGCTCAATATGGTGCGCAGAAAGAAGTCGTGCCTCAGGCTCGCGCCGGACTGCTGCCTAACCTTTCGGGCGGTGCCGAACTGGCCAACGTGCGGACTGCGATAGATCAGCCTTCGGCCACGGCCAACCGTAACGCTCATTCGTACCAGGCGACCTTGGCGCAGCCCCTGTTCCGCGCTGATCGCTGGTTCCAGTTCCAGGCCGCCAAAGACGTCAACGAGCAGGCTGCACTGCAACTCTCGGCGACCGAGCAAAACCTGATCCTGCAAACCGCCGACAGTTACTTCAACGTCTTGCGCACCCAAGACAACCTGGCCTCGACCAAGGCCGAGGAAGCCGCGTTCAAACGCCAACTCGATCAGTCCAACGAACGCTTTGACGTCGGCCTGTCGGACAAGACTGACGTATTGCAGTCGCAAGCGAGCTACGACACCGCGCGCGCCAACCGGATCGTCGCACAGCGCCAGGTGGATGATGCCTTCGAAGCGTTGATCACCTTGACCAACCGTCAGTACAACTCGATCTGGGGCATCTCCCATAACTTGCCGATCCTGCCGCCAGCACCGAATGATGCCAAGGCCTGGGTCGATACGGCCGCGAAGCAGAACCTCAATCTACTGGCCAGCAACTACGCCGTCAGCGCGGCCGAAGAAACCCTCAAGCAGCGCAAGGCCGGGCATGCGCCGACCCTCGATGCCGTGGCGAAGTATGAGAAAGGCGATAACGATGCGCTGGGTTTCAGCAACCCGAACGCCTTTGGCCAACCTTACAAGGGCAACGTCGAGCAAACGACGGTGGGCCTGCAATTGAACATTCCGATCTACAGCGGCGGCCTGATCAACTCCCAGGTGCGCCAGTCGTATGCGCAACTGGACCAGTCCGAGCAGCAACGTGAATCCCTGCGCCGGCAAATCGTGGAAAGCACCCGCAACCTGCACCGGGCGGTGAACACCGACGTCGAGCAGGTGCAGGCGCGCAAACAGTCGATCATCTCCAACCAGAGCGCGGTGGAAGCGACCGAAATCGGCTATCAGGTGGGCACGCGAAACATCGTCGACGTGCTGGATGCCCAGCGTCAGCTGTACACCTCGGTGCGCGACTACAACAACACCCGCTACGATTACATCCTCGACAACCTGCGTTTGAAGCAGGCAGCCGGCACGTTGAACCCGGGGGATTTGCAGGACCTGGCGCGTTATCTCAAGGCCGACTACAACCCGGATAAAGACTTCCTGCCACCGGACCTGGCCAAGGCTGCGGCGGAGCAGTTGCGGGCTAAACCGACGCAGTAAAAAGCAAAAGCTTCGCGAGCAAGCCCGCTCCCACATTTGATCTCTGTGGTGCACAAGTTTTGTGTTCACAGAGATCAAATGTGGGAGCGGGCTTGCTCGCGAATGCAGACGACGCGATCTAACGATCGACCAACCGCCCCAACCCCTCCAGCAACCGCTGCAACGCGCCCTGATTGGTGCGCATCACTTTCAACCCTGCCTCAGCCATTCGCTGCGCATCGCGCGGCAATTCGAACAGCCGCTGCACTGCCAGCGCCAGGCCTTCGGCGTCCTCCACTTCCTGCAACGCCCCGGCGCTGCGCAATTGCGCGGCGATTTCGAGGAAGTTGAACAGGTGCGGGCCGCTCAGTACCGGTTTGGCCAGTGCCGCCGGTTCCAGCAGGTTATGCCCGCCGTTCGGCACCAGGCTGCCGCCGACAAACGCGCTGTCCGCCAGGGCGTAAAGAAACAGCAGCTCGCCCATGGTGTCGCCCAGCAACACCGAGGTATTCGCCGTGACCGGCTCGCCGGAGGAACGACGCACCGTGGCGAACCCCTGCTGCCGGCACAACTCGAACACCGGGTTGAAACGCTCTGGATGCCGCGGCACCAGAATCAGCAATGCATCGGGATGATTAGCCAGCAACTGACGATGGGCCGCCAGCACCACTTCGTCTTCACCTTCGTGCGTACTCGCGGCGATCCACACCGGGCGTTCCTGCGCCTGCCATTGCGCACGCAATTCGATGGCGCGCTGAAGCAATGCGGGGTCGATGGTCAGGTCAAACTTGATCGAGCCGGTCACTTCGACGGTGTCCGCACGCGCGCCCAAATCACGGAAGCGCTGGGCCTCGGCTTCGGTCTGCACCGCGAACAGGCTCATCTCGGCGAGCATTGGCTGGGTGAGTTTGCGGAAGCGGCCATAACCCTTGGCCGAACGCTCGGACAATCGCGCATTGGCCAACGCCACCGGAATCCCGCGTTTGGCGCACTGATGGATGTGGTTCGGCCAGAGTTCGGTTTCCATGATGACCGCCAGTTTCGGCTGGACCCGATCAAGAAACCGCGCCGCCGCGCACGGCAAGTCGTAAGGCAAATAGCAGTGCTGGATGCGCGGCTCGTTGGCAAACAATGCGTGGATGCGCTCCGAACCGGTCGGGGTCATGCAGGTCACGGTAATCGGCAGCTGTGGATAACGTTGCAGCAAGGCGCGAATCATCGGCGCCGCGGCAATGCTCTCGCCCACGGACACCGCGTGCACCCAAATGCCGCCCGGCTTCATCGCCGGCAGACCGAGGGAAAAGCGCTCGCCGATGCGCTTGGCATATGCCGGCGCCTTGCGCGAACGCAGCCACAGCCGAATCGCTACCAATGGCAGCCCCAGGTAAAACAGCGCGGTGTAGAGAGTTCTATTCATGGCGGCGGAGTTTATCGGTTTTTTCACCGATCGCCTGCAAGTGCACGGCAAAACGTTCAGCCAGCCAGCGAGCCGCCGGGCCGAGAGGCTCATCGCGACGCCATACCAGTTCCACGACCAGCGCCGGCGGGGTCCATTCGCTGTCCAGTTCGATCATCAGGCCCTGATACGCCGGGTATTGCACCACGTGTCTCGGCAGCCAGGCCCAACCGAGGCCGCGCACCAGCCATTCCGCCATCACGTAGAAACTGTCGGCCCGCCAGACTTGCGGGCTGGCAGGTTCGCTGCCGGGGTAGACGCTGGACTGCGTGGACATCAGCAACTGACGATGCTGCGCCAGTTCCTGACAATCAACCTGCGCCTGTTTCGCCAGCGGATGACCGACGCCGCACACGGTGACCATTTCAACGCTGCCGAGTACCCGGCGCTCAAGCGCTTCGGGAATCTGGTCGTGATAAAACAGCAGGCCCAGATCGGCCCGACGCTCGACCAGTTTGCGCGCCACATCACCTTGGGCGGCGCTGGTCAGTTGCACCTCAAGGCTGGGAAATTTCTCCGCCAGGGCCTCGAAGCTTTCGATGATTGGCTGATAGGGCATCGCCTCATCCTGAGCCACGCGCAAACGCGCTTCCTGTCCGCGCATCATCGCCAGTGCCCGACCGTTCAGGCGCTCGCACTGACGCAAGACTTCCCGCGCCTCGTCCAGCAAGGCATTGCCGGCCTCGGTGAGTTTCGGCTGACGACCGCTGCTGCGATCGAACAGGCTGACGCCGAGGTCTTCTTCCAGCAGCGCAATCGAACTGCTGACCGCCGACTGCGCCTTGCGCTGATCCCGCGCCACGGCGGAAAACGAACGCTGCTCCGCTACGCTGACAAACAAGCGCAGCTGCTCCAGATTCCATTGCATGCTCATGTGGCAACCCATCTCCAGAACAGATAGGTAATGACTTTACCGCATCTGGAGAATCTCTAAAATGCCGAACTCAGACAGCAACACTTCACACGAGGATGCACCTATGACCGCTTACTACTACCTGGCCATTGCCATCTGCGCTGAAGTGATCGCGACCGTTTCGATGAAAGCCGTCAAAGGTTTCAGCACCCCGCTGCCGCTGACTCTGGTGATTGTCGGTTACGGCATCGCCTTCTGGATGCTGACCCTGGTGGTGCGCAGCGTTCCGGTGGGCGTGGCTTACGCGGTATGGGCCGGCATGGGGATTGTGATGGTCAGCGTTGCGGCGCTGTTCATCTACGGGCAGAAACTGGATGTGCCAGCGATGCTGGGGATGGCGCTTATCGTGCTGGGCGTGGTCGTCATCCAGCTCTTCTCCAAAACCGCCGGGCACTGACTGACAACCCGATCTCCTGTGGGAGCGGGCTTGCTCGCGAAAGCGGTGTGTCAGCAACATTGATATCAACTGACACGCCCTCTTCGCGAGCAAGTCGAATCGTCGCACCGCCGCTCCCACAGGTTTTGCGCCGCCCTGTTGATCGCCAGCAAAACCTCCAATCTTTGAGTCTGTATACTGCGCCCTCGTCTTGAACACTGAGGTCGCTGCATGCCATCCGTTATTTCCACCGACGTTCTGATTGTCGGCGCTGGTGTCGCTGGCCTCTGGCTGAATGCGCGCCTGCGCCGCCAGGGTTTTTCGACCGTGCTGGTGGAAAGCGCCAGCCTCGGCGGCGGACAGAGCGTGAAGTCCCAGGGCATCATCCACGGCGGCGCCAAGTACGCATTGCATGGCGCCCTGACCGGTGCCTCGGAAGCCATCGCCGACATGCCGCGCCGCTGGCGTGAAGCGTTGGCCGGCGACGGCGAACTGGATCTGTCCGGCGTGCGCCTGCTATCCGAAGCGCATTACCTCTGGTCCCCGGGCACGATCGCCGGCAACCTCACCAGTTTCTTCGCCAGCAAAGCAGTGCGCGGCCGTGTCGATCAGGTCAAGGGCGACCAACTGCCGCCGGCCCTGCAAGACAAACGTTTCAAGGGCAAAGTGTACCGATTGGCAGAACTGGTGATCGACGTGCCGAGCCTGATCCAGCGCCTGGCCGATCTGGCGGGTGATGGCCTGCTCGCAGGCCAGAAGATCGAACCGTTGCTGGAAGGTGGCGTGCTGGTGGGCCTGAAGGTCGACGAGCGCGAGATCCGCGCCCAGCGCATCGTACTCAGCGCCGGTGCCGGCACGGCGGCGTTGCTCGAAGCACTGGGGCTGAGCCAGCCCGCCATGCAACGCCGGCCGTTGCACATGATCATCGCCAAAGGCCCAAGCCTCAAACCTCTGTACGCCCACTGCCTGGGCGGCGGCACCAAGCCGCGCCTGACCGTGACGACGCATCCGGCCGCCGATGGCCAATGGGTCTGGTACATGGGCGGCGATATCGCCGAAGCCGAAGGGGTTGCCCGCGAACCGGCCGAGCAAATCGCCACCGCGCAGAAAGAACTCGGCCAGTTGCTGCCATGGATCGACCTGAGTACCGCGCAATGGGCGACTTTACGCGTGGATCGCGCCGAACCGCTGCAATCGGGACTGACTCGCCCTGACAATGCATTCCTTGCCGAAGAAGGCCGGCTGCTGGTGGGCTGGCCAACCAAACTGGCGCTGGCGCCGGACTTCGCCGACCGGGTCATCGCGTCTTTGCAGCGCGACGGCATCCAGCCAAGCCATCCGGCGCCGCTGCCCGAGCTGCCAAAACCACCTATTTGCGTTCCAGCCTGGGAGCAACTGCTGCCATGAGCGTAAAAACCCTGCACGACCTGCACCGCCCCTTGGGCAGCACTGGCCTGCTGGTGTCGCCGCTGGGCCTGGGCACGGTAAAACTGGGACGCGACCAAGGGGTGAAATACCCCAACGGCTTCCAGATTCCCGGCGATGACGAAGCGCGCATGCTGCTCAAACTCGCGCGAGACATGGGCATTAACCTGATCGACACCGCCCCGGCTTACGGTCGTAGCGAAGAACGCCTCGGCCCGCTGTTGCGTGGTCAGCGTGAGGAGTGGGTGATCGTCAGCAAGGTCGGCGAAGAATTTGCCGACGGCCAGTCGAGCCACGACTTCAGCGCCGCCCACACTCGACGTTCCGTGGAGCGCAGCCTGCAACGCCTGGAAACGGATGTTATCGACCTGGTGCTGGTGCACTCTGACGGCAACGACCTGGCGATCCTCAATGACAGCGAGGTCTACGCGACCCTCGCCGCGCTGAAGGCCGAAGGCAAGATTCGCGGCTTCGGTTTTTCCGGCAAAACTGTAGAAGGGGGTTTGAAGGCTCTGGAACAAGGTGATTGCGCCATGGTCACCTACAATCTGAACGAACAGAACGAGAAGCCTGTCATTGACTATGCTGCTGCTCACGGTAAAGCCATTCTGGTCAAGAAAGCCCTCGCCAGCGGTCACGTCTGCCTGAGTCCGGGCGTGGACCCGGTGCGCGCCAGCTTTGAGTTGTTGTTTGAACATCCGGGTGTTGCCAGTGCTATTGTCGGGACCATCAATCCGCTGCACCTCGCCCACAACGTCGCGACCGTTGCCCAGGTCCTACGTAGAAACTGATGCCGCCCACGCGGCCTTAAGCAGGAGCCGACATGCCGCGTACGCTCATAAGAAAGAACCCGAGCAACTTCAAGACCCTGCCGTTGTACGTCGAAGCGACTCCCGAAGGCTTGAGCTACCAGAGCGTCGGGATGCCGCTCAATTTCTCCCAGACCCTGCAACGTCGCCGCCCGGTGACGGTGCCCGACACTGAGCGGTTCGCTCTGGAGCTGGCTAACCTCGGGGTTTCGGTGCGCCTGACCCTGCATTGGCAGAATCGCGATTACTGGGTGCTGGTGCGTCAGCGCCGGCAAGACCGTGGCGATGTGGTGCTCAAGTTGATCTCCGGTTACGTACCGGCCCACGAGCTGAACCTGCCGCTGCACACGGCGATCCAGGAGATTGCCGAAGAGTGCCTGCTGGAAACCCCGGAAGGCTGGCTCGGCGGACGCTTCAATGACACCTGGCTGCCGGCACCCTACTCGTCCGCGCTGCATTATCGCGAGGCGCTGCCCTTTCGCCTGACGCCGCTGTCCGGCGCCGCGCGGCCGGTGCGTTGCGCCAAGATGCAGTTGATCGAACGGCCTCGGGCTTACGTGCATTTGCCGACGGCCTCGTTGCAATTGATCTATGACTTGCGCCTGGACGTGCCCAAGGAAGCCAAGTCCTTGAGCCTGTTTCATGTCGATGAGCGGCTGGAAGGCGATCAACTGGTGGCCCGGCTTGATCGCAAACGCCCCGATTTGTATTTGATGCCATTGCAGGACGGCCAGCCGATGGCCGAGCTGTACACCTTGAAGAAGGATCAGTTGTACCCGGCGAGTACGCGCGGATTGTATCTGGCGGAGAGTTTTGCCCAGCAGGAAGGATGGCTGGTGCGGGACGAGCGGATTCGCTGGAAGGATTGGGTGCGGCAGCAGGGGTTGAGTCCGCCGGGGAAAGACTCGGGTTTGGCGCGGTTGCGTGGGAAGGCGAAGCTGCTGCTGAAGAAAATTGTGCCGCGTAAGAAAGTCAGCTCTTAAAAGCAAAGATCAAAAGATCGCAGCCTCGTTTTACTCGACAGCTCCTACATTGGAATGCGATTCCCTGTAGGAGCTGTCGAGTGAAACGAGGCTGCGATCTTTTACGGCATCACTCGGATTTGCGGATCTTCTCGACAATTGCGGTCGTCGAGCTGTTTTCCACCAGCCCCAGCACTTTCACGGTCCCGCCGTAAGCGGTGACGATGTCCGCTCCGACCACTTGGTCGATCCCGTAATCCCCGCCCTTGACCAACACATCCGGCTTGACCTCGCGCAGCAGGTTTTCCGGAGTGCCTTCAGGGAAGCTGATAACCCAATCCACCGCGCCCAGACCCGCCAGTACGGCCATGCGACGGTCGACGCTGTTGATCGGACGTCCCGGCCCTTTCAGGCGGCTCACCGAAGCATCGTCGTTGACCGCGACAATCAGACGATCGCCTTGGGCGCGTGCCTGCTCGAGGTAGGTCACGTGGCCGGCGTGCAAGATGTCGAAGCAGCCGTTGGTGAAAACGATCTTCTCTTTATGCGCACGCGCATCGTCGACCGCCAGCAACAACTGCTCAAGCCCCAGCACACCGCGCTCGGAGCCTTCTTCGCGCTGGATGGCGCGACGCAGCTCCGGGGCGCTGATCGCCGCCGTACCGAGTTTGCCGACCACGATGCCCGCCGCCAGGTTGGCCAGGGCCACCGCGTGAGGCAGTTCTTCACCCGCGGCAATCGCCGCCGCCAGCGTGGAAATCACCGTGTCGCCGGCACCGGTCACGTCGAACACTTCACGGGCTCGGGCCGGCAGGTGCAGCGCCGGATGATCCGGGCGCAACAAGGTCATGCCGTGCTCGCCACGGGTCACCAGCAACGCGCCGAGGTCGAGGTCGTGCATCAACTGCGCGCCCTTGCTCACCAGCTCGTGTTCATCGGCGCAACCGCCAACGATGGTTTCAAACTCGCTGAGGTTCGGCGTGATCAGGCTCGCACCCCGGTAGATCGAGAAATCCTTGCCCTTGGGATCGGCCAGCACCGGAATGCCACGGGCACGAGCGGCCTGGATCAGCACCTGATGGTTTTTCAACGCGCCTTTGCCGTAGTCGGACAGCACCAGCACTTTGATGCCTTCGAGCAACTCGTCGACTTGCTCCCCAAGTGCGAGGGCGTCGGTGGCGAAGGGTTCTTCGAAGTCGATACGCAGCAATTGCTGGTGACGGCTCATGACCCGCAGCTTGACGATGGTCGGCTGGTGCGCGATGCGCTGGAACAATGCGCGTACGCCAGCGCCTTTAAGGCTGTTGGCCAGGCTGTCGGCAGCTTCGTCATCGCCGGTCACGCCGACCAGCGAGGCCGGTGCGCCGAGGGCGGCAATGTTCAACGCAACGTTGGCGGCACCGCCCGGGCGGTCCTCGATTTGCTCGACCTTGACGACCGGTACTGGCGCCTCAGGGGAAATCCGTGAGGTACCACCATGCCAGTAACGGTCGAGCATGACATCGCCGACCACCAAGACAGGGGCTTGATCGAATCGCGGCATGGACAACTTCATGGAGCAACCCACATACAAAATGAACAGGGGCGCGATATTACCACAGGGTTGGCGCTGGCTTGTGCGACGGCTGCAACGGGATGATTCGGCAATCAAAACTGGTCGTTTTTTGATCAGAAATGCCGATAACCTATAAATCACCGGGCGCATTGCACGCCCGGTGAACAAGGGTCAGGCGATGTCTTCCGCCGGGGCGTCGAGGCCCATGGCATTCAGTCGGGCGTAGTAGCCGTTGTGCGCCAGCAGTTCGGCATGGGTGCCGCGCTCTACGATCCGGCCCTGGTCCATGACCAGAATCAGGTCTGCCTTCTCGATGGTCGACAAGCGGTGAGCGATCACCAGGGTGGTCCGGCCTTTCATGACCTGGTCCAGCGCTGCCTGAATATGCCGCTCGGACTCGGTATCGAGGGCCGACGTGGCTTCGTCGAGAATCAGCAGCGGAGCGTTCTTCAACAGCGCACGGGCGATCGCCAGGCGCTGGCGCTGACCGCCGGACAACAACACGCCGTTCTCGCCGACCTGGGTGTCCAGGCCTTCGGGCAACTGCGCGATGAAGTCCATCGCATAGGCGTCTCTTGCGGCTTTTTCGATGTCTTCACGCGGCGCGCCAGCCAGATCGCCGTAAGCAATGTTATTGGCCACGGTGTCGCTGAACAGGGTCACGTGCTGGGTCACCTGGGCGATGTGCTTGCGCAGGTTCAGCAGTTTGTACTGCTCCACTTCAACGCCATCGATCAGGATCTCGCCCTTGTCGTGGTGATAGAAGCGCGGAATCAGGTTGGCCAGCGTCGACTTGCCGCTGCCCGAACGCCCGACCAGCGCCACCATTTGCCCCGGTTCGACCGAGAAACTGATGTCGTCGAGGACCTGGCGATCGGTATCGGGGTAGGTGAAGCTCAGGTTGCGCACGTCCAGACGACCGCTGACGGCATCGCGCTCAACGGTGCCCGTATCGATTTCAGGCGCGACGTCCAGTTGCTCGAAGATGCTCTCGGCACCGGCCACGCCTTTCTGGATGGTCGAGCTGACTTCGGACAATTGACGGATCGGCTTGGGCAGCAGGCCGGCCAGGGTGATGTAGGCGACCATGTCACCGGCCGACGCATCGCCGCGCAGGTACAGCACCAGGAACATCAGCACCGCCATGGCGCTGTAGATCACCAGTTGCAGCAACGGCGTGTAGATGGCGCCGGTACGGGTCATGCGCAGTTGCTTGTCGGTGTTGCCCTGACTGGCATCGTAGAAGCGTTTTTCTTCGTAGACTTCACCGCCGAAGCTGCGCACCACGCGATAGCCCTGGATGGTTTCCGACGCCACGTGCGTCACATCGCCCATGGCCAGCTGGATTTTCTTGCTCTGCTTGCGGAATTTCTTGCTGGCGGTACGCACCATCACGGCGATCAACGGCAGGATCGCAACCATCACCAGGGTCAGCTTCCAGTTCATGAACAGCAGCGAGGCGAACAGGAAGATCACCGTCATGCCTTCACGGATTACGACCTTGATCGCATCTGTGGCCGCCCCGGTGACCATCGTCACGTTGAAGGTGATACGCGAAATCAGATGACCCGAGTTATGCTTGTCGAAATATCGATTAGGCAGAACCAGCAGGTTGTTGAACAACTGCACACGCAAATCATGCACCAGCCCGAGGGAAACCTTGGCCAGGAAGTAGTTGCCCAGATAAGATCCCAGCCCCTGCCATGCGGCGATCAGGATGATCAGCAACGGCACCGCCTGCAGCAGTTGCAGGTCACGCAGGTAAGGCACGGTTGGAAACAGCACCGCCTCGGGGTTGGACAAGCCGTCGACGAAATACTTGAGGATGTAGCCGAGCATTGGCTGCGTCGAAGCGAAAATCAGAAATCCGACGATGCTGATCAGAAACAGACTGATATAAGGCCGGACATAGCCGAGCAGGCGGAAGTAGATTTTCAAGCTCGAAGGGCTTGCGGAGAGACTGGAGTCGGTCATATCACGCGAATGTCGATAAAAAGGACGCTGACTTTAGCACAGCTTCCTCAGGGTTCTGGCAATCGCATAAAGGCTGTTATTGTTACGCGTCAGATTAAGTATCAAATAGCCATCGCCTCAAAATGGCCGATCAACTTCAGGATTGAATCTCTCAGCATGCAACTCAGCGGTTTCAATAGCGTGTCCAATCGAGTCTTCGATTTCATTTGCCTCTGGATTCTTCCACTCGGCTATCTTCTGCTCCTGTGCGCACTTTTTTTCCTGCCGGGGCGAAGTCTGCATCACAAGCTTTTTTATGGGCTGTTCAGCATTCCTGCCCTGATTGCCCTTTGTTTGCGGCCTCGTGAACTCAAGGAATTGCTGCGCGAACCGATCTTCGTCGCCGTGCTGCTGTTCGCAGCCTGGGCGCTGCTGAGTCTATGCTGGGGCCCTGAAAGCAAAAGCATTGCCGGTCAGTTCAAGCCGCCGCTGCATACCTTGCTGCTGTTTGCGGGTTGCTACCTGCTGGTGCGCTACCGAAGCGAAATCCTCCAGCCGCTGCTGTTTAGCGCCGCAATGGTGGGTCTGATCGGCACGGTTTACGATTTGTTCATGTTCACCCGAGTCTACGAGCCCGGATTGCGCCTTGTCGGCGGCGGTGCCTTCGACAATCCATTGCTCAGCTCTCACATATTCGGCTTTTTCTGCGCGTATTGGCTGAGCTATAGCATGACCTGCAAACGTCGGCAGATGCTCTGGCTGAGCATCCCGGCGATGGCCGTGATGTTCGCCGCAGTCATTGCGACCGGCTCCAGAACACCGCTTGTTGCACTGACCATGGCCTCGCTGTGGTTGAGTGCCATTTGTTGGGGCCGTCGCTCGCTAGTACTGCTGGGCGCCCTTGCCGTCGCCGGAGCGCTAGTAATACTCATGTTTTCGCAGATGATCATTCTGCGAGGCGATTCCTATCGTTTCGAAATCTGGCAGATGGTGTTCAGTAAAATCGCCGATCATCCGTGGATTGGTCATGGTTATAACGCCAGCCTGACCGTCGATCCCGGTGTCGGTTATAACCTGCAGGAACCTCACAGCTTCGCCTTGGGCGTGCTCTATTACGTCGGTATTCTCGGTTTGTTGCCGTGGTTGTTTTTCCAGGCCTGGGGATTATTGAGCAGCTGGCGCCATCGCGTACAACCGCTGTTCATCATTGCGTCCGCCTGGCTGGTGTTCGGCATTGGCGCTGGTTTGACCGAAGGTGGCGGGATCATTTCCCGACCGAAGGAACACTGGTTCCTGCTGTGGATTCCACTGGCGCTGATCGCCGCGCTGAGCATCAACCAACGCGCCAGACGCCTGCTGGCAATACCTGTCAAGACGCTCGCGCCGACCGGTCAACAGCAGTTGACCGCCGACGCGAAGATCATTGAAGAAGATGGCCTGGGCCCCAAAGTCCTGCGCCTGGTCGATGGTAGCTTCCTCAAGCTGTTCCGCCGCCGTCGCTGGTACACCTCGGGCAGCTTCAACCCCTATTCCGAACGCTTTGCGGTCAACAGCGAGCAATTGCGCAACCTGGGTATTCCAACGCCGCAGATCCTGAACCTGTACCGGCTAGACGATGGCAGCAGCGCCGTGCACTACTCGCCACTGCCGGGCAACACGCTGCGTCAGGTGCTGCAAGGCATTACCGCGCCAGCAGTGCGTCAGGCGCTGGTGGAACGTTTTGGCAAGTTCATGGCTCAACTGCATGAGCAAGGTGTCTATTTCCGCTCGCTGCATCTGGGTAACGTGCTGGTGCTGGAAGATGGCGAGTTCGGCCTGATCGATGTGGCTGACATGCGCATCTATCCTTCGTCGCTGAGCCTGTCCCTGCGTCAGCGTAATCTGCGCCATATGCAGCGCTACACAGTGGATAAGCGCTGGTTGTTCGAAGACCATTTCGAAGCGTTGCTCCAGGGGTACGCCATGACGGCGTCAAAATCCGCTGTCGATAACCTGCACAGGCAAGTGCTGACCGGGAGTTCCCCGGCCCGGGCTCACTGATGACCGAAACCAACCCGTTCATTGCGCTGGCAGCCTATCTGCTGGCCATCGTGACCGCCGCCCTGTTGTTGCGCGCCGTTCCGAAAATTGCCCGCCACCTGGAGCATTCCGGCGAGAGCCGCTATGCCAGCATTGATGGACTGCGTGGCTATCTGGCGTTTGGTGTGTTCGTGCACCATTCGGTCATTACCTGGATCTTCCTGCGCACGGGTGTTATCGAGTTTCCGCCGAGCAACTTCTACTCCCAGCTTGGCCAAGGCAGCGTCGCACTGTTTTTCATGATCACCGGCTTCCTTTTCTGGAATCGATTGCTCACTCAGGGACGTCAACACGACTGGCTGGCCTTCGCTATCTCTCGTGTGTTTCGCCTTTACCCGTTGTACTTGCCGTTGATGCTGATTGTCTTTGTCACGGTGTTCTATCTGCAGAACTGGGAACTCAAGGAGCCCGGCATCCGCCTGGCCGGGCAGATCCTGGCATGGCTGACCTTCGACCGGCCGGACGTCAACCAGTACCACCAGACCGGCATGCTGATCTCCAACGTCACCTGGACGCTGGGCTACGAGGTGTTTTTCTATCTGGCGTTGCCATTGGCAGGCATGGTCTTCATCTATCGCGGCAGCTGGGTGCAAGTGGTGCTGTGCCTGATCGGCATTTACGCGCTGTACCAGTTGGTCGGCTGGGAGCACTCGCTGAAGAAGCACTTTCTGGCGAGCTTCCTTGGCGGCATCGGTGCGGCGTACTGGATTCGCCGGCCCCGCTTGATGGCCTGGGGTCAGACACGACTGGCGGGGACTATCGCGTTGCTGGCGCTGGCGATTGCATTTACGGCATTCAGCCGCGCGTTCAACCTGCTGCCACTTTTGCTGCTTTCCTTGTTTTTTGTCATCGTGGCCTCAGGAAACACCCTGTTCGGCGCTCTCAAGCCACGCAGCATCCGCTGGCTCGGGGAAATCAGCTACAGCACCTACTTGCTGCATGGCTTCGTGCTTTGGGTGATGGTGCAACGCCTGCCGTTGGTGCTGCACCTGGACGCTCGTGACACCTGGACCTATCTGTCGCTGATTGCCGTGTGCACGTGCCTGCTGATTGTCATCAGCAGCCTGACGTTCTTGTACATAGAGAAGCCAGGCATGGCGGCCGGCAAGAAGGTCTTGCAGTGGCTGCGCCAGGGCAAAAAGGCCGACAAGGGCCTGGCGGAAAAGATCGCTCGTTGAACTGAAGCTGATAGCACCCTATGTAGCAGATGGCGCAGCCGGACGCAGGCTGCGCTAGCTGCTACACCGATCGCGTTCGACCTTAGTCTTTTTCCAGCGGCGAGAAGTAAAGTCGCCCCAGACCGCGCCAGGTCTTCTTGTTCCAGGCTCTGAACGGGATCTGCGCCAGCAGCTCGCGGGCGAGCTTGCGGTCACGGTTGGCGGTCTTGAGGAACATCGAACTGAGGAACTTGTAACGCACCTCGTCGTACAGCGGGTGATCGTTGAACAGCGCGTAGGAGCGCAGGATGTTGTCGACCATGAAGCGGTGGTTCTTGTAGGAGTTGGTGGCGTGCTTGCGATAGCGCGCCATCAGCACATTCAGGCCATCGATAAAGTAACCGGCACGGGTCACCTTCAGCTCGATCAGCAAGTCTTCCAGGCGAATGTTCGGATCGAACCCACCCACCTTTTCCAGCGCTTCCCGGCGGATCATCAGGGTCGGCGCGGGTGGATAGGGTTTGCGCTCCAGGAACATGTCATCGAAATCCAGACGACGGAACGGCACATCACGGCGCTGACGCTTCTCCGGATACAGATTGCCGTCGGCGTCGATCAGCTCGATGTTGCCTGCGCAGATGCCGACTTCGGGCTTGCCATCCATGTACGCCACCTGCGTCGCGATTCGCTCCGGCAGCATGATATCGTCGGAACCGAATGGCACGATCAGGCTGCCCTTTGAACGGGCAATGGCGGCATTGAGAGTGTTGGTCAGCCCCTGGTTCTGTTGAACCCGGAAATCAAAACCGTGTTTCTCCTGCAATGCCTTGATGCGCTCGACGCTGTCGTCCTTTGAGCCATCGTCGACCACGAGCAACTCGATGTTCGAATAGGTCTGGTTGAGGGCACTGAGGATGCTTTCCTCGATATAGGGAGCGTGGTTATACGACGCAATGATGACGGATACGAGAGGTTGCGCGTCGCTCATGGTTGTTCCTTGCGGGCCTGTGCCAGGCCGGAGTCGATCAGGTTCAGGTATTCCTGACGAAACACCTCGATGTCGTGTTGTTCCTGGAGATAACGGAAGGACTGTTCGCCCTTGGCCTTGAGCTCGTCATCCGACAGCGCGAGGTAGTTATCCAGCGCCGCGACCAGACTCGGCACGTCCTTCGGTGTAATCGCCAGCCCGCCTGCGCCTTCGATCAGCGGCAACATGGCCGGCACGTTGGAGGCGATCACCGGCAGGTGACCGCTCATGCCTTCGAGCAGCGCCAGCCCCAGGCCTTCAGCCAGGGACGGCATGGTCCAGACGTCGAACGCACGGATGTACTGCAAGGCGATTTCCTTGAAACCCAGCAGGTGTGCGCGACCGGTCAGCCCCAGGCTTTCGATTTCGGCCTTCAGGCGCGACTCTTCGCGGCCGGCACCGATGATCGCCAACTGAGTGTTCGGGTACTTGTCCTTGAGGGCGGCAAACGCCTGCAACAGATAAGTGTGCCCCTTGACCGGCACCAGGCGACCCAGCGCCCCGATCAGGCGCACCGACGGATCGATGCCCAACAACTCGCGGGCACGCTCGCGGCTGTGCTGCAAGCCTTCCGCCTGCTCGATGTCGATGGCGTTGGTGATGGCGTAGGTGTTCTGGTCGGTGAAACCGCAGTCGCAGTCCAGCAGGTACTGTTTGACCGCCGGCGACACACCGACGAAGCGCCAGTGCCGATCGATCAGCCGCTGGGTCTGGCGGCGCCGGTAAAACCGGTCGTACTCGCCAAAACCGTGGGAAATGCCGATGCACAACGGGACTTTCAACCAGCGGTTGAGCGTCAGCATCATGTTCACCGGTTTGAAGCGGTTACAAATCACCACGTCGAATTTTTCCGCGCGGCAAAACTTGTACAGCGTCCACATCGCGCGCAGGCGCATGCCCTTGAGGGACTTGTCGGAAAACTCGAAATACACCGAACGGTCGGCCCGGCTCACAGCCTCGCCCGGCCCAGGCTTGCCACGCAGGAACGCCGCCGTGACCTCATAGCGATCACTTGGCAGCGCCTTGACGATCTGCTCCGCGAGGTCGGCAAAATCATGGGCTTTGACGTTGTAGTCAGGCTGCAATTGCAGAACCTTTGACCGTTGACTCATAAATCTCCCCGGTGAAAACCTGTCGCATCGATGACCCAGGCCGGTTCGGCGGCGATGCGCCTGACCTCGGCTGGATCGGGTGGAGGCAACCGTGACCACTCGTTGCGTTTCCAGCAAACAAAGTGGAAGTACGGAAACCGGCGATCGCCATCGCGATCATTACTCAAACTGCCATTACGCCAATACCAGTGATGCGGAAAATCATCCGTGCCGTCGTGCCACTTGATGCAGCCACCCGGCGTGCTGAACGCCTCGGTGAACTCGCTGCGCCGACGCCACGGATTGAGCTTGCCCACCAAGGTGAACAAAGGCTCGGGGAAATTCTTGCGCCAGAGGAAGATCCGACTGAATGCGCCCTCATCCAGCGCGTGGTGCGCCTGATCGGTAAAGCGCTTTCGCCAGTCCTTCATCTGCATGAACAACTCACGCTTGCGGGCGTTGTTGCGCATCAGGCAGAGATGCCCTGCGACCCGTCGCTCGTGAGTCGAAAACAGGTCATAACCGGCCAGCCGATCAGGGGTGAAGTAACTTCGCAGGTCACCATACACCAGATCAATATCGCCGAACCCCCAGAAGTCATAGCCTTGCAAGCGGTCGACATGAATATGCCCCAGCGCCGGCTTGATGTCGCAGAGCTTGTAAGCCGCATCCGGCGCAAAGTCGATATCCAGCCGTTGTGACACCAGCCCGCAGTAATCACGGAACGTCATGCACTCGACCGTGACGTTGGGTGGCAGATTCTCGGGCGTGCCACAGTCGCTGAACAGCAACCAGTCGATATCGGCGTTGCGACGACAACTCTCCAGGAAAAACGGCATCCAGAACGGCCATTGGCCGAAATACGGGATCAGAAAAACAATGCGCGGGCGTGGGTTGATCACAGAAGAATCACTGCAGTGGATTAAGACGCGGCCATGCTAGGCCGCGAAGTGCTTCATTTCTGCTGTCGAGATGTTTCACCATGCTTCAACAGCCATAACAACTCATGGCGTCTGACCGCTTTGCGAAAAAATTCGTTCTCGCCATAAAGGGGCGGCACCCTACGGGCCAGCAGCCGTTGTATCGACCGACGCAAACGTCGCTTGAACGGCATGGGCGGTTGCAGGTCGTGCATCATGCCCAGCGCCATGGCTTTGTCACGCTGAAGATCCAGCGACAGCGGCAGGCAACAAGGCTGCATCGGCGTGGTCGAGTCGAAGGCCGGCGGCAGCGCAATGCCGTGCCCCGCATCGCCCATCGGCCAGCGATCGTTATCGTGCAGGTGATTGGCGTAGCCAAGCAAGGTGGTCGGCTGCCACTCCAGGCCTCTCAAGGCTTCGAGGACCGCTTGCTGGGCGCAGAGGTGATCAGGATGTGGATCGAGCGTCGGGTGCGGCAGCACGATCACTTCAGGGCGCGCGCGCAACAACAGCTCACGCAGATCGGCCAGCAGGTTGTTCCAGGTCGGTGCACCGTCGACGTCGCCCGGCAAGGCAAATGGATTCAACTGGCGATACACGCGGGTGTCGCTCAACTCGGCTTCACGCGAGCCCATCGGCTGCGCCGGTGCGGCTTGCATCGCCGCCAGTTGCAGGCAGAAATAACCCAGCTGCACGCAATGCGCTTCAGGCACGCCCGCCCAACGCGGCACGGCGATGCTGTCCCAGGCGCGCAAGCGGCCCTTGAGGCGCGCCGCTTCGGCCTTGTTCAGGCCCAGTTGTTGATAGTGTTCGGCTTCGATTTCACCGGCGGTGAGGGTCACGATCCAGGCTTCATCGGCCTGGCTGTACAAACCATAGGCGGCCAGTTCGGCGTCGTCGGCGTGGGGCGCGATCACCATCACTCGCTGACGGCGATAATCCGGTTGCTCCAGCGCCCACAGCACCGGCTCGCCGAGCAAGCGGCAGAAGCGTCCGTGGAGGCGCAACTCGCCCCGCGACAACACTTGCGCCTGACCGCTGAGGTTCAAATAACGCAGGCCATTCACACCGCGCTCAAACGTCTGTCGATCCGGATTTTCGCCACCCAGCAATTCAACCACCGGGTCGATAAAGCGCCCCAGCCACGTACTTTTTACCCGCAACGCCAACACCAGCGTTGCGTCGTCGACCAGCATCACGCCTTCGTCCAGACGCAAACGCTCACCGTCCAGATGCACCTTGGGCTGCGGAGCGTAAGGCGGAAAGCTGTAGTGGTAATCGTCTTTGGGCGAGTAGAACAGGTGATCGGCGAACCAGGCCTCGTGGGCAATCCAGCCCAGCACCGCCAGCACCAGCGGCAACCACCAGGCCACCAGCACGCCAATGACAATCAACAGCACCAGCGCGATCAACAGGCCGATGCGTTTGTTGCGCCGATGGCGCTTGAGCAGTTGCTGTTTGCGGCTCATGGGCTCACTCACACAGTGAAGACCGGCACAGGATTGCACCAGCGGTCCTTGTATTCCCGGTCGGCGCGGCCGAAGGAAAACCGCAAGGGTTTACCCAAGGCGCGGGCGTGTTCCCAGGCACTTTGGGTGTTGAGGAAACTTAGCACGCTGCCGGGGCTGAACTCGCGCGTTTCAGGATCGACGCCGCCGTTGATGTACTCGACGCTGATCCACTCCGGCGCCTCGACGCGATACACCAGTTGAATCGCAATCGGCGCATCGTTGAGGAAAATCACCGAGCCGATCAGCAGGTCCCGCAGCAACTCAATCACCTGCGCCATGCGTTCGGCACCGGTGGCCGGGAAGCCCCAGCGACGCTGGAACAGGTCGCAATAGATCGCGCCCAGCTCAGCGCTGGAAAACTCGGCGACCGGCCGAACCACGCCGCCCGCCTCTTCCAGCAGACGCAATTCACGGCGCTGGTTGTAGCGAAACTTCTTCGACAACTCTTCCGGCGTGCGGGCCATGGCCAATTGTTCGGTCTGCAACTTGATGTCGGTGAAACGGCCTTCGCTGAGCGCCGACAAATAACGTCCGCGATGGCGCAGAGGCGCTTGGGCATCAGCAGCGGCGGGCAGGATCAACTCGGCATTGCCGAGGTCGAACAAGCCTTTTTTACCGCGGCGCTTGAGTACGTCTTTGGACAGTGCCAGGTCGCGCCCCCAGGTCGGGATGGCGGCTTTGACTTCACCGTTTTGCTCCCAGGCCAGGTAACGCACCGGGATGTCGGCCAACTGTGCCAGGCGTTCAACCACCAGGGGATGGGTCGCGACGCTGCCGCCAAAACGTTGCCAGGCCTGTGCATAAGTCGAGGCGTCGACCACCGCCCAGCCCCGTTCGCGCCAGCCTTGAAATCGGTTGAGCATCAGCCCCTCGGTGCCAGTTCGGTGACGTGCGGCAAATGCCAGAAAGCATCGCGTACCGCGCGGTCGGAGAAACGCTCACGCAAGCGGTCGAGCATCAGCTCGGCGCACTGATGACGTTGCTGGTCGTCCATCGCGGCCAGGTGTTGCAGCCCTTGGGCCAGGTGTTCGGCATCGCCCAGCGGAAACAGAATACCCACACCTTCAACGACTTCCTTCGCCCCGCCACACGCGGTAGCGAGCAAGGGTACGCCGGCAGCCATGGCTTCCAGCAGCACCATGCCGAAGGGTTCGTGATCCGAACTCAGGGCAAACACATCGAAAGCGCGGAAGTAGCGACGGGCATCCGGTACCTGGCCGAGGAACAGCACGCGATCGCCGATACCGAGTTCCCGGGCCAGGGCCTTGAGGTCCTCTTCAAGGCGACCGCTACCGAGAATCACCAGTTGGCTGTTGGCCGGCAGGCCCGGCAATGCCTCGGCAAAACCGTGCAGAAGCGTGGTCTGGTCTTTGTCCGGATGCAGCCGCCCGACATTGCCGACAATCCACGCATCCGCCGACAGGCCGAGGGTTTCCCGGGCTTCACGCACCGACACCTGACTGGTCTGCAACGCCGGCACATCGACACGGTTGTAAAGCGTCTGAATCCGCCCGGCCGGCCATTTCGGCAGGCAACGGCGCATGTCGTCACGCACCGCGTCGGAGACACCGAGCAGGCTCAGGCGCTTGCGGAAAATATGCGCGAACAGTTTGCGGGTGCCGCGCTTGTAATCGCCAAAGGCGTGATGCACACCGATCACCGGCAGCGAGGTGCCGAGCAAGGCGATGTAGATCGGCTTGAAACGGTGAGCAATGCAGAAACTGAAGTTGCGCGAGGCGGCGATCTTGCGCAGATCGCCGATGGCGCCCAGCTTCAGGCCACGAATGGCCTTGGAGCTGTACTCCATGAACAGCACTTCATCGGAAGCGCAGTTCGCGGCCACTTCGCTATCGGCGGCCCCGGTCAAAAAGACCGTGGTCACCCGATAGCCAGTCCCCGCGAACAGGCTGGCGTACTGCCGGGCGCAGTCCAGGAACGGCCCGTCATAGCCGTGGCAGAACTGCAACACATGGCGTTCAGCCGAGCGTGTCATAAGCGTTGGCGCCCTCTTTGACCACCAGGATGTCTTCCATGATCAGATACTGTAGATCCGAACCGAAGAACATGTTCAGCGCGTCGGTCGGCGAGCAGATCATCGGCTCACCACGACGGTTGAGCGAGGTGTTCAGCGACACGCCGTTGCCGGTCAGTCCTTCCAGCGCCTTCATCATGTCGTAGTAGCGCGGGTTGTATTCGCGCTTGAGCACCTGGGCCCGGGAAGTACCGTCTTCATGGACGACTTCCGGCACGCGGGTCTTCCATTCTTCAGCCACTTCGAAGGTGAAGGTCATGAACGGCGCAGGGTGATCGATCTTGATCATCTGCGGCGCGACGGTGTCGAGCATCGACGGACAGAAAGGCCTCCAGCGCTCGCGGAACTTGATCTGGTGGTTGATACGGTCAGCCACGCCGACAGCACTCGGGCAACCGATGATCGAACGACCACCCAAGGCACGCGGACCGAACTCCATGCGACCCTGGAACCAGGCCACCGGGTTGCCATCGACCATGATCTTGGCAATGTTTTCCGGCATGTTCTCGAGCTTGCGCCAGACCGGCTTGCTCGGGTGACGGGCGCACGCGGCGACAACGTCTTCGTTGCTGTACGACGGGCCGAGGTAGACGTGTTCCATCTTCTCGACCGGCACGCCACGGGCATTGGACACGTAGGCTGCTGCGCCGACTGCGGTGCCGGCATCGCCGGAAGCAGGCTGTACGAACAGCTCCTTGACGTCGTCACGGGCGATGATTTTCTGGTTGAGCTTGACGTTCAACGCACAGCCACCGGCGTAGGCCAGTTTGCCGGTTTCCTTGAGCACGTCGCCCAGGTAGTAGTCGATCATCTGCAGCGCAATTTTTTCGAACAGCGCTTGAATGCTCGCCGCGTAGTGGATGTACGGCTCGTCAGCGATATCACCTTCGCGCTTCGGCCCCAGCCACTCAATCAGCTTCGGCGAGAAGTAATAACCTTTGCCCTTCTCTTTGTAGCGACGCAGGCCGATGACGTTGGCGTAGTCAGTGTTGATCACCAGCTCGCCGTTCTCGAACGAAGCCAGGCGCGAAAAATCGTATTTGCTGGCGTCGCCGTACGGCGCCATGCCCATGACTTTGAACTCGCCATCGAGCATGTCGAAACCGAGGAACTCGGTGATCGCGCCGTACAGGCCGCCGAGTGAGTCCGGATCGAAGAATTCCTTGATCTTGTGGATCTTGCCGTTTTCGCCATAACCGAAGAAGGTCGTGGCGTACTCACCCTTGCCGTCGATCCCCAGGATCGCGGTTTTCTCTTTGAAACCGGAGCAGTGGTAAGCACTGGAGGCGTGGGCCAGATGATGCTCGACCGGCTCGATCTTGATTTTCTTAGGATCGAAGCCCAATTGCTCGAGGCACCAGACAATCTTGTTGCGATAACGTTTGTAGCGACGGTTGCCCATCAGGATCGCGTCGAGTGCGCGGTCCGGGGCGTACCAGTAACGCTTGGCGTACTGCCAGCGAGCCTTGCCGAAAATGCTGATCGGGGCGAATGGAATCGCGACCACGTCAACGTCGGATGGCTTGATGCCGGCCTGCTCGAGGCAGAACTTCGCCGACTCGTAAGGCATGCGGTTCTTTGCATGTTTATCGCGCACAAAGCGCTCTTCTTCAGCCGCCGCGACCAGCTTGCCGTCGATGTACAAGGCTGCGGAAGGATCATGGCTAAGGGCGCCGGACAGGCCAAGAATCGTCAATGCCACAGGGGTCTAGCCTCTTTAGTCTGCATGCAGGCGACAAGCGCCTCAAAAATTAATGTGCCCCTCGCAAGGGGCGAGAGACAGCTAAAGGGCGGGATTATAGCGTAAACATGGCGGGAATGACCCAGCGCTTATTACCCCTCTTGGACGAAAGCGTGGCGTCCCGCTTATCTGCGGCCTGCCCGCCAGTAAATACCGAGATTGCCGTCGGTGGCCTGGCGGTAAATCGTGTAGGGCAGGAAAGCGGTGTCCATGACCCCCGACAGGGTCAGGTCCAGCAATACGAAGGGAACGAGGACGCCGGTGGGATCGGGCGGGGCATTCAAGATGCAGAAGTCGTAGGCCAGGCCGCTGTAGATGCGAGGAATGGACTGGCAGTAGGTTTTTTGTTTTCGCAGGCCGCGAGTGGCGTCTTCGTCATCCTGCAGCACCGTCAGAGCGGTCCCGCACCCCGATAGAACCAGTGAAAAAGTACTGATCGCAACAGCCGTTTTTATGGTCAAGATTTGCCCTCCGTGAACGTCAGGCAAACTAGCATCGTGGCTATTCAGGGCACAGTTCATGGGGTCTGTGGATCATGTAGGACAGTTCACAAGAACGTGTCCTCTTAATCTCCGTGGTCTGTTCTGGCCCCTTCGCGAGCAAGCCCGCTCCCACAGTGGATTTGTGTTGTACACAAATGATGTGTTCAACACAGGTTCCTTGTGGGAGCGGGCTTGCTCGCGAAGGACCGAAGGTCCGATTCAGGCCACGCCAGAGATATCTTTGGGCAGACGCTGATCAATGACCTGATACAGCGCGCTGCTCTCAGGCCAGTTACGCATGAACCGCGCCCGATCCCGCGCATACGCCGGGGCAAAGCTGCTCGTCGAGCCGTGCTGACACATCGAATCCAGGTCAATCAACGCCCAGCGATCCTGCTGCCAGAACAGGTTGTGGCCCTTGAAATCCCCATGACTGATGCGCTCGCGGATCAGCTCGGCAAACAGATGATCCAGCGCCACCAATTCAGCCTCGGGCGCATCGCCCTTTTCAACGTACGGCGCAAAACGCTCGATGATGTCCGGCCCCGGCAGATACTCGGTGATCAAGTACGCCCGGCTGCGCAACCAGAGAAAACGCTTCTCCAGCAACGCCAACGGTTTGGGTGTGGCGATGCCAAGGAACGCGAGGCGATTGCCTTCGCGCCACGAGTGCCAGGCACGGCTCGGGCGCCAGAAGCGTTTGAGCCAGTGCGCAAAGCCTTTGATGTTGTAGCGCTTGATGACCAGCGTCCGACCATCAACTTCGACTTTTCCTACGCTTGCCGCACCGCCGGTCTTATACAGATGGCCCTGGTCAAGCAAGACATCGGCCTGTTCCAGCACCGGCAGCATCGCCGCTTCCTCTTCACGACGAATCGCCCGCAGGCCAAACGCCCCACGCTGCACGCTGAACAACGTGCATTCGCGGCCGACCTTGATCAGATAGTCCTTCAAGCGCCAGCTGCGAACCTTGTCGATCTGCTTCTGCAACGCTTCCATCGGCAACGCGTGTTCGCCGTTGCTCAGCAGGTAATACACCAGCAACTCTTCGGTGAACGGCTCCAGCGACTTGGGCAACTGGGCGAAAAACACGCCGAGGTTTTCCAGGACTTTCTGCCGTGACAGCGGCTGGCCCGGCGTTTCAGCACAGACGCCGCCGCCATCGATCAGGTACAACCGACCGCGCTGACGCAAAAGGTTGTCCAGGTGCAGGTCTTCCTGCCAGAGCCCCTTGCGATGCATTTGGCCAATGGCGCCCAACGCTTCGGCCAGCACGGCGCCTTGCATATCCGCCAGCACCGGTAAGTGCTCGACCTGTTTCCAGGTATCTCCCAGGCTTTCGGCGCCTTCGATGAAGTCGAACAGCAGCCAGCCGCCCTCGCCCTCGTTCAAACCGTCCGCCAGCAGCTGCGGCGTGGTCAGGCCTTGATCGGCGAGCAAACGCACACCGTCCCGTTCACGCTGGAAATGCCGCGGCGCTTTGCTGCCGACCAACAACTTGGCCAGCACTGGCCGGCCGCGCCACACGCCGGCACCGACGTAACGCTGCCCGGGCAATACGCGCAACAGACTCAAGAGTTGTAACTCGGCAGGACCAGCAGCATCGGCCAGTGAAATGCTCATGGGCAGGCTCGGGCTGCGACCGGCGTTTTTCAGTTCGGACAACCGCATCAGCGCGTCTCCTTGCGACTGCGCCGCGCGGTCAGGCGCGAAACCCAACTGTCCACCAGCGAACTGTCCCGCGGCTGATCCACGTAGACCGCCAGCAACTCGCGCAACTGCGCTTCAGTCCACTCCGGCGCACGACGCAGCAACGGTTCCAGATCCTTGATCCGGTCACGCTGACCGAACAGCAACGGCCGGGTTTTTTCCAGGTCGATCAACTGCGCCTGATAACCCTCGCCCGTGGCCTGCAGAAAAATATGTTTAGGGTAGAAACACCCGTGAAGCTGGCGCACGCCGTGCAGGCGCCGCGCCAGTTCGCCACAGGCTTTCATAATGGCCGAGTGTTGCGCTTCGCTCAGGTCCGACCAGCGCTGCAACAGCGAATCCAGGTCATCCCAGCCGTCCAGTGCACGGGTCAGCAGAATCGCCCGCACTTCCCCGTCGACTTTGCGCTCGCCGAAAAACGCCGCCTGCAGCGCCGGAATACCCAGTTTCTGATAACGGCTGATGTTGCGAAACTCGCGGGCAAAACTCGGCTCGCCCAACGGTGCATGAAAGGTGCGCGTCATGTAGTTGCTCTGGCGCTTGAGGTAGTAGCCATGACCTTCCAGATCCAGCCGAAACACGCTGCTCCAGCCGCCACCGACGGTGTTGGGTTCATCCACCGCGTCGAGCTGCTTGGCCCACAGTGCGTCAAAAGTGCCGAGGCCATGACGCTCAAGGAGCGCACGGTCTTCAGCGGCCAGAAAATCAGTCATTCGCGTCCCTCGAAAAATCTAACCACGTGCCGGATGCGTTTTTTGTCGTCGGCATTCAGCCGGTCACGCTGGCGATATTGCAGGTAAAAGCGCAGGCGCTGCGTGGCCGACAGGTGATATTTGGCCACTTTGTCGAGGCAGGCCAGGTCCTTGGTGATCCGGTACTTGAGCCAGAAGCCGCGCCAGAAATCGCCGTTGGGGCAATCGATCAGGAACAGCTTGGCGTTATCGTCGATCAGCAGGTTGCGCCACTTCAAATCGTTATGGGTGAAACGGTTGTCGTGCATGGTCCGGGTGTAACCGGCCAACTGACGGCTGACGGTATCGACCCAGGCGCGGTCCGCCAACTTCGGATCGTGCCGGTCCGCGAGGGCCGACAAGTCTTCGGTGTTGGGCAGTTCGCGGGTAATCATCGCGCCACGGGCATACGCTGCACCGCGTCGCTCCAGGCCCCAGGCAACCACTTCGGCGGTGGGAATGCCCCACTTGGCGAAGCGCTTGAGGTTCTGCCATTCGGCCTTGACTCGAGGCTTGCCCAAATAACGGCGCAGGCCTTTGCCGGCGCCGCTGTAGCGCTTGACGTAATAATTGACGCCGTTGCGATTGACGCGAATGACCTCCGACAGCGGGTCGCGCGTCAGGCGCTCGCCCTGAAGCGCGAACACCGCTTCCAGGCTGCCAAAATCTTCCGCCAGATTGCTGTAAGCAGGTTCCAGTTTCCAACCGGGCATCAGAGCGCATCCCCGTATCGCTGTTTACGGTCGTAAAGCTTGTTGGCCTTGCCTTCGAGCCAGGCGAGCAGCGACGCTTCTTCGGCCAGGATCTGGCGCAGCGGCTGCTGGAAGTAGCCTTTGAGGAAGCGCAGTTTGTCGCGTTTGGTCAGGCCGATGTCGAGGGCCGAAAAGTACAGCGCCGCCAGGTCCTTGTTGCGCCAGCGCTGGGTGATCGCCGGGCGGGTCTGGGCGCGATGCAGGTCGATCACCGAGAGTTTGAAGTCGTCAGCCGTCACCGGTTTGTCGGTGTGCAGCAGGAAGTGGCAGATGTAGCAGTCGCGGTGGTTGACCCCGGCGCGGTGCATCATGCCGGTCATGCGCGCGACTTCGGCGATCAGCGCGCGCTTGAGCGTGGGCTCGGGCGGGTTCTTGATCCAGTCGATGCTGAAGTCTTCGAGGCTGACGGTGGGCGCCAGTTCTTCGGTGACGATAAACGAGTGCTGATCCGCCGGGTTGCTGCCCTTCTCGCCGTAAGCAACCGCGGTCATGGTCGGCACGCCAACTTCTTTCAGGCGCTGAATGGCCTTCCACTCCTGACCCGCGCCGAGTACCGGCAACTTGGCCGTCAGCAGGTTCTTGAAGATCTCGCCCCAGCCGATGCCACGGTGGATCTTCACGAAAAAACCATTGCCGTTCACTTCAGTGCGCAAGGTCCGGCGCGCTTCCAGCTCACGGTAAACCTCGCCCTGCAAGCCTTCGACTTCGGTGAACGCATCGCGTCCTGCCCAAAGGCTCTTGAACGGTTCAGCCAGCATCAACTTCATTAAGCGTGCTCCGCCAGAATCACATCGGCCGCGTGCTGCGGCATGCTGTAGAGGTCGGCCGTCTCAGCGAAGGCCAGACCGTTGCGGCTCCAGGCCGCCCGTGCTTGAGCGTCGTTCAACATGCCGGTCAGGTACTGGGTCAGTTGTGCCTGATCGAACGGCTCGTCCAACACCAGGCCCGCGTCGGCCTCGGCGATGTAATGGGCGTAACCGCACACCGCGCTCACCAGCACCGGCAACCCGGCCACCAGGGCTTCGAGCAGCACGGTCCCGGTGTTTTCGTTATATGCCGGATGAATCAACACGTCGGCGCCGAGCAGGAAACGCGGGATATCGCTGCGGCCCTTGAGGAACGTCACGTTGTCGCCGAGCCCCAATGTGGCGCTCTGCATCTGGAATAATTTGGGGTCGTCCTGGCCAATTACAAACAGCCGGGTGCGTTTCTTCAGATCAGCGGGCAACGCGGCCAACGCCTTGAGACTGCGATCCACGCCCTTGGTCTTGAACCCGGAGCCGATCTGCACCAGCAGCAGCTCATCGTCCTTGAGGTTGAATTCGCGACGGAAATCGGCACGGATTTCGGCGGCATTGGCCGGCGCGCGACGGTCCTGGGAAATGCCCGGCGGCAGCAAATGGAAGCGTTCCAGCGGCGTGTCGTAATGCTTGATGAACAGCGGCTGCTGGACTTCGGAAATCATCAGCACTTCAGTTTTGGCGTCCTTGGCGAACACCGCGCGCTCGTACTCGGCGAAGTGCCGGTAGCGGCCCCAGCGACGGTACAGCGAGTTGCGCAGGTTCTGTGCCTTGTCTTCGAAACAGCCGTCGGCGGCGTAGTAAACGTCCAGGCCGGGCATCTTGTTGAAACCGATCAGACGGTCCACGGGACGCTTGGCCAGGTCCGCTTCCATCCACTCGCTGAGCTTCTCGTTGCGCCGATGGTTGAAGAACGCCTTGACCGGCGCCACCAGCACTTCGAAACCCGGCGGGACATCGCCTTCCCAGATCAGCGTGTAGACGCGAATCTGATGGCCGCGCTGCTGGCACTCCAGGGCGATGCGCATGAAGTCGCGCTGCAAGCCCCCGAATGGAAAGTACTTGTACAAGACGAATGCCAATTGCATCAGCGCAGCTCCTCAGCCAGTAACAACGTGCTCAGTCGGGTCGCGACACGCTCGGGATTCAGACGCGTGAAGCACAGCGGCCACTCGCGTTTCAGGTCGAACTGACGGGCATCTTCGGCCGTCGGTTGATAGGTGCATTTCTTTTGCAGGCACGGCGCGCAGGGGAAGTCGCTGGCGATGTGAATCTGCGCCTTGCCGTAGGCGCCGGTCAGGCCCGGGTTGGTCGGGCCGAACAGCGACAGGGTTGGCACGTCGAGTGCGGCGGCCAAGTGGCCGAGACCGGTGTCCACCGCCACGCAGGCTTGAGCGCCGGCCAGTACTTTGCCAACTCCCGCCAGGTTCAGCTTGGGCAGCACTTCGACATGCCGGAACCCTGCGGCAATGCGCTCAGCCCGGGCCTTCTCGACCGGATTGCCCCACGGCAGCTTCACGGCGACGCCGAGGTAGCCGACGCGCTCGGCCAGTTCGCGCCAATACGCTTCCGGCCAGTGTTTGGTGTCCCATGTGGTGCCGTGCAGGAACAGCACGTAAGGGTTCTTGCGCGGCAGTTCCACCAGACGCTCGACGTTCAGGCCGTAATCGCCCAGGCCTTTTGGCAGGTCGTAGCCCAGTGCCAGGGCGAACAGTTGGCGCACCCGCTCAACCGCGTGTTGCCCACGAGCCACGGCCAGGCGACGGGAATAGAAACGTGCGGCGATGGGCTCGCGCGCCGAGTCCTTGTCCAGCCCGGCGACCGGCGCCTTGACATAGCGCGTCAGCCAGGCGCTTTTCAGCAAACCCTGGGCATCAATCACCAGATCGTATTTCGTGGCGCGAACGCTTTGCTTGAAGCGCTTCCACTCGCCACTTTTAAGGGTCTGCCAGAGGTTCTTGCGCCAGCGACGGATCGCCACCGGAATCACCTTGCCCACGGCCGGGTGCCAGGTCGGGATCTCGGCGAAGCCTTCTTCCACCACCCAGTCGAACGTGATGCCGGGGATCGCCCGCGCCGCGTCGGTCAACGCCGGCAACGCGTGAATCACGTCGCCCAGCGAAGAAGTCTTGATCAGCAGAACGCGCAAACTATTTGACCTCGACCACAGTGCCGTGCAACCGCTGCAAGGCTTCGTTCACCGCTTGCGGCATGAGCTGGCGCAGGCAGTTGTAATGACCGAAACGGCAGGTGCGATCGAAGCACGGGCTGCAGTCGAGGCCCAGGCGCACGATTTCGACGTGTTCGGCCAGTGGTGGCGTGAAACCCGGCGACGTCGAGCCGTAGACCGCCACCAACGGGCGGTTCAGCGCGGCGGCGACGTGCATCAGGCCGGAGTCGTTGGAAACCACCGAATCGGCGCACGACATCAAGTCGATGGCTTCGGCCAGGGAGGTGCCGCCGCTGAGGTTGACCGACTCTTCACGCAAGCCTGGAATCAGCCGCGCGCGGATCTCTTCGCCCACCGCGTGATCGTTTTTCGAGCCGAACAACCAGACCTGCCAGCCTTCGCGGATCTTCGCTTCGGCGACCTTGGCGTAATGCTCGGACGGCCAGCGCTTGGATTCGCCAAACTCGGCGCCGGGGCACAGGGCCAACACCGGCCGGTCGAGGGTCAGGCCGAACTTGGCCAGTGCCGCCTCGCGGGTGACCGGGTCGATCTGCAGGCTCGGCCGTGGGTAAGGCGTCGGCAGTTCGGCACCGCGCTCATAAGCCAGGGCCATGAAGCGCTCGATCATCAGCGGATAACGTTCTTTATCCAGCGTGCGCACGTCATTGAGCAGGCCGTAGCGAAACTCGCCACGCCAGCCTGTGCGTTTCGGGATACCGGCGAAGAACGGCACCAGCGCCGATTTCAAGGAGTTTGGCAGCAGGATCGCCTGGTCGTACTGGCCAGCCAGGGATTTGCCGATGCGCCGACGCGTCGCCAGCTCGAGGGCGCCGTGGCCGAGCGGAAAGCTCAAGGCCTGACGGACTTCGGGCATGCGCTCCAGGATCGGCCGGCTCCATTCGGGAGCCAGGACGTCGATTTCGCACTGCGGGTGGCGTTGCTTGAGACACTGAAACAGTGTCTGCGCCATCACCATGTCACCGACCCAACTGGGCCCAACGATCAGAATTTTCATGTGGTTTCCAAAAACGAACCGGGGAGGCATACGCCTCCCCGCCTCGAGAATCCAGCACCTGCAGCCTTGGCTGTCAGGTCATTTGGACGAGCCGGTTGGGGCTCGCCGGATCAATTTTGTGCACATCCAGTGCGGTGCAGCTTAGCTGCTTCAGTTTACAAAACACCGCAGATTAACTGTGGGAGCGGGCTTGCTCGCGAAGGCGGAGTGTCAGTCGCCATTAATGTTGAATTTAACGGCCCCTTCGCGAGCAAGCCCGCTCCCACATGGGTATTGGGTGTTGCAACTGTCCGTTTTCAGCTTAGCCCCAGCTCGCGCCAGATCCGCAATACCTGGCGGCGTTCATCCACAAACTGGTCGCCCGGTATCACCCCGGCGTCCTTCTGCAAGGCCTGCCGGTGCGCGGCGGAGCGGTAGGCTTTGTAGGCCTCGCGCAACAAGCTGGCGTCTTCGGCGGGCATCAGCCCTTCGTGTTCCAGCTCCTCCAGAATGCGGATGTTGTCCGTCCAGCGCAGCAATGGCGGGTGTGTTTCGGACCACGCCAAGGCCGCGTATTGCACCATAAATTCAATATCGACGATACCTCCGGCGTCCTGCTTGAGATCGAACGGCGCCGTGGCCTCGAAGGCATTTGCCGCGGTGCCGGCCGCGGTGCTCTTGCTGCCAAGGTTATCGCGCATCTTGGCGCGCATCTCACTCACCTCCTGGCGCAAGGTCGCCAGGTCCCGCGGCTTGCCCAATATCGCCGCGCGGACCTTCTCGAACGCCTGGCCGACATCCTGACTGCCGACCAGCACCCGCGCCCGCACCAGCGCCTGATGTTCCCAGGTCCAGGCTTCGTTTTCCTGATACCGGGCAAACGCCCCCACCGAACTCACCAGCAACCCCGAGGCGCCGGACGGTCGCAGGCGCATGTCGACTTCATACAGCTGGCCGGAGTTGGTCTGGGTGGTAATCAAATGAATGATCCGCTGCCCCAAACGGGTGAAAAATTGCGCGCCGTCGATGGGTTTCGGTCCATCGGTTTCCGCCTGCGGATCGCCATCGTGGATGAACACCAGGTCCAGGTCCGAACCATGCCCCAGTTCCAGCCCGCCGACTTTCCCATAACCGACAATGATGAAGCCCGGATCGCACAAGGTGCCGTCGGTGCGCAGTGGCGTGCCGTATTTGGCCACGGTCTGGCGCCAGGCCAGGGCCAACACTTGCGCGAGGATCGCCTCGGCGAGCCAGGTCAGGTAATCGCTGACTTTCATCAACGGCAGGCTGCCGGCGATTTCCGAAGCGGCGACGCGCAAGCGGTGCGCCAGTTTGAAATGGCGCAGGGCTTCCATTTGCTGCTCGAGGTCGTCCTCGGGAATTCGCGTCAGGCGCTCGCGCAATTCGGCGGCCAGTTCCGGCGCCATCGGCGGTTTGAACAGCCGGCCTTCGTTGAGCAATTCGTCAAGCAGCAGCGGGAAACGGGTGATCTGCTCAGCGATCCACGGGCTCGCGGCGCACAAGGTCAGCAACCGTCGCAGCGCGCCGGGGTTCTCGGTCAGCAGCACCAGATACGCCGAGCGACGGGCCACCGCTTCAACCAGCGGCAGCACGCGCTCCAGCACCAGATCCGGATTGGCATGCTCGACGGCCTGAGCCAACAACCGCGGAATAAATGCATCGAGGCGCTCGCGCCCCAAGCGTTGCATCGCGCGCAATTGCGGGCTGCTGCGCAAACCGGCCAACGCTTTCAGCGCCTTGGTGGCATCGGCGAAACCGCCCTCTTCCAACTGGCGGCATGCGGCCTCTTCATCCTGGGCCTCTTCCCACAGCGGCAGCCATTCGCCGCCGACCACCACTTCGCTTTCGGTGCCTTCCTCTTCATCGGGATCGGCAATCACCTGACCAAAGTGCCAGGCCACGCGGCCGCGCCAATACATCAGCTGCTCATGGAAAGCCTCCCAGTCAGCGAAGCCCAACATATAGGCAATACGCGCCTGATCCTGCGCGCCGTCCGGCAGCATTTGGGTCTGGCGATCGGCAATCGCCTGGATCGCGTGTTCGGTGTAACGCAGGAATTCGTAGCCTTCGCGCAGTTCGCTGATCACGGCTGGCGGCAGGTAACCCTGACCTTCGAGGGTGCTCAGTACTTTTAATAGTGGACGTTGCTGCAGGCTCAGGTCGCGACCGCCGTGGATCAGCTGGAACGCCTGGGCGATAAATTCCACCTCGCGAATGCCGCCGGAGCCGAGCTTGATGTTGTCGGCCATGCCCTTGCGCCGCACTTCCTGCTGGATCAGCTGCTTCATGGTGCGCAGCGCTTCGATCGCAGAGAAGTCGAGGTAACGCCGGTACACGAACGGCCGCAGCATTTCTTGCAATTGCGCACCGGCCACTTGATCGCCCGCCACCACCCGCGACTTGATCATCGCGTAGCGTTCCCAGTCGCGGCCCTGATCCTGGTAATACTGCTCCAGCGCGTTGAAGCTCAGCACCAAGGCACCGGCCGAACCGTATGGCCGCAGGCGCATGTCGACGCGGAAGACAAAACCGTCGACGGTCATCGGGTCCAGCGCCTTGATCAGACGCTGACCGAGTCGAATAAAGAATTCCTGATTATCCAGCGAGCGTTTCACGCCGACGGTTTCGCCGCCCTCGGGGTAGGCGAAAATCAGGTCGATGTCCGACGACAGATTCAATTCCACGGCGCCGAGCTTGCCCATGCCGAGGATGACCATCTGCTGCGGCTCGCCGCTGCGCCGACCGGTCGGCACACCGAACTGCTGGCAGTGGCGCGAGTACAACCACTGATAGGCCTGATCGATGCTGGCATCGGCCATGTCCGAGAGGTCGCGGCAGGTCTGGATCAGATCAGCCTGGCGAGTCAGGTCACGCCAGATGATCCGCACTTGATGACGGGTGCGCTGGCGGCGCAGGACGCGACCGAGTTCGTCTTCGGTTTCGGCCGCATTCACTGCCGCCGCGATCTGCCCGCACAGTTCGCCGGGGGCGAAGCTGCGGTCCAGCTCGCCGGACTGCACCAGCGCCAGCAACATCAAAGGGTCACGCACACTTTGCTCAGTCACGAAGTCGCTGGCGGCGGTGACGCGGGCGAATTGCGCCCAGCGTTCAGGCGTCCAGGCAGACAGGCCATGGTCATCTTCCAACTCGGCCACGGCGGTGCGGAACGACTGCTCGGCGCGGGTGACAAACGGCAGGAGAATGCCGGGCAGTTCGGCAAGCACGGGGAGGCTCATGGTCTATCCTTGATCGGCGTGTAGAGGGCGGCATGTAGTGAATTTTCAAATCGCACTACGTGATCGACTGTCGAACAAAGGTTAGAAATAGCTGAAATTTCTTTATTTTTGGCAGACAGCATCAAGCTTTCACCTTTTTCGGTTGGCAAAAGACCAACCTTAACGATTATTCTCACAACGCAGCCGGAGGCCACAAGCCGCTCATCTGTAGTTTTACTACTCGTATATACATTCGGATAGCTGAAATGCCCGATGATTTGTAGTAAAACTACACGCCGCCGGAACCTACCACTCGGCAATCCAAGAATTTATATCGTCTGCCCACAAGGCCAGTCGCAAACTCAGGCAACCGATTCTGGAAGCCTTTCCGCCCTGGAGCAAGCCATGCAAGACCTCGATCCCGTCGAAACCCAGGAATGGCTGGACGCCCTGGAATCGGTTCTCGACAAAGAAGGCGAAGACCGCGCTCACTATCTGATGACCCGTATGGGTGAACTCGCAACTCGCAGCGGTTCGCAGTTGCCTTACGCCATCACCACGCCATACCGCAACACCATTCCCGTTACCCACGAAGCACGCATGCCTGGCGACCTGTTCATGGAACGCCGCATTCGCTCGTTGGTGCGCTGGAACGCGATGGCCATGGTGATGCGTACGAACCTGAAAGATTCGGACCTGGGCGGTCACATCTCCAGCTTCGCCTCCAGCGCCACGCTGTATGACATCGGCTTCAACTATTTCTTCCAGGCCCCGACCGACGAACACGGCGGCGACCTGATCTACTTCCAGGGTCACACCTCGCCAGGCGTTTACGCCCGTGCGTTCATGGAAGGCCGCATCACCGAAGACCAGATGAACAACTTCCGCCAGGAAGTCGACGGCCAGGGCCTCTCGTCCTATCCGCACCCTTGGCTGATGCCTGATTTCTGGCAGTTCCCGACCGTATCCATGGGTCTGGGCCCGATCCAGGCGATCTACCAGGCACGCTTCATGAAGTACCTGGAAGCCCGTGGCTTCATCCCTGAAGGCAAGCAGAAAGTCTGGTGCTTCCTGGGCGACGGCGAGTGCGACGAGCCGGAATCCCTGGGCGCGATCTCGCTGGCTGGCCGCGAGAAGCTCGACAACCTGATCTTCGTCATCAACTGCAACCTGCAGCGCCTCGACGGCCCGGTTCGCGGCAACGGCAAGATCATCCAGGAACTCGAAGGCGTGTTCCGCGGTGCTCAGTGGAACGTGACAAAAGTCATCTGGGGCCGTTTCTGGGACCCACTGCTGGCCAAAGACGTCGACGGTATCCTGCAACGCCGCATGGACGAAGTCATCGACGGCGAGTACCAGAACTACAAAGCCAAAGACGGCGCGTTCGTGCGTGAACACTTCTTCAACTCGCCAGAACTCAAGGCGATGGTTGCTGATCTGTCCGACGACGAGATCTGGAAACTCAACCGTGGCGGCCACGACCCGTACAAGGTCTACGCGGCGTACCACGAAGCGGTCAACCACAAAGAACAACCGACCGTCATCCTGGCCAAGACCATCAAGGGTTATGGCACCGGTGCCGGCGAAGCGAAGAACACTGCGCACAACACCAAGAAGGTTGATGTTGAAAGCCTGAAGCTGTTCCGCGACCGTTTCGACATCCCTGTGCGCGACGAAGAGCTGGAAAACCTGCCGTTCTTCAAGCCGGAGCCAAACAGCGCCGAAGCCCGCTACCTGAGCGAGCGCCGCACTGCACTGGGCGGTTTCGTGCCACAGCGCCGCGCACAAAGCTTCAGCGTGCCGACGCCATCGCTGGATACCCTCAAGGCAATCCTTGATGGTTCGGGCGACCGTGAAATCTCCACCACCATGGCCTTCGTGCGGATCCTCGCGCAACTGGTCAAGGACAAGGAAATCGGCCCGCGCATCGTTCCGATCATTCCGGACGAAGCCCGTACCTTCGGTATGGAAGGCATGTTCCGTCAGTTGGGCATCTACTCGTCCGTCGGCCAGCTCTACGAGCCAGTCGATAAAGACCAGGTGATGTTCTACAAGGAAGACAAGAAGGGCCAGATCCTCGAAGAAGGCATCAACGAAGCGGGCGCCATGAGCTCCTTCATCGCTGCCGGTACTTCGTACTCCAGCCACAACCAGCCAATGCTGCCGTTCTACATCTTCTACTCGATGTTCGGCTTCCAGCGTATCGGCGACCTGGCCTGGGCTGCCGGCGACAGCCGTACCCGTGGCTTCCTGATCGGCGGCACCGCCGGCCGGACCACGCTGAACGGCGAAGGCCTGCAACACGAAGACGGTCACAGCCACATCCTGGCTGCCACCATCCCGAACTGCCGCACCTTTGATCCAACCTACGGCTACGAGCTGGCGGTGATCATCCAGGACGGCATGAAGAAGATGACCGAAGAGCAGCAGGACGTTTTCTACTACATCACCGTGATGAACGAGTCCTACCAGCAGCCAGCCATGCCGGCCGGTGTCGAGGAAGGCATCATCAAGGGCATGTACCTGCTCGAGGAAGACACCCGCGAAGCGGCGCACCACGTTCAGCTGATGGGCTCCGGCACCATCCTGCGTGAAGTCCGTGAAGCGGCGAAGATTCTGCGTGAAGAGTTCAACGTTGCCGCCGACGTCTGGAGCGTTACCAGCTTCAACGAACTGCGTCGCGATGGCCTGGCCGTCGAGCGCACCAACCGTCTGCACCCGGGCCAGAAGCCTAAACTGAGCTATGTCGAAGAGTGCCTGAACGGCCGTAAAGGTCCGGTCATCGCGTCTACCGACTACATGAAGCTGTTCGCTGAGCAAATTCGTCAGTGGGTCCCGTCCAAGGAATTCAAAGTCCTGGGCACCGACGGTTTCGGCCGCAGTGACAGCCGCAAGAAGCTGCGTCACTTCTTCGAAGTCGACCGTCATTTCGTGGTGTTGGCAGCCCTGGAAGCCTTGGCTGACCGTGGTGATATCGAACCTAAGGTGGTGTCTGAAGCCATCGCCAAGTTCGGGATCAACCCGGAAAAACGCAACCCACTGGACTGCTGAGGAGACACTCTGTGAGCGAACTCATTCGCGTACCTGACATCGGCAGCGGTGAAGGTGAAGTAATTGAACTGTTTGTGAAGGTCGGCGACCGTATCGAAGCCGAACAGAGCATCCTGACGCTGGAATCGGACAAGGCGAGCATGGAAGTCCCTGCTCCCAAGGCCGGCATCGTCAAAAGCCTGAAAGTGAAGCTGGGCGATCGCCTGAAAGAAGGCGACGAACTGCTGGAACTGGAAGTCGAAGGTGCCGCTGATGCGGCCCCTGCGGCTGCCGCTGCGCCGGCTGCCAAAGCTGAAGAGAAGCCGGCTGCTGCGCCTGCCGCCGCTGCTGCTCCAGCACCCGCTGCCGCGCCTGCTGCCGCTTCGGTTCAGCAAGTGCACGTGCCGGATATCGGTTCGGCAGGCAAGGCCCAGATCATCGAGATCCAGGTCAAGGTCGGCGACACCGTCGAGGCTGATCAGTCGCTGATCACTCTGGAATCCGACAAGGCGAGCATGGAAATTCCATCGCCTGCCGCTGGCGTGGTCAAGAGCATCAGCGTCAAGCTCAACGACGAAGTCGGCACCGGCGACCTGATCCTGGATCTGGAAGTGGCGGGTGCTGCGGCCGCGCCTGCTCAGGCGGCTGCGCCTGCTGCCGTTGCTCCGGCACCTGCCGCTGCGGCCCCGGCTGCACCGGTTGCGGACAGCGTTCAGGACATTCACGTCCCGGACATCGGTTCGTCGGGCAAGGCCAAGATCATCGAAGTGCTGGTCAAGGCGGGCGACACCGTCACCGCCGACCAGTCGCTGATCACCCTGGAATCCGACAAGGCGAGCATGGAAATTCCATCGCCTGCCGCTGGTGTGGTGGAAAGCGTTTCCATCAAGCTGGATGACGAAGTCGGTACTGGCGACCTGATCCTGAAGCTGAAAGTCAAAGGCGCTGCTCCGGCCGCTGCTCCAGCTCCAGCCGCTGCGCCTGCTGCTGCGGCGGCCAAGGCTGAAGCGGCCAAGGCTGAAGCGGCTCCTGCTGCCGCAGCACCTGCCGCACCTGCCGCTGCACCGGCCAAGCCGGGCGCCAAGGTTCACGCCGGCCCGGCTGTACGCCAACTGGCTCGCGAGTTCGGCGTCGAGCTGAGCGCCGTCGGCGCCAGTGGCCCGCACGGTCGCATCCTGAAAGAAGACGTGCAGGTTTACGTCAAAGCCATGATGCAGAAGGCCAAGGAAGCACCGGCCGCTGCTGCTGGCGCAACCGGTGGCGCGGGCATCCCGCCGATTCCGGTTGTGGACTTCAGCCGCTTCGGTGAAACCGAAGAAGTGCCGATGACCCGCCTGATGCAAATCGGCGCGTCGAGCCTGCACCGCAGCTGGCTGAACATCCCGCACGTGACTCAGTTCGATTCGGCTGATATCACCGACCTGGAAGCGTTCCGCATCGCTCAGAAAGCCGTTGCAGAGAAGGCCGGCGTCAAGCTGACCATCCTGCCGCTGCTGCTCAAATCCTGCGCGCACCTGCTCAAGGAACTGCCGGACTTCAACAGTTCGCTGGCACCAAGCGGCAAGGCGATCATCCGCAAGAAGTACGTGAACATCGGCTTCGCGGTCGACACCCCTGAAGGCCTGCTGGTACCGGTCATCAAGAACGTCGACCAGAAGAGCCTGCTGCAACTGGCAGCCGAAGCCGCTGCTCTGGCCGCCAAAGCCCGCGACAAGAAGCTCACCGCTGACGACATGCAAGGCGCCTGCTTCACCATTTCCAGCCTCGGCCACATTGGCGGCACCGGCTTCACGCCGATCGTCAACGCGCCGGAAGTGGCGATCCTCGGTGTTTCCAAGGCAACCATCCAGCCAGTCTGGGACGGCAAAGCCTTCCAGCCGAAACTGATGCTGCCGCTGTCGCTGTCCTACGATCACCGTGTGATCAACGGCGCCGCTGCTGCACGCTTCACCCAGCGTCTGAGCAGCCTGCTGGCGGACATCCGCACCATCTTGCTGTAACACCGGCCGGCCCTCCTTCACTGGAGGGCCTGTCGCGTTCCACGTTTTCCGAGCGCCACGCTCGTACCTCAACCCCGCCAATTTGGCGGGGCTTTTTTTTGCCTTGAATAAAGCATCTTCCTACAACCGTGGCTTACATCGCCCACAACCCAAGTCCACTTCCGCTCGATATTTTTTGCCGTTCAATAACTAGGCTTAGTTAGACAGAATTTGCTTATGAATACTGAAAACCTTTTTTGCTTAGTTAGCGTTATTTCGAATGGATTCGAACATGTTAAAACCGACTATCGGCCCTATTGTTGGCCACACCACAACTAACCACGTGCGCATTTTTTTGCGCGGCGAACTTCAGGACAACGCATTGGTATTTGCCGGTATTCGCTGTCGGCGCGCTGGAGAAGAGCGTTGGTCCCAAGGCGTATTTACCAAATTGTCGATCGTGCGCGATATGTCCGATGTGATTGTGCTCAATGACCTCGCCACCGACACCGAATACGAGTATCAGGCCGGATGGTTCAGCCCCATGAGCCCGGTACATACCGTGGAGACGATTGAGGAGCTGCCGCTGCAATGGCCACGGGAGATTTATCGCTTTCGCACCCTGTCCAGCAAAACCGGCACGCCGCGGGCGTACATTGTGGGCTCATGCCGCTACTTGCGCCTGACCGCAGGTGTGGCAATCGCTCCCCAGACCGGCGACCGGATCTTTGCCGCGATCACCGAACTCGCACAGCAGGCCGAACCGCCCATCAGCACGATGTTGATGACCGGCGACCAAATTTACGTGGATGATCTGAACATTATTGCTCCCGACCGGGAGTACAAGGAAATCCTCACCAAATACCGTGCGGCGTTCTCTCAGCCGAACATCGCCAGGTTAATGTCCAGCATGTCGACTTACATGATCCTCGACGACCATGAAATTGAAGACAACTGGCCTGCCAATGAGAGCAAGGCCGATGCTTATTTATATAAGAACGCCATGGCAGCCTATGAGATATACCAAGCCAGCCATAGTCCAGCGCATGAGTTACTGGCCAATGGGCAAATAAGCCAAACACTGGAGCGGTATTGGTATCAATTCGCAGAAGGCGATATTGAATGGTTTGTCACCGACAGCCGAACCCGTCGCAACTTGTCGGCCGATGATCGACGCATCCTCGACGAAGCGCAGGAACAGGCACTGTGTAAATGGCTGATCCACAGCCCGGCCCGGGTCAAATTCGTGGTCACCAGCGTGATGTTCTACCCCGACCGCAAACTTAATGGAGATGACGCCTGGCAAGCCTTCCCGGAACAACGCCTACGGTTGCTGGAGACGATTCGTACGCACCGCATCAAGAACGTCATCTTCGTTTCCGGCGACGTCCACGGCTCCCTGACCAGTCGCCTGACCCACAGCGAGGACCCGGACTTCGAAGTGCACACAATCGTGTCGTCCCCCCTGTGCAACAGCAAATTGCTGCCGTACGCCTCCGCATCCACCTTCATTTTCGATCAGGCGCTGGCGCAAACCGCTGCGGGAGATTATCGGCATGAATTGACCAGCGAGGTGGTCAGCGAAGACAACTTCGCCCATCTGGTGGTGGATCGGGAGCAGGTTAAGGTCAATTATCACGACCGCAATGGCCAACGTCTGCAATCGATCAGCATCCCGTTGCGCTGAGGTAATGAAGGTCAAATGCATTAGTTTTCGACGCTGGCTGGAGAAATCTTCGCCCCTGCCGACATATTCTTATAGCACTTGGCCTTCATGTCTCTTGTCAGTCAGTGTCGCAATGATGCAACCTTGCCGCAGGCAACAGTTAAGAGGGCGAGAGCCCGGCGCGATCAGCACATTCGAAGCGAGTTTCCCTCAATGAAAAGCCAACCCGATGCCGCCAGCCGTATGGTGGCCGAGGTAGTGACGCAATTGCCTGTGCCCTCGCGGCTCGGCATGCTGCGTTTCGAACGGCTGAATGAAGCTAGCTGGGCGCTGCTGTTTCTCGATCCCAATTGCGAACGACAGTTTGGTCTGCCGGCCGTGGAGCTTTGTGCCCTGGTCGACTCACCGTACGCCAGCCTGATGGAGCCCGAAGCGCGCTATCAGCTGCACGACGCGATTCAGCAACAACTCAGCGACAGCCCGCATTACCTGATCCGCTACAACCTGCACACCGCCAAAGGCTCCCTGAGCCTGCTCGAACTCGGCGAAGCCTACCGACAACACAATCGACACCTGCTGCGCGGCTACCTGATGGTCGTGGACGGCGTGTTCGAGGGCGACCCCCTGCTGCCGTCGCTGGACCTGGAAACCCAGAACTCGCGCCTGCAAATCGCCCTGGAACTCAACCAACGCGCCCAGCTGGAACAGCTGCAGCACCTGGACCGGGTGCGCGCCCAGCAAGACTTGATCCTGCTGCTGACTCGCCAGCGCTACAGCACCAACAATTCCCTGCAAGAAGCCGCCGAACTGATCACCCGCAGCGCCTGCGATATCTACGAAATCGACTGCGCCAGCCTGTGGAACCTCGAAGGCTCGCTGCTGGTGCCGATCTCGGCCTATCACCGCGCCTCCGGGGATTACCAGCTGCCGGACCCGATCGACGTCAGCGGCTTCCCGGATTACCTCGACGCCTTGCACAGCAGCCGCGCCATCGACGCGCACAACGCCATGCGCGACCCACGCACCCGGGAAATGGCCGAGAGCCTGCGCCCGCGTGATGTGAACGCGATGCTTGACGCCAGCATCCGTGTCGACGGCCAGGTGGTGGGCGTGCTGTGCCTGGAACAGACCGGCGCGACCCGCGCCTGGCAGTCGGACGAAATAGCCTTCGCCGGCGAGCTGGCCGACCAGTTCGCCCAAGTCATCAACAACCACAACCGTCGCACCGCCACCAGCGCCTTGCACCTGTTCCAGCGTGCGGTCGAGCAAAGCGCCAACGCCTTTTTGCTGGTCAATTGCGACGGCGTGGTGGAATACGTCAACCCGAGCTTCACGGCGATCACCCAGTACAGCACCGAAGAAGTCCACGGCCAGCGCCTGTCGGAACTGCCGGCGCTGGAAAACCTCAGCGAGCTGCTGTTCGACGCGCCCTCGGCGCTGGCCAAGAGCAACAGCTGGCAGGGCGAGTTCAAGAGCCGCCGGAAAAACCTCGAACCCTACTGGGGCCAGTTGTCGATTTCCAAGGTCTACGGCGACAACCGTGAGCTGACGCACTACATCGGCATCTACGAAGACATCACCCAGACCAAACTCGCCCAGCAGCGCATCGAGCGCCTGGCCTACACCGACAACCTGACCAACCTTGGCAACCGCCCGGCGTTCATCCGCAACCTCGACGAACGCTTCGCCCGAGACAGCGACACGCCGATCAGCCTGTTGCTGGTGGACATCGACAACTTCAAGCGCATCAACGACAGCCTCGGCCACCAGACCGGCGACAAACTGCTGATCAGCCTGGCCCGACGCCTGCGCAACAGCCTGAGCCCGAGCGGCAGCCTGGCGCGGTTTGCCAGTAACGAATTCGCCGTGTTGCTGGACAACACCGACCTCGCGATGGGCCAGCATGTCGCCAACCAATTGCTGGCGACCCTCGACAAGCCGATGTTCGTCGACAACCAATTGATCAGCGTCACTGGCTCCGTGGGCCTGGCCTGCGCGCCGTTGCATGGTCGCGATCCACAGACCCTGATGCGCAACGCCGGCCTGGCGCTGCACAAGGCCAAGGCCAACGGCAAACACCAGGTCCAGGTGTTCACCGAAGCGCTGAACGCCGAGGCCAGCTACAAGCTGTTCGTCGAGAACAACCTGCGCCGCGCCCTGACCCAGAACGAGCTGGACGTGTTCTACCAGCCCAAGCTGTGCCTGCGCAGCGGTCGCCTGCTGGGGATGGAAGCGCTGCTGCGCTGGAACCACCCGGAAAAAGGCATGATCCGCCCGGACCAGTTCATCAGCGTCGCCGAAGAAACCGGTTTGATCATCCCGATCGGCAAATGGATCGCCCGCCAGGCCTGCCGCATGAGCAAAGACCTGACCGCCGCCGGCCTGGGCAATCTTCAGGTGGCGATCAACTTGTCGCCCAAGCAGTTCTCCGACCCGGACTTGGTGGCGTCCATCGCCAACATCCTCAAGGAAGAAGCGCTGCCGGGGAACCTGCTGGAGCTGGAGCTGACCGAAGGCCTGTTGCTGGAAGCCACCGAAGACACCCACTTGCAGCTCGACCAGCTCAAGCGCCTGGGCCTGACCCTGGCCATGGACGACTTCGGCACCGGTTATTCGTCGCTGAGTTACCTGAAAAAATTCCCGATCGACATCATCAAGATCGATCGCAGCTTCATCCACGAAATCCCGGACAACCAGGACGACATGGAAATCACTTCAGCGGTGATCGCCATGGCTCACAACTTGAAACTCAAGGTCGTGGCGGAAGGCATCGAGACCGCCGAGCAATTGGCCTTCCTGCGTCGCCACCGCTGCGACGTCGGCCAGGGCTACCTGTTCGACCGGCCAATCCCGGGCGCCGAGCTGATCGAAAAGCTCAAGCGCTACCCACGCGGCCCGCTCGTCTGACATAACACCGCAAATCCCTGTGCCCCCCACCCCCTGTGGGAGCGGGCTTGCTCGCGAAAGCGGTGTGTCAGTCACCAACAATGTCATCTGACACACCGCTTTCGCGAGCAAGCCCGCTCCCACAAGGTAGTGCGTAACCGGCCGGCATTGGGCAAACTGCGTGTCTGACAATTCACATTCAACCTGACTGAGGGGACTGATGATGGTCTTGCGCTCGGAAATCCTGGTGAACAAAAACGTGCTCCCTACCAAAGAACAAGCTCTGCCTGGCCGCGAAACGCCAATGACCGTGCCGGAAAAACACTTCGTCCACGACGCCCCGCTGCTGGGCCCGTTTGCGATGGACGTGGATTTCGCGATCTTCGGCCTGGGCTGCTTCTGGGGCGCGGAACGCAAGTTCTGGCAACGTGAAGGGGTGGTCAGTACGGCGGTGGGTTATGCCGGCGGTTTCACGCCGAACCCGACGTACGAAGAAGTCTGCTCCGGCCTGACCGGCCACAGCGAAGTGGTGCTGGTGGTCTACGAACCGGCAAAAGTCAGCTACGAAGAACTGCTGAAAATGTTCTGGGAATTGCATAACCCGACGCAAGGCATGCGTCAGGGCAACGACATCGGCACGCAGTATCGCTCTGTGATCTATGCGACCAACCCGACTCAACTGGACGCGGCCAAGGCCAGCGAGAAAGTGTTCCAGGCTGAATTGACCAAGGCTGGCAAAGGCGAAATCACCACTGAAATCGACGAAGCGCCGACGTTCTACTTCGCCGAGGCGTATCACCAGCAATACCTGGCGAAGAATCCGGAAGGGTATTGCGGGATTGGCGGTACAGGCGTGACCTGCCCGATCTAAACCCCAAAAAGCAAAAGATCGCAGCCTCGTTTCACTCGACAGCTCCTACAAGGGTTTTGCATTTCCCTGTAGGAGCTGTCGAGTAAAACGAGGCTGCGATCTTTTGATCTTGCTTATCGACTAACCCTATTCGGCAATCAACCAATCCATCTGCCACCCACCCTGGGTCTGCCCAAGCTCCTACAGGAAATACGCATTCCAAATGTAGGAGCTGTCGAGTGAAACGAGGCTGCGATCTTTTGATCTTGCTTATCGATTAACCCTATTCGGCAATCAACCAATCCATCTGCCACCCACCCTGGGTCTGCCCAAGCTCCTACAGGAAATACTCATTCCGTTGTAGGAGCTGTCGAGTGAAACGAGGCTGCGATCTTTTGATCTTGCTTATCGATTAACCCTATTCAGCTATCAACCAATCCATCTGCCACCCACCCTGGGTCTGCCCAAGCTCCTACAGGAAATACTCATTCCGTTGTAGGAGCTGTCGAGTGAAACGAGGCTGCGATCTTTTGATCTTGCTTATCGATTAACCCTATTCAGCTATCAACCAATCCATCTGCCACCCACCCTGGGTCTGCCCAAGCTTCTGGGACAACCACGGCAGCAACTCACGCAATTCCTCTTCCAGCCCCCACGGCGGATTCGCAATCGCCAACCCGGACCCATTAAGACTGTTCGGCGTATCCAGCGGATGCACCAGCAACTCCACGCGCAACAACTTCGGCGCGCCCGTACCGGCCAGATCCTGATAAAAGCGACGCAGCATGCGCTGGTCCTTCACCGGGTACCAGATCGCCGCCACGGTTTGGCGCATCCGGCCAATCGCTTCTTTCAGCGACGCCGCACAGCGCTGCATCTCATCGAGCTGCTCGAACGGCGGATCAATCAACATCACCGCCCGCTTCTCCTGCACCGGCAACATCGCACGCGGCACATGCCAGCCTTCGCCCAGATGCACCTTCACCCGACGGTCACCGGCCATGTTGTCCTTGAGCAGCAAACCGTCTTCGGGGTGCTTCTCGTTGAGCATCACCCGATCCTGCGGCCGCGTCAGACGCCGCGCCAGCTCCGGCGACCCCGGGTAATAGCGCAACTGGCCATCCGGGTTCATGTCGTGCAGCACCTTCATGTAATCGGCGGTCAGCGCCGGCAGATCCGGCTGATCCCACAGACGCGCAATACCTTCCAGGTACTCACCGGTACGGCTCGCCTGATCACCCTGCAGGTCATACAGACCAATGCCGGCGTGAGTGTCGAGATAGGCAAACGGCTGCTCCTTGCGCGACATCAGGGCGATGAGGCGGGTCAAAGTCAGGTGTTTGAACACATCGGCGTGATTGCCGGCATGGAAGGCGTGACGATAATTCATGATTGCTCCTGCGAAGGCCGGGAAGTTTACCTTGTACCGAGGCGAACGTCAGGGCCTCGCAGCCGAGCGGGCACTTGCAGCCCCACGAACCTGACGCTGATCGTTCCCACGCTCCCGCGTGGGAATGCCTCAAGGGACGCTCCGCGTTCCAGCCGCACAACCGAACTCGCGCCTGGTACCAATGTGACGCGGAGCGTCGTGGGCTGCATTCCCACGCAGAGCGTGGGAACGATCATTCGCGCCGTTACTCCGGTGACCGAGCCCGCAACCGCCGCCCGATCACATCCAGCACATCACACCCATCCCGCAACGGAATGGCACACAGCAGCGCAAAATCACTAAGAATGAACGACTCACACTCAACCGATCCGCGCATCGACATGTTCTCCAGCACCTGCGTAACGGCGCGAATTCGATAGTTGGCGGCGTCGTATAAAACATCGAGCGGCGCGTGGGTATCGACGAAGAGTGTGGGCATGTCGGTGCAGTTGCTGGTGAGGGCCATGAAGCGGCTTTTGGGGTGGGGGATTGGTTTTTCGTAGGGAGGGTCGGGGTGAAGTGTTTTCATTTTCAAATTCCAAAGACAGTAGACAGGAACTGCCATCAGCCCTCCTACAGGCTGGGGTGGCAGTCATGCGCGGGGTAGGAGTATCGAGGCCTTTGGAAAACTCGACCACGCCGAAGCGTGCCCGCGCACAACCGCCGCAACTGATCTTACGGACGCACGTTCACGGCCGCAAACCAAGCTTCGACGCTAATACATTTCCATCGACTTTGAAGGGCTCCTACACCCCGCCACTGAATTTTCAGTGACCACCAGAGACTATCGATGGAATGCATTTCAAACCAGTTCATGGAAACCGATACGAGTTGAAGGAAACTTCCGATGGGCTTGCCCGGAAATTTCGCTATATCGGCCTATCGGAATGCTTCGTCACTCACCACGTGGCTCTATCTTCCTGACTCGCTTTGAGCAAATCGTCTTCCCCTCTAGCGCCAGCGTGTAGACATGCTGAAAAAATCCCCTAGGGTTCTCCAATTTGTACCACTCCTCATGAGGCCAGCTTGATGCTTCTTCCTCATCTATTTCGAACAAACTACCTATCTAAACGCTACAAGCGGCACAAAAAACTTACTACTCAAACTGCTTCAACGTCAACTTGGCATAGCACTCATAATAAAATTTCGATCCACTGTCACTTTGATCATTCCTAAAATCTAGAACCTGCTTATACAGCGACTGGACCGCAGGATCATTAATCGTTCGCATACTGTCTAAAACCAAGCAAAGCTCGTAAAACTTATCTTCTCGTTTCAAATTTTCCTGTCGATACTCATCTCTCGACATAATTCCGCGAAATCGAGAGCTATGAAACGGCAGTTTTGCACTTTGGCGAAACATCCACAAAAAACATTTAGAAAGCAAACCTGCAAAATACAATCTACTCGGGCAAGCTGGATCGGCCGCCAACTCCATCAAGCCGATTGCACCAAAAATATCCATTACTGAGCTTTGGAAAATTGCAGCATCACCATCATCGCCACTTTCATACATGTCAATAACGATGTCGTCGTTATACGCCCATTCCAGTATCAACTCTCGCGTTATATTCTCAGTCATTACAAATCACCAACCAGATTGATCTTCGAGACTAGCTTTTTGAAGATCGCTCCTCCACTCTTCGCTGGCCAGTCTATATATATCCTCAAAAAAACCGCGAGCATCATCTATTTGCGTTTCGTCCCATGCAACGCAAGTATTCTCATCGTAATTACTTTCGAATTGTTCAGAAAAATCAAATTCCGGAAGCTTTAAATACGCCTCAAGCAGCTTAAACATTAAAAATCTATGCTTATAAGTAAGATCATCAAAACGAGCTAATATAAAATCTCTTATAACGACTTCTCTATCGGCGTCATCGTTCGGGTCGTACGCCGACAAAGCTACGCCCAGAGTTTCTTCAATATCATATGTAGAAATACCTCCCAACCAATATGAAAGCACGGGCTCAAACGGTAGATCGAACATCGGCCACTTCAACATCTCAACTTCCTAATCTGGGAACGCCGTATAAGGCTTTTTCACATCCTGCCGTCGAAATCTAACCTCAGAATAATTTAGCTCATCTATATATCTTGGATTATTTCGGTCCCTATTATTTGGTTTATACCCTCTACCAGCATTTGGCATCTCTTTTCTAACAATTGGATCTCCTCTAGTAGTGAATCCTGTAGGCGCGGGAGGGTTTCGATTCATCCTAGAGACCGCATCATTAATCGCGTTAAGCTGCAGTAACCAGCTATTGAATTGAGAGCTAGAATTAACCCCCTCCATTACTCCTGGTTTAGTTGGGTGACTCCCATCAATAGACCGTTGTTTTAAAGCTGCATCTGGTATTTCGGGATTATGCTTCGCAACGGTATGCATGCCATACAACTCCTCAAACTCCTCGACCCGCCGCTTAGCGTTCGCCTCAGCCAACACATCAATCCGCGCCCTCCGCTGATCACCCGACAGCTTCGGTAGCGCCGGCTCACCCTCATCAACCTTAACGCCAGTCGTATCATCCGGCGCCCCGCACCCAGGCTTATTCGGTGGCGGACAGTTCCCGCTCAACCCCAACGGATCAACCCACCCCGTCGGATTCGGCGTGTACTGGTACTGGTTCAGCCCACCCGCCAACTTGATCGGGTCCGGCGTCAGGTATCGGCCAACCTGCGGATCATAGTACCGATGCCGGTTGTAGTGCAGACCGCTCTCAACATCAAAATACTGCCCCTGAAACCGCAACGGCTGCTCAAGTTGCTCGCCCCCGCCGAACGTCTGGCGCGTGACTTTGCCGTAGGCGTTGTACTTCGCCGACCACACGATCTCGCCACCAAAATCGGTCAGCTCCTGTGGCGTGCCGAGGTGGTCGAGTTGGTAGTAAAACGGGCAAGCTTTGCGCGGGCCTTTGCCGTCGAGCAGGGCGAGGGGGCGGAAGCTGCCGGGTTCGTAGAGGTAGCTGCGGTAGTGTTCGCGGCTGCTTTCGGCGATGAGGTTGTCGCCTTGCCAGAAGAACTCGGTGGTTTTGCCGTCGACGGTTTTGGCGATGCGGCGGCCGAAGGCGTCGTAGCGATAATTTGTGCAACGGCCATCTGGGGTTGTGACGCCGACTAATCGGTGCTGGCAGTCATAGCGGTATTCGGTGACGAGTTTTTGCGCAGTGCCGCGGCGTTCACGAATCAAATTGCCGAAGGCGTCGTAGTCGTAATGCCGATCGCCTTGCATCAGCAGGCGATTACCTTTAACGGTCGCCAAACCGGGCCGATCTTGCATCAACAGGTTGCCGGCGGGGTCGTGGGCGAAGGTTTCCGGTGGGTCGTCGCGGGTGTGACGGACGCGGGTCAGGCGGTTGAGCGGGTCGTATTGGTAGTTGCGTTGGCCGTGACGGGTGTCGGCGATGCTGTCGAGATTGCCGTTGGCGCTGTAGGCATAATCCCGGCGATAGAGCGGTTGCTGCTGTTGGCTGACAGCGTGGGCTTTCAGGCGCCCCTGATCGTCGTAAGAAAAGTCGCTGAGCAGTTGACCTTGCTGGCGCTGCTGCTCGCGGCCGAAGGCAAATTGGTGGCTGGTGAGTCGCGCACCGTTGAGGTCGATGGCCGTTAGCGCGCCGCCCTTGGCGTGGTGGTAATCGAGTTTGCTGCCGTCCGGCAGGCGCAGGCGATTGAGCTGGCCGCAGGCGTCGTAGCCATAACGCAGCGTGCCCCAGCCCTGATGCTCGGTGATCAGGCGATCCTGTTGGTCGTACTCGAATTCCAGCGGATGGTCGTGGCCGTCGTCGACGCCGATCAGGCGGCCGAGGCTGTCGTAGCGGTATTCAACCTTGATGCCGTCGGGCAGTGTTTTGACCAGCAACCGCCCGGCGGTATCGCGCTCGTATTGCGTGACGAGCTGCGAACCGTCATCGCCGAACTCGGTTTTCTCCAGCAGATGCCCGTTGAGGTCATAGGCGTACGCGGTGCGTTGCCCGTCGAAGCCGGTTTCCTGTCGGATCAATCCGCTGGGCGTGTAGTCCAGCTGATACTTTTCACCGGATTCGTTTTCGATCTCGGTAAGAAGCAGTTGCGCGTTGTCGTAGCGATACTTGAGCTGGGTGCAATCGGCATTAAAACGACGGCTGACCAGATGCAGATCGTCGACGTATTCGTAGCGCGTGACGTGGCCCAGTTCATCACGTTCGGCGGTGATTTTTCCGTAGGCGTTGTAGCTGAACGCGCGACTGGCGCCTGTAGGAAGCGTCGTCTGAATCAGTCGGCCGATGGCATCCCACCGGGACTTGGTGATCGCGCCGTGTTCGTCCTGCCGGGTAATCTGCCGCCCCAGCGCATCGTAGGAAAACCGCCGAACGCCACCGTCCGGCAGTGTCTCTTCGACCAGTTGCCCCAAGCCATTCCAGACGAAGACATGCCGACTGGTGTCCGGGTAGCGGATCGACAGCAGCTGACCTTTTTCGTCGTAGTGATAGTGGGTGACGTGGCCGTCGGGGTCGGTCGCTTCGGTGATGTCACCCTGGGCATTGCGCTGATACTTCCACACGGCTTTGCCGCGATAGCGCGCGTGCAGGAAACCGTTGCGGTACTCGTAGGACGTTGGTTCGTCTTGCGGTGGAATCAGCGCGACCAGCCGTCCGACTTCGTCGTAGCGGTATTCGGTGACGGCGCCGAGCGGGTCTTGTTCGGCAATCAACCGACCTTGATCGTCGTAAGCCTTGAGCTGTTCACCGCCGTCCAGCTCGACCTTGCGCACCAGCCGCGCTCGCTCGTCGTGGACGTAAACCTCTTCGCTGCCGTCGATGTTGTGGACAGTGACGCTGCCCTCTTCATCCCAGATATACCGCGCGTCCATCTGCGCAAACGACGCCCAGTGGCGGATGCATCTGGCGGACTTGCCGGACCTTTCCCACTCCCAGAAGAAACTCGCCCCACCGGCCAGTTGCCGCTGCAGGATGACGTGCTGATCGTCGTAGTCGTAGCGCTCGCTTTCATCGGCGGCGTTGGTGGCTTCGATCAGTCGCGCGCGTTCGTCGTAGCGGTAACAGACCAGTGTTTGCTCGGTCTGCCAGGCTTCTTCGAGGGTCTGGGCGGGGACAAAAACCTGATAGTCGACGGCGACCAGATGGCTGCGCTCATAACGTAGTAGCAAGGCGCGGCCGGCGCCGTTGTCGAGGCGCAGAATGCGGTCCTGACGGTCGCGGGTGATGCGCAGGCGGTTGTTGTAAGCGTCGCTGATGGTTGTGAGAAAACCATTATGAAAATGGTAGAAACGTGCTTCTTCGCCGGCCTGGGCGAGGATCAGTTCTTCGGGTTCGTTACCCAGATAAATCGCGGCGCGCGAGAGACTGTTGTGGATTGCCGGGCGTTCGCTGTTGGGCAGCGGGAAAGTGGTGCGACGGTTTTCGTGGTCGATCCAGATGACCGTTTCACCGTCGATTTCCAGTCGATGGGATAACGAATGGCTCCAGCCGAATCCGAGGCCGGTATCGATTTCGGCAGCGCTGGTGCGGTAGAGCCGGGTGAAGTCGAACGGCAGGATGCCGTCCAGCGAACCGTCGGTGAGGGTCAGCAGTTCTTCGCCGGTGACCATCGAGACCGGGCATTTGTTGGTGGCGGTTTTATCGACGGAATCGGCGCTGTCGCCGTTGGGGTTTGTGGCCTGCTTTGAGGCGTCGTCGTGGTGTTCGTTTTGCTTGAGGGTGGTGTTGCGTTTGGCATCCCAGCGCAGTTGCAGGCGACCTTGTTTGAGGCCCGCGGCCACACCGCGCGCAGCAACTGTTTTGTAGCGGTCGACATACTCCATGAAGTTATTGATGATCGTGACCATCGACTTCACAAAGCCCATGGCGGCCTGAAAAATCTGCGCGCTGTACTTGGTCAGTCTTACTGTCAGCCAGGCAATGCCCACCCCAACCACGCTCAGCACCAAGCCAATCAACAAGTCGATGACCAAACCAACGACGACCTTGGAGATGGCTTCGGCCGAGGACCCGGCCAGTTGCGAGGGTGGCAATGCTTCTAGCCACAACATCGCGGTGCGCATAAGTAAACACAGCGCCGCCTCGTCGCTGGCCAGCAACATGGCTTTTTCCATCAATTCGGGGGCAGATTCGGCCAGTTCGGCAAATTGGCCAGCGCTTTCACCCAACTTCTCGGCAAAGGCGCCGGGGTCTTTCAGGATGTCGGAAATTTCACCAATGCCATCCCAAACCTCCTGAATCGCCGCCCAACCTCCCGCAAGCATTCCATTGCCCACTGCGGCCAACGATGCCGACGCCGATTGCTGCGACCACTGCGGTTTAAATCCCTCCCACTCTTTGCGCAGCCAACTCTCCAGCTCTGTGGTCAGGCCGTCGTAAGAGGAAAAAAGATCATCAATTTGCCCTGGAGTGACTTCACTCTGGACATGAACGCGATAGAACTTTCCGGGTTCGCCTTCGAACTGTCCCTTACCGTTTTCATCGAGCGTGACCGATGTGCGCTTGCCCCCATCCATGGCAATCACATCAACCGAAATGTTCCCCAACGGAATGTCGTAGACCGACTCAAACTTGCTTTCGATTTCAAGAATTCGATTTGCTGGGCACTGCGCAACACTGGAGAAAAAATCATCGTCACTTTGGCTTACGGACTTACTGGTATTTCCCAGTTTGATCTTCCGCTCCATGTCCATCAGCGAAGGCATGTCAGTCGCCCGGCTGACCCTGTCCGCATTCCGACTCAAGAACTCGCCAAGCTGCTCGCGATACAAAACCAACGTGTCTTTAAATCCGTCGAGCTCTTGCTCGATCCGCACAATCTGATCCATCAGTTCAACTCCACCATCAGGTAATCCACCAAGGCTTGTTTCGGTGCTTGAGGCAGGTCCGGCGTCTGTAGAAAGATCGAGACTTTGTGCCGCAACACCCGCTCCGAAAACGCCTCAAAAAGATCAGGACGGTCTTCGCTCAACCACTTGATCAAGTTGTTGATGCGGGTAGTCGCTGACTCGGCGGCGAGGTGTTCGAGCAGCGGCTCGGAAACTTCCCACCACGGAAAAACCCGGGAGGTTTTCAATGCACTGCCGCGGATATCGAGCGGCTGCCCATTGATCAAACAGCGGTCAATCACCGGCATTAATTGCGCAGGGTTAACGTCGGCAGACTGAAAAATCGGCAACAGATAACGCCCATCCCAGAACCGAAAAAACACCGCATTGCCGTTAGGCAAAAGCACTTGAGTGAGGCTGCGCAGATGCTCGACCAGCGCGTCTTGAGAGGCAGAAGAAACCGCCAGCCAACCCCAGTCACAAGACTCCGTCGTGACCACCCACTCCAGAAACTCACTGCCCGCGGCGACGATTCCGACATAGGGCATTACCGGTTCCCACTCTGCGTAGGCGGTGTCGGCCCAGATCGGGCTCGGCGCTTGTGCGGTGGCCGTGCGTTGCCAAGCGTCGAACGGCTGTGCAGCACTGGCGTTGCCGAAAATCGCAAACAACTGCTCGGAAGGTTTGAGCGGTTGGCGTTCCAGCCAGGCGTGGGGTGACAAGCGATCAGGCGGCACAGACACCGTCCTTGCAGCGCTCGCATTCCTCACAGAACGGCGCATCACTTTGCAGGCTCATGATCTGTGCGGCGCTTAGCACAGCAGCCGGGGCGGCGACGAGTTTCAACGGCGTATTCGGCGACACAGGCGTGGCCGCCATCGACGGCATCAGCGCACCGCCCACCTGAATCGGCACGCTGCTGAAAATCCCGCCGGGCCCAATGTTGATCCACTGCCCGCCCGCCTGAATCGTCGCGCTGGCACCGCCATCGATGACCACTTGCTGGCCGGCGCTGACGTGGAATTGCTGGCTGGCATTCAGCGCCTGGCTGGTCACACGAATGTGCCGGTCACCGACCACCACCAAGTGATCGTCAAGCTTCACTTCGGCCTGACGCTGGCCGTGGGTGATGCGCTGCTCGTCAGCCTTCAACTCATGGCGCGCGGTACCCGTGACGACAATGCTGCGCTGGTTATCAACCTGCACCTGCTGATCATTCAATACGTGCTGCGTCCAGTTTCGCTGGGCGCGCAGGTAGATTTCTTCGGCGCCTTTGCGATCCTCGATGCGCAATTCGTTGTAACCGCCGCCGCCCGGACTACTTTGGCTGCGGAAAATACTGCGGGTCTTGTCAGCAGGCAGGTCCAGCGGCACTGGCGTCGCGGCGTTGGGCAGGCACCCCATCACCAGCGGTTTGTCGGCATCGGCGTCGATGAAACCCACCAGCACTTCCATGCCGACTCGGGGGATCAGCACGCTGCCGTAATGGTCGTGGGCCCAGCCCGTGGCGACCCGCAACCAGCAACTGGAATGTTCGTTGAGCTGACCGTCGCGATCCCAGGCGAGCTGAACCTTGACCCGCCCAAACTCGTCGCAATGGATTTCGCTGTCGACCGGACCGGTGACCACAGCCGGTTGATAGCCGAGCATCCGGGGCTTTTCCGGCCCCAACGGTGGACGAAACGAAACGTCCCACGGCGTCGCCAGAAAGGTATTGCGATAGCCCTGGAAATCTTCCGGATCATCGCTGGTGGCCGACTCTTCCAGCACTTGCGGCTGTCGGCCACGGTGTTCGATTGCAGTGATCAGCCACAGATCGTTCCACGCCTGACGCGGGTGCTCGGCAAGGTGCAGGAAATGTCCGCTGACCAAGGCAGAATCGTCGCCACGACCTTCGGCCTGACGGAAGTCTGCGTTGTGGCGCTCTAAAGCTCGTTGCGTCAGCTGTTTGCCGTATTCGCGATCGGTGAATTGGCCGGGAAAGTGGTAGTCCTCCAGCACCGGGCGCTGTTCGCTGTCGACACGGTTTTCAAGTTGCAGGCGCGGTTTCTGGAAGTCGTAATCGCGCCGGGTGACCGCCGTGGTCCGGGTCTCCAGGCGTACGTTGAAGCGCTTGATGGCCGGCGCATCCGCCGCCATACCGCTGCCCGGAAGGTACAGCGTCGACTCGGGCAGGCGCGGAAAAACAGTCTGGTCATCGCCGAACACCAACAGATGCCCGTCGGGGGTGTGCTGGAAGTGGTAGTGAATGCCGATCTCGGCACACAGCCGCTGGATGAACGCCAGATCGCTTTCGGCGTATTGCACGCAGTACTCACGAGGCGCGTAGTCGCTGCCGAGTTGAAATTCGAATGCATCGCGCTGGATGCCGTGGTCCTTGAGGACCTGCGCGATGATCGCCGGCACGCTTTTGTGCTGGAAGATCCGCTGATTGATGCGCTGACCGAGGTAGGTCAGTCGCGGTACAAGGCTGATCTGATAGCCCGTCAGACGTTTCCCGGAATCGCTTTGGCCGACGCGAAAAATCTGACCGTGTATGCCGGAACCGTGTGCATCGAAACTCAGAAAGGCCTGACGATGCAGCAAGCTTTCGAGCTCGATGTCCGGCCGTTCACTGACCAGTTCCAGGTCAAAGCGGTAGGGTTGGCTGATGGCTTCCGTGCCCGTGAACTCAAGCACCTTGAGCTCATTCTGGACGCCGTCGATCGTCAACGTGAAACGCGGTTGATTGGCAGGAGCGAACATCCGATGTGTCTCTACAGAATGAAGGCGGGCGATTCTGCATGAGCGACAAGGGGTGTTGAGGGAGGGACAGGAAAATCAGATTTGCCCTACTTTTTTAGGGATTTTTCCTTCGAAAGTTGGGATGGTTGGCTACAGACATTCCCTGCAAAAGTAGTGTGTTGCTGCTGATGGCCTCTTCGCGGGCAAGCCTCGCTCCTACAGAACACACAAATCCGTAGGAGCGAGGCTTGCCCGCGAAGAGGCCATCAAAAACACCAAACCATTCCCCGAAAACAAAAAAACGGCCCGCCTCCAAATGGAAGCGGGCCGTTTTCATGTTCGGCGAACGTTCAGAGCATCAGCTCATCCCGATCACTTGTTCAGGCGGAAATCAGCCTCGGCAGCGGCGAAGCGCTGAAGCATGCCGTGAGTCGGCGAGCCCAGTTTGCTGACGATGTAGATCGCCAGGCTGGCGAAGATGAAACCAGGGATGATTTCGTACAGGCCCAGCAGCTCAAAGTGTTTCCACACGATCACGGTGATCGCGCCGACCAGGATACCGGCCAGTGCGCCGTTGCGGGTCATGTCTTTCCAGATCACGGAGATCAGGACCACCGGACCGAATGCAGCACCGAAACCTGCCCAGGCGTAGCTGACCAGACCCAGTACACGGTTTTCCGGGTTAGCGGCCAACGCGATGGCGATCAGGGCAACCAGCAGCACCATGGCGCGACCGACCCAGACCAGTTCAACCTGGGAAGCGGTTTTACGCAGGAAGGTTTTGTAGAAGTCTTCGGTCAGGGCGCTCGAGCACACCAACAGTTGGCAGCTCAGGGTGCTCATGACGGCAGCCAGAATGGCCGACAGCAGTACACCGGCAATCCATGGGTTGAACAGGATTTTCGCCAGCTCGATGAACACACGCTCGTGGTTTTCGGTCACAGGACCGGCCAGTTCAGGGTGCGCCGAGAAGTACGCGATACCAAAGAAACCTACAGCGACGGTGCCGCCCAGGCACAGGATCATCCAGGCCATGGAGATGCGACGTGCTTTAGCGATCGACTTGACCGAATCCGCCGCCATGAAACGCGCGAGGATGTGCGGCTGGCCGAAGTAGCCCAGGCCCCAGCCCATCAGCGAAATCACGCCGATGAAGGTGGTGTTTTTCAGCATGTCGAAGTTGCTTGGATCTTGCGCTTCGATGGCCAGGAACGTGGTGTCGACGCCGCCGGTGGCCAGCAGCACGATGATCGGCGTCAGCAACAGGGCAAATATCATCAGCGTGGCTTGTACGGTGTCAGTCCAGCTCACTGCCAGGAAACCGCCGACGAAGGTGTAGGCAATCGTCGCCGCAGCACCGGCCCACAGCGCTGTCTCGTAGGACATGCCGAAGGTGCTCTCGAACAGACGGGCACCGGCCACGATGCCGGAGGCGCAGTAGATGGTGAAGAACACCAGGATCACGACCGCGGAGATGATCCGCAGCAGGCCACTTTTGTCTTCAAAACGGCTGGAGAAGTAATCCGGCAGGGTCAGCGCATCGCCGTTGTGCTCGGTCTGCACGCGCAGACGGCCGGCGACGAACAGCCAGTTCAGGTAAGCACCGATGATCAGGCCGATGGCGATCCAGCTTTCGGACAGACCGGACATGTAGATGGCGCCCGGCAGGCCCATCAACAACCAGCCGCTCATGTCGGAGGCGCCGGCGGACAATGCAGTCACGACGCTGCCCAGGCTGCGGCCGCCCAGAATGTAGTCAGAAAGGTTGTTGGTGGAGCGATAGGCCATGAAGCCGATCAGCACCATTGCTGCGATGTAGATCACGAACGTGATCAGTGTTGGATTGCTAACGCTCATTAAGTTACGCCCTGGCTTTGTTTTTATGTAGCGGCGGTTTTTTTAACCGCTCGCAAACGACGACGTTTGACAGACGATTGTGGATCCCGCGCATTTATGACTGATGTTTCCCCAGGAAAGCCATCAGCCGGCACACCGGTCTTTTTTGACCGGTTGCACCTTGGGCGCGAATCCTATTCAACAATCTAAATAAGGTGCAACCCATTTCTTGAGAATAAGTTGCACCTAGTCGGATTTACCTGAAAAAGCCCTGTTTTTGCTCCCTTTTAGCGCAGTCCTGGCGCTTTACTAGAATTAAAAGCACCAAGCAGAAGCGGTACGTTCGTACCGGAATTTATTTCCTGACGAGCTGCCTATTATTCCGACAAAAAAAAGGTTGCACCCGGTTGCACCTCAAGGGTTGCCCAGCTAATCTTGCGGCCAGCTGATGCCACGCGGTCGTGGCAAACATGAGGATAAAAATATGGCTACCACCACCCTTGGGGTCAAACTTGACGACCCGACCCGCGAGCGCCTCAAGGCGGCCGCGACCTCGATTGATCGCACGCCGCACTGGCTGATCAAGCAGGCAATTTTCAATTACCTGGAAAAACTCGAGGGTGGTGCAACCCTGACCGAGCTGAGCGGTTTGACCAAGGATTCCGACGAAGCCGTCGATGCGCCTCTGGATCACGCTCACCAGTGCTTCCTCGAATTCGCCGAAAGCATCCTGCCGCAATCGGTGCTGCGCGCTTCGATCACCGCCGCCTACCGTCGCCCGGAACCTGAAGTGGTGCCGATGCTGATCGAGCAGGCGCGTCTGCCGGCGGCGATGGCCGAAGCCACCAACAAGCTTGCCTCCTCGATTGCAGAAAAACTGCGCAATCAGAAAAGCGCCGGCGGCCGTGCCGGGATTGTTCAGGGTCTGTTGCAGGAATTTTCCCTGTCGTCCCAGGAAGGCGTAGCGCTGATGTGCCTGGCCGAAGCGCTGCTGCGCATACCGGACAAGGGCACCCGTGACGCGCTGATCCGCGACAAGATCAGCACCGGCAACTGGCACCCGCACTTGGGCAATAGCCCATCGCTATTCGTTAACGCCGCCACTTGGGGCTTGTTGCTGACCGGCAAACTGGTCGCCACCCATAACGAAGCGGGCCTGACATCGTCCCTGAGCCGCATCATCGGCAAGAGCGGCGAGCCGATGATCCGCAAGGGCGTCGACATGGCCATGCGCCTGATGGGCGAGCAGTTCGTCACCGGCGAAACCATCGCCGAAGCGTTGGCCAACGCCAGCAAGTTCGAAGCCAAGGGCTTCCGCTATTCCTACGACATGCTGGGTGAAGCCGCACTCACCGAGCACGACGCCCAGAAATACCTGGCCTCGTACGAACAAGCCATCCACTCGATCGGCAAAGCGTCCCACGGTCGTGGGATTTATGAAGGCCCGGGCATTTCGATCAAGCTCTCGGCACTGCACCCGCGTTACAGCCGCGCGCAGTACGAGCGTGTGATGGACGAGTTGTACCCGCGCCTGTTGTCGCTGACCTTGTTGGCCAAGCAGTACGACATCGGCCTGAACATCGACGCCGAAGAAGCCGACCGCCTCGAGCTGTCGCTGGATCTGCTGGAGCGCCTGTGCTTCGAGCCGCAACTGACCGGCTGGAACGGCATCGGTTTCGTGATCCAGGCTTACCAGAAGCGTTGCCCGTATGTAATCGACTACGTGATCGACCTGGCTCGCCGCAGCCGTCATCGCCTGATGATCCGTCTGGTAAAAGGCGCGTACTGGGACAGCGAAATCAAGCGCGCCCAGGTCGAAGGCCTGGAAGGCTATCCGGTCTACACCCGCAAGGTGTACACCGACGTTTCCTACATTGCGTGTGCACGCAAACTGCTGTCGGTGCCGGAAGTTATTTATCCGCAGTTCGCCACGCACAACGCCCACACCCTGTCGGCTATTTACCACATCGCCGGTCAGAACTATTACCCCGGCCAGTACGAGTTCCAGTGCCTGCACGGCATGGGTGAACCGCTGTACGAACAGGTTGTAGGCAAAGTCTCCGAAGGCAAGCTGAACCGTCCGTGCCGCGTGTACGCACCGGTCGGTACGCACGAAACACTGCTGGCGTACCTGGTACGTCGTCTGCTGGAAAACGGTGCGAACACCTCGTTCGTCAACCGTATCGCCGACCAGTCTATTTCGATTCAGGAGCTGGTGGCCGATCCAGTGGCCAGCATCGAGCAGATGGCGACGCTGGAAGGCGGCTTCGGCCTGCCGCACCCGCGTATCCCGCTGCCGCGTGATCTTTATGGTGCCGAGCGCGCCAACTCCAGCGGCATCGACATGGCCAACGAACATCGTCTGGCTTCCCTGTCTTGCGCCCTGCTGGCCACCGCTCACAATCACTGGAAAGCCGCGCCGATGCTCGGTTGCGCGTCCAGCTCCGAAACACCTGCGCCTGTGCTCAACCCGTCGGATCTGCGTGACGTGGTTGGCCACGTACAGGAAGCGACCGTCGAAGATGTCGACAACGCGATCCAGTGCGCCCTGAACGCTGCACCGATCTGGCAGGCTACCCCGCCGGCCGAACGCGCCGCGATTCTGGAACGTGCCGCCGATTTGATGGAAGGCGAGATCCAGCCGCTGATGGGCCTGTTGGCTCGCGAAGCCGGCAAGACCTTCGCCAACGCCATCGCCGAAGTGCGTGAAGCCGTGGACTTCCTGCGTTATTACGCAGTGCAGGCGCGCAACGATTTCACTAACGACGCCCACCGCCCACTGGGTCCGGTGGTGTGCATCAGCCCTTGGAACTTCCCGCTGGCGATTTTCAGTGGTCAAGTCGCTGCTGCATTGGCTGCCGGTAACCCGGTATTGGCTAAACCTGCGGAACAAACCCCGCTGGTGGCGGCTCAAGCCGTGCGTTTGTTGCTCGAAGCCGGGATTCCGGAAGGCGTGCTGCAACTGCTGCCGGGCCGTGGCGAAACCGTCGGCGCCCGTCTGGTCGGCGATGATCGGGTCAAAGGCGTGATGTTTACCGGTTCGACCGAAGTTGCTCGTTTGCTGCAACGCAACGTCGCCGGTCGCCTCGATGCTCAAGGTCGTCCGATTCCGCTGATCGCCGAAACCGGCGGCCAGAACGCGATGATCGTCGACTCCTCGGCACTGACCGAACAGGTTGTGATCGACGTGGTGTCGTCGGCCTTCGACAGCGCCGGTCAACGTTGCTCGGCACTGCGTGTGCTGTGCTTGCAGGAAGATTCCGCTGACCGTGTCATCGAAATGCTCAAGGGCGCCATGGCTGAATGCCGTCTCGGCAACCCTGAGCGCCTGTCCGTGGACATTGGCCCGGTGATCGACGCCGAAGCCAAGGCTGGCATCGAGAAGCACATCCAGGCCATGCGCGACAAAGGTCGCAACGTGTACCAGGTGGCCATCGCCAACAGCGAAGAAGTCAAACGCGGCACCTTCGTGATGCCGACCCTGATCGAACTCGAAAGCTTCGACGAGCTGCAACGTGAGATCTTCGGTCCGGTGCTGCACGTGGTTCGCTACAAGCGCAAAGACATCGACCAACTGATCGGTCAGATCAACGCTTCCGGCTACGGCCTGACGCTGGGTGTTCACACCCGGATCGACGAGACCATCGCCAAGGTGATCGACAACGTCAACGCCGGTAACGTCTACGTGAACCGCAACATCGTGGGTGCTGTGGTTGGCGTGCAGCCGTTCGGCGGCGAAGGCCTGTCGGGCACGGGTCCGAAGGCCGGTGGTCCGCTGTACCTGTACCGCCTGCTGTCGACACGTCCTACCGATGCGATCGAACAATCTTTCGCTCGCGGTGACGCCATCGTTGCACCGGACGTTCGTCTGCGCGATGCCATGAGCAAACCGCTGACAGCCCTGAAGGCCTGGGCCGACAGCAACAAGTTCAGCGACCTGAGCACTCTGTGCGTGCAGTTCGCGGCGCAGTCGCAAAGCGGGATCACCCGTGTTCTGGCGGGCCCGACCGGCGAGCGCAACAGTTACGCCATCCTGCCGCGTGAACACGTGTTGTGCCTGGCGGAAGTCGAAAGCGATCTGCTGACTCAACTGGCAGCGGTCTTGGCTATCGGCGGTTCGGCAGTGTGGCCGGAAGCTGAATTGACCAAGGCACTGTTCGCACGGCTGCCGAAGGAAATTCAGGCGAAGATCAAGCTTGTTTCCGACTGGGGCAAGGACGAAGTGGTGTTTGATGCGGTTCTGCATCATGGCCATTCCGACCAGCTGCGCGCGGTGTGCCAGCAAGTGGCCAAGCGTGCTGGTGCGATTGTCGGGGTTCATGGTTTGTCGCAGGGCGAGACCAGCATTGCGCTGGAGCGTCTGGTGATTGAGCGGGCATTGAGCGTTAACACCGCTGCGGCGGGTGGTAATGCGAGCTTGATGACGATCGGCTAAACCGCAACAAGATCGGGCAGCTGCAATGGCTGCCCGGTATGCAAAATCCCCTGTGGGAGCGGGCTTGCTCGCGAAGGCGGAGTGTCAGTCGACATCAATATTGACTGTTACACCGCCTTCGCGAGCAAGCCCGCTCCCACATTTGATTAGCGGTGTCTGCAACACACCATCACGCTCATCAATCATCCTGTTCAGCCTCTATTCCCACGCCTAGACTCGGTCCATTCCAAAAAAAGGTAGGCCGCCATGTCCGAGACGTTGCTCAGTTCCCGCAATCTGGCTTTCGAGCTGTACGAAGTCCTCGATGCCGAAGGCCTGACCCAGCGTGAGCGTTTCGCCGAGCACAACCGCGAAACCTTCGATGCCGCTATCGGCACTGCCCGTAGCATCGCCGAAAAGTTCTTCGCCCCGCACAACCGCAAGAATGACGAGAACGAGCCGCGCTACGAGAACGGTCAGGCGATTCTGATTCCGGAAGTGAAACCGGCGGTGGATGCGTTCCTCGAAGCCGGTTTCCTCAACGCGGCGCGAAGTTTCGACGCTGGCGGCATGCAACTGCCTACGCTGTTGTCTCAGGCCTGCTTCGCGCACTTCCAGTCGGCCAACGCGGCATCGACCTCGTACCCGTTCCTGACCATGGGCGCGGCGAACCTGATTGAAAGCTTCGGCACCGATGAGCAGAAGCAGCGCTTTCTGCAGCCGATGATCGACGGACGCTTCTTCGGCACCATGGCGCTCACCGAACCCCACGCCGGTTCTTCGCTGTCGGATATTCGTACACGCGCCGAGCCTGCGCCTGACGGCACTTATCGACTCAAGGGCAACAAGATTTTCATCTCCGGCGGCGATCACCCGCTGTCGGAAAACATCGTGCACATGGTGCTGGCCAAGTTGCCGGACGCACCGGCCGGGGTGAAAGGCATTTCGCTGTTTATCGTGCCCAAGTTCCTGGTCAACGATGACGGCAGCCTTGGCAAGCGCAACGACGTCTTGCTGGCAGGCCTGTTCCACAAGATGGGCTGGCGCGGCACCACGTCCACCGCGCTGAACTTCGGCGATAACGGTGAGTGTGTCGGCTACTTGGTGGGCAAGCCCCATCACGGTTTGAGCTACATGTTCCAGATGATGAACGAGGCACGGATCGGTGTCGGCATGGGCGCGGTGATGCTCGGTTACGCCGGGTATCTGTATTCCCTGGAGTACGCCCGTGAACGTCCGCAAGGTCGCGTGCCGGACAGCAAAGACCCGAACACCGCGCCAGTGGCGATCATTCAACACGCCGACGTCAAGCGCATGCTGCTGACGCAGAAAGCCTACGTCGAAGGCTCGTTCGACCTTGGGTTGTACGCGGCGCGCCTGTTCGATGACACCACGACGCTGGAGACTGAAGACCAGCGTAAACAGGCTCATGAGCTATTGGATTTGCTGACGCCGATCGTCAAATCCTGGCCATCGGAGTTCTGCCTGAAGGCCAACGAACTGGCGATCCAGATTCTCGGCGGCCACGGTTACACCCGCGAATACCCGGTGGAGCAGTATTACCGCGACAACCGTTTGAACCCGATCCATGAAGGCACCCACGGCATTCAATCGCTGGATTTGCTGGGCCGCAAGCTGGCGCAGAACGGTGGTGCGGGGCTCAAGCAATTGATCCGCCTGATCGCCAACACCGCCGAGCGTGCTCAAGCGTACGAAACGTTAACGCCACTGCGTGAGCCGCTGGAGAAACTGGTGGCGCGCCTGCAAACGGTGACCATCGGGTTACTGACGGATCTGGGCCAAGGCAAGGTCAACAGCAGCCTGGCGAACTCGGCGCTGTACCTGAAAGTGTTCGGGCACACGGTAATTGGCTGGCGCTGGCTCGAACAGGCGATTCGGGCGGAGGAAGGGTTGGCGAAAGGGGACGCGGCGGATGTGAGCTTCTATAAAGGCAAGCTGCAGGCGGCACGGTATTTCCTGACGTGGGAAGTGCCGGGTTGCCACCAAGAGCTGGCGATTCTTGAGGCTCGGGATGATGTGTGTCTTGGGATGCAGGATGAGTGGTTTTGATCCGGCATAGACTTGTGTAAGGGCCACAAAAAAGATCGCAGCCTCGTTTCACTCGACAGCTCCTACAGGATGAATGCAAATCCCGTGTAGGAGCTGTCGAGTAAAACGAGGCTGCGATCTTTTGACCTTGACCTCTTAACTCAACCTGAAACCACCCATCTGCCGCGCCAAATCATCCGCCAACCGCTGCAACGTCTGACAGTCTTCACGGCAAGCTCTGACCTCTCCGGCCGTCGCCCGAGCCAGATCGGAAATCCCCTGCACGTTCCGGTTGATCTCTTCCGTCACCGCCGACTGCTCTTCCGTCGCCGTCGCCACTTGATGGTTCATGTCGCTGATGCGCTCGACCTGACCGGTAATCGCCGTCAACGACGCGCCAGTGCGCTGACTCGATTCGACGCCGGTACCCGTCGCTGCTTGCCCGGAATGCATGGATGAAACCGCATTCTCTGCGCCCTGCTTGAGGCTGCCGATCATCTGCTGGATCTCGTCGGTCGACGATTGCGTGCGCCGCGCCAAGGTCCGCACTTCATCCGCCACCACCGCGAACCCGCGCCCCATGTCCCCGGCCCGCGCGGCTTCGATGGCCGCGTTCAGTGCCAGCAAGTTGGTTTGCTCGGAAATTCCGCGAATCACTGCCAGCACCTGATCGATGGACGCGACCTGATTAGCCAATTCGCCCACCGCATTGGCGGCGAGGCCGATTTCATCGGACATGCTTTCTATATGGCGGATCGATCCACCGACGACTTCCCGAGCCTGCATCGCTTCATCGCGAGCGTTCTGCGAAGCAACGGCGGCGTTACCCGCGTTCTGGGCAATTTCCTGCACGGTCAAGCCCATCTCATGAACAGCCGTGGCGACCATGTCGGTCATTTCCTGCTGACGACCCGAACGTTCGGCGGTGTTGTCCACCACCCGCGCCACCTGCCCAACGGCCGTGCGCAAACGATCGCTGGTGGTCAGTACTTCGCCGATCATTTCGCGCTGACTGTCGAGGAATCGATTGAAGCCGCGAGCCAGGTCACCCAGCTCATCGGCACGGCTGGAATCTAACCGGTGGGTCAAATCTCCCCCACCGCTACCGATGGCAACCAGCGCGGCTGTTACCTGACGGATCGGCCGCACCAACCCGCGAGCCAGCAACACCACCAGCAACAGACACACCAGCGCCACCGCCAGACCAATGCCGCTGCTCATCCACATGGCCCGACGGGCTTCCGCGTAGATCTGCGACTGCGGCACTTCGGCCACCAGAGTCCAGCCCAGGTCCCGTAACGGCAGGCTCAACGCCAGATAATCTTCGCCGTCGCGAACGAAGCTGCTGTTAGTGGCAACTTTTTGACCCATGACCGCTTGTGCGGCGGGGGCGCCGATTTGCTCGGCCAGGGTGCGCTTACCGCTGAATTGCGCCTCGGGGTGAACCTGGATCAAACCGTCGGAACGCACGAGATAGACCTTGCCGCGCTCACCGAAGTTGAAGTTGTGGATCAGCTCCGACAGCTCTTTCATGCTCAACCCGAGCCCGGCAACTCCCACGACTTTACCGGCCTGCTCGACCTTGAGGTCGATGAACAGCGCCAATTCTCCGGTCGCGGTGTCATTGTCGATATTGAGGGTGCGCGGCTGGTTGCTGTCGAGGAAAGCGTAGAACCAGGCGTCTTTGGGGTTGGAACGGCTGAGGGTCCGGTCCAGGCCTTTTTCCGTGAAATAGTGGTTTGAAGCGGTGCCGACAATCAGCGCGGTAAAGGCTTTGTGTTCGGCGCGGATGCCTTCCAGGTACTGGACGAATGCATCGGTTTGGGCACTGTTTTCACCTCCGGCCAGCCAGTCGCGCACCATGCTGTTGCTGGCGATGTCCTTGGCGGCGGTGAGGGGTTGGACGAGGATTCGTTCGATGTCGTTGCGCATCGCCTCGATGCTCGACGGCAGTGCCTGCTCGACCAGATAGCTCTGGGCGAGACGGTTGACCACGAGGGTATAAATGCCAACCACGATCAGGATGCTGACCAGCAGGGCGGTGCCCATGCTGAGGATCAACTGCCATTGAATACTGCGTCGCCAGAACTGCATGGAGCACCCCCAAAGAATAAGAGGCTGAAACACTGCAACAGCCGTGCCGATTGTATACAACTCAAACGACAATCTATTCTTTGGTTGTGCGCAAAGCCGATCAGGCCTGATTGATCGTCTTGGAGATCACTTCAACCGTGGCGCTGACTTGCTCTTGGTAACGGTCGAGTTCCTGCTTGTGCTGCTTCTGCATTTCAATCTGCTGGGAACACAGATTCATCGCGGCCAGCACCAGCAGGCGGTCACCGATCAGCGTCGGGTACTTTCTTTTGGTGTCGGCCAGGGCAGCTTTCAACATCATTGCGGCGTCCAGCAGGGTTTGCTCTTCCCCGGCCGGCGCCTTGATCGAATAGTCCTCCCCCAGGATCGAGACGACTTTTACCCCTGCGGCGCCGTGATTCATGCGCTGACCGGGCCGGCGCTGACGCGCTCAACCAGGGCCTGGATGCGGGCCGCGGTGGCGCCTTGTTTCTCTTCCTGTTCCATCAGGTTCAGTTGCAGGCTTTCGTTTTCATCCTTGGCCTGGGCCAGTTCTGCACTCAAGGTCTGGTTGGTGGCGAGCAGGCTCTGGTTCTGTTGCACCAGGTCGCTGACCAGCTGTTCCAATTGGCTTAGGGATGCTTCCAACATTTTGATTTTCCAAGCATTTTCAAGGGGCGCGTACGATAAAGAAAAGTCACCACGGATGCCAGGGTTATTCGGGCGCAAGGCCTTGATTTTCCTGGCGGGCGACCTTCCTCGCGAGTTTTAAAGACTGTGATTGGCGGATCTGGTTCCTGCACTTCGTCGCCCGATCAAAAGCAGCGTACGAACACCTGTAGGTGCGAAGCTTGCTCGCGAAGGTGGTTAACGCGTGCTGTCTGGGTAAACCCGTCGCCTGGGTATTTTTGCGAGCAAGCTTCGCTCCTACAGGTAACGGCTGTCTGCGACAAAACCGCGCAGGCCCTCAAGACTTTAGTCGTATGACCGATAAGTCACTCATACGTCAGCTTCAGCGCCGCACGGGTGCGCTCACTTTGGTAAACAGCATGTCCCTTCGTAATATGAATATCGCACCGCGGGCGTTCCTCGGTTTCACCCTGATTGGCGGTTTGATGCTGGTTCTGGGGGTGTTTGCCTTGAACCAGATGAGCAAGATTCGCGGCGCCGGTGAGAACATCGTCGAGAGCAGCGTGCCGAGCATCAAGGCGCTGGATGAGTTCACCCAGCTGACGCTGCGCCTTCGGGTCCTGTCCTATCGCTTGTTGACCAACCGCGAACCCGACATACAGCAAAAGACCATCGAGCTGTTCGACCAGCGCAATCAACAGATCCGTGCCGCTCAGTCCGAGTATGAAAAATTCATCAGCAACCCTGAAGAGCGTGCAGCCTACGACCAGTACGTGCAGTTGCTTGGCCAGTATCGCCAGCTTGAAGACCGGATGAAGAGCCTGTCGCGCAACAACCAGGTGGAAGAACTGCGCACCTTGCTCAACACCGATCTGTTGAACAACTCTGAAGCCGTCAACGCGGTGCTCAACCGCCTGATGCTGATCAACAACCAACAGGCGGTCGATCTTAATCAGCAAGCATCCGATCAGTATTCCTCGGCATTCAACCTGGTCGTCACCCTGCTGGTGATCGCCACCGGCCTGACCCTGCTGTTCGCCTGGCTGCTGACCAACAGCATCACCAAACCCATCGCCAACGCCCTGAGCGCCGCTGAAGAAATTGCCGAAGGCAACCTGACTCGCCCGATCCATGTCGATGGCGACGACGAAGCCGGCCGCCTGTTGCTGGCCATGTCGAAGATGCAGGACAAGCTGCGCGACACCCTGCAGCGGATTTCCGGCTCGGCTACGCAACTGGCGTCCGCCGCTGAAGAACTCAACAGCGTCACCGACGAAAGCGCCCGTGGCCTGACCCAGCAGAACAACGAAATCGAGCAAGCCGCCACTGCGGTCAATGAAATGACCAGCGCCGTGGAAGAAGTCGCGCGCAACGCGGTGAGTACTTCCGAAGCCTCGAAGAACGCCACCACCTCGGCCGGCGACGGTCGTGACCTGGTGCAGGAAACCGTCAGCGCCATCGAACGCATGAGCGCCGATGTGCAGAGCACCGCGACCCTGATTGGCGATCTGGCCAATGAGTCCCGAGACATCGGCAAGGTGCTGGACGTGATTCGCGGCCTGGCTGACCAGACCAACCTGCTGGCCTTGAACGCCGCGATCGAAGCCGCGCGTGCCGGTGAAGCCGGGCGTGGTTTCGCGGTGGTGGCGGATGAGGTTCGTGCCCTGGCGCATCGCACTCAGCAGTCGACCAGCGAAATTGAACGCATGATCGGCAGCATCCAGAGCGGTACCGAACACGCGGTGGATTCGATGCGTAACAGCACCGAACGTGCCGAATCGACCTTGAACATCGCGCGAGGCGCCGGTCTGTCGCTGGACACGATCAACAGCGCCATTGTCGAGATCAACGAGCGCAACCTGGTGATCGCCAGCGCGGCTGAAGAGCAGGCGCAGGTTGCCCGCGAAGTGGATCGCAACCTGGTGAACATCCGCGATTTGTCGGTGCAATCGGCGACCGGCGCGAACCAGACGAGCGCGGCGAGTAATGAATTGTCGCGATTGGCGCTGGACCTGAACAACATGGTTGGGCGATTCAGCCTTTAAACGCAGATCGCGTTACGGCCGAAAAGATCGCAGCCTCGTTTCACTCGACAGCTCCTGCAAAGGATTCGCGTGAGGCTGCGATTTTTTGATCTGCAAAACCTTTTTGACAGCATCACATTTCAACAGGTTAGAATCGCTGGCACGCAGACTGCATGGTCAGTTTGTGCCCGCCTTTCAGCTTTCTGGAGTACTGCCTTTGAATGCGACGACCATCAACAGCCTGTTCTTGATCGGCGCGTTGCTGGTAGGTGCGAGCATTCTGGTGAGCTCACTTTCCTCGCGCCTCGGCATCCCGATTCTGGTGATTATCCTGGCGGTGGGCATGGCCGCTGGCGTCGACGGCGGCGGCATTATCTTTGATAACTACCCCACGGCTTATCTGGTCGGCAACCTCGCGCTGGCGGTGATCCTGCTCGATGGCGGCTTGCGCACCCGGGTCTCGAGTTTCCGCGTGGCGCTTTGGCCCGCGCTGTCGCTGGCCACCGTCGGGGTGCTGATCACGACTGCACTGACCGGTCTGGTCGCCGCCTGGCTGTTCAACCTGAACCTCATCCAGGGTTTGCTGATCGGCGCCATCGTCGGCTCCACCGATGCCGCGGCAGTATTCTCGCTGCTGGGCGGCAAAGGCCTGAACGAACGGGTAACCGCCAGCCTCGAAATCGAATCCGGCAGCAACGATCCGATGGCGGTGTTTCTCACCGTGACCCTGATCGACATGCTCGCCAGCGGCCAGACCGGCCTGCATTGGAGCCTGCTCGCGCACTTCGTGCGTGAGTTCGGCATCGGTGCCGTCATCGGCCTCGGCGGTGGCTGGGTCATGCTGCAACTGGTCAACCGGATCAACCTGGCCAACGGCCTCTATCCGATTCTGGTGATTGCCGGCGGCCTGGTCGTGTTCGCCCTGACCAACGCCCTGCATGGCAGCGGCTTCCTGGCGGTTTATCTGTGTGGCCTGGTGATCGGCAACCGCCCGGTGCGCAGCCGTCACGGCATTCTGCACATGCTCGACGGCATGGCCTGGCTGGCACAGATCGGCATGTTCCTGGTGCTGGGGCTGCTGGTGACGCCGCACGACCTGTTGCCGATCGCCCTGCCCGCTCTGGGCCTGGCCTTGTGGATGATTCTATTTGCACGACCGCTGTCAGTGCTGGTCGGCCTGCTGCCGTTCAAGGCGTTCCATGGCCGCGAAAAGGCGTTTATCTCCTGGGTCGGATTACGCGGCGCGGTCCCGATCATTCTGGCGGTGTTCCCGCTGATGGCCGGCCTGCCAAATGCCCAGCTCTATTTCAACCTCGCCTTCTTTATTGTGCTGGTGTCGCTGCTGGTGCAGGGCACGAGCCTGCCGTGGGTGGCGAAGCTTTTGAAAGTGACCGTTCCGCCGGAGCCGGCGCCGATCTCGCGCGCAGCGCTGGAAGTGCATGTCACCAGCGAGTGGGAGCTGTTCGTTTATCGCCTCGGTGCCGAGAAGTGGTGCATCGGTTCGCCCCTACGCGAGCTGAAAATGCCCGAAGGCACGCGGATCGCCGCCCTGTTTCGTGGCCAGCAACTGCTCCATCCGTCGGGTAGTACAGTGCTCGAAGTCGATGATCTGCTGTGTGTTATCGGCCATGAACACAACCTTCCAGCCCTCGGAAAACTCTTCAGCCAGGCACCGCAACGCGGCCTCGATTTGCGCTTCTTCGGCGACTTCGTACTCGAAGGAGACGCCCAGCTGGCTGCGGTTGCGGCGCTGTACGGGTTGAAAGTCGAAGGCATCGATCCGGACATGTCCCTGGGCCGTTTCATTGCCCAGAAAGTCGGCGGCGCTCCCGTTGTCGGCGACCAGGTGGAGTGGAACAACACCATCTGGACCGTTGCGGTCATGGAGGGGAACAAGATCGGCAAAGTGGGCGTCAGATTCCCCGAAGGAAGTCGCCCGGGTCCGGGCTTGTTCCTCTAAACTCCACACTTCGTCTCGTTTTCGATCGGTCTCTATGTCAACCCTGCGCACTTTTTTCATCATGGCCCTGCTGGGCTTGAGTCTTTCTGTCGGTACGTTGCAAGCGGCCGAACCGCCAACTGCCGAAGCCGTGCAGGCGAATCTGGACAAGATCGCCGATCGCAAACTGCCGGAAGCAGATCAGAAAGCCTTGCAGGGCATCCTGCAAAGCACGCTGACCCAGCTGAATAACAAGCGCGATTACGATCAAAAACTGATCGATCTGAAGCAGCAGCTGGCCACCGCGCCCCGGCAGGTCATCGAGAACCAGCGGGAACTGGCTCGACTCAAGGCCAGCAAGGCGCAGCCGGTTGCGCAGCGCTACGCCAACCAGTCGGTCCAGCAGCTCGAGCAAGTGCTCACCGAGCGCTCGACCCAGCAAAGCGATCTGCAGAAAGCCCTGGCCGACGCCAACAGCCTGGTGATTACCGCCCAGACCCGTCCCGAGCGCGCCCAAGCCGAAATCTCGGCCAGCCAGACGCGCATCCAGCAGATCAACAACATCCTCAAAACCGGCAAGGATGCCGGCAAGACTTTAAGCGGCGAGCAGCGTGACCAGCTTAATGCCGAGCTCGTGGCCCTGAACGCGCTGATCCCGCTGCGTCGTCAGGAACTGGCCGGCAACAGCCAGTTGCAGGACCTGGGCAACAGCCAGCATGACTTGCTCGAGGAAAAAACCGATCGCCTGGATCAGGAGATCCAGGAGCTGCAAACCCTGATCAACGAGAAGCGCCTGGCCCACTCCCAAGAGGCGGTGACCCAGCAATCCATCGAAGCGCAAAAGTCTGGCAGCAGCAGCTTGCTGGCCACCGAAAGCTCGGCGAACCTGAAACTCTCTGACTACCTGCTGAAAAACACCGACCGCCTCAACGCCATCACCCAGCAGAACCTGCAAATCAAGCAGCAACTGGACAGCGTGACCCAAAGCGATTCGGCCCTCGACGAGCAGATCAACGTATTGAAGGGCAGCCTGCTGCTCTCCAAGATTCTCTACAAACAGAAGGCTGCCCTGCCGCGCCTCAAGCTCGACCGCGACCTGGCCGACCAGATCGCTGACATTCGCCTGTTTCAATTCGAAGTCAGCCAGCAGCGCGAACTGCTCAACAACCCGGCGACCTATGTCGACAATCTGTTGGCGACCCAGCCGCCGGAACAAGTCACCCCGCAGCTGCGCAAGAGCTTGCTGGAGCTGGCCACCACCCGCGCCGACCTGCTGGAACGCCTCAACCGCGAACTGAGCGCGGTGCTCAACCAATCCATCACCCTGCAGCTCAACCAGAAACAACTGCTCAGCACCACGCAAAGCCTGCGGGCGACGCTTGACGAGCAGATGTTCTGGATCCCCAGCAACAAGCCGCTGGATCTGGAATGGATGCACGGCGTGCCGGAGCGTCTGCAACGGCAGGTCACCACGCTGCCGTGGGCTTCCAGCCTGAGCGAACTGAGCGATGGCCTGATCCAGCGGCCGTTGCTGTTCCTGCCCCTGGTGTTGCTGATCGGTGCCCTGCTGTGGCGACGTAAAAGCCTGTATGCCCGACTAAGCAAAGTTCACCAGGACATCGGCCACTTCAAGCGCGACAGCCAGTGGCACACGCCCCAGGCCATCCTGATCAACATCCTGCTGGCAATGCCGGTCTCGCTGGGCCTGGCCTTGTGCGGTCTGGCCTTGCAGATCGACGCCCGCGGGCAGAACGCCAACATGGGCGCGGCGCTGTTGCAAATGGCCCAGGCCTGGCTGGTGTTCTACACCGCTTACCGGATCCTCGCGCCGGGCGGCGTGGCTGAACTGCATTTCCGCTGGGAAAAACCCCAGGTCGAATTCCTTCAGGGCTGGGTCCGTCGACTCGGGCTGGTGGTGATGGCATTGGTTGCCGTGGTGGCGGTGGCCGAACTGCAACCCGCGACGCTGGCTGATGACGTACTCGGCATGCCTGTCGTGCTGATCTGCTACGCGTTGATGGCCTGGCTGCTCAGCCGCCTGCTGATCGCCAGCCCGACGCATCAGAACGCTTCGCTGTTCCGCAAAGCGGTCGGGGTCATGTTCACCGTCCTGCCCGTCGCGCTGTTCGTGGCGGTGTGCTTCGGCTACTACTACACCGCGCTGAAGCTCAGTGACCGGTTGATCAACACCCTTTACCTGCTGATGTTCTGGCTGGTGATCGAAGCCACCTTCGTCCGCGGCCTCAGCGTTGCCGCACGACGCCTGGCCTACCAGCGCGCCCTGGCCAAACGCCAGGCTGCGAAAGAGGCCGGCGACGGCGAAGCGGTGATCGAAGAGCCGACGCTGGACATCGAGAAGGTCAACGAACAGTCCCTGCGCCTGATCCGTCTGGCACTGCTGGGCGGTTTTATCGCGGCGCTGTACTGGGTCTGGTCCGATTTGATTTCGGTGTTTTCGTACCTCGACAACATCACCCTTTACGAATACACCAGCGGCACCGGTGCCAACATGAGCATGGTGCCGATCAGCATCGGCGACATGCTCGGCGCGTTGATCATCATCGGTATCACCTTTGCGCTGGCGCGTAACTTGCCCGGCCTGCTGGAAGTGTTGGTGTTGTCCAAGCTGAACCTGGCGCAGGGCAGTGCTTACGCCACGACCACGTTGCTGTCCTACGTGATTGCCGGTGTCGGTTTCGTCTCGACCCTGTCGACACTCGGCGTGAGCTGGGACAAGTTGCAATGGCTGGTGGCGGCGCTGTCGGTCGGTCTCGGTTTCGGGATGCAGGAGATTTTCGCGAACTTCATCTCCGGCATCATGATCCTGTTCGAGCGTCCGGTGCGGATCGGCGACACGATCACCATCGGCAACCTGTCGGGCACGGTCAGCAAGATCCGCATCCGCGCCACGACCATCACCGACTTCGACCGCAAGGACATCATTGTCCCGAACAAGACGTTCATCACCGGGCAACTGATCAACTGGTCCCTGACCGACACCATCACCCGGGTGACCCTCAAGCTCGGCGTCGACTACGGGTCGGACCTGGACCTGGTGAAAGAGCTGCTGCTCAAAGCCGCGCGCGATAACCCGCGCGTCCTGAAAGACCCGGAACCCCACGTGTACTTCCTGAACTTCGGTGAAAGCACCCTCGACCACGAGCTGCGCATGCACGTGCGTGACCTCGGTGACCGTAACCCGGTACTCGACGAGGTCAACCGCTTCATCAATCGTGAATTCAAGAAACAGCACATCAACATTTCGTTCCGGCAAGTGGAGGTTTACCTCAAGAATCTTCAAGGCCAGGAATACAAAATGGTGCCGATCGATCCGGAATCCAAAACCATCGTACCGCTCGTGGAAGGCAAGTCACCCCTTCAGCCGCCGCCCGCCAAGCTCGACTAACCGCCTTATCCCTAGCAGAATGCTCGGACATTCTGCTGGAGATGGCCGTTGAAAGCCCTCGACGAACTGACCTTCGATAACCGCTTCGCCCGCCTGGGCGATACGTTTTCCGCCCATGTGCTGCCCGAGCCCATCGACAACCCGCGCCTGGTGGTGGCCAGCCCCGCCGCCATGGCGCTGCTGGATCTCGACCCGGCCGTGGCTGAAACCCCGGAATTCGCCGAGTTGTTCAGTGGCCACAAGCTCTGGGCTGACGCGGTGCCTCGGGCGATGGTCTATTCGGGCCATCAGTTCGGTTCCTACAACCCGCAGCTGGGCGACGGTCGCGGTTTGTTACTGGGCGAGGTCTACAACGAGGCCGGTGAACACTGGGACTTGCACCTCAAAGGCGCCGGTCAGACACCTTTTTCGCGCATGGGCGATGGACGCGCGGTATTGCGTTCGTCGATCCGCGAGTTTCTCGCTTCCGAAGCGCTGAATGCCCTGAACATCCCGACCACCCGCGCCCTGTGCGTGATCGGCTCCGACACCCCGGTGTGGCGCGAGAAACAGGAACGCGCGGCCATGATCCTGCGCATGGCGCCGAGCCATGTGCGTTTCGGGCATTTTGAATATTTCTACTACACCAAGCGTCCCGAAAAGCAGAAAGAACTCGGTGATCACGTGCTGGCCATGCATTTCCCCGAGTGCCTGGAACAACCGGAACCGTATCTGGCGATGTTCCGCGAAATCGTCGAGCGCAATGCCGAACTGATCGCCAAATGGCAGGCTTACGGCTTTTGCCACGGCGTGATGAACACCGACAACATGTCGATCCTCGGTATCACCTTCGATTTCGGCCCGTTCGCGTTCCTTGATGATTTCGACGCCCATTTCATCTGCAACCACTCCGATGATCAGGGCCGGTATTCCTTCAGCAACCAGGTGCCGATCGGCCAGTGGAACCTCAGCGCCCTCGCCCAGGCCCTGACGCCATTCATCAGCGTCGAAGCCCTGCGCGAAACCCTCGGCCTGTACCTGCCGCTGTACCAGGCCCAATACCTGGACCTGATGCGCCGCCGCCTCGGTTTCACCACGGCCGAAGACGATGACCAAAGGCTGCTGGAGCAGTTGCTGCAACTGATGCAGAACAGCGGCGTCGATTACACGCTGTTCTTCCGCCGTTTGGGGGATGAATCACCCGAGCTGGCCGTCGCCCGCTTGCGCGATGACTTCGTCGACATCAAGGGCTTCGATGCCTGGGCCGAGCTGTATATCGCCCGGGTTGCCCGTGAAGGCGAGGTTGATCAGGAGCAGCGGCGCAAACGGATGCACGCGGTCAATCCGCTGTACATCCTGCGCAACTACCTGGCGCAGAAGGCCATCGATGCCGCGGAAAGTGGCGATTATTCAGAGGTTCGGCGACTGCACGCGGTGCTGAGCAATCCATTCGACGAGCAAGCGGGCATGGAAAGCTACGCCGAGCGCCCGCCGGAGTGGGGGAAGCATTTGGAGATCAGTTGTTCGTCGTGAGGCGGGTCAGATAAAGACGCCTACCGGCACATTGAATCGCTCGGCCAACCAGCGGATCTGCCGCAGGTTGAGCTGGCGCTTTCCACTCAGGATCTCGGAAACGACCGACTGTGGGCCGACACCCGGCAAGTCGCTTTGAGTCAATCCATGTTCACGCATCATGTAACCAAGCACTTCGGCACCTGTGGCTTCGGGCATTGGGTGATGCTTGTGATCCCATTCCTCAATCCAGTCACCGATGATGTCCACCAGACTCATTAGAGGATGCGACTCATCAACTCCAGTCATCTCGAGTAACTCGTCGAGTGCCTGAACCAGCGTGTCATAGTCGTCTTCGTTTTTGGGTTTGCGTAGCAATGGCGATACGAACTCCCAGTGCTCGGCCGCATTTTTGATCAGAACGCTCATGTTCTTCCCTCCTTCCAATTACCGCGCTCATATTCGCGGTGATCCAGCACATGCTTGATTTCGGAAAACACTCGCATGCAATTCCTTATCGCATTTTGCTATGGAAGAGTTAATCACAGGGATTTTTTATCGCAAGTTGCGATACCCCTAAGCAGACCAACGGTCTCACTCGTATCCTTCTCTCAGCCTAGTTTCACCACCAGACGCTGCACGATTGAAAATGTGAGCAGACGTCTCCACATAGAGATGATCGGCTTCTTTACAGGACCACCCTCATGACCGACCCACTCCTCATCCCCTGCCCCCACTGCAACGGCCTCAACCGCATCCCCGCCGAACGCCTCAGCGACCATCCAAAGTGCGGCCGCTGCAAGGCCGAGGTTCTGCTGAACAAGCCGTTCGAATTGAAGCAAGGCGATTACGCCAGTCAGATCAAGGGCGATCTGCCGCTGCTGGTGGACGTGTGGGCGGAGTGGTGTGGGCCGTGCAAGTCGTTTGCGCCGGTGTTCGAGCAGGCGGCGGGGCAATTGGCGGGTAAATGTCGGCTGGCGAAACTGGACAGTGAGGCGAACCAGCAATTGTCGGCGCAGCTGGGGATTCGCTCGATTCCGAGTTTGATTCTGTTCAGGAACGGCCGGGAAGTGGCACGCCAGAGCGGGGCGTTTCCGTTACCGCAGTTGATGAGCTGGTTGCGTAGCCAGGGGATTTAAGAACACCGCGAACCCAATGTGGGAGCGGGCTTGCTCGCGAATGCGGAGTGTCAGTCAACATTGATATCGACTGATACTCCGCATTCGCGAGCAAGCCCGCTCCCACATTGGTTCGGTGTCGTGGCGATAATCAGGCGTTTTCGAGCAGGTTGTGCAGCTCGACAAACTGCTGCGTCAGCTTGTGTCGCGGGTCGAGGTGGATCAACGGTGTATTGGCCTGGTGGGATTCACGCATCCGCACCGAACTGGTCAGGTACACCGGCAGCACCGGCAAACCTTCGGCGATCAGCTCGTCGAGAATTTGCTGCGGCAGGCTGGCACGGGCCTGGAACTGATTGACCACGATGCCTTCGACTTCCAGGCCTTCGTTGTGGTCTTCCTTTAATTCTTCGATCTCCGCCAACAGGCCGTACAGCGCCTGGCGCGAGAAGCTGTCGCAATCGAACGGGATCAGTACCCGGTCAGCGGCAATCAGTGCCGATACCGCATAAAAATTCAGCGCTGGCGGGGTATCGAGGTAGATGCGGTCGTAATCCTCCCCAAGCTCCTCAAGCAATTTACGCAGCTTGTTGATCTTGTGTTTAGCCTCAAGCTTGGGCTGCAAGTCGGCCAACTCGGCGGTCGCGGTGATGACATGGAGGTTTTCGAACGGCGTTTCGTAGATATCGACCTGGTTTTTCTTCGAGAACGGTCCCGATGACAGGGTTTGCTTGAAGAAGTCGGCGATACCCATAGGGATGTCATCCCCGGTAAGGCCCGTCAGGTACTGGGTGGAGTTGGCCTGGGCATCGAGATCCACCAACAGGGTGCGATAACCCTCGCTGGCGCTCACCGCCGCCAGATTGCAGGCAATGCTCGATTTGCCCACGCCACCTTTCTGATTGAACACCACGCGCCGCATGTGAAAAACCTCCGTGTATCAAAGAATGACCGAGTGTAGTAGTCCACGGCGCTGCTTAGCTACCTCGTCGGCATGTGGACTACACAGTCAGCGACAATCTCTCAGTACCCAAACCGCCAAACCTGCCATTGATCACAGACAGAGCCGACAGACGGGCCCACCCTGATTGTGAATAATGGCCAATCGACAGCTTTTAACGGACAAACCAGTACATTTGATTGCGTAAAACGTAACCATCATTTGCTAGACGCCCGTCGCAACGGGATAATGCGCGCCACTCGGCGCCAAGCGCCACGTAAGGTAGTCCGCGTTTTTTTGCGACTCACCGCGTCAAGGAAGCCCGCAGGGGCGGGATGAATGTCTGTGATCAATTTCAACATCGCCCAATGGCGCGCATGGGCCCCTGGGCTCGAAAGCGTGGACGATTGGCAGGCGTGGAGCCGACAACCGGTCGTGCTTGAGCGCAGCGATGCCGCCCCCGACGTGTCTTTTCTGCCGGCCATGCAGCGTCGCCGGCTCAGCCGTCTGGCGCGAATGGCGTTCAGCGTCGGCTGGCCCCTGGCCGATGGTCGCCAGGACCTACCGTTGGTCTTTATTTCCCGTCATGGCGAAACACCCCGCACCTTCGAAATCCTGAGTGATCTGGCGGCAGAACAACCCTTGTCGCCGACACAATTCAGCTTGTCGGTGCACAACGCGATCATCGGCCTGTGGTCGATCATGCGCGATGAAACCAGCGAAATGACCGCACTTGCCGCTGCCGGTGACGGCCTTGAACACGGCATGCTAGAGGCTGCGGCGCTGCTTGCCGAAGGGGCGCCGGCCGTCTTGCTGATCGTCACCGAAGAACAACCGCCCGAGGCCTACTCGGCCTGGATCGACGACGTGCCGTTCCCTTATGCCGTCGGTCTGTTACTGACACCGGGTGCCGACTGGCAGCTGTCCCTGAACAGCACTTCGGATGCGTTGTCCAACGCCCACTGGCCCCATGCCCTGAATCTCTTGCGTACCCTGCTCGGCCAGCAGACCACCTGCCAACATGCCTGGAAAAATCGTGTATGGACCTGGCAACGCAGCCTGTAAGCGAAAAAAACCGCGACGCCTATTACTGGCGTCTGCTGGCGACCGCCGCGAGCTTCACCCTGTTCGGGTTGGGCGGGCTGTGCCTGCGCCTGGTGGTTTTCCCGTTGCTGAGCTGCCTGCCCGGCGATGCCCAGACTCATCGGCTGCGGGCGCGTAAAACCGTCAGTCGCTGCTTCTGGTTTTTTGTCCGGTTCATGGCCCGTACCGGCGTACTGACCTACGACATCCAGGGCGCAGAGAAGCTCGGTCGCCCGGGCCAGATGATCATGGCCAATCACCCGTCGCTGATCGATGTGGTGTTCCTGATCGGGTTGGTGCGCCACTCCAACTGCGTGGTCAAGCAAAGCCTCTGGGAGAACCCGTTCACCCGCGGTCCGCTACGCCGCACCGAATACATCAGCAACGACGGCAGCATGGACATGCTCGACGCCGCGGCCGACGCACTGAAAAGCGGCCAGACACTGATCATCTTTCCCGAAGGCACTCGCACCCAGCCCGGCGAACCGCCGGCCTTTCATCGGGGCGGCGCGGCAATCGCCCTGCGCGGTGCGAAAATCCTGACCCCGGTGATCATCAAGGTCAGCCCGACCACATTGACCAAGGCCGAACCCTGGTATCGCATCCCGAAACGTCGCGTGCACTTCAGTTTTCGGGTCGGGGCCGATATAGACCCACAGGCCTTTGCCGCGTATGGCCCCGCGCCTCAGGCTTCGCGCAAGCTTAACGATTATTTGCATTCTTACTTTATTAAGGAGCTCGCCGAAGATGAGCGATCTGCACCGTGACATCAAAGAACTGATCATCGACGCCCTGGGCCTTGAAGACATTAGCGCCGACGACATCGGCGATGACCAGACGCTGTTCGGCGAAGGCCTGGGCCTGGACTCGGTAGACGCCCTGGAACTCGGCCTGGCGATCCAGAAAAAGTACGGCATCAAAATCGACGCTGACGCCAAGGACACCCGTAATCATTTCAGTAACGTGGCGAGCCTTGCGGCGTTCGTCACCGCAAAACAGGCAGCTTGAGACCGGACCATGCAAACTCGTGATGACATTTTCAACACCCTGCGCGATGCCTTGGTCGAACTCTTCGAGCTGGACCCTGAGCGCGTGAGCCTCGAATCCAACCTGTATCAGGATCTGGAAATCGACAGCATCGACGCCGTCGACCTGATCGATCACATCAAGCGTCAGACCGGCAAGAAAATCGCCGCCGAAGAATTCAAGTCGGTGCGTACCGTCAGTGACGTGGTCGAGGCGGTCTACCGTCTGGTTCAACCGGCCGCATGAGTCGACTGATCGGCCTTGGCCTGCTGCTGGCGGGCCTGTTGTACCCCTTTGCGGTGTATTTCGGCATGGAACACTTTGCTCCGTGGCAGTTCGGTCTGCTGCTGGGCAGCCTGTGGCTGGCGCGGGCGCTGCTGGCTGCGCGTCGTCCGGGCAGCCTGTGGATGGCGATCACCGCGATTGGCTTCTGCCTGTTGCTGGCGTTGTTCGACAGCCCGCTGTTACTGCGTTGGTACCCGGTGCTGATCAGCGCTTTCATGCTCGGCCTGTTTGGCCTGAGCCTGAAAGCCGGACCGCCGATGGTGGAGCGCCTGGCACGCCTGCGTGAACCGCACCTGCCGGCCAGGGCGATTGTCTACACCCGCCAGGTGACCATCGTCTGGTGCGTGTTTTTCCTCTGTAACGGTTTGCTCGCCGCCGCCCTGACCCTGTGGGCGCCGCTGAGTTGGTGGATGTTGTACACCGGCCTGATTTCCTATGGATTGATGGGCCTGCTGTTTGCCATTGAATGGCTCATACGACAACGGGTACGAGGCCACCCATGAATTGGATAACACTTGAGCAGTTGGTGCTCAAGGCTCAGCCGGAGCGTGCCGTGACGGCCGATCCGGCGTTGAATCACGCACAGCTGTGCGAACAGGCACTCAGCCTCGCGGCCGGCCTGCAAGCCCAGGGCGTGCAGCGCATCGCCGTGCACCTTGAAGACGCGGCTGACCTGGCGATTGCCCTGCTCGGCGCCTGGCGTGCCGGGGTCAGCGTGCTGCTGCCTGCCGACCTGCAATCGCAGACTCGCCAACGCTGGTCGAGCGAAGTCGATCTGTGGCTGACCGATCAGGCCGATGATGCGCACCTTATCGATTATCGGCATGCGCCCCTGTCCCCCGCCGCACTGGATCTGGACACCTGCCAGCTGAGCCTGTGCACGTCCGGTTCCAGCGGCGAACCCAAGCGCATCGACAAGACCCTGCGTCAGATCGCCAATGAAGTCCGGGCGCTGGAACAGCTCTGGGGTGCCGACCTGGGCCAGGCATGCATCATCGGCAGCGTCGCCACCCAACACATCTACGGTTTGCTGTTTCGGGTGCTGTGGCCGCTGTGCGCCGGGCGCCCGTTCGTGCGCAAGCAACTGGCCTTCCCGGAGGACTTGCAACGCGCCAGCCGCGAATACCCGGCGTTTGCCTGGGTCGCCAGCCCGGCGCTGCTCAAGCGCATGGGCGACAACCTCGACTGGCCGGCCTTGAGCGCAGTTCGCCGAGTGTTTTCCTCAGGCGGAGCCTTACCGGCCGAAGCCGCGCAAAGCCTTTACCAACGCTTGCAACAATGGCCGACGGAAATCCTCGGCAGCTCGGAAACCGGTGGTATCGCCTGGCGTCAGGGTCACGATCTCTGGCAGCCGTTTGCTGACGTCGAGCTGAGTCAGGACAGCGAGGGCGCCCTGCTGATCGCCTCTCCCTACTTGCCCGCCGGCCATATCGAACACACCGCCGACGCCGCCCGAATCGCCGCCGATGGCCGATTCGAACTGCTCGGACGGCTGGACCGGATCGTCAAACTGGAAGAAAAACGTATCTCGCTGCCGATGCTGGAAAAGGCGTTGATGGCGCATGACTGGGTCGCCGACGCGCGCCTCGGTGTGGTCCAGGAAAACCGCGCCTCGCTGGGGGCGCTGCTGGTGCTGACGGATGCGGGCCTGCATGCCTTGCGCAATCAGGGCCGACGCACGCTTACCCAGGAATTGCGTCAGCACCTGAGCCAGCATTGCGAAGCCCTGGCCCTGCCACGACGCTGGCGAATGCTGCGGCAATTGCCCTTGAACGCTCAAGGCAAACTGCCCCAGGCCGATGTCGAAGCCCTGCTGCTGGCCCCCCGCCCGAACGCGCCGGAGGTGTTGAAGCAGGTCGAGATCGATGGCGAATGGAGCCTGCAACTGGCCGTTCCGCCAGACCTGGCTTACTTCAGCGGACACTTCCCGCAAACGCCGGTATTGCCCGGCGTGGTGCAGGTGGATTGGGCGCTGAGCCTCGGCCAGCAATTGATGAACCTGCCGGCCAGATTCGCCGGCATGGAAGTGCTGAAGTTCCAGCAACTGGTGCGCCCGGGCGATGAAGTCCAGCTGCACCTGCGCTTCGATCCGGAACGCAGCAAGTTGTATTTCGCCTATCGCAATGAAACCGCGACCTGTTCCAGTGGGCGGATTTTGCTGGAGGCAGCGCGCGATGCTTAAGTTTGGTGAGTGCTCGCGATGCAGACACCTCGGTTTTTCAGGGGTGCACATACATGCATAACCCCTGCGCAATCATCCCGGTCTACAACCACGAAACCGCGATCACCACCGTCGTCGACGCGCTGATCGCCAGTGGCCTGCCGTGCATTCTGGTGGACGATGCCAGCGATCAATCCTGCGCCAGGGTGCTTGACCAACTGGCCCAGCGTGAGATGGTCAACCTGATCCGCCTCGCCGCCAACCAGGGCAAGGGCGGAGCCGTCATGACAGGCCTGCGCGAAGCCTCGCGCCTGGGGTTCAGCCACGCCTTGCAGGTGGACGCCGATGGCCAGCACGACCTGCACGATGTCGCGATCTTCATCAAACAATCACGCGCTCATCCCGACGCGGTGATCTGCGGGTATCCGCAATACGACGCCAGCGTGCCAAAAGGTCGGTTGTACGCCCGCTACCTGACCCACGTCATGGTCTGGATCAACACGCTGTCATTGCAGATCCGCGATTCCATGTGCGGTTTCCGCGTTTACCCATTGCCACCGACCCTGGCGCTGATCGACTCGGCGAAGATCGGCAAGCGCATGGACTTCGACTCGGACATTCTTGTGCGCCTGGCCTGGCGCAATCTGCCGATGCAGTGGCTGCCGACCAAGGTTCATTACCCGCTGGACGGTGTCTCGCATTTCCGGATGTTCCACGACAATGTGCTGATTTCGAGCATGCACACCCGGCTGTTCTTCGGCATGTTGCTGCGGGCACCGGTGATCCTCTGGCGACGGTGGCGAGCATGAGCGGCAACGCAGACAAAGAACATTGGGCCGACCGCCAGGAGCGCGGCAGTTTCTGGTTGATGAAGCTCACCGCGTTCGGCGCCAAAGTGCTGGGCCGGAGGCTGCTGAGTCCGCTGCTGTACGGCATCGTTTTGTACTTTTTCCTGTTCGGGCGCAGCGCCCGTCGCAGCGCCTGGCAATACCAGCAACGCCTCGCGGACTGGAGCGCCCGGCCTGAATTGCGCCCGACCCACTGGCGAGTGTTCAGCCAGTTCATGGCCTTCGCCGATTCGATGCTCGACAAGCTCGACGTGTGGAACGGCAAGCTGAGCATCGAGCACATCGAAATCGTCGACCCGGCGCTGCTGCGCACTCAGCTGCGCGGCACGCGCGGGCAGATGCTGGTGGGCGCGCATTTGGGCAATCTCGAAGTCTGTCGCGCACTGGCGGAAATCGGCGAGAAAGTCACCATGAACGTGCTGGTGCACACCAAACACGCCGAGCAGTTCAACCGTTTGCTCGGCGAAGCCGGCGCGACCAATTTGCGGCTGATTCAGGTCAGCGAACTGGACCCGGTGATCATGCTGCAACTGCATGAACGCCTGGAGCGCGGCGAGTGGCTGGCGATTGCCGGTGACCGCGTTCCTCTGCATGGCGGGCGCAGCGTGACGGTTGATTTCCTCGGTCATCAAGCCGCGTTTCCGCAAGGGCCGTGGCTGCTGGCTGGCTTGCTGAAATGCCCGATCCATCTGCTGATGTGCCTGAAGAAACCGACGGGCCAATATCGAGTGACCCTTGAACCGTTTACCGAGGCCGTGGTGTGGAAACGCAGCGACCGCGAACAGGTCATTCATCAGTGGGCTTCCCGCTACGCCGAACGCCTGGGCCACTATTGCCTTGAAGCGCCCCAACAATGGTTCAACTTTTACCCTTTCTGGAAGACCGATGACGACGCCAACGCTTGAGCCGGTAACCTTCGGCGAACTCCCTTTGCGCATCGAAGACGTGCTGGCTGCGGCCAACCGTCAGGTGCCGACGCAGTTGCAAAGCGACCCTGCGTACCGCGAGCGCATTGCCAAGGGCGCGCGATTCCTCGATTCCCTGCTGGACAAGGAAGGCGTGATCTATGGCGTGACCACCGGCTACGGCGACTCCTGCGTGGTCGCGGTGCCGCTGCATCATGTCGAGGCGTTACCCCGTCATCTGTACACGTTCCACGGCTGCGGCCTGGGCAAACTGCTCGACGCCCAGGCCACTCGCGCCGTGCTGGCGGCGCGATTGCAGTCGCTGTGCCACGGCGTGTCCGGGGTGCGCGTGGAACTGCTGGAGCGCCTTCAGGCGTTCCTCGAACACGACATCCTGCCGCTGATCCCGGAAGAAGGCTCGGTGGGCGCCAGCGGTGATCTGACGCCGCTGTCCTACGTCGCCGCGACCTTGTCCGGCGAGCGCGAAGTGATGTTCCGTGGCGAAAGACGCCAAGCCGCCGACGTGCATCGCGAACTCGGCTGGACACCGCTGGTGCTGCGCCCGAAAGAAGCGCTGGCACTGATGAACGGCACCGCTGTGATGACCGGCCTCGCCTGCCTGGCCTACGCCCGCGCCGATTACCTGCTGCAACTGGCCACGCGCATCACCGCGCTGAACGTCGTCGCGCTACAAGGCAACCCGGAACACTTCGATGAGCGCCTGTTCGCCGCCAAACCGCATCCGGGGCAGATGCAAGTCGCCGCGTGGCTGCGCAAGGATTTGGCGATCGATGCGCCGACCGCACCGCTGCATCGCCTGCAAGACCGCTACTCGCTGCGTTGCGCACCGCATGTCCTCGGCGTTCTGGCCGACAGCCTGAACTGGCTGCGCTCGTTCATCGAGATCGAACTCAACAGCGCCAACGACAACCCGATCATCGACGCCGAAGCCGAACGCGTTTTGCACGGCGGTCATTTCTACGGCGGCCACATTGCGTTCGCCATGGACAGCCTGAAAAACCTGGTGGCCAACGTGGCCGACCTGTTGGACCGACAACTCGCCCTGCTGGTGGATGAACGTTACAACCATGGCTTGCCGAGCAACCTGTCCGGCGCCACCGCTGACCGCGCGATGCTCAATCATGGCTTCAAGGCCGTGCAGATCGGCACCAGTGCCTGGACCGCCGAAGCGCTGAAAAACACCATGCCGGCCAGCGTGTTCTCGCGCTCTACCGAGTGTCACAACCAAGACAAAGTCAGCATGGGCACCATCGCTGCTCGCGATGCGATCCGTGTGCTGGAGCTGACCGAACAGGTCGCCGCCGCCACGCTGCTGGCCGCCAACCAGGGCGTGTGGCTGCGCAGCAAGGCCGAGGACGCGCGTCCACTGCCGCCAGCGCTGGCGGCCATGCACGAAGAATTGGCCAAGGACTTCCCGCCGGTCATCGAAGACCGTGCGCTGGAAGGCGAATTGCGCCTGTGCCTGAAACGTATCGCCGAGCAACACTGGAGGTTGCATGCGTAGCAAGGGAGTGCTTCACACCGATACGGAAATCCTCGTGCCGTTCTTTGATGTCGACACCATGAACGTTGTCTGGCACGGCCATTACGTCAAATACCTGGAAGTCGCCCGTTGTGCGCTGCTGGACAAGATCGGCCACAACTACACGGCCATGGTCGAGTCGGGTTACGCCTGGCCAGTGATCGACCTGCAATTGCGCTATGTGCGCGGCGCCGTGTTCGGTCAGAAGCTGAATGTGCGGGCCAATCTGGTGGAGTGGGAGAACCGTCTGAAGATCAATTACCTGATCAGCGATCTACAAACCGGTGAACGCCTGACCCGCGCCAGCTCGGTGCAGGTCGCCGTCGACATGAGCAGCCGCGAAATGCAGTTGGCCTCGCCGAAGATCTTCACCGATGCCGTTGAAAGGATGCTGGCATGAACCCGTTTTTCAAATACCTCGGCGCATTGGCGCTGCTCGGATTGTCATCGATTGCTCACGCCTTCGATTTGCAACAACTGAGCGATCAACTGGCCAAACCCGATGTAATCCACGGCAACTTCATCCAGGAAAAACACCTGCGCGCCTTGCCCAAGCCGCTGACCAGCAAGGGCACCTTCGTCCTCGCGAAAAACCACGGTTTGCTGTGGCTGCTGAAAACGCCGCTGCAACAGGATTACCGCATCACCGGCAAAGGCATTGCCCGACGTGACGCCAGCGGCTGGCAAATGCTGCCGAGCAAAAGCGCCGGCGCCGAGCAGAACCGTTTGTTCCTCGCTGTACTGCAAGGCGACAGCAGCGGATTGCAACGGGACTTCGAACTGTCTCTGAGCGGCGACGCGCAGAACTGGAAACTGACGCTGATCCCGCGCTCATTGCTGCTCAAACAAGTGTTCAACCAGATCAACATCACCGGCAGCGAATTGGTGCACAGCATCGAACTGCTGGAAACCCAGGGCGACAGCACGCTGTTGCGCATGCAGGACAGCACCAGCACACAACCATTGAGCGACGCGGAGCAGCATGACTTTGCCGAGTGAACGCAGGCTTCCGTGGCTGTTTCTGATCCTGCTGCTGGCGGTGCTCGCGCTCGCCGGTTGGCAATGGCGCGACGGCGCACCGCTGTCGGCCAACCTGATGGAACTGGTGCCGGGCACCGCGCCGGACGCACTGGAATTGCGCGCTGAACAACGCATGCAAGAACCGCTGAACCGCGAAATGCTGGTGTTGGTTGGCCATAAAGATCGCCCGCAGGCCATCGCCATGGCGCAGAAACTCGGCGAGCAGTGGCAGGCCAGCGGTTTGTTCGAGAAGGTCCAGTGGAACCTGCAAGCCGACTTGCCCGCCCTGCGCACGCAACTGCTGCAAGGCCGACTGGCGATGCTCTCGACGATGGATCGCCAGCAGCTGATCGAACATCCCGACGCCTTTATCCAGCAGCGCGTGCAAGCGCTGTTCGACCCGTTCACCGGTTTCAGCCTGGTACCGAGCCAGGATGACTGGCTGGGCCTGACCGGGCGCATCCAGAACAGCCAGCCGCAACACGGCGCCGTGCAACTGGACATCGGCAGCGGTGCGCTGGTCGCCGATGCCGACGGCAAGAGTTGGGTGTTGCTGCGGGCAAAAACCACGGGCAACGCCTTCGACATGAGCCTGCCGCTGCAAGTGGCCGGCCTGCTTGAACACAGCCGCGAAGAAGCCGCCCAGGCCGACGTGCAACTGCTCGCCGCCAGCGGTTTGCTCTACGCGGCCAACGGTCAGCAACAAGCCACCCGAGAAATGACGTGGGTCGGTGGCGGCGCCACTGTCGGCATTCTGTTGCTGCTGTTGCTGGCCTTCCGGCGCTGGCGGGTGTTGCTCGCTTTCGTTCCGGTTTTAGTGGGCATGCTGTTCGGTGCGGTGGCCTGCGTGGCGCTGTTCGGTCACATGCATGTGATGACATTGGTGCTGGGTTCGAGCCTGATCGGCGTGGCCGTCGATTACCCGCTGCATTACCTGTCGAAAAGCTGGAGCCTGAAACCCTGGAACAGCTGGCCGGCGTTACGCCTGACCCTGCCGGGCCTGACGCTGAGCCTGATCACCAGTTGCATCGGCTACTTGGCCCTGGCCTGGACGCCGTTCCCGGCCCTGACCCAGATTGCCGTGTTCTCCGCCGCCGGGCTGCTCGGTGCCTACCTGTCAGCGGTGTGCCTGCTGCCCGCGCTGCTCAAGGGTGTGAACCTGCGACCGGCGCGATGGCCGCTACGCGTCAGCGAGTGTTTGCTGAACCTGCGCGAGGCGCTGCTCAAACACGTGAGCACGCCGGTGTTGCTGGCGCTGCTGATTGCTTTCTGCGTCGGTGGGCTGTTGCAGCTTGAGAGCAAAAACGACATCCGCCAGTGGATCGGCGCACCGCAGCAGCTGACTGACGAAGCCCGGACCATTGCGCGCATCACCGGTTATCAACCGACCAGCCAGTTCTTCCTGGTGCGTGCGGCCAATCAGCAGGAACTGCTCGAACGCCAGACCGCGCTGAGCGAGCGGCTGGATCAGTTGGTCAACCTGGAAAAACTCCAGGGTTACCTGTCTTTGAATCAATTGGTCAGCCAACCGAGCGAGCAGCGCAAAGTGCGCGAAGCGTTGAGCAAGTTGCCGCAGTTCTGGCAGCCCTTGCTCGACCTCGGCGTGCCGGCAGAAGCGCTGCAGGCGGAGCTTGCAACGTTGCAGGCGCTGCCCGTCGAAGACATCGACGCCGCGCTGGTCGGGCCGCTGGCGGAACCTTATCGCGCCCTGTGGCTGGGGCAGACCGATGACGGTGTGGCGGCGATGGTCAGCCTGCAAGGCCTGAACAACCCTTCGCTGCTGCGCGTTCAGGCGCTGGATTTGCCGGGGGTCGAACTGGTTGACCGTCTCAGTGAACTGAACAACGTTTTCGCCGCGACACAGATCAGCGCGGCAGAGCTGAAACTCGCCTCCTGCGTGTTGATCGTGCTGGTGCTGATCCTGCCCTTCGGCTTCGGTGGTGCGTTGCGCATTGTCTCGCTGCCGTTGCTGGCCGCGTTGTGCAGCCTGGCCAGCCTCGGCTGGATGGGGCAACCGCTGACCCTGTTCAGCCTGTTTGGCCTGTTGCTGGTGACGGCCATCAGCGTCGATTACGCGATCCTCATGCGCGAACAGGTCGGCGGCGCCGCCGTGAGCCTGCTGGGCACCTTGCTGGCGGCGGTGACCACGTGGCTGTCGTTCGGTTTGCTGGCGGTGTCCAGCACGCCGGCGGTGAGCAACTTTGGTCTGTCGGTGAGCCTCGGCCTGGCCTTCAGCTTCATCCTGGCGCCGTGGGCCGGGCGCCAAGTGCATGCCGCCGCCGTCGTGGAGCCCGCAGCATGATGATCGCCCTGTTTTGGCTGATGGCCCTGGCGATGTTCGCCATGGCCACCCGTGCAGGTCAGCGCTTCGGCCTGATCCCGATCGTCAGCCAGTTGCTGCTGGCGACCTTCGGTTTGCCGCTGCTGATGTATTTCTGGATCGAGCCGGGCTGGCAACTCAGCGGCGCGGAACTGATCTCGCCGGTGTGGCTGAAAAACCTCTACAGCCTCGGTTTTGCCTTGTTGCTGGGCAACATCCTCAGCGATGTGATCGACCTGCAGCTGGATCGCCAGAGCCTGAAAATCGCCCTGCCGAGCTTTTGCATTCCGTTCGCCTGTGGACTCGTTACTTCGGTCTGGCTGTTGCCGCCACAACCGTGGATCAGTTCGCTGGCGGTCGGCCTGGTGTTCGCCATCACCGCCATTCCGGTGCTGTTTTTGTACCTGCGCCACATCAACTACCCGCCCGCCGCAACACGGCGCCTGGTGCAAACCGCGATCCTCATCGACCTGACGTGCTGGACGCTGTTCGGCTTCGCCCAAGGCAGCCTGCACCTGAGCAGTCTGCTGTTGCCGCTGGCCGGCGCCTGTCTGCCGCTGCTCCTGCGTTTGCTGGGTTTGCGCCAACCGTTGCTGCACAGCGGCTGCTTCTTCGCGCTGCTGGTGGTCGCCGAACACTTCAAGCTCAACGCGCTGATTTTCGGCATCGGTTATCTGCTGTGCATGGCCGCGCTGAAAGTGCCACTGGGGTTGCCGTTGCCGGCGATCTGGATGAACCGTTTGCAAACCTGGATCGCCATCCCGCTGATCCTCACCTTCGGCATCGTGCAGATCAATGTCCACGCCGCGATGGCCAGCCTCGGCTGGGTGCAATTGGCGGCGCTGCTGCTGTTGCCGATTGCCAGCAAGCTGCTGGGCAACTGGCTCGGCCTCGGCTGGGCCGGCGCGTCGTTCGAAGGCGCCAGTCGCTGGCGCGAAAGCCTGCTACTGAATATTCGCGGGTTGAGCGAGATCGTCTTTCTCAACCTGCTGCTGCAACAACAGCTCATCAGCCCCGCGCTGTACTTCGCGCTGATGGTGATGGGCCTGATCGCCACACTGCTGCCGGCACTCGCCGGCATGCATCAAACCCCTTTGAATCTCGCCGCCCCGGCAAGGAGCCCCCGTGCCAACAGTTGAAATGGAAAGTCGCCAGGTCGTCGTGATTGGCGCGGGTCCTTCGGGCGCCATCGCCGCCGCGCTGCTCAAGCGCAAAGGCCACGACGTGCTGATGATCGAACGCCAGCACTTTCCACGGTTTTCCATCGGTGAAAGCCTGTTGTCGCACTGCCTGGATTTCGTCGAAGAAGCCGGCATGCTCGATGCCGTGAATGCCGCCGGGTTCCAGATGAAAAACGGCGCCGCATTCGCCTGGGGCGAGTACTACAGCGCCTTTGATTTCGGCGACACCTTCAGCAACGGCAAGCCGACGACTTTCCAGGTGCAACGCGCCGACTTCGACAAACTGCTGGCCGATCAGGCTGCGCTGCAAGGTGTCGAGGTTCGTTATGGTGAAGCCATCGTCAGCGCCGATTTCGACTTGCCGAAGCCGCAGCTCGATGTGCTGCGCGAAGACGGCAGTCAGTACCGCGTCGAAGCTGATTTTGTGCTCGATGCCAGCGGCTACGGTCGCGTGCTGCCGCGCCTGCTGGACCTTGAAGCACCGTCGAATTTCCCGGTGCGCCAAGCGGTGTTCACCCACGTCGAAGACCATATCGACAGCCCGACCTTCGAGCGCGAAAAGATCCTCATCACCACCCACCCGATCCATCGCGACATCTGGTTCTGGACCATTCCGTTCAGCAACGGCCGGTGCTCGGTGGGCGTGGTCGCGGCCGCCGAACATTTCGAAGGGCGCATGGAGAATCTGGACGATTGCCTGCGCGGTTTCATCGCTGAAACCCCAAGCCTGGAAGGCGTGCTGAAAAACGCCGTGTGGGACACGCCGGCGCGCACCATCGGCGGCTACTCGGCCAACGTCAAAACCTTGCACGGCCCGGGGTTTGCGCTGCTGGGCAACGCCGCAGAATTCCTCGACCCGGTGTTCTCCTCCGGCGTGACCATCGCCATGCGCTCGGCGAGCATGGCCGCCGGCGTCTTGCATCGGCAACTGCAAGGTGAAAGCGTTGACTGGCAAACCGAGTTCGCCGCACCACTCAAACGTGGCGTCGACACCTTCCGCTGCTACGTCGAAGGCTGGTACGCCGGGACCTTCCAGGATGTAATTTTTCATCCGGGCAGCTCAGCGGACATCCGCCGCATGATCAGCGCAATCCTCGCCGGTTATGCCTGGGATGAGCGTAATCCGTTCGTCAGCGAACCCAAGCGTCGGCTCCGCGTGTTGTCGGAACTTTGCGCAAGAGATGTCACATGATTCGTTACCTGCTTCTGGGCTGCCTCCTGCTGCTGAGCGCTTGCGCCAGCCAGGCGCCGCTGCCCGGGCAAACCGACAACCTGCCGTTGCCGCAGCAGTTGCACATTCAGCGCTTGCTGGCTGATCAGCGTCAGGACTGGGTGCTGGTGATTGCGCGCGAAGGCCCTGGCATTCGCTGGTCGATGATGGACTTGCTGGGCATTCCGCAGGCACGCCAGAAACTGATCGATGGCCAGTGGCAGGCCGACGGCCTGTTGCCGCCGAATCCGGAAGCCCGGGAGTTGTTCGCCGCCTTACTGTTCGCGCTGACCCCGCAAGGCGAGTTGCAGGGCAACTACCCCGACGCCTGGCAACATGGCTCGCAACGTTCCCTGCCCGCTCGCTGGGACGTACAGTACTCGCAACCACTGAGATTCGAGTTGAACCTGCCTAAAGGTCCGAAGTACCTGGTCACGCCTCTGAGCGGTGAAACGCCATGACTGCCTACCTGAATGCCCTCGGGGTGATCTGCGCCCTGGGTCGCGACAAACAGGAAGTCGCCCGCAACCTGTTTGCCGGCGATTGCTCCGGCATGCGCAGCGAGTCTGGCTGGGTGCCGGAGCGGTCGTTGCCGGTGGCGGCGGTGCGTGGCGAACTGGCGCCGATCCCACCGGAACTGGCCGAGCAAAGCAGCCGCAACAACCAACTGCTGCTGGAAGCCGCGCTGCAAATTCGCGACGAGATTGATCAAGCGATCCAGACTTACGGCCGCGATCGAATCGGCGTGATCCTGGGCACCAGCACCTCGGGCATCGATGAGGCCAGCCGTGGCCTGGCCCATTACATCCGTGAACATGAATTCCCCGCCGACTACGACTATCAGCAGCAGGAGCTCGGCGCACCGGCCAACTTCCTCGCCGACTGGCTGCAATTGAGCGGCCCGGCGTATGTGATCTCGACCGCCTGCACCTCAAGTGCCCGGGCGTTGATGAGTGCCCAGCGCCTGCTGGACCTGGGCATGTGCGATGCCGTGCTGTGCGGTGGCGTCGACAGTTTGTGCAAGCTGACCCTCAACGGCTTTTCGGCGCTGGAAGCGGTGTCCGAGCAGCGCTGCAACCCGTTTTCGGTCAACCGCAACGGCATCAATATCGGCGAAGCCGCCGTGCTGTTTCTGATGAGCAAAAAGGCCGGCGACAGCCAACCGATTGCCTTGCTCGGCAGCGGCGCGAGTTCCGATGCGCACCATATCTCGGCGCCGGAACCAACCGGCCGGGGTGCCCTGCAAGCGATGAGCAAAGCCCTGAGCCGCGCAAATTTGCAGACCGAACACATCGGCTACCTGAACCTGCACGGCACCGCGACCCAACACAACGACGCAATGGAAAGCCTGGCGGTCTCGGCCCTGTTCCCGCATGGCGTGCCCTGCTCTTCCACCAAACCGATGACCGGCCATACGCTCGGCGCTGCCGGCGCCCTGGAAGCGGCGTTCTGCTGGTTGAGCCTGAGCGCGGGCAACCGGGAAAGCCTCTTGCCGCCCCACGTCTGGGACGGTCAGCCCGACCCCGACTTGCCGGCGTTGCAGTGGGTGACCCCGGCCGATCGCCTGACGTCCATTGCACCTCGCTACCTGATGAGCAATTCGTTTGCCTTCGGTGGCAACAACGTCAGCCTGATTATCGGAGACGCCCCATGATTGACTGGCCGCTCGCCGAGCTGCTGCCGCACGCTGGCGACATGATCCTCATCGATCAGATCCTGGCGTTCGATGACGAGCAGATTCACACCCGCCTCACCGTCAAGCCCGGCGGCCTGTTCAACCGTCCCGACGGCAGCCTGCCGGCCTGGGTCGGCATCGAACTGATGGCCCAGAGCGTCGCCGCCTACGCCGGTTGCCATGCGCGCCAGCGCGGTGATGCGGTGGCGCTGGGCTTCCTGCTCGGCACCCGTAAATTCGAATGCAACGTGGAACACTTCCCCGCGGGCACCGAGCTGACCATCCACGGCATACGCTCGCTGGAAGACGACAACGGCATGGGCGTGTTCGAATGCCACATCAACGCCCCCGGCATTCACGCCACCGCCCGTCTGAACGTGTTCCGCCCGCCTCAGGCCGCCCAATACCTTCATGAATCCCAAGGAGCCCAGTGATGACTGAGTCCGTACTGGTCACCGGTTCCAGCCGTGGCATCGGCCGCGCTATCGCGTTGCGTCTGGCCCAGGCCGGACACGACATCGTGCTGCATTGCCGCAGCGGCCTGGCCGACGCCATCGCCGTTCAGGGCGAAATCCAGGCGCTGGGACGCACAGCACGCGTCCTGCAATTCGACGTCTCCGACCGTGCCAGCTGCAAAGCCATCCTCGAAGCCGACGTGGAAGCGCATGGCGCCTATTACGGCGTAGTGCTGAACGCTGGCCTGACGCGTGACGGTGCTTTCCCGGCGCTGAGCGAGGATGATTGGGATGTGGTGATGCGCACCAACCTCGACGGCTTCTACAACGTACTGCACCCGGTGATGATGCCGATGATCCGGCGTCGTGCGGCCGGGCGGATTGTTTGCATCACCTCGGTTTCCGGGTTGATCGGCAATCGCGGGCAGGTCAACTACAGCGCCTCCAAGGCCGGTTTGATCGGCGCAGCGAAAGCGTTGGCGATCGAACTGGGCAAGCGCAAAATCACCGTCAACTGTGTCGCACCCGGCCTGATCGACACAGCCATGCTCGACGACAACGTGCCGGTGGAAGAACTGATGAAAATGATTCCCGCACAGCGCATGGGCACCCCGGAAGAGGTGGCCAGCGCGGTGAATTTCCTGATGTCGGCGGAAGCGTCGTACATCACCCGGCAGGTTCTGGCCGTCAACGGAGGCCTGTGCTGATGAAGCGCGTCGTCGTCACCGGCATGGCCGGCATCACCTCACTGGGCAGCGACTGGGACACCATCGCCGGCAACTTCGCGGCCAACCGCAGCGGCATTCGGCGGATGGACGAGTGGGATCGGTTCACCGAACTCAACACGCGCCTGGCCGGGCCCATCGACGACTTCAAAGTCCCGAGCCACTGGACCCGCAAGCAGCTGCGCAGCATGGGCCGGGTTTCGCGCCTGGCCGTTGGCGCATCAGAACAGGCGCTGGCCGATGCCGGACTGTTGGGTAACCCGATCATCAAGGACGGGCGCATGGGCGTCGCCTGCGGCTCGTCCACCGGCAGCACCGACGAGATCAAAGCGTTCGGCAACATGCTGCTCAACTCGGTGGCCGAGGGCCTGAACGCCAACTCCTACGTGCGGATGATGCCGCACACAACCGCGGCGAATATCAGCATCTTCTTCGGCCTCACCGGCCGGCTGATCCCGACCTCCAGCGCCTGCACCAGCGGCAGCCAGGGCATCGGCTACGCTTACGAATCGATCAAGTTCGGCCGCCTGCCGCTGATGCTCGCCGGCGGCGCCGAAGAGCTGTGCCCGACCGAAGCCATGGTCTTCGACGCGCTCTACGCCACCAGCCTGAAAAACGATGCCCCGCAAACCAGCCCGCGCCCGTACGACAAAGACCGCGATGGCCTGGTGATCGGTGAAGGCGGCGGCATGCTGGTGCTTGAAGAACTCGAACATGCGTTGGCGCGCGGCGCGCACATCCATGCCGAACTCGTCGGTTTCGGCAGCAACGCCGACGGCCAGCACACCACCCGTCCAGAACAGGTCACCATGCGCCGGGCCATGGAACTGGCGCTGGAAGACGCCGGGCTGCAGCCGTCAGACATCGGTTACGTAAACGGTCACGGCACGGCTACAGAACAGGGCGACATTGCCGAAACACTGGCAACCAGCGCGTTGTTCGGCGAACACATGCCGATCAGTTCGCAAAAGAGCTTCCTCGGTCACACCCTGGGTGCCTGCGGTGCACTGGAGTCCTGGTTCAGCATCGAAATGATGAACCGCGACCTGTACGTCCACACGTTCAACCTCGACGAGGTCGATCCGCACTGCGGCAAGCTCGACTACCTGCGCGGCGAATTCCGCCAGATGAGCAACGAATACGTGATGAACAACAATTTCGCCTTTGGCGGCGTCAACACCTCGTTGATTTTCCGTCGCTGGTCGTAACCGAACTAATCCGGGTCAAGGAGACCTCCATGCACTTCAAGAAACTCGCCGCTGCCGCCACCCTGCTGATCTGCGCCGTTCCGGCCGTCAGCCAGGCACGTGATACGCCGGTGTACCTGCCATTCGACAAAGCTGTGGCCGAAGCCACCCGCACCGGGAAAATCGACGGCAGCGTGAAGTTCTACCTGGCCGGCAACACCCCGGCCGGCAACGTCACCGTCATCAGCGCCGGTTCCGTGACCAACAAAAAAACCAACGCCTTCAACAAGTCCGACGAAGTCGCCTGCGAATGGGTCGCGCAATCGGCAATCATCAGCCTGCACCAGGCGGCGAAAAGCGCCGGGGCTAATGCGGTGACCAACATTGTCAGCTTCTACAAGAGCAATGAGCGCAAAGACGCCAAGACCTATGAATGCCACGCCGGGGCGATCATGGCCGGTGTTGCGTTGAAAGGGGATTTGGCGAAGGTTCAGTAACACTGGAAACGACAAAGGGCGCCTTTCGGCGCCCTTTCACAAACAGGTCGGCTTGTCATCGCCCTGTACCTGTCTGGCTCTGCGATGGCCGGTTGCCCAGGATCCTCAGAGTCTCACAAGCCCCTTTCGGGAACGGGAGGAGTATTGCGTGAAACGGAAACAGGGGCAACCACTGGCCATTCGCCTGACCGCGCCACTTCCAATGCCATCACACGCCAAGAGCATTGCGTTACGTTAAGTGTCCCTTCGCTCAAGCCCCTTCAACCTTCCTCGTCAACAAATCCACAAACGCCTTGGCCATCGGTGATTTCTGATCCTTGCGCTGCACCAGCCACACCGCCGACACCGCTGCCGGATCGAGCAACGGTCGGTACACCACGCCGTCAATGCGCATCCGCTGATAGGACGCCGGCAGCACCGACACACCCAGCCCCGCCGCCACCAATCCGATTATCGTCATCGCCTCGCCCGCCTCTTGCGCGAAGTGTGGGCTGAAGCCGGCATCACGGGCCAGGCTGAGCAACTGTGCGTACAGACCGCTGCCATAACTGCGTGGGAAAAATACGAACGGTTCGAGGGCCAATGCCGCAAGGAACAACCCTTCTTCACTGCCGTTGACCAGCGGATGTTTGGAGCTGAGCACCGCCACCAGCGGCTCACGCATCAGTTCCACGACGCTGAGTGAATCCGGCAGCCCAAGCGGTCGCATGATGCCGACTTCGATCGACTCATCCACCAGCGCGTCGGCCACTTGGGTGCTGCTCATTTCCCGTAGATTCAAATGCACCGCCGGGAAACGCTGGCGAAACGAGAAAATCGCCTGGGGAATGGTCGAGTTGAACGGCGCCGACGAGGTAAAGCCGATCTTCAGCTCGCCCAACTCACCGAGCTGCGCACGACGCGCCACATCAGCTGCTTTGTCGACCTGTGCCAACACCAATCGCGCTTCCTCCAGAAATAGCCGACCGGCCTCGCTGAGCTCGACCCGACGATTGGTTCGCTCGAACAACCGTGCGCCCACCTCTTGCTCCAGCGCCTGGATCTGCTGGCTCAGCGGCGGTTGCGAGATGCCCAACACTTGAGCGGCGCGACCGAAGTGCAGTTCTTCGGCGACGGCGATGAAGTAGCGCAGGTGACGCAATTCCATGAAAACTCCATTAGGTCGTAAAACCTATCAAACAGGTCGAACAATATATTGGATTGAATCATTAGGCAGCTATATGCTTTTTTCATTGCCTGACCGGCTGCGCCCTCCGAGGTCCGAAGTGAAAACTGCTGTCGCCCCCCTTGCCCATGAAGTTCCGCCCGCTGCGGTGGACGATGTTGTCGCCGAATTGAAAGAGATCTACATCGAGAAAGGCACGCCGATGTTCATGCGCACGGTGCTGGCGCTGTTCTCCGGCGGCTTCGCGACCTTCGCTTTGCTCTACTGCGTGCAGCCGATGATGCCGCTGCTATCCCACGAGTATTCGATCAACGCGGCGCAAAGCAGCCTGATCCTGTCGGTGGCCACTGGCATGCTCGCCATCGGCCTGCTGATCACCGGCCCGATCTCCGACCGTGTCGGACGCAAACCGGTGATGGTCGCGGCGCTGTTCGCCGCCGCGCTGTGCACCATGGCCAGTGCGATGATGCCGAGCTGGCAAGGCGTGCTGGTGATGCGTGCGTTGATCGGCTTGTCGTTGAGCGGCCTGGCGGCGGTCGCCATGACCTACCTGAGCGAAGAGATCCACCCGCAGCACATCGGCTTGGCGATGGGGCTGTACATCGGTGGCAATGCGATTGGCGGGATGAGCGGACGCTTGATCACCGGCGTGTTGATCGACTTCGTCAGCTGGCACACGGCGATGCTGGTGATCGGCGGTCTGGCGCTGATCGCGGCGACGGTGTTCTGGAAAATCCTCCCCGAATCACGCAACTTCCGCGCTCGCTCGCTGCATCCGCGCAGCTTGCTCGACGGCTTCACCATGCACTTTCGCGACGCCGGGTTGCCGCTGTTGTTTCTTGAGGCCTTTGTGCTGATGGGCGCGTTCGTCACGTTGTTCAACTACATCGGCTACCGATTGCTGGCCGAGCCGTACGACATGGATCAGGTGTTCGTCGGGCTGCTGTCGGTGGTGTACCTGTCGGGTATCTACAGCTCGGCGAAAATCGGTTCTTTGGCCGACAAACTGGGCCGGCGCAAAGTGCTGTGGGCGACGATTGTGCTGATGCTCGCCGGCCTTGCCCTGACCATGTTCACGCCGCTGCCGGTGGTGATTATCGGCATGCTGATCTTCACGTTCGGCTTCTTTGGCGCGCACTCGGTGGCGAGCAGCTGGATTGGGCGTCGGGCGGTCAAGGCCAAGGGGCAGGCGTCGTCGCTGTACCTGTTCAGCTATTACGCCGGGTCGAGTATTGCGGGGACGGCGGGCGGGGTGTTCTGGCACTTGGGCGGATGGAACGGGATTGGGCTGTTTATTGGTGCGTTGCTGGTGATTGCGCTGTTGGTGGCGTTGAAGCTGGCGAAGTTGCCGCCGTTGGGCGGAGTGAAGGCCTGACCCAACCCCCCTGTGGGAGCGGGCTTGCTCGCGAAGGCGTCGTGTCAGTTGATATCAATGTTGCCTGACACACCGCCTTCGCGAGCAAGCCCGCTCCCACATTTGACCGAGTACACCAAACAAAAACGCCCGGCATAAGCCGGGCGTTTTTTATTGGGCGACGATCACTCGTGATACTGCGCCGACAACTCATGCACCGCACGCAGGAAGGCGCCAGCGTGTTCCGGGTCGACTTCCGGGGTGATGCCATGGCCGAGGTTGAACACGTGGCCGCTGCCTTTGCCATAGCTGGCGAGGATCCGGCCGACTTCGGCGCGAATGGCTTCTGGCTTGGCGTAGAGTACGGTCGGGTCCATGTTGCCTTGCAGGGCGACTTTGTTGCCGACGCGGTCACGGGCGTTGCCGATGTCGCAGGTCCAGTCCAGGCCCAGCGCGTCAGCGCCGGCGTCGGCGATGCTTTCCAGCCACAGGCCGCCGTTCTTGGTGAACAGGATGACCGGCACTTTGCGGCCTTCGTGTTCGCGGATCAGGCCGCTGACGATTTTGCGCATGTAGGCCAGGGAGAACTCCTGATACGCCGCCGCCGAGAGGTTGCCGCCCCAGGTGTCAAAGATCTGCACCGCTTGCGCGCCGGCCATGATCTGGCCGTTGAGGTAGCTGGTGACCGACTGTGCGAGCTTGTCCAGCAGCAGGTGCATGGCTTGCGGGTTGTCGTAGAGCATCGCCTTGGTCTTGCGGAAGTCTTTCGACGAGCCGCCTTCGACCATGTAGGTGGCCAGGGTCCATGGGCTGCCGGAGAAGCCGATCAGCGGCACTCGGCCGTTCAGTTCGCGGCGGATGGTGCTGACCGCGTCCATGACGTAACCGAGGTCTTTGTGCGGATCAGGAATCGGCAGGGCTTCGATGTCGGCCATCGTGCTGACGACTTTCTTGAAGCGCGGACCTTCACCGGTTTCGAAGTACAGGCCCTGGCCCATAGCGTCCGGGATGGTCAGGATGTCGGAGAACAGAATCGCCGCGTCCAGTTGCGGATAGCGGTCGAGCGGTTGCATCGTGACTTCGCAAGCGAACTCCGGGTTCATGCACAGGCTCATGAAGTCACCGGCCTTGGCACGGCTGGCGCGGTATTCCGGCAGGTAGCGACCGGCCTGACGCATCATCCACACAGGGGTGACGTCTACGGGTTGCTTGAGCAGGGCGCGAAGGAAACGGTCGTTCTTCAGGGCAGTCATGTCGGCATCCGGAAAAAAAGTGCGGGCATTTTCTCAGAGCGCGACGCAAAAGGCACGGTTGCAGGTCAGCCTTTTGTCTATCGGGTCAATTTGTCGCGGTGGAATGCGATGTTTGGCAACACCCTGAAACCAATGTGGGAGCGGGCTTGCTCGCGAAGACGGAGTGTCAGGCAACATCACTGCTGACTGACACTCCGTCTTCGCGAGCAAGCCCGCTCCCACATTTTGATCCCATTTCAGGTCAGGATCGGGGGATCAGACGCCCAGGTAATCCAGGATCCCTTCGGCGGCATTGCGGCCCTCGAAGATCGCCGTCACCACCAGGTCAGAACCGCGAACCATATCGCCACCGGCGAAGATTTTCGGGTTGCTGGTCTGGTGCTTGAATTTACCTTGTTCCGGGGCCACAACGCGGCCCTGGCTGTCGGTCTGGATACTGTGCTGTTCGAACCACGACGCCGGGCTCGGACGGAAACCGAAGGCGATGACCACGGCGTCGGCCGGGATGATCTCTTCGGAACCCGGGATCGGCTCGGGGCTGCGACGGCCACGGGCGTCCGGTTCGCCGAGACGGGTCTCGACCACCTTCACGCCTTCGACCTTGTCTTCACCAACGATGGCGATCGGCTGGCGGTTGTAGAGGAATTTCACGCCTTCTTCCTTGGCGTTCTTCACCTCTTTGCGCGAGCCCGGCATGTTCGCTTCGTCGCGACGATAAGCGCAGGTCACCGACTTGGCGCCCTGGCGAATCGACGTACGGTTGCAGTCCATCGCTGTGTCGCCGCCGCCCAGCACCACGACCTTCTTGCCTTTCATGTCGACGAAATCTTCCGGCGACTTTTCAAAGCCCAGGTTGCGATTGACGTTGGCGATCAGGAAGTCGAGCGCGTCATGCACGCCCGGCAGATCTTCACCGGCAAAGCCGCCCTTCATGTAGGTGTAGGTGCCCATGCCCATGAACACGGCATCGTATTCTTCGAGCAGCTGCTCGACGGTCACGTCCTTGCCCACTTCGGTGTTCAGGCGGAACTCGATGCCCATGCCGGTGAAGACTTCGCGACGATTGCTCAGCACGGTCTTTTCCAGCTTGAACTCCGGGATGCCGAAGGTCAGCAAACCGCCGATTTCCGGGTTCTTGTCGAACACCACCGGGGTCACGCCGCCGCGTACCAGCACGTCGGCACAACCCAGGCCTGCCGGGCCTGCGCCGATGATCGCAACACGCTTGCCGGTCGGGATGACCTTGGACATGTCCGGGCGCCAGCCCATGGCGAACGCGGTGTCGGTGATGTACTTCTCGACCGAACCGATGGTCACCGCGCCGAAACCGTCGTTGAGGGTGCAGGCACCCTCGCACAGACGATCCTGCGGGCACACCCGGCCGCACACTTCCGGCAGGGTGTTGGTCTGGTGCGACAGCTCGGCGGCCTGAAGGATGTTGCCCTCGGCCACCAGCTTCAGCCAGTTCGGAATGAAGTTGTGCACCGGGCACTTCCATTCGCAATACGGGTTACCGCAGCCCAGGCAGCGGTGGGCCTGATCGGCCGAATGCTGGGGTTTGAAGGGTTCGTAGATCTCCACGAACTCTTTCTTGCGTTGACGCAACAGTTTCTTCTTCGGATCTTTGCGCCCGACATCGATGAACTGGAAGTCGTTATTCAGACGTTCAGCCATTGTTAAAACCTCATCAAACTCTTCAGGCGCATATCACTGCGGGTTGGCACGGGTGCTGGAAAGCAACGATTTCAGGTTGGCAGCCTTAGGCTTGACCAGCCAGAAACGACGCAGGTAGTCGTCGAGGTTTTCAGCGAGGTTACGACCCCATTCGCTGTCGGTTTCCTCGACGTATTCGTTCAGCACGCGTTGCAAGTGGCTGCGATAGGCTTCCATCGCCTCACCGCTGATCCGCTGGATTTCCACCAGTTCGTGGTTGACCCGGTCAACGAAGGTGTTGTCCTGGTCGAGCACGTAGGCGAAACCGCCGGTCATGCCTGAGCCGAAGTTGTAACCGGTCTTGCCCAATACGCAGACGAAACCACCGGTCATGTACTCGCAGCAGTGATCGCCCGTGCCTTCCACAACCGTGTGGGCACCGGAGTTACGCACGGCAAAACGCTCGCCGGCGGTGCCGGCGGCGAACAGCTTGCCGCCCGTGGCGCCGTACAGGCAGGTGTTGCCGATGATGGCACTGTCCTGAGTCTTGTAGACGCTGCCCTTCGGCGGAACGATGACCAGTTTGCCGCCGGTCATGCCTTTGCCGACGTAGTCGTTGGCGTCGCCTTCCAGGTACATGTTCAGGCCGCCGGCGTTCCACACACCGAAGCTCTGACCGGCCGTCCCTTTGAAGCGGAAGGTGATCGGCGCGTTCGCCATGCCTTGGTTGCCGTGTTTGCGAGCGATTTCACCGGAGATCCGTGCGCCGATCGAACGGTCGCAGTTGCAGATATCCAGGGCGAAATCGGCGCCGCTCTTGTCGTTGATGGCCGAGGTGGCCATGTCGACCATTTTTTCGGCCAGCAGGCCTTTGTCGAACGGCGGGTTGCGGTCGACCTGGCAGAACTGAGGTTTGTCCGCCGGGATGTGATCGCTGCCGAGCAACGGGGTCAGGTCCAGGTGTTGCTGCTTGGCGGTCTGGCCTTCGAGGATGTCCAGCAGATCGGTACGGCCGATCAACTCCTCGAGGGAGCGCACGCCCAGCTTGGCCAGCCACTCACGGGTTTCTTCGGCGACGTAGGTGAAGAAATTCACCACCATGTCGACGGTGCCGATGTAGTGATCCTTGCGTAGCTTCTCGTTCTGAGTCGCGACGCCAGTGGCGCAGTTGTTCAGGTGGCAGATGCGCAGGTATTTGCAGCCCAGCGCGATCATTGGCGCGGTGCCGAAGCCGAAGCTTTCAGCGCCGAGGATCGCTGCCTTGATCACGTCGAGGCCGGTTTTCAGGCCGCCGTCGGTTTGTACCCGGACTTTGCCGCGCAGGTCGTTGCCGCGCAGGGTCTGGTGAGTTTCGGCCAGGCCGAGTTCCCACGGAGCGCCCGCGTATTTGATCGAGGTCAGCGGCGAAGCGCCGGTGCCGCCGTCGTAGCCGGAGATGGTGATCAAGTCCGCATAGGCCTTGGCCACACCGGCAGCGATGGTACCGACGCCCGCTTCTGCAACTAGTTTCACCGAGACCAGGGCCTTCGGGTTGACTTGTTTCAGGTCGAAAATCAGCTGCGACAAGTCTTCAATCGAATAGATGTCGTGGTGCGGCGGCGGCGAGATCAGAGTCACGCCCGGCACTGCATAACGCAGCTTGGCGATCAGACCGTTGACCTTGCCACCTGGCAGCTGACCACCTTCGCCGGGCTTGGCGCCCTGGGCGACCTTGATCTGCAGCACTTCAGCGTTGACCAGGTATTCCGGGGTCACACCAAAACGGCCAGTCGCGACTTGCTTGATTTTCGAGCTCTTGATGGTGCCGTAGCGCGCCGGGTCTTCGCCGCCTTCGCCGGAGTTGGAACGCGCACCGAGGCGGTTCATGGCTTCGGCCAGGGCTTCGTGAGCTTCCGGCGACAAGGCGCCCAACGAGATGCCCGCGGAGTCAAAGCGCTTGAGCACCGATTCCAGCGGTTCGATCTCGCTGATGTCCAGCGGCGTGTCCAGGGTTTTGACCTTGAACATGTCACGGATCATCGACACCGGACGGTTGTCCACCAGCGCCGTGTATTCCTTGAACTTGCTGTAGTCGCCCTGCTGCACAGCGGCTTGCAGGGTGTTGACCACGTCCGGGTTGTACGCGTGATATTCGCCACCGTGGACGAATTTCAGCAAACCACCCTGCTGGATCGGCTTGCGCGGGCTCCAGGCTTCGGCGGCGAGTGCTTTCTGCTCGGCTTCGATGTCGACGAAGCGCGCACCCTTGATGCGGCTCGGCACGCCACGGAAGCTCAGCTCGCAAACTTCTTCGGACAGGCCGATGGCTTCGAACAGTTGCGCACCGCGGTACGAGGTGATGGTCGAGATGCCCATCTTCGACAGGATCTTCAGCAGACCTTTGGTGATGCCTTTGCGGTAGTTCTTGAACACCTCGTAGAGGTCGCCCAGCACTTCACCGGTACGGATCAGGTCGCCCAGCACTTCGTAAGCCAGGAACGGATAGACCGCCGAGGCGCCGAAACCGATCAACACCGCAAAGTGATGCGGGTCGCGAGCGGTGGCGGTTTCCACGAGGATGTTGGAGTCGCAACGCAGGCCTTTTTCGGTCAGGCGGTGGTGCACCGCGCCGGTGGCGAGCGAAGCGTGGATCGGCAGCTTGCCCGGAGCAATGTGACGATCGCTCAACACGACCTGGGTGCGACCGGAGCGCACGGCTTCTTCAGCCTGATCGGCGACGTTGCGGATGGCCGCTTCGAGGCCGACGCTTTCGTCGTAGTTGAGGTCGATGATCGCGCGCTCGAAGCCCGGGCGATCGAGGTTCATCAGCGAGCGCCACTTGGCCGGGGAAATGACCGGCGAGCTGAGGATCACGCGCGAGGCGTGTTCCGGCGACTCCTGGAAGATGTTGCGCTCGGCACCGAGGCAGATCTCCAGCGACATGACGATGGCTTCACGCAGCGGGTCGATCGGCGGGTTGGTGACCTGCGCGAACTGCTGGCGGAAATAGTCGTACGGCGTGCGCACGCGCTGGGACAGCACGGCCATCGGCGTATCGTCGCCCATCGAACCCACGGCTTCGTAGCCTTGTTCACCGAGCGGACGCAGCACCTGGTCGCGCTCTTCGAACGTGACCTGATACATCTTCATGTATTGCTTGAGCTGGTCGACGTCATAGAAAGCCGAACCGTGGTCGTTGTCTTCCATGGTCGCCTGGATGCGCAGGGCATTCTTGCGCAGCCATTGCTTGTACGGATGACGGGACTTCAAGCGATTGTCGATGGCATCAGTGTCGAGGATCTGACCGGTTTCGGTGTCCACGGCAAAGATCTGGCCCGGACCGACACGGCCCTTGGCGATCACGTCTTCGGGCTGGTAGTTCCAGACACCGATTTCCGAAGCCAGGGTGATGAAACCGTTCTTGGTGGTGACCCAACGCGCCGGACGCAGACCGTTACGGTCGAGCAGGCACACCGCGTAGCGACCGTCGGTCATTACCACGCCGGCCGGGCCGTCCCACGGTTCCATGTGCATCGAGTTGTATTCGTAGAACGCACGCAGGTCCGGGTCCATGGTTTCGACGTTCTGCCACGCAGGCGGAATGATCATCCGCACGCCACGGAACAGGTCGATGCCGCCTGTGACCATCAGTTCGAGCATGTTGTCCATGCTGGAGGAGTCGGAGCCGACGCGGTTCACCAATGGGCCGAGTTCTTCCAGGTCCATCAAATCGTTGGTGAACTTGGTGCGACGGGCCACGGCCCAGTTGCGGTTACCGGTGATGGTGTTGATTTCGCCGTTGTGCGCCAGGAAGCGGAACGGTTGAGCCAGCGGCCATTTCGGCAGGGTGTTGGTGGAGAAGCGCTGGTGGAACACGCAAATCGAGGTTTGCAGGCGCTGGTCGCTGAGGTCTGGATAGAAGGCGGACAGATCCGCCGGCATCATCAGGCCTTTATAAATAATGGTCTTGTGCGAAAAGCTGCAGATGTAGTGATCGGTGTCGGCGGCGTTGGCCACGGACGAGCGACGACGGGAGGTGAACAGCTTGATCGCCATGTCCTGGTCGCTCAGGCCTTCACCACCGATGTACACCTGTTCGATCTGCGGCAGGCGCTCAAGGGCCAGACGGCCGAGGACGCTGGTGTCGATCGGCACTTTGCGCCAGCCGACGAGTTGCAGGCCGGCGGCCAGAATCTCGCGGTTCATGTTCTCGCGAGCGGCTTCGGCTTTGACCGGGTCCTGGTTGAAGAAGACCATGCCCACCGCATATTGCTTGGGCAGGTCGACACCGAAGGTTTCCTGGGCAATGGCTCGCAGGAACACATCCGGCTTTTGAATCAGCAAGCCACAACCGTCACCGGTCTTGCCGTCGGCGTTGATCCCACCGCGGTGGGTCATGCAGGTCAGGGCCTCGATGGCCGTTTGCAAAAGGGTATGACTGGGCTCGCCCTGCATATGGGCTATCAGGCCGAAACCGCAGTTATCCTTGAATTCATCTGGTTGGTACAGACCTGCTTTCATAGACACTTTCTCACCAGGCTGCCTCTTTTCGAGGCAAATTTCTTTTCAATTCAACCACTTGCGATCCGCGCCGAACGTACGCCGGCTTAGCGGGGGCAAAAGGGTGGTCATTGTACACAGCGACACAGACGCTCACAAATTTGACGACGAACTGTCGCAAATCTATGTCGCATTTGTGAAAGGTTTAAAGCGATCTGCTGTGCTAGTCAAAACTTTTTTAAATTTTGACTGCAACGACTCAAAGACTACTGTGACGCAGACACCACAAGGCACGCGGTCTGGAGAGACGGCATGCGCTTGCGGAAATTTTGAGGTGCTTGGAGAGGCGGCCTGGGTAAGGCCGCCGAATCTTCAGCGAGTTGTTGCCAGTTCCTGTTGGACGCTGGCGACAGTGCGAGGCCAAGGTTTACCAGCCTGAACCTTCGCTGGCAAGGCCTTGATGGCGGTAAGGGCTGCATCACGGTTGGCGAAGTTACCGTAAGTGATGACGTAAAGCGGCTTGCCGTTGAGGACTTTCTTGAAATAACGGTACTCGCCGCCCTGCTCTTTCACGAAGTTTTGCGCAGTCGCTTCGGAGCTGGTGCCGAGGATCTGCACCACATAGTTACTTGTCGGTTGCCCGGCGTACCAGGTGCCACCGGCGCCTTTCGCAGCTGCGGCGGCTGGCTTCTCGGCAGGCTTGGCGGTGGCCACGACGGCAGGTTTGGCTGGCGCTGGAGCCGGCTTCACGGCAGGCGCTACCGGGGCTGGCTTGGCGGTCGCGACCTGAGTCGGCGCTGGCACCGGTTTGGCGGCAGGCGTTGGCGCAGGGCCAGGCTGGATGCCCGCTGGTGGCGCAGTGGTGGTCACGGTGGGCGGTGTAGCGCTGGAACCTTCGACCGGCACGCCGTCGTCGCCTTCGGTGATACCACCGGCCGCTTCGGCCAGTGGCCCGCGCATGACCGGTTGCGAGTTGCCGACCAGTGGCAATGGCATCGGTTGCGAATTACCGGCGAATTCGACGGAAGGCGCACCGCCACTGTTAGGTTGTGGCGTGCCCTGGCCGAGCGGCAGTTGCGCCTGTTCGTTGGCTGGCGCGCCGGTGGTCGGTGCTTTGCTGCGACCTGGCATCAACCAGGCGGCGGCTACCGCGACCACGACGACGGCGGAAATCGCCAATACGTGTTTCTTCGGCATGTTGAACCCCATACTTGGACGCTTGACCGCTGAGCGGCTGGCAATCATGGCTTCGATCATTGCATCGCGGGCGACCTGGTTGATGTTGCCAGGCCAACCGTCGGAGCTTTCGTGAATATCAGAGATCTGATCCGCGGTGAAAAGTTCGATACCCCGACCGGCGCCTTCGAGACGCTGGTCCAGGTATTCGCGGGTTTCTTCTTCGGTGTACGGCTGCAATTCGATGACGTGGAAGCGCTCTTCCTCAAGGCTCAGGGCCTCCAGTTGCGCAATCAGCGACGACTCGCCGAACAGGAATACGTGCGGGCGACCTTCCGGCGCTCCGGCCGCCAGGGCCATCAAGGCTTCGAGCGCGGATTCGTCGAGTTGCTCGGCGTCATCCACCAGCAAATAGACTTCCTGTCCGGTCAGCGCCAGTTGCACGACCTGCGACAGAATCGCGTTGACCTCAGCCTGGGCAACGTTCAGCGCCTGAGCCACCTGACGCAGCACGCCGGCCGCATCGCCGGCGCCACGGGCGGAAACCACCACGCTCTGCACCGATTGCTTATTGGTGCTGGCCACCAGGGCCTGGCGCAGCAGGGTCTTGCCACTGCCTTGAGGGCCGGTGACCACCAGCAGCAACTGGCTGTAGCGGGCCAGGTGATGCAGTTGCCCCAGCACCGGTTTGCGCTGGGCCGGGAAGAATTTGAAGCCAGGCACCCGTGGAGCAAAAGGGTCATGACTTAACTGGTAATGGCCGAGGAAAGCCTCGTCGGCATGCAAACTAGTCATCGGGATCTTATTAACCTTTAAGCTGAGCCAGGGCGCGGTAATCCGCTCCCAGCGTGGCCTGTAAAACTTCTTTCGGATAATCGTCGGTCACCACCGCTTCGCCCATGTGGCGCAGCAGCACCAGGCGTAAACGACCGTCGATCACTTTCTTGTCAATTGCCATGTGTTCGAGAAAATCGGCTTCCGTCATCTCTTCAGGCGGGATGACCGGCAGGCCGGCACGCTGAAACAGGCGAATGCCGCGATCGCGCTCTTGCTCGCTGATCCAGCCCAGTCGCGCGGACATTTCCAAAGCCATTACGGTGCCAGCAGCGACGGCCTCACCATGAAGCCAGACACCATAGCCCATATGGGTTTCGATAGCGTGTCCGAAGGTGTGACCCAGGTTCAACGTGGCACGAACACCGGTTTCCTTCTCGTCGGCACCGACCACCTCAGCCTTGGCGGCGCAGGAACGCTCGATGGCGTACGTCAGGGCGACCTGGTCCAGGGCGCGCAGGCGATCAACGTTTTCTTCGAGCCAGGTCAGGAACGGCTCGTCGCAGATCAGCCCGTACTTGATGACTTCCGCCAGCCCCGCAGAGAGTTCGCGGGCCGGCAGGGTATTGAGGGTGGCGGTATCGATCAGCACCACGTTCGGCTGATAGAAGGCGCCGACCATGTTCTTGCCCAACGGGTGGTTGATCCCGGTCTTGCCGCCCACCGAGGAGTCGACTTGCGACAGCAGCGTGGTCGGGACCTGAATGAAATCGACGCCGCGCTGGTAGCAGGCCGCCGCGAAACCGGCCATGTCACCAATCACACCGCCACCAAGGGCGATCACTGTGGTGCGGCGGTCGTGGCGTGCGGTCAGCAGGCCGTCGAAAATCAGTTGCAGGGTTTCCCAGGTCTTGAAGGCTTCGCCGTCGGGCAGCACCACGGAAATCACCGAGAACTGCGCGAGGCTGCGGGTCAGACGTTCGAGATAGAGCGGCGCAACAGTCTCGTTGGAGATGATCGCCACTTGCCGTCCGCGGATGTGCGGGGCCAGCAGCTCAGGCTGATCCAACAAACCTTCGCCAATATGAATCGGGTAGCTGCGCTCGCCTAGATCGACCTTGAGTGTCTGCATGTGTCCCCACAGTGAAGATGGAATCAGGCGTCCTGCCTTGAGTTAACGAATGTCCACGGCGTCTGCTGGTGTGACGCCGTTCGGTAGCAATCCGCCACAACCTTGAGCGGTCGTGACAGGACGCCGAGGATAGCGCATTTCGCGCCTCGCTTTAACGGGGAGGTAGTTGCTGCAAGCGTTCGAGAATATCGAGCACCACCATTCGCGGCGGCCGCTCATCGGTTTCGACCACCAGGTCGGCGATTTCCCGATACAGCGGATCGCGGATCGCCAGCAGATCCCGCAGGGTCTTGGCCGGATCGGCGGTGCGCAACAAAGGACGATTGCGATCGCGGGACGTGCGACCGACCTGCTGCTCGACTGAGGCATGCAGATAGACCACCCGACCACCGGCATGCAACGCCCGACGATTGGCTTCGCGCATCACCGCGCCGCCACCGGTCGCCAGCACCACGCCATCGCAGCCGCACAGCTCGGCGATCATCGCCTGCTCGCGGTCACGAAAGCCCGGTTCGCCTTCTTTATCGAAAATCCACGGGATATTGGCGCCCGTGCGCAATTCAATTTCCTTATCGGAATCTTTGAACGGCAGGCGCAGCTCTTTGGCCAGCAACCGGCCGATGGTGCTTTTTCCAGCCCCCATCGGTCCAACAAGAATCAAATTTCGCACAGAATCAATGACTCACAGCAATCGCCTGGTTATTCATGATACGCGGAGTGAGAAATACCAGCAGCTCGGATTTTTTCTCCGAAACCACATCACGCCGGAAAAGGCGGCCAAGATACGGCACATCACCGAGAAATGGCACCTTATCTACAACCTTGCTCTGAGTATTTGAGAAAACGCCGCCAATGACGATGGTCTCGCCATCATTGACCAGGACCTTGGCATTGACCTCGTTTTTCTTGATCGGCGGCACATCCTGGACCTTGTTCAGGTAGTCCGGTTCGTCCTTGGTAACCTTGACCTCCATGATGATGCGGTTGTCCGGGGTGATCTGCGGCGTGACCTCAAGGGACAGCGACGCTTCCTTGAAAGACACCGACGTGGCACCGCTGGAGCTGGCTTCCTGATACGGAATCTCGGTGCCCTTGAGGATTTTCGCGGTTTCCTTGTCGGAGGTGACCACCTTCGGTTGCGAGACAATTTCGCCGTTGCCGGTCTTCTCCATTGCGGTCAGTTCCAGGTCCAGCAGCACGTTATCGGTGATGAAGGCGATGCCGATCCCCGAGGTATTGCCCGCAGCGCCCAAGTCGACAAACGGCGAGTTGGTGCTGGTGCTGCCCGGCGTACCAATGGTGGTCGACGAACCATTGCTGACCCCGGAAGTGTTCCAGTTACCCTTGTTCTGCACCGAACCACCCCAACGCACGCCGAGGCTTTTGTCGTAGTCGACGTTGGCTTCGACGATTCGTGCCTCGATCATCACCTGACGCACCGGGATATCCAGTTGCGCAACGATGCGACGCAGTTCGTCGAGCCGGTCCTGGGTCTGGTAGGCAATGATGTTGTTGGTCCGCTCATCAACCGTGATCGAACCCCGCTCGTCGATTTTCGCTTCGGCACTGGTCACCGAGGTGAACAGCTTGGCAATGTCGGCAGCCTTGGCGTAGTTGACCTGCAGCAGTTCACGACGCAGGGGCGCGAGTTCGGAGATCTGCTTCTGCGACTCCAGCTCCTGACGCTCGCGAGCGGCAATTTCGTCGGCCGGCGCCACCAGCAGGACGTTACCGATCTTGCGCTTGTCCAGGCCTTTGGTTTTCAGCACCAGGTCCAGCGCCTGGTCCCACGGCACGTTCTGCAAACGCAACGTGATGCCGCCCTGCACCGTGTCACTGGCCACCAGATTGAGGTTGGTGAAATCGGCGATCAGTTGCAGAACCGAACGTACATCGATGTCCTGGAAGTTCAGCGAGAGCTTTTCACCGGTATAGGCAAAACGCTCTGCATTGCGCTTTTGCAGGTCATCGACGGTCATTGGCCGAATGCTGACCGTCAGCTTGTTGTCAGTCTGGTAGGTCGAATAATCGAAGGCGCCGCTGGGCTCAATGCTGATCGTCGCCCGGTCACCCGTGGCGCTGGCATTGACGAACTGAACTGGCGTGGCGAAATCCTTGACGTCCAGGCGAACGCGCAGCGGCTCTGGCAATTGGGTTCTGGCGAAGCCGAGGATGATCTTGCCGTCGCGCTCCTGAATGTCCGGGGCAATGGACGGATCCGACAGATCAATCACCACATTGCCTTCACCCTGAGTGCCGCGCTGGAAATCCACACCGCGGATGGTCTTGCCCACGGGGGCGTAGGCTTTCGTCGGGGCGGGCGTTGCAGTCGCGGCGCGGGGAGCGCTGGTCGCCGGCCGGGACGCCTTGCTATTGGCGCCTTGCCCAACCACCACGATCAGACTGTTGCCTTCGACCCGCGCGTTGTACGGGGTCAACTGGGTCAGATTGATGATAAGCCGCGTACGGTCTTTGGCCTCCACCACTGTGGCGCTGCGGGCATTTCCGCCGCCCAGCTCACGATTTTTGCTTTTGAGCTGACTGACAACGCCGGGCAGATCCAGCGCAATGCGTGCCGGCGACTCGGTTGTGTAACCGTGAGGCTGCGGTGGCGGGCCATCGAAAGACAACTTCAACTCGACACGATCACCCGGCAGCGCGGCGACATCCAGCGCTTTGAGGTTGGCCGCTTGTACCATCGGCGACAGCAACGCTATCCATAGCGAGATACCGAGGGTTGAGAAAATCCTGTTCATTATTCGAGTTCCACTATGAGTGCTCTTTCAAAGGGATGGTCCGTGGTCGTTCCAGCCAGGCGCCTTCGCCGTCGGGAACGATTTCGACCACATCGACTTGCGAGCCGCTGATGGCGACGATCCGTCCATCGTTACGCCCCAGGTAATCGCCGACTTTCAGCCGATGCACCCCGCCTGCCCCGCGCAACAGCGCAAAGGAGCCGGTGGCATTGGAGATCGTGCCGACCATTTCAAACTGCTCGATGTTGAAACCTTCGAGGTATTGCTTGGCCCGATTGGGGTCGGGCTTGACGTTGCGCGAGCCGCGCTTCTGCCCCGCCAGGTCGACCCTGACCTGCCGGGAAAACGGACTGCGCAGGTTGGCAGCGTTGTAGGTGAACGTTGGGTAAGACCGGAATGTCGGCGTTGGTTCAATCTTGCCGGGTGGTCGCAGGCGCACCTCGTTCATGTAAGCGTCGAGGTCACCGACGTCATTGCCATTGCCACAACCGGCCAGGCCGGCGAACAACACAACCATCAAAAAGCAACGAATCGGGGTCATTTCTGCAGCCCCTTGTCGTTGTAGCGGTACGTCTTGGCCAGGATGCTCATGCGCAGTTTCGGACCGCCTTCGGGGTCGGCCGGCGCGAGGTCGAAATCATGCAGCGTGACGATCCGCGGCAACCCGGCCACGCCACTGACGAACGTCGCCAGGTCGTGATAGGCGCCGGTCACGGTGATCTGGATCGGCAGTTCGATGTAGAACTGCTGGGTAACCTCCGGCAGCAGCTTGATCTCCTCGAACTCCAGCCCACTTCCGAGGCCGGTGCGGGTGATGTCTTCCAGCAGGCCAGGCACTTCGGTGTCACTGGGCAATTGCCGCAACAGCACGCCGAAAGAGTTCTCCATCTCTTTCATCTGCTGGGTGTACAGCTCCAGGTTCGCCGCCATATGCGCCTTGGTCGCGAACTGCTCCTTGAGGGTCGACTCTTCTTCACGCTTGAGCGTGAGGTGATCTTCCTGATCACTGATGTAAAAGGTGTATCCCAGGGTCAGCACCAGAACCATGAGCAAGATACCCGCCAGGGCCTTGATCGCCGGCGGCCAGGAACCCATGTTGTTGGTGTCCAGATCGTTGATGTCGATCTTGCGCAGACCGTCCAACCATTCCGAGGGGCTCATTTGCCAGCCTCCACAACGGCGGGCTGAGTCTGACGGACGGTCAACTGAAAGACGTTGGCCTGATCCAGCTGCCCGGCGGTGGTGGCTTTGACCTCGGTGAGACTCGGCGCATCGAACCAGTCGGACGCATCCAGATTGCGCATCAGGTCCGAAACACGATTGTTCGATTCTGCCGCGCCGGTAATGGACAGGGTTTTACCGGCCATTTTAACTTCGGTGAAATACACCCCGTCCGGCAGGGTACGCGCCAACTGGTCGAAAATCCGCCCGCTGATCGGACGGTTGCCTTGCAGGTCCTGAATGATGCGCATGCGCTCGACGAGCTGCTGGCGACGGGATTTCAGATCGCTGATCTGCTTGATGCGCTCGTCGACCACGGCAATCTGTTTGCCGATGTAATCGTTACGGGCCACTTGCCGGTCGATGGCACTGCTGATGACCTGATCCGCAATAAAAATCGCGCCCACCGAGCACACCAATACGCCGACCAGCGCCAGCAAAAAGCGTTTGCGACGCTCTTCCCGCAGCTCTTCGCGCCAAGGTAAAAGATTGATCCGCGCCATCAGTCGAAACTCCTGAGGGCGAGCCCGCAGGCGATCATCAGTGCCGGCGCGTCACCTGCCAGGGCACCGGCGTTGACCTTGCTGCTCAACGCCATGTCGGAGAACGGGTTGGCCACCTGGGTCGGCGTGCCCAGCCGCTGTTCGATCAGGCGATCAAGCCCCGGGACCGACGCGGTACCGCCAGCAAGCAGGATGTGATCGACCGCGTTGTACTGACCGGAGGCGAAGAAGAACTGCAACGACCGGGAAACCTGCTGCACCAGCGCATCGCGAAACGGCTGCAAGACTTCACTGACGTAATCATCCGGCAACCCGCCCTGCTTCTTCGCCAGCCCCGCCTGCTCGAGGGTCAGGCCATATCGCCGCTGGATTTCCTCCGTCAGCTGACGACCGCCGAACAATTGTTCGCGGGTGTAGATGATCCGCCCGTTGTACAGCACGCTCAGGGTGGTCATGGTCGCGCCGATATCGACCACCGCAACCGTCAGCCCTTCCTGCGAGACCGCCAGCTGACCGGCCAGCAACGCGAATGATCGTTCCAGCGCATAAGCCTCGACGTCCACCACACGTGCCGTCAGGCCGGCCAGCGCCAGGGCGGCTTCACGCACTTCGACGTTTTCCTTGCGACAGGCTGCCAGCAACACATTCACCCGCTCGGGGTTACGCGCCGACGCGCCCTGGACTTCGAAGTCGATGGCGACTTCATCCAATGGATAAGGGATGTACTGATCGGCCTCGATCTTCAGCTGGTTTTCCATCTCGTCGTCGGAAAGACCTGCATCCATCTCGATGGTTTTGGTGATGACGGCCGAGCCGGCGACGGCCACGGCGACATTCCTGAGGTTGGTTCTGGCCTTGAGCAGCACGCGAGAGAGTGCCTGGCCCACGCCTTCGAGCTCGGCGATATTTTTTTCGACCACCGCGTTGGCGGGCAAGGGCTCGACCGCATAGGCCTCGACCCGATAACGCTCGCCCTGGCGACTTAGCTCAAGCAGCTTCACCGACGTGGAGCTGATGTCGATCCCCAGAAGCGTGTTGGCTTTTTTATTGAAGAGTCCTAGCACTACCAATTCCCTATGACTATCCGTGTCTTACGGACTCTGTAATACCGGTTGCGTTCAAACCACCCGTCTTGACAGCAGCGCAAATGACGCCCTCGACGGAAAAATGCTTATAATGCCCAGCGTTTTTTTCCGGTTTTTACTGCAAGCGCGGGTCGTTCCCTGTTATCTGAACCCTGTTGCCCAATTCATTCTTTGCCCTGGATATCCCAAAGCCTTGATTCGTCTGCTGAAATTTTTCGGTTGGTCCATCGTCGCCGTTTTCTGCGGACTGCTCCTTGGTCTGAGCGGCGCGTTTCTTTACCTTAGTCCGGGATTGCCATCTGTGGAGGCTCTGAGAAGCATCCAGTTGCAGATTCCATTGCGGGTGTACAGCAGCGACAACAAGTTGATCGCAGAATTTGGCGAAATGCGCCGCACACCGATCCGGTTCGCCGACATTCCCCCCAATTTCATCAATGCGTTACTAAGTGCTGAAGACGACAATTTCGCCAACCACTACGGCGTCGACCCCAGCAGCCTGATGCGAGCTGCGACCCAGTTGGTAAAAAGCGGACACATCCAGTCCGGCGGCAGCACTATCACCATGCAGGTAGCGAAGAACTTCTTCCTGACCAGCGAACGCAGTTTCTCGCGCAAAACCACCGAAATCCTCCTGGCCCTGCAGATTGAACGGCAGCTGACCAAAGACGAAATCCTCGAGCTGTACGTCAACAAGATCTACCTGGGTAACCGCGCCTACGGCATCGAAGCCGCCGCGCAGGTTTATTACGGCAAATCGATTCGTGACGTCAGCCTGGCGCAGATGGCGATGATCGCCGGCCTGCCCAAAGCCCCTTCGCGCTTCAACCCGCTGGCCAACCCGGCCCGCAGCAAGGAACGTCGCGACTGGATCCTGGGGCGCATGTACAAGCTCGGCAAGATCACCGAAGCCGACTACACCACCGCCATCAACGAGCCGCTGAACGCCAGCTACCACGTGCCGACGCCGGAAGTGAACGCGCCGTACATCGCTGAAATGGCCCGTGCCGAAATGGTCGGCCGTTATGGCAGCGATGCGTACACCGAAGGTTTCCGCGTCACCACGACGGTGCCGAGCAATCTTCAGGAAATGGCCAACACCGCGGTCCACGAAGGCTTGATGACCTACGATCAGCGTCACGGCTATCGCGGTCCCGAGTCGCGCCTGCCGGGCAAGACTCGCGAGGCATGGGCCACCGAACTGACCAAACAGCGGACCATCAGCAGCCTTGAGCCGGCCATCGTCACTCAGGTCGACAAGAACGGCCTGCAAGTGATCACCCGCACCGGCGAGGAACACGTCGCGTGGGACAGCATGAAATGGGCACGTCCATTCCTGAACACCAACAGCATGGGCGCCAATCCGAAGCAACCGTCGGACGTGGCTGCGGTCGGTGACCTGATCCGCGTGCAGCGCCAACCGGACAATTCGCTGAAATTCAGCCAGATTCCACAAGCGCAAGGTGCGCTGGTGTCTCTTGATCCGCAGAACGGCGCCATTCGCTCGCTGGTCGGTGGTTTTGCCTTCGAGCAGAGCAACTACAACCGCGCCATGCAGGCCAAGCGTCAGCCGGGTTCGAGCTTCAAGCCCTTCGTGTACAGCGCCGCGCTGGACAACGGCTACACCGCCGCCAGCCTGGTCAACGATGCGCCGATCGTGTTCGTCGATGAATACCTCGATAAGGTCTGGCGCCCGAAGAACGACACCAATACCTTCCTCGGCCCGATCCGCCTGCGTGAAGGGTTGTACAAGTCGCGCAACCTGGTGTCGATCCGTCTGGTGCAAGCCATGGGCGTTGGCAGGACCATCGATTACATCAGCAAGTTCGGCTTCAACAAGCAGGACCTGCCGCCCAACCTGTCACTGGCGCTGGGCACCGCAACGCTGACACCAATGGAAATCGCCACCGGCTGGAGCACTTTCGCCAACGGCGGCTACAAAATCACCCCGTACATCATCGACAAGATCGAAAGCCGCAATGGCGACACGTTGTTCGTCGCCAACCCGCCAAGCGTGCCTCAGGGCGACGTAGCGACCAACGGCATCGCCGCGCCGACCGACGCCCAGGCGTTCACGGTCAATGCGACGCCAGGCGAGGCTCCGGCCGCACCCGGCGCTGCGCCGCAAACGCCAGCCGTGGCCGAGCGCATCGTTGACGGCCGCACCACCTACATCCTCAACAGCATGCTCGAGGACGTGATCAAGCTCGGCACCGGCCGCCGCGCTCTGGCCTTGGGCCGCAGTGACATTGCGGGCAAGACCGGTACCACCAACGAATCCAAGGACGCCTGGTTCTCCGGCTACAACGCCGATTACGTGACCACCGTCTGGACCGGGTTCGATCAGCCTGAAAGCCTGGGCAAACGCGAGTTCGGTGGCACTGTCGCGCTGCCGATCTGGATGAACTACATGGCGGCCGCCCTCAAGGACAAGCCGCCTCACACCCAGGCAGAGCCGGAAGGCATCCTCAGCCTGCGGGTAGACCCGGTCAGCGGGCGTGCGGCGAGCCCAGGCACGCCAGGCGCGTATTTCGAGCTGTTCAAGGCCGAGGACACGCCACCGTCGGTGAATGAGCTGGGCAACGGCAATGTGCCGGGTAGTCCGCTGCCAGCGGACGAGGCGGCGCCGATCGATCTGTTCTGATCGCGTAGCGCAACGAAAAGCCCCGCCTTCGAGAGAAGTGCGGGGCTTTTTATTGCCTGCAAGATTTGCGTTGTCTTTGATGGCCTCTTCGCGGGCAAGCCTCGCTCCTACAGGGTTCCTGCCATACGCAACATCACGAACGACACCTATCCGTAGGAGCGAGGCTTGCCCGCGAAAAGGCCCTCACAAGCACCACAAAAACCACAGACAAAAAAAAGCCCCGACTCATACGAATCGGGGCCTCTGGTTGAAGCGCTACAACGACTTAGCCGTTGAACACGTCATCCACGCTTTTCAGCGGGTAGTTCTTCGGATACGGCAGGGTCGCTACGCCGGTCTCGATGGCGGCCTTGGCCACGGCATCGGAGATCACGGTGATCAGGCGGGCATCCATTGGTTTCGGAATGATGTACTCACGACCGAATTCCAGCTTGATGCCACCGTAGGCGTCGCACACTTCCTGAGGCACCGGCAGTTTGGCCAGTTCACGCAGGGCGTTGGCCGCAGCCACTTTCATTTCTTCGTTGATGCGCTTGGCGCGAACGTCCAGGGCACCGCGGAAGATGAACGGGAAGCCCAGTACGTTGTTGACCTGGTTCGGGTAGTCCGAACGGCCGGTCGCCATGATCACGTCGTCACGGGTGGCGTGCGCCAGTTCCGGGGAGATTTCCGGATCAGGGTTGGAGCAGGCGAACACGATCGGGTTGGCGGCCATGGATTTCAGGCCTTCAGCGCTCAGCAGGTTCGGGCCGGACAGGCCAACGAACACGTCGGCACCGGTCAGGGCGTCAGCCAGGGTGCGCTTGTCGGTCGCGTGAGCGAAGACAGCCTTGTACTGGTTCAGGTCGTCACGGCCGGAGTGGATCACGCCGGTACGGTCAACCATGTAGATGTTTTCGATGTTGGCGCCCATGCTCACCAGCAATTTCATGCAGGAGATGGCAGCCGCACCGGCACCCAGGCAGACGATCTTGGCGTCGGCGAGGGTTTTGCCAGCGATTTCCAGGGCGTTGATCATGCCGGCGGCGGTAACGATCGCGGTGCCGTGCTGGTCATCGTGGAATACCGGAATGTCGCACTGCTCGATCAGCGCGCGTTCGATCTCAAAGCACTCAGGTGCCTTGATGTCTTCCAGGTTGATGCCACCGAAGGTGATGGAGATACGCTTGACGGTGTCGATGAAGGCTTGCGGGCTTTCGGAGTCGACTTCGATGTCGAAAACGTCGATGCCGGCGAAGCGCTTGAACAACACGCCTTTACCTTCCATGACTGGCTTGGAAGCCAATGGGCCGAGGTTACCCAGGCCAAGAATCGCGGTGCCATCGGAAATGACTGCAACCAGGTTGCCTTTGCCGGTGTATTTGTAGGCCAGTTCAGGATCGCGGGCGATTTCGCGTACTGGTTCGGCTACGCCGGGGCTGTAGGCCAGCGACAGGTCGCGGGCGGTAGCGGTGGCCTTGGTGAGCTCGACACTCAGCTTACCTGGACGAGGATGGGCGTGATATTCGAGAGCGGCAGTTTTCAAATCAGACATGGGGGCATTCCGCTTTTACTGTTGGACAGACTGGTCAGCGAGGATACGCGCCTCGCAAAATACCCACAAGACTGACCAGTCACCCCTGTCAAGCGCCCTGCCCTAAGACTTTGGGCCAAGAGCCACGGAACACAAGGGATAGACTGTTCACAATCGACTGAAAAAATGTCTACAATTTTTTCTCAGGGCGCCGCTTGCAACATGCTCGGATCGGTCAGGGGTAGAAGCCAGCGCGCCTGCCCGGATTTCAGACCACCGCGCCGTGAACGATCCACGACCCAGCCACGCGCCTCGATCTGCTTGCCCTTCAGTCGATCAAGGGACGCCACATCGAACTGCCCGAGCACATTGGGTGCAACGCGCAATACAACCGAATCCTGCAACTCGATCCAAACGCCACCACGATTGCGCTGAACCTTGCTCACACGACCACTGAGCACGGCGAAACCGGACGCGTTGATCTGCTCCGCTTTTAGTACAGGTGATTGCCGCCACAGGCCAAGACCGGCCTGACGGGCACTGCGTTCGGCAGCTTGCTGGCAACTGACCAAATCGACATTCGGCGCGACCGCCACCTGGAAACCGAGGCCCTCGGCGAGCATCTGCGCCTCGAGGTTGGCGCCATTGGCACCGAAGACATGGGCCAACGTGCGGCCGTAATGATCTTTGCTTTCTTTACCGGGCCGCAAACCTACGCGCCCGTCGCTGGCCGCGATCAGCGCTTCCAGGCGTTTGCGCGCAGCCACGGCAAACGGCTCGTCGGAACGGCCCTGTTTGCCCAGCTCAGGCGTGTTCAAGCCGATCATGCGCACACTGCGGCCATCGCTCAGGCGCAAGGTGTCGCCATCCACCACCCGTTGCACTGCGACGGGTGTCAGGCCGCTCGGCGCAGGGCAAAAGGCCTGGGCGCCGGACAGCCAAATCGCGGACACAAAAAAGGCGCCCGCGAGGGACGCCTTTTTCATTAGCAAGGTAAAGCCCATGGGGCTTGCGAACCTTACTCTGCTGCAGCAGCAGGTTTCTTGCCGAAAGCACCGAAACGGTCTGCGAAGCGCTGTACACGGCCGCCGGTATCCAGAGTCTTCTGCTTACCGGTGTAGAACGGGTGGCATTCGTTGCAAACGTCGATCGGCAGAGCTTTGCCGAAGGTCGAACGGGTTTCGAACTTGTTGCCACAGCTGCAAGTAACAGCAATGACTGGATAATCTGGATGGATTTCAGCTTTCATGGTGTCTTCCTCGGGCTAGCGTGCCGCCACCCAACACTATTGTTGAATACCGCACGTAATTAGGCCGCGGATTCTATCAGACATTGACAATCGCGCAAGCTGTCGCTTCTACCGACCGTCTGCTAGGCTCCCGGCCTGATATGCGTCCCTTGTGGGAGCGGGCTTGCTCGCGAATACGGTGTGTCAGGCAGCGATGAGGTGTCTGATCCTCCGCATTCGCGAGCAAGCCCGCTCCCACAATTGATAGGCGTCCGACTTCTTTTACTGCCCGTTTATCGAGATCCCCCCGCGTGCCCGACGCCATTTTGCGCCTCGCCCTGCCTTCGCCGCTGCGCCGCCTGTTCGATTACCGTGCCCCGGCCGGCGTCCTGCGCGCCCAGTTGCAACCGGGCATGCGCCTGCGGGTGCCGTTCGGCCGGCGGGAGATGATCGGGATTCTGGTGGAGGTCACCGACACCAGCGAAGTCCCGGCAGAAAAGCTCAAGCCGGCCCTGGCCCTGCTCGACGCCACGCCACCGCTGCCGCCGGCACTGTTCAAGTTGTGCCTGTGGACCTCGCAGTATTACCAGCACAGCCTCGGCGACACCTTGAGCTGGGCGCTGCCGGTGTTGTTGCGCCAAGGCGAACTGGCCGAGGCTCGCCAGGAACGTTTCTGGTCCGCCGCGCCCGGCGCCAGCCTGGATGATCCGCGCATCGCCCGCGCCCCACGCCAGCGTGAAGCCTTGGCTACCTTGGCCCAGCACCCCCACGGCGTCGCCCATCAGCTGTTGAGCAAACTGATGTTGAGCAAAGACAGCCTCGACTTGTTGCTGGCCAAGGATCTGGTGCAGGTGAAAATCCGCAAGCACGCCCCCGGCGCCCGCCACGAACACTGGCTGGCGCAACCGGAATTGCCGCTCAACCCCGAGCAGCGCGCCGCTTATGAAGCGATTCGCGCCGGGTTCGACAGTTATCACGCGTTCCTGCTGGCCGGCGTCACCGGCAGCGGCAAGACCGAAGTCTATTTACAGCTGATCCGCGAAACCCTCGAAGCCGGCAAGCAGGCGCTGGTGCTGATCCCGGAAATCAACCTCGGCCCGCAAACCCTGGCCCGCTTCGAGCAGCGTTTTAATGCGCGCATCGCCCTGATTCACTCGGCGGTCAACGACCGCGAGCGCCTCGAAGCCTGGCTCGCCGCCCGGGACGGTGACGCCGACATCATTATCGGCACCCGTTCGGCGCTGTTCACGCCGATGAAAAATCCCGGCCTGATCATCATCGACGAAGAACACGACGGCTCCTATAAACAGCAGGAAGGCCTGCGTTACCACGCCCGCGATCTGGCGCTGGTGCGTGCACGGCAGGAAAACATTCCGATCGTGCTCGGCTCCGCCACGCCTTCGCTGGAAAGCCTGCACAACGCCTACACCGGTCGGTACGGCCTCCTACGCCTTAACGAGCGTGCGGGCGGCGCCAAGCAGCCACGTTTCCTGCGTCTCGATGTGAAAAGTCGTCCGCTGGACAGCGGTATTTCCGGGCCGATGCAACAAGCCATCGGCCAGACCCTGGCGGCCGGTCAGCAAGTGCTGGTTTTTCTCAATCGCCGCGGTTTTGCGCCGACGCTGCTGTGTCACGACTGCGGCTGGATGTCCGAGTGTCAGCGCTGCGATGCGCGGATGACCGTGCATCAGCGCTCCGGCGAACTGCGCTGCCACCATTGCGGCTATGTCGAACGCGTGCCCCGGCATTGCCCGAAATGCGGCAAGGTCGATTTGCGGCCGGTAGGCGCCGGCACCGAGCGCGCGGAGGAACGCTTGGCGATCCTGTTCCCGGATGTTCCGGTGCTACGGGTCGACCGCGACAGCACGTCGCGCAAAGACGCAATGAATCAGCTGTTCGCCACCATCCAGAAAGGCCATCCGTGCATTCTGGTCGGCACGCAAATGCTCGCCAAAGGGCACCACTTCCCACGGGTGACGCTGGTGTCGATCCTCGATGCCGATGGCGGGCTGTTCTCCGGCGACTTCCGCGCCAGCGAGCGCATGGCACAGCTGATCGTTCAGGTTGCGGGTCGGGCCGGCCGTGCTGAAGAGCCGGGCAAGGTGATTATCCAGACGCACCTGGCCGATCATCCGCTGCTGGTGCAACTGACCGAACAGGGCTATTTCGCCTTTGCCGAACAGGCCTTGAGCGAACGTCGCTCTGCGGGATTGCCGCCGTTTGCGCATTTGGCGTTGTTGCGGGCCGAAGCGCATAAACCGGGGCAGGCTGAAGGATTTCTCGATGAGGCCTGCAGCGAAGCTGAACGTTTGTTGGCGGAACAGCATCTGACCGGGATTGAGCTGCTGGGGCCGGTGCCGGCGCCGATGGAGCGCCGTGCGGGGCGGTATCGTGCGCAGTTGTTATTGCAGGCCACGGCCCGGGCGCCGTTGCATCGGTTGCTCGCCAGTTGGTTGCTGGCGCTGGAGCAGATGCCGAGTGGGCGGGCGGTACGGTGGTCGCTGGATGTCGATCCCGTCGATTTGTATTGATTTAGAGATCGCCTTCGCGGGCAAGCCTCGCTCCTACAGGGTTTTGGGGTGGGCCACGGTCCACTGTAGGAGCGTGGCTTGCCCGCGAAGGCTGACTATTTGTCACCACATATCCATAACCTGCCCGCTATAGTTGGCAAGCACGTCTGGGCCACGGATAATGCCCAGTTTTTCCACTAGCGCATCGAAGCGCCGCCGCGCTTGCGGTCGAAAGAGAACACCATGAAAGACACCATTCGCCAGCTGATCCAACAAGCCATCACCCAACTCGTCAACGAAGGTGTGTTGCCTGAAGGCCTGTCGCCGGCGATCCAGGTGGAAAACTCCCGCGACAAGAAGAACGGCGACTTCGCCAGCAACATCGCGATGATGCTGGCCAAGCCTGCGGGCATGAAGCCGCGCGACCTGGCGGAAAAAATCATCGCCGCGCTGCCGGCTGATGAAAATGTCTCCAAGACCGAGATCGCCGGCCCGGGCTTCCTGAATTTCTTCCAGAACACTGATGCCCTGGCCTCCCGCCTGGACGCCGCCCTGGCCGATGAGCACGTCGGCGTGCGCAAGGCCGGTCCGGTGCAGCGCACTGTTGTCGACCTGTCGGCCCCGAACCTGGCCAAAGAGATGCACGTCGGCCACTTGCGCTCGACCATCATCGGCGACGGCGTGGCACGCGTGCTGGAGTTCCTCGGCGACAACGTGATCCGTCAGAACCACGTCGGCGACTGGGGCACCCAGTTCGGCATGCTGATGGCGATGCTTGAGGATCATCCCAACATGCTGGACAGCGCATTGTCAGATTTGGAGGACTTTTACCGGGCTGCGAAAAAACGTTTCGACGAAGACTCGGTGTTTGCAGACCGCGCCCGAAAATTAGTGGTGGACCTCCAGGCAGGCGACGAGTCGTGCATCAAGGCTTGGAAAGGCTTTACTGATATATCTCTGTCCCACTGCCAGGGCATTTACGAACTGCTGAACGTCAAACTGACCATGGCCGACGTGAGGGGCGAAAGCGCCTACAACGACGACCTGATCAACGTGGTCAACGACCTCAAGGCCGCCGGTATGCTGGTCGAGAGTAATGGCGCGCAGTGCGTGTTCCTCGACGAATTCAAGAACGCCGACGGCGACCCGCTGCCGGTGATCATCGTCAAGGCCGACGGCGGCTACCTCTACGCCACCACTGACCTGGCGGCCGTGCGCTATCGCAGCGGCAAGCTCAAGGCTGATCGCGCGCTGTACTTCGTCGACCAGCGTCAGGCGCTGCACTTCCAGCAAGTGTTCGCGGTCGCCCGCAAGGCCGGCTTCGTGACCCACCCGATGGAAATGGAACACATGGGCTTCGGCACCATGAACGGTGCTGACGGCCGTCCGTTCAAGACCCGTGATGGCGGCACCGTGAAGCTGATCGACCTGCTGACCGAGGCAATGGATCGCGCTTATGTGTTGGTAAAAAGTAAAAATCCGGAGCTGGACGAAGACGATTTGCGCAACATCGCCAAGGTCGTGGGCATTGGCGCGGTGAAATACGCCGACCTGTCCAAGCACCGCACCAGCGATTACAGCTTCAACTTCGACCAGATGCTGAACTTCGAAGGCAACACCGCGCCGTACCTGCTGTACGCCTACACCCGCGTGGCCGGTGTGTTCCGCAAACTCGGCAAGGATTTCAGCGAAGTCGAAGGCCAGATCGTCCTCGAAGCTGCCCACGAACATGAATTGGCAGCCAAGCTGGCGCAGTTCGGCGAAGTGCTGAACAACGTGGGCGAAAAAGGCACACCGCACATCCTGTGCACCTACCTTTACGATGTCGCCGGCCTGTTCTCCAGTTTCTACGAGAACTGCCCGATCCTCAGCGCCGACACCCCGGCGCAAATGCAAAGCCGCCTGCGCCTCGCCGCGCTGACCGGCCGCACTCTCAAGCAAGGCCTGGAACTCTTGGGTCTGGAAACTCTGGAGCGTATGTAAGTTGGCTGCCAAGAAAAAACCTGCACCCAAGCGTGGCGCCAGCCGTTACCAAGCTCCTGCAAAGCAACCGATCCCGGGTTGGCTGTGGATGGCCATCGGCCTGACGGTCGGTGCGTTCATTGTGTTCCTGATGAAACTGGAACCGGGCAAGGGCAGCGAGAGCGTCAAGCGCGAGAAGATCGAGCAGCAGAAAGCCACCAAGATCGCCGAGGCCAACAAGACCCCGCCGAGCCCGACGCAACCGGTGAAGCCGAAGTACGACTTCTACACGTTGCTGCCGGAATCGGAAGTCATCGTGCCGCCGGATGCCGTGCCGGAGAAAACCCTGCCGACGCCACAAGTGCCGGCGATTCCGACCACGCCGGTCACGCCTGAGCAAGCGGCGAAGATCGATACTGCGCGCGCTCAAGCGGCACTGGCAGGGATCACTCCACCGCCAGCACCACCGGTGTCCAAAGCGGCGCCAGTGACCAAGTTTTTCCTCCAGGCCGGTTCGTTCCGCAAGGAGGCTGACGCGGACAAGGTTCGGGCGCAGATCATTTTGCTGGGTCAGGCGGTGGCGGTTGAGTCCGGAACCGTTAAGGACGAAACCTGGTATCGGGTGTTGGTCGGTCCGTTCAGCAACCGCGAACAGCTGACCACGGCGCAGAAACAACTGTCCGGCGCCGGCTTCAGCAACCTGTTGTTACAACAACGCCAGAACCGCTGATTTCATCTGACGTACCGCGTTATCGTTCTTCGCGGGCAAGCCTCGCTCCTACAGGGATCACGCAGAACCTGTAGGAGCGAGGCTTGCCCGCGAAGGCGTCAGAACAGCCAACACACCTTTCCCCGCGCAACACCACTCGTCCCCTCTCCCGCCCTGCAGTTGAAAAACCCATCACCACCCCCATATGAGTTGGCATAAGGCATTTTCGCCTCGCTGCGTGGAGACTCTCCCTTGACCACCATCGTTTCAGTTCGCCGCCACGGCAAAGTCGTCATGGGCGGCGACGGCCAGGTTTCTCTCGGCAATACCGTGATGAAAGGCAACGCGAAGAAAGTTCGTCGCCTGTACCACGGCCAGGTGATCGCCGGTTTTGCCGGGGCCACCGCTGACGCCTTCACCCTCTTCGAGCGTTTCGAAGGCCAGCTTGAGAAACATCAGGGCCACCTGGTTCGCGCCGCTGTCGAACTCGCCAAAGAATGGCGCACTGACCGCTCCCTCAGCCGCCTCGAAGCCATGCTCGCGGTCGCGAACAAAGACGCCTCTCTGATCATCACCGGCAACGGCGACGTGGTTGAGCCTGAAGAAGGCCTGATCGCCATGGGTTCCGGCGGCGGTTACGCCCAGGCCGCCGCCAGCGCGCTGCTGAAGAAAACCGATCTGTCGGCCCGGGAAATCGTCGAAACCGCGCTCGGCATCGCCGGCGACATCTGCGTATTCACCAACCACACCTTCACCATTGAGGAGCAGGACCTCGCCGAGTAAGCCTGTTTCGGCCTAGCGCCACGGCTCACTTTTGCTAGAGGACCGCCAAATACTATGTCCATGACTCCCCGTGAAATCGTCCACGAACTCAATCGCCACATCATCGGCCAGGACGATGCCAAGCGCGCCGTCGCCATCGCGCTGCGTAACCGCTGGCGCCGGATGCAGCTGCCCGAAGAGCTGCGCGTTGAAGTAACGCCCAAGAACATCCTGATGATCGGCCCGACCGGTGTCGGTAAAACCGAGATCGCCCGTCGCCTGGCCAAACTCGCCAACGCGCCGTTCATCAAAGTCGAAGCGACCAAGTTCACCGAAGTCGGCTATGTCGGTCGCGACGTCGAATCGATCATCCGTGACCTGGCTGACGCGGCAATCAAGCTGCTGCGCGAACAGGAAATGACCAAGGTTCGTCACCGCGCCGAAGACGCCGCCGAAGAGCGCATCCTCGACGCGCTGCTGCCACCGGCACGCATGGGCTTCAACAGTGATGACGCCCCATCGGCCGACTCCAACACCCGCCAGCTATTCCGCAAGCGTCTGCGCGAAGGTCAGCTGGACGACAAAGAGATCGAAATCGAAATCGCCGAAATGGCCGGTGTCGATATCTCCGCGCCACCGGGCATGGAGGAGATGACCAACCAGTTGCAGAGCCTGTTCGCCAACATGGGCAAGGGCAAAAAGAAAAGCCGCAAGATCAAGGTCAAGGAAGCGCTGAAACTGGTGCGTGACGAAGAAGCCGGGCGCCTGGTCAACGATGAAGAGTTGAAGGCCAAGGCCCTGGAGGCCGTCGAGCAGCATGGCATCGTGTTCATCGATGAAATCGACAAGGTCGCCAAGCGCGGCAACTCCGGCGGCGTCGACGTATCCCGTGAAGGCGTACAGCGCGACTTGCTGCCACTGATCGAAGGCTGCACCGTCAACACCAAGCTGGGCATGGTCAAGACTGACCACATCCTGTTCATCGCCTCCGGCGCGTTCCACCTGAGCAAGCCGAGCGACCTGGTGCCGGAGCTGCAAGGTCGTCTGCCGATTCGTGTCGAGCTGAAGGCGCTGACGCCGGAAGACTTCGAACGCATCCTCAGCGAACCGCACGCGTCGCTCACCGAGCAATATTGCGCCTTGCTGAAAACCGAAGGCCTGGTCATCGAGTTCCAGCCGGACGGCATCAAGCGCATCGCCGAGATTGCCTGGCAGGTCAACGAGAAGACCGAGAACATCGGTGCCCGTCGCCTGCACACCTTGCTCGAGCGCCTGCTCGAAGAGGTGTCGTTCAGTGCCGGCGACCTGGCCAGCGCCCACGACGACAAGGTGATCCTGATCGACGCCGAGTACGTCAACAGCCACCTGGGTGAATTGGCGCAGAACGAAGACCTGTCCCGTTATATCCTGTAAGCCAAACTTGTAGGAGCGAAGCTTGCTCGCGAAATCGGTCACTCATTCAACATACATGTCGACTGACCTGACGCTTTCGCGAGCAAGCTTCGCTCCTACAGGGTTCCATCCTTAACGGAACTCAGGTCATGACCCAACTCCCCACCGACATCAAACTGCACAAAGCCTCGAAAACCCTGTCGCTGAAATACGCGTCCGGCGAGGAACATCACCTGCCCGCCGAGTTCCTGCGCGTGCACTCTCCTTCCGCCGAGGTCCAGGGCCACGGCAATCCCATCCTGCAATTTGGCAAGATCGGCGTAGGCCTGACCAAGGTAGAACCGGCCGGTCAGTACGCACTGAAATTGACCTTCGACGACGGCCACGACAGCGGCCTGTTCACCTGGGAATATCTGTACCAGCTGGGCGTGCGTCAGGAGGCGCTTTGGAACGATTATCTTGCTGAACTGAAAGCCGCCGGAAAAACCCGCGATCCGAACGAATCCATCGTCAAGCTGATGCTCTAGGTCAGCCCTCTTGCTCTTTAGAGGGCATTTTCTAATTCCATCTGTTTGAATGCTCCGCTCCTGGGTCAATGATTGGCCCGCTTGCGAAAAAAATTAAACTCGGGTAACCAATGGAGCTGGCAAGTTCCCTGCAGTGCTCTCTGCCGTAAAAAGCAGCGATGCAGAATTAACGGTCACCCGAGCAGAAGTACCTGGCATTGGCTGTGTGATGACACGGCTGGACCCAGGTACTCGTCTCAGGACAATGGAGCGTCGTAGATGAGTAACAAGAATAACGATGACTTGAAGTATCAAGCCTCGGAAAACACCTTGGGGCTGAATCCTGTCGTTGGGCTGCGTGGAAAGGATCTACTGGCGTCTGCTCGAATGGTGCTCAGGCAGGCCATCAAACAACCGATTCACAGTGCCAAGCATGTCGCCCATTTCGGCCTTGAACTGAAGAACGTGTTGTTCGGTAAATCGGAGCTTCAACCCACCAGCGATGACCGTCGCTTCGCCGATCCGGCCTGGAGCCAGAACCCGCTCTACAAACGTTATCTGCAAACTTACCTGGCATGGCGCAAGGAACTCCACGACTGGATCGACGACAGCAACCTGCCGCCCAAAGACGTTAGTCGCGGGCATTTCGTGATCAACCTCATGACCGAAGCCATGGCCCCGACCAACAGTGCGGCCAACCCGGCGGCGGTCAAACGTTTCTTCGAGACCGGCGGCAAAAGCCTGCTCGACGGCCTCTCGCATCTGGCCAAGGACATGGTGCACAACGGCGGCATGCCGAGCCAGGTCAACATGGGCGCGTTCGAAGTCGGCAAGAGCCTGGGCGTGACCGAAGGTGCGGTGGTGTTCCGCAACGACGTGCTGGAATTGATCCAGTACCGGCCGACCACCGAGCAGGTGCACGAGCGCCCGCTGCTGGTGGTGCCGCCGCAGATCAACAAGTTCTATGTATTCGACCTGAGCCCGGACAAGAGTCTGGCGCGCTTCTGCCTGCGTAGTCACGTCCAGACCTTCATCGTCAGCTGGCGCAACCCGACCAAGGAGCAGCGCGAGTGGGGCCTGTCGACCTACATCGAAGCGCTCAAGGAAGCGGTCGACGTGGTCACCGCGATCACCGGAAGCAAAGACATCAATATGCTCGGTGCCTGCTCCGGCGGCATCACCTGCACTGCGCTGCTGGGCCACTACGCCGCGATCGGCGAGAAGAAGGTCAACGCCCTGACATTGCTGGTCAGCGTGCTGGACACTACCCTGGACAGCGACGTAGCGCTATTCGTGGATGAACAGACCCTCGAAGCCGCCAAGCGTCATTCCTATCAGGCCGGCGTGCTGGAAGGCCGCGACATGGCGAAAGTCTTCGCCTGGATGCGCCCCAACGATCTGATCTGGAACTACTGGGTCAACAACTACTTGCTGGGCAACGAGCCGCCGGTGTTCGACATCCTGTTCTGGAACAACGACACCACACGATTGCCCGCCGCGTTTCACGGCGACCTGATCGAGATGTTCAAAAACAATCCACTGATCCGTCCTGACGCACTGGAAGTGTGCGGAACACCGATCGACCTGAAACAGGTGACTGCCGACATCTACTCCCTGGCCGGCACCAACGACCACATCACCCCGTGGAAGTCCTGCTACAAGTCGGCGCAATTGTTTGGCGGCAAGGTTGAATTCGTGCTGTCCAGCAGCGGGCATATCCAGAGCATCCTGAACCCGCCGGGCAACCCGAAATCACGCTACATGACCAGCACCGAAATGCCGGTCAAGGCCGAAGAATGGCAAGAGAATTCCACCAAGCACACTGACTCCTGGTGGCTGCATTGGCAGGCCTGGCAGGCCGAGCGTTCGGGCAAGCTGAAGAAATCTCCGGCGAGCCTGGGCAACAAAGCCTATCCGGCCGGCGAAGCAGCACCAGGCACCTATGTGCATGAGCGGTAACTGACACACCCCACCCACTGTGGGAGCGGGCTTGCTCGCGAATGCGGTTGAACATTCAACATCGTGGTCGACTGACCCGACGCTTTCGCGAGCAAGCCCGCTCCCACAAGGGGGATCGGGGATGAATTAACCCACAGGGCCTGAAGCATGCCGCAACCGTTCATATTCCGTACCGTCGACCTGGATGGCCAGACCCTCCGCACGGCGGTACGCCCCGGCAAGCCTCACTTGACGCCCTTGCTGATTTTCAACGGCATCGGCGCCAACCTGGAGCTGGTGTTCCCGTTTGTCGCGGCGCTGGACCCGGACCTGGAAGTCATTGCTTTCGACGTACCCGGTGTCGGCGGCTCCTCGACGCCCAATCGGCCGTACCGTTTTCCGGGGCTGGCGAAACTCACGGCACGGATGCTCGACTATCTCGACTACGGGCAAGTCAACGTCATCGGCGTTTCCTGGGGTGGCGCCCTCGCCCAGCAGTTCGCGTACGACTATCCCGAGCGCTGCAAGAAACTCGTGCTGGCGGCCACGGCGGCCGGTGCGGTGATGGTGCCGGGCAAACCGAAAGTGCTGTGGATGATGGCCAGCCCACGGCGCTACATCCAGCCGTCCCACGTGATCCGCATTGCGCCGATGATCTATGGCGGCTCGTTCCGTCGCGACCCGACGCTTGCCGCCAGCCACGCGGCGAAAGTGCGTTCGGCGGGCAAACTCGGTTACTACTGGCAGCTGTTCGCCGGGCTTGGCTGGACCAGCATTCACTGGCTGCACAAGATCCATCAGCCGACCCTGGTGCTGGCCGGCGACGACGATCCACTGATCCCGCTGATCAACATGCGCGTGCTGGCCTGGCGAATCCCCAATGCCCAGTTGCACATCATCGATGACGGGCACCTGTTCCTGATTACCCGCGCCGAAGCCGTGGCACCGATCATCATGAAATTCCTCGAAGAGGAGCGTCAGCGCGCCGTGATGCACCCGCATCCGGCGCCATTGGGCGGTTAACCGGCCCATTGTCGGTCGGCAGGACGCCGCACCGCGCAACAACCCGTAACAGCGTCTATGGTGTTCTGGTTCGGTGTATTTGTATTTGGCCTGAAGACGAAGGAGTGTTGATTCATGCGCGAAAAACCAGCGAGGGACTTTTTGCCCACTCCCGCCGTGTTCATCAACGCACAGAGTGCGATCACCGGCCTGCGTGGCCGGGATCTGTTGTCGACCTTGCGCAGCGTTGCCGCCCATGGCCTGCGCAACCCGGTGCACAGCGCCCGGCATGCCTTGAAACTCGGCGGCCAACTGGGCCGCGTGCTGCTGGGTGAAACCCTGCACCCGACCAACCCGCAGGACAATCGCTTCGCTGACCCGGCATGGAGCCTCAACCCGTTTTATCGCCGCAGCTTGCAGGCCTACCTGAGCTGGCAGAAGCAGGTCAAAAGCTGGATCGACGAGAGCAACATGACCCCGGACGATCGCGCTCGCGCGCACTTCGCGTTCGCCTTGCTCAACGACGCCGTGGCACCGTCCAACACCCTGCTCAACCCGCTGGCGATCAAGGAGATCTTCAACTCCGGCGGCAACAGTCTGGTGCGCGGCATCAGCCACTTGTTCGACGATTTCCTGCACAACGACGGCCTGCCCAGACAAGTCACCAAGCACTCTTTCGAGGTGGGCAAAACGGTCGCCACCACCACCGGCTCCGTGGTGTTTCGCAACGAACTGCTGGAACTGATCCAGTACAAGCCGATGAGCGAAAAGCAGTATTCCAAACCGCTGCTGGTGGTGCCGCCGCAGATCAACAAGTACTACATTTTTGACCTGAGCCCGCACAACAGCTTCGTCCAGTTCGCCCTGAAAAACGGCCTGCAGACGTTCATGATCAGCTGGCGCAATCCGGACGTGCGGCACCGCGAATGGGGTCTGTCGACTTACGTCGAAGCGGTGGAAGAAGCGATGAACGTCTGCCGGTCGATCACCGGTGCTCGCGAAGTCAACCTGATGGGCGCTTGCGCCGGCGGGCTGACCATTGCCGCGCTGCAAGGCCACTTGCAGGCCAAGCGACAACTGCGGCGGGTGTCCAGCGCGACGTACCTGGTGAGCCTGCTCGACAGCCAGATGGACAGCCCGGCCACGCTCTTTGCCGACGAACAGACCCTGGAAGCGGCCAAGCGCCGTTCCTATCAGAAAGGTGTGCTGGACGGCCGCGACATGGCGAAAGTTTTCGCCTGGATGCGTCCCAACGATTTGATCTGGAGCTATTTCGTCAACAATTACCTGCTGGGCAAAGAGCCGCCGGCGTTCGACATCCTCTACTGGAACAACGACAACACGCGCCTGCCGGCGGCCTTGCATGGCGACCTGCTGGACTTCTTCAAGCACAACCCGCTGAGTCATCCGGGCGGTCTGGAAGTGTGCGGCACGCCGATCGACTTGCAGAAAGTCACCGTCGACAGCTTCAGCGTCGCCGGCATCAACGACCACATCACGCCGTGGGATGCGGTGTATCGCTCGACGTTGCTGCTGGGGGGCGAGCGACGCTTCGTGCTGTCCAACAGCGGTCATGTGCAGAGCATCCTCAACCCACCGTCGAACCCGAAAGCCAACTTCGTCGAGAGCGCAAAACTGAGCAGTGATCCACGGGCCTGGTATTACGACGCCAAGCAAGTCGACGGTAGCTGGTGGACGCAATGGCTGGGCTGGATTCAGGAACGCTCGGGCGCGCAAAAAGAAACCCACATGACCCTCGGCAACCAGAACTATCCACCGCTGGAGGCGGCACCCGGCACCTACGTTCGTGTGCGCTGACTGATAACGAACCACGGCACACGTCTGCCGTGGCATGACTCGACCATTAAGAAGACTGGATGAAAACCCGCGACCGGATCCTCGAATGTGCCCTGCAATTGTTCAATCAGAAGGGCGAACCGAACGTTTCCACCATGGAAGTTGCCAACGAAATGGGGATCAGCCCGGGCAACCTCTACTACCACTTCCACGGCAAGGAGCCGTTGATTCTCGGATTGTTCGAGCGTTTCCAGGCCGAGCTTGCGCCACTGCTTGATCCGCCGGCCGATGTGGAACTGGCGCCGGAGGATTACTGGCTGTTCCTGCACTTGATCGTCGAACGGCTCGCCCATTACCGGTTTCTGTTCCAGGACCTGTCGAACCTCGCCGGGCGCTTGCCGAAACTGGCCAAGGGAATCCGCAACCTGCTCAATGCGCTGAAGCGCACGCTGGCTTCATTGCTGGCGCGATTGAAAGCCCAGGGGCAGTTAGTCAGTGATACGCAGGCGCTGGGGCAATTGGTGGAGCAGATCACCATGACGCTGCTGTTCTCGCTGGACTATCAGCGGATTCTCGATCGCGAGGGTGAAGTGAGGTTGGTGGTGTATCAGATCATGATGCTGGTGGCGCCGCATTTGCTGCCACCGATCAAAGTGGCGACGGAGCAGTTGGCGCTGCAATACCTCGAAGAACACGAATAATTCCTGTGGGAGCGGGCTTGCTCGCGAATGCGGTGTGTCAGCCGACATTAACGTTACTGACTCACCGCATTCGCGAGCAAGCCCGCTCCCACAATGGTTCTGCGGTGTTCATGGAACCGTGCACAAACAAAAACGCCCGACCTTTGCAGGCCGGGCGTTTTCTTGAGCCCTGAAAATCAGGACTGACTGGTTGGCGTCGATGGAGCTGGCGCGGCAGTCGGGGTTACAGCAGGGGTCGGCGCGGTAGCAGAGTTCGAGGTGCTGGCCGGAGTCGACGGGGTTGCCGGTTTGGCGGCAGCCACTGCTGGTTTGGGTGCGGCAGCTTTAGGAGCGGCCGGTTTTTTCACTGCTGGCTTCTTCGCTGCGGCAGGTTTTGCCGCTGGCTTGGCTGCCGGCTTGGCTGCTGCAGTTTTAGCAGCCGGTTTAGCGGCAGCTGTTTTAGCCGCTGGTTTGGCGGCGGCTTTGGCAGCAACCGATTTGACCGCGGCCTTGGCTGCAGCAGGTTTGGCGGCGGCAGTTTTGGTAGCGGACTTGGCGGCGGACGCGACTTTCGACGCGGCTTTGGCGACCGGTTTAGCAGCTGCTTTTGCCAGAGGCTTGGCAGCGCTTTTGGCTGCTGGTTTAGCAGCAGGTTTGGCCGCTGCGGTTTTCGCCGCAACAGGTGCCACCTTGGCACCGGTGAGTTTTTCGATTTGCTTGGTCAGGGTATCGACCTTGCTGTGCAGCGCTTTCACTTCATTGCGGCTTGGTACACCCAGGCGCGAAATGGCGCTGTTCAGGCGCTTGTCGAAAGCCCCTTCCAGCTCATCCCACTTGCCCAGCGCACGATCTTTCACGCCGCTGATGCGCGACTTGGCCGACGAAGCGGAATCCTTGACGTCATCGACTTTTTTGCCGACAGCGCTCTTGGTGAGCTTCTCGGCTTTCTCGCCGTCTTTAACCAATGTATCGAAGAGCTTGCTGCCGTCAGTGTCGATCTTCGAGTACACGCCTAAACCAGCCAGCCAGATTTTGCGGGAGTAATCTTCAACTTTCCCGATCCACGAGCTGCCTTCTTTTTCGGTGTTCTTTTTACCAGCCATCCCGTTCTCCTTAAGATTTACGCGCGACGCGTTCGAGCAATGCCGTCAGCTCATCGAGCTTAGCAGAGAGTGTCTCAACGTCATGTTTAGACGGAATGCCGATACGATTCAAGGCACTTGCGACACGCGAGTCAAAAGCCTTCTCGACCTTGTCGAGTTGAACTTCGACCTTGGCTTTGAAAGTACTCACTTCACTCTTGGCTTCATCAATCTCTGAGTTAGCCGCTTCAAGTTTCTCGGCAACTACTTTTTTGCCTTTGGTTTCAACAGTTTGACCAGCCTTGATCAGCTCTTGAAAGTATTCGCTGCCCTCTTGGCCGACCTTGGTGTAGGCCCCCAGGCCTGCCAGCCAGATCTTGCGGGCATAGGATTTGACGTCGCCCAGAGCAGTGGTCGATGCGTCGATTTTTTTCTTCAAAATAACTTTGGCCATGGTGCACCTCACGCGCAGAAGGTTTGAGGAACTGCCCGCGAAAGTGTCGGGCTCAGGCACAAAGTAGGGAGAAAAATTAGAAACGGCACCCTAACAACCGCAACATTTGCGTGCCGTGAAAACTGTAGGAGCGAGGCTTGCCCGCGAAGGCGGAATTCCTGCCATAGAACAAGCAGCGAATGTACCGGCCTCTTCGCGAGCAAGCTTCGCTCCTACAGGTATTAGTCAGGCCAACGCTTTATCGAGGGCCTTTTCGATTTCCGATTTGATCATGCCGCTCATGGCCGACATCATCAGGCCCAACTCCACATCGACGCGGATCGAATCCTCACCCACATGCACCGCGCCTTTAACGCCGGAACGCTTGAGGTTCAGGACATCGCCAGACCACTGCGGCTCCAGGCCATATTGATCGGACAGTTTCTGCGCCAACTGGTCGGCCTTCTCGCGGGCCGCTTCCTTGCCCAGGCCATGGGCACGTTCAACACTAATACGGGCCATCGAATGACTCCTGCTTTATGAATGCTTTCCTGAAGATCTTGACCGCGGCTGCGGCAAAACGTCCCGGTGGTTGCCTATCTTACCTTCAGCCTTGCCAAGACAAAGCAGGCCACCGGGATTAGAATGTCCCGCATTCTCTTTTGGTGACAGCGATATGACTGATCAGCGCAAAGGCAGCGATGCCGAACCCACCACTCACTTCGGCTTCAAAAACGTTCCGGAAAGCCAGAAAGCGGAAAAAGTCGCTGAGGTTTTCCACTCGGTAGCCGCCAAGTACGACTTGATGAACGACCTCCTGTCGGGCGGCATGCACCGTCTGTGGAAGCGTTTCGCAATCGAGCTGTCGGGCGTTCGCACCGGTAACCGCGTGCTGGACATCGCCGGTGGCACGGGCGACCTGACCAAGAAATTCTCGCACCTCGTTGGCCCGACCGGCCAGGTGGTGTTGGCCGACATCAACGAATCCATGCTCAAGGTCGGTCGTGACCGCCTGCTGGATCTGGGTGTGGCCGGCAACGTCGAGTTCGTCCAGGCCGACGCTGAAAAGCTGCCGTTCCCGGACAATCACTTCGACTGCGTGACCATCGCCTTCGGCCTGCGCAACGTCACTCATAAAGAAGACGCCCTGCGCTCGATGTTGCGCGTGCTGAAACCGGGCGGCCGTTTGCTGGTGCTGGAATTCTCCAAGCCGACCAACGCGCTGATGTCCAAAGCCTACGACGCCTACTCGTTCGCCTTCATGCCGCTGATGGGCAAGCTGATCACCAACGACTCGGAAAGCTATCGCTACCTGGCCGAATCGATCCGCATGCACCCGAATCAGGAAACCCTGAAGTCGATGATGGTCGAGGCCGGTTTCGACCGAGTGACCTACCACAACATGACCGCAGGCATCGTCGCCCTGCACCGCGGTATCAAACCCTGATGTTGCTGGCCGGCCTGCTCGCCAGCGTTGAACTCGGTCTGAACCGGGTGCTGCGTCTCGACAGCACGGCGTTGCCGCGGCTGGCGCATTTGAGCGGCAGAGTGATTGCCGTCGATTGCCGCAGCCCGGCGCTGCAACTGTTCATCCTGCCCAGCGACGAAGGCTTGATGCTCGCTTCCCACTGGGAAACCGGCGCCGATTGCACGTTGCGCGCACCGGCTTCAAGCCTGTTGAAACTGGCGATAAGCAAGGACAAGACCTCGGTCCTGCATGGCCCTGAAGTCGAGCTCGACGGTGACAGCGGCGTGCTGCTGGAACTGGCGGCGATCCTTCAGGACCTTGAGCTGGACTGGGAGTACGAACTCTCGCGCTGGCTCGGACCTGTGGCCACGCAACTGGTCAGCGGTCACCTGCGCAGCCGCGCACGCTGGTATCAGCAAGGGTTCGCCAGCCTGAATCAGAATATGGGCGAATACCTGGCCGAAGAATCGCGCACCCTCGTCGGTCAGCGCGAAGCCGAAGCCCGTTTCAGTGAACTGGACCAGATCAAGCTCGATCTGGAACGTCTCGAGGCGCGTTTCGAGCGCCTTTCCCGATCCCTCGACCCAAGCGATAACGCATGAAGCTGCTTGCCGTCCGCCGTTTGTTGCGCATCCAGCGCGTTGTGATTCGCTACCGCCTCGATGACCTGTTGTTCGCCCTGCCGCTGCCCTGGTTTCTGCTGGCGCTGCGCTATGCGTTGCCGTGGCGCTGGTTCCCGCGCAAGACGCTGGACCTGAGCCGTGGTGCACGCTTGCGCCTGGCGTTGCAGGACCTTGGGCCGATTTTCATCAAGTTCGGGCAGATCCTTTCAACGCGCCGCGACCTGCTGCCCGAAGACATCGCCGATGAGCTGATGAAGCTGCAGGATCGCGTGCCGCCGTTCGATTCACAGGTGTCGGTCAACCTGATCGAAGAGCAGCTCGGCAAAAAGATCAGCGAAGTGTTCAGCCGTTTCGACGTTGAACCGCTGGCCTCGGCCTCGGTGGCGCAGGTGCATGCCGCGCAACTGAAAACCGGTGAAGAAGTCGTCGTTAAAGTGATCCGTCCGGGCCTGAAACCGATCATCGCCCAGGACCTGGCGTGGCTGTTCATCCTCGCCCGCGCCGCTGAAAAACTCTCGGCCGATGCCCGTCTGCTGCACCCGGTGGACGTGGTCAGCGACTACGAAAAAACCATCTACGACGAACTCGACCTGCTACGCGAAGCGGCCAACGCCAGCCAGTTGAAGCGCAACTTCGAAGGCTCGCCGTTGTTGTATGTGCCGCAAGTCTATTGGGACTGGTGCCGGCCAAAAGTGCTGGTGATGGAGCGCATCTACGGTATCCAGGTCACCGACCTCACGACTCTGGCCGACCAGCGCACCGACATGAAAATGCTCGCTGAACGCGGTGTGGAAATCTTCTTCACCCAGGTGTTCCGCGACAGTTTCTTCCACGCCGACATGCATCCGGGCAACATCTTCGTCAGCACCGTGAACCCGTGGAGCCCGCAATACATTGCGATCGACTGCGGCATCGTCGGCAGCCTGACCCCGGAAGACCAGGATTACCTGGCGCGTAACCTGTTCGCGTTCTTCAAGCGTGACTACCGTCGTGTGGCGCAATTGCACATCGATTCGGGCTGGGTACCGGCGGAAACCAAACTCAACGAATTCGAAGCGGCGATCCGTACCGTGTGCGAGCCGATCTTCGAAAAACCATTAAAAGATATTTCATTCGGTCAGGTGCTGATGCGCCTGTTCCAGACCGCTCGACGCTTCAACATGGAAGTGCAGCCGCAGCTCGTGCTGCTGCAAAAAACCCTGTTGAACATCGAAGGTCTGGGCCGTCAGCTGTACCCGGATCTGGATTTGTGGAACACCGCGCAGCCGTTCCTCGAACGCTGGATGCGTGAGCGCGTCAGCCCCAAAGCCTTGCTCGGCAACGTGCAGAGCCAGTTCGAACAGATTCCGCACCTGGCCAACATGGCCCGTGACCTGCTCGAGCGCATGTCCCAGCCCCATGCCAACGATCCACCGCCACCGTGGCACAAGCGCAAGGACGACTGGTTCCTGCGACTGCTTGGCTGTGCGCACCTGGCCGGCGGCACGATACTCGCTGCAGGTGGGCCGTTGAACGAACTGGGTCACTGGCCGGCCGGCATCATGGTGGCCGTCGGTTTGTATCTGGTCGTTCGCCGATAGCCAGAGCCCCCGCACGCTGGCACACTGTTTCAACGCTTGGGTTCTGCTCATGAAGTGTGGAACCCGCTGTCGGAGTCGAAGATGAAAAACTGGCTGGACGAGATCAAGTGGGACGCAGACGGCCTGGTGCCGGCGATTGCCCAGGATCACAAGACCGGGCGCGTCCTGATGATGGCCTGGATGAACCGCGAAGCACTGGAACTGAGCGCGGCTGAAAACCGTGCCATTTACTGGTCACGTTCCCGTGGCAAGCTGTGGCGCAAGGGCGAAGAGTCCGGCCACGTGCAAACGCTGCATGAGATGCGCCTGGACTGTGACGCCGACGTGATCATCCTGATGGTCGAGCAGATCGGCGACATCGCCTGCCATACCGGCCGCCAGAGCTGTTTCTACCGAGTCTTCGAGAACGGCGACTGGAAAACCGTCGACCCGGTACTCAAAGACCCGCACGCCATCTATTGCGCAGGACACACCCATGAGTGACACCCTGACCCGTCTGGCCGAGGTGCTGGAAGAGCGCAAAGGCGCCGCCGCCGACAGCTCGTATGTCGCCAGCCTGTACCACAAGGGCTTGAACAAGATTCTGGAAAAAGTCGGCGAAGAGTCGGTCGAAACCATCATTGCCGCCAAGGACGCCGCCATCAGCGGTGACTGCAGCGATGTGATCTACGAGACCGCCGATTTGTGGTTCCACAGCATGGTCATGCTCGCCCAACTGGGGCAGCATCCACAGGCTGTGCTCGATGAACTGGACCGTCGTTTCGGTCTGTCCGGACACGCCGAGAAAGCCTCGCGCCCGTCCGCCTGAACAACTATTAGAGAGGAGCAGCAACATGGGTATTTTTGACTGGAAACACTGGATCGTCATCCTGGTTGTTGTCGTGCTGGTGTTCGGCACCAAGAAACTGAAAAACCTCGGCACTGACGTGGGCGAGTCGATCAAGGGTTTCAAGAAAGCCATGAACGATGACGAAAAACCGGCCGATCCGACCGTAACTCCGGCACAACCGGTGCCACCGGTTCAGCCACAGACCACGCAGTCCGTGAACCAGCCGCACACCATCGACGTGCAGGCGCAAAAAGTCGAAGAGACGATCCGCAAAGACGTGTGAGCACTGACTAATGTTTGGTATCAGCTTCTCTGAACTGCTGCTCGTCGGCCTCGTCGCCCTGCTGGTGCTGGGTCCCGAGCGTCTGCCGGGTGCTGCGCGCACCGCCGGCCTGTGGGTCGGTCGTCTGAAGCGCAGCTTCAACGCGATCAAACAGGAAGTTGAACGTGAAATCGGTGCCGACGAGATTCGTCGGCAACTGCACAACGAGCACATTCTGTCGCTGGAGCAAGAGGCGCGGAAGATCTTCACGCCAACCCAGCAGGAGGCCACACCGGTCCAGCCGGTTGAGCCTGTGGCGGAGCAGACGATTCATGCTCCAGCCGCCGTGCCTGCGCCTGTTGCGGCGACGGTAGAACCAACACCCGTCGTTGCAGCACCTGCGGTTGAACCTGTTGTGCCTGCCGCCGCGCCGACAACGCCGGCCCCTCATGACCCAACACTGCCGCCGCGAGCCCCATGAGCGATCTTCCTGAAAACGACCAGCACATGCCGCTGGTTTCGCACCTCACCGAGTTGCGTACCCGCCTGCTGCGTTGCGTAGCGGCGATCTTCATCATCTTCGCCGGGCTGTTTGCGTTCACCCAGCAGATCTACACCTTCGTCTCGACGCCGCTGCGCCAGTATCTGCCGGTCGGCGCGACGATGATCGCTACCGACGTGTCGTCACCGTTCCTGACGCCACTGAAGCTGACGATGATGGTGTCGCTGTTCCTGGCGATCCCGGTGATCCTGCATCAGATCTGGGGCTTCATCGCGCCGGGCCTGTACAAGCATGAGAAGCGCATCGCCGTGCCGTTGCTGGTCTCCAGCATCATGTTGTTCTACGCCGGCATGGCATTCGCCTATTACCTGGTGTTCCCGCTGATCTTCAAATTCTTCGCCGCCGCCACCCCGGCCGGCGTGGAAATGATGACCGACATCAGCAGCTACCTCGACTTCGTCATGACACTGTTCTTCGCCTTCGGCGTGGCGTTCGAGATCCCGGTGGCCGTGGTGCTGCTGGTGTGGATCGGCGTGGTCGACGTCAAATACCTGAAGAAAATCCGCCCGTACGTGATCATCGGCTGCTTCGTGGTCGGCATGATCCTGACGCCGCCGGACATCTTTTCGCAGACGCTGTTGGCCGTACCGATGTGGCTGCTGTTCGAGATCGGCATCCTGTTCGGCGGCCTGATCAGCAAGCGTGGCGAGCATCCGGACGACCAGCCGGTGGACGATCACAACGACCAGCCGCCAGCGACTCAACCATGAATCTGCTGCTCCTCATCGATGCCGATTTCATTGCGGCCGACCGGGTGATCCTGCGTGATCGCCGGTTGACGCACATGCAGGAAGTTCATCGCTGCGAAGTGGGTGACAGCATGCGCGTCGGGCGCATTGGCGGCCTGATGGGCTCGGCCGAAGTGCTGCGCCTGGACGCCGATGAAGCCGAACTGCGCGTCACCCTCGACCAGCCACCACCGACCAAGCTGCCACTGACGCTGGTATTGGCCCTGCCACGGCCGAAAATGCTGCGCAGGGTGTTTCAGACCGTGGCGGCCATGGGTGTGCCACGAATCATCCTGGTGAACAGCTATCGCGTCGAGAAGAGCTTCTGGCAAACGCCGTTTCTGGAGCCAGAGGCGATTCGTGAGCAGTTGATTCTCGGCCTGGAACAGGCCCGGGACAGCGTGCTGCCGGAAATCGTCATCGAGAAACGCTTCAAGCCCTTTGTCGAAGATCGTTTGCCAGCCATTACCGAAGGCACCCTCGGCCTGGTTGGCCATCCCGGCAACTACCCGCCCTGCCCCCGTGGCCTGGACGAGCCGGTGACCCTGGCCATCGGCCCCGAAGGCGGCTGGATCCCTTACGAAATCGACCTGCTGGCCAAGTCCGGCCTGCAACCGGTGCAACTCGGGGAGCGCATCCTGCGCGTCGAAACCGCCGTCACTGCGCTGCTCGCACGCCTGTTCTAACCCCAGATTCCACTCAAGATACAGAACCTGTGGGAGCGGGCTTGCTCGCGAATGCGGTGTGTCAGATGACATTAACGTTACTGAGCCACCGCATTCGCGAGCAAGTCGAATCGTCGCACCGCCGCTCCCACAGGGGAATTTGTCGTTCCAACCAATGTGTACGCCTACAGATTCCCCGCCGCCTGCCGATATAGCCCCCATAAAACCAATGTGTGGTCCGAGGGAGTAGCAGCATGTACCGTTGGCTAGCCGAGAATCTGGGAAATGTAAGCGTCAATCGCAAACTGGGGATCGGCTTCGGTCTGGTGCTGCTGCTCACGCTGCTGATCACTTTCACAGGCTGGACCGGCCTGACGGGCGTGATGAGCCGTGGCGACAAGCTCGGTTTCATTGCCAGCCTCAGTGACCTGACCAAAGACCTGCGTCTGGCCCGCATGGACTACGACATGCGCCGCGGCGAACAAGGCCCGGCCGCCGTCAACGAACTGCTGAGCCAACTCGACGCCGGTTTGCAAACCGCTCGAAAATTGATCGAACAGCCTGCCGACGTGGCGATGATCGACCAACAACTGGCCGCCGTCAGCCAGTACAAGCAAGCCTTCATCGCGTTGACCCAGGCCGGCGCCACCCGCGAAGACGCCCGTAGCAAACTGGGCGCGACCGCCGACAACGCGGTGGCACGCGTCGCCGAGGTCGAAAAATCCATGCTGCAAGGCGACAGCGTCGCCGACTTCAACAGCGTGATCGACCTGAGCAAGCTGATTCAGCAAGCCCGCTTCCAGGTTCGCGGCTACACCTACAGCGGCAAGACCGAGGCCGAACAGCCTGCGCTTGACGCCATCGACAACGCCCTGAAGAACCTCGAAAGCTTGCCATCGAAACTGCCGGAACAGCACATCGCCAACCTGCAACAAGCCACCGATTCGCTTAAAGCCTACCGTGCCGCCGTCAGCCAGTTCCGCGACTCGCAGGTTGCCAGCGCCGCAGCCCTCAAGCGCATGACCGAGCAAGGCGAGATCCTGCTCAATGCCAGCAAAAAACTCACCGTGTCACAAACCATCGTCCGCGACACCGACGCCGCGCACGCCAAGAACCTGCTGCTGATGGCCACCGTCCTGGCTCTGGCGTTCGGCTTGCTGGCGGCATGGGCGATCACTCGCCAGATCGTGATTCCGCTGAACCAGACCCTCAAAGTGGCCGAGCGCGTAGCGGCCGGCGACCTGACCCAGAACCTTGTTTCCGAGCGTCGCGACGAATTGGGCCAGCTCCAGCGCGCCATGCAGAGCATGACCCTGGGCCTGCGCGAACTGATCGGCGGTATCAGCGATGGTGTTACGCAAATCGCCAGCGCCGCCGAAGAACTGTCCGCCGTCACCGAGCAGACCAGCGCCGGGGTCAACAGCCAGAAGGTCGAGACCGACCAGGTGGCCACCGCGATGAACGAGATGACCGCCACTGTGCAGGAAGTCGCGCGTAACGCCGAAGAAGCCTCCGAAGCCGCCGTCGCCGCCGATCAACAGGCCCGCGAAGGCGACAAAGTGGTCGGTGAAGCCATCGCCCAGATCGAGCGTCTGGCCCTCGAAGTGGGCAATTCCACTGCGGCCATGGGTGATCTCAAACGCGAGAGCGACAAGATCGGCAGCGTGCTCGACGTGATCAAATCCGTCGCCCAGCAAACCAACTTGCTGGCGCTCAACGCCGCGATCGAAGCCGCCCGCGCCGGTGAAGCCGGACGCGGTTTTGCGGTGGTCGCCGATGAAGTCCGCAGCCTGGCCCAGCGCACCCAGAAGTCCACCGAGGAAATCGAAGAGCTGATCGTCGGCCTGCAAACCGGCACCCAGCAAGTGGCAACCATCATGGACAACAGCCGCAGCCTGACCGACAGCAGCGTCGAATTGACTCGCCGCGCCGGCAGCTCGCTGGAAAGCATCACCCGCACCGTGTCGGCGATTCAGTCGATGAACCAGCAGATCGCCGCCGCAGCCGAGCAGCAAACCGCCGTGGCCGAGGAGATCAACCGTAGCGTGCTGAACGTGCGCGACGTGTCCGAGCAGACCTCGGCAGCCAGTGAAGAGACCGCGGCCTCCAGCATTGAGCTGGCGCGGTTGGGGACGCATCTGCAGATGCTGGTTGGGCGGTTCAAGGTATAAGGCGATGCAAACGCCTCGGTTCACCAAGGACCGAGGTAATGCATTCGCGAGCAAGCCCGCTCCCACATTGATCGGCGTCGTACACAAAATTTGTGTCTGACACCTTACCCTGTGGGAGCGGGCTTGCTCGCGAAAGCGGTCTGACAGTCGCTGAAGCTAGAGAACCTGACGAAGGAAGGCCTGCGCCCGCGGATCCTTCGGCGCATCAAAGAATTCCGCCGGCGAGGCATCTTCCAGCAATTTGCCGTGATCGAAGAACAGCACCCGATCCGCCACTTCCCGCGCAAAGCCCATTTCGTGAGTGACGCAAACCATGGTCATGCCTTCCACGGCCAGGGTTTTCATCACGTCCAGCACTTCACCGACCATTTCCGGGTCAAGTGCCGAAGTCGGCTCATCGAACAGCATGACCTTGGGCTCCATCGCCAATGCCCGGGCGATGGCGACGCGCTGTTGCTGACCGCCGGACAGGCGCGATGGAAACTCATTGGCCTTCTGCGCAATGCCGACTTTCTCCAGCAACGCCAACGCCTTGGCCTCGCGCTCTTTCTTGCCGCGCTTGCGCACGACTTTCTGGGCCAGGCAGAGGTTTTCCAGCACGGTCATGTGCGGGAACAGGTTGAAATGCTGGAACACCATGCCGACTTCGCGGCGGTAGGCGTTCACGTCGGTTTTCGGGTCGGCCAGTTGCAAGCCGTCGATGCTCACTGAGCCCGAGTCAAATTCTTCCAGGCCGTTGAGGCAGCGCAGGAAGGTCGACTTGCCGGAGCCGGACGGGCCGATCACCACCAGCACTTCGCCTTTCGCCACTTGCGTGGTGACGTTATCCACCGCGCGCACGACATGGCCACGGGTGTCGAAGACTTTAACCAGATCGCGGACTTCAATCACTTTGCGCGAGCCTCCGCTCAAGCCGACTGGCGATTTTCGACAGCGGCAGGTTGATCAACAGGTACAACCCGGCCACGCAGAACAGGATTTCGAACGGCGAGAACGAGGTAGTGATGACTTCGCGGCCGCTTTTCAGCAGTTCGGTAATCGCGATCACCGACACCAGCGACGTATCCTTGACCAGGCTGATGAACTGCCCGGCCAGCGGCGGCAGTACGCGTTTCAGGGCTTGCGGCAGCACGACGTGGCGCATCGACTGGCCAGCGCTCAAGCCAAGGGAGCGCGCGGCTTCGTTCTGGCCACGGGCGATCGACTGCACACCGGAGCGAATAATCTCGGCCACGTAGGCGCCGGTGAACAGCGACAGCGCGGCGATCCCGGCGAACTCCCGGGACAGGTTCATCACAGTGCCGATGAAGAAGTAGAAAATGAAGATCTGCACCAGCAGCGGCGTGCCGCGTACCAGTTCGACGTAAATCGTCGAGAGATCGCGCAGCGTAGGGTTGTTCGATAGACGACACAAGCCCGTGGCGAGGCCGATCAGCAGCCCAAGCACGCCGGACACCACGGACAACCACAAGGTGGTCCACAAGCCCCACATCAACGGTCCGGCAGCCCAATGGCGGGTGACGCCGATCACATCGCCTTCCGCCACGTCATCGCCTTGGGCGACTTGCAGGCTGTTGTCGTCGACGGTCACACGCTGCTCGTCGCCCGCGTCGTTGCGCAGGGTGACTTCGGCTTTATCACCCTTGCGCACCAGTTCGCTGACGGTGGAGATGTCGGCGGCGCGCTGGGACTCTTCGGCGTGGTAGGCGAAGTATTGCGGCACGCGGTTCCAGCGCCATTCGTAGGACATCAGCGAGGTGGCGTAATACAACGCGCCGGCCAGGCCGATCAGCACGAGCACGGTCAAGACGTGCCAGGGCCATTGGGCTTTTTTCTGTTTCATTTGCTCTGAAAATTCCGAATTCTGTGTCGCCAGGGAGGCCGCCTTCGCGAGCAAGCCCGCTCCCACATTTAACCGCGTACTTATCCAGCAACTCGGTCAACTGTGGGAGCGGGCTTGCTCGCGAATGGGGCGACTCGGTCTATCTGACCGAGTGTTATTCCATGTCCTTCTGCCAGGCGGTGTCCTTGAACCACTTGTCATGGATGCGATCGTAGGTGCCGTCTTCGTGGATCTGGTGCAGGAAGTTGTTGATGAAGTTGATGCTGTCGTAATCACCCTTCTTCAGGCCGAAGGCCAGCGGCTCATAGGTGAACGGCTTGTCGAGGAACACCAGCTTGCCGGCGCCGACCTTGTTCACGGCCACGACGTTGTACGGCGCGTCGTAGATGAAGGCATCGGCCTTGCCGTTGACCACGTCGAGCACGGCTTCCTGCTCGTTGTCGTAGCCGTGGTACTTGGCTTTGGAGATCAGCTTCTTGGCGACCATCTCGCCGGTGGTGCCGAGTTTGGAAGTGATGCGGTAGTCGGCGGTGTTCAGGTCTTTGTAGGACTTGATGGTGCCTTCCAGCTCTTTGCGGATCAGCAGGGTCTGGCCGACCACGATGAACGGTTCGCTGAAGTTCAGGCGCAGGTTGCGTTCCTGGGTCAGGGTCATGCCGCTGCCGATCATGTCGAACTTGTCGGTCAACAGGGCCGGGATGATGCCGTCGTAGCCGGTGGACACCAGCTCCAGCTTGACGCCCATCGCCTTGGTCATGGCTTTGAGGATGTCGACTTCGAAACCGATGATTTCGCCGCGCTTGTTGGTCATTTCGAACGGCATGTAGGTCGGGTCCATGCCGACTTTCAGCGTGCCGCGCTTGACCGCGTCATCGATGGCACCGGCCTGCGCCGCGCTGACTGCAACCAATGCCGTGACGCCGACCAGCAGCATCGACAGATACTTCTTCATCATCAAGTCCCCAAAACCATTGCGTTGTGAGGCGCGCAAACGGCGGATTTCCCTCAGGAAACCGGCCGATACGAACAGAAAATTGTCCGGGCGCACCAATTCGGGGACGGATGCTAACGCACTCGTCCGTTTGCACAAGGGTTTGGCAACGTTCAGGCAAAAAAAAGCCCCGCGGGTTAGCGGGGCTGTTTGTTACGCCAACTGAGGCTGCGCACTCAGAGGTTTGAGCGGCAGAAGCGGCGCATGGGGATCGGCTTTCACCGATTTGCGCCAGGCTGCCAGCCACTCGGGATGGCCTTCATCCCAGATCTGCTCATGCAAGCGACCCAACGCCACCGGATCGCTCAGCAGTTGCACACGCTCATTGTTGTTCAGGCCGTCAGGCCCGACTTTCAAGGCGTGACGCACCCGCTCGATCCGCAGCCATTCGATCGGCTCGGCCTGACCGTGACGCGAGGTCGCCAGCGCGCACGCCAAGGCGTTCTGCTGTGGATCGACCACCGCGCGGATGAAGCCGTCGTTCAGCGCGTGCCAACGGTTTTCGTGGGTGTACTGATCGGTTGCCAGCAGCGCCTGTGGCGGATTGTATTCCTCAGGGATCAGGAACAGGCTCTCGTCACGGGACTTGAGGCCCAGGCCGACACGGCTGGAAATCACCGACACCGGGATCGACAGCATCAACGAACCGACGATCGGCACCAGCCACCACAGGAAGCTCGGGTTCAACCAGACCACCAGCAAGGCCCAGAAGAAGCCCAGCAAGGTTTGCGGACCGTGGCGCTTGACCGCTTCGCTCCATGGCGTCGAGTCGTCGTCACGTTGTGGCGAGTTCCAGGTCGCGGCCCAGCCAAGGAACGCGGCGAGGACGAAACGGGTGTGGAAAATCATCCGCACCGGCGCCAGCAGCATGGAGAACAGCATTTCCAGCAGCATCGACAAGGTCACCTTGAACTTGCCACCGAACTCTTTTGCGCCCTTGGCCCAGATCAGGATGATGCTCAACAGCTTCGGCAGGAACAGCAGCACGATCGTCGTCGAGAACAGCGCAATCGCCTTGTCCGGGTGCCATTGCGGCCACAGCGGATAGAGCTGACGCGGCTCAAGGAAGTATTGCGGTTCCATCAAGGTGTTAACCGCCAGCAACGCTGTCGACAACACAAGGAAGAAGAACCACAACGGCGCCGACAGGTAAGACATCACGCCGGTCAGGAACACCGCGCGGTGAACCGGATGCATGCCCTTGACCAGGAACAGGCGGAAGTTCATCAGGTTACCGTGGCACCAGCGACGGTCACGCTTGAGTTCGTCCAGCAGGTTCGGCGGCAGTTCTTCATAGCTGCCCGGCAAATCGTAGGCAATCCACACGCCCCAGCCGGCACGGCGCATCAGCGCCGCTTCGACGAAGTCGTGGGACAGAATCGCACCGGCAAACGCGCCTTTACCGGGCAACGGCGCCAAGGCGCAGTGCTCGATGAACGGCTTCATGCGGATGATCGCGTTGTGGCCCCAGTAGTGGGATTCGCCCAACTGCCAGAAGTGCAGGCCGGCGGTGAACAGCGGACCGTACACACGGGTCGCAAACTGCTGCATACGCGCATAAAGGGTGTCCATGCCCGACGCACGCGGCGCGGTCTGGATGATCCCGGCGTCCGGCGTCGCTTCCATCAAGCGCACCAGACTGGTCAGGCATTCGCCGCTCATCACGGAGTCCGCGTCGAGTACGACCATGTACTTGTAGTCACCGCCCCAGCGACGGCAGAAGTCGTCGAGGTTGCCGCTTTTACGTTTAACGCGACGGCGACGACGGCGATAGAAAATCTTGCCGAAGCCCTTGGCTTCACGGCAGACGTCTAGCCAGGCCTGTTGCTCGGCTACGCAAATGTCTGCGTCATTACTGTCGCTGAGAACGAAGAAGTCGAAGCGATCCAGGTCACCCGTGGCCGCCACCGATTCGAAGGTTGCGCGCAAACCGGCAAACACCCGCGGCACGTCTTCGTTGCAGATCGGCATCACCAGTGCGGTGCGCGCGTCCTTGGCGATCGGCTCGTTGCCGGCACTTTTACCGGAGATGCGGTATTTGTCGTGGCCGGTGAGCAGTTCGAGGAAGCCCATCAGCGCGGTCCAGAAACCGGCCGAGACCCAGCAGAACAGAATCCCGAACAGAATCAGGATGCTGGTCTGCAGTGCATACGGCAGCACTTGCGTGACGGTTTGCAGGATCGGTTGATGCAGGACTTCGTTCAGGTCGACGAACGACCAGCCCTGGTACGGCATGATGCCTTTCATGTACCAGCCGGCGACGATGGTTTGACCCAGCATCAGGACCAGCAAAATGTAACGCCGGATCGAACCGACGGTGCGCCAGCGGGCTGCCGGCAGCACGTTCTCGTCCTTCGGCGGAGCCGGCGGATTGGTGCGACCGGTCAGGCGACGCCAGCCACGCACCAGGATGTTGGTGCGCCACGGCTCTGGCACGACTTTGGTCCGACGGATCGGCGGGGTAGCCTTGAGGCAAACCCGACCACTGGCGTCGACCGCCAGCATTTCCGCTTCTTCCAACTCTTCAGCGGTGTTCAGGGTCAGGCGACGGCCCACCGAGGCTTGAGCAGCCTCGGCCGGCGCGTCAAACGTCGAAGACGACAGACGCTGGTGCAGTTCGCTGAAGGACTGGCAGCCCGCGAGTTCCGCGCGCTGCTGGTCGGTCATCGGTAGATGCGCCAGATACTCGGCAAGAGTCTCTGGCTGTACTTGAGAATTACTCATCGGCAGGCAACTGGTAGCTCCAGGTCTCGGTCAGGACTTCTTCAGTCGAGGCCGATTCCGGTGTGGCTGGGGCCGCGTCCGCAGCAGCAGGCTGCTTGGCGTCTTTGTTGTCCTTGTCCTTTTCCTTGGTATCGGCAACTGGCTTCGCGTCGGCCTGCTTGGCTTCGGCTTGCTTGGCGTCCTTGGCTTCCTTGTCCATCTTCTCTTGTTGCTTGGCTGCAACCTTGTCGGCCTTGGCAACAGACGAGTTGGAGACTGGCAGCGAGTTCTTGGAGAGGTCGCCCGGCACGATGTTCTCGACCAGTGCAGCACGCATCTCGGTTGGCTTGCCCGGATCCTTGATCTTCATCCGCAGCGTCAGGCGCCAGCCCTTGGTTTCAGGGTTGTAACGCACGCTGTTCTCGACCAGCTCGGCATTGTCGCCAACGCTGACCTGGCTGCGAACGTCCGCCGTTTCCGGCAGTGCCGCCAGGGACGGACCTTCGAAGTCCACCAGGTAGGCAACGCTGCCATCCGGCTGACGGATCAGGTTCGACTGCTTCACGTCACCTGTGGAGCGCAGGGTCTGTTGGACCCAGGCGCTGTCCGGTGCGTGAAGAGCGGCTTCGTCGATGGTCCAGTGCATGCGATAAGCGACGTCCAGCGGCTGGCCAGGCTCAGGCAGTTTTTCCGGGCTCCAGAAAGCAACGATATTGTCGTTGGTTTCGTCGGCAGTCGGAATCTCTACCAGATCGACGGAACCCTTGCCCCAATCGCCTTTTGGTTCGATCCAGGCACTTGGGCGCTTGTCGTAGCGGTCGTCGAGGTCTTCGTAGTGGCTGAAGTCGCGGCCACGTTGCAGCAAGCCGAAACCACGCGGGTTCTCGATCGAGAAGTTGCTCACGGCCAGGTGTTTTGGATTGTTCAGTGGACGCCAGATCCACTCGCCGTTGCCGGCATGGATCGACAGACCGCTGGAGTCGTGCAGTTCGCGACGGTAGTTCAGCACTTTCGACGGCTGGTTGGCGCCGAACAGGAACATGCTGGTCAGCGGCGCAACGCCAAGCTTGGTGACCTTGTCACGCAGGAACATGCGGGCCTTGACGTCGACGATGGTGTCGCTGCCAGGACGCAGGGTCAGACGGTAAGCGCCGGTCGCACGTGGCGAATCCAGCAGCGCGAAGATCACCAGGTGCTTGTCACCCGGTTTTGGCTGTTGAATCCAGAATTCGGTGAAACGCGGGAATTCTTCGCCGGACGGCAAGGCGGTATCGATGGCCATGCCGCGAGCGGACAAGCCATAGGTGTGACCCTTGCCGACAACGCGGAAGTAGCTCGCGCCGAGCATGGTCATGATTTCGTCTTGCTTGTCGGCCTTGTTGATCGGGTAAAGCACGCGGAAACCGGCATAACCCAGTTGTTCGGTGGCTTTAGGATCGAACTTCACATCGCCGAAATCGAAACGACTCGGGTCGTATTTGATCTCTTCGACGGTGTTGGCCGTGATTTCGTTGATTTTCACCGGGGTATCGAAGTGCATGCCCTGGTGATAGAACGACAGCTTGAACGGGGTTTTCTGATCGGCCCACTCGGCTTTTTCAGTGCGGAAACGAATTTTTTGATAGTCCGCGAATTTCATTTCGCGGAATTCGTTCGGCAGGTTACTGCGCGGGGCTTCGTATTTTTGACCGGCCATCTCTTTGGCTTTGACCGATACATCATCCAGATTGAATGCCCAAAGCTGGCCGGCGCTGAGCAGGCAGAGCAGTGCAGAGCCCGCTACCAGAGCGCTTCGGAACCGTTTGGCAGTCAAATTTGGTGCATTACAGGGACTAACAATCACGAGCAACCCTCGCCGAAAACAGATCAAAAAACCAACGGCCAGCTATCTATATGCCAGGTTGGCGAGCATTGTTCCGACTCCCATGGGGCTAAATGATTCCCCAACAGGTCCCGGACAAGTCTCTACCTAAGTCAAAATGGACCAACGAACGCTGATCCCCGTAGCGCGCGATTATCTAGTAGGCCGCGTTACAACGCATCAGGGGTAACAAAGTATTTATCGCGAAAACCCCCTGTTTTCAGTCGAAAAGCCCTGAAAAACATGTTTCAAGGGCTTTCACGTCTGCAACAGGAAGGTGACCGGGCCATCATTGACCAGATGCACCTGCATATCCGCGCCGAATCTACCTGATGCCACAGTGCCATGCACCTGTTTCGCTTTGTTTAATAGATAGTCGAAAAGCTCCTCGCCCAGGGCCGGAGGGGCAGCGGTCGAAAAACTCGGGCGCAACCCGCTCTTGGTGTCAGCGGCCAGGGTGAACTGCGAGACCAGCAGCAACCCACCGCTTACATCCGCCAACGACAGATTCATCTTGCCCTCGGCGTCACTGAATACTCGATAGTTAAGCAGCTTATGCAGAAGTTTGTCGGCGCTGGCACGAGTATCCTCGGGTTCAACCGCCACCAGCACCAGCAACCCCTGATCTACCGCCCCCACCACCTCTCCCGCTACCTCGACTCGCGCGCCACGCACGCGTTGCAGCAGGCCCTTCATGCTTCTTCTGGCGGCAGGTCAAGCAAGCGGCGCGCCATCTGCCCGGCGGCGCGTACCAGCGCATCGGTGATACCCGGCTCGGACGCGGCGTGGCCCGCGTCGCGGATCACCTGGAGCTCGCTGTTCGGCCAGGCTTGATGCAGTTCCCAGGCATTGTCCAGCGGACAGATCACGTCATACCGGCCGTGGACGATCACACCTGGCAAATGGGCGATCTTGCCCATGTCGCGAATCAGCTGGTTCGGCTCAAGGAACGCATTGTTGGTGAAATAGTGGCATTCGATGCGTGCGATGGACAACGCGCGCTGAGGCTCGGAGAAGCGATCGACCACCAGCGGGTTCGGACGCAAGGTCGCGGTCCGGCCTTCCCAGGTGGACCAGGCCTTGGCCGCATGCATCTGGGCGATCTGATCGTTGCCGGTCAGGCGCTTGTGGAAAGCGCTGAGCAGGTCGTCGCGTTCGTCCAGCGGGATGGGCGCGACGTAGTCCTGCCAGTAATCGGGGAACAGACGGCTGGCGCCACACTGGTAGAACCATTCGATTTCCTGCGGACGGCAGAGAAATATCCCGCGCAGAATCAGACCGTGCACACGCTCCGGATGGGTTTGCGCGTAGGCCAGCGCCAGCGTCGAACCCCAGGAACCGCCAAACAGTACCCATTTGTCGATGCCCAGGTGTTTGCGAATTCGCTCAAGGTCGGCGACCAGATCCCAGGTAGTGTTGTTTTCGAGGCTGGCGTGGGGCGTGGAGCGACCGCAACCGCGCTGGTCGAAGGTCACGATGCGGTACAGGTTCGGATCGAAGTACCGACGGCTCTGAGCATCACAACCGGCGCCGGGACCGCCGTGGATGAACACCACCGGCAAACCTTCCGGTGAACCGCTTTCGTCGACATACAGGGTGTGTGTTTCATCGACGGCCAGATCGTGCCGGGCGTGGGGTTTGATCTGCGGGTACAAAGTCTGCATTGCGCGCTCCGTAAGGGGTCGAGGTCATCCCTGGGGGGACTTCTATTATTCTGCCGTCCGGCATCATAAACCCGAATTACGCCAATGAGCATGCCCCTTGCAGCGTCATAAGTTGTCAGCCAAAAACCCGAGCAGTGTTTCGTAGAGCAAGTCGACCTCGGCGACCTGGCCCCGGGCCCGCAAACAGCCGTGAACCAGACCTTCGCCGTAATAAAGCATGGTGGGTACGCCGGCGGTCTGCAGTTGCTCGGCGTAGAGCATGCCGTCATCGCGCAGCGGGTCAAATTGCGCCACGGCGATCAATGTCGGCGGCAGTCCGCCAAAGTGTTCGGCGAGCAACGGCATGGCATAGGCGCCCGGCTGTCGGGTGCCGCGCAGGTACAGGGCGTGATAACAATCCACATCGCTGCTGGCGAGCAACGGCGCGTCGACGCATTCGCTGCGTGACGGCAACTGGTGATCACCGCCCAACCCCGGATAAATCAGGACCTGTGCCGCCGGCAAGGGCTCGCCCGCATCGCGCAGCGCCAGGCACAACGCAGCGGCGAGATTGCCGCCGGCGCTGTCCCCCGCTACCAGCGTGCGCTTGGGGTCAAGCTGAAAGGGTCCGGTTCGCAGCGCGCGCCAGACACCGAGACAATCATCGAACGCCGCCGGGAACGGATGTTCTGGCGCCAATCGGTAATCGACCGCGATCACCAGCACGCCGAGTGCCGACGCCAGTTCGGCGCAGATGAAGTCGTGGGAATCCAGATCCCCCACCACCCAGCCGCCGCCATGCAGATACAGGATGCACGGGACACCGCCGGTCGCAGGTGCAACCGACGGCTGATAGGACCGCACTGGCACGCCGGCCAACTCGAAATCGACCACGTAGAGCCCGGCGGGACGGGTTGGGGTGAACGCCCGGCACATCTCGCTGTAGGCCTGACGCAAACCGTTGAGGCTGCTGTCGGTGCTGTTGAAGCTGACGGTTTTCTCGACGAATGCCGTCATTTGTTCAGAAATCGGGTAAGGAGCCATGGGTCTGCAGTCAGCCAGTTCAGAAGATTGTGAAGGCAATGGAGATCCCTGTGGGAGCGGGCTTGCTCGCGAAGGCGGTGGGTCAGGCAGTATTGATGTGACTGACACTCCCCCTTCGCGAGCAAGCCCGCTCCCACAGGGTGCGCGTCTGACCTCAGTTTTTCAGACTGGCCAGAACCGTCGCCGCGCCATCCTTGCCATCAAAACTGCTGACACCGGCCAACCAGCGCTGAAGGTCTTCCGGGTGATCGCGCAGCCACTGCTTGGCAACGTCCTGCGGCGTTTTGCGCTCCATGATCGGCACCATCAGCTGGCTTTCCTGGGCGGCGGTGAAGGTCAGGTTTTGCAGCAGGCGATTCACGTTCGGGCAACGTTCGGCGTAGTCAGGGGACGTTACGGTCGAGACCGTCGCCGCACCTTCGTTCGGGCCATAGACGTCTTCGCTGCCGGTCAGGTAGGCGATCTTCATGTTGATGTTCATCGGGTGCGGGGTCCAGCCGACGAACACCACGAACTCCTTGCGGTTCACCGCCCGCTGAACGGCGGCGAGCATGCCGGCCTCGCCGGACTCGATCAGTTTGAAATCCTTCAAGCCAAAGTGATTGGTCTCGATCATGGTCTTGATGGTGGTGTTGGCGCCGCTGCCCGGCTCGATGCCATAGATCTTGCCGCCGAGCTGATCTTTGAATTTTGCGATGTCGGCGAAGGTTTTCAGCCCAGCTTCGGCGACGTATTCGGGCACGGCGAGCGTTGCCTGTGCGTCGGCCAGGCTCGGTTTGTCCATGACCTTCACCTGATTGGCGGCCACGAACGGCGCGATGTTCTTGTCCATCGCCGGTTTCCAGTAGCCGAGGAAGATATCGAGGCGTTTGTCGCGGATGCCGGCGAAGATGATTTGCTGTACGGCGCTGGTTTGCTTGCTTTCGTAGCCGAGGCCGTTGAGCAATACGTCAGCCATGCCGCTGGTGGCGATCACGTCGGTCCAGTTGACTACACCCATGCGCACAGCCTTGCAGGAGGCGTCGTCACTGGCCAGGACGCTGGTGCTCAGGAGAGCGGTGCCGCAGAGGATTGAGAGACAGCGGGTGAACAGTCTTTTCATTGGGAGAGTCTCGTGCGGCAGCGGATTATTGTCGGGCTGGTGTCTTTGTGCACCGTGGGCCAAACATTACGCAGCAGACGAGCGGTAAAAGCGAACTGTGGCGACCGTGTCTTGCACGGTGGCGACTCGTGACCCGCTATCAAGTCAAACACATACCCTGTGGGAGCGGGCTTGCTCGCGAAGAGGGCGTGTCAGTCGACATCAATGTTGGCTGATCCACCGCTTTCGCGAGCAAGCCCGCTCCCACAGGATTATGCGTCAGGGTTTAGCGCTTGTAGTGTTTCTCGCCCCAGGCCAGCAGGCCTTGCAGCAATTCCTTGAGCACCACTTGCGTCGGTTCAGCCAGATCAGGTCGATAGCGGAACGGCTCGAACTCTTCCATGTACGTGCACTGGCCCAGCTCCAGCTGCACCGCGTGGATGTTTTCAGCCGGATTGCCGTAATGCCGGGTGATGTGGCCGCCCTTGAAGCGACCGTTCAGCACATGGCTGTAATCGCCGTGGCGCGCGCAGATTGCTTCCAGCTCAGTGGCCAACTGCGGATCGCAACTGGCGCCGTTGAAGGTGCCGAGGTTGAAGTCCGGCAGCTTGCCGTCGAACAGGTGCGGGATGATCGAACGGATCGAATGCGCATCGAACAGCAACGCGTAGCCGAACTCGGCTTTGAGTCGCGCCAGTTCGTTCTGCAGCGTGGTGTGATACGGCGTCCACACTTGCTCCAGATACGTCGCCCGTTCCGCCGCCGACGGTTCCATGCCTTCACGAAACAATGGAATGCCGTCAAACAGCGTCGCCGGATACAGACCGGTGGTGGCGCCGACGTAAAGAGGCTTGTCGTCAGACGGGCGGTTCAGGTCGATGACAAACCGCGAGTATTCGGCAGCCAAAGTACTGGCGCCCAGCTCGGCGGCAAATTCGTAAAGCTTCGGGATATGCCAGTCAGTGTCCGGCAGGCTGCGTGCATCGGGGATCAATCCGGCCTCGACCGCCGGGGTCAGGCGCAGGCCGGCGTGGGGCATGCTGATCAGCAGCGGCACGCGGCCTTGTTTGAAGTTCAGAACCTTATCCACAACTGTTCTCCTAAACGCTCGTTTCGACGCCGTGACGTACGACGCGTTTTTCCAGGTCACCGCCCAGCCAGTACGACAGGTCGGCGGGACGATCGATTTGCCAGGCGACGAAGTCCGCGACCTTGCCGGCTTCCAGCGAACCATGAGTGTCGGCCATGCCCAACGCGGTGGCGGCGTGAATGGTTGCACCGGCCAAGGCTTCTTCCGGGGTCATGCGGAAACAGGTGCAGGCCATGTTCAGCATCAAGCGCAACGACAGCGCCGGCGAAGTGCCGGGGTTGAGGTCGCTGGCGATGGCGATTTTCACGCCGTGTTTGCGCAAGGCCTCCATCGGCGGCAATTGGGTTTCACGCAGGAAGTAGAACGCGCCGGGCAACAACACCGCGACGGTGCCGGATTTGGCCATGGCGATGGCGTCGTCTTCGTCCATGAACTCCAGGTGATCGGCCGACAGCGCGTGGTAACGCGCGGCCAGGCTCGAACCGTGCAGCGACGACAGTTGCTCGGCGTGCAGCTTCACCGGCAGACCCAGTTCTTGCGCGGTCATGAATACGCGCTCGACCTGCGCCGGCGAGAACGCCAGGTATTCGCAGAACGCGTCCACCGCATCCACCAGCCCTTCGGCGGCCAGGGCCGGGAGCATTTCAGCGCAGATGTGATCAATGTAGTCGTCAGCGCGATCGGCGTATTCCGGTGGCAAAGCGTGGGCGGCCAGGCAGGTGCTGCGCACGCTGACCGGCAATTCGGCACCGAGGCGACGGATCACGCGCAGGATCTTGCGTTCACTGGCTAGGTCGAGACCGTAGCCGGATTTCATTTCGACCGTGGTCACGCCGTCGCGCATCAGGCTTTTCAGGCGCTTGGCGGCGCTGGCGAACAGCTCATCTTCGGTCGCTGCGCGGGTGGCGCGTACGGTGCTGGCGATGCCGCCACCGGCGGCGGCGATTTCCGCGTAGCTGACGCCTTGCAGGCGCTGCTCGAATTCACCGCTGCGGTTACCGCCGAACACCGTGTGGGTGTGGCAGTCGATCAGGCCCGGCGTAACCCAGGCCCCTTTCAAATCGTTGACGGCCGGGTATTCCCCAGCCGGCAGTTCACTGCGCGGGCCGACCCACTCAATGTGCGCACCGGACGTCACGATGGCCGCGTCCTCGATGATCGAGTAGACGCCTTGCGCCATGGTTGCGACGTGGCAGTGTTGCCAGAGAGTTTTCATCCCGTAATCTCCACAATGTTCAAAATCGAATCGCGGGCAAGCCTCGCTCCTACAGGGGCTGCGCTGAACCTGTAGGAGCGAGGCTTGCCCGCGAAGAGGCCATCACAGGCTAGGCAGCAACTTCGCCGAAACCAGCTCATTCAGGCAACGCGTCGCCAACAACTCGGTCGCCGCATTGATGTCCGGCGCGAAGAAGCGGTCCTTCTCATAGAACGGCACTTCGTTACGCAGAATCCCGCGAGCCTTTTCCAGCTTCGTCGAGGTCTTCAGACCTTCACGCAAATCCAGCCCTTGAACAGCTGCCAACCACTCCACCGCCAGAACGCCGCGAGTGTTTTCGGCCATTTCCCACAAGCGCTTGCCGGCAGCCGGGGCCATCGACACATGGTCTTCCTGGTTCGCGGAAGTCGGCAGGCTGTCCACCGAATGCGGATGGGACAACGCCTTGTTTTCGCTGGCCAAAGCCGCGGCGGTCACCTGGGCGATCATGAAGCCGGAGTTCACGCCACCATTGGCCACCAGGAACGGCGGCAGTTGCGACATGTGCTTGTCCATCATCAGCGAGATGCGACGCTCGCTCAGGGAACCAATTTCAGCAATGGCCAGGGCCATGTTGTCAGCGGCCATGGCCACCGGTTCAGCGTGGAAGTTACCGCCGGAGATCACATCGCCTTCAGCCGCGAAGACCAGCGGGTTGTCGGAAACGGCGTTGGCTTCGACGGCCAACACTTCGGCAGCCTGACGGAACTGGGTCAGGCAGGCGCCCATGACTTGCGGCTGGCAGCGCAGAGAATACGGGTCCTGGACCTTTTCGCAGTTCTGGTGCGAGTTGGACACTTCACTGCGCTCGCCCAGCAAATCGCGGTAAGCGGCAGCGGCGTCGATCTGGCCTTTCTGGCCACGGGCAGCGTGGATGCGCGCATCGAACGGCGAGCGCGAGCCCAGTACCGCTTCGACCGTCAGGGCACCAATGGCCACGGCGCCGGCGAACAGATCTTCGCCTTCGAACAGGCCACGCAGCGCGTAGGCGGTGGAAACCTGAGTGCCGTTGAGCAGCGCCAGACCTTCTTTTGCTGCCAGGGTCAGCGGCGTCAGGCCGGCGACTTTCAGCGCTTCGGTCGCTTCCATCCATTCGCCTTTGTAGCGAGCCTTGCCTTCGCCCAGCAGCACCAGCGACATGTGGGCCAGAGGCGCCAGGTCGCCGGACGCACCGACCGAACCTTTCAACGGAATGTGCGGGTAAACCTCGGCGTTGATCAGCGCGATCAGTGCGTCGATCACGACGCGGCGAATGCCGGAGAAACCACGGCTCAGGCTGTTGACCTTGAGCACCATGACCAGGCGTACCAGCGCGTCGCTGATCGGCTCGCCGACACCGGCGGCGTGAGACAGCACCAGCGAGCGCTGGAGGTTTTCCAGGTCTTCGCTGGCGATACGGGTCGAAGCCAGCAGGCCGAACCCGGTGTTGATGCCGTACGCGGTGCGGTTCTCGGCGAGGATCTGTTCCACGCAGGCAACGCTGGCTTCGATCTCAGCCGAGGCGCTGTTGTCGAGGGTGATTTTGACCGGCTGCTGATAGATATCACGCAGTTGGGCAAGGCTCAGTTGGCCTGGGATCAAATTTAGCGCAGTCACTTTTATTCTCCTTTTGAGAGTCTTTTTGTTAACTAACCAGACGCTCCGGAAATGTCCGTTGTCCGTCGCTTCCCGCCTTGTGGGGGGCTGGCGCCTTGGCACGCTGGTTTGATGTGGAATCAGTTGAGGTTCGGTAACGCCTTGTGCAGCAAAATCGGGTCTTTCAACACGCCGGCAGCGGCCGCAATGTCCGGCGCCAGCCAACGGTCCTGATCGTAAGCCGGGACGCGTTCACGCAGCAGACGCCACGCGGCATCGGTGCCTGCGCCGAAACGCTGTTCCTTGAGGAACTCGAACGCCTGAGCCGCCAGCAGGAACTCGATGGCGAGGATCTGCGTGCAGTTTTCCAGTGCGCGGTGCAGCTTCAGCGCGGCGTTGGTGCCCATGCTCAGGTGGTCTTCCTGCAGGCCCGAGGTGACGTAGTTGTCGAGCACCGCCGGTTGCGCCAACTGGCGGTTTTCTGCGCACAGCGAAGCGGCGACGTACTGGACGATCATCATCCCGGAATTCACCCCTGGATTGGCCACCAGGAATGCCGGCAACCCGCTGACGTGCGGGTTAATCAAGCGGTCCAGACGGCGCTCGGCGATGGAACCCATTTCGGCCATGGCGATGGCCAGCAAATCTGCCGCCAATGCCACTGACTGACCGTGCGGATTGGCCTGGGACATGATGCGGAAATTATCCGGCGTGCCCAGCAGCATCGGGTTGTCGGTGACAGAGTTGAGTTCGGTTTCGATCTGTTTGATCGCATGCTCAAGCTGATCGCGAGCGGCGCCATGAACCTGCGGGATCGAACGGATGCTCAGCGCATCCTGCGTACGGATGCCTTTGCTCGACGCAATCACTTCACTGCCATCCAGCAACGCCCGCAGATTGATGCCGACCTGCTGCATGCCGGGGTGCGGTTTGAGCGCGATGATCTCGGCATCGAACGCTGCAATCTGGCCACGCTGGGCTTCAAAGCTCATCGCACCGATCACATCGGCCCATTGCACCAGACGCGTCGCATCAGCAATCGCCAGGCAGCTGAGGCCGGTCATGCACGGCGTGCCGTTGACCAGGCACAGGCCATCTTTGGCGCCGAGCTGAACCGGTTGCAGGCCTTCTTCGGCCAAGGCTTGCTGCGCAGAAACGATCTGCCCGCGATAGCTGACATTGCCGACACCCAACAGCGCGATGCCGATGTGGGCCATGTGGGTCAGGTAACCGACCGAACCCTGGGACGGCACTTGCGGGGTGATGCCGCGATTGAGCAGCGCCAGCAGGGCTTCGACCACTCGACGATGAATGCCGGACTTGCCGTGGCTGTAATTGCGGATCGCCGCGCACATGATCGCGCGGGTCTGCTCGTCAGCCAACGGCGCGCCAACGCCACAGGCGTGGCTGAGCAGCGTGTTGCGCGACAGTTGGCTGAGTTGTTCGTCTTTGAGCGAGACGTTGCACAACGCGCCCAGACCGGTGTTGACGCCATAGGCGCGCTCGCCGCTGGCGACGATGCGCTGGACGATGGCCTGGGCATTTTCGATCCGTGCCCAGGTCTGTGGCGACAGCTCAAGCTGGGCGCCATGGCGGGCTACCGCGACCACATCCTGCCAACGCAACGGGGCGTCGGCGATAACGATTTTTTCAGCCTGGGACATCTTTGACCTCTTACCTGAATATTGATGCAGCTTTGCCGGCCTCTTCGCGGGCAAGCCTCGCTCCTACAGGATTCAGGTTTACCGTCCAATGTGGGAACGACACAAAACCTGTAGGAGCGAGGCTTGCCCGCGAAGGCGTCCGAACAGCCGCCGCAAATCTCTTAAACCACCGCCGCGCGCCGCTGCACGAACCGGTCGACATACTCGTCTGCCGGCGAGTGCAGGATCTCTCGCGGCGTGCCGACCTGAATCAGGCGGCCGTCCTTGAGGATCGCAATGCGGTTACCAATCCGCACCGCCTCGTCGAGGTCGTGGGTGATGAAGACGATGGTCTTGTGCAGGGTCTTTTGCAGTTCCAGCAACTGGTCCTGCATCTCCGCGCGGATCAGCGGGTCGAGGGCACTGAACGCTTCATCCATCAGGATGATGTCGGTGTCCGCCGCCAGTGCGCGTGCCAGGCCCACACGCTGACGCATGCCGCCCGAAAGCTGATGCGGGTATTTGTTTTCGTAGCCCTTGAGGCCCACGGTGTTGATCCAGTGCAGCGCGCGTTCAGAGCACATTTGCTTGCTCTCGCCACGCACTTTCAGGCCGTAGGCGACGTTGTCCACCACGGTCTTGTGCGGCAGCAGGCCGAAGCTCTGGAACACCATGCTGATCTTGTGCCGGCGAAATTCGCGCAGGGCTTCCATGTCGTATTGCAGGATGTCCACGCCGTCGACCAGGATCGCGCCGCTGGTCGGGTCGATCAGGCGATTGAAGTGGCGCACCAACGTCGATTTACCGGAACCCGACAGGCCCATGATCACGAAGATCTCGCCGGTGCCGATGCTCAACGACAAGTCGTTCACGCCGACCACGCAGCCGGTTTCGGCCAGCACCTGATCCTTGGTCTTGCCCTGGCCAATCATGCCCAGCGCTTCCTTGGAACGGTTGCCGAAAATCTTGAAGACGTTTTTGACTTCGATTTTGCTCACGGTTGCGTCGTTCATTTGCTCACCTCATGCCGTGGCCGACCATATGCTTGAGTAATGCGGTCGATAACCACTGCCAGAATCACGATCGCCAGACCGGCCTCAAGACCACGTCCGACGTTGAGGGTCTGAATCCCCACCAACACGTCTTCGCCCAAGCCACGGGCACCGATCATCGAGGCGATGACCACCATCGACAGGGCCATCATGGTGGTCTGGTTGATCCCGGCCATGATGCTCGGCAGGGCCAGCGGCAGTTGCACGCCGAACAGTTGCTGCCAGCGGTTGGCACCGAAGGCGTTGATGGCTTCCATCACTTCCCCGTCGACTTGGCGAATGCCCAGATCGGTCAGGCGGATCAGCGGTGGCGCAGCGTAGATCACGGTGGCGAAAATCGCCGGAACCTTGCCCAGACCGAACAGCATCAGCACCGGGATGAGGTACACGAAACTCGGCATGGTCTGCATGATGTCCAGCAGCGGCATCAGCACCGAACGCAGGCGATTGCTGCGTGCCGAGAGAATGCCCAGCGGAATGCCGATCAGCACCGAAATGACCGTCGCGACCATCATCAGCGCGAGGGTCTGCATCAACTTGTCCCAGAGACCGACCGCGCCCACCAGGAACAACAGGCCGACGATCACGGAAGTGGTCACGATTTTGCGGGTCGCGTGCCAGGCAACGCCCGCCACGATCGCCAGCATCAGCCACCACGGCGCCGCACGCAGCAGCCCTTCAAGATTGACGATGGCCCACAACAGGGTGTCGGAGATGTGCCGGAACACGTCGCCGTAGTTGGTGACCAGCGAATCGACCCAACCGTTGACCCAGTCGGCGATGGAAAAGGTAAAGCTTTCGGGAAACATAAGAGACTCTCAATCAAGGGGTTGCGATCAAGCACCCGACTGCCGCTGACGGCAGTCGGTGAGGCTCAACCTACAAGGCCGCGTCGATCTTTTTGGCTGCGTCTTCGCTCACCCACGCGTGCCAGACTTCAGGATGTTCCTTCAAGAAGATCTTGGCCAGTTTTGGCGACTCGATCCGCTCTTTGGCCATGCGCCCGAGGTTCTGGTTGAGCAGGTCGATCGGCAGGTTGACCTTTTCCAGCACGGCCACCAGTTCCGGGGCTTGCTCGTGGAAGGTCTTGGAGAGGCCGACCTTGATGGTCACTTCCTTGTTCACGCCTGGTTTCTCTTCGAGTTTGACCAGGTCGACCTGGCCCATCAGCGGGGTTGGCGACCAGTAGTAGAACAGGATCGGCTCGCCACGCTTGTAGCTCGACAGCACCGCGGCATCCAGCGCCGGGCCGGTGCCTGGACGGAAGTTGGTGTAGCTGCTTTCCAGACCGTAGCTTTTCAGCATTTCGCTGTTGTCGAGTTCACAGGTCCAGCCGGCCGGGCAGTTGTAGAAACGGCCCTTGGAGGGCTCTTCGGCGTCCTTGAACACAGCGGAGTATTTGGCCAGGTCAGCAATGTTTTTCAGGTCCGGGGCCTTAGGCTCCAGCTTGCGCTTGGCATCGCCTTCGATCACGTAGCGCGGCACGTACCAGCCTTCGACGGCACCCACCACCGGCGCGCCGACACCGACGACTTTGCCGGCCTTCTCAGCCTTGTTCCACACTTCGCTGCGGCCGACCCACTCTTCGGCAAACACTTGAATGTCGTTGCTGCTCAGGGCGTTTTCCATGGTGATGGAGTTACCCGGCAGGCTGTCGGTCTTGCAGTCGTAACCTTTCTCCAACACGACTTGCAGCACGTCGGTCAGCAACATGGCGCTTTCCCAGTTCAGGCCGGCGAATTTCACCGGTTTGCCCGACTCGCACCAACCGGCGGCCTGGGTGGCGCCGGCACTGGCCAGCAGGCCCATGGAAAGCAATGTGGTCAGCAGGGTCTTGTTCGATTTCATTGTAGTGACGCTCCTAATCATGAATTGGCTTACGGCAGTCAAGAGGCATCCAGCCCTGTCCACGTCCAATCAGGCCTGCGCCGCAGCGCGACCAGCCCCACTTGTTTTATGTTCTGCAACACTGTCCTGCTCGACCGGCAGAATCAGGTGATCGGGTACCGAGCCGTGCCATTTTTTTGCGCACACGTAATACAGGGCTGCGGGAAGCACCAGGCCGATGATCCAGGAAATATCCACATCACCCAGGGCCGCCACCAGCGGGCCGGTATAGAACTTGGTGGAGATGAACGGCAATTGCACCAGCACACCGAAAACATAGACGCTGATACCGAGGGCGTTCCAGCGGCCGTAGCGACCGTTTGGATCGGCCAGTGCCGGCACGTCATAGCGTTCGCGGGTGATGCAGTAGTAGTCCACCAGGTTGATCGCGCTCCATGGCGTAAAGAACGCCAGCAGGAACAGGATGAAGGACTTGAACGCACCGAGGAACGAGTGCTGGCCGAGCAATGCCATCAGGGTCGCAGCACCGACGATGACCAGCACGAAGACCAGACGCTGCAAGCGCGTTACTTTAAGGTCACCACGAAAACCGCTGATGACGGTCGCAATGCACATGAAGCTGCCGTAGGAGTTCAGCGTGGAAATGGTCACCTTGCCGAACGCGATGCTGAAGTACAGCAGCGCAGCGGTGGCACCGGTACCGCCCAGACCGACGATGTAGGCGACTTCGTGGCCGGCGAATTGGCCGTTGGCCGAAGCGGCAGCGAACACGCCAAGGACCATCGCCACCTGGGCGCCAATGACCGAACCTGCGCCTGCAGCGAAGAAGGTTTTCACCGATGAAACCTTGCTCGGCAGGTAGCGTGAATAATCAGCCACATAAGGGCCGAAGGCGATCTGCCAGGACGCTGCTAGCGACACCGCGAGCAAGAAACTGCTCCAGCTGAAGTGGCGGATTTGCAACAGCGCGCCAACGTCAACCTGGCTCATCAGACGGCTGAACAGATAAACAAAGGCAATCACACCAATGACGCTGGCAACACGGCCGATCCAATGGATCACCCGATAACCGAGCACCGTGACCAGCACGATGACACTGGCGAAGATCAGGATGCCGACACTGTCGCTGACGCCAAACAACTGGCCCAGCGCCTGACCGGAAAGCACGGTTCCCGTTGCGGTGAAACCGAGGTACATCAAGCAGACCAGCACGATCGGGATGGCCGCGCCATAAACACCGAACTGCACGCGGCTGGAGATCATCTGTGGCAGGCCAAGCTTGGGCCCTTGTGCGGCATGCAGCGCCATCACGCCACCGCCGATCAATTGCCCGATCAGCAAACCGATCAACGACCAGAACACATCACCGCCCAGTACGACGGCCAGAGCACCGGTCACAATCGCGGTGATTTGCAGGTTGGCACCCATCCACAGGGTGAACTGGCTAAACAGACGACCGTGTCTTTCCGCTTCCGGGATGTAGTCGATCGAGCGTGTCTCGATCAACGGTTTACTGCCTGCACGATCGCTGTTAACAGCCATGATTCAACCTCTGTGGATTGTTATTCGGTGTTGGTGATCCCTGTAGGAGCGAGGCTTGCCCGCGAACCGCGGTGTGTCAGAAAAGACGCCTTCGCGGGCAAGCCTCGCTCCTACAGGTTTTGCATCAAGCCAGAACCCGATTTATTTACCGGTAATCATCGGCAGGTTCAGGCCCTGCTCCTTGGCGCAATCGATCGCGATCTGGTAACCCGCATCGGCGTGACGCATGACACCGGTCGCCGGGTCGTTGTGCAGGACGCGAGCGATACGCTCGGCCGCTTCGTCAGTACCGTCGCAGACAATCACCATGCCCGAGTGCTGGGAGAAGCCCATGCCGACGCCGCCGCCGTGGTGCAGGGAAACCCAGGTCGCGCCGCTCGCGGTGTTCAGCAGAGCGTTGAGCAGTGGCCAGTCGGACACGGCGTCGGAACCGTCCTGCATCGATTCGGTTTCGCGGTTCGGGCTGGCTACCGAACCGGAGTCCAGGTGGTCGCGACCGATCACGATTGGCGCGGACAATTCACCGCTGCGCACCATTTCGTTGAACGCCAGACCAAGCTTGGCGCGCAGGCCCAGGCCAACCCAGCAGATACGTGCCGGCAGACCCTGGAAGCTGATGCGCTCGCGCGCCATGTCCAGCCAGTTGTGCAGGTGGGCGTCGTCCGGGATCAGTTCTTTTACTTTGGCGTCGGTTTTGTAGATGTCTTCGGCGTTGCCCGACAGCGCAGCCCAACGGAATGGACCGATGCCGCGGCAGAACAGCGGACGGATGTAAGCCGGTACGAAGCCTGGGAAGTCGAATGCGTTCTCGACGCCTTCTTCCTGGGCCATCTGACGGATGTTGTTGCCGTAGTCGAAGGTCGGAATGCCCATCTTCTGGAATTCGAGCATCGCTTTAACGTGCACTGCCATCGATTGCTTGGCAGCTTTGACGACAGCGGCTGGCTCGGTCTTGGCGCGAGCGCGGTACTCTTCCCAGGTCCAGCCGGCCGGCAGGTAACCGTTGAGCGGGTCGTGGGCGCTGGTCTGGTCGGTGACCATGTCCGGGCGCACGCCGCGCTTGACCAGTTCCGGGAGGATTTCTGCCGCGTTACCCAGCAGCGCGATGGAAATTGCCTTGCCTTCTTTGGTGTATTTGTCGATGCGGGCCAGCGCGTCGTCGAGGTCGGTGGCTTGCTCATCGACATAACGGCTGTTCAGGCGGAAATCGATGCTGACCTGCTGGCATTCGATGTTCAGCGAGCAAGCGCCGGCCAGGGTCGCGGCCAAAGGTTGAGCGCCGCCCATGCCGCCGAGGCCAGCGGTCAGGACCCAACGACCTTTCAGGTCATCGTTGTAGTGCTGGCGACCGGCTTCGACGAAGGTTTCGTAGGTGCCTTGGACGATGCCTTGGCTGCCGATGTAGATCCAGCTGCCGGCGGTCATCTGGCCGTACATGGCCAGGCCTTTGGCGTCGAGTTCGTTGAAGTGTTCCCAACTCGCCCAGTGCGGAACCAGGTTGGAGTTGGCGATCAGCACGCGTGGCGCGTTGGTGTGGGTCTTGAACACGCCGACCGGCTTGCCGGATTGCACCAGCAGGGTCTCGTCGTCGTTCAGGTTGGTCAGGCTTTCGACGATCTTGTCGTAGCATTCCCAGTTACGTGCCGCACGACCGATACCACCGTAAACCACCAGTTCTTTAGGGTTCTCGGCGACTTCGGGGTCGAGGTTGTTCATCAGCATGCGCAGCGGCGCTTCAGTCAGCCAGCTCTTGGCGGTCAGCTTGTTACCGCGGGCAGCGCGGATTTCAACGTCACGGTATTTTGTAATAGAGGCGGTAGTAGGTTTCTGGGTATTGTCAGTCACGAAAAAGACTCCTCAGCGATCAATCCAAACCAACCCTGGCGGTGGGTAAGCCAGCCTGTGCGCGTCAAAGCGCCACAAGCGAATCAGTGGACGTTGCGAGGAGTCTCGATCGACTCATACGCATACGTCTTTACTTGTACATACAAGCATATGCAATCAAGCGGCCAACTTGTTGGATAGGTGTTCAAGAAAAGTTTTTGCAACGCTGGAAGGCCTTTGGATCAAGGGTTCTGACGAAGATGAAATTTTTAGCGGGGGATTTTTCGGAGGGGAGGCAGCTGTTACTTGAGCGGGGTTTTGCGCCACGCTGGGGCGTTCGGTAACAAAGTGGTGCGCGTTGGGGAACGCTGGAAAGCAAAAGATCGCAGCCTCGTTTCACTCGACAGCTCCTACAGGATGAACGCCATCCCATGTAGGAGCTGTCGAGTGAAACGAGGCTGCGATCTTTTAAGAATATTGAATCAGCGTGCAGTCAGCTCGATCACACAGCATTGGCCGTTACAGGAAACTTCCAGCAAACCAACGTTACCGACGAGTTGCAGGCAATCATGCCGCCCCAGCTGTGCCTCACTGTTACCCACTTTCACTTCCAGCGATTCGGTGACACTGAACACCAGCACAGTCCCGGCGGAGCTGAAAAACCGCTGCTCCCCCTCCAGCCACTGCAACCGTGCGTCGTAACGCTGCGGCGCATATATCAGGTTGAAATCGCGAATCGGCCCACCAAGCAACGTGCAAGACACTTGGCTCTCGCCACTGAAGGCAAATGGTTCCAGCGGTAACAACGGATGCGTGTCCTGGCCATCAACGCGCAAGGTCATGCCGTCGCCCTGCAACACGGTGATCACGCGCTCGTAACCGGCGAACATTGAAAAACCACCGGACTCACCAATATCGGCAATCGACAGGCGCCAGCCGAAACCATCAAGACCAATACCCGCATCACGGGTGATTTCTTCAGTGCTGCCGCCGCCGTTTTTCCACGGCATGCGCGGATAATCTTTTGCGCGTAAGACTTTCATTTCATTCATTTATGGAACCGACCTTCCAGGCGATGACGGGAACCGGGGTGGATCAAACGGGCGGCGGTCACCGGCTGGCGGCCAGACCAGGTGCGGCGACGAATCAGCAGGCACGGCTCGCCCTTTTCAATCTGCAGCAACTTGCACTCGGAGGCCTCGGCCAGAATCGCTTCGACCACGTGCTCGCCTTCGGTCAGCGGCGCGACCTGGTTCAGGTAGGCGTAAGGCGTTTGCAGGGTGAAGTCCTGCTTGAGGTAGTCCGGCGCCACCAGCGCGTTGACGAAACGATCTTCGATTTGCACCGGAATGTCGTTTTCGAAATGCACGATCAACGAATGGAAAACCCGCTGGCCTTCGCGCATATCGAGCGCCAACGCACGCTCGGAACCGGCGGCCTCTTCTTCAAGGGTGATCACCTTGCAGGTATGGCGATGGCCACGGGAGGCGATTTCGTCGGCGATGTTGTGCACTTCAAACAGCGCGGACTGGCTTTTCGGCTCGGCGACGAACGTGCCGACACCTTGCATGCGCACCAGCAAACCGTCGGCGGTCATCTCGCGCAGGGCGCGGTTGATGGTCATGCGGCTGAAACCGAGTTGGCTGACCAGCTCGCTTTCCGACGGAACGCGGTAGTGCGGCGGCCAGTTTCCACTGTCGATTTGCTGGGTGATCATCTGTTTGACGCGGGCGTACAAGGGCGCCGGACTGTCGCCCATGTTCGCGGCCAACGGTGACACTGCAGGCGGAGTCGGCACGGTTAATCCTTGTTCATTTGGTAGAGGTTGCTAGCTTGCCGGAGTTTACCGAGCAGGCAAACGTCTGTATATGTATATACAAATAACACACGATGGGGTGCTGAACCATGTCCGCCTTCTTTGCCGAACGCGCGCTGCTGCCTAGTGGATGGGCCAACAATGTACGTCTTGAGGTCAGCGCCGATGGCGTGTTGACCCATATCCAGGCCGATTCCCACGCAGATGGCGCCGAACGGCTAAGCGGTCCGCTGCTGCCGGGGATGCCGAATCTGCACTCCCACGCCTTCCAGCGCGCCATGGCCGGGCTGGCGGAAGTGGCGGGTAATCCGAACGACAGTTTCTGGACCTGGCGCGATTTGATGTATCGCCTCGTCGGAAAAATCAGCCCGGACCAACTCGGCGTCATCGCCCGTCAGCTGTACATCGAAATGCTCAAGGCCGGTTACACCTCGGTGGCGGAATTTCATTACGTACACCATGACACCAACGGCCAGCCCTACGCGGACCCGGCCGAACTGGCGCTGCGGATCAGCCAGGCCGCCAGCTCCGCCGGTATCGGCCTGACCCTGTTGCCGGTGCTTTATAGCCATTCCGGTTTCGGCGGCCAGACCCCGAACGACGGTCAGCGCCGCTTTATCAACAGCACCGAAAACTACCTCACGCTTCAGTCGCGTTTGCAGCCGATCCTGGCGCAGCAACCGGCACAGTCGCTGGGTTTGTGTTTCCACTCGTTGCGCGCGGTAACACCGCAGCAGATCAGTGAAGTGCTGGCCGCCAGCGACAAGCAATGCCCGGTGCACATTCACATTGCCGAACAGCAGAAAGAAGTCGATGACTGCATCGCCTGGAGCGGCCGTCGCCCTCTGCAATGGCTGTACGAAAACACCGAAGTCGATCAGCGCTGGTGCCTGGTCCACGCGACCCACGCCAATCCGGAAGAAGTCACGCTGATGGCCAAGAGTCGCGCCATTGCCGGTCTGTGCCTGACCACTGAAGCCAACCTTGGCGACGGGATCTTCCCGGCGGTGGATTTCCTCGCGCAAGGCGGGCGCATGGGTATCGGCTCCGACAGCCATGTGTCATTGAGCGTGGTGGAAGAATTACGTTGGCTGGAATATGGCCAGCGCCTGCGCGATCAGCGGCGAAATCGTTTGTATGGCGCGGATCAGCCGATGGTCGGCCGAACGCTGTATGACGCGGCGCTGGATGGCGGCGCTCAGGCGCTGGGTCAACCGATTGGTGCATTGGAAGTTGGCAAGCGTGCGGATTGGCTGGTGCTGGACGGCAACGATCCGTACCTGGCGACGGCCAGTGGTGACGGGATTCTCAATCGCTGGTTGTTTGCCGGTGGTGATCGCCAGGTGCGCGATGTGCTGGTCAATGGCCAGTGGGTGGTGCGTGACGGGCGTCATGCCGCAGAAGAAGAAAGCAATCGGGCGTTTACCCAGGTCCTGCGCGATCTTTTAGGCTGACACCGGAAACAACTGTGGGAGCGGGCTTGCTCGCGAAGGCGTCGTGTCAGTCAACATCAATGTTGAATGCACAACCGCCTTCGCGAGCAAGCCCGCTCCCACATTGGCTCTTTACTAGCCGTCAGTTCGAGGTCTTGGCCATCTGCGTATCCGACGCGCGCCAGATCAACCGCGTGGTGTCGTAGCCCTGTTGACGCGCCTTGCTCAGCAGTTCTTCACGCACTACACCGTTGACCGTCGGCGTCCGCGACAACAGCCACAGGTACTTGCGGCTCGGATCACCGACGATGGCGGTCTTGTAATCGTCGCTGACGTACAGGACCCAGTATTCCCCTTTCGCCACACCCGGCAGCAATCGCGAGAACCAGGTATCGAATTCGACCCACAATTTGTCGGTCTTGCCCGGCACCTGCGGATAAGCCGTGCCCTTGGCCTCTTCCCATTGCCAGTCCGCCGTCAGGCAGCGATTCAGCACCAGCACGTTGCCGTCAGGCTTGAGCGTGTAATGGGCTTCGGATTGCGCGCAGTTGCGCTGGAAATACATCGGCAGGCGGGCCAACTCGTACCAGGTCCCTTGGTATTTTTTGAGATTGACGCTGTTGACGGTCTTCGGTGCCAACGGATCTGTGCCAGAAGTGGCGCAGCCGGCCAATACCAGGCCGGCAAAAAGGAGTATCAATAACCGCTTCATTGTTTTTCTCCCGTGGGCGTGTTGCCCCGGATTACTTCAGGCCTTGGCCGGAAAACATCAGTACTTTGTCACCGGCGTACTGCACGCTGATAAAGCTGTTCTTGTCACCCCAGGTGCAACTGGACATGCCGAGCGCGCCCGAGCAATCAGTGGCTTTGCCCAGCAAGGCTTCAACCTCGGCCTTGGGCATGCCGGCTGACAGCTTCGAGTAGTTTTCCTGATTGACCTTGCTGCATGCGACCAACAACACGCAGAACGAGAGCAAGGCGATAGATCGCAGCGACATGGTGTAGCTCCTGGGGCGAAGGGGGAATGGCATGGCTGCCAAGCAGAAGCTTAGAAGAGAAAACCCCTATCTGGTTCCCCGACTGCCCGGCTATTTATCGGGCCGCTCGTCTGCCTTTTTTCGAAAAATCAGCGACTTTCTTGCGCCGTTGAGTATTTCGTCGGTTTTCGCAAAAAGACGCCTAATCTTTGGCGCTGGCCAGTCGACATAGAAGCAGCGCAAAGCCCTCGACTGTGGCAAATTGACGCCCCCTCGCTGACCAGCCCCTCCGCGGTAGTGCACTTAATGACCAGAAACATGAAATTCAGCCACAAGATCCTGCTGGCAGCCGCCCTCGTGGTCGCCGTTGCGTTCGCCTGCTTTATCCTGTTCAACGACTACCGCCAGCGCCAGACCTTGCGCAGCAGTACCGAGTCCTCGATGCAGGAACTCGGCAGCCTGACCACCAGCAACATCCAGACCTGGCTGGAAAGCCGCATGCAGTTGCTGCAATCGTTGTCCCAGCAGATCGCCGTGGACGGAAGCGCACCCGCCAGCCTCAAGCGTGCCATCGACTTGCCGGCCTACACCGGCAACTTCCAGCTGAGCTACTTCGGTGGCACTGACGGCGTGATGTTCTCGATCCCTGCGGGCAATCGCGCGGCGGATTACGACCCCCGCGCCCGCGGCTGGTACAAGGCAGCCAACAGCGCGCAACAGACCATCGTCACCGAACCGTACATCGCCGCGTCTTCCGGCAAACTGGTGATCACCGTCGCCACGCCCGTGAAGAATCAGGGCCAGATGATCGGTGTCGCCGGTGCGGACATCGACTTGTCCAGCGTCAGCGCGATCATCAACTCGCTGAACTTCGGCGGTCACGGCCACGCGTTCATCGTCAGCGCCGACGGCAAGATCCTGATCCATCCGGACAGCAAACTGGTGCTCAAAAGCCTCGCCGAGGCCTACCCGAACGGCGCGCCGAAAGTCAGCCCGGGCATGAAAGAAGTCGAGCTCGACGGCAAGACCCAGTTCATCTCCTTCACCCACGTTAACGGCGTGCCCTCGGCCGATTGGTACGTGGCGCTGGTACTGGACCAGGAGACCGCGTTCGCGATGCTCAGCGAATTCCGCACCTCGGCGATCATCGCCATGGTCATCGCCGTGGTGATCATCATCGCGCTGCTGGGCATGCTGATCAGCTTCCTGATGCAGCCGCTGCTGACCATGGGCCGCGCCATGCATGACATCGCCGAAGGTGAAGGTGACCTGACCAAACGCCTGACCATTCACGGCCAGGACGAATTCGGCGCACTGGGCACCTCGTTCAACCGCTTCGTGGAGCGTATTCACACGTCGATTCGCGAAGTGTCCTCGGCCACCGGCCAGGTCAACGAAGTCGCGCTGCGTGTGGTGGCGGCGTCGAACTCGTCGATGTTCAACTCCGACCAGCAAGCCTCGCGCACCAGCAGCGTGGCCGCCGCAATCAACGAACTGGGCGCCGCCGCCCAGGAAATCGCCCAGAACGCCGCCCTCGCCTCCCAGCATTCGAGCGACGCCCGCGCGCTGGCCGAAGACGGTCAGCAAGTGGTGGATAAAACCATCGCGGCGATGCAGCAGCTGTCGGCGAAGATCAGCGATTCGTGCGGCAACATCGAAACGCTCAACAGCAACACCGTGAACATCGGGCAGATTCTGGAAGTGATCACCAGCATCTCGCAGCAAACCAATTTGCTGGCATTGAACGCCGCCATCGAAGCGGCCCGTGCCGGTGAAGCCGGCCGTGGTTTTGCCGTGGTCGCGGACGAGGTGCGCAACCTCGCCCACCGCACTCAGGATTCGGCGCAGCAAGTGCAGAAGATGATCGAGGAACTGCAGGTCGGCGCCCGTGAAGCCGTGAGCACCATGACCGACAGCCAGCGCCAGAGCGAAAGCAGCGTCGGTATCGCCAACCAGGCCGGTGAGCGTCTGGGCAGCGTGACCCAGCGTATTGGCGAGATCGACGGGATGAACCAATCGGTGGCGACCGCGACTGAAGAGCAGACCGCTGTGGTGGAGTCGATCAACGTCGACATCACCGAGATCAACACGCTGAACCAGGAAGGCGTGGAGAACTTGCAGTCGACCTTGCGTGCGTGTGCAGATCTTGAGCAGCAGGCGGCGCGGCTTAAACAGTTGGTGGGTAGCTTCAGAATTTAAGCCGTTCATGCGGGCCCCTTCGCGGGCAAGCCTCGCTCCTACAGGTTATGCGCAGCCTTGAATGTTGCACTCATCCTGTAGGAGCGAGGCTTGCCCGCGAAGGCGGAATCAAACGCGATAAATATTCAGAACCTTGACCCAGGCCCTGCTAGAAACACCAGTTCCTGAGCCGTAGACTCCCTTCCCAACACCGCATTCCTGTGGGGAAACCGCCCAAACCGCGCAATCACCTGCTGATGCTTCTCGGCATAGCCCAGATAATCGGTGAACAGCTTCCGATCCGCCTCCGGCTGTTGCGCGACCAGATCGATATAGCGCGAAACCGCCTCGTTCTGCACCGCCAGATGCTCGCAATGCTCGAACACCAGGTAGATGAACACCCGCTGGATCGGTCGCAGCTGCCGATCGAAATCCGCAGCAATGCCTTGCGCCACCAGTGCCTGAGCCCTCAGATCGCCTGAAAAGGATTTGGGAGTGTCGCGAAAGATCATTCGCGGGAGTTGATCGAGCAGCAGCACCAGGGCCAGCCAACCTTCGGGGCGTTGCGCCCAGTCAGTCAATCCGCCGGCCAGTGCCTGCTCGACCCAGTCCCCGAAACGCGTCTGCGCTTCGAGGTCCTGGCTGTCGCGCTTGCCGAACCATAACTTGCCCTTGTCAGCCGCTATGTCGTGAGGGGATTCGAGGGTTCCGAACCACCAATCGAGCAACGGCTGCCAGGGCGCGGTCATGTTTATTCCTTGTGATAAGCCGTGACGCGTGCAACTTCTTCTTTCGAGCCGAGGAACACCGCAACGCGCTGGTGCAAGCCATCAGGCTTGATGTCGAGGATGCGCTGATGGCCGTCGGTGGAGGCGCCGCCAGCCTGTTCAACCAGGAACGACATCGGGTTGGCTTCGTACATCAGACGCAGTTTGCCCGGCTTCGACGGCTCGCGGCTGTCGCGTGGGTACATGAACAGACCGCCACGGGTCAGGATACGGTGCACGTCGGCAACCATCGCGGCGACCCAGCGCATGTTGTAGTTCTTTTTCAGTGGACCTTCATCGCCCGCCAGCAATTCGCCGACGTAGCGTTGTACCGGGGCTTCCCAGTGACGCTGGTTGGACGAGTTGATCGCGAATTCCTGCGTGGACTCCGGGATCGTGATGTCTTCATGGGTCAGTACGAAGCTGCCCATTTCACGGTCCAGGGTAAAGCCTTTCACGCCATTGCCCAGGGTCAGCACCAGCATGGTCTGTGGACCGTAAATCGCGTAACCGGCGGCAACCTGCTGAGTGCCTGGCTGCAGGAAGGCCTTTTCGTTCAAAGGCTCGTTCTGGGTCAGGTATTCGTTCGGGCAACGCAGCACCGAGAAGATCGTTCCGACCGGTGCGTTGATGTCGATGTTCGACGAGCCGTCCAGCGGGTCAAAAACCAGCAGGTACGCGCCTTTCGGGTATTTGCCCGGGATCTGGTAGGCATTGTCCATTTCTTCGGACGCCATGCCGGCCAGGTGACCGCCCCATTCGTTGGCTTCGAGCAGGATGTCGTTGGACATCACATCAAGCTTCTTCTGCACTTCACCTTGGACGTTTTCAGTGCCCATGCTGCCCAGAACGCCGCCGAGGGCGCCCTTGGACACGGCGTGGCTGATTTCCTTGCAAGCACGCGCCACCACTTCGATCAGGAAACGCAGATCGGCAGGGGTGTTGTTGCTACGGGTCTGCTCAATCAAATAGCGACTCAGGGTAACGCGGGACATGGAAGGCTCCGGTGGAATTGGGGGCTAAAAACCCGCGCAGTTTAACGCGAGTCGAGGCGCATTTCCTCCTATCAGACGTGATACGCCCAATAGAGTTCATGCGCCGGGTTGAGCGTAGTTCTAAACGGGCCGGATGTGGGCCGGGTACAGATGGCAGTTTTTAGAGTTTATTTGCCTGAAAGTCAGTCTTCGCGAGCAAGCCCGCTCCCACAGGTGACCGAGTTGCATCAGAAATACTCGGTCGAATGTGGGAGCGGGCTTGCTCGCGAATGGCGCACAGCGCCAGCCATTCTCAGGGTTTTATGGGAGGCTTGCGCAGCAAACTGAACGCCATCGCCGCCAGAAACAGCACACTCAGCAACAACACCCCCCACAACCCGAACTTCTTCCAGTTCGTGTCCGTTGTCGCGGCTGCGGTCACAGTGGAGGTGTTGCTCACCACCACCGCACCTTCCACCGAAGCCTTGCCCAACGCCGCCCACTTCGCCGCGCTGTAATCCGGGATCAGCGTCGACAACGACAGGTTCGCCGCCTTCACCGTCGCATTCCCCAGCGCCAGCGTATAAGGCCCCGCCCCGCGCGCCAGGAATACCAATTGCGTCGAGCGCACCGCAAATTTCACCGTCGGCGCTTCCGCACCCAGGCCACCGCCGCGCTCATCCACGACAAGCTTCAATTGCTGCACAGTCTGCCCCGACAGCTGCAATTCGTTCTGCACCACGTCCTGGCCACTCTGGGTCAGGCGATAGAGCAGACCGCTGCTGAGCGGCTGCCAGGGCAGGCTGCTTTCGCGACGACCGGACAACGTCACCGGCGCCAGGCTATTGGGCTGACTCAGCTCAACCTGCACCCGCTCGACATTCAGCCCCATCGGCAATTGCCACGTGTATTCACCCGCTTTCACGCTGCTGCCCGCCAGCGGTTGCGACCAGACCAACGGCAGCGGCAAGCTGCGGGTACTCGCGCTTTGAAGCTGCGCAGAGGTCAGCGCCGGCGCCGATTGCGGTGAGTTCCACAGCAAGCGCAGATAACGCGCCGACTGCCCCGGCAAGCCGACTTCATGCTGTTCGACCCGCTCGTCGGCAAACGTCAGCCGCGCCACTTGGCCCTCGCCCCACGACTGCCAATGCTGCAAGTCGTCGCTGGCCTCGATGGTGAAACGCTGGAAGCCATCGCGCTCGCTGGTCCAATCGAGGACCAACTGCTGCAACGGCGCCTTGATACCGCTGGCATCGAGCAACCAGCCGCGCAGCACTTCTTCCCCCGCCTCTAGCTGAGTGGACGGCTGCACCTCGACCAAGGTGCCGTTGGCGCTGGATTGCACGCGGATGCCCGGCGCCCGCTCCGTGGCGTCCGCCGAGGTGTACAGCGGGAACCATTTCACGTCGGTCAGCGTGCGATTTTCCCGGGTTGACGCCGCCTCGCGAGCCAGGGCGTAGGCCTGGGCCTCGCCGGCAGCGTTGAACACGCGGACATCGCTGAGGTCCGTTTGCCGGGCATTCAGTTGCACACTCAAGGGTAAATCGAGGCGATACCAAGGTCCCTCGCCGCTCACCGACAACGGCACCTGCGTGGCGAAGTCCGCCGGTTTTTCCTGAGCGCTGGCGGACAGCGCCACGCCCAGCGCAACCGCGCCCAACCAGCCCAGATTCAACTTCTGACTCAAGACGACACTCCTTCGGTTTCAGGGGCCGGCCTTTCAGCATCCGGCGCAGCCTCGGCACGTTTTGGTGGCAGCGGCGCGAAATAGCCCACCACCAGCAGCAACACGCCGACGCCGATAAACGACACGATCCGCGCAAGGCCGCCGCGGTTGCTCAATTCGACAAAGAACAGTTTGGCCACCACCACGCCGATCAGCGCAGCGCCGATCAGCCACACCTCGCGACGGTGACGCAGATGGCCGCCGATCATCAGACTCAGCGCCATCAAGGTCCAGACGATGGACAGGCCAGCCTGCACGAGCATGGATTCAAGCAACGCATCCAGCTCGAACGGCACGCCGCCCCAATGGTGCGCGGTGCGCATCACCAACGCGGTGAAGAAGACGAACAGCGAGACTCCGGCGATCAATTGCGTGGCGTGGGCGACGTAGTCCTTGCGAATTGCCAGTTGCGTCACGGTGCTGCGGGACCAGACGTAGACACCGAACAGCGCAAACAGCAGCCCCAGCTCCAGCGGATTGACCAGCGGCACATAGGGCAAAGGCTCAGCCGTGCCGTCGCTGACGCTATTCGCCAGCCAGAACCAGCCGAGCATCAGCAACGCCAACGGTGCCGCCGCGTAGAAACGGTATTCGCGTGGATAAGCCGAAACAGGCCACGGCCAGTTGCGCGGCGCCGCCATCAGCACCAGGTACAGACTCGGCAGGATCGCCCAACCCAGCCAGCGCCAGGCGTTGTATTGCTCGGACAACAACAGCAAACCGTAACGCAGCTCCAGCGCCAGCACACCGATCAACAGCCAGCAGCCGAGTACATGGGCGGTACTCAGGGCACGCGCCGGCAACATCGGCGCCAGGCGTCGCAGGGAGATGAAATGCACGACGAACACCGCTGCCCAGACCAGCCAACCGAAATCGGCGGCCGGGTGATAACGCGAGTGCCATGCGGCGAGCAGGACCAGACCGGCAGCGGGAATCAGCAAGGTGCAAAGCAGGCCGAGCGACGGCCATTTCAGGCGCAACGCCAACACTGTCCACAGCGCCACGCTCACGGCGGCAACCGCCAGCAGCAAGGTCGCTTGCAGATTCAACGGTGCAAAACGCAGCACTTCACTGATCCACGCCAGCGCCCACCATCCCGCGCCCCACACCAGCAGCACTTCGGACAAACGCTGCAAGCTCAGCACATCAAACGCCGAGGCATGGTTGCCGAGTTGCAAGCGCCAGGCGCCGACCATCGCGGCCAGACCCAACACCAATGGCGTCCAGAACCCGCTGTGCGCAAGCGGCTTCAAACCTTCACTGGCCAGCGGCCCTAGCAGGTCCGGACCGGCGAACAGGAACGCCGCTCCACCAATCACCTGCAACAGCAGGCCGAAGACAAAACTCACGCGCTGCTTCAGATACAGACTCAACCAAATGATGAACAAGCCACTGGCCGCCCACACCGCACTCGCGGTCTGCCACGGCAGCACAAACAGCACCGCCAGATTGATCAGCACCAGCCCCGCCAGCAACACCACCGACAAGCCGCGCAACAGCCGAACATCACTGCGCACCATCTCATCGCGAGCGGCGAGCAACATGCCGGCGATCAACGCCAGGCCGATCAGCGATGCACTGAGCAAACCGCTCCAGCCCGCGCTGAACACCGCGGCCGATTCACCACTCGAACCTTGCAAGCGCAGCAGGAACAGCGCACCGCCGAGCAACTGCACGGCGAACGCGGTGAACAGGAACGTGCGCGATTGCAGGCGCAAGCCGACAAACAACGTCGCCAACCCCGCCAGCGCCCAACTGATCGCGGTGCCGTGGGTCAGGAAGAACAACGGCGCCAGCAGATAGAGAAAGGTCAGACCGAGGCAGGCCAATATCGGCAGCCCTTTGCGCTCCCACTCCGACGTTTGTTCGGGCAAGGCTTTGCGCAATTGATAGAAGCTGAACAACAACGCCGCGCCGAGCATCAACGCGCCCAGTGGAGCGCCGTCGAGCAAGCTGCCGTCGCCGATCCGCAGTTCGCTGACAAACGCCAGGGCCGAGCCCAGTTGCAGCAGCAAGGCAAACGCGCGAGCCAGTGGTCGTTGCTGACGCAAGCCGAGCCAGAAGATACCGGCGCCTTCGACCGCCCAAGCGGCGGCCGTCCAGCGCGCGTCGAGCCCCAGCGGAATCGCCAGGCTGGCGAAGATCACGCCCAGCGCCAGGCAGGTTTCCGCGAGTAACAATGCACGGCCGCCCATCAGGAAACGGGCCAGCCCCATGTAGATCATGCCCAAGGCCAAGGCACTGAACGCCGCGGCGAACTCCAGATGCTGAACCAATGCGAACTGCAATCCGAAGCCCACCAGCGGCGGACCGAACAGCATCGTGCCGTCGACGTAATCACCCTTGCGCGCCGACCAGCGCAGCAACGCCTCGCGGCTGTCGTCCTCGGGGGCGCCGCTCATTTCCAGGAGCTTGCGCCGGGCAAACAGCAGGCCGATGGCCAGGTACATCAGGAAGAACAGGATCAGGAACGGCTCGGTGCTCCACAGCAGTTCCGGTGTGTAGGAGCGCAGGCCCCAGGCGAAACCGATGCCGAAGGTGCCGACGAATCCGATCAGATTCAGCAGGCGCCAGGCCTTGAACCAGGCGATGGCGAAGATGCCGGCGTTAAGCAAGGCGAAGTAGCTGAACAGCGCGACGTGGTTGCCGGCGCCAGTGGAGGTCAGGATCGGCGCCGCAAAACCACCGAGTGCAGCGGCAGCGGCCAGGCCCAACGCATCCTGAGTGATGGCGAGAATTGCCGAGAACACCGTCACCGCGACCAGCAGGCCCAGCGCGGCGGTGGGATCGAGCAGCGGATGCAGGCGCATCGCGGCAAACACCGTCAGGTACAACACGGCGATCCCGGTGCCTTGCAGCATCAACGCGTAATTGCTGTTGCGTGTTCTGAGCCACCACCCCAGACCGAGCAAACCCAACGCGGCCGCCGCAACGCCGGCGTAACGCAGTTCGATCGGCACCACCATGCCTTCGGTGGCATACCGCAACAAAAACGCCAGACCGAGGAACAACAGCACCACGCCGACGCGCAGCACGGTGTTGCCCCCGAACAGCCAATTGCGTGCGCCGCTGATGGCGCGGTCGATGAAATTCGGGCCGCGAGGGACGGCGGGTTGTTGTGGTTCGCGGGTGACCGGCGCGGGTTTCCAGACATCGTCGGGCAGCGGACGGCTGGTTTGCGCTGCCGTTGCGGCCATCGGTTCGAGTTCGGGCGGGAGGTCCCAGATCAGCTCGGGGGTCTCGACAGGAATTTCATCGAGGGTGAATTCAGGAGGCGCGACGGCTTCGCTGGCAACCGGTTCGCTGGTTTCAGGCGCTGTGACGCCAGACACCTCCAGCAATGCCAGGCGTTGCTGCACCCCATTCAGCGCGATCTGAGCCTGATCCAGAAGTACGCGTTGCTCGGCAGCTTGTGAATCCAAGCGGCCGATGCGAATGGCCTGACCAATACCCAACCCGAGCAACCCGCCCAGCAGCGCATCGCTGAACGACTCGTCGAGTACCCAGCCCAGCACCAGCCCAATCAGCATGAACATCCATTGCATGGTCGATATCCCTAAGCGGCCCATTGCCGGGCGAATCCCGAAGCTTCGTGGCATTTTCAGTGCCGCTTTCGCGGGCAAGCCTCGCTCCTACAGGATTTGCACAGTCCGCAAGAACGGCACATGACCTGTAGGAGCGAGGCTTGCCCGCGAAGACGTCAGCGCAGTGTTCACTGAAACATCCGGGAAAACTGGGGCTTAGTATATCGGCCAGGCCCAACAACCGTCGGGCCTTGCTCGCAATTATTGCGAAAAGTTACTCCAATGCCTTCCAGATATCCGTGGCGTACTCGCGAATGGTCCGGTCGGACGAGAACCAGCCCATCCGGGAAGTGTTCAACACCGCCGACCGCCACCAGGCTTGCGAATCGTGCCAATGGGCTTCCACGCGCATCTGCGCGTCCCAGTAGGAATCGAAATCGGCGCAGACCAGGAAGCGGTCGTAGTCGATCAGCGAATCGATCAAGCCTGCGTAACGGGACGGATCATCCGGCGAGAACACCCCGCCGCGAATCGCTTGCAGCACGTCATTAAGACGGTGTGATGCGGCAATGTCCGGCGTCGCATTGAACTCGTGGTTCTGCTTGCGCGCTTCAACCTGCTGGGCGCTGAGGCCGAAGATGAACATGTGCTCGGCGCCGATGAACTCGCACATTTCGACGTTGGCGCCATCGAGGGTGCCGATGGTCAGCGCGCCGTTGAGGCCGAACTTCATGTTGCTGGTGCCCGAGGCTTCAAAGCCCGCGGTAGAAATCTGCTCGGACAAATCCGCCGCCGGAATGATGCTCTCCGCCAGGCTGACGTTGTAGTTGGGCAGGAACACCACTTTGAGCAGACCGCGCACCGTCGGGTCGTTGTTCACCACCCGGGCGATGTCGTTGGTCAACTTGATGATCAGCTTGGCCTGGTGATAACTGGCCGCTGCCTTGCCGGCGAAGATCTTCACCCGCGGCACCCAATCGATTTCCGGCTCGGCGCGAATCGCCTGGTACAACGCCACGGTGTGCATCAGGTTGAGCAACTGACGTTTGTATTCGTGGATCCGTTTGACCTGGACGTCGAACATCGCCGCCGGGTTGACCGCGATCCCCAGTCGTTCATGAATCAGGTACGCCAGGGCTTTTTTGCTGTGCAGGCGCTGCTCGGCGAAGGCTTTGCGGAACGCAGCTTTCTCGGCGAACGGCTCCAGCTCTTTCAGGCGTACTTCAGCGTTGTCCAACAGGTCCGGGCCGAGGGCGTCGACCATCATCGACGTCAGCTCGGGGTTGGCCTGGTAGAGCCAGCGGCGGAAGGTGATGCCGTTGGTCTTGTTGTTGATCCGCTCCGGATAGAGCTTGTGCAGTTCGGAGAACACGGTTTTGCGCATCAGTTGCGTGTGCAAGGCGGACACGCCGTTGACGCTGTGGGAACCGAGGAACGCCAGGTTGCCCATGCGCACGCGGCGGCCGTTGTCTTCTTCGATCAGCGACACTGCGCGCAGCACGTCGAAATCGTGAATTCCTTTGGCGCGCAGCGAATCGATGTGCTGGGCGTTGATCTGGTAAATGATCTGCATGTGCCGCGGCAGCATCCGTTCCATCAAACCGACCGGCCAGGTTTCCAGCGCTTCCGGCAACAGCGTGTGGTTGGTGTACGAGAGCGTGTCGACGGTGACTTGCCACGCGGCATCCCACGCTACGTCGTAGACGTCGACGAGCTGACGCATCAGTTCGGCCACGGCAATCGACGGGTGCGTGTCGTTGAGCTGGATCGCCGCGTGGTCGCCCAGGGTCAGGACCGAGGTGTGCATGTTGCGATGGCGGCGCAGCAAATCCTGCAAGGACGCGGCGACGAAGAAGTATTCCTGGCGCAGGCGCAGTTCCTGGCCGGCTTCGGTGCTGTCCGCCGGGTAGAGCACGCGGGAGATACTTTCCGCCCGGGCCACTTCGGCCACAGCGCCCAAGTGGTCGCCGGCGTTGAAGCGTTCCAGGTGCAAATCTTCCATGGCGCGGGCACGCCAAAGGCGCAGCGTGTTGACGCTCGCCCCGCGCCAGCCGACCACCGGCGTGTCGTAAGCAATGGCCCGCACGGTTTCCGCCGGGGACCAGACTTGCTTGGACTTGCCGTTTTCGTCGGTCACGGTTTCGACGCTGCCGCCAAAGCCGATCGGGTAAACGACTTCTGGCCGTTCAAATTCCCACGGGTTGCCGAAATCCAGCCAGTGTTCGGTCTGTTCCTGCTGCCAGCCATCGACGATGGCCTGGCGGAACAAGCCGTGTTCATAACGAATGCCGTAGCCGTGGCCAGCGATGCCGAGGGTCGACATGCTTTCCATGAAGCACGCCGCCAGACGACCGAGGCCGCCGTTGCCCAGGGCCGCGTCGGGCTCCAGCAGGCGGATGCGTTCCAGGTCGACGCCCAGTTCGGTCAGCGCCTCGCGGGCGACGTCGAGCAAGCCGAGGTTGCTCAGGCTGTCGTAGAGCAGCCGGCCGATGAGAAACTCCAGGGAGAGGTAGTAAACCCGCTTCTGACCTTTGCGGTAGATCTGCCGGGTGTGATCCATCCAGTGTTCGACCATGTGATCGCGCGCTGCCAGGGCAATGGCTTCGAACCAGTCGTGGTCGAAGGCGTGATCCGGGTCTTTACCCACCGCGTAGGTGAGTTTGGTCAAGACGGCATCGCGAAATGCGGCCACCTCTGCTTCGCGAACAAGTGGTTCTTGAGTCATCGATAGGACCTCGAGCGAGCGTGGAGTTGTTGAGCCTAGACGGTCTGACAGGCCGTGGGGTCTCTGGTTCGGCAGTTTTTCCTGATAGTGCGAGATAGGCCGGCATTACATTGTCATGTACCTGAATGAATGCAGGGGCCGTGCCGGATTAACGGTGTTATTTGGGCGACACAGAAAAAATCTGGCGAAAGGTTGTTCAAAAATCCACCAGTCCCGGTATGATCGCGCGCCCTGATGCACACGCTGGTAACAACCGATGATGAAGTCCAACCTGATCGCTGCCGCAGAGATCGATCGCCTCGATACCTGGGCCAAATATTCTGCGCCGATGTGCGGCTCGTGTGTATCCAGCTGCTGCACGCTGCCGGTCGAGGTCAAGATCAAGGACCTGATTCGCATCGGCATCGTCGACGAGTTCGAGCGCGGCGAACCGGCGAAGAACATCGCCAAGCGTTTGCAGAAGGAAGGGATCGTCGAGCGCTACAACCAGAAGTCCGAGATCTTCACCCTCCAGCGCATGAGCAACAACGATTGCCTTTACCTGGATCGTAAGAGCCGTCTGTGCACTATTTATGAAAAGCGCCCGGACACCTGCCGCAATCACCCGAAAATCGGGCCACGGCCGGGGTATTGCGCTTACAAGCCGAAGGAAGTGGCGCGTGAGACCAGTGCCGGCCGCCGCACCCTCGAGAAATTCTGATCCAGAATCTCGCCGCCTGACAGATCGCTTTCGCGGGCAAGCCTCGCTCCTACAGGGTTTGTGTCATTCGCCAATATCGCGAACGACTCGAAACCTGTAGGAGCGAGGCTTGCCCGCGAAAGGGCCGGCACAAACACCGCACAAACCCCAGACAAACAAAAACGCCCCCGACCTTCCGGTCGGGGGCGTTTTTTTTGCAGCTAACTAAGTCGAGACTCAGTTACCGGCTTTCTTGGCAGCGCGGGTACGCTCGCTTTCGCCCAGGATCTTCTTACGAAGACGGATGGACTTAGGAGTGACTTCGCACAATTCGTCTTCTTGAACGAATTCCAGAGCTTGTTCCAGGGTGAAACGGATAGGCGGAACCAGAGCGATGGTTTCGTCTTTACCCGAGGCACGCATGTTGTCGAGCTTCTTGCCTTTGGTTGGGTTGACGCCCAGGTCGTTGTCGCGGCTGTTGATGCCGACGATTTGACCTTCGTACACGTCTTCACCGTGACCCAGGAACAGTTTGCCGCGAGCTTGCAGGGTTTCCAGCGAGTAAGTCAGAGCCTTACCGGTAGCAACCGAAACCAGCACGCCGTTCTGACGGCCGGACATGTCGCCGGACTTCATCACGTCGTAACGGTCGAAGATCGAGGTCAGGATGCCTGCACCGGAGGTCAGGGTCAGGAACTCGTTACGGAAACCGATCAAGCCACGAGCCGGGATGTTGTACTCAAGGCGCACACGGCCCTTGCCATCCGGAACCATGTTGGTCAGGTCGCCTTTACGGATACCGATCTGTTCCATGATCGAACCTTGCGATTCTTCTGGCAGGTCGATGGTCACGTTTTCGTACGGTTCGTGCTTCACGCCGTCAACCATACGGATGATCACTTCCGGACGACCAACACCCATTTCGAAGCCTTCGCGACGCATGGTTTCGATCAGTACCGAGAGGTGCAGCTCACCACGGCCGGAGACTTTGAACTTGTCGGCGGTGTCGCCTTCTTCAACGCGCAGGGCAACGTTGTAGAGCAGTTCCTTGTCCAGACGTTCCTTGATGTTACGGGACGTCACGAACTTGCCTTCTTTACCGCAGAAAGGCGAGTCGTTTACCTGGAAGGTCATGGAAACGGTTGGTTCGTCAACGGTCAGCGGCTTCATCGCTTCGACGTTCAGTGGGTCGCACAGAGTGTCGGAGATGAACAGCTGGTCGAAGCCGCTGATGCAGACGATGTCGCCGGCAGCTGCTTCTTCAACGTCGATACGGTGCAGACCGTGGTGACCCATCAGTTTCAGGATACGACCGGTACGCTTCTTGCCGTCGGCGTCGATAGCGACAACCGGAGTGTTCGGCTTGATGCGGCCACGAGCGATACGGCCAACGCCGATAACACCCAGGAAGCTGTTGTAGTCCAGAGCGGAGATCTGCATCTGGAACGGACCTTCACGGTCGACTTTCGGCGCTGGTACGTTGTCGACGATCGACTGGTACAGCGGGGTCATGTCTTCAGCCATGTCGGTGTGTTCCAGACCGGCAATGCCGTTCAGGGCCGAGGCGTAGACGACTTTGAAGTCCAACTGTTCTTCGGTAGCACCGAGGTTGTCGAACAGGTCGAAGATCTGGTCCAGAACCCAGTCCGGACGCGCGCCTGGACGGTCAACCTTGTTGATGACCACGATTGGACGCAGGCCGGCTTCGAAAGCCTTCTTGGTCACGAAACGGGTTTGCGGCATAGGGCCGTCTTGAGCGTCAACCAGCAGCAGAACGGAGTCAACCATCGACATTACGCGTTCAACTTCGCCGCCGAAGTCGGCGTGGCCCGGGGTGTCCACGATGTTGATGTGGTAGCCGTTCCAGTTGATGGCGGTGTTTTTCGCCAGAATGGTAATACCGCGTTCTTTCTCCTGGTCGTTGGAGTCCATCACGCGCTCGTCGTTGAGCTCGTTGCGCTCCAGGGTGCCGGATTGACGCAAGAGTTTGTCTACCAGGGTGGTTTTACCATGGTCAACGTGAGCAATGATGGCGATGTTGCGTAGATTTTCGATCACTTGTGTATCTCGATCAGAGGATTCGGTGTGCTGACAAGTCTTGGCAGCGATTTACAGTAGAGTCAGGCCTTGCCGTTACAGCTTGACGGCAGAGTCGGGGGGCCGGTGACGCAGGCCACAGGCATACAGCCCCGGGCTCTTAGCTCGGTCGATAAACGCGCACATTGGCATGCCCCTCACTGAGCAAATGGTGGGCATGCAGGCGACTCATCACGCCTTTGTCGCAATACAGCAGGTACTGGCGAGTAGGGTCCAGTTCCTTGAAACGAGCGTTCAATGCATAAAACGGCATCGTTTGTACCTCAATGCCATCGAGGCCCAGCGGGTCGTCTTCAGCGGCATCCGGATGACGGATGTCGATGACGATCTGACCAGCCAGCGCTTCGCTGACTTCTTCGATTTGCAAATCCTGGCCCAATTCGTCGATCACGCGATCGATCGGCACCAGCTTGGCGTTCTCGAGCGCACGCTCAAGGACCGCCATGTCGAACTGTTGTTCTTCGTACTCCACGCGCGGACGCTTGGCGTGGGTCTTGGGGTTCACCGAGATGACCCCGCAGTATTCCGGCATGTGCTTGGCGAAGTCGGCAGTGCCGATTTCGTTGGCCAGGTCGATGATGTCCTGCTTGTGACTGGCGATCAGCGGACGCAAGACCAGCTTGTCGGTCACGCAGTCGATCACGGACAGGTTCGGCAGTGTCTGGCTCGACACCTGGGAAATCGCCTCGCCGGTAACCAGCGCTTCGATGTCCAGCCGATCGGCAATACGGGAAGCAGCGCGCAACATCATACGCTTCAAAACTACACCCATATGACTGTTATCGACTTTCCCGAGAATTTCTCCCAGTACTTCCTCGAATGGCACACTCACAAATAACACGCGTTGGGAGCTGCCGTACTTCTTCCAGATGAAGTGCGCGACTTCCATGACGCCCAGTTCATGGGCCCGTCCGCCCAGATTGAAGAAGCAGAAATGGCTCATCAGGCCGCGGCGCATGATCTGGTACGAGGCAACGGTCGAATCGAAGCCGCCGGACATCAGCACAAGCGTCTGTTCCAGGGCACCCAGCGGATATCCGCCGATGCTGTTGTGCTGGCTGTGGATCACGAACAACCGTTTGTCGCGAATTTCGATGCGAACTTCGATTTCCGGCTCTTTCAGCGAGATTCCGGCGGCGCCGCACTGACGACGCAGTTGGCTGCCGACGTATTTCTCGACGTCCATCGAACTGAATTCATGCTTGCCGGCACGCTTGCAGCGCACCGAAAAGATCTTCCCGGCCAGTGCATCACCGAAGTGCTGCTTGCACTTGGCGACGATGTCGTCGAAGTCGCCCAGCGGGTATTCGTCGACTTGCAGGAAATGCGCGATGCCCGGCATGCAGCTCAGGCGCTCGGTCATCTCCTTCAGGGCTTTGGGCTCACTGACGCGGGTTTCCAACTCGAGATTGTCCCACACACCGTTCACCACCACAGCCGGGTCCAGGTCGCGGAGCACGGTACGGATATTTTTGGCCAACTGGCGGATGAAACGCATCCGTACCGGGCGGCTCTTGATGGTGATCTCGGGGAAGACTTTTACGATTAGTTTCATGAAAACAGCGCGCGCTGGGCCAGCCGAAAAAGGGGGGCGCGGATTATAGCGGAAATTGCTCAAGGTTTAACCAGTTAATGTGCAGAAGGTTTTGCGCGCACCAAAACGGGTCATTTAGTGATTTTAACGCTACATTGTAGGGCGAGATTTTCCGCTTACAGACGCTTTGTGCCTTTATAAGCGTGATATTGGGGCAAAAAACCCATGCTGGGGCACTGGCATGCAATTTGCTCCCTTGTGAGGCAGGTTGCCTTGGCAGAGTATTCGCGCCGGCATCACCCACATTCTAAGGGCATCCACTACTAAGCCCGAAGCCACCCGGAGGACACTATGTCGAAGTCGGTTCAACTCATCAAAGATCATGACGTCAAGTGGATTGATCTGCGCTTCACGGACACCAAAGGCACTCAGCACCACGTGACCATGCCGGCTCGCGACGCGCTGGATGAAGCTTTCTTCGAAGAAGGCAAAATGTTCGACGGTTCCTCCATCGCTGGCTGGAAAGGCATCGAAGCTTCCGACATGATCCTGATGCCGGACGACAGCACCGCTGTCCTCGACCCGTTCACTGAAGAGCCGACCCTGATCCTGGTTTGCGACGTGATCGAGCCTTCGACCATGCAAGGCTACGACCGTGACCCACGTGCGATCGCCAAGCGTGCCGAGGAATACCTGAAGTCGACCGGTATCGGTGACACCGTATTCGTGGGTCCAGAGCCTGAATTCTTCATCTTCGACGAAGTGAAGTTCAAGTCCGACATCTCCGGTTCGATGTTCAAGATCTACTCCGAACAAGGTTCGTGGATGTCCGACCAGGACGTGGAAGGCGGCAACAAAGGCCACCGTCCAGGCGTCAAAGGCGGCTACTTCCCGGTTCCGCCGTTCGACCACGACCACGAAATCCGTACCTCCATGTGCAACGCCATGGAAGAGATGGGCCTGGTCATCGAAGTTCACCACCACGAAGTGGCCACTGCCGGCCAGAACGAAATCGGTGTGAAGTTCAACACCCTGGTGGCCAAGGCTGACGAAGTTCAGACCCTGAAGTACTGCGTACACAACGTTGCTGATGCATACGGCCGCACCGCGACCTTCATGCCTAAGCCTCTGTACGGCGACAACGGTTCGGGTATGCACGTTCACCTGTCCATCGCCAAAGATGGCAAGAACACCTTCGCTGGCGAAGGCTATGCCGGCCTGTCCGATACCGCCCTGTACTTCATCGGCGGCATCATCAAGCACGGTAAGGCGCTGAACGGCTTCACCAACCCGTCGACCAACTCCTACAAGCGTCTGGTCCCAGGTTTCGAAGCTCCAGTAATGCTGGCCTACTCGGCTCGCAACCGTTCCGCTTCGATCCGTATTCCTTACGTGTCCAGCCCTCGCGCTCGCCGTATCGAAGCCCGCTTCCCGGATCCAGCAGCCAACCCGTACCTGGGCTTCGCTGCACTGTTGATGGCTGGCCTGGACGGTATCCAGAACAAGATCCACCCAGGCGATGCTGCTGACAAAAACCTGTACGACCTGCCGCCTGAAGAGGCGAAAGAGATCCCACAAGTTTGCGGCAGCCTGAAAGAAGCCCTGGAAGAGCTGGACAAAGGTCGTGCGTTCCTGACCAAAGGCGGCGTGTTCTCCGACGACTTCATCGACGCTTACATCGCTCTGAAAAGCGAAGAAGAAATCAAGGTTCGCACCTTCGTACACCCACTGGAATATGAGCTGTACTACAGCTGCTGATCCGGTAGCGCTGCGGTTCGCGGCGTGACAAAAAGAGGCCTCCTTCGGGAGGCCTTTTTTTGTGCCCGCGATTTAGAAACCAACGCAGAACCAATGTGGGAGCGGGCTTGCTCGCGAATGCAGTGTGTCAGCTTGCATTGATGGTGGCTGACACTCCGCTTTCGCGAGCAAGCCCGCTCCCACAAGGGTTTTGTGGTGTGTGGGGGATCTCTGTAAATCATGCCCAAATGTTAACGACTTGGGACAACCGCCACCCCTGACCTATGCTGCACCCCAACGCGTTCGTTTCTGGTCGATTTTATGGGTCGTGGTTTTCTACTGATGTTGCTGCTGATCGCCCTGCCTGCCGCAGCGCAGATCTATAAGTACACCGACGCCTCCGGCAACACCGCCTACAGCAGTCAACCGCCCGACGGCGTCAAGGCGCAGCCGGTCGAGCTGCCACCGCTCAACAGCGTTGAGCGTCAGGCGCCCCCTGCTCCGGCTGCCGAAGCCAGCAATCGCGAGCCGCCGCGCAGTGCCTACGAGGTGCTGGAGTTGAGCGGTTTGCCCACTGACGAAGCCCTGCGCGCCAACAACGGCACGTTCACGGTCAGCGTCATGATCAAACCGCGCCTGCAAGCGCCGCACCTGTTCAGGTTGCTACTCGACGATCAACCCTACGGACAGTCGAGCAACGTGCCGATCCTGCAGCTGGTGAACATCGATCGTGGCGAACACAGCCTCGCGGTGCAGGTGATCGATGGCGAAAACATCGTCCAGCAGAGCCCGACAGTGACGTTTACCGTGCAGCGAGTGCACAAGCCATGAGGGTGTGGCTGCTGATGGCCTGCCTGATCGCGCTGCCGGTCACAGCCGAGGTCTTCACCTACGTCGATGCCCAAGGCAATCGGGTCTACACCGACCAGCCAAACAAAGGCAACGCCAAGCGCGTGCCGCTGGCGACGAGCAATCGCATGTCCGCCAACCCAACTGGCGCAAGCCCGGTGGTTGCCGCTAAAAAGAATGAAGAATTACCCCTGTTTCACTACGACATGCTCCGCGTGCTGGTCCCGGAGCCGGACGCTACGGTCCGTAGCAACGCTGGCGAATTGATCGTCAGTGTCACCAATGAACCCGGCCTGCAGCGGGGCCATCGCTACCGATTGCTGCTCGATGGCCAACCCACCGCCGAGCCTGGCCTCAGCCCGGTGTTTGCCCTGAGCAACATTGACCGCGGCAGCCACAATCTGTCCGTGGAAATCCTCGACGAACAAGGCCGCACCGTCGAACGCACGGCCAATCAACCCTTCCAGATGCTGCGCATCTCCCTCGCGCAGAAACGCAAGGTCAAGCCCTGCACCCTCACCGACTACGGCCAACGGCCGGAATGTCCGCTCAAAGACAAACCAGAAGAAGAAAAAAATCCCTTCCTGCGTTTCTTCTAACCTCGTTCAGCTTTGCGCACTATATTGGTGCGATAGGCTGCACCGTTCCCACATCACAACCCATTTTGGTTCGAAAGTACCCGTAAAAGCTGGCAGAACGCCACGCAAACGAGCGTCAAACGCCCGTTTCAGGCTTTAAACGCTTCTTTTCGGAGCCTTGGTTTGGTTTTTGCATTTTCCCTGCATCAGCGCTGTATTCATGCGCGCGCCCTGCTCCAAAAGAGGTCCTGATGACCATTAGCGACGCACTGCATCGATTGCTACTCGACAACCTGACCACCGCCACCATCCTGCTCGACGCCGAACTGCGCCTCGAGTACATGAACCCGGCGGCGGAGATGCTCCTGGCTATCAGCGGCCAGCGCAGCCATGGGCAGTTCATCAGCGAGTTGTTCACCGAATCCACCGAGGCGCTGAATTCCTTGCGTCAGGCAGTCGAGCAGGCGCACCCGTTCACCAAGCGCGAAGCGATGCTCACCGCTCTGACCGGCCAGACCCTGACCGTCGACTACGCGGTAACACCGATCCTGGCCAACGGCGCCACGATGCTGTTGCTGGAAGTCCACCCCCGTGACCGCTTGTTGCGGATCACCAAGGAAGAGGCGCAGCTGTCGAAACAGGAGACCAGCAAGATGCTGGTGCGCGGCCTCGCTCACGAAATCAAGAACCCACTGGGCGGGATTCGCGGTGCCGCACAATTGCTCGCCCGTGAACTGCCGGAAGAAAGCCTGCGCGATTACACCAACGTCATCATTGAAGAAGCCGACCGCCTGCGAAACCTCGTGGACCGCATGCTCGGCTCCAACAAACTGCCGTCGCTGGCCATGTGCAACGTCCACGAAGTGCTCGAACGTGTCTGTCATCTGGTGGAGGCCGAAAGTCAGGGCTGCATCACTTTGGTGCGCGACTACGACCCGAGCATTCCCGACGTGTTGATCGACCGCGAACAAATGATCCAGGCGGTGCTGAACATCGTGCGCAACGCGATGCAGGCCATCAGCAGCCAGAACGAACTGCGCCTGGGCCGTATCAGCCTGCGCACCCGCGCCATGCGCCAGTTCACCATCGGCCACGTGCGCCATCGCCTGGTGACCAAGATCGAAATCATCGACAACGGTCCCGGCATTCCCGCGGATCTGCAAGAAACCATCTTCTTTCCCATGGTCAGCGGCCGCCCGGACGGTACCGGGCTGGGCCTGGCCATTACCCAGAACATCATCAGCCAGCACCAGGGCCTGATCGAATGTGACAGCCACCCAGGCCACACCACTTTCTCGATCTTCCTGCCCCTGGAACAAGGAGCCACATCGACATGAGCCGTAGTGAAACCGTGTGGATCGTCGATGACGACCGTTCTATCCGTTGGGTCCTGGAAAAAGCCTTGCAGCAAGAAGGCATGACCACACAAAGCTTCGACAGCGCCGATGGCGTGATGAGCCGCCTGGCGCGCCAGCAGCCGGACGTGATCATCTCCGACATCCGCATGCCGGGTGCCAGTGGCCTGGACCTTCTGGCGCGGATTCGCGAGCAACACCCACGGTTGCCAGTGATCATCATGACCGCGCACTCCGATCTGGACAGCGCTGTCGCGTCCTATCAGGGCGGCGCGTTTGAGTACCTGCCAAAACCGTTCGACGTCGACGAAGCGGTGTCGCTGGTCAAACGTGCGAACCAGCATGCTCAGGAACAACAAGGCCTGGAAGTCCCGGTCGCCCTGACCCGCACCCCGGAAATCATCGGCGAAGCACCGGCGATGCAGGAAGTGTTTCGCGCCATCGGGCGCTTGAGCCACTCCAACATCACCGTGCTGATCAACGGCGAATCCGGTACCGGTAAAGAATTGGTGGCCCACGCCCTGCACCGTCACAGCCCACGGGCGGCGTCGCCATTTATCGCGCTGAACATGGCAGCGATTCCGAAGGACCTGATGGAATCCGAGCTGTTCGGCCATGAGAAAGGCGCGTTTACCGGCGCGGCCAACCTGCGTCGCGGGCGCTTTGAGCAGGCGGACGGCGGCACGCTGTTCCTCGATGAAATCGGCGACATGCCAGCCGACACCCAGACACGCTTGCTGCGCGTACTGGCCGACGGCGAGTTCTACCGCGTCGGCGGCCATGTGCCAGTCAAGGTCGATGTGCGCATCATCGCTGCGACTCACCAGAATCTGGAAACCCTGGTGCACGCCGGGAAATTCCGTGAGGACTTGTTCCATCGCCTCAACGTGATCCGCATCCACATCCCACGGCTGTCAGACCGTCGCGAAGACATCCCGACCCTCGCCAAGCACTTTCTCAGCCGCGCTGCGCAAGAATTGGCGGTGGAGCCGAAGTTGCTGAAAAGTGAAACCGAGGAATACCTGAAGAACCTGCCGTGGGGCGGCAACGTGCGTCAGCTGGAGAACACCTGCCGCTGGATCACCGTGATGGCTTCGGGTCGCGAAGTGCACATCAGCGACCTGCCGCCGGAGCTGCTGAGCCTGCCGCAGGATTCGGCGCCAGTGACCAATTGGGAGCAGGCGTTGCGCCAGTGGGCTGACCAGGCGTTGGCTCGCGGTCAATCGAGCCTGCTCGACAGCGCCGTGCCGGCGTTCGAGCGGATCATGATCGAGACCGCCCTCAAACACACCGCCGGACGGCGTCGCGATGCTGCGGTGTTGCTGGGTTGGGGGCGTAATACCCTGACGCGCAAGATCAAGGAATTGGGGATGAAGGTTGATGGCGGGGATGATGATGAAGGGGAAGAAGGCTAAGCAGCCTTTAGTTCTTCGCTGACAGTTACATCTATTCGCGGGCAAGCCTCGCTCCTACAGGTCACGCGCCGATCTTGAAATGGCACAAACCCTGTAGGAGCGAGGCTTGCCCGCGAAGCTTTTGGCCCCGCCGTGCACCGACTGAATGCACCGTGAACCGCAATCGCGCACAAAAACTACTTCGAAACCCCGCCGACTTTCGCAATCGAACCCCTACCGAAAAAACACGAAAGCCCCGGAATTCGGGGCTTTCGACGTTTCAGCGCGACATTCTGTTTCAACTTGTTAAAACCTGGCACGCCCCCTGCAATAGTCCATTCAGTGATTCAGTTCACTACCCGGTTTCGGGGACCTTGGTACAGGCAGGCCGGGGATTCCCCTCTTTACATCGGGCTCACACCGCATAGGCGACGAGCCCACAGTTTTGGGGCCCTTGATACAGGCAGGTCAGGGGTTCCTTCTTTACACCGGGCTCGGCGCCATGCGCGAGCCCTGCCGTTTTGGGAACCTTGGTACAGGCAGGCCGGGGATTCCCTCTTTTATTGCTCCCGGAGATGGATCTCCAGCCGCCAGCGGTCATCGACCTCGCTACCGGACCACTCGCCCTGCAGTGGCCGGGCCGCCACCACCGTCAGCAACAACCCTCCATCACTCAAGCGCGTCCGCCAGTTCACGACCTTGTCGTTGAGTTTGAGCTGGCCTTTCTGCGCCTTGCCTTGTGCCTCGAACAGCAACGCGAGACTGCCGTCGACGAATTCGCCATGGGACTTGGGTTCGTTGTTGAACCACACCACCAGCCCATCGTCCGTTACCTCGACCTGTTGCAATTCGCTGGGGTCTGGCGTGGTCAGGCGACCGATCATCAGCCCCACCATCAGTCCGACAATCGCCAGCGACCCCATCACTCGAGGTAATAGTTTCGAACGTGGATCGACGGGCGGCGTAGAATGCCGCTCATCTTTACCTTCGGAGCCGTGCATGTTTCACGTCATCCTTTTTCAACCAGAAATTCCGCCGAATACCGGCAACGTTATCAGGCTGTGCGCCAACAGTGGCTGCCACCTGCATTTAATCGAACCGCTGGGCTTCGAGATGGACGACAAGCGCCTGCGCCGGGCCGGCCTCGACTATCACGAGTATGCCACCCTGCAACGCCACGCGGACCTCGCCAGCTGCCTGGAAAGCCTCGGTCATCCACGGCTGTTCGCCTTTACCACCAAAGGCTCGCGACCGTTCCACGATGCCAGTTTTGCCGAGGGCGACGCGTTCCTGTTCGGCCCGGAAAGCCGTGGCTTGCCGGCCGAGGTACTCGATGCCCTGCCCGGCGAACAACGCCTGCGCTTGCCGATGCGTGAAGGCTGCCGCAGCCTGAACCTGTCGAACACCGTGGCCGTCGCCGTCTACGAAGGCTGGCGCCAGCTCGGGTTCAAATAACACCGCATAACAAATGTGGGAGCGGGCTTGCTCGCGAAGGGGCCATAACATTCAACATCATCGTTGACTGTTACACCGCTTTCGCGAGCAAGCCCGCTCCCACATTGGACTTGCTTTGACTCAGGACCGTTACTGAACGGTCGGAGTTTCGCCAGCCGCTTGCATGCGTTGCAGCTCTTGCGCGTACAGCGCGTCGAAGTTCACCGGAGCCAGCATCAGGGCCGGGAACGAACCGCGGGTCACCAGGCTGTCCAGGGTTTCGCGAGCGTACGGGAATAGGATGTTCGGGCAGAACGCGCCAAGGGTGTGGCTCATCGAAGCGTCGTCCAGGTTCTTGATCAGGAAGATCCCGGCCTGTTGCACTTCAGCGATGAACGCCACTTCGTCACCGTTTTTCACGGTGACGGACAAGGTCAGCACGACTTCGTGGAAGTCGCCTTCCAGGGCCTTTTGACGGGTATTCAGATCCAGACCGACGCTCGGTTCCCACTGCTGGCGGAAGATCGCCGGGCTTTTCGGGGCTTCGAATGACAAGTCACGTACGTAGATGCGCTGCAAGGAGAATTGCGGTGCGGTGTCTTCTTCGCTAGCTGCAGTGTTCTGTTGGTCAGTCATCTCAGATCCTTTCTGATCTTGGGGTCTTATAGGGAAGGCGTTCAGGCCTTGAGCATGGCGTCGAGCTTGCCGGCGCGTTCAAGGGCAAACAAATCATCACAGCCACCAATGTGGCGCTCGCCGATCCAGATCTGCGGCACGGACGTACGTCCCGCCTTCTGGGCCATCGCAGCGCGCACCTGCGGCTTGCCATCGACCTTGATCTCTTCGAAGGCCACGCCTTTGTTCTCGAGCAGGTATTTGGCTCGGGAACAATAAGGGCAGTAATCGCTGGAATAGACGACGACGTTGCTCATATCACTTCACCAGCGGCAGGTTGTCGCCTTTCCAGCTGGAAATACCGCCGGACAGCTTGGCGGCGGTGAAGCCGGATTTCATCAGTTCGCGGGCATGGGTGCCGGCGGTCTGGCCCATGGCGTCGACCAGGATGATGGTCTTGGCCTTGTGCTTTTCCAGTTCGGCAATGCGAGCGGTCAGCTTGTCGTGGGGAATATTCAACGCGCCAACAATGTGACCGGCGGCGAAATCCTTGACCGAACGAATGTCGATCACAACGCCCGCGTCCTTGTTGACCAGCCCGGTCAGTTCACCGGTGCTCAGGCTGCGGCCGCCGCCTTGCATCTGATAAGCGATCAGCAACGCCAGCAGTACGACGAAGATACCGACGAGCAGATAGTGGTTAGTGGCAAATTCAATCAGGTGAGCAACCATCGAAGGAGGTTCCAGGGCGTTAAAATGTCGGCCAGTATACACAGCCACTATGGTGGGCCAAACCCCGTCCGGCGGTGACGCGGTCGGAACTTCGCTTTAAACTGCCACTCCCTTTTCCATCGCCCTCTTTTAACTCAGCCACGAGTGGAATCCATGACTACCACGCCTAAACCTTTGGTCCTGATTATTCTCGACGGCTTCGGTCACAGTGAGAGCCCTGAATCCAACGCCGTGTTTGCGGCGAAGAAGCCCGTCCTGGACCGCTTGTGGGCCACCGTGCCGAACGGCCTGATCTCGGGCAGCGGCATGGACGTCGGCCTGCCGGACGGCCAAATGGGTAACTCCGAAGTCGGCCACATGAACCTGGGCGCCGGTCGCGTGGTGTATCAAGACTTCACTCGCGTGACCAAATCGATCCGCGACGGCGAGTTTTTCGAGAACCCGACCATCTGCGCCGCGGTGGATAAAGCCGTTGCTGCCGGCAAAGCCGTGCACTTCATGGGCCTGCTGTCCGATGGCGGCGTTCACAGCCACCAGGATCACCTGGTCGCCATGGCCGAACTGGCCTTCAAGCGCGGCGCCGAAAAAATCTACCTGCACGCCTTCCTCGACGGCCGCGACACACCGCCGAAAAGCGCCCAGTCGTCCATCGAACTGCTCGACGCAACCTTCCAGGCGCTGGGCAAAGGCCGGATCGCCAGCATCGTCGGTCGTTACTTCGCCATGGACCGTGACAACCGTTGGGACCGCGTGTCCCAGGCTTACAACCTGATTGTCGACGGTAACGGCGAATTCAACGCCGCCACCGCCCAGGAAGGCCTGCAAGCTGCTTACGAGCGTGGCGAGAGCGACGAATTCGTCAAAGCCACTTCCATCGGCGAGCCGGTGAAAGTCGAAGACGGCGACGCTGTGGTCTTCATGAACTTCCGCGCCGACCGCGCCCGGGAACTGACCCGCGTGTTCGTCGAAGACGGTTTCAAGGAATTCGAACGTGCGCGCCAGCCGAAACTGGCCGGTTTCGTGATGCTGACCCAATACGCTGCCAGCATTCCTGCGCCATCGGCCTTCGCCGCCGGCAGCCTGGACAACGTGCTGGGCGACTACCTGGCGAAAAACGGCAAGACGCAACTGCGCATCGCCGAAACCGAAAAATACGCCCACGTGACCTTCTTCTTCTCCGGCGGTCGTGAAGAACCGTTCCCGGGCGAAGAGCGCATCCTGATCCCGTCGCCAAAAGTCGCCACCTATGACTTGCAGCCTGAGATGAGCGCCCCGGAAGTCACCGACCGTATCGTCGACGCCATCGAAAACCAGCGTTATGACGTGATCGTGGTCAACTACGCCAACGGCGACATGGTCGGCCACAGCGGTGTGTTTGATGCGGCGGTGAAAGCCGTTGAATGCTTGGACCTGTGCGTTGGCCGTATCGTCGAAGCGCTGGACAAGGTTGGCGGTGAAGCGTTGATCACGGCCGACCACGGTAACGTCGAGCAAATGTCCGATGAATCCACTGGCCAGGCACACACGGCTCACACCACTGAGCCGGTGCCGTTCATTTATGTCGGCAAGCGTGATTTCAAGGTGCGTGATGGCGGCGTGCTGGCGGATGTAGCGCCGACGATGCTGATGCTGCTGGGGATGGAAAAACCGGCCGAGATGACCGGTACGTCGATTCTGGTGTAACTCAATCTTCCAAAACACCACTAAACCCTGTGGGAGCGGGCTTGCTCGCGAATGCGGTGTGTCAGTCAACGTTGATATCGACTGACACACCGCATTCGCGAGCAAGCCCGCTCCCACATTGGTTATCGGTGTTTTTCAGGCCGGTTATCACACAACCCCAATTGGGCATTTTTTTTGCGGCGCTTGGCGGGCATACTAGGCCGTCCCTTTCCCTGGTGTCGCCCGCCTCTATGCTTCGCGTCCTGATAGCCCTTGCTCTGACTTGCCTGCTCCAACCGGCCTTTGCTGACGAGCGCGCGCAAACCCAACAACAGTTGGACGCCACGCGTCAGGACATTGCCGAGCTGAAAAAACTGCTGGGCAAGCTGCAGGAAGAGAAATCCGGTGTGCAGAAGGACCTCAAAGGCACCGAGACCGAGATGGGCAAGCTCGAGAAGCAGGTCGAAGCCCTGCAAAAAGAGCTGAAGAAAAGCGAATCCGAGCTGCAGCGACTCGATGGTGAGAAAAAAAAACTCCAGAGCGCGCGCACTGAACAGCAACGACTGATCGCGATTCAGGCCCGCGCGGCCTATCAGAACGGCCGTCAGGAGTACTTGAAGCTGTTGCTGAACCAGCAGAATCCGGAAAAATTCGCCCGCACCCTCACCTATTACGACTACCTGAGCCAGGCCCGCCTGGAGCAGCTGAAGAATTTCAACGAAACCCTGCGCCAACTGGCCAATGTCGAAAAAGACATCGCCTTGCAGCAGGCGCAACTGCTGGTGCAGAAGAGCAGCCTCGACAGCCAGCGCGACGAACTCGACAAGGTTCGCAAGGAGCGCCAACAAGTCCTGGCCAAGCTGAGTGACGACGTGAAGGCGCGCGATCAGAAGCTGGCCGCCCGCGAGCAGGATCAGGCAGACCTGTCTAAAGTCCTTAAAACCATCGAAGAAACCCTGGCCCGCCAGGCACGAGAGGCAGAAGAGGCGCGACAAAAAGCGCTCATCGCCCAGCAGGAAGCCGAAAAAAAGCGTTTACGTGAGGCTCAGGAGCAGGCAGATGCCACTGACGCCCCACGCAAACCGGTCAAATCGACACCTGGCGCACTGGTTTCAAGTTCAGGCGAAACCTTCGGCGGCCCTTTTGCTTCATCCCGGGGAAAACTTCCTTGGCCCGTTGATGGTCGACTGCTTGCGCGCTTCGGTGAGTCCCGTGGCGACGATGCCCGCACCAAGTGGGACGGCGTAATGATCAGCGCTTCCGCCGGCAGCCAGGTGCATGCCGTGCATGGCGGTCGCGTGGTATTCGCCGACTGGCTGCGAGGCGCCGGGCTGCTGGTGATTCTCGACCACGGCAACGGTTTTTTGAGTCTTTATGGTCACAACCAGACGCTGCTCAAGTCTGCGGGTGACGTAGTAAAAGCCGGTGAGTCCATCTCCACTGTCGGTAACAGTGGCGGGCAGGACACACCAGCGCTGTATTTCGCTATTCGTCAGCAGGGTCACCCGAGTGATCCGGCGCAATGGTGTCGTGCGCAAGGATAAGTACGCCATCTACTTCAGGAGTTCGTTCGACATGCTGCATTTGTCCCGCCTTACCTCGCTGGCCCTGACGATCGCCCTGGTGATCGGCGCGCCTCTGGCGTTCGCCGCTCAACCGGCCCCGGCGGTCGCGCCTGCGGGCACTGCTGCGACCACCAAGGCGCCGTTGCCTTTGGAAGAGTTGCGCACCTTTGCCGAGGTCATGGATCGGATCAAGGCAGCCTATGTCGAGCCGGTGGACGACAAGACCCTGCTGGAAAACGCCATCAAAGGCATGCTCAGCAACCTCGACCCGCACTCCGCTTACCTGGGCCCGGAAGATTTCGCTGAGTTGCAGGAAAGCACCAGCGGCGAATTCGGCGGCCTGGGCATCGAAGTCGGCGCCGAAGACGGTTTCATCAAAGTGGTTTCGCCGATCGATGACACCCCGGCCTCCAAGGCTGGTATTCAGGCCGGCGACTTCATCGTCAAGATCAACGGCCAGCCGACTCGCGGCCAGAGCATGACCGAAGCCGTGGACAAGATGCGCGGCAAGATCGGCCAGAAAATCACCCTGACCCTGGTGCGCGATGGCGGCACGCCGTTCGACGTGGTCCTGACCCGCGCCATCATCCAGGTGAAGAGCGTCAAGGCGCAGCTGCTGGAGTCGGGCTACGGCTACATCCGCATCACCCAGTTCCAGGTCAAGACCGGCGATGAAGTCTCCAAGGCCCTGGCCAAGCTGCGCAAGGACAACGGCAAGAAGCTCAACGGCGTCATTCTCGACCTGCGCAACAACCCGGGCGGCGTGCTGCAATCGGCGGTGGAAGTGGTCGACCACTTCATCACCAAGGGCCTGATCGTCTACACCAAGGGTCGCATCGCCAACTCCGAGCTGCGCTTCTCTGCCACCGGCAAAGACGAAAGCGAAGCCGTGCCAATGGTCGTGCTGATCAACGGCGGCAGCGCCTCGGCTTCGGAAATTGTCGCCGGCGCCTTGCAGGATCAGAAACGCGCGGTAGTCATGGGCACCACCAGTTTCGGCAAGGGCTCGGTGCAAACCGTGCTGCCGCTGAACAACGATCGCGCACTGAAGATCACCACGGCGCTGTACTACACGCCGAACGGGCGCTCGATCCAGGCCCAGGGCATCGTCCCGGACATCGAAGTGCGCAAGGCCAAGATCACCAACGAGCAGGACGGCGAGTACTTCAAGGAAGCCGATCTGCAAGGTCACCTGGGCAATGGCAACGGCGGCGCCGACAAACCGACCAGCTCCAGCGGCAAAGCCAAGGCAATGCCGCAGGATGATGACTACCAATTGGCCCAGGCCCTGAGCCTGCTCAAAGGGCTGAGCATCACCTCCGGTCGCTGAGGTGCGCCTGCGGTTTTTCATCGGTCTGCTGTGCTGTCTGGCGGGGGTTGTCAACGCAACGCCCGCCACACCAGCGCCGCAAAAGGCCTATCTCACGCTGATCATCGATGACCTGGGGCAGAACCTGCCCCGGGATCGTCGCGTGCTGGCCCTGCCCGGCCCGGTCACCACGGCGATCATGCCCGACACACCCCACGCCACCGAGTTCGCCCGCGAAGCCCATCGCGCCGGCAAGATCGTCATCCTGCACATGCCCATGGACCCGGCCACCGGCCCGTTCGCCTGGCATCCCGATTTGCCGATCGACGAACTTGAGAAACGCCTGAACGCAGCGTTCAAGGTCGTGCCTTATACCGCTGGCATTAACAACCACATGGGCAGCCGCATGACGGCTCAACAACCGGCCATGGCCTGGTTGATGGCGGACTTGCAGCGTCGGCACAAGCTTTTCGTCGACAGCCGCACCAGCGCGCAAACCGTTGCAGCGGCCGAGGCGCAGAAGATTGGATTGGCAAGCGTTTCGCGGGATGTGTTTCTGGATGACGAGCGAACCGAGACGGCGATTTTCACGCAGCTACAGACGGCGATCAGCCTGGCACGCAAGCAGGGTTCAGCCGTGATGATCGGGCATCCGTATCCGCAGACATTGGCGGTGCTGGAACGGGAGTTGCCGAAGCTCAAGGCGCAGGGAATTGAGTGGATCGACATCAAACAGATGATCAGCGTGCGCAGCAATCGCGCTACGGCTGCTCATGGCAAGGATGGCGTGTACCGTTAATCCGCCACACCACAAAACCACTGTGGGAGCGGGCTTGCTCGCGAAGAGGGTGTGTCAGTCGACATGAATGCTGACTGATACACCGCATTCGCGAGCAAGCCCGCTCCCACAGTGTTTTGTGCTGGGTCAGGTTCGGCGCTTGGATTCAGAGATACCGCGCCATGATGTCGTCCACCACGCCTTCCTTGCGCAGCTGATCCAGCGCGGCTTGCAGCTTGGCTACCACGTCATCCGGCACATCCTTGTTCAACGCCAGATAGAGCTCGGCGCTATTGAATCGCAATACCGTCTTGAGCCCGTTCACGCCTTCCTGCCGCGCCAGATAACGCCCTGCCGGATCGCCCGTGGCCCACAGATCAATCTGGCCATTGACCAGCTTCTTCGCATTGTCCTGATCCCGCAGCACCACAATGGGTTTCAACCCTTGCTTGGCCAGCGTCTCGGCAATCGCATCGCCCTTATACGCACCGATCTTGTATTTGCGGGCCTGCTCCAGCGACTCAAGGCTGATCTTGCTGTCAGCCTTGGCCAGCATGATCCAGTCATCCGGGCCGATCGGGCCGACCCACTTGAAAAGCTTCTCGCGGTCCGGCAAGCGCGCCATCACGAATACGCCATAACCGGGTTTCTCGAGGGCGAGCTTGTAGATTCGCTCCCAAGGGAAGCGCAGCGTCAGGCTGTAGGTGACGTCGGCACGTTTGAACATCTCGCGCACGATGTCCACGGCAATGCCGTTGATGTTCTCGTCCTGAGCGAAGTTCTTGCCGTTCTTCGCCATGTTGTACGGCGGGAAGTTTTCCGTCAGCAGCACCAGATCGGTGGCGGGACTTTCTTCAGCGTGGACTCCATTGATGAGTAACAGAGAAGCGCTGGCGAGGACAAGAAGAAGGCGTTTGATCATGTCGGGCTACCGAAATCCATGGCGTGCCCAAGAGTGCCTTGAGCCCGACATACTGTCTACTGGCCTTTTGATAACAGCCTCATGTAGATCGTTAAAATAACGGGTGTAAACGTCACTGCGGTAGATAGATACCGCACTCCACCCCGCCGAATCTGATTAATTGCCAACACCCGGCGACAGGCCGGTTTTTTCACATTAATCAGAGACAACGCTCAATGAATTCGATCCCCTTCTTTCTTGCCGGCGCGGCGTGTTCACTGTGCGCTCCGTGCTTTGCAAACGGCAGCGATTATGGCGAAGGCCTGCAGAACCTGACGTCGTCCATCGTCCTTGAAAACACCGACGGCTCCCGCGACCACTGGCAAGGTATCGGGCGCCTGACGACCGGCTCAGGCAACTGTACCGCGACCCTTCTGGATACACGCGATGAACTCGAGCGGCCTGAAACTCCCGCTTACGTACTCACTGCGGGCCACTGCATTGAATGGACCAATGGCAACATCGTCACAGACAGACCGATTACCGGCAGCCTCACATTCAACTATTTCACTGACAGCACCGCATTCAAGACCTATCCGCTGAAGACGACGACATGGCGCAGCATTCAAGGCGTTGATATGGCCATCGTCGAGCTGGATGTCAGCCTTCAGACGCTCATCGAGAATGGCGTACAGCCATTGAAGCTCGCGCGTGAAACACCAGTGGACGGGACCGACGTATTGATCGTCGGGGCGCCAAAAGGCTTTGATCAAACCACGTTGCGGGTGTCGGCCTGCGCTCTGCAACCGGCGCAGGAGATTGTTGAGGGCGCCTGGGTATGGCGCAACACGTTCATGACTCGCTGTCAGGATGTCCGGGGAGGCGGCTCAGGAAGCCCATTACTGGATCGCTCCACCAATGAGATCGTCGGCGTGATCGGGACAGGAAATTTTGATGAAAGCCTTGTTCCATGCCGCAAGCATGCTCCTTGCACACCCGTTGGAGAGGCTTATCAGGCAATACCGGGAAATATATACGGCAACCCGACGGCATTTCTCAACGGGTGCTTCGAGCAAGGTCGGATCGCAAAAAACCCGCCGTCGTCCTGCCAACTCTTCCCGGCGTTCACCATCGACACTGACGCCACCACGCTCAAAAGTTACCAACGGGTCAAACAGCAGGATGACGGTTCAATGGCCATTCCGACCTGGAACTATCGATTCTCGATCAGCACCGACTTCTATCGCCATAAAACCGTGCGCAAGGCAATTGAGTGCGAAAGCCCTCATCACTACAGCGATGCGGAGAGATCAGCGAATGCCTTCATCAACTCCGACATAGGGCGTGACCCCGGCCTCTATTTTCTGTGCATTCTCGGCGTTGATTCTGCGACGCAAAAACCCGAATCGGGGCTTCTGAAAAATGCACTGTCCCTGCCCGTCGAGATATTGGATAACAAGCCAACCACCCCGCCTGCTCTGTCGATCGTCACCGAAGTCTATGTAGCCCTGGCGAAAACGGAGGCGCCGCACAGGACCTACGCCATAAAATACGGTCCCGCCGCAACGACGGACTGCAATCAACCTGACAACTACACGAACGACATGGAGATGGATTTCTTCGTTCCAGGCGGCAAGCTTCCGGGCAAGCTCTGTTCTATTGCCTACGACAAGTCGGGGCAGGCATCAGAGCCGAGGGTCGACTTGCTGGGCCTCGCGACAGACACTCACGAGGCTGACGTTGCCAACTGACCTCGGCCCGGAAGTTTTGTCCGGACGCGTTATCGCATCACGATCCCGCGATGGGCCATGTAGGCCTTGGCTTCCTGCACGGTGTATTCGCCGAAGTGGAAAATACTCGCCGCCAATACCGCGCTGGCGTGGCCTTCGATAATGCCGTCGGCCAAATGCTGCAGGTTGCCGACGCCACCGGAGGCGATCACCGGAATGCCCAGGGCATCGCTGATGGCGCGGGTAACGCCCAGATCGAAGCCGTTTTTCATGCCGTCCTGGTCCATGCTGGTCAGGAGGATTTCACCGGCACCGAGGCCTTCCATTTTCTTCGCCCATTCAACGGCGTCGAGCCCGGTAGGTTTGCGACCGCCGTGAGTGAAGATCTCCCAGCGCGGGGTTTCGCCAGGGCCGGAGACTTTCTTGGCGTCGATGGCGACGACGATGCACTGCGAACCGAAGTGCTGCGCCGCTTCGCCAACGAATTCCGGGTTGAACACCGCTGCGGTGTTGATCGAGACCTTGTCCGCGCCGGCATTCAGCAAGTTGCGAATGTCCTGCACGGTGCGCACGCCACCGCCTACGGTCAGCGGGATGAAAACCTGGCTGGCCATGCGTTCAACGGTATGCAGTGTGGTGTCGCGACCATCGACGCTGGCGGTGATGTCGAGAAAGGTAATCTCGTCGGCGCCCTGCTCGTCGTAGCGACGGGCGATTTCCACCGGGTCACCGGCATCACGAATGTTCTCGAACTTCACACCTTTGACGACCCGGCCGTTGTCCACGTCCAGGCAAGGGATGATGCGTTTGGCCAGCGCCATGGTCAGTCCTCAGCCTTTGTACGAATCGCAGAAAGCTTGCGCTTCAGCAACGTCGAGAGTGCCTTCGTAGATCGCCCGGCCAGTGATGGCGCCGATGATGCCTGGCGACTTGGCGTCGAGCAGCGACTTGATGTCACCGAGGTTGTGAATACCGCCGGAAGCGATGACCGGAATGCGCGTGGCAGCGGCCAGCGCAGCGGTGAACGGAACGTTGCAGCCCTGCATCATGCCGTCTTTGGCGATGTCGGTATAAACGATCGCGGACACGCCGTCGGCTTCGAATTGCTTGGCCAGGTCGATCACCTGAATGGTGCTGATTTCAGCCCAGCCGTCGGTGGCGACGAAACCGTCTTTGGCATCCAGGCCGACGATCACTTTGCCCGGGAAGGCGCGGCAGGCTTCAGCGACGAAGGCCGGGTCTTTCACGGCTTTGGTGCCGATGATGACGTAACTCACGCCCGCTTTGACGTAGTGTTCGATGGTTTCCAGGGAACGGATACCGCCACCGATCTGGATCGGCAGGTTCGGGTAGCGCTTGGCAATGGCGGTGACCACTTCGCCGTTGACCGGCTGGCCTTCGAAGGCGCCGTTCAGGTCGACCAGATGCAGACGGCGGCAACCGCCCTCCACCCACTTGGCAGCCATGCTCACCGGGTCATCGGAGAACACCGTGGAATCTTCCATGCGGCCCTGGCGCAGACGAACACAGGCACCGTCTTTAAGATCGATAGCGGGAATAATCAGCATCTGGCAAACCTTCAAATTCGAGTGTTCAGCTTCGCTCGGAAATCAGTTTTTCTCGAGCGCCCACAAGTCGCTTTCGATGCTTTCGAACCTCTCTTTGAGGTGCGTCTGCACATCGAAAATCGCCCTGTTGTAATAGTGCGGCGCAATTTCACGGGTAAACAGCTCAAGGATTTCAGCCGCTTCGAACGAACCCAGGTCCAGTTCGAAGCGATCTTCCATAAAGCGTTTGATCTTGTGATTGGCCTCGTTCTCCTGCTCGGGAGTGAGGGTCAGGATCGGTGGCTTCTTCTTGACGGCCATTTACCAGCGACCGTCCCACGCGGCGAAGTTCTGCAGCAATTGCAGGCCATGGGTATGGCTTTTCTCCGGGTGGAACTGCACGGCGAAACGCGAGCCATCGGCCAGCGCCGCGGCGAAATCGACACCGTAGTGACCGCCACCCACCACTTGCCGGGCATTGCCGGCAGCGATGTAGTAGCTGTGCACGAAGTAGAAACGCGCCAGGTCCGGAATGTTGTGCCACAGCGGGTGACTCACCGTCTGCTTCACTTCGTTCCAGCCCATGTGCGGGACTTTCAGGTGTTCGCCGTCTTCATGCAGGTCTTTGCCGAAGAACTTCACCGCGCCCGGGAACAGGCCGATGCAGTCGACGCCGTCGTTCTCTTCACTGCTGTCGAGCAAGGCTTGCATGCCGACGCAGATGCCGAGGAACGGACGATCCTGGCTGACTTCGCGCACCAGCGAGTCGAAGCCCAGGCGACGGATCTCCGCCATGCAATCGCGAATCGCGCCGACGCCGGGGAAAACCACCCGGTCGGCTTCGCGAATCACATCGGCATCGCTGGTGATCAGGACCTTGCCGGCACCGACGTGCTCGAGGGCCTTGGCCACCGAGTGCAGGTTGCCCATGCCGTAATCGATAACCGCGACCGTCTGCATTACAGAACGCCTTTGGTCGACGGCATCTGACCGGCCATGCGGTCATCGAGCTCTACGGCCATGCGCAGGGCGCGGCCGAAAGCCTTGAACACGGTTTCGATCTGGTGGTGGGTGTTGGTGCCACGCAGGTTGTCGATGTGCAGGCTGACCAGCGCATGGTTGACGAAGCCCTGGAAGAATTCCTGGAACAGGTCAACGTCGAAGCCGCCAACGGTGGCGCGGGTATAGGGAACATGCATCTGCAGGCCAGGACGGCCGGAGAAGTCGATCACTACGCGCGACAGCGCTTCATCGAGCGGCACGTAGGCGTGGCCGTAGCGACGGATGCCTTTTTTGTCGCCGATGGCTTTGGCGAAGGCCTGACCCAGGGTGATACCGACGTCTTCCACGGTGTGGTGGTCGTCGATATGCAGGTCGCCCTTGCTGACAATATCCAGGTCGATCAGCCCGTGACGGGCGATCTGGTCCAGCATGTGCTCAAGAAAAGGAACACCGATATCAAATCGGGCCTTTCCGGTGCCATCCAGGTTGATCGAGGCTTTGATCTGGGTTTCCAGAGTGTCGCGCTCGACTGACGCCTTACGTTCGGCCATCACCAGCTCCGCAAAATCATTGGGCGAAAAAGGCAGCCATTATAGGGGCGCGGGCGCGAAACAGAAACACGGGAGGTGATATGACTGACGGAGTGAGCCCGACAGTGCCGGGGTTGTACCTGTAATGACATGTAGGAGCGAGGCTTGCCCGCGAAGACGGTGTACCTGATACACCGCGTCACGTTCTTCGCGAGCAAGCTTCGCTCCTACAGGAAACGGTGCGCCCGACGGGTCGGGCGCGAGATCATCAGTGGAACAGGACTGCCGTCTTCTGCAAGGTCACCCAAACACCCCACGCCAACGGAATACCCACCACCAGCCACGCTGCAACCGCCAACGGCTTGGTGCCCGCAGCCGCTTTCCACTCCAGCACGGTGCTGGCATCAGCACCCTTGTCGTGGCCCAGCGCCTGTTCGGCGGCCAGTTCAGCGTCGGTCATGAAGTATTTGTCGGCCACCGGGCGAACCATCAGGTTGCACAGGAAACCCAGCACCAGCAGGCCTGCGAGGATGTACAGAGTGATGTCGTAAGCCGCGGCGCGTTCAACGCCGATGCTCAGCTGATACTCACGCAGGTAGTTCACCAACACCGGACCCAACACCCCCGCCGCCGCCCAAGCCGTCAGCAGACGACCGTGGATCGCGCCGACCATTTGCGTACCGAACAGGTCCGCCAGGTAAGCCGGCACGGTTGCAAAACCACCGCCGTACATCGACAGGATGATGCAGAACGCCGCCACGAACAGCGCAACGTTGCCCAAGTGACCGAGGTTCGGGATCAGCGCGTACAGCGCGAAACCGAGGGCGAAGAACACGAAATAGGTGTTTTTACGGCCCAGGTAATCCGAGAACGAAGCCCAGAAGAACCGTCCACCGATATTGAACAGGCTCAGCAAACCGGTGAAACCGGCAGCGATGGCAGCAATCGACGCCAATTGCGCGGCGTCGAGCTGACCAAACGTCTGATCAGTGCCAAGCAATTTGCCCGCGAAGACTTCCTGCAACAGCGGCGAAGCCATGCCCAGGATGCCAATACCCGCCGACACATTCAGGCACAGCACCAGCCATACCAGACGGAATTGCGGAGTTTTCCACGCCACATTCACGTGGACGTGACGATGAGTGATCATCGCGTTCGAGGCTTTCTTCGCCGGAGCAGTCCAGCCTTCAGGCTTCCAGCCGGTTGGCGGCACGCGGTAGGACAGTGCGCCACCGATCATGAACACGAAGTAGATCGCGGCCATCACCAGGAAGCTCTGCCATACGCCGACGCTCTCTGCCGAAGCGAAGTGCCCCATCAAGGCTGCGGCCAGCGGAGCACCGACCATCGCACCACCACCGAAGCCCATGATTGCCATGCCGGTCGCCATGCCGCGCTTGTCCGGGAACCACTTGATCAGGGTCGACACCGGCGAGATGTAACCCAGGCCCAAGCCAATACCGCCAATGACCCCGGAGCCGATCCACATCAACCAGATCTGGTGGGTATAGACCCCCAGCGCTGAAATCAGCAGGCCACCACACCAGCACAAAGCCGATACGACGCCGGCCTTGCGCGGCCCGGCGTGTTCCAGCCAGCCACCCCAGATCGCTGCCGAGCAGCCGAGGAAGATGAAGAACAGGGTGTAGATCCAGCCGAGCATCGAGATCGGCCAGTCACATTGCGACGAGAAAACTTGCGAGATGAAGCTCATGTCCGGCGCGCAGGCCACTGCCTTGGTCACGCCCAGGGCTTTGGACAGCGGCAGCCAGAACACCGAGAAGCCATAGGCCATGCCGATGCAGAGGTGGATGGCCAAAGCGGCCGGTGGTACCAGCCAACGGTTGAAACCGGGCTTGGCGATGATGCGTTCCTTGGACAGGAACCCGGGCTGATCGGCTTTGAGGCCGTCCGCCGTGATGCTCGTGGTCATTGTGTATCCCCCAATTATTAGTATGGTTCGCCAGCCACTCTTCACCCCCAGCCTTATGCGCACGCACGACTGTCTTTTGCAGGGTGAAGCTCCATTTTGGTGCGACATCACGTCGCAGAAGGACGGACGAACTGGCAGAGGTTACCATCTGTACGTGACAGAAAAACCAAAGTGACATCACCTTTATGTAAGTCGTCCGTTCTCGTACCACTGAAGGAACCGCCATGCCGATCATTGTCGAGCCGCTGAACGAAGCCACTTATCAGGATCAGCAAGACCTGCAAAAGATTTACCGCGACGCCCCGGACTGGCTGTTCGCCCCGTTTTCCGGGGATGTGCAGTTGATCGAAGGCTGCCTGGGCGACGGTTCGCTGATCGCCGGACGCTTCAATGATCGACTGCTCGGCGCCGCTCGTTTGCAACGGCACCCCGACGTTTGGCACTTGTCCCAACTTTGCGTACGAAAAATTACCCGTCGCCGTGGCGTGGCAGAACGCCTGGTGAACGAAGCGCAGAAAATGGCGTCGCAATCGGGCGCGACATTGCGCCTGCTGGCGCCTGCCGGGCATCTGGAAGCACAGGCCCTGGCCGCCAAGCTGAAAGTGCCGCTGGATGTGTTGCCGGCGTGATCGCTGACCGGTCGTCCGCTTCGGAGCGCTATACTCCCCGGCTAAATTTCGAATTCGACTAACTACAAGGACTCGCCCATGAAAGCGTTCGGCAAAATCCTGGGTCTGGTGCTTCTCGGGCTGTTGCTGATCATTGTGGCGCTGGGCTTTGCCCTGACCCACCTCTTCGATCCCAACGACTATAAAGACGAGATCCGCCAGATTGCCCGCGACAAGGCCCACATCGAGCTGACGCTCAATGGCGATATCGGCTGGAGCCTGTTCCCGTGGCTTGGCCTGGAATTGCACGAAGCCAGTGTCGCGACCCTGGCCAAGCCCACCGAGCCGTTCGCCGACTTGCAGATGCTGGGCCTGTCCGTGCGCGTGCTGCCGCTGCTGCGCCGCGAAGTGCAGATGAGTGACGTGCGTGTCGAAGGCCTGAACTTGCGCCTGAACCGTGACAAAGACGGTCACGGTAATTGGGAAGATATCGGCAAGGTCCCGACGCCAGCCAACCCGGCCACGCCACCCGCCACGCCTGGCGAACCGGCTCCTGCGCCAGACACCACCGTCCAGGCGGAAAAACCGGCCCAGCCGATTCGCCTGGACATCGACAGCCTGACCGTCAACAACGCCCGCGTTGAATACAACGACGAGAAGACCGGCAAGCAGTTCAGCGCCGAAAGCATTCAATTGAGTACCGGCCCGGTCCACGACTCGACCAACATTCCGGTCAAACTCACCGCGTTCCTCGGCACCAATCAGCCGGTTTTGCGTGTACGCACAGAGATCAATGGCGAGCTGCGTTTCGAACGCGCCTTGCAGCGTTACAAATTCGAAGACATGAAACTCTCCGGTGAAGTCGCCGGCGATCCGCTGCAAGGCAAGACCATGACCTTCGCCGCCCAAGGCCAGTTGTTGCTGGATAAAGCCGCGAATGTCGCCGAATGGACCGGCATCAAGATCTCCGCCAACCAATTGCGCGCACTGGGCGAACTGAAGGTCAACGACCTCGACAAGACGCCGCAAATCAGCGGCGGCATTTCCATCGCCCAGTTCGACCTGGCGAAATTCGTCGACAGCATCGGCCAGAAACTTCCGGCCATGGCCGAAGGCAGCCTGAGCAAGGTCGAGCTGGTCAGCCGTCTGGCGGGTACACCTGCGAGCCTTTCACTCGACAACATCAACCTGAAAGTCGACGACAGCAGCTTCAGCGGCCGCATCGCCATCGAGGATTTCGCCAAGCAATCGTTGCGCGCAATCCTCAAGGCCGACACGTTCAACGTCGACCGTTACCTGCCGCCGAAATCCGCCGAAGCCAACAGCGCGACGCAAGTGCGTCAGGCCGAAGTCGCCAGCACCGAGGCCGATGCCATGGCGGGCGCCGGCAGCACGCCGTTGCCCGCCGCACCGACCAAAACCGCGTGGAGCACTGAACGCCTGTTGCCGGTAGAACGCTTGAGAAAACTCGACGTGGACGCCGACCTGACCTTCGGCCAGTTGACCCTCGATAAACTGCCGATCCAGAACGCAGCACTCAAGGCCACCGGCCAGGGCGGCTTGCTGACTCTTGAGAACCTGCGCGGTGACCTGTACGGCGGCAACTTCGAAGCCAAGGGCACTCTGGACGTGCGCCAGGAAGCGCCGGCGCTGAACATGCAGACCCGCATCACCAAAGTGCCTGTGGAAAAAATCCTCGAAAGCCAAGGGAAGAATCCTCCGGTCAAAGGTCTGGTGACGCTCAACAGTGCGCTGACCGGCAGCGGCAATAGCCAGCAAGCGCTGATCGAAACGTTGAATGGCAATGCCAGCTTCGTCATCAACAACGGCGTGCTGCTCAATGCCAACCTCGAACAGCAATTGTGCAAAGGCATCGCCACCCTCAACCGCAAATCCCTCAGCGGCGAGCCACGGGGCAAGGACACACCGTTCCAGGAACTCAACGGCAACCTGACCTTCCGTAACGGCGTGGCCAGCAACCCGGACCTGAAAGTGCGCATCCCGGGCATGACCGTGAAGGGTGACGGCGACGTCGACCTGCGGGTGCTGGGCATGGATTACCGCGTCGGCGTGATCGTCGAAGGCGACAAGAGCGACATGCCGGACCCGGCCTGCCAGGTCGGCGAGAAGTTCGTCGGCATCGAGTGGCCGCTGCGCTGCCGTGGCCCGCTGGAACTGGGTGCCAAGGCCTGCCGCCTCGATAATGAACGCATGGGTCAGGTCGCGAGCAAGCTGGCGGGCGAACGGATCAGCGAGAAAATCGACGAAAAGCTTGGCGACAAGGTCAGTCCTGAACTGAAAAACGCGCTGAAGGGGCTGTTCAAGCGATGAGAGCCGAGCAGTTTTCATCAGCGGTGCTGGACTGGTACGACCGCCACGGCCGCCACGATTTGCCTTGGCAACAAGGCATCACGCCGTATCGTGTGTGGGTCTCGGAAATCATGCTGCAGCAAACCCAGGTCAGCACCGTGCTGAATTACTTCGACCGGTTCATGGCCTCGCTGCCGACGGTCGAGGCCCTGGCCGCCGCGCCGGAAGACGAAGTGCTGCACCTGTGGACCGGCCTCGGCTACTACACCCGTGCGCGCAATTTGCAGAAGACCGCGAAGATTGTCGTGGCCGAGTACGGCGGCGAGTTTCCGCGGGATGTTGAAAAGCTTGTCGAGTTGCCGGGCATCGGCCTGTCTACCGCTGGCGCCATCGCCAGCCTGAGCATGGGCCTACGTGCGCCAATCCTCGATGGCAACGTCAAACGGGTCCTGGCGCGCTTTACTGCGCAAGAGGGTTATCCGGGCGAGCCAAAGGTCGCCAAACAGCTGTGGGCGAACGCTGAGCGCTTCACGCCGCATGATCGGGTCAACGCCTACACCCAGGCGATGATGGATCTGGGCGCCACACTTTGCACTCGTAGCAAACCGAGCTGCCTGCTGTGTCCGCTGGAAAAAGGCTGCGAAGCGCACATGCTCGGCCTGGAAACCCGCTACCCGATTCCCAAGCCGCGCAAAACCGTGCCACAGAAGCGCACGCTGATGCCGATGCTCGCCAACGGCGAAGGCGCGATTCTGCTTTACCGCCGGCCCTCCACGGGCTTGTGGGGCGGTCTCTGGAGCCTGCCGGAACTCGATGACCTCGACGACCTGCAACATCTGGCCACGCAGCACTCGCTGGAACTGGGCAGCCAACAAGCGCTGCCGAGCCTGGTCCACACCTTCAGCCACTTCCAGTTGTCCATCGAACCCTGGCTGGTTCAGGTCCAGGAGGCCGGCCATCACGTGGCCGAGGCCGACTGGCTCTGGTATAACCTCGCCACCCCGCCGCGCCTGGGCCTTGCCGCCCCGGTCAAAACCTTGCTCGAACGCGCGGCCGCCGTATTGAACGCAGGAGAGTCGTCATGACCCGCACCATCATGTGCCGCAAGTACAAAGAAGAATTACCCGCCCTGGAGAAAGCCCCATTCCCGGGCGCCAAAGGTCAGGACATTTTTGACCACGTCTCGGCCAAGGCCTGGGCCGACTGGCAGAAACACCAGACCCTGCTGATCAACGAAAAACGCCTGAACATGATGAACGCCGAAGACCGCAAATACCTTCAGGGCGAGATGGACAAGTACTTCTCCGGCGAGGAATACGCGCAGGCTGAAGGCTACGTTCCGCCCGCTGAATAATCCCGTTTTATCGGGGGTCGGAACGTAAGCGACGGTAATAGTTAAATTTTTTTTGAAAACTTGCTTGACGACCCCCTGAAAAACCCGTTTAATGCGCCCCGTTGCCCAGATAGCTCAGTCGGTAGAGCAGGGGATTGAAAATCCCCGTGTCGGCGGTTCGATTCCGTCTCTGGGCACCAAATACCGAAAACCCTGAATCGCAAGATTCAGGGTTTTTTTATGCCTGCGATTTGATAACAACAGTTCAGCGCAGCACAGATACCGGAAAAACAATCACTCTTTAGTACGCTGGCTCGGTGATGGCACCATGCTATGATTTTGCCCGTGCATGGAATAAAGCCAACTGATCCCGATGCCCCCGCATCCGAATCAGTCGATACAGGATAGAGACAGCGCAAGGAGTGCGTGCTTTTCACCCCTCCCCGCAAAACACTGCCCTTCCCTGTTCGACGACACGAAGCCAGCCTTCCAGGCACGCTCCCTTCTCGATAGCCCTGAACATGGAACAGTTATGTCCGACATCAATGAACTGAAAGACAAGATCAACACCAAAACCTTGAACATGGTCCTGCTGTCGATTGCGACCGCCGGGATCTACTTGCTGTTGTGGTTGTACAAGAGCAACCAGAAGATCAACGAAACCACGAAAATCAAAGTGGTCGACGACACTTACATTATCTGGGTCGCCGTCTGCCTTGGCTGGAGCGGCGCGTTGTCGAACCTGGGCGACGTGTTGTTCGACTCGCTTTCCGGCATTCTGCTGATCGCATTGAACGCGCTGTACATCGTGTGGGCCTTCAAGGCAAAGAACGCGCTGTCGGAATACGCCCTCAACGAGCACAAAATCGACCTGCGCATGAACGGGTTCTATACCTTCTTCCTGAACATTTTTTACGTGAATTACTGCATCAACGACTTGCCTGAAGAGCAGCGTAAACAACTGATTCTGCGCGGCCAGACGACGCAAGCCTGATCAACTGGGCGAGGGGCAGTCTCGACGGACTGCCACCGTCACTCGTCACCCTTCCAGTTGAACACCAGATTACGCACGCCAGCGCTGCCGACATCTGTCGTGTCGCGCTTTGCCTCACCATTACGGGTGGCGACCACGGTGTACTTGCCAGCCGGTAACTGGACATAAACCAAAGGCCCTGCCTGACTGAGTGTCAGCACTGACTGACCTTGAGCACTCTGGATAACCAGTTCCACATCCGGTACATATTTGCCCTCCGCTCCAATGGAGAAGGTCATGTGCAGGTTGTAGCCGGTCGTTTGCTGGATGGCCTTCGCTTCATCCTCGCCAATACCGCCGGACAAATAGGTAATCCCGTTCTGTTCCTGCCGCTGGATCTGCACGCCTGAGCTGTCGATAGGCTCGAGGCTGGCGGCCCCTGTCATGGCGGAAAACATCAGCACACCGACGGTGGCGATGGGCAACATGAGGGAATGGATGGACTTCATGATGGTGACTCCCGGGCTCCACAGAACCCAATCTTTACTCCTTTTAGATTTCTCGCTGATTGCTCAAGTTTTAGATTGATTGGGACTTGAGCTCACTGCGAATCGGACTACACGCTGTATTCCTCAAGCACGCATTCCAGTCGGATTGCTCCTGCAAAACGAATCCGGTATTTCCTGCGGATTTCCCGGCTTCGCCCGGCATCGCTGCCCTGCCCTCTCTTGCCATCCTCTTTCGCCTGATCCTCCAGCCGCGGAAGACTTCATGCGCATCGTCAAAACCGAAAACACTCAAGACCCACAACTCGCCTCTCTGGTGGGAAACCTTGGGGAATTGATACGTCAGGCACGCCAGAAGGTGTTGCGAGCGGTCGATACCGTTCAGGTGCAAACCTGCTGGCAGATTGGTAGGCATATTGTCGAGTTTGAGCAGGAAGGGGCTCGGCGGGCGGCATACGGCAAGCGCTTGCTTCCAACACTGGCCAAAACTCTTACTACGCAATTTGGAAAAGGTTTTGATGAACGCAACCTGCGCTATATGCGGGACTTTTATCAGACCTTTCCAATTTGGGACGCAGTGCGTTCCGAATTGAGCTGGACCCACTACCGCAGGCTACTGCGTGTCGATAATGAACACGCCCGTCACTGGTACATGAACGAATCTGCCATACAAAACTGGTCATCCCGCGCCCTGGAACGCCAGATCAACACCCTGTACTACGAACGTTTGTTAGCAAGTCGCGACCGCCCCGCCGTCAAACAGGAAGCCGCAACCAACATCCAGAAAATGAACGCACACCCTAGAGATTTCATCAGGGATCCGGTAATGCTGGAATTTCTGGGCCTGCCCGACGCTGGCCTGACCCAGGAAACCGATCTCGAACAAGCACTGATCCAGCAGCTTCAAGCCTTCCTGCTTGAACTGGGCAAAGGCTTTGCCTTCATCGCCCGCCAACAACGCATCAGCACCGACAGCAAAGACTTCTACATCGACCTGGTGTTCTACAACTATCTGCTCAAATGCTTCGTTATCTTCGATCTAAAGCGCGGCGAACTGACCCACCAGGATGTCGGCCAGATGGACATGTACGTGCGGATGTACGACGACCTCAAACGCGGACCGGAAGACGGCCCTACCGTCGGCATCATTCTCTGCGCGCAAAAAGATGAGTCGGTGGTGCGCTATTCAGTACTGGAAGGAAATGAGCAACTGTTCGCCAGCAAGTACAAGCTAGTGCTGCCGAGCGAAGAGGAACTGCGTGCAGAACTGGATCGAGAACGGGCGGCAATCGAGGAGCGACTGCTTGATCTGACCCCCTGATAAATACGGGCTGATTGTTCACAGGCGGTGTGAGGACTATCGTTGGCAACTACCCGCAAAGGTCCAAAGCCGATGAATTTGCAGGACATGCCTTCACTGGCGCCGACTCAAATCGAATTGCCGCTGACCGCCGACACCGCTGGCGAACCGTTCAAGGAGCCCGCCGCAGACGGCTTCATCCTCGGCGGCTTCACTTGGCGGCACGCCTCTCAAGACGTCGCGCGCCCAGTCGTCATCATCAACGCGGCCACCTCGGTTCGTTGCCGGCATTATTCGCGCTTCGCCGACTACCTGTTTGCCAACGATTTCGATGTCATCACCTATGACTACCGTGGCATCGGCGAGTCGCGCCCAACGTCGTTGAAAGGGTTGGAGGCGTCATGGTCCGATTGGGGCGTGCTGGATTTCGAGGCGATGCTCAAGCGCGCTCAGCGCGAATTCCCCGACCAGCCCATCGACGTGGTCGGCCACAGCTTTGGAGGCTGTGCAGCGGGCCTGGGAGCGTCCGGGCAATTGATTCGGCACTTGGTGACGGTCGGTGCGCAATTTGCGTACTGGCGCGACTATGCGCCCGCCCATCGCTGGCGGATGTTCGGCAAGTGGCATGTGGTGATGCCGTTGATGACCCTGCTTTACGGCTACTTCCCCGGCAAACGCCTCGGCTGGCTGGAGGACACGCCTGCCGGCGTGGTTCGCGACTGGAGTACGCCCACTGCGTGCTACGAAACGCGGCCCAGTGGTCGTGTCATGCACGCAAAAACCGGCCAGCTTCCATTTGCATCAGTCACCGCAAAAACCCTGGCCATCAGCATCAGCGATGATCCTTACGGTACGATCGCCGCCATTGAACGCCTGCTCGGCTACTTCACCAACAGCACAAACACCCACCTGCGAATCGCCCCGCAAGACATCGGCGAAGAAGAAGTCGGACATTTCGCCTTTTTTCGCAGCGCATACCAAGCCACACTATGGCCCATTGCATTGTCCTGGTTGCAGACCGGCGAACTGGCCCCCGACACCCCCGGGCGGCGAGTGCCACGCAACTGATCGACTCGCCCTCTCATCGAATGACGGAAATTCACCCATGGCATCCGCCAACAAGCAGAACAAACGCGCCTCCCGCGCCAAAGCCAAGGCCAAGCAGAACCGCACCCAGCGGGCCGCCGCGCCGGTCGAGCTGGACCCGAACGACGATCGCATCGATTTTGAATCGGTTGACCTCACCGAACTGTTCAAAGAAATGATCGATGCCGAAAAAATCAGCCAACAAGCCATGTGTGCAGCCTTCCTCGAACACCCGCTGCTCGCACTGGTGCTGGAGCAGGAAGGCGAAGAAACAGCTACAGACTTCATCATTGGCGCGCTGATCGAGTATCGCCAATGGTCCACCGAAGTCGACGAAGCCGGCGCCTTGGCCTGGATCGAGTCCCCAGCCTTCCAGGTTGATTACGTGGCGGCTTCCGAAGCCATCGCAGCCCAAAACCAACAGAAACCGAACTGAGTTCCCATGGCATCCCTGAACAAGCAGCAAAAACGCGCCAAGCGCGCCAAGATCAAAGCCAAGCAAATCAACATCCACGGCCGCAAACCCGCCGCACTGGACGATGACCTGGGTGAAATCGGCGAGCCGATCCCGGAATACACCCTGGCGATGTTCAGCAAAATGCGCGACGCGGAAGCCATCAGCCGTGGCGACATGCTGAAGATCCTGCTGTCGGATCTCGCAGGGATCATCAGCGACCATCCAGAACTGCTGGACATGGAAAACGCCGACAACGAAGCCATGGCCGCCACTCACCTGGCCGCCGACATGCTGATCGACTACCGCATGTGGACCGATGGCATGGACCGCGATGCCGCACAGGCCTGGCTGACCGATCCGCAGTTCATCACTGATTTTGGCGACGCGCTGGACAGCTATCGTCAGTCGTTGGATGCGCAGGAAGAAAAGAGCGAATAAACACTCGCCCTTGAAAGCAAAAACGGCCGCTTGTCATCACTGACAGCGGCCGTTTTTTTTTCAAACCTGACAAACAGCAATCAGGCAGCAACACCTTCCAGACGCGGAATTTCAATACCGATCTTGGCGCTGGCATAGCTCAGATCGCCTTTGGCGATGGACTGAGCCTTGTAACCGGCACCGATCAGGTCCTGCACGTACAGCTTGTTGTAGATGAACATGAACACAAGGTTGCTGAGGCTGAACGTGAAGCAAGCCACCACGAACATAATCGCAGCCCACTTGAAATCACCACGGAACAAGGCCGGGAAAAAGCCAAAGAAAAACACGGTCCACGAGAAGCCGATTGGCGCTTCTTTCATGGCACCGGTGTTAGGGTTTTTGAACACAACCGATGTAAACGCCATGCCTGACTCCTTGATGCCCCAATGGGTTGGCTGAATGGCCGGGCTAGCTCCATGCAGCTCGTTTAAACGCAAGCACACGCAAATGCATCTGTGACTCGCGTCAGATGAGGGAGCAGGCAAGAAAGGGTCGGGGGCTTTTAGCCAGGAAGGCTGGGGGCGTCGAACAATCCGTGTCCTGAATCTCCATCGCATCCCGCAACAGCGAGATACACATTCGGCGAGAAGGCTACTATCTGGCCATCATCCTGTCCATCAGATAGCCGCTCGTAATTCACTTGAATGAAAGCAAAAACGACCGCGATCATTTCTGATGGCGGTCGTTTCTGTGCTTCAACAGCGCTTGTCTTGAATCAGGACACTCAGCGCGCTACTGCTGCGATCAGCTTTTCGTTGCGACGACGGCGCGCCACAAACAAGCCAGCAGCAACAACCAACAAGCTCAGCAGACCGGTCGCGAGGATCTCCACGCGATGGGCGTCCTGGAACAGCATGATGGTCAGGGCCGCGACGATGAAGATGATCACCGCATAGGTCAGGACCGGGAACAGCCACATGCTGAAGGCGATTTTTTCACCGCGAGCCATACGCTGTTTGCGCATACGCAGTTGCGAAATCGCGATCACCAGGTACACCAGCAGCGCGATGGCGCCGGAACTGGCCAACAGGAATTCGAACACCGCAGCCGGGGCCACATAGTTGGCGAACACAGCAAGGAAGGCTGCACCGGTGGACAACATGACAGCCCAGTACGGCGTGCCGCTTTTGTTGGTGCGCTGGGAAACGGCTGGTGCATCGCCGCGTTTGCCCAGGGAGAACATCATGCGCGATGCGGTGTAGAGCGCCGAGTTCAGGCAGCTGGTCACAGCAACCAACACCACGATATCGACGATCAACTTGGCATTCGGGATGCCCATACGCTCAAGCACGGTCTGGTACGAACCGACTGCGGCCAGTACCGGGTCATTCCATGGAACCAGGGCCACGACGATGAAGATCGACACAAGGTAGAACAAGCCGATCCGCCAGATCACCGAGTTGGTGGCCTTGGAGATTTGCTGGCCTGGGTTCTTCGATTCCGCGGCCGCGATGGTCACGATCTCGGTGCCCATGAAGGAAAACATGGTAGTCAGAATGGCGCCCAGTACCGCGCCCATGCCGTTTGGCAGGAAACCCTGGGTGTCGAACAGATGGGAAACGCCGCTGACCTGGCTGTTCGGCAGGAAGCCGAAGATCGCCATGATGCCGAGGCCGATGAAGCCGATGATCGCGATGACTTTGACCAGGGCGAACCAGAATTCGAACTCACCGTAGTTCTTCACGCTGAACAGGTTGGTCACTGTCAGCAGCAAAGTGATGACCAAAGTGAAGGCCCAGATCGCCACATTCGGGAACCAGGCATGCAGGATGGTCGCGGCGGCGTTGGCCTCCAGCGGAATCACCAACACCCAGAACCACCAGTACAACCAGCCGATGGTGAACCCGGCCCAATGACCGATCGCGCGATCGGCGTACGTCGAAAAGGAGCCGGTATCGGGCGACGCGACGGCCATCTCGCCGAGCATGCGCATGACCAGCACCACCAGGGCACCGGCGGCGGCGTAGGCCAACAGCACGGCTGGGCCTGCGGCGGCAATGGCGTGGCCGGAGCCGACGAACAGGCCGGCGCCGATAACCCCGGCGATCGACAACATGGTCACATGACGCGGTTTGAGCCCCTGTTCGAGGCCATTGGAGCTTGGGGTACTGCTCATTGAAACTACCTTTGTAAGGGAAAGCGATGTGCATCCATCCCGTCTGGCGTTCCTTCTCGTAAAAAGAAACCAACAGGGCGTTCCGGATTCTGCACGCAATAATTGCGCCAAAATGTTTCAAACTCCTCAAGCACGGGGCCTGTGGCGTGACCGGACAGTCATCGCAAGTCCTTGAGATTAATGGCAATTCGCCAGAGCGTTACCCTGCGACCCACTTTAGGAACGAGCCAGCGCACCGGAAACACACCCGAAAATGTGTCGACGCACAATAAAAGTGCAGATCAGGAACGTTTGGCCGGATAGCGCTTCCAACACCCCGTCAAAGCTGGCAACATCGCGCCCTTTTTTACGCGACACCCGCGGGGCAGCTGGTTCAAACGGCTGTTCGGTTGATAGCAGCGCGACAGTCTGCTGTACCGATGCGACAACCTGCCACACACCACCCGTTTACCGCCCGTAGCGCTGTTGGCTGCCATTCAGACGCTATGCTAGCTTGGCCGCCTCGCCAGGAAGGCCAACCAACAGCAGGAGCGAAACACTATGAGGAACGCACATGGCTGAGGCCACGCCCGCGCTTGAAATCCGCAACTTGCACAAACGCTACGGTTCGCTTGAGGTGCTCAAAGGCATCTCGCTGACCGCCCGCGACGGCGACGTGATCTCGATCCTGGGTTCTTCCGGTTCCGGCAAGTCCACGTTCCTGCGTTGCATCAACCTGCTGGAAAACCCGCACCAGGGCCAGATCCTGGTGGCCGGCGAAGAACTCAAGCTCAAAGCGGCGAAGAACGGCGAACTGGTCGCTGCCGACAGCAAGCAGATCAACCGCCTGCGCAGCGAGATTGGTTTTGTGTTTCAAAACTTTAATCTGTGGCCGCACATGAGCGTGCTCGACAACATCATCGAAGCCCCGCGCCGCGTGCTCGGCCAGAGCAAAGCCGAAGCCATCGAAGTCGCCGAAGCCTTGCTGGCCAAGGTCGGCATCGCTGACAAGCGCCACGCCTATCCGGCGCAACTGTCCGGCGGCCAGCAACAACGCGCGGCCATCGCCCGCACGCTGGCGATGCAGCCCAAGGTGATTCTGTTCGATGAACCCACCTCCGCCCTTGACCCGGAAATGGTCCAGGAAGTACTTAATGTCATCCGCGCATTGGCCGAGGAAGGCCGCACCATGCTGTTGGTCACCCATGAAATGGGCTTTGCCCGTCAGGTGTCCAGCGAGGTGGTGTTCCTCCACCAGGGCCTGGTAGAAGAGCAAGGATCGCCACAGCAGGTGTTCGAAAACCCGCTTTCGGCGCGCTGCAAACAATTCATGTCCAGCAACCGCTAACGGAGCTACCCGCATGCAGAACTACAAAAAAATCTTCCTGGCTGCCGCCGTCACCCTGGCCTTCAGCGCCGGTGCCGTCGCCGAAACCTTGAAGATGGGCATCGAAGCGGCCTACCCGCCGTTCAACAACAAAGATGCCAGTGGCAATGTCGTCGGCTTCGACAAAGAAATCGGCGACGCCCTGTGCGCCAAGATGAAAGTCGACTGCACCGTGGTCACGTCCGACTGGGACGGCATCATCCCGGCCCTGAACGCCAAGAAGTTCGACTTCCTGATCTCCTCGATGTCGATCACCGACGAGCGCAAGCAAGCGGTGGACTTCACCGACCCGTACTACTCGAACAAACTGCAGTTCATCGCGCCAAAAGACAAAGAGTTCAAAACCGACAAGGATTCCCTGCAGGGCAAAGTGATCGGCGCACAACGTGCGACCCTCGCCGGCACCTGGATGGAAGACAACATGCCCGGCGTTGAAGTCAAACTCTACGACACCCAGGAAAACGCCTACCTGGACCTGACTTCCGGCCGTCTGGACGGCATCCTGGCGGACAAGTACGTCAACTACGAGTGGCTGAAAAGCGACGCCGGTCGTTCGTATGAGTTCAAGGGCGACCCGGTGGAAGAAAGCGACAAGATCGGTATCGCTGTGCGTAAAGGCGACACCCTGCGCGCGAAGCTGAACCTTGCCTTGAAAGAAATCGTCGAGGACGGCACTTACAAGAAGATCAACGACAAGTACTTCCCGTTCAGCATCTATTGATTCTGACTTGCCTGGCCGGCGCCGTTCTCTGACGGCGCCAGTCCCTGGCATTGCCTGCTGCACATTGAAAAGAAATCCATGACTATCGATCTCTACGGATTCGGCCCGGCGCTCGCCGCTGGCGCGCTGATGACTGTGAAACTGGCACTCTCGGCCTTGTGCCTGGGGCTGGTGCTCGGTCTGCTCGGCGCCTTGGCCAAGACTTCCCCGTACAAGCCGCTGCAATGGCTTGGCGGCACGTATTCGACCCTGGTGCGCGGCATCCCGGAATTGCTCTGGGTGCTGTTGATCTACTTCGGCACCGTCAACCTGATGCGTGCACTGGGTGAGTTTTTCGGCAATCCCGACCTCGAACTCAATGCCTTCGCCGCCGGCGTGATTGCGCTGGGGCTGTGCTTTGGCGCCTACGCCACGGAAGTGTTTCGTGGTGCGATCCTGGCGATTCCCAAAGGTCACCGTGAAGCGGGCGTGGCGCTGGGCTTGTCGAAGTTTCGCATCTTCACCCGGTTGATCATGCCGCAGATGTGGCGCATTGCCCTGCCCGGCCTGGGCAACCTGTTCATGATCCTGATGAAGGACACCGCGCTGGTGTCGGTGATCGGCCTGGAAGAAATCATGCGTCACGCGCAAATCGGCGTGACCGTGTCGAAACAGCCGTTCACCTTCTATATGGTGGCCGCGTTCATGTACCTGGGCCTGACCATTCTGGCCATGACCGGCATGCACTTTATGGAAAAACGCGCCGCTCGCGGCTTCGCGAGGAGCACCCAATGAACTGGGAAGTCATCATCAAGTGGCTGCCGAAACTGGCCCAAGGCGCAACACTGACCCTGGAACTGGTGGCCATCGCCGTCATCGCCGGGTTGCTGCTGGCTATTCCACTGGGCATCGCTCGCTCATCGCGCCTGTGGTGGGTGCGGGCATTTCCCTACGGCTACATCTTCTTTTTCCGTGGCACGCCGTTGCTGGTTCAGCTGTTCCTGGTCTACTACGGACTGGCGCAGTTCGACGCGATTCGTAACAGCGCGATGTGGCCGTACCTGCGCGATCCGTTCTGGTGTGCGACGGCAACCATGACACTGCACACGGCGGCCTACATCGCCGAGATCCTGCGCGGCGCGATTCAAGCGATTCCGCCGGGCGAGATCGAAGCGGCACGCGCCTTGGGCATGTCCAAGGCCAAAGCGCTGTTCTACATCATCCTGCCCCGTGCCGCGCGCATCGGCCTGCCCGCCTACAGCAACGAAGTGATCCTGATGCTCAAGGCCAGCGCACTGGCCAGCACCGTGACCCTGCTCGAACTGACCGGCATGGCCCGCACCATCATTGCCCGGACCTACCTGCCGGTGGAGATCTTCTTCGCTGCGGGCATGTTCTACCTGCTGATGGCTTACGTGCTGGTGCGCGGCTTCAAGCTGCTGGAGCGCTGGCTGCGCGTCGATGCCTGCCAAGGGCGTTGATTCCCCCGTGCTGACGGGCGAGGCCTTGCTCGCCCGTTTCACGGCGCTGGATGCTTTTCTGATAGAGCATCAGGCGCTGTGGAAGCCTCGTCCGTTTACTCATCTGCAGCTTCCTTGGGAAGCGTCCTACCCGGAACTGGCGAATTGGCTACGCGGACGGTCGCTGGAGGATGCAGAAATCAGTCATAACCAACCTGGTTTGCTGGATGCGCCGGAGCCGTTTGCTTCGTTGGCGGTGCGGTCCCTTGAGTTGGGTTCGGTGGGTGAGATGCCGGCGCATGTGTTGGAGGCGGCCGGGCATCGATTGAATGTCGATGTGCCCGGGCGCAAGTGGCAGCAGATTGAAGCGTTCGCCAGTCGCTTGTCGTTTGATTCGTCGCCGAAGCATTGGCTTGACTGGTGTTCGGGCAAAGGCCACTTGGGTCGGCGTTTGCTGCAACCCGGGCAACAACTGACGTGTCTGGAATACGACCCGGCGCTGGTGACCAGTGGTCAGGCACTCAGCCAGCGTCATCACATGCATGCGTTGCATGTCGAACAGGATGTGCTCGCGCTGGATGCTGTGGCTATGTTGAATGCCGATCACACGCCAGTAGCGCTGCACGCCTGCGGTGACCTGCATGTTCGATTGATGCAGCTCGCCACTGCGGCAGGCTGCAAACAACTGGCCATCGCGCCCTGCTGCTATAACCGGATCAGTCTTACGGCTTACCAGCCACTTTCCCCGGCCGGTTTGCGATCCGACCTGCAACTTTCCCTCGACGATCTCTCGCTGCCGATAAGCGAAACCGTCACCGCCGGTGCTCGCGTCCGACGCCAGCGCGACACCTCCATGGCCCGGCGCCTGGGTTTCGACTTGCTGCAACGGCAACTGCGCGGCGTTGACGACTACCTGCCAACCCCTTCCCTGCCCAGCGCCTGGCTGGAAAAATCCTTCGCCGACTACTGCCATCATTTGGCCGCGTTGAAAGAGTTATCCACAATCGGTCCGCAAGATTGGTCAGCACTCGAAGCCGCCGGCTGGCAACGACTCGCCGAAGTACGCAATCTGGAGTTGCTGCGCGGCCTTTTCCGACGCCCGCTGGAGCTTTGGCTGGTACTTGATCGGGCACTTTTCCTCGCCGATCAGGGTTACACCGTTCGCCTCGGCACCTTCTGCGAAACCGCGCTTACGCCGCGCAATTTCCTGCTCTTGGCGGAACGTCCTTAAAAAGCCACAGCCTGTGGATAACTCTGTTGATGAAATTATCGTGGATCCAATATAAGCGCCTGTTTCAGGGGTGAAACGCTACTGTTCAATTTTCGTACACCTGATAAAAAACCGAGAAAAACAGGCATTTGCGCTCAAATGAGAACGGGTCCGCAAAAATGTCATGAGCGTCACTTCCGAGTGCGCCCGTTGTGCATAAGCATCCGACGAAAAGGACATAACCGCCGAAACCCGGTCGCACTCGGCGGAAAATTGCACGTCACCGCCACCCTTGTTATACAGGCACACAAGAGCGCCAAAGTGCGCCCACGAACAAGAAATCTCTGACAGACAGGAAGCCACAGTGACGTTCATTTCTTACGCACAGAATTTCGAAGACATACGCCTGTGGCGCGCCCTCAAAACCGTTGAAGATGGCTTCTACATCGACGTCGGCGCCAATCACCCCACCCACGACTCCGTGACCAAAGCTTTCTATGACCGTGGCTGGACCGGCATCAACGTCGAACCGATGCCCAATTACTACGACGCCCTGTGCCAGGAGCGCCCAAACGACACCAACCTGCAATGCGTGGCCGGCGAAAGCGCCGCCGACCTGACCTTCTACGGCATCGCCGGCACCGGCCTCTCCACTCTCGACCCAGCCATGGCGCAAATGCACAAAGACGCCGGCATGGACGTGCGTACCCAGACCGTCAAATCCCGCACCCTGACCTCCATCTGCGAAGAACACGCCCAGGGCCGCGCGATCCACTTTCTGAAAATCGACGTAGAAGGCCACGAAGAAACCGTCCTGCGCGGCATGGACTTCACCCAGTGGCGGCCGTGGGTCATCCTCATCGAAACCCCATGGGAACGCGACCAGGCCTGGGAAACCCTCGTCACCGACGCCGGCTACCACTCCATCCTGTTCGACGGCATCAACACCTACTACCTCGCCGAAGAACACCTGAACCTCAAACCCGCCTTCGACATCCCGCCGTGCAACCTGGACGAGTTCCAGTTCTGCAAAGGCCACAACTTCAGCCACCCCGTCAGCGACGCCGAACACCAGCTCGCCGCCGCCCTGCAACGCGCCGAACAGGCCGAAGCGCAGCTGCGCGCAATGCAAAACAGCCGCACCTGGAAAGCCCTTCAGAAACTCAAGAAAACCCTGCTTCGCGCCTGACTTGAAGGCTGAGTAAAAATAGTCTGAATTCAGGGGTTTACAGAACCAACCCAATCGCTATAATCGTCGCCCTAACACGCCGGTATAGCTCAGTTGGTAGAGCAACTGACTTGTAATCAGTAGGTCCCGGGTTCGACTCCTGGTGCCGGCACCATATAGATCAACAACTTAGGCTCACCGAAAGGTGGGCCTTTTTTGTTTCTGGGGTTTGATACCCAATTTGGTCACAGCTTTGGTCACAGCTTCTCTGTTTATTGGAGCTGGCGGCATATACTTTTTGGCCGGCACCTGGCTTCACTGCTGGTTTGGCTCCCGCGCTTGTTTTATGCCAAAAGGACTCCTCACGTTCGGCAGAGTGTCGACGACAATGCGCGGCGCCCTGGAAGCCATCGACAAGAATGAGGAATTCATCAGGATGACGCTCGCGGTGATGATGGCGCCGGATTGAATGCAATCGGCCATTTGCATTTGACTTGACTAGCGCTCTTCATGGTCCTAACCGGCAAAGAACGACCCAAAGCTGCCTGTCGCGACCGGCGGAAATCGGCCAGAAGCGGACGCTGGACAGTCCACCGCGGGATGAGTAGCGTGCACTCGAAACATCGTCTAATTAGAGTTGGCTCATGGTTTCTATCGTTGTTCAAGAAGAGGTTCGAGACCGGCTACGTCGTGCTGAGAACGAGCATGACGTGAAAGTTCTTTTAGCTATTGAGTCTGGCAGTCGTGCCTGGGGATTTGCCTCTCCCAACAGCGACTACGACGCACGCTTCATCTACGTAAATAAACCCGAGTGGTATCTCTCTGTCGGCCTCGAGGAGCAACGCGACGTCATCGAGTATCCGATCATTGACGACATGGATATCAATGGCTGGGATCTACGTAAGGCACTCAGGCTATTTTGGAAGTCCAATCCAGGCTTTGTGGAGTGGATACAGTCGACCATCATTTACGAGCATGCTGGCTGTTTCCACGAGCGGGCAAAGGAGTTATTGCCGCAGGTGTATTCGGTGGAGAGTGGCATCTACCACTATCGCAGCATGGCCAAAACCAACTATAGGGGATATTTGCAGGCCCCTCAGGTACCGCTGAAAAAATACTTCTACGTTCTGCGCCCGCTGTTATCGGTGCGGTGGCTTGAGCAGTTTGGTACACCTGCCCCCATAGAGTTTGAGAAGCTGCGCGGTGTCATCGAGCGAGAGTCCGGGCTCCAGCAGGCCATTGATGAATTGCTTGCGATCAAGCGCGCGTCTCCGGAGATGGGGTTATCACCTCAGATCACTCCCATTCAACAATTCATTGAGCGTGAACTGAATCGACTTGAGTCCATTAAGCCGATACGCACCGAGCGCAAAGACGTTGAGCCATTACTTTCGGAACTGTTCCGAACTGTACTCAAAGAAACTTGGGGATGAGGTGCCCAATGGAATAAAGCGTTTGAAAGGCCGATGACGGATCGTCAAAGCAATGCGCACGCGTTCACTTTGACCGTCCGCTTTGGGTCGATAACTGCCCTTCACAAGGGGCAGCTATGTGGCGCTTGTTTCTATCAGAAAGAAATCATTCCGGTGTCATGAGCACCGCAAGCGTCATCGAGATGAACTCCTCATTTTTGCTGATCGTTTCCAGCGCTCCACGCACGTTGCTTCCAACCTCGCCCGATTCACACTGCTCAATCCAAAGCGTAATGACAGCACCCGTCCTCCTAAGGGGAAGGTTGGCAGTTCGAACCTGCCCTGGGACACCATATAATTCGGGCCTCTCAAAGCTTTTCCCTGACAGATCAGTTTGGCTGTGACAGCAGGGTGGCAGCGACAGGAACAAAGGAGCCCCGCCGGGCTATGCTCAGGCGGGGCTTTTTTTTAACAAGCCTTGGGACCTTGGTGCGGATCAACTCGGCTCCTCCAATCCCAGTTTGGGTCGGTTGATAGGCGCGTTTGCATGAGAGGTTTCGCAAAGAGATTGGTAGGTATCTAAGAAACCCGGGGCTATTCAATGTGGCGATCCAGTACTTATAACGGGCACTTGAGTGATAGCTCGATCTATTACTCGAACCGTTCGTCTCGGGTCCTATGTTCTTCTAGCTCACGCCGAGCCTCACGATCTATGTTTTTGGTGATCTGACTCCGCCAGAGCGTAATCTGAGCAGCATGCTCTGGCCCGAGCGCGAGCGCCAAGTCATCCAGCAAGGGCAAACGTTGCTTGATCGCCTCGGCCCGTGATCCGGTCCAGCTCATCGGTTCTATCAACGCCACGAGGGATTCGGCCACGCAGATTGGTTTCGGTGCCCGGGTGAGGAGGGTGAGGGTATTTTCCGACCACTTCAGTCGTGCTCCGTCCTCACTGGATGCAAATGCCGGAAGAAGTGTTGCGACAGAGGTCCAGCGCTCTGGACCGCCTTCTATGCACCATGAGATCAATGTCTCGATTGGCACACTTGAAAGCGCACTTGAGCGAACTCCCCCGGCAAGTGCACGACGCCGTAAATACGCGCTCCCTTCATCAGCATCGTCAGTCACCAATATATCCAGCGCTACTTTGGGATGAGCACTGAAGAGTGCCGCGAGCGTTTCCGTCAGGTCGAACTTGTGCAGACTGTAGTTATCGAGCCCATTGCGCACCGTCGTTAATAAGTCGCGTGCCACCGCTTCGCCGTCGCTTCCCTTCAGGAAATACATAATCAGACTGCCGAGCGCATGGTCCATGCGTTGGTTGTGCCGGGTGAGGGGGACGCTTGCTAACAGCGAACGTGCCAATTGCCTGACTCGTGTACCTACAGGGTTAGGGTTGTTGTATATGTGCATGAATAGCACATCGAGCGCGATCTCAAGCCCGTCCGGCTTAATGCTCAGTCGCTGAAGTAACTGGGCTAGCGTGTCGTCGGAAAGCTTCTCCGTGGCCCGGCCTAAGCTCAGATGCTGGAAAACCCATGCGGGTACATTTGGGTTGTTCATTGAGATAAGCAGGCGTGCGCAACCGCGGTCGTCCAGAGGTGCGCTTAACTGAAGTACTGGCACCCACTTAATAAGCGAGACGCGTTCCATGGAAGTGTCGAGGAGGCGTTCGAAGGCAGCTTGCTCGCGGTGGAAAGCACCACTCAGGAAACCACGTAGGACCTGAACACTTCTTTGCTCCTCGGGTATGGACTCGAAGGCCAAGATCAGTGCGGACCAACACACATCAATGGAGTCCGCTCCAGTCGCGAGACCTTCGCCAAACATCCACAGCCGTCCCTGCACGTTGCTTACAACCAATGGTAATACTTCAGCAAGCACACGTGCATCGCCGGCCACTTGCTTGCCGAGATCACACGCGAGCTGATCAGCGCGCTCGTAGCCGGTTGACGCCGACTCACCATCTGCGTAGTCCACGCCGCTGCTATAGCCACTAAGTACGATCGCCTTGACGCGCCCCACGAGAGTTTTTGGTTTTGCACGTTCTTCTAGGCTGCGGAGCCTAGTCATATTTGCCGATGGCAATTCTTTTCCTTCGAACCGAATTGTCTGCCGAATGGCTAGCCAGCCCTTCTCCCATCCAGCGTTGAGCAGCGAGATAGCGGCCGCCTCAAGCGCATCGGCTACCCCGGCGATTGTCCAAAGGGAACGGAAATGCTCAGCCAGCAAGTCGCGCACTGAACTCGCTACCTGAGTGGTGCCTTGTCCGGCGTCAGCAGCCAGGGTGACGAAGCTGGCGAACCAGGCCTGAGCTTCCGGTCCCCGGGGGGACCAGCCGTAATCGCGGGGGCGTGCGCCAAACTCGAAGCCGTAGTGCGAGGAGAAGTGGCCGCACTCCAATGCAGCGTTTAGGCACTTCCTGCCAATGGATTCGATTTCGTGATTTGGCGACTTGAGCGCCCCCTTCACCCAGCTCACGCGTTGCTCGGTTGTGGCGTGTGTGCCTGAAAGGTACAGGTGAAAAAGCGATGCAGTGACATCGCGTGTTGTGTCCGCCCGGTTGTCTGGAGCTTCTGCTAGCGCGAATGCTATGAGCACCTCAATGCATCGCTCAAAAAACCTGGGCTCGTATGCGATCAAGCGAATGAGTCGGGCCAAGCCCGCACGAGCTGTGTTATCGGTACTGAGCACCTTCGCACGATCCGGACCTTGCACCGCACGTTCGATAGCCTCCAGTGTCGCTTCGGGTGCAACTGGTGCCACGTTGACCAGCACGTCTACTAGGAGTGGCGTGAGCCCACTAACGTCACCGAGCAATTCGCCTGCTGACAGCCACTTGCACACGATGGTGACGGCCCTAGGAGAGTCGTGCAAGTATCCCAAACGCCGAGAAAAAGAGCGCAGTAGCCGGTCATGCCCTTGGACCAAGTGATGTTCAATGAGCGAATAGGGGATCGAGTCCAAAGCCCGTGCCGCCAACGTGTTGGCAACGGCGTGGGGCAGCACAGCACGCCATACACCCCGGCGTTGAGCCAAGCCGCGGTTCTCAAGATTTGCCACATGGCGGTAGAGCACTGTAACCGATTCGTCAGCCAGTTTAGCCAGCCGTGCTAACTCGCCATCTAGCTCCTCTCCGTCAAACGAATACACCAGTGCGCATACCTGCGCCGCAACCATGAGCTCGTGCTGTACCTCTTTGCCCAACCAGAACAGGCGGTCAAATAACTCTCTGTCGTTGAGCCCGGCCAATGATTCGTTCCGGTCCATGGTGTTGGCCAGCGCGATGGCTACACGGGAGTTACCGTCGGCGAACTTCGTAATCGTTGCGACGTTAACCTGCGAGATGTGGGGGAACTGCTGCCCGATGACGCTCTCGATGAGGTCAGGGGACCCAGTTTCCAAATGAAACACGTTCGTTTCATTCGGAAGATCTTCCCGAATGTCGTATTCAATCGTGAGCAGACTCACCAAGCTGGAGCTCTTGCAGCGGGACGTGAGCTGGTTATGAAGCTGTGATGCGCAGTTGTCGACGATCAGTATGGCCCGGCGCCCCGAAGCGAGTAGCTCATCTAACACCGCAGGAGGTGGTGGGTTCGGGCTGTGAGATGTATCAGTGTAGACGGCAAGGTCGGCGGAGAGAGGCTCTGGTGCGGCATCTGCTTCAAACAACGCTTGGGCAAACCGAGTCTTACCCACACCAGACAGACCTGTAAGGCGGACCGATCTGCCACCGGTGCGTAGGACGTTCCGCACGTGGCTCAGTCCTTCCGCGAGTGGAAATTTGCGCTCCAGTTCGTGCGGGTCCGCAAGCCGGTGCTTTTCGTCAGGAAGGAAGGGCTGAGGCTTGCCGCCGCGAGTATCGGCCCATTGCCCATATGGCTGCCAACCTTGCAAGGGGCGGCCCAAGCGGCTTCTCGCCCACGCGACCACACCTGGATGCTGGTTCGTCCAGTCGGCTAGTCGGCGGGCATCGTAGTAGTCAAAATCTGCTTGCTCGTGGCCGGTTTCCATCGTGACGGCAGCCTTCATGGCGGCAGTTCGCTTTCTATATTCCTCGTCTGCTGCGGAATCGGATGTGGCGATAATGTATGAGCCCTTGGCTCGGATTAGGTCCTGGATCGACGGTCTTAAAAGTCCGTTCGGGCACATCTCGCGCTGAATATCCCCAAGCCCCATTCTGGTTGCCTTAACTTGGAAGCCGGTCGCCGCGCGTGGGAACCGGGGAGTGGGTGGGGTTCCCGTCGGCAGTTGTACCCTTACGTCGATACCTCCATCCGGAGCTCGTTGATCGCCACCCCACGTGATCGGGGTGGGCGGTAAGCCCACTTCGGCCAGCCCAGCAATGCATAGGCGTGCTACCAGCTCTCGCAGATCGCCGTCGTTCAGGTCCACGATATCGTGGATCGAGACCTCGAAAAGAAGAGTGGCCCCAGGTGAGGCTGCCTTTCGCTGCTTAGGGCGGGCGCTTCGGGCTTTGCCCGGGGTGACTTCAAGTTCGCCGCTGGCCTCAAGTGCCTTTACATGCTTCTGCGCGGCGCTGCGGGATTTCAGGCCGCAAGCAGCTGCAATTTCATCCAAACTTGGGGACTGCCCATCAGCCGCTGCGTGCGAACGGATGAAGTTGAGAATCTGGCGGCGTCGGAGAGATGTTGTGCTCATAGAGAACAAATGTAGCCTAGTAAGAGAACGGATGGTCTCCATCTGTCGGATAAGTGCCCGCCCTGTGTTTACAGCTTCCCAGCGGGCCTAGTTGCTCCTTTGGTGTCAGTTCCACGTCTACGTCTACGTCAAGGCCAAGTCTGAAAACCTCGGGGAGGCGGTCAAGCCGTACGTTTTGACTGCATGAGCAGCGCCACCGAAGTCGAAAACATCAACGTTTATGAGGTTGCCCCTGATGACCCACAACCTACTGAAACGGCAGATCTTGCAAATGTTGACTGACGCCAACCCGGCGCAAGTCAAACGTATGACGCGGGCTCATACGCTGGAGCCTTTGCTGACCAGCCTGATGGCGGACTACGTTCAGGGCGAGGACAGCGCAAGGCACGCAGCGATCAAATAGCACGTCCTAAAACCGGACCTGCAGGAACTGAACTACCAATTCCTGACGATCCCGCGCGAAGCCCTGCAACAGGTGCAAGAAAGGATCAACGCAACTACCGGGTTCAGCCCGAAGAGCTGAAGTGTGCCGGCTCCTGGGAAAGTGCTTTCAGGCGTTGGCCAAGTCCCTGATCCTGAGAACTGTGGTGGTCGAGCAGTTGGCGTGCCTGGCTGTTGCGCGGATGCCAAGGCCTGCACCGAGCAGTTCCGTAACGCGTTTGTGCAAGTCTTCATCAATCGGTCGGCCCTGATACTTACCGGCAGCTTTGGCCTTCTCGATACCCTGGGCCTGACGCTCACGGCGTTGCTCGTAATCTTTGCGTGCAATGGCGGCCATCATTTCCACTAGCATCGAGTTGATCGCGCCAAGCATTCGCCCCGTGAACTCGTCGCCCTTCGTGTCTTGCATTCCTTGGTGACTGGTCGGCAGATCGAGCGCGACGATGCGCAGGCCCTTGGAATCAATCGTGGCCTTGAGCTTCTGCCAGTCCTCCACCGGCAAGCGGGAGAGCCGGTCTATCGACTCCACCAGCAGCACGTCACCCTTGCGCGCATCTTTGAGCAGACGCAGCAACTCGGGCCGGTCTGCGGAGGCGCCGCTGGCATTCTCCAGATACACGCTCGCGATGGCCTTTTTATGGTCGCTGGCGAACTGTTCAAGTGAGGCTTGGGCTCGGCTGGCGTCTTGCTCTTCGGTTGATGCTCGGAGATATGCGCGGATGAACATGATGTGCCTCACGTATCAGTTAGGGTGTTCTACTAATACTGTTACACTATGGGTGTCACTTATCAAGCGGAAAGGGTAAATAAATTTGAATATGCCCGTATCAGCTAAGGCATACCTATAACTGCCGTAGTCGCATAATGGCGTCCGTGATGACTAGAGCATTCGCGTCTAGCGTTTCCATAGCCGCAATTGCGTTTGCAGCGACACTCCCTACTCCATTCTCGGAGAGCCACTTGGTCACCTCTTCAATGGCCGCACATATGGCGTGCTGGTTATGCAGGAGCAGTGTGAGAGCGTCCGCTGTGGCTATCTTGGCTTCAGAGTTATCTGACATGGGTATCGTCCTTGAGCATCTGGTGCGGGAAGACTAGCTGAACTCACCTCTGGCTGGAGCGACTTATCCAAATCCGCTGACACCTGGGTAACTGCACTGACTTGCCCGTACCCTTAGCTAACATGACCGGCAGTGAACGACCCGTAGCGGTCATCCGGGAGAGATGCAACGAAATGTAATGCAGCCTCCCGCATTGAAGATCAGTAGCTAAAATTAATACGCTAGATCCCATTCACCTGACCCTATGGACGCAAGTCATGATCTCTACACTTGAGCTTCGCCACATTATTGAATGTGGATTCCAGCCTCTCTCTTGCACCTGCTCAGTCAATCCAGATGGATCATTGATGATCAAGGTGTTCGATTCGACTTCTGGACGGGTCGATCTCCTGGTCACTGCGGTCACGACCAGCGAATTGACGTCAAGCCGAGACATTGCAAATTTGATTGGTGAGCTTCGCTCTGAAATGGCAGCGCACCAAGTTATGGGCACGGTGGTGTTAGCGAGATAGCGATCCGGATCATAAAAATGGCGCTGCCGAAGAGATCGATAATTAGCGCTGACGCGGTGTAAGAGAATTCAGGAAGGGGCAGCGCCAGGCCTATTTTTGCGTTTTCTGGATAGGGAAACCCGGCTGGAGCAGGGATGCTATCGCAACGATCAGATCATCCAGAGACCAGGGCTTGTGTAAGTAGATGGTAGAAGGCGGGACTGATGCAGGATCTATCAGATATCCTGAGGTCAGAATCGCCGCAATGGAAGGCCATTTTCCTCTGACCATTTCAATGAATTCTGTACCTTGAATTTGTCCAGGGACGCCATGATCGGCAATCACTAGCCTGCATCCGCCATGCGACTGCAAAAGATAGGTCAACGCATCATCAGCGGTTTCAAATGCTGATGCCTTAGCGCCTACCTCCTCGACGATATCCACCATCAGTTCACGGAGCGTCGGATCGTCTTCGACAACGATGATGTCGCCCCGAATCGGTAACAGGCCTTCCCAGTTAACGTACACTTTTTCACCTTTTAAGAAGCAAAAGACGTCCACACGTCCCAAACCAGCTTCAGTGTAACCAAAGTTTCAGGATTATCCGCCTGCCGAAGGACGGTTGCGAGCTGTCCTGCCGAGAAGGTTATTGCAGCCGGCTCTCCCGCGCTCGATGAGGACTCAATCGACTTCATTTCTGCCTTTCGCCGGCGACTGCAATTGGCCGCTTTCTGCCCGTCACCAAGGGCTGAAACCAGCCAGTCGCAGCCCTTCATTTCATACATTCAAGAGACTTCAAGCCAAACCCTGTAGCTGCTCCCATAACGAGCACTGTTATTATTTTCTCCTAGATGGTGATATTTAAAAGGAGTCCGAACGAGGGGCGCGTTTCGTCAGCACATGACTTATTTGTCTTTAATAAAGGAACACACGCTCAATAATCTAATCATTCCCGGACGAGTGGTTACGGGGTACGTCTCACGAGAAACTCTGAATCATTCGTCAATATCACCCTCTATCTTTGATTCTCGGAGAAATTAGGGAGTAATTTTGAGCTACCTGGATTGGGTTCAATGGCCTGCGATGCTGGTAACCGTGGTTGCAGCGTGGCTTATCGGGTCCCAACGACCCGCAAGACGGATGACAGGGTTCGTATGCTTCAGTTTGAGCAATATGCTGTGGGTGATTTGGGGGGTGTACGTAGAGGCCTATGCCCTCATCGTTTTGCAGATTTGCCTTTTCCTAATGAACCTTCGCGGGTTCAAGAAGAACCTCGATGTAAACTAGGTTTATCCTTCAAAATCAGGCGCCAAGAAGCTCGATAGCCGTTAAGATTCTTCTTGGCCACGGGCGTTTATGCCCAGAAGTACGCACTCGAGCAGAATCAATCTATAGGCGTTCGCATGACGTCCACAGGTTACCCTCAAAGCATTGCTCACGGTGGATCCCCAGAAAGCGATCATCCGCCTACGTAGCTGTTGAGAACCAATGATCCAGGCTGAAATCACTATCACGATCTTCGCGTGCCATTGCTAAGATCAATGTATTCCAAGCCCAATTCTCCCGGTGCCACCGTTCATTCAAGGAGGAACGTCAGCACTAGCTCGGCAGTAAAGTGGTTGATCACAATGCCGCACCTACAGACGTCAGATAGCATAAGGCTTGATCCGGCGGGTCGCATGACCGCATTAATTTCGCTTAATAACGCAGACGCGAACTCTCCGAATTAAAGGCTATGGGAGTTCGGTAGCGATGACTCATTGAGATGTGAACTCCAAGCTGAATACGCGTCCGAATGTCGCGTTACAGCCGCACTCCACCTTTCACCGGAAAGCTCACGAGCTGAGACCAACATCATCATTTTGTTAACAGCTGCATCCAGGTCTAAAAGCAGCTCATGAGATTTAAATCTAAAGTCGTCCGCTGCGTTCATGTCGGATCCTGTACTCAGCGGGCCTGACTCGAAGTTGAGTTGCAGTGCCCACCAAGCATCTTGATTGCGGTTTTTAATGGATAAGCCATAGCGATGGACGGCCGTCGTATTGTCTGGCGGGATCTGGCCCGTGCCCCTGGACTCAGATAGATCAGTGTCCAGGCCTTGTTTATCTGCTTGAATGGATCACCAACGGAAACGTGACAACGAACTCGCTACCCTTGCCATCTCCCTCGCTCATGCCGGCAACCTCGCCACCGTGCGCCTCAACCAGCTCGCGGACTACCGTCAATCCGATGCCCAAGCCTGAACCATTGAAGCCGACGGCATGCACGTCTTGCACATAGGGGTCGAAAATAAACGGGAGCGCTTTAGCGGAAATACCGATTCCATTGTCGGAAATCTTTATCTTCAAAACGTCGGACGCTACTGTTAAAGACAGTTCGATTCTACCGTGAGTCGGTGTGTATTTAGCCGCATTCGCTAGAAGGTTTTGGAGAATCTGCGCGAGGCGCCCCGGGTCACCATTGACCATCAAGATGCCATCGGGAAGGTGGGCGTCGAATCGCTGCTCTTGTGCACTCATTAAGGGGCGACACGTATCAATGGCCTCGCGTAGAACTTGAATCATGTCGACATCGCGGCGATTAAGTCGCAACTTACCAGTGCTCGCACGGGAGACGTCCAGCAGATCGTCGACCAGCTGTGACATATGTTGCACTTGGCCTTCGATCATCTCCCGCATCCGAGGCAGTTCGTCACTAGGCATCCGCACCATACGCTCTGCAATCATGCTGATGGGTGTTAATGGGTTACGTAGCTCATGGGCCACCGTCGCCAGTATGCTTTTTTGCTGACTCAGGGCGCGCTCGGCTATAGCCTGAAGGTCTTGTGCGCTGAGCGCGGCTATGACCAGTTGGGCATTAGCCTCACGCAGTTCCTGGTACAAACGTTGCTCTTCCAAGCGAGGGGCGACTATAGCGTCTGACTGCACCAGCAGTTTCGCCGGTACTAGCTGCTGATTAGCCTCAATCACCTGCTCGACCCGCTGACTATCCACCAGTCGGCTGCTGGTGTCGCTCAACTCTTTCTGCAGTGCTGCCAGCACGGCGCGGGCTTCAACGGTTTTCTGGCCAAGCAGGAAGAGTTCGTGAGCAGCATTAGCGATCTCACGTTCATTCGTGCCATCGACATTACTCATGAGTCGGGCTCAAGCATTTTTATCTCCTGGATGTGATACACCTGAAATCCGTCTTGTGGGTCGGCCTCCGAGCAGACCTTCTTGGTCATGAAGCATTTCGCCAATCTGCAGGCCGTTTTCATCGATGTGGTAAAGCCGTAACTCATCAGAGTGGGCGCTAGCCCGAAGCTTGACCACGGCCATGATGCGCAGCAAACGACTCTGCACTTCAATGTAGCGTTGAACGATGATGGCGTCGGTAAGGAACGCTGTGCCGTAAGGGCTAAAACGCAAGTCGGTGTAGCGGTCTTCCAGTTCCGAAGTCATCAGCACAGTTACCCCGGCCCGGGTCAGCGCGGTGACCATACGCGATAGCGATTCACGGAAGTCTTCGCGGAAGGTCGGCGCCAGCGCCAGTTCGAAGCCCGACAACGAATCGATCACCACCCGGGTGGCTTTCAGTCGGCTGATCTCGCTGAGCAGCAACTGCACGATTTCGTCGATGGACAAGTCTGGTGCACGACTGTCCACCAAGCCGACCTGACCGCTTTGGATCAACTGAATGAGGGCGGCATTTTGAAAATGATTGGGCCGTTGTTCGAACACCGCGATCACACCGGTTTCGCCGTTGCGTGCGCCTTCTGCGAGGAACGTCGCTGCCAGGATGCTTTTGCCCGACCCCGACGGCCCGGCCACTAGCAATGAATAACCACGGGGCAGGCCGCCACCCAGCATCTCGTCGAGCTGTGGCACGCCCATTTTCAGGCGCTTGATGGGGATCTCCAGCGGCGCTTCAACCGGGTTGAGTGGCGCGGGTGCAAACACCTTGATACCCGACGTCGCAATGCGGAAGGTGTGCAGTCCCGGTAATGTTGGCTGTCCGCGCATTTTCATGATTTCTATCTTGCGCACCATCGAGTTGCGCTGCACGCTCTGACGCAGCCAGATCAAGCCATCGGCCACAGTGAAAATCGGGTTGGTGTCTGTTTCGGTAAAGTATTCGCCAATCAGGAAGGTCGTCGCCTGCCAGGTGGTCATCAACATGCCCAGTTGCTGAACGAATTGCGGCAGGTTGTTGTTGGGGTTGTCCTGGGTCTGGCTGGCCAGCACCACCGAACGGAACGAGTCGACGAACACCAGCGCCGGGGAGTACGCCTCCACCTCGCTGACGATGCGCCGCAGCACTTCGTCCAGATTCCCGGCCAGGGTGTCGTCGGTCAGGTTGATATAGCGGATCGACTGGTTGATCGCTTCGCTGTCGAAAAAGTCGAATTGCTGCTGATAACGCAACATCTTCAGCGGCGGCTCGCCCAGTACGGTAAAGAACAGCGCCGGGCGCTCGGGCGTCGCCAGGGCAAACATCATCTGGTGCGCTAGGGTAGTTTTGCCGCAACCCGGCGGGCCGGCGATCAGGTTGAACGAAAACTCCGGCAGTCCTCCGCCCAGCACCTCGTCCAGTCCTGGCACACCGGTGGCCAGGCGGTTGATAGTCACTTTGCTGCTCATGGCGAATTTTCCTGCGAAGGGGTGTCGCTCAATAAAGGTTCCCACATACCACGAAGCAAACGTGCGGTGAGCGAGGGCCCAATCAGCGTGGTCAGCAGTGCGTAAAAGGTAGTCAGCAACACTTCACCGAAAAACAGCGCATCGGCGTCGCTTTGCTCAACGATTACGGATTTGAGGGCAATCAGATCCATGCCTGCCTGCGCTCTGTCACAGGTGCCGGCCAGTCGCGGATGAGTGGAAACGCACAGATTGAGGCTGCGGCGATAAAGCGCGACAACCCCTTGCTGGCCAATGATGGGCCGGAGGGCTGCATCCATATCCTGCAAGGTTGAAATAATTGCGTGGGCGGTCTTTGCAAGATCAGCAATGTCACCGACCCGGCGCGCCAGAGAAGCTACGATCTGGCGGCCCTCTTCGCTTTCCCTGGACATGGCTCACTAATTTTTGATGGGCACCTATCGATGGTACACCCTATAACCTGTGATCGAGTTTTCATTTGGGCGCAGAGCTGATGATGTCCGAATATCTCTCTCAAGCACCTAGTTTGGTGATTTGAATACAAACCGACCAAATGCCAAGCAATACCCAGAACGTCGCAAAGATCCAAGGTGTGCGCACCGAAAATAGCAACGCCTTTCGATACCCCTTTTGCGTGGACTCTCTCTCACAAAATAAAGGCGATTCGTCATACGCCAACCCCATTAAAGGCTCGCTATGCAATAGCTCACTCTGCTTGAAATGCCAATGGCCGATAATGTCGTATGCCGCACGAATACCAGGCCAAGCATTCAACGAACTTAGCACTCCAAGCAACGTAAGAAACGGTGGTACTACCAGCGTGAACAACTTGCCCCATTCGGGGTTGAGATTGCCCATAGAAGAGGCAAATGCGATGACCAAAAAAGACTGAGATGCCAAAAAGGCGTCAGTTCGATTAGCCAAGATTCTGGTTTCGTACTGAATCTCTCTTCGGTAAAAATCCAAGCGCTCCTTTGGCGATCCGAACATCCTGGCATTGTGCTCGTTTAGTGCAGTCTCACTTATCTGGGAAGTCAAAATTCTCGGCACGGTGGGTTCATCCTTATCAAACATATGAAGCCGGCTTACCACCCATCCCAACCTGCGAATTGAACTGGACTTCTCCCACGTTAGCATTGGTACTCACTAACATCTGTGTTAGCCGGACGTTTATCTGCATTCCTCCGCAACGCCAAAAAAAATGGCATCTCGGCCGTTTTGTACTCAAACTAATTTCACTTGGAAAGCCAGGACACTACGGTGTCGGAGCCATATTTCGCTTTCCACTCTTTCAATGTATTTTGGTTACCGCCTTTGGTTTCGATAACCTCGCCGGTAAGCGGATTTTTGTAGACTTTTACCCGCAAGGATTGCTCAACATGTCGCAGATAAAAACTGTCGCCACTTCGTACTCATGATGTATTTCTAACTCTTTTGCTAAAAACTTCTTGCAGGCTCATACGACTCTCCTGCATCAGACAAAAAAGCATTGATCGAGATTGTCTATCTCAGCTAGTGAGCCCGTACTTTTCAGAGTCTGCAATTTAAATACTAGTGTTAGGCGTATTCATAAAGGCATCCCAGCTTTCATAGGCGTCGTGCTGCCTCTTGCTGGCAAAATCCCAGTCGGGGCCTGTAACGCATTTGGATGTCACCAGAGTCATCATTTCCATCGTAGCGGCGTCGAGCTCTATCAGGAGCTCTTGTGATTTCATCCTAAAATCTTCGATCGATGCCATTAGCTTTGCCTCGGCGCGGAGGTCACCGCCATTGAGAAACAATTGTTCCTCAAGCGGTGGAGTACGAACACGCCAAATAATTCATACCGTCTGATCGCTGGTTCGTTTAGCCCCGAATCTTCTCCGTCAAAGTCAGCCTCTATAGCGGGACGGAAGAGTCGTGCATGAAAGAAGGGAGCGGCCCGATCTTTGTCCTCGCGTTTGAAAGCGACGCGGATCAGTCGATGTCGCCGACAATGTGCAGAGCGCGCTGGACGCCATCACAGAAACGAAAAGTTCATCAAGCTAACGCTCGCGGTATTGATGTGCCCCGGCGTTACGGCTTTCGGCCGAGGCTGTGAAAAAAGTTTTTGAGCGCGACAGGTATTCAAAATCGGACTGAAAATCGCGCTTCTACGCGAAATCCACATCTGCTGACGTGCCGATAAATTTCAGATTTAACGTAGACGCGCACAATTCAATTTTGGCGAAGCGTTTTTACACACTCTGGGCCATAAGCGGTCGGTCGTGACCGTCCGCTTATGGCCGATTGCTGCCGGCCACGACCAGCCCTGGGCGACCAAAAGTGCCCTTCAAGGGGGGCGACATGATGGTGATACAAACGCCATTTTTCCAAGTTTACGTACAGGAACTAAAGACTAAAATATTGATCTCTTCCACGTTCCTTAGCTATATAGAGAGCTTTATCAGCTTGTGCCAGTAGTACTTTAGACTGGTGCAGTGGACCAAATGTATGAACTGAAAAACCGATGCTTATAGTCAAGTAGCCTGTACTGGAAGCGGAGTGCGGTATTTTCAAATTTCGCACTCGTTGACATAGCGACTTGACATACAGAGCGGCCTGGTCTTTCTCCATGCCGTTGGACAGAATTACAAATTCTTCGCCGCCATACCTGGCTGCAAAGTCAGAGCCTCGCTGGAAGGACTTATTCAAACTATCTGCAACACGTATTAGCGCTTCATCGCCAGCTTGATGTCCATAAATATCATTGAATGATTTGAAGTGATCAACATCAATCATCGCAAGAGTCAATGAGTCGCCATTGCGGCATGCAATTTTACATTGAATTTCGAACTGCGTATCAAAAAAACGACGATTGTAAATGCCTGTGAGCCCATCTTTTATGGATAATTGCTCGAAGTGCACTTTCATTTCCTCGAGAGACTGATGCTCGTCGCGAAGTTGCTGCTGTATTATAACTCTAGGTGTTACATCTTTTTGGATTCCAATAAAGTTGGTTACTGCCCCGCCCTCATCATAAATTGGCGATATGCTTAATTCGTTCCAGAACATAGTTCCATCCTTGCGGTAGTTCCGCAAGGTTACGAGGCAGTACTCACCTTTTTTAACGGCATTGTGAACAACTTCCAGCTCAGGCTGTTTTCGATCGCTTCCTTGTAGGTATCGACAGTTAATGTTAGTAATTTCTTCGAAGGAGTAGCCAGTCATGCGCTCAAAAGCAGGATTTACAAAAATCAACGGATTGTCGTCGATGCAATTGTCGGAGATGGTAATGCCGTCTCGTGAGTCCATAACCGCTTGCTTAAGAATTTCAATTTTCATGTAGAGTCCGCTAGCCGGATCAAAGGGAGGGCGCTGTTTTCAAGGAAAATAACATCTAGATATCAAAATTCATTTAATTAATTTATTTACAAGTGTAGCCGCTGGAAAAATATAACGACTGTTTTTCTATACTATTCGATAATGGTCGGGATTGATTTCGGTCAAAAGCTCCGCTGAAACGGCCTTAGCTGCGCTGAATCGCATCAGAAATGACATTACATTGGGGCACATTGACGCTAGCCGTATTACGGGCTAAACCGGTCACTTCTTGCGCGACCGCCTGATGATAGGCAGCTTCTGGCCGATTGTTGCCTGTCGCGAAGGGCTGAGTGGCTAAGAATCGTCTGCAACAATGACTTAGACTCATTCAGCGCCAGCAGAATATTTTGTTACAAAGCTGTTGATGTCTTTTTGATATGCGCCTGTTGCGCTGATCTATACCCACTTCAGCGCATGGCTCTTGTTGGCTCTTCATCGCAAGAGTCGCATTGGTTGCAGCCCGTTAGCTGTTCGAACACCCTAAATGGCCGATTCAGCTTGTCCATCGCGCATACACTCACCAAACACTTTTGTAACAACGCCCCTAACTCCACCGGGAGGCATCATGAGTGCATTGCAGAAGCTACAAGACCGAATCAAACAAAAAGGCCTGCGTCGCACCGTCAATACTCTGTGGGAGCGCTATGTGTTTTTCCACTGGGAGTTACTGTGGATGGAGCGTGACTTGGTCACGTCGGTTCCGCCTCACAAGCTCAGGCCCTATTCGGGATTACGCTTGGTCGACATCGATACCCATAACGCGGATGCGTTCGCCAAGCACTTTGGCGACCGAGTGGAAACCATGCGCGAACTGGCCGCCGAAGGGCATACCGGACATATGTACCTGGACGACAAGGGCGATGCCGTGGCCTTTATTTGGGGTAGCAAACGCAATTACCATGATCGCCACTATTACGGTTGCTGGTTCCCGGTCAAAGAAGGTGAGTTCTTCGAGTTCGGGGGCGAGATGACGCGGCCTTACTTCGGGACGGCCCTTTCAGTCGATGCCCAAATCAGTCTGTGGCAGGCCATGCAGGCGCAAGGCTGTGACAAAGTGGTGGACGTCTGCGAGACGCACAACATTCCTGCGCTCAAATTGCACCTCCGCATGGGGTACCACGAGCAGGGTCGGGTCATGCATGTCTACGGTTTATTCGGGCGCTGGCGTTTATTCCGCGAATCCCGCTACAGCGGCTCGCGACTCGATATCCTTTGCAAACCTGGGCGTCCCACGGTGGCCGCGCCAGCGTGAGATGCAAAAACTGAGACCGATTGCTTCCGCATGAGCACCGCGTTGTCGATCCCGCCACCAGTTGTTGTTCTTTAGGAATAATCAACAGGTGGTTGAATCCGGCCCTCCCTCGTCAACTCCGAAGTTTTCGCACCGTGAATTCCTCTTGTTCGATGCTGGCAGGGTGTCATGCACCAGCACATAGAAAACTCAGCCCAGACCGATGTGGCGCTTAAGTGTCCGGAAAAATTAAGGTCGGATCTGCCGTAAAATTTTTACGCTTTCTTTACGGTAGGTGATTTTGCCCGCAACGATACTGGCCGCGATTTTTTGATCGTCCATGCGCCTTGCTTTCCGATGGCCTTGGAAATGTATTGCCCAAGGATGGCGTGCAGTAACTCCCCGTGAATTGAGAGAAGCGCCCTTTGAGTCAGACAGCTACCGTTGCAAACGAAGAGTCCCAATCCAAAACCTCAGGAGTGGGCTTACTCGTCGCTGCTGTCGGAGTGGTTTACGGGGACATTGGCACCAGCCCCCTCTACACGCTGAAAGAAGTGTTTTCCGGCCACTACGGCGTGCAGGTGAATCAGGACGGCGTGCTGGGTATTCTGTCGTTGATCTTTTGGTCGCTGATCTGGGTCGTCTCGATCAAGTATGTGCTGTTCATCCTGCGTGCCAATAACCAGGGTGAGGGCGGCATCATGGCGTTGACGGCTTTGGCCCGCCGCGCAGCCACCCCTTATCCGCACATGAGCAAGGTACTGGTCCTGCTCGGCCTGTTTGGGGCGGCGCTTTTTTACGGGGACAGCATGATTACCCCGGCGATTTCAGTGCTCTCTGCGGTTGAGGGGTTACAGCTGGCGTTTGATGGGATCGAGCACTGGGTTGTGCCCCTGTCCGTGATCGTGCTGGTGGCGCTGTTCCTGATACAGAAACACGGCACTGCTCGCATTGGGATTTTGTTTGGCCCGGTCATGGTGCTGTGGTTTGTGGTGTTGGGTGCGCTCGGGGTCTACGGCATTTTGCAGCGCCCCGAAGTGCTGCAAGCGCTCAACCCTGCTTGGGCGGTGCAGTTCTTCGTCGTTCATCCGGGAATGGGTGTGGCGATTTTGGGCGCCGTCGTGTTGGCATTGACCGGTGCTGAAGCGCTCTATGCCGACATGGGCCACTTTGGTCGCAAACCGATTTCCCGTGCCTGGTTCATTTTGGTGTTGCCAGGGCTGGTGCTCAATTATTTTGGCCAGGGGGCCCTGATCCTGGAGAACCCGGAGGCTGTGCGCAATCCGTTCTATCTGCTCGCGCCGAGTTGGGCACTGCTGCCGATGGTCGCGCTTTCCACACTTGCGACCATCATCGCTTCTCAAGCCGTGATCTCCGGTGCTTTCTCCCTGACGCGCCAGGCTATCCAGCTAGGGTACGTCCCTCGGATGTTTATCCAGCACACCTCCAGCCAGGAGCAGGGGCAGATTTACATCGGTACGGTTAACTGGGCATTGATGGTCGGTGTCGTGCTGCTGGTGATCGGTTTCGAGTCGTCCAGTGCCTTGGCTGCTGCCTATGGGGTCGCGGTGACGGGCACTATGTTGATCACCACCATATTATCTTCGGCTGTCGTCCTACTGCTTTGGAAAACCCCGCGCTGGCTGGCGATTCCGATGCTGCTTGGTTTTCTGCTGGTTGACAGTCTGTATTTCGCCGCCAATGCGCCGAAGATTTTCCAAGGTGGTGCGTTCCCTGTGATCGCTGGCATTGGCCTGTTCATCTTGATGACCACCTGGAAGCGGGGCAGGAAAATCATTGTTGAGCGGCTGGATGAAACCGCGCTACCACTTCCACTATTCATCGGCAGCATCCGTACGCAGCCCCCCCATCGCGTACAAGGTACGGCGGTATTTCTGACGGCCAGGGCCGATGCGGTTCCTCATGCGCTGCTGCACAACTTGCTGCATAACCAAGTCTTGCATGAGCAAGTCGTGCTGCTCACCGTGGTGTCTGAAGACAGTCCTCGCGTTGATGCTGACAAGCGGTTTGAGGTTGAAGCTTATGGCGAAGGGTTTTTCCGGGTCAGTCTCCACTTCGGTTTCATGGAGGAGCCCGACGTACCCATGGCGTTAAGTCTGTGTCACTTGAATGAGCTGGATTTCAGTCCGATGCGCACGACCTATTTCCTCAGCCGGGAGACAGTGATTCCCACCAAGCGCATTGGGATGGCGCGCTGGCGGGAAAGTCTTTTCGCGTTTTTGCTGAAGAACGCCAACAGCAACCTGAAGTATTTCAAACTGCCTCTGAATAGAGTGATTGAGCTGGGAACTCAGGTAGAGATGTGACGGACAAACAAGTCCGCGTTTGCGGACTTTTCCTCTAAGACGCCCGAGGTCAGATCACTTTAACCGCCCGGCCAATGAACTGAATCGGTCCTGTGGGTTTGCCCGTCGGCGATCCATTGGGGTTCTCCAGAGTCAATTCAAAGAGCTGGCTGGATTCCAGCGGAGGTAATTTATCCAGAGGGACTGAAAAGCGTCTGCCCAGGTTTGACCAATCCAAGGGACACCGGTCCTTGCCAGCCGTCCGCTTTGGTCCAGAACTCAAGTGCTTTATCGGAGGGGACTTGCGTTACCCCCAAAGGTATCAGTTGGATTTCCTTTGGGTTGCTCGCTTGAATAACCCAGCCGGGTTCCTGGTTCTGCGGAGCCACTAGAACGACCAGGTAGGTGGTCGGATTCACCGGCGCGGTTCTTGTCAGTAGTACTGTTCCGAGCGAAAGCGTTGCGACGAGACCTGCTCCCGCGAGCCCACGCCATAGCGGAGGGAGGTTCCACCACGAGATTGGCTGCGCGGCGCCGTCACTCGTGATGCTCGCTGTTCATTGCTATTCAAGCTGCGCTCGATTCGCCCCCAGAGCAGCGGAGTAGGGGGTTGCGGTTCAGCCAGTTCGGTCAACGCAAACAATCGCTGTTCCCACGCATCTACAGCAGCTCGCAAATCGGCCTCCTGAGCGAGGCGCTTTTGTATCTCGATGCGTTGCTCGTCCGGCAACGTGCCTAACACATACTCACTCGCCAGTTCGTCAATATTGTCGGAGTTGTCCCCCTCGCACAAACTGCCCCGTATTGGTCAAGGCAGTTGTAAACGATGGTCAGTACCAAGCCAGTTTTTGCTAATAGACTGGCCCGTTCACTTGGCCGCTTGGCGAAGGCCCGCGCTCGTACTGGTTAAGAAAGTATGAGTTCTCACGTCCCTCAGGGGGCGATAATCACCAATCGCTTTGTGACGATTGCTCAAACAGCTCAATGGTTCTGATTGGGACCACGTTTGCTCCGGTTTCTTTTTGAAAGCGATCAGCACGGGAGTAGTCGGCTCTTAGGGAGGAGTTTTACGCGGGCTCCCGATTGCGATGTTTTTTGATTGTCTCGCTGGGAAATTTTGGGTGATTCACTCATCGGGTCGACCCTATCAGGGGGGATATCCCTATTCAGTGTTTTTTAGGTGCACCTCAGGTGCAACACATAACCGGACAAAACGGAACGGACGAGTCTTGATTTCAAGACTTAGGAGAGGTGTTTTTCGTTGCACTTTGTAGGGATAACTCAAAGTGATACGTGCCAATAAATTCGGAGCGGGTAAGCACTTGGTAATCGCCATCCGTGGCGCTCCGCTCAGTCCAAAATCTCGCGACGAATCTTGTCCTGCTCTCGCAGCTCTTCTGCCAGCTCCCGCAGCAGCGGTCTGATCCCTCCTTTCCAGGCATTGCTCGATGAAGCGGCCTTACCCTCGGCGCTTCGCGGCCCGGTGCTTCGTTCCCAAGGTCGCCATTGCCGGATCAGCTCCGCCTGCCGCGCCCGTCGCTCGGGCGTCCAGCCGTTCGCCATGCTCAACCTCCAATAGTTCGTTCTGCGCTTTTTTGGTTTTCCGCGTGCGCGCGGGCTTCTCTTGAATACCGTTATTGACCTGGATCTGATTGCCGATGTTCGCCTGCTTCACGAAAGCGACCTGCTTGGGGGTTTTAAGTTCGCCCAAGGTCTGCAAGGTGGCCCGGGCCTGGTTCTGAGCCTTAAGTGCGAGACGCATGTAGGACTCCAGCCCGCTCATTTGTTTAGCCGACAGTGCACGAGTCGTGAGCTGCGTGAACAGAACGTTCAGAGTATGAGCCTGCGCCACTAGCATGTTTTCTGCTTGAGTCATGTCACCGTTGTTGATTGCAGCCGTCTGCCGGCTCAATTCGAGGATGACCTCGGTAAACGGCGTCCCGCCGATTAGGTTACTGCTGACAAGCAATGCGGCGCTCAGGCACTCCGGAGTCAGATAATTAATGGCGAGGGCCTGCTCCTCCGTCTCCGCCATGGCGAACTTCTTTGCCGGGATATTACTCATTCGCTCGCCTCCATCGGGGTGTTGTTATAACGCTGGCGCAGATCAACACCAGCCGGACAGTAACGGCCGGTTGCCGCATGGCAGACGCGGCAGCTCATCAGATGGTTGGTGTGTGCCGCATCGGCCTCTCGCCATGCCTGTGACGCCGTAGCGGCGGTGTGGATGATGTGCTGCGGCTTAACCTCCTCCACGGCGTGCATCTCGACCGATTGCTCGACCCGCCGCGGCCGGTCGATCCACGCCGGGCTAGTGCGGATGATGTTGGCCACCAGCACGACATCCGCATCGGCCAGTTCGACAAGGTCGTGCGACTCCAAATGCCGCTCTTCCAGCACTACGGCTGGACGGGTCTCGAGCAGGTGTGCGACGCGCGAAAGCCAGTGACTCCACGGCATCGAGTCGTTGGCCGCATTCAGAGCGATGATGATCTCGATCTTATGCGCGGCCAACTCGACCAGCAAATCGTCAGACGGCGGATGAACCGCACGCAGTTGCAGGCAGCCATCCTGGCTGACCACCATCTCGACGCCGACCTCACTCGCGCGGTGCATCAGCTCGGCGGCGCTCAAAGCTTCATCTCCCACATCTGTGCGCTTTTCGCATTTGCGGATGCAGGGAACTGCGGATTCTGCGGATTCTGCGGAAGGCCGTGCAAATGCTTGGCTTCAGCGTGCGGAAGCTCTGCGGAAGTTTGCGGAAGCGCTGTGGATGCTGGATGGACAGCGCGGGTAAACGGTGCAACTTCCGCAACGTTCCGCAGAGCTTCCGCAATCGCAAAGCCACGAAATTGCTGGGTTTCCGCAGAATCCGCAACTTCCGCAAGGGGGTTGATCTTGAATTGCTTGCCGTCGCTGCTCAGTAGGTGGTGGTGCTTCAGCAAAACGGCCAAAACCTTGTCACGCACCTTGGCCGAACGAACCGCAGGCGGCCCCGACTTGCCCAGATCATTAACGTGAAACTCTTGCCAGTCTGCCTTGTGCTTGTGACCGCGCAACCAGCTCATCAGCTCGGAGGCGAGATTCATCTCGGGACAATTCGCACCTGCGTCGATGTAGCGCAGCCACTCATCGAGGGAATAGCGCGCCAGCATGCAGGCGCGACGCATGCAGTCGGCATCGATCTGCTTGACACCCTCATAGCAGCCGAGCACCGCAGCCAGGCGCAACGCCTGTTCGGCGCTTCGGGCGGCGAACGGCTTCAGGCCAGCGAACATCCCGAGCGGCCCGCGCTCGCTTTCGATCTCGTTTCGGAAGTCCACCCATACCTGTTCAGCCTCTGCATCAGGCTCCAAAACGGGTGGGGCGACCTCACCGGTTTCCGGGTCAATATGTTCCGGGCTGGCGGCGATCTCTTTGCAGCGTGACCAGTACGCTTGCAGGCGCGGGTCTGCGTAGGCCTTGCGCTGCAGTGACTCAATAGTGATGAAGCAGGTGCCGGCCAGACTATCCGGCGCCGCAAGCAGGAAGCGTGCAAGGAAGCCCTGCCCGACCAACAACGGATTGCTCAATGCCTCCGCCACGGTTACAGCTTGCGCCATCAAGTGAATGCTCAGACGGCGGTTGTAGGCTACGCCGGAGCCTTCCAAGTTGCCGCGCGAGCGGGTGCGCTCGAACTTCCCCGAACTGAAGGCTGTCGTCAGGCCGCCAAGGGTGGCGGCCACAGTGTCAGCCTTGAGCGAATGACCGCCGAGCATTTGCCCGCCTTCGTCCGTGTCCCAGCTTGCAGCCGCCTTGCCTCGGATGAAATCACCAACCAGCGGCTCGAAAGTCGCATCGCTGTATTGGGTTTTCGGATCGGGCGGCAGCGGGTGTGCAGCCAAGAACTCTTCGCGTGCCTTGCCCTTCAGGCCAGCAGCCATTGTCTCAATCTCGGCGCATGCTTGGCGGTGGCGAGCGCGCGCATCCTTCTCCGCTTCGTCAATCGTCTTGAAGGCCAAATCACGCGCGCTCGACTTGCCCTCCCCCGAATCGAACAGCGACAGCATGAACTGCGAGCAGAGCGCGCCTTCAGGTTTGCCCTTGGGGTGCCAAGCGTTGACCCTGGTCTGCGCCAGATGGGTGACGGCACCAATAACGCATTGCCCGGCGATAGCGGCAGGCACCATTGCATGCTCGACAATGGCTTCGACCGCGCCGCGCATCACTCGGGGCAGAGCGTCCAAGGGATAAGGCGTCGGCGGCGCGGTATCCGGTAGCAGCGGCTTAGGTGCCAGCCCTGTCGGGGTCCGAACCTCGGTCATCAGGGGCGCGTTCATTCCCGATCCTCCAGCAATACAGCCAAATCGTTAAAGTCGGACAGATGCAGCGGCGCATCCTCCGGCCAGGCCGGCAGCACGTACTTCTGGTCGAGCATCGCCGCCGCATGGATGGCAGCCAACTTGCCGGAGTTGGGCTTACCCTCAGCTTCCTTGGCACGGTCATCATCGCCGCCGACGACCAGCACGAGATTGGGATGGAGGCGCTTCAACTCCAAACCAGCCGGCAGCAAGTTACCGGCGCTCATTGCAGCTGCGACACACTTGCCCGTCTGCTCGTGAAGGGTGGCAGCCGTTGCAATGCCCTCGACGATGAAGAGCTCGATGCCGGGCACGATACGCCCGAACAGGCAGTAGCAACCGCTGATACGGCCACCCGAAAGGAAAAGCTTGCTGCCATCGGACTTGATGCGTTGGAGGCTCACCAATTCGCCGCGCCAGTAGATGGGAATCAGCAGCTCGGCGCCGAGCTGACGCAGATGATGGGGTTTGATGCGCTTGCGGACCATGTATGGATGGTTGGGGTCAGCCGGGACAGCGAGCGCCCAGTCGCGACGCGCACTGGCGGCGGACTCCTCCCACTTGGCCCGCGTTTTTTCATCGTCTTGCTGCTGACGCTGTTCACGCTGGCGGGCCATACGCTGGCGCGCGACCTCCTCGTCAACAAGGTCACGCTTGTGGTTACCACCGGACTGCAGCCCGAGTTGTCCAGCAAGGATGCGGGCAGCCTCGATCTGCGAGCAGCCGCGCAGGTAGGCCAGCAGCGACACAAGGTCGCCCCCTTTGTCGCCGCTGGCGAAGTCGTTCCATTTGCCGGTGTGCATGTTGATGCTGAACGACCCGGGCTTACGGTCACCGCGTACCGGGTTGGTCGGCCAGTACTCTTTGCCCTTGCGAGCGCCATCCGGCAGCCAGTCGGCCAGCAGATTTTCCGCCACGCGCAGGGCCGCATCGGCGATGCGTTGAATCTCAAAATGGATCGATGTCTGTGCAAACTCACCGGTGCAGACTTTCTCCAGGCCGAACGCTGCCGGCCCGCGTTGATTCGCGAGTTGTTGGGTAGGCATGGGTTAAGCCTCCTGAGGAGTCAGGAAAGCTTCAACGGACTCAACCGGCCAGCGAACCGAGCGACCGAACCGTACTGCACGTGGGAAGCCAGGCATCTGCGACCAGCGCCACCAAGTCGTGCGGCTGACTTGGTAGCGAGTGCAAAGCTGTGCGGTGGTGCCGAAAGTGCCGGGAATCGGCAGATTGGGTGCTGCAGTGGAAGGACTGACGCTAATGTTTTGTTGACTCATTTTGGGCATCCATTTCGAACTGAATGAGATTCCCCTCAGCGCAGGATAGAAAGTCACGAATGCCGCACGACAAGTCGTAGGATCTACGTCGGTCAGACGGTACGAATTTGCATTGACGCCAAATTCAGGTGACTTACACTCCCAGTGTCTACAAGCTTTGCCTGTAGATATTGAAGCCCGAGTAAAAGCTTCTACCTTGGGGTATGTACTGGCCTTGCTGGTATGCAGAAGGACGTTGTCTCGTCCCCCCAGATCAGCCCTCGGCATTCGCAGTGTCGAGGGCTTTTCTTTGCCTGCATTCCAGCAGCAACTACGTTACCAGCAACCCCCGGCCACAGCGTGCAGGGCGTTTCATCTGGGTGTTGTACGTCTAGCCAGTTGTCGCATAGTAGCGAGGCGTACAGACCATTCAAGTGCACATTAGCGAACTATTCTCGTTTGTAAAATTGTGTCTACGCGCCATACCTGACCATTCAGTTCCATATAGCACCACACGCACTAGAAATTATTTTTTGTTATTTTCAGTTTCCTTTCCTCTTCCTGGCCAGCGGTACCACTTTTGCGGCCTGTTGCTCCCTCAGCACCTTTGCAAGCGCATGCTCGAACAGTTCGATGGCGCGTTGCTTCTCCGGTAACGCCGCCTCGGGGTTATTTCGGTAGTGCGTGTTCGCCACGCCGGTCTGGCCGTGCGCTTGCAGCAGATCGGACAGCTGATCACTGATGCCGTGACGCTGCATCAGTTGAGTGCAGGTGCGGCGCAAGTCGCGGGGCGAGAAGCTGGGGGTCTGCTTCCCATCGATAACCGCATGCTCTGACTTCAGCCAGTCGGCAATGGCATGGCCCGGGCTGCTGACGACGATGTGCTGCTTTCCGGTGGTGGTCCACGGCCAGGGGTGACAGCCGTTGATCTCCTTCACACGCTTCAGAATGGCGACCGCTCGCTCAGTCAACGGGACTAGATGCGGCCTGCCCATCGTTTGACCTCCGCGCCCCTTTCGATGGATCAAGCGTACTGTGCCGACTTCTAGATCGTATTCATCCCAAGTCGTCTGGCAGATGTTGAGAATGCGCTGCCCGCCTGTGGCAATAACGAACTTGAACAGCAGCGCCATGACCTGCCCGACGCCCTCGGTGGTTTCGATTGTCGCCAAGAACTTGCTCAACTCCGCATCCGAAAGCGCCCGGATAGCAGGAGCCGATACTTTTTCGACAGCTACCAGCACGGCCGGGTTGTTCTCTAGGTTGTAGCTCTTGACGCGCGACCTGCCAACCGCGTTCTCGGCACGCAGACCATGGTTGAATGCCGCCGACAAGTACGAACGCATCCGATCAGCCTGTACCTTTGCACCGCGATCCCAGATCGGATTAAGTATGGCGAGAATGTGCTCAGGGCGAATGTCGCGCGCCTTCATCGCCATGATGCTGGCGTGAGGGGCCAGCATATTGGTCTGGTAAAACCGCTCCAGTTCCTTGACGACGCCGGCTGTGGCCTTCACCCGAAGCGATTCGATGTAATCGAGGAATAGCTCTCCGAAGGTGCCGCGTGAAGCTTCGACGTCGGCCAGGTGCTGGCGCTCTCGGGCTTCCTCGTCCGCTTTTAGGCGAGCAGCCTCAACAGCGCGCTCATTTTCGATACGTGCAGCTTCAACGCCTGCTTCCCGCTGCGCCAAGTACGCCTTTACGTCGCCGTGAGCTTTAGCTATCTGGGCCATTGCCGCGGCTTGGTCGCGCAGTTCCGGCAAGGTAAAGCCGACCTCCCGATCTGTGCGCCGATACACTCCTAGCTTGATCAGCACTTGCTTGCCAGCCAGGTGATAGCGGTAGTAGCAAGCAGGCGAGCTTTCGTTCGCACGCTTGAATACCATTGCCCCGGTGCCACGTCCCGGCAAGCTTTCAACCAGAGGTGAGCAGCCAGGAGTCATCCCCCGCACTTTCTGGTCGTTCACAGTCTTCGATGCGTTGCCCGCCATTGATCGCCCCTCGGTCTTGGTCACAGCTTTGGTCACAGCTTCTTGGATGACTTCAGACTACAACGTGCAACGAAGCGAAACAACGAATCGGGCTATTATCCTTTTAAAACGGTGAGTTGCTGGTATTTCGTTACATTCTGAAACTTGAAAAAACCCCGGGACAAGCCGCTTGTAATCAGTAGTTCCCGGGTTCGACTCCTGGTGCCGGCACCATACAAAACGAAGCCCCTGCAGAAATGCAGGGGCTTTGTTGTTTCTGGAGCGTCCACTTTTCGTCCACACAGTGGAACCTGTGGGAGCGGGCTTGCTCGCGATGAGGCCGTCAAACCCAACGACGATCTACTGACCAAGACAAAGGCTGCTTTTCCAAGACACTTGCGTGCGCAATCGATCCATCCAATTCTGCTACCGCGCATCTACATACCTCCCCGAAACGATGAGCGGTTACGGTCGAAAAGCTGTGAGACGGCATAATGACAGCAGTGCTTATGCACAACCCTCTCCGCCGTTGCGAGCCTCTTTGTAATGAACACCGAACGACGTTACTCGATCATCTTGGAGCGCAGCGCCGAGGTGCTGCTTGAACATGCACTCATGGCGCAGATAGAAGCATTTTGGGACGCCAACGATACCCGCTACTTCGGGTTGCGTATGGAGGACGAGCACAGCGCGCACGCACGAGTGATTGTTACGGACGAAGTCCCCGACGACGAAGATGTGGAGCTTTTCTGTCTGTAGCGAATGGGATCCCTCGACATCTACGAGAGCTGGGGGGCGCCCAGATGATTCTCAGATCTATTTTTCAGATCTGGTGCCAACACCAAACATCAAAGCCCTCGTAGAAATACGAGGGCTTTGTTGTTTCTGGGTTCTGGATTTTTATACACCGGCCATCAATCACTCAAACTCCGTCGAAACCGAAAGCTGCTCCCAAGCATCAATTTCCGCCTGAAGCCGAGCCATCTTTTCACGCACCAACCTCACCGCATCCTTACCCAGCAACAGGTGAACCGGCGGCTTTTCAGCTGCGACCAAAGCCAATAACGCTTGCGCTGCTTTGTGCGGATCACCGGCCTGTTTGCCACTCTTCTCTTCCCGCGCCTTGCGCACTGGATCGAACACCGCGTCGTAGTCACTCACGGTGCGACCGGAACGGATCATCGAGCGCCCTGCCCATTCGGTACGAAATGAGCCAGGTGCCACGGCGGTCACGTGGATGCCCAGACATTCGACTTCTTTGGCCAGCGCTTCGCTGACTCCTTCGAGGGCGAATTTACTGCCGCTGTAGTAAGCGATGCCCGGCAAGGTGATGAAGCCGGCCATGGAGGTGATGTTGACGATATGCCCGCTGCGCCGTTCACGCATGCCGGGCAGTACCGCTTTGATCATCGCCACCGCGCCAAACACATTGACGTCGAACTGGCGCTGCATTTCAGTCAGCGGCGACTCCTCGAGAATGCCTTCGTGACCATAGCCGGCGTTGTTCACCAGCACGTCGATCTGCCCCACCTCGCGCAGGACTTCGGCCACCAACGGCTCGATGGCCGGAAAATCGGTGACGTCGAGCACGAACGCTTTAGCTCGATGGGCGTCCAGCGCTTCGAACGCGGCACGCTCGGATTCGCGGCGCACCGTGCCAACCACCGTGTGCCCCGCTAACAGCGCTGCTTGGGAAAAGGCCAGGCCGAAACCTGAACTGACTCCGGTGATCAGGAAAACCTTGTGAACGTGGTTGTTCATGCTGCGTTCTCCAATAAAAACGCCGTCGATATTGATCGACGGCGCTGTGGACAAATCAACGCAGGTCTTAGTGACCGGCGCTCTGACCACCATCGACGTGCAGGATTTCGCCGGTGACGAAGTTGGCATTGTCCAGATACACAACTGCCTGAGCGATGTCGCTGATTTCGCCCATGTGGCCGACCGGGTGCAGACTGCCGAGCGCTGCATGGGTTTCTTCGCCGTGCATCGGCGTCTTGATGATGCCAGGGGAAACTGCGTTCACTCGAATCCCGCGCTTGGCGTACTCAATCGCCAGGGACTTGGTCGCCGCGTTCAAACCACCTTTGGTCAGCGAAGCCAGTACCGACGGCACACCGTCAATCGCGTGGTCGACCAGGCTGGTGGTTATGTTGACGACGTGGCCTTTGCCTTGTTTTTCCATCTCGGTGATTGCGAGTTGGGTGATGTAGAAGAAGCCATTCAGGTTCACCGACAGCACGTTGGCGTAGTCTTCGGCGGTGTAAGCGGTGAACGGCTTGGCAATGAAGATCCCTGCGTTGTTGACCAGAGTATCGATGCGGCCAAAACGTGCGATGGCTTCACGAATCACTTGCTGCGCGACCGCTGGGTCGCCGATGTCGCCCGCCACGGTGAGGATGTCTGGATCGGTGGACGGTTTGATCGAACGCGAAGTAGCGACAACTTTGTAATCCAGTTCACGGAAGGCTTTAACCATGCCTGCGCCGAGGCCTTGGGATGCGCCAGTGATAACGATGACTTTTTTCGAATTGCTCATGATGAACCTCTACTAATTAAGAATGGTTTGAAAAAACAAGTAATCAGGCTTCGGCGGGGGCCTTGGCCATTTGTCTCAACATCTGTTCGTAGTACTCGACCGACTGCGAACCGGACACCAGATGACGACCGTTCAGCACCATGGCTGGAACAGAGTTGATGCCGTGCTGGCGATAAAACGCTTCAAGCTCACGCACTTCTTTGGCAAACGCGCCGGACGCCAACACCTCTTGCGCAGCCGCCGCATCCAGTCCCGCTTCAGCCGCCAGACGAACCAGCGTCTCGCGATCACTCGGGTTCTGGCCGTCGGTGAAGTAAGCGCGCAGCAGGATTTTCTTGAGAGCGACCTGCCGCCCTTCCTGCAACGCCCACAACAGCAGCCGATGCGCATCAAACGTGTTGTAGAAGTGGGTGCGCTTCTCCAGATCGAACTTGAAACCGATGGCCGCGCCACGTTCGATCTGCATCGCTTTGCCGGCGGCGACGTCTGCGGCGGTGCGTCCATATTTGCGCATCAAATGCTCGACCGCTTTTTCGCCGACCGCCGGCATGTCCGGGTTCAACTCGAAAGGCTTGTAGGTCAGCTCCACCGAAATCTCACCGGCCACGTTCTCGATCGCTTGCTCCAGCGCCGTCGCACCCAATGCGCACCACGGGCACACCACGTCGGAGATGAAATCGATGGAGACGGACGCGGTCATGACTTGCCCTCCGCCTCTGCCAGTTCCTTGCGGTACTTAGTGGTGGTGATGCCGGCGTAGCCCCAGTTATCGGTGTCGACTTCTTCGATCACGATGTGGGTCAGGTGCGGATCCTTCTTCAGGACGCGTTCCAGGGTTTCAGTGATTTCGGCGATCACCTGAGCTTTCTGCTCAGAGGTAACGCCATCGCGGGTGATGCGGACACTTACGAAAGGCATGAGGAATCTCCAAGTGACCTTCCCTTCGGAATGAATGGGTCGGCGTTGGAGCTCAATGTATGGAGTTAGCTGGAGGGGATAAAGGTGGGGGCGGGAACATCATTAGTTACTTGGTGTAATGAGTGTCGTCGCACAGGCATCACACGTTTGCGTCCGAAAGGCTCAATCGGCTAGCCTGCGTTTATCGAAAATTTTAGATAACTCAAAGGACGGGAGACGTACATGGCAGTTCAATTCTTCGACAGCCCATTCCATGTCACGCATGAAAAAGAAGTCGCCAGCAAAATCGCGCTGAAGATGGAGCTTTCGATATTCATCACTGACTGCATCAAAAAACTGGGCCTCAAACAGAGTGAGGCCGCAGCGAGATTGAACGTGACCCAATCCCGCGTTTCAGAGCTCACCACTGGCAAGATCGAGAAATTCACGATCGATGCAATGATGGACATGCTGGATAAACTCGGCTTTCGCACCACTTTTACGTTGCCGTCCAACGATGTCGGGGCGACGCCTCAGATCGTTATTTCACATGCTCGCGACCACTAAATGTTGTGCGATTTTTCGGTAGGACTCAGCCCCTTCTGGTGTAGTCCGTTTTGCAACATGTCTCACTTTTTCAATTTCTGCGACACGTCACGAAAACGTGTCGCCGACGGAGACATGTGCAAGTCAAAAACGCTCCATGCATTAACGGCCTAACCTCAGCAAAAGCGAGGCGGGCGACCGACCTGAGCTCAAGCACTCACGTTTCCTTGTAGGAGCTGTCGAGTGAAACGAGGCTGCGATCTTTCGATCTTGATCTTCAGCGATGCCAAAAAGATCAAGATCAAAAGATCGCAGCCTCGTTTCACTCGACAGCTCCTACAGAGGAATACGTCCTCCGGAGCCGTGATCGCAGCCTTCAGCAGCTACATTGACTGCGTAGCGACTGTTTCCACGGTGATCTGCTTGTTCGCCCGAAACGGCGCAAGCGCTGCTTCATCCGCAGTGGCGCCAGTAATCAACCGCCACTCCCGCTCAATCGGCGTCCAATGCTGTTGCCGCGCACGCCCTAGCTTGTCAGTGTCCGCAAGGACAACAATTTGCGCCGCCCGTTTGATAATGCATTCCTTGAGGTACGCCTGCTGCGCACTCGCCTCACACAACCCAAACTCCGCCACCACGCCATCCGCCCCCAGGAAGGCCTTGTCGACACTCAACCGACTCAACGTCAGTTCCGCCAACGGCCCCAACGTGCTCATGCTCGAACCGCGCAAATCACCGCCGATCAACGTCAACCGCACGCCCGGCGCATTGGCCAAGGTCATCACGGCGAGCAAGTTGTTGGTCACCACATGCACGTCTTGTCGCGAGCAAAGATGATGGGCCAGCGCAGCACACGTGGTGCCGCCATCAAGCAACACGGTATCGCCATCCTGAACATGCGCCGCCGCGGCCTGGGCGATGGCGTCTTTTTGCTCCCACTGCGATGTCTTGCGTTCTTCCAGCGAAGCTTCCGGTTCGTGAACGCCGACAACTGAAGTCGCGCCGCCATAGGTCCGCACCAGATGTCGCTGTTTGGCGAGCATGGTCAGGTCGCGTCGCACCGTGGCTTCCGAGACCCCGAGCGCCGCGCTCAATTGCTCGACGTTGGCATCGCCAATGCGTACGAGATCGAGGATGGCGCGGTGGCGTTCGGAGGCTTTCATGGCGGGTCTCGTTGTGTGGACGGTGGTCGATCTTACACGACAGCACCCACGCGACTCATCCCCGTCGCGTGGCAAGCTCCGCGCCCTGGCGCAGCGCTTCGAGCAGGCTGCGTTCATCGGCGATGCCTTTGCCGGCGATATCGAAAGCCGTGCCGTGGTCGACCGAGGTGCGGATCACGTCCAGACCCACGGTGACGTTTACGCCTGCTTCGAGGCCGAGCACTTTGACCGGGCCGTGGCCCTGGTCGTGATACATCGCCACCACGAGGTCGAAGTCGCCGCGTCCGGCGCGGAAGAACAGGGTGTCGGCGGGCAGCGGGCCGGTGACGTCGAGGCCGCGCTCTTGCAGCAGCTTCACTGCAGGGATGATTTTTTCTTCCTCTTCGCCGTAGCCGAACAAACCGTTTTCACCGGCATGGGGGTTGATCCCGCACACGCCGATTCGCGGTCTGGCGATGCCGGCCTTAATCAGTGTCGCGTTGCCGCGTTCGATGGTGCGCTGGACCAGGCCCGGCTCGATCTTGCGGATCGCGTCGATGATGCCGATGTGGGTCGTGACGTGAATCACGCGCAGTTGCGGCGCCACCAGCATCATCGACACTTCGTCGACGTTGGTCAGATGCGCGAGCATTTCGGTGTGGCCGGGGTATTTGTGGCCGCCGGCGTGCAGCGCTTCCTTGTTCAGCGGCGCGGTGCAGATCGCATCAATCTGGCTGGCCTCGGCGAGTTGCACGGCGCGGGCGATGTATTGATAAGCGGCGTCACCGGCGATGGGCGACAGTTCACCGAACGGCAGGTCGTCGGGGATCAGGTCGAGGTCGATGCAGTCAATGGTGCCGGCTTCGTACAAAGCCTGGGAGGCGTCTTCGATGCGGCGCACTTTGGCGCTGCCGCCGACGATGACGTTGGCTTGCTCGAGGCGGCGGGCATCGCCGATCACCAGCGGCCGGCATTGTTGGTAGACGACGTCATGAGTCAGGCTCTTGACGATGATTTCCGGGCCGACACCGGTGGCGTCGCCCATGGTGATGCCGATGATGGGCAGGTAGTTGGTCATAGTGTTCATTGGAGTCCTTGGATTCGTGTGCGTTGGGGCGGGGAGCGATCGGCGCTAGCGCTCAAGTGCTGCCATGCCGCATACAAGGCGTTGTCGGTGCCGAACGCGCCGGCCTTGGTAACGATGCCGGGACGATGGCCCTGACGGGAAACGGTTGGCCGGGCGAAGGCGACGCCGGCTTCGATTTCGGTCAGCAGTTGCAGGCTGTCGATGCCGACGGTGGTCAAGATGGCCCGGGCCGTTTCGCCGCCCGTGGCGATCAGACCGCCGACCTTGGCGAAGTGCGGTTCGACCAGCACCGCGAGCATGGTTGAGAGTTGTGCGCCCTCCTGGGGATCGAACGCTTCATCGCGGCCGATGCGCAGCAGCAGGTCGCTCCAGCCGTCCAATTGTTCGCCGATGCGCGATTGCCACATCGACCAATCGCCATGTGTTGTGCCCTGGCGAAGGACTTCGGGCGGGACGACCAATTCGCCGACGCCACCACGCTCCTTGAGCAAAGCACACTGCCGCTCGCAGACGCCGGAGAGGCTGCCGACGAGTATCAGAATAGGCGCCTGACTTTTTTCGAGAGCATCGGGTTCGATGGCCGTGAAACGTGCGTCAGAGAAATCCGGAAGACTGGCGATTTCCCGCGCAAGGCCACCCGAACCGATCCAGAACAGCGGCTGCTCCATCGAGGCGGTCAGGCGAGCGAGGGTCAGCAGGTCGTCTTCGGTTTGTGCATCGACGATCAATGCCTGGGTGCCGCTGCGGGCGACTTCGGCAATGTGCCGCTCGAGCGCTTTTTCGTTGCCGCGCAAGGTATCGAGGTCGAGCTTCGCAGTGCTCAGGCCTGCGGCAACGAGCATCGCTTCGACATCGGCCGGACGATCAGCGTTTTCCAGTTTCCAGGTATCGGTGGTTTCCAGCGGTTGGCCGTTCACAAATACCCGACCGCCGTGCAACGTACGCCCGGTGGCGGGAAACGCCGGGGCGACGATGGCCAGGCCCGCCAACGGTTGCAGGGCGGCGACTTCGGCCGCCCAGTTGCCGCGCAGCGTCGAATCGATTTTCTTGTACAGCCGCTGCCCGGGTTGATGCAAGGCCTTGAACGCGGCGACGGTGCGCTCGGCGGCCCGCGCCGGGGAGAGACGTCGAGTGTCGGTGTCGGCGGCAATCACCTGAGCGTCGGCCTTGTCATTCAAGGGGTCGAGCGTGACGACCGTTTGCATCCCCACGCTCGCGAAGCCGATGGCGCAGTCCGCTGCGCCGGACAGGTCGTCAGCGATGATCAGAATCCTCATCGCAAGGCCTCCTGCTTTTGAGGTTCGATCCCCGGTTCGGGTATGACGACCGGGTTGCGCTGCTGCACACGTTTGGCGACGGCAGCGGTGAGCAGCGGTGCGAGGATTGCGGTGACCACGACGCAGGCGGCTACCAGAATGGTCGCGCTCTTGGCCGCTTCGGCGTACACCGGGTTGGCCGCTGCGATCAGCGCAGGGACGGCGGCGGCATTCCCGGCGGTGGTGGCTGCGGCAACACCCGCGACGCCAGTGCCACCGGTCAAACGGTCAGCGAAGAACAGCGGGATGCCAGTCAGTACGACCACTGCAACGCCCATGCCGAGACCCAACAAGCCGGCTTGCCAGACGTTATGCAAATCCAGGCTGGCGCCGAGTGCCAGGGCGAAGAATGGGATCATCACCGGAACAGCTTTTGCCAGAAAGTCGCGCATGTCACGGTCGAGGTTGCCCAACAGCATGCCGAGGGCCAGTGGCAGGATGCTGCCCACCAGCGTTGGCCAAGGGAAGGCCGACAGACCGGCGATGCCCAAGGTGACCATCGTCAGAAAAGGCCCGGACTCAAGCGACATGACCGAATAGGCACCGACGTCTTCGGAGCGACCGTATTGCCCCATCAGCGCCATATACAAGCCGCCGTTGGTGTCGTTCATCGCCGCGACCACTGCAAGCGTCGATATACCGGCGAAAAGGCCAGACGAAACCGGCTGCTCGCCCAGGAAGTGCCCGAGCACAATGCCGATAAGCACGGCAATGCCGACTTTCGTGATGAGCAGCGTGCCGCCCTTCTTCAGCAGATAAGGCGTGGCCTTGATATTGATGCTCGCGCCCATGCAGACGTAGAACACCGCGAGGATGGGTAACGCCCCGGTGAACAGTGCATTGGTGAAAGAGCCGAAAAACTTCGGAGTGTCGGGAAGGAACGTAGCCACCAGCGAACCGATCAGCAGCGGGACAATCATCATGCCGCCAGGGATGCGTTCAATGGTGCGCTTGATAGGAATTTGGGCCACGAGGGTCTCCTTTTATAATTGTTTGGTAAGACGTACTTCACCTCGAAACTGACTGAATCAATCATTTTGTGATTGAGTCAGTCAAAATTATCTTAGGCGCTCGGTACGAATTGCGCAAATCAATCATTCAAATGATCGTATTGATCATTTGTGAGCGCTCGATGTGACAGGCGACCCGCTTCCTCCTTATACGTCCCCCCTTGTAGGAGCTGTCGAGTGAAACGAGGCTGCGATCTTTTGATCTTGATTTTCGGCGGATCTGAAATTGCTGAAGATCAAAAGATCGCAGCCTCGTTTCACTCGACAGCTCCTACAGGGAACACGTGTTCTCAAAGACAACGCAGGAAATAATCCCCAGCGCTGTGGGTTTCGAACCCAAAAAAAATGCCCAAACCTCTCGGTCCGAGCATTTTTTTGACCCTGATCACCCGCCCCTCCCCAAAAACCTCGACTCTATGTAAGCCTCCAGCCATCGGACGCAGCATCATTTCGCTACTAAACTCGGGACAAGCGTGTTCATGTGCAGGATTATAGCCAGCACGTATCGCCCAACCGACGGCCAGGTACTCAACAATAGCCAGCCCACTTTAGAGGGCATTACCCAATGGATAGCAGAACCCTACGCAACCTGATGCGCATTGTGCAGACCGGCTCTTTGTCGGCGGCGGCAGAGCATTCCTGTCTAACCGTGCAGGCGTTGGCCGCGCAGTTGAACAAGGTCGAAGAGCAATTCGGTTTTCGGTTGTTTCGTCGCTCCAACAAGGGGTTGACCCTGACTCCGCAAGGCACGGAACTCACGCCTTACATGGACAAGGTGTTGGTTGCCACGCGGCAACTGGAAGAAAAAGTCGCGGCATTGAAGGTGCCCGGGCAGCGCACGCTCAAGGTGGCGCTGAACACGACGCTGTCGGCTGACTTCAATCGGCGAATGATCGGACGCCTGATCGAGGTGTTTCCCGACTATCAGCTGGAATTCAGCTACGCCGAGTCGATGGAAAACCTCAGCAAGCTGAAGAACGAAGATTTCGACCTGGCCGTGTTGATCGGCCCGCAGAAACCGGGTTTGCCCAGCATCATCCTTCCCGAGGTCCAGGTGCAGGTGGTCGGTGCGCATTGCGGTCAGGAACATGATCCGCTGGTGTTGCTCGGCAACAAGTTTCAGGTGCGTCCGGCGGACGATTGCCCGTATTCCCACAGCTTTTTGCGCTTTCTCGACGCGGGTCTGGGCAATTATGAGTCGGGCAAGCGGATGGTCTATTCGTGCAGCGAAACCCTGACGTTGTCGTTGATCACGCAAATGGACGGCCTCGGCATGGTCTCGCGGGATGCGGCCCAGCGTAACGGCCTGACCATTTTCCCCGGTTTCGAGGATGCCCTCGAAGTGCGGCTGGCGATCAATAATCCGGAGTTGTCGGGTCAGGCCTTGCACGATGTGGTTGACCTCCCGCTACATGAACGAGCCGAGCGCAATGTACGCAGCCGTTCCCACCGCAACGGAGAGAAAGAGGTTTTTGCTGAAATACGCACATAACAACGTCGGAATCGCGGCATAAAATTCCGGGCGATCGAGCTGCACGTGCTGATCCTTGATCAACAACGGCGTAAGGCTGATGGCAGCGACGATCGCCACCGGCAGGTATTCCAGCGCCCGGGCGACGAAGGGCGGCCAATGGTCGGTGTTCACTTGCAGCGGCAACGCGCGCGGCAGGAAGGTCACGGCCATCATCAGCGCGACCACCAGAATCAGGAACGTTTGGTCAGGCATACGCCCACCCCGCAGCCGACGAATGTGGCAATGAAGACGTTGAAGGGCGAGCTGCCGACCAGGCTCAGCGCGCCCATGCAGGCGACAGCAGCCAGTGCGGCGATGAGTTTGTTACGCGTGTTGCACAGCGACACCAGCACGTAGAGCATCATCGCGGTCAGCGCGTAGTCGAGCTGATACTGAATCAAGTGCGCCGCGTACTGCGCGCAAATCGCCCCCAGCAAACCACCGAGCACCCACGAGGTGTGGCAATACAGATTGAAGCCGATCAGGTAACGCACGTTGACCGGCGAACCCTTGCCCAGCTTGACGCTGTGGAAGGCGAACGACTCATCGGTCAGCCCACCCGCGTAACACCAGCGTTCCATTCGACTGAGCCCCATCGCCTGCAACGCCTTGGCCATATAGACCGACATCAGCATGTGCCGCGCGTTGATCAAAAACGTGGTGAGAATGATGGTGGTGAGCGAAGCACCGCTGGAAATCAGCGCCAGGGCGGCAAACTGCGAAGCGCCGGCATACACGAACAGGCACATGGCGACCGGCAGCCACACAGGCAACCCGGCATTCACCGCCATCAAACCGAACACAAACGACACCGTGAAGTAACCCGCAATCACCGGGCTGGCTTCGGCGAAGGTGCGCGAAGCATGCGGCTCGACCATCAGCGGCTGGCTGCTGGACGTCTCATTCATAGGTCCCTCTCAAATGTTCTTTCGCCGCGCGGTTCGCAAAAACCCTGGGCGCTCCAGAAGCGTTGGCCGGCAAGGTTAGCATCGTCGACGAACAGGAACATGCGCAGCACGCCCACGCGCTTCATGTCTGAGGACGCCGCTTCAACCAGGCGTTGGCCGACGCCCTGGCTTCGGTAATCCGGGCTCACGGCGAGGTGGTTGATCGTGCCGCGACTGCCGAGCATTCCGCCCAACACCGCGCCGACGATTTCGCCGCTGACATCCAGTGCGATAAACGCGGTGGTGGTCTTTTGCACCAGCACACCGCGCAGGCATTTGGCGTCCTGCCATTCACAGAAAGACACTTCTTCAAATTGCCGAAAGAAGCGTTCCAGGCGCTGTGCATCCTTGGCTGTCGTACGCCGCAGCATCACCGGTGCGGGGCACTCGGCGAGGCTGCTTACGGCGTTGTACTGTTCAGCGAACAATGTCAAAAGCGGTCCCGGGCCGCGAGAAAGAGATCGCCAGAATCTGCCGGTACGCCATGTCGTGAGAATGGGTATTGCGTGCCGGTGTCACGTAGTGACGCATGTCGCGATCGAGAAAGTAGGTGGTGTCGAGGATTTCCTGATACGTCGTCGAGGCCAGGTGTTCCTGGTTTTCCGTGTCGTACAAACGGCTCTCCGCCCCTTCAACGTTATTGCGTCCCCAGAAGTGCACGCCGCTGAACGGATAACCGTCGCAGTGAATCCCTTCCGGAGTGATTTCCAGCTGTTTGCCAGGCTTGATCTCGATGCGGATCTGATGAATCTGGCATTGCCAGATTTCATCGTGCAACTCGGGTGGCAAAACGTTTTTGTACACTTCGAAATCGGTGTCGATCAGGCTGCGCATCACCGGCGAACTAATGATTTCATCGGAGAAGTCCTGGAAGTGCCGAACCATCCCGCCCACGTAACTGTTGTTGGCCTTGGACTGAACATAGGCGCGGTGTTCCAGCTGCTTGAGGTCGCGGGTCACCGGGTTGTATTCGAAATCGCTGTAACGACGGTAGCGCATGCCCGCCTCGGCCTGACCGTAGTAACTGTCCGGCTCCATGTTTTCCCAACTTCTGGTCAATCTGACGAAATCGTTGAAATGACCGAAGAGATTGAAGTCAGCACCCCGGACGTTGGCATATTTGTCACGCCGTAGCGATTCGCCCACTTCTCTGTTCAAAACGATCATTTTTAAAATCTCCGTGCAATTAGCAGCCTAATCTAGAGAGCGCAGGATTTACGTCCATGAGAAAGAATTTGAGGCATATCAAGCGCTGCTTGAAACGGAGGATGACGTTGCTTTAATTCGACTTTTCACGATCGAAAATGGCCTTTTTATGCGTATTTCGACGGATCTCAGGCGAAAAAAAACCCCGAGCCAGTCGGGGTTTTTTATCGAGTGTTGAACACTCAATCGATCATCAGAAGATGTTGATCGGGTAATCCACGAACACACGCACTTCGTTACCGCTGACGTTGTACTCGCTGGATTTCTGCGAGACACGCAGGATCGAGCTGCGCAGTTTCACGCTCAGGTCTTTGGCCGGGCCACTTTGCACGACGTACTTGAACTGGTTGAAGATTTCGCGCTCGGTGCCGCCTTCGCTGGTGGACGTGGTGATGTTGTCACCGCGCACGTAGGCGAAGTTGTAGCTCAGGCCAGGAACGCCGAATGCGGTGAAGTCCAGGCCGTAGCCCAACTGCCAGCTGCGTTCGTCTTCAGCGTTGAAGTCGGACCAGTAGGAGTTCGCCAGGTAGATGGTGTTGCCACCGTCACCGACACGACCTTGATCCTTCTGATAGCCGCCGTAGGCATAACCCAGGTTGCTGTCGCCGGTGCTGCGCTGGTGAGCGAGGGTGAACGAGTGCGGGCCGGTGGCGAAGGTCGCTGCCAGGCTCCAGATCTTGTTGTCGTCGCCGGTAGCGCCGCTTTCGCGGACATAGGAATCGTCCAGCTTGGTGCGATAGCCGTTGAAGTCCAGGGTCAGGGACTGATCCTTGTCGATCGGGAACACGTAGTTGGCGTTCACGTATTGCTTCTTCAGCACGTCTTCGACGTCGGATGCGTACAGCGCAGCCTTGAATTGCTCGGTGAACTGGTAGCTACCGCCCAACACGTTGATCGACTTCAGGCCACCACTGTCACGGCCTTCAGCGCTTTTGCGCGACTCGGCGGTGAAGCGACCGGCGTTCAGCTCCAGGCCTTTGATCTCCTTGGAGGTGATCAGGGTGCCGGTGTAGCTTTCTGGCAGCAGGCGCACGTTGTCGTAGCTCAGCACCGGCAGGGCCGGCATCTGGTCGCCGTAGGTCAGCGTGGTGCTGGAGAGACGGAATTTGACCGCTGCGCCGCCCTTCGACAGGTCGTCAGCCGCGTTGCCGCTGTCGCCCTTTTTAAAGAAGTCGATGCCTTGGGCGCCAGTGCGACCCTTGCCGCCATCCAGACGCAATGCGTACAGACCGAACGCGTCCACACCGACACCGACGGTGCCTTGGGTGAAGCCGGACGAGAACGTGCCGATGGCCGCTTGGCCCCATTCGGCTTTATCGGGACGGCCGTCTTTGTAATCACGATTGATGTAGGCGTTGCGCAGCAGCACTTTGAGGCTGCTGTCTTCAACAAATCCCTTGGATTCGGCCTGGTCGTTAGCCATGGCCTGTGTAGCGCTCAACATCCCCAGAGCGATCAGGCTGATTCGCTTATTCAACATTTTGTTTTTTTCCTTATTACCGGTTGATACGCGCTGTGTCGAACGGCTGAAATGGCGCTATCGCACTCTTTTTTCACCCCAAAACAAAAAGGCCCGCCCACGAGAAAATCGTGGCGGGCCTTTTTATTATTTTGTTGAGTCATGGCGGTTAGCCACAGGCGTTGGTGAATGCTAGCCGCGCCCAGAACGCCGTGTCAATTTGATGAATCGTCTATCGATAGGCTGAAAACGTCTAAGCGGACTGAGCAAGCCAGGTCGCAAAGGCCTGCGGCTTGCCGAGCCATGGGCTGACATCGACCAGGGTGAATTGGCCATTTTGCTCAAGGGCCAGCGTTGGAAAACCCTGGCCGCCGACGCGGGCCAACAAGGCCCGACTGTCCTTGATATGCCGATCGGTATCGGCCTTGTGGAATGCGGCCTCGAAAGCCTGGGGTTTCAGGCCGATGTCCTTTGCCAGTTCAAACAACACCGCTTCATCGGCGATGCGTCGACCTTCCACGTAGTGAGCCGTCTGCAAACGCCCCAGCAATTCAAGTGCGCGCCCCGCTACCTCTTCGGCGGCCAACACTGCCGCAATCGGTGGCGTGGAATCGAACACAGCCGTGTCATCGCGCAACAAGCCTTCGAAATACGCTTCGCCAAAGGGTTGGCCGGTGTACTCGGCGATGCGCCGGTCGTGGGGCATCACGTAGTTGCGCAGTTGAGGCGAAACGCTTTTACGGTCGGCGCCGCTCATCATGCCGCCTCCGTGGGCGATCACCGGCAACACGCCCTGCGCAGCTTGCACCAGCGGTTTGGCGCCGTAGCACCAGCCGCATAAAGGGTCGTAAACGTAGTGAAGGATCATGGCGAGACTCCGGCAACCAATCAGGGAAAATTCAGTGCCGGCAGACTAATCCTCGGACCGTTGCGGAAAAACGCTGGAATGGCTTTCAGTCTGTTTCATGAATCGGTCGAATGGCCTCGCCGAGGCTTTGTAGGAATCTCGACACAACTCGAAACAATCGAACAAAGGAACTTTTCAAGAATAATTAACGAAAGTAAATAACAAGCATTACCATTCGCGCCCTCGAATTCTTCCACCCTTTCGGATGCGCTTCAGATGCCTGCCCCCTTCCGCCTTACGCCCGTCACCCTTGGGCTTTCTGCTTTTCTGTCTGCCGGTTTCACCTGCGCCGCGACCACCGTTTTGCCCGAAACCTCGATCAGTGCCGAAGCCGAAGCCGATGACCCGCGAGTGAAGGAAACCAGCACCGCAACCCGCACCGCGACACCGGTACGCTATGTGCCTCAAGCCATCGACTCGATTAAAACCTCGAACGTCGTGGATTACGGCACCAATGATCTGGGCACTGCGTTGAGCGGCATCCCGAACGTCAGCAGCGGAGCCGACACCCGTTTCGACAGCCTGCGCATCCGCGGTTTCGACGCCAGTAACGACTTCTACCTCGATGGCATCCGTGACGACAGCCAATACGTGCGCGACTTGCACAACATCGAGCGTATCGAAGTCCTCAAGGGCCCGGCGGCCGTGTTATACGGCCGTGGCAGCCAGGGCGGGATCGTCAACCGCGTCAGCAAACTGCCCGAGTTCGGCCGCCGTTCGTCCATCGAAGCCCAAGGCGGCAGCGATGATTTGCGTAGCCTTTATGCCGACCTCAGCACCGATCCGTCCGAGAACATCAGCCTGCGCCTGAACATGGGCAACATGGATCAGAACAGCTTCCGCGATGGCGTCAGCGGCAATCGCCAACTGTTCGCACCATCCATGAGCTGGCAACTGACGCCGGACCTGAACTGGTTGGTGCAGTACGAATACAGCCGCTACAACCGTACGCCGGATCGCGGCATCCCTGGTGTAAACGGGCGCCCGGCTGACGTAGGACGCGATACGACCTACGGCAGCGAGCACGATTTCATCGACGACAAGTCGCAATCCCTGCGTTCCAAACTCAGCTATGAACTCAGCGACAACTGGCAGCTGCGCCACACCCTGGGCGTGTTCAAGCTCGACAGCGATTTCGACAACACATATTTGACCGGTTACACCCCGGCCACCAACAAGGTCACGCGCCAGCACTGGCAGCAGGACCTGACCACTCGCAACGTCTACAACAACGTCGAACTGGAAGGGGGTTTTGATACGTTCGGCCTGGAGCATCGCCTGCTGACCGGCATCGAGATCGGCAGCCAGCGCCGCGATCCGACCTTGTACACCGCAGCCACTTCCGGGCGGGGCAGCTCGCCGGTGCCGGCGCTTGACCTGTACAACCCGAACCGTGATTTGCGCCATACCGGGCGCATGCAGGTGTCCAGCGACAACCACACCGAAGTCGAAAGCCGTGCGGTGTACATGCAGGATCAATTGCGCCTGAACGATCAATGGCAACTGCTGGCTGGTTTGCGCTACGACACGTTCGACATCGAATCGACCAACAAGCTGCGCAACATTTCCGAAGACCGTGACAGCCACAGCACCAGCCCGCGTGTCGGCCTGGTCTGGACGCCGCTGCAGAACCATTCCTTCTATGCGTCCTGGACCAAGACGTTCTCGCCAGTGGGCGGCGGCTTGATCGGCATCACGCCGGGCGTTGCCGGCAACAGCAACGACTTGAGCCCGGAGCTGACCAAGCAGAAGGAGATCGGCGTGAAGAGCGACTGGCTCGACGACCGCCTGAGCACCACGCTCGCGATCTACGAACTGGAACTCTACAACCGCCGCACCAGCGATCCGCTCAACCCGACCATCACGTTGCTCTCGGGCCTGCAACGTTCCCGCGGGATCGAGCTGACCGCCGCCGGCAAAATCGCCGGCAACTGGTACGTGCGCGGTGGCGTCGGCGTGCAGGACGCAACTGTCGAGAAGGACAACAACGGCTTTGAAGGCAAACGCATCAGCAACGTGGCCAAGCACAATGGCAGCCTGTTCCTGACCTGGAAACCGGAAATGGGCTGGTATGCGGAAACCGGTTTGACCCTGGTGGGCCAGCGTTACGCCGATAACCTCAACACCGTCGTGCTGCCGGGTTACGGCCGTTGGGATGCACTGGCCGGGTTCCGGCAGAAGGATTGGGACTTGCGCGCGGCGCTGAACAACATCAGCGACAAGACCTATTACTCCTCGGCCACCAGCGCCGCGCAGATTCAACCGGGTGAACCGCGCAGCCTGGTGGTGACCGGGACCTACAGCTTCTAAACACTGCGGATGCGTTCACACCAATCAACTGTAGGAGCGGGCTTGCTCGCGAAAGCGGTGTGTCAGACAACATTTATCGCGACTGACACGACGCCTTCGCGAGCAAGCCCGCTCCCACAGGGTTCGGTGGTGATGATTAGTCCGTATTCCACATAAAAAACCATCGCCCATAAAAAAGCGCCGCCTTCCCGGCAGCGCTTTTATCAATCCTTTGTTTATTCTTCTTATCCTTCCATCACATCCCACAATGCTTCCAGTTCCGCCTCGCTGAACAAACCAGCGGGGTAACGCTCGATCATCATCCGGCGCGGATCAGGTTCTCTGATCTGACGCGTTCCATTGGATTTCAACCAGTGCGCAAGTAACTGGAGCGATTCGCTATTGACTGCCAGGGGATGCAATGCCCGCTCGCTCACTACGTTCACTTCGGCGTTCATTTCGGCGCTCTCTCCCGGTTTGTGAGCGGCTAACTTATCCAAGGTTTATGACAGAACATCGAAGTCCTCCCCCTCCCTGTTTCACCTCATGACAGATACAAGAGCTGTGCCAATATTTCTCAAGTGTCGACAAGCGGATACAAAGAAGCCCGCGGTCCTTTCGGGCTGCGGGCTTCTTGATGAACGGCGGGGCCAAACCTTTGCCTTGGTGGTTTTTTGACCGGTTCAGGCTGTTACAACCCCACTCACTCCTTGTGCGGCGCAGGCTGTTGTTGAGTAAGGCAGTGGATGTTACCGCCTCCCAGTAACAGTTCGCGGCCCGGCACCATCACCACTTCGTGCTGCGGGAACAGCGCCTGCAAAATCTCTTTCGCCGGGCCGTCCAGCGGGTCGTCAAAACTCGGCGCAATAATGCCGCCGTTGACGATCAGGAAGTTCACGTAGGAACCGGCCAGACGCACGCTCGGATTACGCTCCTGAGTCCCGTCCACCGGATCCACGCCCGCGCACTCTTCCTCGGTCGCATACAGCGGCCCCGGGATCGGCATCTTGTGCACCGTGAATGGGCGACCTTTGGCATCGGTGCTGCTTTCCAGCACCTTCATTGCCGCCTGGCAGCGCGGATAGTTCGGATCCTGCGGATCATCGGTCCAGGCCAGCAATACTTCACCCGGGCGCACGTAGCAGCAGAAGTTATCCACATGGCCGTCGGTTTCGTCGTTGAACAGACCGTCCGGCAGCCAGATGATCTTATCCACAGCCAGGTTGGCGCTGAGTACCGCTTCGATGTCTGCACGATTAAGGTGCGGATTGCGATTGCGGTTGAGCAGGCATTCTTCGGTGGTGATCAGGGTGCCTTCGCCATCGACGTGAATCGAGCCGCCCTCAAGCACGAAGCCTTCGGTGCGGTAGCGCTGGCTGCGTTCGATCTCGAGGATCTTGCCGCCCACTTGCGAATCGCGATTCCACGGCGAGTACAAACCGCCATCGAAACCGCCCCACGAGTTGAAGTCCCAGTTCACGCCACGGACTTCGCCACTGTTATTGATGACGAATGTCGGCCCGGTGTCGCGAACCCAGGCGTCATCGCTGGACATCTCGACCACACGAATATTCGGCACGTCGAGACGGGCACGGGCGTTTTCGTATTGGCCGGCGGAGACCGCCACGGTTACCGGTTCAAAACGGGCGATGGCCTTGGCCACCGCCACGTGCGCGGCTTGTGCGGGTTTGCCGCCCAGACGCCAGTTGTCCGGGCGCTCGGGCCAGATCATCCAGGTCTGGGTTTGCGGCGCCCACTCGGCGGGCATGTAGAAGCCGTCGGCGCGCGGGGTGCTGTTTAAAGTGGTCATGCGATCAGGACTCCAGGGAACCGTCGAGGGTTTTGATCGCATTGTATAGGTTCGGGCGACGATCGCGGAACGAGCCCCATGCGCTGCGAGTGTGCTCCAGCTCATCGAGGTCGAAGCTGTGAACCAGCACGCCTTCCTCGGTCTTGTCGAGTTCCTGGACCTTCTCGCCAAACTGGTTGGCGATGAACGACGAGCCGTAGAACGTAATGTCGTAGCCGTCCTGCTCTTCGTTGCCGATGCGGTTGCTGGCGATCAGCGGCATCAGGTTGGCGCCGGCATGGCCTTGTTGCACGCGTTGCCAGTGGTCACGAGAGGAAATGGTTTTGTCGTGCGGCTCGCTGCCGATGGCAGTCGGGTAGAACAGGATTTCCGCGCCGAGTAGCGCCATGCTACGGGCGCATTCCGGGAACCACTGGTCCCAGCAGATGCCCACGCCGATTTTCGCGTAACGGGTGTTCCAGACTTTGAAGCCGGTATCGCCCGGGTTGAAGTAGTACTTTTCGTGGTAGCCGGGGCCGTCCGGGATGTGGCTTTTCCGATAAATCCCGAGGTTGCTGCCGTCGGCATCGATGATCGCGATGCTGTTGAAACGCGCGCGGCCCGCCAGTTCGTAGAAGCTGATCGGCAGCACCACTTGCAGTTCCTTGGCGACTTTCTGGAAATGCTTGATGGCGACGTTGTCTTCAACCGTCGTGGCCAGTTGCAGGTAATCCGGGTTCGGCTTCTGGCAGAAGTACGGCGCCTCGAACAGTTCCTGGATCAGGATGATCTGCGCGCCTTTGGCCGCAGCCTCACGGACCAGCCTTTCAGCGTTCTCGAGGTTGGCTTCAAGGTCCCAGGAACAGGCCATCTGGGTGGCGGCGACGGTAACGATACGACTCATGAATCATCTCCGGGCAAATGCTTAACGTTGGCAGTGACGACTTTATAGCCGATAAATATCGGCTTTAAAAGCAATCAGTCTTCCATCCGTCTATTTTTACGCACTTAAACCCGATAACAATCGAACTTACACATTTCCCCTGTGGGAGCGGGCTTGCTCGCGAAGGGGCCGTCATATTCAACATCTATGTTGACTGACACACCGCTTTCGCGAGCAAGCCCGCTCCCACATTCGACCGCGTACACCAAGGGGAGAGGTGTTTACAGGCCCTCGGCGAGCACTTTTGAGAGCATGTCGACAAAGAAATCCACACTCCGGCGCGAAGTCACCATCGGCGGTTTGATCTTGAGCACGTTCAGATAGTCCCCCGTCGGCTGCATGAAAATCCCCAACTCGCGCAAGCGATCACACAGTGCCGTGGTTTCTTCGGTCGCCGGCTCCAGCGTCTCGCGATTGCGGATCAGCTCAACCCCGAGATAGAAGCCGGAACCATGCACCGCGCCCACCAACGGATGAACATCGATCAACGCTTCAAGCCGCTCCTTGAAATATCCACCCACCACCTGAGCGTTTTCCCAGAGCTTCTCTTCTTCCATCACATCCAGCACCGCCATGCCGATCTGGCAACTGACCGGACTGCCGCCGGCCGACGAGAAGAAATACCCCTCGGCCTCCAGTGCCTCGGCGATTTCCCGGCGAGTGATCACCGCGCCCAACGGCTGACCGTTGCCCATGCCCTTGGCCATGGTGATGATGTCCGGCACCACGCCCTGCTCTTCAAAGCCCCAGAAGAAATGGCCCATGCGCCCGTAACCGACCTGCACTTCATCGGCGATGCACACACCGCCCTGCGCGCGAACCAGTGCATAGACCTGTTTCAGATAACCCGGTGGCAGCGAGATTCCGCCGGCGTTGCCATACACCGGCTCACAGATAAAACCGGCCAACTGGCGTTTCTGCTCGGCAATTTTCGCCAGGTTGTGTTCGACGCTGCGCACATAGTCCGGCGCGCTGTCGAGGCCACGGAATTCGCCGCGATAGATGTTCGGCGCGGTCACCGGGTGCACCCAATCGGGACGGCTGCTCAAGGCTTTCGGGTTGTCGGCAATCGAGGTCGAGACCGCGTCCGCGCCGACTGTCCAGCCGTGGTAGGCCTCCAGCACGCTGAGCATGTCGCGACCGCCGCTGTAGGCCCACGCCAGGCGAATCGCCAAGTCGTTGGCCTCGCTGCCGCTGTTGACCAGGAACACCCGGTCCATGCCCTCCGGCGACAACTTCAGCAAGCGCTCGGAAAACTCGGCCACCGCGGCGTAGTTGAAGCGCGAGTTGGTGTTGAGCAACGACCACTGACGACTGGCCACCGCCGCCATGCGCGGATGACCGTGGCCCAGCACCGCAACGTTGTTGAGCATGTCGAGGTAGGAGCGGCCCTGCATGTCGATCAGGTGATTGCGCCAGCCGCGTTCGATGCGCGGCGGGTCGACGTAATAATGCTTCTGCGTGCGCGCGAAACTGGCGTCGCGACGCGCCAGCAATGTCTGTGAATCGAGTTCCTCTTCGGCATCACAGGCCAGCCCCAGCAACGCTGCCGGTGAAGGACACAACGCTTGCCAGGCCGCAGCGCGAGACGGTGTGCAAAACAACGGCGCATCGAACGAAGCACCTCGGCTCAACTGCACAACCAACGGCCCGCTGACCGCGCCCAGCACCTGACCTTTGACCAGCGCCGCCCCGGCATGCAGCGACGGCGTCACGCCCCACAGCCGCACGCTCAGTTGCGGACCGTCCAGTTGCAGCACACCCGCCGCCGGCTGATGAACCACGCCGGCAAACGGCGATTCGACCGCCGTGCCGTTTGGCACTCGCAATTCCACGTGCAGGGGGCAAGTGTCCGGCTCGGCGGCGCTGTCCGGTTGGGTGCGGGACAAACGATATTGACCATACCGACTGGCCGACAGACCGTGCGCCGCCGCTTCAGTCAGCAGCCACTGATCGATCCCCTCCCGCTCCCAGTTACCGGCCTCGAAATGCGGGCTCAGCACGCCCAGATCGATCAGCGCAAATTCACGTCCCACCAGGCTCGGCAACAACGGAGCGAATCCTTCGCTGCCAATGCTCGGCAGCGTCTGGCCGACCGACGTCAGGATCGCCGCTTCCATCAATTCCAGCGGCAGCGACGTGGCCACGCGGAAAATCTCCCACTCGTGGGTCAGGTTGTCGCGGCTGTAATCATTGCCCGGATCGATGCTGACCTGCTGTTCGCCACTGAGCACCAGCACCGCCGCGCGCGCGACGATCAGCGGCCACAGCGCCCGCAGTTCTTCATGGGTGAGCGGATTGACCGCGTGATACGCCTGGACCGCCGGCAAGATATAGAACGGATCGCCATCGGCGTGGTGCAGCAACGCCGCGCAGGTGACCGACAGATCGGTAATGCGCCAGGTGCGGATCAAGTCGCCGAAATCGATCACGCCCTGCAACTGCCACTGGCGTTGCGAGTCGCGCTGCCAGACCACGTTGTCGTCGGTGATGTCCATGTGAATTGCTTGCACCGGCAGCTTGGCCACCAGCGGCAGCAAATGACGCTCGGCCCGCTCCGCCGCCTCGGCGATCAACTGGCGTTGCGCATCATCCTTGATCACCGGCAGCAAATGGCCGATCAACGCATTGGCGTGGCGGGCATCCCACTGCAGCGTGCGCTCAAGGCCCGGATGCTCGAAAGCGGCCAGCGCCAGGTCCATCTCGCCGCACAGCCGACCGAAACCGGCCACCACCGAACCGGGCAGATGATCGAGGTGCGTCAGCGACTGGCCCTCGATGTAATCGAGCAGGCGCACATGCACGGCCTGACCACCGACTTCCAGGGTAAGCAGGTCAGCGCCGTTTTTTGCAGGGATCACTCGCGGCACATGCACACTGGATTTTTCACCCAGATGCTTGAGCCCGGCATGCTGCGCTTGCAGCTCCAGCGCCGAATAATCGCCACGGCAGATTTTCAGGACGAAACGCCCCCGGTCGCTGTCGACCCGGAAGTTCAGGTCCTGCTGGCTGCCCAGGGCGTGCAACCTTCCACTCAGACCGTAATGTCCCTCCAGCAGCTCTAGCGCTTGCTCCGCAGACACTTGCGGGCTGGGCAGACTGGCGCGGTGAATCAACGTGGCGAGCGGCATACAACGACCCCTGAAATTTTATTAGGCGCTTATATCGCCACTGCTTGAGGCGATACGCAACCCCCCTTCAATCCAGCCGATCAATACCTCGCTGTCGCATGAGGCTTCCCCACCGAATGGATTGGAAGTGGTGGATCACATCGGCTAAAGATGAAGATGGCCCGCGCCTTTCAGTCCGAGCGCCGATAATTCGGCGAATTGTCAGTTAAACGTCACCCCTCGCGCCGGCCGGCACTTTGCGCAAGAATGTCGGCCATCAACGCCCATCTGGAGAAAAAGACATGAATGTAGTCACCACCGACCTGCCCGGTGTTCTGATCATCGAACCCAAGGTATTTGGTGACGAGCGCGGCTTTTTCTATGAAAGCTTCAACGCCAGGGCTTTCGAAGACGCGACTGGCCTGGCTACACAGTTTGTTCAGGACAACCATTCCCGCTCGCGAAAAGGTGTACTGCGCGGCCTGCATTACCAACTGGAAAACGCTCAGGGCAAATTGGTGCGCGTCACCACCGGTGAAGTGCTTGATGTGGCAGTGGACATTCGTCGCAGCTCGCCGCATTTCGGCAAATGGGTCGCCGTGCGCCTGTCCGCCGACAACCATCGCCAATTGTGGATTCCGGAAGGCTTCGCTCACGGATTTGTGGTGCTGAGTGATGTGGCCGAGTTTCTGTACAAAACCACCGACTATTACACCCCGTCGGCGGAGCGCAGCATTCGTTGGGACGACCCGGACCTGGCCATTGACTGGCAGCTGGAGGAAGCTCCGCAACTGTCCGGCAAGGATCAGGCCGCTGCGTTCTTCAAGGACGCTGACGTCTTTTCCTGAATGCCTGTCTGAAACTTCGTTTGCAGGAACGACTTGACCCAAGGTGCGCAGACTGCGCCTTCAAGCCTAGGCATAATGCGCCTGTACCCACAGGCGCCCGATGCTCATGACTCCGACCCTCCCTCCCAGACCCCGCTGGCGCAGCCTCGCACTGCTTGCACTGTGCCTGGCGCCGTTGCTGTGGCCGCTGGAGCATCTGGCCGAGCGTTATTACCGCAGCGAACTGGCCGGGCAAAATCGTCAGACCCTCGACCTGTACGTCGCCAACCTGCTGGGCACGCTGCACCGTTATGAAGTGCTGCCGCAGATCCTCGGCGATCTCCCGGCCCTGCGCGCGGTGCTCGGGGCGCCGGACGACAGCGTCACCCAAGGCAATGCCAATCGCCTGCTGAAGAACATCAGCGCCCAGACCGGCGCCGAAGTCATGTACCTGATGGACACCACGGGCAAGACCCTCGCCGCGTCGAACTGGGACAAGCACGACAGTTTCGTCGGGCGCAATTTCTCCTTCCGGCCGTATTTCAGCGAAGCCATGGCCGGGCGGCTCGGGCGCTTTTTCGGCTTGGGGACGACCTCGGCCAAACGCGGCTATTTCTTCGCCGCCGCCGTGCGCAACGGCGAGAAAATCATCGGCGTGCTGGTGGTCAAGGTCGACCTCGACCACACCGAAAGCCTGTGGGGCAAAACCCCGGAACAACTGCTGCTGACCGACCATAACGGCGTGGTCATCCTCACGTCGCGGCCTGAGTGGCGATTCCGCTCGACGCGGCCCTTGAGCGAAGCAGAAAGCAAAGCGATCACTGCGATTCAACCGTACCCGACCCGCGACCCAAAACCGTTGAGGCTCAACCCCAACGCCTGGCTGACGCAAACCCAGCAGATCGCCGAAACCGGCTGGGATGTCAGCATCCTCGCCCCGCGCACCCTGATCGATCGCCCGGTGCGCACCGTTGTCGCCATCGGCGGCGCGACGTTGCTGGTGTTGATGCTGCTGCTCGGCCTGATGATGCAGCGCCGCCGCCATTACCTCGAACGCATCGCCTTCGAAGCCAAGGCCCGGCGCGAACTGGAAGGCCGGGTCGCCGAGCGGACCAGCGACCTCGAAGGCCTCAACCGTCGATTGAAACAGGAAGTGCTGGAGCGCGAACATGCCCAGCAGGAACTGGTGCGCGCCCAGGACGATCTGGTGCAGGCCGGCAAGTTGTCTGCGCTGGGGACCATGTCCGCGAGCATCAGCCACGAATTGAATCAACCGCTCGCGGCCATTCGCAGCTACGCGGAAAACGCCGAAGTGCTGCTCGATCATCAGCGCACCGACGACGCCCGTGGCAACCTCAAGTTGATCAGCGAACTGACCGGGCGCATGGCGTCGATCATCGCTCATCTGCGCGCCTTCGCCCGGCGCGATCGCCATGCGCCGGAAAGTGTCGCCTTGCAACCGGCGCTGGATGACGCGCTGGCGTTGCTGGCCAAGCGTCGGCGCAGCATGGAGGTCGAACTGATTCGCGATTTACCGGCGGCGACGTTGTGGGTCGAGGCCGGGGAAACCCGTCTGCGCCAGGTGCTCGGCAACTTGCTGGCCAACGCCCTTGATGCGCTGACCGAAAAAGGCCCGCCGCGTAAACTCTGGTTGAGTGCCCAATCCACTGCTGACGGCGTCACTCTGTACATTCGCGACAACGGCCCCGGCTTTTGCATGGAAGCCCTTGGCCGCGCCAGCGAGCCCTTCTACACCACCAAGACCCGCACCCAGGGGCTTGGCCTGGGGCTGGCGATTTGCGAAACCCTGATGCGCGCCTTCGGCGGTGAACTGTCGTTCGCCAACCACAAGGAAGGTGGCGCCCTGATTACCCTGAAGCTGCGCGCCGGCGCACCGGGTGTGAGCCTGCAACCGTCCGAGGACCGAAGTGCATGACCATCGATAACCGTGTCCAGGTCGTGCTGATCGACGACGATCCCCACTTGCGTCAAGCCTTGAGCCAGACGCTGGACCTGGCTGGCCTGAAAATCCTCCCGCTCGCCGAAGCCAAAGGCCTGGCTGCGCAACTGGAGCGCGACTGGCCGGGCGTGGTGGTCAGCGACATCCGCATGCCAGGCATGGACGGCCTCGAACTGCTGACCGAACTGCATGCCCAGGACCCGGAGCTGCCGGTGCTGCTGATCACCGGCCACGGCGATGTACCGCTGGCCGTCCAGGCCATGCGCGCCGGCGCTTATGACTTCCTCGAAAAACCCTTTGCCAGCGACGCGCTGCTCGACAGTGTGCGCCGCGCCTTGGCCCTGCGCCGACTGGTGCTGGATAACCGCAGCCTGCGTCTGGCCCTGAGTGACCGTAATGAACTGAGCACCCGACTGGTCGGGCAATCGGCACCGATGCTGCGCTTGCGCGAGCAAATCGGCGCGCTGGCCGCAACCAAGGCCGACGTGCTGATCCTCGGTGAAACCGGAGCCGGAAAAGAAGTCGTGGCCCGGGCGCTGCACGATTTATCCAGCCGTCGCAGCGGCCCGTTCGTGGCGATCAACGCCGGGGCATTGGCTGAATCGGTGGTGGAAAGCGAGCTGTTCGGTCACGAGCCGGGCGCGTTCACCGGCGCGCAGAAGCGCCGCATCGGCAAGTTCGAATTCGCCAATGGCGGCACGCTGTTCCTCGATGAAATCGAAAGCATGAGTCTGGATGTGCAGGTGAAATTGCTGCGCTTGTTACAAGAGCGTGTGGTCGAGCGTTTGGGCGGCAATCAATTGATCCCGCTGGACATCCGCATCATCGCCGCGACCAAGGAAGACCTGCGTCAGTCCGCCGATCAAGGGCGCTTCCGCGCCGACTTGTATTACCGCCTGAACGTCGCGCCGCTGCGCATTCCACCGTTGCGTGAACGCGGCGAAGACGCGCTGATGCTGTTCCAGCATTTCGCCGACGAAGCCAGCGCCCGCCATGGCTTGCCGCCCCATGAACTGCAACCGGGTCAACGCGCCCTGCTGCTGCGCCACACCTGGCCGGGCAACGTGCGAGAACTGCAAAATGCGGCCGAACGCTTTGCCTTGGGCTTGGAACTGGCGTTGGATAACAACACGCCGGAGGGGGCTGCCGGCATGACGGTCGAAGTGGTCAGCGGCGGTCTGAGCGAACAGGTGGAAAACTTCGAAAAATCGTTGATTGCAGCCGAACTGGCCCGCCCTCACAGCTCGGTGCGCAGCCTCGCCGAAGCCCTCGGCATTCCGCGCAAGACCTTGCACGACAAACTGCGCAAACACGGCCTGAACTTCGCCGACGGTGGCGCCAGCAGCCACACCGACGAACTCGATTGAGCTACCGTCAAACCATCATCTTCAAACAAGAGGCCCGTGCATGAGCCGCGACAGTCGTCACCTGGAATCAGTCCTTCATCACGATATTCCGTTGACCCGGGACATGGGCCTCAAAGTGCTCGACTGGCACGACCAGCAACTGCGCCTGCACATGCCGCTGGAGGCCAACGTCAATCACAAAAGCACCATGTTCGGCGGCAGCCTGTATTGCGGCGCGGTGCTGGCCGGTTGGGGCTGGCTGCATTTGCGTTTGCATGAAGAAGGGGTTGAAGGCGGGCACATCGTGATTCACGAAGGGCACATCACTTATCCACTGCCGGTGACCATGGATGCGATCGCGAGCTGTCAGGCACCGAGCGCGGCGGTGTGGAAGAAGTTTCTGGCGACGTATCAGCGATACGGACGGGCGCGGTTGGCGTTGCATTCACGGATCGTCAATGCCGATAGCGATGACGATGCGGTGAGGTTTACCGGGCAGTACGTCTTGCACCGCTAGAACCGGAACGCCACAAAACCTGTGGGAGCGGGCTTGCTCGCGAAGGGGTCATCAGCTTCAACATCAATGTTGCCTGATACACCGCTTTCGCGAGCAAGCCCGCTCCCACATGGGTTTTGCGTAACGATCTTATTCGCGGGCGAGCGCCAGCAGTTTTTCGCGCCACGCAGCCTTCGCCGGCAGCGCCAAAAAGAACTCATTCAGCAGCGATTCCCGCGCCGGATAACAAAACGGTTTCCCGCTCAAATCCAGCACTTCACCCCCCGCCCCTTCCAGCACCCCCTGTGCCGCCGCCGTGTCCCACTGCGAAGTCGGCGCCAACCGCGGATAACAATCCGCCGCGCCTTCAGCCAGCAAACAGAACTTCAACGAACTGCCAATATTCGCCAGTTGCAGCTCACCCAGACTGGCACTCAACCCGGCCAGCAAGCGCTCCTGCTCGGGGCTTGAATGCCGGCGGCTGGCGACCACGGTAAACGCCTCGCCCGCCGCAGGAACCTCGCGAACCTGAATCGGCAACGCCTCGGCATCTTGATCACCCCGCCAAGCGCCCAGGCCGGCACCACCGACATAAAAGCGTCCATTGGTCGGCATCGACACCACGCCAAACACCACCCGGCCCTGCTCGATCAACGCGATGTTGACGGTGAACTCTTCGCTCCCGGAGATGAACTCCTTGGTCCCGTCCAACGGATCGACCAGCCACCAGCGCTGCCAGCCGGCGCGCACGCTCTGGGGGATGTTGGCGTCTTCTTCGGACAGCACCGGAATGCTCGGGTCCAGCGCCGTCAGCCCGTCCAGAATCAGATGATGAGCGGCCAGGTCCGCTGCCGTTACCGGTGAATCGTCAGCCTTGGCGGTCACCGCCGTGCCGATGCGCCAGAAAGGCAAAATCGCTTCGCCAGCCTTCAACGCCAGTTCCACCACCGGTGCCATCAACGGATGCGGGAAATTCATGGCAGAAACACCCCACGCTGAGTCAACAGATCACGGGCCAGATACAGCGCCGCCAAGGCACGGCCCTCTGTGAATCGCGGATTCTGCGCCAGGGCCGACAGTTCGCGCAGGTTGATCTTGTCCACGCCCATCGGCTCGGGCTCGTCGCCTTCCAGGCTTTCTTCGTACAGGTCGGTGGCCAGCACCACCTGGATTTTCTGGCTCATGTAACCGGGCGACAACGACAACTCGGTCAGGTGCTCCAGCTGCCGCGCGCCATACCCGGCCTCTTCCTTGAGCTCGCGCTCGGCCGCCGCCAGCACGTCCTCGCCCGGCTCGATCAAGCCCTTGGGCAACGACAGCTCATAGGCATCGGTGCCGCCGCAATACTCTTCGACCAACACGGCGTGATCCGCATCGAGCATCGCCACGATCATCACCGCGCCATACCCGGCGCCCTTGCCGACCAGACGCTCGTAGGTGCGCTCCACGCCATTGGAAAAGCGCAGTTTCAGCTCTTCGACGCAGAACAAACGGCTGGTGGCGACGATCTCGCGGGCGAGTACGGTGGGTTTCTGGCGCATGAAAGGCTCCTTGGCGTAAGCGGGTTACTATACCCGGCCTATCCTGATTGTTGACCTCGGATATCTTTTTTACCGTTGGAGAAGTTTTTTATGTCCCTGCTGCCCTGGCGCGACATCGACACCGTTCTGCTGGATATGGACGGCACGCTGCTGGACCTGCACTACGACAACCATTTCTGGATGGAACACCTGCCTCAACGTTACGCCGAGTTGCACGGGGTCAGTCGGGCCATGGCCGAGATGGAACTGCAGCCGCTGTTCGAACGCAACGCCGGTCAGTTGCAGTGGTATTGCCTGGATTTCTGGAGCGCCGAGCTGAAACTGCCGGTGCGTGAACTGAAACTGGAAACCGCCCACCTGATTGCCCTGCGCCCGGATGCCGATACGTTTCTGGCGGCGATCAAACAGGCGGGCAAGCGCGTGGTGATGATCACCAATGCGCACCGTGATTCGCTGTCATTGAAACTGGAAAGGATTGAACTGGCGCCGTACTTCGAGCGGTTGATTAGCTCGCATGACTACGGTTTCCCCAAGGAGAATCCGCAGTTCTGGGAGGCGTTGCAGGCGGACATCGGTTTTGATCCGGCGCGCAGCCTGTTTATCGACGATACGTTGCCGATCCTGCGCAGCGCGCGCAGTTTTGGAGTGGCGCATTTGCTGGCGGTGAGTGAGCCGGACAGTCGCAAAGGGCCGAAGGACACGGCGGAGTTTGCGGCGGTTGGGGATTATCGGGAGTTGATTGCAGGGCTTTAGACCGAGTCGCCTGCATCGCGGGCAAGCCTCGCTCCTACAGGATTTGTGTCGTTCACGATGCATGCGTACGACACAAATCCTGTAGGAGCGAGGCTTGCCCGCGAAAGCCATCAATCGGTCTTGAGGGTTACTCAGGAATCCGCAACGACTGCCCCGGATAGATCTTGTTCACATCCTTGAGCATCGGCTTGTTCGCCTCAAAGATTTTTTGATACTTATTGGCATCGCCATACACGCGCAGGGAAATCGCGCTGAGGGTGTCGCCCTTCACGACGGTGACAAACTTTGCGGCCACTACCACCGGCCCGGTCACGGTGATCTGGTCATCCACACTACCAACACCGGCAATATTGCCCACCGCCAGCAGAATTTTTTCCTTCTCTTCCTGACTGCCGACTTCGCCGGTCACGGTGACTTTGTCTCCATCCACCGTCGCTTGTACATTCGGGTTACCCAGGCCGACCTTGCTGATGTGTTCCTTCAACTGCTCGCTGGCATTGGCGTTGCCCGGCGTCAGCAGATCGATAAGTTTTTCGCCTGCTTCTTTCACAAAGCTAAAAATACTCATGGTGCACTCTCCTTGGGTTTTAGGTTCCAGACGCAAAAGACTAGACCAAGCTTGAAACCCCCGGTTCCAACCCGACCAATGACGTTGATCCGGCGCAAGCGCTAGAATCCCCTTCCTCACCGCGCCCTGGAGCGAAGATGGACATCAAGCAGCTGAAATTCCTCATCGCCCTCGACGAAACCCGCCACTTCGGCCAGGCCGCTGCGCGCTGTCATATCACCCAGCCGACCCTGTCCATGCGCCTGCGCAGCCTCGAAGAGGAACTGGACCTGCCGCTGGTCAATCGCGGCCAGCGCTTCGAAGGCTTCACTGCGCCGGGCGAGCGCGTGTTGGCGTGGGCGCGCACGGTGCTGGCGGCTTATGACGGCTTGCAGGCCGAGGCCGCCGCCTGCCGTGGCAATCTGGTCGGTACGCTGCGGTTAGGTGTGGTGCCGCTGTCGAGTTTCGATCCGCTGCCTTTGATGCAACGCCTGCACGCCGAACACCCGAACCTGCGTTTTGAACTCTCGGCCCTGAGTTCCGAGCAAATCCTCGAACAACTGGCAAACAATCGTCTGGACCTCGGCGTGTCGTACCTGGAGCGTCTGGACAACGAGCGCTTCGATTCACTGGCCTTCAGTGAAACCCACATGGGCCTGCTCTACGATCAGCGCTTCTTCAGCTTCGGCGAGGCACCGCTCAGTTGGGAGTCTTTGATCGAACTGCCGCTGGGCATGCTCACCAGTGGCATGCACTTTCGCCAGTCCATTGACCACAACTTCCACAGCCGCGGCCTGACACCACAACCGCTTTTGCAAACCGATGCCGTCCACCAATTGTTACAAGCCGTGCATGGTGGCCTCTGCTGCGCGGTGATGCCGTTGAACGGCGGCCTCGAAAACCTCACCGATCACTTGCGCCTGCAACCCATCGAAAACGCCCAGACCCTCGCCCGGCTGGGGCTGATCATGCGCCGCAGCGCCCCACGCTCGGCATTGGCGGAAGCCTGCTTTGCGATCTATCAGAAATCGTTGGCGGACTCTTGATCGACGCCATCTATCGGTAGATCGGTATAAGCGATTAGACGCGACAAACTGACGCGCCTAGGCTTAAAGCTGACCAAACCGTCGGTGATGCCTCATGAACGCCAAGCGCCCTGCCTGCGCGGCGCCAGCCGTAGAAACGCCCGCGCCTGCCGCCAGCCAGACCTACAGTTACAGCGACCTTCAATGCACCGAATCGACCAGCACCGCGCTCGCCGAGGAAGTCGCGTTGGCGATCGCTTATAACGGCATCAGTCAGGCGGTGATGTTGGTCACGCCGACGGACCTTGAAGACTTCATCGTCGGTTTCAGTCTCGGCAGCGGCATCATCGAAGACGCCTCCGACATCTATGACTTGCAACTCAGCGGCTCGGGCTCGGCGCAATACGCCCAAGTGACCATCGCCAACCGCGCTTTCTGGAACCTCAAGCAGCAGCGTCGGCAAATGGCCGGCACCAGCGGCTGCGGGCTCTGTGGCGTCGAGGCGGTGGAACAGGCGCTGCCAGACCTTAAGGTGTTGCCCGGCGCGCCATTGCCGCCCGCCGAGTGGCTTGATGGTTTGCGTCAACGCATCGGTGCGTTCCAGCCGCTTGGCCAGTACTCCGGCGCAGTGCATGCGGCGGTGTTCATGAACGGTCAGGGCGAATTGCTGCTGGGCCGTGAAGACATCGGCCGGCATAACGCACTCGATAAGCTGATTGGCGGGTTGATCCGCCAGAAGATCCCGACTGAAGGCGGCCTGGCGATTGTCACCAGCCGTTGCAGCCTCGAATTGATCCAGAAAGTGTTGCGCGCAGGCATCCAGACCCTCGTCAGCCTGTCGTCACCCACGGGCCTTGCCGTGCAATGGGCCCGCCGCCACAACCTCAATCTCATCCATCTGCCCCAGAAGAATGCGCCGCGGGTCTACAGCCCGGCATTGGAGAATCAAGCGTGAGTCAACACCGTCAAGCCGACCAGAAACCCGTCCCTCGCTACAAGCCCTACAAAGGCCCGGCCGGTGGCTGGGGCGCACTGGCCAGTGTTGCCCGGGCCTGGTTGACCAGTGACAACGCGCTGAAAAACCTGCGCATGATGCTCAAGACCAACAAGAACGGCGGGTTCGACTGCCCCGGTTGCGCCTGGGGCGATTCCAACGAAGCCGGCATGGTGGCGTTCTGCGAGAACGGCGCCAAAGCGGTGAACTGGGAAGCGACCAAACGGCGTGTCGACGGGGCTTTCTTTGCTAAACACAGCGTCAGTTCGTTGCTGGAACAAAGTGACTATTGGCTGGAATATCAGGGTCGTCTGACCGAGCCGTTGAGCTATGACGCCGAAACCGATCGCTACAAGCCGATCAGCTGGGAAGCTGCGTTCGCCTTGATCGCTAAGCATTTGCAGGGCCTGTCGAGCCCGAACCAGGCCGAGTTCTACACCTCGGGCCGCGCCAGCAACGAAGCGGCCTACCTCTATCAATTGTTCGTACGCACCTACGGCACCAACAACTTCCCCGACTGCTCGAACATGTGCCACGAGGCCAGTGGTGTGGCATTGGCGCAAAGTGTCGGCGTCGGTAAAGGCACTGTGACCTTCGACGATTTCGAACACGCCGATGCGATATTTGTCTGGGGCCAGAACCCGGGCACCAACCATCCGCGGATGCTCGAACCTTTGCGCGAAGCCGTAAAACGCGGCGCTCAAGTGGTGTGCATCAACCCGCTGAAAGAGCGCGGCCTGGAGCGCTTCCAGCATCCGCAGCACCCGATCGAAATGCTCACCAACGGCGACAAGCCGACCAACACCGCGTACTTCCGTCCGGCATTGGGCGGCGACATGGCGATCATGCGTGGCATGGCGAAATTCCTGCTGCAATGGGAACGCGATGCGCAGAAAGCAGGCGAGCCTGCGGTGTTCGACCACGACTTCCTCAATGAGCACAGCGTCAACGTGCTGGAATACCTGGGCACCGTCGACGACACCTCATGGGAACAGATCGTCGAGCAGTCCGGCCTGACCCTGGTGGACATCGAGCAAGCGGCGCGCATGTACGTCAAAGGCAAGAACGTGATCATGTGCTGGGCGATGGGTATTACCCAGCACCGCCACTCGGTGGCGACCATTCAGGAAATCGCCAACCTGATGCTGCTGCGCGGCAACATCGGCCGGCCGGGCGCCGGTCTGTGCCCGGTGCGTGGCCACAGTAACGTGCAGGGCGACCGCACGATGGGCATCAACGAACGTCCGCCCGTGGCGTTCCTTGATTCCCTGGAGCGGCGCTTCCAGTTCAAAGTGCCGCGTGAAAACGGACACAACGTGGTCGAGGCGATTCACGCGATGGCCGACGGCCGCGCGAAAGTGTTCATCGGCCTGGGTGGCAACTTCGCCCAAGCCACTCCGGACAGCTCTCGCACCTTCCAGGCCCTGAGCAATTGCGACCTGACCGTGCAGATCAGCACCAAGCTCAACCGCAGCCACTTGGCGCACGGTAAAGACGCGCTGATCCTGCCGTGCCTGGGCCGTACCGACATCGACATCCAGACCGAAGGCCCGCAAGCGGTGACCGTTGAAGACTCGTTCAGCATGGTCCACGCTTCCAACGGCCAGTTGCAGGCACTGTCGAATCAGATGCGCTCGGAGCCGTGGATTATCGCCGGCATCGCTGCCGCGACCCTGGGCAGCAAACCGGTGGACTGGGCCTGGCTGGTGGCCGATTACAGCCGCATCCGCGACCTGATCGCCGATACCATTCCAGGCTTTCGCGACTTCAACGAGAAGATCAAAAATCCGGGCGGTTTCTACCTCGGCAACAGTGCCGGTGCGCGCAAGTGGAACACCCCGTCCGGGCGCGCCAACTTCCGGCCGAACGCCCTGCCCAAAGACCTGGTCCACGAACGCACCCGCGCCACCGGCGTGTTGCCGGACCTGATCATGCAGTCGATGCGTTCTCACGATCAGTACAACACCACGATTTATGGGCTGGATGATCGTTATCGTGGCGTGAAGGGTCAGCGGGATGTGTTGTTCGTCAATGAAGCCGACATCATTCGCCTGGGCTTCAAGCCTGGGCAAAAGGCTGACATCGTCTCGATCTGGGATGACGGGCGTGAGCGTCGGGTGAAGGGCTTTACCCTGCTGGCGTTTGATATTCCTGCGGGGCAGGCGGCTGCGTATTACCCGGAAGTGAATCCGCTGGTGCCGCTGGAAAGCACCGGGGATGGCAGCCATACGCCGACATCGAAGTTTGTGGCGATCCGGCTGGAAGCGGCGAGTGAGACCGGGCTGATTTTGGCCAAGTCGGCGTAACGCGACAGCAGGTCCGGCCTTTTCGCGGGCAAGCCTCGCTCCCACAGGTTCTGTGTCGTATGCATTTTTTGTACATGACACGGATCCTGTAGGAGCGAGGCTTGCCCGCGAAGGCGCCCGCAAGGGCAACACATGATCGCCTCCCGCAACTTTCCAATCGCCCACAAAAAAGGCCGTTTTTTCACAAAAACGGCCTGTCCAAAGTAGCTAAAGACCGGCGAAAAACCCTTAAGTTCCGCTCAAAAAACAGTAACTTATAGAAATGTGCTCAAGTCGTGTTACTTGTCGGATTTCGATTGTCACGACCAGGACACAGCCTCAGGATCGCGCCGTCATCCCCTTGAGGTTCCTCTATGAAGTTCTCCTCGATTCTCTTGTTGTCCCTTGGCCTGGTCAGTGGCTTCGCTTCTGCCGGAGGCACCACCGAAGCAGGTGTGGGCGGCGCATTGGGCGGGGTTCTTGGCTCGGTCGTCGGTCAATCGCTAGGCGGCAATACAGGTTCCACCATTGGCGCGGCCCTGGGCGGCGCGGGTGGTAGCGCAGTCGGCGCAGACAAACGCAGCCGTGGCGAAGCCGCCATTGGCGGTGCGTTGGGCGCAGCAGGCGGCAACGTGGTCGGCCGCAGCATGGGCGGCACCACCGGCAGCCTGATCGGCTCCGCAGCAGGCGGCGGCGCCGGTGGCGCGCTGGGTAACTACATGGGCAACAAGAGCGATGAGGACGATGATCGTCGCTCCTATCGCGGCGGCCGTGATGATCGTCGTTACTACCGTGACGGCCACCCAGGCCGTGGTCATGCCTATGGTCATCGCAAGCATCACAAACACAATCGTCACCATTGAGCCCTGAATGGCTTTGCGGTCAGACAGATCAAAAAATCGCAGCCCAAGGGCTGCGATTTTTTTTGAACGTCAAACCACCAGTCGCTCCAGTGCACCGCGCAACCCGGCAGGAATCGCCACCGGCTGATTCGACGCCCGATCCACAAACACATGCACGAAACGCCCCGCCGCGCAGGCCTCTTCTTCCCCGGCCTTGAACACCGCCAGCTCGTATTGCACCGAGCTGTTGCCCAATTTGCCCACCCTCAGTCCGATCTCGATCCGGTCCGGAAAGGCGATGGAGGCAAAGTAATCGCAAGACGAACTCACCACAAAACCCACTACCTCGCCGTCATGGATATCCAGCCCACCGACTTCGATCAGGTAGGTGTTCACCGCCGTGTCGAAAAAGCTGTAGTAGGTGACGTTATTGACGTGGCCGTAGGCGTCGTTGTCGTGCCAGCGGGTGGTGATGGGCTGGAAGTGCGGGTAGTCGGTGCGTTGGGGCATCGAGTTGGACATCAGTGTCGATTCCTGGAGTTGGTTTGCCAGTCTAAGGCGAATACCGAGTCATCGTTCTTCGCGAGCAAGCCCGCTCCCACATTTGATCTTCTGTGAACACATAGTTTGTGAACGACAGAGTCCCCTTGGGGGAGCGGGCTTGCTCGCGAAGAGGCCTTCAAAAGCGCTGCATCAATCACCTGTCAGAAAAGCCCTTACCAGCCGCCTCCAACTCACCAATCAACCGCGCCGGTTTCCAGTGATCGCCCTGACGGGTCTCAAGCGCCATCAACCGCTGATGAATATCCGCCAGCCCTTGCTGATCCGCCCACGCCATCGGCCCGCCCTTGTCCGCCGGGAAACCATAACCGTTGAGATAGACCAGATCGATGTCGTGCGCCGAACCCGCAATACCTTCCTGAAGGATCTTCGCGCCTTCGTTGACCAACGCCAGCAGGCAGCGCTCGAGAATCTCCTCAGGGCTGATCTCGCGACGCTGGAACCCAAGCCCTTCGCTGACCTTTAACACCAGCGCATCAACTTCCGGATCGTGTTCAGCCTGTCGGCTGCCCGGTTCGTAGTGGTAATAGCCGTTGCCGCTCTTTTGACCAAAACGCCCCAGTTCGCACAAGCGGTTATCCACCTGAACCTCCGGCGCATCCTGCCCTGTGCCGGCCAATTCCCGAGCGCGCCAACCCAAGTCGACGCCCACCACGTCGTACATGCGGAACGGCCCCATGGCAAAACCGAAACCTTGCAGCGCCGCATCCACCTGATAGGGATAAGCGCCCTCCAACAGCATCTTGCGCGCTTCAAGCACGTAGGTATTGAGCATGCGGTTGCCGATGAAACCATCGCAGTTGCCCGCCACTACGCTGACCTTGCCCATGCGTTTGCCCAACTCCAGCGCCGCGTCGAGCACTGCTGGCGAAGTCTGGGCGCCGCGGACGATTTCCAGCAATTTCATGATGTGGGCCGGGCTGAAGAAATGCAGGCCCAGGACCTGAGCCGGACGGCGAGTCGCCGCCGCGATGGCGTCGATATCCAGCGCTGAAGTGTTGCTGGCCAGAATCGCTTCGGGTTTGAGCAGTCCGTCCAATTCGCGGAAAATCTTTTGCTTGAGCTCCAGGTTTTCGTAAACCGCTTCGATCACCAGATCAACATCGCGGATCGCCGCATAATCAGCCGCCGCCGTGACCCGAGCGATGCGCGCGTCTGCCTCGGCCTGATCGATGCGGCCCTGTCGCACATTGTGCGCGTAGGTGTCTGCCACGGTGACCAGCGCCTGTTCCAGCATCTGCGGATTGTTGTCGACCCACTGCACCGGAACGCCGGCATTGGCCAGGCACATGACGATGCCACGGCCCATGGTGCCCGCTCCGATCACGGCGGCGCGCTGAATGTTGAACGGTGTCTGGCTCATAGTTGTTCTCTTGTTGGCGATCCAAAGACAGCCCTCACCATAGTCAGCCGCTGGGCATTTTTGAAATTTATTCCTGTGATGAGCAACATTCAGCGGATGGATCTACCTCCGAGTACACCAAAGATCCTGTGGGAGCGGGCTTGCTCGCGAAAGCGGTATGACGGTCAGCGATGATGTCGACTGACACTCCGCTTTCGCGAGCAAGCCCGCTCCCACATTGGTCCGCGTTTCAACCGGGCAGATGTGCTTCAGCCCATGTCCGCACCTCGGCATACGGATAATTCTCCAGCGCCGCAAATCCCGAAATCGAACGCGCCTTGAGCTTGGTAAACAGCGGCACGCTGATCCCGCACAAAAACCGCGTTACGCGTTCGGCCGACGGTACATTGCCGGTGTGCTGTTCATGCCTGTGGATAAAATCACCACACAGCGCTTCAAAGTTTTTATCCACAAGCGCCGGCAATTCCGGAGGCGCAGGCAGCCGCGCCACATGCCCATGACACACCGAACAATGCCCGCACTGACGAGGCGCGTTTTCGTCGCCGAAGTACTCGGCCAGGCGATAGCCCAGGCAATGATCGGTGGCGAACAGATCCAGCATGGCGTGAATCCGTGCGATTTCGGTGCGTTCATGCTGGGTAAAACAGGCGTGCAGTTCGACGCTCAGTGCCTGACTGTCGACGTTGTTTTGCAGCAGGCTGTAGACCTCGGTCATTTGCTTGCTTTCCAGTTCGACCCAGCCTTTCTCCTGGAAATAATCCAGTGCCTTGACCACCCGGTTGCGCTCGGCTTGATGTTGTTCATGGAGCGCGTCGAAATTCACCGTGGCCCAGGTTCGGGCGCGGCTGGAGGTCTGGATGATGGCCGCGACAAAGTCTTTGCGCTCACCCTCGAAACGGGCCAGCAAGGCTTCCGGCTCTTGCAAATACTTGAAGCGGTATTCCGCGTAATAGGCGTAGCGCGGCGCGATCAAACCGCGCAGCTCAAGTTGCACCAGTAAGGTCTTGAGCGGCAATTGGCGAATATTGCTCTGGTCCGACAAGGGCCCCAGCAGAAACTCCCACTGCCCCTCCGGCGCAGCCGCTTGCATCTCATCGAGTACACAGCGAATGCCATCCAGCTCTGGCGTGTCGCCGTAGACGAAGTTTTCCAGCACATTAAGGCTGTCGCGATTCGCCAGCACCAGGCAATCGGATGGCTGCCCGTCACGCCCGGCGCGGCCAATTTCCTGGCTGTAGTTTTCGATGGATTTGGGCAGGTCGAAATGCACCACGTTGCGGATATCGCTCTTGTCGATCCCCATGCCGAAGGCAATGGTGGCCACGATGCAATTGGACTGCCCACCCATAAAGCGCTTCTGGATGGCTTCGCGCTGTTCGTGGGGCAAACCGGCGTGATAAGCCTCGGCCTGAATGCCATTGCGCCCCAGATGTTCGGCGATGTGCTCAGCGGTTTTTTGCAGGGTGACGTAGACAATGCTTGGCTGGCCGGGACGTTCGCTCATCCACTCGACCAGACGTCGGCGCTTGTCCTGACCGCGTACCGGCTCGACTAACAAGTTGAGGTTCGGCCTGTAAAAACCCGTGGTCACCACATCTTCCGGCGCAATGCCGAATTTGGCCTCCATGTCCGCGATCACTTTGGGCGTTGCGGTGGCCGTCAGCAGCAGCGCCTGCGGAATGTTGAACTGGCGTTGGTAGTCGGGAAGCTTGAGGTAGTCGGGGCGGAAATTGTGGCCCCACTCCGAGATGCAGTGCGCCTCGTCCACCACCAGCAGCGAGATCGGCACCTGCTGCAGGAAATTGCGGAAGCGCTCGTTCTTCAGGCGCTCCACAGAGATCATCAAAATCTTCAGTTCGCCGGACTTGGCCCGGGCCATCACATCGCTTGCGTCATCGCGGCTCTGGGCCGAATCGATGCTGCCTGCCGCAATGCCATGGCGTTGTAGGAAGGCCAACTGATCCTGCATCAACGCCAGCAGCGGCGAGACCACCAGCGTCAGGTGCGGCAGTAACAGGGCCGGCAATTGATAGCAAAGAGACTTGCCTGAGCCGGTGGGGAAAATCGCCGCCGCCGAGCGCCCGGCCAACACCGCGCTGACCGCCGCCTCCTGGCCGGGCCGAAACTGTGGATAACCGAAAACCTGTTCCAGGGTGTTGTGCATAAGCTGTCACTCCGTTGACCGCTGCGAAGCCCAAAGCCTAGCCGGCAAACGCAGCGAGTCGAGAAAAGGTCGGGGACCAAAACGATACGGGATGATACCGCCTCGCTCCAGGGTCCTCTGCCACAGGATGAAACAAACGAAACACTTTGTTCCTCGCGCAGCCCTTGGATCTGACGTTAAGGTCTTTCTCGCACAACCACCGTCCGCGCACTTCACATCACGGCAGGACGCCTGATGAGCGCGGCATTTGAACAAGGAACGACCATGCCTCAAAAGTCGCTTTTCGCGATCGCCCTGATCCTGACATCCCTGCTGCTGAACGGCTGTGACAGGATTCCCGAAGAACCCCCATTGCTCGCTACGTGCGACACCCTGGAATGCGCAGCCCAACAAGCCTGGCGAACATCCTGACGACTACGCCATGAGTGGCTACGGCACCATTACCGCCACCCGCAGCTGCTCGTTCAATATCTGCTCCTGATACACCCGGCTCTTGCTCGCCCAAACCGCATGAGCCGGGCTGATTTCGCCAGTGAACGCGGCCGCCAACTGACGCAAATCGGCGACGCTTCGCACGCGGGGGCAGAAGGGTTCGCCGTCGCAGTTCTGACTGGCGCTGCGGTAGGTGGTCAGTAACCGATCCCACAGACCGTCACGCACTTGCCTGACCGACTTGAGCTTTACATCCTACACGCCCAGTCGCTGTTTCAGACCTTGTTCGTCGAGCATTTCGCTGGCCAGCAGCGCCTTGCCGAACATCAACACCTCGGCGCGGGACGCGGTGTCAACGTTCGCCTGGCTTGTCAGCGCATCCGGCCAACCGGTGCGATCCATGTTGGCAAGATCCATTGTGTGGCTCGCGTCAGCCGCGCCTGTCAAACGACAGACACCCGCCCACAGCAATAAAATCGAGGCCATACGTAGCCATTGCATACTTAATTCCCTTTAAGCGTTAGACAGACGTTTTTTAACGTCCTACAGATTCTGGCGCGCACCATACAGAGGATTGGTGCGCTGCGCCTGACAAACACGTAGGAAATTCGACTTCTAGGGGAATTACTGAAAAAAGCCTCGGGGTACACGTAGGCAAAAGGCCACAACGCAGGTAAATCCCCTACAAACGCCGTCCATTTGCGCTGTATTGCGACGCTTGTATGCACGCCTCTATAGTTTGCCGCGCCGTTTGAATACAGGACTGACCTCATGCAAGACCGCTATCGCCCGCTCAAAACCAGCTACAGCGAAACGCCCGTTTTGGTCATTGATACCGCCGCCAGCACCCGCGCCGTCCTGGACGCCGCTCACCAACGTCTGCGCGCCGCCAGCGACCTGCTCGAAACACTTTACTGCCTGTGCTTCAAGCAGGCTGATGTGAAAGACATTCCCCATATAGTGAATGCACTTTATTTATTAACGCAGGATGGCTGTGAACTTCTCGACATCGGAAGACAAAGAGTAGAACTTTAAAAGCACAAACATAGAAACAACTAACTTCTTCAACTCACAAACAACAAACATTAGTCTGTAAGCTCTTAAACCAATCAAGAGCACTACAATGACTACATTAACTATTTTCTTTTGCGGCACCGGCTCGACCAAATTCGACAGCCAGAACCCAACTTACTGGAATGGAGAGTTGGTCTCGACACTGGCTTCCCATCACGGTGGTCGCGAATTTGCCGAATGGATCGTGATTGACGGCCCTGGCACCAGCAACCTGCAAGCTGACGAACTCTTCACCCAATCCAAGGACTACGGCCTGAGCGGCACGCTGTTCGGCAAGGGCTGGGAGGAGAACGTCAAGCACGCCATCAACATCATCAAAGGCAAATGTGACTGGGAGCGTGAAAAACTGACAGAGGCTGAATACAACCGCCTAAAGGCTGCCGGCATTCCCATTGAAGATGTGAAAGTTGAAGGCTCCTGGATGTGGCGCAAGTACAACTACGGCGACCGCAGCGTGACCCAACAAAAGTTGCAGGAACAAATCATCAAGACATTCCGCAAGGACGGCATTATTCCAACCAACGTCAACTTGGTCGGTTGGAGTCGTGGCGCTATTAGTTGCCATATGCTGGCCAATGCCATGTTCAAGGACAGCGCACTCAAGAACATTCCGGTGAATATCTTCGCTATTGATCCGGTCCCCGGCATCGGCAACTTTCAGGAAGACAAAGTCAAACTGAATGCCAACGTTAAAGAATACGTCGCTTTCTACGCTCGGGACGAACGCTCCAAAGGCTTCAGCTGCGTCATCCCGCAAACGGCCACCGGCACCCGAACCCACATCTACCCGATGCCCGGCCGCCACGGCACGCTGGTCGGCAACGCCGCAGTCGATGGCGTCAGCGGCCCTAAAGCGCTGGCCGAGCCCGGCGTGATCGTCCGTCACTTTGCCGAAGTGTGCCTGAAACGCTGGGGCGTTCCGCTGAACAAAACCTCCAACCTGACCCCGACCGACCTGCAGAACCACCACAACGCCATGGCCAGCGCCGCCGCTAAATACAAGGCGATGGAAAAATTCTCCTACACCTACTTCACCGAACTGGACCAGGGCGAACGCTACGTTTCGCTGGGCAGCAACGGGGTCAAGTTCTCGGCAGTGAAAGGCACGATCTACGCGCCGGCGACCGGGTTGACCACTGGCCTGCAGGATTTGGGGGCTTATAAGCATATTGGGTAAGTGATGGGGGGTGGGGTCGTCAGCTCAATTGCAAATAATCAGAGGTGAAACCGATGAAGGAAAAAGCGACATGCAAATGCTGTGAGGCTCCCATCGACGATGCGGCCTACGAGGCGTGGTTCATCCGGCAGGTTCAGGCCAGCATCGATGATCCAAGACCGAGCATTTCTGATGAGGACGCAAGGAAGCTGATGGCGGAAAAGCGCGAGAAAATACGTCGCAGAATAATCCTATAGAAAGGGCCTAGCCGAGGTTCGGCAAGGTCCTACAAGCGGAGACTCTTTGTCGTCTATCGCTGGTTGGTGGCTCGTATCTATAGTCGTGACTGTCGCTGCCAAATCAGCGGCTCGGGCTTGGTCACCCGAATGGCTCATATCTAAGCGTCCGTTGTATGCTGCTGGCACTTCAAGTGCCTGCACGCTATATGGCGGCTGTGTTTGGGACGCCTTCGGGCGTGCCGGGATGTGAGCCTCATCGGTTGACCAACCCGAACACAGTCCGCCTCCCATCGCTTGGTCACGGTGGCGGCGGTTCTTTCTTATGCATTTGAGGCTACAAATAATGACACTTACAAACGATCGTTACCTCCCACTGCAAACCAACCTCACAAATTCCCAGCCCCTGATCATCGACACAGAGGCCAACCCCCAGGACATCCTCGAAGCCGCCCTCCAGCGCATCCGAGCCTCCAGCGACCTCCTCAAAACCCTGCACTGCGTTTGCTTCAAACACGGCGACGTCGAAGACATTCCGCACATCACCCACGCGCTCTACCTCTTGGCCCAGGACGGCTGCGACCTGCTCCAAGTCGCCCAACAACGCATGATGGGCTGGAAAGCACCCGCCTGACGCCGAGTGAAGATCGTTCCCACGCTCTGCGTGGGAATGCCTCTACGGACGTTCCGCGTTCGGCTCTGGAACCGTCGAGCGTCAAACACCGGAGACAACAATGAGCAAATTTTTCGATGAGTTAATGGTGAGCGTGCAACAGATGAACGAAATCCTACGCGGCGAGCGCCAACCTTCCCGCGCGCACCAGGTACACAGCACTGATCAACATCCAACGCACCGCAAAATCAGGCTTAATCCGTCTCATCGAGATACCCCTAACGGAAGACGCTCCATGAACCTCGCCCCCAACTTCCCCGACGACCACACGATGCACCTGCTCATGCAGCTACTGCACGAAGAACTCGGCCTGCCCGAACGCAAAACCATCAGCCTCACCACCTCGATCAACTTCGACCTGGGCTGCAACGGCGCTGATGCGCGGCATTTGATGGAAGCGCTGGAAGAGCAGTTCGGAATCGACCTCGTGGACTACGACGCCTATCGCTACTTTCAGCCGGAAGGGTTTGATGTGCATCTCAAACGAAGGGCAAAAGGTCGCGGTGAAAAAGTCCCGGTGACCATCGGCATGCTTTACCGAGCGGTCAAGGTGCAACGGTGGGATACACAGGAGTTGGAAAGCCAATAAATCAGCTGAAGCATCTGAACCTGCCTGCATAACTGCAATTATTCTGGCGCTATCACCTCAGAAGTGAAGGAATATTAGCTGCATGGCTAGAAAAACAGCGCCACTGCTTCCTCGTACAAAACGACTGCTTACCGAGTTCGGCGAACGCATGAAATTGGCTCGTTTACGTCGAAGGCTGACCGCCAAAATGGTGGCAGAGCGAGCGGGTATGTCTGTCATGACCTTACGCTCACTGGAGTCGGGTGCTGCTGGGGTGACAATGGGGGCGTATCTGTCAGTGATGCAGGTATTGAGTCTGGAGCAAGACCTGAACAAGCTTGGCGAATCCGATGAGATGGGACGTCGATTACAGGATGCTCAGTTAAGTCGAGCCCCAAGTCCAAAGATCAAAAAAACCAGGCACGAACAAAGCACCACTACCGCCAAGGTAAGCAAACCATTCGGCTCTCAGACAGGCAGTGTTATTCGTGAGTCAGATTACAGCGGGTTTGACCCGGACGACTTCCCACTGAATACCCACGCTTTCTCCGCTTTATTTACGAAAAAAAAGAAGCCTGAATCCAACACATAACGAGGCATGTAGATTGGGGCGCGTGCGAGGGTTTAATACCGAGAAACCGCTCCCCTCGATTTCCGCAGCTATCGCCACTTCCGACCCAAAGGTTACGATGCGCTCCCCAAACACACCTATAAGGACATAGCGTGGACGTATTGATGGGTTTGCTCGCCGCCTTGCTTTGGGGCGGCACGGATTTTCTGGTGGGGTTGAACGCCCGCGCGGTCGGCGTTAAACGCGCTGTCTATTTCGGTCAGGCACTGGGCTTCAGCATCATGAGCCTGTTGCTGATCGCTTTTCCCTCTTTCATTCTCAAATCCCTGTCGGCATCGCTCGATGTCTGGCTGATCGGCATTGTCGCCGCGGTGCTGACCGTGTCTGGAGCGCTGGCCTTGTCCAAGGCGTTCGCCCTAGGCAAAGCCTCTATCGTCGCGCCGTTGGTGACCTCTTACGGCGTGGTTACCACGTTGCTGTCCTGGGCGGGCGGTGAACAGATCAACCTGGTGCAACTGCTGTGTATCGCGCTGTGCGTGATCGGGGTCATCCTCTCCAGCATCCACTCAGACTCGAAACTTCCACACACCACTCAGGCCAGCAGTTCGATTGCCTACGCACTGTTGGCCGCTGTTTTTTATGGCACGAGTTTCTGGTTGCAAGGACGCTTCGTTCTTCCGGTGCTGGGTCCGGTGACGATGCTTTGGCTCGCGTATCTGATCGGGCTGATCGTGCTGGTGGTCATGGTGTTGAGGGTAAAGGACGGTCTGAAAATTCCGCCACTGAAGAACTGCATGACGCTGACCGGTGCCAGTCTCATGAACCTTGGTGGATTCTCGTCATTCGCCTGGGGCGCGGTGGCGGGGTCGGTATCGGTGGTGACAGTGATCAGCACGTTATCCGGAGGGATTGCGGCAATTCTGGGCTACGTTTTCTTCAAGGAGAGGCTGGCGAAAATACAGGTGCTGGGCGTGGTCTTGGTGTTAGTCGGAGCGTTCGTTCTACACCTGAAAACCTGAACCGAACGCCCACAAAAAAGCCGCCCTCAAAGGGCGGCTTTTTCATTCGCCAAATCCAAGCCTTACAGCTTAGGACCCGCAGCCTTGATCGCGTCGCTCACTTCAAACTTCTTGAAGTTCTCAACAAACAAACCGGCCAGAGCCTTGGCCGCTTCATCATAAGCAGCCTTGTCAGCCCAGGTGTTACGTGGGTTCAACAGGCCAGTCTCAACGCCCGGCACTGCCAACGGCACGTCGAGGTTGATGGTGTCGAGGTGCTCGGTTTCAGCACCGATCAACGCGCCGCTCTGGATCGCTGCAATCACGCCACGAGTGGTCGGGATGTTGAAGCGCTTGCCAACGCCGTAGCCGCCGCCGGTCCAGCCGGTGTTGACCAGGTAGACCTTGGAGCCGAAGCCGCGGATGCGCTTGATCAGCAGTTCTGCGTATTCGCCGGCCGGACGCGGGAAGAACGGTGCGCCGAAGCAGGTGGAGAAGGTCGACTTGATGCCGCTGCCGGAACCCATTTCGGTCGAGCCCACCAGAGCGGTGTAGCCGGACAGGAAGTGGTAGGCCGCTTGTTCTTCGCTGAGGATCGACACTGGCGGCAGGACGCCGGTCAGGTCGCAAGTCAGGAAGATCACCGCGTTTGGCTCGCCACCGAGGTTCTTCTCGGAACGCTTGGCAACGTGTTCCAGCGGGTAGGCCGCGCGGCTGTTCTGGGTCAGGCTGACGTCGGCGTAGTCGGCGTGCTTGGCGTCATCGATAACGACGTTTTCCAGGACTGCGCCGTGCTTGATGGCTTTCCAGATGACCGGCTCGTTCTTCTCGGACAAGTCGATGCACTTGGCGTAGCAGCCGCCTTCGATGTTGAAGACAACGCCTTCGCCCCAGCCGTGTTCATCGTCACCGATCAGGTAACGGCTTTCGTCGGCGGACAGGGTGGTTTTGCCGGTGCCGGACAGACCGAAGAACAGGGTCACGTCGCCCGCTTCGCCGATGTTGGCGGCGCAGTGCATTGGCAGCACGTCAGAGGCGGGCAGCAGGTAGTTCTGCACCGAGAACATGGCTTTCTTCATTTCACCGGCGTAGCGCATGCCGGCGATCAGCACTTTCTTCTGTGCGAAGTTGAGGATCACGCAACCATCGGAGTTGGTGCCGTCACGCTCTGGAACGCATTCGAAGTTGGCGACGTTGAGCACTTGCCACTCATCACGGCCAGCCGGGTTGTACTGCGCCGGGTTGATGAACAGGCAACGACCGAACAGGTTCTGCCAGGCAGTCTGGGTGGTCATTTTCACGGCCAGGTAGTGATCGGCAGATGCACCTACATGTACGTGGGAAACGAAATGCTCTTGCGCATTATTGAACGCTTCAACGCGGTCCCACAGGGCATCGAACTTGTCGGCCGGGAACTTGCGATTGATCGGGCCCCAGGCGATGGAAGCCGAAGTGGATGGCTCGTCAACGATGAAACGATCGACTGGCGAGCGGCCGGTGCGGTGACCGGTGCGAACAACCAGCGCGCCGGTATCGGCAAGCTCGCCCTCACCGCGACTCAGAGCTTCTTTTACCAGATCATCAACACTCAGATCGGTGTACACGGCGTTATTGGCTTGCGTCATGAGATTCCCCGTCGGCCAGTGGCCGAGTGTGCTCCAAACGTTTTGTAGTAGAAAGTCGTGCACTACTACCGCGACAAAAAGTGGGCCGGATTATGCCAGAAAAGCCCAAAAAGAGTAGGGCCCTCCCGTCAGAACGGCGTTATTCCGGCGCTAAGCAGTGAATTTACCTGCGCTGAACCGTTTTAGTGACGGGTATCTGACGGCGTATCGACACCCGCACCGGCGAACAATTGGGTGATATCGGCCGCATCAAACAGGTAGCGCTGGTTGCAGAACTGGCAATCGATCTCGACTTTGCCGCCGTGCTCAATGACCAGTGCCTGCGCGTCTTCCATACCCAAACTGACCAGAGCATTGCCCGAACGTTCTCGCGAGCAGCTGCAACGGAAACGCAGTCTCTGCACATCAAACAGGCGCACCTGCTCTTCGTGGTAGAGGCGATGAAGCACGGTTTCGTTGTCCAGGCTCAGCAATTCGTCAGCGGTCAGGGTCCCGCCCAGCGCCGTGATGTGCTGCCAACTGGCGTCGCGCTCTTCCTGGTCTTTCAAGCGGTCGGCAGGCAGTTGCTGCAGCAACAGGCCACGGGCACGACGGCCATCGGCGTACAACCAGAAACGGGTGCCGACCTGTTGCGACATCACGAAGTAATTAGTGAAGCACTCCGACAGGGTTTCGCCATCCAGATCAACAATGCCTTGGTAACGCTGGCCTTGTGTCGGGTCGATGGTCAGTGCCAGCACGCCGTTGGGCATCAGGTCGGCGAGGGTCGCGTCGGGGGCAATCCGGTCGGCTTCATAACGGGCCAGGCCACGGATTTCGCGCTCGCTGGAGCACTCGATCATCAGCAGCGGAATCGGGCCATCGGAACGGGCCTGAAGGATCAGCAAGCCATCGAACTTCAAGGTGCCGACCAGCAACGACGCGGCCGCCATCAGCTCGCCGAGCAGTTGCGCGACCGGCTCCGGATACGGGTGTTTGGCGAGGACTTCGGCGTAACTGCGCTCTAACGAAACCAGCTCGCCGCGGGTGTCGCTGTCATCGAAGATGAAGCGTTGGGTGTAGTCGGTATCCGGTAGATCGGTCATAGGTCTGGGTATCTGAAGTAATGACAAAATGGTTACAAATCGTGAAAAATTGCGCCTTTGCGGCACCGCTTTGGTGCGCGATGTTCAGCCATGGCAGGCATTTTATGAACAATCCGGGTTTGTTCCAAGCAAGGTGGAACCTGCGCCGGTTGGCTCTGTGCAATTTTGTGCCTCTGGCGCTGCTGGCCTTCTGGTTATGGCCTACGGGTCAGATGCTGTGTGTGATTTTCGACGAGTGGCTGTTTCACCTGCTGAATGCGCCGCTGGCCAGCAACACGATATGGCTACGCATCTGGGCGATTGCAAGCCTGCGCCCATTCGATGTGATGGTTGGCGTGATTCTGCTGACGCTGCTGATCAAGGGTGACTTGGTGTTCGAGAAAACTAAGGTACGTCAGGCGTTTTTCGCCGGGGGTGTCGCGGATGAGTGTGGTGTGTAGCGTTTGATTCTTGCGGCGCTGCCGGCGAGTGCTGCGCACTCGTTCGCGAGCAACCCCGCTCCCACAGGTGATCTCGGTCTAATGTGGGAGCGGGCTTGCTCGCGAAAGCGTCAGTCCAAACAACACAGAAACATCCGGCTCACTCGTCGTTGCTACTGCCCCGAAACTTGAACAAATCCCGCCGCTGTTTCTTGCTTGGCTTGCCATCGGTGCTCACGCCCAACGCGCCGGCCTTGCGCATGGCCGCGGCCGCTTCGCGCTTGGCGATGCTGGCATCGGTTTCCGTATACAACGTCTGAGCTTCCGGAGCGCCACGGCGCACGATTGATAGCGCCTGAACCACCACCGTACGTTCCTCGAACCCCACACGAATCTGAAACTCGTCGCCAACCCTCGGTTCCTTGCCTGGCTTGCAACGCTCACCCCGGCAATGCACCTTGCCGCTTTCAATCGCCGCCTTGGCCAAGGCACGTGTTTTATAAAAGCGCGCGGCCCACAACCACTTATCGAGACGGACTTTGTCGTCTTCTTCCTGTTTTTGTGCCATATGAATTCCTCTTTCCGCCTGTAGTCGGAACTGTACTACCGTTTCTGTCGGGCGCAAGAACTTGGCCCTCCAGATAGACTGTGATCTTGGCCGGCTCACCGGCATGGAGTGATCGAGTGACTATATTCCCGTCTTCATTGACCTCGCCGCAGGGCGGTTGCCAGGGCTGTCAGCAAAGCGAGCCGCTGGGCTTCGATTTTTCTTTTGCCTACCAACCGATCGTCGATCTGCGTGACCGGTCGATTTTTGCTCATGAAGCCTTGGTACGCGGCATCGCCGGAGAAGGCGCACTGTCCGTGCTCGACCAGGTCACCGAGGAGAATCGCTACCGCTTCGACCAGCTCTGCCGGACGCGAGCCATTGAGGGTGCGGCCAGGCTAAACATGCAGACACACTTGTCGATCAACTTCATGCCCAACGCCGTGTACCGCCCGGAGCTGTGCATTCGCAGCACCCTGGAAGCCGCGAAAAAACACAACTTCCCGATCAACCGTCTGATTTTTGAAACCCTGGAAAGCCAGCACGTAGATAACTATCGCCATTTGACTAATATTCTGCGTGAATACCGCGAATTCGGCTTCATGACCGCCATCGATGATTTCGGCGCGGGCTACTCGGGGCTCAATCTGCTGGCTGATTTCCAACCGGACCTGATCAAACTCGACATGGCACTGATCCGCGATGTCGACCGCGATCGTGTTCGTCAGGCTATCGTTCGAGGGGTTGTCACAATCTGTGCGGAGTTGAACGTTACAGTCATCGCCGAAGGCATAGAAAGCGCCGGAGAACGGGATTTCCTGGCGGACTGTGGAATATTTCTGATGCAGGGTTACTGGTTCGCCAAGCCTGCATTCAAAGCGTTGGCCCAGGTAACGCCTGAGGCCTGGACGCGTTAATCGCCGGTTTTTTCCTATTGAAGACATTTGACCATTTGACCGTTATCGGTCTGCGCGAGTGGGTGGCGCTCCCGGATCTGGGAGTCGCGGGCCTGCGCGCAAAAATCGACACCGGCGCCAGCACCTCGAGCCTGCATGCCACCGACATCGAGCCGTTCGAGCGCGACGGTGAAAGCTGGGTGCGCTTCACCGCGCACCTGGGCACGGTGGTGCAGTTGCGTCATCGACGCTGCGAGGCGCCACTGGTGACGCGCAAAACCATTAAAAGCTCCAACGGTCACGCGCAGATGCGTTATGTGGTCAGCACCACACTGGCCCTGGGTGATCGGGTATGGCGGGTCGAATTCACCCTCGCCTGCCGCAAATCCATGCGTTATCGCCTGCTACTCGGCTCCAAAGCCCTGATCGACGGCCAGTTGGTGGTCAATCCGGGGATTAAATATGTACAAGACAAGCCGGTGTTCCCGGTATCTACCTCCTCCACAGGTGTTGCATGAAGATCGCTGTGCTGTCGCGGAACCCGCGTCTGTATTCCACTCGTCGTCTGGTCGAAGCCGGTACCGAGCGTGGCCATGAAATGGTGGTGATCGACACCCTGCGCGCCTATATGAACATTGCCAGCCACAAGCCGCAGATCCACTACCGCGGCAAGCCGCTGGAAGGTTTCGATGCGGTGATCCCGAGGATCGGTGCGTCTGTGACGTTTTATGGCTGCGCGGTGTTGCGTCAGTTCGAAATGATGGGGGTTTTCCCGCTCAATGAATCGGTGGCCATCGCCCGTTCGCGGGACAAGCTGCGATCCCTGCAATTGCTCTCGCGTCGCGGCATCGGTTTGCCGGTGACCGGGTTTGCGCACTCCCCCGATGACATTCCCGACCTTATCGACATGGTCAACGGCGCACCGCTGGTGATCAAGGTGCTGGAAGGTACGCAAGGCATCGGTGTGGTGTTGTGTGAAACGGCGACGGCGGCAGAGTCGGTGATTGAAGCCTTCATGGGCCTGAAGCAGAACATCATGGTTCAGGAATACATCAAGGAAGCCGGCGGCGCCGACATTCGCTGCTTCGTGGTCGGTGACAAGGTGATCGCGGCGATGAAGCGCCAGGCCAAGCCTGGGGAATTCCGCTCCAACCTGCATCGCGGCGGCAGCGCCAGCCTGATCAAGATCACCCCGGAAGAACGCATGACGGCGTTGCGTGCAGCGAAGGTCATGGGTCTGGCGGTGGCGGGGGTGGATATCCTGCGCTCCAATCACGGGCCGCTGGTGATGGAAGTGAACTCGTCGCCGGGTCTGGAAGGGATTGAGACCACCACCGGGAAGAACGTGGCGGGGATCATCATTGAGCATCTTGAGAAGAATGGCGGGCCGAATATGACCCGGACCAAAGGCAAGGGTTAATCCCTGAATCTTGTGGCGGCAGGGAGGCCGCCTTCGCGGGCAAGCCTCGCTCCTACAGGTTATGCGTCGTTCACATAATTGGTGTGCGACAAAAATCCTGTAGGAGCGAGGCTTGCCCGAGAAGGGGCCATGAGCCCCACCACAAACTCCGGTTCTTACACCGCATCCCGCGGCAGCATCAAACCAAGCGGCAACCGCACCCGAGCTTCAAGCCCGCCACCCGAGCGATTGCGCAACTCGACATTCCCGCCATGCATCGAAGCAATCCGCTTCACGATGGCCAGTCCAAGTCCTGTCCCCTTCCCCCCTCGTGCGCGATCACCCCGGGTGAACGGGTTGAAGATCGCCTCCAGTTCAGAAGGATCGATACCCGCCCCACGGTCCATGACGCTCAGCACCACATACGGCGCGCTGGTATCGCCAGACACATAAGCCGCCACCTCAACTCCGCTGCCAGCATGGTTCAAAGCGTTGCCGATCAAATTGTTCAGCAACCGCTTCATCGACACCCGACGCAGGGGAAACGGCTGGATCGGTTCCAGGCGCAGCCGCACTTTTTCTTCGTTCTGGTTGTACGGCGCCGCGACTTCACGAACCAGGTCGCTCAGGTCCACTTCTTCGACAGACTCGTCACGACCATCGCGGATAAACGCGAGGAACTGGTCAAGAATCGCGTCCATGTCCTCGATGTCGCGCACCATGTCGTCCGTCAGGTCGTTATGGTCACCCATCAACTCCAGGGACAAGCGCAAACGGGTCAGCGGTGTACGCAGGTCGTGTGAGACCCCAGCCAGCATCAGCTCGCGCTCGCGTCCGGCCTGTTCGACGTCCTCGGCCATCTGGTTGAAGGCGCGATACACCTCGGTCATTTCGCTCGGCGTGTCGCTGATCGGCAGGCGCACGCTGCGACCCTGGCCGAGTTGCCGTGCGGCATAGACCAGACGCTTCAACGGTTGATTGAGCTGGCTGACGAAGATCCACGCCGAGGCGGTGGACAGCAAGCCGATCGCGAGGAACCAGCCAAGCACGTTCCAGATTTTCTGGCCGCGCAACGGATGCGGATAGAGTGGCACTTTCAGCCAGCCATCGCCCAGGCTAGGCGCCCGGACCCACAGGGCCGGCGGCGAGTGCATGCGTAATCGCACCTCGGTGTCGGTACCCAGTTCGGCCTGCATCTGCCGCTGATAGATCTCGCTGTAGGGCCAGTGTTGCTCGCCCTCCGGCACACCCGCACCCACCACACGGATCAGGGTGGCGGCGTCGGCGATTTTCTCACGGTTTTCTTCGTCGGCGGCCCAATAGGCGCGCAGCGTCAGGGCGACGCCGTGGCTGTATTGGCGATCCACCAGCACGTCTTCGTTCATCAACAGATAAACCAGGGTCAGCGCCTTGGAAAACAGGACGACGATCAACACCAGCCACAGGGTGCGCGAGAAGAAACTCTGGGGGAACCAAACGGGGGTTTTCATGGATAACCGCTACACACTTGCAGGAGCGAGCGATGCTCGCATATTGCGGATCGCGAGTCTGCGGACAATCGTCCGCAAGACCCGCTCCTACAAATCGCCGATCACTTGGTGGCGGCGCCATCCGGAACGAACACGTAGCCCACGCCCCAGACCGTCTGGATGTAGCGCGGTTTGGATGGATCGGGCTCGATCATCCGGCGCAGACGGGAAATCTGCACGTCGATGGAACGCTCCAGGGCATCCCATTCGCGACCACGGGCCAGGTTCATCAGTTTGTCGCGAGTCAGCGGCTGACGCGCATTCATGACCAATGCCTTGAGTACCGCGAATTCACCGGTGGTCAGCATGTGCACTTCGTCACCGCGCTTGAGTTCGCGAGTGGCCAGGGACAGCTCGTAATCACCGAAGGTCACGCTTTCGTCTTCGCTGCCCGGTGCGCCCGGCACAGGTGTCGACTGACGACGCAGGACCGCTTTGACACGGGCCATCAGCTCATCCGGGTTGAACGGCTTGGCCAGGTAATCGTCGGCGCCCAGCTCCAGGCCCTTGATGCGGCTCAGCTCATCGCCCTTGGCGGTCAGCATGATGATCGGGATCTGATTGTTCGCCGTGCGCAGGCGGCGGCAGGCGGTCAGACCGTCTTCGCCGGGCAGCATCAGGTCGAGGACGACCAGGTTGAACACTTCACGCGCCAGCAGGCGATCCATTTGTTCAGTGTTCGGTACGGCGCGGGCGCGGTAGCCCTTGCTGACGAAAAAACGTTCCAGCAGGCTGCTCAGCCCTGGATCGTCGTCAACAATAAGAATTTTTTCGCCTTCAGCATTGTTTGCAGTGCTGCTCATTAGATGCTCCTTTGATCTCGGCGCGCATTATGGCGTAGCTGCCGTTATACGCACCGTGTGCATTGTTAGCAGATTTTTCCTTCACTGCCAGAAATCCGGCCCTCGCGCTACCGCCTGCGATGCCCCTGAATGATAGAACGCTGGTTATAATGCGCGGCCTTTTGTGTCAGGCAACGTCTGATCATGGCTGCAGGTGGCTGCTTTTTATTTTCATGGCGCCGGCAGTCATTGTTCGATTTCACGGGTCAACGGAGTACCTGTTGATCCAGGTAGCGGCGCACGCCAGGCCGCTCAACCAGACTCGCCGAGGCCTTATCTCTGCGCCTGCGAGCCTGCTTTCACAATTTGTCAGGTGGTTTTATGGACAGCATCAACAGCCGCATCGCCGAGGAACTCGGTGTACGCCCACAACAGGTCGAAGCGGCCGTCGCGCTACTCGATGAAGGCTCAACCGTTCCCTTCATCGCCCGCTACCGGAAAGAAGTGACCGGCAGCCTCGATGACATCCAGTTGCGTCATCTGGAAGAACGTCTGCGCTACCTGCGAGAACTCGACGAACGGCGCATCAGCATCCTCGCCAGCATCGAAGAGCAAGGCAAGCTGACCCCGCAACTCGAACGCGACATCAAACTCGCCGACACCAAGACCCGTCTTGAAGACTTGTACCTGCCGTACAAACAGAAGCGCCGCACCAAGGGCCAGATCGCCCTGGAAGCCGGCCTCGGCGAGCTGGCCGATGGTCTGTTCAACGACCCGACCCTGACGCCGGACGCCGAAGCCGCCCGCTTCATCAACGCCGAAAAAGGCGTCGCCGATGTGAAGGCTGCCCTCGAAGGCGCCAAGTACATCCTGATGGAACGCTTCGCCGAAGACGCCGGTTTGCTGGACAAACTGCGCAGCTACCTCAAGCAGGAAGCGACCCTCAGCGCCCGCGTCATTGCCGGCAAGGAAGAGGAAGGCGCCAAGTTCCGCGACTATTTCGAACACGATGAACCGCTGAAAAGCATGCCGTCGCACCGCGCGCTGGCGATTTTCCGTGGCCGCAACGAAGGCATCCTCAGTTCGGCGCTGAAGGTTGGCGACGAGCTGCCGGGCACCATGCACCCGTGCGAAGGCATGATCGGTCAGCAATTCGGTATCCAGAACCAGAACCGCGCCGCCGACAAATGGCTGGGCGAAGTGGTGCGCTGGACCTGGAAGGTCAAGCTCTATACCCACCTCGAAACCGATCTGCTCGGCGAACTGCGCGATGGCGCAGAAACCGAAGCGATCAACGTGTTCGCGCACAACCTGCACGACTTGCTGCTGTCGGCCCCGGCCGGCCCGCGCGCCACCCTGGGTCTCGACCCGGGCCTGCGCACCGGCTGCAAGGTTGCCGTGGTCGATTCCACCGGCAAGCTGCTGGACCACGCCACGGTTTACCCGCACGTGCCGCACAACAAGTGGGACCAGACCATCGCGATTCTCGCCGCACTGTGCGCCAAGCACTCGGTGGACTTGATCGCCATCGGCAACGGCACCGCCAGCCGCGAAACCGACAAGCTGGCCGCTGAGCTGATCAAAAAATACCCAGCGATGAAGATGACCAAGGTCATGGTTTCCGAGGCCGGTGCATCGGTTTACTCGGCGTCGGAACTGGCTTCCAAGGAATTCCCGGACCTCGACGTGTCGATCCGTGGCGCGGTGTCGATTGCCCGTCGCCTGCAGGATCCGCTAGCCGAACTGGTGAAGATCGATCCGAAGTCCATCGGCGTCGGCCAGTACCAGCACGACGTGTCGCAGTTGAAACTGGCGCGCGGCCTGGACGCTGTGGTCGAGGACTGCGTGAACGCCGTGGGCGTGGACGTGAACACTGCTTCCGTGGCGCTGCTGGCTCGAATTTCCGGCCTCAACGCGACCCTGGCGCAGAACATCGTCAGTCACCGCGACGAGCACGGCGCGTTCAAAACCCGTGCGGCGCTGAAGAAAGTCGCTCGTCTGGGCGAGAAAACCTTCGAACAGGCCGCCGGTTTCCTTCGCGTCATGAACGGCGACAACCCGCTGGATTCGTCGGCTGTTCACCCGGAAGCCTATCCGCTGGTGCAGCGCATTGCCGCTGAAACCGACCGTGATATCCGCTCGCTGATCGGCGATGCGAGCTTCCTCAAGCGTCTCGATCCGAAGAAGTACACCGACGAAACCTTCGGCCTGCCGACGGTCACCGACATCCTGCAAGAACTGGAAAAACCGGGCCGTGACCCGCGTCCGGAGTTCAAGACTGCCGAGTTCCAGGAAGGCGTCGAAGACCTCAAGGACCTGCAACTGGGGATGATCCTCGAAGGCGTCGTGACCAACGTGACCAACTTCGGCGCGTTCGTTGACATCGGCGTGCATCAGGACGGTTTGGTGCACATCTCTGCGCTTTCGGAGAAGTTCATCAAGGATCCGCGTGAAGCGGTGAAAGCCGGCGACGTGGTGAAAGTGAAGGTCATGGAAGTTGATATCCCGCGTAAACGCGTGGGTCTGTCGATGCGCATGAGCGACACCCCGGGCGAGAAAATCGACGGTGCCCGTGGTGCACGTCCGGGGTCGGCTCCACGCCAGTCCCAAAACAACGCACCGCGTAAAGAAACCACGGCGGCGGCCCCGGCCAACAACGCCATGGCTTCGCTGTTCGCCAACGCCAAGCAGTTGAAGAAACGCTGATGGAGATTCCCGCCGGCCTGACCGAAAGCGCGTTTTTCAAGCTGCTGGGCTGTCGTTTGCACAGCCTGGAAACCGGGGTGGCGCAAGTCGCCCTGGGGCTTGAGCCAGAGTTGCGCAATCGCGGCGGCAAGCTGCACGGCGGGGCCTTGTTCAGCCTGGTGGACATTGCCATGGGGCTGGCCTGTTCCAGCACCCACGGTTTTGACCAGCAGAGTGCGACCATCGAATGCAAGATCAACTACATTCGCGCCGTTTCAGATGGCGAAGTGATGTGCACGGCGCGGGTGATTCACCCGGGCCGTCGCACGCTGGTGGTCGAAGCTGACGTGATGCAAGGCGACAAACTGGTCGCAAAAGCACAGGGCACGTTCGCTGTCCTGTAGCTAGATGTCATCGATTTGAGTTAATTTCAGCGCTATGAAAGCGGCGCCGGGATTTTTTGTGGGAGCGGGCTTGCTCGCGAAAGCGGTGTGTCAGGCAACTTAAATGTTGACTGGCACGCCCTCTTCGCGAGCAAGCCCGCTCCCACAGGGTCTGTGGCGACTGATCCTTGACCGACTGGCATGAGGTCCGTGCTGCTCAAAAACCAGGCGAAAACGCCAGTTTTAACTTCACCCTTGTAGACCGTCTTGCCCACCCCCATATTGGGGCGACTGACGCGTGAAGGAATCCAACTTGAGCGAACTTCTCAACCGCCGCCTGGCTCTGCTCGGCGAGCGCGCTAACCTCTCTCTGCTCGAACAGTGCCTTCACGGCATCGAACGTGAATGCCTGCGCGTGACCGGCGAAGGTCGCCTGGCGCAAACGCCGCACCCGGAAGAATTGGGTTCCGCGCTGACCAATGAACAAATCACCACCGACTATTCCGAGTCGTTGCTGGAATTCATTACCCCGGCCCTGCCAGACCCGGCCGATACGCTGGCGAGCCTGGACAAGATTCACCGCTTTGCCTACAGCAAGCTCGGCAACGAGTTTCTGTGGAGTCCATCGATGCCGTGCCCGTTGCCGGCCGAGGAAGATATCCCGATCGCCTATTACGGCACGTCCAACATCGGTCAGCTCAAGTACGTTTATCGCAAGGGCCTGGCCCTGCGGTACGGCAAGACCATGCAGTGCATCGCCGGGATTCACTACAACTTTTCCCTGCCGGAAAAGCTCTGGCCACTGCTGAGAGAGACTGAAGGCTTTGTCGGCACCGACCGTGATTATCAGTCGTCGGCCTATATCGCGCTGATCCGCAACTTCCGCCGCTACAGCTGGCTGCTGATGTACTTGTTCGGTGCCTCGCCTGCACTGGACGCCGGTTTCCTGCGCGGTCGTTCGCACCAGTTGGAACAACTGGACCCGGACACGTTATACCTGCCGTACGCCACCAGCCTGCGCATGAGCGACCAGGGTTACCAGAGCAACGCCCAGGCCGGTTTGACGCCGTGCTACAACGACTTGGCGAGCTACACCGACAGCCTGCGCAAAGCGGTCGCCACGCCGTATGCGCCGTACGTTGAAATCGGCACGCATCAGGACGGTGAGTGGGTTCAGCTCAACACCAACATCCTGCAAATCGAAAACGAGTACTACTCCAACATCCGCCCAAAACGCGTGACCTATACCGGCGAACGGCCGATCCAGGCGCTGGTGGCCCGTGGCATTCAGTACGTTGAAGTGCGTTGCCTGGACATCAACCCGTTCCTGCCGATGGGCATCGACCTCACCGAGTCGCGTTTCCTCGACGCGTTCCTGCTGTATTGCGCGCTGAACGACAGCCCGCTGCTGACCAATACCTCGTGCGGCAACGCGACCTCGAACTTCCTCAGCGTGGTCAAGGAAGGTCGTCGTCCGGGCCTGCAACTGCAGCGCGACGGTCAACCGGTCGACCTGAAGGAATGGGCCGGCGAGTTGCTGGAGAAGATTGCGCCTTTGGCCGCGCTGCTGGATCAGAGCCATGGCGGCGATGCCCACAGCAAGGCATTGGATGCGCAACTGGCCAAGGTCAAGGACTCGTCCCTGACGCCATCGGCCCAGGTGCTGGCGGCGATGGCTGAGCACAAGGAAAGCTTTGCCCAGTTCTCCTTGCGTCAGAGCCAGGCGCATGCGGAGTTTTTCCGCAGCGAGCCTTTGAGTAGCGAAGACCAGGCGAAGTTTGAAGAACGCGCGCGTTCGTCGCTGGCTGAGCAAGTGGAGCTGGAACAGAACGAAGTCGGCGATTTCGATGTGTTTGTCGGGTCGTATCAGGCGAGCATTCTGGCGATCAGCAACTAAGCGGCGCCTGGTAAAAGATCGCAGCCTCGTTTCACTCGACAGCTCCTACATGGGTCCGCGGTTCCTGTAGGAGCTGTCGAGTGAAACGAGGCTGCGATCTTTTGATCCCTTAGAATTTTCCGCTCATAAGCTCATTCGAAAAAGTTATTTATTTTCGGATTCTTAGATCATTTAGTCTCCTTTTCACGCCGACTCTCGGTCGCCTGACAAGGAGCTTCTCAATGAAACTGAATGTCCCTCTTCGCCTCCTGGCGGCCGCGTCCCTGGCTGCGGCGAGTTTCTTTGCCCAGGCGGCTGACGTCACCGTCGCCTACCAGACCACCGTAGACCCGGCAAAAGTCGCCCAGGCCGACGGTGCTTACGAAAAAGCCACCAACGCCAAGATCGACTGGCGCAAATTCGACAATGGCGCCGACATCATCGCCGCCATCGCGTCCGGTGACGTACAGATCGGCTACCTCGGTTCCAGCCCGCTGACGGCGGCAATCACTCGCAAAGTCCCGGTCGAAACCTTCCTCATCGCAACGCAGATCGGCGCAGCTGAAGCCCTGGTCGCCCGCGACGGTTCCGGGATCAAGACCCCGCAGGACCTGATCGGCAAGAAAATCGCCGTGCCATTCGTTTCCACCGGCCACTACAGCCTGCTGGCCGCGCTCAAACACTGGAACATTGATCCGTCGAAAGTCACTGTGCTCAACCTCGCTCCGCCCGCCATCATCGCTGCGTGGAAACGCGGCGACATCGACGCTACCTACGTGTGGGACCCAGCCCTCGGCGTGGCCAAGGAAAACGGCAAAGTGCTGATCACTTCCGGCGAACTGGCCAAGTTTGGCGCGCCGACCTTCGATGCCTGGATCGTGCGTAAAGACTTCGCCGAGAAGCACCCGGAAATCGTCACTGCGTTCGCCAAAGTGACCCTGGATGCCTACGCCGATTACCGCAAAGACCCGAAAGCCTGGCTCGCCAATCAATCCAACGTCGACAAACTGGTGAAGCTCTCCGGTGCCAAGGCCAGCGACATTCCGTTGCTGCTGCAAGGCAACGTGTTTCCGCTGGCGGCTGATCAAGTGATCACCCTCGGTGCGCCGACCACCAAGGCCATCACCGACACTGCTGTGTTCCTCAAAGAACAAGGCAAGGTCGAGGCCGTGCTGCCGGACTACGCGCCGTACGTCAGCGCCAAGTTCATCACCAACTGATCGGGAGTTAACCGCGATGGCTTTGCTACAGCTGGAGCGCATCAGCGCACAGTACCCCGGCAGCCCGGAACCGGTACTGGCGGATATTTCCCTGAGTCTTGGGCCCCAGCAATTGCTGGTAGCCCTCGGCCCGTCCGGCAGTGGCAAGACTTCGCTGTTGAACCTGATCGCCGGTTTCGTCGAGCCCAGCGCCGGGCGTATCACCCTTGATGGCGTGCCGGTCAAAGGCCCAAGCGCCGAACGCGGCGTGGTGTTCCAGGACGACGCCTTGCTGCCTTGGCAGGACGTGTTGGCCAACGTTGGTTTTGGCCTGGAGCTGGCCGGCGTTTCACGGGAAAAACGCGAAATCCGCGCCCGGGAAATGCTCGCTTTGGTAGACCTTTCCGGTTTTGAAAATCGCCGCATCTGGCAGCTCTCGGGTGGCCAGAAACAACGTGTCGGCCTGGCCCGCGCCCTCGCCGCCGACCCTCGCGTGCTGCTGATGGACGAACCCTTCGGCGCCCTCGATGCCTTCACCCGCGAACAGATGCAGGAGCTGCTGCTGCAAGTCTGGCAGCGCACCGCCAAACCGGTGTTCCTGATTACCCACGACATTGAAGAAGCGGTGTTCCTCGCCACGGATTTGATTCTGCTGGCGCCGACCCCAGGGCAAATCGTCGAACGCCTGAGCCTGGATTTCGGTCAGCGTTACGCCGCCGGTGAGTCGGCTCGCTCGATCAAGTCAGACCCACGCTTCATCGAAACCCGCGAACACGTGCTCGCCAAAGTGTTCTCCCAACGCAGCGCCGCCCAACGGCAGGAGCGCGCATGAGCAGTTATGAAATTCCCGCTGTTGCGGTGAAACCAGGTTCGACGGTCATTCCTGTACGTCGCAGTTTGAACACGCGCTGGATCAGCGTGCTGACGCTGGTGGCGCTCGTTGTGATTTGGTGGGCCGTTACCGCCACCGGAATGATCGAACCGCTGTTCCTGCCGCCACCGTCCGCAGTCCTGCAAAAAGGCTGGCTGCTGGTGACTACCGGCTACATGGATTCGACCTTGTGGCAGCACTTGGGAGCGAGTTTGAGCCGAATCGGTCTGGGCCTCGGTTTCGCGGTGCTGACCGCCGTGCCCGTCGGCATCGCCATCGGCCACAACCGCATCGCACGCGGCATTCTCGATCCGTTGATCGAGTTCTACCGGCCGATTCCACCACTGGCTTATCTGCCGCTGATCGTGATCTGGTGCGGCATCGGCGAGTTGTCGAAAGTCTTGCTGATCTACCTCGCGATCTTCGCCCCGATCGCCATTGCCACTGCAACCGGCGTGCGCACCGTCGACCCGGCCAAGCTGCGTGCCGCGCAGTCGCTGGGCGCGACCCGGGCGCAGTTGATCCGCCATGTGATTCTGCCGAGCGCCTTGCCGGATATTTTGACTGGCGTGCGTATCGGTCTCGGCGTGGGCTGGTCGACACTGGTTGCTGCCGAATTGATTGCTGCCACCAGCGGTTTGGGCTTCATGGTGCAGTCGGCCGCGCAGTTCCTGGTCACCGATGTGGTGGTGCTGGGGATTCTGGTCATCGCGCTGATCGCCTTCGCCATGGAAATGGGCCTGCGCGCCCTGCAACGCAAACTGGTGCCGTGGCATGGCCAGGCTCACTGAAGCTTTAAATGTGGGGGCAACTGTCCTGATGCCCCACTTTTTTGGATCAACCCTGTAGGAGCTGTCGAGTGAAACGAGGCTGCGATCTTTTGATCTTGCTCTCTAAAAAGATCAAAAGATCGCAGCCTCGTTTCACTCGACAGCTCCTACGGGCGCGGTGTCGTTCACAACATTCATGTACGACACCCGAAATTGAAGAGAACCGCCATGAGCAAATTGACCATCGTCCCCCTCAGCTCTGCCCTCGGCGCGCAAATCAGCGGCATCGACGTCAGCCAACCGCTGAATCAGGAACAACGCGACGCCATCGAGCAAGCGCTGCTCAAGCATCAAGTGTTGTTCTTCCGCGACCAGCCGATCACGCCTCAGCAGCAGGCACGATTCGCTGCCAACTTCGGCGACCTGCACATCCATCCGATCTACCCGAATGTGCCGGAACAGCCCGAAGTGCTGATCCTCGACACGGCAGTCACCGACGTGCGCGACAACGCGATCTGGTACACCGACGTGACCTTCCTGCCGACCCCGGCCATGGGCGCGGTGCTGAGTGCCAAGTTGCTGCCGGAATTTGGTGGTGACACGTTGTGGGCCAGTGGCATTGCGGCGTATGAAGCGTTGTCGGCGCCGATGAAAACCTTGCTCGAAGGGCTGACCGCCACCCACGATTTCACCCGCTCGTTTCCGCTGGAGCGTTATGGCAACACACCTGAAGCGTTGGCCCAGTGGGAAGAAGCGCGCCGCAAGAATCCACCACTGTCACACCCGGTGATCCGCACTCATCCGGTGAGCGGACGTCGTTCGTTATTCGTCAATGAAGGCTTCACGTCGAAGCTCAATGAGCTGTCGGAAACCGAGAGTGAAGCGATTCTGAAATTGTTGTTTGCGCATGCGACGCGGCCGGAATTCACTATTCGCTGGCGCTGGCAGAAAGACGATGTGGCGTTCTGGGATAACCGCGTGACACAGCATTACGCCGTGGATGATTACCGGCCGGCGCGACGGGTGATGCAGCGGGCTACGGTGTTGGGGGATGTGCCGTTCTTTCGGTAAACCCGGTTTTTTTGTTGTTTGGTCTGGCCCCTTCGCGAGCAAGCCCGCTCCCACATTCGACCGCGTTCTGAAATCAAGAACGCGGTCGAATGTGGGAGCGGGCTTGCTCGCGAAGGCGGTACAACAGGCGCCGAATAAATCGGCGTCCAACGATTACTCAGCCGTCGAAGGCTTCTCCCAAAGATTAATCCCGCCTTCCTGGGCAAACCGGTCAATCTCCGCCAGCTCCTCAGCGCTAAAGCTCAAATTCTTCAACGCCCCGACGTTCTCGATAATCTGCTCCGGCCGGCTCGCACCGATCAGCGCCGAGGTCACGCGCGGATCGCGCAGCGTCCACGCCAACGCCAGTTGCGCCAGGCTCTGACCGCGACGTTTGGCAATTTCGTTGAGCCCACGCACATGGGCGATGTTGGCTTCGGACAGATGAGATTCCTGCAACGAACCACCGCCCGGACGATTGACCCGCGCATCCTTCGGAATGCCATTGAGGTATTTGTCGGTCAACAAACCTTGCGCCAGCGGCGTGAAAGCAATCACGCCGGTGCCGAGTTCGTCGGTGACATCCAGCAGGTCCTTTTCAACCCAGCGATTGAGCAGGTTGTACGCCGGCTGGTGAATCAGCAACGGCACTTTCCACTCTTTCAACAGCGCCGCCATCTCGCGGGTTTTCACCCCGGAATACGACGAGATACCGATGTACAACGCCTTGCCTTGCTGCACGGCGGTGGCCAGCGCACTGGCGGTTTCTTCCAGCGGCGTGTCCGGGTCGAAGCGATGGGAATAGAAGATGTCCACGTAGTCCAGGCCCAGGCGTTGCAGGCTCTGGTCGAGGCTGGCCAGCACGTACTTGCGCGAACCGCCGCCCTGGCCGTAAGGGCCCGGCCACATATCCCAACCGGCCTTGCTCGAGATAATCAGCTCGTCGCGATACTGCTTGAAGTCTTCACGCAGCAAACGACCGAAATTGATCTCGGCACTGCCGTACGGCGGGCCATAGTTGTTGGCCAGGTCGAAGTGGTTGATGCCCAGGTCGAACGCGGTACGCAACAGCGAGCGCTGAGTGTCGATCGGCGTGCTGTCGCCAAAGTTGTGCCACAGGCCCAGGGATAGCGCCGGCAGCACCAGACCGCTGCGGCCCACGCGGCGGTAAGGGATAGCGTCATAGCGGTTTTCGGCAGCGGTGTAAGTCATCGAATCCTCTCTTGTCTGTCTTGAACTTGGTATCGACTGCTTCGCAAGTTGCCCAGCATACGCCCAGACAAACGCCGATAAACCTCCGACTCGAGAAAATGCTGAAACGTTTCACAAGTTTCATCTTGATGATCGTTCCCACGCGGAGCGTGGGAACGATCAAGAGCAGCGAAGCGAGGTCAAACAGCCCCCGCAAACACTTCCCCCAACCAATCCACAAACACCCGAACCCGTGGCGACATGTGTCGGTTGTGGGGGTACAGCACCGAAACCGGCATTGGCGGGGGCGGCGTGTCGATGAGGACTTCTTGTACCAGGCCTTGGGAGATCTGCGTTTCCATTCGGTAATGCGGACACTGGATCAGGCCGAGGCCGGCAATCGCCGAGGCCGCGTAAATTTCCGCACCGAACACTGAAACCGCACCCTCGATAGCGACTTCTTTCAGCTCGCCATCGAGCATGAATTCGAAGGGGAATAACTTGGCGGTGGTGCGCGAAACGTAGTTCACCGCCCGGTGGTGTTTCAGGTCTTCCAGGCTTTTGGGTTCACCGTATTTGCGCAGGTACGCGGGGCTGGCGCAGGTGATCTGGCGCAGGCTGGCGATACGTTTTCCGATAAGTGCCGAATCACTCAAGGTGCCGGCGCGCAGGACGCAGTCGACGCCCTCGGCGATCAGGTCGACAAAACGGTCGGCCTCGCTGATGGACAGTTCGATGTCCGGGTAACGCGCCATGAATTGTGGCAATGCCGGGATCACAAAATGCCTGGCCAGGGTGCCGTGCAGGTCGACGCGCAAACGGCCCTTGGGTGCGCAGCCGCGAAACGCCAGTTCGGCTTCTTCCAGTTCTGCCAGCAAGTGCACACAACGCTGGTAATAGGCCTCGCCGTCCAGCGTTGGGCGCACCTTGCGCGTGCTGCGTTCCAACAACCGCGTACCGAGCCAGGCTTCGAACTGATTCAACGTATGGGTCAATGTCGCCCGCGGCAGGTTCAGGTCTTCGGCGGCCAGCGTGAAACTGCTGCGCTCGTAGATCCGCACGAAGACCTTCATCGCTTTGACTTGATCCATGTCGGCCTCCGATTGTTGGCGATTATTGAACAGTCAAGGCAACTCTCGTGCATTTATCGGCCTGAGTAAACATGTGAATCTGGCTTCACACCGAACAACCACCTCATCAGGAATCAACGCCATGACTACTCAGAAAGTTGCCATTGTGACCGGCGCCTCCCGCGGCATCGGCGCGGTGATTGCCAGACAACTGGCCAGCGAAGGTTTCGCCGTCGCTATCAACTACGCCAGCAGCGCCACCGAAGCCTCGAAACTCGTTGTTGAATTGCGCCAGGCCGGGCATCAGGCCATAGCGGTGAAGGCTGACGTGGCCAATGCCGACGACGTGCGCCGGATGTTCGACGAGACTGAAACACAGTTAGGCAAGGTCGATGTGCTGATCAACAACGCCGGCATTCTCAAGGTGATGCCGCTGGCGCAACACACGGACGAGTTGTTCGACCAGACCTTCAACATCCATGCACGCGGCACCTTCAACACCTTGCGTGAAGCGGCGACGCGTTTGAACAGCGGCGGGCGGGTCGTCAACTTCTCCAGCAGCACTGTCGGCCTCAACCTGCCGGGCTACGCCGTGTACATCGCCAGCAAGGCGGCGGTGGAGTCGCTGACGCAGGTGTTCGCCAAGGAAATGCGTGGGCGCAACATCACCGTCAACGCTGTGGCACCGGGGCCGGTGGCGACCGAGTTGTTTTTGCACGGCAAGAGTGAGGAGCAGATCCAGAACTTCGCCAAGATGCCTCCGCTGGAGCGTCTGGGTCAGCCGGAGGATATTGCTCGGGTGGTGTCGTTTCTGGTCGGGCCGGATTCGGCTTGGGTCAATGGACAGATTCTGCGGGCTAATGGTGGATTGGTTTAAGCTGGTTTGCAGGCAGGCCAGACGCCTTCGCGGGCAAGCCTCGCTCCTACAGAGGTTACGCGCAATCTGTAGGAGCGAGGCTTGCCCGCGAAGACGGCCTCAAGGCAACACACCTCTGAAGGACGAAAACCACATGCACACCACAATCATCGTCACCTTCGGCCTGATCCTGCTGGCGCTGATGCTGTTCATCGGCGAGAAAATCGGCTTCAGCCGCCAGACCCTTGTCTACAGCTTCGTGGTGCTGTGGCTGGCCCTGACGCTGATCAACGGCGCGGTCGGCATAGTGCATGCCGGTCAGCCGTTGAGCACGGAACTGGTGGTCGGCAGCGCCGTGTTCGGTGTACCGGTGGCGGCGATGGTGCTGTTCATGGTCCTGAGCACTGAAACATGAGCAGCACCGCCCCGCCGATCAACGCACCAAGTGCAAGAACTGCAAATGCCGTTCGTACTGGTCAAGGATGTCGTTGATGATCTGCTCCTTGGTGTAACCCACCAGATCGTAGTCCTGACTGCCCTCGCTCAAATGCACTTCAGCCCGGTAATAACGACGGTTGTTGAGTTCCTTGGAACCCATGCCGCCACGGGCAAACGATGGCGTGAAGTAGCCACGCATCTGCACCTGATAGATAAACGGATGCTCCTCGCCGTGACCGATTTCCAGGCTGACGTTGTCGTTGGCCGGGTCCGGTTGGGTGACCACGTTCAAACCCTTCTCGACGAACACCGCGCTCACCTCTTCAATCGCCGGACGCACCGTCGTATCAAGGAAGCGGTACACCTCATCGCGAGACGGGAAATGCACAGCCTGAGTCAAACGTTGACGCCAGCCACCACGCCTTGACCCGGACACCGGCGCCAGGGAATGCAACTGCGCGATCTGCTTCTGCGACTCCAGATAGAACGCCTTGTGCAGCCCCCACATCATCAGCAGCAAAATCAACGAGAACGGCAACGACGTCAGCACCACCGCAGACTTCAGCGCGTCGATGCTGCCGGAGAACAGCAGCGCACTGGTCACCAGCGCGGTCATCGCGCCCCAGAACACCCGCAGCCATTTCGGCCCGTCTTCGTCCGGATTACCGCCCTTGGCAGACAGCGTCGACAGCACCACGGTGCCGGAGTCGGCAGACGTCACGAAGAACACGAAGCTGATGAACACCGTCACCGCGATGACGGTTTTGCTCCACGGGTAGGTTTCCAGCAGCAGGTAGAGGGTCATCGACGGGTTGTCGATGGCCGACATACCGAGCGCAGTCATGCCGTGGTTGAGGACTTGGTCGATGGCGCTGTTGCCGAAGATCGACATCCACGCCAGGGTGAAACCAAGCGGAATCAGCAACACGCCGAAGACGAATTCGCGGATGGTCCGGCCACGGGAAATCCGCGCGATGAACAGGCCCACGAACGGCGACCACGCAATCCACCAGGCCCAATAGAACACCGTCCAGCCGCCCAGCCAGTCGCTGGGTTTGTCATAGGCATAGAGATCGAAACTCTTCATCGGCAACGCGCCGAGGTAATCGCCGATGTTCTGGATCAGTGTATTAAGCAAGTGCTGAGTAGGGCCGGCAAACAACACGAACAGCAGAAGCGCACAGGCCAGCAGCATGTTGATGTCGGACATTACCCGCACGCCCTTGTCGACCCCGGACACGGCCACGATGATCGCCGCGCCCATCATCAACGTGATCAGGCCGACCTGAATCCACTGGGTGTGAGCGATGCCGAACAGGTAGTCCAGGCCCGAGTTGAGGTGTAACACACCAAAGCCCATGTCGGCGCCGAGGCCGAACACGGTGGCGATGATGCCGAAGCCGTCCACCGCGTAACCGATCGGGCCGTTGATGCGTTTGCCAATCAGCGGATAGAGCGCCGAGCGCAGGGCCAGCGGCAGGTTGTGGCGGTAGGCGAAGTAGGCCAGCGCCATGCCGACAAAGGCAAACACACCCCAGCCGTGCAGACCCCAGTGCAGAAACAGAATCTGCATCGCCTGACGCGCCGCATCCGCCGTACCGGCCTCGCCTTGCGGCGGTTGCGCCAAATGGGTCAGCGGTTCGGACACGCAAAAGAAGAACAGCGTGATGCTGATCCCGGCGGCGAACAGCATGCCGGCCCAGGACAGGTAACTGAATTCGGGCTCGTCGTGGTCGGCACCGAGCTTGATCTTGCCGTAGCCGGACAAGGCGGTGACCACCACGAAGACCAGATACAGCGTCATAGCGAGCATGTAGTACCAGCCGACCGTGTTGGCCGCCCAGTTTTGCGCTTCCAGCAGCCAGGCGCCGGCCTGTTCAGGCATGGCGATGACGACAATGCCGAACAGCAGAATGAACGTCGCCGCGAAGTAAAACACCGGCGGATTCATGCGGACCTGGCCGCTTGGAGGGAGGGACGATGCACTCATGGAAGGTGCACCTCGAAGGGGTGAAACAGGGCAATCAGTAACAGACTCGGCAAGGCAAGCCTCCTGTTGTGAACGGGCAGCAAACCGGCGGTTTAACTTGAATGAGCGTTCAAGTTAAACATGAATAGGCTGCTAAGGACTAATCGCAAGGCTCGGCGGTACGTTCTGTACGCTAGCTCAAGGATGGGTATGACGGGGGATTTGGAGGATTTTGCAGGAGCTGTTGTAGGAGCTGTCGAGTGAAACGAGGCTGCGATCTTTTGATCTTGATCCTTTTAAAAGCAAGATCAAAAGATCGCAGCCTCGTTTCACTCGACAGCTCCTACACAGCTTCTACAGGCAGCAAAAAGTCGAGGATTTACTTCTGCGTCCCATCATCATGCTGCAAATTCGCCTGCGTCAGGTTGCAACCCGGCGGCACGCTGCGGGTCAGCCAGACATTGCCGCCAATGGTCGAACCCTTGCCAATAGTGATCCGCCCCAAAATCGTCGCCCCGGCATAGATCACCACATCATCCTCAACTATCGGGTGCCGCGGATGACCCTTCTGCAACTGCCCGTCCTCATCCGACGGGAAACGCTTGGCGCCCAGGGTCACGGCCTGATAAATCCGCACGCGCTCACCAATGATCGCCGTCTCGCCGATGACTACACCCGTCCCGTGATCGATGAAGAAGCTACGACCGATCTGTGCGCCCGGATGGATGTCGATGCCGGTGGCCGAGTGGGCGATTTCCGCGCTGATCCGCGCCAGCAGCGGCAACCCGGCGCGATACAAATGGTGAGCCAGACGATGGTGAATCACCGCCAGAATCCCCGGATAGCACAGCAGCACTTCATCGACGCTGCGCGCCGCCGGGTCGCCGTGATAGGCCGCCAGCACATCGGTGTCCAGCAGACTGCGCAGCCCCGGCAACGCGAGGGCAAAATCCTGAATGATCGCAATGGTCTTGGCTTCGACTTCGGTGTCGGCCTCGGCACTGTGGCGAGCGGCGTAACGCAGTTCGAGTCGCGCCTGCGCCAGCAGCGCATTCAACGCGACATCCAGCGTGTGGCCGACATAGAAGTCTTCGCTCTCCTCACGCAAATCCACTGGCCCCAGACGCATCGGAAACAGGGCACCGCACAGCGCTTCAAGAATCTCCGCCATGGCGGCCCGGGAAGGCAACTCGCGACCGCCCTGCTCGCCGCTGGCACGGCCGTTTTGCGCACGCCACTGGTCGCGTGCCGTACGCAGTTGGCTGACGATGGTCTGCAATTGCCAATGGCTGGAACGCTCGCTCACGGTAAAAACTCCTCACGGGCGGCCGGACTGTCTGGCCGCGCTATCGGCGATTACTTTACGGCAAGGTCCGGAAGCCGAATTAAGAACCAATAGTGCTGTGTTCAACACTTTTGGATATATACGATTGACGGTTGCCCACGCATATAGGCGTGCCTATAGTCCTGACATCTCCCTTGGCCAGTACGGACCCATGATCAAACAACAGCTTGCCCGCTTTAACCGCCTCGACCTCCTCGGCCACCCTACTGCTCTGGAAAAACTCGAACGCCTGTCGACCTGGCTCGGTCGCGACCTGTACGTCAAACGCGATGACCTGACACCGCTGGCCATGGGCGGCAACAAGCTGCGCAAACTTGAATACCTGGCGGCCGATGCCCTGGCCCAGGGCGCCGACACATTGATTACCGCTGGCGCGCTTCAGTCCAACCACGTACGCCAGACCGCCGCCATTGCCGCCAAACTTGGCTTGAGCTGCGTCGCGCTGCTGGAAAACCCGTTGGGCACTGACGACACCAACTATCTCGGCAACGGCAATCGACTGCTGCTGGACCTGTTCGATGCCAAGGTCGAGCTGGTGGAAAACCTCGACAACGCCGATGAGCAATTGCAGGCCCTGGCCGATCGTCTGCGCAATAACGGCAAGAAGCCGTATCTGGTGCCGATTGGCGGCTCCAACGCGCTGGGCGCTTTGGGTTATGTGCGCGCTGGTCTGGAACTGGCGGAACAGATCAAGGATACCGGCCTGGAATTCGCCGCCGTGGTGCTGGCTTCGGGCAGCGCCGGGACTCACAGCGGCCTGGCACTGGCACTGAGTGAAGCACTCCCGGATTTGCCAGTGATTGGCGTCACAGTTTCCCGTAGCGATGAGGATCAGCGGCCGAAAGTCCAGGGCCTGGCCGAGCGCACTGCCGAGTTGCTGGGCGTGAGCCTGCCGGCGAGTTTCAAGGTTGAGCTGTGGGACGAATATTTCGGCCCGCGTTATGGCGAGCCGAATGCCGGGACGCTGGCGGCGGTGAAGCTGGTGGCAAGTCAGGAAGGGTTGTTGCTGGATCCGGTGTATACCGGCAAGGCCATGGCCGGATTGCTCGATGGCATCGGTCGTCAGCGCTTCAACGACGGCCCGATCATCTTCCTGCACACGGGTGGGGCGCCGGCGTTGTTTGCCTATAAAGACTTCCTGTAGTGATCGTTCCCACGCTCTGCGTGGGATCTGCGTCCCATTGGAACGCGGAGCGTCCCTTGAGGCATTCCCACGCAGAGCGTGGGAACGATCTCGCTGAGATATTCGATTAAAGAATAACAAACTCAATATTTATTATTTTCCTATCTAAAAGCGCCATCATATAGTCACGCCGCAGGCGAATTTGCAGCGAGACGCATACGCTGCTTTAGGGCAGGATATTGCAGTCGTCCAAATCCCGATTTTGCCAACATTCCTAAAAGCGTCTTCATAAGAAAACACAGGGGCTTGTCATGAATTTTTCCGCACTACGTCGAAATCTGCTGGTCGGTTCGCTAGGCCTGGCACTGAGCGCGGGTCTGCTGGGGCAAGCGGTTGCCGGTGAGCAGCTGCAAAAAATCAAGGACGCAGGCGTGATCAACGTCGGTCTGGAAGGCACTTACCCACCGTTCAGCTACGTCGACGCCGACGGCAAACTGGCCGGTTTCGAAGTCGAATTCTCCGAAGCCCTGGCCAAAGAACTGGGCGTGAAGGTCAAACTGCAACCGACCAAATGGGACGGCATCCTCGCAGCGCTGGAATCCAAGCGTCTGGACGCGGTAATCAACCAGGTGACCATCTCCGAAGAGCGCAAGAAGAAGTATGACTTCTCCGAGCCGTACACCGTTTCCGGGATTCAGGCGCTGGTGCTGAAGAGTAAGGAAGCCGCGCTTAACATCAAGACAGCCGCTGACTTGTCCGGCAAAAAAGTCGGCGTAGGCCTGGGTACCAACTACGAACAGTGGGTGAAAGCCAATGTGCCGGGTGCCGACGTACGCACCTACGACGATGATCCGACCAAGTTCGCTGACCTGAACAATGGCCGAACCGATGTCATCCTGATCGACCGTCTGGCTGCGCTTGAATACGCCAAGAAAGCACCGAAAACCGTGGCTGCCGGCGAAGCGTTCTCCCGTCAGGAAGCCGGTATTGCCCTGCGCAAAGGCGAGCCTGAGCTGTTGGCAGCTGTAAACAAGGCCATCGACAAGCTGCGCGCCGATGGCACGCTGAAAAAGCTTTCGGAAAAATACTTCAGCGCTGACGTCACTCAATAATGGAAGAAGCTTTCCAACTCGCACTGGATTCCGCGCCCTTTCTGCTGAAGGGCGCGTACTACACGGTCATCTTGAGCCTGGGCGGGATGTTCTTTGGCCTGGTGATGGGCTTTGGCCTGGCGTTGATGCGCCTGTCGCGCTTCAAAACGGTGAGCTGGATCGCCCGCATCTACGTGTCGTTCTTTCGCGGCACGCCGTTGCTGGTGCAACTGTTCGTGATCTATTACGGCTTGCCGCAATTGGGCATGGAACTCGATCCGCTGCCGGCGGCCCTGATCGGCTTCTCGCTGAACATGGCCGCCTACGCCTGTGAAATCCTGCGTTCCGCAATCAGCTCCATCGAGCGCGGTCAGTGGGAAGCTGCCGCCAGCATCGGCATGACCCGTGCGCAGACCCTGCGCCGGGCCATCATCCCGCAAGCGATGCGCACCGCATTGCCGCCGCTGGGCAACAGTTTCATCTCGCTGGTCAAGGACACCGCGCTGGCTGCCACCATCCAGGTGCCGGAGCTGTTCCGCCAGGCGCAGCTGATCACGGCTCGCACCTTCGAAGTGTTCACCATGTACCTTGCCGCCGCGCTGATCTACTGGATTCTGGCCACGGTGCTCTCGCACCTGCAGAACAAGTTGGAAGAGCGGGTCAATCGGCACGACCAGGAGTCCTGACCCAATGATTGTCGTGGAAAAACTGACAAAGCAGTTCAAGGGTCAAGTCGTGCTCAACGGCATCGATCTGCAAGTGAAGGAAGGTGAGGTCGTCGCGATCATCGGGCCTAGCGGTTCGGGTAAAACCACGTTCTTGCGGTGCCTGAATTTTCTGGAAGAACCCACCAGCGGCCGGATCAAGGTCGGTGACATCGAGATCGATGGCAGCCGTCCGTTGAACCAGCAGCAGAGCCTGGTGCGACGCTTGCGCCAGCACGTCGGTTTCGTGTTCCAGAACTTCAACCTTTTCCCTCATCGCACCGCCCTGGAAAACGTCATCGAAGGCCCGATCATCGTCAAGAAGATCCCGCACGCCGACGCCGTTGCCCTGGGTAAAAAGCTCTTGGCCAGGGTTGGCCTGGCGGGCAAGGAAGACGCTTACCCGCGACGCCTTTCCGGTGGTCAGCAACAGCGTGTGGCGATTGCCCGCGCGCTGGCGATGGAACCGGAAGTGATTCTGTTCGACGAACCCACTTCAGCGCTCGACCCAGAGCTGGTGGGTGAGGTGCTGGCGACCATCCGCAGCCTGGCCGAGGAGAATCGCACCATGGTCATCGTCACTCACGAAATGGGCTTTGCCCGGGACGTGGCCAACCGCGTGGTGTTTTTCGACAAGGGTGTGATCGTCGAGCAAGGCGAAGCCAAGGCGCTGTTTGCCAACCCGAAAGAAGAGCGCACGAAACAGTTCCTCAGCAAGTTCCTGAATAACGCCAACCACTAATACCGCTTCATTATTTGTTAACTTCCACGGATGGAAGTGACAACTATCCCCGCCACTAATTCTCTCAACACCTCGTCACCAACCCTCGAACAATAGATAAGTTTCTCCCCCTGCGTGCGGTACATATATATGTCCTGCAACAGATTTAACTCGCCTACAATTCGCATAATCAAGCGCCCTCACCGAGCACGCGGCAGCCGCCACCCACGCCTTAAAATCAATAAATACGCGGCAAAATTCGACAGAGCGGTGCAGCTTATTAACTTTAAAGCGTAGGATTTTTCTGAATAACACTGGATACCATACTTAACTAGCCAGCTCTATTGACACCTATTCAAGCGCACTCTTATCTAGTCGCCAACAGGCGCCGATCATCGTTCCCAATCATTATTTAAACTTGCAAATAGTGAACAACTTTGTTGCTCGGTAATACACGCCTTTCGATCTTTCAGAAACGGACTTCGCTGCAAGGCTTCAAGGAGAAACCCATGACAAGCACCTCGAATAAATCCGGACTTGCGGCCCCTACCCTGGCGCAATCCCACAAGACCGGCATCAATGTCACGTCGGCGGCCCATCTGCTGATCGACGTGGCGCCCTACCCCGGCATGGACGAAGGCGACCTGATCGAACTGTTCTGGGACAACTGCTACGTCGCCTCCCGCGTTCTCAAGGCCGATGAGGTCGGCGAAGCCGTCAGCCTGCGGGTGCCGCAAAGCTTCATCGCCAATGGCTCCTCAAGCATTCACTACCGCGTCATGCAGGTCGGACAAGGACCGGCGCTGTCGCTCGCCACGCGGGTACAGATCAAGCTCGATTGCCCGGGCGGCCAGCCGCTCACGCTGTGCGGTCACGAGAACGAGCACCTGGCACCGCTGGGCATTCCCGAAACCATTCGCCGTCAGGGGGTCAATCCGAACCAGATCAAGCGCGGCGTGCCGTTGACCATCGAGCCTTACCTCAACATGGCCGTCGACGATGAAATCACCCTGCGCTGGGGGGATGTGCGCATGGACCTGCCGCGCCTCAAGGCAGACGAGGTCGGCCAGCCAATTCAGGTCTGGGTGCCGCCGGCGATCATCCTTGAAGCCGGCGAAGACCTTCGGCTGGAAGTGACTTACTGCATCCTCGACCGAGTGGGCAACAACTCCGGCTGGGCACCGCCGCGCAGGCTCAAGATCGGTTGCGCCAATCCATATCTGAAAGTGCCGTTCAAAGAGGAATTGAAAGCCGCCGAACCCCGCAAGAAGTGAAAACACCACCGTCCCTGTAGGAGCGAGGCTTGCCCGCGAAGGCGGTGTGTCAGTCAACCTCAATGGTGCCTGACACACCGCCTTCGCGGGCAAGCCTCGCTCCTACAGGGGTTCGCCAGCGGGCTACGAGCGCAACTGTTGCTGCATAAACAACTGTTGCGCCACGAACAGACGCCCTTCTATGCATATTCCCAAAAGTTAGTTTATTAATTATTTACACGCGTTTAGGGTATATAGACCGGACCACCGGACATTCTTGTTTTTATTTCGCCGCAACCATCGCGGCGACCCATGAGATGTGAGGTAGGTATGGTCCGGAACACAATCACCCCAGTGCAGATCGCCAGGGCATTGCGTGCAGCCAAGGAGCGGCACTGATGTCCAGTCTGGCAGATGCAATCGTTCAGAGTGATCTGGACATCGCCCCGTTGTTGTTGCCCGCGCAGGTCTTGCGCAACGACGCACAAGCCATCAAGGCCGCCCATGAGCTGGCGCAAGTCGCCCGCCTGCAAGCCGCCAAACGTGACCGGCAGCGCAAGTTGCCGTGGTCGGAAATCGAACAGTTCACCCGCAGCGGATTAGGCAGCATTGCCATCCCGCGCGAGTACGGTGGCCCGCAGGTTTCGTTCGTCACCCTCGCCGAAGTCTTCGCGATCATTTCCGCGGCGGACCCGGCACTCGGACAGATCCCGCAGAACCAGTTCGGCATCCTCAATCTGGTGCTCGGCAGCGCCACGGAATCGCAGAAAAAACAGCTGTTCAAAAGCGTGCTCGAAGGCTGGCGCATCGGCAATGCCGGGCCGGAACGCGGCACCAAAAACACCCTCGAACTCAAGGCACGGATCACCGCTGACGGGGACGGTTTTGTCATCAGTGGCCAGAAGTTTTACTCCACCGGCGCCCTGTTCGCCCACTGGGTGGCGGTCAAGGCGCTGAACGACGAAGGCAGGCAAGTGCTGGCCTTCGTCCGTCGCGGCACACCAGGCCTGCGCATTGTTGATGACTGGTCGGGCTTCGGTCAGCGCACCACCGCCAGCGGCACCATTTTGCTCAACAACGTGCGGGTCGACGCCGAGCTGGTGGTGGACAACTGGAAGATCAACGACAGCCCGAATATCCAGGGCGCCGTGTCGCAGCTGATCCAAGCCGCCATCGACGCCGGCATCGCTCGCGGTGCCATCGATGACGCCATCGAGTTCGTGAAAACCCGCGCCCGGCCATGGATCGACGCCAAAGTCGAACGGGCCAGCGACGATCTCTACGTCATCGCCGACATCGGCAAGTTGAAAATCGAACTGCACGCCGCCGAAGCGCTGCTGCGCAAGGCCGGGCAAGTGCTCGATCAAGTCAACGCCGCGCCACTCACTGCCGAGTCCGCCGCGCGCGCTTCAATCGCCGTGGCCGAAGCCAAAGTGCTGACCACCGAGATCTCCCTGCTCGCCAGCGAAAAGCTCTTCGAACTGGCCGGCAGCCGCGCGACCCTCGCCGAATTCAACCTCGACCGTCACTGGCGCAACGCCCGCGTGCACACGCTGCACGACCCCGTTCGCTGGAAATACCACGCCGTCGGGACTTATCACCTGAACGGCACGCTGCCCGCTCGCCACTCCTGGATCTAACGACCAGAACACTTTTGACCAGATCTCTGGAGAAACACATGACTCTTTCTCACCACGTCGCGGTCATAACCAGCGATGAGCAAGCCCTGATCGTCGCCAGTGACCTGGCCGAAGATTTCAAGCGTGACAGCGCCCTGCGCGACCGCGAACGTCGCCTGCCGCACCCGGAGCTGGAAGTGTTTTCCCGCTCGGGCCTCTGGGGCATCAGCGTGCCAAAAGAATACGGCGGTGCGGGAGTTTCCAACGTTACCCTGGCCAAAGTGATCGCCTTGATTTCCCAGGCGGACGGCTCGCTCGGACAGATCCCGCAGAACCATTTCTACGCCCTCGAAGTGCTGCGCGTGAACGGCAGCGAAGAGCAGAAAAAACGCCTGTACGCCGAAGTGCTCGCTGGCCAGCGCTTCGGCAATGCCTTGGCGGAACTGGGCACCAAAACCGCCCATGACCGCGTTACCAGCCTGACTCGCGACGGTGACGGTTATCGCATCAACGGTCGCAAGTTCTACGCGACCGGCGCGATCTATGCGCAACGCATTCCGACCTCCGTCGTGGATGAAAACGGCGTGCAGCAACTGGCGTTCGTCCCCCACAACAGCAAAGGCCTGACCGTCATCGACGACTGGAGCGGTTTCGGCCAGCGCACCACCGGCAGCGGTTCGGTGGTGTTCGAAGACGTCTACGTCGCCGCCGAAGACGTGATCCCGTTTCAAAGTGCGTTCGAGCGTCCGACCCCTGTTGGCCCGCTGGCGCAGATTCTTCACGCCGCCATCGACACCGGCATTGCCCGCGCCGCTTATGAAGATGCGCTGCACTTCGTGCGCACCAAGACCCGTCCATGGATCGACGCCACCCACGAAAAAGCCACTGACGACCCGCTGACCATCAAGAGCTTCGGCCACTTGAGCATTCGCCTGCACGCTGCCGAAGCGTTGCTGGAACGCTCCGGCGAATTCCTCGACAAGGCCCAGGCCGACACCAACGCCGAGACCGTCGCTGCTGCCTCGATTGCCGTCGCCGAAGCCCGCGCCATCAGCACCGAAATCTCCCTCGCCGCCGGCACGACGCTATTTGAACTGGCCGGCAGCCAGGCAACGCTGATCGAACACGGCCTTGATCGCCACTGGCGCAACGCCCGGGTGCACACGCTGCATGACCCGGTGCGCTGGAAGTATCACGCCGTCGGCAATTACTACCTCAACGATGAAAACCCGCCACTGCGGGGGACCATCTAAATGAGCAAGAAAAAAATTCTGCTCAACGCGTTCAACATGAACTGCATCGGGCACATCAACCACGGGCTGTGGACGCATCCACGGGACACCTCCACCCAATACAAAACCATCGAATACTGGACCGAACTGGCGCAGTTGCTGGAGCGCGGGTTGTTCGACGGTCTGTTCATCGCGGACATCGTCGGGGTCTACGACGTCTATCAGAACTCCATCGACGTGCCGCTGAAAGAGTCGATTCAGCTACCGGTCAACGATCCGCTGCTGCTGGTGTCGGCCATGGCGGCGGTGACCAAAAACCTCGGCTTCGGCCTCACCGCCAACCTGACTTACGAGCCGCCGTACCTGTTCGCCCGGCGCATGTCGACGCTCGATCACCTGAGCCGTGGCCGGGTCGGCTGGAACATTGTCACCGGCTACCTCGACAGCGCCGCCAAAGCCATGGGCTTGAGCGAGCAGGTGGAACACGACCGTCGTTACGACCAGGCCGATGAGTACCTGGAAGTGCTCTACAAACTCTGGGAAGGCAGCTGGGAAAACGGCGCGGTACTGAATGACCCGCAGCAACGGGTCTACGCGCAACCGGAGAAAGTGCACAAGGTCGAGCACAAGGGCGAGTTCTATCAGGTCGAGGGTTATCACCTCTGCGAACCGTCGCCGCAGCGCACGCCAGTGCTGTTCCAGGCCGGCAGTTCCGATCGCGGCTTGCTGTTCGCTGGGCGTCATGCCGAGTGCGTGTTCATCAGCGGGCAGAACAAACCGTCGACCAAGGTTCAGGTGGACAAGGTTCGCACCAGCGCGGTTGAAGCCGGGCGTAAGCCCGAGGACATCAAGGTGTTCATGGGCTTGAACGTGATTGTCGGCGCCACTGAAGAGCTGGCCTGGGCCAAGCACGCCGAGTACCTCAGTTACGCCAGCGCTGAAGCCGGCGTGGCGCATTTCTCGGCGTCGACCGGGATCGATTTCTCCGAATACGAGATCGACGAACCGATCCAGTACGTGAAGAGCAACGCGATCCAGTCGGCCACGAAGAACCTGCAAAACAACGACTGGACCCGACGCAAATTGCTTGAGCAACACGCCCTCGGTGGTCGCTACATCACGGTGGTCGGTTCGCCTGAGCAAGTGGCGGACGAACTGGAATCGTGGATCGCCGAGACCGGGCTGGATGGCTTCAACCTGACGCGGATTGTCACGCCGGAAAGCTATGTGGATTTCATTGAGCTGGTGATTCCGGAGTTGCAGCGGCGTGGGTCGTACAAGACGGCTTATGACACTGGCAGCCTGCGGGAAAAACTGTTTCACGGCGAGGCGCATTTGCCGGAGCAACACACGGGCTCGGCGTTCCGCCGCTAAAAGCTTCGCGGGCAAGCCTCGCTCCTACAGGTATCGAGTCGTTCACAAATGTCCGGCACGACGCTGAACCTGTAGGAGCGAGGCTTGCCCGCGAAGAGGCCCGCCCAAACACCCAAAATTTATGCACTGACTGGAAAACCCATCATGAAAAAGACCTACCTCTCCCACCCAGTCAAAGCACTGGCCCTGGCCCTCGGCCTCTTCAGCTCCATCACCTTCGCCGCCGACGCGCCGTTGAAAGTCGGCACCACCGCCGCCTTCGCCATCCCGCTGGAAGCCGCCGTCGAGGAGGCCAAAAAACAAGGCCTGCAAGTCGACCTGGTGGAGTTCAGCGACTGGATCGCCCCCAACGTCAGCCTCGCGGCCGGCGACATCGACGTGAATTATTTCCAGCACGTCCCGTTCCTGGAAAACGCCAAGGCCGCCGCCGGTTTTGACCTGGTGCCGTTCGCGCCAGGGATCATCAACAACGTCGGCCTCTACTCGAAGAAATACAAAAGCTTTGACGAGTTGCCGCAAGGCGCCAGCGTCGCCATCGCCAACGACCCGATCAACAGCGGTCGCGGCCTGCAACTGTTGGCCAAGGCCGGTTTGATCACCCTCAAGCCGGGTGTCGGCTACAAGGCCACCGAAGAAGACATCATCGCCAACCCGAAAAAAATCAAAATCCTCCAGGTTGAAGCCGTGCAACTGGTGCGCGCCTACGACGACGCCGATCTGGTTCAGGGTTACCCGGCCTACATTCGTCTGTCGAAGACCTTCGATGCCGGTTCTGCGTTGCTGTTTGACGGCCTCGATCACAAGGAATACGTGATCCAGTTCGTGATCCAGCCGAAAAGCAAAACCGACCCGCGGCTGATCAAATTCGTCGACATCTACCAGCATTCTCCGGCTGTTCGCGCCGCGCTGGACAAGGCTCACGGCAAGCTCTATCAAGCCGGCTGGGAAAGCTGAGGATGACGGCCGCGATCCAACGGCGACTGGATATTCCAGAGCCACATAAAGCCGAACAAAAGGAATTGCACCCGGAGCTCAACCGCGCCCACGTGCGCTTCATCGGCTTGGGCAAAACCTACACCGGCCAGCAAGGTCCGGTGGCGGCGCTGCACGGCATCGACCTGGCGATCCAGCGCGGTGAAGTGTTCGGCATCATCGGTCGCAGTGGCGCCGGCAAGTCGTCGCTGATCCGCACCATCAATCGTCTGGAGCAACCAAGCACCGGGCGGGTACTGATCGACCAAGTGGACATCGGCGAGTTCGATGAAGACCGCCTGGTGGCGCTGCGCCGACGGATCGGCATGATCTTCCAGCACTTCAACCTGATGTCGGCCAAGACCGTTTGGCAGAACGTCGAGTTGCCGCTGAAAGTGGCCGGTATGCCGAAGGAAAAACGCGAACAGAAAGTTCGCGAACTGCTGGAACTGGTGGGCCTGCAAGGCAAGCACAAGGCCTATCCGGCGCAGTTGTCGGGTGGGCAGAAACAACGCGTCGGCATCGCCCGCGCGTTGGTGCACGATCCGGAAATTTTGCTGTGCGACGAAGCCACGTCGGCGCTGGACCCTGAGACCACGCAATCGATTCTCGGCCTGCTGCGCGAGATCAATCAGCGCCTGGGGTTGACCATTGTGCTGATCACCCACGAGATGGCGGTGATCCGCGATATCTGTGATCGGGTCGTGGTGCTGGAACACGGGCGCATCGTCGAGCAAGGGCCCGTGTGGGAAGTGTTCGGCAACCCGCAGCATGAGGTCAGCAAGACCTTGCTCGCGCCGCTGCAACACGCTCTGCCGGATGAACTGCAAAGCCGCTTGCGCCCGCAACCACAGTCCTCGGACGCGGCGCTGGTGCTGCGTTTGCAATTCACCGGCAGCGCCACGGACGAACCGGATCTGGCGGCACTGTTCAGCGCCCTCGGTGGCCGCGTGCGTTTGTTGCAAGGTGGCGTGGAAAGGATTCAGGGCCATGCGCTGGGGCAATTGCTGCTGGCGGTGACCGGCTCGTCCCTCGGCGCTGAAGAATTGCGCCAGCGTGCCGGCAACTGGGCGCAACAGGCGGAGGTGCTGGGTTATGTGGTTTGATCGCTTGCTGCAAGGTTTCATCGACACGTTTTTGATGGTCGGCGTGTCGTCGCTGATTGCGCTGTTGGCGGGCATTCCGCTGGCGGTGATTCTGGTCACCAGTTCCAAGGGCGGCATCTACGAAGCACCGGGGCTGAACCGGGCGCTGGGCGCGTTCGTGAACCTGTTCCGCTCGATTCCGTTTCTGATTCTGATGGTCGCGCTGATTCCGTTTACCCGGTTGATCGTCGGCACCACGTACGGTGTCTGGGCCGCCGTGGTGCCGCTGACGATTGCGGCCACGCCGTTCTTTGCGCGCATTGCCGAAGTCAGTTTGCGCGAGGTGGATCACGGCTTGATCGAAGCCGCGCAAGCGATGGGTTGCCGGCGCTGGCACATCGTCTGGCACGTGCTGTTGCCTGAGGCGCTGCCGGGGATCGTCGGCGGTTTCACCATCACGCTGGTGACCATGATCAATTCGTCGGCCATGGCCGGGGCGATTGGTGCGGGCGGGTTGGGCGATATCGCCTATCGATACGGGTATCAGCGCTTTGATAGCCAGATCATGCTGACGGTGATTGTGTTGCTGGTGGTGTTGGTGGCGGCGATTCAACTCGGCGGGGATCGGTTGGCGCGGGGGCTCAACAAACGTTAATCGAAAGGGCAGCCGCTAGTGCAGAAAATGGTGGCTGTGCGTGGAGCACTCTCGGGTGCACCGGTTTTCCTATTGACCGGCCTACTACCTGCACACAGCTGCCACCCACCGCTGAGTAGGCGGAGATTGCCAAAGCCATGGTTGATCGATACTGCCTGGGCTGAGGCTTCGGTCGTCAGTGAAATCGCCTTCGCGGGCAAGCCTCGCTCCTACAGGATTACGCGTCTGTCGAAACAACTCGGTCAACTGTAGGAGCGAGGCTTGCCCGCGAATGGCTGCGAAGCAGCCCCAAGTCTGATGGCGTATATTCGGCAAATCCCCATTGCCTGCGCAGCCAACCATGAAACAAACCCCCACAGACCTCGAGCAGATCACCGCCACCACCCTCGGCCACTACAACTCGGTGGCCGAAGGTTTTCGCGAGGGGACTCGCGATCATGATGTCAGCCAGAACATCGACGCCCTGCTGCGGCATATCCAGGGCGAAGCGCCGTTCGATATTCTCGATTTTGGCTGTGGGCCGGGCCGTGATTTGCAGACGTTCACGCGCATGGGCCACACGGCTGTCGGGCTGGACGGGTCGCAGAAGTTTGCGCAGATGGCGCGCGAGGACAGTGGTTGTGAGGTCTGGCAGCAGGACTTTCTGAAGCTGGATCTGCCGAGTGAACGCTTTGACGGGATTTTTGCCAATGCAGTGCTGTTTCATATCCCGCGCCAGGAATTGCCTCGGGTGTTGAAGGAGTTGCGCGCAGCGTTGAAGCCGGGTGGCGTGTTGTTCAGTTCCAACCCCCGGGGCGAGAATCAGGAAGGGTGGAACGGGCCGCGGTATGGGGCATATCACGATCTTGAGACGTGGCAGCAATTGCTGATTGAGGCGGGGTTTGTGGAGCTGGAGCATTATTACCGGCCGGCGGGGCTGCCTCGGGAGCAGCAGCCTTGGTTGGCGAGTGTTTGGCGTAAGGTATGAAAACTTAAGACCTGCAGTGTCTGTACTGGCGTATTCGCGAGCAAGCCCGCTCCCACATTTGATCGCGTCCGTCTGGACAACTCGGTCAACTGTGGGAGCGGGCTTGCTCGCGAAGGCGTTGGATCAGCCAACATAGAGGTTGAATATTAAGCCGCTTTCGCGAGCAAGCCCGCTCCCACAGGGTTTGTGCCTTACTGCACCTCTTTCTGCGGCTCGCGAATTTTGTACCAGGCGACATAAAGCGCCGGCAAAAACAGCAACGTCAGCAACGTCGCAATAATGATCCCGCCAATCATCGCGTACGCCATCGGCCCCCAGAACACTTCCCGGGCGATCGGAATCATCCCGAGACTGGCCGCCGCAGCGGTCAGCAGAATTGGCCGGCGACGATGCTCCGTGGCCTGCGCCACCGCATCCCACGGTGCAAGGCCCTCTTTCTCCAGGGCATCGATCTGCGTCACCAGAATCACCGAGTTGCGGATGATGATGCCGATCAGCGCCAGAATCCCCAGGATCGCCACAAAGCCCATCGGCGTGCCCGTCGGGATCAGCGCCAGCACCACGCCAATCAAGCCGAGTGGCGCGACACTCGCCACCAGGAACAGCTTCTGCACGCTGTGCAACTGGATCATCAGGAAAGTCGCCATGAGGAACAGCATCAACGGCACCACCTTGGCGATCGGCCCCTGGGCCTTGCCGCTTTCCTCCACCGTGCCGCCCGTGGCGACCGAGTAACCCACCGGCAAACTGGCGGCGAATTTGTCGATGTCAGGTTTGAGCTGCTTCACCAGGTCGGTCGGCTGAATCTCGTCGCGCACCGCTGCCTTGATCGTGATCGTCGGCTTGCGGTCACGGCGCCAGACCAGCGGTTGCTCAAGTTCATAGCGCACCGTGGCGAAGGCCAGCAGCGGAATGGACGTGCCGCCCGGGGTGACGATCTGCAAGTTCTGCAGGGTTTCCGGCGTGCCGCGTTCCGCGTCCACCGCGCGACCCACGACGTTGATCAGGTAGATGTCGTCATCCACCTGCGTGACTTGCGAGCCGACCACGATGCTGTTCATCAGGTTGGCCACGTCTTCCGACGACAACCCCAGTTGCCGCGCCTTGTCCTGAGCGATCTCGATGCGCAGGACTTTGCCCGGTTCGTTCCAGTCGTAAATGATCTCGCCGATGTGCGAGTTCTTGTCCAGCTCGGTGGCCAGGGCGATCGCGTGTTTGCGCACCTGATCGATGTCCTTGCCGCTGACCCGGTACTGTATCGGGCGACCCACCGGCGGGCCCATTTCCAGCGCCTGGACGTAGCTGCCGATACCGACGAAATCTTTGCGCAGCCGCTCGCGCAAGCGCTGGCTGAGGGCGTTACGCGACTCCAGGCCTTTGCTGACGATCACCAGTTGCGCGTAGTAAGGGTTCTGCAATTGCTGATCGAGGGGCAGGTAGAAACGGATCGCACCTTCGCCGATGTAGGTGCTCCAGCGCACGATGTCCGGGTCGTCCTTAAGCGTCGCTTCGAGCTTGTCCACCGCCTTGCGGGTTTCGGCGATCGAGGCGTTTTGCGGCAGGTTCAGGTCGACGAGGATTTCCGGGCGGTCCGAGGACGGGAAGAACTGGTTCTGCACGAACTGCATGGAAAACACCGACGCCACGAACAGCGCAATCGTGATGCCGATGGCCCACCAGCGATTGCGCATCGACCAGAGCATGCCGTAGTTGAATGCACGGCCGATGCGACCCGGCTCGGCGGCATGGGGTTTGACGTTGGCGCTGAGGATGTGCACGCCGATCACCGGGGCAAACAACACGGCAACAACCCACGACACCAGCATGGCCACGGCGATCACCGCAAACAGGGTGAAGGTGTACTCACCGGCCGAGCTGGCGTTCAAACCGATGGGCACGAAACCGGCGACCGTCACCAGCGTACCGGTGAGCATGGGGAATGCCGTGGAGGTGTAGGCAAACGTCGCCGCCTGCTCCTTGGTCTCGCCCATTTCCAGGCGCGTGACCATCATCTCGACCGTGATCATTGCATCGTCCACCAACAGGCCGAGGGCGATGATCAACGCGCCGAGGGAAATCCGCTGCATGGTGATGCCGCTGTATTCCATGAAGATGAAGACCATCGCCAGCACCAGCGGGATCGAGCACGCCACCACCAGCCCGGCGCGCACACCGAGGCTGACGAAGCTGACGATCAGCACGATGACCACGGCTTCGAACAAGGCACTGGTGAAGCCGCCGACGGCTTTTTCCACCACTTCAGCCTGATCGGAAACCGTGTGCACACCGACGCCCACCGGCAAGTCGGCGGTCAGGTCGGTCATGCGCTGGTGCAACGCCTTGCCGAACTCCTGGATGTTGCCGCCCTTCTTCATGGCGATGGCGAGGCCGATGCCCGTGCGGCCGTTGAAACGGAATTCCGGGGTCGCCGGGTCAACGTAGCCACGGCTGATCTCGGCGATGTCGGCCAGTCGGTAGAAGCGATCATTGAGCCGCAGGTTGACGTTGGCCAGGTCTTTCTCGGAGGCGAACTGCCCCGAGGTGCGCACCGAGATGCGCTCCGGACCGGCTTCGATCACACCGGCCGGGGTCACCGCGTTCTGGGTTTGCAGGCTCTGCACCACCTGGCGCTGATCGATGCCCAGCGCCGCCAGTTTACGGGTGGAGAAATTCAGGTAGAGGACTTCGTCCTGCTCCCCGACCATCTCGACCTTGCCCAGCCCCGGCACTTCACGAATTTCCGCGCGGACCTGCTCCACGTAATCGCGCAACTGGCGCATCGACAAGCCGTCGGCGGTAAAGGCGTAGACCGAACCGAACACGTCACCGAATTCGTCGTTGAACCCCGGGCCCTGAAGCCCTTGAGGGAAATCGCCGCGGATGTCGTTGATCTTCTTGCGCACCTGGTACCAGATTTCCGGGATGTCCTTGGCACTGGTGGTGTCGCGCAGGTTGACGAACACCGTCGATTCGCCGGGCCGGGTGTAGCTTTTCACGTAGTCGAGGGAGTCGAGTTCCTCGAGTTTTTTCTCGATGCGGTCAGTGACCTGCTTGAGGGTTTCTTCCTGGGTCGCGCCAGGCCAGCGGGTCTGGATGACCATGGTTTTGATGGTGAACGACGGGTCTTCCTCGCGGCCCAGGTTCATGTACGAGAACACGCCCATCAGCAGCGCGACGAACATCAAATACCAGACAAACGACTGATGCTTGAGGGCCCATTCGGATAAGTTGAAACTCCCTTTCATTGTGGGCTGTCCTCGTCGATTTTCACTTTCTGCCCGGGCTTCAGGCTGTTCACACCGGCGCTGACCACCCGCTCACCGGACTTCACGCCACTGGCCAGGATCATCGTGGAATCCGTGCGGCTGACCAGGCTGACGTCTCGTGGGGCAACGGTCTGGGTCTGCGTGTCGATGACCCAGATGCGGGTTTTGCCATCGACCTCCTGAAGCGCGCTCAACGGCAATTCGATGCGCGGCTTGATGGCGGAACTGAGGGTGACGCTGATCGCGGTGCCCAGGCGAAAACCGGGCGGTGTGTCTGTCAGGGTCAAACGGGCTCGTCGGGTACGGGTCGCACTCTGCGCCTGGGGTTCGATTTCACGAACGACGGCCGTGGTGGTGATGCTCGGGTCCAGTTGCGCAGCGACCTGAAACACGACATCGGTTGGCAGTTGGTCGACCAGGGTGTCCGGCAGGTCGATCACCGCTTCCTTGATGTCCGGTTGCGCCAGGGTCACCACTTGCTGGCCGGCCGTGACGACTTGCCCGGCCTCGGCATTCCACAAGGTGACCACGGCTTTGTGGTCGGAACGCAGTTCGACGTAGTTGAGCTGGTCCTTGGCCTGATCGACCGCCGCCTTCGCTTGATCGAGGGAGGCCTGGGTGGTCTTGAGGTCAGTCTGTGCGGAGTCGAGTTGCGCCTGGGCACCTACGCCACGATCGAACAACGCCTGCTGACGCCGGGCGTTGGCCTGGGCGTTGATGAATTGCGCCTGGATGCTGGCCAGATTGCCTTGAGCGGAGCGCAACTGGTTCTGCTGATCGGTGGGGTCCAGGGTGGCGAGCAGCGCACCCTTTTCCACTTCGGCACCGACATCGACATTGCGGCTGGCGATGCGCCCCGGCACGCGGAACCCGACGTTGCTTTCATAACGTGCCTGGATGCTGCCGGCGAAGCGGCCGAGATTTTCCTCGTCCAGCGACTGGACCTTGACCGACAGCACCGGGCGTACCGGCTCCGGTGGTGCTTCTTTTTCCGAGCAGGCCGCCAGCATCATCGCCGTGCACACCAATAACAGACGCTTCATGGCTGGGCTTCCACAGCGAGATCCTTGTAGGTGTTTTCGGCAATTTCGACTTTCACGCCGGGGTGCAGCAACTGGCCGCCGGCGATGACGACTTTTTCGCCACCCTGCAGACCGGCGCTGATGATCACTTTGCCGGTCAGGTAGCGACCGACCGTAACGGTGTGCAGCTGCGCCTTGCCCTCGCCATCCACCAGCCATACCGCCGGATCGCTGAGGTTTTTGGTCAGCGCCGACCACGGCAATTCCACGGCGGACTTGCCCGGCGTCTTGGCCGTAGCGCTCACCACCGAGCCCAATTGCATGCCTTCGGGCAGGCCGTTGAGGGTGACTTTGACTTGCACGGTGCCGGTCTGCGCGGACACGGCCGGGGTGATTTCCCGCACGGTGCCGGTGGTTTTGATCGCCGGGTTGTCGAGCAGGCTGACCACGATGGTTTTATCTTCCGGCGCCTCGGCCAGCAGCGATTCGTAGACGTTGAACACGGCATCACGCTCACCGTCGCGGGCCAGGCTGAAAATCGGCACCGTCGCCTGCACCACTTGGCCGACCTCGGCCTGACGCGCCGTAATCACCCCCGGCGCATCGGCAATCAGCGCGGTGTAGCTGAGTTGTTCGCGAGCGTTGGCGAATTGCGCCTGGGCAGCGGCTAACGCGCTTTGACTGCTGCGCAAGGAGGCTTGGGCAGAATCGTATTCGCTTTGGCTGGTGTAGCCCTTGGGCAGGAGTTTTTGCTGGCGGACGAACGCGGCGGCGGTCTGTTTGACCCGGGCCTGCTCGGCGACAACCTGGGCCTGCGCCGAGTCGACGTTGGTCTGCAAGTCCTTGGGATCGAGTTTGGCCAGCACTTGCTTGGCCGAGACGCGGTCACCGACATCGACCATGCGCTGAATGATCTTGCCGCCTACGCGGAACGACAATTCGGTCTGGACCCGGGCCTGAACATCGCCAGTGAGCGTCACCGACGCGGCGTAATCCGCGGGTTTGACCTCTTGGACGAAGACCCGGGGACGGTCCTTTTCGACCTGGGGTTTATCGCCACAGGCACTCAGCAGTGCAAGGAGGCTCAGGCCAACCACTGTTTTCAATCCGGGACCAGCCATGCAGACTCCTTTGCGTTGTACGGACGTGCCAATGGCGATACGACTGTGAGCTTAGAACAGGGTTCCGCGGGTGCATCCGGCGTCGACAAATATAGCGATCACACCACAATCCTTGTAGCAGCTGGCGAAGCCTGCGTTCGGCTGCGCAGCAGTCGTAAAATCAGCGCTTGCGGTACATCAGGTGCACCGTGCAACCCGGTTTTACGACTGCTACGCAGCCGAACGCAGGCTTCGCCAGCTGCTACAAGATCACGATGTCCCGACAATAAGGCAAACTGGCCGACTACGCAGCAGGAAGCTTCCCATGCTCAAAACCCTCGCGGTGGCCAATTACCGCTCGATCAATAAATTGGTGATTCCGCTGGGTCGGCTGAACCTGATCACCGGTCCCAATGGCAGCGGCAAATCCAACCTGTACCGCGCGTTGCGGCTGCTGGCGGAGACCGCTCAGGGCGGCGTGGTCAATGCGTTGGCCCGTGAGGGCGGGCTGGATTCGACGTTCTGGGCCGGGCCGGAAACCATCACCCGGCGCATGCGCAATGGCGAAGTCCCGATCGAGGCGACCGTGCGCCACGGCGTCAAACGCCTGCGACTGGGGTTTGCCGGTGAGGATTTCAGCTATTCGATCGCCCTGGGTTTGCCGGAGCCGAGTCTGTCCGAGTTTTCCCTGGACCCGGAAATCAAAAAGGAATGCATCTGGAACGGCCCGTTTTACCGCCCGGCCAGCCTTCTGGTGGAACGTAACGGCCCGATGATCCGCGCCCGTGTCGGTCGCGACTGGGACGTGTTGGCCCAGCACACACCGAATTTCGACAGCCTGTTCGATCAAGTCGGCAGCTTTCGGACCTCGCCGGAAGTCATGCAATTACGTGAGTTCATCCGTCGCTGGCGCTTCTACGATCACTTTCGCAGCGATGCCGATGCGCCGGTGCGTCAACCGCAACTTGGCACCCGCACGCCGGTGTTGCACCACGACGGTCGCGACCTCGCTGCCGCGTTGCAGACGATTCGTGAGATCGGCGACCCCGAGGCGTTGCAGTCTGCGATCAGCGACGCGTTCCCCGGTGCGCGACTGAACATCGCGCCGTTGCAGGGCGGGCGGTTTGCGATCGAGTTTTTCCAGGAAGGCTTGCTGCGGCCTTTGTCCGCAGCCGAGTTGTCGGACGGGACCTTGCGTTATTTGCTGCTGGTGGCGGCGCTGCTGACGCCTCGCCCGCCGACGTTGATGGTGCTGAACGAGCCGGAAACCAGTTTGCACCCGGACCTGTTGCCGGCGTTGGCGCGGTTGATTATCCGGGCGTCCGAACAGTGCCAGGTGTGGGTGGTGTCCCATGCGCGGCGGCTGATCTCGGCGTTGCAGGAAGATCCGGAATGCAATTGCATTGTGCTGGAGAAGACATTGGGCCAGACAGGGATTGTCGGGCAGCGGGTGCTGGATGAGCCGGCGTGGCATTGGCCGGACTGAATCAGCGCCGGATAAACCGCTTTCGCGAGCAAGCCCGCTCCCACAGGATTTGGGTCTGGTCACAGAATTTGTGTCCACTGAAGATCACTGTGGGAGCGGGCTTGCTCGCGAAGGCGGCCGTAAGATCACCGCAAAGTTTGAGAACTCACCCCTGCCACTTCCCACCCTCGACAATCACGCTCTCAGGCTTGGTGTCATCGCTCAGCTCTTTACGCACATATTGGTCATACAGCTTGAGCAGATATTTCTCCTCGCCCAGCTTCGCCAACTCAGCATTCACCCAGTCGCGCAGTTCGATATTGCCCTTCTTCACCGCCGGTGCAATCGGTGCTTCAGCACCCAAGGTCTGGCTCAGCACGCGGTAGCCAGGGTTCTGCTTGGCCCAGCTGAACAGCACCAGATTGTCCTGCGCATACGCATCGCCACGGCCATTGGCCAAGGCTTGCAAGGACTCGGAGTTTTTCTCGAACTTCAGCAGTTTCCAGTCCGGGTGATTCTTGGTCAGCCAGATATCGGCCGTGGTGCCCGTAGTCACGATGGTGGTGCGAGTCGCCAGGTCATCGAGGTTTTTCACCGTGCTGGCTTGCGGCACCAGCGCTTGCACCGCGACCTTGAGGTTCGGGTTGGTGAATTCCACCGCTTCCTTGCGCTCCGGGGTGACGGTCATGTTGGCCAGGATCAGGTCGACCTTGTCGCTTTGCAGGAACGGAATCCGACTGGCAGGTTCCACCGCGACGAACTCGACTTTGTTCTCGTCGCCCAGCAGGTCCTTGGCAAATTGACGGCCGATGTCGGTATCGAAACCCACGTAACGCCCGGCCTCATTGACGAAACCAAACGGCGGTTTGTCGGTGAAGACACCGACGATCAGCTTGTCCCGTGCCTTGATTTTTTCCAGGTAGCTGGCGGTGGCCGCAGGCTTGGCGGGCTCTTCGGTTTTGTTGCAACCGGCCAGCAACGCGAGGCCGAGCAGCGGGAGTAGCAGCAGTGAAGTCTTGGCAGTTTTCATAGCAGTTCCAGTTCCTTTGTTTGAGTCGTTTTGGGTAGTGCGGCGACGTAGGAGAACTTCTCCAGGAACTGCTGCGCTCGTGCGGTTTGCGGGTTCGTAAAGAAAATCTCGGGTGGGTTTTGTTCGAGGATTCGCCCGGCATCCATGAACACAATGCGGTCCGCCACGGCGCGGGCGAAGGCCATTTCGTGGGTGACGATCAGCAAGGTCATGCCCTCGCGGGCCAGGCCTTGAATGACTTCCAGCACTTCCTTGACCATTTCCGGGTCGAGGGCGGCGGTGACTTCGTCGAAGAGCATGACGTTGGGGTTCATGCACAGCGAACGGACGATGGCGATGCGTTGCTGCTGACCGCCGGAGAGCTGACGCGGGAAGGCATCGCGCTTGTCCAGCAAGCCCACACGCGCCAGCAAGGCTTCGGCCTGATCGCGGGCTTCGCGACGGTCGCGTTTTTGCACTTTGACCGGGCCAAGCAGCAGGTTGTCGAGCACGCTCATGTGCGGGAACAGGTGATAACTCTGGAACACCATGCCGATCTGCTGGCGCACTTCGCGCCAGTCGGTGCCCTTGTCCAGCAACTCGCGGTCGTTGAATTTCAAGCTGCCGCTGTGCGCGACTTCCAGGCCATTGAGGCAGCGCAGCAAGGTGCTTTTGCCACAGCCGCTGGGGCCGAGGATGACGATCACTTCACCCGACTTCACGTGCAGGTCGATGCCGTCCAGCACTTGCTGCTCGCCGAAAAACTTGTTGAAACCCTTGAACTCGATCAATGCGCTCATGCTTGCGTCCAGCGCCGCTCCAGCACGCGCGAGGCGGCTGACAGCGGGTAGCAGATGAAAAAGAAAAACAGGAACAGCGCGCCGTAGATCAACACGGATTCGTAGGTGCGCTCGATGATTTGCTGGCCGACCTTGATCACGTCCAACACGCCGATCAGCACCGCCAGGGAGCTGGTCTTGATGATGCGCGTGTAGACGTTGATGGTCGGCGGCGTCATGCGTTTCAGTGCCTGGGGCAGCAGCACGTAACCGTAGAGTTGCGGGCCGTTCAGGCCAATCGACAACCCGGCCTCACGCTGCCCGCGGGGCAACGAATGCAACGCGCCACGCACCACTTCGCCGACTTCGCTGGCGCCCCACAGCGACAGCACCAGCACTGCGCACCAGAAGCTCGGAATGCTCAGACCGAAAAAAATCGGCAGGCCAAAAAACAGCAGGTACAGCCACACCAGCACCGGGATCGCCCGGAACAATTCCAGGTAGACCCGAAGGATCGCGTTCAGCCATTTCGAATTCAGCGTGCGCAACACGCCGTAGAGCACGCCGCCAACGGTGCTGATGGCGATGCTCAGAAAAGAGATCGACAAGGTTTGCGCCGCGCCCTTGCCCAGTTGCGGCAACGACACCCAGAGCAATTCAAGACCCGAACTGGCCATGCTGGAGCCTCCTTTCCAGGCGGCTGAGCAGCAGCGACAGCGGCAAAAACAGCAGCACGCAAATCAGCGTCAGTACGGTGAGCATTTCGTAGGTTTTGTAATAGAGCGCGATATAGCTTTTGGTGGTGTAAAGAATTTCCGGCACTGCCACGGCCAAGACCACGGTGGTCTCCTTGAGCAGGAAGATGAAATTGGCGAACAGCGACGGCAGGCTGAGGATCCCGGCTTGCGGCAGGATCACGTAGCGCAGCAATTGCCCGTGGGACAAGCCGATGGAGCGACCGGATTCGAGTTGCGACTGGGGCACCGCATCGACGCCGGCGCGCAGCACTTCGGTGAGGTAAGCACCGCCGAGAAACGTCATGGTGATGATCGCCGCAGCAAACCCCGAGACCTTGATCCCCAGCGCCGGCAAGGCGAAGTACACGAAGAACAGCTGGATCAGCAGCGGCGTGTTGCGCGCCAACTCGACATAGAGCCCGACCAGTCGTTGTAGATACGGTGTGCGAAACACCAGAATCGTTGCGTTGATCAGCGCCACCAGCAGCGAAGTGCCGATAGCGATAAAGCCGACCTGCAGCGTCACGCCCACGGCCTTGAGAAACGCCGGGAGGGTGCTGAGGATAAAAGCGTAATCGAAGTTCATTGAACGTCCTGGACGTCGCGGGGTAAGCGACGGTGGTGCAGTCCATGGGCAGTGGATAACCGCCCGGCAAGCACCGACTTTAAAGGTATAAAAAGAAGAATTTAAATACCGTTAAAGCATATTGATATCACGCAAAAAACTATCCTGCGGATTTGCCGGGGCGAAGGAAGACGACTATTTTCCTTGCAGCTGTAGGAGGGATCTTTTTTTCAAAAAACCCCTCCAAGGACGCACAGCTTTTGGCCAGACTCCCCCGGCCGAACTATCACAAGGAAGAGAAAAATGGCTGACGTGAAAGTGCCACAGCGGTTGGATCCGCAGGAAATCGTGAAATTGTTGATGGCGTTGCGCAGGGCGTTGAAGGCCAGGGTGGCCTGATACCTTGAAAGCAAAAGATCGCAGCCTCGTTGCACTCGACAGCTCCTACATTGGAATGCGTTCCCCTGTAGGAGCTGTCGAGTGCAACGAGGCTGCGATCTTTTGATCTAGACGCATAAAAAAACGCCGACGCTCTATCAGCCGTCGGCGCTCGAAACCTTGAAGGGGTTTACCTCGCGAATCAGAACGCCGGCAGTACCGCGCCGCTGTACTTCTTCTCGATGAATGCTTTCACTTCCGGGCTGGTCAAGGCTTTGGCCAGTTTCTGGATGGCAACGCTGTCCTTGTTGTCCGGACGAGCCACCAGGAAGTTCACGTAAGGCGAATCCGCACCTTCGATGACCAGCGCGTCTTTAGCCGGGTTCAGACCTGCTTCCAGCGCGTAGTTGGTGTTGATCATGTCCAGGTCAACCTGGTCCAGAACGCGCGGCAGCATGGCCGATTCCAGTTCCTTGAACTTGAAGTTGTGCGGGTTCTTGGCGATGTCTTTCGGGGTGGCCAAGGCGTTTTTCGGGTCTTTCAACTCGATCAGGCCAGCCTTCTGCAGCAGGATCAGGGCACGGCCGCTGTTACTGCCTTCGTTCGGAATGGCAATGGTCGCGCCGTCTTTCAGCTCAGCCAGGGATTTGACTTTCTTCGAGTAGCCGCCGAACGGTTCGACGTGTACGCCGATCACGGTCACCAGGTTAGTGCCTTTGCCTTCGTTGAAGCTTTTCAGGTACGGCAGGGTCTGGAAATAGTTGGCGTCCAGACGCTTCTGGTCGACCTGTACGTTCGGCTGAACGTAGTCGGTGAAGACTTTGATTTCCAGGTCCACGCCTTCTTTGGCGAGGGTTGGCTTGATCAGTTCAAGAATCTCAGCGTGTGGAATCGGGGTCGCCGCAACCACCAGTTTCTCGCCAGCCTGGGCCAGGCCCGCAGTCAGGGCAGCCGCCAGTGCGGTGAACAACAGAACCTTTTTCATGCAGTGTCCTTATCGAATATCACGGTCGTCATCGACGACGGCTAATTAGTACGTGTGCCAGTGAAGTGCTATCGCTGGCGTGATGCGGACAATACCGGGATTTTTTATTCCCGAACAATATCTTTTATTCACTTTCATATTCCATTTTGTTCATACAGCTCTAGCCTGCACATTACCCGTAGGAGCGAGGCTTGCCCGCGAAGGCGTCCTTTCTGACCCACCGCGTCATCCGGGTTCGCGAGCAAGCTTCGCTCCTACAGGTAGGGCGTTTTTTCGACAGACCGCGTCGTCTGCTTCGCACCTACAAAAGCCCGGTCTGCTTGAGCAGTTGTTGCAAGGCTTCCTTCTCGACGGCGGAGCCACTTCCAATAATTTGCTTGAGTTGCTGCTCAATCTGCACCAACGACACGGGCACTTCCGGCAGATTCAAATGCTCCGGCAGTATCTCGTCGCCGGTGCTGACCAGCAGCGCGAAGTGAATGACGTTTTCCAGCTCCCGGGTGTTGCCCGGCCAACTGTGCCGCTCCAGAACAATCTGCGCGGCTTCGCTGATCAGCGGCACCGGCAGGTCGAGGCGCTGGCTGTAGATGCCGAGGAAGTATTCGGACAACGAAAGGATATCGCCGACCCGCTCGCGCAACGCCGGCAGTTCGAGCTGGCCTTCGCTGAGGTAGTGATAAAGCCGTTCATGGAATTTCCCGGCCGCCACCGCTTGGGCCAGGTCGATGCTGGTGGCCGCCACCAGGCGCACGTCCACCGGGCTCGGCTGATGAGCGCCAACCCGGGTGACTTCGTGGTTTTCCAGGGCGGCGAGCAATTTGATCTGGATCGGCAGCGGCAAGTCGCCGATCTCATCCAGATAGAGCGTTCCACCGTTGGCCGAACCGAACCAGCCCGCGCGGCTGCTGGCCGCACCGCTGTAGCTGCCGGCGGCGTAACCGAACAGTTCAGCGTCGGCATAGGTCGGGCTGATGGCGCCGCAATTGACCGAGACGAACAACCCGCCGCGATCACTCGCACGATGGATGTGCCGCGCCAGCAGTTCTTTACCGCTGCCAGTCTCGCCACGGATCAACACCGAGATCGAGCGCGGCGCCAGTTGCTCCAGCTCCTGGCGCAACTGACGGGAGCGTGGATCGACAAACACCAGCGCCTTGGCGCGAATGCTCAGGGGGCTTTTTTCGGCGTCGGGGAAGGTCAGCAGTGGCTGGCCGAAGGCTTCAAAACTCATGGCAGACTCCCGCCCAAAACCGCCGGGAGACGGGTAGGCGTTCTAAAAAAATAAAGGTTCAAGCACGTCGCAGGGCGTGATGTTCCATGCGGTTTTGCAGGCGATAGAGATAGGCAAAACCCTGCTCCCAGCGCTGGTGGCCGGACTTCACGTTGATGTGTCCGGCACCCGACAAAATTCCTGCCTCGGCGCCCCAGTTACGGGCCAGCTCAAGGGCTCGCGGCGCACTCACGGCACTGTCGTTGTCGGAGCTGACCACCTGGCTCGGGAACGGCAGCAGGTGGGTTGGAATGGGGGCGAAGTCACGCAGCGCCGGCGAGCAGGCCGGGCGCTCGACGTCCGCCGGCGCGACCAGCAAGGCACCGCGCACCTGACGCAAAAAATGCAGCGGCGCAGTGGCGGCCCAATGGGCGACGGTAATGCAGCCCAGACTGTGCGCAATCAAGATCACCGGCGTGCTGTCGGCGGCAATCGCTTCGGCGAGCGCCGCCACCCAGTCTTCACGACGGGGCGTCAGCCAATCGGCCTGCTCCACGCGCGCGCTGTTCGGCAGACTGTTCTGCCAGTGGCTTTGCCAATGATCTTCCGGCGATCCTTGCCAGCCCGGCACAATCAGGTAGCGAATTGATTCGTTGCGCATGGGGGAACTCTCCTGCTGCGTGTCTGTTCCTGATCGAGTATAGGGAGGAGAGTTATATTCGTTAAGGAATAAGAAGCTATTTATTAAGACCTTAATTGAATATGCACTCGATCTAATGTGGGAGCGGGCTTGCTCGCGAATGCGGTGTGTCAGTCGACATCCATTTCGATTGACACACCGCATTCGCGAGCAAACCCGCTCCCACAGGGGTTTGGTGTTTGCCTGAATAAAAAAAGGGCCGCACCCTGCCAAGGAGACGGCCCCGGAAATCGTAAGTCTGTTAGCGCGCGGTAATCACCGACAACTTGGTAATCCCCGCCCGCTCGATCGAAGCCATGGCCCGCGCCACTTCGCCGTAATTCACGCCGTCATCGGCCTGCAATTGCACCCGCACATCGGGGTCCTTGGCCTTGGCCGCCTGAAGCTTGAATTCCAGCAAGTCCGGCTGGATTTCGTCCTTGTTGATAAACAGTTTTCCAGCCCCGTCGATGCTCACCACCAGCGGGTCTTTCTGTTCCACCGGGGCCACGGCCTCGGTCTTGGGCAGGTTGATCGGAATCGCGTTGGTCAGCAGCGGCGCGGTGACGATAAACACCACCAGCAGCACCAGCATCACGTCCACCAGCGGTGTCACGTTGATCTCGCTCAGCACCTCGTCACTGTCTTGCGTGGAGAAGGCCATATCAGGACGCCTCCTTCACTTTTTGCGTGCTGCCCTGGGTGGCGACTTTGTGTGCCGTCGGGTGGATCAACACGCGGAACGAACTCTTCTGCGCCAGGCTGTAGAAGTCATGGGCGAAGTCATCCAGGTCCGCCGCGGTCAGTTTCAAGCGACGCAAAAAGTAGTTGTAAACCAGCACCGCCGGCACCGCGACGGCGATCCCCACGCCCGTGGCGACCAGTGCCGCACCAATCGGCCCGGCGACGGTTTCAAGGCTTGCCGAACCCGCTGCGCTGATGCCTTTCAACGCTTCCATGATTCCCCACACCGTGCCGAACAAGCCAATGAACGGCGAGGTGCTGCCAATACTCGCGACCACCGCCAGCCCGGTTTCCAGTGAGCGCCGTTCGCGAACAATCTGTTGGCGCAACGCTCGCTCGAGGCGGTCCTGATGATTGATCGCCTGACTCAAATCGGTGGCCTGTGGCGCTTCCCCCACCTGAATCGCCGCATAACCGGCCTGCGCCACCCGTGCCGCTGCACCGGGTTGGGTCTCGCTCAACTCGGCCGCCGAATCGAGACTCGAAGCGGCCCAGAACTGCTGATGAAATTTGCGATCCTGTGCCTTGAGGCGACCAAACTGCACACCCTTGAGCAATGCCAAACCCCAGGTTGCGACGGAAAAAACCACCAGCAGCCAGATCACCGCGCTTTCGATGGACTCAAGTGGAGATGCCAATAACGTCATGGTGAATTCCTCGTGTAAACGTTTCGCGCAATAAAGGTTTCGGTTTAATGAATCTTGAAATCGATGGGCACGCTGACCCAGCCGTCCTGGGCAACTTCACCCTGCTTGGCGGGCACGAAACTCCAACGTTTCACGGCATTTAATGCCGCCTCGTCCAGCGCTTCGCGACCGCTGCTTTTCTGAATCTGGATCTCACCGGGCTTGCCGTTGGCGAGTACATGTACCCGCAGCAACACCGTGCCTTCCCAACCGCGACGCTGGGCCAGCGACGGGTATTCCGGCGCCGGGTTCTTCAGGTATGCAGCGCTGGCCGACGCCGGAGTCACCGGTGCAGGCGCAGGTGGCGCAGGTGGCGCCGGGGCCGCGACCGGCGCTGCGGGTTGTGGCGGCGCGGGCGGTTGCTCGACAGCTTTCGGGGCCGGTTTCGGTATCGGTTTGGCCACCGGCTTGGGTTTGGGAATCGGTTTCGGTGGCGGCGGTTTCACGGCCAGCTCGTCTTGCACCGGAGGCGGCGGTTCGATCACCGGTTGCACCGGTTGCGGCTCGACCACGGGCGGTGCCGGGCGCGAAAACTCGATGGTCATCGGCGGAATTTCCGGTGGCACGATCGGCAACACTTTGGTCGGCTGCTGATTGACCCAATAGATCACCGCGCCGTGCACCAGCAACGCCAGCACACCCAACAGGATTGCCTCACGCCGGCTCAAGATGCCCTTGGGCGCACGCTGCAAACGCAACTGGCCCAAGGGCACGCGGTGCGGCCGGCCGAGGTCGACCAACTCACCGCTCGGTGCCTGGCGCCACAGCACCTGATGCGCACTGGCGGCGGTCTGGACATTGCCCATTGTTTAACTCCCTGCGGTCTCTTTGCGAAAAACCCGAAACGCCGTGCCTGACATCCCCCACACAACGTGTCGGTGGATGAATCATTGGCGCAGACGCTTATCTCTGAAAGTAATCTTTAAGGTTATGTTTAGATCAAAAACGAATACTTAAAATCGCCAGTCCGCTGCAGGCCTTGTCCCATAAGGGCTCCAGGACAAAGCCAGAAAGTGCATGCTTTCCAGGCATTGAAAATATTCGCCGCAAGCATGCTTTTCGGGATCGCCACTAGAAGTCGTAACGACCGGTCACGCCCAACGTTCTCGGGGTGCCCAGCAAACCTTCGTAGCCGCCATTGCCACCGGTCCACAGCGTCGTGTAATAGGTTTTGTCGAAGGCGTTTTTCAGCCACAGCGACACGTCCCACTGACCCTGATTGAAGTCACCGCGCAGACCTGTGGATAAGTTGACCACCGCATAACTCGGGATCTGGCCGAAGTCGGAATCCTCCACCGTGCCCACCGCTTTGGAACGGAAGGCGTAGCTGGCGGTGACGTATTCTTCGAAGCCGTTGCTCAGGTTCCATTTGTATTCGCCGTTGGCGTTGCCGATCCATTTCGAGGCGCCGACCACCTGGTGGCCGCTGAGGTCGCAAGACGCCGGGGCTCCTGGCGCGAGGCTGACTTCGGGTGGGCATGGCGCATCTTTGTACGAGAGGTAGCTGACGTCGTTGTAGGAGCCGTTGATGTTCAATGTCAGGCCGCGCAACGGGATCACCGTGCTCTCGAACTCCACGCCGCGTGAGCGCACGGAGCCGGCGTTGGTGAGGTATTGCACGCGGTTGACGTCATCGTAGGCGTTGGTCTGGTACGCGTTGACCTGGGTCCAGAAGACGTTGGCGTTGAGTTGCAGGCGACGGTCCCACAGCGTGCTTTTGAAACCGAGTTCGGCGTTGTTGGCGCGTTCGGTGCCGATCAGCAGCGAGTCGGCGCCAGCGACGGGCGCAGAGCCGACGCCGAGGTTTACGCCGCCCGACTTCTCGCCGTGGGACAGGGTCGCGTAACCGAGCAGGTCATCGGTGAAGTGGTAGCTGAGGTTCAACAGGCCGGAAGGGCTTGAGCTGTACTGATTCAGATCGCCGGAATCGTAAGCGCCGGTACGGCCGCGTCGCGCGGTGGCTGCCGCGCCGGTCACCGCCGCACCACCCTGCGGCGCATCACGGGTGACCCAGGCATTTTTCTCTTCGTAGGTGCCGCGCACGCCAGCAGTGAAATCCAGACGCGGGTTGAGGTGCCAGGTGCCTTGGGCGAACAGCGCGAAGCTGTTGGTTTCGATATGGCCATGGCCGACGCTGTCGACGTTGGCCAGCGCGCCGCGCGGGGTGCCATTCCAGATGTCCGCTTGCGGTCCGTAATAAGCGAAGGTTTTGTTGTCCAGGTCGGAGCCGAAGTAGTACGCGCCGAGCACGTAGTCGAAGAATTCACCCTTGGGCGACGCCAGGCGGAATTCCTGCGAGTACTGCTTATCCTCCACCGAAACGCCTGCGTTGAAGGTCGCCGGAACGTTCAAACCATCGTCGTTGCGCGGGGTGAAATTCCACCAGCGATAGGAACTGATGGAGGTCAGGGTGAAGTCGCTCGGCAAGGTCCAGTTCGCTTCGACCGACGTTCCGCCCTGGTGCACGGTGACGTGCTGGTCGTTGTCCAGATTGACCTTGCGATGCGTGCCGTTGACCAGCGTCGCACCGGCCGCGTTGGCCCGTGCCTGATAGAGGTTGACGCCATTGATGGTCGGCCCGGTGTTGTACAACACGCGAGTGCCGGCGCTGGAATCCTCTTCGTTGTAGTCGCCGATCCAGCGCAGGCTGAACGACTCGTTCGGCTTGAACAGCAACTGCCCGCGGAAGCCTTCGCGCGATCCGCCGTTCAGGTCATGGCCGTTGAATTCGTTCTTGATGTCTCCGTCGCTGCGGGTGCGATACGCGGAAAAACGTCCGGCGAGTTCATCGTTCAACGGGCCGGAAATCGTGCCCTTGGTCTGGAAGTAACCGTCCTCGCCCACCGAGGTTTCGATGCTGCGTTCAGGCGTGAAAGTCGGTGCGCGGGTGCTGATGTTAATCACCCCGGCGGTGGTGTTTTTGCCGAACAACGTGCCTTGCGGTCCGCGCAGCACTTCGAGCTGTTCGATGTCCATCAGGTCGAACACCGCCATGCCCGGACGGCCGAGGTAAACGTTGTCGATGTACAACCCGACGCTGCCTTCCAGGCCATCGCTCGCCGGGTTGTTACCGAGGCCACGAATCGACACGCTGGACTGGCGCGCATGCATGTAAGCGACGTTGACGCTGGGCACCAGTTGCTGCAGATCCTGGATGCGATAGACCTTTTGCGTTTCCAGCACCTGGCCGCTGACCACGCTCATCGGCGTTGGCACATCCTGCGAACTTTCTTCGCGGCGGCGGGTGGTGACGGTCACGGTTTCCAACTGCGAACTGTCAGCCGTGGTTTTGCCTGCGGGAGGCGCTGCGGGGGTCGCGGTATCAGCCGCGTAAGCCTGGGCGCTCCCCGCCAGCAACATGGCCAGGGGCAGGTGTTTGAGCCGTCTCGGCGATAGGGGTGACGCAAGGTTCAACGGGCTCATTAAGCGGCTCCTGGTCAAAAAACGCACAGCGACTTCTCAGCCCTGCATATTCTTTAAAGTTATTTATTTATGTTTTTACAAAGATTTACTGCATAAGAGATTGCCTTTATAAGGAGTCGACCTAATGCATATCCAATGCATTTCCCCGATATTTTTTATGTTAAAAATGCATATCGATTTGCGCCAGCTCCGCCACTTCATCGCCCTCGCCGAACAGCGCAGCTTTGTCGCGGGCGCCATGGCGGTGAACCTGTCGCAATCGGCGTTCAGCCGCAGCATTCAGGCGCTGGAACACAGCGTCGGATGCCAGTTGGTGGATCGCGGACGCAAGGACCTGGCGCCGACCAAACAAGGCCAGGTGTTGCTCGAACATGCGCGGCGGCTGGTCAGCGGCGCGCAGCAGATGGCCAACGAGATCAGCCAGTTCAATGGCCTGGAAGCCGGAGAGTTGCGCTTCGGCTGCGGGCCGGCACCGGCGGCGGGATTGATCCCGCGAGCCATCGGCAGCTTCATCGGGCGCTACCCGAAAGCGCGGGTGCAGTTTCAGGTGGATGACTGGCAGAGCCTGAGCAAGCGACTGCTGAGCGAGGAGTTCGAATTCTTCGTCGCAGACACTCGCCAATTCGAAGCGGATCCGGATTACCTGACCCAGCGCTTGCGTCCGCGCAAATGGCATTTCTGCTGCCGTGCGGGCCATCCATTGGCCGGTCGCGACAGCGTCAGTGCGCAGGAATTGATGAGCTACCCGATGGCGGTGACCATCCGCCCGCCGAACCTGCGCAAAGTCATCGTCGACCTGAGCGGCCGGCCGGATTTCACGCCGAATGTGGAGTGTGAAAACAGCTACAGCTTGCTGAGCGTGGTGATGCGTTCGGATGCAATCGGGATTGTTGGCGCCTATTCAGATGCGTTGCATAACGCCAAGGGAGAGTTGGTGTGTTTGAAGATCGACGGGCTGGCGGATGATCTGGAGGAGATGTACACCCGTTATGGGATTGTCAGCCGCGCGGGGTATCGGTTATCGCCGCTGGCTGAGGCGATGATTGCGCAGATCAAGGAGGTGGATGCGCAGGATGAGGAAGTGTGTTCGCTGGAGAATCTGGCTGTCTGACAGGGCCTCTTCGCGGGCAAGCCTCGCTCCTACAGGTTCGTGTCGATACGAATATTGGGAACGACACAGACCTGTAGGAGCGAGGCTTGCCCGCGAAGAGGCCCTGACGCCAATGCACCCCCTGCATAAAAACCATTCCCCAAATGCACTTGCGCCACCCCCACTCCACCAGCGAAAACCCTCACCTGTTTCCTAACCGGTGAACCCCATGCCCAACACCCCAAAACCCGTGCGCAACGTGCTGTACATCATGTGCGATCAGCTGCGCCGCGATTACCTGTCCTGCTACGGCCACCCCCATCTGCACACGCCAAACATTGATCGCCTGGCCGCTGCCGGTGTGCGCTTCAGCCGCGCCTACACCCAAGGCACGATCTGCGGGCCGTCGCGGATGTCGGCCTACACCGGGCGCTATGTCAGCAGTCACCAGGTGGCATGGAACGCCGTGCCATTACCGTTGGAAGAGCTGACCCTCGGCGATTACCTTCGGCCTCACGGCATCCGCACCGCGCTGGTCGGCAAGACCCACGCCACGCCCAACCTGGATGCCTTGCAACGGCTGGCCATCGACCCGCTCAGCGAACAGGCCAAGGCACTCAACGAAGTCGGCTTCGAAGCGTACTTTCGCCATGACGGGATCTTCCCCGATGACCCGCTGTTCGACGACAAAAGCGAGTCCGCGCCCTACACCCATTACCTGCGCGACCTCGGTTTCGAAGGCCGCAATCCATGGCACGACTGGGCCAACGCTGCCGAAGGTGAACAGGGCGAAATCCTCAGCGGCTGGCACATGCGCAACGCTCATTTGCCCGCCCGAATTCCCGAACAGCATTCAGAAACCGCCTGCACCACAGACCGCGCCATCGACTTCATTGCCGGGCAAGGCGAACAACCGTGGAGCCTGCACCTGTCGTACATCAAACCCCACTGGCCCTACATCGCCCCGGCGCCGTATCACGCGCTGTACGGCGCTTCACAGGTGGTTGAGCCCATCCGCCCGGCGCCTGGCGAGGAAAGCGATCACCCGGTGTACAACGCGTTTCGTCAGCATGAGGAGAGCCTGAATTTTTCCCGGGACGAGGTGCGCTTGAACGTGATCCCGACCTACATGGGGCTCATCAAACAAGTCGACGATCAGCTTGGGCGGTTGTTCGATTTTCTTGAAAGCAGTGGGCGCTGGGACGACACGTTGATTGTGTTCACCAGCGATCACGGCGACTTTCTCGGCGACCACTATTTGGGCGAGAAAGAGTTTTTGCTGGAGCCGGCGGTGGGCGTTCCGCTGATCGTTCGCGATCCTCGTGTGGACGCGAATATCACGCGGGGTTCGGTGGATGATCGACTGGTGGAAACCATCGATGCGTTGCCGTCGTTTCTTGAAGCGCTTGGGCTGCCCGGCGCTGAGCATCGGCTTGAAGGACGCTCGCTGATTCCACTGCTGCACGGTGTTGAAACCAACTGGCGCCGCTACGCGATCAGCGAATACGACTACGCATTCCAGGCCCCGGCGCGGGAGCGGCTGGCACAACCGATCGACCGTTGCCGCATGACCATGGTCCGCAGCGAGCGCTGGAAATACCTGGCGTATGACGGTTTTCGACCGCAGCTGTTTGATCTGCTGAATGATCCGCAGGAGTTGCGCGATTTGGGGGCTGATCCGGTGTATGCGCAGGTGCGAGAGGAACATGCGGAGTATTTGTTTGAGTGGGTTCGCGGGTTGAAACGCAGGACGACCATTAGCCATCAAGAGATTGATTTACGTGGCCAGCGGTTTCGGTATGGCGAGCCGGAGACCGAGAAGCCAGTTCAAATCGGGGTTTGGTAACCCAAACAAATGTGGGAGCGGGCTTGCTCGCGAAGAGGGCGTGTCAGTCGATACACATATTGACTGATAGACCGCTTTCGCGAGCAAGCCCGCTCCCACAGGGTCCGTGTTTCACACCCCCTTGATGGTCTGACTCCGCTGCCCTGCCACCCCAACCGGCACTTCGCCCTTCAACGTCACCCGCCGCACAACCCGGTCCTGAACCCCATAATCATCCACCGCATAATGCTGGGTCGAACGGTTGTCCCAGATCGCCACATCCCCAGCCTGCCAGCGCCAGCGCACGGTGTTTTCCAGGCGCGTGACATGGCTTTGCAGCAAGCCGAACAAGTGCGCTGAATCCGCCTGGGAATAGCCCTTGATGCGCTTGACGAAATGCCCCAGCAACAAGCTCTTCTCGCCGCTGATCGGGTGCACACGTACCACCGGATGCTCGGTTTCGTAAACGGTCGAGGTGAAGATCTTGCGGTAGCGCTCAAGCTTCTCCGCCGACACGTCCGGTTTGGCGCCGGCATAGTCATATTCGTTGCTGTGTACCGCCACCAGTTTGTCCGCCAGCTCGCGCAGCTCCGGCGCCAGCTCGTTGTACGCAGTCGCGGTGTTGGCCCAGACCGTATCCCCACCAAAGGCTGGCGCCACAACGGAGCGCAGAATCGAGGCCTTCGGGTAGGCGTCGACGAAGGTCACGTCGGTGTGCCAGGAGTTGGCGCGTTGGCCTTCAGCGCCGTCCAGTTCCAGCAGGTAACGGGTGCCGTCACGCACCGGCACCGTCGGGTGCGCCACCGGTTCGCCGAGCAAGTGAGCGAAGGCCTCCTGGCGCTGATCGTCGAGCTGGGTCTGCTCGCGGAAGAAGATCACTTTGTATTGCACCAGCGCCTGCTGAATGGCTTCGATGGTGCTGGCGTCCAGCTCACCGGAGAGGTGCACGCCACGGATCTCGGCGCCGATCCGACCGGCCACCGGGTGGATTTCAAGCGCGTGAACAGCGGGTTTTACAGCGAAAGCGGCATTGCTCATGGGTAGACCCTCGATCGGACTGCTGACGGTTGAGCGGCAGCGAAACAACGCTCTATCTATATTCACTTTAGATCTAATAGATATTCACATGCTTCGTTGACGGAATAAGAGCTTGCATTTAAAACCTCAAGCAACCCTCGTCGCAAATGCCTTCGAGCTATTTTTAGGATGCCGGAAAAGCATATGGATCTTCGTCAGCTGCGCTACTTCATCGCCCTCAACGAACACCGCAGTTTTGTCCGTGCGGCCGACGCCATGGGCATCACTCAACCGGCGTTCAGCCGCAGTATTCAAGGGCTGGAGCAAGAGTTCGGCTGTGTGCTGGTGGACCGCGGCAACAAGGATTTGCGCCCCACGCCCGAAGGCCAGGTGGTGCTGCAACATGCCCTGACCCTGGTGCAGGGCGCGGCGCTGCTCAACGCTGAAGTGACGCAGATGACCAAGCTCGACGCCGGCGAACTTCGCTTCGGTTGCGGCCCGGCCCCGGCGGTGAAACTGGTGCCGGATGCGGTGGCGCAATTCATCAACGCGCACCCGAAAGTGCGCACCTGTTTCCAGGTGGATAACTGGGAAAAACTCAGCCGCGCACTGAGCCGTGAGGAGATCGAATTCTTCATCGCCGACATTCGCCATTTCGAGGCCGACCCGAACTTCCAGACCCAGGCGCTGACACCCAAGCGCGGGGTGTTTTTCTGCCGGCCAGGGCACCCGTTGCTGGCCAAGGAAAGCCTGTCGACCAACGACATGTTTGACTACCCGCTGGCGACCACGCTGATCCCACCGGGCATCCGTAAATTGCTGGCGAACCTCAGTGGGCGGATGGATTTTGCCTCGACCATCGAGACCGAACATTTCCCGGCGCTGGTGAAGATCGTGCTGCAATCGAATGCGATTGGCGTGGGGACTGAAGAGGCGTTTGTCGAGGACGTGGCCAAAGGTTCGCTGGTGTTGCTGCATTGGCGCAATCTGCCGCAGAACATCGAGAGCATGAATGCGCGGTGCGGGATTGTCAGTCGCACCGGGTTTCGGTTGTCGCCTGCGGCGCGGGCGATGATTGAGACGTTGGTGGCGGTGGATAAACAACAGATTAGCGTCGCGGTTTAGGGCCTCTTCGCGGGCAAGCCTCGCTCCTACAGGTCATACGCGATCTCTGTAGGAGCGAGGCTTGCCCGCGAAGGGGCCCGCATAGACTCCCGAGTTTTCAGAGCTTCGCAGCCGCCAGTTCAGGCGCCACCCAATCACTCACCTTGAACGGCTTGCGAATCAGCTTCTGCTGCGAAGCCAGATCCACCGCATCCTGCAACTTGCCCAGGAACACCGGATCAAGCGTCGAAGGGAAAACCTCGCTCAGTTTCTGGTCCTTCAGATCCTGCGTCAGAATCACCGCCGGGTAATTTGCCAGCCCCGACACCAACTGAATGTACGCGTCCTTGTTGCTGTCCTGAGTCAGCCACTGCACCGCCTGCTGTTGCGCCTTGAGCAGTTTGGCGACCACCTCGGGGTTCTCGTCGACAAACTTCCCGGTCCCCACCAACACCGCCTGAACACTGCCCGCACCACCGAGGTCCTTGGTGTTCAGCGGCAACTCCGCCAATCCTTTTGCTTGCAACGCTGCCAACCCGGAACTGCCCCAGGACGCGTCGATCTGCTTCGCCGCCAGCGCCGCGACGGCACCACTGAAATCGAGGTTGATGACCTTCACGTCCTTCTCGCTCAAACCCTGGCTGGCCAACGCCGCATCGAAGGACAACTGCGTCGCCGTACCGCGGAAGATCGCCACGCGCTTGCCTTTGAGGTCTTGCAGCGTCTTGATCCCCGAGCCTGGCACCACGCCCAGATACTGTTTCACGCCACGCGCACTCGCGCTGAGCAGTCGGGTGTCGAGGCCGTTCGATTTGCCGATGATTGCTGCCAGATCACCGAGGTAGGCCAGGTCGACTTGTCCGTTGGCAAAGGCTTCATTGATCACCGGCCCTGCGCCCTTGAAGAAACTCCACTGGATCTTGATGCCTTGCTCGGCGAAAGCCTTTTCGAAGATCTGCTGGTCGCGCAACACGTCCACTACACCGCCGCCGCTGTGCTGGGTGCCGGCGCTGAGGTCGGGCACGGCGATGCGGATTTCCTTGAGTTCGGCGGCGTTGACGGTAAAGGCCAGCAAGCCCGCCAGAGCCGGTGCAGCAAACAGGCTGATGACACGTTTGAAAGGGATGTTCATGGGTACAGCTCCTTGAGGGCGACGGGCGTTGAGGAGCTGAAAGTAGGCCTAATCCGGACCAGCACTTAAATACTATAAATTCACATTTTTAGATCTTTTGGACCTAAGCCAACCACGACGCGGGGCGCGGCCGGGTATGCATAACCAGCATCGAAAATATTCTTCGAATGCATTGGATGCGTGTGGCGTGGAGGCCTTAAATGGCTTGGCTTATCTCTCAATAGCATTGATTTGAATTTTTATAGATCGATTTTGCATACACCTCACAACCGGTAGGAGCGAGGCTTGCCCGCGAAGAGGCCATCAAAATCCAACGTAGATGTTGGCCATGAAATCGCCTTCGCGGGCAAGCCTCGCTCCTACAGGTCAAGACAGGAGGTCACTCATGGCCCGTGTTTCCCTGCTTTCCCTGCCACTGGCCGCACCGCCGCTTAAAGGCCGGCGCCTGTGGCCGAGCCTGAGCCAGCGACTGTTGCCGTGGTTATTGCCGATCAGTTTGTTCGCATTGTGGTGGCTCGCCAGCCGCAACCACTGGATGAGCCAGCAGATCCTGCCGGCGCCATCGCTGGTCTGGAGCAGCGCCGTGGAACTGTCCCAAGGCGAATTGTGGAGCCACTTGTGGATCAGCCTGCAACGCTTGTTCTGGGGCTTGCTCGCCGGGATCAGCGCCGGGGCTGTTTTCGGTGCGGCACTGGGTTTCAGTCGGCGCCTTGAAAGGCTGGTGTTCCCGACATTCGCCGGGCTGGCACAAGTTCCGACATTGGCTTGGATTCCGCTGTTCATGGTGTTTTTCGGCATCGGCGAAGTGTTGAAACTGGTGGTGCTGATCAAAGCCATCGTGGTGCCGGTGACGCTGCACACGCTGGTCGGCGTGCGTGATGCGCAACCCAAATTGCGAGAAGCCGCCGCGGTGTTGCGCTTGCCACCACGCCTGTTGATCCGGCGTCTGGTGCTGCCCGCCGCGCTGCCGGCGTTCATGGCCGGCGTGCGTCTCGCGTTGGCCGCCGGTTGGACCTCGTTGCTGGCGGTCGAACTGCTCGCCTCCAGTGAAGGCATCGGCTACCTGATGGTCTGGGCCCGACAGTTGTTCATGCTCGATATCGTGTTTGTCTGCATCGTGGTCATCGGCTTGATTGGCGTGGCGATGGATCGCGGCATCGGCCTGCTGGATAAAAAACTGGTGCACTGGCCGCACCCGGCCACGGCGGAAATCCGTCGCGGACCTCGTTACGAAGGCTGGCAACGCCTGCAACCTTGGCTGCTGCCGTTGACGCTGTTGGTGGTGTGGCAATTGGCGTCGGATCAACAGTGGGTCGACGCGAACATTCTGGTCAGCCCGTTGGCGGTCCTCGATACCACCTGGAAGGGTTTGCTCGACGGCACCTTGATCGGCGGCATGGCCCTGAGCCTGGGGCGCACCCTCGGTGGTTTGCTACTGGGCGGCGGCCTCGGGTTTGCCTTGGGCCTGTTGCTCGGGCTGTCGCGCACCAGCGAACGAGTCCTCGGCCCAACCCTCGCCTCGATCCGCCAGATCGCCATTTTTGCCTGGGTGCCGTTGCTCACCGCGTGGTTCGGCCTGGGGGAACTGGCCAAGTGGGTCTTCGTCGCCCTCGCCGCATTCTTCCCGTTGTTCATCGCCACCCAACGCAGCGTCGCCAACCTCTCGCCGCAACTCAATGAAGCCGCGCAGGTGTTGCGCCTGAACCTCGGGCAGCGCCTGCGTCGACTGGTGTTGCCGGGCGCCGCGCCGGGGATTTTCGCCGGGCTGCGGCTGAGCCTGATTTACGCCTGGCTCGGCACCATCGGCGCCGAATATTTCATGCCGTCCAACGGCGGCATCGGCAGCCAGATGATCGGCGCCCAGCAACTGCTGCGCATGGACCTGATCATGGCCGGCATGCTGCTGGTCGGCCTGACCGGCGCCCTGCTCAACCTCATTGGTCAACGCCTGGAAATCCGCGCCACCCGCTGGAGACACGCATGAACGCACCGATTGTCAGCTTCAATCACGTGGGCAAATCCTTCGACGTCGACGGCTTTGAGCTGGAGGCGATTCGCGAATTCAACCTGGAGATCGCCGAGGGCGAATTTGTCGCCATTGTCGGCTCCAGCGGCTGTGGCAAATCCACTTTGCTGCGGCTGTTGGTCGGCCTCGACACGCAGTTTCGCGGGCAGATCAGCGTCGACGGCAAAGCCGTCACCGGCATCGGTGGCGAACGCGGCATTGTCTTTCAGGAACACCGCTTGTTCCCGTGGCTGACGGTCGAAGAAAACATCGGCCTGGGCCTGGTCAACGAGCCCCTGAGCGCCGAGCAAAAACACCAACGCATCGGCGATTTTATCGAGCTGGTCGGCCTGACGGATTTCACCCGCGCCTATCCGCATCAACTCTCCGGCGGCATGGCGCAACGCGTGGCGATTGCCCGAGGCCTGGTGGCCAGTCCACGGATTCTGCTGCTGGACGAGCCCTTCGGTGCCCTCGATGCGCTGACCCGCCAGCAGATGCAGGACGAGCTGCTGGCGATCCGCGCGCGGGCAAAAATCACCACGATTCTGGTCACCCACGACGTCGAAGAGGCGATTTTCCTCGCCGACCGCGTGGTGGTGATGGAGCCGCGTCCCGGACGGATCAAACAAGTGGTCGACATCGCCCTGCCCCATCCGCGCCAGCGCAGCAGTTTCGACTTCCACCAATTGCGTGAAGAACTGCTTCACGAGCTCACCAGTGATGACCATTACCAACCGACCGTGCCGGTGCAGATCAGTGATCTGCCGCTGTCCTTCATTGCCTGCTGAACAGGAGATTCTTGATGCCGCAACGTCCCAACTTTCTGGTGATCCTGGCCGATGACCTGGGCTTTTCCGATATCGGCGCGTTTGGAGGCGAAATCGCCACGCCGAACCTCGATGCCCTGGCCAACAATGGCCTGCGCCTGACCGATTTTCACACCGCGCCCACCTGCTCGCCGACCCGCTCGATGCTGCTCACCGGCACCGACCACCATATCGCCGGCATCGGCACCATGGCCGAAGCGCTGACCCCGGACCTGATCGGCAAACCGGGTTACGAAGGCTATCTGAACGACCGGGTGGTGGCGTTGCCAGAGCTGCTGCGCGAGGCCGGTTACCAGACGTTGATGAGCGGCAAATGGCACTTGGGCCTGACCGCCGAACTGGCGCCTCACGCCCGGGGTTTCGAGCGTTCGTTTTCGCTATTGCCCGGCGCGGCTAACCACTACGGCTTCGAACCGACTTATGACGAACAGACGCCCCGCCTGCTGAAATCGACGCCGGCGCTGTACATCGAGGACGACCAATTCATCGACGAGTTGCCGAAGGATTTCTACTCCTCCGACGCCTTCGGCGACAAGCTGCTGCAGTACCTCAAGGAGCGTGATCAGACCCGGCCATTCTTCGCCTATCTACCGTTTTCTGCGCCGCATTGGCCGTTGCAGGCACCGGCCGATGTGGTCGAGAAATACCGTGGCCGCTATGACGCCGGTCCCGAAGTGCTGCGCCTTGAGCGTCTGGAAAAACTCAAATCTCTCGGACTGATCGATGCCGATGTCGAACCGCATCCGCTGATCCAGCTCAGCGCGCAGTGGGAGGCGTTGAGCGATGAGCAACGGCAGATTTCCGCGCGGGCCATGGAGGTTTACGCGGCGATGGTCGAGCGCATGGACTGGAACATCGGTCGTGTTGTCGACTACCTGCGTAACCAGGGGCAGCTGGACAACACCTTCATCCTGTTCATGTCGGATAACGGGGCCGAAGGCGCGTTGCTGGAGGCGTTTCCGAAATTTGGCCCGGAGTTGCTGACGTACCTGAATCAGCACTACGACAACAGCCTCGACAACATTGGCCGCGCCAACTCTTACGTCTGGTACGGGCCGAACTGGGCCCAGACCGCCACCGCACCGTCGCGACTGTTTAAGGCGTTCACCACCGAAGGCGGGATTCGCGTGCCGGCGCTGGTGCATTACCCTCAGTTGTCGCTGAAGGGAAAGATCAGCCACGGGTTTGGCACGGTGATGGACATCACGCCGACCATCCTCGACCTCGCCGGTGTGCGGCATCCGGGCAAGCAATGGCGTGGCAAGGAAGTGGCCGAGTTGCGTGGGAAATCGTGGCTGGGGTTTCTGTCGGGCGAGACGGCGCAGGTGCATGACGAGCACACGGTGACGGGATGGGAGTTGTTTGGACGCAGGGCGATTCGCCAAGGGCAGTGGAAGGCGGTTTACATTCCCGGGCCGGTGGGGCCGGCGACCTGGCAGCTTTATGATCTGGGGAGTGATCCGGGGGAGATTCATGATTTGGCGTTGAGCCAACCCGAGAAGCTAAGTGCGCTGATCGGGCATTGGCAGACGTATGTGGATGAGACCGGGGTGATATTGAGTGAGTCGCCGTTTCAGCCGGATTGATTTAGCCTGAGCTGCCGCCTTCGCGAGCAAGCCCGCTCCCACAAGGTTTGGGGTTGCCCACATATTTTGTGTTCAACACCAATCCACTGTGGGAGCGGGCTTGCTCGCGAAGAGGCCCTCAATAACCACCCATCAAGCCCTGACGATACGCACCTCTTCCGGCTGCACTTCTTCCCCACGCACAAACCGGTTCGCCCGCCCAAACGTCCCGAAATCATTGAACCGCACGCCCATCTCGCGCATCACTTTATGTGCCACCGGCACGGTCATCTGGCGGATGTAAAACGGTTCCTTGACCACAAAATGATGAATCCCGTGGCTGCTGCCAAAGTTGAAGCAGAACGCCTGCATCGGCCACATCCACCACGGGTTCAGCACCTGGGTTTGCTGGATCACATTGCCCGGTTCCACGTCACCGTAGTAATGCATGTTGGAGCTGACAAAGTGCAGGCAAAACGTACGCAACACGTTCGGGCCGATGATCACCACCGCCGCGATGTCGATCACCTGCATCACTGACAGTGTGGTCGCCGACCATTCGATCGGTGCGCCCAGCAAATAGGCGATGCCATTGGCCGCATGGAAGCCCAGAAACAGGTACCAAGCGCCCCAATGCACCAATGCCAGTGGCGCGTAGACCTTCAGCGCGCGTTTGATGATGCTGAATTTATGTGTCCAGGTCTTGGCCCGCAGCATGCGAATGAACGCCGACATCACGTTGTCGCCGACCATCAGCAACCGCGCAAAACCCCAAGGCTCGCCATTGGTGATCGCGCGTTCTTCCATGTCGGCTTCCGTACCGGACACCTTGTGGTGGTTGAGGTGCAGATGCCGGCGAATCCACGGATTGATCGTACTCGGCCGCGCCAGCCATACCAGGCCCATCATCAGGTTGTGCGGCACGCGTTGTTTGCGGAAATACATGCTGTGAATCAGGTCGTGTTCCAGCTCGTGGGTCAGCGAGGCGAAGAACGCATTGAGCAGCAGGCACACCCACCAGGCCATGTGCCCGGTCAGGTAGAGCGCCGCTGACCCGATCATTCCGGCCAGCGCGAAGGCCAGAATGCCCGCGCCCAAGGCGTCCTGATGGTTGAGAATCGGGTAGCGTTTGCGCAGCTCGACGCCTCTGGCCAGCACCACTTCGCGAATATGGGCTGATCGTTGGGCTGCATTCAGTCGCTGGGGACTTGCAGAAGTACCGTCCATGCTTCCATCCTCTGGTTATTGATGTTTGCATCCTGCCTTGTGAACCCTCACATCGCGGTAGCCGTGAACGCCAACCTGTTGACCGGAAGCGCCAATCAGCATGACTGAACCGACCTCCCTCGCCAGCTGGACCCGCGCCCTGCGCAAGCAACTCGATGCGCTTGGCCTCGACAGCACCGCCCTGTGCCAACAGGCGGGGCTCGACCCGCAATTGATGGACGACCCGAACGCCCGTTACCCGTTGTCCGGCACCACGCGCCTGTGGGAAATCGCCGTGCAGGTCAGCGGCGACCCGGCGATTGGCCTGCGGGTGTCGCGTTTTGTCAGCCCGACTACGTTCCATGCGCTTGGTTACGCGCTGGTGGCCAGTGGCAGTCTGCGCGAAGTGTTCGAGCGCATCGTGCGTTATCACCAGGTGGTCAGCGATGCGCTGGAACTGGAGCTGACCCGCACCGAAGATCGCTACCGCTTTCGCCTGAAAATTCCCGAAGGCAATCCCGCGCCGGCGCTAGAAGCCATCGACGCGTTTGCCGCGATTTACGTGCGCACCTGCCGCAATCGCCTGGGCCGCGAATATGCGCCGATGGCGGTGTACCTGCGCCGCCCGGAACCGGCCGACCCGCATCAATGGCACAAGGTTTTTCGTTCGCCGGTGTACTTTGCTGCCGACGAAGACCGACTGGAGTTCGCCCTCGTGGACTTCGACAGTCACCTGGACGACGCCAACCCGGAACTGGCCGAACACAACGAAGCGGTCCTCAAGCGCACCCTGGCGCAACTCAAACCGCTGACCTGGGAACGCAAGGTCCGCGACGCCATTGAAGAACAATTGCCCGAAGGCGAGCCCAGCGCCGAACACATCGCCAAGGCCCTGCACCTGAGCTTGCGCAGCCTGCAACGGCATCTGGCGGATGAAGGCTGTCGGTTCGATACGTTGCTCAACGAAAGTCGGGAAAACCTGGCGCTGCTGCACTTGCGTGATCCGCAATGCTCGTTGAGTGAGATCAGTTATCTGTTGGGGTTCGCTGATACGAGCAGCTTCAGCCGCGCGTTCAAACGCTGGACCGGGATGACGCCGGGGCAGTTTCGGGATGGGTTGCGGTGATAGATCCGGAAGATGTATTGCCTGTTCCGGCCTCTTCGCGGGCAAGCCTCGCTCCTACAGGAATTTCGTCAATCGTGAGTACTACGCTGAACTGTAGGAGCGAGGCTCGCCCGCGAAAGGGATTGTTCAGACACCACGGAACCCACTACCGCCCCCGATCCCGCCGCAACAACTTGCGCACCCGCGCCACCAGCTCGCTCACGGCAAACGGCTTGAGCAAGTAATCATCCTCATGCAGCTCCAATCCACGCAGGCGATCTTCGATACCATCCTTGGTGGTGAGGAACAATACCGGCGTATCACCGAGCTTGCGGATCTGCTGCTGCAACTGCCAGCCGTTAAGCCCCGGCAGCATCACGTCGAGGATGATCAGCTCGTATTCGCCGGTCTCGATGAAGCGCCGGCCGTCCATGCCGTTGAGCGCCACGTCGACCGCATAACTCGCCTCGTTCAGGCCGTTGGCCAAGTGTTTGGCGATCTCCGGTTCGTCTTCTACTAACAGCACACGCATGGCACACCTCGATTGTCGTCATCACAGGCTAGGCGCGTTCGCAGCGGTTGCCCACCACAATATCTCTTTTCACCCTATTCCATTGTGGGAGCGGGCTTGCTCGCGAAGAGGCCGGGTCAGTCGACATAGATGCCGCCTGATCCACCGCTTTCGCGAGCAAGCCCGCACACAGGGAATGTGTTCAAGGCGTCAGATTGTCGCCAACGCCCGCAACCGCTCGGCATCGACAATCTCGATCTCGCCGTACTTCAAGTTCAAAATTCCCTGTCCCTGCAGATCCTTGAGGATCTGGTTGGTCGTCTGGCGCGACAGCGACAGCATCGACGCCAATTGTTCCTGGGGCAGTTGCAGCACCCGGCGCGGTGGATCGAATTCGCCGTAACCCTCGGCGATCATCAGCAGACGATGCGCCAAGCGTGTCGGCGCGGGCATCAGGCTCAGCTGTTCGAGGCTGATGAAGGTCAGGCGCAGTTTTTGGCTCATCAGCAGCGCCACTTGCCGCCAGTACACCGGTTGTTCGTCGAGCAACGCCAGCAGCGCCGCCTGCGGGATGTGCAACAGCGTGCACTGGCCCACCCCGAAGGCATCATGGGTGCGTGGCTGGCCGTCGAACAGGCAGATTTCGCCGAACCAATGGGGCGACTCCACGAGGCTCAGCAACGCTTCCTTGCCCTGCTCGCTGACCGCGCCGATACGCACCGAGCCTTCGAGCACCGCATACAACCCGCACGGCGGATCACCGCGCTTGAACAGCAGTTGCCCCGAAGACAACCGTCGCACTCGGGCCGCAGCCAGCAGACTATCCTGTAAGGGAACAGGTAAATGACTGAACCACTGCCCCGACTCCAGGCGCGAACGCCAAACCTGCATGTCCATGAAAACTCCTGGAGATTGTCGCCTGCCTGACAGAGCGAAACGTGAACCCGAGGCATGATCAATCACCCTACAGGAGGAATAACAATGAAAAGCCTCGTTGAGCATCTCAGTCAATACGCCGCTTACCACCGTGACCCGCGCAACATTGCCAGCCACTTTATCGGGATTCCGCTGATTGTGGTGGCCGTGGCAGTGTTGCTGTCGCGGCCGCAATGGGTTGGAGGCTGGGTTTCGCCGGCGGCGCTGGTGGCATTGGCCTCGGCGTGGTTTTACCTGCGCCTGGAGGTGCGGCTCGGGGTGTTGATGACGGTGTTGCTGGGGCTGTGCGTCTGGGCGGGTCAGGTGCTTGCGCAGCAAAGTACGCTGGTGTGGCTGGCGAGCGGGATCGGGATGTTCGTGGTGGGCTGGGCGATTCAGTTTGTCGGCCATCACTATGAAGGGCGTAAACCGGCGTTTGTCGATGATGTGACGGGGTTGATTGTCGGGCCGTTGTTTGTGGTGGTTGAGCTGGCGTTTTTGCTGGGGATGCGGCGGGATTTGAAAGAGCAGATCGAGGCGCGGGTGGGGGGTGTGCGGGTCAATCCGAAGCGTGCTGCTGCGTAGATCGCTTTCGCGGGCAAGCCTCGCTCCTACACGGAATCTATGTACGCCATAGATTCCGTGTAGGAGTGAGGCTTGCCCGCGAAGTTTTTGATCTTAGAGGCTAGCGAGTTTCTGCCAGACCTTGGGTTTGAAGAACAACGTCTCACCCTTCGCCAGGCCGATCAGGCTGTCGTGATCCTTCACCACTTCAGCTTCGATCAACTCACTCTGGCCTTCGACCTTCAACGTCACCCGAGTCGTCGCGCCCAACGGACGGATATCCCGCACTTCCGCCGCATGGTGATCTTCCAGCTCATGCCGCGACAGCGACACTTCGTGCGGCCGGAACAGCACGTGGTTGTCTTCACCCAGATGCAGACGGTTCGAATCGCCGAGGAAGTGATAAACGAAATCGCTGGCCGGATTTTCGTAAACGTCACCCGGTGAGCCGATCTGCTCGATCACGCCTTTGTTCATCACCACGATACGGTCGGCGACTTCCATGGCCTCTTCCTGGTCGTGGGTCACGAACACCGAGGTCAGGTTGATGTCTTCGTGCAGCCGCGCCAACCAGCGACGTAATTCTTTACGGACCTTGGCATCGAGGGCACCGAACGGTTCGTCGAGCAGCAGGACTTTCGGCTCAACCGCCAGGGCACGGGCCAACGCGATGCGCTGACGCTGACCACCGGAAAGTTGCTCCGGGTAGCGATCCGACAGCCAATCCAGTTGCACCATGTTCAGCAGTTCATGAACCTTCACCGCAATCTGGCTTTCGCTCGGGCGCTGGTTTTTCGGTTTCATGCGCAGGCCAAACGCGACGTTGTCGAACACCGTCATGTGGCGGAACAGCGCGTAGTGCTGGAACACGAAGCCGACGTTGCGATCACGCACGTCATGGCCGGAAACGTCTTCACCGTGGAACACGATGTTGCCCTGATCCGGGGTTTCCAGGCCGGCGATGATCCGCAACAGCGTGGTTTTACCGCAACCCGACGGGCCGAGCAGGGCCACGAGCTCGCCGCTTTGAATGTCCAGGCTGATGTTGTTCAGCGCCTTGAACGCATTAAAATTCTTGCTGACGTTACGCACTTCGATCGACATGAATTATTCCTCCGCGGCGCTGGCGCGCAGGCGGTTAATACGGTTTTCGCTCCACTGCTTAAGCAGCAGGATGAAGAGCGCCATGATCAGCAACAGGCTCGCCACAGCGAACGCGGCCACGTGGTTGTATTCGTTGTAGAGGATCTCGACGTGCAGCGGCAAGGTGTTGGTCACCCCGCGAATGTGCCCGGAAACCACCGACACCGCACCGAATTCACCCATCGCCCGCGCGGTACACAGCACCACGCCGTAGATCAGGCCCCATTTGATATTGGGGACGGTGACGTGCCAGAACATCTGCCAGCCATTGGCCCCGAGCAAGCGCGCGGCCTCTTCTTCCTGGGTGCCTTGTTCCTGCATCAGCGGGATCAGCTCACGCGCCACGAACGGCACAGTGACGAAGATCGTCGCCAGCACAATGCCCGGCAAGGCAAAGACGATCTGGATGTCGTGATCCTGCAACCACGGTCCGAACAGGCCTTGGGCGCCGAACATCAGCACGTAGACCAGACCGGCGATCACCGGCGAGACCGAGAACGGCAAGTCGATCAGCGTGACCAGCATGCTTTTGCCACGGAACGAGTATTTGCTCACACACCACGCCGCGCTGACGCCGAACACCACGTTCAGCGGCACCGAAATCAGCACGGCGATCACCGTGAGTTTCAACGCGGACAGGGCGTCCGGTTCGAAGATCGCGGTGAAGAATGCGCCCAAGCCGTTTTTCAAGCCTTGGGACACCACGATAAACAGCGGCAATACTAAAAACAGGATGAAGACCAGCCAGCACAGACCGATCAGGATTCGCCGCGACGTGGCACTGCCACGGCGGGAGGCGTTCGAGGAGGCTGCTGCAATAGACGATTGGGACATTATTCGCGCCTCCTTTAAGGGGTTTCGATTCGACGTTGCAGCAAGTTGATCAGCAGCAACAGGACAAAGGAAACCACCAGCATCAGTACACCAATGGAGGTAGCGCCGGTGTAATCGTACTGGTCGAGCTTGACCATGATCAGCAGGGGCAGGATCTCGGTTTTCATCGGCATGTTGCCGGCGATGAAAATCACCGAACCGTACTCGCCGACCCCGCGGGCAAAGGCCAAAGCAAATCCGGTCAGCCACGCTGGCAGCAGCGCGGGCACCAGGATATGGCGGAAAACCTGTAACGGTTTTGCACCCAGGCAAGCCGCTGCCTCCTCCACTTCACGCGGAATATCGGCCAACACGGGCTGTACGGTACGTACCACGAATGGCAGCGTCACAAAAGTGAGGGCAAGCGTGATGCCGAGGGGGGTATACGCAATCTTGAAACCCAGGTCCGCTGCAAACTGACCGACCAGACCGGTAGGGGTGTACAGCGCGGTCAGCGCGATACCCGCCACGGCAGTGGGCAAAGCGAACGGAAGGTCGATCATCGCGTCGATGATCTTTCGCCCCGGGAAGGAATAGCGCACCAGCACCCAGGCCAGCAGCGTGCCGATGATGCCATTGATGATCGCGGCATAGAGCGCGGTGCCGAAGCTCAGCTTCAACGCCGCCAACACCCGTGGCGCCGAGATAATCGCCCAGAACTGATCCCAGGTGAGTTGAGCGGCATGCACAAACATCGCCGCCAGTGGAATGAGCACAATCAGGCTGAGGTACACCAAGGTGTAGCCCAGCGTCAGCCCGAAGCCGGGTATGACGGGGGAGATACGACGCGACATAAAAGTCCTTGGTTAAAAAGCTATCCGCTAAACGCATCAATGTGGGAGCGGGCTTGCTCGCGAATAGGGCGTATCAGTCAACATTTACGTCGTCTGACACTCCGCCTTCGCGAGCAAGCCCGCTCCCACAAAGTACGCGCCCAAGCATAAGGCTCGTGGTGTGGCTTAAGTCAGGTTACTGCGCCTGATAGATCTGGTCGAACACACCGCCGTCATTGAAGAATTTCGGTTGAGCGGATTTCCAGCCACCGAAGTCCTTGTCGATGGTCACCAGGTCCAGGGTCGGGAACTGCTTGCTGTACTTGGCGGCCACATCCTTGTCACGTGGACGATAGAAGTTTTTCGCCGCAATTTCCTGGCCGGCCGGGCTGTACAGGTGCTTGAGGTACGCTTCGGCGATCTGCTCGTTGCCCTTTTTCTCGGCGTTTTTGTCGACCACGGCAACTGGAGGTTCGGCAAGAATCGACAGCGAAGGCACGACGATTTCGAACTTGTCAGCACCGCCGTCTTCTTTCAGCGCCAGGAACGCTTCGTTTTCCCAGGCCAGCAACACGTCGCCCTGACCGTTGTTGACGAAGGTGATAGTCGAACCGCGAGCGCCGGTGTCCAGAACCGGAACGTGTTTGAACAGGGTCTGCACGTATTCCTTGGCCTTGGCTTCGTCACCGCCGTTGGCTTTCAGGCCATAGGCCCAGGCCGCGAGGAAGTTCCAGCGTGCACCGCCGGAGGTTTTCGGATTCGGCGTGATCACCGACACGTCATTCTTGACCAGATCGCCCCAGTCCTTGATGCCTTTAGGGTTGCCCTTGCGCACCAGGAACACGATGGTCGAGGTGTAAGGCGTGCTCGCCTCAGGAAGACGCTTCTGCCAGTCCGCCGGCAGGGTCTTGCCGAGTTTGGCGATTTCGTCGATATCACCGGCCAGGGCCAGGGTCACCACGTCGGCCCGCAGACCGTCGATCACCGCCCGGCCTTGCTTGCCCGAACCACCGTGGGACTGCTGGATTTTCACGTTGTCGCCAGCGTGGTCCTTCTTCCAGAAGTTGACGAACTCAGCGTTGTAGTCCTGATACAGCTCGCGAGTCGGGTCATACGACACGTTGAGCAGCTCGTAATCCTTGGCAACCGCGGAACCAGCAAAAAGGGCACTGGCCAAAGCGGCCAAAGCGAAATGACGAATCGACGACATGGTGAAAGCTCCTGGAATTCTCGGTGTATTGGCTTTTTTTATGGGGTGCTGGAAGCGGTTGCCGGTTTTTTAGCTCGGTTTGTTACTCGGGTTCTGCAAACGGAATTTCTCTTTGCGTTCGATCTGGACCACCTGGGCGTTGTGCACGGTGATTTCCACGGCGCCAAAACGCAGATCGCGCAGTGCGCTCTGGATCTCACGCAAGATGGTGGCTTCGTCTTGACCGTCAACGCTACGTAGGGATGCGCTCATGGTGCTGCTCCTTCAACTGAGAGGTTGCCTGGCAGTGGCGGCACTGCTTGCGGCGTGAGAGCAATAGTAGAGACGTGCTGATATTCTTAAAAAGACTATTTAAGAATGTTTATATAACCAGAAACGATTATCTGGCAGGACAAGGGTTTGCGAGCTTTTGCCGCTTGAAAATCAAAAGATCGCAGCCTCGTTTCACTCGACAGCTCCTACAGGGATACGCATTTCCATGTAGGAGCTGTCGAGTAAAACGAGGCTGCGATCTTTTTGGTTTTAGCGAATTTCAGGCGCGCGCGCCCACTCCAGCTGCTCGGCCGGAACCGGTCGCCCAAACCAGTAGCCCTGCCCCAGATCGCAATCCTGCTCGAGCAGGAAACGCGCCTGCTCGACCTGCTCGATCCCTTCGGCATGCACCTGCATCCCCATGCTTTGCGCCAGCGCGATGATCACGCGTACGATCGCCGCGTCATCCTCATCCCAAGGAAGACCGGCGACAAAACCCTGATCGATCTTGAGCTTCTGCACCGGCAAACGCTTGAGCCGCAGCAGCGACGAATAGCCCGTGCCGAAATCATCGATGGCCAGCCGTACACCCAGCTCTCGCAGTCGATGCATCTGCTCCAACGCCACTTCCGGATCTTCCATCACTGCGCTCTCGGTGACTTCCAATTCCAGATACACCGGATCCAGTCCGGTTTCGTGCAGCACTTTCGCGACTTGCTGAAAGAGCTCACGGCGAGCGAACAATCGAGACGAGACATTCACCGCGACAAACGACAACGCCACGCCTGCCTGCTGCCACAAACACATTTGCTGACATGCCTGGCGCATAACCCAGGCATCGATCTCGGCGATCAGCCCGGTGCGTTCGGCGATGGGGATGAATTCTGCCGGCGACACCAGTCCGCGCTGCGGATGCTGCCAACGCACCAGCGCTTCGACGCCGATCAGGCGACGGGTCTTGAGGTCGTGAACCGGCTGGTAAAAAACGCGCAGCTCCTGCTGCTCCAGCGCCCGGCGTAGTTCAACGGCCGTCTCGACCCGATTCTGGGCATGGGCTGTCAGCTCTTCGGTATACAGGGCGTAGCCATCGCGACCGGCGCTTTTGGCCTTGAACAGCGCAGAGTCAGCGTTGCGCAAGAGCTGTTCGGCGCTCAAGGCGTCGCCGGGGAACAGGCTGATACCGATGCTGGTATTGATGAACAGTTGATGCCCGCCGATCAGGAACGGCTCTTTGAGGCCATCAATGATCCGTTGCGCCAGCGCTGCAGCCTGCATCAACTGCGGACAGATTTCGGCGAGTACCGCGAACTCATCGCCACCCAGCCGCGCCAACGTAAGCTCCGGGCCGAGCATGGCCTGCAAACGCTCGGCCACGGCTTTAAGCAGTTCGTCACCGATCGTGTGCCCGAGGCTGTCGTTGATCATCTTGAAATGATCCAGATCGATCATCAGCAGCGCACAGCCACGCTTGTGGAGTTGTGCCGACGTTAGTGCCTGCTCAGTGCGGTCGGTGAATAACAAGCGGTTAGGCAAATCCGTCAGCGGGTCGTGATGAGCCAGGTGCTTGAGCTCATGTTCGGAGTTCTTTATCGCGCTGATATCGGAAAACACGGCGACGTAGTGGCTGACCTGGCCCTGATCGTCGTGAATGACGCGGATCGTCTGCCATTGCGGATAGATCTCACCACTTTTGCGGCGGTTCCAGATTTCCCCGCTCCACTCGCCGATGCTGTTGAGTGTCGCGAACATCGCCTGGTAAAAATCCGCTGGATGATGGCCCGACTTGAACAGGCTTGGCCGCTGACCCAACACTTCCTCAAGCGAGTAGCCGGTTATTTGGATGAACGCCCGGTTGACGTGGACGATCAACCCGTTGCTATCGGTAACCAGCACGCCTTCACGCGTGCAATCAAATACCGCTGCCGCTTGACGCAAACGCTCGCGGTCGTCATGCCGCTCACGCAACGTGGCGCCGATCCCCAGGCACCGGAGCAATCGCGCTCGGGCGATGAAAATCAGTCCGGCACTAAACGCGACCCAGACGTAACCGTTGATCAGTTGCCATCGCAGTAACTCGGCGGAGTTATCGAAGAAACTGTTCAATAAATAGCCACTGAACTGCAGCCAGACTATGGAGAGCAGCAGATAAAGCAGCGCTGCACGCAACGCGTCGCGATAGGTGGCAGACATCGGCCGTCCTTGTCCCTGCGAAAAGGAGGGGATTATAGGTTAAAGAAACATCCAGCCACTCTTATCTGAAAGGGTGACTGGTTTTATCTGTGGGCTTAGTGATAATGCAACGGCTGTTTTTTTATTTATCGAGGGCCCTATAGCCTATGTGGTACGAAGGTTTTCTCGGCTTGTCGCCCTGGTCACTGGTGGCAGTCACCCTGCTGATGACCCACGTGACGATCGTCGGCGTCACGGTCTATCTGCATCGTTATTCAGCCCATCGCTCGCTTGAGCTCAATGCTGGCCTGAAACATTTCTTCCGCTTCTGGCTGTGGCTGACCACGGCGCAGAACACCCGCGAGTGGACCGCTATCCACCGCAAGCATCACGCCAAATGTGAAACCGTCGATGACCCGCATAGCCCGGTCATCAAGGGCCTGTCCACCGTTCTGCGCAAAGGTGCCGAGCTGTACCGCACCGAAGCGGAAAACCCGGAGACCCTGCGCATCTACGGCAAGAACTGCCCTGAAGACTGGATCGAGCGCAACCTGTACAGCCGCTTCCCGCTGCTGGGCGTGGGGATCATGGCGGTTATCGACCTGCTGCTGTTCGGCACCATCGGCATCACCATCTGGGCCATCCAGATGATGTGGATCCCGGTGTGGGCCGCCGGCGTGGTCAATGGCTTGGGCCATGCCATCGGTTACCGCAACTTCGAATGCCGCGATGCGGCGACCAATCTGGTGCCTTGGGGCATCCTGATCGGCGGCGAAGAACTGCACAACAACCATCACACCTACCCGAACTCGGCAAAATTGTCGGTGAAAAAGTGGGAGTTCGACCTCGGTTGGGCCTGGATCCAGGTTTTCAGTTTCTTCCGTCTGGCCAAGGTCCAGCGAGTTGCGCCGATCGCCCACCGCGTCGAAGGCAAAGGCAACCTGGACATGGACACCGCCATGGCGATCCTCAACAACCGCTTCCAGATCATGGCCCAGTACCGCAAATTGGTGATCGCGCCGCTGGTCAAGCAAGAGCTGGAAAAGGTCGATCACTCGGTCCGTCACCAGTTCCACCGGGCCAAACGTCTGCTCTCGCGGGAAACCAGCCTGCTGGACGACAAGCACCATTTGCGCATCCAGACCATGCTCGAGCACAGCCAGGCCCTGAAGGTAATTTACGAGAAACGCCTGGCCCTGCAGCAGATCTGGGTCAAGACCAGCACAAATGGTCACGACATGCTGGCCGCCATCAAGGATTGGGTTCACGAAGCGGAAGCCAGCGGGATTCAATCCCTGCGCGACTTCGCCGACCAACTGAAAACCTACTCCCTGCGCCCTGCTGCTGTCTGACCTGTCGCCACAAGCCTGCCTCTGGAAAGGGGCTTGCCTGTGGCGAGGGAGCTTGCTCCCGCTCGGCTGCGCAGCAGCAGCCAGACCTGACGACGCGTTTTAACTGAATAAACGCGTCGCTTATACCGCCCGGCGGGAGCCAGCTCCCTCGCCAACAAGGCCGGGAACCAATCCCCAAATCCCTTATCTCAAAGACACTTCGCCGCCCGGCGGGCTTTGCTGTAGCCGCTTTCGAAACTCGAGCGGCGTACGCCCTTTGAGATTTGTCCCGATGGTCTCCAAAAACCCACAAGACTCATCCCTTCCTCAGCTACCCGACGCTGCCCAAACGCTGATGGCACTCATGCATGCCCAAGGCGAAGTGGCGCGCCTGAGCGAGCGCGAACAGTTGTTCAGCTCCCTGCTGGTGAGCGTTAATGCGGTGCTTTGGGCATTCAATTGGGAAACCCGCCAGGTGCTCTACGTCAGCCCGGCCTATGAACGGATTTTTGGCCGTTCGGCAGGCCTGTTGCTGTCCGACTACAACGAATGGCGCGACAGCATTTTCCCCGATGACCTGGATTACGCCGAGCGCAGCCTGGCCGAAGTCCTGGTCAAAGGTGCCGTTGAAGACCGCGAGTACCGCATCATCGCCGCCGACGGCCAGGTGCGCTGGCTCAGCGACAAATGCTTCATCAACCGCCAGGCCGAGCCGGGGCAACCGGTGATCATTGTCGGCATTGCCGAAGACATCACCGAAAAGAAACGGATGGAGGCCGAGCTGCAGCGCCTGGCGACCACCGATGTGCTGACGCAAAGCAGCAATCGCCGACACTTCTTCGAATGCGCCCAGCGCGAGTTTGCCCAGGCGCGCAAGCAAGGCGCACCGATGGCGTTCCTGTTGCTGGACATCGATGACTTCAAAGTGGTCAACGACACTTACGGCCATCAGGCCGGCGACAACGTGCTGCAACGAATCGCCGAGAGCGGTCGTGCCGCGTTACGCCGGGGCGACGTGTTCGGAAGGATCGGTGGCGAGGAATTCGCCGCAGTGTTCCCGGGATGCGCTCCGGACATGGCCATGCAAGTCGCCGAGCGACTGCAACGGCAGATTCAGCAATTGAGCTTCAGCCATGACGACCAGACGTTCGGCATCACCGTCAGCCAGGGCTTGACCAGCCTGACTGCGCAGGACGATTCCCTCGACAGCGTGTTCGCCCGCGCGGATGCCGCGATGTATGAAGCCAAGCGGCAGGGTAAAAACCGAATCATCTCAGGCTGACGCCGGCCTCAGGCGCAACACAACACCAATGTGGGAGCGGGCTTGCTCGCGAAAGCGGTGTATCAGTCAACATTTACGTCGCCTGACACACCGCCTTCGCGAGCAAGCCCGCTCCCACAGGGGGATATGTGTACTGATTACTTTTTGCGCAAGCGCATCAATTCCGGCAACCCGATCTTGAGCAACCGCGCCGTCCGGCTCTTGGCCAATGCCTCAATGCCCTCATGCTCGGTCAGGCGCGCCAGTTGCGCGGCCATGTTCATCACCAGCGCTTCGCGGGAGTAAACCCCGCCACCGAGCTGGTAGGCCGCAGCAATCAGCTCTCGCAGCTCCAGCGGCAGCCGCCAGCGCGTCCGCAACGCAGAACCGTAGGCTGCGCCGAACTCGGCCAAGGCATTGCCCACCTCCTCCCATTCATCCAGCTCGCCACCGGCCTGCTTCCATTCCTGCAAACACAGCAGCAACGCCAGGTCGCCAAGGCAATGCAGCATGCCCGCGCAATAACAGCGCTCCTGATCCAGGTCCAGCAAGCGCGCCAGCGTGCGAGCGTATTCAGCGGTGTGCAGCGACAAGTCCCAGAAACGCTCGGCATAGTCCGCCAGGAACGGATCGCTGAGCCGGGCGCTGCGCTTGAGCGCCAACCCGAGGATCAGGTTCATGCTTTGCGCGGAGCCCAGCCGGTGCAGCGCCTGGGCCAGTGTCTGGACCGAATCGCCAACATGCAGTGCTGCGCTGTTAGACGCCGCGATCAGCACTGCGGTGATGTGCGGGTCGGTGCGGATTTCCTCTTCCAGCCGCACCAGGTCAAGTCCGCGGGTATTCAGGCTGGCGTTGACCGCCACCTGCACATCGGCCATCAGCGGCGCACCCTCCGCCAGTTCACGACGGCGCTCCAGGTACACCGACAAGGTCATGCCGGCCGCCAACGTCGGCATTGCACAGTAAACCTCTTCACCGGCGTTCAGCAGCAGATCCTGCAGACGCTGGGTCAGGCTTTCCATGTTCAGGGGTTTGGTCAGGTATGCCGTGGGCGCCAAGGGCAAGGCTTCGCGCACGCTGGCACTGTCATTGCGGCTGCTCATCAGAATGAAAGGCAGCGGCGGATTGCGTTTGCGCTGACGGACGTGGCGCAAGACGTTCAGGCCATCGATGCCAGGCAATGCCCAGTCAACGATCACCAGGTCGTAAGGGTGTTCCGCCAACAGCTCCAGCGCCTGCTGGCCATCGGCGCACAAATCCAGCCGTGCGTCGCACCGCACACTCAACAACACTTGCTTGAGCAGGTCCCGAGACCAAGGGTCAGCCTCGGCAATCAGCACACGGGGTACAGCGGGTAAAACCACAGCAGTCATCTACACACTCCCTTTGCGATGCTTGTACCTTAGTCAATGCGGGTCATTTGGAATGGTGCGACTTGTTTTCGGGGACAAAAAAACCCGCCGAAGCGGGTTTTTTGTCTATCAGCTCACACATTCATCTGAGCATCTTAGATCAGAGTTCCGAGAAGCACTCTTCGATGATCGCCAGACCTTTGTCCAATTGCTCATCCGGCGAAGTCAGCGGTACCAGGACGCGCAGAACGTTGCCGTAAGTGCCGCAAGACAGCAGGATCAGGCCTTTGTCGCGAGCCTTGGCCACCACCGATGCGACCGCGGCAGCATTCGGCTTGTGGCTGTCGCCGTCGACGAACAGCTCGACCGCAATCATCGCGCCCAGGGCACGGACTTCGCCGATCACCGGGTATTTCGCCTGGATGGCTTTGAGGCCAGTCACCAGACGCTCGCCGACCGCCTTGCAGCGATCCAGCAGGTGCTCTTCTTCGAACACTTCCATCACGGCCAGGGCCGCGGCGCAAGCGATCGGGCTACCGGCGTAGGTGCCGCCCAAGCCGCCTGGAGCAATGGCGTCCATGTATTCGGCCTTGCCGCACACACCGGCCAACGGGAAGCCGCCAGCGATGGATTTGGCGAAGGTGGTCAGGTCGGCAGCAACGCCCATCTGTTCCATGGCGAAGAACGTGCCGGTACGGCCAGCGCCAGTTTGCACTTCGTCAGCGATCAGCAGAATGCCGTGCTGGTCGCACAGAGCGCGCAGGCGCTTCATGAACTCTTTAGGCGCGACGTAGAAACCGCCTTCGCCCTGAACCGGCTCAATGATGATGGCAGCGATGTCACGCGGCTCGGCGTCGTTCTTGAAGATGCGTTCGATGCTGGCGATCGAGTCGTCGATGCTCACACCGTGCAGTTCGTTCGGGTACAGCGCGCGGAAGATGCCGCCTGGCATCAGGCCCATGCCGGCCGAGTAAGGCACGACTTTACCGGTCAGGCCCAGGGTCATCATGGTGCGACCGTGGTAAGCGCCGGTGAACGCGATCACGCCGGCACGGCCAGTGGCGGCACGGGCGATCTTGATCGAGTTTTCCACGGCTTCGGAGCCTGTGGTCACCAACAGGGTTTTCTTGTCGAAATCACCCGGCACCTTGGCGTTGATTTTTTCGCACACTTCTACGTACGGCTCGTAAGCCAGTACCTGGAAGCAAGTGTGGGTCAGCTTGTTCAGCTGCTCGGTTACGGCGGCGATGATTTTCGGGTGCACGTGGCCGGTGTTCAGCACGGCGATACCGCCGGCGAAGTCGATGAACTCGCGACCTTCAACGTCGGTCACGGTGGCGTTCTTCGCGGACTCGGCGAAGATCGGGTGAATCTGGCCAACACCGCGTGGTACAGCGGCTTCGCGGCGTTTCATCAGGGATGCGTTAGTCTTGCTCATAAAGTCCTCATTCACCGCTCATCGGGCGGCGTGGTTCAAGGAAAATGCGGCGGGGAGGCAACTACGGCAGCATGCGATGATCGACTGCCACAGCTTTCCCGGCCACAGAGAAAATTCCGTTTGAAGCGCAGAAAGGGACAGCGCTCTCGTGCCCTTTCCGCTTGTTGCATTCCCGTCTGCCGAGCTTAGATGCCCAGGCAGAGGTATTTGATTTCCAGGTAATCTTCGATGCCGTACTTGGAGCCTTCACGGCCCAGGCCCGACGCCTTGATGCCGCCGAACGGCGCGACTTCGTTGGAGATCAACCCGGTGTTGACGCCGACCATGCCGTATTCCAGGGCTTCCGCCACACGGAACACACGACCCAGGTCGCGGGCATAGAAGTACGAGGCCAGGCCGAACTCGGTGTCGTTGGACATCGCGATCACTTCGGCTTCGTCTTTGAAGCGGAACAGCGGCGCCAATGGACCGAAGGTTTCTTCCTTGGCCACGGCTGCGTTTTTCGGCACGTTGGTCAGAATGGTCGGCTCAAAGAAGTTGCCTTCCATGACCTTGCCACCCGCCAGAACGGTTGCGCCTTTACTGATCGCGTCAGCAATGTGCTCTTGAACCTTGGCCACGGCTTTTTCGTCGATCAGCGGGCCAGTGGTGGTGCCTTCTTCCAGACCGTTGCCGATCTTGAGTTTGGCCACAGCCACTTTCAGCTTCTCGGCGAACGCGTCGTAGACCGAATCCTGAATGTACAGACGGTTGGCGCAGACGCAGGTCTGGCCGTTGTTGCGGTACTTGGAAATGATCGCGCCTTCGACGGCCTTATCCAGGTCCGCGTCGTCGAACACGATGAACGGCGCGTTGCCGCCCAGTTCCAGGGACACTTTCTTGATGTCCTTGGCGCATTCAGCCATCAGCTGGCGACCGATTTCGGTCGAGCCAGTGAAGGACAGTTTGCGCACGATCGGGTTGCTGGTCAGCTCGCTGCCGATGTCGCCGGCGCTGCCGGTCACAACGCTGAACACACCGGCAGGAATGCCGGCACGCTGGGCCAGTTCAGCCAACGCGAATGCGGAGAATGGAGTTTGCGAAGCAGGCTTGAGCACCATGGTGCAACCGGCGGCCAGGGCCGGGCCGGCTTTACGGGTGATCATCGCGGCCGGGAAGTTCCACGGAGTGATGGCAGCGGTCACGCCGATAGGCTGCTTGATCACGATCAGGCGCTTGTCTGGCTGATGGCCCGGAATCACGTCACCGTAGATGCGCTTGGCTTCTTCGGCGAACCACTCGATAAACGAAGCGGCGTAAACGATTTCGCCCTTGGCTTCGGCCAATGGCTTGCCCTGTTCCAGGGTCATCAGGCGAGCGAGGTCGTCCTGGTTTTCGATGATCAGTTCAAACCAGCGACGCAGCTTGTTCGCACGGTCCTTGGCGGTCAGTGCACGCCAGGCCGGCAGCGCTTTGTCAGCGGCTTCGATTGCACGGCGGGTTTCGGCAGCGCCCATTTTCGGCACAGTGCCCAGAATTTCGCCCGTTGCCGGGTTGTTGACCTTGATCGTCAGACCATTGTCCGCATCAACCCAAGCGCCATCGATAAAGGCTTGCTGGCGGAACAACTGGGTGTCTTTAAGCTGCATGTCGGCTTTCCTTAACAGCACCGCGGCCAGCGCGGAGCGAATTATGATTGTAGAAAGGCGCCTTGTAGGCTGCCGTCAGGGAAATCATTCACCGGGCTGAAGCACATAAATAGCGCACGGAGTGGACTCGTGCGGTTCAGCACCCAGACAAGAGCGTTTGAAATCTCAAACGAATCCTAGGATCAAAGGGGGTAAAGGACAATAGCCTGTTCGAAAAAAAGAACGAAAACGCCGCATTTGCCTAAATTTTCAGATCAACGTAGCAAACGGTTGTTACGGTTGCGAAAACCGCAGTCTATTCAGCAGCATGGACGCCCGCAGTGCATATGAGTATCATGGCGCCCGCTTGCACCAGTAGCTCAGCTGGATAGAGTACTGCCCTCCGAAGGCAGGGGTCGTGGGTTCGAATCCCGCCTGGTGCACCATATAGTAGAAACGAGAAAGCCTCAGGCCGTTAGGGACTGGGGCTTTTTTGTGGGTGTTATCTTAAGGGCTACTGATAAAACAGGAAGGGATTCAAATGGCAAAGATGTGGATGATCCGCGGAGAATCTGGCCGACTGTACGATGACTTCCGTGACCGGGGAATAGCCGCTATTGGATGGTCACGCTTGGCCGCTATAGCCAAGCCTGGTATGACCCGCAAAGAAATCACCCGCCTGTACCAAGATATCGAGCCGAATATAAAAGTAGGCACAGCAATATCCGGGGCTTCACAGGTTTGGCGCTTCATCAACGAAATCCAGCCTGGTGACTGGGTTGTGACGTATTCGCCAGCAAACCGGACTTACCTCATAGGTAAAATCACTGGCCCCTACGAATATCGCGCTGAACTTGCTGATGAAGGCATGTCACTTATTCGTCCAGTGCAATGGCAAAGCGAAGAGGTTGATCGGGATAGCCTCAGCGCTGCCAGTAAAAACAGCTTGGGCTCAACCCTTACGGTTTTTGTCGTGCCTGACTTTGCGTTGCAAGAGCTGCAAGCAAAAGCGACTGGAACAAAGCTCCCGGCGCTACCTGCTGTTGAAGAAGACAATCCTGATAGCGACCCGTTAGCCGGCTTAGAAAGCCTGGCGTTTGAACGCATTAAGGATCTGATCAGTGCGCTGACTTGGGATGAGATGCAGCATCTGGTTGCAGGCCTTTTGCGGGCGATGGGCTACAAGACTCAGGTCTCTCCTGCTGGTCCGGATCGCGGGAAAGACATCATCGCCTCGCCAGATGGTTTTGGATTTGAAAATCCTCGCATCATCGTCGAGGTGAAACATCGAAAAGAGAAAATGGGGAGTCAGGAAATCCGCAGTTTTCTTGGTGGGCGGCATAAGGATGATCGGGGGCTTTATGTCAGTACCGGAGGCTTTAGTAAGGACGCTTATTACGAAGCTGAACGGGCCAATGTGCCGCTCACACTGTGGACGTTGGACAATCTCGTACGAGCGTTGATTGAACACTACGGGCAGACGGATTCGGAAACCAAACGATTGATACCGCTGAAACTTACCTACTTGCCGATTTAGTTTTTACATCTGCTACCGCTGCATCCGGGCAAGCTTTCTCAGAGGTTGATTATCCAAAGCACCTAGCTGGGTTAGAGGCCAATCAAGACTAAACGGACGTGATGGGGATCGACCAAGACGGGCAGAAACGCGACTGGTAAGGCGAAAAAATCCAAACAAAAAACCCCTGAGCAGTCTCAGCGCCGGAGCGCATCAACCGACAGGGGCCATGTTGTGGGCGATTATAAGGGTTGAGAACTTCTCGTCCACTACCGATAAGCAGTCGTGCCCCTATGAACACAGAGGCAACTATCAAGGAATACTTGACAGTTCAGTTCGACGGGTTCGTGCCAAGTTCGCCCCATTTCTTGGGTAGTTCTAGAATGGTTCTAGGGTGGTTTCTTGGGTAGTGCGCAAGAATTGCTACTGAAATTCTAAATTCGACCTCCCCCCAGCGCAATTTCGAATCGATGGAGATATCTACGTAACGTTTTGCTCAGTTTCGATGCCATCAATGAGCGCATAAAGCTCCGCAAACACTGTTTCGGCGGCAAAGTCTGGGCGCGGATCACTACGACAAACTGCAATGGCCTCAGCTTGAACCCGATCAAGCACCTGCTGCGAGCCCGTGTATGACGCGCGCTTAGCCGCCAAACCATCATGATCAGGAAGGTGCTTAATGCGGCTTTTCATTCAGTCGTCCAATCAAACTCGTCGTACTCATCATCCTCTTCGTCCTCAACCTCTTCATCATCAAGGACGTCTTCCTCCAGCGCCTCTTCTGCCTGCTTCGCCAGAAGAAACTCCTTACGACTCTCCGTCACTGCTCGCCGCAATTCCTCGCCCTTTTCCGGGCAGTTCAGCATTTGGGCGATGCGGTCGATTTTTTTTGCCACGGCATCCTCCAACGCATCGGCTATAGGCCGATAGTGCGCGCTTTCGGGTGTGGTTGCCAAATGGCCGACCGCTTTGCGCCTCAGTTTTTCTGCAAACTTTTCAGTCGGGCGGCGAGATCTTCCTTGGGAAAGCGTTTGTGCAAGGTCGCCATCAGCTCATCAGCCGCTTTGGTTTGACCGGCATTTTGCAGGCGAATCACTTCACGTAACTGGTCGTCGATAAACTTCGCCGGAGCTGCCGCCGAGCGTTTGCTTACCTTCGCTTCTTCCGCCATGTCAGCGCTGATCGATTCGTTCTGTGCGGGTGCTGCCAGCTCGGCCATTGGCGCCGAAGGTGCGGGCGCAGACATCGCGCTGGCCGGGGCAGCAATAGAGCGGGCAACCGATTCGGGCGCTTCGACGGCTTCTTTCTTGGCGGCAAAAGACGAGGTTTTGGGCGCCGGGGTGGAATCGTAGGTTGGCACTTGCTCGGGCGTACGTTGCACCAGCGCCAACATCAGAGCCACACCAACGAGGCTGGCGAATGCGACCTGCCAACGGGGTTTCTGGCAAGCCTGGACCCAGCGCTGCCACAAGTTCGGTTTGTGTGCAGGCGTTTCACGGTGTGCGGCGGCCAGGATGAATGCATCCAGATGAGCCGGTGGCTCACCCGCCGCGTGTTCACGATAATGCTGAAGCACTTCGTCTTCCGGTGTTTTGCGGGCGTCAGTCATGTCAGTACCTCCTCGGTCAGCAGCCGACGCAGTTTCTGCTGGGCGTAGCGCAAGCGACTCTTGACGGTTTCCAGGGGTGTTTCGGTGAGGGCGGCGATCTGTGGGAAATCGAGATCGCCGTGGGCGCGGAGCAGGAACACTTCGCGCTGGTCGGCGGGCAGGTTTTGCAAGGCGGCTTCGAGACGCTGGGTGTCGCGGCTCAAACTCAGCAGTTGCTCCGGATCGGTCGCCTCATCAATCACGGCGTGGGTTTGTTCGTCATAGCTGTCGTGCAAGGGATTGTGAATGCCATGTTTGCGCCAGTGGTCGATCAATCGGTTGCGGGCAATCTGGAAGAGCCACGTACGAAAATTCGCCCGGCCTTGTGGTTGGCTGGTGCTGCGGATCAGGCTCAGCCAGGTTTCCTGGTAAACCTCTTCGGCCAGTTCGGGCTTGCCGCTCAAACCGAAGAGGAACCGGTAAAGGCCTTGGCGATGACGGGCGTACAAGATCTCGAACGCCGGCCCGTCGCCTGCGCGATACCGGGCCAGCAGCGATTCGTCGCTCGGTTCAGGCGCTGACATGTCAGTTGTACTCTCCTTTATGTGGCTCACTGTTGGAGGCGGTGGTGGTCCGCAGGCTCTGCGCCAACTCCACCAATTGGACAAACTCTGCCCGCAGACCGAATCGGTCGTCGCCCCGTGCACCGCGCGCCAAGGCCTCAGTGTCCTTCAGACTGAAATCACCGGTATAACGCCCGTCCTTGAGTTGCTGGGAAAACGCGGCCACGGCCGCCGCAAATCGCAGGTCATCACTGGCTTTGCCGACTGGATCACCCGCGATTGGCCGCTCGATCAGGCGACTGTTCCCACCTTCTGGCAGTTGATAACGCACACGCAGCATCGCCAACTCTCCGGTGGTAACGGAAGCCACAGACTCAGGCTTGCCGTATCGCAGCGGCTCCAGCCAGCCTTTCTCGCCCTTCGGAACAATTTCATACAACGCTGTCACCGTGTGTCCTGCACCGATTTCTCCGGCATCGACTTTGTCATTGCTGAAATCCTCACGCTTCAGCGCCCGGTTCTCGTACCCCAACAGCCGGTATTCGCTGACCTGCGCCGGGTTGAACTCCACTTGCAGCTTCACGTTCTTCGCCACCACCGCGAGGGTCGAGCCGAGTTGATCCACCAACACCTTGCGCGCCTCGCGCAGGTTGTCGATGTAGGCATAGTTGCCATCGCCAGCGTCGGCCAATTGTTCCATCAGGTGTTCATTGTAGTTATCCACACCAAAACCCAGGGTGGTCAGGGACACGCCGGTCTTGCGTTTATCCACAGCCATTTGCTTGAGGCTGTCGAAGTCGCTGATGCCGACGTTGAAGTCACCGTCCGTGGCCAACAGGATGCGATTGATGCCTTTGGCGATGAAGGCCTGTTGCGCCATCTGATAGGCCAGTTCGATGCCCGAGGCACCCGCCGTCGAGCCACCGGCGGTTAATTGATCGATGGCTGTACGAATCTTCGCTTTATCGCGTCCGGAAGTTGGCTCCAGTACGACACGCGAATCGCCGGCATAGACCACCAGCGACACCCGATCCTGCTCACGCAGTTGATCGACCAGCAATTTCAGCGTGCTTTTGACCAGCGGCAAACCTTCGCGACGGTCCATCGAGCCGGACACGTCCACCAGAAACACCATGTTCGCCGGGGTCAGTTCGGCGACCGCGCGGTCCGAGGCCTTGATGCCGATGCGCAGCAAACGGGTATGCGGATTCCACGGCGACGGTGCCAACTCAGTGGTCACGCCAAACGGCGAGCCATCGGTGGGCAACGCGTAGTCGTAAGGAAAGTAATTGACCATTTCCTCCAGGCGCACCGCGCCTTCAGGCGGCAGGCGTCCCTGATTCAGCAAGCGACGAACATTGGCGTAAGCGCCGGTATCGACATCGGCGCTGAAGGTCGAGACCGGCGTCTCGGCCACGCTGTGAATCGGGTTATCCGCCAGTGCCTGATACTGCTCGCGCTGCTCATCCCGATAACCTTGCGGGTAGGCCTCGCCCGCCGGCACCGGCGCATAGCCTGCGATGGGTGCCGGACGAATGCTGCGCTTGGCCATCGAGGCATCCGCGGCAACGGACTCGTTGCGTACCAGCGCCTCAGTCTTGATTGCACCTTGAGCCGGTGGTGGCACCGAAGCGGAGTCAGGTTTGGAGGAAACGCCGCAACCGGCAACCGCCAGCAGCAACCCGACGGTGAAACCCTGGGCGGCCGGGCGGAGGAAATGCAGAGGGAGGGACATGGGGGCTGACCTCAGGAGGAAATTGATCCATTCATCCTCTGAGACGAGCCCCCGTTCAGGTTCGGGTTAACCCGGCTGAAAATTAATATCAGCGGTGATAACGCCGCACGACGCTGCTGTTTTTCAGCACATGGCCTTTGATTTTCTCCAGCAACTGCGCGCGCGTCAGGCCGGCGGGCAAAGCGTCCGGAGCGAGGTCCAGGGCGTAGAGCTGAATAAGGTAGTGATGCGCACTGTCACCAACCGGCGGGCAAGGGCCGACGTAACCTGTGGTGCCTTTGCTGTTGGTGCCACCGACGCCTTCAAGGGCGGATTTTGCGCCGACACCGGCGGCAATCTGGTGCGTCGTGGCTTTGATGCCGTAATGCACCCAGTGATCGACTCCCTGACCTTTCTGGCCGTCGGGATCGTGCATGACGATGGCATAGCTCAAGGTGCCCGCCGGGCCAGCGTTCCAGTTCAACGCCGGTGATGCGTTGTGTCCGCCGCAACCCGGAGCATCGCTGGCGGCGGCCGAGGTGAACAGGCGGTCATCCGTAACACCTGGGATATTCAGGGTGAAACGCTCCTGGGCCTGCGCCGGAAATTGCACGCAAAAGGCGACTGCAACGGCCGCCAGCCAAGGGTTCAGAGAGGTCAATCGGGTCATTCCGGAGCACCTTGTGCGGATGGGGCCTTCGTCGGCCTGCGAACTATAGCTGTACCGTTCGTGCGGTGGCAGTGGGAATTGGCTGAACCTCGGGTTCCGCGCCAAACTCTTAAGTGAAACGCCCGCCTGGAGAGTGATCATGGCCCTGCACCGCGTCGCCCGCTTCGCCGATGTGCCCGAAAACCGAGGCCTGGAAGTACGGATCGCGGACACCAAAATCGTTTTGCTACGGGTCGGCGATCAATTGCGCGCCTATCAAGGCGAATGCCCCCACGCGGGGGCGCCGCTGGCCGAGGGTGCGCTGTGTCATGGACGCCTGATCTGCCCGTGGCACAAGGCCGCGTATCGGATCGAGGATGGCGGATTGTGTGAACCGCCGTCTCTGGACAGCCTCAAGCGTTACCCCCTGGAAATGCGCGAAGACGATATTTGGGTCGACGATCAGCCGCTGTCGGATCCCCACACCCCGCCGGCCGATGATGAGCGCACGTTTGTGATCATCGGTGCAGGTGCCGCCGGCACGGCGGGGGCGGCGGCTTTACGCGAGAAAGGCTTCGGCGGCCGCGTCGTGTTGATCGACCGTGAAGCCGATGCCGGTTACGACCGGACGGTGCTGAGCAAATTCGTGATTGCCGGAGAGATGCCGCCGGAAGAAGTCCCGCCGCTACGAGAGGAAAGCTTTTACCGCGAACAGCGGATCCAACGAATAACCGGCGAAGTGGCGAGCCTGGATGCCGCCAACAAAACGCTGCACCTGGCCGACGGTCAGTCACTGACCTATCACGCCGCGTTGCTCGCAACCGGCGGCACACCCAACCCCCTCAAGCTGCCCGGCGCCGGTTTACCGCAAGTCTTCCTGCTGCGCTCCAAGGATCAGGCGACGCGGATTCTGAGCGCTGCGAAACCAGGCCAACGCGCAGTGATCATTGGCGACAGTTTCATTGCCCTGGAGTCCGCTTCGGCCCTGCGCCAATACGGTTTGGAGGTCACCGTTCTGGCGCGCCACGCGGTGCCGTTCGCCAAGCAGTTCGGCGAAGCGGTCGGCAAGGCGATTCGTGCCCTGCACGAGGCCAACGGCGTGGTGTTTCATACCGAGGGCGAAGCCGCGCAGATCGAAGGCTCGGACAAGGTTGAAGCGGTGCTGCTGGAAAACGGTCAACGTTTGCCAGCCGACCTGGTGCTGGTCGGCATCGGCGTCAGCCCGGCAACGGAACCGTTTACCGACCTGCCCAAGGAAAAAGATCGTTCACTGCAGGCCGATGGCGGCATGCGCGTGGCCGAAGGCCTGTGGGCGGCCGGCGACATCGCGACCTTCCCGCTCAACGGCCAACCCCAGCGCATCGAGCATTGGCGCCTGGCGCAACAACAGGCGCGGATCGCAGCGGCAAACATGTTGGGCGGGGACGAACACTACCTCGACGTGCCGTATTTCTGGACCTGGCATTTCGGCAAAAACTACGACTACCTCGGCCACGCCGAAGCCTGGGACGAGGTCGAGTTCAAGGGCGACCCTGACCATCCTCCCTTTATCGGTTTGTTCAGCAAGAACGGCGTGGTCGCGGCGGCAGTTGCCTGCGAAAAAGAGCGGGCAATGGCGATGCTCGCTGAACGCATGAAACAGCCATTGCCGGTGGATGAGGCCTGGCGGTTGATTCGGGACGTGGATTAGCTTTTAAACTGCGGACAGCAAAACGCCCGGCAGAGACCGGGCGTTGCCTTGAAACGAGCGGTTTTACTGAATCGGTGCAACGCCGCCGAGCTTGCTCATCACGAAGCCGACAAATTGCTCAACGGTCATTTTCTGGCCATTGAATTCCACCTGATTGTTGGCGTAATGCAATTTGGTGACGATGTCGCTGCCTTCCAGTTTGGCCAATTGCGTACCGACCGCCATGCTGCTGAACATGTCCGCGGTCGCCGTTGCCTGATCGGCAATGAGCTTGGCGTCGGTCTGACCCTCGATCTGCGATTGCACAGTGAGCAGGTCAACGAGCATCGGCTTGGACACTTGCAGATTGAAATCCAGCAGCGCGATCAGCTGCTGGGTCAGCTGGTCTGGCGGCAGGTCCATGGACTGCGGCTTGGTCAGGTCGAGCACCAGGTTGGCGCGGCTTTCACCGTTGGTGGATTTGAACGACAGATTCTCCAAAGCCACCTGCGGGCCCGCCGCGAGCAGTTTTTCCAGGCCGGTTTTGACCTGCGCCTCTTCAGCCGGGGTCAGCACCAGTTCTGGAGCCGGTTCACCGGCGGCAGCAGCCTCAGCGGCAGCCTTTTCGTACGGCTGCAGTTTGGTCTGGTAGACCTGCATCAGCGACATGGTCGCCGGGATGTCGAGGTTCTTCAGGCTCATGGCCATCTGCGCCGAGCCGACAGTCTTGCCGTTCAGCGACACTTCGCCCACCTTGTAATCGGCACGCCCCGAAGCGCTGGTGCCCGATTCTTCGGTCTGGTTCTTCATTTCAAATTTCTTGAAACCCAAGACCGATTGCTTGGCGCCGAAGGTGGTTTTGCTGTCGGTCAGCTCCAGGGTGTTGTCGCCGATGTAATAGCCGTAGGTGCTTTTGGTCAGGTTGCTGGCCACGGTCAAGCCGTTCAGCTCGACCTTCACTGGCGTCTGGTCTTCAGCCACCGTGGTCAACGTCAGGGTGTCCATGTAACCGTTGGCCTTGACCTTTTGGGCCTGGGCGCTGGCGGCGACGTCGAGGTTCAGGCCGGAAAACTTCAGGTTGGACTTGGCATCCAGGGCTACGTCCAGCGGCAGCAATTCAAGGGTGCCGTTGGTGGAGTTGTCGTAACCGATATTGACCAGGCCCTTGAGCGGCGACTGGTCCTTGGCAGCGGCAAACCATTTTTCCGTGGCTGGGGTACGTTCCAGTTCGTAGTGACTGGTGGCCATGACCGGCAGCCATTTCAGCGACACCAGGCGCGAGAACGGCAGCGGACCGTGTTCGAGGCGATCGACGAACAGCAATTCAACCGGCGCTTCGCCAAACATTTCACCTTCGCCCTTGAGGCGATAGTGCGCGGTGCTGCTGAACACGTGACGCTCCAGCGACACCAGTTCCAGCGTCGCTGTGCCGTTGGAACCCACCAGCGCGGCTTTCAGCTCTTTGTTGGCGTCGGCGATCGAGGTGTTCAGCACGCCTTCGATTTTAGTGCCGGTGTACCAGGCACCACCGGCGCTGATTGCACCGATGGCAACGACGATTCCAAGAAGCACGCCTGCTGATTTATTCATGAATTACCCGATCAATGTCCGTTGTTGAAAATGTGGTCGTCTTCCCTGAACCCATGACGGGTTACGGTCACGACTGCGCTGAAAGTGCGATGCAGATTAGCATCAGGCGCACCGGGCGGCCCAATGTTTAAAGGTTAAAGAGTGTCTATGGACCGCGCATGAGGGTTGAGAGTTTCGGCGGGCATGAAATCGCTTTCGCGGGCAAGCCTCGCTCCTACAAGGCAATACCTGTAGGAGCGAGGCTTGCCCGCGAAGGCGTAGGCCGAGGCAACATCAATTCAGGAATACTGAACTTCCATCTCATCCAGCTGATGATCAAAGCTTTTCAGCCGCGCCGTCCACGTATACACCAGCACTTCAAAATCGCGATTGATCACCGCCCCGCCCGTCACCTCCGCGCGCGGATCGCAGAAGTCCAGCTGATAGCGCTCACGGGCCATGGCGGACGCCACATCGGAGAGTTCACGGGCGTTGTTGAGCCAGTGCCTGTCGTCGTCGCAGACTTGCTTGTCCAGCTCCAGGCATTGCTTCTTCAAGGTCTCGAGGCTTTTTTCCAGCGGCGTGCCGGTCAGTTCGCCCATGACTTCCTGGAACGTGCGCCCCGGTTGCCAGTAGCTGCCCCAGAAATACCGGTCAAACACCGTTTCGACCCGACGCAACGCCACCTTGGTGTCCCAGATCAGCACCAGGGTCTTGCCTTGTTCGAGTTGTCTTTTCTTGATGCGCTGGCCCTGGACTGAAGCCCAGGCCACCACGACGATTGCCATCACCGCAATCAGCGCGGCCGCGCTGTCGAGGAACACCAGAGCCTTGTCGATCTGGTGGGCCAGCATGATGCCGTAGAAATAGGTGGCCGACAGCAGAACCAATGCCGTAATAGCGCACCAGAAGCCGGGAGCATAAGGGTTTTTCATTATTAGATCCCCATGACCAACGCGAGCCTTGATCGATGAAATCGACGTGCGACTTCATCAAGTCAAAGCATAGCAACGGCCTCAGGGTTTGCTGGTGTTAGTACCTTGCGTTCGTCCGCTTTCCCAGCCGCCGCCCAAGGCGAGGAACAAATCGATCTGGCTCATGGCAACTTGGGTGTTGGCGGAGGCCAGTTGCGCCCGCACATCGGTGTAAGTGCGGGTGGCTTGCAGGTCCGCCAGGAACGATGCGCGGCCGGCCTGGAAGAAGCGGTGGGTCTGGTCGGCGGCCAGTTGCGCCGACTGTTCGGCGTCGGCCAACGCATCGCGGCGTTGCAGCAGTGCTGAATACTGCGCCAGGCTGGTCTGGGTCTCGCGGATGGCGTTGAGCACCACGCCATCGAAATGCGCCAGCGTGCCCTGGGTCGTCGCTTCGGCCTCGCGGATTCGCGCCCGGGAGCCATTGGACGGCACGGTCCAGGTCAGCAACGGCCCGAAGCCCCAGCGATTGGTCGCCGGTTTGCCGAGGTTTTCGAGGATGCCGACGGTGCCAACGGTCGCGCCGATGCTGATGTCCGGGTACAACTCGCCCGTAGCGATGCCGATGCCGGCGGTCGCGGCCGCCAGTCGGCGCTCGGCCTGGCGCACATCAGGGCGGCGCTTGAGCATGGTTGCACCGTCGCCAACCGGCAACAATTGGGTGATTTTCGGCAGCTCGTTGCAGGTGGCGGTCCCGGCCGGCAATTGCTCGACCGGTTTGGCCAACAGCATCGACAAGCGGAACAACCCGGACTGGCGGGCCGCTTCATAACGCGGCATGTCAGCGCGCAAGGATTTGAATTGGGTTTGTGAACGGGTGACCTGGGTTTCGTCGCCGCGCCCGGCGTCGCGCAGACGCTGGATCAAAGTAGTGCCTTGAGCCTGCAGGTCGAGGGAATGCTGGGCGATTTCCTGCTCTTCATTGGCCGCGCACACTTGGGTGTAAGCCCGAACCACATCGGCCACCAACGTGATGCGTGCGGTATCGGCGGCGGCTTGAGTCGCATCGGCATTGGCCTTGGCCGCTTCGATCCCGCGTTGCAAGGTGCCGAACAGGTCGAACTGATACGAGGTGGTAATGCCGATATCGCCGACGTTGGCCACCGGCACTTTATCCGCCAGCAAGAACGCTTCGCCGGATTCCTGCAAACGCTGGGCGCCGATTTTCACGCCGCCACTCCAGCCGCCCGCCGCTTGCGCTTCGTCGACCTGGGCGCGGGCCCGTGAAAGGCTCGCCGCCGCCACGCGTAAATCGGTGTTGCTGGCCATGGCCTGCTGCACCAGTTGGTCCAGACGCGGATCCTGATACAGGCGCCACCAGTCGGCAGGCACCGGGGCCGACACGACATTTTTACCGTTCACCGCCAAGTCACCCTGCAAGTCTTCACGGTGAATGGCGGCCTCGTCCGGCAAGTGATAATCCGGCCCGACCACCTGACAGGCCGACAGCAGCAAGCCTAAGCCGACGACGGCCAAACCCGAGGCCCTGCTCATTTCGCGGGCTCCTGGGGTTGGTCATCCATGATCGAGACCGTGGCGGTGCGCCCGGCGATCATGCGGAAGTCCGCCGGCACATCGTCGAAGGCAATCCGCACCGGAATCCGCTGGGCCAGCCGTACCCAGCTGAACGCCGGATTGACGTTGGGCAACAGGTTGCTGCCGCTGCTGCGGTCGCGGTCCTCGATGCCGGCGACGATGCTTTCCACATGGCCGCGCAGACGCGCGCGGTCGCCGACCACGCGGATGTCGACGCTCTGGCCGACATGAATGCCGTCGAGTTTGGTTTCTTCGAAATAACCGTCGATGTGGAACGAATTGCTGTCCACCACCGACAACACCGGGCGCCCGGCGGTGACGAATTCCTGCGCACGCGGCGCGCGGTCGTTGACGTAGCCGTCCACCGGGCTGCGGATGGTCGAGCGGTCGAGGTTGAGCTGGGCGCTGTCCACCGCCACCTGAGCTTCCATCAAGGCCACTTCGGCGCGGGCCACGCGGGACTGGCTTTCTTCCAGTTGCTCGCCCGGCACCAGATTGCCGAGGCCGCGGTTACGCTTGGCTTCGCGTTGCGCCTGGGCCAGGGTTTCCTGGCGGTCGGCGACCGCTGCCTTGGCTTGGCGCAGAGCCAGTTTGAAACGGTCCTGATCGATGCTGAACAGCACCTGGCCGCGTTTCACCAACTGGTTGTCGCGCACTTGCACTTGCTGGATCAGCCCGGACACATCCGGCGCGATCTGCACGATGTCGGCACGGATGTGCCCGTCCCGGGTCCAGGGCGCGAACATGTAATACATCACCATGCGCCAGACCACGACGACGGCGAAGGTCACGATCAGCAGGGTCAGGACCACGCGACCGAGGGTCAAAAAAGGCTTTTTCATGTCATCAGGTATCGACTGAGTGAGTCCACGGCGCCGAGCAGCAAGGCGTAGAGAGCCACGTTAAACAATGCCCGGTGCCAGACCAGACGGTAAAAGTGCAGGCGCGTCAGCAATCCGTGCACCAACAGGAACAGCACGTACGTAATGCCCATCAGCACCAGCAGCGTGGGCAGGAACACCCCGCTGATATCCAGATCACCGATCATAAAGGCGCTCCATCGATGCCATGGGGCAGCGGTTCTTCGAGTTCGCCCGAGGCGACGAATTCCACCCCCGGCAGCAGCGACAGGCGCAGACCGCTCAGGGCATGCAGCAAGTGCAGACGCGCGCCGTCATCGCACTCGGTGTTGAGGGCGCGGCGGGTGCGGTCGAGGGTCATCAGCAGCGGGCTCGGTGCCGGCAATCGCTCGCCCGCCTTCAAGCATGCCTTGAAGTATTCGCCGACCTCGGCCACCACTTGATGCAGCAGCACTTGCGGCGTGCCGTGCACTCGCGGCGTATACGCGAGCAGGTCGAGCAAGTTCAGCGCTACGCGCACTTCCCGCAGCGCGATACCCGTGTCTTGCCCGGTCATGGCCAAGCGCGGCAGATGCTGCATCAGGCGATCGAGCATCTGTACGCCCAGGTGTCGGTGTTCGGCCAGCGTGGCCGGCTCGGTCAGGCTGACAATGTCGCGCCAGCTGAAACGGGTCAGACGTTTGGCCGCCAGTTCCGCACCGAACGGCCGGGCGATCAGGGTCCAGACGAAAGCGAACAGCAAGCCAACGGGGCCGGCCAGGTTGGAGTTGGCGAAGCTGAGAAAATCCGCGTCGTAAGCGCCCTGAATGCTGATGAACGACGAGGTGTTGACCAGGGTCAGCAGCATGCCCAGGTAAAACTGTGGCTTGACCGTCAGGGTGCCGATGCAAATGAACGGCACGGCAAACGCCAACACCAGCATCGGAAAGTCATGCAGGTTCGGCAGGACCAGGAACAGATAAAGGCTGGCAAACAACACCGACATCGCCGTCCAGAAGAAGAACCGGAAAATCTGCGGCGCCGGGTCGTCCATCGAGGCAAAGAAACTGCACGCCACCGCTGCCAGAATCACTGCCGCGCCGCCATCGGTCCAGCCGAGCAGAATCCACAGGACCGAGGCAACAATAATCGCGGTCACCGTGGACGCCGCCGAATAGAGCATCAGCCCCCGGTCGAGAAACGGCGACAGGCGACCCAGGCGCCAATGCCGATACACCGCGCGCCAGCTGTCCTGGCTTTCGCACTGAATGGCGTATTGCAGGCTGCGGCAGTCTTGCCACACATCGATCCACTCGCCGAGACGATACAACGCGTTGGAGAACAGCAACTGTTTGCGGTCATCCAGCGCTTCGGCGGACGGTTGCAGCGCTTCGAGCTGGTCTTTCAACGCCTGCCAGCGGCCGAGGTCGGCATCTTTGTGCTCCAGCCATTCGGTGGTCGCGGTCAGCAGCGGCGCGAACTTATCCACAAGCTCGGGCGTGCGTCGTTCGAGGGCGTAGAGCGCGTCGTCGAGGGCATCGATCACCGGCAACAAGTGAATCATTCGCCCACGCAGCTCTTTGGTATTGCGCACCGTCTGCGGCCGCGCGCCCTCGTGGGGCAATTGACCGATCATCAGCTCCAGGCTGTTGAAGGTCGCCACCATCGCCGAGCGCAAGGCGCTGACTTCGTCCGGCTGCACGTTGCGGCTGAGGAAACGCAGGCTGTAGGTCGAAGCATCGGCGAACCATTTGTTCACCGAATCGTTGAACACCGGCGCCAGCCGCCGTGGCCAGAACATCGCGCCGACCACGGCCGCCACCGCGATGCCGAGGAAGATTTCTTCGGTCCGCGCTTCCGCGACATCCCACACCGCCAACGGGTTATCCACCACCGGCAAGGCGATCAGCGGCAAGGTGTAACCGGCGAGCATCAGCGCGTAACTGTTGGCCGTGCGCAGATGCAGCGACAGGAACAGCAGCGTCCCGGTCCACAACGCGATCACCACCACCAGCACATAAGGGCTCTGGACAAACATCGGTACGAAAAAAACCGCTGCCGCCGCACCGAGAAAGGTGCCGACCGCGCGGTACAAGGCTTTGGAACTGGTAGGGCCGACAAACGGACTGGAGACGATATACACCGTGGCCATCGCCCAATACGGACGCGGCATTTGCATAAGCATCGCGATGTACAGCGCAATCATCGACGCCGCGAACGTGCGCACCCCGTAAAACCAGTCCCGCGCCGGAGGAACGCCGGTAAAAAATCCGCTCAAGGGTTGGCCACCGACGGCGGATTGGCCGCTTCAAAGGCTCTCAGCACCCGCAACGTCGCTTCCAGATCACTGCGGTCGATGCCTTCGAGCACTTCGTTGCGCAAGCGCACCAGCTCGATCTCGACAGCCTGCACCAACTCCCGGCCGGTTTCCGTCAGGCTCAGGCATTTGGCGCGGCGATCATGGATGTCTTCGGTGCGACGAACATAGCCGGCATGACACAACTGATCGAGCAGACGCACCAGCGACGGACTCTCCATCCCCGCCGCCTGCGCCACCGTCACCTGCCGCACACCCTCGCCCAGACGCCCGATCATCAACAACGGGACGGCACAGGCTTCGGAAATTCCATAGTTGACCAGCGTGGTCTGGCAGATCTTCCGCCAATGCCTCGCGGCCACCACCATGGAGCTGCTGATGTTCATCTGGAGAGCGTCGAGGGTTTTCGGCACGAGGGGAAATACACACTGTTAGTTTGCTAACTATCAATATGGCATTGGTGGGGAAAGTTGGTCAAGTTTTGAAACAATTCTATGACCAGAGGGAAGCTTGCCCTTTAGCCATCACCCAACAATCTTCCAGCTTCTCCCTCAATAAAATCTAAAACCTCCTCCGACACGCTGTACTGAAACTGCTTGCGACGGTGTTTCGAAACCTTGCCGTCGTTGTCCAGGCACATCATCACCAGCTTCGACAGATCACTGCCCCGTACATCAAAACGCTGATTGACCGCTTTGATCACACGGTCGTATCGGTCCAGGAACTCGGTCTCCTCCCGCAGTTCGATTTCCAGCGCACGGCGTGCCATCTGCAACGTGAATTCGACGCAACGGGTGGCATCCCAGAAGCGATAAATTGACGGGTGGCCGATGAATTCGAAGGCCATTTGATCGGCGTCCAGCCAAGTGACGTTCCAGAAGTCGCGAGCAGGTTTGGAGAAGTCTTTCAGCGCTTCCAGATAGTTTGCCTCCTCGTGTTTCATGGCGACGGAAACGGGCAGCAGTAACCCATTTTCCAAGGCACCGGAATGGCAAAGAGTCTGGTGAATCAAGAAACGCGAAAGTCGACCATTGCCGTCCATGAACGGATGAAGGAAGACAAATCCGAACGCGGTAACGGCAGCCGCTACGAGTGGATCGACTTGCCTTGATGACTGATTGGCAAAGGTCATCAACTCATCCATCAGTTCACGGCACAGTTCCGGTGCGGGTGGGACATAGCTGACCCCGGCAGCGCCCCGCAAGCCGTTGTGCAAGTGATTCTGTTCATGGCGAAACAGGACAGCTTTATCGAAAGGATTGGAAACAGTGCTGTTCTGCAGCTCGACCAGATAGTCTTCATTCAACTCACTCCCTTCATGAGCCTGGCGCAGCAGTTGAACGAAGCGGCGCGACTTTTCTTCGCTGGGCTCTTCTTTCTCGATGGCGAAGGAATCGCGGGTTTCGTACAGGTAAGCCCAGTTGATGGCTCGGTCCATCATTTCAGGGGGCAATGTCGCCATAAAGGCTTTAGCTCGGCCGAGAATGTCGAGACGGAGCAGGGCTTCGAGTTCAGGCGTTCTTTCAACGGTAGCGCAGTAGCGCAGAGAGCCAAGCCCATTGAACTCAATACGCCAACGCGTATTTCTGACAATCGGGCCAGTTACATAACGTGCGGGGTCGAAAAGCGGCGCAAACCTGCTGTTTATCGGGATTGCATAATCGAGTCGTCGATTCGTCAACTCTTCCCAGAGGAAGCAGGCCTTTCGAATAAAGACGCCATTCGGTGCTTTTGCCAGTTCTTGAAGCAATTGCTCGGCAACAACAGCCTCAAGCGCGGCGGCCAGAATTCCGAGGTTGATGCCTTCGTGCTTAAGCGCAAAAAAAATGTGTTCAAGGATCGAATCGGTTGCCGGTGCGACTGATTGAGGAACAGCCAGGCAATTTCCAATCATCGAGATGCGCGTGACTGGTTTGACCATAGCCATACGCGTCGGCGCGATAACTTTGAGTTTTAAAGCATCATGCAGGTGTGCGTATCCAACGAGGGGCATTGTACTCGTCCACAGAAAAAGTTCACAAACGCGATTACAGCCCAGATTTGTGCAGCGCCTGTAAGTTTTTTGCACATTTCGGTCGTTTCGCTAAGATTTTTACACCCCGTAAGCGATTAAACAGAGAGGCGATTTGTGGGACACCGCGCGTCGCATCGATATCCCTAGAACTCCTCGGATTTACACCCCCCGCCCCTTCCTCATCAGCACATCCAGTTGATCCACCACTTCCGCCCAATCCGCATCATCCAGAATCTCCTCCCGCAATAACTGCGCTTGGCCCTCGCTCCAGAAAAATGCATCGGCCAAATGCAATTCGGGTTTGAGCGGTGAATGGGTGGCGATGAATTTATCGATGCTTTCGGCGTCGTCCGGCAGGCCGAGTTGTTTGAACAGGGAAGGGAGGGTGTGGGTTGGGGATTCCATGTCTGGCTCCTGTTTATGGCAAATGATGGGGGTGACTGCTGCGCAGTCATTCGCGGGCAAGCCTCGCTCCTACAGGTGTCAACGTGATCCTGTAGGAGCGAGGCTTGCCCGCGATGACGGTATCACTGACGTCGCAAAACTTATTGGCTCAATTCACGCACCTCCGCATGCGGCACCATTTTCAGAAACTGCGGCATTTCCATGTGCAGCAGATTGGTGTGGTTGCCGGCTTCCAGGTAGATGTCTTTCTGCCGGGTCAGTAGCGGATCGATGACCACGTCGAGCCCATAGGCCTCGCCAAGGGCTGGCACGGCGCCGCGTTCACAGTCATCGAACAGGTGCGGCAGGTTGCTTTCCCGGGAGACTTGCCATTCGCCACTGCTGCGCACTTTGCTCAGGTCCAGATGGCGGCTGGCGGGCAGCACAGCCATCAGGAAATGCCCGTGTTTGTCGTCGAGGATGACCGACTTGGCCACTCGTTCGGCAGAGATGCCCGCAAGCCGCGCGGTTTCAAGGCTGCTGGCCGAGTGTGGATGGGAAATGAGGTCATATTTGCATTGAGCCTGATCCAGGCTTGTCTGCAGGGTTCTTGCCATACGCATGATGCACCTCGGTGTCCGCAACAACGTTTTGGCGGACGATGGTTAAACCTTTTTACACCTCTAAAGTCTAGGCCCGCTGGGGGATTGCGCAGGGAAATCTGCCCATCGGCGGACGTCAACAACTGGTCAAAATTCGTACAATCCACAGCTCAGCTAGACTGTATAAAGAACCATCAATGACTCTCCCGGAGGGTCACGTGAACACTCGTTGCTGTGCTGTTGCGCTGTTGTTGGCCTTGAGCGGATCGGCCTTCGCGGCGGACACCGTCGTCCTGCTGGCCCCCAACCCCATGGGGATCTGGTTGATCACGTTCGGTATCGCATTCCTGATCGCCGAAGCGGCGCTGCCCAATTACGGCGTGATCGGGTTGGGCGGCATTGTGATGTTCGTGATCGGCGCGGTGATCCTGACCAACACCGAGGTGCCTGTGCCGTTGATGATCGGCCTCGGCCTGATCAGCGCCCTGCTGCTGGTTTTCCTGCTGATCCACGCCCTGAAAACCCGACCGCGCGAAAACGTCAGTGGCGATGCCGGACTGGTGGGCAGCGTGACCCCGGTGATGTCGCTGGCCGGCAATGACTACAACGGTTGGGTGCATCTGCAAGGAGAGAAGTGGCAAGTCCTCAGCACCACGCCGCTGCAACCGGGGCAAAAAGTCCGGGTGGTGGCACGCAAGGGATTACTGCTGGAAGTGGCCGCAGCTGATGCGGCGTCAAATGGAGAATAGACATGGGCCTGCAACTGGGTTTTGCCGCGCTGCTGTTACTGCTGATCGCGCTGGCGGGGTCGACTTTCCGCATCCTGCGCGAATACGAGCGCGGAGTGGTCTTCCAGCTCGGGCGCTTCTGGCAGGTCAAGGGCCCGGGCCTGATCCTGTTGATTCCGGTGGTCCAGCAAATGGTCCGCGTCGACCTGCGCACCGTGGTCCTCGACGTACCGCCACAAGACGTGATCACCCGCGACAACGTCTCGGTCAAGGTCAACGCGGTGCTGTATTTCCGCGTGCTCGATCCGCAGAAAGCCATCATTCAGGTCGAAGACTTCCTCATGGCCACCAGCCAACTGGCCCAGACCACATTGCGGGCGGTGCTCGGTAAGCATGAACTCGATGAACTGCTGGCCGAACGGGAACGGCTGAACATCGACATCCAGCAAGTGCTCGACGCCCAGACCGATGCCTGGGGCATCAAAGTGGCGAACGTCGAGATCAAGCACGTAGACCTCAACGAATCGATGGTCCGCGCCATCGCCAAACAGGCTGAAGCGGAGCGTGAACGCCGGGCCAAGGTGATCCACGCCGAAGGTGAATTGCAGGCTTCGGAAAAACTCATGCAAGCGGCAGAAATGCTCGGCCGTCAGCCGGGGGCGATGCAGTTGCGGTATATGCAGACGCTGAGTTCGATTGCCGGGGACAAGAGTTCGACCATTGTCTTTCCTCTGCCGATCGAGTTGCTCAAGGGGATGGCGGATTTGTCGGCCAAACCTTGAGGGCCCCAAAAGATCGCAGCCTCGTTTCACTCGACAGCTCCTACAGGGGATCGAATTCCAATGTAGGAGCTGTCGAGTGAAACGAGGCTGCGATCTTTTGACCTTCCACACAAACCCCAACGTCAGCCGGGTAGATTGGCGGTGAATTGACTACCGCTATCGCGGGCAAGCCGCGATGGCGCCAGCACTGTCAACACATGACCTGGCAACCAGCGCCTCATAAGGCACCCGCGCCCAACACTCCACCCGCTCAAGCAACAACGTCGAAGCCTCACGACGCTTCTCATCGCCGTCCCCGACAAACACCGCTGAAGGCTGTTTGGCATGCAGCCCCACCGCTGCAAACACTTGCTCACGCTGCAACTCATCCAACCCGAAAAACCCGGCCAACCGCCCCGCCATTGCGCCGGGCAATTCACTGTAATTCACCGCCAATCCACCAAACGCCCGACATTGCGCCAACCCCGATTCCAGCAACCGCCCCAACCGCCGCGCAATGAAATCCTCTCGACTGTCGAACGGCAATTCGTCATCCAGCCCACTCGCCCCAATCATGCCCGGCACCATCTGCATGCCCGGTCGGCGTAGATGGGAAACGGCGATTTCCAGCGGATCGCGGTACACAAACAACCAAGGCGTGTCGGGAAAACAGTCGCGCAACAAGGGCAATTCAGCAATGTTCCAGGCATCGAGTTTGATCACCAGCCGCTGCTCGATACCGAGCCGCCGCTGACCATAGGCAGACAACAACCCTTCGATAGCGGCACGTCGTTCGACGGCTGGTAAACCACTGCGCAACAAGGCATCCAGCGGCGGCGGTTCGCTGATCACGATGTGGTTGTCGAGTTGCGCGAGCATCTGACTGATGAGGGTCGAGCCGCAGCGCGAAGCGTGAAAAATGAATGCACTTGGCGCCAGACCGGGACTGCACACTTGCCAATCAGTGAGGACTGACAAGGGCGTTTGCCGACGAAACGCCTGGTTGAACGGCAACCGTAGCGCCTCTTCCACGGCATCACGAAAAAACGGCTGATGCAGCGGCGTATCGCCGAACCAGCACCAATCCACCTGCCACTCGCCGGCCTGCTGCCAGACCCGAATCGGCAGCCAGCCGTCCAGGATCAGGCGTTCCATTGTTCATTCCAACGGCGACGGCCGTTGCGCATCGCGGCACGCAGTTCTTCCCGAGAAAATTCCAGGCCTCGCTCAGCCGCCAGTTCTAGCGTACGAGTGATGAACACCTCAGTGTCCTGTAAGCCCTGTAGGGTCTTCGACAGTTGCGAATCACTGGCCACTAACCGCTGAAATTTCAGCAAAGCTCCGTCCCCGATATCAGGCAAAGGCGTGGTCCGTAACCCCTCGAAAATCGACTGTTCCAGCCAACCCCCCGGCCGGCAATCGAGCACCAGATGAATCCGTGCCGAACGGTCCCGATTGTCCACCCGATGGGGCCGCGACAGATCGAGAAACCAGCACTCTCCCGCAAGCATCGGCATGCGCTGACCGTCCAGCATGAAGTCCACTTGAGGCGGGCTGAGCAAAGGAATGTGCAGGCGCAAATCGGCATCTGGCCCGCCAAGATCGTAGTCACGATGTTCGTGAATCTGCCCGCCCGGGCCGAGCCGCAGCAGGCGTGCGCTGACAATTTCCAACGGCAGTTCGCGCAAGCCCTGCTGCCATCGCAAATCCCGCAACCAAGGCGCGCGCAACAGCGGCGCGCCCTGACCCGGAGACAGCTCCGTCAACGCATCCGCCGCCGAAATCAGCGCCACGCCGCTCCAGTCCCCGGCGTAGTAATCGCTGTTGAAATGCGCGCGCCACGCGTCTTCTCCAATCGCCGCCAACGCCTGCAACAACAGCGGCAAATCTACCGCCACCGGCAAGCGGGAAAAAGCCGGTCGGCTCATCGCTTCGGCAGCACCGCACACTCGCCGAGCCAGGTCAGCAAGCGGTCAAGACAGGCCTCAACCGACTGCTCGCCGGTGTCGAGCACCAAGGACGCGGACGGCGGCGGTTCATAGGGCGCAGACACACCGGTAAACCCCGCCAGATCACCACGACGCGCCCGCGCATAATGGCCTTTGGGATCGCGCTGTTCGCACACCGCCAACGAAGCGCTGCACCAGACTTCGCGGTAATCCTCACCCAAGCGCCGAGCGAACACCTCACGCAACTCCACCAGCGGCGCGATCATCGCGAGGATCACAATCTGCCCGTTCTCCACCAGCAGCGCCGCCACTTCACTGGCGCGACGGATGTTTTCCAGGCGATCACTGTCGGTAAAACCGAGATCGCGATTGAGCCCGACCCGAAGCCCATCACCATCAAGCACCACACTTTGCACACCGAGTTCAAACAGCTCGGCGTGCAGCGCCTGGGCCAGCGTCGATTTACCCGCTGCCGGCAAACCGGTCAGCAGGATCGCGGCGCCGTGATGACCATTGCGGGTCTCCCGTTGTTCGCGATTGATGCTCGCGGTCGGCACCCGAAGGTTATTGGACCGGAGCATGGGCCACCGGCACAGTGATGTTGCCCGAGGCCCACGCCGCTTCGCGGTTGGCCAGTGCGGTAGCGATGGACTGGACTTCGGTGGATTGCACCTCATCCGGCATCGGGTCGAGGCCGGCGCTGGCGAAGATCTGGCCGTAGGCGTTGCGCAGATCGGCGTAGGACAGGTCCCGGCGCAAATCCGCCTGCAACGTGTTCAATTCACCCTGGATCAGGTCCAGCTCACCGAGGCTCGCCGCCTGATGGCGGTTACGCAACTGCCCCAGAATTTGCCCGTCGATGCTCGACAATTCCTGATTGGTCTGGAACTGATGCAACGCTTCCTGGTAGTTGGCGTTGGCCACATAGAGCTGGGCCAGCACCGCGATGGACATGGCCTGACGCCGCGCCTTGGCGACTTCTTCGCCGGCCTTGGCCACGTTGATCGCGGCCGGTGCGGAAATCACGTTGAACAGGTTCCAGGTCAATTTCACCCCGTAGTCGGCCCACTTGTCGTTGACCAGAAACGAGTTGCTGTCGTAATGCCCGCCGGCCGAAAACTCCAGCCCCGGCAACAGCCGCAGCATGGCTTTACGGGTTTCGGCGGTGCTGATGCGGGTCTGGTAATCCTGTTCGCGCAGTTCCGGACGGCTCGCCAGGGCCTCATGTTCGAGGCTGGCCATGCCGACCTTCAGCTGCGGAATCGAGTAGTCATCCGGCGTCGCCAGTTTCAGATCGGTGCCCATCGGCAGGTTAATCAGGGTCGCCAGTTCGGTTTTGGCCAGTGACAGCGCCCGGCGCTGCTCTTGCAACTGGCGGGTCGCCTCGATCAGCGAACGCTGGTAACCCAACGCCTGAATCGGATCGCCGATGCGCTGTGTGCTCATGCTTTGGCTGTTGCTGCGTGCCGTATCGACCCGGGCCATCAGGCTGTCGATCTGCGTGAGCAAACGTTCGGCCGCCACCGCTCGCCAATAGGCCGAGCGTACGTCCTGGACGATGGTGTTGATCACCTTGCGCCGACGTTCCTGAACGATCAGTCGTTGGTCGCCCTGCTGCTTGGCGCTGATGTAACTGACGCCGAAGTCGAGGACGTTCCACACCATGGTCAGGTCGGCGACCCGGCGGTCGCGGTCCTGAGAGGTCGACGGTTCCAGGGACTGGGTGTCGGTCAGCACACTCTGGCTGCTGGAGGCGCTGACGTTGCTGCGTCCGGCATAGCCTGCCGCCAGGGCCATGCGCGGCAGCATGTCGAAACTGGCGAGGTCGAGTTGGCGCTTGGCCAACGCCTCTTCCATGATCTTGAGCCGGCCTTCGAGGTTGTACTTCACCGCGCGAGCCATGGCCTGGTGCAGGGTCAGCGGACCACTGAGGGGCTCCTGACCGGTGTACATATTCTGCAGATCGCTCTTGGCGCGCTGTTCGCTGACGCTGCGTTCGATCGGTTCACTTTTGACGGCACATCCGCTTATCGCAAGCGCCAGCAGGCTGGCGCCGAACAACATGTGACTTCTATTCATCCTTGACTGCCCCTGGGTGCTGCACTGGTTTTATGGTTTTTTCAGGCCTGCATTTCGCTGATACCGACCTGTTTCAACGCTGCGGCCAGGCTGTCGACCTGCCGTTGCTCGGTGTCTTTGAGTTGCTGCAATTGCTGGTTCAGCGTCAACGCGCCAAACACACCGCGCAGTCCTTGGGAAACATCCGAGCCCCTGATCGAATGACTGCCGAAAGAGTTCAGCTCGCCTCGCTCACTGCCGGTGTCCTGATTGAACAGGCTCGACAGCGTGCTGGTGCTGAACACCCCGCCATCGCCGCCACCAAAGCCGAGGAAGCCCTGGCCTGAGCCGTCACCACCGCTGTCGCTGCTGCTGAACACCTGAGCGATGAAGCTTGGCGAGAGCGCGCCACGGTTGATGAAAATGTCCCCCAGTGGGCGGATGCCGTTGCCGATAACCCGTTGTTCGAACAGCGGCGTGAAGGTCAACGGCGAACCAAGATCCCCCGTGGGCGCAGTGAAGATGATCGGCTGCAATGGCACGTTTGGCTGATCGGGCAGCGTCACCGGCTCGGTAACCCGGAACTCCGGATCCGCCGACACCACCACAATCGGCGACGACGGCACCGACACGGTGTTGATCGCATAACTGTTCGACTGGCTGGTGCCGCTGCCGGCATTGCCCGAACCGTCACTGATACCCGCGATGTTCAGGCTGATTGCGTTGTTGCCGTTGCTGATGTTGCTGGTGGGTGTCAGCGTCGCGGTCCAGGTTGTGCCGCCGTCGCTGCTCGACAGGTTGGACAACGTGCCGTTGGCCACGCTGATGTCGGACAGGTCGAAACCGCTCACCGCCTCATTGAAAGTGAAGGTCACCAGCGACGTCTGGCCGACCCCAAGGTTCGGGTTGGCAACGACGATGGTGGCGGTCGGCCGTTCGCCGTCGATGGCGTAATTGTTGGAGACCGCGATGCTGCTGCCTGTGTTGCCGGCCAGGTCCGTGACATTGCTGGTGTCGAGGGCAATGAAGTTGCTCGGGTCGGACAGGTTCGCGGTTGGTGTGAAAGTCGCGGTCCATGTCTTGCCGCCGTCGCTGCTGGCCAGGTTGCTCAACTCGCCGTTGGTCACGCTCAGATCCGACAAGTCGAAATCGCTCACCGCCTCGCTAAAGGTGAAGGTCACCAGCGTCGTCTGGCCAATGCCCAGATGCGGATTGGCGACCACGATAGTCGCCGTCGGGCGCGTGGCATCAAGGGCATAATTGTTGGAGATGGCAATCGCGGCACCGGCGTTGCCTGCCGCGTCGGCGACGTTGCCGGTGTCGAGCAGGATCAGGTTGGTGGTGTCGTTGATGTTCGCCGTCGGCGTCAGGGTCGCGGTCCAGGTCTTGCCGCCGTCACTGCTGGCCAGGTTGGACAGCACACCGTTGGCCACGCTGAGGTCCGACAAGTCGAAACCGGACACCGCTTCGCTGAAAGTGATGGTGACCGTAGTGGTCTCACCGATGCCCAGGCGAGTGTCCGCGACCACAATGGTCGCGGTCGGCCGCGCCGTGTCGATGGCGTAGTTGTTGGAATCGGTCACGCCCACGCCGCTGTTGCCTGAGGCGTTTTGCACACCGCTGTTGTCGAGGCTGATCAGGTTGGTGCTGTCCGTCACGTCGACCGTTGGCGTGAAGGTCGCGGTCCAGGTGACGCCGCCGTCGCTGGACGACACATTGCTCAACGTGCCGTTGGCGATGGTCAGGTCGGCGTTGCTGAAGCCGCTGACCGCTTCCGAGAACGTAATGGTCACACCCGAGGTTTCACCAGCCTTGAGGGCGTTGTCGGCGATCACGATGGTCGCGGTCGGCACCTGGGTTTCCACCACGTAGTTGGCGGAGTTGGTGGTGCCCGTGCCGGCGTTGCCTGCCACATCGGTGATTCCGGTGTTGTTCAGGGTGATGAGGTTAGTCGCATCGGTCACACCGAGGGTCGGGGTGAAGGTCGCGGTCCAGGTGATCCCGCCGTCGCTGCTGCTGACTGCGCTCAACGTGCCGTTGGCGATGCTCAAATCACTGTTGTCGAAACCGCTGACCGCCTCGCTGAAGGTGATGGTCACCAGCGCGGTTTCGCCCGGTTTCAGCGTTGTGTCGCTCAACACGATGGTGGCTGTCGGGCGCTGGCTGTCGATGGCGTAGTTGTTGGAATCGGTGGTACCGCTACCGGCGTTGCCCGCCAGGTCCTGAATGCCAGTGTTGTCCAGGGTTACGATGTTGCTGGTGTCGGTGATGCCGGCCGCCGGCGTCAAGGTGGCGGTCCAGGTGATGCCGCCATCGCTGCTGCTCACGGCCGTCAACGTACCGTTGGCAATGGTCAGGTCGGCGTTGGTGAAACCGCTCACTGCCTCGCTGAAAGTAATGGTTACCAGGCTGGTCTGGCCAACGCCCAGCGCTGCGTCGGCCACGACGATAGTCGCCGTCGGGCGCACGGTGTCGATGGCGTAGTTGTTGGAATCGGTGCTGCCGATACCGGCGTTGCCCGAGGCGTTTTGCACGCCGCTGTTGTCCAGGGTGATCAGGTTGGTCGTGTCGGTGACGCTGGTGGTCGGCGTGAACGTCGCCGTCCAGGTAATGCCGCCGTCGCTGCTGCTCACCGCGCCCAGGGTGCCGTTGGCAATCGTCAGGTCGGCGTTGCTGAATCCGGTTACCGCCTCGGAGAAGGTGATGGTCACCAGCGAGGTTTCGCCGATTTTCAGTGCGTTGTCGGCGACCACGATAGTCGCGGTCGGAATCACGGTATCGATCGTGTAGTTGCTGGAGTTGGTGGTGCCAGTGCCCGCATTGCCGGCGAGGTCAGCCACGCCGGTATTGGCCAGGGTGATGACGTTGCTCGAGTCATTCACACCCACGGTGGGGGTGAAGGTCGCGGTCCAGGTGATACCGCCATCGCTGCTGCTCACCGCCGTCAACGTGCCGTTGGCAATGCTCAGGTCGGCGTTGGTGAAACCGCTGACCGCCTCGGAGAACGTAATGGTCACCAGCGACGTTTCGCCAGCACTCAAGGTTGTGTCTGCCAGGACGATGGTCGCGGTCGGACGTAACGTATCGATCGCATAGTTGATGGAATCGGTGGTGCCGCTGCCGGCGTTGCCGGACAGGTCCACGACCCCGGTGTTGTCCAGGGTGATGAGGTTGGTCGTGTCGGTGATGCTGGCGCTCGGGGTAAAGGTCGCCGTCCAGGTGATGCCGCCGTCGCTGCTGCTTACGGCCGTCAACGTGCCGTTGGCGATGGTCAGATCGGCGTTGGTGAAACCGCTGACCGCCTCAGAGAAGGTGATCGTGACCAGCGAGGTTTCGCCGATTCTCAGTGCCGTGTCCGCCACCACGACCGTAGCCGTCGGACGCACGGTGTCGATCGCGTAGTTGTTGGAATTGCTGGTGCCGCTGCCGACGTTGCCGCTGCTGGCTGCCTGCACGCCGCTGTTGTCGAGGACGATCAGGTTGGTCGCGTCGGTGATGCTGGTGGTCGGCGTGAAGGTCGCGGTCCAAGTGATGCCGCCGTCGCTGCTGCTCACGGCGGTCAACGTGCCGTTGGCAATCGTCAGGTCGGCGTTGGTGAAACCGGTCACCGCCTCGGAGAAGGTGATGGTCACGAGGGACGTTTCGCCGATTCTCAGCGCGTTGTCGGCGACCACAATGGTGGCGGTCGGCAGCACGGTGTCGATCGTGTAGTTGCCGGAGTTGCTGGTGCCGCTACCCGCATTGCCGGACAGGTCGGCCACGCCCGTATTGGCCAGGGTGATGACGTTGGTCAGGTCATTCACGCCAACGGTCGGGGTGAAGGTCGCGGTCCAGGTAATGCCGCCGTCGCTGCTGCTCACGGCGGTCACCGTGCCGTTGGCAATCGTCAGGTCGGCGTTGGTGAAACCGCTCACTGCCTCGGAGAAGGTGATGGTCACCAGCGAGGTTTCGCCCGCGGTCAGGGTGGTATCGGCCAGCACGATCGTAGCGGTTGGACGCAACGTATCGATCGCGTAGTTATTGGAATCGGTGGTGCCGCTACCGGCGTTGCCCGACAGATCCGCAATCCCCGTGTTGTCCAGTGTGATCAGGTTGGTCGTGTCGTTGATGCTGGCGCTCGGGGTAAAGGTTGCGGTCCAGGTGATGCCGCCGTCGCTGCTGCTCACGGCCGTCAAGGTGCCGTTGGCGATCGTCAGGTCGGCATTGGTGAAACCGCTCACCGACTCCGAGAAGGTGATCGTGACCAGCGAGGTCTCGCCGATTTTCAGCGCGTTGTCCGCAACCACGATGGTTGCCGTCGGCCGCACGGTGTCGATGGCGTAGTTGTTCGAATCGGTGGTGCCGCTGCCGGCGTTGCCCGCCAGGTCGCTGACCCCGGTGTTGTTCAGCGTGATGAGGTTGGTCGTGTCGGAAATGCTGGCGGTCGGCGTGAACGTCGCGGTCCAGGTGATGCCACCGTCGCTGCTGCTCACGGCCGTCAACGTGCCGTTGGCGATGCTCAGGTCGGCGTTGGTGAAACCGCTCACCGCCTCGGCGAAAGTGATGGTCACCAGCGAGGTTTCGCCGATTTTCAGCGCGTTGTCTGCCACCACGATGGTTGCCGTCGGACGCAATGTATCGATGGCGTAGTTGTTGGAATCGGTGGTGCTGCTGCCGGCGTTGCCCGCCAGGTCAGCGACCCCGGTGTTGTTCAGGGTGATCAGGTTGGTCGTGTCGTTAATGCTGGCGGTCGGTGTGAAGGTCGCCGTCCAAGTGATGCCGCCGTCGCTGCTGCTCACCGCCGTCAAGGTGCCGTTGGCAATCGTCAGGTCAGCATTGGTGAAACCGCTGACGGCTTCGCTGAAGGTGATGGTGACCAGCGAGGTCTCGCCGATTCTCAGTGCCGTGTCGGCCACCACAATGGTCGCGGTCGGGCGCACGGTATCGATGGCGTAGTTGTTTGAATCGGTGGTGCCACTGCCGGCGTTGCCGGCCAGGTCGGCGATTCCGGTGTTGTCCAGGGTGATCAGGTTGGTCGCATCGGTGATGCTGGCGGTCGGCGTGAACGTCCCCGTCCAGGTGATGCCGCCATCGCTGCTGCTTACGGCCGTCAAGGTGCCGTTGGCGATCGTCAGGTCGGCATTGGTGAAACCGGTCACGGCCTCGCTGAAGGTGAAGGTCACCAACGAGGTTTCGCCGACCCGCAGCGCGGTGTCGGTGAATACGATGCCGACGGTCGGACGCAAGGTATCGACGACGTAGTTATTGGAGTTGGTGGTACCGACGCCGGCAGTGCCCAAACCGTTGATCACCCCGGTGTTGTCCAGGGTGATGAGGTTGGTCGTGTCGGAAATGCTGGCGGTTGGCGTGAAGGTTGCCGTCCAGGTGATGCCGCCGTCGCTGCTGCTCACCGCCGTCAACGTGCCGTTGGCAATCGTCAGGTCGGCGTTGGTGAAACCGGTCACGGCTTCGGAAAAAGTGATCGTTACCAACGACGTTTCGCCGATTCTCAGGGCGGTGTCAGCGACCACAATGGTCGCGGTCGGTGGCGGCGCATACGCGGTGTTGAGTACACCGCCGTCGTTGAAGATGGTCGAAACGGCGGTCGGCGAAGTGCCGGTTGTCCCGCCGCCCAACGCAGCACCACCGGCACCACTGCCCGCGGCATTGCCGGCCAGTGCCGCGAAGTTGGCGGCGGTCATCAACAGCGTGCCTTTGTTCCAGATCGCGCCGACGCCCCGGCCGCCGATGCCGCCATTGGAGGCATTGCTGCCGTAACCACCACCGCCGCCGCCACCACCGCCGGCACCAATGTTGTTGGTAATGCTCGACGTGCCGATGATGGTCAGGGTGCCGGTGGAAGCGTTGTAGATCCCGCCCGCCGCGTTGCCGCCGGCGCCACCGACCTTGTCCCAGCCGGCGCCGCCGCCACCGCCTCCAATGGAAATCGTGCCATTGGTCGCCGTCGCACCGTTGCCGCCGTTGCTGTAATAGGAAACCCCCACGCCGCCCGCGCCGCCGGTGCTGGTGCCGCCGCGACCGCCCATGTGGGTCGCGTCATAACCGCCGCCATAGCCACCGGCATTGGCGCTGCCCGCCTGGCCGCCCAACGTGCCGGTGCCCGGGCCAGCCGAGCCACCATGCCCGCCGCTCTGGCCACCCAGGCCGCCGCCGCCACCGCCACCGCCGCCGTAATTCGCTGGCGTCACACCGCCGCCACCACCGCCACCGGAAGCGGCATTGGAGGTCACGCTGACGTTGTTCAGGGTCAGGATGCCGGCGTTGAAAATCCCCCCGGCCATTGCACCCGTGGCGCCGTAGCCACCGTTGCCACCCGTGCCCGCCACCAGGCCACGGGTAATCACCAGGCCATCAAGGGTCACGGTTCTGCCCGCGACAATTTCAATCACTCGGGTCCGGTACTGACCATCGAGAATCACGTCAGCCGCGCCGTCGTTGTTCAGGTCGCCATCGACGGTGATGTTCTTGTTGATCAGCAGTTCGGACGTCAATTGCACTGTCATGCCGCTGCTGAACGTGACGATATCGCCGTTCTGCGCCGAGGCGATGGCGGCACGCAACGAGCCGACACCCGTGTTGGCGTTGTTGGTGGCGGTCCAGGTCGCCAGGCCCCACTGATACTCACTCATGGCCGTGGTCGACAGCACGTTGGCGCTTTCGATGTTGCCGGTGACAATTTCCAGATCCCAGTCGCCACCGACCCCGGTACGGTTGCTGGACGCTGCCACATCACGGCCGGTCAATTGCGCCAGCGAGTCGACAAAACTCAAGCCGCGCTCACCTTCGGCGGTGTAGCAGCCGTAGATCATGATGTCGCCGCCGGCATTCATGTCCTTGCCGATGTCCGCCAGCACCGCACTGCGGGCCGCGACGTTGTCGGCCGACAGATAGCTGTCGCCCAGCCACAGATCGCCCGCGTTGCCGTGGGCAATAATCTGCACGGAGCTGACGCCCTGATGGGTGTCCAGATAATCGGCAATCTGTTGCAAGCCGTCCCGGCTCGCGTCCAGCTGAACCACTTGGGTGCCGGGCGCCACGCCTTTGAGCAGGCTGTCGGCATCCTTGACCCGGGAATCGACGAACACCACGCTCTGGCCGGGCACGGCAACGGGTGCTGTGGCGGGCGCGGCGTCTGCCTGGCCGTGGGTGTCCTTGCTGGCGACCGGCTGATCGGTCGCGGGCGCTTTCGCGGCGTCGGTCGTGGGATGGCTGTCAGGCTGGGCGGCATCCGCTACCGTGGCCGCGACCGCGCCGTCGAACAGCATTCGCGGCTCCAGCGACATGATCATCGGCGAGGCCAGTGCCCGTGCCCGTGCGCCTTGGGTAACCCGCGACTTGCCTTTGCTCCACCACATGCTGCTCACCCGGACTCGAACTTTCGTGACGCGAAAATGAAAAAGCCGCGATCAACTGATCGCGGCGTCGGCTTTCATGCGAATGACATTGGCGGCGCTGGCTGAACCATCGAGCCAAAAGGACAATTCCGAGTATTGCTTGAACAAGTCTGGCGGCAGGATCGTGCGCCGCGATTGCAGTTCGACCCTCGGCTTGACCTTGTGCAAGCCCGAAACACCAAGGGCCTGGTCGAACTCCGGCGCGTCGTAGGCGAGGTTGTCAAAGTCATGCTCGAACCCGGGTTCGCCGATGAAGTCGTAGACCAGCCGCATCACCCGGTCAGGCGCCTGGGTCAGCAGGTCGTAGTCGACGATCAGCAGCGAGTCGGCGTGTTCGCCGTAATAGGCTTCCTTGAGCGCCGCCCAGGCAAAACCCACCAGGCGATTGCGCTGGGCAAGGGTTTCGCAGCGGCTGTAGACGGTGTTGCGCTCGATCGCATCGCCGAACAGCTTGGTGTTTTCAAAGGGGTTGGCGCGGTACAGACGCTCGATGCTGTCCATGACCCAGGCGACATTGCGCACACAGGCAATGACCTTGGCTTGTGGAAACAGATCGCTGATGGCCGGCAGGCGCGAGCTCCATAGCCGGTTGGTGTCGAACACCACCGGTTTGTCGGCCTTGTCGGCGTAGAAGGAATCGAACAGACCGCGCAGCAAACGCCGGCGCAGATCGGTATCGATCACCGCGCCAAATTCACTGCCGGCGCTGCACTGTTCCAGAACACCGGAAAACAATGCGCCAACGGGGCTCGTCATGCCGGCATGAAAGCGCGGGTTCTGCAAAAGGATTGCAGAAAGCAGGGTCGAGCCTGAGCGCGGCAAGCCGGAGATAAAGTGGTACTGCTGCATCCCTTCACCTGAGCATAAGTCCTTTATGTATGACGGAGCGTAGACTATGAATCGCGGTATCAGTAGTAGTGTTTTGATATCAAATCGAAGCTAAATCGTCTGAAAAACGAGATTTTTGTTACTGACTCAATGCCACACGAACAACCGCGCATTGGCGCCGCCTGCCTGCGTTTCGCCAACGCGCTGCCAGCCGGCGGGCAACGGCGCGAACTCGTCTGGCACACCGACAGTGCCGATCAACCACACGCGTCCCGTGCCTTTGGATAATTCGCCCAGGCTGTCGAGGTAAATGTCCGGGGTCACCAGCGTACCGAACCCGTAGGCATTCGGCCGGCTCGAAGCTCCACCGGCTAACGGTGGCGTGTATAGCAACGGCTTTGCGTCGGTGCGGTTGTAATAGACGTAGCTGAGGTACCAGAGCATGTCGCTGGTGACGATCCGGTCACCGGCAACGAAGTGCTGATTGACGTAATTGACCATGACGCTCAGCTGATCGTTGGTATCGACCGTGGCGTTGTTGTTCAGGCCCACCAGTTCGACACCGACAAACAACACCAGTATCGCCACGGCCAGCACCCGGAAACCCGAGTAAAGGCGATCAATGGCCAGCGCGGCAATCATCGGCAGGCCGAGGGCGTAGGCGGTGAGGTAACGCTCGATGAACACCGGCGAGATCAACGACACCGAAAACACCAGCAACAACGGCAAAACGGTATAGATCACCACCAAGGCACTGCCACGGATGACACTGCGATCACGGACGAGCGCCACCCAGGCCAGGGCCAGCAACGCCAAAGGCAAGGTGATGAACATCAGCGTCGGCAGGTTCTCGCCATCGTCCTGGATCAAAAACGACCAGATCATCGAAGGCATTGAGCCGAGCGTGACCGGTGCCTCCCACCCCACATCACCATTGGCCTTGAGCTGATCCATGTGCTGGAGCAGATCGATCAGGCTCGGCACCCACGGCAAGTACAAGAGCACGATGGCCACGTTCGCCAGCCACCAGCCGGGGCGTTGAATATGCCGCAGGCGATAGCCTGGCTGCAGGCGAATCACCCCCAGATACAGCCAGTGGCAAAGCACGCACAGGGCGGTGAAGTAATGGGTGTAGAACGCAGCGCTCATGAGCAGCACATACGCCACCAGATAATGCGTGCGCCGGGGATATCTGATCCAGTAGACCAAGGCAATCGTCGCGCCGATCAGCCACAGGCCCAGCAGCGCATACATCCGCACTTCCTGGCTGTAACGCACTGCCGTGGGCAGTAGCGCCAGCAGCAAACCGGTTAGCAACGCGGCACGCCGGGTGGCGAGCAAGTCCACCAGCCACACACCGAGCCACACCGTGGCAATCCCGGGCAATGCGCTGAGACAGCGGATCGAAAATATACCGTCGCCAAACAACTCGACCCAACCATGCAGCAGCATGAAATACAGCGGCGGGTGGACATCGTGGGCGGCGTGCAGCCAGATATCGCCAAGAGAATAGTGGCTCAGCAGCAGGCTGGAACCTTCGTCGCCCCAGATAGCCGCTGCCGTCAGGTCGTAGAAACGCACCAGCGCGGCCAAGGCCAGGATCGGCAACAGCCAATGCTCGCGCACCCACCGAAGCAGGCGCTTAACAATCGCCCAGGCACCGGGTGTCGCTTGCGGGCCTTGGGTGCCGTCGAGCGGCAATTCTCTGTACGCCTCCATTGCCTCCCCTCAGGACTGCCGGTGAAAAAGCGTTGAAGCCTGCAATCACTGTAGGGCAGCGACAGCGCCGTCGTCGATGCTGGCTTTGCGACCAACGACATTCGGCAGTTCAAGCGGATCTACTACGCTCTGGCGTGGCGTGACCCAGCCACGGAGATGAATGGAGTCGGCAATTCGCAACGAGGTGCCCGTACGGGCAAATCTGCGTGGCGCGCCACAACCAACCTGAGGGATGAGGAACTATGGAAGTATTCATGGGCACTGTGCAGTCTTTCGCCTTTAACTTTGCGCCTAACGGCTGGGCCTTGTGCAACGGCCAGACGCTAGGGGTCTCGCAATACCAGGCGCTTTTCTCACTGCTGGGAACCTACTATGGAGGCAATGGCTCAACCAACTTCATGCTACCCAACCTGCAAGGCCGAGTGCCAATTGCCCAAGGCAACGGGCTGGGCCTGACCCCGCGCGTCATCGGCGAATTCTCCGGGACCGAGAACGTCACCGCGACCATCACCAACCTGCCGAATCACACCCACGCCTTGTCCGGGCTCACGGCCACCACCACCCTGCAACTGGCCAGCCCGGCGAGCAACCCGGTCACCAATCCAACCGCGACCAACTCGTACATCGGCGCCTCAGGCGGCGGCCCGGGCTCGGCGAGCATCTTCTCCGATGCGCAAGGTGCTGCGGCCGTGCCGCTCAAGGGTGTGGCCACGGCAGTGACGGGAGAAATCTCGTCCGCCGGTAACGGTTTGCCGATGGAGACGATGAACCCGTTCCTGGTGCTCAACTTCAGCATTGCCTTGAACGGGTTATTCCCTTCTCGCAACTGAGGTCTGGCCGGGGGTTCAAATCCCCCGGCCGTTTTTTCGGGAGTGACGCCATGTTGCAACAGGTTCAAAGCCAGCACTTTCAGGCCCTGCTGGGCAAGACGGGAGCGCTGCGGCTGCCGGATGGCAGTGAATTGCCGATCCATATCGACACGCTTGAGGAAACGCCCCGTTCGCGGATGCCAAACAGCGAGCGCGTGCCGTTCAGTGTCGAATTTAAAAGCCTGGAACCCACAGCGTTTGTCGATGGATTGTGTGCGTTGGAGTTGCCGGAGCTGGGTCAGGTGCAGGACATTTTTGTCTCCCGTGTTCCGGCCATGGGGCGTGATCCGTGTATGGGGTATTTCTACATCGCCTTCAACTGAACACACCGAAATCCCAATGTGGGAGCGGGCTTGCTCGCGAATGCGGCTTAACATTCAACATTGAACTGGGCTGATCCACCGCATTCGCGAGCAAGCCCGCTCCCACATGATCGGTGGTGGATTCAACCCTGTGGATACCACACCAACCGCTCCGCCGCCGGGTTGCGCTCTTCAACCTGGAACCCCAGCGCCAGGTAATGCTGGCGCGCATGAGGATTGCTGGCCCAGACCACTGTGGCCACCGGGCAGCGAATCTGTTGCGCAGCTTTCTGCACACCTTGCAGCACCTTGCGGCCATAACCTTGGCCACGCGCCTTTGGAATGAACGCCAGGTACAGCACGCGAATTTCATTGGGACCAAAATCAGTGGTCAGCGCGCCGATGGCCGTGTCGAGTTTTTCAATCACGTAGTGCATGGCGTTGGGGAAGCGTTCGCCCAGACCCTGCTCCTGCACCTGAAATTGCTGGGCGACCACCTGCTCGACCACTTCCCGCTCACCGTCGATCCACTGCAGATCCGGCCGCGCCGCCTGATAAAGACTCTGTAGAAAAGGCCCATCGCTGGTCCGCGAGGGCCGAACCACCAAGCCATCGGCCGACACTGAATCGGTAGTTGCCATCACCTGCTCTCCTTAGAAACCGCTTTCCCTGACACCCAGCGCAGCCATGCGTCGCCAGGCCACGCCCAACAACGACTCGCCGCTGCCCTGCAACACCACCACGCCGCGCAAGGGTTGCATCGGCGTCGGTGCGGCTTCGAGGGTGCTCAACCGCGCCCCGTATTGCCCCTGCACCGGTTCAGCCCGTTGATGCGCATCCCGGCGCACGGCGATCGGCCCGTGGTGATCGGACGTCAGCGCTTCCTGATCGACATAGGCCGCGCCATTGGTGTCGATTTCGGTCAATTGCACGGCGATCGCCGGGTGCATCGGATCATCGGCGATGAACCGTCCGGTGGCCCCCGGCGCCACGCGCCACAGTTCGGCTTCGGCCAGATAGCCACGCAAACGCGCGCCGTCTTCAACGACACGCGCCAGAGGATCCTTGGTCGACAGCCAGCGACCGACCACCAGTTGCGGCAACAGATCGCGCACGGTGCCGGCGTGGGGCGCGCGCAGCAACAGACGTTCGCGCTGCGCCGCCAGCCCGCGATAGTCGGCCACCGCCTCCGCCAAACGTTGCTCGACAATACCTGCGTCGGCGACGGTTTCACTGCGACTGGCCTGACGGCGCATCTGCAACTGCTGGATCTGGATCTCGCGACGAACGATGGCCTGGCGCGAGTCCAGGTCTGGCGACTCCAGCTCGATCAGCACCTCGCCCTGGGCAACCACTTGGCCGTCCTGCACATTCACCGTTTTGACTCGCGCCGCGACTGGCGCATGCAACGCACTGGCGCGTCCTGCTTCAAGCATCGTCGGCAGCTCCACCGCACTGCGCCACGGCAGGACCAACACCAACACCAGTCCGAGCAAGGCCAGACCACTGAGCAACACGCGTGGTGCATACGCCTGCTCCCGTCGACTCCACCATTGCCGCCACTCGCTCAAGATCGGCAGGAAGATGAACCACACCAATTCCACCAGCATCAGGAAAATCCCCAACACTTTGAAGAACAGGTGATAGACCGCCAGCGCGATCCCGAAAAACAACGCCGCGCGCCACAGCCACGCGCCATAACCCCAGATCAGCAATCGGCGCTGCATCTTCGGCGACCAGGGCTCCGGTGCCGCCGCGCCATAACCGAACAAAAACTCGCGCAACCGCCAACGGCACAAGGCAAAGGCTCGCCCTTGAAGGTTGTCCACTTCCCAGAAATCGCTGAGCAAAAAGTAACCGTCAAAACGCATGAACGGGTTGAGGTTGATCACCAGCGTGGTGATCCAGGTGGCACTGGCGAGCATGAACGCCGCCGTGCGTCCGGGACCGTCCGGCAGCAGTGACCAGACCAGCAGCGCGATGCTCGCCAGAAGCAATTCCGCCAGCACGCCACCGGCACCAATCAGCAGCCGCGCGCGGCGATCATTGACCCGCCAGGCATCGCTGACGTCGGTGTAAAACATCGGCAGCAACACCATGAACGCCACGCCCATGCTCTGTACCCGACAGCCCGCGCGTTTGGCCATGAAGGCGTGGCCGAACTCGTGACAGAGCTTGGCAAAGAACAACGCCACACCGAACGCCAGCGCGCCGCCGAGGCTGAACAGATGCGGGAAAGTGGCGATAAACCGCTGCCAGTCCCGAGACACCAGAAACACCCCAAGCCCCAACGTCGCGGGCAATCCATAGCGCAGCGCGCGTGGGCCGAAGCGTTCCAGCCACGGCCATGCGCGATTGAGAAACGCGTCCGGACGCCACAACGGAATGCGAAAAAACAGGTATTGGTGCAGCAGAATCTGCCACAGCGTCTGACGCTGGGCGGCCGCCTTCAGGCTGTAGCTGGCGCGCTGTTGCGGATCGAGCGCGCTGATCAGATCGTGGCCACGCAAAAAGCCCAGCAATTGCTCAAGCTCAGCGCCATCCAGTGGCAACCCGGGCTCGCGGTTGGCGGCGCGCAGCACCTGTTCGGGATCACCCAACGACCAATGACGCAGCAAACGCATCGCGGCGGCGCCCAGTTTGAAATAGCGCCCGCGCACCGGGTCAGCCAGGGTCCAGCGCGGCGAACCATCGAGGGCCGGAGCCGCCACGGACAGTTGCAAATCGGCCCGAAGGCTCGGCAGGCTCATCTAAAAACCCACACTCTGGCGCAAACCGGCCAGCGGTCGACGCAACAGGTACAACGCCAGCGGTGCACGGTCGCCGAAAATTTTCGCCGTTCCGCGCAGACCGATGCGCGGCGGTGTGCCCTCGAAATTCGCATCCAGACGATAAGCCAGTTGCCCGGCAGCGGTGGGTTGCGCCTCATAGGCCGAGCGTTCGAGTTTCGCCAGGTGCCGTTGCAACGGATCACTGTCGAGAAACAGCGCGACCTGCGCGTCCGGCTCAAGGGCAATAGCATCGCCGACCGCCAGTTCGATGCGCAACTCGGCCTGCGTCGGGTCAGCAATTTCCATCAGCCGCTCGCCGGTCTGCACCGGTTTACCGGTCCAGCGCTCCGCGTCGGCGAACACCGCGATACCGCCACGCTCGGTGCGGACTTCACTGCGTTTGAGCAGTTCGCGGGCGTAATCCCGTTCGGCGCGTTTTTGCTCGACTCGCGCAGCCAACAGATCGATTTTCGAGCTGGATTCAGCATCAGCGAACGAGCGTTGGGAATTGGCTTTCAACTCAGCTTCGGCCACGCCCAAGGCGCGCTCGGCCACATCGGCCTGGGCCTTGAGCGTGGTGCTTTCAAAGCGCAGCAACAGGTCGCCGGCTTTCACCGTTTGATTGGGTTTGACCAGGAACTCGGCAATCACTCCGTCCAGTGGCGCCGCCACCACGCGGCCACCCAATGGCACCACTTCTGCCGGCGCCAGCACCGATTGGCGCACCGGAATCAGCAGCGCGAGCAACAGCACGGCGACCAGTGCCACCCGACGTTTGCGTGTCCAGCGCAGCCGCCACGGTTTGCGCGGTTGCAGCGCCAGCCAGGCGTGGCTGTAGGTGTCGCCCAGTTGCGACAGCAGCACTTGCTCGGAAGGATTCCACGGCAGGTCCCGCGCCAGCCACAGGCCACCAAACACCTCACCCTGGTGATCGATCAGCGGCAACCAGAACACCTGAGCCGCCGAAAGGCTTTGCCAATCGGCCTGGATCGATTCGCTGAGCCCATTCGCCGGGATCACCCGTGCCTGCTTCAGCACACCGGCCTTGAACAACTGCGCCACCGCCTGCTCGACGAACGCCACGAACGGCGCATTCGGGTCCACGGCACTGACGCCCGTCACCGCCTGCACCTTGCCAGCGATCAACAGCGCCGCGTGACGAAAACCAAACAACGCCTGCCCCTCATTGACCAGGCTGTAGGCCAGTTGCGCAGGCGTGCGCGCAGCGCGGGTCAGGCGTTCGAGATCAAGAAACCTGGCAAAGACCTGTTCGGCAGCGCCGGCAACGGGCGCGTTCATTTAAGCTCCGCGAAACGCGCCGTGCCGCTCATGCCGGCCAGCAAACCGTTGGCATTGGGCAGCGTCGCGACCAGCAACAAGGTCTGGCTGCCTTCGTCAATTCGAGCGCCGAGGCGCTTGACCGTGGCATCCAGCGGCTGACCGGTTTCATCGGGGACAAAGCTGAAGGTCTGACCGGGTTTGAGCCGTGCCATCCAGCGTGACGGCACCAGCAGATGGATTTCCAGGGTGCGGTTGTCGACCACATCCAGCAGCGGCGTACCGGCCGCCACGCTTTCATAGCGTTTGACCTTACGCTCGACCACTTGGCCATCGAACGGCGCCAGCACGCTGCAGCGTTTGACCTGAACCTGATAAACCTGAGACTGCGCCTGCGTTTCGCTGACCTTGGCCTCGGCCCGCGCCACTTCAAAACGCCCGACCGAATTCAACGCCGCCAGCTGTTTGTTGTGGGACAGCTCTTCACCCGCGCCACGGCTGGCGGCCTGCGCCGCATTGAGCTGGGCCTGATAAGCCGAGCAATCAAAACGCGCCAGCGTATCGCCCTTCTTGAACGACTCGCCCTCACTGAACGGCAACTCGACAATGCGCCCGGACAACTCACTGGCAAGCACCGCCTGATCCCGGGCCCGCAACACGCCACGGGCCTCGCTGCTGGCTGGCGCATTGCTGCCAGCGGCGCTGTTTTCCAACAGCGGATCGTCTGGCGCGGGGGTTTGCGCCTCGACGGCGCAGGTAACCAAGGTCAATCCAATAACCCAAACACGAACACGCCGCATAACCGTATCTCCCTGACGGATGAGCGGAGTCTATGACAGGGTGGGTGGGCGTCAAGTGGATAGCCGACACTTGTTGGAAAAGCGAAGTATCGGAAAAGGTCTCGTTGGCTAAAAGGGCCTCAACCTATCGAAAATATAACCTTGATGGAATATTCCACAAGGTGCATATTTCGCCCCATGAATTGGGATATTGAATACACCGACGAGTTCGGTGACTGGTGGACGGATCTGAGCGAAAGCGAGCAGAGCTCTGTGGCTGCAAGCGTCAAGCTGCTCGGTCAATTCGGCCCGGGCTGAGGTTTCCCCACAGCTCAGGCATAAATGGCTCACGCCACGGCCATCTCAGAGAGTTACGGGTTCAGCATGCAGGGCGTCCTTTTCGCATCCTGTATGCATTCGATCCCAGGCGGTGTGCCTTGCTGTTGATTGGCGGTGATAAAACCGGTCAGGATCGATGGTATGAAGTCCAATGTACCGCTGGCCGATCAGCTGTACGATGAGCATCTCGACACATTGCGCAAAGAGGGTCACAACGATGGCTAAGAAATTTGCCGAACTCGAAGCGCGGATGACACCCGAATCCCGGGCACGCGCCGAGTCGATTTATGAACAACATATAAAGGAAATGCCGTTGCACGAATTGCGTCAGGCCAAAGCACTCAGCCAGGCCACGCTTGCAGAAACCCTGCATATCAATCAGGCAGCGATTTCCAAGATGGAACGTCGCACTGATATGTATATCAGCACATTACGTAACTACATCCGCGCGATGGGCGGCGAACTTGAAATCATCGCTACTTTTCCGGATGGTCAGGTAAAGATCGAGAATTTCGCTGGTTGAGCAGCCAACTGTCTGCTTTATCGTAGCCGCTCGTTAGTTTTTCCAGTTTCGATACATGAAGTACAAACCGAAGGTCGCGCCAAACAGGACTGCGAGCTTGCGTTTAGACACGACATAGAAAGCACATAACAGATCGTTGCCCATGGCGCGGTCTGCAGCAGGTGGCGAGTAAGAGTTGGGAAGCATGAGATGACGGCGCTTGTTAGGCATATGGGCCGCAATATTAACGCCGGTTCAGGTAGACCAAATCCCACATAAAAAAATCAGGACATTTCCTACGAGACAGTCCTTTGGTCAATCATTGCTTTCAAAACCATTTGCCCCTAACTTTGGCACACCACTGAACCTTGTACGCAGTGATTAAGTTCGCTGGCGGTTAGGGTGAGAAAACCGGCCTCGGCCGGTTTTTTCGATTTACCCCCACGAAATTAACGCTGTACCGTCTCTGCCAACGGATACACCGACTCCCACCCCCCACCCAACGCCTTATACAAACCCACCATCGCCAGCGACACTCCGGTCGAGCTCTCCACAAGCTGCTCCTGAGTCGCCAACAGCGCGCCTTGCACCGTGAGGACGTTGACGAAATCCACCACCCCTTCCACATATTGCTGCTGCGCGGTGCGCAGGGCGATCTGGTTTTGTCGGACGGCTTCGGCGAGGCTGTCGCGGCGCAGTTGGCTGGCGTTGTAGGCGCTCAGTTGATCGTCGATTTCATGCCATGCGCGCAGTACGGTTTGCTGGTAGGCGATGGCGGCTTCCTGTTGCTGGGCCTCGCGTAAATTCAGGACCCCGCGCAGGCGGCCACCGTCGAAAAGCGGCAGGCTGAATTGCGGGCCGATGCCGAACGCGCGCGAGCCCCAGGAGCCGAAATTGCTCAGCTGCATGGCCTGCGAACCGATGTTGCCCGACAGGGTGATCCGCGGATAGAAGTCACCCTTGGCCACGCCGATGCTCGCGGTGGCGGCATGCAGGCGGGCTTCGGCCTGACGGATGTCCGGACGGCGTTCGGCCAGTTGCGACGGCAGGCCGATGGCGACCTGACGCGGGGTTGGTGGCACGGGGGCGTCTGTGGATAACTCGGCGTGCAGCGCTTGCGGCGGTTCGCCCATCAACAGGCTGAGCGCATTGATCAGTTGCGACTGGCGCTGCTCCAGTGTCGGCAGGCGCGACTCGATGGCCGCGACTTGGGCGGCCGCTTCGGCGACGTCCAGGTCGGTGGCAACGCCGTCAGCCAGGCGCAGTTGCGAGAGTTTCAGGCTGTGTCGGGCGACCTCGAGGTTTTGCTCGGTAACGGCCCGGGTGCTCTGCACGCCGCGCAGTTGGATGTAGTCCTGAGCCGTTTCGGCGAGTACCGAGAGCAGCACGCCACGACGATCGTTTTCCGCCACTTCCAGGGTCGCGTCGGCGGCTTCGGTTTCGCGGCGCACACGGCCCCAGAAATCCAGTTCCCAAGACGCGGAGAAGCCTGCGTCCCAGAGGTTGAACGCCGAGTCGCCGCTGTTGCCTGATGGGTCGTTCAGGCCTTCGCCGCTGTTGCGTTTGCGCCCGTAACTGCCAGTGGCGGCGGTGTTGGGGTAGCGCTCAGCGGTGATCACCTGGCGCGCGGCGCGACTTTGCTGCAAACGGCTGCTGGCGAGTTTCAGGTCGAGGTTATCGGTCAGGGCGCGTTGGGTCAGAGCGGCGAGTTTCGGGTCGTTGAAGACTTCCCACCAGTGTTCGTTCATGTCGGCGGGGACTGCTTCGCTGGCGGCGGATTTGGACGGCTTCGACCATTCGGTGATTTGTTGTGGTTGAGGTTTTTGAAAGTCGGGGCCGACGGTGCAGGCTGAAAGGCTCATGACCAGCAAGGCGCATAAGGTGAGTTGAGGCCACTGGCCTCTTCGCGAGCAAGCCCGCTCCCACAAGGGATCTCCTTTTGCGCACAAAGCTCGGGCATCACCCAGATCCCCTGTGGGAGCGGGCTTGCTCGCGAAGGCGTCAGCCCAGTCAACAAAGCGCTTCATCGCTGAACCACCTCAGCCGCAGTCACCCCACCGGCCGTATCAATCCTCGCCTCCACCGACATCCCCACCCGCAACCGCTCGGCCAATGCCTGACCCGGTTCCAGCACAATCTTCACCGGAATCCGCTGCACCACCTTGGTGAAGTTGCCGGTGGCATTGTCCGGTTTGATCGACGCAAACGTCACACCCGTGGCCGGCGCGATGCTCTCGACACGCCCCGTCAACACTTCGCCACCGAGGCTATCGACACGCACTTGCACGTCCTGCCCCGGCTTCACGTCGGTCAGCTGGGTTTCCTGAAAATTGGCGACCACGTAAGCCTGTGCCAGCGGCACCACCGCCAGAATCTTGCTGCCCGGCGTCACATAAGCGCCGACCCGCACCGCCCGCTCGCCCACCATGCCGTCCTGCGGGGCCACGATGCGCGTGTAAGACAGCTCGTAGCTGGCCATTTCCAGCGCCGCTTGCGCCCGCTTCAATCCGCCTTCGGCCGCGTCGCGCTGAGCCGTGAGGATCTCCACCTGTTTACGCTCCGCCGCCAGCACCGCCGTGACGTTGGCCAACCGCGCCGAAGCCTGATCGATGCGGGTGCGCGCTTGCTGAGCATTCTGCACCGTGCCGGCACCGACCCCGGCCAGGTGGTTGTAGCGGTTCAGTTCATGCTCGGCGAAGGCCATTTCAGCCTTCGCCGACACCACCGTGGCCTGGGCCTGAGCGATCACCGAAGCCTGGCGTTCAAGGGTTGCCCGAGCATTTTGCAATTGCGCCCTGGCCACCAACGTTTCGGCGTCGGCAGCTTGAGCGGCGGCACGCAGGTCGCGGTCATCGATCAAGGCCAGCAACTGCCCGGCCTTGACCTGCTGGTTATCTTCCACCAGCACTTCCTTGATGAACCCCGCCACGCGAGGCACCACCAGGGTGAAGTCTGCCGAGACAAAGGCATCGTTGGTGTTCTGCTGGGTGCGCTTGCCGAAAAGGCCTGGCGCCAACAGGTAAACCAGCACGCCGACCGCCACCACTGCGGCGACGCCGACAGCCACTTTTTGCTTTGTTTGAGTCGTCATAAAAACCTTCTGTTTCAGTGAAGCGTTCATGTCGGTGCGCGCGGTGGGTAAATCCGCGTCGGCAGCCAGAAAATCAGCAGGATCAGCATCAGCGCGACGCCGGCCATGCACAGATAAAGATCCGACGAGGTCAGCACCACGGCCTGCTCATGCAGTCGATGGGCAAGGCCGGTGCTGTCGCTATTGGCCAGAGGAGAGTTGCCGAGGTTGTCCACCAGCATGGTCGAATGGAAATGCAGCCTTGCCGTGGTCAACGCCTCAATCACTCCGGTAGCGATCACCGCTGACAGGCCTTTCACGGTGTTGAACCAGGCCGAGGCGTACGGGCCTTCCATTGGCGTGATGCTGCCGGTGGAAAGCATCAGCAGCGGCAGCACCGCCATGGGCTGACCGAAGATTTGCAACCATTGCAGCGCGTAGAAATCGTCACGAATCCACACCGATGTCAGCTGCGAACCCCCGATGCACGACAGCGCCAACATGCTCAGACCGAGCCCCAGCACCCAGCGGCAATCGACCCAACGCAAGTTGCACAAGGCCGCCACCAACGGCAGCGCGATCAACTGTGGCAAGGCCGCCAGCAGCATGATCGGGGCGGTTTGAACCGGACGATAACCCTGGACCTGCGCCAGGTAACTGGACGGAATAATGATCACCGCCAGCAGCACCACCAACACGCCGGCCAAGGTCAGCAAGGCGAACGACAGGTTGCGGATGCCGAGCATCTGCATCTTGAAAAACGGGATCGGCTGCGACCATTCGTTGATCAAAAACAGCACCAATAGCAGCAACCCACCGCCGAGCAGTCCGCAGATCAGGCTCGACTCGAACCAGTCCAGACGATTGCCCTGCAGAATACCGATCACCAGCATGCAGATCGCCGCAAACCCCAGCAGCAAGCCGCGCCAGTTGAATTGCTTGAAGCGCTCCAGACGCAGCGGATCCTGCGGCAAGCCGTAGGCCACGGCTGCCATGGCAATCAGGCACGGGGCGATGATTTGCCAGAAGGTCCATTGCCAGCCGACATACTCGGTCCACAAACCGGCCAGAGGCGTACCGAGCCCTGGGCCGAAAGTGGCCGTCAGCGCATAACCCGCCAGACCGTACAGCTTCACGTTGGCCGGCAAAAAGCGTAGCGCGACGGTCATCAGCATCGGCGGCAGCGCACCGCCGGCCAGGCCTTGCAAAGTACGCATCAGCAGCAGGCTTTCGTAATTCGGGGCGAACGGGCACAACACGCCCAGCAGGGTGAAGGCGCTGATGGCGCTGAGGGTGAAGCGCCGCAGCGAGAAGGTCACCGCACACCATGGCGCGAAGGCCATGGCGGCTACCGAAGTCGCGGTGTAGCAGGCGACCAGCCAGGTGCCTTCGTCGTAGCCGATGGCCAATGCGCCGCGAATATCGGCCAGGGCAACCTTAGTCACCATCTCGTTGAGACCCGACACCAGCACCGCTAGCAACACGCCCACCAGACCGATGATGATTCGCGGGCCGAAGACGGGTGGCGTAACGGCGGCCGGAGAGGCCGCGGCGAGAGGTGCCGTGACCGTGAGGGAAGTCATTTGCTGCAAGCTCCGGGGTTGAATACCGGAGCATTTTAAGAAGCGTGGGACGTTACGAAAACTGACTTATCGGCAGGTTATAAGTGCGCCCGATGCAGCAATACAAATCCCCTGTGGGAGCGGGCTTGCTCGCGAAAGCGGTGTGTCATTCAAAGCAGATGTTGAAAGTAACGGCCCCTTCGCGAGCAAGCCCGCTCCCACAGGGATGGGGGTGAACTTCAAGATGGTTGTGCGGCCAGCCACGTCTCGTCGCAGCACGCCTTGAGCGTTTCACGCAGCCAGCGATGTGCCGGATCCTTGTCGAAACGCGGGTGCCAGGCCTGGGTCAGCATCAGGGTGGGCAAGGGAATCGGCAGGGTAAACGAGCGTAGCTTCAATCCCAGGCGCCGCACGCTCAACAACGCTTCCTTGGGCACCGGCAGGATCAAGTCAGAATCCGGCAGCGCAAACATCGCGGCGTGGAAACTCGGCGCAATCACCGCCACCCGTCGCTCCAGACCAAGGGCGTTCAATGCGCTATCGATCGGCCCACGAGCAATGCCGCGACGGGACATGCTGATATGCGAAAACCCGGCGAAACGTTCGGCCGTGATCTCTTCGTCGAACAGCGGATGGTCCTCGCGAACCAGGCCAACGAAATGGGTGGAGAACAGGTTCTGAACCTTCACTTCCGGGGTCAGCGGGCGGGTGTTGCTGATGCTCAGATCGATCCGCCCTTCGCGCAGCGCTTCATCATCACCATCGCCTTCGGGAACGAAGCGCAGCTCGCAATGCGGCGCCTGGCGGTCGAGGGTGTCAAACAGCTTGCCGCCGTAGACGCCAACGAAGAAGTCATTGGCGCGGATGCTGAAACGACGACGCAACGAACCCAACTCCACCGCATCGGCCGAGCGAAACAGCAGCGCGGCCTGCTCCACGACGTCGCGCACCTGCTCGCGAAGCTCCAGCGCCTTGGGCGTCGGGACTAAACCTCGACCGGCGCGCACCAGAATCGGGTCGCCGATGGCCTCGCGGATACGCGTGAGCGTTCGGCTCATGGCCGCCGGGCTGAGGTTCATCCGCCGTGCGGCGCCCACCACACTGCCCTCGTCGAGCAAGGCGTCGAGGGCGACCAACAGGTTCATGTCCGGAAGTTGCATGCTGAGCACTCGTGTCTTGGTTGGGCTGATTCAGACGCAATGCTAGCAAACATCCTTTAGTTGGGTGGTGATTGCACTGACGCCTTCGCGAGCAAGCCCGCTCCCACATTGGATTTGTGTCGATCGCAAAACCAATGTGGGAGCGGGCTTGCTCGCGAAGGGGCCAGACCAGACACCGCAAATCTTAGCGTTGCATCCCCCACCGCTTGACGGTCACCCGCTCCAGCGAATCAAACACCAGATTCTCCACCAGCAACCCAATCAAAATCACCACCGCCAACCCGGCAAACACCTTGTCGGTGTACAGCTCATTACGATTCTGAAAGATGTACCAGCCCAGCCCACCCTTGCCGCTGGTCGCGCCAAACACCAATTCCGCCGCGATCAGCGTTCGCCACGCAAACGCCCAGCCAATCTTCAACCCGGCAAGAATCGACGGCAGCGCCGCCGGGATCAGGATGAACAATACGAAGCGCATACCCTTGAGGCCATAGTTGCGCCCGGCCATGCGCAGGGTTTCCGAGACGCCGAGAAACCCGGCATAAGTATTCAGCGCCAGGGCCCAAAGCACCGAATGCACCAGCACGAAAATCAGGCTGTTCTGCCCCAGGCCAAACCACAGCAGCGCCAACGGCAGCAGCGCAATCGCCGGCAGCGGGTTGAACATCGAGGTCAAGGTACTCAGCAAGTCGCGACCGAACTGCGTCGACACCGCCAACGTGGTCAAGGCAAACGCCAAGACGATGCCGATCAGGTAACCCTTGAGCAACACCACCAGCGAAATCCAGACTTTGCCCAGCAGTTCGCCGCTGAGCAAACCGTCATACAGCGCGCTGCCGGTTTGCAGGAAACTTGGCAGCAGCAGGTCGTTGTTCTGAATGCGCGCAACCACTTCCCACAGCACCGCGAGCAAAATCAGGATCAGGCTTTTACGCAGCCAAGCCTGTTGCCAGAGGCGCTGGCCGAGCGGTAATTCTCGCTCAACCGGCACGCTGGTCAATGGCTGCAAAACGGTTTCGAATTCTTCACGCGCAGATGATAAATGGCTCATCGGGCACTCCTCTCAATGGCTCAATAAGCGATGCGAATGTCGGAAAAATCCAGCTCACGCTCGGTTTCCGGTGACTGACCTTCATCGAATAACAACCGATGAATCCGTCGCGCCGACTCCTGAAACGCCACGCCGCCGAGGCTGTGCAAATCGTATTGATGGCTGTGGACTTCCGCCCGCACTCGCCCCGGATGCGGCGACAGCAGCAGGATTCGATTGCCCACCACCAGCGCTTCTTCGATGGAGTGCGTGACGAACAGCAGCGTGAAACGCACCTCTTCCCAGAGCAGCAGCAATTCTTCCTGCATCTTGCGGCGAGTCAGCGCGTCGAGAGCGGCGAAGGGTTCGTCCATCAGAAGGATTTTCGGCTGCATCGCCAGCGCTCGGGCAATCGCTACGCGCGCCTTCATGCCGCCGGACAAGGTGTGCGGATAGGCATCGGCAAACGCCGCCAGACCGACCTTGTCCAGGTAGTGCAGCGCCCGTTCTTCAGCCTCTTTGCGCTTGAGGGTTTTCGAGGCCAGCAGCGGAAACATCACGTTCTGTTTGACGGTTTTCCACGGCGGCAGTTGATCGAATTCCTGGAACACCACAATCCGGTCCGGCCCCGGCGCATGGACGGTTTGCCCTTGCAGCCGAATCTCGCCTTCGCACGGTTGAATGAACCCGGCAACCGCCTTGAGCAGCGTCGATTTACCGCAACCCGACGGCCCCAGTAGCACAAAGCGGTCCGCCGGATCGATTTCAAAACTCACTTGATGCGTCGCTCGAACCACACGTTGCGGTGTGCGGTATTCGAGGCTGACATGGTCGACGGACAGCAGCGCCTGGGCGGCTGCGATCGGGTTGCTGGCCGTGTGGCCTTGCAAAGGGGCGTTCATCTCGATCAGCTCCCTTGCAGCGGTTTGGCGTCCTGGAAGAAGTAATCCTTCCACGAATCCGGTTTGTTTTTGATCGCGCCGACGCGGTACAGGAATTCGGCCAACGGGTAAGTGTTTTTCGGCGTGACACTGAATTCGAACTGCGGGTTGTCGATGATTTTCAGCAACGCGGCACGGTCGATTTTGGCTTTGGTGACACGGATGTAAGTGTCCGCGGCGGCGCCTTTATCGTTTTGTGCAAACTGCGCGGCTTCGGTCAGTGCTTCAACGAAGGCTTTGTAGGTTTTCGGGTTTTCGTTGCGGAATTTCTCGGTAGCGAACAGCACCGTTGGCGAGTTCGGGCCGAGCAGGTCGTAGGTGTTCAGCACCACATGAACGTTGGGATTGGCCAGCGCCTGATCCTGGAACGGCGGGTTGGAGAAGTGCCCGGTCAACTCGGTGCCGCCGGCGATAAGCGCAGCCGTGGCGTCCGGGTGCGGTACAGCAATGGTGTACTTGTCGAGGCGATTGAATTCCTTGTCACCCCACTGCTTGGCGGCCGCGTATTGCAGGAAGCGCGACTGCACCGAAACGCCCACCGCCGGCACCGCGATGCGGTCCTTTTCGGTGAAGTCGGCGATGGTTTTGACCTTGGGATTGTTGCTCACCAGGTAGTACGGGAAGTTGCCGAGGGAGGCCACGGCCTTGACGTTCTGCTTGCCGTGGGTGCGATCCCAGATGGTCAGCAGCGGGCCGACGCCCGCCCCGGCAATATCAATCGAGCCTGAGAGCAACGCATCGTTGACCGCTGCGCCACCGGACAACTGGGTCCAGTCGACTTTGATGTCGATGCCTTCCTGCTTGCCGTACTTCTCGATCAGATTCTGATCGCGCACCACGTTGAGCAACAGATAGACGATGCCGAACTGCTCGGCGATGCGGATTTCACCTTCGGCGTGGGCCACGGTCGGCGCCACCAGGCTGCCGGCGATCAGGCTGAATCCCAAACCGATGGCAGCGGCCAGCGGCGCGAATGGAAGACGTTTGGACATGGGAGTTCTCCGACAAATCAGAAAGGCGCGTCGCCCTGGATGGTGGTGCGATACAGCTTGCGGCGCAGATGGCTTGGGCATCCGGCGGCGAGGTGGATCAGCGAACGGTTGTCCCAGAACACCAGGTCGTGGGCTTGCCATTGATGGCGGTAGATGTTTTGCGGCAGCACGCTGTGGGCATAGAGTTCGTCGAGCAGTTGCCTGCTCTCGTCTTCCGGCAAACCGACGATGCGGGTGGTGAAACCCTCACTGACGAACAACGCCTTGCGGCCGTTTTCCGGATGCGTGCGCACGATCGGGTGGACCACTTCGGCCACTTGGGCCAGTTGCTCCGGGGTCAGGGTCGGGCGCCAGTTGCCTTCGAATTTGGTCTCGCTGTAACGCGCGGTGTAGGAGTGCGCAGCCGAGCGGCCCTCGACGGCTTTGCGCAGTGCCTCGGGCAGGTTGTCCCAGGCTTTGTGCATGTCGGCGAACAAGGTGTCGCCGCCTTCGGACGGCAATTCCTGGGCATGCAGCATTGAGCCCAGGCTTGGCAATTCTTTATAGGAAAGGTCGGAGTGCCAGAACTTGCCGGCATCGCCGAGGCCGATGGATTGGCCGTTTTCGATGATGTTGGAAACGATGAGGATTTCCGGGTGACCGGCCAGCAGGAACTGCTTGAGCACATGGATCTGCAACACACCGAAGCGGCGGCTGAAGGCGATTTGCTGCTCGGGTGTGATGCGCTGGTCGCGGAATACCACGACGTGATGATCGAGATGCGCGCGGTGGATGCGGGCGAAATCCTGATCATTGATCGGGCGGGACAGGTCCAGGCCGATGACTTCGGCACCGACAGCGCCGCTGAACGGGCGAATGTCGAAGGTTTGTGGCGCGATTGCAGGTGACGCAGAGACGGCTGACATAAAATCACTCCCACGCACGGCACGCTCAAGGGCGCGCGCGTCGATCAAGAAACTCACGGAGGTCCCGTGTTGGTTCGTGTCGTGCGGCGCGCCGATTGGTCGGCAGGTACGCAGGAGGGTGACTTTATAGATATAAGAATTGAAATTTAAATACCGTTAGTGAATAACGATATGGCTTTTGATTTTTATCGCTCTTGAGGCCGCCTTCGCGGGCAAGCCTCGCTCCTACAAGGGATGGTGCGTTCACAAAGCCCTGTAGGAGCGAGGCTTGCCCGCGAAGAGGCCATAAGCCGCAAAGAAGATTTACCGTTCGTGCAAAGCCTCTGCCCGAGCCCGGATAATCGGTTTCAGCAGATAGCTGAGAACAGTCTTTTTGCCGGTAATGATATCCACCGAAGCCACCATCCCCGGAATGATCAGCAACGGCTTTTCATCCGTCCCCAGGTGACTGCGATCTGTACGCAGTTTGATGATGTAGTACGTGGTCTTCTTGTCTTCATCGGTAATGGTGTCAGCACCGATCTGCTCAAGTTTGGCCTTCAGCCCACCATAAATGGTGTAGTCATACGCCGTGAACTTCACCGTTGCTTCCTGGCCCGGATGCAGGAAAGCGATGTCTTGCGGGCGGATCTTCGCTTCCACCAGCAAGGTGTCGTCCAGCGGTACGATTTCCACCAGGTCGCTGCCCGGCTGGATCACGCCGCCGATGGTGTTCACCAGCAACTTGTTGACGATACCGCGCACTGGCGATGTCACCAGCGTCCGGCTGACCCGGTCTTCGAGCGCCTTGCCGGTGGCCTGGGCCTTGTTCAGGTCGGTGCGGGCTTCGTTAAGTTGGGTCAGGGCTTCGCTGCGGAACTTGCCGCGGGTCTCGTCGATCTTGCGCTGCACTTCCTTGATCGCCGATTCGGCGCGCGGGATTGCCAGCGTGGTGGCGTCCAGTTGCCCACGGGTTTCGACCTCGGCACGCTTGAGCCGCAACACCTCGACCGGCGACACCGCGCCCTGGGCCACCAGCGGCTCGGACATGTTGATTTCCTGACGCTGCAACGAAAGTCCATTGCGGTACTGCGACTGCTTGGAGGTGAATTCGCGCAGCTCTTGCTGACGCTGGATCAACTGCTCCTGCAACCCACCGATCTCATCGTGCAGCTGCTGACGACGGCTGATGTACAGCGACTCTTCGCTCGCCGCCTGACCGGGAACAGCCTTCAACACATCAGCCGGGAAGTTCAGCGGACGGTCATCGACCTCAGCGCTCAAGCGCTCCACGCGCAGCAGCATCGACAGCCGATCGGCTTCGGTTTCGCCGACGTTGGAGGCAAACCGTGTGTCGTCCAGGCGAATCAGCGGCGCACCGGCGTCGACGATCTGCCCTTCGGTGACGAACAGCTCAGAGACGATGCCGCCCTCAAGGTTCTGGATTTTCTGGATCTTCGACGACGGAATGGCTTTGCCGTCGCCCTTGGTGACTTCGTCGATCACCGCGTAATTGGCCCAGAGCATCAGAAACACGAAGAAGCCGATGATCGCCCAGATCGTCAGCCGCACCACACGCGGGGCGTCTTCGATGAGGGCTTTATTGACCTCGGGAAGTGGCTGGCCATGCAGCGACTCGGAGCCTTTGAAGTAACGGCGGATCGAATCCTTGAAACCCGACTTAAGCAACACTGATCTGCCCCTTTTTCAACGCTTCCATCACGGCGGCTTTCGGGCCATCGGCGAGAATTTGTCCACGGTCGATGACGATCAGGCGATCGACCAGCGACAACAGCGATGCCCGGTGCGTGACCAACACCACGGTTTTGTTTTCGACTACCGCAGCGAGGCGCTGCTTGAGGCGTTCTTCGCCGGTGTTGTCCATGGCGCTGGTCGGTTCGTCGAGCAGCAGGATCGGCGGGTTGAGCAGCAACGCACGGGCCAGGGCCACGTTCTGGCGCTGACCGCCGGACAGGTTCTGCCCGCGCTCACCGACTTGCAGTTCATAACCTTGCGGGTGCAGACGAGCGAACTCGTGCACGCCGGCCAGTTCGGCGGCCTGCAGGACCATTTCGTCTTCTACATAGCGCGCGCCCGAGACCAGGTTGTCGCGCAGGGTGCCGGCCAGCAGCTGGATGTCCTGTGCGACGTAGCCGATGTTGTGGCGCAGTTCGCTGACGTCGATCTGACGGATGTCGACGCCGTCCACCAACAGCGCGCCGTCGTCCGGTTGATAGAGGCCCACCAGCAGTTTGGCCAGGGAGCTTTTGCCCGAGCCGCTGCGACCGATGATGCCGATCTTCTCGCCCGGCTTGATCACCAGATTGATGTTGTTCAGCGCCGCGTTCTGCTGGTTCGGGTAGGTGAAGTTCATCTGCCGGCATTCGATGGCGCCTTGCAGCACTTTGCGGCTCAGCGGGCGCTCTTCGAAGTTGCGTTCTTGCGGCAGTTCCATCATCTGGTCCACCGACACCATGGTCACCCGCGCTTGCTGGTAGCGGGTCAGCAGGCCGGACAACGAAGCCAGCGGGCTGAGCGCGCGGCCACTGAGCATGTAGCAGGCAATCAGACCGCCCATGCTCAGATTGCCGGCGATGATCTGATACACGCCGAAGACGATCATGATCACCCCGGCCAGTTGCTGGATCAGCAAGGTGATGTTCATCGCCAGGCCGGAAAGCATTTTCACCCGCAGCTCGAGGCGGCTTAGGGTGCCGATGGTCTGCTCCCACTGATACTGGCGTTCGCTTTCGGCGTTGTTGACCTTCACCGCATCGAGACCGGCGAGGGTTTCGATCAGGCTCGACTGCCGCTCGGCGCCCAGGGCCATGGTTCGTTCCATGGTCGCCACCAGCGGCTTCTGCAGCGCATAACCGATCAGCAGGGCAATCGGGAACGCCAGCACCGGAATCCACACCAGATGCCCGCCGAGAATGGCGATGACCATGAAGATCAGCAGCGTAAACGGCAGGTCGATCAGGCTGGTCAGGGTCAGCGAGGCAAGGAAGTCACGAAGGCTCTGAAACTCATGGATGTTCTGGGCGAAGCTGCCGACCCGGGCCGGGCGGTATTTCATGGCCATGCCGACGATGCGCTCAAACAGCGTCGCCGAGATAATCAGGTCGGTTTTCTTCCCGGCCAGGTCCAGGCACAAGCTGCGCAAGCTCTTGAGGATCAGGTCGAACAGGTAGGCGCCGGTGATGCCGATGGCCAGCACCCACAGCGTCGATTCCGCCTGGTTCGGCACCACCCGGTCGTAGACGTTCATCACGAACAGCGGCGCGGCCATGGCGATGATGTTGATCAGGAAACTGGCGGCGATGGCGTCGGCGTACAGCCAGCGCGAACGCTTGAGGGTGTCGCGGAACCACGAGCGCGCGCGCGGGATCAGCGTGCCGTGATTGACGTCGAATTTGTGCTGGGGTTGAGCGAAGAACACTTTGCCAATGTAGTCGTCGGCCAACAGCTCGCGACTGACGAGGCTTTCGCCACCGTCGCTTTCGCTGATCAGCAGGCGGGCCTGGTCTTCACCGTGCCAGCCGAGCAGGACGGCGCTGCGACCGTCCTTGAGCAGCAACAGCGCTGGCATCGCAATCGCAGGGATCTGCTCCAGCTTGCGCACCAGAACCCGCCCTTGCAGACCGGCGCGAGCGGCGGCGCGAGGCAGCAGTTCAACGCTCAGACGCTGCTTGGGCAACGGCAGGCCGGTGGTCAGCATCGCGGCGCTGGCCGGCTTCTGATGCAGGGTGCACAGGGCTAGCAGACCATCCAGTAACGGATCGTCGTGCAGCGCGCGTGGATCATGAATGAGTTGAACTCGACTGACTTCTGATTCCACGCTCGGCACTCTTGGCTAACAGTAAAAAAGGGAAGACTCAATTCATCCCGGGTAGCTGGACCCTGGGCTTCACGTCGTTCTGCACAACGGATGCCAACGGTGCGACCACTCCCTGGCTCCTGAGCAACTCGCCCATGGTCGCCTTGATTCGGTATTGAGTAAATAACTGAATGTTTTTGATCTCCGCCAGGCGACGGGAAGCGGTGAACAGCTCGTTTTCACTGTCGAGCAAGTCGAGCAAAGTGCGCTCGCCAAGGCTGAACTGCTTCTGATACGCGGTGCGCACGCTGGTGCTGTGATCGACATATTGCTGAGCGATCGGCACCTGGGCATTGGCGTTGTTCAAGGCATTCCAGGCCAAGCCCAGTTCTTCATTCAAAACGCGCAGGGCGTTATTGCGGATATCCAGCGCCTGGTTGGACAGGTAGGACTTGGATTCCAGATCCGCCTTGTTGCTGCCGCCGGCATACAGATTGAAGCGCATGCGCAACATGGCCTGCCATTCGTTGCTGTGCCCGTTCTGACCGTCGAGATCGTTGTCGGCGGAGCGACCCAGTTCGGCATCGAAGCGCGGGTAGAAGGACGATTTGGCCGCGTCGTACTGTTTCTCCGCCGCGGCGATGTCGGATTCAGCCGAACGCAGGATCGGGCTGTTTTCCAGCATCTGCGCGCGGGCTTCATTCAGGTTGGCCGGCAACAGCGCGAGGAAATCAGCAGGACGCTCCAGTTGATCGGGCATCTGGCCCACGGCGCTGAGGAAGTTGGTCTCGGCGTCCGCCAGGTTGGTCTGTTCGGTAATCAGGTTGTTGCGGGCCTGGGCCATACGCGCTTCGGCCTGATCGAGGTCGGCGCCGCTACCGACGCCGCGCTGGGTGCGCAATTTGATCTGGTCAAAAATGCGTTCGTGGCTTTTCAGGTTGTCCGTGGCCAGTCGCACGAATTCGCGGCGGGTCAGTACGTCCAGATACACCTGGGCGACGGTCAGCGCGGTGCGCTCGGACGTGCCCAGCAAAGAATAAGCACGGGAATTAACGGTGGCTTGTTGACGCCCCACTTCACTGGACGTCGCAAAACCGTCAAAAACCATTTGCGACAGACGCAAACTTGATTCGCTGCGGTTCAGGGTTTCCCAGTGATTGTCGTTGCCGGCAGCACGCGTGGTGACGCTGTCAGTGCCTTCTCGACCATAACCGCCCAGCAGATCGACCCGCGGAAGGTATCCACCTTTTGCTGCCTTTAACTGATAATCCGCGGCCAATCGACTATTAACGCCTGCCTGGATTTCCGGATGGACATCCAACGCCTGTTGCATGGCCTCCGGAAGTGACTGCGCCTGAACAAAACTGGCGGCAAGGGCGAACGGTAAAGCCTTGAACAGGTGCAAACGCATGGTTGGAATTTCCCGGAATTACTTGTCTTGAATCACTGCAGAACGTGCCGCTGCATCGGATGATGACCATCGGAATGACCGTGTGTCGGAAAGTTGGAATTTGGAACTGAGTCACACTCTGTGGGGCGGGTAGTTGCCGAAATATCAATGTGACATTACGGGGGCGAGTGTTTAGGATGACAATTCTAAGGTCAATAGTTTGGCATATAGTTTATAGCGAAATAGTATAGCCAATTAGTTGACGATTAACCGCGTCAAGTTTGTGCCTCTTATATCTTGAAAGTACGTCCAGACTGATTTGGCGAACACGCCATCAGGTTTATGGAAGTCAACTGAACGTGACACCCGGAGAGTCTTCAATGAGCAGTGTTGTTGCCATCGTCAAAAGCATTGTCGGTCAGGTTTTCGCGGTGTCCCCAGAGGGCGTTCGCCGCGTACTCGTTGAAGGCGACCGGTTGTTTGTCGGCGATCAGGTAGACACTGGCGCGGCGGGCGCCGTAACGCTCGAACTGGCTGACGGCCGGACCCTGGACCTAGGCCGCGACACTCAATGGAGCGCCAGCGATCCGGATTCCAGCGCCGCCCTGTCGGAAGCCACTGCACAAGCCGCGCCATCGGTTGAAGAACTGCAGCAAGCCATCGCTGCCGGTGCCGACCCGACCACCGAACTCGAAGCCACCGCCGCCGGCCCTACGGCTGCGGGCACGGGCGGTGCAGCCGGTGGCGGTCACAGCTTCGTGATGCTGGACGCCACCGCTGGCCGGGTCGACCCGACCATTGGTTTCCCGACTGCGGGCCTCAGCTCGGCGGCACAAGCTGCACAACTCACCACTGGCGGCCTGACGGCTGACACCAGCGCCAATGTGCAGCGCGAATCGACCCTGAGCCTGAGCGCCACGCCGACCATCACCGAGGCCGGTGGCGTACTGGTTTACACCGCGACCCTGACCCAGGCACCGCTGACCGACCTGACCATCACCCTGTCCAATGGCTCGGTGATCGTGATTCCGGCTGGCCAGTTGACCGGCACCGTCAACGTCCCGCTCGCGCCAAACGACACTGTTTATAACGACTCGACCCAGATCAACGTGAGCGTCACCGGAACCACGGGCGGCAACGGCATTATCGTCACTGCGCCGACGACTCCGGCCGTGACCCAGGTCACCGACACCGTCGACACCACCACGGTCACGCTGAGCGCTGGCGCCAGCGTTACTGAAGGCGGCCAGATTACCTACACCGCCACTCTGACCAACCCGGCGCAGACACCGGTCACCATCACCCTGTCCAACGGTTCGACCATCACCATCGAGGCTGGCAAAACCACCGGCAGCGTTGACGTGTCGACACCGGCTAACGACGTCTATAACAACGGCAGCACGGTCACCACCACCATTACCGGTGCCACCGGCGGCAATTTCGAGAATCTGGCGCCAAACCCGGCCCCGGCCGTGACCACCATTACCGACTCGCCGGACACCACCACCGTCACACTGACAGCGGGTTCGACGGTTACCGAAGGCGGCCAGATCACTTACACCGCCACCCTGAACAACCCGGCTCAGACGCCGGTCACTGTCACCCTGTCCAACGGCTCGACCATCACCATCGACGCCGGCAAAACCACCGGTTTCGTGAACGTCGACACCGCGGCCAATGACGTTTATCAGAACGGCAGCACCGTCAGCACCACGATCACTGGCGCCACCGGCGGCAACTTCGAAAACCTGGTGCCGAGTACCACGCCTGCGGTCACCACCATTACCGACTCGGTCGACAACACCGGCCTGAGCCTCAGCGCCACCGGTACCATCGTCGAAGGCGGCCAGATCACCTACACCGCAACACTGACCAACCCGGCCGGCACGCCGATGACCGTGACCTTGAGCAATGGCTCGGTCATCACCATCGAAGCGGGCAAGACCACCGGCAGCGTGACCGTCGATACGGCGGCCAATGACGTCTACAACAATGGCAGCACCGTCAGCACCACCATCACCGGGACTACCGGCGGTAATTTCGAGCAACTGACGCCGAGCACCACGCCTGCGGTCACCACCATTACCGACTCGGTCGACAACACCGGCCTGAGCCTCAGCGCCACCGGCACCGTCGTCGAAGGCGGCCAGATCACCTACACCGCAACACTGACCAACCCGGCCGGCACGCCGATGACCGTGACCTTGAGCAATGGCTCGGTCATCACCATCGAAGCGGGCAAGACCACCGGCAGCGTGACCGTCGATACGGCGGCCAATGACGTCTACAACAATGGCAGCACCGTCAGCACCACCATCACCGGGACTACCGGCGGTAATTTCGAGCAACTGACGCCGAGTACCGAGCCGGCGCTGACCACTATTACCGACTCGAAGGACGACACCGGCCTGAGCCTGTCGGCGTCCACCGAAGTGGCCGAGGGCGGTCAGATTCTGTACACCGCGACCCTGACCAATCCGGCTGGCACACCGGTCACCGTCACCCTTTCGAACGGTGCGGTGATCACCATCGCGGCCGGCGCCACCACTGGCAGCGTGAGCGTCCCGGCTCCGTCCGATGACGTCTATAAAGATGCCGGCAAGGTCGAAGCGACCATCAAGGGCGCGACTGGCGGCAACTTCGAAAACCTGGTGCCGAGCACTGTTCCGGCAGTCACCGACATTACCGATACCCTCGATACCTCGACCGTCAGCTTGACCGCTACGTCCACTGTGGCCGAAGGCGGCACCGTGGTTTACACCGCGTCCGTCACGGCTCCGGTTACGGGTTCGCCAGTGGTTGTGAGCCTCTCGAATGGCCAGACCATCACCATTCCGGTCGGCTCGAGCAGCGCCAGCGTGAACTACGTTGCGCCGAACGATGCCCAGGCCGGCGGCAGTTCGCTGAGCGTGAAAATCGACGATGCCAAGGGCGGCAACTACGAGAAGCTGGACGTCGACGGCAAGTCGGCGGACACCTCAGTCACTGACTCGGCTGACACCACCACCCTTAGCCTCACAGCGACCGATTCGGTCGCTGAAGGTGGCTCCATCGTCTACACCGCGAACCTGACCAACGCTGCCGGCACTCCGGTCACCGTCACCCTGAGCAACGGCGCCGTAATCACCATCGCCGTCGGCGCCACCAGCGGTTCCGTCACCGTCAAGGCACCTGCCGATGACGTTTATAAAGACGCTGGCAAAGTTGAAGTCACTGTTAAAGACGCGACTGGCGGCAACTTCGAAAACTTGGTCAAAGACCCGGCTGCTGCAGTTACCGATGTGACTGACACCGTCGACACTTCAACTGTCAGCTTGACGGCAACTTCCTCTGTCGCCGAAGGCGGCACCGTGGTTTACACCGCGTCCGTCACGGCTCCGGTTACGGGTTCGCCAGTGGTTGTGAGCCTCTCGAATGGCCAAACCATCACCATCCCGGTCGGTTCGAGTAGCGCCAGCGTGAACTTCGTTGCGCCGAACGATGCGCAGGCCGGTGGCGGTTCCCTGAGCGTCAAAATCGACGACGCCAAGGGCGGCAACTACGAGAAGCTGGACGTCGACGGCAAGTCGGCTGACACCTCAGTCACTGACTCGGCTGACACCACTACGCTTAGCCTCACAGCAACCGATTCGGTCGCTGAAGGCGGCTCCATCGTCTACACCGCGAATTTGACCAACGCCGCCGGCACTCCGGTCACCGTCACCCTGAGCAACGGTGCGGTCATTACCATCGCCGCCGGCGCCACCAGTGGCTCCGTAACCGTCAAAGCCCCGGCCGATGACGTCTACAAAGACGCCGGCAAAGTCGAAGCGACCATCAAGGACGCCACTGGCGGCAACTTCGAGAACCTGGTCAAAGACCCGGCAGCCGCCGTGACCAGCGTCACCGACACCATCGATACGTCGACCGTCACCCTGACCGCCACAAGCACTGTGGCTGAAGGCGGCACCGTGGTTTACACCGCTTCGGTCGGCGCACCTGTCACCGGTTCGCCTGTGATCGTCACGCTGGCCAATGGTCAGACCATCACCATCGCGGTCGGCGCCAGCAGCGGCACCGTTAACGCCGTGGTTTCGAACGATGTGCTGAGTGGCCACGCGCAGGTGACCAATTCGATCACCAACGTCAGCGGCGGTAACTACGAAAACCTGGTTGCCAATAAAACCCCGGTCAGCACCAGCGTGACCGACACCGTCGATACCACCACCCTGTCGCTGACCGCCACTGGCAACGTCAACGAGGGTGGCTCGATCGTCTACACCGCGACCCTGACCAATCCGGCCGGCACTCCGGTCACCGTGACCCTGAGCAACGGCGCAGTGATCACCATTGCAGCCGGTAAAACCACCGGCACCGTGACCGTCGACGCACCGAAAGACGACGTCTACAAAGACGCCGGCAAAGTCGAAGTCACCATCAAGGACGCCGCTGGCGGCAACTTTGAACAACTGGTCACCAGCGCGAATCCGGCCGTGACCAACGTTGCCGACACCACAAACACCACGCAGCTGACCCTCAGCGCTGACAAGTCTGTACTTGAAGGTTCGCAAATCACCTACACCGCGACCCTGAGCAACGCCGCGCAAACCCCGGTGACCGTCAAGCTGAGCAACGGCGAGACCATCACCATCGCGGCCGGCAAGACCAGCGGTTCGGTCACCATCGCGGCGCCAAGCGACGACGTCTACAAAGATGCCGGCAAGCTCACCGTCAAGATGACTGACGCCAGCGGTGGCAACTTCGAAAAACTCGACGTCAGCAAGACGGCCGTGAGCACCACCGTCAAAGACACTGTGGACACGACGTCCCTGTCCCTGTCGGCCAGCAACACCGTGAGCGAAGGTGGCCAGATCACCTACACCGCCACCCTGAGCAACCCGACGGACACGGCGATGACCGTGAAGTTGAGCAACGGTGCAGTGATCAACATCGCCGCCGGCGCCAGCAGCGGTTCGGTCAACTTCGCCGCACCGGCCAACACGCCGTACATCGACGGCGGCAAAGTCCAGGCGACAATCGCCAACCAGAGCGGCGGCAACTTCGAAAAAGTCGTCACCGACCATTCGCCAGCGGTCACCACCGTCACCGATTCCGCCGACACCACCGGCCTGAGCCTGAGTGCCACCGGTTCGGTCGCCGAGGGCGGTTCGATCGTCTACACCGCGACGCTGACCAATGCCGCCGGCACCGCCATGACCGTGACGCTGAGCAACGGTGCGGTCATCAACATCGCCAAGGGCGCCACCTCCGGTTCGGTGAACTTCGCCGCGCCCAAGGATGACGTCTACAAAGACGCCGGCAAAGTCGACGCCAGCATCACCAAGACCACCGGTGGCAACTTCGAAAACCTGGTAGCCGACAAGACGCCAGCCGTCACCGACGTGACCGACACCATCAATAACAGCACCGTCTCCCTGACTGCCACGGCCAGTACGGTCGAAGGCGGCACGGTGGTTTACACCGCTTCGGTCAATGCGCCCGTGACCGGTTCTCCGGTGGTGGTGGCGTTGTCCAACGGCCAGTTCATCACCATCCCGGTCGGTGCGAGTTCGGCTAGCGTGAACTTCGTTGCGCCGAACGATGCCTTGGCGGGCGGCGGCTCGCTGAGCGTGAAAATCGACGGCACCACCGGCGGCAACTACGAAAACCTGGTGGCGAATCAAACCCCGGCGGTCACTTCGGTAAGCGACGTCAAAGACACCACCACCCTGAGCCTGAGCGCTTCGGATTCGGTGGCGGAAGGCGGTTCCATCGTCTACACCGCGACGCTGACCAATGCGGCCGGCACGCCGGTGACCGTGAACCTGTCGAACGGCGCCGTGATCACCATCGCGGCGGGCGCCACCAGCGGTTCCGTGACCGTCAAGGCGCCTGCCGATGACGTCTACAAAGATGCCGGCAAAGTCGAGGCGACCATCAAGGACGCCACTGGCGGCAACTTCGAGAACCTGGTGCCGAGCACTGTTCCGGCAGTGACTGACGTTACCGACACCGTCGATACCTCAACCGTCAGCCTGACCGCGACTTCGTCCGTAGCTGAAGGCGGCACCGTGGTTTACACCGCGTCCGTGACCGCTCCGGTGACCGGCTCGCCGGTTGTCGTGAGTTTGTCCAACGGCCAGACCATCACCATTCCGGTTGGCGCCAGCAGCGCCAGCGTGAATTTCGTTGCGCCGAACGACGCCTTGGCGGGCGGTGGTTCGCTGAGCGTGAAAATCGACGACGCCAAGGGCGGCAACTACGAGAAGCTGGACGTCGACGGCAAGTCGGCGGACACCTCGGTCACCGACTCGGCTGACACCACCACGCTTAGCCTGACCGCGACAGATTCCGTCGCCGAAGGTGGCTCGATTGTCTACACCGCAAACCTGACCAACGCGGCTGGCACGCCAGTCACTGTAAACCTGTCGAACGGCGCGGTGATCACCATCGCCGCCGGCGCCACCAGCGGCTCCGTCACCGTCAAGGCGCCTGCCGATGACGTCTACAAAGACGCCGGTAAAGTCGAGACGACCATCAAGGACGCCACTGGCGGCAACTTCGAAAACCTGGTTAAAGACCCGGCAGCCGCCGTGACCAGCGTCACCGACACCATCGACACGTCGACCGTCAGCCTAACCGCGACCTCTTCCGTGGCCGAAGGCGGAAACGTGGTGTACACCGCCTCCGTCACCGCTCCGGTCACAGGCAAAGACGTGATCGTCACGTTGGCCAATGGTGAAAAAATCACCATCGCAGTCGGTGAAAGCACTGCCTCGATCACCGTTAAAGCGCCGAACGATGCAGTGGTCGGCCACGAACCGCTGACCAATGCCATCAAGGAAGTCACGGGCGGCAACTACGAGAACCTGGTTGCCGACAAAACCCCGACCTCGACCGCCATCAGCGACACCCTGGACACTACAAAAGTGACTATGACCGCCAGCGACTACGTGGTCGAAGGCGGCACCATCACTTACACCGTCAACCTCAGCAATGCCGCCGGCACTGACATGACGGTCAAACTGAGCAACGGCGAGAGCGTCCTGATTAAGGCCGGCGACAAGTCCGGCTTCATCACCATCCCGGCGCCGGCCGATGACGTCTACAAGGACGGCAGCAAAATCACCGTCGGCATCACCAGCACCGACGGCGGCAACTTCGAAAAACTCGACGTCAGTAAAACCACGCACACCACCACCGTCAACGACACCGTCGACACCACCACGCTGAAACTCAGCGCCGATGTGAGCACCGTCGGCGAAGGCGGCCAGATCACCTACACCGCCACGCTGAACCATCCGGCCGGCACGGCCATGACCGTGACCCTGAACAACGGCCTGGTGATCAACATCAAGGCCGGCGAGTCCAGCGGTTCGGCGCCGTACACCGTGCCGAATGACGTCTACACCGGCGCCTCGCCTGTCCGGGCAGCGATCGCAGATAGCACCGGCGGCAACTTCGAAAAACTCGACACCGACCGCTCGGCCGTCGTCACCAAAGTGACCGACAGCGCGGATGCCGCCACGCTGAGCTTGAGCGCGACTGATTCGGTGGCTGAAGGTGGGTCGATCGTTTACACGGCGAACCTGAGCAACGCGGCTGGCACGCCCGTGACCGTGACCCTGAGCAACGGCGCCGTAATCACCATCGCCGCCGGCGCCACCAGCGGCGCCGTGACCGTCAAAGCCCCGGCCGATGACGTCTACAAAGACGCCGGCAAAGTCGAAGCGACCATCAAGGACGCAACTGGCGGCAACTTCGAAAACCTGGTGAAAGACCCGGCTGCTGCGGTGACTGAAGTGACCGACACCGTCGACACCTCGACCGTCAGCCTGACCGCGACTTCCTCCGTGGCCGAAGGCAGCACCGTGGTTTACACCGCGTCCGTCACTGCGCCAGTGAACGGTTCGCCGGTTGTCGTGAGCTTGTCCAACGGTCAGACCATTACCATTCCGGTTGGCGCCAGCTCTGCCAGCGTGAACTTCGTTGCACCGAACGATGCCCAAGCCGGCGGCGGTTCCCTGAGCGTGAAAATCGACGATGCCAAGGGCGGCAACTACGAGAAGCTGGACGTCGACGGCAAGTCGGCTGACACCTCGGTGACCGACTCGGCTGACACCACTACTCTTAGCCTGACAGCAACCGACTCGGTCGCTGAAGGCGGCTCGATCGTTTACACCGCGAACCTGACCAACGCTGCCGGCACTCCGGTCACTGTCACCCTGAACAACGGCGCCGTGATTACCATCGCCGCCGGCGCTACCAGCGGTTCCGTGACCGTCAAAGCACCTGCCGATGACGTCTACAAAGACGCTGGCAAAGTCGAAGCGACCATCAAGGACGCTACCGGCGGCAACTTCGAAAACCTGGTCAAAGACACGGCTGCTGCGGTTACCGATGTGACTGACACCGTCGACACTTCGACCGTCAGCCTGACCGCTACTTCGTCCGTAGCCGAAGGCGGCACCGTGGTGTACACCGCATCCGTCACGGCTCCGGTTACGGGTTCTCCAGTGGTTGTGAGCCTGTCCAACGGCCAAACCATCACCATTCCGGTTGGCGCCAGCTCTGCCAGCGTCAACTTCGTTGCACCGAACGATGCCCAAGCCGGCGGCAGTTCCCTGAGCGTGAAAATCGACGACGCCAAGGGCGGCAACTACGAGAAGCTGGACGTTGACGGCAAGTCAGCGGACACCTCGGTCACTGATACTGCTGACGCCACAACTCTGAGCCTCACAGCAACCGATTCGGTCGCTGAAGGCGGCTCGATCGTCTACACCGCGAACCTGACCCATGCGGCTGGCACGCCAGTCACCGTAAACCTGTCGAACGGCGCCGTAATCACCATCGCCGCCGGCGCCACCAGCGGATCCGTGACCGTCAAAGCGCCTGCCGATGACGTCTACAAAGACGCCGGCAAAGTCGAAGCGACCATCAAGGACGCGACTGGCGGCAACTTCGAAAACCTGGTCAAAGACCCGGCCGCAGCCGTAACCAGCGTCACCGACACCATCGACACCTCGACCGTCAGCCTCACCGCGACTTCATCCGTGGCCGAAGGCGGCACCGTGGTATACACCGCGTCCGTCACGGCTCCGGTTACAGGTTCGCCAGTGGTTGTGAGCCTCTCGAATGGCCAGACCATCACCATTCCGGTCGGTTCGAGCAGCGCCAGCGTCAACTTCGTTGCGCCGAACGATGCCTTGGCCGGTGGCAGTTCCCTGAGCGTCAAAATCGACGACGCAAAGGGCGGCAACTACGAGAAGCTGGACGTCGACGGCAAGTCAGCGGACACCTCGGTCACTGATACTGCTGACGCCACAACTCTGAGCCTCACAGCAACCGATTCGGTCGCTGAAGGCGGCTCGATCGTCTACACCGCGAACCTGACCCATGCGACTGGCACGCCAGTCACCGTAAACCTGTCGAACGGCGCCGTAATCACCATCGCCGCCGGCGCCACCAGTGGCTCCGTAACCGTCAAAGCCCCAGCCGATGACGTCTACAAAGACGCCGGTAAAGTCGAAACGACCATCAAAGACGCGACTGGCGGCAACTTCGAAAACCTGGTCAAAGACCCGGCAGCCGCCGTGACCAGCGTCACCGACACCATCGACACCTCGACGGTCAGCCTCACCGCGACTTCGTCCGTGGCCGAAGGCGGCACCGTGGTATACACCGCGTCCGTAACCGCTCCGGTCACCGGCTCGCCAGTGGTTGTGAGCCTCTCGAATGGCCAAACCATCACCATTCCGGTTGGCGCCAGCTCTGCCAGCGTCAACTTCGTTGCGCCGAACGATGCCTTGGCCGGTGGCAGTTCCCTGAGCGTCAAAATTGACGACGCCAAGGGCGGCAATTACGAGAAGCTGGACGTCGATGGCAAGTCGGCGGACACCTCGGTCACTGACTCGGCTGACACCACCACCCTTAGCCTGACCGCGACGGATTCCGTGGCCGAAGGCGGCTCGATCGTTTACACCGCCAACCTGACCAACGCTGCCGGCACTCCGGTCACTGTCACCCTGAACAACGGCGCCGTGATTACCATCGCCGCCGGCGCTACCAGCGGTTCCGTGACCGTCAAAGCACCTGCCGATGACGTCTACAAAGACGCTGGCAAAGTCGAAGCGACCATCAAGGACGCTACCGGCGGCAACTTCGAAAACCTGGTCAAAGACACGGCTGCTGCGGTTACCGATGTGACTGACACCGTCGACACTTCGACCGTCAGCCTGACCGCTACTTCGTCCGTAGCCGAAGGCGGCACCGTGGTGTACACCGCGTCCGTCACGGCTCCGGTTACGGGTTCTCCAGTGGTTGTGAGCCTCTCGAATGGCCAAACCATCACCATTCCGGTCGGTTCGAGCAGCGCCAGCGTCAACTTCGTCGCGCCGAACGATGCCCTCGCTGGAGGCGGTTCCCTGAGCGTCAAGATCGACGACGCCAAGGGCGGCAATTACGAGAAGCTGGACGTCGACGGCAAGTCGGCAACCACCTCGGTTTCGGATACCGCAGACACCACCACCGTCAGTCTGAGCGCGACCAACTCGGTCGCGGAAGGCGGCTCAATCATCTACACCGCGAATCTGACCCATGCGGCCGGCACTCCTGTGACCGTGACCCTGAGCAACGGTGCGACCATCACCATCGACGCCGGCAAAACCACCGGCACCGTGAGCGTTGATGCGCCGAAAGACGACGTTTACAAAGACGCGGGCACGGTCCAGGCGACCATCAGCAACGCCACCGGTGGCAACTTCGAGAACCTGGTCAAAAGCCCGGCCGCAGCCGTCACCAACGTCACCGACACTCAAGACAGAACTGAAGTCAGCATCACCGGCAGCACGTCGGTGACCGAAGGCCAGACCGCCAGTTACACCGTCAGCCTGACGAGCCCGGCGCAGACCGAAGTCACCCTGAAGATCACCTACAGCGGCACCGCCGCCGACGGTTCGGACTTCACCGGTGTGTACACCGTGAAAATTCCGGCGGGTGCCAGCACGGCGAATTTCAACGTCGCGACCCTGGACGACCGGATCACCGAAGGCACTGAAAACTTCGTGGTCAAGATCGACTCGGCCACCGGCGGCAACTTCGAGAACCTGGCGATCAGCGCGACCAACGGCAGCATCAGCACCGCGATCGTCGACAACGATGCGCCACCCGTACTCGACCTGGACGCCAACAACTCCAGTGGCGCCACCGGTGCCAACTACAACGTGACCTTCACCGAAGGCACCACGGGCCAAGGCGTATCGATCGGCGACACCGACCTGAAAATCACCGACCCGGACAGCACGATGCTGACCGGCGCGACCATCGTGCTGACCAACCGTCAGCCGGGCGATGCGCTGAACCTGGGCAACAGCGTCAACGGCATCAGCATCAATGCCAACAGCAAGGACGGCACCGTCACGCTGACGTTGTCCGGCAATGCGACGCTGGCCGACTACATGCAACAGATCAAGAACATCAGCTTCACCAACAGCAGTGAAGACCCGAGCACCGTGCCGCGGATCATTACCGTGACCGTGACCGATGGCAGCAACTACTCGAACACCGCGACCACCACCGTCAACGTCGTGGCCGTGAACGATGCACCGACCGCCGCACCGCTCAACGTCACCGGCACCGAAGACACCCCGCTGATCCTCGGCTGGTCGACCTTCGGCGTCAGCGATGTCGACAGCCCGGCCGCCAACCTCGGCGTGAAAATCACCGGCCTGCCGGGCGAAGGCAAATTGCAGTACCTGAACGGTTCGACCTGGACCGACGTGACGAACAATCAGACCCTGTCCAAGGCTGACATCGACGCGGGTAAAGTGCGCTTCCTGCCGGATGCCAACGAGTCCGGTACCAATGGTTACGGCGGCACCGGTGTGGGCAACAATCTGGCGGACTACGCGCAGATCAAGTTCCAGCCAACCGACGGTTCTCTGCTGGGCAACACCGGCACGATCAAAATCGACATCACGCCAGTTGCCGACGCGCCGTCCCTGAGCGTTGCGGACAACAGCGTCAAATCCACGGGCCTGACCAAGGAAGTCTGGACCGGCCTGTCGGGCCTCGGCTCCGACGGCACTGGCGCGGCTTCGAACACGCTGAAGTCGGTGATCGACGCCGCCGGGAAACCGAACAGCAGCACTACCGTGACCAACGTGCAGTCCGACGGCAGCGTGACCGCGGGCACCGCGTCGAAAACGTCCGGCCTGATCTACCTCGAAGCCGGCAAGACCTACACCTTCAGCGGCACCGGCGATGACAGCCTGCTCGTGACCATCGGCGGCAAAAACGTGGCCAGCGCACTCTGGGGCGCGGGTGGCAACCTGAGCGGTTCGTTCACCCCGACCGCCAGCGGCTACTACACCCTGGACATCTACCACCACAACCAGAGCGGCCCGGGCAGCTATGACGTCAACCTGTCGGTCAACGGCGCTGCAGCGGTCGACCTGAGCAGCGCTGGCGTGCCGCTGTACACCGGCATTGCAGACCTGGCCGCTTCCGGCGTGACAGTTTCCGATTTGCACGGCACCAATGGCGAAGGCTACTACGACGGCTACAAGCTCAACGAAGCGGCCGAAGGCACCAGCGTTCACCTGTCTGCGATCAAGACTGCGCTCACGGACACCGACGGCTCCGAAAGCCTGGTCGTGAAAATCAGCGGCATCCCGGCGGGCTCCGTGCTCACCGATGGCGCCGGCCACACCTTCACCGCCAGCACCTCGTCGGGTGAAGCCAACGTCACCGGCTGGAACCTCGGCTCCCTGACCGTGACCCCACCGCCGTACTACAACGGCCAGTTCAACCTGACCGTAACCTCGACCTCCACCGAGGTACTCGGCGGTTCGGCGGTCAGCACCGCGACGATCCCGGTCACCGTTTACCCGGCGGTCTACAACGCCGTCACCGCTACCGCGGCCGATGACACCATCACCGGCACTGACGGCAACGACATCATGGTCGCCGACATCTGCGGGCTGACCGTGGTGCCAGGCACCAACTACAACATCGCGTTCATGGTCGACAGTTCGGGCAGCATGAGCGCGTCGTCGATCAGCGCCGCCAAAGACTCGCTGACCGCGGTGTTCAACACGCTCAAGCAGAGCATGGGCGGCAACTCCGGCACCGTGAACATCTTCCTCGCGGACTTCGATAACCAGGTCAACAAGTCTGTCTCGGTGAACCTGAACGATCCGAATGCGCTGATCCTGCTCAAAGCGGTACTGGATTCCATGGCGTCCGGCGGCGGCACCAACTACGAAGACGTGTTCAAAACCACGGCGAACTGGTTCCAGAGCGCCGACGCCATCGCCAATACCGGGGCGAAGAACCTCACGTACTTCATCACCGACGGCAAGCCGACCTACTACCAGAGCGGTGAGCAGACCAACCCGACTTTGTTCGGCAACGTGAAGCTCGATGACGTCATTACCACCACCAATTACAAGTTGGGGCAGACCTACTCCGGTTATCTGGACAGCACTCATTACCTGACCATCGATAACTCCGGCACCGTCACGCTGCAGACGTACAAGAGCTCGTGGGGCGGTTACTGGAGCAGTTCCGAACTGGGCACTATTCACGCCGAAGGCAACGGCACGTACGAGCTGTCCTATCGCGACGGTAACGGCAGCAGCACCGGCTCCAGCGCCATCGACAACTCCACCAGCGGTTTCGCGCTGCTGGACAAGGTGTCGACGGTCGAAGCCATCGGCCTGAACAAAGACGTCACCCTCAGCGACCTCAAACCGTACGATTCGGACAAGACGCCGCAAACCAACATCGATCCGAAAGACCTGGCCAACTCGATCATCGGTCACACCGAAGCGACCCTGCCGGGCTCCGACACGGTCAATGGCGGTAACGGTAATGACATCCTGTTCGGCGACCTGGTGAGCTTCAACGGCATTGCCGGCGAGGGTTATCAGGCGATGCAGGCGTTCGTCGCCAAAGAAACCGGCGTGGACGTCAGCAAAGTCACCACCAGCAACGTGCACCAGTTCATCACCGAGCACTACAACGCGTTCGACGTGTCCGGTGCCCATGACGGCAACGACTCGCTGTTGGGCGGTGCGGGCAATGACATTCTCTTCGGCCAGGGCGGCAATGACCTGCTCGACGGCGGCAAGGGCAATGACATTCTGCTCGGCGGCTCGGGTAACGACTCGTTGATGGGCGGTCAGGGCAACGACATCCTGATTGGCGGTTCGGGCGCCGACACCTTCGTCTGGAAGGCTGGCGACACCGGCAGCGACGTGATCAAGGACTTCAAGGCCAGCGAAGGTGACCGCATCGACCTGCGCGATCTGCTGCAAGGCGAAACCGGCAGCACCATCGACAACTTCCTGAAGATCAGCACCGTGGATGGTGTGTCGTCGCTGCAAGTCAGCTCCGGCGGCAAGTTCAACTCGGGCGACGCGGCCGCCGCAACGCCGGATGTGACGATCAAACTGGAAGGCAACAACTGGTCCAGCGCCAACATTCACACGTTGATTGCCGGCAGTGACCCGACCATCAAAGTCGACCACAACAACAGCTGATCCAACGAAAAACGGCCGCCCTTATGGGGCGGCCGTCACGTTAGCATCTATCCCCCCGGTGACGATTTCGTCGCCGCACCGCATACTCGCGTCCAGTTGGCCTATGCTGCTGACAGCATGACGCTGGTTCATTTCTGAGGGATGCTCAATGTTCTACGTGCAACGCGATGCGCAAGGTCAGTTAGTGCGCGTGGAAGCCGCGGCCTACGCCGAGGCCACGGAAACGCTGCCGGCCGACCACCATGAAATCCAGGCTTGGTACGCCAATGAGGCCGTGGAAAACAGCCTCAAGCAGCTCAAGCAGAGCGACCTGGAAATGATCCGGGTACTCGACGACTTGATCCAGGTGCTGACCAGCAAAGGCGTGATCCGCGTCACCGACCTGCCGGCCGCCGCCCAGGCCAAGCTGATGGACCGGACCCAGGCCCGTGAGGCGTTGGGTGGGTTGAGTCATTTGATTGATGATGATGAGACGGGGTTGATCTGAGGCTTCGGCCTTTGATGTTGTCTGTGCTGACGCCTTCGCGGGCAAGCCTCGCTCCTACAGGTTTACGCCAACGCACGACCTTGTAGGAGCGAGGCTTGCCCGCGAAGACGGACTCCCAGACGACCAAATCCTAAAGCCTCACCGCCAAGGCTTCGGCTCACCAAACAACTGCCCCTGAACCCCATACAACCCCATTTCCCGAATCACCAGCAACTCCCCTTCGGTCTCGACCCGCTCGGCAATCAACGGCAGATCAATGCTATGTGCCGCCCGCTGGATCGCCTCGATGAACAGGCGCTTGTCGCTTTCCTGATCAATCGCGCGGATGTAACTGCCGTCGATTTTCAGATACGCCAAGCCCAGCCGTGCCAGGTTGCCGATCATGCTGAAGCGTCCGCCAAACCGTTGCAGGCTCAACGAGAACCCAAGCTCACGCAGACGCCGCGTCAGTTCTTCCAGCATCGCTTGCTCGGGCAGTTGCTCCTCGCCGATTTCCAGCGTCAGCCGTGGTCCGAGATCGGAGTGAACACGCAAGATCTCGAAGATTTTATTCAGCGCCTGCGGATCGGCCAACGTCGCCGAAGACAGGTTCAGCGCCAGCGACTCTTCATGCTCGGCCATCTGCTCCAGCACCAGTTCCAACATCAGCCGATCCAGGCGCGCGGTCCAGCCAAAGCGTTCCAGCCACGGCAGGAAACGTCCGGCGGGAATGGTCTGGCCCTGGTCGTCGATCAACCGCGACAGCACCTTGTAATGCAGCACCAGTTGCGTGTCCTGGCTGGCCACCACCGGTTGGAAATACAACTGGAAACGGTGCTGATTCAGCGCCTGATCCAGCAAGTTGTTCCAGGCGTGATGGTCATCCCCGACGCTGGCCGAGGCGCTGTGGTCGAGGCACGCCCAGCTCTGTTCACCTTGCCCTTCAGCCTGGGCCAGTGCCTGATCGGCCAAGCCCAACACGGCCTGCGGTGAGTCGCCATGAATAAACGGTGCCAGCCCGATCGACGCTACCGAGGCCACGTCAGTGGCGCCGGTCGCATGCAGGCTCGACAAGGCACTGTCGAGGTTTTGCGCCAGTTGCAGCGCTTCTTCACGCACCAGCCCCGGCGCCAGCACGGCGAACTCACCGCCACGGATGCGCGTGACGAGATTTTGCGTTTCCGGGTACTTGGCGCACTCGCGGGACAGTTGCTCGCCCACCGCTTGCAGCAGTTGGTCGGTGCGTTGACCGCCCAGACGCTGGTTCAAACCGGCCAGGTCCTTGACCCGCAACAGCAGCAGATAGCCCGAACTGGCTTGCTCCGGATTGCTCACCCGAGCGTTCAATTGCATCTCGAAGTAGCGCCGGTTGGCCAGGCCCGTCAGGTTGTCCTGATAGGACTCGACCCGCAATTTTTCACTGCGTTCGGCCTGTTCCTGAAACAGCGCCTTGAGCTTTTCAACCATCTGATTCATCGCCTGCACCACACGGCGCAGTTCCGGCGTGCGCGGCAGTTCCGGCAGGCTGAGGAATTCGCGGCGAGCGATGGCGTGGGATTGCTTGACCATGTAATCCAGCGGCTTCAGTTGTCGACGCAGCAACAGCGCACCCAACACCGCGCTCACCGCACCGCAGATCAGCAACCAGCCGAGGCTGCCCAGCGCGCTCTGCCACAGCTTGGCCAACGCGAACATCGGATGGCTGACCACTTCGACCCGCGCGGCCTGCTCCCAGCCACGGCTGACCAGTGCATCGCCGCCGGCCGGTTCCAGGCCGATCATTTTGACGAACCAGTCCGGCACATTGTTCACCGCTGGAATGCCGCTGCGCTCGACGATGGTCTGGTCGGTCTTGAGGTCGACCACGCGGATGCTCGCGTAATAACCGCTGTCGAAGATCGAACTGACCAGCAACTCGACCATCGCCGGGTCGTCGATGTTCGGCGTCAGGGACAGCGCCAATGCCGTCGCGGCGTCCTGGGCGTGGGAGCGCAACTGGTTGACGTACTGAGTGCGCGAGCTTTCCAGGCTGACCATGAAGCTGCCGGTGAAGGCGACCACCAGGAACAGACAGATAGCGATCAACAGCTGTTTGAACAAAGACATCTGAGCGCGTGCTCCTAGTTAGTCGTCTCGACCGGGAAACCTTCGGCCTGCATTTTCTTCAACACGTCCTGCCAGCGAGACAGGCGCTTGGTATCACCGACCTTCTTGTTGCCCTTGGCGCCCGGCAACCACAACCCTTCAGCATTGAAAGAGTAGACCGGCAGCAGATCAGTTCGTTGGCTGGCCGGTTTTATTGCATCGATCAGGCTGTCGAGCACCAGCGGCATCGCCTCGGGGCTCGAGTAGTAAGTCAGCACCATGTGCGCCCGATTCAGCCGCAAAGCCTTGACGTAGGTGATGCGCAGCTTGTCACTGGAAACGCCGAGATGGCGCAGGCTGAAATACTTGGCGATCGCGTAGTCTTCGCAATCGCCGGCACCCTTCCACAGGGCTTCGATGGGTGTTTCCCAATAATCGACCTCGTGCCACAGGTCGATGTCCTCAACGTAACGCACCTGTTTGTTGAAAAACTGGTTAACCACATTGAGCTGTTCCAGCTCGCTGACTTGTTTTTGCGTGGCCAGTAACTGCTGCCAGGCATCGATGCGCGGTTTCCCGTCGCCCAACGGCCCGTATAAGGCCTGCGCCTTGCGGCTGATCAGCGAAAAATCCCAATCGGCATGCAGCCCGCCCAGCATGACGCCGGCCAGCAGCAACGCGCAGCACAGCCAGCGCAAAGTCCGAGGGATCGCGAAACGTACCGCCAATGCGAGGCATCCAGATCAGGCAGGTGGAATTCGGTTGATGGTGCAGGTTAGCCCGTTAAAAGACAATGGCACGGTGCAATCACCGGCGACCCGCTAGACTTTGAATGGTGAATGACATGAAAAGTCGCAGGCTGCGATCTTTTGTCCGTTTGACAAGCTGCATGGCAGTCACTAGTGTCCATTTGGATCCAAATATTTCAGCCAGACAGGGTGCGTAGTCGTGACACAGAAGCCCAACCCGCTCAGCAGTATCAAGGTCAACGGGCCGATTCCCGCTCACCTGGCACGTTCGGTGATCGAAGAAACCCTGCGTTCGGCCATTCTCGATGGACGCATTCCCTGCGGCACCGCGTTGCGCCAGCAAGATCTGGCCGACCTGTTCGGCGTCAGCCGCATGCCGGTGCGCGAAGCGTTGCGCCAGCTTGAAGCCCAGGCGCTGCTCAACGTCATCGCCCATAAAGGCGCGGTGGTTGCACCGCTGGTTCAGGGCGATGCCGTCGAAACCTATGCGCTGCGGATTCTGCTGGAGTCCGAAGCCCTGCGCCTGTCGATTCCCTTGCTTGATGCGAAGGATTTCGAAGACGCTGCCCGCTATATCGATAACCTGGAAACAGAACACGACTACGCCGAGATCGGACGGCTCAATCGTCTCTTCCACATGTCGCTTTACAGCAAGGCGCCTAACCGTCGGCTCTTGAGACTGATTGAAGACGGCCTGAACGAAGAGGAGCGCTTCCTGCGCTTCAACCTGGAAGCCATGGGCCTGGGCAAACTGTCCCAGGATGATCACCGGGCGCTGTTGCTGGCCACCGAAGACCGCGACATCGAAAGCGCGGTGAAGCTGCTCGAACACCACCTCAACCGCGGTGTCGAGGTCATCACGCGCTACCTCGACAGCCCTGAGGCGCAAAGCAAGAAAACCTCCCGGTAGAACAACCCGGCGCCAAACCTGGGCGCGCAGTTCGAACTGTGCGCCTGGCTTGCCGTGAATAATCTCCTTACACACCCCTCCGCTCACACCGACTCACTCAGTGCCCGCACGTCCTTCCCTAACGCCTTGCCATCGATCGACCTCCCTTCCTCAAGCTCCATCAATACGCCAGCAAAGATGACATCCGGGCGATAGCGGCGGCCGTGATTTACGCTCACTCTTGGGCTGCCAACGAATAATGAACGGGCGACGCACCGCATTGGCGGTGCAGTCCTCGCACCAAGAACCTACGGAAGGAGTCTTGTCACGGGAAAGGAAGCACCGGCGTCAATCCCAGCCAACTTCCACCCCCTTTAAGCATTCAACGGAACAACTTTGAAAGTTGCTTTGAGTGAGGCATTCACTCTTTATTTGAATTTTGACGATACTTCGTCGAAAGGAGCAACTACGCCCAAATAAAACTGAGATCTATAGTTTTATTGGAACTTGTCGCGCACAAGAAAGTTGAACTTGTAAATAATATAAATATCACTTGCCCGACACTTTGTTCATGTATTAATTTTTCTCCGCCGCCAATAAACACGGCACCGAAACGACTTTATCGCACTGAATGGCATCAATTTAATTGAGGCATCCGCACGCCAACAAAAAACGTTAAACGACCGTCACTTATTGATCACAACTTCCTTAACGGCAATCCCGATCACTTATAGGCTCGCTCATGAAAACGAATAAAGACCGCCTCATCCAGAAGAAAGCAGAGCTTAGTGCGCACCCGATCTTCTCTGAAATACATTCACTCTCGGTACTTCAACGCTTCATGGAAAGCCATGTCTTTGCGGTGTGGGATTTCATGTCGCTGACCAAACGCCTGCAACAGGAATTGACCTGCGTTCAACTGCCCTGGCTGCCGCCGCGAGATCCGCAGGCCGCGCGCCTTATCAATGAAATCGTGCTGGGTGAAGAGTCCGATGATCGTCCGGCCCAGGGTCATTACAGTCACTTCGAGTTGTACCTCGATGCGATGCGCGAAGTCGGCGCCAGCACGGTCGCCGTGGAACGCTTCGTGGCGTTGCAGCAAGAAGGCGTGAGTTACGACGTGGCGCTGCAAAGCGTTGACGTCGATCCGGCGGCCGCGCAGTTCGTGCGCAACACGTTGCACACCGCGTTGCATGCGCCGGGGCACAGCGTTGCGGCGGCATTTCTGCATGGTCGCGAGAGCGTCATCCCGCAGATGTTCCAGCGAATTCTCGATGACTGGGGCATCGGCATCGAACAGGCGCCGACCTTCCGTTACTACCTCGAGCGGCACATCGAAGTCGATTCCGAAGACCACGGCCCCGCCGCTGAAAAACTCCTTGCACGCCTGGTCAATGGCGATTCGCAACGCGAAGAAGACGTCTACGCCAGCGCCATCGCCGCCGTGGAAAGCCGCATCGCTTTGTGGGATGGCCTGCGCCTGAGCATGAGCGAACCGGTTGCCGAGGTGAACGCATGAACGCCGCCGACTACCAATCCTTCGCCGACGCCTGGGAGAGCCGCGCGACCATCCGCACACGGCCCCGGCGGGTGCTGGAGAACGACGACAAGCTGATCTACCCGTTGAGCCGCCAGCCATTGGTGCTGAGTGAAACCTTCCTGCGCGAATGCCCGGAACAACGGGACTTCGCGCTGGTGCAGACGCTCTACAAATTCATCAACGACGTGGTGATTTTCGAAACCGAGATTGTCGACAAGACCGCCCGCAGCATCGCCAAGAATCGCTTCGCCGTGGCGTTCCCGTTCGCCTGTCGTTATGACGCCATGACCGTGGTGGTGGACGAGGATTACCACGCGCTGGTCGCCATGGATTTCATGCAGCAGACCGTCGCCATGACCGGCATCACGCCCATCCAGCTGCCGGATGAAATCGAACTAAGCCGGGCGATCCCGGCGGCCGTGGCCCTCGCACCGGAACACTTGCGCAGCGCCGTGGAACTGATCTGCGTGGCCATCGCCGAGAACACCGTGACCGGCGATGTGGCGGCGTTCGCCAAAGACGACACGGTCAAGCAATCGATCAAGGGCCTGATGGCCGACCACTTGCTCGACGAGGGCCGCCACTCCGGGTTCTGGTCGCGGATGGTGCGCATCTATTGGCACACCGCGAGCGAAGCCGACCGTCAGCTCATCGCACAAATCCTGCCGGTGTTCATCGGCCATTACCTGACCAACGACATCCAGAAGTCCTTCGACTTCCGCCTGATCGAAGCCTTGCAGATCAGCGACGCGACGCGCCAGGCACTCAAGAACGAAATATCGGGCATGGCCTTCCCGATCAATCGTCATCACCCGCTGGTCGCCAACATCGTGCGGTTTTTCCGCAGCAGTTCGCTGCTCGATTCGCCGTGCGTGCAAGACGCCCTCAGCGACTACCTGGTTTAACGAGGAGAACATCATGAGACGTCTCGACATTCTGCTCATTGGGCACAGCCAGGCCTTGACCGACCTGGCGCTGGAACTTGAACAACAGGGTCATTCGCTGGTGCGGCTCGAGGCATTCGACGAGCCGCCGTCGTTTGATCTGCTGATCGACGATGCGAGCCAGGGGTTTTCAGTCCTGAGCGATGCGCCGCGACTGACACTGCAACTGGGCGTCGGCGCGCCAGGCGTCTGCGGGTTGCCGTCGATGGACCTGCTGTGCATGCTTGGATCGAAGCTGTTCACCCGCGTGCCGATTGCCGATGAACCTTCTGGAAATGGCCAGGCGTTGCGCCTGCGGGCGGTGGCGGAACTGGTGGACCATGTCGCGCTGCTGGTCAGCCGATTCTCCCGGGATGCCGAGTACTTTCTCCAAGCCGAACCGGCATCGACTACCCATTTTGACCAGGTTGAAAACCTGCAGTTTTTAGAACGCCTGGCATTCGTTCATCAACTCAACAACACCGCTCAACCGTGGCTGCAAGCACTCGCCCGGATCCCGATGATCGAGCGCCTCGAACAGCGCTTCATCAAATCCGCCGAACGACCCGCGCTGAACATCGACGGCACCTCGCTGAGCTATCGGCAATTGCATGCCCACAGCCGCGCGATCCAGCAGCGCTTGCTGCCATTGCTCGCTCAGCATCAAGGGCCATTGGTGGTCGGGATCTGCCTGCCGAAATGCAGCGCGTTGTATGCGGGGATCCTGGCGATTCTAGGCAGCGGCGCGGTGTACTTGCCGCTGGAGCCGAGCCATCCACTGCAACGTCAGCAATACATCCTTTCGAACGCCGGAGCTGTGTTGTTGCTGCATGACGGCCAGCATCCACTCGCCGACGAAATGCCGGCGCTGGACATCAGCCGCATCGACTTCGACGATGTGGACCTCAGCCAATCCTTGATGCGCCAGCGCCCCGACCTTGATGCGCCGTGCATGGCACTCTACACCTCGGGCACCACCGGCCATCCCAAAGGCGTATTGCTCAGCCAGGCCAACCTCGCGCACTTCACCGCCTGGTACGCCGACTATGTGCAGCTGACCGAACACAGTCAGGCCTTGCAGTTTTCGTCGTTGAGTTTCGACTCGTCGCTGATCGACATTTTCCCAACCTTGCTGCAGGGCGCCGAGCTGATCGTGCCGAACGACGACCAGCGCCGCGACCCGTTGCAACTGGTTGAGCTGATCCGTCATCAACGCCTCAGTCATGCATTTTTGCCGCCGGCACTGTTGAGCATTTTGCCGCTGGAACAGCTGCAGGTTCTGGATCATGTGATGACCGGTGGCGATGTCTGCGAGCCCTATGTCATCGAGCAGCTCACCCGTCAGGGCAACCTCTACAACCTCTATGGCCCGACCGAAGCCACGGTGCTGATCACCGCGCGCCAGCTGCGCGCTGGCGACAGCAACCGCACCCTCGGGGCGCCGATTGCCAACAGCCAGGTGCTGATTCTCGATGAGGGGTTTAAACCGGTGGCCGAGCAGACCGTCGGTGAGTTGTACATCGTCGGGCCGGGGGTGTGCCTGGGTTATCTGAACAACCCGCAGCAGACCGCCGAGCGCTATCTGGACTTGAATCTGCCGGATGGCCAGCGTCTGCGCGCCTACCGGACCGGCGACATGGCGAAGTGGACCGGTGACGGCATCGAGTTGTGCGGGCGGCGAGACAATCAGGTGAAAATCCGTGGCTTTCGGGTCGAGCCGGAAGAGATCGAACGCTGCCTGCGCGACAGTCAGTTGTACCGTCAGGTGGCGGTGGTCATCGACAGTCAGCGACGGATCCTGGCCTTTCTCGCGCAACCTCAGGAGGAACAACCGGGCGTCGCTCGCGAGGGGTTGAAGGCTCATGCGATGCAGTTCTTGCCGGACTACATGCAACCCATCGCCTGGACCGAACTGCCGAGCATGCCGTTCGCCAGCAACGGCAAGGTCGACCGCAAAGCCTTACTGGCGATGCCAGTGAATGTGGCTGAAAACACGGCGCGGCGCTTGCCCGTCAGCGCCGATGAAGCGCTGTTGCTGGAGATCTGGGCCGAGCTGCTGGAACTGCCGGCCAGCGATATTTCGACCGACGAAAGCTTCTTCAATCTGGGCGGCCATTCGATTCTGCTGTCACGGATGTTGCTGCGATTGCGCGAGGAATTCGGCCGCAGCATTTCGATCAATCGCTTCATTGAATTGCCGACCATTGCGAAGCTGGCGACGCTGGTGCGGGGCTCCGGTACCGAGGAAGTCCTGAGTGCGCAGGCGCTGGCGGATGCCTTCCGCGAGCTGGATATTGAGCCGCTGCCCATCAGCCGCATGGGCGATGAGCACAAGGTGATCGTCACAGGCGCCAACAGTTTTGTCGGTGTCCACATCGTCGAGGCGTTGCTGGCATGGGGCGTCAGCGAAGTCGCCTGCCTGGTACGCGATGGCGGCGGGCAATCGGCAACCGAGCGCTTCGCTCACGCGCTGCGTGAAAATCGCCTTGAGCATCTGGACCTGAGCCGGGTGCAGGTTTACGCGGCGGACATTACGCGCCCGGCATTGGGGCTCGATGCGGACGTTTACGAACGCCTCGATCGAGAGTTCGGCGCGTTGGTGCACAACGCCGCCAACGTCAATCACGTGCTTGATTACGAGTCATTGGCGCGGGACAACGTCGAGCCGATTTTCGAATGCCTTCGGTTGTGCGAAGGGCGCAGCAAGAAGATCTTCAATTTTGTCTCCACGCTCTCTGCGTCCAGCACCATTGCCGACGATGGCCGGGTGCTGGAGTTGCCCGCCGCGCAAACCCCGCCGATCTACATCAAGAACGGCTACAACCTGTCGAAATGGGTTGGCGAACGGATCCTCGAACGGGCACGCGAGCGTGGGGTGCGGGTCAATCTATATCGCCCCGGCAACATCAGTTTCAACAGCCTGACCGGCGTCTGCCAGCCGCATAAAAATCGCTTGATGCTGATGCTCAAGGGCTCGATCCAGCTCGGCCAGGTGCCGGAATTCGCGCTGAACTTCGACCTGATGCCGGTGGACTTTCTCGCCCGCTTTATCGCCTTCCATGCCAGCCGTTATTCGCCTGAAAAAGCGGTGTTCAACCTGCACAACCCCGAGCCCCTGAGTTGGGACGATTACGTCGCGTCATTCCGTGAGGCTGGCCGGGAATTCTCCATGGTCAGCGTCGCCGACTGGCAGCAGCAATTGGGCCGGGTTGACACTGACAACGCGCTGTTCGGCGTGCTTGGTTTCTACCTCAACGGCTTCGAGGAAGACATCGGCGACATCTCGATGATCGGCCACGCCAACGCCCAGGCCGGCGTGCGGCAGATGGGCGCGCACTACCCGGAAAAATCCCCGGCGCTGCTGCGTCGTGGCTGCGACTACCTCAAAGAAATCAATTTCATCTGATTCACTCAACCGGAGCAAAACCATGAAAAACCTGCAACCCGATACCCTGATCAAAAACCCGCAAGGCTGCCACGTCGTGTCTTCGGTGGAAGTGCCGGCGGATGCCGTGCAGGTCTGGGCAGTGGTCGGTAATTTTGCCGGCTTCGATCAATTCATTCCGGCGCTGTCGCACATCGAGATGACGGGCGAAGGCGTGTCGTCGCTGCGCAAGAAATTCTTCAAGGACGGCAACCTGGTGGTCGAGCAACTCAATTCGCGGGATGACCAGGCGTTGAGCATGACGTGGACCACAATTTACAACACGCTGGGCGTCGCCAATTTGTGGGCGGCGATGAGTGTTGAACCGCTGGGTGTGGGCAAGTCGCGGGCGACCTGGACCATCATTGCCGAACCGGCGCAGGGAGGGGTTGAGGCGTTGCCGGGGTTCAAGGATTTTGTGCAGGGGTTTGCGGATGATGCGATGAATAATGTGTTGAAGCTGTTTGTGTAGGGCTTTGGTTCAGCGGTGACTTTCCTACCGCTTTCGCGGGCAAGTCTCGCTCCTACAAGGGCATCGAAACCCTGTAGGAGCGAGGCTTGCCTGCGAAGAACGATAACGCGGTCTGTTAGAACTCCATCAGATCTTGAAGCTATCCACCAACTGCTTCAACCGGTTCGCCTGCAACGACAACGCATCGCAATCCTTCAACGTTTCATTGAGGTTCGCCACGCTCTGCTGGTTCAGCAAGTTGATCTGGTTAACGTCGACGTTGAGGGTTTCCACCACCGCCGTCTGCTCTTCGGTCGCCGCGGCCACCGACTGGTTCATGCCGTCGATTTCGCCGATGCGCTGGGTCACGCTGACCAGTCGCAGGCCCGCCTGGTTCGCCACTTCGACGGTCTCTTCGCTGGAGACCTGACTCGCGTTCATGGTGGTCACCGCTTCGCGAGAACCGATCTGCAGCGAGGTGATCATCTTATGGATCTCTTCCGCCGACTCCTGCGTGCGATGCGCCAGGTTGCGCACTTCGTCCGCCACCACCGCAAACCCACGACCGGCTTCACCGGCACGCGCCGCTTCGATGGCGGCGTTAAGCGCGAGCAAGTTGGTCTGCTGGGAGATGCCTTTGATCACATCGAGAATGTGCCCGATGTTATCGGTGCTCGCGTTCAGGGTTTCGATCTGGGTGCAGGACAGGCTGATTTTCTGCGACAGCTCGGTCATGGCCAGGATGGTTTTTTCCACCACCTGACGACCGTCGTCCGCCTGCTCGCTCGCACCGCTGGCGTGCTGCGAAGCATCGGCGGCATTGCGGGCGATTTCCTGAGTAGCGGCGCCCAGTTGATTTATCGCCGCCGCCACACTGTTGGTGCGCGCGCTTTGTTCGTCGGAGCCGACGATCGAGGCGTTGGATGATGCCATCACCCGTTGCGACAAATCGTGGACCTGACGGGTCGCCGAGGACACTTCGGAAATCGAGGCGTGAATCCGCTCCACGAACTGGTTGAACGAACCGCCCAACTCACCGAATTCGTCTTTGCTTTCCACGGCCAGACGACGGGTCAGGTCGCCCTCGCCCTGGGCGATGTCCTGCATCGCGCGGCCCATGGTGGTCAGTGGACGCATCAACACATTGATCAGCAGGCTCAGCAGCACCGCAATAACGCTCACGGCGATAAACATTGCGATCAGCGCCGAGGTACGGAATTGGCTCAGAGGCGCGTAGGCCTTGTCCTTGTCGATCGACAGACCGATGTACCACTCGGCATTCGGCAAACCACTCACCGGGGTGAACGAAAGGATGCGGTCCTGCTTGTTCAGAGTGACGTCCTGATTACCCTTCTCGATGCGCACGCCAGAGTTCGGGTAGATGTCCTTCAGGTTTTTCATCACCTGGTCTTTGTCCGGACTGACGATCACCTGACCGTCGGCGCTGACCAGGAACGCGTGGCCTATGCCACCGAAGTCCACCGAGTTGATGATCTTCACCAGGGTTTCCAGGCTCAGGTCACCACCGACGACACCGAGCAATTCGCCGTTCTTTTTCACCGGCATGGCGATGGTCACCACCAAGCCACCGACCGCGGCCATATACGGCGGCGTCAGCATGGTTTTGTCGGCGGCCACGGCTTGTTTGTACCAGGGACGCTGACGCGGATCATAACCGTCCGGCATCTTCGCGTCGGGGCGTTGGGTGAACACCCCATTGGCCTGGCCAACATAGGTGAACTGGAAGTTAGAGGTGAAGGCCGGTTGATCAACCAGGCCTGGAAGGTCCGCGCTGGCGCCTTGATGAGCGACGTTCTGTGCGAGGTTTTCCAGGACCAGTACACGGCCGCTCATCCAGTTCTGCACACTGCTGGCGGTCAGGTCGCCGGCTTGCTGGACGGAGGACTCGAGGTTTTGCCGGATGGTGTTTCGCTGCAGATAGTCGTTGTACAAAGTGAACAACGCAAAAGCCAGCACCACGACGCCAGAGGCGGCCAGAAGGATTTTATGGCTGAATTTGAGATTCATTTCATGGGACTTCTTATGCAAAAAGTGGGGATGCGTTCCAGGTGCAACATTCCATGTAACAGCGCAGGCGGCTTTCTCCGGCCGCTCTACTTTGGTGCACGCATGTCTCCCCAGTCTGTCGGCACCAGTCGGAGAAATCTTAGGGCTTTGTAGGATTTGCCCGGTATTCCCGCCGAACGGTGTGCCAGAGCGGTTGAATAGCTTTTTGTGATGACAGTTGTTCGACCGGCAGTTGCAAATTCCGTAACCCTTGATGACAATGCGACCAATTATCATTTGTGACGTTCAGGCTGTCGCGTTCATGTCCTCTCCTGAGTTTGCAGCACAGTCATCCGCATGCTTGCAGGACTTAAGCCGAAAGTGCATCAGGCTTTTGTGCTGGCGCTTTGCGATGGACTTACCCACAAGCAGGTTGCCGAGCAGATGGGTTTGTCCCTGCGTTCGATGGAACGTTAATTCGCTGATGCGCTGTATCACTTCTATGTCTTGCGGTATGAAGCGTGATGCCTGTGGATAACTCGTTACTGCACCGAAGCGGTGAACTTCATCAGCAGGTGGTCAAACAGGCCATCAATTGGCTGCTGCGACTGCGCAACAACGCAGCTAATCCGAGGCTGCGCCAGCAATGCGATGTCTGGCGCGCGGAGCATTTCGAACACGAATTAGCCTGGCAGCGGGTGCAGTCCCTGCAAGCCGAGTTGAGCAGTAATCTGCGCGCCGTGCCCGGCGCTCAAGTCGCCTTCAACACGTTGGAAAACAGTGCCCAGGGATTGGGACGACGACAGGCTCTGAAGCTGCTGTCCGGTGCATTGTTGATGGGTTCGGCGGCGTGGCTGGGAAAGGATGCGGTGGGTTGGCAACAGTGGACCGCCGACTTCGCCACCGCCACGGGCGAGCGCCGCGGCTTCCAATTGCCCGACGGCACCCGCCTGGAACTCAACACCGCCAGTGCGGTGGATCTCGATTACACCGCGCAACAACGGCTGATCAAACTGACGCGCGGCGAAATCATCGTGACCTGCGGCGGGATCGACGAGGCGTCTTCATTTGATCGACCGTTGCGGGTGCAAAGTCGTCACGGCGTGTACGAAGGTGTGGCCGCGCGATTCATCCTACGTCAGGACGATGACTGCACACGGCTCAGCGTCACCAGCGGCTTGGTCGCGATTCATTCGCCGCGGGCCGCTGGCGGAGAGCCGATACGGGTGCAGGCCGGACAGAGTTACTTGATCGATCACAAACAGGCGAAGCCGGCTCCACCGCTGGATATGGATGCCGGCGCGTGGGTCGATGGCCTGATCGTTACCCGCAACATTCGCCTGGGTGACTTTCTCAATGAAGTCGCACGCTACCGACACGGTTATCTGACGTGTTCAGCGGACATTGCCGACTTGCGGCTGTCCGGAGTCTTCCGTCTGGAGAACACCGATAAGCTACTGGCGATCCTGCCGCAAACCCTGCCGGTGCAGTTGCGCTACCGTACTCGCTGGTGGGTGATACTGGAGCGGCACGTCTGAATTTTTTTGGCGGGCTTTCCGTGCACGCCCGGCTTAGTCAGTAAGCGATTTAACTCTGACTTCAGCGACTTCCTACGGAAACCTACAATGACTGTGCGCGTCATCGGTAAGAATCTTCCTTGTTTCACTGCGGCCACTGCATTTTGCGCCACGCCGTTCGCGCGGCGCTGTTCTCGACCGCCCTGGGTGTCGCTCAGTGGTTTGGGCCTGGACACCGTGAGCCAGTCTGGGGTAATGCTTTTAGGGTTCCCAGAAAGACAAAACCCCTGTCTGCGTTAGCAGACAGGGGTTTCGGAATTCAATCTTGACGATGACCTACTCTCACATGGGGAAACCCCACACTACCATCGGCGATGCATCGTTTCACTGCTGAGTTCGGGATGGGATCAGGTGGTTCCAATGCTCTATGGTCGTCAAGAAATTCTGTGACCAGCCCGTTACGGTCGTAACGTGCCAGCAAAATTGGTGACTTCTACTAAAACAAAACCCCTACCTGCATACGCAGATAGGGGTTTCGGAATTTAATCTTGACGATGACCTACTCTCACATGGGGAAACCCCACACTACCATCGGCGATGCATCGTTTCACTGCTGAGTTCGGGATGGGATCAGGTGGTTCCAATGCTCTATGGTCGTCAAGAAATTCGGTAGCCAGGTCGTGGGCCCTTACGGGTTCACGCTCCAGCGAATGGGTATGTGATAGATCGGGTGTTTTGTGAGTTCTCGAACTTTCGGTTCGTTTCGTCTTCACACACCGCAATCTGGTGCTCTTTCGCTTTTGGGCTCGAAGCAAGCAAATTGCTTGGGTGTTATATGGTCAAGCCTCACGGGCAATTAGTATTGGTTAGCTCAACGCCTCACAGCGCTTACACACCCAACCTATCAACGTCGTAGTCTTCGACGGCCCTTCAGGGGACTCAAGGTCCCAGTGAGATCTCATCTTGAGGCTAGTTTCCCGCTTAGATGCTTTCAGCGGTTATCTATTCCGAACATAGCTACCCGGCAATGCCACTGGCGTGACAACCGGAACACCAGAGGTTCGTCCACTCCGGTCCTCTCGTACTAGGAGCAGCCCCTCTCAAATCTCAAACGTCCACGGCAGATAGGGACCGAACTGTCTCACGACGTTCTAAACCCAGCTCGCGTACCACTTTAAATGGCGAACAGCCATACCCTTGGGACCGGCTTCAGCCCCAGGATGTGATGAGCCGACATCGAGGTGCCAAACACCGCCGTCGATATGAACTCTTGGGCGGTATCAGCCTGTTATCCCCGGAGTACCTTTTATCCGTTGAGCGATGGCCCTTCCATACAGAACCACCGGATCACTAAGACCTACTTTCGTACCTGCTCGACGTGTCTGTCTCGCAGTCAAGCGCGCTTTTGCCTTTATACTCTACGACCGATTTCCGACCGGTCTGAGCGCACCTTCGTACTCCTCCGTTACTCTTTAGGAGGAGACCGCCCCAGTCAAACTACCCACCATACACTGTCCTCGATCCGGATAACGGACCTGAGTTAGAACCTCAAAGTTGCCAGGGTGGTATTTCAAGGTTGGCTCCACGCGAACTGGCGTCCACGCTTCAAAGCCTCCCACCTATCCTACACAAGCAAATTCAAAGTCCAGTGCAAAGCTATAGTAAAGGTTCACGGGGTCTTTCCGTCTAGCCGCGGATACACTGCATCTTCACAGCGATTTCAATTTCACTGAGTCTCGGGTGGAGACAGCGCCGCCATCGTTACGCCATTCGTGCAGGTCGGAACTTACCCGACAAGGAATTTCGCTACCTTAGGACCGTTATAGTTACGGCCGCCGTTTACCGGGGCTTCGATCAAGAGCTTCGCGTTAGCTAACCCCATCAATTAACCTTCCGGCACCGGGCAGGCGTCACACCCTATACGTCCACTTTCGTGTTTGCAGAGTGCTGTGTTTTTAATAAACAGTCGCAGCGGCCTGGTATCTTCGACCGGCATGGGCTTACGCAGTAAATGCTTCACCCTCACCGGCGCACCTTCTCCCGAAGTTACGGTGCCATTTTGCCTAGTTCCTTCACCCGAGTTCTCTCAAGCGCCTTGGTATTCTCTACCCAACCACCTGTGTCGGTTTGGGGTACGGTTCCTGGTTACCTGAAGCTTAGAAGCTTTTCTTGGAAGCATGGCATCAACCACTTCGTGTTCTAAAAGAACACTCGTCATCAGCTCTCGGCCTTAGAATCCCGGATTTACCTAAGATTCCAGCCTACCACCTTAAACTTGGACAACCAACGCCAAGCTGGCCTAGCCTTCTCCGTCCCTCCATCGCAATAACCAGAAGTACAGGAATATTAACCTGTTTTCCATCGACTACGCTTTTCAGCCTCGCCTTAGGGACCGACTAACCCTGCGTCGATTAACGTTGCGCAGGAAACCTTGGTCTTTCGGCGTGGGTGTTTTTCACACCCATTGTCGTTACTCATGTCAGCATTCGCACTTCTGATACCTCCAGCAAGCTTCTCAACTCACCTTCACAGGCTTACAGAACGCTCCTCTACCGCATCACCTAAGTGATACCCGTAGCTTCGGTGTATGGTTTGAGCCCCGTTACATCTTCCGCGCAGGCCGACTCGACTAGTGAGCTATTACGCTTTCTTTAAAGGGTGGCTGCTTCTAAGCCAACCTCCTAGCTGTCTAAGCCTTCCCACATCGTTTCCCACTTAACCATAACTTTGGGACCTTAGCTGACGGTCTGGGTTGTTTCCCTTTTCACGACGGACGTTAGCACCCGCCGTGTGTCTCCCATGCTCGGCACTTGTAGGTATTCGGAGTTTGCATCGGTTTGGTAAGTCGGGATGACCCCCTAGCCGAAACAGTGCTCTACCCCCTACAGTGATACATGAGGCGCTACCTAAATAGCTTTCGAGGAGAACCAGCTATCTCCGAGCTTGATTAGCCTTTCACTCCGATCCACAGGTCATCCGCTAACTTTTCAACGGTAGTCGGTTCGGTCCTCCAGTTAGTGTTACCCAACCTTCAACCTGCCCATGGATAGATCGCCCGGTTTCGGGTCTATTCCCAGCGACTAGACGCCCTATTAAGACTCGCTTTCGCTACGCCTCCCCTATTCGGTTAAGCTCGCCACTGAAAATAAGTCGCTGACCCATTATACAAAAGGTACGCAGTCACCCAACAAAGTGGGCTCCCACTGCTTGTACGCATACGGTTTCAGGATCTATTTCACTCCCCTCTCCGGGGTTCTTTTCGCCTTTCCCTCACGGTACTAGTTCACTATCGGTCAGTCAGTAGTATTTAGCCTTGGAGGATGGTCCCCCCATATTCAGACAAAGTTTCTCGTGCTCCGTCCTACTCGATTTCATGACTAAGAGATTTTCGCGTACAGGGCTATCACCCACTATGGCCGCACTTTCCAGAGCGTTCCGCTAATCTCAAAGCCACTTAAGGGCTAGTCCCCGTTCGCTCGCCACTACTAAGGGAATCTCGGTTGATTTCTTTTCCTCAGGGTACTTAGATGTTTCAGTTCCCCTGGTTCGCCTCTTAAGCCTATGTATTCAGCTTAAGATAACCATCTTATGATGGCTGGGTTCCCCCATTCAGACATCTCCGGATCAAAGTCTGTTTGCCGACTCCCCGAAGCTTTTCGCAGGCTACCACGTCTTTCATCGCCTCTGACTGCCAAGGCATCCACCGTATGCGCTTCTTCACTTGACCATATAACCCCAAGCAATCTGGTTATACTGTGAAGACGACATTCGCCGAAAATTCGATCACGCTCAATTAAGAGCCACTCACAAATTTTACCTTAGCCTGATCCGTTACCAGTGAAAGTAACGTTCAGTCTATCTTTCTATCACATACCCAAATTTTTAAAGAACGATCTAGCCAAAGACTAGAAATCAACATTCACCATCATCACGATGGAATGCTCATTTCTAAGCTTTCAACAAACAGAAGCAGTAGTGGTGGAGCCAAACGGGATCGAACCGTTGACCTCCTGCGTGCAAGGCAGGCGCTCTCCCAGCTGAGCTATGGCCCCGTATTGCTACAGGTTCCCACACAAAAATTGGTGGGTCTGGGCAGATTCGAACTGCCGACCTCACCCTTATCAGGGGTGCGCTCTAACCAACTGAGCTACAGACCCAATTTCGGGCTGCTTCTTATCGTCTTCTTCAATGAATCAAGCAATTCGTGTGGGAACTTATGGAGCAGCTGATGTCGTCGATTAAGGAGGTGATCCAGCCGCAGGTTCCCCTACGGCTACCTTGTTACGACTTCACCCCAGTCATGAATCACACCGTGGTAACCGTCCTCCCGAAGGTTAGACTAGCTACTTCTGGTGCAACCCACTCCCATGGTGTGACGGGCGGTGTGTACAAGGCCCGGGAACGTATTCACCGCGACATTCTGATTCGCGATTACTAGCGATTCCGACTTCACGCAGTCGAGTTGCAGACTGCGATCCGGACTACGATCGGTTTTCTGGGATTAGCTCCACCTCGCGGCTTGGCAACCCTCTGTACCGACCATTGTAGCACGTGTGTAGCCCAGGCCGTAAGGGCCATGATGACTTGACGTCATCCCCACCTTCCTCCGGTTTGTCACCGGCAGTCTCCTTAGAGTGCCCACCATAACGTGCTGGTAACTAAGGACAAGGGTTGCGCTCGTTACGGGACTTAACCCAACATCTCACGACACGAGCTGACGACAGCCATGCAGCACCTGTCTCAATGTTCCCGAAGGCACCAATCCATCTCTGGAAAGTTCATTGGATGTCAAGGCCTGGTAAGGTTCTTCGCGTTGCTTCGAATTAAACCACATGCTCCACCGCTTGTGCGGGCCCCCGTCAATTCATTTGAGTTTTAACCTTGCGGCCGTACTCCCCAGGCGGTCAACTTAATGCGTTAGCTGCGCCACTAAGAGCTCAAGGCTCCCAACGGCTAGTTGACATCGTTTACGGCGTGGACTACCAGGGTATCTAATCCTGTTTGCTCCCCACGCTTTCGCACCTCAGTGTCAGTATCAGTCCAGGTGGTCGCCTTCGCCACTGGTGTTCCTTCCTATATCTACGCATTTCACCGCTACACAGGAAATTCCACCACCCTCTACCATACTCTAGCTTGTCAGTTTTGAATGCAGTTCCCAGGTTGAGCCCGGGGATTTCACATCCAACTTAACAAACCACCTACGCGCGCTTTACGCCCAGTAATTCCGATTAACGCTTGCACCCTCTGTATTACCGCGGCTGCTGGCACAGAGTTAGCCGGTGCTTATTCTGTCGGTAACGTCAAAACACTTACGTATTAGGTAAATGCCCTTCCTCCCAACTTAAAGTGCTTTACAATCCGAAGACCTTCTTCACACACGCGGCATGGCTGGATCAGGCTTTCGCCCATTGTCCAATATTCCCCACTGCTGCCTCCCGTAGGAGTCTGGACCGTGTCTCAGTTCCAGTGTGACTGATCATCCTCTCAGACCAGTTACGGATCGTCGCCTTGGTGAGCCATTACCTCACCAACTAGCTAATCCGACCTAGGCTCATCTGATAGCGCAAGGCCCGAAGGTCCCCTGCTTTCTCCCGTAGGACGTATGCGGTATTAGCGTCCGTTTCCGAGCGTTATCCCCCACTACCAGGCAGATTCCTAGGCATTACTCACCCGTCCGCCGCTCGCCACCAGGTACAAGTACCCGTGCTGCCGCTCGACTTGCATGTGTTAGGCCTGCCGCCAGCGTTCAATCTGAGCCATGATCAAACTCTTCAGTTCAAACATCTTTGGGTTTTTAAGAAACCCTAAACTTGGCTCAGCAATCGTTGGTTACATCTTTGATTTCTCGCGGAGTAACTTGTGATGCTGATAATCTTGTTGACTATCAGTCTGACTCCACAAGCACCCACACGAATTGCTTGATTCAGTTGTTAAAGAGCGGTTGGTTAAGATCTTTCATCTCAACCGAGGCGCGCATTCTACAGCAGCCTCTGTTGCTGTCAAGTGGTTATTTTCAGAAGTTTTCAAAGTTTCCTTTGCAACTTCAACCACTTGCGCTTCCGATCTCTCGTTAGCGGGAGGCGAATTCTACAGCGTTACTCGCTGCTGTCAACACCTCTTTTTCTCCGCTTTCGACCGAGAAGATCGAAACGTCTATAAGGCCAAACCAACCTGCCTTACCGACTCCTTCTGGGCTTCGATGAACTGAAGCAACTCGCTGTCGAAAACTGCGTAACTCTTTGTTTACCAAGGAGTTTTCCGTTTCGACTGCGCCGGAAGTGGGGCGAATTATAGACTTCCAGAATCTGCCGTCAACCCCTAATTTTGCTTTTCTATCAATAACTTGGAGAAACGCGGAAAACAGGCTGATTTCCTTCTATATAAGAGAGCAAAACCACTCCTTCTATATAGAAGGGATCTTCAAAGTACCCCAGCCACTTTGAAAGCGGCGACCGCACCAGCGTCCAGACCCAACACCCGCTGCAGAACCTCCAGCGTGTGCTCGCCTAACAAGGGTGGCGCATTCCGATATTCCACCGGCGTCTTCGACAGGCGAATCGGGCTGGCGACCTGGGGCACCATCCCTGCCAGCACATGGGGCAGCTCAATCGCCAACCCACGCGCCTTGACCTGAGGATCAGCAAACATCTGAGCCAGGTCGTTGATAGGACCGCATGGCACACCCGCCTGCTCCAACTGCAGCACCCACTCAGCCGTGGTCTTGAAAACCGTCGCCTGGCGGATCAGCGGAATCAACACCGCACGATTCGCCACCCGCAGCTTGTTAGTCGCGAAGCGTGGATCATCCGCCCACTGAGGTTGCCCAGCCACCTCCGCAAACTTGCGGAACTGCCCGTCATTACCCACGGTGAGGATGAAGTCACCGTCCGCCGTAGGAAAGTCCTGATAAGGCACGATGTTCGGATGAGCATTACCCAGGCGCTTGGGCGCATTGCCCGTCGTCAGATAGTTCATCGCCTGGTTGGCCAGGCACGCGACCTGAACATCCAGCAACGCCATGTCGATATGCTGACCGCCACCGTCATGATCCCTGTGAGCCAACGCAGCAAGGATCGCCACCGTCGAATAGAGCCCGGTCAGGATGTCGGTCAGCGCCACACCGACTTTCACCGGCCCCGCACCCTCATCTCCCTCAGGTCGACCTGTCAGGCTCATCAGCCCACCCAAGCCCTGGATCATGAAGTCATAACCCGCACGCTTGGCGTAAGGCCCGGTCTGACCAAACCCGGTAATCGAGCAATAAATCAGATTTGGATTGATGGCCTTAAGCGACTCATAGTCCAACCCATAAGCCGCCAGGCCACCGACCTTGAAGTTCTCGATCAGGATGTCCGACTTGGCCGCCAGGTCACGCACCAGCTTTTGACCTTCTGGACGCGTGAAGTCGATAGTCACCGATTGCTTGTTGCGATTGGCCGACAAGTAATAGGCGGCCTCGCTGGTGTTCTCGCCATAGGCGTCTTTCAGGAAGGGAGGCCCCCAGGCGCGTGTGTCATCGCCATTACCCGGGCGCTCGACCTTGATCACTTCGGCGCCAAGGTCCGCAAGGATCTGCCCGGACCAAGGCCCGGCCAGCACCCGCGATAAATCCAGTACCCGTAGATGCGAAAGCGCGCCCATGGACGTTCTCCTATTAATAGAACGCCTGGATGCCGGTCTGCGCGCGCCCGAGGATCAGCGCGTGGACGTCATGCGTACCTTCATAGGTATTCACCACTTCCAGGTTGACCAGATGGCGAGCGACGCCAAACTCATCGGATATGCCGTTGCCGCCCAACATGTCTCGCGCCATGCGCGCGATGTCCAGGGACTTGCCGCAGGAGTTGCGCTTCATCATCGAGGTGATCTCGACTGCCGCAGTCCCTTCGTCTTTCATACGACCCAGGCGCAGGCAGCCTTGCAGTGCCAGGGTGATTTCGGTCTGCATGTCGGCCAGTTTCTTCTGGATCAGCTGAGTGGCGGCCAATGGGCGACCGAACTGCTGACGATCCAGGGTGTATTGGCGAGCGGTGTGCCAGCAGAACTCGGCAGCGCCCAAAGCGCCCCAGGAAATGCCGTAGCGTGCGGAGTTGAGGCAAGTAAAAGGGCCTTTCAAACCGCGGACATCAGGGAAAATGTTCTCTTCAGGGACAAACACGTTGTCCATGACGATCTCACCGGTAATGGATGCACGCAGGCCCACCTTGCCATGGATCGCCGGAGCGCTCAGGCCTTTCCAGCCCTTCTCCAGAACGAAGCCACGAATGTCGCCCGCATCATCCTTACCCCAAACCACGAACACATCGGCGATCGGGCTGTTGGTGATCCACATCTTGCTGCCGGTCAGGCTGTAGCCGCCTTCCACTTTACGTGCACGAGTAATCATCGCACCCGGGTCAGAACCGTGGTTAGGCTCGGTCAGACCGAAGCAACCAATCCACTCGCCCGAGGCCAGTTTCGGCAGGTACTTCTGCTTCTGGGCTTCAGTGCCGAATTCATTGATCGGCACCATGACCAGCGAGGACTGCACACTCATCATCGAGCGATAGCCAGAGTCGACACGCTCGACTTCACGAGCGATCAAGCCGTAGCTGACGTAGTTCAGGCCGCTGCCACCGTACTGCTCGGGGATGGTCGCACCCAACAGGCCCACTTCGCCCATCTCGCGGAAGATCGCCGGATCAGTCTTTTCATGACGGAAAGCTTCAAGAACACGCGGTGCAAGCTTCTGCTGAGCGAACTGCTCGGCAGTGTCGCGGATCATGCGTTCTTCTTCGGTGAGCTGTTGATCCAGCAGCAGGGGATCGATCCAGTTGAAGCTAGCTTTACCGCCCATGAGTGTGTCCTCTCGAATCGGGTCAAATAACGTGGACTGATCCTAGGCCCGGTTCGGCATTACGGCAAACGAGGATTTTGCATACTGTTGTGCTAATTTCTCACTCCGTAACGTCGCAAAATAGCCTTTATGCGATGCATTAGTGAGGTTGGAGTACATGCGCCGGAAAATCCCTAGCACCACCGCCCTGATTAGCTTTGAAGCGGCAGCGCGCCACGAGAGCTTTACCAAAGCCGCGCTGGAGCTTTCACTCACCCAGGGCGCCATTTGCCGACAGATCGCCAGCCTGGAAGAGTTCCTGAGCGTCGAACTCTTCCGACGCTCACGGCGCGGAGTGAAGCTGACAGAAGCCGGACTTTCCTACAGCCGCCGCGTAGCTACCCAACTCGACGCAGTTGAGCGAGACACCTTGTCAGTGATGGGGCAACAAGGCGCAAACGTGATCGAACTGGCCGTGGTCCCGACCTTCGGCACTCAATGGCTGCTGCCACGGCTCAAGGATTTCCAGCACAAACATCCCGAAGTGACGGTCAACCTCACCAACCGCACGCGCCCCTTCCTGTTTGCCGATACCGATTTTGACGCCGCGATCTATTTCGGTGATGCGGATTGGTCGGGTACCGAATCCCACAGGCTGATGGGCGAGAATCCGATGCCGGTGTGCAGCCCGACGCTACTGGGCAAAAAAACCAGTCTGACGCCCGGTGAAATCGCCGAATTGCCCTTGCTGCAACAGACCACGCGCCCTTATGCCTGGCGCCAGTGGTTCAACTCACAACACCTTAATGTCCCGCGCGACATGACAGGACCGCGCTACGAGCTATTCTCCATGCTGGCCCAAGCGGCCATGCACGACATGGGTATCGCGCTGATTCCGCCATTCCTGATTCAACGCGAACTGACGGAGAAACGGTTGGTAATAGCCAACGCTCAGGCACTGTCGAGCATCAAGGCCTATTACCTGATGATTCCAGAGCGAAAGGTCGAATCGGCCTCTTTACGGGCATTTCGCGATTGGCTGGTCACGCAGGCACAAAGCTACAGCCTAGAAGGATAGAGGCTTCCACCAATTAACTGACCCCGTAGTCAGCAAAAACAAAGCCCTACAGATATAAGTATTTGTCGCATATTCGCAGACTGTACCGACAAGCAGTACAAACGTCCCACAAGCGCCTGCCGACGTGGCTTTGAGCCTCTATTCATCGGCAATGACACCTCATTCACCGTGCCGATGTGTAAATTCTTGAAATTCGGCCAGAATCCTTACAAGGCACGGCCTGCAAGGGATTGAGGCGGTCGGTTGCGACATTCGGTCACGGGGTGACTTGTAGTTAATTTTCCGTCACCCGTCATAATCCCTTGAAGGGCACAAAGTTCGCCTGCAAAATGCCGCGCCCCGCCCAGATTTGGCGGGATCGTGCTGATCGGCCGCCCCAGCCGCACCATCCGAAGTGCCTGGGTTTACTCAATAAGATCACGCAGGAGATTTGACGTGCACATTGGTGTTCCTCTCGAAACCCAGACGGGTGAAACACGGGTTGCTGCAACCCCGGAAACCATCAAGAAGCTGATCGGCCAGGGTCATAAGGTCACTGTGCAAAGCGGCGCCGGCATTAACGCCAGCGTTGTCGACAGTGCCTATGAAGCGGCAGGCGCAATCATTGGCAGCGCCAACGATGCGTTTGGTGCCGAGCTGATTCTCAAGGTGGTCGCCCCCAGCGACAGCGAGCTGACGCTGATTAAAAGCGGCACCGTTGTGGTCGGCATGCTCAACCCGTTCAGCAATGAAACCATTGCCAAGCTGGCTGAGTGCGGCATTACCGCGTTCGCGCTGGAAGCGGCTCCGCGCACCTCCCGCGCCCAAAGCCTGGATGTGCTGTCCTCCCAAGCGAACATCGCCGGCTATAAAGCCGTGTTGCTGGCCGCTCACCACTACCCACGCTTCATGCCAATGCTGATGACAGCTGCGGGCACCGTGAAAGCGGCGCGCGTGCTGATTCTCGGTGCCGGTGTAGCAGGGTTGCAAGCGATCGCCACGGCGAAACGCCTGGGTGCAGTGATCGAAGCCTCCGACGTTCGTCCTGCGGTGAAGGAGCAGATCGAATCCCTCGGCGCCAAGTTCGTCGACGTGCCGTACGAGACCGATGAAGAGCGCGAATGCGCTGTCGGTGTCGGCGGTTACGCCCGGCCGATGCCCGCCAGCTGGATGCAACGTCAGGCCCTGGCCGTGCACGAACGCGCCAAGCAGGCTGACATCGTCATCACCACCGCACTGATCCCGGGCCGCAAGGCACCGACGCTGCTGAGCGCGGAAACCGTGGCGCAGATGAAGCCAGGCTCGGTGGTCATCGATCTCGCGGCAGCCCAGGGCGGCAACTGCCCGCTCACCGTGGCCGACCAGGTCGTGGTCGAGAATGGCGTGACCATTTGCGGCCCGACCAACCTGGCCGGCGCAGTGGCGGCAGACGCTTCGGCCCTGTACGCACGCAACCTGCTGGACTTCCTGAAGCTGGTCTTCAACAAAGAAGGCCAGTTCGAGATCAACCTCGAAGACGACATCGTCGCCGCGTGCCTGATGTGCCGCGACGGCCAAGTCATCCGCAAAAACGCCTAAGCAGGGATTCAGACGATGGAAGAGCTTATCTCCCCCGGTATCTACAACCTGATCATCTTCGTGCTGGCGATTTATGTCGGTTATCACGTGGTCTGGAACGTTACACCTGCACTGCACACGCCGCTGATGGCGGTGACCAACGCAATCTCGGCGATCGTCATCGTCGGCGCCATGCTCGCCGCTGCTTTGACCGTGACGCCACTGGGCAAGACCATGGGCACCCTTGCGGTGGCCCTGGCGGCGGTGAACGTGTTTGGTGGCTTCCTGGTCACCCGCAGGATGCTTGAGATGTTCAAGAAAAAAGCCCCGAAAGCCGTAAAAGAAGAGGCGCCTAAGTAATGAGCATGAACCTTGTCACGACGCTCTACTTGATCGCGTCGATCTGCTTTATCCAGGCCCTCAAAGGCTTGTCCCACCCGACAACGTCGCGGCGCGGCAACGTGTACGGCATGCTCGGGATGGCGTTGGCGATCCTCACCACCGTCGGCCTCATCTATAAGCTGGGCGCTGAGCTGGCAACCGCCGGCATCGGTTACGTCATCGTCGGTCTGCTGGTCGGCGGCACTGCCGGTTCGATCATGGCCAAGCGCGTTGAAATGACCAAGATGCCGGAACTGGTCGCCTTCATGCACAGCATGATCGGTATGGCAGCGGTGTTCATTGCGATCGCGGCTGTCGTTGAACCGCAATCGCTGGGCATCGTTAAACAGCTGGGTGATGCGATTCCTGCCGGTAACCGTCTGGAGCTGTTCCTCGGCGCCGCCATCGGTGCTATCACCTTCTCCGGTTCGGTGATCGCGTTCGGCAAGCTGTCGGGCAAGTACAAGTTCCGCCTGTTCCAGGGCGCACCGGTACAGTTCGGTGGTCAGCACAAGCTGAACCTGTTGCTGGGTCTGGCGACACTGGCGCTGGGCATCACCTTCATGCTGACCGGCAACCTCAGCGCGTTCGCGTTGATGCTGGCCCTCGCCTTCGTACTGGGCGTGCTGATCATCATCCCGATTGGCGGCGCGGACATGCCCGTGGTTGTGTCGATGCTCAACAGCTACTCCGGCTGGGCAGCGGCGGGTATCGGCTTCTCGCTGAACAACTCGATGCTGATCATTGCCGGTTCGCTGGTGGGTTCGTCCGGTGCGATCCTCTCGTACATCATGTGCAAGGCAATGAACCGCTCCTTCTTTAATGTGCTGCTCGGTGGTTTCGGCAACACGGCGGACGCGGCAGGCCCTGCGGGTTCGAAAGAAGCCCGCCCGGTGAAATCCGGTTCGGCTGACGACGCAACCTTCCTGCTGACCAACGCCGACACCGTGATCATCGTTCCGGGTTATGGCCTGGCGGTGGCACGCGCCCAACACTCACTGATGGAGCTGGCGGAGAAGCTAACCCACCGGGGAGTCAACGTGAAGTTTGCGATCCACCCGGTCGCCGGCCGGATGCCTGGGCACATGAACGTCCTGCTGGCCGAAGCCGAAGTACCTTACGAACAAGTGTTCGAGATGGATGACATCAACTCCGAGTTCGGCCAGGCCGACGTGGTGCTGGTGCTCGGCGCCAACGACGTGGTCAACCCGGCCGCCAAGAACGATCCGAAATCGCCGATTGCCGGCATGCCGATCCTGGAGGCTTATAAAGCCAAGACTGTGATCGTCAACAAGCGCTCGATGGCCAGCGGCTATGCCGGTCTGGACAACGAGCTGTTCTACCTGGACAAAACCATGATGGTCTTCGGCGACGCCAAGAAAGTCATCGAAGACATGGTCAAAGCCATCGAGTAAAACCTGCTCCAACGCAATACCCAAAACCTCAGCCTTTAGTAGGCTGGGGTTTTTTATTGCCCGCAAAAACCCGACCAAAGGCTCTAAATCAGGCCTCTGCATTCGACCATGGTAGCGGGACGGATTTTTTTCAAATCACTAGACTGCACACCTTGCTTCCGTTGCCCGAGATAACCATCCATGTACCGTGATCGTATTCGCTTGCCTTCGTTGTTGGATAAGGTGATGAGCGCCGCTGACGCTGCCGCTCTGATTCAGGACGGCATGACCGTCGGCATGAGTGGTTTCACTCGCGCCGGCGAAGCCAAAGCCGTGCCCCACGCATTGGCCGAGCGCGCCAAAATCACCCCGCTGAAAATCACTTTGATGACCGGCGCCAGCCTGGGCAACGACCTTGATAAACAGCTCACCGAAGCCGGCGTATTGTCACGACGCATGCCATTCCAGGTCGACAGCACGCTGCGCAAGGCGATTAACGCCGGCGAGGTCATGTTCATTGACCAGCATCTTTCGGAAACCGTCGAGCAACTGCGCAACCAGCAGCTCAAATTGCCGGACATCGCCGTGATTGAAGCCGTGGCGATCACCGAGCAGGGCCACATCGTGCCGACCACTTCGGTCGGCAACTCGGCCAGCTTCGCGATTTTCGCCAAACACGTGATCGTCGAGATCAACCTGGCGCACAACCCGAACCTCGAGGGTTTGCACGACATCTATATCCCGACTTACCGTCCGACCCGCACGCCGATTCCGCTGGTCAAGGTCGATGATCGCATTGGCAGCACCGCCATCCCGATTCCGCCGGAAAAGATCGTCGCGATCGTGATCACCAATCAGTCCGACTCGCCCTCCACGGTATTGCCGCCGGATGTCGACACTCAGGCCATTGCCGACCACCTGATTGATTTCTTCAAACAAGAAGTGGCCGCAGGGCGCATGACCAACAAGCTCGGTCCATTGCAGGCCGGGATCGGCACCATCGCCAACTCGGTGATGTGCGGCTTGATCGACTCGCCCTTCGAAGACCTGACCATGTACTCCGAAGTGCTGCAGGACTCGACCTTTGACCTGATCGACGCCGGCAAACTGAGTTTTGCCTCGGGCAGTTCCATCACCCTGTCGAGCCGGCGTAATGCCGACGTCTTTGGCAATCTGGAGCGCTACAAGGACAAACTGGTCCTGCGGCCGCAGGAGATCTCAAACCATCCGGAAGTGGTGCGTCGCCTAGGCATCATCGGCATCAACACGGCGCTTGAGTTCGATTTGTACGGCAACGTCAACTCCACCCATGTCTGCGGCACACGGATGATGAACGGCATCGGCGGTTCCGGGGACTTTGCGCGCAACGCGCACCTGGCAATCTTCGTCACCAAATCGATCGCCAAGGGTGGCGCGATCTCCAGCGTGGTGCCGATGGTCAGCCATGTCGACCATACCGAGCATGACGTCGACATCCTGGTGACGGAGATCGGTCTGGCCGACCTTCGCGGCCTGGCGCCACGGGAGCGGGCTCGGGTGATCATCGACAACTGTGTGCACCCGGATTACCGGCAGGCGCTGAATGACTACTTCACGGCGGCTTGCGCACTGGGCGGACACACCCCGCATATCCTGCGCGATGCTCTTAGCTGGCACATGAACCTGGAAGAAACCGGGCGAATGCTCGCAGTCTGAATCAATGAAATACAGCTGACGCAAACACAGTTGCGTCAGCTGGCATTTGCCACAGCCGATTCTGTTTAAAACTGTACTGCTGTACTGGTCATTTCCTACCGTATTTGCCTACACAATCAAGCCAAAACATCAAAATTGCACCAACATAGTGCCGACAGGTACAGTTGCCTCAATTTAGACCAGTACACCCCCTATTAACAGTTAACTGGTCCCTCACAATACAGGTGAACTGTATCTACAGAGACTAGCCAAACGAGAGGATCATTGGCATCAGTTAAACCACTACCTAATCCCGCCACAAGCGGAAGGATGTCAACCATGGAACGTACACTCAGTTCCGAACTGTTCTTCGAAGATACCGCTGCAAAAACCCAGGCTTCCATGCCTCTTCGCGTTATTGCCAACCTGATGCTGTGGCAGCGCCGCATCTCCAGCCGCCATCAACTGGCTCGTCTGGATTCGCGTCTGCTGGCTGATGCCGGGATTAGCGAAGCACAACGCTACGAAGAGCTGAGCAAGCCGTTCTGGCGCTAACTTAGCGTCGCTGGCTCTGACCCACCGGGTCCACCGCCAGCACTCCAAATTGAAAAAACAAAGCCCGTCGTGGGAAACCACGGCGGGCTTTGTCGTTTCCGCTCTTGGTCAGTGACAGTACAAAAGTAATACCCGGCAATAGGTACAGTTTAATGATTAATCAAATTGCACCAGTACAATTCCACGACAGTGTATCTGTAGGTCCAGCCTGGAAGCGCTCAACATGAAGTCCTGACTCTCCGGCAGAAGGACCGCGCCAATGGATAACGTACTGAATGTTTCAGCTCCCACCCTTCTAAAGAAGCCTCGATTCCACAGGCTTAAACGTTCACTGAATTGGTTCGCGGCCGCCCTTGAGAGAGCTCGCACCCGGCGTTTGCTGGGCCAACTCAATGAACAACAACTATCGGACCTGAGCATCAGCCACGCAGATCGGCTCAATGAATTGGATAAACCATTCTGGCGCTAGGGTCCTGCTTTAACACAAGGGACTGTTCGAACTGATAAAAGCAGGCCTAATATCAAACCAGAACGTGGCGAGTGCTGTGCGACAGGCGTCTGATCCAACAGCGACCTCAACACCTCTCAATCGGTTATCCAAAGGAGTTACACCATGTCCCGTCTTCGTCTGCTCAGCGCTGCAGCCCTGCTTGCCGTGGCTGCCAATTCCCACGCGACCAGTTTTATCGTGACCACGGATGCCGTCGTTGGCGCACTGAAGTCCAGCTCCGATGCAACTTCCGATGTCACTTCTTCCTTTCGCGATGACAAGATCGTGCGTGCAGCCCGTGACGACGCCGCCAGCTTCGTCGCCAGCGAAGGCGCCATTCGTGGTGTGAAACTGGAAAGCGCACTCGACCACATCCGTCACCAGGCGCCTCAGCTTAACGCCACCGACGCACAACTGGCCCAGGCCATCCTGACGATCTAAGCGACACAGTCACGTGGGACGCGCTTGTCGTGTCCCAATGTTTCGGCGCTGGCTCTAGCCCGGGCATTGCGCTAGCCTTTGGACTCGCTTTCAGCAATCGAGTCTCATGCGTTTTCTTTCAAAGCGGTTTATCACTTCAGTATTTCTCGCGGCCTGCTGGTCGGGCCCGACCTATGCCTACGACGCGTTCAACCTGTCGACACAGGGCATAGTCGTCACGGGTTACGCCACCAGCATGGTGACCGCCGCCCCCTTCGACCGTAAGCTGTTGATCGCGGCACACGATGACGCCGCGGCGTTCATTGCCAGTGACGGCCAACTACGCGGTGCGCAACTGGAATCCGCGCTGAATTACTTGCGCCACAGCGAGCCAAAACTTCATGCAAGCGACCTTGAACTGGCGCAGGCAATTCTCGTCCAATAGTTATCCTTTGTCCTTGCGGAGTCGTTCCATGCGTAGCCCTCTGATTGCTGTTGCCCTTGGCCTGCTTTTATTGGCCGATGTGACCCAGGCGCACACCCTGGTCGCCACCAGTAACATCATCATCAACGCCACCCAGCGCACCCTGGATTTCACGTCCGATACCACCACGTCGATCCGTGATTCGAAAATCATCCGTGAAGCCCACGACGATGCGGCCAGTTTCGTTGCCAGCGATGGCGACATCCGCGGCGCGCACCTTGAAGCGGCCATCAATACGCTGCGCACCCGTGTGCCGGAAGCCCGAGACGCCAGCGATCAGGTCCTCGCCGAAGCCATCCTCGCACTGTGAAGTCGCCCAGCGCCTGGCTGCTGGCCGGGCTGATGTTGCTACTCTGCAACACGGCCCAGGCTGGCCTGCAATTACGGCTCAAGACCGAGGGTCTGAGCCCCGAACAACAGCAAGCCAGTCAGGCGTTGCTCGATGAAGCCATGCAGGCCCTGCCGCCACGCTTCATCGAACAACTGGACCGGCGCATCGACGTCGGCTGGACCGACGACATGCCGAGCAATGCCTATGGCCAGGCATCGCTGGTATCCGAACTCGATCTGAACCGCAACTTGCTCGTCAACCTCACGAACGGCAGCGCCGCGACCAAGAAAACCTATCGCCCCCATGGCACCGTGCGCCGCGAAATGCTCGCCACGGTGGTGCATGAACTCACCCACATTTACGACCGTTCGCGCCTGTGGCCAGATGCGGAACGCACGCTGATCCAGCGCTGCACCCGGCGCAACAGCAGTTCAGGCCTGATCGGCATCCCGGATGAATGCCGCGGTCAATCCGACCGCCGCTTTACCCTGAGCGATGATCCGCGTCTGCTTGATCTGGCGGGTTGGCCGCAATACGTCGGTCGCCGCGGCGAGCGCGAACAGCACAACCGGCAAATCGCCCGCAGCCCGGACATCTACGAAACGAGCAGTCCCAAAGAGTTTGTCGCGGTCAACATGGAGTATTTCCTCCTCGACCCAAGCTACGCCTGCCGTCGCCCCGCGCTATATCGCTACTACAAAGAACATTTCGGCTGGGCGCCCGCCGCCAAAGACGCTTGCAGCAAATCCTTTGCCTTCCTCAATGCCGGCAACGACTTCGCCAAACAACCGTTGGGCCAGGTCGATCCGGAACGGGTGTACGCCGTCGACTATCTGCTGGCCGAAGCCAACCAGAACTGGGTCAGCCGTTGGGGGCACAGCATGTTGCGCCTGGTGATCTGCGCGCCGGGCCGGCCACGGGGTCCGGACTGCCGCCTCGATCTCGACCAGCACCTGGTGTTGTCCTACCGCGCCTTCGTCGGCGACGTACAGCTCTCGAGCTGGGATGGACTGGTGGGTAAATACCCGTCGCGGCTGTTTGTATTGCCACTGGCCCAAGTAATCGACGAATACACCAAGACCGAACTGCGCAGCCTGGCCTCGGTGCCGCTGAACCTGTCGCGCAACGAAATTGAAGACGTGGTGGAACACGCTGCCGAGATGCATTGGAGTTACGACGGCAACTATTATTTCCTCTCCAACAACTGCGCGGTGGAGGGCCTGAAACTGCTGCGCAGCGGCAGCAACAACGCAAAACTGGTCGGGCTCGACAGCATCATGCCCAACGGGTTGCTGGAAGTGATGAAAGGCCGCGGACTGGCGGATACCAGCGTGCTGGATGACCCACGCGAAGCGCTGCGCCTGGGTTATCGCTTCGACTCCTTCCGTGATCGTTATCAAGCGATGTTCGAAGTGCTGAAGAAGCACTTGCCGATCAAGCAGGAAAAGGTCGAAGACTGGCTGGCATTGAAAGCTGAAGATCGTCGGCAATGGTTTGAGCAAGCTGACTTGCGCACCAGTGCAGCGCTGCTGTTGCTGGAGCAGGCAAGCTTCCGTCAACAGTTGGTGTTGGCTCAGGATGAAGTGAAGCAGCGTTATCTGGGCGCTCGGGAATTGAAAAACGGCGGCATGGACAAGGCGAACGCGACTTTGCAGCAGATCCTCGCCAATAGCGGCTTCCTGAGTCGCCCGGCGGAGTTGCTCGGTACCGGCGGATATGGTTTGCCCCAACCGAATGAATGGCAGCGCCTGGAATCGGAAAGCAACCTGCGGCAGAAGCAGCTTCAAGTGCTGACCGGCGATCTGGACAAGGAGGTCAGAGCGCTGCTTGAACCGAGCCGTGCAGCGGAGATGGCGGCCAATGAAGCCAACCTGAAACAGGTTGGCGAACATTTGCGCAAATTGCATAAAGCCGCGGGTGGGCTGGAGTTGCCCTGAGAAGTAAAAGATCGCAGCCTCGTTGCACTCGACAGCTCCTACAGGGGAACGTACTCCTGGAGCTGCCGAGTTACGCCAAAGTCATTCCATCAAGTGTTACAAAACTCCTTCGAGAATCTCATAGACGATCCCGGTTCCTACGGCGATCAGCACAATGTCGCCCCCGGCACGGCGCCATTCGTAGCCTGGGTAATACGGCAAACGCCCCAGAGCGCGGTTATCCAGACGCTCACCGTAATAACCGTGAGGCAGCGGACGGCCACGCACCAGATGAATGCCAGGCGGTGGCGGTGCGCCGCGTACGAAATAGCCGTGGTTATCGTGGATAGTCTGGCGCACCGGGCCGAAATCCCGAGGCGGAGGACCGCCGCGACGGTTGTCCTGCGGGCCACGGTGGTCATCACCATGATTGTCACCACGGTTATCGTAATGGCCCTGCTGCGGGCCGCCGCGGTCGTGATCGTCGCGCTGATCGGCGCTCGCGTGCAGCAGCGGGGTGGCACTGAGCATCAGCACGCCCAGGCTGGCAATCAGACGTTTCGGCATTTTCATCAGGTCTTTCCTCACTGCACATACAGCAAAAAGGGCCTCAGAACGTAGTCCTGAAGCCCTCGGTCTTGCTGTTTAGTCTGTGCCGCGAGGCTCTAATTCCTCTGTATCAGGAACTTTACCTTCAGCTGACGCGGGCCTTACGCACACCTTCAGCCAGCGCCGAGCAAAGACTCAGAACGCCATCAATCGCCTGTTCCGGCGTGGATGCATTGGCGATGTGATCGATCAATGCCGAACCCACCACCACACCATCGGCCAGACGCGCGATGGATGCCGCTTGCTCCGGTGTACGAATGCCGAAACCGATGCTGATCGGTAGGTCCGTATGCCGACGCAGACGGGCAACTGCCTCTTCAACATGCTCCAGCGTCGCCGCGCCCGCACCGGTCACACCGGCAACCGACACGTAGTAGACGAAACCGGAGCTGCCATTCAGAACGGTCGGCAAGCGCACGTCATCGGTGGTCGGCGTGGTCAGGCGGATGAAGTCCAGGCCTGCAGCCTGAGCCGGGTCGCACAGCTCACCGTTATGCTCCGGCGGCAGGTCGACCACGATCAAGCCGTCAACCCCGGCCTCTTTGGCATCGGCAATGAAACGTGGCACGCCGTACATGTGAATCGGGTTGAAGTACCCCATCAGCACCAGCGGCGTCTCGGTATTGCCTTCACGAAACTCGCGAACCATTTGCAGGGTTTTCGCCAGATTCTGTTTGGCGCCCAGTGCGCGGATGTTCGCCAGCTGAATGGCCGGGCCGTCCGCCATCGGGTCGGTGAAGGGCATGCCCAGCTCGATCACGTCGGCGCCAGCACCGGGCAAGCCTTTGAGGATCGCCAGGGAAGTGTCGTAGCTCGGGTCGCCGGCGGTGACGAAGGTCACCAGGGCGGCGCGATTCTGTTCCTTGAGTTCGGCAAAACGGGTTTGCAGGCGGCTCATCAGTGTTTCTCCTGCTGGGACTGTTCCATATGGTGCATCACGGTTTGCATATCTTTGTCGCCGCGGCCGGACAGGTTGACCACCATCAGGTGATCTTTCGGCAGGCTCGGTGCGCGTTTGAACACTTCAGCCAAGGCATGGGCGCTTTCCAGTGCCGGAATAATCCCTTCCAGACGGCAGCATTTGTGGAACGCGTCGAGGGCTTCGTCGTCAGTTACCGAGGTGTACTGAACGCGGCCGATATCATGCAACCAGGCGTGTTCAGGGCCGATGCCCGGATAATCGAGGCCGGCGGAAATCGAGTGAGCGTCGATGATCTGGCCATCGTCGTCCTGCAACAGGAAAGTACGGTTGCCGTGCAGCACGCCCGGAACACCACCGTTCAGGCTGGCAGCGTGCTTGCCGGTTTCGATGCCGTAACCGGCGGCTTCCACACCAATGATCTCGACGCTTTTGTCATCGAGGAACGGGTGGAACAGGCCCATGGCGTTGGAGCCGCCACCGATGCACGCCACCAGGCTGTCCGGCAGGCGACCTTCCTGGGCTTGCAGTTGATCGCGTGTTTCTTTGCCGATCACAGCCTGGAAGTCGCGAACCATGGCTGGGTACGGGTGCGGACCGGCGACAGTGCCGATCAGATAGAACGTGCTGTCAACGTTGGTCACCCAGTCGCGCAGCGCTTCGTTCATCGCGTCTTTCAGGGTACCGGTGCCGGCGACAACCGGAATCACTTCGGCGCCCAGCAATTTCATGCGGAAGACATTGGCCTGCTGACGTTCGATGTCAGTGGTGCCCATGTAGATCACGCAGTCCAGGCCGAAACGTGCAGCCACGGTCGCCGTCGCCACGCCGTGCATGCCGGCGCCGGTCTCGGCGATGATGCGTTTCTTGCCCATGCGCCGCGCCAGCAGAATCTGGCCGATGCAGTTGTTGATCTTGTGCGCGCCGGTGTGGTTCAGCTCTTCGCGCTTCAGGTAAATCTTTGCGCCGCCGCAGAATTCGGTCAGGCGTTCGGCGTAATACAACGGGCTTGGACGTCCGACGTAGTCGCGCTGGAAGTAGGCCAATTCTTCTTTGAACGCCGGATCTTCCTTGGCCAATTCGTATTCACGGGCCAGGTCGAGGATCAACGGCATCAGGGTTTCGGCGACGTAACGGCCGCCGAACGAGCCAAACAGGCCGTTGGCGTCGGGGCCGTTGCGCAGATTAGTCTGGGTCATGGGTCGCTCCATCAGGATTCGTGAGATGACAATGACGGTCACTCTACCCCTGACGCCCCAGCCTGAAAACCGATAAGATCGCCACAACCTGTCAGGAAAACTCACAGATCCCATGAGCCACGACCTTCCCCCGCTGAACGCCCTTCGCGCCTTCGAAGCCACGGCACGGCTGAACAGCGTCAGTCAGGCTGCCGAACAGCTGCACGTTACTCATGGCGCAGTCAGCCGACAACTCAAGGTGCTTGAAGAACACTTGGGCGTGAGCCTGTTCATCAAGGAGGGGCGCGGCCTTAAACTCACAGATGCCGGCGTTCGTCTGCGTGATGCCAGCGGAGAAGCCTTTGAGCGTCTGCGAACGGTTTGCGCGGAGTTGACCCAAAGCACCGCCGACGCGCCGTTTGTCCTGGGTTGCTCGGGCAGTTTGTTGGCGCGCTGGTTTATTCCACGCCTGGGACGGCTGAATGCGGACCTGCCGGACCTGCGCCTGCACCTGTCGGCCGGGGAAGGCGATCTCGATCCGCGTCGGCCAGGGCTGGATGCCTTGCTGGTGTTTGCCGAACCGCCATGGCCGGCGGACATGCAAGTCTATGAATTGGCCAGCGAACGAATCGGCCCGGTGATGAGCCCACGCTTCGCCGGTTATGAAAGGCTCCAAGATGCGCCGGCCACAGCGTTATTGAACGAACCCTTGCTACACACCACGTCGCGCCCGCAAGCCTGGCCGAGTTGGGCACAGCAAAACGGCCTCGACGCCAAGGCGTTGAAGTACGGTCAGGGTTTTGAGCATTTGTATTATTTGCTGGAAGCTGCAGTGGCGGGCCTGGGAGTGGCAATTGCACCGGAACCGCTGGTCGCCGAGGATTTGAAGGCCGGTCGCCTGGTTGCACCTTGGGGATTCAGTGAAACCCCGGCGCAACTGGCGTTGTGGCTACCCAAGCGCGCCGCGGACGGGCGCGCTCGGCAGTTGGCGCAGTGGCTCAAGGCTGAACTGCGCCAGACTGATCAGTCGCCGCGTTTGAACAGCAGATAAGCCGCGAGCAGACCCAAAGCCCCCACAGCAACGCCCGCTGTAGTCCAAGGGTGTTCCTGGGCGTAGTCCCGAGTCGCGATCCCGGTTTCGCGGGTTTTGACTTTGACTTCTTCGTAGGCATCGCTGAGCAGATGACGCGAATGTTTCAGCGCGTTCTCGGCGTTGCCTTTCAACACTTTGAGTGTTTTACGCGACTCGTCCGAAGCGTCGTCTTTCAGATTTTCCAAAGATTTCAGCAGACTCTCGATCTCGGCTTCCATGCTTTGCAATGAGGCTTTACGTAAAGAGGTGTTGGCCATGGTGGCTCTCCTTCATTGATGATGAGTAGCGTGTGTTGGTTGGGACTTCATGGGTTTGAGAAAGTGCAGTAAATCTGAACTTCTGCGTTGCATTAGCCGACAGAAGTAATACGAAAAATCACTGCTAGGCTGTATTTCACACCCTGAGGAGAACGCCATGACTGACCATCACACCTATAAGAAAGTCGAGCTTGTCGGCTCGTCCACCACCAGCATCGAAGACGCCATCAACAACGCGCTGGCCGAAGCCAATAAAAGCATCAAGCACCTGGAATGGTTTGAAGTGACCGAAACCCGCGGACACATCAAGGACGGCAAGGCCGCCCACTTTCAAGTGACGCTCAAAGTCGGGTTCCGGATTGCCAGCAGCTGAGTTTGAGCTAGTCTCCTGAACTTGCGCGCTGGCCGAGTGCCATAGGGAAATGGCAAAGCGCAACATGAGTGCCTCCGGCTGATGGCTGGATGCTCCCTTTGATCCGACGAGGGAATGCGACAGATGAAGCATTTTATTTTAGCGGTAGGTTTATTGAGCCTTGCGGGAACAGCCTTTGCTGACGGCAAGTCGTGCGAAGAACTGAAAGCCGAAATCGCAGCGAAACTTGATGCCAAGGGCGTTGCCGGCTATTCACTGGAAATCCTCGATAAAGGCGCTGAGGCCGGCGGGAAAGTCGTCGGTACCTGTGAAAAGGGCACCAAGGTCATCGTCTACACGAAGTAGGCCGAATCCTGCGCAAATCAAAAAGCCGACGCAATGCGTCGGCTTTTTTGTGTGGCCACGCCTGAGCCTCAGCCCTTCATGACCTGCGCCAGCAGCTCGTACGAATGCACGCGATCTGCATGTTCGTACAGGTCGCAGGTGAAAATCAGCTCGTCTGCCTGGGTCTGCTCGACCAGCACCTCAAGCTTGGCGCGGATTTTCTGCGGGCTGCCCACCATCGCCAGGCCGAGGAAATCGCCGACGGCTTCCTTCTCGTGTGGAAGCCACAGGCCATCCATGGTTTTCACCGGTGGACGCTGCACCAGGCTTTGGCCACGCATCAACGCCAGGATGCGCTGATAGACCGATGTCGCCAGGTAATCCGCCTGTTCGTCAGTGTCAGCGGCGACCAGCGGCACGCCGAGCATCACATACGGTTTATCCAGCACCGCCGAAGGCTTGAAGTGATTGCGGTAGACGCGAATCGCCTCATGCATGAAGCGCGGTGCGAAATGGGAAGCGAAGGCGTAGGGCAAACCGCGCTCACCGGCCAGTTGAGCACTGAACAGGCTAGAGCCCAACAACCAGACCGGGACGTTGGTGCCGGTACCCGGCATCGCAATGATCCGCTGGTCCGGCGTGCGCGGGCCGAGGTAACGCATCAGCTCAGTAACGTCTTCCGGAAACTCGTCGGCGCTGCCGGAACGTTCGCGGCGCAAGGCGCGGGCGGTCATTTGATCGGAACCGGGCGCGCGGCCCAGGCCCAGATCGATCCGGCCTGGATACAGGCTTTCGAGGGTGCCGAATTGCTCCGCGATCACCAGCGGCGCGTGGTTGGGCAGCATCACACCGCCGGAGCCGACACGAATGGTCGACGTGCCACCCGCCAGGTAGCCGAGCAGTACCGAAGTGGCGGAGCTGGCGATGCCGTCCATGTTGTGGTGTTCGGCAACCCAGAAGCGGTTGTAGCCGAATTTTTCGACATGCTGCGCCAGGTCCAGCGAATTACGCAGCGACTGGGCCGCGCTGCCGTTCTCTCGCACGGGCACCAGATCAAGGGTCGAGAACTTGATATCGGACAGTCGTTTCATAAGCCTGCTTCTCCAATGGTGAGCGCAGGTTTTTCTTGCGAACGAAAACCTGCCGAATCTATAAGCGTGTTTCATGCAATGAGGGCATATACCCGAGTTTCAATAGCCAAGGGAAAAAAACCTACGAAAACGGTAGGACTAATCAGATCAGGTGAACTTTGCACCGCCGTCTATCCTCAGAACCCTAGCAACCGAAAACCACGAAGGTGCGACGTTCGCACCGGATCTTGAGGAGGCAGACATGGCTATTACGAAGAAAGCATCGGCTCATTGGGAAGGTGACCTGAAAACCGGTATCGGCTCGATCTCCACTGAAACCGGTGTGCTCAGAGAAGCGCCCTACGGCTTCAAGGCGCGCTTCGAAGGCGGTAAAGGCACCAATCCGGAAGAGCTGATCGGCGCGGCCCACGCGGGCTGTTTCTCCATGGCGTTTTCGATGATTCTGGGCGATGCCGGGCTCAAGGCTGACAGCATCGATACCAATGCTGAAGTGACTTTGGATCAGGTCGACGGTGGTTTTGCGATCACGGCGGTGAAATTGATCCTGAAGGCGAAAATCCCCGGGGCAACTCAGGCGCAGTTCGAAGAGCTGAGCAACAAGGCCAAAGAAGGCTGCCCGGTGTCCAAAGTGCTGAATGCGAAGATCAGCCTGGATGCGACGTTGGTCAACTGATCATCAGGCGCTGAATGGACTTACGCCTTCGCGAGCAAGCCCGCTCCCACCTTTGGAATGTTCAACATGTGGGAGCGGGCTTGCTCGCGAAGGCGATTTTGTATGCGACACCCTCCCAACGGCTAAACCTGCGCTTTGTGAGCGATGTCAGAACTCGCTTTGCCAAACTGTGGTCGAATAAATGACAGCAGCTGAAACGCAGTCCCCTGCGCGCTGCCTCAATGGAGCTTCAACCATGAAACGTTTTGCCTTGGCGATTATCTGTTGCGCGCTGGCCACATCGGCCCTGGCGGCACCGAAATCCTGTGAAGAACTCAAGGCCGAGATCGAGGCCAAGATCCAGGCCAATAACGTCTCGTCCTACACCCTGGAAATCGTCACCAATGACGAAGTACACGATCAGAACATGGTCGTCGGCAGCTGCGAAAACGGCAGCAAAAAAATCATCTACCAGAAAAACGACCGCTGATTCACCTCACGGGACGCAATAGGCCTGCCGATCTTCAGCGACGATCTCGCGTTTGGCGTTGAACAATCGGGCCCCGGGGGTGAACGCTATCGAGCGGCCCTCCAGCACATAGCGCTGGCCGGCTTCGAAATGATCGTAATTGACGGTCAGGTAGCACAGCCGCTCCACCGGTGAGCTCATCATGCCCATGCCGCCACCACCGGGCACTTCAAAGTCGAATCTGACCACCAGTTCATGGCTGCCGGGCGTCACCTGGAAAAAACGCCCGTCGCGCATTCGCTGTTTGTCCAGGCGCTCGGCCATCAGCAATTTATCGTTGGGAAATGGCGTCGAGAACTCGATCCAGGCCATCTGCGGGTTTACCGCCGGTAACGGACTCTGGCAGCCAGCAACCACACTTGCCGCGAGCAACAGCATCAACCTGCGCATGATGAATGTCCCAAAGAAGTTTCATTCAGCATAACGCTGATCAGCTGCGTTGGCAGCCCGCCGGTGTGCCTTGGCCAATCACTTTTCGTTGTTGGTCGTAGAGCTTTGCCCACGGCCGGAAGCCGATATTCCCCGCTTGCAGTTGATACCGCTGACCGGCGTTGAAGTCGTTGAATTTCACATTCAGCTGGCAGTCACGCCATAGCGGTTCGGCGTCGGGCCCGATGTTGGTGGGCGCAACCGGGAACTGGTAACGCACCGTCAGCTCATGACTGCCCGGATGAACTTCGAAATAACGCTTGTCGGTGGAGGCCTTGTCATCGACTTCCAGCGCTTGCAGTGCGGTGTCTTCTTGCTGTGAATCCAGCTCGATCCACGCTTGCGACGGATCATGGTGAGGCAATCCGAATCCGGCACAGCCGGTCAGCATCAATAAGCCTCCCGTCAGCATCAATTTGCGCATAGCGGAGCTCCAGTCAGGCGGGATAGTCTTGCGGGCAGACTCTCCAGGGATGATTTTATTTTGATCAGGCCGCTTCCAAGCCTTGGGTTACTTGATCGCGTTTTACGGATTTTGTTTCCGGGTGTGTTGTTTTTATTGCTCAGCGGCTGCGCCGGCGTTAGCTATTACAGCCAATTGGCCAGTGGTCAGCTGCACCTGCTACGGGCCAGGGAGCCGGTGGCCGAGGTGCTGGCCGATCCGTCTCGTGATCCGATGCTGCGTGCGCATCTGGCACAGTCGCAAAAGGCCCGGACATTCGCCAGCCAACAGCTGCATCTGCCGGATAACCAGAGCTACCGTCTTTATGCCGACATTGGCCGACCGTTCGTGGTCTGGAACGTCTTCGCCACGCCGGAATTTTCCCTGACACCGCAAAACCATTGCTTCCCCATCGCCGGTTGCGTTGCCTATCGCGGTTATTACAGCCAGGGTGCTGCTCGCGGTGAGGCTGCCTTGCAGCGTTTGCAAGGTATGGACGTATCGATTGGTGGCGTCGAGGCCTATTCGACGCTCGGCTGGTTCAACGATCCGATTCTCAGTTCAATGATGGGCTGGGGCGACGAGCGGCTGGCGACGCTGATCTTCCACGAACTCGCCCATCAGCGCTTTTATGTGAAGGACGACACCGAGTTCAACGAGTCTTTCGCCACCTTCGTCGAACAGGAAGGCACCCGGCAATGGCGCGCATCGCGCGGCCTGATGCTGGACAATGGTGCGCAGGCGCAGCAGCGTGACCAGTTCATTCAGTTGGTTCTGGACACTCGCACGCGGCTTGAAAAACTCTACGCCCTGCCACTGCCCACCCACCCGATGCGCCAACGCAAAGCGGCGGAGTTCGAACGCTTGCGAAGTGAATATCGACAACTGCGCGACAGCCGCTGGGCTGGGGATAAACGCTACGACGCGTGGATCAACGCGCCGATGAACAATGCCCGGTTGTTGCCGTTTGGGTTGTATGACCAATGGGTGCCGGCGTTTGCGACGTTGTTCAGGCAGGTGGGTGGGAATTGGGTGAAGTTTTATGCGGCCGTCGAACAGCTTGGTGCGTTGCCGGTTGGGGAGCGCAAGATGGCTTTGAAGACATTGGCGGGTACATAAAGCTTCAGTGGCTACGCGAGCCTCTTCGCGGGCAAGCCTCGCTCCTACAGGGTCTTTATTGCTTTTGTAGGAGCGAGGCTTGCCCGCGAAGGCGTTTTCAACTTCACAACCAGATCGCATCCCACAGCGGATAATCTCCGACCTTCTCGACCAAGCCAGCTCGCAACGGATTGGCGACGATGTAGCGAGCAACCGCCTGTAGATCCTCTTCCTTCCGAATGGCGCGATCGTGATAGCCATGTTGCCAAACCGGACCTTGGCGGCCTGCCGAGCGATTAAGCGTTACAGCGATGCGTGATTTGGTTCGAGCCATCAACTTGGGTAGCTGAGCATTCTGTAAATCGATCAGCCAATGGAAATGATCAGGCATGACGACCCAGGCCAGTGACGTCGCGAACCCTTCTTGCTCAGCAGCTCTCAGGGCATCTACTACCAATCGCCCACTCTTGAAGTCACGGAATAATGGTTCTCGGTTCAGAACGACCGAGGTCAGCAAGTAAATCTGTCCGGACTCCGAATATCGTCCAGTGCGCAATCGATGAGCATGTTTTAGCTCTGACATTGATGATCCTCCTTGATCGTGGCCACAGACTTTGAGCCTAGGACGATTAGAAGGGACTTAGGTGCTAACTGTTGCTCAGGATATGTCAGGGCGGGCCTCTTCGCGGGCAAGCCTCGCTCCTACGGGATCTACGTTGCTTTTGTAGGAGCGAGGCTTGCCCGCGAAGGCGTACTGATCAGCGCTGCAAAAACGCCTGATGCATCTCATCCAGCGTTTCAAAGTGATAAGCCGGCGCTTCTGCGCTCAATTCTTCCCGGCTGCCGAATCCATAACCCACTGCCGCCGCATCCAGCCCGTTGCTGCGCGCGCCGATCAGGTCGTGTTTGCGGTCGCCGATCATCAGGGTGTTGGCCGGGTCCAGGCCTTCTTCTGCGATCAAGTGGGCAATCAACTCGACTTTGTTGGTGCGCGTCCCGTCCAGTTCGCTGCCATAGATCACCTTGAAGTGCCTGGCGAAGTCGAAGTGCCGGGCGATTTCCCGGGCGAACACCCACGGCTTGGAGGTTGCGATGTACAACTGTCGCCCTTGCCCGCTGAGGGTTTCCAGCAACGGTGTGACGCCGTCGAACACACGGTTCTCGTAGAGGCCGGTGACCTTGAAGCGTTCGCGGTAGAAGTTCACCGCTTCCCAGGCCTTGGGCTCGTCGAAGTCGTAGAACTGCATGAACGCCTGCAACAACGGCGGGCCGATGAAGTGTTCGAGTTTGGTCAGGTCGGGCTCATCAATCCCCAGTTTGCTCAGGGCGAACTGGATCGAACGGGTGATGCCCTCGCGCGGGTCGGTCAAGGTGCCATCGAGGTCGAACAGTACGGTTTGGTAATGCATGTTGAATCCTGAATAAGGGCGAAGGCTCAGAGCTGGTCGTAGCCTTCAGCCAGGTGCAAATTCTTGAGCTTCACGTAGTTCGCCGCGCTGTAGGTGAAAAAGGCGCTTTCCTTGTCCGTCAGCGGGCGAATTTGTTTCACCGGGCTACCGACATAAAGGAAGCCGCTTTCCAGACGCTTGCCCGGCGGCACCAGGCTGCCGGCGCCGACAATCACATCGTCTTCGATGACCGCACCGTCCATCACGATGCTGCCCATGCCGATCAGAATCCGGTTGCCGACAGTGCAGCCATGCAGCATGACCTTGTGAGCGATGGTCACGTCGTCGCCGATCAAGCACGGAAAGCCATCGGGATTGAACGGCCCGGCATGAGTAATGTGCAGCACGCAGCCATCCTGGACACTGGTGCGCGCACCGATACGGATGCGGTGCATGTCGCCACGAATCACCGTCAGCGGCCAGACAGAGCTGTCTTCGCCGATTTCGACGTCGCCGATCACCACCGCCGAGCCGTCGACAAAGGCGCCTTTGCCCAGCAGCGGCGTGTGGTTCTGATACTTGCGAAGATTCACGATAGGGTTTCTCTCTGTTGCTGATAGCTGCGGTGAACGTCGATTGTAATTAAGATGGCCGCATGTTTCTTCCAGCCAAGGTGCCAACCGTGAGCGTGAACAACCCTCTTTTGCAGTCCTACGACCTGCCGCCGTTCTCGGCGATCCGTGCCGAACACGTGCAACCGGCCATTGACCAGATCCTGGCTGACAACCGTGCCGCCATTATCGAGATCCTCGACAGCCAGGGCAAACAACCGACCTGGGCCGGTCTTGTGCTGGCGATGGACGAACTGAACGATCGTCTGGGCGCGGCCTGGAGCCCGGTCAGCCACCTCAATGCCGTGTGCAACAGCGCTGAATTGCGCGAAGCCTACGAGTCCTGCCTGCCGGCCTTGAGCGCCTACTCCACCGAACTGGGCCAGAACCGCGCGTTGTTCGAGGCCTTCGAAGCCTTGGCGAACAGCCCGGAAGCCGCCGGTTTCGACGTGGCGCAAAAAACTATCCTGGAACATGCCCTGCGAGACTTCCGTCTGTCGGGTATTGACCTGCCGGAAGCCGAACAGAAGCGCTACGCCGAAGTGCAGAGCAAATTGTCGGAGCTGGGCAGCCGCTTCTCCAACCAGCTGCTCGACGCGACGCAAGCCTGGACCAAACACGTGACCGAAGAAGCCGCCCTCGCCGGCCTCACCGATTCGGCCAAGGCGCAAATGGCCGCCGCAGCCCAGGCCAAAGGTCTGGAAGGCTTCCTGATCACCCTGGAATTCCCGAGCTACTACGCGGTGATGACCTACGCCCAGGACCGCGCCTTGCGCGAAGAAGTCTACGCCGCCTACTGCACCCGTGCGTCGGACCAAGGCCCGAACGCCGGTCAGAACGACAACGGTCCGGTCATGGAAGAAATCCTCGACCTGCGCCAGGAACTGGCCAAGCTGCTTGGCTTCGCCAGTTTCTCGGAACTGAGCCTGGCCACCAAAATGGCCGAATCCAGCGATCAGGTGCTGGGTTTCCTGCGCGACCTGGCCAAACGCAGCAAACCGTTCGCCGCCCAGGACCTGGAACAGCTCAAGGCCTACGCCGCCGAACAAGGCTGCCCGGACCTGCAAAGCTGGGACAGCGGTTTCTACGGTGAAAAGCTTCGCGAACAACGTTACAGCGTGGCCCAGGAAGCACTGCGCGCCTACTTCCCGATCGACAAAGTGCTGGGCGGCCTGTTCGCTATCGTCCAACGCCTGTACGGCATCGAGATCGCCGAACTGAAAGGTTTCGACGCCTGGCACCCGGATGTTCGCCTGTTCGAGATCAAGGAAAACGGCCAGCACGTCGGCCGCTTCTTCTTTGACCTCTATGCTCGCGCCAACAAGCGTGGCGGTGCCTGGATGGACGGCGCCCGCGACCGTCGCCGCACCATCAGCGGCGTGCTGCAAAGCCCGGTGGCCAATCTGGTGTGCAACTTCACCCCGGCCGACAGCGGCAAACCTGCCCTGCTGACCCACGATGAAGTCACCACCCTGTTCCACGAATTCGGTCATGGCCTGCATCACCTGCTGACTCGCGTCGAGCATGCTGGCGTGTCCGGCATCAACGGCGTGGCCTGGGATGCGGTCGAGCTGCCAAGCCAGTTCATGGAAAACTGGTGCTGGGAGCCGGAAGGCCTCGCGCTGATCTCCGGTCACTACGAAACCGGTGAGCCACTGCCACAAGACCTGCTGGAAAAAATGCTCGCGGCGAAGAACTTCCAGTCCGGCCTGATGATGGTCCGTCAGCTGGAGTTCTCGCTGTTCGACTTCGACCTGCACGCCACCCATGGCGACGGCCGCAGCGTGGCGCAAGTGCTCGAAGGCGTGCGCGACGAGGTCTCGGTGATGCGTCCTCCGGCCTACAACCGCTTCCCGAACAGCTTCGCCCACATCTTCGCCGGCGGTTACGCGGCGGGTTACTACAGCTACAAGTGGGCTGAAGTGCTGTCGGCCGACGCCTTCTCGAAGTTCGAAGAAGACGGCGTGCTCAATGCCGAAACAGGTCGCGCGTTCCGCGAAGCGATCCTGGCGCGCGGCGGCTCTCAGGAACCCATGGTGCTGTTCGTCGACTTCCGTGGCCGTGCGCCATCGATTGACGCACTCTTGCGCCATAGCGGCCTGAGTGAGGACGCAGCAGCATGAGTGAGGGTCCTGTGATCACGAAAAAGCGCTTTATCGCCGGGGCGGTCTGTCCGGCATGCAGCGAGCCGGACAAATTGATGATGTGGAACGAAGACGAGGTCCCGCATCGCGAATGCGTGGCCTGCGGTTATTCGGACACGCTCAATGAACAAGGTCTGTCGGTGCCCAAGGAATTGGGCACGCGGGTCAACACCTCGGCACTGAAGGTGCCGGACGCCAAGGTTCAGGCGGTGCAGTTCTTCCCGAACCCGAAGCTCAAGAAGAAACCTGACGAACAACACTGAGTCAGCCACCACCTTCCACCCTTTGACGGGGTGGCAGGTGGTATCTATTTACCACCCTTCCCCTGCGCTTCCTCCTTAGGCTGATTCCTTCAGACCTATTCAAGGAAGACGCCATGCCTGACACCAATCCGCTGCTGCAGCACTGGGACCTGCCGCCCTGGACGGACATCCGTGCCGAGCATCTGGTGCCCGCCATCAACACCCTTATTGCCGAAAACCGCCAGGCTATTGCCGGGATTATTGCGAGCCAATCCGCGATCCCGAACTGGGACGATCTGGTACTGGACGTTGATGAAACCGATGCGCGCCTCGATGAGGTCATGGGCATCATCGAAACCCTTTCAACGGTGAAACATGAGGGCAAGACTTGGGACGTGGCCAGCGAGATTTGCAGCGATGCCGCCGCGCAGTACACCTCTGAGAAGCTGAGTAATCACGCACTGTTCCGGGCTTATCAACGGCTGGCGCAAAGCCCGGCGGCGGTGAATTACGATGAGCCGCGCAAAGCGGTTTTGAACAAGATTCTGCGCAGGTTTCGCTTGTCCGGCATCGACTTGCCCATCGAACAACAGCAGAAACTCGCACGGCTCAATCGCGACATCGGTGTGTTGCAAAGCTTGTTCCTGACCAACCTGGAACGCGCCAGCGCAGCCTGGAGCAAACGCATCGACGACGTCACGCAACTGCACGGGTTGTCCGCGTCGACCCTGGAGCGTCTCGCGCTCAATGCAACACAGGCGGGGCATGAAGGCTGGCTGATGCGTCTGGACCAGGACACCTGCACGCAAGTCATGGCCTATGCCGAAGACCGAGCCCTGCGCGAAGAATACTTTGTCGCCTACTCCACACGGGCTTCCGATCAAGGCCCGCACGACGGGCAATTCGATAATGCTCCGGTGCTGGAGCTGCTGTTGTCGCTACGTCACCAGAAAGCCAGGTTGCTTGGCTATGAGAATTTCGCGCAACTCAGCCTGGTGACGGAAATGGCCGAATCCACCGAGCAAGTCACCGGTTTCCTGCGTCGGCAAATCGTCCAGGCGACACCGAGCTTCGAGAAGGATGCACAGGAACTGAAGGCGTTTGCGCTTGAGCGCGGCATGACAGAGGTCCAGCCTTGGGATCACGAGTTTCTCGCCGAACAACTGCGCCAGCAACGTCTCGGCGAAGCGCTGAAAAATCTGCGAGCGTACTTTCCACTGGACGGGACATTGCAGCGGCTCTGCCTGTTCAGCGAACGCATGTTCGGCATCCAGATCGTCGAACAGTCAGTCTTCAGCCGCTGGCATGACAGTGTGCGCCTGTTTGAAATCAGCGAGCATGGGCTGGTGATCGGGCATATTTACCTCGACCCATTTCATCGCAATGAAGCGCCGGACTTTGCCTGGACCGCCACGCGACGTAACCGACGGATCGATGCCGAAGGTCAATTGACGCTGCCGATCGCCGTGCTTCATGGCAACTTCACGCCTGGCAATGCCGAGCATCCCTGCCTCCTCGCCCATCATGACCTGCGCGTTTTGTTCCATGAGTTCGGTCATTGCCTGCAGCACATACTGACGCGCTCGCCTCACCATCGCCTGTCAGGAATTACTCAGCTGGGACGCGATACGGCGGAGTTCACCGGGCAACTGTTCGAGCTTTGGTGCCTGTCAGGGGAGTTTCTGCTGTGGCTGGCCGCTCACCACCAGACCGGCGAGCGCCTGACCGAGGTGCGCGTCGACGCAGCGCTGGCAGCCATTCACGCCCAGACCAGTCGGCAAACCGCTGAACTGTTAATGGCCGCATTGTTCGACTTTGAATTGCATCGCAGCCAAGGTGACGGTCGCAGCGTCGCGCAAATCTTCGACGACGTGCTGCGTGAAATTCCTCATCTGCAACCGCCGCCCCCTAGTAGATTCGCCAACAGTTTCGATTACATGGTGACGGGGTACGCGGCTTCGGTTTATGCCTATAAATGGTCGGGCGTACTGGCGACCGAAGCGTTCAAACGGTTTCAGCAGGACTGGGTGTTCAACCCGCAAACCGGCAAGGCCTTTCGCGAAGCCTTTTTTTCACCCGGTGATTCGCGCTCACTGCTGGTCGCCCTGGAAGAATTCCTCGGGCGGCCGATTGCCGACACTGTCTTCGCGACTGCATCAGCCGTCGCTGCCCGTTGAACCGATGCTTATTCGACGTGGGCAGATTGGAACCAACTCTTCATCGAGCACGCCGCAAACGGGCTGGTGCTGCAATCGCCGTTGGCTAGCGCGGTACGAAGCTTGTCGGCATCGGCCTGCATCATGTAACGCACGCCGTCCTTGAAATGGGTGCTGTCACCGAAACCGCCCTGAGTCATTTCGTTCAGGGCATCTTCCTTGCTCCAGCCTTGCACCACCACCCGATACATCGCCGCCATCAGGCCGGTGCGATCCGAACCGTGCTTGCAGTGCATCAGCACCGGGCCATTGGCCTCGGCAGTCTGGATGGCACGAAGCGCTTTGAGCACTTGCGCATCATCCACATGATTGGTGCGATAGGGCAGCTGCACCTGAGCAATGCCCGGTGTGGACAACCAACTTGAATCCGACTCGGGCAGGAAACTGATAACGGTCGCGACATTGAGTTTCTTCAACAACGGTACGGCCCCACTGTCGGGCAACGCACTGCGGTACAGCGTCGGGGACATTTGATAGAGGTTGTATTGCACCTCGACCGATTGGGCCCATTCCGCCGGGCGGGGCACATCCGCTTCATCTGCGCGGGCCAGGGTCAGATTGAGCAATGCGATGATCGAAAGACACATCGCGGAGAAAAGGCGCGGTAGGAACATGCTCGAGGGTGACCCTTCGGGAATTGAGGAGAGCCTCCAGATTCACCCTTCAGCGGTCAAAGGCCTGTGAGGCCATCGTCAAAGAATCGTGAATCCACCCCTTCGCATGCAGATGCCGAACGGCACTGGTCGCCGTGCCACATCTCGAATACTGTATGCACATACAGCAAAGAGTATTGAGCCATGAGCACGCCCTTGCCACCTCGCGGCCGCGGCACCGCCACCAACCCGCACAACCGCTTCGCGACGAATCGTTCGGTCGCCGAGGATGACGGCTGGTATCAGGAAGCACCGATCACCCAAGGCACGGAAGTACGCATCGAAACGGCGAAAACCATCATCACCCGCAACAATTCGCCGGACTTGCCCTTCGATCGTTCGATCAATCCCTATCGCGGTTGCGAGCATGGTTGCATCTACTGCTATGCGCGCCCCAGCCACGCCTATTGGGACATGTCACCCGGACTGGATTTCGAAACCAAACTGATCGCCAAGACCAACGCCGCCGATGTGCTGGAAGAACAGCTGTCCAAGCGCGGCTATCAATGCGCGCCAATCAACCTGGGCTCCAACACCGATCCTTATCAGCCAATCGAGCGCGAACACAAAATCACTCGCCAGACCCTGGAAGTGCTGCTGCGTTACCGGCATCCGGTGACCATCATTACCAAGGGCTCGCTGATTCTTCGGGATCTGGACCTGCTAGCCGAACTCGCCGAGCAACGGCTGGTGGCGGTGATGATCAGCCTCACCACTCTGGACGATGAACTCAAACGCATCCTCGAACCGCGCGCCGCGGCACCCAAAGCCCGGCTGCGGGCCATCCGGGTGATGCGCGAAGCCGGGATCCCGGTGGGCGTGCTGTGTTCGCCGATGATTCCGATGATCAACGACAGCGAACTCGAAAGCCTGCTCACCGAGGCGCATGCCGCCGGCGCCCAGAGCGCGGCCTATATGATGTTGCGTCTGCCGCTGGAAGTGGCGCCGCTGTTCGAAGAATGGCTGGCCGCCCACTATCCGCAGCGCGCCGCGCATGTGTTGAGCCTGATCCGCCAGAGCCGTGGCGGTGAACTCTACGACAGTCGATTTGGCGCCCGGATGCGCGGTGAAGGGCCGTTTGCCGATCTGTTGGCGCAACGTTTTGCCAAATCCATCAAACGCCTGGGGCTCAATCGCCGCGAAGGTTTTAATCTGGATTGCGATGCCTTCTGTCCGCCGGGTCGCCAGATGTCATTGATTTGAGGACAATTGGCCTATCGTTGAGTAGTGGGAAAAGCACTCTGCCATTAGGCTGGTCACGTTTTCTGTGACCTGGAACACACGTCCTAGAGCGCTTGATTCAGTTTGAGTTAAGTTTCGACAGATACCTTGTTCATCGAGTGACTGACGGGTCGAGATGTTCGACCTGGATGTTTTTTAAACAGCCACTGGCTTCACACCGGACAAAACGGGAAAATTCCCTGAATCCGCCAAAGAGGATGAATCATGAGTGACAAGGATAAACAGCCGTTGGCTGCGTCGGCTTCAGCCCAACCCGAGGCGGAAACCGCCGATGCAGCGCTGAAGCATATCGTTGACGGCTTTTTGCATTTTCATCACGAAGTTTTTCCCCAGCAGGAAGAACTCTTCAAAAAACTCGCCACGGCCCAAAGCCCTCGAGCGATGTTCATCGCCTGCGCCGATTCGCGCATCGTTCCTGAGCTGATCACCCAAAGCTCCCCTGGCGACTTGTTCGTAACCCGCAACGTCGGCAACGTTGTGCCGCCTTATGGGCAAATGAACGGCGGTGTTTCCACGGCCATCGAATACGCGGTCCTGGCCCTCGGCGTACAGCACATCATCATTTGCGGGCACTCCGACTGTGGCGCGATGCGTGCCGTGCTCAACCCGCAAAGCCTGGAAAAAATGCCCACGGTCAAAGCCTGGCTGCGTCATGCGGAAGTGGCGAAAACCATGGTCCAGGAAAACTGCCATTGCGCTGACGAAAGCGAAAGCATGCACGTCCTCACCGAAGAGAATGTGATCGCTCAGCTTCAGCATTTGCGCACGCACCCTTCCGTGGCCTCGCGCATGGCCAACGGTCAGCTGTTTATCCATGGTTGGATCTACAACATCGAAACCAGCGAAATCAGAGCTTACGACGCCGACAAAGGGTGTTTCCTGCCGCTCGATGGCAGCCACCCGATTCCGGTGGCGACGCCCAAAGCGCGCTTCTAAATCCTCCTAAACCTCCGTGTGGTTTTAGCCGAGGCTGCTGATTGAGCAGCCCGGCATCGCCACGCCTGAAGAAAACTTCGGGAGAGTCACCATGCGTGCTGCTCAACTTAAAGCTGTTCTGCCACGGGAGCTGCTGGCGTCCGTGGTTGTGTTTCTGGTCGCCCTGCCCTTGTGCATGGGCATCGCCATCGCCTCGGGTCTGCCACCGGCCAAGGGTTTGATCACCGGGATCATCGGTGGTCTGGTGGTGGGCTGGCTTGCCGGTTCACCGCTGCAAGTCAGTGGCCCGGCGGCGGGTCTGGCGGTGTTGGTGTTCGAACTGGTGCGCCAGCATGGCATTGCCATGCTCGGGCCCATCCTGCTGCTGGCGGGTTTTCTGCAATTGATGGCCGGGCGCTTCAAGCTGGGTTGCTGGTTTCGGGTTACGGCGCCTGCGGTGGTGTACGGCATGCTCGCCGGGATTGGCGTGTTGATCGTGCTCTCACAGGTGCATGTGATGCTCGATGCCGTGCCCAAGCCCTCAGGGCTGGATAACCTCGCAGCCTTCCCGGCGGCCGTGCTCCAGGCCTTGCCCTCCCTTGGCTGGCAAGCCGGTTTGTTGGGGCTGTCGACGATTGCAGTGATGTGGCTGTGGGAGAAATTCCGCCCCCATTCCCTGCGTTTCATTCCCGGCGCGTTGCTTGGCGTAGGTCTGGCGACGGTCGCCAGCCTGATGCTCGCCTTGCAGGTCAAACGCGTGGAAGTCCCGGCCAACCTGGCGGAGGCCATCGACTGGCTGAAGCCTGCCGACTTGCTCAATCTGGCCGATCCGACCTTACTGATCGCCGCGTTCGCCGTGGCCTTCATCGCCAGTGCCGAAACGTTGCTCTCCGCGGCGGCTGTGGACCGCATGCACAGTGGCCAGCGCTCGGACTTCGATCGGGAACTGTCGGCACAAGGCGTTGGCAACATGCTCTGCGGTCTGCTGGGCGCGTTGCCGATGACCGGCGTGATCGTGCGCAGCTCGGCCAACGTGCAGGCCGGCGCCACCACGCGGATGTCGGCGATCTTCCACGGTCTGTGGCTGCTGGCTTTCGTGTTGCTGCTGTCCAGCGTGCTGCAAAGCATTCCGGTGGCGAGCCTGGCGGGCGTGTTGGTGTACACCGGTTTTAAACTGGTCGACCTCAAGGCCTTTCGCGGTCTGGGCCGTTATGGCCGGATGCCGATGTTCACTTACGCGGCGACGGCGCTGGCAATCATCTTCACCGACTTGCTGACTGGCGTGTTGATCGGCTTCGGGCTGACCCTGGCCAAACTGGCCTGGAAAGCGTCGCGGCTGAAGATCAGCCTGATCGATCTGCCGGCGGTAGGTGAGATGGAGTTACGACTGACGGGGGCCGCAACCTTTCTCAAGGTCCCGGCGCTGACCCAGGTGTTGGGGACGATTCCCGCAGGCGTGACGGTGCATGTGCCGCTCAATAACCTGAGCTACATCGATCACTCGTGTCTGGAATTGCTCGAGGAATGGGGCCGGGCCAATGCGGCCAAAGGGTCGAAGCTGGTGATTGAAGCGCGGGGGTTGAAGCGCAGGCTTGAAGGGCGATTACGTACGACCACCGGAGTCGGTTCAGCAGCGTAGAAAACTCCCTGTAGGAGCGAGGCTTGCCCGCGAAGCTTTTGGCGTACTTGAGGACGCCTTCGCGGGCAAGCCTCGCTCCTACAGGGGGATGTTGCGTTACGCTGCGGGCTGATCCAGCTCCAGCCCTACACCCAACTGTCGCGACAGGCACGGCCAGCGCTTCCATGCAGCGCCGGTGTCCGGGCTGTTGAGTTTTTCGCGGTAGGCCTCCACGGACTCCAGCGCGAAACTGTCTTCATTAAGCATCTCATCCACAGCGTGATGCACCGCCTCATCCAGTTGATTGGCGAATTCCTCGCCGATCAGTTGGTGGGCAATCAGGTTGGCAACAGTCATGTCCAAGGGGATCAGTGGCTGGCCAAAATGCTTGATGTACAGGTCATTGACCTCTTCAACCAATCGATGCGCCAGATAGGCTTCGTCCAGCAGGCTGTCCAGCCCCACATGACCGGCCATGATTGCCGGAGGCTGGAGGAAGAACTGCTCGGCGATTTTCAGCACCGGTTTGATCTGTGATTCGATGCCCGCTTCCCTGGCGACTTCATTGGCTGCGTCCAGCAGGTCTGGCACTTGCTCTATGTACGCGGCCACAAAACGCGTCATCACGCCGTTGGCGTCTACATCCGGCAATTGGATGGCGGAGTGAAGGTGTGGCAATTGAGTTTCAAGCTGACGAGTCAGCAGGCCGGTTTCGGCCTCGTGTTGTTGGGCTTTTTGGATCTGCTCGCGCAATGCGGCGGTGTTCATGAAAACTCCAGGAAACAAAGGCAATGAAATAGGGAAGACATAACTTAGCTGGCTTATGAAAAATGCTAAGACGCATTTGTCATAATTGTTTCATCCTTGAGACGCCTCCGTTATATCGATTTGCCACCACTCGTCTGCATCCTTCTCCATTCGTGACCTTGAACGCAAGTCCCAGCTGTTTCAGATCATTTACGCCATCACGTTGCGAGGTAGCAGTCGCTGTCTATACTCGGGTGGGAATGGAGTTAGCTGATGACGCCCGACTGCACACGCAGCAAGGCTCGGCGATTCAAGTTCGTAGTCTGAAAAAGCCGCTCCCTTGCCGCAGGTGAAAGCCGGCGGGATAACAAGAACGATAAGGGGAACCCGCAATGATGCGACATCCACACGTCTGGATGGGCCTCCTGTTGTGGTCGATTTTCAGTCAGGCGCAAGCCGCCTGGACTGTGAATATGGCGCCGGGAGCGACTGAAATCAGTCACGCAGTATTTGACCTGCACATGACCATTTTCTGGATCTGTGTAGTGATCGGCATCATCGTCTTCGGCGCCATGTTCTGGTCGATGATGGTCCACCGCCGCTCCACGGGGCAGGTGGCCGCAAAATTTCATGAAAGCACCACCGTCGAAATCCTCTGGACCATCGTGCCCTTCCTGATCCTGGTGGCCATGGCGGTTCCTGCGACGGCCACCCTGATCAAGATGTACGACGCCAGTGAGCCGGATATCGATATCCAGGTCACCGGCTATCAGTGGAAGTGGCACTACAAATACCTGGGCCAGGACGTCGAGTTTTTTAGCAACCTGACAACCCCCGCCGACCAGATCCACAACAAGGAAACCAAAGGCGAGCACTACTTGCTCGAGGTCGACAAGCCTTTAGTGCTGCCGATTGGCGCCAAGGTGCGTTTCCTCGTGACGTCCGCCGACGTGATCCACTCTTGGTGGGTGCCAGCCTTCGCGGTCAAGCGCGATGCGATTCCGGGGTTCGTCAACGAAGCCTGGACCCGCGTCGACAAGCCCGGCATCTACCGTGGCCAGTGTGCCGAACTGTGCGGCAAGGACCACGGCTTCATGCCGATCGTGGTCGAGGTCAAGGAAAAGGCCGACTACGAAAAATGGCTGGGCGAGCGCAAGGCCGAAGCCCTGCAGCTTAAAGAACTGACCAGCAAGGAATGGACCCTCGACGAGCTCAAGGAGCGCGGCGACAAGGTCTATCACACCACCTGCGTCGCCTGTCACCAGGCCGAAGGTCAGGGCTTGCCGCCAATGTTCCCGGCGCTCAAAGGCTCGAAAATCGCCACCGGACCGAAAGAAGGTCACCTGAGCATCGTCTACCACGGCAAGCCAGGCACTGCGATGGCGGCGTTCGGCAAGCAGCTCTCGGAAGTCGATATCGCGGCGGTCGTGACCTACGAACGTAACGCCTGGGGCAACAACAAAGGCGACATGGTCACTCCTAAAGAAGTGCTGGAGCTGAAACAGGCGGAAAGCAAATGACCCGGTCTATTGCGCAACCAAGGAACCGGTCGGGGCAGCGCGCCCCGGCCTGCCCAGCCCATCTGTTTGCAGGAGACACGCCATGAGCGCCGTCATCGATGACCATGGTCATGCCGATCACGCCCACGGTCCCGCCAAAGGCCTGATGCGCTGGGTGCTGACCACCAACCACAAGGACATCGGCACGCTGTACCTGTGGTTTGCGTTTTCCATGTTCTTGCTCGGCGGCTCGTTCGCGATGGTGATTCGCGCCGAGCTGTTCCAGCCCGGACTGCAGATCGTCCAGCCGGAATTCTTCAACCAGATGACCACCATGCACGGTCTGGTCATGGTGTTCGGTGCGGTGATGCCGGCGTTCGTCGGCCTCGCCAACTGGATGATCCCGTTGATGATCGGCGCGCCGGACATGGCCCTGCCACGGATGAACAACTTCAGCTTCTGGCTGTTGCCGGCGGCGTTCATCCTGTTGGTGTCGACTCTGTTCACCCCCGGCGGCGGACCGAACTTCGGCTGGACGTTCTACGCCCCGCTGTCGACGACTTACGCACCGGAAAGCGTGACCTTCTTCATCTTCGCCATCCACCTGATGGGGATCAGTTCGATCATGGGCGCGATCAATGTGATCGCCACCATCCTCAACCTGCGCGCCCCCGGCATGACGCTGATGAAAATGCCGCTGTTCGTCTGGACCTGGCTGATCACCGCGTTCCTGTTGATCGCGGTAATGCCGGTGCTGGCCGGGTGCGTGACGATGATGCTGATGGACATCCACTTCGGCACCAGTTTCTTCAGTGCCGCCGGTGGTGGTGATCCGGTGTTGTTCCAGCATGTGTTCTGGTTCTTCGGTCACCCCGAGGTGTACATCATGATTCTGCCGGCCTTCGGGGCCGTCAGCTCGATCATCCCGACCTTCTCGCGCAAGCCGCTGTTCGGCTACACCTCGATGGTCTATGCCACGGCGAGCATTGCGTTCCTGTCGTTCATCGTCTGGGCGCACCACATGTTCGTGGTCGGCATTCCGCTGGTGGGCGAGTTGTTCTTCATGTACGCCACGCTGCTGATCGCGGTGCCGACGGGCGTGAAGGTGTTCAACTGGGCCAGCACCATGTGGCAAGGCTCGCTGACCTTCGAGACACCGATGCTGTTCGCGGTGGCGTTCGTGATCCTGTTCTCCATCGGCGGCTTCTCCGGACTGATGCTGGCCATCGCCCCGGCGGACTTCCAGTACCAGGACACCTACTTCGTGGTCGCACATTTCCACTACGTATTGGTGCCGGGGGCGATCTTCGGGATCTTCGCCTCGGCGTATTACTGGCTGCCGAAATGGACCGGCCACATGTACGACGAAACCCTCGGCAAGCTGCACTTCTGGCTCTCGTTCATCGGCATGAACATGGCGTTCTTCCCGATGCACTTCGTGGGGCTGGCAGGCATGCCGCGACGGATTCCGGACTACAACCTGCAATTCGCCGACTTCAACATGGTGTCGTCGATCGGCGCGTTCATGTTCGGCACCACGCAGATCTTCTTCCTGTTCATCGTGATCAAAACCATTCGCGGCGGCCCGCCAGCACCGGCCAAACCGTGGGATGGCGCGGAAGGCCTGGAGTGGAGCATCCCGTCACCGGCGCCGTATCACACCTTCACCACACCGCCGGAAGTGAAATGAACACCCAACCCTATGTGGGAGCGGGCTTGCTCGCGAAGAACGATGACGCGGTCTTTCTGACGGACCGCGGCGCCTGCTTCGCGAGCAAGCCCGCTCCCACAGGTTCCTCGGCAGAGGTTAAGCACTATGGCTGACTCGATTTCGATGAAGAAGCTGGTCACCCGACTGCTGCTGGTGGTGGTGGCGATGTTTGTCTTCGGGTTTGCCCTGGTGCCGATCTACGACGTGATGTGCAAGGCGTTTGGCATCAACGGTAAAACCGCCGGGCAGTATGAAGGCGAGCAAACGGTCGACACTTCGCGGCAAGTGCGCGTGCAGTTCCTGTCGACCAACGCCGCCGACATGTCATGGGATTTCTATCCCAAGAGTGACGAGCTGACGGCCAACCCGGGGGCGGTGAACGAGATGATTTTCATCGCGCACAACCCGACTGACAAGCCGATGAGCGCGCAAGCGGTGCCGAGCATCGCGCCGAGCAATGCCGCGGCGTATTTCCACAAGACCGAATGTTTCTGCTTTACCCAGCAAGTGCTGCAGCCCGGTCAACGGATCGAGATGCCGGTACGTTTCATCGTTGACCGCGACATGCCCAAGGAAGTGAAGCACCTGACGCTGTCCTACACGCTGTTCGATATCACCGCCCGACATCCCCCGGTGGCTGTAAACACTGGCGGCTGAGCGTGCCCGATAAGGAGAACAATAAATGGCAACTCATGAACACTATTACGTACCGGCCCAGAGCAAATGGCCGATCATCGCCACCGTCGGTATGTTCGTCACCGTGTTCGGCCTGGCCACTTGGTTCAACGACCTGAAGGCTGCGCGGCCGGAATCCCACGGCCCGCTGATCTTTTTCGTCGGCGGCCTGTTGCTGGCGTACATGCTGTTCGGCTGGTTCGGCACGGTGATCAAGGAAAGTCGCGGCGGGCTGTACAGTGCACAGATGGACCGCTCGTTCCGCTGGGGCATGAGCTGGTTCATCTTCTCGGAGGTGATGTTCTTCATCGCCTTCTTCGGCGCACTGTTTTATGTGCGGCATGTGTCCGGTCCGGCGCTTGGCGGCGAAGGTGCCAAAGGCATCGCACACATGCTGTGGCCGAACTTCCAGTTCACCTGGCCACTGTTGAACAACCCCGACTCGAAACTGTTTCCACCGCCCAAGGACGTCATCAGCCCCTGGGGCTTGCCGCTGCTCAATACCGTGTTGCTGGTGAGCTCCAGCGTCACCGTGACCATCGCCCACCACGCCTTGAAAAAGGGCCATCGCGGTGCGCTGAAAATCTGGCTGGCGATCACCGTGTTGCTGGGCTGCGCGTTCCTCGGTTTTCAGGCCGAAGAATACATCCACGCCTATCACGAGCTGGGCCTGACCCTGGGTTCGGGCATCTACGGCGCAACGTTCTTCATGCTCACCGGGTTCCACGGCGCCCACGTCACCATCGGCACCATCATTTTGTTTGTGATGCTGATGCGGATCATGCGCGGGCACTTCGATAACGAGCACCAGTTCGGGTTTGAAGCGGCGAGTTGGTATTGGCACTTCGTGGACGTGGTGTGGATCGGGCTGTTCGTTTTCGTCTACGTGCTCTGAGGCTTTACCAAGGCGCTGTAGAGACCAACTGGCCGCTGAAAAAACCCCAGGCAATCAATCCGACGGTGATGGCGGCCAGGGCAACACGCACACTCAAGGCAATGACGAGGCGGTTCGAGCTGCTGTCGTCCTTGACCAGAAAAAACAGGCCGCTGAACAGGCTGACAACCGTGGCAATCAGCATCAGGACGATGGCTGCTTTGAGCATGGTGAGACTCCGGGGGAAAGGCGATGCACTTGAGTATAGCTATCGCAACCAGCGACTTTCTGGCGACGCCATGAAGCGCTTCCGGCCGGGCATCGTGCCGACCCTGGTGGTCGCTATTCTGCTGCCCATGCTGGTGTCACTCGGGTTCTGGCAATTGAGCCGGGGCGCGGAGAAAAGCGCGCTGCTGCAAAGCTACGCCGAGCGTCGGACGGCTGAACCGATGCCCAGCACCGCGCTGCAACACACTGAAGATCCGGCTTTTCGTCGGGTCCGGCTGCACGGCCAGTTCGATGCCATGCACAGCCTGCTGCTGGATAACCGCCAGCGCGACGGCAAGGTTGGCGTCGAACTGCTACAACCGTTTCAGGATCAGGCAACCGGGCTCTGGCTGCTGGTCAATCGCGGCTGGCTGCCGTGGCCGGACCGGCGCACCCCGCCTCAGTTCACGACCCCGACTCAGACCCTGAGTCTCGATGCCTGGGTCTATGTCTCCCCCGGCGCCACTTTCCAATTGCACGCCGACCCGAGCACCACCACCTGGCCCCAACTGATCACTGCCGTCGAACCGGCCAAGCTGTGGACGGCCCTCGATCGTGACGGTTTTGCCTACGAATTACGCGCAGAAACCGGACCCGCGTCCTACCAGGCCGATTGGCCGGTGGTGGCGATGGGGCCGGAAAAACATATCGCTTATGCCGTGCAGTGGTTCGCCATGTCGATCGCCCTGTTCGGCCTTTATCTCTATCTCGGCTGGCACAACGCAAAGGAGAAACACCATGGGAGCGGCCATGAATCCACCCAGCATGTCTGAGGCGAAAACGCCGGCGAGTCGGCGCAAGGGCCGGTTGCAGTTATTGCTGATCGTGCTGGGGGTGATCGGTCCGATGATCCTCGCCACCGGCATGTACAAATTGCAGTTCTGGGTGCCGGATGGCCGCAGTTATCACGGCGAGCTGATCGGCAACGGCCAGACCCGCGCCGACCTTGGCGTACAAGCGCAGGAGGATCGCTGGCAATTGCTGGTGACGGCGCCCAAGGAGTGTTCGGTGGACTGCCAGCAGCTGGTTTACCTGGCGCGGCAGATCCAGATCGGCCTCGGCCGCGAGGCCGGGCGCGCCAGTCACGCTTTGGCCGCGGCTCAACCACTAAGCAGCGATTACGACGCCAAACTGACCCGCGAATACCCGCAACTGCAACGCTACCCAATGGACCTGACCACTTTCAGTAAAACCGCAGGAGACAAGACCGCGCCACAACTGTGGATCATCGACCCCCACGGCAATCTGGTGCTGCGTTACGACCCGACGGTGAAGGGCAAGGACTTGCTCAACGACCTGCGCCACCTGCTGAAACTGTCGAACATCGGATAAGGGCATCGTCATGGCCAAACCTGGATTTCGCCTCGCGCTGTTTGCCACTTTGCTGGCACTGATTGTGGTGTTGCTCGGTGCCTACACCCGCCTGACCCACGCCGGCCTCGGCTGCCCGGACTGGCCGGGTTGCTACGGCTTTATCAGCGTGCCGAAGAGCGAAGCCCAGCTGGCCCATGCCGAATTGCACTTTCCCGATGCGCCGGTCGAAGCCCACAAAGGCTGGAACGAAATGGTCCACCGCTACTTCGCGGGCACCCTCGGGCTTTTGATCTCGGTGCTGGCCGGTCGTGCCTGGGTGCATCGCCGTCATCCGGGGCAACCGGTGAAGTTGCCGCTGTTTCTGCTGGCGGTGGTGATCGCCCAAGCGGCGTTCGGCATGTGGACGGTGACGCTCAAGCTCTGGCCGCAGGTGGTGACCGGGCATCTGCTCGGCGGTTTTGCGACCCTGAGCCTGCTGTTTTTGCTGACCTTGCGTCTGTCCGGCGTATTGCCAGCGCTGACCGTGCCCCGACGTTTGCAGCACTGGGCAACGGCCGGGTTGCTGCTGGTGATCCTGCAAATCGCCCTCGGTGGCTGGGTCAGCTCCAACTACGCGGCGGTGGCCTGCATCGACTTCCCGACCTGCCACGGGCAATGGCTGCCACCGGCTGATTTCGCCAACGGCTTTCACCTGACTCAACACATCGGCCCCAATTACCTCGGCGGGCAACTGGACAGCGATGCCCGCACGGCGATTCATCTGACTCACCGTATCGGCGCGATGCTGGTGACGCTGGTGCTGCTGGGTCTGGCCTGGCAGCTGAAAGTAGTCGGCATGACACGTCTGGCGGGGCTGGTGCTGATCGCCCTCGCCGCGCAGATCACGCTGGGCATCAGCAACGTTGTCTTTCACCTGCCGCTGCCCGTCGCCGTCGCACACAACGCCGGCGGCGCAGCGCTGTTGCTGACGATGGTGCTGGTCAATTATCACGCGCGGACCAGCCTGGTTCGGGTCAAACAGCAATCCCCTGCGCGCTGGCGGTTCAGCCCGCGCAAACACTCAGCCGGGCCCATAACAATAAAAGGAGAGATGCCATGGCGACTCTGATCGGCGAACGTCACAGTCAGGCGATCTGGCGTGACTATCTGGAGCTGACCAAGCCGAAAGTGGTGGTGCTGATGCTCATCACCTCGCTGGTCGGCATGTTCCTCGCGACCCGCGCCGGGGTGCCGTGGACGGTGCTGGTGTTCGGCAATCTGGGGATCGCCTTGTGTGCCGGTGGTGCGGCGGCGGTGAACCATGTGGTGGACCGGCGTATCGATGCGGTGATGGCGCGCACGCATAAACGTCCCTTGGCCGAAGGTCGAGTGTCTCCGGCGGCGGCGCTGACGTTTGCCTTGGTTTTGGCGGTGCTGGGGCAAGCCGTGCTGCTGGCCTTTACCAACGCGCTGACGGCCTGGCTGACCCTCGCGTCCTTGCTCGGTTATGCGGTGGTCTACACCGGCTTCCTGAAACGCGCGACACCACAGAACATCGTTATCGGTGGCCTGGCTGGCGCTGCCCCGCCGTTGCTCGGCTGGACCGCTGCCACCGGGCATATCAGCGCCGAACCACTGTTGCTGGTGCTGATCATCTTCGCCTGGACCCCGCCGCACTTCTGGGCCCTGGCCATTCACCGCAAAGAGGAATACGCCAAGGCCGACATCCCGATGCTGCCGGTGACCCATGGCGAGCATTACACCAAGGTCCACATCCTGCTTTATACCTTCGTGCTGCTGGCCGTCAGCCTGATGCCGTACGTGATCCACATGAGCGGCATGCTCTACCTGATTTGTGCCCTGGGACTGGGCGCGAGGTTTCTGCAATGGGCCGTGGTGCTGTACCGTGGCACTCGGCCGCACGCGGCGATCAACACCTTCAAGTACTCTATCTACTACTTGTTCCTGCTGTTTATCGCGCTGCTCGTAGACCACTACTTACTGTTGAACCTATGACTCGAACTCAGAAAACCGTCTTTATCCTCGTCGCCCTGATCGCGCTGGTTCTGGGCCTGACCATCAACAAAGTGCTGTCCGGCAAAGGCCAGGGCGACCCGACGGCATTGATCGACGCCGGGATCATCTTGCTGCCGCAAAGCCGTAACCTGCCGAACGTGACGATGACCGATCAGGACGGCAAACCCGTGGCAGTCAACGAGCTGAAAGACAAGTGGTCGCTGCTGTTCTTCGGCTACACCTTCTGTCCGGACATCTGCCCGACCACCCTCGCCCAACTGCGCCAGATCAAAAGCGAACTGCCGCCAGAGGCTGTGGCCAAGTTGCAGATCATCCTGGTCAGCGTCGACCCGAACCGTGACACGCCCAAGCAGCTCAAGCAGTACCTGGGTTACTTCGATCCGCAATTCCAGGGGCTGACGGCGACGTCGGTTGAAGATATTCAGAAACTGGCCAATGCGGTGAGCATTCCGTTTATTCCGGCGGATACCAGCAAGCCGAATTACACGGTTGATCACAGCGGCAACCTTGCGGTTATCGGGCCGGACGGGACACAGCGTGGGTTCATTCGCGCACCGTTGAATAACGCCAAGTTGGTGGCACAGTTACCGGTGATGCTCAGCCGCAAATAAACGACATACCCTTGTAGGAGCCAGGCTTGCCGGCGAAGGCGCCCGTGAGATCGCCTTCGCCGGCAAGCCTGGCTCCTACAGGGCTCGGTATTTCGGGCATAAAAAATGGGGCGCATTCAATGCGCCCCATTTTTGTTAAAGCGTTAAATCAGAACGCCGGCAATACCGCGCCTTTGTACTTCTCGAGAATGAAGGCTTTCACTTCCGGGCTGTGCAGGGCAGCCACCAGTTTCTTTATGTCTTCGCTGTCCTTGTCGTCCGGGCGGGCAACGAGGATGTTCACGTAAGGCGAGTCGTTGCCTTCGATGACCAGCGCGTCTTTGGACGGATCAAGCTTGGCTTCCAGCGCGTAGTTGGTGTTGATCAGCGCCAGATCGACCTGGGTCAGCACGCGAGGGATGGTCGCAGCTTCCAGTTCGCGGAATTTCAGGTCCTTGGTGTTCTCGGTGATGTCCTTGACCGTCGAGAGGATGTTGTTCGAATCCTTCAACTTGATCAGGCCGGCCTTGGCCAGCAGCAACAGCGCACGGCCGCCGTTGGTGGCGTCGTTCGGGATCACCACGTTGGCCCCGCCTGGCAGTTCGGTCAGTGCTTTGTACTTGCTGGAGTAAGCGCCCAGCGGTTCCAGGTGCACACCGGCAACGGCAATCAGGTTGGTGCCCTTGGCCTTGTTGAACTCATCGAGGTACGGCTGGTGCTGGAAGAAGTTGGCGTCCAGACGTTTTTCGGCAACCTGCACGTTCGGCTGGATGTAGTCGGTGAAGACTTTGACCTTCAGGTCCACGCCTTCTTTGGCCAGGGCCGGTTTGACGAATTCGAGGATTTCGGCGTGCGGAACCGGGGTGGCTGCGACAGTCAGGGTATCCGCGTGAGCGGAAAACGCTGCAACGGCTGCGAACGCGACGAGTAGTTTTTTCATTCAGCTAACTCCATGTGGGCGCCCGTTCGGCGCCTGCCAGCGAATGGCCGGCTCATGCATTTAATGACAAAAGCTTATTTACGTGAAAAGTGTACGACCAGCTTGTCGCCGACGGTTTGCAGCACTTGCACCAGCACCAGCAGCAACATCACGGTCACGACCATCACATCAGGCTGGAAACGCTGGTAACCGAAACGGATCGCCAGGTCGCCCAGGCCTCCCGCGCCGACCACACCCGCCATCGCCGTGTAGGACACCAGTGTAATGGCTGTCACCGTAATCGCCGCGAAGATGCCCGGGCGGGCTTCCGGCAGCAAGGCGTTGGTGATGATCTGCCGGGTCGTGGCGCCCATGGCCTGGGTGGCCTCGATGATGCCGCGATCCACTTCACGCAGAGCAGTTTCCACCAGGCGCGCGAAGAAAGGCGTAGCGCCAATCACCAGCGGCGGAATCGCACCGGCAACCCCGAGGGACGTGCCGGTGATCAGCACGGTGAACGGGATCATCACGATCAGCAGAATGATGAACGGCAGCGAACGCAGAATGTTCACCATCAGCGACAGCATCGCGTAGATGCCTTTGGCTTCCAGCAACTGACGCGGGCTGCACAGGAACAACAGCACGCCCAGCGGCAGGCCGAGCAGAACGGTGAACAACAACGAACCGAACAGCATCAGCAAGGTATCGCCGGTAGCCAGCCAGATTTCAAACCAGTCGATGTTGACGAAGAAACTTGTCAGGACTTCCATCAGCGCAGGACCTCCATGTGGACGTCAGCCGCGGTGAAGTGGGCAAACGCCGCCTCCATGTCGCCGCCAGTGACGGCCAGGGTCAGTTGCCCGTAAGGGATGTCTTTGATGCGGTCGATACGACCGGCCAGGATGCTGTAGTCCACACCCGTTTCCCGAGCGACGGTACCCAGCAACGGCGCGTAGGTCGCTTCGCCCTGGAACGTCAAACGCACGATGCGACCTGGCACGTGAGAGAAATCGTCACGCTGTTCGCTTTCGTCGATCTGTTCGTCTTCTTGCACGAAACGTTTGGTGGTCGGGTGCTTGGGATGTAGAAACACCTCGGCGACCGAACCTTGTTCGACGATCACACCCGCGTCCATGACCGCGACCTGGTCGCAGACCCGGCGGATCACGTCCATCTCGTGGGTAATCAGCACGATAGTCAGTTTCAGCTCGCGGTTGATCTCGGCCAGCAGTTGCAGGACCGACGCCGTGGTCTGCGGGTCCAGGGCGCTGGTGGCTTCGTCGCACAGCAGGATTTTCGGCTTGGTCGCCAGGGCGCGGGCAATGCCGACACGCTGCTTCTGGCCGCCGGACAACTGCGCCGGGTACTTCTTGGCGTGGTCAGACAAGCCAACACGCGCCAGCAACTCGGCGACACGCAGGTCGATCTCGCTGCGCGACAGCTCACCGGCCAGGGTCAGCGGCAGCGCGACGTTGTCGGCCACGGTCTTGGAGGCCAGCAGGTTGAAGTGCTGGAAAATCATCCCGACCTGCTGGCGGAAGCGTCGCAGGCTGTTGGCGTCGAGCGCCGTGACTTCTTCGCCGTCGACGATGATCTTGCCGCCACTGGATTCTTCCAGGCGATTGATCAGACGCAGCAGGGTACTTTTTCCCGCGCCGGAATGACCGATCAGGCCGAAAACCTGACCGTTCTCAATCGTCAGACTGGTCGGGTGCAGGGCGGGGATATCCTTACCGGCGACGCGGTAGGTTTTGTGGACGTTTTGAAACTCGATCACGTAGCGAACCTTGTGGGGCGCGTTGGAAAAGGATCAGCGGTTAGCCGGGCGCGCATTTTAGCCTGTCCGTATAGAGGTTATTAGCATTTATTCCGCATTCAACCTTCCATTTGGCAATAACGCGATCAAAGGTTAGAAAAAAGGAACGGCTGAAAACCTCGCCAGTCACTAATTAGGCAACTCGAACCGCCAGGTGCCGTGCCTGGAACATTGCTCACAAGTCCGGCTAGGACGAAATCGCAACGAGGAGTTTAAGACTGATGAGTACCAAGAAACCTGCCACACCTAAAAGCGCCCTGGCCGGGACCAATACCCTGGACCGCGGCAACACCAATACCAAGCTGGAAAGCCTGGAAAAATTCCGCTCCGACGCCACCGACCAGGCCCTGCGAACCAATCAGGGCGTAAAGATCTCGGACAACCAGAACACTTTGAAAGTCGGCGCTCGCGGCCCGTCGTTGCTGGAAGACTTCATCATGCGTGAAAAAATCACGCACTTTGACCATGAGCGGATCCCGGAGCGCATCGTTCACGCCCGCGGCACCGGCGCCCATGGCTTCTTCCAGACCTATGAGAATCACTCGGTGCTAACCAAGGCCGGTTTCCTACAGGATCCGGGTAAAAAAACACCAGTCTTCGTGCGATTTTCCACGGTGCAAGGCCCACGCGGGTCAGGCGATACCGTGCGGGACGTACGAGGTTTCGCCGTGAAGTTCTTCACCGACGAAGGCAACTTCGACCTGGTGGGCAACAACATGCCGGTGTTTTTCATCCAGGATGCGATCAAGTTTCCTGACTTCGTGCACGCGGTAAAACCGGAGCCACACAACGAGATCCCTACCGGCGGCTCGGCTCACGACACCTTCTGGGACTTCGTTTCCCTGGTGCCGGAATCCGCGCACATGGTGATCTGGGCCATGTCCGACCGGGCGATCCCGAAAAGCCTGCGCAGCATGCAAGGCTTCGGCGTGCACACCTTTCGGTTGATCAACGCCGAAGGGAAGTCGCGCTTCGTCAAATTCCATTGGCGCCCTACCGCCGGCACCTGCTCGCTGGTGTGGGATGAAGCGCAGAAGCTCGCCGGTAAAGACACCGATTACCACCGTCGAGATCTGTGGGAGTCGATCGAGATGGGCGACTACCCGGAATGGGAATTGGGCGTGCAGGTCATCGAGGAAGAAAACGAACATAATTTCGACTTCGATATCCTCGACCCGACCAAACTGATCCCGGAAGAGCTGGTACCGATCACCCCATTGGGCAAAATGACCCTCAATCGCAACCCCGACAACTTCTTCGCTGAAACCGAGCAGGTTGCGTTCTGCCCGGGCCATATCGTGCCGGGCATCGACTTCTCCAACGACCCATTGCTGCAGGGGCGTCTGTTTTCCTACACCGATACGCAGATCAGCCGACTGGGCGGGCCGAACTTTCACGAGATCCCGATCAACCGTCCCGTAGCACCGTTCCACAACGGCCAACGGGATGCGCTGCATCGCACCACCATCGACAAGGGCCGCGCGTCCTACGAGCCGAATTCCATTGATGGCGGCTGGCCGAAAGAAACGCCACCCTCCGCGCAGGACGGTGGATTCGAGAGCTACCCTGAGCGCATCGACGCCAACAAGATTCGCCAGCGCAGTGAGTCGTTCAGCGACCACTTCTCCCAGGCGCGGCTGTTTTTCCACAGCATGAGCAAGCACGAGCAGGAACACATCATCTCGGCGTACAGCTTTGAGCTGGGCAAGGTCGAGCGTGAGTTCATCCGTGCGCGTCAGGTGAATGAGATCCTGGCCAATATCGACCTGGAACTGGCCAAGCGCGTGGCGCAGAACCTCGGCTTGCCGGCGCCGAAGGCTGGCACCGTCGAAGTGCGTAAAACGTCTCTGGACCGCTCACCGGCCTTGAGCCAGGCCAACCTGCTGCCGGCGGACATCAAAACCCGGAAAGTGGCGATTCTGGCGGCCAACGGCGTCGATGGTGCTGCGATTGATGCGATGAAAAAGGCGCTGAAGGCTGAAGGCGCGCACGCCAAATTGCTCGGCCCGACCTCTGCGCCCGTGACCACGGCCGACGGCAAGACACTGCCGGTAGACGCTTCGATGGAAGGCTTGCCTTCGGTGGCGTTCGATGCGGTATTCGTGCCCGGAGGCGCGGCGTCGATCAAGGCGTTGAGCGGCGATGGCGTGGCGCTGCATTACCTGTTGGAAGCGTACAAGCACTTGAAGGCGATTGCGCTGCATGGCGAGGCGAAGCAGTTGCTGGATGTGTTGAAGCTTGAGGTGGATGCGGGGCTGATCGTCGGGGCGGATGCCAAATTGATCAAACCGTTTTTCGCGGCGATCGGGCAGCATCGGGTTTGGGATCGGGAGCCGAAGGCCAAGGCGATTCCGGCTTAAAGCTTTGTATCGATAGGGAGGACGCCTTCGCGGGCAAGCCTCGCTCCTACAAGAGTCGTGTCGTTCGCTTGTGTTACGAACGACGCGATCCTTGTAGGAGCGAGCTTGCCCGCGAAGCTTTTAAGGTTTACGCGGACTCAGGACGATCTGCGCCGGAACGTTGCGCAGGATCTGCTTCTGCAGATTCATATCAAAATTCGAATCCAGCTTTTTCACCCGTTTGGTCAGCAAGGTAGCCAACCAAGGGTAATCCTGGGTGCGCGGCGCCTGAATGCTCACGTCACATTGATAATTCACCACATCAGCGGCGATCGCATCCAGTTGGCGGCGAAGCTTGGTCATATCGGTGAGGTTCAGCGCAATCGTGGTGCTTTCAGCGGTCGGATCAATCACCTTCGCCTGCGGTTTGGCCTCGGCAGCCAATAACGCCGCTTCAGCCCGGTCCAGCTCAGCTTTACGGGCATTGACGATGGCATTGTTGACCCCACCTGTCAGCGCCGGAGCCTTTGGCATTAACGCCCGGGCCCGAGCCAGCGCCGTAGCGGCCGCATTCACATCGCCCTTTTGCAACACGATCTGGCTGCGGCGCAGATAGGCTTCAGCCAATTGCCGCTGATATTGCACAAGGGATGGGTCGTCTGGCGACTGGGCTTGCAAGGTCGCCAGTTGATCTTCGGCGGTGGCCAGCTCGCTGCTGGCCAGGTTTTGTTCCAGCTGCGCGATGGCCGTGGCCCGTTCATCGGTCGCCTCAATGGTGGCCGATGGCGTGCTTTGGCAAGCGCCCAGTAGCAGCGAAAATGCGACAAGGAGCAGATAACGGGAGGCTAACAGCTTCATTCCTGCGACTCTCTATTTGCGCAAAAAACGAGCAAGTCTACACCCCTCGACGGGGCAGGACAAAACTCAGCAGAAACAGTGCGGCGGCCGTCACAACAATCGAGGGTCCCGCCGGGGTGTCCTTGAACCACGACAGTGCCAGCCCGCCACAGACCGCGAGCATGCCCAGCAGGCTCGCGCCCAGTGCCATCTGCTCCGGTGAGCGGGCGTGACGTTGTGCCGCAGCCGCCGGGATGATCAACAGCGAAGTAATCAGCAACACACCGACGATTTTCATCGCCACAGCGATCACCACAGCGATCAGCAACATCAGGGTCAGGCGCAGCGCCGGCACCGGCAGACCTTCCACCCTGGCCAGTTCTTCATGCACCGTGATCGCCAGCAATGGCCGCCATAACGTCACCAGCAAGGCCAGAACGGCAGCGCTGCCACCGAGGATCCAGGCCAGGTCGGTCGGGCTGATCGCCAACAAGTCGCCGAACAGATACGCCATCAGGTCGATCCGTACTTCGTGCATGAAGCTTAGTACGACCAGACCCAGAGAGAGCGTGCTCGGTGCGAGAATTCCCAAAAGCGTGTCGGACGCCAGCGGCTGGCGCTGTTGCAACGTCACCAGCAGCACCGCCAACAGCAAGCAGCCGACGGTGACGGCCACGGTCGGACTGACATCCAGCAGAAAGCCCAATGCCACGCCGAGCAAGGCCGCGTGGGACAAGGTGTCGCCGAAATAGGCCATGCGCCGCCAGACCACAAACGAACCCAGCGGTCCTGCGACCAGTGCCAAAGCCAGACCTGCAAGCAGGGCGTAGAGCAGAAAATCAGCCATGCTTGCAGCTATCTCCATGGACATGGGGTTGGGCCGTCGTGGCCGCGCTGACCACCGAACCATGCAGGTCATGGGCGTGGTCGTGGTGGTGGTGATAAATCGCCAGGCTTTGTGCGTTCTTTCCGAACAGCTCGACGAAAGCCGGATCGCCGCTGACCTGTTCCGGGTGCCCGGAGCAGCAGACATGGCGATTCAGGCAAACCACCTGGTCGGTGGTGCTCATGACCAGGTGCAAATCGTGGGAGACCATCAATACGCCGCAGCCGTGACGGTCGCGCAGGCGAGTGATCAGGCTGTAGAGCTCGGCCTGGCCGGCCACATCGACGCCTTGCACTGGTTCGTCGAGCACCAGCAGTTCCGGCTCGCGCAACAAGGCGCGAGCCAGCAGCACGCGCTGCATTTCGCCACCGGAAACGCTTTGCACCGGGCTGTCGATCACTTGCTCGGCGCCGACTTCCTTGAGTGCCGCCAAGGCCCTGGCGCGGTCCACGCCCGGCACCAGGCGCAAGAATCTCAGCACTGATAGCGGCAGCGTCGGATCGACGTGAAGTTTTTGCGGCATGTAACCGACCCGCAGTTTCGGCTTGCGCCAGACGCTGCCGCTGTCCGGCTTCAACAGACCGAGCACGGCGCGCACCAGCGTGGTTTTACCCGCGCCGTTCGGGCCGATCAACGTGACGATCTGCCCAGGCTCGACGCTCAGCTCGATGTTATCCAGCACGTTTTGCCCGGCAAAGGTGACGGCAACCTGCTCGAGGCGGATCAGCGCATTGCTCATCAAGCCCCCTGGCAACCCGAACAGACGCCAACCACTTCGACCGTCTGGCTTTCGACGACGAAACCGACGTCCTTGGCGCTGCTGATGATGGCGTCGCTGATGGATTTCTGTTCAAGCTCGATGGCGGCGTGGCATTCGCGGCAAATCAGGAACTGGCCCTGGTGGGCATGCTCCGGGTGATTACAGCCGACGAAGGCGTTCAGCGAGGAGATCCGGTGGACGAGGCCGTTTTCCAGCAGGAAATCCAGCGCGCGGTACACGGTTGGCGGCGCGGCGCGGCGGCCGTCCTGCTCGCTGAGAACCGCGAGAATGTCGTACGCACCCAATGGCTTGTGGCTTTGCCACACCAGTTCCAGCACCCGCCGACGCAAGGCGGTCAGGCGCAAGCCTTGGCGTGCGCACAAGGCATCGGCCTCCGACAGAGCGCTATGCACGCAATGAGAGTGGTCATGGGGACGGCTGGCAATCGGTGTTTTAGGCATGAGCGGCGACGAGTTTTGTGAGAGACGTTATTATGTTACCCGTTCTCGCCTCTTCGAGTGGTCATCGTGTCCCGACTTTTTTCTATCTTTGTCGTATTTGTCGCAAGTTTTCTGTTCATTGGCTCAGCTCAAGCCGACGTCAAAGTCCTTACCAGTATCAAGCCGCTACAGCTGATTGCCGCTGCGGTGCAGGACGGTGTGGCGATCCCGGAAGTGCTGCTGCCACCGGGCGCTTCGCCGCATAACTATGCCTTGCGCCCGTCCGACGTACGGAAGGTGCAATCGGTGGATCTGGTTTACTGGATCGGTCCGGACATGGAAGGTTTCCTGCCCCGCGTGCTGAACGGACGTACGCTGCCGAGCGTCGCGATTCAGGATTTGCCGGGACTGAAACTGCGCCGTTTCGCCGAAGACAGCCATTCCCACGCGGAAGAGGCCGATGAGCATGATCACGACCATCGTCCCGGCAGCCTGGACGCGCATTTGTGGTTGTCGCCAGTGAACGCCCGCGTGATCGCCAGCAAAATGGCCGCAGACCTGAGTGCAGCCGATCCAGCCAATGCCGCGCGTTATCAGAGCAATCTCAAAGCATTCGATGAGCGTCTGGATGCGTTGGACCTGCGCTTGAAAGCGCGGTTGGCGGGTATCGCGGGCAAACCTTACTTTGTGTTCCACGAGGCTTTCGACTACTTCGAAGACGCTTACGGCCTGAAACACACCGGCGTATTCAGCGTTGCCGCCGAAGTGCAGCCGGGTGCTCAACATGTCGCGGCGATGCGCACGCGCTTGCAGGAAGTCGGCAAGACCTGTGTGTTCAGTGAGCCGCCGCTGCGTCCGCGCCTGGCGGAAACACTGGTCGCGGGTTTGCCGGTGAAGTTGGCAGAACTGGATGCGCTGGGTGGCTACACACCAGCGACTGCTCAGGGGTATGAGCAGGTGCTGGAGAAGTTGGGGAATGATTTGGCGGGGTGTCTGGAGTCGTTGTAACCGCGGGATCTACGGCGGCCCATTCGCGGGCAAGCCTCGCTCCTACAGGATTTGTGTCGTTCGCAAAAATTGTAAAACGACACAAATCCGGTAGGAGCGAGGCTTGCCCGCGAAGCTCTTACAGGGCGAACGGCAACGGGGTGCTGACCTTCTGCCGCTGCGCCAAGCGCAGCTGAAACTCCATCGGGTCGTGAATCAACACGTCCTGCCCGGCGAACGACTCCGCGGCGATCAACCGTGACAACCAAAACCGCACACACGCCACGCGCAGCATGGTCGGCCACAACTCGGCTTCGGCTGCCGTGAACGGGCGCAACGCCGCATAAGCCCCGAGCAACGCTCGTGCTCGCGGCCCGTCGATCAGTCCGTCGTCATCCGAACACCAGTCATTCAAGGCAATCGCCACGTCGTAGAGCATCGGCCCCGAACAGGCGTTGTAGAAATCGATCAGCCCGGTCAGGTGCGTGCCTTCGAACATCGCGTTATCGCGGAACAGATCCGCGTGGATGTTGGCCCGTGGCAACGCCAGAATTTTCGTCTTCTGCTGCGTGATTTCGTCCAGTGTCCGTTGCAGCAGATCGCTTTGCTCGGCATTCAGGTGCGACAACAACTGCGTGCCCTCCTCCAGCATCCAGTCCAGGCCGCGATCGGTTTTGCGCTTGATCATGTTGGCCTGGGTCGCCAGGTGCAGATGGCCCAGCAACTCGCCGACCTGGGCGCAATGCTGCGCATTGGCTTCCTTGATGTGCTTGCCTGCCAGGCGAGGTTGCAACAGCGCCGGTTTGCCGGCCAGCTCACGCAAAGCCACGCCGTCAGTGGTGCGGAGCGCGTATGGCACCGGCAAGTCGGCCTCGTGCAGCACATCGAGCAGTTCGATGAAGAACGGCATCTCCTGAACCGGACCGCGCTCGACCAGGGTCAGGACAAATTCGCCCTGCTCCAGGCTGATGAAGAAATTGGTGTTTTCACTACCGGCGGCAATTCCCTGGAAATCAAGCAGGCGGCCGAGCCCGTATGGGGCGAGAAAGGTTTCCAGCTCGGGCCGAGCCAGCGGGGTGAACACAGACATGTTTAAACTGCCAGTACGGGCGCCGCTGCTTGAGCCAGCGCCGATTGAAATTAAGAAACTACTTCCACTCGAAGATCTTCCACGACGGAATCAGCATATCCGGCTGATCCGAGCGGATGAAGTTTGCATCTGTCCCGTCCGCACGCACCAGGAAATACGGTGGTGCGCCCTTCGGCGTGACCTTGATCGCGTACAGGAAACCGTTTTGGCGGTATTCCTGAATGACCTTGTCCCCTTCCGTGCGAATCGTGACTTCCGGCTCCGGTGTCGGCGCATCATCCGCCGCCATGACGGACAGTGGAACGGTTGCAAACAAGCCAGCCAGCAACAGGCGATTTAGTGTGCGCATGATAACCTTGTCCCTTTGTCGTCAACGGTCCCGCTATTCTAGCGCCGGACCCGCCGAAAAGGTTGATCCTGCTCATGAGCCAAGCCCCCCTCGTCCTGGTGGACGGTTCTTCATACCTGTACCGCGCCTTTCACGCCCTGCCGCCGCTGACCACTTCCAGGGGTCTGCCGACCGGAGCAGTCAAAGGCGTGCTGAACATGCTCAAGAGTCTGCGCAAGCAGTACCCGGACAGTCCGTTTGCCGTGGTGTTCGACGCCAAGGGCGGGACGTTTCGCGATGACATGTACGCCGAATACAAGGCCAACCGTCCGAGCATGCCGGATGACATGCGCGTACAGATCGAACCGCTGCACCAGAGTGTGATCGCCCTCGGCTTCCCGCTGCTGTGCGTCGAAGGCGTCGAGGCCGATGACGTGATCGGCACCCTGGCCCGCAGCAGCGCCGCAGCGGATCGCCCGGTGGTGATCTCCACCGGCGACAAGGACATGGCGCAACTGGTCGACGGCCACATTACCTTGGTCAATACCATGACCGGTAGCGCGCTGGACGTGGAAGGCGTGAAGGAGAAATTCGGCGTCGCTCCCGAGCAGATCATCGATTACCTGGCACTGATGGGCGATTCTTCCGACAACATCCCGGGCGTTCCGGGCATTGGTCCCAAGACCGCTTCCGGCCTGCTGGTGGGCGTAAACGGTGGTTTGACCGAGCTGTATGCACAGCTCGACATCGTCCCGACCTTGCCGATTCGCGGCGCCAAGACCCTGCCGGCCAAGCTCGAAGAGCACAAGGAGATGGCATTCCTCTCCTATCAACTGGCGACCATCAAGATCGACGTGCCGCTGGACATCGGGCTCGACGACCTGCAAATGGGCCAGCCGGATCACGACAAACTCGCCGAGCTCTACACCCTGCTGGAATTCAAAAGCTGGTTCGAAGATAACCAGCGCGATGCCAAGCGCTCCGGCCAGGCAGTCAGCGCGCCGGTGGTTGAAGAAACCGCTGTCGAGACCGAACTCAAGTACACCACGATCCTGACCCAGGCCGATTTCGACCTGTGGCTGAAGAAGCTCAACGACGCCAAGCTGATTGCCTTCGACACCGAGACCACCGGCATCGATGCGCAGCAGGCGCAACTGGTCGGCCTGTCGTTTGCTGTACAGGCTAACGAAGCGGCCTACATCCCGCTGACCCATTCCTACATGGGCGTGCCGGATCAGCTCGATCGCGACACCGTGCTGCGCGCACTGAAACCGATTCTGGAAGACCCGAACAAGCTAAAGGTCGGCCAGCACGCCAAGTTCGACATGAACATCCTGGCCAACTGCGCCATTGGTGGCGATCAAAGCTGCGGCATCACCGTGCAGGGCATCGCGTTCGACACCATGCTCGAATCCTATGTGCTGGATTCCACCGCGACCCGCCACGACATGGACAGCCTGGCGCTCAAGTACCTGAATCACACCACCACCAGCTTCCAGGACATCGCCGGCAAGGGCGCCAAGCAGCTCACCTTTGACCAGATCTCACTGGAACTGGCCGGGCCTTACGCCGCCGAAGACGCCGACGTGACGCTGCGCCTGCATCAAACCTTGCAGGAAAAGCTCAATGCCATCCCGAGCCTGAGCAAAGTCCTGAACGAAATCGAAATGCCGTTGGTGCCGGTACTTGCCCGCATCGAACGCCAGGGCGCGTTGGTCGATGCCAACCTGCTGGGTATTCAAAGCGTTGAGCTGGGCGACAAAATGGTCGCGCTGGAGCGTGAGGCATTCGCCATCGCCGGTGAGGAATTCAACCTCGGCTCGCCGAAGCAATTGGGCGTGATCCTGTACGAAAAACTCGGCCTGCCGATCCTCAGCAAAACCGCCAAGGGCCAGGCGTCAACCGCCGAAGCGGTACTGGCGGAACTGGCCGAACAGGATTACCCGCTGCCCAAAGTGCTGATGCAGTACCGCTCGATGAGCAAGCTGAAGAGCACCTACACCGACCGTCTGCCGGAACAGATCAACCCGCGCACCGGGCGGATTCACACGTCATATCATCAGGCGGTCGCGGCGACCGGGCGTTTGTCGTCCAGCGATCCGAACCTGCAGAACATCCCGATCCGCACGGCCGAAGGGCGTCGGATTCGTCAGGCGTTCGTCGCGCCAAAAGGCTACAAACTGCTGGCGGCGGACTATTCGCAAATCGAACTGCGGATCATGGCGCACCTGGCCAAGGACGAAGGGTTGCTGCACGCGTTCCGCAATGACCTGGACGTGCACAAGGCCACCGCCGCTGAGGTATTCGGCGTTGAGCTGGCCGACGTCACCACCGATCAGCGTCGCAGCGCCAAGGCGATCAACTTCGGTTTGATCTACGGCATGAGCGCGTTTGGCCTGGCCAAGCAGATCGGCGTTGATCGCAAGCAATCCCAGGCGTACATCGACCGTTATTTTGCCCGCTACCCGGGTGTTCTGGAATACATGGAACGCACCCGCACCCAGGCGGCCGAGCAAGGTTTTGTCGAAACCATCTTCGGTCGTCGCCTGTACCTGCCGGAAATCAACGCGAAAAACCCGGCCCTGCGCAAAGGTGCCGAACGCACGGCGATCAACGCGCCGATGCAAGGCACGGCAGCGGACATCATCAAGAAAGCCATGGTAGCTGTGGATAACTGGCTGACCACCTCCGGCCTCGACGCCAAAGTCATCCTGCAGGTACACGATGAATTGGTGCTTGAGGTGCGCGAAGACCTGATCGACCAGGTTCGGGATGAAATTCGCGCGCACATGAGCGAAGCCGTGAAGCTGGATGTGCCGCTTTTGGTAGAGGTGGGCGTAGGCAACAACTGGGATGAGGCTCACTGAGCCGTCTGAACAGGGGCTTTTTGCTGCGGCATAGTGCCGCGGCAGAAAGGTCGAAGGGCTGTTATTTCGAAAAATGCTTGGGTTTATTCCGAATGGATTTTGAACCTCTCCGGAACTAAACCCGTGAACCGCCACTCAGAGTTACTGAATGGCTGGTGAAGCCCTTCGATGCTCCTATGTTGTGTTAAGTGTTGGCAGATATCTGGACCCCGCCCTAGCGGTCCGGAACTTGAACCCCGGAACTTCCCCCTCCCCATAAGAAGTCCGGGGTTTTTTTTGCCCGCGATTTATTGCTGGGCAACCTCGGAGCCCTTGTCCGCCAGCTCCATCCAGCCTGCCAGTACAGTGTAGGCGTCTTCCAGGCCCATGCGTTTTGGCGCCGAGAACAACTGGATGCTGATCGCATCACCCCATCCTTTGCGAATGTCTGTCTGAACCTTGAGCAGGACGTTTTTCGCCGCGCCGTAGGTCAGCTTGTCGGCTTTGGTCAGCAAAATGTGCATCGGCATGCCGCTGGCGACAGCCCAATCAAGCATCAACAGGTCGAAGTCGGTCATTGGATGACGGATGTCCATCATCAGAATCAGACCTTTCAAACTCTCGCGACCACCCAGATAAGCTTCCAGGTGACGCTGCCAGTGCAGCTTCAACGGGATAGGTACTTTCGCGTAACCGTAACCCGGGAGGTCGACCAGACGACGATCATCGTCTAGCTTGAAGAAGTTCAAGAGCTGCGTGCGACCCGGAGTTTTCGAGGTCCGCGCCAGGCTGGCGTGCGTCAAAGTGTTCAGCGCACTGGATTTACCGGCGTTGGAACGCCCGGCGAAAGCCACTTCAAAGCCTTCGTCGTCGGGACATTGGTCGACTTTGGCAGCGCTGAGCATGAAGGTGGACTGTTGGCACAGGCCGAGGATGGGGTTCTTGAGTTGCATGGGATTTCCGATGTGGGCGGCGCCGGGAATGGACGCGGCAAGCGGTGTCGTTTCCGTTTCAGTGACGCCAGTATATAATGCCGCAGATTTTGTGTGCGCTTTGTCCCAGCGTAGGATGAAGTTCACGAGAGCGATTGACCTTGATTGCGCATTAGAACGCAGAACGCTCTCAACCCTGAAAAGGTCGTTTTATGACGAAATGGCTGCTAGCTGCCGGTGTCTTGATGCCGCTTTACAGCGCTCAGGCTACACAGGATCCGGAAGCTGTGTACAACCGTGTTTGTGGTGCCTGTCATTCCGGCCAACTACCCATGGCGCCCAAAAAGGGCGATCAGGAAGCTTGGAAGCCGAGGTTGGCGAAAGGTATGGAGACGCTGGTGCAACACGTGACCCAGGGTTTCAAGGCGATGCCGCCGCGTGGTTTGTGCATGGACTGCAGTGCCGAGGATTACCAGGCCATCATCCACTGGATGAGCGAGTGATCCCGGTCCATAACTCTTTAACCCTTAGCCGTAGTTGGATTAGCTGATGAACAAATTGATCGTGAGTCTGCTGTTGACCGTGGGGATCTCCGGCATTGCCCATGCTGCAGGTGATGCAACAGCTGGCCAGGCGAAAGCCGCAGTTTGTGGCGCCTGTCATGGCCCGGATGGCAACAGCATGGCGCCTAACTTTCCGAAACTGGCAGGCCAGGGCGAGCGTTATCTGAACAAGCAGTTGCACGACATCAAGTCCGGCAAACGCACCGTTCTGGAAATGACCGGCCTGCTGACCAACCTGAGCGATCAGGACCTAGCTGATATTTCCGCCTACTTCGCCAGCCAGAAAGGCAGCGTTGGCGCCGCCGACCCGAAAGTCGTGGCTCGCGGTGAAGCATTGTTCCGTGGCGGCGACCTGGCCAAGGGCTTGCCAGCCTGCACCGGTTGCCACTCGCCTAACGGCACCGGCAACGCGGCAGCCGGCTTCCCGCACCTGGGTGGCCAGCACGCCCAGTACGTCGGCAAGCAACTGACCGACTTCAGGAAGGAAGAAGGTGGCCGGACCAACGACGGCGACACCAAGCCGATGCAGAGCATTGCCAAAAAGCTGAGCGACGAAGATATCGCCGCGGTCTCCAGCTACATTCAGGGACTGCACTAAGACCGGCGAACGGGGCGTCGCGCGGGAAGTACATCTCCTGCAACGTTAACGCTCTATTAATCCGTCGCAGCAAGTATAAAAAGGGTGGCTCAGGCCGCCCTTTTTTGTGGCCGCTGCCGTTACACTACAGAACTCAAGCCCGCCAGGACCTGTCTGAAAACAGGTCGCGCGAGGCGACCAAAATTGTCCAGGAGTAAAGCATGCGTAATCTGATCATCAGCGCCGCACTCGTCGCTGCCAGCCTGTTCGGCATGACTGCCCAAGCCGCCGAAGCACCCGCCGCCCCTTTTGTCGAACTGAGCAATCCGGTTCCGGTCGCCGTGCCTGGCAAGATCGAAGTCGTGGAGCTGTTCTGGTACGGCTGCCCGCATTGCTACGCGTTTGAGCCGGTGATCAACCCTTGGGTCGAAAAACTGCCTTCCGACGTGAACTTCGTCCGTATCCCTGCCATGTTTGGCGGCCCATGGGATGCACACGGCCAGATGTTCCTGACCCTTGAAGCCATGGGCGTCGAGAACAAGGTCCACGCTGCGGTGTTCAACGCGATTCAGAAAGAACACAAGAAGCTGGTCGACAAGAATGAAATGGCCGACTTCCTCGCGACTCAAGGCGTAGACAAGGACAAGTTCCTGGCGACTTTCGACTCCTTCGCCATCAAGGGCCAGATCAACAAAGCCAAAGAACTGGCCAAGAAATATGAAATCTCCGGCGTTCCAACCATGATCGTCAACGGCAAGTATCGCTTTGACGTGGGTTCTGCCGGCGGCGCCGAACAAGCACTGCAACTGGCCGATAAACTGGTCGACAAAGAGCGAGCGGCTAACAAGGCTGCTGCCAACTAAGCGCGGGGCCTGCCATGCGCCGCTGGGGAACTGAACGCGTCGTTGGTCTGCATGATCCGCGGATCAACGAACATCACCTGGAATCGACGGGCTTGCCCGCAGACAGCCGTCTGCGTCTGCTCAGTTTCAACATCCAGGTCGGCATCAGTACCGAGCGCTATCGGCACTACCTGACCCGGGGCTGGCAGCATCTGCTGCCACACACCGGGCGTGCCGACAATCTGCAAAAGATCGGCAACCTGTTGGGCGACTTCGATCTGGTCGCCTTGCAGGAAGCCGATGGCGGTAGCCTGCGATCAGGCTACGTCAATCAGGTTGAACACCTGGCGCAACTCGGCGCCTTCCCCTACTGGTATCAACAACTCAATCGCAATCTCGGTCGCCTCGGCCAGCACAGCAATGGCGTGCTCAGCCGCCTGCGCCCATGGGCGATTGAAGATCATCCGCTGCCGGGGCCCAAGGGTCGCGGTGCCATTCTCGTGCGTTTCGGCGAAGGTCCGGAAGCGCTGGTGGTGGTGATGATGCACCTGGCGCTGGGCGCTCGCGCCCGCAGCATGCAACTGGCTTATATCCGCGAGTTGATCGGTGGATACAAACACCAGGTGCTGATGGGCGACATGAACACCCACGCCAGTGATCTGCTGCAAAACTCCCCGTTGCGTGACCTCGGCCTGCTCGCGCCGCAACTGGAAGCGACTTTCCCCAGCTGGCGCCCGCAGCGCTGCCTGGACCATATTCTGCTCAGCCCCACGCTGACCCTTGAAAAGGTCGAAGTGCTGGCACAACCGATTTCAGATCACCTGCCCGTCGCGGTAGAGATTCGTCTGCCGGGTTCGCTCACGGCCGATGCGTTCCCCGCGTTGAGTCCTGCCCCTTCGCGGATCCCATGAATGAGCGACGAAACACAGCGTTGGAAAGAGAAATACCTCAAAAGTATCGAACAACAGGAAAAGCTCGAACGTCGGTGGGATGCCCGGCTCGACTTGCTGCGTCGTGGGCTGGTGCGCAGCACCCTGGCCGCAGAAGGCACCGATCGCGCTGTTGATCTGTGCATGAAGGAGATGCGCGAAGTCGTGCGCACCGACGACATGGACGCCGGCCTGGCCGCCCTGCTTCCGCGCCTGGAAAAAGCCGTACTCGATTCCGAGCAGCGCCGGGAAACCCGGATCAATCAGACCAGCGCCGCACTGACTGCGTTGGTGACTCAGCTGCAAACGCTGCCGCTGCCTCGCGAAGTCAGCCGGCCGCTGAAGAACTTTGCCAAACAACTGGATGGCCGAGTCAGTCAGGCCCGTGAGATTCCGTTGCTGCTCAGCGAACTGAGCGGCTTGCAAGGCAAAGCCTTGCGCCAACTGGATACCCCGGCAGAACCTGATCGTCCCGGCTTTCTGCAGCGACTGTTCGGTAACCGGGAAGCGGATGAGGCCTTGCCGCAGATCGCCGCGCCTGCGGTACAAGCAGCGCCCCAGCAAACTGTCGAACCCATTACCGAGGCCCCGCCTGTAGCGGCTGATCTCGCGCCCACGGTCGAGCTGCCGCCAGTCGTACAGCCAACGGTCATCGACGTTCAACCCGCCGCTGTAACACCTGATTCACTGGAAATACACGCCACGCAACCCGCCCCTGTCGTGGTGGCGTTTGTCCCGCCTGTACTTCAGACAGAGACTCCGTCTGCGCCAATCGTTGAGCCTCTGTCGAACATCGAACAACCGGCAGAACCTGTGCTTGCGGACATTACGCCAGCCGAGCAGGCGCACCAAGCAATCAATCCGGACGAATTGACTCCGGTGATCATTGAGGCAGAGCACCCCGAGCCAGAGGATGCTCTCTACGCCCTGCCCGATTCACCCGAGCCGTCCTACAGCTCTGTCGCCAAGCACATCGAAGACACGCTCTTGGGCCTGCTCGATGACCTGACGTTGCCCGAGCGCCATCGCCCGCAAGCGGAAGCGATGCGTGATCGCCTGCAAAACGGGTTGAACTGGTACGAATTGATCCCGATCCTCGACGATCTGGCGACGTTGATGCTGGCGATCACAGACAGCGGTCAGCACGAGTTCGAAGCCTACCTGCAGCAACTCAATGAACGTCTTGAATCGTTCCAGAGCAACTTGCAAGCAGCCAGCGACGGCCATGCCGACAACCGCTCTGCGGCGCGCGAGATGGATACGCAGATTCGCGAGCAAGTCGACGGCCTGCAAAGCAGCATGCAGGAAGCGGCGGACCTGGACGACCTCAAGCATGTTCTGGAGAACCATCTCGAAGGCCTGCTCGGCACCATGGATCAACACCAGAAGCAGCGCGACGAACGAGAGCAGGAAGTCGCGGCTCGACTGCAAAGCCTTGCCGAGCGTGTGGCGCACATGGAACAGGAAGCGCTGGGCTATCGGGAACACCTTGAAGAACAGCGGCAGAAAGCCTTGATCGACCCCCTCACCAGTCTGCCGAATCGAGCAGCCTGGAGTGAACGGCTGGAACACGAAGTCCGCCACTGGCAGCAGCACGGCAACACCCTGTTGCTGGCGATGCTCGATCTCGACCATTTCAAACGCATCAACGATAACTACGGCCACCTGGCGGGTGACAAGGTGCTGAAGATCATCGCCAGCGTGCTGCGCAAACGCCTGCGCGGTTCGGATTTCATTGCGCGGTTTGGAGGCGAGGAGTTTGTCTTGCTGATGCCCGACACATCTTTGGCAAATGGCGCAAAACTGCTGGAAACCTTGCGCGCATCCATCGAGGCCTGCCCTTTCCACTTTAAGGGTGAGCGGGTGACCATCACCATTTCCATGGGTTTCACGGCATTCAAATCCGGCGAACACAGCGACTTGGTGCTTAAAAGAGCCGATCAGGCGCTGTACCGTGCGAAAAATGCCGGTCGCAACCGCGTCGAGGCTGGCTGACAGCCAATTGTTCCATTTTATTTAAAACAGCGCTTTAGCCCTCTACGCGCAAGTCAGTACGTTACACTGTTGCATTACTGTCTTGCGTGTACTGCCTCCTGCCATGAAATGTCTTGCTCTCATTATGTCGCTGCTCCTGTTGGCCGGTTGTGCCAGCGGCCCGCGGATCGACACCAGCCACCCTTCAGCCAATCACGACAGTCGTATTCAGTTCGTGGTGGTGCATTACACCTCCGCTTCGCTCGAGCGCTCGCTGCAATTGCTCACCCACGGCGAGGTCAGCAGTCATTACCTGATTGGCGACGACAAAGGCGCCACCATCTATAAGCTGATGGATGAAAATCTTCGGTCGTGGCACGCAGGCGAAAGCGAATGGCAAGGCCGGACCTGGCTGAACTCAAGCTCCATCGGCATCGAGATCGTCAATCCTGGCTTCAAGGACACGCCGACGGGCCGCCTCTGGTACCCGTACAGTGAAGATCAGGTTCAGTCGCTGATCTTCCTGCTCAAGGACATCAGCAAGCGTTACAACATCAACCCGCGCTCCATCATCGGCCATAGCGACATCGCGCCGCTGCGCAAGCTCGATCCCGGCCCGCTGTTCCCCTGGAAACGCCTGGCCGGCGAAGGCATAGGCGTCTGGCCAAACGAGCAGGCGGTCGCACATCAGCAAGCCCAGTTCGCAGCAGAACTGCCGAGCATCAGTTGGTATCAGGGACAGCTGGCCAGACTGGGTTATGCCACGCCACAAACGGGCGAGCTTGATGTCGCCACGCGCCATGTACTGGCGGCCTTTCAAATGCATTTCCGCCCGACTCGATTCGATGGCACTCCCGACGCCCAGACGGCGGCGCTCCTGCAAGTATTGAATCAGACAAAATAATGACGCCCGCCCGACGGTAAGGGCTTTTTCTCAATCAGCAGCTATAACTCATTGGTAATTCTTCGGATATCCACAATGACTGTAGCTCGAGAGACGCTTCGTAGCTGGTTCTATCGCCCCTGGTTTTTGGCGATGCTGGCTGCCGCCTTGAGCGCAACGTTATTGATGGCCGCCAGCCTGTTTTTAGCGATGCATCAGGTTGAACAGAGGGAAAGCCAGGAAATGAATGCCCAGGGCGAGCGTTTCCTCGCCCGACTGGAGCAGTTATTCGGGCAGCTACGTGAAAGCCTCGACGATCTGGAAGCCCAACCCCTGCGTGGCTGCGATGATGAAATGATCGCGACTTTGCAACAGGTCAGCTTCAATTACCGCTTCGTTTACGAAGCCGCCTACATGGATGCCTCGCGGATCTGCTCGAATCGCCCTCGCCAGGAGGGGCTGTCGCTGAGTCGACCGCCAGACATCAAGGGGCCCACCTACAGCTATTGGCTGAACACCACCACCGAACCTGATGAAAACCGCGCGGCGCTGATGCTTGGACGCGGCAACTTTCGGGTCGCAACCTCTCGCGGGCATTTGACCGACATGGTCGATCTGTCCCCGGGAAGCAGCCTGCTGGTGGTGCTCTCCCATGGCACCCGTGCGATTCCTGTCCTCGGAGCCGCACAAGTTTGGCCACCCACAGAATTCTGGCCCCTGGAAAGCCGCGATGCGCTGCAAGTGACGCAAACCCGCTTGATTTACCGGATGCCCACCAACAATCCCGAATACCAATTAGTGTTGATCACTCCGCGCACGAACATGCATGTACCGGCAGTTTGGTGGTGGCTGCTGCCGGCCAGTCTGGCACTAGGCATCCTGGTCGGATTCATGGTGTTTCTGTTGGTGCGCCAGCGTCAGTCACTGGACGCTGAACTGAACGGCGCCATCCGACGAGGCGAATTGCAGGTGTTGTATCAGCCGATCTTCGACCTCGACAGCCGCAACTGTGTCGGGGCCGAAGCCTTGCTGCGCTGGCGAAGGCCGGACGGCACGCTGACCAGCCCCGACCTGTTTATCCCGATGGCGGAAAACACCGGCCAGATCCGCCAGATGACCGACTTCGTATTACAGCGACTCCTCGAACAACTAGGGCAACTGCTACGCGCCAATCCGCAGTTGTACATTTCCGTCAACCTTGCAGCGTGCGATGTAATGGTGCCGCGTATCGGCCAGGTGATGGCACGCCTGCTGACCTTGCACCGGGTCGCGGCAAAGCAGATTGCCTTTGAGGTGACTGAGCGGGGCTTGATCGATGTGGTGGTGGCCAGGGAAAACCTGCAAGCCTTGCGCGATGTCGGGCATCAGGTGCTGATCGATGATTTCGGCACGGGCTATTGCAGCCTCGCCTACCTGCAAACCCTGCCGGTGGACTGCCTGAAAATCGACAAGGCGTTCATTGATGCACTGGGCCATGATGCCGCCAGCAGCGGCGTGGCACCGCACATCATTCACATGGCCCAGGCCCTGCAACTCAGGGTGATTGCCGAGGGCATAGAACATGAAGCCCAAGCGGCATTTCTGAGCAGCGAAGGGGTGAAGTACGGCCAGGGCTGGCTGTTCGCCCATGCATTGAGCGCCGTGCAATTCATCGAGCTGATTACCCGTGGTCGCCGGCGGAACAATCGACGCCTGGACGATGAAGCCTGAGAAGACTGCAGCGCTCTAAACCGCCAGCGCCATGTAGAACTGCGTCCCCTGCCCCGGCCGCGAATAAACGCCCATCCGTCCGCCATGCAACTGCACGATTTCCTTGCACAGCGCCAAACCAAGTCCGGCACCGCCCTTCTTGCGACCGACCTGAACAAAGGGCTCGAAGATCCGCCCCTGCTGGCCGTAAGCGATGCCTTCACCGTTGTCTTCCACGCTGATAATCACCCTCTCGCCGTGGCGCCGCGCCTGCAAACGTATCAGTCCATCCTGGGCGGTATGGCGCAACGCGTTATCGATCAGGTTATCAAGCACCCGGTCCAATTGCGCCTGGTCGGCCTGCAACCTGGGTAAAGGCCCCTGCACTTCCACCTCCAACTCGATGCCCCTCAACGTCGCAGCCCCGGCAAATCGCGCCTGAGCCTGCTCCAGCAACTCTTCAATGGAGCAAGGCGCCAGCGTGAGTTTCTGCAGCCCGTTCTGGTAGCGCGAGAAATTCAGCAGGTCGTTGATCAGTTGCATCAAGCGCTGCATTTCTTCATTCACGGTGTCCAGCAAGTCGGCTTCGCGGGACTCCTCAGGAAATTTCGCCCGCTCGCGGAACAGGCCGAAGGCCATGTGCATTCCGGTCACCGGGGTGCGCAGCTCATGGGAGGCGCGCAAGACAAACTCGCTGCGCACCCGTTCGAATGCACGCTGTTCCGTGACGTCATGCAGCACCATCACGGCGCCAAGAATGTGGCCCTGCGTATGGCTGACCGGGGTCAGGCTGTAGGTCAGCAATCTCGACTCACCGTCGACTTCGATGCTCAGGTCTTCCGGTGCCCGCTCCAGGGTTCCGCCGCGCAGCACCAGTTGCAGCTGCTCATCCAGCTCGGGACGATCGAGCGCTGTGCCCAACCCCTGACCGAGTCGATCGGTGTCCCAACCCAACTGACGCTGGGCCACCGGGTTGAGGTGCTCCAGTTGGCCATCGCGGTCGATCATCAGCAACCCGTCGTCGATGCTGTCGAGGACCGCCTGCAAACGTTGCTGGCCGGCGAGCAGTTCGTCGATGTTCATCGCCTGGTGCTCACGCAGCGCCTGCGCCATGATGCCGAAGCGCTTGGTCAGCTGGTTCATCTCCTCGGCCGAGGAAACCGGCAGGGTCACTTCGAAATTACCTTGGCCGATGTCGTCAGCCGCCTGGACCAAGGCTTCGATCGGAGCGCCAAACCGCCGGGCAATCGCATGGGCGGTCATGAAACCGATGATCAACACCGCCAACCCTACCAACCCGAGCAGCCCGGCAATCAGCAAAGCGCGCTCCCGAGCCTGGCGCTCGGTGGTGTTGATGTTATCCAGTGCGCGCTTTTGTTCAGAGACCAGACCGCTGCGCAAAATATTGAATTTTTCCGCCAGCGCCTCGTTGCCGCTTAATGCAGGCGTCGCCGCTTGTGTTTGATCATAGACCTGCAGAAAGTCGAGGTAGTCAGCCTTGGCCTGCTTGAAGCCATAACCGCCGTTGCTGGATTGCTGAAGCGTGATGCCTTCTTCAAGCAACTCGAGGTAGTGCTGCCTGGAGGCCTGGAACGCTGCGGGGTCGGGTTTTTCATCGATCATGATCATGAGCTGATCGCCCAGGGTCTGGCGCAACTTCAACCCCAGGTCCAGCGAGACAAAGTTGTTGCGAACCAGCACTTCCTGGGTGCCGGCCATCTGCATCACGCTGACCAGCCCGAGCAAGAGCCCGAGCAGTGCCACGGTAATCAGTGCCGAAATACTCAGAAACAGCCGAGTACGCAGCTTCATCGCCAGTTTCATTGCGGGCTCACAGGTTGTACTGCTTGCGTTTGCGGTACAGGGTCGAGGCATCGATGCCGAGTGTCTTTGCCGCCTGATCCAGTGTATCCGCGGTGGCCAGGACCGCGCCGATGTGGGCTTTCTCCAGCTCGTCCAAGCTCAGCGCTGCGCCAATACGCGGCGCATTGTTGGCCGGGGTTTCGGCCATGCCCAAATGACTGATCTCGACCCGCTCCTGTGGACAGATAATGCTCGCCCTCTCCACCACGTTACGCAGTTCGCGGATGTTGCCGGGCCAGCGGTAACCCAGCAACGCTTCACGGGCTTCATCGCTGAAGCCCCGTGCCGGACGTGCGTACTCTTTAACGAAGCGAGCCAGGAAACGGTCGGCCAGGTTCAGGATGTCTTCCCGGCGCTCGCGCAGTGGCGGCAAGTGCAAGGTGATGACGTTCAGGCGATAGAGCAGGTCCTCACGGAAACGGCCGTCGCGCACCATGTCTTCGAGGTTCAGGTTGGTCGCCGCAAGGATTCGCACATCGGCGCGACGGGTCACCGGGTCACCCACGCGCTCGTATTCCTTGTCCTGGATGAAACGCAGTAACTTGGGTTGCAACGTCAGGGGAAAATCGCCGATCTCGTCGAGAAACAACGTACCGCCATCTGCCTGATTGACGCGCCCCAACGTGCTTTCGCTGGCGCCAGTGAACGCGCCTCGGCTGTGGCCGAAGAGTTCACTTTCCATCAATTCTGCCGTCAGCGACGGGCAGTTGATGGTGACGCAGGATTTTTTCTGGCGCTTGCTCCAACCGTGAATTGCCTGGGAGAGCTCACCTTTACCAGTACCGGATTCGCCAAGGATCAGAATGTTGGCGTCAGTGCCGGCGACCTGGCGTGCGGTTTCGAGCACCACTTTCATGGCCGGGCTATGAGAGTCCAGACCGTCCTTGGGTTTGCGCACTTCGCCTTCAAGGGCTTCAAGGCGGGCCGAGAGCTGCCGAACTTCCAGCTGCTTGGCGGTGGCCAGGCGCAACTGGTCGGGGCTGCACGGTTTGACGAGGTAGTCGGCGGCACCCGCCTGGATCGCATCCACGGCGGTGTCGACAGCCGAGTGGGCGGTGACGATCACCACCCGCATCCAAGGAGCCTGAATGCGCATCTGGGCCAGCACATCCAGGCCATTGTCTTCACCCAGGCGCAGATCGAGGAAGCACAGATCGAACACCTGACGTTGCAGCAAAGCATCGGCCTGCGCCGCGCTGTTCGCGGTGGCCACGCTATAGCCTTCGTCTTCGAGGCAATAACGGAAGGTTCGCAGAATGGCGGATTCATCATCCACCAGCAGAATGCGGCCTTGATGCTCAGTGGCTGATTCCATGTTCCCGCGCTCCTTTAAATGAATGATCTTGGTTTAGTCCCGGAAAAATCGGGCAAGTTGCATGGTTGATTCTGATCCATTCCAGCCATGGCAGGGTAGCTCTCTACTCATCCATTAGCTAATGGGCTGATTTTGCTGGTTTTTTAGCTAAAAACCGCTTTTGAGGCAATGACCCACGTCCCTTTCTGACATCTGCGCCCTCCTCTCAATTCAAAAATAATCAAAGTTCCCGGGAATTGATCGTGCAATACGCATGACCCTGCGCGCCCCATCGTGCAGGATGCGTCCGCGATGATTTTCACACCAAAACTAACTTATTGATTTTAAACGGTTTTTTACTATCAAAAAGCTGGCATGCAGGCTGCAATAGCTAGGGTAATCAGGGCCATTTTGAATCGACGCCCTCTAACAAGATCACCACCAGGGTGGGAGGAGTTTCAGGATGAATCGCCAACGTGTCGCCCCATTGCGCATCTCGCCGTTGCATATCCAGCAAGGCCTGTTTGGCGTCCTGGCGCTGTTGATCACGCTGATCGCAGGCCAGCAGTTCCTGCTTTGGGAACAGAGCCAGCAGCCGGAAGCGCCGCACGTGTCGATTCACCGTGCAACCCAGACCCATTTCAGCGCTGTCAGCAGCAATCAGGCTGACCTCGCCCCGATGCGAATGATGGACGTCGACCAGGCTCAGCCTGTGGATGAGATGCCTCGTCAGGAACGTTGGGTGTTCTGAGCAACCGAACTTGGCGCGCTCGATGCGCCGGGAAAAGCACCACAAGCTGCACCTCTAATATAGAAGCGTAAGGAGAATCACCATGTTGAGCTGGGCAATCACATTCTTGATCATTGCCATCATCGCCGCCGTACTGGGCTTCGGTGGTATCGCGGGCACCGCCACGGGTATCGCCAAGATTCTCTTTGTCGTGTTCCTGGTGATGTTCATTGCTTCGTTCTTCTTTGGCCGTCGCGGTCGAGGCTGAATATGAGCGTTTGGGTAAAGACATTGGCAGCCGCCCTGCTTCTGGGCGGTAGTGCCATGGCGATAGCGGCCAATGATGGCCAGACGCGGGTTAGCGAATTGTTGAATTCGGACCCGCAGTACCGTGAGACCTGGACTAAAGTCGTCAAGAAGGAAGAACGACTGCCGGAATGGGTGATGAACCTGTCCGGCGCCTCCGAGCAAATGAATGCTGTCGAAGAGGATGGCGACAAGTATCTGGTCGGGCCGCTTTGCGAAACGCAACCGTCGTGCCTGAACAAGCGCTTGATCGTGGCCGTAAGCTTCGACAAAAAGGACGCGTACGCCATGCTGGTCGAAGTGCCCGCAGGACTGCCGGCCGACAAGTCGCCAACGCGACATGCCGACTACCGCTTCCTCGGCAAACCCGACCAGGGCATGCAGGATCTGTTGATGGAACAGCTCAAGAAAGATCCGAACTGGTACTGAGTTTGAAACACGAAAGGAGCAGCATCGCTTCTTTCCAGTGCGCCACCCGATGAAGGCAGGCGCATCATGACCAAGGGGTCGGGACGTTCTGCCTGCTTCAGGGGCGGAGTGACCTACGGGCACATGGAGTGTCTGCGCAAGGGCCGGGTCAGGTAATAAAGCTGCGACGCAAGTTCGCCAGCCCGAGTGGCTCGACGGACTTGCGAAGAGCTTCAACGTGCAAAACGTTGATCTAGAGCAGTTCGCTCATTCCCCTCTGCTGCATATTCCCCGCAAAACCGTTTCGCGGTGTTTCTTCACGACCGTATATCGAGAAACCTTCGACTTTCGGCTGAGGAGTTTTCGCTGTCAAACGTAGGCTTTTTCCGAAATTTCGTCATGAATTCAACTGTTTAAAAAACAACCAACCTCCTCTGAAATGGCCGGTTCACGGCACTTATGCCTGCCGAAATGTCGTATTCGAACCGGTTGGGACGCGAGTTTCAATTAAAAAAGCTCATGCCGATTCGGCATAGGGTAGGCGTTTACGGCATTAGACGTCGCTTCCTTGCATCGGAATAGTTGCGCCTTTTTTCGCCTGCCAGAGAGCCGAAACAAAGCGCTCCGGGGCACCTTATACGGGGGCCGATGCACAGACTTTTTCGCCACAAGCGTTCCAGTTCTTGCATTCGCCTGAGTCAAACGCAAGTAAGGGTAAAGATATGAAGAAGGCAAAGCTCAGCCTCGCCTGGCAGATCCTCATCGGTCTGGTTCTGGGGATAGCAATCGGTGCGCTGCTCAACCATTTCAGCGCCGAAAAAGCCTGGTGGATCAGCAACGTCCTGCAACCGGCAGGCGATATCTTTATCCGTCTGATCAAGATGATCGTGATCCCGATCGTCATCTCCTCGCTGATCGTCGGCATCGCCGGTGTAGGTGATGCGAAGAAACTCGGGCGTATCGGCCTCAAGACCATCATTTACTTCGAGATCGTCACCACCATCGCCATCGTGGTCGGTCTGGTGCTGGCCAACGTGTTCCATCCGGGCACCGGCATCGACATGAGCACCCTGGGTACCGTGGATATTTCCAAGTACCAGGCGACGGCGGCCGAGGTTCAGCATGAACACGCGTTCATCGAAACCATCCTCAACCTGATCCCGTCGAACATCTTCGCGGCCATGGCTCGCGGCGAAATGCTGCCGATCATCTTCTTCTCCGTGTTGTTCGGTCTCGGCCTGTCGAGCCTGCAATCGGACCTGCGCGAGCCGCTGGTGAAGATGTTCCAGGGCGTCTCGGAAAGCATGTTCAAAGTCACCCACATGATCATGAACTACGCCCCGATCGGCGTATTCGCACTGATCGCGGTGACCGTGGCCAACTTCGGCTTCGCCTCGCTGGTGCCGCTGGCCAAACTGGTGATCCTGGTTTATGTCGCCATCGCTTTCTTCGCCTTTGTCGTCCTCGGCCTGATTGCCAAGTTGTTCGGCTTCTCGGTGCTCAAGCTGATGCGCATCTTCAAGGATGAGCTGGTACTGGCTTACTCCACCGCCAGCTCCGAAACCGTGCTGCCGCGCGTGATCGAGAAGATGGAAGCCTACGGTGCGCCGAAAGCGATTTGCAGCTTTGTGGTGCCAACCGGTTACTCGTTCAACCTCGACGGTTCGACCCTGTACCAAAGCATCGCGGCCATCTTCATTGCCCAGCTGTACGGCATCGACCTGTCGATCAGTCAGCAATTGCTGCTGGTATTGACCCTGATGGTCACCTCCAAAGGCATCGCCGGCGTACCAGGCGTGTCCTTCGTGGTGCTGCTGGCCACCTTGGGCAGCGTCGGTATTCCGCTGGAAGGCCTGGCGTTCATCGCCGGTGTCGACCGCATCATGGACATGGCGCGTACCGCATTGAACGTGATCGGTAATGCCCTGGCCGTGCTGGTTATCTCCCGTTGGGAAGGCATGTACGACGACGCCAAGGGCCAGCGCTACTGGAACTCGCTGCCGCACTGGCGCAGCAAGGAAAAATTGCCGGCCGGTGAAATTTCCAAGGGCTGATGTGTTGCCCTTGTAGGAGCGAGGCTTGCCCGCGAAGAGGCAGGAACATTCAACATCTATGTTGATTGACACACCGCCTTCGCGGGCAAGCCTCGCTCCTACAGGATTCAGGTGCGACCAGCGCTAGTTAAAACAAACCCCGGAGAAATCCGGGGTTTGTCGTTTCTGCACACCCCGCTATCATTCGCGGCATTCTTCGGGGGATATAACTGATGCTCAATGGCCTGTGGCTTGGCTTCTTCATCGTGGCTGCCGTTTCGGCACTGGCGCAATGGCTGATCGGTGGTAACGCCGGGATCTTCGCGGCGATGGTGGAGAGCATTTTCGCCATGGCCAAATTGTCGGTCGAAGTCATGGTCCTGCTGTTCGGCACTCTGACCCTGTGGCTGGGCTTCCTGCGAATCGCCGAGAAGGCCGGGATCGTCGAATGGCTGGCCAAAGCACTGGGCCCCTTGTTCCTGCGGCTGATGCCGGAAGTGCCGGCGGGTCACCCGGCCATCGGCCTGATCACACTGAACTTCGCTGCCAATGGCCTGGGCCTGGACAACGCCGCCACGCCGATCGGCCTTAAAGCCATGAAGGCGCTGCAGGAGCTCAACCCCAGCCCGACCATCGCCAGCAATGCGCAGATCCTGTTCCTGGTACTCAACGCCTCCTCCCTGACCCTGCTGCCGGTGACGATCTTCATGTACCGCGCCCAGCAAGGTGCGCCCGATCCGACGCTCGTGTTTCTGCCGATCCTGCTGGCAACTAGCTGCTCGACACTGGTTGGTCTCTTGTCGGTGGCGTTCATGCAGCGTCTGCGCCTGTGGGACCCGGTGGTGCTCGCGTATCTGATTCCCGGTGCCTTGGCCCTCGGTGGCTTCATGGCGCTGCTGGCGACGCTCTCGGCGACCGCTCTGGCCGGTCTGTCATCAATCCTCGGCAACCTGACGCTGTTCGGGCTGATCATGCTGTTTCTGGTGATCGGCGCGTTACGCAAAGTGAAGGTCTACGAAGCGTTCGTCGAGGGCGCCAAGGAAGGCTTCGACGTCGCCAAGAACCTGCTGCCGTATCTGGTGGCGATGCTGTGCGCCGTTGGCGTACTGCGGGCGTCCGGGGCGCTGGATTTTGGTCTGGACGGGATTCGGCATCTGGTGGAGTGGGCCGGTTGGGACACACGCTTCGTCGACGCTCTGCCGACGGCGATGGTCAAACCGTTCTCCGGCAGCGCCGCGCGGGCGATGTTGATCGAAACCATGAAGACATCCGGGGTGGACAGCTTCCCGGCGCTGGTGGCGGCGACGATTCAGGGCAGTACCGAAACAACTTTCTATGTGCTGGCGGTGTACTTCGGTGCGGTGGGCATCCAGCGGGCGCGGCATGCGGTGGGGTGCGCGTTGCTGGCTGAACTGGCCGGTGTTCTCGGCGCGATTGGCGTTTGCTACTGGTTCTTCGGTTAACCACAAAACCCTGTGGGAGCGGGCTTACTCGCGAAAGCGGTCTGACATTCAACATTGATGTCGACTGATGTACCGCTTTCGCGAGCAAGCCCGCTCCCACATGGGGATTTGTGTTGGCTTTAGGGGCGGGGAGGCGGGGCGGCTTTCTGGCCTTGCGCAACCGCCCAACTCACCACCTGCGCCGTCAACTGATCGCTGGCCTGGCCAAACCCGACCACCACCGCCGGCACCTTCACATCGCTCAATGGCTGACGCACTTCAAAGCGGCGGCTGGCGAGGATGCGCTGGTCATAGCCGCGCACCAGCAACGCGTCCAGCCGCACGACCACGCTGGCGGCGGTGCCTTGGTATTCAGTCTGGAACGCCTGCAGGCTCCCGCCCAATTCCAGGTCTGCCTGGAAGTTGCTGTCATCCGTGCTCAGCAACGGCACTCGGCCGTCCCGCTGGAAACCATCCAGCAGTCGATTGCGCAGCAACACCGGCGCCGGATCGCTCCAGCGCGAGGCGGTGTAGCTGCTGATCAGGTCTCCCTGCGGGATCACGGCGATTTTCGGGCTGTTCAACGCTTCGCTGGCCTGCGGCTTGGTCAGGCGCAGCGACCAGCGTTGCGGCGTGCCGTGACTGGCCGATGCGCTGCTCTGGGACGACGGCAAGCGATAGACATCGGACGGCTCGGACTTGGGCAGGATCGAGCAAGCGCTGACCAGCGTGAAGCTGGCGAGGAGGGCGAGGTGCGCAAGCTTCATGGCGTGAACTCCTTGTTCTTGTCGTTGCCCAGCAAGTAACCGCTGGGGTTGGCTTCCAGGCGTTGGGAAATGGCCCGCAACGAGGTAAGGGTGTCGCGCAGTTCGCGCACCGCGGGGGCCAGGCCATTGAGGCCCTGCATGCCGCTGTTCAGAGAATCCTGGTTGGTGGTGAGCAATTTGTTGATGGTCGCGCTGCTTTGCTCCAGCGATTTCATCGCCTGCTCGGCGCTGCCGAACATCTGCTTGCCCTGATCGTTGAGCAGGCCATTGGCGTTGCGCATCAACGCCGACGTCTGCTCCAGCATCGCGCCAGCCTGCTTGCCGACCGACGCCAGTTGCTGCATCGCCTGACGAATATCGCCGCGCTGGTCGGCGATGGTGCCGGTGGTTTGTTCCAGATTTTCCAGGGTCTTGCTGATGCGCTCGACGTTCTCCGTGGAAAACATCAGGTTGGCGTTATGCATCAGCGTGTTCACGCCGGCCATCAGGTCGCCGCTGTCATTGAGCAAGCGAGCGATAGGCGAGGGCGAAGCGACAATCACCGGCAGATGGCCATCCTTGCCCTTGAGGGTCGGACTCTGCGGTGTACCGCCGCTGAGCTGGATGATCGAGGTCCCGGTGATCCCGGTCAGCGCCAATATGGCCCGGGTGTCTTCCTTGATTGGCGTATCGCCGCCCAGGCGAATCCGCGCCAGCACCCGGCGCGGGTCTTTCGGGTCCAGGCGCAAGGTCACCACATCGCCGACTTTGATCCCGCTGTATTGCACGGCGCTGCCCTTGGACAAGCCGCTGACCGCCTCGTTGAAGACGACTTCGTAATCCTTGAATTCGGTGTCGACGCTGGACTTGGCCAGCCACAGACCGAAGAGCAGGGCGCCTGCCACCACAATGACGGTGAACAGGCCGATCAGCACATGATGGGCTCGGGTTTCCATGTCAGACCTCATTCAACTGTTGAGCGGCGGTCAGCGCCGCGCGGCCGCGAGGGCCATGGAAGTATTCGTGAATCCACGGGTCGTCGGTTTCCGAGACCTTGTCGATGGCGTCCGCCACCAGCACTTTCTTCTGCGCCAGCACCGCCACCCGGTCGGTGATGGTGTAGAGCGTGTCCAGGTCATGGGTCACCAGAAACACACTCAGGCCCAAGGCATCGCGCAGGGTCAGGATCAATTGATCAAAGGCGGCGGCGCCAATCGGGTCGAGGCCGGCGGTGGGTTCGTCGAGGAACAGGATGTCCGGGTCCAGCGCCAGCGCACGGGCCAGTGCCGCACGCTTGATCATGCCGCCGGACAGCGAGGCCGGGTATTTGTCCGCCGCCGACAGCGGCAGCCCGGCCAACGCCAGTTTCACCGCCGCCAGGTGCTCGGCGTCTTCACGGCTCAGGCCGGCGTGTTCGATCAGGGGCAGGGCGACGTTCTCGGTCACCGTCAGCGAAGAGAACAGGGCACCTTTCTGGAACAGCACGCCAAAACGCCGTTCGACCATCGAACGCTCGTGCTCGGACAGCGTCGGCAGGTTCTTGCCGAAGACCTTCACCATCCCTTCGCTGGGCTGGCGCAAACCGACGATGCTACGCAGCAACACTGATTTCCCGCTGCCGGAACCGCCCACCACAGCGAGGATTTCACCTTTGTATAAATCGAGGTCGAGGTTCTCGTGCACGCTCTGGCTGCCGAAGCGGTTGCACAGCCCACGGACTTCGATCACCGCCTCGGAGGGCGCTCGGGGTTGACGACTCACCAGCCCATCTCCATGAAAAACAGCGCGGCCACGGCGTCGAGCACGATCACCACGAAAATCGACTGCACCACGCTCGACGTGGTGTGCGCGCCAACGGATTCGGCGCTGCCACTGACCTTGAAGCCTTCAAGGCAACCGATCGCAGCAATCAGGAACGCGAAGATCGGCGCTTTGACGATCCCCACCAGAAAGTGCTGAACGCCGATATCGGTCTGCAGCAACGACAGGAACATCGCCGGCGAAATATCCAGCGACACGGCGCACACAACGCCACCGCCGATAATCCCCGAGAGCATCGCCAGGAAGGTCAGCATCGGCAGCGCCACCAGCAACGCCAATACCCGCGGCACCACCAGCAACTCCATCGGATCGAGGCCCAATGTGCGGATGGCGTCGATTTCTTCGTTGGCCTTCATCGAGCCGATTTGCGCGGTGAACGCACTGGCGGTACGGCCGGCCATCAGGATCGCGGTCAGCAACACGCCGAATTCGCGCAGGAAGGAGAACGCCACCAGGTCCACGGTGAAGATGCTCGCGCCGAAACTCGCCAACACCGTCGCCCCGAGAAACGCCACCACGGCGCCGACCAGAAAGGTCAGCAGGGCTACGATTGGCGCGGCGTCGAGGCCGGTCTGTTCGATGTGCGCGACCATTGGCGTGAGGCGCCAGCGCTTGGGGCGAAACAGCCCGCGCGCGATGGTTTCGAGGATCAGGCCGACAAAGCCCAGCAGCTGCAGAGTGTCCTGCCACACGGTGTCGACGGCGCGACCGATGCGGGTCAGCAGTTGAATGCCGACGCTGACTTCCGGTTCCTTGATCGGCACGCAAAAATCGCTGAGCGAGCAATAAACCGTCTGCAACAGGGCGCGGTCAGCAGGGGACAGGGTGCAATCGGGATGCTCGGCGGATCGGCCCAGACGCTCGGACCCGAGCAATTCGACCAGCAGCGACGCGCCAGCCGTGTCGAGCGCACCGAGGCCATTGAGGTCGATGTGCGTGCTGTCGTCATATTGGCCGCGGAGCTTTTCGCTCAGGTGCTTGAGGTCGGTGTAATGGGCGAGCGTCCAGTCACCCGTGACCCGCAGTTGTGCAGGGGAGTGAGAGGCGTCTAGCTGGGCATTGCCGGCCAATGTGCTGCTGGTCATAAGCTCCGTGCTTGTTCGGCTATTTGCGCAGAGCTACGTAATAGCACGAACCGGATTACTTTTCTTTGATCGGTGTGCTGTCCTTGATTTTGAAGCGCAACACACCGATCAACTGGCCGTCTTCGGTCAACACCCGAACCTGCCATTTGCCCGCCGGGTTACCGGGGAAGTTCTGCTTGTGGGTCCAGGCGCGATAGCCTTCCTTGCGCCCGCCGTGGATGTCCAGCGGGATGCGATCGACCTCTTTGCCGTTGAACGTCCACACGTGATAAATCCGCTCGTCCAGACCGCGCGGGGCGTTGATCGCGGTGTAAGCGTACAGGCCGTCGCCACGGATCTGCTCGGCGCTGACCTCTTCCAGGCTTTTGCCGGGCGTGCGGTCCTGCATTTGAGTGCTGATCGCCACATCGGTCATCCACAGCGTGGCCGGCGGCACCCACGAGCGCAGCACCCAACCCACGCCGCCGATACCGACGGTGATACTCAGGATCGCCAGCGCATTGCGCACCGTACGGATCGGGAAGATCGACGCCAGGCTCGGGAACGACAGCACGACGGAGATACCCAGCGCCAGTTTGAAACTCTGGGAGGTGGTCAGGTGCATGATGACGGGCAGGGCGGTGAGCAGCGCAGCAAACAGCGTCAGCGTGTGCAACGCCAGAAACGCCCAGCGCCGGGGCGCCAGCCATTTGTAGTAGAGCGGGTCGATGATGGAAATCAGCGCCGCAATCCCCAGCATCCCGGTAAAAAACAACTGACCGCTGTTCCAGGTCGTGGTGATGAAAAAGAATGGCAGGACGAAAAACAGGCTTTCCTGGTGGATCATCTGCGTGGCGTAACGCAGCAAAGGCTGGGGAATTTCGCGTTTGAAGACTCGGGTGAAGAGCTTGGTGAGGCTGTTTTCCAGCATCAGCCAGATCCAGCTGAGCACCATGATGATGGTGATCCAGGTCGCCAGGCCCTGTTGCCGATCCACCAGCATGAAGCTGCCGACCCCGGAGATAAAACCACCGAGCGCAATGACCCCTGGATAGCGCTTCATCAGCTCCAGGATGCGCTGGACGTACAGGGTCAGAGTAGGCATTCGGCGGTTCACAATAGTCGTGGGAAAAATCCTCGACAGAGTACCGCCCGTGGAGCGGTGTGGCGAGGTCCGCAATCCGATCAAAAAACCCTGTTGCAGCCTGCGGGCTACACGGTAGGGGGCGCTCTTCGGTGCAGGCGCCAGCCCAGCAGCATCAACACCACAAGACCAAACACCCCGGCCATCGCCCACATCAACTGGTCATAACTCATCAGCGGCTTCTCGATCCGCACATACCCTGGCTGTATGAGCAACTCGCGCATGGCCTTGTTCGCTTCCGCCAGGGTCACGCCTTGCAGTTCCTTGGCCGGGTCGGCGAAACGCCCGTCCTGGTAGTCCCCCAGCGCGCTCCAGTAGTAATCGGCCAGCGCACTGTTGCCTTGCACGGCCCAGGCCTGACGGGCGATGGCGGCCTGTTTGAGGCGGTTGAAGGTGTCTGCGTCGAGACCGTTCTTGAGCAAGCCGGCCTTCAAATCCTCCAGCACCTGTACGGCCTCCGTCACGTCGTCGCGATCAAGGTCAGCGTTCAGGCTCATGAAGCCCACCCCGCCAAACACCTCGCGCTCGGCCGAGGGGCCGTAGGACAAACCGTGAGCCAGGCGCAGTTGGCGATAGAGCGCCCAGTCCAGATAGTCCTTGAGCAGGTCGAAGGTTTCGTCGTGCTGATCCTGCAGCACCGGTTCCGGCACCAGCCAGTGCAACTTGGCACCACCGCCGACAAAGCCGTCGCTCAACGTTCGCTCATGGGCGGCGCTGGCCTGGATTTCCGGCAAGGGCAGGTGATCGGTCGGGTCGACCGCTTCAAGTGCGCCATATGAACGTTCCAGATACGCCGGCAACAACTTGTCGAGCTCACCGACCACGATCAGCGTCATGTTGTTGGGCGCATACCAGGCCTTGCGCACCTTCTCCAGTTGCTCGCGGGTCAGGTCATCGACCTCCGCCCGCTCGGGGCATTTGAGGCCCAGCTCCACCGCCAGCTGATTACTCGCGGTGTGGCCCAGGTCCTGACGATCCAGCCAACGCTGCAAGTGCGAGTAATGGCCGCCGTCTTCGCGCTCGACCACTTGTTTGGCGGCGTTGATGGCGTTGTCGTCGATTCGGGTCTGGGTCAGCAGCGCGAGGAGCAGGTCGAGGACCTTGCGCTGGTTTTTCGCCGGGGCTTCGATAACGAACGTGGTGTCCGCGTTGCTGGTGAACGCGTTCCACTCACCGCCCAGGGCCTGCATGCGCTCTTCCAGGCCACCTTCGCCCGTGGCGTCGATGCCGCTGAACAGCAAGTGTTCGAGCAGATGCGGCAGTTCCTTTTCGGCGCAGCTGAAATCATCCAGGCCCACACCGACCACCAGGCGAATCGCCACATGCCCGCGCTCGGTGCCCGGTTTGAGCAGCAATTGCAGGCCGTTGGGCAGCGTATAGCCCTCGACCTGGAAGCGATCCAGCGCAAGCGAAGGGAATGAGCCAAGCAACAGACAGGCGAACAGCAGACAACGCATAGCAAGCTTCCAGGCAACCAATCGGAGATCCATGTCGTCAGTCATGCCGCCTTCGCGAGCAAGCCCGCTCCCACATTTGAAACGCATTCCACTGTGGGAGCGGGCTTGCTCGCGAAGACGGCCTTGAAGCTGAATACATCTTACTGACTGACCCCACCGCCAGACGTTCAAGGCGAATGCGTGATGTCAGCCATATCGTCGACCGCCAGCGCACCCGTGTCCGACGTTTCCAGCACCACATAAGCGCTGCTGCAGAACAGCGAATTCAAGCGCTTCATGTCAGCGATCAGCTCCAGGTGCAGTGAGCTGGTCTCGATACTCTGCACGATCTTACGTTGCAAACGGCTGACGTGAGCATGGGCCAGGCGGCGTTCCTGTGCGCGAAAGCGACGTTTCTCACGCAGCAACTGGCGGGCACTTTCCTTGTCGGCACTGAGGAACACCGACAAGCCCAGACGCAGGTTGGAGATCAACTGGCTGTGCAACCCGGCCAATTCCTCCAGGCCAACCTCGGAAAAGGACCGGCGCTGCGAGGTTTTCTGCTGTTGCACCTTGCGCAGCATGCGTTCGATCAAATCGCTGGCAAGCTTGAGGTTGATCGCCAGCTCGATGATTTCCGCCCAGCGCCGACTGTCCTGTTCGCTCAGGTCTTCCCGGGGCATTTGCGCCAGGTAGAGCTTGATGGCGCTGTAGAGCGCTTCGACATCATCGGTCAACTTGCGCATTTCCTGGGTGATGGCGGACTGTTTGCCGCGCAGCACGTCGAGCATCGCTTCGAGCATGTTGTCGATCAGATCGCCCATGCGCAGGGTTTCCCGGGCGGCGTTGGCCAGCGCCAGGCTGGGTGTGACCAGCGCGGTCGGGTCGAGGTGTCGGGGTTTTGCCATGCCGTTGAGCTCTGGCCGCTCCGGCAGCAGCCACGCGCAAAGCCTGGCCATCGGGCCGACGCTGGGCAGCAGGATCAGGCAGCGCGCGGTGTTGTAGAGCAGGTGGAAGCCGATGACCATTTCCTGAGGACTGAAATCGAGGCTGTCGATCCAGTGCACCAACGGGTCCAGCACCGGAATGATCAGCAGCAGGCCGATCAGTTTGTACAACAGGCTGCCGAGCGCCACCTGACGCCCGGCGGCGTTTTGCATGCTGGTGCTGAGGAACGCGAGGATGCCGCTGCCGATGTTGGCGCCGATCACCAGGCCGATGGCCACCGGCAGGCTGATCACCCCAGCACCAGCCAGAGTCGCGGTCAGCAGCACGGCGGCCAGGCTGGAATAGGAAACCATCGCGAACATCGCGCCGACCAAGGCATCCAGCAGGATGTCGCCGGTCAACGAGGCGAAAATCACCTTCACGCCCTGCGCCTGGGTTATCGGTGCAGCGGATTCGACGATCAGTTGCAGCGCCAGGATGATCAGCCCGAGGCCGATGCTGACGCGACCCATCTGGCCCAGTCGGGTCTGCTTGCGGGACAGGAAGAAAATCACCCCGAGAAAGATCAGCAACGGCGACAGCCACGACAAGTCGAACGTCAGCACCCGCGCCATCAGCGCCGTACCAACGTCTGCCCCGAGCATGGTCGCCAAGGCGGGCGTCAGCGCCATCAGGCCCTGACCGACAAAAGAGGTGACGAGCATGGCGGTGGCGTTGCTGCTCTGGACCATCGCCGTGACGACGATCCCCGAGATGAACGCGAGCCAGCGTTTGGACATGTTCTGGCCGATCACATGGCGCAGATTGGAACCGAAGACCCGCAGGATGCCGGTTCGGACGATGTGCGTGCCCCAGATCAACAAGGCCACGGCCGATAACAAATTGAGCAGGGTGAGCATGCAGGCCCCCTGTGGTGGTAGCGCCCCAAAGGGGCAAATTGACGGTGCCGCGCGACGTTCTACGTTCTGTACTTAAGCTGTAGTTGGCTAACGGTCTGGGCGCCAGCATCGCATAGCTAAAGAAGTGATTGAAACAAAACTGTCATGAAAACAGTTCGATGCAGAAATGAAGAAGGGACCCGAGGGTCTCAGGCGGACAGTTGAAAAGGTTCGCGAACACAACCCCTGTGGCGAGGGAGCTTGCTCCCGCTGGGCTGCGTAGCAGTCCTAAAATCGGGGGGAGAACTCAATCGCTGAAATGATCCCTGCTCAGCCCTATGTCGATCAGATACCCGGCTGTTTCGGCGTCTCGCTCATCACAGCGGGCGTAGCATTTGATGTGCAGTAACTGATTGTATTTGTTGGGAATCAGAAGAATGACTCCGTCAGCCTGATCAAACAGCTTGGCTTGTAGCTGTCGTTTCCCTTCGTCGCTCGAGACGTCTATCCAGTCGTTACCTTCAACCGGCTCCGGTGTCCAACCGGTCTTTTTGAACATGGATTGCAGGTCGTCCAAGAGTTTTGCTGTTTGGGGGAAAGGTAGCGTCTCCACCATCGGAGATGTAGTGATGCCATCCATTTCTCCCTTGCTGTAACCCACCGCTCCGTAAATGGTTTCCGGCAAGGTAAAGCCATGCTCAGGATCATCAAACGTGATGACGACCGGACTGCTTATCCAGGTGGAGTCAACTTCGGGGGGGGTCGCTTGGGTAAACAGAAGTTTTCCGATTGACTGGGAATGTTGAGTCTTCAACGAGTGCTGCATACGGCTTACCGATATGAAGGATCAACTTATCAATCGGGAAGTGAAAAGAGGTCAGGCAAACGAAAAGGATAAAAAACGTCGCTGTGTGCAGATAATGGCCCAGCCTTCGGAAGTAACTCCTCATTTCTCGATGCGATCCCGCCCAACGCTGATATCGATCAGGTACTTTGCTGTCGTCGAATCTCGCTTGTCGCACTGTGCATAGCACTTAATCAAAAGCAGCAGGTTGTACTTTCCCGGCACATACAAGTCTATGCCTACGGCCTGATCGAAGAGCTTCGCCTGTAATTGATCACGCTCTGCGACAGACTCGGTTCTGAACCAATCATTATTCTCTAGAGGCGCTAGCTTCCACCCTCGGGATTTGAGGATGTTTTGTACCTCCACCAATCGAATCACTGCCTCTCCAAATGGGATTGTTTCCGACATGGGCGACGTAGTCAGTGTCGTGACTTTCTGGCCTGCATACGTAACTGCTCCAAATACCGTGGGAGGGAGTTTGAATCCGTAAGCGGGATCATCAAACTCAATGACGGTCGGGCTACTGATCCACGTAGAGCCCGGCCGCGGAGGGTCTTCTGCGTCGGTAGGGTCACCTGGATAGATTGCCGTGTTGTCCTCAACAGGGAATGTCGAATCTTGGACAACCTGCTCGTAGGGTTTTCCTATGTGGACGGATAGCGTCTTGTTGCCCGAGCGGGAATACACCAGGCTACCCACCACTAGAAGAATCAAAAAAATCAAAATCAACCAGCGCTGCATTGATCTGGTCACTGACGCACTCCATTTCCATTTGCGATATCTGTGATGGAGCTTTGTAGCTGGCTTTTAGTGGCTGGATTCGTTAGCAAGCTGTTGAATTGTGCTGCGGCACGGAGTACGAACTCCATCCTTTGGCTTTTATCCGCAAGATTTGCTAACGGATTGTTGCTGAAGGAGACGCTCCGGTTATCTGGTGCTTTGCACTGACTGGCCAAGGTGAGTTGTATTCCCTCTGGAACGCCGGAAAGCAGCCCCGTCACGACAGAAACAATATCTGAAGCATGTGTGCCACGAATAAGCGAGGCGAACCTCACATCCTCGTACATCGCGGGTTGCAGGATATTAATCTGCTCATGAGCGGCCATTGAGTTGACGCTGTCGGCGATGTTTCCCGCATCAATTGCCTCAAACGTATCAACGATCTCTTTATGAGCCACACCGAACGCAACAGTTTTTCCTATCGGCCACATCACATCCTTGGCTATTTCTGCGCGACTTCTCAGACATTTCTCCATTTCCTTGTAGCCACGCACCATAAAAAACGGTGCAGAGGATAAACATCCAAAAATAGAGAGGTGTTTCCCAATGCCAACATCTCGTACACATAGTCCAGTTGTTGTTGGACCAGCGAACGGGAATTGTCGCCAAGCGTGATGTCACTGGTGGGAACCGGATTTTCAGACCTGGCTTTGTCTACTTCCTCTTGGATTTTGGGATCGGTCCGACTGAACTTGAACCCTAATCCCTCAAACAAGGTTTCCGATGGGGCTTCTCGTAATTTACGGTGAGCTTCTTTTTCTGCAGCGATACCTTTTTGCAACTTGGTGGCATGGATCAACCCACACCCCACCTGCTTCGAAGCAAACGCCGCCAACCCCGCCCACTGAAACCGGTTATCCGCCAGCCACAACTGTGCATAGGCCGCGTTGATCTTGCGGTTGCGGGCTTGCGGGTCGGCAATCAACACGCCGCCCGGCGCCACCCATTCTTCGGCTTCTTTCTGAAACCTGCGCCACAGGCAGTTACAGGTCAGCAATGGCACTTCGACGCGGGTTTTCGGGTTCGGGCCGCCTTTGGTGGTTTCGCGCTTGCAGACGGGGAGTTCGCAGGTGCTGTCCCAGAGTTTCTTCATGTCCAGGTCGTCTGGGGCCATGCATTGTCCGGTCATTTCATTCTTCCTTGAGGCGTTAGACAGTCCAGCGGACTACGGCGAGGTCGGGCTGCAGGGTAGCGACGCTTTGGGTCATGCCCTCAGCGTTGGTCTGGCCTTTGACGATGCGGCCTTCGGCGGTTTCAATTTCGTAGTCTTGTTGGGCAATCGGCTCGCCATTACCGGCGCTGACGGCTTTGAATTCGACCAAAGGCTGACCAATGATCGGCAAGGGCGGGATGAAGGGCGCAGGGGAATGAGAGCTGCCGATGATGACGTTGCCGGAGCCGCCAATCACTACACCGCCATGGCTGGTGGTGCTATCGAGCGTCATGGCGTTGAGACCGTTGATGAATACGGTCGAAGAGAATCCACCGTTCAGGGCTTGGCCGCAGGTGCACGTGTCGCTGGCCCGAGCGGCCGCGAGACCGTTGAAAAACACATCGGGAGAACCGCTGGCAATCGGGTTGGTGCCGTGGCCGGGAAGGGGACAGGTGGTCGGGTCCGTGAGGCGTGCAGCCGGTTTTCCAGACATATGCATTCCTTGTCATTGTCGTTTGTAGCGAGCGGGGGACGCTAACCACCAGCGCTCGGTGCGTCAACCTTTGAACAAACCTTCGTGAAGAATTCGCAATCGAGTGGTGAATAACCGCGATCCGCCAGGCTAATCACAGCGCAAAAAAAATGTGGGAGCGGGCTTGCTCGCGAAAGCGGTGTATCAGTCAACATTGATGTCGACTGACACTCCGTCTTCGCGAGCAAGCCCGCTCCCACAGGTGTTGTGCACAGACTCGGGTTACTGCCCCGGAATGTCCTTGCGCAGTTTCACCGGATCTTGCTGTTTGCGTTTTTTCGCAATCGCGGTGCGCATCTTGATGTTGATCGCTTCGACCGCCAGCGAGAACGCCATGGCGAAGTAGACGTAGCCTTTTGGCACGTGAACGTCGAAGGATTCAGCAATCAGTACCATACCGACGATCAGCAGGAACGACAGCGCCAGCATCTTCAGCGACGGGTGCTTGTCGATGAACGCGCTGATGGTGCCGGACGCCAGCATCATCACCAACACCGCAACGATGATCGCCGCGACCATGACCGGTACGTGGGAGACCATGCCGACAGCGGTAATCACCGAGTCCAGCGAGAACACGATGTCGATGATTGCGATCTGGATGATGGTGTAGAGGAAGTTGCCGCCCTTGCCACCCGGCTCCTCATTGGACTCATCTTCACCTTCCAGCGCGTGGTACATCTCTTGCGAGCTCTTCCACAGCAGGAACAGACCACCGAAGAACAGGATCAGGTCTCGCCCGGAAATACCCTGGCCGAACACTTCGAACAAGTCGGCGGTAAGGCGCATGACCCACGTGATCGACAGCAGCAACAGGATCCGCGTGACCATGGCCAGCGCCAGGCCGAAGATCCGGGTGCGCTGCTGCATGTGCTTGGGCATGCGGCTGACCAGGATCGAAATCATGATGATGTTATCGATACCCAGGACGATTTCCAGGGCGGTCAGGGTAAAGAAGGCAACCCAGATTTCAGGGTTGGTCAGCCATTCCATGTGTATTCCTTTGAGCGAGTGTTAAACCACAAAAGGTCCGGGCTTCGAATAGCAAAGCCTGGACCCGTTGTGGTGAGTCTTGGGCTTATAGAGTGCTGAACAGCGGAAAGATCCCCATCAGCAATGCTGCAACCAGTATGCACATGCACACCAACACTGCCCATTTCAGGGTAAAGCGCTGATGGTCACCAAAATCGATACCGGCCAGGGCCACCAACAAGTAGGTCGATGGTACCAGCGGGCTCAACAAGTGGACGGGCTGACCGACGATCGAGGCACGTGCCATTTCAACCGCGGTTATACCGTAATGACTGGCCGCTTCGGCAAGTACTGGTAACACGCCGTAATAAAATGCGTCGTTCGACATGAAGAACGTGAACGGCATGCTCACCAGCGCAGTGATCACGGCCAGGTACGGACCGAGGAAATCAGGGATCACCGCCAGCAGGCTTTTCGACATCGCATCGACCATGCCGGTGCCCGACAGGATACCGGTGAAGATGCCCGCCGCGAAGATCAAACCGACCACCGCCAGCACGCTGCCGGCGTGAGCCGCGACGCGATCCTTCTGCTGTTGCAGGCAAGGATAGTTGACGATCATGGCAATACTGAACGCCACCATGAACAGCACCGGCAGCGGCAACAGACCGGCGATCAGGGTGCACATCAGGCCCAGGGTCAGAGCGCCGTTGAACCAGATCAGTTTTGGACGGCGGGCATCCGGGAATTGCGAAACGCTGATTTCACTGTGGTCGATTTCATCGCCGACCAGGTGCAATTCACCCAGACGCGCACGCTCACGTTTACCGTAGAAGTACGCAATCAAGAGGATTGCGATCACGCCGAACGCCATCGCCGGAATCATCGGGACGAAAATGTCGGACGGGTCCACATGCAACGCACTGGCCGCACGGGCCGTCGGGCCACCCCACGGGGTCATGTTCATCACGCCACCGGCGAGGATGATCAGGCCAGCCATGATCCGCGGGCTCATGCCGATGCGGCTGTAGAGCGGCAGCATGGCGGCCACGCAGATCATATAAGTGGTCGCGCCGTCACCATCGAGGGAGACGACGAGCGCCAGTACGGCGGTGCCGACCGAAACTTTCAACGGGTCGCCCTTGACCAGTTTGAGGATCTTGCGCACGGCCGGGTCGAACAGGCCGGAGTCGATCATCAGGGCGAAATACAGAATGGCGAACATCAGCATCACGCCGGTCGGCGCAAGCTTGGTAATGCCTTCGAGCATCATCGGGCCGATTTTCGGCGCAAAACCACCGAACAGGGCGAAGACGATAGGAATGATGATCAGGGCGATCAGCGCGGACAGGCGCTTGGTCATGATCAGGAACATGAACGTGATGACCATGGCGAAGCCAAGGAAAGTCAGCATGGGAATACTCCAGGCGTAGCGCGGCTAGGGAATGGGCGAACCGGTTGGGGTCAGCGCAGAACGGGAAGCACGAGGCGTACGGGCGGAGTTGCAGCGAAGCGGCGGGTAGCAGAGGACATCAGAATCACCATTGTTGTTGTTAAATGGGCTGTGCGAGCGATAAAACACTGGCATTGGCCGACCGGTCTTTTGCCGGCAGTGGGGGCGATCCTAATCGGGGAAGCTTTCAGCCAGCTTTCGCTGATGAAAGCATTGACCGGATGAGCTACCGGTCGTCGGACCGGGGCAGGGAGGTAAACCGGGTTGAATTCTTCGCGAGCAAGCCCGCTCCCACATTGAAATGCGTTCCCCTGTGGGAGCGGGCTTGCTCGCGAAGGCGTCAGTAAATACGCATCAGGAGGTATGGCCATGAGCGAACTTCACACCGGCGGCTGTCACTGCGGACACCTGCGCTATCAATTCAGCGGGCCGTTGCACGACATCGCCCACTGCCACTGCTCAATCTGCCGGCGAGTCAGCGGCGGAATCGTAACGACCTGGATCACCGTGCCCGCATCAGCCTTTAAATGGCTGAAAGGAACGCCAGCGCAGTACGAATCTTCAACAACCTGCGTGCGCTATTTCTGCCCAACCTGTGGCGCGCAACTGGCGCTGACCACGCACCTCAGCCCCGAGAGCATCGACGTGACCATCGCCACCCTCGATCATCCGGAGCAAGCGCCGGCCGAGCGGCACATCTGGACGGACAGCCAATTGCCCTGGCTGCACCTGGACGAGCATTTGCCGAGAGAGGCCGAAGAAAACCTCTGATCAAAAAATAGACAGATTCAGCGGCCGGATCGCGCCCATCCAGATGGCGTGCTCGGTGTGGTCCAGCAAATCGTCGCCGGTGTCCGGGTGCAGGAACACCACCAAACCCTTTCGGTTGAGCGCCAGCCACGGCAGCACGTCACCAATGAGCTCCGGCCCGAACGCCAATTGGCAACTCCAGTCGGGGTGCGGTCCCACCGGGCGTTCGTGCACGCGGCCCATTTTCAGCGGGAACGCCTGCGCCGCCTGCTCACACAGCGCGCGCGCCTGATCAATGCTGCTGGCGTCGAAATAGACGTGGGCGTGGTAACCCTTGATCTGTTGCATCTGAATCCCTCAAAAACCCAGTCGAACCCTCACCGATTCCTACAGGTCACACGCCATATAGAACAAGGAATCGCAGCCATGAAAAATGCTGAAACCCCGGTGGTGAAAGTGGTGCTCTATGGTGCCATGAGTAGCCTGGGCAGTGCGCTGATGGCTGAAATGCTACGGCGTCAACATGAAGTGATCGCGATTCTGGATGACCTGACGGCGCTCCCTCCGCGCCCGGGTTTGCGCACCAAGTCTGGCGACCTGTTCGAGGCTGAACGCGTCAAGCAAAGCGTGGCGGGCAGTTCGGCGGTGATTTGCCTGCTGGACGCACCGGGACTGCCATTCAACAGCGAACATGTGGAAAAAACCATCGTGCCAGGCCCGGTCGAGCAAGTGCTGGCGGTGGATGCCCTGATCGAGGGCATGCAGGCGGCGGGCATTAACCGACTGTTCCTGGTGGGAGATTTCGCCGAACTCGACGAAACCGAAGCTGAAGTGCTGGATCACCTTCAGCGGCATGCCGCCGAAGAAATCCTTGATGCGCTGCAGAGCAGTGCCTTGCATTGGACTCTGGTGAATGCGCCGCGCGGCGTGCCGGGGCTGACGATCGAACATTTCAGCCATGTCAGCAGCAGCCTTGAGCCGGGCCTGGCGGAACCGCTTGAACGGTTGAACCGCGTGGCGGTAGGGATTGCCGATGAGTTGCAGCTGAATCTCCACATTGGCGAGCACGTAAATTTCGTCGCGACCCTGTAGGAGCTGTCGAGTGCAACGAGGCTGCGATCTTTTCGTCTCACACCGCAATCGAAGGCAACGGCATACCCTTGAGCGATTGCGCACTGCTGGCCTGCTCGGCCATCAACCAATCGACAAATTGCTGGATCAATGCCCCACGCCGTTTGCGTTGGGGCAGAACCACGTAATAGCCGAGCCTGGAAATCACCGTGTCCGCAATCGGTCGACATAACAAACCCTGCGCCAACAAGTTATCCACAAGGTGCCGCCAGCCAATGGCCACGCCTTGGCCGCCGATCGCCGCTTGAATCAGCAACGTGTAATTGTCGAAGCGCAATTGCCCGGGGGCCGGTGCCGACGTGATGCCCAACTCGCGAAAGACACCGCTCCAGTCGAACCAGTTACTGCTGTTTTCACCGCGCAAGTGCAACAGCGGGAACTCCAGCAACGCCTGGGCCGGCAAGGGCAGGGGACGGTCCTTCAACAACAGCGGGCTGCACACCGGAAACACTTCTTCGCTGAACAGCCAGTGGCTTTCGCCCTGCTTGAAGCGGCCATCCCCGAACAACACCGCCACGTCGATATCGGTGCGCAGCATGTTGTGATTGCGCTCGCTGGTGACCAGGCTGACGTCGACTTGAGGATTGGCCTTATGAAAGCGGTGCAAACGTGGCATCAACCAATACGCGGCGAAGGCGAAGTCCGTGGCCACCTGCAAGACTTCATGTTGATGCTGTGCGCTGATCGCGCTCAATCCTGCATCGATATTTTGCAAACCGAGCTGAACCTGCTCGAAAAGTATGGTCCCAGCCTCCGTCAATTCGATGCCACGGTAGATGCGATCAAACAGCCGCGCCGCGAGCTGTTCTTCCAGCCGTTTGATCTGCTGGCTGACGGCGGGCTGCGTGGTGCCCAGTTCTACCGCCGCTGCGGTAAAGCTGCGATGACGCGCAGCGGCTTCAAACGCTCGAAGCAGATCCAGCGACAAATTTCCAAGGGCGTCATACATAAGCGGTACTTATCCTAGTCATTGCCGTGCATGGGCTTTACCACAATGTGCATGGACTCCATGCTCGATCGCAGCACTCTCGCATAAATATTCACTATGGAATGCCGCGATCACATGAAGCGCAAGAATATTCTTTTCATCATGGCCGATCAGATGGCCGCGCCAATGTTGCCGTTCTACGGTCCTTCGTCCATCAAACTGCCTAATCTCAGCCGCCTCGCCGCCGAAGGCGTGGTGTTCGACGCCGCTTATTGCAACAGCCCACTGTGCGCGCCGTCGCGTTTTACCCTGGTCAGCGGTCAGTTGCCGAGCAAGATTGGCGCCTACGACAACGCGGCCGATTTCCCCGCCGATGTACCGACTTATGCCCACTACCTGCGTCGACTCGGCTACCGCACCGCGCTGTCGGGCAAGATGCATTTCTGCGGCCCGGATCAGCTCCACGGCTATGAAGAACGCCTGACCAGTGACATCTACCCGGCCGATTACGGCTGGTCGGTGAACTGGGATGAGCCGGACGTGCGGCCGACCTGGTTCCACAACATGTCTTCGGTGCTGCAAGCCGGGCCGTGTGTTCGCACCAATCAGCTGGATTTCGACGAAGAGGTGGTGTTCAAGGCGCAGCAATACCTGTTCGATCACATTCGCGAGGATGGCGATCAACCGTTCTGCCTGACCGTGTCGATGACTCACCCACATGATCCGTACACCATTCCCAAGGCGTTCTGGGACATGTACGACGACGCTGACATCCCGTTGCCTACAACACCGGCCCAGACCGAACTCGATCCGCATTCCCAGCGTTTGCTCAAGGTGTATGACCTGTGGGACAAGCCGCTGCCTGTGGATAAGATTCGCGATGCGCGTCGCGCGTATTTTGGGGCTTGCAGCTATATCGACAGCAACGTCGGCAAACTTCTGCAAACACTCGAAGATACCGGGCTGATCGATGACACCATCATCGTCTTCTCTGGCGACCATGGCGACATGCTCGGCGAGCGCGGCCTCTGGTACAAAATGCACTGGTTCGAAATGGCCGCCCGCGTCCCCCTGTTGATAAGTGCACCTGGACAATTTGGTGCAGGCAGGGTCAGTGCTGCCGTGTCCACCGCCGACCTGTTGCCCACCTTCGTCGAACTGGCCGGCGGATCGCTGGAGCCAGGCTTGCCGCTGGACGGTCGTTCGTTGGTCTCGCATCTGCAAGGGCAGGGCGGTCACGACGAGGTGTTCGGCGAATACATGGCCGAAGGCACCATCAGCCCTTTGATGATGATCCGCCGCGGCGCCTACAAATTTATCTACAGCGAAGACGACCCGTGCCTACTCTTCGACGTACACAACGACCCGCGCGAACAGGAAGAACTCAGCCAATCGCCGCAGCATCGGCCTCTATTCGAGGAATTTCTGGCTGAAGCACGGGCCAAATGGGACATACCGGCGATACACCAACAGGTGCTCGCGAGCCAGCGTCGTCGGCGATTCGTCGCCGAGGCGCTGACCATCGGCAAGCTGAAGAGCTGGGATCACCAGCCGCTGGTGGACGCCAGTCAGCAGTACATGCGCAACCACATCGACCTCGACGATCTGGAACGTAAAGCACGTTATCCACAACCCTGCCAAAACCAATAATGTTAAGGGGAAGTCCATGCAAAAGTTATCCACAGTACTGACGTTCGGGCTACTGGCTCTGAGCAGTGCATCGGCCTTTGCCGATCAGAGCTGCGACACGGTGAAAATGGCCGATCCGGGCTGGAGCGACATCGCTGCGACCAACGCCATTACCGGGTTTCTGCTGGACGGCATGGGCTACAAGGCCAAGGTCGACACCCTCGCGGTGCCGATCACCTTTGGCGGGTTGAAGGATGGCCAGGTCGACGTGTTTCTGGGTAACTGGATGCCGGCTCAGCAGGGCTTCTACGACAAGTTCGTCGCCACGGGCGATGTCACCCAACTGGCGAAGAACCTCGACGGCACCGAATTCACCCTGGCAGTTCCGGATTACGTGTGGGACGCGGGTGTGCATAACTTTGCCGACCTGAACAAATTCGCCGACAAGTTCGACAAGAAGATCTACGGCATCGGTTCGGGCGCCCCGGCAAACATCTCGCTGCAAGAGATCATCAAGAAGAACGACTTCGACATGGGCCAGTGGAAACTGGTCGAGTCCAGCGAGCAGGCAATGCTGGCCGAAGTGTCCCGCGCGGTGAAGAAACAGAAGTTCGTGACCTTCCTCGGCTGGACGCCGCACCCGATGAACGTGCAGTTGAAAATGCATTACCTGAAGGGCGGCGAGAAGTACTTCGGCGACACCGGCAGCGTTCATACCCTCACCCGCAAAGGTTATGCACAGGCCTGTCCGAACGTCGGCAAGCTGCTCACCAACCTGAGTTTCACCCAGGAAATGGAGAACAGCATCATGGCTGAGGTGGTGAACAAGAAAGTCAGCAATGCCGATGCGGCCAAGGCGTGGATCAAGGCCAATCCTGCGGTGCTGGATAAATGGCTGGATGGCGTGAAGACCGTGGATGGAAAAGATGCGTTGCCGGCGGTAAAAGCAAAGTTGTAACCCATTCCTGTGGGAGCGGGCTTGCTCGCGAAGGGGCCATCAGACCTGGCACTTATGTCGACTGACACTGCGCATTCGCGAGCAAGCCCGCTCCCACAGGAGGAACGATCAGCGCAGGGTCCTGATACCCTTGCGCAAAACCCAACCCGAGAGGACCCATGGCCTTCCCCAGCCGCCAATCACTCTTTCCCTTCCTTTCCTGGTTGCCCCGGCAAACCCGCGCCAGCGTCGGTCGTGACCTGATCGTTGGCCTCAGCGGCGCCATTCTTGCGTTGCCACAATCCATTGCCTACGCCCTGATCGCCGGTCTCCCGCCGGAATATGGCCTGTACGCCGCGATCATCCCGGTGCTGATCGCTTGCCTCTGGGGTTCGTCGTGGCATCTGATCTGCGGTCCTACGGCGGCGATCTCCATTGTCCTGTACGCGAGTGTCAGTCCTCTGGCCGTTCCCGCGTCAGAAGACTACGTCACCCTGATCCTGCTGCTGACGCTGCTCGCCGGGATTTTCCAGTGGCTGCTCGGATTGCTGCGCTTTGGCGCCCTGGTGAATTTCGTTTCTCACTCGGTGGTGCTGGGCTTCACCCTCGGCGCGGCGGTGGTGATTGCCATCGGCCAACTGCCGAACCTGCTGGGGCTGGACCTGCCCAATCAGTCCACCGCACTGGACAGCTTTTTGATGGTGTTCAAACACCTCGGTTTTGTGGATAAACCATCGCTGATTCTGGGGCTGACCACCGTCGTGGTCGGCGTGGTTCTGAAATCACTGCTGCCACGCTGGCCGACGTTGTTGATCACCTTGGCGCTGGCTGGACTGCTGGTGTGGTTCTGGCCGTCGATGTTCGGCCATGTGAAGTTGGTCAGCGCGTTTGTAGGGCGTTTGCCACCTTTCAGTCCGCTGCCGCTGGACCTGGATCTGATCCTGCGCCTGCTGCCCAGCGCCGTGGCGGTGGGGATGCTCGGGCTGGTGACGAGTCTGTCGATTGCCCGTTCCTTGTCGGCGCGCTCCCAGCAATTGCTCGACGCCAATCAGGAAGTCCGCGCCCAGGGTTTTTCGAACATGGTCGGGGCGTTTTTTTCCGGATCGCTGTCAGCCGGTTCCTTCACTCGTTCGGGTCTGAGCTACGAGGCGGGCGCCTGTTCACCATTGGCCGGCGTGTTTTCAGCGTTGTGGGTAGCGCTGTTTGCGATCTTCGGCGCGGCATTGATCGCGCACATTCCGATCCCCGCCATGGCGGGCAGCATTTTGTTGATCGCCTGGGGATTGGTGGACCATCGGGGCATTCGCGCGCTGTTGCGGGTCAGCCGCGCCGAATTCCTGGTCATGGCGCTGACCTGCGTTGCCACGTTATTGCTGGAGTTGCAGACGGCGATCTATGCCGGGGTCCTGGCTTCGCTGTTTTTCTACCTCAAGCGTACTTCGCAACCCCGCGTTCAGCATTGGCGCGAAGGCGATGAAGACATTCTGCGAGTCGGCGGTTCGATCTTTTTCGGCGCCAGCCATTACCTGCAAGTGCGCCTGCAACGGATGCACGGTGCGCGGGTGGTGATCGAGGCGCAGCAGATCAACTTTATCGACTATTCAGGCGTGGAAATGCTGCATCAGGAAGCGCGACGGTTGCTCAAGCAGGATCGCAGCCTGACCTTACGCCGGGCACGGCCGCAGGTGGTGGAGGAGTTGCGCAAGCTTGAAGGCGCGGAGAAATGCCCGATCCGGTTTGAAGATTGAACATCACACCCTGTAGGAGCGAGGCTTGCCCGCGAAGCTTTTGGCGTACTTGAGGACGCCTTCGCGGGCAAGCCTCGCTCCTACAACGTTACAGCGCTAGCTGGCGGCGGAGTTCAGCCAGCACTGGCGCCGTGTCCGGCCGCACGCCACGCCACAGGAAGAACGCTTCCGCCGCTTGTTCAGCAAGCATCCCCAACCCATCCATCGACACCGCCGCGCCATGTTCACTGGCCCAGCGGCAGAATGAGGTCGGTTCCTTGCCGTACATCATGTCGTAGCACACGGTTTTGCCCGGCTCGATCAGGCTGCTGGCAATCGGCGGCACATCGCCCGACAAACTCGCGGACGTGGCGTTGATGATCAGGTCCACCGATTCCTGCAGCCAGTCAAAACCGCTGGCCGACACCGGCCCCAGGTCCGAGAACAATTCCGCCAGCAACTCGGCTTTCTCCACCGTGCGGTTGGCGATGATCACCGACGCCGGCTGCTCGGCCAGCAACGGCTCCAGCGCGCCACGCACCGCGCCGCCGGCACCGAGCAGCAGGATGCGCTTGCCCTTGAGGCTGAAACCGGCGTTGACCGTCAGGTCCCGCACCAGCCCGGCACCGTCGGTGTTATCACCCAGCAGACTGCCATCGGCGAGTTTACTCAGGGTGTTCACCGCGCCGGCCCGCTGCGCGCGCTTCGTCAGGCTGTTGGCCAGGCGATAGGCTTCTTCCTTGAACGGCACCGTCACATTCGCCCCGCGACCTTCGAGGAAAAACGCCCGGGCGAAGTCGGAAAAATCGTCGAGCGGCGCCAGCGAGGTGCTGTAGTCCAGTTGCTGAGCGGTCTGCTCGGCAAACAAACGGTGGATCAGCGGCGATTTACTGTGGCCAATCGGATTACCGAATACGACGTAACGGTCCATCAGAACTCCTCGTTCAGGCCTCGGCCAACCAATCGCGGTCTTGCAGGAAGTATTCGGTCAGGCGGGCTTCTTCGCTGCCCGGCTCGGCTTTCCAGTCATAGCTCCAGCGCACTTGCGGAGGCAGGGACATGAGGATCGACTCGGTTCGCCCGCCCGATTGCAGGCCGAACAGCGTGCCGCGGTCGTACACCAGGTTGAACTCGACGTAGCGGCCCCGGCGGAATTCCTGGAATTCACGCTGCTTGGCGGTGAACGCATCATGCTTGCGGCGCTGCACGATCGGCAGGTAGGCGTTGATGTAGGCGTCACCGATGGCACGCATGAACGCGAAACTGGTGTCGAAGTCCCACTCGTTCAGGTCATCAAAAAACAGACCGCCGATGCCCCGCGGCTCGTGACGATGCTTGATGTGGAAGTAGCTGTCGCACCAGGCCTTGTAGCGCGAATAGACGTCCGGACCGAACGGCGCACAGGCCTGCTCGGCGACGCGGTGCCAGTGCACGCAGTCTTCTTCATTGCCGTAATACGGGGTCAGGTCGAAACCGCCGCCGAACCACCAGACCGGTTCTTCACCTTCTTTTTCAGCGATGAAAAAGCGCACATTGGCGTGGGAAGTCGGCACATGCGGGTTGTGCGGGTGAATCACCAGCGACACGCCCAGGGCTTCGAAGCCACGCCCGGCCAATTCGGGTCGGTGGGCGCTGGCGGACGGTGGGAGACCGCTGCCGAAGACGTGGGAAAAGTTGACGCCGCCCTTTTCGATCACGGAGCCGTTTTCGATCACTCGCGTGCGACCGCCACCGCCGGCAGGCCGGGTCCAGGCGTCTTCGACGAATTGCGTGCCACCGTCTTCAACTTCCAGGGCAGCGCAAATGCGATCTTGCAGGTCGAGCAGGTAGGCTTTTACGGCCTCGGTGCGGGTCGTCATGTCATCACCTTGAATCGGGCAAAGCTACGCGGCGCTCCATCGGAGCAGGGGCCGGCGCAAATGGGCGCGTAGCATAACATCGCAGATGGGCCTGCCGCAGTTGACGGGGATCAAGCTTAGGAGTCCGATAGGGAGCTTCGCAAATGACCTAAGGAGAGTTCTGATGGCAAAGCGTATCCAGTTCCGCGCCCATGGCTGCCCCGAAGTGCTCGAGTATGTCGACTATCAACCGGCCGAGCCCGGACCGCAGCAGGTTCGCGTGACGAACAAGGCCATCGGCCTGAACTTCATCGACACCTATTACCGCAGTGGCCTCTATCCGCTGCCCGCTCTGCCATCAGGTGTGGGCTCGGAAGGTGCGGGCGTGGTCGAGGCGGTTGGCAGCGAAGTGACCCGGTTCAAAGTTGGCGATCGCGTGGCTTACGGCAGCGGTCCGTTGGGCGCTTACAGCGACGTTCACGTTTTGCCGGAAGCTAACCTGGTGCACTTGCCGGACGCCATCAGTTTCGAACAGGCCGCCGGGGTGATGCTCAAGGGCCTGACCGTGCAGTACCTGCTGCGTCAGACCTATGAACTCAAGGGTGGCGAAACCATCCTGTTCCATGCCGCTGCGGGCGGTGTCGGCTCTCTGGCCTGCCAATGGGCCAAGGCCTTGGGCGTGAAGTTAATCGGCACAGTCAGCTCACCGGAGAAAGCCGCGCTGGCCAAGGCCAACGGCGCCTGGGCGACCATCGACTACAGCCACGAAAACGTCGCACAACGGGTGCTGGAATTGACTGACGGGAAAAAAGTCCCGGTGGTGTACGACGGCGTCGGCAAGGACACTTGGCTGACATCGCTCGACAGCGCGGCACCACGGGGTCTGGTGGTGAGCTTCGGCAATGCGTCTGGCGCAGTGGACGGGGTGAACCTGGGGATATTGTCGGCGAAGGGCTCGCTGTACGTGACCCGGCCGACACTCGCGACTTACGCCAATAACGCGCAAAACCTGCAGCGCATGGCGGATGAGCTGTTTGAGATGATCATCAGCGGCAAGCTGACGGTGGACATCAGCCAGAAGTATCCATTGGCTGAAGCGGCGAAGGCGCAGACCGAGTTGTCGGCGCGGCGGACCACTGGCTCGACTGTATTGTTGCCTTGAGGACGACTTCGCGGGCACGCCTCGCTCCTACAGGTCTGCGGTCGAACACGAACTATGTGAACGACTGAAATCCTGTAGGCGCGAGGCTCGCCCGCGAAGAACGATGACGCGGTCTCAATCCGGGCGAATGACGTTCCCGGTCGCCAGATCTCGAATCACGCTCGGATTTTTGCGCCCACCCAGGTTCCCGCCCAACACGTAATCCACCTGCCCACGGAAATACTGCTCGACGCGAATCCGCGTCCGCGCCGCCGGCCGCCCCTGAGGGTTAGCCGACGTCGACACCAACGGCCCGACCACCGCGCACAAATCCCGCACCAACGGGTGATCGCTGACCCGCAGCGCCACGGTTTCATGCACGCCGGTAATCCACTGCGGCAACAGATTCTGATGCGGCACCAGCCAGGTGTTCGGCCCCGGCCAAGTGCTGGCCATGCGGTCCATCCACAGTTTCGGGAAGTCTTCGAACAGGAAGTCGAACTGGCGAATGTTGTCTGCGACCAGAATCAGACCCTTTTCCGCAGACCGGCCCTTGATCGCCAACAGACGATACACCGCCTCTTCGTCCCACGGATCGCAACCCAGACCCCAGACCGCTTCGGTTGGGTAGGCAATCACTGCCCCTGCGCGAACGGCTTGTGCGGCTTGTTGCACACGCCAACTGTTGACCATGAAAAACTCTCCGGAATAAGGCTCTGCGCAGTTTACCGATCTTCCTTATAAAACCTAGCTCACCCGCGCAAACCAGCGCCCGCTTTCGCACACGGCCTGGCCGTTCATTTCCAGTTCGGTCAGCGCTGCCAGCACTTTGGACAAGGCCCAGCCACTGCTGACCGACAACGCTTCACTGGTGTGGGGCGCGGCGTGAAGCAACAGGAGCAGCGGATGTGTGTGCGCTTGCAGGGTTTCTGTGGATAACGGCAGCCGTTGCCAGCCGCGCAAGGCTTCGAGGATATGCTCGATGGTTTCCACCAGCATCGCCCCGTCACGGATCAACTGGTGACACCCTTTGGCGCCGGGGTGATGGATCGACCCAGGAATCGCGTACACCTCGCGTCCTTGCTCCGCCGCCAGCCTCGCCGTAATCAATGAGCCGCTGGCGACACTCGCCTCGACCACCAGCACACCGAGGGATAAACCGCTGATGATCCGGTTGCGCCGAGGGAAGTTGCCGGGGCTGGGCCCGGCGTCCAGCGGGAACTCGGAAAGCACCGCGCTGCCCGACGCGATCATGGCGTCCGCCAGCCGCCGATTGCGCTGTGGATAAAACTTTTCAAGTCCCGTGCCAAGTACCCCGACCGTTCGCCCGCCCACGTCCAGAGCGGCTTGATGCGCGGCGGCATCAATGCCCAGCGCCAGGCCGCTGGTGATGACGAAACCGGCGCTGGCCAAACTGCGCGAAAACGCCGCCGCGGTGTCCATGCCCGGTCGCGAAGCGCGGCGACTGCCAACCATCGCCAATTGCGGTTTTTCCAGGATACCCGGATCGCCTGCCGCAAATAACAGCGGCGGCGCATCACTGATTTCCGCCAGCAACGCCGGGTACTCGGGCTGGTCCCACATCAGTAAATGCTGGCCCGGACGCTCTAGCCAGGCCAATGCGTGGGCCGCGCCATCGCGCACTTCATTGGCGCGACGAGCCTCGGCGCACGCCAGCGGCAAGCCCAGCGAACGCCAGGCGCTGGCGGGCGCGCTGATGGCTTTGGACGCCGAGCCGAAGGCTTCGAGCAATTTCTTGAAACGCGCCGGGCCGAGTTCCGGCAAGCGATGCAGACGTAAACGAGCTTCCAGTTCCGCGGGGGAAACCGGTGTGACGGCAGACAGCGACATGGATCATCCTTGATCGTTATGAGCCCCGTTCAAACGGGAATAAGCTGTGGATAACTCTGTTGGTAACTTGTGGAGCAGGCTTACGGATTTCGCACCTTGTCCATCACCGCCAGCGAGCGCGATGCGTTGAGGACCAACCCGTAACTGAGCTTGTCGTAGGTGCGGAAAACCATCAGCAGACCGGCACGTTCATCGGGGATTTTCAGCGGCTGACCGGTGATCCGGTCGCGCACGGTTTCACCGGTTTTCATCACCACCAGCACATTGCCTTCGGCCAGGCCATCACGCTGGCCCTTGTTCAGCGTGACCACATCCAGCGCGCCAATCTGGGTAACACCGCGCGGCACATCGATGATCAGGCCATTGATCTGGGTTTTTGGCGCACTGGGCATGAAGGTCGAGTTGATTGAGCGTTCTTCACCGCTGAACAAACGGTCGCCGAGACGCACTTCCTGAGTCGTGCGTTGCAGTGCCAAGGTAGCGACGTCGCCTTCGGTGGCCACGATCTCGCCACCGCCGATGTCATCGGCGTTGATCCCCAGAAACTCCTTGCTCTCGGGATCGGTGTAGACCTTGCCCTGACGGAAGATGCCGTACACCGGCTGGTTCGGGTCGAAATGGCCACGGGCGAAGATGCGGTCACCGGTGCCGCTGAGCACGCGTTCGGCATCGCCGGCGACGATGTAGGGCGCCTTGTCGAAGTCCTCGACCTTGTCGACGATGCGGTTGCTCAGCAAAAAGCTGTTGATCGATTGCAGCGGAATGCTCGGGATGGCATCAGCCACCGGCGAGCTGCGCACCCGTGGCGAAAGCTTGATGGTGCCACGCGAAGCCCCGCGATTGAGGGTCAGGCGCGGCTGGCCGTTGACGTAGACCAGCGACAGCGAGTCGCCGGGGTAGATGAGATTGGGGTTTTCGATCTGTGGATTGGCCTGCCACAACTCCGGCCACTTCCACGGCTCACGGAGGAATTTTCCGGAGATGTCCCAGAGTGTGTCACCCGCCACCACTGTGTATTGCTGTGGAAAACCTTCCTTGAGTTGCACTTGCCCGTGCGCCAAACCGGCCGAGGCCAGAAGGAGCAAGGCGAGTAGTGATTTCCTCATGCGGTGAATCCCTTTATTATGTGCGTTCGCGTGAAACGCCAGAGCCCTCGTGGCTCGCTCCCCGTTTCTGAAAAGAAAAGGGAGCTACGCTTCACAACGGTAGCCGGCATCTTCGGACCCGCCAGGCCATCGCCCGACTTTACCTCACACGTGCAGCAATTAAGCTTATGGCCATTTTAGACATCCTCGAATTTCCCGACTCGCGCCTGCGCACTATCGCCAAACCTGTGGCCGTAGTGGACGACGAAGTGCGTCAGTTGGTCGATGACATGTTTGAAACAATGTATGAAGCGCCAGGCATCGGCCTCGCCGCGACCCAGGTCAACGTGCACAAACGTATCGTCGTGATGGACCTCTCCGAAGACCGTAGCGAACCGCGGGTGTTCATCAACCCCGAGTTCGAATCGTTGACCGACGAGATGGAGCAATACCAGGAAGGCTGCCTCTCGGTGCCGGGCTTCTACGAAAACGTCGATCGCCCGCAGAAGGTCAAGGTCAAGGCCCTGGACCGTGACGGCAAGCCTTACGAACTGATCGCCGAAGGCCTGCTCGCCGTGTGCATCCAGCACGAATGCGACCACCTCAATGGCAAATTGTTCGTCGATTACCTGTCGAACCTCAAACGCGATCGAATCAAGAAGAAACTGGAAAAGCTCCATCGCCAGAACGCTTGATGCCCTTCTTTCAAAGGCTTGCTGCGGCAAGCCTTTTTCTTTTCAGAGATTGCTCCCATGACTGAGCCACTGCGCATCGTCTTTGCCGGCACCCCGGAATTCGCCGCCGAACACCTCAAGGCCCTGCTCGCCAGCCCTTACGAGATCGTTGCGGTCTACACCCAGCCGGACCGTCCGGCGGGCCGTGGGCAAAAGCTGATGCCGAGCCCGGTCAAGCAACTCGCATTGGAAAACAACATCCCGGTGTTGCAGCCGCCAACCCTGCGCAACGAAGACGCCCAGGCTGAAATGGCCGCACTGAAACCGGATTTGCTGGTGGTGGTCGCCTATGGCTTGATCCTGCCGCAAGCGGTGCTGGATATTCCGCGCCTGGGCTGCATCAACAGCCACGCTTCGTTGCTGCCACGCTGGCGCGGAGCGGCGCCGATCCAGCGTGCCGTCGAAGCGGGCGACAACAAAAGCGGCGTGACAGTGATGCGCATGGAACTGGGCCTGGACACCGGGCCGATGCTGCTGAAAGTCACCACGCCGATCACCGGTGAAGACACCGGCGGCAGCCTCCACGACCGCCTCGCCGAAATGGGCCCACCGGCCGTGATTCAGGCGATTGCTGGCCTCGCCGCCGGAACACTGGAAGGCGAAGTGCAGGACGATAGCCTCGCCACGTATGCTCACAAATTGAACAAAGACGAAGCGCGCATCGACTGGAGCCGTCCGGCAATTGAGCTGGAACGCCTGGTCCGCGCCTTCAACCCGTGGCCGATCACCCACAGCACGCTGAACGGCGAAGCATTGAAAGTGCTGGCCGCGAACCTCGCCGAAGGGCAAGGCGCACCGGGGCAAATCCTCAGCGCGAGCAAGGACGGCTTGATCGTTGCCTGCGGTGAGCAGGCCCTGTGCCTGACCCGTCTGCAATTGCCCGGCGGCAAGGCGCTGAACTTCAGCGATCTGTTCAACAGCCGCAAAGAGAAATTCGCCGTCGGCATCGTGCTCGGTCAAGCGGCGGACGCTCAATGAATCCACGTCTGGCCGCCGCCAAGGCACTCGCCGCTGTTCTTAACGGAAAAGCTTCACTCAACAGTTCGCTGCCGACACAGATGGACAAGGTTGAAGACCGTGATCGCGGCTTCACCCAGGACCTGGCGTTTGGCACCGCGCGCTGGCAGCCACGTTTGTCGGCGCTGGCGGCCAAGTTGTTGCAGAAGCCATTCAAGGCTGCGGACGCCGATGTAGAGGCGCTGCTGCTGGTCGGCCTCTATCAATTGCTCTACACCCGCGTCCCGGCCCACGCCGCCATTGGCGAAACCGTCGGTTGCGCCGACAAGCTGAAAAAGCCTTGGGCCAAGGCTTTGCTCAATGCCGTGCTGCGCCGCGCCCAGCGGGAAAGCGAAACACTGCTGGCCGAGCTGGAACACGACCCGGTGGTTCGCACCGCGCATCCGCGTTGGCTGCAAAAATCCCTCAAGGCGTTCTGGCCTGAGCAGTGGGAAGCCATTTGCACAGCGAACAACGCGCATCCGCCGATGATTCTGCGAGTCAACCGCCGCCATCACACTCGCGACGCTTACCTTGGGCTGCTGACGGAGGCTGGTATCGCCGCCACGCCGTGCGTTTACAGTCGGGACGGCATCATCCTCGAAGCCGCCGCCGACGTGCGCAGCCTGCCGGGTTTTGCCGAAGGCTGGATCAGCGTGCAGGACGAAGCCGCGCAACTGGCCGCCGACCTGCTCGACCTGGCGCCGGGCCAACGAGTGCTGGACGCCTGCTGCGCACCGGGCGGCAAGACCTGCCACATCCTCGAAGCCGAGCCAAAACTGGCGGGTGTCGTGGCGGTGGATCTGGAAGCCAAGCGCCTGGTGCGCGTGCGTGAGAACCTCGCACGCCTGGGCCTGAGCGCCGAACTGATCGCCGCCGACGGCCGCGACACCGCCACCTGGTGGGACGGCAAACCGTTCCAGCGCATCCTGCTGGATGCGCCATGCTCGGCCACTGGCGTGATTCGTCGTCATCCGGACATCAAGCTGACTCGCCAGCCCGACGACATCGCCGCACTGGCGGTGCTTCAGGGCGAACTGCTCGATGCCATGTGGATAACTTTGGAAGTCGGCGGGATTCTGCTTTACGCCACCTGCTCCACGCTGCCGACCGAGAACACCGAAGTCATCGAAGCCTTCCTCGCTCGCACGCCGGGCGCTCGTGAGCTGGACCTCGCCACGGCGGCCGGTATCAAGCAACCTCACGGTCGCCAGTTACTGGCCCAGGAAGGCGGCCACGACGGGTTCTACTACGCCAAGCTGATCAAGATCGCCGCCGCGCGCGGTTAACCGGTTTTAAGGGAGTGACTGGATGAAAATCATCATCCTCGGCGCAGGGCAGGTCGGCGGTTCGCTGGCAGAACATCTGGCCAGCGAGGCCAACGACATCACCGTGGTCGACACCGACGGCGAACGCCTGCGCGACCTCGGCGATCGCCTGGACATCCGCACCGTACAGGGCCGCGGCTCGTTGCCGACGGTGCTGCGTCAGGCCGGCGCGGACGACGCCGACATGCTGGTGGCCGTGACCAACAGCGACGAAACCAACATGGTCGCCTGTCAGGTCGCCCACACCCTGTTCCACACCCCGACCAAGATCGCCCGGGTCCGCGAAGCCGCGTACCTGACGCGCTCCGAACTGTTCGATAACGAAGCAATTCCGGTGGACGTGCTGATCAGCCCGGAACAGGTGGTAACCAATTACATCAAGCGCCTGATCCAGCATCCGGGCGCGTTGCAGGTGATCGACTTCGCCGAAGGCAAAGCGCAACTGGTGGCGGTCAAGGCGTACTACGGCGGACCGTTGGTGGGCCAGCAACTGCGTCAGTTGCGTGAACACATGCCGAATGTTGAAACCCGCGTCGCCGCGATTTTCCGCCGTGATCGGCCGATCCTGCCTCAGGGCGATACCGTCATCGAGGCCGACGACGAGGTGTTTTTCATCGCCGCCAAAGCGAATATTCGTGCGGTGATGAGCGAAATGCGCCGCCTGGATGAAACCTACAAGCGCATCGTCATCGCCGGTGGCGGGCAGATCGGTGAGCGTCTGGCGGAAGCGATCGAAAGCCGTTATCAGGTGAAGATAATCGAGATGAACCCGGCCCGCTGCCGCCATCTCTCGGACACCCTCGACAGCACCGTGGTGTTGCAGGGCAGTGCCTCCGACCGCGATTTGCTGATGGAAGAGAACATCGCCGACGCGGATATCTTCCTCGCCCTGACCAACGATGACGAAGCCAACATCATGTCTTCGTTGCTGGCCAAGCGCCTGGGCGCGAAGAAGGTGATGACGATCATCAACAACCCGGCTTACGTGGATTTGATCCAGGGCGGCGATATCGACATCGCCATCAGCCCGCAACTGGCGACCATCGGCACGCTGCTGGCCCACGTGCGGCGCGGCGATATCGTCAGCGTTCACTCACTGCGGCGCGGCGCGGCGGAAGCCATCGAGGCGATTGCCCATGGCGATGAGAAGTCGAGCAAGGTGATTGGCAAGGCCATCGAGAACATCGGTTTGCCGCCGGGCACGACCATCGGCGCGATCATTCGTGATGAAGAAGTGATCATTGCGCATGACGACACGGTGATCGCGGCGGGCGACCATGTGATTTTGTTCCTTGTGGATAAAAAGCATATTCGGGATGTGGAGAAGCTGTTCCATGTGGGACTCAGCTTCTTCTGATCCGAGGGCCTCTTCGCGGGCAAGCCTCGCTCCTACAGGTCCGAGTCGTACACATAATTGGCGAATGACCCAAAACCGTAGGAGCGAGGCTTGCCCGCGAAGGCAATTCCGAAATCCACACATAAACAAAGGTGTTGCTCGATGCTCGAATCCCTGGAAAAAATGCTCGCCAAGGGTGTGGATAACTCATTGCTACGCTTCGGCCTGGGCAAGGGTTATCTGGATCTTGGGGAAAACGCCAAGGCCGCCGAGCATTTTCAGCGCTGCGTCGAGTTCGATCCAAAGTATTCGGCGGCCTGGAAGCTGTTAGGCAAGGCCCATCTGGCGCTGGCAGACTTTGCGGCTGCGCGTCAGGCGTGGGAGCAGGGCCTGGACGCCGCTCGCGCCCATGGCGACAAGCAGGCAGAGAAGGAAATGACGGTGTTTCTGAAGAAGCTTGAACGTCAGGCGCACTGATCAGAGGTAGCGCAGGCCAATGCCATCGGCATCCACCAGTACCACTTCCATGCGCACCCGCGGCGCACCTGTGGGTAAGTCCTGCACCTGTCCATAAACCACCGCGCCTTTCGGCAACGACGCCAAGCCCGGATGCTTGACGTAGACACCCGTGGCCGAGAGGTTACGCGTCTGGCCGAGGCATTCGCCGAAGCTTTCGTGCGTGATCTTGATGCGAAACGATTTGCGGTGTTCGGACATCTTTTGCGCCCTTGTATGAACCGTTGTGGATAACTTGCCCCTGTAGGAGCGAGGCTTGCCCGCGAAGGCGATATCACATCCAACATCAATGTTGAATGCCATGGCCTCTTCGCGAGCAAGCTTCGCTCCTACAGGTTCGGGTTATCCACAGATCATGCCAATCCACTCAATACCAACGTTCTTCACCCGGTGGCCGCTTCTTGAAGCGCTTCATGCTCCACATGTACTGGCTCGGATACGCCCGCACATAACGCTCGACCACTTGGCTCATGGCCGCGCAGGACGTTTCGGTATCGGTGCTGTACATGGCCTCTGGCGCAGCTTCCAGGATCACTTTGTACCCAGAACCGTCCGGCAGCCGCAGCGCATGCAGGAACACGCCGACCGCTTTACCGCCCGCCAGCATATTCGGTACGAACTTGCTGGTCAGCGCCTGGGTGGCGAAGAACGGTACGAAGATCCCGGCGGATTCGGACGGTTCCGGGTCAGCGGGAATGCCCACTGCACCACCTTTGCGCACTTCCTTGATAACGCTGAGGATGCCTTCCTTGGTGGAAGCGGCCACGCGGTTGCCCAATTGCACGCGCTGCTTGCGCAGCAAATCATCCACAGCCTTCAATTTTGGCGGGCGATAGAAAATGATCGGTTTGCACTGGTTGCAATAGAAGTGGTTCAACACTTCCCAGTTGCCCAGGTGACTGGTGATGCCGACGACACCTTTGCCGGAGGCGAGGGCGTCCTTCAATACGTCGAGGCCTTCGACTTCACGCACCAGGTCGATGGAACGCTGGGCTGGCCAGATCCAGGCGCAGGCGCTTTCGGTCAGGGACTTGCCGATGTCTTTCAGGCTCTGGCCGACCAGACGCTCGCGTTCAGCCGGGTCCATTTCGGGGAAGCACTTGGAAAGATTGATCCGCACCACATCGCGGGAACGGTTGGGGGTTTTCCACATCATCCAGCCAATGGCCGAGCCCACGGCTTGCACGGCCCGCCACGGGAGCAGGGCAAACAGCCGCAGAGCGCCTACCAGCAAGGCGCCTTTAAACTTATCCACAGGTCACTCCTGATTTTGTGCTGTGCGCGAGGCGGCCATTCTAACCGCCGTTGGCGAGCTGAGCGTAGCGGTCGCAGTCTTGCGTGTGGTCCATGACCATGCCCGAGGCCTGCATCAGCGCGTAACATATGGTCGGGCCGACGAAGGTGAAGCCAGCCTTTTTCAGGCCTTTGCTCATCTCCACCGCGACCGGCGTGACCGCCGGCACCTCGGTACGGTCCTTGAAATGATTGATCACAGGCGTGCCGCCGACGAAGGACCAGAGGAATTGCACCGGATCCTCCAGCGCCAGCCAGGCTTGTGCATTACGCCGGGCAGCATTGAGTTTGAGGCGATTGCGGATAATGCCCGGATCGAGCATCAACTCATCGATTTCCGCGTCGCTCATCTGCGCCACCCGTTGTACGTCGAAGCCGAACAACACCTCGCGATATCGCTCACGTTTACGCAGCACGGTGATCCAGGAAAGGCCGGCCTGGAACCCTTCGAGCAAAAGCAACTCGAACAATCCCTGCGCATCGCGTAGCGGCGTGCCCCACTCCTGATCGTGATAAGCCATGTACAGCGGATCTTCGGAACACCAAAAGCAGCGTGGCATAAGGCTCCAGGGGGCGTGCGCAGGACCGAATCGGGTATACTCCCGCTCTTTAAATCGCAGCCCAAGAAACAGGTGAATTTCGTGAGCCAGCCTACGCCAGCCGTGCGTACCTTCCAAGACTTGATCCTCGCCCTCCAGCAATACTGGGCCGAGCAAGGTTGTGTGGTACTTCAGCCCTACGATATGGAAGTAGGCGCCGGCACTTTCCACACCGCTACATTCCTGCGCGCCATTGGCCCGGAAACCTGGAACGCCGCTTATGTGCAGCCCAGTCGTCGCCCGACTGACGGCCGCTACGGCGAAAACCCGAACCGTCTGCAGCACTACTACCAGTTCCAGGTAGTCCTGAAGCCGAACCCGGACAACTTCCAGGAACTGTACCTGGGCTCCCTCAAGCACGTCGGCCTGGACCCGCTGGTCCACGACATTCGCTTCGTCGAAGACAACTGGGAATCGCCGACACTGGGCGCCTGGGGTCTGGGCTGGGAAGTCTGGCTCAACGGCATGGAAGTGACCCAGTTCACTTACTTCCAGCAAGCGGGCGGCATCGAGTGCTACCCGGTGACCGGCGAGATCACTTACGGTCTCGAGCGTCTAGCCATGTACCTGCAAGGCGTGGACTCGGTCTACGACCTGGTCTGGGCTGACGGTCCGTTCGGCAAAGTGACCTACGGTGACGTGTTCCACCAGAACGAAGTGGAGCAGTCGACCTACAACTTCGAACACGCCAACGTCGAGAAGCTGTTCGAACTGTTCGACTTCTATGAAAGCGAAGCCAAGCGCCTGATCGAACTCGACCAGCCGCTGCCGTTGCCGAGCTACGAAATGGTGTTGAAGGCCTCCCATACCTTCAACCTGCTGGATGCGCGCCGGGCGATCTCGGTGACCGCGCGTCAGCAATACATCCTGCGTGTGCGCACCCTGGCGCGTTCCGTTGCGCAAGCCTACCTGCTGGCCCGCGCCAAGCTGGGCTTCCCGATGGCGACCCCGGACCTGCGTGATGAAGTACTGGCCAAGCTGGAGGCTGCACAATGAGTGCTCAAGATTTTCTGGTTGAACTGGGCACCGAAGAACTGCCACCCAAAGCCCTGAACACTTTGGCCGACGCATTCCTGGCCGGTATCGACAAGGGCCTGCAAGCTGCTGGCCTGAACTACGAGACCAAAACCGTCTACGCCGCGCCACGTCGTCTGGCTGTGTTGATCACTTCGCTGGCGACTCAGCAACCTGATCGCAGCATCAACCTCGACGGCCCGCCACGTCAGGCCGCGTTCGATGCCGAAGGCAACCCGACTCAAGCGGCACTGGGTTTCGCCAAGAAGTGCGGCGTCGACCTGAGCGAAATCGATCAGAGCGGCCCGAAACTGCGCTACAGCCAAAGCATCGCCGGCAAGCCAACCGCGAGCCTGCTGCCGACCATCGTTGAAGATTCGCTGAACGACTTGCCGATCCCGAAGCGCATGCGTTGGGGCGCTCGCAAGGAAGAATTCGTTCGTCCGACCCAATGGCTGGTGATGCTACTCGGTGACCAAGTCATCGATTGCACGATCCTCGCCCAGAAGTCCGGTCGTGATTCCCGTGGTCATCGCTTCCATCACCCGGAAAGCGTGCGCATCACTTCGCCGGCCAATTACTTGAGCGACCTGCGTGCCGCTTACGTTCTGGCCGACGCCAACGAGCGTCGCGAGCTGATCAGCAAGCGCACCGAAGAGCTGGCGACGATGCAGGAAGGTACTGCCATCGTTCCTCCGGCCTTGCTCGATGAAGTGACCGCGCTGGTTGAATGGCCGGTGCCGCTGGTGTGTTCGTTCGAGGAGCGTTTCCTCGACGTGCCGCAAGAAGCCCTGATCACCACCATGCAGGACAACCAGAAGTATTTCTGCCTGCTGGATGCCGACGGCAAGTTGCTGCCACGTTTCATTACCGTGGCCAACATCGAAAGCAAAGACCCGCAACAGATCATCGCCGGTAACGAGAAAGTGGTTCGCCCACGCCTGACCGACGCCGAGTTCTTCTTCAAGCAAGACAAGAAGCAGAAACTCGAAGACTTCAACCTGCGCCTGCAGAACGTGGTGTTCCAGGAAAAACTCGGCAGCGTCTACGACAAGGCCGAGCGCGTTTCCAAGCTCGCCGCCTTCATCGCGCAACGCATTGGCGGCAACGCTGCATGGGCTTCCCGTGCCGGCCTGCTGTCCAAGTGCGACCTGTCGACCGAGATGGTCGGTGAGTTCCCGGAGATGCAAGGTGTCGCCGGTTACTACTACGCCCTCAACGACGGCGAGCCGGAAGAAGTCGCACTGGCGTTGAACGAGCAATACATGCCGCGCGGTGCAGGCGCTGAACTGCCAACCACCCTGACCGGTGCGGCCGTGGCCATCGCCGACAAACTCGACACCCTGGTCGGGATTTTCGGCATCGGCATGTTGCCTACCGGCAGCAAAGACCCGTACGCACTGCGTCGTGCCGCACTCGGCGTGTTGCGCATCCTGATCGACAAGAAGCTCGATCTCGACCTCAACGACGCTGTGGCATTCGCCGTGAATGCGTTCGGTACCAAAGTGAAGGCTGCCGGCCTGAACGATTCGGTGCTGGAATTCATCTTCGACCGCCTGCGTGCGCGTTACGAAGACGAAGGCGTGGATGTCGGGACCTACCTGTCGGTTCGTGCCCTGAAGCCGGGTTCTGCTCTGGACTTCGATCAGCGCGTACAAGCGGTAGAAGCGTTCCGTAAATTGCCGGAAGCCGCTGCCCTGGCCGCCGTGAACAAGCGCGTTTCGAACTTGCTGAGCAAGGTCGAAGGCTCCGTTCCTTCGGTTGTGGAAGCCAAATACTTCGACAATGCCAACGAGTTCTCCCTGTACTCGGCGATCCAGCAGGCTGACCAGGCTGTGCAGCCAATGGCCGCTGCGCGTCAGTACAGCGAATCGCTGGCACGCCTGGCTGCCTTGCGCGAGCCAGTGGATGCGTTCTTCGAAGCGGTGATGGTCAACGCTGAAGACGCCAAGGTCCGCGCCAACCGTTATGCACTGCTGGCGCGTCTGCGTGGGCTGTTCCTCGGCGTTGCCGACATTTCGATGCTGGGCTGAGGGACTGCTGTTGAAACTGCTGATTCTCGATCGGGACGGGGTGATCAATTACGACTCCGACGCTTACATCAAGTCGGTGGAGGAGTGGATTCCGCTTCCGGGTTCGATCGAAGCCATCGCGCAGTTGAGCAAGGCCGGCTGGACGGTAGCGGTCGCTACCAACCAGTCGGGCATCGCTCGCGGCTATTACGACATCGCCACCCTGGACGCCATGCACGAGCGCTTGCGCACGCTGGTGGCGGAGCAAGGCGGCGAAGTCGGGCTGATCGTCTACTGCCCGCACGGGCCGGACGAGGGCTGCGATTGCCGCAAGCCAAAACCCGGGATGTTGAAAACCATCGCCGCGCATTACAACGTGTCGCTGACTAATCTTTGGTTCGTCGGCGACAGTCTTGGTGACCTGGACGCCGCAAAAGCCGTCGATTCTCAGCCAGTTTTAGTAAGGACCGGGAAAGGCGAAAAGACTTTGGGCAAGACCCTACCGGTAGGCACCTTGATATTTGACGATCTGGCGGCGATTGCCGCAGAACTTATCCACAATTAGAGCGTTTCGAGATTCCTGACCAAGGATTGATCGGGATTGCGCTTTATATAGACGGGCAGAGCCCGCAACGGTAAATCTCGCCATGTCGATACTGCAGGCCATCAGAACCTTTCTCTTTTACCTGCTGCTGGGCACCAGCTCTTTGCTCTGGTGCAGCCTGAGCTTTTTTATCGCGCCGTTCTTGCCGTTCAAGGCGCGGTATCGCTTCATCAACGTGTATTGGTGCCGCTGCGCCTTGTGGCTGAGCAAAGTGTTCCTGGGCATCAGCTACGAAGTGAAGGGCGCCGAGAACGTGCCTGATCAGCCTTGCGTGATTCAGTCGAACCACCAAAGCACGTGGGAGACTTTCTTTCTCTCTGCCTACTTCGAACCGTTGAGCCAAGTACTCAAGCGCTCCTTGCTGTATGTGCCGTTCTTCGGCTGGGCCATGGCCATGCTGCGACCTATCGCCATCGACCGCGACAATCCGAAAGCTGCACTCAAGCATGTGGCGAAGAGAGGCGATGAACTGCTGAAGGATGGCGTCTGGGTGCTGATCTTCCCCGAAGGGACTCGCGTTCCTTATGGCACCATCGGCAAGTTCTCACGCGGAGGCACCGCGTTGGCAGTCAACGCCGCACTTCCAGTGCTGCCGATTGCGCACAATGCCGGCAAGTTTTGGCCGAAAACCGGTTGGGCGAAGAAGCAGGGCGTCATCACCGTGATCATCGGTGAGCCGATGTACGCCGTGGGCAGTGGGCCGCGCGCCATTGCCGATCTGAATGACCGGGTGCAGAGCTGGAACGAGCAAATGCAAAGGGAAATGGGTTCGTTGCCAGCGGCTCCTGCAGCCCCTTCTGCCAACGATCAAGTGACTGTCTGAGATTCTGTGGATAACCTGTGTACCGTTTTACCGAAAATTAACGTTTTATGATCTTATCTTTATGATTTATATACATATTTCTTAACCTCATAAAACTCGGGAAATGGTGCATAAGTTTTTTTCGGGCGCAAAAGAACCGGCTGATATAGCCGGTTTTTTTATGTCCGCGATTTGTGATGATTTTTGTTCTGAGGACATTTTTTGAAGATGAAAAAAAGGCCAACGCTGAGCGTTGGCCTTTTTTGTTTGGCAGGTCCGCTACTGGATCAGAAGTCCAGGTTGGAAACCGCCAGGGCGTTGCTTTCGATGAAGTCACGACGAGGCTCGACCGCATCACCCATCAGGGTGTTGAAGATCTGGTCTGCACCAATGGCGTCTTCGATGGTCACTTTGAGCATCCGGCGCTGGCTTGGGTCCATGGTGGTTTCCCACAGCTGATCCGGGTTCATCTCACCCAGACCTTTGTATCGCTGGATGGTGTGACGCTTGGTGCTTTCAGCCATCAGCCATTCAAGGGCTTCCTTGAACTCGGTGACCGGCTTCTTGCGCTCGCCACGCTGGATGTACGCGCCGTCGTCCAGCAAGGTGCTCAGTTGAGCGCCCAGGGATACAACGGTTTTGTAATCGTTGCTGCCGAAGAAGTCGCGGTTGAAGGTGACGTAGTTCGACAGGCCGTGGGAGATCAGTTCGACCTCTGGCAGCCAGACGTTACGTTCACGGTCTTCACGCAGGCTGGCTTTGTAGACCAGCCCGGACTTCTCGACAGTGCGCAGGCGGACTTCGTATTGGGCCATCCAATCCTGCATCGCTGCGTGATCGGACAATTGCTCCAGGCTGACAGCCGGCAGGTAGATGAAGTGCTCGGTCAGTTCCTGTGGGTACAGGCGCGACAAACGCTTGAGGGTCTTCATCACCAGACGGAAGTCATTCACCAAACGCTCGAGGGCAGGTCCGGAAATACCCGGGGCTTCCTCGTTCAGGTGCAGGCTCGCATCTTCCAGGGCCGACTGCGTCATGTACTCTTCCATGGCGTCGTCGTCTTTGATGTATTGCTCTTGCTTGCCTTTCTTGACCTTGTACAGCGGTGGCTGGGCGATGTAGATGTAGCCGCGCTCGATCAGCTCCGGCAACTGACGGAAGAAGAAGGTCAGCAGCAGGGTACGGATGTGCGAACCGTCGACGTCAGCATCGGTCATGATGATGATGTTGTGGTAACGCAGCTTCGCGATGTTGTACTCATCGCGGCCAATGCCGCAGCCCAGCGCGGTGATCAAGGTGCCCACTTCTTGCGAAGAGATCATCTTGTCGAAACGCGCCTTCTCGACGTTCAGGATCTTGCCCTTGAGAGGCAGGATGGCTTGGGTCCGACGGTTACGTCCCTGCTTGGCGGAGCCGCCAGCAGAGTCACCTTCCACGAGGTACAGTTCGGAGAGGGCAGGGTCTTTTTCCTGGCAGTCAGCCAGTTTGCCCGGCAGGCCGGCGATATCCAGCGCGCCTTTGCGACGGGTCATCTCACGGGCTTTACGCGCCGCTTCACGAGCGCGAGCCGCGTCGATCATCTTGCCGACAACCAGTTTGGCTTCGTTCGGGTTTTCCAGCAGGAAGTCGGAGAAGTACTTGCCCATTTCCTGTTCAACAGCGGTCTTCACTTCGGAAGACACCAGCTTGTCTTTGGTCTGGGAGCTGAACTTCGGATCCGGCACTTTTACCGAAATGATCGCGGTCAGGCCTTCGCGTGCATCGTCACCGGTGGTGGCGACTTTATGCTTCTTCGCCAGACCTTCTGCTTCGATGTAGGTGTTCAGGTTACGCGTCAGTGCGGAACGGAAACCCACCAGGTGAGTACCGCCGTCGCGCTGTGGAATGTTGTTGGTGAAGCACAACAGGTTCTCGTTGAAGCTGTCGTTCCACTGCAGGGCGATTTCAACGCCGATGCCGTCTTCACGCTGGATGTTGAAATGGAACACCTGGTTGACCGGAGTCTTGTTGGTGTTCAGGTATTCAACGAACGCACGCAGGCCACCTTCGTACTTGAACAGCTCTTCCTTGCCGCTGCGTTCGTCCTTGAGGACGATACCGACACCGGAGTTGAGGAAGGACAGTTCACGAATCCGCTTGGCCAGGATGTCCCAGCTGAAGTGGATGTTCTTGAAGGTCAGGTCGGACGGTTTGAAGTGAATCTGGGTACCGGTGGTTTCGCTCTCGCCGACGATTTTCATCGGCTCTTTCGGAACACCATGGATGTACGTCTGTTCCCAGATCTTGCCACTGCGGCGAACGGTCAGGACCAATTCTTCGGACAGGGCGTTTACAACCGAGACACCTACACCGTGCAGACCGCCGGATACTTTGTAGGAGTTGTCATCGAACTTACCGCCGGCGTGCAGCACGGTCATGATGACCTCGGCTGCGGAAACGCCTTCTTCTTTGTGCACGTCTACCGGGATGCCACGGCCGTTGTCGCGAACGGTGATGGATTCATCCGGGTGGATAATGATGCTGATGTCGTCGCAGTGGCCAGCGAGCGCTTCATCGATGGAGTTGTCGACTACCTCGAAGACCATGTGGTGCAGACCGCTGCCATCGTCGGTGTCACCAATGTACATACCGGGACGTTTGCGTACGGCATCCAGGCCTTTCAGCACTTTAATGCTCGTTGAGTCGTAGGTATTCGTATTTTCTTCGCTCAATGCCTTCACTCCCGATGGTCGTGGGTCTGGGTGATACGGCCCTGTTCCACGTGGAACAGAGCGACTGGCGTTTCCGTCTGCCAGCCTTCCCTCAATAATTCGTGATCTACACAGGTGATAAACACCTGGCAGCGTAAGTCTTCCAGCAAGCGGCAAAGCGCACGGCGGTGGTGCTCGTCCAGTTCGGACGGCAGGTCATCCACCAGATAAATACACTGCCCGCGTCGGGCCTGGCTCACCAGGTGCCCTTGGGCAATCCGCAATGCACAGACCACCAACTTCTGCTGTCCGCGGGACAAGATGTCCGCGGCGTTATGTGCGCCCAGTCTAAGACGCAAATCAGCGCGTTGTGGTCCGGCTTGGGTATGACCCATTTGCTGATCCCGCTGAAGGGATCCGGCGAGCACTGCACTCAGTTCGCGGTCCTTGTCCCAACCACGGTAATAGCTGAGCGTTAAGCCCTCGAGCTCAACCAGTTCGCTCAAGGTCTGTTCAAAGACTGGTTTCAAGGCTTTGATATAAGCGCGGCGGTATTCATCAATTTCAGCGCTGGCCTGGCACAGTTCCCTGTCCCAAACCGCTTGCGAAACGGCGTCAAGTGTACCATGCCGCAGCCAAGAGTTTCTCTGGCGCAGGGCCTTCTGCAAGCGCTGCCAAGTGGACATGAATCGCGGTTCCACGTGGAACACGCCCCAGTCGAGAAACTGCCGGCGAATCTTCGGCGCACCTTCCAATAAGCGGAAGCTATCCGGGTTAATCAGCTGAAGTGGCAGGATCTCTGCCAGTTGCGCCGCACTACGAGCGTTCTGACCATCGATGCGAATCTGGAACTCACCCTGACGGTCGCGAGATATCCCTAAAGCGCTGTGGCCCCCCTCGGCCAATTCAACTTGCCCGAACACCGTGCATGCCAATTGCTCGTACTGGATGACGGGCAACAGTCGGGTGCTACGAAACGAACGGGCAAGCCCCAGCAGGTGAATGGCTTCCAGAACACTGGTTTTGCCGCTGCCGTTGGCGCCGTAAAGAATATTGATTCGGGGGGAGGGGGAGAAGGTCACCGGGTGCAGATTGCGCACCGCGGTGACCGAGACGCGACTTAAGGACATCTAGCTTCTGCTGAGCATGATTACAGACGCATCGGCATGACAACGTAAGCCGAGTCGTCGTTGTCGGACTCTTGCACCAGCGCACTGCTGTTGGAGTCGGACAGGATCAGGCGAACCTGCTCGGTGGTCATCACGCCCAGCACGTCGAGCAGATAGCTCACGTTGAAGCCGATTTCCAGATTGCCGCCGTTGTACTCGACGCCCACTTCTTCTTCCGCTTCTTCCTGTTCCGGGTTGTTCGCCTGGATCTTCAGCTGACCATTGGCCAGTTGCAGACGGATGCCGCGGTACTTCTCGTTTGACAGAATCGCGGTACGGCTGAACGCTTCACGCAGGGCCTGACGATCGCCGAGTACCAGCTTGTCGCCGCCTTTCGGCAGAACGCGCTCGTAGTCTGGGAATTTGCCGTCGACCAGTTTCGAAGTGAAGGTGAACTCACCGGTAGTCGCGCGGATGTGGTGTTGACCCAGCACGATGCTGACGATGCCGTCCGGCTCGGTCAGCAGGCGCGCCAGCTCAAGGATACCCTTGCGTGGCACGATGACCTGGTGGCGGTCCGGCTGACCGATGTCAGCCTTCATCGAGCACATGGCCAGACGGTGACCGTCAGTGGCCACGGCGCGGATGATGCCTTCAGAAACTTCCAGCAGCATACCGTTCAGGTAGTAACGCACGTCCTGCTGGGCCATGGCGAAGCTGGTGCGTTCGATCAGACGACGCAGTTTGCTCTGCTCCAGGCTGCACGTCAGCGAGCCAGGGCCTTCTTCGACTGTCGGGAAATCGTTGGCCGGCAGGGTCGACAGAGTAAAGCGGCTACGGCCGGCTTTAACCACAAGCTTCTGCTCGTCGACCTTGATGTCGATCAGCGCGTCGTTCGGCAAGCTCTTGCAGATGTCCATCAGCTTGCGCGCAGGCACGGTGATGGAACCTGGGTCCGCAGGCTCTTCGAGTTGCACACGACCGACCAGCTCGACTTCCAGGTCGGTACCGGTCAGCGACAATTGCTGGCCTTCGACAACCAGCAGCACGTTGGAGAGCACCGGCAAGGTCTGTCGGCGCTCGACGACGCCTGCGACCAGTTGCAGGGGTTTCAACAGGGCTTCGCGTTGAATGGTGAAATGCATGGTCTAGTCCCTTGCCTTAATAAGCTGCGCTGGTGTTCATCAAGTGGTCAGTGTACGCAGCAGGTTCTTGTAGTCCTCGCGGATGTCCGCGTCGGATTCCTTAAGTTCGTTGATCTTGCGGCAGGCGTGCAAAACGGTGGTGTGGTCACGGCCGCCAAACACATCGCCGATTTCCGGCAGGCTGTGGTTAGTCAACTCTTTGGACAACGCCATTGCAACCTGACGCGGACGTGCGACCGAGCGTGAACGACGCTTGGACAGCAGATCGGAAATCTTGATCTTGTAGTACTCGGCGACCGTGCGCTGAATGTTATCCACAGAGACCAGTTTGTCTTGCAGCGCCAAAAGGTCTTTCAGGGATTCGCGAATCAACTCGATGGTGATGTCGCGGCCCATGAAGTGCGAGTGAGCGATCACGCGCTTGAGCGCGCCTTCCAGCTCACGGACGTTGGAGCGAATACGCTGGGCAATAAAGAACGCCGCATCGTGTGGCAGATCGACTTTGGCCTGGTCGGCCTTTTTCATCAGGATCGCCACACGGGTTTCCAGCTCCGGCGGCTCGACGGCAACCGTCAGGCCCCAGCCAAAGCGGGATTTAAGGCGCTCTTCAAGGCCTTCGATTTCTTTCGGGTAGCGGTCACTGGTGAGAATGACCTGCTGGCCACCTTCAAGCAAGGCGTTGAAGGTGTGGAAAAACTCTTCCTGGGAACGCTCTTTGCGGGCGAAGAACTGAATGTCATCGATCAGCAACGCATCCACCGAACGGTAGAAGCGCTTGAACTCGTTGATTGCGTTCAGCTGCAGGGCCTTGACCATGTCAGCGACGAATCGCTCCGAGTGCAGGTACACAACCTTGGCATTCGGGTTCTTCTTTAACAGGTGGTTGCCCACCGCGTGCATCAAGTGGGTTTTACCCAAGCCGACGCCACCATAAAGGAAGAGCGGGTTGTAACCGTGCTTCGGGTTATCCGCCACCTGCCAGGCCGCAGCCCGGGCCAGTTGGTTGGACTTACCCTCAACGAAGTTTTCGAAGGTGAAGGTGCGGTTCAGGTAGCTGGTGTGCTTGAGTGCGCCTTCGACCTGCACCGTGCGCTGCTCGGAGCGAACCGGTGCCTGTTGCGAACTGGCGCCGGCCATGGGGTCGAAGCTGTCGCGAGACGGCTCTTCACTGACCTCGGCCACTTTTTGCGTCGCACGCTTGGTCGGTGCGCTCGTCGGGGCTGGCGCAGGAGCGCTGACAGGCGCTTGAGCGGCCTGAGCCTGGGAAGCCGCGGCGGCCAACGGTGCATTCGGTGCCGCACGCGGTGCCGAACTGCGTTTGCTGCCTATTAATAAGGAGAGCGCAGGCGCCATGCCATTGCCGTGCTCATCCAGCAGTTCGAGGACGCGGCCCAGGTACTTTTCGTTGACCCAGTCGAGAACAAAACGATTCGGTGCGTAGACACGCAACTCGTCGCCTTCGGCTTCGACCTGTAGTGGACGGATCCAAGTGTTGAATTGTTGGGCAGGCAGCTCTTCGCGCAAAAGCTCCACGCACTGCTGCCAAAGTTCCACTGACAC